>NZ_FXEG02000008.1 GCF_900176255.2 Mycobacterium ahvazicum
GGCCTTCGATCAGCCGCATGTCGACATACAGTCGGCCGTCGATCTCGCCGTAGCTGTGGATCGGCACCATGTGCGGGTCGTTCAGGCTTGCCGCGATGCGCGCCTCACGCCGGAAGCGCTGCTGAAATTCGTCGTCTTCCGCCAGATGTGCGGGCAGCACCTTGAGCGCGACCACCCGATCGGTGAGGGTGTCGCGAGCGCGGAACACCTGTCCCATCCCGCCGCGCCCCAACAGGCCCTGTAGTTCGTAATGCCCGAATACTTCCGTCGACACCCAACGACCATATGCCGTTGTTAGCTGACCCGTATCGAGTTGATCGTTACCGCGGAGGTCGGCATTCCGGTCATCCGGTGGCCGGCGACTCCTGCCGCGGCGATCTTGTCGAGGACCGTGAGGCCGGCCGCGTCGATGTTGCCGAGCACCGTGAATGTCGGCGGAGCCTCGGTGTCCTGGTAGAACATGACGAATTGGCTGCCGTTGGTATTGGGCTCGTTGGTGGCCATGACCACGGCTCCGCGCGGGTAGATCACCGTCGCCCTGAGCGCGGGATCTCCGGGCGGATATTGATTGGTGGGGTATTCGTCGGCGAATTCGTAACCGGGACCGCCGTTTCCGTCCTTATCCGGCCCACCGCACACCAGCGTCGCGCCGTCCGAGCCGGTGGACAGGCGCGGGCAGATGGTGCCGTCGAAGAATTGTTGGCGGGCAAGGCTGACGAAGCTGTTCACCGTGCACGGTGACTCGTTGTTGGCGAGCGCGATGCCGATGTCGCCGAAATTGGTGGAGACAGTGGCGGGAATCTGCGCCGGCGTGGTGGCTACCCTGCCGGACGGAGGCAGGGTGACGGGCTTGGGCGAGGCATCCACGGAATCGTTGCCCACGGTTTGGTATTGACAGTTGGCACCCAGGTCAGGTGGCGGGGCAAATGCCGGCAACGGCGGCGCGGCATTCCCGTTCGGGGCGGCCTGGGTCGTCGCCGCTCCCGGTCCGCCGAAGGTGGGTCCCTGCTTGGGCGACCTCGGGCGGGGTGCGGCGCTGGATGTCGCATTGTTCGACGAGGCGTCGCCGTTGGTCACCAGGGCGATGACCAGCACCGTCACCATGGCCAGCGTGAACAGCGATGCCGCCACGATGCCGATGATCAGGCCCCGGTTCGACTTCTGCGGCTCCGGTTGCTGCGGGGCATAGGCCGTCGGAGGATGGCCGGATTGCGCTGGCGGCGACGACGGGGTGGGCGCGGTGGCCGGGTAGGAC
>NZ_FXEG02000007.1 GCF_900176255.2 Mycobacterium ahvazicum
GCGCTGCCCAGCCGCCGGCCGGGCCGGCCCATCCCGGGGGCGGGGGCATGAACGCACCGCACCCGCCCGGCGCGAAGCCGCACGGTGGCGGCGCCGGCATGGGGAACGGCCCCGGCGACAACGGCCCCGCCAAGAAGATCGTTAGGAACAGCGCTGTCAGTAGCGCGCCGAAAATGAACCCGGTCGCGCCGGCGCCGACCGCGACGCCCACGGGGTGGCGCCGCACGAAGGCCGGTCCGGCCGGTGGGCTCAGCTGCTCGGCAGGAACCGCGATCGGCGGGCGCTGGTATTCCCCGGTCGCCTCATCAGGCCTGGTCCGTAACGGTTGCTCATCGGCCATGCGTCCTCCAAATGTGTGAACTGCTGCAATGCCGGCGACGCTAGGAAGCGAATCTGGTCCCAACCTGAAGACATCGACCCGGGGTGTGATTTCTTCACGTTGGTTTCAGAAACCTGTTGAGAATGAAGAGATGAGCCATCGCTTCGACTCCGATCGAGCGCCGCAGCCGGCCGGCCGGCCCCGCTCCGGCACCGCAGCCCGAGTACTGGTCGTCGAAGACTCGGAGGCGATCCGCGAAATGGTGGGCGAGGCGTTGACCGATGCCGGGTATTTCACCGCGATGCGGCCCGATGGCGCAGGGCTGGAAGACGTGCTCGACGGCTTTCGGCCCGACCTGGTGGTGCTGGACGTGATGATGCCGGGGCGGGACGGCTTCGA
Organism: Mycobacterium ahvazicum; assembly: GCF_900176255.2. Taxonomy (GTDB): domain Bacteria; phylum Actinomycetota; class Actinomycetes; order Mycobacteriales; family Mycobacteriaceae; genus Mycobacterium; species Mycobacterium ahvazicum. The sequence goes on from NZ_FXEG02000007.1 coordinate 719, forward strand.
GTTGATCGACGTCATTCGCGATTGGGGCCAGACCGGGATCGTGTTGCTCACCGCACGCGACGGATTGCCCGACCGGTTGCGCGGTCTCGACGGCGGCGCCGACGATTACGTCGTCAAACCCTTCGAACTGGCCGAGTTGATCTCCCGGGTGGGCGCGGTACTACGCCGGCGGGGCCGGCTTCCGGCGGTCGTCCAGTGTGGCGACCTGACGTTGGACCTCGACGCGGCGGTGGCCACGCGCGCGGAAACCGCGCTGGACCTCACGGGGACCGAACTGCGGCTGCTCGGCTTCCTGGTGGAGCAACGCGGGCGCATCGTCAGCACCGGGCAGATCCTGACCGCGCTGTGGGGCTATGACGCTTACGACGCCAATCTGGTGCATGTTCACGTCAGCGGGCTGCGCCGGAAATTGGAAGCCCATGGACCGCGCATCCTGCATACCGTGCGGGGCATCGGTTATCGCCTGCAACCAGCACGGCCATGAACGACGACTCCGCCCCGGCGGTGCCGCGGACCCCAACCCCGTCGTTGCGCCGACGGGTTGCCGTGCTCGTCCTCGGCTTGCTCACGGTGCTCCTGGTGGTGCTGGGCGTGACGATCGATGCGCTGGTGGGCATCCAGGCCCACCGTGATCTGCACGACCGGCTGATGGCCACAGCTGCGCGCGCCGACGCGCTGGCCGCTGGGAGCACCCCGCCCGAGCAGCTGGTGGCGCAACTCAGCGGCGGCGGGATCCGCGTGTTGCTGGTGGCAGCCGACGGAAGCAGCTACGGCGACCCCACCATCGCCCCCGACACGGTCGACGGCCCCACGGTCCCCCC
>NZ_FXEG02000006.1 GCF_900176255.2 Mycobacterium ahvazicum
CGTCGACGGCACCGCCGCGCAGATCATGGTGAGCAAGTCGTGGAAGCCGCCGGCCAACGCGCTGCAGGATCTGCTCGACCAGAAAACACCACCGCCGGTCAACATCCCGGATGGTCCCACCCCGTCACCGTCGCCTTTCCCGTCTCCGCGGCCCATGCCACCACCCCCCGGGGTGACGGGGGCCGGCGGTGGCATGGGCCGCGGAGACGGGAAAGGCGACGGTGACGGGGTGGGACCATCCGGGATGTTGACCGGCGGTGGTGTTTTCTGGTCGAGCAGATCCTGCAGCGCGTTGGCCGGCGGCTTCCACGACTTGCTCACCATGATCTGCGCGGCGGTGCCGTCGACGATGCTGACGTTGGCTCCGAGTGTGGTGGTGACCACCGTGTTGATCTGCTGGGTGCGCTCGGCTTCGTCCAGGCTGGAATCCTTCTCCAGGCTCTCGATCGTCCGATGCGCCTCGACCACGTTGTCGATGACGTCCGACTTGGCCTGCACGACTGTCTGGGCAACGTATTTGTGCCAGGTGATCACGGTGGCGAGACCGTTTTGCAGCGTCACCAATCCGTCGATCAGCGTGCCGAGTTGACTGTTGGCGGCTGCGGCCGCGCTACCCGACCAGGACTCGGCGTCGAAGAGCGCGGTCCGCTGCGACTGGCAGGCCTCCAACACGTCAGTGACCTGCCGCAGCACCTGGAGGTATTCCTGGGCGCGGTCGTAGTAGGCCTGCTCATCGACGTCGGGCCACCCGCCCGGGACGAGCATCTGCTCGGCATATCCCCCCGTTGGCTTGGTGAGGCCCATCAGCTACTCCTCGGCAAGGCGGGGCGCGCTGCATCGGTGCCGCCAATCGCGTGGGCGATAGCGGCTAGCAGGTTGCCGGACATCATGAGTAATAAGCGTAATCGAGGTCGGGACAGGCTAACTGCGCCAAAATTCCGGCTCGGCGACGACGAAAACGGGTGTGTCACCCGTGGTCGGACCGTCGTGTCGAGTCATTGCTTTTCGGACGGGCCCTTGCGTGGACGGTTACCGATCACGCCCTCGGTCCACGACCGCTCCTCGGTGTAGAGGGCGTCCTCGTCGGCTCCGGGTATGCGCTTGCCTTTGCCGCCGCCCTTGTCGCCCTGCCCGCCCATCGGCATGCCGCCCATTCCGCCGCCCGCGCCGCCGGCGCCCGGGAGCCCCTTGCCCAGGCCTGCGGTGGCCGGACCGGGGGCCGCGGCCGCAGCCGGGCGCGACGACGCTTCTCCCGCGCCCGCGGCATCTTGCAGCGGCATCTTGGGCATACCGCCCATGCCGCCGACGGACGCCGGCTTGATGCCTCCCGCGCCGCCCTTCGGGGCGCCTTGCTTCTGCATCGCCTTGTCCACCAGCGCCTGAGCGTCCGGGGTTGGCGGTGTTTGCGGCGTGCCACCGCCCAGCCCCGACGGCAGCGTCGGCATGGCCGGCATCATCGGCATGTTGGCCGACGGGTCGGTGGGGACGTTGATATCGGGGACATCCGGAACGTCTGGGACGTCGGCGGGATCGGGTATGAAATACGCGCCGAAAGGTGCGGTGGGGTTCGCCGGAGCCAGCGGAATTCCGCCGGTCGACATGTAGGTCTGCAACGCGGTCTCGGACCTTTTCTGCAGGTTCTTATACCAGTCAATAGCCATATACATGTACGGGCTTTTGTTCTGGACGTAGTACCTGTACCAATAGTCGCACTGCGATACTTCGTAGGAGGAAGGATGCTCGCCCTCCAGGCCGTAGGGTTCCCTCCCACCCCATTCGCTGCCGCCCGAGGCCCTGACTTTTTTGTGCGCGTCGGCGACCATCTGAGCTTGCTTGGCCAACGTCGTGAACTGCGTCACCATGCCGAATATCCACTGCTTCTGCTGCGTGAAGTTCGACTCGACGGACGCCCTCGCGTCGCCCTCCCAGTTGACGAACGGGCGGAAACGGTAGGCGAGCTGCTGGAATTTCAGCTGGTAGCTGTTCCAATCCGCGGCGAACGCGCGAAACGCCGTCCCCTGGTCAGGAGATTCGATATCCGTCGCGGCCGATGTAGTCCGGGTCGCACATCAGCGACACCTTGTCGTTCGCCGACACCTTCGCCGACGAGCCGCCGGACGTCCCGTCCATGTTGATCGCGTTGATGTCGTCGGCCGCGCCCTCGTCGGCCTCCTCGTATGCCTTGGCCGCATTTCGTAGGGACTTCGCCAGCGAACTCCATTCCCGCTGGCACGCTTGAACGTATAACCGCAACGAGTCCGCGTTGATCGCGATTTGCACGGCCGAATCGCGGACAAATGACAGAGCGCACGGCGCCTGCGGGTTGCCCGCGGGCATCTTCGGCAGCGGCGCCTCGATTTCGTCGGCCCGCGCCATGAGTTCCTGGTATTCGACGTTTACCGTCTGCGTCATATCGGCTCATTCTCCTCGTGCCCAAGCCATTGTGCTCGGTAGCTCACTTCCTCGGCAGCACCGGCCCGATCGGCGAGGTGCGCGGCCAAGGAATGCCAATTCTGTTGTGCCGCTATCTTTTTCGTTCGGCGCACGTGGCGCGGCGACGCTGTCGTCTGAAACGGGCGACCCGCATCGCCGTCTCGCCTTGCAGCAAGATGCGGTGCGATCACCGGCCACCTCTTTCGTCTTGCGAGGACATGCGGCGGTGCGGCGGTGCTCCGACCACGACCGAATGCAATCGTAATGCACCAAACAGGGCCCACGTGCACCGATTTCGCACCCGATCATTGCGGCTCTTGCGGATTCGCGGGCCTGTTTTCCGAGACGGCAGCCAGGCGGCCGACTCGATGACGTCGGATTCAGGTCGCCGACATCACCCGTTAAGCTCAGGTCCCCTGTCATTTACCCGCAGTCCATTTCTGCGGGCCGCTCGGCGGTCAATCATCGCCGCGGAAAAACACACCATCGGCTTGCAGCACCTGGCTCGTGCGGATGTCGATGAAACCGGGCACCAATCCCTTCAACATGAAACCCAGCGAGTCCATCAGGTCGAAAGCCTCTTGAATCAGCATTCCCCCGTCATAAAGGGGCTCGAACGACAGCTCTAATTCGACGCCGACACAATGGCTGTTGACGGTTGCGGTGCCGCCGTCGATCACTTGCTTCTCAAACCCCTGGACATCGATTTTGAGAAACGCCACCTCGTCTGGCGCCAAGACTTCCGATGCGACCGAGTCGAGCTTGGACACGGTCACGTCCTCAACGCCGATGTAATTTGCCCTGGGAAACAGGTCACGATGTCGTTGCAGCATCGGCAGGATGGAACTGCTTTCGCCCGCGTTGCCCGCGACATTCATCGAAATCGCTCCGTCGACATCACCCAGCGCACAGCGCCGGCAATCCCACCGCAGGCTCTTCGAGGCGTTGCGGTGCAAGCGGGTAAACGGCCCGGAAAGGGGCTCGAACGAAACGATGCGGCCGGCGAAACCCGCCTCACGCAGGCGCCCGGCATACTGGCCCGAATTGGCACCGACGTCGAGAACGACGTCGACGCCTCGGAATTGGAGTTCGTCCACGAATCTGCGCCGCCACTCCGATTCGGAATGGTAATTCAGCACCTCCTTCTCGGCCCGATTCGCGATCCAGTACAAACCCATTGCGTAACACTAACATTGGTCTATTCGGGGGCCTGTGTGCTTACGACAGGCGGCGGCCGCGGTCGGTGTCGTTATCCCCGAATCGCGATATGCCCCCGGAGCGGCCATTGATGGGTATATTTCGCATCGCCACGCCCATCCGCAATCAGGAGGGACCACCGCGATGGTAAGGCCGGCGGAAATCGCCCTCACCGTCACCAAATTGGGCACCCACATTGGTGCGCGCATCGATGGGGTGCGGCTCGGCGGTGATCTCGATCCGGGCGTGGTGGATCAACTGCACACGGCGCTGCTGCGTCACAGGGTGATCTTCTTCCGGGATCAGCACCACCTCGACGACGAGCTGCATTTCGCCTTCGCCAAGCGGTTAGGCGCGCCCATCCGGGTGTTCGGCGCCAATGCGATTCCCGATGGCCCACCCGGGGTGTCTGTGGTCGACTCTCAACGGGGTAAGGCAACGCGCTGGCACACCGACCACACGTTTACCCTCAATATCCCGAGGGCCTCGATCCTGCGTGCGGTGACCCTGCCCAGCTACGGCGGATCGACGTTGTGGGCATCGACCGCGGCGGCCTACGCGTCGTTGCCCGCGCCGCTGAAACAGCTCACCGAAAATCTCTGGGCACTGCACAGCAGTAACCGCTACGACCAGCTCGGCTACGTCGAGGGGGTGGGCGCCGTGTTGACGCCGGGTGGGACCCCCACCCCGTACCACGCGCTGGAAGACACCAACATGCTGAGCAATCAGCTGCAGGCCGCGCGCGACGAGGAATCCACCTTCCGGGTCGAACATCCGGTAGTGCGGGTGCACCCCGGGACCGGCGAGCGCACGCTGCTGCTCGGGCAGTGGGCGCGCGGATTCATCGGCCTCGAGAATTACGAGTCACAGACGCTGTTCGAGTTGCTGCAACGTCGTATCACGATGCCGGAGAACACTATCCGGTGGGATTGGCAGCCGGGTGATGTAGCGATATGGGACAACTACGCCACTCAGCACCGCGCGGTCGACGACTACGACAAGGAGTACCGCCTGATGCACCGGGTCGCGTTGATCGGCGAGGTACCGGTCGATATTCACGGGCGCCCCAGCCGGCAGCTCAGCGGTGGGACACCCGAATCGATAACGGACTAGGAAGCGGAATCTCATGTCAGCGCAGGAGTCCGGCGGTAGCGAGCTTGCCGCGAGCGATCGCGAACTCATTGCCTACGAGCTGCATAGCGGCCACGGAATCGAGTTGATCCCGGCTGCGCGCGATCGCGGCTGGATGGACTCGACGCACGACCGATTCGCCAATCGTTGCCTGCCCCTGCTCATGGCCAACCAGGCCGGTTGGCTTGTGCTGAATACCGCGCGCGTGCGGGCGCGGTGGAATGGCGGGCCGGGGCAGGACTCCATCGAGTTCGACCACGGCGACAGTGCGCCGACGTTTCGGCCGGCCAGTCACTTCGGGCACGGGATCATCACTTGGAGCCTGCCGTTCCTGTTCCGCACCCCACCCGGTTTCAACCTGCTGGTTCGGGGCCCGGCCAACTGTCCCAAGCACGGTATCGCGGCTCTGGAAGGACTTGTCGAAACCGACTGGTCGCCTGCGACTTTCACCCTCAACTGGAAGTTCACCCGGCCCCGGGTCTGGGCGACCTTCGAAGCGGACGAGCCGGTCGGCATGCTGGTACCGCAACGGCGCGGCGAACTCGACGCATTCGTGCCGAAGACGGTGTCGATCGCGGCGGCGCCGGACGAATTGCGCACGGCCTATCACACCTGGTGGCAGAATCGCCGCGCGTTCAATACGGATCTGCAGTATCGCGGGTCGTTCGCTCGCCAGGCGGGTTGGCAGAAAGACTACTTCCGCGGCAAGCTCCCCGACGGCTCGGCGGCAGCCGAACACGAAACCCGGATGCGCTTACGGCCTTTCACGCGCATCGAGGCGGAGATCACCGGATGGCCGGTTCCGACTCTGGTCACGCGCCCCGACCCTGTCCGCTGAAGTTTGGACAACTCATGGGCCGTACCGAACTCGCCGACTGGACGCCGGTCCGACTGGATTTCTCCGGTCCAGCCCCGGCGGTATGGTGGGCCGATCTGTCGGCCGAGCGGTTCACCGATCCCTTCTTCGACCAAACCGTCGCTCGCTGGGAATCCGGCCCGACCGCGCGGCCGTTGGTACGCACCGGGCTCGACGAGCTCGAGAGTCTCGACGGCGCAGCGTCGCTCGATCCGGCGGGCATGATCTTTCATCTCTCGCGGTGCGGATCGACCCTGGTGTCACGGCTGCTCGGCACGCAACTCGGCCTCGTCGTGGTGGCCGAGCCTTCACCGCTGAACTCGCTGCTCGGCCTCGATCCCGCCCACATCGACCCGGCCGACCTGGTCAAGACGGTGCGGCTGCTGGTGCGGGCGCTGGGCCGCCGCCATGGCGACGAATGCCGATTCGTGCTCAAATGCACGAGCTGGAACATTCTCCGCCGGGAGGTTCTGGCCGCGGCGTTCCCCGAAACTCCGTGGATCTGGGTCCAGCGAGACCCGGCTCGCGTCCTGGCCTCGCTTCTCGCCGAACCGCCGGGTTGGCTGCAGCCACCGGCCGATCTCGTTAAAGCCGCGCAGCTCTTCAAGATTGATCCGACTTTGGTGCCGACGATGGAGCATGCCGAGTTCGCCTCCCGCGCCCTGGCCGCGATGCTCGAGGCGGCGGCGACCCAACCAGCCGGGCGGCTTGTCCTCGACTATGCCGATCTGCCCGACGCCGTATGGACCCGCGCGGCACCGCATTTCGGGCTCCAGACCGGTGCGGGCGCGATCGAGCGCATGGCCGAGCAGTCCCGGTTCTACTCGAAGGACCCCACACCTCGGCCCTTCACCGGCGCCGAAGACCGCCCGGTGTCCGGTCCAACGCGCGAGATCGCCGAGCGATTCGCCGGACCGGGTTATCGCGGGCTGAACAGCCTGGACTTGACCCGAGCCGCACTCCCACGAGACGGGGGCTGACGAAATGGCGTTGTTGAGTGCCGACGTCGCTCTGGTGAGCCTCGGCATGTCGTGCCAGGGAGCAATCCAATTGCAGGTGCACCGTGCACTTGTGGCCGATATCGTCGGATCCGCTGCGGTCATCAAGCGCACGCCATTCGACTGGCTGATCTGCCCGCCGGCGACCGCGGCGACCATGATCGCCGGCGATCGGTACTACCCGGAACACGTCGCCGACTTGGAATGCTGCCCCGAAGCGCCGCCACGCTGGCCTGACGTGGGTGACTGTTATTTCTGGCATGAGCCGAAAAACCTTGCCTCCTGCCCCGGTTCATTCTCGGCCAAGTTTGCCCACACGTCGCAGACGCTCAGGGGCGTCCGCGAATTCACGCGCCGGATATTCTTCGTCGCCAACACCCAGGACAACCTTGCCGACGAAGTTCAGGCCGTCGCCGCCATCCCGTACGTTTTCACCGACGACGCGATCGACCGGCTCGCCGCGGCTGTTTCACAACGCTTTGACGCGGCGCTCTATGTGGTGTCGACGCCGACGCGCCACGAACTTACGACGTCGGCCAACCTGGATCGGTTGCTGCTGATGGACATCACCCCGGGGATTCGTGGCTCGGATTCGGATTGGGCCGCGGTCTTTCGCGCCATGCTGCGGCGGTCGGCTACATGAAGCTCGACATTCACCTGCAGACCCATTCCGACATCAGCGTGCACGGTGCACACCGCTACGTCGATGCGCCCAAAAGTGAGATCCTGCTCCGCTGTACGCAGTCGCTCGTCACGTCGATCAATCACGCCGAGGGCGACATTGTCTTGCGGGTCTTCGACGACCACTCGTCGCGCGAAGTCCTGTCGACGCTGCACCGGATACTCGAAACATGCAGCCATCCGGTCGAATTCATCGCACTCGATGATCGCGGGTACAACGCATCCTGTCTCTCCTCATTCTCCCGGGCGCGCGACGACGGCCGCGAACTGGTGTATCTCGTCGAAGACGACTACCTGCACACGCCCTCGGCGATCCAGGAGATGCTCGACGTCCACGTGTTGCTGCGGGAGAAGCTCGGCGGCGGTGAGGTCGCCCTGCATCCGTATGACGATCCGAAGAATTACTGGAGCCCGATATTCAGCCGGGAGGACTGTCGCGTCGTATACGGCACCAATAGGCACTGGCGCACCAACACGCATACCACCAATACCTGCTGGGTAGAGATCGAGACGCTGCGGCGAAACTGGGAGCTGTTCGAGCTCCTCGCCCGCTATTCGAGCACGCCCTATGGCCAGCGGCACCACATCTTCGAGGCATCGACGATCAATAAGATCTGGCGAGAGCAAGTCACTCTGTATACCCCGATACCCTCACTGGCACTGCATCTTCAGTACGAGGAACACATGGACCCTTACCTCGACTGGAGGCAATGGTGGGCAGGGGCGGCCTATTGACGCTTCAGGCGTCGTGGCGCTCGAACAGGTCGCAATAACTGCGTTGGGCTGCGGACTTGAACTGCCGGTACACCTTGAAGCGCACCTCTCCCGCCCGCATGCGTGCGAGAAGTTGCTCGAGCCCACCGAACAGGTCGCCGTACTGCTCGTCGAGCACGGCCAGGCGTGCGCCCGACTGGTCGTCACGGTTCGTGTGCACGATCCGCAGGGCAAGGACGGACAGCCGGTCGACGATGGTGCCGGGAGTTTCGGTGTGCAGCGGCGCGTTTGGGTTCAGGTCGACGCGATCAAGCACATTCGCGTCGATGTCTTCGATCGCCGCATTGCGCCGGGCATTGACGTCGTCGATGCACCGTTTCCGGCGCGCTACCTCCTGGTCGTCGGTGCCGGGCCGGCGAACGGCGTCTTCGTGGTGCCACAGCGCGAAGTTCAGCGCATGCAGGTGCAGCGCCTTCGCCGCGATGCCGTCCCGAATGGGAGCCTCGGTGGAGTCCTCGGTGTGCCACAGCATCGCGATGTCGTGGAACCGGCGCACGGCGGAGAGCAAATCCGCGCCCGTCGAATCGCGCAGGCCGCCGTCACCAGTCTCAGACATGCTCTGCCACAATATCTTCCAATGCCTCGAGCACTTCATCCACGGTGATTTCTGTCATGGTGCTCCGGTCGATGTGACGGTGCGGCCCGAATCGGAACCCCCATAGCTCCGGCCGGGTCGGCCCGAAAAGACCGACGCCGGGCACCCGCGCCAGATCGGCGGCGTGCAGCATCGCGGAGTCGACGCCGAGGAAAAGGTCCGCGTTCGCGACCATGCCCATGGCGAGGTCCAGCGGTAGCCCGAGATAGGGAAAGACGCGCTCGCTCTCGCGCCCGACGTTGAGTTCCTCGTCGCCCATCCCGACCACCCACGCCACGAAATCACGGTGCCGCGCCAGGAAACGGTCCAGCACATCGATGAACCTGGTTGCGGGCCAGCGCTTGTCTGTCCAGCCGGCGTCGGCGTGCACCACCATTACCTTGGTACCGGCGGGTAGGGCGGCGCGAATGGACCGGGCTTCGTCCTGCACGGATTGCGCGAGAGGCACGGGCTGGGCGTAGCTTTCGACGCGCAGCGACGGATCGAACAACCGGGCCAGCTTGAACGTCAGGTCGGCCGAGTGCGGCAGATCTCGCGGAACGATGATGTCGTAGTCGTCGTCGGTAGGGAAGCCGATACTCATGGTAGGAGCCAGGCGCCGCCACAGGGAACGGGCGAAGATATTCGACGGGATGTCCCACGGGATGGCGTTGATAAAGACGTCGACGGCGCCGATGTCGGACACCAATTTGTCGTAGTCGAGGGTCCGGCTTGCCTGCCGCCCTATCGGGGGTCCCCCCGGAGCCGTGCCGGTGATGTCGATCAAACGCGGGCTGACCGCATGGAAGCAGAGGTCGAACGCGTCCTTGGGGCAGATCAATGTGAGTGGCGCGGTGAACATTTCGGCCAGCGCGCGCAACGTGGGCAGCGTCAGGATGGAGTCCCCGAGCAGGGTGGAGAAGTACACCACCGGGGTGCGTGCCCGCAGCAGGTTGGCGAGCACGTCGGGCTCAACGTTTGACGTGCGGCCGCCTCGCAGAACTGTGATCTCGTTCAACCCGACCAACCTCCAGCGAGAGCTTAAACGGCCGGGCCATCGCGTCGCACCACAATGTCGTGGTCGACCAGGTCTTCCAACGCAGCCAGCACCGATTCCACGCTGATATCGGCCATTTTGGTCATATCGACGTGCCGGTGTGGCGCGAACCTGAAACCCCATTGCTTGGCGCGGGTCGCGCCGAAAAGCCCGACGCCGGGCACTCGCGCGAGATCGGCGGCGTGCAGCATGCTGGAATCAATCCCGACGAAAAGATCTGCGGTGGCGACCAACCCCATCGTGAGGTCGAGTGGCAGCCCGAGATGCGGGAATACGCGATCGCGGTGCCGGCCGACATTGAGAGGCTCGTGTCCCATCCCGACCACCCAGGCCACGAAGTCGAGGTGGCGCGCCAGGAACTGATCCAGCAGATCGATGAATCTGGTGACGGGCCAGTGCTTCTGCGTCCAACGGCTGTCCGCGTGCACGACAAGCACCTTGGCGCCGGCGGGGACCGCGGCCCGGATCGACCGGGCTTGCTCCTGCACGACCGCGGGGATGGGCACCGGCTGGGCGTAGCTTTCGATGCGCAGCGACGGATCGAACAGCTGAGCCAGCCTGAATGTCGAGTCCGCGGCGTGACAATCCCCGGTGCGGATCACAATGTCGTGGCCGGCGGTGGTGAAGCCGATGCTCGTCGTGGGCGCCAGACGTTGCAGGAGCGGGTGAATGATGATTTCGGACAGCGAGCTCCACGGCAGCGTGTCGATGAAGACATCGACCGGACCGATCTCCGCCGCTAGTTCGTCGTAATCGGGGGGACGTTCCGGACTTCCCGGCAATGGTGGTGGGCCCATCAGGGGCAGGCCCGTGACGTCGACCAGTCGCGAGCTTACCTCCCGAAAGCACAGGTCGAATGCGACCTTGGGGCAGATCAATGTGATTGGTGCACTGAACATTTCGCCCAGTGCGCGCAGGGTGGGCAATGTCAGCACGGCATCGCCGACATTGGTGACGAAACAAAACGCGGGTCTTTGCGCCTGCAGCAGTTCGCGTAACGCCATCGATGCCCTGTTCAGTTGTAACCGAAGCGCTGCGCCAGGGCATCGACGTGGGACCAGGCCGGGTCGTCGGCGTCGATGCGGGCCCGACTCGTTGGCGCCGGGCGAAGTGGCGCGAGGTTGCCGGCCTTCCACGGCAGCGGAGCGCCACCACGGTAGAACTGGTTGTCGCCGACCGTCTCGGGGGCATGATGAGCCAATGCGACCGCGGTGTCGGAAAAACTCAGACCCCACCGCTGCAGGGCGCGGTCGAGGGTCTGCCTGGGCCGAGCCGCAAAGGCTTCGTAGCGCAGCATCACCAATTCCGCGTCGTCATCCGTCAGCGGGTCCAGGGAACCTTCCACCAGCGTGAGGGCTTCGGCAACCGTGTCCTTGATCCAGAAGTCCAAATCGGTGCGCTGGTCTGAATCCCGGTGCAGCAGGTACGAATTCACCACCTCACGCGGATCTCGGAGCACGAACAGGAAGACAGCTTCGGGAAAGCATCGCCGCAGGATCTCCAGCCGCATCGCATACCTCGGGTTCTTCTCGCCCCAAACCGAGCAGGGCTCGGCAATTTCGCTCATGATCGCCCGCAGGGCCTGGGCCGGGTCGGTCTTTTCCTGCAAGCGGCGGCGATAATCCTGGTAGCGGCCGCGCTCGAGCAGGAAGGCCGCCAACGTACCCACGACCGGCCCCCCGGACCGGTGGACGTCGATCAGATCGATCTCGTCGAAGATCTTGACGTCTTCGTGGTCGTTGAGGAATTGGGTGACGATGGTCAACCCGGACCTCGGCGGCCCGACGACAAACAGCTGCACGGCCTGACCGTATCCCCTGAACGGTCGCCCGCTGCAGCAGAATGTCGGTTCGCCTAGTCCTCCCCGGCGATCTTCTGCAGCGAATCGACGATCTTGGACAGCTTTTCGAACGTCGCCGCCTGGCCGGCCTCGATGCTTGCCGCGGCTTCGGCGCTGGCCTTCGCGAGTGCCTCATTGATGCGCTCCTGCACCGTTTCGGCACCCAGCCGCAGCAGGCCATCCTCGATGTGAACCTGGGTCACACACATGTCACCGTTGATGACCACCTCGACGGTCTCCGATTCGTCCTTGGCCGTGAAGGACCCGGTGCCCCTCTGCTTCAAGGCGCCCTCGAGGACGTCGCTGAACTTCTTGAACTCGTCCATCACCGCAGTGGCCTGCGGGTGCTCGTGTGGTTGCACGTCAGATCTTCCTTTGCGTCGGGGATAGCCAGCCTGCCTGGGCGAATGCTTCGGCCACGCAGACTCTTAGTGTAAGGCGGCGCGCGGTACCCCGAAGACAGTTAAATACCTGTTCATCTGGGCCAACCGGGTGCCCCGAGCTAAGGCGTCAGGAGCCTTCCCGCCTACCGGGCAGCGCGGTCAGATAGCGACTCTCGTCGGGCTGGGAAACCGGCTGGATCGGCAGTTGGCGGTGCCGCGGGGTGCTGATCACGTTGTTGCGCAGGATCACCCGGTCCACCCCGGAATGCCGGCCCAGATACGTTGTCGCGTGCGGCCACGACACCTTGGACTCCGGCCCCACTTCGGCGCCGATCAGGTCGGCGAATTCCTGGAAATGCGCTGCGAGCGTGACGGTTCCGCCGGCGGCCGCCGCACGGACGGCGAATTGCATGAATGCCCGGGCATCACCCAGGTTGATGCTCGCGTCGACATCGTCGAACGGCATGTACACCGGATACTCGCTCGCCGTCTCGCCGACCAGTACTCCCGCGGACCCGATCGGCAATTGCCAGTGGCGGCCGGAGACGACGGTCTGGCCTTGCAGCGCGGCACGCTGCCCACCCGATACGCGCGAAAAGCCGCGCGGCCTTTTCGCCTTCTTCGGTGTGGTGAGCAGCACGGTGGAACGGGGCGCCATCCCGGCAGCGATGCGGACCCGGGTGATGGTGTGATCGGCCGGCACCGACCACCACACATCCGGGCCCCCGGGTGCGATGTAGGCGGCGGTGACGTTGTCCTGCCCCTTGATCGTCGACCACTTCTCCCGCACGAAGCTGATCTCGGTCGCATGGTCGAAATCGTCGAAACTGCGCGCACATTCGGCATCGACACCGTGGCTGGCCAACCGGTCGGCGATCCGCGTGGTCGACGCCACCAGGTAGCGGGCGATACCCGCGACGCCCTCGTCGCGCCGCCGCGCCGACGCCTGGGCCCGTCGCGGATCGGCGCGCATCACGATCCAGGTCCGCCGGTACGCCGGCGCCGGGTCACGACCGATCACTTCCCGGTACAAATTCAGCACATCCGGGGACGCGGTCTTGCCGACCCGGTATCCGGCCGACACCACCTCGGCCTCCAAGTCGGGACAGTGCACCGCGAGCAGCTGCTCCAGCAACCGCGTGTCGACCACGTCGTCGGTGTTCGCCTTCCCGTCGACGACCACCGTCGGCGTGAACGGCCGCGGAATGAGCTCGATGACCGCCACCAGCTGCTCGGCTTGCCAGCGCACGGCTACGTGGTCGCCGGGCAGGACGGTGGCACCGACCTCGGCCTCGGACGGAAGTTCGGGTGACCGGCGATGGCGCAGCAGCCACGCGAACATCGCCACCACCCAGCCGGTGAGCCGCCGGCCGCGGAAGGTGACCGTCGCGATCACGGCCCCGACCCCTACCAGGGTCGGGCCGGCCCACTCGTAGCGCGTCCCCATGAACAGCAGGATGCACAGCGGAGCCAACACGGCCGCCCACACCGCGTGACCGCTGCTGAACCGGAGTCGTAGGGATCGCATGGGCGTCGTCAGTGCCGTTTCAGGGCTCGCCCGACGAGCGCGGCGAGTCCCAGCGCGACGATCAAACCCATGACCCCCATCGTGACAGCATCGATCGGCCCGTGATCGGGGCCCGGAACCGGCACCGGAGCCTGAATCGCTTTGACCGGATCCAACGGCGTCGGCGGGCCGGCCGGGACATCCCAGGTCAGCGCGGCGACCGCGTCGATGATGCCCGCCCCGACGGCATCGTCGACACCACCCCCGGGGTGGCGTGCGGTCGCGGTGATCCGGTGCATGACCTGCGCCGGCGTCAGGTCCGGGAACTTCTGCCGCACCAGTGCCGCCAGACCCGACACGTACGCCGCCGCGAACGAGGTTCCCGCGATCGGCACCGGACCCTCCTTGCCCGATAACGCATCCACCGGGTCGCCGCCGGGTCCGAGCGCGATGACGTTGTCGGCGGCCGCGGCCACACTCACCCACGGTCCGTGCATCGAGAACTCGCTCGGTGCCCCGTTTTGCCCGACACCCCCGACGGTCAGCACCAGCGGTGCGTACCAGGCCGGCGTGACGATCGTCTGAACCCCTTGCCAGCCGCGGGGATCGGAGGGAATGGCCGCGTCGGGCGGCGGATTCTGCTGGCAATCCCCGCCGACGTTGCCCGCCGCGACGACGACCACGGCGCCCTTGACGTTGACCGCGTAATTGAGCGCGCCACCCAAGGTGGTCTCGTCGACCTGCTTCTTGGCCTTGAAGCAGGCCGCCTCGCTGATGTTGATCACGCCGGCGCCCAGATTGGCGGCGTGTACCACCGCGCGGGCCAGGCTGCGGACGGAGCCGGCGGCCGGCGTCGCGTTCGGGTCGCCCTGGTCGGGTTGGGAATCTTTCGGCTCGAACGCCTCCGACGTCTGGCGCACCGAGACCAACCGGGCGTCGGGTGCGACACCGACGAATCCGTCGGTCAGCGAGGGCCGCCCGGCGATGATCGACGCGGTCAGCGTCCCGTGCGAGTCACAGTCGGAGAGCCCGTTGCCGTCCTTGACGACGAAGTCGCCGCCCGGATCGGCCGGAACGCGGGGCGAGGCGTCCACCCCGGTATCGATTACGGCCACCGTGACGCCCGCGCCGGTCGCGAACTTCTGGGCCTGGGTGATCCCCAGGTAGGTGTTGGGCCACGGTGCATCGTGGAAATTGGTGCCCGGCAGCGATAACGGCGCCTTACAGACACGCTTTTGTTCGAGGGGCTGATCGGGACCCGTCACATCGGGTGGAACCGCCGTCGAGTCGATCAACGGTGGCGATACCGCCACGGCGGGAGGTGCACTGACCACGGCTAGCATCAACGCCACCGTGATCAGCAAGATACGGTGCACCGCCGGACGCTCCATTCGTCAGCCCTGTTTCGCCACCGCACTATCCCGGTCGCGGGCCTGCGTGCATCTTAAGCTTTCCCGCTGCGCCGACAACGGGTTTCCCGCAACGCTGGCCACCCGCGCGCCCGCGCGCATCGGCTCAGGAATCGGGCCTGATCAAAGCACTATCGGCACATGCTTTTCCGCACACGCGTCCTTCACCGCCGCAACGACGTCCTGGGTACGGAGCGTTTGCAGATCCTCGACCGTCACCGACCCTTTGTCGACTCGGTGCTGCGCGGCCACCCGCGAGTCGCGCAATCGTTCCGCGCGCTCAACGACATTGCGCGCGAACCGGCCGTTGTGCATGACGTCGATGCCGTGCTGGCCATCGGGGGCACGATAGGCGCGCAATGTCGCGCAGGCGGCGGCCAGCGCCTCGGCGGTGGCGGGGTCGAGAACCGTGGCGCGGGGCTTGCCGTAGCGGACCGCGATTTCCACCAGCTCGTCGGGTGTGTAGGACTCGAACCGCAGTTTGCGGTTGAACCGGCCCGCCAGACCCGGGTTTACGGTGAGGAATTCGTCGACTTCCTTTTCGTATCCGGCGCCGATGAAGCAGAAGTCGAACCGGTGCACCTCGAGTGCCACCAGCAGCTGGTTGACCGCCTCCATGCCGATCATGTCCGGCCGACCGTCCTGGTGGCGTTCCACCAGCGAGTAGAACTCGTCCATGAACAGGATGCGGCCCAGCGACCGGTTGATCAGCTCGTTGGTCTTCGGCCCGGATGCACCGATGTGCTCCCCGCAGAAATCCGCCCGCTTGACTTCGACGATCTCGGGATGGCGCACGATGCCCAGGCCGGCGTAAATCTTGCCGAGCGCCTCGGCGGTGGTGGTCTTACCGGTTCCGGGCGGTCCGACCAGCAGCATGTGGTTGGTCTGATTGGCCACCGGCAGGCCCGCCGCCAGACGCAGCGCACGAACCTCGATCTGGTCTTCCAGTTCGGCGACCGCGCGTTTGACGTCGGCCAATCCCACTTGGTTGTCGAGCAGCGCGCGACCCTCCCGCAGCAGTTCGGTGCGGCGCTCCTGATGCTCCTCTTCCTGTCGCTGCTGCTCCGACAGCTCGGTGGTCACGTCCCACTTGTTGGTGCGAGAACTGATCGCGTCCTCGTCGGTGACGACCAACTGCAGCGCGGGGTCGGCCAGCGCTTCCTTGGCCGGCTCGATCAAGGCGCCGTTGATCGTCGCCTTGGACAGCCAGATCTGCGCCTTGGGCTCCTCGCCGAGCTGGCGATGTGCCATCCCGCGCACGTAGGCGAGGTCGGCGGCGATCAGCGGGAAGTCGGTGGGATCGACTGCGGTGACCGCGGTTTCGAGGTGCTGACGACGCGTCTCGGTCGGGCCGCCGAACCCGGCGCGCAGCTCGACCCGGTCCGTCCATTCCAGCGCGACGCGTGCCTGCCCGAGATGGGCCGCGGCATGGGCCGCCAGCGTGCAAGTGGCCGCGGTCACCGCGGACATGATGATCGCCTGCGGTGGCAGGATGGCCGCGGCGACCGAGATGACGTCCGGCCACCGTTGGGTGGCGAACATCAGATACGACTCGATGTACTGCTTCCACTGGTGGTTCTCCCAGGTGTCCAGCAGCGTCGAATCCCCCAGCAGCGCTTCGGCTTTCTCGTATTGGCGATCGTCGATGAGCGCACTCGCCAGCGCCAGGCCGGCATGCGAGGCCTCGGTCACCGAAATCGACAGATACGGCCCGGCTTTGATCGGGGCGGACAGACGCGCCCCGATCCGGTTGGTCTCCCGGTGCAGCCGGCCGCCGTAGTTGTAGAGCTGTTCGATGGTCGACAACGCCTCGTCACCCGCGGCGATCCGGCCCAGCCACGCGTCGGCCATCGACGGGTCGACTTCGGTTGCCTCTCGGAACCGGGCCGCGGCCGCGGCGGGATCGCTGTCGAGCAACGCCATCGCCGCGTCGAAGTACTTTCGCGCGGCGGCCGGCGTCGTGCTGCTGGTCATGGGGTGTCCGCCGGTTCGAGATCAGGGGTTCGCAAGGCCATCGGTTCCGACGATACGTATCTGTTCTCGGCGCGGAACAGCTCCACTTCGACCGTGTGCAGGCGACCATCGGCCGCGATCACGTCGACCGTCGCCGGACCCGTCTGGGTGATCAACACGTTGGCGGTGCCCCGGTACGGCTCACCCGGCCCGCCGATCGAGATGAGGGTGTTCGGTCGCGGCGCCGGCGACATGCTGCCGTCGACGACGCTGACCGTGGTGCCCGATACCGGCTTGGGCTGATCGGTCACGGCCACGTCCGGCATCCGAACACTGGCCCACCGCTGCATGTTTCGAGTGTGCACGGTGATCCGCTCGCCGGCACCGGCCAGACGGATGATGAACCGCTTGGCCAGCGCGTCCTCTGCGGCGATGTGCACCCGGCTGAACTCCCCGGCGTCGTCGAGCGGCAGCAGCATCCGATTCCCGCCGGCGACCTTGCCGAGCAGCACACCCGACGGTCCGATCGGGACGATCAGCGGACCGTCCAGCACACCTCGACGGATGCCACGCAACGGCGGCAGCGGACCGCACAGACTGGCGGCGACGGCTTGGGCCTGCTCGCCCCGCAAGGTCTTCAGCCGCATGCTCAACGATGCCGACGGTGGCTGGGCGCTGCGTACGGTGACGGTCGCCGTCGCGGTGGCCACCCCCTCTTCGGAGCTGAAAAGCGTGACATTCTGCACGATCCCGTCGACACGCGCCGACCACGCCTCGGCCAGCGCTTCCGAAGTGATGTCACCGGGGCGGTACCAATAGGTGGTCAACCACCCGCTGTCGCCGCGCACCGATCGCCACCGCCGATTCGAGACGTCCAGCGCGGAGCGGCCCAACCGCCGCTCCATCTCGACGATGTCGGTGGCCGTGGCGACCTTGGCGCGGATGCCATGCTGGCGCAGCGCCGCGCTGATCCGCTGGGCGGCCGCGAGGGTGGCGGTACCCACCGAGGTGCGACCGCGCAGCGCCTCGACATTGTCCAGGGCCGCGATGCGCACGATGAGCCAGGTCTCGCGCTGGCCGGCGTAGGGCGGCGTGCCGATCAGCGTGTCGTACACCCGCGGATAGTCACCCGTGCTGCGGCGGCGGGCGCCCGCCGTGACGACGCTCAGCGAATCCAGGGTGAGGCCCAGGCTCTGGTGCAGCAGCGGCATCAGCTCGGTGATGTCGAAAGAGTTGTCGGTATAAGTCGCGGTCGAGCCGGTGAAAAGCGTTGGCGTGTGCGCCTTTCCGAGCAGCTGGACCGCGGCCGCCGCGACCCCGTCCTGGTAGCGGATGCCGCCGCCGGCACGGTCGTTGGCCACCGTGAGGGGCTCGGTCCACGCGATCGGGCGGCGGCGCCGGAGCCAAAGTATCAGCCAGGACCACATCGGCTGGCCGCGCCACCGGACCACGCCGACTGCGATCCCGATCACCAAACCCGCTACCGCACCGGGGTATCCGCCGAGCGCCCAGCCGATCGTGGCGGCGATGAAGATGGCGACGATGATCGTCAGCTTTGTGGCGGCGCTCATCGCTCACGCCTCGCCCGCGCGATCAGTGCGACGACGGCGATCGTCGCCGCCACGACACCGGCGAAGATCATCGCGACATTGCGGGCGCGGTGATCCGGCAGCGGTGGCGGCGGTGCTGGATGGAGAACCCGACTGGCGGCCGACGGTGAAAGCCGTTCCCCGGCAGGCACATCGAAGGTCAGGGCGGCCACCGGGTCCACCACGCCGTAGCCGACCTGGTTGTCTACCCCGCGGGGTGGATTGTGCGCGGTCTGCAGAATCCTGTTGATGATCTGGTGCGCGGACAGGCCCGGATATTTGGCCCGCACCAACGCTGCCACCCCGCTGACATACGCCGCGGAAAAGCTGGTGCCCCAGAACGGCATGTTCTTCTCGCCGGGCCGGATCGGCGGATAGGCATTGACCGGTCCCCCGGTTTCCGGCGACAGACCCATGATCCCGACGCCGGGTGCTGCCGCGGCGACCCAGGGTCCGGCCAGACTCTTGTTGATCGGCGCGCCGGTGTTGTCGACCGCCCCCACCGACAACACGTAGTCGGAGAACCAGGACGGCGACGATACGGTCTTGACTTGGTGCCAGTCGCGCGGATCGGCGGCGTTGAGCGGGTCGAAGGTCGGATTTTGGGCGCAGCCTTCTTCGTTGTCATTGCCGGCTGCGGCGACGATGACCGCGTCCTTGACCGTGGCCGCATACCAGACGGCGGCGCCGATGGCGGTCTGATCCAGCGGGTCGGCGGCCGAAACACAGGCTGTGACACTGATATTGATCACCTTTGCACCCATGTTCGCCGCGTGCACGATGGCGCTGGCCAGCGTCGCGATGGTGCCGGCCTTCTTGCGCCCTTCAAAGTCGCCGCCGCCGCCGGGGTTCACCGGCTCGAAGGCACGCGAGGACTGGCGGATGGAGATGACGGTCGCGTGCGGCGCGACGCCCGCGACTCCATCGGGCGCGCCTGGGGGCGGTGGTGGCACCTCGGGGTCGTCGGGCTGTATCCGAGATGGCGTGGCGTCTGGTGGGCTGGGGAGTGTGTATAAGAGACAGGTTTTGGGTGATCGGCACCGGGGGGGGCGGTGGCGGGGGTGGGGGGGGGGGCGGTGGTCCGCCGGGTGGCGGCGCTCCCGCATCGGTTGGCGGCGGGCCCGCCGGTGGCGGGAAGGCGGGGGCGCTCGGCATCGGGGCCGGCATCGGAGTGCCTTGCGGCGCAGCGCCGATCACGGACGCCACGACGGTGCCATGCGCATCGCAGTCGCTCAGACCGTCGCCGCCCATGATGTAATCACCACCGGCCACCACCGGCAGCCGGCGACTCGGGTTGATGCCGGTGTCGATGACCGCGACGGGCACCCCGTTGCCGGTCGAGTACTGCCAGGCCTTGCTGATGTTGAGCATCGTGAAACCGGGCGCGGGCAAGGCCACGTTCGGATCGGCGACGGTGATCGTCCGTGCACAGGTGAACGCCTGCCGCATCGGCTGATCGGACGCCGGCTTACCGTCCGCCGGTACCCGGCCGGGATCAACGGTCGGCGGTGGAATCGCTTGGGCCGCAGGTAGTCCCGCGATCAGGGTGACCAGCAGGCTCGTCAGCGCCGTGGCGGCGACCCGCTGGGTCATTGCGCGAGCGGTGAGCGCCATCGGGGTCATCGCATGCGCACCCAGGTGAACAGTCCGCCGATCCATGCGGCCAGCGGCAGGGCCGCGATGATCGCTGCTATCTCCACCCATTCGGCGGTCATCCGCACCAGCGGGGTGAACCGGGTGATCGGCACGAGCAGGGCGGCCAGCAGGCCGGCACCGCCGAAGACGGCCAGCACCAGCGTGCCCCACAACAGCCCATAGCCCGACGAAGTCGGTTCGTGCAGAACGTATTTCGCGACGCCGACGCACAGTGCCGCGGCCGCGCCGCAGACCAGCGCGATCGCCTGTCGTTTGTCGGCGAAAGCCCGCCCCCGGCTGATGAAGATCACCACGAACAGCCCTGCCAGCACGGCGGCCGGCAGGCTGCGGTCGTGCCCCGGCATCAGGGTGGCCCACACCGCGACGGGAAGGGTCAGCCCTGCTCCGACGCAGATTCCGGTCAGCACGTTGTTGGCGTGGACCGCCGCGAGCGCGATCTGGGCGCCGCGCGGCGTGGTGTCGGAATTCGCGTCGTCGTCGGCGCCTTCCTCTACGGGCGACACCGCGTCAGCGGGCAGGCCCGCGCTGCGCCGGAACAGATCGCGCCCGGTGATCGAGCCGAAATAGGGCGGCCGGATCCGCGCGACCCACAGCGCGATCGTCGGGGCCATGGTCAGCAGCAGCAGCAGGACGACAAGCGCACACATGCCCAGCCATTGCGCGGGCAGGGGCCACCACATCCGGGCCGCGGCGGCCGCGCCACCGAGCCCCAGTACGGTCACCACGGTCGCCGCGACGTTCGCGTGACGCCCCGTCGCAGAAGTGATTCCACACGTCAGCATCGCGCCCGCCAGTGCCGCGATAAAGGCGTGCGGAGCCCCGACCGGACCCGGCGCGCCGGATGCGAGGCAGGCCGTGAGCAATGGCAACGCCGTCCAGCCGAGCCCGTCGACCATGTCGGTGCGTCCCGGCCACCATCGCCACACCGTGGTCGCACCACCAGCGATCAGCAGACCGGCCGTCCCGGTCACGATGGTGGGCATCAGCGAGTCGGTTGAGAAGCGTTGGCGCACAGCCAGTCCCAACAGGGTCAGGGAGACCATCGCCAAGATCACCAACGCGGTATGCGCGGCGGTCTTGAGCGTGACCGGCTCGAACAGGGCCCTGCCGACCCGGGCCAACCCGGTCGACAGCGACTCGTACTGCGGCTCAAACGATTCGCCCGCAACCGCGGGGACCAGTGTGAGTGTGGCGCCGTCTTCGACACCGAGTTCGTCGAGCGTCTTCGTGACGTCCAGCCGTACTCCGTTGGCCTTGTGGAGTTCGTATCCGATGCCGGACTCGAGTCCGATGAAACCCCGGCGTTTGAGTTCCTCGTTCAGTAGCTCGACGACGTTGTCGATGAAGGCCTCGATCGGGACCGAGGCCGGATAAACCTGCGAAACCAGATGTTCTCCACATACGACCGCGACCGCACAGCGGGCTGGAAACGAGACCTTACCCACGTATGGGGTCATTAACGCGGCCTGTCGGCATCTGGAATGTATTTGTCGGCCAATGCCGCGGTGATTTCGAATATACGCAGGCGGGTTTTCTTCTTCAGCTCATGCCGGGTGTCAATTATCCCGCCTTTTGCGAGGAATGGATCGTACGGCATGAATTCGACGGTTGCGCCCGATTGAGCGAAACGCTCGGTGAGATAGGTGCGCGCCTCCGCGTCGTATTTGTCGCGACTGTCGTTCAGGATGACCATGCTGCGGGACACCAGCTCGTGATAGCCCATCGAGCGCAGCAGGTCGATCGCGCGGGTCACCGGCAACGAGGTGTCGGCGGTGAGACCGGACACGAAAACCAGGGTGTCGCACGCGTCGAGCACCGCCTTCATCACGGGGTGCTCAAGGTCGTCGGAGGTATCCACCACAATCACGGTGTGGGTGCGACGCAGCCGCGACAGCACACCGGAGAACATCGAGGCCACCAACGGCCGCGGCTGGTCGGACGCGCGGTTGCCAGCCAGCACGTCAAGTCCAAGACTGTTCTGCCCCAGGTGTTCTCGGATATCGGCGTAGCCCTGCACGTCGGTGTCGTTGAGCACCGCCGCGTAGTCGCCCGGCGGAGATTCGTCGATTCGCCCGGCCAGCGTGCCGAAGCCGGGGGCCGCGTCGATCGCGACGACATTTTCGGGCCGGCATTCCCGGAACACCGCGCCGATGCAGGCGGTCATCGTGGTCTTACCGACGCCACCCTTTCCCGAGACGACCCCGACCACGTACTGCTTGCGGATGTGGCGACGGATGCGCTCCTGCAGCTCGCGATAGTGTCTTTCCGACGGCGATTCGCCGAAGTTGATGGCATGGCCCGACACCTGGTACAGGAATTTACGCCAGCCTCCGCCGGGCGGAATTTTGCGCGGCGCGACCATATCGGAAATGCGTAATGTTCCGGATACGGAATCTTGATTTTGGTACTGCGCGGCTGGCGCTTCTCGCCGAGTCGGTCCGCCCTGTTCCGGAGAATTGGATGAGCCCGCCCACGGATTCGTCACGATGCCGATGCTATCATTTTCGGACTGCCTTTCGACTACACGACTTTTCGGTACGAATGCCATTCCTCGCTGGCCGGTAGCCGCCGCACCATCTGGTTGATCGCGGTACCAATGTTGTTCTTGGTCCCCGGCGCGACGATCATCCAGTTCTTGCCCCCGGACGAAACCTGTTCGGCGACAACACGTCCCTCCGTCGTATCGATGATCGTCACCGCGCCCGGGTCGAAGTGGGTCCGGGTCGGCAGGCCGGTTTCCACCCCGGACTGCAGGGCGACGAACGAGGCCTGAGCCGAGCGGCTGGGATCGGTGGCCAGTTTCAGCATGTGCACCTGATCGGCATCGAGCCCTTGACTGTCCAGGAACTCGTGCAGTGATCGCTCGTCGGTGGCGGTGGCGCGCATCGCATCCGCATCCAGCGTGACCGGACGCAACGGCGCGGGTTCATTTGCGCCGCATAGTCTTTCGATCTGTGCATTGAGCGCCGCGCTGGCCGTGCCCTCATTGTTCGCGATGCCCGCCCCGCTGATGCGGACCAGGTCTCCCGATCGTTCGATGGCGACCCACCACTGCGCGAACCTGGCGAGCAACGCCCGTGCCGGTTCGCCGTCGTCGGCCAGCCGGAAGTGCACCAGCAACCCGATGTCGCGGCGCGACAACACGGTCAGCCACTCGACGATCACGCCGTCGACGGAGTCGGTTTCGTCGATCGCGCCGGCGGCGCGCAGCTCGGCGGTCACCGGATGGGCCAGCGCCTGGTGCTTGGGCTCGACGCGGGGCAGATGGGGTCGCAGCCCCATCTCGGGAGCCAGGACCTCGATGCCGGTGAGTACTTGTAAGACCCAGAGGCCGTCTAGAGAGGTGGTCAGCACGGTCTTCCCTTGAAGCCAAGCGCGGGGCGCACCTAGGTGCGCCCCGCCAAGCCCGGACTACGCCTGGTTGAAGAAACCCGCCGTCAAACTGTCGGCGTTTATCGCAGCCTCGTGCACATTGCCCACGGTGTGCCCGTGCAGGGTGACGGTCTGAATCATGTCCTGCAGTCCGTGCAGCATCTGCTGCTGCGCGTCGAAGAACGACGTGGCGCCCTGGCCCTGGAAAAACTCGGCCAGCGACTGGGTGATGTGCAGAACGTCGTCGTGAATTTCCATCAACTGCGCGGCTTGAGTCGCGATGTCACCGGTGAGGCCACTGACGACGGCGTGGTTGTACGTAATCTGATCTGACATTTTGGTAATTCCTTACGGTAAATAAGCTTTGGGGATTGCCGGACTAGGCGGACTGGGTTCCGCCGAACACACCATTGAGGTTGTGGGCCGAATCGGCTTCGTGGTGTTCCATCAGGGTGGCCGTCTTGCCGAGACCGTGCGCCAAGCGGTTGCCGCCGGTCATGATCTGCTGCAGGTCGTGCTGGATTTGGCCCGCGGTGTTCAGCGACGTAGTCCCGGCCTGGCCGGTCCACCCGGCGGCGCTGACGACGTTCTCGTGTCCGCTCAGGTACTGGTTGGCGATGGCCGCCGCCTCTTGCAGTCGCGACTCGATCTTTTGCTGTGAAGCGCGCAGCAGTTCGGGTGTAACAACGGTTGAACTTGCCATGTTTTTCTCCCTCGATTTCCTAGGCCTCCCCGACCGGATATGGATAAGAGTGTAGACAGGGATCGGGGTCTGTCACTTCAGTTGTTCTGCCTGCTGCACAGGCGTTGATTTACCCATTCGCGAAAGCAGCAAAACACCTTGTCAAAGGCGGGTCGCGCCGTCGGCCGACCCGTCACCGTCGGTGTCGGATAATCGGACATCCCACCGCCCGTCGCCGTCGGTATCCACATAGCCGGTCACGCCGGTCTCGTCGGCGCACAGCACCCGGTCGGCCACCCCATTGCCGTCGACGTCCACCAGTCGATCGTCCGCATGCCCGTGTCCGTCGAAGTCAACCAGCGGGCCACCGGTGTGCTCGATCCCGTCGAGCCCATACCAGCGCAATCCCCCGGCCCGGTCCGCCGCTACCGCCCAGGTTCCCGACCCGTCGTCGGTGAAATACGCCTCGGGCGTGCCGTCATTGTCGAGGTCGAGTACCGCGTGATCGACCACACCATCGCCGTCCTGGTCCGCAAGCGCGTCGTCGCGCATGCCGTCGTGGTCGAAGTCCAGCCCGATCGATTCGAGACGGCCGTCGTGATCGAGGTCGAGGTCGGGTTGGCCGTGCCACATCACCGCGCCACTATCGCCTGCCAGGCAGTAATCCATGAACGTTCCGACGCGTGTCGACCGCTAATGGTTCCGAGGCTGGTCAGCTCCCCGGGTTGCGAAACCATACCGGTGGGTCTTTGGTCAGGTCGACATGGCTGTCCTGCACGGTGACGGCGTCCCGGAAGATCGCCGGTTTGGCGTACTGAGTCACCTGCGCCCGGTAGTTGAAGACTCCCGAGACATGAACGGTCATGGAGTTGGGGTCCAGGTCGTAGGTCATGCTTTGAGTGTTCTCCAGGTCCTCGAGTGTCTCGCTATCCGGCTCGACCCCGGGAGGCGGGGCAGGCTGCGGCTTGCAGCCATCTTTAGGACAGCACTCCGGCGGCTTGGGACCGCTTTTGAAACAGATACGGAGCTGGCCATCCACGGCGGCCAGGGCCGCCTGGCGCCCCGCATCGTTGAGTGCGACGGTCGGGTGGATGACCGGGCGGTTGGCCGCCGGTGCGGTGAGCGCCTCGAGCAGTACTCGTTCCGGCGGCGCGGTGATATCGATGAAGCGATTGGTCGATCCCACCTGAACGATGCCGGGGAAAACCGAGATGGGATTCGCGCCGTTCGTCCCCACGCCATAGATCGCAACGGTTTTCATTGCTTCGACCGCATTGGGCGGATTGTCCACAGCCAGCGCGGCGGTGGTGGTGTCGAGCTTCCACTGACCGCCCTTCTTGTGCGCCCAGATCACTACCTGAGTGGGTGTGACGCCAAACTTCGCGGCCAGGACCAGCCGCTGGGCATCGGATGGGGTGCCCGGGTCCGGAGCCGGATCGGTGGTGACCTTGATGTCGGTGATTGGTGTGGTGGCCAATTGTGCGCGCAGCACCTTGTCGGTCAGCAGCTGCGGTGTGGCCGGTTGATCTGCCGCCAGAGACAGCGCGGTGCGGGCGTCACCGACCGCCAGCGCCTCGAGGTAGTGCTGCCCGGCCAACCGGGCGGCTTCGCGGTCCTGCTCGGCACGTTTCGTGTCGTCGCCGGCGATGATCTTGTTCGCCGCGAAGATCCCCACTCCCGCTACCACGGTCAGCACCGCCAGCACCGAAAGGGCCAGCGTCACAGTGCGTTTGCGGCGACGCGACGGCGCTGGAACGGGATTGAACGGCGGGCTCCACGCAGGCGGCGGTGGCATGGGTGCAGCGGCATAGCCGGCCGGGGCGGGCGGCGGGTACTGCGGGCGTGGTGGCGAGATCGGACGAGTCGTCTCGAATGCTGCCGCAGCGACGGGCACCGTCTTTTCCGATGCGGGCCTCGGCGGGGTGGGCGCCGCGGTGTGGCCGTGCGGCAGCTGTGCGGCCAGGGCCGCGGCGAAGTCACCACAACGCTCGAACCGCTCGGCGGGGTTCTTGGCCAAGGCGCGTGCGAAAACCCCGTTGGCGCTGGCCAAATCGGGACGCAACCCACCGAGTAGCGGTGCGGGCAATGTCAGGTGCGCGTTGATCACCGCGACCGGGTTGACGTGAGGAAACAATTTGGCGCCCGTGAGCAGGTAGTAAGCGGTCGCGGCGAGCGCATACTGGTCGGCGCGACCATCGAGCGGGCCACCCGAAAGTTGCTCGGGAGCGCAGTACGGCACGGTGCCGACCGTCATATTGGTCACCGTCAGACCGGTGGTGTCATCGACGGGACGCGCGATACCGAAGTCGCACAACAGGATTCGCGGAGGACTGCCGTCGTCGGGCCGGCTGATCATGATGTTGCCCGGCTTGATGTCGCGGTGTAGCAGACCGCGGTGATGCGCATGGTCCAAGGCCGCGCCGACCGCGGTCACGATCGCCAGCACTTCCTCGGCCGGCATCCCGCTCGGGTATTGCTCGTCCATCAGCGCGTCGAGGTCGGTCCCGTCGACGTAATCCATCGCGATCCACAGCCGGCCCTCGAACTCGCCGCGGTCCTGCACGCCCACAATATGGGGGTGCCACAGCCCGGCCGCGAGTTCGGCCTCACGGTTAAACCGTTGCTGGTAGCCAGGATCCGCCGATACCTCGGGGGCCAACACCTTTAAGGCTTCGAATCGCGGCAGTCGCGGGTGGCGCACCAAATACACCTCACCCATACCACCGGCCCCCAGCAGCCGCACCACGGTATAGCCCGCGAACTGTGCCCCCTCACTTAACGGCATGCGCGCATCTTAAGCTCGCCGAACGACGGCCGGACGGGGTTTATCCATGCTTCTCCGTGCGCACATATATCGGGGGTTCCTTAGTCAGGTCGACGATGCCGATGGGTTTCTCCGTCACGGTGTAGTCGGGTACGCCGGCCGCGTGTCCCTGGTAGACGATGGTGCCGCCGATCGCGACCACCATCCTGGCGGCGTCGAAGTTGAAGGTGGCCTTGCTGAAATCGCCGGGGCCATCGGTAGCGATCGTAGGGTTGTCGGGACTCAGGCGTGCGCAATCGTCGGCCGGTTCCACGCCGTGGTAGCAGTTGTGGGTCCATGTGTCGAAAGCCGCCTTCGCGGCCTGGCTGCCCGCATCGTTGAGCATGGCCGCCGGCTTGATGGCCGGCCGGTCGGTGGCGCCGCCGAGTGCGTCGAGCAGCACCGGCGGAGTCTGCGCGGTGATGTCGACGTAGCGGTTACTGGACGACACCGACATTGCACCGGGAAACACCGCGACCGGCGACGCACCGTCGGTCGCAACACCCCACACGGCAACCGCTTTCAGCGATGCATCCTTACTGCCGGATGGTCCGACATCGACGGCGACGGTGGCGGTGTCGAGTTTCCATTCGTCGCCCTTGCGATGCACTTCGATGCGGGCCTGTGACAGCGTCGGGCCGAATCTGGCGGACACCATCAGGTACTGCACCTGCTGCGGATCGTCGCCGGCCGGCACCGGTGCCACCGTGGCGGTGATATCGGTGATCGGCGCGGCCGCGAGCTGGGCCCGCAATACCTCGCTGGTCGCGAATTGTGGTGTCGCCGGCGGGTTTACGCTCAACGCAAGTGCGGCCGGCGCATCACCGCGGGCGAGCGCCTCCAGGTAATGCTGTCCGGCCAGCCGGGCAGCTTCTTGCAGCTGTGGTTCCGATTGCGCCGCAGGGTGCCCGTGATCGATCACTCGTGGGATCGCAATGGCGGCAACGATGCCAACGACGGCAACCCCGGCCGTGACCAAAGCAGCGGCTCGCCATCGACGCGGACGCGGACGTTGTTCCGGGCCCGACCAGGCCGGCGGGCCGAACTGCGGGGCCGGCATCGCCGGGGTGTGCATCGGCTGGGCAACGGGTGCCGGTCGAGCAGGCTCGGCGGGCGGGGCGTGATGCAGCTGGCGGGCCAGCGCCGTGGCGAAGTCGCCGCAACGGGCGAACCGCTCGGCGGGGTTTTTGGCCAGCGCCCGCGCGAAAACCGGGTCGGCGCCGGCCAAATCGGGACGAAGCGCACCCAGCAGCGGCGGCGGCGCGGTCAGGTGCGCGCTGATCACCGCGACCGGGCTGGCACCGGTGAAAAGCTTGGTGCCGGTCAGCAGGTAGTAGGCCGTGGCGGCCAGCGCGTACTGGTCGGCGCGGCCGTCGATCGGATGTCCCAGCAGCTGCTCGGGCGCGGAGTAGTCGACGGTGCCCACCGTCGCGTTGGTCACCGTCAGTCCCGTGTTGTCGTCGACCGGACGTGCGATACCGAAGTCGCTCAACAGGATTCGTGGTGGACTGCCGTCTTCTGGGCGGCTGATCATGATGTTGCCCGGTTTGACGTCGCGGTGCAGCAGCCCGCGGTGATGGGCATGGTCCAGCGCCGCGGCGACCGCGGTCACCACCGCCACGACCTCGCCCACCGGCATACCGCCCGGGTGCTGATCCATCAGCGCGCGGATATCGGGCCCGTTGACATAATCCATCGCGATCCACAACTGACCGTCGAATTCACCGCGGTCGTGCACGCCGACGATGTGGGGATGCCACAGGCTGCCCGCCAATTCGGCCTCGCGGTTGAACCGCTGCTGAAAGTCGGGGTCCGCCGAGACGTCGGCGCGCAGGATCTTCAAAGCTTCGAAGCGCGGCAGCCGCGGATGGCGCACCAGATACACCTCACCCATACCGCCGATCCCCAACGGCCGGATCACGGTATAGCCCGCGAATTGCGCCCCCTCCCCCAACGGCATGGGCAAATCCTAGAACTCGGGGCCGCCCCGGCTATGCGTTCCCGCGCGAATGCCACCAGGCCAGCAGCTCCGCGGTGGCTTCCTCGTCGGTCAGCGGCCCACGATCCAGGCGCAGCTCTTTCAAGAACCGCCAGGCCTCGCCGACCTGCGGCCCGGCCGGGATGTCCAGCAGCTCCATGATCCGGTTGCCGTCCAGATCGGGACGCACCCGCGCCAGATCCTCCTGGGCGGCCAGCTCGGCGATGCGCGCCTCGAGCCGGTCGTAGTTGGCCTGCAGCCGCGCGGCCCGGCGTTTGTTGCGGGTGGTGCAGTCGGCGCGGACCAGCTTGTGCAGCCGCGGCAGCAGCGGGCCGGCGTCGGTGACGTAGCGGCGTACCGCGGAGTCGGTCCACTTCCCGTCGCCATAGCCGTGGAACCGCAGATGCAGATACACCAACTGGGAGACGTCGTCGACCATCTGCTTGGAGTACTTGAGCGCCCGCATTCGCTTGCGGGTCATCTTGGCGCCGACGACCTCATGGTGGTGAAAGCTCACGCCGCCGTTTTCCTCGTGGCGTCTGGTGGCGGGCTTGCCGATGTCATGCAGCAACGCCGCCCAGCGCAGCACCAGATCGGGGCCGGCATCTTCGAGCTCGACGGCTTGGCGCAGCACGGTCAGCGAGTGCTGGTAGACGTCCTTGTGCTGGTGGTGTTCGTCGATCGCCATCTGCATGGCGCCGACTTCGGGCAGCACGATTTCGCCCATCCCGGTCTGAACCAGTAAGTCGACGCCGGCCACCGGGTCGGCGCCGAGAAGCAGCTTGTCCAACTCGGCCGCCACCCGCTCGGCGCTGATCCGGGCCAGCTGCGGGGCCATCTCCTCGATCGCTGCCCGCACTCGGGGGGCGACGGCGAATCCGAGCTGCGAGACGAACCGCGCCGCGCGCAGCATCCGCAGCGGATCGTCACCGAACGACACCGACGGCGCCGCCGGGGTGTCCAATACGCGGGCCTTGAGCGCCGCCAAGCCGCCGAGCGGATCGAGGAATTCGCCCGGGCCGGCCGATGTGATGCGCACGGCCATCGCGTTCGCCGTGAAATCGCGGCGCAACAGGTCGTCTTCGAGGCGGTCACCGAACTTCACCTCAGGACTGCGTGACACCTGGTCGTAGCTGTCCGCGCGGAACGTGGTGATCTCCAGGCGGTGCTCGTCCTTGCCGACGCCCACGGTGCCGAATTGGATGCCGGTATCCCAGACCGCGTCGGCCCAGCCCCGCACCATCTGCTGCACCTGCTCGGGGCGCGCGTTGGTGGTGAAGTCCAGATCGGGGCTCAACCGGCGCAGCAGCGCGTCGCGCACCGATCCGCCGACCAGATACAAGTCGTGCCCCGCGGCCTCGAACAAGGCGCCCAATCCGCCCAGCACCGCGGCATGCTGATTCAGGGCAACCCAAGCCGACGTCAGCAGCTCTACATCGTCGGCGGCTTCAGACACGTTCGGTCAGCCTAGTCGTGTGACGATGCGGGCAGGTACGGCCCGCTGAGGAGCACGACAATTCAGCCTAGTCGTGTGACGGTGCGGGCAGGTACGGCCCGCTGAGGAGCACGACAATTCCACCTAGTCGTGTGACGGTGCGGGCAGGTACGGCCCGCTGAGGAGCACGACAGTTCAGCCTAGTCGTCCACGGGCCGTCGTCGCGCCCGCACCAGCGGCGAGTGTGTCCGGAAGAACAGCTCGTGCCAGCTACTATCGCTTGGGTGTCGGATGGCGAACAAGCCAAACCACGTCGGCGGCGGGGGCGCCGTCGCGGTCGTGGCGGTGTAGGCGCGTCCGAAAACGACGCCGACGCCAAAGTGACCGCCGACGCGGCGGCAACCAACAGACGTCGACCGCGCCCGCCCCGCCGGGTGCCGGAGCGGCTGCGGACCGTGCATGAAACGTCCGCGGGCGGCCTGGTCATCGACGGCCTCGACGGCCCGATGGACGCCCAGGTCGCGGCCCTGATCGGACGCATCGATCGGCGGGGACGGATGCTGTGGTCGCTGCCCAAGGGGCATATCGAGCTCGGCGAGACCGCCGAGCAGACCGCCATTCGGGAGGTCGCCGAGGAGACCGGGATCCGCGGCAGCGTGCTGGCCGCACTCGGACGCATCGACTACTGGTTCGTCACCGACGGTCGCCGGGTGCACAAGACCGTGCACCACTATTTGATGCGTTTCTCCGGCGGCGAGCTGTCCGACGAGGACCTTGAAGTCGCCGAGGTGGCGTGGGTGCCGATCCAGGAGCTGCCGTCGCGGTTGGCTTACGCCGACGAACGTCGACTCGCCGAGGTCGCCAATGAGCTGATCGGAAAGCTGCAGACCGACGGTCCCGCCGCGCTTCCGCCGCTGCCGCCCAGCACGCCCCGGCGCAATCCGCAGACCCATTCCCGAACCCGGCATTCCGACAAGCCCCGCGGTCGTAAGAACGGTCACGGGCCGGGGCCGTGACCGCGCCACGCCTCTGCTGCGCCGCCGCGTTGCGCCTTGCCGTCGTGATCGGCATCGTGGCCGGTTTTGCGGTGGTGCTCACCGGCCCGATCGGCATGCCCCGCGCCGCGGCCAACGAACCCGGTTCGACGCCGTTCGTCCGCGTCCGCATCGACCAGGTGACGCCGGACGTCGTCACCACGACCAGCCCGCCGGTCGTGACGGTCAGCGGAATGGTGACCAACATCGGTGACCGCCCGGTGCGCGACGTGATGGTCCGGCTCGAACATGCCGCTGCGGTCACCGCATCGGCGAGCCTGCGGACCTCGCTGGACGGCAGCACCGATCAATACCAGCCGGCCGCCGACTTTCTCACGGTGGCGCCGGAACTCCAGCGAGGCCAAGAGGTCGGCTTCACCTTGTCCGCGCCGCTGCGCGCGCTGGCCAAGCCGTCGCTGGGCATCGACCAGCCGGGCATCTATCCGCTGCTGGTCAACGCCAACGGCACACCCGACTACGGCGCCCCCGCCCGGCTGGACAATGCGCGGTTTCTGCTGCCGGTGATCGGGGTGCCACCCGACCACGCCGACGCGTTGGAGTCCGCGGTCGCGCCAGACACCTCCAAACCCGTGTGGGTCACCATGTTGTGGCCGCTGGCCGACCGCCCCCGGTTGGCCCCGGGCCAGCCGGGCGGCACCATCGGAGTCCGGCTGGTCGACGACGACCTGGCCTCCTCGCTGGCCACCGGCGGCCGGCTGGACATCCTGCTGTCCGCGGCCGAGGTCGCGACCAGCCACGACGTCGACCCTGATGGCGCCGTTGGCCGCGCGCTATGCCTGGCCATCGACCCGGACCTGCTGGTGACCGTCAACGCGATGACGGCCGGCTATGTCGTGTCGAACTCCCCCGACGGGCCGGCGCAACAGCCGGGGACCCCGACGCACCCCGGCACCGGGCAGACCGCGGCGACCGGCTGGCTGAACCGGTTGCGCGCGCTGGCCCACCGCACCTGCGTCGCACCGCTGCCCTACGCGCAGGCCGATCTCGACGCGTTGCAGCGCGTCAACGATCCGGGCCTCAGCGCGATCGCCACCACTAGCGTCGGCGACATCGTCGACCAGATCCTGGACGTTTCCTCGACCCGCGGTGCCACGCTGCTGCCCGACGGTCCGCTGACCGGCGACACGGTCAACCTGCTCAGCGCCAACAACAGCACGGTCGCGGTGGCCGCCGGCGGGCTGGTCGCCCCGGATCCGCAGACGTCGTCCGGGCCCGACAACGTCGACACCGCACCGCGGCGGCTATCCCCGCAGGTAGTGGTTGCGCCGTTCGATCCCGCGGTCGGTGCGGCGCTGGCCGGGGCGGGCAACAACCCCGGCGCGCCGACCTATCTGGACCCGTCGCTGACGGTTCGGCTCGCGCATGATTCCAACACCGCGCGCCGCCAGGACGCCCTGGGCTCGATGTTCTGGCATGCGCTGGACCGAGACGCCCCGCCGCGCACCCAGCTTCTGGTTCCGCCGGCGACGTGGAACCTCGGCGCGGACGACGCACAGGTGATCCTGACGGCGCTGGCGACGACGATCCGGTCCGGCCTGGGGGTGCCGCGGCCGCTAACGGCAGTAATCGGCGAAGCCCAGGCCGTTGACCCGGCTCGCGCCCAGCCGGCGCAGCCGCTGGACGTCGCCGCCCCCGAACGCGGCCGGTTCGGCGAGAACGTCATCGCCGACATCAGCGGCCAGACCGCCCGGCTGTGGAAACTGACCTCCGCGCTGAGCACTGACGAGCGCACCGGCCTGACCGGCGTCCAGTACACCGCTCCGCTGCGTGAAGACATGCTGCGCGCGCTGAGCCAGTCCAATCCTCCCGACACCCGCAACGGGCTGGCCCAGCAGCGGCTGGCGGTCGTCGGTAACACGATCAACGACCTGTTCGGCGCGGTGACGATCGTCAACCCCGGCGGCTCCTACACCCTGGCCACCGAGCACAGTCCGCTGCCGTTGGCGCTGCACAACGGTCTGGCCGTGCCGATCAAGGTCCGCCTGCAGGTCGACGCCCCACCCGGGATGACCGTGACCGACGTCGGGCAGATCGAACTGCCGCCCGGCTACCTGCCACTGCGGGTGCCGATCGAAGTGAACTTCACCCAGCGCGTCGCGATCGACGTCACGCTGCGCACCCCGGACGGCACCCGGCTGGGCGACCCGGTGCGCATGTCGGTGCACTCCAACGCCTACGGCAAGGTGCTGTTCGCGATCACCATGACCGCGGCAGCGGTGCTGGTGCTGCTCGCCGGCCGCCGCCTGTGGCACCGATTCCGCGGCCAGCCCGACCGCGCCGACCTGCGCATATCTTTCTTGCTTTGTAGGTCTAACTATCTTTGATGCGCACCCTCGTCACCCCATCCTAACCTTCTCTTTGATCTCTTTTTTTTTTTTTTTATTACTACCGCCACCCCCGACTCCTACACACGGGGTTTCGTCGCCACCTTCAGATTTTTATAAGAGACAGGAAGAGCCCCGCGTATGAAACCCGCCTACCGGCGGTCCGATCCTCAGCAACCGCCGCGGCGGCGGCAGCCGCCCCCACTACCGTCCAGGCCGCCCGGCCGGATTCCGGCGCCGACGGGGCCCCTACCACCGGTGACCGACCTGCCCACCCGGCGGGTGGAACTTTCCGACGCCGCCTTGGTATCGCGGTCGTGGGCGATGGCGCTCGCGACGCTGGTCAGCCGGATCACCGGGTTCGGCCGGATCGTGCTGCTGGCCGCGATCCTGGGTGCGGCGCTGTCCAGCGCCTTCTCGGTGGCCAATCAGCTGCCGAACCTGGTCGCCGCGCTCGTGCTGGAAGCGACGTTCACCGCGATCTTCGTGCCCGTGCTGGCCCGGGCCGAGCAGAGCGACGCCGACGGCGGCGCCGCGTTCGTCCGGCGCCTGGTCACGGTGACCACCGCGCTGCTGCTGTTCGCCACGCTGGCGTCGGTGGCGGCCGCGCCGCTGCTGGTCCGGCTGATGCTGGGCCGCCCCCCGCAGGTCAACGAGCCGCTGACCACCGCGTTCGCCTACCTGCTGCTGCCGCAGGTGCTCGCCTACGGCCTGACGTCGGTGTTCATGGCGATCCTGAACACCCGCAACGTTTTCGGGCCGACGGCGTGGGCGCCCGTCGTCAACAATGTCGTCGCGCTGGTGACCCTGGCGGTGTATCTGCTCGTCCCCGGTGAGCTGTCGGTCGATCCCGTCCGGATGGGCAACACCAAGCTGTTGGTGCTCGCCATCGGCACCACGCTGGGCGTCTATGCGCAGACCGCGGTACTGCTGGTCGCGCTGCGCCGCGAGCGCGTCAGCCTGCGCCCGCTGTGGGGAATCGACGAGCGGCTCAAGCGGTTCGGCGCGATGGCCGCCGCGATGGTCCTCTATGTGCTGATCAGCCAGCTCGGCCTGGTGGTGGGAAACCAAATCGCCAGCACCGCGGCGGCGTCCGGCCCGGCGATCTACAACTACACCTGGCTGGTGCTGATGCTGCCGTTCGGCATGATCGGCGTCACGGTGCTGACCGTCGTGATGCCGCGCCTGAGCCGCAACGCGGCCGCCGACGACACCAAAGCCGTGCTGGCCGACCTGTCGCTGGCCACTCGGCTGACGCTGATCACGCTGATTCCGATCGTCGCATTCATGACGGTCGGCGGACCCGCGATCGGAAGCGCGCTGTTCGCCTACGGCCACTTCGGCGGGGTCGACGCCGGATATCTGGGCGCCGCGATCGCATTGTCGGCGTTCACGCTGATCCCGTACGGCCTGGTCCTGCTGCAGCTGCGGGTGTTCTACGCCCGCGAGCAGCCCTGGACGCCGATCGTGATCATCCTCGTCGTCACGGCCGTCAAGATCGCCGGTTCGGTGCTCGCGCCGCACCTGACCAGCGATCCTCAACTGGTGGCCGGCTACCTCGGGCTGGCCAACGGACTCGGGTTCTTCGCCGGTGCGCTCGTCGGCTATTACCTGTTGCGGCGCACGCTGCTGCCGGCCGGCGGTCAGCTGATCGGGTCCGCGGAGATACGGACGATCCTGGTGACGATCGTCGCGTCGATGCTGGCCGGCCTGATCGCCCACATCGCCGACCGGCTGTTGGGGCTGGCCGCCTTGACCGCACATGGCGGCGCCGCCGGTTCGCTGCTGCGGCTGTTGGTGGTGGGCTGCATCATGGCGCCGATCATGGTGACGGTCATGGTTCGCGCGCACGTTCCGGAGGCGGTCGCGGCGATGGCGGCCGTTCGCCGCCGAGTCGGCGGTCGCGGCGCCAGACCGGCCGCGGTCCTGGAATCCTCGCCGCCCGCCGCCCCACGGGGATCGTCTCAGCCGGGCCCGGTCACGTACCCTGAGCAGAGGAATTCGTCCCCGCCGGGGGTTGATGCGGTCCAGGAGCCGATCCGGCGCCGGCCTCCGGATCGAGCAGGCGACGCCCGGCTAGCGAAAGGACCGGAGGTGACCGACCGCCCCTTGGAGAGCGCTGCCGCGGGACCTGGGTCCGGTTTGGGTCCGGGCGGCGACCGACCCTCCCAAATACCAAGGCCGGCTGCCGACGACTTCCAGCCCGACATTCCGGCCGGGCGCAAGCCCGAACCATCGCCGCCGCGCAACGGAGATCTCGCGCGCGATCGGGCGGCGGAATCGTCGGGCGATGACGTCCACTTGGTTCCCGGTGCCCGGATCGCCGGGGGCCGGTATCGGCTGCTGGTCTTCCACGGCGGTGCGCCGCCGCTGCAGTTCTGGCAGGCCCTCGACACCGCGCTGGACCGGCAGGTGGCGCTGACGTTCGTCGATCCGGAGGGCGCCCTACCCGAAGACGTCCTGCAGGAGATCCTGTCCCGCACGCTACGGCTGAGCCGGATCGACAAGCCCGGCATCGCCCGCGTGCTCGACGTCGTCCGCTCCAGTCATGGTGGCCTGGTCGTCGCCGAGTGGATCCGCGGCGGCTCGCTGCAAGAGGTGGCGGATACCGCGCCCTCGGCCGTCGGCGCCGTCCGCGCGATGCAGTCGCTGGCCGCGGCCGCCGACACCGCTCACCGCGCCGGCGTCGCCCTGTCGATCGACCACCCCAGCCGGGTTCGGGTCAGCATCGACGGCGATGTGGTGCTGGCCTACCCGGCGACCATGCCGGACGCCAACCCCGAGGACGACATCCGCGGCATCGGCGCTTCGCTGTACGCCCTGCTGGTCAACCGGTGGCCGCTGCCGGAGTTCGGGGTGCGCAGCGGGCTCGCGCCGGCCGAGCGGGACGCATCGGGCCTACCCGTCGAACCCAACTCCATCGATCGCGACATCCCCTTCCAGATCTCGGCGGTCGCCGTCCGTTCGGTTCAGGAAGATGGCGGGATCCGCAGCGCGTCAACGCTTTTGAACCTTTTGCAGCAGGCCACCGCGGTCGCCGACCGCACCGAGGTGCTCGGCCCCATCGACGACTCGCCGCCGCCCGAAGCCCCGCGGGCGACCGGGCAGGAATACGCGACGTTGGCCCGCCGGCGCCGCAACCTGATCATCGGCGGCGCCGCGGCACTCGCGATCATCGTGGCCGCGTTGTTGGTGCTGGCGTCGATCGTGAGCAAGATCTTCGGCAATGTCGGCGGCGGCCTCAACAAGGACGAGCTCGGGCTCAACGGGCCGAGCTCGTCGAGCGCCTCGTCGTCGCCGAACCCCGCGCCGGCGGGCAGCATCGTCAAACCCACTCGGGCGACGGTCTTTTCGCCCGACGGCGATGCCGACAATCCGGGTACGGCCGGGCAGGCGATCGACGGCGACCCCACCACCGCCTGGGCGACCGAGGTCTATACCGACGCCGTGCCGTTCCCCAGCTTCAAGCAGGGCGAGGGGCTGATCCTGCAGCTGCCGAAACCCACGGTGATAGGCCAGGTCAGCATCGACACGCCGAGCAGCGGCACCAAGGTCGAGATTCGCGCGGCGTCCACGGCGTCGCCCTCGAAGCTGGACGACACCACCGTGCTGGCCCCGGCGTTCACCCTGAAGCCCGGTCATAACGTCATTCCGGTCAAGGCCGGTGCCCCGACGTCGAACCTGCTGGTGTGGATCTCCACTTTGGGAACCACCAGCGGCAAGAGCCAGGCCGGCTTCTCGGAGATCACCGTTCAAGCCGCGTCCTGAGACTCACAACCACGCCCTCGGGTGAAGTGCCGCGGGGCAACCGATTGGATACTGTCCGGCCGTGGGCGTCGGGGGGTATATCCAGCAGGAACGCAGTGATGCCGAGCTGCTGGCCGCCCATGTCGCCGGGGATCGCTACGCGTTCGGCGAGCTGTTCGGCCGCCACCGGCGCCAGCTGCATCGCCTTGCCCGGCTGACCACTCGCACACCCGAGGACGCCGAAGACGCGCTGCAGGACGCCATGCTGTCGGCACACCGCGGCGCCGGCTCCTTTCGGTATGACGCCGCGGTCGGCAGCTGGCTGCACCGGATCGTGGTCAACGCCTGCCTGGATCGGCTGCGGCGCACCAAATCTCACCGGACGGCGCCGCTCGAGGATGTTTATCCGGTGCCCGATCGTACGGCTCAGGTCGAAACCGCGATGGTGGTGCAACGCGCGCTGATGCGGTTACCGCTCGAGCAACGCGCCACGATCGTGGCCGTCGACATGCAGGGCTATTCGATCGCCGACACCGCGGCGCTGCTGGGCGTCGCCGAGGGCACGGTCAAAAGCAGATGCGCGCGTGCCCGAGTGCGGCTGGCCCACCTGCTCGGCTATCTGGATGCAGGCGCCCACACCACCCCCGACCGCCCCGGCGGCCAGCGTTAACGGGCCGGGCGCGACCGCCGGTCCGGGCATGGCGGACACTGGGGCGGATGGGCGAGGCGGAGAACGAACCGGCGGATCACGATCCGGATCCGCGGAATGCGGGAGCGGACCCGGCGCTGACGGCGGAGTCGCTCGCCGACCTGCAGGCCGGTCTACTGGACGACGAAGCCGCCGCCCGGCTGCGCCGGCAAGTGCGCCACGACCCGGACGCCCAACAGGTCCTGAGGGCGTTGAACCAGGTGCGCCGCGATGTTGCGGCCCTCGGCGCGGATCCGGAATCGGCGCCTGAACCACCGGCCGAGACGACGCACCGGATCTCCGCGGCGCTGCGGGCGGCGTCCCCCGGTGCCTCGGCGACCGTGCTGACTCACGCCGCACGCCCACGCATCCGCCCTGCGCGGATCGCCGCCGGCGTGGCCGGTGTCGGCGCGGCGCTCGCGGCGGTCGGTTTCGGCACGGCGGCGCTGCTCAACGAGCCCGAAGCCGCCCCGAGCACCCCGACCACCGCCATGCACATCACGGTGTCGACCCCACCGATGGCGATCCCGCTGTCCGCGTCCGAAATCGGCGCCCTGCTGGGCCGTGCTCCCGATTACGGTCCGCTCGGCGACCCCGGCCGGCGCGCATCCTGCTTGGGCGGTCTCGGTTATCCGGCTTCCACGCAGGTGCTCGCCGCGCGGCCGATCGAGATCAACGCTCGTCCCGGCGTGCTGCTGGTGCTGCCCGCCGATAGTCCGGGCGACCTTGCGGTCTTTGCGGTGGCCCTGAACTGCAGCGCCGCCGATACGGGGCTGTTAGCCAGCACCCAGGTCCCCCGCCCTTAAGGTGGTGGCACGTGTTGCGCGACACGGCCGGGAACACCCGCGCCTAGGCTGGCGTTCGACACGATTGAGAAATCTGTATCCCTGAAAGGCTCGCATGACCGATACCGCTCATGACAAAGTCCACGACGTCATCGTCATCGGTTCCGGTCCGGCCGGGTACACGGCAGCCCTCTACGCGGCGCGCGCGCAACTGGCCCCGGTGGTCTTCGAAGGCACGTCGTTCGGCGGCGCGCTGATGACCACGACCGAAGTGGAGAACTACCCCGGCTTCCGCGACGGCATCACCGGCCCGGAGCTGATGGACCAGATGCGCGAGCAGGCGTTGCGCTTCGGGGCCGACCTGCGGATGGAAGACGTCGAATCCGTTTCGCTGGACGGCCCGGTCAAGTCCGTTGTGACCGCCGAAGGTGAGACCTTCAAGGCGCGCGCCGTCATCTTGGCGATGGGGGCCGCGGCGCGTTACCTGCAAGTGCCCGGCGAGCAGGAGTTGCTGGGCCGCGGGGTCAGCGCATGTGCCACCTGTGACGGGTTCTTCTTCCGCGACCAGGACATCGCCGTGATCGGCGGCGGTGATTCGGCGATGGAAGAGGCGACGTTCTTGACCCGATTCGCCCGCAGCGTGACGCTGGTGCACCGTCGTGACGAATTCCGGGCCTCCAAGATCATGCTCGAGCGCGCACGCACCAACGACAAGATCAAATTCATCACCAACCAGACCGTGCTGGCGGTGGACGGCGAGACAACCGTCACTGGATTGCAGTTGCGCGACAACGTAACTGGTGAAGAGACCACGCTCCCGGTCACGGGTGTGTTCGTCGCGATCGGCCATGAACCCCGGTCGGCTCTGGTGCGCGACGTCATCGATGTCGACCCGGACGGCTACGTACTTGTCAAGGGACGCACCACGAACACCACGATCGAAGGTGTCTTCGCGGCGGGCGACCTGGTGGACCGTACCTACCGGCAAGCCGTCACCGCGGCGGGCAGTGGCTGTGCGGCGGCCATTGACGCCGAGCGCTGGTTGGCCGAGCACGAAGAGACCGAAGCCGCCGGCGAAAAGCCGGCGGCCGGAAATGCGGACGACACTGATTTGATTGGAGCACCACGATGAGCGACGCCGAAAAAGCCGGGGCCACAAAGGAAGTCTCTGACGCTTCCTTCTCCGCGGACGTGTTATCCAGCAATAAGCCTGTGCTGGTTGACTTTTGGGCGACATGGTGCGGACCGTGCAAGATGGTTGCACCCGTTCTCGAAGAGATCGCGGCCGAGCGGTCGGATCAGCTGACCGTCGCCAAGCTCGACGTCGACGCGAATCCGGAGACGGCGCGTGACTTCCAGGTGGTATCGATCCCGACGATGATCCTGTTCAAGGACGGCCAGCCGGTGAAGCGCATCGTCGGCGCGAAGGGCAAGGCGGCGCTACTGCGCGAGCTCTCCGACGCGGTGCCCAACCTCACCTGATCGCGATCCTGTTTGCGGCGGCGCATCGCCGTTCAGCCTGGGGTTTTCCGGAAATTGAGAAGAATCTGCGACAATACCGGTTAGCTGTAGTGCGTTTGTCAGCCTGTCAGTTTGTCCCGGAGGGCCCTTGGTATGTCGAGTCCGCGCCGCGAAAACGGCGACGCTCTGCGCTGTGGTGACCGCAGCGCAGCGGTGACCGAAATCCGGGCCTCACTGGCTGCATTAGGGCTACTGGACAGCGCTGGCGAAGATCTGACGACGGGCCGGCATGTGGCCCTCGAGGTCTTCGACACGCAGCTTGACCATGCCGTCCGCGCCTTCCAGCAGCATCGTGGGCTGCTGGTCGACGGCATCGTCGGCGAGGCGACTTACCGGGCACTCAAAGAGGCGTCCTACCGGCTCGGCGCGCGCACGCTGTACCACCAATTCGGCGCTCCGCTCTACGGCGACGACGTCGCGACATTGCAGGCCCGGCTGCAAGATCTCGGTTTCTACACCGGCCTGGTCGACGGCCATTTCGGCCTGCAAACTCACAACGCGTTGATGTCGTACCAACGCGAGTACGGGATGTCGGCGGATGGCATTTGCGGGCCGGAAACCTTGCGCTCCTTGTACTTTCTGAGTTCACGGGTTAGCGGCGGTTCGCCCCACGCCATTCGCGAAGAAGAACTCGTCCGGCGCTCCGGTCCCCGGCTCTCGGGCAAGCGGATCATCATCGATCCGGGTCGCGGCGGTGACGACCATGGTCTGATCGCACACGGCCCGACCGGCCCGGTCAGTGAAGCAGATATCCTGTGGGACTTGGCGAGTCGGCTGGAAGGCCGGATGACCGCGATCGGCATGGAGACCTTCCTGTCCCGCCCGACCAACCGCAGCCCGTCGGACGCCGAACGGGCCGCCACCGCCAACAACGTCGGTGCCGACCTGATGATCAGCTTGCGCTGCGAAGCTCAGGTCAGCTCTTCTGCCAACGGCGTGGCCTCGTTCCACTTCGGCAACTCGCATGGGTCGGTATCGACCATCGGCCGCAATCTCGCCGACTTCATCCAGCGAGAAGTGGTGGCCCGCACCGGGTTACGCGATTGCCGGACGCATGGGCGCACCTGGGATCTGCTGCGACTGACCCGGATGCCCACCGTCCAGGT
Organism: Mycobacterium ahvazicum; assembly: GCF_900176255.2. Taxonomy (GTDB): domain Bacteria; phylum Actinomycetota; class Actinomycetes; order Mycobacteriales; family Mycobacteriaceae; genus Mycobacterium; species Mycobacterium ahvazicum. Next base: position 41,535 of record NZ_FXEG02000006.1, read on the forward strand.
CGACGTCGGCTACATCACCAACCCCGGTGACCGGGACAGGCTGCTTTCGACGCAAACGCGCGATGCGGTGGCCGAAGGCATCCTGGCCGCGGTCAAGCGGCTCTACCTGCTCGGCAAGAACGACCGGCCCACCGGCACCTTCACTTTCGCCGAGCTCCTTGCGCACGAATTGTCGGTCGAACGGACGACCCGCCTCGGCGGTACTTAACCGTTTCGCTTGTTCTGCAACGTATTTCCGGCCTTCAAAACATTGCAAGACCCGGCGCCGACCGGCTGCTGAAGCTCGGCGTTCTGCAGTAGGCGCTCCAGGGCCGCTTCCACCTCTGCCTTCCAGCCCAGGCCCTTGTCGAGCTCGAGGCGTAGCCGCGGGAAATACGGATGTGGCGCTACCACAACGAAACCCACGTCTTTCAAGAACTCCGCATCGATGATGCAGCGGTCCACCGAGCAATCCCCCAGGGACTCCAGCACCGGCCGGACGTCGGGGTCGGCGAGCGTGGGGTCCAGCGACTCCGACGCCGCCGGGGTGCGACCGAATGCTTCCAGCGCGCGGACCCCGCGACGCATCAACTCGTCGATCACCCGGGCCAGCAGATCATGTGGCAAGTCGTCGGGGGCGTGGCCGAGTTCGACGCCCATCGAGGTCAGCAGGACGGCATCCGGAGACACCGGAGCGGTAGGAAACCGATGCGCTCGCGGCACCGCCCCCGGCGGCGCGTACAGCACATAGCCCAGACACGGCGGATCGGTGACGCTTTGCTCGTCGGGAATCGCGGTCGCGACCTGGCCGCACGACCCCCACTCCAGCATCACCATCGACAGCCATGCTTCTTTTTCGAATTCTGGGTCGGCGAGGTGGTCTTGATCGCCGAGGGTCGCGGGATCGACCTCCCAGAAGACACAGCGGCGCGCATGCTTGGGCAGCTGCTCGAAGCCTTCGAGCCGCAGGGGCGTGATTCGAGCAGACACTAGCCTCCTGGCTTCCGTGCGTATCGCAGCCCATTGCCGCAAGCCCGGCTGTACCCAGGCTGACGTGCACCACCAACCGCTCCAGGATAGGAGAGTTTGTTGTTCTCGGGCCAGTGTTGACCCGGCCACTCCGGCGCCGCGTCCGAAACGCTCCGAATCGCGCCAGCGGCGGCGGCCGGGCCTCGAAAAGGCTTGTTGTACAACGGAACTCCGCGGTCGAGGTGGTCAGGTCGGCCTTCGTAACACACCCGTTGTCACAGTGACGTAATTACACCGTGTAACGGGTCATGCCTTGGGCGGGGTCATGGTGTCGATAATCCGCTGTAGATCCTCGACCGAGGCGAACTCCACCACAATTCTGCCCTTGCGCTTGCCCAGGCTGACGGTGACCCGGGTGTCGAAGGTGTTCGACAGCCGCTCGGCAACGTCTTGCAGACCGGGCATCTGGATCGGCTTGCGGCGCGGCGCTGCCGGGGCCGCCGCATCACCACGGTTGGCCAATGTCACGGCCTCCTCGGTGGCGCGCACCGACAGACCCTCTGCGACGATCCGGCTCGCCAGCTCCTCCTGCGCTTCTGGCCCGGATTCCAGCGACAGCAGCGCGCGGGCGTGGCCGGCGGACAGCACTCCGGCGGCCACTCGGCGCTGCACGGCGATCGGCAGTTTGAGCAACCGGATCATGTTGCTGATTAACGGCCGTGACCGTCCGATTCGCGAGGCCAGTTCGTCGTGGGTAACGCCGAACTCATCGAGCAGCTGCTGGTATGCGGCGGCTTCTTCCAACGGGTTCAGTTGTGCCCGGTGGATGTTCTCGAGAAGAGCGTCGCGCAACAGGTTGTCGTCGGTGGTCTCTCGCACAATGGCGGGAAGGGTCGCCAGCTGCGCCTCCTGGGCTGCCCGCCAGCGCCGCTCCCCCATCACGATCTGGTACCGCGCGCCGCCCGGTGCCGGGGTGACCGCACGCACCACGATCGGCTGCAAAAGGCCGAACTCGCGGATCGAGTGCACCAACTCCGCCAGTGCCTCGTCGTCGAATACCTGCCTGGGCTGCTTGGGGTTGGGTTCGATATCGGCCGGCGAGATCTCGCGATACACCGCACCCATCTCGTTGGCTACTGGTGCCGGCCCGCCGATCAGCACATCGGCCGCGGCGTCGCCCATCCTCGGACCCAGCGTCGCGGGTCCCCCGTCGGCTTCGGCGGGTCCGGTGGGAATCAGGGCCGCGAGACCTCGGCCGAGCCCGCCCTTCTTTTTGCCCGCACTCGTCATTGTCGTCCCTTCACGAATGGTGGTTAGTCGCGCTGTGCGAGTTCGCGGCTCGCGTCGAGATAGCTCATCGCCCCCCGGGATCCGGGGTCGTAATCGATGATCGTCATGCTGTAGCCGGGCGCCTCCGAAACCTTGACGCTGCGCGGGATGACGGTGCGCAGCACCTTGTCGCCGAAGTAGCGGCGCACCTCCTCCGCGACCTGATCGGCGAGCTTGGTCCGGCCGTCGTACATCGTCAGAATCACCGTCGCCACTTCCAGCTGCGGGTTGAGGTGCGCCTTCACCATCTCGATGTTCCGCATCAGCTGCGACACCCCTTCCAGGGCGTAGTACTCGCACTGAATCGGGATCATCACCTCGGGCGCCGCGACGAGAGCGTTGATCGTGAGCAGTCCCAGCGACGGCGGACAGTCCACGAAGACGTAGTCGAAGTCGAAGTGGTCCAGCTCCGCCAAAGCGTTACGCAATCGGTTCTCGCGCGCGACCATGCTCACCAATTCGATCTCGGCGCCTGCCAGGTCGATGGTCGACGGAACGCAGAAGAGTCGGTCGCTGTGCGGGCTGCGACGCAGCGCGGTCTCGATCGTCTCCTCGCCGAGAAGCACTTCGTAGGACGACGGTGTGCCCGATTGCCGGTCGGTGATGCCCAGTGCCGTGCTCGCATTGCCTTGCGGATCGAGATCGATAACGAGCGTCTTGAGTCCCTGCAGCGCGAGCGCGGCGGCGAGATTGACGGCGGTCGTGGTCTTCCCGACGCCACCCTTCTGGTTGGCGACGGTGAACACCCGACGATGTGCGGGGCGTGGCAGCGGCGGGTAGGTCGTGTGCAGCACCCGCATGGCGCGTTCCGCCGCGGCACCAATCGGGGTGTCAAATTCGTTCGATGTTTCACGTGAAACATCCGCCGTGGTGTCACTCGGCGATTCATCCGCCAGGGGCGCCGTCTCGTCCGGCGCGAGTGGGGGCGCCAGGGGCGCCGGCGCCAACTGCGGGTGCTCGACGCTTGGACCCGAGGCTGTGGACCGATCCTGGGGCGAGCTCATCGCTTTCTCCTGTCCGCCCTTGGTGCCGACCCGCGTCGCGACCGCGTTGCGCGCTGCGCTACCACCACGGTTGCGGGCGGACGCAAATAGCTCGCGCCACATGTCACCACCCTGACATCAACTGCCTCCAGCGCGGCCATCCCACGCCGGTGTTCTTCGACTTCGTCGGGAGCGCGCTCCCCCTTGATCGCAATCATGCGTCCGCCCGGTCGTAGCAACGGCATGCTCCACTTCGTCAACTTGTCCAGCGCCGCGACTGCTCGCGAGACCGCGACATCGCGCTCGCCGAAACGCTTCCGTACCCCCGGCTCCTCGGCTCGGCCGCGCACCACTTCGACGGTTAACCCTAGTTCGGCAACGACCTCTTTGAGAAACTCGCTGCGGCGCAGAAGTGGTTCCAGAAGCGCGATATCCAAGTCGGGGCGCGCGATCGCCAACGGTATGCCCGGCAATCCCGCTCCGCTGCCGATGTCGACGATCCGCTCGCCCTCGTCGAGCAGTTCGGCGACGGCTGCACTATTTAATAGGTGGCGGTCCCAGACACGGTCGACCTCGCGGGGCCCCAGCAATCCGCGTTCGACGCCAGCCGTTGCGAGGATCTCCGCGTACGCCTGAGCGATGTCGAGCCGCGATCCGAAGATCTCGGCCGCCGCGGCCGGTGCATGACCCGGTCCGCCGGATGTCGACTCGGTCGGAGCGCCGGTCGGCGATCCCGGCTCCACGGGCTCCGCTGCCGGCGCCACTGCCCGATCAGATCCGCCGACATGTTTCACGTGAAACATTCCTCCGGTCTTCGGATCTACAGCACCGTGCGCGCGGGGGTGAACTACACCGCTGTAACCCGGTCCCAACTAGTCGTGCAGCACAACAACGCGACGGCTCGGCTCCACGCCTTCGCTCTCGCTGTGGACGCCGGCCACCGCGGCGACGGCGTCGTGGACGATCTTTCGCTCGAACGGAGTCATCGGCTTGAGTTCTTCACGCTCGCCGCTCTCCAGCACGCGTCGCGCGACCTTGTCGCCCAACGCGGCCAATTCTTCGCGGCGCCGCCGGCGCCAACTCGCGACGTCGAGCATCAGCCGGCTGCGCACGCCAGTCTTTTGGTGAACCGCCAGTCGGGTGAGCTCCTGCAGTGCATCGAGCACCTCGCCGCCGCGACCGACCAACTTGTTCAGGTCGTCGCTGCCGTCGATGCTGACGACCGCGCGGTTGCCCTCGACATCGAGATCGATGTCACCGTCGAAGTCGAGCAGATCCAACAGCTCTTCCAGATAGTCGCCGGCGATCTCGCCCTCGGCGACCACCCGCTCCTCCAGGTCGTCGCCCTCGTCGGCACCGGTCTCCGCCGCCGTCGACTCCTCGTCCTCGACCGCCACTTGGGTGTCCAACTCGCGTTCGGTGGTGTCAGCGTCCGTCATTTTCTCTCCCTCATCCATGGGTCCGTCCCTGTCTCATTCGGGTCACTCTCCGGAGACGGCCCGGTAAAGCTGTGGCGCTATTCGTCAGCGCTTCCGCCGTTTCGGTCGTGCCCCTGGCCGGGGCGTGCGGCTGGCCGGACCGTCCGTGCTGCCGGTCGTATCCGGTTTGTCGGGCGCCGCTTCCGTTGTCTTTCCATCGGCCACGTCAGGCCGCGCGTCTGCCTTCGGGGCACCGCCGTCGTCAACCGTCGACGCGCCGTTGCCGCCCGGCGCCGCCTTGCGCTTCGGCTTGGCTCCGGGCAACGGTGCGTTGGCAGCCCGGCGTTCCAGCACCTCTTGCTTCTTGGCCTCGTCCTCTTTCTCAATCATGTTGAAGACGTAGTGCTGCTGCCCGAACGTCCAGATGTTGTTCGAGAACCAATACAGGATGATCGCCAGCGGAAGGAACGGACCACCGACGACGACACCGAGGGGAAACACGTACAGCGCGAGCTTGTTCATCATCGCGGTCTGAGGATTCGCGGCCGCTTCCGCACTTTGGCGGGCAATCGATGCGCGGCTGTTGAAATACGTGGCGACGCCGGCAAGCAACATGACCGGCGCACCGACCAAGATGACGGAGGGGCGGCTGAAGTCGATGAAGGCGTCCAACCCGGTGCGCTGCGTCATGGATGCCCCGATCGGCGCACCGAACAGATTCGCGTCCAGGAAATGCCCGACGTCGGTCGGGCTGAACACGTAGTTGCCCGTCAATCGGTTCTGGATCACCGACATCTGTGGCTGGCCGAAGCCGCCCGTCGTGCGGTTGAAGGAACGCAACACGTGATACAGGCCGAGAAACACCGGGATCTGAGCGAGCATCGGCAAGCAGCCGAGAATCGGATTGAATCCGTGCTCGCGTTGCAGCTTCTGCATCTCGAGCGCCATCCGCTGACGATCCTTGCCGTACTTCTTCTGCAGTGCCTTGATCTGTGGCTGCAGTTCTTGCATCTGGCGGGTGGTGCGGATCTGGCGCACGAACGGCTTGTAGAGCAGCGCCCGCAACGTGAAGACGAGGAACATCACCGACAGGGCCCAGGCGAAGAAGTTCGAGGGCCCGAGCAGTGCCGCGAACAGCTTGTACCAAACCCACATGATCCACGACACCGGGTAGTAGACGAAGTCGAGGCTAAACAGATCAAACGACAAAAGATTCACTCTCCCCTCGCGGCGCCGGGACGTCCCCGACGGCGCTGGTGTCTGCAAAGTCCACCCGGCAGCCCCGCTCTACCGAGGCGCGTTCCGGTATCGGGTCCCATCCTCCCCGATGCCACGGCCCGCACTTGGCGAGCCTGACCGCCGCCAGCCAGCTACCGCGAATCAACCCGTATTCGGTAAGAGCCTCTACGGCGTACTGACTACAGGTCGGCATGAAGCGACATGTCGCCGGTCGCAGCGGGGAGACCATATGCCGGTACAGCTGAATCAGGAAAACCAGACCGCGCACCACGGTCCGGCTCGCGCTGCCCAGTCCCGAGCGCACCGGCGCCGTGACGGTCACTGGTCAGTCCCCGCACGTTCGAAGGCGCGCCGCAGACCCTTGCGCAACTCCTGCTCCAACCGCGCCGACGACACCTGCCGACTACTCGGCAGCGCCCGGATAACCACCCGGTCGTGTCGATGAAGATCAGGCAACATGCCCCGGACAGCGTGGCGGAGCCGACGCGAAACCCGGTGGCGGTCGACCGCCGAGCCGACCGACTTCGCGACGATCAACCCCACGCGTGGACCCGGTTCGTCATCGTCTTCCCGGCGTACGTGGACGACGAGATCGGGCTGCGCGGTGCGCATCCCCTTCTTCACTGTCGCGTCGAATTCCCGTGACCGCCTCATGCGGTTGCGCGCGGGAAGCACCGCCAACACGCCTGTCGGTCAGATCAGGCAGATAGCGCGCGACGACCCTTGCGGCGCCGGCCGGACACGATGGCGCGCCCAGCCCGAGTGCGCATCCGCAAGCGGAAACCGTGCACACGAGCACGGCGCCGGTTGTTCGGCTGGAAAGTCCGCTTGCCCTTGGCCACGGCGTTCTCCTCGTTCTGTCTCGCTAGAAGCTTGTCCCCGCCGTCCGGCCGGTCACGTTCAGCTCAGCTGGATTGCGTCGTGACTCGGTCGAAAAGTGGTTCTTGCTGCTGGCCGGCGCGGTCCCCGGGCGAATTACTTCCCGGTCGCAGCCGTATCGCCGACTTTCGGGCGACTGTATGAGGGTACTGACGAGCGTTGCCTTGGTCAAACCTGGCCTGCCCCAACGAACCCGCTACCACCCAAGTTGAGATTTTGGCTGCCGGCGCGGGCGATCGGCACGACATCATCGACAAGCCGCAGCACGCCCCGATGAACTCTAAAGAACGCGACTGGAATACAACAGAACTGTTGGCAGCCGCACGGAAAACTGTTAGCTTCGGGCAATGCTGTTTCAGAGTCGGAACGGCGCTCGACAACGAAGCATGATGGCGGATCTACTCGCTGTGCAGACGACCTGACCGGGGTTGTCTCAGCCCGCGGATCGCGAGCCGTCGCCAGTAGGTTGCGGCCCGTGTACGTCTATCCTGTCCACACCTGTGTATAACTATGTGGACAGTTGCTTTGTCGCCAAGCGTGGTTTGTGGCTCGACCCGGGACGTTCTAGAACCAGGGAGATGCGTCGTTGACCGATGACTCCGGTTCTGGTTTCACGACAGTGTGGAATGCGGTCGTCTCTGAACTCAACGGCGATTCCGACACAGACGGTCTGGGCAATCGCGCGACGCTTGTCACCCCGCTCACTCCGCAGCAGCGCGCGTGGCTCAATCTTGTTCAGCCGCTGACGATCGTCGAGGGGTTTGCCCTGCTGTCGGTGCCAAGTAGTTTCGTACAAAACGAAATCGAACGGCATCTGCGCACCCCGATCACCGATGCACTCAGCCGCCGGCTCGGGCAGCAGATACAGCTCGGGGTCCGTATCGCTCCGCCGGCCGATGACGCCGACGACGCAGCCTTTCCGCCGGGTGACACCTTCGCCGAGGACATCGGTCTAGAAACGTCAAGTGACGCCGACGAGGCCGACGAAAACGGTGAAGCGATCGGCGTCGAACAGAGCTGGCCCAACTATTTCGCCGAACGTCCACACAGCACCGACTCCGCCGCGGCCGCCGGCGGGACCAGTCTCAACCGGCGCTACACCTTCGAGACTTTCGTCATCGGTGCCTCCAATCGCTTCGCCCATGCCGCGGCCCTGGCCATCGCCGAAGCGCCGGCGCGTGCCTACAACCCGTTGTTCATCTGGGGTGAGTCCGGCCTCGGCAAGACCCACTTGTTGCATGCCGCAGGCAATTACGCGCAGCGACTGTTCCCCGGCATGCGCGTGAAGTACGTATCGACCGAGGAATTCACCAACGACTTCATCAACTCGCTTCGCGACGATCGCAAGGTCGCGTTCAAGCGCAGCTACCGCGACGTCGACGTACTGCTGGTGGATGACATTCAGTTCATCGAGGGCAAGGAAGGTATCCAGGAAGAGTTCTTCCACACCTTCAACACGTTGCACAACGCCAACAAGCAGATCGTCATCTCGTCGGACCGGCCGCCCAAACAGCTCGCCACTCTGGAAGACCGGCTGCGAACACGCTTCGAGTGGGGACTGATCACCGACGTCCAGCCACCGGAACTGGAAACCCGCATCGCGATTCTGCGCAAGAAGGCCCAGATGGAACGGCTTGCGGTCCCCGACGATGTCCTCGAGCTCATCGCCAGCAGCATCGAGCGCAACATTCGCGAACTCGAGGGAGCCCTGATCCGGGTCACCGCGTTCGCCTCGCTGAACAAGACGCCAATCGACAAGTCCTTGGCCGAGATCGTCCTGCGCGATCTGATCGCTGATGCCAGCACGATGCAAATCAGCGCGGCGACCATCATGGCCGCCACCGCCGAATACTTCGACACCACCGTCGAGGAGTTACGCGGTCCCGGCAAGACCCGAGCCCTGGCTCAGTCGCGGCAGATCGCCATGTATCTGTGCCGCGAGCTCACCGATCTTTCATTGCCCAAGATCGGCCAGGCGTTCGGCCGCGACCACACCACGGTCATGTATGCACAGCGAAAGATCTTGTCCGAAATGGCCGAGCGGCGTGAGGTGTTCGATCACGTCAAAGAACTCACCACTCGGATTCGGCAGCGCTCCAAGCGCTGATTCTGCGGTTTCGGCCACCGCGCGCCAAACTTTTTCCAAAAAACTTCCCACACGTCCGTAACTCCAGTCACAGCGGAGCGATGTGCGCAGCATTGTGTACAAACGTCCCAAACAACAGTGCAGCAATCGGCCGTGACGTGCACACCCCTGCCCCATCCCCAGTGGCCCAACATCGACTACACAGTTACCCACGCCGTCATCCACAAGCCGATCGACGCGCTAGCTGGGCGGGGCCGGACCTGTCCCCAGATTGCACAGGCCTTAATACTGGTACTGAGATCTATCCGTTGTTTCTTCTTTGAAGAACAGCTTTGGGGACGCGTCGCTGCACAGCGCTCGCGGACCTCTCGTTGACTCGGCTTGTCGGCCTTCACGATTAGCTTTCAAGATGGGCGCAGAAGCTCTACGGTTGTGATTCGACTCCCGTTGCGGACGTCGTGGCAGGTGCGTCGCCGCGGCCGTTCGTTGCGGGGCCCAAGCTGGCGGGGCGAGAAGCCGGCTACCGGATTTTGAACTTTGGGTAGGTGAAGGGACGCTATGGACGTGGCGACGACAAGTGCTGGTCTCACCGATCTGAAGTTTCGCCTGGTCCGAGAATCTTTCGCCGACGCGGTGTCGTGGGTTGCGAAGAATCTGCCGAGCCGGCCGGCGGTTCCCGTTCTTTCCGGCGTGCTGCTCACCGGTTCGGATGAGGGCTTGACGATCTCGGGATTCGACTACGAAGTTTCGGCCGAAGCACAGATCCCAGCCGAAATCGCTTCTCCGGGAAGCGTTTTGGTGTCGGGACGGCTGTTATCCGATATCACCAGGGCGTTGCCGGACAAGCCGATCGATTTCTACGTCGACGGCAGTCGTGTCGCGTTGACATGCGGCAGCGCCAAGTTCTCGTTGCCGACGATGGCGGTCGAGGATTACCCGACGCTGCCGACGCTGCCCGAAGAGACCGGAAGCTTGCCGTCGGATTTGTTCGCCGAGGCGATCAGCCAGGTCGCGATTGCCGCCGGCCGGGATGACACGTTGCCGATGCTGACCGGCATTCGGGTCGAGATCTCGGGTGAGACGGTGGTTTTGGCCGCGACCGACCGGTTCCGTCTGGCGGTTCGCGAGCTGACGTGGTCGGCGTTGTCACCCGACATCGAGGCGGCCGTGCTGGTGCCGGCGAAGACGCTGGCTGAGGCCGCGAAGACAGGAACGGACGGTTCCGAGGTTCGGTTGTCATTGGGGGCGGGCAGCGGGGTCGGCAAAGAGGGATTGCTCGGGATCAGCGGCAACGGCAAGCGCAGCACCACGCGACTGCTGGATGCGGAGTTCCCGAAGTTTCGTCAGCTGCTGCCGGCTGAGCACACCGCGGTCGCGACGATCAACGTGGCCGAGCTGACCGAGGCCATCAAGCTGGTTGCGTTGGTGGCGGACCGGGGTGCACAGGTGCGCATGGAATTCGCCGAGGGGCAGTTGCGGCTCTCGGCCGGCGCCGACGATGTCGGTCGCGCCGAGGAAGAACTCGCGGTCGATTTCTCGGGCGAACCGTTGACGATCGCGTTCAATCCGACCTACCTGACCGACGGACTCAGCTCGGTGAAGGCCGACCGGGTGTCGTTTGGCTTCACCACCCCGGGTAAGCCGGCGTTGCTGCGTCCGGCATTTGACGACGACAGCCATCCAACGGGCACCGGTCCGTTCTCCGCGTTACCGACGGATTACGTTTACCTGCTGATGCCAGTTCGGTTGCCCGGATAGGTGTACGTCCGGCATTTGGGACTGCGTAATTTTCGGTCCTGGGCACAAGCCGACCTCGAGCTCGAACCGGGCCGGACGGTGTTCGTCGGTCCCAATGGTTTCGGGAAGACGAATTTGGTTGAGGCACTGTGGTATTCGACCACTTTGGGTTCACATCGAGTTGGAACCGACGCGCCGTTGATCCGGGCGGGCGCCGATCGCGCGGTGGTTTCGACGATTGTGGTCAGCGAGGGCCGGGAATGCGCGATCGATTTGGAGATTGCCGCGGGACGGGCGAACAAGGCTCGGTTGAACCGCTCGCCGGTGCGCAGTACCCGCGAGGTGGTCGGGGTATTGCGCGCGGTGTTGTTTGCTCCCGAAGACTTGTCGTTGGTCCGGGGTGATCCCGCGGACCGGCGTCGCTATCTCGATGATTTGGCGACCGTGCGGCGCCCGGCGGTCGCCGCCCTGCGCGCGGATTACGACAAAGTGTTACGGCAGCGCACCGCACTATTGAAGTCACTCACCGGCTCCCGGCATCGCGGCGACGCCAGTGCGCTGGAAACACTCGACGTGTGGGACAGCCGATTGGCCGAGCACGGAGCCGAATTGATGGCTGCGCGTATCGATCTGGTGAATCAGCTGGCCCCCGAGGTGGAAAAGGCCTACCAACTGCTGGCGCCGGGATCGCGGCCGGCGGGCATCAATTACCGAACAAGCATCGATGGTTTGGGTGTGGACGGCGCGCAGGAGAGCGCGAGCCCCGACCGCGATTTTCTGGAGGCGGCGCTGCTGGCCGCATTGGCGGGCCGCCGCACCGCCGAACTGGAACGCGGCGTGTGTCTGGTGGGCCCGCATCGGGACGACCTGGAACTTCGTCTGGGCGATCAACCGGCGAAAGGTTTTGCCAGCCATGGTGAATCGTGGTCTTTTGCGATCGCGCTGCGGCTGGCCGCGTATGAGTTACTGCGCGACGACGGCAGCGAGCCGGTGTTGTTGCTCGACGATGTCTTCGCCGAACTCGACGCGGCGCGGCGCCGCGCCCTGGCCGCGGTAGCGGAATCGGCCGAACAAGTATTGGTTACCGCGGCGGTACTGGAAGATATCCCGGCAGGCTGGGACGCTAGGCGGGTGCACATCGACTTGCAAGACGATGACAGCGGCCGGGTTTCGGTGATGCAACCATGATCGACAACGAATCAGACGAGTCGGCGCCGGCCGAACTGCCGGAATCATCGAGCGGGCTCAGCGGTATCGACTTGGTGCGGCGCACTCTCGAGGAAGCTCGCGCGGCGGCGCGTGCGCAAGGCAAGGATGCCGGGCGTGGCCGCGCCAGCAATCCGGTTCCGCGCCGGGTTGCCGGGCAGCGGCGGAGCTGGTCGGGCCCGGGCCCGGATGTCCGGGATCCGCAACCGATGGGAAGGGTCGCCCGCGATATCGCGAAAAAGCGCGGCTGGTCGGGACGCGTCGCCGAAGGCACGGTGCTCGGTCACTGGGCGTCGGTCGTGGGCCATCAGATAGCGGATCACGCGACACCGACCGCGCTGAGCGAGGGCGTGCTCAGCGTGACGGCCGAATCCACCGCTTGGGCCACCCAATTGCGGATGATTCAGTCTCAGTTGTTGGCCAAGATCGCCGCGGCGGTGGGCAACGGTGTGGTGACATCGCTGAAGATCACCGGTCCCGCGGCCCCGTCCTGGCGGAAGGGGCCCCGACACATCTCCGGCCGCGGCCCGCGCGACACCTACGGCTGACACAATCGCGGGGCGCGCCGACGTCGAAGACATGCGTAGACAAGGCGTCAAGGTTAGCCCTCTCAGATCCGCGAGAACGAAACGGACCCGCGCGGCGCACGTCCGGACGCGGCGTCAATAGAGAAATTAAGCGCACGGCGCGTCCAGATAGGTAGAAACGCGCCCAGAAAATCGGTCCAGACCCCCGATCGCGGTAGAGTGGGCTGATGCGACTGCTGCGGTGATTGGAACCGCCCGCATGAAACCCCGAGGAGAGCATTCCGACCGTGGCTGCCAAGAAGAAGGCGCAAGACGAATACGGCGCGTCAGCGATCACCGTGCTCGAAGGGCTGGAGGCGGTCCGTAAACGCCCCGGCATGTACATCGGGTCCACCGGGGAGCGAGGTCTGCACCACCTCATCTGGGAGGTGGTCGACAACTCCGTCGACGAGGCGATGGCCGGCTACGCCAACCAGGTCGACGTGCGCATCCTCGACGACGGCAGCGTCGAGGTCGCCGACAACGGCCGCGGTATTCCCGTCGCCATGCACGCCACCGGTGCGCCGACCGTCGACGTCGTGATGACACAACTGCACGCCGGCGGCAAATTCGGTGGCGAGAACAGCGGTTACAACGTCAGTGGCGGTTTGCACGGCGTCGGTGTGTCCGTGGTCAACGCACTGTCGACACGGCTCGAGGTCGAGATCTCCCGCGACGGCCACGAGTGGTCGCAGTACTACGAGCGCGCGGTACCCGGGACCCTCAAACAGGGTGAGGCCACCAAAAAGACCGGAACCACGATCAGGTTCTGGGCCGACCCCGACATCTTCGAAACCACCGACTACGACTTCGAGACGGTGGCGCGGCGGCTGCAGGAGATGGCATTCCTCAACAAGGGATTGACGATCAACCTCACCGACGAGCGCGTCACGCGGGAGGAGGTCGTCGACGACGTCGTCAGCGACACCGCGGACGCACCGAAGTCCGCCGAGGAAAAAGCCGCCGAGTCCACTGCCCCGCACAAGGTCAAGCACCGGACGTTCCACTACCCCGGCGGCCTCGTTGATTTCGTCAAGCACATCAACCGCACCAAGAGCCCGATCCAGCAGAGCGTCATCGATTTCGACGGCAAGGGTCCCGGCCACGAAGTCGAGATTGCGATGCAGTGGAACGGCGGCTATTCCGAGTCGGTGCACACCTTTGCCAATACGATCAACACCCACGAGGGCGGCACCCATGAGGAGGGTTTCCGCAGTGCGCTGACGTCGGTGGTCAACAAATACGCCAAAGACAAGAAGCTGCTGAAGGAAAAAGACGCCAACCTCACCGGGGATGACATCCGCGAGGGCCTGGCCGCGGTGATCTCGGTGAAGGTCAGCGAGCCGCAGTTCGAGGGTCAGACCAAAACCAAACTCGGCAACACCGAAGTGAAGTCGTTCGTGCAGCGGGTCTGCAACGAACAACTCACCCACTGGTTCGAAGCCAACCCCTCTGAGGCGAAAACCGTTGTGAACAAGGCGGTTTCGTCGGCGCAAGCGCGTATTGCGGCGCGTAAGGCGCGCGAGTTGGTGCGCCGCAAGAGTGCTACTGATCTCGGTGGGCTGCCCGGCAAGTTGGCGGACTGCCGCTCGACCGATCCGCGTAGGTCGGAACTGTATGTGGTGGAGGGTGATTCGGCCGGCGGCTCGGCGAAGTCCGGGCGCGACTCGATGTTTCAGGCGATCCTGCCGTTGCGCGGCAAGATCATCAACGTCGAAAAGGCGCGCATCGACCGGGTGTTGAAGAACACCGAAGTCCAGGCGATCATCACCGCGTTGGGCACCGGCATCCACGACGAGTTCGACATCACCAAACTGCGCTACCACAAGATCGTGCTGATGGCCGATGCCGATGTTGATGGACAACACATTTCCACACTGTTGCTCACCTTGCTGTTTCGGTTCATGCGGCCGCTGATCGAGCACGGGCATGTGTTCTTGGCGCAGCCGCCGTTGTACAAGCTGAAGTGGCAGCGCAGCGAGCCGGAGTTCGCTTACTCCGACCGTGAGCGCGACGGCCTGCTCGAGGCCGGGCAGAAGGCCGGCAAGAAGATCAACAAGGACGACGGCATCCAGCGCTATAAGGGTCTGGGCGAGATGGACGCCAAGGAGTTGTGGGAAACCACGATGGATCCGACCGTGCGGGTGCTGCGCCAGATCACCCTCGATGACGCCGCTGCGGCCGACGAGCTGTTCTCCATCCTGATGGGCGAGGACGTCGATGCGCGTCGCAGCTTTATCACCCGTAACGCCAAGGACGTTCGCTTCCTAGACGTCTGAACGATCAGCCTCAGACCCGACCCTGCTGACCTACCGACGAGGACTACATGACTGACACCACGCTGCCGCCGGGGGACGACTCCCTGGACCGGATCGAACCGGTTGACATTCAGCAGGAGATGCAGCGCAGTTACATCGATTACGCGATGAGCGTGATCGTCGGCCGCGCGCTGCCGGAGGTGCGCGACGGCCTCAAGCCGGTGCACCGCCGGGTGCTCTACGCGATGTACGACTCGGGCTTCCGGCCCGACCGCGGCCACGCCAAGTCGGCGCGGTCGGTGGCCGAGACGATGGGCAACTACCACCCGCACGGCGACTCGTCGATCTACGACACCCTGGTCCGGATGGCCCAGCCGTGGTCGCTGCGGTACCCGCTGGTCGACGGCCAGGGCAACTTCGGTTCGCCGGGCAACGACCCGCCGGCCGCCATGCGGTACACCGAGGCGCGCCTGACGCCCCTGGCGATGGAAATGTTGCGCGAAATCGACGAGGAGACAGTCGATTTCATTCCCAACTACGACGGCCGGGTGCAAGAGCCGACCGTGCTGCCCAGCCGGTTCCCCAACCTGCTGGCCAACGGCTCCGGTGGCATCGCGGTCGGCATGGCGACCAACATCCCGCCGCACAACCTGCGCGAATTGGCCGAGGCCGTCTACTGGTGCCTGGACAACCACGAGGCCGACGAAGAGGCGACCCTCAGTGCGGTCTGCGAGCGGGTCAAGGGCCCGGACTTCCCGACCCACGGTCTGATTGTCGGATCCCAAGGGATCCACGACGCCTACACCACCGGCCGCGGGTCGATCCGGATGCGCGGAGTCGTTGAGGTGGAAGAGGATTCGCGCGGCCGCACCTCGCTGGTGATCACCGAGCTGCCGTATCAGGTCAACCACGACAACTTCATCACCTCCATCGCCGAGCAGGTCCGCGACGGCAAGCTGGCCGGCATCTCCAACATCGAGGATCAGTCCAGTGACCGCGTCGGCCTGCGCATCGTCGTCGAAATCAAGCGCGACGCCGTGGCCAAGGTGGTGCTGAACAACCTCTACAAGCACACCCAGCTGCAGACCAGCTTCGGCGCGAACATGTTGTCGATCGTCGACGGAGTGCCGCGCACGCTGCGGCTCGACCAGATGATCCGCTACTACGTCGCCCACCAACTCGACGTCATCATCCGGCGCACCACGTACCGGCTGCGCAAAGCCAATGAGCGCGCGCACATCTTGCGCGGTTTGGTCAAAGCCCTCGACGCACTGGACGAAGTCATCGCGCTGATTCGTGCGTCGGAGACCGTCGACATCGCGCGGGCCGGCCTGATCGAGCTGCTCGACATCGACGAGATCCAGGCCCAGGCGATCCTCGACATGCAGCTGCGGCGCCTGGCCGCCCTGGAGCGCCAGCGGATCGTCGACGACTTGGCCAAGATCGAGGCCGAGATCGCCGACCTGGAAGACATCCTGGCCAAGCCGGAGCGCCAGCGCGCCATCGTGCGCGACGAGCTCGCCGAGATCGTCGAGAAGCACGGCGACGACCGTCGCACCCGGATCGTGGCGGCCGACGGCGACGTCAACGACGAGGACCTGATCGCCCGCGAGGACGTCGTCGTCACCATCACCGAGACCGGCTACGCCAAGCGCACGAAGACCGACCTGTACCGCAGCCAGAAGCGCGGTGGCAAGGGTGTGCAGGGTGCCGGGCTCAAGCAGGATGACATCGTCGCGCACTTCTTCGTGTCGTCGACGCACGACTGGATCCTGTTCTTCACCACACAGGGGCGGGTGTATCGCGCCAAGGCCTACGAGCTGCCCGAGGCCTCGCGGACCGCGCGCGGTCAGCACGTCGCCAATCTGCTGGCCTTCCAGCCCGAGGAGCGCATCGCGCAGGTCATCCAGATCCGCAGCTACGAGGATGCGCCGTACCTGGTGCTGGCCACCCGTAACGGGCTGGTCAAGAAGTCCAAGCTGACCGACTTCGACTCCAACCGGTCGGGTGGCATCGTCGCCGTCAACCTGCGCGACGGCGACGAACTGGTCGGGGCCGTGCTGTGCTCGGCCGAGGAAGACCTGCTGCTGGTCTCGGCGCTGGGTCAGTCGATCCGCTTCTCGGCCACCGACGAGGCGCTGCGGCCGATGGGCCGCGCCACCTCCGGCGTGCAGGGCATGCGGTTCAACGAGGAAGACTATCTGCTGTCGCTCAACGTGATTCGCGAGGACACCTATCTGCTGGTGGCCACGTCCGGGGGTTACGCCAAGCGCACCGCGATCGAGGAGTACCCGGTGCAGGGGCGTGGCGGCAAGGGAGTCCTGACGGTCCAGTACGACGTCCGGCGTGGCAGGCTGGTGGGGGCGTTGATCGTCGATGACGACAGCGAGTTGTACGCGATCACTTCGGGCGGCGGTGTCATCCGCACCACGGCGCGCCAGGTCCGCAAGGCCGGACGGCAGACCAAGGGCGTGCGGTTGATGAACCTGGGTGAGGACAACACGCTGCTGGCCATCGCCCGCAACGCCGAGGAAAGCGCGGAGGACGACATCGAGGAAGTCGACGGCGCCGGGGAGTCGGAGAGCTAGTTCGGGTCCGGCAGTCCCCTGCCAAAGGACTGCCGCCGGGCGCGGGCAATTAGACTCAGCCCGACCAGAGACAATGCGCGGGCCACCGACCGGGCGGCCCAGGCAGCGGAGGTAAGGAGTCGGGGTGACCTCACCGAGCGAGCCGGGTGCCCCCAAGAAGGGCGACAGCCAAAACGGGGACGTCTCGGGCGAGCGTGCCGGTGCGCACTCGCGCGGGACGCCCGCCCCGGCGGGTCGTGCCCCAGAGGGCGGGGATTCCCCGCCGTGGCAGCGCGGGGCGGCCCGGGCCGCCAATCCTGGGAATCGTCCGGGCGAACCGGCGACGGAGTCGCGGCCGCAGGGCCCGCCGGCGGGTGTCGACGCCCGCGTCAACCGCTTCATCTCCGGCGGCAACGCCGCGGGGCAAGCGCCGTCGCGGCGGGACGACTTCGAAGCGCCGAACCGTGGTGACGGGCCGGCCCACGAGGCGTACGCCAGCGAATTGCCGGACCTGTCCGGCGGTATTCCTCGCGGATCCCAGCGCAGCACGCCGGAGCGCAGTTCGGAGCCATCGCAACCGGCCGGCTCGGGGCGATCGACGAGTACGGAATCGCGAGAGAATCGGGACAACCTGATTCAGGTGTCGCGGCGCCGCGGGGGCCCGGTCCGGGCCAGCATGCAGATCCGCCGGATCGATCCATGGAGCACGTTGAAGGTGTCCCTGATGCTTTCGGTGGCGCTGTTCTTCGTGTGGATGATCGCCGTCGCGTTCCTCTACCTTGTGCTCGGCGGCATGGGCGTGTGGGCCAAACTCAACAGCAACGTCGGTGACTTGCTGAACAACACCAGCGGCAGCAGCGGCGAGCTGGTCTCGAGCGGGACGATCTTCGGCGGCGCCGTGCTGATCGGCTTGGTCAACATCGTGTTGTTGACGGCGATGGCCACGATCGGCGCGTTCGTCTACAACTTGACGACCGACCTGATCGGGGGCGTCGAAGTGACGTTGGCGGACCGGGATTAGTGCGGGTTTTGGGGTGGGGCGACGATTGCGGTAATCTCGTCGCTCGGCCGTACGCGTGTACGGGCCTATAGCTCAGGCGGTTAGAGCGCTTCGCTGATAACGAAGAGGTCGGAGGTTCGAGTCCTCCTAGGCCCACAACCATGTGCCCGTCAAGACGTTGTGTGAGACTTGCATTGCCGCTGGCACTGATTGCCTTGGTGTCGGCGGTGATGTGGTCGCGCCGCGGGGTCGAGGTCTGGCACGTGGCAGTTGATCCCACACCCATTGGCGAGGGGCCTTAGCTCAGTTGGTAGAGCACTGCCTTTGCAAGGCAGGTGTCAGGGGTTCGATTCCCCTAGGCTCCACAAATTCAAATTGTCTTTGGCCGGCAGTCGTGTTCCGCGCGGGTGCCAGAAATTGAAATAGCGTCTGGCTAGCAGCTGAACGACTGTCGTTGCGCTCTGTTGTGGTCGCGGGGTGGGGCCCGGAATTCTGCACGCGGTAGCGAATTGCCGACTCCCCCATGCACGTTGGCCTCTTCTACCGGTACGTGGCCGGGCCGCATTCATTTGCTACGGCCAGGTAAACACACCCGTCCGGCTAAGTCATTAGAACAGTATTAGCTGTATCGTGCGGCTCATGATGAAATCAGCGCGCGTCGCCGGAACCGCGGCGCTGGGAGCGGCACTAACAGTCAGTGGAATTGGAATTGGCATCGCAATGGCTCCGCCCGCGTCGGCGGGCTGCCAGGGCACCCTGATCCCGGGAGAGTCCTACTGCGATAAGCCGATAGGTCCGAACGGGATCTTCGAGCGGTGTCATCAGGCCCCCAGCTACCCGGTCTTCGGCGGTCGGGGCGTGATCGAGGACGTCACGCCGCCGCCCGAGTGCTACCCGGTTGACCCGGCACAGCCGGTGCCGCTGGGGCAGCCGCCGAACCACATCGACGACTAGGGACCCAGTCACCTAGTGCGATTCTCAGGCATCCCGTCGTTGCCCCGGTCTAGCCACTGGCCGTAGGCGGGATCGCCACGCGGGATGTTGTAACGGCCGTCTTTCGCCGCCGCCTTGCAGTTGGCGTACGGCGGGTCTGCCCGCGCGGCCGGTGGGGTCATCAGAGCGGCACCAAGCGCAGCGGCCAGCACGGCCGGAGTGGCCACCAAGCGATTCCCCATCGGCGCACCACCGTCGTCTTCGGCAGTTGTGAGCTTAGGGCGAGAACTACTGCGGCGAAGCGAAATTCGGCAACTCGAATGGCCCGAATTCCGCAGGCGCACAGGCGATCCGGACAACACCGGGCGACACCGCATCGATGCGGTGCCGCCCGGTGCCGGCAAGGCTCTTGCTAGGCCGCCACGGCCGCATTCGGCCCTGTGGTGCCCGCGACTGTGGAACCGCATCCGGCAACGGCCAGGGCGGCGACAGACAGAACCGCGGCGACAACAAGCTTGGTGCGAAGACGAGACATATTAACGACTCCGTTCATATCGGCCCCCTGCGCGAAACGGTAAATCTGACAACGGCGGTTTGCCAGATAGCCCGTCGCAACGGATGGCGAACGGAGACAGTGGAATTGGTGAATAATCGCCGGTGTGGGCGCGCCCAGGCTACGGGCGCGGCTGCACGTCCACACTCGGCGGCCGCGGCGACGGCTCGGGGTTGTCGCGACGGGTTGAGCGTCGCACGATGCTGAATGCGGCCGCGCCACCGGCCAGCACCACGACCGCGACGCCCGCGATCAGCAACGGCCGCTTGCCCCGCCGGCGTTGGGATTTGCGTGCGTCCTGCAGTGCCTGCGGCAGGTTCGAAACCACCTCCTGCGCGGCGGCCAGCTCCTGGGCGAGGGTTTCCTGCGCCGCGGCGATGTCGCGAGCCAGCTGGCCCTCACGGTAGCGGCGGTGCAGCTCCGATGCCGTCGACTGCACGGAGTGGGCCCCCAAACCGATGGCACCGCGTGCGACGTCCACCGGTCCTATCGCCGAGTAAGCCAGGCCCCGGGACAGTCGCTGCCGAGGGGTCAGCTGGGATTCCGCCTTCGCGTTCATCTGCCGCCTTTCCGTGCCGGGTCGTGGAACCTACAGACTGCCACCATGAAAACACCGGCGCTCCTATTGCCGCGTGCCGGCGGGATTTTCGGTGTCCTGCTGCGTCGAGCGACACCCGGTGCGGGCGGGTCTGCGGGGAGTGGCAGACTCTGGTGTCGTGACCAACAGCCCGTATCAGACTGCCACTGCCACACTGCACACCAACCGCGGCGACATCAAGATCGCCCTGTTTGGAAACCACGCCCCCAAGACCGTCGCCAACTTCGTTGGCCTGGCGCAGGGCACCAAGGAGTACTCGACCCAAAACGCGTCGGGCAGTCCTTCCGGTCCGTTCTACGATGGCGCAGTCTTTCACAGAGTGATCCAGGGCTTCATGATCCAGGGCGGCGATCCGACCGGGACCGGCCGCGGCGGCCCGGGCTACCAGTTCGCTGACGAGTTCCACCCCGAGCTGCAGTTCGACAAGCCCTACCTGCTGGCGATGGCCAACGCAGGCCCGGGCACCAACGGCTCGCAGTTCTTCATCACCGTCGGGCAGACTCCGCACCTGAACCGGCGCCATACCATCTTCGGCGAGGTGACCGAGCCCGAGTCGCAGAAGGTGGTCGATGCGATCGCAACGACGGCGACCGACGGCAACGACCGTCCGACCGAACCGGTCGTCATCGAGTCGATCACGATCTCCTAGACCGCTTCTGGCTATGCCGGCCGGGCACCGTTCCGGCCGGCATAGCCGGCGTCGGTAAGTGCATCGAGCACGTCCAGCGGCTCGGTGCCGAGGTCCCAACGGGAGAACAGCACCAGGCTGTCGTCGGCCGTTTCTACTTCGAGGAACCGCACCTTGCGCCCCATGCGGCGGAACTCGGTGATCCGGATGATCTTGATGTCGGAGTGCTGCAATACCTGCGTTCGGAACCATCCCCGAATCACCAAACCGGCAGGGGTAATTGCCAGCTTCGGGCGCGCGCGCCACGTCGCGCCCGCAAACAACAGCAGACCCACCCCGGCAATCCCCACGATGACGCGGCCCGGCGGGTCTGTGACCACGGTCACACTGGCGATAGCCATGAACAACCCGCCGAGGCCACAACCAGCGACTCCCGCCGCGCTCGGCTGCCATCGTGTTTGCTGCATGTCGTGCTTAACCCCTCCCACCACTGCCGATGCAGTTATCCACATCAGCTATCAACAGTGGGGATAAATCACACGCGTGTGATTGGGTGGTCACAAGGTTGCTGGCTCAGCCCTGGATCGGCCCCGAGATGAATTCATCCGACATTTGATCTTGGTTAGTGCCAGCGCATCGTGAGCAACAAACCGGTGATCATGAAAGCGAACGCGATCGCGTAGTTCCACGGGCCGAGATGCGCCATCCAGTTGAGGGCGGTCGGTGCCTGGCTTCCGACGGCCGCCAACTGGAACACCATCAGCCAAACCAAACCGATCAGCATCAGACCCACGAACAGCGTGACGAACCACACGCTGGACGGTCCGACCTTCACTTTCACCGGCGTCCGGCTGACCGCGCTGACGGTGAAGTCGTTCTTTTTGCGGACCTTGGACTTGGGCATGATTACCTCGGGATCACGGTGAGCGGGACGGGGTGCAACGATAGCGGTTGTAGCTACACGCAGGACTTGGCTATGAGATTAACCCACCTGGCCCCCCGACCAGGAAATTGGAGACTCGATGATGCCGACCGGCCGGTCGCCATGGCGCTTCGGTGTTCCGTTGGTTTGCCTGCTGGCCGGACTGCTACTGGCGGCCACCCATGGGGTGTCCGGGGGTGCCGAGATTCGCCGCAGCGACGCACCCCGGCTGGTCGATCTGGTGCGCGAGACCCAGTCCTCGGTGAATCGCCTCAAGGCCGAACGCGACGAACTGGAAAGCAAGATCGAATCGACGCATCTGCGGTCATCCGATGCCGCTCTGGCGGCCATGCTGCGCCGCTCGGCCGAGCTGGCAGCCGAGGCGGATATGACCCCGGTGCACGGGCCCGGCCTAGTGGTGACGCTCGATGACGCCCAGCGCGACGCCAACGGCCGCTTCCCGCGCGATGCCTCCCCCGACGACCTGGTGGTGCACCAGCAAGACATCCAGGCCGTGCTCAACGCGCTGTGGAGCGCCGGTGCGGAAGCGATCCAGATGCAGGATCAGCGGCTCATCGCGTCGTCGGTGCCGCGCTGCGTGGGCAACACGCTGCTGCTCAACGGCCGCACCTACAGCCCGCCCTACACGGTCACCGCGATCGGCAACGCGGCGGCCATGCAGGCGGCCCTGGCCGCCGCTCCCCTGGTGATCCTCTACAAGCAGTACGTCGTGCGGTTCGGGCTCGGCTACCACGAGGACGTCAAGCCCGACGTGCAGATCGCCGGCCACACCGAACCGGTCCGGACGCATTTCGCGCAGCCGGCCGGTCCGGTCGGCTACTGAGGGCCCACTGACCAGTGGTCGGCAGGGCGGTAACCTGACACGATGCGCATCCTGGTTGTCGACAACTACGACAGCTTCGTGTTCAACCTCGTGCAGTACCTGGGGCAACTCGGAGTCGAGGCTGACGTGTGGCGCAACGACGACGCCAGGCTCTCCGACCCCGCGGGTGGCTATGCCGCCATCGCCGCGCAGTTCGACGGTGTGCTGCTCAGCCCCGGGCCCGGCACCCCGGAACGTGCGGGCGCCTCGATCGACCTGGTGCGCGCGTGTGCCGCGGCGGCCACCCCGCTACTCGGCGTCTGCCTCGGGCACCAGGCCATCGGCGTCGCGTTCGGCGCCACCGTCGACCGCGCGCCCGAACTGCTGCACGGCAAGACCAGCAGTGTTCACCACACCAACGCCGGTGTGCTGCAAGGACTTCCGGATCCTTTTACCGCGACCCGCTACCACTCGCTGACGATCCTGCCCGAATCGCTGCCGCCGGTCCTCGAGGTCACGGCCCACACCCGCAGCGGTGTCATCATGGCGGTGCGCCATACCGAGCTGCCGATTCACGGTGTGCAGTTCCATCCGGAGTCGATCCTCACCGAGGGCGGTCACCGGATGCTGGCGAACTGGCTGGCCGATTGCGGATGGTCGCGCGACGACACCCTGATCCGCCGGCTGGAGAACGAGGTTCGGTCCGCGGTGCGGCCGTTTTTCCCGGCCGAACCGGCGGCTACTGACCGAACTTCAGCGTGATGATGCCGTCCCGGTTGACCCCGGCGCCGGCGGGCGGGTTCTGATACACCACCTTGTGGGACTGGGAGCCGCCGGCGTCGACGTCGGCGCCCTTGTCCAGGACCCCGGTCCAGCCCAGCGCGCGTAGCCGCGGTTCGGCATCCGTCCAGAACATGCCGGTCAGGTCGGGCATCAGGAATTGGTTGCCCTTGGACACCTGCAGCTCGATGATCGAGTCCACCGGAACCGTCTGCCCCTTGGGCGGATTGGTCCCGATCACCTCGCCGGCGGGCCGCGGGCTGTCCACCGGTGTCTGGGTGAGCTTGGTGAAGCCGTAGACCGTGAGGTTCTTCTGCGCGATGTCGACCGTCTGGCCCGCGACGTCGGGCACCTGCTTGGTCTCGGGTCCGGAGCCCACGATCACGGTGATCACGTTGGTGATCGCCGACGTCTGGTTGGCCGGCGGGTTGGTGCCGATCACCTTGCCCAGCAAGTCCGGGGTCGACGGCGAGTTCGCCTGTTTGAACTTGGTGAACCCGGCGGCCTTCAGTTTGCTGACCGCGTCGGAGTAACTCATCGAGGACACGTCGGGAACTTCGCGCTGTTCGGGTCCGGTCGAGACGTTGATCGTGATCTCGTCGCCGGCCGCCACCGACGCGTTGGCGCCGGGGTCGGTGCTGATGACATGGTCGGGCGGGATCGACGAGTCGGGCTTCTGCAGCGTGCGGGTCTTGAAGCCGCGATTCTGCAGGGCCGCAACGGCATCGGCGGACACCTGGCCTCGCATGTCGGGCACCTGCACGTCGCGGGTCGAGC
This sequence comes from Mycobacterium ahvazicum, assembly GCF_900176255.2. Classification (GTDB taxonomy): domain Bacteria; phylum Actinomycetota; class Actinomycetes; order Mycobacteriales; family Mycobacteriaceae; genus Mycobacterium; species Mycobacterium ahvazicum. Next base: position 65,765 of record NZ_FXEG02000006.1, read on the forward strand.
CGCCGAACGTGTTGAACCCGATGACGACGACAATCGTGAGCACCGCCAGCACGGCGACCGCGACGACCCAGCGACCGATCGGACCGCCCATCCGATCCGGGTCGGTCTCGGTGAGCCGTTGGCGAGGCAGCGGGTCGCTGCGCGGACCCCCGTGGCCGGGTCCGGTCGAGGCCATCAGCGAGGTCCGCTCGGCGTCGGTGAATACCTTGGGTGCCTCGGGTGTCTCACCGTTGTGCACCCGGACGAGGTCGGCGCGCATCTCCGCCGCGGTCTGATACCGGTTGTCCGGGTTCTTGGCCAACGCCTTGAGCACGACGGCGTCGAGGTCGGGGGAAATGCCGGCGTGCCGTTTCGACGGCGGCACCGGATCTTCCCGAACATGTTGGTAGGCAACCGCAACCGGTGAGTCACCGGTGAAAGGTGGCTCCCCCGTGAGGATTTCGTAAAGCACGCAACCCAGCGAGTAAACATCGGAACGGGCGTCGACGGAATCGCCACGCGCCTGCTCGGGCGAGAGGTACTGCGCGGTACCGATTACGGCCGCGGTCTGAGTGACGCTGTTGCCGCTGTCGGCGATGGCCCGCGCGATGCCGAAGTCCATCACCTTGACCGCGTTGGTCGTGCTGATCATGATGTTCGCCGGCTTGACGTCGCGGTGGATGATGCCGTTCTGGTGGCTGAAGTTCAGGGCCTGGCACGCGTCGGCGATGATCTCGATCGCGCGCCGTGGCGGCAGGGGCCCGTCATTGTGCACGATGTCGCGCAGCGTGACGCCGTCGACGTATTCCATGACGATGTAGGGCAGCGGGCCCGCGGGCGTCTCAGCCTCGCCGGTGTCGTAGACGGCGACGATCGCCGGGTGGTTGAGTGCCGCGGCGTTTTGCGCCTCGCGACGGAAGCGCAAGTAGAAGCTCGGATCGCGGGCCAGATCGGCACGCAGCACCTTCACCGCGACGTCGCGGTGCAGGCGGACGTCGCGGGCTAGGTGAACCTCCGACATACCGCCGAAACCGAGGATGTCGCCCAGTTCGTAACGGTCGGACAGGTGTTGCGGGGTGGTCATTGCGTTGTCTCGTGTCGGGCCGTCGACCGGCTGGGCGTTGAGGGGGTAGCCCAGCTCAGTTCGGGTGGCCTGCTGTGGAATCCAGAATTACTTATCGCGCCGCGATCCGTCCAATCCAGCCGCAAACTCGGGCCGGAACCGCTGGGGGTCTTGCTCGCCGGCGGCGTACCGGTGTCGGTGACCGTCGGGGGCGGAGGCTGTTGCTGGGTGTCGCCACGGGAATTGATGACGATCAGCACCGCGATGATGATGGCGAGCGCGCCCAGCACCCCGGCGGCCCACAGCAGCGCGCGCTGACCCGACGAAAAGGTGCGACGGGCCGGCGGTGGACGACGACTGCTCGTGGCCGGCCGCGACCGGGTGGGCGCACCGCCTCGCGCACTGGGTGCGGCAGTCGTCCGGGTCTGCGGGCTGGACGGTATGGCCGCCGGCGAGGCCCGTCCGGGCGGCGGTGACTGGCTCGGCCGTGGCGGACGGCGCCCGGCGCGGACCGCGGCCACGGCGTCGGCGAAGGGACCGCCGCTGCGATAGCGCATGCCGGGGTTCTTCACCAGCGTGATCTCGATGAGTTCGCGCACGTTTGGCGGAAGCTCGGGCGGCAGCGGCGGCGGAGGCTCCTTGATGTGCTTCATCGCGACCGTCAGGGCGCCGTCACCGGTGAACGGCCTCTTCCCCGAAACCACTTCGTAGCCAACAACTCCCAGGGAATACACGTCACTCGAGGGGGTGGCGTCATGGCCCAGTGCCTGTTCGGGCGCGATGTATTGAGCAGTGCCCATCACCATGCCGGTCTGGGTGACCGGCGCGGCGTCGACGGCCTTGGCGATACCGAAGTCGGTGATCTTCACCTGGCCGGTCGGAGTGATCAGGATGTTGCCGGGTTTGACGTCGCGGTGTACCAGCCCGGCGGCGTGCGCGATCTGCAGCGCACGGCCCGTCTGCTCGAGCATGTCCAGTGCGTGCCGCAGCGACAGCCGGCCGGTGCGCTTGAGCACCGAGTTCAGCGGCTCCCCGTTGACCAGCTCCATCACCAGATAGGCGGTGCGGCCCTCGCCGTCCATCTGGCTTTCCCCGTAGTCGTGCACGGCGGCGATACCCGGGTGATTGAGCATCGCGGTGGTGCGCGCCTCGGCGCGGAACCGCTCGATGAACTCGGGGTCCTGAGAGAACTCCGCCTTGAGGACCTTGACCGCCACGCGCCGGCCCAGCCGGCTGTCGACCGCCTCCCAGACCTGGCCCATGCCGCCGGTCGCGATGAGGCGCTGCAGCCGGTACCTGCCCGACAGCGTCACTCCAACTCGGGGGCTCATGTCTTGCCTCCCGCACGCTCCGGTCCTCGCGCGTTCCGTGCTGCGATCCGCACGTGTGCTCGCCTGCGGAAGGTCATGGCCCCCCCTGCAATGCGGCCTGGATGACAGCCCGTCCGATCGGCGCCGCGAGCGCACCGCCGGTCGCCGAGAGGCGGTCTGCACCGTTTTCCACCAGCACGGCCACGGCAACCTTCGGTGCCTGCGCGGGCGCGAACGCGATGTACCACGCGTGCGGCGGAGTGTTGCGCGGGTCAGCGCCATGCTCTGCGGTACCGGTCTTGGATGCGATCTGCACGCCGGGAATGGCCCCTTTCTGCTGTGCAGCCTTCTCGGCACCGACCATGAGCTCTGTCAGCTTAGCGGCGATCTGCGGCGACACCGCGCGACGCTGCTGATAGGGCGCAGTCGTGCTGATGTTGGCCAAGTCCGGTCCCTTGAGGCTCTCGACCAGGTAAGGCTGCATCGTCACGCCGTCGTTCGCGATGGTCGCGGCGATCTCCGCGTTCTGCAGCGGAGTCAGTGCCACGTCCTTCTGCCCGATGCTAGACATTCCGAGAGCGGCGGCATCCGCGATTATCCCAACCGTCGATTCCGCCACCTGAAGCGGAATGACGCTCGGGCTGCTGTCCAGGCCGAACGAATGCGCCATGCTGCGCAGCGCCTCGGACCCGGTCAGGATGCCCAGCTGGACAAATGCGGTGTTGCACGACTTGGCGAACGCCTCGCTCAACGACACGGTCGGTTGGTCGCCACACGGCGTGCCACCGTAGTTCTCCAGCGTCGCGGTGCTGTTGGGCAGCGGGATCGTCGGCGCCGCCGTCAGCTGCTCGTCATCCTTGGCACCGGCCTGCAGTGCCGCCGCGGTGGTGATCACCTTGAAGGTCGACCCGGGTGGGTAGGTCTCCGCGATCGCCCGGTTGGTGAGCGGGTTGTCCGGATCGTCGCGCAGCCGCTGCCATGCCTGTGCCTGCACCTCGGCGTCGTGCGACGCCAGCAGGTTGGGGTCATACGACGGCGAGGACACCATGGCCAGGATCTTGCCGGTAGACGGCTCCAGGGCCACCACCGCTCCCTTGCACGGCGGGCCGCCGCAACCCTGCTGCATCCCGTCCCAGGCCGCCTGCTGCATCCGCGGGTTGATCGTGGTGTCGACATTGCCGCCGCGGGGATCGCGGCCGGTGAAGAAGTCGGCCAGGCGGCGCCCGAACAGCCGCTCGTCGGAACCGTTGAGCAGCGAGTCCTCGGCCCGCTCCAGGCCGGAGCTGGAATAGCGCAGCGAATAGAAGCCGGTGATCGGCGCGTATACCGCGGGGTTGGGGTAGACCCGCAGGAAACGGTACCGGCTGTCGGTGGCCACCGAGTAGGCCAGCAGCTGGCCGCCCGCGATGATCTGGCCGCGCTGACGCGAGTACTCGTCGAGCAGGACCCGCTGATTGCGTGGGTCGGCCCGCAACCCGTCAGCGGCGAACACCTGCGTCATGGTCGCGTTGAGAAGAAGGAGCACGATCAACGCCATCACGGTCATCGAGATCCGGCGGAGAGAGGTGTTCATACCTTCTGGATCACCTCGGTGCCGGCCGCCGCGATCGGCGACGTGTCGCGCGTGCGGGATCGCAACGGGTGTCGGGCGCTGTGTGAAATCCGCGCCAGGATGGCCAACAGCACGTAGTTGGCCAGCAGCGAGGATCCGCCGTACGACATCCACGGCGTCGTCAGCCCGGTCAGCGGAATGAGCTGTGTGACGCCGCCGACGACGATGAACAGTTGGATCGCCAGCGTCGATGCCAGACCCGCGGCCAACAGCTTGCCGAAGCTGTCGCGGGTCGCGATCGCCGTGCGCATGCCCCGAACGATCACGATGGTGTACAGCATCAAGATGCTGGCCAGCCCGACCAGTCCGAGCTCTTCACCGAAGGCGGCGATGATGAAATCGGTGGATGCGGCCGGCACCGTGTCGGGCTGCCCGTTGCCCAGACCGGTGCCGAAGATGCCCCCGGTAGCAAAGCTGAAAAGTGACTGCACGATCTGGTAGCCGCTGCCGTCGGGGTCAGAGAACGGGTCCCACCACATCTGCACGCGTGTCCGTACGTGCGCGAAAATGAAATACGCCACAACGCTTCCCGCGGCGAACAGCACCAAGCCGATGATCACCCAGCTGAAGCGCTGGGTGGCCAAGTAGACCACCACCAGAAACGACGCGTACAGCAGTAGCGAAGTGCCGAGGTCTTTCTCGAAGACCATCACACCAATCGAGGTCACCCACGCCGCCAATAGCGGCGCGAGGTCCCGCGGGCGCGGCAGGGTCATTCCCATCAGGTGCTTGCCGACGCTGGTGAACAGGCCGCGCTTGGCGACCAGCACCGCGGAGAAGAAGATCAGCAGCAGAATCTTGGAGAACTCGGCAGGCTGAATCGAGAAGCCGGGCAAGCGAATCCAGATCTTGGCGCCGTTCTGCTCGGACAGCGAGGCGGGCAGCAGGGCGGGGATCGCCAAGAAGACCAGACCCGTGAGCCCAAAGATGTAACCGTAGCGCGCGAGCTGCCGGTGGTCTTTGAGGAACGTGACGACAAGCGCGAACGCGGCAACGCTGACCAGTGTCCACAGCATCTGCTGGGTTGCGCTCGGGTGATGACGACCGCTGAGCTCGTTGCCGACCAGGTCGAGCCGGTGGATCATCACCAAGCCAAGTCCGTTGAGCAGCGCCACAATTGGTAGCAGCAGCGGGTCGGTGTAGGGGGCGAAGCGCCTAATGGCCAGGTGCGCGCCGCCGAACAAAGCCAGGAAGGCCAGCCCGTAGCTGACCACACCCCAGCGCAGGCCGCGCTCCTGGTTGGCGTCGACGATCAGCAGCGCGGCGACGGTGATCACCGCGGCGAAGCACAACAGCAGGAACTCAGAGTTGCGCCGAGTCCGCAACGGCGGCGTCACCGTGACCGGCGGTTGGACCTGTGTGGTCATGCAGCCGCCCGGCAGTCGATGCCCGGCTGAGGTGGGGGTGGCGGGAGCGTAGTCACCGCCGGGGGAGCTGTCTCTTATTTACATCTCCGAGCCCACGAGACGCTACGCTCTCTCGGATGCCGTCTTTCGCTTGAAGCACAGGGGGTATCGCCGGCAGCGTCAGATGTGTATAAGGGACGGGCACGGGGGCGCTCGGCGGTGTCGTCCCGCTGGTCGCCGGGCTCGGCGACCCGGGTGGTGACGTCGCGCGCGGCGGCGGGCAGGGCGGCAGGAGGTTGTTGGCCGACAATTCCTTCAGCTGCGATTCGGCCTCATCGAGCGTCCCGGCCGGCAGCCCGGCCAACACTTGCGCGCGTGCGGCGGGGCGCAGATCCTGCAACTGCATGAGCCGGCAGTCGGGATGGCCACCGGATTGACTGAAACTGATGATCGACAGGTCGTTGCGTGCGTTCAGACAGCCCACCAAATACGGTTCGTGCAGGGACATGCCCAGCAGCGAGCCTTGAATCCCCTTCATGATCGAGACCGCGCCGTCGTTTTCGGCGACGTAGTAGTTGCTCCGGATGATGGCCCGCCCGATGGCCAGGCCGGTGAGTGCCAGCAGAACCACCAGCGTCACGACGATCACCATCCGACGCCACGCAAAGCGCGGCCGGGGCGCCGGCTCCTCTTGCGGCACAACGCGTTTGGCAGCCTCTTTGCGGGGACCGATCGCGGAAGCCCGGCCCGCCGAGGTGTTGGGCAGCGTCAGCTGGTCTTCCTCACCGGATACCGCACCGGCAAGAATCGGCTGGGTCTGGCCGTAGTCGTAGTCGACGACATCCGCGACCACCACCGTCACGTTGTCCGGACCGCCGCCACGAAGCGCCAATTCGATGAGGCGGTAAGCACTTTCGGCGACGTCGGGAATCTGCAGCGCCTCGTGGATGGTCTCGTCGCTGACCGGATCGGACAGCCCGTCGGAACATAGCAGGTAGCGGTCACCGGCGCGGGCCTCGCGCATCGTCAAGGTGGGCTCGACCTCGTGGCCGGTCAGCGCGCGCATGATCAGCGATCGCTGCGGGTGGCTGTGCGCCTCTTCCTTGGTGATCCGCCCTTCGTCGACCAAGGTCTGGACGAAGGTGTCGTCCTTGGTGATCTGGGTCAGTTCGCCGTCGCGGAGCATGTAGCCGCGCGAGTCTCCGATGTGCACCAGCCCAAGCCGGTTGCCCGCGAACAGGATTGCGGTCAGCGTGGTGCCCATCCCTTCGAGGTCGGGCTCCATCTCTACCTGTGCGGCGATGGCTGAATTGCCGGCGCGCACCGCCGCATCGAGCTTGGCGAGCAGGTCGCCACCCGGCTCGTCATCGTCCAGGTGAGCCAACGCGGCGATCACCAACTGGGACGCGACCTCGCCGGCCGCGTGGCCGCCCATGCCGTCGGCCAGGGCCAGAAGACGAGCACCGGCATAGACCGAGTCTTCGTTATTGGCGCGTACCAGGCCGCGGTCGCTGCGCGCGGCATATCGCAGGACCAAAGTCACGGGCGCAGCTCGATTGCCGTCTTGCCGATCCGAATCGGCGTTCCGATAGGAACTCGTACCGCAGTGGTCACCTTCGCCCTGTCAAGGTAAGTGCCGTTGGTCGATCCTAGATCCTCGACGTACCATTCGGAGCCGCGCTGAGACAGCCGGGCGTGCCGCGTCGAGGCATAGTCGTCGGTCAGCACCAGCGTCGAGTCGTCCGCGCGTCCGATCAACACCGGCTGCCCGCTGAGCGTGATGCGTGCACCTGCCAACGCTCCTTCGGTCACCACCAGATAGCGGGCGGCATGGCGGCGCTGGCGGGACGGCAGCAACGTGCCGCGCAAGACCAAACCGCGGCGAACCATGACCGCACCGGTTGGTGCGTAGATGTCAGTCTTCAAGATCCGGAGAACGGACCAGATGAATACCCATAACAGCATTAAAAATCCGGCGCGCGTCAGCTGCAGTACCAGTCCCTGCATCTGGCGTCCTTTCCGTCCTGGCGCCGCACCTCATGAAACCAAGCAACGTCACGATACTTGGAGGGCGGTCGACGCGGGGCGAAGCACGGCAGCTTATGCGCGGTGCGTTCAGTGGATCCGAACGATGATCTCCGAGTGGCCCAGGCGGATCACGTCGCCATCGGCCAACTGCCACTCCTGTACCGGCGCGTTGTTCACAGTCGTGCCGTTGGTGGAGTTGAGGTCGGACAGCAGCGCGACCTGTCCGTCCCAGCGGATTTCCAAGTGGCGCCGTGACACACCGGTGTCTGGCAACCGGAACTGGGCGTCTTGTCCGCGACCGACGATGTTCGAGCCGTCGCGCAGCTGGTAGGTGCGGCCGCTGCCGTCGTCGAGCTGCAGCGTGACCGCCGCCCCGGCCGACCCATAACCGCCCTGGCCGTACCCGCCGTAACCGCCGCCGGCCTGCTGGCCATAGTCGGCCGGCTGAGCGTAGTCGGCCTGCTGGCCGTACTCGCCCTGCTGCCCGTACTCGTAGTCGCGGTGGGCGGTTTCGGGATATCCGGCCCCGGCCTGCTGGCCATAGCCACCGGCCGGAACGTTCTCCGCGTACTGCGTAAAGTCCCCGCCGCCGTACTCCTGCTGGCCCCCGTAACCCTGGCCACCCTGCTGGTAGCCCTGGTCGTATCCGCCACCCTGCTCCGGGTAGGACGGTCGCTGCTGTTCGGGTGCGCTTGGGGCGCCTGGGGGGGCATAGCCGCCTTCTTCGGGACGAGCCGGACCACGACCGTAGTCGCTGTAAGCCCCGCCGTAGCCCTGCTGGCCACCGGCGGGCTGTCCGTAGCCGCCGCCCTGGCGGTAGCCCTGGTCGTAACCCTGCCCGCCTTGGTCGTAACCCTGCCCGCCCTGGTCGTAACCCGGGCCGCCATAGCCGCCACCGGCAGGCGGACGCTGCTCGTACGACGGCGGGTAGCCGGCCTGACCCTGGTCGTAGCCGCGACCCTGTTCCGGGTAGCCGCCCTGGCCGGGATAGCCGCCCTGCTGCGGATAACCGCCTTGTTCGGGATAGCCGCCGCGCTGGTCGGGGTAGCCGCCCTGCTCGGGGTACCCGCCGCGCTGCTCTTGGTAGCCGCCCTGTTCGGGGGGGCGAGGCGCCTGGTAACCGCCCTGGGCCGGGTAGCCGCCCGGCTCCTGCGGATATCCGCCGCGAGGGTCGTGCCCGCCCTGGGGTTCCTGCCCGCCGCGCTGGTCGTCTTGCGGACGCCCGTAACGCTCGTCGTAGTACTCGTCGCCGGGACGCCCCTGCCCCTGACCGCGGTAGCTCGAGTTGTCAGTCATTGGTGGTACTCCTGGTTCTGCGCTGAACGCCTGACTTGATTGTGGCCGGGCGGGGTCATTGAACTTCGGGCGGGGCTCGACATCGGGGTTGACAGAACCGCGGGCGCGAAACTGTCCGGTGTGTAGGTTCGGCAATTGCTCGAACCGAACGACGACATCACCATACGTTTCCCACCCCTGTTCATGGATATAGTCGGCCAGGTATCGACCGAATGCGCTCGACGTGAGATCCGGATCGGCGCCCACCTTCTCGAAGTCGTGCACACCGAGGGTAATGACGTATTCGTTAGGCGCCAAAAGGTGATTCCCGCGAAGCGGCTGAAGACCGTCCTCGGCCTCACGGCGCAATAGCGCCTCAACCTCTTGGGGGACGATCGAACCCCCGAACATGCGGGCAAATGCGTCGCCGACAGTCGACTCCAGCTTGCGCTCGATCCGGGCAGCGAGCCCCCGTTGGCTACCCATGCTTCAGCGCTCGCCCGCACTTGTCGCGGTATATCGCCGGCGCAAGGCAAACCACTTGCCCGCGTGTCGCATCACCCATGCATGTTATCGGGACACGGCGAGGCTGCATCACCGTGAGAATTCTGAGAATCACATCCATGCAGGTCAAACCGATACCTCGGCACCACCGCCGGTGCCGACCGGGCTGGGCCGGTCACCGGAGCGGTTAGTGCGAACGGCTACTACAGTGATATGGTCCATCGGTTGTTTTCCCCGGGCGAGTGGCGGAATGGCAGACGCGCTGGCTTCAGGTGCCAGTGTCCTTCGGGACGTGGGGGTTCAAGTCCCCCTTCGCCCACCATGTGATGTCGCGAGACATTGAGGACAGATGTCTCGCGACATAGTGAACACCTTCAGTTGTTGGCTGGGGGTGTTTTTGGTTTTTGGGGTTGGTAGTTGCGGGTGGTGTCGAGGGTGAGTTCGCGGATGAGTTGGCCGCCGGTGGTGGCGATGATGCGGATGTCTAGGTCGGCGATGAGCATGAGGACTGCGGTGTTGGCCCAGCGGTGGCCGATCCCGATGTGGTGCAAGCGGCCGGCGTGGCGCAGGGTGATTTTGCCGTAGCGGTCGACGTGGTCGGTGCGGACTCGCCAGTGGATGCCCGCGGGTGTGCCGGCGGGCCCGGCGTGGGGTCGGGCGCGGTAGGTGTGGTCGGGGGTGTGGCGGTGGCAGGAGCGGTGTGGGCGCACGGTGTTGTAGTAGTCGGTGAAGGCGTCGAGCTGGGCTTGTAGGTCGGCCAGGGTGGCTGCGGGGGGTTGGCGGGTGAGCCATTTTTTGAGGGTTTGGTGGAAGCGTTCGACCTTGCCGCAGGTCTGGGGGTGGTAGGGCCGGGAGTTTTTGAACACGACGCCCAGGGTGGCCAGTTCTGTTTGCAACGCGGTACGCCCGCCGGGGCCGGTGGCGTGTCGGGCGGTGAAGACCATGCCGTTGTCGGTGAGCACGGCGGCGGGCAGGCCGTGGGCGGCGAACGCGTCGCGGAAGCAGTCGCGCACGGCCACCGCGGTGAACGCGGGGCGGGCGGTGCAGATCAGGGCTTTGCGGGAGTGGTCGTCGAGGATGTTGAGGATCTCGATCTGGGCCCCGGGGGCCGCGGTGGTGTCGGGGCCGGCCAGCTGCCAGTGGGTGATGTCGGCTTGCCAGCATTCGTTGGGTTGTTCGGCCTGGAAGCGGATGTAGCTGCTGCGGGGGCGTTTGCGTGGTTGGGCGGTGATGAAGCCGCGGCGGCGCAAGATCTTGTGGATCGTCGATAGTGCGGGAGCGTAGCCGCTCTGGCGGTGCAGGTGAACGGCGATCGTCTGCGGCCCGGCGTCGAGGCCTTGTTCGCTAAGTTGCTTGCGCAGCTGGATAATTCGTTCTTCGATGCTGGCTGAGAGTTGGCGCGGATTAGACGCCGGGCGTCGGGAGCGCGGCTCGAGGCCGGCTGAGCCCTCGGCGCGGTAGCGGGCCAACAGGGTGTAGATCCACGAGCGCGCGACCCGGTACTCGCGGGCGACCTCACTGATTGGGCGGTGCTCAACTTCGACGGCGGCGACGACCAGACGGGCCTTGGACATGAGGACACCTCGCGATCACTGAACTGTCCTCAATGTCGGGAGACATCTGTCCTCGATGTCAATGAATCACAGACCCCTTCGCCCACCAGTCTGTGATTCATTGACATCTGTCCTCGATGTCAATGAATCACAGACCCCTTCGCCCACCAGAGCGGTTGGTTGAAACCGCAGGCGCAAAGGCCACGAACTCCGCGAGGGGTCGTGGCCTTTCCCATTGCCATCCGTCGACCGCGATTAGCGATCGGGTGACTACCCCGTCGGCGGCTCGATCAGTAGAACTTGAGCCATGACCGACACAGTCAAGGTCACGATCGACCGCAGCTCGGTGGCGATGGGAGATGATGTCGAATCCCATCGAGAGTTTTGGCTTTTCCCCGACGAAGCGACCGTCGACGACCTGCTGGCGGAGATCTCGGCCCACTACATCCCGGGGGTTGCCGGGCCCGCCGGATGGTCTGTCAGCGTCAACACCGACGAGCTGAACCGCCGCAGCGACATCGGCCTGATCTACACCCGTGATGACCTGCGCCAGGAGGACCAGATCTGCCGATTGGTGCCCGGGACAACGACATTGGGCCACTTGGTTCGACGCGCCAATTCCGGGGAGCTCGATGTTCGTGCCAGGTATATGACCGGGGACATGGGGCGCCCGCTTGCTCTTAGCGAGGTGACGGCCGGCAGCACCTACACCGGTTCGCAACCGGTGAGGCTGGAATCCGAAGCAGCTGCCGAGGCCAAGCGCGACTGGGTTCTGCTCCGTGAACTGGATCGGCGAGCCGCTGCCGTCACTGGCGCGCGACGGGACTGGATTCGCGACAACATCGTCTGGGCGGCACCGCCGCCGCCTGGCTCCGAAGTCTTCGTCGCCCGCAGTTTTCATTTCCTCACCAGGCTGCACTGCCCCGCCAGCATGAAGGTCGCCGCTGCGCTGCTGGGAATCGACGACGCCGGATACGAGGACTTGGAGAAGCTGGTCGATGTCGACGGCCGGCCCGCGGCGGTGATCATGGCGATGGTGCTCGCCGCTTTCGAGTGGCATACCGCGAACCGCAGCTGGCAGGGCGGCCAACGCGATTATTGCGAGGTGTACTTCGAATTTCTGGCACGATGCGGTTATCAGCTTTCCCCGGTTGAAGAAGTTCTGGCGGGTCGAATTACCTTGCAGGAGCTCACATTCTCCGCGGAGGACACCGCGCGGCTCGAACGCATCCGGGAACTGCGCGCCCGGCAGTATCAGCTGCGCAATGATCGCTACTACGCGAAGACCCTCGGCGACGAGCAGTACAAATCCGCGATCGGCCGAGTACACGCCGACCTGAGCGCGCTGGGCGAGCTTCCCGGACCTACGTAGGGACCGGGGTCGGTCGCGTTCGGACCGGGTGCTTCACTGCAACCATGCGCAGAAAACCAGAGCTGGCGCGGCGCTTCTTCGACCGTTTCGAGCCGGTGCACGCGGTGACGTACTTCGCGCCGGAGGCGCGCGCGGCACTCGACGAGCTGGGATACCGGGGCTTCTGGATGGGCTATTTCGCCGCCCGGTCCGCCCCGCTCGGCATCGCGCCGCCGGAGCTGGTGACCGCGATCTTCCACAACTTCGCTGCCCACCGGGTGGCCAAGGCCTTGCCGGCCGCCTGGCAGATCGCTGGTCCGGATGCCGCGTTGCGCGCCCGGCAGGACTCAGCGGTCGCGGCGCTGCGCCGCTACGGGCTGCAAGAAGACGAAAACGTCAGTGTTGCAGCCGAACTAGCGGGAAAGGCGGCGCGCCAGGCGGGTGTCGACGGGCGGCCGCTGTTCGCCGCGAACCGCGCGCTGCGGTGGCCGGACAATCCGCTTGCCGCCCTGTGGCATGCCGCCACGCTGTTGCGTGAACATCGCGGTGACGGCCACGTGGCGGTATTGACCGCGGCGGGCATCTCGGGCCGGGAATGCAATGTGCTGCATGCGGCGGCCGACCGTGTTCCGCGCGACTACATCGCGCGCACTCGCGATTACGACGAGACCGAATGGCGTCACCACGAGCAGCGGCTCGCCGAGCGTGGGCTGCTGACCGAGGACGGCTCGCTCACCGCGGCCGGCGCCGAACTCAAAGACCACGTCGAATCGAGCACCGATGCGCTCGGACTGTCGGCGCTCGACGCACTGAGCGACGACGAGGTGGAGGCGCTGTTTCAAGCCCTCACGCCCATCACCCGGGCGGTGGTCGAAGGCGGCGACGTCCTTGCTGTAACGCCAATGGCACTGCGCCGCAATGAGTTACACGACGCTAGTGCGCACTTGAGCTCCGCCTAGGGTTAAGGATCCCGCGGCAGCAGGCGCTGCTTCTGCTCGATGAATTCGTCTTGGGTGAGAATTCCGGCGTCGCGCAGGGAGGCCAGCTCGCGCAGCTCGGCGGCGATGCTCGTGATCGGGCCGCCCGCTGGAATCTGGGCTACTTCGATCGGTTCGGCAGGTTTGGAGTCCTTCGGTTTGCGCCCGGCTATCCCGACGCGCTCCTGGGTTCGAGCGCCACCTCCGCCGGTGGTGCCGGCCATGGCGCGCCCGGCCATACTGGCCAGCGCCATCTGACTGAACAGGCTTCCCGCGCTGGAGCCGGTGGCCTGGGCGGCGGCGCCGACGGTCGCGGCGGGCAGTGCCGTCGTCATCGCGCGTAATTCCGGGGCCGCGGCCACCCATGCCGGCGGCACGGACAGCCGTCCGACCGAGGGCGCGTGGCGGAACTGGCCGGAAACCGTGGACGCCGGTTCGGTGATTACCGGAAAGGACGTCGGCGGTGCCGGCGCATTGCCCGGCCACGGCTGTACGCCGGCCCAACCGCTGACGATGTCGTCGGTGTGGACACCGGTCCAATATCCGCCCACGTCGTAGGGCAGAGCCGTCGTCCCCAGCGAGGTGTCGGCCGCGAGTCCCGCCGCCCCGATTTCCGGATCGAGAAACACAGCGCTCAGGTCCGCGAGCAGGCCCAGCAAGTCCCGCCCGCCGAATCCAAAGGCGTCGGCCGGACTGGCGAGGTTGATCAGCGCGTTGGGGACGGCGGAGATGGCTTGCTGGACGTTCTGCTGCGCGTTGCCGACGGACGTACCGGCGGCCTGGGCGACCGCGTCGGCCTGGTAGGCGGTCCCGTCGGCGCTGGTGCTCGACGACGGCGACTCGAACGGGGTCAGCGATGTGGCCGATGCCGACGAGGTCGCGTAGGACTGCATGGCGCCGGCGTCCTGAGCCCACATCTCGCTGTACTGCGCTTCGGTAGTCGCGATCGCACTCGTGTTCTGCCCGAAGAAGTTCGTCTGGACCAGCGCTGCCAACAGAGTGCGATTCGCGGCGACCACCGGCGGGGGTACCGTCTCCGCGAACGCGGCCTCATAGGCGGCGGCGGCCGCAATGGCCTGGTTGCCCGTCTGCTCCGCCTGCTCGCCGGCGGTTCTCAACCAAGCTACATAGGGAGCGGCGGCGGCGGCCATGGTTGCTGCCGCCGGACCCAGCCAAGGTCCGGCCGTCAGCTCAGCAATTGCCGACTGGTAAGAGGTTGCTGTTGAGTACAGCTCCGCGGCCAGGGTCTCCCACGCCGACGCCGCGGCAAGCATCGGTCCGGAGCCAGGTCCGGCGTAGATGCGCGCAGAGTTGATCTCCGGCGGCAGTACCCCGAAGTCCACTTTTCCCTCCGATCGAGCAGTCCCGGCGCGCGCCGTTCGGGTAAACGGCAAACGAACACGACGCCATGGCCTGGCCTGGCCGCCTGAGTCCATCATTTTGCTCACGGTGACTGTGAGTTAGCTGGGAGACCCGGCTACTACTGCCGCCGCTTGGATGTCTAGCTACCGGAGTACCCGATTTACCCAGCTGCCCCGCGATAACACGTTAAGTCACGTGGCATTATCCGCCGAAACCGCATAGGCCGCCAACCGCACCGACCAGAATTTAGCTGCTGCTGGACAGCGTTCGTGCCAGAGGTCCGCGTCCAGTAAAGGCGCCATTAGGCCGTCGTGACTGGCGGCTGGCTAGCTGTTCGGCTGGGTTTGTGCCCAGCCTCGGACCTCGGCGGTCACGGGGTCGGTGACATCGTCGAACTCGGGGTGCTTCTTGAGCACGTTCTCGACCATCGAGCACACCGGCACGATTCGTTTGCCGGCGTCCCGCGCCCCGTTCAGGGCCTCCTCGACGAGGATGGTCGCCAGGCCGCGTCCGCCGAATTCCGGGTCGACGACGGTGTGGTAGAAAACACGCTGCTCGCCGCGGTCGGCGTAATCGGCGTGGCCGACCGTCTTGCCTTCGACGGCGATGGCATACGTCTGATGCCCCTCGGTGACGGTGGTTTCCGCGCCGGTCTTATCGGTCAGCGTCATGTCGCTTCCTCTCCATTCGTTTCGTTCGGTAGTGGTCGTGGCCGTAGCCGGGTGGTCGGCAGCGGTGGGGCCGGCAGTCGCGTGACCGCGCCCCGGTAGCCGTCGACGGCGCCGAAGCGTGCGTCGGCGTCCTGCCATAGCTGGCGGTACCCGACGATCTCGTCGTGGGTGCGCCCGACGAAGTTCCACCACATCAGCAGCTCTTCGGTGAAGGGCGCGCCTCCCAACAGCATTACCCGCGCCGGCTGCTGCCCAACATTGCGCAGGTGCACGGCGGCGCTGCCCGGGCCTTGATAGCCGAGCGCGGCGTCGGCCAGAGTCGTTCCGCCCATCGCCACGGTCCCGGTATCGCAGAGCACGCCGTGCTCGAACGCCGGTTCGACGTCGAGGTGCAGTTCGGCGTTCGGGTCGAGATCGAGCTGGGCTCCGAGCAGCGGGGTGAACGTATGCACCGGAGACCGGCTGCCGGCCAGCTCGCCCAGGAACACCCGCGCTTGCGCGCCCGCCAGCGAGATGGGGTCGGGCACATAGTGCGTGAAGCCGCGTCCGGTGCCCCGGTCGGAATCGGGCAGGGCGACCCACAGCTGCATTCCGTGCAGAACAGCGTCCGACGCGACCGACACCTCGGAATGACAAATTCCCGCACCCGCGGTCATCAGATTCAACTCGCCGGGCCGGACAAAAGCGTGCACTCCGGCACTGTCGCGGTGTTCCACTTCCCCACTGAACAACCAGCTCACCGTCTGTAGTCCCGTGTGTGGATGCGGCGGTACATCCATGCGCGCCCGGACGGGGCCGTAATGGTCGATAAAGCACCAGGCTCCGATCAGCGATCGCTGTCGCTGGGGCAGGGTACGTCGCACCCGGATGGCCCGCGGGCCGCCGAGCGGAACCTCCCGTGGATGCAGCACCTCGGTCCCCGCAACCCCTGAAGCGCTGCAGGCAACTTCGGCCGGCGCGTTCTCGAGATTGCTCACCGTAGGCCCTTCGTTGCGAGCGTGATACGGCGACGCTACTCGCGCTCGCCGGCCTACCTGCCCGGCGGCCGCAGCATCCGCATGGCCACCCGCATGATCGGCTCGGGGACCTGATCCTTCACCGACAACGCGGCGTCGGCGGCGCGCGACCGCAACGGGGCTCCCCGGCCGAACATCCGGTTCAGCGGTCCGCCGGTCGGTTCCAGCACGACGTGCAGCGGCGGGGTGCCCACGGCGGCGCCCAGCGCATTTGAGATGACCATCCGCTGAATCTCGCTGGTGCCCTCAAAGATGGTGTACAGCTTGGCATCTCGATACCACTTCTCGACAGGGTGATCGGTGATGTAGCCCCAGCCTCCCATGGTTTGGACCGCGCGCTCGGTGGCCTTGATGGCGACTTCGCTGGCGGCGAGCTTGGCCATCGAGCCCTCGCCGCGCTCGAAGGGGACTTCGTTGGCGGCCATCCAGGAAGCCCGCCAGGTCAGCAGCCGGGCCGCATCGATCTGGGTGGCCAGGTCGGCCAGCGGAAACGCGATGCCCTGGTTGTCGATGATCGGTCCGCCGAACGCCTCGCGCTTCGTGGCATAGGCCGTCGCGTACTCCAACGCCGCGCGCGCGATGCCGATCGCCTGGGCCGCGACCATCGGACGCGTCTGTTCGAACGTGCCCAGCGTCGCCGAGCCCGAGCGCTGTCCCCCCGCCACGACCTCGCGGGCCTTGGCAAGTTTGTGTTCCAGCTTCTCTTGTCCGCCAAGCAAATTGGCGCCGGGAACGCGAACGGTGTTGAACCGCAACTCCGCCGTGTGCGATGCCCGGCAGCCCAGTTTGTCGAGTTTGCGCACCAGTTCGAGTCCGGGGGTGCCGCCCGGCACCACGAACAGGGCCTGGCCGCGGTGGCCGAGCTCTTCGTCGACGACGGCATTGACGACGTGCACGTTGGCGATACCGCCGTTGCCGATCCACATCTTGTGCCCATCGATGATCCAGTCGTCGCCGTCGCGGTGTGCCCGGGTGCGGAGATTGCGTACATCGCTGCCGCCCTCAGGTTCGGAAATCGCCAGTGCAGCGAGCTTGAGATCGCCTGGGGTACCGAAACATTCGGGTGCCCACTCCAGCATCTGTTCGGGGGATGCAGCCTGACCGATCGCCGAAAGGGCCAGCGCCGGCATTACGATCGCCAACCCGATTCCGGCGCAGCCCCAGAACAACTCCTCCATGAACATCGGCAGGGACAGGCCGGTGCGATCACCGATCAGGTCGCGGTAGAACAGCGGGCTGTAGAAGCCGCGTTGGGCCGCTTCCTCGAGGACCGGCCAGGGAAACTCCTGCCGTTGGTCGTACTCGAGCGCCCCCGGGCGAATCACGGACTCGCAGAATTCGTGCGCCCGCCGGGCCAGGTCGTGCTGCGCGGCCGTCGGTGTCAGGTCGAAAGTCATGATGGGCCTCCGGGTCGACGGTCAGATGTTCCGTCGCGGTCGACTACCCGGTCGACTCGGTGAACAAACGTTCACGGGTGCACCGGTCAGGCTGCTGAACGCGGGCCAACCTGTGCGATCGGCAGGTGAAGGACCACCGCGGGCACCGGGATGGTCTCGTGCTCGCTGCGGGCCAGCAACGCCGCGTTCTCGGGCAGCTGGCGGGAGTTGATCTCGCCGGCGGCAATGCGCCGCAAGACGTCGTGGGCTCGAGCCAGCTGGTCGCGCTTGCGGTACTGGCCCCCGGGAAGCTTGACGCCCGCCCATACGCCGTACTCCTCGCGGTGTGCGATGGCGTACTGCGCACACCGCCGCTGCTGTGCCAACGGGCAGCGCCGCAGACATTGGATACGGGCTTCGGTGGCGGATCGCTCGTAGGCGCGCGCCTTGGCCGCGCCGTCACCGCTGTCGTCATCGGGGTAGCCGAACCACAGTTCCGGATCGGTTGCGCAGGGGTGGCCCATGTCAGTCTCCTCGGCTAGGGGTTGAAACGTATACGAAAGCGTATACACATGCCAACTCAGGGCGCAAGAGAAACGTGATAAAAGCGTATATACATAGCGATAGCGCACCGGCTGTGTAATATCCGGCCTATGGCCGGAGCCAGCGGGTGAGCCGTGAATCGGCAGGTGCGGCCATCCGGGCATTGCGTGAGTCGCGTGACTGGTCCCTAGCGGAGCTCGCGGCCGCGACCGGCGTCAGCATCATGGGATTGAGCTATCTGGAGCGCGGCGCCCGTAAGGCCCATAAAAGCACTGTTCAAAAGGTCGAAAACGGTCTGGGTCTGCCACCTGGCACCTATTCGCGGCTGTTGGTGGCCGCCGATCCCGATGCCGAGTTGGCCCGTTTGATCGCCGCGCAGCCCCCCGAAACGACGTCGCCGCCGCGGGCCGGGTCCGTGGTTGTCGACCGCCACAGCGACACCGAAGTGCTGGAAGGATATGCCGAAGCCCAGCTCGATGCGCTCAAATCTGTCATCAATCGGCTGCCGGCGACGACATCAAACGAATATGAGACGTATATTCTCTCTGTGATCGCGCAGTGCGTGAAGGCCGAGATGCTCGCCGCCAGCTCCTGGCGGGTGGCGGTGAACGCCGGTGCGGATTCGACCGACCGGCTGATGGACCATCTTCGAGCGCTCGAGGAAACGCGCAGCGCGCTGCTCAGACGGATGCCGACCAGTTTGAGCGCCCGGTTCGACCAGGCCTGTGCGCAGTCGTCGCTTCCGGACGCGATCATCGCGGCGCTGCTCGGTGTGAGCAGTGACGAGATGTGGGACATCCGCAACCGCGGGGTGATCCCGGCGGGGATACTCCCCCGCGTCCGTGCTTTCGCCGACGCGGTGCGGTCGACGAGCCAGGACAGCGTTGATCAGGCCAACGGCGAGGGGGACCGATGACCGAAAGCGATATCGAGGCGTTGAGCCGGGCCCACCGATTGTTCGCGGGCAGCACCCGACAGCCGCAGCTGGTTGCGCCTTCCGATGTGGTGCCGGCATCGCCAGTGAACACCCTTGTGGGACAAGATAATTACCAAGTTCGGGCCAACCAGGGCCACCAAGTGCTGCTCGCGGCGGCGCGCACCGACGACGCGGCCGCGGGCGTCATCGCCGCCGCCTACCGCGACCGGGCCCAGGCCCGGGAGCTGACCAAGAACGTCCTCGACGAGGCCCGCGCCGATGCCGCCGTCACCCCGATGACGCCGATGGCCCAGCGGGACGCAATGCGTCGTCGAGCCGCACGCCTGCGCGCCCAGCGGGCACACGTGTTGACCGCCCGGCTACGTGCCCGACGGCATTCGGCGGCGTTGCGGGCACTGCGCTACCGAATGCTGCACCACCGCGGACTGCGGCTGCCTTCGCCGAGCAGCCGCGCCGGAATTGCGGTGCGTGCGGCGCTATCTCGACTGGGCCGCCCGTATGTGTGGGGCGCCACCGGCCCCGATCAGTTCGACTGTTCCGGACTGGTGCAGTGGGCGTACGCGCGGGCGGGAATTCATCTGGACCGCACCACGTATCAGCAGATCAACGACGGAATCCCGGTGCCGCGTTCGCAAGTCAGGCCCGGCGATCTCGTCTTCCCGCACACCGGACACGTGCAGATGGCGATCGGCAACAATCTCGTCGTCGAGGCCCCCTATTCGGGTGCCTCGGTTCGGATCAGCCGGTTGGGCGACTACGTGGCGATTCGTCGGCCGATATGAGATTAGGTTGAGCCTATGTCTGAACAGACTGGCCCTTCGCTAGCCGCCATTCAGGCGCGGCAGTCGGCGATGGCGACCCGGCACGACTCGGTCGCCGAGGCAGACCGCGCGCTGGTGGACGTGCTTGCCAGCGCACACGCCGCGATGCGAGAGAGCATCAGGCGTCTGGATGCGATCAGCGACGAGATCGAGCGCGCCGTTCCGCAGCAGCGGAGCCTGGGCATCGACACGCCCATCGGGGCGAGGGAGTTTCAGAAGTTTCTGGTCGCCAAGCAACGTGAGATCGCGGCCGTCGTGGCGGACGCGCGTGAGCTTGATCGGGCGAAAACTGCTGTGCTGGAACGCCTGCGGGGAGAATACGGCGTATCTGCGGGATAGCCCCAGGGCGTTCATACACAGCCGCATCGCGGTGAATTGTCGACAGCTCAGGGTCTCAGTACTGTCACCCGGCATGGAGGGGACGCGACACCGCCCGCGGTGGGCCGCAGCGGCGTCTGGTTAGGCGATGTCGACGTATGACGAACTGCTTGCCACGGTCAGAGTCGTGCGCGACCGCACCGGCGATCCGAACGCGTGGCAGGCGGGGTTGACCCCAGCGGAGTTGACCGCGGTGATCACCCCCACGACACGTCCAGAACAACTCGACACGATTCTGGCCAAGATCCGCCGACAGCATCCGGTCCTGTTCGGCTCCGCTGCGGAACCGCCCGCTGCAGCGCCGCAGCGGACTGAGGGAGCCACTGCCGAAGCCATCGCGGGCGCCGAAGCCGCTCTGGCACATCAGAATTCGGCCAGCTCTCAGCTGGATTTGCAAGTAATTTCGGCCATCATGAATGCCCACCTGAAGACGGTCGAAGGAGCGGAAGCGCTGGGCGCCTTGCAACGCGAGACCGAGGCCGCGGTGCAAACCCGATCGGACTTGGACACTCCGGCGGGCGCGCGCGACTTTCAGCGCTTCCTGATCGGCAAGCTCAGGGACATCCGCGCGGTGGTGCTGACCGCCAGTCTCGACGACACGTCGAAGTCAGCACTGATGGCGGCGTGGACCTCGCTCTACGACGCCTCGAAGAGCGTGCCGAGCGTTGCGGGCGAGACCCGGCCGGCTTCGGTTGCCTTACCGGCACGGGCAACCGACCCTGTCGACGCCGGAGACGATCCGCTACTGGATTCGCTGCTGGCCGACGATCCTGGCCTGTTGACCGGGGATCCGGGGCCAGGGCCGGTCGAGAATGCGCCGGCGCCCACGATGCCGTCGGCGATGCCGGGCATTCCCAATCTCGGATTGGGCTCGGCACCGGGACCAGGTTCGATGGGTGGTTGGGGGACGCCGGGCGGGATGCCGCTGCCCTGGCGTCAGGAGGGCAGCGAATCCGATCCGGCCGCGGCGGGCCTGGACGACGAAAACCCCGACGCGAACCCGGCCGATCACCAATCGGATGAGCGCGATGAACGCACAGGCGACGAGCACGGTGAGGATGTGTCGACCGCCGAATCACCGGCCGCGGGCCCGACGACGGTGACCCTGCCCGACGGTGACACGGTTACGGCGGCCAGCCCGCAGCTAGCGGCGGCCATCGAGGCCGCGGTGGGCGGTGCGTCGATCCCCGATGCATTCCATCAGCAGGGGATCACCATTCCCGCACCCGGAACCGCGGTCGCCAACCCAATTGATCCGGTGCAGGTCGTTGCGGGAGATGTCGGAATTTTCACCGATCGCCATGCGCTGGCCCTCGGCCATACCAAGGCCCTCCTCGATGGCCAGATTCAGCACATCGCCACCGTAAGCGGCCCGAGCTTCCTAGGCTGGGAGCATCCGCCGGCCGCGACGGAGACCGCTCCAGCCAGGACCGACGCACCGACACCGACCCGGCCGGCGGCCACGCCGACCACTGGACAATAGTGAACTCGCCGGACCGGCCGGCGGCGCAGAATCAGGAGAAAGCGGATGGCAGATCGAATCCATGTGGTGCCCGCGCACTTACGTGAAGCGGCTGCGCATCACCGAGAGACCTCCGACTACTTGCGCACCGTGCCGTCGTCGCACGCTGCTATCCAGGAGAGTCTGGATTCGCTCGGGCCGATCTTCGGTGAGCTTCGCGATGCCGGACGGGAACTGCTCGAACTGCGACGCCAGTGCTACGAGCAACAGGCCGACGACCATGCCGAGATGGCACACAATCTGGCCGTGACGGCACGGACCTGGGATCAGCATGAACAAGATGCGGCCGGCGAACTCGGCCGCATCGTCGACGGCGGTCGATGACCGACGCCAATCCCGCGTTCGACACCGTTCACCCGAGTGGGCACATCCTGGTCCGCTCGTGCCGCGGCGGGTACATGCACAGCGTTGCGCTGAGCGAAGAGGCGATGGATACCGACGCAGCGACGTTGGCGCGGGGCATCCTGTTGACCGCGGATGTGTCCTGGCTGAAGGCGTTGCTGGAGGTCCGGCACGAGATCGTGGCGGCCGGGCACACCCCGTCGGCGGAGGTCCCGACCCCGAACGATCTCGACGCCGCGATCGAGAAGCTGTTGGCGCACAAGCTGCGCCGCCGCGACGGCGCCGACTAACCGTCCGCGTTCAGATCAGCCAGGTTTTGGCGGCGTCGGGATCGGGAGCGATATCGGTTGGTGGCTCGATGGGGTTGGCGCCGAACAACTCTCGTGCGCGGCCGAGCAGGGTGCGCACCTCATCGAGTTGTTGCTGCAGCGCAGAATCGACCATGGCCATACGCTACCGAGCCCCTCACACCCGCACAATTCACCTTTGGTAATGAGCGTTCGGCATATGTCGGTAGTCTGACCCGGTGGCGATCTTCGGTCGAAAGACGGCGCGCCAGCGCCTCCGGAGAGCTACCCGGGAATCATTGTCGATGCCGGCCTTCAGCTCTCCTGTCGATTGCACCCCCTGGGTGATCGGTGGGCTTTGGCCTGCCGAACTGTCGACGGCGACGGACGAAACCGCCACTCTCGCAGAGTATCTCGAGAAAGATCTGCAGCGGATCACCGCTAGCGCCAACAAGCAGTTGGGGATGGTCAAGCGGGCGGGACTCACCGATGTGGGCCGGCGGGCGGCAGAAGCCCGCGTTATCGACGAAGCGCGTGCCCGCGCCGTGCGGCGCGTTGAATCGACGATTCGCCAGCTGGAGTTGATGAAGGCGCAGACGCGCGCGCGACTTCAAACCGCGCAGGTCGCGCGACGTTTCAGCACGGCCGACTTGGAAAAGACGCAAGTCATCCCGGCGGTCCCGGCGGCCGAACCCGATGTCGCCGCCCCGGCGACGGCCGAAACCGAGGTCATCCCAGTGGTCCCGGTGAAGCAGCCCGAAATCAGGTCCCGGACGCTCGATCAGACGCAGGTCATACCGGTCATCCCCGCGGAGCCCGAGTTACCTGTTGAG
Organism: Mycobacterium ahvazicum; assembly: GCF_900176255.2. Taxonomy (GTDB): domain Bacteria; phylum Actinomycetota; class Actinomycetes; order Mycobacteriales; family Mycobacteriaceae; genus Mycobacterium; species Mycobacterium ahvazicum. The sequence goes on from NZ_FXEG02000006.1 coordinate 88,851, forward strand.
GAGCCGTCGGTCTCCGCCGATCACGATGATGCTTCGGGTGGCCGGCATCGAGCTCCGTCCGAGGAGCCCACGGTGGACGTCGCGGTTCCGCTGCGGCAGGACGTCTCGGCGGCGGCGGTCGACGCGGAATCCGAGACCGCGCGATTGCAGAAGTTGGTGCCGCCGGCGGAACCTGCCGTCAGCGAGCCCGAGCCCGAGCCGGAGCCCGAGGTAGTCAGCGAGCCCGAACGCGAACCCGAGCCGGAGCCGGAGCCGGAGCCGGAGGCTGTCAGCGAGCCGGAGCCCGAACCGGAACCCGAGGCTGTCAGCGAGCCGGAGCCGGAGGCTGTCAGCGAGCCGGAGCCCGAGGTCGTCGGCCAGCCAGAGCCGGAACCCGAGCCAGAGCTCTTGGTCGTCAGCGAACCCGACCCGGAGCCAGAACCGGAGCTGGAGGCAGAGCCCCAGCCCGTGCCAGCACCTGCGGCTCCCGCCGTCGTCGAATCCGACTCGGAACGATTGCACCGGCTGCTCTCCCATGTCGTCCGCCAAGAACCCGGGCTGAATTGGGCAGTCGGCGACCTCGCGGACGGCACCACGCTGCTGGTCACCGACCTCGCGCACGGCTGGATTCCGCCGGGCATCGCGCTGCCGGTGGGCGTGCGGTTGCTCGCACCCGGCCGCCGCCGGGGCAAAGCCGCCGCTCTGCTCGGCGAGGCGACCCGGACCGCGACCTATACCCCCGGCGATCGCGTCGGCCGAGCGACCGACTTCCCGCCGACGGACTCTTCGGTGCAGGCGCGCGAACTGCCGCCCGTCGAAGATCTGGGATGGGAGCTGGGTCGAGTCACGCACTGGCGCGACGGACTTCCCCGGTTGGTGCACACCTTGGCGAAAGCCGCCACCTCGGGAACCGGTGTCGTGGAAGAGGAAGCCGATCTGCTGCGGGTACATCTCGACACCGCCCGCTACCAGCTGCTGAGCCAGTACCCGGACGTCGTGCCCACACTGTTGCTCAACTGTCTGTTGCTGGCTGCCACCGAAAGCAGTGTCGCCGGTGACGTGACCTCGGCGAACTATCACCTGGCATGGTTCCAGAAGCTCGATGAACCCCCGGTCAGCCAGTGGAGCGCCGAGTCCTGAGCCCGCGTCGCCGCTATCGCGCGGATTCGTCAGGGCACGAGCAAGACAGGTAGTCGACTACGCATGCGCTCGACGCCGGTGGCTCCATAGATTTCGATTGACGGCCGGACCCACCGGGCGCAAACCCCTCTCAGGTGATCGAAATGCTAGCCATCCCGAAAACACCGTCGCTGCATCGTGATACCACTGCGCCCACGCAAGCGCGGCACAGCGCTACCCCGGATCCCGTTCTCGTCACCGAACGCCAGCTGATGTTCGCCACGGCCGCTGCCGTCGCCGGCCCGCACCCCCGCACCGCACCGCGTCCCTGGTTCACCACACTCTGGCAACAACTGGTCCGGGGCGTCAGTGTCGAGCATGAGCCGCGCCGCCACTACCCGCCACGGAGGATGAGCTACTTCGAGCAGGCGGCGACGGCCCGAGAGATGGACCGGCTGTGAACGAACTTCTGATGGTCGTCGAAGGTATCGTGCTGATCGTGATCAGCGTCGGAATCCACCACCTCTCCGCCTGGCTGGAGCGCTGGGATTACGAACGCCACTGCGAGGATTGACGGACGCTCCTTCAATCGTGTCCGCCGAGGCACTCGTCAGATTGTGAATTGACGCTGGTTGGAGGGCTCGATGATACTGACATGGTGGCGGGGTCGGGCGGTCGCAGCGAACAGAGCGACCTAAAAGACAGAGATCTCGTCGAAGCGGTTCTGCGTGAGCTGAGCGAGGCAGCCGACAAGTGGGAAGCCCTTGTCGCGCAAGCCGAGACGGTCACCTACAGCGTGGACTTGGGGGATATTCGCGCCGTGACGAACTCCGACGGCAGGTTGGTCGAGTTGTCGCTGCATCCTGGCGTGATGACCGGTTACGGCCACGCAGAATTGGCGGACAGGCTCAACCTCGCGATCGCGGCGATTCGCGAGGAGGCCGAAGCCGAGAATCGGGCCAGGTACGGCGGCGAACTGCATTGATGTCGGTGTCGATGCAGCGGTCCTGCATCGACCGCCTGAAGGAGAATGACCGTGCCACTTAATCTGTCCAACCGGGATCAGAATTCGGGGCACCTGTTCTACAACCGTCGGCTGCGCGCCGCGATCACCCGGTTCTCGGTCCGGATGAAGCACGACGACCGCAAACAGCAAGCGGCCGTGGCCCTGTCGATCGTGCTCGTTCTGATCGGCGTCGGGTGGATGGCGCTGCTGCATGTCATGAAGCCCTCAGGGCTGGTCGGACAGGCGTCGATCATCGGCGACCGCGACACTGGTGCGGTCTACGCGAAGATCAACGGCCGGCTCTACCCCGCGCTCAACTTGACCTCGGCCCGGCTGGCGGTCGGCAGTGCCGGTGCCCCGACGTGGGTCAGAGCCAGCGAGATCGCCAAGTACCCGACGGGCCCGATCATCGGCATTCCGGGGGCGCCCGACAGCTTGCCGATCACGTCGAGCGCTGAATCGGCGTGGTCGGTCTGCGACGCCGCCGCGGCCCGCGGCAGCGGAACCGCGCCAGTGGTGACCGCCATCGCCGGGCAGCTCTCCCCCATCGGCCGGTCGGAGCCGATGCGCCCGAAGCAGGCCATCCTGGCAACGCACAAGGGCGCAACGTATGTGATCTGGCACGGGCAACGATCCCGCATCGATCCGGCGGACCGGTCGGTGACATTCAACCTCGGTCTCGATCCCGGTGTGACATACCCGATCGAAATCTCTAACGCCCTGTTCGACGCGATGCCGTCGACGGAACCCATTGTGCTGCCCGGCATTCCGGGCCGCGGCACGCCGTCGCGATGGCTACCCGGTTCCATTGTGGGCAGGGTCCTGGAAACCCGCGACGCGAGCGGCTCCGTCAACGGCTTCTATGTGCTGTTGCCCGACGGCGTCCAGAAGATCACCAGCTTCGTCGCCGACCTGTTGCGGACCGCGGATTCGGAAGGCTCGACAACACCCACCCTCGTCGCTCCCGACAAGCTGATTCAGATCCCGGTGGTAGACGTGCTCGATGTCGATTACTACCCCTCGGAGAAACTGGAATTCGTTGATACGTCTGCAAACCCGGCAACGTGCGTGGGCTGGGAGAAGCAATCGGGCGACCCGCAGGCCCGGATCACGGTCTTCAGCGGCCGCGGGCTGCCGGTTTCGATCGGCATGGATTCCCGGGTGGTTCGCCTGGTTCGCGACGATCGCGACCCCAATTCTGCCGAGGCACAACAGACGTTGATGTTGCCGGGTGCGGCGAACTTCGTGACGACAACCAGCGGCGTCGCGACGGCCGACAGCCGCGAGAGCCTGTATTGGATTTCACCGCAAGGTGTTCGGTACGGCATCCAATCCGACCACGCCACCTTGCAGGCGTTGGGGCTGGATCCAAAGCTGGCGGTGCAAGCGCCATGGCCGATCGTGCGCACCTTCGCGCCCGGGCCCGCGATCGGTCGTGACGCCGCGCTGGTGGCGCGCGACGCCGTCTCGGGAGGTGGTGCCGTGGCGCCGATTCCCGATCTCAACGAGCTGGCAGGCGGGGGTTAGACAACGATGTCCAAACGAGGTTTCGTCCGCGGTCGCCGCAAGCCCGCGCCGAATGTTCCGCCGGTGCGCATCGCCGTCGCCGCGCCCCTGGCACTGCCGGAGCGCGAGCCCCGCAACATCCTGCTGATGATCGCGGTTCCCGCGTTGCTCGTCGGAATCATCGGCACGCTGGTGGTGATGTACGCATCCGGGATCCGATCCCTGCAGTCGGGCTTCTTCCCGATGATCGGGCTGGTCGGGTTCGGCACGCTGATGTTCAGCGGGCGTTTGGGACGCGGGCGCCGAATCAGTTGGGGCGAACAAGAAAAGCAACGCCGGGCTTACCTGCGTCAGCTCGACGACGACCGCGACGAAGTGCAACGCGCCGCTCAGGATCAGCGACGCAGCCAGCTGTTCGTGCACGGCGATCCGCAGAAGCTTGACACCGTGATCGGCGGGCCGCGGATGTGGGAACGGCGTCCCGCCGACCCGGACTTCCTCGACGTCCGGCTGGGGATCGGGATTCAGCAAGCCAGCGAATCCGCGGTGTCACTGCAGTGGCCCGACGTTCCGATCGGTGAAGAGCTTGAACCTGTAACCGGTGGCGCACTAAGGGATTTCATTCTCGAGCAGAGCAAGATCCGTGGAATCGGCAAGGTGCTGAGCCTGCGGTCCAAACCCGGTTTCAGCTTCGTCGGCGACGATCCGGGCGAATTGCACAGCCTGGCCCGTTCGATCTTGTGCTCGCTGGCCGTCTACCACAGCTCCAGCGATCTCAAAGTCATGGTGGTCACCCGCCACCCCGAATTGTGGTCGTGGCTGGTGTGGCTGCCGCACAACCAGCATGACGAGATGTTCGACGCCTGCGGACTGCGGCGATTGATCTTCACCTCCCCGACCGAACTGGAAGAGGCGCTTGACGCCGAGCTGCACCGCAAGGGCCGCGGACCGTGGACACCACCGGTCGGCATGAGCCCGACATCCATGCCATCGCCGATCGAGTCCAGCCCAGGTCTGGCGCTGGGACCGCACTGGGTGATTGTCGACGACAATGTCGGCACCCCCGAACAGTGGGAGGGTGTAACCGGGCAGAAGGGCATGGCCGGCATCACGGTGTTGCGGCTGGCTACCCGGGCCGGTCTCGGGGTCGGATTCAGCGACGACAGTGAGCGTTTCGCGCTGCGGGAAGGCAGGCTCATCCACCGCGGCACGTTTTACGCCGTGGCGGACATGCTCGCCGAAAGCACCGCCAACCGGTACGCGCGAGCACTCGCCCGCTGGTCCCCGATGAGCGCCGGAGACTTGTCGGAAACCGACAGCCAAGGCGGCGAATTGTTGCGCGCGCTGGGCATCAGCGACCCCCGCGAACTCGACGTCGATCGACTCTGGGGCGAGAGCCGCGGTCGCGGCGACCACAAATGGGCGATGATGCCCGTAGGTGTCAAGCAAGGCGGTGAGCTGCAACAGATTATTCTGCGCGCCAAAGACTTTGGTGGTTTCGGGTTTCACTCGGTCGTCATCGGGACATCCGGTTCCGGCAAGTCGGAATACTTCCTGTCGCTTTGCACCGGTATCGCGTTGACGCACTCCCCCGAGACGTTCATCGTGATTTTCGTCGACATGAAGTTCGAATCCGCGGCCCAGGATCTACAGGGGTTTCCCCACGTCGCGGGTTCGCTGTCCAACCTGGGCAAGGACGACCGTCATCTGGCCGAGCGAATGCGCAAGGCCGTCAACGGTGAGATCGCCCGGCGGTACCGTCTTTTCAACCAGGCCGGGGCCCGCGACGCCAACGAGTACGAAGAAATGCGCCTCGCCGGTCGTGACTTGGAGCCCGTACCGATTCTGCTGGTGATCATCGACGAATATCTCGAATTGTTCATTCATCATCCGGAATGGATCGATCTGGTCATCCACATCGGGCAAGAGGGCCGCGGCTGTAACGTCTTCTTCACCCTCGGCGGTCAGCGGCTGGATCTGTCGTCGCTCAGTAAGGTCAAGAGCAACATCGCTTTTCGGGTGGCCCTTCGTGCGGAGACCGCGGAGGACTCCCGCGATGTGATCGGTAGCGACGCGGCCTTGCATCTGCCGTCCAAGGAGAACGGCTACGCCCTGCTCAAGGTGGGACCACGCGACCTCGAACAGTTCCGGTGCTTCTATGTGTCCGCCCCGTTCGTGGTACCGAAGCGGGCGGTCAACGTGAACAAGACTGTGGCGATGAGCTTTTCGCAGCCGCGGGCGCTCACCTGGGCCTACCAGCCGCTCAGCGAAGCCGACAGCGAAGCGTTGGCCGTCGCGGACGAGCCTGAGGAGCCCGACGAGTTCCTGTTCCACTCCGACGGGTTCCGGAAGAAGAAGCTGGTCGACGTGATCCGCGAGTCGCTGATGTCGCACAGCGCGCGTCCGCCCCACCAAATATGGCTGCCGCCTTTGGAAGTCAGTGAGACGATGGACGTGCTGGTGGCGAGCTGGCGGCGCAAGCCGTGGTACGTCGACTACGGCGACAATCCCGGTCTGGTGTTCCCGGTGGGCGTCGTCGACATCCCCGAAGACCACGCGCAGCGGGTGCACGCGGTCGACGCCGAGATGGACAACATCATGGTGGTGGCGACCGCCCAGCGCGGCAAATCGACCACGCTGATGTCGCTGATCACCTCGGCCGCATTGATGTATCGGCCTGAGCGGGTGACGTTCTTCTGCATCGGGGCTTCGCTGTACCCCGTCGAAGAGTTACCGCACGTGGCGTCGGTCGTCAGCCAAACAGACAAGGAAGGCGTCTCGAGGACCGTCGCGTCGATCGAGGGCTTGATCCTGGCGCGCGAGGCAGCGTTTAAGCAGTATCAGATCGACATCTCCGAATTCCGGGAACGGCGATTCGGCACCGAGCGGGAGGGCGGCACTGATCCCGCCGACAAGTTCGGCGACGTCTTCCTTGTCGTCGACAATTTCAGCGATCTGTACGACAAGGATGCCGCGATGGGAGACCGCGTGGTGTCGATCGCGCGCCAGGGCCTCTCGTACGGGGTCCATGTCGCGACGACCGCCACGGCCTGGCTGGTAGGACAAAAGCAGGCGCTGGTCAACGTGTCGAATGCGCGCATCCAGCTGCGGCTGAGCAACCCGGACGAAACCCAGATGGGCGAGGGCCTCGAGCGCCGAAGGGCCGCGCGCAACACGCTGGATCGACCCGGGTTCGGCGTCACTCGCGAGGGCCACGAGTTGCTGGTCGGCGTACCGGAGATCGTCTCGGCCACCGGTGAACGGGTGCCGACCCGGCAACTCGGTGCGGTCATTGCCGAGGTAACCGGCGTCGGCAGGCTCGAGAAGCTGGCGCGGTTGCCCGAACAAATTCAACTCGCCCAGATCATCGCGGCGTTCGCCGAGACCGATGTGGCAGCCGACCCGTTCAATATTCCCTTCGCCATCGGCGAAAGTGCTTTGCAGCCAACGTATTTACCGACGCGAACGGTGCCCAGCATGCTGGTGCTGGGCCGGCAGTTGTGCGGCAAGACGACAACGCTGGCTGCCTTCGGTCAAGCGGTCATGAGCAGGTTCAGTCCCGAGCAGGCGCAAATCACCATCATCGATCCCAAGACGTCGCTGATCGGCAAAATCCGGGGGCCGCACGTGCGCGCATACGCCTACACCGCCGACGACATCGACACCGTGATCGAGGAGTTGGCGGCGCTGATGCGCGACCGGCTCCCGCCCTCCGGTCTGAGTCAGGAAGAGTTGCTGAGCCGCAGCACGTGGGAGGGTCCGCACCATTTCCTCCTGATCGACGACGAGCAGGAACTGCGCCCACACGGCGCGATCGGCAAGGCGGGCGCCAGCGCTCCGTTATGGGGGCTGATCGAGCGCAGTCGCGAGATAGGCCTGCACGTGATTGCGTCGCGTTTGCCCGGAAACTGGGCCGGGGTCTCGGTGACGAATCCATTCTTGCAGAAGATGACGAGTTCGCGAGCGCCGACCCTATTCATGGACAACGACCCGGCGACGGTAAAGGTGTTCGCCAGGGTCAGTGCCCAGCAACTACCGCCGGGGCGCGGTCTGCTCGTCACCACCGATGGTGCGATCGAAGGTGTGCTGGTAGGAACGCCGGAATAGGCCGAATCCACAAGATCGGCCGGGGGTGCCGAAAAGGTGAATCGACAGCTGCTGAAGACCCCCATAGAATCGGTGCATTCCGCGATATTTCGACGGACACAACTTGCCTGGTGGGGAGCCAGCCAAAAGGGGGTATACCCCTCTGACGGTTGAAACCGGGCATTCGCACATACGGAGGGTCACAATGAGCGGTCTGTTTGACATGGTGCCGGGCGCCGTTGATTTATCGGCGGCCACAGAAGGAGCACTCAGCCAGGAGATGGCGGCTACCACGTCGGCCGGCTCGGCGGCACTGGTTGGTGTGCTGCCGATGGCACCGGACGCCGATTCCATCGAGTTCGCCGCCGCGCTGAACGCGACAGGTGCGGCCTACTTGGCGACCGCAGCCGAGCACGCCGGGCAACGCGCCGCCTTCTCGGGCGCGCAGGGTCTTGCGTCCGCCACGGGTGTCGGCACCGACATAGCCAACGCGGCCGCGAGCGCGATCTAAGCAGCCAGCATGGCCGACCCCAGGTGGACAGGTCCGCCCGAGATCGTCGCTCAGATCTTCGAGGCGGGTAATCCGGCTTCGGTTCTCGCCAATAACGCGGTGTGGGTCACCGAGACCACGAACAACGGTGTCGCGGCAGGTCTTTCCAGCGCCAACGCGGTGGCCACGGCCGCGCACTGGCAGGGTGTGGGCGCGATCGCCTCGATGATCACCTCGACCGGTCTCAACGCCGGCTTGCAAACGCTGATGGGCTGGACCGCGGAGAAGATCGGCGTCACAACGGCCGCGGTCGATGCCTTCATGCTCGCGCGGTCCACGGTCGTCCCGTCCGTCGTGTCGACGACCAACCGGTTCGAGTGGGTCGTCTTGGCCCATACCAACTGGTTCGGGCAGAACACCATGCCGATGGGCGAGCGGGACGCCGAGTACTACGGGCACCACTGGCCGACCAACTCGGCCATTGGCTGGGCGTACTCCAGCACGCTGGCCACGCTCGTCGCGGCGTTGGCCGTTCCACCACCCCTGGCACCGATGGGCGCCTCGCCGGCCGCGCCTGCGGCGGCCGCATCGGCCGTGGCGCAGGCGGCGGCGCAGAGCGGGATGAATGGCGCGATGCAGGCAGGGAGTCAGGCGACGCAGGGTGCGGGCCAGGCGGCGGCTGCGCCCGCCGAGGGCGGGAGCCAGCTCAGTTCAATGATGCAGCAGCCGCTGCAGATGATCTCCGGACTGACCGGCCAGCTGCAAGAGGTCGTCAAGGCCCCGATGGATGCGTTTCAGGGAATGGCCAGCATGCCGCAAGGACTGATGCAGTCGCTGACGGGCGCGTTTTCCTCGGCTGGCGCGGGCAATGCCGGTGCCGCCGGTGCCGCCGCCCAGCCAGCCATGCTGGCCGGAGCGACTAGTCCGCTTGGCGGCGCGGCCGGCGGTGGCGGCGTGGGCGGTGGCGGCGGCTTCCCGGGTGCCGGCCTGACCAGCTACACCCGCCCCACCAGCAGCTTCGAGCCCGAAGCCGGCGGGCGGCCGACCAGCTTGCGCGCCGGAGTGCTGAATGCGTCCGAGCTACGCCCGCCAACCTCTCCGACCAGCAGCGGCATGGGCGGCTCGCCGATGCCGATGTCTCCGGCCGGCATGCTTGGGCACGGCAAGGAAGGCCAAGCCGACAAGGACGTCACCCGAGCGCGTGTCGTCGTAGGCGGCGGACCACCCGACGAGACCTGACGCTCCAACCAAGTAGCGGAATTCCGCGGGCGCGTCGCTGACCCACGTCCGCCGGATCCGGCGCCGGATAACCCGCCCAGTCCGTTCACGATTGAGTGCGAGGCATCACGCGGTCGACAGGTGCCCGGTTTCGGCAAACTCTTAGCCACATTGGCGACTGCGCGGTTGTCCCAGACGCGATTCGACTTCGCGGGAACCCAGCAATCCGCGTTCGACGCCGGCCTGAGGTCAAGGACGACGGGCTTGCTCGAAAGGCCAAGCCGCGCAAGACAACCTGGTCAGATCGGCTCCGAAGTTGTTACTCGGCGGCCTTCTGCCGTGCTTCGGCGGCCTTCTCCGCCGCGTGTGCGGCCTCCGCCTCGGCTTCCTTCTTAGCGGCGTTACGCTGCGCTTCGGCCTTGTCCTGCTGGGCTTGGCCCTCCTCGCGCAGGCCGTCGTTGTCGGTCACGATGCCGGCAACTTCCTTGGCCTTGCCCTTCACGTCTTCCACGACGCCCTTCACGGCTTCTTCTGGTCCGCTGTCGCCCATGGTTCAATCCCTTCGTCATAAAAGCTTTACTGGCTAATACCCTCCGGGCCGGTGGTCAACCTATGCCTCGCGTCACAACCCGAAAACGCGGACCGACGGTCGTCAACGGAGCGCCGCTTCTAGCAGGCCCGCCAGGAGGCCAGCCACGGCCACGAGGGGACCTATCGCTTATCGACCGGGCCCCGGTGGGCCGGCGAATGCCTGCGCGATCTCCAGCCACCGTTGTGCGTCGGGCCCGTGTGCGGTGATGTCGAGAGTGCTCAGCGGCCGGCGCTGCGTGACCAAGAAGCAGAAGTCCTCGGCCGAACCGGAGACACGTTGGGCCGCATCGGCCGGACCCCAGGACCAGACGTCGCCGCCGGGCGCACGCAGCTCGACCAGGAACGGCTCGGCCGGCGGAGCCAGCTCGTTGACCGCGAACGCGTAATCGCGAGTGCGCACCCCCAGATGGGCGATCGAGCGCAGTCGCGCGGTGGGCACGCGCTTGACGCCGAGCGCGTCGGCGACGTCCAGCCCGTGCGCCCAGGTCTCCATCAACCGTGCGGTGGCCATCGACGCCGGGCTCATCGGCGGCCCGAACCACGGCAGTTTCCGGCTCTCGTCGACGGTGAGCAGCGCGTTGTGCAGCCGGCCCCGGGTGGCTCGCCAATCGCTCAGCAGTTCCGCCGGTGGCGTGGTCGCCAGCTCCTCGGCGCCCGCGTCGACAAAGCCGAGGGGATTCTGCATCGCACCGGCCAGCACCTCGGCGAAACCCGCCTCGTCGGTGACCGACAGCAGCGCGACCCGGTCGGTCCACAACAGGTGCGCGATCTGGTGTGCGACGCTCCAGCCCGGCGACGGCGTCGGCTCGGCCCAGCGCGTGTCGGCCAGCGGCGCCACCAGCGCGTCGAGATCGTCGCTTTCGGCACGCAGATCGGCCACCATCGGCCCGGCATCAGCCATCTTGACCTCCTAGCGACTCGTCGCCGGCTGACCGCGCCGGCCGACGACACTGTGTACGACGAGCCCGGCCAGGTAGATCGCCGAACCGAACAGCACGAACGTCGGTGCGTGCCCGTCGGCGGGAATCAACATCGCGGCCACCGTGATCGAGACGATGAACGACACCCAGAACAGCGCATCCTGCACCGCGAACACGTGGCCGCGCAGCGCGTCGTCGACATCCATCTGCATCGCCGAGTCGGCACAAAGCTTGATCATTTGGCCGGTGATGCCGAGGAAGAAGCTGCACGCCACCATGACCGGCAATGTCAGCCCCACGCCGGCCAGTTGGACCAGCGCGGCCACGGCCAGAGCGCCGTTCGCGGCCGCGTAGCGCCCCCAACGCCGCACCGTCGGTGGGGTCAGCACAGTAGCGATGAACGAACCAAGCCCAGACGCGGCGAAGAACACCAGCGCGATCCCCAGCCCGCCGACCGCGGGGTTTTTCGTGTGATGCGCCAGCAGCAGGATCACCAACGAATTGATCCCGACGACCATTCGGTGCGACGCCAATCCGGACAACGCGGCAGCCACCGTCGGCGTAGACGCCACCGTGCGCGCACCGTGCACCCATCCGGTGATCACCGCGTAGATCACCGATCCGTGGATCGCCCGCTTGGTGTCGTCCGGTCCCAGCACCCGTGGGCCAAACCGCAGGGACAGCAGCAACGCCCCGCACACCGGAATCAGCGCCATGAAGATGATGACGGATGCGCCCCGATCGCTGCCGCCGACAAACCATCGCGGTATCAGCATGAAGTTGGCGCCGAAGAAGGCCGCGATGGCGCCGGAGGCGGTAGCGAGCGAGTTCATCGTCACCACCTGCTCGCGCGGCACCACGTGCGGCAGCGACGCCGACAACCCCGAGGCCACGAACCGGGAAAAGCCGTTGAACAACAACGCACCGAGCAGCAGCGGCATCTCGCCGGCACGCACCGCGAGAATCGTGCCGATCACCAGGATCAGGACCATCCGGCACACATTGGCGCCGACCAGCACCCAGCGTCGGTCCCACCGGTCCATCAGCGCCCCGGCGAACGGTCCCAGTAGCGAATAAGGCAAGAACAGCACCGCGAATGCGAACGCGATCGACAGCGGATCGGCCGCCCGGTCCGGATTGAACAGCAGCGCGCCGGCCACCGTCGCCTGGAAAAGCCCATCACCGAACTGGCTCGCCATGCGCACCTGAATCACCCGCCGGAAATCCGGCATGGCGCGCACCGACTGCCAGAGTTCGACGGGTGCACGCGAAGGCATCCGGGTTTGGAACACAGAACCGACTTCCACGATTGGGCTGGACAAAGACATCGCACGCGACGCCGCAGTATTAACAGTACAAATATTTACGCTCGGCGTTTGTTTGTGCCGAGCGATGCTACGGGAGTGCGATGATGGACTGATGCCCCAGCCGGAAGATCCCGAAGACTACATCGCACCCGCTGCCCAGCGGGTGCGTGCGGGTACTTTGCTGCTGGCCAATACCGATCTGCTCGAACCGACATTTCGGCGCAGCGTCATTTACATCGTCGAGCACAACGACGGTGGCACGCTGGGCGTGGTTCTCAACCGGTCCAGCGAAACCGCGGTCTACAACGTGTTGCCGCAGTGGGCCAAACTCGCCGCCAAGCCGAAGACGATGTTCATCGGTGGGCCGGTGAAGCGCGATGCCGCCCTGTGTCTGGCGGCGCTGAGAATCGGGGCGGACCCGCAGGGGGTGCCGGGTTTGCGACATGTCGCGGGACGGATCGTGATGGTCGACCTGGACGCCGAGCCCGATCTGATCGCCCCGCTGATCGAGGGTGTCCGGATCTACGCCGGATACTCGGGCTGGACCATCGGCCAGCTCGAGGGCGAGATCGAGCGCGATGACTGGATTGTGTTGTCCGCGTTGCCATCTGACGTTCTCGTCGGGGCGAAGGAAGACCTGTGGGGCCAGGTGTTGCGTCGGCAGCCGCTGCCCCTGTCGTTGCTGGCCACCCACCCGATCGACGTCAGCCGAAACTAGCGCTCCTCCCCCACCTCCGACGACGCCGACGTTTGGTCGGCCTCCCGCGCAAGCCTGGCGGCGATCACCGCACACACCACCAGCTGGATCTGGTGGAAGATCATCAGCGGCAACATCGTCAGGCCCACGACGTTGCCGGGGAAAAACACCAGCGCCATCGGCAGCCCGGACGCCAGGCTCTTCTTCGAGCCACAGAACAGCAGCACGATCGCATCGGCGCGGTCCAGTCGCGCGATTCGGCCGGTCAGTGTCGTAGCGATCAGCACGATGGCGAGCAATCCCGTCGCGACCAAGGCAACCAGGATCAAGCGCCACACGTCGACACTGAACCAGATGCCCTCGACCACGCCCATCGAGAAAGCCGTGTACACGACCAGCAGGATGGATCCCCGGTCGACGACCTTGAGCACCGCGGCATAGCGGCGAATCAATCCCGCGATCCAGGGCCGTGCCAGCTGGCCGGCGCCAAACGGCAGCAACAGCTGCACGAAGATGTCGCGCATCGAACCGGCGTCCACGTGGACCGCGCCGCTGGTGTTCATCAGCAACACCACCAGCAGCGGGGTCAGTACGATGCCGAGGATGTTCGACAGCGACGCGCTGACAATCGCGGCCGAAACATGGCCCCGCGCAATCGAAGTGAACGCGATCGACGACTGCACGGTCGACGGGACCAGGCACAGGAACAGCAGGCCGTTGTAGAGGTCCATCGTCAGGACCGAGGGCACCAACGCCCGGGCAGCCAGCCCCAGCAGCGGGAACAGCACGAACGTCGTGGCCAGCACCAGCAGGTGTAAACGCCATTGCCGCACGCCGTGCCAGGCCTGCTGGGGGGACAGTCGGGCGCCGTACAGGAAGAACAGCAGCGCGATCGCTGACTCGGCGGCAAGCGACGCCACCTTGGCGGCATCACCGTGGGCGGGGAAGAGCGAGGCGATCGTGACGGTCGCGGCCAGAGCCAGCAGAAACAGATCGAAGATCGACGACAAGCGCCTCAGCATGCCGGACTATCGTCGGGGGATTTCGTCAGTGGCTGGACTGCGTGCAAAAGGTGCACTCGCCGGCGCAACTGGGTGCGGCCGCCTCCTGGCGCAGTGCGAAGCGCGCGCTCTGCCACGAGCCCGCGGCCAGTGTGCCGAGGGCGCCGGCCACGCAGACGATCAGCACCACGAACGCGGTGTGCGCCGAGGCGGCCAGTGCCACCACACCGCCCGCGGTCAGCATCACCGCGGCCGCCAACTGAGTCGGCGCCATGGCGCGCAATGCCAGTTGCGTGCCGTCGACGGCGTGGTTGTGAGACAGCGACCAAGCTCCGAACCCGGCGGAAGCTACCGCCGCACACATGCACACCACCCCAGCGATCAGCATTGCCTCACAATACGAGGCCGGTCACCGATCCGCGCGCCGGGCTCCACACCCCTTGTGTCGGCGCCGAATTAGCGCGAGCCGAGGTTGCTGAAGTTCGGCAGCGGCGGAAGCCCGGGTACGAGGGACAACAGATTGGGCGCGGGCTGCGGGGAGGGCAGCAGGTTGGGCGCGGCCATCTGCGTGGGAAGCCGGGCCGGCGCACCAACGGGAGCTGGGGCGGGTGCGACGGCGGGAGCCTGGACCGGTGTGCGGGAGCGGCGACGGGTGCTTGTGCGGGAGCGGCGGCGGCCGCCTGCGCCGGAAGCGCCACGGGCGCGGCAGTCGGGGCGGCGGGGGCAGGTGCGGCAGACCCGGGCGCGGCCACCCGGAATCCGTTGATGATCGCGTCGGTGGCGGGCGCGTCACCGACCGCGACGGCCCGGTCGGTGGTCACCGACAGCGACACCAGGTACGTGTCGTGGCCCGAGGTGGCGAGCACGTGACGACGCGAGGTGTTCAGCGTCATATCACCCTCGCGGTAGGTGCCTTCGATCACCGACGACGGGAACCCGTCGAAGTCGGCCATCGAAGCGTTCGTCGACTGCCAGGCCAGCAGCTTCTGGCTATCGACATAGCCGTGCGAGATGGCTTCTCGGGGATCGAAGTTTCCGACCAGCTTGTAGACCACTACCTGCGCGTTTGACGTGTACACGCTGCTGCCCTGCCGGTCGGCTATCACCGCGAACGCGTCGGGCACATTGGGGTCGGGCACCTGGGTCCAGCGCGGGGGCACCGGCAGCGTGATGTCGAGCGCCTTGAAGCCCTGCGGCCTCTGCGGCTCGAGCTTGACGCCCTTGGATTGGAAGTAGTCGCGCAGCGTTCCGGACGACGCCGGCGTGATGGCCGGCTGCGCCGGCGCGACCGCGGCGGCGTTAGGCGTCGCGGCCGGAGCCGCGATGCTGTTGGGAGCCATGGGCGCGGAGGCCAGGCTCGGCGGCGCGAACGGGTTCGCCGCCGGCGGGGTCGGGACGAACCGGTTGCTGTTGGCCGTGCCCGGAGCAGGCGCCGGCGGGTAGTACTGGTTCGCCGGCACCGGCACGATAGGACCCGGGGGAACAGGCACCAGAGGATCGGCCGAAGCCGTCGCACCTGAGAACAGGGCGAACCCGATCACACCGGCGGCGAAACCGCCTGCGACTACGCGCCAGGGGGCGGCGATCTGCGTCATCTCTGTCGGTCCTTCCGAATGGCCGGTCTACCGGCATCCGTCGTATAGAGGCCGACTGTAACCAGAGGTCAAAGGCGCTGGACAGGGCCGAAATAGAGCTGGGATGAACCTCTGATCTGTGCGCAACGCAACCTTTATCAACCTGTGGCCGGCGGGCCCGGCAAGTCGGTCCTTATACGCTGTTCACGTGACCCAACCGCCCACTACCTCGTCGCCGAGCATCCCCGCGGGTGCCCAGACGGAGTCCGACGCGCCGCCATTCCGTTACACGGCGGAGCTGGCCGGCAGTATTGAGGGCACCTGGCAGGACAACTGGACGCGGCTCGGGACATTCAATGTGCCCAACCCGGTGGGGTCGTTGGCGCCGACCGACGGCACCCCGGTGCCCGACGACAAATTGTTCGTGCAGGACATGTTTCCCTATCCGTCCGGGGACGGGCTGCACGTCGGACACCCGTTGGGCTACATCGCCACCGACGTATACGCTCGCTATTTCCGGATGATCGGCCGTAATGTCCTGCACGCCTTGGGGTTTGATGCGTTTGGTCTGCCCGCTGAGCAATACGCGGTGCAAACCGGCACCCATCCGCGCACCAGAACCGAGGCCAACATCGTCAACTTCCGCCGGCAGCTGGGCCGGCTGGGCCTCGGGCACGACAGTCGGCGATCCTTTTCGACCACCGACGTCGAGTTCTACAAGTGGACGCAATGGATCTTCTTGCAGATCTACAACGCGTGGTTCGACACCGCGGCCGCAAAGGCCCGTCCGATCGCCGAGCTGATTGCCGAATTCGATTCCGGTGCCCGTCGTCTCGACGACGGCCGGGACTGGACGACATTGTCGGCGGGGGAGCGTGCCGACGTGATCGACGGCTACCGGCTGGTGTACCGGGCCGACTCGATGGTGAACTGGTGTCCCGGCCTGGGCACGGTGCTGGCCAACGAAGAGGTCACCTCCGACGGCCGCAGCGACCGCGGCAACTTCCCGGTGTTCCGGAAACGGTTGCGGCAGTGGATGATGCGGATCACCGCGTACTCCGACCGCCTGCTCGACGACCTGGAAGTGCTGGACTGGCCCGATCAGGTCAAGTCCATGCAGCGCAACTGGATCGGCCGTTCCACCGGCGCGGAGGCATTGTTCTCGGCGACCATACTCAGTGGCGAGCGCAAGGGCTCCGACGTCGACATCGATGTGTTCACCACGCGGCCTGACACCTTGTTCGGCGCAACCTATCTGGTGCTGGCCCCCGAGCACGACCTGGTGGACGAACTCGTCGCCGCCGCCTGGCCGGACGGCGTGGACCCCAGCTGGACATACGGAGCCGCCACGCCGGCGGCAGCCGTCGCGGCTTACCGGCGCGCGATCGGCGCGAAGTCGGACCTCGAGCGCCAGGAGAGCAAGGAGAAGACCGGCGTCTTCCTGGGCAGCTATGCGACCAATCCGGCCAACGGCAAGCCGGTGCCGGTGTTCATTGCCGACTACGTATTGGTGGGCTACGGCACCGGGGCCATCATGGCGGTGCCGGGCCACGATCAACGGGACTGGGATTTTGCCAGCGCATTCCGTCTGCCGATCGTGGAAGTCATTGCCGGTGGCGATATTTCAGAATCGGCGTATGCGGGCGACGGCAAGCTGGTGAATTCCGGCTACCTCGACGGAATGGATGTCGCGGCGGCCAAGGAAGCCATCACCGCCCGGCTGGAGTCCGAGGGTCGCGGCCGGGCGCGAATCGAATTCAAGTTGCGGGACTGGCTTTTCGCGCGACAGCGGTATTGGGGCGAACCGTTCCCCGTCGTGTACGACGACGAGGGACGCCCGCATGCGCTGAACGAGGCCGCGCTGCCGGTGGAGCTGCCCGACATCCCGGACTATTCTCCGGTGCTGTTCGATCCCGACGACGCCGACAGCGAGCCGTCACCGCCGCTGGGAAACGCCACCGACTGGGTGCATGTCGAGCTGGACTTGGGCGACGGCCTCAAGCCTTACAGTCGTGACACCAATGTGATGCCGCAGTGGGCCGGAAGTTCATGGTACGAGTTGCGCTACACCGATCCGCATAACTCGGAACGGTTCTGCGCCAAGGAGAATGAGGCGTATTGGATGGGTCCGCGGCCGGCCGAGCACGGCGCGCAGGACCCCGGCGGTGTCGACTTGTATGTCGGGGGAGCAGAGCACGCGGTGCTGCACCTGCTTTATGCCAGGTTCTGGCATAAAGTTCTTTACGACCTGGGGCACGTCAGTTCGCGAGAGCCATACCGCCGGCTGGTCAATCAGGGTTACATCCAAGCGTTTGCCTACGCGGATTCGCGCGGCTCGTATGTCGCGGCCGACGAGGTGATCGAGCGGGACAACAAGTTCTTCTACCCCGGGGCCGACGGCGAGATCGAGGTTTTTCAGGAATTCGGCAAAATCGGTAAGAGCCTGAAGAATTCGATCTCACCGGACACCATCTGTGACGAGTACGGTGCGGACACCCTGCGGGTCTATGAGATGTCGATGGGCCCGCTGGAGGCGTCCCGTCCGTGGGCGACCAAGGATGTGATCGGCGCGCACCGCTTCTTGCAGCGGGTCTGGCGGTTGGTGGTCGACGAGAACACCGGCGCATCCCGGGTGGCCGACGAACGACAGCAGCTGAACACCGAGACCCTGCGCGCGCTGCATCGCACCATCGAGGGTGTCGCGGAAGACTATGCGGCCCTGCGGAATAACACCGCCGCGGCCAAGCTGATCGAGTACACCAACCACCTCACCAAAGAGCACCGCGACGCGGTGCCCCGCGCTGCGGTCGAACCGCTGGTGTTGATGCTGGCACCTCTGGCGCCGCACCTGGCCGAGGAGTTGTGGTCGCGGCTGGGGCACACCACGTCGCTGGCGCACGGCCCCTTCCCGGAAGCCGATCCGGCTTACCTGGTGGACGACACCGTCGAGTACCCGGTGCAGGTCAACGGCAAGGTGCGCGGACGGGTGGTGGTGGCCGCAAACGCCGATGACGCCACCCTGAAAGCCGCCGCACTGGGCGATGAAAAGGTCCAGGCATTCTTGGCCGGGGCCACCCCCCGCAAGGTGATCGTGGTCGCCGGCCGGCTGGTCAACCTGGTCGTCTGAAGCCGACTACCGTCGGCCCGGCCGCAGCACCACCTCATGGACGTGGCCGTCGCGTGGCGTGGCCACCGCTTGGGCGACGGCGGCGGCTACGGTTTCGGGCTGCAAGAATCTGTCGGCGTCGTACTGACCGCCCTCGAACGCGACCAGTTCGCGCTGCATCTCGGTGTCGGTACGGCCGGGAAATATCGTGGTGACCCGCAGGTCCGGTTCGTCGAGGCGCAGCGAGTCGGCGAACGCACGCAACGCGAACTTGCTAGCCGAATAGGACGCCATACCCGGTGACACCGCGCGTCCCGCTCCGGAGTTGATGAACACCACCTGACCACGAGCGCTGCGCAGGGCAGGCAACAGCTCCAGCGTAAGAGCCACCGCCCCAAAGACATTCACGCTGAACGTGGCACGCCATTCGTCGACATGCGACTCGGCGACCCGGCCCGGGACGGACACCCCAGCGTTGTGCACCAGCACGTCGAGCGAGTCCACGATTTCGCACGCGGCCGCGATCTCATCGATGTCGGTCAAGTCCAGTGGGAAGGTCGTGGCGCCCAGCCGCTCCGCGACGGCGTCGAGCCGGGTGGAGGGCCGGCCGGCCAGCAGCAGTGTATGCGTCGGGGCCAGCGCGGTGGCGATGGCGGAACCGATACCCCCGCCGGCGCCAGTAATTAGTGCAGTTGGCATGCAGCTCAGTCTACGGACAGCGCCAATACCGTTGTAAACCAGGTACTTTCAGGCCCGCTTGCGTGCCGGAGGCTCTCCGCCGGCGGGACCCGACGTCGGCTCGCCCGAGGCCAGGCGCTCCAGCGGTGCCAGTGCCTTGGTCAGCATGTTCAGATCGGATTCATTGAGCTGGCTGAGCAGCGCGGCCAGGGCCGCGTGCCGATTAGCGAGCGACTCGGCGTGAACGGCCCGGCCGCGCGGCGTGATGTCGACCAGCACGGCCCGCAGGTCGGACGGGTCGCGCGAGCGCTTCACCAATCCGATCTTCTCCAGCCGGCGGATCGCCACCGTCGTGGTGGGCGTCCGTACCCGTTCGTGTGCGGCCAGATCTGTCATCCGGATCGGGCCTTGATCGAGCAAGGTCACCAGGATCGACAGCTGCGCCAAGGTCAAATCGCCCGCCACCACACCGCTGGGGTCGCCGCGGCGCAGTATCGAAAACAGTTTGGACAGCGCGCGGTGCAAGCCTTCCGCAAGCTCGGTCACCTCGGCCGCGGTGGAGTCGCTGTCCGCCATAAGTCGGCAGTCTAACCCGATATGGGTGGCGTACAAGGTAGCTACGGCGACTATTTGTAGCCCGTCAAAGCACTTGGGACAGGAATCGCTGCAGTCTTTCGGTCTTAGCCGCTTCGAATATCTGCTCTGGTGGCCCGGATTCCACCACCTTGCCGTGATCCATGAACACGACGATGTCCGACGCCGACCGGGCGAAACCCATTTCGTGCGTGACCACAATCATCGTCATACCGCCGGCGCCGAGGTCGGCGATGAGCTGCAAGGCTCCCTTGACCATCTCCGGATCCAGCGCGGACGTCGCCTCGTCGAAGAACATCACCTGCGGCCCCATGGCCAGCGCCCGGGCGATCGCAACCCGTTGCTGTTGTCCCCCGGACAGCATGCCGGGGCGGGCACCGGCCTTGTGCTTCAGGCCAACTCGCTCCAGCTGAGTCAGCGCGAGTTCCTTGGCCTCGTCCGCGGACAGCCCGCGTAACTTGCGCGGGCCAAGCGCCACGTTCTTGAGAATGCTCAGATGCGGGAACAGGTTGTAATGCTGGAACACCATGCCGATGCGCTGACGCAGTTCGTCGGGATCGTCGTGCAGCACCGAGTGTCCGTCGAGCAGGATGTCGCCCTTGTCGGGTTCGTAGAGTCGATTCAGCGCGCGCAGCAGCGTCGACTTACCCGAACCCGACGGTCCCACGACGGCCACCGTGGTGCCCGCGGGGGCTTCGAAGGTGACGCCGCGCAGAACCTTGTTCCCGCCGAGAGTCTTGTGAATGTCCCTGGCTTCCAACGAGACTGAGGCGTGGCTTGCGGCAGCGTCGGTCATGTCATTCCCGGGCCGAGGGTGGAGCTGACCATGGCGGCGGACTCTTCTGACTCGTCGCTGGAGCCGCCGCGGCGCAGCCGCGCGTCGATGTAGTTCACCAAATGTGTTAACGGAACGGTCAATAACAGATAGAAGAGGCCCGCGGCCACCAACGGCGACAAGTTGCCGGTCTGCGCATTGAGGTCGCGGCCCACTTGAAACAGTTCGCGCTCCTGGGCTACCAGGCCCAGGAAGTACACCAGCGCCGAGCCCTTCAGCAACGCGATGGCCTGATTGACCAGCGCGGGCAACACCCGCCGGACGCCTTGCGGCACCACGACCAGCCGCATCGCGGCCGGATAGCTGAATCCGAGTGCGCGCGCGGCCTCCAGCTGGCCGGAGTCGACGCTCTGGATTCCCGAGCGCAGAATTTCGCCGATGTAGGCGGCCGCCATCAATCCCAGCGCGGCAATACCCAACGGATACGGGTTGTTGTTCGTCAGCCCACCCACGAGCGGTCCGATCCCCATCCCAATGATCAAGATGATTACGACTTCGGGAAGACCACGGAAGATGTCGGTGTAGATCCGCGCCGGCCAGCGCAGCCACCATGAGTTCGACATGCCCGCCATGGCCAGCACCATGCCGAGCACCAGCCCGATCGCCAGCGCGCTGTTAGTCAGGATCAACGTGTTGGGCAGGCCCGTCATAAGCAAAGCGGGAACGGCTTGTTTGTACAGATCCCAGTCCAAGAACTGGTCGCGCAGTTGCGCCAGTACGGATTTCGGGGCCGGCGGGTGCATCGACTTGTGGTGGTTGCTTGCCGCTATCGCGGCGAAGTCCGGCAGGTGGGGAGTCGGGGCGGCGCGGGATCCGGGTTTCCAGCCCGGTGGCAAAGGGCGCGGAACCCATTCCGAGTAGAGCTTCGACCAAGTGCCGTCGGCGATGACGGCATCCAGCGCGGAGTTGAGTGCGGAGATCAGCGCCGGGTTGTCGTTGGCAACCGGGTACGCGACGAAGTCGCCGGGGCTGAATTCGTTGGCCACGACCATAGCCGGATCGCCGGGGTGCATCACGTTGGCGGCCAGCGCTGCCGGGGCTACCCAGGCATCGATTTGGCGGGGCTTGAGGCTGGCGGACACGGTGGCGAAGCCGGGGTACTTCACCGGTTGCAGGTGCAGGGTGTCGACGACGTAGGACTCCTCGACGGTGCCCTGGACGACGCCGATTCGTTGCCCCGCGGCGAGATCACTGAAGGCTTTGATCGGCGATCCGGGTGGCACGATCAGCGCGTAGTAGCCGAAGTCGTAGCCGTTGGTAAACCCGACGGTGCGCCGCCGGGCAGCGGTGGCTTTCACCGATGACGAGCCGACATCGAAGCGCCGCGACGCTACTTCGGCCAGCAGTGCGGAGAAATCGGTGCTGGCGAAACGGACTTGCAGGCCCAGCTTTTTCGCCATCGCGGCCAACAGCTGATTGTCGAACCCGCTGAACGTGCCGTTGGCGTCAACACAGACCGAGGGCGGGGCATCCGACAAAGTGCCGACGTTGAGAACGCCGGGTGAATTCAGGCCCAGCGAGTTGACGTTGATCTCGCTGAGCGGCTCCACGGAAGCGGTCGTGTGGTCGTCGTCGCGTCCGACGCCGCCGACGGTGGTCAGGTCTTTCGGTAAGGCGGACGCGCTCTCGGGTCCGCCCGGCGCGCACTGGTTTCGGTCGGCGAACGCGGGTCCGGCCAGCACCAGGCCGACCACGATCAAAATTGTCGTGGTTAGTCCGAACAGCTTGGCTCCGCGCTTCGCGCGCGGGCCTTCGCACGAGTTCATCACCGCCACCGTATCGACCGGGCGGCAACTCGTCGCGGCGAGAGTCGATTTAGAGCGCCATCGACGGCTCGGCGCAGACCGCTTCCGTCTCCGCCAGAACGGGAAGCGGCGCGGAAACAACCTGGCGAACGTCGTCGGGTGCCGCGAAAACCCTGCGCCGGAACAGTTCGGCAAGCATGGTCTGCGCCATCAGGTAGGCGCGACCGACGCATGCCGCTCGCGCGGCGTCCGGGTCACGGCGGCGAATCGCGGCCGTTTCGTCCTCGTAGTAGGGCAGCACGTCGTCGCGATTGTTCTGGTAGCTCAACCAGAACGCATGGGGGATGAGGTCTTGCGAGGCACGGATAGTGGCGTGCAGCCGCGGCCCGGCGTATTCGCCGTTGACGGCGCGCCGGTACTCCGCAGTGAGTTCGGAAAAGACCCGGGAATCTTTCGCGATGCGCATCGCGCGCATCAGCGCATCGAGCTCACCCAGGATCCGCGGCGTCGGGTTGCTCGCCGCGCGAGCCGAGGCGATGCCGTTGAGCATGCCGTCAAGCTCGTGATGCTCGAGGACGGTGGCTTCGTCGAATTGCTCGATGAACGCGCCCCGGTGATAGCGGGTCGAAACGACGCCATCGTGCTCGAGCTGGATCAGGGCCTCTTGAATCGGCACGCGACTGACTCCCAAGCCGAGCGCGATCTCGTTGCGGTCAACGCGGTCGCCGCTGCGCAGCTTGCCCGTCAGCACCAGGTTCAGGATGTGGTTGACAACCTGGTCCTTTTCTTTGACCCCATATTTCTTCGGCATGAGTCTCTTTCAAGTCTGTTGCAGTTCCGCACCAGCGATCAGCGGTGGAAAGTTTCTCATGTATTGGCGTATTCGTTAAGGTGTTTGGCGGGTTAATTGGAGGCGAACCCCAATTAACGCGCGTCGCGCCACCGGCACAGAGCCTCGGCCGCGCCGAGGTCGTAGTCGGGACCGTTGACGCCAACCGTCAGCAGCGTCACCCCCAGCGCGGTAAGCCCCTCGGCGTTGGCGATCAACCCGTCGACCCCCTCGCCGCGGCGCACGCCGCTGTTGTCCTCCACACCGGCCGACCGCTCGATCGTGGCTGGGTCGCGCCCGACCGCGGCACAATGCTCTTCCAGCACGGCCGCGGCGGCCGGGTAGGTGTCGACCGTGGTGAAGCCGTGCCAGATGTCGCCGTACTCGGCAACCAGTCGCAGGGTCTTTCGCGGACCCTTGCCACCGATCAGGATCGGGATGTCGCGGGTGGGCGCGGGATTGAGTTTGGCCA
Organism: Mycobacterium ahvazicum; assembly: GCF_900176255.2. Taxonomy (GTDB): domain Bacteria; phylum Actinomycetota; class Actinomycetes; order Mycobacteriales; family Mycobacteriaceae; genus Mycobacterium; species Mycobacterium ahvazicum. The sequence goes on from NZ_FXEG02000006.1 coordinate 112,604, forward strand.
GCCGCGACGTGATCCGCGGGAAGGCCGCAGCCAGGTCGTCGAGGCGGCCGCCCGCGGTACCGAATTCGTAGCCGTACTCGTCGTAGTCCTTTTCCTTCCAACCGGATCCGATACCCAGGATCAACCGGCCCTCGGAAATGTGGTCGACGGTGCGGGCCATGTCGGCCAGCAGCTCCGGATTGCGATACGAGTTGCACGTCACCAGCGCGCCGAATTCGATGCGCGACGTCTGCTCGGCCCAGGCCGCCAGCACCGTCCAGCATTCGAAATGCGCACCGTCGGGATCACCGTAGAGCGGAAAGAAGTGATCCCAGGTGAATGCGACGTCGACACCCATGTCCTCGCAGCGCCGCACGGCGTCGCGGATGTGGCGGTATTCGGGCGCGTGCTGAGGCTGCAGTTGTACACCGATGCGAACGGGACGGGTCATACGACCACCGTAGGAGCCGCGGCCTCTCAGCGTGCGTCGAGGACCCCGGTCAACAGTTGGATCAGTGCGCGGGGCTGATCGCTTTGCACGGAATGTCCGGAGTTTTCGACAACGTGAGCTTGACGGAAATGCGTTGCGCGGTTGGCGAGTTCGGCCGCGTCCTCGTCGGTGACGAAGGGCGACGAGCCGCCGCGCACCAGGGTGACGGGCGCGGTCAGCGCGTCGACGTCGTTCCATAGATCACCGAAGTCGGGGACTTTGCGGATGGTGTCGTAGCGCCATGCCCAGTTCCCGTTGTCGAGGCGTCGGGAATTGTGGAACACACCGCGGCGCAGTGCCTTGACCTCGCGGTGTGGTGCCGCGGCGATCGTCAGGTCGAGCATGGCCTGGAAGCTGGGGAACTCGCGCTCGCCCTGTACCAGCGCGACGGTGCCTTGCTGCTCGGTGGTCAGCTCGGCGTAGCGGTGCAATGCCGACGGAGTGACGTCGACGAGAACGAGTTCCCGCACCAGTTCCGGTGCGATCGCGCCGACCCGGATCCCGGTCAGCCCGCCCAGCGACATGCCCACGACCAGTTCGGCATCGGGTGCGAAGTCGCGCAGTACCGGCGCCACGGCATCGGCGTTGTGCTGCGGCGAGTAGTCGCCGTCTTCGCGCCAGCCGGAATGGCCGTGGCCGGGCAGGTCGACCGCCAGCGCCGGCACCCCGAGCCCGACGATGACGGTGTCCCAGGTGTGGGCGTTCTGTCCGCCACCGTGCAGAAAGACGATCCGTGGCGGAGTTCCGCCCCAGCGCAGCGCGCTGATGGAGCCCTGCGGCGTTTCGGCCTCGATCCGTTCCACGTCCGGCAGCGGACCGGTGACGCCGGCTTGCTCGGCGTTCTCGGACAGCAACGAGAATTCGGACAGCCCGGCCAGTTCGTCTTCGGAGATCTCGGTCACGATCTTCGACACTAGAGGAAGTAACGGCGCCGGATGCCGTGGAATCGCTCCCACATTGCGGCGCTGCGCTGCGCGGCGCCCACGGTCGCGGTGTCCGGCGGGAGCACCCGCGCGATGTCGTGGTGTTTGACGACTTTGGTCTCCAGCGCGGCGGGTTCGCCCTCGAGCATGTGGCGATAGGTCAGGTTCCCGCGCTCGAAGCCCTGGGTGTCCAGCCAGTTGTGGACATTCGGATCACGATGCGCCATGACCAGGCGGATGCGCCCGTCGCCGTCGGTTGTGGTGCGGCTCGGGGTGTAACTCACCGGGCGGTAGAGGTAGTCCATGCTGTTGAAGAAGACACCCATGTTGGTGAACATCCACAGTCCGTCGTGGGCGTCGAATTCGATGATCAGCGCCTCGTCGGGCGCGAGCTCCCAGTACATGTTGGCGGCGGCGCGGCCACGCCTGCTGTCCGCTTCAGGTGTGCCGGCTTTGGAGAGGGTGGGAAACGCATTGGGATGCTCGGCGTCGACGCCGCCGTAGGTGAACGGGAACTCGGGCCAGTCCGACATCAGGCCGGTGACGAAATCACCGGCCCATTCCATCGCCTCGATCATGGCCTGTGGGCTGGGCAGCGGTTTGGGGTCGGCCATGTCGACCCGTTCGATCCGCAGCCGCGCGGGCAGCTCATCCCAGGCGTCGAATCCCTGGCGGATGAACAGCTTTCGCGATTGCCCAGTGGTGGGTAGCCAGTTGGGGCCGCGCTCGGGCCCACCGATGTAGATCTCGAATTCACCGTTGTGGCCGACATTGAGTTGACGACCGAACAGGTTGGTCTCGGGCGCGTCACCGAACGGCTCGTGCAGCACGCCTGGCCCGGCGACTCGCTCGCCCTGCACGGTGACGTTGAAAAATGGTGCGGTTCCCCGGTTTCCGTGTAAGCGGTAGGTCGAGTGCCCGTTGATCCACACCTGCTGGTAGATGAAATCGGCACAGTCGCCCCCGAGCTTGCGGGTTGGACTACAGAACGTGTGCAGCACCGGGTAGCCGGTGTCGCGGGTCTCGAGCGACAGATCGAAGGCCTGGCCCAGGTTCTGCGTCAGGAAGCGGAACGCATCGACCCGCTGCGCCCCCGACGTGGCGTTGGCGTCTTTGAAGACCTGGTCGCCTGCCCGCGCCAGCTGCGTGCAGAACTCGACCCACGCCGAGCGCAGCGCCGCATCGTCCACACCGTCGCCGAAAGCCATTGTCACGCAGTCACTCTGTTTAACATCGCCCCGACGACAGCGCAGGCGCGGCGGGCGGATTCGAGGCGGCCCTCCTGCTCGATTCGCGGTCCGATCAGTTCCAGGTCGAACCCGTGTGAGTACCCGTTCGCCAGCGCGTTGGCGACGAAACCTTCGATCGGAATAGCGCCGTCGCCGGGGACCGCCCGGCCCGGCAGCGCACGATCGCCGAGCACGTAGTCGCTGAGCTGGATGAGCTCGGTTCGCGGCAGGGCGCGCTGCACCATGGCGTCGAAATCGCCCTCCGCCCAGCAGTGAAACACGTCGATGCAGACTCCCAGCCCACTCATCTCGGCCAGCGTAACGGTGTCGCGCAGGGTATGGGCCAGATGCAAGTCGGCATACAGGCTGGAGGCGTTCTCGACGGCCAACGCCACACCGGCCTGCTGTGCGTGCGCGACGCAGGGGGCGATCATCATGCGGAACCGGTCGGCGGCCCGGTTCCACGTGAGGGTGTCCCGGCCCCCGGTCAGCAGGTAGATCATTCGCGCGCCGACGCCGGCTGCGGCGTCGATCACCGGCGCCAGCGCGTCCTGTGCGGTCCGCGGATCGGACGTCAAGCGGCCGCCGGCGAACAGATGATAGACCGCCTCGACGGTATAATTGTTGCGCTGCAGCAGCGTTGGGAATTCCGGGTCGAGTAGTTGGCTATCCAGGACGCTCAGCCGGGATACCCCCAACTCGGCCCAATGGGTCGCCAGCTCGGCCAGGTCAGCACCGTAGAACGTCACATTGTGTACGGACAGGCGTGGGTGGGCCGGCATCGCGTCAGCCACGATTCTCGATCTCGACGCCGAATCGCTCACGGAATGGCCGGAATTCCGCATGCAGCGCATCGAGGTCTTCGCCGATGTCGATCAACAGCGTCGTGGAGTAGTGGAACTTGCCGTAGCGGTCGCCGCGATTGTTGGCCAGGTAGTCGCGCATCGCCGACTCGGCTTCCGGTGTGACCCGGCGCCCGGCGAACGCGTAGTAACGCCGCACCGCCGCCACCTGATCGGCGATGAAGTCGGTGTAGCGGACGTGCAGGATGCGCGGATCGTCCACCATCGGATTGGTCATCGTGTTGGCGACGCCGGCGCGGGTCAACTCCAGATGCATCTTGGCCAGGGCGTGCAGGTCGACCGGACCGACCATCCCTTCGGCGATGTCGGCCATCATCATGGTGCGCGACGCCGCGACCTGCACCGGGTCGCGGTGCAGCCAGACCAGGGTCGCGTCGGGGTACGCCTCGAACATCTCCTTGAGCCGGAACCCGTGAAAGCCCTTAAGCACCCAGTACTTTCGCGGACGGTTGTATTGCAGCTGTTGCAGCATCGCCTTGTGCAGCCGGTACTGCGCGCTCGCATCGGTGGCCAGGCCGCCGACCAGTGACTGCATCGGCACCCGCCACCACGCCGTCGGGGTCATGACCCGGAAGTCGAAGGCCCAGGTGCGTTCGTCCTCGGGCAGGCCGTCGCCCAGCATGTCGTTGTATGGGTGGCTGTGTAACCACTTGGGCATCTTCGCGTTGATCTCGCGCCAGTCGGCGTCGGCCCGCGCGCGACGCGGTTCGTCGTCGGCGGCCAGGCCCGGTGGCGGCGACGGGTACATCACCTCCCAGAAGCGCAGCGCCCGCGCGTGCGGATCGACGGACATCAGCGCATGCATCAGCGTTGTCCCCGAACGTGGTTCGCCGGTCACGAACATCGGCGCCTCGATCGCTTCGTCGCCGATCGGGTAGCGGTTGCGGTCCTCGATGAATTCCAGCCGCGACGTCAGCAGCCAGTGGCACACCTGCGCGGCCGCGGCGGCGCCCGCGGCGTCCATGCCGAGGCTGTTGAGATGACCGGCGGCCACGGCGAAGCGTTCCGGCAACGTCGGGTCGCCGTAGTCGTGCAGTCCGGTCTCGGCCTGCGCGGAACGCAGCAACTCGGCGGCGTCCAGGTGTGCGCTCACGACAGATCTCCGCACAGCTGCATCAGTTCATCCTCTGCGGCAACGACATTCGCGGCCGACGTGGCGGCATACGTCAGGCCGGCCATGGCGCCGTAGTCGAGGATCTTGGGCACCCGCAGTCCCGCGTCCACATAGGTCTTGATGATCTTCGCGACCTCGCGTGCAGTGCCGTGCGGTACGACGGCGAGCAGCATCTCGGGTTGCGTGTTGTCCAGAAACGTCAGGATCCGTTCGCGGGTGAGCACCGCGGGATCGATGTCCTGGAAGCCGCGCCAGCTCGGGCCCATCGGGTGTTCGAATCCGAAGCCGCGCAATGTCTCGGCCGATACCTGTAGCAGGAACGCCTTGACCAGCGGTGCCTGCAGGATCTCGGCGAGAGCGTCTTCGTTCTCGCCGATGAGGCACACCTGCATGAAGCCCGGCGTGATCGCCATCGGATCGCGGCCGGCGCGCTCGGCGGATCTCCTTACCGCCGAGAGCATCTCGGCGTAATGTTCGGGGGTCCACGCCCCGGCGGGCCACCAACCGTCGGCGTGACGGCCGGCGATATCGAGCATGCGCGGGCCGCTCGCGCCGATCCAGATCTGGGGGAACCGTCCTTGATACGGCTCGGTGTCCAACCGCGCGTGGTGCAACGTATAGAACCGTCCCGCGAAGTCGACCGGGCCGTCGCTCTCCCAGAGCAGCCGGATGACCGTCAGGGCTTCCTCGAAACGGCCGACGGGGCGGGAGAAGTCGAAGCCGTACGGCAACGTGTTCTCGCTCTCGCCACTGCCCAGGCCGAGGATGAAGCGCCCCTTCGAGAGATGGCCGATGGTCAGCGCGGTCTGGGCGAGCAACGACGGGTGGCGCCGCACGGTGTCGACCACCGCGCTCACCAGCGGGACGCGCTCGGTCAGCACGGCGGCCGCGGCCGCTACCGAGAGGCCGTCGAGGTGGCGATGCGGCGACGGCGACGCGGTGGCGAGGTCGGTGAACTCTGGCGTCCAGATTGACTCCGGCCAAAAGCTGACCATGTGATCGGGCAGCCAGATCGAGTGGTAACGCCCGCCGTCGAGCTCGGCGAGCCGGGACATGTCCAGGGGCAGGGTCGTACGCAGGAACGCGGCGGGCTGAACTTTCATCCGTGACTACGCCTGACTCGTCGGGGGTGCTCCGCGTAATGCTAAGCGACTGCACAGCAAACTGTTCACGGAGTGTGCAATCTCGGCTTCGAGTGTGCGGCCAGGGCGCGGATATCGGATATTTCAGCGGTGAGCACACACCGAAAACCGCCAGCGCACACTAGGCACAAAAAAGAGTGTGCGGTGAGGTCGCAGTTTCGTTGTGAGACGCGACCTCACCGCACACCCGATGAGTGAATCGAACTGCCCGGTGCGTTCGATTCCGCAGCGCACCGCAGGGCGGCGCACCAGGTCGAACTAGTCGGCGCCGATGATGAACTCTTCGAGCTGGGCCCGCGCGACATCGTCGGGAAGCTGCTTCGGGGGGCTCTTCATCAGATAGGCCGATGCCGGCACGACCGGTCCGCCGATGCCACGGTCCTTGGCGATCTTCGCTGCCCGCACCGCGTCGATGATGACGCCGGCCGAGTTCGGCGAGTCCCACACCTCGAGCTTGTACTCCAGGTTCAGCGGCACATCACCGAACGCACGGCCTTCCAGCCGCACGTAGGCCCACTTGCGGTCGTCGAGCCAGCCGACGTGATCGGACGGGCCGATGTGCACGTCCTTGGTCTTGAACTCGCGCTGCAGGTTTGAGGTCACGGCCTGCGTCTTGGAGATCTTCTTGGACTCCAGCCGCTCACGCTCGAGCATGTTGAGGAAGTCCATGTTGCCGCCGACGTTGAGCTGCATGGTGCGGTCCAACTGCACACCGCGGTCCTCGAACAGCTTGGCCATCACGCGGTGCGTGATCGTCGCGCCGACCTGGCTCTTGATGTCGTCACCGACGATCGGCACACCGGCGTCGGTGAACTTCTTGGCCCACACCGGGTCGGAGGCGATGAACACCGGCAGCGCGTTGACGAATGCCACGCCGGCGTCGATCGCACACTGTGCGTAGAACTTGTCGGCCTCCTCGGAGCCCACCGGCAGGTAGGACACCAGGACGTCGACCTTGGCCTCCTTGAGCACTTGGACCACGTCGACAGCCTCGGCGTCGGACACCTCGATGGTGTCGGCGTAGTACTTACCGATGCCGTCGAGTGTCGGGCCGCGCTGCACCGTCACATTCGTCGGCGGCACGTCGGCGATCTTGATCGTGTTGTTCTCCGACGCGAAGATCGCCTCCGACAGGTCGAAGCCGACCTTCTTGGCGTCCACGTCGAACGCGGCCACGAACTTGACGTCGCGGACGTGGTAGCGGCCGAAAGTCACGTGCATCAGACCGGGCACGGTGCTGTTCGGGTCGGCGTCGTAGTAGTACTGGACGCCCTGAACCAGCGACGACGCGCAGTTACCGACGCCGACGATGGCGACTCGAACCTCCGTCTGCGCTCCCGGCGCCCGGACGGGCTGGTGCTCACTCATAGGGCGTTCTCCTTACCTTCACTTACCTATGTCTCGAATGCCGTGGGTTGTTATGCCTGCTCGGTGAGCCCGGGTGCCGCGCGCTCGGCGGCGATGAGCTCGTTGAGCCACTTGACCTCGCGCTCGCTGGACTCGAGCCCGAGTTGGTGGAGCTGACGGGTGTAGCGGTCGAGTGAGTTGCTGGCCCGCGCAACGGCTTCACGCAGACCCTCCCGGCGTTCCTCGACTTGACGGCGGCGACCTTCGAGGATCCGCATCCGGGCCTCTGCCGGAGTGCGGTTGAAGAAGGCCAGGTGTACCCCGAAGCCGTCGTCGGTGTAGTTGTGCGGACCGGTGTCGGCCACCAACTCGCCGAAACGCTGCCGACCCTTCTCGGTCAGCTCGTAGACCCGACGGGCCCGCCGTACCGGAGTACCGGCCGGCGCCGCGTTCTCGGCGATCAGCCCATCCGCCTGCATGCGCCGTAGCGCCGGATAGAGCGAACCGTACGAAAACGCACGAAACGCGCCGAGTAGGCCGGTCAGCCGCTTGCGCAGCTCATAGCCATGCATCGGCGATTCGATCAGGAGCCCAAGGATCGCAAGCTCGAGCAATCGAATCACCTCCCTGAAAAGATTTGCATAACTGGTTACGTCCTGCCGACGCGTCGCGTAATAGTATCGCCTCGATATATTTGCCACAACACTACCGAGTGTTGGCATGCAGTTTGTCCCCCGGACAGGCACGGAAACCGCGGCGTCGGGTGCAAGCGTCTAAGCACGCTCAATGCCGCCAGCGCGCGCCGCGGCCGATTCAGCTGGAGGGATAGTTAACCCGCTTGACGGTGCCGTCACCAGCGAAATCAATCGAACCGCTGCCGTAGTCGCTGGAGACGTACACCGACAGCGTGAGCGATCCGGGCGCGGTCGGATCCTTGGCCGGTTCGACGATCAAGTACGTCGACTTGACCTCGGACGGCTTGATGCCCAACGTCTCGGGGGCGCCGCGCATGATGCCGACCGCCGTCTTGACGTCGAACTTGGCCAGGTCGGCCGCGACGGCCTTGGCGTCGGTCCTGGGGGATACGGTCGGGTCGTCCCAGCCGCCGCGGTAGTCGTAGTCCAGCACCCGGCGGTCGTCGGCCGGATCCGGGCGATAGAAGCTGGCATAGGTGGGGTAGACGAGAAGCCGGTAACCGACGGTGTCCCCGAATTTCTTGCGGGCCTGTTCCAGCAGACCGGTGAGGCCGCCGAGGGATTGCAGTTGTTTGGGTGGGGTCAACACCACGGCCGCGACGCCGTCGGGCTTGGCGCCCGGGTCGGAGGTGAAGTCCAGCGGTGAGCTGGTGTTCCCGTACAGCCCCCAGCCCAGGCCCATGCCGAACAACACCGACACGACCAATGCGGCGATCGCGATGCCGCGCGAGCGGACGGCCGGTGAGGTGGTGGACTTTGCCGCGCGCAGTCGCGCCGGGGTGCTGCCCTGCAGATCCTGCACCAGAAGCTTCAGGTCGCCGAGTGTCACCGCGTTGGTGGCCTTGCTGACGCGCTCGCGATGTTCCTCGCCGGACAGCTCGCCGTCGGCCAGGGCGTTGTCGAGCACCGTACAGGTGTCTTGCCGGTCGGTGTCTTTGGCGCGGGTCGCGGTGGTCACTCCGCCGCCGAGTGGTGCGCCCAGCCATTTCGCCATGCGGATGATCGTAGAAGTCACCTGTTGTTACCGCGGCGCAGCGGTGCCGACAGCCTCGGTTGCGTATCGGCGGTGCCGACGGCGACGTACTCTGGTGAACGTGCGACTGCAGCGACAAGTGGTGGACTATGCGCTTCGGCGCCGCTCACTGCTGGCCGAGGTGTACTCGGGCCGCACGGGTGTGACCGAGGTCTGCGATGCGAATCCCTATTTGCTGCGCGCCGCGAAGTTTCACGGCAAGACCAGCCAGGTGATGTGCCCGATCTGCCGGAAGGAACAGCTCACGCTGGTGTCCTGGGTGTTCGGTGATCACCTGGGCGCGGTGTCGGGTTCGGCCCGCACCGCAGAGGAGCTGGTCTTGCTGGCGATGAAGTTCACGGAGTTCTCGGTTCATGTGGTCGAGGTGTGCCGAACCTGCAGCTGGAACCACCTAGTCAAGTCGTATGTGCTCGGCGCGGAACGCCCTCCCAAGGGAACCCGCGGTCCGCGGACGGCACGCAACGGCGCCAGCGCGGCCATTGAATAACGAAGGGCGCCACGACCAGTCGCCCGACGACCCGAGCAGGTCCGCGACTGAGCGTATGAGCAAGGAACCCAACGCCGATCGTCCGGACGAGTCCGATCGTTCGGCGCATCGCGGCGACGCCGGGACCCGTCGCCGCGTTCCTCCCGACGATCGGCAGACGACGATCCTGCCGGCGGTCGCCGACGACGGTTCTCTCCGCCGGTCCGGCCCGATCGACGAGGTCAAAGCCGCGCTGGGTGGTCCCGGATCCAGGCCCGCGCCCCGCGATGCGATCGAGGAAGTGAAGGCCGCGCTCGACGGCCGGTCGTCGAGCCCGCCGAGGCGCGAGCGCCCGATGTCGGGCCGGCCGCCGGAAGGCCCTCCGCCGCCGCCTCCACCGCGACGGCCCGGCGACGCTGGGGGCCCCGATGTGCCGAGCCACCGGGCCACGGCGCCGAGTTGGGCCGAGCAGATCAACTGGCGCTGGGTCCGCCGCGCGGCCTACCTCAGCGCGGCGGTGCTGATCCTGTTGCCGATCGTCACCTTCACGATGGCGTACTTCATCGTCGACATTCCCAAACCGGGCAACATCCGCACCAACCAGGTCTCGACCATCCTGGCCAGCGACGGCTCGGAGATCGCGAAAATCGTGCCGCCCGAGGGCAATCGGGTTGACGTCAACATCAACCAGGTGCCGGTGCACGTGCGCCAGGCCGTCATCGCCGCCGAGGACCGTAACTTCTATTCGAACCCGGGGTTCGACTTCACCGGCTTCGCGCGCGCGGTTGAGAACAACCTGTTCGGCAGCGGCGGCCTGCAGGGCGGGTCGACGATCACGCAGCAGTACGTGAAGAACGCGCTCGTCGGCTCCGCGCAGCACGGGTTCGCGGGCCTGCTGCGTAAGGCCAAGGAACTCGTCATCGCCACCAAGATGTCGGGGGAGTGGTCCAAAGACGAAGTGCTGCAGGCCTACCTGAACATCATCTACTTCGGGCGCGGCGCCTACGGCATCTCGGCGGCGTCCAAGGCCTACTTCGACAAACCCGTCGACCAGCTGACGGTTTCCGAGGGAGCGCTGTTGGCGGCGCTGATTCGCCGGCCGTCATCGCTCGACCCGGCCGTGGATCCCAAGGGTGCCGAGGCCCGCTGGAACTGGGTGCTCGACGGCATGGTGGAAACCAAGGCGTTATCGCCGAGCGATCGTGCGGCACAGCAATTCCCCCAGACCGTCCCGCCCGATCAGGCTCGCGCACAGAATCAGACCACCGGTCCCAACGGCCTGATCGAACGTCAGGTCACCAAAGAGCTGATGGAGCTGTTCAACATCGACGAGCAGACCCTGAACACTCAGGGATTGCAGATCACCACCACGATCGATCCCAAGGCTCAGCAGGCCGCGGAGAAGGCCGTCTCGAAATACCTTGACGGACAAGACCCCGATATGCGCTCGGCGGTGGTGTCCATCGACCCGCACACCGGCGCGATCCGCGCCTACTACGGCGGCTCGGACGCCAACGGCTTCGACTTCGCGCAGGCTGGGCTGCAGACCGGATCGTCGTTCAAGGTGTTCGCATTGGTGGCAGCCCTCCAGCAGGGCATCGGGTTGGGATACCAAGTCGACAGCTCACCGCTGACGGTCGACGGCATCAAGATCACCAATGTCGACGGTGAAAACTGCGGCACTTGCAATATCGCCGAGGCGCTGAAGATGTCGCTGAACACCGCCTACTACCGGCTGATGCTCAAACTCAAGAACGGACCGGCCGCCGTCGCCGACGCCGCACACGAGGCCGGCGTCGCCAAGAGTTTCCCCGGCGTCCCACACACGTTGTCCGAGGACGGCAAGGGTGGTCCGCCGAACAACGGAATTGTGCTGGGCCAGTACCAAACTCGACCGGTCGACATGGCCTCGGCGTACGCCACGCTGGCCGCGTCCGGCGTGTACCACCCGCCGCACCTGGTGCAAAAGGTCGTCAATGCCGACGGCCAAGTGCTTTTCGACGCCGGAACCTCCGACAAGGGCGCCGATCAACGCATCGACAAGGCGGTCGCGGACAACACCACCGCGGCGATGCAACCGATCGCCTCGTATTCGCGGGGCCATGCCCTATCGGGCGGCCGGGCGTCGGCGGCCAAGACCGGCACGGTGCAGCTGGGCGACACCCAGGCCAATAAGGACGCGTGGATGGTCGGATACACCCCGTCCCTGTCGACGGCGGTGTGGGTCGGGACGGTCCAGGACAATGTGCCGCTGGTAACCGCTTCGGGCGCAGAGGTTTACGGCTCGGGGCTGCCGTCGGACATCTGGAAGTCGACGATGGACGGTGCGCTGAAGGGCACTCCCAACGAGACCTTCCCCAAACCGACCGAGATCGGCGGCTATGCCGGGGTTCCTGCCCCGCCGCCTCCGCCGCCCCAGGTGACCGTCATCCAGCCCACGATCGAGGTCGCCCCGGGCATCACCATCCCGGTGGGCCCCCCGACGACGATCACCGGGGCGCCGCCACCGCCGCCGGGACAGGCACCACCGCCCGAACCGGCTCCCCCGCCATTCGGACAACCGCCACCGTGACCGGCGCTCAGCAGGAGAGCGCCACCATTTCCCCTCGCACGCTGGCCGATGATCTGCGTAGCGCGGACAATCGCGATTGCCCCAGCCGCACAGACTCTTTGGGTGCCGCCTTGGCCGATGCGGTCGGCGGCCCGGTGGGGCGGCACGCGCTGATCGGCCGGGCTCGGCTGATGACGCCGGTGCGGGTGATGTTCGTGTTCGCTCTGATCTTCCTGGCGCTGGGCTGGTCGACGAAGGCGGCGTGCCTGCAGAGTTCCGGCACCGGAACCGGTGATCAGCGCGTGGCCAACTGGGACAATCAGCGCGCCTATTACGAGTTGTGTTATTCGGATACGGTCCCGCTGTACGGCGCGGAGTTGTTGAACCAGGGCAAGTTTCCGTACAAGTCGAGCTGGATCGAAACCGATTCCAGCGGTGCACCGCAGACCCGCTATGACGGCAAGCCCGCTGTGCGCTACATGGAGTATCCGGTGCTGACCGGGGTCTACCAGTACGTGTCGATGGCGCTGGCCAAGACCTACACCGCATTGAGCAAGCTGGCCCCGATTCCGGTGATCGCCGAGGTGGTGGTGTTCTTCGACATCGCCGCGTTCGGGTTGGCGTTGGCCTGGCTGGCGACCGTGTGGGCCACTGCGGGCCTGTCCGGTCGCCGCATCTGGGATGCGGCTCTGGTGGCCGCCTCGCCGCTGCTGATCTTCCAGATATTCACTAATTTCGATGCGCTCGCAACGGGGTTCGCGATGAGCGGGCTGCTCGCCTGGGCGCGACGCAAACCGGTGCTGGCCGGTGTGCTGATCGGGTTGGGCGCCGCGGCAAAGTTGTATCCGCTGTTGTTCTTGGGACCGATGCTGGTGCTGGCTGTTCGTACCGGTCGTGTTCGTGCGCTGGTTCGTACGGTGTTGGCCACCGTGCTCACCTGGGCACTGGTGAATCTCCCCGTGCTGGTGCTCTTTCCGCGCGGCTGGTCGGAGTTCTTCCGGCTCAACGCCCGCCGGGGCGACGACATGGACTCGGTGTACAACGTCGTCAAGTCGTTCACCGGCTGGCCGGGCTTCGATCCGAAGCTGGGCTTCTGGGAGCCGCCCGCGGTGCTCAACGCCGTGGTCGCCGTCTCGTTCGTCGTGTGTTGTGCCGCAATCACTTACATCGCGCTCACCGCTGGGCAACGGCCCCGCGTGGTGCAGTTGCTGTTTCTCGTCGTGGCCGCGTTCCTGTTGACCAACAAGGTGTGGAGCCCGCAGTTCTCGCTGTGGTTGGTGCCGCTTGCGGTGCTGGCGTTACCACATCGGCGGGTGCTGCTGACGTGGATGACGATCGACGCGGTGGTGTGGGTGCCGCGGATGTACTACCTGTACGGGAACCCGAATCGTTCGCTGCCCGAGCAGTTTTTCACCACGACGGTGTTGCTGCGTGACATCGCCGTTGTTGTGTTGTGCGCGTTGGTGATCCGCCAGATCTACCACCCCGAGGAGGACTTGGTGCGGTGGAACGGGCGCGTGGACGACCCGGCCGGCGGCGCGTTCGACCGCGCTCCCGATGCACCGCCCGGCTGGTTGCCGGACTGGCTGCGTCCGCACCGGGCGCGACGGCCAGTCATATCCGCGCCCACGCTCGACACCGATACCGGACTCGAGACGACAACCGGTCAGAGGCAGGCGTGATGCTGGTCGCAATCCCGTTGTTCCCACGCGTCACCGCACTTGACGCGGTCGGACCGTATGAAGTGCTGCAACGCATTCCGTCGATCGACGTGACGTTCGTCGGGGACCGGCGCGGCGAGGTGCGTACGGAGAACGGCATGCTCGGCGTCGCTTGCGACGCCACCTTCGACGAGATCGACGCCCCCGATGTCGTCGTCGTGCCCGGCGGCGTCGGGACCCGCAAGCTGATCCACGACGAGACCATCTCCGGGTGGTTGCGGGCGGTGCACCCGAGAACAATCTTCACGACCTCGGTGTGTACGGGTGCGCTGCTGCTCGCCGGTGCCGGACTGCTCGACGGCCTGACCGCGACGACGCATTGGCGCGCCGCGGATCTGCTCAACGAGTTGGGCGCGCGCTACGTGCCAGACCGCGTCGTGGAGCACCTGCCGGAACGCATCATCACTGCGGCCGGGGTGTCCAGCGGGATCGACATGGCGCTGCGGCTCACCGAGCTTCTCGTCGACCGCGTCGCCGCGCAGGCCGCGCAGCTGATCATCGAATACGACCCGCAGCCGCCGTTCGGCGCCGGTTCGCTGGCCAAGGCTGACGAGGCGACGGTGGCCCGGGCAACCGAATACCTGCAGGCACGGCAGTAACCACCCCTGTTCGGCAGCGGCCGAGAGTTTCGAAGCGCGGATTTCGCTGGTTGGCTGGTCGTCCGGTACCCTGGGGCGGTTGCCGACGCAGGCGACTCTCCTGCCACGGATCGACCGTGGCCGCTTAGACCAGAGGAGGTGGTGAGGTTTCCATGCGTCCATACGAAATCATGGTCATTCTTGACCCCACACTTGACGAGCGCACCGTTGCTCCGTCCCTGGAGACGTTCCTGAACGTCGTCCGCAAGGACGGCGGAACCGTCGACAAGGTGGACATCTGGGGCAAGCGCCGGCTGGCCTACGAGATCGCCAAGCACGCCGAAGGCATCTACGTAGTCGTCGACCTCAAGGCGGCCCCCGCCACGGTGTCCGAGCTCGACCGTCAGCTCAGCCTCAACGAGTCGGTGTTGCGCACCAAGGTGATGCGCACCGACAAGCACTGAGTTCCGGCCGTCGGCACGGCTGCGTAGGCTCAGCGAAACCACCGAGAACCAGGACAGACCCAGGAGGCACCAGTGGCTGGTGACACCACTATCACCGTTGTCGGAAACCTGACTGCCGACCCTGAACTGCGGTTCACGCCGTCGGGTGCTGCCGTCGCGAATTTCACCGTGGCGTCCACACCCCGGATGTACGACCGCCAAAGCGGGGAATGGAAAGACGGCGAGGCGCTGTTCTTGCGGTGCAACATCTGGCGCGAAGCCGCGGAGAATGTCGCGGAAAGCCTCACCCGTGGATCACGGGTGATCGTCACCGGACGGCTCAAGCAACGCTCGTTCGAAACCCGCGAAGGTGAGAAGCGCACCGTCGTCGAGGTTGAGGTCGACGAGATCGGGCCCTCGCTGCGCTACGCGACCGCCAAGGTCAACAAGGCCAGCCGCAGTGGCGGCGGAGGCGGCGGATTCGGCAGCGGCGGTGGCGGATCCCGCCAGTCGGCTCCCGCCCAGTCGGGCGGCGGCGCACCGGCGGACGACCCGTGGGGCAGTGCCCCGGCATCGGGTTCCTTCGCCGGCGGCGACGAAGAACCTCCGTTCTGACGTCAAACACCTTCGAACCACACAAGACCAGTAGCAAACGGAAAGTAAAAACACATGCCCAAGTCCACGAAACGGCGCCCGGCCCCGGAAAAGCCGATCAAGACGCGTAAGTGCGTCTTTTGCTCGAAGAAGGGGCAATCGATCGACTACAAGGACACGACACTGCTGCGCACCTACATCAGTGAGCGCGGCAAAATCCGGGCTCGCCGGGTCACCGGTAACTGCGTGCAGCACCAGCGCGACATCGCGATCGCGGTGAAGAACGCCCGCGAGGTGGCTCTGCTGCCCTTCACGTCGTCGGCGCGATAACCGCCGGACCCAACCGAAAGTACGAATAACGATGAAGCTGATTCTGACGGCCGACGTCGACCATCTCGGTACCGTCGGCGAGACTGTCGAGGTCAAGGACGGGTACGGCCGTAACTTCCTCCTTCCGCGTGGCCTGGCGATCGTTGCCTCACGTGGCGCACAGAAGCAGGCCGACGAGATCCGCCGGGCCCGCGAGACCAAGGCCGTGCGCGATCTCGGCCACGCCAACGAGATCAAGACGGCGATCGAGGCGCTCGGTCCGGTCTCACTGCCGGTGAAGACGGCGGCCGATTCGGGCAAGTTGTTCGGCTCGGTGACGGCCGGGGATGTCGCCGCAGCAATCAAGAAGGCCGGCGGCCCTAATCTCGACAAGCGCATTATTCGGCTGCCCAAGTCGCATATCAAGGCGGTCGGCACCCATTCGGTGGCGGTGCATCTGCACCCCGAGATCAATGTCGACGTTGCGCTGAACGTCGTCGCGGATAGCTAACTCAGCACCGTTCGTTCATATCCGGCGGCTGTCGTTAATCGGCGGCCGCCGGATTTTGTCGTGCCCGCAGAGCGCCGCCGGGTTCCCCTGTGGATGGTCGGCCTGGCGAACTATTTGGGTGACGTCCCAGGGTGCACCCCTTAACCCCCTCGTAACGCGGCGAAAATATGGCCGAAAGCCAACACGCCCGGCACAGTAACCTGCGACGACACGCCGAGGAGATTCTTCTCCACACGAATTCACCACCTCTGTACGACCCTTATCTGCAGGGATGTCGCAGCGCCGCGTTTTGTTCCACAGGTTCTCCACACCCCACTCAACACAGGTGTCGATGGATATGCACACACGATGCACAGCCTTATGAACAGCGGCCCTTTCAACAGCAGGCCAGCAACGTTTACGGTCTTCCCGGCGCAAGGCTTTGCGGGCGCATGGGACCGGACTGGGAGTGCCCTGATCGACGTTGTTGAGTGTCGCCTATCGAATGTATGTTCGTATCATGGTTACCTGAGGGAGGTGTGAGTCCGTGGCTGTCGTAGATGACCTGGCGCCCGGGATGGACTCGTCGCCGCCCAGCGAGGAGTTCAGCCGTCAGCCGCCGCAGGATCTGGCCGCCGAGCAGTCGGTGTTGGGCGGGATGCTGCTGAGCAAGGACGCCATCGCCGATGTGCTCGAGCGGGTGCGGCCCGGCGACTTCTATCGTCCCGCCCACCAGAACGTCTACGACGCGATCCTGGACTTGTACGGCCGCGGGGAGCCCGCCGACGCCGTGACGGTGGCCGCCGAACTGGACCGCCGTGGAATGCTGCGCAGGATCGGTGGAGCGCCTTATCTGCACACCCTGATTTCGACGGTGCCGACCGCCGCCAATGCCGGGTACTACGCGGACATCGTGGCCGAGAAGGCGCTGCTGCGTCGGCTTGTGGAGGCCGGCACGCGGGTCGTGCAGTACGGCTACGCCGGTGCCGAGGGTGCCGATGTCGCCGAAGTGGTGGACCGGGCCCAGGCGGAAATCTACGAGGTCGCCGAGCGGCGAACCTCGGAGGATTTCGTCCCGCTCGAGGACCTGCTGCAGCCGACGATGGACGAGATCGACGCCATCGCCTCGAACGGTGGAGTAGCGCGCGGCGTGCCGACCGGTTTCACCGAACTCGACGAGGTGACCAACGGTCTGCACGCCGGGCAGATGATCATCGTGGCGGCGAGGCCTGGAGTCGGGAAGGCGCTCGGACTCGACACGCCGCTGCCCACGCCGACCGGTTGGACGACCATGCGTGACGTCGCGGTCGGCGACCAGTTGATCGGCGACGACGGGCTGCCCACGCGCGTGGTGGCCGCCACCGAAATCATGCTCGGGCGCCCGTGCTACGAGGTGGAGTTCTCCGACGGGACGGTGATCATCGCCGACGCCGAGCACCAGTGGTTGACCGATACCCGCGCCTCCAGGAAGTCAGCACAAGCGGCGGCGGTCGGCTACAACCGTTGCAAGAATCAGCGCACCTTCGCGGCGGTGCGCACGACGGCCGAGATCGCGGCAACTCTGCGTTGCGACACGCTAGATCGTCGACTGAACCACAGCGTGGTCAACGCGCGCGCACTTGACCTGCCGGATCGCGAATTATTAGTCCCCGCATACACTCTCGGCGCCTGGCTTGGCGACCGCACAAGTGCCGCCGCTCAGATCACCACGGCCGATGCCGAAATCATCATGCGCATCGAAGCCGACGGCTTCGTGGCGGTTCCGTCGTCCTCGGCTCGATACCGCTACCAGCTGCGGTTGCCTGCCGAGGCCGAGACGGCGCCCCGCGCGTGCGTGGTCTGCGGCAAGCCCTTCGTTCCCCAGACCAGCCAGGTGCGCACCTGCGGACGCTCCTGCGGTGGACGGGCCAGGTTTGTCTCTGCGCCGGTGCCGGCTCCGAGCTGCGTTCGCTGTGGGGGGCCGTCGTGCGGGTTGCGTTTGTGCCAGAACTGCCATTCAGCGGTGGGGACGTTGCAGGCGCGACTGCGGACCCTGGGAGTGCTTGGTAGCAAGCACATTCCGATGCAATACCTGCGGGGGTCCGAGACACAGCGGCGCGCTCTGCTTGCGGGCCTGCTCGACACTGACGGAACGGTGACGGCGGGCGGGGCCGTCCAATTCTCGGTCACTAACCAGCGGCTTGCATCCGATGTCGCCGAGCTGGTCGTGAGCCTTGGCTATCGCTGCCAAACCTCGACGAAGCGGGTGCTAGGCCGCTGCGAGTCATCCAGCATCGCTTACACGCTGACGTTCTCCACCGACGACACGGTGTTCGGGTTGCAGCGGAAAACCCTGCTGCACAAGGAGCGTCGGGCCGCCGTCAACACCCAGCGCTCTGGATCACGCTTCATTGTGGACGTCCGCCGGATCGAGTCGGTTCCCGTGCGGTGCGTCGAAGTGGACAACGACAGCCACATGTACCTGGCGAGCAACGCCATGGTTCCGACGCATAACTCCACGCTGGGTCTGGATTTTTTGCGGTCGTGCTCCATCAAGCACCGGATGGCCAGCGTTATCTTCTCGCTGGAGATGAGTAAGTCCGAGATCGTCATGCGGCTGCTGTCGGCGGAAGCGAAAATCAAGCTCGCCGACATGCGTTCGGGCCGGATGAACGACGACGACTGGACGCGGCTGGCGCGGCGAATGAGCGAAATCAGCGAGGCGCCACTGTATATCGACGACTCGCCGAACCTGACCATGATGGAGATCCGCGCCAAGGCGCGCCGGCTCAAGCAGAAGGCCGACCTGCGGCTGGTCGTGGTCGATTATCTGCAGCTGATGTCGTCGGGCAAGAAGGTCGAGTCCCGCCAGCTCGAGGTGTCCGAATTCTCAAGGCATCTCAAACTGTTGGCCAAGGAGCTCGAGGTTCCCGTCGTCGCGATCAGTCAGCTGAACCGTGGTCCCGAGCAGCGCACCGACAAGAAGCCGATGCTGTCCGACCTTCGCGAGTCTGGATCGCTGGAGCAGGACGCAGACATGGTAATCCTGCTGAACCGGCCTGACGCTTTTGAGCGTGACGATCCGCGTGGGGGAGAGGCCGACTTCATCCTGGCCAAGCACCGCAACGGCCCGACCAAGACGGTCACCGTTGCGCATCAGCTGCACCTGTCGCGCTTCGCCAACATGGCGCGGTAACGACCGCACGTGTCGAGATGCAATGAAGATTAACAAGCGTGCACTTGTTGTTAAACAACAGCGACAGCCGACCTGAGTGTCTGGCAGACATAAGTGCAGGTCATGCTGGTAACTGTCGACTCGGTCTCAAGACCTTGTCAAAGTAGCTGCTCGAAATGAGAGTCGCGCGACGCTGGCTTCCGCTTCAGGTGCAACCTCTTGAGGGTGAATCGATCGATTCGTGGTTGGAGGCCAGCGCACGTGCAATGGGTGGCACCGTCGGAACTCTTGCGGCGGCCGCGAAGCTTCCGGCTACCGCGAAGCCGCATTGGTTGACCTGGCTGCTGCCGGAGCAGGAACAGTTGCTCGAGGCGGCCACCGGTGTACCGGCGGAGTCGTTCGAAGCGATGACGCTGAGCAAGTACGACGGGACCGCCTTGCATATTGATGCGTACACTGAGCGTCTCAATCCAAAGTTTCCCTTCGGAGCTCTGCCGAGGTCCCGGTTCTGCCCTGCATGCTTATGCGAAACGGGCGGCCGGTGGCAATTGCGCTGGCGCCTCGGTTGGTCCTTCGCGTGCCTGGAACACAATTGCCTCCTTGTTGACCAATGTCCTGGCTGCGGAAGCTATCAGCGATCGACCCAGTACTACCGCCGCATCCAGCCTCCAGCCACCTGCCGTTGCGGTCTTCCACTGGGAACGGTTCCAACGTTGCGGTGGACCGATAGACACAATTTTTCGTGGGCGCAGGAGGCGGTCAATGAGGTTATTGACGACGGCTACGCTGATTTCGGAATCTTTGACACCCACGTACGGCTTTTGCAGGAGGTCCTGGAGGCTGTCAGAAGCCTTGCCAACAGGATCTTGAACTATTCGTCGACCCACGGCCTGACGATTGAGGACGTTGAGGATGACCTGACGGGTGAGCATACGGTAGGTTTCGCGTCCTCACAGGCGCGAGAAACACTGAATAACAAAGCGCCGCTTCGTGCTCTGGATGTTGCAGTCGGTACCACATTGGCCTTGAAGGTGTTGTGGGACGCAAGCGTGACCGACTGTGGGATGGCCGCCCGATGGTTCATTGCAGGGCAGAACGCCACCAGCGGCCCAGCGGAAATCCGCTCATGCGCGCGAGATAGCGACATCGCCGCTGCCATCGTGTTGAAGGCGCGTAACGCCGATATGGGTCCTGAACTCCAGCTGCGATACCGCTCTGCAACGACGCTGCCGTGCGCACCGAGCCCGGGGCAGAAGCGAATCCAGAAGAAGGCTGCCCGGCTGCCGGCGGCAATCTGGTCGCAATGGGCGTCTGTGTTGCTATCGGGACGTCGCAAGACTTTGGTACTTCGCGAGACATTGTCGTGCGCCACACTGCTCGTGGGTGCAACCATCAGACCCGTTGCGGCAGTGCGCCTCCTAGGCGTCGTCGAGAGCCACAGCATTTTGAATAACAGGCTGTGGGTTTTGTGCGACTCAAGCTACTGGGAGCCGATGCAGCAGGCGCTCGTCCGGTTAAGCGACTTCCTAGAGCAGGGCGACGGTGGCCGGATCAACTACGAGCGCCGCCGCCAGCTCGATTACTCCCTGTTGGTCAGCGATGACTTCTGGCAGCAACAGGTAGAAGGCGATGCTGGCTCGCTGCCGACGGTGAGCTCGGTTGTGGCCGCGCGTTGTTATTTGATTGAACGAATAAGTGGGTCCCCGCGTCTCGCCCTTCATTTCCACCCCGAGTTGGACTACTGGAGTTTGACGAAGCTCGTGGCCGCTTTCACGGCGCACCTGACCGAGCCGACGGTGGCGGCGCTGGATCAGCGTGCACGGAGCTTCCTTGCGGAGCAGGGAGTCAGTGAACCGGTGTACTGGCACCCGCCTCTTAAACTGCTTGAGGGACTTGACTTCTCGTAGGTGGCACACGGAACCGTGAGTGCACAGCAAATGCTGTGCACGAGTGAAAATGCACGTAAAAGTTTCGAAAATCGACCCAGTAGCTACCTCCAAACTGCATATCGTGGCGCACCTGACCCTACGTCGAAGGTGGAGGTAAATCCGATGAGTCGCAACAATGCACGGCAAAATGGTCAAGGCGGAGCAGATGGCGTCGTGCAGCTTGAGTGGACACTGCGTTTCCGCGACGGTGTGAAAACCGTATGGCTATGGCAAGTCCAAGGTGCTCCACCACTGGACCTGCTGGCTCCGATCCGGACGCCTAGGTCGTCGGCGAGTAATCGCCATATCCCAGTGTCGGCTTACACATTTACCAATTCTGGTGTCGTACATCTGGAATCAGGGCTTGAGCACGACCTGGTTCGCATGCTCGATCGTGACTCCACCGTCTTACGAATAATTTCCCAACCATTCCGGTTGTCATGGCATACCGAAGAACCGGTTACCCACTTCCCCGACCTATTGACCCAGCACATCGATGGCAGTGTCACCGTATGGGATGTCAGACCGCAAGAAAAGCAAGACGACGACTTTCAGGCCAAGAGCGTCGTCACCCGCCGTGCCTGCGAGCGGGTCGGATGGCGCTACACGGTGTTCGCCGGAACGACCGTAACGGAACGAATGAACATGTTGTGGCTGCACGGATTTCGCCACAGGCCTCCATGGGCAACGCATTTCGAGGAACAGATACAGCAGCTGGCTGAATGTGGCGACACGACGGTGGGCTCGCTTCTTTCGGCAGATGACGGGACCGGCGAACTCAAAACGGTGGTCTGGCACATGGTGTGGACGGGCGCATTGGACATCGACATGACCGTGCCGTGGACGCTGCACACACCCGTTGTAGTGAGCAAGGAGATGAGCCATGTCTAGCGGCCGTACCAGCCTTGTCGAAGGAACACGCGTACTGACTTATCGAGGGTTCGCGGTCATCGACAAAGTCGAAGCAGCCGGCGTCATCTTGCAGCATGCCTCCGGCGACACAACGAAAACCGGTTATGCGGAAATTGATTCAATCCGCACCCTTGACAACGGCGAAGTGTCAGCCCTCTGCGAACCGCTTCGCCCACGGTGGGACGCCCTCAGCGACGAAGCCCGCGAGTCGGCGCTGTTCAAGTTGGGAATTGTTCAAGAGATCTTGACCGGTTACCGAGACGGCCATCCCGCTCTGGCACGTCCTGGCGAGCCGAGACCGCCGTTCGGTCCGAGTGGGGCTTCGGAGAGCCAGCGCTGCACTGCGATGGCCATGGAATTGAATCTTGGAGCGCAACTCGATCGCAAACCGCCCCGCCGAATCCAGGACGAGGATTGCAGCACAGCGCATTACAGCCCGGTCACGATCAGAAGCTGGGTACGCGGGTTCAAAGAGCGTGGCCTGCTCGCGCTGATCGACGCACGAAGTACTCGCCAAAGCAAGTCTTGGGAGTTGATCGACGAGCGATACCGCCAGGTGGCCACCCAGATAGTCGACACCTTGGACGGGGACCGATCGACCATCTCCAACCAGGAGGTCGATCGCCGAACCAGAGTTCGACTGAAGGAAAACGGGATTGAGGACTTCCAGGCACCGCAGAGAATCACCCGCCAGTTCCTGGCTGCCCTCAAACGGGAGCGAGGAGCAACGACGCGTGCACAAAAGAGCCGGAAGCTCCGCAAGGTTTCAGGCGCAAAACACTACCCGGCGATTCGCCCGGGCCAGGTGGTCGCCATCGACGTCACCCGCGCCGACAATCTCGTCTACGACACACTGACCGGCCGCGCATGCAGCGTGGAAATCATCACCGCCATCGATGTCGCGACCCGCGTGGTTCTCGCGCTACGCGTCGTTCCCAGAAGCGCCAATGGTATCGAGGCAGGGCTGCTGCTCTACGACATCTGCCGCCCCTTCTCATTGCTGGTCGAGGGCACGTCCATCAGTCAATGGAGGTGGGCGGGCCTGCCTGGGCAGCTCGACCTCCGCGGCGTGGCCGTACGGGTGGGCAAGCGCCTGCTGGCACCGGACTTCAGCACTCTGCAGGGCGAGCACGGCGTTCCGTCCGTGCTACCGGATGCCATCCGATGCGACCACGGATCAATCTTCGTCTCTCAACATTTCCGGGCGCTGCTAGCGACCCTGGGAATCGATCTGATGCTCAATCGCGGCGGCAAGGCCAACGACAACCCACATGTGGAACGTTGGCACGAAACCATTCAGCGTGGGTTGCAGCAGATCCCGGGATACAAGGGCCGCAACACCTCTGAGCGCGGCAGACTGGTTAGCGATGAGCCCCTGTTGACCGCATCGCAGCTGCGGGATCACTTACGTCGTTTCGTCGCACTCGATTACCACCGCAGCGCGCATGAGGGCCTGATCCTGCCCGGTGAAGAGGAGGCAAGGATGTGCCCTCTCGAGATGTGGGATGCGATGACTGAACTCACTGGGCGAATCGATGTGCCGCAAAATCCGGATCTGATCTACCAGTTCCTCCCGGTTCGATGGGGGACCATCAGCCACGCCGGTGTGGAGTTCAAGAACCTGGTGTACGACTCGCTGAAAGTCTTTGAGCCCTATCGTTCGGTGCCAGTCGGGCAGTTCCGACCTGAAGACCGCGCGGCACCCTTCTTCTACGATCCGCAAGATCTCTCGCGGATCTGGTTTCGCGATCCCGCGACGAACCGAGTCGAACCCATTGAATGGCGCGGCTCTGACCACACCGTCGCGCCAATGACAGCGGCGATCGTCGACGCCGCGCGGCGACGGATACGCCACCGAGGCGGAAACCTGGTCTTGAATCGGAATTCCGCCACGCGCCAGATCCTCGACGAACTCACCCAGATCACCGAGGCACCTGCAAAACCGAAACTACGCAAGAAGCTCATCGCTGCCCGGTTGCGGGTGGAGCAGGCCAAGGCCGATCACGCCGAGGCGCAGCAGCATCAAGACCAGGTGCAGCCCCCGCGGTCACACCCACGGCGGCCATCGCCGGCGCACGACCTGTGGCCCGAGCTTCCGGAAGGTGCCTAAACGTGGATGCCCAGCTATGGCACGACTACTGCACGATGCAGCCACCAGCAGAGCCCCAACCGGTCACCGTGCGGCAGTGGAAGGTAATGACACGTCAGCAACGGGCAGGCCACATCGACCATTTGACCGAATGGCTACAGAGCCTGTTTCTGCCCACCGGCGACGTGGTGGCGATCTACGACGCTATCGACCACATTGTTCGAATCAACAAGTTGACTCCACCGGGCGCGAAGAGCTTGCCCGCGCTCTCAGGACCGAACTACGCCGGCAAGAGCACGATGATGATGCGTTGGGCGCGCGAGAAGTACTTAGCGTGGATCGCTGACGCCGAACTGGACCCCTACGGGCGGCCGATCATCCGCCCCGAACCGGGGTGGGAAGTCGACCTGGATCCCGTTGTATGGATCGACCTCGACGCCGCTGCCCAGATTAAGGACGTCGACGCAGCAATCCTGGGGTTCTTCCACCTTTCGGCCGAGGGAGCAAAACGCGACATATCGATGGCGGCGATGGACGCGGTTCGAAGACACCGAACACAGATCGTCATTATCGATGACGTTCACCTGCTCAAGACGAACTGGAAATCGGGACGCGACGTGCTCGACCACATCAAGCACCTCAATACACGCCTTGGCCAGATCGGCGTCACACTTGTTCTCATCGGTGCCGATCTCGAAGCCCGAGACCTAGTGCATGACCCACAAATCGCGGCCCGTCTCCGGCTGAATCGGTTCGGGCCGTACGAGATCGACGATCTCGACGCCGATCGGATCGGTTGGCAAGTGATCGTGCGCGATTTCGAGAGACTGCTGCTGCCTCATCTGCCGCGAAGTCGACCGAACGAGCTGCACACCAAGCTTGCGGCCGAGCTCTACCACCGCACGCACGGCTACCTCGGAGACCTCAAAGCGCTGCTCTGCGAGGCGACGATCGGGGCAATCACTGATGGCACCCACAGGATCCTGCTCCGGCATCTCAACGTCGTGACGTTGAGCAAACGTGCAGAGGAACAACGTCTGGTACCCAGCTGAAAAGCTGGGCAACGCCAGCACAAAGTCACGGCGATGGTCCAGTGACCGCTGCGCCGATCGCACCTCCTCGACCGGAATGACGCGCGATGGCTGGTCGCAGGGCGTGTGGTGCGTTTACCGGTGTGCGGACCCAGGTTGAACCTCGAACATCGCAATGTCAACGTGATTTGGCTCCGGTTTGACGGCTTGATTTGGCCCCGGTCGTGTTGGGGGGTTTCGCGTTTCGTGCGTGGGCGAGTCGGTAGGAGGTGCTGCCGGTTTCGATGATCTGTCCGGCGAAGGTGAGCCGGTCGACGATGGCGGCGCAGAGTCGGGGGTCGGTGAAGGTCTTCGTCCAGGAGGAGAACGGCTCATTGGAGGCAATGGCGATCGCGGAGCGTTCTTCTCGTTCGGTGAGGACTTGGAAGAGCAGCTCGGCGCCGCGGCGGTCCAGTTGCAGGTATCCCAGTTCATCGACCAGGAGCAGATCGACGCGGCCGTAGCGGGTGATGAGTTTGGTCAGGTGTTTGTCATCGGCGGCTTCGACGAGTTCATTGACCAGCTTGCTGGCCAGGGTGTAGCGGACGGTGTAGCCGGCTTCGGCGGCCAGGGTGCCCAGGGCGATGAGTAGGTGACTTTTCCCGGTGCCGGAGTCACCGATCAAACACAAGGGGTATCCGGCTTTGACCCAGTCGCAGCTGGCCAGCTGGCCGATGATCGCGGGGTTGATGGCGGGGTTGGCCTCATAAAAGAAGTCCTCCAAGCGTTTAGGGCGGGGGAAGCCGGCGTCGCGGATACGCCGGTCCGCGCGGCGGCGGGTGCGGTCGTCGCATTCTGCAATCACCAACTCGGAGAGGAACTCGAGATAGGTCAGATGTTCACGTTGCGCGGGGGTGGCGGCGATCTCGCTGAACCGGTCACGGATGGTGGGCAGTCGCAGCATGCGGCAGCCCTGCTCAATGGCCGCGGTGGCGGCCTGCTCGGTGACTGCGCGTCGGGCGGTCATGAGGTCTCCCTGCCGAGCAGGATGTCGTATTTGTCCATGCAGGGCAGCGGCTGCGCGTGGGGGCACCCCGGCGCGGTGGGCGGCCAGGACCAGCACCTGCGCGCCGGGCTGAACCACATCGCCTGCAGGAAGCGTGGTTCGGCGCTCGGTGGCCTTGCGGGCCTCCAGGGCGACCACATCGGGGTTGACCGAGCCGACCGCCAGGGCGGCGGTGATCCCGGCGAGCCCGGTCGAGGTGACGGTGCAGCAACAGGACTTCCACTAGGGCACGGGTGCCCGCCGCGTCGCCGTGGGCCCTGCGGGCGGCGGCCCGGAATCGCTCGTGCCCGGCAGTGAACACCTTGGCCGCACGGGCCTGTGACAACGCGGTCGCCCCGGATAGCGCGCCGGGCTTGCGCAACAAGATCTCCAGATAGTGATCCAGATCAAGGACTTTGGCGCACTTGCCGATCGCCCGCTGATGGCGGGCCACCACCACAGTGCGGTCATGACGGTCACCGTCGAGGCCGACAGCTTCACCCGCAGCCGATGGCCGATGAAACGGGCCGGCACCGAGTACTGGTTGCACCGCACCATCACCTGCGCGTAGCGGTCCACCCGCGGGGTCAGGGTCAGCGTAGTGTCGAACGCCTCGCTGGGCAGCGACCGCAGCAGGGTCTGCTCCATCGCCCAGTCCTGGGCCACGCTGGTGGCCCGGTTGCCGATCCGGCGGGCGTCATCAGCGTCATCGGCGGCTTCCAGCAGGGCGTTGAGTTCATCGATGGAGTTCACCACCGGCATCGGCACGCAGTGGTTGCGGCGAAACCGCCCGCCCTCGTGTCCGGGCTGGCAGTACCAGGCCTCAAATCCGTAATGGGAGCGAAAGGCGATCCAGCGGTCGTTCTCCTGCCGCGAGCGCCCGAACAGCACCTGTTTGACCGCGCTGTTGAGGTTGTCGTAGCGGATCTTGTCCACCGGGACACCGCCGAGCCGTTCGAATGCATGAACGTGGCCCTCCAAAAACGCTTCCTGACCGGCGGTCACAGACACCCGATGCGCTGCCCGGCCCGAGTAGGACAACCTCAGTGTCAGGGTGAGGTTGCCGCTTGTTGCGGTGGTTGGATCCTGATCGCCTGGTGTTTGGCTCGTAGGCTCGTTGCCGCCTTCGGGTTGGCGTTCATGCGTTTTGTCGGCATCAGGTGTGAAGGACCGGCCGGCGTGACTTGATAGGAGCGTGGCATCGCCCCCACTGAGATGTGTCCGCCGACCGGCCCAACCGTCACCTCACAGTGAAGGAGGCAACCTCCATGGTTGTTGTTGGAGCCGATGTCCACAAGCGCACGCATACGTTTGTCGCCGTGGATCAGGTGGGCCGCAAAATCGGCGAGAAGGTCGTCGAGGCCACTACGGTAGGTCATCACCAGGCGATCCGATGGGCTCGCACTCAGTTCGGTGTCGAGCTGGTGTGGGCGATTGAGGATTGCCGACACTTGTCAGCGCGTTTAGAGCGCGATTTGTTGTCCGCCGATCAGAAGGTGGTACGAGTCCCGTCGAAGTTGATGGCCCAGACCCGGGCCTCGGCTCGTACGCGGGGCAAGTCTGATCCGATTGACGCGTTGGCCGTCGCGCGGGCCTACCTGCGTGAGCCCGATCTTCCGGTGGCTTCCCACGATGAACTGTCGCGGGAGTTGAAGCTGCTGGTGGATCGGCGTGAAGACCTTGTGGGGCAACGCACTTCGACGATCAACCGGTTGTTGTGGAGAGTGCACGAATTAGATCCTGGCCAGGCGCCGAAACCGGCGTCGCTGGATCTGGCCAAGCACCGCAGGATGCTCGGTGATTGGTTGGCCGCCCAGCCCGGTCTGGTGGCCGAGTTGGCCCGCGAGGAGTTGGCCGACATCACCCGACTCACCGAGGCCATCAATGCTTTGGCGAAACGGATCGGCGAGCGTGTCCGCGCGATCGCTCCGGCGTTGCTCGCCATGCCCGGCTGCGGCGAGCTCACCGCCGCCAAGATCATCGGCGAAACCGCCGGGGTCGCCCGCTTCAAAAGCGAAGCGGCGTTCGCCCGGCACACCGGCGTGGCGCCTATCCCGGTGTGGTCAGGCAACACCGTCGGCCGGGTCCGGATGACCCGCACCGGCAACCGCCAACTCAACGCCGCTCTGCACCGCATCGCGGTCACCCAGATCCGTCTCGACGGCCTGGGACAGGCCTACTACCGCAGCCGTCTGGCCGCTGGCGACTCCAGCACCGAGGCCCTGCGCTGCCTCAAACGCCGCCTCGCCAGAGTGGTCTTCCATCACCTCCACACCGACCACAACATCCGAACAAAGCCTTGCCAACCGGCAGCGGCTTGACATAGGAGAAACGCATGGTGAACAGCGCCGTTTTCGTCTTCACCCCAGCAAGAATCACCCACAGGTCGTGGAAGTCGACTTCGCCCTGAGCGGCCGGCTCGTAAGTCTGTGGGACGTACCCCAACTCCAACGGCCGGCCTGCTTCAGCCAGAATCTGCGGGCGCCGCTTGCGGACATGATCACGCACCGTCGAGTACGACAACGCCTGCGCGCCATGCTCATCGACCAACCTGGCCAAGACCCGCCGCGCGGTGTGGCGCTGCTTCTTAGGGGCGTCCAGATCGCTGCGCAACATCTCATCAATCGCCGCCTTGAACGGCTCCAACCGCGGCGCTGTCCGCGCCGCCGTCTTGCGCGGCGCCGGCACCGCCGACTCGAGCGCCTGGCGCACCGTGCGCCGATGCACCCCGTGCTTATCGGCCAACGCCCGGATCGACAACCCCTCGACCCGGTGATCACGCCGAATCGCCGCGAACTGCTCCACCTTCGACCTCGCCCTCCGCACGCCTCACACCTCCATGACCGGCAATCCGGACTATCCGGACACCGATCACGCTGGGGTGGGGCCAAATCAAGCCGTCGCAACCATCACGGCGTGTCGAACAAGTGGGGCCAAATCAGACCGTCACAACAACACTCCGTCGCCACACAGATGGGGCCAAATCAAGCCGCCCCCTGGGGCCAATTCAGACTGTCACGGCCATCGAACAGACGGGCAGCAGCCGCCCACTGAGGCCCGAAGGCGAAGACGCTTACGCCACAGCGAGATTAACCCCGTCATCCGACAAGCTGATCCAGTGCCGACTGGTCGAGCACAAGGGAGCGCAGTGCCGCACGCGCCGGCTCCGGAAGGCGATCGCGGAACACGCGGTAGGTCGCCTTAATCTCCCGGGCAGGCGGCGCTGGCCAGGCAGGGCTGACATCGAGTAAGCCTTGAGCCACCTCGCACCACATCCAGGTGATCGCGTAGGGCGACGAAGTGGGCCGCCGATGCGGTGTCATCGTCGTCCGCCAAGTTTCGAACCAACCGCCGGGATCTCGGGTCAATGCGCGGACCCGAGCCTCATGGTCGCGGAAATTGCGGCTGCACGAGAGCATGCCCATCGCGGTGTTGACGGCGTCGGCGAATACTTTTGGAGAGACCCGCAATCGGGCGCTGGATGCGCGGGCGGCGCGGACACCGACCACCGGGGCCAGACCGATGCTCACTGCGGCATCCGACCAATTGGCCACGTCGGCCACGAGTCTGACCATGCACAGTGACACATACAATCTGCCCGTCCATTCG
Organism: Mycobacterium ahvazicum; assembly: GCF_900176255.2. GTDB lineage: Bacteria > Actinomycetota > Actinomycetes > Mycobacteriales > Mycobacteriaceae > Mycobacterium > Mycobacterium ahvazicum. The sequence continues at coordinate 142,318 of NZ_FXEG02000006.1, forward strand.
TATCCACCGAGCATCTCGTCAAAACATGCGTGGTAGATGTCGGGGTCGATCAGCTGTGGAATGGCCGAGTCTTGAAGCAATTCACTGCGACGAACATTCTGAAGACGCCGCCCGACGTGGTGGCGTTGCCCAGCTGCGGTACTGATGAGCCGCTCCATCGTCGGTGTGCGTGTCGTGCGATTCACTAACCACGCGCACGGGCCGTTTTTCGCCTCGGCAATCAGACCCAGCCAGGGGCACAGTCGGGTAGCGGCGTCTTCAACGTGTATCTGCTGAAGGATGTCGGCAGCATCGGTGAGAACGTGCCCTCGGACCACCGCACTCTGGGGTGGGCTGATCCCCCAGCGTGGCCCGCGAAGGTTTGTTGTGCGATCACGGGCTTCGGCGTGGAGGACCTCGGCCCAGTTCCTTACCAGTGGCCCGTCTGGCCGCGACAGCAGGTGAAGCAACAAGGTTGCGAGATGCCGGATTTCAGCTAAGAAGAGTCGAGGGTCAACGCGCCTGCCTAGCATCGGCACGGTCTCGCCGGCCAGCGCTTCCGCCAAGATCGTTGCGGTGCTGAGCACTTGTGGTGGAGCTGACTCTGGAACGTGTCTAAGCAGCGATTGCCTGCATGGATTGCGTAGGCCGACAGGGTTCGCGCATAACTGTTGCGGACCGGCCAGGGGACGCAACGGCGAATAGCGGTGAGTGCGAAATCGATGACCGCAACCAATGCAGTGTGTCGTCAGGAAGACCCCGTGGCGAGGACACGTCGCGGCAAGAGGCAGTCGCCATTCCAACGCCCAGATGCCGTCCTCGGCCAGGCACAGGGGGCACAACTGCGAGCCGAACTGGGGAAACCAGCCCTGTGTCACCACGTGTCGGAAGGTGTGCCGACGAAGGGGATCCAGCCCGTCGAGATACAGCGGCAACCCGTCGTCGAACCGCAGGAGCGTGGCATCGGCAACGGAAGCCCCATCGACGCCAGTCAAACGGGCGATCCTGCTGATGATCAAAGGATCCGGTTTGATCATCATGAAAGCCGCACCGGGGGAGCCGGAATGCTCAGCCGCGGTAAGAAGCCGCAGCACCTGAGGTGGCGATAATCCGTTGGCGATGGCGAGCCGTTCCAGGAAGCTGTCAAGAGATTCTCGCTCGTCCAATGCTGGTCGACTCGGCAGCAGGCCTCGTGTAGCCACAGCAGGCCCCGCCTATGGTTCCAGCCATGCGGCACCGCGTCGGCACGAAGACCCACGACGGCACAGTTCAGCGCCCTCACCGACGACTGGTGCGGTCAAAACGACAGCTGGAGGTCGGCATCGAGGAGTACCAGCCACCAACGCAATGTACTACTAGTAGGGCATTAGGGGTGGATCGAGTGTGTAGTCAATCTACGAGGACGGCCGCTGGCGCACCGGGTCGATCACAAGCGCAAGGCCACGTCAACCGCAAGTTGTTCGCCACCGCTAGCCGCCCAGATAGGGGTCGAGGGCCTCCAGGGGCGCAATGGCAACCCGGCTCGGCAGCCGCCCCCGCGGCCCGTAAGGGTCTGTCATCGCTAAGTGCTGCCGGCCGCGATCGCATCGCACACCTGCCGTTGCGGAACAACTTCGCCGTGTTCAACGGGACGGTGCTGCGAGGGCGGGAAACAGCTGATCGCCACAAAACGCACAGAAAGCACTACTAGTAGGGCTGACATCTAGGGTTTGAGCGTGAGTACTGGATTGCGTGCCGACGCGCCCCAGTCAAAACGACCCCAAGCGCGTCGTCGCATGGGAGCGCCGACGTCGGATGGTCGGGACACGGATCCAAAGCTTGCGTATTGAACGCGGCTTAACTCAGGAACAACTGGCGCAGCTATCGGGGGTATCCCGCAACGTGTTGATGGATGTCGAGCACGGCCGCCGGGGAATACTGCATGAGCGGCTCTTCGACATCGCCACGGCATTGGGCGTACCAGCCGTCGATCTTCTCGAAGGCATTCGCTGAGAATCGGTCCGGAATACGACCCGCCAGGCTCGGCGAATGGCAATTCAACGTGAACCGTCGGCCACGGACCAATACCACTCCTTCTAAGTCGGTCAGGATGCCGTGTAGCTCAGCCCCGCTCACCCCGCCCTTTGCCGCCTGGTCGCATCGCTTCCCCGCTCCGATGTGCAACCCTGGCCGCGGATGCGGGGTAGGTGCGTGATTCCGCGAAACGGTGTCTCGGCCAAATGCGCTTAGCGAGCGGTGTGGTTCTTGGGCCGGCCAGAACGACGCCTTCTCTTTGGCCAACGACGTCACTTCCGTCCGGCCGGGTTAAGCGCGAAATCGTCCTTCCAATGGCTATAGTGCAGCTACGCTTACTAGCCCTACTAGTAGGGTTTTACGACGACGTGTGGAGGATCTTCCTGTTGCGGAGTGGGGCTCGACTCGGGGAAGACACAGAAGGCGACGGTATGGGGTCGGCGGCGGACAGTAGATTGTGAAAACAGCGAATCGCCGACGCAAAGCCGCGCGGCGCAGAGCGCGCCAGCTCGGGCGGAATGGGGCGGGTTGCCAGGCTCACCCAAGGACTTGCGACGATCGCCGGGCCGTCGATGCAAACCTTGACAAACTGTTGATTGACCGTGGCTGGATGCTGGTCGAACGTGGTTGGGCAGGCGACGTCTATGACTGGCCGGCTTCTGCGGCGAATCGTGGCCACGAGGTGACCTATCTGATTGCTGCAGCGGACGACAACCTGGACAGCGGCGCGCCGTACCGGGTGGCACTAATCGATGGAGAGTTAAGGGCTTACGACCATAAAGACCGCCTCGCCGCGGATCTCGAAGATATTGAGGCGCGGCGGTTCGGCTACTGATCCCGCGAATCTGCCAAATGTGACCTCATCGCGGCGGTTTCGGCGCAGCGACACGTAGTCGCTTGCGACCCTGTCCGGCGGCCGCGCAGTCACCGGTTGGAAAGGCGCTTTCCACAGGCGGGACACCACTTGATCTCGGCGCCGAACAGTGCCTCGATCGATGACAGATCGTCTTTGTGCAGCGTGCATTGCTTGCGGGCGAGGTGGATTCGGATGGTGTCGACGATGAACTGTGCCCGCTCAACAAGTGTGGTGCCATAGGCGTCGTCATCGATGGTGCCGTGGGCGATGATGTCTCCCTCGTCTAGCTCTTTTTGCCCGTATTGGGGTGTGCCGTCGCTGTTGGTGCCGGCGAGCGTGCGGGCGAAGCGGCCGCTGGGCCGAAGGTCGAGCTCGATGCGCCATTCGCCGTGGCGCTCGCGGAAGTAGAAGCTGTGCCCGTCGACTTCTCCATCCCACTGCTCAGGGACCAAGCCGACTGGCTACCCACGGTGACACCCTGTTGGACCGCCAGCCAGGCCTGCAGGTCGGCTTCAGCGGCTTGCTCGTCGGCCCGGATCTCTTGTCCCTCCGGCAATTCCCAAAACGCTTTGATGTCGTTGAGCCATTCGTGCCAGGAGCGGCGGCGATCCTCGCGGGTGCGGGCACAGGTGCAGGCGAATCCGTAGTCGTGCAGGTCAGATTCGGGTAGCCGCGCGCGTGACACCCGCACCGGCAGCGCTCGCCGCTATCGACGTAGCGCCAGACGGTGAGCGCATCGAGGGCCACGTTGGCGAGCACTACGGGTTGAGGGCACCGTGCAGGTCGAACACCGTCGTCAGGTGATCGCGGTAACGGCGGCGCGCCTCGGTGCGGGCACGCTCGAGCGCCTCCCGGTACTCGTCGGCGCCGGGAACGTTGGAGAAGTCGGTGACATAGAGCTCCGCGGGTTCCTCATCCACGCCCTCGAGGATGGCATGAGCGCACCGTGGTGTCGCCTCAATTCTCTTGGTCAGTGCAGCGGACCGACCATCGCGGCAAGCTGACTCAGCGCTTGCTGAAAAACAATGTTGACTACAGACCCGGCAGGGTGCGATTCTGTTCGGCTGCTCTTTTCCCGATGATGACAAATGAGGCAATGAACCGAACAGAGGACGAACTGAGCGACCTGACCGCCGACCCGGCCTACCGCGCGGGGGCTCATCGGCGACCCCTTACCGATGTCAACACGTGGCTGGAGAGCGTCGACGGTGGTGTGCGGCCCGCGCTGCGTGCCCTGGGCGAGCTGCTGGTCGGCGTCGCCGAGCACCATGGCGCCGAGAAACCGGAGAACGCCGACCAGTTCACCGCCCGATGCCTGGGAGTGGCGGGCTGCGGGGAACTGGTCGATGAGGAACGCAGCCTTAACCCGTTGTCGTGGGTCACCTTCGCGCTGGCGCTGGCCGGGTGGATCGATAAGTATGCGCAGGCTTGCGAGGTCGGCCCCGGTGAGTACGCCGACCCGCCGAAGTGGACGCAGACCCGGATCGGAGGTCAGGATTACCGCCACCCGCTATGTTTGCGGGTGTATTTTCCCGCCGGGACGCTGCTCGACGACGTCGGGTGTGTGATCGCCCTGCAGGGACGGCAAAGCATGCTGCGGTCGGTCGGTGTGAGCGCCTACGTGGCGCCGGGCCACCAGGACCGCGCCCGCGTGCTGCTGGACCGGCTCGCTGAACGCGCCAACGATCTCAACCCCTACCGAGGCCACGCGGTGCGCGCCACCCACACCGCCGGACTGACCTTGACCGTCATCGACTTGCCCTCGACCGCAACCCGAGAGAACGTCATTGTCGCCGACCAGGTCTGGACTGAGATTGATCTCGGCGTCCGCGCGGTGCGCGACCGCCACGACCTGCTCAACGCCCACAGGCTGGGTGCGCGCCGTGGTGTGCTGCTGTGCGGCCCGCCAGGCGCCGGGAAGTCGGCCGTGAGCGCCGTCGTGGCCCAAGAGGTCGTCGGGCAATTCACTGTCATCTACGTCGACGCCAAAGCTGGTACCCAGCTGCTCAGCGCCGTCGTGGAGGAAGCCCAGCGCCTCGGCGGCCCGGTGCTGCTCGTGCTCGAAGACATTGACCTGTGGTGCAAAGACCGCAGTACCGGCGGTGCCGGGTTGTCGGAATTGTTGCAGGCCATGGACATCCAGCCCGACGCCCGCATCCTGGCGCTGGCGTCCACCAACGACGCAGCCACCTTGGACCAGGCGGCCATCCGCACCGGGCGGTTCGACTCCATCGTCGAAGTCGGCTACCCCAACTCCACCGATGCTGCCCGGATTCTGGCGGCCCTGATCCGCGATCTACCTGGCGGCCACGCGGTCGACTGTGCGGGCGTGGTGGCGGCGCTTCCCGAGCGCACCAGCGGCAGCGACATCCGCGAGATCGTGCGCCGTGCCGTGCTCGCGGGCCGCGACGGACGCGTCAGCACCGCAACGCTTTTGGCGGAGGTAGGCAACGGACGCTACCGTGCCGCGATACCGGAAGGGATGTACCTCTAGGGAAGCGAAGACCACATGTTCGCCGGATTTATTGACCCGCAGAAGCCACTGCGGCGGGTCGCGGTACCCGACACCCGAGCGAATCTGCGATGGCACTGCGGCCAGCGAGAACATGTATGCCACTGTTAACGGCGCCCAGGCGGGAGGAGCACGACGCCGCGCGACGTCTTGCCGAACGCAGCGGGGGCGGCGAGGTGCGAGACCACCGCAAAGACAATAACCAGATTCGGAATGCGGATACCGTCGGAAAAACACCCGTACCCCCCGAAGGGCTGAGTCTGGCGCCGGGGCAGCACGCCGGGCGGCCAACCCGCGAGCTGCTGCCTCAGGTCTAAAGAATCGGGGTCGATCAAATTCTGATTCGAAATCTCCTGCCGCCGTTGGTGTCACATGTCGTCCTTGGTGATCGCGCGCGTTATTCAAGCAGTTAGGAAAGAACCCTCAAGTCCGCGAATGGGACGAAGTGATTGCCACTCTGGGGACCGCCCGAAGGTGTCTTTCGGCCGCGCCGCTCACCGGCTGACATCAGCGATGGCGCTGGGCGGCTACTTCGCGCCTCATAAACCAGTTAGCCGCCAACCGTCCCGCGCTGCAGCGTGGTATCAGCCGCTGCCCTTACCCGACATAGGCCCGCGGCAGAACCAAATCGGGTAAAATATCGAAGGTGGACTCACCGAACAAGAGTCGGAAGGAGCCTGAGATGCGCCAGCGAAAATCGCGCTGCCGCATGCGTACTACTTCAGGCGTCCGTAGCTCAGTCGGCAGAGCAGCTTCCTTTTAAGTAGCGGGTCGGGGTTCGATTCCCTCCGGGCGCACCGGCCGGTAACCAGACCGGCGACGCGAGAGGGCTCCTGCCAATAGTGTTCAGCATGGGGCATGCCATTGAAGAGCTGTGGGCGATCTGTCATCGATCGAAGCGCTGCTCGGCGCCGAGATCAGCTGCTGTATGGCCTGTGGCACCCGCCAATCCACGGCGATGACCGAGGGAGCGCCGATGTGCGTTTCCCCTCAGGTTTCGTACCCTGTGGGCGGTGCGTCATCTTGAGGTTGTTCAACTGATTTGGACTGTACTGATGATTATTAACGACTGTGATCATCGACGTGGGCAAAAAGCGAACCCACGGTGGTCGCTTCGCGGAGACACGTCGAGGACGCACACAGACCGTTGGTTCGTAGGCGCAGGGCGATGATGTCGCCCTCGTCTAGCTCCTTTTCCCCGTATTGGGGTGTGCCGTCGCTGTTGGTGCCGGCGAGTGTGCGGGCGAAGTGGCCGCTGGGGCGAAGGTCAAGTTCGATGCGCCATTCGCCGTGGCGCTCGCGGAAGTAGAAGCTGTGCCCGTCTACTTCGCCGTCCCACTGTTCAGGGACCAAGCCGGCCATGGCTACTTACGATGGCACCCTGTTGGACCGCCAGCCAGGATTGCAGGTCAGCTTCCGCGGCTTGCTCCTCGGCCCTGATTCGTTGGTCCTCCGGCGATTCCCAAAACGCTTTGATGTCGTTGTGCCATTCGTGCCAGGTGCGGCGGCGGTCCTCGCGGGTGCGGGCACAGGGGCAGGCGAATCCGTGGTCGTGCAGGTCGGTTTCGGGTAGCCGCGGGTGACATGCGCACCGGCAGCGCTCGCCGCTGTCGACGTAGCGCCAGACGGTGAGCAGCCTGGACATGTAAATCCCAACGCGGGATTACGTACGAGGCTGTGACGGCTCAGGTAGGACCCGGACATGCATCGTCCGATCGCATCAACGTACATCCACGCATATCCCCGCATCGCCGCGCTACCCTGTGCAGGATGGATGGGTCGACGGGTCGCGTGCTTGGTGCGCTGTTGGCTAAACATCAGATTGATCTGACCGTCGACGAGGTCCTGGACGAGCTGGACTCCGCGTTTGCGGCCATCCCCTGGGCAACCACCCTGTCGGCGACAGAAGTGGATTTCCTGCGCATGCGCGTCGAACCCCAGGCAGCATCCGTGATCGACGCCTGGTCGGCCGATGACGAACGTCGGACCCGCGCCCGCATTGCGGTGCGCCAACTCAGCAGCGCGCTCTCAGGATCGGTCAGCATCAAGGAAGCCGCCGCGATGCTCGGCGTCGACCGCTCCCGGGTGGCGCGGCGCATCACTGGAAATGCGTTATGGGCCTTCGATCTTCAAGGAAGCCGACGCATCCCGCGCTGGCAGTTCCTAGGTGACGAACTGCTGCCAGGCTTGGACGCGATCGTGCGCGCGATACCACGGGGCATCACCCCCGTGGTTCTGGATATATTCATGCACACCCCGCAGCCCGACTTCGACGACCGCACCGCGATCGAGCACCTAGCCGGCGGCGGCGACCCGGCATTAGTTGCCGGATTCATCGCCGACCTCGGGCGCTGGTGAACCTACGGCCCACTGAAGGCGCCACGAATGGCCCCCCGAACACCTCAGCAGGGAACCCACCAAATTGCCGACTACACCGGCGCGCTATGGCGGGTCCACCGCACCGAAGGTGAGCGCCTCAGCCGTGGAACAAGCTGCGCACCTATTTAGGGGCCGCGGCCGCCCGCGCGGTGGCACCGACACCCGGGTCCTGCTAGTCGGGAAGTAGCGAATGACGAGGTCCGGTCGGCGACGTAGTTGGTCATTATCGGAGCTTCTCCGACGCGGGATAATCCCCGAACCATGCGAAGTGAAGGCTCGGACTGCCGCGCTGAACGGCTGTGACGAGTCGAGGTTTTGACCGCATCCGGTCCATCGCTAATCACAGTTCGTTGCATTAGCCATCGGCGCCCCAGGGCACGATTGTGGTGGACAGGCTTCGTCAAGGCGACGTGCGGCGCTGCGCTCCGGGGAAGAGTCGAGTAGCCGACAAGCTCCGATTACGCTGATGTCTGGGGTGTCGAACATCTTGCCGAGGTCGAGTTGACCGCACTGCACCGCGCCGAAGAATCCGCCACCGGTAACCAATGCTTCGCCGTTGATGTAGCTCGATCGGGGGCTGTTAAGGAAGATCAGAGCCACGCCTGTTCCTCGGCGGTTGAGCGCCGACGGATCGGCCTGACGAAGGCGTCAATGATGTTCTGCCCGGCGAATTCCACGAAATAGGGCAGCGCCGCGGTGTCGGTGGGGCCGGGGTTGATGCAGTTGAGCGGGATGCCATCGGTGATCAGCATGGCGGCCCGGGACGCAACCCAGGGCCTTGATCGACTTCTTGGAAAATAGGTATGCACCGACCGCTCCCATCTCGTCATTGGCCAGGCACCACCGCTTGCCCTCATCGAACCCGTCGGTGGACACCAGTTCCATCAGCTGCTTCAGCTCCTTTTGCCACCCAATGGCGGCATTGGACGCGACCACCGCGATCGCACCGCCGGCATGAATCTTGGCAGGACCAGGTCGTCGCCGTGGGTGAGGATCTGATTTGCTTGGGCTACACCGAGCCCCAGCGAACGGGACCCGTCCATCGCCGTGAGGCTGGCCGAGCTCGGTCCGGAGCGGGACTGCCCAAGGGCGTCTTCCAGGTGCTACACGGCGATAAGGAGGCCGTCGACGCCATCGTGAACCACTCGAGCATTAAGGTAGTCGGGTTCGTCGGCAGCTCCGACATCGCCCAGACATCTACTCGACCGCCGCCGCCAAGGGTAAGCGTGCACAGTGCTTCGGCGGAGCCGAGAATCACATGATCGTGATGCCCGACGCCGACCTCAACCAGGCCGTCGACGCACTGATCGGTGCCGGGTACGGCAGCGCGGGTGAGCGGTGCATGGCCATTAGCGTCGCCGTCCCGGTCGGCGAACAGGCCGCGGATCGGTTGCGCGCCAGGCTAGTCGAACGGATCAACAATCTGCGCGTCGGCCATAGCCTCGACCCAAAGGCCGATTACGGGCCACTGATCACGTCGGCGGCGTTAGCGCGGGTGAAGGACTACATCGGTCAAGGCATTGCGGCAGGCGCCGAAGCCGTGGTCGATGGACGCGAACGCGTCAGCGATGACCTGACTTTCGATGATGTCAGCCTGGAAGGCGGCTTCTTCATCGGCCCCACCCTGTTCGACCACGTCACCCCGGACATGTCGATCTACACCGACGAGATCTTCGGGCCGGTGTTGTGCATCGTGCGCGCGCACGACTACGAGGAGGCCCTGCGGCTGCCGTCCGAGCACGAATACGGCAAAGGCGTCGCGGTTTTCACCCGCGACGGCGACGCGGCCCGCGACTTCGTCTCCCGCGTGCAGGTCGGCATGGTCGGTGTCAACACGAAGACCGAGACCATCACCCAGCGATGGCCGTCGGTCATCAAAGACGGCGACGAGTTCAGCATCCCCACCATGAAATAGCCTTGACAGGCAACCACTTTCATACCATTCCAGCAGATTTCACACTCCAACGCAGGAGCAGCAGCGAGCGAACCGGTCATCATCGAGGGTGCGATCAACGGTGCGACGTCGAACACCGTGCATCCGAACGTGCCGGTGACAGGAGACGAGATCGTTGCCGACGCACTGTCCTGCTTCGGGGTTGGGGCTGCGATCGTTTCTGCATACCCACTACGACGGCCCAGGCGATCTGGCCGGATCGGCTCAACGCGTCGTTTTCACATGGAGTGACCGCCACGGTAGTAGGTAACTGCGGGCTGGGGTTCGCGCCGTGCCGCCCGGGCCGATCATGACGCGCTCGTCGACGTAATGGCTACATCGTTGAGCCCGCCTCGCCAATCGGGATCGCGACAGGCCTGAACAGCCGCCTAAATATATATTCATTTAAGTAATAAAACCTCTAGACGACTTCGCGGCGCCGTGGGTAGCCTACATCCATGTCAGACTCATTTCGGCCTTGCATTGACTAGGTTCCAGTCGATCCAACCGGCCAGGCCAGCCCTGTGGCAGAGCGTCCGCCGCCCGGCACCGCCGACCACCGTTTGGTGGCTAACAAGGAGAAGTTGGATATGCAGCATTGGCCGCAGCGTCTGCCCGCCTTCGTGGCTGTGGCCGGCGCTCTATTGAGCATTCCCGTCGCGCATGCGGATAATGACAACAACACGCTCATACCGAACAACAAGCGACTCAATGACGGTGTCGTCGCCAACGTCTTCACCGTGCAGCATCAAGCTGGCTGCATTAACGACGTGAGAATCAGCCCCCAACTGCAAGCCGCTGCGCAGCGGCACGCCGAGGATCTGCTGAACAACCGCGCCCTCGATGGTGATATCGGTTCGGACGGGTCTAGCCCGCAAGACCGCGCCAATGCGGCTGGTTTCCATGGCCCGGTGGCAGAGACGGTGGCGATCAACCGGTCAATCGCGATCAGCGGCAATGACTTGATCAACCGGTGGTATCACAACCCCGACTATTTCAAGATCATGTCCAGCTGTGCGAACAGCCAGATGGGGGTGTGGTCGTTGAACAGTCCGGATCGGACCGTTGTGGTTGCGCTATACGGACAGCCACAAGGCGATCCCTCGGGGCGGGGAGCAACACCACTAAATACCGACGGACAGAATATTCCGCTGGATCCCAGTCCCGACTATGACGCCAGCGACGAACTCGAGTTCGGTCTCAACTGGTTCCCGTGGATCCTCAGGGGGGTGTACCCGCCGCCGGGCAATCCTCCGGAGTAGAGCGGGATTCGTCCATCGTTAGCGAACCCGCATCAAAGGCCGCGCAGTCAACGTAGTTCGGCCAAAGATAGCTGGTCGCGTTAACAGGCGACTTTGATGGTGAAAGCGTCGGTTGACCTCAAGCTGGGGTTATCGGTGTTAAAGCCCTCGGCCCGTCCGCGGATCGTGTAGGTGTATCCGTGCAGGGTTACCTCGGCGGCGCCCTGGAGGTGTTCGGCGTAGCTGCCGGTGAACCCATCCAGATTGTTGATGTTGATCGTTTTGGCGGTCAAAAGACCCTCGTTGGACACGAACATGCTGGTGCCTGCCGCAGTGTCACCGGTAGTAGCCGTAGTTAGCGATCCCATCGGTACGCACTTCACCGCGTGGCTCTCTGGAAGCACATGGCCGTTGATCGTTACCTGCGCGGTTCCCGGGAGCAATGTACCGGGCGCAGGTTCGGCCGCGCGAGACGGTGAGCATGCCCCCACACTGGCTGCCACCAAAACGATCGCGGACGCATTGCGGAACCGCTTCTTCACGAGCTCACCTTCATTTCATCTCGCTGTCTTCCCGACTCCGCATTAAGAGCAGCTCGACCCTCGGCGGCAGCTTTGAGAGGGCCCCGGTTGGTGGTCCAGTCGCTATGCGGCTTGGGGTTGATGGGTCGTGGTCCACTGTAGGGCGTATTCGCTCGGGGTGAGTTCGCCGTGGGTGTGGGGTCGGTTGGTGTTGTAGTCGATCCTCCAGCCTTCGATGATGACTTGGGCTTCCAATAGGGAGTCGAAGCGCCAGGCGTTGAGCAGTTCGTCACGCAGGCGGGCGTTGAACGATTCGACCCAGGCGTTCTGCCGCGGTGAGCCGGGATCGATGAAAAGCGATCCAGCACTGTTGAATCGGCACCAGTCGCTCACAGCGTGGGCGACGAACTCGGGCCCGTTGTCGAAACGGACATACGCCGGTACCCCGCGGGCACCTGCGAGCCGGTCAAGCACAGCGACGACATCATCGGTGTTGATGCTGCGGTCGACCTCGATGGCCAGGGCTTCGCGGGTGAACTCGTCGATGATGTTGAGCAGCTTGAGAGTGCGCCCGTCAGCGGTGGTATCGAATTGGAAGTCCATCGCCCAGATCACGTTCGGGCGGATCGGTGACATCGCGCCCACCGCGACGCCGATACCGGTCAACCGCTTCTTGCGGCGCCGCTGCGGGACTCGCAGGCCTTCTTCGCGCCACAGTCGGCGGACGCGCTTGTCGTTGGCATGCCAGCCAGCACGGCGGGCCATCTTCGCTGCTCGGCGCCAACCCCACCGCGGCCGGTCGGTGGAGAACCGGCGCAGCCACCCCCGCAACTCGACCTCTTCGGTCGTCATCGGCGGCGACGTCAGCCGCATCGTGGAGCGGTGAATGCCCACCACCGTGCAGGCGCGGCGCTCAGACACCCCGAACCGCTCGCGCAGCATTACTGCTGCGCGGCGTTTGCGGTTCGGCGTCAGAAGTTTCCCGACCCGATCTCCTTGAGCATGTCGATGTCCAGGGCCTGATTGGCGACCATCTTCTTGAGGCGAGCGTTCTCGGCCTCGAGCTCCTTGAGCCGCTTAGCGTCGTTGGCCTTCATACCGCCGTACTGGGCCAACCAGCGATGCCAAGTCGACTCCGCGACTTCCAGATGCCGGCACACCTCAGCCAGTTCCTGGCCCGCGGCCAACAGCTTGTTGCCCTCGGCGAGCTTGCGGATGATCTGATCCGGCGTATGCCGCCGGCGCTTGTTCGATGCCATGTCGTCGGTGATTCTTCCTACCCGAATCCTCGGGCAACAGAGTCCCACAAACAACTGGATCACTTCAGAGGGCTCACCTCAGCTTACTCAGCACGGCGAGCGGCCAGCTAGGTAAAGCAACCGTATCCGACTTTGGTGTGGTCATGGTCGCCGGGTTCGTCGTCTTAACGAGGACAACAATGTTGAAGGGTTAGCCGCATTCCGTGACTTGATATCACCGAGGGCTATCGCCGAGGGGTGAGCGAGGCGACGAGCAAGTTTCGCAGCACGCCCTCGTCACCACCGTCGTCGGGCTCGGCGGGTTCAGCGGTGAGGCTGAAGGTGACGCGGACGATCCAGCGGGCGAGGGTGCCGGCCGGAACATCTCGGCGGATATCGCCAGCAGCGGCAGCAGCCTCGAGGCGCCGCACCAGCGCGTCGGCGAGTTTGGCTCGCCACAACTCGGAGCCTTCGGCGGCGTGATAGGCAGCACCGACGGCTTGGTGGTCGTCAACTAGTGATCGCATTACCGGTGAGTCACGGGCGATGTCGATTCCCCGCATGCATGCGGCGACGAGCTGAACCAGAAAGGGCTCGTCAGTCTGCCAACATTGTTCGACGGCGTGCAGGGTAACAGTGAGCACTCGCATGAAGGAGGCGGCCAGCAGAGCATCCTTGCTCGGGAAGTAGTAGTACACGGTCGACCGGTGCACGCCTGCGCGCCGGGCGATGTCGCCCATCCGGGTACGGACAGGCCCCTTATCCGAGTAGCAGGAGTCGGCCGCGGTCAGCAACCGTTCGCGCGCCTCATCGTCTGCCGGGGAGTCGGCTCCGGCCGGCCTCGCGCGACGGCCTCTGGAGTGGGCTCTCACACCAGCACACTACGGCCTCGGTGGTGTGCCGGTGACCCATGCGAACGGCCCGGCCAGGACTGGTGACGGATTAGCTGCGCCGCGAGAGGTCGGCGGTGACTCGCGGCGGCGCCGCCGCCGGTTCCTGGCAGGCGACGCTCACCGGCCTCGAGCGCCTGCCCGGGAATCCGGCGATGAGGGCAAGGCCGCATCAGCTGAGCGAGGCTATACCCGGTCAGTTAACCGGGTAGCAACTGTAGGCACCGCACCTGACTCACCGCGGCTCAGCAGTGCAGAGTCCGCTCGAGATTCTCCAGCAATGGCCTCTAAAATGCGTTAACGATACAAACCGATATATAGATAACTATTTAGCTTTACCCATCACTTCGGTCTGCCGCTTTTGTGCGCTGGCTCACCGTCCTCCGCGCGACAGAGTATTCCTCAGGCCTGAGGCCGCTTAGTCGTAATCAGCGATTAATTCTCACGGCTGCGGGGGGCGGTGTCGATCGATGGTGGTATGCCCCGCATGACCAGGTTTGGCGCACTAGGAGGAGTAAAGCTCGCGCTGTCGCTAGAAAGTCGTAGCCCACCGTTGTGCGTAAGCGCAGGTCAGGGCCCTGCCGATGGATCGGCGCACCCCGCGGGCGTCTCAGCGATAACGACGCTGGAGACGGGCCGGTGTGCACTCAATCCGGCTCAGCGGCGGGCTGTCACGGTGGAGATGCAAGGGATGCATCGCCGCTTCTCTGGCCTGATTTACGTCACGACCGCTATATTATTTCAACTATTTCGAGCTACGCGATAAGACCAGCGAGCGACGCATCTAGGCTCATTGCAAGAGCCCGTACTTAGCGTCCCGCTCATAAACCTGTGAGGGTGTTAATCACAAATATATTCGGGGATATCATAGTTCCACCTATGAAGCAGAATTTGTAATTAATACCGTAATTAGCCAGCCAATAGCAAACTTTCTGACGTCGGACTGGTCGCGATGCGCGTGCGCCTGGCACATCGGCCGCCCGGCCGGTTGGACGCGTACGATCAGCCATCTCGCACGATCACTACGGCATCTAGTAGGTACTATGCCGCTTGGCGAGGTGTGGCAACCCAGCCGGCGGCGGCGCTGCGAGCGCGGGTATTGCGACATCTCGGCAAAAATTGTCGGAAGTTGCAGCAAACCGCCACCGATGCACGGACGCCGCTAAGCGGGTTTGTCCGAAATGAATGTTTGTCGATGTTGCTTTGCCTTAATGTAATGGTGTAGCGTCCCGCTGTGCTCTGGGCCACACCGCTCGAAAGGCAAGCAGCACGTCATACCGCTGCGGGGAGGATTCATCGTCTAATGTCGGCTCTGACTGGTTACAAACGAGTGTGCTAGTGGTGGCGGCGGACACAGAACCTATTACTGCCTCTGTCGGCGTGCCGGCGCCAGCTGAGGCGTCCCCGGGCGCTCCTGCCTGGAAGGCCTCTGCTGGCAAGCCGTTGCGCGAGATCGGCAGCTTCTTCGCGTTGTCGCTCGAGATCTTGGCGCAGGTGGTCCGTCCACCCTTCGCCTGGCGTGAGTTCATCCATCAGGCGTGGTTCGTGGCCCGGGTGTCGAGCGCCCCCGCCGTCTTCTTGGCGATCCCGTTCAACACCCTCGCCGTGTTCATCATCAACGTCCTGCTCGTCGAAATCGGCGCTGCCGACGCCTCGGGAACTGGCTCTGCGCTGGCCGCCGTGGTCTACCTCGGTCCGATAACGGCGGTGTTGGTAGTCGCCGGTACCGGCGCTACCGCAATGTGTGCCGACCTAGGCGCTCGCACCATCCGCGAAGAAGTCGACGCCATGCGCGTGATGGGGATCAACCCGGTGCAACGGCTTCTGGTGCCCAGGGTGCTGGCGTTGGGGCTCAACGGGTTGGTATTGAACGCCATCATCACCATCGTGGGCTTGGTAACCGAATATTTGTTCTCGGTCTACTTTCAGCACATCAACCCGGGCTCTTACATGGCGAGTCTTACCCTGCTCGTTGGCCTGACCGACGTGGTCATCGCCTTCGCCAAGGCGCTGCTGTTCGGCCTAGTTGCCGGTTTCATTGCTTGCTACAAGGGCGTTAGCGTGGGCGGCGGTCCGCAAGGCGTCGGCAACGCGGTGAACGAAACCGTGGTGTACACCTTTATGGCGTTGTTCGTGATCAATGTGGTGCTGACCGCTGTTACAACGAAGGCGACGACGTGACCGCCATCCCAGCGGCACATCGGCTGCCGCGGCTGGCGAAGGGCGTGCGCGGTTTTGCTGACGGATGGAACCGGCTCGGAAGCCAGACCGCGTTCTACGTCAAAGCCCTCGGCTTGGTCTGGGAGGCTATGGCCCGCTACAAGGTGGAGACGCTGCGCCTGATCGCCAACATGAGTTTGGGCGTGGGCGCTCTGGCCATCATCGGCGGCACCGTGGTAATCGTCACCACCTTGACGATGTCAACTGGGGGACTCGTCGGCATCCAGCTATACCGATCGTTATCCGATGTCGGGGTGCAGGCATTGAGCGGTTTCGCGTCCGCCTACATCAACACCCGTATCAGCTCGCCGCTGATCGCCGATATCGGCTTGGCTGCCACAATTGGCGCCGGTGCCACCGCACAGCTGGGCGCCATGCGGATCAACGAGGAGATCGACGCGCTCGAGGTGATGGGCATCCGCACGATCGCCTACCTGGCCTCGACTCGGGTGTTGGCGGGCGTAGTTGTCGTCGTTCCGCTGTGGTGTATGGCGGCGCTGTCGGGATTTCTGGCCACGCGCATGCTAGTGATCTTAATCTACGGACAGCCTCCGGGCGTATATGACCACTATTTCCACACTTATCTGCAACCAACAGACCTCATTTGGTCGTTGATGCAAGTGATCGCCTCTGCGGTAACGATCATGCTGGTGCACACCTATTACGGTTTCAACGCCTCGGGCGGGCCGGCGGGCGTCGGTGAGGCGGTCGGTCGTGCTGTGCGCACGTCACTGATCGTGGCGGTGGCGGTGACGTTGGCGGTGGCGCTGGCCGCCTACGGTGTTTCCGGCAACTTCCACCTGTCCGGGTAGCGGCGATGAAGAGCAAACGGCGCGAGGCGGGCCTGCACCCGGCGATCTGGACATTTGTCCTCTTGGCGTCGATCGCCGCGCTGATCGCGCTGACGGTCGGCGCCTTCAACAGGGACTTCAGGCCCTACGCTCGGGTGACGCTGGCGTCTGACCGGGCGGGACTGGTGATGGAGCCCGGCGCCAAAGTGAAGATGCGTGGGGTCCAGGTCGGCCGGGTCGCGTCAATCCAGCCGGGCGATCCAGTGAAGTTGCAATTGGAGCTCTACCCGGAGCAACTCAAATACATTCCGGCCAACGTCACCGCCGAAATCACCGCCCCCACGGCGTTCGGCGCCAAGGACGTCGAACTGCTAGCGCCGGCCCAGCCGAGCGCGCGACGGCTGGCGGCCGGGGCAGTGGTGAAATCCGGAAATGTGAGTGTCGAGGTAAACACTGTGTTCCAGAACCTCGTTGCTGTGCTGAACCAGGTGGACGTCCCGAAATTGAACGCGGTGCTCACCGCGTTCGCCGACGGATTTCGCGGTAAGGGTGAAGCGATCGGCGAGGCCACCACCGATCTCAACCAGGTCCTGATGGCGATCAATCCGCGCAGTGAGACGATCCGTGCCGACTACCGCGCCCTCAAAGGCTTCAGTGACACTTACGGCGCGGCAGCAAGCAACATCGTGACGGTGCTGGGTGCCGTCAGCACCACCAGCACCACCATCACCGACAACGCAAAACAACTCGACTCATTGCTGCTCGACGTCAGCGGGCTCTCCCGCGCCGGGACCAATCTGATCGGGCCCAACAAAGACAACTTCGTGCATGGCATCAATCTGCTGGAGTCCACCACGCGCCTACTGATGAAGTACAACCCGGAGCTGACCTGCACGCTGGTCGGCGGGAAAAACGCCCTCGATTTCGGCGCACTGAATTCTTCCGGCGGCAGCAATGGATACTCGGAGATCCTGGATGTCGCGCTGCTGCTGGGCAAGGACGCATACCGCTATCCGGACAATCTGCCGGTCACCGACATCAAGGGCGGCCCCGGCGGCGAGCCGGGATGCGGCTCGCTGCCCGATGTTGCCAAGAACTGGCCGCAGCGCTACCTCGTCACGGATTCTGGGTGGGGCACCGGAGTAGATGTGCGACCCAACCCCGGTATCGGCTTCCCGGGTTACGTCGACTACTTCCCCGTCACCAGGGGAACCCCACAACCGCCCAGCATCCGCCATCCGGCGGGTCCGGCGCCTGGTCCCATCCCGTACCCGGGAGCACCCCCCTACGGTGCGCAGCTATACGCCCCGGACGGAACACCGCTGTATCCCGGTCTGCCGCCGGCGCCGCCGCCGGGCAGGCCGCGAGAACCCGGCCCTCCGCCGGCGGGTTCCGAACCGTTCGTGCCGCCAGTGCCGGCCGGCGTGCAAGCAACTTGCGGAGTACTCAATCAGCAATGCGTACCGCCGCCGCCAGCCCCCTGAGCCTTGACGGCCGAAGGCGAGAGGCAAGAGAAGCCATTAGAGGAAGGCAGATATGCGAGAGAATTTGGTAGGCGTCACGTGGCGCCTCGCCATCTACTTGGTCGTGTGCCTGGTCGGCGCGTTTGCGCTGGTCGCCGTCTTCGGCCAATTGCGCTTTCAGTCGGAACAGAGCTATCGGGCCGTTTTCGCGAACGTGTCCGGGCTAGAAGGTGGGAATTTCGTCCGCGTCGCCGGCGTCGAGGTCGGCAAGGTCAAAAACATCACCATCCAGCCCGATTCGACCGTGGTCGTGGAGTTCTCCGCCGCTAACTCGGTAATCCTCACCGAGGGCGCCAGGGCCGCCATCCGCTTCGCGGACCTCATCGGGGGCAGATACGTGGCACTTGAGGAGGGCGCCGGGGGAGTAAACAGACTTCATCCGGGAGGAACCATTCCACTGAGCCGCACCGAGCCGGCGCTGGACCTCGACGCGCTGATCGGTGGTTTCCGGCCGCTGTTCCGCGCGCTCGACCCTGACCAAGTGAACAAGCTGACCGGCCAACTGATCGCGGCCTTTCAGGGTCAGGGCGGCACGATTGGTTCATTTCTCACCCAGGCTGCGGCCCTCACAAACACGCTGGCCGACCGGGATCAACTGATCGGTCAAGTCGTCACCAACTTGAACTCCCTGCTCGGTTCGCTCAGCGGGCAGAGCAAGCAGTTCGCCAAGGCGGTCGACTCACTATCTGAACTGGTCGCAGGCCTCGAGGCCCGCAAGCAGGACATCAGCAACGGGGTGGCATACGCCAACGCGGCTGCAGGGTCGATCGCCGATCTGTTGTCGCAGGCCCGCCCGCCGCTGAAAAAGGTTGTGGCTGAGACGAATCGGACCGCCGAAACCGTGCTCGCCGATCGCGATTTCTTCGACAACTATCTCAACGCCTGGCCCGATGCATTCAAAATCCTCAATCGACAGGGCCTAACTGGTGACTGGTTCAGCTTCTATCTGTGCGATGTCGTGCTGAAGGTCAACGGCAAAGGGGGCCAACCGGTGTATATCAAGGTCGTCGGCCAGTCCACCGGGAGGTGCACGCCGCGATGAAATCCTTTTCCGAACGTAACCCGCTCCGCATTGGCGCCATCGGACTCGGCATCACCTTTGCTCTCATGCTGATATCGCTGAACTACGACAAGCTGCCGTTCTTCAACACAGGCAAGACCTACTCGGCGTATTTCGCCGAGGCCGGCGGCCTGGCGCCCGGCAACGCTGTTCAGGTGTCGGGTTTCCGGGTAGGTCAAGTCTCGAGCGTCGAGCTGGACGGACCGCGGGTGCTGGTTAAGTTCCATGTCGCCGGCGACGTGCGGCTCGGTGATCGCACCGAGGCAGCAATTAAATTGAAGACCTTACTCGGCAGCAAGGTCCTCGAGGTCACTCCACGCGGAGACGGAAAACTGACCGGTCCCATACCGCTCGACCGGACCAGGCCGGCCTATCAATTGCCTGACGCGCTGGGCGATCTCACGACAACCATCAGCGGGTTGAATACCGACCAACTATCCAACTCGCTGGCCGTGCTGTCCGACACCTTCGCCGATACCCCACCCGACCTGAAGGCGGCGGTGCAGGGGCTGGCGAGGTTCTCCCAGACACTGGACCAACGCGACGCCCAGCTGCGAAACCTGTTGAGTAACGCCAACAAAGCGACGAAGGTGCTCGCCGAACGCAGCGACGAAGTCGTCAACCTGGTCGCCAACACCAACGCCCTTTTGGCGCAACTGAAAAGCCAGAGCAGCGCACTGGACCAGATCTCCAGCAATCTCTCCGCGGTGGCCCGCCAGGTAAAGGGTTTCATCGCCGAGAACCGCGACACCCTCAAGCCGGCGCTGGACAGGCTCAACCAGGTATTAGGAATCGTCGACAACCGCAAAGAACGCGTGCAGAAGGCGCTCACGGGGCTGAACAGCTTTTCGTTGAGGCTTGGCGAAACGGTGTCGGCCGCCCCGTTCTACAAGGCTTACGTCGCTAACCTGTTGCCCGGGCAGTTCGTCCAACCGTTCATCGACGCGGCCTTCTCCGACCTGGGCCTGGATCCGAACGTGCTGCTGCCCACGCAGCGCGCCGACCCGGAGGTCGGCCAGCCGGGAACACCGCCGCTGCCGGTACCCTTCCCGCGGACCGGCCAGGGCGGGGAACCGCGCATGACCATCCCGGACGCCATCACGGGTAACCCCAGTGACCATCCGTGTGGTCTGCCCGGTGCGGCATTGCCCGGTCCCGGCTGCTACCCGTACCGGGAGCCACCACCGGCACCACCACCCGGCGGCCCGCCGCCAGGACCGCCCGCGCCTCCGAATCCGCAGCCGGTTCAGGGCGGTGGACAGTGAATTCACGCAACGCCAAGATCGGCTTGGCCTTCGCGCTGGTCCTGTTGCTGATCGGCGGCATCGTGACGGCGGTAAGGTCGGTCAGCGGTATTGGCCGCACCACTGTCACCGGCTACTTCGCGGATAGCACCGGGCTCTACAACGGGGATGACGTCGTTATTCTCGGCGTCCGCGTCGGCAAGATCGAGAAGATCGAACCACAGCCCAGCCGTGTCAAGATCACCTTCTGGTACCACGGCAAATACAAGGTGCCCGCCGACGCCAAGGCCGTGATCTTGTCACCGTCCCTGGTGACACCTCGATCCATCCAGTTGACACCCGCCTATACGGGTGGTCCGGTGATGGCCACCGGCGCGGTAATCCCGCAGGTTCGCACCGCTGTTCCGGTGGAATACGACGACTTGCGCCAGCAACTCGAGAAGCTGACGCAGACGCTGCAGCCCGCCGAACCGGGCGGCACCAGCACTTTGGGGGCATTTATCAACACCGCCGCCGACAACTTGCGTGGCCAAGGCCCAGATATCCGTGACACCCTCATCAAGCTGTCACAGGCGATATCGGCGATCGGCGACCACAGCAACGACCTGTTCTCCACCGTGAAGAACTTGTCGATCCTGGTCTCCGCGCTGCATGACAGCAGCGACCTGCTGCGTCACCTGAACCAGAATCTGGCCGCGGTGACCAACCTGTTCACCAACGACCCAAATGAGGTCGGAAATGCGGTTCGCGATCTCAACGAGGTGGCCGATGACGTCCGAAACTTTGTGGCCGATAACCGGGAGACCCTGGGTGACACCTCCGACAAGCTGGCGTCGGTGTCACAGGCGCTCAACGCGAGCCTCGACGACGTCAAACAAGTTCTGCATGTCGCGCCGACAGCCTTTCAAAACTTCCTTAACATCTATCAGCCCGCCCAGGGCGCGTTGACCGGTTCGCTGGCGGTGAACCAATTCGCCAACCCGATCCAATTCCTCTGCAGTGCGGTAGAGGCGGCCTCGCGGCGCGGTGGCAAAGAGTCAGCGAAACTCTGTGTGCAGTCCCTGGCGCCGATCATCAAGACCCGTCAATACAACTTCCCGCCGCTGGCCGAGAACCTTTTCGTCGGAACCACCGCGCGCCCCAACGAAATAACTTATAGCGAGGACTGGCTGCGGCCCGATTATGTTCCCCCGCGGGGCGGTGCCGCCGGCAAACACCCCACCGGGGTCCCCACCCTCGCCACCATCGCCGGCGGCACCGCCGGCGCCCGCCCAACCAGTAGCCACCAACCCGGCCGATGGCCTGCGCGGGATGATGGTGCCGTCCGGAGGTGGACAGTGATCCGATCAGGGCGCTTGTCGCGAGCAGCCGTAGGGCTGGCGGCGGCACTAGTGGTGGCGGCACTCTCCGGCTGCGGGTTCCGCGGGGCGAACTCGTTTCCGTTGCCGGGAACTCAGGGCGGTGGGCCGGGTTCGTACACCGTCCAAGCGCAGATGCCCGACGTGCAGAATCTGGAACGGAATTCCCGAGTCCGGGTCAACGATGTCACCGTCGGCAAGGTGACGAACATCGAGCTTCAGAACTGGCATGCACTGGTCACCATGACGATCAACGGTGATGTCAACCTGCCCGCCAACGCGACCGCCACGGTCGGGCAGACCAGCCTGCTGGGTTCGGTGCACGTCGAATTGGCGCCACCCGCTGGGGTCCCGCCTCAAGGCAAGCTCAAAAACGGGTCAATGATTCCGATGTCGTCAGCGGGCACCTATCCATCAACCGAAAGGACATTGGCCGCGGTTTCGTTGGTGCTCAACGGCGGCGGCCTAGGGCAGATCCAGGACATCACCAAGTCTTTAAGCACTGCTTTCACCGGCCGCGAGGCGGACCTGAGGAGCCTGCTCGGGCAACTCGATAAGTTCGTCGGGTACCTCAACGACCAAAAAGACGACATCATCGCCGCAACGGAAAGCTTGAACAACCTAACTGGTCAATTCGCCGACCAGAAGCCGGTGATCGACAAAGCGTTGAAGACCATACCGGGCGCATTGACCGTGCTGAAAGACGAGCGGACCGCCCTCGCCGATGCGCTCGGTGACGTCAGCAGATTCGGCGCACTTGCCGCTGACTCAGTCAACAAGACCAAGGAAAACCTGGTCAAGGAGCTGAGGGATCTCGGCCCGGTGCTGCAGTCACTGGCCGATGCCGGGCCGGCGCTGACCCGTGCGCTGGACTTCTACGGGACCTTCCCGTTCCCCACGAGCACACTCAGCAAATGGATGCGCGGCGACTATGCCAACCTGACAGCCGTCATCGACCTGACGCTGAGCCGGCTGGACGCGTCCTTTTTCACCGGTACCCGGTTCGAGTGCAATCTGACCGAGCTGGAACTGCAGTGGGGCCGCACCATCGGCCAGATGCCCAGCCCCTGTACTGGTGGCGGCCCATACAATCCCGGGAACCCACTGGTTGTTCCCTACCACTTCGACCAGGGGCGCTGACATCGTGCTCACTAGGCGAATCAAAATCCAGCTGATCGTTTTCGCGGTGGTCAGCCTGACCGCGGGCACCATCATGTTTTTCAACTACATGCAGATCCCGACGACGTTCTTTGGGGTCGACCGCTACACCGTGACGGTGCAGCTGCCCGAGGCTGGCGGCCTATATCCGGGCGGCAACGTCACCTACCGAGGCGTCGAAGTGGGCCGGGTGCGCGACGTGCGCCTAACCAGTAGCGGCGCCGAGGCGGAGCTCCAGTTGGACTCGGATGTCCACATCCCAGCCGACCTCAGCGCCCAGGTGCACAGCGTGTCCGCAGTCGGCGAGCAATATGTCGAACTGCTGCCACGCACCGGGAACGGCCCGTCGCTGAAAAACGGCGACGTGATCCCTGTGGACCGCACGTATGTTCCGCCGAACCTCAACTCGCTGCTGCAGGCGACCAATCGCGGGCTGAGCGTGATCCCGCGCGACAACCTCAAAACGGTGGTCGACGAATCCTATGCGGCGGTGGGCGGGCTCGGCCCCGAGCTTTCCCGGCTGGTGAATGGCACCTCGAAGCTCGCGATCGACAGCCGCAAGAACCTCGACGCACTCGTGACCTTGATTGACGGGTCAAAGCCACTGCTGGACAGCCAAATTCAGTCATCGGACGCCGTGCACGCCTGGGCCGCCCACCTGGCGACCATCACGTCGCAGCTTCGAGACAACGACTCCGCGGTCAGGGGCGTGCTTCACAAGGGCGGCCCAGCGGCCGCCGAGGCCCGGCAGCTGTTCGACCGGTTGAACCCCACGTTGCCGATCGTGCTGGCCAATCTGGTGAGTATCGGGCAGGTGGGGGTCACCTATCGGGACGACCTGGAAGCTGTCCTGGTGGAGCTGCCGCAGGGGGCGGCCGACGTCCAAGCGACCGGGGTTCCCAATAGGAACACCAAACAGCCTTACCTGGGTGGCTACCTCAGCTTCAATCTGAATCTCAACTGGCCGCCGCCGTGCACCACCGGGTTCCTGCCGCCCCAGCAGCAGCGGGCCGCCAGCTACGAGGACTACCCGGATCCGCCCAAAGGCGACCTATATTGCCGGGTACCGCAGGACTCGCTGCTCGACGTGCGCGGTGCGCGCAATCTGCCGTGCGAGACGCGTCCAGGCAAGCGCGCCCCGACCGTGAAGCTGTGCGAAAGCGACGAGACGTACGTTCCCCTGAACGACGGCTTCATTTGGAAGGGCGATCCCAACGCGACGTACACCGGTCAAGCTGTCCCCCAGCTTCGGCCGGGAGACGAGCCGCCCGGGCAGGCCCCGCCACCGTCGCCGCCCGGTCCGGCGCCACCGCCGATCGCGGCCGTCCAATACGACCCAGCCACCGGCATGTACGTTGGGCCAGACGGGCACATGTACAGCCAGACTGATCTGGCCCATGGGGCTACCAAGGAGAAAACATGGCAGAGCATGCTGATACCTCCCAAGAGGAACTGAGCGAAACGGGCCAGGCAGGGACAACCCCCGCATCCGTCCACACCGACGAGGGTTCATCGGATGTGCCTGACCGGGCCACCTCGAACGAGACGAGCGCCGAGTCGGCGCCTCCCTCGGTGGAGGCGGCGGAGGGTCTGACCGACGAGGCCGACGACTACGACGCCGCGGTTGATGACGGAGTCGCCGACGCCCCGGAAGACGCTGCACCGGAAAAGGAGCGGGCGTCGCCGTTAAGGCTGGCCGCCATATGGGGGTTGGTCACAGTTGCTTCTTTGGGGGGTTTGGCCGGTTGGTTCGGGTTTCGGCTGTATCAGTCGCACCAGGCCCAAGAACAACGTGCGCTATTGGTTCAGGTTGCAAGACAAGGGGCGCTGAACCTGACCACAATCGATTGGCAGCACGCCGACGGCGACATAAAGCGCATCCTGGACTCGGCGACAGGCACTTTCTACGACGATTTTTCCAATCGATCGAAACCCTTCATCGAGGTCGTCAAGAAAGCGCAATCGAAGTCGGTAGGAACAATCACCGAGTCGGGTTTGGAGTCGCAATCGGGCAGCGAAGCGCAAGTGCTGGTTGCCGTGTCCGTTAGAACATCGAACCTCGGTGCCGCCGATCAGGATCCGCGGCATTGGCGAATGCGAATCACCGTGCAAAAAGTTGGAAGCGATGCGAAAGTCTCCAACGTCTCATTCGTGCCATGAGGAATTTGCAGGTCGGCAAGCATCGAGTGCTAAGCCTACGAGCCAGAAGGGGAACCACCGCTGTGCCGGTCGAAATTGATTCCGCCACCGAGCAAGACGAAGCGATTGCCGCCGGCGAGACCACCGACCAGGCCGCAAGCGTAACAAGCGAACCTCAGGGGCTCGATGAGACCCACGACTCGGGCGAAACAGAAGACCTTCCTCAGTCAGGGGAAGCGTCGGTCAAGGATGAGGATACTGAAGCCGAAGACGCGAAAGACGTTGAGCTCCCAGTACGTAAGCGCAGAGTTAAATGGTCCCGAGTATTGGTATTCGGGGTGCTGCCCGTGTTGGCATTGCTGATCGCAGCGGCGGCCGGCTTCTTAAAGTGGCAGGATGCATGGGTCCGTAACTCTGGGGCCGCTGGCATCGAGTCCGTTGCAGCGGCAAAGGAATCCACCGTTGCGCTACTGTCCTACCAGCCCGACAGCGTCGAAAAGGACCTGGGGGCCGCCCGCGACCGGCTGACCGGAAAGTTCAAAGACTCCTACACACAATTGGTCCAGGACGTGGTGATACCGGGTGCCAAGAAAGACCACATCTCGGCGATTGCCACCGTTCCCGCCGCCGCCTCAGTGTCGGCGACACCAAACCACGCGGTCGCTCTGGTGTATGTAGACCAGACTGTGGCCGTCGGCAACGACGCGCCCACGGACACCTCATCGACCGTCCGGGTGACGATGGACAAGATCGGAAACCGGTGGCTGATTTCGTCATTCGACCCAGTTTGAGGCCGGTATGGGCCCAGGCAGATGTCTCCTGCGGGTCTGACTGGGTCATCCACCGTGACATGGTCGACGGATGACACTGCATAACAGTGGGTTTGAGCTGCGGCGGATCGATAAGTGCGGTGCCTCCGGAGCGGCGGGCGGCGGCGTGCTTAGCATGCCTACATGATCTCGACGCTCGAAGACGTGCTTCGTCTGCTGGACCTGCAACAGATCGATGACACAGCGTTCGTGGGCACTCAACCCGACACTCCCAACCACCACATCATCGGAAGCCAGGTCGCCGCACAGGCGTTGATGGCGGCCAGCCGGACGACACTCGGGCGACCGGCGCACAGTATGCACATGTACTTTCTGCGGCGAGGTGACGCAAGGCAGCCGATCCAGTTTGATGTGACCCCGCTACGTGACGGCGGCACCATCTCCTCACGTCGAGTGACCGCGAGCCAGTCGGGAGTCGTCCTCTTCGAGGCGCTCGCCTCGTTCACAATCATGGCCGACGACGTCGACTGGCAACAACGAATGCCGGACGTGGCGGGGCCGGACGCGGTCCATGGACTCGACGATCTATTGACGCCCTACGCCGAGGAATTCGGTGACTGGTGGCCGCAGCAAAGTCCCTTCACCATGCGGTACCTCGACGCACCTCCGCGGGTCGCCCTTGACCTCACCCACCCGCCGCCGCCGCGGCTTCGGATCTGGCTTCGTGCGAACGGCGAGGTCACCGACGATCCGTTGGTCAACAGTTGCGTGGCGGCCTATCTCAGCGCGCTCACACTGCTCGAGTGCGTGATGACGACGATGCGCACCACACCGATGGGGCCTCGACTCTCGGCGCTAGTCGACCACACCATCTGGTTTCACCGTGCTGCCGACTTTACTGACTGGCTGCTCTTCGACCAGTTCTCGCCGAGCATTGTGGGCCGCCGCGGTTTGGCGACCGGGACCCTGTACAACCGGTCGGGTGAGTTGGTGTGCAGCGCAACCCAGGAGGGTTACTTCGCTGAGCAGCGATAGTGACCGAATCAACGGCGTTGACAGCGCTGCGATTACGTGATCGCGCCGGCAATCTTGAGTTCAATAAGGCGGTCGTCGTCAATGCCCAGTTCGCGCAGTACTGCGTCGGTGTGCTCCGCGAATTGCGGCGCTCTGGTCAGGCTGGCTGGATCGTCGTCGAACTGCACCGGGCTGGCGACCAGCTTCTGCGAATGACCTTCGGCATCGACGATTTCGGCGATGCGACCGTTGGCGGTCAGTGCTTCGTCATTGGCGATTTCCCAGGCGTCCTGCACCGGGGGCCCACTGCCCTCTGCCCCTGCGTAGCAAGGCTTGGCATTCAGCGAAACTCAAGTTGCCGATCGGCGTCCGCAACGATTTGTTGAGCGGTTTCGCTGTGTTCGGTCATCGCCTCGAGCGTTGTGAACCGGGGATCTTCAGCGACATCGTGCAGATCCATCAGCCGGCAGAACTCCGGCCAGTACCGCGTCGGCTGCAACATTCACAAGGCCCCGGCATCCCGGTCGGGCCTTTTCAGTCCGAAGCCGCTGCCGACGAGATAGATGATGGCGGGGTTGATTCGGCGGACGTCGTCGACGTCGATCGACAGCTTCTTCCGCGTCGACGGCAGGTAGTTCGTCAGGAATACGTCGCTTCGCCGAATCAGTTCGTCGAGCAGGGGACGCGCCTCCGAATTGTCGAGGGCCAGCCCAACACTGCGCTTTCCGCGGTTGGGCGCCTCCATGATCGGTGCGAACGACGATCCGGGTACGGTTGCCGCGGCGCCCAACACTTTGACCAAGCCGCGCTGCGCGTCGCCGGTGACAGGATGCTCGATCTTCACCCCATCGGCGCCCTAGTCGGTGAGCACCGCGCCTGCCGAGGGAACAAAGGTGAACTGGGCGACCTCCAGCACGCGAACTCCGGTGAGCGGTTTACGCATCAGATGTCCTTCAAGTGAGGGTGGGCACGGGGCCCACTCAATGCATGATGTCTCGGACCTTCGTCTTCTCGTAGCCCTTGAGCAGCTCAGCGCTGGCGTTCTCCATGTGTCGCCGCCAATGCGCCTCGGCCTCGGCGCCGTCCCGGGCGGCCACCAAGTCGGCGAGTCGGGTGTAGGACCGCATCAGCTTGGTGTACTGAGCCTTGGGCACGACGTTCTCAACGCTGAGAAATGCGGCGGTCATATGCCTTTCGAAGATTTCGTGCAGCATGCCGACGATCACGGTCAGTGTCGCGTTGCCCGACAATTCGACCAGGCGGCGGTGCAATGCGGTGGACGCCGCGCCCAGCTTGCCCGTCTCCCACGCAGCGGGAACCTTCTCGATGAGTTCGCGTAACTCGCGGTGGGCCGCAGCGGTGCCGTCCTCTGCGAGCAGCCGGGCCGCATACGGTTCAATGCCCATCCGTGCCGTCATCACGTCGGCGAGCGTCGTTCCCGCCATCTCGAGCAGGAAGCCCGCCGGCCGCGCGACGATTTCGGGGCCCGGGACGCGAACCCGGGCGCCGGTGCGTGAGCCGCGCCGCACCTCCACGAGGCGGTCGGACTCCAAGACTCGCACCGCTTCTCGCAGTGACGGCCGGCTGACCTGAAAGTGATCCATGAGTTCGGCCTCGTAGGGGAGGAAGTCGCCGTCTTTGAGCTGTCCCTCGACGATCATCCGCCGCAACGTGTCCGCCACGATCTCGGCCGTCTTCGGCGACCGCACCGCGCCGTTATGTTGTGACGTGGTCATCGGCGCGAGCGGTTCCCGCTTGGCCATCGCGACCTCCTGAACTCGACATGTAGTACTCAGTACACCATGCAAGGCGCGCATCCGGTGCATTCGTGGCCGGCGTCAATGCAGTTGCGAAAGAACGCGCGTCGCGGCCGCACCATAGCCGGCACGTCGTTGGCGTCCGACCAGAAAGCTTGGCGGTGATGCGAATGCTAAGTCGGGCAGTCGTTTGCGAGTCGCCAGCATTTCGCGTGCCTGCGTGTCGTCGCCGCAGATCGCGATCGACCACAGCATATCGTCGGGGACGTGGTCGGCCATCGTCTCCGGATGGCCGCTGCGGAAGGCCGATCGGATCCGGGCGACCTCGTCCGTCCAGCCGTGCAGTTCGACGAGTGAGTCGTAGGTCTTCACGGTGACGTAGAAGGCGATCTGCAGCCGCGCGTCCCGGATGGCCCGGGCCGGGTCGTCGTTGTCGATCGCGGTGATCAGCCAGCCCCAGCGGCGTAGCTCGGCCGCGTCACGCCCACTTGATTCGGCGCCGCGGGCCAGTTCGGGCTCGACGAGTTCGGTCCACCAGCGATCGGTGAACAGGCCGTGCCCCAGCACACCGTCGGCGCTGCGACCTACTGTCTGCAACATGATCTTGTTGAAGGCGCCGATCAAAATGGGCACGTCCAACCGGCCGAGCACGGGTGCCCGGATGTCGGCGTCGATCGTGTAGAACCGGCCCTCGTATCGAACGCGTTCGCCGTTCTCGGCGTTCAGGAACGCCCTGATCGCCTCGATCAATTCGGCCATCCTAGGTGCGGGGTGGGTGGCGTCGACACCGAACCAGTCTTTGTTCATTCGCGAGGTGCCCGATCCAAGTCCCAAGAAGATCCTGCCCGGCGCGAGTGTCCAGAGCTGCCGCACGGCCGCGGCATGCACGAAGGGGGACCGGGCGAATGCATATGCGATTCCCGGGCCAATGTAGGCCTGCGAAGTGCCGAGGGCCATCTCGGTCGCTGTGATGTACGCGTTGAGGTCGGCGAACTCACCGGCACAAAACGCCTGCGCGCCGGCGGTCTCCGCTTGTGTTGCCAGCGCAGGCCCCGGCCAAGGCAGACCCCAGTCCATGCATCCTCACATCCATCCACAGCACATCATTAACCTAGTAAGACTAGTAATTGTACGTCCTGATTGGTCGCCGCGGGAAAATTCGCCGACCGGCACGCTCGTTTAGACAAAAGTGTCAAAAATGAGTAGCCTCGAAATAAATCTGTTCAGGTGTCCCGCGTGGAAAGGGCGTTCGGACAATGCAAACCCTGCCGAGCATGCTGCCCACCGGTTGGTTCCAGGTGGCCTGGAGCGCCGACATCGCCGTCGCCGAGGTCGTCCCACTGCACTACTTCGGCCGAGACCTGGTCGCCTTCCGGCAGCTGGACGGGGTGGTGAAGGTGCTTGACGCGCACTGCCAACATCTTGGCGCGAGCCTGGCCCACGGGGGGTGCGTCGTCGAAGAAGGCATCCAGTGCCCGTTTCACGGCTGGGTGTGGAACGGCGCCGGACGCAATGTCCACATCCCGTACCAGGATCGGCCGAATAAGGCCCGACGAGTACGTTCCTACCCGGTCGCGGAGCTCAACGACTCGATCTTGATCTGGCATGACAGCGCAGGCCGGGAGCCGCTATGGGTTGCGCCGGACGCTTTCGCGGTGCTCGGAGACCATGTCCGCTCGCGGCGGTTCCACCCCTTTGGCGCCGATTGCCGGACGCGGCATGAGCGGGTAAAGGTGCATCCCCAGGTGATCGCCGAGAACGCCGTCGATCCCCACCACTTCCAATTCGTCCATCGCACCCCGATCAGTCCCGTGGTACTGCGTGAAAGCACCGATAGCTCGACCTGGTCGGCCAAGGTCGGCTTTGGCCGGAGGTGGAGCGACGGCCTGGACCGCACCGGCGACACGATGAACACGATCGAAATCTATTGGTCAGGAATCGGGCTCAGCTACAACGGCGAACACGTCCGCGACGGAATCCGAGTCATCTCCATCTGCGCGACACCGGTGGACGACACCAGATCCGACATCTTCGCCGGCTACTGGATCAGCGAGGAACCGTCAGAAGGCCCGGATGATTTTGAGGCGCGTCTGGCCGCAGCGAAACTCGCCCTGCCCGACGACATCCGGATCTGGGAGCACCAGAAGTACCTCGAACCGCCGGGTCTGGCGACCTCGGAGGCCGCAGGCTTTCGCGCGCTGCGTCGGTGGGCGAGCGGGTTTTATCCCGAACCGGAGGCCGCCGCCGAGCCGGTCGCGCATGGTGTCTGAGGGCTCGCCCCCGCGGGTAACACGCAAGTCCGACCGCACCCGAGAGTCAATCCTGGACGCTGCGCGGACCGCGTTTGCGCGCAAGGGTTTTTCGGGCGTCACCATCAAGGACATCACTGACCTCGCGCCGGTCACCCGGGCGAACTTCTACTACTACTTCTCCGACAAGACCGAGCTTTTCATCGAGCTCGGCACCGACACCTACCGCGAAGCGCTGGCGGTTGTCGAGGCTTTCATGGAGCAGGAAAGCCCGCCCAGCCGAAAGGACGTCGAGGCCTGGGTTGCCGGCTACTTCGACTACCTCGACCGCAACGGTGCGTTCGTCATCCGCTCCACCGAGGACATGCCTCCCGATCGCAAATTCCGCGCCGCGGTCGCCCGCTCGCACCGCCGAACCGCCGCCGCGCTCGGTGAGGGCATCGCAAAGATGGCGCCGACACCGCCCGACCTTGACCCCGTGGCTACCGGGCTGGTGATTATGGCGATGCTCGAACGGTCATGGCTGATGGTTCGCCACAACGAGGTCCCGTCGACGACGCGCCAAGCGGTGCTCATGGCGGCCACCGAGATGCTGTGGCGAACGGTCAACGGTCAGACCTGACCGATGTCCATTCGTCGATGAGCTTATCGATTGTGGTCAGCCGACCGAGCACGGCAATAGTGTTGTCCAGCACCTGTTCTGCATAGTCCTTGGGGGTGCCGCCGACGGCGTCGCGCGGGACGACGAGTTCGAAACCCGCCTGCGTAACATGCCCGGCAGTGTGGGTGATCGCCAGGTTCAGCGAAACGCCGGCAAGGACGATGGTGCCCACGCCGAAGCCTTTGAGCACGGGCAGTAGTTCGGAATCGAGCGTTGGGAAAAGGCCGTGGTGGCGCGGTAACACCAGATCGGTGGGTGCCAGTAGCTCGGGAAGCACTGTAGTGGAGGCGGTTCCGGGTGCCCAGTGAGCGGTTGCGGGGCCCAGGGCCCGCCAGATGCGCGCTGTTCCGGTCGGCCGGCCGCCGAGGTTGCCCTCATAGGTCGCGTGCACAACCCGCGCGCCGAACTGGCGGGCGGAATCGAGAAGTCGGCGCACACTGGAGACGAGTTCAGAGCTGTCGGCGGCCAAAGCGGGCAAGACGGACTCGGGGCCCAGCACACCGTTCTGGCATTCCACACAGACAACGGCCGTGGTCTCGGGGTCCCATGGTGTCGGAGCCATCCCTGCACCCTAGTGCATTTTTTGACACCTATGACGAAAAATTCGGTAGATCCCTTACAAAGTATCGAGTTTCGCCTTCTTTACCACGGAAGACTCTAAGGTGAAATCGTGGAGATCCGCGATCACATCTCATCCGGTAAACCTGCCCTGGTACTCGCTCGGACCGGCACGGTGATCGACTTTGCCGAGCTGGAGAAGCGTGCCAATCGTCTGGCTCACTTCTGGTATGCAGCCGGACTTCGCGAGGGCGACACGGTTGCGGCATTACTCGAGAACAATGAACACGTCCATGCCGTGATGTGGGCGGCGCGCCGAAGCGGTCTGTACTACACGTTGATCAACACTCACCTGACGGCCGCCGAGGCCGCCTACATCGTCGACAACAGTTCAGCAAAGGCGCTGATCGGGTCACGCGCGACTCGCGACGTCTGCGAAGGCCTTGCCGAGCATTCCCCCAGGGGGTTACCTGAGCTGCTGCTGATCGCCGACGACGATCTGGACGGATGGTACCGCTACCCGGAATGTGTTGCCGACCAACCCGAGACGCCGATCCCCTACGAAAGCGAAGGCGATCTGCTGCAGTACTCGTCGGGAACCACTGGCAGACCCAAGGGGATCCGCCGTGAGCTTCCGCATCTACCACCAAGCGAAGCACCCAACATCCTGATGCCGTTGATGAATGCCGTCCGAATCACCAGCGAGTCGGTGTATCTGAGCCCGGCGCCGCTTTATCACACCGCGCCGTCGTTCTGGTCGATGGTGGTGCCGGGAGGGCACCACCATCGTGATGGAGAAGTTCGACCCGGAACATGCGCTCGAGTGCATCCAGCGCTACGGCATCACTCATGGCCAATTCGTCCCGGCGATGTTCGTGCGGATGCTCAAACTGCCTGAAGCGGTGCGCATGTCCTACGACGTTTCCAACCTGCTGCGGGTGGTGCCTGCGGCCGCGCCATGCCCGGTGGACATCAAGAAACAGATGATCGCGTGGTGGGGGCCGATCATCGACGAGTACTACGCCGCTTCGGAGGCGGTGGGAGCCTCGTTCATCCGCGCCGAGGACTGGCTGACCCACCCCGGCTCGGTCGGCCGACCCTTAGTTGGGGTCCCACACATCCTCGACGAGAGCGGCCATGAGCTACCGCCTGGTGTGCCCGGCGAGATCTATTACGAGGGAGGGCATTCGTTCCAGTACCTCAAAGACGATGCGAAGACGGCGGCGGCCCACGACGCGCACGGCTGGGTGACCGTCGGTGACATCGGCTATCTCGACGTGGACGGCTACCTCTATCTCACTGATCGCCGTCATCACATGATCATTTCGGGTGGGGTGAACATCTACCCGCAAGAAGCCGAAGACCTGCTGATCACCCATCCCAAGGTGCTCGACGCGGCAGTCTTCGGTATTCCGGATGACGAGATGGGTCAGGCTGTCAAAGGCGTGGTGCAGACGGTAGATCCGGCTGATGCCAACGACGGCTTCGCGGCAGAGTTATTGGAGTGGCTGCGAAACCGGTTGGCGCATTACAAGTGTCCGCGGTCTCTCTCGTTCGAGGCGCAGCTGCCCCGGACCGATGCCGGTAAGTTGTACAAGCAGCAGCTCGTCGGCAAGTATTCGGCGAAGGGATAGGCGATCAGCCCAGTTTCAGAGGCACGCGCTCAAGTGAAAAGGTGCTCGCGGGGAACACAATCTGCGGTTCCTCACCGACTTTCACCGAAAACTCGGGAATGCGCCGGAGCCATTCGGCCACGATCAATTTCAGCTCGAGGCGGGCCAGGTGCGACCCCAGGCAGCGGTGTGGCCCGCCACCGAAGCCCCAGTGCCGGTGCACCTTTCCATCCATCACCACGTCGTTGGTCGAGATCTCGTCGCTGTCGTCGCGATTGATGGCAGCGACACACAACCGCACCATGGTGTCGGCGGGCAGCGTGACGTCCCCGATGGTGACCTCGGTGGTGGTCACGCGGGGCAGCATCGGCGCCGGCGGCTCCAGCCGGACGATCTCCTCGACGAACACATCGATCTGGTCGGGATCGTCGCGGAGGGTGGTCCTCAGCTCCGGGTTGCGGGCGAGCTCCAGCAGTGCGGAACTCATCGCCGCGGTGACGGTGTCCAGCCCGGCCAGGACGAAAAGGAAGCTCAGGCCCATGATTTCGGCGTCGTCGAGTGGCTCCTCGCCATTGAGCAACTGAGACAAGATGTCCGGCCCGGGGTCGGCCCGCCGCGCGTTGATCGCCTCGGTGAGGTACTCGACCAATTCGAGTGCCGGCGTCAGGTCGGCATCCTCCAGTGACGGCGCTTCCGAGATCGCGATGACCGCGGTTTTCCATGCGACGAGCTTGTCGCGATCCTCCAGCGGCAGCCCGAACAAGGTCAGGAATACCTGTGAGGGGTACGGGATCGCCACGTCGGCCACGACTTCGCACTCGCCTTGTGCGGCTACCCGCTCGATGATCTCGATCGCCTGCTGCTGAAGCGAGGGCAGCATCTCTTTCAAGGTGTGCGGACTGAAGAAGGGCTGCAGGATCTTACGGAACCGGGTGTGCTCTGGCGGGTCGAACGAGATGGGCACCAACGGCAGCGGGCTGCCGAGCACGTCAAAAGCCTTCTTCGAGGAGAACAATTCAGGATCGCGCAGCGCGGCCAGCACGTCCTCGCGGTGGGTCAGATAGAAGATTCCGTCGACGGACACCACCCGCCCTGCGTCGCGAAGGACCTTCCACCCCGCCCCGCGGTCTGCCGCCATCGGCAGGCTGGCGAAGGAAAGTTCGGGTGCGCCAAGGGTTTCCACGTATGCTCCCAAAGGTTAGAACGCCGACCGGTGCAAGCCACCGTCGACTTCGATCCAACTACCGGTGAGGTAGCCGGCAGGTTCTGAGCACAGGTAGGCGATGAGCGAGGCGATCTCGCTCGGTTTGCCCATTCGCGCTGCCGGCACCCGAGCTTCGCGCAGCATGAACTCGCGTCGCTCCTGATCGGTGCTCGCGCCGAGGTGCTGCTCCAGGTAGGCCAGTGCGTTCTCAGTCTCAATCCAGCCGGGCGCGACGGTGTTGACCGTGATGCCGTACTGGGCGTACTCGTCGGAGACCGTCTTGAGCAGGCCGATCGTCGACGGCCGACTGGTGTTGGCCACTGCGTGGTGGATGTTGCCCGCCGGCTCCTTGGCGGTCGCCGACCCGATGTGCACGAATCGGCCCCAGCCCGCGGCCCGCATCGCCGGCAGAACCGCTCGCAAGAGCAGGATCTGGCTCATCGTGTGCATTTCGAAGGACTCGCGATAGACATTCACATCGGTGATGTCGGCGAAATCGCCGGGCCGCTGGTATTTAGCTTGGCCGACAACGATTAGCGGCGCCCCGTGCTGGGCCGCAATCTCGCGGACGGCGTCGGTCAGCTGCCCGTCGTCGGCCACGTCGGCAGTGACACCGATGGCAGTGCCCCCTTCGGTGCGGATTGCCTCGACCGCGGCGTCGACATCGGTCTTAGTCCGCGCCAGTATCGCAACCCGCGCACCTTCCGCGGCAAGCAGTTTGGCGACCTCGAAGCCGATTCCCTTGCTGCCGCCTACGACCAGCGCCGATCGGCCGTCGATACGGTAATGCATCCGGTGCGCCGACTAGCCTCGCCGCACGTCCATGCCGGCGTCCACCTTGAGCATGCTTCCGGTGAACGAACGGCCCGCGTCGCTGAGCAAGAAGAGGATCGTGTTGCTGACGTCGCGTGGCTCGATCAGCGGCAAGCCCGGCAGCGCGGTCTGGACCGCATTGACCATGCGAGGGTTGTCCTCAATCACCTTGAACAGAGCCGGGTTGTCAGTGATCATCGGGGTCGCGCAGTTGGTCGGCGCCACGGCATTGACGCGAATGCGGTCGGGGGCAAGCATGGCCGCATACGCGCGGACCAGGCCGACGACGGCGACCTTCGACATCAAGTAGGCATCGCTGCCGCCGCGGCCGTCGGTGAGGTCCAGCAGGGCGATCATCGAACTCGTCGCGATCAGATTGCCACCCTCACCGCGTTCCTTCATGTGGGGGATCGCCACCTGGAAAGCGTTCCACACCCCGATGAGCATGATGTCGAGCCCTAACCTCAGCGCCTCCGACGCGTCGCGCTCATCGGCGTTGGTCAGGACGACCCCGGCATTGGCGAGCACCGTGTCGACGTGGCCGAACTCGGTGACGCCCGCGTCGAATGCCTCCTGTAGCGCAGCCTTGTCGCGGACGTCGGCCTTGCGGGTCAGCATCTTCCTACCGGTCTTCTCCACCAGGCGGGCCGTCTCCTCGAGATCATCTTCGGTGCCAAGTGCATAGGGCACGATGTCGAGGTTCTCGCAGATGTCGACGCCGACGATGTCGGCACCTTGCTCGGCACACATCACCGCGTGCGAACGGCCTTGCCCGCGAGCGGCTCCGGTGATGAAGACAACCCTGCCGTCCAGTGAACCCATATCTGTAAGCCTCCAGTAGCTCGCGCTATCGGCCGCGCCCTGTGGTGGCGAGAGCGCGACGCAGTGACGTGCGCCACGTTACGCCGCGGAATTGGAATCATACAACTATTTGGCTAATTTGGTGGGCGACGGAACACTCCGAGCCTTGGAAGGGATATCACATGTCCGACAGCCCCAATGGCGGTCCACGCCCACCCGACGGTGACTGGTTGGGGAGCCCCTACCTGAGGTTCGAACGTGAAGGTGCGTTTGCTATCTGCACCCTGGACCGCCCCGAGGCGCGGAATGCGATGACGCCCGCAATGTACTTCGGGATCCGCTACGCGGTGAGTCGGGTCAATGCCGACCCCGACCTCGCGGGCCTGCTCATCACGGGCACCGGCGACGTCTTCGCGCCGGGAGGTGACCTGGGTCAGAAAGCAGCAGACAACTGGATGGACTTCGCGTCCACCCTGGGAACCGACGTCACCCCGTTCGACACGCTGCGGCAGTCGGCCAAGCCGGTCGTGTCCGCGGTCAACGGCATCTGTCAGGGTGGTGGCC
This sequence comes from Mycobacterium ahvazicum, assembly GCF_900176255.2. Classification (GTDB taxonomy): domain Bacteria; phylum Actinomycetota; class Actinomycetes; order Mycobacteriales; family Mycobacteriaceae; genus Mycobacterium; species Mycobacterium ahvazicum. The sequence goes on from NZ_FXEG02000006.1 coordinate 179,377, forward strand.
TGCAGATCGCGATGTGCAGTGACCTCGCCGTGGTAAGTGATCGGGCCGTCTTCCGGGTGCCCGAATTGTTCCGTGGCATCGCCGACACGTACTACAGCCAGGTACTGGCCCGGCTCATCGGACCGGTCCGGACCAAGGACCTGATGTTCACCGGACGGACGCTGAACGCGCAGGAGGCGCTCGACTGGGGCATGGTGAGCAGGGTGGTCCCGCACGACGACCTGATGAGCGTCGCCAAGGAGTTGCTCGCGCAGTGTTGCCGGACCGCTCCGGGAGCGCGCGGGTTGGTCAAGGCGAGCCTGGACAACTACCTCGGGCTCTACGACCGGATCGGCATGACGACCAGTCTTTTCGGTCCCGAGGCAGCCGAAGGTTTCCGGGCGTTCAAGCAGAAGAACTCGCCGGACTGGGTGCACCCGAAACTTCGGGTGGAGGGCCGGTTGTAGCGCGTCGCTACAGCTGGCGCGAGGCCGGCCCGTCCGCCCATTCCGGTTACTTCGGAGTGAAGCGTTGCGCGCCGTCGAGGCGCATCACCTCGCCGTTGACGTAGCCGTTTGTCAGCAGGAACGTCGCCGCGTCGGCGAACTCGTCGGGGGAGCCGAGTCGTTTCGGGAACGGTACGTTGGCGGCGAACTTGGCGATCGCCTCTTCGCCGACCGACTCCATGATCGGCGTCTTCATCGTTCCAGGTGCAATGGTGTTGACTCGGATACCCGCCGAACTCAGGTCACGGGCGGCAGCGATGGTCAGCCCGATGACACCGGCTTTTGCGGCGGCATAGGCAGTCTGCCCGATCTGCCCTTCGTAGCCCGCAATCGAGGCGGTGAGCACCAGCGCGCCCCGCTCGCCGCCATCGCGGGGTTCTGCGGTGGCCACGGCTGCGGCCACGAGTCGGGCCATGTTGTAGGTGCCATTGAGATAGAGATCGATCGTCTTGGTGAAGCCGCCGAAGTCCGCGGGGCTGCCGTCGCGCTGGACGATCCGTTGCGCCACACCGAAACCGCCGTGCGCGACGACCGCGTAGCGCAGCTGGCCGAGCTGGTTGGCCTGCTCGATCGCGCCGAGAACGCTGTCCTCACTCGTCACGTCGGTGCTCACGAACAGCGCCCCACTGCCCAGCTCGTCGGCCAGCGCCTTACCCTTGTCGGCAGCGAGATCGGCGATCACCACGCCGAGTCCGTCGGCATGGAGCCGACGGACCGTCGCCTCGCCCAGGCCGCCCGCACCGCCGCTGACAATCGCCGACGCGCCTTCGAATTTCGCTACAGTCACCAATTCTCCTTAATTACCGTTGTTTTCCAGTTGAGCCGGATCGCCCGTCACCAAACTCCACGGATCGTCCGTCGCCAAGACCAGCCGACCGAGTCGCCGCGCGTAGTTCGCGGTCGTGCCGTAATCCCCGGTCCAGCTCTGAGCGCGCAGGGTGAACAGCCACAGCGGGTGCTCCCTGGTGACACCAATCGCACCGTGCAGCTGATGGGCGACGCTGGTGACCGGGTCGACGGCGCGGCCGACCGCGACCTTCGCGACGGTGACGGCGTAGTCGGTGTGGGGGGAAGCGAAGCCGTGCTCGGCAGCGGCGGCGACAGCCAACTCCGCAGCAGCACGGGCTCTTTCGATTTCCCCGGCCATCCCGGCCAGTGACTGTTGCACGGACTGGAAGGCGCTGAGCGGACGACCGAACTGGACGCGCTGGCGGGTGTGCTGCACCGACAGCGCTGCGGCCGCGTCCAGCACCCCGATGGTCTGCACACAGCGTGACCATGCGCCGCGCCGAGCCAGCTCGGCGCCGAGCGCCGGGTCCACGTCATGCAACTGGTCGGCCGGCACGTCGAACACGAGCGAATCGCGGGGTTCGCCCGCTAGGTTGTGACCTTCCCGCAGTTGGCCGGGGATCACGTCGATGACACCGATCCGCAGGCCGGCGGGTGTGGTGACGGCCAGCAGGGCGGCGGCGCACGCTCGCGCCCACGGCACCGCGTCCGCGGTGCCGGTGATCCGGTCGCCGTCGACTTCGCCATCGGCGACCGCAACGGTCAGCGGGCCGCTGGGTAGCTCGATTCCGACCTGCTGGCCGAGCCAGCCGGCAAGCGCGTCGGTTTCTGCCAACGGCACCGCACCAGCGTGGCGGGCCAGGCCGTAGAGCGCAATGGCCAGCTCGTGCGGGCCGGCTCCCATGTCCGGCGTGCTGGTCAGCCTGGCCAGCCCGGTTTCCTCGAGGTTGCGCCAGAGCTCGGTGTCGAACTGGTCGGGGATGCCGCGATGGCCCAGACCGGCGTCGTAGGAGCGCCGCCCAAGGTCGTCGACCAGCTGACGCAGCTGCGTGTCGTCGTCCTTAGACCCTGTCACGGCGAAAACCCCGCCAGCGAGCGCGCTCATCGCAGCCCCATTCCGCGGGCGATCACGCCGCGCAACACCTCGTTGGTACCGCCGCGCAGGGTGAACATGGGCTTGTGCAGCCACGCGGTGCTCAGCATCGTCTCCAGCTCGGAATTCGGTGGCACTGCCTCGAGCAGATCGGCGATCAATCCCACGGATTCGGCTTCGAAGCGGGTGCCGAGGTCCTTCACCAGCGCGGCCTGATTCGCCGCATCGCCGCCGTCGGTGAGCGTGCGGGCCACCGACAACGAGAGCTGCCGCAGCGAGATCAACCGCGCCATCAGGTCGCCGATGTCGGCCGCGGTGCGGTCATCGGGCACCGGCCCACGACCGAGTGCGCGAATGGCGGCGAACAGTAGAGGGCCGGTGGAGAGGATCCGCTCGGGCCCGCTGCGTTCGAACGACAGCTCGGAGGTGACCTGGTGCCAGCCGTTGCCGACCTCGCCGAGCACATCGGCATCGGCTACGAAGACCTGATCGAACAGCACCTCGTTGAAGTGATGTGCGCCCGACATCAAGATGATGGGTTCGATTCGGACGCCCTCGGCATCGCACGGCACCAGGAACTGGCTGAAACCGGCGTGGCGATGTTCGGGATCCGGCGGGCTGGTGCGGGCCAGCACGACGACCTGGTGCGCATGGTGGGCGCCGCTGGTCCACACCTTGCTGCCAGAGAGTAACCAGCCGCCGTCGGCGCGGATGGCTTTGGTTTGCACGGCGGCAAGGTCGGACCCGGCACCGTGCTCGCTCATGCCGATCGACGAATAGAGCTTGCCGGCAACAATTTTGGGCAACAACCGTTCGCGCTGCTCCTCATTGCCGTAGGTCAACAGACCCGGTGCGACCTGGCGATCGGCGGTCCAGTGCGCCGCCACGGGCGCACCCGCCGCGATCAGCTCCTCGGTCACCACATAGCGGTGCAAATACCCGAGACCGTGGCCGCCGTATTGCTTCGGGATGGTCAGGCCGACGAATCCGGCGGCGCCCAGCCGCGCTGAGAACTCCTGGTCCCACCCGGCCAGCCACGAGTCGACGCCGGGCTGCCACCCGAATTCAGCGCGGTCGGACTCCAAGAAGTCGCGCACGGCATGCCGCAGCTTGACCAACTCGGGCACACGGGCGCTCAACGCGTCGAACGAATTCACCACAGCCGCTTCCTAAACCGTAGGGGCCGGGGCCGACAGCAGGTAGAAGTTGGGCTTCAGGTCATCCTCGCTCGCGGCCAGTAGGTACTCCGAGAGGTCGGCGCGGCCCTCTTCGCGAAGGATGTCCTCGTCGGTGTAGAAGTGGCCGCTGCACGCCGCGGCGGGACGGGTGACCAGCGCGTGCACCGCCTCGGCCATGATCTGCGGGCTGCGGGCCTGCGCCCGCACCGCCTCCTCTCCCAACGCGACCATCATCCCCGTACTGGCGATCGTGGTGGCCGGCCACACCGAATTCACCGCGATCGGCACCGAGGCGAACTCTGCGGCCCACCCCAAGGTCAGCAGGCTCTGGGCGTACTTGCCCACCGTGTGCCCGACATGGGCGCCAACCCACCTGGGGTCCAGGTTCAGCGGGGGAGCGACGTTGACCACGTGCGCGTTGTCGGACCGGCGCAAGTGCGGAAGTGCGGCCTGCACAATCGCGAACGGCCCTTCGACATTGACCTCCAGCAGCCGGCGCAGGCTCTTGGGCGGTAGCTGCGCGGTCGGCCGCAGATCCAGGGCTCCGGCATTGTTGATGACGACGTCGATGCCGCCGAACGCGTCAGCTACCGCGTTGACGGCTGACGCGACCGCAACCGGGTCGCGCACATCGCAGGTCAGCGGGAGCGCCCGGCCGCCCGCGCGGTGCACGGCGTCCGCGGTCTCGCCAAGGGTGCCCGCGATCTTGGGATTCGGCGTGTCAGTCTTGGCCAGCAAAGCCACGGCGGCACCGTCTTCGGCGATCCGCTCGGCGATGGCGGCGCCGATGCCGCGGCTGGCACCTGTTACCAGCACGACGCGACCCTTCAGACTGCGAGGATGGTGATTGCCCACGTTTGGTTGACCTTCCGTCCGTCGCTAGGCCGTGCCGTCGAATGGTATAACTATATAGCTAGTTAGTTGCGCGATGTAACGGGCGCTCATCCACAAAAGCGGGGATCTATGACTCGGGTCTTTTCGGTCGGCACCTATTCGCCACCCTGGACTGTGCGCGACCGCCGGGTCAAGGGACCCGACGAGGACGCGCTGACCATGGCCGTCGCCGCCGGTCGCGCCGCCGATCCCGGCGCCACGGCGCAACGCGTGGTGCTGGTGTCACGTGACTTTCCGCTGCTGGAAGGCGGCAACGGCGCGGTGCTATTGGCCGCGTTGTCCCTACCGGCCGACACCCCCGTCGCCGAGGTCCTCGGCGGTGCGCCCGCGGTGCTGGACCAAATCAGCGGCGCCGGCGACAGCACCCTGGTGATCGCCGCCGACGACAACGACCTCGCGGCGGGGGCCGGCGCTGTCCTCACGGGCGACGGCGGCACCACGCTGACCCCGGCGGCGCGCCAGACGCGAAGTCTGCCGCTGACGGCCCGAGGGGAGGACGGCGCGCGCCATGCCTACGTCGACCCCCGGCTGCAACGCGAGGTGGGGGTGCGTGCCACCCTGACCCGACTGGGCCTGACCGGAACCCCGGCGCTCGCCGCCGTGGCAGGCGTGCCGCTGGCGCAAATCGCGAGCGACTTCGACACATCGCGGGCAGTTGCCGAGCCCACCGTCTCCGCCGCGGCGATCATCCGACTGCTGGCCGACGCGATCGAGGCCGGCACCTCGGGCCTGTTGCTCGCCGTCGAGCAGTCCAGCATCAGCGCGGCCGACCTCGCGGTAGCGGGCACCAACACCCGGATCGCCCGCGATGAGTTCCCGGCGCGGGAGCTACCCAAGACGCGGGTTGCCGACGGCATCGGCATCCCAATCTCGATGCCCGCGTACGCGCGGGCCTTCGAGCCGAAAATTCGCTGGGAGGCAGCGGTTTTCGACGAGAGCCCAGGAATCGATGCCGCGCCGCAGTTCCCACCCCGGTTGCGAGTCGACAATGCCGGACGGTTGGCGGCCGAATATCGGCTCGAGTCGCTGCCGCGCACCGGCACCGTCTACACCCACACCACGGTGCGGATTCCGGTACCCGACCTGCCCAGCCCGTACTCCCTGGCCGTCGTTCAGCTCGACGACAGCCCGGTGCGGGTGCTGCTGAAAGTCACCGGCGTGCCCGCGGGCGAGGCGACGATCGGTCAGCCGGGCTCCGTAGTGTTGCGCAGGATCGCCATTCGCGCGGGTATTCCCGATTACGGTTACGCATTCTGGCCCGGACGGACGCTGCAAGGAGCGGTTGCATGAGAAATGTCGCCATCGTCGGCGCGGGGATGACGCCCTTCGCCGAACACTTCGAGCTCGGCGTCAAGGATCTCATTCCGATGGCCTACGCCGAGGCGGTTGCCAAGGTTGACAAGGGTGTTCAGAAGTCGGAGATCCAGGCCGCGTGGTTCGGCGAGCTAGCGACCACCGACGGGTTCCCGTCCGGCATTTTGGCCGACACCTTGGACTTGACGGACATTCCAGTGACGCGCGTCGAAAATGCCTGTGCCACCGGTAATGATGCGATTCGCAACGGAACGTTGGCCATCGCCTCCGGCCTCTACGATGTGGTCCTAGTGGTCGGGGCCGACAAGGTTCGCGAAACCTCCTCGAACACCACGTTCTGGGACTGGGCCGCGATGACCCGCGACAACGCATGGGACTACCCGCTGGGGCTGGTTGCGCCGGCCAACTTCGCGCTGCACGTGATGCGATATCTGCACGAGTCGCCGGCGACCAAAGAGCACATGGCGATGGTGGCGGTGAAGAACCACTTCCACGCCGTCAAGAACCCGAAAGCTCAACTGCGCTACGAGATCACCGTCGAGCAGGCGCTGGCCGCGCCGATCGTGGTCGAACCCTTCGGGCTCTACGACTGCACCCCGCAGAGCGACGGCGCCGCCGCAGTGATCTTGGCCGCCGAGGACGTCGTCGACCACTACACCGACCGTCCCGTCTGGGTTCGCGGCGTCGGGCTGGGTATGGACCGGGTGATGCACCAGCACAAGACGGACATGACCACGTTTCCGCCGACGGTGCGTGCCGCCAAGGCCGCGATGGCGATGGCCGGTGTGACGCCGCGCGACATCGACGTCGCCGAGGTCCACGACTGCTTCACCGGCGTCGAGCTCATCAGCTACGAAGATCTGGGGTTCGCCAACCGCTTCGAGGCCTACAAGCTGGTGGAAGGCCGCGAACACTATGTGGGCGGATCGATTCCGATCAACCCAAGCGGCGGGCTGAAGGCCAAGGGGCATCCGCCGGGAGCTACCGGCGTGGCGCAGTGCTACGAACTGTTCAACCAGCTTCGCGGAGAAGCCGAGAATCAAGTCGACGGCGCACGAATCGCGTTAGCGCACAACATCGGCGGGCCGACCGCGGTCTCCGCGGTCACCGTCCTTTCCAACCAGAAGAACTGATAGGACCATCAGATGACCACTTCCGAGATCGCCACCCTACCCGGTTACGAAGAGTTTGCGCCGTGGCTGCTGGTGGAGAAGACCGGCAACGTGCACGTGATCAGCATCAACCGGCCGGAGGCGTTCAACGCCGTCAACGAGGAGGTGCACCACGCATTCGCGACGATCTGGCGGGTATTGGCCGCCGACGACGACGTGCGCGCGGTGGTGACAACCGGTGTCGGAAAAGCATTTTCGGCGGGCGGCGACATGGTGATGTTCGGGCGCCTCATCGAGGACCCGGTGGCACGTCAGTTTCAGATCACCGAGGCCCGCACGGTGTTTCTCGAGGTGATCAATTTCCCCAAGCCGCTGGTGTCGGCCGTCAACGGCCCGGCTGTGGGGCTTGGCTGCTCGATCGCTTTGTTGAGCGACTTCCTGGTGATGGGGGAGAACAGCTACCTGGCCGACCCGCATGTCGCGGTCGGCTTGGTTGCCGGCGACGGCGGTGCCGCGATGCTGCCGCTGCTGATCGGCCTGATGAAAGCCAAAGAGTATGTGCTGCTGGGGGATCGGATCACCCCGGCCATCGCGGACAAGCTGAACCTCGTCACCAAGGTGGCCACCGACGACACCGTGCTCGACGAGGCGCTCGCGATCGGCGAGCGACTCGCCGGTCTGCCGCCCCAGGCGCTGCGCGCCAGCAAGGTCGCGATGAACATGCACCTGTCGCGGGCCGCGCTCGGCGTGCTGGAGTACGCGCTGGCCGAGGAATACACGTCGTTCACAACTCCGGAGTTCCAGGAGCGGGTGGCCGCGTTTCGGGCGCGCTCGAAGAAGTAGCTTCCAGGGGCCGGCGCGGGAGCGGTCAGCGGTAGGCGGTCACTCGCGCGGTGATCGCCACCTTGCCGTCGTCGCCGATGGCCTGCGCATCGCTCACACCGGTGTTGCGGCCTATCCGCATCGCCGTGCCCTCATAGCGGGATTCGGCGCCGGCGAAAAACGGGCGAAGAAAGTTCACTCGCAGCGAGCCGGTCTGCAGCAGACCGTCGGCGGGGTCCCGGTTTAGCGCCGCCGATGCCGCGAGCTCCAGGCCGGCGGCGGCGACGCCCCCGTGCACGATGTCGATGTCGTTGTTCAGGTTGCGGTCCACACGCTGCGCCAGCACCGTCGCCGGACCATCCTGCGCAACGTGCACCGCCATCAAGTCGGCGAAAGTGGTCTCGCCCGACCGGCGCAGCGTCTCCGGCCGTTGCTGGGGGACGACGTCGCCGGCGTGGATGAAGAACGATCGCACGATGCCGGTGCCGATAACCGTGCCGCGATAGGTCAGTGTGCAGATTCCCAGCGACGTGGCACCCAGTGGACCCGGCGAGTGCGCGCTGGCCAGCACTGTGCCGTCGAGGTCACCGACATCGGGGCTGAGGTCCATCGACAGCTCGCTTGACACCGTCCACTGGCCTGGCCGTCTGCGGTAATGGTTGACGATCCCGGCGGCGGCGTCGACGAGGATCGCCAAGGGGCCCACAGTGGGAGCGCCGGTGTACGGATTGCGGAATCGGTGCATCGGCATCGACAGCACGGCGATGGCCTTGGCCGGGTGTGATTCGACGTATTCGATACCGAACCGGACCTGTATCGAGTCCGGTGTCTCGAGATCGTGCTGGTTTACCTGTTCGTCGACGCCGGTCATTCGAGAAGGTCTACGACAGTGGACAATTCGGCCCCGGTCAGGACGAACTCCTCTGCCTTTTGCAGATGGCGCTTCCAGAGCTCGCCGGCCTTCTCGGCGTCGCCGTCCTTGATCATGTCCAGCACCATCCGGTGAGTCTTGGCCGAGCGGCGGACCGCCTGCTCGGCTCGCGTCCCCTTGGTGGGCTGCAGCGACCGGTTGGCCTTCTCGATGATGTGATGCAGCATGTCGCTGACGATTTGCAGGGTGCTGTTGCCCGACAACCGCGCGATCGCGGCGTGGAAGTCGGTGAGCTGATCAACGGCTTCGCTGCCGGGATTCAGCTGCGATTCGCGTTCGACGATCTGCTCGAGTTCGGCGATCACCTTGGGATTGCGGTCCTTGGCCAACTGCTCGACCATCGGAACCTCGAGCGTCACTCGTGCGTCGTAGACGTCCTTCACCGTGACGCCTTCGTATTCGAGGATCAAGCCGGCGTAGCGGGCGAGCGTTTCGCGCCGGGGGCGCGTGACGCGGGCCCCACCGCGTACCCCACGCTGAACCTGAATCAGCGACTCCGATTCGAGCACGCGGAACGCTTCTCGCAGCGTTGGCCGGGACACGCCGAAACGCTCCATCAGCTCCGATTCCGGCGGCAACATGGTGCCTTCGGTGATCTCGCCGCGGATGAACATCCGCCGCAGCACCGTGGCCACCCGATCGGCCATCTTCGGTTCTCGAAGACTGGTGACCTCCATTGCAACCTCCGCCGCTGCGAATATGCGAATTAACTAACCATTTAGCAGGTTAGCCGAAATAGCCGGTTGAGCCGCCAATTCGCGACCGTCAGTTAGCAACGTCACCCTTAATACCCCATCGCCCGTCCCATGAGGTCCTTCATGATCTCGGTGGTGCCCGCGTAGAGCCGCTGCACCCGCGAGTCCCGCCAGAGCCTGGCCACTTCATACTCGTTGATATAGCCGTAGCCGCCGTGCAGCTGCAGGCATCGGTCGATGATCTCCCACTGAACTTCGGAGGTCCACCATTTCAAGCCTGCGGCATCTTGATCGGTCAGCGTGCCGTCGTTGACCGAGAGCACGCATTGATCGAGATACGTTTGTGCGGCGTCGAGTTTGGTCTGCATTTCGGCGAGGAAGTGCCTATTGACCTGAAACTTGCCGATCGGTTGCCCGAACGCGGTGCGCTCCGATGCGTAGGCCTTGGTCAGGTCGAGCGCACGGCGGGCGGCCGGCAACGCGTAGCAGGCCACGCCGACCCGCTCGCTCGGCAGGTTGGAGACCAGATGATAGAAGCCGCGGTTGAGCTCTCCCACAAGGTTCTCCTTGGGCACCTTGACATCCTCGAAGAACAATTCGGCAGTGTCGGCGGAGTACTGGCCGATTTTGTCGAGCTTGCGGCCACGGGTGAAACCCTCCATCCCGTCCTCGATCATCAGCAGGCTGATGCCCTTGTGCCGGGCGGAAGGATCGGTCTTCACAGCCGTCAGCACCAGCTTGGACAGCAGCCCGTTGCTGATGAACGTCTTCTGGCCGTTGACCACCCAGTGGTCGCCCTCGTCGCGGGCGGTGGTCTTGATGCCGGCCAGGTCGGATCCGGCCGCGGGCTCGGACATCGCGATGGAACCGATGTACTCGCCCGCGACGAACTTGGGCAGCCAGCGTTCCTTCTGCTCCTCGGTGGTCAGATCGTTGAGATACGGCACCAGGATGTCGTTCTGCACGCCCAGGCCGATGCCGACCGAGCCGGTCAGGAACATTTCCTCGGAGATGATCTGGTTGAACCGGAAGTCCTTGACTCCGAGCCCGCCGTACTTCTCGTCGAACTCCCAACCGATCAATCCGTGTTCGCCCGCTTCCAGCCAGGCCTCGCGGCTCACCTTGCCGTCGCGTTCCCACTTCTCGACGTTCGGCACGCATTCGCGTTCGAAAAAGCTCCTTGCGGTGGCGCGGAACTCGTCGTGAATCTCGTCGAAAATGTTGCGGCGCATACGCTTCCTTCTACTCGGCCCACGTGACGACGGCCGGCAGGGCGCGGCCGGGTGCCCAGTCCTCGCCGGAGTCCTCGAAGAGTCGCTCGGCGAGCAGCCCTTCGAGCTGATCGTGCGACCCACAGAGCGCGTCGACCTGGAATCCGCGAGTGACATAGCGGTGCAGGTCGTGCTCGGCGGTCAGTCCGATTGCCCCGCACACCTGCAGTGCCACGTCGCTGGCGGCGCGGTGTGCCCGGCCCGCGGCGGCCTTGGCGGCCAGGGCCACCAGCCCGCCGCCGTCTCGCCACGATTCGCCCAGCAACGCCCGCGCGCCCTCGAGCACCGCCGAGGCATCGGCCAGTGCATGACGCGGCGATTGAAATGACCCGATCGGTGAGCCGAACTGGACGCGCACGCTGACGTGCTCGACCGCGATGCGCAGCGCCTGCGCGGCCAGTTCGACCAGTTCGGTGGCCAGACCACGATGGGCCGCGGCGACGGCGTTCTTCCATTCGGTGGAGGCCTCGACCAGCGGGACGTCAAGTGATCCGCTCACCCGCGTCCAGTGCGTCGACACATCAAAGGTGTCCAGCCGCTGGCCGTCGAGCCGCGTTGCGTCGACCACGCCCGCCGACACCGCGCCCGTCGACCCGGACACCGGCACCACGATTCGACCCTCCAACGGCCCCAGGACGATGCCCGAGACCCGGTCAGTATCGGAAGCCACCACACCACCGGTGGACAGGTCGGGCAGCAGCACGTGATCCGCGGGACCGTCGAGCACTGCGGCCAGTTCGGCCAACATGATGCGGTCCAAGCAGTCCGTCAGGGCCAGCGATCTGCCTTGCGCGCGGAACAACAGGGCGGCCGCCTCGACGGGGTACTCGGCCTCGATCTCCGACCAGCCCAACTCGGCCAGCCGCCCACCGATTGCCAGGTGCTCACCGGCGTTCTTGCCCGCCAGCTCCTCGAAGAGGCGAAACACCGCCTCTTCGACCATCTGCCACGACTCGTCGGCCGCCGGCGCATTCCTCATCGTTTCTCCTTGGGCAGCCCGAGCAGGTGGTCGGCGATGATGCCACGCTGCACTTCGGCGGTGCCACCCATCACTGTGGCGGCGCGCGAGTACCACCACTCGGCCCGCGCGGTGTCCAGTTCCGCGCCGCCGCGGCCCGTACCGCCAATCAGGTGCGCCCGCTCGATTTCCAGGATGAGGTCGTTGACCTCCTTCTCGGCGCGGCCGAACAGCAGCTTGTCGATGCTGCTATCGGCGCCGACCGCCTCGCCCGCGGCCAATCGGCGCACGGTGGTGGCAGTGCGCGCCTGGGCGGCCGACACGTCGACGTACACCCTGGCAAAGCGCCGGCGCTGCGCGTCGGTAGCGCCGGCGGTCACCATGTGCTCACGCAATCGACCCAATTCGGTGAGCACCTTGTTCAGCACCGCGTAGCCGTACATGCCGCGTTCGTACTGCATGAGGTGCATCGCCACGGCCCAGCCGCCGTCGACGTCGCCAACGACGCGCTCACCCTCGACTCGGACGTCGTCGAAGAACACCTCGGCGAGTTCGCGGCGCCCGCTGGCCAGCGCGATGGGGCGAATGGTGACGCCCGGTGCGTCGGCGTCGACCATGATCATCGTCAGCCCGCGGTGCCGGCTCTCGGGGGTTCCGGTGCGGACCAACGCCAACAGGCGCGTGGCGGTGGGCCCTTGGCTGGTCCAGATCTTCTGGCCGTTGACGACGAATCCTCCGGCCCCGTCGTCGACCGCGCGGGTGCGCAGGCTGGCCAGGTCGCTGCCCGACTCGGGTTCGGAGAAACTCTGGCCCCACCACTCGGCGCCGCTGAGGTATCCCGGCAGGTACGCCGCGGCAAGGTCGGGGGCGAACTTCAACAGTGCGGGGCCGAGGGTCTCCAGCGTCCAGTGCTGGGCCGGAATGGGCAGCATCGCGTGGCCGAGTTCCTCGAAGTACACCGCACGGTGAATCTCGTTGCCGCCCAATCCGCCTGCGGCCTCCGGCCAGCCGTACCGGTTCCAGCCGTCGGCGTGCAGCCTGGCCATCACCTGTGCGTCGTGCGCAAGCCCATCCTCGGCACTGGTGAACGCGGCCGCGCGCCAGCCCTCGGCCGCCTCCACATCACGCAGGTAGCGCCGGAAGTCCTCGCGGTACGTTGCGACGCTGGACAGGTATTCGGGGTGGCGACCGCTATGTAGGGCACTATCGACAGGGGCGGACAACTGTTGCCCTTTCGTTGGTTCTCGCGTCTCGCCAGCCGGAGCTGAATCCGCTAAACAGTTATCTATAACAAGGTACACTAGCCCACGCCGACAATTCTGCGAGAGGGAGCGCCAATGACGGCTTCACCGGTCGCCGCAACAACTGTCCATTTCAATCCCGAGGCCAGGCTTTTCATCGACGGCCGGCTGCGGGATTCGTCGACCGGCAAGACCGTCGACAACATCAATCCGGCTAACGAGGAAGTGCTGGGGCTCGCCACCGACGCCAGCGCCGAAGACATGGAAGAGGCCATCGCCGCTGCCCGGCGCGCCTTCGACACCACCGACTGGTCGACCAACCACGAGTTCCGTCAACGCTGCCTGATGCAGTTGCACGACGCGCTACAGGAGGAAGCCGAAGATATCCGCGCCGAGCTGATCGCGGAGGTCGGCGCGACGGTGGGGATGACCCACATTGCGCAGCTGGGATGGCCGCTGGCCGACGCCATCCGGTGGCCGGCGCAGTACATCTCGGAGTTCACCTGGGAGCGGATGCTCGACCAGGACGCCAAGATGGGTGTGCCGTACAACCGCGTCGTGGTCAAGGAGCCGATGGGCGTCGTTGGCGCCATCACGCCGTGGAACTTTCCGTTCGAGATCATCAGCAACAAGGTGGGCCAGATCCTGGCCACCGGGAACACGATGGTGCTCAAGCCGGCCATCGAGACACCCTGGACTGCCCTGCGGTGGGGTCGGATCATCGCCGAGAAGACCGACATCCCGGCCGGCGTGGTCAACATCGTTCCGGCGTCGGACAACGACATCGCCCAGGTGCTGGCCACCGACCCGCGGATCGACATGGTCTCCTTCACCGGATCGACGGCGGTCGGCAAACTCATCCAGCGGCTCTCGGCCGACACCATGAAACGCAACATGCTCGAGCTCGGCGGCAAATCGGCGTACCTCGTGCTCGACGACGCCGACATGGCCACGGCGCTGCCCGGCTGTATCGGCGCCCTGATGCACTCGGGGCAGGGGTGCGCGCTGGCCACCCGGATGCTGGTGCCGCGCTCGCATTACGACCAGGCCGTCGAGGTCGCCTCCGCGACATTCGGCTCACTGGCCGTCGGTGACCCCGCGGACCCGAATACCTTCTGCGGACCGCTGATCTCGGCCAAGCAACAGGCCCGGGTGCTGAACTACATCGAGATTGCCAAGCGTGACGGAGGCCGCGTCACCACCGGCGGCGGGGTCCCCGACGGCCTGGACCGCGGATACTTCGTGGCACCGACCGTCGTTGCCGACGTCGCCCCGGACCACACGATCTTCCAGGAGGAAGTGTTCGGGCCGGTGCTGTCCATCACGCCGTACGACGGTGGTGACGACGGAGCCGTCGAGCTGGCTAACAACTCCAGCTACGGCCTGGCCGGCGGCATCATGGGCTCCAACGAGCGCGCCATGGCCGTCGCCCGCCGCATCCGCACCGGCTCGCTGATGATCAACAGCGGCATGTACTACGGCGCCGACGCCCCCTTCGGGGGCTACAAGATGAGCGGTATCGGCAGGCAGAACGGCATCGAGGGCTTCGAACAGCATCTGCAGACCAAGACGATCGGATACCCCCTATGAGCGACATCCTCAGCGGAATACGCGTCGTTGAGCTGGCGGCGTGGACGTTCGTTCCGGCCGCCGGCGCCGTGCTCGCCGACTGGGGCGCCGACGTCATCAAGATCGAACACCCCGAGACCGGCGACCCGCAGCGCGGCCTGATCAGCTCCGGGGTCGTCACCGGTGCAGGGGGAGTGAACCACTTCATCGAGCAGCCCAACCGCGGCAAGCGCAGCATTGGGCTGGACACCTCCACCCCGGAGGGGCTCGAGCTGCTGATGAAGCTGCTTGAAACCGCCGACGTCTTCGTCACGAATCTGCTGCCGGATTCGCGTCAGCGGATGGGGATCGACGTCGACCAGGTGCGGGCGCGCAACCCCAAGATCATCTATGCCCGCGGCCACGGCTACGGCACCCGTGGGGACCTCGCCTCGCAGGGCGGCTTCGACCTGGCGGCCTACTGGGCGCGCGGCGGCATCGGCGATGCCTATTCGGCCGGTGACGGCTCCTACCCGCCCATTCAGCGGCCGGCGTTCGGCGACTCCTACGGCGGGCTGGCGATCGCGGGCGGAATCGCCGCGGCCCTGGTGAAGCGCGAGCGCACGGGCGAGCCGTCGGTCGTCGACGTGTCGCTGCTCAACGCCGCGATCTGGCAGTTGGGTCCTGACATCGTCGGATCAGGTGTCACCGGTCAGGACATCCCGAAGTTCAACCTGGACGAGATGCCCAACCCGGTGGCCAGCATCTACAAGACCCGCGACAACCGGTTCATCGCCTTCGTGCTGCTGCAAGCCGACCGATTCTGGGCGGACTTCTGCACCCGGCTGGGCCGCACCGACCTGATCGAAGATGAGAGGTTCGCCACCGCGGCCGTGCGGTTCGGCAACCGGCAGGAGTGCATTCGCGAGTTGCGCAGCGCCTTTGAGTCCCAAGACCTTTCACACTGGGAGAAGGCATTCGCCGGTTTCGACGGGGTGTGGGACGTCATGCACACCGCGCACGAGGTGCACAGCGATCCACAGGTGATCGCCAATGGATATTTGCCCAAAGTCACCGATGCGAACGACAACAAGTTCGCGCTGGCGGCCAGTCCCGTGCAATTCGATGAGACACCCCTGGACCTCACATGTGCGCCGGGCCACGGTGAGCACACCGACGCGCTACTCGCCGAACTCGGGTTCAGCGAGGACGAAATCATCGAGTTCAAAATCAATTCGGTTGTGCTGTAGTGGGTTCCGAGGAACTTGCGCGGCGCTTCCTGCACGTCAACCTCAATTGTTCCTCGCTGGACGCCACCGAGGGCCTCTATGTCGGGCGGCTGGGGCTCTCGGCGCGAATGCGCACCGATCCCAAAGTTCCGACCGACGGCAGCATCCTCGGCATCGACGGCGACCAAACCTTCTGTGAGACCTCGTTTCTCTACGACTCACGAGGCGCCCGCGCCGGCTGTGCTTTGGAGGCCATCGAGTTTCACAGCCCGGCGCTAAAACCCGACCCGAACAGCGACCCGACCCGTCCCGGCATCCGGTCGACGCTGCTGACCGTGGCCGATCTTGATGCAACCGTCACAGCGTTGCGCGCGGCCGGCATCACCGTGAGCGAGCCGGTCGACGGCCTGATTTCGGGCGCCAAGTCGGTTCTCGCACTCGACCCCGACGGCGCGGTCATCGAGCTCGCCCAAGCCCCAAGCGACAAGCCGGGGGCGGTGTTCGCCGGAATCCGCGTCGCCGCCATCGACGCGGTGGCCACCGGAGAATTCCTCACCGCGATCGGTTTTATTCAGGTCCAAACGCCGGCGCACGTCGAGGTCGCCGGCGATCAACTCGCGCCGGGCGGGTCACCCACTCCCGTCAAGTGCGCGGTGTCTCGCTATGCACTCGCCGAGGACGCGCATCAGTTCACCCTGACCGTTGTGGAACATCCCGACACCCGTAACGCGGATCCGGTGCCGTGGGGCGGAAATCGCCAGGGGTTGTACCGGTGCGCGCTGCGGGTGGAAAACACCGAAGCCGCAATGTCTTTGGTTCCGGATTCCGTTGAGGTGATGGGTGATCCGGTGTGGTGTCCGTTGCCGGGGACGAAGATCGACGGGCTCTACATCTCGTTCCTGCGCTCACCCGACGGAGTGGTATTCGAATTCGTCGAGCGGCCGCTGAGCTTCTTTACACGATGAGTGGGTGACCGATGGATCTGCAGATGACGGGGAAGGGCTACGTCGTCGTCGGCGGCACAGCCGGCATGGGCCTGGCCGCAGCGCGCGCGCTGGCCCGCGAGGGCGCGGCCGTCGTGCTGGTCGGGCGCGACGCCGACCGCGGCAAGAACGCCGCCCAAGAAGTCGCCGCCGCGGGTGCGGAGTCGGCACACGGACTGTCGTTCGATGTCAGCCAGCCCGGAGCGGCGGCAGCCGCCGTCGACGAAGCGGCCCGGATACTCGGCAGGCTCGACGGCATCGCCATCACGATGGGGACCGCCGGGATGATGCCCATCGACGCCGACGACGACGCCTGGGACACCGCGTTTCACGACGTTCTACTGGCGACCACCCGCAGTGTGCAGGCCGCGCTGCCGCACCTCGCCGTCAACGGGGGCGCGATCGTGACCACGGCCGCGTACTCGGCACGCTCGCCTCACGAGCCGCGGCTGCCGTATGCGAGCCTCAAGGCGGCCGTTGCGACGTTCACCCGCGGCATCGCACGTACGCACGGGAAATCGGGTATCCGCGCGAACAGCGTCGCCCCCGGTGCAGTGGAAACCGATGCGCTGCATGCCATTCGCGGATACGTTGCCGAAAGCAAAGGCTATCCCTACGACGAGGCCCTCGAGCGGGCGCTGGTGGAGGACTTCGGGTTCGACGCCGCGCTCGGTCGCCCCGGCCAGCCGGACGAGATCGGCGCGCTGATCGCCTTCTTGCTCTCGGATATCTGCGCTTTCGTCACGGGACAGACTATCTACGCCGATGGCGGGGCGCCGTAATCAGGCCGTCGGGAGCGGGCCGGCCAGTCCGCGGGGTGAGGTCCCGTAGAGCCAGCTGACGGCCTGCCCGATCTCCGAAAAGACTAGACCTGCACCGTCTTTGGCGTGGTAGGCGGCCGGCGCTTCGGTGAAGCCCTCGATGCGGGTCAGCTTGTCGCCGTTGATGCGCAGGATCTGCCCGGTCAGCCAGGACGACTGCGCGGACTGCAGCCAGGCCACCACGGCGGAGCTGCGGGCGGGATCCAGCGCGGGGTCGTCGGCGCGGCCACCGAACACCTCGGCCGTCATCCGCGACCTCGCCAGCGGGGAAATCGCGTTGACCGCAACACCGTAACGCTGCGCCTCCATCGCGGTAACGACCGTCAGGTTGGCGATCGCGGCCTTGGCCGCGCCATAGGCACTCTGCCCGACATTGCCCCACAACCCCGCGCCGGAAACCGTGTTGACGATGTGGGCATCGATCGGGTTGCCTGCTTTAAACTGCGCACGCCAGTACTCGCAGGCATGTCGGGTGACCGCGAAGGTGCCTTTCAGATGTACCGCGATGACGGCGTCCCAATCGGCCTCGCTGGAGGCGGCGACCATGGAATCACGCAGGATGCCGGCATTGTTCACTACGCCGGTGAGGGTACCGAAGGTGTCGACGGCGGTGGAGATCATGTGGGCGACGTCATCCCACGCCGACACCGAACCCGTATGTGCGACGGCCTTGCCGCCGGCCGCCTCGATTTCGGCGACAACGTCGGCCGCGGGGCCTTCCCCGTTGCCGCTTGAGCCATCCCTGCCGACGCCTGGATCGTTCACAACGACGGCTGCGCCCTGCTTGGCCAACTCGAGGCAGTGGGCTCGGCCGATTCCCCGGCCGCCGCCCGTCACCAAAACGACCTTGCCGGTCAGCGGACCTTCAGGCATTGCTCGTTATCCCCTTCACTTCGAGAACAATTCGGTGATGAGTTGCCGGCGTTGCGACCAGTCTGCTGCGCGCAGGTCGACGTATCCGGACTCGGTGACGATCACGTCCACGTCGTGGGCGGGCGTGGAGGCGGGACGGCTGAGCTGCTCGACGAGCGGTGAGCGCCCGTTGTTCCTCGTAGGAACGGCAATGATCGACAGTCCGCCGCTGCTCATTCGGGCGGCCGCGCAATAGTCGGGATGCCCACCGATGCCACCGAACACCTTGTCGCCCAAGCCCTCGACGTTGATCTGCCCGTACGGGTCGATCTCGATGGCGGTGTTCACTGCGACCAGCGGTGACCCGCGGGACAGCCGGGTGAGGTCGTGGGTGTAGTCGAGCCCGCGCAGGATCCGGCGCCCGTCGGCCCAGTCGTAGAGCGCGTCGCTGCCCAGGAGATACGTCGCCGACGGTGTACCCACCAGCAGGCCGCGGTTGTCGAGGTCGACGACGGCGTCGGTGAGTAACCCGGTGTCGATGTGCAACGGCACCTGTGTCCGGCGCAGCAGCGCGGTGCCGAGCTGGCCTGGGCCGTACTGGATCCGGGCATCTTCGGGGAGCAACTGCAGTACCGCGTCGGCGAGCGCGTCGTGCATCGGCTCGGGGTCGCGGTGCGGTACTCGCAGCGGTCCGGCCGCGACCGTGCCGAGCACCTCGACGCTCGACGGATCGAGTGCAGGCCCGGCATCCGCTGCCGGGGCCGCGAAGTCGACCATCGCCAACGTCGTGGTGCCACGGTCAACCAGCGCCCGCTGCCAGGACACTTCGGTGCCGAACTGCAACGAACCATCGCGACGTACCAGCCGGGTCAGCAGCACATCGGGTTGCAGGACGTCGGTCAGCAGCGCGGGTATCGCGGCCAGCCGCGTCGGTGTGAATCGCCCCTTCGAGCTGCGCAATAGGTCGCGCACGCCCCAACCGGGCATCAACGCAACGACTTCGGCGAACGCGTCCGCGTCGAGGCCGTCGATCGGGGCGGGCAGCCAGCCCAGTATCAGGCGCACCGAGCCCACCTCGCCAGCGGCGGCGCTCAGCGCCGCCCCGACCGACCCGCCGTCGTCGAGGCAGCGCAGCGCGCCCACCCCGTCGCCGAGGGCCACTGTCATTCCGGGGCGCAGCGCGGCGCGCAGCGCTGCGGCGAACTCAGTTGTGGTTAAAGCTGTTGTCATCGAGGCTCTTTGGGAAGCCCGAGCACCCGCTCACCGAGGATGTTGCGCTGAATCTCGCTGGTGCCGCCCAGGATCGTCTGCGCCCGCCCGACCAGCATGTGATGCACCAGCCCGTCGTCCGCGGGGTCGGTGCACGCGTCGGTGCCCAGCACTTCGGTGGCCATGTCCCCGAGGTCCTGGTCGGTTTCCGAGGTCATCAACTTCAGCACCGAGAAGGCCGGCGACGTGAGGTCGCCGGAGTCGATGGCGCGCTGCCAGGTGTAGCGCAGCAGCCACATTCGGGCCCACAGCCGGGTCATCGACCTGGACACCACGGGGTCGAGCAAGTCGCGGTCGCGGGCGGCGTCGACCATGCGTTCGTGTAGGCGGAACATGGAGACCGCTTGCGAACCCAATGTCAGGCGCTCACGCCCCAGCGTCACCATCGCCACGGTCCAGCCCTGACCGACGTCACCGATCAGGGCGTCGTCGTCGAGCTCGGCGCCGTCGAAGAAGACTTCGTTGAACTTGCTCTCGCCGTCCATCTGGGTCAGCGGGCGGACCGTGACACCCGAGGTATCCATGGGTACGACGAACATCGACAAGTCACGGTGCTTTTCTGGACCCGTGCGGGCGAGCAGCAGCCCGAATCGGGCCGAGGCGGCCGCCGAACTCCACACCTTCTGGCCATCGATCCGCCAACCGGTCGTGGTGCGTTCGGCCCGGGTGCGAACGCCGGCGAGGTCTGATCCGGCGCCCGGTTCGGAGAACAACTGACACCAGACGTCGTCGCCCAACCGGATCGGCTCCAGGTAGCGGTCTTTCTGTTCCTGGCTGCCGAACTTGATCAGCACCGGACCGACCAGGTCGGCGCCGGTGATGTTGAGCTGGCGGGGCACGTCGGCGCGTGCGCACTCCTCGGCGAACACCGCCTGGTACGCCACCGTCGCTGCGGCACCGCCGAACTCGCGCGGCCAGTGCAGGCACGCGTAGCCGTGGTCGGCCAGGTAGCGGTGCCAGATTCGGCCGGGCCCGACATCATCCGCGGTGGGCGTGGGCCCGTAGTTCCGCAAACCGGCCGGCCTCGGTGCGCTGTGCAGAAACGAGCGGATCTCCGCGCGTAAGGCGTCGACGTCGTTGGGTTCTTTCGTCACTTGTGGCGAAGCCGGCAGCTGAGTCGACGGCTCCAGCGTCGATAACCTGTCCCAGTGCTGGGCCGGGGTGCCGAGTATCACCTCGTCCGTGCGGGCGCGCCGGAAGTACAGGTGTGCGGAATCCTCCCAGGTAAAGCCGATGCCGCCGTGAATCTGGACGTTTGCCTTGGTCGCGTTGCGCAGCGCCTCTGAGCAGACCGCCTTGGCCATGCTCGCCCGCCAGCCCGCTTCGGCGGCGGCAGCGGAGTCCGGATCGTCGAGAGCCTCCAGGGCCGCCTGTGATGCCGAGCGCGCCCACTCGAGATCGACGAGCATGTCGGCGCACTTGTGCTTGATGGCCTGAAAGCTGCCGATCTGCCGTCCGAACTGCTCACGCGTGCGGGCATAGTCGGTGGCGATCTCGAGCACCCGCTCGCAGGCGCCGATCTGTTCGGCCGACAGCACCGCCAGCGCGATGTCGACGTTGCGCTCGACGACGTCGCCCAGGGGTGCGTCGCCGGATAGCCGCAGTGCCGGCGCCGAGCTGAGCGTGATGGTGGCCATCGGCCTGGTGTGGTCAAGCACGCGTTCGGCCTTCGCGACGACGCTGTCGATAGTCGGGTCGAGCAGGAACACCGCCGGCTCGCCATCTTCGTCGATGGCGACCACGACGAGGTCGTCTGCAACGGAACCGCCCAGCACGTGGCGCACCGTGCCGTCGAGGTTCCAATCATCCCCGGCGCGCGTAGCGCTCAGCGTCACCGCGGACGGTCGCCACAACCCGCCGTCGCCGGTAAGGGCGGCGGCAGCGGTGCGGCGACCTTCGATGAGCCCGGTGAGTCGCTTATCGGCATCCGGGTCGCGCTCGGTCAAGTCGAGCAGCAGGCCGGTGGCCAGCACCGTGGAGCTGACGAATGGCACCGGGGCCAGCGCGCGACCGAGTTCGTGGGCGACCACGCCCAGCGCGGACGCGCCGTAACCGGCGCCGCCCAGGTGTTCAGGCAGCGCGATGGCGGCTATCCCCACCTGGTTGCACAGCACGTCCCACAGCACCGTGTCGAAGCCGGAACGTCCGGCTACGCCGCCCCGGTCGACCTCGCCGTATGCAACCGCGCGCACTCGTTCCTCGGATGCCAGTCGCTCACAGGCGGAACGCACCGACTGCGCGAGTTCCTGACGTTCGTCAGCGGACAACGTCGTCATCGGGTTCCTCCTGCGATCTGCCGGGCCAGCTCGGACTTGGCGACCTTGCCGAGCCCCGTCAGCGGGAACTCGTCGACGAGGACGAGCCGCTCGGGCCACTTCTGCTTCATCAGCCCGCGTTCGTCGAGGAACGTGCAGAGTTCGTCGAGGGTGACGTCGCGATGGCGTGGCGAACGACGCACGACCGCGCACACCAGCTCACCGCGCAGTTCGTCGGGCTGGCCGAGGACGGCGATTTCGTCGACCAGGGGGTGGGCCAGCAGTTCGTTCTCGATCTCGTCGGGGGCGACGTTCTCGCCCTTGCGAATGATCAAATCCTTGGTGCGACCGGTGACCACGATGCGGCCGTCCGGGCGAAGGTGGCCCCGGTCGCCGCTGCGGAACCACCCGTCCGCGGTGATCGCGTCGGCCCACTGGTCGTGCTGCAGATATCCCGGTGTCAGGTTGTCGCCGCGCAGCTCGATCTCGCCGTTCGCTGCGATCCGCACCTGCGATCCGGGGATGGGCCGACCCGCGCTGTTGGCCAGTTGTTCGTCGGTGTCGGTGGCCTCGCTGACGCAGATCATCGGCGCCTCGGTCATTCCGTAGGCATGCACGACCGGAACGCGTAGGTGTTCACGCACCTGTCTGTGCACCTCGGGCGGACACGCGGCACCCCCGCCGATCAGCATCCGCAGCGACGGCATCAACAATTCCGTTGTGGGCGCAGCCATTTGGGCGGCCAGCAGCATCTGGTAGAAGGCGGTGCTCGCTCCGGTCACCGTCACCTGGCGTTCCGCGAGCACCCGGGGCAGGTCGGCTGCGGAAACCTTGGGGATGAGCACCACCGGAAAGTCGCCGAACAAAGCGGTGGCGAGGTAGACCATGCCGCCGATGTGGGCGATGGGGAACGCGATGGTGCCGACTTCCCGCGGATGACTGCCCACACCGAGATGAGCGACATAACCGCGGGCCGCGCTGAGCAACGTGCCGTCGGTGTGGCGCACGGCTTTCGGGCGCCCGGTGGTACCCGACGTGAAGTACACCCAGCGCGGCTCCGCTGCGCCGTGGGGCGCTTCATACGCGGCGCTCGCGGCCGGCGACGTCTGGAGCCGGCGGACAAGGTCGGCAGGGACCGTGATTGTCGGTAGCCCGGGCGCCGCATTGGCGGCCGTCGACTCGTCGACCAGCAGGATGTCCGCGCGCGCGACGTCGACCGCCGCGCACACCTCGCGGCACCGGTATAGGTGCAATACCGGGGCCTGCGTAACGGGCATGCGGGCAAGGGCCAGCATCACCACCGCGGCGTTGACGTGTGAGGGCAGCTGCCAGGCGACCGTCATGCCGGGGCGCACACCGGCATCTGCCAACCATCCCGCGGCGGCCGACGCGAGCCCGGCTACCTGCGAGATGGTGAGTGTCTCGCCTTCGACGTCGCGCAGCAGCGGACGATCCGGTCGGCTGGCGGCGCACTCATCCAGCAGCCCGGCGATGGTGCCAGCCGTCACCGTGTTCTCCCGTCCCGGCCGGCCGTCAACCCACCCGCGGTCCGGGCGTGAAACGGACCGGCAGTTCGCGCACGGCGTACACCTCGCCCGCGTCCTCGAACAGTTTCGGATTACCGGCCAACTCGAAGTCGGGTAGCCGCTTGAGTACCTGGGTGATCATCACGTCGAACATCAGCTTGGCATAGTGCGAACCCAGGCAGCGGTGCATGCCCACACCGAAAGCCATGTGCTTCTTGGCATTTGGGCGATCGAGGTCGAGCTCGTCAGGGTTCTCGAACATTGCGGGGTCTCGGTTGGCCGCAGCCCACATCAGGATCGCCCGGTCGCCCTGGCATAGCCGTTGGCCGTGAAAGTCGGCGTCGCGCGAGACAGTGCGCGCCAAACCGAGCGTCGGCGTGTACAGGCGCAGCAGCTCATCGGTGGACTTCTTCACCAGGCTCGGATCGGCGGTGAACTTGGCCCGCAGCTCGGCGTCCTTGCACAGCCGCAACAGCACATTGCCGGTGAAGCCACTGGTGGTGTCCATGCCACCGAGCATCATCAGCACCGTGTACATGGTGACCTGACCGTCGTCCAGCGGTTCGCCGTTCAGCGTTCCGCGCAGGATGTCACTGAACAGGTCATCGCCGAGCCCTTCGGCGCGCCGCTGCTCCATGTGCTTGACGATCTCGCCGAACATCTCCATCCCCGCGATTCCGGCCTTCTCCGGGTCGTGAGCACGGTCGTGCACGGTGGTGTGCACCCAGCCGACCCAGTCCATGAACCGCGACTCGTCAAAGTTCAACAGCCGCAGGATCAACCGCGCCGGCAGCGGCGTCGTCAGCTCACCGACCAGGTCGCACTCACCGCGCTCGATGAAGGCATCGATCGCCTCATTGGTCATCTCGATGGCGGACTCACGGAATCGCTCCGCCGAACCCGGGGAGAATCGCTTGAGGGTGACCTCGCGCAACTCCTGCGTCTCGGGAGGATCCGACTCGATCGGCAGGATCGGCAATGGCAGCTCACTGGCCGGCACCCCCACCGACGGATAGGAGTTGAACAGGTCGTCGTCGCGGGCCGCTTCGAAGACCGATGCGTAGTCGACCAACGCCCAGAAGCCTTCGTAGTGATCGGAATATGCTACCGGACAGCCCGATTCGCGCATCTCACGGAACCGGCCATACGGGTCCTCGCGGAACTCGGGTGAGTGGTGGTCGAGGTCGACCTCGGCCCGCGGGCGCGACTCCGCCTGGGTGTCGGTCATCGGCAGTACTCCCTTCGGGATGGCGGCTACTTGGACAAGATGGCGACGGCTGCGGTTCCGGGGGCCCCATACAACTGGGCCAGCCCGACCTGCGGATCGTTCGGCACCTGACGGTCGCCCGCGGTACCGCGCAACTGCTGGACGAGCTCGTAGACCTGGCGAAGGCCGGACGCGCCGACCGGTTCGCCGTTCGCCAGCAGGCCACCGTCGGTGTTGATAGACAGCCGGCCACCGATCTTGGTGGCGCCGTCAGCGAGCAGCGCCTCCTGTTCGCCGTCCTTGCACAACCCCGTCTCGGCCATGTGGATGATCTCGGAACCCGAGTCGGTGTCCTGCAATTGCGCGACGTCGACGTCCTCAGGGCCTATCCCGGCCAACTCGTAGGCGGCGCGGGCGGCCTCCGCGGTGGTGCCGGGCACGATCGGCAGCTCGATCGAGGTACGCAGCAGTTCGTAGGCGCCTTCGCGGCGGCTGCGCAGCGCGGTCGAGCGCAGGTAGATCGGGGTATCGGTGTACTGCTTGGCTTTATCGGCCCGGCACACCACGACGGCGGCAGCGCCTTCGTTCGGGTTGCAGTACATGTATTGACGCAGCGGTGCGTTCACGACCGGAGAGCTCAGGATCGCGTCGACGCTCATCGGCTTGCGGCGCCATGCGTGCGGCGCCAGCGCTCCGTTGTCGAAGTTCTTGGCGGCAACGCGGGCCAGGGTCTCCTCGGTGATGCCGTGATCGTGCATGTAGCGCATGATCTTGGTGCCGAAGTAATGCGTGGTCAGGAACATGCCCTGATCGCCGTACCACTGCGGCAACCCCGATATCGACGGGTCGGCGCCGAAGGCGCCGCGCGGGTGCTTGTCCAGCCCGACGCCGACCGCAATGTCGGCTTCGCCGAGTTGGACGTCTCGCGCGGCCAGGGTCAACAGCGAGTTACCGGTCGCGCAGCCGCTCAACGTGGCCCGCGCCGGCAGGCCGGTCATCCCGGCCAACCCCGTCACCGCCTCGGGATTGGCCACCTCGAGGCTGCCCGCATACAGGCTGCCCACGTCGGACCACGCCACCCCGGCATCGCGCAGTGCCCTGCTGATCGCCACGGCGCCCATCTCCAGCGCCGACCGGTCCTCGTACCGCCCGAACGGGTGAAGTCCAACGCCGATGATGGCGATGTCGGGCGTGCTGCTCATCGTGTTCCTTCCAGCAGGCGTCACTGTCGAACCAGCCGTCGACGGGAGCGCGCGTTGACTCAGATACCACTAAGCCTATAACTATATATCTGATTAGTCGGTGCGGGTCTACAATCGGATCGCTGCGCACTGACGGCGTTAGGGCATCAACTCGCAGATGAGGGCTGAGGGCGTTGAGTATTTCTTTGTTGCTGGAGATGGCGGCGTCGGGTGATCCCGACCGGGTTGCCGTGGTGGACGGCGACATTCGGCTGACCACCGCCGACCTCAGCGAGCTCGCCGACGGCGGTGCAGGCGTTATCGTCGCATCCGGGGCATCCCATGTCGCTTACGTCGGCACCGGCGGAGTACTTCTCCCGCTGTTGTTATTCTCTTCGGCGCGCGCGAACACGGCGTTCACGCCACTGAATTATCGGCTGAGTCCAGAGGGGCTGCGCGAACTCATCGATCGGCTGCCCTCACCGTTGGTCGTGGTTGACGCCGAGTACCGCGAGATCGTGGCCGGTTTCGGCCAGCAGATGATGACGTCCGACGAGTTCATCGAGGCCGCGCGATCCACCGAGCCCGTCTCGGTCTTCGCCGACCCCGACGACGTGGCGGTCGTGTTGTTCACCTCGGGTACCACGTCGCGGCCCAAAGCCGTTGAGCTGACTCACAACAACCTGACCAGTTATGTCACCGGCACTGTCGAATTCGGTTCCGCCGATCCCGCCGATGCTGGGCTGGTGTGCGTCCCGCCATATCACATCGCGGGGGTCGGGGCCGCATTGTCAAACCTGTATGCCGGACGGGCAATCGTGTACCTGCGCCGGTTCGATCCGCACGAATGGGTTCGACTGGTCCGCGACGAGCGGGTGACCACCGCAACGGTGGTGCCGACCATGCTGTCCCGCATTGTGGCGGTCCTCGAGGAGCGGTCTGCCGAGCTTCCGACGCTGCGCAACTTCGCGTACGGCGGATCGAAGGTGGCGCGACCCCTGGTCCGAAGGGCGCTCGACCTGCTACCGCAGGTCGGCTTCGTCAACGCCTACGGGCTGACCGAGACCAGTTCGACCATTGCGGTGCTCACACCCGACGACCATCGCCTGGCCCACGAGGCGCGAGACGACGCCATCGCCCGTCGACTGACTTCGGTCGGTCGACCGGTCCCCGGCATCGAGGTGCAGATTCGCGCGGAGGACGGCACCGTGCTAGCGCCGGGCGAGACGGGTGAGCTGTTCGTTCGCGGCCCCCAGGTGTCGGGCCGTTACACCGAGATCGGTTCGGTGCTCGATGCGCAGGGCTGGTTCCCGACCAGGGACGTCGCGATGCTGGATGAGGATGGCTACCTGTTCATCGGAGGGCGGTCCGACGACACCATCATCCGGGGCGGCGAGAATATCGCCCCGTCGGAGGTCGAGGACGTGCTCATCGAGCACCCCGACGTCCGCGAGGTCGTCGTCGTCGGGCTGGATGACGCCGAGTGGGGGCAGGCAATCGTAGCGGTGATCGTGCCCGAGGCGGGGGGCGCGCCGGCACCCGCGCAGGTGCGCGGGTTCGCCCGCACCAAGCTGCGCGGGTCCCGCCCGCCGGACCGCATCGTGTTCCGGGATGAGCTGCCGACCACGCCGACCGGCAAGGTGCTGCGCCGGGAGATCCTCGAAGGCCTCAAACCGGCGGCAGCCGAGCACTGAATCCGTCTCCCAGACAACGACAAGGAGTCCGACATGATCAAGAACGGCACGCGCCTGCAGAGCCAGGTGTGTGATACCCAGGTGATCGTCGTCAAAGCCGCTGAGAGCCTCGACGATCTGCGTTGCGGGGGCCGGCCGATGCTGCCACTGGACGCCGAGCGGCCCGCCGACGCCACGCTCGACCCGGCCTTCGCCGACGGCACCACGATGGGCAAGCGCTACGTCGACGACGGCGACGCCGAGGTGCTGGTCACCAAGGCGGGCGCCGGTTCACTCAGCATCGGGGGAAAGCCGTTGGCGCTCAAGGAAGCCAAGCCGCTGCCGGCCAGTGACTGACAGCGAGTGGGGAGTGGCCGCCGTCTCGAGGCCGGGCCGTTTAGCATATCGGGCGGGTCGGTGGGGTCAGCGCAGCCGGCCTTCGACGAACACGCTTTCCGGGACGGCGGCATCGAGGCCCGCCAGGACGGCTCGGTTGCTTGCGGCCATCAGATCCTCTGCGCTAGTCGCAGCGGTGACAGTCCAGCCGTGCGCTTGCAGCCAGTCGACGACCTCGGTTCGCTCTTCTTCATAGAGCAGGTTGCCAGACTCGGTGATGTCTTTGCCGCCCAGCTTGATTGCGGCCTGTCGGTAGCGTTCCATTTGCTCCTCGCGACGCGCGAAACTCTCTGGGCTGAAGAACTCGTTGGTGAACGCTTCGACCGCGACACGGCTCCCGGGAGCGCTGAGCGACTGGATTCGATCGAACAACAGGTCCTGGGCATCGGCTGTTAGATAAGGCAACAGCCCTTCCGCCGACCACGCCGTCGGGGCCGACGCGTCAAACCCGGCCTGCACCAGTGCCTTCGGCCAATCCAGACGGAGGTCGATGCCGACGCTGACATGAGAAGCGATCGAGTCGACCGCATGCGATTTCAAGGTGCCGGTCTTGAATTCCAGCACCTTCGGCTGATCGATCTCGTAGACCACACATCCTGCGGGCCAGGCGAGTCGCCAGGCGCGTGAGTCCAGACCGGCCGCCAGGATCACGATCTGCCGGATGCCTTCGCCGGCCGCCGCCAGAAAGTAGTCGTCGAAGAACTTCGTCCGGCACGCCGTATAGCCCAGCATCGCCTGCATCCGGTCCTCGAATTGTGGATCGGCACCGACCAATTCGGCCGGTAACTCATCGTCCAGATAAACCCGCCAGATGCCGTCGCCGGCAGCTTCGAGGAACAGTTTTGCGTAGGGATCGCTGATCAGCGGATCGGCGCTGTTGGTCTCCGCGGCCCGCCCGCCGGCAACCCCCAAGGCGGTGGCGCCGACGCTCTCGTTGATGTCCCACGTGTCATTGTCGGTTCTGGCCATCACGGTCCCTTTCGTGGCTCTCGGCGAAACGAGCTATTCCGAGCCTACCCGAAAAGTTAGGCGTGCTTACTAAATGGCTGTTAGCGCTGCGTGTGGCCTCCTGCGCTGTTGGCTGCTGCGGACTGTCGGTGACTCAGGCGTTCGCCATTTGCGGGGGCTTGACGGCGTCTGGGTCGGGGTTGGCGATCGGCAGCCCCATGAAGCGACGGGCGTTGTCACCCATGAAGTCATAGGTGCGACGCTCGTCCATACCCTCGGCGTACTGCCAATAGCGCTTTGGCTCCGCCAAGCCCTCGGGATGCGGCCAATCCGAGCCGAACATCACCTTGTCCCATCCGACGGTCTGTACGACGTCGGCCACGGAACCCTCCCAGAACGGGCTGACCCAGATGTTGCGTCGGAACACGTCGTGCGGATGCTCGGGGAAGTTCTGCGGCATCTTGCCGTATGTCGACTGCAGGTCGTCGAACAGCGGCTTGATCCATGCGCTGCCGTTCTCGACGCTGGCGATCCGCAACTTCGGGAATCGGGTCAACGTGCCGTGGCAGATCAGGCTGGTCAACATGTCGGCGATCTCTCGGTGGCCCAGCGCGGTCCACTTGAACGCCGACATCTCGAACGCGCTGCTGGTCGACGGCGGCTCCCACTTGTCGATGTACTCCTGCAGCGGAGGTTGGCTGGCGTGCAACACAATCGGTAGGCCTGCGTCCTCGACGTCGCGCCAGAACGGATCGAACTCGGGCAGCGCGGGGGACCGCCAGCCCTTATATCCATTGACTGGTGCCGGCTTGATGAGCGCGACCTTGGCGCCGTTGTCCAGGATGTACTCGAGCTCGCGTCGCGCTGCGTCGACCAGGCCGAGGTTGAGCACCGGCGTCGAGTACACCCGGTTGGCGTGGTTGAACCCCCAATGCTCCAGCATCCATTGGTTCAGCGCATGGATGATCGCCACGGTCAGGTCGGGATCCTCAGCCGATGAGTGCTCGACGAGGTTGGCCAGCGTCGGGTAGTTCAGGCACGCGTCGACGCCCTGGCGGTCGAGCTCGGCGATCCGGTCCTCGGGGTTGCGCGCGCCCGGCGGGGTGTCGATGCCACGACCGGACATCTCTCGCATCGACAGGCCCTCGGGGTTTTGGCCCGAGTAGAACTTCTCGTGCGCGCCGGGGGCTGCGACCCGTTCGAACGTCGGGTTCGGCATGTAGTCGGTGATCTTGTTCAGGATCGCGATGCGGGTGTGCCTGCCGATCTGGACGAACTGCACCTTGGACTGGAACTCCTTCGGCAGATATTTCGTCAGCGCGTCGGGGGTCTCATACATGTGCTGATCGGCATCGAAGATCGGTGCGTCGGTGAACTGCGTCATCGTGGTGCCTCTCGCTACTCGACTATGGGCTTGGCTATGAGCTTCGCCGAACTTGACACTTGTGTCAAGTTCGGATGATTCCGTGCCATGATTTGTCGAATAGGTGTATTGATTGCAGTTGACGACACTGTCATATAAGGTCGCCGCATGACGGTGACCTCGGCTTCGGCCACCGAACGGGAATCGGACCCCACCCGCGGTGAGCGCACCCGCGCGGCGATCCTGAACGCCAGTCGCCGTCTGTTTCTGGAACGCGGCTACGCGGGCACGCCGATCAATGCGATCACTGAGGCGTGTGGCATCTCTCGGGCCGGCTTCTACACCTACTTCAAAGACAAGCGCGAGATCTTCAACGTCCTCGGCAAAAACGCCTACCGCGAAGCCCTGGCCGTCATCGCGGAATGGGCCGAGGCCGACGCAGCGTTCGGCCCAGCCGACATCCGGGCCTGGGTCGGTCATTACTTCGACTACATGGATCACCACGGCGCATTCGTACTCGCTTCGGCGCAGTCGGCGCCCGACGACGACGATTTCCGAAACTCCCGCAACCGCATGGTGACTCGGGCGTCATGGAAACTTGGCCAGGCGATTGCCGGAAACGGCACACACTCGCCAGACGTCGTCGGCGTCGCGGTGATGGGGCTGCTAGACCGCGCCTGGCACACGGTGCACCGGCAGACCGTGGCCGTCGACCGCGACGAGATGATCGCGGTGGTCGCGGAGATGATCGTCGCGATGGCAGCGCCTCTCGCGTCGTGACTCCGCTGTCGCTCGACGCGCCGGACGTCATCGAGCTCATCCGTGCCCACCACCGCGTGTTTCTCTTCTGCCGCGACGGCGCCGGACGTCCGATCGGCTACGCCATGCGATCGGTCGCCTATCGCTCCGCCACCCGCTGTCTCTACTTCGCCACCTACGCCAAGAGCGCCAAGGTCCAACACCTGCGCTCGGCTCCCGAGGTCGCCTGCTTAGTCGGCGACGACGAGGGTTGGGTCTCTGTTTGTGGTCATGCGTCCGTCTACCAACCGTCCGCAGCCGAGGTCGACGAGCTCATCGGCGAAAGCTCACCGGATCAACGCGTGCCGGAGGCGGTCGTGACGAACGTCCGCGACCGCCTCCTCAGCGGCAAGCGGTGCTTCATCGTCCTGACGCTCAACCAGATCCGCGCCGCCGATCTCCCCGATCGACGTGCCTAATCCGTGCAGCTCCGGTCCGATTGAGATGGCCGAGGACGAACTAGCCGAGTTCTTGGCGCAAGGGCCGTCCGGCGCGATCTGTGTCGTCGACACCGACGGCCAGTTGCTGGCCCTACCGGCGCGGGTGGTCGACTTCGATTCCGCCACAATCGCCGTCGTCGTTGATGGTGTGAAGGGTGACGCCGCACAACGCGCTGAAATCCAGGCGTGTGTGGTGGCTGACACCTTCACCGCCTATCGGGACATTCGCGGTGTGATCTCGCAGGGAACAGTGATCTGGCCACCCGCAACGAATCACGTGACCACGCTGACGGTTAGCCGCACACGGACGTTCTCGTTCGCCAACGCTTAGAGGATTGAACGCCGGGATTCTGGCTATTCAGTAGCCATGTCAGGATTCGATACCAGCCAACCGATTACCGACGAGGCGTCCCTCGAGGACATCGACGAGACTGACGGCGCGACCAAGCCGAAGTCCGCCACACCTCCCGCTCAACCCGACGAGCTGGGCGACGCGACGCCCGGCCCGCGCTGACGCGCTCAGGCTTCCGTCACGAGGTGTATCAACGCCTCGGCGTCGGCGATGCTACGCAGCAGGTCGTTGAGATGGGTGCATGTGCTGGTGCCCTGTAATTCGCGGCGCACACGAAAGTGAAGTTCCTGCAACGTCATTCCGGTGATTCGCGCAGCACTGGCGACGGCTCCCGGGCATTCCTGCCACGGCAGCACTCGCGGTGTGGCCCGCGAATCGACGATGACGCCGGTCTGGGCGTCCACGACGGCGTCCAGGGTGTACTCATGGATGATCGTCTCCACCCCGTCGCTTCGCACGTAGGTGTCGCGGAACATCGCATCGATGCCGACTCGCCCGGTGCGTTCTTCGTAGACGTCGATGCG
Organism: Mycobacterium ahvazicum; assembly: GCF_900176255.2. GTDB lineage: Bacteria > Actinomycetota > Actinomycetes > Mycobacteriales > Mycobacteriaceae > Mycobacterium > Mycobacterium ahvazicum. Next base: position 211,525 of record NZ_FXEG02000006.1, read on the forward strand.
CCGCCTGCGGCGCATGGCGTGGCGCGGCAGCGCCCCCACTTCGTGCCAGGCCCAGGGGTCCCCAGGATCTGGGCCGTGGTCGAGGTCGGGAGCCTTTGGGCCGGTGACGATCACGGGATCGCCCGCCTCGAACGAAGTCATTAGCAGACCCCCGGTCGCGAAGCGGGCACACTGGTCTGCGACCGGCAGGTAGTATCCGGACTTCGCGACATCGCCGAGCAGGTTGGACGCCGACAGCGCGTGGCCGGAGATCAGCGTGGCGACGGGAACGTCATCGAGCAGGGTGTAGCGCAGGTCGCGGGCGTGCCGCAGCTCGGGAGCCACCACGTCGGCCGCGGCGCGGAACCCGCTCATCGCGGGTGCGCCCGCCAGTCGAGACATCGCGACGACGGCTGGCGTCACCTCGACGTGACGCACGACGCGGGCGACCAGCTCGATGGTGGCCGAGAGTGTCGCGGAGGCGAGTTCGGTCACCGTTTCGTCGCCGGCTGTCCACAGATCGCGCGCCCGCCCACTCAGATACACCGGGTCCAGCGAGCCCTCGTCGCGGGTCATGTCGATCGACGTGGTCTGGCGCGCGGATCGCGGCCGGCGCGGCGGATTGCCGGTCGTGGGGTCGTGCACGCCGTGCAGGGGATGAAGCCCGAATTGCGGAGAGCCCAGGTCCGTCACTGGATGGACTCTAACTCTCCTCGGCCGGTCGGAACGCGAACGTCACCAGCGACTGACCGTCGGCGGTCTCCAGGGTCGTGGTGGTCGAGACCAGGCGCTGACCGATCCGCAGTTCGTCGGCGGTCGCGTCGACGATCAGCGTCTCCACCAGAACGCCCTCGGCCAGCTCGACGAAGCCCACCACATACGGCTGGAACACCTTCAAATCCCGATTGCCCTTGTAGGGCAGCGGTGGCGGGAACTCCTGCGTCGTATAGGTGTACAACGTTCCGGCGGTGGACAATTCGATCGACTCGATGTCCTGCTGAATTTCAGGGTCACCGTCGAACAGCTCGGGCCGCTCTGCAGGGAACTTCACCGCACCCGACGAACGCCTGCGCGACGCGAACAGCACCGCACGGCCGCCGTCGACCCGGAACAGTCCCTCAGTGATCAGTGCGGTCATCTCAGGCCACCTCAATGACCATCGCGGCACCCATACCACCGCCGGCGCACATCGAGAGCACGCCGATACCCCCACCGCGCCTGCGCAATTCGTAGATCGCCGAGGTGACCATGCGGGCGCCGGTTGCGGCGATCGGGTGGCCCAGGCTGATGCCCGAGCCGTAGACGTTGACGATCTCCTCGTCGAGACCGAGTTCGCGCGCACACGCCACCGCCTGAGCGGCGAACGCCTCGTTGATTTCGAATAGTGCGACATCCTCGAGCTTGCGGCCCGCCAACTCGAGCGCCTTCGGGATAGCTTTGATCGGCCCGCTGCCGGTCCGCGTCGGGTCCAGTCCGACCTGCGTCCAGGAAAGCACGCTTGCCAGCACCTCCCGCTGGGTGTCCGGGCTGGCCAGCGCGACCGCTGCCGCTGCGTCGTTGATCCCGGAGGAGTTTCCTGCCGTCACGGTGAAGCCTTCGATCTCAGGATGCAGCACCTTCAGCCCGGCAAGCGACTCCATCGAACTCCCGCGCCGTGGATGCTCGTCCTCGGCGAAGGTAATCACGCTGCCGCCGGCCTGGGGCACCTGGAGCGGGATGATCTCGTCGGTGAACGCCCCAGCGTCGATGGCCTTGATCGCACGCTGGTGGCTGCGCAGCGCCCACTTGTCCTGGTCCTCGCGGGTGATCCCGTACTGAAGGTTGCAGTTGTGCGCGACGGTGATGGACATGTCCATAGCGGGCGCTTCCGCAGTCGGCGGATGCGACTCGGGGAACCACTGCGCATAGTCCTCGGGCGACTTGCCTGTGGTGAAGAGCTTGCGCTTCTGCATGATTGGGCCGGTCGACAGCGACTCCATACCGCCGGCCAGGATGGCGCGGCTCATCCCGGACGCGATCTGCCCGGCGCCCACGGCGATGGCCGAAAGACTCGATGCGCACTGGCGGTTCACGGCGAGCCCGGGAATGTCGAGCATGCCGAGGGCCACCGCGATGTAGCGGGCACTGTCGCCGCCGCCCTGCATGCTCTCGGCCAGCACCAGGTCGTCGAAGTCCGCCGCGTCCAGTCCGGAGCGTTCGACGACGGCCTGCACGACGGGTTTGGCGAGCTCGATCGCGGGCATGTTGGCCAGCGTGCCCTTGCGCGCCGTTCCGATCGGTGTGCGGGCAGCGGCCACGATCGCTGCGCGGGACGTGGTGGTGGCCATGTGTCTCCCAAGTCGTCAGAGTTGACGGGCTGCTTGCCCGACGAGCGAGGCCAGTCTATACCGTTAAATAGATATCGGTATATCGGCGCAGGCGACGTTGGGAGCAGCGATGAAGTTGATCAGGTCCGTGGACGATGCACTCGCGACGATCGGTGAGGAACTGGGCGTCAGCCGGTGGGTGGAAATCGACCAGAGCCGGATCGACGCCTTCGCCGACGTCACGATGGATCATCAGTGGATCCACGTCGACGTCGAGAAGGCCAAGGCCGAAAGTCCTTACGGCGCAACGATCGCGCACGGCTTTCTCACGCTCTCGCTCATCCCCGGTGTGAGCAAGGACAACTACCGCGTCGAGAACGCCAAGATGGGTATCAACTACGGCCTGAACAAGGTGCGATTCCTGTCCGCGGTCACCGCCGGTAGCCGCATCCGAGTCCGGTCCGAGCTCGCCGACGCCACCAAGGTCGCCGACGACACCGTGAACCTGACCGTGCGACACACCGTCGAGATCGACGGAGTCGACAAACCGGCCGCCGTGGCCGAACTGATCGCTAGGTTCGTCTGGTGACCAGTGGCCCGTTCGACGGCAAAGCCGTCCTGACCGGAGCGGGTAAGTCGCAGGTCGGCCGCAGGCTGGGCCGGACGGGATTGGACCTCACCCTCGAGGCGGTGCTGCGGGCGATCGCCGACGCCGGGCTGAGCGTCGACGACGTAGACGGGATCGCCAGCTACCCGGGACCGGGTGTGCCGGACGCGGGATTCTCCGGTGCCACCGTCCAGGAGGTCCGCAACGCACTCGGACTGCGCTCCCGCTGGTACGTCTCGGCGATGGAGACAGCGGGGCAGATCGGGCCGGCAATCGAGGCCTGTATGGCGGTCACGCTCGGGCTGGCCAACCATGTCGTGGTGTATCGGTCGGTGTGGGAGTCCACCGCCGCGCAGCAGGCCGGCGGCGGCCGCGCCTCGGTGCTGTTCGGCGGCGGGGAATTGCCCCCGCACCTTGAGTGGATGGCGCCCTTTGGCGCACTGTCGGCGGCGAACTGGCTGGCGATGCCCGCTCAGCGCTATATGCACGACTTCGGTCTGACCCGCGAGCACCTCGGCCGCATCGCGATCAACGCCCGCACCAACGCCGGACTCAATCCCGATGCGATCTATCGCGAGCCGATGACGATGGACGACTACCTTGAAGCGCGGATGATCTCCGAGCCGCTGTGCCTCTACGACTGCGATGTGCCCTGCGACGGCGCCACCGCCGTGATCGTGTCGCGCCGTGACGCCGCCAATGGCCTGCCGCGACACCCGCTGACGGTGGAGTCCGTCGGGTCCGGGATGTTCGAGCGGGCGACCTGGGATCAGCGCTGCGACATCACCACGATGGCCGCGCACGATTCGGCGGCCACGCTGTGGGAGCACACCACCCTGACCCCCGCCGATGTCGACATGGCCCAGCTCTACGACGGCTTCTCCTTCCTGACCGTGATGTGGCTGGAAGCGATGGGCTTCTGCGAGCACGGCAAGGTCGGCGAGTTCGTCGGCGACGGTTCGGCTATCGCACTGGACGGTTCGCTGCCGATCAACACCAGTGGCGGGCAACTCTCCGGCGGTCGCCTGCACGGAATGGGCTTCCTGTGTGAGGCGTGTGTCCAGCTGTGGGGCGAGGGCGGCGACCGGCAGGCGCCCCGCACCCCCGAGGTGGTGGCCGTCGGTGTGGGCGGCGGGCCGGTGGCCGGATCGATGCTGCTGAGTAGCCGGTAACTCATGTCGAGGGCCGAAGTCGACGACATGACGCTCGGTGACATCGTGACCGACAACGCGGTCCGCTTCCCCGACGTCGTCGCCTACCGGTACGGCCAGCGCTCCGTGACCCACGCACAATTACGGGACCGGGCAGTCCGATTGGTGTCGGCCATGGCCGCGAACAGGGTAAAGCGCCAGGACCGCATCGCGGTGTTGAGCCGCAACAGCATCGAGTTCGGCGAACTGAACGCGGCCGCCCAACTTGGCGGAATCATCATGGCCACCATCAACTTTCGGCTTTCGCCACCCGAGATGGATGATGCGCTGCGGCGCGTCGCCCCGTCGATCGTGTTCTGCGCCGCCGAGTTCGTGCCGGTGATCGGCGATCTCATCGCGGGTGTGCCGTCGCCACCGATGTTGGTGGTCATCGGCGGACAGGCTCCGCCGGGGATCACGGGTTACGAACGATTTGTGGAGGAAGGCCGCAGTGGAGAGCCCGACTTCGTAGCCCGGCCGGACGACACCGCGTATCTGCTGTTCACCAGCGGCACGACCGGCGCATCCAAGTGCTGCATCCTCGGGCAGCGAGAGATGCGCCGGGTCGCATTCACCATGAACAACGAGATGCGTTGCGGCAGCGCCGATCGCGGGCTAATCAACATGCCAATGTTCCACTTCGGTGCGCTCGGGATTATCGGTGGACTGCATGCTCGCGGCGGAACCGTGGTGCTGCAGCAACAGTTCGACGCGGCCGATGCGGTGAGGCTGATCGCCGACGAGCGGATCACGGTGCTGCATCTGGCGCCGGTCATGCTCAGGGCGCTCCTTGATGAGGTGAGTGATCGCTTGGCGGTGGAATCGGTTCGCACGGTGGTCTATTCGGCTGCGCCGATGACCGCGGCCATTCTGCGGCGGGCACTCGCCGTGCTGCCGGACGCGGGCTTCCTCAACCTTTACGGACAGACGGAAGCCATTGTCTCTGGACTGCCCCGCGAACTGCACATCCTCGACGACCCCAACGCTGCCGAGCGGCTGAGCTCGGTTGGCTTCCCATTTCCCGACACCCGGGTACGTGTGGTCGATGCGGACGGTGGCGTCCTGCCCGTGGGGCAGGCAGGTGAGATCGTCGTGCGGTCCGACTCGATGTTCCGCGGCTACTGGCAGGACGAGGCGGCAACGCAGGCGACGCTGCGGGACGGGTGGTGTCGCACCGGCGACATGGGTCGACTGGACGGGCGCGGTCTGCTCTATCTGATGGACCGCAAGAAGGACGTGATCATCAGCGGCGGCGAGAACATTTATTCGCCCGAGGTCGAGGATGCGGTCAGTGCGGTTGTCGGAGTAGTCGCCTGCGCTGTCGTCGGGGTGCCCGACGACAAGTGGGGCGAGGCGGTCTGCGCGGTCGTGGTGCCGCGCAGCGGTGCGTCGCCGACGCTGGAAATGGTGCAAGAGGGGGTCCGGCAACGACTGGCGCGCTACAAGGTGCCTCGTCGACTGGTGCTGGTCGCCGAACTGCCTGTACTGGCCAGCGGCAAGGTGGACAAGAAGCGACTGCGCGCCGAGCTGAAGGCCGCCGCCGGCTGAGCTCCTATGCTCACGCTTCGCGCAAGAGCGAACGGCGCAACAGCTTGACCATCAACTCAGCGGCCTGCTCGTCGCTGTCCGGTCCGCTAGCCCCCGTCGGCTCGGACATCCGGCCCAGGACCGCCGCGAAGACCGCGCCTGCGACGTCGGCGTCGATCCCGGGCGGCAGGTCGACGGTGGACAACAACGCGGCAACCGCCTGGAAAATCGCGCCAATACCGTGGTCCACATCGGCGTTGGAGAGCTGTTCTGCGACCGTGCCGTCGAACCACGCCCGGATCACGCCGCGGTAGGTGCGATGGAATTGGACGTAGCCAAGCATCCATTCGGTCAGAGAATCCGCGGCCATGGCAGGCAGGGCGGCGGCGTGCTTCTCGATCTCGGCGACCGCTCGGCGGGTCAGCTCGGCCAGGATCTTGTCCTTGGTGCTGAAGTACCGGTACAAGGTCGCGCGGCTGACGTCGGCGGCGGCCGCGATCTCCGCCATGCCGATGGCGTAGTAGCCGCGTTCGGCGAACAACGTCGAACTGACCGACAGCACATCCTGCGGAATCGGCGATGCCGACGCCTCGACAGCCGCAGGTGTCGCCGCGGCATAGCCGAGGGCGCGGGGCGTGGTTCGTGCGCATCCGTCTCTTGCCGGTGCTAGCACCTGCAACATGTCGGCTGGGGTCTCGGGGAACAGCATCAGCTGCAATGCACCGGTCAACGACCACGTCACGGTCGCGCGAGCGGGCAAAGGGAACATGTTTCGGTACCTGTAGAGGTGAACCATGTGGGGGATCCGCCCGAGTGCTGCGGCCGCGTCGTCGGCTTCCAGATCCCGCAGGGGTGTCCGCCGCAGCCGATCGGTGACGGTCTGATGAAACTGGGCGGCGGCCGAACTGGCGTCGACGACGGCCAACCCGGTGGCCGTGCCGATGCCCGGAAACTCGGCGAACACCGCAGCGTGGGCGTCGTAGATATCCGCCCATTCGACGAGCCAGCGGTGCAGCGCGTTAATCCCGTCGGCCGTCGGGCCGAGTCCACCGAGGTGTTCGCCGTGTGCCAGCACATCACGCCCGGCCAGCGCGCTCAGTTCACCGAAGATCTCCTCCTTGCCGGCGAAGTATTGATAAACGGTGGCGCGGGAGGCGCGGGCCGCCTTGGCGATGGCGTCAAGCGAGGTGGCATGAAATCCATTGGCCAGGAAGACCTTCGCGGCGCACCCGAGTATCCGGTCGCGGGTGTGCAGACCACGGCGCCCCACGCCGGCATTGGTGGCGGGGGCGTAGCCGGGGCGCCGTAGCTTGTCGGGAGTGCGGGCCATGGGAGAAGTATTCCGCGCCGGCGCGGTCGTCATGGTGCCGACGGCGCTCCGGGCAGGTTGCGCTTGGCTTTGCCGGGATAGCCGAAGAACTTCTCGAAGTTGGCGTCGTTGATGGGTTGCGCGCTGTTGCGAGCAGCAGCAGACCGCAGCGCATCCAGGCGGGCCTGAGCCTTCTCGAGTGCTTCGACCGGGCCGGATTGTTGTAGGTCCTGGACGTTTCGCGCCGCCGCGGCGATCTCGATGCGCAGCCGTTCGCCCGCTTCGCCGAAGGTCAACAGGTCGTGGTCGTCTTCATCGACCTTGTCCCGGCCTGCGTCTTCGGCGGGTCGGTCCGTGGTTTCCATGTCGGCCCTCTCAACTGCTGGACGAATGTGGCGTGTGTCATATAGTCTGTGAGACGAACCGTCAGAAAACAAGACGATATGTCAGAAAAATATGGCCGATCGTCAGATGCGAAGGAGCATCATGCCGCTTCAGGATGACCACCAGATCGTGTCCGTTGATGACCACTTGGTCGAGCACCCACGCGTGTGGCAGGACCGGTTGCCGCAGAAATACCTCGAACAGGGCCCGCGCATCGTCGAGGACAACGGCATGCATCTGTGGCACTACGACGGGCAGGTCTTCCCGACCATCGGCCTGAACGCTGTGGCCGGTAAACCGCCCGAGGAGTGGGGCATGGACCCCGTCCGCTACGAGGACATGATTCCGGGCTGCTATGACCCGGTCGCCCGGGTCGCCGACATGGATCTCGACGGTGTGCAGTCAGCGTTGTGCTTCCCGTCGTTCCCCGGATTCGGCGGCGGCACGTTCCAGCGCGCGGACGACAAAGAGCTAGCCCTGCTGTGCGTCAAGGCGTGGAACGACTTCTACATCGACGAGTGGTGTGCGACCGCACCTGATCGCTACATCCCGCTGGCGATTCTGCCGACCTGGGACATCGATGCCTGCATCGCGGAGGCCGAGCGGGTGGCTGCCAAGGGCGCCAGGACCATTTCGTTCCCCGATAGTCCTGTGCCCCTTGGTCTCCCGTCGTTCCACTCAGACCACTGGGACGGACTGTGGCGGGTCTGCTCCGAGGCCAAGATGCCGGTCTCGCTGCACTTCGGCTCCGGCTCCTACGTGCCGGGCTTCTCGTTCTCGTCGGTCAAGCCGATCGCGGGTCAGATCACCGTGCCGGACGCCCCCTTTGCCGTGGCGACGGCGCTGTTCTCGACCAACCTGATGTGGAGCACCGTCGATCTGCTGTTCTCTGGCAAGCTCCAACAATTCCCCGAGCTGCAGATCTCGCTGGCCGAAGGCGGCATCGGTTGGGTGCCCTACATCCTGGAGCGCACCGACTATGTGTGGGAGCGGCACCGCTACTACCAGAAGATCGACTTCGACACCCGTCCGTCGGAGTTGTTCCGCAAGCACTTCTGGGGCTGCTTCATCGACGACGAGCACGGCCTGAAGAACCGGCACAGCATCGGCATCGACCGCATCATGCTCGAGATCGACTTCCCGCACAGCGACTCCAACTGGCCGAACTCGCGCAAGCGGGCCGCCGAGGTGCTCGCGGAGGTGCCCGACGACGAGTGCAAGCTGATCGTCGAGGAGAACGCCCGCCGGATGCTCAACTTCCCGCGGGTGAAAGCGGACGATCGGCAACTCGCCGGCGTCTAAAGTTTGCCTCGCGAGACCAGCTGTGCGGCAATGACATTGCGCTGGATCTCATTGGTGCCTTCGCCGACGATCATCAAAGGTGCGTCGCGGAAGTAGCGCTCGACGTCGTATTCGGTGGAATAGCCGTAGCCACCGTGGATTCGGACGGCGTTGAGCGCGATTTCCATGGCAGCCTCCGACGCGAAGAGCTTGGCCATCCCGGCCTCCATGTCGCAGCGTTCGCCGCTGTCGTAGCGTTCGGCGGCGTAGCGGGTGAGTTGGCGGGCGGCGGTCAGTTTGGTGGCCATGTCAGCCAGGTAGTTTCCGACTGATTGGTGCTTCCAGATCGGTTGGCCAAAGCTCTCCCGCTCCTGTGCGTATTTCAGCGCGTCCTCGAGTGCTGCGCTTGCCACCCCCAGTGCCCGCGAGGCCACCTGAATACGGCCCGTTTCAAGGCCTTTCATCATCTGGGCGAATCCTTTGCCCGGCTCGTCGCCGAGGACTGCCGAAGTCGGTACCCGGCAGTCGTCGAACGACAATTCGCAACTCTCCACGCCCTTGTAGCCCAGCTTGGGCAGGTCGCGTGAGACGGTCAGACCCTGACCGTGTTCGACCAGGACTATCGAGATGCCCCTATGGCGTGGCTCGGCTTGTGGATCGGTCTTGCACAACAGTGCGATGAGGCCGGACCTACGCGCGTTACTGATCCAGGTCTTCGCGCCGTTGATCACCAGCTCGTTGCCCTCGGCTCGTGCGGTGGTCGTCATCGCCTGCAGGTCGGAGCCGCCACCGGGTTCGGTGAGCGCCATCGTGGCACGCATCTCCCCGCTCGCCATGCGTGGCAAGTACTTCTGTTTCTGCTGCTCGGTGCCGTACAACGAGATCAGCGTCGCGACCACGGTGTGTCCGCCCATCGCGCCGGCCAGGCTCATCCAGCCGCGGGCCAGTTCCTCGGTCACTTGCACATAGCAGGGCATCGACACCGGCGAACCGCCGTATTCCTCTGGCACCGCAAGCCCAAAAATCCCGATGCGTTTCATCTGCTCGATCCACGCTTCCGGGTACTCATTCGCGTGCTCGACTGCGCGGACCGTGGGCCTGACGTCGCGGTCGATAAAGGTTCGTACCGTTTCGACCAGCATGGTCTCTTCCTCAGTGAGCGAAGATGTCATCGCAGTGTCCCTTTGCTGGATACGACCGTCAGAATAGGGGGAACGCGCCGTGATGGATAGTCCTCAATCCGCACGAACCGAGCATATATGCCCGCCCTTATAGATTGACACTACTGTTAGAAGCGGCATCGGGCGTCCGGTCGTTCGAAAATAGTTAAAGCTTTAGTCTTATGCTGACAGCTGGACGAACCGTCCGGCTGAGAACGGTCGAGCAAAGGGAGGTCCTATGAAAGTCCGCCTCGAACAGTCGAAGTGCGTGGGTCATGCCCAGTGCTACGCCGTCGACCCGGAGTTGTTCCCGATCGACGACTCCGGCTACTCCATCCTCCGGGAGCGCGAGGTGCGGCCGGAAGACGAGCAGGCCACAAAGGACGGGGTTGCCGCATGCCCCGAACTCGCACTCATCCTTGAAGACGGCTGATCGGCGTGCTTGCCAATCGGCCACGCTAACCGGCACACTCAGACATAGTTAACCAAGTTCACTTTGTGGAGTGTCATGCATACAGCTGATTGGCGTAGCCGGCTCGAATTGCTTCTCGCCGACTTCCGTCGTCGCCGGGCGGACGCCGCGCGGTCAGGTACCAAGCCTGACCGCATCGAGGTGGCCCGGGCCTGGCACGCCGAACTCGTCGATCACGGGCTGGCCGCCCCGGGGTGGCCGCGCGAGGTCGGTGGGCTGGACCTGCCGCTGGCCGATCAGCTGGATTACTACCGGATGACCACGGAAGCGGGTGCACCGCCGCATCCGTGTCCGCTGTCATTCATCCTGGCCCCGACGCTGATCGCGCACGGCACGCAGCAGCAAAAGGATCGATTCCTGACGCCGTTGCTTCGCGCGGATGAGTTCTGGTGCCAAGGGTTTTCCGAGCCCGGAGCCGGCAGTGACCTGTCGTCACTGTCCACCCGGGCGGTCCGCGACGGCGATGTGTATCGGGTGACGGGCCAGAAGGTCTGGACCACGATGGCCGACCGCGCCGACTGGATGTTCGCCCTGGTGCGGACGGGTTCGGGGGACAAGCCCTCCGACGGCATCACCTATCTGCTGATCCCGATGAACAGCCCGGGGATTACGGTGCGTCCGCTGCGCGACATCAGCGGCGCCGCGCACTTCGCCGAGGTCTTCTTCGACGACGTGGCGGTGCCGGTCGAGAACGTCGTCGGCGAGGAGGGTGCCGGCTGGTCGATCATGCGAACGTCGCTGGGCCACGAGCGGGCGACTGCGTTTCTGGCCGACGAGTTCAAGTACCGCCGCACGGTCGACCGGGTGATCGATCTCGTTGTCTCCCAAGGGCTCGACACCAACCCAATGGTTCGCCAGGACGTCGCGCGGCTGGAATCTGGGGTTCGCACCATCGCCGCCAACAGCGCCCGCGCATTGGCCGCGGTGCTGCGCGGCGAGGATCCGGGCGGTGTGGCTTCGGTGAACCGGTTGGTGAAATCGGAGTTCGAGCAGCATATGCACGCGCTCGCCCTGCGCGCAGCGGGTCCTTATGCAGCGCTGGGCAGCCGGGCATCCGACGCCGTCGATAACGGGCGCTGGACGTTCGGCTACCTGATGAGCCGGGCGACCACGATCGGCGCGGGTACCGCCGAGATTCAGCGCAATACCATCGCCGAGGGTGTCCTCGGGCTGCCGTCGCACCGAGGCGAGGGCAGCCGCGCAGCCGCCATTGCGCCTGGCGCACCACTGGCCACGCCCGAGGAGGATGAACGCGAGCTTCGCGAGGTGTTGGCGGCCGCACTGCAGGCCACGGTGGACGAAGCGGCATTGCTCGACCGCAAGCGTCCCATCGATACAGCAGAGCCCGAAGTGTGGTCGGCGCTCACCGAATTCGGTCTACCAGGTCTCTCAGTCGAGGAATCCCTTGGCGGAGCGGGCGCCCGACCACGTCTGCTGTACGCCGCCATCGAGGAGGCCGCGAGGGCGTTGGCACCTGCGCCGCTCGTTCCGACGGTCATCGCACTCGGCGTCGCGTTCCAGTGTGGCGCAAAGGCTTTGGTGCAGCGAATCACCGCCGGCGCGGCGGCGGCATTCGCCGTGCCCGTCGACGACAGTGGCTGGGTGACCAGCGGTCCCGTTTTACCCGAGTGGGATGGGTCGGGTCTTTCCGGTGTGATCCCGATCGTGGCAGGGGCGCCGAACGTCGAGGTTCTGGTGGTGCTGGCTCGCGTCGCCGACGGCGTCGGTGAGCTTCTCGTGGCGGTCGACGCCACGGCAGAAGGCGTCGACGTGACGGCTCAGCAACCGCTCGATATGACCGCGACCATCGGCTCGGTGACCTTCACCGCGGCCGCGGGTGAGGTGGTCGCCGACGGAAACGACGTGGCTCGAGTGCTGAGCACGGCTCGCCGTCAGGCGGTGTTAGCCGTGGCGGCGGATTCCATTGGTGTTGCTTCGCGCGCGCTAGCGATGGCCGTTCAGTGGGCAGGCGAACGGCAACAGTTCGGCCGCGCCATCGGCAGCTTTCAGGCGGTGTCGCACCGATGCGCGGACATGTTGGTCGCCCTCGAAGGCGCCCGCAGCCAAGTGCTCGCGGCCGCCGAAGTTGACCTCGAGAAGTCGGGGTACATCGCGGATTTGGCCGCCGCGGCCGCGCTCGACGCCGGGGTGATGGCCACCGAGGGTGCGTTGCAGATCCACGGCGGCATCGGGTTCACCTGGGAGCATCCCAGTCATCTGCTGCTACGCCGCGCCAAGGCTAACGCCGTGTTGGTCGGCCGTGCCGACGCGCTGCGAGACCACGCCGCCGGCGAACTGCTGGCGCTGAGCCGCTAATACGTCACATCGAACAGGAAGACGGCAACGTGGAATACGGAATGGGTGCCGAAATGGAGGCCTTCCGCGCCGAAGTACGGGCGTTCATTGCCGAGCATGCACCGCCCATCCCACCACGAGCGGGCGTGCGGAGCGCCGAGAATAAAGCTGAACTCAAGGCACTTCAAGAATGGACGGCGCGCCTGTTCGAAGCCGGTTACGTCGGCGCGGACTGGCCGGTCGAGTTCGGTGGTCGCGACGATCGCTCCGCTGAACACGCCATCGTGGTGAGCGAGGAATTGGCCCGGGCCGCGGTGCCGGGCGTGCCGAGCGGCAACGCGCTGGCATCGCATGCGCTGATCCACTACGGCACCGATGAGCAGCGGCGCAGGCACTTGCCCGAGATTCGCGCGGGTCGACAGCTGTGGTGTCAGTTGTTCAGCGAACCGGGCGCGGGAAGCGACCTGGCGTCGTTGCGCACCCGGGCGGTGCTCGACGGTGATACCTACACCGTCAACGGGCAGAAGGTGTGGACCACCGACGGGCACTGGGCCGATTACGGATATCTGTTGGCGCGCACCGATTCCGACGCCCCCAAGCACAAAGGCATCAGTGCGTTCATCCTCGACATGTCGAGCCCCGGCGTCACGGTTCGGCCATTGCGCGAGTTGACCGGCACTTCTGACTTCAACGAAGTCTTCTTCGATTCCGTCGAGGTACCTGCCGAGGCGATGATCGGAGAACCAGGACAGGGCTGGGCCATCGCGAACGCCACGTTGGGGCACGAACGCACCAGCGTCGGCGCCGCGGTCGTCAAATTGAGGTTGGCGATCGACAGACTTGTCACACTCGCCTCGCAGGTCAACCTCGACGGTCGTCCAGCGATCGATAGCGATCGGGTACGTGATCGCATCGGCGAGTTCAGCGCTGAGGTGGAGGCGCTGTCGGCGCTGACGTACGCCAACCTCACGCGGTGGCTGCGTGGCACCGAACGCATGCACGACGGCGCGATGGCCAAGTTGATGTTCAGCGAGCTGAATCTCGAGATGGCCAGCTTCGCAGTCGAACTCGGCGGTGAGGCAGGCATGTTGGTGGAGGGCGACCCGGGCGCGCTCGACGGCGGCCGTTGGCAGGACGAGTGGCTGTACGCCCGGGCTTACACGATCGCAGGCGGCAGTTCGGAGATCATGCGCAACCTGATCGCCGAGCGGGGCTTGGCACTGCCGCGGGATCGGCGCTGAATGTCAGGCGCCGAGCAGTGCCGCGCGGTGTTCTGCGACGCTCCCGTTGAAGGCCTCGTCGACCTTGATCCGGCGCAGGAAGAGATGCAGATCGTGTTCCCAGGTGAATCCGATGCCGCCGTGCACTTGCAGCGCCGTTCCGGCCACCTTCGCGGCAGCGGACTTGGTGTATGCCGCCGCCGCGGACGCGGCCCGGGACCGCGCAGCGACGGGTGCGGTGTCCAGCGCGAGAGCCCCGGCCCACAAGGTGGCCCGGCCGGCCTCCACCGCGACGGCCATGTCGGCGCAGTGATGCTTGACGGCCTGGAACGAGCCGATCGGCGCGCCGAACTGTTCCCGCTGGCCGGCGTAAGACACCGTCATATCGAGCAGCCGGGCTGCCGCGCCCAACGCGTCGAACGCCCGGTGCACCGCGAGAGCGTCGCGCAGCAAGGCCAGCGTGCCGGGTGGCAGCGGCTTCCATTCCGCGATCGTCGCGTCGAGGTCCAGCCGCGCCCACGAACGGCTCAGGTCGAGGGTCGACATCACCGACAACGTCGGGGCACTGAGGACCGTCACGTATTCGCCATCGCCCACCTGCCCTGCCACCGCGATGGAGTCCATGTCGGCGGCCATCGGCACCGGACGGGTGACGCCTGTCAGCCGCAGCGCATCGCCATCGAGAGCGGCGTCAGGACCGAGCGCCACTCCTGTCAGCTCGCAGTCTTCGGTGGGGCAGTCGACGCAGTCGAGCAGCCACGCCGCAATGTTCAGATCCGCGACCGGCAGCGAGCTCCCCGCGTATCCATGCTGCTCCGTCACGACGGCGAGATCTACATGCGTGCCGCCTATTTCGTGAGTGAGCAGCTCCAGAAGACCCGATTCTGCCGCGTGCGCGACGACCGCGGAATCTACCGTGACCGCAGCCGAGTCCAGCGTTTCGCGGACCCTGGCGATGGGGTCGTGCTTGGTAAGCCAGGCGCGCTCCGCCGCGGCGAGTTGGTCCTGTTCGTCGGTCAAGCCGAAGTCCATCGATGGCCCTTCTACTAAGTTGACCTAGTAAACCATGTCCTCTAGGTTCAGATGACGGGCTTTCGCCGCGAGGGCCGATTTGGAAAGTGACGATGACGAGCATCGACAACGCGCTGGGACGGCTTTGGGACGCCAACGACCACGACCGCATGCTGGAGTGCGACGGACGCTGGACGTCGTGGGGTTCCGTTAGGTCGCTCACCGAGCGGATCGACCAGGAACTGACTGCCGCGGGATGTCAAGCCGGCGGGCGGGTAGCCGTCGTGCTCTCCAATCGGATGGAGTCCGTCGCGGCGCTCATCGCGATCTTCCGCGGGAGACGCACGCTGGTGACCATCAGTCCGCTGCAGCCGCCGGACCGGCTGAGTGACGATCTTGCGGCGTCCGGCGTCGCGTATGTCCTTGCGCCGGCCGCATTATGGTCCGAAGACGTCTTCAGCCGTGCCGTCACCGATCTGGGGGCGACCGGTTGGCGTCTCGACGACGGCGAACTGGCTCTCCAGGTAAAGGGCACGACGCAGGCCGTCAGCGGCGACGCGGCGATCGCAATCGAGATGCTGACCTCGGGCACGACGGGCGCTCCCAAGCGCATCCCCCTGACCCGTGCGCAACTGGAGGCCTCGATCGCGTCGGCGCTGCAGCACAACGACCGCGCCGATGCCAAGCCCAAACCTCCGCTGTCGGGCACCGTGGGCCTGGTGACGTTGCCCATCGTGCACATCGGCGGGCTGTGGTCGTTGTTGCAGTCGCTGGTCGCGGCACGCCCGATCGCGATGCTCGATCGATTCACGGTGCCGGGCTGGCACGCCGTGGTGAAGCAGTATCGGCCCGCGGTGGCAGGACTGCCCCCGGCGGCCATGCGATCGGTGCTCGACTCCGACATCCCCCGCCAAGATTTGGCGAGCATCCGCGCCATCAATGCGGGGACAGCCGCCGTCGACCCGGCATTGGTTGATGCGTTTTTCGAGCGGTACGGCATCCCGATCCTCGTCGTCTACGGCGCGACGGAGTTCTCCGGCGCGGTGGCCGGGTGGACCGTCAAGGACTTCCACGCGCGATGGGCCGACAAAAAAGGCAGCGTCGGGCGTGCCTTTCCCGGCGTGCGGTTGCGAGTCGTAGACGAGGACGGCGCCGTCCTTGGCGCCAACGAGGGCGGCAGGCTGCAGGTCGCCACGCCGCAGGCCGGTCAAGCCGGTGACTGGGTCACCACCAGTGACCTGGCGCATCTCGACGAAGACGGTTTCCTCTACATCGACGGTCGCGCGGACGACGTGATCGTGCGGGGCGGTTTCAAGGTGTCACCCGAGACCGTGGTCCGGGCGCTGCGTGCGCACCCGGCCGTCGCAGATGCCGCCATCGCGCCCGTGCCCGATCAGCGGTTGGGCCAGATTCCGGTTGCCGCAGTCGAATTGCGTCCCGGGGCGGCCATCGAAGGCGAGGAGCTGCGCGAGCACTGCCGGGCGACGCTGACGCCCTATGAGGTGCCCGCTCGCGTCTTCGTAGTCGACGAGTTGCCGCGCGGAGCGGCGCTCAAGGTCGACCGGCGCAGGCTGCTCACGATGTTCGACGAGCTCGGCGCGAGCACTGTCCAACCAGCCGGTGCAGGCTAAAACGCCTATCAGGCAACCATCGACTTGGAGAGGAACCGTAGTGACCGAAACTGCGACCGACGTGGCGAGCTTGGCGGCCAGCGTGGAGCTGCGCGGCAACGTCTCGTTGATCACCATCAATCGGCCTGACGCGCGCAACGCCGTTAACGGGGCGGTGAGCACGGCCGTGGGTGACGCGCTCGAGGAGGCGCAGCGCGATCCCGAGGTGCGGGCGGTCGTCATCACCGGTGCCGGCGAGAAGTCATTCTGTGCCGGAGCCGATCTCAAGGCCGTCTCGCGCGGCGAGAATCTCTACCACGCGGAGCACCCTGAATGGGGCTTCGCCGGCTACGTGCATCACTTCATCGACAAACCCACAATCGCCGCAGTGAACGGCACCGCGCTCGGCGGCGGCTCAGAGCTCGCCCTGGCCAGCGATCTGGTGATCGCCTGCCAGAGCGCAACTTTCGGGCTGCCCGAGGTGAAACGCGGCCTGATCGCAGGGGCGGGCGGCGTGTTCCGGATCGTCGAACAGCTGCCACGCAAGGTCGCGTTGGAGCTGGTGTTGACAGGTGAGCCCATGTCCGCGGCCGACGCGCTGCGGTGGGGCCTGATCAATGAGGTCGTGCCGGACGGTACCGTCGTGGAAGCCGCCCTGGCACTCGCCGCGCGGATCACCTGCAACGCGCCGTTGTCGGTACAAGCCAGCAAACGAGTCGCCTACGGTGCAGACAACGGGATCATCGGCGCGGAGGAACCCAAGTGGGAGCGCACGACTCGCGAATTCACCGAGTTGTTGAAATCCGAAGACGCCAAGGAGGGCCCACGGGCCTTCGCTGAAAAGCGTCTCCCTGAATGGAAGGCACGTTGAGCATGGCGGAGAGCGTGGGACGCGTAGCAGGAAAAGTCGTTCTGATCACCGGGGGCGCCCGCAGCCAGGGCCGCAGCCACGCCGTCAAGCTGGCAGAGGAGGGCGCGGACGTCATCCTCTTTGACATCTGTCACGACATCGACACCAACGAGTACCCGCTGGCGACATCGCGCGATCTCGAGGAAGCCGGTCTGGAGGTGGAGAAGACCGGTCGCAAGGCGTACACCGCCGAAGTCGACGTCCGCGACCGGGCGGCCGTGAGCCGCGAACTAGCCAACGCGGTGGCCGAATTCGGCAAACTCGACGTAGTCATCGCCAACGCGGGCATCTGTCCGCTGGGTGCTCATCTGCCGGTTCAGGCCTTCGCCGATGCCTTCGACGTGGACTTCGTCGGCGTCGTCAACACGGTCCACGCCGCGCTCCCGTATCTGAAGTCGGGAGCGTCGATCATCACCACCGGATCGGTCGCCGGCCTCATCGCGGCCGCACAGCCCCCCGGGGCGGGCGGCCCGCAGGGCCCCGGCGGCGCAGGCTACAGCTACGCCAAGCAGCTGGTGGATTCCTACACTCTGCAGCTCGCCGCGCAACTGGCGCCCCAATCCATCCGCGCCAACGTCGTTCATCCCACAAACGTGAACACGTCGATGCTCAACAGTGCGCCGATGTACCGGCAGTTCCGGCCGGACCTCGAGGCGCCGAGCCGCGACGACGCCCTGCTGGCGTTCCCCGCCATGCAGGCGATGCCCACCCCGTACGTCGAAGCCTCGGACATCTCGAACGCGGTGTGCTTCCTGGCCTCTGACGAGTCCCGTTATGTGACGGGCCTGCAGTTCAAGGTCGACGCCGGCGCCATGCTGAAGTTCTAGGAGGACCGATGACCACCACCCAAAAGCCCGGTGCTGACGCGGGGGCGAGCGAAGCGACCGGGGATGATCTGGCCGCCGAAGAGGGCCGCATCACCGACGAGGACATCGAACGCGCCAAAGGGCAGATCGGAATTCCCGTTCACCAGCGCGACGAAGCGTGGCACAAGCTGCCGTCAGCCGATGCCATCACGCACTTCGCGTTCGGCTGCGGTGACGACAACCCGCTGTTCTACGATCCGGCCTACGGACCGACCACGCGCTGGCACGGACAGATCGCATCGCCGACCTTCCCGATAGCGACGGGCCTGGACCAAACCCCGAAATTCACCGACCCGGAGCGAAAGAAGCTGTTTCGCGGTCTGTTTCGCGGGACCGGGAAGTACTACTCGGGGGTGAAGTGGACGTGGTACCGCCCGATCTACGCGGGTCGGCCGGTGCTCGCGGAGAACTACACGCTCGACGTTCAGGTGAAGGACAGCGAATTCTCCGGTGGGCGTTCGGTCAAGGAGACTTACCGCTACCTCTACGTCGACATCGATGGCAACCCGATCGCGACCCGCGACGAGTCCTACATCAACGCCGAGCGTCACGGTTCGAAGAAGTCCGGCAAGCTCAAAGACATACAGCGCAAGCACTGGACTCCCGAGGAATTCGCCCAAGTCGAGGAAGAGTACGAGGCAGAACGACGGCGAGGCGCCGATCCGCAATGGTGGGAGGACATCTCGGTCGGCGACGAACTTCCCGGAATCATCAAGGGGCCGTTGACCGTCGTCGACATCATCTCGATGCACATGGGGTGGGGCTGGGGCGGTTACGGCGTGGGGCCATTGAAGTTTGCCCACCAACTGCGCAAGCGGATGCCCGCCTTCTACCAGCCCGATGAATATGGCGTCCCCGATGTCGTGCAACGACTGCACTGGGATGCCGCACGCGCTCAGGCCCTGGGTATTCCGGCGCCCTACGACTACGGACAGATGCGCGCAGCATGGGTGAGCCATTTGATCACCAACTGGATCGGCGACGACGGTTGGCTGGCCGAAATGGACCTGCAGCTGCGTGGCTTCAACTACCACGGCGACGTGCACCGGTGCACCGGCACGGTCACCGCGAAGGGTGACGGGCCCGATGACTTAGTGTCATTGGACGTCTTCGCCACCAGCCAGCGGAACGAAACCACCACACGGGGCACCGCCAAGGTGTTGCTGCCGTCGAAGACTTCCGGTGCGGTGGTGCTGCCGATCCCGGACGCCGACCTGCGAAGGCGGGGCGCGCAGGTCGTGTCGCGAGTGTTCGGCAAAGTCGGTGAAGAGATGCGACGACTGTATGGAGAGTGAGACCACCACATGAAAAGACTCGTTCTGGAGCCCGAGCACGAGGCGTTCCGCGAGACGGTCCGGCAGTTCATCGAACGTGAGCTGGTGCCCAACGCCGAGAAGTGGGAGAGTGACCGCATCGTCGACCGCTCGGCGTTCGTCGCCGCCGGCAAGTACGGCCTGATCGGTTTCAACATGCCCGAGCAATACGGCGGCGGGGGAGTCGACGACTTCCGGTTCAACGCCGTGATCGACGAGGAGATCGCCCGCTACGGGGGGCCGTCGCCGTCGCTGAGCTTGCAGAACGACGTTGTCGGCCCGTACTTCTCGTCACTGGCCAACGACGAACAGAAGGAGCGCTGGCTGCCGGGCATCATCAGCGGCGAATTGATTGTCGCTGTCGCGATGACCGAGCCTGGCGCTGGCAGCGACCTGGCCGGTATCCGCACCTCGGCCGTCCGCGATGGCGACGACTGGATCATCAACGGCGCCAAAACATTCATCTCCTCGGGTATCAACGCCGACCTGGTGGTGGTGGTGTGTCGTACCGACCCGGACGCCGGCCACAAGGGCTTCACGCTGCTGGTGGTCGAGGCGGGCATGGAGGGTTTCAGCCGCGGACGCAAGCTCGAGAAGATGGGATTGCACTACCAGGACACCGCCGAGCTGGCCTTCGAAAACGTGCGGGTGCCGTCGGCGAACCTGCTGGGCAAGGAGGGACGCGGCTTTTATCATCTGATGCACAACCTCCCGTCGGAGCGGCTGTCCATCGCCATCTCAGCGATCGCCGGTGCGCGCGAGACCTGGCGGCAGACATTGCAGTACGCCAAGGACCGCAAAGCCTTCGGCCAGCCGATCGGCAGTTTCCAGCACAACCGGTTCCTGTTGGCCGAGATGGACACCGAGCTCGAAATCGGCGAGCAGTACATCGACCGGTGCCTGCAGGCTGTGGTCGACGGTGAACTGACGGCGGTCGAGGCGTCGAAAGCCAAGTGGTGGTGCACCGAGACCGCGAAGAAGGTCATCGACGGCTGCGTGCAGTTGCACGGCGGATACGGCTATATGACGGAATACCGGGTTGCGCGTGACTACCTGGACAACCGCATCATGACGATCTTCGGCGGCACCACCGAGATCATGAAAGACATCATCGGCCGCGATCTCGGCTTGTGAACCCGTTGTCGTGAATGGCATCTCCGAGCGCGACGGCACTGTGCTGCGGATCCGGCTGGACCGGCCGGAGAAGCTCAACGCCGTCGACACACCGATGCTCGATGAGTTGTCGGCGCACATCCGCGGCGCCGGGTCGGATGACTCAGTTCGCGCGGTGCTGCTCACCGGCGCCGGCCGAGCGTTCTGTTCCGGTGGCGACCTCACCGGTGGTGATACCGCAGGCGCCGCCGAAGCCGCGAACCGGGTCGTGCGGGCGATCGTCGGGCTGCCCAAGCCCGTGGTTGCCGGCGTCAACGGCGCTGCAGTGGGCTTCGGATGCCCACTCGCGCTGGCCTGTGATCTGGTGGTGGCCGTACCCTCGGCATACTTTCAGTTGGCCTTCACCCGGGTCGGGTTGATGCCGGACGGCGGTGCGTCCGCGCTGCTGCCAGGGTTGATCGGGCGAGCACGCACGGCGCGCATGGCGATGACGGCTGAGAAAGTTTCCGCGGCAACGGCATTCGACTGGGGAATGATCTCCTATTTGACTGGCGAAGACGACTACCAGTCTGTGCTGGCCGACGTTCTGCGGTCGGTCTCCGGCGGTCCGACGTTGGCGTTTGGCTGGACCAAGCGCGCGTTGGCCGCAGCGACGCTCGGCGCACTCGAGCCGGTGCAAGCGATCGAAGCCGAGGGGCAGTTGGCGTTAATCGAATCTGCCGACTTCAAAGAAGGTGCGCGCGCCTTTCGGGAACGACGGCACCCCGAGTTTGGCGGACATTGATGCAAGGAGAACCGACGTGACGACCAAGAAGGTACGAGTCGACGGCTTGGACATCGAATACACCGACGGCGGAACGGGTCCGACGATCCTGTTCGTGCACGGCGTCTTTGTTACCGGCGCAGTGTGGAACGACGTCGTGGCTGAACTGGGGGATGGCTTCCGCTGCATCACCCCCACTTGGCCGCTGGGAGCCCACCGCACGGCCACCGACGGTGCCGACCTCGGCGCTGAGGCGGCCGCCCGTCGCATCGTCCACTTCATGGAAGTCCTCGATCTGACCGACGTCACTGTGGTGGCCAACGACACCGGCGGCGGCCTGGTGCTGGCGTCGCTAGGTGATCCAACGCTGGACACATCCCGGATCGCCCGCTTGGTGCTCACCAATTGCGACAGCTACGAACACTTTCCGCCTGGCTCGTTCGCGCAGATCGTCAAGCTGTGCCGTTTCAGCACCGCGCTGGGTGGTGCCGTTGTACGCATGCTGGCCAGCGGACCAGGGCAGGCATTCTTCCTCAAGGCGGTGTGCAAGCACCCCCCCGCTCCTGAGCGGCAGCGGGAGATCTTCGGAGCCTTTGGCACCAGTGCGGCGGCCCGCCGCGACGCCGTCACGGTGACCGCCTCATTGGACCCGGTTCTCACACTGCGCGCCGCGCCGGCGATCGAAGCTTTCGACCGACCCGTCACCTTGGCGTGGGGCACCGAGGATCAGCTGTTTCCCCTGGGTCACGCTCGACGACTACGCGACGCGTTCCCGCATGCCACGTTGATCGAGGTCCCCGACTGCTCAGCCTTTGTCATGATTGATGCGCCCCGGCAACTTGCAGCAGCGATCCGCAACGGATGACCGCCTGCAATGAACGTGCCGCCACGCTCACTCGGAGCGACGCAAGAGGTCGGCGAAATCGGTCAGTGCCTCAATCGCCGTCGTCACCGCGCCCCGGACCTCCATGGTCCGCGAAATGTGTGCACCGCCAAAGCCTTTCGGCGCGGCCAGCCCAGGGACGATGAAATGGCGAAAGCGACGCCGAACCTCGTCGACGGACCTATCGATCTCCTCGGCGGCGAGGTACGTCTGCTCCACCAGAAAGTCGACCATTTCGTCGGTGTCGATGTCGGTGCGTATCTGGCCGCTACGTTGGCCGTC
Organism: Mycobacterium ahvazicum; assembly: GCF_900176255.2. GTDB lineage: Bacteria > Actinomycetota > Actinomycetes > Mycobacteriales > Mycobacteriaceae > Mycobacterium > Mycobacterium ahvazicum. The sequence continues at coordinate 234,006 of NZ_FXEG02000006.1, forward strand.
GTCCAGCACCGGACCCATCACATCCATGGCAACCTGGTGCACCCGAGGGTCGTGCACGCTGGCTGCACCCCGGGCGATCAGAGCGGAAATCGACGGATCTGACGGTAATTCCTGAGCCGTATACACAAGAGCGGCTTCCAGTTTGGCGAAGACACCGGTCTTCGGAGCCATCAGCGCCTCTACCGCCGCTACGTGTCGGCGCGCTCGCAGCAGCGCGACCTGCACCAGCATCTCCGAGACGCTGCCGAGTTGGCGGAATGCGGTGGCTCGGGAGACGCCCGCATTCTTGGCGACCACGTCCATCTGCACGGCATTGATGCCGCAGGCGGTGATCTCTGCGTCCGCGGCGCGGATCAACCGATCCTTGACGCTGCCCTTGTCGTCGAGGGTCGTCACCAAAGGGGCGGCCTTAGGTGATGGCACCGGCGATCTTCAATTCGATGAGGCGCTCGTCGTCCACCCCGAGTTCGCGGAGGACGTCGTCGGTGTGTTCGGCGAACTGGGGGGCGCGTTGCAGTTCGGCAGGGTCGTCGTCGAACCGCACCGGATTTGTCACCAAGTGTTGCGGATTTCCCTCGACGTCAACGATGTGGGCGATCCGACCGTTGGCGGTCAGTCCTTCGTCGTGGGCCAATTCCCAGGCGTCCTGGACCGGTGCCCACTGTCCGGTGCCCCGGCTCAGTACCTCCTTGCACTCGGCGAAAGTCAGCTTTGCGATGGCGTCGTGGACGATGCCGTAGGCGAGATCAGCGTGCTCGGCCATCGCCTGCAGTGATTCGAACCGCGGGTCCTCGATGTATTGGTCCAGGCCCATCAGCCGGCAGAACTCCGGCCAGTACCGGGTGGGCTGCAGCATCGACAGCTGGACGAACCTCCCGTCTGAGGTGCGGTAGGCGCCGGTCAGAGGATTGCCCGGAGCTTGGGTGCGGCGCTCGATCTTCGGTAGCGGTCCGCCCATCAACATCGCCATGTTGACGCTGAACTGGGTAGCCCAAGCGCCGACCGCGAGCAGGGAGACGTCGAGCACCGAGGCCTCACCGGTGACGTGCCGGCCGTACAGTGCCGCTGCCACACCCCCGGCGATGGTGATGCCGCCGATGTTGTCGCCGTAGGCGCCTGCGGGCATGAACGCCGACTGATCGGCATCTGGTGGATTGAGTCCGTCGGCGCTGCCGCCGCGGGCCCAGAACGCTGTCGCGTCATAGGCGCCCGCGTCGCGGTCGGGTCCGTTCATGCCGAATCCGCTGCCCGCCACGTAGATGATGTCGGGGTTGACCTTTCGGACGTCGGCGACGTCGATGTGCAGCTTCGTCCGTGCTGAAGGAAGGTAGTTGGTGAGGAAGACGTCACTGCGGCGGATCAACTCGTCGAACTCTGGGCGCACGTCGGCGTTGTCCAGTGCCATTCCGACGCTGCGTTTTCCGCGATTGGGCGCTTCCATGATCGGCGCGAAAGTCGATCCTGGTTTGGTGGCCGCCGCGCCGAGCACCTTGACCAACCCCCGTTGTGCATCGCCGGTCACGGGATGCTCGATCTTGATAACCTCGGCACCCCAGTCGGCGAGTACGGCTCCGGCGGAGGGGACGTAGGTGAACTGCGCGACCTCAAGCACGCGAACTCCGTCGAGCGGCTTGCGCATCAGATGTCCCAGACCAGCGGAAGGCTCTCCAGTCCCAGCTGGCTGCCGCTTTCGAGCATCTGTGCGTCCGGAGCCACCCGGTAGTTAGGGATCCGCTTGTGCCATTCCTCCAGGGCAATTCTGAGTTCCTGACGGGCCAGGTGTGAGCCGAGGCATCGGTGCGGGCCAGCGCCGAACCCGATGTGGTTGTTCGGTTTACGGGTGATGTCCACCGACGTCGCGTCGGTGAAGGCGGCATCGTCGCGGGTCGCCGCGGCCAGCGGGATGTTCACCATGTCACCGGCCTTCATCGGGCAGCCCTGAATGTCGATGTCCCGCATAACCTTGCGGGCGGGGATCACGATCGCGTAGGCACGGACGAACTCCTCGACCGCGCTGGGGATGACGGCCGGCTCGTTCACGATCCTGTGCCGGTCGTCGTCGTTGCGGGCCAGATGAAGAAACATCCAGCCAAGAGTGACCGAGACGGTGTCCAAGCCCGCCATGAACATCAGCAGGCAGAAGGACAACAGATCCTGGTCGGTGACCGGCTCGCCGTCGATCTCGTAGGTCAGGGCCTTGCTGACGATGTCGTCGCGCGGTTCTTCGCGACGCTCGGCGATGACCGTTGTGAACCGGCCCATCACCGACATCATCGCGGTCATTTGCGTGCGCAGCTTCTCCTCGTCGCTACCGCCGGCGTGCAAGATGTCGTGTTCCCATGCAAGGAACTCGTCGAGTTCCTCGACAGGCAGTCCCATCATTTCCAGAAAGATCGTGGTGGGGAAGCGGGCGGCGAAGTCGGCCATGAAGTCGCAGGAGCCGCGACTGACGAGGCCGTCGATGAGGTCGATCGCGCGCTGGCGCACCGTGGACTCGAGCTTCTCGACTGCGCCAGGGGAGAACAGCGGACCTAGCTGGCGCCGCCACTGCCTGTGCTCCTCCCCGTCCAGCATCTCCGGTATCCACTTGATCGGTGGATTCGGATCCAGCGCGGTAACCACGCTGTTGGAGAAGGCCTCCGGGTTCTGCATGATCTGCAGGATTCCCTCGTAGTTGCAGACCGTCCAGAAGCCAGGCCCAAATTCGTTTCGGTACCAAGGAAACTGAGCGCGCAGCTCATCGTATTTAGCGAACCACGTTCCCTCGGGCTCAGTGGTGGTGTAGTCGAAGGTGACGACCGGCACCGTCGCCGCCTGCTCGCTCGTTGTCACGTTTCCTCCGAGGTCCTGCGATTATCGTCGATTGATGGCGCATTCCTGCGACTGGACGAGTCGAGAGTATCAGGCGCAGTGGTGCTGGGCGAGACCCAGGTCACAGCTGGCTCGACGTTGGGTCGGCCATCGGATCGGCACAGTCCAGAACGTCGCTGAGCCCGGTGCTGGATGTGTTTTCGTTGCGGTCGTGTCCCACAGGGCCAATTCGGCCGCCAATCATCCTCGGTCAGTCCTGTTTTGGCCTCGCTGGAGTGGCGAGCTCGCCGCCCAGTGAGGGCCGACGCCAACGGTTACATGGTCTACTTAGTAAGATACGTTGCTACAAAACGACAGCAGTGCCGCTGGCGACGTGCGATGCCACGAGCGGTCGAGCTGCGACGGTCGCAATTGATCGGATGGCGACAGGGCGAGCCCGTCACCGGGTGGAGGAATCACAATGGGTTGGCCGATGAAAGACGTGCCGGAGGATGACTCGATCGATCCGGATGCGCCCTTCGCGAACCAGCCGAGTGAACGACCTGCTCGCGGGCCGGAAATGATGGACCGTCGCTACCGGTGCGACGCGGCGGCCTTCTCGGTCGGTTCTCGCGATGGCACTATCGGCCGGGTCGATTCCGTCCGCAGCAGCTGGGAAAAGTTGAAGAGACGGCAACCCCGCGAGTTGGCAATCCTCATCGACAGGGCCGCCGCTGTGCGGCTGTGGCTCGACAGAAACGGGTCGGAGCCGCGTGTCATCCTCGAAGATCTCGAAACGGGCGATTACGTGTCGCTGAACGCCGTCGAGTTGTCCGACCTGATCATTGACCGCCAAGAGCACGAGGAGTAGCGCACCCATTCGAACCGGCTCGGCGATCGAGCGTAATGAGGCCGAGCCAGTCGCGGACGCTGCATTCCCAAATGCGCAGTAGCGTAAGCGCATTGACGTACATGTCGTGCGTGCCGGTGGCGCGAGCCCAGTCGGCGCTGTGGTCCGGTCAACAGCTCGCGTTCGTCAGTCCAGATCCAACACCACCCGACAGCCAGCCAGAAAAGTCATCGTCGCCTCCTACCTGCGGACGGCTGGCGCCGACCTCGGTACCATCAATGCGCCGTCCACCCGCCGTCCACGGTCAGCACCTGCCCGGTCATGTATGTCGAGGCCCGCGACGCCAGATACAGGAGGGCTCCGTCGAGCTCGTCGGGTTCACCCATTCGTCCCATCGGGCACCCCGTGCGCAGATAGCGCCGGCTTGCTTCGTCCTCCATCATCGGAGCCGAGCTTTCGCTGGGGAAGAAGCCCGGCGCCAGAGCGTTGACCCGTATTCCATGTCGTGCCCATTGGCATGCGAGGTCACGGGTGAGGCTGACCAGGGCTCCCTTCGAGGAGCTGTACGAGGCGTCCGGGATCGGCCAGGCGGCGACGAGACCGAGGATCGAGGAGACGTTGATGATCGAGCCACTTCCCGTGGCGATCATCGGCACGGCGGCCAGCCTGGCGAGATGAAAGGCGCCGACCAGATTGACCTCCAAGGTGCGCCGGAAGGCATCGATAGGTTCCTCAACCGCTGGTTGGGGGGAGCCGAAGCCGGCATTGTTCACAACGATGTCGAGCCGGCCGTAGCGCTGCATCGTCTGCGGGACGATCTCCTCGACTGCGGAGTCGTCGGCTAGATCGGCGGTGACCGGGAGCACGCGATCGAGTTCGGCCGCGAGCGCGGCGAGTCGATCCGAGCGCCGGGCCACGGCGACGACCGAGGCACCCGCGGCGTGCAGCACACGGACGAACCGGTCGCCGAGCCCGCTGGACGCTCCGGTCACGACGGCAACCTGGCCGCTCAGATCGAAGAGCTCGCCGGGAGTCTGCAGAGACGTCACGCGGACCTCCATGTCGGGCATTGCCACCACTGCGACGCGTCCGGCAGCCGGACTCGGTGCCAGACGGGATTGATCTCGACGGATCGCACTTATCAAACCTAGTTGACCATATACTCAGCCACGTGGATGGCCTGTCGGGGAAAGAGGCGTTGGTTGTCTGGCGGGGGTCAGCGCATGACTGACTGGCGCGGCGCTCCGCTGGCGCGTACCTGGATCATCGCAGCGGCAGAGCTCGTCGGCGGACTCGTGCTGGCCCGCATCTTGGTCTGGACCGACCGCCCTGCGGGGCACCGCCATGAGCAGGGCATGGCACCGACGCACGGTATGGCGCCGATGTCAGACGTGCCGAAACCGTCTGCGCCACATCTGCATTGGACGTGGCCGGTGTTCACTGTCGGTGTGCTGGCCGTAGCCGCGTTCATCTGGTGGGTGTTGCGCCGACAAATCATCGTCACCGTGGTGGGCGCCGCCGCCGCCATTATTTGCATGGCGTCTCACCCAGTTCGTGTGCTCGCTGCGCAGTCGCATTTGGTCGGCATGATTGTTCTCGAGGTGCAGTTGGTTGCGGTCCCGCTCTGGATACTCACGGTCCTGCCGTCCGCCGCAGATACGGGGCGCACCGGTTGCCGCCGTGCTGGTTAGATCTTGTTGAGCGGGGGATCGGCGCTGGCTTACGCGGCACTGCTCATCGCGATCCACCTTCCGGGAGGACATCACCACGGAGGGGCAAGGAATGTCGTGCCGTTGTGGCTCGCCATTGGCGCATCGATGATCGGCATAGCGTATTGGTTTGTCGTGCTTCGGACAGCCGCAGTCCTTCCGTTGAAGATTCGTCGCATCTCGTTACTCGCAGCGCAAGAAATCGCCGCGCTCGTCGGGCTGCTGTCCGTATTCGGTGCGTGGGGCGGCCCGGGCGCCGCTGGCCCGCTGAAGATTTCGGTCGCCTGGGATCAAGCGCTCGGCGGGCTCGTCATGCTGGTGACGTGTGCAGCGGTGGCCATTCCGATCTCCCAGGCTCTGCACACCGAATCTCGATAGGTCAGAAGACAGTCTTCGTCGGGGCTTAACTCGCTGCAAAGTCCGCTACCTCCTGGGGATCCCAGATTCGATACCGGTGGTACATGCGGCGCCGTTGCGGATACGCCTTGCCAAGGACGCTGATCTGGGGGATTAGGCCGTGAACCAGCGCGTCGGGGCGAGACATACCTTCGCTGTCAGGTCCGACACCCCGCCTCGGCGGTGACGTTGCCGATCGTAGGTCCTCGCCGAGCCGGTTCTCGGCGATCAGCCGGCTGAGGATCTCAGTGAAGGTCCACGGGGTGTTGAGCACCCATGAGTGATAGGCCTTGGGCAGCGTCACCAACAACGCTCCACTAAGACGTGCCGCATCGACTGCGGACGCGAGAGGGACGATCTTGTCCTGCTCGCCGTGGAAGATGACGACCCGAGCCTTGGCCCTACATAGCGCTTTCAGCGCGTTCGCGCTGTCGTCAGCCCGGGCAACTGCTCTCGCCGCGGAGGCGAATGTCGCCGGATGGGCGGCCGTGTTGAAGAACAGTTTGCTCAGCGTGCGCATGTAGCGGACCTGATCGCGACGGCGTAACCCCACCCGGTCGACGATTGTGTCGCCGACCGCCGCGGCGAGCGCAGCGCCGGTTCGCATCGGTGATGCGATGCGCACCCGTGACGCGTCGAAGGCCGCGCCGATCGCGGGATCGATGAGGACTACCGCGAGCGCGCGTTCCGGATGTCTCGCGGCCAGTTCTGCGGCGGTGCGACCACCCATGCTGTGACCGACGAGAACGGCCCGCTCGATACCGAGACCTTCCAGAATCCGTTCCGTGACTGCGATTCGGTGGGCGAACGTGTGCTCGCCAATTCTGGGTGCGAACGTCTCCCCGTGCCCTGGCGCATCGATGGCGACTACCAGAAATCCCAGCTGGGGAAGCCGGCTGAGCAGCTTCATGTACACGCGCCGGTTCATCCCGATCCCGTGGAAGAAGACCAAGGGGACACCGTGGCCACCGACCGAAACTCCGACGCGCCGACCGTCACCGAGTTCAATGAGGTGATGTGCGAACCTGATACGGGAGCCCGGAGGCACCTGTGTCCGATTTGTGGCCGCCATCACCATTCGGGCACCTCAACTTGGTATATCACTCTCACTGTCGGTGCAGCCAGCGCTGTACTAGTCTCGGTCGAAGCCCGCCGATGCGGTCGGCTCATCTTCGTGTTATCTGGGATCCCGCGCAAGGCAACCCTTCTCGGTGGCTGTCGAAGCGAAGGCGCGACTCGCCTCAGAACCGTGGCGCGACAGGACGAAAAGGAGACGCCGGTGGTCAATGCGCTTCGCGACGCGCTGATTCGTCGACTCGTCACCAACGCCGCGACAATCGCAGGCGGGTTTCCCCGGGGTTTGGTGCTCATGCCGTGGCGGCAGTTACTGGACGGCCCAGATTTCGCCGGCTGCGGACCCCTAGAGTCGGCCAGTAACGCTACTTCAGCTCTTGATGGCACTTGGCGTGCTGCCAATACAGAGGCTCCTTTGTGGATGTGGTGGACGGACTCGCCGAGCACTAACTCTTGACCTTGTTGCGTTGTGCGACAGCAGCCTTCGTCTCGCGGCGGGCGGCGAGACCAGTGCGTTGGTCCGAACCTTGCGCTGGAGCGTTCAGCAGCTCCGACAGATGCCGATGCACGCCCTTGACGATTGTTTCCGGGTCCGGAATGAGGTCGGCCAGCGCGGTGAACCCGAAATCAAGGCTGTCGCCGTAGCTGAGGCAGTGGATGAATAGACCGATGCCTGCTCCCACCATGGTCCGTCCGTACATGTGAGTGATTTCGGCCCCTGCGATATAGAGCTTGTCCCTCGGCCCGGGAATGTTGGATACCACGAAGTTCGCGATGGGCGGGACGGCTTCGACGGCCGGAGAATTCACCAGCTGACCCAATGCCAGCCATGCGCCGGTTGGCAGTGCGTCGATCAGCTTCATCACCTGGCTGACGGTGCCGGTGGGTTTGCGGTTGGTGCGCGTCACTGTGGCCCCGGAGCTGGCGCGTGCCGGCTTACGTTTGGCTGTCAAAGCGGACACCGTGCGGATGCGTTCTACTGGGTCGGCGATGTCAGGTACCGGCACCATCATGAACGCGAAGTGGTTGCCGCTGGCGGATTCGGCGGCTTCATCGCGAACGTTCACCGGCCCAGCGATGCGCAACGGCTCGCCGGGCAACTCGTCGCGGTCCCGAAGATAGTCTGCAACGGCGGCGCTCGTGATCGACAGCACGACGTCGTTGAGCGTCACCCCGAACCGATCCTTGGCCCGCTTCACCTCCGACATCGACAGGGACGCGACGGCAAGCGAACGTTTGGGGCTAGACGTCAACCGGTTCAGCAAGTTTCGGGATGCGGCGGGGGAAGGGCCGGTGGGCGACTTCTTCTCCGGAGGCGATGCTTCGTCCACGTCGGGCTTGGCAGTGGTTCGGCCCGCCGAGGAGGCGCGGGACAGCAAACCCTTCAACAGCGGGATGGCGATGGGAACCGAGCGCTGAGCAAGCTTGACGGGTATGAGCATCTGATCCGGAACGGAACGGAGCAGCATCTCCACTTGAGACGGCACCCGCTCCCCGTTGACTCTGTAGGCTGCCAGGTCAGGGTCCATCGGCAGGGGTGCCCTATCGAATAGCTCACTCAGCATCTCGGTGCCACCGACGCCGTCGATCGCGGCGTGATGCAGTCGGAGCAGGATTGCTGCTGACCCGTCGGCAAGTCCGTCGACGTAGTACATCTGCCAGAGCGGACGGGTTCGGTCCAGTGGTTCATCGGCGAGGGATACGGCCAACTCGCACAACGCCGACAGATCGTACGGGGCGGGGGCGCCGAGGTGTTTGAGGTGGCGGTCGATGGTGAAATTCGGATCGACGATCCAGTGTTCGTGGCCGGCGCCGAAGGGTGCGGACACCGCACGACGGGCGAACACCGGGATCTTGGGCAGTCGCGCCGCCATCTCGGCGCGAAACCTGGCGAAATCGTGCCCGTCGGGTGCGGTAGACGGGTCCAGCATCAGGATGCCGAACATGTCCATCGGCAACCTCGCTGTCTCGACATTGATGAACATCCGGTCGAGCCCATTCATCTGCTTCACGGTGAAATCCCTTCCTTTGCAGCCGCGCTGGCCTGGGTTGCCCGTGCCACCAGATGCGCGGGCAGGCGCGCTTGGTCACCGATGCGGGCCAGTAGCGTGCTGTGTTCCGCCATATCCAGAATCAGCTGCCGGCGAGCAGCCGCTGTGGGCCCTTCTTCCGTCCTGCCCTCCAAAACGAGCTGCTCGATATCGCGGACGACGCGGTCTACTTCGTCTGCGTAGGTGCGCCGCAACAGGATTGCGCGCAGTGGACCTACATGTTCGGTTGAACCGGGAGATACCCGCCAGGGCAACGTGACAGTCCTTTTGCCCAAGGAGACCACGCCGTGGGCGGCGCGAGCCATGTCCTCGAGGGCGGCCCTGCTCGACCACGCGCAGGTGAACCCCCACTCGTCGTGGAGTCGGGTGGTGTCGACGATCGGCATGTACAGCAGGCCACCGATCTCGCCGGGCGCCAGCTCGCTGACTCCGAGCTTCCAGGCCGCGCTGATTGCCGTTCGAAGGGCCCGCTCAGGGACCCGGATGAGCGGCCGGTCGATGATGTGTGCGATCTCGCGCATGGTGAGAGTGCCTGTGCCGGTGATGTTGACCGCACCGGTATGGGTGTGCGACACCGCCTCTGCGGTGAAACGCGCAACGTCGTCGGTGTGCACGAACTGTTGGTGACGGTCTGGGTCGGGAACCGGCAATGCCGGACTGGAGAAAAACCGGAAGATGGTGTTGTCGACGTCGCGTCCGGCGATGATGCCCGCACGCACTATCACCGCGTCTACCCCGCTGCGGTCGATCAGGTCCTCGGCCCGCTTTTTTGTGCGCTGCGTAGAAGTGCTCGCGAGGCGGTCGCCGCTCGTCGGTCTCGGTCAGCGTCGGTGGATGACCGGGCACGGCTCCGTACGCGAGCACTGACGATGAGAACACCAGCCGTTGACAGCCCGTTGCGGCCATCGCGTCCAACACATTCTGGGTCCCGCCGAGATTGATCTCCTCGGTAGCGGCCTCGGTCCTGAGTGGAGCGACGACCCACGCCAAATGCGCGACTGCGTCACATCCAGACACCGCGTCGGTCACCGCACGGGCGTCACGGACGTCGCCGGCCGTGAAGGCGACACCGTCAACAAGAGTCTGCGGCCGGTTGCGAGCCATGGCGGTGACGTCATGGCCTGCGGTGACCAGGCGCCGACACACGGCACGGCCGAACGGTCCCGTCGCCCCGGTCACCAGAACTTTCATCTAACGCACCCTCCGAATTCCGGCAGTGCTCAGCGCCGCCTTGTTGCCGGTCGGGTCCGGCCGCACCACGATCGGGGCGCCGATCGGTTCGCCGTCGATGAGCAGGTCGAGAAGGTCCTGGTCGCCCTCACCGGGGTTGGCCAGGAAGCGGCGGTCGTCCGCATCGACGCGGCCGACGACGATGCCGGCGGGACCCGATTTGGTGTAGCGAACCGTGTATGTCTCGATGCGAGCGTCTCCCTCCGGGGCCTGTGCCACCTCGGCGACGGGCCGAGCTTGCAGCTCTGACTGGAGGGCGGCACTTCGGTCGGCTCGCCAAGTACGAGGAGTCGTCGAGTAGATGCCGACCGAATACTTCGACAAGGTCCCGCCATTGGCGCCGACCAGCCCGTGCGAGCCCGGGCGTTCGCGCATCGCACGGACCGTCTCGGCGATGGCGTGCATCGAATAGTTATTGCCTGCGCCGCCGAAGTAGGGCAGCCCACCAGTCAGAGTCAATCCCCGAGGATCATCAGCCGAAAGACCGAGTCCCTCAAGCACATTGGACACGGCGATCGGGAAGCAGCTGTACAGGTCAAACGTAGCTATCCCGTCCACGTCGATGTCGGCGACACGCAGTGCTTCCAGCGTTGCCGCCACGGCCGATGGTGCCCGACTCAAATCAGGTCGCTCCAGCAGAACTCGTTCGCGTAGGTCTGCGTGTCCATGCAGGAACACCCAACGATCCTCAGGCACACCGAGTTCGGTGGCGGCGCTCACCGTCATTACGAGCACTGCGGCACTCTGGTTCACCTGGTCGCGGGCCACCATCAACCGCGGGTACGGGTCGGCGATCAAGCGGTTGGACGGGGTGATCGTGGCCACCTCGGTGACACTGCGTTCGACCGGCGACGCCGCGAACGGGTTTCTGGCGGCGACGGTGCTGAGCGGAGCGAACAGCTGAGCCATCTGTTGGCGGTACTGCTCGCGAGTCAACCCCAGCCGCGCCCGGCGGGCATTCTCCAGCAGTGCGTACTGCGACGCCGCGTCGACCAGCCCGTGGGCGACGAATTCCGCGCCGCTCATGCCTTCCAGTCCGTATCCGCGGTCGTTCAATTGTCCGTCGACGACTTCGGAGAAATCGGGCTTGTCGTCAGCGGACGCCAGATGACGGACAGTGGAGATGGCTTCAGACCCCAACAACAGAACGACGTTTCGCTCGCCGGCGGCGATGGCTGCCGACATTTCGTTGACGAGGTGCTGGGGGCTCTGGCCGCCCACCACCTCCAGGATGGCGTCGGCGGGACTCGCCCCGATGCGTCGCGCGACGGACCGCGGGTAGTTCGTGGCCTTCCCCAACGGCGCCGTCGCCCACGGGGTGGAGATTTCGAACTGGCGCACTCCGGCGATTGTGTCGATCCGGCGAGCAGCAGCGGTCGCGTCGGCACCGCAGTCGCGAAGTGCGGCACGCGCGGCCTCGCTGGCCAGCTCGACCGCCGACAATCCCCGGTAGTCGGGATCATCGATCCGCTCGCTGAATTGACCGACACCTACGATCACCGGTGTGTGGGGATCGATGGAATCGCTCATCCCGTTGTCCCTTCGGACAATTCGAGGACGCCCTCCCGAGCAAGCTGATCTATCTCGGTGTCACTGAGTTTCAGCACGGCATGGCACACCGATCGGGTGTCTTGTGCCATGGTTGGTGCCGGGTTCAATAGCGGTGGCGCGATCGAATCGAAGAGCGCGATGCCGGTCTCGACAGTGAGCGGCTCGTCCCAACCAGGCTGCCGCAGTTGGCCCAGCGCGTGTCGATGCGCAAGCTGCGGATCGTCGAGCAGGTCCTTGACGTGCACAGCCGCGCCGGCCGCGACGCCGACAGCCTGCAGTTGTGCGGCGGCATCCCGGGGATCGAGCGGCAACGCCCACTGCCCGACGGCTCGATCGAGCTCCTCGCGGTGAGCCAGCCTGCCGTCGGCTGAGCGCAGGTCGTCGCGACGGGCGAGATCGTCTCTACCGATGGCCGCGGCCAGATTGATCCAATCGGCATCGCCGTCGACCCCCACGACGCAGTAGGCGTCCTCACCGTCGCAGCGATATACCCCGGACGGCGCGTCGAACTCACCGACGTTGCCCCGGGCGGTCATCGTGCCTGGCTGCAGCGATTCGCGCAGATAGTCGGTGCACAACTGGACGAAAACCGTCTCCATCTGCGCCACGGTGATTTTCGTGCCCTTGCCGCTGCGTCGGCGGGCCACCAGGGCGGCGATGATGGCTGCCACAGCGACCCGTGCCGCGGCGTGATCGGGGTAGACGGTCATGTCGTCGCCGAACCCTTCGGGTGCATCCGGGTGCCGCCACAGGGTGGTCAGCCCAACTGCCGCCCGCACCAGCGGGCCGTAACCCATACGCTTGCTCCACGGTCCGCTGCTGCCGAACGCACTGCTTTCAACCACTACGATGGCGGGATTCAGCTCGCGCAGAGTGTCGTCGTCGAATCCCAGAGACTCCATCGTGCCGGGCTTGAAGTTCGTCAACAGCACATCCGACTTGGCGATCAGGCCCCGCATCAGTTCGGCACCACGCGGATCCCGCAGATTCAGGCCCAAGCTCAGCTTATTTCGGTTACCCACTGAGAAGGCATGGCTAACCCGTTCCGGGGTGTCGGCCTGACGCGCCCCATCCATGAACGCCCGGTTCTCGACCTTGATGACCTCGGCCCCCTGGTCGGCGAGCAAGCGTCCCGTTTCGGCGCCTACCACAATCACCCCGAGGTCCAGGACGCGAAGCCCTTCCAGCGGGCGCAGGCTGGCCGCAGGCGAAGGTGAACTCGCAGATCCAGCCGGCACACCGCCACCGACACCGCTGAGCACTTCGTCGGTGTGCTCACCCAAAGTGGGTGCCCGAAAACGGAATCCAGCGCGTTCGCCACCGAATTCCAGGTAACCGTTGGCCATCCGACCGACGAGCCCGGGTGCGACTTCGGCATCGACGAACGCCCTGCGGCTCGTGGCATGATCGCTGGTTGCGGCTTCGGCGGGCGTGTTCACACTTGCGATGGGGATACCGAGTTCGCTTGCCCGCGCGACGATGTGATCGCGAGTCTTGTCGGCGAACAGGTCGGCGATCACTTTGCGGAGTGTGTCCCAGGACGTGAACCGGGTGATGAGTTGCTCGAACGACGGGTCCGCGAACTCCTGGGGCTCTCCAAGCCAGATGAACATCGCCCGCCAATGCTTGGGCGCAAGCATGCACAGCCGTACGTGGCCGTCGGCGCACGCGAAGATCGGGTAGAGCATTCGCGCGTCCGGTCGCCCCGGTGGAAGCTCGGAGATCGGGCGGCCCATGGTGGCGGTGCCGGCCATCCCAAAGCCCGGGTCGAGCCCTTGCACGGCCATGTCGTGCAGGGCGCAGTCGACGTAGTCGCCGAGGCCGGACTCGAGCGCGCGATAATAGGCGATCAGCGCGGCGTACGCCGCCTGCACGGCGCCGGCCTCGGTGGCGAAATCGCCCGGCGGCAATAGGGGCTCGCGATCCGGAGCGCCGGATCGGGTCAAGGCGGACGACATCGCCATCTGCACTGCCTCAGTGCCTCGCCAGTCGCGGTAGGGGCCGGTCTGCCCGAAGGCGGTAATCGACACCACGACGAGTGCGCGGTTGCGCTCTCGCATGACACTGGGCCCCACGCCAAGGCCGTCCAGCGTTCCGGGAGGCAGGGATTCCACGACTATGTCGGCGCGATCCACGAGCGACAGCAGGGCGGCGCGACCCCGGTCGGTTCTCAAGTCGAGGACTACGCCCCGTTTGTTGGCATGTGCGGTGAGAAAAGGAAGTCCGAGACGGTCATGTTGCGGGTGTGCACGTCGTGACGCGAGTCCCTCAGGCGGCTCGACGAGCACCACGTCAGCGCCCAGCTCGGCCAGCAGCCGTGTCGACGAGGCGGCGACACCATCCGTCAGGTCGATGACCCGCGTCCCACTCAGGGGCAACTCGTGCCTCGGACCATCACCCGATGGTGTCGACATCGTCGTCCGTCTCCATGTCGTTGCGCCTCTTTCGGTCTGCGGTCGGAATTTGTCGAACATCTTGACCCGATAGTAGACCTCGACATTGCTTACCTAGTAACCTATGTTGGCACTAGGCGGCGCGGCCAGCAGGACAGAGGTGAACGGGTGCAGAAGCCGATGACCGGTGTGCGCGTCCTCGAGGTCGCGCAATTCACCTTTGTGCCTTCTGCGGGAGCGGTCCTTGCCGACTGGGGCGCCGACGTCATCAAGATCGAGAATCCGGTCACAGGAGACGCGCAACGGGGACTCGTCACCGTCGCCGGCCGCTCCGCCGCCACACCGGGAGTCTCGTTCTCACCCACGGTCGAGGCCCCCAACCGTGGCAAGCGCAGTGTCGGACTGTCTCTGGCGTTGAAACAGACACGGCCAGTGTTCGAAGAGCTCGTCCGGCGCAGCGACGTCTTTCTGACCAACCTGTTGCCGCAGGCGCGGGCGAAGCTACGGATCGACCTCGATGAGGTACGGCGTATCAATCCGGCGATCGTTTACGTGGCGGGCAGCGGATTCGGGAGCGAAGGGCCTGACCGTGAGACGCGCGCGCGCGACGCAACGGCGTTCTGGGCGCGGGCCGGCAACGCTGATGGGGTCACGCCGACGGGATCCGAGGTGCCGACGGGCATGCCGGCGGGTGCCTTCGGCGACAACATCGGCGGCATCACCATCGCCGGCGCCGTCGCCGCTGCCCTCTACGGCAGGCAGACGACCGGGCAGACGTCCGTCATCGACGTATCGCTGCTGGCGGTCGGGGCGTGGGCCAACCAGTCCAGCGTCAACCTCGCGATGCTCTACGGCTGCCCGCTGCCAAAGATCGACCAGCGGACCCAAACCCTGGGCAACCCGCTCACCGGCGCCTACCGATGCTCGGACGACCGCTTCATCCAGCTTTCGATGCTCCAGCCCAGTCGGTACTGGGCATCCGTCTGTCGACTCTTCGGACTCGACGCAGCCGCCGCGGACGAGCGATTCGCTTCGCTCGAGTCGTTGGCGACCCACGCCGATGACGCCGCCGCGCTGCTCGCAGACGCGATCGGATCGCGGACCTTCGACGAGTGCACGCGACTGCTGAGCCTTCTCAAGGGCCAGTGGTCTGCGGTGCAGGACGCCTGGGAGGTCGCCCACGACGAGTCGTTGATCGCCAACGGCCGCATCGCCGACCTTCGGGATGCCCAGGGCAATCAGCAACGGCTCGTGGCGAACCCGGTGAAGTTCGATGAGGCGGCGGCCCACCTGACCCGGGCGCCGATGTTCGCCGAGCACACCGATGAGGTGCTGCGGGAACTCGGCATGAACGATCACGACTTGATCGAACTGAAGATCGAGGGCGCCATCACCTGAGCGCTGGTCAGCCCAACACTATCGACGGTGGTGGCGTGAATCCCGGGTTCGCCAACGCCGTTGCCATACCGCTGCCGATGGGTCCTTTGTCGTCGAATAGCGTCGCCACGCCGGTGGCGACCCCTGCGTGGCTGTAGTGCGTCATCGACGCCAACCCGATGTAGACGCCTTGCGGCAAGCGACTGAGCGTGACGGTGTAGTCGGCGTTAATGAACTGCAAGCCTTCAGTGCCCCAGTGGGTTAACGAACTGGTGACGTCCCCGGCCATGACGGCGCGGGTGAAGGGCGACAGTGGCTCGTCGTCGACGAGCAGCTTGGTCTCCCGCAGCCAGACGAACTTCTGCCCATGGTGTCGCCATTCGGTGACTCCGACACCAGGACTGCCCGCGACCGGGTCCCGGCCGAACGAATGCA
This sequence comes from Mycobacterium ahvazicum, assembly GCF_900176255.2. Classification (GTDB taxonomy): domain Bacteria; phylum Actinomycetota; class Actinomycetes; order Mycobacteriales; family Mycobacteriaceae; genus Mycobacterium; species Mycobacterium ahvazicum. The sequence continues at coordinate 249,862 of NZ_FXEG02000006.1, forward strand.
GCACCATGGGGACATCGTCGGCCAACGCGTCGGGTTCCGCCGGTACTGAGGGCATGCTGATCGGCGACGTCCACACCGTGTCCACGGCATGCTCGCTGCGGCGAAGGAACAACGCACTGGCGCGGGCCACCACAACGTCGTTCTGAGTCATGACCGCGTCGACCGCGCGAAGTCGCCGGCCCTCGCGCACCACCGACGAGTGCATCTGCAGGGGCTGCAGCGCCACCGGCCTCAGCAGATCCACCGTCAGCCGGGCGGGCTGCATGTCGGCGTCGTCGACTTCTTGCTCGACCGCTCGCGCCAGCAACCCGCCGATGTAGTTACCGCTGATTGACGGACCCCAGGGTCCTTGCGTCAATCGGGTTGGTACGTAAGCGTTTCCGTCGGTGACGAAGAAGCAGGTCGGCGCGGCGTGGGCCGGCTTCGCTGATGAGTCCTCCACTTGATCCCTACCCCCGTAACCGGCATCGCTCGATAAGTATCTGCGCCACACGTTCCGGATCGCTGAACATCAATTCGTGGCAGGCATCAACGGGGATGACGGTGTCCACCCCGCCCAGGGCGGCGATGCTTGCATGCTGCGATGCCACGGACAGGGCCCGGTCGCGGGTGGTCAGTATCCAGGTGCGTGGGACGTCGGCGGGTAGTCCGCTACGGTCCACCGGCTCACCGGGTATCCGCGCCGACTCGGCATGCAACTTCGACATCGCCAATCGGCGCTGCGCGGGGGTCATGCCGTTGCAGAACGCCCAGCGTGCCGCCGGCGTTGGAAGCTTCATGGGTCTGCCGATACGGGCGGCGCGCCGAGCGAAGAGCGCTAGCGGCCCACCGAGTGTGTCCGCGATGGCCGAGCCCTGAGGCGGAACGAATGCCGTTGCCAGAATCATCTCCCGGACTCTGGAGGAACCGAGCTTAGCGACGACGCCGGGGACCGTTACCCCCGCCATCGAGTGGCCCACGATCACGATGTCACCTAGCCGCGCTTCCTCGATGTCGGCGATGACGGAGTCCACCCACTCGGAGATCGTCACGGTCGCGAGGTCACCTGGCTTGTTGCCGTGCCCGGGCAGATCCACCGCGAGAGTGCGCAATCCCGGTTCTCGACGGTGTATTTCGGCGACGACGAGATCCCAACAGTCGCCGGCGTGCTCGCCGCCATGGACGAGCACCAGGTCGGGCAGAGTCATGGTCGGACCCTCATCAGTCGATCAACCGGGAGCTCAACGTGTCGATGTCGGCGCGGAAGTCGGTGTAGCTCCTGCTGGCCGGCTCGATGGTGATCCACGTGACGCCCGCCTCGGCGTAGGCATCCAGCCGGGGCCGCACCGCGGCACAAAACCCGGTGCAGTCACCGCTGGCCAGCAGGTCTGCTTCGAACGGGACGAAGGCAACGTCGGCAGCGTCGCGGCCGGACTCCGCGCGCTGCTTGTTCACTCTCGCGACCCACTCGCCAAGCGTCTCGATGTCTTCCAGGGGCCGGGAGCGGGTGATCGCAGCCATCTCGCCCGAAGCGGCCATCGGCATCCAGCCGTCGGCGACCTCGATGACCCGGCGCTGCGCGGCCGCGCCGTTTCCGCCGATCCAGATCGGCGGACCGCCCGTCGTCAGCGGCGGTGGCAGCGCGACATGTCCGCTGACCCCGCACTCCGGCCCGTCGTGGTCGACCCCCGCCCAGGTCGCCCTCCAGGCGGCGATTGCCTCGTCGAGCAGCGCGCCGCGCCGGTCGAAGTCGGCTCCCAACGCCTGGAATTCGGCCTTGAGATAGCCGGCTCCCGTGCCTAATGTGAACCGACCACCTGAGAGCAGATCGAAGCTCGCTGCGGCCTTTGCCGTCAGGTAGGGGTTGCGATAACCCGACACCAGGATGTAGGTCATCAATCGGATGCGGGTGGTGGCGGCCGCCGCGAAACTCAGCGACACGAACGGATCGAAAGCGTGGTGGCCGCCGCGAGCCAACCACTCCCGATCGGGATATGGGTGTTCGGACATCGAAAAGCCGTCGAAGCCTGCGTCTTCCACCAATTGTGCGACATCGCCGATGCCCACGCCCTCGCACCACCTGTTCCAGTGCTTGACGGCCCGCATCGGGAACATCAGGTTGTAGCGCACTTCGGCCCCTTTCAGCTCCATTGTCGCAGCGACTATTTCACCAGTGATCGCGCGATGACTTCGCGCTGCACTTCGGTGGCGCCTTCCCCGAGCCGCTTGACCCGAAGGTCGCGAAACCATCTTTCCAGCGGCAGTTCGGTGGAGATTCCCAGGGCGCCGTGAGTCTGGATGCAGCGGTCCAGAACTCGGTAGGCTGCCTCGGTGGCGAACATCTTGGCCGCCGAGGCGTCTACTCGAACGTCGCGGCCGAGGTCGGCGTTCCAGGCGGCCTGGTAGATCAGCAGCCGGGCGGCCCGCAGGTCTACCTCACTGTCCGCAAGCATCCACTTGACGCCCTGCTTATCAGCAAGTCTGCCGCCGAAGACATCCCGGTCCTTGGCCCATTGGCAGGTCATGTCCAATGCGCTCTGCGCGATGCCGATCGGGCCGGCCCCGTACACGATGCGGCCGTGTACCAGGAACTCGTTCGCCAGCGAAAGACCCTGACCCTCATCACCGATCAGTCGGTCCGCGGGTACCCGCGCATTATCGAAGTGCAACTCATACGGGGCAAACGATGCCATCACAGGGATGCGGCTGAACGTGACGCCCGGGGTGTCCTTCTCGAGAATGAATGCCGAGATACCCTGGCCCCCCTCACCGGTGCGGGCGTACACCACACCCCAATCGGCATCAGGGGCGTGCGAAATCCACATCTTCGAACCGTTGAGCACGTAGCCGTCGCCGTCACGCACCGCCTTGAGTTTGATCGCCCGCGCCGGATCCGACCCACCTGAAGCCTCGGTGATCGCGGTGTACGCCTTGGACATGGTGCCGTCGATGATGGGCCTGGCGTATCTGTCGAACTGCTCCGCAGACGCCTTGAACATGATGTTGGGCGGGTTGCCGCCGAACGCACCGAGGGCCGGAAAGAAGGCTCCCATACGGCATTTCGCGGCTTCTTCGGCGACCACGACTTGGCCGAGCACGCTGAGCCCGGCGCCGCCGTACTCGGCCGGCGTCTGCAGCGCCCACAGTCCGAGCTCCCTGGCTTTCGCCTGAAACTCCACCAGCTGTTCGCGAGGTAACCCGACCGCGTCGTGTTCCAGCTTCTCTTCGAGTGGATGCACCTGCGCAGCCATGAACCGCCGCACTGTGTCGCGCAGCATCACCAATTCTTCGGGCAGCTGCCACGCGCCAGAAGGCTCTTGGGCCATTAGACCCGTGCCGCAGCGGCAGCCCGCAGGTCCCGCGCGCTCTGCAGCTGCGGCTCGTGATTCGCCTCGTATCGCTCGATCCAGTCGGGTGGCAGTTTGCCCCACGCTTCACCGATCCGCAGCCGCTGCGCGGAGCTGAACACCTCCGCGGCCACGACGTCGCCGACGAAGATGGTGTTCTCATCATTGTCCAACGATCCGGTGATGCGGCACTCCACGTAGCTGTGGGCATCGAGCAGGATCGGCGCGCCAGTCACACCCGGCTTGGTGCGCAGCTTCGACATCTTGTCGCCATCGCGGCCCGAACTGCCGCCAAGTGTCATCAGGATTTCCATGGACTTGTCGATCTCGTCGGGACCGGCCGACAGCATATGCATCACGAAAATGCCCGAGTTGACCAGCATGTCGTGGGTCTTGTTGTATTTGGTCAGGCTGACCGTAGCGCGTGGCAGTTCGGGCACGATGCTAGCCGAGCCGGCCGACAGCGACATCAGGCCATTCAAGAATGGGGGGTCAACGCTGTCGTCAATCGTGGTTACTGCCACCGGAAATGGCCGTAGTCCGGCCAGTACCTTGTCGGCGGCCGCGAAGTCTAACGTCATGTCTTTCGCCCCTTTTGTCGTTTCAGCCGAGCGTGAACGGGTCGCGGGTCTCCCCGGACAGCTCGACCCACACCGCCTTTGTCTCGGTGAAGTCCTTGACGGCGTCGATGCCGTTCTCCCGCCCGATGCCGCTGTAGCCTATGCCGCCGAACGGAACGTGCGGCGCGACGACGCGGTACGCATTGATCCACACCGTGCCCGCGCGCAACTTGGCGGCCACCCGGTGCGCGCGGTGAACGTCCTTGCTCCACACCGCGGCGGCCAATCCGAACTCGGTGCTGTTGGCCGCGGCGACGGCCTCGTCCTCGTCGGCGAAGGTCATCACCGCCAGTACGGGTCCGAAGATCTCCTCAGCGACGGCACGCATCGAGGGGTTGACGCCGGTCAGCACGGTCGGCTTGACGAAGTAGCCGCCGAGGTCACCTGCCGGCTCGCCGCCGTAGGCGATCGTGGCTCCCTGTTCACGTGCGGAAGCGAAGTGCGACAGCACCTTCTCGTACTGCGGCTGGTTGGACACCGGGCCCATCTCGGTCGTCGGGTCCTTCGGGTCTCCCAGTTTGATGGTCGCCGCCCTGGCGACGATCTTGTCCACCAGAGCGTCGGCGACGCTGTGATCGACCAACAGGCGCGAGCCCGCCAGACACGTCTGGCCGGTGGCGGCGAAGACGCCGGCGATCACCCCGTTGGCCGCGGCGTCGAGGTCGGCATCGGCGAACACCACCTGCGCCGACTTGCCACCGAGTTCGAGTGAGAACCGGGTCATGTTCTCGATCGCGGCCTTACCGACCTCGATGCCGGTGGCCGTCGAGCCGGTGAACGCGATCTTGTCGACACCGGGGTGCGACGCCAGCGCAGCACCGGTCTCCGGACCCCAGCCGGTGACGACATTGATGACACCTGGCGGAAAGCCCGCCTCGGCGAACAGCTTTGCGAACGCGAGAGTCGACGTCGGGGTGTGGTTGCTGGGCTTGACGACGAACGTGCAGCCTGCGGCCAGGCCGGCGGCGAGTTTCCACGTCAACAGGAGCAGCGGTGAGTTCCAGGGCGTGATCGCGCCGACCACACCGACGGGCTCATGGCGCGTGTAGACGAGGTAGTTGGGTTTGTCGACCGGTATGACATCTCCTTGCAGCTTGTCCGCCAGCCCGCTGTAGTAGCGGTAGTAATCTGGCAAAGACCGCATCTGGCCGACCATCTCGCGAACCAGCTTGCCGCCGTCGCGCACCTCGAGTTCGGCGAGCTGCTCGGCCTCGCGCGCGATGATCTCACCGAGTCGCCCCAGCAGCTTGCCACGGGCGGTCGCGGTGAGCGCACCCCACGGTCCGTTCAGCGCGGCACGAGCGGCGGCCACGGCGCGATCCACATCGGCAGCCCCGCCGTCGGGCACCCGTGCCCAGGGCCTTCCAGTGAAGGGGTCAACGCTGTCGTAGGTCAATCCCGATGCGGCGGACGATGATTCGCCCCCGATCAGTAGATCGAACTGGACCAACGTCTCGGTCGCGGTGTCAGTCATGCGTCCTCATCGAGTTCGCGGCTTCTTCTTGTTGTTCAACGAGTCCGGGCTGGCTCCGGCATTGCCAAGGTCGGTGAAGAACTTGCCGTGTCGGGCGGCGACGCTGGGCGTCAAATCACGGGCCTCCCACATCGCGCGAACGGTGCCTTGAACACCATTTGGTCTGCGCCCGGCGATTTCGCCGGCGAGCTCGAATGCCCGGGTGCGTAGTTGGTCGTCGGGGACCACTTCAGTCACGAGCCCGATTCGCAGTGCGGTCTGCGCCGACATCCGCTCCTCGCTGCCGAGCAGCGCCCAGCGCATCACCTCGCCGTAGGGCACGCCGAGGGCCAGCATGCCCATCGGCTCCAGTGCCGAGACGATGCCCGCATTGGCATGTGGGTCAAAGAAGGTTGCCGTCTCGCTGCAGATCGAGAAGTCACACTCGTTGACGAAGTACATGGCACCGCCGGCCACGATGCCGTGCAGTGCCGCGATCACCGGCTTCCACACCTTGTGTGCCTTCGGCCCCAGTAGCTCCCCCGGATCCTCCTGGTTGAAGATCGGTTGGTGCTTCCACCAGGTGCCCTCGGTCACGTCGATGCCGGTGCAGAACGCGCGTTCCCCGTTTGCGCACAGCACCGCGACCCGGATGTCCTCGTCGTCGCGCACCCGTGCCCACACCGTGGCCAGCTCGGCGGCCATCTGTTCGGTGAAGCTGTTCAGCTTCGCAGGCCGGTTGAGTGCCACGGTGGCGACGTGGTCCGTCACCGAAAATTCGATGGTGGCCAGGTCGGTCTGCTCGATCACGGGCGCTCCTCGGTCGATGCGGTCGATACCGGCATCTTCGCATCCGCCTCGGCGACGTGGTTCACCTGGTTAGCGATCTCGCGTTTGAGGATCTTGCCTGCAGGGCCCAACGGGAACTCGCGCCGGAACACGAACCGGCGCGGCTGCTTGTAACCGGCCAGTTCCGCGCGACACAGCGCAGCCAGCTCGACGCTCAGAGTGTCCTCATCGTTGACGTGGGCCTTGGGAATCACGGCGGCCACCGGCGTCTCGCCCCACTCAGGGTCAGGCACCCCGACCACCGCCACCATGTCTACGTCGCGATGCTGAGCGAGCACCCGCTCGATCTCCGCCGGATAGACATTGAACCCGCCGGAGATGATGAGATCGGTTTTGCGACCGGTGATATGGAGGTAGCCTTCCTCGTCGAGGTAGCCCAAGTCACCGCTGCGCAACCCGTCGGGTCGGAACGTCTCGGCGGTCTGCTCGGGCCGGTTCCAGTAGCCAATCGCGTTGGCGGGGCTGACGATCACGATTTCGCCGACGTCGCCGGGTGGGGCATCGTTGCCGTCGACATCGACCACCCGGATCACGCACATCGGCGTTTCCCGCCCGCATGAGGTCGCAATCGAGGTTTTGCCGGCGACGATGTCGCGGTGATCCTCGGGCGTGAGAATCGTTGCTTGTCCGCCGCATTCGGTGAGTCCGTAGCGCTGCTGCAGGTCGCAACCGAGCAGGTCCATGGCCTTGCGTGCCAGGCCCGGCGGAACCGGCGCGGAACCGTAGGAGATGCGCCGCAGGCTCGACACGTCCCGCGGTGGTCCGTCTTCCAGGATCGCCAGCGTGCGGTGCAGCATCGTCGGGATGAACGTCGTGAACGTGATGGCGCTGCGTTCGATCTCGTCGATCACGGCCTGCGGGTCGAATCTCTGATGGATCACCATGGTCTGACCGAGGTAAAGCCATGACACCGTGCGGACCATGCCGCCCGCCGTGAAGAAAGGGGTGGTGGCAAGCATGACGTCCGAGCGGTTGGCCTCGGTCACCAGGTTTGTGTCCGCCGCCTGGTAGAGCAGGGCGCGGTGGGTGTGCATCACGCCCTTGGCTCGACCGGTCGTGCCGCTGGTGTACAGGATGAACGCGACGTCATCCGGCGTGACGTCGCGGTGCCCGTCGCCGGGCTGCGCCTGCGCCAGCGCCGTCTCGTAGTCGGTGACCAACTCGTTCGTGCCGAGCGTTGACCGCGCACCCACGCTCAATATCAGTGCCAGCTCCGTCAATTCGCCCAGGAACTTGTCCACGTGGTCGGCGTGGATGATGACAGCTCGTGCGCCGGAGTCGTCGCGGACGTGGGCGACTTCGTCGGGAGCCAGCCTGATATTCACCGGCACCGTGATCAACCCCGCTTTGGCCAGACCGAACGAGATCTCCGGCCATTCAAGGCAATTGCGGGCGATCACCATCACCCGATCGCCCGGTACCAACCCGCGGCCGATCAGGAAGGCGGCGAGCCGCCGGGCCCGCTCGTCGACCTGCGACCAGGTAAGCGCCCGGTCGGCGTCGACCAGCGCACGCTTGTCGGGGTAGCGGCGGCCGTTATTGGTTGCGATGTCACCGATGAGCATCAGATGAGAAGTCCGTTCAAATCAGGAAAGCGAGTGTCTCGACCGGGCCGCTTGCGTCGATCAGATGCACGATCTTGCGAATCAACCGCGGGCCTTCTGACGACAAGCGAATGGTGTGGGCTACCCGGCCGGCCCAGAAGCGTTGACGCAGACGGTATTCGAATAGCGCGAAGTTGGATTCCACCGTGACCGTGTTGGTGCCCGTTTCCACCACCTCACTGTTGGAGACCACACGCCGCATTACCGACGGCGGTGTCTGTGAGTGCCGGTTGCCGGTGTTGAGCTGCGCCACCCGGCTCTTGATCCGTCGCCGGTTGTCATTGATGTAGGCCAGCGTGTTCCGCGGGTCGTCGTCAGGGTGCATCGGGACGCGGTACTCGACCGTGTCGTCATCGTCGGCCCACAACGCTTCCCACTCCGAGTAGCGGCCCTCGTCGGCCAGCCGCGCCTCCAGATAAAGAAACGACAGGATCTCAGGGTCCGGCAGCGGACGCAGAACCGGACGCGTCTGGGCTTCAGAGTTGACGGTCATGCTCCGGTCCTCCCGCCGACGACCGAGGCCCAGTGCGAGTAGAAACCGCGCTGGGGAGTCTCGGCGCTTTTGTCGCGGTTGATGATTCCGCTTTCGTCGGTCACATCGCCGTCGACACCGCGGGCCAGCACCAGCCACTCGGGCAGCTCGGCGGCGAGCCCGGCCTGGTTGCGCATGCCGATCTCTCCGTCGTCCGCGATCAAGAAGCCGGCCGGACCCATCGCCCCCTCGGAACGGCGCAGCGTGCGCTCGTTCAACGCGTCCTGGCCGGGTATGAGGACCGCGGTGGTATAGGCGACGGTGCGGTCGGGGGCCTGCGGTTCGACGAACATTACGTTCATCTCGGCCAGGAACAGGTTGGGCCAGATCAGTGTGTGCGGCGGACCCACCACCAAAGCGTCGTGCGCTTGCTCGGGACCGTACGCACCTTCCAGTGCGTCGACGTAGCCGGCCAGCTTGGCCCGCGGGATCCGGCCGTACCAGACGAATTCCTCATCGAGTTTTCGGTATTCGTCGCTGTAGTCGATCTCGGAATGGCCATTGCCGAGATCGCGGACCAGCACGTCGACCTTGGTCGGGACGTGCGACACCTTGGCGGGCTTGATCGCGTCGTACACCGAGGCGTGCGTGAACAGTGCGTGGTAGCCGTCAACGTTGTTCTCCACCACCATCTTCCAGTTGGCGTGGTGCAGGTGCTTCATCCAATTGGCCCGCAGGTCGATCTCGCGGGTGGGGGACAGGTTCAGCAGGCGATCGATGGCGCGTGTTGCCTTACCAAGGTGCTCTTGTAGCGAGATGCCCTCGGGCGCCAGCGACGCGAAGACGAATCCGCCGTAGCTGTCCACCCGGGGCGCCTGGGCGAGACCCAGCTCGGCGCGCACTTTGTTGAACTCCTCGCCGTAACCCTCACGCATCGGAACACCCTGCAGCGCACCCGTATTGCCAAACGTCCAGCCGTGATACGGGCACCGGAACGAGTTGGCGTTGCCCTTCTCGGCGTTGCACAGCTTGTTGGCACGGTGGGTGCAGCGATTGAGCACCACCCGAACCACGCCGTCCCTGCCGCGCACCACGACAACCGGGTCATGGCCGATCATCCGGGTGAGGTAGTCACCCGGCTCGCTGACCTCGCTCTCATGCGCCACATAGACCCAGCCGGTCTTGAAGATGCTGTCCATTTCACGGCGGAAGATCTCGGCGGACGTGTACACCGTCCCGTGCACCCGGTCGCGGCGTATGACAGTGTCGACGTCGAATTCGTCTACAGCAGCGTTGGATTCGACTGTCGTCATTGATCCTCCAGAATGTCGATGGCCGGGATGGCGACGTCGCCCAGTCGGCGGAAGCCGATGCGCACCGCTGTGCCGATGGGCGGTGCGGTGTCCGCGGGTTGCACGGTGGTCATCACCATCCGGTGCCCGCTTGCCAGCTCGACGTCGACGATGGGGTACGGCGCCCCGCCGCGCACCAGGCCGGGCTCACAGCGATGCATAAGTGTCGCCGCGTGTACAGTGCCGTGTAGATCGACTGTGCGCCAATCATTTTCGGTGTTTCCGCAGCCGTCGCAGACTTCCTGATCGAGCTCGAGCGGCAGGGCGCAGGCCGCGCAGAACGGTAATGCGAGCTCATTGCGCGCGGCCGCTCGGTACAGCGGCGCCAGCACGTCGTCGTCGGCGGTGGGTGCCAGCGCGCTGTCCAGCAACCAGTCCTCGACCGCCGTGGCGGTCATGCGGCGCGCTCCAGCACCAAGGCGGCGTGGTGGTCCATCCGGCCGCCGATACCGCCGACCAGTGCGACCGTCGCCCCGGCAACCTGACGTTGCCCGCCGGCGCCACGCAGCTGAATCATCGCCTCCGCCAACGGCGTCATACCCTGCAGGTAGAAACCGGACAGCTGGCCACCACCGGTGTTGGTCGGCAGCGTGCCGCCCGGCCCGGTGTGGCCGTCGCGCACGAATGCACCCGCCGGAACGTCACCGGTGAGCCGGTATTCGTCGAGCAGCGCCAGCGTGACGATCGAGAACGGGTCGTACAGTTCGGCGACGTGCAGGTCTGATCGGGCCATGCCGGCTTGGTCGAGGGCGTCCTGTACCGCGCGGCCACCGCCCCCGAACCACGACTCGGCTCCCGCGCGGCGGCGCCGCACCGGGTGTTCGCGCCCGGCTCCGCGAACCCGCAGTCGGGTGACGCCGACCGAGGGCCGCCCGGTGAGCACGACGGCGACCGCCCCGTTCACCGGCCGGGCGCAGTCCAGCAGCCGAAGTGGTTCGGCGATCATCGGGGAAGAGTCATAGTCGGCGTCGTCGAGCGGCTCTCGGTTCACCGCATCGGGGTTGCCGCGCGCCCATGCCCTGGCCGTGGTGGCGACGGAGCGCAACGCTTTGGCAGGGGTGCCTGAGACGTGCAGCCAGCGCTGGGTCATCAGCGCATACGTCGGCACCGAGCCAAGCAGCCCGGAGGCGCGCTCCAGGCCGCGCACCCCGACGTTGCCGCCACTGTGTGCGTAGGTCGAGCCGGCACCGCGGCCGGCCACCAGGGGTGCGTCAGCGAAGACGCACAGTATGGTCGACGCCTCGCCCGCGACGATCGCGTGGCGCGCGCGCTGGATCATGGCGATCGTCGTGGCGCCCTTGATCTCGACGTGCTCCAGCAGGCGTAGGTCCGAGAAGCCAGCCGCGGCGGCGAAGCCGACGCCCAGCCGGTCCGGCCGGACGCCCTGCGACGAGCCGACCAGGATCCCGTCGATGTCGGCATGCCCGAGTCCGGCGTCGGCCAGCGCGGCGGCGCTCGCCTTGACGGCCAGTTCTAGGGGCGTCGCGCCGGGACGCAGCGACATAGGGGTCATGCCCAGGCCGACCAGGTCGGCGTCGGCGGCGCTCACGGCCGCTCCGTTGGCCGGCGTTCGCCGCGGTAGTTGCCTACCCTGATCCACTCCTCGCGGTCTTCGGCGGTGGCCAAGGTGAAGCTGGCCAACTCCAAGGGGCACAGGAAGACCTGCTCGCCGCCCTCCAGGTCCTCAACGAGCAGGCGGGGGCCGTTGCCGTTGACGTCCAGCGACAACCGCACGGCCGCGAACTCGTTGACCAGGTCGGCGAGGACGCGGCGTCCGGCCGGAGTATTCACCTGCCCAGTATTACCGCATACAAGTGTCAGAATCAATGGAGGAAGAAGGAATGACGGCTGGCGGATCACGTCCGGGTCGAGCGCTGTAGGCCGTTCTCCACATGGGAACATAGAGCTTGTGCGACGATGAGAAGAATGGATGCTGATGTCAGCGATAGATGACATGTATGTCAGATACGGAAGATTCGAGAAGGTGAGATGAGCCAAGCACAAGCTCCGGCCGCTGCGGTCGATGTGAGCCGAGTCGACACGCAGAACTACCGCAGCATCTGGATGTATCTCAAGGAGCTCGAGTTCCGGCAGGGGTTCGTCGATGTCCCGGTCAAGGGAGTCCCTGTCCGGACCCGTTACGCCGAGGCGGGCGGGCCGGACAAGCCGCACGCCATCCTGCTGCACGGCACCGGCGGGCATTGGGAGACGTTCGCGCCCAACCTCGCCGCACTGTCACAGCACTTCCACTGCGTGGCGATCGACATGGTCGGCAATGGGTTCTCCGGCAAGCCGGACTACGACTACGAGATCGCGATTTACGTCGAACACGTGCTGGGGGTGATGGACCACTTCGGCATGACGTCAGCCAACTTCATTGCAATGTCGCTGGGCGCGTTCGTCGCGTCCGCGATCTCCGTCGGCCACGCCGACCGAGTCGACAAGGTGATCCTGATGTCGCCGGCCGGGCGGGAAGCGTCGGCGGCGAACATGGCGCGCATTCGGGCGGAACGGACCAAGGCGGTCAACGAGCCGACGTGGGAATCCCTACACGCCGTGTTCGCCCACCTGATCGCCGACGAGGCTAATCGCCTGCCCGATCTCATCGGTTTGCGTCAGGCCGTGTATCGGCGCGAGGACACCCGGAACACCATCGACCGGCTGCTGATCCTGCAGGACGAGAAGGTGCGCCACCGCAACCTGATTCCCGACGACAAGTGGCGCGGCATCGAGGCGCCGGTGATGATCGTGGCGTCGGGCAAGGATCACGGCGTGTACCAGGACACCGCTCGTACGATCGCGAACCTGATTCCGAACTCAGAGGTTTTCGAGATGCCCTCGGTGCGGCATTGGCCGCATTTCGAGGATCCGGAGGCGTTCAACGCCGCGGCGATCGAGTTCCTCACCAGATGACCAGACCCGCCGAGGACGAGCTCGCCGACATTGCCCGGCGGCTGTACGAGGCCGAGCAGAACCGCACGCCGATCCGGCAGTTGTCGCTGGACTATCCCGACATGACCATCGAGGACGCCTACGCGGTGCAGCGGGCACTCGTCGCGCTGAAAGTCGCCGACGGGCGAGAAGTCAAGGGCCGCAAGATTGGTCTGACCTCGAAGGTGATGCAGCGGGCGGTGTCGATCGACGAACCGGATTACGGTGCGCTGTTCGACGACATGTTCATCGAGGATGGCGGCCGCGTCCCGCTGGGCCGGTACATCCGTCCGCGCGTCGAGGTCGAGTTGGCTTTCGTGCTGGGCGAGCGGCTATCCGGCCCGGGGGTCACGTTGTTCGACGTGCTGCGGGCCACCGAGTTCGTGACTCCTGCACTGGAGATCCTCGACGCCAGGGTGCAGATGTCGGACCCCGAAACCGGCCATCTGCGCACCATCGTCGACACCATCGCCGACAACGCCGCGGACGCCGGCCTGGTCCTGGGCGGCCGGGTATTCCGCCCCTTGGACGTCGATCTGCGCTGGGTGGCGGCCCTGCTGCTGCGCAACGGCACCATCGAGGAGTCCGGGGTGGCGGCCGCGGTGCTCAACCATCCCGGCAATGGTGTGGCCTGGCTAGCCAATCGGCTTGCCCCACATGGTGTTTCCCTTGAGCGCGGCGAGGTCATCCTGTCCGGATCGTTCACCAAGCCGGTGTTCGCCGAACCGGGGGACAGCTTTGTCGCCGACTATGGACCGCTGGGCACGGTCTCGGTGACGTTCGATTCGGGGGCATCGTGACCAACCGGTGGACGCAGCGCATCAGCGATGGCGACCCGCGGATCGGCATGTGGGTGGCCTCGGGCAGCGGGTATGTCACCGAGATCTGCGCGGGGTCCGGAATCGACTGGCTGCTGTTGGACCAGGAGCATGCGCCCAACGATCTGCGCACGACGCTCGAACAGTTGCAGGTGTTGGCGGGCTACCCGGACGTCGACGTGCTGGTGCGTCCGCCGTCTGCCGATCCCGTGTTCATCAAGCAACTGCTCGACATCGGCGCGCAGAACATCATCGTTCCGATGATCGATGGCCCCGGTGAGGCAGTCGCGGCGGTTTCCGCCACCCGGTACCCGCCCGAGGGGATTCGCGGGGTGGGCAGCGCGTTGGCGCGGGCGTCGCGTTGGAACCGCATTTCTGACTACCTTGTCACCGCAGATGCAACGGTGTCGTTGACCGTCCAAGTGGAAAGTGCGGCCGGTCTGACCCAGCTCGGCGAGATCGCCGACGTCGATGGTGTGGACGCCATCTTCATCGGTCCGGCCGACCTGGCGGCCTCAATGGGCAAACTTGGGCAGCCGGAGCATCCCGAGATCGTGAGCACCATAGAGGCTGCGTTAGCGACTATCGTGGACCACGGCAAGCGCGCCGGTGTGAATGCGTTCAGCGAGCCGTTGGCACGCCGCTACATGATGGCCGGCGCGAGCTTCGTGCTAGTAGGAGCGGACGTCGCATTGCTGGCTCGCGGTGCCGAACAACTGGCCGCGAGGTATCGAGGTCAATGACTGACGCATTGTTTCTGACTATCGTGTCACCTAGAATTCCGGACCATGGATCTCGACTTCACGCCTGACCAGCTCGAGTTCCGCGACCAGGTCCGCACGTGGCTCGACGAGAACAAGCCGACCGAACAAAGGCCGCGCGACGATGCGGGTATCCGGGAATACGACCTCGCGTGGCAGCGCACGCAATGGGAAGGCGGCTGGGCCGGCATCGCCTGGCCGACAGAATACGGCGGCAAGGGGCTGACGCTGCTTCAGCAGTTGATCTGGTACGAGGAGTATGCCGCGCGGGGGTTCCCTGGGATCGATGCATGCTTCGTCGGTAACTCGCACGCCGGGCCGACCCTGATCACCAGGGCAACCGATGAGCAGAAGTCGTTCCACTTGCCGAAAATCCTTGGCGGTGAGGTGATTTGGTGTCAGGGCTTCTCCGAGCCCGACGCCGGGTCGGATCTGGCGGCGTTGCGCACCAAGGCGGTGATCGACGGCGAGCACCTGGTGGTGTCGGGGCAGAAGCTGTGGACGAGCTTCGCCACCGTCGCCGACTACCAGGAACTGCTGGTGCGCACCGACAACACCGGCAGCAAGCACAAGGGCATCACCTGGGTGATTTGCGACATGAGCACTTCAGGGATCGACGTCCGCCCGATCGAGACCATCGAGGGCGGCTCGGAATTCTGCGAAGTGTTCTATGACGACGTGCGCATTCCGCTGAGCAACGTGGTCGGCGAGGTGGGCGAAGGTTGGTCGGTCGCGATGGCGACGCTGTCCTTTGAGCGTGGCACCGCGTTCACCGCCAACCAGGTGCGGCTGGCGAAGATCATCGAGGACCTCATCGACTACGCCCGCGACCACGTCGGGCCGGACGGCCGCAGGCCCGCCATCGCCGATGACGACATCGCGCGACGGCTGGCGAGGGCTCGCGCCTCGGTGGCGTCACTGCGGGCGCTCACCTACACCAACATTTGCGAGGCCTTGAAGACCGAGACACCCGGCCCGCGGGGTTCGATCGTCAAGTTGATGTACGCCGAATTGGCCAAGGAGATCGGCAGATTGGCGATGGACATCGTCGGTCCGGCCTCAGTCCGGTATTCGTCGCGCTGGGACGTCGACGGCTGGGTCGGTTACTACTACTACAGCTTCTCCCAAGCCATCGGGGGCGGAACGTCGGAGATCCAACGCAACATCGTCGGCGAGCGCGTGTTGGGGCTGCCCCGATGAATACCGTGAGGAGACGGCCATGAACCTGCTGCCCGGAGCTGAGCAGCTTGAAATCATCACGGCGGCAGGGGAATTCCTCGCTGAGAGGATGCCTGTCGAGCGGATCCGTGCTAATCGGCACGCGGAAGCGCCGATTCCCGGGTCGGTATGGCGAGAATGCGCCGAGTTGGGCCTTTTGACTCTCGGGCTCGACGAGGAGTTCGGCGGATCGGGCCGGCCGCTGGACGACGAAGCGCTGCTGTTCGTCGAACTCGGCAAGCGGCTCGCGCCCGGGCCGTTCCTGGCGGGCACGTTGGGTGCCCGGGTAGCCGCCCGATCTGGCGACGACGCGCTGGCCCAGCGGATCGGCTCCGGGGTGGCGGTGGTGGCCCTCGCGGTACTGCGTGGCGACGGCGACGTGCGGCCAGCGCGGCCCATTAAAGGGACCTTCGATTTGTTCGAGCCGGCGGGTGCCTCGCACGCCCTGCTGGTGGCCCGCAGCGGTGCCGCTCTGCTCGACATCGATTCCTTCGGGCCGCTGACATCCGTGGCCGCAGCCGACCCGGGTACTCGGATATCTTCGGCCACAGTCGAATCCGCCGAGCCGGTGTATTGGCTGCCGGTTGAGGACGAATGGATCTGGGGCCGCGCCATGGTGCTCGCGGCGGGCTATCTGGCCGGGCTGGCCGCGGGCGCGGCCGGTTTGGCGACCGAACACGCCAAGACGCGTGAGCAGTTCGGCAAACCGATCGGGGTCCACCAGGCGATCAAGCACGCCTGCGTCGATATGGAGATCGCGGCCGAGGCCACGCAGGCGCAGACGTTCTTCGCCGCAATCGCGGTGGCGAGTGGCCGCGCCGACGCCCTGCTGCAGGTGCTGTCGGCCGCAACGGTGGCCGGCTCGGCGGCCGTCGACAATGCCGCAGCAGGCATCCACGTGTTCGGTGGGATGGGTTACACGTTCGAGAACGACATGCACCTATACCTGAAGCGTGCGCACGTGTTTCGGCATCTGTTCGGCGAGCCCACCGACGTGCTGGCCGAGTTGCTGGCCCAGGACCGCGCCCAGTGAGCGGCACCGTTGCGATCGCCGGTGTCGCCCTGTCCGACGTCGGCCGAGTCGACGACAAGGGCCCCTACGAGCTGATCGCGCAGGCCAGCCGCCGCGCCTTGGCTGATGCCGGGCTGACGCCCGATGACGTCGATGGGTTGGCCTCTACCGGTCAGGGCACACTGCCCCCGGTCGATGTCGGCGAGTATCTGGGGCTGCGGCCCCGCTGGATCGACTCCACCGCGGTCGGGGGAGCGTCGTGGGAGGTGATGGCCGCCCACGCGGCCGACGCGATCGCCGCCGGGCATGCCGACGTGGTGTTGCTGACCTACGGCTCGACTGCCCGCTCTGATCTTCGAAAGGGGTTGCGGGGGGCCAACATCAATTGGGGCGCGCGCGGACCACTGCAGTGGGAGGCGCCCTACGGCCACACCCTAATCTCCAAGTACGCCATGGCCGCACGGCGGCACATGTTCACTTACGGCACCACGATCGAGCAGCTGGCCGAGGTCGCTGTGTCCGCGCGGTTCAACGCGGCCGACAATCCCGAGGCCTACTACCGCGATCCGATCACCGTCGACGATGTGCTCGGCGGACCAATGATCGCCGACCCTTTCACCAAGCTGCACTGCTGCATTCGCAGCGATGGCGGGGCGGCGGCCGTCCTCGTCAACGCGGAACGCGCAAAGGATCTGCGGAGTAAGCCGGTGTGGGTGCTCGGCTCGGGCGAGACCACCTCGCACATGCTCACCTCGCAGTGGGACGACCTCACCGTCGGCCCGGCGGCGGTCAGCGGACCGCTCGCCTTTGCGCGCGCCGGGGTCTCCCCGTCCGACGTCGACGTCGCCGAGATCTACGACGCGTTCACCTATATGTTGCTACTCACCCTCGAAGACCTGGGCTTCTGCCCGAAGGGGGAGGGCGGCGGCTTTGTCGAGAAGGGCTCGTTGCGTTTGGGCGGCGAACTTCCCACCAATACCGACGGTGGCGGCCTGTCGGCATGTCACCCGGGTCAGCGGGGGTTGTTCCTCTTAGTCGAGGCGGCGCGCCAGTTGCGCGGCGAATGCGGGCCGCGGCAGGTGCCGGACGCCCGGATCGCCTGTGTCAGCGGCACCGGCGGCTGGTTCTGTTCCAGCGGCACAATGATTCTCGGCGCCGAGGAGCCGTAGGTGGCCCGTGCACCGCTGAGCGCCGACGTCAGCGACACCCGGTCGATGCTGGAGTGCGCTGCTACCGTGCACGGTGACCGTGAGGCCTACGTTGAGCCGGGAGGGCGCATCACCTTCGCGGACTGGATCGGCCGGGCCCGTGGTGTCGCTTCGCAGTTCGCCGACCTCGGGGTCGGCAAGGGCGACGTAATCGTGCTGTGGCTGCCGTCGGGCATCGACTATGCGACGTGTTATGCCGCCGCGGCGATGCTCGGCGCCATCACCGCGGGTCTGAACCCCCGACTCGGTCGTCGAGAGATCGAATCTGTTCTGCAACAAGCTGATCCCGCGTTGATCGTCGCCGATGAACGGCTTGGAGCGCTACCCGATACCGGGCACCGGCTGTTGTCGCGGGATGCGCTGTGCAGCGACACGTCGTCATCGGCACCACCTGCCGTGGAGCTCAACCGTCGGGACCTGGTTGCGTTGATCTTCACCAGTGGCACGACTGGGATGCCGAAGGGCGCGGCATTCGATGCCGACCGACTGGCGGCGGGCGCGGCAGCATCAGGGGTGATGAGCGCGCCCTACGACCGGCGCCTCACATCGACACCGTTCTCCCACGCCGGCTACATGTTCAAGCTCTGGGATCAGTTGGTGTGGGGCAGCACGCTGGTGGTGCCGCCGACTCCGTGGTCGGCCCAGGGCATGTTCGACATCCTGCGCGACGAGCGGGTCACCGTGGCGGGTGCGGTTCCGACCCAGTGGGCCAAGCTGCTCGATGTCGATGGCGTGAGCCGGCAGGCGTTGTCGCACTTACGGATCGGGGTGGTCGCCACGGCGCCGGCGCCGCCCGAGTTGATACGTCGGGTCGCCGAGCGGATCGGGGTTCCGCTGGTGGTGCGGTATGCGATGACCGAGTGCCCGACTATTTGCGGCACCGAACCGAACGACGCCCCCGAGATTCAGTTCCGCACGGTCGGGCGGCCGGCCGCCGGAATGGAGGTCCGCGTCGGGCCCGACGGCGGTGTCGAGGTACGCGGTCCCTGCGTGATGCGCGGCTATTGGTGCAACCCGGAACTCACCGAAGAGGTGCTGCGCGACGGCTGGCTGCGCACCGGCGACATCGGCGCCCTCGGTGCCGACGGGAATCTCACCCTGGTTGGGCGCAGCGGCGACATGTACATCCGCGGCGGCTACAACGTGCATCCCGGTGAGGTGGAGCGTGTGCTCGCCGGTCACGCGGGTGTGAAAAATGCTGCCGTAGTGGGGTGCTCGGCCCCGGTTATCGGGGAGATCGGCGTCGCGTGCGTGGTGCCGGCTGACGCCGCTAGGCCCCCGGGGCTGGCCGAGTTGCGCACTTATGTGGCGGACGAGCTGGCCGATTACAAGGCGCCCGACGAATTGCTGATCGTCGACGAGTTACCGCTGACAGCGATGCTCAAGCCGGACCGGCTTGCCCTACGGGAGCTGATCAGATTGCACGACAAAGACATTCAACGTCGACGACCGACGGAACAAGAGAGTCATGGCTGATCCGGGCGCAACTCGATGAACAGGCCCTCGGCTTCCGCGCATAGTGTGTCCCCGTGGGTGAGCTCCGCGCGCAGCAGCCTCTTGCGTCCCTGTTCGCTGACGAACCAGGCGCGCACCACGAGTTCTTCGCCGACGGGTGTGATGGACCGGAAATCGGTGTGCAGATATGCGGTTCGCGCAGGCGCACGGCCGCCGCTACTGGCCAGCCGGCCGAGCACCTCATCGAATAACAGGGGGATGGCCCCGCCGTGGACGGCTCCGCCTCCACCGAGAAAGTAGCGGCCGAACGTGACGGTGCCCTCTACCTTCTCCGGGTCGCCCGCGATCGGAATAAAGCTGGGGGCCATGGTTTGTCCGCGGCCGGGCAGATCGAGTCGGCGAGCGAAGATCTGCCTGCGCTCGGGGACGGCGGCTGGGGCCAACCGGTCGGTCCAGTCCTTGAGGTCCTTCGTCAGCGCCACGGTTGTCGCCCTATCCGGGGCTGCGGCGGCCACGTCGTCGAGGAAATCGCGCAGCGCCGCGATCATGTCGCCGTATTCGGCGCCCCCGCCCGGGCTCCGTACCGTCGGCTCCTGCCAGGTACGCATCGGCGGGAACCCCCCCCGTGACTCCGCCTCATGGGGCTCCGTCATCTCGCAAGACTAATACATTGACATTAATATTGATCGCTGCGATGCTGACGTGACGTGTGCCACTTCACGTCTTCACGAGATCCGCCCGCAGGCGCTAGGGAGCGAACATGCCGAAAGTCGGTTCAGCGTCGGACGGTCCGCTGGCCGGCCTCGTGGTGGTCGACCTGTCGACGACGCTGCCCGGCGCGCAGGCAACGCAGTTCCTCGCCGACTGCGGCGCCGGGGTGATCATGGTCGAGCCCCCCGACGGCAGTCCGCTGCGCGAGCTCGCCGGCTGGCCGGCGCTGCTGCGCGGCAAGCGCAGCGTGACTTTGGACCTGCACGACGACGCAGACCTCGACCGGTTGCGGGCACTGTTGCGGCGCGCCGACGTGATGGTGAACACGCTGCGGCCGCACACCGCCGAGCGCCTCGGCCTCACTGCCGAGTCGCTCTCGCGCCGGTATCCGCGGTTGGTGGTCGCCAACGTCACCGGCTGGGGCTCGCCGGGGCCGTTCCGCAACTATAAGGGCTGGGAAGCGCTGGTCATGGCCAAGACCGGCGTCATGCACGAGAAGCGCGGACTCGCGCCGCGTCCGGGCCCGGCGTTCACCACGTTCACCTATGCCTCGTGGGGCGCCGCCCATGCCGCTGTTCAGGGTGTGCTGGCCGCGCTCCTCGAGCGGGAGAGCAGTGGGCGTGGCCAAACCGTCGAGACCAACTTGGTGAGCGGCATGGGTTCGATGGATCCCTACAACTGGTTCTACGAGATGGTGCTGCAACGGTATCCGGGCGCATTCGAACCGATGGACGCCGCATACGACGATCAGGGTCGGCCCCAGGCGTACCTCATTTACGCACTGCTGGTGTGTCCGACGAAGGACGGCCGCTGGCTGCAGTTCGCTCAGGTGTCGCCCAAGCTGATCGGCGCCTGGCTGACCGAACTCGACCTGCTCGGGGAGCTCGCCGACCCGAAGTGGCAGGGCTTTCCGATGCTGCCGACCCCCGAACTTCGCACCGAGTGGTGGGACATCATGATCGAACGGGTCGGCGCCCGCACGCTCGCCGAATGGCAGCAGGCCATGGCGGAAAACCTCGACCTGAGCGGGGAACTGTTCCGGAGTCCCGAGGACTCGCTGAACCACCCGCAGACCGCGCACGAAGGGCGCGCCACCACCGTCATCGACCCCGATCTCGGACCCGTACGACAGCCGTCGACCCTTATTCATGCAGACGGCAAGCCGCTGACCCGGCTTCGGCCGGCCCCGCGCATCGGCGAGCACAACGACTCAGTCACCTTCGATCAAGTAGGCGGCGCCGCCCCGCCCGCTCCGCAGGGAGACCACGACGAGCCGCCGCTGAAGGGTGTGACGGTCCTGGAGTTCGGCAGCATGTTCGCCGGACCGTACGGCGCGACCCTGCTGGCCGACCTGGGCGCCCGCGTGATCAAGGTCGAGCCGCTCGACGGCGACAACATCCGCAACCTGGTCGCGTTCCCCGAGGCGGGTGGCGCAAAAGTGCTGCAGGGCAAGGAAAGTGTCGCGATCGACTTCACCAAGCCCGAGGGCCTCGAGCTGGTGTACGAGCTGGCCAAGCGGTCCGACGTCGTCCTGCAATGCTTCCGGGGCAAAGCGGCAGAACGCTCGAAGATCGACGAGGCCTCGCTGCGGGCGGTCAACCCGGACCTGGCGTTCGTGACGACCTCCGGTTACGGAGTCGACGGGCCGTTCGCCCATCGCGCGGCCTACGCACCATCGGTCGGCGCGGCGTCCGGCCTGGCGCAGGTCGACAGCCACGACACGGGCGAGCCGCCCGCCGACCTGGATGACTTGCACCGCCGGGCGGTCAGACTCCACGCGGGCGGGGCCGTCCCAGCCGTGCAGTCCGACGGCATCGCGGCACACGGTGTCGGTTCGGCGCTGCTGGTCGCGTTGTACGCCAAGCGCCGTGGCAAGATGCTGACGAACGTGGTCACGACCATGCTCGCCCCCGCGCAGCAGGCGATGATCGCGTACAACGCGAGCTATGCGTCCCGACCCGCCGAAACGCCCGCGGACGAACAGTTTTTCGGTATGAATGCTCTGTATCGGATGTACCCGGCGGCCGACGGTTATGTCTTTCTTGCCGCGCCGTTGCCGCGCGAATGGCCGGCATTGGCGAAAGCGATGTCGCCGTACGTCGACTTGCACGCCGACGAGCGCTTTGCCGATGCCGACTCCCGAACCCAGCATGATGACGAGTTAATCGCTGCACTAACAACGGTTTTCGTGACTAAGACCAAGCTGGAGTGGGAGCACGAATTGTCCGCTCAAGACGTTGGTTGTGTCGAGGTGGTGGAGGCCAACTCCGAATTGGTGCTGCAGACCGATCCGTATTACGAGGCAGGCTATGCAGTCGACGCGCACAGCCCGATCTTCGAGGAGCACCGTCGGCTCGCGCCGCTGTGCACCTTCTCGCGATCACGGACACGGGCTGATGCGGGATGCACTATCGGGCAGCACACCGATGCGGTATTGCGCGAAATCGGGTTGGACGAAGCGGCGATCGCCGCCCTGAGAGCCAGCGAGGTCGTCGGCGGTAGCTGAGCCTTCAGGTCTCGTCGCGCTCAGCGATCAGCGCGCGGGTCTCGTAAGACACCGGCGCGGTGAGCATTCCGACCCAGGTGTCCACGTAGTTGTGCAGCTGCGCTTCGCTGAGTCCATGGCCCGAACGGCCTGCCGCAGCAAGGACGTTGATCAGGCTGATGTAGAGCTGAAACGTCCGGCCGCGCCGGATCCGCTCGGGCAGATCCTGCAACGCGGCGTCGACCAGCTCTTCCAGCTTCTCCTGGGTCCACTCATCATCGAGGTGATCCGGCCAGTAGTCGCTGCGCGCCCGCGGATCCTCCATGAGCCGAGCCAGGAACGGCGCGAACATCTCGCCCGCGGCGATGCTGTTGGCCAGCGGTCGCACCAGGAGCCACACCACGGCGCGGGGGTCCGCCTCCTTGCCTTGCTCGCGCATCCGCGCGAGCATCTCTTGGCGGTCGATTCCGAGTGACGCCTGGCGGTAGGCGATCAGCGCGCGGATCAGTCCCTCGCGGGAGCCGAAGTGGTAGCGGATCACCGAGGTGTTGGACTGTCCGGCCGCCTGTTGGATTTCCCTGAGCGTGACCGCCTCGATGCCGCGCGTGGCGAACAGCCGCTCGGCGACCTCCATCAACATCACCCGGGTCGACTCACCCGATGCGTTGCGCCTCCGCTCGCCCGCGGGTGACTCCGTTCCCAGCTCCGGCATGGGCCTCCTCCAGTTCGCCTCAGTCTTACCGGCGTCGCCCCTCCATCCAAATAATAATGGCTAGTCATTAGAAATACTGGACTTGCGTCAGGGCAGCTGGCATCATTCGAGTGAGTGGCGGATCCAATGGAGGGCCGATGAGCGTGATCTGGACGAATTCGGGCGACTCCCACTTCATCGAGCCCGACGACCTGTGGAAGTCCCGGTTGCCGAAGGCGCTTGCCGACCTGACGCCGCGCGCCGAGAAGGATCCCGACGGCGAGTACGAGACCGTCTCGGTCGACGGGCAGATCTTCAGGCGCAAGCTGCCGTCGTCGGCGGTGGTGGCCTTTGCCGAGATGAGCTCGAGGCCGCAGGGCACTCGCGATGCGAAGGCCCGGCTCGGGGATCTCGACAACGAGGGCGTCTGGGGCGAAGTCATTTTTCCGTCCCTGGGCATGTGGGCGTCCACCTTCCGCACGCCGGCGCTGCTCAAGGCATGCATGCGGGCGAGCAACGAGTGGGCTATCGAGGAGATCTGCGCGGTGTCGCCGCGATATGTGGTGACCGCCCAGGTGTCGACGCTCGTGGTGGATGACGCTGTCGAGGAGTTGCAGTGGGCCGCGGACAACGGCTTTAAAGCGGTGTTCCTGCCGACCACGCCGCATCCCAGTGCACCGGACTGGCATCGCAAGGAATGGGAACCGTTCTGGGCGGCGGCCGAGGAGGCCGGCATGGTGATCGCGTTCCACATCGGCACCGATCCGGTCGAGGTGACGGCCAGCAACAGCGCGACCGGTGGCGCAGGCCAGGTGTACCGCGGCCCGGGTGGTGCCACCATGAACTACGCCGAGACCACGTTCTCGGGTCAGCGGGCGGCGATGAAGATGGTCGCATCCGGCGCTCTGGACCGTCACCCCAACCTGAAGGTGCTCATCTCCGAGGGAGGTGCGACGTGGGTACCGTTTCTGGGTGACCGGCTCCTGGAGGGATACCGCCAGCACCATCTCGCGGTGCGGCCCAAGCTCACGCGCAGCCCCAAGGAAATCCTGTTCAGCCAGGTCTACGCGTCATTCCAGCACGACGAAACGGCGGTCGCGGCCTATGAGCACATGGGCTACAAGAACGTGATGTTCGGCAGCGACTACCCGCACATGGAGGGCACCTTCGGGCACACCCAGGACACCCTGAAGGGGCTCTTCGACGGCGTGAGCGACGCGACCCGACTGCGCATCACCCAGGGCACGTTCTACGAACTCTTCCCCGACGTTCCGCCAATTCCCGTCGAAAACGTTTGAGCGCGTGCCCAATACAAAGGGTTTACGCGACGTCGCCATTGTGGGCGTCGGTGCCACGCCCTACTACAAGCGTGGCGGGTCGCTGCCTCAATCGATCACCGAACTGGCCGGCGAGGCGATCCTGGCGGCGTGTGCGGACGCCGGCCTACCCGTGACCGAGGTCGACGGCTTCGCCTACTACTCGGGCGCCAGCGCGGGCTACACCGAGAAGATGGACACCGCCGACTTCGTGGAAACGCTTGGGATTCCTGAGATTCGGTTCACCGCCGCGTTGACCTCCGGCGGGGGCGGGTCCGCGGGTGCCATCGGGCTGGCGCGGGCCGCGATCGTCGCCGGCGATGCCTCGGTTGTCGTGACGGTGATGGCGCTGCAGCAGGCGAAACAGCGCCTCGGGTCGGTGTTTTCGGCACTGGAGCCCGATCCGATCAATTCGTTCCTGCAGCCGTCGGGACTGTTCGGCCCGGGACATCTGATGTCGGTGATGGCTCGCCGGCACATGCATCTCTACGGCACCCGCCGCGAGGCGTTCGCCGAGATCGCGTTGTCCACGCGAGCCAACGCGGCGAATCGGCCGAAGGCGATGCACCCCGAACCGCTGACGTTGGACGACTATTTCAATGCGCGAATGATCGCAGAGCCCTTGTGCCTCTACGACTTCTGCCAAGAGACCGACGGTGCCGTCGCGGTGATCACCACCAGCATGGACCGGGCCAAAGATCTGCGGCAACCGCCGGTGCCGGTGGTTGCTGCAGCCCACGGTGGGGTCCGGGACTGGGGCAGGGCGTTCGCCTGGATGGGCATGCCCGACGAATACTTCGCCTCCTCGGGCAACGCGCCCATCGCCAAGCGGCTCTACGAGCAGGCCGGCGTCGGCGCCGCTGATATCGACGTCGCACTGCTCTACGACCATTTCAGCCCGATGGTGCTCATGCAGCTCGAGGACTATGGGTTCTGCGGCAAGGGGGACGGCGGCGAGTTCGTCGAAAGTGGAGCGATCCGGTACGACGGCGGCTCGATTCCGGTCAACACCCACGGCGGTCAGCTCTCCGAGGCCTACATCATCGGGATGACTCACATCATGGAAGGAGTCGAGCAGATGCGCGGGACCGCCATCAACCAGGTCGCCGACGCCGAACTCGCCCTGGTCACCGGTGGCCCCGCGAGCCTGCCCGTGAGCGGCCTGATCCTGGGACGCGCCGCGTGAGCACCGCCGCCGCCACCCTCGCCACTACGATCCCCGGCGAGCACGTCCGGATTGCGATGAACAAGGACACCGAGCCGTTCTGGATCGCCGCGAAACAACGGCGTCTGGTGGCGCCGCAGTGCGCCGACTGCCGGTCCTTCCGGCTGCCCCCCACCCCATTCTGCCCCAATTGCCAGTCGAGACAAGTAAATTGGATCGATCTCAGCGGCGATGCCGTCGTTTACAGCTTCGCCGTCGTGCACGGTTTCCCCGGCATGCCGGATCTGGTGCTGGTGCCGGCGGTCCTCGACCTGCCCGACGCACCCGGTGCGCGACTGGTCTCCAACGTCGTCGACATCGCACCCGCCGACGTCACGATAGGAATGCCTGTGCACGTTGACTTCTCACCGATCGCCGATGGCTGGCTACTGCCCGTCTTCCGGGTCCGCGCTCGGGGCGAGGAGTAACACCGTGTCCGACGACAGCGCTCTGCATGAGAAGCCCCTCGAGTTCCTCAGCAGCATCGCCAACACCGGCGGATCCTGTGACGGTCAGGCGATCCTGCCCCTGAATGGGCATTTCCGCTGTACGTGCTCGTGCGGCGCCTGGGACATCGAGGTCGACGACCCGCAGGAAGGCTTGCGGCAAGCAAGGATTCACACCGGCAGCATGACTGGCTAGATGTTGAGGAGCAGGGGACCATGGGTAATCTAAACGGCAAAGTCGCCTTCATCACCGGAGCAGCGCGAGGCCAGGGCCGCGCGCACGCGGTGCGGCTCGCGGCGGACGGCGCGGACATCATCGCGCTCGACATCTGCCGCGACATCGACTCGATCGACTATCCCAATGCCAGTCCCGAGGATCTCGACGAGACCGCCAAGCTCGTCGAAAAGGAGGGCAGACGTATCGTCGCCCGCCAGGCCGACGTCCGCGACGCCGATGCCGTCGAGCAGGCGGTGGCCGACGGGCTCGCCGAGTTCGGCCGCCTCGACATCGTGATCGCCAACGCCGGCGTCATTCGGCTGGGCCCGGGCGGCGATCGGCGACAGACGTTCCGCGACATCATCGACGTCAACCTCATCGGCGTATGGAACACGGTGGAAGCGGCGATCCCAGCCCTCATCGACGGTGGACGCGGCGGTTCGATTGTGTTGACCAGTTCGAGCGCCGGCCTGAAGGCCCCGAATACCGATCGCGCAGGCGGGCAAGCGTACGGCGCGGCGAAGCGCGGTCTAGTCGCTCTGATGCAGACCTGGGCGAATAACTTGGCGCAGCATTCGATCCGCGTCAACACGATTCACCCGACTGGGGTTGCCACCGGAATGGTGATGAACGACGTGATGGCGGCGATGTTCGAGGCCAATGATCCGTCGCTGGCCACGATGCAGAACGCGCTGCCCATCCCGATCCTGATGCCCGAGGACATCGCCAACGCGGTGGCGTTCCTGGTGTCCGACGAGGCGAAGTTCATCACCGGTATCGCCTGGCCGCTCGACGCCGGCTTCGCGGTCCGCTGATAGCCCGCCAGGCTGCACGGACTATTGCGTCCGTCCCACAACATAGTTAACCTAGTTTGACGAGTTTTCTTTGACCTGTCGCGTCATTCGGTCCAGATTGACAGTCGACTGTCGTATTATGCGAGCCGCGAGTGCTTCGAGTTCGCGCCCGTTCGAAGCCGCACGGAAGGACATCATGATCCAGAATCAGCCCACGGCAACGTGTCCCATGAAGCAGATTGACATGAACGCTCCGGACTCGCCTGCGCTGGCTCACTTCCATTTGCTCGACGAGTGCCAGGACGAGGCCAGACCGGTCTTCCGCAACACCGAGGCCGGTATGGAGTACTGGGTATTCACCGACAACTCGGTGATCCTGGACGGGCTCCAGCACCCGGAGCTCTGGTCCAGCAGCGTGATCGTGCCGACGGATCCGGAGCCGCCGTACAAGTGGATCCCGATCATGCTCGACCCGCCCGACCACACTAAGTGGCGTCATGTGCTGGCGGAGTACTTCTCGCCTGGCCGCGTCAAGGGCCTGCGCGACGCGCAGCAGAAGTTGGCCGCGGGACTGATCGAAGAAGTGGCCGGCGAGGGTGGGTGCGATTTCGTGACGCGGATCTCGCGGGTGTTCCCGTCGACGGTCTTCCTGACCATCATGGGCATGCCCGTCGAGGATCTCGAGAAGTTCCTGGCCTGGGAGGACATGATCCTGCACCAGAGCGGGGCGGGAGAGGAAGTCAACGCGGCCCGGCTCGAAGGCATGACGCACGTGATGGGCTACTTCTCCGGCCTGATTGCGGAGCGGCGCGAGAATCGTGACCCAAGTGCGGACGACATCGTCAGCAAGGCCATTGACTGGACGCTCGACGGCGAACCCATCAACGACCTGGAACTGCTCAACTGTCTCCTGCTGCTGTTCATGGCCGGGCTCGACACGGTCTCCAACCAGCTGTCCTACGCGATGCTGCACCTGGCCACCCATCCGGCCGACCGCGCACGGATCGTTGCCGAACCCGAGCTCATTCCAAAGGCAGTGGAGGAACTTCTACGGGTTTATCCGATCGTGCAGACGGCACGAAAGGCAACCCAGGACATGGATTTTCACGGATGTCCGGTCAAGGCGGGCGACATGGCGTCGTTCTCCCTCGCGTTCGCGGGCCGGGATAAATCGGCCTATGACGATGCCCGCACGGTCAACTTCGACCGCGGCGTCACACGTCACCTATCTTTCGGCGGCGGCCCGCACCGCTGCCTCGGTTCGCACCTCGCGCGGCAGGAGCTGGCGGTGGTGCTGGAGGAGTGGCACAAGCGCATTCCGAACTACGAGGTCTCCGGGCAGCCTATCGAGCACGGTGGTCAGGTGTTCGGCGTCGATTCGCTCAAGCTGACCTGGAGCTGAGCTGATCGGGACCGTCCAAGTTTTAGCGAGCGCAGTGCCTAACACCGTCGGATTCCTTGGCGCCGGACAACTCGGCGAGCCCATGGTCGAGCGGTTGCTCGGCGCCCAACACGACGTCCTGGTCTACGCCCGGCGCGAGGAGGTCCGCCTGCGACTGGAGTCGAAGGGCGCGGCAATGGCCGATTCGGTGGCTGACCTGGCGCGCCGTAGCGACATCCTCATCGCATGCCTGTTCTCGGATGCACAGTTGCGCGAAACCGGGCTGGGCGCAGACGGTTTCATCGCCAACGCTAAGCCGGGTGCAGTGTTGGTGTCTCACACGACCGGCACCCTGTCCACCCTCGAGGCGTTGCGGGATAGTTGTCTTTCGCCGCCGGTCATCCTCGATGCGCCCGTCAGCGGCACCGCGGACGACATCAACGCAGGCAGCATGACCGTGCTGATCGGGGGACCGAGTGACGCCGTCGCCGCAGTAACGCCCGTCCTCAACGCCTATGCCGACCCGGTGGTGGCGACCGGTGCACTGGGCAGCGCGCTGGCGCTCAAGCTGATCAACAACCTGCTGTTCGCGGCCAACGCCCAACTCCTTGCCGCGGCGACGCAACTGGGAGACCGGTTGGGCGTCGCGCCGGACGTGTTGTTGTCCACGCTGCAGGTGTGCAGCGCCAGGAGTCACGCGGCGGAACAGGCGCACCGCGTCGGCGGGATGGACCGGTTCGCGGAGTTGGCCGGGGCGTTCTTGCGCAAGGACATCGCGGCGTGCCGCGAAGCTGCGGTCGAGGCAGGTGTGGAGCTGGGGCTGCTGGACACCGCAGTACGCGAGGGACCGCTGGCGTTGGACCACGCGAGCGCGGGGACACCCTGATGACGGGTCGACTCGCCGGGAAAGTCGCGTTCATCACCGGCGCCGCTAGGGGACAAGGCCGCGCACACGCAGTGCGAATGGCCGTCGAAGGTGCCGACATCATTGCCGTCGACCTCGCCGCCCCGCTACCCGAATCAGTGCGTTACCCATCGGCCACCCCCGACGACCTCGCCGAGACCGTGGAGATGGTGAAGGCCGCAGGTGGTCGAATAATGGCCACCGCAGCCGATATCCGCGATCTGGACGCGCTGCGTCGCGCCGTCGACGCGGGCGTCGAGGCCTACGGACGACTAGACGTCATCGTGGCCAACGCGGGAATCTGCATCCCGTCACCGTGGAACGAGATCACCCCGGAGTCGTTCCGCGACATCATGGACGTCAACGTGACCGGTACGTGGAACACCGTGATGGCCGGAGCGCAGCGGATTATCGACGGCGGCCGTGGCGGGTCGATCATACTGACCAGCTCTTATGCCGGGGTGAAGGTACAGCCGTACATGGTGCATTACACCGCGAGCAAGCATGCCGTAACGGGGATGGCGCGGGCCTTCGCCGCCGAACTGGGAAAACACGACATCAGGGTCAACAGCGTGCATCCCGGTCCGGTCAACACTCCGATGGGGGGTGGCGACATGATCGCCGCGCTGTTCGCCGCGATCGAGACCAACCCGACGCTGAACAACATGGGGACCCCGTTCCTGCCGCAATGGGCCTGCGAGCCGGAAGATGTTGCCGCCGCGGTGTGTTGGCTGGCCTCCGACGAGTCACGCTTCGTCACAGCCACCCGGTTGTCGGTCGACCAGGGCATGGCGCAGTTCTAATGCTGTCGCGTGATCCCCTCGTGCCGGCCCCGTCAGAGCTGGTCGAGATACCACTCGACCAGCGCGACTGACGTCTGCGGATAGCTACGAGCCGTGGCGGCATCGAGTCCGTCGCGCACCAAGAGCCGGGCGAGTCGGTTGTTGATCAGCGACAGGACGAAGGCGGCTAACAGTTGGTAGTAGACGATGTCGCCGGTCACGGTCCCGCCGAATTGCACATAGCGCCTGACGGTTTCGCCGTCGTCGGGTACACCGGGCAGGCGAGCGAAGCCCAGTGCTTCGCAGAGGAAACGTTCGAACATCAGCCACCAACCGAGGTCTATGTCCGGTGGACCAGTGCCTGCGGTCTCCCAGTCGAACAATGCGACCACCGACAAGTCCTCGCCGAAACACATGTTTCCGACGCGGGCGTCGCCCCACACCACCGTCTCGGCATCGGTGTGCGGCGCTGCGGCGAGAATCACCTTCAGGGCCTGTGCGAGCACATCCGCACCGACCACCAAATCGGCGCGACACCACTCGTACCAGCCGCTGAGTTTGTCGAGGTAGCGCTGCAATGCCGTACGGGTCTGGTCGGCGCCGCCTCGGAGGAAACGCAACGTCTCTGGGTCGTCGACGCGGTGCACGTCGACGAGTGCGCGTAGTCCGTTGCTGCACAACAACTCCCGATCGGCAGCGGAAAGGTCGACAGTCCAGCCGCGCTTGTGCCAACTCGGAACGTCCGACGGTGTGCGCCCCCGCACTCGGCGCATCACATAAAACGGCGACCCCAGGACCGCGGCGTCGCGTTCGATGCCAACGATGTGCGGAACTCGAATCCCCTGCGCGCCAAGTCGTTGCATCACTTCGGCCTGTCGCGGGGCGTCGGGTACGGTGAACAACTGGTGGTCTTCTGCCTGTGCGCGCAGTACCAGATCCTCGGAAAGGCGCACGCCGGCCCGGTCGGTCCAGGCGGCGGTGAAGAACACCGTTCGCCCGGAGTAACCGGCTGGCGGAGCGGTGAAATCGGAGACCACGAAGGCGGTCGCTTCCGTACCCGCCAGCCGAAGTGGCAACCAAGCCTGGAGTACCTCGCCCACCCGGTCGCCGACGTCGCCGCGCGTCGAGGTGTACGCCATCTGAAGAACCCCTTGCCCAAGTACTGAACACTACTGTCAGAATAGCGGTCATGGACAACAGTCGGTGGAGCAGTCCGGCGCTTGGAGCCTACGTGCTTCCCGGACGTGTCACCGATTCCGGCGCCGTGATCGGCCAGGCGCAGGCCGCCGAGCGTCTCGGCCTGCGCACGGTGTGGCTCAGCGAGCGGTGG
This sequence comes from Mycobacterium ahvazicum, assembly GCF_900176255.2. Lineage (GTDB taxonomy): Bacteria > Actinomycetota > Actinomycetes > Mycobacteriales > Mycobacteriaceae > Mycobacterium > Mycobacterium ahvazicum. The sequence continues at coordinate 281,202 of NZ_FXEG02000006.1, forward strand.
GGCACCAAGGACCTCGGCGTGATCGCCGGCGCGATCAGCCAGGTCACGTCGGGAATCCGAATCGCTTCGGGCATAACGCATTTGCAATCGCGGCATCCCGCATTGCTGGCGTCGCTGGCGATGACGGTGCAGGCGCTCTCGGGCGGGAGGTTCGTCCTCGGTGTCGGCCGCTCGGTGGACGCCATGTGGAAGGCCGTCGGGTTGCCGACCTCTACGAACGCCTCGATCGTCGACCACGCCGACATCTTCCGTCGGCTGTGCCGCGGGGAGAAGGTGCGCTACGACGGACCCGCGGGCACCTACCCGTCCTTGCGGCTCAACGACTTACCCGATCAGCCGGTGCCACCTGTCGTCTTCGCGGCGATCGGGCCCAAGGGCCTGGAGCTCGCCGGCCGTCACTTCGACGGGGTGCTGCTGCATCCATTCCTGACCACTCCCGCCGTGCGCCGATCGGTTGAGCTCGTCCGCCGCGCCGAACGCGCGGCTGGGCGGCCGACGGGCAGCGTGCGGGTGTACGCCACCGTGGTAGTGGCCTGCGAACTCCCTGCCGACGAGGAACTCGCGCTCGTCGGCGCCCGCGCGGTGACCTACTACCAGATTCCGGGCTTCGGAGAGCGACTGGCGGCCGTCAACGGATGGGATTCAGAGCCGTTGAGCCGGTTGCGATCCCACCCCCTGCTCGACGGGATCAGAGGCTCGGCGGACTCCGTGCTCACCCGGGAGCAACTCGTCGAGGTCGCGTCGCTGTTGCCCGCGGCATGGACCGGCGAGGCGGCGGCGGTCGGATCGGCGTCCGCCTGCCACCAGGTATTTCACCGCTACCGAGCGGCAGGGGTCGACGAGCTGGTCTTGCACGGGAGTACACCCGAGCGGCTCGGCCCCCTCTTCACGCGGGCGGGCTGATTAGGCCCACCAGTCGCAACGACACTCACCGGGTGTCAGTGTGACCGGACCCCGAAGTCGATGTCCGCAACGCCGGAGAACGGCGTGAAGCCGGCCTTGTTTAGCCACGACGGGGCTGCGTGGTGTCCCGGTTCCGGACGCGCCCAGTCCACCCACGAACCCCAGTCCTCGCGACGGAGCTTCTGTTCGAGCGTCTGCGGGTGGGCGGCCTCGGCGGCCGCGTAGCGAGCAGCGAAGCCCTTCATCTCGGGCAGCAGCCAGACGTCTTCCTCAGAACGCCATTTGCCGCCGCCGGCGTATTCGATGAATTGATACGAGGGGAAGTCGATGGGCGCCCCGCCCGGCTCCGGGTTATCGGCGCGGTTGACCACCTTGTACGCGACGCGGGCGCCGTCGACGACGTACCAGACCAGCGGGCTGTAGACCTGCGGTGCGGCGCCCATCGTCCCCTCGAGGAACTTGGTGATTTCCGCCGGACCGGTAAACGTTCCGTAGAAGTGGTCGAAGTAGGTCGCGTCGTCGGTGAACAGGCCGGCCCAGGCCTGCCAGTCCTCGAGCACTGGGCCGGTCATGAAGTAGCGCCGAAATTCCCGCTCGACTTCCGCAATGTCTGCCATCGCGCTCAGCCGCCGAGTCGCAGGCCGGTATTGCGGGTGCCGAACACGTCGGTGGCCATGATCGCGCCGAGTTTCTCTGCGTCCCAGCGCTTCTGGCCGTTGGAGACCGATGCCGCCGGATGCCAGCCCTTGAGAAGTTGGAGATGTTCGCCCATCGCACGGATCACCTGACCGCTGACGTGACCGGCCTCCGGGCTGGCCAACCAGGCCACCACCGGCGAGCCCAGTGACGGATCCTTGGGGTCGAACTCGTCCTCGGCGCGCTCATCCGGCTCGATCGGGGCCTGCGCGCCCGGCATGGACGCTGACATCCGGGTGCGCCCACCCGGGCTGATGGCATTCACGGTCGCGCCGATCGACGCCAACTCCAGGCTCAGCGTCTGGGTCAGGCCGACGATCGCGGCCTTCGCGGCGCTGTAATTGGTCTGCCCGAAATGGCCGTGCAGACCGGCGCCGGAGGTGGTGTTGATGATGCGCCCGTAGACCTTTCCGCCGGATTCCTTGGATTCGGCGCGCCACTTGCGGGCGACCGCGCGGCTGGTGAGCCAGCTACCGCGAACGTGCACTCGCATCACGAGGTCGAAATCGTCGGCGGACATGTTCCAGATCGCCTTGTCCCGAACGATTCCCGCATTGTTGACGACGATGTCCAGCCGGCCCAGCTGCGAGTAGGCTCGCTCGACGGCGAGGTCGACCTGCTCCTCATCACCGACATCGCTGAAGTCGGAAACAGCTGTGCCGCCGCGACTTTCGATGATCGCCACCACTTCGTCGGCGACCTTGCCGGTGCCCTCGCCGGACAAGCTGGTGCCCAGGTCGTTGATGATCACGGTGGCGCCGTGCTTGGCCAGCTCGAGCGCGTGGCCGCGGCCGATGCCGTGCCCCGCCCCAGTCACCAGGGCGACTTTGCCGTCGAGCAGTCCGGTCATGGGCTCTCCTCGATTGGTGCGAATACCGTCAGGAATGGGCTTTCCGGATCGGCGTCGTCGACCGGGCGAAACACCGCGGTCACCGGCATCCCGACCCGAAGGTGGTCACCGTCGGCGCCTTCGATCATCGTCATCAGCCGCGGGCCCTCGGCCAGTTCGACGATCGCGGCCACATACGGCAGGCGCTCCTTGAACGGTGCCAAATCATTGACGTAGACGGTCGAATACGTATACAGCGTTCCGGTCCCGCTCGCCCTTGTCGGCCGCACGTCCTCACTCCAGCAAAAGGGGCAGAACGGGCGCGGATAGTGATGGACCTTGCCGCAGGCCGCGCATTCGGCGATCAGCAATTGACCCTGCCGGGCGGCCTCCCAGTAGGGAGCGCTGGCCGCGTCGATCGTTGGTATGTCATTCCCTTTTTGCAAGCGGGCCACCGTTACCACCCGGTGAATTCGGTCGGTCGTTTCTCCACGAACGCCTGAACACCCTCGGTGGAGTCGTGCGAATACGACTGGATCTCCTGCGCCATTGCCTCGGCGACGAAAGCACCGGACCGATCGGTGTCGGGGGAGTCGTTGAGCAGCCGTTTGGTGAACGCGATCGCGGACGTCGGGGCTCCGGCGAGCCGGCTGGCGAAGTCGCTGACCGTGGCCTCGAAGTCGGTGGCGCTGACCACCCGGTTCACCAAACCCAGCGTGAATGCTTCTGCTGCCGAGAGCTTTTCGCCGAAGAATGCCATCTCCTTGGCCTTCTGCATGCCGATGCGGCGCGGCAGTAAATAGCAGCCGCCACCGTCGACGACCAGCCCTCGTTTGACGAAAGACTCTGCGAAGTAAGCGTTTTCGGTGGCGATCACCAAGTCGGAGGCGTATACCAGGTGGGCTCCCAGACCCGTCGCCGCACCGTGCACCGCGGCGATCACCGGTTTATTGCAGTCCAGCACGCTGGCGACCAGCCTCTGGGCGCCGTTCATGATGCGCCTCGTTGGCTCCAGCACCCGCTTCTCGCTCGTTGCACGCCGTTCGGCCAGCGATCCCACGTCGGCGCCGGAGCAAAAGTGCTTGCCGTTCGCGCGCAGCACCACCACGCGGACCTTCTCGTCGGCGTCCCCGGCGCCCAATAGCGCGATCAGCGCATCACGGTCGTCGGGTCGTACCGCGTTGGCGGCTTCGGGCCGGTTCAAGGTGATCGTCATGACGCCGTCTGCGATGTCGGATAGCACCGCCGCTTGTGTGCTCATGGTGTGTAGCTGGCCTCGAGGTGTTTGATGCCGTTGACGAAGTTCGATCTCAGCATGACCGGTTCGCCCGCCGCGGTGATGTCCGGGTAGCGCGCGTAGAGCATCTCGAACGCCACGTTCAGCTCCAGGCGGGCCAGGTGTGCGCCCAGGCAGAAGTGCGGTCCCGGGCCACCGAAAGCGATGTGATTGTTGGGTTTGCGACCGATGTCGAAGCGCTCCGGCTGGTCGAACACCGCGGGATCGCGGTTGGCGGCGGGATACCAGACCACCACCTTGTCGCCGGCGTTGAAGGTGTGAGTAACCGCGCCCTGCGAGTCGGTCAGCGTCACGCCATCGCGGGTTACCGTGCGGCGCATGTGAATCACCGGGCTGGCGTACCGCAGAATTTCCTCGACCGCGGTGGGCGCCATGTCGCCGTAGTTCGCCAGTAGCCGGTCACGCTGCTCGGGGTGGGCGCTGAGAATGAGCAGCCCATGGGTCAGCGCATTGCGCGTGGTCTCGTTGCCGGCGCCGATCAGCAAGATGAAGAACTTCGCCAACTCCTGGGGGGTCAGATTCTCCTCGTCCGAGGTGACCAGCTTGCTGATCACATCGTCGCGGGGATGCGCAATGCGGTCCTCGGCGATCTGCTTGAGCAGCTCGATGAGCTGCTCGCTGGTGTCGGTGACGGCTGCTTCGATGCCGGCGACGGTCTGGTCGGGTACGTACTCGGGATCGGAGGCGCCCAGCACGACGTTCGTTGCCTGCACGATGAATTGTTCATGTTCGCGCGGGACGCCCAGCATGTTGTCGATGATGCGCAGCGGCAGAAGGGTGGCGAACGAGGAGACGAAGTCGCACCTACCCGAACGCGGCATCTCGTCGAGAATTTCGGCGGTGGTTTCGTGGGCCAGGCCGCGCAAATCGGAGAGCATGCGGGGAGTGAAGCCGCGCGAGACGATCTTGCGCAGCCTCATGTGTTCGGGATCGTCCATGTCGATGATCGAGCCGCGGTATTCGCGCATCTCGGCGGTCTGGTCGAAGATCTGCGTGCCCTGGCCGGAGCTGAACTCGCCGGGCCGGCGGCTGATGTCGACGACGTCGCGGTGGGAGCCAACCGCCCAGAATCCACGGGGCCGCGGTGAGTCGGGTCGGTTGGTGCGGACGAACACCGGGCCGCCGGCCTCGCGAAGGCGCCGGTAGAGCTCGCTGCGGTCAGCTGGACGCTCCTGCCACCACCGCAAATCGATCAGCGGCGCGAACTGCTGCTCGTCGGTCTCGATTGCGCTCACAGCACCCGATTCTGGCACCCATGTCACTTATAGGCAATGCCGGGGTGCTCGATCAAACGGGGCAATGACACGATATTTGTTCGCAGCAGGCGCGAGTTATCTAACATTGGTGTCACTGCAGTCGGAGGAGCGGAGGAGAGCACATGACCTTACGGGTCGGCATCATCGGCGTCGGTTGGGGCGCGCATGTGCAGGTGCCCGGTTTCCGGGCGGCGAAGGGTTTCGATCCCGTCGCGCTCTGTGCCCGTACACCTGATCGCCTGGAACGGGTGGCGACCAAATTGGGCATCGAACAGACCTCCACCGATTGGCGGTCGTTCGTGACCCGCGACGACCTGGACGTCATCTCGGTCGCGACGCCCACTGCGCTGCACCATGAGATGACGATCGCCGCGCTGGCGGCGGGCAAGCCCGTGCTGTGTGAGAAGCCACTGGCGGGTGACCTGCAGGCTGCCCGCGACATGGTGCGCGCTGCGGCGGATGCCGAGCTGCCCACTGCCTGTTGCTTCGAGAACCGTTGGAACCCCGACTGGTTAGCCGTCGCGGACCGGGTGCGCTCGGGCTTCCTCGGTTCGCAGTACTTTGCGCGGGTCAGTCGCAGCGCGTCCTACTGGCATCCGAGTCATCCGCTGCAGGCCCATTGGATGTACGACCGCGAGCAGGGCGGCGGCTATCTGGCCGGCATGCTCGTGCACGATCTGGACTTCTTGTGCAGCCTGCTCGGCCGCCCGGTATCGGTGTGCGCCGAAGTCCGCACCAGCGACCCGGTCCGCGAACTGCCCGACGGGGGGACTCTGGCGGTCACCGCCGACGATACTGCGGCGCTGCTGATGCGTATGGAGTCCGGGGTCACCGTCGTGTTGAGCCTCACGGTCATGGGCGCCCACGCCGACTACTACCGCCTGGAGTTGTTCGGTTCCGATGGCACCATCATCGGCGACGGCGAGTTGCGTTCTGCGGCGTACAGTCTCGGCACCGCCACCGATCCCGGACTGAGCCCTCTGACGGTTGATGAACGCGAGCCCGCGTACCCCGAGCGGTTGCCCGGCGGGTTGGCGGGCCACGCGAGCAGGGCGATGGCGCTGATGCTGCAGGACTGGCTGCCCGCGTTCGACGGGGGCCCCAGCGGCGCGGCCACCTTCGAGGACGGGTTGCTGTCGCTTGCGGTGATCGATGCTGCGCATCGCTCAGCTGAAGGCGGTGGTTGGGAGCCCGTGCAGGCTTGAGACGCGGGTCGAGCAATCAAGGAAGGGAGCTGCCCGATGAAAGGTGGACCGTCGATCAAGCATCTCGACGATGTACCGGCCGAGGAAATGCTGCGTTACGAGTTCGCTGATGGTCGCACGGCGTCGATCTGGGAGAAGTGGATCGAGCTTTCTCCCCGTTACTTCGCGTTCTGGAACAAGTGGGACCCGGGTGCCATCTCCTCGCAGCACGGTCACACCGGCGATCACAGCAACTTCATTCTGGCCGGCGAGATCCGTTGCGGTGACGTAGTCGCCCGCGCCGGTACGCACATCATGCTCGAGTGGGGGGACGTGTTCGGACCTTGGGAGGCCGGGCCTGAAGGATGCGAACTGTACGGGTTCATCGCCGGTGAGGGACAACCGTTCAGCGGCGATACCACCGCCTACGAAGCGTTGCTAAAGGCGCGTGGCGCCCGATCGGTACCCTTACCGATGCCAAAACGCTTGCCGCCGTGGATACTTGCCAAACTAGGTCTGCCATTCACCTCATCGACCACCAACTGGACGGCGTCGACCTGAGCCGCTCGGGTGTCGTGCTCGTCGTCGGAGCTAGTTGAGGGACGAGCCGGCGTCGACCGTGACGTGTCGGCCGGTTATCGCTCGCGATTCGTCCGCTGCCAAGAACGCCACCGCAGCGGATGCGTCAGTGTCAGCCCAAGTCGCCGCTGGCCATAACATCGTCGAAAGCGACGCACCAGCCTGATTGCCTCTGCAATCCACGTCGAGCATGACGGGCCGATGCAGCCGCCCGGCACGCCGCACTTCGCCGGCATCCTCCGCTCCGCTGACGGTGTTTACCCGGATACCTTGTGGCGCTAGTTGTTTGGCCAGCGTCTTCACGTACTGCAAGACCATCGACTGAGCGAGCTCATATGCTGCCCCACCGAGTCCCTGCGGTCGATCGAGAAATGGTCCTTGCGGGGAGAATGTGGGACCGGAAGCGATGAGGGACGATCCTTCGACCAACCGGGGCATCGCGGCGCTGAAAGTGTTGACCACGCCGATGAAGTCGACGTCGAATGTGTCTATGAAGGCCGCGATTGGGGCGTCCGGCTGAGTCGGGGCAATGGCGGCGCTGGCCACGACGATATCGAGTGCGCCGAGTTGCCGCACCGCGGTGTCGACGGCGATCTCCATTTCGGTTCGATCGCAGACATCGCACCGATACACCAGTGTTTTTCGGTCGAGCTTCTCGATCATCGTAGCGGTGCGGTCGAGGTCTTCGCCCGTCGCGAGTGGGTAGTCGCACGATGGGATGTTGTCGCACAGATCCACCAACACGACGTCTGCGCCTTCCCAGGCCAAACGCAGCGCGTGGCTTCGACCGCGACCCCTGGCTGCGCCGGTCACGAGCGCCACCTTGCCCGCGAGACGTCTACTGGTCACGACCTTCTCCGGCGAGAAGTCCCTCGGCGGGCGGATAGATCAGTACGCCCCGGATATTGGCGCCGGCGTGCATGTCGGCGTAGCCGTCGTTGACCTTCTCCAGCGGGTAGGTGCGAGTCACCATGGATTCGAGGTCGACCTGGCCGGCGCTGTACAACTCAAGGATTTTCGGGATGTCGGCACGCGGATTGCCCGAGCCATAGAGGGTTCCGATGATCTGCTTTTCGGTCAGGGTGAGGTCCATCAGGTTGGCCCGGATCTCGCGCTCCAGCATCGGGTGGATGTTGGTGACCACCAGCCGGCCCCGCTTGGCCGTCATGGCCAGCGCCCTGCCGACCAGTTGGCCGTCACCGACTCCCATGGCGCAAATGAACTTGTCCACGCCACGGTTCCAAGTAGCCTCGGCGACAACATCTTTGGCTTCGTCCCAGTCCGCTGCGGTATGCGTGGCCCCCATCTTCACCGCTTCGGCCCGCTTGTACTCCGACGGATCGATGACCGTGATCGTGCGGGCGCCCGCGAGCCGGGCACCCTGTACCGCCGCGGCGCCGATGCCTCCGACGCCGGCGATGGCGACCGTGTCGCCCGGCCGGACCTCGGCGGCGTACACCGACGATCCCCAACCGGTGATGAAGCCGCAGCCGAGAAGGCAGGCCAGGTCGAGGCGATAGTGGTCTGGGACCTTCACGCAACTTGCCTCGTGCACCACGGTGTGGTGCGCGAAAGAACCGACGCCGCAGGCCAGCGCCAGGTCTTCGCCACCGAGATGGTGGCGGGCGGTTCCGTCGTGAATCTGCATGCCCGAGTAGATCTTTGCGCCGAGGTCGCACAGGCTCTGATGCCCTGTCGAGCATGAGGGACACCGGCCGCACGACGGAATGAAGCTGAACACGACGTGGTCACCCGGCGATAGCCACGACACGTGTTCGCCGACGGACTTGACCACGCCCGCACCTTCGTGGCCGCCGATGCAGGGCAGCCGGATCGGCATGTCGCCGGTGACGAGGTGGTCGTCGGAGTGGCACATGCCCGAAGCGTGTAGTTCGATCAGTACCTCGGTCGCCTTCGGCGCATCGAGTTCGATGGTCTCGATGGACCATGGCGTGTTGCGTTCGAATAGGACCGCTGCCTGGGTGTGCACTGCTGTGCTCGATTCTCTCTGGCCTTCCGGCCCCTATCGGATGATGGCTTGATGTTCGACAAACCCGGCGATGCCCTCGGGGCCGCCTTCGCGGCCGATGCCGGACTGCTTGAATCCACCGAACGGGCTGGCGAAATCGAGCACCGCGGTCGAGTTGACGGCCACCGAACCGACGAGCAGTTGGGCCGCCACCGCGGCCGCCCTTTCCTCGTCGGCGGACCACACCGCCCCGACCAGGCCGTAGCGGGAGTCGTTGGCGATGGCCACCGCCTCGGCGGCATCGGCATCGGCGTCGGCGGTGTCGTCGTAGGCGATAACGACCGCGACCGGGCCGAAGACCTCCTCACGGGCGATCTCCATGTCGTTGGTGGCCTCGACCAGCGCGGGGGAGACGTACCAGCCTGGGCGGTCGGGCCGTTCGCCGCCGACCAGCACGGTGGCGCCGTCGTGCCGCGCGCGATGCAGGAACCCCTCGACCCTGCTACGCGCGGCCTCGTTGATCAGTGGACCGATGTCGGTGGCCCGGTCGGCGGGATCTCCGACGACCAACCCGGCGACCGCGGCGGTGAGTGCGGTCACGAACTCGTCATATCGGCTGCGCGGCAACAAGATACGGGTCAGCGCGGCACACAGCTGACCGTTGTTGCCCATCACGCCGGTGACCAAGCCGGGTACCGTCGTCTCGAGCGGCGCGTCGGGTAGCACGATGGCGGCGGACTTCCCGCCCAGCTCGGTGCTGCAGCGGCGGATGCGGGAGCCGCACGAAGCCGCGATCCGCGCGCCGACGGCCGTCGATCCCGTGAAGCTGATCTTGTCGACGCCTGGATGATCGGTCAGCAGCTCGCCGGTTTCGGCACCGCCGTTGACGACGTTGACCACGCCGTCGGGCAGGCCGGCTTCCTCGATCGCCTCCATCAGCACGCCGAATTCGAGTGGAGCGTCAGGCGATGGCTTGAGCACTGCCGTGCACCCCGCGGCTAACGCCGGACCGAGCTTCAACGCGGCGATGAACAGCGGCGTGTTCCAGGGCACGATGGCGCCGACCACGCCGACGGGTAGTTGACGTACTTCGACCGTGCCGCCCGTCATGGAAGGCCGCCGCGACGAGAAGGGATAGTCCGGCGTGATCGCCGCGTAGGCGCGCAGTACACCGACCGCGGTGATGACCTGACCGAACGTGCTCCAGGATCGCGGCGAGCCGATCTCCGCGGTGGTCAGGTCAGCCAGTTCGCTTTTGCGGGCGTTCAGCGCCTCGGCGAGTCGGCCCAGCGCCGCGCCGCGATCGGCGGCGGGCACCCGCCCCCAGGCCGGCAGGGCACTGCGGGCGGCCGCGACCGCGGAATCCACTTCCGCCCGGCCGGCGAGACCCACGGTGCCCAGCAGCTCGCCGGTGCTCGGCGACATCACATCCAGCGTCCCGGCGTGCGCTTCCGACACCCATTTGCCCGCGACATAGCTCGCCGCCAACTCGACCATGGCCACCGATTCTGGCAGCTATGTCATCTTTGGACAAGCGGTTCATTGGCTGTGAAGCGATGATTTGGTTCCAGTTCTGTATTTTTTCTGACACTATTGGTCACTATGAACGCTTCGCCTGACAGTCTCGCTGACGACGGCGCCGGACGGACATGGGAGCTGATCGTGGAACGCGGCAAGATCGCCGAGTTCGCCGAAGCCATGATGTGTGACGATCCGGCCTATCGCGGTCCGGACGCCATCATCCCGCCGACGTTCCTGACCACCGGCGGACGCTGGGCGCCGGCCGGTGCCAGGGTGGACGTGGGGTTCGAGCGCAAGCGCTTGCTGCACGGGGAGCAGGAATACACGTTCCACGCCGCTCCGCCCGCCGCCGGCGACGTGCTGATCGCGCAGGAGCGGATCGTCGACCGCTACTCGAAACCCGGCAAGCGTGGGGGCACAATGCGTTTCGCCACTGTGGTCACCGAATACCGCAACGAGCAGGGAGCACTCGTCGCCGAGGCCAAAGCGACCTTCATCGAGACGGCGGCTAAGCAATGACGGTGACCACCACTGCTGTGAGTGTCGGTGCACGTGCGCCGGTCCGTGACTTTGGGCCGCTGACCCGGCAGATGTTTGTCCGCTATGCGGGCGCGTCCGGCGATCTCAACCCCATGCATTACGACGATCAGCTCGCACAGTCCGCAGGCTATCCCTCGGTGTTCGCGCAGGGCATGTTCTCTGCGGCACTGCTGGCCGGGTTCGCCACCGACTGGCTGGGCGCTCGCTGCGTGCGCCGTTTCGGTGTCCGCTTCCGCGAGCAGGTCTGGCCCGGCGACGTGCTGACCTGTTCCGGCACGGTGACCGCGGTGTCGGCAGAAGCCGACGCCGACCGGGTGAGCGTGGAGCTGACGGCCGCACGACAGACGGGCGGGATCGCAATTGCGGGCTCCGCTGAGTTCCTCGTCCCGAGAAACACCGCTGGGCGCGACGCGGGCAGCACAGATCGGCCATAGGCTTAAGCCCGCCATGTCCGAAGCCTCGATCGTCCGCAGGGCCAGTTACGGCCCGTCCAGCCCCGCCGTGGGTGCTCGCGGTGCCAGCACCCGAGGCCGGATCGCCGAGGTCTCGCTGGAGCTGTTCGGTCGGCTGGGGTACTTCGACACGTCGGTCGACGCGATCGCCAAGGCAGCGGGGGTGTCCCGGGCCACCTTGTACCAGTACTACAAGGGCAAGGACGAGATTTTTCTGGAGCTGCTCAATGAATGCGGCGGCGCGTTGTTCCGGGTGGCGCGCCGCATCGGCGCGCTCGGGCCGGACGAGGTGGGTTTCGACAATCTGAACTGGTGGCTGGGCGAATGGAGCTGGGTGTTCGACAAGTACTCCACCATGTTCGTGCAGTGGACGGCGATCGCCTCGTCGGACACCAAGGTGCGCCCCGAAATCACCCGCTTCGTGCGCAGCTACAACCATCGCATCGCCGAGCGGCTCGCCGCCTCCGGCCTGACGGGGCTGGACCCGGAGGTCGCGGCCATGACGATGACCGCGCTGGTGCACCGCCTCAATCTGTTCGTGCACACCGACCGGGCTTACGGTCGCAGCGCCAAGGACGCGGTTGACACGCTGTCGGTATTCCTGCAGCTGATGCTGTTCCCCGATACGCCGCGGTCGGTGTTGACGTCTTTAGGTCTGCATGCCAGCGCAGACCCGGCGGCGGACGTGGACGCGCTCGAAGTGCCCCCGGCGCCAGACGTTTCGGGGCTGCCGGTCAGCGAGCGCACCGCCAGCCTCAGTAAGCGTGCCGTCATCACGGTGAATGCTCTGGCCGATGCCGGCGCCGCTCAATTCCGCGCGCGCGGCTACCGCAGCACCAGTGTCGACGACATCGTCGAGTCGGCCAGCGTGGCGCGAGGTACGTTCTACAAGTATTTCAAAGACAAGCAAGATCTGCTCGCTGCCGTGGCCGCCGAAATCTACAGCGCCGGAATGGCGTTCGCCGACCGGATCGCCGAGGTGGATCCTGTGGGCAAAACGTCTACGCTGCGGCACTGGCTGGGCACCTACGTCGAGTTCTACGACAAGTATTCGGGCTGCATCGAGGCGTGGGCCGAGGGCGCCACCGACGATCCGACGATCGTCAGCATCGGCGAGAACGGACAAGTGCAGATGGACATCGGGGTGGCTAGGATGCTTATCCGCGGATCGGATCGGTACCCGTTCGATCCGGTGGTCTCGGCGCTGATCTTGCGGGCGCTGGTCACGCGCCTGCCGCAGGCGGCCCTCGATCTGCCCGAGCCGATCAACGACGACGAACTCATCGATGTGTTGATCACCTGCATCCGCCGCGGGTTCTTCGGACGCAAGGAGTAAAACGGGCTCCCCGCCTATGCCGTCGTAACACCTTGGGCGACAAGACCATCGATCGCCTTCATCGAATATCCCAACTCGCACAATATTTTTCGGCTGTGCTCACCCAGCGCGGGCACGTCACCGATCAACGGATCGACGCCGGCCAGCGCAGCGGGCGGTGGCAGCGCGGCCGCCGGACCGCCCGGTGTCTGAATCTCCTGCCACCGGTCCCGGCCGACGAGCACCGGATGCAGCCACAATTGGTCCACATCATTCATCCGGGCATGTGCCACGCCGGCCGTCTGCAGGCGCTTCTCGAGCTCTTCAGAGCTCAGCCGCGCGGCCGCTGCAGCGATGATCGCCTCCAACTCGTCGCGGTTCGCCACCCTATCGGGATTCGTGGCGAACCGCGGGTCGGCGACGAGATCCGTTCTGCCCAAGACGGTCTCGCAAAGTCGCTGCCATTCGGCTGGATTCTGCACGGCGAGTAGGATGGTTTGGCCGTCGCCCGCGGTGAATGGGCCGTACGGCGCGATCGTCGGATGCCGCGCACCCGTGCGTGGCGGCGCCGTTCCGCCGTACCGGCCGTAGTAGAGCGGCTGCGACACCCACTCGACCAACGCATCGAACAACGACACCGATACCGGGTGTATCGCACCGGTCGTGGCGCGCGTGTAGAGCGCGGTGAGGATCGCGGAGAAGGTGAACATGCCGGCAGCGATATCGGCGATAGATACACCGGTGCGCGCCACTTCGTCCGGCGAGCCGGTCACCGATAAAAGTCCAGCCTCGGCCTGTACAAGAAGGTCATATGCTTTGCGGTCGCTCCATGGGCCGTCCTGACCGTAGCCGCTGATCGTGGCCGTAATGGTTTGCGGGTGCGTGCGGGAAACCGATTCGGCATCTAATCCCAGCCGGGCTGCTGCGCCCGGTGCCAGATTTTGCACCAGCACGTCGGCGCCCTCCAGCAGACGGTCAACGATGCGTCTGCCTTCGGGTTGCTTGACGTCTACGGTCAACGACTCTTTGCGGCGATTGAGCCAGACGAAGTAGCTTGACTCGCCGTGCACCGCGCGGTCGTAGCCACGGGCGAAGTCGCCGCCCTGCGGTCGCTCGACCTTGATCACCCGCGCGCCGAGATCAGCGAGTTGGCGGGTCGCATATGGCGCCGCGACTGCCTGCTCGAGGCTCACCACAGTGATGCCTGCCAACGGGGCAGTCGTCATGCGGTGCCTCCGAGGATGATATGACGAAGATGTCAGAAGAACGATATTAGTTTGTTGTCTTCAATTCGAATAGCATATGACGTAACGAAATCTACATGTACGCAGTGTCAGATGACGGCTGGACTGGTCAGGTGGGAGGCCGCGACGGCCATTCCGGTGATCCATTCCGGCACCGGCTCGTAGACCAGCGGCGTGACCGGCCGGCCGCCACCTGCCGCGCCGGCGGCAAGCCAGGTCCGGACCTCGTTGGCGCCCGCACCGGCACGGGAGTGGGCGGTGTCCACGAGTTGAACCAACGCAGCGACATCCCACTTCGACATGGCATCCAACACTTCGCCGTCCCAATCGGGACGTATCTTCGTACGCGCGTCCGCCATACCCTCGGCGATCATGCGCGCCCGGTCTTCGTCGCTGAGGTCGTAGGTGTCGACCTCTAGACTCGGCGGTGAATGTGATAACCCTCCGGTGCCGATCACCAGCACCCGCTCGGCGATCCCGTCTAGGAACCGGCCGACTTCCGCACCGAATTCAGCGACCCGACGACCGTTCGGCAGCGGAGCCGTGGCACAGTTCACCGGCACCGGGATCACCGGCTTGATCGCCAACTCCCCGAGTAAGTCCCGAACAGGTTGCGCGAACGCGTGATCCAGCCCGATGTCGCGACATGCGGCGACATCGAACCCGGCCGACAGCAGGTGTTCACACAGCTCGCGTGCCAACTTGGACGGGACATCCAGGTCGCCGGCCGGGTGGCCGCCCTCGGCCAGAATCGACGCGGACAGCGCAACCCCGAAGGCGGGCACCACATGGCGAAATGCCCGACGATGGTCGCCGCCGAACACAATGACGACGTCGGGATCGAACTTCTGCGCTTGCTCGGCCGCTGATGTCAGTGCCGAGCGGAACCGGCGACCGAAGGCGTGTTCGACATCGCGTTCCTTGCCCGGGCTGTGGCTCGCGCAGACCACCAACCGCTCCGACGTCACGCTCATCACCTCTTCGCTTGAAGTGACACCAATGTTAGATGAGTCGCGGTCCGGCCATTGCATCACACCGTGATGACGATGCCTTGCGTCAGCGCCACGACGGCGCCGAGGATCACGATGAACGCGACGCATGCCGCAACAAGACGGACGGTCTCTCGGCGCAGCGCTGCATCGGTCTGCGGAGGCAGGAAGAATTCGGGGGCCAGATCTTTCATGCGGTCGCTTGCCACCGCGACTCCTTTCGTATCACGGAACGAAGGGGCTGTCGGCGCCGGTCATGGTGCGCAACACCACCAGCGGAATGATCAGGAAGACGAAGAAGGTGACCTGGAAGACGATGAACCAAGCGCCGAGCCGCATGAGTTCGAAGCGCCACCGGGGAATCACTACGTCGTAGTTGAGGTAACCGTCGAATTCTTGCCGTTTGGTCAAGACCGCTTGCCGGGCAGCCAAGGCCGTTCCGCCCCGACTTTCGGTGCGGCCGGTCGGATGCGACCCGGTCCGCGGGACGGTGAAACGATCCAAGCGGCAGAATCGCTCGAAATGATTGAGGCCGCGAATCGGCGGTTTGCCGGCCCAGTAGGCGATTAGGTTGGGCCACACACACATGATGCCGATGGTCCAGAGCAGCGTGATGCGACCCCCGTTGCCCCACTGGAGAACGGGTCCGATGCCGGGATCGTATGTCCACCAACCCATTGCCGTAGCGGTGCCCTCGACCACGAAGTCCCAGACGTAGTTAACCGGAATCGCAAGCACCAGCATGGATTTGAGCATGCTCCAGCCGAACCGCGTGGATACCCATTGACTCAGCCACAGCACCAGGATCGCGTGCACTCCCCAATACACCGCGTACGCGAATGGCATGAACAACGGATCGTTGGGCGTCTTGATCGGCAGCCACTCGAGCAGATGGTGTTGCGCGAAAGCCGGACTGTAGAACAGCATCTGGCCCCAGTCACCAATCGTCTCCATCCAGTACACCGCGAGGCTGTTGAACAGGAACAGAAACCCCCACGTCAGGCGCCGCCGCCGGATGACATCGGCGATCGCCAGAACGATGAATATGCTGCCGGCGATCGGTATCACCCAGTTGAAGAACCAGACACCGGATGGATGGAGGGTCGCCGGTGGCGCCAGCTGTGACGTGGCGACAAGCATCGTTGCCTCTCAGCGAGCAAGGGAGGGATCGGGCTCCATCAAAACCGATCTTTCTACGTATATAACCTAGTTGACTACATCGCTTTTGTCAGCGGAGTTTGTGACCAGGTGTGCCGACGCGGCCATTGGCGGGTTGCGGGGCTGTAGATGAACGCTGCGCGGATGAACGGACTGTACGGCCAGTCGCATACGTTTTCGATCCCGGACATTGACACTATGGCAGTGAACTGTCATCTTTGGTTAGTCGTGCCAAAGGAGTTGCGCAGTGACGGATCTGAAGTCGCCTCGAAAGGCAGAGTCGTCGGCCACCGAGCCCGCGCGGATCAAGACCATTCGGCCGGTGCTGTTCTGGTCGAGCGTCGGTGCGGTTTTCGTCGTCATCGCCGCCTACGTCTACATCTCTTGGATAGCGTCAGGCAATGCGACACCGGTGAATCCGGGGCCGGATCCGATCCCCGGAGCCACTCGTTTGGCGATGACCGCCTTCCAGATCGCCTGTCCGATACTGGCATTGATCGCGATCGTCTACGTAGTCCGCAAGAGCATCCGCGAGCGTCAACTTTGCGTCGAAGCCGCCGTCGTGATCGGCTCGGCGATCGCCTGGTGGCACGACCCGCTGATCAACTGGTTTCAGCCGGCATTGTTCTACAACGCGGGGCTGCTCAACTTCGGCAACTGGACGCAGAACATCCCCGGCTGGCTCAGCCCCGACGGTCGACTGATGGCCGAACCTGTGCTGATGATCGGAATGATCTACGTCTGGATGCCGCTGGCCATGGGCTCGCTCGCCCGCTGGGGCATGGGTCGCGCCCGGAACAGGTGGCCGGCATTGGGACCCGTCCGCACCTTCTGTGCCGGTTGGCTCACGGTGTACGTGATCGAGTTCCCGCTCGAGATCTTCGCCGTGCGCCACGGTCTGCTCGGCTATCCGGCGTCGATTCCCAGCGTCACATTGTGGGCGGGTCAGACCGTGCAGATTCCGCTGTACGGCCCTATCCTGTGGTCGCTGGTGCTGAGTTCCAGTGGCGCACTGATGTTTTTCCGCAACCATGACGGCAGAACCCGGGTCGAGGCGGGCGTGGAGACGTTGGAGTGGGCCGGACCAGGGATCAGAGGGCTGCTCAGGGTGCTGGCGGTGACCGGCTTTTTGCATGTGGTGGCGATCGGTCTGTACGACGTGCCGGTGAACCTCGCCGGCTTCTACGCCGGTCCGACCCAAACCTATCCAAGCTATCTGCGTACCCAGTACTGCGGACCGGGAACGCCCCGGCACTGCCCCGATGGCACCCGCATGGCAGATCGTTAATTCACGGCTATTTGAGGACCGCGGGCAGCGCGGCGAATTCCTGGCGTATCAAATCATCAAGCGAGCGACCCGGTGTTGACAGCCACTGGTTGAGGGCGCGCTCGACCAGCAGCATGCCGACTGCCGCCAAGAGCCGGCATTCGCTGTCGGGTGCCGGCAATCGGCGTCGTTCGGCGATCACCTTGGCGACAGTCTCGGCGTTGGCCTCATGGTTTTTACGCTCGCGGCCCAGCAGCACCAGCGACGATGCAACGGCGTCGTGGTATTGCGCGATCCTCTTGCGGATGCGCTTGAGGCCCGGCGCCAGCAGAGCGAACGAATTGGCCAATGCCTCGAAATCGGATGCCTTCTCCGGTTGAGCCAGGTAAACGCCGCTGACCGCGTCGATGAAGTCGTACTCACCGAAGAAGAGCACCGACTCTTTGGTGGGGAAGTAGCGGAAGAAGGTTCTCGGTGAGACGCCGACGCTCTCCGCGATCTGGTCCGTGGTGGTCTCGTCGTACCCGTTCGTGCTGAACAGGTTCAGGGCGGCGTTGAGCAGAGCATTGCGGACCCGGTCCGCGTGCGCGTCGCGCGGTGATCGGTCGCCCCGGGCCATTGCCCAACCTCCTCCTGCGTACGACTGTCCTGACAGTACAACGATCACGGGTGACGGCACATCGTTGACACCTGCCGTTACACCAACGATACTTCCAACGTATGACAGTTGACTGTCAAACGACCCAAGCGCCGGCCGGTGCGGGGTAGAGAGGATCTCCGTCTCGATGACCGAGCTCGGCACAACCGGAACGTTCAACATCAACGATCTGCCCTTCGCGGAAGACCGCACGCGTGCTTGGCGCGAGCTGCGGGAGGCCGGTGAGGCGGTGAGTTCTGGCGAGGAGATCGTGCTCACCAGCGCCGAGGCTGTCGAGTTCGCGGCGAAGAAGCCTGAAATCTTCTCTTCGGCAAGGGCTTTCGACCGGCTGGGAAGCCCGGTTCCGTTGGTACCGATCGCGATCGATCCACCAGATCACACCCGCTTCCGGCGCATGCTCGACCCGTTCTTCAGTCCGAAGAAGATGGCCGAGCGTGAACCCGAGTTACGCCGGCAGGCCGGCGAATTGATCGATGCAATTGTTGCCCGCGGCGAGTGCGACGTGGTTCCCGATCTTGCGACACCGTTTCCCTCGCAGGTTTTTTTGACCCTCTTCGGGCTGCCCATGGCCGACCGCGACCGGCTGGTGCAGTGGAAGGACGCGATTCTGCAGTTCACCGATCCGAGCAGCAGCGAGGCGACCCCCGAGGTGATGGCTCATGCGCTGGAATTATTCACCTATCTGACCGAGCACATCGCCGAGCGGCGCGCCGATGCGACCGGTAACGACATGCTCACCCAGCTGATCCAGGACACCGACGAAGGAGGAATGTCCGACAACGAAATCCTGGGTCTGTGCTTCATGTTCGTGCTGGCCGGCCTCGACACCGTCACCTCTGCCGTCGGGTTCTCCCTGGCCAGGCTGGCGGCCGACGACGAGATGCGCCGGCGTATCGCGCACGACGTCACACTCATCCCGGCGTTCGTCGAAGAGATTCTGCGTGTCGACGGCCCGGTACCGTTCGCGCCACGTGTCACCACGGAGGAGGTGGAAGTGGCAGGCAGGTTCGTGCCCAAAGACACCACGGTGATGCTCAGTTATGGCAGCGCCGACCGCGATCCGCGCCGATACGAGGATGCCGACGAGCTTCATCTCGACAGCAAGGCCGTGCATTTCGCTTTCGGGCGTGGACCGCACCGCTGTCTCGGTTCACACCTGGCGCGTCTCGAGCTCCGCCTCATCCTCGAGGAGTGGCACTCACGCATCCCCGAATACACTCTTGCGCTGGGCAAGCCGCCACAGATGCCGTGGCCGACCGGGACGATGTCCCTGCAGTCGGTACCGCTGTGCATCACGCCGTCGGCGCGGCGCCAGTAATCTGGCGGCTGCCGTGCGAAGGCTCAGCCGACCTTCGGGATTATTTCCTCCGCTACCCATTGCATGTGGTCGAGGTAGGCGTTAAGTCCTTCCAGCTCTGGCGGATTCACCCAGGTATCCGTGACGCCGCGCTCGGCCAGCATGTTGCAGTTGTCGATCACCTGCTGGGCATTTTGGCCAAATTGCGCGTTGGGATCGTCGATGATCGCGTGCTCTTCACCAATGGACAGCACCGCCAGGCTGTAGAACAGGGAGAACGGCCGATCATCGAACTCTGGTTGTGAGCGCAGGTAATCCATCTTTGCCGGCAGTTCGTCGGGCTTGGTCAGCCACGGTGCCCAGCCGTCACCGAATTTGGCCGCCCGGCGCAACACCGCGTCGGCGTCTCCGCCCATCCACACCGGGGGGTGGGGCTCGGAGATGGGCTTGGGTCCGAACGCGACGTCGTTGAACTTGACGAACTCACCCTCGAAGGTCGGCGAATCACTGTCCCACAACTCGAACATCGCGGCCAGACATTCGTCCGCGATGCGACCGCGCTTGTTGAAAGGAATGCCGATCGCGTCATATTCGTCCTTGAGCCAGCCGACGCCGACGGTGGCTTGGGCCCGACCGCCGCTGAGCCAGTCGAGCGTCGCGATCGCCTTGGCCATGACGACAGGGTTGTGCAACGGCAGGATCGTCACCATCGAGCCGATCGTGATCGTCGAAGTGGCGCCCGCAATAAAGGCCTGAGCGGTGGTCGCGTCGAAATAGTGGTTACCGGAAAACTCGAGATGGCTAGTCGAGGTGAGGAAATGCTCGGGCAGGAACACCATCGAGTAACCCAACTGCTCCGCACGTTGAGCGACTCGGGCGATGTCGGCGCCGGTGAGGTGGTGTTCCCACGGCTGCGTGATCGCCGCGACGTGCATGCAGTTCGGCAGATTGACGGCGAATCTCATGTTGCGCCCTCCGATTTCCTGGGCCGGTGGCGGACCGCCGACCGAATGATCCGACGGCTCGTCGAGCGTGACCCGCTCATTATGACAGTCAGCTGCCAATCGTCAAGATCCAAGTGGCCAGCGTTTGAAGATGCGGATTGTCTTACGCAGCGGCTCGTTCAGTGCGACAATCGACTGCAGTTTGGACAGTGAACTGTCAGTCGATACGACCAGGAGAACCATGTACACCGGCCCCGCGGTGCCATTGACCGATCCGATCCGAGGCAGCAGCGAGCCCGGCCGGCTCTGGACCCTGACGAACGTTGGCGAAGCCACGCCGGACATCCTCTCCCCGCTGTGCTGGTCACTCTGGGGGACCGGTGTCGAGTTCGCTTCCCGCGGCGGCCTGTACGACTTCGGAGTGCTGGGGCGCTCGGCGCTTCGGGTACCCGACGACCCGAATCGGTGGAGCACCGCCTGCTTCTTTGGCAGACAAGCGATGAACGTCGATCGCGCCCGCGAACTTGCCGGGTTGCTGCCCGGAATGACCGGTGACGACTTTGAGCGTGATTTGTTGGGCGCAGTGCGGCCCGATGCGGTTCCGACCCGGAGCGACCCCAGCCGGCTGCCGGCAGTCGTCGTCAAGGCGCCGTTGGTGCTGGCGCGAGCGCGGTCCGCTCCGCGCCGCCTACACCAGCGCCAGATGGACTGGTGGCGGGCAACCGTACTAACTGGACGAGGGCCTGATCCGCGCAATCTGCTCACTGATTCCTCCAACCGGTTCAGCGCGGCGATGCGGGTGCATGTTCGTACCCGTCTCATCCTCAATGTGTTTCGCGCACAGGTCGAATCGATTGCCGCCAAGGCGGGTCGTGATGATCTGGTGCCCGCGCTGTTGGCCGGGTATGGCGGCGTGATCGAGACCGAATTGGCCGATGACGTGTGGTCGTTGGGGCACGGCCGGATCACGTTAGACGAGTTTCTTTCTCGGCACGGTTTCCATGGTCCCAACGAGGGCAATGTGATCGGTCATTCGTGGCGGGAGGACCCAGAGGCGGTCCTGCGTGCGGCCGCCGCCCACAGCGGCAGGCCCGAGTCCGACCGCCCGGCGGTGCGTGCAGAACGTGCAGCCGCGACGCGCCGGAAAGCCGAGGCCGACTTGCTCTCAACGCTTCCCGCGGCGCGACGCCTGTTGGTGCGTCGCCTGCTGGCGTCGACGGGGGCTCAGGTGCGAGCCGTAGAACTGACCAAGGCCGCGTTCCTGACCGCCGTTGACGGATGCCGCGCGGCAGCCGGCGGGTTCGGTGCCGAGCTGGTCGACGCCGGGACGCTGGATCGGGTCGACGACGCCTGTTACCTGACCGTGGACGAACTGCTGGTTCCGCTGCCCGCGAACGTGCGCGAATTGGTGGAGTTTCGCCGAAGCCGGCGCGAGGAGTACCGGCGCCTTGAGGTGCCGTCGGTTTTCACCGGGATGCCCGAGGCCATCGAAAGCTCAAATGAGCCGGCTTCAGAGGATGCCGTTATTCGCGGAACGCCTGCAGGTCCAGGGGTCTTCGAAGGCACGGTAAGGGTGGTGGTTGATCCGGAATCGCAGGATACCCTCGACGACGGCGAGGTACTGGTTTGCAAGTTCGTCGACCCTGGCTGGACCGCGTTGGTCTCGCTGGCGGGTGCCCTGGTAACCGACATGGGCAGTCCCGCCAGTCACGGGGCGATCGTCGCGCGGGAGCTCGGTATCACGTGCGTGGTCGGAACGGGCAACGGCACCAGGGCATTACGCAGCGGCGATGTTGTGCGGGTGGACGGGACCACCGGCGAGATCGCATTGCTGGTCCGGTCCCGGTCCACGGTGCAGAAGTGAGCGTGCAGCCGGGCGCGCTCTCCTCGGGTCTGCCCGCGGCCAACGAGCAAGTCGTGACCAGTTGCCCGCCGGTACCGGGCTGGACCGAGAATCTGCTGTTCACGCACTACGACCCAGTGCGCGACGTCGGCATGTGGCTGCACCTGGGCACGGTCGCCGACATGTGGGAGATGTGGGAGGACCGTGTCCTCATCGCGCTGCCCGCGGATCGGGGAGTGTTGTCCATGTGGGCGTATCACCGCACTGTGCCCGAGCGCCGGCCCGCGGGAGCCAATCTGGCTTTCCGGTGTGAAGAGCCGTTCGCGAAATGGCACATCACTTTTGACGGATTCTGTGTGCGGTCTTCCTATGACGCGATGCGCTGCGCACCATTGCCCGACGGGCCCAAGACCCACGTTCGCCTGGATCTGGAGGTGCACGGCGTGACCCCGGTGTGGGACGCCGAGGCCAGTCCGCCGACCGACTCGGGCGCCGGAATGGCCGAACAGAGCTGGGCCAGAGAACATTACGAGCAGCTCACCCGTGTCGTCGGCGAGGTGACCGTAGGATCGGAGACGTTCCAGTTCGACGGTGGTGGCTGGCGCGATCATTCGCGTGGGCCACGCGGGGCCGACACTCTCACCGACTGGGGTGGCCACGTCATCGCCGGGGGAGTCATGCCCAGCGGCCGCGCATTCGGCTTCTGCAGGTATTGGGCCCGCGATGGGCGTGTCACGCTGCAGGGTGCTTACGCGGTCACCGACGGTTCACTGCGACACGTGAAATTGGAGGAGATTCCGCCGCCGGCGGTGTTGCAGCGCGACGGTGAGCAATTTGGCTGCAAGCTCGACGGTCAACCGATCGAGGCCACCATCTGCTCGTCGCTGTGGCTGTCGATGGCCGAGGGCCTGCCCTATGGGCTGGTTAATCCGGCGCAGGCCTACACCGTCAGCTGGGCCGAGGTGACATGGGGCGGGGAGACCGGCTACGCCTACCTCGAGAGATCGAGTCTCACCGGTCCGCCGCCTCGTTGACTATGACAGTCGACCGTCATAGTGTGACTTAATCCCGGCCGTTGCGAAAGGTATCCGACGTGGCTCCGAATCTCTTCATAGCGCTCACCAATCCGATCGACGGTCAAGATGAGGCCTTCAACAAGTGGTACGACGCTCAGCACTTGCCGGAGGTTCTCGACGTCCCGGGGGTCGTGGCCGCACAGCGTTACGACATCGTCGAACTGAAAGTCCCGGACGACCAAGAATTGCCCGCTCAGTTGCCGCCGCCGACCCACCGCTACATGGTGATCTACGAGCTGGACAACGAGCCCGAAGTCGTGATGGCGGAATTCCTGAAACGAGTCATGGCCGGAACGCTGTCCCTAGGGGAGTGGCTCGATCTGACCACCATCTCCCTGACCGGATGGGCGCCACGCGGCAAACGCGTTCTGGCGGATAGCTAGTGGGCGACTTACTTGCTGTCATCCACGCTCAACGCGCGTGTCGTCGTTTTGATCCGGACGGCAAGGTGCCCGATTCCGACGTCGAGCGGATGCTTGCCGCCGCGGTGCACGCACCGAGCGCGGAAAACACCCAGCCTTGGACGTTCATCGTAGTCCGCGACGACCGCAACCGCGCTCTCCTCGCGGGGTGGTGGACAGAAACATGGAACGCGGGCGGAGGTGACTTCGTCAAGCAGAGCGTCGAAGACAAGGCATTGGTTGCTGACCTCGAGTTCGGTTGCAGTAAAGGAGGTTTCGCTGCGGCGCCGGTGGTCATCGTGGTATGCGCTGACACGGACCGGGTGCCGGAGATCTATGCGCCGCCGTCGATTTACCCGGCTGTGCAGAATATGCTTCTGGCTGCCGCAGACCTTGGCTACGGTTCGTGTTTGACCACCGGCTTGACCACGTTTGGTGTCGATCAGGTGCGGGAGCTGTTGGAACTGCCGCAGAATCTGATCCCGATGGCCGCAGTCTATGTCGGTCTGCCCGCACGCAAGCTCTCACCGCCTCGCCGCCGCCCGGCCACATCGCTGACATGCCGCGAGCGGTTCGGTACACCGTGGTGACCAGATTGGAGAGCCGCTAATGCCCTTGGCGATCACCGAAGATCATCGCGCCCTCGCCGAAGTAGCGGCCGCAATGGTCGCCGGGCGTGCCGGCCCCGCGGGCGCCCGCCGGATCCTGCTCGACCGTGAGAAGAGCGACCGCTGGTGGTCCACCGACGGACTCTGGAAAGAGATGGTCTCCACCGGCTGGCTTGGCCTGCATATCGACGAACGATTCGACGGCCAGGGTTACGGTCTGCCTGAACTGACGATCGTGTTGGAGCAACTGGGCCGCGCTGCGGTGGCCGGACCCTTCCTGCCCACGGTCGCAGTGTCTGCGGTTATCGCTGAAGCCGGGACGGACGGGCAGCGGGAACGGTGGTTGCCGCGGCTGGTGTCTGGTGACGTGATCGCAGGGATCGGCACCGACGGCGGTGCTGTCGTTCGCGATTCGGCGGTCACTGCCGCTGCGGTACCGGCATTGGCCGAGTCAGGTGCAGACCTGTTTTTGCTTCCCGCCGGTGACGACCTCGTGCTGCTGGCGGCCGGTGAGGGCGTCAG
The DNA here is from genome assembly GCF_900176255.2 of Mycobacterium ahvazicum. GTDB lineage: Bacteria > Actinomycetota > Actinomycetes > Mycobacteriales > Mycobacteriaceae > Mycobacterium > Mycobacterium ahvazicum. Next base: position 305,750 of record NZ_FXEG02000006.1, read on the forward strand.
CATTCGAACTATCGAATCGGTAGATCGGCTGCTGGCCCCGGTCGTGGTACTCGGCCTGAAGTCGGCACCGGTACTTGAAATCCTCCCGGGTGCGGCCGGGACGGCGACGCGGATCCTTCGACTGCTGGCCGCAGCCGAGGCAGTTGGCGGGTTGAGCGCGTGCACCGAGATGGCGACGGCTTACGCCGCCGGGCGCGAGCAGTTCGGCAGACCTATCGGCTCGTTTCAAGCAGTCAAACATCATTGCGCGAACATGCTTGTCGACACCGAACTCGCAGTCGCCGCGACCTGGGACGCGGCTCGTGCCGATGGTGCGGAGGCCGGGCTGGCCGCGACCATGGCGGCCGGACATGCGTTGACCGCTTATCAGCGGGTGGCCTTGCAGAACGTGCAGGTGCATGGCGGCATCGGGTACACCTGGGAGCACAACGCTCACCTCTACATCAGACGGGCTACGGTTCTACAAACCTTCGCCGGCGACCAGGATGCGTTGCGGGACAAAGTCATCGCGCTGCAACGCGACGGCGTTCGCCGACGCCAGTCGGTCGACCTGCCCGAGGGCGCCGAACAGTATCGCCAGGCCGCACTGGATTTCCGGGCAGAACTGGAGGCGGCCGACGCCGACGATCACCAAAGGCTTTGGGCGCGCAGCGGTTATCTTCAACCACATTGGCCCACTCCGTACGGCCGGGCCGCCGACAGCGTCGAGCAGCTCATCATCGAGGACACCCTGGACGGTTTGGACAAACCCAGTCTTGGCCTCGGTGAATGGGTGGTCCCAACGCTACTGCAACACGGTAGTCCTGAACAAGTCGAGCGACTGATCTGGCCGAGCCTGGAGGGTGACCTGCGGTGGTGCCAGCTGTTCAGCGAGCCTGGCGCCGGCTCGGACGCGGCGGCGGTTGCTACCAAGGCCAGGCGGGTCGACGGTGGCTGGGTGGTCAACGGTCAGAAGGTGTGGACCAGTGATGCGGTGAACTGCCAACGCGGCCTGGCCACCGTGCGCACCGACCCGAACGTGCGCAAGCACAAAGGCATTACGGCGATGATCATCGACCTCGCCGACCCGGCCGTGCGCATTCGCCCGCTCACCGAGATCACCGGTGAGACGCTGTTCAACGAAGTCTTCTTCGACGACGTTTTCGTGCCCGATCGTGATGTGGTCGGCGGTGTGAACGACGGGTGGAGCGTAGCGATGGCGGCCTTCGGCAACGAGCGCGTGTCGATCGGCGGCGGCTCGGTCACCATGACCGCCGGCGCTTTGCTCGATCTGCTGGCCCGCCATCGGCCCGGTGACACCGGCATCGCCCGCGAGGTCGGTGCGCTGCTGATCGAGTCCTACACCTTGGCCACGCTGAATCTGCGGCAGGCCGCCCGAGCCGTCTTCGACGCCGGGCCCGGAGTCGAAGGCAACATCGCCAAATTGTTCGGGGCCGAGCACGCTCAGCGGGTGGCAGAGTTGGCGCTGCGAATTGCCGACCGGGCCATCCTGGTCGGAGAGGAACCCAATGTCGTACACGACTATCTGTTCAGCCGGTGCCTGACGATCGCGGGCGGCACGTCGGAAATTGTGAGAAACCTGGTCGCCGAACGCATTCTGGGCCTGCCGCGCGACCCGGCGCCTAAGTAGATCGGAGAAGACAAATGGTTTGTGCCGTTGTCGGGATCGGCCGTACCGAGTACTCCCGCAACTCCGGCCGCACGACCCGCGGCATGGCCGTGGCTGCTTGCCGCGACGCCATCGCCGATGCCGGACTCACGGCGGCCGATGTCGACGGTATCTGCACGTTCATGGCCAACGACTCCGAACAGCCGATCTACGTCGGCTGGGCGCTGGGCATCGACGAATTAGCCTGGGCCAACGCAATGTATGGCGGCGGCAATCTCGTGGCTGACCAAATCGCCACTGCTGCCGCGGTCATCGAGGCTGGTATGTGCAAGGCCGTGTTGGTGTATCGGTCGCTTAACGGACGCTCCGGCTATCGGTTCGGTCACATCGAAGGACCCATGCGGGTCCAGCACCACGACCAGTTCGACACAGCCTCCGGTTTCATGGTGCCGCCGCAGTGGTTCGCGATGTGGGCACGTCGGCACCAGCACGAGTTCGGCTCAACCAGTGAAGATCTTGGTCAGATCGCGATCACTCAACGAAGGCACGCGGGCCCCAATGAGCATGCGCTGCGACGCGAACCGCTGACCATGGATGACTATCTCGCAGCCCGCTGGATCAACGAGCCGTTCCGCGTACTGGATTGCACTTCGGAGGTTGACGGTGCGGTGGCGGTGCTGATTGTCGGCGAGGACATCGCCCGCAATACCAAGCAGCCCCCGATGTGGCTGGTCGGATCGTCGAATTCGCAGGGCGGCGCCGGTTGGAGCGAGTGGGACGACCCAACCGAGATGTACTCCCGCACAGCGGGTCCCAGAATCTGGGAAAAGACAGGCCTGAGTCCATCGGACATGGACGTGGCCTGCATGTACGACTGCTTTACTTATACGGTGATGGCCACCATGGAGGGCTTCGGCTTCTGCGAGAAAGGCGAAGTCGGCAAGTTCTTCTCGACCGGGCGCGCCACTTACGGCGGTGACGTGGTGGTGAACCCGCATGGAGGGCTGCTGTCCGAGGGCTACATTCACGGCCTCAACCACCATTACGAGGCTGCACTGCAACTCCGCCACGCCGCTGGCGTGCGTCAGGTCGACGATGCCCAGCTCGCGCTGGTCACTGCCGGTGGAGGGCCCTTCGGTGGCGCCAACGTCTACAGCAGGGAGAAGCCATGACGAGTCCAGCGCTGGCGGCACCGATTCCGGTGCCTGACCCCGATTCGGCGCCCTACTGGGAGGGTCTGAAGAACGGTTCGTTGATGTTGTGCCGCTGCGACGACACTGGGAAATGGATCCATCCGCCGTTGGAACGCAGCCGGTACACCGGTGGCCCCGTGCACTTCGAGGAAGTCAGCGGGGACGGCACAATTTTCAGCTTCATCGTCGTGCGCCAGGCCCTCGTTCCCGGTCGGGTGCCCCCGTATGTCGTCGGGCTCGTCGAACTGGTGGAGCAGCCGGGCCTGCGGATCAACGCGGTCATCGACGCGGATCCAGCCGACGTGCGAATCGGGCAGCCGGTGCAGATGCGCATCGTCGACCTCGGTGACACCGGTTATCGCATACCGGAATTCGTGATCAAGTAGCCGACCGCGATGACAACTGATCAAAAGCCCACCGGCGCGGTTGACCGCCGGGGTTCGGCAGAAGGTGCGCACAGGCCGGAACACGCAGCGACGCAGGTTCTTCCGCTGCATCGGTGCACTTCGGAGCTGAGTCACGAGGTCGGTGGAAAGGCTACCGGCCTCGGGGCGCTGATCAAGCAAGGTCTGTCGGTTCCGCCAGGGTTTGTCGTCACTGTGAGCGCCTACCACGAGGCCGTTGCCGCCGCAGGAGTCGCGCCACGCATCGCGGAAGTACTGGCGACATCGGGCACCGACCGGGACCGGTCGGCGGCAATCATGACGCTGTTCGACCAAGTCACCCTGCCGGAGAGCCTCGCTGCCCAAGTTGTGGACGCTTACGCCCAGATGGGTGGCGGGCCGGTAGCGGTGCGGTCCAGCGCGATTGCCGAAGACACGGCCGAGGCGTCGTTTGCCGGTCAGCAAGATACCTATCTGTGGATCGAAGGTGCTCCCGCGCTGCTGGATGCCGTTGTTCGTTGTTGGGCAAGCCTTTTCACACCGCGGGCGATCGGGTATCGCCGGCGGTTGAACGTGGCTTCCGATGATGTGGCGATGGCGGTGGTTGTTCAGCAAATGGTGCCGGCAGTCGCAGCAGGCGTGACGATCACGTTGGAACCGGTGACGGGAGACCGTGGCCAGATCTACACCGCGTCAGCCTTAGGCCTGGGTCAAGGCGTGGTCAATGGCGACGTGGAAACCGATAGCGCCTGGGTCGACAAGGCCCGCTTGTGCTTGCGCAAGCGGGAGATTGCGCGCCAGACTCGCGCTCATCGGTACGAAAGCGGGGCGGTCAGAATTGTCGATCTCGCGCCCGGCGAGGGTGATGCACCCAGCATCGATGACGACACGCTGCTCCAGGTCGCCCGCCTCGCCCTACAAATCGAGCAAAACGCCGGGTACGCCGTGGATGTTGAGTGGGCCGTGGACGCCGACGGCGAGGTTCATCTGCTGCAGGCCAGACCGGAGACCGTCTGGAATAACCGATAGGCCGAACTTAAAGGGCGCGCCGACGATGGTGCTGTTTCTCAGCTCAGCAACTTGCCGGTGCCGAGATCCGCGTAGGCCTCGGCGAAGCGGCCGAGCACAGCGCGCACGACCTCGACGGAATACATCTGATCGGGCGTAATGGCCCACATGCAGAACCCCCACGCCGGGCTCTGCCGATAGGCGGTCCACATCTGTTCGCGGTCCGGCACCGACGAGACGCCGGCGTCGAGCAGGCGCCCGCGGTAGTTGTCGAGGAGTTCGCGCTCATGCTCGCGACGCGTTGCAGGCGGCAGCGCGCCGATCAAGGCGTAGCCGACGTCGTGGGACCACGAACCCCGTCGCACCAACTGCCAATCCAGGAGCCCCACGCGGCCGTCCGGTAGAACGTACGTGTTGCGTGGGTGCGGATCCCCGTGCAACAGCGTGATCGGTTCGTGAGCCACCCGGTCCTGCAGGGTCCAGAACGCCGCCTCCATGGCGTCCATGTCGGCGCCGGTTTTGTTGAGAAGCTCCCGCTTATAGGGAATGTCGACGAACGCGCGGATGATCGCGAAACCGTTGGTGCGCAGGAATTCTGCGAACCCGCCGGTGACGGGATGCTGTAGCCACGCCAGGTCGCCGTGTCCACCGAGCCTCGGATTCGCCCAGAACGGGGCGTGCACGCGGCTCAACGTCGCCAACAGCTCGTCGACCTGCTCGACAGGCAGACCGGCCACCGCGTCGGGCACCTGCGCTCCGCGCATCGTGATGTCCTCGCCGATCACCATGAACTGGGACGGGCCGTCGAGATGTTCAGCGAAGTAGGTCGTCATGGTCTCGACGTCGAGGTCGTCGCGAAGATTGCGATAGAACGTCGTCTCGTCGTCCAGTAGAACCGTCCCGCCGCCGCCCTCCGACAGCGACTCGTCGACCGCGGCGGGAAGATCGTGCACCGTACCAAGTTGTGTCTTGACGAAAAGCTTTGATGGCAAGTCGGTGTCGCCATCGGCGTAGTCCACGTCGAGGTGGATGTGTGAGGTGGTCCCTTGCCAGGTGCTCTGGACCCGGACATCGGTGACCGTCACCGCGGGCCGGTGGCGACGCAGCAGCGAGGTCAGAACGGCCGGCGTCAGGTCCTCGGGAGAGCGCAGCGTGATGGGCAAGGCCTGGCTGGTCATATCGCGTCCTAACCGACGGTTTGACAGTTGACTGTCACATTAGCAGCATCTGGCCCAGCGGATCGATCAATTCGTGACGGGGCGAAACAGCGGCAACCACACGCGACTGTCTTCCTCGCCCGAGAGCGCGGTCCAGTCTTCGAAGAAAACCTCGACGGCCATCCCAACGTGGATCTCGTCCGGGGAGACGTCGACCACGTTGGAAATAAGCCGGGTATCGGGCTCCTCGGCAAGCTCTACCATCGCCACGATGTAAGGCGGTTCGTAACCGGGAATCCAATTCTGGCGGTTGACTGTATACGCCGCCACGGTGGCTCGCCCCGAAACGGGTTCCTGCGCAACGTGAGTGCTTCTGCAGCGCCAGCAGGCCGGCCCGGGCGGGTGGAAGAAGTGGCCGCAATCGTGGCACCGGCTGATCAGCAGCTCGCCGTTACGGCCGCCCGTCCAGAACGGCCGCGACTCGGCGGTCGGACTAGGTGCCAGGCGCAACTGGGGGCGTTGATAGGTCATGATCCGGCCAACGATCTGCCGATGACCAGTCGCTGAATCTGGTTGGTGCCCTCGAAGATCTGGGTGATCTTGGCTTCGCGCATGTAGCGCTCGACACGATAGTCCCTCGTGTAGCCGTAACCGCCAAATACCTGGACGGCATCGGTGGTGACTTTCATGGCGGCGTCGGTGGCGATCAGCTTGGCCACGGAAGCGTTGCGCGAGTGGGGCAGTCCCGCGTCGCGTCGCCGCGCCGCGTCCAGGTACGTAGCACGCGCGGAGTCGACTGCGGCAGCCATGTCGGCCAACAGGAACGCCAGGCCTTGATGATCGATGATCTTGCGGCCGAACGTCGACCGTTGCTGGGCGTAGGAAACCGCCTCGTCGAGCGCGGCCTGCGCCAGCCCGACGGCTACCGCGGCGATGCCCAGGCGGCCCGAATCCAGTGCACTGAAGGCGATCTGGAGTCCTTGTCCTTCCGCGCCGATCCGACGTTGCTCGGAGACGAACGCATTGTCGTAGTGTGCCGTCGTGGTCGGGATGGCGTGCAGGCCCATCTTCTCCTCGGGTTTGCCGAACGTCAGGCCGTCGGTGCGCTTATCGACCAGAAAGCACGAAATACCCCGTCCGCCTTCGCCTGTGCGAGCGAATAGGTTGTAAAAATCAGCTATGCCGCCGTGGGTGATCCAGGCCTTGGCGCCATTGACTCGGTAACCGCCGTCGGTCGCGGTGGCCTTGCAGGTCAGGGCGGCGGCGTCGGAACCGGCCTGCGGCTCGGACAAGCTGTAGGCACCGATCTTGTCACCACCCAGCATGGTCGGCAGCCACTGCTGTTGTTGCTCGTCGGTGCCGAACGCGATCAACGGATGGCAGGACAGCACATGGACACTGACAGCCACAGCGACCGCGGCCCACCGGGCGGCCAGTTCCTCGAGAACCTGCAGGTATACCTCGTAGGGTTGTCCGCCGCCGCCCCACTCCTGCGGGTGCGGCAGCGTCAGCAGCCCGGTCTCACCCAGCGTCGCGAAGACACCGTCGGGATAGGTCTCGTTCTTCTCGTGCTCGTCGACGATCGGATCGAGCACCTTGTCGGCGACGTCGGCGGCCAGTCGGACAAGTTCGCGTGCTTCGGGTGTCGGCAGCAGGCGCTCGACGGTCATGGACTCACGTCCTGCCACTGGCAATCGGTCAATTCCGCCGAGATCTCCCATAGCCGTCGCGCGCTGTCCGCATCGCGCGCCTTGTCTTTGAGCTTGGTCGGCTTCGGTGTGCCCCACTGGTGCATCAGGCCGCGCGGCGCGATGTAGGTGCCGTTGGGCAAGGTGGTGGTGATCGCCTGAATGGTCGAGCGGGCCCCGTCGGCCGGGCTCTGCGCAATGCGCGGCGAGAGCACTCGTCCTGCCCACTGCAGTGCACCCGAACCGTTGCGGGTGATCCCGGTGTCGGTCATGCCGGGATCCGAGGCGTAGGCGATCTTGCCGCGGGCGACCAATTCCCGCACGAAGAGCAGGTTCGCCAGTTTGGATTCCCCGTAGGCCGACCACGGGTTGTAGCGGCGATGGTGGTAGTTGAGGTCGTCGAAGTGGATGCGAGCGGTGTTGTAGTTGGTGCTGGCCACTGCCACGACACGGTCGCGGATCCGGTCGCCGAGCAGACATGTCAGCGCAAAGTGGCCGAGGTGGTTGGTGCCCATATGAGCCTCGAAGCCGTCGGCCGTGCGGGTCAGCGGCAAACCCAAGACGCCGGCGTTGTTCACCAGTACGTCGACGTAGTCGACGGTGTCGGTGAACTTGCGCACGCTGGTGAGGTCGGCCAGATCCAGTTCCCGTACCTCGACATCGCCGGGCATCGACGCGGCGGCTTGGTACCCCTTTGCCGGGGTCCGGCACGCGATGATCACTTCGTGGCCCGCGGCGGCCATGGCGTGCGCGGTCGCCTTACCGACGCCACTGTTTCCGCCGGTGACGATGATTCGCACGTCGGCCGCGCCCTCCTTCGTGAAGATTCACGTAAACAGTAAACTATTTATCGTTTTGAGGAAACGGTCGGAAGAGGTGCTGCGAAAATGACGTGGCTCGAGCGGCTTTGCGCGGTCCACGAACGTAGCGATTGTCCCGCGGTCATCGGTGACGGGGGTTTCGTGACCGGCCGGGAATTGATCGGCAAGAGCGTCACCGCCGCGGATCTGCTCGTCGATCTCGACGTGCAGCCAGGTCAACCGGTCCCGGCTTTACTGACCACCAACGCCGACGCGCTGGCACTGCTATTCGGCGGTGCCGCCGTCGACAGACCGCTGGCTCCGCTCGGGCCGCGGCACACCTCCGCAGAACTGGCCGAGACGGTGCGTCGAAGCGGCTCGGCGGTCTTACTCGCCGAGGCCGCGTTCGCCGAGACGGCTCGCCACGTCGCCGACGCGGTCGGGATCCGCGCGGTGACGATACCTTGCTTGCCGGTGTCGAGGCGTCCGCTCCGTCCGCAACCCGGTCCCACAGCGATTTACTTGCACACCGCGGGAACCACCGGAGTTCCCAAGCGAGTTTCGCTGAGCGAGCGAGTGCTTGACGCGCGCGCCGCGCTGTTAGGTCGCTTGATCGGCATTGGCCCCGACGACCGCTTTGCCACCGGTGCGCCGCTACATCACATCGGTGGTCTGGGCAACATCCTGGTAGCGCTTAGGGCCGGGGCGGCAGTTATCTGTACCACGAGATTCTCCTTCGACTGGTGGCGCAACCTGAAGCAACTTCACGCCACCCACTGCCTGCTCGTGCCGAGCATGATCGAAATGTTGCTCAGCGAGGGACTTCTCGACGCGGTTCCGCTCGATACATTGATCTATGGCGCCTCGCCGATCAGCGTCGACACGTTGCGACGCGTTCTCGGCGTATTGCCCGACGTCGCGATCGTCAGCCTCTACGGCCAAACCGAGGGCAGCCCGATCACCAGCCTGAGCCCTGACGATCATCGCCTAGCTGCCGCCAAAGATCCCGACGTTCTATCCACCGTAGGTCGGCCGGTGAGCGGCCTTCGTCTGCACATCGACGAGCCGGACCGGGCCGGCATCGGCGAAGTATTCGCCTCCGCGACGCACCTTTCCGTCCAGGCCGCCGACGGGTGGTTGCACACCGGCGATCTGGGTGTGGTGGATGCCGACGGTTATCTCCGGCTTTGCGGTCGTCGGCATGACATGGTGGTTCGCGGTGGGGAGAACATCTATCCCCTGGAGATTGAGAATGTGCTCAGCACTCACCGCGCGGTTGCCGCGGTCGGCGTGGTGGGCGTGCCGGAGGCCCGGCTAGGGGAAACCCTGGCCGCGTTTGTCGTGCCGGCCGATTCGGCTCATCCGCCGCGGCCCGAGGAACTAGGTTCGTTCGCCCGCGTCACGCTGGCAGGATTCAAGATCCCGAGTTACTGGTACACGGTCGCCGAACTGCCACTCAACAGCGCAGGCAAGCTCGATCGTGCCACCCTTCGCGCAACACACCTGAAGCGTCAGGGCACCGGATGAACGTGAGTTTGGTGCGCAGGCACCCAGGCGTGCAGTTCTTCGGCGAACTCATCGCTCGCGTCCTCCGGCGTACACGTCATCCCGGCGACGGTGAAACCGCTAGATCGTATCCGTTATATAGTTTAACGTCTCCGTGTATGCCGATAGCCGCGCGAAGCCTGGTCGGATCAGCACGTCGACAGAGGACCACTTTTCGTCGATCGCTCGTCGCCGTGATTGTCGCCGCAACTGCCGTCAGCGGGGTCCCGCTGGCACTGGCACCGCCGGCGCGTGCGGTACCGGCGCCCGAGGTCGAGTATGTCTACGACGTGGTGGTGCGGCGGCATTACGGCTTTCCGAACAATGACGCGCTTGCCTACGGCCACGGGATCTGTGACAAGGTCGGCGGGGGCGAAGCGTACGGGCAGATTATGGGTGACGTGAAGAGGGACGTGACCCCCAACGATGAGTTCGCGGCCAATTACCTGGTTTCGTATGCGGTCAGCTTGCTTTGTCCTGCGCTGATATGGCAGCTGCGGAATTCAGCCGCTGGCTACCAACCGCCGGGCGGAGCAGCCGCGCCCGGTACGTATTACTGACGCAGGCCTCTGGCATACCAGCGCCCGGGGTGCCGGTAAAGCGCCGGATTTCAAATCCCTTGAGCCGCCGCCGCCGTGACCATCATCAGCGAGTTTGGGGTTGCGCCATAGCGTCCCAGGGGGCGGACTTTATTCATGGATATCGGAGGATATCCACGATCAGAGTGGCGGTGTCGCACTGGAGGTTGCTTATGATCGTGCTGCAGCAGAATGACTTTGAACCTCGACACCAGCACGTCAGTGCGGTGCACTAACCGGACTCGACCAAGCCTAATATCAGGTAGTTCTTGGAACAGACTCGAAACGCATTGGCTTGAAGGGAAGAGTTTCCTGAATTTCGTTACGGCAAAGTTGTCTGCTGCTCGAAGAGACGCGAATTTCGTCGTAGGCGTGTGTTGGGAACCAAGTCCTTGATGATGGCGTTGCCGTACTTGACCGTGTCAACCTCCCAAGAGATGCTCAAGACCTACGCCGGCGGAGGCGTCTCCGAAAGTAGAAACGCTATACACATTCATGTCGTACAATCACAATAGTGTCAACAGTCATGCGGGCGCTGTGGCGATAGGAGCGACGTGACGAATGAGAAGACGGTGCTCGTTGATCGGCGAGCTGACCGCACGTGGGCGCGGTTGCACCGTCCGGCGCAACGCAATGCCATTGACGCTGAAATGGTTGACCAGCTGCACGACCTCTGTGCTGAACTGGAACGCGAGCCCAAGATGCTGGTACTGACCGGAGGCAGCGAGGGAGTGTTCGCTGGTGGCGCAGACATTGGCCAGCTGCTTGAGCGCCGCAGCGACGACGCGCTAAAGGGTATTAACCTCAAGCTCTTTGAGCGTGTCCGTTGCCTCCCCATGCCCACGGTAGCCGCAATCGATGGTTGGGCGTTGGGCGGTGGTGCTGAGCTGGCCTACGCCTGTGACATCCGGCTGGCCAGCACGCGCGCGAAATTCGGACAGCCCGAACCTCGACTGGGCATTCTTGCCGGGGCGGGCGCTACGTTTCGGCTGGTCAGGCTGCTCGGAGAGAGCGTGGCAAAACAGATTCTGCTTGCTGGGCACACGCTCGATGCCCACGACGCTCTACGACACGGGCTGGTCTTGGCTGTGACCGAACCGGAGGACTTGTTCTCAACCGCCGACGGGGTGGTCGATCGCATGCTGATGAGTTCGGCAAAGGCGCTGAGGCTGTCCAAGCTCGCGGTCGACGCGCCCGCCGCGGCCCACCCTCACGTCGATCTGTTGGCGCAGGCGGTGCTGTTCGAGGACGCCGAAAAGTTCGCGCGCATGGGAGCATTCGTCGACGGCAAGGGCGGAACGGAGCTGCGGGCCACGTGATCAGTGAGACACTCACAGCATTGAGAACGGCGACTAATGGAGGTTGCAGGTGGCGATAGCGCCGGATGACGGCGGAGAGGCGCCGGGAGCCACCCCCGCGGTCAGCAGGCGCCGTGAGGTGGGGGAGGGCAGCGCGCGTTCGTTGCTGACGACGATCCTCGGTGAATTCGTCTTGCCGTTCGGCCAGCGGGTGTGGACGGCAACCCTGGTGCGTTCTCTTGCACTGGTGGGAGTCGAGGAGGGCTCGGCGCGGCAGGCGTTGTCGCGGATCGCCGCTGAAGGGTGGCTGACTTCCGATCGGGTGGGTAGGCGCGTGCGGTGGTCATTGACCGATGCGGGGCGGGGACTGTTAGAGGAGGGAGCACACCGGATCTATTCGTTTGGTTCTCGGGAATTGTCGTGGGACGGCCGATGGCTCGTTGTGTTGATTTCGATCCCGGAGTCGATGCGCGCGTTACGGCACAAGGTGCGAACCCAATTGAGTTGGGCGGGTTTCGGTTCCCCTATGCCTGGGGTGTGGATTTCGCCGCGCACCGCGGCCGCGGCCGAGGCCAAGGAAATCCTTGGTGGGCTAGACCTGTCGGATAAGGCGCTGTCATTTGTGGCCGAGTACGGTGCGCTGGGGAACCAAAACGACATGGTGTCGGCGGCGTGGGACCTCGGTGAGGTCGAGCGCCACTACGAGGCATTTATCGAGGAATTCTCTGGCTTGTCGCCGCGGTCTGCCGACGACATCTTGGTTGCGCAGATCCGCCTGGTTCATGAGTGGCGCCGGTTCCCGTTTCTGGATCCCCAATTGCCGCGACTGCTACTTCCTGCCCACTGGAGCGGTACCGCGGCGACATCGTTGTTTGAGGCCAAGCACGCCGAATGGCGGGAACCGGCCCGGCGGAGATGGAGTCAGTTCGCTGCAGACGGGGATTGACCGATCGATCGAGGGCCGTTGCCCCGCCGTACAGGGAGCGGCAGGTCATGTCCAGGCCCGATGGTGTCGAGTTCGAGGCGAGAGAATCCCGCGGCGATCAGGTAGCCGAGGTAGCTGCGCGGCATACGGTGCGAGCAGAGGCAGAACCGGCGGTGAGCTCCTCAACCAACGCGGCGCGGTGCTCGCGAACCCGGCGCTGATTGATGTAGGCCTTGTCAGTGATTTCACCGGCATCGAGATCCGGTGGCGAGGTGAGGATCAGCACTCGTTCGACCTGCTGGGCGGAACCGCCGGCCTCGGACGCCAGCCGATCGAGTGCAGCGGTGATCTGGGCACGTAGCTGGTCTTCCGGCGCGCCCTTTGCATCGACGCGCTCGGCGTGGTCGGCGTGCAGCCAGGCCAGGGCACACACAAAGTCAGCACCCTCACCACATATCACGGCGTCGGCTAGCAGTCCGGCACAAGCCGACAGCAGCTTGGGACGCACCACCCCAACGGTGACGAAGGTGCCGGTGGACAGCTTGAAATTTTCTGCGAGCCGTCCCCCGAAGATGAAACCCTGATTAGGGTCGAGCGGGTCGACGAGTGATACCGCGTCGCCGGTGCGCAAAAAGCCTTCGTCGTCGAAGCAGCATTGCCGCAGGTCGGGACGGCGGTAGTAGCCGGGTGTGACGTTCGGGCCGCGCACCAGCAGTTCATATTTGGTCTCGGTGGGCACCAGCTTTATCTCCACACCGGGCAGGGGCACGCCGATGGAGTCGCTGCGGGTGACCTCGAAGTGGGTCGTGGTCGCCGCGGGCGCCGTCTCGGTCATACCCCACGAGGTGGTAATCCGCATGGTGGAACCCTGTTGGACGGCGAGCGTCTCGAGGCGATCCCATAACTGCTGCGGCAGCGCGGCTGCAGCGGAGAATGCCACCCGCAACCTAGCGAAGAACCGCTGCGCTGCCGCTGGGTCGTTTTCCAGCATCGGCAGAAGCGCGGCGTAGCCGGCCGGGACGTTGAAGTAAACGCTGGGAGCCACATCGCGCAGGTTGTCGATGGTGTGGTCGATCAGCCCAGGGGCTGGCCGGCCGGCATCGATCCACAGCGTTCCTCCGTTGACCAGCACCATGTTCACGTTGTGGTTGCCGCCGAAGGTGTGGCTCCATGGCAGCCAGTCCAGCAGTGTCGGCGCCTCGGCGGCCAGGAACGGCCACACTTGACGCATCTGCTGCTGGTTGGCTGCAAGCATGCCGTGGGTGTTAATCACCCCTTTGGGCATCCCGGTGGACCCCGAGGTGAAGACAATTTTTGCGATGGTGTCCTCGTTGAGCGCCGCTAGGCGGTCGACTATCGCGGGGCTCGGCTGGGTTTCGATGTCGGCGATGGGGGTCGGGCCCGCCTCGCTGGTGCTCGCACTGATCAGCAGCCGGCCAGAGCCGATGGCCTGCAGCGCGCGGGCATAGCGGGCATCTTCGGCAAAGACCACCGCTGGGTCGCACACCTCGACGATGTGGCGCAACTTGGCGTGATCGGTACTTTGCAACGAGTAGGCGACACTCGCCGGTATGACGGGGCTGCCGATGGTGTAGCCGGCCAGCGTCATCAGCAGGTGCGCCACGCTGTTGTGCGACACGATCAGCAACGGCAGCCCGGCGACTCCCCGATTCAGCAGACCCTGCGCGATCGCGTCCACGCGCGTGCGGGCCTGCCCCCACGTGCATTCTGACCACGTCCCCTGGGCCTTCTCGGCGACCAGAATCCGGTCGGGATGCCTCTCGCTGCCGGCGTGGAATGCGTGCACGATGCTGGCGGGATAGCTGCGCAGCGGCTCGTGTGAGGCAATGACCACACTTCCGTCAGGTCGATGATCGGCCGTGACGGCCGGGCGTGCGAACACCTGATCAGGCATCTCCCCGACCCTCGTTGCTGTGTGCGACATCCCAATACTCTACAATGGCGTTGCGTTTGTTAAGATAGTTGTCGATCATTAAGGACGGGTTTCGGTATGGGCGCAGCGATCCCGCTTGGCGCGGCATGGACATCCCCTTTCGCGAAGTGGGGCGGCGCCTTGGCCGAGGTGAGCAGCCTGCAGTTGGCCGCCGCCGTCACCACCGCCGCTCTGGACACGCGCGGCCTCGACCGGGATGAGCTGGATTCACTGGTGCTGGGGTGGACCATTCCGCAGCCCGACATCTTCTACGGAGCCCCGGGCCTGGCCGCCGCGATCGGGGCTTCTGGCATCGCTGGCCCGATGGTCAGCCAAGCATGTGCCACCTCTGTGCTGGCCCTGCGCACCGCGGCGCGAGAAGTCGAATCAGGTGGCGCGGCTACGACATTGGTAGTTTTGACCGATCGCACGAGCAACGGGCCCCTGCTGGTCTATCCCCAACCGGGGGCCAGCGGGGGTGCTCCGGCTACTGAGCACTGGGTGCTGGACTCGTTTGCCCGAGACCCGCACACGGGAGAGTCAATGCTGGCCACAGCCGACGCTGTGGCGCGCGAAGAAGGTATCGAACGCGCCGCACTAGACGATCTCGCGGCCTTGCGGTACGCCCAATATGCTGACCGTCCAATGGATCTTGATCACATTGTCCCCGCGGTGATCGAGCGTCGTCGATCGACGATCAAACTGACCGAGGACGAAGGTGTGCAGCATTCGACACGGGAGTCGCTAGGCCAATTGCGCCCGGCCGCCCCGGAAGGCTCGCACAGCTTCGGCAGTCAAACCCATCCCGCTGACGGCGCTGCCGGGGCAATCGTCACCAGCCCCGCGCGGGCTCGTGAGCTGTCCCGCAATCAGGGAATCGTCGAATTGCTCGGGTTCGGCGAGGCCAGGGTTGAAGCTGCGCGGATGCCCAAAGCGCCTGTGCCGGCCGCCAATCGGGCACTTGCAGCGGCTGGTGTGACCATTTCCGACGTCGACCTCGTGGCTACCCATAATCCGTTCGCGGTCAACGACGTCTATTTCGCCACCCAGACCGGCTTCCCGCTCGACCGGATGAACGTTTTCGGCTGCAGTCTGGTGTTCGGTCATCCGCAAGCGCCCACTGGGATGCGGTCGATCGTCGAGTTGATCTCCGCCCTGCAGCGGCGCGGCGGCGGAATAGGGTTATTCACAGGATGCGCCGCCGGCGACGTCGGTTCGGCAGTAGTGATCAAGGTCAGCGACTGAGAACGTCGCGTGGTGACGCTGCTGGCTGACGTGCTCGACACCGCGAATCCAGACCATCATCGCCGATGGCCTCCTACCTAGGTCAACGAGGTCGTCGACAGAGTATCCAGCAACTCGCGCGCGACCGCTGCGCCAACCGACCTGTTGCGTCGCGTGTGGGTGACATCGAGATCCGCGGCGATCACGTGCCCACCCGAGCTATTCCAGCCGCTTCCCAATCCGAATGGGTCGCCAACAACCCTCGATAATCGTGCCGCATTGTCACAGCTCAACAACTGCCTCCGCAGCTCGCGCAGTCACCGAATGGCGCTGACGCGCAGCGTTTTAAGGCAGGTCAGCACATATCTCGACGTTGACAAGCTATCATCCGCCAGACGAGCATTCTGTACAGAATAATTGCGTATCGTGACAAAGATGTAGTAGTTTGGTCGTCAGCCGGACGCTGCGCCGATTTCGAGGAGGAACCTATGGCTTTTCTTGCCACCGACATCGAGCAGAGAGCCGATGTCGTAGGACACGGCGGCCCACCGACACCGGAGGTCTCGTTTGACACCCATCCCGCTCGGTACCGGCATTGGAAGCTTCGCCTCGACGGTGAGCTGGCGTGGCTGGTACTCGATGTCGCTGAGGATGGCGGACTCGTCCCCGGCTATGAGCTGAAACTGAACTCCTATGACCTCGGCGTCGACATCGAGCTCTATGACGCGACCCAGCGGCTGCGCTTCGAGCACCCCGAGGTCAAGGCGGTCGTGGTGACCAGCGGCAAGGAGAAGGTGTTCTGTGCGGGCGCCAACATTCGTATGCTGGCCGCCTCGCCACATGCGTGGAAGGTGAACTTCTGCAAGTTCACCAACGAGACTCGCAACGGCATGGAGGACGCCTCAGCCTATTCGGGCCAGACTTATCTGGCGGCGGTCAATGGCTCATGTGCGGGCGGCGGCTACGAGTTGGCGTTGGCCTGCGAGCACATCCTGCTCCTGGATGACAACTCGTCGGCAGTGTCCCTGCCCGAGGTGCCGCTGCTGGGCGTGCTGCCGGGCACCGGCGGGTTAACCCGGGTGGTCGACAAGCGTGGGGTCCGCAAGGACCGCGCCGACGTCTTCGCAACTCGCTCCGACGGAGTGCGGGGTAAGACTGCGCTGCAGTGGGGATTGGTCGATGAACTGGCCCCGCCACGCCATTTCGAGCAGGCCACGCGCGAGCGCGCCGAACAGTTCGCTACCCGCTCGAAACGTCCCTCGCACGCACGAGGCATCGCGCTCACACCGCTGAAGCGCACCACCGGGGCCACCAGTCTCGTCTATGACTACGTCACGGCCGAATTCGACCGGGCCAATGCTGCGGTGACCATCACCGTGCACGGCCCCCGCGCCGCGGCACCGGCGGACATGGACTCGGCCGTCGAGCAGGATAGCGACTTTTGGCCGCTGGCAGTTACTCGCGAACTCGACGACCTGATCCTTCGCCTGCGTACCAACGAGACTGCGTTGGGCACCTGGATTGTGCGCACAGCCGGGGACCCCGACCTGGTCGACGCCTATGAGCAGCTGCTGGTGACGATCGCCGATAATCACTGGCTGGCCAACGAAATCCTGTTGTACTACAAGCGGGTCCTCAAGCGCCTGGATGTCACCAGCCGCAGCCTGATCGCCGAGATCCTGCCCGGAAGTTGCTTTTCGGGGATGCTAACCGAATTGGCGCTCGCCTGTGATCGGCAGTACATCCTCGACGGACCTCCCCTGGACGACGAGGACAGCGGCGAGCGGGCAAGCCTACGGCTGACCGCGGCCAACTTCGGCGGGTTCCCCATGGGCAACGGCCTTTCGCGACTCGAGTCGCGGTTCTACGGGCACAACGATCATTTGACCAGACTGCGGGACAACGAGATCGGTACTCAGCTCACACCGGCACAGGCCAACGAGTTGGGGCTGGTGACTGATGCCCCCGACGATATCGACTGGGAAGACGAGATCCGCCTCGTTATCGAGGGCCGTGCCGCACTCTCACCCGACGCCTGCACCGGCATGGAGGCCAACCACCGCTTCGTCGGGCCCGAGACCACAGAGACCAAAATCTTTGGCCGACTCTCTGCCTGGCAGAACTGGATCTTCATCCGCCCCAACGCCTCCGGTGCCGAGGGCGCACTGCGCCGATACGGCACGGGTAAATCGGCAACCTTCGATAGGAAGCGGGTCTGAGCACCATGACCACATCAATCAACTACGGGGACAAAATCCCCAACAACGTCGATCTGTCCTCGGATCGTCGGCTGCAACGCGCGCTGGAGGGCTGGCAGCCGAAATTCCTGAACTGGTGGGGCGAGATGGGGCCTGCCCTAGAGACCCATGGTGTGTACTTGCGCACCGCGGTCGCCGTCGGCCGCGAAGGATGGGCGCACTTCGATCACGTCAACGTTCCCGACTACCGGTGGGGCATCTTTTTGGCCGAACCCAAACCTGACCGGCGTATCGCGTTCGGTGAGAATAAGGGGCAACCGGTGTGGCAGCAGGTTCCCGGTGAGCATCGCGCCGACTTGCAGCGACTCATCGTGGTGCAAGGTGACACCGAACCCGCCTCGGTCGAGCAGCAGCGGCTGCTCGGCCTGACCGCTCCGTCGCTCTACGACCTGCGAAACCTGTTCCAGGTCAACGTCGAAGAAGGCCGCCACCTGTGGGCGATGGTGTATCTGCTGCACGCCTACTTCGGCAAAGAGGGCCGCGCGGAGGCCGAGGCCTTGCTGTACCGCAATTCCGGCAGCCCCGATTCGCCGCGCATTCTTGGCGCATTCAACGAGAAGACCGCCGACTGGCTGGCGTTTTACATGTTCACCTACTTCACCGACCGGGACGGGAAGTATCAGCTGGGCACGCTGAAAGAAAGCGCGTTTGATCCGCTGTCACGTACCTGCGAGTTCATGCTTAAAGAAGAAGCCCACCACATGTTCGTCGGCACCACCGGAGTCGACCGCGTGGTGACTCGCAGCGCGGAGCTGGTCCAGGACCACGACACCCTCGATATCGCGCCACACGGCGGTATCCCGCTAGAGATCCTGCAGAAATACATCAATTTCCACTACAGCGTGTCGCTGGACCTGTTCGGCAGCGAAACGTCCACCAACGCCGCGAACTATTTCACGGCCGGCCTGAAGGGACGCTGGCAAGAAGAGCGTCGCAGCGACGACCACCAGCTGGTCAACGACAGCGCCTTATTGGACATCCCTAACGCCGATGGCACGTGGAGCAAAGACGAGCTCTCAGCGCTGCTGGCGCTGAACCTCGACTTGCGCGGAGAGTACATCAGCGACTGCCAAAGCGGAATCAAACGGTGGAACAAAATCCTGTCCGACAAGGGCATCGATATGCAGTTCACACTTCCGCATGTCGGATTCAACCGAGCCGTCGGCGTCTACGCAGACCACCACATCAGCCCGACAGGGACCATCCTGGACGCGGCCGCCTGGAAGCAGGCTGAAAATAAGTGGCTGCCCACCGACGAGGATTTGACCTTCGTGCGATCGCTGATGCAGCCCGTCTACGAGCCGGGCAAGATCGCCAGCTGGGTCGCCCCACCCGTGCAAGGAATCAACGGCCAACCGTTCGCGTACGACTACGTGCACTTGGCCTGAACCACAGCAGGCCACCGGTCAGCGACTCGCCCGTCCACAGGCCAGCACGCGCACACCGTCTCAGCACCCATTGAGCAGGAGAGCAGACATGCCCACCGCAGAAGCGCTCCCGGCAGCCGATGTCGATACCCTGATCATCGGCGCCGGACCCGCCGGCTTGTTCGCCGCCTATTACGCGGGCTTTCGCGGCATGTCCGTGTCGGTGATGGACTCGCTGCCCGAGCCCGGCGGCCAGATCAGTGCGATGTATCCCGAAAAGCACATCCGCGACATCGCCGGCTTCCCGGCCATTCGTGGACGCGAACTCGTCGACCGGCTCCTCGAACAGGCAGCACCCTATGAACCGGCCTATCTGCTCGGCCAGTCAGCACACCAGCTGCAGCGCCACGAAAATAATTCTGCCCCAGCGGTATTCACCGTCACCAGTTCAGCGGGCGTCACCGTGCATGCCCGATCGATCATCGTCACCGGCGGCATCGGGAAGTTCACCCCACGTCCGCTGCCGGCCGCGCAGGCCTACACCGGCGAGGGCCTGGCCTACTTCGTGCGCCGCCTCGACGACTACGCCGACAGCGATGTGGTGATCGCCGGCGGCGGCGATAGCGCATTCGACTGGGCCCATGCGCTGGGCCCGATCGCCCGCTCGGTGACACTCGTGCACCGGCGCGACACCTTCCGCGCACACCCGGCGACAGTGGCGGCAGTCACCGCATCCGGGGTCGAGGTTTTCACCAACGCACAGATCCGAAAGATCCGCGGCAACAACGTGGTCCACGGTGTCGAGGTCGCCACCGATGACGGCACCGTCCATGAACTGAGCTGCCAGCGCATCGTTGCCGCCCTAGGCTTCACGGCCAACCTCGGCCCACTGCTGGAGTGGGGAATCGACATCCGCAACCGGCGACACATCGTCGTTGACTCCACGATGCAGACCACCGTGGCAGGCATCTTCGCCGCCGGAGACATCAACGACTACGACGGCAAGGTGCGCCTGATCGCCGTCGGTTTCGGCGAGGCCGCCACCGCGGTCAACAACGCCGCGCACTACATCGATCCCAAACAGCCAGTGTTTCCAGGACATTCGACCGACACGGCGCCGACGGCAATACCCGCCTGAAATAGGAAGGACACCACCGATGCCCTACGTTATCGGCAAGTCGTGCATCGACGTGATGGATCGTTCCTGCATCGAGGAATGCCCCGTCGACTGCATCTACGAAGGCGAGCGCAAGCTCTACATTAACCCGCTCGAATGCATTGATTGCGGAAACTGCGAACCCGTATGTCCCGTGCAAGCCATCAGCCAGGATCGACGCGTGCCCGAAGATCAGCAGCAATTCATCGGTGACGCACTGAGGTTCTTTATCGACCCCCTGCCGGGCCGAGACGAAAACCTCGGTGCCCCAGGCGGATCGGTGACCACCGGACCGATCGGCGTCGACACCGAATTCGTGCAGGGCTATGCCAAGCCCGCCTGAGCCGATGACACTTATCGACGCGCACATGCACATTCCGCGGCTGTCGACAGTCAAGCCGGCGTGGGCGGACTGGGCAAATCGATTCGGCACACCGGGCTGGCGCGATATGTTCGACGGCGACGGCGATCCCATCCCGATGCGTATCGATGCCTTGCTCGACTTCGAGGGCGTCGACCGGGCGCTGTTGTTTTGTGAATACAGCCCGCGTGCGACCGGAATCCAAACCATCGACGACAATTTGGCCATCCGCGATCACAATCCGGATCGATTCCGGTTGGTCGCCAACGTCAACCCGCACCTTCATCATCCCATCGGGGAAGAACTCGAGCGCCAGCTCAACCTCGGGGCAGTGGCGCTCAAACTGCATCCGGTTCACGGTGCGTTCTTCCCAGCCGATCCCGAGGTGCGACCCGTCTATCACATCTGCGCCGAACGAGGCATACCGGTGATCGTGCACTCTGGGGTATCCAGCTTCCCCGGGGCGCGTTCAAGTTGTGGCGATCCGCAGCTGCTACTCGACGTCATCGAGGACTTCCCAGAAATCAACTTTGTCTTCGCGCACGGTGGGCGCGGCTGGTGGTACGAAACCGCGGCGTTCCTGGCATTGGCCAAATCGAATGTGTGGCTGGATCTTTCAGGACTTCCGCCACGCAAGTTGCCCGACTACTACGCCCACTTCGACCTGGTTCGGCTGGCTGGCAAATGGATCTTCGGCACCGACTGGCCAGGCGTCCCCGGCATCAGAAAAAACGCCGCCGCACTGGCTCAGATCGGGCTGCCCGATGCCGTGCTGCAAGGCGTCTACGGTGGCAACGCCGCGAAAGTTTTCGCCGGTCTGGACATCTAACCAAACTCGCGGAACAAGAAAGGCGCAATCACTCATGGTCCAGACAATCGGCGTCATCGGCGCCGGAACGATGGGTATCGGCATCGCATACGTGTTCGCGGCTAGCGGCAGCCACGTCACTATTGTGGAGCCCGATCCCGAGCGGGCACAGGGAGCCCGTACCGCACTCATCGACCAAGCTGCAGCCGCACACGCGCGCGGAAAACTCAACCTCGCCGCCCGGGAAGCCTTAGGTGAACGCCTACGCTTTGTTCTCACGATCGCCGAGCTTCCCGACGCACTGGATCTCGCGGTCGAGGCCGTCCCCGAACGCGTCGATCTTAAACGACTCGTCCTCGCCGAGGCCGAAAAACACCGACCAGCGCTGCTGGCCACCAACACCAGCGGCATCACCATCGGCGAGTTAGCTGGCGCCCTAAACCACCCCCAATACTTCCTCGGACTGCACTTCTTCAATCCCGTCTGGTCGATGCCACTCGTCGAGATCGTGCGCGGCCGCCACACCCACGACACGACCGTGACCGCCGCCGAGAAGGCCGTGACACAGATCGGCAAAGAGCGCATCGTCGTGGCCGACACGCCCGGCTTCGCCACCAGTCGCCTAGGCGTCGCGATCGGGCTCGAAGCCATGCGCATGTTCGAAGACGGCGTCGCGAGCGCCGAAGACATCGACCGCGCAATGGAACTGGGCTACCGGCATCCGATGGGGCCAATAAAGCTCACCGACCTGGTCGGCCTCGATGTGCGGCTCGACATCGCCACCAATCTGGCCGACGCCTATGGCCCACGGTTCGATCCGCCCCAGATTCTGCGCGACAAAGTCGCCGCCGGCGAGCTCGGTCGCAAAACCGGCCGCGGGTTCTACAACTGGTGAGCGCGCACCGACGTGGCGCGCAACGCAGACAACGCCGTATCGACTGATAGCCCCGCAAATCCCCGCGAAGACAAGGAGTCCCATGAGCACGCCGCTGCAAAGCTTCCTCCTCGGTCGCTGGCACACCCCCGGTGACGACGGCCGCCCCCTATACGACCCCACCACCGGCGCCGAGATCGCCCGCATCGCCACCGAGCCGCTGGGCGGTGGGGACACTCTCGACTACGCGCGCACCGTCGGCGCGCCCGCGCTGAGCAAGCTCGACTTCACCACCCGGGCGGCGATCCTCAAAGACCTCGGCAAGTACCTCAGCAAGCACGCCGAAGAGTTCTATGCCCTGTCAACCAGAACCGGTGCAACGAAACGTGATTCGGCGGTCGACATCGATGGCGGCATCGCAGTACTCTTCGTCTACGCCAGCAAGTCCAACCGGGAGCTGCCCCCTGCCGGTCCACTGCTCGACGGCGACACCGAATGGATAGGCAAGTCTAAAACATTTGGAGTACAACATATTTACACCCCGCTCCCGGGGGCGGCGGTGCAGATCAACGCCTTCAACTTCCCGGTGTGGGGCATGCTGGAAAAGTTCGCTCCCGCATTCATAGCCGGGGTTCCCAGTGTCGTCAAGCCTGCCTCCCAAACCGCGTATCTCACCGAGCTCGTCGTGCGACGCATCGTCGAATCCAACCTGCTCCCCGAGGGGGCGCTGCAACTCGTCTGCGCGCCCCCGGGTGATCTGATTGACCATCTGAGCGGACAGGACCTGCTTTCAGTCACGGGCTCAGCCGCCACCGCCGCCACGCTGCGCGCCCATCCGGCGGTGGTGCGCAACGCCGTGCGTTTCAACGCCGAAGCCGACTCACTGAACTGCTCCATCCTGGGCCACGACGCGGTACCCGCCGCACCCGAGTTCGACCTCTACATCGAGCAACTCGTCACAGAAATGACGGTGAAAGCCGGCCAAAAATGCACCGCCATCCGCCGTGCGCTGGTCCCGCACCGTCTGCTTGAGCCCGTCACCGAGGCGCTGCGCGAACGCCTAGCAACCGTCCGTGTCGGCAACCCCGCCCGCGACGATGTCGACATGGGCCCAGTGGTCAGCCAGGCGCAGCGCGACGACGTTCGGCGCGCAGTCAGCACCCTGGCTGACGAATGTGAACTCGTCCACGGCCTTCCCGGCATCGTCGATGTAGTCGATGCCGACGCCGAGCGCGGCGCGTTTGTCTCGCCGCTGCTGCTGCGCTGCACCGACCCGGATGCGCGCGCACCCCACGAGGTCGAGGCCTTTGGTCCCGTCACCACCCTCATCCCGTATGGCACGACTGCGCACGCGATCGAACTGGCCGCCCGCGGTGCGGGCAGCCTAGCCGGATCACTGGTCAGCCACGACCTCAACTTCGTCCGCGACGTCGCGCTTGGCGTAGCACCATGGCACGGTCGGCTGCTGGTGCTCAACCGCGACGACGCCGCCGAATCCACCGGCCACGGGTCGCCGCTGCCGCACACCGTGCACGGCGGTCCGGGCCGCGCCGGCGGCGGCGAGGAGCTGGGCGGCATCCGCGCCGTGCTGCATCATATGCAGCGCACCGCGATTCAGGGGCCGCCAGCATTGCTGGACCGTCTAACCCCCGACCCAGCGCCATGACGCGAAGCGGTTACTCGGTTGTGATTTGGATGTTTGGCCGGCAACTGGCAACGATTTCGATCTCCCGAGGAGGGAAACTCCACTGCAATGACATCGAGCGCAGGCGAAAACCTCACGCAGACAACGGCATCAATTCAACTCGGCGACGGGCTGGAAGTCTCGTCCATCGGTGTCGGCACGATGGGTCTGTCTCCCGGAGTCTATGGCGACGCCACCGCTGACGACGCGTTACGGCTAATCCGGTCGGCGATCGATCGTGGGGCGACCTTCATCGACACCGCGGACGCCTACGGTCGCGGCGAGGGGGAGCGGCTAGTCGGGCGTGCGGTAGCTGGTCAACGAGAGCGAGTCACGCTGGCAACCAAGTTTGGCTATGTGGCTCCCCAGCAGGGGCGGCCGGTTGACGTCGGCTACCGGATGAAGCTGTTTGTCGACGCCAGTCCGCGGCATGTGGCGGCGGCGATCGATGCCAGCCTGCGCCGACTTGCAGTCGATCACGTCGACCTTTGTTACCGGCACTTTCCCGACCCCGCAGTGCCCGTTGAGGAGACAGTGGGCGCAATGGCTCAACAAGTGACCGCCGGCAAAGTGCGCCACCTCGGATTGAGCAACGTCACCGCAGAGCAGCTGCGTCGCGCACACACCGTGCACCCCATCGCCGCGGTGCACTGCGAATACTCGCTGTGGAACCGCAGCCCAGAACGCGACCTCGTCCAGGCCTGCCGCGACACCAGGACCGGCACCGTCGCATGGGGCCCCCTCGGATCTAGGTTCCTCACCGACACAGGGTTTCTCGACGGCCAGATCACCGTGGTACCGACGACCGATTTTCGCTCCCGCAACGACCGCTTCAATGCAGACAACCTTGGCCGCAACGCGCAGCGATTCGCTGCGCTCGCCGAACTAGCGCAGTCGGTGGGCTGCTCGAGCGCTCAGCTCGCTTTGGCATGGCTGATCCAGCGCGGCTGGGTGCCCATCCCCGGCACTCGTAATCTCGATCACCTGACCGAGAACCTGGTCGCGGCTCGCATCGCTGTCCCCGAACGCATCACGACGATCATCGACGAACGCTTCGGGCCCAATTCGGCAGTTGGGGCACCGTTTCATGAACCGTCGCCATAGGACCCCAACCACCCCGACGCCAGGAGGCAAAGTATGAACTCACCCGTGCACTATCAACTCGACGGCGCCATCGCGACCATCACGTTGGACCGGGCCGCCGACCGCAATGCCGTCGACCTCGCGGTGTGCGATGCCATGTATGCCGCACTAGAGCAATTTGAAGCCGAACCGCGGGCGCGGGTCGCCATCTTGACCGGCACCGGCCCCGTCTTCTGTGCCGGCGCTGACCTGAAGGCATTCACCACTGGTGATGGCCCGAAGATCGCCGCACACCGAGGCGGATTCGGCGGCTTTGTCCGCTATCGCCGCTCCAAGCCGGTAATCGCGGCGATCAATGGACACGCGCTGGCGGGCGGTCTGGAGTTAGTCCTAGCCTGTGAGCTGGCAGTGGCATCGAACCGCGCCCTGTTCGGCCTCCCCGAGGTGACAGTGGGACTCATGGCTGGAGGCGGCGGAGCGATCCGGCTGCCAACCGAGCTACCGCCCAAGATCGCGTTCCGAATGCTGTTGACCGGCAAGCCGATCAACGCCACAGATGCACTTCAGTACGGTCTGATCAATCAAATGGTCGATCCCGACGAGGTGCTGCCGTCAGCACTAGAACTGGCCAACGAGATCGCCGCCGCCGCGCCGCTGGCCGTGGCCGCATCACTACGGGTTGCACGCATCGCGCTCGCATTGCGCGACGAAGCCAATGCCTGGTCCATCAGCGACGACAAGATGGAAGCCATCTTTGACACCGAGGATGCCCGGGAGGGCATGCGTGCATTCGTGGACAAACGCCCACCGCAGTGGGGATCGGGGTAAGGCAGGCCATGTTGGTGTCTCGCAATACATCCGGATGCCATCGCGCCAACCGGACGTTTAACCCAAACCATTGTACTACAAAACCCTGGCGACCTACAATTAGATGTAGCAAATTGTCGGGTGCCAGTGAGACAGGAAGGGCTTGTGACAGCCGTAGGGGTTTTCGGTGCGCGGCCCGGGCATCCAAGCCCAGAGCGGCCAGGCAAGGTCGGTTGACTCAGATGTCCGTACGGCGGGTAGAGGGGTCGCAGAGACACATTGACCCACATCCAGAACTCACCGTGATCACCCGCACTGACCATCTGAGGGTTTCTTGATGGACTCCACGTCACCGGTGCCATCACCACACGAGGCGTTCAACGCGGCCGCTTACCTCGTGGATCGACACCTGCCAGAGGGCCGCGGTTCCTCTACGGCGGTGGTTACGTCGAGGCGCACCCTCACCTATGACGATCTTGCCGAAGCGGTTCATCGGGTGGCGGGCGGTTTACGACGGCTGGGTGTGCGCCCCGAAGAGCGGGTCATGCTGTGTATGGCAGACGGTATCGAACTACTCACGGGCATCCTGGGAACCATGTATCTGGGTGCCGTACCGGCACCGGTGTCGACGATGTTGACCGGCGCTGAGCTCGGCAAGCTACTCGCAGACTCGCGCGCAAAGGTACTCTGCGCCTCTACGGAATTCGCTCCAGCGGCGTCAGCGGCTGTCGGGTCCGCGCCTGAAGTCACTGATGTGGTGTTCGATGGAGTGACACCCAATAATCCGCTGGGCGTTGCTGTGCACCTGTGGGATGCGCTGGCGAACGCGGAGCCGATTCCGACGCCATACCAGACGTGGGAAGACTCGCCGGCGTTGTGGTTGTATACCTCGGGTACGACGGGAACGCCGAAGGCCGCGATGCATCGCCACCGTAGCGTCAGGTTGGTGGCCGAAAACTATGGAGTTGAAATCCTCGGTATTCAGCCTGAGGACCGCTGCCTGTCGGTGGCAAAACTGTTCTTCGCGTACGGAATCGGCAATACGTGCTTTTTTCCGCTGTCCGTCGGGGCAACAACGATTCTCGAGCGAGAGCGACCAACCCCGGCCACCATCGCCGAACGTATCCGCACCACGCAGCCGACGTTGTTCTTTGCTGTGCCGACCTTCTACGCGTCTATGCTGGCCACCACGCTTCCCGCCAACACATTCTCCAGTGTGCGCCTGGGCATTTCGGCGGGTGAAGCGCTACCCGCAGAACTTTATGAGCGCATCCGTCACCGATTTGGCGTTGAAGTTTTGGACGGGATCGGATCGACGGAGGCGCTGCACATCTTCTTGTCGAACCGACCGGGCGAGGTTGTCCCGGGCTCATCGGGTGTACCTGTGCCCGGTTACGAAGTCCAGCTGCGCGACGACGATGGTGTTGTGATTGCAGCACCCGAGCAGCCGGGCACTCTATACATTCGGGGATCCTCTATCGCCTCGGGATATTGGTGTCGCGCCGAGACGACGCGTCAAGTGTTCCAAGGAGATTGGCTTCGAACCGGCGACGCTTATGTTCAAAACCGTGACGGCTCTTACAGCTGTTTAGGGCGCAGTGGCGACATGCTCAAGGCTGGCGGGATCTGGGTGTCGCCCGCCGAGGTCGAGGAGCGGCTGCTGGCGCATCCCAGTGTCGCCGAAGCGGCGGTTGTTGCTGCGCCGGACGCGGCGGGGTTGGAAAAGCCGGTAGCCTGCGTAGTCGCACGAGATGGCCACCATGTGGATACCGACGAGCTCATTGCTTGGTGCCGCGAAGAGCTCGCGGCTTTCAAACGTCCACGGGCAGTGGTGGTGGTGCACGAATTCCCTAGGACTCCGACCGGCAAGATTCGCCGCAACCTCCTGCGCGAACACGTCGCTGATGTCCTACGACACGGCGCAGTATCGGCGTAGCGGACCGAGCGATACAACTTCTTAGCAACTGTCGTCGCCGTGACAGCGCCGCGGGGATGCAGGCAACGGCCGCACCGATATCTCACCACGTCCGTTGAGGTACTGGTGAATCCTGGGGCCCAACGCGGCCCGCGGATTCCGGACTGTCGCCGCTGCTTTCAATGCTTGGCCCAACCCGTTGACTGGTCGCATTGATCAACCGATCGGGCTCACGCCGAGGGCACCGCCGAACCTAGAACGAGATCACCCGCTACGCTCATACCAGGGGCTACGCCAGCTCACTACCGGGGTGTAACACAGTGTGACTTGTCGCACCTGCGTCCACGACATGTTTCTACCAGGCCGTTTCGTCATCCAAGCTAAAACGCATGCTCGGCGGCTCGTAACGCGGGTATCTGACTGAGGAAGTGCGGCGCGCAGGGTCGCGTAGTGGTCCCAAGGCGATATGTGTTGCACGGCACATCAGGTGCGATTCCTGATGACTCTGTTACTGCGGCGGTGGCTGATAGCCCCCAGCGGAGTTGCGCAACTGCCAAATTTGGGACGGGCACAAGAGGTTGACCGCATAGGAGATTAGATAATTGGCCGCGAACTCGTCGTTGGGTGTGACGGCACTTTTCACAGCAGTCATCACTTGCGCATAGTTGTCGCCTCGACTGACCCTGTCGCAGATCTCGTGGCCGTAGCCAATCGCGTCACCGTTGGGAAAGTTGTAGTGTCGGCGCACCGCAACGTTGTACATATACTCGACTTCAGGCACCGGGGCGGCGCCGCTACGCGGTGCGGTGATGAGCAGCGTCCCCGCGCTCATCCCGGCAGCAACAACGATGGTGAGTGCCGCTGACCTCCGGCGCATCATGGCTGATGACTGATGTCCCGTGGCGGCTCGTCTGCACGACGTGGCACCGGCTCGCTTGCTTGTAGGCTCCCAGAACGCCAACAGTCGTGCGTGCCAACGGATGTAGACAAGGGATGAGCCCGCCTTGGCTTTCTGGTATTTGAGCATAAGGCCCCCTGTGACGTGGCGTCGGCACATCTCAACCGATTCCGATCCGCTACGCGGCGGCGAGTTGTGTTTGTAGCTGGTCGACAAGTTGTCGAAGTGTATGGGAGTTGGAGGCGCCGCCATAGGTGTACCCGTCAGGCCGGATGAGCAGCGCCGTAACTGCATTGTGCGACAGCCAATCTGTCAGGCGCACATCGGCACCGAGGTAATGGCTCGGTTGGCCGGGATCTAGAGCGATGACGTGGGTGCCGATCGCTTGCAGAAACTCAGTGCGTTTCGAGCCGAGGGTGCGGGGGGCTGGTTCGCTGGTGGTTGTGATGAGGAGAAAACCCGGGCTGAAGAGCTCGTCGCTCAAGCAGGGGCCGTCTTGGGTTTGCAGGCGAGGTTGTATCGCGTACATTCCGGCGATGCTGTCTTCGGTTGAACTGCTGCGGATTCCGTACGAGATTGCTGGAAGGGATGGTGTTGGTGGAACTGCACCAGCTCGTAGTGCGGCATCACGCTGGGCTGCCTGTGCGGGATCGAGAGTGCAGCTGTGCTGGCCCATGAGCAACGATTGTTGGATTGCAGCGTCATTGAGCGGCTTTCTCTCTACGGTGTAGCTATCGAGAAGTGCGGGTGCGGCGAGGCGCCGCAGCACCAGGTCGAGTTTCCACGCGAGATTGGCGACATCAGCAATGCCTGAACACATCCCTCTGCCCATGAACGGCGGCATGAGATGCGCTGAGTCACCAGCCAGCAGTATGCGGTTGTCCCGCAGGGTATTTGCGCTCAGCGAGCGAAACTGATAGACGGCGTGGCGGACCAGTGTTGCGTTAGCGGGCGTGGCGTAGGATTGGAGTAGTTGCCAGACACGTGGCTCGGTGAAGTCGCCGGCGTGTTCTCCATCGAGCAGCATGAACTCCCACCGTCGATGCGTGCGTCCGTTGGCGATCATGGCGCTGGGTCGTTTGGGGTCGCACATCTGCGCCAGCCGCGGAAGCGACTTGAACGTGGATGGGTCATCGGGTCGGATGTCGACAACTAACCAGTTCTCGCTGAATCCGAAATCGTCGAGCGAGATTGTCGATGATGAGCGCACGACGGAATTAGCACCGTCAGCGCCAATTACCCAGCGTGCGTTGACGGTACGAGATTTCTGGGTCGGCCCGGATTCGGTTGAGATCGTTGGCAATAAAGTGAGCTGGACAGAGTCGGCGAATTGCACGATACGTTGGACCTGCCAGCCGCGGTCGACTCTGACAGACGGGTGCCGGCGCACGGCTAGATCCAGTGCCCGCTCGATCGTAGGTTGGTAGAAAAGGTAGGCCGCGGCCCATCCCGAGGGGTGTGGTGTGGTGAAGTCGATCTCTAGCGCGGGTTCGCCGTCCGCGCCGAACCATAGATATCGATCGACGGGCAGGGTTTCGCTATCGATGTCAGCATCCATACCGAGTCGGTGAAAGATGCGGCGGACTTCTCCGTCGAATCCGACCGCTCGGGGCAACGGGTAAGGCTCGAGATGGCGCTCGATGACCAAGACGCGGTGACCGTACTGGCCGAGTAGGGCTGCGGCGGTTTGGCCGACGGGGCCGTAACCGACGATAGCGACATCGACGTCAATGTCGGCTGGCCGAATCGTTGTCATGGTATGGGGTCCTGTCTAGTTGGTCGGTACAACGCGGGCCGGAGTATCTCTGTGTTATTGCGGCGGCATCGCGGGTGGTGGGTACACCCCGCGCAGGATCCACGGAAACCAGTTGATGCCGAATTCGAGTTCGTCGCTGGCGTCGTAGTCGGGGCTGGGATCTAGTGGAACGTCTTCAGGAATGACAACGGCTGCCTGCGGCCCAGTTTGCTGTCGGGCGGGGACGGGGTGAGGCGGTTCCTTCGGTTGGCCGTAGACGGCTACCAGAACAGTGCGATCGGGGCTGTTTTCCGACCACACACCGATTTGTGTGTGGCTGCAATCTGACATGATCGCCAAGTAGGCAGGGTTGTGATACCACTGATTGATCAACTCGATTCCGCTGATCGCAAGGGCGGGGTTGATCGCCACCGTTTCGGCCACGTTGCCGTGAAAACCGGCGGCGTTGGCGCGGTCTTGTGCCGTGGATCCATCAGAACCATTGTCGCCGTCGAGGTTTCGATTGGTCAGAACGTCGTGGGTGTGGCGTTGGGCGGCGAGCTGCAGTTGCGGGTTGATCCTGATGTCGTTGGTGCAGCCAGCCTGATGCTGAACGGTGTAGACGTTGGCGACCACACTATCGTTGAGGCGTTTGTTGTTGGGTATCAGCGTATTGTTGTCGCCGTCGGCGTGGGCGGCGGGAGCGATCAGTATCGCGGCGGCAGCCGAGACGCTCAGGCTGGCCCGGGTCAGTAGGTGGTATCGCATGATTGGGTTCCTTTCGGCTGGACATCAGCGACGGCGGGTGGCGAGCAGCGTTGCTAAGACATTGGGACAGGTGATTTGCGGTCGGCGCTGGTCGTTAGCCACCGGATAGACCAGCTGCGTGCAGAGCCGGCGTCGCGTTGTGGCACAGCGGGTTTGCTGAGAACGAGGATGTGACAGCAGGGTTCAAGGCGGCTGGGGCGTTGCGGAAGTCGCGGCGCTGCGCCGAAGCTTGAGGGGGCCCTCAGCGTTGAAATCGGACGAGTATTCCGACGACCTGAGGTCGGCGACCGCATCGGGGTTAGCGGTGTCGCTGTGCCGTCTGGAATTCGCATTTGAGATCAGACCGGGTCGAAGCCGGAGATCAGCCACGTTCCGGCGAGGTTATCAAGGCTCACTCGCACAGCCGAAGCGGTTTGGCTGGGTGCGCCGTTGCCGACCGTGACGGTCTGGTTCACGAATACCAAGACAACGGCATGCTGCGCGCTTGCCGATACGGATGCGGCCGCCGGGACAGTGGCTTGGGCGGTGATCTGTCGCTGTTGAGCGGCCGGGATGACCACGTCGTGGGTGAGTGAGGTGTATGAGTCGCGGAACTGACCGGTGAGGCGATCACGTGCGTCATTGAGTTGCTTGTCAACGGTATCGGGCCGATACGACAGCAATGCTGCGGTGGCATCGCGGGCTTTCTGTACGCTTTGGATTGCCGCGGTATCCGCTTGGTGGGCCGAGGAGATCTGCCACCGCGCGAATGCGGCCGTCAACGTCGATAGCAGCGCGATGGCTGGCAGTAGTGCGAAGACTGCGATACGAATCCAACGACGCGGTTGTCCGGAAGCCGGCGAGGCGTCGTCGGGCAACGTTGTTGCTTCCGAATCCGGGCCCGTGGCATCGGAGTTAGTTGTGTCGTCGAGGCCGGTGGCTGTTTCGTCCGTACAGTCGGCCATATCGTCGGCAGGTTCGGTGTGGTTGCGGGTGATTGCCATGGCGTGCTGTGTCTTTCAGATCGGATACGAGTGATCAGCTGGGTCGTGGATGAGCTGCTTTGCTAGGGAACAAATTCGACGTTGGCGACCTTGGCGTCGTTACCGATTTTTCGCACTACAATGCGCATCCGCCACGCTCGGGACGATTGGTCGGGGGATCCGGAGTTGGTGGTTTTGACGCTGACGGCGACGAGAACTTGTGCGTCATCAGGGGTTTCGGATTCAATACCAGCTTCGGTAACGCTGCCGACAGACTTGGATTTGGCTTGTTTGACTACGTCGATAAAGGGTTGTGCACGTTTGGAGAAGTCGTCGTAGAAGGTTCCGGTTGCTGAGGCCACGATGCGTTGGACATCAGTGTCGGCTTGTTGCCAGTCGATGGTGGTGAGGTTGAGCGCGGCTTGTTTACCGGTTTGTAGGAACAGTTGGCGTTGGCGTTGGTCTTGGTGGGCGTGGTAGGCGCTCAGGGTGAGCCATCCGGCTAGCGTGGCTAGGGCAATTGTGGCGGCGACGACGGTTGCGATGGCCCGGCGTGAAGGTTGAACGCGTTGCCGGATTGTCGCCGACGAAATCTCTTGGGCAGTACTGGTTTCGGTGGTGTCGGCTGCATCGTTCTCAGTGTTGTCGGCGATGGTTTCGCTGTCCTGGTGGTCGCTTTGCGTCGTTGCAGCGACCCCTGGGGCATCGGGGCTTGCGGTGTCGATCGCGGGGGTATCGGTGAGCTGGCGGGTCACCCGGCGGGCGGCGTGAGCAGTGTCTGCCATGTTTTCTCCTGATTTTGCGAATGGGCTAGGTCACCCTGGCGGTAGCGCTTTCCGTCGGGGCCGATGTATTCGCCTGTGGCGGGGTCGTATTCGGCGACGGCCAGCGGAGGCGGTGTGTTGGCCGGCGGTGTTGGCGGGTTGGATTGCGCGGTGGGCGCCGCGGGAATACGCGGTTGGGGAACGGGTTGCCCGGACAGCGTGGCGTTGGGGTCGCCTTTCCAGTTCGTGCCGTCGTTGAGCGGGACGTAGTTCTCCTCGCTTTCACACATTTGCACGGTGGGTGCGCGTTTCCCGGGTTTGGTTTCACACGGGGTGTTGCGGACACCGCGCACATTGAAGGGGGCGTCTTGGGGGATTCGGCAGTACAGGTCGCCGTCTGGGCGGTTGGGGTAGTCTTCGTAGCTTTGGACTCGAACTTGTTGGGGCGGAAGGAATCCGGTGTTACACACGGGCGGGAGGTTGAGGTTGAGGTTGAAGCTGATGTAGGCGCCCTTGTAGGCCTGTTTGGTGTTGCGGTTGGCCGCGGTCAGAGCCTGCATGATTTGGGTGCCTTGGGGTAGCAGGACGAGGAGTTGTTCGATGTTGGGTGCAAAGGTGATGGCTACCTGGTCGAGGCTGACGAGGTTGGCTAAAAGAATCGGCAGGGTCGGCTGGAGCCGTTCGAAGAGCTGGCGGGCTTCGTTGGTGGTGTCGGGACCGGTGCGCAGAATCTGCTTGAGGGATTCGTCGTGGCGACGGAGTTGCTCGGTGATGGTGGCTGCGTGGGCGCTCCACGCGGCGATGGAGTCGGTGCTGTCAGCTTGACTGTTGAGGACCGGTGGAGTTCGGTCGATGAGGGTGGTCAGGTCGGCGAGGTCGCTGTGGGCGGCTGCTGCCAACTGGCTGGAGCCTTTGACGATGCGTGCTAGCTCTGGGCCCAGTCCTTCAAACGCGGTGTAGGACTCATCGATGACGGTGCGCACATTGTCGCCGGGGATGGCTTGCAGACCGCGGTTGGTGGCGTCGAGCAAGGTGTTGATGTCTTCGGGTACCGAAACGTTGCTCGCGGAGATCACCGAGCCGTCGTGCAGGGGTGCCGAGGTGGCGTCTCGTGGCAGCAGAGCGACGAAATTTTCTCCCACGGCCGTTTGGCTGTGCACTTCGGCTCTGAGGTTGGAGGGAATGTGCACCCCGGAGTCCAAGGACAGGTGCGCTTGGACCCCGCGGTCGCTGAGTTCGACGGTTTCGACCCGGCCTACTTCGGTGCCGCGGTAGGTGACGTTAGCGCGCGGGTAGAGTCCTGCGGCTTCGGGCAGTTGCAGTGTGACGTCATAGCGTCCGATGCCGAACAGCATCGCGGGCAGGCCGATGTACTGCACGGTGGTGACGGCGGCGCCGGTGAGGGCGACGACGGTAAAGATGATCAGTTGGATCTTGATCCGTAGCGTTAGTCGCATCAGTCAGCGGCCTTGATCGGAGCGATAAGGGGCGATCAGTGGGTTGCCCGCGGTATAGGGGCTGGGCAGTTGGCCGATGGTGCGTCCCCACTGCAGTTCCAGTTCGGTGAGATTGCCTTCGAATCGGGTGGCGGTGAAAAAGGACGAGTCGAGTCGGCTCAGGGTCAGATCGACGATGAGGGTGACGTTGGCGAAGTCACCCCGGAACCATTTCTGGACGGTTTCCTTGGGCCAGGGGAAGTCGGTGAGGAAGCTCAGTGCGCGTGTCATGGCAGGGCCCGCGTTGGCCAGCGAGTCAAGGACTGGGGCAAGGTCGCGCAGTTCTTTGACGAAGTTGTCTTTGGTTTGGCGGACGGCGTCAGCAGAAAGTGCGCTGAATTTGCTGAAGTGGTCGGCGGCCTCAGCGAGGGTCTGGCGTTGTTGTTTGAGGACCGCCAGCGCGTCGGGGATGGTGCGCAGTGCGTTGTCCAGTACGGGTTTATCGTCGGCAAACTGGCCGACGAGCTTGTTGAGGCTGTCGGTGGCCGCGATGATGTCGCCGGTTTGATCGTTGAGTCTGTTGGTGTAGGTGTCGATCTGGGCAATGAGGTCGCGCAGGTCGTTTTCGCGGCCGGCCAGCGCGGTACTAAACGCTGCGGTGATGTCTTGCAGTTGGCCGATGCCACCGCCATTGAGTAGCAGCGATACCGCTGCCAGGGTTTGTTCGGTGGAGGGGTAGGCGCCAGCCGAAGCGAGCGGGATCAGCGCTCCGTCGCGCAGTTTGCCTTGCGGCGCCACACCTTTGGGGGCTGCCAGTTCGATGTGTAGGGAACCGAGCAGGCTGGTCTGCCCGACGGTGGCCACCGCGTTGGCGGGCAGGTCGACGTCGCCGTTGAGTCGCATGGTTACCAGGGCGTGCCAGCCCTGGCGTTCAATTTTGGAGACAGCGCCCACGGTGACGTCGCCGACGCGCACGCGGGAGTTCTGTTGGATGTTGTTGACGTCGGGCAGTTGGGCTTGGATGGTGAAGGCGCCGGGCCCGTGGCCTTGGGTGCCAGGTAGCGGCAGGGAATTCAATCCATGCCAGCCGCAGCCGGTAAGCGCTGCACCAAGCGCCACAGTCAGCACCGCGAAGAATGCCGCGCGGCCGGTCTGGGTGGTCATGAGCCTCCTTCGGGTGGCATCATCAGGCCCCGCAGCCCGTCGGCGGGATTCGTCGGTTGGGCTTCGGCGGGCAGCGCCTGCGCTGGTGGTGGCGGCTGCGGGGGGGGCGGGGTGGGGGGGGGGTGGGGGGGGGGGGAGTTCGGGGGGGGGGGGGTTTGGCGGGTGGGTTGGGTGCGGGCTGGGGTGGGATGTAGTCAGGGCGCAGCGAGTCTTGGCTGTAGGTGACTTCGTTGGGTCGTGCGATGGGCCCCACAAAGGGATTGAGTCCGATGGGGGGGAAGTTGTATTGCCGGTTTTTGATAATTGGTGCCAGATATTGCACGCAGAGTTTGGCTGCTTGTTCGGCACCCAGGCGCGATGCAGCCTGGATCGCGCCGCACACGAAGGTGATGGGGTTGGCGAATTGGTTGATCGCCAAGGCGCCGGCTAGGGCCGCTTGTGCTGGGTGGTAAATGTTGACGAAGTTCGACAGCGTGGTAGGCGTGACGTGCAGGACTTGTTTGAGGTCATCGAGATGGTTGGTGAGTTCAGTCGTGATCGAGGCGAGCCGATCCGTGGTGGTGCCCAACGCGTCGCGGTGTTCGGCGAGGAAGGTCTTCACATCACCGACCGCGGCACTGAAATCATCGAGGGCTTGGCCGATTTCGTTGGGGTCATTGGCGATCAGGCCGCTGACCTGAGCCAGATTCTTGTTCAGTTGCATCATCTGTTCAGTGCTGTCTTGCAAGGCGCTGGCCAGCATCGCGAGGTTCTTCACGGTGCCGAAGATGTCTGCGCGGTGGTCGCCCAGCGCGGACAGTGTTTGGGACAGTTGGATGACGGTGTCGCGCATGTGGGCGCCTTGTCCGCGCAGGTTGTCGGCGGCGGTGTTGATCAACGAGCCCAGCGTGCTCACGCCGCCGGGTTGTGTCGGCTGCAGGGTGTCGGTCAGCTTTTTCAGTTGCTGACGAAAGTCGTCGTATTCGACGGGGACGGCCGTGCGGTCTCGCGGGATGACCGCGTGGTCGCCCAATAACGGCCCGGCGTGGTAGGCGGGGGTGAGTTGGATCGCGCGGGCGGTAACCAGCGACGGGGACAAAATGACAGCCTTGGCGTCGGCGGGGACGCGGTATTTCGCATCGACCCAAAATGAGATCTTCACCTGCTGGGGTTGAGGGTCGATACGCTCGATCTTGCCGACGGTGACCCCGAGAATGCGTACATCGTCGTTGGCGAAGACGCCGTTGCTGTTGTCGAAGTATGCGGTGAGGTGAGTTCGGGGGTTCGTGGCGGGACGGATGACGATGGTCAGGACTCCGCCAATCAAGGTGAGCGCGAGTACCGTAGCGAGGACGCGCCGCCGAGTCGGCAGCCAGGTGCGGCGGGTCGTGGTCGTTGTCATGGATGGGTCTCTCCCGGTGGCGGATTCGGCGTCGGAGCACTGGGTTGCGGGACCTCGCTGGGTGCGGGCACATAGACCGGCCGGGGTGTCGGCTCGGGGATCGACTGATGGCCGGGCGGTTCAGGTGCGGGAGGCCCTGGCGGCGGCCCGCCGGGTGGGGGTGCGGGTTCGGGCCCCCCACTGCCTGTCCCCTACCCCAGAACAGGACAAGGCGGCGAGCCCAATCGGACCCTGCCCGATGCGATCACCGGAAACCCCGGCAGCGGGCACGGATGATCGCCGGGGTTTCCGGTGATCGCATCGGGCAGGGTCCGATTGGGCTCGCCGCCTTGTCCTGTTCTGGGGTAGGGGACAGGCAGTGGGGGTGTGCCGGGTTGGCCCGTCTGGGGATCGGTGCGCTGGGAGGGCAGTAAGACGTGGGGGTCGAGGCCGAGGTCGGAGAACGCCGCCGAGATGAAGGGCTGAAGGAACTGGCCAGGTAACAGATTGGAGACGTAGGCCTTGAAAAACGGTCCCGAGGACAGGGCTTCACCGAAGGACATCGCGTAGTCACCGAGCAGTTTGAGTGACTGCGTGACTTGCTGTTTGCGGTTGTCGACGATGGCAAGTACATCGTTGAGCTTGTCGAGGGCGGGTTTGAGCTGGGAGCGGTTGTCGGCGATGAAGCCCGAAAGCTGGCGGGATACCGCGGAGATATCACCGGCGAGGTGATCCAGTGCAGCGCTTTGGCTTTGCAGCTGAACGAACAGGGCATTCGCGTCGGCGATCAGCGCCACAACTTGGTCACTGCGTTTGGCCAGCACTGCGGTTGCCTTATGCGCGTCGGCCAGCAGTTGACGTAGCTGCTGGTCCCGTGTGTTGAGGGACTGGGAGAATCGTGCGACTCCTTGCACGGCGCCGGCCAAGTCGTTGGGGGTGTTGCGGAAGGTGTCGGCGAGGGTGGCCAGCGATTGGGAGATCTGGTCGGTGTTAAGGCCGCTGATGGTGGCGGTCAGATCGCCGAGCGCATCGGGCAGCTGGTAGGGCGACGAGGTGCGGTCTAGCGGAATTGGACCGTGTTGTTCACCGGTCCCGCGGGGCGTGACTTCCAGGATCTTGGTTCCCAGAAGACTTTTGGTTTTGATCGCCGCTTCGCTGTCGTCGCCGAGATGTACGTCATCGTTGATGTGGAAAGTGACCAAGACCCGTTCGCCGTCGAGCGCGATGTCGGAGACCTGCCCGGCACGAAACCCTGAGACTTGCACCGCGGCATACGGTGTCAACCCGCCGGCGTCGGCGAAGTAGGCCTGGTAGGTGGTTCCGGTGGTGAAGAACGGCAGTTTGTCGTACTCGAGGGCGGTCCCGACGATCGCTGCCGTCAGCGCTAGACCAAGAGCGCCCACGGCGAGGGGATTGCGCTGGTCGAGTGGTTTCACTGGGGGGTACACCGTCCTGTGGCCTGGCTGGCTACCTTGACATAGACCGGTTGGCCGCCTTTACCGTTGAGTTTGAGTACGAGGTCGCACAGGTAGAAACTGAAGAAGTCACCATAGAGTCCTTGGCGGCCCAACGCTTTATAGGTGTCGGGCAACGTGTTGAGTAGATCGTCGAAGTAGGCGCGGTCGCCATTGACCAGTGAGGCGACCCGGTCGGTCTGGGTTATGACCTGCGTAAAAGGGACGCGCGCCTGGCCGAGCATGTCGGCGACTTGTGCTGCGGCGGCGTCGCCGTAGGCGATGGCATTGGAGATGTCGGTCTTGCGGGCCGCAAGGGTGGACACGATCTGCGCTGTTGCGTCGACAGCCTTGTCGAATTGGGCAGCCTGGCCCGACAGGGATCCCAGGACAACGTTGAGGTTGGTGATGACTTGGCCGATCAGGCGGTCACGATCAGCGAAAGTGGTTGTCAGCGCGCCCGTTTGGGCGAAAAACGAGCTGATTGCGCTGCCTTCCCCTTGGAATGCGGAGATGAGCTGGCCGGACAGCGTGTTGAGCTGATCGGGGTTGATAGCGCGGAACAGGGGACGAAAGCCGCCGATCAGCGCATCGAGGTCGAGTGCGGGCGCGGTGCGCGACAGCGGGATCGTCTGGCCGGGTCGCAGCCGGTGGGTGTCAGATTTGCCTTCCAGCAATGCTACGTAGCGCCCGCCGATCAGATCGTCGTAGCGGATCACGGCTTGGGTTCCGGCGGTGAGGATGACGCTGTTGTCGAGACTGAATGTCACACGCACGGTGGCATCGGGGTTGATTTTGATGTGGCCGACTTTGCCGACTTCGACGCCGGCGATGCGCACAAAGTTCCCTTGTTCGAGCCCCGAGACGTTGCTGAACTCGGCGTCGTAGCTGGCGTTGGAGTTGAATCGAAGTTGACCGAACACGACGACGAGCGCCACGATGCCCAACAGGCACAGTGCACTGAAGATCACCAGACGCCAGGCGGCGCCCCCCAGATTTTCTTTCACCGCATTACCTTTCGCTGCGCAGGAAGGTGTGCTTGTCGTCTCATGGCCCCGGTGCCGCCGGTGGGGATGGGGCTGGCGGTGCGGGCACACCGGGGTACAGCGGCGTGCCGTCGGGCCCGTAGAGCGGCGCACCGTAGGGGGGTGCGCCGGGGTAGGGCATAGGCCCGGGCGCCGGGCCGCCGAAGTAACGGATGCTGGGCGGTTCGGGAGTCCCCCGGGTGACGGGCAGGTAGTTGGCCCAGCCGGGAAACCCGATACCGGGATTGGGCCGGATATCCATCCCGGTGCCCCATCCGGTATCCGTGATCAGCTGTCGGACCGGGAAATCTTTGTCGACGTTGGGTAGCGAGCCGCAACTGGGTTTACCGCCTGGGCCGCCTTTGGCGTTGACGATAGGAAGGTTGTCGGGGTAACGGTAGGGATCTTGACCAAACAGCAGGGCGCTGTCCATCAGCAGGGACCTGCCGTCGTCGCCGCCGGCAGCCCCATAACCGCCGTTGTCGAGGAAGAACTTCGCGCCCACCAGCAGGCAGGTGTAGGTCGGCTGGTATTTGTTGAGCAGCTCGGTGGTGGGCGCCAGCATATTGACTGTGTTGGTCAGGTGCGTGAGGTTGGGAGCCAGCAGCGTGGTGCCCGCCTGCGAGAATCCGATGGTGTTGAGCAGCAACGCATCCAGTGCGTCGGCTTGAGTGGTCACGGTGGCACTGGTGGTCGCGGCGGCATCAAGGGTGGTGATGAGGCGGGGGGCGGCACGGCCATAGGCATCGCTGAACCCTTTCAGGGATTGCCAGTCCCGCCTGAACGTTTCGTAGCGCGGGTTGAGCTCTGCGAGCACCGCATCGGTGTCGGTGATGGCCTGGCCGATGGTGTGGCCCTGGCCGCGAAACGCTTCGGACAGCGCGCCTAGGACGGCGTTCAGTTTGGCGGGGTCGATGGTGTGTAGGAGGTTGGTGAGGTTGTCGAAAACAGTGTTGACCTCGGTGGTCACATTCTGCGATGTCAACACTGCGCCGGCGGCCAATCGACGTGCCTCGGGGTGTTCGGGGTAGACCAGGTCAACGAATTTGGCGCCGAAGGCGCTGGTGACGCGGATTCGGGCACCAATGTTGGCGGGGATGTAGCGCAGCTGACCGCTGTCGATGGCCAATTTCAGTGCGACCGGCTCGTTGCCGCCGACGACGGAGGTAACCTCACCGACCTGGACGCCGCGGAGTTTGACTTTGGCGCCGGTTTCCATGACGAGCCCCGAGCGCGCCGAGGTCAGCGTCACCGGAATCGTGGAGCGGAAGCTCTTATTGAACAATGCGGTGGTCAGCACGACGAACAGCACGAGTACCGCCACGAAGATCAGCACCCACACCCGCGGGTGCAGTTTGAGGAACCGCTCAGAATGCTGCACCGAGCTCACCCCGCCAGAGTGAAGTTTCCGGTGCGGCCATAGACGGCCAGCGAGATCATCAGCAACACGAGCACCGCGACGACTAATGATGTACGCACGGCACGTCCGACGGCCTCGCCGACTCCGGCCGGGCCGCCGGTGGCGTTGAAGCCGTAGTAAGTGTGCACGAGCATGACGACTACCGCCATCACGGCGGCCTGCAGCAGCGACCACAGCAGATCGGTCGGATTCAGAAAGGTACGAAAGTAGTGGTCGTAGACGC
This sequence comes from Mycobacterium ahvazicum, assembly GCF_900176255.2. Taxonomy (GTDB): domain Bacteria; phylum Actinomycetota; class Actinomycetes; order Mycobacteriales; family Mycobacteriaceae; genus Mycobacterium; species Mycobacterium ahvazicum. Next base: position 346,613 of record NZ_FXEG02000006.1, read on the forward strand.
CGGTCGACTGGCCGAACAACAGGGCGGTCGACGTGCGCGCGGAGACGAATGCGGCGAACAAGGCGATGCAATACAGCGGGAGGACGACGACGACGCCGGCGACCACGCGAGTCGAAGCCAGGTAGGCCACCGCGCGGATACCCATGACTTCCATCGCATCGATCTCCTCGTTGATGCGCATGGCGCCGAGTTGGGCGGTTGCTCCGGCGCCGATGGTGGCCGCCAGGCCGATGACAGAAGTGAGGGGGATGACGACGCGGCTGTTGAAGAAGGCCGCTAAGAACCCGGTGAGCGCTTCCACCCCGACGCCGGCCAAGGCGTTGTAGCCTTGCACCGTGATGATTGAGCCCGCCGACAGGGTGAGAAACCCGACGATGCCCACGGTGCCGCCGATGACCGCCAAAGCGCCTGTGCCCAAACCCATTTGGGCGACTTGACGCAGCGTCTCAATTCGGTACTCGCGCAGTGCGAAGGCGCTGTAACTCAGGGTGCGTAGGTAAAATACAATCTGGTAGGCGAATTGGTCGAAGCGCCCCAGCGCCCGCCGGATAAAATGTTGGGTTCGCGGAATCTGTTGCCGCGCAACAACACTCATCGCGTCGCCTTAACGCCGACGGCGGTGGTGACCAAGTTGATCACGAACAGTGACATGAACGCGTAGACAACCGTCTCGTTCACCGCGTTGCCCACTCCGGCCGGGCCCCCGCCCACCGAGATCCCTTTGTAGCAGGCGATCATGCTGGCAGCCAGACCGAATAATCCGGCCTTGATGAGTGCGATGAACAACTCGGGCAACCCGGTCAGCACCGTCATGCCCGCGACGAACGCACCCGGAGTGACGTGTTGGATGAACACCGAAAAGATGAACCCGCCGACGATTCCGGTCAGGATGACGACACCGGACAACATCATCGACACCACGGTGGCGGCCAGCACTCGCGGGACCACCAGCCGTTGTAGCGGGTTGATGCCCAGTACCCGCATCGCGTCGAGCTCCTCGCGGATCGTACGGGCACCCAGGTCCGCACACATCGCGGTGGCCCCCGCACCCGCGACCACGAGCACCGTGACAATCGGCCCGATTTGGGTGACCGCGCCTAACGCGGTACCCGACCCGGAAAAGTCGGCGGCTCCGAACTCGATGAGCAACACATTGAGGGTGAAGACCGACAACACCGTGAACGGAATCGACAGCAGCAGCGTCGGAAGGATCGACACACGCGCAACAAACCACGACTGCAGCAGCAGTTCCCGCCGCGCAAAAGGTCGGCGCGGTACTAGCCACAGCGTGGACAGCGCCATGATGAAGAAATCACCCACGGCGCGCATGGGTTTGGTGACTATGCTGGCCACCGTCATTTGGGCGCGCCCGCGATCGAGTGCTGCACCGATGCGCCGTGTGACACCAGGTCGACAATTCCGGCGCTGTGTGTGAGCGCGTTGACGTCGTCGCGCGATCCTGCGCGTCGGGATCCCTGCGCGATGGCGGGGTTGCTTCGTCGCCCGGCGAACACGGCGGTGTGTTCTTGCATTGTCGGGTCGTTCAACGCGGTCCTCTGGCGTCGGTGCGGTTTATTGAACAGATTGGCTGAGTCTAGGGCAGTGGGCAATTCTGTGTACAGGTTTTAGGCCGGTACGTTTTGCGCACGACTGTGACATGCAGGGATGCCGTAAACGGGTAGTTTCTTGGGGGTGTGCCCGGTGGCTTCGCTTGTGAGAGTACATACAGGTTGGTGCGTGAGCTGGTGCGATGAACCGGGGTGTACTGGGTCGTGATGCCGCCGCCCAGCTCCAGGGCGCGCCGCGCCGCGGTGCAGTCGGCCAGTCGGACCCACCGGATGATCGAGCAATCCCGGCTGAACCCCAGATTCGATGACGCTGATGGCCGACGACGGTCCGCGGCACAGGTTTGTCGCGAGCTGTGGGTGCACTCGATCGTGGTCTCAGATCGGTGTTTTACCGCCAGTGGTGGTGTCGTCTGTATGGATGCGTTGCAGGAAGTCGAGCAGGTAACGGTTCACCACGGAGGGTGCTTCTTCTTGGATCCAGTGGTTGAATCCGGGCAGAATTGCCGAAACCTGCAAGTCTGTGACGTATCCGTCCATCACCGAGGGCGGCATGAATCTGAGCACGGGATCGTCGCCGCCCGCAACGAATATCGCGGGGCAGTCGATGGTGGCGCCGTCATATGGCGCGAGTATTTCCCAGTTACGGTCGAAGTTCCGGTACCAGTTGAGCGGCCCGGTGAAGCCGTTGCGCTGTAAGGCGTCGATGTAGACGTGTTGGTCTTCTGCGCTGCGCCAAGGAAAACGCGGCGGAGGTGCTACGGACTGCCAGCCGTGGCGGTCGGTCACCCATCGGCCCGCGATGGCGCGTTCAATGTCGGCGGCGAACGCCGAGTCGGCGGCGCCGGGTTGTTGAAGCCACAGCATGTAGAAGTCGTCGCCCATCAGTTGTCGGAAGAATTCGGTGGGCCGCACTGGTGTACGGGGCACGTAGGGCACCGATAGTGCGGCGACGCCATCGATGCGGTCGGGATGTCGCAATGCGATGGCCCAGCCGACCAGTGCGCCGAAATCGTGACCGACGAGGGTGACGCGACTGGCGCCAAGACTGTCGATGAGATCGATGATATCGCGGGTCAGGTGGGTGATGTCGTAGTCGGCGACCTCGGTCGGCACCGACGAGCCGCCGTAGCCGCGCTGATCTGGCGCCACCGCACGATAGCCAGCAGCGGCCAGGGCGACTAGTTGATGACGCCAGGAGTACCACAGCTCGGGGAAACCGTGCAGAAAAATTACGGTCGGTCCTTCGCCCATTTCGGCGATGTGCATTGATATTTCACTCAAGCGCATGCTGCGATGCCGGACTTGGGCGAGCGCGTTGGCGTCTGCGTTGTTGGGGGGTGTCGCCATGTGTTCGGTGCCTCGTATCGGATCGGGTGGGGCCGTGATAGACGATGACCGGTCGATGGGGTGAGTGTTGCTGGCGTGCATCCAAGCGAGTCGCCGGCTGGGCCCGCCGTAGGGCAGTCGACCAGCTACCGACGCCGCGGGGCTCTCAGTGCCGGTTCCAGCGCGGGGCTTGGCAGATCGAGTGCGGTGGCGGCGGTGGCGTACACGTAACGGTCGGGTCGCACGATGACGAACCGCGCATTACTGCGCGTCATCCATTGCCACAACTGACCTGAAGGATCACCGATCTCGCCGTCGGTGACGACCGATGTCCCTGGACGCACAGTCAGATATCGGGGCTCGAACCGTTGCCACGCCTTAACGAAGCCTTGGGGAAGCTCATCGGCGGTGGCGTTGAGACCCAAGATGGCCCAACCTATTCCAAGCGCTTCATCGATCGGCACCAGATGGACTTCAGGCTCGGCGACAGTGACCGCTTTGATCAGATGACCGACCGTGTTGGTCTTCTTCCGTTTGGCGGGTAGTGCGAGAAATCCTTGCGTGAGGGGAGCCGGGCGCAAGATGGCAACGCTGAGCGCTTTCTCCACGCCCGGGAGTCGTTGCACCAGCCGCAGCACGCCGTCACGCATACGGGCAGCAATGCGATTGGGCGGCATGACGATTCGGCCAATCCGTACCGCCGAGGCCGACATCGCGTCATGGTGTGGCTCTCGTTCGGCCTGATATGTATCGAGTAGCGTGGCGTCGGCGCGCCCTCGCAGGACAGCCTCGATCTTCCACATCAGATTGGCCGCATCGCGGAACGCTCCCGAACATCCTTGCCCGGCGAACGGTGGCATGACATGGGCGGCGTCGCCGACCATCATGACCCGACCCACGCGCCACTGCTGGCACTTGCGCACGTGGAAGGTGTAGTTCCACATTCGGGCGATTTCCACGTCATCGGGCGTGATGCCGTCTTGAGCAAGAATCTGCCAGACGCGTTCGGATGTGAGTAGCTGCTCGGCGTCTTCGTCTTTGTTGATACGCCATTCCCAGCGGTAGTAGCCGCCGGGACATGGGCATCTGACGCCGGGACGCTCAGGCAAACAGACGAACTGGAAGTGTGGTGATCGGTTGAGCGGCCGTTTCACCTTGGCCTGCACATCCATCCATTGCTCTGAATACGAGTCGCCGGCAAAGGTGACGCCGAGTTCTTTGCGCACCACGCTGCTGCCCCCGTCGCACGCAAGCAGGTAGCGAGCGTGCAGCGTCGTGTGCTCATCGGTGCCGACATTGGCCACGCGGAGGCTGACCATATCGTCGGATTGGACCATGTCCTGGTACTCCCAGCCGCACTTGACGGTGACGCTGGGCCAGCGCTGCACACCCTCGCGCAGCACCGCCTCCAGCCAGGGCTGGTGAAAGAAATTGGCTTGCGTCTCAGCGCAATGCTCCGTGGGGATGGGAAGTACAGACAGAAACGGGTTCCCATCGAGGCCGGTGAATTGAATCGTTGTGCCACAGTGCATGGTGGCCGTCGCCGCCTCGTAGAGGCCGAGGTTACGAATGATGCGCAAGGACTCGGCGTCGATCGAGATGGCACGCTGACGTGGGAAGACATCGGCATCGCGTTCCACAACCACGGTGCGCAATCCGAGTTGGCCGGCAAGATTGGCGGCGGTCACTCCGGCCGGGCCGTATCCGACAATCGCGACGTCATACACCTGCTCGTCGGCGTCGGACCCTGTCACGCTCGTCTCTGATGAATCCGACTGCGATCCGTCAAGCACCGTCACAGCACCAAACCATTCCCTGCGACTGCGCTCATGGTCGCTGTCGGCCGCAATCGCAGCAGCGCCGCCAGAAGCGGTGCACACAACAGACTCATCATCGAGCCCCCTTCTTGACCGGAGTTAGCTGGACTGGCGTCGATATCGGCGCACAGCGGTGTGCGCGCCGACCGGCGGCCGCATTGTGCTCGCTGGCTGGTCAGCCCTGCCGAATCGTTGTGCGCAGAAACGCCGGTGCCCCGCAGCACCGCACGTCGTGCGGTGAGCCCGAGCGTCCAACACGCAGTGTGACGCAACTCGGCGACGGGCAGGGGCGTGACGTTTGACACGCACCCGACTATAGACCAACCTGTATACAGGTTTGGAAGGGGATTGGATCCAGACGACCGCCGACCGGCGGGGTAGTGGTCGACATGCACGCCACCTCTCAACACCCCCGCCACCCGTAGCTGGATACAGAAAACTAGGGAATGGAGAGCAACCGCGCTAGTGAGCTGCATGACTATCCAGAAAAGCGTGTCCGGATGACGGTGATACTGTGCGCTTCTGTACGCAGTTTGGGTTTGCGGGTCGCCTGTGTTCGAGCCAAGTCGGTCTGAGATTCGTTGTGAGGTAGAGGAGCAGGAAATCCATGGAACTGGGATATATGGGACTCGAGGTGTCCGACCCGACCGCGTTTGGTGACTACCTCTCGGGTGTGCTCGGCTTGATACCGGGTCGTCCCGCCGGCACGCGGGCATCCACCTGGCGAATGGATGGCAAGGTCCATCGGCTCTTGGTTGCGCCGGGCGCGGCCGATGATGTGAGTTATGCGGGGTTCTTGGTGGCCGACCGCGCAGAGTTCGACGCGACCGTCGCCAGCCTGCGCGATGCCGGTTTCGACCCAATCTCTGGTGCGGGCGAGGAGATAGCCGCACGCGGTGTTGAGGAGATGGTCTACGTAACCGCGCCGTGGGGTGTGCGCGTTGAGATCGCGCGGGGCCTGCAGGACGCCGATGAGCCCTTTGACTCGCCGCTGCAGCCCGGCGGTTTCCTCACCGGCGACCTCGGTATGGGTCACGCAGTTTTCTGGGTCTCCGGTGGGCGCGCTGAGTTCGATGCTGCCGACGCGTTCGCGGTCAAGGCGCTGGGTCTGAAGCTGTCGGATTGGCTGGAGATCGAGATGGGCGGTTTGGCGGTTACCGCGAACTTCTACCATTGCAACGGCAGGCACCATTCGCTGGCGTTCGTGTTCGTGCCGGTGCCGGAATTGCCCAAGAAGCTTGATCACATCATGATCGAGACCGTTTCAATGGACAACGTCGGCAGCGCCTATGACCGCGCGCTGGAGGCCCGTTGCCCCATCGCGCGCGACCTCGGCAAACATCCCAACGACCGGATGTTCAGCTTTTATAGTGCTGGCCCAGGCGGCGTGCAGTTTGAGTTGGGCGCGGGCGCGGTGACCGTTACCGACGACTGGGAGGTCGTCAAATACGACCGGATCAGTGCCTGGGGCCATCACGCGGGGGCCGCGGCCCCCGCGTGATGGCCCCAGCTCTTTTCGGCCGCCTGGGTTGTCGTTGCTAGCCCCGGCTGCTTGATGCACGGCTAACGGCTTCGCGGATCATCATGGGATCGTGAGTGGGGTCGAGCTTGGCCAGTGTGGTCAAGGCTGTGCGCGCCAAATGAGCGGCGATGAGCCGGCCGCACGTGACGGCGTCGCCTTGCTGGGCGGTTCTCATGATGGACGCGTGCTCATCATGGGCGATGTTGGCGAGTACCATTGCGTCACTGGCTGATTGGCGATAGAAAGCGCGGTAGCGTTCCGCGTGATCCCACAATTCTTCAAGTTGTGAGCGCATACGGGGACCCACCGCGCTAAACAATGCTGTGTGAAACACCCGGTGAGGCACGTGAAAAGCGTCATAGGATGTCGGGTCGGTCAAAATATTGTCCATCTGTTTGAGCGCCGCGGCGGCCCGGTCAAGGGTTGCGCTGTTCAGTTTCGGAACGCTGGCCTGCACACCGAGCGACTCGAGCATGATGCGCATGGCCGCGACTTGTTCGAGGTCATCAACCGACAGCGGCGCGACGCGAAGTCGTCGGTTGAAATCGCCCTCGAGTAGGCCTTCGCTTTGCAGCCGGCGAAGCGCTTCGCGCAGCGGGGTGCGGCTGATGTTGAGCTGGGCGGCCAGTCGTACCTGCGACACGAAGGCCCCGGGGGCGAGTTCGGCGTTGATGATCGCCCGTCGCACGGTGTCGTAGGCTTGCGCGGTGGTGCTGACAGGGTCTTCACGAGACGCTGCAGCGTCTGTGTCGGCGCCCGCGACGACCGTTATCTCTGTCATGGGTTCGACTTCGATGCGGTGGATCGATGGGGCCGATCATCCACTCGTCGGCAAGATTGTGCCATCACAGCGTCTACAGTAGCCTGATCGGCTCGTTTTCTGCATACAGTTGGGGCTGTCCGAGGATGCTGGCACGCGAGGCGACAGCGCGATGGTAGACGACGTCGAGTGCGGGATGGGTGAGCGCGGAATCCTTGAGGATCTCGCCGCGAACCATGACGATCTCGACATCGTGCGGCGTGTGATTTACTGGCGTTTGCTACGCGCGACGCTGCGGCAGCCAGACTGGGCGAGCCCAGATCGATGACGATCAGGTCGGCATCCTTGCCAGCGGTGATCGTGCCGATACGATCAGCCAACCCGGCGGCTGCCGCAGCGTCGCGCGTAGCAAACGCCAGTAAATCATGTGCCCGTGGGGGTGACCCGCCAGGTTGTGGGCGCATCGCAGCGTGGATCACCGACGCTGACTGGGCCGCTCTCATGGCGGTGAACATGTCGCCGGCGACACATACTTCGCTATCGATACTGAGACTAGGGCGAGATCCGGTAGCCAGCAGTCGATCTGTAGCGGGTAACCCAAGGCCCGGCATGCTCAACTCGATGGTCGAGGCTACCGATGCGCTGGCTCCTGCATCGGCGAGCATGCGCAACTCGTCGTCAGTGGAGTCGCAGCAGTGGATGAACAGCAGGTCTGCATCCAGCAGCGCGGCGTCGTGAAGTTGGCGGATGCCGCCCGGTTGCCAACCGATGTGCATGCTGGCGCGCACGCCCAGGTTGCGCGCGATCGCAAGGTCATCGACGACCACATCCGGTTGACTCATGTCCGGCCCGCGTAGCATCGCGTTCAGTGTCACCAAATCTTGGTCGTTGCTCAGGATTTCGTGTCGGATCCGCACAATGTCGGGGGGGTGCCGACGGGTGCTGTTAAGCATCCAGGCGTCGGAGTCGACCGATGGCCAGCCGTGGGCGAACACCGCGCGTATTCCGGAGTCGCGCAGGGCGCAGATAACGGCGTCGGAGTGGGCGGGACTGTTCTGAATGTGGGACTCGCTGCGAATGGTGGTGATGCCCGAGTTGATGGCGGCCAGCGCGCCCACGAGCTCACCGATGTAGGCGTCGTTCGGGGTGAATTGTGGTCCCCAGGTGAGCTGGACATTGCGTCGGTAGGTAGGGAAGTCCCAGCCGAAGCCGATGAGGCGGAAAGCGCCTTGCCAGGTGTGGCGATGGGTATCGACGAATCCGGGCAGGACGGCTTTGCCCGTCGCGTCGATGACTCGCGCCGCGGGTTGGTCGCCGATGTCGCCGATCGCGTGGATGCGGCCGTCGACGACTCGGATGTCGCCGACGATGGTGCCAGTGGCTTCATCCTGCGTCAACAACAGTCCGCCCCGGATCACCGTGGCGGGCTTGTTGTTTGCGCCCGTACTAGGTGCTGAACTCACCGAGATCCGGGTGTGGGCTAGTCGTTGAAGGCATCGGCTTGGTGCGCGACGAGGTGGCGGTAGTCGTCTCGCACGGGTGCGTAAACATCGACGTTGAGAGCTACTTCATCGCCGATGAGCCACGCGGTGTGAGGCGCGTCAGCCGGGATGTGGAGCACCTCGCCGGCGGCTACTTCATACACTTCACCGTCGACGTCAAATCCGATCTTTCCTGAGAAGACGAAGCTGACCTGGTCGAATGGGTGGGAATGGGGCGGCGGTGTCTGGACTGAGTGGCCAGGGTGAAACCAGTTGATGGTGATCAGCGACTGGTCACCGCGTACGGCGGTGCGCACCAGCGCCCCGCCGGCCAGGCTTTCGGTGGGAAGCGTGTCGAGTCGAGCGTGGATGACACGGTTAGGCATTGTTGGTTCCTGTCGCTGATTGTTGCTGGTCTGCGGCCGCCGCCAATGGGTGGAGTACCCGCGCCCCAAAGCGCCAGTGTCCGTGGTTATCTCGTGCGTAACGGTCGCGGTATTCGCCGATGAAGTCGACGTATGGTGACTGCCCGCTGTCAGAAACGTGCAACACGAGCATCACTGTGCCCGAGGCGCCCTCTTCGTCGGGCCGCAGGCGGATATTGGTGCACTGATGATGGGTTTGGCGTGCGGAATTGGCTGCCCGTGTGTCGGCCCATTTGTGGAACTGGTCGCGCCCGACCAGTGTGTGCGCGCCCAGCGTGAGGGTGCCGTCATCGACATAGAGTTGGGCAACATCGTGCCATCGGCCATGATCGAGAAGCCAGGCATGTTCGACGATCAGGTCTTCGATGGCACGTCGGTCCGCGTCGGGAAGGGCGCCGTCGATCCAGGTCACGATGCCGCTCCCGCTTCCTGCGGGAGCGGCGAAGAGCCGACCGGCTCTCCCACCGGGTTTCGCAGTACGCCGATTCCGGCGATGTCGATCTCCACGGTGTCGCCGCTGTGCAGGAACGTCATTGGGCCGTGCGCGTGGGCAACCCCCGCGGGTGTGCCCGTGGCGATGATGTCGCCGGGGACCAGGGTCATGATCCGCGACAGGTAGCAGACCAGTTCAGCGACGGAAAAGATCATGTTTGCGGTGTTGGAGTCTTGCACGACAACATCATTGACTCGCGCCTTGATCGGCAGGCTCTGCACGTCGTTGATCTCGTCGAGGATCACCAACGTGGGTCCGGCGGGCGCGAACGTGTCGATGGCCTTGCCTCCCGTCCACAGCTGGTTGGCCAGCTGCAGATCGCGTGCGCTGACGTCGTTGAGCGCCATCACTCCGCCGACGTACTGCAATGCCTCATCAACGGCGATGTTATTGCCGCGCTTGCCGATAACGACGGCGAGTTCGGCCTCGTAGTCGACTTGATTCGTGATGGCCGGCGGGGTGATGGTGGCGCCGTGACCGATCAGCGAGTTGGCGAACTTGGCGAAGAACATCGGTTCTTTGGGAGCTGACTGGCCGGTTTCGGCGGCGTGGTCGTGATAGTTCAGGCCGATGCAGATGAACTTCTCGGGCTTAAGTACCGGCGGCAGCAGTGTCACCGACTCCACCGGGTGGACTGCGGATAGGGCGCGCAGCCGCTCTTCGTTCTTGTCGTAGAGTCCCAGCAGCTCGTGGGCCATCTCCGGGCCGGCCTGTAGGACCGAGGTGATGTCTGGGCTGGCGCCGTCGAGGCCATTCACTCCTGCCAATTCGGCCAGGGCTGCGATGTCGATCAACTCCGAGCCGGCGCGGCGTTGAAGTGCGGGGCGCGGGCCATGGCCATCGTCGTAGGTTGCTAAACGCACGTCATGTCCTTTTCTGAGTGAGAATGCGGTGTCTCATCGGTCCGCGTTTGCGGACTGAGTCGGTTGGTTGGTGCGTGTGCGCGCGAACTGTTCGTAGCGCCGCAGAAGGTCGATGTCATCAACCGATCCCGGGTCGACCGTCTGCGCTAGCTCGCTTCCCTGCAGCATTCGCTTCACGGGAACTTCGAGTTTCTTGCCGATCCGGTTGTGGGGAATCCCCGGCATCACGACGATCTCGTCGGGCAGGTGGCGCGGCGAAAGAGCAAATCGAATTGCGGCCTCGATACTCTGCTTTGCTAGCTGCGGGTCGACGCCGGCGCGTAGGTGAACGAACAGCGGAACGTAATACTGAGTGCCCAGTTCGACCCCGACGACTAGGGCCTCCACCACGTCGGGGAGTTGTTCGACCGCCGAATAGATTTCAGCGGATCCCATCCGGACTCCGTGCCGGTTGAGCGTCGAATCCGAGCGGCCATGGATGATGGAACTGAGATCCGTATCGAATTCGATGAAGTCACCGTGGCGCCACGCGCCGGGAAACATGCGGAAATAGGCGTCGCGGTAACGCTTTCCGTCGGGGTCGTTCCAGAAATACAGCGGCATGGATGGCATGGGCTTGGTGACCACCAGTTCTGCGGGCTCCCCAATTACGGGATTGCCGTCAGGGTTCCAGGCCGCCACCGCCACCCCAAGGCTGGGCGCCTGGATGCGCCCGGCCCGCACCGGTAGTAGCGGTACGCCGCCAACGAATGCTGAACAGATATCGGTACCCCCGCTACACGAGGCCAGCCAGGTATTCGTATTGACGTTGTCGCGCACCCAGAAAAATCCCTCCGGGCCCAGCGGGGATCCGGTGACGGTCAGCGTCCGTAGCCTGGAGAGGTCAAACGTTTGTCCCGGTTGTTGCTCGGCTGCCATGTAGGACTTGATCAGTCCGGCGCCGAGCCCGAGCACGGCGACCTGTTCCTCGGCCACTAGCCGCCAGATACGGTCCAGGTCCGGGTGAGCCGGACTGCCATCGACCACTACCAGTGTGGCGCCGATCAACAGGCCAGAGACCATCAGATTCCACACCATCCAACTGGTCGATCCGACGAAGAGAAATCGGTCTGCGGCACGCAGGTCACAATGCAGCCGCAAGGTTTTGAGGTGTTCCAGAACGATGCCACCGTGGCCGTGGACGATTCCTTTGGGCAGTCCGGTCGTGCCTGAGGAGAACAACACCCACAACGGGTCGTCGAAGTCGACCTCTTCGAATTCGATCGGCTCCTCGCCGAGGATCGTGTCAGTCCAGTCTGTTACGGCCCGGTCAAGATCTCCGTCGCCGATGCCGCCGACGGTAATAACCTGTTCAACGGTGTCCAGTGATGAGGCGATATGGCGCAATTCGTGGACGCGGTTGCGCGGCTTGCCGCCGTAGGAATACTGTGTTGCGCCGATGAGCACCTTCGGTCGGAGTTGCCCGAATCGGTTCAACACTGCGGCGGTGCCGAATTCTGGTGAGCACACTGACCAAATCGCGCCGATGGAGGCGCAAGCGAGGAACGCGACGATCGCCTCGGCGGTGTTGGGCAGATATCCCACCACGCGATCACCTTTGGTGACGCCCCAACTGCGTAAGGTGGCCGCCAGAGAGCCCACCTGCCGGCGTAGCTCACGCCACGAAACTCGGTTGACCGAGTCTTCGGATACGCAAATCAGGGCGTGTTCATCAGGTCCGAGCGCGCGGCGGAAGATCTGCTCGGCGTAGTTGATGCTGGCACCGGGAAACCAATGCGCCCCCGGCATCACCGCCTGGACCAGCGCCGGGTGGCCGCCCTCGACAAGGCCCAGTCCCTCGAAACCGTCGATAGATGTCCAGAACTCGTCGAGTTCGTCGACCGACCACTGCCACAGGGCGCGATACGAGCCGAAGTGCCGGCCTGTGCGCACCTCAAGCCACTCAAGGTAGTCCGCCAGGCCGCAATCACGGCGCACAGCCGCAGACGGGGTCCACACTATGGCGTCTCCTGGCGGTGAAGCTGCGCGACCGTCGTCCACGAGCATTGTTCAGTTCTCCCTCTCCTACTCGAAGAAAAACTGTATGCAGCTTCAAGCGGAGTTGCAAGCGCGGTCATACAAAGAGGCAGGCTCCGCACCGTGTCAAGGCCCGATTGCCATGGTTGGCCCGTCCCAGTATCGGTCTGTATGTATACAGATAGGAGAAGCGGTGCTGCGCATAAAACGAGGCGAGGCGCTCCCGACGACGACAGCCAGCGCCGTCGGTGGCGAGCGTGCGGGGGACCGACACGCACGGACGACACCTTCGTCCATCGAAATGTCAGACGATCAATCATCGAAACATGAAATGCGGCCCCCGGCTGGGCGAGGGATGGCCGTGACCCTCACAGCCACTAAATCAAAGTCCCCGTCATTCATTGGTAACGAATACTAGGCACGCGTCTGCATACAGAACAACTGAGGGTAACTGACGCTCCGTCGGCCCGCATTCGAGCCATCACCATGAATCAAGTGCGCTCAAAGTACCCGTTGTGATCGTATAGCCGTGTGTACCTGCCGAGAGGCGCTGACTGAGATCTTGACCAGCTCGCCGAATACTGCATACAGTCTGAGCAATGTGATTGTCGTGACCGGTGGCCGCGGATCGTTCGAGGGCGGTGTCAACCCTGCAGATGGGGTCGACACGTGTTTTTCCGGCGCTTGTCGTATCGCACATCTGACTGCGCAGCGGGGTGCGACGCACGGCCGAGGGCGCAGAGGCTCGATCGAATGGCGGGGTGAGGGTGCAAATCCATGGCTCGACGATGGCTATTTCCCGTGGCGCGCTCAGGGCCACCCGTATTGGCACCAACAGCCCAACGCACTTAACAGCACCCGTTGCCGGCCTCATCGATCGGAAGCGGGCTCATCCCGACGACATCCACACGGTGGTCGTTAGTTGTGGTCCCGCACGAGAAGCCGAAGGGATAGTCGAATGCTTGAGACCAGCAGCTGTCCGATGGAGATGGGCCAGTTCAACCACCACGAATCCACTGTTGAGGAGATGTGGAAGCTGTATCCGCAACTGCACTCTGGCTGCGCGGTGGCTCACAGCGCCGCGCTCGGCAGCTTTTACATGCTGGCTGGCTACGATGATGTCAAGGACGCCGCGTCTCACTGGGAGGACTTCAGCTCGGCCGGCGGCATGATGCTACCCAAGGCTCCGTTCCGGGTGGCAGCCATCGAATTTGATCCGCCCGAGCACGATTTCTGGCGCGGCTTGTATCGAGAAGTGTTGAGGCGCAGCACCTACCAGTCTTTCGCCGAGAGCCTCGAGCAACACATTCACACCCTCATCGGCGCGTTCGCCGGACGTGGCCACGCTGACCTGGTGACTGAACTGACCGATCCGCTTCCGGTGCTGAGCATCTGCGAGCTCATCGGCATCCACGAGCCCGAGCGAGCCAAGGAGATCCGCCGCATCGCCCTCGCTGCCTTCGATGCCACCGGCGACCCGGCGGCGGTGGCCGAAGCCCTCGGCGATTTCGCAGCGTTCTGCCTCAACGAGGTCAATCATCGCCGTGTGCATCCGCGCGACGACTTCCTGACCCGTTTGGGCATTGGCACCGTGGATGGAACCGACGGTGGCCGCCTGCTCGAAGACGCCGAGATCGTTAACCTACTCATTGGATTCTTGATCGCCGGGCACCACACCACCTCATCGACAATGAGCAGCATGCTGTTGCATGTGGCCTCTGATCCACAGCTGCGCCAACGTTTAGCCGACCACGCCGATCTTGTTCCGAAGATGATCGAAGAAACCCTGCGCCTGGACACCCCACTGCATGGGTTCTTCCGCCAAACCACCCGCGACGTCGAGGTGGGCGGTGTCGCGATTCCGCAAGGGTCGGAGGTGATGCTCAATTACGCTGCCGCCAATAGGGATCCAGCTGTGTTCGATCATCCCGAATCGCTCGATGTCGACCGCTCAAGGAACCCGCACCTCGGGTTCGGGTTCGGCATCCACACCTGCGTGGGTGCCCAACTCGCCCGACAGGAATTGCAAACCACACTGCGTATCGTGCTGGCCGAGCTCCCCGATTTGAGTCTGAACACCGAGGAGCCGTTCACCCGGCTTTGGAGCGGCGGCAATCTTTACATGATCGACCGGTTGCCCGTGACATTTACCGCACACCATTAGACGCCGGTATCCGTTGGGTGTCGCCGAGCCGGGTCTCAATTAGCTGGCGCGAATGCTAGCCCCCAAATCCGATTAGCGTTCTGACGGATTCGGGTGGCAAGCGGCGGCGGCAAGACTGCTTCCATACTGCTCGTCGGACACATGCACGACGTCGATAGGGTGGCCGTAAGTGGCGACGAAGGCGGTGGCGCGAGGATGTAGTCAAGGCGCAAGCGATCGTGGACATCGCGGCGCAGGTCCTCGATCAGATGAGCCCGTACCGCTGAGGTCGCAGGAGCCGGCGGCGCGACGATGGCAGCCCCGCTCTGAGCGAGGATCACGGCCGTGGGTGCAACTATGGGCTCCGGTACCGCGTCGTCTGAGTCGTATGTGAACGCGCTGCTGCTGAGAGTGATTGGGGTCGACACTATGGCGGCTGCTACTGAAGATAGTTTTTCTTGTCAACTAGAAGGCCGTTGTGCGGCAAGCGATTAGCTCGTCGACCCTCAGTGTCCCGCCAGAGTTGCCCACGCTTGAAACGTCGCTGATTCATCTGCCGAAGACGGCGTTCTTGTTCATGGATAATGACGATTATCCATCAGCACTCAAATATTTACGTGCACAACCTCTTTCATTATCGCTGGCACGCGCAGGACGTATTCGGGTGTGTCTTGGTCTTGGTCTTGGCTGTCGATGATGGGCGAGGACAGGCCGGTCACCATCACGTTCGACAACCACTACGCGCACAGTCTGTCGACGCAAGGTTCCTTCGCTGCCGCGGCGCTATGTGGGCAGATCTGCTGAAGCCACTGTCGATTCCCGGATGACGTCGTCTACCAGTGGTTTCGGCAGATGTTCCTGTTCGAGCTGCAGTTCGCGACCATGTTCATGGTGGTAGGCGTTGAGCCGCTGATATAGAGCAGCTTCGGTATCGGTGAGTTCGACAGGGATTGTGTCTGTGGCCTGACGGCTTATCTGTAACGGGAACTGTGAAACCGTTCGCTGCCGCTGGTAGGCACGTAAGTTACATGTGTACTACCGACCGGGTAGGTCTGCTAATCCGTACGCATGTGTAGGACGTGTGTCAGGGGTCTGAC
>NZ_FXEG02000005.1 GCF_900176255.2 Mycobacterium ahvazicum
CGTGGGGCAAAAGCCCCGGATCCAGGGGATTCTCCACCACCCCCCACCCCCCCCCGCGGGGGGTCCCACGCCCGTGTGCGCCCCCGCCCCCCCCGCCACCGCCGAACGCGCCGCCGGCCCCGCCGCCACCGCCGAACGCGCCGCCGCCCTGGACGCCCCCGTGGGCGCAACCGCCGGCCGCGCCACCACCTCCGGACCCGCAGGCCGTGCCGCCGAGTGCTCCGCCCCCGGCCGCCGCGCCGAACCCGGCAGCCGCAACGCCCAGCCCGGCACCCGCGCCGAAGCCGGCCACCCCGGCGCAGGCACCCGCGCCGACGCACTGACCCGCCTGCCAGCAGCGCGAAATGCGAGCCGCCTACACTCGGCGGTGATGTCTCGTCACGACCCCCCTGGTTCGCAAGCCGATCTGAACGCAGCTATCCGCACCGCACTGGGCAAGGTGATCGACCCCGAATTGCGGCGTCCCATCACCGAACTCGGGATGGTCAAGAGCATCGACGTCGCCTCCGACGGCGGCGTGCACGTCGAGATCTACCTGACCACCGCCGCCTGCCCGAAGAAGACCGAGATCAGCGATCGGGTCGGCCAGGCCGTCGCCGACGTCCCGGGCACCGGGGCGGTGAAAGTCAGCCTGGACGTGATGAACGACGAGCAGCGCACCGAGCTGCGCAAGCAGCTGCGCGGCCCGAATTCTGGGGCCGGCGAGCCCGTCATTCCGTTCGCCCAGCCCAGCTCGCTGACCCGGGTCTACGCGGTCGCGTCCGGCAAGGGCGGCGTGGGGAAGTCGAGCGTGACGGTCAACCTGGCCGCCGCGATGGCCGCGCGCGGCCTGTCGGTCGGGGTGCTGGACGCCGATATCCACGGCCATTCCGTCCCCCGGATGATGGGCACGACCGACCGGCCCACCCAGGTCGAGTCGATGATTCTGCCGCCGATCGCCCACGAGGTGAAGGTGATCTCGATCGCCCAGTTCACCGAGGGCAACGCCCCGGTGGTGTGGCGCGGTCCGATGCTGCACCGCGCGCTGCAGCAGTTCCTGGCCGACGTCTACTGGGGCGACCTGGACGTATTGCTGCTCGACCTGCCGCCCGGCACCGGCGACATCGCCATCTCGGTGGCCCAGCTGATCCCCAACGCGGAAATCCTGGTTGTCACCACGCCGCAGCTGGCCGCGGCCGAGGTCGCCGAGCGGGCCGGCAGCATCGCGCTGCAGACCCGCCAGCGCATCGTCGGCGTGGTGGAGAACATGTCGGGGCTGGTGCTGCCGGACGGCTCCACCATGCAGGTGTTCGGCGAGGGCGGCGGCGCGCAGGTGGCCGAGCGGCTGTCCCGCGCGGTGGGCGCCGACGTACCGCTGCTGGGTCAGATCCCGCTGGACCCGGCGCTGGTCGCTGCCGGCGATTCCGGTGTGCCGATCGTGCTGAGCGCGCCCGATTCGCCGGTGGGCAAGGAGCTGCGCAGCGTCGCCGAGAAGCTGTCGGCGCGCAAGCGCGGCTTGGCAGGCGTGTCGCTGGGGCTGGACCCGATGCGGAAGTAGGCCTGATCGCCGCGAGCGTAAGCGGGCTGCGATTTATGGTCGCGGAATTCGCAGTGTGCTTACGCTCGCGGGGCCGTTAGGTGGCGTCGCTGTCGAACGGCGCCGGACCGTGTTGCCCAACGCCGAATGTCGGGTTGCCATTCGGCGCCGGGGGCGGGGCCGGCGGCGGAGTTCCGTTGACGGGCCGCTCGAAATTGCCGGTGAGGAACGAATCGTCGCCGTCCAGCAGGTGCTTGGTCAGCGCCGCGCGCGGCGTCATGCCGCGCAGCTTCTGCAGCTCGCTCAGCGGGCCGCGCAGGTCGTCGAATTCGGGGCCGATGTCCTCACGCAGCTGGCTGGTGACACCGCTGAGGTAGTCGCGGGCCTGACGCAGGGCGTTCGACGTCCAGCGGATCGCGCCCGGAAGCCGTTCCGGGCCAAGGATTACCAGCCCGACCACGACGAGGACAAGCATCTCCCCCCAGCCGACGTTGGCGAACATCAGCCGCTGTCGGCATCGGGTTTGACGGTCAGGGTGACGTTGCGCCCATCGCGGACCACCTCGACCGGGGCGTCTTGCCCGATGGTCAGCTGGCGCACGGCGACCACGAACTCGTCGGCGTCGGCGACCTTGCGGCTACCGACCTTGACGATGACGTCGTTTTCCAGGATGCCGCCCTTTTGCGCGGGGCTGCCCGCCTTGACGTTGGCGACCTGGGCACCGGCGGCGATCGAGTTGCTCACCGACCGGGTGCTGACGCCCAGCGTCGGGTGCACGATCTTGCCGTCTTTGATCAGCGTCTGCGCCACCGACTTGACCTCGTTCACCGGGATCGCGAAGCCAAGGCCACTTGCGCTGTCGGACAACGACTTTCCGGCGGTGTCGATACCGATCACCTGAGAGTCCATGTCGATCAGCGGACCACCGGAGTTGCCGTGGTTGATCGACGCGTCCGTCTGCAGGGCGTCGATGACGGTGTCGGTGTCAGACCCCTCCCCCGACAACGGGACCGGACGGTGCAGGGCGCTGATGATGCCGTGCGTCACGGTGCTGCGCAGGCCCAGCGGCGCACCCGCGGCGATCACCTCGTCGCCGACGCGCACCTTGTCGGAGTCGCCGAGCCGCGCCACGCTCAGGTTGTCGACGTTGTCGACCTTGAGCACAGCCAGGTCGGTCTTGGGGTCGCGACCGACCAGGTTGGCGGGCACTTCCTTACCGTCGTTGAACACCACGGTCGTCTTGAACTGGCTGGGGTTGTTGGCTGCCTCGGAGATCACGTGGTTGTTCGTGACGATGTAGCCGCGGCCGTCGATGACCACACCGGAGCCCTGCATGCCTTCTTGTTCGCTCTTCGACTCGATGGTCACCACCGAGTTGGCGGTCGCGGCCGCCACTTTGGCGAAGCGGCCCGCCGGTTCTTCGGTGTTGTTGTTGGTCGCCAGCGTCACCTTGGAGGTGGTGAAGGCCTCGACGACCTCGGCCGTCTTGTTGCCGATCAGCCCGCCGATGGCGCCGATCACCAGCGCGATGACGAACAGGACGGCCAGCGCCAGGTAGGACACCTTCTTGCCGAACAACACGTCGCGAACGCCGAGCTTGCCGGTGTATCCCGACGGCGTGGGCGCCGTGGTCTGGGTGACGGCCGGGGTCCCCAACGCCGCCGCGGCGCCCGGGTCCCGCCACGGATCGTCCGCCTCGTCCTCGTCGAAGCCGTTCTGCTCGGCGGCCAGCGCGCTGGCGTCGATCGGGTGGCGCTGCAATGTCTCGGTGCTGCCGCCGACCGGCTTGCTGAACGCCTCCTCCAGCACCGGGTCGCGACGCTGGTCGTGCGGGCTGAACTCGACTTGGTCCCGGTACTTAGAGGGGCGTACCCGCTCCGCGACGAAGGATCCCTGTAGACCATCCGGGCGACCGAAGGCCTGACGCGCCGCGGGGTCGACCGGTGGCCGGGAAATGGGACGCGGCGCCAGGCGGTTGGCTCCGTTGTCGCCGCCGTCTTGCCCCTGGTAGAAGCCTTGGTCGGAGGTCATGAATCCTCTACTTGATGCTCGAAACCGGCCTCGCACGCCGGCCCCTGTCCAGGGCGAGCACCAGGCACAGAATTGTCCGTGTCCACCCTAGTATCCACGGTTGCTGAGCGGTCGGCATGAACCCACGAGCTGGGGCAACCCGAGTGCTACCGGCGCTTACGCTGGTCGCGCACATTGCGATCAGCGAAACGGTCGGTCGCCTGCGATGGCGTGTCGTCGGGCGGGTAATGCGGAATCTCCGAGAGCATCCCGAGCAGGGTGCTGGGGATGCGGATCGGGTGGGAATCGCGCAAAGCGGCGCGCGCCCGGCTCTGGTCGTCGACCTCGGACGCGCATTGCGGGCACAGCGACAGATGATGGGCCGCTCGCAGGTGAGCATTCATCCGCAGCTCACCGTCGACAAACGCGGCGATCGCTTCGACGGACAGGTGCTCGGTGGAGCCGAATTGCCGTGGCGCGCCGACCGGCGCGTCGCTCTGAGAGGCGAACTGCGCGGGAAGCCAGGAGAACGCGCGGCGGAACACATGTCCCCGGTCGGCCATCACCAGCCCCTTTCGCTGCCACGTACCCCTCGAATGTAGCGCGACAAGGTGCCCCGCACCGATATGCATCGTGCGAAATCGCACGATTCTCGGCCCGCGGGTCGTGCGGTGAACCGGCCCAGCCATTTTCTAAGCCGATTGGGCGTGGGTTTCCGGCTCGGAATGCGCGGCCAGATAGTCGCGCAACGCCTGACGTCCGCGGTGGATCCGGCTGCGGACAGTACCCAGCTTGACGCCCAGAGTGGCGCCGATCTCCTCATAGGACAGGCCCTCGATGTCGCACAGCACCACGGCGGCGCGAAACTCCGGGGGCAGCGAGTCCAGCGCGGCCTGCAGGTCAGGTCCCAGGCGCGCGTCGTGGTAGATCTGCTCCGGGTTCGGCTCGTCGGCCGGGACCCGGTCGTAGTCCTCCGGCAACGCTTCCATCCGGATGCGGGCACGCCGGCGCACCATGTCAAGGAACAAATTCGTGGTGATGCGGTGCAGCCAGCCCTCGAAGGTTCCGGGCTGATAGTTCTGCACCGACCGGAAGACCCGGATGAATGTCTCCTGGGTCAAGTCCTCGGCGTCTTGCTGATTACCCGAGAGCCGGTAAGCCAGGCGGTACACCCGGTCGGCGTGCTGACGCACCAACTCGTCCCACGACGGCATGGTCGTCTTGTCCCCGGTCGCGTCGAACACTGCGGTGCCCTGCAGGCCGTCGGCCGGTTCAACCCATTCGTCGTCCGGGAGTTCCTGGGCGTGCGACATCGTGTTCGGGCTCAAGAGAGTGGTGTTGATCGAATCCTCCGAATAATGTGTCCTGCCCGAAAGGGGCAGTTCGTCATCGGCAACACGCAGTTGCCAATCTGTATTCCCCGCCCAACGTCCTCCACGTTCCATACCGTCACCGTCGCCTACCGGCGTATGCGCGGCATAGGAGCAATCTGAGGTTTGGCTGAGAAACCTTATCGTTACCTGCCACACGCAGGGCATACCCGCAGTGGAGTGACTTACGCCGTCGCGGTGTCGCCGGGCGTGTCGGAAACGCTTCGATTCGCCGCGCGCCTGACGGACTGCGCGTGCGGATGCAATACGCTGCGGGCATGGACGGCACCGAGGAAGAAACCCCCGGCCAGGCGGCCCCCAGTCGGGCCGAATCGCTCTCCGCGCACGCGGAAGGGTCGATCTCCGAGGACGCGATTCTGGCCGCCGCCCGGGAACGCTCCGTCGACATCGGCGCCGGCGCGGTCACGCCCGCGGTGGGGGCGCTGTTGAGCCTGCTGACCAAGCTCAGCGGCGGCAAGGCCGTGGCCGAGGTGGGCACCGGCGCCGGGGTCAGCGGACTCTGGTTGCTGTCGGGGATGAGCGACGACGGCGTACTGACCACGATCGATATCGAGCCCGAGTATTTGCGGCTGGCCAAGCAGGCGTTCTCCGAAGCCGGCATCGGACCGTCACGCACCCGGCTGATCAGCGGCCGCGCCCAGGAGGTGCTCACCCGGCTCGCCGACGAGTCCTATGACCTGGTGTTCGTCGACGCCGACCCGATCGACCAGCCCGATTACGTCGTCGAAGGCGTGCGGCTGCTGCGATCCGGCGGGATCATCGTCGTGCACGGCTCGGCGCTGGGCGGGCGGGCCGGCGATCCCGCGGCCCGCGACGCCGAAGTGGTCGCGGTCCGGGAGGCGGCCCGTCTGATCGCCGAGGACGAGCGGCTGACGCCCGCGCTGGTGCCGCTGGGTGACGGCATGCTGGCCGCGGTCCGCGACTAGCCCGCCCTTCTAGGCGCGACTGCCCGGCCGGCCGGGCGCTCGGCGCTGCGTGCCCGGCTGCCCGGGCACTGCGTCGCACCTCCAGGCCCGGCATCGCACTGTTTCTTTTACGCATCCCTGACGCGGCGCCCCCTTGACCGTCGACTGAACGCGCGTTTAATCTACTGAACATGCGTTCAGCCGACCTGACCGCGGCCGCCCGGATCCGCGATGCCGCGATCGAGCAATTCGGCCAGCACGGCTTCGGCGTGGGACTGCGCAGCATCGCCGAGGCCGCGGGGGTGAGCGCCGCACTGGTCATTCATCACTTCGGATCCAAGGACGGCCTGCGCAAGGCGTGCGACGACTTCGTCGCCGAAGAGGTCCGCGTAAGCAAATCCGAAGCAATGCAGACCAACGATCCGGCCACCTGGCTGGGGCAGCTGGCCGAGATCGAGTCCTATGCGCCGATGATGGCCTACCTGGTGCGCAGCATGCAGTCCGGTGGCGAGCTGGCAAAGAAGTTGTGGCAACAGATGATCGACAACACCGAGCAATACCTCGACGAAGGGGTGCGCAACGGCCTGATCAAGCCCAGCCGCGACCCGAAGGCCCGAGCCAGATACCTGGGCATGAACAACGGTGGAGCATTCTTGCTCTACATCCAAATGCACGACAACCCAACGGATTTGCGGGCAGTCCTGCGCGACTATGCCCGCGATATGGTGCTGCCGGCCCTCGAGCTCTACACCGAGGGCCTGATGGTGGACCGCACCATGTATGACGCATTCCTGGCCGCCGATGATCAAGGAGAATCCCATGGCAGTTGATAGCGTCGCGCCCATCGAAATCCGGGACCTCACCAAGAACTTCGGTGCGGCACGGGCGCTGGACGGCCTCGACCTGACGGTGCGTCGAGGTGAAGTGCACGGCTTTCTCGGTCCCAACGGCGCCGGCAAGTCCACCACCATCCGCATCCTGTTGGGCCTGGTGAAGGCCGACAGCGGCAGCGTGCGACTGTTAGGCGGCGACCCGTGGTCCGATGCCGTCGAACTGCACCGTCAAATCGCTTATGTGCCAGGCGACGTCACGCTGTGGCCGTCGCTGACCGGTGGTGAGACCATCGATCTGCTGGCCCGCATGCGCGGCGGCATCGACGACGCCCGGCGCCGGGAGCTGATCGAGCGCTTCGACCTCGACCCCACCAAGAAGTCGCGCACCTACTCCAAGGGCAACCGACAGAAGGTCTCCCTGATTTCGGCCTTCTCGTCGCGGGCCAGCCTGCTGCTGTTGGACGAACCCAGCAGTGGCCTGGACCCGTTGATGGAGAACATCTTTCAGCAGTGTGTCGCCGAGGCCCGCGACCGTGGCGTGACGGTCCTGTTGTCCAGCCACATCCTGGCCGAAACCGAAGCGCTGTGCCAGACGGTGACGATCATCCGGGCCGGCCGGACCATCGAAAGCGGTTCACTGGACTCGATGCGGCATCTCAGCCGCACCTCCATCAAAGCCGAAATGATCCGTGGCCCTGGTGATCTCAGTCGGATCAAGGGTGTTGAGGATGTCAGCGTCGAGGGCAACACGTTGCGCGCACAGGTCGACAGCGAAAGCCTCGGGGAACTCATCCGGGTGCTGGGCGACGCCGGCGTGCGCAGCCTGGTCAGCCAGCCACCGACGCTCGAGGAGCTCTTCCTGCGCCACTACAACACCGGCCGCAGCGAAAAGAAGGTCTCGGCATCATGAGCATCGCAACGCTGGAACGTCCTGCTCTGCAACGCAGTTCGAACTTCACCGGAACACTGGGCATGCTGCGGCTGTATCTGCGCCGCGACCGGATCTCGCTGCCACTGTGGATTCTGCTGCTGTCGCTTCCGTTGGCGACGGTCTACATCGGCAGCATCGAGAAGGTCTATCCCAGCCAAGCCGCCCGGGCCGGGTTCGCGGCGACCATCATGGCCAGCCCGGCGCAGCGTGCCCTCTACGGGCAGGTCTACAACGACAGCCTTGGCGCCGTGGGCATTTGGAAAGCCGGGATGTTCCATGTGCTGATCGCGGTGGCCGTGATTCTGACGGTGATCCGGCACACCCGCGCCGACGAGGAAAGTGGTCGCACCGAGCTGGTGGACTCGACCGGGGTCGGACGTTACGCCAGCCTGACCGCGGCGCTGATCCTGAGCTTCGGGGCCTCGATCGCCACTGGCGCGATCGGCGCGGCGGGACTGCTGTCCACCAACGTCCCGGCCAGCGGATCGCTGGCCTTCGGCGCCGCGCTGGCCGGCTCCGGAGTGGTGTTCACGGCGGTGGCCGCCGTGACCGCGCAGCTGTCGTCGAGCGCGCGATTCGCCCGCGGTGCCGCCTTCGCGGTGCTGGGAGCCGCGTTCACGCTGCGCGCCATCGGCGACGCCGGTTCCGGCACGCTGTCCTGGTTTTCCCCGCTGGGCTGGTCTCTACAGGTCCGGCCCTATGCGGGCGATCACGGGTGGGTGCTGCTGCTGCATCTGGTCACCGCGATCGTGCTCACCGCGGTGGCGTATCGGCTGCTGGCCGGGCGCGACGTCGGAGCGGGACTCATCGCCGAGCGCGCCGGCCCGGCCACCGCCGCACCGTGGTTGAGCAACGTGTTCGGACTGACCTGGCGGCTGGACCGCGGCGCCCTGTTGCTGTGGACGGTGGGCCTGTGCCTGTACGGACTGGTGATGGGCAGCGTCGCGCACGGCATCGGCGATGAGATCGGCGGCGGCATGGCGCGCGACATCGTCGCGAGGATGGGCGGCACCTCCGCGTTGGAAGAGGCCTTCCTCGCGGTGGCGTTCAACATGATGGGCATGGTGGCGTCGGCCTTCGCCGTCTCGCTCACCTTGCGACCACACCAGGAAGAGGCCGGCCTGCGCGCCGAGACGACGCTGGCCGGCGCGGTGTCCCGAACTCGTTGGCTGGCAAGCCATTTAGCGGCAGCCCTGCTGGGGTCCGCAGCGGCGATGGTGGTCGCCGGCGCGGCCGGCGGGCTGCTCTACGGGATCGCGGCCGGCGACGTCGGCGCCAAGATGGCCGTCGTGACCGGAACCGCGGCCGTGCAGTTGCCGGCCGTCTGGCTGGCCTCAGCCGTGACGGTCGTAATCTTCGGTGTGGCACCACGATTCACGCCGGTGGCCTGGGGCGTGTTGATCGCGTTCATTGCCCTGTACCTGATCGGATCCCTGGCCGGCTTCCCGCAGTGGGTCCTGGATCTCGAGCCCTTCGCACACGTGCCGCGGGTCGGCAGCGACTTCATCGCGCTGCCGCTGGTGTGGCTGCTGGTCATCGACGCGGCCCTGATTGCTTTGGGGGCCATGGCCTTTCGCCGACGGGATCTGCGCTCATGAACACCGGTGTACGCGCGACGGCATCGTCGGTGTTCGGACTGGCCGTCTTGGGCCTGCTGCTGTTCCTACCAGCGGGCACGCTCAACTATTGGCAAGCCTGGGCCTTCATCGCGACCACCCTGGTGGCGACGATCCTGCCCACCGTCTACATCGGCCGGACGAACCCCGCCGCGCTCGAGCGCCGGATGCACGCCGGACCGAAGGCAGAGACCAGAGTCGTACAGAAGGTCGTGATGGTCAGCGCGTTTACCGCGTTGATCGCGATGCTGGTGTTCAGTGCTTACGACCATCGGATGAACTGGTCATCGGTGCCCGGCTGGGTATCGGTGTTCGGTGATGCGCTGGTCGCGATAGGACTCGGCATCGCCATGCTGGTGATCGTCCAGAATGCCTACGCCGCAGCCACAGTCACGGTGGAATCGGGCCAGACGCTGGTATCCAGCGGCGTGTACAAGTATGTGCGGCACCCGATGTACGTCGGCAACTTCATCATGATGATCGGTATCCCGCTTTCGCTCGGCTCCTACTGGGGACTTTTGTTCGTGATCCCGGGCCAAGCGGTGATCGTTTTTCGCATCCTCGACGAAGAGAAGCTGTTGACCGAGCAGTTGCCCGGATACCGCGAGTACACCCAGCACGTGCGCTATCGGCTGCTGCCCTACGTCTGGTAGCGGCGAGAGTTCAGACCCAGACGCCCTTGCCCACCGCGACCACGCCGCCGGCGCTGATCGCGAAGCGCTCCCGGTCCTTCTCCAGATCCACCCCGACCATTTCGCCGGGCCCGATCACCACGTTCTTGTCCAGGATCGCGTGGCGCACCACCGCGCCACGGCCCACCCGGGCGCCCGGCATGATCACGCTGCCCTCCACGATCGCGCCGTCGTCGACGACCACGTTCGACGACAGCACCGAGTTGCGCACCGAGGCCGCCGAGATGATGCTGCCCGCGCCGACGACAGACTCCTGGGCGGAGCCGCCGTTGACGAACTTCGCCGGCGCCAGGTTCTCCGTCGCGCCCTGAATCGGCCAGCGCCGGTTGTACAGGTTGAACACGGGGTGCACCGACACCAGATCCATGTGCGCGTCGTAAAACGCATCCAGCGTCCCGACGTCGCGCCAGTAGGCCCGGTCGCGATCGGTGGCGCCGGGCACCTCGTTGTCGTTGAAGTCGTAGACCGCGGCCATCCCGTCGTCCACCAAGCGCGGAATGATGTTGCCACCCATGTCGTGATCGGAGTGGTCGTCGTCGGCGTCGGCGCGAATCGCGTCGACGAGCACCTTGGTGGTGAAGATGTAGTTGCCCATCGAGGCGAACGTCGTCTCCGGATCGTCGGGCGTGCCCGGCGGCTCCAGCGGCTTCTCGACGAAGCTGCGGATCCGGCCGGATTCGTCGGCGTCGATGCAGCCGAATGCCGAGGCTTCGCCGCGCGGCACCCGGATGCCGGCCACCGTCGCGCCGGCCCCGCTGTCGATGTGAAAACGGACCATCTGCTCGGGGTCCATCCGGTACACGTGGTCGGCGCCGAAAACCACTATGTAGTCCGGGTCTTCGTCGTAGATCAGATTCAGCGACTGGTAGATCGCGTCGGCGGAGCCGGTGTACCAGCGCGGGCCGAGGCGCTGCTGGGCCGGCACCGGGGTGATGTACTCACCGGCCAGACCGGACAGCCGCCAGTTCTGCGAAATGTGACGGTCAAGTGAATGCGACTTGTATTGCGTGAGAACGCAGATCCGCAAGTATCGGGCATTGACGAGGTTGGACAGCACGAAGTCGATCAGGCGATAGGCGCCGCCGAAGGGAACCGCGGGCTTGGCCCGGTCCGCGGTCAGCGGATACAACCGCTTGCCCTCACCGCCGGCCAGGACGATGCCCAGCACGTGGGGTGCTTCCCTCATGACTCCAAACCTATCGGCCGTCACGAACCGCTGCCAGGGGCAATCCCCCGGGGCGGCGTTGCGACGGGCTGTCCGTCAAGGTGTTTGGCAAACGTGGCCGCCGCTCACCGTAATCGATTGTGCCGCCCGGCGCGCGGTGGCGTCGCCGCGGGAATTCACCAGCCGCTTTTCCGTCCGATTCGCGAGGGGCGTCGCAAGCGAACTACGGTGCGGTGTATGCGGGTGGCAATGATGACTCGGGAGTACCCACCAGACGTCTACGGGGGAGCCGGCGTACACGTCACCGAGCTCGTCGCCCAACTGCGCCGACTGTGCACGGTCGACGTGCACTGCATGGGCGCCCCGCGTCCCGGCGCCGTCGCGCACGAGCCCGACCGGCGCCTGCGCGACGCGAACGCGGCGCTGTCCACGCTGTCCACGGATCTGGTGATGGCTAACGCCGCGGCCGAGGCCACGGTGGTGCATTCGCATACCTGGTACACCGGCATGGCCGGGCACCTCACCGCGATGCTCTACGACATCCCCCACATCCTGACGGCGCATTCGCTGGAACCGCTGCGGCCGTGGAAGGCCGAACAACTCGGCGGGGGCTACCGGATCTCGTCGTGGGTCGAGCGCACCGCGGTGCTGGCGGCCGATGCGGTGATCGCGGTGAGTTCGGGCATGCGCGAGGACGTGCTGCGGGTCTACCCGACGCTGGATCCCAGTCAGGTGCACGTCGTCCGCAATGGCGTCGACAGCGACGTGTGGCATCCCGCCGGACCGGCGGACACCGGCTCGGTGCTGGCCGAGCTCGGCGTCGATCCGAACCGGCCGATGGTGGCCTTCGTCGGTCGGATCACCCGGCAGAAGGGCGTCGGCCATTTGGTCGCTGCCGCGCACCAATTCAGCCCCGACGTGCAACTGGTGCTGTGCGCCGGCGCTCCCGATACCCCGGAGATCGCCGACGAGGTACGCACCGCCGTGGACGGGCTCGCCCGCGTCCGCTCGGGCGTGTTCTGGATCCAGGAAATGCTTCCCGTCGCGGAATTGCGCGAAATACTCTCGGCGGCGACGGTTTTCGTGTGCTCATCGGTGTACGAGCCGTTGGGCATCGTCAACCTGGAGGCGATGGCCTGCGCGACCGCGGTGGTGGCCTCCGACGTCGGCGGAATTCCGGAGGTGGTCGTCGACGGAGTCACCGGATCGCTGGTGCATTACGACCCCGACGACGCCGGGGCTTACCGGGCGGGATTGGCAAAAGCGGTCAATGAACTCGTCGCGGACCCGGCGAAGGCGCAGCGCTACGGACGCGCCGGACGGCGTCGTTGCATCGAGGAATTCTCCTGGGCGCATGTCGCTGAGCAGACCCTGGAGATCTACCGAAAGGTGTGTTCTTAGCTGCCCCCGACACCCGGGGGACTTAGCTGGTGACGCCCTTGAGTTCGTCACCCAGGGCAGCGGCCTCGTCGGGCGTCAACTCGACGACGAGACGGCCACCACCTTCAAGTGGTACCCGCATTACGATGCCGCGCCCCTCCTTAGTCGCTTCGAGAGGACCGTCTCCGGTCCGGGGCTTCATCGCCGCCATCGAGTGCTCCCTCCAGATTCGAGTTGGCCCGTCCTCGCGAGCCTGGTCGGCAGCGAGCTAGTCCCGCCAGCGGATTTCCAGCCATACCCGACTTTGAACTGCCAAATCACCCCCCCATTGTTCCCTATTCGGCTCACTAAATGCACAAGACCCGTCCGTAGCGCCCTCCGCGGGGGTTCGCGCGTGGTTTGCCGGGCTTGTCGCCCGACCCCTCATCGTGGCGAGGGAACCCAGCAATCACGGACGTGGTCGTCGACCATCCCGGTCGCCTGCATCAGCGCGTACGCGGTGGTGGGGCCCACGAACCGGAAACCGCGGCGTTTGAGTTCCTTCGCCATGGCCTTGGATTCATCGGTAGCGGAAGGGATTTCGGATTCGGAGGCGGGACGCGGCCGCGACGGCGGCGCGAACGACCACAGCAGGTCGGACAGGTCTTCCGCCGATCCCAATTCGGCCACCGCCCGCGCGTTGGCAATCGTCGCGTCGATCTTGGCCCGGTTGCGGACGATGCCGGAGTCGGCCATCAGCCGCTGCACATCGGCCTCGGTAAAGCGCGCCACCTTTTCGGCGTCGAACCCGGCGAAGGCACGGCGGAAATTGTCCCGCTTGCGCAGGATCGTCAACCAGGACAGGCCGCTCTGAAAGGCCTCCAGGCTCATCCGCTCGAACAGTGCCACCCCGCCACGCAGCGGCCGGCCCCACTCCTGGTCGTGATAGTTGCGGTACATGTCGAAGTCGGGCCCGGGCCGGCCCACCGCCCAGCTGCAGCGAGTCCGCCCGTCGTCGGTCACGCCGGATCCCCGCCCGGGGTGTCCTCGCCGTCGGCCGCGTCGACGGCCTCGCGATGCGCTGCTGTTGCGGCCGCACTGACCGCCGCCAGCTGACCCCGCAGCGCCTCGAGCTCGCGGGCCAACCGGTCCAGCACCCAGTCGACCTCGCTGGTCTTGTAACCCCGCAGCACCTGGGTGAACTTGACCGCGTCGACGTCGGAGCCGGTGACACCGTAGGCGGGCAGCACCGTCGCCGTGGTCCCCCGCGGCAGGGGCGGCAGCTGCTCACCACGCCCGAACAGCAGGCTCGCCGCGCCGAACAGCACGATCGCCACCAGCACCAACACCACGATGTAGAGCAAGACCAACGCCACGGAATCGATAGTGCCCTATGCCGCCGACAGGACGGCGAGCGTGGGCCCTATTGGGGCCTCACCCCGTTCATCGGCGGCCGGTCGGCCAGCGACACCGGCCGGGTGTGCTGGGTGTACCCCTCGCCGTCGGCGAAGAACTGCGTCAGCCCGACCCCGGAGTCGGGGATGCCGCAACGCGACAGCAGGGTCGCGATGACCTGACGGCTCATCGCGCCCAGCTCGGCCAGCGGCCGGTTGCGGTGCGCCCGCACACCGAGGTTGACCTGCGCGATCGCGTCCAGGCCCAGCCGGTCGAAGGTGTCGACCAGCAGGCCGATCTCGACGCCGTAGCCCGGGGCGAACGGCAGGGAGGTCAGCAATTCGCGGGTGGCCGCGTATTCGCCACCGAGGGGCTGTAGCACGCAGCCCAGCTCCGGCCGCAGCGCCGCCAGCAAAGGCCGGGCCACCAGCTCGGTGACCCGCCCGCCGCCGTTCGCGGCGTCTCCGCCGCGGATGGACGGGTCACCCGCCTCGCTGACGTTCAGCGGTCGGCGGTAGAAGCTTTTGACCAGGTGAATGCCGTCGCCGATCAGCAGCGGACCCAGCAGCCACGGCACGAACATCGGGTGCGGGTTGATCAGGTCGGAGTCGACGAACACCACGATGTCGCCGCTGGTCGCGGCCAGCGAACGCCACAACGCCTCACCCTTGCCCGGCCGGGTCGCGACCTCGGGCAACGCCTGTTCACGGCTGACGACGCGGGCGCCGGCCGCGATCGCGCGGATCTCGGTCTCGTCGGTGGAGCCGGAGTCCAGCACGATCAGCTCGTCGACCAGCCCCCCGGAATCGCGGACCAGCGGCGAGATGCTGCCGACCACCGAGGCGATGGTTTGTTGCTCGTCGAGGGCCGGCAGCACGACCGAGACGGTTCGCCCGCCCTTGGCCTCTTCCAGCTGCTTGATCGTCCAGGTGGGACGGCTCCAGCTGCGACGCTGCAGCCACTGCCGCGCCGCGGCGGCCTCACTGCTGGTCAGCTCCCCGGCGACCAGGTCGGATGCCGTCATGCCAGTCCTCTCACGGTGCGCGCCGGCGGCCGGATGCCCTGGATCGAGGCGACCATTTCCAGCACCCGTCGCGTCGCGGCAACCTGATGCACCCGAAATACCCGCACGCCGGCGGCCGCTGCCAACGCGGTGGCTGCCAGTGTCCCCTCAAGCCGTTCGGTCAGTTCCACACCCAGAGTCTCCCCGACGAAGTCCTTGTTGCTCAAAGCCATGAGCACGGGCCATCCGGTATTAACAAGTTCGCTCACGTGGCGCAACAGGACCAACCCGTGGAAGGTGTTCTTGCCCATGTCGTGCGTCGGGTCGATCAATACCCGGTCGGGGGCCACTCCGGCGGCGACCGCGCGCTCGGCGGCGCCGGTGACCTGACGGATCACGTCGTCGACCACGCCGCGGGTGGTGGTGCCGAAGCGCACCCGGAACGGGCGGGTGCGCGGCTGCGCGCCACCGGTGTGCGAACACACCAGGCCCACGCCGAGTTCGGCGGCGACCTCCGGCAGGGCCGGGTCGACGCCCGCCCAGGTGTCGTTGATCAGGTCGGCGCCGGCGGCGCAGGCCAGTCGGGCCACCTCGGAGCGCCAGGTGTCGACACTGATCAGCTGGTCGGGGTAGGCGCCCCGCAACCATTCGATGAACGGCACCAGCCGGGCGATCTCCATGGCCGCGTCCACGTTCTCGCCGGGTCCCGCCTTGACCCCGCCGACGTCGATGAGATCGGCACCCTCGGCGACGGCCCGGTGCACGGCTGACCGGGCCGCTTCGTCGCTGAAGGTCGCACCCTTGTCGTAGAACGAGTCGGGTGTGCGGTTGATGATCGCCATGACCAGCGCGCGATCCCCGGCAACGGGTCGGCCGCACAGAGTTGACTGCACACGTCCATAGTGCCTGCTCCGTCGGGGGCCGGTGCGCCTCCCCCAAGGCTTCAGCCTTGCGGTCGCTTACCGGCTCGAGCCGATTGGCCGGTGCGCCTCCCCCAAGGCTTCAGCCTTGCGGTCGCTTACCGGCCGCGACCTCGCCGGGGTATTCGTCGTAGTACGGCACATAGCCCTCGTCGCGGCCGGCGAGCACGTACAGCGGATCCGCCACGTCGGGCCCGTAGGCCTGCTCGCGCAACTCCACCTTGCGGCTCTTGAACGTCGTGGTGTGCTCGAGCGTCTTGACCACGCGGACGAACAGCGGCAGCGCGTAGGCCGGCAGTTGTCCGTAGACCGCACTGGCCAGTGCCTTGCCGTCGAACTCCGCGCCCTCGCGCAACTGGACCGCGGCCATCCCGGCACGTCCCCCGGTGTTGGGCACTTCGACACCGAACACGGTGCACTCCTCGACGGCCTTGTCCGACGCCACCGCCGCCTCGACCTGCGTGGTGGCGACGTTCTCGCCCTTCCACCGGAAGGTGTCGCCGAGCCGGTCGACGAACGCGGCGTGCCGCATGCCCTGCGGGCTCATCACGTCGCCGGAGTTGAAGTAGCAGTCACCATCGCGGAAAGCGTTGCGCACCAACTTCTTTTCGCTCGACGCCTTGTCGGTGTAGCCGTCGAACGGCTGCAGCCGGTTGACCGGGCTGAGCAGCAGTCCGGGCTGACCGGCCGGCACCTTGCACACCCGGCCGTTGGCGTCGCGGAACGGGTCCCCGGTGTCGGGGTCGTACTCCACGTACACCAGCGGCATCGGCGCGAGGCCCGTCGACCCGGGCACATTGAAGACGTTGATGAAGGCCGTGTTGCCCTCACTGGACGCGTAGAACTCACACACCCGCGAGATGCCGAACCGCTTGGTGAAGTCCTTCCAGATCTCCGGGCGCAATCCGTTGCCGGCGATCAGGCGCACCTTGTGTTTGCGGTCGGTGTCCTTCGGCGGCTGGTTGAGCAGATACCGGCAGATCTCGCCGATGTAGATGAACGCGGTGGCCTGACTCTCGATGGCCTCGTCCCAGAACCGGGAGGCCGAGAACGACTTACCCAACGCCAGCGTTGCCCCGGAGTTGATCGCCGACGACAGCGCCACGGTCAGCGCGTTGTTGTGATACAGCGGCAGGCAGCTGTACAAGGTGTCGGAGCCCTTCAGCCGCAACCCCAGCCCGCCGAACGCCGCCAGGGCCTTGAGCCAGCGCAGATGCGTCATCACGCTGGCCTTGGGGAACCCGGTGGTGCCCGACGTGAAGATGTAGAAGGCGGTGTCGCGGGCCTGCACAGCCCCCACCGAATCCGGGTTGGTGGCCACCGCGCCTACCGCGAAGCGCTCCAGATCTTCGATCGTCAGCGTGTTGGCGGTGCCCGCGGAGCCGGTCTCGGCGACCGCGCTGACCAGGTCGGTCTCCGCGATCAGCACCTTGGCGTCGAGCAATCCAAGGCTGTGCGCGAGCACTTCACCACGCTGGTGATAGTTGAGCATTCCGGCGACGGCCCCGCACTTGACGGTGGCCAGCATCGCCAGCACCGTGTTGGGCGAATTGCGCAGCATGATCCCGACGACGTCGCCGTGGCCGACTCCGCGCGCGGCCAACACCGCGGCATAGCGGTTGGCGGCCGCGTTGGCCTCGCGGTAGGTCAGCTGCTGGTCACCGAAGCGCAGGAAGACCTTGTCGCCGTAGCGGGCGGCGCGGTCCTGGAACACGCTGCCGATCGACCGGTGCGAGCCCGGCTGGGCCAACAGCCCGGTCGCCGCGCCGCGAAGGATCACCCGCATGTCGGCCAGTACGGCCGGCAGTCCCGACGCGATGTCGGTCAGGCCGATCCGTCTGCGTGCTCCCCCGGCGTGATCGGACACGTGCTCCCTCGATTCCCCTTGACGCAGCCGACCTCAGTTAGGGGCGCACGCCTCGATTGCGTCATTCACCTTATCGACCAGCATCAGCGTGTCCATCGCTACCTGTGAGATGTACCCGCGGTCCACCAAGTCGTTCAGCCAGACCCACAAGCCCTCGTAGTGTCCCCAGGTATCCAGCAGCACCACGGGTTTGTCGTGCATACCCAAAGAGCCCGTCGTCCATGCCTCGAACAGCTCGTCGAGCGTGCCGATCCCACCGGGAAGCGCGATGAACGCGTTGGAGCGGTCTTCCATGATCCGCTTCCGGTCGCGCATGTTGTCGGTGACGATCAGCTCGGAGGCGTTCTCGTCGGCGAGTTCGCGGCGCACCAACTGGCGCGGGATGATGCCGACCGTCTTGCCGCCACGGGCGCGCGCCGCACTGGCCACCGCGCCCATCGCCGATATGTCGCCGCCGCCCCACACCAGGGTCCAGCCGCGGTCGGCGATCGCTTCGCCGAGTTCGCTAGCCAGATCAAGCAATTCGGGATGTGTCGGGCCGGACGCGCAGTAGACGCAGACCGCCCATTCGCTCGAGGATTCGCCGTCGGGGCGCATAACCGCCAAGGTAGACCAACGCCGTTCGAACCGTGCGCGTATGGGGCTTTCGCGCTAGCTAGTCATCGGCTGGCCACCGCGCCGCCATAAAATTCGGCGATGCCGATTCGATGGAACGTCCCGCAGCACGCGTCCACCCTGGAACGACTGGATTCCGCGCTGGGTGACGGACCGCGGCGCGGTGCGGTCGTGCTCGGTCCCGACGGCGTCGGCAAGTCGACCCTGGCGCGGTTGGCCGCCGAGAACTTCTCTCGTGGCAACCCGAGCACTTTCATCCGCTGGGTCACCGGCACCCCGACCGAGCGCGTGGTCCCGTTCGGCGCCTTCAGCCACATCGTGGACTTCTCCAACTTCGGGGACGACATCGGGAAGCCGGCCGCGCTGCTGCGGGCGGCCCGGGCATCGCTGAGCGGCGACCGGCAGGGAGATCTGCTGCTGATCGTCGACGATGCCCACGACTTGGACATCCTGTCGGCCACCCTGGTCTACCAGCTGGCGCTGGCCGGGACCGCCCGGATGATCGTCACCGCCCGCGCTGACACCGCACCCGAGGCCATCGCGGCGCTGTGGACCGACGGCCTGCTGGAGCGCATCGATGTCGACGCGCCCGGCCAGCCCACCAGCACGGCCGAGGTCGACACCTTCATCGCCGAGTTGCCCGCCGCCGCGCGGGCGGTGCTCGACTATCTCGCCGTCGAAGAGCCGCTGTCGGCGGCCGATCTCACCGCGCTGGCCGGCGACGGCGCGGTCGGCGAGGCGCAGCAGTGGGGCGCGGCCGAAACCCGGGTGCGCGACGAGCGCGCCGAAGATCCGGTCGTCTACACCGCCCACCCGCTGTTCTCCGAACGGGCGCGGGCCGCGCTGGGCGCCGACGGTGCCCGGCAGCGGCGCACCGAGGTGGTCGAGCTGCAGTCCCGGCATCCGTCCGAACACCTCAGCGACCGGCTGCGGCTGGCCTCCCTGGCGCTGGACAGCGACGCTCCGCAGCCGGTGGCCGCGGTCGTCGACGCCGCGCAACAGGCGCTGCGGCTCGGCGATCTCACGCTCGCCGAACGGTTCGCCCGCTCCGCGCTGGCGCGCGGCGAGGACGGCCAGGCACTGGCCGCGCGGCTGCCGCTGGCGAATTCGCTGGCGTTTCAGGGCCGGGGCCGCGAGGCCGAGGAGTTGCTGGCCGCCGTGGATTCCGCCGCGTTGTCCGAAGAAGACCTGATGGCATGGACCCTGCTGCGGGCGGCCAATCAGTTCTTCATGCTCAGCGAGCCGGAGCGGGCCACCGCGTTTCTGCTGACGATCCGTAATCGCGTTCCCGATGTCGGCCCGCGGGTCACGCTCGACGCGCTGAGCGCAACCTTCGCGATGAACGCCGGCAACATCGGGGGCGCCGTCGAGATCGCGCATCGGGTGCTGGACTCACCGGCCGCCGACGACCAGGCGGTGGCCTGGGCGGCGAGCGCGGCGACGCTGTGTTCGGCGCGCCAGGGCCGGTTCGCCGACGTAGAGCCGCTGGCGCAACGCGCGCTGGGCGCCGAGCACCCCGGGCTGCTGCGGTTCACGGTCGGCCTGGGCGAGACGACGACCCTGCTGATGGCCGGCCGGGTCGAGACGGCGACCGAACTGGCGCAGCAGTTCACCGATTTCGCCGAATTGCAGCAGCCGGGTCGCGCGATCGGCGAGGTGCTGCTGGCGCACATGATGATCGCCGCCGGCCGATTCGGCGAAGCCGCCGCGCTGTTGGGTCCGGCGGCCGCGGCCCTGGAACGCACCGGCTACTCGTGGGGGCCGCTGTCGCTGATGCTGCTGGCCACCGCGCTGGCCCAGCAGGGCGACATCGCCGCCGCGGCAAAAGCCTTGAGCAGAGCCGAATCTCGGCATGGCACCAAGTCGGCTCTGTTCAGCCCCGAGCTGGGCGTGGCCCGGGCCTGGCGGTTGGCCGCCGGGCGCGACTCGCACGGGGCGATCGCCGCGGTCCGGGACGCGGCCCGGATGGCCGAACGACGCGGGCAGTCTGCGGTGGCGCTTCGCGTCTGGCACGAGGCCGTGCGCCTCGGCGACATCCGCGCGGTCGATCCGCTGGCCCGGCTGTGCGACGAGGTCGACTGCGTGGCGGGACAGCTCGCGCTGGCTCATGCCAAAGCGCTGGCGACGAACGACGGGGACGCGCTGCGTGCGGTGGCCGCGGAGCTGACGGCGGTCGGTCTGCACGCTGCGGCCGCCACTGCGGCCGCGCAGGCCCAGCAGTGCGCTTAGCCGCCTGCTAAAACCGCTAGGTATCCCCGCAGCATGTCCGCGGCGGCGGTGATCGCGGCGACGGGCACCCGTTCGTCGCGGGTGTGCGCCAGGTTGGGGTCGCCGGGCCCGAAGTTGACCGCCGGGATGCCCAGGGCGGCGAATCGGGACACGTCCGTCCAGCCGTACTTGGCGCGCACCTGCCCGCCGGCCGCCTCGACCAGCGCCTTGGCGGCCGGCTGGGACAGCCCGGGTAGCGCTCCGGCGGCGCCGTCGGTCTGCTCGATCCGCACGTCGATGCCGTCCAGCACGTCATGCACGTGTTGCAGCGCCTCGGCGAGCGACCGGTCGGGGGCGAAGCGGTAGTTGACGGTGACCGAGGCGGCGTCGGGAATGACGTTGCCGGCGACGCCGCCGTCGACCCGCACCGCCGACAAGCCTTCCCGGTATTGGCAGCCGTCGATGTCGACGGTTCGAGCCTGGTAGGCGGCCAACCGCTCCAGCACCGTACCCAGTTTGTGAATTGCGTTGTCGCCCAACCAGGACCGCGCCGAATGCGCCCGGGTTCCGTTGGCGCTGACCACAACTCGCAGCGTGCCCTGACACCCCGCCTCGATATAGCCGCCGGTGGGCTCACCCAGGATCGCGACGTCGGCGGCCAACCAGTCCGGCAGCTCACGCTCGATGCGGCCCAAACCGTTTGCGGCCGCGTCGATTTCCTCGCAGTCGTAGAGCACCAGCGTCAGATCGTGTGCCGGTTCGGCCACCGTGGCGGCCAGATGCAGAAACACGGCGTCACCGGATTTCATGTCGGAGGTGCCGCAGCCATACAGCATGTCGCCTTCGGCGTCCGCCGAGCGATGGCTGGGCAGGTTGTCGGCGGCTGGGACCGTGTCGAGATGACCGGCCAGCAGCACCCGCGACGGCAGGTTTCGCCGGGTGCGCGCCAGCACCGCGTTGCCGTTGCGGACGATCTCGAAGCCGGTGGTCTGCGCGCGCAGCGCCGCCTCGACCTCGGCGGCAATGCGCGCTTCGTCTCGCGACTCGCTGGGGATGTCGACCAGCGCCGCGGTCAACGCGATCGGATCCCCATGCAAGTCCAGCACCCAACCAGCGTAATGGTCGGAAGGGCGCGCGGACCCGCGCGCAACGCACGAAGTAACCTGACCGCCGTGACTGGAGCTGCAGGTATCGGGTTGGCGACACTGGCCTTCGACGGATCGATCCTCGACACATGGTTTCCCGCACCGGAACTGACGGAGTCGGACACCAGCGGCACGTCGCGCCTTGCGCTGTCCGATATTCCGCCGGAGCTGGCCGCACTGGTCGGGCGCGACGACGACCGCAACACCGAGACCGTGGCCGTACGCACGGTCATCGGCTCACTCGACGAGGTGGCCGCCGACGCCTACGACGCCTACCTGCGGCTGCACTTGCTGTCTCACCGCCTGGTCGCGCCGCACGGGCTGAACGCCGGCGGCTTGTTCGGCGTATTGACCAATGTGGTGTGGACTAATCACGGACCCTGCGCGATCGAGGGTTTCGAGTCGGTCCGCGCGCGGCTGCGCCGCAAGGGACAGGTGACCGTCTACGGCGTCGACAAGTTCCCGCGGATGGTCGACTACGTGATGCCCACCGGGGTCCGCATCGCCGACGCCGACCGGGTGCGCCTGGGCGCGCACCTCGCGTCCGGGACCACCGTGATGCACGAAGGTTTCGTCAACTACAACGCCGGCACGCTGGGCACGTCGATGGTGGAGGGCCGCATCTCGGCCGGCGTCGTGGTGGGCGACGGCTCCGACATCGGCGGCGGCGCGTCGATCATGGGCACACTGTCCGGCGGTGGTACCGAAGTCATTTCGATCGGTAAGCGGTGTCTGCTCGGTGCCAACGCGGGCCTGGGCATCTCGCTGGGCGACGATTGCGTCGTCGAAGCCGGCCTGTATGTCACGGCCGGCACCAAAGTCATTACGCCCGAAGGCAAAACGATGAAGGCACTGGAGCTGTCGGGCGGCAACAACCTGTTGTTCCGCCGCAATTCGGTCAGCGGTGCCGTGGAAGTGGTGGCCCGCGGCGGTCAGGGCATTGCGCTGAACGAGGACCTGCACGCCAACTGAGCTACAGCGACGTCCCGCAGGTTTCGGGCAGCAGATAAGTGCAGACCAGGCTGATCAGCGCGAGAGCCGCCAGCATGACCCCGATCGACCAGCTGCCGTAGGTCGCCAGCAGCGTCCCGGCGATCAGCGGCGGCAGCGCCCCGCCGAAGACGCCGGCCAGATTGATCGCCAGTGCCGAGCCGCTATAGCGGTAGCGGGTGGCGAAGAGTTCGGGGATGAAGGCTCCGATGGGTCCGCTGCCGATCCCGGAGATCGCGAAGGTGCCGACAATCGCAACCGTATACAACGCTTTGTGGCCGGTGTCGATCAGGGGGATCACCACAAACGCCCACGGCACACACGTCGCCCAGCCCACCAACATGATCCGGCGCCGGCCGAATCGATCGCTCAGAATGGCCGAGGCGATCACCGCCGCGATGCTCACCAGACCGCTCAGCACACCGACCGACCAGATGAAGCCGCGCGTATAGCCCAGGTGGGTGTGCGCGTACATCGTGAAATACGTGTTGCCCATGTAGCAGAACGCCATCGTGCACAGCACGCTGCCGGCGGCCAGCAGGATCTCCCGGCCCTGCAGGCGAAACACCTCGGCCAGCGGCGCTTTGGGCACCAGGTCGCGTGACTTCTCCTCGGCGAACACCGGAGTCTCGTCGATGTTGAGCCGCACGTACAACGCCAGCGCGATCAGCACCGAGCTGATCAGGAACGGGATCCGCCAGCCCCACTGCAGGAACTCGGGGCTGTATTCGCCGATCGTGACGTTCACGCCGAGGAAGGTCAGGCTGCTCAGCACTCCGGCGACACCGCCGCCCAGCAAGGTGAACATCCCGTACAAGCCGCGACGGGCGCCCGGGGCGTATTCGGCGCTCAACAACGCCGACCCGGCCCATTCGCCGCCCACCGCAAACCCCTGCAGCAGCCGCAGCCCCATCAGGATCAACGGCGCCGCCACCCCGATGGAGGCGGTGCTGGGAACCAGGCCGACGCTCACGGTCGCCACGGCCATGATCAGCAACGTGGAGATCAGCGTCTTCTTGCGGCCCAGCCGGTCCCCGAAGTACCCGAAGACGGCCGCACCGATGGGCCGCGACAAAAACGCCGTGGCGAACGTCCCCATCGAGGCGATCATCGCCACGCCGGGCGTGAGGTTCGGAAAGAACACGGCGGGAAACACCAGTGCCGCCGCGGTGCCGTAGATCAGGAAGTCGTAGAACTCGATCGCCGAACCGACCAGACACGAGGTCGCGACCCGCGCCATCGGTGCGGCGCGCGGTTGGTCCGCGATCGTCGTCGCAGCACCCGCCGGGCGGATCGACTCACCCATGGCACATCCTTACCTGTCCCCGTGGTGTGTTTGCCTGCATGTCCACAAACGAAATTATGCGAAGCAGTGGACTCTCGCTTGTCCGAAAGCCTGGCAATATCCTGCGTGTCGCTAAAAGTTCCAGGCCCCTAAAACGACCCTCAACCTGCATACCAGAAACGGCGCTACGTCTCATCCCTCGGACAGCAACTGCTTCTTGACGACCTTGCCCATCGCGTTACGCGGCAACGCGTCCACCACCCGGACCTCGCGCGGTCGCTTGTGTATCGAAAGCTCTTGGGCGACAAAGTCAATCAGCTCGTCGGTGTTGAGGCCGGAAGCGCCGACCACGAATGCGACGATGCGCTGGCCAAGGTCGTCGTCGGGCATTCCGACAACGGCCGCTTCCTGCACGCCAGGATGGCCCAACAGCGATGTCTCGATTTCGCCTGCGCCAATGCGATATCCGCCCGATTTGATCAGGTCAACCGATTCGCGGCCGACGATGCGGTGCATGCCCTCGCCGTCGATGACCGCGACATCGCCGGTCTGGTACCAGCCGTCGGCATCGAACACCTCGGCGGTGGCCTCCGGCCGGTTCAGGTATCCGTCGAACAGCGTCGGGCCCCGAACCGCAAGCTTGCCAACGGTTTCCCCGTCATGGGGGACGGGATCGCCGGCGTCGTCGAGCAGCCGGGTCTCGACGCCACTGAGCGGCAGCCCGACCCAGCCCGGGCGGCGTTCGCCGTCGGCCCGCGTCGACAACGTGATCAACGACTCCGACGCGCCGTAGCGTTCGATGGGCCGGTGCCCGGTCAGCTGTTCCAGCCGGTCGAACACCGGAACCGGCAGCGCCGCGCTACCGGATACCAGCAGCCGTGCCGAGCGCAATGTCTCGGCGGCCGCCTGATCGGCCACCACCCGCGACCACACCGTCGGCACCGCGAAGTACAGGGTGCCACCGGATTCCGTGTGGGCCTTCGCATAACCGGCCGGTGTCGGTTTCCCGGTGTGCACGAAGCGGTTTCCGATCCGCAGCGACCCGAGCAGACCCAGCACCAAGCCGTGGATGTGAAACAGCGGCAACCCGTGCACCAGCACGTCGTCGGGAGTCCACTGCCAGGCCTGCGCCAGCGCGTCCAGGTCGGCGGCGATCGCCCGGCGACTCACCACGACGCCCTTGGGCGCTCCCGTGGTGCCCGAGGTGTAGATGACCATCGCGGTGGCCTCGGGCGCCGGCTCGGGATAGCGATGCCAGGACCGGGCGTGCAGCCGCACCGGGATGTGCGGCAGGCCCCCCGGCTCGTCGGGCTCTGTCCCGAGCCACGCCTGCGCGCCGGAGTCGGTCAGCATGTGCTTGCGTTCGGCCGCGCCGACGTCCGAGGGCACCGGGACGAAGGGGACGCCGGCGATCAGGCAGCCGGTGACCGCCAGCACGGTCGACACGCTCGGGGTGGCCAGCACCGCGACGCGGTCTGCGCCGGCGACGCGTTCGGCCACCGACGTCGCGCCGCCGATCAGGTCGCTGCGACTCAGTACGGCGCCGTCGATCTTGACCGCGTCGGGGATGTCAGTAGCTGTAACGGCGGCGGGATTCAGCGATGCGAGCAGCACCTCAGCAGGCTACCGACACCTGTCGACTAGGCCCTGTCAGGCCTGCTCGTCCCATATTTTCATCAGTGTGGACAGGATCTCTTCGCCGCGGCCCAGCCCGGCCAGGTGACTTTCGCCCGGCAGTACGAACAATTCGCAGTCGGGCAGCAAGGACACCACGTGCTCGCCGTGGGCAAAGGGCACGATGTGGTCGCTGTCGCCGTGCCACCAGCGGACCGGAACCTTGACCTCGTCCAGCCGGAACCCCCAGTCCCGGACGAACAGGATCACGTCGTTGAACGGGGCCGCGAGTTGTTTGCGGCTGCCGTTGAGCAAATCGTCGAGGAACATGGCGCCGAACTCCGGCCGGGTGAGCAGGCGCCGGTCGGCTTCCGGCGATATCGCGGCATACAGATACAGCGCGGTGTTCGCGAGCGGACGGACGGTCCGGACCATCAGGCTGGCGCCGATCCGCAGCGGGTCACCGCCCAGCCGCAACAGCGGCGCCACCCGCTTGCCCAGTTCCATCAGCCCGCTGCTGATCCCCTCGTCACCGACGAACGGCGCGACGCCCCCCAGCACACCGGTCGCAACGACGCGATCAGGCAGCACCGCGGCACAGGCGAGTGCGTACGGGCCCCCGCCGGACAGGCCGATGACGGCCATCTTGTCGATACCGAGGGTGTCGGCGATCGTGCGCAGGTCATCGGCGAACGCCCGGATGTTCTCGTAGCGGTGCGGCGTCGACGAGCCGATCCCCGGACGATCCAGGCCGATCAACCGGATGCCGTGATCTTCGGCGTAGACGCGGGCCTCGGTCGGAATTTGCCGGCGGGCACCCGGGGTGCCGTGCAGCCAGAACACCGCCCGGCCGTGCGGGTCACCGAATTCGGCGAACCCGATTTGGCGGTCGTCGCCGACGGCGACGGTTCCTTCGAGCTTTGGACGGGCGATCTCGATGACCATGTCAGCAGCTTGGCATGTGACAAGCCGTTTACGAAAGGCTCACGCCGAGGCCGCATCGCCTTCGGTAGGGTGCTGCTCGACCGGGCCAGGAAGGCTTTGCCATGCAGAGTTCGTTTCCGTTGCACTCCCCCGACTTCTACGCGGGCGACCCCTACCCCGGCTACCGAGAGCTACGCGCGACGGCGCCGGTGTGCTGGAACGAGGTCGCCGGGTTCTGGGCGCTGCTGCGCTACGACGACGTCCGCTTCGTCTCGACGAACCCGGCGCTGTTCACCTCCACCCGCGGCATCAACATCCCCACGCCGGGCCTGCCCAATCCCGTGCAGGAAAGCAGCCTCATCTTCACCGACCCGCCGCGCCACCGGCAGCTGCGCAAGCTGATCAACGCCGGATTCACCCGCCGCCAGGGCGCCCTGCTGGAACCGGCGATCCGCGAGATCGTCGGCGGGATGCTGGACGGCATCGAGCCGGACTCGGTCCACGACTTCATCGAGACGATTGCCGCTGCGCTGCCGGCGCGCGTGATCGCCGAACTACTCGGTGTGCCGCGCGACGACCGCGAGCAATTCCAGGCCTGGACGGACGCGGTGATCGCAACCGCCGGCACCAGCCCCGAGCTCGACGGCCTCGAGACCGCCGGCCGGCTCTATCACTGCATCCGCCAGCTGGTCGCGGCCAGCCGCACCGCCGGTGGCGACGACGTGTTGTCGGTGCTGGCCGGTGCGCGGGCCGACGGGGTCGGGCTCAGCGACGATGAACTGCTTGACTTTTCGTTCCTGCTGCTGGCCTCCGGAATAGAGACCACCCGCAGTCTGCTCGCGCTCGGCACGCTGGCGCTGGTCGCACACCCCGACCAGCGCCGGCTACTCGTCGAGGATCCGGCGAAGATCGCGGGCGGTGTCGAGGAGATGTTGCGCTGGACCAGCCCCGTGACGCACATGGCCCGCACGGCGACGACGGAGGTCGAGATTCGCGGTCAGCGGGTCGCCGAGGGCGAGTTGGTGGTGATGCTGTATGGCTCGGCCAACCGAGACGAGGACGTATTCGGTTCCACCGCCGAAGAATTCAGGGTGACCCGGAAT
Organism: Mycobacterium ahvazicum; assembly: GCF_900176255.2. Lineage (GTDB taxonomy): Bacteria > Actinomycetota > Actinomycetes > Mycobacteriales > Mycobacteriaceae > Mycobacterium > Mycobacterium ahvazicum. The sequence goes on from NZ_FXEG02000005.1 coordinate 27,488, forward strand.
CCGAACCCGCACATCGCGTTCGGCTCCGGTGAACATGCTTGTGTCGGTGCGCAACTGGCCCGCCTCACGGCGACGGTGTTTTTCGGCGAGCTGCTGGGTCGGTTTCCCGATATGGAGCTGGCCGGCGAGGTGGACCGGATGCCGGCCACGATGTTGCCGTTGGTAACCCGGATGCCGGTGCGGTTCGGCGGTTAGGCTAAGCGCCTTGCACCCGCTCGCCGATCACCCGCTGATCGCGCAGCGTGGCCACCTCGTCGTCGGACAGCCCGAGACCACGCAGGATTTCGTCGTTGTGCTGCCCGAGTGTCGGCGGCGCGCTGCGGTGGTGGTGATCCGGCCCGGGTCTGATGCGAAACGGCCAGCCGGGATAGCGGTGCGGGCCGGTGATCGGATGTTCGAACTCTTCGTAGAAGCCACGCGCGTCGAGCTGGGCGCCGATGAACTCGGGGTCATACATCTGCTCGCCTGTGATCACCTGCTCGGCCGGAATGCCCTGCCTTCCCAGACTTTCGATGATGTCGGCGGGTTGCTGCGTGTGGGTCCAGGCGGTGACCAGCTCGTCGAAGACGTCGTGGTCGATCGTCTCGTCGTCGGATAGCGACATCGCGACCCAGACACCGTCGACGGCGGTCGGATAGACGCCCTGCAGGTAGCCGCGTTGACGGTTGCCCTGCCGGGATGAGACGACCCCGTTCATCGAGTACTCGATCACCGGCTCGGCGGTCACGCACGCGGCGACCTCGATCTGGGCGATTTCGATCAGCTGCCCGACTCCGGTGCGGCTTCGGTGTTCGAGCGCGGCGAGCAGCGCGACTCCCGCGTGCACCCCGACGATCGGGTCGGCCGGCCCCTGCGGATTGCACGGCGGCCCGTCGGGATACCCGGTGATCGCCGACATGCCCGCGGTCTGCTCGAAGTTCAGCGCCCAGCCGACGTAGTCGCGCCACGGCCCGGCCAATCCATAACCGGGCATTCGAATCACGATCACGTCGGGGTTCAGCGCCGTCAGCGCGCCGTAGTCCAGACCGAAGTTCTCCACCACGCGCGGCGAGAAATTCTCCACCACGACATCGGCCGTGGCGGCGAGCCGGCGGGCGATGTCGAGGCCACGCTGCGAGGTCAGGTCGAGCGTCAGGTCGCGCTTGTTGAGGTTGGTCCCCTGCCAGATCGGGCTGCGCTCATACCAGTCGTCGCCCTCGTAAGCGAACGCCCCCGAGTAGCGGTGGCCGTCGGGGCGCTGGATCGATTCGACCTTGACGATGTCGGCGCCGAACGCGCCGAGGTAGCAGGTCAGATACGCCCCGGCCCAAAATGTGGTCAGGTCCAGCACCCGCAATCCGGCGAACGCCACCTCGCCCGCCGCCGGCGTCAGCGATTGGCCCGCGGTGGCCCACGGGGCGGCTGTTGTTCCCGGCCGTGGCGGCGGACCCGGTTGCGGCACAGGAGTTTTCGAGAACCGGAATGGCGGCCCGGGGCGCTGGTGGCCGTCGTATTCGGCGAAGAATCCGCGCGCGGCGTACTGCGGGCAGTCCAGCACGCTGGCGCCGTCGTTGACCGGGGCGGCCGGAATCCGCAGCGCCTGGCCAAGTTCGACGATCTCGGCGACCGTCTGGCCGGCGAGCATCGGCTCGGCCTTGGCGAAGAATTCGTCACGCTCGGGGCCACCCAGCATGATCGCGATCTGCTGCTCGCCGTACTCGGGCAGGCCCAGCATCGCGCACACGTCGAGCCAGTGCTGTCCCGTCAGGCAGTTGATGCCCACCCAGCCGTCGACGGCCCGCACCACGCCCAGCATCGGCGCCGAGCGTATATTCGCCGGCAGCCCAAGTCGTTTCATCCGCTGCGCCATCAACATCGGATAGGGCAGCGTCGACAGCAACGCCTCGACCTCCGACACGTCCACCTCGCGGACTCGGCCGGCAGACCGCATACGCAGCGCGGTCAGCGCGCCCAGTGCCCCGTACGTCCCCGCGACATATTCGGAGATCCGGCCGCCGACCTGCACCGGTGGGCGGTCGGGATCGCGGCTACTGATCCAGCCCGAGGCCGCCTGCATGGTCAGCGGTGTCATCGGACGGTCCCGCATGGGTCCTGACTGGCCGCAGTGAGAAATACGCAGCACCACCAAGTTTGGGTTGAGCCGTTGCAGGGTGTCGATGCCGAGCCCCCAGCCGTCCAGCGTTGCCGGCGCCAAGTTCTCCACCAGCAGATGCGCACCGGCGATCAATTCGCTCGCGGCCGCAACGCCATCCGGCTCGTCGAAGTCAAGAGTGGCACCGCTCTTGCCCGCGTTGAGGTATCCGAACAAGCCGCCCCATGCCGGTTCGGCGTTCCCGGACGCGAACGGGCCCCAGCGGCGCAGTGGATCCCCGGCGGGCGGCTCGATCTTGGTGACCTCGGCGCCGAGGTCTACGAAAAGCTTTGCGGCGTAAGGACCTGCGATCTGGTTGGCGATTTCGACGACGTGGAGCCCGGTGAGGGGTCCCGTCACGCGGGAGTCCCGATGGCCATCTGTTCCATGTATTGATGGACGCCGATGAGGCCACCGCCCTCGCGGCCCAGTCCGCTGAGTTTGAAGCCGCCGAACGGCGCACCACCCGGGCTGCAACCGTTGACGGCGACCTGCCCGGTCCGGATGCGACGCGCTACGCGGGTAGCGCGATCCACGTCGGCACCCCACACCGCGCCGGAAAGTCCGTACTGCGAGTTGTTCGCGATCGCGATCGCGTCCTGTTCGTCGCGGTAGCGCAGCACGGTCATCACCGGACCGAACACTTCCTCTTGCGCGATAGTCGAATTCGGCTCGACACCGGTCAGGATCGTCGGCTCGAAGTAGAAGCCGGAGTTCAGGCCGGGCGGACGGCGCCCGCCGGTGACCAGCGTGGCGCCCTCGGCCAGCGCGCCGGCCACGTGCGCCTCGACCCGCTCCCGTTGCGCGGCGCTGATCAGCGGACCCATGTGCACGTCCGGATCGGTGGGGTCGCCGACCTTGACCGCGCCGGCCAAGGCGGCCAGCCGATCGACCACCTCGTCGTGCAGCGAATCGGGAAGCAGCACCCGGCTGTGCAGGATGCAGGCCTGCCCGGCGTGCAGCGCGCAGCCGTCGAACAGCATCTGCCGCAGCATCTCGTCGGTGATCTCGGTGTCCTCGAGGACGATGCTCGCCGATTTGCCGCCGAGCTCGAGCAGGAGTCTCTTCATCGTGTCCCCGGCGGCGGACATGACCTGGCGGCCGATGACCGAGCTGCCGGTGAAGCTGACCATGTCGATCCGCGGATCGGTGGTCAGCAGCCTGGCCGCCTCGACGCCCGACGGTGTGACCACGTTGACGACACCCGGTGGTATGTCGGTGTACTCGTCGATGATCCGCGCGAGCGCAAGGCCGGCCAACGGCGTCAGCGGCGACGGCTTGAGCACGACCGTGTTTCCGGCGGCGAGGGCATGGTTCAGCTTCATCACGTTGAGGCAGTGCGGGAAGTTCCACGGCGTCAGCACCGACACCACGCCCAGCGGCTGGTGGCGCAGCACCGTGGTGCCCGCGCCCATCCCGCTGACCTGCAGGTCGGTCAGCTCAGTGGCGAGCTGGGCGGCGTATATGGACATGAACCCGGCACCGTCGATCTGCATCACGCGCTCGTTGGCGGTGCAGCCCCACTCCACCTGCGACAGACCGAAGAAGTCGTCGGCGTGCTTCATCAGCGCATCACCGAGCTGACGCAGACACCCGGCGCGCTGCTCGGCGCTCATCGTGCCCCACGGGCCGCTGTCGAAGGCACGCCGCGCCGCCGCGATCGCGTCGCCCACCTGTGCGACGCTCGGGTCGGGTGCGGTTGCGATCACCTGCTCACTGGCCGGGGATATGTCGTCGTAGCGACCGTCGGCGGGCTCGACCCAGTTGCCGTCGATATACAGCCCGTAGGTGTCGACAAGCGTTTTCGGAGTTTGAAGCTCGGTCATCTGCATCCTCACCCGACGGTCGGTCATCTAAACACCTGGTGTACACCTATGCACCTGTGACGTCAATCACCAAGCTCGTGAATTCCGAGGCATTACAGCGCGTTGCGCATGTATTGACAGCGCCATGCGGGCCGGAGTAGACACAACGTCGCAGGACACATTGCGGCAATCTGTCGGATGGCCCGTCCCGCCGGAGCGCCAGGGAGGCCAGGCCATGCAGACCACCTTTCCACTGCACTCCCCCGACTTCTACGCAGGCGATCCCTACCCGGCGTACCGGGAGCTGCGGGCCGCCGCGCCGGTGTGCTGGAACGACGTCACCAACTTCTGGGCGCTGCTGAAGTACGAGGACATCCGCTTCGTGTCGAGCAATCCGGCGCTGTTCACCTCCACCCACGGCATCACGATTCCCGATCCGCACCTGCCCAACCCGGTGCAGCAGGGCAGCCTGATCTTCACCGACCCGCCGCGCCACCGGCAGATGCGCAAGCTGATCAACGCCGGGTTCACCCGGCGCCGGGTTTCGGTGCTCGAGGGAAAGATCCGCGAGATCGTGACGGGCATCCTCGACGGCATCGAGCCGGGCTCCGTCCACGAATTCGCCGAACAGATCGCCGCTCCGCTGCCCACCCGGATGATCGCCGAACTCATCGGCGCACCTCCCGACGACTGGGAGCAATTTCGGGCGTGGTCGGACGCGGCGACCGGCACGGCCGATCCGGAGATCGAGCTCGACCCGTTGGTGGCGGCCGGGCAACTCTACGAGTACTTTCAGCGGTTGATCGCCGCCCGCCGCGGCCAACCGCGCGACGACTTGCTGTCGGTGCTGGCCGACGCCGAGATCGACGGGGAACGGCTCACCGACGAAGACCTGCTCAACTTCGCGTTCCTGCTGCTGGTCGCCGGCAACGAAACCACCCGCAATCTCATCGCGCTCGGCACCCTGGCGCTGATCGCGCATCCCGACCAGCGCCGGCTGCTGGTCGAGGATCCGACGCTGATCCCAGGTGCCGTCGAGGAGATGCTGCGGTGGAACAGCCCGGTGGTCCACATGGCCCGCACCGCGACGGCCGATGTGGAGATTCGCGGTCAGCAGATCCGCGCCGGCCAGGTGGTGGTGATGCTGTATGGTTCGGCAAACCGGGACGAGGACGTATTCGGTTCGGACTCAGAGGAATTCAAAGTAACCCGGCATCCGAACCCGCACATCGCGTTCGGTTGCGGTGAACATTCCTGTATCGGTGCGCAATTGGCGCGCCTGGAGGCCACGGTGATGTTCGAAGAACTGTTGCGGCGCTTCCCCGCGATCGAGCTGGTGGGCGACGTGGACCGGATGCGCGCCACGATGGTGCCCGGGGTGAAACGTATGCCGGTGCGACTCGGGGCCGGTGACTGAACGATGCAACTCGAGTACACCGCCGAGCAGGAGCAGTTGCGCGCCGAGATCCGCAGTACGCTGCAACAGGTGATGACACCAGAGCGCGCCGACGCGATCAAGGACCGCGTCGAGGGCGGCCCCGAGGTACGCGAGTGCGTGCGCGCCCTGGCCGAGGCGAACCTGCTCGGCGTGGGGTGGCCCAAAGAGTATGGCGGACGCGGCTTCTCGGCGATCGAGCAATTCATCTTCGCCGAGGAGGCGCGGCGGGTCGATGCTCCGATCCCGCTGGTTACGCTCAACACGGTCGGGCCGACCCTGATGCAGTGCGGCACCGAGGAACAAAAGCAGAAGTTCCTGCCCTCGATCCTGGACGGCAGCGTCGAGTTCGCGATCGGCTATTCCGAGCCGGGAGCCGGCAGCGACCTGGCGTCGGTCCGCACCACCGCGGTCAGGGACGGCTCAGGGCCAGACGCAGAGTACGTGATCAACGGACAGAAGATGTTCACCAGCGGCGCCGCCTACGCCGACTACATCTGGCTGGCCGCCCGCACTGACCCGAATGCCAAGAAACACAAAGGGATTTCGATCCTGATCGTGCCCACGTCATCGCCCGGCTTCTCCTGGCAGCCGCTGCATACCATGCCGGGCGTCTCCACCTTCTACACGTTCTACGACAACGTGCGGGTCCCTGCCAGCGCTCTGGTCGGCTGCGAGAACCAGGGCTGGCAACTGATCACCACGCAGCTGAACTTTGAACGCGCGGCCCTGGGTAACCTCGGCGCGCTGGAGCCGTTGTTCGATAAGACGCTGGACTGGGCCCGCACCACCGCGATCGACGACGGGTACGTGATCGACCAACCGTGGGTCCGGCTGACACTGGCCCGGGTCGAAGCGCAGGTTGCCGCGTACAAACTGGTGAACATGCGGGTCAACGCGGCCATGACGAAGGGCGTGCTGAACATGGGCGAGGCGTCGGCCGCCAAGGTGTTCGGCACCGAACTCACCCAGCAGGTCGCCCGCCAACTGCTGGAGGTGCTCGACCGCAACGGATTACGCAAGGGCAACGACGCGCCACTGCGCGGGGCGCTGGAGTCGGCGTACCGGTTCGCGGTGATCAACACGTTCGGCGGCGGCGCCAACGAAATTCAACGTGACATCATCGCCATGGCGGGGTTGGGCATGCCACGAGCACCGCGTGACCTACGGGGCCCCCAAAACAGTCAGGAACAGTCAGGAGGATCCAGCACGTGACCAACCAAGATCCCGAGTTCCTCGCCAAGTTGCGGGGGCTCGTCAACAAGCCCACCGGAGGCAGCGGAACGCCCACCCTTGCACCGGATCCGGTGAATCAACCGATGATCCGGCATTGGGCGTACGCACTGGACGACATGAACCCGGTGTACCTCGATCCGGAGTTCGCGGCGGCATCGCGGTTCGGCGGCATCGTGTCGCCACCGGTCATGTTGCAGACCTGGACGATGCCGTCGCCCAAGCTGGAGGGCATCGGCGAGCGCGGCGGGGCACCGATGGAGATCAAGGACAACCCCACCGCTTTCCTCGACGAGGCCGGATACAGCAGCACGGTCGCGACCAACTCGGAATTCGAGATCGAACGCTATCCCCGGCTGGGCGACGTGATCAGCGCGACGTCGGTGTTCGAGGAAGTATCCGACGAGAAGAAGACCGCGAAGGGATCCGGCTTCTTCCTGACCTGGGTAATCACCTACTCCGATCAGAACGGCGAAGTCCTGGGCCGGCAACGGTTCCGGGTCCTGCGTTTCAAGCCGGAGAACTCATGAGCACCCGGCTGGCACCCGCGATCAGTCCGGACACCGAGTTCTTCTGGAACGGGCTGCGTGATCGCAAGCTGCTGATCCAGCGCTGCAAGAGATGTGCAACGCTGCGCAATCCGGCACGCCCCATGTGCCCCCACTGCCGCTCGCTGGAGTGGGAGGCCATCGAATCGTCGGGCCGCGGCACCGTCTACAGCTACGTGATGCCGCACGAACCCAAGTTTCCGTTCTTCGAGTACCCCTACATCGTGGTGCTGGTGGAGCTCGCCGAAGGCGTGCGGCTGGTGTCGAATCTCTGTGACATCGATCCGGCGGACGTCACCGTCGGAATGCCGGTCGAGGTCTTCTTCCAGTCCTTCGACAACGATCTGGTGCTGCATCAGTTCCGGCCGAGCAGGTAGGTAACGCCTGATGGACTTCGCCTTCACCGAGGAGCAAGAGACCGTCAGCAAGGTGGCCCGCGACCTGTTCGGGCGCCGTGCCACCCCGGAGCGACTGACCCAGCTGGAAGCCGGCGAGACCCGCTTCGACGCCTCGCTCTGGAAGGAGCTCGCGGCCGTCGACCTGCTGGGCACCGCGTTGCCGGAGTCGTTGGGCGGCTCCGGCGGCGGCTTCCTGGAACTCGGCGTGCTGCTGGCGGAGGTCGGCTGGAGCGTGGCCCCGGTGCCGGCCTACGCGACCCTGGTGCTGGGCGCGGACCCGATCGCCCGCCACGGCAGTCGCGAGCAGCAGCAGCGGTTTCTGCCCGGCGTCATCTCCGGAACTCGCATCCTGACCGCCGGGCTGGCCGAACCCGGTCGTTCCGACCCGCTCAGGCCGGTCACCAAAGCCGTTCGCGACGGCCAGAACTGGCGCCTGGACGGCGCCAAGGAACTGGTGCCGGCCGCCCAGCTTGCCGACACCGTGCTGGTGCCCGCCACCATCGGCGACGGGCAGGTGAGCCTGTTCCTGCTGCCCAGCGACGCCCCAGGTGTCGAGATCCGACCGGTAGCGACCACCAGCCGCGAACCGCATGCAGACGTATTCCTCTGTGGTGCAACTGTTTCCGAAGCCGACCGGCTGGACAGCCCGATCGAATCGCTGCACACCCGAGCGCTGATCGGGCTGTGTGCGATCCAGCTCGGCGTCACCGAACGGGCGCTGCGGATCGCCGCGGAATACACCAGCGGGCGTGAACAATTCGGCCGGCCGATCGGCAGCTTCCAGGCCGTGCAACAGCGGCTGGCCGACGCTTTCATCGACGTCGAAGCGATCCGCTGGACCACCTGGCATGCCGCCTGGCTGATCGCGAACGGACGCCCGGCGGATCGGGCGGCACGCATCGCGAAGTTCTGGGCCGCCGACGCCGGTGCACGGGTTGTCGCCACCGCCCAGCACGTGCACGGCGGCATCGGAATCGACATCACCTATCCCCTGCACCGCTATTTCCTCTGGGCCAAGCACAACGAGCTGACCCAAGGCTGCGCCACCGCGCAGCTGGCCGGTATCGGCAGCACCTACTGAGAAGGAAACGATGACGACGACCGCACACCGCACCACCACCTTGAAGTGGGCCGACATCAATGTCGGGGACGAGGTCAGCCCACTCGAAATCCCGATCACCACAACGATGATCGTGGCCGGCGCGATCGCCTCGCGTGACTTCATGCCGGTGCACCACGACGTGGAATACGCGAAGAAGCAGGGCTCGCCCAACCTGTTCATGAACATCCTCACCACCAACGGATATTGCGTGCGCTTCCTGACGGATTGGGCCGGCCCCGAAGCGATGGTCAAGAATCTGTCGATTCGCTTGGGCGTGCCGTGTTTTCCCGACGATCCGCTGCGCTTCACCGGCAGCGTGACCGCCAAGACCGAAGGGACGGGCGGTGAGAACTTCGTCGAGGTCACCTTCGCCGGCGCCAACAGCCTTGGCGACCATGTCTCGGGGACGGCGATCCTCAGCCTGCTGGACGGAGCCGACGCATGAGCGCCAGTCCTTTATTGCCCGGCGCTGCTGCGATCGCCGGAATCGGCCAGACCGAATTCTCTAAGGAATCCGGGCGCAGTGAACTGCAATTGGCGTGTGAGGCGGTCAGCGCCGCGCTCGACGATGCGGGCCTGGCGCCCAGTGACGTCGACGGCATGGTCACCTTCACGATGGACTCCAGCGACGAGATCGACATCGCCCGCAACGTGGGCATCGGCGATCTCAGCTTCTTCTCCCGCGTGCACCACGGCGGCGGTGCCGCGGCCGGCACCGTCGTGCATGCGGCGATGGCCGTCGCGACCGGGGTCGCTGACGTGGTGGTGTGCTGGCGCGCCTTCAACGAACGTTCCGGGTTCCGGTTCGGCGGCAGCGGGCGCAACATGACCGAGACCCCACTGTTCATGGCGCACTACGCGCCGTTCGGATTGCTCACTCCCGCAGCGTGGGTCGCGATGCACGCCCAGCGCTACATGTCGACCTACGGCGTCACCAACGAAGACTTCGGCCGCATCGCGGTCGTCGACCGCAAACACGCCGCCACCAACCCCGACGCGTGGTTCTACCAGCGCCCGATCACGTTGGAAGACCACCAGAAGTCGCGCTGGATCGTCGAACCCGTGCTGCGGCTGCTGGATTGCTGTCAGGAAAGCGACGGCGGTGTCGCGCTGGTGGTGACCAGCGCGCAGCGCGCCCGCGACCTGAAGCAACCGCCGGCGATCATCACGGCCGCCGCGCAGGGCGCGGCCGCCAACGGCGAGATGATGACCAGTTACTACCGCGACGACATCACCGGTCTCCCGGAGATGGGCGTGGTCGCAGACCGGCTGTGGCGTGACTCGGGCCTCAAGCCCCAGGACATCCAAACCGCCTTCATCTACGACCATTTCACACCGTTCGTGTTCACCCAGCTCGAGGAACTCGGCTTCTGCGGGCGCGGCGAAGCCAAAGACTTCGCCACCGTGGAGCGGCTGTCGCTGGGCGGAGAATTCCCGATCAATACCAACGGCGGTTTGCTCGGCGAGGCCTACATCCACGGGATGAACGGCATCACCGAGGGTGTGCGGCAGGTCCGCGGAACGTCGTACAACCAGGTCGACGACGTCGAACACGTGTTGGTCACCTCGGGTACCGGTGTGCCGACTAGTGGCTTGATTCTCGCGCCGGCGGGCTGAGGGGACTCGTGACTCAGATTTCTGCAGACCGCCAGGCGACCGATACGCGCGAGGTCATCGTCGAATCCGCGTTCGCCTGCTTCGGTAGGCAGGGTCTGCAGAAGGCCACGATCGTCGATATCGCCAAGCAGGCCGGGATATCGCGCAGCACCATCTACGAATACTTTTCCGACAAGGCGTCCATCGTGGAGGCGTGCGCCGAGCACGCGTCGCAGCAGTTCTACCGCGAGATGAGCAAGGCGATGGAACGCGGCAGCTCGCTCGAGGACAAGCTATGTGCGGCAGCGGTGTTCGTGACGCAGGCGCGACGGGTCATGGCCTCCGAGGAGTACTTCGACGAGGACGCGATCAGCCTGCTGCTGACCAAGGACGCGGCCGTGCTGCTGCGCGAGTGCGTGGACTTCCTCTCGCCCTATCTGTCCGCGGCCAAGCTGACCGGCGAGGTCCGTAAGGACCTCGACATCGAAGCAGCGGGCGAATGGTTCGCGCGAATCCTGTTCTCGTTGTTCAGCACACCGTCGCCGATCCGGGATATGGACGACCCCGACGTCGTCACCGAATTCGTCTGCGCGCATGTGGTGCGCGGGTTCGCCAGCGAGCGCCCGCGGAGGCGGTGACTGACATGAACACATCGTCTGCCCTGCGAAAAATCAGAGCAATCATCGCAGTCCTGCTTGCGATTTCGCCCCTATTGTCGGGTTGCAACAGCCCCCAGGATCCACACGCGGTGGTGGTCGTATCGGGTGGCGACGCGACGAGCCCATTCACCACGCCGGACCAAGCCTGCGCGACGGGGCTTGCGGCGGGCAACACCGACACCGCGATCCGGGAATATCTGCTCACCCAGCATTACCGGGCTTTCACCTCACCAGCGATGGCCGGCCGCGGGCAAGTAGTGGATCAGAGCGGCTTCGGCGCTTTCGGGCAGTGCCCGATCACCTTGCCGGAGAACATGACCGTCAACTCCACCGGCAGCATCGACACGGCAGGTGAGCATCTGGCCCGCTTCCTGAATTATCTGCACAGCGACAGGGGCATCAACGTCGTCGATCTGGTCGGCCATTCGATGGGCGGCTTGTACTCGCGCGCGGCAATCCGCGTGCTGGCCACCACGAACTCCCCGGTGCGCGTGCGTTCGCTGACCACGATCGGGACGCCCTGGCAAGGCTCCTACCTTTCGGATTACGCAAATGACTTCGTCCCGCTCACCGACTGTGCCGGCGATCAGTTCTGCGAGAACGCGATGAAGGGCTGCAAGGATGAAGTGCTGCGCCTGATGTCGGGCTCCGGGCGCGAGGTCAACCAGCCCTACCTGATGGGCAAGGACGGATGGAATCAATTCCAGTCCGGGGTGTTGGACAAAGTCCCGGTGGTGCTGATCGGCGGCACGAGGTTCGCCAGGCCGGGTCCGGTGAACGCGATGGTGTGGCCGAATGACGGCATCGTCGCGCTGCGCAGCGCGCTGGCAGGCGATGTCGGGGACCAGGTGCTGCCACACCGGCGCTGCTATACCTTCGACGACACGCACAGCATTTACGTGTCCAATGCCGCGGGCCTGGACTGGAATACGGCGCTCACCTGGGACCCGCAGGTCTTCGAGGTGTTGCACACCGCCCTGCAGAATGCACCAACGTCATTCGACGGACCCAACCGCGACGGCTGTCCCAACCCTTAGGAACCCGCCCTCGTCGTTGATGCAGAACAGGCTCAACACATGACTTTCGGCCCTCGCGACAGCGGCCCTCGTCGTACACACTGCACTTCATGACCACGGGCTGACCCCTGGATGGCGTAAGCCTGCCACGGGCACTGTTACCACGATTCAGGAGCACACGATCATGAGCACTCACTACGAGGCACGCCCTGCCGCAGGCGAATACAGCGCCGAAGACAACGACCAACTTCAACCAGAAGACAGTCTGATCGACCGCGGTGTGGACGACGTTCTCGACGAGGGCTATTCGCCGCCCGAGCAGCCCTACGGGCCCGGTGCATTTGGCCCGTCTGAAACCCTGGACCAGATGCTCGGCGAGGAAGAACCGGATCCGGCGTCGCGACTCAACGTGGTGCTCGATGAGGCCGAGCGACAACGCTCCGACGAATCGGAGCGCGAAGCCGAATTTGCCCGGCGGCGCGAGGTCGGTCGAGTCCGAGCGGGCCGGCTTTTGGCACCGGACCAGGGATTTGGCGAAGACGCCGAGGCAGAGTTGGTCGCCGAGGACGTCGGTATCTGTGGCGGCGCCGCCTCTGCCGAAGAAGCCGCGGTTCACATCATCGACGACGAGATCGATGGCATCGAAGACGAGGATTAGCGAACTCGCCAGGTTGCGAAGGACTGCTTTCACCATGAAAATGTGGGTCCAACTCGAGGGCCACGACGAAGACGACGAGTACCCGGACGACGCCACCTACGAAGTACTCACCGGCGGCGTGTTAAAGGTTAACAGCGGCAACGATATTCACCTTTACGGTCCAGCCTACTGGCAAGAGGTCACGATCGATCCCCGCCCCGCCGCTGCGCAGGACGAGCAGGCCGGACGACTCGACGACGAACTCAAATGGCAATGAGGCGCGTGCGGAGTCAAATCTCGGTATCGGCGGTGGTACCGGTCGACGGTGCGGCAGGGCCGAAGGCGTTCTGGAATAGGTAGGCGCTGGCAAGGCTGCGATACGGCCGCCACGGCTCTGCGAGGCGGACCACTTCGTCCTGGCTGGGTAGGTGGTCGAGCCCATAGGACCGCTGAATGGCCTTGCGCAGGGCCAGGTCTCCGGGCAGCACCACGTCGGGGCGCGCGAACGCGATGATCAGAAAGCCGTGCACAGTCCAGGGCCCGATACCGGGGATGGCGGTCAGGCGCGTCTCGATCTCGTCATCGGACAGTCGGCGCAGCTCGCTGGCGCTGAGAGTGCCGTCGGCGAACTGGGCGGCGACGGTTCGCAGCGTGCCGATCTTGCGGCGCGACAGCCCGATCCGGCGGAGCTGGTCGGGATCGATGGCCAGCAGCTCGGCGGGGGTGGGGAGGTGTCCGTTGAACCGGTCCTGGAGGCGGTCGAGGATACGGCGGGTGGCTGCGACGGATAGTTGTTGGCCGATGATCTGGAAGATCAACGTCGCGAACGCGTCCAGAGGCGGGAGGTCCGCCAGCCACGCGCGGGGGTCGAAGTCGGGGTGCTTGTCGATGATGTTCGCCAGCACGGGATCGGCATGGCGCAGATGGGTGCGGGCGGGGTCGGGCCGCTCGTCGACGACCGGGCTCATGGCCGTGACGCTACGCCTGCGCGACTGCGTGAGCTCAGTGCCCGCGCTGCGCCAGCGCCCGCAGGAAGAACGTCAGGTTGGCGGGCCGTTCGGCGAGCCGGCGCATGAAGTAGCCGTACCACTGGGTGCCGAAGGGCACGTAGACGCGAACGTGATGACCGGCGTCGGCCAGTCGGCGCTGTTCGTCGTCGCGGATTCCGTACAGCATCTGGTATTCGAATTCGTCGGTGCCACGGCCCGATTCGCGCAGCAGCGCCGGCACCGCCGCGATGATGGCGGGGTCGTGGGAGGCCACCATCGGATATCCCGAGCCGGCCATCAGCACCCGCAAGCAGGCCAGATAGGAGTCGGTGACCTCGTCGCGGCCCCGGTAGGCCACCGCCGCCGGCTCGTCGTAGGCGCCCTTGCACAGCCGGATCCGGGCCCCGGAAGCGGCGAACTCCCGGCAGTCGCTCAGCGTACGCTTCAGATACGTCTGCAAAACCGTGCCCAGCCAAGGAAATTCGTTTCGCAGCTCCCGCACGATGGACAGCGTCGAATCGGTCGTGGTGTGGTTCTCGGCGTCCACCGTCACCCATACCCCGGCCCGCCGCGCGGCGTCGCAGATCGACCAGGCGTTGTCCCGGGCGATCTTTTCTCCGTCACGCTGCAGCGACTGCCCCAGCGCCGATAGCTTGACCGAGACCTCCTGCGGCCGGATTCGCGCACCCGAAGAATCCAGGCGGCCCAACCGTTCGATCAGGTCGAGGTAGACCCGGACGGCCGCATCGGCGCCGTCGGCGTTCACGACATCCTCGCCCAGATAGTCGACGCTGACCAGGCGGCTCGAAGAGCGCAGCGCAACAACGCTATTCACTGCGGAATCGATCGTCTCGCCGGGTACGAAGCGGTGCACCACCTTACGGGTGACCGGCAGCCCTTCCGCGGCGCGGCGCAGACCCGGACGCCGGCTGGCGGCCATGATGGCCGGCCGTAGCGTGCTGGCGAACACGCCGGCCATCAGTCGGACCCCATGTGCGGGTACGTGTATTGCGTGGCCGGGACGAATGTCTCCTTGATGGTGCGCGCCGACGTCCAGCGCAGCAGGTTCAGCACCGAGCCGGCCTTGTCGTTGGTCCCCGAGCCACGCGACCCGCCGAACGGCTGGCGTCCGACGACGGCCCCGGTCGGCTTGTCGTTGACGTAGAAGTTGCCGGCCGCGAAACGCAGCCGCTCCTGCGCGGTGAGCACGGCCCGACGGTCGTCGGCGATCACCGCACCGGTCAGCGCGTAGCGCGACCCCGTGTCGATCACGTCGAGGATGCGTTCGTAGGAATCGTCGGGGTAGACGTGAACGGAAAGCAGCGGGCCGAAGTACTCCGTCGAAAACGCCTCGTCGGTCGGGTCGTCGGACAACAGCACGGTCGGGCGCACGAAATAGCCGACGCTGTCGTCGTATTCACCACCGACCGCGATCGTGACACCGGCCGCGCCCTTGGCCCGCTCGATGGCGTTGACGTTCTTGGCAAAGGCTCGCCGGTCGATCAGGGCGCCACCGTAGTTGGTCAAGTCGGTGATGTCGCCGTAACTCAGGCCGGCCGTCGCGCCCAGGAAGTCGTCGCCCATACGTTGCCATACCGAGTGCGGGATGAATGCCCGCGACGCCGCCGAGCACTTCTGGCCCTGGTAGTCGAACGCCCCTCGAATCAGCGCCGTGCACAACACTTCTGGGCGCGCCGAGGTATGCGCGACCACGAAGTCCTTACCGCCGGTCTCGCCGACCAGTCTCGGATAGCTTTGGTAGCGGCCGATATTGGTGCCAACCTGCTGCCACAGCTGCTGAAACGTGGCGGTCGACCCGGTGAAGTGGATTCCGGCCAGCCGCGGATCGGCCAGTGCCACATCGGAAACCGCGAAGCCGTCGCCGGTGACCAGGTTGATCACGCCGGGCGGTAAGCCGGCGGCCTCGAGCAGCTGCATGGTCAGATACGCCGACAGCGTCTGGGTGATCGACGGCTTCCACACCACGGTGTTGCCCATCAGTGCGGGCGCGGTCGGCAGGTTGCCCGCGATCGAGGTGAAGTTGAACGGCGTGATCGCGTAGACGAAGCCGTCCAGCGGCCGGTACTCGCTGCGGTTCCATTCCCCCGGCCCGCTGACCGGCTGTTGCGCCAGGATCTGACGGGCGAAAGCCACGTTGAACCGCCAGAAGTCGATCTGCTCGCACGGCGAATCGATCTCGGCCTGATACGCGGACTTGGACTGGCCGAGCATCGTCGCGGCGGCGATCTTCTCCCGCCACGGGCCCGCGAGCAGGTCGGCGGCACGCAGGAACACCGCGGCGCGCTCATCGAACGGCAGGGCCGCCCAGTCATGCTTGGCGGCCATCGCGGCCTCGATGGCCGCCGTCGCGTCGGCATGCCCGGCGTTGGTCAGGGTGCCCAGCGTGGCGTCGTGCCGGTGCGGCGCGACGACGTCGATGCGGGCACCGTCGCCCATTTTGTGTAAGCCGCCGATGACGTGCGGGAGCTCGATCGGCTGATCGGCCAGCGCGGCCAGTTCGGCATGCAGGCGGGCGCGTTCGGGCGAGTGGGGGGCGTAGTCGTGGACCGGCTCGTTGACCGGCGTCGGCACCTGCGTGATCGCATCCATGGTGCCCAGGATCCTCGGCGCAAGCCGTCATCCCGTTAGCTGATCAGACAAGATATCCGATCACTCGTAGTAAAATCCGACAATATGCGGATGCCGGGGGTCGGACTGGGTCAGCTGCTGCTGGCGCTGGATGCGACGCTGGTCAGCCTGGCCGAGGCGCCGCGTGGCCTGGACCTGCCGGTGCGATCGGCGGCGCTGATCGACTCCGACGACGTCCGGCTGGGCCTGGCGGCGGCAGCGAGCTCCGCCGATGTGTTCTTCCTGCTGGGTGTCGCCCTGAAGGAAGAGGACGAGGCGCTGCGCTGGATCGACAAGCAGGCACGCGAGCGCGTCCCGGTGGCGATTTTCGCCAAAGAGCCGTCGGCCGCACTGGTGACCAGGGCGGTAGCGGTCGGGTCGGCGGTCGTGGCCGTCGAGCCGCAGGCCCGCTGGGAGCGGCTGTACCAATTGGTCAACTACGTGCTGGACCACCACGGCGATCGCACCGATCCGACGGAAGACTCCGGCACCGATCTGTTCGGCTTGGCGCAGTCGCTCGCCGATCGCATCCACGGCATGGTCAGCATCGAAGACGCGCAGTCGCACGTGCTCGCCTACTCGGCCTCCAATGACGAGGCCGACGAACTGCGCCGGCTGTCCATCCTGGGCCGGGCCGGACCGCCCGAGCACCTGAAGTGGATCGGCCAGTGGGGAATCTTCGATGCGCTGCGGGCCAACGCCGAGGTGGTCCGCGTCGACGAGCGCCCGGAGTTGGGTCTGCGTCCACGGTTGGCGATCGGGATCTACCAGCCGCCGGCCGGGCCGCGGCGTCCGCCGGTGTTCGCCGGCACCATCTGGGTGCAACAGGGGTCAGCGCCACTGGCCGACGACGCCGAGGAGATCCTGCGTGGCGCGGCAGTGTTGGCCGCTCGCATCATGTTTCGGCTCGCGGCCCGGCCGTCAACGCATGCGCGACGGGTCCAGCAGTTGCTCGGCCTGACCGACGCCGATCCGGCCGACGTGGCGGCGATCGCCGGTGAGCTGGGCCTGGCCGCCGACGATACCGCGGCGCTGATCGGTTGGGACGCAACCGACACCGGATCCCGCCACGCACGACTGGCTGACGTTTTAGCGTTGAGCGCCAGCGCTTTTCGGCGTGACGCTCAAATCGCCTCGCGAGGATCGCGAATGTATGTACTGCTGCCCGGGACGTCGACAGCCCGGTCGGTGACGTCGTGGGTGCGCGGCACGATCAGCGCCTTGCGTGCCGAACTCGGTGTCGAGCTGCGGGCCGCCATCGCCGCGCCGGTCGCCGGCCTGGCCGGGGTCGCCGCCGCCCGCAGCGAGGTCGATCGAGTACTCGATAGCGCCGAGCGACACCCGGTTTCGATTGGGCCGGTGACGACGCTGGCCGAGGCGCGCACCACCGTCCTGCTCGACGAGATCATCACGACGATCGGAACCGACGAGCGGTTGGTCGATCCGCGGATACGCGATCTGCGGGCGCGCGATCCTGTGCTGGCCGAGACGCTGCGGGCCTACCTGGACAGCTTCGGCGACATCGCCACGGCCGCATATTGGTTGCAGGTGCATCCGAACACGGTGCGCTATCGGGTACGCCGGATCGAAAAGCTGCTGGCGACGTCGCTGGGTGATCCCGAAGTGCGGCTGGTCTTTTCGCTGGGGCTGCGGGTGCTGGAGCGCGCGAGCGCCTAGCGGAGCGTGCCTAGCGGCTGGCGGCGTTATCCACAGTCCGCCGTCTATCCACAGGGGGTGACCCTGCCAAAAAGTTTGAGTCAGTGGAGTTCGCTATATTCGAAACTATGTTCGATAGTGATCGCGCGGTGGTGGCCAGCATCACCGAATGCGCCCGCGCCGAAGCGGCGGCCGCGGCGCGCAAACTGCAGGCTGTCGCCGAATTGGTGCGCCTGCGTGCCGATGGTCCCGTGGATCGGGGCAGCTGGTCGTGTGACAACTGGGATGCGATCGCCGCGGAAGTTGCTGCTGCGCAGGGAATTAGCCATGGAACGGCATCCGGGCAGATGTATCTCGCAGTGGCGTTGCGAGACCGACTGCCCCGGGTGGCGGCCCTGTTCGCCGAAGGCGTCCTCAGCGCACGGTTGGCCACGGCGTTGGTTTGGCGTACCGACTTGATCACCGACCCGCGAACTCTGCAGATTGTCGACGCGGCACTCGCCGGTGCGGCCGCGCGGTTCGGGCCACTCTCGGCCGCCAAGAGCAGCCAGGCTATCGACACGATCGTCGACCGCCACGATCCCGCGGCGGTGCGCCGCACCCGGGCCGCCGCCCGCGGGCGTGATGTGGTGATCAGCCCCGCGGACGGTAACTCCGGCACCGCGGCGCTATGGGGCTCCTTGTTCGCGACCGACGCAGCCGTGCTGGACCGGAGGTTGACTCAGATGGCACACCAGGTGTGCGACCGCGACCCCCGCACGCTCGCGCAACGTCGCGCTGATGCGCTGGGCGCGCTGGCCGCCGGTTCCGATCTACTGGCGTGCGCGTGCGGAGCACCCGAATGTCCAGCCGCCCTCGACACCGACCCACGCGCCCGCGCGGTGATGATTCATGTCATCGCCGAGGAAGCCGCCCTCGGCGCCCGGCCGGATCCGTGCATCTCGGGCGAACTCCCAAGCCGCCCGCTTACTGCGGATACACCGCTACACGTCGCGCTGGCCCCGGACCCCGAACCGCCCGCGCCGGAGTGGACACCCGCCGCCCATATCCGCGGCGGCGGTATGGTCCCGGCGCCGCTGATGGCGGAACTCATCCGCAATGGCGCCAAGGTGCGGCCCGTGGTCCACCCCGCCGGGGCCTGTCCCGAGGCGGGCTACCACCCATCGGCGGGTTTGGACCGTTTCATCCGGTGCCGGGATTTGACCTGCCGCTTCCCCGGCTGCGATCGTCCCGCGGAATACTGCGATCTGGACCATACGGTCCCCTACCCGCTAGGGCCGACGCATGCGTCGAACCTCAAGTGCCTATGCCGAAAACACCACCTGCTGAAGACTTTCTGGACCAGCTGGCATGACGAGCAACGGCCCGATGGCACGGTCGTGTGGACGACTCCGAACGGGCAGACGTACGTCACTCGTCCGGGCAGTAGCCTGCTGTTTCCCGCACTGTGCCTGCCCACCGGCGAATTGCCCACTGCTCCAAGGAGTGACCATCCGCCGGGCGGTCGTGGTGTCCTCATGCCGAGGCGTCACCGAACCCGAGAACAAGACCGCGCGTATCGCATCAAGGCCGAACGCTCGCTGAATGTCGCGCTCGGATAACGCGTCAAATGCCAAGTGCGCCCGCATCTTTCGCGGCGGCGCAGCGTGCGCGCCGACAACGGGCTTGACCTGGGCTTTCCGAAATGCAAAGGTCCAACCAGCGATAGCGAATAGCCGAGCACGGGAGGTTAGATGCGCGGTTCGAGTGCTCGATGCCGGATAACGAAATTGTCTGTGGCCCTGGCAGTTATTGCCACGGCTTCGGCGGGAGTGCCGGCCAGCGCAACGCCGGGTGCGCCGGTCTCGCCCGACAAGTTCCGCTCCGATCTGCCCACTGGTCCCGACGATCCCCGATGCCTGCAGTATCCCGGGTTCGCCGCGTGTCAGGGCGGCCCGTACTGGGTGGGGCCGCCGACAGCGTCCCCACCACCGGGACCGCCCACGGGTCCGCTCGATCCCCAATGCACCTTGTATCCCGCCGACGCGGCGTGTGTGGGGAGCCCGTTCCTGCCGCCGCGAATGGAACCGATCGCCCCGCCCCCGGAAATTCCAGGACACATCTAGATCCGGCCGATCCGGCCACCCTCGGGTGCTGACCAGCAAACTTGGACGAAGGTCAAGCGATTTCGCTGCTGAATTATGCTCAGCGTGAACGTAATTCTGCGTGTTGCAGGGGATTTGCATCGGGCTAGGCTTTGCTGGTGGCAAACAATCCGTCGTCCTATTTGGTGCTGGCCTCCCAGCGCAGCGGCAGCACGCTACTCGTCGAATCGCTGCGGGCGACCGGCGTGGCCGGCGAACCCCAGGAGTTCTTCCAATATCTGCCGAAAACCAGCCAGGCGCCCCAACCGCGGGAGTGGTTCGCCGGCGTTGACGACGAGTCGATCCTGCGTCTGCTCGATCCGCTCGACGAGGGGAAGCCGGACCTCGCGCCCCCGGAAATCTGGCGCGACTACATCCGCACCGTCGGCAGGACGCCCAACGGCGTGTGGGGCGGCAAGCTGATGTGGAACCAGACGCCGCTGCTGCTGGAGCGCGCCGAAGGCCTGCCCAATCGGTCGGGCGACGGACTGCTCGCCGCGATCCGCGATGTCGTCGGCGAGGACCCGCTGCTGGTCTATGTCTATCGGCCCGATGTGGTGTCGCAGGCGGTGTCGTTCTGGCGTGCCGTACAGACCCGGGTCTGGCGCGGCCGGCCCGACCCGGTCCGCGATGCGCGCGCCACCTATCACGCCGGAGCCATCGCGCACGTCATCACGATGCTGCGGGCCCAAGAGCAGGGTTGGCGCAACTGGTTCGCCGAAGAAGACGTCAAGCCCTTGGAGATCCCGTATCCGGTGTTGTGGCGCAATCTGACTCAAGTCGTAGGCAACATTCTCGGAGAGTTGGGCCTGGATCCCAACCTGGCGCCCGATCCGGTGCTGGAGCGTCAAGCCGACAAACGCTCCGACGAATGGGTAGATCGTTACCGGGTCGACGCCGAACGAGAGGGGCTACCGACATGACCACCACAACCGACACCCGCGTCGACGAATTGCGACTGCTGGAAGCAGAAGCGGTACACATCATCCGTGAGGTCGTCGCCGAGCTGGAGCGGCCCGTTCTGCTGTTCTCGGCCGGCAAGGACTCGATCGTGCTGCTTCGTCTGGCGGAGAAGGCTTTTCGTCCGCTGCCGCTGCCATTTCCGGTGCTGCACGTCGACACCGGACACAATTTTCCCGAGGTCATCGAATTCCGGGACCGCAGGGTCACCGGCCTAGGACACAAGCTGATCGTCGCGTCGGTGCAGGAGTCCATCGACAACGGCCGGGTCCCCGACCCCGGCCCCGGCGCCTCGCGCAACCGGGCTCAGACACGCACGCTGCTCGACGCGCTGGAGGCCGGTGAATTCGACGCGGCCTTCGGCGGTGCGCGCCGCGACGAGGAACGCGCCCGCGCCAAGGAACGGATCCTGAGCTTCCGCGACGAGTTCGGCCAATGGGATCCCCGGGCTCAGCGACCGGAGCCCTGGTCGCTGTACAACGGCCGGATCAAAAAGGGCGAGCAAGTACGGGTGTTCCCGCTGAGCAACTGGACCGAGATCGACGTCTGGCGCTACATCGAGCTGGAAGACCTTGAGATACCGTCGATTTACTACGCGCACGAACGCGAGGTGTTCGAGCGTGACGGCATCCTGCTGGCGGTCTCGGAATACACCAGTCCGCAAAACGGCGAAACCGCGGCGACGGAATGGGTGCGCTATCGCACCGTCGGGGACCTGACCATCACCGGGGCGGTGCGCTCGCGGGCGACCGACATCGCCCGGGTGATCACCGAGATCTCGGCCGCGACAGTGTCCGAGCGCGGCGAGACGCGAGCCGACGACCGCACGTCGGCCGCCGCGATGGAAGACCGCAAGCGAGAGGGTTACTTCTGATGACGGCTACCGAGAACGCCGCAAAGACTCTGCCGCACAAGGGCATCACGCGTCAGCTGCTGCGCATCGCCACCGCGGGTTCGGTCGACGACGGCAAGAGCACGCTGATCGGGCGGCTACTGCACGACACCGACAGCCTGCCGCTGGACCACCTGGAGGCGGTGACGGACGAGGAGGGCATCGCCGACCTCGCCGCGCTGTCCGACGGTCTGCGCGCCGAACGCGAGCAGGGCATCACGATCGACGTCGCCTACCGGTTCTTCTCCACCGCCAGCCGCAGCTACATCCTGGCCGACACTCCGGGCCACGAGCGCTACACCCGCAACATGTTCACCGGTGCCTCCAACGCCCACGTGGCCATCCTGATGGTCGACGCCCGCGCCGGGGTGCTGCGCCAGACCCGCAGGCACGCTCGGATCGCAAAGCTGTTGGGCATCAAGCACTTTGTCGCGGCCGTCAACAAGATCGACCTGATCGACTTCGACGAAGCCGGGTTCGCCAGGGTGGAAGACGAGCTGCGGCAGTTGGCGGCACGCCTGGGCGAGGTGGACATCACGGTCATTCCGATCGCCGCCAAGCACGGCGACAACGTCGTCCACCGTTCCGAGAACACACCGTGGTACAGCGGCCCCACCCTGCTGGAGTACCTGGAGGGAATCGAACTGGCCGCACCGAACGCCGAGCCGTCGCGGCTGCGCCTGCCCGTGCAATGGGTTTCGCGACCCACCGCGGACGTGCGGCGCCGCTACACGGGACGGCTGGCGGCGGGAACACTGTCCGTCGGCGACCCGGTGATCTCGCTACCCGCCGGTACCCGCTCGACTGTGACCGCGCTGGACACCCTCGACGACGAGCGCACCACAGGCGTTGCGCCGCTGTCGGTTTCGATCGAACTGGCCGACAACATCGACGTGGGCCGCGGCGACGTCCTGGTCAGCGGGGCCGAAGACGCGGCGCTACCGGTGCAGGCCCGGGAATTGGACGCGACCGTGTGCTGGTTCGTCGACACCCCGCTGCGAGCCGGCGACCGGCTGGCCCTGAAGCAGACCGCCAAGACCGTGCGGGCCACCGTGCAGGAACTGCACTCGCGGCTGGATCCCGAGACACTCGACGAGCTCGACCAGCCAGTTGAGCTGGCGCTCAACGACATCGGCACCGTGACCCTGCGGACCAGCTCGGTCGTGATCGCCGACAGTTACACCGACAATCGCGACAGCGGCGCGTTCATCCTGATCGACGAGACCACGAATGACACCGTCGGCGCGGGCACCATCATCGAGGCGCGGGAAGTCAAGCCGGGCACCCATCCACGCACCGACATTCGCTGGCATCCCTCGGCGCTGGACCGTAGCCACCGGTGGCACGCCACCGGCCAGGCCGGGGCAACGATCTGGTTCACCGGTCTGCCCGCCTCCGGCAAGTCGACCGTCGCGGTCGCCGTCGAGCGCGCGCTCGTCGAATCCGGCCGGGTGGCCTATCTGCTCGACGGTGACAACCTGCGGCACGGCCTCTCGGACGATCTCGGCTTCTCCCCCGGCGATCGCACCGAAAACATCAGGCGGGTTGGGCATTTGACTCGGTTACTGGCCGACGCGGGCGTGGTCGCACTGGCCTCGCTGGTGTCACCGCTGAAATCGGACCGGGAGACCGCACGCGCTCTCAACGACGCCGCCAAGCTGCCGTTCATCGAGGTGCACGTCGCCACCTCACTGGCCGAATGCGAAAGACGCGACCCCAAAGGTCTTTACGCGCGGGCCCGCAAGGGCGAGCTCAAAGGGTTGACCGGTGTCGACGCGCCCTATGAAGCGCCGGAGAATCCCGACCTGGTGCTCGACACGTCCGGCGCCGACATCGACGAGCTCGCCGCCCGGGTCATCGCGTTGCTCGACGAACGCAGCCCGCAGCCGCCCGTCACCTAGATTCAGCGCGAGCTAATCACTTGGTCCGCGACGCCGGGCCCGGCAATATGCGTGCGTGAGTGATTGGCGCGAGCGGGTCGGCTCGATATCGGTGGACTGGTGGGCGACGCTGATCGCCGGTGTGATCGTGGCGTTGGCGGTGGCCAATGCGCTTCCGAAGATTCCGTGGTGATCGCGTGAGTACCACTCGGGTCGAAGCGGATGAAACGCTGGACGAACCAACGTTTACCAGCAGGCAGCCGCTGGACTACGTGCCGGGGGTCGTGCTGCTGATCGGCGTTGGCTTGCTGGGCAAATACGCACAGCTCTGGTGGAACACGCTGGCCAAACACGAGCACTGGCGGGTGCCGGACATCGAATACGTCTTGTGGGCCATCGTGATTGGGCTGCTGATCACCAACACCATCGGCCTGCACCGGATATTTCGTCCGGGCGTGCAGACCTACGAGTTCTGGCTCAAGGTCGGGATCGTGGTGCTTGGGGCGCGCTTCGTGCTCGGCGACATCGTCAAGCTCGGCGCGATCAGCCTGGTCCAGATTCTGGTGGACATGACGATCGCGGGAACCGTCATCATCGTCGTGGCACGCGCCTTCGGACTGTCGGGCAAGCTGGGGTCGCTGCTGGCGATCGGCACATCGATCTGCGGGGTGTCGGCGATCATCGCGGCCAAGGGCGCGATCCGCGCGCGCAACTCCGACGTCAGCTACGCGATCGCGGCGATCCTGGCGCTGGGCGCGGTCTCGCTGTTCGTGTTGCCGCCGCTAGGACACGCGATCGGGCTTACCGACCACGAATTCGGCCTGTGGGCAGGTCTTTCCGTGGACAACACCGCCGAAACCACCGCCACCGGCTACCTGTTCTCCGACCACGCCGGAAAGATCGCGGTGCTGGTGAAGTCGACCCGCAACGCGCTGATCGGGTTTGTCGTCCTCGGTTTCGCCCTGTACTGGGCCGCGCGCGGACAGGCCGACGAGATCGCCCCGGGCGCGACCGCCAAGGCCTCATTCATCTGGCAGAAGTTCCCGAAATTCGTGCTGGGCTTCCTGGCGGTCTCTGCGATCGCGACGGCCGGCTGGCTGACGAAAGGGCAAACGGCCAACCTGGCGAACGTGTCGAAGTGGGCGTTTCTGCTGACCTTCGCCGGTGTCGGGCTCAGCACCGATTTCCGTCAAATTGCGCGCACCGGATGGCGTCCGCTGCTGGTCGCTGTGATAGGACTCACAGTCGTCGCGACGGTCTCGCTGGGGATCGTCCTGCTGACGTCGCGCGTATTGCATTGGGGCGTAAGCACCTAGCGACGGCAGGTAACGAGACCGTCTGGCGAGGCGCAACACACCGGTCTGCAGGCCAGACGGTAACGTAATGATCATGCAGCACTCGTCCGTCGTTGCTCTGCTACGCGAACGCGCTGGTCTACCGGGTTCTCTTCACACCACGTTGGACGCCCAGGCAGCCGAATCCTGACATGTGGATCACCCTGCTGGTCATGGCATTCGCGATGAGCGTCGAGCCGTTCCGGATCGGCATGACGGTGCTGATGCTGAATCGACCCAGGCCGATGCTGCAGCTTTTCGCTTTTCTGTGCGGCGGCTTCGCGATGGGCATGACCGTCGGCCTGTCCGTGGTGTTCGGACTTCAGCGCAGACTGCTGAGTTCACCGCAGGTAAGTTTGCCGAAACTTCAGATTCTGATTGGCGGTTCGGCACTGCTTGTTGCCGTTGTGCTGGGTGCTCAGGTCCTGCTGCGGGAGAAGGTCGGCCGCTTCAAACGCCCGGCCGTGGCCGAGACGGATCTGCACGAGCATCACGGTTTGGGGCGGTTTTCCCGGCGGCTACTGCACGGGCGTTCGCTGTGGGTGGCCGGGGTGGCCGGCCTGGGAATCGCGTTGCCGTCCGTGGATTATCTCGCCGCGCTGGCCGCCATCGTGGCCTCCGGCACCGCGGCCATGACGCAGTTCAGCGCGCTGCTGATGTTCCATGTCGTGGCGTTCGCACTCGTGGAGATCCCGCTGCTGGCCTACCTGCTGGCGCCGGATCAAACGCGCGCCTGGATGGTGTCGCTGCAAATCTGGATCCGCTCGCGCCGGCGCGTCGAGGTTGCCAGCCTGCTGGCCGCAGCCGGATGTGTGCTGGTCTTCATCGGCATGCGAAGCCTTTGAGCTAATTGTTGGTGCCGGTAGCCGCTGCACTTTCGCGGCGCACATACATCTCGGCGAGGAACTGTTCGACCGCCACCGCGGCGTGCGCCGCGCGGGCCGAACCGAAAATATCGAACGCGTGCTGCGCCCAAGGCAATTCGGCGTAAACCACCGGCTGGGTGCTGACCTCGCCTAGACGCGCGACGAAACTGCGCGCCTGTTCGACCGGAACCAGCGAATCGTTGGTCCCGTGCAGCACGAAAAACGGTGGGGCGTCTGGCCGAACATGAGCGATCGGCGACGCCGCGCGAAAAGGCTCGTCGATGTCGCCGCGGCTGACCTTGAAAACGTTCTTGGCCACCATCGCCGCCATCATCGGATGTATCGCGGTACCGGTCGCGTTGAAGTCGTAGACGCCGTAAAACGGCACCGCCACGTCCACCCGGGTGTCGGCGTCTTCAAAGCCCGGCTGAAACCGCGGATCGTTGGGCGTCAGTGCGGCCAGCGAGGTCAGGTGCCCACCCGCCGAACCTCCGGTGATCGCGATCCAGTCCGGATCGCCGCCGTAGGAGGCGATGTGCTCCTTGGTCCATGCGATCGCGCGCTTGACGTCGACGATGTGATCGGGCCAGGTGGAGCGCGGGCTGAGCCGGTAGTTGATCGCCACGCAGATCCAGCCCAATTCGGCCAGATGACTCATCAGCGGATGTGCTTGTCCGCGTTTGTTTCCCACCATCCAGGCACCGCCGGGAATCTGCAGCAACACCGGAGCCCGCCCGTTGCGGTCGAGGTCGGGCCGGCGCCAGATGTCGAGATGGTTGCGGGAGCCGGCCTCCCCGTAGCTGATGTCGCCGTCGTGCGCATAGTCACGGTAGATCCGCAGCATGCGTGCCGGGCCGGGCCGCTTCGCGGTCGCACCGCCGGGCGCCGGGCGTTTCCACAGATCGCCCGACTCGGTGCGGCGCTCGGTTCCCAGTCCGGCGTCCAGCGCGGCCGCCAGCGGTTCGTCGGCTTTGTGCCCGAAGTGACGCAACACCAGCAGGCCCACCGCCGACACCCCCGACACCAGCCAGCTGATGCGCCGGGCCCGCGGCGGGAGCCGGTGCGACAGCGCTGCCAGCGCGGTGAATTGGACCGCGAGCATCTGCAGCGGCAACTCGGAGGCGAACACGCCATAGGCGAATGCGAATACCGAGCCGTATCCCCCCTTGCTCAACGGCCGATAACCGTTGGCGGTGAATACGAGGCTCACCAGGGCCGCCAATACGGCGCGCAGTCGCTTCACTGCTGTCCTTTCCAGGTTGTGCCGGGTTGTGAGGCCCCGGGCCGGCCGGCCTGCGCCGGGTCTTCGACGATGTGGTACATCGGATCGACCATCGACATCGCCCGATTGCCGCTCTGCCTGGGCTTGCCGGTGATGCGCAACAGCTGGCCGGGCTGGATGTCGGCTCCCCCGTGTCCGGACGGGAAGACCACGGTGATCTCGCCGCTGTGGTCGCCGACCACGATCGACCGGATGGTGCGCCGGCCCTTGCTGGTGTCCTCGACCTCGCTGACCCGTCCTTCGAAGGTGGCGCGGCGACCCGGGATCAGGCTCGCCACGGTGATCACCGAACGCGACGGATCGGGATGTTCGTAGGCGTCGACGTTCTCGTCCTCGCCGCGGGTCACCCACTCGCCGAACTTTTCGAATTCGCGCGCGATTCGCTGTTCGAATCGTTCCGGGTATGCCTCCTCGATTCGCGACTGGACATCGTAAGGAACGATGGTCGCCGCGGCGTCGGGAATCATGCTGACCGCTCGGGCGATCTTGTCCGCGGTGCGATCGTGCAGCAGCCGGCCCACCAACGGGTTATATGTGCGTCGCGGCAGCAGCGCGGTCACGTTGGTATTCGGTTGCTCGTCACGCGCCTTCGCGATGAACAGTTGTGCGGCGCGAATGACGCGCCGATCCGGGCAGTCCACGACGCGTAGCCGGGTGTCGAGTTCGAAGTGATCCCAACGCTTCCGTATCTGGGCGGCATAGGCGGCGTCGACCACGATGTGCACCGCGATCATCTCGTCGGCGCGTAATCCCTTGCCGTACCGCAGCGCTTCGATCACCGCGAGGTCGACCGAATTCACGAACACGAACACCTTGTGCCGCGCGTACTTGACCAAATCGGGCCGGTCGGTACGGAACATCTCGAGAATCGCGGCCTCCGCACGATATTCCTGATTCAGCCGCATCAGGACGAACACCAGCAGGGGGAACACGATGACGACCAGCCACGCGCCCTCGGTGAACTTCGCCACCGCGAAGATTGCGACCACGACCGTCGACAGGATTCCCGCGGAAAGGTTGATAATCAACCGGGTTCGCCAACCGGGCTCGCGGTGGGTCAGATGGTGCTTGGTCATGCCGTAGCCGGCCATCGAAAATCCGGTGAACACACCGATCGCGTAGAACGGCACCAACGCATTGACCGAACCGCCGGTCACCACCAGCAACACCACCGACAGTGCGGTCAGCGCGATGATGCCGTTCGAAAACACCAGGCGGTGACCGCGTTTCATCAGCTGCCGGGGCAGGAAGCGATCCTCGGCGACGAAACTGGCCAGCGCCGGAAAGCCGTTGAAACTGGTGTTCGCGCCGGTGAACAGAATCGCGGCCGTCGCCGTCTGAACCAGGATGTAAAAGACGTTGCCGAGAACCCCGCCGCCGAACACGGCACGGGCGATCTGTGACAGCACCGACGGGTACTCGCTCTCGTACGGCGTCGCGTGCGTGGCGAACGCCAGATAGGCGACACCGGCCAGCAAGAATCCCAAGACGGTCGCCATCGCGGTGAGCACCCGACGTGCGTTGCGGCCCTGGGGCTTTCGAAAAAGGTCAACGGTGTTGGAGATGGCCTCGACACCGGTCAGCGACGAACCGCCGTTGGCGAAGGAGCGCAGCAGGGTCAGGATCGTCGCGCCCATCACCAAGCCGTCGGCCTTGTGCACCGGCACCGTTCCGGGCATCTGCGCGGGGTCGTAGACCGGCAGATCACCCAGCAGCACCCGGGTGACGCCGACCACGATCGTCAGACCGACCATGATGATGAAAAAGTAGGTGGCGAACGCGAACTGCCATCCCGCTTCCTTCAGTCCGCGCAGGTTCAGGAAGCAGATGAGCAGCACCACACCCACCGTGATCTGCAGGCTGTGCGGCCCCAGCGCCGGGACGGCCGACACCACCGCCACCGTTCCGGCGGCGGACTGCACCGCGACCGTCACGACGTAGTCGATCAGCAGCGCGGCGGCGGCGACCTGAGCCACCCGCGGCCCGAAGTTCTCCCGGGCCACGATGTAGGAGCCGCCCGCGCGGGTGTAGGCCATCACGACCTGCCGATAGGAGGCGGTCACCAACACCAGGATCAACAGGATGACGCCGGTGATGGGGAGCAACAAGGCGAACGCCGCGAGGCCGGCCGCAGGCAGCAGTTCGATCAGGATCTGCTCGGGACCATAAGCGGTCGACGAGATGGCGTCGGGTGAAAGTGCGCCCAGTGCAACCGGATTCGACAGTTTTTCGCCCGCCAGCTCCTCGGTGATCAGGGGCTTTCCGAGAAAGAGGCGCTTGGCGACGTCCTGGACCGACAGCGGGAGGCGCAGTTTGCTAGCCGAAGTTGTCACGACAACAGTCCTTACCCGAGATCCAGCGGTTGGCCAATGCCCTCGATGCATTCTGCCGGTTCACCGGATCGGCGGCAGACGGACGCGGAGAATTCTGGCGATCAGCGCGCGGCCGATGCGGTCAGCCGGTGGACCGCCGCGTCGATGCGCTCGTCGGTGGCGGTCAGCGCGACGCGCACATGCCGCCCGCCGCTCGGGCCGTAGAACTCGCCGGGCGCCACCAGGATGCCGCGGCCGGCCAACCACCCCACGCTGTCGCGAGAGGACTCACCGCGGGTTGCCCACAGGTAGAGCCCGGCTTCGGAATCGTCGATCGCGAACCCGGCCGCGCGCAGCGCCGGTGCGAGAGCGGCGCGGCGGCGGGCGTAGCACTCGCGCTGCACCTTCTCGTGGTCGTCGTCATCCAGTGCGGCCACCATCGCTGCCTGCACCGGCGTCGGCACGATCATCCCGGCGTGCTTGCGCACCGCCAGCAGCTCGGCGACCAGGCCGGGATCGCCCGCGACAAAGCCGGCCCGGTACCCGGCCAGCGACGAGCTCTTGGACAGCGAATGCACGGCCAGCAGTCCGGTGTGGTCGCCGTCGCACACCGCGGGATGCAACACCGACAGCGGCTCGGCTTCCCAGCCGAGGCCCAGGTAGCACTCGTCGGACGCCACCACGACCCGGCGTTCCCGCGCCCACCCGACGACCTTGCGCAGATGATCGAGGCCCAGCACCCGTCCGGTCGGGTTGCTCGGCGAATTCAGGTAGATCAGCGCCGGCGACAACGGGCCCAGTTGGGTCAACGAATCCGCGCGCAGCACCTGCGCTCCGGCCAGCCGGGCGCCGACATCATAGGTCGGGTAGGCGAGCTCGGGAACCACGACCACATCGGCGGGGCCCAGCCCGAGCAGCGTCGGCAGCCAGGCGATGAGTTCCTTGGTGCCGATCACGGGCAGCACCGCGTTCTCGGCGAGCCCGGCGACGCCGAAGCGGCGGCCCAGGGCCGTGACCGCGGATTCCCGCAGCTGCTCAGTGCCGGCGGTGGCGGGATATCCGGGCGAGGCGCTGGCGGCCGCCAGCGCTTCCTGGATTACCGGCGCGACCGGGTCCACCGGGGTTCCGATGGACAGGTCGACGACGCCGTCGGGGTGAGCCCCGGCCAGCGCTTTCGCCTCTGCCAGGGTGTCCCAGGGAAACTCCGGCAGGGACGCCGACAAGGCAGGTCGGCCCCCCCTGGGCTCCTGCGCCACTGCGCCCCCTTAGTCTCCTTCGCCCTGCGGCGGCAGATCTTTGACCGCTTGCGGGTCATTCTCGGTCATCCCGACCTTGGCTGCGCCCCCGGGCGACCCCAGCTCGACGAAGAAGTCGGCGTTGATCTGGGTGTACTGGCTCCACTGCTCGGGCACGTCGTCTTCGTAATAGATGGCTTCAACAGGACAAACCGGCTCGCAGGCCCCGCAGTCCACGCATTCGTCGGGATGGATGAAGAGCATCCGCGCGCCCTCGTAGATGCAGTCGACGGGGCATTCTTCGATGCACGCCTTGTCTTTGATGTCGACGCAGGGTTGGGCGATCGTGTACGTCACGGACGTCTCCTCAACGTTTTCTCGATGTACGGCTCAGTGTGGGCGGCTGTTAGCCTCGCTGCGGCGCTTCCCGGCCGCGTAAGCAAGGCTTTCGGTTACTGATACTAGACGTTGCACATACACGTCAACCAGGTGGCACGCCACGGCGGCCGCCAAGTTTCATACGGCCAGTCTCGCAGCCGTGCAGGTCGCCGCACGGACCATTCGAACGTGTCGACACGATCGCCGGCCGACGTTTGGCCCTACGATTTGGGCCGTGTGACGAACGTCACCCCGACGCGGGTCGGCCGATGGTTACATTCCGGGCGGGGCCGGCGAATAACCGTGAAACGAAAGAACGTCCGCAACGGCTGGTAGCCTCGTCCGAGACGGCAGCCGCTAGGGCAGATCACTCAGCCGTCGTTGGCTTTCAGAGATCCGGGGAAGGTGTCCAAGCATGATGACGCTGTCGTTAAGCAAACTGGCAGCCGCGGTTGGTGGTGCGGCAGTGGCGCTGAGCGCCGCGGCGGGGGTTGCTTCGGCAGACCCCATGGATCCGATCATCAACACGACCTGCAACTACGGGCAGGTGATGGCCGCGCTCAACGCGAACGATCCGGCCACTGCCCAGGAATTGAACGCTTCGCCGTTCGCGCAGAACTACATCCGGCAGTTCCTGGCCTCTCCGCCGCCGAAGCGCCAGCAGATGGCTGCGCAGATTCAGGCGATGCCGGCGGCCGCGAAGTATTTCAACACGATCCAGCAGGTCGCGGTCGTCTGTAACAACTACTGAGCCGCAGTCGGCTCAGTAGCCGCTGAGCAGTAGCCGCAGTCGGGCGTCGAGCAGGACGTCGTCGGTATCGCCGACGCGCGGCTACGCGGCGAGCGGGCTGTAATCGGTGGTGCGCTGGCGCGCCGGACGGCCGATGCCGTGGGCGATGGCGGCCAGTTCGGCCACCGTCTTCGCCGAGCCGTGTTCGGAGCCGGCCATCCGCGAGATGGTCTCCTCCATCAGCGTGCCGCCCAGGTCGTTGGCGCCGCCGTTGAGCATCACCTGGGTGCGCTCGGTGCCGAGCTTGACCCAGCTGGTCTGAATCTGAGAAATGCGGCCGTGCAACATGATTCGGGCCAGCGCGTGTACCGCGCGGTTGTCGCGGTGGGTCGGCCCCGGGCGGGCCGCGCCGGCCAGATACAGCGGCGAGCTCTGGTGCACGAACGGCAGCGGCACGAATTCGGTGAAACCGCCGGTGCGGTCCTGGATTTCGCGCAGCACGTTGAGGTGCCCGACCCAGTGCCGGGGACTGTCGACGTGCCCGTACATCATCGTCGACGACGACCGCAGGCCTACCTCGTGCGCGGTGGACACGATGTCGATCCACATCGACGTGGGCAGCTTGCCCTTGGTGAGCACCCAGCGCACCTCGTCGTCGAGGATCTCGGCGGCGGTACCCGGGATGGTGCCAAGCCCGGCCTCGCGCAGGCTGATCAGCCACTCGCGCACGCTCAACCCGCTCTTGGTCACCCCGTTGGCGATCTCCATCGGAGAGAACGCATGCACATGCATCGAGGGGACCCGGGCCTTGACGGCGCGCACCAGGTCGGCGTAGCCGGTGACCGGCAGCTCGGGATCGATCCCGCCCTGCATGCACACCTCGGTCGCGCCTTCGACATGCGCCTCCCAGGCGCGATCGGCCACCTCGGCCGCCGACAGCGAATACGCGTCGGCATCGCCCTTGCGCTGCGCGAAAGCACAGAACCGGCAACCGGTGTAGCAGATATTGGTGAAGTTGATGTTGCGGTTCACCACGAACGTCACGTCGTCACCGACGGTGTCGCGTCGCAACGAATCAGCCAGCGCGGCAACGGCTTCCAATGCCGGGCCGTCGGCGGTGGCCAGCGACAGGTATTCGTCGTCGGAGCACCCGGCGGGGTTGCGCTCGGCGGAGCGCAGCGCGGCCAGCACATCGGTGTCTAGGCGTTCCGGCGCTCTGGCGCCTTGGGCGGCCAGCTCGTGCACGTGCGCACGAATCGATTCCCAGTCGCCGAAGGCACTGTCGAGATCGCTGCGCGCCTCGGTGTTGCGGCCCTCGGTGTCGATCGCGGCGTTCAGATCGACCCGCCCGCTCGACTGCGCCTCGTCGGGTTCCTGCCAGGGCAGGCCGGTGGGGTTGACGTCGCGAGCCAGGCCGGTGGCCGGATCAGCCAGTGCCGCAACGTGGCCCTGCACTCGCGGGTCGATCCAGGCGGCACCGGCTTGGACGTATTTGGGTTGCGCGGTCAACCGCTGCACCAAGTCGAATCCCGCTTCGACGGTCACCGCGGCCAGCTCATCGAGGGCGGGCCAGGGCCGTTCCGGGTTGACGTGGTCGGGCGTCAGCGGCGAAACCCCGCCCCAGTCGTCGACTCCCGCGGCGACCAGCGCCAGGCACTCCTTGCGGGACACCAGATTCGGTGGCGCCTGAATCCGCATGCCGGGCCCGAGCACCAGGCGGGCGACCGCGATCGTCGCCAGGTAGTCGTCGATTCCGGCATCGGGCACATCGGCCATCGCGGTGTGTTGCTTGGCCCGGAAGTTCTGCACGATCACTTCCTGCACGTGACCGAATTCCTTGTGCGACTTGCGAATCGCGTGCAGCGTATCGGCGCGTTCGGCCAGCGTCTCCCCGATACCGACCAGCAGACCGGTGGTGAACGGAATCGAGAGCCGACCCGCATCGGTCAGCGCCCGCAGCCGCACCGCCGGGTCTTTGTCCGGGCTGCCGTAGTGCGCGAGCCCTTTCGTTTCGAAGAGCCGCCGCGACGTCGTCTCGAGCATCATGCCCATCGATGGCGCCACCGGCTTCAGCAACGACATCTCCGACCAGCTCATCACGCCCGGATTCAGGTGCGGCAGCAGCCCGGTTTCCTCCAGCACCCGGATTGCCATCGCGCGCACATACGACAGGGTCGAGTTGTAGCCGCGCTCGTCGAGCCATTCACGGGCCTGCGGCCAGCGGTCCTCCGGCCGGTCGCCAAGGGTGAATAATGCTTCCTTACAACCGAGTTCGGCGCCACGCCGGGCGATGTCGAGGATCTCGTCGGGCTCCAGATACATACCGATGCCCTGAGCGCGAAGCTTGCCGGGCACGGTGACGAACGTGCAGTAGTGGCAGGTGTCCCGGCACAGATGAGTGACGGGGATGAACACTTTGCGCGAATACGTGATCGGCAGCCGACCTCCCGCGCCGCGCCGGCCCGCCGACTCCAGACCCGCATCGCGCACCCGAGCCGCGCTGGCACACAGGTCGGCGAGGTCGGCACCGCGGGCGGTCATCGCCACGGCGGCCTCATCGACGTTGAGCGCGACACCGTCCCGCGCCCGGCGCAACACCCGCCGCAACGCGGACGCGCTGGCCTTGGAGGGGGCCCGAGCCGGAATGACGGGATTAGGCAAAGCGGTGGGCTCCTCGCCCGAAGGCCTCGGTGTCACTGGCACCTTGGTGTAACTTCCCCACGATCGAATTTCATCCGCGTGTCCCAACATCTGAATTTCGGCAACCATAGCCGGTGCAATAAGCGCAACAGTAGCGCCAGGCCGGTATCCGTCAGCCGTAGTGGTAGCTGCGCCTCCACAACACCAGTACCGGCGGTGTCACCCCCAGCACGATCAGCAGCAGAGCGCCGTAAGCCATCAGCCCGCTACCTCCCAGAATGATGTCGTCGGCGGGACCGCCCATGCTGATCACCGCCACCGTCAGCAGCCATGTCCACAACGGCAGCGCGGCCACCCGCGCCGAACGGGTCCAGCGGCCGGCCGCCCAGACCAGGGCGGCGTTGACCAGGCCACTGATCAGTCCGCTGATCGGAAACGGAATCGCGCCGATGTAGAAAGGCAGCAGCAGGGCCCCGGCTAGTGCGGATAAGACCCCATCCACGGCCAGCAGCGCCAACACCACGACGCGAATAGCGGGGTCCGTCGCGCCGGCATCCTCGACGGTCGCGGCGCGCGACTTGGTTTCGGTCAGGTCGGGACGCTGTCGATGTTGGACAGAACGGAGCCGATAACCCACTGCAAGCTGTCGAGCCGGTCCTGCCAGTGCTGCAGGTTAGGGTCCAGGTCGGGGTCCATGCGAATTCCTTCCGTGGCTGCCTGCTTGGCAGCCTACCGCGTCGCGGATCCGTCGAGATCCAGTCCGGCGAGCAGATCGGTCTCCCAGCCACGCTCGTCGCGGTCCCCCGCGGCCCCGGCGACCAGGACGTAATGCTCTTCGGCGAGGATCGGCAGCGCCATGTTGTTCGACAGCGCGCAGGCCCGTCCGGACGGCCCGACGACCACCTGCGTGGCGTGCGCGGCGAGCGCGGCGACCTTGGCGGCCAACGCATCCGGCGGCGCCGCCACGACGGCGTCGATCGCATCGCCGGAGTATCCGAAGTCGAATTCCTCTTGGGGCGGTTTCGCCCACCCGGGCAGAAAGTCGTCGGGGCCCAGGTCGTCCCAGCCGGCCAGGAACGCATCGACGGCCAGCACCGTCCAGTAGAACTTCGGCACGTCCCAGGGCTCGCCGGGGTAATCGTCGCCGGCGGCCGCCGCGACCGCGGCCGTGGTCACGGTGTGGGCCCGGATGTGGTCGGGATGCCCGTATCCGCCGTTGGGGTCATAGGTGACGACGACGTGCGGGCGCAGCCGGCGAATGATCTCGACCAGCGCCCCGACGGCTTCGCGTTCGTCGGCGTCGATGAAGCGTTCGCGGCGCCGCTTCTCGGTGCCCGCCATGCCGGAGTCGCGCCAGCGTCCCGCGCCGCCGAGATAGATCGGTGCGGCCACACCAAGTGCTTGCAATGCCGCGGTGAGTTCGCCGATTCGGTAGCCGCCGAGTTGGTCGGCACGGTCGAACGCGAGCTCGGCCCAGCGTTCCCCGATGACCTCGCCCTCCTCGCCCAGCGTGCAGGTCACGACGCTGACCTCGGCGCCGCTCGCGGCGTAGTGCGCGATCGTGGCGCCGTTGCTCAGGCTCTCGTCGTCGGGATGGGCGTGCACGAACAACAGCCGCGGAGTCTCAGGCATGGACGCACCCTACCCGCCGGTCTCGGTCGTCGTGTTGCACCAGGACACACCAAATAGGAACGCCAACGGCTACTATCGAGAAATGCCGCAAGCCACCGAGACAGCGCGGACGGGCGTCCGCAGCCGCCGCCGCGGCGAGGTGCTCGAGCGAGCGCTCTACGAGGCCACGCTGGCGGAGTTGGCCGAGGTCGGCTACGGCGGGCTGACGATGGAAGGAATCGCCGCGCGCGCTCAGACCGGCAAGGCCGCGCTGTACCGGCGCTGGTGCAGCAAGCACGATCTGGTGCACGCCGCGCTGGTGTTCGCGCTGCCGCCGGTGCCCGAACCCCGCTCCGGCCGATCGCCCAGGGACGCCCTGCTGACGCTGTTCACCTCGCACCGTGATGTGCTGGCCGGCAAGACGGGGTTTCCCGGCCTGGACACCATCCATCAGCTGCTGCACGAACCCGAGATGCGGGCCATCTTCGCCGACGCCGTGGTGTGCCCGCGGCTACAGATTGTCGAATCGATCCTGCAAACCGCGATCGACGCCGGCGAACTCGATCCTGCCAACGTCACGTCGCTGACCGCACGCGTCGGACCGGCATTGATCAACCATCACTTCATGCTGACCGGCGTGCCCCCCAACCGGCGCGAGCTGGCGCTGATCGTCGACACCGTCATCCCGCCCCGGGCGTCGGCGTCGCCGACTAGTCCCTAGGGCCCGGTTTTCACCCATTGCCCGGCGTCTCCGACGATGCCGACCGGCACGGCTCCGGAGAGGCTGACGTTCTGCACGCTCGGGCCCGCCCCGACGATCGTGGTGTCCTGCAGGATCGGCAACACCGTCGACATGTTCCACAGCCGCGGCTCCACCGCGGTGATCACGTCGTTGATGCTCTTGGTGCCTTCGAGGGCGGCGTCGATGTTGGACTGGATACTGCGGTCGCAGATCCCGGTCAGGTTCGACGGCGCCTGCACCAGCGCCCCGGGATCGGGCGGACGACCCGGCGCCGTCGGCGCCGTACTGGCCGGCGACGCCGGTGAGGTCGATGCGACGGGAGTGGTCGTCGGCGGGGTGGTCGCGGTCGGTACCGGCGTCGACTCCAAGGCGGGGCAGCCGTAGCGCGACGCCAGCAGCGTCGCCAGGTTTCCACCGGCCTGGTGCCACCCCACGATCGCGTCCACCTGGTTGTTGGTCAGCGCGTCGCGATACAGCGTCACCGGATCCAGCGCCGACACCGATGCGGCGATGCCGACGTTGCGCAATTGGTCGGCGGCGGTGTTGGCCACGGCCACCGAGGTCGGGTCGTTGGCGGCCACCCCGATCACCAGCGACAACTGCTTGCCGTCCTTGCTGATCCGGCCGCGGATCACCTCCGGCGGCCCGGTGGTCGGCGGCGGGGTGCTCTCGGGCGCCGGTGCGCTGTTCTCCACCTGGTACCCGGCCGCCGAAAACAGGGCCAGCGCAGCCTGTTTGGTCATCGCGGGCGGCGCGGTCGGGACATAGCCGGGGTCGCTGGGCGCCCGGATCTGAGCCTGGTCCAGCGAGATGGTGTTGTCGCTGCCGGCGCCCACGGCGGCGAGCAGATCGACGTCGAGCAATCCCAGAATCCCTTTGCGGACCTGGGTATCGGCCAGCTTGGGCTGGTTGGCACGCAGCGTGAGCTGCATGACGCGCGGGGTCATGATCCGGGCGGTCCGCACGTCGGGGATGGCCGACAGCTGGGCGAAGGACGCCGAGCCGCCGTGCACCTGGGCCACCTGAGTGTCACCGTTGCGCACCGAATCCGCCAGTGCCGCAGGCGCTCCGGCCCGCCGGAACTGGATCAGCGCCGGCTTGGCGGGCGGCCCCCAATAGCGGTCGTTGCGGGCGATCAGGATCTCGTCGCGCTGCGGGTCGATGTTCTCCACCCGGAACTGTCCGCCGGTGACCGTCAGCGACCGGACCAGTCCGGCGGCGAAACCGCCCGGCACGTCCTTGACGATGTGTGCCGGCAGCAGGTCGTTGAACAATTCCTTCCAGGCCGGATACGGCTGGGCGAAGGTGACGACGGCCTGCTTGCCGCCCTCGAGCGACTGCACACCGGTGATCAGGTCATAGCCGCCCGGATCGACCACCCCGGGTTGGGTGACCATTTGATGCCACAGGTACCAGAAGTCGTCGGCGCCGATCGGGGCGTTGTCGGTCCACTGCGCCTCGGGCCGGATCTTGTAGGTGACCGTGAACGGGTTCTGGCCGGTCACCTCGGCGGACACCAGCAGGGTCGGATCCAGCTCCCACCGCGAACCCGTGGGCGTGTTGGGGTCGGGCACCGGCCGGAACGCGCTCGGTAACACCAGCGCACTGATCGCGGCGTTCACCGGAGACAGATCAGAGAGCAGATGCGGGTTGAACCCGGCGCCGATCGAGTCGATGCCCATGATGATCTGGGTGACCCGCTGCGGCGGCGGCGGTGTGTTGTGCGGCGTATCGGTGCTTTGCGGGGCCGGCGGCGGGCTGACGGTGCACGCCGCCAGGGTCAGTCCCATCAGTGCGAACAGCACGGCGCCGGTCAGCAAAACGTGGCGGGCCCGATGCAGCACGAGCATCAGGGTATCGACCGCCTGCCCGGCGGCTTGTCGACTCCTTCGGGCGAAGGACAACAACAAACTAGCTCCGAGCCTTCGCCCGCGCCTTGCTGCGCGCCCGCGAGGTGGCGTCCAGCTCGACCTTGCGCACCCGCACGATCTCCGGAGTCACCTCGACGCACTCGTCGGCCGCGCAGAACTCCATGGCCTGCTCCAGGTCGAGTTCCAGCGGTCGGGCCAGCGTCTCGATGACGTCGGCCGTGGACGACCGCATGTTGGTCAGCTTCTTCTCCCGCGTGATGTTGATGTCGAGATCCTCCGCGCGCGGGTTGATTCCGACGACCATGCCCTCGTAGGTGTCCTGCCCGGGCTCGACAAAGAATTGGCCGCGGTCGGCGAGCTGGATCATCGCGAACGGCGTGATGACACCGGAGCGGTCCGAGACCAGCGAGCCGGTGTGGCGGGCCCGGATCTCTCCCGCCCACGGCCGATAGCCGTCGAACACCGCGTTGGCGATGCCGGTGCCGCGGGTGATGGTGAGGAATTCGGTGCGGAAGCCGATCAGGCCGCGGCTGGGCACGATGAAGTCCATCCGGACCCAGCCCGCCGCGTGGTTGGTCATCTCCTCCATGCGGCCCTTGCGGCCGGCCATCAATTGGGTGATGGCGCCGACGAATTCCTCCGGGCAGTCGATCGTCATCGCCTCGAACGGCTCGTGCAGCTTGCCGTCGATCGTCTGCGTGACCACCTGCGGCTTGCCGACGGTCAGCTCGAAACCCTCGCGGCGCATCTGCTCGACGAGCACCGCCAGCGCGAGCTCGCCGCGGCCCTGCACCTCCCACGCATCGGGCCGGTCGATCTCGACGACCTTGATGGAGACGTTGCCGACGAGTTCGGCGTCCAGGCGCGACTTCACCATCCGGGCGGTCAGCTTGTGACCCTTCACCTTGCCCGCCAGCGGTGAGGTGTTGGTGCCGACGGTCACCGAGATGGCCGGCTCGTCGACGGTGATGCGCGGCAGTGCGTGCGCGTGCTCGGGGTCGGCGAGGGTGTCACCGATCATGATCTCCGGAATGCCCGCGACAGCGACGATGTCGCCGGCGATCGCCTCGTCGGTGGGCGTGCGTTCCACACCCTCGGTCACCAGCAGCTCGGTGATCTTCGCGGTCGTGATCACCGGATGGCCGTCCACCTCGCGCATCCAGGCGACCTGCTGGCCCTTGCGGATGCGGCCCTTGTAGATGCGGATCAGGGCGAGCCGGCCGAGGAACGCCGACGCGTCGAGGTTGGTCACCAGCGCCTGCAGCGGCGCCTCGGGATCACCCTGCGGCGGCGGGATGTGCTCGAGCAGCACGTCGAACAGCGGATCGAGGTTGTCGCCCTCGGGGTTCTGTCCGTTGGACGGCTCCGTCGTGCTGGCGATGCCGGCTCGGCCCGAGGCGTACAGCGTCGGCAGGCCGAGGGCCTCCTCGGCGGCCTTCTGCGCTTCCTCGTCGAGGTCCGATGCGACGTCGAGCAGCAGGTCGTGGCTCTCCGAGACAACCTCGGAGATCCGGGCGTCCGGCCGGTCGGTCTTGTTGACGACCAGGATCACCGGCAGGTGGGCGGCCAGTGCCTTGCGCAGTACGAACCTGGTCTGCGGCAGTGGGCCCTCGGAAGCGTCGACCAGCAACAGCACACCGTCCACCATCGAGAGCCCGCGTTCGACCTCGCCGCCGAAGTCGGCGTGGCCCGGGGTGTCGATGACGTTGATGACGGTCGTCGATCCGTCCGGATGCTTGCGGTGCACGGCGGTGTTCTTGGCCAGGATCGTGATACCCTTTTCCTTCTCCAGGTCCCCGGAGTCCATGAGGCGCTCGACCGCGTCATCGCCACGATGTGTCAGCGCGCCGGACTGGCGCAGCATCGCGTCAACGAGAGTGGTCTTGCCGTGGTCGACGTGGGCGACGATGGCGACATTGCGGAATGGCACGTCGGTGATTCTGGCAGCGGTGGCCCATCAATGGCGAACCGAGCAGCTCATCCGGTGTGCGCCCGAGCCGCTCAGAGGACGCTGGCCAGGTCCGCCAGCCATCCGCGATCGGCGGGCACCCAGTCGACTTCGGGCAACTCGGCTGCCGTCACCCAGCGCAGCGCCCGGTGGTCATGCGGGTGCGGTTCGCCGTCAATCAGGCGCACCAAGTAGGCCCGCAACGTCGTCGTGTCATTCAGCGCAATGTCGGCACCAAGGCGATCCCCCACCATCACGTCGGCAACCTCGAGGCCGAGTTCCTCGGCCAGTTCGCGGGCCAACGCTTGCGGCTCGGTCTCGCCGGGCGCGACCTTGCCGCCAGGCAGCTCCCAGCGGCCGGCCAATTCCGGTGGCCGCACGCGTTGGGCGACCAGCAGCGCGGAGCCACGGATGACGGCTCCGGCAACGACGATCTGGGTCGGCACGGCCGGGTCAGACCGCGGCGCGTACCGCTTCGACAAACACGCGCAGATCGCTTTCGCCGTTCCCGAACCGCGCCGGCCATTGGATGAGCCTCAAGTCCGTGACGCCGGCTTTCGCGAGTGCGGCCGCGTCGGCGGCGACGGCAGCGAGATCCGGCCCGCCGTCGGCGCTGGCCCTGACCCGAAGCGAGCCGGTGACGCCGAACCCGTGCGGATCACCGCCGGCACCTTCGACCGCCGCCCGCATCCGTCCGATCCCGTCGGCGAGGTCACGGGCATCCTGACCCCAGGGAATCCAATACTTTCCGAACCGCGCGAGGCGGCGGGCGACGGCACGATTGACCGTCCCACTCACCCAGATCGGCACGCCGCCCGGCTGTAGCGGCTTGGGCATCTGGTGGATCCGATCGAAGGTCAACTCGGGTGAGGCGTAGCTGCCCTCTTTCTCCCGCCACAACCGCGTACACACCTCGAGCGTCTGGTCCAGGATCGCCCCGCGCCTGTCGAAATCCACTCCGGCCACGTCGTATTCCTCGCGCTGCCAGCCGACGCCCACCCCGAGATCCACGCGCCCGCCCGAAAGAACATCCAGTGTCGCAACGGTTTTCGCGAGAACGGCGGCGGGACGCAGCGCAGCCAGCAAGATGTTGGTGCCCAACCGGATGCGTTCGGTGCGGGCCGCGAGGTAGGTCAGCACGGTGAGCGGCTCCAGCCAGGGTCCGTCCGGCCCGGTGGGTTGGCGACCGCCGGCCGTTCCCCCGACGCCGGGATCCGCGTAGGCGTCCATGTTCATGCCGAACGCGATGTGCTCGGAGACCAGCACTCGATCGAATCCGGCGCTCTCCAGCACGCGCGCCCAGTCAGTGAGGTGCTCCCAGTTCACCGGCTCCTCGGCGGAGAAGGAGGGTATTCCCATCGACAGCTGTATCGAGGCCATTGCGACAAGTTAACCGATCGGTGCCGCCCGATCGCCGATCGCATCGACTGTCAGGCAAGCAGCAATGCGGCGCGGGCCCTCGTCCCGCCCGCGCAGCCGGTGGACCTCATCGACGGTCGATGCCGAACGATGCTGGCCCACAATTGATGTCACGCCTTGGCGCGGTACAAGTCGAACAGGTCGGCGGTGATCAGTTTGGCGACCTCGTCGGCCCTCTCCAGGGTTTTATACGGGCCGCCGATCTCGATGAAGACGCTCCATCCGCCGTCCGCATCGGCGATGACTTTGACGGCGTCGGGTCGTTCAAGGTAGTCGCGATGCAGAGCAATGAAATTCTCGGGCTTCATGCGGTCAGGGTAGGGCAGATCGGGGCGTATCAGCCCGCCGTTCATGCTCACGTTCAGCAAAGTTCGCGCAGTAGACGGTTGCCTACCCGTCGGCACCGGGCACGTGCCACGAACTCACATGTGTCGCAACCCGATTCACTTACGCAACGTGAATTGGTTGACGTCGATGTAGCCGTCCCGGAACGCATCGGCACATCCCGTCAGGTAACGCATATAGCGCTGATAAACCTCTTCGGATTGGATGCTGACCGCGTCGTCATGGCGCCCGGCCAATGCGACGGCCCAATGGTCCAGCGTCCGGGCGTAGTGCAGTCGCAGCGACTGGCGGCGGGCCAGGTTGAAACCCATCTTCGAGGCGTGGAACTCCACCATTTCGATCGCGGGCAACTGGCCCCCGGGGAAGATTTCCCGGGCGATGAAGTCGTTGAAGCTGGTCTGCTCCTCGGACATCGGCAGGCCGCGCTCCACGATCTGCTGTGCGGTCAGCATGGTGATCGTGTGCAGCAGCATCACCCCGTCGCCGGGCAGGGTGCGATAGGCCATCGCGAAGAAATCGTCGTAGCGGTCGTAACCGAAGTGCTCGAACGCACCGATGGAGACAATCCGGTCGGCGGACCCGTCGAATTGTTCCCAGCCCTGCAACAGCACCCGCCTGCTGCGCGGGGTGTTCATCGCGTCGAACGATTTCTGGACATGGGCGGCCTGGTGTTCCGACAATGTCAGGCCGACGACGTTCACGTCGTACTTCTCGATCGCGCGGCGCGACGTGGCTCCCCAGCCGCAGCCGATGTCCAAGAGCGTCATCCCGGGCCGCAGCCCCAGCTTGCCCAGCGACAGGTCCATCTTGCGGATCTGGGCCTCTTCCAGGGTGATGGGCTGCAGGCGATCGAAGTAGGCGCAGCTGTAAGTCATCGTGGGATCGAGGAACAGCCGGAAGAAGTCGTCCGACAAGTCGTAATGCGCCTGGACGTCTTCGAAGTGCGGTGTCAGATTCTCCGTCATGGCGGCCACGTCCCTCCCTGAACCCCGGGGCCATTACCTGCTTGACGAAGTGGCCGCTACGGCGGTTCAACACCGACTTCCCCAAATTGGCGAACTCAAACGACCGGAGTCATGGCGTAACGTGGCGACTGGCAAGGTTTTTCGCCTAGAAAGGTTTGCTGTCATGGCCGTACTGACGGATGAGCAAGTAGATGCCGCTCTTCCCGATCTCGACGGTTGGGAACGTGCGGATGGGGCATTGCGCCGCTCGATCAAGTTTGGAAGTTTCTTGGACGGCATCGACGCGGTGCGCCGGGTCGGCGAGCACGCCGAAAGTAAAGACCATCACCCGGATATCGATATCCGTTGGCGGACAGTGACTTTCGCACTTGTCACGCACTCTGAAGGCGGAATCACCAAAAACGACATCGAGATGGCACGCGATATCAACGGGATCGTCGGGAGCTAGCCCAGCGACGGCGCCGCCCGTGGGCGAGACTGCTGGGCCGGCGTCGCATCAGAGCGGCCGACTCGTTTGCCGGACGTGGCGATGACAACCAGGGTTGCCACTGCGGCCACCGTGTACGCCAGCCCAGCCCACGCGAAGTACCAGGGCCGGCTGATCTGCCAGATGTTC
This sequence comes from Mycobacterium ahvazicum, assembly GCF_900176255.2. GTDB lineage: Bacteria > Actinomycetota > Actinomycetes > Mycobacteriales > Mycobacteriaceae > Mycobacterium > Mycobacterium ahvazicum. Next base: position 71,470 of record NZ_FXEG02000005.1, read on the forward strand.
GGCTGAGCGAACAACAACAGCCACGGCACGCCGACGATGGTCAGCGCCAACCAGCCCCAGCCCGCGACCCGCATTGCGCGTCGCTCGCGCCTGGGTCCGTGAATCAGCCAGATCATCAGCGGCACCAGCCACACCCAGTGATGGGTCCACGAAATGGGTGACATCAGCAGCGCGAACATCTCGACCACCAGCAACTTGCCGAGCCGATCCGAGGAGTCCACGGCTCGCCACGCCAGGATGGCCAGTACCGCCGTCACGGCGATGGCGATCACGACCGGCGGACCGAAGCCGGCGTCGTGACCCAGGATCCGGGAAATGCCGCCCCGCCACGACTGATTGATCGAGGTCGCGATCGGCCCCACCCGGTGGGCGTCGCCGAGCAGATCGGTGAAGTAGTAGCGAGTCTGATCGCCGACGATCAACATCGACAGCGCGATGGTGCCGAAGAACACAACCGCCGAAAACGCGGCCGCGGCGAATCGCCGGACGCCCACCAGATAAACCCCGGCGATCGCCGGGGTCAATTTGATCCCCGCCGCCACGCCGACCAACAGTCCGGATAGCCACCAGCGCGTCGTGTAGATCGCGCAGAGCACCGCGAGCATCAGAAAGACATTGATCTGCCCGTAGTCGAAGTTGTTGCGCAGCGGCTCGATCCAGATCGTGATCGCGGTCCACGCCATCGCGACACGCCGGCCACTGCCGGGCGGCACGCCGAGTAGTCGCTGGCTGATGCGAACCGAGGCGTACAGCGCGGCCATCGTCGCGGCCAGCCACAGGAAGCCGGTCAGGCCAAACGGCAACAGGTGCAACGGGTAGAAGACGATCGCCGCGAACGGCGGATAGGTGAACGGCAACGGGAAGTCCGGTGTGCGCTCGCTGTAGACGAAGTCGTACAGGGTGCCGGGGTGCTCCAGCGCGGCCGCGCCGCCGAGATAGACGTGCAGGTCGACGAAGTTCGCGCCGTTGCGCGTCAGGTACGTCAAGGCGAGTCGTGCGGCGACGCTCACGACCAACAGCAGCGGCGCGGCGGAGCTGATCACACTCGCCATCCGCCGGGAGATGGGTGCCGCCCGGGCGGCCACATTGGTGTCTACCCGCCTGACTTTAGCGACCGCGGCGGACGCTGTGGTGTTGTCCGTCGCCACCCCCGGCACGCGCCGAGCAGCGGACTTTGCCGGCGATCCGCAGTCGCGGCCGCGTCCGCAACCGTCTGGTCACCGCCATCACTCGTCTCGATAACGATCAAATAAATGCCACACGTGTCACTTGAGTCCCACCAGCATCAAAGTAGCTTCGGCTCCGTCACCTGTTGTCGATCCCTTGGGGGAGCAATGCCAAGCATCTGGACTTACGTGAAAGCCGCCGCCGTTGTCGTCGGTTCGTCCGCCGCCCTACTCACGGGCGGTATCGCCCACGCCGACCCGGCGCCGATTCCCGACCCCGGCCTGCAGAACATCCCGCAGCAGTTGATCGCTTCGGCGGCCAACGCTCCGCAGATTCTGCAGAACCTCGCGACCGCTCTCGGTGCGCAGCCGCCGCAGGCTCCGCCCCAGCCCGGTATCACCTTCCCGGGCCTGAGCTCGGCCGCACAGGCGCCCGCGGCGTCCGCCCCGGCGGGTGTCCCGTCGATTCCGGGACTCACCCCGGCAACGCCCGCCCCCACGGCGGCCAGCCCGACGGTTCCCGGCCTCAGCTCGATTCCTGGATTGGGCCAGACCACACCGGCGGCTCCCACCGCGCCGGCGAGTTCCGGTATCCCCGGGCTGAGCTCGATCCCGGGCCTGACGTCACCGGCGGCGCCGGCCGCCGCACCGGCGTCGGCACCCCAGGTGGCGAATGTGAACATGCCGGCACTGCCCGGCCTGCCGCTGAACGTGCCGCCGAAGCTGTCGCTTCCGGGCGACCTGACGTCGCTCGCCGCGGGCGCCGTCCCGGGGACGGCAGCCGCGCCGGCCGCCGCCGCGCCGGCGGCTACCCCGCTGTCGCCGCTGCTCTCGGCCATTCCCTGAGCAGTTCGTTAAACGGCTAATCCACTACCGAAGGACCGGAGGACATCGTGGCAAGCAGTTGGAATCTGTCCAGAGGTTTGGCCGCGGTCGTGACGGCATCGGTTGCCGCGTTCGGGCTTTGCCCGAGCGCGGCAGCCGATCCGGCGGCACCGCAGCCGACACCCCAACAAAGCGCGACCCAGGGCCTGCCCGGCCTGCCCGCGCTGTCGCAGCTGAGCCCGATCATTCAGCAGGCCGCGACCGACCCCGGCCAAGCCACGCAGCTGCTGATGGCCGCGGCCCAGGCGTTCACCCATAACCCGTCGGCGCCCGGCGAATCGAAGAACGTGGCCGCGTCGGTGAATCAATTCGTTCAGGAGCCGGGTGCCCCGGTTCCCGGTGCGCCGGCTCCGGCGCCCATCGCCGCCCCGTCCGAGCATGTGCCCGGTGCCGGCATCGTGCCGGGCGCCCAGGCTCATCTGCCGACCGGCATCGACCCGGTCCACGCCGCGGGCCCGGCCCCGGCGGCGGCTCCCCCGGCCGGCACGCCACACGCTCCGGTACCCGGCGCCGCTCCCGGTCCGGCTCCCGAGGCCGCACCCGCGCCAGGCCCCGCACCCGCTCCGGCCGCGGCACCGGCTCCGGCCCCCTCGGCGGCACCCGCACCCGCACCAACGCCCGCGCCGGCCCCGGGCGCGGCCCCGGCGGCCGCGACGGCCCCGGGTTTCGGCCCTGACGCACCGGTCACGCAGGACTTCATGTATCCCTCAGTCGGCAGCAACTGCCTCGCCGACGGCAGCAGCGCGCTGGCAACCGCGCTGTCGGTGGCCGGGCCGGCCCCGATCCCGACGCCCGGCCCCAAGCCAGGCCAGACCGCCTACGTGTTCACCGCGGTCGGGACGCCCGGACCCGCCGAGGTGCAGAAGCTACCGCTGAACGTCACCTGGGTGAACCTGACGACGGGCAAGTCGGGCACCGTGACCCTCACGCCCCGCACCGACATCAATCCCGAGGGACCGACGACATTGACCGCGATCGCCGACACCGGTTCGGGCAGCATCATGTCGACGATCTTCGGTCAGGTCACGACCAAAGAAAAGCAGTGCCAGTTCCTGCCCACCATCGGCTCGACGGTGGTGCCCTGAAGCCAGGGGTTGGCTAGTACGCCATGAACAGGATGGCGTCGCGGTCGTACTCCAGGCCCGGATGAACGCTGGACAGGTGAGCCTGGGTCAGCTCGACCAGCTCATCCTCATCCTTGCCGACGATGGCTTCTCCGCACGGACACGTCAGGTGTGTCTTCACGTTGCCGCCCTTCCCTTCTGGTGACCTACTACTTAGCCGCCTTGGCTGCCGCTTTCATCTGCTTCTTGTACGCGCGCACTTTCCCCATCGACTGGTCGTCGACGATGTCGGCGACGGAGATATGTGTGCCGGCCTTGCCGAACTGTCCGGCCGCGGTGCGCCAGCCTTTCGCGGTGACGCCGTACTGCTTGCCCAGCAGCGCCAGGAAGATCTGCGCCTTGACCTCACCGAAACCGGGCAGGCCCTTGATGCGCCGCAGCAGCTCGTCGCCGTCGGGATCGCCGGCGGTCCACAAGCCCGCGGCGTCGCCGTCGTAGCGGTCCACGACGATCTGGGCCAGGGTCTGGATGCGCTTGGCCATCGACCCCGGAAACCGGTGTATCGCAGGCTTTTCCGAGCACAACGCGGCGAACTTGTCGGGGTCGTAGTCGGCGATCTCGGCGGCGCTGAAGCTGCCCATCCGGTCCGCGATCTTCTTCGGTCCCGCGAAAGCGGTCTCGAACGTGACCTGCTGGTCCAGCACCATCCCGACGAGCAGGGCCAACGGGTCGCTGGCCAGCAGCGCGTCGGCCTCAGGATCCTGCGCGAGGCAAAGTTTCACAGTCGACAGACTACCCACCAGAAAGGCGCCGGCGACCAGCGCATTACCACCGGGTTATCGTGGCGAGGTGGTGGATGAAGCCAAATTGGCCCTGATGGTTGCCCGCGACGAACTGCATCAGCTCGTCACCGCCTATTGCCGGGCCGTCGACCGCGCGGACTACGGCGCGCTCCGGGATCTCTACCACCCGGACGCGACCGATTCACACGGCTCGTTCTCGTCGGGCGGCGTGGAACCGTTCATCGCGCAGCTACAGGCGGCCGAGCCGTATGTGCGTGTCTCCCAACACAACATCACCACCACGAACTTCGTGGTCGACGGCGACGGGGCCCGTGGCGAGATCTACTGCCTGGTGTTTCACACCTTCGCCGGTCCCGAACACGACATCGACGTGATCATCGGCGGTCGGTACCTGGACACCTATATCCGCCACGACGGCCGCTGGAAGTTCTTCCAACGCACCATCGTGGCGGATTGGGCTTATCAAAACGACCCGTCCCAAGTCGACTTCAGCCATCCCAGCACCCGCGCCAGCATGCGCGGCAAGCCGGGCAAGGCCGACCCGTCGATCGGACTCTTCGCCCCGGGGCTGAGCTAAAGCTCTGTCCGCCAACAACTCTGGGGCAGACTAGCCGCCGCTCTTGCGACGAAATTCCCGACGGCCCCCGCCCGCGGCGCCGTGCGCCCGGGCCTGCTTGCCGCCACTGTCTTTGTGGTCGGACCCGCCTGCGGACTTGGCCATCTTGCGCTCCAACGCTTCGCGAAACTTGCGCTTGTTGTCGTCCTCGCCCTGCGCGGGCGTGGCATCTTTTCCGGGAGTCGTGTCGGCCATATCGGCAGCCTAGTCCGACTACCGCTTGCCCGGAGGCATCCCGTACAGGTGCGAGATCGGCAACGTCAGCACCACCCGCCGATCGGTGACCATCGCCTCGCGGTACTCATCCCAATCGGGATGCTCACCGGCGATATTGCGATACAACGCAATCAACGCTTCGACGGTGTCGTCGTCGGGCGCGGCGGCCGGGGGCGTGAGTTCGGCGGTGCCTTCAGCGACCGCATACGACCAACCGTCGTCGGAGTCGACCAGGATCGACGCCCGCGGATCCCGGCGCAAATTGCGGGTCTTGGCCCGCGGTTCGGTGATCGACACCCGGATCACCAACTCACGCGGGTCGAAGTGGTAACTCACGTTCGACAGTTGCGGGCGCCCGTCGCGTTTGATCGTGGCCAGCACCCCGAGTGAGTTCCCCGCTATCAGTGCCAGCAATTTGTCGTCGAAGACTTGGCGTCCCATCCCCAAAGACTACGTCGCTCTGGTGCAATCGGATCATGACCAAGTACGCGGTGTTCCTGCGCGGCGTCAACGTCGGCGGCGTCAATGTGAAAATGGCCGAGGTCAAGGCGGCCCTGACCGACGCGGGATTCGCTGCCGTGCGCACCATCCTGGCCACCGGCAACGTGCTGCTGGAGTCGTCGGCCAAGGCGCCCGGGGTGCGCAAGAAGGCCGAAGCCGCGCTGCGCGAACGGTTCGGCTACGACGCGTGGGTCCTGGTCTACGACGTCGACGCGGTGCGTGCCGTCATCGAGGCCTACCCGTACCAGCCCGAGGTCGACGGTTACCAGTCCTACGTCACGTTCGTCGCGGACGCCGAGGTGCTCGGCGAGCTCGCGAAGTTGGCCACCGAGGCCGGCTCCGACGAGAAGATCAGCCGCGGTGACGGCGTCATCTACTGGCAGGTACCCAAGGGCAGCACCCTGGACAGCACGATCGGCAAGACGATGGGCAAGCCCCGGTACAAGTCCTCGACTACTACGCGCAATATGCGAACTCTGGCCAAAGTCATGCTGGGAAGCGAAACGTAGGTAAGGTTTTCGACGATGAGCTCTGCCCAAGACACTCCCAAAAAGAAGGTCTCCCTCGGCGGCGTCTCCGAAACCGCTCTCCTGACGCTGAATGCGCGGGCGCAGGAAGCGCGCCGCCCCGATCCCCTGCTCGTCGATCCGATGGCGGTGGCGCTGGTCGACTCGATCGACTACGACTTCGCGAAGTTCGGGCGGCCGCGCCAGGACATCGCGTTGCGCGCACGACTGTTCGACACCCAGGCCGCGTCGTTTCTGACGGGGCACCCGACGGCCACCGTGGTGGCGCTGGCAGAGGGTCTGCAGACCAGCTTCTGGCGGTTGGACGCGGCGATTCCGGATGCCCAATTCCGTTGGCTGACAGTCGATCTACCAGAGATCATCGAAATTCGGACCCGACTGCTGCCGGCCTCGCCTCGGGTGGCGGTGTGCGCCCAGTCGGCCCTGGACTACGGCTGGATGGATTCGGTCGACGTGGCAGGTGGCGTGTTCATCACCGCCGAGGGGCTACTGATGTATCTGGAGCCCGACCAGGCGATGGGCCTGATTGCCCAGTGCGCCAAGAGATTTCCCGGCGGCAAGATGATCTTCGACCTGCCGCCGGCCTGGGTGTCCAGGGTGAGCCGGCGCGGTATGCGAACCTCGCGACGCTACACGGGGCCACCGTTGCCGTTCAGCCTGTCGGCGGCCCAGGTGGCCGACCTGGTCAACACCGTGCCGGGGGTGCGGGCGGTGCGGGATTTGCGACTGCCGCCGGGACGTGGTCGCGCGTTCAACGCCGCGGTGCGGATGATCTATCGCGCGCCGGTGTTCCAAGCGCTGCGACCGTGCTTGACGCTGCTGGAATTCGGCTAGCCCTCGTCGGGCACGGCCTCGATGTAGCGCAGCGCCTCGGCCTTGCCCAACCCGAGTCCGCGGGCGACATGGACATACTCACGGGCCGCGGCCGCCATCGCCGCGTCGGTCGGGTCGTAGCGGGCGATGAAAGTGCCGAAGCGCCCGCGAGTTTCGACAATGGCCGCTGTCTCCAGCTCACGGTAAGCGCGCGCGACCGTATTGACGGCCACACCCAGTTGGCCGGCCAGCTCGCGCACGGTCGGCAAGCGGCTGCCGGGCGCCAGGGCGCCTTCCCGCACACCATCGATGACCTGCGTCCGGAGCTGGTCGAAAAGCGGCCGGCCGCCCTTGAGGTCGACCTTTAGCCATTCGCCCAGCTCCACGTATCCAGTATTACCCCAACCAGCGCTATGTTGGTGGCTATGCGAGTGACGGTGCTCAGCGGCGCAGGGATCTCCGCGGAGAGTGGAGTGCCGACATTTCGCGACGACAAAAACGGATTGTGGGCCCGTTTCGACCCCTACGAGTTGTCCAGCACCCAGGGCTGGGTCAATAACCCCGAACGGGTGTGGGCCTGGTATCTGTGGCGGCACCACCTGGTGGGCACCGTCGAACCCAACGACGGGCACCGGGCCATCGCGGCCTGGCAGGACTACGCCGAGGTCAGCGTCGTCACCCAGAATGTCGACGACCTACACGAGCGCGCCGGCAGCAGTCCGGTCCATCACCTACACGGCAGCCTTTTCGAATTCCGTTGCGCGAGTTGCGGTCTGCCCTATCACGAGACCCTGCCCGCGATGGCCGAGCCGGCGATCGAGGTGCAACCGCCGCTGTGCCCCCGCTGCGGTGGGCTGATCCGGCCCGACATCGTCTGGTTCGGCGAGCAGCTGCCCGAAGGCCCGTGGAGCCACGCCGTCGAGGCGACCCACACGGCCGACGTGATGGTGGTCGTCGGGACCTCGGCGATCGTCTACCCGGCCGCCGGCCTCGCCGATCTCGCACTCTCGCGCGGCGTCACCGTGATCGAGGTCAACCCCGAGCCCACCCCTTTGTCGGGCAGCGTCACGCTCTGCATCCGCGAGTCCGCGAGTCAAGCCCTGCCGGGGCTGCTGCAAAAACTACCCGCGCTGCTGAAGTAGCGGATTCGCGGCGGCCCAGCGGATTACGGCCGTCGCGCGCGGCCCAGCAACAGCTCCGATACCGGCATCGGGGACCAGGCGGGCAGTGTCCACTCCCGCCGGGAGCTGTTCACTTCGAACCCGGCGTCGACGATCGCGCGTTCGGTATCGCGATGGGTATGGCAGTTACCCAGCAGCCGCGGCCAGATCGTCGCGTCGGCGAACCGCTGCAGCCGGCCGCGCATACCGGCGCTGGCCACGTGCTCGAGATAGCGCAACTCACCGCCCGGGCGCAGAAACTCATACACCCGCCGCAGCACCGCTTCGGGGTCGCGCACCGAGCACAGCACCAGGGAGCACACCACCGCATCGAACGGCTGCCCGCTGTGGAACTCCTCCACGGTCTCGTTGGTCAGGACCACCGGTACCGACGCGGCAGCGGCGGCCACCCGCGCCCTGGCCGCCAGGCGCGGCTCGGGCTCCATCGCGACGCCCTGCGCGACGGACTCGGGGTAGTTGGGGAAGTTCGTCCCGATCCCCGCCCCGACCTCGAGCACCCGGCCCGACAAGCCGGCCAGGTTCTCCCGGCGCAGGGCCCGCACCGCCTCGGTCTCGTGAGCGGCGGCAACCGGCCACACCCGCGCGAAGAACGGGTTCTCGAACGTCGGTGTCGTTGCTGTTGTCATCCCCCACCTATTCGATTCGGAACGGGGCCTCAGCATAAAGCCAGCCGGCGCGCGCAATTGACGATCCCCACCTTGGCTATCGGCGCAGCCCCCCGCCATCAGCCGAGCTCAGCCGATTTTAGTCACCGGTTCGGCGACCGGATAGCCGTTGTGCTCGACGGCGATCGCCACCGGCTCGATCGGCGCGGCCGGTTCGGCCGGCCCCTCGCTGACGCCGAACCGCTCGTGCAGCCACATCAACGGCTTGGGCGCCCACCAGTTCCAGCGGCCCATCACGTGCATGAACGCTGGAACCAGAACCATCCGGACCAGGGTCGCGTCGACGAACACGGCCAGGGTCAGGCCCAGACCGAACATCCGCATGAACGACACGTGCGCGGCGATCAGCGCGGCAAACGACATCGACATCACCAGCGCGGCCGCGGTGATCACCCGGCCGGTGCGCGCGACGCCGTGCGCCACCGCTTCGTCGTTGGCGTCGTGCGCCTGTTTGGCCGTCGACGCCAGCGGCCGATACTGCAGCCAGTACTCGCGGATCCGCGAGATCAGGAACACCTCGTAGTCCATCGACAAACCGAACGCGATGCAGAACAACAACACCGGCATGTTCGCCACCAGCGTGCCGCTCGGCGTCGTTCCCAGCGCGCCGAGATGGCCGTCCTGGAAAATCCACACCAGCGCGCCGAACGCCGCGGTCAACGACAGCACGTTGCACATCAGCGCCTTCAGCGGCAACAGCACGCTGCCGGTCAGCAGGAACAGCAAGATGAAGGTGATCACGGCCATCACGCCGAGCACCATCGGAAGCCGGTCCGTCACCGCGTCGACGCTGTCGCGGTTGACCTGGGCAACGCCGGCCATCTCGACGGCTCGCCCGGCGGGCCCGGGCACCTGATGCAATCGCTTGAGCTGGGTGTCGGACGCCGGCGAGAACAGTGGCTCCGTGCTGCTGACGGTCAAGAACGCACTACCGTCGGACAGCCCGGTGGCTCCCGCGGGCGGCCCGACCGGGTTCCCGCCGACGAACGTCCCACTCGGCGCGGACACGCCTGAGACCCCGGGCACCCGCGACAGTGCCGCGGCGTAAGCGTCGAGGTCGGCTGGGCTCACGCCGCGCGCGTCGGGAATGACGACGGGCACCGACGTCGCCGAATCGTGCGCGAAGTTGGTGCGCAACTGGTCACCGACCTGATGCGCCGACGCGGATCGGGGCAGTACGCGGTCGTCGGGGAAGCCCCATGTCACCCGGAGGAACGGCAGACCAAACAGCACCAGCACCGAGGCGACGGCCACACCGATCGGCAGCCAACGGCGCATCACGAACTTGCTGGACCGGTACCAGAACATTTGCTCGACGGGCTTGTGCACGGGCGCGGGGCGGCGCAGCACCCGTCGCACCAGCTTTCTCACATCCAGCGAATCCAGCCGTGGGCCCAGCAACACGATCGCGGCCGGGGTGATCACGATCGACGCGGTCGCGACGAACGCCACGGTGGCCACCCCGGCATAGGCGAACGACTTGAGGAAGTACATCGGGAACAGCGCCGTCGCAGACATCGACAGAGCGACCGTGACGGCGGAGAACAGCACGGTGCGCCCGGAAGTCGTCATGGTTCGGATCAGCGCCTGATGGGGGTCGCCGCCCTCGGCCAATTCGTCGCGGTAACGGCTGACAATCAACAACGTGTAGTCGATCGCCAGCGCCAGGCCCAACGCGGTGCTCAGGTTCAGCGCGAAGATCGACACCTCGGTGCTGAACGTGATGAGCCGCAGTACGGTCATCGAACCCACGACGGCGAGCGCACCCAGGGCCATCGGCAGCGCCGCCGCCAGCAGCCCGCCGAACACCCAGATCAGCACCAGAAAGCTGAGCGGAAGCGCGATCATCTCCATGACCAAGAGGTCTTCTTGGTTCTGCTTGTTGATCTGTGCGTACTCCATGGCCGCGCCGCCGGACCGGACGGTGACCCCGTCCCGATCGTGCACGAGCTGATCCGACAGGGTTTGGGCGTTGTTCTGCACATTGTTCTCGCCGCCCTTGAGGTTGACCACGATCAACCCGGACTTGCCGTCTTTACTTGTCAGATCGACGGCAGCTTGCGGCGGCGCGGTCCACGGGGAGGTCGCGTTGTAGACCAGCGGCGAGCGCTGCAGCTCGTTGACGAGATCGGTGCCCACCGTGCGGGCCTGATCACTGTCGACCCCCGCGGGTGCGGTCACCAGGATCAGCATCTGCTGACCGCTCTGCCCGAACTTCTCGGTGAGCACCGAGATGGCGCGCGCGGACTCCGAGTCCGGGTCCTGGAAACCGCCGGGAGCCAGGCTCTTGGCGACGGGGATCCCGAAGACCGCTGCGGCGATGAACACCAGCACCCCGACCGCGATGATCCGGCGCGGCGCGGCGATGGCCAGCCGAGCGATCCTTGGCAGCATCTACGCTTCCTCCCCCGGTGGCGGTCCCGCGGGGCGCACACCATATTCGCGGTAACCTAGCCGCGGTAAGAGACAGGTGTCAAACAACTACTCACCAAGCCACGGGGTGAGAGTCCGGTTGGTTCGATGCGGTTTTCAAACCCGCGAACACTAAGAGTCCGGCTAGAAAATTGGGCGCTGATTAAGCCGGTCAGGGGCCGAATCCGCGTCTAGACGCCAGGCAACCCTACTGGCGAGTAAATTGCCACCATTTTCCGAATCGTGACTCAAAGATTCCTTAATGGTGGCTTTTAGGCTCAGTGTCATGTGGATCGACGACTCAAGTGCGGACGTCATCAAGGTTGACTTCGAGGCTCTCTACCACGGAGACGTGTTGGTGGAAGGCGAGACCTCCGAGCAGTTTGACGACTGGCACCCGCTGCCCAACGCGAGCTGACCGCCATGAGCCTGCTCGCTCGGCTACTTATGGCCGAACCCTCAGTTTCTCGTTGGTTCCGTCGATCGCATTGATCTTGTTGCCAACAAAAACCCCCGCCGTGGCGGGGGTTTTTGTTGATGCGCCGCCAACGAGCCTCAGCGCGGCGCCATCCGGATGGCGCCGTCGAGGCGGATGACCTCACCGTTGAGCATCGGGTTCTCCACGATGTGCACCGCCAGCGCGCCGTACTCGTCCGGGTCTCCCAGCCGCGCCGGGTGCGGCACCTGCTTGCCCAGTGATTTCTGCGCCTCCTCGGGCAGCGAACCCAGCAACGGGGTCTTGAACAACCCCGGCGCGATGGTCATCACGCGAATGAGCTCGCGTGACAGGTCGCGGGCGATCGGCAGCGTCATGCCGACCACGCCGCCCTTGGACGCGGAGTAGGCGGCCTGTCCGATCTGGCCATCGAACGCCGCGACCGAGGCGGTGTTGATGATGACGCCGCGCTCGGGGCTTGTTTCGGGACCAACCGGCTCGGTCTTGGCGATACGTTCGGCGGCCAGCCGCAGCACGTTGAAGGTGCCGATCAGGTTGACCTCGACGACCTTCTTGAACCCTTGCAGCGGGAACGGCCCGTCCTTGCCCAGCGTCTTGATCGCGTTGCCGATGCCCGCACAGTTGACGTTGATGCGCAGCGAGCCCAACGACTCGGCGACGTCGAGCGCTTTGCTCACGCCCTCCTCGTCAGTGACGTCGGTCGCGAAGAACTTCGCGCGGTCGCCGAGTTCGGCCACCACTTCCTCACCCTTGAGGTCGATCACGACGACCTGAGCGCCGGCATCCAGCAGCCGCTTGGTGGTGGCCAGGCCCAGACCGGAGGCACCCCCGGTGACGACGGCGACAGCGTCCTTGATCTCCATGCGAGTCCTTTCGTGATCCTGCCGACCAACTTGTTGGTTGGGGACTATACCCAGTCGTTGAGGACGTCCTCGACGTCGGTCACCGGCGCCGCGGGGCGCGGTGTCGGCGGCGCGGTGCGAGAGAACCGCGGCGCCGGCAGCGGCTGCAGACCGCCGTTGACTTCGTAGAAGGTGTTGCGCTCGGTGATGTGCGGCTCGTTCTGTACCTCGCCGAACGCCAGGATCGGCGTCACGCAGGCGTCGGAGTCGGCGAACACCTTCGCCCAGTGATCGCGGTCCTGGCTGGCGAACTTCTCGGTCAGGATCGCCCGTAGTTCGGGCCAGCGCCCGACGTCGTTCTGCCCGGGAAGGTCGGCGCCGTCGAGGCCCAGGCCGGTCAGCATGGCGGCGTAGAACTGCGGCTCGATGGCGCCGACCGCGACGTAGCGCCCGTCGGCGCAGGTGTAGGTGTCGTAGTAGGGCGCGCCGCCGTCGAGCAGGTTGGTGCCGCGCGCGTCGGTCCACATCCCGGAGGCGCGCATCTGCCACATCATCTGGACCAGCACGCTGGAGCCGTCCACCATCGCGGCGTCGACGACCTGCCCCTTGCCGGAGGTCTGCCGCTCCCAGAGCGCGGACAGGATCCCGAGCAGCAGGAACATCGAACCGCCGCCGAAGTCGCCGACCAGGTTCAGCGGCGGCACCGGCCGCTCGCCCGCCCGGCCGATCGAGTGCAGGATGCCGTTCAGCGAGATGTAGTTGATGTCGTGACCGGCTTGCTGGCTGCGCGGACCGGTCTGGCCCCAACCGGTCATCCGCGCGTAGACCAGCCGCTCGTTGACCTCGGCGCAGTCGTCGGGTCCCAGGCCGAGTCGCTCGGTGACGCCCGGGCGGTAGCCCTCGATCAGCACGTCCGCTTTGGCCATCAGCCGCAGGACGGTCGCGCGCCCCTCGTCGGACTTGAGGTCGGCGGTCACCACCCGACGGTTGCGCATCATGGCGTCCTTCGCGACGCCGCCGGGGCCGGACGACGGGCGATCGATGCGCACCACGTCGGCGCCCAGATCTCCCAGAATCATCGCGGCGTGGGGGCCCGGCCCGATGCCGGCCAGCTCCACTACCCGGAGTCCTTTGAGGGGCCCACCCAACGGTCCCGCCATGGTCCACCGACCTTTCGTCTGCTCTGACGCGTGTCAACCCGGTCGTTGGCATCTTCGCAGCCGCGCTCGACGGCCGCGCACCCCGGTCGCTTACCCGGTCGTTATCGTGAGCCCATGTCTGAATCCGTGCTCGACAAGCCGTCGTCCGTCGACGGCCTGGCCATCACGTTGTCCGACGGCGTGCTGTCGGTGACCATCGACCGGCCCGACAGCCTCAACTCACTGACGGCTCCGGTGATCTCCGGACTCGCCGACACCATGGAACGCGCGGCGACCGACCCTGGGGTCAAGGTGGTTCGGCTGGGCGGTGCGGGCCGCGGCTTCTGCTCCGGAGCCGGCATCAGCGCCGACGACATGTCGGGCAGCGGCGGCGTTCCGCCGGACGAGATCGTCGTCGAAGTCAACCGGCTGATCCGGTCCATCACCGCGTTACCGCACCCGGTGGTCGCCGTCGTGCAGGGGCCCGCCGCGGGCGTCGGCGTATCCATCGCGCTGGCGTGCGACATCGTATTAGCTTCTGACAAAGCATTTTTCATGCTCGCGTTCACCAAGATCGGGCTGATGCCCGACGGCGGGGCGTCGGCGTTGGTGGCCGCCGCGATCGGCCGGATTCGCGCAATGCGCATGGCGCTGCTGGCCGAGCGGTTGCCGGCCGCCGAGGCGTTCGCCGCGGGCCTGGTCAGCGCGGTCTATCCGGCCGAGGACTTCGACGCCGAAGTCGACAAGGTGATCGCGACGTTGCTGGGCGGCCCGGTGGTGGCGTTTGCCAAGACCAAGGATTCGATCAACGCGGCCACCCTGACCGAGCTGGACGGCGCGCTCGAGCGTGAGTACCGCGGGCAGGCGATCTTGTTGCGGTCGGCCGACTTGCGCGAGGGTGCCACGGCGTTCCAGGAGCGCCGCGCGCCGAACTTCACCGACCGCTAGCACGGTTGGCGGCCCCTCGAACGGCAATCCTGCTTAGCGTCAGTTCCGAATAAACTGACATGCCGGAAGGGGAACAATGCGCTGTCTGGTGACCGGGGCGACCGGCTACATCGGTGCCCGATTGGTGCCGCGTCTGCTCGACGAGGGCCACAGCGTGCGCGCGCTGGCCCGCAACCCGGACAAGTTGGCGGACGTGCCGTGGCGGGCGCGCGTCGAGGTGGCCCGCGGTGACCTCGGTGACGTCGATTCGCTGATCGACGCGTTCGAGGGCATGGACGTCGTGTACTACCTGGTGCACTCGATGGGGACAGCGAAGAATTTCTCCGACGAGGAGAGCCGCTCGGTCCGCAACGTCGTAACGGCGGCGCGGCGGGCCGGGGGTCGGCGGTTCGTCTACCTGTCCGGGCTGCATCCCGAAGGCCGCCGCCTGTCCCCCCATCTCGAGTCGCGCAAGGCGGTCGGCGATGCGCTGATCGACTCGGGAATCGAAACACTGGTACTGCAGGCCGGTGTGGTCGTCGGTTCGGGGTCAGCGTCCTTCGAGATGATCCGGCACCTCACCGATCGGTTGCCCGTGATGACGACGCCGAAGTGGGTGCACAACAGGATTCAGCCCATCGCGGTGCGTGACGTGCTCCATTACCTCGTTGCGGCAGCGACGGCGCCGGTGCCGTCCTCGCGCACCTGGGATATCGGCGGGCCGGACGTGCTGGAGTACGGCGACATGATGCGGGGTTATGCCGAAGTCGCCGGCCTGCACCGCCGCTACCTGATCGTGCTGCCGTTCTTGACGCCGACGATCGCCAGCCTGTGGGTGGGAACCGTGACGCCGATTCCCCCCGGCCTGGCGCGCCCGCTGATCGAATCGCTGGAATGCGATGCGGTGATGCGCAATTCGGACATCGATAAGATCATCGAGCCACCGCCCGGCGGCCTCATCTCCTACCGGCGCGCCGTCTCGTTGGCGCTGGACCGCCCGGCGCGCGGGCTGCCCGAAGCCACCTGGGCCTCGGCGGAATCCGAGCCCGCCGACCTGCTGCCCAGCGACCCGGGCTGGGCTGGCGACATCATCTACACCGACGTCCGTACGGCAACGACAGATGCTGCGCCACAACAGGTTTGGGATGCCGCGGAAAGGGCGGCGAAAAACTCCGGCCAGTGGAGGGTGGCCGAGCGTGAGCCCGCGACGTCGCTGCGGCTGCGCTCTCGTCAGCGCATGCCCGGATCGGGGTGGATGACGATCACGGTCGCCCCGCAGGCCGGCGGCGGCACCGTCTACACCCAACAAACGACCTTCGTGCCTCGCGGCATCCCAGGACGGATTTACTGGCAGGTGGCGCGGCCGCTGCACATCGCCGCGGCACGCGCATTGGCGCGCAACGTGATTGGCAGTTAGACGCCGAACATCGGCGGCAATACCAGCACCATGATGAGACCCCAGAAGAAGTGGGTCAGCATCGGAGCCAGAATGCCGCCGCTGGCCCGTCGCTCCAACGCGCACACCGTGCCGAGGATGACCGCGGCAAAGCCGAGCATCGGGTTACCGCTCGCCAAAGTCACGCAGAGATACAGCAGGGTCGAAATCGCCACTGGCGCACGCCGACCCAGCGCCGTATACAGCGCACCGCGGAAGAACATCTCCTCGGCGACGCCGTTGACCAGGGTGATCACCACCACCAACCAATATGACCCGTGGTGGGCATATTGCAGCACTCGCGCGATCAGTTCCGCGACGGGCGCAATCTCCCGGACGATCAATCCGCCGACCACGAAGATGCCGCCGAGTAGCAGTCCGATCAGCGTGCCGGTGATCACCGGGCGCTGATTACGGCCACGCCAGTTGATGCCGCCGAGATGCAGCGGCCCGGAGAGGAACGCGCCACCGATCCACACTGCTGCCAATACCAGCGTCAGCCAGTAGAAGTTCGAGTCGCCGGGCGCGCGCCGCAGCGAAAAGCCGAGCACCACAGCACCGACCACCAGCGTGAGCGCCACCACGGCCCGGCGGCGCCGCACCATCGACGGCGCTTCGTGATGTGACACAGCGACATTGGTGACAGCCCGACGCAGCTCCGAGAACACACTGGTGTGGTACGGGCTGGTGGCTTGGCTCATGCCGGACGTACCTTGGGCGTAAGGGTGAGCATGATGTCGAGGCTGGTGCGCAGCGCTCCCGCGACCGGACCCGGCACCCTGTTGACCAGTTTCAGCGTGGGCCGCGCTATCGGCGGGGTGATCGCCCGTGCGAGGCGCCGGATGCGCAGCGCGTCCCCGCCGGCCCACCCGGGATCGGTGTCGGCGAGGTGATGCGGATCGGTCAGCGCGTTGACCGGGCGGGGCCGCCCGTTGGTGGTCAATGCCCGACGGATGGCGTCCTCGACGCTCAGCAGGCCGCCGGGCGGGTCGGGTACCCGGCCGCGCAGGTCGCTGGCGGAGGCGACCATCGGGTGATCCAGCGATTCCACCAGGTCGCCGGCCAATCCTGGTGGGACCGGCAACGCAAGCCCGGTGACCAGCGACGCCAGCGAGGTGTCGATCCGGCCGACCGGTAGTGCGGTGTGCCACCGGCCCGAGATACGCGCATAGGTCTTCAGCAGGCCCCGGTAGGACGTGGTGTCCGGACCGGCGATGTCGTAGGCGCCCGCGGGCACCCGCTCGGGGTTCGCCGCGGCGAGCAGATAGTGCAGCACGTCGCGAATGGAGATCGGGTCGATCGGGTTGTCCAACCAGTTCGGCACCGGCAGCAGCGGGAACCGGTCGCCGACATAACGCATCATCTCGAACGACGTCGAGCCGGCGCCGATGATCACCGCCGCGCCCAACCACACCAGTTCCGGGCCGTCGGGCACGGCCAGGGCCTCGGCCACCTCGGCCCGGCTGGCCAGATGATCGGACAGCTCATCGGCAGCGGGCACGAAGCCACCCAGGTACACGATGCGCCGCACCCCGGCGTCGCGGGCGGCGGCCGCGATGTTGGCGGCCGCTGCCCGGTCGGCGTCGCGGAAGTGGGGCTGGCCGATCGCGTGCACCAGGTAGTAGAGCACGTCAACCGGGCCCGCGGCGTCCATCGCCGCCTGCGCCGACACCGGATCCGAGGCATCCAACCGGACCGGCGCAACGCGATCAAACCAGCCGAACCGCTTGAGCCGCTCGGGGTTTCGAGTGGCGGCTACCACCTGGTGGTTGTTCGCGAGCAACGCCGTGACCAGACGCGATCCCACATAACCACTGGCACCAGTGACCAGAATCCGCATCTACTGACCCTATCCCGGACGGGCCACGTCTAAACCCGGTCGACCCAGCCGCGGCGGCGCATGCAGGCCAGGGTCCAGGCGGATGCCGGACGTGACCAGTGGTCATCATCACAACTATGACAACTGAACAATGCGATCTACGGCACCGTAACGCAAGGTATGGACAAAACTACGGGGGCCAGTTCGGCACACATCGGACTGGAAATGTCGACCAACTACACGGATCCATCCATCGCAGCGGTCGCGGTGAAGTTCCCAGAAAACCGGTACACCCAGGACGAAGCCGTCGGCGCGCTGACCGACTTCGCCGGCCCGGACTTCCAGCGGTTCGCGCTCAGCAGTGGGGTTGAGCACCGCAACACCGCCTTGCCGCTGTCGCGCTACCGCGAGCTGACCGGTTTCACCGAGGCCAACGCCGCCTACCTCGACGTCGCTCTCGACCTGGCCGAGCAGGCGCTGCGCGCGGCGCTGGACGAGGCGGGCGTCGAACCCTCGGAGGTGGACGTCGTCTTTTCCACGACGGTGACCGGACTGGCCGTACCGACGGTCGAGGCACGACTTGCCGCACGGGTGGGCCTACGCCAGGACGTCAAACGCATTCCGCTGTTCGGCCTGGGCTGCGTGGCGGGTGCGGCCGGGACCGCCCGCATGCACGATTACCTGCGGGCCTTCCCCGATCACGTCGCCGCGCTGCTCGCCGTCGAACTGTGCTCGCTGACCATTCAGCGCGAAGACCATTCGGTCGCAAATCTCGTCGCCACCAGCCTGTTCGGCGACGGCGCCGGCGCCGTCATCGCGAAGGGCGCCAACTACGCGGGCCGGCCAAGGGGTCCTCGGGTGCTGGCCACCCGAAGCCGGCTCTACCCCGACACCGAAGATGTCATGGGCTGGAACATCGGCAGCGACGGCTTCCGGATCGTACTGTCGGCCGACGTCGCGAACGTCACCGAGAAATACCTGGGCGACGACGTCCGCCGCTTCCTCGCCGACCACGGACTGCAACCGCAGGATGTGTCGCGTTGGGTCTGCCACCCCGGTGGCCCGCGGGTGATCGAGGCGGTGGAGGAAGTGCTGGATCTGCCGGGAGATGCCCTTGATCACACCCGAAAGTCGTTGCGCGAGAACGGGAATCTGTCTTCGGTCTCGGGGCTGGATGTGCTCAGGGCGAACGTGGCCGATCCGCCACCGGCCGGCTCGCTCGGCCTCATGATCGCGATGGGTCCGGCGTTCTGCTCCGAGCTCGTGCTGTTGGCCTGGTAGCGGCGGACACGGGATAGTGGTGGCATGTACTACCTGCTGATCCTCGCGGTCGGGCTCGAACGCATTGTCGAGCTGGTGCTGTCCAACCGGAATGCGCAATGGTCTTTTGCCCAGGGCGCCAAGGAGTTTGGCAAACCGCACTACATCGTCATGGTCGTCATTCACACGGCTCTACTGGTCGGCTGCGTCGTCGAACCGTGGGCACTGCACCGGCCGTTCATCGGATGGCTGGGCTGGCCGATGCTGGCCATCGCCGCGGCCAGTCAGGTACTGCGCTGGTGGTGTATCACCACGCTGGGCCGGAGGTGGAACACCAGAGTGATTGTGTTGCCGGAGGCGCCCCTGGTGCGGCGGGGGCCCTACCGGTGGCTGCACCACCCGAACTATGTTGCAGTGGTGGCCGAAGGGTTCGCGTTGCCGCTGGTGCACACCGCGTGGCTGACCGCGGCCACGTTCACCGTCGCCAACGCGATTCTGCTCAGTGTGCGGATCAGGGTGGAGAACTCCGCGTTGGGTTACACATGAGCTCCTATGACACCGACCTGCTGATCGTCGGAGGCGGGCCCGGCGGCCTCGCGACGGCGTTGCAGGCGCGCCGGCACGGGCTTTCGGTCATCGTGGCCGAACCGCGCGAGGACCCGATCGACAAGGCATGCGGCGAGGGGTTGATGCCCGGCGGCCTCGCCGAGCTGATGTCGCTGGGTGTCGACCCGGCCGGCATGCCGTTTCACGGGATCGCCTATGTCAGCGAGCAACGGCGCGCCGAGGCGCTGTTTCGCAACGGGCCCGGCCGCGGCGTGCGACGCACCACGCTGCACGCCACACTGCAGGCACGGGCCAAAGAGCAAGACACCGAATGGATCCGGACAAAGGTGACCAGCGTCGAGCAGGACGCCCATGGTGTCAGCGCCGCCGGCATCCGGGCGAAGTTCTTGGTCGGTGCCGACGGACTGCACTCGACGGTGCGGCGCTGTGTCGGCATCAAGGCCGCGGCCGGTAAGCCGCGACGTTACGGTGTGCGTTGGCATTTCACGGTGCCGGCCTGGTCGGAGTTCGTCGAGGTGTACTGGTCGCGGCTGGGTGAGGCGTACGTGACGCCCGTGGAACCAGACCTGGTCGGCGTGGCGATCCTGTCGCAGGGACGGCCCGACCTGGCCTGGTTCCCACGGCTGGCCCGGCACCTCGAGGGAGCCGGCCGCGGGCAGGCGCGCGGCTGCGGCCCGTTGCGCCAGGTGGTCTCGCGCCGCGTCGCGGGCCGCGTACTGCTGGTCGGCGATGCGGCCGGCTACGAGGATGCGCTGACCGGCGAGGGCGTCAGCCTGGCCGTCAAACAGGCGGCGGTCGCGGTCAACGCCATCGCCAACGAGACACCGGCCGCGTACGAGGCGGCGTGGCACCGGGTTACCCGCAACTACCGCTACCTGACCCGGGGAGTGGTGCTGGCCAGCACGCCGCGCGCGACGCGGCGTGCCATCGTGCCGGCCTGTGAACGCCTACCCGGGTTGTTCGGCTTCGGCGTAAACATTCTCGCGAGCTAACGCTAGCGGGCCTTCCAGACCGGCTCGCGCTTCTCGGCGAACGCCAGCGGGCCCTCCTTGGCGTCCTCGGACCGGATCAGGGTGCGCATCTCGTTCACGGTGCGCTCCCAGCCGACCTGGTCGCCGGTGATGACGCCCTCGTCGACGCCGGCTGCGATGCGCTTGCTGGCTTGCACCGACAGCGGCGCGTTCACGGTGATGCGCGCCGCCATCGCCAGTGCCGCGTCGAGCACCGAGCCGTCCTTGACGACCTGGTTGACCAGGCCCCATTCCCAGGCGTCGGACGCCGTCATCGGCTCACCCGTCAGCAGCAGCTCCATCGCGACCTTGCGGGGCAGCTGGTCGACGATGCGGAAGACGCCACCGGCTGCGGCGATCAGTCCCCGTTTGACTTCGGGCAGACCGAATTTCGCCACCTCGTGGGCGACGACCAGGTCGCTGGCCAGTGCCAGCTCGGTGCCGCCGCCCAGCGCGGTGCCGTTGACGGCCGCGATCGTGGGCTTGTCGATGAAGTGTTGCACGTAACCGGCGAAGCCCCAGTCGGCATGGTCGGGGTGATAGAGGTTCTCCCGGCGTGCGATCGCTTTGAGATCGGCTCCGGCGCAAAAGGATTTGTTTCCGGCGCCGGTGAGCACCACCGCCCGCACCTCGGGGTCGTGCTGGGCTTCCTCCAGCGCATCCCCGACTCCGATGCTGACCGCGGCGTTGATCGCGTTGCGCGCCTCGGGCCGGTTGATGGTAATGACCATCACGGCGCCGAGGCGCTCAACCAAAACTGCCGGCGCCGCGCCCTGCGCGTCCGTCACAGCAGCTCCACGATGGTGGCGTTGGCCTGGCCGCCACCCTCACACATCGTCTGCAGGCCGTAGCGAATTCCCTTGTCCCGCATGTGGTAGAGCAGCGTGGTCATGATCCGCGCGCCGGAGCCGCCGAGCGGGTGGCCGAGCGCGATCGCGCCGCCGTTGGGGTTGAGCTTCTTCTCGTCGGCACCGATGTCCTTCAGCCACGCGAGCGGAACGGGCGCGAACGCCTCGTTGACTTCGTAGGCGCCGATGTCGTCGATCGAGAGCCCGGACCGCTTCAGCACTTTCTGGGTGGCCGGGATCGGCGCGGTCAGCATGATGACCGGGTCAGCTCCAGCCAGAGTGGCGGTGTGCACCTTGGCAATTGGGGTCAGGCCCAGGTCCTTGGCCTTCTCCGCCGACATGAACAACAGCGCGGCCGCGCCGTCGGAGATCTGCGAGGAGTTCCCGGCATGGATCACGCCGTCCTCCTTGAAGGCCGGCTTCAGCGAGGCCATCTTCTCCATCGGAGTGCCGCGCCGGATGC
This sequence comes from Mycobacterium ahvazicum, assembly GCF_900176255.2. Lineage (GTDB taxonomy): Bacteria > Actinomycetota > Actinomycetes > Mycobacteriales > Mycobacteriaceae > Mycobacterium > Mycobacterium ahvazicum. Next base: position 93,086 of record NZ_FXEG02000005.1, read on the forward strand.
CTTCGTCCTTAAGCACGACGTTGCCGTCGGCGTCCTTGATGCCCACGATCTGATCGTCGAATGCACCGGAATCCTGTGCTGCAGCGGCCTTTTCGTGGGAGTCAAGGGAGAACTGGTCGAGCGCGGTGCGGTCGAATCCCCACTGCTCGGCGATCATTTCCGCGCCCAGGCCCTGGTTGGGGATCTGACCGTCGTAGCGGGAGATGAAGTTCTCGGGGTAGGGCCGTCCGCCATTGGCCAGCGAGGCGCCCATTGGCGTGCGCGACATCGACTCCACACCACCGGCGACGACGACGTCGTAGTGCCCGGCGACCACACCGGCCGCGGCGAAGTGGATGGACTGCTGGCTCGATCCGCACTGGCGGTCGACCGTCACGCCCGGGACGGTCTCCGGCCACCCGGCGGTCAGCAGTGCGGTACGGCCGATGTCGAGGGCCTGCTCGCCGGCCTGCATCACGCAGCCCCAGATCACGTCGTCGACGATTTCGGGGTCGATGCCGGCCCTGGTGGCCAGCCCGTTGAGCACCTGGGCGGACAGCTCGGCGGGGTGCACCCCGGAAAGTCCTCCGTTGCGCTTGCCAATGGGTGAACGCACGGCCTCGACGATGACAGCTTCAGGCATGGTTAGGTCTCCTTTGACTCCGGTCTTGCCTCGATTGTCAACCAAGGGGTTGGGCGGCCCGGTAGCGGGGTGGGCTGGGCGCGCCCATTCGCTGATGCACCGCGGCGTTGAGTGTGCGTGCGTGGTGAAGACACGCCGAAGGGGTCCGGCCTGTGCGCACACGCGACGCCCTGTGCGCACACGCGACGCCCTCAGCGCAGACATGACGCCCGGCCCGGCCACCGACTTCAGACCGAACAAATGTTAGGTCAACTCTGCCATGGCCTGAGCCGGGCGGCCGCTACCCGCGGGCGAATCAGACGGCGGGGTACGCCACCGACTTGATCTCGGTGTACTGGTCGAAGCCGGCGATGCCGTTCTGCCGGCCGATGCCGCTCTCCTTGTACCCACCGAACGGCGAGTCGGCCGCGTAGCCGGCACCGCCGTTGACGCCCATGAAGCCGGCTTTGATCCGGCGGGTCACCGACAGCGCGCGCTCCAGGGAACCCGAAAAGACGTTGCCGGCCAAGCCATACACGCTGTCGTTGGCGATCCGGATCGCGTCCTCCTCGTCGTCGAACGGGATGACCGAGAGCACCGGCCCGAAAATCTCCTCCTGCGCGATCGTCATCTTGTTGTCGACGTTGGTGAAAAGCGTTGGGCGGACGAAGTATCCCTTGTCAAAGCCGGTCTCCGCGCCGGGGCCACCGACCAAAGCCGTAGCACCCTCGTCGACGCCCTGCTGGATGTAGCTGTTCACCCGCTCGTACTGCCGCTGCGAGATCACCGGGCCGCACAACGTCGCGGGGTCCTGCGGGTCGCCGCACGTGACGTTCTCGTAGATGTTCTTCAGGATCTCGACACCCTCGTCATAGCGGGACCGCGGCAGCAGCATCCGGGTCGGGTTGGCGCAACCCTGACCGGCGTGCATACACGGTGCGATGCCGACCATGCAGGCCGTGCCGAAGTCCGCGTCTTCCAGCACGATGGTCGCCGACTTGCCGCCGAGCTCCAGGAACAGCCGCTTCATCGTGGCCGCACCCTTTTCCATGATCCGCTTGCCGACCACCGTCGAGCCGGTGAACGAGATCAGGTCGACCTTGGGCGACAGCGTGAGTTCCTCGCCGACAAAGTGATCCGACGCGGTGACGACGTTGACGACGCCGGCCGGGATGTCGGTGTTTTCGGCGATCAGCCGACCGAGCCGGTTCGCGTTGAACGGGGTGTTCGGCGCCGGCTTGAGCACCACGGTGTTGCCGCTGCCCAGCGCCTGGCCGAGCTTGTTGATTGTGACCTCGAACGGGAAGTTCCACGGCACGATTGCGCCGACCACACCGACCGGCTCGCGCCACACCTTGATCGTGGTGTTCGCACCGGTCAGGCTGATCACCCGGTCCCCGAGGTCGGTCTCCCAGGCGTACGAGTCGATCAGCCGGGCGGGGTACTTCAGCCCGTCTGCCAGCGGGGCGTCCAGCTGCGGCCCGTAGGTGATGGCGCGGGGCGCGCCGACCTCGAGGATCAGCTCCTCGCGCAGCTCGTCGATCTCGGACTCGATGGCCTCGTGCAGCTGCAGCAGGCAGCGCTTGCGCAGCTCCTTGTTGGTCGACCAATCGGTCTCGTCGAACGCCCGCCGGGCGGCGTCGATCGCCCGATGCATATCTTCCTTCGAGGCGTCGGAAACCTCGCCGAGTGACTCCTCGGTCGCCGGGTTGATGTTGGTGAAGGTGCCGGCCTGGCCTTCGACCAGCTTGCCGTCGATCATCATCTTCGGCTCGAACCGGACCTTTACAGTGTCAGCCATTTTTGTTCAGCTCTCTTCAGACTCGTGATCTTGTGACTCGTCCCTGCGGAGAGCCTTACTGGAAACTAGCCGATTGGCAACATGCTGCCTGCGGGCAGGGCCCTGACGTGCGATTACCGCACGCTCGCTCGGCATCGTGACCGCGCTATTTCTGCGCGTCGAACAACACCGGTACCGAGGTCGGCGACCGGAACACCTGTCCGCGGATGTGCGGGTCGTCCCCGTCGGGGTCCAGCCGCAGATTCGGCAGCCGGTCCAACAAAAGGTTGATCGCGGTCCGCATCTCCAGGCGCGCCAGGTGCATGCCGAGGCAGACATGCACGCCGTGCCCCCAGCCCAGATTCGCCTTGGCAGGCCGGTGAATGTTGAACGTGTTCGGATCGTCGTAGCGGTCCTCTTGCCGGTTCGCCGAACCCAGCATCGGCATCACCGTCGCCCCGGCCGGGATCGCCACCCCGCCGAGTTCGGTGTCGCGCGTCGCGACCCTGGTGATGGTCAGCAGGGGCGACTCCCACCGCACACCCTCCTCGATGGCCTGCGGCAGCAGTGAGCGGTCGGCGCGGATCGCAGCCAACTGCGCGGGATCCGACAGCAGCGCCAACAGCAGGCTGCCCAACGACCGGTAGGTCGTCTCGACGCCGGCGGGCAACAGCAGCCGCAGGAAGGAGAAGATCTCTTCGTCCGCGAGCTTTTCCCCGTCGATCTCGGCCGCGGCGAGCGCACTGATCAGGTCGTCCTTCGGCTCGGTCCGCCGGGCCCGCAGTATCGGCGCGAAGTATTCGCACAGCGCGGCCGAGGCCGCCAGCCCGCGCTCGGGGTTCATCAACCAACTCAATAGCGAAATCGACCACCGCTGGAACTGTGGGTAGTCCTCTTCGGGCAAGCCCAACAGGCCCGCGATGATCTGGCTCGGATAGTCGAAGGTGAACTCCTTGACCAGATCCGCCTTGCCGGTGGGGGCGAACTTGTCGATCAGGCCGTTCGCCACCCGGCCGACCAGCTCGTCTTGCCAACGCGCCAATGACTTCTGCGAGAACGCTTTTGACACCAGCGAGCGCAGCCGGCCGTGGATGGGTTCGTCCATGCCGAGCATCACGCCGTCACCGAGCACGGGGCCGAACGCGGCGATCACGGCCGACGACGAGAACGTCTCGTTGTCTCGCAGCATCTGCTGGATGTCCTCGTGGCGATACACGATGAACATCGGCAGCGACTCCTCGTGCGGCAGCGCTCCCGAGGTCTCGAGTCGCTGCACCGGTTCCTCACGACGCAGCCGCGCCAGTTCGGTGTAGGGGTCACGCACATCACCGGAGATCGCGTCGTCGAAGGCGCCGAAGTCGGCCAAGTCGTCGAAAAGCTGTTCCATCTTTACCCCTCATTTGCCTTGCGGCGCTTGGCCGCTAGTGATGCCAAGCGCTGTAACACCGGCGGTGGAAGCACACGTGCGACGAGCACCATCGCCTTTTGACCCGTCGTCAACGGCCATGCCCCGCCCCGCATCGACCCCTGTTTGGGGATGCCGAGCACCGTGCGCGACAGGTGGTGCATGCCCGCTGCCGGAAGAATTCGATTGGCGGCCAACAGCATTGACGCGTCTGGACCGACACCGCGGCGGCGGTACGGCGCCTCGTCGGCCAGTGCCTTGACCAGCCCGTCGGTGAATCGCTCCGGGGCTCGGGCGAAGCTCACCGCGAACCTCCCCCGGCTGTTCATCGTGTTGTGCAGCCGCGCGTACGGCCCATCGAAATTGCGGTCGTCGATAGTGCCGGCGTCGGTGATGATTTCGGTGTCGTAGGTGCCCGACACCAGGGTGGTGACACCCAGGCCGAAGGGCGCGATCTCGCACGCCATCGATTCGGCCCACCGCTCCAGCGCGCCCTTGGCCGCCGAGTACGGCGCGGTGCCGGGCTGACCGCGCACCCCGGCCGCGCTGGAGACCAGCACGATGCGCCCCTGACCGGCCGCGCGCATGGACGGCAACAATGCTTTGGTGAGTTCCACCGGTCCCAGGACGCTGGTGGCGAACATCCGCTGCCACAGCGCCATATCGGCCTCCTCCACCATCCCGGCGGCGGAGATCCCGGCGTTGTGAACCAGCGCGTAAGGGGCGCCGACGGCCTCGTCGATTGCTTTGGCGGCCAAGGGAATCGACGCGAAGTCGGTGAGGTCGAGTTGCACCCCGATCAGCCGGTCGTCGTCAGGCCGCGGCAACCCTTGGTCCTGAATAGCCTTCCGAAGCAGTGGCATCCCCTTCTCGGGGGTGCGCATCGCCGCGACCACGCGCCACCCCTCGCGATACAGGCGCACGGCTGAGGCGAATCCGAGTCCGCGGGAGGCGCCGGTGATGACGGCCGAGCGCGGCTCAGCCATTCTTGCTCCCGGTCGCGCAAGGGCCTTGGCCCGGCGGCGGCGCTTCGACATGCGGGCGGCCATTCGGCTCGCCGCTGGCCCAGGTCGACCAGATGCCGACCGAGAAGGGGCCCTGGGCCCCGGCCTTCTCGTAATAGCCCTGCGGGTCATACACTTTCGCTTCCGGGTACGGCCATGGACAGGCAACCGAGGTCGCCGCGTGGCTGGCCTTGATGGCCCAGAACCAGGCGCCGTAGGCGAAGTACGAGACGTTGATGATCGCGAACATCACCAAGAAGGTGCCCAGCACCGGCCGGCGCGGGAAGATTCTCGCCTTGGCGGCCAGCTTCTCTGCCACCGATTTGCCGGTGTCATCGCGATAACAGAGAATCGCCGCGGGCACCATCACGAAGGTCACCGAGAACGACTCCCAGATCAGCGGGAATTGGAAGGTGGTGCCGGTGAACACCGATCCCCACGGAATCACCTGCGAATAGATGTACATGCCGGCGTGCACGAGCTGGATCTCCAGCCACGCGTCGAAGATGAAACCGATCACGCACGTCAGCAGGCCCAGGCTCCACAACGGGTGTCGCGACACGAACGACGTCGGCCCGTACTTGGCCTGCAGCTTACGCAGGATCCAGACCGCCGGAAAGTACGGCCCGAAATAGAAAGTGACATAGCCGAATACGACGAACGGCTCGACCGTCGGCGACAGCGACACCAGCGGCCAGGACTCCGGCCAGTGGATGAGGTCGGGGTTGTAGACCGCAAATGGCGACCAGTTCATGATCGGGTCCTGCCACACGATCAGCGTGGTGCACAGGAACATCAGCATGACCGGACTGCCCGGATTGCGGCGCCAGCCCCGGACGAATACCACCAGCAGCACCAACAGCATGATGATCGTGGAGATGTGCAGGAAGGTGATGTAGTCCAATCCGAAGAGGAACTTCACCGGCCGCGGCCGGCCCTGCACGTCCGGGTTGGCAACCCGCGGGTCAAGGGCCACACGGCAATTCGCGATGAAGAAGAGCGCGAAGGCCGCCAGCGCGGCACCGGCGATCCAGCCGCCCCAGCCGCGCCTTTCCGCTCCCGGCGGGGTGGGCGTGCCGTCCGTCTTCAGCGGTGCGGATTGCTCGGTGGACATCAGTTTTCCTCCCCGAAGCGATCCACCAGATGCGAGTTGATCCCGTCGGCGTCGAGAGTCCGAGCCACCAGGTACCCGGCACCCATCCAGGCCCGGCGGGTCCATTTGCCGAACGACACTCGAGTCCCGGGCGCGCCCGACGCGGCGGGCATCATCTTGACCCGCTCGAGGGCCTCCTTGACGCCACGGGGACTGAGCGGATGGGCGTCGGTGAACGCGCGCACGAGGGTCGCGGCGACGTCACGGTTGACCACCGTCACGCAGAACTCGGGACGACTGCCGTTGTACTTCTTGGCGTAGGTGTCGAGGAATTCCTGGCCGATCCGGTTCGCCTCGTCGTACTGGTCGACACCGGTCCAGCCCATGAACGCGTTCCACATGATGGGGTTGACCCAGGCGTTCTGCCACGCGGTGGTGGTGAAGCGCGGCGGATCCCAACCGAGCGCTTCGAGCGCCGGGTTGATGAAGACGACGCCGAAGCCGAATCCCAGGTGCACGATCGCCTCGGCTTTGGCCTCGTGCAGCGCCGCAACGGCGGCGTTGATGTCCTGCGCCGTCTGGGCGATCGAAACCTCGGCCACGATGCGAATCCCCTTGCGCCGGCAGGCACTTCGCAGGTTCTTCAGGTAGCTCTCGCCAATCAGGCTCTGCTCGACCAGCACCCCGATCTCGGCGAGCCCACGCTTGGCGATCAGGTCGGCCAAGAAGATCGGCTCGTCGGTCATCGACCCCTGCGGGAAGGCGAATGTCCACTCGCCCAGCCAGTCGTCGGTGCCGGTGACGCTGATGGCCGGCACCTTGAACCGGTCCTCGATCGCTTCACGCACCGGCACGCAGTTGTCGGTGATGTTGGGGCCGAAGACGACCAGGCAGCCCTCGTCGACCAGTTCGGCGTAGGCATCGATGACCGCCTTGACCGAACCCTTGGGCAGACCCTCCACTTCGCGATAGATCATCTGCACCGGACGGTCCATCAGGCCCTGCTCGACCGCCTCTTCGAAGATCAAGTCGAAGGTCTGGGTGAAGGAGGCGAACAGCTCCTCGGGGAAGCCCGGCGGCAGCTTGAAGTCCATCAAATAGCCGACCTTGATCGGCTCAGCACTGCTTTCGTAGGACATCTGACCTCCCGGCTGACCCGCTCACTCGCAACCATCCATGGCAGACCTAATATTTGTTCAGACCGTAACGGGGGCGGTCTGCAACGTCAACCATCTACCCGCCGCCACCCAGGTAGACCTCGACCATCTCCCCCAGCGCGCGACCCACGGCGACGTCGTCGGTGAGCGGTGCGGTGATCGCGGCCCGCGCCGCCTCTTGCATGCTCAGCCCCTCGGCGATCAGTTGGCCCGCCGCGATCAGCAGGCGCGTCGATGCGACCTCGCGCAGGCCACCGGTTTCCAGCCGGCGGATGGCCTGGCCGAAACGCACCAGCTCGGCCGCGGTGGCGGCGTCCACACCCGCCTCATGCGCGACGATGCCTTCTTCGACATCGGCTGCGGGGAAACCGAATTCGATGGCCACCATGCGTTGACGGGTCGAATCCTTGAGGTCCTTGAGCACGCTTTGATAGCCGGGGTTGTAGGACACCACCAAGCCGAAGCCGGGTGCCGCGTCCAGTGTGATGCCGAGGCGCTCGATCGGCAGCTGCCGCCGGTGATCGGCGAGCGGATGCAGCACCACGGTGGTGTCCTGCCGCGCTTCCACGACTTCGTCCAGATAGCAGATCGCGCCCTCGCGCACCGCACGGGTCAGCGGGCCGTCCGCCCACACCGTTTCGTCACCCCGCAGCAGATACCGTCCGACCAGGTCCGCCGTGGTGAGGTCGTCGTGGCAGGACACGGTGATCAGCGGCCGGCCCAGGTCATGAGCCATCGCCTCGACAAAGCGGGTCTTGCCGCAACCCGTCGGCCCCTTCAACACCAGCGCCAGACCCTGGCGGTAGGCGGCCTTGAAAATCGCCTCTTCGCCGCCGACCGCCCGGTAATAGGGCCGTATGTCGGGAGCCGCGCCGTTGCGGCAAGCGGCCCCGGACTCGTTGGTCATGACGTCCCCTCTGCCGGATTCTTGGAGCCTATCCGGAACAGATGTTTGTTTCAAGAGCGCTGACTCCAGTCGCATCTCGACGGCGTACACGAACTGCCCTCGGGGACATGGCATCAGCGCGAAGCCGCCCCAATCAGGCGCTCACCCTCCGGCGCACCTCCGCCGCGCGCAACGCGGATCGGAACAGCGGTCCGATCACCCCGGCCAGCTGATCGGGGCGCGCGATCGTGGCGTGTGCGGTGCTGCCGAACACCCGGCGCAACGACGCCACATCCGTGCCGGCGCCGATCGTCAAGCACACGCAACCGGTCCCCCGGCGCCGTGCCTCGGTCAGCGCGCGCCGGGCGTCGGCGGCACCATAGGCCCGCTCGTAGCCGTGGTCGTAGGCGAGGCCGTCGGATAGCACCACCAGGAGTCGCCGGGAGGTGCCGCCGCGCACCTCCAGCACCGACGAGCCGTGCCGGATGGCCGCTCCGAGCCGGGAGTAGGCACCGGGTTCCAGGCTGTTGAGCCGCCTGATGATGTGGGCGTCGAGAGGGTCGTCAAATCGCTTGACCGGCACCATGGTTACCGCCGTGCGCCCCTGCGAGTAATAGGCGTAGAGGCAGACCCGGTCACCGAGGTCGTGCAGCGCGACGGTCAGGTTCGCGACCGCGGCGCGCTGCTGTTCGTGCACCGTGCGCCCGAGCGTGCCGGGCTCGGCCGCCGACCCCGACACATCGAGAAGCAGCAACACCGACAGGTCGCGCCGGCGCCGCAAGCTATCGGAGTACACCGACTCGTCGGGGACCGATCCGGCCCGTATCTCGACGCGGGCTTCGACGGCGGCGTCGATGTCGATGTCGTCGCCCTGCGACTGCCGGCGGCGACGGTGTAGTCCCATGCCGAGCCGCGACAGCGGCCGACGTACCCCGACGGCGGCGTCGATCGCCTGGGTCGCCGAGACCTTGACCTCGGGCTCGACCTCCCGCACCGTGCACCAGGCGGGCCGATAGCGCTTGCGCGCGACATCCCATTCCGGATACCGCACCCCGTCGGCCGCGGCCTCTTCGTCTTTGATCTCCTCGCTCACAGTCGAGGCCAGCGACGACACGGCATGTAGGCCGCGCTTAGCGGAGTTGGTGCGATGCGTGGGGGCGTCCGCGCCGGGCGGCCCGCCGCCGCTGCCGGTCTTGCGGGCCGACGACAACATCTTCTTCAGCCACTTGCCGATGAAGCCGCCGCCACCGACCGGGCTGGTGAAAAGGTCAGGATCGTCGGAGTCGTCCACCTCGCCGTCGTCGAGCTCCGCCAGCTCGCGCGGGCCGCGGCTGCGCGGGACATGCCCAGCACTGGCCTGCTCGTCCTGTTTGGTCACCCGGGCGCACGCGGCCATCACCTTGGCCGCACGGATCACGCCGAAGGCGGGCTGCGGGTCGGCGACCGGAGCCCGCCCGGCGGCCAGGGCCAGCGACGCTGCGGGCGAGTCGCTGCGACTCGCGATGTCGCGCTTGCCCAACGACGCCAAAACCGTTGGTAGCAAATGCTCATTGGCGACCAGGGCGCGGTGGCTCTCGATCGCGAGGTAGCGCTTGGCCAGCCGGGGGTGGTGCACCAACGAGCCCACCACGTCGGGCTCCAGGCTGCCGGCCGCGATCATCGACGCCTGTACCGCGATGGCTTCGAGTTTCGGGCGGGCAGGGGCGCCGGCATCGACGTAAATCGCCTTACCGTCCGTCCAGGCCGGCTCACCGGGTGACAGCCCGGCAACCGCGATTGCCCGGCCCGCCAATGCGGAGGCGAGCATGCCCAGGGCCTGCAACCGCTCGGCACCAGAGTCGTCCGCCACCCCACCTCCGACCTGCTGACCAAATATCTGTTCCACCGTAAGGTGCGGCTCGACGACAGTCAACGAAATGGGAGCCGTTATGCCTGGAGGTTGTTGACCAAAAAAATGCTCCACCGTAAAGTCCGGGCTAAGTCGCAGTTAGCCACGACCAGAGTCAAGGAACAGTGGACTTCTCCTATCCGGCGGAATTGGAACAGTTCCGCGTCGAGCTGCGCGAGTGGCTGTCGGCAAACCTCACCGACGAGCTGGTGGCCGCCCGCCGGAACCTGGGACGCGACGACGCGACCTTCGAGATGATGCGCACCTGGAACGCGACGATGGCCGACGCGGGCTGGGCCGCCGTGTCCTGGCCGCGCGAATACGGCGGCCGTGGGGCGACGGTGCTCGAGCAGCTCGTCTACACCGAGGAGACCACCCGCGCGCGGGCGCCCATGCCGCTCAATGTCATTGGGATGAACAACATCGCTCCCGCGATCATGCAGTACGGCAGCGAAGACCAGAAGACGACGCTGCTGCGCCGGATGATGCGTGCCGACGACATTTGGTGCCAGGGCATGTCGGAACCCGAGGCCGGATCCGATCTCGCCTCGCTGCGTACCCGGGCGGTGCGTGACGGCGACGGCTTCGTCGTCAACGGTCAGAAGATCTGGACCTCGCTCGGGCATCGGGCGAACTGGTGCCAGCTGTATGTGCGCACCGATCCCGATGTCCCCAAGCACCAGGGCATCTCCTGCCTGATCCTCGACATGAAGCTGCCCGGCATCGAGGTCCGTCCGCTGGTCACGCTCAACGGCGACACGGATTTCGCCGAGGTGTTCTTTCACGACGTGCGGGTGCCGGCCGACGCGTTGCTCGGGCCGCTCAACGGCGGTTGGCAGGTGGCCACCACCACGCTCAGTCACGAACGCGCCGGCGCCGCACGGCTGTACGCCGAGATGCAGGTCCGGCTCGAAGAACTCGTGGACGACATCGCCGCGCACAGCGACGGACTCGACGACCCCGTGACGCTGAGGCGCCTCGGCGAAATCGGGCTGCGCATCAAGTATCTCGAGGTGCTCTGCCAGCGGTCCATCTCGGCGACGCTGCACGGCGGGTCAGAAATAACAGCGGTCGGATCGGCCAGCCTCGCCAAGACGGTGTGGGGTGAGATCGGGCAGGACATGGCCGCACTGGCCTTCGACGTGCTGGGTACCCGCGGCACCAACGCCGCGTGGGCGAACTACCGTCTCACCTCACGCTCGCTGACCATCGCCGGCGGAACGAGCCAGATCAACAAGAACATCACCGCCCAACGCGTATTGGGATTGCCGCGCAAATGAACCTCGAACTCACCGACGAACAGGTCGCGCTGCGCGACACCACCCGGCGCTTTCTTGCTGACAAGGCACCGATTTCGGGTCACGTGCGCGAGTTGCTCGACGATCCGGCCGGTGTCGACGACGCGGTCTGGCGCGGCCTGGCCGACCTCGGTACCACCGGCCTGTTGGTGCCGGAGGAACACGGCGGCGCCGGGATGACGATGGTCGAGGCCGGCGTCGTGGCCGAAGAGCTGGGCGCCGCCCTGCACCCGGGGCCCTGGCTGTCGACGGCCGTCGCCGCGCCGCGCACCCTGACCCGGCTGTGCGACAACGACGCTGTCGCAACGATTCTGGCCGGAATCGCCGACGGAACGATCATCGCCACGGTCAGCTTCCTGGACTTCGCGAACGTCGCGGCGGACGACGACGGACTGCTGCGCGGCGAACTCGGCGGTGTGCCCGACGCCGCGGCGGCCGACGTCGTGCTGGTTCTGTCCGAAAGATCAAGCGGCACAGGTCTTTTCGCCGTGCGCACCGACTCCCCCGGCTTTGCCGTGCAACCCGAGCGCGGTATCGACCAGACCCGCAAACAGTTTCGCGTCCGGCTCGACAACACACCAGGGCAACGGCTGGCCACAGCCACACCCGCCGACGTGGCGGCGGTGATCGACGACCTGCTGATCGCCACGGCCGCCGACGCGCTGGGTGCCGCGCGGGCCGTGATGGACCTCGCCGTCGAATACGCAAAATTCAGAAAGCAATTCGGTCAGGTCATCGGGTCGTTTCAGGCGGTCCAGCACTTGTGCGTCGATATGTACGAGACCGTCGAACTGGCCCGCAGTGGTGTGGTGCACGCGCTGTGGGCCGCCGACGCGCTTGGATCCGACGAACGCCATCTCGCCGCCCTTCGGGCCAAAGCATTCGCCGGACGACTGGCCACCGTCGGCGACACCGCGATCCAGGTGTTCGGCGGCATCGGCTACACCTGGGAACACGATGCGCACCTGTACCTCAAGCGACTGCTGAGCTGGAGCGCACTTCTCGGCGGATCCGACCGGTATCTCACCGAACTCGGTGCGCGCCTTGCGAACAGGAGCACCTGATGGAGATCGAATACCTGCTGACCGCCACCCGCTCCGCACGCAAGACGCTTGACCTCGACGCGCCCGTCGACCTCGAGGATATTCGCGAATCCCTGCGCATCGGCCTGCAGGCGGCCAACGGCTCTAACTCGCAGGCCTGGCGCTGGCTGGTGGTCGCCGACCCGGCGAAGCGGCAGCAGATCGCCGAGTTGTACCGCGACGCATATCTGAAACGAGTCGGCGGCCAACTGCTCGCCGACCTGCTGCCGGCCGGGACGCCCGAAAGCCGGCTCATGTCGTCGACGGAGTGGCTGGTCGAGAACATGGCGAAGGTGCCGCTGCTGGTAATCCCAAGCTATGAGCCCTACTTGCCGCGCATCGACGGCGACGAGTCGTTTCACCTGGCCACCCTGTACGGCTCGATCTTCCCCGCGGTGTGGAATTTTCAGCTCGCGTTGCACACCCGCGGCTACGGCACCTGCGTGACAACCCTGCACCTGCACCACGAACACGAGGTGTCCGAACTGCTCGGGATTCCGCCGACCTTCGTCCAGGGCGCCCTGCTGCCCGTAGGCCGGTTGCGGGCCGGGCAGACCTTCTCCCCCGCCCCGCGGCGCCCCCTCGCCGAGGTGATCGCGGTGGACAGTTGGGACGGTCCCGGGCTCTAGGGCCTTAGACTGGGTGGGTCACCGCTGTTAGCAGCGCATTTGAGCCGGTTCCCGACGGCCAATCTGATAGCCTTTAACAACGATTTGGTTCGGCAGGAGGACGAATGCGCAGCGTGGCCCGGTCGCAGTCCTCTCAACATATGCACCGTTAGCCATGGCCAAAGCCGAACCCTTGGCTAAGGGAAAGCGGGCGGCCACCGATCGCCTGGATCAGCCGGACGATTCCGGGACGCGCCGCACCGAGATCCTGCAGACCGCCGCATCTTTGATCGCATCCTCGGGATTGCGGACGTCGTTGCAGGAGATCGCCGACGCGGCGGGAATTCTGCCTGGAAGCCTGTATCACCATTTCGAATCCAAAGAAGCGATCCTCATCGAGCTGATCCGGCGCTATCAGGACGATCTGCACCGCATCGGGGAGCGGGCCCAGGCGCGACTGGACGAACCCGATTCGCGACCGCCCGCCGACAAAATCATCGAGCTGGGATCGGCGGTAGCCAACTGCGCCGTGCATCATCGCGCCGCGCTGCAGATGTCGTTCTACGAGGGACCGAGCGCGGACCCCGAATTGATGAACCTGACCCGAAATCAGTCCGTCGCGGTGCAAGCGGCGATGGTGCAAACGCTGCGCGCCGGCAGGTGGAGCGGCTACATCAAGCCGGACATCGATCTGCCCACGCTGGCCGACCGTATCTGCCAGACCATGCTGCAGGTCGGGCTGGACGTCATGCGGCATAACTCTCCCCCCGACCAGGTGGCGGAGCTGCTGTGCCGAATCATCCTGCGGGGCTTGGCCGCCCGGCCGCCCACCGATGCGGCGTTGGATCGGTCCAATGCATTTTCGGCGGCCAGCGCCGTCATCGAATCGTGGGCCGACGACATCGACGCCGATCCCAGCGACAAGGCCGCCCATGTCCGCGCCGTGGCACGAACCGAGTTCGGCCGCAAGGGTTATGAAGCCACCACGATCCGCGACATCGCATCGGCGGCGGGACTTGGTACCGGCACGGTGTATCGGGTGATCGGCTCCAAGGACGAACTTCTCGACTCGATCATGATGTCGTTCGGTCAGAAGGTCGAGGCCGGCTGGGTCAGCGTGCTGCGCTCGGATTCCTCCCTCATCGAGAAGCTGGACGCGTTGAGCTGGATCAACGTCAATGCTCTGGATCGCTTTTCCGACGAATTCCGCATTCAGCTGGCGTGGATGCGGCAAACACCACCGACCGCCAATCCCGGCTGGTCGTATCCCACCCGGCTACGGCAGATGAAATCGCTGCTCTCCGAAGGCATCCGCTCCGGCGAGATCGGCATCGACGCCCCGTCGACCGCGATGCTGGCGCGCTGCGTCATCAGCCTGCAGTGGATTCCGGAGAACATTCTGCGCGAGATCGGAAAGCGACCGGCGCTGGTGCACATCCGTGACACCGTTTTGCGCGGCGCCGCCGTCCGGGGCAAGTAAGACCGGCCAACTCAATACGGCCCCGGTATTGAACCAAATAACTGTTACCCATACAGTTGAGCAGTTAGAACCGCGTTGGCATTATCCGAGAAGGGGATTTCCATGACCATTGTCGATCGGTTGCGCTACGACGGCAAGCGCGCTCTCGTGGTCGGGGGCGCCACCGGCATGGGCGCCGCGGCGGCCAAGTCAGCCGCCGAGCTCGGTGCCGAGGTCATCGTGCTGGATTACGCGCCCGTGGACTACGACGTTGCCCAGTCCGTGCAGGTCGACCTGCGCGACCCCGCCTCGATCGACTCCGCTCTCGACCAGATCACGGGTCCCATCCACGCGGTGTTCTCCGCGGCCGGCGTCGCCGACGGCACGATCGACCTGATGAAGATCAACTTCATCGGCCACCGCCACCTGATCGACCGCCTGCTCGAGAAGAACCAGCTTCCCAACGGTTCGGCCATCTGCTTCATCTCCTCGGTCGCCGGCATGGGCTGGGAGAACGACCTGGACCTGATGCTGGAATTCCTCGAGACACCGGACTTCGCCGCGGCCGAGGCGTGGTGCCAGGCGCACGAGGCCGACGGGATCAACCACTACGGAACCAGCAAGAAGGTGATCAACACCTACGTGGCCACCCAGGGCTACCCGCTGGCGAAGAAGGGAATTCGCATCAACGCGATCTGCCCCGGGCCGACCGACACGCCCCTGGCCCAGGCCAACGCGGACCTGTGGCTGTCCTTCGCCCAGGACTACCGCGACGAGACCGGCGCCAAGGTGCACACGCCCGAGCAGATGGGCGACGTGATGGCGTTCCTCAACAGCGAGGCCGCCTGCGGCGTCAGCGGTATCACCCTGCTGGTCGACTCCGGACACACGATGGCCTCCATGACCGGTGCCTACGCGCCGGGTAAGCCGATCATCGACATCATCATGGGCAAGATCAAGCTCTAGGGGCGCCACCATAGGGCGTAGTCGGGTCGCCACCATCGGACCTGACGTCGGTACCGTCGAAGCATGGCACGCATCATCGTCTTCGGCGGACACGGCAAGGTGGCACTGCAGCTGGCTCGCATCCTGAGCGAACGAGGCGAGCAAGTGACCTCCGTCTTCCGCAATCCCGACCACTCCGACGATGTCGCCGCCACCGGCGCCGAACCGGTGGTTGCCGACATCGAGCAGCTGGACACCAACGCGCTGGCCGAGCAGATGGCCGGACACGACGCGGTCGTCTTCTCGGCCGGCGCGGGCGGCGGCAATCCGGCGCGTACCTTTGCCGTCGACCGGGACGCCGCGATCCGGGTGATCGATGCCGCCGGCCAGGCGGGCGTCCCGCGGTTTGTGATGGTGTCTTACTTCGGTGCGGGTCCGGATCATGGTGTACCGCAGGATGATCCATTCTTCGCCTACGCGGAGGCCAAGGCCGCCGCGGACGAGTACCTGCGGGCCAGCCAGTTGGACTGGACGGTGCTCGGTCCCGGCCGGCTGACGCTGGACGAAGCGACCGGGCGCATCACTGTCGGCGAAGAGGGCACGGGTGAGGTATCCCGTGCCGATGTCGCGCTCGTCGTGGCCGCCGCGCTTTCCGACGATTCGACGATCCGGCGGACCATCGAATTCAACAACGGAGACGTCCCGGTCGCCGAGGCATTGGCGGGCTGACTAAACTTCATCTCGCAACTGGTTTGCGTGCGCCGCAAGGCGCGGGCATCGAGCGAAGCAACGTTAGCCATGCTTCGTGAGAGGGAACCCGGTGGGAATCCGGGACTGTCCCGCAACGGTATGCAGGAACGACCGCCGTCACCTAGGCACTGGTCTCACGACTGGGAAGCGACGGCCACTAGGAGCACCAGTGGGTGCGCGCCTGCGAGTCCGGAGACCTGCCAGCTGTGCCGGGCGCGCCGCGTCCGGCGGCTCATCGCCTCGTGGAATGGGCGTTAGGCTGCAGCCGTTGGTGGTTAGTGCTTCAAGAAAAAGAGGTGCTAACCGCTGTTGGAGTGGCTGTACGTCCGCCGGCGGTGACCACCACGTCGATTGAAGGACGAATATCGTGACCTCCCAACCATTTACCGCAACCGTCGTCGGTTCTCCGCGCATCGGCCCGAAACGCGAACTCAAGCGCGCGACCGAGGGCTATTGGAAAGGCCGAACCAGCCGCGCGGAACTCGAAGAAGTCGCCGCCACCCTGCGCCGCGACACCTGGACGGCCCTGACCGAAGCCGGTTTGGACTCGGTGCCGGTGAACACCTTCTCCTATTACGACCAAATGCTCGACACCGCGGTCATGCTGGGCGCGTTGCCGGCCCGGGCCGCACAGGTTCCCGACGACCTGGACCGCTACTTCGCCGCCGCCCGCGGCAACGCCGATGTCGCGCCGTTGGAGATGACCAAGTGGTTCGACACCAACTACCACTACATCGTTCCCGAGATCGAACCCGCGACGAAGTTCACGCTGAACCCGGACAAGGTGCTCTCTGAGCTGAAAGAAGCTCTCGGGCAAGGGATTCCGGCCCGCCCGGTCGTCATAGGTCCGATCACGTTTCTGTTGCTGAGCAAGGGCGTCAACGGTGGCGGCGCGCCGATCGAGCGCTTGCAGGAGCTGGTGGGAATCTACTCCGAGCTGCTGAGCCTGCTCGCCGACCCGTCTGTTGGAGGCGCGCAATGGGTACAGATCGACGAGCCGGCGCTGGTCACCGACATCTCGCCCGACGCCCCCGCGCTTGCCGAAGCGGTCTACAACGCGCTAGGCAAGGTGAGCAACCGGCCCGCCATCTACGTCGCCACCTACTTCGGTGACCCCGGCGAGTCGCTCGCAGCGTTGGCCCGCACGCCCGTCGAGGCGATCGGCGTCGACCTGGTGTACGGCGCCGACACGGCGATCGCCGCAGTGCCCGAGCTGGCCGACAAGACCCTGGTGGCCGGCATCGTCGACGGACGCAACATCTGGCGGACCGACTTGCAAGCGGCACTGAGCAAACTGGCATCGCTGCTGGGTTCGGCCGCCAACATCGCGGTGTCGACGTCATGCTCCACGCTGCACGTGCCGTATTCGCTGGAGCCGGAGACCGGCCTGGACGACGCGCTGCGCAGCTGGCTGGCATTCGGGCAGGAGAAGGTGGCCGAGGTGGTGACGCTGTCCCGTGCGCTGCATCTGGGCCGCGACGCCGTCGCCGCGCAGATCGAGGCATCCAACGCCGCCGTCGCCTCCCGCAAGAAGGATCCGCGGCTGCACAACGACCGGGTCCGGGCCCGCATCGAAGAGATCGTCGCGACCGGTACCCACCGCGGCGACGCCGCACAACGGCGGGTCAGCCAGGACGAGCGGCTGCACCTGCCGCCGCTGCCGACCACCACGATCGGGTCGTTTCCGCAGACCGTCGAGATCCGCAAGGCGCGCGCCGCGCTGGTCGCCGGTGAGATCGACGAGGCCGAGTACGACCGGCGGATGAAACAGGAGATTTCTGACGTCATCGCGCTGCAGGAGCAGCTCGGCCTCGACGTGTTGGTGCACGGTGAGCCCGAGCGCAACGACATGGTGCAGTACTTCGCCGAGCAGCTGGACGGCTTCTTCGCCACCAAGAACGGCTGGGTGCAGTCCTACGGCAGCCGCTGCGTGCGGCCGCCGGTGCTCTACGGCGACGTAATCCGCCGGCAGCCGATGACGGTGGAATGGGCGAAATACGCGCAGTCCCTGACCGACAAGCCGGTCAAGGGCATGCTGACCGGCCCGGTGACGATCCTGGCGTGGTCGTTCGTCCGTGACGACCAGCCGCTGGCCGACACCGCCAACCAGGTGGCACTGGCGATCCGCGACGAGACGGTGGATCTGGAGTCCGCCGGCATCGCGGTCATCCAGGTCGACGAGCCCGCACTGCGTGAGCTGCTGCCGCTGCGCCGGGCCGATCAGGAGGACTACTTGCGTTGGGCCGTCGGGTCTTTCCGGTTAGCCACCTCGGGCGTCGCCGACTCGACTCAGATCCACACCCACCTGTGCTACTCGGAGTTCGGCGAGGTGATCGGCGCGATCGCCGACCTGGATGCCGATGTCACGTCCATCGAGGCAGCGCGCTCGCATATGGAGGTGCTCGACGATCTCAACGCGGTCGGCTTCGCCAACAGCGTGGGCCCGGGCGTCTACGACATCCACTCGCCGCGGGTGCCCAGCTCCGGCGAAATGGCTGAGTCGCTGCGGGCCGCGCTGCAGGCTCTGCCCGCGGAGCGGCTGTGGGTCAACCCCGACTGCGGCCTCAAAACGCGCAACACCGACGAGGTAACCGCGTCGCTGCAGAACATGGTCGCCGCGGCGCAGGAAGTGCGCGCGGGAGTCTAAGACTCGCCGAGCGTAACGCCACGGCGAGTTACCGAGCGAAATCTCGACGTGGCGTTACGCTCGCGAACTTTCACTTTCTGAGGGCTCTTCGGGCTCTTCGTCCGCCTCTGTCTCCCGCTCGGACCCGGACAGCACCTGGACCGGCACCTGGTCGTCCCAGGGCTGCCGGGTGACCATGTCCGCGACTTTGACTATGCCGCGTTCGAATTCGCCCGTCGCGGCGTCCACCAGCCGGTAGGCCTGCGTCTGCTTGTGGATCGGCTGGGCGTCGAGCAGCACCACCCGCACCTCACCGGGCAGAAAGCCGCAGCGCTGCTGCATCGCGGCGATCAGCTGTTCGTTGTGCATGTGGCCGTCGCCGAAATTCCATCCGATCGCGGTGCTGCAGATCCGCTCCCCGTCGGTGATCACATAGTCGTCTTCGTTCTGACGGGCCATCGCCCGGTGCGCCAGGGTGAACAACGCCCGGCCGTGAGTGTTCATGGCGCGGAACGCATATCCGAGATACATCGGGATCTGGGCGCGTTCCTTGCCGTACACCTTCTCCAGCTGGGCCGCGGGCATGCTGGCGATCGAGACGATGTTGTGGTTGATTTTCTTGTCCGCCGATGCCTTGATGCACCACAGCGTGGTGTCCCAGTTGCCGGCGTAATAGCGCATGCCGGGCAGGAACGAGATCTTGCGCGGAAACAGGTTGCCCGCGATCACGATTGAGGCGATGAACGCGATGAAAAGCCCAACCAGGACAGGGTTTTTCAGGTCGGTCAGTCCGGTGTGAGTGTGGCCGACGAACAGCGCGAAGACGCCGAAAATCATGAACACGTTCCACTCCAGCGGCACGCCCATCGGGATCGCCGACAGGATGCCGAAGTGGAAGATCACCATGATCGCTGCGGGGACCGCGGTCCACCAGCCGCCGTGCCCGACGAATAGCGCGATGGGCACACACATCTCGACGAAGGTGCTCACGTGGGCGAATACGCGCGACAACCGTCCGGGCCGCAGATCGTCGGGGAACTTCTCGAAGAACATCCGCTTGATGAACCGGGGCCGGAACACCGGGTTGTTGGACATCATCGTCGACATCACGAACGGAAAGTGCTTGTTCAGCTTGGAGGTGGCGGCGCCGATCCAGATCACCATGAACACCAGCTTGGCGGCGACGATCATGTCGACACCGCCGAACAGGAACGTCACCGACAGCGTCGCGTATACCTCACCGCGGGCGGCCAAAAAGATCACCTTGTCGCGCAGTCCCAGGATCCCGAGAAGCACCAGGATCAGCACGATCCGCCACGGGCGAATCACCCCGATCTGGGTGCCCAGCTCCGGTATCGGGCCGGTGCCGTCGGCGAACAACGTCAGGAAGGTCACCAGCAAGAACAGGCCGTACAGCGCGTTGTCGACCAGCGTACGGGCGGTGCCCTTGGTCCCGGGGATGCGCTGGGGCCACGGCGGCAACCGGATGGTGTCGGGCCGCAGCCAATACAGGATCGAGCCCAGCGGCGGGTTGAACCGGTTGTTCAGCGGCCCGAAGCCACAGCCCAGCCCGATCACCTCGAAGAGCATCGTGTACAGCACGACCTTCTCGAACACGATCGGCTCGGCGTACCACGACATGACGTCGGTGAACGCCAACCCGCGAGTGGTCGGCACGGCCAACAACCACGCGAACAGGATGTAAAGCAAGATCTTGCCGACGTAGAACAGATGCAGAACGACCGGCGTGCCGAACCCGACCTCGGCCCAATGTCGGGCCATCGGGCGGATCTTTTCGCTGCGGGACAGCTTGCTCCACTCGTCGATGTCGACCTGCGGCAGTTCGGGTTGGAGAAATCCCATGGTTTCACACCCTAGAACCTGCCGACCGTGTTGCGGATCGCGGATGACATCCTTTGCCCCCGGGTTCTCCGGCGGTTAGCGTGATGGCTTGGCACCTGCTTAGGAGATGTCCGTCATGAGCAGACTTCGGTTCCTTATACCGGCCGCGGCGCTGGCGAGCGTGCTGGCCGCAGCACTCGGCGTCGGCATCGCTTGCGGTCAGGTCCCCGCAGCGGGAGATTCGTGCACGGTGTTGCACTCCACCACGCAGGACGCCAACGGCCGGACGATGTGGTGCAACCCGACCATGACCGGCGACCACAGCCTGGTCTGGCAATACGGCGGGCCGACGGACTAGGCGCTCACCTATGGGCCAGTGCCCGCTGCTCGCGTCCCGAGTACGCACTCAACGGGCGGATCAAGGAGTTCGACGCGGCCTGCTCCATGATGTGAGCCGTCCACCCGGTGATCCTGCTCATCACGAAGATCGGCGTGAAGCAGGCGATATCGAATCCCATCAGGTAGTACGCCGGGCCGGTCGGGAAGTCGAGATTGGGCAAGATGGCAGTGGCGCCGAACATCTCGGCTTCCAGGACGTTGTAAATGTCCAGCCAGCGCTGTCCACCAGAGTGCGGGCGCGTCGCGGCGACGCGGTTCAACGCCTCCTTCATCGTCGGCACCCGGGAGTCACCGTTCTTGTAGACCCGGTGCCCGAAGCCCATGACCTTCTCCTTGCGGGCGAGCTTGCCGCGCAACCACTCTCGCGCGTTGCCCGGCTCGCCGATCTCGATCATGTCGTGCATCACCGCCTCGTTGGCACCACCGTGCAGCGCACCCTTGAGCGCACCGATGGCCCCGGTGACCGCGCTGTAGATGTCCGACTGCGTCGACGTCACCACCCGCGCGGCAAACGTCGAGGCGTTGAAGCCGTGTTCGGCGTAGAGGATCATCGACTGCTCGAAGGCCTGCACGACCGCCGGCTCGGGCACCTCGCCGAAACACATCTGCAGGAAGTTCTCGGTGTAGCCCAGCGCGCTGTGCGGCGGGATCGGCGCCAACCCGCGCCGGCGCCGCATATCCACCGCGACGATGGTCGGCAACACCGCGAGCATGCGCAGCGCCTTGGCCCGGTTCGCAGAGTCGTCGTCCTCCTCGGGGTCCTCGGCACCCAAAAAGCTGATGGCGGTGCGTACCACATCCATCGGATGACAATTGTCGGGCAGCTTGGTCAGCAGCGACAGCAGCGAGCGGTCGAGCCGGCGGCTGGCGCGTTCGCGCTGGCTGAACAGCGCCAGCTCCGCGTCGGTGGGCAGCTCGCCGCGCCAGAGCAGGAATGCGACTTGCTCGAAACTGCAGTGCGCGGCCAAATCCTGGACCGGATATCCGCGATAAGTCAGCGAATTGGTCTCCGGCACCACTTTCGAGATGGCGGTGGTGTCCACCACCACACCGGCGAGGCCCTTCTTGATGTCAGCGGTCGGCGCGGTCATGGCTGGTTCCCTTCAAAGCTGAAATTGTAAGTATCGGTGTCGAATTCGTTGTAGTCCTCGTAACTCAGCAGCGAGTACAGCCGGCTGCGGTGTTGCATGCGATCCAGCAGATCGAATTGCGTTCCCGAAGAACCAATTTCACGCAGGCCCGCTTCGACGGCGAACATCGCCAGCCGCAACGTGGTGACCGGGTAGATGACGACGTTGTAGCCGAGGTCGGCCAGTTGGCGTGCGCTCAGCAGCGGCGACTTGCCGAATTCGGTCATGTTGGCCAGCAACGGAACGTCGACCGCGGCACGGAAGGCCTCGAACTGCGCCACCTCGGTCAGCGCTTCGGTGAAGATCATGTCCGCGCCGGCGTCGGCGTAAGCACGCGCACGGTCGATCGCGGCGGGCAGACCCTCAATGCCAACAGCATCGGTGCGAGCGCAGATGACGAAGTTGGGGTCGCGCCGCGCGGATACCGCTGCGCGCAAGCGTTTTACCATGTCCTGGGCCGCGACGACGGCCTTGCCGTCCAGATGGCCGCAACGCTTCGGGTTGACCTGATCCTCGAGGTGGCATGCGGCCAGTCCGGCGTCCTCCAGGACCGTCACCGTGCGCGCGGCGTTCAGCGGCGCGCCGAATCCGGTGTCCGCGTCGATCAGCGTCGGCAGGTTGACGGCGGCGGCGATCTGCGAGCCCCGGCCCGCCACCTCGGTCAGCGTCGTCAGGCCGATGTCCGGCAACCCGAGATCGGCCGCCAGCGCGGCACCCGACACGTACACACCTTCGAAGCCCGCCTCGGCGACCGCCTTGGCCACCAGCGGCGAGAAGGCACCCGGAAGCCGCTGCAGCCGGCCACTTTCCAGGCTCGCGCGCATTGCCACGCGCTTGTCGGCGGCACTGGACGAGGAGTCGATCATCGGAAGATCCCCGACGGAATCACCGGCGCCTTGTCCAGCACCCGCGAATCGACCACCACGTTCAGCGCCCCCAGCGCGCCGCCCTTCAGATCGGCGAGGGAGTCGACGGCAGACAAGAACCGTTGCTGCTCAGCGGGTTCCACGACATCGTCGGCGAGCTCGGTGACCTTGCGGCCGTACTGCTCGCGCGCGACCGGCCGGGCCCCCAGCGGATGGGCATCGGCCACCGCCAATTCATCGCAGATCACCTCTCCGCTCTTCAGCGTCACCTCCGCGCGCGCCCCAAAAGCCTTGTCGGCCGGGTCGTTCGAGTGGTACCGACGAGTCCACTGCGGATCCTCGACGGTGGAGATCTTGTGCCACAGCTCGACGGTGTCGGGCCGGTGGGCTCGCTCGGGAGCGTATGAACGCTCGTGGTGCCAGCTGCCGTCCTGCAGTGCGACCGCGAAGATGTAGGGCAGCGAGTGATCCAGCGTCTCCCGGGAGGCGTCCGGATCGAACTTCTGCGGGTCACCCGAGCCGGTGCCGATCACGTAGTGGGTGTGGTGGCTGGTGTGCAGCACGATCGTCGCGACCTGCTCGAGATCGCCGACTCGGTCACGCAGCCGGCGGGCCAGGTCGATCGGCGCCTGGCTCTGGTACTCCGCGGAATGCTCCTTGGTGTAGCTGTCCAAAATCGCGCGCTTGGCTTGACCCGGTTCCGGCAGCGGCACCTGATAGGTGTGGTCGGGACCGCCCAGCAGCCAGGCGATCACCCCGTCCTCGCCTTCCCAGATGGGCGCCGGGGCGCCTTCCCCACGCATCGCGCGGTCGACGGCCTCGATGGCCACCTTCGCCGCGAACGCCGGCGCGAAGGCTTTCCAGCTGGAGATCAGGCCCTTGCGGGATTGCCGGGTGGCCGTGGTCAGGTGCAGCGCTTGCCCGACCGCCTGATAGATGGTCTCGGTGTCCAGCCGCAGCATCGTCCCGATCCCCGCGGCCACCGACGGACCCAGATGCGCGACGTGGTCGATCTTGTGTTCGTGCAAGCAGATTCCCTTGACCAGGTCGATCTGGATCTCGTAGGCGGTGGCCAAACCGCGGATCAGGTCGGCGCCCCGCACATCGAGCTGCTGAGCGACGGCAACGAGCGGCGCAATGTTGTCGCCGGGATGAGAGTAGTCCGCGGCCAAGAACGTGTCATGGAAGTCCAGCTCGCGCACTGCGACGGCGTTGGCCCAGGCCGCCCACTCGGTCGAATAAGCGCCCGTCACGCCGAACACGCGCGCCCCGCGCTGGACCGGATGCGCCAGCGCCTGGGCCCGAGCGGTGGCCACCGGCCGGCGGATCACCGAGGCGGCGCTGACGGCAGCGTTGTCGATGATGCGGTTGATGACCATCTCCGCGGTCTCCGCGGGCACGGCGACCGGGTCCGCCGCGACCTCGGCAATCTTGAAAGCCAGGTGCTCGCGGCGGGGGAAGTCGTCGGCGCTACGCCGGGTTCGCACGTCGTGGATGCGCATAAATCGCACAGTACGCAGCCGAAGAAACGCGGTAAATCCCCTAAAAGAGCGTAATTTTGCGTCCCGACCCCGGCGATTTTGCGAATTTTGTGAAAGGCGGTGGGCGTACCCTGTTGTAGGTGGCGAAGACGTTCGCGGGTGCGCGGCTACGCCGGCTGCGCGAGGAGCAGGGGCTGACTCAAGTAGCGCTGGCGCGCGCCCTCGGATTGTCGACCAGTTACGTCAACCAGCTGGAAAACGACCAGCGCCCGATCACGGTACCGGTGCTGCTGACGCTTACCGAGCGATTCGACTTGCCGAATCAGTACTTCGCACCCGAGTCCGATGCCCGGCTGGTCGCGGATCTGCGCGAGATCTTCGCCGAAGGACCCGCGACGGCCGGCCAAATCGAGGAGCTCGTCGCGCGCATGCCGGAGGTCGGCCAGACGCTGGTCAATCTGCAGCGGCGCCTGCACGACGCCACGGCCGACCTGGAAGCGCTGCACAGCCGGGCCAGCGCCGAGACATCCGCGGCACCCTCACAGCCGATGCCCTTCGAAGAAGTCCGGGACTTCTTCTACGACCGCAAGAACTACATCGGGGATCTCGACGTCGCGGCCGAGCGCCTGTTCAACCAAAACGGTTTGCACACAGGCGGACTCGACAGCCAGCTGGCGGAGTTCGTTCGCGACCGGCTCGGCGTGACCGTGATCATCGACGATGGCCAGGTCTTGAATCCCAACTCGAAACGCCTGTTTCGCGCCGAGTCGAAGACCTTGTATCTGGCCCGGTGGCTGCATCCGGGCCAACGCGCCTTCCAGTTGGCAACCCAAATTGCATTGCTCACCCAGGCCGAGCTGATCGCACAGCTCATCGACGGCGACGACCAGCTCAGCGACGATGCGCGAGGGGTGGCGCGCATCGGGCTGGCCAACTACTTCGCGGGCGCACTCTTATTGCCCTACCAGCGATTGCTCGAGGCCGCCGAAGCCATGCGTTACGACATCGACCAGCTGGCAAGACGTTTCGAGGTTGGCTTCGAAACCGTCTGTCACCGGCTGTCCACGCTGCAACGACCGAGCGCTCGGGGTGTCCCGTTCATCTTCGTCCGGACAGACAGTGCGGGAAACATCTCAAAACGTCAGTCCGCCACGGCTTTTCACTTCTCACGCGTGGGCGGCAACTGCCCGCTGTGGGTGGTTCACCACGCCTTTTCGCGTCCCGGCCAGTTCATGACTCAGATCGCACAAATGCCCGATGGGCGCACCTATTTCTGGCTCGCCAGGACCACGTCGACGGAACCCAGCAGCTATCTCGGCCCGGATAAGACTTTCGCGATCGGGCTCGGTTGCGACGTGGCCCACGCCGAGAAACTGATCTACTCCGTCGGTATCGATCTCACCGGCGCCGGGGCGATCGTGCCGATCGGCGCGGGCTGCAAGATCTGTGACCGGCCCTCCTGCCCGCAACGGGCGTTCCCGTACCTCGGGCACCCGGTGCACGTCGACCCACACTCCAGCACCGATCTGCCCTATCCGCCGGCGCCCGGGACATGAATTCCGCGCGAACCGGCCGCTGGCGCAGCCCGGCCGGTGTAGTTTGCTGCTCAGCGGGGGTAGGGCAACCGAGGAGCGGTCATGGCGGACGTCGATTATTGCGTGGTCGGAGCGGGTTTCGCGGGTTTGACCGCAGCGCTGCGGCTGAAGCAAGCCGGGCACTCGGTGGCCTTGCTGGAGGCCCGTGACCGCGTCGGCGGCCGCACCTTCACCGTCACCCGTGACGACGGCGTGTGGGTCGACCGCGGCGGGGCGTGGATCGGGCCCGGACAGGACCGGATCTACGCGTTGATGAATGAGTTCGGGGTGCGGGAATACAAGCAGCACAACGACGGCGACGCGATGATGATCGTCGGTGGCAAAAAGCACCGCTACGGCGGCACCATCCCGTGGACCGTGAGCCCGTGGGCGGTCGCCAACCTCGGGCTCGCACTGGCCAGCATCGAGAAGATGGGCAAAGCTCTTCCGCGCGAAGCCCCATGGGAGGCGAAGAAGGCCCACGAGTGGGACCGGATCAGCATTGGGCAATGGATCGAAAAGAATTCCATGTCCTCCGAGGCCGCCCAGATGCTGGACATGGCCTTCGCCGGCCTGTACACCTCGGCAGCATCCGAGACGTCGTTGCTGTGGGGGCTGCTGCAGACGGCTTCGGCCGGCGGTCTCACCTTCGCGATTTCGGGCAAGGGTGGGTCCCAGGATGCCCGCCCGGTCGGCGGCATGGGCGCCCTGCATCGCCCGATGGTCGCCGAACTCGGTGAGGCGCTACACCTTTCACAGCCGGTCCGTCAGATCAGCCAGGACGACGACGGCGTGACGGTCAGCGCGGCCGATCTGGCGGTGCGAGCGCGACGGGTCATCGTCGCGATCCCGCTGGCGATCGCCACCTCGATCGACTACGAGCCGCTGTTGCCGGTGGACCGCGCATTTCTGCACCAGCGTGTGACAAGCGGCGCGGTGATCAAGACGTCGGTCTGCTACGACGAACCCTTCTGGCGCGCCGACGGACTGTCCGGCCAGTCCGCCGCGCCGGGCTCGCCGGCCTCCTTGACCATCGACGCCTGCACGGACGCCGGAAACCCGGGCATCATGTGCGTCATCACCGAGGGGCCGGCGGCGCGCCGGCTCACCATGCTCGACGAGGCCGAGCGCAAAGCGGTGGTCATCGGTGAACTGGTCGACCGGTTCGGCGACAAAGCCAAGACGCCGCGGGAATTTCACGAACAGAACTGGACCCTGGACCGCTACTCCGGAGGCGGGATGATCGGCCACACCCCCACCGGCGTGTTGACCGAGTACGGCTACACCCTGCGCGAGCCCTGCGGCCGGATCCACTGGGCCGGAACCGAAAGCTCGGCGATCATGTGCGGCTGGATCGACGGCGCGATCCGGTCCGGCGAACGTGCCGCGGCCGAAGTGGCGGCCGCCGAAACCGCCGCGGTCGCCTAGGGGCCGCACACCCGCCTGGTCATCCCCGGCGTGCCTGCTGAAAAGAGCAGTGCCACAATGGGCCGATCATCGGCATCACGGGGGCCTGACCAGGAGAGTTGACGGGATGGGCGTTAACGTCCCAGGCCCTTTCGGTCGTCGATCCACTCGGCGATATCGGCTGCGGCTACATACCAGTGCCGGCAGCGGCTTCTACGCCGGCGAGCAAGTCCGGCTGCTGCGAATCTTCTTGGGCGGCACGACTTTTCTTTACGCCTATGGCGTGGCGTTCACCCTCTTTCCCCTCCGCAAGGGCCTGACCTACGCCAACCCGACCGGGGGCATCATCGCGATCGTCCTCGGCGTCGCCGCATTGGTCTGGTTGGGCGTGCGTCCCGGCCGACCCGCGCCGGCCACCGCGGTAGCGATCGTGGCCACCCCGATCGTGATGGCCTTCCACGTCGCGATCCTCGCCGAGTTCGTCTGCCTGATCGCGCCGATCTTCCTGGCGATGTACCTGCGCGCCTTCCACTCGCCGCGCCGCGGGACCATGCTGGTCGCCGTGCTGACCGGGGCGTGCGTCCTGGCTCTCGCGGTTGCGCCAGTGCGCAAGCTGGTGATCGACTATTTCATCTTCGTGATCGCGATCGCCGGTGCCGCCGAGTCGTTCGGGTTGCTGATGCGAGCCCTGGTCGCCGCGGCGTGCACCGATCCCCTCACGCGCCTGCTCAACCGGGCGGGTTGGAAGATCGCCACCGCCGACCTGCTGGACCGGTCCCGTTCGGCGGCCATCACCGTCACCGTCATGGTGTTCGACATCGACAACTTCAAGACGATCAATGACACCCACGGGCACCTGGCCGGCGACGAGCATCTGGTCAGCCGCGCGCAGTGCTGGCGAAAACTGGCGCCCGCCAATGCCGTTCTGGCCAGGCTGGGCGGCGACGAATTCGCGGTGTGTATCGCCGAGGACGCGAACCTGACGCCGGGCAGTTCCGACCGATTTCTCGCCGACGTCCGCCTGCACACCCCGGGCACCAGCATCGGCACCGCGTCGCACAGTGGTGTGGGCGCCGACATCACCGCGCTCTACGCAGCCGCCGACGCCGCGCTCTACGACGCCAAGCGCAAGAAGCTTCCGGGCGCGCTCGGGATCTAACCGGCTTGCTTGGCCGGCGGGCGGTAGAAGATCAGCAGCAGGCCGAGGCCGCCCGCCAGCCCGAGCCCGACCGAGATCAGCAGGCCGTTCCAGCCGATCAGCGGGTTGTTGATCCCGAAGATCAGCCAATCCAGGCTGAGCCGGCCGGGGCCCAGCGCGGCCACTGCGACCGCGCTGAGCGCCAGCACCAGGTTGTACTCCCAGCCCTCCTTGACGATGAAGAAGCCATTGTGGCGATGGACGGTCCAGGCCGCGACCAGCATCAGCGCAACAAAGCCGGCCGCCGGAATCGGCGTGAGCAGCCCGGCCGCCAGCCCCAGCCCGGCGGCGATTTCCGTGGTGGCGGCCACCGTGGCGTGAAATTTGCCCGGCTTCATGCCGATGCTCTCGAACCAGCGCGCGGTGCCCGGGATGCGGCCGCCGCCGAAGAACTTGTTGTAGCCGTGCGCGGCCAGTGTCACGCCCAGGACCAGCCGCAGGATCAGTAATCCGACGTCATAGGGAGTCATACGTGCAAACCTAGATCATCGGCCGGATCGGATAACAGCAGCGGTGAGCGGCTGTGGCGGTCGATCCGTGTGGGAACATAGCGGGCGTTCCCGCGTATGCCGAAACCAGCCGAGCCAGGAGGGGGTGCACCACGGCGCGTATCGCACGAGGCAACAGCACTCCCGAGAGCATCGGGCATGCGGCCACCTCCACCGACCACACCGTGGTGTTGCTGAACGGCGACGCGGACCATCCGCGGGAGATCCTGGGCAACAAGGGCCACGGCATCGAGGTCATGCAGCGGCACGGCCTGCCGGTGCCTCCCGCGTTCTGCATCACCACCGAGGTGGGCCTGCGGTATCTGGCCGAGCCCGCGACGACCCTGGACGCGATCTGGGACGACGTGCTGCGCCGGATGAAGTGGCTGGAGACCGTAACCTCCCGCACGTTCGGCCGGGGCCCGCGCCCGCTGCTGGTCAGTGTGCGCTCGGGCGCCACCCTGTCGATGCCCGGCATGATGGACACGATCCTGAACGTCGGCCTCAACGACGACGTGGTGCGGGCGCTGGCGGCGTCGGGGACCGAGAAGTTCGCCCACGACACCCGGCTGCGATTCACCGACATGTATCAGCGCATCGTCGGCGCAGCATCGCAATCCGTTCCGACCGACCCGTACGCGCAGTTGCGTGCCGGCATCGAGGCGGTGTTCGCGTCGTGGAATTCGCCGCGCGCGGTTGCCTACCGCGACCATTACGGCCTCGACGATCGCGGCGGCACCGCGGTGGTGGTGCAGGCCATGGTGTTCGGCAATCTCGGCGCCAATTCCGGTGCCGGAGCATGCTTCTCACGCAACCCGATCACCGGCGCCAACGAGCCGTTCGGCGAGTGGCTGCCCGGCGGCCAGGGCGACGATGTCGTCTCGGGGCTGGTCGACGTCGAACCGATCACCGCGCTGCGCGACGAGCAGCCGGCGGTCTACCAGCAGCTGATGGACGTCGCCCGCACCCTGGAGCGGCTCGGGTCCGACGTGCAGGAGATCGAGTTCACCGTCGAAGAGGGCAAACTCTGGCTGCTGCAGACCCGGGCGGCCGAGCGCTCGGCGCAGGCCGCGGTGCGACTGGCGCTGCAGCTGCATCACGAGGGGCTCATCGACGCCACCGAGACATTGCGCCGGGTCACCCCGGCCCATGTAGAGGCCCTGCTGCTGCCCGCGCTGCAACCCGAAATACGTTTGGCCGCACCACTTTTGGCCAAAGGCCTGCCCGCCTGTCCGGGCGTGGTGTCGGGCAAGGCCTACACCCGGGTCGACGAGGCGCTGGAAGCCGCCGACCGAGGTGAGCAGGTGATCCTGGTGCGCGACCACACCCGGCCCGAAGACGTGATGGGCATGCTGGCCGCCCACGGCATCGTCACCGAGATCGGCGGGGCCGCCAGCCATGCGGCAGTAGTCAGCCGCGAACTCGGCCGGGTGGCGGTGGTGGGCTGCGGCAACGGCGTGGCGGCGACGCTGGCCGGCAAGCAGATCACCGTCGACGGCTACGAAGGCGAAGTGCGCGAGGGCGATCTGGCCCCGACGTCGTGGTCGGAGAACGATACGCCCGAACTGCGCGAACTCGCCGACCTGGCGCGACGGATCAGTCCGCTGCGCGCGCACGCCGGCGGCGACCATCCCAGGCTGGCGGACACCGCCGACGCCACGGTGCGCGCCGCCCTGGACAGCGGCCAGACCGACGTGCTTTCAGACTCCCCGCTGATCGTCATGCTGGCCGCGCTGCGATCGTCGAGCCAGGCCACCGGATGACCGAACTGGCCGTGCTGCAAGCGGTCCGACTCAAGGGCCGGGTCAGCCCGGCCGACCTGAGCGCCACGCTGAACCAGGACGTCGACGATGCCGTCGAACAGCTGACCGACTCGGGTTTCCTGGTCGGTGATGCGACGTTGCGAATCAGCCCCAGCGGCCGCGACCGGCTGGACATTCTGCTCGCGCGGGAGCGCGAAGGCATCGACGGGGCGGCGATGACCGCCGCCTATGACGACTTCCGAAGCGTGAACGCCGATTTCAAAGCCCTCGTCACCGACTGGCAGCTCAAGGGCGGCCCCGCCGGAAAACCCAACGCGCACGACGACGCCGAGTACGACGCGGCGGTGTTGGCCCGCTTGGACGGCGTACACGCCCGGGTGCTGCCGATCATCGAAGCGGTCGCGGCCCAGCTGCCCCGGCTGACCGCCTATTCGGTGAAACTGGTTGCGGCACTGGACAAAGTCAAGTCGGGCAACAGCACCTGGCTGACCCGCCCCCTGATCGACTCCTACCACACCGTGTGGTTCGAATGGCACGAGGAGCTGATCGGCGCGGCCGGGCTGACGCGCGAGCAAGCGGCGAGATCCGGTGACGCACAGTAGCCTCTACAGCGCGGCGTCCAGCAACTCCAGATAGGCGTCGACGTCGGCATCTCCGAATCGAAAGACCGACTCCGCCGCGTGGACGCTGATCGCTACGGTCTCGCCGATGCCGTGCACTCCGTGCGTCAGACCCATCGACGGCGACAGTCCCGGATAGCCGGCCGTCAGCACCACCCGCGCATCCCCGAACCGCAGATCGGCGGGCCCGCGGTTGACACTGGACACCACGGTGTTGCCCAGCACCTGTGCGGATCGGGCGTCGGCGTCGAATCGTGAGATGCCCCAACGCAACAGCGGGGCGGGTACCGTCGCGAAAGCCCGGTCGCCCGCCCGTGTCGCCGGATGTTCGAATCGGCGCCGGCCGTTGGCCAGATCGGTGGCGATCCGATCCAGCCGCGCATCCAGCTCCAGCTGCGGATAGAGACCGACGACGACGTTCCCGAAATGATTATTCGCCTGCAGCACACCGGTTTTGGCCATCGGAACCTCCGCGCCCAACATATCGGTCGCGTCGGGAAGCAACCGCGACAGCGCGGTCGAGACCGCGGCGAGCACCGCGACGGTGACGCTGGGCCCGCGCAGCTGCGAGCGATGGCGCACCAGCGTGCGCATCGAACGGACGCCGTCGGGGCGGGTATTGGTGGCAAGCGCCGGGCGAGTCCCGGCCCCCGGTGCCAGCAGACCCGCCCGCGTATCGCGGACCAGCCCGCGGTGGCTCCACGCCGCCCGGGCGGCTCGCCACGCGAAAATCCCCGGCGAGGGCCGTCGCACCTCGGGCACCGGCACCGCCCGACCGAACAGCCAGGCGGCCAGCGCCGCTCCGCGAACACCGTCGGCCAGCGCATGGGGTATCTGCAGGACCGCCACCGTGCCCGGGCCTTCGACACCCGCAACGCCGAGCACCGGCGTGAACACGTGGACCCGCCAGGGCATCCGGCGAAGGTCCAGCTGGCTGTCGGCGAACCCGGCAACCGCCGACAGGCAGGCCTGCCAACTGCGATCCGCGAGGTGGTGGCACACCACCTGCTCGGGCGTCACCGCGGTGGGAACCCACCGTGGATAGGTCAGCGCGCACCCATCCTCGACCCGCAACGTCAGCTCGGGGCACGCCTGAGCCCGGCGCCGAACCTCTTCGAGAGCACCACCCGGGTCGGCGGGTGCGCCGTCGAATGCATAGAGCAGGAACTCGTCGCTGGGGACCTTGGCCGACATCCAGTAGAACTGCGCATCAACGGCCGCCATTCGGCGCGCAGCCATCGCGTCAGCCGGGTGAGCCGATGAACGCCAGCACCCGCTCGGCGATCTTCTCGGGCTGTTCCAGCTGCAGAAAATGCCCGGCATGGTCGATGATCGCGACGTCGCTGCCGGCGGGCAGCACCTTTTCGGTCCAGTGCGCGAACGCCGCAGTCATACAACCGTCGTCGCGGCCATGCAGGTACAGCGACGGCAGGATCGGCGCCTTGGTCCACAGCTGGTTCAGTTCGGCGTACCGCTGCGGCGGCCGGGTGTTGCGCAGCGTGGCACGGTAGGTCCCCAGCGCCGCCCGCCAGCTTTCCGGTGTTCCGATCGCGGCATCGACGTGACGCAGGTCCTCTTCGGCGCCGCGATAGCCCGGCGACCACCGCCGCCACAGCCGCGGCAGCACCCAGGACGCGGAACGCTCAGGCAGGAAAGGCAATTGGAAATAAAACATGTACCAGCTACGCCTCAGCTGACCGGGCAGCAGGCGGGCCAGCCGGGCGCGCTCGCTCACCTGGCCGCGGAAGGCGGCCGAGACCGGCACCGACATGATCACGGCCTTGGTGAACGGGCTGTTCGGCATCGCGGCCAAGCCGGTGGCGGCAAGTGCGCCCCAGTCGTGTCCGATCACCACGTCGCGGTCGGTGCCCCCGGCGGCCTCGCGCACCCGCAGCGCGTCGTCCATGATCGCGCCCACGTGATAGCTGCCGTCGTCGGGTATGGACGACGGCGCGTATCCCCGCATGAACGGCGCGACAACCCGCCAGCCGGCCGCGGCAAGCAGCGGGGCCATCTTGCGCCAACCGTAGGCCGTGTCGGGGAAGCCGTGCAGACACAAGGCGATCGGGGCGTCGGCTGGGCCCCAGGTGAGCGCCTTGAGGTCCGCGGGCGGCCCGGGCACGTCGATCCACCGCGGCTCGGTCATCTCGGGTAGTCCGCCATCTTCACTCCCTGTTCGGCACAATTCCGACCGCACACCTGACGGGCAATAACCCGCACCGACCAAAGTATCGTGCACGAATCAGAGTGCACCAACCGCTACTGGATATCGTCCAAATCCGCACTGTCGCAATATCTTCGGACCAGGCGACATCCCGGACGCTAGCCTGCCGGACTGATCAACCCGTAATGACCGTCATAGCGGCGGTACAAGACGCAGGCGCGGCCTGGCGCCGCGTCGATGAAGAACAGAAACGGCAGGTCCAGCAGGCCGAGGCGCTCGGCTGCCTGCGCTTCGGTAAGACACGGCGCCGGCTGGGAACTGATCGTCACGGGTCGTTCGAACGGGCTCAGCTGGTCCGCCAGTCCCGGTGCCACCAGCGCTAGGCGGTAACCGGTCGTTCCACCGCGATAGAGCACCGCGACGGCACCGGTGCCTTTCTCGGTGAAAAGGTGAAAGTCGTAGTCCAGCAAGTCCATTTCGAGGACCGCCTCGTCCACCGTACCGGGTGCCATCGCGAACGACTTTCGCCGAATGATGCGGACCTCGGCCGCCGGCCGGGGGAAATAGCTCCGTCGATGGGTGGGCTCGGATTCGTGACGCCACTCGTGCGGATCGCTGACCAACCCCCGTTGCGCCTCCCAGTGTTGAGCGGCACGTTCCAGCCGGCGCCGAAGTCTCGCCTCGAGCCGATCGACGGCTTCGCGCGCGGTGACGCCGTGAGCTTGGGCGCGAATGAGCCGGCCGTCGACGTCCAGATTGGCTTGGGCGACGACGGCTCGCTCCACGGCCGGATCGCCATGCTTGGTCAGCCTGACGCGGGCATGCAGCACCGGCCTGGGGATGAGCCGCGCGACCTTGTCGATCTTGTCGCGCGCGTACTCCGCCGCACCGGGCAGCTCGCCGTGCGTTGTCACGACGAAATCCGTCCGGGCTGGGTCTGTCCCGTGGCGCATAATCTCCTTGCTACGCCGCCGGTTTCAGGCCTTCTAGGGTCAAAGGTCACCGCGCGCCAAGACGTGCGGCTGACGCTCGGACCACCGGGGTCAGCCTGCAGGTTGTACCGCGATGTGCTTCTCGGTAGCCGCAGTCTGTTCGGGCAGGGCCACGTCCACCGTCAAGATGCCCTTGTCGTAGCTGGCCTTGATGTCGTCTTCGTCCGCGCCGGCCGGCAGGGTTATCGACCGCATGAAAGAGCCGTAGGAGAACTCCGAGCGGCCGTTGGACTGATTTTTCTCGCTGCGCTGCGCCTTGATGGTCAACTGCCCGTCGCGCACCGTGATGTCGACGTCCTTGACCGGATCAATGCCGGGAAGTTCGGCACGCAGTAGGTAATGACCATCTTGTGTCTCATCCTCGAGCCGGATCAGGTTGCCACGACGCAAGGCCGACGGCACACCGTTGCGCAGATCCGACCAGAACTCGGACCAGTCCGGCAGCCACGAATGGGGTTGCTCGGGATGTGCGGGCAGATTGGTCATGATTCCTCCTTGGGCTTTGGTCTGCCGTTGAATTTCTTCCACCATCCCTCGTCGGTGTGGCGAGCGGTAGGGACGGAAGTCCCCATACGTCGGGCAATCTCGTGACTGTGTTGACTCGTCGGCGGCAAACCCATCGATCGAATCTATTGAAACGACAACGGA
Organism: Mycobacterium ahvazicum; assembly: GCF_900176255.2. Taxonomy (GTDB): domain Bacteria; phylum Actinomycetota; class Actinomycetes; order Mycobacteriales; family Mycobacteriaceae; genus Mycobacterium; species Mycobacterium ahvazicum. The sequence continues at coordinate 128,240 of NZ_FXEG02000005.1, forward strand.
ATTTGCGGTTAACGAGAGTGAGGCTCGGACGCTTGACCGGATGCCTCGGCCGCCGCGCGCTCGAGATCGGCGACGATGATCTTGCGCATGCCATACATCGCCTGGGTCGCGGCCGTCGCACGGGCCGGATCGGGATGGCTCACCAACTCGTAAAGCCGATTCGGGACGACCTGCCAACTGAGGCCGAAGCGGTCCTTGCACCAACCGCACTGCGATTCCTCGCCGCCGTCGGTCAACCGTTCCCAGTAGTAGTCGACCTCGTTCTGGTCCTTGCACTCGATCGTGAAGGACACCGCCTCGCTGAAGGTGAAGTGCGGTCCGCCGTTGATCCCGATGAACCGGGTGCCGTCCAGCACAAAAGTGCCCGACAGCACCGAGCCGGGCTCGCCGGGGCCAGCGTCGGTGCTCCGGTTGAATTCCTCGATTCGAGAGTTCGGGAACACCGAGATGTAGAACGTCGCCGCCTCCTCCATGTTGTGGTCGAACCACAGCGAGGGCGTGATCGATGGCATGGGTGTCTCCTCCTTTGTCGGGCTACCGGCTTCGGTCGCCGCATGGATAGACCCCACCAATCGGCAGAAATCATCGGCGGACTATGTAACGTCAGATCGATGAGCACCGTGAGCAGCAGTCCCCAGACGGTCAAATTCGCAGGTGCAGGCGATATCGGCCTCGTTGCCGACGAATGGAACCGGGACCCCGCGCTCGTGGGCCGACCGTCCATCCTGATGCTGCACGGCGGCGGCCAGAACCGGTTCTCGTGGAAGAACACCGGCCAGTATCTGGCCGACGAGGGCTACCACGTCGTGGCGCTGGACAGCCGCGGACACGGCGACAGCGACCGGGCGCCCGGCGCGGACTACGCGATCGAAACGCTGATGGCCGACGTCTTGCGCGTCCTCGACGCCATCGGCCGCCCGGTGGTGCTGATCGGCGCCAGCATGGGTGGACTGACCGGCATCCTGGTCGCCGACAGCGCGGGACCGGCGAAGGTGACCGGATTGGTGCTGGTCGACGTGGTGCCGCGGTACGAGAAGACCGGCAGCGCGCGCATTCGAGATTTCATGCTGACCAACCTGCACGGTTTCGGATCCCTCGAGGAGGCGGCCGACGCGGTCTCCGCCTATCTGCCGTATCGGGAAAAGCCGCGCAGCCCCGAAGGCCTGAAGAAGAACCTGCGGCTGCGCGACGGACGCTGGTACTGGCATTGGGATCCGGCGTTCATGACCGCGCCCGGGGACGACCCGGAGCTGCGCACCGAGCACTTCGAGCAGGCCGCGGCCGATCTCGAGATTCCGGTCCTGTTGATTCGGGGCAAGCTCTCCGACGTCGTCAGCCCCGAAGGCGTGCAGCATTTCCTGGCGACGGTTCCGCGTGCGGATTTCGTCGAGTTGTCCGACGCCGGGCACACCGCGGCCGGCGACGACAATGACGCCTTCAGCGACGTAGTGGTGGAGTTCGTCAAGCGGCTGACGGACTAGTCAGCCGCCGTCGCGGTCGCCGCGTCAGCCGCCCACTCCCGGTTTCTCCGCGTGCCCGCCGAACTGCTTGCGCATCGCCGACAGCGCCTTGTTGGCGAAGTCGTCGAGGCTGCGTGACGCGAAGCGGGACTGCAACGCGGTGGTGAGCACCGGCGCGGGCACCCCCTCGTCGATAGCCGCGATCGCGGTCCAGCGGCCCTCCCCGGAATCGGAGACCCGTCCGGAGAATTCCGACAGCGTGGGCGATTCGTGCAGCGCGATCGCGGTCAGATCCAACAGCCAGGAGCCGACGACGCTGCCCCGGCGCCACACCTCGGCGATGTCGGCGATGTCGAAGTCGTACTGGTAGCACTCGGGATTGGACAGCGGCGCGGTTTCGGCATCGCCCTTTTCGACACGCGTGCCGATATCCGCATTGCGGAGAATGTTGAGCCCCTCGGCGAGCGAGGCCATCATCCCGTACTCGATGCCGTTGTGCACCATCTTGACGAAGTGCCCGGCGCCGGAGGGACCACAGTGCAGGTAGCCCTTCTCCGGTTGGGCGACCTCGCCGTCGCGGCCCGGCGTGCGTGGCGCCGCGTCGACACCGGGCGCGATGGTCTTGAAGAGCGGCTCGGCGTGCTCGAAGGCGTAGTCGTCACCGCCGATCATCAGACAGTAACCACGCTCCCGGCCCCAGACTCCTCCGCTGGTGCCGCAATCGATGAGGTGAATCCCTTTCTCGGCCAACAGCTTTGAGTGCTTAAGGTCATCGCGGTAGTAGGAGTTACCGCCGTCGATCACGATATCTCCGGACTCGAGAGTGTCGGCCAGCTCCTCGATCACCGACGTGGTGATGTTGCCCGCGGGCACCATGACCCAGACGACGCGGGGGGCGGTCATCTTCTCGGCCAGCTCCGCGACCGAGAACGCCGCGGTCATCCCCTTCTCGTTGGCCAGCGTCTTGACGACTTCCTTGTCGTAGTCGTAGACGACGCCCTCGTGGCCGCCGTCGACGACACGACGGATGATGTTGGCGCCCATCCGGCCCAGGCCGATCATTCCGAGCTGCATTTCTGGTCTCCTTACTGTCCCGACTGCGTTTTTGGAGGGAACCACGGGTCTTGCCAATGGCGGTGACCGCGGACGAGCGACTGCGCGGCCTCGGGTCCCCAGGACCCGGGCTCGTAGGGGTGAATCTCGCCCGGTTTGTCGAGCAGTGGCTGGACGATGCGCCACGTCTGTTCAATGCTGTCTTCCCGCGCGAACAGCGTGCGATCGCCGGTCAGCGCGGCGTGCAGCAGCAATTCGTAGGGTCCCTCGGCTTCACCCAGGTCGGTGGCGAACAGCGAGTCCAGGTGGACGTCGTGCCATTCGTCGTGAACTTGGGCGGACAGCTGCATGCGCATGCCGGGTGCGGGGTCGATGCGCAGCACGATCTGGTTGGGCTCGGCCGCGCGGCGGTGCGGGAGGAAGGCCAGCTGCGGGACGCGGCGCAGAAACAGCCGCACCTCGGTGACCTTCTCCGGCAGTGACTTGCCGGCCCGCAGGAAGATCGGCACTCCGGACCAGCGCCAGTTGTCGATCTCGGTCCGCAGCGCGACGAAGGTCTCGGTCTGCGAATCCTTCGCCACCCCAGGGACATCGGTATAGCCCTGATACTGACCGCGGATGCAGTGGTCGGGATCCAGCGCCGGCATCGCGCGGAACACCTCGGACTTCTTGTCGTTGAGGTCGTCGGCACTACCGCCGACCGGCGGCTCCATCGCCACCATCGCGAGGACCTGCAGCAGATGGTTCTGCACCACGTCGCGCAGCGTGCCGACCGCGTCGTAGAACCTGCCCCGGTCCTCGACGCCGAAGTTCTCGGCCATCGTGATCTGAATCTCCGAGACGCTCTCGCGGTCCCACAGCGCGGCCAGCGCCTGATTGGCGAACCGCAGACATTCGAGTTCCACCACGGGCTGCTTGCCCAAGAAGTGGTCCACCCGCAGGATCTGCTCTTCCTCCAGCACCGCGTGCAGACGCTCGTTGAGTTCGCGCGCCGACTCGAGGTCGTGGCCGAACGGCTTTTCCACCGCGACGCGCGCGCGCGCGACCAGTCCCTCCCGGGCGAGGTTCTCGACGATCGGCGCGAACAACGCGGGCGGCATCTCGAGGTAGTACAGCGGGCGGTAGTCCGAACCGATCATCTCGGCGAGCCGGTGGTAGAGATCGCGCTCGGTGACGTCGCCGTGGATGTAGTCCAAGCGATTCGCCAGTCGATCGAACACTTCGTCGTCGATCTTCTCCCCGGCGTCGTTGATCGCCCCGCGCGCTCGCTCGACGAGTTCCTCGACACTGATGTCGTCGCTCGCCACCCCCAGGATGGGGCAGTCCAGCAGGTTGCGACGCTCAAGCCGATACAGCGCCCGAAAGGTCATCTTGCGGGCCAGATCGCCGGTAATTCCAAAGATCACCAGCAGGTTGGACGAATCACCACCGTCGTCGGCCAAGATCGAACCTCCCAAAAGTCACCGGATCGGTTCACTTGAGATTCACTACCCGGGGGTGATCGCACTCAACCCTAGACACTGCTGATAGGGCCGACAACCGGAAGCCATCGCACGCTTTGCAAGGATGCGTGACGTGGGTGATGCACTGCACATCGCGGTCTACGTCCTAGCCGGAGTTGCCGTGATCGAAGCCTGCGCACTTGGTGTGATGTTCAGGTTGCTGGTGCGTAGCCGGGAGGAAGCCGAGGAGTTAAGGCAACGTGCCGACGCCCGTAATTGGCTGATATCCGGTGGTCGCGAGGCCGTCAAGACGATGTGGAACACCGCCAACGTGATGCGCAAGGAGGGCTTTGGCGCGGCGGTACGCAGCAACATCGAAGACCTCGCCGACTGGGCCGAGGTCGAGCGGCCCGATCTCGCCCGGGTCACTCCCGACGGGCGGGTGGTGATTCTGTTCTCCGACATCGAGGAATCCACCGCTCTCAACGAGCGGATCGGCGACCGCGCCTGGGTCAAGCTGATCAGCTCGCACGACAAGCTCGTCTCCGGGTTGGTGAAGCGCCACTGCGGTCATGTGGTCAAGAGCCAGGGCGACGGCTTCATGATCGCCTTCGCCCGCGCCGAACAGGCGGTGCGTTGTGGCATCGAACTTCAACAAGAGCTGCGCCGGGACGCAAAACGCAAGCGGCACCAGGAGATTCGCGTGCGAATCGGTATTCACATGGGCCGCTCGGTGCGCCGCGGCGACGACCTGTTCGGACGCAACGTCGCGATGTCGGCACGGGTCGCGGCGCAAGCCGTCGGGGGCGAGATCCTGGTGAGCCAGTCGGTGCGAGACGCGCTGCGCGACTGTGACGACATCTGCTTCGACGAGGGCCGCGACGTCGAGCTGAAGGGATTTTCGGGCAGTTACCGATTGTTCGCCGTGGAGCCCTCACCCTGAGTATCGGACTCGGCCAGCCGCTGATGCAGCCGGGAGCGAATCTCGTCGGGGGTGTAGGCGCGGCGTTTGCGTTGATCGCGCACCACCAGCGCACCCCCGGCAACGACACCGGCGACGCCGGCCAGGCCGATCCACTTCCAAATGCTGCGCATACTTGACACGCTATTACCGCTATGGACACCCTTCGCGACAAGGTCGCCGTCGTCACCGCAGCGGCGACCCGGGATATCCCGCGGCAGCCACGGCGCGCAAGCTCGCGCGTGAAGCATTTCCGAAGAAGTAAGCGAAACCCCAAGCGATGAGCGGACTTACATGCTGACGCTGCAGCAAGCGCTGAACGAGACCCGGACCGGCGACCTCTGGTTGTTCCGCGGCGGTTCGAGACCCGATCGTGCCATTCAGACCCTGACGAACAGTCCGGTGAACCACGTCGGCATGACCGTGGCCATCGACGACCTGCCGCCGCTGATCTGGCATGCCGAACTGGGTGACAAGCTCGTCGACCTGTGGACCGCGACGAACCACCGCGGTGTGCAGCTCAACGATCTGCACCAGGCCGTCCTGCAGTGGAGTGAGCGCTACCACCAACGGTGCTGGCTGCGCCAGCTGACGCCGCACCCCACCCGCGAACAAGAGGACAAGCTGCTGCGCGTGATCGCGCGGATGGACGGCACCGCGTTTCCGACCACCGCGCGCCTGACCGGCCGGTGGTTTCGGGGCCGGCTACCGACCGCCTACGACTGGATGAAGGGGATCCCCTTCGTAGACAAAAAGGTTCAGGAGTCGACGCAGCGACGCAAGGAACGTCAGCGCATGGGCCTGGAAACGGCGTACTGCGCCGAGACGGTGGCGATCACGTACGAGGAGATGGGATTGCTCAACACCCAGAAGTACTCGAATTACTTTGACCCGGGCTCGTTCTGGAGTGGCGACACACTGCCGCTGGCGCCGGGATTCGCGCTGGGCGAAGAAATCGAAGTGGCTCTCGGCTAGCCGACCGCCATCTCCCCCATCTCCGACCAGCCTGCCGTCTGACTGATGGGCGTGGGCTTCCGGGCCCGCGGCAACTCACCTGCTTGGAGTGCTCGCTGTCGACGTGGCCGCCGCCACTCTCCGCCGCAATAGCAAAGTCCGCCTAGATGTCTTAATCGACTTCTAGGCGGACTTTGCATTGATATGCGCTAATCGCATTTACTCCGACCCCGAGCCAGATGTGACGCAGCCCACAGCGATGGGATGTTATCGATTACTTCACTGATGGCCCGCTTATGCCATGCGCCTAATGCGATCAGCGAGATCCACGTTCGCAAGCTGATTCTGCAAATAGATAACGCACGCACGATGCAATCCTTTATCGACTTGGAATTCCGGGATCGCCGGGAGGAGGCAATTCCGGAGCCGGCGGAGGCGGCATATCGGGCGCAACAGCGCCAACCAATACGGGCGGCGCGCCGGGCGGCGCAGGCGGCGCGTCCGGCGGAGGCGGCGCGTCCGGCGGTCCAGGCGGCAGACCGGGCAGCCCCACGGGAGCGCCGTCACCGTCCGCAGGCATCGGCAGGAACATGTGATGGGTGAATCCGGGCTGGTAAGCGCCGGCCCCACCAACGTGCACCCCGCCCCGCTCGCCGCTGGACACCGGCGTGCCGTCCGGCAGGGTCACAGCCGTGTGGCCACCGTTCCAGCCGACGACCAACGCGTTGGGCGCCGTTCCATATTGAAAACCCCGTGCCAATAGCGCGGCTTCTTCATTTCCAGTGTTAAATCGGTTTCCGTAAACCGGTCTGTCGGTTGCGGCATTGACAACCCACGAGACCAGCCCCGAACAATCGGTACCCGCAGGAGAATCTCCACCCACAATATAGGGCGTCCCTGATACCTGATTGATCAGCGACATCAACGATGCAAGAACAATCATGCGGAGGGACACTAGCAACAAGCTAGTTAGCAAGCCAAAATTTGTGGCGCGCGTCACGTGTCAATTAAATAATGGCCTACACCGCATCTACAGCAAATAAGTCACGAGAATGCATATTTCGCGAAACATGTTTACTCGCGGTCCCGGCCCTTTTCGCTTTCATCGACGCGCTGCAGCCGCTTTTGCTCACGCCCGGCCAGCCCACTTTGCCGCTCGTCCAGAGTCGAGGCCCGGCGCTCCAGCTCGTCGGGTGTCTCGGTGCCGCCATCGCGGAGCGCAGCTCACCCTAGCGCTGCCGCCTCGACGGGCTTGAGGCGGAAGACCGGAATCCGTCGCCCGAGAGCGGCGGCCTTGATGCGGTAATCGGCGTAGTTGACGCAGACATGCTCGGCAAGCGCATACAGGCGCTCGTAGTCGTCGGGATCGGTGACCTCCACCGCGACGAAGTCCTGGTCGCCGAACCGGCATCCGGGATGCGCCTTCAGGTTGTAAAACCACGCCGGATTCCGTGGTTCCCCCAGATACGAGGCGACCACGATCGCGTCAGACCCGTCGTGAAAGTACGCGAGTTGGTGCTCACGCGGCTGACCCGACTTGGCGCCCGTGCTGATCAACGGCGCTGCGGAGATCCCGCCCAGGATGGCCGGGTAACGGCCACGGGTTGCGCGATACAGCCACGGGTCGATGTGCCAGAACAGATGTCGCGCCATGAAGCCACCGGCTCGCGAGCGCCCGAAGCGTTCCAACACTCGATACCAGCGGTCGTACTCCACACTCGGGTCGACATAGCGCAGCGCCATGGGGCGACTCTACTCATCGGCCCGGCAGCGTTCGTCTCGCCTGCCACAACACTGCGGGCACCGTTCTCGCCAGATCCGCCCGGCTCTTGGCGAAGCAACGAATCGCGCGATAGAACGACCAAACTTGGCCAGGCGTAGGGACTTTCGGCAGCCAGGCCAGTTCCCAATGGATACCGTTGATCGGATCGTCGAAGAACACCGCGTAGTAGCCCGGCCAGTACTGCGGGTATTCCTTGGGTTCGTCGGTGACGTGCACATCGCGCGTGCGCAAGAAGTCACGGTGAAAACGGTCGACCTCTTTCCTGCTGCGGGCCCACAACGCAATGTGGTTGATACCGACCGCTTGCTCGCCGTGCGTCAGCTTTGCGCCGGTACGGGCCGGCTGGATACCAATGTAGCTGTGCGGGTTGGTATTACGCGTCATGTAGTAGGTCGACTGGTACTCCATGTTCAGCGTCGAGAAGCTGCTGTAGCCAAGCCAGCCGAACAATGCGTCGTAGAACGCGATCGAGTCGTCATAGTCCAGTACCGCGAACTCGACATGATGGACCCCTCGCCACCGCATCATGGCTCCCCAACAAATCCGCTAGACCGGCGTCCATATTCCGTTGTTGAAGAAGCCCCACACACCGGTGGTCGGGTTCCACATCAGGTGGGCCTGAGGCGCCCACGCCGGTGGCGGCGGAGCGGGCGGCGCCCACGGCGGCGGGGGACCCCAGGGTCCCCAACCGGCCGGCGCCGGACCTTGCCAATCGTGGCACTGATTCCAGTCCCAGTGATAGTTGGTGCCCCAGGCCGGATCCCATTGTTGACCAGGGCACCAGTGGTTGCTGGGCGCGGGCGCGGGGGCCGCTTGGGCGCCGCCGTCCGCCAATCCGAAAGCCGACAAGGTCAGAGCGCCACCCGCCAGCAGCCGAATCCACGGTCTCGCATGCTTGTCCGTCGACATCTCCTAAGGATGGTCGGCCCGCGGCCGCACCGCTAGTGTTCGCCCCCATTCCACGGGACTAGCCGATCGGCGTGGGTACCGACAGCGCACTCTTCACTCGTCGGATTCGACCCGAGCTTCGGCGGACCGCTGGAGTTCTCTTTCCACCGCCAACTTCGCCAGCTCGCGCTCGCTGGCGGCCCGCTCGCGCTCCACTTCGGCTTCCTCGCGCAGCGCGGCGGCACGCTGGCGTTCAGCCATTTGCTCCGCCCTTTTCGTGTGGTTGCGAACACCGCGAACACCGCCCTCTTGGGACAGTTCGCGAAGGCCCGCGGAGACCTCTCGTTCGTCTGCAAGACGCTCTCGTTCATCCGCGAGCGCCTCACGCTCGTTTGCGATCCGTTCGCGCTCATCGGCCACCGCCTGCCGACGATCAGCCACGCGATCACGTGCCTCCAAAAAGGCCGCCAAGCGTTCCACACCCTCAGTCAGTTTCTCTCTGCTCAGGGCCAGCAGCTCTCGGGTCTGCGCCACCTGCTCGCGCTCAAACGCCAGGTGTTCGCGTTCCGCGGCAATGCCCTCACGCTCAAAGGCAATTCGTTCTCGCTCGGATGCGACATTCTCGCGTTCAGCGGCCGTGCGAATGGCGGGCTCGACCATCTCGGCCCTCCTCTTCTGGAAGCAGTGACGTCTGAACTGGGTACCTTCAACAGGTAGCCGCTCAACGCGCACCGCTCTAGAGTCGATGGGCCTCAAAAGGGCTCACCTTCGTTAGATCCCTTAGCCTGAGGCGATGGATGCGGTGCTGGACTCAGGCCCGTTTTATCACGGAACAAAGGCTGAACTCAGGGTTGGAGACCTGCTCACCGCGGGCTTTCGTTCCAACTACCGGCCGGAAATCATCATGAACCACGTCTATTTCACCGCCCTGCGCGACGGTGCCGGGCTGGCAGCCGAGCTCGCGGCCGGCGACGGCACGCCGCGGGTGTATCTCGTCGAACCGACCGGTGAGTTCGAGAACGATCCGAACGTCACCGACAAAAAGTTCCCCGGCAATCCAACCCGCTCCTATCGCACCCGCGAACCGCTTCGGGTTATCGCAGTAGTCGACGATTGGACACGGCTGTCTCCCGAAGCACTGCAGGCATGGCACGACCGATTGGCCGCGATCCGGGCGGACGAGCGCGGCGAGATCATCAATTGAGATGGTGAAGCGGAACACCACCACGTCTGCGGTCGGCGTCACACCCCGAACTTGGCGCGTGCCGCGTCAGTCACCGGGGTGAACAGGTTCACGAGATTGCCGTCGGGGTCCCTGAACAACAGCGCGCGGTTTCCCCATGGCATCGTCGTCGGCTCGGTGACCACGTCGGAGAGCTGCTCGCGAAGTCGCTCGTATTCGGCGTCGACGTCGTCCACGATGAACTCGACGATTGCGCTTCGGTTGGCCGCCGGCTCAGCAGATCCCTGCCCAAACAGGGGAACGGTCTTGTCGCTGCCAATGGCCAGCGCCGCGACGGGTGTCGGAATCTCCGCGAAGAGTTCGTTACCCCAGACGGCGGTGACGCCGGTGACCACCTCGTAGAAGGCGACCAGCCGTTTGACATCGGCAGTGATGACGCGGATCGAAACCAGTCTCATCGGGACCTCTCCTCGGGGGCGCACTGAATAGTCGGCGGATGGGCTCGGCGAGCCGATGCTAGGTGCGCCCCCCGACAAGTCTTGGAACCGGAACTCGGCTAGACGTTGAACCGGAATTCGACCGAATGCCGCTGCCGAACAACGTCACAACGTTGCGACGAGGCTCTCAGCGGGAGAGTTCATGCTCTGGGCGAGAGGACATCGGTGATGGGCCACGCGACTTCGGTTCTCCATTTGGTCTGGTCCGGCGTGTGCGAATGATCGCAGTGGTAATACTCCCGGATGCGCGGTCCGACGGCGAGGCCCTGGCCGGCTATGTAGCTGCCAAGCTCGGCGTAGGCGAGGTCGATGTCGGCGATTGCACCGTGATGAACCGTCACGGCAACCTCAGCGGCGGGCACGACGATGGGTTCGACGAGCCCCAGTCGTCGCGGTGCGGCGACGGGGACAAACACGGTCGCCTGGCCTGGTTCATGTCGAAACAGGCTCTCGTCGTACATCCCGCCGGCAGGCCCGGTTTGATCGAACCGACCAGTCCGCACAGCCCGGCGAACATCGGATAGGGCTGCGCGCCACCACTTTTCGATGTCGATGGGATCGACAACGGCGGTGATGGCGATCGCCGGGATAGTCGACTCGGTGCGCCGGTACACCGGCAGCGGACTCGCCGCGTTGTTCAGCAGAGCACGAAGCGAAGTGACCGCGGCCTTCGTCTGTGCCAGCTCGGCTTCGAGACGATCGATATGGGTTGCGATCAAGGATTCGCGTTCGCCGGCGTCCTGAGCGACCAGAACGTCTCGGACGTCGGCGACCGGCATCCGTAAGTCCCGTAGTCGTCGGATCAGTTGAGCGGTCGGCAGTTGATCAAGGGAGTAGTAGCGGTAGCCGGTCTCGCTATCGACGTGTACCGGCTCGAGTAGTCCGACGTGGTGGTAATGGTGCAGCGTCTTGACACTGAGATGGGTCATCGTCGCGAACTGCCCAACGGAAATCGTGGTACTCATTGCGGCTCCGGGTCAGGGGCCGCTCCCCGGCAGGAAGCGGCCCCCTGGTCAGGTCAATACTGTGGTTCTGTGTTCTTGATGACGAAGAGGCTGACAATCTTGCCGTCGCGCAGCCGGAAGTAGTTGGTCATGATCAACGGATCGGGTAATCCGGTCTTGTCATAGTCACCGTCGTAGCGGCACCGAACGCACAACATCCCGGCGTTGTCGACGATCCCGACGGGTTCCACCGTGACGCGGTCGCCGACAAACTCCTTGGCGATGAACGCGCGGATGTGGTCACGGCCCCAGAACTCCCGCGAGAAGTCGTTGACGAGTGCATCTTCGGCGAATGTCTCCATGATGGCGTCCACGTCGAAGCTGTTGATCGCCGCGATGTGCGCCGTGATCACGGGGTCCAGTGCGAGTTGTGTGGTCATTGCTTCCTCCTTGGCATTGTGACGTCGAATTGCCGTACAACACCAGCGTGGGCCCTCCCGTTACGGGAGGGTCAAGCCGTTGATCGAACGGCCGCACCTTCATCGGGGATGCAGGAGGTCGTGAGACCCGCGATCTAGACGTTGAACCGGAATTCGACCACGTCGCCGTCGGCCATCACGTAGTCCTTGCCCTCCATCCGGACCTTGCCGGCCGCCTTGGCCGCCGCCATCGACCCGGCCTCGATCAGGTCGTCGTAGGACACGATTTCGGCCTTGATGAAGCCCTTCTCGAAATCGGTGTGGATCACCCCGGCCGCCTTAGGCGCGGTATCGCCCTGATGAATCACCCACGCTCGCGCCTCTTTTGGACCGGCCGTCAGGTAGGTCTGCAGCTTCAGAGTGTGAAACCCGGCTCGCGCCAACGCATCTAGTCCGCGCTCGGTCTGCCCGATGGACTCCAGCAGCTCAGCGGCCGACTCGTCGTCGAGCTCCTGGAGCTCGGCCTCGATCTTCGCGTCGAGGAACACCGCGTCGGCAGGTGCGACCATCGCGCGCAACTCGGCCTTGCGGTCCTCGTCGGTGAGCACCGACTCGTCGGCGTTGAACACGTACAGAAATGGCTTGGTGGTCATCAGGTTCAGCTCACGCAGCGCTGACACGTCAACACCGGCCGCAAACAGCGTCTTGCCCGAGTCCAGCACGGCCTCGGCGGCGACGGCCGCCTCGTGCACGGGCTTGCGCTCCTTGTTGCTTCGGGCTTCCTTCTCCAGCCGCGGAACGGCCTTCTCCAAGGTCTGCATGTCGGCGAGGATCAGCTCGGTCTCGATCACCTCGATGTCGGAGCTCGGATCGACCTTGCCGTCGACGTGCACGACATCGTCGTCGGCGAACACCCGCACCACCTGGCAAATCGCGTCGCATTCGCGAATGTTGGCCAGGAACTTGTTCCCGAGCCCGGCACCCTCGGACGCACCCTTCACGATTCCCGCGATGTCGACGAACGTCACGGGCGCCGGCACGATCTTCTCGGAATCGAACATCTCGGCCAGCTTGTCCAGGCGCGGATCGGGCAGCGCCACCACGCCCTCGTTCGGTTCGATCGTCGCGAAAGGGTAGTTGGCCGCGACCACGTTGTTGCGGGTCAGGGCATTAAACAGTGTCGACTTGCCCACATTGGGCAGGCCCACGATTCCCAGGCTCAGGCTCACGGGGAACCAAGTTTAGGGCTCCGCGCCGCGCTCACTCGACTAGCTGCCGTGTTTCGAGCCGGTGAGTGTGGGGCTTATGTAGGAATCCACGGCGTTTCCCGTGCTTACAGCCCACACTCGACGTCCGCCGGCCAATTGGGTCCAGCGTGCGCGACGCCCGTGGCACGCCCGGCATCCCTAACAAGGTATTTACGGGCGTTTTCGCTCATTGCCGGTACGGTCTACATGTGTCAGCGCAGCGGGGAACCTCGGCAGTAGAAGCTGCCCATCGCTCGATCTACCCGGGCATTCCGGGAGTGCCGTCGTGGATAGCCCTGCTCATCGCCGTTACCGCGACTGCCATCGGGTATGGCATCGACTCCGGATTCGGTCACAAGGAGCTGACCGGCATCTTCGCGTGCCTCTATATAGCGGGCTGTGTGCTGGCCGTGCTGGCCGTGCGCCAGGAAGGCTTGTTCACCGCGGTCATCCAGCCGCCGCTGATCCTTTTCTGCGCGGTACCGGGCGCCTACTGGCTGTTCCACGGCGGCAAAATCGGCAGCCTCAAAGACCTGCTGATCAACTGCGGCTATCCGCTCATCGAGCGTTTCCCCTTGATGCTGGGCGCCGCCGGTGGCGTCTTGCTGATCGGACTGATCCGCTGGTACCTGGGGATGTCGCGGCGGCCGGCCGCGGGCGACGCGACTGAAGACACCGCGACCGCGACCGTCGCCGAGAAGTCGCCCTTCCTGCGGGCCATCAGCGCGAAACTGAACTCGCTGCTGGGCGTCGCGTCGTCGGACGACGAGGCCGACGAAGAAGAACCCGTCGATGCGGAGCGCCGCTCCACGAAAACCTCGGCCAGAAGCGGCCGCACGGAGCGCAGCGGCCGGTCCGCGGCAAGTTCGGCCCGAAGCCGGTCCCGGCATGCCCGCCCGTCGGCGGAGGAAGAGTACGACCCGGCAGCCGAGCGACCCCGCCGGCGGCGCCAGACCCCGCCGCGCGACTACGACCCCGCCGACTCGCCGCGCCGGTCCGCGCGGCGCCGTCCGCGACCGGACGATCTTGACCAGCGCGGCGAAGCGCAACGGGAAGGCCGTCGGGACCCGCGCAGCCGCCGCAATCCCTACGAGCGCCCGGCTCCGCGCGGCGGTCGCTACGAGGACTACGACAGGTACGAACCGTCGGAGCCGTTGCGCCGCTACCCGTCCTACGAGCCGTACGAGTCCTATCAACCCGCCTCGGAGCCCCGGCGCCGTCACGCCGCGGCGAGCGGGACGAATGGCTCAAACCCGTCACACCACCCGATCTCGCAGGTCCGTTACCGCGGGTCGGGTCCGTCGGACGAACGGCGCGGGGATCGCCGCAGTCGGTCACGGGCGAATGGTCGTCCCCAGGAGCGTCCCCCGGCCGAATCCTGGGAGTACGACGCCTAAGGCCCGTCCCGTGAGCGGGAAAGTCAGAGCATCGAGCGGATCTCGCGGGGTAGTGCGAAGACCAGCGTCTCCTGCGCCGTCGTCACCGGTTGCACCATGTCAAAGCCGGATTCGGCGAGGCGCTCCAGCACGCCGCGCACCAGCACCTCGGGAACCGACGCTCCGGACGTGACCCCCACCGTCGTGACGCCCGCCAGCCAGGCCGGGTCGATGTCGTCGGCCCAGTCGACCAGGTAAGCGGCCGTCGCTCCGCCGCCGAGCGCCACTTCCACCAGCCGCACCGAGTTCGACGAATTGCGGGACCCGACGACGATCACCAGCTCGCATTCCGGCGCCATCGCCTTGACCGCGACCTGACGGTTCTGGGTCGCGTAGCAAATGTCGTCGCTGGGCGGATCCTGCAGCTTCGGAAAGCGTTGCCGCAACCGCTCGACGATCTCCATGGTCTCGTCCACCGACAGCGTGGTCTGCGACAGCCACACCACCTTGTTCTCGTCGCGGATCGTCACGTTGTCGACCGACGCCACCCCGTCGACCAGCTGCACATGGTCGGGCGCCTCGCCGGCGGTGCCGATGACTTCCTCGTGGCCCTCATGGCCGATCAGCAGAATGTCGTAGTCGTTGCGGGCGAAGCGCCGGGCCTCATTGTGCACCTTGGTAACCAAGGGGCAGGTGGCGTCGATGGTGTGCAGGTTGCGTGCGGCGGCCGCGGCGTGCACGGTCGGCGCCACCCCGTGGGCGGAGAACACCACGATGGCGCCCTCGGGGACCTCATCGGTCTCCTCGACGAACACCGCGCCGGCCTTCTCCAGGGTGTCGACGACGTGGCGGTTGTGCACGATCTCGTGGCGGACATAGACCGGGGCACCGTGCTTCTGCAACGCACGCTCGACCGTTTCGACGGCCCGATCCACACCCGCGCAGTAGCCACGGGGCTCGGCCAACAGCACGCGCTTCCGGGCCGGATCGGCGGCTACCGAGCTGGACGCACCGGGAATCCCCATGTCGACAGTCGGAGGCATGTGCTCCAGGGTACGTTCCGCCGACACGGGGTCGCCAGCGCGCGGCGCTGGGCTTGGAGTTAGCCGTTGCTTAAGGCAATCTTGGACTCATGGCTTCTGCACCGTACGGAGTTCGGCTACTGGTCGGCGCGGCGACAGTCGCCGTCGAAGAGACCATCAGACTGCCGAAGACCATCCTGATGTACCCGATGACGTTGGCCAGTGAGGTCGCTCACATCGTGATGCGTTTTCAGCAGAATCTCGCGGAGCTGGTGATCAAGGGTGATTCCACTCTGGAATCCATATTTCCTCCCAAAGACGAAAACCCGGAATGGGCAACGTTCGACGAGGACACCGACGTCGCCTTGGACAACTCGGGCGGAAGTTTCGCCGAATTGCCCGACGGCGCCGGCGGCGATCGCCGGGCCGAGGGGCGCTTCGCGCTGTACTCGGTGGCCGAGGCGCACGAAGACGCCAGCGCGCTGGTCAAGCCCACCGGGCAGGCGAAGAAGTCAACGGCCGCCACAGAAGTTCCGGCGCCGTCGGTGGCGGCCGAACTCGACTATCAGGCGCTGACACTGGCCCAGCTGCGGGCCCGGGTGCAGTCGTTGAGCGTGGACGACCTCGAAGCCCTGCTGGCCTACGAGCAGGCCACCAAGGCCCGGGCACCGTTTCAGACGTTGCTGGCCAACAGGATCACCCGCGCGTCCGCGAAGTGACCCGGCCGGCGAATTCGGAGGCGAACTCGGCCGAGAACCCGTTCCCGGTTCGCGCCGTCGCGATCCGGGTTGCGGGCTGGATCGACAAGCTCGGAACCGTGTGGGTTGAAGGACAATTGGCCCAGATCAACATTCGGGCCGATTCCAAGACCGTGTTCATGGTGCTGCGTGACCCGGCCGCCGACATGTCGCTGACCGTGACGTGTCCGCGGGACCTGGTCCTCAACGCACCGGTGAAGTTGGCCGAGGGCACCCAGGTGGTGGTCTGCGGAAAGCCCTCGTTCTACACGGGGCGTGGCACATTCTCGTTGCGGCTGAACGAGATTCGTGCCGTCGGCGTCGGCGAGCTACTGGCCCGCATCGAACGGTTGCGCCGGCTACTGGACGCCGAGGGCCTGTTCGACCCGAGACTCAAACGCCCAATCCCTTTCCTGCCGAACATGATCGGGTTGATAACCGGCCGAGCCAGTGCCGCTGAGCGCGACGTGACGACGGTGGCCGCAGCGCGCTGGCCCGCAGTGCGTTTCGCGGTGCGCAACACCACCGTGCAGGGGCCCAACGCGGTCGCGCAGATCGTCGAGGCGCTGCTCGAGCTCGATCGGCACGCCGAAGTCGACGTGATCGTGCTGGCCCGCGGCGGCGGCAGCGTCGAGGACCTGCTGCCGTTCTCCGACGAGACTCTGTGCCGCGCGATCGCGGCCTGCCGTACGCCGGTGATCAGCGCCGTCGGCCATGAGCCCGACAACCCGCTCTGCGACCTGGTCGCCGATCTGCGTGCGGCCACCCCGACCGACGCGGCCAAGCGGGTGGTCCCGGACACCGCCGCGGAGCAGCGCGGGATTGCCGACCTGCGCCGGCGCAGCGCCCAGGCACTGCGCAATTGGGTGTCGCGCGAACAGCGGGCGCTGGCTCAGTTGCGCAGCCGCCCGGTGCTGGCCGAGCCGCTGGCGGCGTTGACCGCTCGCACCGAGGAGATCCACCGCGCCCGCTCGGCGGTACGCCGCGACATCACCCGGTTGGTCGCCGCCGAATCCGATCGCGTCGGCCACCTGTCCGCCCGGCTGGCCACGCTGGGCCCGGCAGCGACTCTGGCCCGCGGGTACGCGGTGGTGCAGGCCGTTCCGGTGGACGGCTCCCCCGACGCCATGCACGTGCTGCGCTCGGTCGACGAGGCGCCGGCCGGTACCCGGTTGCGGGTGCGCGTTTCCGACGGCGCCGTAGCGGCGGTGAGTGAGGGACTGACCGATGGTCAATGACAAAGGCGACGGTGTGGACCAGGCGGAGGCCGAATTGGTTACGCCCATTAGTCAACTCGGCTATGAATCTTGCCGCGACGAGCTGATCGAAGTCGTGCGCCTTCTCGAGCAGGGCGGGCTTGACCTCGATGCGTCGCTAAAGCTGTGGGAAAGAGGCGAGCAGCTGGCTAAACGATGCGAAGAACACTTAGCTGGCGCTCGCAAGCGAGTGGAGGATGCGCTGGCGTCCGGGCAGAGCGACGAGACGTAGATGGAACCGTCTATGCAAAGCGACTTGGCTGAATTGTGCAAAACTGTAACGTGTTTCAGTTATCCTGTCCGGCATGGGTGATCCTTCACTGACAACCGAACTCGGCCGCGTCCTGGTCACCGGCGGCTCCGGGTTTGTCGGCGCCAACCTGGTGACCACCTTGCTCGACCGCGGATACTCGGTGCGTTCCTTCGACCGCGCGCCGTCGCCACTTCCTCCGCATTCGCACCTGGAAGTGCTGCAGGGCGACATCACCGACAAGGACGTCTGCGCGCAGGCCGTCGACGGCATCGACACGGTATTCCACACTGCGGCGATCATCGAGCTGATGGGCGGCGCGTCGGTGACCGACGAGTACCGTCAGCGCAGCTTTGCGATCAACGTCGGCGGCACCCAGAACTTGGTGGAAGCGGGGCGTGCCGCGGGCGTGCAGCGGTTCGTCTACACGTCGTCCAACAGCGTCGTGATGGGCGGCCAGCCCATCGTCGGCGGCGACGAAACCCTGCCCTACACCACGCGATTCAACGACCTGTACACCGAGACCAAGGTCGTCGCGGAGCGATTCGTGTTGTCCCAGAACGGCGTTGACGGCATGCTCACCTGCGCGATCCGACCCAGTGGCATCTGGGGCCGCGGCGACCAGACGATGTTCCGCAAGCTGTTTGAGAGCGTGATCGCCGGCCACGTCAAGGTGCTGATCGGTCGCAAGTCGGCCCGGCTGGATAACTCCTACGTGCACAACCTGATTCACGGCTTCATTCTGGCCGCTCAGCATCTGGTACCCGGCGGCACCGCGCCCGGTCAGGCGTACTTCATCAACGACGACGACCCGATCAACATGTTTGAGTTCGCCCGGCCGGTCGTGGAAGCGTGCGGGCAGCCTTGGCCGCGAATTCGGGTCAACGGCCCCGTCGTCCGCGCGGCGATGACCGGCTGGCAGCGGATGCACTTCCGGTTCGGAATTCCCGCGCCACTCCTGGAGCCGTTGGCCGTCGAGCGGCTGTACCTGGACAACTTCTTCTCGGTTGCCAAGGCGTCTCGCGACCTGGGCTACCAGCCGCTGTTCACCACCGAGAAGGCGTTGGACGAGTGCCTGCCCTATTACGTCGAGATGTTCGGCCAGATGAAGAGGCAGGCCGAGGCGGCCAAAGCCGGCACCAAGCGATAGCGCGCCGCTCCTGCCAGCGAACCAACCGCGGCGGCCGATAGTCGGCAGAGTCTGTGGACAAACCCGTGACTGTGGATAAGGACGCGAGGCGGGTGCGGCGCGGGATCTGAGCGGCCGGGATTTGTCGGTGGTGGTCGCGATGATGTCGTTATGTCGTTGACCGCCTCGCCGAGCGTCGTTGAATCGCGTCCGCCGGATCGTCTGGGGGTGTTGTTCGAGGAGTTGGCGGAGTTAGCGGGTCAGCGCAATGCCATTGATGGGCGCATCGTGGAGATCGCTGCCGAGATCGAGCGCGACGAGCTGTGCGGGGCGACCGGTGCGCGCTCGGTGGCGGCGTTGCTGGGCTGGAAGCTGGCCCTGTCCTCGGCGAATGCCCACACGATCACCACGATCGCGGGCCGGCTCGAGGAGTTCCCGCGGTGTGCGGCCGGGATGGCTGAGGGTCGGCTGTCGCTGGATCAGGTCGGCGTCATCGCCGCCGGCGCCGGTCAGGGATCTGATGAGCACTATGCGGGGCTGGCCGAGGTCGCCACGGTCCGCCAGCGGGCGTGTCAAGATAACTGTGTAAGTTGTTGTAGCCGTTTATCTTTGGGGTCATAGGGGGAGTCGGTCGGGGAATTGGATGGCGAAGGTGTTCAGGGCTTCGGTCCAGCGGTAGGTTCCTGGTCCGTGCCCCGGACCCACCGGCGAACGCGCCCACTGGTGGTGGTACCAACCCTTCCAACCCCAACCACCACCAACCAACTAACCCGGCCCGATGCTGAAGCTCAAACACACAGGGGCAACAAACGACTCGTTAGCGCCGCGCCGACATGCGCACTAGCCTGAGCAGCTAACCGATCTCGGTAGACGGCCATACGACGCGACCGCTATCGGGCAAGGCTAAGGTTCAGCTCAACGGCGACGTGGAGGGCGGCGGGTTGGCTATGAACACCGAATTCACGCTCACTCAAAAGCGTGCGCTGGCGGTAGTCACATTGATCGCGCTGCTGTTCGGCGCGTACTTCCTGCGCGACTATTTCGTGTTGATCGTGGTCGCCGCCGTCGGCGCGTATTTGTTCACGCCACTGTTCAATTGGTTCAACAAGCGCTTCGGCACCGGCCTGTCGGCAACCTTCACGTTGTTGTCGGCGCTCGCGATGGTGATCGTGCCGGTTGGTCTGTTCATCGTGCTGGCCGTCGTCCAGGTCTCCCGGATGATCGACAGCATTTCCGGGTGGGTCAAGACCACCGACCTCAGCGGGCTCGGTGACAAAGTCCTGCACATCGTCAACGACCTGGCGGCTCGAGTTCCGTTCCTGCACATCACGATTAATGCGGAGATGCTGCGAAAGGCGATGGTCACCGGCGCGCAGAACATCGGTCAAGGACTGCTGCACGCCTTACAGGGTGCTGCGGGGAGCGCCTTCGGTGCCATCACGAACGGGATCATCTTTCTCTACCTTTTTCTCGCACTGCTGGTGCATCGAGAGAGCTTGCGCACGTTGCTCGGTCAGCTCAACCCGCTGGGGGAGGAAGTCACCGATCTGTATCTGAAGAAGACCGGTGCGATGGTGCGCGGCACCGTGTTCGGTCAGTTCGTTATCGCACTGTGTCAAGGTGTCGCGGGCGCCGGGTCGATCTACATCGCCGGATTCCACCACGGTTTCTTCATTTTCGCGATTCTGCTCACCGCCCTGTCGATCATTCCGTTGGGTGGCGGCATCGTGACGATGCCATTCGGCATCGGAATGCTGTTCTACGGCAACATATTCGGTGGTGCATTCGTGATCTTGTGGCATCTGCTGGTGGTCACCAACATCGACAACGTTTTGCGCCCCGTCCTGGTACCGCGCGACGCCCGGCTGAATTCGGCGCTGTTCCTGCTATCGGTGTTCGCCGGTATCGCCATGTTCGGACCCTGGGGCATCGTCATCGGCCCGGTGCTGATGATCCTGATCGTGACGACTCTTGACGTCTACCTGGCGGTCTATCAGGACGTCGAGCTGGTAAACCCGGACGACGACCCACCCGCGCGCCGCGGCTGGCTGCCACGCCGCACTGGCAACAAGCCGGGAGTTAAGTCAGCCGCTCAGTGAGGAATTCGACGACCCGCTTGCGGGCCTCGTACGCCGGATGGCCGTCGACTTCGCGAACCTCGGACGTCAGCACCGAATGCGCCGACTTTGCGAAGCCGTGTGCGTTGCCGGGACTCGAGTCGATCTCAATCACCTCGAACGCGTCGCCGAGCCGCTGCTTGAGCGCCGCGAACCGTTCGGCGGGCACCACCGGATCCTCGCTGAAACGCAGGCCCATGGCGCACAGACCTTCATCGGCCGCACGACGGGCGACGACCGCCAGCTCCGACTCACTGAGGCCCGGATCGCTGCGCCGCGTCCGGCCGAGTGGAAACGGCACCGACGGTTGGCTGAGCACCGGCGCCAGCACGCTGTCGTCGACGGCGGCGGCCAGCGCGAAGCCGCCGGTGAAACATTCGCCGATCACGCCGACGCCTTTACTTGCGGTCGACGCCTTGAGATCACGGGCCAGCGCACGCAGAAACTGCGACACCGGCCGCTCCTTGTTCGTCGCAAAGGCCGCGAATTCCTTTGCCACACAAGTCCGCGCGATGACCTCCACGATGGACCCGGTCGTCTTGGCCCTGCCCGGCACGCCGAACAGCGACGGGATGGCGACGGTGAATCCGTTGTCCACCAAGTGATTGCCCAGGCCCAGCACCCCGGGATGGATCCCGGGGATCTCGGGAATCAACACCACTCCGGGCCCGGCGCCCTTGCGGTAGACGTCATGGGTGTAGCCGCCACCGGTGAACGGTGCCACCACCCACCCGGACAAATCCGCTTCGGGTGCGTTCACGCGCGTCGCTCCTATCGGCTGGTCGGCAGGGGCGACTGCGACTGCGTCGCCGCCGCCAGCGTACGGAACTGATCGGTGTTTCCGGCACCCGTGATCGCGATCTGGGCGGTTCCGCCCGGGCTGGTCAGCCTGGTGGTCCAGACCGGCTCGGCGTCGGCACCGCTGTCACCGGAACCGCGATAGACAATCCAGTTCGTTCCCCCGACGTCGACCGTGCCGGTCGGATACGCCGACGGATGGATCGAGCCGACCAGCTTGTCCTCGTCGGCGTTGCTCTGCGTCAGGCTCAGATACATTCCGGTGGGTCCGATGTATCCCACCGTCGAGGTGGCCGCGGCCAGGCGCTGACCATTGGCCATCCGCCCGTTCTCGATGCCGCCGCGGCCGCCGGAGTTGGGCTGCCAGCCCTCGGGCAGCCGCGGCATCCGGATCGGAAAGCCCAGCGTCTGAGCGTCGGCACGCAGGGCAGACGCCGCGTCGTACGACGGAATCGCGCCCTTGTTCGGCCCGGTCGGCTGGAACGAACACATCCCGACCATGCCCGCCAGCAGGATGCATCCGATCACCAGCGGCACCAGCGACCAGAACATGTCGCGGCCGTCCTGCAGCAACCGGGGTTTGGCGGGCCTGGCGGCCGGCACCGGCTCACCGGCCTGCTCGGCCGGGATACTGGAGGGCTGCTCGTCGGTCACCCCACCAGTATCCCAGCCCGCCGTTGGCAGCCACAGCCCAGATCCAGCGGACCGATCAGCTTCTGGGAGAATCAGCAACCATGACAGCATCGGCCGGATCCGGTTCGTCTTCGACCGCGTCCGCGGGCTCCGACCCGCAGGTACGGGCACGTCGCGAGGCCCCAGACCGCAACCTGGCCCTGGAACTGGTCCGGGTCACCGAGGCCGGCGCGATGGCCGCCGGCCGCTGGGTCGGCCGTGGCGACAAGGAGGGCGGCGACGGTGCGGCCGTCGACGCGATCCGTGAACTGGTCAACTCGGTGTCCATGCGCGGGGTCGTCGTCATCGGAGAAGGCGAAAAAGACGAGGCGCCGATGCTCTACAACGGCGAAGAGGTCGGCAACGGCGACGGCCCAGACTGCGACTTCGCCGTGGACCCGGTGGATGGCACCACGCTGATGAGCAAGGGCATGCCCAACGCCATCTCGGTGCTGGCGGTGGCCGATCGCGGAGCGATGTTCGACCCGTCGGCGGTGTTCTACATGAACAAGATCGCCGTCGGGCCCGAAGCCGCCCACGTGCTGGACATCACCGCGCCGATCGCCGACAACATCCGCGCGGTCGCCAAGGTCAAGGATCTTTCGGTGCGGGACATGACCGTGTGCATCCTGGACCGGCCGCGGCACAGTCAGCTCATCGAAGACGCCCGCTCCACCGGTGCCCGCATCCGGCTGATCACCGATGGCGACGTCGCCGGGGCCATCTCGGCGTGTCGGCCCCAATCGGGAACCGACATGCTGGCCGGCATCGGCGGCACCCCGGAGGGGATCATCGCCGCCGCGGCGATCCGCTGCATGGGCGGGGCAATCCAGGCGCAACTGGCGCCGCGCGACGACGCCGAACGCCGCAAGGCGCTCGACGCCGGCTACGACTTGGACCAGATCCTGACCACCGAGGATCTGGTGTCCGGCGAGAACGTCTTCTTCTGCGCCACCGGGGTTACCGACGGCGATCTGCTCAAGGGCGTCCGGTACTACCCGGGCGGTTGCACCACCCAATCGATCGTGATGCGGTCCAAATCGGGAACCGTTCGCATGATCGAGGCCTACCACCGGCTTTCGAAGCTCAACGAATACTCCGCGATCGACTTCACCGGCGACAGTACCGCTGCCTACCCCCTGCCGTAACCGCGATTAGCACACCCCAACGAAGAGGAACTAATTCATGGCCGAAAGCGCCGAATATCGCATCGAGCACGACACCATGGGCGAGGTACGTGTACCCGCAAAAGCGTTGTGGCGAGCGCAAACCCAGCGCGCTGTGGAGAACTTTCCGATTTCGGGCCGGGGCCTCGAGCGCACTCAGATCCGCGCGTTGGGCCTGCTGAAGGGCGCCTGCGCACAGGTCAACTCCGACCTGGGGCTGCTGGCGCCGGAGAAGGCCGACGCGATCATCGCCGCGGCGGCCGAGATCGCCGACGGCAAACACGACGACCAGTTCCCGATCGACGTCTTCCAGACCGGCTCGGGCACCAGCTCCAACATGAACACCAATGAAGTGATCGCGTCCATCGCGGCCGCCAACGGCGTCACGGTGCACCCCAACGACGACGTCAACATGTCGCAGTCGTCCAACGACACCTTCCCGACCGCCACCCATATCGCGGCGACCGAAGCCGCCGTGCGCCACCTGATCCCGGCGCTGGAAATACTGCACGACGCGCTGGCGACCAAGGCACGCGAGTGGCACACCGTGGTCAAGTCGGGCCGCACCCACTTGATGGACGCCGTCCCGGTCACGCTCGGCCAGGAATTCAGCGGCTACGCCCGACAGATCGAGGCGGGGATCGAGCGGGTGCGCGCCACGCTGCCGCGCCTCGGCGAGCTGGCCATCGGCGGGGCCGCGGTGGGCACCGGGCTCAACGCTCCCGACGGCTTCGGCGCCAAGGTGGTCGAGGCGCTGGTCGCGTCGACAGGCCTGGCCGAATTGCGCACGGCGACAAACTCTTTCGAGGCTCAGGCGGCGCGCGACGGACTGGTGGAGGCGTCCGGTGCGCTGCGCACCATCGCCGTGTCACTGACCAAGATCGCCAACGACATCCGCTGGATGGGCTCCGGGCCACTGACCGGTTTGGGCGAGATTCAGCTGCCGGATCTGCAGCCGGGTAGCTCGATCATGCCGGGCAAGGTCAATCCGGTTCTGCCAGAGGCGGTTACGCAGGTGGCCGCCCAGGTGATCGGCAACGACGCCGCCGTCGCGGTCGGCGGTTTGTCGGGCGCGTTCGAACTCAACGTCTACATCCCGATGATGGCCCGCAACATCTTGGAGTCGTTCAAGCTGCTGAGCAACGTGTCGAAGTTGTTCGCCGAGCGCTGCATCGTCGGCCTGAAGGCCAACGAAGGGCACCTGCGCGAGTTGGCGGAGTCGTCGCCGTCGATCGTGACCCCCTTGAACTCGGCCATCGGCTACGAGGAAGCCGCCGCCGTAGCCAAGCAAGCGCTCAAGGAGCGCAAGACGATCCGTCAGACCGTGATCGACCGCGGCCTGATCGGCGACAAGTTGTCGATCGAGGAACTGGACCGCCGGCTAGACGTGCTGGCGATGGCCAAGGTCAAACCGGCGAAATAAAGTGGGGGTGGTTCTGCAATGACGGTTCCTCCAGGCGGTCCGTACGGGCAGGATCCGTACGGGCAGGATCCGTACGGCGCGAATCCGTATGGGCAGGGCCCATATTGGGGTGGTCCACCGCAAGGCGGCCCTGCGCCCTACCCGCCCGGCGGCCCTGCGCCCTACCCGCCCGGCGGCCCCTACTCGGGGCCGCAGAGCGGTGCGTATCCCTACCCGCCGACCGGTCCGTTCACCAATCCGCAAGGCGGGATGGATCCTTCGTATCAGGGTCAGCCCTACGGTCAGACCGGGGCACCGCAGTATCCCCCCGGCTGGCCGCCCGGCTCCTACCCACCGGGACCGCCGCCGAACGGGCCTCGGTCCAACATGCCGTGGCTGATCGTCGCCGGCATCGCGGTGCTGGGCGTCATCGCGCTGGTGGTGATCCTGGTCGTCAGCCTGAACAACGAGCCCAAGGGGCCCAAAGCCAATCCGTCGACGACGACCGCCGCGCCGACGTCGCAGCAGCCGGGTGGTTCGGGTCAGACCGCGAGCGATTGCACGCCCAATGTGTCCGGTGGCGATAAGCCCGCTGGCGGCGCGCCGATCAAGGCGGGCAAGTTGTCGTTTCCGGCCACCGCGGCACCCGGATGGATGCCGTTCTCGGATGACCAGACTCCGAATCTCATTGGCGCAGTGGGGCTAGCGCAGGAGGTGCCCGGCGCCAGCCAGTGGGTGATGCAGGCCGAGGTCGCGATCACCAACTTCGTTCCCAGCATGGACGTCAGCACGCAGGCCGCGAAGTTGATGAATTGCGTGGCCGAAGGCCCCGGCTATTCGAACGCCTCACCGACGCTGGGGCCGATCAAGAAGTCGTCGATCACGGTGGAGGGGATCAAGGCGGCCCGGGTGGACGCCGATGTCACGATCGCCGACCCCGCCCGCAAGGTGAAGGGCGATTCCGTGGTCATCATCGCGGTCGACACCAAGCCGGTCACCATCTTCCTGGGCGCAACGCCGATCGGCGATTCCGCCTCGGCCGGACTGCTCAGCCAGGTGATCGGATCGCTGAAGGTCTCCAAGTAAGGCGGTTTCAGGCGGGCGCCGACACATGGGTGGCCTCGGAGCGGCCGCGCAACACGGTGGAATAGCACTGGACCCAGTGACCCCGTTCGGCCTCGTCGGCCCGGTCGATGGCCGCCGCTGAGCACAGGATGCGCCGATCCGAAGTCTTGGCCAGATCCGCCAGGCGTGCGGCTTCGTTGACCGCATCTCCGATTACCGTGTATTCATAACGGTTTTCGGCGCCGATGTTGCCGGCGAACACCCGGCCCGCCGACACCCCGATACCGAAATCCACGGGGAGGCGCCGCAGTTGGGTCCCCAGCGTGCGCGCCGTGGCCAGTGCCGCCGATGACGGCTCGCCGGTGTGCAGCGGTACCCCGAAGACCGCCAGCGCGGCGTCGCCCGCGAATTTGTTGATCAGGCCGCCGTGCTCGTCGACGGCGTCGACCACGATGCGGAAAAAGTCGTTGAGCACGTCGGCAACCTCTTGGGGCGGACGGCTTTCCGCGAGCTGAGTCGAACCCACCAGATCGATGAACAGCACCGCCGCCTCGGCCACATCGCCCGACAGCGACGCACCCTCCTCGATCGCGCGCTGAGCGACGTCGGCCCCGACGTGACGGCCGAACAGGTCACGTAGCCGGTCACGCTCGGCAAGTCCGGCCACCATGCGGTTGAATCCCGTTTGTAGGCGCCCGATTTGGGATCGTTCGTACGCGCCGACGGTGGTGTCGATGTTACCGCGCTCGACCTGAGCCATCGCGTCGACGACTTCGCCGATCGGGTCCGAAATCGATCGCGACGTCAGGATCATCGTGGGCAGCCCGAGCAGCAGCGCGGCCAGTGACACCACCAGGATCGGCACGTACAGCGAGGCGGACTTCTGAATCAGCCAACCGTAGGTGCGCAGCACCACCAGGGTTGCGATGACGCCGATCGGAAGTGCGCTGACCAGAAACCAGAGCATGACCAGTCGTGCGAACACGCCGGGCACCGCCAACCGGGGCTCGAGCCCCTGGGTCGCCGCACCCATGATGGGGCGCAAGGTCCGTTGCGCGAGCAACATCCCGGTGCCCGCGGCGGCGGGACCACCGAGCACCACCCCGAGCGCCATCGGAAGCAACAGGGCTGGGCCACCACCGAGATTGAGCAATACGAAGACGCCGCCGGCCACACCCCAAGCCGCCACCAGGATGACCGTCTGCCGTCCGGCCAGCCGCATCGCGACTTCCCGTTGCGCGGTGGTGGGTTCCTGGCCGGCGGCATACCAGCGCACTGTGGGAAGGAGGCTGAACACTCCGGCCACCGCGACGCCGACGATGCCCAGGACCACCAGCGCCACCACGATCGCGGTGTCTTTCTGCGTGAAGACGACGCTGGTGGCCGCGGACGTGTGTCCCCGCAGTGGAATCAGGATGGCGGCGACGTCGATGACGGCGATGATGTACGACAGGGCAAGGTCGACCCCGTATTCGGTCAACAGTCTGCGGGCCGACTTACGCTGCGGCGCCTCGGATATCGCCGCGGGATCGCGCGATTCTCGCGCCTGCCGCCCGTCCGCTGTGCTCACCCCCTAAAGGTAGCCGCGCGGAGCTCACGCACCGTTATTCGGCCCACCCGAGTTCTGGCCCGGGATGTCGGTGATCGGGAAGTTCGGCATCGGCTTGGGTGACGCGGTGTTGGGCAGCGTCGGAATGTCGGCGGGCGGGATGTCGTGCAGCTCGTTGGCCGGCGGCCCGTTCTCCCGGCTGCCGTAGCTGCTGCCGGGCGCTCGCGGCCCTAACAGTTCGCTGACCGTCACCAGGTGATAGCCGTTGGCCTTGAGCACCGGAATGAACTGGTACACCAGGTCAACGGTGCTCGAGTAGGTGTCGTGGAACAGCACCACCGAGCCGGGCTTGATGTAGGTCATCAGCATGTACCGTGTCGCGGCGGTGTTCGAATCGTTTGCCCAATCGAAAGGGATGACATCCCAGAGGATTTCGGCAAGCCCATAGCGGGCGGCGGTCTGGCGCACGTCGGGCGTGGACAGCCCGCCGGCCGGACGGTACAGCGTCGGGGTGCGCCCGGTCGCGGCGTTGATCGCGTCGTTGGCCTTGGCGAACTGCGCGGCGACGTCTTCGGGCGGGATGGTCGTCATGTTGGGGTGTTCCCAGGTGTGGCTGCCGATTTCCATGCCGGCGTCGGCGACGCGCTTGGCACCGGCCGGGTTGGCGGCCACCTTGTTGCCGATCTCGAAGAAGGTGGCCTTGGCGTCGGCGTCCTTCAGGACTTGCAGCAGGCGATCGTCGAACGGGCTCGGCCCGTCGTCGAACGTCAGCGCGACACACTTGACCACCGAGCAGCTCAGATTGTCGGCGCGCGTCACGTGACCGGTCAGGCCGCCGATCACCAGCACCGCACCGGCGGCCACGACACCCAACACGGTCCGCCAATAGCGCCAGGCCTGGCTGTCGGGTCGTTTCGGCACCCTGGCAGCTTACTCGCCCTCGCGTGTGCGACCTGGGCGTCGAGTGTGCGTCCAGTGCGCCCTGGATGCACACTCGAGTAGGAAAAGTCCGCCTCAGTGCGGCCCGGCGATCTCCTCGAGCATCTCGGTGACCAGCGCGGCGATCGGCGAGCGCTCGCTGCGCAGCAGGGTGATGTGCGCGAACAGCGGGTGACCCTTGAGCTTCTCGATCACGGCCGCGACACCGTCATGGCGGCCCACCCGCAGGTTGTCGCGCTGGGCGATGTCGTGGGTGAGCACCACGCGCGACCCGGTGCCCAGCCTGGACAGCACGGTCAGCAAGACGTTGCGTTCCAGCGATTGCGCCTCGTCGACGATCACGAACGAGTCGTGCAGCGAGCGCCCGCGAATGTGGGTCAGCGGCAGCACCTCGAGCATGCCGCGCGACAGCACCTCCTCGAGGACGGCCGGGCTGGCCAGGCCTTCCAGGGTGTCGAAGACCGCCTGCGCCCAGGGGCCCATCTTCTCGCTCTCGCTGCCGGGCAGGTAGCCCAGCTCCTGACCGCCCACGGCGTACAGCGGACGGAACACCACGACTTTGCGCTGGGTTCGCCGTTCCAGGACCGCCTCGAGACCGGCACACAGGGCCAA
The DNA here is from genome assembly GCF_900176255.2 of Mycobacterium ahvazicum. Classification (GTDB taxonomy): domain Bacteria; phylum Actinomycetota; class Actinomycetes; order Mycobacteriales; family Mycobacteriaceae; genus Mycobacterium; species Mycobacterium ahvazicum. The sequence continues at coordinate 157,161 of NZ_FXEG02000005.1, forward strand.
CGCCGACTTGCCGGTTCCGGCCTTGCCGCCCAGCGACACGATGCCCACCGACTCGTCGAGCAGCAGGTCGAGCGCGACGCGCTGCTCGGCAGAGCGCCCGCGCAGCCCGAACACCTCGCGGTCACCGCGGACCAGCTGCACACGTTTGGCCGCCGTCACTCGGCCCAGCGCGTGCGAGCTGCCGCCCAGCAGTCGAATTCCGGTGTGGCACGGGAGGTCTCGCGCTTCGACCAGATCGATCTCGCCGTCGGCGAAGAGCGCGTCGATGTCCTCGGCCGCGGTCTCGATCTCCTGCATTCCCGACCAGCCCGAGGCCACCACGTCTTGCGCGTGGTACTCGTCGGCGGCCAGGCCCACCGCGGCGGCCTTGACGCGCAGTGGAATGTCCTTGCTGACCAGCGTCACCCGCTTGCCTTCGGCGGCGAGGTTGGCCGCGCAGCTCAGGATCCGGGAGTCGTTGCTCTCGGTCCGGAAACCGGCCGGCAGCACGCTCGGATCGGTGTGGTTGAGCTCGACGTGCAGCGTACCGCCTTGTGTCCCAACCGGAATGGGCTGATCGAGCCGTCCGTGCTCCAAGCGCAGATCGTCGAACAATCGCAGCGACTGTCGAGCAAACCATCCCAACTCATGGTGGTGGCGTTTAGCCTCCAGTTCGCTGATCACCACCAGCGGGACCACCACCTCGTGTTCGGCGAACCGACTACATGCCCACGGGTCGGACAGCAGCACGGAAGTGTCGATCACGTAGGTCCGGATTTCGGTCACGTAGCGCTCCTCGAGCGGGATAAGCCCGCGCGGACCCGCACAGGCATGTCGGCGGGAACTGCGACACCAGGACCGGGGCCGGTCCTTCCCGTTGTGGTGACGGAGGTGCCGCCCTGGCAGCTGAGCAAGACGCTGACCATCGAGAATGACGCTACTCTCGTCGCCGCTTCGCAGCAGCGCAGGCGCGCCGAGGCCGAGATGTGATGAGGACCGCGAGCCGCGTGGACGCTCGCGACGGCCGGCTTAGCCGGCGACGAACTGCCGCAGTCTGGGCTCGTCAGCGACGCCCCAGTCGGTGATGCGGTCGGCGATCGCCTGGCGCAGATCGGCGGGCCCGAAAATTCCGGCGGCCTCGACGTTGCGCACCTTGTCCTGGTAGGCGCGGATGTCGGCACCCACGACCTGCAGTTCGGCCGCGCGCTTGGCGATCGCGTCGATCGTCTCGTCGCGGGTGTACCTCAGGCAGTGCGCGACCAGGTTGGAGAAGAACAGCTCGTGGCGCACCTCGTCGCGGTAGATCCGGTCGACCAGCCCGGCCAGAATCGGCTCCTCGAGTTTGGCGGCCAGATTACGGCAGTAGACGGCGTGGGTGCGCTCGGTCAACGCCATGTACACCAGGGTCTCCACCTGGGTGTAGTGGTCGGCACGGTAACCCTGCATCAGGTACTCGACGCGCGCCTCTTCGTTGGCGGTGGGATCGACCTCACGGGTCACCACCAGGTATTCGCGCAGCGCGATGGCGTGCAGGTGCTCTTCGGCGGTCCAACGGCCCAGCCAGCGGCCCCACCAGTCCTCGAGAATGAAGTGCTCGACCAGCTCGCGGTGGTGAGCGGCCAGGTCATCCTTGAGCAGCAGCAGGATCTCGCAGGCGTCGGTGAATTCCCGGGGCAGTGTCATGCTGGACGGGTCCCAGTCGCGTCCGCCGAGGAAGGCGAAGTTCTCGCCCCGGTCGAACGGTACGTAGTCGTGGGCGAACCAGATGTCGTCGGTGGACAGGTGGCGGTCCATTTCGGCCTCGACGACCGGCTCGAGTTCCTGGGTCAGCGCATTAGCGACAGGTTTCTGTGCCATGCGGTTACTGTAACCGATCGACACAGGTTAAATAAAGCGGGCCGCGCCGTGTCGCGGCCGACTTGCAGAATCTAGACCGTAAGACCCGGGTACAGCGGATTGGCGGCCAGCAATTCGGCGGCGGCCGCGTTGACCCGTTCGGCGGTGCCGTCGGCCACCGAGTATTTGGCCTTGGAACTGCCTTGCGGTGCCGTGTTGGCCAGCACCTCGATCATCAGCTCGGCCACCCGGTCGAATTCGTCCGGACCGAAGCCGCGGGTGGTCAGCGCCGGGCTGCCGAGCCGGATCCCGCTGGTGTACCAGGCGCCGTTCGGGTCGGCCGGAATGGCGTTGCGGTTGGTCACCACGCCGGCGTCGAGCAGGGCCGACTCGGCTTGACGCCCGGTCAGGCCGAACGAGGTGACGTCGAGCAGCACGATGTGGTTGTCGGTGCCCCCGGTGACCAGCCGGGCATCGCGCTTGAGGAAGCCGTCGGCCAGCGCCTGGGCGTTGTCGGCGACCCGCTGCGCGTAGGCCTGGAACGCGGGCTGCCGCGCCTCAGCCAGCGCGACGGCCTTGGCCGCCATCACGTGCGACAGCGGCCCACCCAGCACCATCGGGCAGCCCTTGTCGACGGCGTCGGCGTATTCGGGTTGGCAGAGGATGAGGCCGCCGCGGGGACCGCGCAATGACTTGTGGGTCGTCGTCGTCGTGACATGGGCGTGCGGCACCGGATCCTCGTCGCCGGTGAACACCTTGCCCGCGACCAGGCCGGCGAAATGCGCCATGTCCACCATCAGGGTGGCGCCGACCTCGTCGGCGATCTCCCGCATCGTCGCGAAATTGATCCGGCGCGGGTAGGCCGAGTAGCCCGCCACCAGGATCAGCGGCTTGAACTCACGCGCAGCGGCCGCGACGGCGCCGTAGTCGATGAACCCGGTGTCGGGATCGGTGCCGTAACTGCGCTGGTGAAACATCTTGCCGGAGATGTTGGGCCGGAAGCCGTGCGTGAGATGGCCGCCGGCATCCAGCGACATGCCCAGCAGCCGCTGATTGCCCAATTTGGCGCGCAGCTGCTCCCAGTCCGCCTCCGACAAGTCGTTGACGTGCTTGGCGCCGAGCTCGGCCAGACCCGGCGCCTCGACCCGGGTAGCCAGGATCGCCCAGTAGGCAACGAGGTTGGCGTCGATGCCCGAGTGCGGCTGCACGTAGGCATGGGGCGCACCGAACAGCTCACGGGCGTGCTCGGCGGCGACGCTTTCCACGGTGTCGACGTTCTGACAACCCGCGTAGAACCGGTGCCCGATGGTGCCCTCGGCGTACTTGTCCGACAGCCAGGTCCCCATCGTCAGCAGCACCGCGGGCGACGCGTAGTTCTCGCTGGCGATCAGCTTCAGCGAATCACGTTGGTCAGCGAGCTCTTTGCGCGTCGCCGCGGCGATGCGGGGTTCGACGGACTCGACCACCTGCAGTGCGGCTCGGTAGGCGGCGGTCGCGGTGTCGGCGTATTCGGCGCCCGGTGACGTGGTGGAGATGGCGGTGTGGGTCGAGTCGGCTGACATGCGAACGAGACTAGTCGGCCGGCAACGCCGGCGTGGTCAGCGGTTGGCCCAGCACCCGTCCGGTCCGCGATCCATGCCGTTTACCAGCCCAGCCGTCTGGCGCGGGATCGTCCCTGCCACACTGGCACTATGCCCCGGCTGAGCGAGCCGAGCCCATATGTGGAGTTCGACCGAAAGCAGTGGCGCGCGTTGCGTATGTCGACGCCGCTGGCCCTCACTGAAGAGGAGCTTGTCGGTCTGCGTGGTCTCGGCGAGCAGATCGACCTCCTCGAGGTCGAAGAGGTGTATCTGCCACTGGCCCGGCTCATCCACCTTCAGGTCGCGGCGCGGCAGCGATTGTTCGCTGCCACTGCGGAATTCCTCGGTGAACCGCAGCAGAACCCCGACCGGCCGGTGCCGTTCATCATCGGCGTGGCCGGCAGTGTGGCGGTCGGGAAGTCCACGACCGCGCGCGTGCTGCAGGCGTTGCTGGCGCGATGGGATCACCACCCGCGCGTCGACCTGGTGACCACCGATGGCTTCCTCTACCCGAATGCCGAGCTGGACCGGCGAAACCTGATGCACCGCAAGGGCTTTCCGGAGAGCTACAACCGCCGGGCGCTGATGCGGTTCGTCACCTCGGTCAAATCGGGCTCCGACTACGCGTGTGCGCCGGTGTACTCACACCTGCGCTACGACATCATCGCGGGAGCCAAACACGTGGTCCGCCATCCGGACATCCTGATCCTGGAGGGCCTCAACGTCTTGCAAACCGGTCCGACCCTGATGGTGTCGGACCTGTTCGACTTCTCGCTCTACGTGGACGCCCGGATCGAAGACATCGAACAGTGGTACGTCTCCCGGTTCTTGGCGATGCGCAGCACGGCCTTCGCCGATCCGGCATCGCACTTCCATCACTACTCGGCCCTCAACGACACCAAGGCGGTCGCCGCCGCCCGCGAGATCTGGCGCTCGATCAACCGGCCCAATCTGGTCGAGAACATTCTGCCTACCCGTCCCCGCGCCACCCTGGTGCTGCGCAAGGACGCCGACCACTCCATCAACCGGTTACGGCTGCGCAAGCTCTGACGCCACCGAGAGTCCGGAAACGGCGCCTACGCGGGCAATCGACGCACCCCCAGGTATTGCAGCCAGGCAAAGGCCGCGGCGTAGACGCCGATGGCCAGCGTCGCGGCTACCCCGGTCGCGGTCATCGGCACCGCTTCGACGGCCACGGCGCAGCCGAGCGCGACCACGATGTTCGCGACGACGACGCCGACGCCGGCTCCGCGCAGGTCGGGCAGGCCCGTCAGGCCGTACACCACCAGGCCGTACAGCAGGAACAGGGCGCCGATGCCGTATTCCAGGTTGGAGCTCAGGTCTGCGATCAAGGCGATGGCGAGACCGCACAGTCCCGTCAAAGTGGCATCTGCACGCATCGCGAAGCGCAACAGCGAGTCGGTCGCGTCGTACAGGGGTCTGGTCGGCATACCGGTGATAGCGGACATTGGCTTACTCCTTGCGATGACGGTTTGTGTCGAACTGGTTCGAGCGTCCCGCCGGAGCACTGCCATATCGACGCGTGGCACTGCCAACTCCTGCCACGGAAGAAATGACCAGGGATTACCGCCAGGTATTCCCGTGCTCGGCGGCGAATGTGGCTTTACACGGCGACCGCTTCGACGATGCTCAGCGATGAGGCTGTTTCGACCACCCGCGTCAGCCGGAAACCGGCGCGGCTCAGCAGCCGGCCGTATTGGGCCGCGGTGCGCTCGCGAGCGCCCGCCGCGATGTGCATCTCCAAATCCAGCCAGTTGCCTGGGAATTCACGGCCGTGCCGCGGCATCACGAATTCCAGGATCAAGACCTGCTTTCCCACCCCGGCGGCGTTGCGGATGTTGCGGAGAATCCGCACGGCCTCGTCGTCGGGCCAGTCGTGGATGATGTGCTTGAGCAGGTAGGCGTCGCCACCGTCGGCGACCGATTCGAAGAAAGAGCCTTCGACCAGCTTGACGCGATCCGCGACACCGTGCTCCTCGAGCAATGCCGGGGCACCCGAAACAACGTGTGGTTGGTCGAACAGGATGCCCCGGGCTTGTGGTGTGGCGTTCAGGATCGCGGCGAGCAGCCGGCCATGTCCACCTGCGACGTCGACGATCGTCCCGCAACGGCTGAAGTCGTAGCCCGCGACGACCGGCGGGATTTCAAGTTCGGAGAGGTCGGTCATGGCGTCGTTGAAGATCGCGTCGAGTTCGGGCTCCCCCACGATGTATTCGAAGGCGGGCTTGCCGCGCAGTTCCGGGATGACAGCCCGGCCGGTGCGAATCGAGTCCGTGAGGCGGCTCCAATGCTCGCGTTCCTGTGGTGATCCCACGAAGCGCGCGAATGCGCGCAGCGACCCGTCACTGTCGGTGCGCAGCGTGTCCGCCAGCGGGGTGAGGTCGTAACGTCCGTCGCGGCGACGGCGGAATATGCCACGTGAGATCAGCGCCCGCAGCAGACGACTGACGGTGTCGGCATCCGCATCGACCGCATCGGCCAACTCGTCGACGTTCAACGGCCTCTTGGCCAGCGCATCGGCGATGCCGAGATCGGCCGCAGCGGTAATCGCTTGCGCGGCCCAGGCATTCGTGATCATTTCCATCATCGCGGCCTGCGGCGGGACCATGCGCTGGTAGAGCTGACCGACGTGATGGCGGGCGAATTCAAGGCCCCGCGCGAATTGGGCGGGCGGAAGTGTTGGCGAAAACATAAGTCCCCCTTGCAGACTCAAATGGTGTGGGCGCGGCCATCCGGCCGCACCTACCCGTATTCGTTGCCAGTTCACCCGAAGATGGCGCACGTCGCCATAACAACCGGCGTTGTCATCCGGGAAACGAAGAAGGCTGTACAGATTGGGCAGAAACGAGGTGTCGAGCTAATCGCTTGGGACGGCGACACGCCCGCGCAGATCGGCGGCGATGAGCCGGGCCGCGGCGTTTTGCCAGTTGTGCAGCGAACGCTGCGGGACCTCGGTGACGAACCATTGCCAGGCCTGTCGCGCGGTCGGATCCAGGCCCGAGGCGGTGGCGTTCTGCGCGTAGGCGCGCACCCCGACGACGTACGGGAAATACAGCGAGTTGTAGTACCGCCACTCTTCGGTGGTTCCGAAATCGCCGCCGTCACGCGGCTTCAACCGCGAAATGCCGTCGGCGAGCACGGCTTTGAGCTCGTTGGCGCGCTCGACGGGATGGTCGGGTGCGCCGCGGGCAGCCAGCCGCTCGTCGATCACCGGCAGCGCCGTCAGCGGACTCGCGACCAGCTTGCTCAGATCGCCGTAGTGCCCCAGGGCGCGGCGGGTGAGCCTGACGAACGTGACGTCGTCGACGTCCGCGAGCGGATGCTCCTGGCGCAGTGGCAACGCCGCCCCGGTATGCCGCAGCGCGGCCCGATCCGCCCGCAGCGCGGGCGATTTCGAGAACGCCAGCCGGTCGAGCACCCCGGCCAGCGGATCGGCGAGCACTTGCACGGTGATCGCCACCGCCACGCTGGTGAACAGCAGCACGGTCAGCGCGGTCTGCGCGGCGGGGTCGTCGCGGGTCACCGCCAGCCCGATCAGCGCCTGGCCGCCGAACAGCGCCGCCACCGCCACCGAACCGGCGAACGATCGCAGCATGTCGGCGCGCAACGCCTGGCCCTCGTCGAACGCATCCCACAGGGCGACGGCGATCCCGAGCCCGAGGACGTCGCAGCTCGTCGACGCCAGCGCAACCCAGCTGGGCACCAGGCCCAGCGGAATGATCAGGATGGCGTTGCCCAGCGCGAAGAACAGGGTCGCGGTGATGGCGAGCCCCACGGCCGGCCGCGGCCGTCGCGGTCGGCGCAGCGCGACAACCATCGCGCCCAGGGTGGACACCGAGATCACCGCGAACATCAGCCAGTGCCCCGGCCGCAGCGGGCCGTCCACGCTTCCGGCCAGCATCGCCCCGCACAGGGTCAGCGCGGCGACCCCGGCCACCAGCAGCAGCTCGCGGGTACGAGCCCGCCAGCCGTCGCTGGGCCGGGACAGCTCGACGAGCACCGCGAACCACGCCACGCCGGGCACGGTCGCCAGGTAGATCTCGACGCGGCTGAGCAGCTGCGCCGACGCGGGGCTGGCGGTCCGCACCGCGTCCAGCGCCACCACAAGCGCAAACCCGCACAGCCCGATCGCCGCCAACACCAGGACCGGTTTGCGCGGATCACGGGCCGCCAGATACAGGCCCAGCCAGGCGCTCAGCGTGAACACCACCGCCGACAGCGCAGCCATCTCCCCAGTGTGGCATGCCGGCGACCTGCGGCTTAAGCCCTACTTGCCGTACCGGCGATTGCGCAGACTGTAATCGCGCAGCGCACGCAGGAAGTCGACCCGACGAAACGCCGGCCAGTGCGTTTCACAGAACCACATCTCCGAATAGGCGCTCTGCCAGAGCAGAAATCCGGACAGCCGTTGCTCGCCCGAGGTGCGGATCACCAGATCGGGGTCGGGCTGCCCGGAGGTGTAGAGGTTCTCGGAGATGGCGTCGACCGTCACCGCCTCGACGAGCTCCTCAGCCGTGGCGCCATTGGCGAGTTTCTTGCTCAACAACGCGCGCACCGCGCCGACGATCTCCTGGCGCCCGCCGTAGCCGACCGCGACATTGACGTGAAACGGCGCGACGCTGGGCGTGGATTCGACCGCGTCGCGCAACCGGCGGGCCGGCTCGTCACCGAGCAGTTCCAGGTCGCCGACCGTGCGCACGCTCCACCGGTTGGCCGGCGCGCAGATCTCCTCGACGACATCGGTGATGACTTCGATCAGCCCGGCCAGCTCATCGGGATCGCGTTGCAGGTTTTCGGTGGAGAGCAGGTAGACCGTGGTCATCTCGACGCCGGCTTCCTGGCACCATCGCAGCATCTCGGCGATCTTGGCCGCGCCCATCCGGTAGCCGAAGCTGACGTCGTCGTATCCCGCGTCGCGCGCCCATCGCCGGTTGCCGTCGCACAGCACGGCGATGTGCCGCGGTAGCTCGGATTTCGAGCCGGCCAGTTCCTGCTTCAGCCGCAGCTCGTACACCCGATACAACGGCTCTTTGAGCCGCGGCGGAATGATCTCCACGAGGATCCACCCTACTGTGAGCGGCAGCCGATTCCGGAGCGGAATTTCCGGCGATCTCGGCGCAAGTCACAGATCGCCTTCCGGCCGCGAACGCTAACGTTGACCGATATGAGGACCGAGACCCGCACGGCCGCCCCGCCGCAGCCCGAATCGCAGGGACACGCGGCCAACGCCGCGCAGCAGCTCGTCGACGGCGTCACCCGGGTGCTGACCAAGCCGCGCTTCCGCGGCTGGATCCACGTGTATTCCGCCGGCACCGCCGTCTTCGCGGGCGCATCGCTGGTCGCGGTGTCCTGGGCGGTGGGGTCCACCCGGGCCGGGCTGGCGACGCTGCTCTACACCTTCGCAACCATCATCATGTTCACCGTCAGCGCGACGTATCACCGCGTGCACTGGAAGTCGGCCACCGCCACCAAGTGGATGAAGCGGGCCGACCATTCGATGATCTTCGTGTTCATCGCCGGTAGCTATACGCCGTTCGCGTTGCTGGCGCTGTCGCCACACGACGGGCACGTGGTGCTCTGGATTGTGTGGGGCGGCGCGGCGGCCGGGATCCTGCTGAAAATGCTGTGGCCGTCGGCGCCGCGCTGGGTCGGGGTGCCGCTCTACATCCTGCTGGGCTGGGTGGCGGTCTGGTACACCGGCGAGATCCTGCACAACGCCGGGGTGGCCGCGATGGTGCTGCTGTTCGTCGGCGGCGCCTTGTACAGCATCGGCGGCATCCTCTACGCGCTGCGCTGGCCCGACCCGTGGCCGTCGACGTTCGGATACCACGAGTTCTTCCACGCCTGCACCGCGGTAGCGGCGATCTGCCACTACATCGCGATGTGGTTCGTGGTGTTCTGAGGCGCTACCGCGCGGGCGAGGCCAGTGCCGCGGCCAGGTCGGCCGACCGGGTCACCGGCAGATCGCAGAGCCGGCCGCGGCACACGTAGGCGGCGTCGGCGCCGCGCACCCGGTCCCGGCCGACCAACAGCGCCGACGAGTCCATCTTTCCGCCCATCACGATCGCCCCGCCGGGTGCGAGCCGGCGGGCGTCGATCAGCAGGGGTGACCGCGGCGAGTGGCACGCGATCGCGATCTGCAGCGGGCCCCGGACCGCGGCCTCGGCCACCGAAATCCAATTCCCGGCCGACCGCGGGGCCTTGGCCAGCAGTACCGAGTGCGCGGCCAGCGCCTCGGTCGCCGCTCGCAGGTAGCGCGGTGCGTCGACACTGCCGACCAGATGCGCCGCGGTCAGCAGCGCCTCGGTGATCGTCGACGCGCCCGACGGGGTTGCCCCGTCCAGCGGGTCGGCCGGGCGCAGCATCAGCTGCTCGGCATCGTCGGCCGTGTCATACCAGCGGCCGGGTCGCTGCGGATCGGCGAAATGCTCGCACGCGGTGTCGAGCAACTCGCACGCCGCCGTCAGCCACACGTCCTCGACGGTCAGCTGATACAGCGCCAGCAGCCCGGTGGCCAGCATCGCGTGGTCTTCCAAGATGGCCGCGCTCTCGCCGACCGCCCCGCCGAGGCTGGCCCGCCGCAGCCGGCCGCCGACCACATGCAGGTCGAGCAACGCCGTCGCGCACCGCCGCGCCGCCCGGGCCAACTCGGGGTCTGCCAGGGCCACGCTGGCCTCGGCCAGCGCGGTGATCGCCAGGCCATTCCACGACGTCACGACCTTGTCATCGCGACCGGGTTGGGCTCGGGTGTGCCGGGCGGCCAGCAGCGCGGCCCGCACACGTTCGGCGCGCTGCGGATCGTTGGGATCGCCGGGCAACTGCAGCACCGACGTGCCGTGTTCGAAAGTCCCGGACTCGGTGACCGCGAAAACCTCAGCGGCCCAAGGGCCGTCGTCGGGACCGAGCACCTCGGTCAACTGCTGCGGCGTCCAGACGTAGGTGGATCCCTCGAGGCCGTCGGCGTCGGCGTCCAGCGACGAGGCGAACATGTCGCCGTCGGCCAATTCGTCGAGCATGAATCGCGCGGTCTGCGCGGTGACCCGGCGGGCCAACGGATCGCCGGTGCGCCGGGCCCAGTGCGCGTAGGCGCGCAACAGCAGCGCGTTGTCGTACAACATCTTCTCGAAATGCGGTACTACCCAAGCGTTGTCGACGCTGTAGCGGGCAAATCCCCCGGCCAATTGGTCGTAGATGCCGCCGCGCGCCATCGCATTGCCGGTGCGTTCGACGGCCTCCAGCGCCGACGACGACCCGGTGCGCTCGTAATTGCGCAGCAGTGCCTCCAGAACCGCCGACGGCGGGAACTTCGGCGCGCCCCCGAACCCGCCGTGCGCCGTGTCCTGCTCGCCCAGCACCGCCGCGACCGCGTGATCACACAGTGCCGGGTCGACGTCCGGGCCTGCAGAGGGCAGCCCCACCAGGGCCCCGGACACCTTGCGCAACTCACCGGCGATGTGGTCGGATGCCTCCTCGACCTCGCCGCGGCGTTGCCGCCAGGTTTCGGTGACAGCCGAAAGAAGTTGCAGAAAACCGTCTTTCGGGTAGTAGGTGCCGCAGAAGAAGGGCCGCCCGTCCGGGGTCAAAAAACACGTCATCGGCCAACCGCCGTGCCCGGTGAGCGCGACGGTCGCGTTCATGTAGACCGCATCGATGTCCGGGCGTTCCTCGCGGTCGACCTTGACGCAGACGAAGTCCGCGTTCATCGCCGCCGCCACCTCGTCGTCGGAGAACGATTCGTGGGCCATCACATGACACCAGTGACACGCGGCGTAGCCGATCGACAGCAGGATCGGCACATCGCGTTGCGCGGCGTCTTCCATCGCTTCGGGAGTCCACTGCTGCCAGTGCACCGGGTTGTCGGCGTGTTGACGCAAATAAGGGCTGGTAGCCAGCCCGAGAGTATTGACCGACGACGATTCAGCCGGGCTCATCGCCGGGTCCTGACACCGACCCGTTCGCCGGCCCCGTCGCCTCGTCGCGGGGTGGCCCGACGGTGTCGGTGCCCTCGTCGGCCGCCTGATCGGGCTCGGGATGCTTGGGGTCGAACGACTCGGGCACCTTCTTGAGCTGCTTGTTCATCGATCGCAGCAGAAATAAGGTGGCGATCAACAGCAGCACGACGACCAGCAACCCGATCGGACTGGCCTTGCCGAAGTCGGGCCCGGTGTGCTGGGGTGTCCCGTCAGCGATCACCGTGAGCAAAAGGTGTCTCACGAGTGATTCTCGATTCCGCTGAACAGATCGTCCTCGGGCAAACGGATGGGCACCCGCGAGCGCGCCAACTCGAATTCCTCAGTCGGCCACAGCCGCTGCTGCCAGGCGATCGGGGCGGCGAAGAAGTCTGCCTTCGGGTCGATCTGGGTGGCATGCGCGCGCAGCGCGTCGTCGCGCTGGCTGAAGTATTCCGAGCACTCGACCCGCGTGGTCACCCGGGACTCGAACGGATCGTGCTCGGGTTTCCAGTACTCGAGCCACTTCTGGAACGGGGGTTCGTGACCGTGCTTGATCGCCTCGTCGTGCAGCAGCTGCATCCGCTGTCGCACGAAGCCGTGGACGTAGTACAGCTTGGACACCGCCCAGGGCTCACCGGCGTCCGGGAATCGGGCATGATCGCCGGCCGCCTCGTAGGCGCCGACCGAAACCTGATGGCAGGCAATGTGATCCGGATGCGGGTAGCCGCCGTTTTCGTCGTAGGTGGTGATCACATGCGGACGGAACTCGCGGACGACGCGCACCAGCGCCTCGACGGACTCCTCCAACGGCACCAGCGCGAAGCAGCCGTCGGGCAGCGGCGGCGGCGGATCACCCTTGGGCAGACCGGAATCGACGAAGCCGAGCCAGGTGTGCTCGACGCCGAGGATCTCGGCGGCCTTGGCCATCTCGTCGCGGCGAATCTCGGCGATGTGCTCCTGCACGTCGGGCAGGTCCATCGCCGGGTTGAGGATCTCGCCGCGCTCGCCACCGGTCAACGTCACGACCAGCACGCGGTGACCCTGGTCGGCATACCGGGCGAGTGTGGCCGCACCCTTGCTGGATTCGTCGTCGGGGTGTGCGTGCACCGCCATCAACCGCAGTTCGCTCACGTGTCCCCTTGTCGGTCCGCTGGTCTCCCCTCGAGCCTATAAGGACCCTATAATTCCAGTTTCCCGATGTTGCATGCTGTCGGCCGTCCTCCGGCAGCACATAAGCCCACCCGTGAAACAGCCATGACCCAGACTTCCATTCCCCGCCCCGAGGCTCGCTACGGGCGCGCGCGCCTGTCTGCGGTCTCGCGGCGCCGGGTCGCGATCGCGCTGGGTGTGCTGGTTCTCGCGGCCGGTATCGGCATCGCGGTCGTCGGCTACCAACGGCTGGGAACCAGCGATGTCTCGGGTTCGCTGGCCGGTTACCAGGTGGTCGACCAGGAAACGGCGTCGGTCACGATCAGCGTGACGCGATCTGATCCGTCGCGGCCGGTGGACTGCATCGTGCGGGTCCGCGCGAAGGACGGCAGCGAGACGGGCCGACGCGAGCTACTGGTCGGGCCGTCCGCGCAGGCCACGGTGCAAGTCACGACGACGGTCAAGTCCTCACAACCACCGGCGATGGCGGACATTTACGGATGCGGCACCGACGTGCCCGGCTACCTGCGCGCAGCCTGACCGGACACAAAGGCGAAGCTCAAATGACGTCATCGGCTGTTTCCACGGTGGTAACATGGATGAATGCACGGTTCCTCCCGGGACCGTGTATTGCTGCATTAGCGGCCGTGAGCACAACGGCACGGCAGCACGGGGCGGGACACAGACACTCCCTTTACCGGAGTTCAGAAGCTCACGCGGTTACGCGGAGAAATACGACGAGGAGCACGACACGATGACGGACACTCAGGTGACCTGGCTGACCCAGGAATCACATGACCGGCTGAAGGCTGAGCTTGATCAGCTGATCGCGAATCGTCCCGTCATCGCCGCGGAAATCAACGACCGCCGCGAGGAAGGCGATCTGCGGGAGAACGGCGGCTACCACGCCGCCCGCGAAGAGCAGGGTCAGCAGGAGGCGCGAATTCGCCAGCTCCAGGACCTGCTCAACAACGCCAAAGTCGGCGAGGCGCCCAAGCAGTCCGGTATCGCGCTGCCCGGTTCGGTGGTCAAGGTCTACTACGACGGCGACAAGTCCGACACCGAGACCTTCCTGATCGCCACCCGCCAGGAGGGCGTCAAGGACGGCAAGCTCGAGGTGTACTCACCCAAGTCGCCCCTGGGTGAGGCCCTGATCGACGCCAAGGTCGGCGAGACGCGCAGCTACACCGTGCCCAACGGCAACACCGTCAAGGTCACGCTGGTGAGCGCCGAGCCGTACCACGACTGATTGCGCGGCGAACTAGCCGAGGGCTTGTTCCAGGTCGGCCAGCAGGTCGTTGACATCTTCGATACCCACCGACAGCCGAACCAGGTCATCGGGAACTTCCAATTGCGACCCGGCCGTTGAGGCGTGCGTCATCGCGCTCGGGTGCTCGATCAGCGACTCGACCCCACCCAGTGATTCCGCCAGGATGAACACTTCGGTGGCGGCACAGAGCTTTTCGGCCGCCGCCCGGCCGCCGCGCATGCGCACCGACACCATGCCGCCGAAACCTGACATCTGCCGCGCGGCGACGTCGTGCCCGGGATGGGTGGGCAGGCCCGGGTAGAGGACCGCACTCACCGACGGGTGGCCGGCGAGGAATTCCGCTACGGCCAAAGCGTTTTCGCTATGCCGCTGCATCCGCAGCACTAGCGTCTTGAGGCCGCGCATCGTCAGGTAGGCGTCGAACGGGCCCGGCACCGCGCCGGCCCCGTTTTGCAGAAAGCCGAAGGCGTCGTCGAGCGCCTTGTCGTTGGTGACCAATGCGCCACCCACCACATCGGAGTGGCCACCGATGTACTTGGTCGTCGAGTGCAGCACGACGTCGGCGCCCAGCGTCAACGCCTGCTGCAGCGCTGGCGAAGCAAAGGTGCTGTCCACCAAAACTTTTGCCGAATGCCGCTTGCCGATGTCGGCGATGGCCGCGATGTCGGCGATGGACAGCAGCGGGTTCGTCGGTGTTTCCACCCAGATCAGCCGGGTCTGCGGCGTGATCGCGGCCGCCACGGCGTCGAGGTCGGACAGCGCTGCCGGCGTGTACCCGACGTTCCACTGCGTGAAGACCTTGTCGATCAAGCGGAATGTGCCGCCGTAGGCGTCATTCGGGATGACCAGATGATCGCCGGGCCGCAGCATGGCGCGCAGGGCACAGTCGGTGGCGGCCATGCCGGAGCTGAACGCCCGTCCGAAGGCACCGCCTTCATCGCCTTCCAGGGCCGCCAGCGAGGCTTCCAGCGCGGCCCGGGTCGGGTTGCCGGTGCGCGCGTATTCGAACCCGCCGCGCAAACCGCCGACGCCGTCCTGGGCGAACGTGCTGCTGGCGTAGATCGGAGCGTTCACTGCCCCCGTCGCGGGATCCGGGCGGTAGCCGGCGTGGATGGCTTTGGTGGCCAGTCCCTTGATTGCGTGGTGTCCGTTCGGGTTTTCGCTCATCGCCGTTCAGCCTAGTGAGCGCCACGGATTGCGCCGAGTGCGGTTATGCAAATGGGCTCGGTCTGACCCGTCAGATCGGCAGCACCACGGTCGTCAGGATCTTGTCAGCGATGGTCTGCCGCTTGGCGTCCCAGAGCGGAAACAGGAATCCGATGAAGCAGATGACGGCGTCGACGAAGTGGGCGAGGTCACGCACGACGGACATCCCGAAGCCGATCGGCGCTCCGGTCGTCTCGCTGACCACTTTGATCTTCATGACGGACTTGCCCAGGCTCGAGCCGGTGGTGCCCTGGCGGTAGCCCCGGTTCCAGAGCCAGTACGCCAAGCCCGCGAGCGTCGCCAACCATTGCGCCAGCTGGCCGATCGTCGAGGGCTGGCTTACGCAGTATTGGCTGACGTCGTACTGGGTGATGTCGGTGACGCAGGACGACTGCTGGGTGGCGTACATGATCCCGGTGCCGATGCCCTGCACGATCGCGTACGGCAGGTAGTCGATCAGCAGCGCCAGCACCCGGGTGATCCACGGCGTGTAGGAGTCCGTCGGCAGCGCCCGGATCACCGGTCCGGGCGCTGCCAAGAACCACCCTGAGCGGAAGGAGCGGGTTCATACCCGCCAGAGGCCGGTTCGTAGCCACCGGGTGGTTCAGGCGGCGAAGAGGGCGGCGGCTGATCGGTCATGGTGCAACCTTCCACGGCGGGTTAGCTGAACTAGCCGCATTACAGTACCTGAGAAGCCACCTGTCGCGGAGGCCGCGGACACGCGCCGTTAACGTCGCCCTGCCTGTACCCGGGGGCCATCCGACAGAAAGCCCAACAGGTCGTATCGGGTGATGACCCCGACGGGTTTGCCCTCCTCGACGACCATCAGCGCATCCCAGTCGCGCAGCGCCTTTCCGGCCGCGCTGACCAGCTCGCCGGCACCGATGATCGGCAACGGCGGGCTCATGTGCTGGGAGACGGCGTCGGCCAATTTGGCGCGGCCCTCGAAGACGGCCGAAAGCAGTTCGCGCTCCGAGACACTGCCGGCGACCTCACCGGCCATCACCGGGGGCTCGGCGCCGACCACGGGCATCTGGGACACCCCGTACTCGCGCAGAATGCCGATGGCGTCGCGCACCGTCTCGGTTGGGTGGGTGTGGACCAGGTCCGGCAGCGCACCCGACTTTCCGCGCAGCACGTCGCCGACGGTGGGCTGTTCCGTCGAGCCGTCGAGGCGGGTGCGCAGGAAGCCGTACGACGACATCCACGCGTCGTTGAAGATCTTCGACATGTAGCCTCGGCCGCCGTCCGGAAGCAACACGACGACGAGTGCGTCGGGCCCGGCTTCCTCGGCCACCTTCGCCGCGGCCACCACGGCCATCCCGCACGAGCCGCCGACCAGCATGGCTTCTTCCCGGGCCAGCCGCCGGGTCATGTCGAACGAGTCGGAGTCGGATACGGCGATGATCTGGTCGGGCACCGTCGGGTCATACGCGGCGGGCCAGAAATCCTCTCCGACGCCTTCCACCAGATAGGGCCGGCCGGTGCCGCCCGAATACACCGACCCTTCGGGGTCCGCGCCGATGATGCGCACCGGTCCTTCTGGCCGGCCGGCGGACACCTCTTTGAGGTAGCGGCCCGCGCCGGTGATCGTCCCGCCGGTGCCGATGCCGGCGACGAAGTGGGTGACCTTGCCGTCGGTGTCGGCCCACACCTCGGGACCGGTGGTCGCGTAGTGGCTGGCCGGGCCCTGCGGGTTGGCGTACTGGTCGGGCTTCCAGGCGCCGTCGATCTCGCGAACCAGCCGGTCGGAGACGCTGTAGTAGCTGTCCGGGTGCTCCGGCGGCACCGCCGTCGGGCACACCACGACCTCCGCGCCGTACGCGATCAGCACGTTGCGCTTGTCCTCGCTGACCTTGTCGGGGCAGACGAACACGCACTTGTAGCCGCGGTGCTGGGCCACCAGCGCCAGCCCGACACCGGTGTTGCCCGAGGTGGGTTCGACGATCGTGCCGCCCGGCTGGAGCAGACCGGCGGACTCGGCGGCGTCGATCATCTTCACCGCGATGCGGTCCTTGGAGCTACCGCCGGGGTTGAGGTACTCGACCTTTGCCGCAACCGTGCCAGCACCGGCGGGGATGACGGAGTTCAGGCGAACCAGTGGCGTGCCGCCGATGATGTCACTGATGTGCTGCGCAATTCGCATGCGCTTATCGTCTCAGGCGATTTCTGGCCGCGCACACCCGCTCTCGGTGCAATAGGTCTCCGGGCCGGCCGTGCGGAACCGAACGACTAGCCGGTGGCTTCGCGGATGTACTCGCCGATTTGGCGCAGCGAACGAACGGCCTCGGGCACCAGCGGCGCCGCCAGCTGGAAATCGTGAACCTGGCCGGGCCAGACCCGTACCTCGGCCGGTACCCCGGCGGCCGCCAGCCGGCTCGCCGCTAACCGCGCGTCGTGCAGCAGCACCTCGGACCCCGACACGTGGATCAGCGTGCGCGGAAGGCCGGGCTTGATGTGGTCGAGGGGTTCGTAGATCTCCTCGGGCTTGCCGTCGACGATGTACTTCCTCGCCGCGCTAGCAACCAATTCGACGAGTGCGTCGAATGCCTTTGCTCCGAACATCGCATCGGTCTTGATATTGGGATGCGTTTGCTTGTATTCCTTTGCCAGTTGCAGCAGTGGCGAGATCGCCACCAGCGCCGCAGGCTCCTCGCCCTCCTCCTGCAGCCGCTGCGCCAGCGTCAGCGCGAGGTAGCCGCCGGCGGAGTCGCCGGCGAGAACGATCTGGTCGGGCTGGAAGCCGCGCCGCCGCAACCAGCGGTAGCCGTCGTGACAGTCCCGCACCGCCATACCGATCGAATGCTTGGGCAACAGGCGGTAGTTGACCACCAGAACGGGCGAGTCAGCAAACTTGGAGATCGATTCGACCACGCGGCCGTGAGAGTTTGCTCCGCAGGTCAAGAACGCGCCGCCGTGGAAGTAGAGCACGACCCGCCGGGTGCCGTCCGCAGGCAGCACTCCTGGAGCGCGGACCAATTGTGCCGACGCGTTGGGCAACTTCACGGTGTTACGCACGGTGGCCGACACCGGCAGCAACGCCCTGGCCGCGAGGTCGATCAGACCCCACGGCCACGGCAACGTGGGGGCGTAGCTGCCGGCCGCCAGAATTGGTCGAATCGTCACGCGTGAGGCCAGCGTGGCTACCCGCCCCTGGACGCTGGGGCCGGATTCGAGGACTTCTACCGGTGCGCCGTCGCTGATAGCGAATTTGCGCGCCTCGGCCCTGCGCGACTTCAGCAGGTCACGAAGATGGGCGGCATTCCGGGGTGCACCGGAAACCTTGCTGGGTGCGGTCATGCTCGACACTCCTACGCCGTTGTAGTGCGATACAGCATGTGACGAGCAAACCGAGCGCCCGGTTCAAATGGTGCGCCGAGTCGTTCAGCCAACCCGTTAAACTTAGCTTCGCAGGCATTTCTTAAAGGAACGTTTGAAGAGTCTGATTTGATACCACATCTGATTCACAACGTGACCGCTTTGTTGGTCGGCCGTCCGCGCAAACCCGACAGCCGATCTAAAATGATCCCGTGACCGTGCGGGTGCCGCGTCTTTCGACAATCGCCCTGGCCACGGCAGGCGCAGTCGCCTCGACAGGTACGGCCTATCTGGGCGCACGAAACCTCCTGGTCGGCCAGGCGACGCACGCGCGCACGGTGATCCCCCGGGCCTGGGACATCCCACCGCGCGCCGACGGCGTGTACAGCCCGGGCGGCGGGCCGGTGCAGCGGTGGCAACGTGGCATGTCCGCGGACATGCACCTGATGATCTTCGGCGACTCGACCGCCACCGGGTACGGCTGCGCGAGCGCCGAGGAAGTGCCGGGTGTGCTGATCGCGCGTGGCCTCGCCGAACAGACCGGCAAGCGTATTCGGTTGAGCACCAAGGCCATTGTCGGCGCGACCTCAAAGGGCGTCAGCGGGCAGGTCGATGCGATGTTCGTCGCCGGGTCACCGCCGGACGCGGCCGTGATGATGATCGGCGCCAACGACGTCACCGCCCTGAACGGGATCAGCCAGTCCGCCCGACGGCTGGGCCGGACCGTGCGCAAGCTGCGTTCGCGTGGCGCGGTGGTGATCGTCGGCACCTGCCCGGATCTTGGCGTGATCTCCGCGATCCCCCAGCCGCTGCGATCGCTGGCGCACGCGCGGACCCGACAGCTCGCCCGTGCACAGACCGCGTCGGTGCGATCCGCCGGCGGGGTGCCGGTGCCGCTGGCCCACCTGCTGGCTCCCCAATTCCGGGCCACTCCCGAACTGATGTTCTCCGCCGACGGCTTCCATCCCTCGCCGACCGCGTACGCCCTGGCCGCCGCGCAGCTGCTGGTCGCGCTCTGCGATGCGCTGGGCCAAGAGATCGAGGGCCCAGTGCTCAACCTGGCCGCGCGCGCCGAGACACCCATGGTCAGCGGCGGCCACACCCCGCTGAGCGCCATGTCGCGGCTGTGGCGACGCCCGTCGCCCAGCGAGGCCGCCCCGTCGTCGAACTGACGAATCGGCACCGACTAGATTTGCCTTAGCCCGCCGGGTTGGGTGTGCCACCCGTTTTCACGCGAGCGAAGCATCTTGAAGGGAACCGTCATGCCCGAAGCCGTCATCGTCTCCGCCGCCCGCTCGCCGATCGGGCGGGCCATGAAGGGGTCGCTGGTCAACATGCGGCCCGACGACCTGGCCGCCCAGATGGTGCGCGCCGCACTCGACAAGGTCCCCGCGCTCAACCCGCATCAGATCGACGACCTGATCCTGGGCTGCGGCCAGCCCGGCGGTGAGGCGGGATTCAACCTGGCGCGCGTGGTCGCCGTCGAACTGGGCTACGACTTCCTGCCCGGCACCACCGTCAACCGGTATTGCTCGTCGTCCCTGCAGACCAGCCGGATGGCGTTCCACGCGATCAAGGCCGGTGAGGGCGACGTGTTCATCTCCGCGGGCGTGGAGACGGTGTCCCGCTTCGCCAAGGGCAGCGCCGACTCGTGGCCGGACACCAAGAACGCGCTGTTCGACGAGGCGCAGGAGCGCTCCGCGGCCGCCGCCAACGGCGCCGACGAGTGGCACGACCCACGCGCCGACGACAACCTGCCCGACGTCTACATCGCGATGGGGCAGACGGCGGAGAACGTCGCACTGCTGACCGGCGTGAGCCGCGAAGACCAGGACCACTGGGGCGTGCGCAGCCAGAACCGCGCCGAGGAGGCGATCAAGAGCGGGTTCTTCGAGCGGGAGATCTCGCCGGTGACCCTGCCCGACGGCACCACGGTGAGCACCGACGACGGTCCGCGACCGGGCACCACCTACGAGAAGATCAGCGAGCTCAAGCCGGTGTTCCGGCCCAACGGCACGGTGACGGCGGGCAACGCTTGTCCGCTGAACGACGGCGCGGCGGCGCTGGTGATCATGAGCGACACCAAGGCCAAGGAGCTGGGCCTGACGCCGCTGGCCCGCATCGTCGCCACCGGCGTCAGCGGCCTCTCGCCGGAGATCATGGGGCTGGGCCCGATCGAGGCGTCCAAGAAGGCGCTGGCTCGGGCGGGCATGTCGATCAACGACATCGACCTCTACGAGATCAACGAGGCCTTCGCGGTGCAGGTGCTGGGCTCGGCCCGGGAGCTGGGCATGGACGAGGACAAGCTGAACGTCTCCGGCGGCGCGATCGCG
This sequence comes from Mycobacterium ahvazicum, assembly GCF_900176255.2. Lineage (GTDB taxonomy): Bacteria > Actinomycetota > Actinomycetes > Mycobacteriales > Mycobacteriaceae > Mycobacterium > Mycobacterium ahvazicum. The sequence goes on from NZ_FXEG02000005.1 coordinate 177,805, forward strand.
CTGGGCCACCCGTTCGGCATGACCGGCGCCCGGATCGCCGCCACGCTGATCAACAACCTGCAGACCTACGACAAGACGCTTGGCCTGGAGACCATGTGCGTTGGCGGTGGCCAGGGCATGGCGATGGTGATCGAGCGACTCAGCTAGCTCTTTTCCGAGCTCGTTGCTGAGCTCGTCTGCCGCGACGAGTGTGCGTCCTGGGCGGCGAATGTGCGCCCAGGGCGACGTGGCCGCACACTCAATGCGGCCAGGAGCGGTTTAGGCGAGGAGCGGTCCAGCGCAGCAAAAAGCCGGCCCGCCCGAAGGCAAGCCGGCTTTTCTGCGTACGAGAAGCTAATCGTTCTGCAGATAACTGAGCAGACGCAGGATCTCCAGGTACAGCCAGACCAGCGTCACGGTCAGGCCGAGCGCAATGCCCCAGGCCGCCTTCTCGGGAGCTCCGGCGCGGATCATCTGGTCGGCCGCGTCGAAGTCGATCAGGAAGCTGAACGCCGCGATGCCGATCACGACCAGCGAGAACAGGATCGCCAGCGGTCCACCGCTGCGCAGGCCCAGGCCCGCTCCGCCACCGACACCGAACATGCCGAGCACCAGGTTGCCGATCATCAGGGCCAGCGCACCGAACATCGCGCCGACCACCCAGCGGGTGAATTTCGGAGTCACCCGGATAGCGCCGGTCTTGTAGACGACGAGCATGCCGAAGAACACCCCGAAGGTGCCCAGGACCGCCTCACCGATCAGCGCGCCCGCGTTGACGTGCGACACCTGGAAGTTGGCGAAGACAAACGAGACCGCACCGAGGAACAGGCCCTCGAGGACGGCGTAGCTGAGCACGATTCCCGGGTTGTCCTGCTTGCGGCCGAACGTCGCGATCATCACGAGCACGAAACCGCCCAGCGCACCGATCAGGGTCAGCGGCATCGCCAGGGCGAGGTTGTTGCTCACCAGGAAGTAGGAGACGATCGCCGACACGGTCAGCACGCCGAGCGTGATGCCGGTCTTGGTGACGACGTCGTCGATGGTCACCGGGCGGGTGGCCTTGGCCTCCTGGTAGGGAGCCGTGTAAGGGTCGGCTTGGTAGTACCCCTGCTGCATCTGGGCCGCGCCAGTGCCGAATTGCGCATATCCGCCGCTCTGCTTGGGCAGCGAACGAAATACCGGGTTGCTGGTCTCCCGCACCGTCGGATCCTCTCTTAAGACTGTGGCTTCGCGTCGTGCGAACACTTGCTCAACGATCAGTCGCCGTCCCAGGTTCCCAGCGGAACTGGTGTTTTCAGGGTATATCCGGGCCCGGCGCCTGTCGCCAAGCTCAAACATAATCCTTACCCGCGGGCATCGCGTCGCTTGTCACGATCTAGATTGCTGGTCAAGGCCCGGTAGTCATCGCGGCGACACCCTGGGCACAGATTGCGACCCGGAAACGGACTGAGAGGCTGCCCAGTGACCGAAGGCGCGACCGAGCAATCCGACGAGATTCTGGCCCGTGTCGACAATGGCGTCGGCCTGATCACGCTCAACCGCCCCAAGGCAATCAATTCGCTCAATCAGACGATGGTCGACGTGTTGAGCCCCCTGCTGACGCGCTGGGAAAACGACGACGCGGTGCGCGCGGTGGTGCTGTCCGGTGCCGGCGAACGCGGGTTGTGCGCCGGCGGCGACGTGGTCGCGGTCTATCACAGCGCCCGCAAGGACGGCGTCGAGGTGCGGAAATTCTGGCGCGACGAGTATCTGCTGAACGGTCAGATCGGGCGATTCGCCAAGCCGTACGTGTCGTTGATGGACGGCATCGTGATGGGCGGCGGGGTCGGCGTCAGCGCCCACGGCAGCGTTCGCGTGGTCACCGAAACATCAAAGGTGGCAATGCCGGAGGTAGGCATCGGGTTCATCCCCGACGTCGGCGGAGCGTTTCTGCTGTCCCGGGCGCCCGGCGCCCTCGGTCTGTACGCCGCGCTGACCGGCGCACCGTTCTCCGGGGCCGACGCGATCGCGCTGGGCTTCGCCGATCACTACGTCCCGCACGGCCAACTCGAGGCGTTTCGCCAAGCGATCGTCGACGAAAGCATCGAGAGTGCACTGGCCGCCCACGCCACCGCGCCGCCACCGAGTGAGCTTGTCGCGCAACGCCATTGGATCGACGAATGTTTTGCCGGCGATACCGTCGAGGACATTCTCGCGGCGCTGCGCCGTCATGACGCCGAGCCGGCGCAAGACGCCGCGAATCTGATCGGCACCCGATCCCCCATCGCGGTGTCGGTGACGCTGGAGGCGGTGCGGAGGGCGGCGAAAATGGAAACGCTGGAAGATGTTCTGGTGCAGGACTATCGAGTGTCGTCGGCCTCGGCACACTCACACGATCTGGTGGAAGGCATTCGGGCACAGATCATCGACAAGGATCGTAATCCGAAGTGGTCGCCGCCGGACTTCGCCGCGGTCTCCGCGGCCGACATCGAGGCGTATTTCGCGCCGGTCGATGACGACTTGACTTTCTAGAAAGGCGATTTGGATGAGCGGGACAACCCCAACAAACTACGAAACCATCTTGGTCGAGCGCGACGAGCGGGTCGGGACCATCACGCTGAACCGGCCGAAGGCGCTCAACGCGCTCAACAGCCAGGTGATGATCGAAGTCACCGGCGCGGCAACAGAATTCGACAACGATCCGGGCATCGGCGCGATCATCATCACCGGCGCGGGCGGCAAGGCCTTCGCCGCGGGCGCCGACATCAAGGAGATGGCCGGGCTGAGCTTCGCCGACGCGTTCGGTTCGGACTTCTTCGCCACCTGGGGCAAGCTGTCCGCCGTGCGCACGCCGACGATCGCCGCGGTGGCCGGATACGCGCTCGGCGGCGGCTGCGAGCTGGCGATGATGTGCGATCTGCTGATCGCGGCCGATAACGCGAAATTCGGCCAGCCCGAGATCAAACTGGGTGTGCTGCCGGGCATGGGCGGTTCGCAGCGTCTCACCCGCGCAATCGGCAAGGCCAAGGCGATGGACCTGATCCTGACCGGTCGCACCATCGGCGCCGAAGAAGCCGAACGCAGCGGTCTGGTGTCGCGGGTGGTGCCGGCCGACGACCTGATGAGCGAGGCCAAGGCCGTCGCCACCACGATTTCGCGGATGTCGCTGTCGGCGTCGCGGATGGCCAAGGAAGCCGTCAACCGTGCCTTCGAGTCCACCCTGGCCGAGGGACTTCTCTACGAACGCAGGCTGTTCCATTCCACCTTCGCGACCCACGACCAGTCCGAGGGCATGGCGGCATTCGTCGAGAAGCGGGATCCCAACTTCACGCATCGCTAAGATGCTCTCGTGAGCGAGTCAGGTGCTGCGACCGCGGCCGACGACGGATCGACGGCCGGCGCAGACAAACTCTCGGACCCCCGAGACGCCGCAGCGACGAGCGTCGCCACCGAACCGGAACCCGAACCGGCAGCCGGGCCGGACAGCACCGACGAGCTGGCCGAGATCGCGACCAAGCCGTTTTGGGTGCGCCACTACACCTTTACCGGCACCGCGGTCGGTCTTATCTTCATCTGGTTCTCGCTGACACCGTCACTGCTGCCCCGCGGCGCGATTTTCCAGGCGTTGGTCAGCGGCTTCTCCGGCGCCATCGGTTATGGGCTGGGCGTCTTTTCGGTCTGGCTGGTGCGCTACATGCGCACCAAGAACTACAGCCCGCCGGCACCGCGGTGGGCATGGAAGGTGTTGATCCCGGTCGCGGTGGTGGGCCAGGTGCTGATGGCGATCCGGTTCCACGTATGGCAGGACGACGTGCGCGACCTGATGGGTGTCGCGCACCTGCACTGGTACGACTACCCGATCGCCGCGGTCCTGTCCATCATCGTGCTGTTCACCGTCGTCGAAATTGGCCAGGCCATCCGCGTGCTGGTCAGTTTCCTTGTGGGACAACTGGATCGGATCGCACCGTTTCGCCTCTCGGTGACCATTGTGGTGGCCCTGCTCGTGACGTTGACGATCACCCTGCTTAACGGCGTCGTGCTCAAGTCCGCGATGCGCACCATGAACAACACGTTCGCCGCGACCAACAACGAGATGAATCCCGAGACCGCGGCGCCGAAAAGTCCGCTGCGGTCGGGCGGGCCGCAATCGCTGGTGTCGTGGGAGTCGTTGGGCCGCGAGGGCCGCATCTTCGTCGAGGGCGGTCCCAAACTCGACGAACTGACCAGCTTCAACGGCGCCCCGGCCACCGAGCCCATCCGCGCCTATGCCGGCCTGAATTCCGCCGATGGCATCACCGCGACTGCTGAGCTGGCGGCACGCGAACTGCAACGTGAAGGCGGCTTACAGCGCGAGATCGTCGCGGTCGCAACGACTACCGGCACCGGCTGGATCAACGAAGCCGAAGCCTCGGCACTGGAGTACATGTACAACGGCAACTCCGCGATCGTCAGCATGCAGTACTCGTTCTTGCCGAGCTGGCTGTCGTTTTTGGTGGACAAGGAGAATGCCCGGCACGCCGGCCAGGCATTGTTCGAGGCCGTAGACAGACTGATCCGGCAGCTGCCGGAGGGACACCGCCCCAAGCTCGTGGTCTTCGGTGAGAGCCTGGGCTCGTTCGGCGGTGAGGCGCCGTTCATGAGCCTCAACAACGTCCTAGCCCGCACCGACGGCGCGCTGTTCAGCGGCCCGACGTTCAACAACACCATCTGGACGGACCTGACCGCCACCCGCGACGCCGGCTCGCCGGAGTGGCTGCCCATTTACAACGACGGCCACAACGTCCGATTCGTCGCTCGCCCAAGCAATCTGGACCGGCCGAAGGATCCGTGGGATGCACCGCGGGTGGTGTATTTGCAGCACGCGTCCGACCCGATCGCGTGGTGGACGCCGGATCTGTTGTTCAGCGAACCGGATTGGCTACGCGAAGGGCGCGGCTATGACGTGCTGCCCCAAACACGGTGGATCCCCGTGGTGACTTTCCTGCAAGTGTCGGCGGATATGGCCGTCGCCGTGGACGTCCCCGACGGCCACGGCCACCGCTACGTCGCCGACGTCGCCAACGGCTGGGCAGCGGTGTTGTCACCGCCCGGGTGGACGCCGGAGAAGACCGAGCGGCTGCGACCGCTGTTGCACGCCAACGATTAGAGCCAGCGGCGAGCGGGCGCCCCGGCGTTCGCCAGCACTTCCGGACTGACCGGATCGCCGGCCAATTCGGCGAGCACACCGGCGCCGGCCAGCGCGTGATAGCCACCGACGACGTCGGTGGCCCGGTGCAGGCCGATGTCGAGCAGCGCGGCCGCCGCCAGGCTGGAGGTGTAGCCCTCCGAACACAGGATCACCCACTCGACGTCGTCGCCGACGGCTTCGGGCAGGCGGGCGTCACTGGTCGGGTCGCAACGCCATTCCAGGACATTGCGTTCGATCACCAGCGCGCCGGGAACCTCGCCCTCGCGGAATCGCTGCGCTTGCGGCCGGATGTCGACGAGCACCGCCCCGCGCCGCAGTGCATCGGGCACCTCAGCGGCCCCCAGCCGCCGAAAACGGCGGCGGGCGGATCTCAAGACCACGTCGATACGGCTCATTGCGTCCCCTCCGGTTGGTCGGTCAGTTCGGTGCGCTGGCGGCGCAACCTGCTGTTCTTGGTGACCTCGTAGTACGACATCGCGCTCAGCGGCGGCGAGTACGCGTGCACGCTCAGCGTCGGTGCCACCGGGCGCTGGATTCCGGTGCCGGCCGCCGACAGCGGGCGCGCGACCGGCCTGGGCGCCCACACCACGTCGTGCACCCAGCCCAGTGGAAAGCCGGCCTGATCACCGGCATCGAGCCGGCGTCGCCGTAAATTCGTTCCATCCCAACGGAATTCGTTGAGCGATCCGGACACCACGGTAAGCGCCCCCAATGACCCGCCGTGGTCGTGCAGTTCGGTGGGGTGACCGGGAACCCAGCTGATCAGCCAGACGTCCAGTTCGTCGTCGCCGTGGATGCGGGTGAACCAGCGCCGCGAGTCCGGTACGCCGCCGTCGGGCAGCAGGTGGTCGCAACGGCCGCTGAGCACATCGTCGGCGGCTCGATCGGTGGCATGCAGCAGGTCGGGAACCCGCAGCCGCGTCGGCCCGGCGGAGGGCGACGCGACGGCCGGCGGACGCAACGCAACAGAACTGGCGACAGACACAGACATTGGAGCACTCCACAAGGGATCGGATTGGGCAAGGGCGGCGCGTTAAGGCCGACAACACTCGCAAAATCCGAAGCGCTCCATCACGGCCGCCAGTGTTGCATAGATTGGGGCGGTGTGGTCGTGCAGTCACCGCCCCCGGCGCTGGGGAACTCTCGTCGTGGCGACCGGTTTGATCGCCGCGCTTTCGGTCACCGGGTGCTCATCGGGCGGTACCCCCGCCGGCAGGGTCACGTCGTCGGCTCCGCCGTCGTCGGCCGGCCCACCGGGCAGGGCCTCAGCGCCACCGGGGGTAGTCGGCCTGTCCCCCGCCGGGGTGACAACCAAGGTCGATGTCCCCGCGGAGTCGACCGAAGAGGAGTACTACCAGGCCTGTCATGCCGCAAAAGTGTGGATGGACACGCGGCCCAAGACCGGGGAATCCCAGTTCGAGCCCTATTTGGCGATGCTGCAGACCGCCCCGGCAGCCACCGCGGGCAGCTGGAACACCAGGTGGGTGGACTTGACGCCGGCCCGGCAGGCCGCGGTGATCACCGCCGCGCGGGCGGCTGCCGACGACGAATGCGGCTAGCGGCCACCGACGGGGGCTCGAACTCCTGCGCAATTGCGATCTCCTGCGCAATTGCGATCACGGATGAAAAAAGTGCCGCCCCGACCCGGCGAGGGCCGGTTCCGGCACGCAAAATGTAGGGGTGTCTGGCGAAGCCGTTGCGCGTCGATCCTCACCTACCCGGGTCGCCGTGGCACTCGGCAGCGGTGGTGCCCGGGGGTATGCCCACATCGGGGTCATCGAGGCGCTGCAGGACCGCGGCTTCGAGATCGTGGGGATCACCGGCTCGTCGATGGGTGCGATGATCGGCGGTCTGCAGGCCGCCGGGCGGCTCGACGATTTCGCCGACTGGGCGAAGTCGCTGACGCAACGCACCATCTTGCGACTGCTCGACCCGTCGATCAGCGCGGCGGGAGTGATGCGGGCGGAGAAGATTTTGGAGGCGGTGCGCGACATCCTGGGCCCCGTCCGGATCGAGGAACTGCCGATCCCCTACACGGCGGTGGCGACCGACCTGCTGGCCGGCAAGTCGGTGTGGTTTCAGCGCGGTCCGCTCGACGAGGCGATCCGGGCATCCATCGCGATTCCGGGGGTGATCCCTCCGCACGAAGTCGGCGGCCGCCTGCTCGCCGACGGCGGCATCCTGGATCCGCTGCCGATGGCCCCGCTCGCGGTGGTCAATGCCGACCTGACGATCGCCGTGAGTGTCAGCGGCAGCGAGGCGATCGCGAAACGAGAACCCGAGCCCGGCGCCACCGTCGAGTTACTGAATCGCATGGTGCGCAGCACAACTGCGCTGCTGGACACCTCGGCGGTGCGCTCGCTGCTCGACCGGCCCACCGCGCGAGCGGTGCTGAGCCGGTTCGGTGCGGACACCTGGACGGAGGACTCGGGCGAGGACGACGCCGCCGAAATCGTGGGAGCGCCCGGCGTTCCGAAGCTGGGCAGCTTCGAGGTGATGTACCGGGCCTTCGACATCGCCCAGTCCGCGCTCACCCGGCACATGCTGTCGGCCTACCCGCCCGATCTGTTGATCGAGGTGCCGCGTTCGACGTGCCGCAGCCTGGATTTCCACCGGGCCGACGAAGTGATCGACGTCGGGCGGCTACTGGCTGACCAGGCGCTGGATTCACTCGAACGCGCTTCCGAGGATCCCGTCGAGGACTGATCATCCCGAGAGCCGTTGGGGCGGTTGGGATCTCCCCTACCCCGGCGCGGGCCCGTAGCATCCTAGCGTCCCGCCGCCGCGACGCCGGGCTTTTGAACGACTCCTAGAGCTTTCAGGTCTGCGACCGGCACTGTTAAAAGTCAATTACAACGCGATTCACAGGTTATTCAACACGAGACCAGTAACCTGAGCGCGCGGGCAACCTGACCTATGTCAAGATCAAATCCCAAGGAGCACAGTGACTCTCACAGCCGGCTTGCCCGAGGCCGCAACGGTCGCCGAGGCAACAGACCCCGCGACGCTGGACGGCAGCATGCAGGACTTCCGTGAACCGCGCGGCGACGATCTCGTCGCACGCGTCGACGGCTTCTATCAATGGCAGAACTGCCGGCGCGAACACGGCCTCTGGCCGTTCGGCCGGGCCACCGAAGCCGGTCCCCGGCGCCACGCCACCGTGCACGACGACGGCGGCAGAACCATGTCGGGCGTGAACTTCGCTTCGCAGGACTACCTTTCGCTCTCCGGTCACCCCGAGATCAAGGCCGCGGCGTGGGCCGCGATCGACGACTACGGCGTTCACAGCGCCGGCTCCCCCGCCCTGGTAGGCAACACGTCGGCGTCGCTCGCCCTGGAGCGCAGGATCGCGGATTTCGTCGACGCCGAATACGTCAGCCTGTTCTCCACCGGCTGGGCCGCCGGTTACGGCGTGGTCAAGGGACTGGTGCGGTCCGACGATCACATCGTCATGGACCGGCTCGCCCACGCCTGCCTGCAGGAGGGTGCGGCCGCCGCGACGCGCAATGTGCATCTGTTCAAGCACAACGACACCGCCGACGCCCGCGCGAAGCTGGAAGCGATCCGGGCGCACGACCGAGACCACGGCATCATGATCGTCACCGAGGCACTCTTCTCGATGAACTCGGACACGCCTGACATCGCCGAATTGCAAGATCTGGCACGCCAATTCGGTGCGACGCTGATGGTCGATGTCGCACATGATCTGGGCTCCGTCGGCCCCGACGGCCGCGGCCACATCGGCTTGCAAGGTATGATGGGCAAGGTCGACCTCGTGATGGGATCGTTCTCCAAAACCTTCGCCTCCAACGGTGGGTTCGTCGCGACCAAGCATCGCCGGGTGACCGAGTACCTGCGCTTCTATGCCTCACCGAATACCTTCTCCAACGCCCTGTCGCCGATCCAGGCGGCCATCGTGCTCAAGGCGTTCGACATCGTCGACAGCCCGGAAGGCGCGCAGCTGCGGCGCCAGTGCATGACCAATGTCCTGCAATTGCGGACGCGGCTGGCCGACGTGGGCTTCGAGGTCTACGGTGAGCCGTCGCCGATCGTCTGCGTCAAAATGGGAAGCGAGCGGATAGCCCGACTGGTCAGTCGGCAGTTGCACCGAAACGGGTTGGTAGCCAACCTCGTTGAATTCCCAGCGGTGGCCAAAGGCCAGGCGCGTTTCCGGATGCAGGTGATGGCCAACCACAGCGAAAGCGATATCGCCGGCGCGGTCGACAAGATCGCCGACGGTTACCGGATCGCCTGCCGCGAGCTGGAGGAACTCGACGCCGTCTCGATGCTCGAGGGCTTCTAGATCACACGCCCAAGAACCGGGCGACGGCTTGGGCTTCGCGGCGGCCCTGTTCCCGTCCGGCCACCGCTGAGCTGACGCGGCAGCGCGGGTCTAACACGTTGGGGCCGAACGCTTTCAGCGATGCGGCATCGGCGAATACTCCGAACGCGTTGCCGCCGAACGCCGCGATCTCGGCGGCCGGCCCGCCGCCGAAGGGCGATGGCGCATCGGCCGCGGCGGGCACCAGCACCACGGCCGTGTCGCAGTCGTGGGCTACGTCGAGGTTCACCGAGCGGGCCACCCCGCCGTCCATGTATCGCCGGCCGTCGACCGTCACCGGCGGCCACGCCCCCGGTACGGCGCAACTGGCCGCGACCGCATCGACGAGCTCCACCTGCGATTCGGCGTCGAAGACCGCCAATTCGCCGGTGGCGGTGTCGATCGCGGTGATGCGCAGCGCGCGGTTCGGCCAGTCGTGCGACGGCAGCCGGTGCGCAATCACCTGGCGGCGCACCGGCTCCGGGACGGTCTTGGTGCGCAAGGCCACGGCCCCGATCCGCTGCATCTGCTGACGCGTCCTGCCCAGCGAGTCGTCATACGGCTCACCCAGGGCGGCCAGGAAAAGCTCGGTGATGGTCTCGACGTCGACGCCGGAATCGATTTCGCTTGACGTCTCGGCGACTTGCCGTTCGTACAGTGTCTCCAGCGGGTCGCCGCTGCCGATCTGGGCGGCGACCGTCGAGCCCGCCGACGTTCCTACCAGCACATCCGAATCCAGCAGCAGCCGCGCCGCAGCCGGTGATTCGTCGGCAATTCCTTGCAAAATACCTGTCTCCCAGGCGATTCCGGCTATTCCCCCGCCGGCCAATACCAGCGCGCGTCTGGTCGTCATGTCACAACTTCCTGGTGTTGGGCAGGGCGTGCTGCGCAACTTCGACCGGCACACTCAGATCCTCCCGGCGCAGCAGGTGCTTTGGCGGGTCGGGCAGGATCATCGTCCGGTGGATCTGCAGGGAGCCGTCGACGTGCACCAGCTCTCCGGGGTGCAGCAGACGCCAGCGCGGGTCGTTGTCCATCGGCTCGGTGGCCAGCACCACCGACGGCCGCCTGCACAGCAGGTCGGACCGCGCGTGAATTCGCACGGTACGCAAGTCAAACTCCGAGTCGGGGTTGGCGGCGAGCTCGTCGCGCCGGTCCAGCAGACAGAGCTGGTGAGTCGCCGGGTAGCGCATTGCCCACATGTCGGTGGCGGTGCACAGCAGCACGTTGACCGCATAAATCGGCACGTTGCCCGCAAGCCGGGTCATCGCCTCGGTGATGCCGGCGGCGACGTCGCCGCCCGCCGCGCGGATCGAGGCGGTCATCAAGGCGAACACCCGCTCCGAATCGGTTTGCCCCAGCACCAAGTCTTGCGCGCCGACCGCGCGCAGCCGCGCGTCGAGGATCTCCAGTCCCTCGAGCACGCCGTTGTGCGCGAAGATCCGGCCGTCCTGCAAAAACGGGTGGGTGTTGCGGACATCGAGTGATCCGGTGGTCGCGTAACGCACGTGGGCGATGAACGTCGTACCGGTCAAGCTGTGAGCTTCGGTGGCGAAGTCGCGGTCCTGCCACGCCGCTATCGGTTCCTTGTACAGCCGCGGTTCGCCGTCGGCTTCGAAGACACCCAGGCCGGTCCCGTCCGGATTCCGCCTGCTCTGCTCGGACAGACTGTCCGGCGCGTCGAGCAGCCAGAAGGTTGCGGTGCAAGCGTGCGTCCCGGCGTGCAGGCCAAAGAGTCGACACATGGCTCGACCGTACCGAATACGGTTGCGGCCTCAGCGCGTCAGCATCCCCGACAGGTCGCTCAGGGCTTGTCGCGCGTAGCCCTGCCACATCCTGCCGAACACCGGCAGCGCCAACGCGCTCAGCGCCGAGCGCGGATGAATATCCCAGCGCCAGGTGACTTCGGTACCGCCGGCGGTCGGGGTGAAGGTCCACTCGCCCAGCACATGGTCGACCAGCAGGGCCATCGGGCCGGTGACGTCGCCGAGCCGGTAAGCGAACGATCGCGGCGGGTCGACGCTGGTGAGCTCCTCGCGCGTGCTGCCCCCGCCGGCCATCACCACGGTGCGGGTCTGGCCCGCGGCATCCCACGCACCGGTCTGGTCGCGCACCTGTTTGATCGGCGGGGAGAGCCCGTGCCGGCGGCTGAAGATTTCGGGGAGTGGCACCGGCAGCGTGCGGGGAAAGGCTTGCCCGACCGAGACCGGGATGACCAGCGATTCGGGGAAGACGCGCGAATGTGCCATGAAATCAACCTCTTTCAGCTGTCGCTCGCGAGCACGGCGCCGCAGTTCAGTCGTGCGCCTCGGTGACCTCATATCCGCTGTCGGCGTGCCGGGCCCGGATGGCCTTCTTGTCGTACTTACCCACGCTGGTGCGCGGGATCTCCTCGGCGAACGCCCAGCGCTCGGGCAGCCACCAACGAACGACCTTGTCCGAGAGGAACGTTCGCAATTCGGCCGCGCTGACCGATGCGCCCGGGTTGCGGACGACGACGGCAAGCGGGCGTTCCTGCCAGCGTTCGTCGGGAACTCCGACGACGGCGGCCTCGTGCACGTCCGGGTGACCGATCAGGCAGTTCTCCAACTCGACCGAGGAGATCCACTCGCCGCCGGACTTGATCACATCCTTGGCGCGGTCGGTGAGGGTGACGAAGCCTTCCTCGTCGATGCGGCCGACGTCGCCGGTGCGCAACCACCCGGAGTCGAATTTGGACGCGTCGCGCCCGAGGTAGTAGGAGCCGGTGATCCACGGGCCACGGACCTCGACCTCGCCCACGGCCTGGCCGTCGTTGGGCAGCACCGTGCCGTCGTCGGAAACGATGCGCATCTCCACGCCGCAGATCGGTCGGCCCTGGGTCGCGCGGATGGCCCAGTGCCGCTCTTGCGGGGTGCCGACCGGCGGCCAGGCCAGCGTGGCCAGCGGCGAGGTTTCGGTCATGCCCCACAACTGCCGGATCTGGACGTTGTACTTGTCTTCGAAGGTGCGCATCATCGACAGCGGAACGGCCGAGCCGCCGCAGGCCACCAGCCGCAGCGACGAGATGTCGTGGTCGGGATACTTCTCGAGGTGATGCATCACGTCGTTCCAGATGGTCGGCACCGCCCCGGCCAGGGTGGGCCGCAGCTTCTCGATCATGTCGATCACCGACGGGGCGTGCAGATGACGATCGGGAAGCACCAAGTCGGCCCCGGCCATCAGGGCCGCGTACGGCAGCCCCCACGCGTTGGCGTGGAACATCGGCACGATGGGCAACACCCGGTCGCAGGCCCCCACCCCGATACCGTTGGTGCTACACGCGCCCATCGTGTGAAGAAAGCTCGAACGATGGCTATAGACAACACCTTTGGGGTTGCCGGTGGTGCCACTGGTGTAGCACATCGCGGCCGCCGACTTCTCGTCGATGTCCGGCCAGTCGAATTCGGTCGGCTCGCCCTCGATCAACTCGGCATACCGCAGCACCGTCTTGCCCGACTCCTGCAGCTCCGCGATGTCGCCGTCGCCGACCGCGATCACGGTGTGCACGGTCTCGAGCTCGGGCAGTATCGGCGCGAGCAGTTTGACCAGTGACATGTCCACCAGCACGACCCGGTCTTCGGCCTCGTTGGCGACGTAGGAAATCTGCTCGGGGAACAGCCGGATGTTGAGGGTGTGCAGCACGGCGCCCATCGACGGGGCCGCGAGGTAGGCGGTGAGGTGCTCGGCGTTGTTCCACATGAACGTCGCAACGCGCTGGTCTCCGGTCACGCCCAGGCCGCGCAACCCGTGTGCCAGTTGGGCGGCCTGGCGACCCAGTTCGCGGTACGTGGTGTGCCGGTAGCCCCCGTCACCCGTGGCCGTGGTGACCGTCCGGGACCCATGGACACCGCAGCCGTGCCGCATGATCGCGGTGATTGTCAGCGGAAAGTCCTGCATCGTGCTGTCCATCGAGCTACCGCCTTACCGTCTCGGCGCTGCACCGCCTCATGGTCGGTGGGGCGAATGGTATCGCCGCGCTACGCCATCGGAAACCACATTCCCCTGACAAAACGCGTTGCACCGCGGCGGCCCGGGCGCAAACTCAGGCGAGCACGGGTTCGTGCGGTATTTCGTGCGACAGGAGGTCGGGCACCAGCCAACCGGTCGTCGACAGCTCGCCCATCACCGCGGCACTCTCGATGGCCATCGGCGTGGCCGACGCGATGGGCGTAACGCTCACCGCGCCGGAGTAGCCGGCGATGTAGAGACGCTTGCCGTCCGGGCTTTCCACCGCAGCCGACGGCTGCATCCCCGCTCCGAGTGTGGCGATCACGTCGTGGGTCAGCGTGCACAGCACGGTCACGTTGTCGTCGCTGACCAGGTAGATGCGGTCTCCGTCGGCGGACAGCGTCATCCCGGTGAGAATGCCGCCGATCTCGCCGACCTTGCGGGTGTTGGTGATCTTGTTGGTCCGCGTGTCGACGACGTCGACGACGACGCCCACCTCGGGCGCACAACTCGCCACGTAGGCGAGCGATCCATTGGGGCTCAGCGCGACGTCGCGGACGGGCAGACCGATCTCGACGGTGCCGATCATCTGCAACCGGGTCCGGTCGCCGGTGCTGCGCGTCTCGCGCCAGCTGGTGCGGGCCTGCTCGGGCTGCGCTTTGGTGCCGATCACAACAAGCCGGCCGCCGGCGGGTCCGTTGACGCCCACGTACGCCCGTGATCCGTCGGCACTGACCCGCACGCATTCACTAGTGGCCGAGTCCGCGGCCGTGATCGAGCGGACCTTACCGGTCTCGGTGTCCAGGGCGGCCAGGTTGGCAACGCCGTTGGCGTTGCGGCAGGCGTACACCCAGCGTCCGGCGGCATCGACCGCCAGATCGATGACGCTGAGCGCCAGCGGATGCGTCGCAACCACCTCGTTGGTGGACACGTCGACGACTTGGATCGCGTCAAAGGCCGTCGACACCGTGCTGAGGTACGCCCGACCCGTTCCCGAGCCGCCCACGGCGACGGTGAACGGTTCGCCGACGCCGTCGATCATGTCGACGACGCGAAAAGTCTCGGTGTCGATGACCGAGACGCTGTCGGATGCATAGTGGGTCGCCACCAACCGGCTGCCGTCGCGGCTGACTGCGATGCCACTGATCGGGCCGTTGCCGACCGCAATCTCGATGGCCACCGAAGCCATCGGCGTCGCGTCCATCTCGACGATCTCGCGGGCGGCCTCCCGGCCGTTGATCTCACTCACGTTCGCACCGCCTTCTGGTTTTAGTTCGCGGCCACGCGCGTCGCCCGGCACCCGCCCGGCGACGCGCGTGGCCGCGAACTAAAACCACATACAGCCGCAGAAATTGCGGACTGTTCGAACAAATTTTACCGCCTGAATCGTGGCCGTTAAGCATGAATTCAGGACTGTTACCCACCTCACTTTGCAGCAACTTAAATTTGTCTGCAGTACAGTTGCGGAGCGGTAGTTGAGCAAACTTCTTCATAGCGTTTGAACTGGCTATATTTACATTTAGCTAACTAACTTGTCCGGGTTGCGAGCAGTAAAAAAGTAAGAATTTCTTATCTTTTCCAGGCGAATAGAGGGAAATATCACAATACCCAAATTCCGCTTTGGTGGCGAATCATTCAATCCCTTCGTTGAGGTGCGCCAGTGCGTCGGCAGTCACGTTTGCCGGACACCCGGTCGCTCGGATACCTCGACGCCTGCGGGGGTGATCACGCGGTCGATGAAATCGACGATGGTGTGTCCGTAAAGGTCGGGGTGGGTGAAGCGGAACATGTGGCCGGTGGCCGGAAGAATCACCTCGCGAGCGTCAGGGATACCGGCCAGCAATTGCTGGGCAGCCTGAGCGCCGACCAGCTTGTCGTCCTCCGGCGTGATCAGAAGGGTCGGGGCCCGCACCCGCGCCAGCCGGTCACGGATGTCGAAGTCGATGACGGAGGTAACCCGCGCGGTGTAGCTGCGCCGGGGGGTGTTATCGATGAACAGCTGTCGGTAGTCGTCCTGGGTGTGCGGAACTGGTGCGGTGGCATCAAACTTCGAAGCCAACTGAAACGCGTGGAATCGCAGGGTTCCCTGCCGGTAAAGAAAGCCCACGGCCAAGCGCGATGCGCGAGAGGCGATTCCTTTCCAACGAGGCAGCGGGTTGGCGGCAAAGCCGCCCGACAGCAGAAGACCGACGAGGCCCGGGGGTTGGCGGGTGGCCAGCGTGAGTGAAATCACCGCACCGAAAGAATCCCCGACCAGAACGTATGACTCGAGTCCCCGCACCTGCTCGGCGACGAAGTCGGCGTAGGACTCGACGTCGGTCAGGCCCTCGGGAAGTCGCATCGTCATGATGTCGCGCCCCGCGAACGGGGCCAACTGTCGACCCTCCCACGGCGCTCCGGAGAAGCACGGGATCAGCACGAGCGTGAGTGCGCTGGTCGACATCGGCGCTTTCCTGTCTGGGCGTGCCAATACGGCTGTCGGACGCGGCGGCGAAGGCCGTCAGGTCCTTGCTAATACTTGCCGCCTATGCGGGGCGTCTGTAGGGCACAAATACCGCAGATCTGATGACCAACGTCGTCCGCGCATGACCCCATGCACATTGCGTCCCGGACGGGCAGCGCTGCTGCTGTGCCCCAACATCATTGACAACCGAGGATGGTCGGCTGCGATGTGGCCGCGAGCCGACACCCATCGGCGCGAGCCGAATGCGGGCTAGCTGAAGTGCGTGTTCGGCCGATCCAAGCTGACGCCGTCGACTGCGATGTCCAGCTTCTCGTTGTAGAACGCCACCAGCCCCGCGATCTGGCTGACCGCCGGCAGCGGGAAGTGATACGTCCAGGCGAGGTCGTCATGCACGGTGTCACCGACACGCACCGACCAGTAGCCCGACGTCACCCCCTTGTAAGGGCACTGCGTCTGGGTCGTGCTGGGTTCCAGATGTGCGAAGTCAACGTCGGTGGGATCGATGTAATACCTTGTCGGCAAACCGGTTTCGAAGAGTAGCACCGGCGATCGGGTGTCGGCCAGCACGACGCCGTCCAGCTCGACCCGGATGTGACGGTGGGAGCGCAGCGCGTCGACCCGCGAGTACGGATTGCGCGGGTGGACATAGATGGGTTCGTCTTCTTCGAACCAGCGCAACGCATCCCATTCGAAGCGCACCGTGCCGGCGACGGGGCTGTCGGCCTCGGCGTCGAACACCCGCGCCGCCGACGGATGCGTCTGGCCGGCCCCGACCACCGAGTGCAGCCGCGACGGTCCGAACTGGACCTTCTGCGCATGGTTCTCGTCGCGCAGGAATTCGGCGCGCACATCGGCCAGCGGCACGTAATAGGCCGGGTAGTAAGGGATTTCCCACACGTAGCGGGCAGCGGTCGTGTCGAACACCAGCTCGTCGCCCAGGAAACCCCGGATCCGTCGCGGCACCGGCTCGATGCGTCCCCGGGCGGCGGCCGTCTGCGGGTAGTCAGGCTCTGTCGTCATGGGTCACCTACTGGTCCTTGGATGCGAGGCCGACCGGGGCATTCGTTATCGCTTTGCGGATGGCGTCGGCCAGCGCCAGCGCACTTTCCTCGGTGAGTTCCAGCGCGACCCGCGCCGACGGACCGAGCTGTGGGTTGATCACGTCGATGTTGACCGTGTGTCCGAACGGGGCGTGGACGGGATGGTCGACGTAGACCGTCGCGCGGTCCGCGCCGAACCATCCCTGCGCGCCCTTGCCACTGCCGTCGATCTCGACGTGTTCGGTCAGATATGTGCACATAGCCTGGCGGACCTAACCTTTCAGATGCGTGGCGAAGAACTCGTCGATGCGGCGCCAGCCGTCGACGGCCGCCTCGGGCCGGTACGCCGGGCGGTCGACGGAGAAGAACGAGTGGCCCGCACCTTCGTACGAGTGGAACTCGTGTGCCTTGTCCAGCTTGGTCAGCTCGGCGTCCAGCGTGGCCACCGCGGCCGGGGCCGGGAACTTGTCGTCGATTCCGAACAGGCCCAGCAGCGGGCAGCCCAGGTTCGGCGCCAGATGCAGGATCGGTTGCATGGCCTTGGGCATGCCCTCGGGCAGATCCTCGACGACGAAGGCGCCGTAGCAGTCGACGGCCGCGTCCAGCTGCAGCGAGCAGGCCGCCAGGTATGCGTGCCGCCCGCCCGAGCAGTGCCCGATCACCCCGAACTTCCCGTTCGCGCCGGGCAGCGACCGCAGGTGCTCGATCGCGCCCGCCACATCCCCGATCAGCCGCTCGTCGGGCACGCCGCCGGCCGCGCGTGCCGCCGCGGCCGCGTCGTCGGGAGCGGCGCCCGGCGCCTCGCGGGAGTACAGATTCGGCGCCACGGTGTGGTAGCCGGCGACGGCCAGCCGGCGAACGAACTCCTTGGTTTCCCGGTCGTATCCGGGCATGTGATGGATCCAGACGACACCGCCGCGCGATCCTTCGGCGAGCGGCTCGGAAACCGGAGAAGCGCGATAGGCCTCGATCTGATCGCCACCGTGGCCGGTGATGGTGATCGTCTCCGCGCGAATGGCATCCGGGCTGACCGAGTTCATCGAGATGCTCCTTGCAGGGGCCGCCATCGAGTGCGGAGCGCGGGCGGCTCGTCCGGGTCCTGGTGGGGGTGCGCCCGCCGGGAACCAACGTATCCGAACTTCGGCGAGGGGGGGCTCAGCCCACCTTGATGGGCACCGTCTCCGCCTCCATCGTGGGCGGCAGCTTCCTCATGTCGACGGTCAGAATCTCGCCGCTGTCCTGCGCGCCGTTGGGCTGGATCTTAGGCTTGAGCGCAAACGGTGGGTTGGTGGAAATCACGCCGTCCAACCCGAAGTCACTGTCGTTGGCAATCATCAACGTCTTTCCGCCATCGGGGGTGATGATGCCTTCGATCTTGGCGTGCCCGAAGAAGTTTCCGGCGGCCGACAACGAGCGCAGCAGATCGGTGAGATCGAGCTTGAGCTTCTTGCCAGCCACCGAGATTCCGGCGGCGGCGAGTTTGTCGGTGGCCGCCTCGACCCCGCCGATCCCGACAAAGGTTTCGATCGGAACGTTGTTGATCAGCAGCCCGCCACGGTCGGCCTGATAGGCCGCACCGGGCACCGTCTCCCGGGGCCCGACATCGGTGGCTCCGGAGATGTCGGCCAGATAGATCTTCTTGTTGCCGTTGGGCTGTGGCTCGCCGTCGAGCTCGTCGACGAGGAACGTGGTGTTGCTGACCGCGGTGATTTCGGAGACCGCGACCTTGGTCTGCTGTGGGTTGGCCAGCGGGTAGAGATACTCGTGCACGTCGCTGTGGTTGGAGAGTCTGACCGTCACGATGCGCGTCATCGGGACCGACGCCGCCGGTCCGACCAGTCCCGGGGTCTGCAGGCCCGACTGCATGATGCCGACCAGCGTCGTGCCGTCGGGGGTCAGCGTCAGGCCCTCCAGGCCCTGGTTCGGGCTGCGCAGCGACAGCTCCTTGGGCAGCGTTCCGTCGATCGGCGAAAGACGTTCCAGCTCTTTGCCATTGGCGTCGAAATGGACGATGAACGGGCCGTATTCGTCGGAAACCCAGAAGGTGCCGTCGGACAACGCGACCAAACCTTCGCCGTCCAGACCGTGATCCGAGGGCGGCAACGGCGCGCCATTGAGGTCGACCACCGACTCGCCGGCGGCGGTGGCCTGCGGGTAGGGCAGCCCGACCAGGGGCGCCCCGTCCTTGCCCGACAGCGTGATGATCTTCTCGACCGAGGCCACCCCGTCGGCGAGCTTGAGCTTGGCGATCTGCGGGTGGAAATCGGGTATGGGAAAGACGATTTCGTTCGGCGTACGCCCGGGAACATTGGGGCCGCGGTCGGTCAGGCCGTAGATCTCGTTGGAGCTACCCGGCACCGGGGCGATTGCCGAACCATGCGCATTGGCCTGGACGGCGACGCCGCCGATGGTGGCCAGTGGCGGCAGATTCTCGGCATAGAGCTTGACGCTGGGCGTGGAGGTGAGGTGGAGCTGGTCGGTGCCGGTGAACCCGGCGTCCGGGGTGTAGATCATCGCGCCGTTGGGGCCGTAGGAGATGGTGCCGTGTTCGGGCTTGGCGTACGCGACCGGCGTATCCCCCTCCGTCGCGGCCAGCATCTGCTCCGGGGTGATGGTCAGCGCCTTGCCGGCGGGCGTGCTCAAGTCCGGCTTTGCGCCCGACCCGGAATGGCCTGACGAGCAGGCCGCCGCCGTGAGGAGCACGGTGACGGCAGCGACGGGCCAGATCCTCTTGGATGCCATGCAGTCGACCTAACAAGTGGAAGTTGTCTCGCTGATGAATGCCACGCGAGCAGACGTCGCGCGCCTACCCCTTCTTATCGCGCACCTTGTAGGACGACGGCCACGACTTGCGCGACTCGTCGCCGGTCAGCGGAGTTCCCATCCCCCCGACCTTCACGTTGTACGCCTCCTTGCCCGGGCCTACCTCGCGATTCGCGTGTTCCTGGGCAAGGTAATACAGCTCATCGATCGTCGCTTCGTCGTACGCGACGAACGACGTTTCCCGCGCGAGGTCGTCGACCCCGACCAGCATCCGCTCCGGGACGTACCGTGACGCGAGCGCCGCCGCCCCCAGCAACGAATACGGGATCACCCAGTAGCAGATGAACAGCAGCGGGGTCTGGGTATCGAGGATCGTGGCCGCTTGCCCGCCGAATTGCTCCAGCACCGGCGGAATCGCGGATGACACCGTCATACCGGCGAACGCGGCGATCCAGATCCAGGACAAGACGTCGGTGATGCGGCCGAACAGCTCGGTCTTGACCACGTCAGGGGGCTGCTCGGCGGCGGCGAACTCGCGCACGAACGACCTGCCGACCAGCTGCCCGATCAGGGCCACCAGGAAGATCCCGGCGCTACTGAGCGGCTGTATCCATCGATGCATGAACGTCTCGCTGAGCGTGAACGTGAGAACCGCCAGCACGGCGAACGTGGCCACCGCGCCGATCTCCAGGATGCCGCTCGACTTCCCCAGGGCGCGCCCGATCGCAAATGCGGCGGCCGCGATTACGAAGGCGACCACCACCGCGGTCTTGAACGGGACGTTGCCGACCAACACCCAGTAGATAAGCCACGGCGCAAATCCGAAGAGCATGCCCACGGTGGGCCAGTGTAGGAGTTGGCTCCTCCTACACCGGCGAGCACCGCCGCATCGGTGCCGCGGGCATCCTGCGGCGACCGGGCAAACCCACTACATTGCGTCTGTAGTGAACGACGATGCGTCTGTAGTGAACGACGATCCGCGCAACGACGTGGTCTCCCGGCAATACGATCGGTGGCAGTACCCGCCCCCCATTGACGACCTCGAGGCCTACTCGAAGAACAACTGGGAGTGGTTCGACCCGCTGCGGGCGCACCGGGTGTTGTGGCCGGACCGCGACTATCGACCCGACCTCGACATTCTGATCGCGGGGTGCGGAGCTAACCAGGCGTCGGTTTTCGCCTTCACCAACCGTGCCGCCAAGGTCGTGGCGATCGACGTCAGCCAATCGGCGCTGGACCATCAGCGGTACCTCAAGGACAAGCACGGCCTGGACAACCTGGAATTGCGCCTGCTGCCGATCGAAGAGGTGTCGGCGCTGGGCCGCGACTTCGACCTGATCGTGTCCACCGGCGTTCTGCATCACCTGGCCGATCCGCTGACCGGAATGGCGGCGCTGGCGGGTTGCCTGCGACGCGACGGCGCGATGGGGATCATGCTCTACGCCAAATACGGACGGATCGGGGTCGAACTGCTCGAGTCGGTCTTCCGCGACATGGGCCTTTCCCAGGACGACGCGTCGGTTCAGGCGGTCAAGGACGTCATCGCGACGCTGCCCGCGGACCATCCCGTCCGGAGTTACCTGGCGGTGGCGCGCGATCTGCAAACCGACGGTGCGCTCGTCGATACGTTCCTGCACGGTCGCCAGCGCAGCTACACCGTCGACGAGTGTCGTGAACTGGTCGCCGCGGCCGGGCTCACCTTCCAGGGGTGGTTCCACAAGTCGCCGTATTATCCACACGAAATGTTCACTCCGGCAATCAAATTCGTGGATCGCCTGGCGAAATTGCCCGAGACCGAACTGTGGTCGGTGATGGAGCGGCTGCAGACCGCGAACGCGACACATTTCTTCATGGCCTGCCGCCCGGACCGTCCCGAAGAGCAGTACACGATCGATTTCACGGCGGACGCGGCTCTGGACTACATACCGATGTCGCGTACCGCGTGCGTGCTGTCGGAAGCCGACCTGCTGGGACCCGGCTATCGGCTGCGCCTCGGCCCGGCTCACCTGCCCTTCGCGCAACTCGTCGACGGCCGCCGCAGCATCCGGGCGATCGCCGCCGGGGTTGCGCAGCGCGGTGGCGCCAGCCTCGGCGAGGCGGAGCACTTCGCGCGCAAGCTTTTTCAGGAGCTCTGGCGGCTGGACTTCCTGTCGATGGCCATCGATGCGGGTGAGCACGACGCGTAATAAGTTGTGCGCGGCGGTATCTCGCGCCTAGGGCGGGCGCGCACAGCCGCGAAATCCGTTGTCGAGACATAATGTCAAGACGAAGTTAGGATTCTGGTCCTGCATGGTTCACGTCAAGGGGGTCGACATAAATGAAGAACACGACATGGTTGGCGGGCCCGATCGCCGCCGTCGCGACCGGCCTTCTCGCCATCGCCGCTGCCCCGATCGCCGGTGCCGACGGGGCGGATGACACCTTCCTGCGCACGCTGCAGCAGCGTGGCCTCTCCTGGCCCGGTGGTCAGGACCAGATGATGATCAACGCCGGTCACGCGGTGTGTCAGGACTTCGACGCCGGGGACACGATGGCCCAGACCGTCGACGACGTGAAGAAGGCGCTGGGAGTGAGCAACATGGGCGCCGGCAGCATTGTCGGCGCGGCGGTTGCGGCCTACTGCCCGCAGAACCGCAGCAAAATGTAGAGCTGACCTCGGGATCGAGCACGGGGAGTTTGCCGGCCGTCGCTCACCGATGTCATTCGCAATGGGTGGTTGCTCGTGATGGGCACCCCTTTTGACGTGCCCCCAGTCGGACTCGAACCGACACTGGGCGGATTTTAAGTCCGCTGCCTCTGCCAATTGGGCTATGGGGGCCCCGGCGGCGAATCTAGCGCGCGCGGCGCGATTGCGGGACACCGCGTCCCCCCGAATGTGGCCGAATTCAGGGCGTGCGCGTGAGTCGCGGTTCGCGTAAGATCCCCGCGCCGCGCGACTCCCAGCTACTCAGCGCTGAGTAACAGATGACACCGCCATGTCGGCCGACAGGACCCTGTTAAAACTGCGGGCACCAGCGTTAAGACGCCGTAAACGCCCGTCACCCGCGCCCTTTCGATCGGGAAGTTGGTGACTGGGGGAAATAGCCTTACGCCAGTACACAGGGGCTTGTACACCACCACTCAGGGTTGACCCAGTTCTTTGGGTCGACATGGTTCGAACATTAGAGGAGCAATGGATGTCATTCCTGACAACAGTGACTGAAGAGTTGCTTGCCGCGCAGGGGCAGCTGGAAGCGATCAATGCCAATCTGGCGGCGCAGAATGCCGGCGCCGCGGCGGCGACCACGGTTGTCGCTCCGGCCGGCGCCGACGCGGTGTCGCTGCAGCAGGCGGCGCTTTTCTCAGCGTTCGGCACCACCTACCAGACGACCGCCGGGGAAGCTCAGACCCAGCTGGAAACGTATACGACCAACCTGGGAACCAGCTCCAACAGCTACAGCGACACCGAGGCGAACAACGCGGCGTCGGCCCTGCTTCAGTCGGCCGACCCCTCGCAGATGAGCCTCCTGTCGGATCCGGTGTCGCAGGTTCAGGCTCAGGGCCCCGGCAGCACCGGCCTGGACTGGCTGCAGTACCTCCTCGGTGGCACCGGTAACTTCACCAACTCGTCGATGCTCGGCGGCATGTTCGGTCTGTCCAGCAACGGGGCCAACATCCTCAACATCGGTGCGGGCAACTGGGCTTCGGC
This sequence comes from Mycobacterium ahvazicum, assembly GCF_900176255.2. Classification (GTDB taxonomy): domain Bacteria; phylum Actinomycetota; class Actinomycetes; order Mycobacteriales; family Mycobacteriaceae; genus Mycobacterium; species Mycobacterium ahvazicum. The sequence goes on from NZ_FXEG02000005.1 coordinate 201,196, forward strand.
CGCATCGAACCTCGTCGGTATGGCCGGTGGTGGTCTGCTCCCCGCCGGTAGCGACACGATCGGTGATGCCGCCGCGGCAGCGGGCGCCGCGGACCTGGCCGCCTCGACTTCCCCGATGCCGGCGGGCATGGGTGGTGCCGTGACGCCGGTGGTCGCCGGCATCGGCCAGGGCACCCTGGTCGGCAACCTGGCGGTGCCGCCGAGTTGGGTTGGCGGTCAAGTCACTCCGGTGGTCGGTACCACCGCCACTCCGCTGCACACCGTGGGCTGGACCGGAGCGGCACCGCAGGCCAGCGCCGGCGCGCCGATGGCCGGCATGCCCGGCATGGTCACGGGCGCTGGACGCGCCTCCAGCGGCTTCGGTGCGCCACGCTATGGCGTCAAGCCGATCGTCATGCCGAAACTGACAGCCGTCTAACAACTTTCACGGTTAACCACCAAGCGAATTCTTCGAACAGGAGCGGATACACAAAATGGTTATGGACTTTGCAGCACTACCCCCGGAGATCACCTCGACGCTGGTGTGGAGCGGACCGGGCTCCGCACCGCTGATGGCCGCCGCCACCGCGTACGCCAACCTGGCCGCCGAGGTGAGCACCACGGCGACCTCGTGGGAGTCGATCATCTCGTTGCTGACCACCGAGGCGTGGACGGGTGGTGGGTCGGCCGCGGCCGCGACCGCGGCACAGCCGATCGTGACCTACCTGACCGACACGGCGACCGCACTCGAGCAGGCGAGCTCGGCTGCCGCATCGTCGGCGGCCGCCTTCGAGGCCGCTCACGCGGGGGTGGTCAACCCGGCGCTGGTCTTCACCAACCGCGCGGAGTTCACCGCCGCACTCGCCGGGCTCCCCTTCACCCTTCCGCAGGTGACGGAATTGGAGATGGAGTACTCGGAGATGTGGGTCCAAGACGCCACCGCGATGAGCGCATACCAGGCCGCCAGCGATGCGGCGGCCGGGATGCTGCAGCCGGTGACGCCGCTGGCCTCGACCACCGACCCGGCCGCCGGAGCGGCCGCGAATGCTGCCAATGACGCGGCGGTGACGGCGAACGACGTGCAGCCCCTGGCCGCGCAGGCGTTCGATTTGAGCTCGTTGAGCGACGCGCTGCAAATCCCCTTCACGAGCAACAACCTGCTGCAATCGATCGACGGCTTCCTCGGTACGCCGTCGGTGCTGAACGCCATCAACGGTGCGGTCAACACCGCGGCCTGGTTCAGCATGATCACCATCCCGACCGCGGTATCGCTGGGCCACGTCTTGGCCGGTGCCGCGGTGCCGGCGGCCGCGGTCAGCGACGTGGTGCCGGCCGGTGCCGGCGGCATCATCGAGGGCTCCGTGGTCAGCTCGGTGACACCGGCGAGCGGCTTGGGCAGCGCGGCGACGGCGAGCCTGGGCGGGGCGCAGACGGTGAGCCGTCTGTCGGTGCCGGCCAGTTGGGCGGCCAACGCTGCCCCGCAGACGGAGTTGGCGGCAGCGACCGCGCCGATCGAGGGTTCGGGCTGGACCGCGGCCACCGAAGAAGCCTCGGTCATGGGTGCGCCCGGCATGCCCGGCATGGTGGCCGGAGCCAAGGGCGCCGGCGCCTTCGGCTCGGGTCCGCGGTACGGCTTCAAGCCGATCGTCATGCCCAAGCAGGTTGTGGTGTGATCGCCGAAATCAAGGGTCACATGTAACTCGCTCGAGGCCGGCAGTTAACCGCTGCGCCGTAATCTATCCGCTGCGCGGCTACCACCGCGCCAAGACTTCCACCTATCGAAGGCATCACCCGAAAAAAGGAGAAAGGCAACATGGCAACACGTTTTATGACCGACCCGCACGCGATGCGTGCGATGGCGGGCCGTTTTGAGATGCACGCGCAGACGGTGTCGGATGAGGCTCGCAAGATGTGGGCGTCGTCGATGAACATCGCCGGTGCGGGCTGGAGCGGTCAGGCCCAGGCCACGTCGTACGACACGATGGGTCAGATGAACCAGGCGTTCAACAACATTGTCAACATGCTCCACGGCGTGCGTGACGGACTGATCCGTGACGCCAACAACTACGAGACGCAAGAGCAGCACTCGCAGCAGATCCTCAGCCAGTAGCCGCGAAAAGCGGATCAACCCAACACTTTTCACTCAGGAGGATAGACAATGTCGATCAACTACCAGTTCGGAGATGTGGACGCGCACGGCGCCCTCATCCGCGCGCAGGCCGCTTCGTTGGAGGCCGAGCACCAGGCCATCGTTCGCGATGTGCTGGCTGCCGGCGACTTCTGGGGTGGCGCCGGTTCGGTGGCGTGCCAGGAGTTCATCACCCAGTTGGGTCGCAACTTCCAGGTCATCTACGAGCAGGCCAACCAGCACGGGCAGAAGGTGCAGACCGCGGGCAACAACATGGCCAGCACCGACAGCGCCGTCGGGTCCAGCTGGGCCTGACACCCTTCGCTTCACCCGGGGCCGCACACCAATCGGTGTGCGGCCCCGTTTCATGTGCGCCGGCGCTGTGTTGGACGGCCCGGGTGAGCCGTCAGCGAAACTCGTTGCAGCACAGCGTCGTTTGCCACGATGTTCGCACCGCACTCGATCCGGGGCTTCGTAAGATTTGAGAAGTCTATGAACTCCGTGACAAGCGCTTATGCGCTTTGCGAGAATTCAAGGACATGACCGCCGTAACGTCCGGATACGCGGGTAGCCAGCGCCCACGTCAAGCCATCCTTGGACAGCTGCCGAGGATCTATCGTGCCGACGGTTCACCGATCCGGGTTTTGCTGGTGGACGACGAGCCGGCGCTCACCAACCTCGTCAAAATGGCCCTGCACTACGAGGGCTGGGTGGTGGAGATCGCCCACAACGGACGTGAAGCACTGGCCAAGTTCGACCGGGTGACGCCGGATGTCCTCGTTCTCGACATCATGCTTCCGGACATGGATGGCCTGCGCATTCTGCAGCGGATCCGCGAATCCGACGTTTACACCCCCACACTGTTCTTGACCGCACGCGATTCGGTCATGGACCGGGTCACCGGCCTCACCGCGGGCGCCGACGACTATATGACCAAGCCGTTCAGCCTCGAGGAACTGGTCGCACGTCTGCGCGGGTTGCTGCGCCGGTCCAGCCAGCTGCCCCCGCCGGCCGCCGAAGCGCTCAAGGTCGGCGATCTTCGGCTGGACACCGCCAGCCGCGAAGTCACCCGCGACGGCACACCGATATCGCTGTCGTCTACCGAGTTCGAATTGCTGCGTTTCCTGATGCGCAACCCGCGCCGCGCGCTGAGCCGTACCGAAATTCTGGACCGCGTCTGGAACTACGACTTCGCCGGGCGCACCAGCATCGTCGACCTCTACATCTCGTATCTGCGAAAGAAAATCGACTCTGGCCGCGAGCCGATGATCCACACCGTGCGAGGTGTCGGATACATGCTGCGACCCCTGGAATGACGGGCCGGCGCAATACCCCTTTCTGGTTGCCCCGGTCGCTGCGCCGCCAATTGCTGATAGGCGTATTAGCCGTTGTCACAGTGGTTTTGGTGTCTGTCGGGGTGGTCTCGGTGCTCAGCCTTCGCGGCTACGTCACCGCGATCAGCGACGCCGATGTCGCCGAATCGCTCGATGCGCTGAGCAACTCCTACACCCGGTACCGAAACGGCGAGCACACCTCGGCGCACCGCCGCACCCCGCCGGTGGACCAGGCGATGCTGGAATTCACCGGACAAACACCGGGCAACCTGATCGCCGTGGTGCACGACGGCACCGTGATCGGCTCCGCGGTGTTTTCCGAGGACGAACCAAAACCCGCCCCGCCCGACGTGATTCGCGCGATCGAGTCACTGTCCTGGGCCGACGCGCCACCCAGGACCGTGCGGCTGGGCAGCCTGGGCGCCTACCGCGTCGACAGCCGGCGCGAGGGATCCGATCTGCTGATCGTCGGGATGTCGGTGAAGCTGGCCGACCAGATCATGGCCCGCAAGTACATCACCACCAGCCTGCTGATCGCGGCCGCCCTGGTGATCACCGCCGGGCTCACCGTCTGGGTGGTCGGCTACACACTCCGCCCGCTGCGCCGGGTCGCGGCGACCGCCGCGGAAGTCGCCGGCATGCCCCTTACCGGCGACGACCACCGGATCAGCGTCCGGGTCCGGCAGGAAGACACCGATCCCGACAACGAGGTCGGCATCGTCGGACACACGCTGAACCGGTTGCTGGACAACGTGGATAGTGCGCTGGCGCATCGCGTCGACTCCGACATGCGGATGCGGCAATTCCTCACCGACGCCAGCCACGAGCTGAGAACACCGCTGGCGGCGATTCAGGGCTACGCGGAGCTGACCCGTCAGGACAGTTCGGCGCTACCACCGACCACCGAGTACGCGCTGGCGCGCATCGAGTCGGAGGCGCAGCGGATGTCCTTGCTCGTCGAGGAGCTGCTGTTGCTCTCACGCCTGGGCGAGGGCGAGGACCTGCAGAACGAAGACGTGGACCTGGCCGAACTGGTCGTCAACGCGGTGAACGACGCGGCCGCCGCGGCACCGACGCACATTTGGCTCAAGGACCTGCCCGAAGGCGCGGTCTGGGTGCGGGGCGACCATGCCCGGCTGCATCAAGCCGTCAGCAATCTGCACAGCAACGCCCGCCTGCACACACCGCCCGGCGTCACGGTCACCACCGCAATCACCTGCCAACGCGGCGATTCCGGCGCTCCGTACGCCGAGCTGACCGTGGCCGATAACGGTCCCGGCATCGACGTGGATCTGCTCCCCCGGCTGTTCGAGCGATTCGTCCGCGCGAACACCTCCCGCTCCGACGGGTCGGGCATCGGGCTGGGCCTGGCCATCGTCAGTTCGATCGTCAAAGCCCATCACGGCTCGGTCAGTGCCGAATCCGCCCACGGCCGAACGGTCTTCCGGGTGCGGCTGCCGATGATCGACGGCCCGAGCGGGTAGCCCGGGACCGCGACCCCACATCAGACTTGAATCGCGGCGAGACGATCGTAGGCTTCTCGCCAAATCGCCTCATGCTCGCCAGATGAGAGCGCACCCGCCTTGAGCAACCGGTCGGCGCGGGTCAGCATGGTGGCCAAGCTGAGACCTTCTACGTACCTAGTTAATTCGCGAGAGTCGGCGCCCTGGGGCATCAGGGCGATCGACACAGACCTCACTTGCACGCGGGTGGGCCCGGCCGTCAGGAAGAGCAGAGCGCCGATGATTACATAGCAGACAACGGCGAAGGCCAGCACGGTGTCGGGTGAGGCCGCCACCTCGCCGAGCACCACCATCGCGATCAACCCGAGCGCGGCGCCACTCATCGGCCATCCGCGCCATAGCCGCGCCAGTTGCCGATCGGCGACGCTGCTTCCGGGCGGATAGACGACCAACTGGAAGCGTTGAACCCCGTAGCGTCCGACCGTGGCAACAAATGATCCCCACGGGTGGGCGCCGTCGAGCAGTCGCGACCACCCTCCCCGCGCGGAAAGTGCCGCGCGTGTCGTCGGGACCACGGCGGGTTGAGTAACTCGGTCGCGCGTGTCGTTCATGAAGCCAGATTGACGCCCTCGGCACCAAGCGGGCTTGGGTCCGAACAGCATCCATACGCGCGCTGCCCAAACATTTACGGAACACTTTCGACCGACCCCCAGCGCACCCTTCACGAAAAGCTCTGTCGCAACTCGTGATTGGCTACGCCGAACCGATCACTCGGTTTGATCTGCCGACGGTCGACCGGGGAGCGGTTTACCGGGCTCGTCGGGAAACGCGATCACACGCTTGAACAGAACCGTCCGGTTCGAACACAGTGGCGTAAAGAAACCGCAAAGGTGCACTGCGGCGCCGTTAGGAAAGCATCAACCAAAGGCCCTATCGCATTGGCCCCGATTAATTTCAAGCTGACCTTGCCTCCGAGGACTGCGGTGTGGCTGACTCGATGAGGTCCTTTCGTATGCACGCGTTCGGCGCGGAACGGAGACAAGATGGGCGTGTTGGCTTTCGTCGTGCTCACGGTGGCGGTGTTCGCCGTGCTAGGCCTCGTGCAGAAGTTGGTCGAACGGCTGTGAACTACGAAAACGTCGTCGGTCTAGTACTTTCCATCGTTCTCGCCCTGTTTCTCGGGTGCGCCCTGCTGTTCCCGGAGAGGTTCTAGTGAGCACAACGTCCGCGGGAATCATTTTCCTCGTACTTCTCGTCGCGGCTCTGGTTGCGGTGCATGTGCCGTTGGGCGACTACATGTATCGGGTTTACACATCGGAGAAGAGCTCGTCGGTCGAGCGCGTGATCTACCGGCTGATCGGTGTCGACTCACGCTCCGAGCAGACCTGGGGCGCCTACGCCCGCAGTGTGTTGGCGTTCTCCTCGATCAGCGTCCTCTTCCTGTTCGTGTTCCAGCTCGTGCAGGGCAAATTGCCGTTGCACCTGCATGATCCGGCCACCAAGATGACGCCGGCGCTGGCGTGGAACACCGCGGTCAGCTTCGTCACCAACACCAACTGGCAGGCCTACTCCGGCGAATCGACGCAGGGCCACCTGGTACAGATGGCCGGGCTGGCGGTGCAGAACTTCGTCTCGGCCGCCGTCGGCATGGCAGTGGCGGTTGCGCTGGTGCGCGGCTTCGCCCGCAGGCGCACCGGTGATCTGGGGAACTTCTGGGTCGACCTGGTCCGCGGCACGCTGCGCATCCTGCTGCCGATCGCGGTCATCGGGGCGATCGTGTTGATCGCGGGCGGGGCGATCCAGAACTTCCACCTCAACGACCAGGTGGTCAACACGCTTGCCGGCACCCAACAGACCATCACCGGCGGCCCGGTGGCCAGCCAGGAAGTAATCAAAGAGCTTGGCACCAATGGCGGTGGCTTCTACAACGCCAACTCCGCGCACCCGTTCGAGAACCCGAACGCGTGGACGAACTGGCTGGAGATCTTCCTGCTACTGGTGATCAGCTTTTCGCTCCCGCGCACATTCGGGCGGATGGTCGGCAGCACCAAGCAGGGCTATGCGATCGCCGCGGTCATGGGGACGCTGTATCTCATCAGCGTGTCGTTGATGCTCTGGTTCCAGTTGCAGCATCACGGCACGGTACCGACCGCGACGGGCGCGGCGGCCGAAGGTGTGGAGCAACGGTTCGGCATCGCCGACTCGGCGGTATTCGCCGACTCGACCACACTGACCTCTACCGGTGCCGTTGACTCGTTCCACGACTCCTACACCAGCCTCGGCGGCATGATGGCGATGTTCAACATGCAGCTCGGTGAGGTCGCTCCCGGGGGGACCGGCTCTGGCCTTTATGGCATGTTGATTCTGGCCGTGATCACCGTATTCATCGCAGGCCTGATGGTCGGACGCACCCCGGAATACCTCGGCAAGAAGATCAACCCGCGCGAAATCAAGTTGGCGGCAAGCTATTTCCTTGTCACACCGCTGATCGTGCTGACCGGAACCGCGATCGCGATGGCGCTGCCCGGCGAACGCGCCGGCATGCTGAATACCGGCCCGCATGGACTCTCGGAAGTGTTGTACGCGTTCACCTCCGCCGCCAACAACAATGGATCGGCATTCGCCGGAATCAGCGTCAACACCGACTGGTACAACACCGCCCTCGGACTGGCGATGGTCTTCGGCAGATTCCTGCCTATCGTGCTGGTGCTGGCCTTGGCCGGGTCGCTGGCCAAGCAGGGTGCCACACCCGAATCGGCGGGAACCTTGCCCACCCATAGGCCGCAATTCGTAGGAATGGTCGCCGGCGTCACGCTGATTCTCGTTGCCCTTACTTTCCTGCCTATGCTCGCGCTTGGGCCTCTCGCTGAAGGAATTCACTGATGACCGCGACCGTCGATTCGACTGCGCAGTCGCAGTCCGCGACCCCCGACACCACGAAACGGGTACAGGGCGGTCTGCTCGACCCGAAGATGTTGTGGAAGTCGACGCCGGATGCGTTGCGCAAACTCGATCCCCGCACGCTGTGGCGCAACCCCGTCATGTTCATCGTCGAGATCGGCGCCGCATGGAGCACCGTGTTGGCGATCATCGACCCGACCTGGTTCGCGTGGCTGACCGTGGTCTGGCTCTGGCTGACCGTAGTGTTCGCCAATGTCGCTGAGGCGGTGGCCGAGGGTCGCGGCAAGGCCCAGGCCGAAACCCTGCGCAAAGCGAAGACCTCCACCATGGCGCGGCGCCTCAAGGACTGGGCGCCGGGCGCCTCCGCCGGGGAAGAGGAAGTCGCCGCGCCGCTACTGCAACAAGGCGATGTCGTCGTGGTCGAAGCCGGGCAGGTGATACCGGGTGACGGCGATGTCGTGGAAGGCATTGCGTCGGTGGACGAATCGGCGATCACCGGAGAGTCGGCACCAGTGATCCGAGAGTCCGGCGGCGACCGCTCGGCGGTCACCGGCGGTACCACCGTGCTAAGCGACCGCATCGTCGTGCAGATCACGCAAAAGCCCGGGGAAAGCTTCATCGACCGGATGATCGCGCTGGTCGAGGGTGCCAACCGGCAGAAAACCCCCAACGAGATCGCGCTGAACATCCTGCTGGCCGCGTTGACGATCATCTTCGTCTTCGCTGTCGCCACACTGCAGCCGCTCGCGATCTACTCCAAGATGAACAACCCGGGCGTCCCAAACAGCGAGGCGCTCAACGCGAGCGGCGTTACCGGGATCGTGATGGTGGCGCTGCTGGTCTGCCTGATCCCGACGACTATCGGTGCGCTGCTGTCCGCGATCGGCATCGCGGGCATGGACCGGCTGGTGCAACGCAATGTGCTGGCGATGTCGGGCCGGGCGGTGGAAGCCGCCGGCGACGTGAACACCCTGCTGCTCGACAAGACCGGCACCATCACCCTGGGTAACCGGCAGGCCGCTGCCTTCATCCCGCTCGACGGCGTCACCGATGAGCAACTGGCCGACGCCGCGCAGCTGTCCAGCCTGGCCGACGAAACGCCGGAAGGCCGCTCGGTCGTCGTGTTCGCCAAACAACACTTCGGGCTGCGGGCACGCACACCGGGCGAGCTTGCACATGCTCAGTGGGTCGAATTCTCGGCTACCACAAGGATGTCCGGCGTCGACCTTGACGGCCATCTGCTCCGCAAGGGCGCGGCGAGCTCGGTCGCCGAATGGGTAAGCGGCCAAGGCGGCGACGTACCGCATCAGCTTGGCGAGATCGTCGACGGCATCTCCGCTGGCGGCGGCACCCCCCTGGTCGTCGGTGAGACCCGCGACGGCGAGGCCGCGGTGCTGGGAGTCATCCATCTCAAAGACGTTGTCAAACAAGGCATGCGGGATCGATTCGACGAGATGCGCAAGATGGGCATTCGCACGGTGATGATCACCGGCGACAACCCGTTGACCGCCAAGGCGATTGCCGATGAGGCCGGTGTTGACGACTTCCTCGCTGAAGCCACGCCGGAAGACAAGCTCGCGCTGATCAAACGCGAGCAAGCCGGCGGCAAACTGGTCGCGATGACCGGTGACGGCACCAATGACGCACCGGCTCTTGCTCAGGCCGATGTGGGTGTGGCAATGAACACCGGCACCTCGGCCGCAAAAGAGGCCGGCAACATGGTCGATCTGGACTCCGACCCGACCAAACTCATCGAGATCGTGGAAATCGGCAAGCAGCTGCTCATCACCCGTGGAGCACTGACCACCTTCTCGATCGCAAACGACATCGCGAAGTACTTCGCGATCATCCCGGCCATGTTCGTCGCACTGTTTCCCGGGCTGGATCTGATCAACATCATGCGGCTGCACAGCCCGCAGTCGGCGATCCTGTCCGCGGTGATTTTCAACGCGGTCGTCATCGTGGCGCTGATCCCGCTGTCGCTGCGGGGTGTGCGCTACACGCCGAGCAGCGCGTCAAAACTGTTGAGCCGCAACCTCTATATTTACGGGCTCGGCGGAATCATCGCCCCGTTCATCGGGATCAAGCTGATCGACCTGATTATCCAATTCGTCCCAGGGATGTCCTGACATGAAGTTTTCGAATTTCGTACGCGTGCACTGGGCGGCCTTCCGTGCGCTGCTGGTGCTGACCGTGATCACCGGCTTGGCCTATCCCGTGTTCGTTTGGCTGGTCGCGCAGATCCCCGGATTGCACGACAAGGCCGAAGGATCGATTCTGACGGTGAACGGCAAGCCGATCGGCAGCCGGCTGATCGGTCAGCTGTTCACCGACAAGGACGGCAACGCTCTGCCGCAGTACTTCCAGAGCCGGCCCTCGGCGGCAGGCACCGGTTACGACCCGACGTCCTCCGGCGCGAGCAACCTCGGGCCGGAAAGCATCGTCGACACACCGGCCGATCCGGCGCAATTGGCCGTCGGCAAGTCCGCTTCCGACGCAGGCTTCAAGCCGAGCCTGCTGACGCAGGTATGCACACGCAGCGCAATCGTCGGCCGACTGGAGGGTGTCGACGGTTCGCGTCCGTTCTGCACCGGTGGCGGGGTGGGCGCGGTGCTCTCCGTGATCGGATCCCGCGACACCCGCGGAAACGTCGTGCACCCCTCCCGCGTGGTCAGCGTCAACGAGCCATGCCAGACGACACAGACGCCGTTTCTGACCCTTTACGAGGGAGTGCGCGTCGAGTGCGCGAAATACGGCGACGACTACTCGATGGGCCAGGTCGTGCCCGTTCGCGGCAGCGCGCCCGCCAACCCTGCGGTACCCGCCGATGCGGTCACCGCCAGCGGCAGTGGCCTGGACCCCGACATCTCGCCGGCCTACGCCGGCATCCAGGTCGCCCGGGTGGCCAAAGCTCGCCATGTCAGCCCGGATCAGATCAAGGCGGTGCTAGCCCAGTACCGCAGCGGCCGTGACCTTGGATTCTTCGGGGAGCCGACGGTAAACGTGTTGCAGCTCAACCTGGAACTCGACCGCAAATATCCGGTATCGAGCTGACCGCACAGGGGGATGATGGTTGACGTGAGCGACGTCTCCCTCCACGACCACCGTCCCAAGCGGGGCGAGCTCCGCATCTACCTCGGTGCGGCGCCGGGGGTAGGTAAGACGTACGCGATGCTGGGTGAGGCACACCGGCGGCTGGAACGCGGCACCGACCTGGTCGCGGCCGTGGTGGAGACTCATGGGCGCGCGAAAACCGCTGCGATGCTTGAGGGCATCGAGACGATTCCACCGCGTTATATCGATTACCGCGGTAGCAGGTTCCCGGAGCTCGACGTGCCCGCCGTTCTGGCGCGACATCCGCAGGTCGTGCTGGTCGACGAGCTCGCCCATACCAATACGCCGGGCAGCAAGAATCACAAACGCTGGCAGGACGTCGAAGAACTTCTCGATGCCGGTATCGCGGTGATCTCTACCGTCAACGTCCAGCACTTGGAAAGCCTCAACGACGTCGTCGCCCAAATCACGGGCATCGAACAACAAGAAACGATTCCGGACTCCATCGTCCGAGAAGCCTCGCAGGTCGAGCTCATCGATATCACGCCGGAAGCACTGCGGCGCAGGTTATCTCACGGCAATGTCTACGCCCCAGCCAGGATCGACGCGGCGCTTTCTAACTACTTCCGTCGCGGAAATCTCACGGCCCTAAGGGAATTAGCGCTGTTGTGGCTGGCCGATCAGGTGGATACCGCCCTGGCGAAGTACCGCGCGGAGAACAAGATCACCGACATGTGGGAGGCACGCGAGCGCGTCGTCGTGGCGGTCACCGGTGGTCCGGAATCGGAAACTTTGGTTCGGCGGGCCTCGCGCATCGCATCGAAATCCAGTGCCGAGTTGATGGTCGTGCATGTCATCCGGGGCGACGGGCTGGCCGGTCTGTCGGAAACCCGGATGCACAAGATCCGCGAACTTGCCAACAGTCTGGACGCGTCGGTGCACACCGTGATCGGTGACGACGTCCCCACCGCGCTATTGGATTTCGCCCGCGAGATGAACGCCACCCAGTTGGTGATCGGCACCTCACGACGGTCCCGATGGGCCCGCATCTTCGAGGAGGGTATCGGCACGACCGTCGTCCAGCAGTCGGGCAAGATCGACGTGCACATCGTCACCCACGAGGAATCCAAGCGGGGCTTTCATTTCGCGTCGTTTGCCCCTCGTGAGCGACGCATCGCCTCTTGGCTGGCCGCGATCATCGTGCCCTCGCTCATTTGTGCCGTCACGGTGACGATGCTGGACCCCTATCTGGACACCGGCGGGGAAAGTGCGTTGTTCTTCGTCGGGGTGCTGCTGGTGGGTCTGCTGGGAGGCGTTGCGCCGGCGGCCCTTTCGGCGGTGCTGTCCGGGCTGCTGCTGAATTACTTCCTCATTGCTCCCCGGCACAGCTTCACGATCGCCGAACCCAACAGTGCCATCACCGAATTGGTGCTGTTGCTGATCGCCGTCGCGGTCGCGGTGCTCGTCGACTTCGCCAACAAGCGCACCCGCGAAGCCCGGCTGGCGGCTCAGGAAGCCGAGCTGCTGACGCTGTTCGCGGGTTCGGTGCTGCGCGGCGCGGACCTCGAGACCTTGCTGGAACGGGTGCGCGAGACCTACTCGCAGCGCGCGGTGAGCATGCTGCGCGAGCCCGGTGAGGAAGACCGCGCCGCCGGCAAGAAGAGTTACATCGTCGCCTGCGTGGGCAAAGATCCTTGTGTGACCGTCGATTCCGCGGATACCGCGATCGAGGTCGGTGACGACGAGTTCTGGATGCTGATGGCGGGACGCAAGCTGTCCGCCCGCGACCGCAGGGTGCTGACCGCGGTGGCCAAGCAGGCCGCCGGCCTGATCCGTCAGGGCGAGCTGGCCGAGGAGGCCAGCCGAGCCGAGGCCATCGTGCGGGCCGACGAGCTGCGGCGCTCGCTGCTCTCGGCGGTCAGCCACGACCTGCGTACCCCGCTGGCGGCGGCCAAGGTCGCGGTGTCCAGTCTGCGCGCCGAAGATGTCGCGTTCTCCGCCCAGGACACCGCCGAATTGCTGGCCACCATCGAGGAATCCATCGACCAGCTGACCGCCTTGGTCGGAAACCTGCTTGATTCTTCGCGTCTGGCAGCGGGTGTGGTCCGCCCGGACCTGCGGATGGTCTATCTCGAGGAAACCGTGCAACGTGCGCTGGTCAGTATCGGCAAGGGCGCCACCGGCTTCTACCGATCCGCGATCGACCGGGTCAAGGTCGACGTGGGCGACGCGGTGGCGATGGCGGATCCCGGACTATTGGAACGGGTGCTCGCCAACCTGATCGACAACGCGCTGCGCTACGCGCCCAACTGCGTGGTCCGGGTCAACGCCGGGCGGGTCGCAGATCGGGTGCTGATCAACGTGATCGACGAGGGCCCCGGAATCCCGCACGGAGCCGAGGATCAGATCTTCGAGGCGTTCCAGCGGCTGGGCGATCACGACAACACCACCGGTGTGGGACTGGGGATGTCGGTGGCACGCGGCTTCGTGGAAGCCATGGGAGGCAGCATCGCGGCGGGCGACACTCCTGGGGGTGGACTCACCGTCGTCGTAGAATTGGCTGCACCGCCACAACCGATTGGTGTCCGATGACCCGCGCCGGCGACGATGCAGAGCGCAGCGATGAGGAGGAGCGGCGCTGATGACCCGCGCCGGCGACGATGCAGAGCGCAGCGATGAGGAGGAGCGGCGCTGATGACCCGCGCCGGCGACGATGCAGAGCGCAGCGATGAGGAGGAGCGGCGCTGATGACCCGGGTCCTGGTGATCGACGACGAGCCGCACATTCTGCGTGCGCTGCGCATCAACTTGTCGGTGCGTGGTTACGAGGTCGTCACCGCGGCGACCGGTGCCGGCGCCCTGCGCGCCGCGGCCGAACACAAACCCGACGTGGTGATCCTCGATCTCGGCCTGCCCGACGTCTCGGGTATCGAAGTGCTCGCCGGTCTGCGCGGGTGGCTGACGGCGCCGGTGATCGTGTTGTCCGCGCGCACCGACTCTTCCGACAAGGTCGAGGCGCTGGACGCCGGTGCTGACGACTACGTCACGAAACCCTTTGGGATGGACGAATTTCTGGCTCGGCTGCGGGCCGCGGTGCGCCGCAACGCCGCAGCCTCCGAGTTGGACGAGCCGGTGGTCGAAACCGACACGTTCACCGTCGACCTGGCCGCTAAGAAGGTGACCAAGAACGGCGCCGAGGTGCACCTCACCCCGACCGAATGGGGCATGCTCGAGGTGCTGGTGCGCAATCGCGGGAAGCTGGTCGGCCGCGAGGAATTACTCAAAGAGGTGTGGGGCCCGGCGTACGCCACCGAAACCCATTACCTGCGTGTATATCTCGCTCAGTTGCGGCGCAAACTCGAAGACGACCCGTCGCATCCCAAACACCTGCTGACCGAATCGGGCATGGGCTACCGCTTCGAGGCCTAAGCCGAATCTGTCACACGCCGCCCGAGGAATAAGCGTTTTGCCCGCCTCATAGCGACAACTTCGCCGCTGCCCGCCACGCAAGCGCCAGCTGCCACGTGAGCACATAGCGGAGTTTGATTCCTTGAAGCGGAACAGTGCCACACCGGTCTCACACCCGCCACAGTTGTCGCTGTGAGGCGGGCAAAAAGTGTGCCGAATTCCAGGGGCGGGGGTGACTGGTGTGAACTTACCCGGCGATCGAGAGCACGATGCCGTCGAGGATGTCATGCTCGCTGACCGTCAACTCGTCGATACCGGCCCGGGCGCGCAATTCACGGGCCAGCTCCTGCACCACGATCGCGCCGCCGCCGATCACATCAGCGCGACCCTCGTGCATCGGCGCCAGTGCGACGCGCTGCGCTCGTGTCATGCCGATCAGCTTCTCGCACACCGCCACCAAGTCATCGCCGGTGACCCGCGAAAGATGAATGGCCGCAGCATCATAGGTCGCCATGTTGTGCGCGAGCGCCGACAGCGTGGTCATCGTGCCGGCCAGTCCGACCCAGGTCCGGGCTCCCTCGACCGGTACGGACCGCAGCGCGGGCTCGAGCCGCTCGCGCACGAACGCACGCGCGGCGTCCACTTCCGCGGGCGTCGGCGGATCGGAGTGCAGGCAACGTTCGGTCAGCCGGACGCAGCCGATGTCGGCCGAGTAGCTCGCGATCACCCGGTCGGCGCCCAGCACAATCTCTGTCGAGCCACCGCCCAAGTCGACGACAACGAAAGGCCCACGGGCGCTGTCTAATTCACCGACCGCGCCGCGGAACGACAGCTCGGCCTCTTCGGCTCCGGTGATCACCTCGGCGAGGGTGCCGGGCAGCACCGTGCCCAGCACGCCGGCGGTCATCGCGAAGAAGTCGTCGCGGTTGCTTACATCGCGGGCGGCCGAGGTAGCAACCATCCGAACCCGTTGCACGCCATGGGCTTTCATCTGCTCCGCATAGTCGGCGAGCGCGACCCTGGCTCGCTCGATCGCCTCGGGGGCGAACTGACCCGTGGCGTCGACACCCTGACCCAGGCGCACGATCCGGGTCTCGCGGTGCACGTCGGTCAGCCGCCCGTCGGAGACGTCGGCGATCAGCAACCGGATCGAGTTGGTGCCGCAGTCGACACCGGCTGCTCTCAGCGCCACAACTCACCGTCCAGGATCGTGGCCATGGCCGGCTCGGCGGCCAGCAACGCCACCGCCTCGTCGCCCAGCGGATTGACCCCGGGCCCCTTGGCCAGCGCATGCGCGATCAGCACGTGCAGGCATTTGACCCGATCCGGCATCCCGCCGCCGGAGAACGTCGTCCCGAGCGGTTCGATCGCGTCCCGCTCGGCCAGATACGACTCGTGTGCCCGTCGATACGCGGCGGCCAGTTCGGGGTTCGTCCCCAGCCGCTCGGTCATATCCCGCATCAGCCCCGTGGTCTCCAGCCTGCTCGCGGCCGCGGTGAGCGCGGGATGCGTCAGGTAATACAACGTCGGAAACGGTGTTCCGTCAGGAAGTTTCGGCGCGGTCTTAACCACGCCGGGCTCGCCGTTGGGGCACCGGTAGGCGATCTCCAGCACACCGCGCGGCTCGCGACCGAGTTGGCGTGCCACCGCTTCGGAGTCGGCACGATCAACCACCGGGACTCGTGGGCTTCGGTGATTCCGGCGGCGGCGCGGACTGCCCGGGTCCGGCCGGCGGCCCCGGAGTACTGGCCGGTGGCAGGTGCGGCGCGTCGGCGATGGTGTGCCACAGCGAGGAGTACCACGGCGCACTGCTCGACGGCTTCGCCGTCTCGGCGCCCGGCTGGGGGGACGCCGCCGCGCCGGGGGGAAGCTGGACCTGGAACGGCGTGTCCCCCGGCATCACGAAGCCCAGGCGCTCGCGGGCCTGCGCCGCGATATACGCCGGATCGCCGAGCTTGACCTTCTTTTGCTCGAGGTCGGCGATCTGCCGGCGCAGCGCCGCTTCACTGGCGTTCAGCTGCGCCATCTCGGTGCGCTGCGCGAAATAGGTGCGCACGGGTCCCGCGATCGTCAACGTCAGCACGCACACCACTGCGGCCAGCACCGCCGCGCGCCGCGCGGTGAAACCGAGCCGCTGCTCGGATCGCTGCTCGACGGACTCGGCGATCTGGCGCTTGATGGGTTCGACGATGTGCTCGGCCGTCGTGCGGGCAGCGGCGGCGTTCTGCGTGAGTTTCGACGTGCGCGACGACGGCTTGGACGACGGTTTGGCGGCCCGACCCCGCCGGACCGAATCGCCGGCCTTCCCCGGGCGCGATGCCGGGGAGCGGCGCTTCGGATCTGGCCGTTTCGCGTCGGGCATCGGACGCCTAGCCGTGTTTTCCGTTGACTGTCAAGCTATTTCACATCCAGTGCGTAGCGCGGGAAGGCCAGATCGCCGGCGTAGCGGGCGGCGTCACCGAGGGCTTCCTCGATGCGCAGCAGCTGGTTGTATTTGGCGACCCGCTCGCTGCGGGCCGGTGCGCCGGTCTTGATCTGCCCGCTGCCGACGGCGACCGCCAGATCGGCGATCGTGGTGTCCTCGGTCTCGCCGCTGCGGTGGCTCATCATCGTGCGGTACCCGCTGTGGTGAGCGAGCGCGACGGCGTCGAGCGTCTCGGTCAGCGTGCCGATTTGGTTCACCTTGACCAGCAGCGCGTTGCCGGCACCGCGTTCGATGCCTTCTTCGAGGCGTTCCGGGTTGGTGACGAACAGGTCATCGCCGACGATCTGCACGCGGTCACCGATGGCCGTCGTCAACGCCACCCATCCGTCCCAGTCGTCCTCGGACAGCGGATCCTCGAGGGAAACCAGCGGGTAGGCGTCGAGCAAGCTCGCGTAGAACTCGGACATCTGCTCGGCGCTGCGGGTCTGTTTCTCGAAGCTGTAACCCTCACCGTCAGTGAAGAATTCGGTGGCCGCCACGTCGAGCGCCAGGGCCACGTCGGATCCCGTCTTGAAGCCGGTAGCTTCGATCGCCGACAGGATCAGGTCGAGCGCCGCCTTGGTGCCCGCGACGTCGGGCGCGAAACCGCCCTCGTCACCCAGCCCGGTGCTCAGGCCCTGCTTCTTGAGCACCGACTTCAGCGAGTGGTACACCTCGGCACCCCAGCGCAGCGCTTCCTTGAAGCTCGGCGCGCCGATCGGCGCGACCATGAACTCCTGGACGTCAACGCCGGTGTCGGCGTGCGCGCCGCCGTTGAGGATGTTCATCATCGGCACCGGCAGGATGTGCGCGTTGGGCCCGCCGAGATAGCGGAACAGCGGCAGCTCGGCCGAGTCGGCGGCGGCCTTGGCGACGGCCAGCGACACACCCAGGATCGAGTTGGCGCCGAGCCGGGACTTGTCCGGGGTGCCGTCCAGATCCACCAGCGCCTGGTCGACCAGCCGCTGGTCGTCGGCATTGAGTCCGATCACGGCCGGGCCGATCTCGTCGAGCACGGCCTGCACGGCCTTGTCCACGCCCTTGCCGCCGTAGCGCTCGCCGCCGTCGCGTAGCTCGACGGCCTCGTGCTCGCCCGTCGACGCGCCGGACGGCACCGCCGCGCGGGCGAACGTTCCGTCGATCAGGGCTATCTCGACCTCGACGGTCGGGTTACCTCGGGAATCGAGGATCTCGCGGGCCCCGACCTGCTCGATAATCGGCACTAGGATCTCCTTGCTGGTAGCTGATGCCTGCCCCGGGACGGCCTTCAGCCTAAAGCCTGGGACAGTGGTTCATCCTTCTACAGCGGGTGACCCGCCGCATAGGCGGTCGCCCAGTCACGGACCGCACGCGCGTAGACCCCGGAGTTGTTATAGGCGCGCAGCGCGGTGACCCATCCACGGGCCGTCGCGAGATCCTTTCCGCGCCAACATAAGTACCCTGCCGCCGCCAGGGCGGCGTCGTCGATGTTGTCCGGGCTGAGACGGCCGTCGTTGTGGGCGTCGACCCCGTACAGCCGCCAGGTCTCCGGAATGAACTGCATGGGCCCCATCGCGCGGGCTATCGCGGGCTGGCTGTCCGTGGTGTCTTGCGCGGCCTCGACAATGCGCAGGTTGCCACCGCTGCCGTCCAGCTGGACACCCCGGATGGGTGGATTCACATCCCCGTTGGGCGACAGCGTGGCGCCGCGATAGGTGCCGTGGTGGCTCTCGACCTGCCCGATGCCGGCCAGCGTCGTCCACGCGATGTGGCACTTCGGGTTTTCCACCTCGGCGACGCGGGCCGCGTACGCGTAGGCCTCCAGGGCGATCAGCGGGATTTCCAGGGCCGCGGCGCGAGGCCGCGCCCAGTCCCGCAACTGATCTGCGGGCCGGCCGCTGGCGTGAGTGTTCACCGCGGGCACCGGATCCCCGAATGGCGGCGGCACACCCGCGGGGATGAACAGGCTGAGTTGCCAGGTGCAGCTGGAGGCCATCAGCATCGCGGTCGCGCCTATCACGGCGGCCGCCCGCAACCAGCGCCTCGGCGACACCACGTTCCCCTTAACTTCCCCTACACCAACGTCACCCAATGATTATCGTCCCATGACCTTTCGGAGTATCCGGTCGCATTGAGCCGGCGAACGCGGTTTCGGTCAGTTCGTCGCTTAGCTGCCGCTTGCCCTGGCTAGCAAAGCGCGAACAGTGCCGACTACCGGGATTCACCAACTCACAAGCCACATTACCCGTGGTGACCACGGAAAACGGCAAACATCGCGGCGATCGCTGACCGGTAAAGATGCGAACGCGATTCAAACCGGCATCAGCCTCGGTCTCGGCTCCGCTTGGTGCCTTTGCCGGACTTCTTGGATTCTTTGCCGGTCTCGCCGTCGGTCTGCGCGTCCTCGCTCCCATCGTCGTCTTCGGACTCGTCGTCCTCGGACTCGTCTTCGGACTCGTCGTGTTCCGAATCAGCGTCGACGTCCTCGTCCTCGAAGTCCTCGTCCGCTGCCTCGGGCTCGAGTTCGGCGGCCACCTCGGATGGCCAGTGCTCGCGCCACTCCGCCTCGGTGACCTCGCCCAGCGGGGCCACGTCGAACTCTTCGGGCACGGTGTCCCCGCGGCGCGTGGCGGCGATCGAGCGCTCGACCGCGCGGACCATGTCCACGAATTCCAGAACGCGGGTCCGCAGCACACTTTCCGCGTCGACATCCGTCGACACCGAGATGGAGGTGATCTCGGCGGGAATCAGATCGGCGGGCAAGCCGGCCGCATGCGCGCGCGCAATCACCTTCTGCGCCAGCGCTAACGCCGGCTGGCCGGTATGGACGTCATCCATCACCGAATTGCGGGGTTTCTCAGCGGCTTTGCGCTCTTCCCATTGGGCCAGTTGTTCTTCGAGCGAAATCGATTGTCCTGCAAGCACTCCCGGCACACGGTTGCCCAGCTTGCGCATCAGCGTGGCGGCGACGTCGTCGATGTCGAACGGGAACTGGCGCGCCTCCTCGGCGATGCGGGCATGGAACAGCACCTGCAGCAACACATCTCCGAGCTCTTCGCGCAGCGCCTCGGCGTTGCCGCTGCGGACCGCGTCCAGCAGCTCGTAGGTCTCCTCCAGCAGGAACCGGCGCAGGGAATCGTGGGTTTGCTCGCTTTCCCACGGCCCGGCGGTCCGCAATTTGTCCATCATCGCGACGGCGTCGACGAGACGTTCACCGCGCGGCGTGTCCGGCGCCGAGATCAGCCGGGCGCCGGCGGCCAGCCGCGCGGTCACGGCGGGGTGCTCGGGGTCCGACGACAGCAACACCGGCGCGGGATCATCGGGGCCCCCGGTGTCCACCGGACGCGCGGAAGCCAACGACCAGGGCACCGCGACGGGCATCTCCTCGGTGTACTGGATCTCACCGGTCAGGTGCTCGATCGCCTCGACGGGTACCAGAGATGGCCGACGGGGATCGAACAACACGACGATCACGCTTGTCGCTCCTCCCTGGTCATCGGCGCAGGTGACGAACTCGTTATACCAATTTCTTGCTGCGGTTTCCCCTGTAAAGCCGTCACCAAGTTGGCCACCATCTGCACCAACTCGACATCGCGAAGCCGCGGCGCGCCTCCCAAACTGGTGGAGCCGCCGGCTCGCGGAATCGGAACCTGCACCGTGGACGTCGTGGCGCGGTAGTTGGCGGCCGGATACATCCGCTTGAGCCGCACCTGGGCAGAATCTAGCAGCGTGATCGGCGACAGCCGCACCGTCGCCGCAGATGGGGCCGATACCTCGGTGATGCCCGAAGCGCGGCACAGCAGCCGCAACCGCGCCACCGCCACCAGCCGCAGGGCCGGTTCGGGCAGCGCGCCATAGCGGTCGGTCAGCTCCTCGACGACGGCGTCGACGGCCGCGTCGTCGGGCGCGGCGGCCAGGCGGCGGTAACCCTCCAGCCGCAGCCGGTCACTGGCGATGTAGTCCGGCGGCAGGTGCGCGTCCACCGGCAGGTCGATGCGCACATCTTTGGGCTCTTCGGCGGTGCTGACGGTCTCCCCGTCGGCGGCCGCCTTGTACGCCTCGACGGCCTCGCCCACCAACCGCACATACAGGTCGAAGCCGACCCCGGCGACGTGCCCGGACTGCTCGACACCGAGCACGTTGCCGGCGCCGCGGATCTCGAGGTCCTTCAGCGCGACGGCCATCCCGGCGCCCAGCTCGTTGTTCTGGGCGATGGTCGCCAACCGGTCGTAGGCCGTCTCGGTCAACGGCACGTGCGGCGGATAGAGGAAGTAGGCGTAGCCGCGTTCCCGGCTGCGGCCGACCCGGCCCCGCAGCTGGTGCAGCTGGGACAGCCCGAAGGTGTCGGAGCGCTCGACGATCAGCGTGTTCGCGTTGGAGATGTCCAGGCCGGTCTCGATGATCGTGGTGCACACCAGGATGTCGTAGTCGCGGTTCCAGAACCCCTGCACGGTGCGTTCCAGCAGCTCCTCGGGCATCTGGCCGTGCGCGACCACGACACGCGCCTCCGGCACCATGTCGCGCAGCCGGGCCGCGGCCGAGTCGATCGAACTGACCCGGTTGTGCACGTAGAAGGCCTGGCCGTCGCGGAGCAACTCGCGCCGCAACGCCGCCGCCACCTGCTTGTCGTCGTGCGGGCCCACATAGGTCAGCACCGGGTAGCGCTCTTCGGGCGGCGTCAGGATCGTCGACATCTCGCGGATCCCGGCCAGGCTCATCTCCAGGGTGCGCGGGATCGGGGTGGCACTCATCGTCAGCACGTCGACGTGGGTGCGCAGGCTCTTGATGTGTTCCTTGTGCTCGACGCCGAAGCGCTGCTCCTCGTCGACGACCACCAGGCCCAGGTCCTTCCAGCGCACCCCGGTCTGCAGCAGTCGATGCGTGCCGATCACGACGTCCACCGACCCGTCGGCCAGGCCGTCGATCACGGCGCGGGACTCGCCTGTGTCGGTGAAGCGGGACAACCCCTTGACGGTCACCGGGAAGCCGGCCATCCGATCGCTGAACGTCTGCAAATGCTGGTCGGCGAGCAGCGTGGTGGGCACCAGCACCGCGACCTGCTTGCCGTCCTGGACGGCCTTGAATGCCGCCCGCACCGCGATCTCGGTCTTGCCGTAGCCGACGTCACCGCAGATCACCCGGTCCATCGGGATCGGCTTCTCCATGTCGGACTTGACCTCGGTGATCGCGGTCAGCTGGTCGACGGTCTCGGTGAAACCGAACGCGTCCTCCATCTCGGCCTGCCACGGGGTGTCCGGAGCGAACGCGTGGCCGGGGCTGGCCTGCCGCTTGGCGTACAGCGACACCAGCTCGCCGGCGATCTCGCGCACCGCGCGACGGGCCTTGGTCTTGGTGTTGGTCCAGTCGCTGCCACCGAGCTTGCTCAGCGCCGGCGCCTGCCCGCCCACGTACCTGGAGAGCTGGTCCAGCGAGTCCATCGGGACATACAGCTTGTCGGAACCGCCGCCCCTCTTGCTCGAGGCGTATTCCAGCACCAGATATTCGCGGCGGGCCCCGCCGACGGTCCGTTCGGTCATCTCGACGAACCGCCCGATGCCGTGCTGGTCGTGGACCACCAGGTCGCCGGCGGTCAGCGCCAGCGGGTCGACGGTGTTGCGCCGCTTGGCCGCCAGCCGCTTGCCTTCCGGCGACGTCGCCCGGTTGCCGGTCAGGTCGGTCTCGGTGATGACGACGAGGTTGGCGCCGGGAATCACGACGCCATCGTGCAGCGGTCCCTTGAGTACACCCACGACGCCCGGCTGCGGCGCCGCACCGCAGTCCAGCATGGCGGCGGGGGTGTCGGACTCGGCCAGCCGCTCCACCACACGATGGGCGGTACCGGTTCCGGGGGCGACGATCACGGCGTAGCCGCCGGTGGACACGTGCGCGCGCAGCATCGCGAAGATGCTTTCGATGTCGTGCTGGTGGCCGCGGGCCGACGGCGCCGCCCGCACCTCCAGCTCGACCGCCGACTCGTCGGACAGCTGACTCAGCGTCCACCACGGGTGACCGGCCTGGGCCGCGGCGGCCGCCACATCGTCCAGCTCGGCGAAGCCCGACCCACCCAGTTCCTCGACGTCGACCGGCGCTTGATCTTCTGAGGTGCCCATCGCCGCGACCGACCAGGACGCCTCGAGGAATTCGCGGCCGGTTTTGATCAGGTCGGCGGCGCGGCTGCGCACCTTTTCCGGGTCGCACAGCAACACCGGGGTGCCGTCGGCCAGCTGATCGGTCAGCAGTGCATGAGCCCCATTTTCCGAATCTTCCGGGGGATGAAGCACCGATTGCAGCGCCTCCATCCCGTCGACCGGGATGCCCTCGGACAGCTTGGCCAGCATGTCGGAGACGCTGCCGGCGATCGCGCCCTCGGCCGCCGGATGGCGGGACAGCAGCTCGGCGGCCCGGGCCTTCACGTCGTCGGTCCGCAGCAATTCACGGCAGGCGACGGCGACGAAGGTGCCGACCTCGATCTCCGGGATGGACCGCTGATCGGCGACCGCGAACATCCGCATCTCGCTGACCTCGTCGCCCCAGAACTCAATGCGCACCGGGTGTTCGGCGGTGGGCGCGAAGACGTCGAGAATGCCACCGCGAACGGCGAATTCACCGCGCCGGCCGACCATGTCGACCCGGGTGTAGGCCAGTTCGACCAGCCGGGTGATCACGCTCTCGAATTCGACTTCCACGCCGGCGCGCAATGTGAGCGGTTCCACAAGACCCAGCCGCGGCGTCATCGGCTGCAACAGCGAACGCGCGGCGGTCACCACCACCTGTAAGGGCGGACCCAGGGTGGTGTCGTCGGGATGCGCGAGCCGGCGCAGCACCATCAAGCGGGCGCCGACGGTGTCGACGCCGGGCGAAAGGCGTTCGTGCGGCAGGGTTTCCCAGGACGGGAACACCGCCACCGCCTCGCCGAACACGCCGCGCAGCTCGGCACCCAGATCGTCGGCTTCCCGCCCGGTGGCGGTGACCACGAGCAGCGGCCCGCGACGCGCCAGGGCGCTGGCGACGAACAGGCGCGCGCTGGCCGGGCCGACCAGGTTCAGTTGGGCCGGCGCAGCGGCCGCATCCGCGGCCAGCTGCTGGAAAGTGGGCGCCGTCAGCGCTAATTCAACGAGCCCCGCGATCGGGGTTTCTGGGCGAGCAGGCCCCGGTGCGGTCATGATGCACCCATTCTAGGTGCGGCGAAAAGTGCACCGAACAACGTCAATATTGCGCCGGGGGCCGTCAAGGGATCGTAAGGATTCCGCCATGCGGGCCCGGCCGGGCGCACTTTGAAGTCATGACATTGCTTGACATGTTGCCCTCGATTGGCCGGGCGGCGCCCCGACGGCTGGATCCCGCGATCTGGCCTGTCACTACGCATTCCGACGAGGACGGCCGGCTCTGCATCGGCAACGTACCCCTGACAGATATCGCCGATGAGTTCCACACCCCCACCTATGTGATCGACGAAACAGATTTCCGCTACCGCGCCCGCCGTTACCGCAAGGTGCTGCGCGACTCCAATATCGCTGAGATCGTCTACGCCGGAAAGTCTCTGCTGACCACGGGGGTGGCGCGCTGGGCCAGCGAAGAAGGCCTGGGCGTCGACGTCTGCTCGGCCGGCGAGCTGGCGGTCGCCCTGGCCGGTGGGGTGGATCCGGCCCGGATCATCATGCACGGCAACGCGAAATCGCCCGAGGAGTTGCGGCAGGCGGTGCACGCCGGGGTGGGGCGCGTCGTGCTGGACTCCTGCATCGAGATCGCGTACTTGGCGGGATGCGCCCGCAAGAGTCAACCGGTGCTGATCCGGGTGACCCCGGACCCCCCCACCTGGCAAGACATCCATGGGCGCTGCGCGGTCACCACCGGTATCAGCGACCAGAAATTCGGCTTCACGCTCGCCGGGGATCATGCCGCCGACGCGGTGCGGCGAGTGCTGGCGCACCCGATCCTCGACCTGGTCGGGCTGCACTGCCATATCGGCTCACAGGTCACCGACCCCGCGCTGTACGGCGAGGCCATCCACCGGGCAATCGCCGCCATGGCCGACATCCGGGCCCGGCACGGAATCATCCTCACCGAGCTGAACATCGGCGGCGGCCACGCGATCCCCTACCTGCCGGGCGATCGCGAACTCGACCTCGACGACCTGGCCGTCGTCCTCGAAGACGCACTCGACGAGGCCTGCGCCGGGCAGCATTTCCCGCGGCCGAGGCTCGTGGTGGAACCCGGTCGCGCGATCAGCGGCCGGGCCGGCGTGACGCTGTATCGCGTGTGCTCGATCAAGACGCAGCCGGGTGGGCGCACCTTCGTCGCGGTCGACGGCGGCATGAGCGACAACCCCCGGGTGTCGTTGTACGGCGCGCAGTACACGGTCACGTTGGCCAACCGCCATTCGGTGGGGCTCAAGCAGCGGGTCACGGTGGCCGGCCGGCACTGCGAGGCCGGCGACGAGATCGCCCGCGATATCGAGTTGCCGGTGGACCTGCATCCCGGTGACCTGCTGGCCGTGGCGTGCACCGGGTCGTATCACCACAGCATGGCGTCGAACTACAACATGGTGTGCCGGCCGCCGCTGGTGGCCGTCAAGGACGGCCGGGTTCGGCAACTGGTTCGCCGCGAGACGGTCGCCGATCTGCTCGCACGCGACTGCGGTTGAATCGGGCCGGGGCCCTCGGATGCTGACCGATGGCCCTGGCGCAAAGGCCTTCCGCCCCTGCCACCGGCGCGTTCGCCGGCTTAGCTTCGGCGTATGGCGCTAACGCGGCCTACCGGCCTGTTCATCAATGTGCACAAGGCGCTGGTCATTCCGGTGACGGTGGCGGCCATGCTGACCTTCGGCAACTTCTCCACCGCGATGTGGCTGTACCTGGGGATGCACGGCACCTACTCGATACTGTGGCTCATCAAGGGCCGCACCTACCCGGATCGCCGTTTCGCCGAGCAGGTGCCGATCTGGATCGGCATCGTGTTCGTGTTCTTTCCGCTCGCCGGGTACTACGCCGCGCCGATACTGCTGGCCTGGCTGCACCCCGACGTGCCGGCCTGGGCGGTCGGCCTCGGCGTCTCGATTTTCACCTTCGGGATCTTTCTGCATTACGTCTCCGACGCGCAGAAGTACTACACCCTGCAGGTGCGCTCCGGTCTGATCGACACCGGCCTGTTCGCCCGCACCCGCAACCCGAACTATCTCGGCGAGATCTTGACCTATATGGGTTTCGCGATCATCTCCTGGCACTGGGTCCCGTTCGTCGTCAATTTCGCGTGGATCTTCGGGTTCTTCATCCGCAACATGATCAAGAAGGACCGCTCCATGTCGCGGCTTCCCGGCTTCGCCGCCTACCGGGCCCGCACCGGCATGCTGTTGCCACGCCTGCTCCGGCCCGCAGCTCGGCCGGTTGCCGTCGACTGAGCCGCGCGGAGCGGTCAGAGCTGGCTCGCGCGCTACTCGTCTTGCAGCCGGGGGTCGGATTCGAGATGGGTCAGGCCGTTCCACATCAGGTTGACCAGATGCGCGGCCACGACTTCTTTCTTGGGCTCCCGGGTGTCCAGCCACCACTGCGCGGTCATCGACACCGAACCCACCAACGCCTGCGCGTACAGCGGCGCCAGATCCGGATCCAGGCCGCGGCGGGCGAAGTCGCCGGCCAGGATCGAGGACACCTGCCCGACGGCGTCGTTGAGCAGGCTGGAGTAGGTGCCTGTGCTGATCGCGGCGGGCGAGTCGCGAATCAGGATGCGGAAGCCGTCGGTGCGTTCCTCGACGTAGGTGAGCAGCGCCAGCGCGACGCGCTCGACCCGCACCCGGGACCGGTTGTTGGTCAGCGACGAGGTGATCCCGTCCAGCAGCGCCGACATCTCCCGGTCGACGACGACGGCGTACAGGCCCTCCTTGCCGCCGAAGTGCTCGTAGACGACGGGCTTGGACACGTTGGCGCGCTGCGCGATCTCCTCGATCGAGGTGCCGTCGTAGCCACGTTCGGCGAAAAGTGAGCGCGCGATGCCGATCAACTGGTGTCGTCGCTCGCTGCCGGTCATCCGGGCGCGTGGCGCGCGCACTTCTTTGTCCGGGGCTGCCACGTTACTCAGGGTATCGGTTTCACCTGGTGAAATTGCCCGGGTTCGACGGCGGGCCGCCAATGTCTCGCACACCGTCTGCGCTGAAGTGTCCACTCCTCAACGGACCGCAAGCGGTCCGCATCGTCGTCAGACTAAAGTCTTGGTGGCGCGGTTGGCGGTTAGCCGCCGTCGGCCGTGATCTGCAGTCCGTCGTGGTGTAATCGGCAGCACCTCTGATTTTGGTTCAGATAGTTCAGGTTCGAGTCCTGGCGACGGAGCTTCGGTTGCTGGTTCTGCCAGGGGGCACGGGATGAGATTTTTGCCACCGGTGCAGGTGAATGACAGTCTTGACGGCGTGGCGGTGCTTGCGCGTTCCGCCCGGCGTGGGACACAGCACGAGGAGAGTCGATGTCGTTTCGCGGTGACACTGCGGTCGTCGTTCTAGCGGCCGGGCCCGGCACCCGGATGCGCTCGGATACCCCCAAGGTGCTGCACACCATCGGCGGCCGCAGCATGTTGTCGCACTCCCTGCACGCGATCGCCAAGGTGGCGCCGCAGCGGCTGGTCGTGGTGCTGGGCCATGAACACCAGCGCATCGCACCCATCGTGGCCAACCTCGCCGAGACCCTGGGCCGTCCGATCGACGTCGCCCTGCAGGACCGCCCCCGCGGCACCGGCCACGCCGCGCTTTGCGGCCTGTCCGCGCTGCCGCAGGACTACGCCGGCATCGTCGTGATCACCTCGGGCGATACTCCGCTGCTGGACGCCGACACCCTGGCCGATCTGGTCGCGACCCACCACGCCGTCTCGGCCGCCGCGACGGTGCTGACCACCACGATGCGCGATCCATTCGGCTACGGCCGCATTCTGCGCACCCACGACGACCCCCGGCAAGGCCAAGTGATGGCGATCGTGGAGGAAGCCGACGCGACGGACTCGCAGCGCAAGATCGGCGAGGTCAACGCCGGTGTCTACGCCTTCGACGCCGCGGCGCTGCGTTCAGCGCTCGGCCGGCTGAGCTCCGACAACGCCCAGCAGGAGTTGTACCTGACCGACGTCATCGCGATCCTGCGCGGCGACGGCCTGCCGGTGCACGCCCGCCACGTCGACGACAGCGCGCTGGTCGCCGGGGTGAACAACCGCGTCCAGCTCGCCGCGCTGGGCGCCGAGCTCAACCGCCGCATCGTCGCCGCCCATCAGATGGCCGGCGTGACCGTGATCGATCCGGCCACCACCTGGATCGACGTCGACGTGACGATCGGCCGCGACACCGTCGTGCACCCGGGCACCCAGCTGCTGGGCCGCACCCAGATCGGGGGCGGCTGCGTCGTCGGCCCCGACACCACGCTGACCGACGTCACCGTCGGCGACGGCGCCTCGGTGATCCGCACGCATGGCGACTCGGCGTCGATCGGCAGCGGCGCGACGGTCGGCCCGTACACCTACCTGCGCCCCGGCACCGTGCTGGGAGCCGACGGCAAGCTGGGCGCCTTCGTCGAGGTCAAGAACTCCAGCATCGGGACCGGCACCAAGGTGCCGCACTTGACCTACGTCGGCGACGCCGACATCGGCGAGCACAGCAACATCGGGGCGTCCAGCGTGTTCGTCAACTACGACGGTCAGACCAAGCGGCGCACCACCGTCGGCTCACACGTGCGCACCGGCTCGGACACCATGTTCGTCGCACCGGTGACCGTCGGCGACGGCGCCTACACCGGGGCGGGCACCGTGTTGCGTGACGACGTGCCGCCGGGGGCATTGGCGGTTTCCGCCGGCCCGCAACGCAACATCGAGAACTGGGTGCAACGGAAACGTCCAGGCAGTGCCGCCGCGCAGGCAGCGGACAAGGCCGCCCAGCAAGCTACGACGGCTGCTGAGCCGTCCGAACCCGAATAGACACCATGAATTTGGTGCCTGGCAACCCGGCCGTCCTTCCGTACCATTCGCTACGTACGATGGGCATTTCCAATTTTCGATCCCGAACGGCGAGGGCAGCACGGTGAGCCACGACTGGACCGATAACCGCAAAAATCTGATGCTGTTCTCCGGCCGGGCGCACCCCGAGCTGGCCGAGCAGGTCGCCAAGGAACTCGACGTGCACGTCACCGCGCAGACGGCGCGGGAGTTCGCCAACGGCGAGATCTTCGTGCGCTTCCACGAGTCGGTGCGCGGCTGCGACGCCTTCGTCCTGCAGTCGAATCCGGCGCCGGTGAACAACTGGCTGATGGAACAGCTGATCATGATCGACGCGCTCAAGCGCGGCAGCGCCAAGCGGATCACCGCCGTCATGCCGTTCTATCCCTACGCCCGCCAGGACAAGAAGCATCGCGGCCGCGAGCCGATCTCGGCCCGGCTGGTCGCCGACCTGCTCAAGACCGCCGGCGCCGACCGGATCGTCACCGTCGACCTGCACACCGACCAGATCCAGGGTTTCTTCGACGGGCCCGTCGACCACATGCGCGGCCAGACCCTGCTGACCACCTACATCAAGGACAACTACCCCGACGGCAACATGGTCGTGGTCTCCCCCGACTCCGGCCGGGTGCGCATCGCCGAGAAGTGGGCCGACTCGCTGGGTGGCGTCCCGCTGGCCTTCATTCACAAGACCCGCGACCCGCGGGTGCCCAACCAGGTCGTCTCCAACCGCGTCGTCGGTGAGGTAGAGGGCCGCACCTGCGTGCTGATCGACGACATGATCGACACCGGTGGCACGATCGCCGGCGCGGTCAACCTGCTGATTGAAGACGGCGCCACCGACGTGATCGTCGCGGCGACCCACGGCGTGCTGTCGGACCCGGCCGCCGAGCGGCTGGCCTCCTGCGGTGCCCGGGAGGTCATCGTCACGAACACGCTGCCGATCGGCGAGGAGAAGCGCTTTCCTCAGCTCACGGTATTGTCGATCGCGCCGCTGCTGGCCAGCACGATTCGTGCGGTATTCGAAAACGGTTCTGTCACAGGACTATTCGACGGAGACGCTTAGATGGCTGCCGAGGCTGTCATCTACCACAATCCCAAGTGCAGCACCTCGCGCAAGACGCTGGAGTTGTTGCGGGACAACGGGTTAGAGCCCACCGTCGTCCAGTACCTGAAGACTCCGCCGTCGCGCGCCGAGTTGGTCAAGATGATCCGCGACGCCGGTATCGACGCGCGCACCGCGGTGCGTAAGCGTGAATCGCTGTACGCCGAGCTCGGGCTGGCCGACGCGTCCGATGACGAGTTGCTCGATGCGATGGCCGAGCACCCGATCCTGATCGAGCGCCCATTCGTCGTGACGGACAAGGGCACCCGGCTGGCCCGTCCGATCGACGCGGTCCACGAGATTCTGTGAGACGGCTCGCGGCCGCTGCCACGATTACCGCGCTGACGACGGCGGCGCTTTCTGTGGTCGCTTGTGGGCCGAAAGCTCCTGACTACTCGACGGTTTGGACGACGAGTTCGACGGCGACGACCACCACGGTCGAGAAACCGGTTCCGTTGTCGCAGTATCTGAACAGCATCGGCGTGACGGGCAAGCAGGTAGCGCCGAGCGCCCTGACCGATCTGTTGGTGTCGATACCGACACCGCCGGGCTGGTCACCGTTCACCGATCCGCATATCACGCCCGAGACGGTGATCTTGGCCAAGGACAAGAAGTATCCGACCGCGCGTCTGGTGGTGTTCGCCCTGAACGGTGACTTCGACCCGGCGCAGGTCATCAAGCACGGCAACGACGATGCCCAATTGTTCGACAACTTCAAGCAATTGGACTCCTCGATGCAGCCCTACAACGGGTTTCCGTCGGCGATGATCCAGGGCAGCTACAACGGCGACAACGGCACCCGGCTGCACAGTTGGAACCGGATCGTGCTGCCGACCGGGTCGCCGCCGGCCAAGCAGCGCTACTTCGTCCAGCTCACGATCACCGGCCTGGCCGAGCAGGCCGCCGCGCAGTCGACCGACATCGACACGATCATCCACGGATTCGTCGTCGCGGCGAAATAGCTTGTGAGACCCCAAGACTGCGATGCCGTGCGACTACGCCGGCCGCTACCCGAGCACAGCCTTGCGGCCGGTTCAAAAGGCACTGTTGTCAACGCTTTTCAGGTTCGCGGCCAGCCGACGGCATACCTGGTGGAATTCCCGGATTCCGGCGACAGACCCTTGGTGATCATCCACGTCGCGCAGGAGGACCTCGAGGTCATCTGGCGGCCGCAGTAGCACAACGCCTGGCCGCGAGACTGCCGACTCGCCGCGAGCCCTCGAACACTAGGGTTGTCACTCATGACTGACTGGACCGCCGCCGATCTGCCGTCATTCGCCGGGCGCACCGTGGTTGTCACCGGCGCCAACAGTGGGCTGGGTGCGATCACCGCACGCGAGCTGGCCCGAGTCGGCGCGACGGTCATCATGGCCGTGCGCGACCCGCGCAAGGGCGAGAAGGCCGCTCGCGACATGCGCGGCCGGGTCGAGGTGCGTCAACTCGATCTGGCCGCTCTGACGTCGATTCACCTGTTCGCCGAGGGGGTCGACACGGTCGACGTGCTGATCAACAACGCCGGCATCATGGCCGCCCCGTTCGCCCTGACCGCCGACGGCTTCGAGAGCCAGATGGGCACGAACCACTTCGGTCACTTCGCGCTGACCAACCTGCTGCTCCCCAAGCTGACCGACCGGGTCGTGACGCTGACATCGATGGCGCACTGGGCCGGCCGGATCGACTTCGACGACATCAACTGGAAGAACCGGCGCTACTCGCCCTGGCTGGCCTACAGCCAGTCGAAGCTGGCCAACCTGCTGTTCACCAACGAGCTGCAGCGCCGGCTCAAGCTGGCGGGTTCACCGCTGCGCTCCCTGGCGGCCCACCCCGGTTACTCGCACACCAATCTGCAGGGCGCCACCGGCCGCAGGCTGGGCGACGCGATGATGTCGGCTGTGACCCGGGTGGTGGCCACCAGCCCCGAGTTCGGCGCGCAGCAAACGCTGTACGCCGCGTCGCACGACCTGCCGGGCGACACGTTCATCGGTCCCAAGTTCGGCTGGATCGGCCGAACCCAACCCGTCAGCCGCAGCCGGCACGCTCAGGATCCGACCGCGGCAACCGCGCTCTGGGAGGTCTCCGAGCAGCTCACCAGCACCAAATTTCCGCTCTGAGGTGCCGATGCGCTACCCTGGCCGGGCGTCACGGCGAGGGTGCAGGCTGCTAGCCGGCACCGTTATCGACGGAGACCGACATATGTCGCGACCCTGGCCGTGCCTGGAAACTTAGGTACAAAGCACACAGGAGCGACACGATGGCTAAGAAATCCGCGGTCAACCAACTCAGCGTCACGGTCCGAGCCGAGACCGGCAAGGGTGCGTCCCGGCGGGCCCGGCGCGAGGGCAAGATTCCCGCGGTCCTCTACGGCCACGGCAGCGAGCCCCGGCACCTGGAACTGCCCGGGCACGACTTCGCGGCCGTGCTGCGGCACTCGGGCACCAACGCGGTGCTGACCCTGGACATCGAGGGCTCCGAACAGCTGGCGCTGACCAAGGCGCTCGACATCCACCCGATCCGTCGCAACATCCAGCACGCCGACCTGCTGGTCGTGCGCCGCGGCGAGAAGGTCGTCGTCGAGGTCTCGGTCGTGATCGAGGGTGAGGCCGGACCGGACACCCTGGTCACTCAGGAGACCAACACCATCGAGATCGAGGCCGAGGCCTTGTCGATTCCCGAGCAGTTGACCGTCTCGGTCGAGGACGCCGAACCCGGTACCCAGTTCACCGCCGGTCAGATCCCGCTGCCGTCGGGCGTCAACCTGGTCTCCGACGCGGACATGCTGGTGGTCAACGTGGTGAACGCTCCGACCGCCGCCGACCTCGAGGAAGAGGGCGCGGGCACGACCGGCGAGGGTGCCGAAGCCGCGGAAGAGGGGGCCGGCGAAGCCGAGGCCTCCGAAGAAGAGTCCGAGTAGGCAGTCGACGACGTGGCCGATCCTCTTCTGGTGGTCGGCCTGGGCAATCCCGGAGACAACTACGCCCGAACCCGGCACAACCTCGGGTTCATGGTTGCCGACCTGCTCGCCGCGCGACTGGGCTCAAAGTTCAAGGTGCACAAGCGTTCCGGCGCCGAAGTGGTCAACGGCCGGCTCGCCGGGCACTCGGTGCTGGTGGCCAAGCCGCGCTGCTACATGAACGAGTCCGGCCGCCAGGTCGGCCCGCTGGCCAAGTTCTACTCGGTGGCGCCGGCCGACATCATCGTCGTCCACGACGAACTTGACCTCGACTTCGGTCGCATCCGGCTCAAGCTCGGCGGCGGCGAGGGCGGCCATAACGGGCTGCGTTCGGTGGCCTCGGCGCTGGGCACCAAGGACTTTCAGCGGGTGCGCATCGGCATCGGGCGTCCGCCCGGACGCAAGGATCCAGCGGCGTTCGTGCTGGAGAACTTCACCGCGGGCGAGCGGCCCGAAGTCCCGACGATCTGCGAGCAGGCCGCCGACGCCACCGAGCTGCTGATGGAGCTGGGGCTGGAGCCGGCGCAGAACCGCGTCCACGCCTGGTAATTCACGTCAGGTGTGCGTCCAGGGGCGACCCCGCCCGGCGTGTCGCCGCCGCCAGCGCACAGTCAAATCCCTCAGCGCACACCGCACGCCGCGGGAAATCGCTACCCGGTGACCAGCGTTACGGAGTTGGACCGGCGCAGCTTGCCCGACGGCGTCTTCGGGATGGTGCCCGGGCCGAGCACCACGACGTTGCGGGGCCGCATGTCGACCTCTTTGAGTACCTCGCGGGCGACCTCGTGTTCCATCCGGCGCACCTCGGCCGGGTCGCCGAACGCGTTGGACTCGACCGCGACCGCGAACGTCTCGCGTGAGTGGCCGGCGTCGAGGCGGACCGCCACGGCGCAACCGGGGCGGACACCGTCGACGCGGCAGGCCGCCCGCTCGATGTCGGTCGGGTAGATGTTGCGCCCGGCCATGATGATGACGTCCTTGACGCGGCCGCACACCACGATGTGGCCGTCCTCGTTGATGTAGCCGAGGTCGCCGGTGTCGTACCAGCCGTGCTCGTCCTGAGCGGAGATGAAGCCGCCCATGGTCAGGTAGCCCGGGGTCAGCGACTCGCCGCGCAGCTCGATCACGCCGACACCGCGCGGGGGCATCACGTTGCCCTGCTCGTCGATGATGCGGGCCTCGAGATCCTTGAGCAGCGGGCCGAGCGTGGCCAGCCGGCGGGTGTTGCCCTTGGTCGCGGGTACGGCCCGGCGCAGGGCGGCCAGCAGGTCGGCGTCCACCTCGTCGACGACGAGACCGGCGTTGCACTCCGAGAACGACACGGCCAGCGTCGTCTCGGCCATGCCGTAGGCCGGCAGGATCGCCGAGGATCGCAGGCCGAACGGCTTGCCCGCGTCCAGCAGGTCCTCGACGTCGGCGGGCTCGACGGGCTCGGCGCCGGACAGCGCGAAGCGCAGGGTCGACAGGTCGAAGTCGCCGGCCTTGGCCTGGCGGCGCAGCCGCTTGGCCAGCAGCGCGTAGGCGAAGTTGGGCGCCGCGGTCATGGTGCCCTTGTACTTGTCGATCAGCTTGGCCCACAGCAGCGCGTCACGCAGGAAGTCCATCGGCGTGACCTTGACCAGCTCCGCGCCGAAGTACATCGGAATGGTGAGGAAGCCGACCATGCCCATGTCGTGGAAGCAGGGCAGCCAGCTGACCATCACATCGTTGTCGATGTCGTACTGCGCGCCGATGAACATGGCCTCGGCGTTGGAGTAGATGTTGCGGTGGGTGATCTGCACGGCCTTCGGCGAGCCGGTCGAGCCCGACGTCAGCTGCATCAGCGCCAGGTCGTCCTCGCCCACCTCGATGGGGTCGATCGGCTCCGACGCCAGCAGGTCGGTGACGGTGAGAACCTTGATGCCCTTCTCTTCCAGCACCGGAATCGCGACCAGGAAGGGCTCGGAGACGATCACGACCTGCGCCTCGATCATGCCGATGACGTTCATCGTGTCCTCGGCCCACACGGCCAGATCCGTGCGCGGAGTCGGCTGGTGGAGCATGGTCAGGCTGGCGCCGCGCATCCACAGACCCTGCGCGGTGGGGGCGATCTCTACCGGGTAGCCGGCGAGCACGCCGACGGCGTCACCGAGGCCGATCCCCGCGGCGGCCAGGCCGCCCGCGATACAGCGCGCGCGCTCGTGGACCTCGCCCCAGGTGTGGCGGACGGGCTCGTGGGGTTCACCGGTGACCATGCCCTTCTTGGAGACCCGGGCATTGTGGAACATCTTCTCGGTAAACCTGCTCACGCAAACCTCCTCGGTTCCGGCGCTATCCCCAAGACCCGAAATTTCATGTTCCGCTCGCCGGGCAACACTTTGCAGCAGGCGCGCGAGCACAGTTGGGAAGCGGTTAGATCTCGAAATAGTGATTGGTCAGCAACCCCGTCTCCGGTTGCCCGATCAGCGCGACGACCCCGACCCGCCAAGCCCGGTCGGCATCGACCAAGCGGCCGTCCACCGCAACTTCCGGCGGACGGCCAGACCGAATGCTCGAGCTGATCGATAGTGGTCACCGCGAGTTATCTTAAACTCCTCTTAAGTAGCAACCCACCATTTCGGCAATTTGAGTCGGATTTCACAGCTCGTTCAGTCGTCGGTCATCGGCGTCGGGACCACGCGGGCGCCCGGCACCGGACCGGTGGCGACGCGGACCGTGCGGCATACACCGGCGCCGGACAGGTGCGTGCCGATGTCGACCGCCGAGGACGCTGAACTGCACAGAAACGCGCACGTCGGGCCCGAGCCGGACACGATGCCGGCCAGCGCCCCCGCCTCTTCTCCCGCGCGCAGTGTGCGCCGCAGCGTGGGATTCAGGCTGGCCGCGGCCGCCTGCAGTTCATTGCCCAGCAGCGGTGCCAGCTGTTCGGGATCGCCGGCGGCCAACGCGGCCAGCACCGGCCCGGGCTCGGCGAGCCGCGGCGTGTTCGCGGTTTCCCGCAGCCGGTCGAGCTCGCCGAACACCTTTGGCGTGAGCAACTCGCCGTGGGCGAACGCCAGCACCCAGTGGAAGGTGTTGCGGGAAAGCACCGTGGCCAGCTCCTCGCCCCGCCCGGTGCCCAATGCGGTGCCGCCGTGCAGGGCAAACGGCACGTCGCTGCCCAGCCGCGCGGCCAGCATGCGCAGATCGCGGCGCGGCACGTTGAGCTCCCACAGCGAGTTCATCGCGACCAGCACCGCCGCGGCGTCCGCGCTGCCGCCCGCCATGCCGCCGGCCACCGGGATGGATTTGTCGATCATGATCGAGACGTCGGGCGCGCGGCCGACGTGTTCGGCCATCAGCTCCGCGGCCTGCCAGGCCAGGTTGCGTTCGTCGGTGGGCAGCGTGTCGGCACCCTCGCCGACCAGCTCAAGCGACAAGACGTCGGCATTGCGCACGGTCAACTCGTCGAGCAGCGAGACGGCCTGAAACACGGTCGTCAGCTCGTGGTAGCCGTCGTCGCGCCGGTCGCCGACCGCGAGGTACAGGTTGACCTTTCCGGGCACGCGGACGGTGACGGACCCGGTGGGCACCCACTGCGCGGCGGTGCTGCCGTCAGACATGCGCAGTCTCCCAGCCAACCACCGCCACGGCAGCAGACTATCGCTGCGGCAGGCGAACCACACGCAACGGCGCCGGGCTCAGCCGCCGGATGCCTGCGGCTGCGCGGGGTCGCCGGACCGGCGCAGCAGCCGCACGAAGTCGTCGATGGACAGCGTCTCGCCGCGGCGGGCGGGATCGATGCTGGCCGCCAGCAAGCGATTTGCCGATTCGTTGCCCGAGCCCGCCCACTCCGAGAACGCGTTGCGCGACGTCTTGCGCCGTTGCGCGAACGCGATGTCAATTAATTCGAACACCTGGCGCCGGAAGGCGTCGTCCGTGGGCCATGGCGCGCGGTCGTACCGGTCGATGCGGACCAGCCCGGAGTAGACGCGGGGCACCGGCCAGAACACGGTCGGCGACACCATGCCGCACCGGCGAACCCGCCCGAAGAAGCGCACCTTGACGCTGGGCACGCCGTACTCCTTGCCGCCCGGCTCGGCGGCCAGCCGCTCGGCGACCTCGGCCTGCACCATCACGGTGACGGTCGCGAGGGTCGGGAATTCGGCGAGCAGATGCAGCAACGCCGGGACCGCGACGTTGTAGGGCAGATTCGCGACTAAGGCTGTTGGGCCGGACGGCCCGGGGGCCAGCTCGTCGCGCCGCAGGTTCAGCACGTCGCGGTTGAGCACCGTCAGCCGTTGGATCTCGCTGTGGGAGTGCTCACCGACGGTCTGCGGCAGCCGCTCGGCGAGCACCGGGTCGATTTCGATGGCGGTGACCGTGGCACCGCGGTCGAGCAGCGCCAAGGTGAGCGAGCCGAGACCCGGGCCGACCTCCAGGACGTGGTCGGCGCGGCCGATTCCAGAAGTCGAAACTATCCGCCGGACGGTATTGGCGTCGTGGACGAAGTTCTGGCCCAACGATTTTCGTGGCCGAAATTCAAGTTCTTTGGCCAGCCGCCTGATATCGGTTCGTCCGAGCAGCTGGATTGTCAGCGCGCACCGGCTCTTCCGCTGCACACCGGCCAGGCGCCCCAACCCTGGCGCTCCCTGGTCACCTCGGCGACCGTGATCTGCTCGTCGCGGCTGGCGAGGTCGGCGCGCGGGGCAAACCGCAACCCGCCGTTGCGCTCCCACGTACTTTGATCGAACTGCACGCCGCCGTAATAGCCGTTGCCGGTATTGATCGCCCAGTTTCCACCGGCCTCGCAGCCGGCGATGGCATCCCAGATGGATCCATCGGTCACCGGCGGCACCTCGGTGCCGGGCTTGGTGCCCACCCGCACCACCGAGTCGCGCGCCGGCGCGATCACGATGTTGGCGATCGGCAGCCGGCCGGTCTCCACTCCGTTGACCGTGGCGACCGCGTAGGTCACGTCTTGGGTGCCCGGGCTCCCCGGGTCCTCGACAACCTGGCGGCTCATGTTCATGTCGGGGTCTTCGACCTTGCGTGCGTTGGGCGCCAACGGGACCCGCTCGGTGACCTTCTCGATGCGGTTACGCGTCACCTGGATCTGCATGCCGTCGACGATCGGCGCCGTCGCGGCGGGCACCACCTGATCGCTGTCTTGCAGCGGCACGCCTGCCGCACTCAGCAATCCCGCGACGTTGGGCGCCGGCAGGTGCACCATGCGGATGTTGCCGCCGTCGTTGATCTGGACGCTCTTAGCGCTGACGACCGGCAGGGCCATGCCGGCCAGCGGAACCCGGCTGGCGCGCGAGGCGGCTGCCGGAGCGGTGTCGGTCATCGCGAGCTGCGCCAGCGCTTCGTCGACGGTGGAGGCGGTCGTCCACACCTGCTTGGTGTCGCTGCCGTCCAGCGAGATCTGCAGCGGCCGGCTGCGGCGCAGCGTGATCTTGTCCGCATCGTGGATCTGCACGTCGGCGGCGGGGTACAGGTCGTCGCGCTGATCGACGACGTAGCCGTTCTCTTCGACGATGTCGATCACCTTCGACTTCATCGTCGTCACCCGCATCGCGATGCCGTCGACGGTCAACGTCACCGTCTTGGACACCGAGACCGCGAAACCGCCGGCGACCGCGAGCGCTACCAGCAGCCCTGAAACGACGAGCCGCAACATCGGCGATGGGGTTTGATGAAGCCTTCTCAGTACAGTCAACGCGCGTCTACCCCGACCTCAGCAACCACTTAACGACCTACCCAGCAGCATTCGACAACAGTGCAATAAACCAACAATTCGATCACAAGACGGTAACGAACCGGTCAAGCTGGAGCAACTCCGGCGCGAATATGTTGTGGAAATCACCCGCCCGATTCGACGAGTCCGTAGACCCGTCCGGCATTGCTCGTGGTGATTCGGGCTAGTTCCTCCGCCGGACGATCGAGCAGTTCCGCGATCGCACGAACAGTATAAGGAAGGCAATACGGCTCGTTGGGCGCGCCGCGATAAGGATGTGGTGTCAAAAACGGTGCGTCGGTTTCCACCAGCAGCTGTTCAGCCGGCACCTGCGGCACGGCCTCGCGCAGCGCGCGCGCGTTCCGGAAGCTCACCGTTCCGGACAGGCTGACATACCACCCGGCGTCGGCGCAGCGACGGGCCATCGCGCTGTCGGACGAAAAGCAGTGGAAGATCACGGTTTCGGGAGCGCCTTCGGCGTCCAGCACGTCGAGCACCGCGGCGTCGGCGTCCCGGTTGTGAATCATCAGCGGCTTGCCGCACCGCTTGGCCAGGTCGATATGCCACGCGAAGGCCTCCCGCTGCACATCGGGCGCGGCGCAGCCGTCCAGCCGACCGGGCCAGTACAGGTCCATTCCGGTCTCCCCCACGGCCACCACGCGGGGATCGGCGACCAGTCGCTCGATCTCACCGCGCGCCGCGTCATCGAGGGCGTTCGCGCGCGTGGGGTGCAACGCCACCGCGGCGTACACGCGCGGGTCCCAGCCGGCAGCCCGGGCCGCCCACCGCGCCGAGTCCAGATCGTCGGCGATCGTCACGACGGCCCCCACCCCCACCGCGGCGGCACGGTCGAGGATGGCCGCCACGCCGGCGGCGTCGTGGGCGCCGCAGGCGTCGAGGTGGGTGTGCGCATCGATCAGGGGCGCCAGCGGCGCCGGGGCGGGTGGCGCTTCTCGTTTACCAGGTCGGCTGGAGCTCACGCGCACACAATAGGGTGAATCTCGATGAGGCCCTATTACGTCACTACTGCGATCGCGTATCCAAACGGCGCGCCGCACGTGGGTCATGCCTACGAATACATCGCGACCGACACGATCGCCCGCTTCAAGCGGCTCGACGGTTACGACGTGCGGTTCCTGACCGGGACCGACGAGCACGGCCAGAAAGTCGCCGAGACCGCGGCCGCCGCGGGGGTACCGACCGCCGAGCTGGCGCGGCGCAATTCCGATGTGTTCCAACGCATGCAGGAAGCGCTGAACATTTCGTTCGACCGCTTCATCCGCACCACCGACGCCGACCACCACGAGGCGTCCAAGGAGATCTGGCGGCGCATGCAGGCGGCCGGAGACATCTATCTGGCGACCTATTCCGGGTGGTACTCGGTGCGCGACGAGCGCTACTTCAGCGACTCGGAAACCGAGGTGGTCGACGGAACCCGGATCGCCACCGAGACCGGCGCGCCGGTGACCTGGAGCGAGAAGGAGCAGACGTTCTTCTTCCGGCTCTCGGCCTACGCCGACAAGCTGCTGGCCCACTACGAGGCCAATCCCGACTTCATCGGACCCGAGGTGCGGCGCAACGAGGTCGTCAGCTTCGTCTCGGGCGGGCTGACCGATTTCTCGATCTCGCGAACCACCTTCGACTGGGGCGTGCAGGTGCCCGAGCACCCCGACCACGTCATGTACGTCTGGGTCGACGCACTGACCAACTACTTGACCGGTGCCGGATTCCCCGACACCGGCTCGGAGTTGTTCCGCCGCTACTGGCCCGCCGATTTGCACATGATCGGCAAGGACATCATCCGGTTCCACGCGGTCTACTGGCCGGCGTTTCTGATGTCGGCCGGAATCGAGCTGCCGAGAAGGGTTTTCGCGCACGGGTTCTTGCACCACCGCGGCGAGAAGATGAGCAAATCGGTAGGCAACACCATCGACCCGGTGGCGCTGGCGGATGCGTTCGGCGTGGACCAGCTGCGCTACTTCCTGCTGCGCGAGGTGCCGTTCGGCCAGGACGGCAGCTACAGCGAAGAGGCCATCATCAACCGGATCAACACCGATCTGGCCAACGAGTTGGGGAACTTGGCGCAGCGTTCGTTGTCGATGATCGCCAAGAACCTCGACGGCGTGATGCCCGAACCCGGTGAGTTCACCGCCGCCGACTCCGACCTGCTCGCGACGGCCGACGCGTTATTGGAGCGGGTGCGCGCGAATTTCGACGAGCAGGCCATGCACTTGGCACTCGAGGCGATCTGGCTGATGCTGGGCGAGGCCAACAGATACTTTTCGGCCGAGCAGCCGTGGGTGTTGCGCAAGAGCGAATCCGAGGCGGACCAGGTGCGCTTCCGGACCGTGCTCTACGTCACCTGCGAGGCGGTCCGCATCGCGGCACTGCTGGTGGCGCCGGTGATGCCGGAGTCGGCCGGCAAGTTGCTGGACCTACTCGGGCAGGCCGACGGCCGGCGGACGTTTGCCGCGATCGGTGCGCGGCTAACCCCTGGCTCGGTGCTGCCGGCGCCTACCGGGGTGTTTCCCCGATACCAGCCAGCTTCCGAAGACGAGTGAGCGAAAACGAATGGCAGCAAACCGCCGTCAGGGCACACGACAGGAAATATGTGCAACATGACCTCTGGCATAGACCATAATCGCTCTGTGGAGCGACGACAGAATCGGCACCAGCACAATCAATCGCCGATGACCACCTTGAAGCAGCTGCCTGCCCTGGTGGTGCTGGAGCGGATTCCGGTCCCAGTGCTGGCCGTCGGCGACGACGGGGCGATCCTGTTCACCAACACCGCATTTGCGGAGATGGTCGGCTACGAACCCGAAGAGGTGCTGGCGCTGCGCTTCGGCGAGGTTTTCCACCGGGCTCCCGACTCGGAATCCTCGCTGCTGTCTGTTGTCCATGCCCTGGCGAACGAGGTCGTCGAGTTGGCACACAAGGACGGGTCGGTCGTGCGTGCGCTGATGAGCAAATCAGTGGGGATGCGCGCCGACGACCGATTCGCCCTGGCGACCTTCCAGGATCTGACCGAGCAGCTGTGGGACGACGAGCGCTGACGTCCCGTGAACCCTTGAGCCCGCCGATCAGCGCCGGGCTCGCAGCACGATCACTCCGGCACCGACGACGGTCACCGCGAGCCATGCGCCGCCCACCCACCACAGCCACCCCAGGTCGGAGTGGTCCTCGGGTGCGTTGACCGGACCGGCCGTCGGCGAGTGTTCGACGGTCACCGGGTCCTGTCCGGCCACGGCGACCACCGCGACACCCTTGAGCCGCTGCCAGCGCTTGTTGTTGTCACCGCCCAGCCACCGGATCAGCTCGTCGACCTGAGCCGACGTGCCGTTGGACGTCGCGACCAGCAGTGACCGGCCATGGTTGAAAACCGTTTGGAGAGAACCGAATTTCATCACCGGATCCAGCGCGAGCGTGGTCGGTTTGCCGTCGGCCGTGTAGGCGTTGACGGTGATCGGCCCGCTGGGTCCCGCCGACACCGGAAGTACGACGTTGGAATGGTTCCACCCGTCGGCCGAAATCAGGATCGCGGGATTCGACGAATCGATGGCCTGCTGCACGCTCGTCACATGGGTGTAGATGGGCGTCGAACTGATTCGCTGCAGACCCACCACCAGGCTGACGGCGCGCAGGGTGTCCGGCAGCGAGTGAGCCTCGATGCCCACCTGGACCCGGGGCATCAGCGCCTGGGGCAGCGACTGGAAGCCGTCGGGTACCGGCGGTGTGGCGGGCTTGCTCTCAATAGTGGTGTCGCCGTTGATGTTCAGCGTCAGTAGCTGGTTCCCGGGCCCGGCGGTGTAGAAGTCCCCGCAGTGTCCCACGTTGCTGGCCACATCGAGCACCACGTCGAGGCTGGTGTAACGCTGCAGCAGCCGGTCGGGCACATCCACCCAGCGGTCGATGGTGCCGTGGCCGTCGGTCGGGAAGTGATCGATGGTCTCCGGGCCGATGTTGACCGTGACCTGACCGCCGATATTGGACGGGGTCGGGGTGTAGGAGCCCTGCAGATGCACGCGCACGTTGCGGATGGACCTGCCGAACCGGGTCTGGTCCAACCCGATCGACACCCGCGGCTGCAGCGAGGTGGCGTTGGCGACGGTCTGCCCGAGGTCGCGCATGGTCGTGCTGTCGCCGGGCTGTTGCGGGTTGGGCTTGAGTTGTTCCACGACGGCCTTGGACGAAACCGCCAGCTGGGACAGGTCATTGAACAGCACGGCCGTATCCGATTCGTCGGCCTCCCCCAGCGGTCCCGACATCAGCAGGTACGTCGCCGCACCGGAGCCTTGCAGGGCCAGCCCGTTGTCCGACCCCTCTTTGACGACGATCTGGCGTTCCAGCGATTGCGGCGGTGCCGGCGGCGCGACCTGTCCTTCGGGCAATGGGACGACGGCAATCTCGGGGTTCTGCCGGCCATAACGCGAGGCGGCCGAGGCGGCCAGCTGAATCGCCGTGTCCGACTCCGAGGACGACGGCGATTGCGGCAGGTAGATGCTCAGCTTCTTCAACACCGGCGGCAAGAAGTGCGCCACCGTGGTGGGCGGCTGTTCGACGCCGGTGTAGCTGATCGACGGACTGGACAGC
This sequence comes from Mycobacterium ahvazicum, assembly GCF_900176255.2. GTDB lineage: Bacteria > Actinomycetota > Actinomycetes > Mycobacteriales > Mycobacteriaceae > Mycobacterium > Mycobacterium ahvazicum. The sequence continues at coordinate 244,209 of NZ_FXEG02000005.1, forward strand.
CGCAGCGGGCTTTCCGGGTACAGGCAGACCCCGTCTTGGGGCACCAGGTAGGTCCGTAACGTGATCGTCAGCCAGTTGTCGACCACTTCCGCACCGGCCAGCGGGATGACCAGCGGTGAATTGTCCGTGCCGGGCAGGTTCAGCCGCGCCAGGGTGCGCTGGTCCTGGCTCACGGTGAGCGTGCCCGTCCGCAGATTGATCGGCAGCTCGACGGTGGTGTTCAGCGCGGTCGGCGTCAGCCCGCGCAGCACCGGCACGGTAAGCACTTGTGTGCTGGTCAGGCCCCAGAACTCCAGGTTGGGCGCGGACCCGAGGTCGGCCAGCGACAGGGTCAGCGAGTCCGTCGTCGTACCCGCATCCGAGGGCGCGGCGCCCGCGGGTGGGGCGCTCACGACCAGGAACCCGATCACACCGGCCAGAGCAGCAAGCCTGGCTACATACTTCTGGTACACCACCGGAACAGTATGCATTCTTTCGGTACGTTGTCGAAACGGCGCGCAGTCCAGGCGGCGGGCCGAGGCCCGCGGTGGGCATTCGCCCAGGCTCACCCGATTTCCGAGACCGCGGCGCTGTCGCGACGCATCGCAGCGGGCCGGGCATGGCGCAAGGCCTCGCGGGAAAGGAACTGACGGAAGTACGCCAGCGACGCCTCCGAGACGATGCCGGGGAGCAGCAGTTCCCACACCCGGGTCAAGCGCTCGAGGTCACCGGTGCCGCCACCCTCTTTATCCAGACCGGATATCGCGTCGGCCAGCGCCCGGGCGCCGAACATGGCGCCGACGATGGTCTCGCTGACCCATTCGGGATTGAGGTCTGGGCGCAGGTCACCCTCGGAGATCGCCCGCCTGGCCTCGGCGGCCAGCAGCTCAACCATGCCTGCACAGAAGTGCCCCGCCGCTTGGTTGAAACCGCGCAACGTGCAGGTCAGCTGCTCGGCGGCGCGGGCGGTCTGGTCCGAGCTCAGCATCCCGACGATCGTGAACGTGCCATGCAGCAGGTTTTCCAGCCCCGGTGAGGCCTTCCCGCACACGTTCCGGAACGCGTTGAGCAGCGTGTCGGCACCCTCCTCGATGATGGCCGACGCGAGGGACTCTTTGGAATCGAAGTGGTGGTAGAGGGCGCCTTTGGTCATCCCGGTGCGCTCGATGATGGTGCCCCAGCCGGCGGCCGAATAGCCGACCTCGCCGAACACATCGATGGCGGCGGTAAGGATCTTTCGCCGGGTGACCTCAGACCGGACCTGGCGCGCCATTACCCCTGCTCCTCCGGAGTGTCATCGAGCGCGCAGATAACGGTGATCTCGTCTCACATTGCGCTGCAACAGAATCAAGATTAACAGCAGTCGCAAATCCGGCCGGGATGTTCGCCCTGGTTACGGCGAATCGTCGGCGGTCGACGGGGGCTCGGCGGGGGTTGAACTGGTGTTGACCGCCAGCGCGGCACGTCGCCGCAGGGATTGACGGGAGTAGTCGTCGCGGTCGGGTTGCAGGATCCCGCCCAACAGCAGGCCCCAGCACTTTTCCAGGTCGAGCAGGAACCGCTCGGGATCGTCCAGATTGCTGGTCTTGCGCAGCCCCATGTGCAGGGACACCATCATGCGTCCCACGTCCAACGGTTCGCACCGTTCGTCGACGTCGCCCTCGGCGATGGCCTGTTGCACGACGTCACCCAGGGCTTTGATCCACTGATCCAGCAGCTTCTCCTGTAGTCCTTCGGAACGCCCGACCGACTCGATCAGGTTCAATCCCGCCCTGACCTGGTCGGTCTTGATGTCCTGAATCGCGATCAGGTACGAGAAATCGATCAGCGTCTCCAGGCCCGACAGACCGCGCGTCACCAGGTCCTGGACGGCCAGGGCGCCCGCTTCGGTCTGCCGGTCGATGATCGCGACGGCCAAGGCGTGCTTCGACCGGAAGTGGAAGTACATCGCACCCTTGGTCAGTTCGGCCTCGGCGAGGATGTCGTCGAGCCCCACCTCGTGATAGGCACGCCGGGCGAACTGGTGCGATGCGGCGCGCAGGATGTGTCGGCGGGTCGCATCGGCCCGTCCGTCGGTTGAATGGCTCGTCATCGAAGCGGACAACTCGGCTCTCCGGCAGGGGGATCGCCGATCGCTCGCCGGCGGCAATCCCTTGCCGATGCGGAATCTTGCTAGGCCCGCATGTGTCCCCGCTGCGAGGCCCTGACCTGGGGTGATCGCCATCATATCGATGATGCCTTCCTCGAGCAGGGCGCACACCTCGGCTCTTCAGCGGTTGGCGCAAACCCGCACCGCGATTCTCGGGACGACATTTGAACTGTTTCTGAGATTAGCAGCACGGTCACAAAATTAGCGGCTGTGTTCACCAGAACCTCGATACTTGTAGTCAGCATCACTCGCAGAACGTTGACTATTGGTATGTTTTTTACGCTATTATCAACTAGCCAGTTTGTTATAGCGAACCTCTCGGGGATGGAAAACATGTCGTTCGTCGTCACTCAGTCGACCAGCCAGGCCGCACCGGCCCGCGCGGCTCGCTGACCCAGGGATTCAGACAATGGACTTTGGCGCTTTGCCCCCGGAGATCAACTCCGCGCGGATGTACGCCGGCCCCGGCCCGTCTTCGATGGCGATGGCTGCGGTGGCCTGGGCCAACCTGGCCACCGAACTGCATTCGGCTGCGAGCTCATACCGAACGCTGATCAGTGGACTGACCACCGGACGGTGGCTGGGCCCCACCTCGCTGACCATGGCGTCGGCCTTCGGTCCGTACGTCGCGTGGATGTCGGGCGCGGCCGCGCGGGCGGAGGAGGCGGCCAGCCACGCCACGCTCGCCGTCGAGATCTATGAAGCCGCCTTCGCGATGACCATTCCACCGCCAGTGGTGACGGCCAACCGGGTCCAGCTCGCGACGCTGATGTCCACCAACTTCTTCGGCCAGAACTCGGCCGCGATCGCCGCCAACGAAGCCGAATACGGCGAGATGTGGGCCCAGGACGCCGCGGCGATGTACCAGTACGCCGGAAACTCGGTGGCCGTCTGCGACGTCTCCCAGTTCAACCTTCCGCCGAAGGTCACCGATGACGCCGGGTTGGTCGCCCAGAGCAATGCCGTCAGCCAGGCCACGGTCTCCACCGGATTGCAGCACGCAGATCTGGCGAACCTGGTCTCGCAGGTGCCCACCACGATGCAGTCGCTCACCACGCCCGGCACCAGCACGGTGTCGACGGGCACCAGCACCGCAGTTTCGGACACGCTGACCAACCTCGCGTCCCAGGTGCCCAACTGGCTGCCGAACTACCTCAACGCGGGCGCCACCCCGCTGTACGGGATGTCCTCCGTGCTGTCGATGGCCCAGACCGCGCAGGGTATGGCCCGGACGGCCGCGGAGGGCGCCGCGGCCGCCGCCCAGGGTGCGGCGTCGGGTGCGGCAAGTGCGGCCTCGGCGCTGCCGAACATCGGATCGAGCGTAATCGGCAGCCTCGGCACGGCGGCCCACCTGGGCCCGATGTCGGTGCCCACGGCCTGGACCAGCGTGATCCCGCAAACCCCGATGGCGGCCGCCGCGCTGCCGAACATCGCCCTCAACGGCAGCTCGATGCCGAACATGCTGGGCGGTCTGCCCATGGCGCGTGGCACCGCGCCGCGCACTCCTCCGGTTCCTCGCTACGGGCTCATCCCCACCGCGATGGCTCGCCCGTTCGCCGCCGGATAAGGACATGGGTTCCGATGAATGCCTTGTACAGAAGGAGCGGTAGGTGAAGTACACGCCAACGAAGGTCGCCGGCGTGACCATCGTCGACATCGAACCGCAGCGGGACCACCGCGGCTTTTCGTCGCGCTTGTTCTCCGCCAAGGAGTTCGATCGTTACGGCCTGACGTTCAAAGTCACCGAGACGGACGTGTTCTTCAACTACACCCGCGGCACGGTGCGGGGTCTGCACTTTCAGGTGCCGCCCTTCGTCGAGTCCCGGTTGTTGCGCTGCACCCGCGGTGCCATTGCCGCTGCTGTCGTCGACATCCGGCCCGATTCGCAGACTTTTGGCGACCACATGATGGTCGAGCTGAACGCCGACAATCACCGGGCGCTGTTCCTGCCGCCCTTCGTCGCCTACGGCTTTCAGACGCTGACCGCCAACACCGAGGTCAACTACCAGGTCAGCGGTCATCGTGAGCCAGCCGACGAGCAGGGATTGCGCTGGAACGACGCGGAATTCGGAATCGAGTGGCCGCTGCCGGTCACCGTCATCTCCGAGGAGGACGCCAGCTGGCCGGCGTACGCGCCGCGGCCCGTGCCGATTGTGAGCGCCGCATCATGCTGAGGGGCGCCGCGACCGCGCCGGCTCCTCAGGTGATCTACCCGTCATGTGCGAGCTGAGGACGCCGAGCCATGATCATGCCGATGTCTCCGGCACCGTCCGCGACGGCGTTCCGCCCCAACCAGCGACCGTATAAGCGGAGGGCAACAGGGATGATCTCGTTGCCGGGTGGTCGACTTCCTGGTTCCGCGCTGGCCACTCAGTCGGCGCCGATGCCCGACACCAAGGCCGCTCGCCGCTGGCAAGACCTGTACGCGGGACGGCTGCGCGCCAGCGACACGCTGATCGTCTCCGGTTCGGTCATGCTCGCCCAACTCGTCCGGTTCGGGGAGTCGCCGGCCCGGACCTCGGCCTACTCGGGACCGGTCATGACGCTGTTCTCGATTCTCTTCGCGGCGCTGTGGCTGTCGGCGCTCGCCGTGTTCCAGACGCGGTCTGCGCGCATCATCGGGTCGGGCATCGACGAGTACCGCCGGATCGGCAGCGCGTCGTTCTGGACGTTCGGCATCATCGCGATGGTCACCCTGCTCGCCAAGGTCGACCTGGCCCGCGGCTACCTCGCGATCGCGCTGCCCGCCGGCACCTTCGGACTGCTGGCCAGCCGCAGCCTGTGGCGCCAGCACCTGGGCAGCAAGCGGGCCCGCGGCCAATGCCAGACCAAGGTCCTCGCGGTCGGTGACCGCCAGGCCGTCGCGCACCTCGCGCACGAGCTGGCCCGCGACCCCCGGGCGGGGTGCGTCGTGGTCGGGGTCTGCATTCCCGGATACGGCCCGTCGCGCGGCAACACCCTGGTGGTCGAGGGCCGCGAGGTCCCGATCCTGGGTGACGAAAGCCACGCGGTGGACGCGATCGACAACTGCGGTGCCGACACCGTGGCGGTGACGCGGACCGAGCACTTCGGGGTCCGCGGGATCCGAGAACTGATGTGGCAGCTGGAAACCAAGGACGTCGACCTGGTCGTCTCACCCGGCGTGATGGACGTCGCCGAAGCGCGACTGACCCTGCAGCTGACCTCCGGGTTGCCGCTGCTGCACGTCGAGAAGCCGCAATACGAAGGCACCCAGCGCTTTCAGAAGCAGGCCTTCGACTTCTGTTTCTCGCTGGCCGCGCTGATCGCGACCGCGCCGGTGCTGATCGTCGCGGCGATCGCGGTCAAGCTGACCAGTAAGGGACCCGTCTTCTACCCGTCCGAGCGCATCGGCATGGACGGCCGCCCGTTTACGATGCTGAAGTTCCGCACGATGACCGACGGCGCCGACCAGCAGCTCGACCAGCTGCTGGCGCAGAACGAAAGCGCCGGCGGCATGCTGTTCAAGATGCGCCGCGACCCGCGCGTCACGCCGGTCGGCCGGATCCTGCGCCGCTTCAGCATCGACGAGCTGCCGCAGTTCATCAATGTGATCAGGGGCGACATGAGTGTCGTCGGGCCGCGCCCGCCGCTGCGCCGGGAAGTCGAGAACTACGACGGTGACGTCGCGCGCCGGCTGCTGGTGAAGCCGGGCGTCAGCGGATTGTGGCAGGTGAGCGGTCGCTCAGAACTTTCCTGGGAGCAAACCGTCCGGTTGGATCTGTCCTACGTCGACAACTGGTCGATGGCGGGCGACCTGATGATCATCGCCAAGACCGTCAAGGCCGTCCTGACAAGTCACGGCGCATACTAGGGAGTCATGACTGAGCCGACGGCACCCGGTGCGGTCGTACCGTCAGTGCCGCTGCGGCGGATGGCTCACGCGTTCTCCATCCAGCTGATCTGCCGCGCGCTGGGCATGATGGCCTCGGTGGTGTCGGTGGCCATGACCGCCCGCTACCTGGGTCCCGGGCGGTACGGTCTGCTGTCCATCGCGATGCTGTTCATCGCCATGTGGACCAGCCTGGCCGACCTCGGCATCGCCACCGTGATCGTGCGGCGGGTGACCTCCGGCCGCGGCGACCTCGAGCGCCTGGTCCGCGTCAACAGCGGTATGGCCCTGGTCTACTGCGTTCCGCTGGCACTGCTGGCGGCCGGGTCGGGCTTGCTGATCTATCACGACTCCGATGTGCAGGTGATGCTCATCGTGCTGTCCGGGGCGCTGCTGATGCAGACCATGGTGACGCGGTTCGAGCCGGTGTTTCTTGCCACCGTGCGGTTCTCCGCCGTGGCGATCTCCGACGTCGTCGGCCGCCTCGGCGCGCTGGCGATGGTCGCCATCCTGGTGGCACAGCGCGCCGACGTCATCTGGTTCGCTGTCGCACAACTCATTCCGCCCGCCGTGGCGCTGCTGATCCAGGGCGCCGCCGCGATGCGGCACATCTCGGTGCGGCCGGTCTTCGCGCCGCGCGAGGCCACCGACCTGTTGCGGGAAAGCCTGCCGCTGATCGGATTCCTCGTCGTCGGGCTGCTGTACTGCCGCGCCGACGGCGTGATCCTGTCGCTGTTGAGCACCCACTCCGAGGTCGGTGTGTACGGCCTGGCCTTCACGATCGCCTTCAACACGATCGTGGTGTCGCTGATCTTCCTGAAGTCGACGCTGTCGACAGCCACCGAGCTGTTCGCGCGTGACGTCGTCGCGTTCGCCGGCTTTCTGCGCCGCAGCGTCGAGCTGATGTACTTCGTCGCGGTGCCGGTCGCGGTGATCGGCGCGTTGCTCGCCGGTCCGTTGATCGGGCTCTTCGGCGACCAGGCGTTCGTCGCCCGCGGAACCCCGACCCTGGCATTGCTATTCATCGCCGCGGCACTGCGATTCGTCAGCGGCACGCTCGGCCAGGGGCTGGTCGCCAGCCATCATCAGCGGATCCTGTTCTGGTTGACGATCGCCACCCTGGTACTCAACGTCACGCTCAACCTCTCACTGGCCGGGCGCTACGGTGCGGTCGGGCCCGGTGTCGCGCTGGTGTGCACGGAGTTCTTCAACATGGTGATCAGCAGCTGGTGGCTGCGCCGGCATTGCGGCTACCGCACACCGATGGCCTTCCTGCTGCGGGTGCTGGTGCCGACGGGCGCCAGTGTCGTTGTCACACTGCTGCTTTCGGGCCATCACGTGGTTGTCGTCCTGGCGGTGGCCGCGGCCGTCTATCTGGCCACCAGCGCGGCGGTCGGTCCGCTGCGCTGGTCGGACCTGAACTCGCTGCGCCGGAGTCAGCTCGCGGCATGAAGCACGAGTTGGATCGGTCCTATCTCAAGCAACCGGTCGGCGACTCGGCCGCGCTGCCGTCGACGCGGTCACTTGCGGTGCTGATCGTCGCGCAGGGCTCCGCTGACGCGCTGGCGCGTTGCCTGGCCGGCGTCGCCGAGCACCTGCCCGAGCTGCCGGTCTACGTCTATGCCTGCGGCGAGCCGGCCACCCGGTACCCGACGGTGCACTGGGTGCCCGGATCGGCCAATGTCGGTGTCGCGGCGGCATACAACGCGCTGGTGCAGCATGCGCCACCCGACGCCGATCTGCTGTTGCTGCGTGCCGACACCCGGCTGCTGGGGCCCTTGACGCGCACCCGGGAGTTGCTGCGCCGGCCGAAAGTCGCGGCGGTCTCGCCGATGGCGCAGGACACGGCGGCCCGCCGCAAGCCCTGGGACGTCGCGACCCGGCGCCACACCGTCGCCCGCGCGCTGATGGCCGACGCCGGCTACTCCGACTCGCTGCGCGGCACCCCGATCTCACCGCACTATGCCCGACCGCCGCTCGAATCAGACAGTCTCGACGGCGATTTGGACGGCACCTGTCTGGCGATCAACCGCGCGGCGTGGAACACCATCGGCGGCTTCGACGAAGAGTTCTTCGGCTACGGCGAAACAGCCGACTGGCAGGCGCGGGCCCGCGCGGCGGGCTGGCGGTTGCTGCTGGCCGACGAGCTCGGTGTCGATCGGGGCGGCCCGGTGGCCGGCCGGGGCGACCAGCGCCGCCGCGAACTGGAGTTGGCCCGCACCAACACCGCGCTACTGCTCGAGCACCAGAAGAGCGTTCATCACGCGGATCTGTATCTGGCCGGGACCACGCTGCTGCACCGCGTTCAGCGGTCCAGGCGCGAGGTGCCCGTCGCCCGCCGCACCGACCTGCCGTCGATCGTGATCTCCAGCAACCGCCTGGTCTACGGCGGCGCTGAACGCCAAAAGGCTTTGCTTGCAACGGAATTAGACCGGCGCGGCTACTCGGTCACCATCGTCTGCGTGCAGCGGTTCGGCCCGTTGATCGCCGAGATCCCGGCTACCGTGCGCGTGGTGCGCCAGCCCTGGTGGGCGCCGGTGATCGACCTACCCGAGGGCCCGGCCGTGCTGATCACCGCCGATACCAACACCGAGGCGGGCTTTGCGACGTTGTGGCGCGCGGCCGGCAAGGGCCGGCGCTGGCTGGTCGCGCCGCATGTTCCTCCCGAGCAGGACCGGCCCATCTATTCCCGGCCGCTGACCGTCGCCATGCGCCGGGCGGACGGGTTCATCGTTCTGGCGCAACGGCATTGGGACATGCTGGCCGCACAGCATCGGCTGTGGGGCCGGCGTTTCGTCGCCCCCAACGGCGTCGCCCGGGCCGGCGATCCCGTGCCACCGGCCCGGACCAGGACCGCCGGCGAGCCGTTGCACCTGGTGATGTTGTCGCGCATCCTCGAGCACAAGAATCCGCACCTGCTGGTCGAGGCACTCGCCGGGCTGGCCGATATGCCTTGGCAGCTGTCGATTTTCGGTGACGGCCCGGACCGGGAGAGACTGCAGGCACGAACGCCCGCGCAATTGCGCGACCGGGTGCACTGGCGCGGCTGGGTCCCCGGCCCCGAGACGGCGCTGGCCGACGCGGATCTGCTGTGTGTTCCCAGCCGCTCCGAGGCCTTCCCGCTGGTGATTCTCGAGGCGATGGCCCGGTCGATACCGGTTGCGGCGTCCGCGATTTGCGCCGTGCCGGAGATGCTGGATTTCGGAAAGGCGGGATTCCTCGTCGATCCCGTGTCGGTGTCGGGATGGCGAGAGCGCTTGGCCGGCATCCTCGCGCAGCCCGACGAATTGCCGCCGATCGGGCGGCGCGGCTTCGAACGCATGCACAAGCACTACACGGTGGAGGCGATGACCGACGCCTACATCGAGGCGATCAACGCGGTGCTGTGAATCCGGTTGTGCCGCTTCGGACTTACTGCTCGCGCGGGCCCAGGATCTTTTCGATCGTGCGCAGCGATGTCCGGTGCTGCGAGTACCGGCCGGAATAGAGGAAGTACCGGGGTTCGACGTAGAGCTCGCCGATGTCGGTCGGCACATCCGCAAAGTGCTGCGACAGCGCGCTGTCGACGAAAAAGGCATTGGTACCCGAATGGGAATTGCAGCACACCAGCCGGTAGTCGAAGCGCGCGAACATGGCGACGAAGCTACTCAGCGACGCCCCGAAGTAATCGTCGGACTGCCATTGGTGGTCGGGGTCGTAGCTGATCTGAAATTTCACCGGCGGCGGGAACTTGGCGTTGTACTCGACGATGAAAAGCGTCGGTCGCATCCCGTCTGCCAGCAGCTTTTCGATCAGGTAGATGTCGTTGCCGTCCAAATCCAGCGAGACGACGTCGACCGCGCCGGCATCGATGCGCCGCAGGCAGGCCGCGCTCAGCGCCAGGATGTTCTCCGCGGTGATCCAGGCCTTCTCGTAGGTGAAGTGCGGACCGTCCGGGTAGGTGACCGCCAGCTCCTGTCCCCCGACCCAGAAGCCCTTCCAGCCCAGCGCGGCGAGAATCAGCGTGTTGTTTTCCGTCCCGTCGCCGACGCCGAATTCGGCGAATACGCCGTCCTCGAGCCGGCCGACGCGGCGCAGGATCTCCAGCGTGATGCCGTCCTCGTCCGTCGACGAAAAACACTTCTTGCCCGCGCGGTTCAGCGGATTCGGATGGTTCGCCTTCAGCGACTGAGAATGATCGAAGAGGATCAGATCCTTGAGCTGATCCCGCGTTTGGGTGCCGAGGATGCGCCGGATCTTTTCCTTGAGCGTCTCTTTGGGCATTTGGTCACTAAAGCTACCATCCCGAGACCGTGGAATTTGCGTATCGCGGTCGGCAACTGCGCACGTGGGAGTTCTTGTAGCCCCGGCGATTTCCCCCGTACCGCCGGGCCGGCCCGCGGGTGGCGGAGCTCCCCGGCGCGGGGTTGCTCATCGCGCGGAATGTGCCGTAGGTTTTCCACTGTCCTCTCCGGTTTGCTGATATCGCGAGGACGCTCAGGAGGAATGTGAGACCGTGCGGTGCCGCATCTGCAGTTCGGCCGCCACGCCGGCGTTCAATCACGAAGTGCTCTGCAAATACGTTTGCAAGTACTACTTCTGCGATAACTGCGGGGTGCTGGCCACCGAAGAGCCCTATTGGCTCGACGAGGCCTATGCCAGCCCGATGGCGGCGGCGGACACCACGATGCTGTGGCGCAACCAATACCTGGCGCGGGTCATGTCCGTGTTGCTGTATTTCCTCTTCGATCCGCGTGGCCGGTTTCTCGACGCGGCCGGGGGTTACGGCGTTTACACCCGCCTGATGCGCGACATCGGCTTCGACTACTACTGGACCGACAAGTACTCCCCCAACCTGACCGCGCAGGGCTTCCAGGCAACGGCGGGTCCCGGCGCGCCGTATACCGTCGTCACCGCCTTCGAAGTGATGGAGCATCTCGCCGACCCGGTCGCATTCGTGGGCGAGCTGCTCGACACCACCGGCACCGACACGATCGTTTTCACGACGGAGCTTTTCGACGGCGGTCCCCCAGATACCGAGGAGTGGATGTACTACGCGTTCGCCACCGGGCAGCACATCACCTTCTACCAGAAGCGGACGCTGGAACTGATCGGGCAGCGCTTCGGCATGCGGTTCCACACCTCCAAGACCCGGCGGTGGGCGATCGGCGGGATGGGTCTGCACATCTGGACGCGGGCGAAGATCAATCCGCTTGTCTGGCGGCTGCTCGCCTCGCCGCATGTGACGAACCTGCTTGCGGCCGTGCCCAGGCGATCGCTGGAAACCAAGATGTGGACCGACGCCGACATCTTCCTACAGGCCAACGGAGAGCAGTGAATTCACCTCGGGTGCTTTGGCTTTCGCCGTGGACGCGGCCGGCGGTGCGCGTGCAGTCCGAGGCGCTGATCCGCCATGGCGCCGACGTGCTGCTGGTGACCTCCAACAAACACCCGGAGTCCGACGCGGCCCGCGACTACGAGCTGGTGCTCGATCCGCGGTTCAAGACCGCGTCGACCTGGGTGCCGACCTTCAACGCCTGGCGCCAGATCCGCAAGTTCGCTCCCGACGTGGTGATCGCCGAGATCGTCCGCGACCCACGCTGGATCGCGCTGGCCGGGCTGGCGCCGCGCATTCAGGTGGTGCATGACGACCGGCCGCACGACCCCGACGAACTGACGCCGGCCTACGAGCGTGCGGTGTTCGACCGCTGGGGTGCCCGATCGGCGGCCACGATCACCTACAGCCGGTACGTCGCGGCCGGTGTGGCCGCGCGCCGCGACGTCGCGGGCACGCCGGTGCACGTCGTGCCGCTCGCCAGCGATGTCGACCTGTCCCGCATCCCGCCGTTCGTGGGTGCGCAGGGACGCCGTGACTTCGTCCTGTTCGGCCGGCTCAACCCCTACAAGAACGTCGACGTCGTGCTGGAGGCCTGGCAGCGACACGTCGGCGGCGACGGCTGGCGCGGGGACAATCTGGTGCTGATCGGCGACGGCCCACTCGACGCCGCCGCCTTGCCCAAACACACGGTGTGGCGCAACGGCAGTTACCGCTACGCCGATGTCATCCCCGCGTTGTCGACGGCCAAGGGCTCGATCTCGCACTACCGGCGCGCGTCACAAAGCGGGGTGCAGGTGCTCTCGATGCAGCTGGGCGTCATGCCGATCGTGTCCACCGCCGGCGGGCTGCCTGAGTACCAGCCGCCGGGCTGCCCGCCGATCGGTATCGACGACGTCGCCGGGCTGGCCGCCGCGTTCGACCTGCTGGCCGACTCGTCCGTCGCGGCCGAACTCGGGGCTGCGGCGGCGCGCCACTACGCCCAACACTGCGCCGTCGACATCGTCGCGGACCGCTTCCTCGAAGTCATCGACGCGGTGCTGGCCCGCCGGCGCTGACGTCTCAGGCGGTCCGGGAATCCGAGCGCCGACGCTGGGCCCGGACCCTCGCGATGTGGTCGGCGAGCCGCACACCCAGCGCGATGCCGAGCAGTGTCGGGTTGGCCTGGCTCGACGTGGGCAGTACCGACGTGCTCGCGATGTACAACCCGCGCACCCCGTGCACCTGAAGGTTCGCGTCCACCACGCCGTCCTCGGGGGCCACCGACATCCGGGTGGTGCCCACCTGATGGAAACCACCCATCTCGCCCAGGTACTCGCGCACCAGGCCCTCGACGTCGTCACTGAGCCATTCCACCGATCCGGCACCGTGCCGGCGCAGGTGTTCGTCGATCAGGCCGACGGCCTTGCGCACGCTGACCAGATCGTCTTCGGAGAAGTGCATATGAGTGCGAATCCTGCGCATTCCCAAGGCATCCCGTTCGTCGGTCAGCTCGACGCGGCTCTCCCAATGCGGAAGATGCTCACCGTGGTAGTGCAGCGCATAGGTGTTGTCGGCGCTCTTGACGAAAAACCCCGGCGCCTTGCGGCCCCTGCGCACGAACCTGGCGTAGGGGAACGTGACCGCGAAGCGGATCGACGGAAACAGGTCGCGGACGATGTTGCGCAGATGCGCCAGAACCCGGGGCGAGCCGGCCCGCTTGGTGTGTGCCTCACGGATCGCCGCCGCCAACAGGAAACGACCGAACGGCGAGATCAGCGTCAGGTAGACGCCCGACAAAATACCGCTGCCGTGGCTCGGGTCGCTGATCGCCGGATTCACCAGCCACACAGCGGCATTCGGCATCCCGGCGTCCCGCAGCAGCTGGGGGTCGAAGGTGAAGCGGCGCCGGACGTACACGCCGTCGCGGTCCCGCTCGTAGGCGTGGATGACCTTGTCGGTGTTGAAATGCACGCGCGCGACCCGGGCCTCGACGTGCGACATGTACCAGTGCCCGAGGTGGCCGCCGGCGTTTCCCAGACCTGCCGGATGGTGCCGATCGGACACCATCAGCAGCCGGGTTGCCTCCAGTCCGCCCGTCGCGATGATGTAGTCCCGCGCGACGACCCTGCCCTGCCGGCCTGCGAGTGTCTTGACCACGAGATGGTCGACGGCGTCGCCGGCCTCGGTCGTCACGATCTCGGTGCAGGTGAGCCCGGTCCACAGCGTCAGAGTGGGGGCGTCGCGCAACGCGCCGCGGTATTCGCGGCCGAACCGTGTCGGCAAGGCCCAGCGTTCCAGATCGGTGGTGCGCACCGCGCCGTCCGGAAGCCCGACCACCATACTGTTGTCCGCGATCTCGGGGATCTCACGCGCATTGAATTTCGCCTGACCGCACCCCGCCCAATCGCAGGCTCGTTGCCGGTAGGGAGCGATGTCGTCGTCGCCGATCGGCCAGGGCGCCCGCGCGGTGATCGGCCGGTCCTCGAAATCGATCGGGTCGAACTTGACGCAACGCCCGCCCCACAGCGCCGTGGTTCCGCCGACCTGTCGCCGGACCGTCAGCTCGCTGCGCGCATGGAAGTAGTCGTCCTGGTGCGAATCGAGAGTCGCCAGGTCCTGCGCCGCTTGGTCGGTGCGCTCGAGGCCGCTTTCGATCAACGCCACCCGCACGCCGGCCCCGGCGAGTTCCAGCGCCGTGGCGATGCCTACCGCGCCGGCCCCGACGACCACGACGTCGGTCTCGATCGTCGTGAAAGCGGCGAACTCCTCCGGGCCGCGGATCACGCGACAGCACCTTCCCGGAACTGCGCGACGAGGCCGAGGAACCGCGTCAGGGTCTCCGCGTCCAACGGCGACGAGATGGCGCTCGCCGCTTCGGCGATTCGGTGCGGCTTGGTAGTGCTGTAGAGAATCGCGGGCGATCCGGTCGCCGCGGCCGACGACCCGATGATCAGCTTCGGCAGCACGCCGGGTGCCAGCGGATCGAGTTGCAGGGCCTCGCGCCACTGCGCGGCCAGCCGCTGGTCGGCCGACAGCGCCGCGGACAGCGACGTGTACGGCCTGTTCAGCACGCCGAACGCGAGATCGGCCGGGCGCGGCGCGGGATTGAGCACATCGCTGCGGTATTGGCTGACGCCCTCGGGCGCGAACGCCGCCGCGAAATCCACCTCGAGCCCCTCGTCCTGGGAGACGCCCCAGGCGCGAATCTTGCCCTGCTGCTTGGCGTTGTCGAAGAACTCACGCAGTTCGCCGTCGCGCACCGTGTCGCCGGGCTTGGGCGCATGCAGGAAGAGGATGTCGACGTAGTCGACGCCCAACGCGGCGAGGCTCTCGTCGAGGCTGCGCGCCGCGGTCGCCGAGTCGTAGTCCCGGGCAGTCGTGTCGGGTCCCTGGCGTCGCTTGACGGCGCGGCGCAGCGCCGGCGCCTTGCGCAGCAGGGCCCGCGCCGGGGCTTGATACCGGGCGAGCCGCCGGGCGGCTCCGCCGACGTCGATGCCGAACTTGGTGGCAATGGTGACGGCGTCGCGACCGACCGTGCGGACGAACGCCCCCAGTTCCGCCTCGGCCATTCCGAGCCCATACATCCGCGCGGTGTCGAAGTGGGTGATCCCGCTGTCCACCGCGCTGCCGAGGACGGCCATCCGCTCCCTGCGCGACGGCGACTGCATCAATCCGCCGCAGCCGAAACCGACCGCACTCACGGCGAGGTGCGGTCCCCGCAGTTCAACTCGCTTCAATCGCACAGCCCCCGTAAATCCGGCGAAGTTCGGCGTCAATGATTTGGGGGCTGCGCGTCGCCGCGATGTGCTCTTGGCCGCGCAGCCCATCGCGCTCGGCCAAACCCGGATCGCGCAGGTAGCGGCCTATAGCCGCGGCCAGCGCGGGCACATCGCCGACGGGCACGAGCATACCCGGGTCCGATGCGATCTCCGCTGTTCCGCCCACCGGGGTGGCCACGAATGGCCGCGCGCCGGCGAGGGCCTCGGTGAGGATCATCGGCATGCCTTCCGCGTAGGACGGCAGGACGACCACGCGCACCGTCCGGAGCAGATCGCGGATCTCGTCGGGGTGTACCGGGCCTTCCACCGACATCCGCTCGGTGGGCGGCGGGGTGTAGTCGTCGATGCGCCCGACGATCCGAAGATGCCCGTCGATGCCCTGGTCAAGCAGCAACCGCCAGGCGGCGACCAGGTCGTCGACACCTTTGCGGCGACCGACGGTCCCGGCGAACAGCGCCACAGGCGGCGTCAAGCCGGCCGGTGGGGCATCACGATCGATCGGGATCGGGTTGGCGACCACGGAGGTGCGCACGGACGGCGCCACCGCCGCAACGGCGACACGCGCTTCCTCCGACAACACGATCACGTGGTCGGCACATTTCAACGTGGCTCCCACGAAGCGTGGCCGCGTCGCAGCGAAGTCGTGAAAATCGGAGCCGTGGATGGTGACGATGATCCGGAAGCCGCGCGCTCGCGCCAGCCGAATCAGCGGTCCCTCGCGCAGCCACGCTCCGCCGTTGGAGATATGGAAATGCACGATAGCCGGGCAAGCGGTGCGGGCCAGCGCCACGCCCGCGCGGGCCGTGAGCAGAAGGCTCTTCGCGTGGTTGCCGCCGTCCCAGGTGGACAGGACGCGGATGTCGTCCGCGCCGATCTTGTTGTCACGGATGACCCGGATGACGGACTGCGTCCCCCCGAAGCTGTACATGTCGGGGCCAACGTGGGTAACGGCTAACACCCGGCTAGGTCTCCCAGCAAACTGGCCACCAGGTCAAGATAAACCAGGTCAGCGCCGGTCTGGGTAACGCTTTGAAAAAATTCAGCTGGGCGCGGCGGCCAGCTCCGGAATCTCGTCGACGGTGTCGCGGCCCGCCTCGCGGTCCCGGTGATCCAGCCCAGCAAATCCCATCGTCGCTCCGAGGGCCAGACCCAGCGCCAACGCGTCCATCGGCATCTCGGGCAGCGGCCAGACCGCGGAAATCGCTAGCAGACTGGTGCTGACCGCCGCGCTGATCTTGGCCGGCGCCGACGCGCGTCGGGCCGCCTTGAGAATGGGGGTCGCCGCGAACCACGCGAACACCGCCACACCAACCGCCCCGGCCTTGGCCAGCCACCACTGATAGAAGAGGTGCGAGTAGGTGGGACCCAGCTTCCAGGAGAAGGCGTCCGGGTCGTTCCCGGTCGGCAGCTGATAGGCGTAGCCGAGACCGTGGCCGAAGATCGGCGCCTCGGCGATCGCGGTGTTGAGCCGGGCGTTTTCCTGCAGCCGGTCCAGCGTCGACTGGTCGACGGCCAGCGCGCTCGTCGAAATACCGCCCAGCACCCGTTGGCCGAACGCGGTGAACTGATCGCTCAGCCACGCCCCGGCCTGCGAATGCTGCAGCAAGAACAGCGATCCGGGCACCGTGATCGCCAAGGCCGCCAAGCTCACCAACACGACGGTGCCCAGCCGGCGCAACGCCGGCAATCCGAAGCTGGAAAGCAGGGCGACCAGCGCGGCGACCACCATGGCGATCAGCGTGTTCCGGGAGAAGGACAGCAGCGAGATGATCAACGCGGGCGGACCCAGCGCATAGAACATCATCGGCTTCACCCGGCCGACGATCGCGGCAGCGACCAGCGCGGAGAGCACGGCGGTGGCCGGTGGCTGAGTGGACAGCACGATGCGCAGTGCCTGGCCGGCGCCCGTCGCCTCTTCCAGGCTTTCCGCCCGGCCGGCCAACCGGACGGCGTGCAACGAACTGACGATCGCCATGGCCGCCGAAAACCAGAGAATGACGATCATGACGCGGACCAGCCACTCAGCGTGATGGCCCCAGACGACGAGCATTCCCAGCACGAACCCGGCCACCATCTCCAGCAGCGTCGTCGATTCACGCGCCACCATCAGGTCGTCATGCCCGGCCCAGAATCCATAAAAGGTATAGAGCACCACGGTTATCGCGAACCCCCCCGGCAGGAGGTAATCGGAGAACCGGGGTCTGACTTTGGGAAGCAGATATAAGATGGAGAGCAGGGCCGTGATCTGGTAGGCGTAGATCGCGACCGGGCCGATGACCTTTCCGACGTGCAGGCCCTCCGGCAGCGCCGCGAACGCCCCGAAGAACGTGACCGCGACCATCCCTTCTGGCTTCACCCAGTACACGACCAGGCAGAACAGGGCCGCGATCAGGAGCACGCCCTCGGTGGTCCGGCGTACCGAGAACACGCCGAACAGGAAGCATCCCAACAGGAACACCGTCAGCGCAGCGGCAGCCACCACCAGGCGGTCGCGACTGCGCAGGTAGGGAATCACGCCGACCCGCTGATCTTTCCCCGATAGGCGCGGGCCGCGGCCCTGCTGTGCACCGACGGCTGGGCATCGGTCAGCACGGTTCCGACGATGTTCGCGCCGGCGGTACGCAGCGCGGCCAGGGCGTCGGTGAGTTCGTCGACGGTAGTGCGATTCGCACGCACCACCAGCACCGTGGCCTGCACCGCGCCGGCCAGCAGGCCGGAGTCGGCCGTGGCCAGCACCGGCGGGCCGTCCACCACGGTCTGGCCGAACCGCGATGACAGGTTCGCCAGCACGTTGTCGATCACGTTCGGCGTGAACGCGCTGGCGGGCACGCCCTCGCCGCGCCGGCCGGACCGGGCCGCGAGAAGGAACAACCGCGAAATCGGGGTCGCGCGTACGGCCTGCACGGCGATGCTGGGGTCGGCCAGCGCATGCGCGAGTCCTTCACCCGACTCGACGCTGAGCAGACCGGCGATCACCGGCCGCCGGGTGTCGCCCTCGACGAGCAGCACGTCCTGGCCGAGTTCGGTGAAGGCCCGAGCCAGGTTCAGCACCGTCGTCGTGGTGCCCTCGCCGCCGAACGGTGCCGCCACCAGCACCCGGCGGGCATCGGGCCCCATTGCCCGGCTCAGCCGGGTGCGCAGACCGCGCACCGCGTCGTCGAATGCGATGTCGGTGCCGAATTTCGGTGCGGTGCCCCGCTTTCCGGGCAGCTCTCCCAATGTCGGCAAGCCGGACAGCTCTTCCAGCTTCTCGCGGGTGCGCACGGTGCGGTCGGTCGCCTCACGGGTCAGCGCCACCGCGACGCCCAGCAGCAGGCCGGCGATGAGGCCCATCGCCACGTTGCGTACCGGCGACGGGGCGATCGCGTGAGTGGGCACTCGGGGCGACTCCACCACGCGCGCCCTGGCTACCGGCAACGGCTTGGCCGACGGCTGGCCGGGCACCTCCGACGGCAGGGGTGTGTCACCGGTGTCGGGTCGGGGTGCGGTGCTGCTCTGCGGCGCGCCGTTGGTCGAGTGCGCGGTCACGCCGAGCGTCGGGACCATCGTCGCGAACTGGTCGGCCATCGCCCCGGCCAGCGCCGCGGCGCGGGTCGGATCGGTGTCCTTGACAGAGATCGTGAACAGCATCGACTTCGCGGTGTATTTCACCTGCGTCTGACTCACCAGGGCATCGGGACTCATCGGGACCTGCAGCTGGCTGATCGCGCGCTCGGCCACCGTGCGCCCGCCGGCGATCTGGGCGTAGGACGACAGCCGCTCCTGCGCGGTCAGCGTGCCGTTGTACAGCTCGGTGAGGTCGGTGGCCCCGGAGAACGAGATCAGGATCGTGGCCGACGACTGATAGTGCTTGGTCTGCAACGCCGTAACGACCACCGCGCCGAGCACACATGCCAGGAACGCGCCCGCTGCCAGCTTCCAATGCGCCACGATAATCCGGACAAAAGTACGGAAATCCATCGAATCAGTACCCTTCTAGTAGCTCAGCGGGGCTAGAGCATCCATTCGGTCTCCTAAACGCCCGCTGCGCAAACCCAACGCTCATTATGCAGCATCGTCAAATCGAGATCCGATCGTCCGCCCAGGCAGTGGCGGACTTTTGCGTGGTTTGCCGACGCACCCTACGCGCCCTTCACTGCCGAGGCGGGGAAGTGACCACCTCGCGCGGTATGTCGACCGTCGCCAGGGGGTACCACCCGGTGCCGTCGCGCCCGTCGCGGGCCAGCTGCATCGGCGGATAGTTCACCACGTGCGAGGCGCCGGGTTTGTGCTGCTGCCAGGTGGCCGCCGCCTGCAGGGTGTAGTTGCCGGGCGGCAAGCTGCCGATGTCGACGGTCACGGTTTCGTCGGCCGACGCCGGCGTGGGTTCGCTACCGGAGTTGTCCCCGCGCACCAGGGTCTTCAGATTCACGGTCGATTGCATCTCTCGGACCACCGCCCCGGTGAAATCCACCAGCCGGTAGCCGGGGACCCATTTCTCGGAAGCGCCGGCCGCGCCGTAGTTGGTCCAGGTGACGCCGATCGTGGCTTCCCCGTCGTGCGACGCCTGCGAGCCTTTGCGCGCCTCAGCCGAATATCGGTAGCCGGCGACGACGTTGGCTTTCGACCACAGCAGGAACAGCGCCGGGTCCATCGGCGAGGTCGCGTTCACCGCCGGGAAGTTGAAGCTCGACGTCATCGACACGTGGTACTTGACGACGTCGCGCAGTCCCTTCTCGTAGTAGCTGTTCGGGTCGGTCCCGTCGGGCAGCTGGCACCACTCGGTGATCACCAGTCCCGACGCGAGCCGGTCCTTGATCTGCTTGACGAGCGGATCGTTGAGCTGCACGTAGTGCGAGCCGCCGGACTCGGCCCACACCGGCAGCGGTGCGTAGACGCCGAGGCAATCCGACCGGATACCCACCGGCGCCGACAACGCTTTGGTGACCCAGTCGGCGAACAGCTGTCGCACGATGTCCACGTTCATCGGGGTCACCACCAACTGGGTGTGGGGGAAGGCGTTGACGTTCGCCGCCACCAGCTTTGCGATCGACGCGCTGGTGATGTTCTGGTCCCGAAACTGGCTGTAATACCCCAGCTTCGCGACGCTCTCGTCCGGCGACGGGCCCGGCGCGTTCAGCTTGTCGCGCAAGTAGGCGATGTGGTTTTCGCTGAAGTCGCCGTAGCCGGAAAACTCGAAGACGCTCAGCCGCTCGTCGCGGTCGTAGCGGCGGCCCAGCGCGGCCAGCAGCTGGCCGAACGCGTCCAGGTAGCGCGGGTCATTCCAGTTCGGCACCACCTGCGTCACCCCGGGTGTCCACCAGTACTTGGGCGGCGAGGGATAGTCGGTGGCCACCGGCCGCATCCAGTCGGGAATGGCGATGCTCGTGTTGGACGGATAGACGGTGTCGCAGCACGAGCTGTAGGCGACGATCCGGATCGTCAGCCGCATGTTGCGGCCGGCCAGCTTCGTCAACGCGTCGTCAATCGCGCTGAAGTCGAACTTGGCCTCGTCGGGAGCGTCGGGCGGCAGCGTGCTCGGATCGACAGGCTGCAACTGCCGCCAGGTGAAACGCATGCTCGCGTCATACGACGCCGGCCACGACCCGTACCGGCGCTGCGCGGGATTCGCCTGTGGGAAAAGCGGCATCATCAGGTCCTCGTACTGGCCGCGCAGTGGATTCGGCACCTCCTGCACGCCCAGCGGGATGGCCGGGCCGGCGATCACGCTCAGCGGCTCGGGGTCGGTCGTCTTGCTACACGCGCTCAAAACCAGCGCCGCGCATACCGCAACGGCCACCGTGCAGTTGCCCAGTCTTCGGATCACGTAGCGATGCTAATTTGTGCCCTGCGACAAGGCCTCACGATCGGCCAGGAATGGCATCGGCATCCAGCGCGCCGAGAACAATGCCTCCATCGCATCGCCGGGGACGGGCCTGGACAACAGGAACCCTTGCGCGCGGTGACACCCGTGCTGCATCAAAGTCAGTGCGGCAGCAGGGGTCTCGACTCCCTCGGCGACCACTTGCAAACCGAATGCCTCGGCGAGCCCGATGATGGCGCGCACGATGGCCAGGTCGCCGGCGTTGGTCCCCAGGTCGCGCACGAACCCGGCGTCGATCTTGAGCATGTCGACCGGCAGCTGCTTGAGGTGTGAGAGCACCGCATAGCCGGTGCCGAAGTCGTCGATCGCCAACTGCACCCCCACCTCTTTGAGCTCGGCGAGGGTATTGAAGGTCGCTTCGATGTCGTGCACGACGGCGCGCTCGGTGATCTCCAGGCACAACGATCCGGCGTCGATGCCGAACTCGTCGATCGTCTCGGCGACGCTGCGCACGAAGCCGCGGGTGATCAGTTGCACGGGCGACACATTGATCCGCAGGGTGGCGCCCAGCCCCACGCCCTTGGCACGCCACCGGCCGAATTCGGCGCACGCGGTGCGCATCACCCAGCGGCCCAGCTCGCCGGCCAGGTTGGTCGATTCGGCGACGCCGATGAACGAGTCCGGCAACAGCATCCCCCAGATCGGGTGCCGCCAGCGGACCAGGGCCTCGGCTGCCACCACCGCGCCGGTCCACAAGTCGACCTCGGGAAGGTAGTGCAGCAGTAGCGCTTCGCTGCCGATGTCGCCCTGCAGATGCAGCTCGATGTCGTTACGGAAGGCGCTTTTGAGCGACATGTCGTCGGTGAACACCGCGATCTGGTTGCCGCCGGCGCGCTTGGCGGTCAACACGGCCTCGTCCGCACGACGCAGCAGCGCGGTGCAGTTGTCACGCTCCGGCATGCCGACGGCCAGCCCGATGCTGACGGTGCGGCTGATCATGTGGCCGCCGATGGCAAGCCGCTCGCAGAGCATCTTCGACAGCCGCCGGGCGAACGACTCCGCGGTCTCCGGCGACATCGACTGCTCGGGCACGACGACGAACTCGTCGCCACCGAGCCGGGCGATCATGGCCTGGGTGCCGGCACAGACCTGGATGCGTTGCGCGAACACTCTGATGAACCAGTCACCGGCGGTGTGGCCCAGGTAGTCGTTGATCGGCTTGAGCCGATCGAGATCGAGATACAGCACCGCGACGGGCCCCGGCTTTCCGGCGGCAAGCCGTTCGGACAAGTGCGCGACCAGCGCCCGGCGGTTGTACAGGCCGGTCAGGTCGTCGTGCTCGGCCAGATAGCGAAGCTTCTCGGCGACAAGGCGCGCTTGCAGCTGGGCGAACAAGGCGGCGACGGCCTCGAGCGTGTTGATCTCGGTTTGCTTCCACTTGCGGTCGCCGAACCTGACGAATCCGAGCACGCCGGTGGTCACCTCGCCCGACACCAGCGGGGCGGCCGCCACCGAGGGCGCGCTGGGTTGCGTGGGCCGCGTCAGCCAGCGCCACCGCGAACGCCGACCGCCCGATATCACCACCGGCTTCCTGCCCTGCTCGCACTCGGCGAGCAGGGGCTCGGCGTCGCTGTAGGGGACGAGGGCCGTCGCACCCTCATCCACGATCTCGGCGCGCGGCGGGAACTCCGCGACCAACACCGAGGCGTGCGACAACTCGTCGCGGTGCCGCAGAAAGCTTGCGTCCAGGCCGAATTGCTCGACCAGCCGCGCGAGGACTTTTTGGCTCACCTCGGTCGCCGTGGCCGCCGTGGCCTCCATCAGCGCAGTGGCCACGGAGGCTACGACCAGGTCCAGGCTGCGCGGCATGGAGACCTCCGATATGGGGCGCATGTCCCGGCCGAGCGGCCAGATTTGAGCAGGTCACGGAACGTATTAGTTAGATAACCGTATCATGGGCGACGCATTTGCTCCGGGCTTACGCACGGCGTCGCGGGCGGTGTCAACCGTTGGTCGCGCTGGTGTTGTCGCGCGGGATGTCAAGGGTCGCAATCGGGTACAGCCCGGAGCCGTCGCGTCCGTCGCGAGCCAGCGCCATCGGCGCGTAGTTGACCACGTGCGAGGCACCCGGCTTGTGTTGTTGCCAGTCCACCGAGGCACGCAGCGTGTAGTGCCCGGGCGCCAACCCGGACAGGTCGACATGCACGGTCTCGGTGGACGACGCCGGCACCGCCTCCTCGCGAGACGGGCTGGAATCGTCGTGCACCAATGTCTTCAGGTTGACCGTGGCGGGCAGGGTGCGAACCACCGCACCGGTGTAGTCGACCAGCTTGTAGTTGGGCGCCCACTGCTCGGTGGCGGCCGCCGCGCCGTAGTTCGTCCACTCCACCGAGATGGCCGCGACCTTGCCTTGAATCGATTGCGATCCCGGCTTCGCCTCGACCGAATACCGGTATCCGGCAGCGGCATTGGCCTGCGCCCACAACGCATACAGCTTGGGGTCCATCGCCGATGTCGAATCCCGGTCCGGGAAGTTCGCGCTCGCCGTCATCGACACGTGGTATTTGACGACGTCGTGCAAACCCTTCTCGTAGTACCCCTTCGAGTCGGCCCCACCCGGCAGGGAACACCATTGCGTGATCACCGGCGCGGAGCGCAGTCGCTGCTTGATCGCGTTGACGACCGCATCGTTGTTCCGGACGTACGGTGAGTCGCCGGACTCGGCCCAGGCGGGCAACGGCGATGCGACGCCGAGGCAATCCGAGCGGATGCCGACCGGCGCGGACAGCTTCTTGGTGACGTCGTCGGAGAGCAGTTCGCGCACGATCTCCGCGTTCTGCGGCGCCACCACCAATTGCGTGTGACCGAAGGCGTTGACATTCGCCGCGACCAGCCGGTGGAGCGCCGCGCCGCCGATGCCCTGGTCGCGGAACTGGTTGTATCCGGCGAATTCGAAGACGGCCAGCCGCTCGTCGCCGTCGTAGCGGCGGCCGAGCGCGGCGACCAGCCGGCCGAATGCGTCGAGATAGCGCGGGTCGTCCCAGTTCGGCACCACTTGCGGCACCCCGGGGCTGTTCGGCGGCGGCGGGTAGCTGGTGGTCAGCGGCCGCGCCCATTCGGGGACGGCGATGCCGGTGCCGTTCGGATCGGGACTGTAGGCGTAGACGCGCAGGGCGAGCCGCATGTTGCGGCTGGCCAACTTGTTCAGCGCGTCGTCGATCGCGCTGAAGTCGAACTTGCGGTCATCGGGAGCATCGGGCGGCAGCGTGGCCGGATCGGTGGGCTGCAACTGCCGCCACGAGATCTGCATGCTGGCGTCGTAGGAGGCCGGCCACGCCGGGTAGCGCTGTTGGGCGGGATTGCCTTGCGGGAAAAGCGGATTCATCAAGTCTTCGTACTGGCCGCGCAGCGGGTTCGGGATATCCGCAACGCTGGGTGGGATGGCCGGGCTGACCATGGCCGACAACGGCCCGGGGCTGTTGTGACCACCGCAGCCGCTCAACACGAGTACCGCGCAGGCGCCCACCGCCGCCACGCCTCGCCTCAGTGTCCGGACCATCGTTGCGATGCTAGAGGCAGGCGCGCCTCGGTGTGAGTGGCGGCTCCGCGCCTGCGGCCGGCATCGAGTGATACGGCTCACAATCGATGGCCGAATTGTCACGCCCCGCGGTCCTGCGGTGTCTCCAGGGCACAACTTTCGGAAGAGAATAGGGAGACAGCAATGACCAACATCACTCGTGTCGTGGTCGTCGGCGGTGGATACGCCGGCACCCTGGCCGCCAATCGCCTGCGGCGGCGGCCGGACCTCGAGATCACGCTGGTGAATCCCCGCCCGGTCTTCGTCGAGCGAATTCGCTTGCACCAGCTGGTCGCCGACACCGGCGCCGCGACAGCCGACTACGGGTCGCTGCTGGGTGACGGAATCCAGTTGGTGGTCGACGCCGTCGAGCGGATCGACGCTCTTGCCCGCCGCCTGGAGCTGACGTCGGGCACCACGCTGGAGTACGACTACCTGATCTATGCCGTCGGCAGCACGGGCGCGGTGCCCGCGACACCCGGTGCCGCCGAGTTCGCCCATTCGGTCTGCGACCTGGAAAGCGCACAGCGGCTGCGCTACGCGCTGGCCGACCTGCCCCGCAATGCCGCGGTCACGGTGGTCGGCGGCGGGTTAACCGGCATCGAGACGGCTTCCGAGCTGGCCGAGCAGGGCCGCCCGGTGACCCTGGTCTGCGGTGGCACGCTGGGGGCGTCGCTGAGCGCGCGGGGCCGGCGGTCGGTGGCCAAGCAGCTGCGCCGGCTCGAGGTCACCATCTGCGAATCCGTCGCCGTGAGCGAGGTCCGCTGGGACAGCGTGGTGCTCAGCGACGGCGCGGTGCTGCCCAGCGCGGCGACGGTGTGGACGGCCGGGTTCGCCGTGCCGGATCTGGCCGCCCGCAGCGGCCTGCGCACCGACGAGCTGGGGCGGTTGCTCACCGACGAAACGTTGACCAGCGTCGACGATGCCCGCATTGTCGCCGCCGGCGACGCCGCCGCGCCCTCGGACCGGCCGCTGCGGATGAGCTGCCAGGCCGCCGAGCCGCTGGGCGCCCAGGCCGCCGAGACCGTGCTCGCCCGGATCGCCGGCGACACCCCCACGGCGCTCAACCAGGCGTTCGTCGGCCAGTGCATCAGCGTCGGCCGCACCCGCGGCACGCTGCAGTTCGCGCGCACCGACGACACCCCGGTGAACCTGGCCCTGGGCGGCCGCACCGCCGCCGCGATCAAGGAACGAATCTGCCGGGGCACGCTGTGGGCCATCCGGCGCGAGGCCGCCAAACCGGGCTCGTACTTCTGGCTCAAGGGCGGTGACCGGCCTTCGCACGCCACCGGGCACTCGGCCGGCGAGCAGGTCGCGATCAAATGATCGCGACCGGTGAGCACGCGGAACGGTTCACGCTGCTGCGCCCGCTGCTGTTCACCATCGCCTACGAAATCCTCGGCTCGGCCACCGAGTCCGACGACGTCCTGCAGGACAGTTATCTGCGGTGGGCGGACGTCGACTTGTCGACCGTGCACGACACCAGGTCGTATCTGGCTGCGCTGGTGACTCGCCAGGCGCTCAACGCGTTGCGGGCCGGCGCCCGCCGCCGCGAGGAGTACGTCGGGCCGTGGCTGCCCGAGCCGTTGCTGCTCGACGACCAGGATCCGTCGACCGATGTCGTTCTGGCGGAATCGGTTTCGATGGCCATGCTGGTGCTGCTGGAAACGCTGAGCCCGGACGAGCGAGCGGTGTTCGTGCTGCGCGAGGTGTTCGGGTTCGACTATGGGGAGATCGCCGACGCGGTGGGCAAACCGGCGCCGACGGTCCGCCAGGTCGCGCACCGGGCCCGCGAGCACGTGCGGGCCCGGCGCAAGCGCTTCGACGCTGACCCGCAACGCAACGCCGAGATCACCGCGCAGTTCCTGGCCACCGCGGCCGGTGGCGACGTGGACGGGCTGATGGCGATGCTGGCGCCGGACGCCACCTGGATGGCCGACAGCGGCGGCAAGGTGTCCGCGGCCCGACGGCCGGTCGTCGGGGCCGACCGGGTGGCCCGCGCTGTCGCCGGGCTGATGCGCAAGGCCGCGGCCGTGCTGCGCGCGGAAATGGTGACGTGCAACAGCGCCCCGGCGGTGCTGCTGTATCTCGGCGACCACCTCGAGGGCGTGATCACCCTGGAGATCGCCGACGGTGTGATCACCAACTTCTACGTGATGCGCAACCCCGACAAGCTGGCCGCGGTGGCGACCGCCCGCGACATCAGCCGCGGCTGAGCCACGGCGGTCCGGGGCGGGAAAATTCACCTTCTGTCAAGCTAGGACAGTGCGCACTGACCGGCTCGGCAACCTCGGCGAGGCACCCGGTGTGCTGCGCGCGATCGGGGATGCCGCCCGCCGGCTGGGGTTGCCCCCGCCCGCGGCGCTGACTGGCGAGTGGTTCGGCGCGCTGGCGGTGATCGCGCCGAGCCTGGCGGTGCGGCCGGTGGATCCAGCGGATGCCTTCGCGGTTCAGCTGAGCTCGCAGGCCGACGAGTCGCCCGCGGTGGGCGGTGGCTGGGTCGGCTACCTGTCCTATCCGGACGCCGGTGCCGACGGGCGCCCGCATCGGATTCCCGAGGCCGCCGGCGGTTGGACGGACTGCGTGTTGCGCCGCGACCGGGACGGGTGGTGGTGGTACGAGAGCCTGTCCGGGGCGCCGATGCCGCAGTGGCTGACCGCCGCGCTGGCCGCGACCCCGGGGCCGGCGCGTGACTGCCGGATCGACTGGGACGTGGCCGACCGCGAGGCGCACCGCGGCGCGGTGCTGGCGTGCCTGGAGGCGATCCGCGCGGGCGAGGTCTATCAGGCGTGCGTGTGCACGCGGTTTACCGGGACCGTCACCGGGTCCTCGCTGGATTTCTTCGTCGACGGCGTCGCGCGCACCTCGCCGGCCCGCGCGGCCTACGTCGCGGGCCCCCGCGGTGCGGTGGCGTCGCTGTCGCCCGAGCTGTTTCTGCGCCGCCACGGCAACGCCGTGCTGTCGAGCCCGATCAAGGGCACCCTGCCGCTGGACGCCTGGCCGGCGGCGCTGCGCGCCTCACCGAAAGAGGTGGCCGAGAACATCATGATCGTGGACCTGGTTCGCAACGACCTGGGCCGGGTGGCGGTCACCGGCACCGTCAAGGTGCCCGAGCTGCTGGTCGTGCGGCGCGCGCCCGGTGTGTGGCACCTGGTGTCGACGGTGTCGGCGCAGGTGCCCGTCGAGCTGCCCACGTCGGCGCTGCTGGACGCCGCCTTCCCGCCCGCCTCGGTCACCGGCACGCCCAAACATCGTGCCCGCCAGCTTATTTCGCAATGGGAATCGCATAGTCGCGGGATATATTGCGGCACAGTCGGTTTGGCATCGCCTATCGCGGGGTGTGAGCTCAACGTCGCGATCCGCACCGTGGAGTTCGACGACGCTGGTACCGCGGTGCTGGGCGTCGGCGGTGGGATCACCGCCGATTCCAAACCTGACGCCGAATGGGCGGAATGCCTGCACAAGGCGGCACCGGTGGTCGGGGTGCCGTGCGCCGCGGCCGCGGCCGGCGTCGGTTAGCCGGGGCGCGCTCTGAGCACCTCGTCGTACAGCTGTCGCGAGCGCACACCCGGATGCGCGGCGGCCACCTCGTTACAGGCGTCCTTGACGCGAACTCCGTCGGCGACGAGCTCCTGAACCCGGGCCACCAGCGCCGGCACGTCGGCGGGCGGCGTCGCACCACCCAGCACGACGGTGATCTCACCGAGCACGCCGTCACCCGCCCAGGCCGCCAGCTCCTGCAGCGTTCCACGCACCACTTCCTCGTGCACCTTGGTCAGCTCCCGGCAGATCGCGGCGGGACGCGCACCGCCGAGCTGCTCGACGGCATCGCTCAGACACGCCGCCAGCCGGCGCGGCGACTCGAAAAACACGCAGGTGCGCCGCTCGCCGGCCAGCGACGCCAGCCAGGTTTTGCGCGCCCCGCTCTTGCGTGGCGCGAAGCCCTCGAAGCAGAACTTCTCCGCGGGCAGACCCGACACGGCCAGCGCGGTCGTCACCGCCGACGGCCCGGGCAGGCAGGTGACCGGCACACCGGCGTCCACACACGCCGCGACTATCCGGTAGCCGGGGTCGCTGATCAGCGGCATTCCGGCGTCGCTGACCACCAGCACCGTCGCGCCGGCCTTGATCTCGTCGATCAGCGCGGGCACCCGGGTGGCCTCGACTTGATCGAACATGCTGACCACCTTGCCGGTGATCGCGACACCGAGCGCTTTGGCCAGCGTTCGCACCCGCCGGGTGTCCTCGGCGGCCACCACATCGGCCTCGCCGAGCGCCTTGATCAGCCGCGGCGAGGCATCCGACGGCTGGCCCAGCGGGGTCGCACCGAGCAACACGCGACCGTGAGACATGACGGACAGCCTACGATCGAGCTGATGACCGCCCCGCCCAGCGACGCCACCTTTCAGGTGGACAACGCCGTCCGGGAGCGCGCCGTGCCCGTCGTCAGCCCGGGGCCGTTGGTCCCGGTCGCGGATTTCGGGCCGGTCGACACCATCCGCGGCTGGGTGGTCACCGGCATCGTCACCCTGCTGGCGGCCATCAGCCGATTCGTGAACCTGGGCTCGCCGACCGATGCCGGAACCCCGATCTTCGACGAGAAGCACTACGCACCGCAGGCCTGGCAGGTGCTGCACAACCACGGCGTGGAGGACAACCCCGGGTTCGGCCTCGTGGTCCACCCGCCGGTCGGCAAGCAACTGATCGCGGTCGGCGAGGCGATCTTCGGCTACAACGGCGTGGGCTGGCGATTCACCGGCGCGCTGCTCGGCGTCGTGCTGGTGCTGCTGGTGATGCGGACCGTGCGCCGGATCAGCCGCTCGACGCTGGTGGGCGCGATCGCCGGGGTGCTGTGCATCTGCGACGGCGTCACCTTCGTCGCCTCCCGCACCGCGCTGCTCGACGGCATCCTCGTCTTCTTCGTGGTCGCCGCGTTCGGCGCACTGATCGTCGACCGCGATGAGGTGCGACGGCGGATGCACGTCGCGCTGCTGGAGGGCCGCAACACCGCAACCGAGTGGGGCCCGCGCCTGGGCGTGCGCTGGTGGCGGTTCCTGGCGGGCGTCATGCTCGGATTGGCTTGCGGGACAAAGTGGTCCGGCCTCTACTTCGTGGTGTTCTTCGGTTTGATGTCGCTGGGGTTCGACGTGGCGGCACGCCGGCAGTATCAGGTGAACCGGCCCTGGCTGGGAACACTGCGGCGCGACCTCGTCCCCACGGCCTACGCGATCGGCATCATCCCGATCGCGGTATACCTGGCCAGCTATGCGCCGTGGTTCGCGTCCGAGACCGCGATCGAGCGGCACGAGGTGGGCCAGACGATCGGCCCGCACAGCGTCTTCCCGTTCCCCGACGCCTTGCGTTCGTTGTGGCACTACAGCGCGAAGGCGCTGGAATTCCATGCCGGCCTGACGAACTCGGCGGGCAACTACCACCCGTGGGAATCCAAGCCGTGGAGCTGGCCGATGTCGTTGCGGCCGGTGCTCTACGCGATCGATCAGCAGAACGTCGGCGGCTGCGGCGCGCAGTCGTGCGTGAAGGCGGAGATGCTGGTCGGCACGCCCGCGATGTGGTGGCTGGCGGTGCCGGTGCTGCTCTATGCGTGCTGGCGCGCGTTCGTCCGGCGCGACTGGCGTTACGCCGTCGTCCTGGTCGGCTACTGCGCCGGGTGGCTGCCGTGGTTCGCCGACATCGACCGGCAGATGTACTTCTTCTACGCCGCGACCATGGCGCCGTTTCTGGCAATGGGCATCGCGCTGATCTGCGGCGACATTCTCTATCGCCCCGGCCAGACCGCGGAACGCCGGACGCTGGGCCTGATCGTGGTCTCCAGCTACGTCGCCCTGGTGGTGACCAACTTCGCCTGGTTGTTCCCGGTGCTCACCGGTATGCCCATCTCGCAACAGACCTGGGACATGGAGATCTGGCTGCCCAGCTGGCGCTGATTTCCTGGCCGAACCGCCACGCGAGATCCCGGCCGCGCGTAGGCTTTCGGCACATGACCAGGGGGAAAAAGGTTTTCGTTGCGCTGCTGCTGGCGTTCGCCGTCTCGACGACGTCGGTCAGCTGTCTGCCCATCACCACCGTCAACTGCCCGGCGGGCGGCGGCCCGATCGGCTGCTGACGCCGTTGCCCCGAGACTGCAGCTAGCGACGGCGCTACCCGCGAAATGCGTTGTAGTTACAGTTTCGCGGCGTAATTCCGCTAGAGGGCGTCGCGGGCGACCGGGCAGGACATGCACCGCGGCCCGCCGCGGCCGGTGCCCAATTCCGAGCCCGCGATCGTCAGCACCTCGATGCCCGCATCCTGCAGCCGGGTGTTGGTCTGCACGTTGCGTTCGTAGGCGACGACGACGCCCGGCGCCAGCGCCAGCGTGTTGTTGCCGTCGTCCCACTGCTCGCGTTCGGCGACGACGGGGTCCAGCCCGGTGTCGATCACGCGCAGCTTGTCGATGCCCATCGCCCTGGCCGCCGCTTCCAGGAAGGGCGTCTCGTCGCCGATGTTCACGCCATCCGGCGACGGCTGGATCGTGAATGCCGACAGCTTGTCGATGACGTTGGCATACATGACCACGGTCTCGGTGTCGACCATCGTGCACACCGTGTCCAGGTGCATCTGCGCGCGCTGCTGCGCGATCGGCACGGCCAGCACGGTGTGCGCCAGTTCGTCGTCGAACAGACTGCGCGCCAATGCTTCCGCCCCGGCCGGGGTGGTCCGCTCCCCCACCCCGACCGCGACCACGCCCGGGGATAGCAACAGCACGTCGCCGCCCTCGACGGGCGCGGACCTCGACTCGTACGCCTTGCGCACCCCGGTAAACCGCGGGTGGTGGGCGTAGATCAGGTCGGTCAACGACGTCTCGCGGATCCGGGCCCGCAGCGCCAGCGACGGGATCACCACCCGCGCGCCGATCCAGATCGACGAGTCCCGGGTGAACACCAGGTTCGGCAAGGGATCGATCACGAAATCCGCGCCCTGATGCATGCGAAGCACCAGCGACACGTCGGTTCGGGTATCCGGCGGCAACTCGTTGAACGTCATACCGGCCATCAGGATGTGCGCCAGCTTGGCGGGGTCCAGTCCACGCAGGTAGGCCGAAAGCTCTTGCGCCAGCGGCGCTCCCAGTCGGCGCGCATCCACGGCGGCGGCAACGCCTTGCATGCGGGCGGCGCCGCTGTGGTTGAGTGCCTCGGTCAGCAGGTCGGACAGCAGCAACACTTCCACCCCACGCGAGCGCAGCAGCTCGGCGAACTGGTCGTGTTCGTCCTGCGCGCGGTCGACCCACGGCAACCCGTCGAACAGCAGCTGGTCGTTGTTGCGCGGATTGAGTCGCCGCAGCTCCGCGCCGGGACGATGCAGGATCGCCACCCGCAGCGCGCCTACCTCGGAATTCGTGCCGAGCTCGATAACACCCACAGCTAAACCGTAGCCGCGCCAAACGGCACCGTCGCGCCACACCCGGGGCGCGCTGGTAGCCCGGCGAGTCTCGATCAATCGAACGGGTGTGCGATACGCTGTGCGGTGTGGGGACCCAGATATCAGGGGTACAGGGCTCGCTGTTCGAGCACACCCAACGACGACAACTCGGCGACGGTGCCTTCATCGAGATCCGCGCCGGCTGGCTCAGCGACGATCCGTCCGGTTCTCAGGACCTGCTCGACGCGCTGCTGAACACCGTCGCCTGGCGGGCCGAACGCCGCCAGATGTACGACCGCGTGGTCGACGTGCCGCGGCTGGTGAGCTTTCACGACCTGACCGTCGAGGATCCGCCTCACCCGCTGCTGGGGCGGTTGCGCCGCCGGCTCAACGACATCTACGCGGGCGAGCTCGGCGAGCCCTTCACCACGATCGGGCTGTGCTACTACCGCGACGGCGCCGACAGCGTCGCCTGGCACGGCGACACGATCGGCCGCAGCAGCAGCGAAGACACCATGGTCGCGATCATCAGTCTCGGCGCCACGCGGACATTCGCGATGCGTCCGCGCGGGGGCGGGCCGTCGCTACGGCTGCCGCAGGCGCACGGCGATCTGCTGGTGATGGGCGGATCCTGCCAGCGCACCTGGGAGCACGCCGTTCCGAAGACCGCGCTGCGCAAGGGCCCGCGCGTCAGCATCCAATTCCGGCCGCGCGACGTGCGCTAGGACGCACGGATCGCGGCGACCGCTTTGACGAGCAGGTCACGGGCGCGCTGGGTGTCGACCTTGGCGACGGGCTGGTCGGGCACGACGAGCGGGTTGGCGATCACGATCACCTGATAGTCGCCGAATTGCGCGGAGTAGTCGTAGAGCTCGCCGGTGCGGGGACCGCCGGCGACCAGCGCCTGCAGAACCCGGTGCACGCCGAATGTGTGCGTCCCGTCGATGTTCGGCGCGTCGATGACCTCGAGGCCGCCGCGCACCCCCGTCCCGGAGAACGCGACCTTGGTGCAGTCCTTGCCCGGGTCGTTGACGGGTAGCGGTTTGGAGGTTTCCACCGCGATGACGACGTACCGGTTACCGCCGCCCTCGGCGGACACCGCGGCCATGTTGCCCTGCACATCCGGCGGCATGTCGGGTCCGGCCGCCAGCTTCGCGCAGTTGGCGGGGTCGAATTTCAGCCCCTCGGGCAGCTTGCGGGCCGACAGCAGCTTGGGATCGATCGCCCGCTCCGAGATGTCGCTGACCGTGAACTCGGGCCCGAAGCTCGACTTCACACCCACGACCTTGGCGATGTCGGCGTTGGTCGAGGTCGCATTCGATGAGCAACCGGCAAGCACGAACCCGGCCGCGATCACGCCTACCAGCTTGGACACCGTGGCTAATCTACCCAAAGCCGGACATTCAGCTGCGCAACGTGGACACCGTTTTGACGAGCAGATCGGCGGCGGATTGCGCCGGCAACGCCGGCAGCGCCGAGCCCGGATCGGTGGTCACTGTGGTGAAGGCATAGTAGCCACCCAGGTACGCGATGAATGTGTATGCCCGCGAATCGATTTCGGTGCCCGACTCGACAGAGGATCTGATGTCGACGATCATGCCGACGGTTTGCGCATCATCGATGCGCGGCGGGTCGGTGAGCCGGACGCTGGCGGTGGTGTGCTCGGCGGTCATGGTCCACTCGCCGCAGTCGTCGACGACGCCGCGGTCCAGGTCAATGTCTGGCAAAGCCACCACCACCACGTTGATGATGCCGCCCGGACCCGAGGCGGACAGGCCCTGCGCGGACTGGTCGCGGCCCTTGCCGGGCTCGGCGAGTGTGGTGCATGACGCGGGCCGCGACGTCGCGTCGGGGCCAAGACCCCAGATCGCCCGTGGCGAGGCCGCGCCCGGAATGCCGGACGTGGCCTCGTAATTGGGCGGCAGGTCGCGAACGACCCGCTTGATGTTGGCGGGGTTGACGGTGCTGGAGTGCGCCGACGGCGAGGGCGTCGCCGAAGGCCGGTGGGCCGGCGAGTGGCTGCAGGCGGCCACCAAAACCGTGAGCACCGCACCGAACCAGAACGGCCGCATGCCAAGTTGATACCACGCGACGAGTAGCTTGACGCATGTGTGCACACGCGTCCTCTGGAACACCAACAAGCTGTCCGTTCTGACCGGCCGCAGCATGGACTGGCCGGAATCCACTGAGCCGATGATCGTGGCATTTCCGCGCGGACGCGAACGTGACGGCGGGGTGATGGCCGGAAACACCGTCGTCGAACAGAATCCGCTGAAGTGGACCAGCCGTTACGGGAGCCTGGTCACCACCGTCTACGGCGTCGGTAGTTTCGACGGCGTCAACGAACGCGGCCTGGCCGTGCACGGGCTGTATCTGGAATCCACGGATCTGGGGCCGCGGGACCCGTCCAAGCCGGGATTGCACGTCGGACTGTGGACCCAGTATCTGCTCGACCAGGCCGCCACCGTTTCCGAGGCGCTGGCGTTGATGGACGACTTTCAGCTGGTGATGATCAACGCGCGCGGGTACGACGCCACCATCCACCTCGCGATCGAGGATGTGTCCGGCGATTCGGCCATCGTCGAGTTCGACCACGGCCGCATGGTCGTGCATCACGGTCGCGAGTACACCCTGATGACCAATGACCCAACTTATGAAGAACAACTGAAACTGCTTGCCAAGCAAGACTTTTCCAAGCCCGGCTGCGAGATGCCGCTGCCCGGTAACGTCAACGCGGTCGATCGGTTCCAGCGTGCGGCGTACTTTTTGGCACTGCTGCCCGAGCCGCGCGACACCCGGCAGGCAGTGGCCGGCGTGATGGCGATCATGCGCAACGTCTCGGTGCCGTTCGGCGCACCCTACGAGGATTTCGGGATCTACAACACCGAATTCCGCACGGTCACCGACCTGACAAACCGGACTTACTTCTTCGAGCTGACAACCAGTCCGAACACGGTCTGGATCGAGCTGGACGGCCTCGACTTCACCGAGGGATCCGATCCGGTCGCGATCAACCCGTATGACGACGACCTGGTCGGTGACATCACGGCGAAGCTGACTGTCCACCAGCCGGTGTTCTGATTCAGCCGAGCGCCTCGATCACCTGCCGGGCGACCCGTTTGATCTCGTCGGCGAGGTCACGCTTGATGCCCAAGTCGCGCCGCCGCGGCACGTCGATGACCGTGGTGATGACGCCGACGTCTTCGCGTTGCCAGATCGCGCCGTGCCGGTCCATGATCGCGCGCATCGGCAGATTATCGGAAAGCATTCGCGCGGAAAACCTTTCGACACCGTCAACCTTGGCGGCGATCGACAGTGCACCGATCAGGAAGCTCCCGATCCCCCGGCCCTGGTAGGCGTCGGCGACGGTGAACGCGATCTCGGCGACCGTCGGATCCTTTTCGTCGCGGACGAAGCGCGCATCGGCCACCGGGTCGTCGCCGTCGGTCACCACCCAGACGAAATGGTCGACGTAGTCGACCTCGGACAGGTAGTGCATCAACGCCGGCGAGGGTAACCGGGCCGTCATGAACCGCCGATACAGCGTTTCGCTGGAGAACTGGATATGGCCGTGCACGGTGCGCACGTCGTCACCGGGCAGCACCGGACGCAGCAGCAGGTGACTGCCGTCGCGCGTCCGTATCGGGATGGGCGTGACGAAGGCGGCCAGCCGCTGGCGCACCATCCGCAGCAGCCGCGGCATGATGCCCGGGATGTGCACCAGCCGGGTGAACGCGTCGTTGTCACCGATCCAGCCGGCCAGCGGCTCGAGCGCGGTGACGGTCGCGATGCGGGGGCTGTCGCGCAGCAGCGCGATCTCACCGATGATCGCGCCGGCGGCCGTCTCGCCAATCGACACGGCGCCGTCCACGCCGACGTGTCTGATCTCGGCGGCACCCGAGGAGATCAGCAGAAACGACACGGCCTGCTCGCCCTGCTGCATCAGAATCTGTCCACCCGCGGCGCGCAGTGGCTGCAGGCTGGCCGCCAACGGCTCCAAGTCTTCGATGGCGCATCCCTCGAAGATGTCCATCGCGGCGAGTTCTTCCGCCCGCGCGCCGATCAGCTCGGCCACGGCGGCCCATCTTGCGGTCCGATTCGCTCAGGCTATGGCGTCGGCGGGCGGTGCAGCAACAACCAGGCGAACCGATGTCAGGAGTTCCGTGGAACTTCGGCGCCATTGCGGTGAGAATCACAAGTCATGCGGCCAGCCAGGATCCAGGTGGGCGATCTTTGGTTCGACTCCCTCACCCAACGCGACGCCGTCGACGTCGTGCGCAAGGCCTGGGCCGACGGGCGCGGCGGCTCGATCATTCCGGTGAACGTCGACGTGGCCTTCGCGGCCAGCCGAGACGGTGCACTGGCCGCGCTGATCGCGCGGGGATCGGTGGTCGTCGCCGACGGAATGCCGCTGGTGTGGGCGGCGCGGCTGCGCGGTGAGCCGCTGCCGGAGCGGGTGGCCGGCTCGTCGCTGATTCAACCGTTGAGTGCGGCTGCGGCCGCCGACGGCAAGTCGATCTATTTCTTCGGCGGCGCCGCGGGCATTCCGGAGCAGGCGGCCGCCGCCCTTGCCACGCAATTTCCCACCCTGCGCATTGCCGGCGCCCTGTCGCCGGAGTTCGGCTTCGACAAGACGGAGGACGGCACGCGGCGCGCGGTCGCGGCCGTGGTCGCCGCCAAACCCGACCTGGTCTTCGTCGGCCTGGGTTTCCCCCGGCAGGAATGCCTGATCGAACGGCTACGCCAAGAGCTGCCCGAGGTCTGGTGCCTGGCCTGCGGCGGCGGCATCGCCATGACGGCCGGTGCGGTCCGCCGGGCGTCCCCGCTGCTGCAGCGACTCGGATTCGAATGGGTGCACCGGCTGATGCTCGAGCCGCGCCGGCTGGCCCGCCGATACCTGCGCGACGATCTGCCGTTCGCGCTCGCCCTGATGATCCGCTCGATCGCTGCGCGGTTCAGGCGAGAATGAGCCGCACGGCCGCAGCGAGGTCGTCGACGACGAAGTCGGCATCCTCGCCGCCGCCGGCCCGCAGCAGCACGGTCGTCGCACCGGCCGCTCGGCCGGCCGCCACGTCGGCGGCGCTGTCGCCGATCATGACCGACTCGGCCAGATCGAAACCGTGTTCTGCCGCCGCACGAATCAGCATGCCGGCCAACGGTTTACGACAGTCGCAGCTGTTCGCCGCGTGCGGGCAATGATATTCGGCGTCGAGCCGGGCACCCTGAGCCGCCAGCAGTTGCCCCAGCCTGTCCTGGACGGCGTGGAACTGCGTTGGTTGCGCTGACGGTTCGGACAGCCAGCGCTGGTTGGTCACCAGGATCGTGCGCAGGCCGGCCGCATTCAGCGCCGCGATGGCCTGGGCCGCGCCGGGTAAGAGAACCAATTCCTCGGGCGTTCGGATGTATTCGCCGTCGTCGGCCTTGACGTTGATGGTTCCGTCTCGGTCCAGAAACACGGTGCGGACGTTGTCCCAACCCATCGTCAGGACGGACGGGGGAACAACGCGGCTTCGACCATTTCGCAAATGGTGTGCCCCAGATGCAGGCACGCTTCCTGAATCCGGCCGGTGTCGGCACTGGGCACCCGGATGCAGATCTGGGCCACGTCGGCGACCTTGCCGCCGCGGGCGCCGGTCAGCGTCACGGTCGTCATCCCCGCCTGACCGGCCGCCTCGAGCGCGCGCACCACGTTGGGTGAGTTGCCCGAGGTGGTCAGGCCGACCACCACGTCGCCGGCGCGGCCGGCCGCCAGCACCTGGCGGGCGAACACCTCGTCGTAGGAGTAGTCGTTGCCGATCGCGGTGATCGCCGCGGTGGCGTCGGGAAGGCTCAGCGCGGCCAGGCCCGGTCGGTCGAACGCGAAGCGGCCCATCAGCTCGGCGGCCAGATGCCCGGCGTCTTGAGCCGAGCCGCCGTTGCCGAAGAAGATCACCTTGCCGTCGGCGCGCAGCGCGTCGATGATCACCCGCGCCACCTCGACGGTCTGCGCCGCGAACTCGCCCGACTGCATCTGCTGCTTGACGGCGATCGTGTCCGCCAGCCGGGCCTGGACCGTCTCCACACTCGGCGCGACGACATCCGAGGTGCTCATGCCTGCCATGTGGTCAATCCCTTGCTCTCAAAAGCGAATTCGGTGATCGTGGCCCCCGCGCCCTCGAGGGCCTCGATGAGGCGGTGCTTCTTGGTGAAGTCGCAGAACAGCAGGATGTAACCACCGCCGCCGGCGCCGGTGATCTTGCCGCCGAGGGCGCCGTTGTGCAACGCGAGGTCGTACAGTTCGTCGATGCGCGGGTTGGTGATGTAGGGCGACATCCGCTTCTTCTGGATCCACGCCTCGCCGAGCAGGGCGCCGAAGTCGTTGAGCTTGCCGGTCAGCAGGGCGGCCTTCATCGCCACCGCCAGATCCTTCTGCGCGCGCAGCCCGGCGAGCGTGTCGTCGGCACCCGTGGTGGCGCGGCGGGTTTGGTCCTCGATCACTCGCGCGGAGTCGCGGGTGATGCCCGTGTAGCAGAGCAGCAGGCTGAGTTCGAGCTCGAACGCGATCTCGTCGCGGACCCGCAGCGGGTTGACGATCACCCGGTCGCTGAACTCGATGAAGTTGAATCCGCCGAACGTCGCCGCGTACATGTCCTGCAGGCCGCCGGCGATGCCGAGGTCGTCACGCTCGATGGCGCAGGCCAGCTGGGCGGTCTCGTATTCGCCCATCGGCGCCCGGTAGTGCTCGGCGAGCAGGCCGGTGAGCGCGACCATCATCGTCGACGACGAACCCAGCCCGGATCCGGGCGGCGCGCTCGACCGCAGCACCAGGTCGTAGCCGTCCGTCCCGTCGCGGCCGAACCGCCGCACCGCGGCCTTGATCAGGTCCAGGCTGCCGTCGTAGAGGATTTCGCTGTCGAGCGTCATCTCGTGGGTGGTCTTGAAGTCCACCGACTCGATGCTCACCTTGCGATCGGTCCGCGGGGTCAGCGATCCGTAGGCGAAGCGGTCGATCGTCGCCGAAAGAACACAGCCACCCTCGAGCTCCGGGAAAGGCGGGACGTCGGTGCCGCCGCCGGCGAACGAGATCCGCAGCGGTGCCCGGGCGCGGATTCGTGGGCGTGTCATCCGAAGTCCCCTCCGAGGTGAATCGCTGTGCCGACGGTCGCGAGCCTAACAGGCTAACCAGCAGGTTTGTCCTGGTTTGGGCTACGCGTAGGGGTTTGCCGGAGCGGGGACGGGCGTGACGGAAACGGCCCGCAGCGTCGGGATCGGCGGGGTGTGAGGCTGGCGCTGCGCGGGCGTGATCACGCCCTCCACCTTCAGCCAGGTGTTGTCGGCAAAGTGCAACGTGCTGCCGCCGTCGTGGTCACGCAGATGGATGCGGGCCAGTTGGGCGTCGGCGGCGCAACAGATGATCACGATGCGGGCCAGGTCGATGCCGCCGGGTTCGTTGAGGGCGAAACCGGTCACCGTGATCAGCCGGTTGTTCAGCGAGCCGGTGCTGTCGTTGGCCGAGCGCACCACCGCCTCGGCCAGCGAGATCTCGGGCGCACGCCCCGGCGGTAACGGCGGAAATGCCACGCGCAGAACGTCATTGGAGACGTTGGTCACCGTGGCGGCCTGGGGCCGCAGGGCCGGTGGCGTCACGAAGCACAGCACCACGATGGGTATGGCGAGCAACCACACCACGCCGCCGCGATGGGCATGCCCGTCGTCGTGATCGCGGCCGCCGCTGCGCACGTCGCCGACGATGGACACCAGCGCGAGCGCGATCAGCAACGCGGCGGTGAGCACCAGCCACGGCAGCAGCGACGGCTTGACGTAGCGGGTGAACACGCCGGTGGCCACGATCAGCGCGACGCTCAGCCCGACCAGCAGCAGGATCGTGTTCTCGGTTTCGCGCTTCATCGAGAACCGCCCAGCAGCAGCACGCCGACCGCGGTGGCCACCACGGTGGCGACGACGAAGGTCGCGGGTCCGAAGCGGGTGGCGAACGCCCGGCCGAACATGCCGGCCTGCATCGCCAGCAGCTTGACGTCGACGGCGGGCCCGACCACCAGGAACACCAGCCGCGGAATCAGCGGCAGCATCGTCAGGCTGGATGCCACGAACGCGTCGGCCTCCGAGCACACGGCCAGCGTGACGGCCAGCGCCGCCATCACGACGACGCCGAGCACCAGATGCGCGCCGACGTTTTCGAAGATCCACGGCGGCACCAGCACGTGCAGGGCCGCCGCGGCGGCGGCTCCCACCACCAGATAGGCCGCCGCCTGCAGAAAGTCGTGCCGGGCCACTTCGCAGAACACCAGCCACTTCGACCGCGCCTCCGGGCGGTGCGAGTCGTGCGCCGCGAGCCGGCGGGTGATCCATTCGGCGCGACCCCACCGCGACCAGGCCCAGCCCATCACCACCGCGGTCAGCAACGACGCGGCGACCCGCGCGACGACCATCTTCGGCTGACCCGGGAACGCGACGGCCGTCGCGACCACCACGACCGGGTTGATCGCGGGTGCGGCGAGCATGAACGTCAACGCCGCCGCTCCGGCGGCGCCGCCGTCGCCGAAGAGTCGGCGAGCCACCGGCACCGAGCCGCACTCGCATCCGGGCAGGGCGGCCCCGGCCACACCGGCGGCGAGGACTGCGGCCGCGGACCGGCGCGGCAGCATGCGCGCCAGCCGTTCGGGCGGCACGAACACCGCGATCAATCCGCTGACCACCACGCCTAAGCCCAGAAACGGCAAGGCCTGGACGAAGACGCCACAGAACACGGTGCCCGCGGTGGATAAGGCGGTGCTGTTGACGACGACGGCGCGCAACCACGTCCCCGCGATCGCGAACCCCACCAAACCGAAGACCAGGACTTCCATGGACCCGAAACGTGCTCGACGCTCGGCCCTCATCTACCGCACCCGGCCTGGAACTTCATGACCATTGATGAAAATGATTATCACTGTGACGGGCCCTGCGCCCGCACCCGGGCCACCGGCGCGGCGGGGCGGTCCACTAGCGTCGAAACACAATGAGCCAGGATCCGGTCGAGACGACCCGCGGCCTCATGAGCCAGACCGCCCAGCTGCGACACGGTTTTCTCGACGTGTTGGGTGAATCGACCAGTGCGCCGGTGCCGACCGTGGCGCAACGCGCCATGAACAGCCCGTTCGTCGCAACGGTCTACGAACGGCTGTGGCGGCCGACCGCCTTCTACGCGGCCAGTGGCCTCACCCACCGGGCCGAACAGCGCCGGGCGGCATCGGCCCTGCATCTGGGGACCGCTCACCGGTTGCTCGATGTCGCTTGCGGCCCAGGCAATTTCACCGCCCCCCTGGCCGCCGAACTGCCCGACGGCGGTCTGGCGGTCGGATTCGATATCTCCGAGTCGATGCTGACCCGCGCCGTCGCCGACAACAGCGGCCCGCACACCTGCTATGTCCGCGGCGATGCCCGCATGCTGCCGTTCGGCGACGAAACCTTCGACGCTGTTTTCTGTTTCGGTGCGCTGTACCTGATGCCCGAGCCGTTCCGGGTGGCCGCCGAGATGGTGCGGGTACTCAAACCCGGTGGCCGGATCGCGATCTTGACCAGCTATGCGCCGGAATCGGCCGCGGTGCGTCGACTGATGACCGCCGTCGCGCGCAGCATCGGGCTCACGGTGTTCGGCCGGCGCGACTTCGTCGACCTGTTCTCGTCGGCCGGGCTCGTCGACATCGAACAGCAGACGCAGCGCGCGGTGCAGTTCGTCGTCGCGGCTAAGCCGGCGGTCACCACCCAGGAGGCCTAGAAAACGGCCTGGGAAGCCGCCTAGGAAGCCGCCTTGCCGACACCGAGAATCCGGACCACCGGCGTGCCCTCTTCGCACTCGAGGACCCACGGATCGCCACCGTTGACGGGCTCAGAGGTGAGCCTGAACATGACCGGCAAGCCGGCCCGCCGCGACATCTGCGTGCATTCCACCTGGAACAGCCGGTAATCGCCGTCTTCGCCGACGGCCAGTGAGAAGCCCGGCTGAACGGATTCGACCGGGACCTTCTGCAAGTAGTACTTCGTGCTCATCCCCAACACATTAGAGCCGAGACCGTCTCTAATCCGCGGCCGAAACACGCTCTTATCGAATGTTCAGCCAAATTTTTCCGACCGCACCGCCGATCGCGGTCCCGACCGGCTACGCCGTCGTCTCGGTGGCGCCCAGGCGCAGGTGCTCGATGTGGTACACGGCCTCGTCGAGCAGTTGGGCGACGTGGTTGTCGTAGAGGCGGTAGACGATGTTGCGGCCGTTGCGGTCGCCGGCAACCAGCCCCAGGGCGCGCAGCAGCCGCAATTGGTGAGACACCGCCGGCTGTTCCATGCCGACCGCCGTGGACAGTTCGCCGACCGAGCATGGCGATTGCCGTAGCCGGGTCAGGATCATCAGCCGGTTGGGCGAGGCCAGCGCTTGCAGTGTCTCGGCGATCTTGATGGCCGAGACCGAGTCAAGCGTGGCCGGTGGCGTCACCCTGCCGTCGACTCCGTGCCCCATCTCCCCATTGAAGCACGCGCCCACAAACTGATGTGACATATGTAGAGCTTTACATGTATACATGCATAGGTGAATCGCCCCAAGAAGGAGGCCGCTTCGATGACGTGCACAACCGCGCAGCCGACGCGCACGCGCTCGTCGGACACCCGGCGCTCACCCGTCTCGGGTCTGTGGTCGGTCGCGTCGATCCGGTGGGCGACGGTCGCCCTGGCCCTGTTCGTGGCCGGGCTCGCGGCTCAGTTGCTGGGCGCTCCTACCTGGGCTTGGTGGGTCTTGTATCTAGCCTGCTACCTGACCGGCGGCTGGGAACCG
This sequence comes from Mycobacterium ahvazicum, assembly GCF_900176255.2. Classification (GTDB taxonomy): domain Bacteria; phylum Actinomycetota; class Actinomycetes; order Mycobacteriales; family Mycobacteriaceae; genus Mycobacterium; species Mycobacterium ahvazicum. Next base: position 286,862 of record NZ_FXEG02000005.1, read on the forward strand.
GCCTGGGAAGGCTTGCAGGCGTTGCGTTCTCGCACGCTCGACGTCGATCTGCTGATGGTCCTTGCCGCGATCGGCGCCGCGAGCATCGGCCAGGTCTTCGACGGCGCGTTGTTGATCGTCATTTTCGCCACGTCCGGTGCATTGGAGGACGCGGCGACCAAACGCACCGAGGATTCGGTCAAGGGATTGCTCGACCTGGCACCCGAACGCGCCATCCGCCTGGCCGCCGACGGGATCGAAGAATCGGTCCACGCCACCGAACTGCGCGTCGGCGACCTCGTCAGCGTGCGCCCCGGTGAGCGCGTCTGCGCCGACGGTGTCGTTGTCGACGGCGCCTCCGATGTCGACCAGTCGTCGGTGACCGGGGAACCGATGCCGGTCGCGAAGGCAGCCCACGACGAAGTTTTCGCCGGAACCCTCAATGGCGCTGGGGCACTTCGTGTTCGCGTCACCAAGGACCCCTCCGACACCGTCGTCGCCCGTATCGTTGCCCTGGTCGCGGCGGCATCGGCCACCAAAGCCAAGACGCAACTGTTCATCGAGAAGGTCGAGCAACGCTATTCCGTCGGCGTCGTCGTGGCGACGCTCGCCCTGTTCGCGGTCCCGCTGATCCTCGGCGCCGACCTCCGGTCCACGCTGCTTCGGGCAATGACGTTCATGATCGTGGCATCGCCGTGTGCGGTGGTGTTGGCGACCATGCCGCCGCTGCTCTCGGCGATCGCCAACGCCGGGCGCCGCGGTGTGCTGGTCAAGTCGGCGGTTGCGATGGAGCACCTTGCCGACACCACCCTGGTGACGATCGACAAGACCGGCACGCTGACGACGGGAACGCCGCGACTCAGCGGCATCGCCGTGATCGAGGACTGCTACAGCGACGACGACGTGCTGCGAATAGCCGCCAGCGCAGAGCAATTCAGCGAACATCCGCTCGGGCGCGCGATCGTCGCCGCCGCCCGCGCACGCAAGCTGCCCGTTGCCGAAGCCACCGATTTCCAGGCCCTGCCCGGTCGGGGCGTGCGCGCGTGTGTCAGCGACCGCAGCATCGAAGTGCTGAGCCCGCGCGCATTTCAGAGCAACCCCGCCGCGGCGAGCGACCTCGAACGCCAAGGCACCACGGCCGTTCTCGTCGTCGTCGATGCTGCGCCGGTGGGCGTTCTCGGACTCGACGACACCGTGCGCGAGGGAAGCCAGAGCGTGGTCGGCGCTATCGTCGCGATCACCGCGGGACCGCCGGTCCTGCTGACCGGTGATACTCGCCTCGCGGCAGAGCAGCTGGCCGCGCAGGTCGGGATCACCGATGTCCGAGCCGACCTGCTGCCCGAGGACAAGGTCGCCGCCGTGCGCCAACTGCAGGCCGACGGCCACCGGGTGTTGCTGGTCGGCGACGGCATCAACGACGCGCCCGCGATGGCCGCCGCGCACGCCTCGATTGCCATGGGCCGCAACGGCGCCGACCTCACCCTGGAAACCGCCGACGCCGTCACCGTCCGGGACGAACTCACGACGATCCCGGCCGTCGTTGCGCTGGCCCGTCGGGCTCGCCGGGTGGTGATCGCCAATCTGGCCATCGCGGCGGCCTTCATCACCGGACTCGTCGTCTGGGACCTGTTCGGCCACCTGCCGCTTCCCCTCGGCGTGGCGGGCCACGAGGGTTCGACCATCGTCGTCGCGCTTAACGGATTGCGACTCCTGAGCGGGCGGGCCTGGCCGACGGCTGCCGATGCGCCCGGATCGTGATGTAACGGATTGCCGATCGTTACCGAAGACAGGGGCAGTGCATGGCTGTGCACTTCCCCGAATCCTAGGAGCGATATGACCGCACTGATGATGTTCCGCCCACGTCACTCCACCGCTGCATGGGCAGATTTCATCAATGCGGCTTCCGGGGCGGTTCGCCCATTGGCGGTTGCGGCCGGCGTCCTCGCGGCCGCAGCGACGCTGCCTGCGCTCGCCCAGGCCGACACGTCCAATGACCCCATCACCGCCGCGCTGGGCGGCCTAGGGAACGGCACCAACGGCTCACTGACCAACGCGCTTGCCGGCATCGGCCAGTCAATCTGCCCATCGCTGGTCAAGCCGGGTGCAACCCTCGCGTCGGTGGCGTCGCAACTGGGTGCAACCAAAGGACTTTCGCCGACCATGGCCGGGTTGGTCGCCAGCATGGCGATACAGATGGAATGCCCGGGCATGATGACATCAGTGGCCAACGGAAAGATGCCGTTCCCGCTGCAAGTTCCCGGCGCCAATCCGTCCCTTGGCCCCGCCGCGCCGGGCTTGTTCTCGTTGGGTCGCTAACCCCTGCCACTACTGAGTTCCCGCGCCAAACGGTCGGCGATATGGTTGTCCCCATGACGAGCTCCGTTGGCAGAGTGGCCGGCAAAGTCGCGTTCATCACGGGTGCTGCGCGCGGCCAAGGCCGAGAACACGCCGTCCGCCTCGCCGAGGAAGGCGCCGACATCATCGCCGTGGATCTGTGCGGCGACGTCGAGGGCGTGAGCTATCCGGGAGCCACGGAGGCCGATCTCGAGGAAACCGTGGCGCTGGTCGAGAAGTTGGACCGGCGCATCGTGGCCGCCACCGCCGATGTCAGAAACCTCGCGAGCCTGCGTGAGGCGTTGCAGCGCGGGATCGACGAGTTGGGTCGCCCCGACGTGGTGATCGCCAACGCCGGCATCAGCGGCAGTCCCGCACCCGCCGCGATGATCGAGGAAGCCGCCTGGCAGACGATGCTCGACATCAATCTCACCGGGGTCTGGCACACCGTCAAGGTGGCGATACCGCATATGTCCGACGGCCGCGGCGGGTCCATCATCCTGGTGAGCTCCATGTTGGGGCTGCGCGGCGGCGGGTACATGGCGCACTACGCCTCGGCCAAGCACGGCGTGGTCGGCTTGATGAATTCGCTCGCGAATGAGCTTGCGCCGCAATTGATTCGAGTCAATTCGATTCATCCCGGCAACATCCGGACGCCGATGATCGACAACGAGCCGTTCCACCGCATGCTACGGCCCGACCTCCCCAACCCCACGATCGACGACACGGCCGCCGTGCTCGGCCACTTCCATATGCTGCCGGTGCCCGTCATCGATGCGCGCGCGGTCAGTAACGCGGTGCTGTTTCTCGCCTCCGACGAGTCGCAGTACATCACCGGCGCCGCGCTGCCGATCGATGCGGGGGCTGTCGCGAAGTTCTAGCCCGGGCGGACCCCCGCTTTCACGCGAGCGGCGCGCGCCCGCATTGGCTACTATCTACGTATGCATGCAGATAATGCTGCACCGCCGCTCGCCGAGGATCAGGTCAGCCTGATCGTCGAGGTCTTCCGGATGTTGGCCGACCACACCCGTATTCGGGTGTTGTGGGCGCTGACCGAGGGCGAGTCGTCGGTCAACGACCTTGCTGAAAAGGTGGACAAGCCCGCGCCGTCGGTGTCCCAGCATTTGGCCAAGCTGCGCATGGCCCGGCTGGTCCGCACTCGACGGGCCGGCACCACGATCTACTACAGCCTGGAAAACGAGCACGTCCGCCAGTTGGTCATCGACGCGGTGTACAACGCCGAACATGCCGGTCCCGGCGTGCCATCCCACCACCGCGGCGACCCCGACGTACGGGGCATCACGACCGATCGCCGGCCACGGAAGGCCCGCGCACGATGAGCGATCACGGGCACGACCACTCGCGCGGACACGATCACGAGCACCGCCATCCGAAGGGACTGCGGGCCGCGATCAAGGAGATCTTCGCGCCGCATTCCCACGACGCCGCCGACAGCTTCGACAGCGAGCTGGAGTCCAGCGCCGACGGCATCCGCGCGGTCAAGATCAGCCTGCTGGTCCTGGGCGCGACGGCCATCGCGCAGATCGTCGTGGTGGTCCTCTCCGGCTCCATCGCGCTGGCCGCAGACACCATCCACAACTTCTCCGACGCCCTGACGGCGGTGCCGCTGTGGATCGCATTTGCGTTGAGTACCAAGGCCGCAACGCGCCGCTACACCTACGGCTTCGGCCGGGCCGAAGACCTTGCCGGACTGTTCGTGGTCGCGATGATCACGCTGTCGGCGATCATCGCCGGGTACGAGGCCGTTGAGCGGTTGATCAATCCGCGGCCCATCGAGCACGTCGGCTGGGTCGCGGTAGCCGGACTTCTGGGTTTCATCGGAAACGAATGGGTGGCGCTCTACCGCATCCGGGTCGGACGCCGCGTCGGCTCGGCCGCGCTCGTCGCCGACGGCCTGCACGCGCGCACCGATGGCTTCACCTCGCTGGCGGTGCTGGCCGGTGCCGGCGGCGTGGCCTTGGGCTTCCCGCTGGCCGATCCGATCGTCGGCTTGCTGATCACGGTGGCCATCTTGGCGGTGCTGCGCACCGCGGTGCGAGATGTGTTCCGCCGCTTGATGGACGGCGTCGATCCGGAGCTCATCGACACGGCCGAAGCCGCGCTGGCCGCCCGGCCCGGCGTGCGTGCAGTGCGCAGTGTGCGGATGCGCTGGATCGGGCACCGCCTACACGCCGATGCCGAACTCGACATCGACCCGGCGCTGAGTTTGGCTGCGGCACACCAAATCGCACACGAATCCGAACACGATCTGATTCACGCCGTGCCCAAGCTGACCACCGCGATGATTCATGCCTATCCCGCCGGCGGCACCAACGCGGCCCAGCAACATCGCGAAAGCATCGCGTCGCACGCCCATCACCACTGAACAGTGAAGTGCCGCGGCACTCTATCGTCTATGGCGACCACACTTTCGGCTACAGAAAGACGGCAATGACGCCAGCTAGTGATCGCCAGCCACATCGGCCACTGCGCGTCGTCCCCTGGGGCGTTGGCACGGTGGGCGCCGAGATGGTCACGACCATCATCGACCATCGACCCGATCTCGAGATCGTCGGCGCCCGGGTGTATTCCGACGCGAAGGACGGAGTCGACGTCGGCACCCTGGTGGGCCGCGACCCGATCGGCGTCGCCGCGACCACCGACGCCGACAAGATCATGGAGCTCGACGCGGACTGTGTGCTCTACACGCCGCGCAACACCAACCTCGACGAGGTGTGCGAGCTGCTCGCCGGCGGGAAAAACGTTGCGACGACGGCATTCCTGTTCCATCCGCGCCGTATCGTACCGGCCGACCGCCATCGGGTGCTGGAGGCGTGCCGGGCCGGTGACACCACGGTGCACGGCAGCGGGCTGAACCCCGGGAACCTCTCCGGCGCACTGCCGCTGACCCTGTCCGGCATGTGCCGCACCATCGACAAGATCACGCTTCAGGAGCGCGCCGACTGGTCGGTCTACGAAAGCACGTCAATCACGTTCGACAACATGCGTTTTGGCCAACCCATCGAGGAGATCAGCCCGCAAGCCAGCGAGTTCCTGGCCTTCAACAGCGGGATCTTCACCGAACAGGTCTGGTTCCTCGCCGACACGCTCAACGCCGACATCGACGAGGTCACCGCGACCGTGCAGGCCGTTCCCGCCCGCGAGGATCATCAGATCTTCGATCATGTGCTGCGCGCGGGAACCACTGCGGGGCAACGGTGGAAGTGGTCGGGCCGGCGCAACGGCGAGGTGCTGGTCCAGATCGAAACATTGTGGACCGTCGGCGGCGAATACCCGGACGATTGGCCCAAACCCCAGGACGGGTGGACGCTGACGATCGAGGGCGACCCCTCGATGCGGACCCACTTCTTCTGCCTGGCCAGCTTCACCCGCGCCGCGAGTATGGAGGAGCACGTCCGCTCGGCAAGCGTGGCCACCGGCATGCAGGTGCTGAACGCCGTGGCCGCGATCTGCGCAGCCCCAGCGGGCTTCGCCACGGCGGCGACGCTGCCCCTGATTCACAGCCACGTCGGATTCGGCAACACGACCAAGGCGTGATCGGCTGCCCGGCAAGGTTTTTGCGGTGTGCTGAGTGAACGCGAGTAGAGTTGGTCCGATGGCTGCCGCGACGTCGAATCAGCGGATGATCGCGGGGGTCGCCGCCGCGGCGGTCTCGCTCGGGGTCGCCGCGCTGGTGGCCATCCCGTTCGGCGCGCGGGCGGATGCGCGCGCCGCGGTCGGTTCCATGGTCGTCGACCTGACCCCGGGGCCCGTCAAAGAATGGGCGATTCAGACCTTGGGCTCGCTGGACAAGGCCTTCTTGGGGATCGTCGTGCTCGTGGTGATCGCGACCATCGCTGCGGTCGCCGGCAGCTTCGAAACCAAGCGGCGTCCCGTCGGCAGCGCGGTCATCGCCGCGGCGGGCATCCTCGGCTGCGCCGCGGTGCTGTCCCGGCAGGGCGCGACGTTGCCCGACACGATCCCCACGGTCGCGGGTGCGGTCAGCGGCGTCGCGGCCCTGCGCTTGCTCACCCGCCGGTTCGCCCCGCGGGACCCGGACGGCGACGAGCCGGACGCACGCCGGCGCGCGGTGCTGGTGTACGGATTGCTCGGATTCGGCGTGGTGAGCGGTGTGGTGGGCGCGGTCGTCACACGATTGGTGCATTCGGTGGCCGCCGACCGCAACGCCGTCACACTCCCCACCCCCCGCGCACCGGCTCCACCCCGGCTCTTATACACATCCGACGCAGCCAGGCCCCACCCCCCCCCCCCCGCGCACCGGCTCCACCCATCCCCGCCGACGTCCAACCGAAAGGCGTCACGCTCCCGAGCTTTGTCACCGCTAGCGGCGACTTTTATCGGGTGGACACCGCGCTTAGTGTTCCCCAACTCAGCCACGGCGACTGGCGGCTGCGCGTTCACGGCATGGTGGACCGCGAAGCCACCTACAGCTTTGACGACCTGTCCCGTTTCGATGTCGTGGAGACGGTGGCGACGTTGACCTGTGTGTCGAACCCCGTTGGTGGAAAACTGATTTCGACGGGCGTGTGGACGGGCTACCGGCTGGCCGACCTGCTTGCGGCGGCCGGGGTGCATTCAAACGCCGACATGGTGCTCTCCACGTCGATCGACGGATTCACCGCGGGCACGCCGGTGCAGGCCCTCACCGATGGTCGCGACGCGCTGCTCGCGGTGGGCCTGAACGGTCAGCCGCTGCCGGTCGAGCACGGGTATCCGGCCCGGCTGGTGGTGCCCGGGCTCTACGGGTATGTGTCCGCCACCAAGTGGGTCGTCGACTTGGAGCTGACTCGATTCGACAAAGCAAAGGCGTACTGGACGCGGTTCGGCTGGGCGGCGCAGGCGCCGATCAAGACCGAGTCGCGCGTCGACGTGCCGGCGGACGGCCAGAAACTGCCGAGAGGATCCGTCGTGTTCGGCGGTGTGGCGTGGGCACAGAATCGGGGGGTGCGGGCCGTGGAGGTCCGCATCGACGACGGTGGATGGCAGCCCGCCGAACTTGGCGCCAGTTATTCCAATGCGACGTGGCGATTGTGGAGCTTCCCTTGGCAGGCGAAAATCGTTGGGAATCATAGCATTACAGTGCGGGCCACCGACAACTCCGGCGCTACCCAAACCGCGGATCAAGTTCCCAGTGTCCCCGACGGCGCCACCGGCTGGCACACGGTGAACTTCACCGTGACGGAGAACTGACGAGCTATTTCGACGAAAGCTTGCGCCAACTGAATACCGCGATCGCGATGCCGATCAGCACCGCGATCGGACCGATGATCGACCAAGTTGTGGTGTTGCTCATCGGGCTACCACCCAACACCCCGAATCCCTGCAGCGCCCAGATCAGACCGAACACCGCGACGAGCAATCCGACCGCGAACATGACGACGAAACCCCTACTCATACCAGAAGCCTAGGCACCATTGCGTCGACGTCCCACCCGCGCCGGAACCGCCGCCGCTATCGCGACGGTCGCTCGCTGCCGGCAAACCGCTCGACCAACAGGTGCACACGTTCGCTGACGTGGTTGGCACGCAGGCGCCCCGTGGCGGCCAGTGTCACCAGTCCGTGCAGCAGACCCCCCGGCGGTCTGCATCCGAAGTCGGTGACTAAGACCCCCCGCCCTCACTACGACAGCGACTATGGGCGAACCTATTTGGCATTGCCCGGGCCGCTCAGCGCCGCGGTAGCCTCCTCTTGCAGTGCTATCCGCCGCAGCGCAAGCAGCAGCGGCTCGTACAACACGGTGCCGATGACGGCGTAGGTCAGCGCGTCGGACGGTTCGGTTGGCATGGTGGCGATTTCGTAGGCCGCGATCGCGCCGAGGTGCTCACGGTAAACCTCCAGCCGCTCATCGGAGACGGGCAGGTTTGCCGCCTGCGCGGTCTGCAACGCATGGCCCAATTGCCCGAGCGCGTCGATCTCGCGATCGGCGGACCCGCTCAGCCTGGTGAGCACTTCATTGGCCGAATCCTGCAGCGACACATTGTCGTCCGCGTAGGGCGGCAACTGCTTGCTCGCCGACCCGAGCGCGCCGAGGAGGTCCTCGCCGGGGTTGTCGATCAACGCGAGGATGTCTCGAATCCGGTTGATCGACAGGCCGGGTACCTCGCTGAGCGCCTTGATAACTCGGAGCCGGTCGACGTGCCGCTCGCCGTATTCCGCCTGGGTGCGCGACGTCCGCTCCCCCGCGTCCAGCAGACCTTCGCGCAGGTAGAACTTGATGCTCGGGATCGACACGCCGGTGCGGGCGGACAGATGTGAGATACGCAAACCGTTCCTCCTTTGACATTGGATACTATCACTATCCATAATTGGATCGTGATGCTATCCAGTCGGCGTCACCCTGCGGACCTCACGGTCCGCAGCGCCAGTCTCTGAAAGGAAACACATGGTCTTAATGGAGTTTGAGCAGCACACAACCATCGACTTGCCGGCGAATCGCCTCGACGTCCCGAAGTGGCTGTTTGGCATGACCGACCGCGAGTACCAGCGATGCGCCAAGGGGCATCGCGCCGCGGGCACCTTCGTCGAAAGCGGAACGCGCGGCATGGTCAACGTCGAGTCGATCGGCGGCCACCTCCTGGTCCAGCACTACCGCGAAGACTCCAGCAAGCCCTCCGAGGTGGTCATGGTTTCGCCGAAGAGTCGCATCTACCTGACTCACGTGCTGCCCGCGACACTCGGCGTGCGCTGGGTCATGTCGGTCACCCCGGTGACGGACTCGACATCACGGTTTACTTGTCGCGTCGAGCTCGAGGTGCCCGCGTGGATGCGGGTGATGGGCCTCTTCGCCGGCATGCGCTACTCGATCCAGGCGCATGTGGACGAGGAGACGATCGGATACGCACAGTCGTTGGCTCGTAGCGCCGCCTGACCCCACATCAGGGTCACCCGGCGCATCAATATTTTTCTGCAACTAGTTGTATAAAGCGGTTGGGCGCGACAGAATCAACACGGGCGTCCGTGAGGCGTGACCGCAACGGAACTCAAGCCGCGCAACGCGTGAGCAGAACGAAGCAACCATGACCACATCGACGAAAGGGTCGGTGGACGACCCGGCGCTGCAGGACAGCGTGTTCACGTCGTTCGACCCCCGTGACGGATCGGCGTTGGCGAACTACCCCATACATTCTCGGGCCGATGTCGATCGCATCGTCGCTCGAGCGCGGACCGCGTCGGACTGGTGGTCCGGGCTGTCCTATGCCGGTCGCCGCGCCGGCTGGACGCGTGGCGCCGCATCATCGCCGCTTGCATCGACGACCTCGCCCAGGTGATCGTCGCCGAAACCGGCAAGACCTCCACGAAACGAGCATGCAGCTTGCGTAAATTTGTCGTATCATGGCGACATGACTACGACACTGCTGGAAAGCGAGCTCAGTGACCTGCTCCAGAGTGTCAACGACACGACCAAGCTGCTGCAGCGCTCTGCGACAGTGCCGGAAGAAGTTGGCCTACTGATCGACAGCTTGGATCGCAGACTGGATGCTGCGAGGCCGTCACGTCTCAAAGCCGACCCGTACCTGACCACGAGTCTGTGGGCCGCCGCGTTCCGTGCAGAGAAAGCGCTCCGCCATGACGACGCCGAACAGCGGCGCCGAGATGTGCGCATCGCGTTAGAGCAGTTCCGCCATGCGCTACGCGACATTGTGGAAAACCAGCCTTTCAGCGATGACGCGCCAGTCGGGGTCGTGTTGGCAAACACCGCCGAAGTCTTGGCAACCCCTCAAAAGACCCTCGCCGAGTTACTTGGAGTGTCCATTCGGCAACTGCAGCGCTGGCTCGCAAATGACGGGACTGGTCCTGCCGCCGAAGACGCCGCCCGCATCCGCGTAGTCGGCCAGGTCGTAAACCAGCTGCGCCACTCATTTACCGGCCCAGGAGTAGTCGCATGGTTCTATCGGGAGCATCCAATGCTCGGCCAACGACCAATCGACCTACTCGATGACCCACTGTGCTACCCGCGGCTCCTTGCCATCGCGACTGAGGCCCGCGCAATGACCACATGAGATTAACGATCTTTCGGCACGCCTCGTACGACACGCCATGGTGGGCGTTCCCAAGCCCAAGCGACGGCCGTTTCCACCGCGCGAGCCTCGACACCGTCCAGTACCTCTGCCTTCATCCATTCGGCCCTGCAGCTGAAATGCTCCGCCACCACATTGGTCCAACTGGAGATCCAGACGACCTACTCCTGAATTTGTGGACAGCGACCGTCAACATCGAGCCGACACGTGTGGACTTCGACGACTGCGCCACCTACGGACTCACGCCCGACGAGCTCGTCGGTGACGATTACGCCCCGACACAAGCATTAGCCGCGGCCGTTCGTCGCAACGGAGCAGACGCGATGATCGTGCCTTCGGCCGCGCTTCCAGGAACTCACAATCTGATCCTCTTCGATGTCCGTCTGCTGATTCCGTTTCTGGGCCTTCCCGTCGCGCCCGAAGACATTCCAACCGGGCACCTGACAGACGGAGCCCGTCCAGCGGCCGAGGTCGCGGCGCACGTCCGATGGCGCGGCACCCCGCACAGCGCGGCAGACCAGTGGAACGCCACAGGCCGATACGATCTGTTCGATGATCCGCCTGCAACGCGCTGGTAGCGGCAGCGTCGAACATCTCCGCAGCGGGAGACGTTATTTGTGTCGCCCCGGAGACGTCCTCCGCCTGCCCCAGCCACATCAGCTGGGTACCAGGCTTAGTTATAGGTCTCCTATAGCTTTCGGAGCCGATATCGAACGCTTGTCGCGGCACCTAACCCTCAACGCTCGAAGGAGACTGTCGACAAGGCCCGAATGTGCGCGGCTCGTATGCATTGTCGACGGCGGCTGAAAATTGATCCCCTGGCGGCAGGTGAAAATTGACCCCCTGTCCGGTGGTGGTTGGTGATTATTCCTCAGTGGTGGCCGCTGCGGCAGGTGTGCGGCCCAGGTCTCGGTCTTTGAGTCGGTAGCTGTCTCCTTTCAGGGTGATGACTTCGGCGTGGTGGACGAGGCGGTCGATCATGGCGGCGGCCACGACGTCGTCGCCGAATACTTCGCCCCAGCGGCCGAACGCTTTGATTGGAGGTGACGATGAGGCTGGCGCGTTCGAAGCGGGCCGAGACCAGTTGGAAGAACAGGTTGGCGGCTTCGGGTTCGAAGGGGATGTATCCGACTTCGCCGATGACGATGAGCGGGTAGCGGCCGAGTCGGGTGAGCTCAGCGTGGATGCGTCCGGCTTGGTTGGCTTCGGCCAGGCGGGCCACCCATTCAGCTGCCGTGGCGAATAGGACGCGGTGGCCGGCTTGGCAGGCCCGCATGGCCAGCCCAATCGCCAGATGCGTCTTGCCAGTTCCGGGTGGGCCGAGGAAGACGACGTTGTCGCGGGCGGTGACGAAGTCCAGGGTTCCCAGGTGCGCGATGGTGTCGCGTCTGAGCCCGCTGGCATGGTCGAAGTCGAATTCCTCCAACGACTTTCGCGCGGGGAATCGTGCGGCCCGGATTCGTCCCTCACCGCCGTGGGATTCACGTGCTGAGACTTCGCGTTGCAGACATGCCGCCAGGTATTCCTCGTGGGTCCAGTTCTTCGCGCGAGCGCGTTCGGCCAGCCGGGCGATGGACTCACGCAAGGTAGGTGCTTTCAGCGCCCAGGTCAGATAGGCCAACTCAGCAGTCACGTCCCGGCCTGCAGTGGCGGTGGTCTTGGTGGTGGCCATTAGGCGGCCCCGCCATCGAGGTCGACTCCGAACGCAATGTCATACGACGACAGATCCCGTACCGGCACTTCGGACTCCAAAGGTGGTGGTGGTATCTGGATCCGTCTGCCCCGCAACATCTTCGCTGTCTCCACATGCACCGGATCGGAGATCGTCTGATGCGTCGCCCAGACCCGGTCGTGTTGGGCGACGGTCTGCCCATCGCAGAACGCCTGCACCCGATCCAGGTCGGCGCGCACCAGCACCCGCCGCCCGACCGCTGCGGGGTGCACCGAGTAGTCGTTGCCGTCCAGGCGAATGTAGTGATCCCGCGGCAGCCGCAGCGATGAGCACCAGCCGGTGGCCGGCGCCACCGGCGGTAGCCCGAGCATCGCTGCCCGATCAGCCTCGATCCGGTCAGTCGGCGCACAGCCGAGCGCCCGACGGTTGCGGGTGTTGACCACGGCCAGCCAGTCGGTCATCTGGGTGTTGAAATCGGACGGGGAGGCAAAAAATTGCGGCCAGGCAGGCGCAAGCTCGATTGGTGGTGTTCCGGAGCTTCCTTGACGGGCCATGCACTCAGAACCCCATCGGTTGATGTCAGCGCTGCTACCCTCGCAGCGCTGGTAGGTTCTTGTGCTGCAACGTGTTCGATGGCTTTGGCCGGGGCGCCTGTCGATGCTGAGGTCGGCCTTATGTCGCCACGATGTTCATCGATGAGGGTGGCGCCACGGCGGAGTGTTTCAGGTCGTTCCCGGGCGGGCAGCTCAGTGAGTCGGCTGTTGGGTGGGTTCCAAACTGGCCAGCATGATCTTGCGGGCTTCGGGATAGTTGGCTTTGCCGGTGACGTGGCGTGGCACGGCATCGACGAATGTGATGTCTCGCGGGAGTTTGTAGCCGGCGATCATTGTTCGCAGGTGGGTGTGAATCGATTCGATCGTCACTCGGAGACCATCTCTAGCCTGTACTACGGCGGCGACGCGTTGGCCCCAGCGCGGGTCGGGTACGGCTACTACGATGGCGTCGTAGATATTTGGGTGGGATTTGAGAGCCTGCTCGACTTCTTCGGCGAAGACTTTCTCCCCGCCGGTGTTGATGCAGTTGGAGCCGCGACCGAGCAGCCGCAGCCGGCGCCCGGCTTCGATGCGTACATAGTCGCCGGGAACCGAGAAGCGGATGCCGTCGCGTTCGAAGAATGTGGTGCGAGACTTCTCTTCATCGTTGTAATAGCCAAGCGGAATGTGGCCGGCTCGGGCGACGCGCGCGGTTTGTCCCACGTGTTCTTCCGGGTCGAGGATGTTGAGATCGTCATCGACGACGATGGTCTGCGCCGCCATCTGGACCAACGGTCCTTCGCCGGCGAGATTGTCTCGTTCGAGGATGGTCGTGCCGGTGAAACCGACTTCGGAGGCGCCAATGGAGTCGGTGAACACGGTGCGGGAGAACGCATCGATCCAGCGTTTCTTGACCGCGGGACTAAACAACGCGGCGCTGCTGGCAACAGCGGCCAGCGAGGCGCCGGAGTGTCGCCCGGTGTCGAAAGCCTCGATAAGGGGGCGTGCCATGGCATCTCCGGTGATGAACACCGTCTGGACGCCGTGGCGGTCGATGAGTTCCCAGACGGCGTGAGCCTCGAATTTATCGATCAGCACGGTGGTGTGACCGGAGAAAAGATGCATGAGAGTCCCCCAGACGGCCGCACCGTGCATGAGTGGACTGACCGCGAAGGCCATAATGGGCGGGTTCGTGGCGGCTTGGGTGGATTGGTCGTACTCGTCGAGCAGCTCGCCGGTCATGAAGTTCGTGCCGCCGCCGAGTGTTCGCCAGATGTCCTCGTGGCGCCATACGACGCCTTTGGGGTATCCGGTCGTGCCGCCGGTGTAGAGAACGTAGAGATCGTCGGGCGAACGCTGACCGAAGTCTCTTTCGGTGCTGAATTCGTCACGAGCTGAGGCGTAGGCCAGCGCTTCGGGCATCGGGTTGTTGACGATGCCGGCGCCCATGGAGACCAGCACCCGCAGTGGCTCCCGCTGTGTCAGCACCTGCGACGCCAGTGGTCCGAGCGAGTCGTCAAAACACAGCCCGACGAGGTCGGCGTTGTCGAAGACATACGCCAGTTCTGGTGCGGTGTAGCGATAGTTCAGGTTAATCGGGACCGCGCGAATCTTGAACAGGGCGAGAATTGCAACGACGTGTTCAGCCGTATTGGGGGCAAGAACCCCGACGTGGTCGCCGTGACCGATCCCGTTCGACTGCAGCAGATGCGCCAGTTGGTTGGCTTCGTTTTCGATCTGGGCATAGGTCAGGGTGCGGGGCCCCGCAATGACGGCGGTGCGGTCCGGTACTGCGTCTACGGCGTGCTCGAAAAGATCTGCGATGTTCAGTGCCATTGCGTGGATCCTCCCCGCCGCCTTGCGCGGACCAAGAGACTCGACTCGGTCAGGAAAGTGTTCATTGCAGTGCGACACCGAGTTCCTGTGCCAAGACCCGGATCATGTGTTGCACACCAATTTCGTTGCGGCCGATGATCATATGGTCGTGCTGTCCGTGCCGAACGCCCTCGCCGCACTGGGGCAACATGGTGAAATCCTCGTCACGCACGGCGGCATGCACGTTCTCGTAGACTTCGTCGTAGACGGCGCGCATCTCGTCGTTGGCCGCGGGCACGCGACCCATCCAGCTGTGCCGCACGGTGCAGCGGGTGGGGGCGCCGGCCGGCAGGATGTCGATGATTTCCACACCCAGCGGGCTGTTGGCCAGGACGAGATTTGGATAGATCCAATAGATCACGCCCATGTTCGCTGACGGGTCCCAGGCTCCCGAGGGGTCGTTGTCGAGGTTGACGATCCAATTGAAGGGAAACCCCAGCCGATGGTGCTTTCCGAACTCGTCGTACACCGAGGTGTTGGCGATGGTGTTCTGTCCGATCACACTCTGCCCGTGGACGAATGGGAAATGGTAGCCCTCGGCGAATGCCTCGAGTGCGCCTTTCCAGGACACGTCGGACTCGAACTCGCGTTCAGTGTGATAGCCGTACGAGGAATAGTTCATCAGGGCCAGTTCGGGTGCCATATCACCGAGATGGGCGTCGACGTCGATGTCTGCATCGGCACTCAACACCGCCCAGATGAAGCCGTGGCGTTCTTGGTTGGGCAGCTCGACTAGGCCGTAGTCGGCCTTGTTCATCGTGGCGAAGCCGCTGCTGCCGGGCACCGCGAACAGGTCCCCGGTGTTCTTGTACGACCACGCGTGATACGGGCAGGTGAATCGTGACGCGTTGCCCGTTCCGCAGGCAGGCATCGCGCCACGGTGACGGCAGTAGTTCAGGAACACGTGGCTCTCGCCGTGACGATCTCGGGTGACCAACAACGAATCGCCCAATACCGATCGCACCACGTAATCGTTGGCTTTGGGCAATTGCGCCGACGGCACGATCGCCAGAGGCACCCGCCGCAGGATCTGAGACTCCTCAATCTCGGTGATCTTTGGATCGCGGTAGTAGTGCAGCGGCACCCGCAGCTCGCTGTCGGCCATCTGCGTGGTCTTATCCAGTGCAAAGCGCAGTGCCCGACGGGTCAGGCTCTCGTCGTGGCCGTTGACGGTTGGCTCAATCATCGATGTCATCGGTGCTCCTTGGCTGATGCGGGCTCCTATTCGGACAATACATCTAATACCAACTGTAAAGTCAAGTGGGTTCATTGCCTCGGACTAAGAGAATGCGACGATGCACGGATGCGCAGACATGGCTGGGCCGGAGACATTCCCGCCGACGACGACGAGGCGGCCGCCCGCATGGGGGCGGCCGCCCGACGCACGATCGACGCCGAGGGAACGGTCAGCGTGTCCCAGGTGGCCGAATCCCTCGGCATCACTCGACCCACCCTGTACCGGTACTTCCCCACGTTAGAGGCGCTACTACACGCCACAGCGCTATCGGCTGTCTCTGCGTTTCTCGATCACCTCGCTGCTCACCTGCAACCTCTGACTTCGCCCACCCACGCCGTTGTGGAGGGGATTGCCTACACGCTCGAGCAACTTCCCCACGACAGATACCTGGGCATGGTCATGCAGCCCGGCAAGGCAAGCGCTTTCACTGCCGGCGTGACGGCGGAGGTATCTGTTTCCTTCGGCCGATCGATCCTCAATCGGTTCAATGTCGACTGGGCGGGCGCGGGATTCGACGACGACAGCCTCCAAGAGCTCGTCGAGTTCATGCTGCGCATACTGCAGTCGTTGATCATCGATCCCGGACGGCCACAACGTCGTGGCGAGGAGCTGCGTGCGTACTTGCACCGTTGGGTTGCCCCTGCTGTTCAAGCACACTGCCGAGCGGGCATCGACTGACCACAACCACTCATGAAAATAGCTAACATAGGACGGGCGTCGTCGTAGCGGTAATGCTCCACCTGCTTGAATCCTTTGTCTCGCCGGACAATTCATACAATAGGAAAGCGGCAGGGCTGTGCACTCCTCGATGTCTGGCTACAGCGTCCGCCGTGCGCCGTCGCGGTATTCGATCCCGACGAAGGTGGTTTCGTAGAGAATGTCACCAGACCAGACGGGCCTCGGTGATGTTCGGACCCGTCATCAGCCAGGCCGCCGCCGACCGCATCCTGCAGGCGTTCGATGACGCCGTGTGCGCCCGCGCCGGCGAGCTTCTCACCGGAGGTAAGCGCATCGAAGGTGAACTCGCGCGCGGCTACTACATCGAACCCACCGCCGTCGGCGACGTGGACAACTCCTCGGAATTGGCGCAAACCGAGACATTCGGACCGGTGATCTCCCTCATCAGATTTCGCGACGACGACGAAGCAGTGCGGATCGCCACGACACTTCCTACGGTTTGAACGCCTTCGTGCACACCCGCGACCTCAACCGCCCCATCGGGTCGCGCGTGAACTCGAAGCCGGGTCAGTGTGGGTCAACAAATTCAGCGACATCGAACCCCAGGGCCCCTATGGCGGTTACAAGCACAGTGGGTTCGGTCGCACCGGCGGCCTCGATGGCCTGCGTGAGTTTCAGCGGATCAAAAACATCCGCATTGGCATGAGTTGAGCGTTGCGTGAGAGTCGGATTCATCGGGCTGGGCAGTCAGGTCGGCCCCATGGCGCGCCGGATATTTCGTTCATCGACGCGCCGGTCGGCGGTGGCGGGCCGGCCGCGGCGCAGGGCCGTCTGCTGGTCATGGCCGGTGGTGATGCCGATGTTGTCGACCGTGCCGACCGGTGTTACACCTACGCGGACTCTGTCGTGCACCTCGGCGCCCTCGGCTGCGGGCAAATCACTAAGGTGCTGAACAATCTGCTGTTCACCGCCAACTTGGGCACAGCGGCCAGCGCTCTGTCGCTAGCCAAATCCCTCGACGTGTCCCCGGCCGTCGCAGCGAAGTAGTATCACGCGGCAGCGGAAATAGCTTCGCGCTCAACGCTATAGCCGGAAGCGGAGGCCTTCACCACTGGCGGGCTGGCGGGACCGTCAAACGGCTCAACCAAAGTCGCTCAAAATGCCATTGATCCATCGACCCCGACCACAACTACTGGCGCAACCAACAAAAACGCCCCGGCCGATGGCCGGGGCGATCTGTAACCGATGACGCGACTCAGGTGTAACCCATGACTCCACTCATCGCAAAGTGGAGCTAAGGGGAATCGAACCCCTGACCTTCTCGATGCGAACGAGACGCGCTACCAACTGCGCTATAGCCCCTTGACCCGCTAGAGGCTACCAGTTCTGCAAGGGCGCCAGCACCAACGGCACTACTGGCCGACGGCGCGCGGCAGGTCCCGCGGCCAGCCGTAGTGCTGCTGCGGCATCGCGTAGTCCAGGTGCTCGAAGATCGGGTCCTCGTCGTCGATCTCCAGGACCACCGCGCCGGGCCGGCGCAGCCGCGACGGGACCACGTCGTAGTTGCGGTCGCGGGTGTTTTCCACACCCATGCGCGCGCGGGTCATCCGCTGCGTGCGGCGACGACGGACCTTCTCCTCGATCTTGGTCTGCCGGCGCAGATAGCCCAGGTAAAGCACCGTGATCGCGGTGGCCACGCCGCACACCCACCAGGCGGTGGGGCTGATCTCGAACGCCGCGGTCGCCGAGCCAACCAAGATGACGGCCATCACCATCAACACCTTCTTGCGGAAGGCGTACTTGCGGGCAGTGACGGCGGCCGCGGTCTTGGTGTCGAAGCGGCGGCGACGCTGGGCGCTCGACGGGACCACCCGCTCGCGCAGTCCCGGGTCCTCGTCCTCGGCCTCCGGCTCCAAGCCGGACGAGTCCTCGACGTATTCGTACTCGTCGTCGGGGTGCTCATCGTCGGCTTGCTCGTGCTCGTCCTCGTCGACGGCCGCGAGCTGGGGTTCGGTGGCCGCGGCGCTGGCACCGACCGGGAGTGCGACGGAGTCTTCGACGACGTCGACGTCCAGGTAGTCGGGCTCGGCCGGCTCGGCGGCCGCCATCCTCATCACCACCGGACGGGCGGGGCGCAGTTCCTCGGTCTCGGCATCGTGTTCATCGTCGGTCCCGGCGAGGTCGTCACGCTCCGCATCGTCGAACTCGTCGTCGTCGGCCGAGTCTTCCGGCTGCCAGTGCGGGTCGCTGCGGTGGCCCGAGGCCGGACCGCTGCGCCGCAGCAGGCGGGACCCGGTGCCGTTGAGCACCCGGGTTGCCAGCGCCACGTCACTGGTGCGTCGCACGGCGTCACGCTTGCTGATCAGCATCGGTACCAGCACGAACAGCCAGAGCACCACCAGTGAGATCCATAACAACGACTGCGGGATGCTTGGCATGATGACCTGCTCCTTCTGGTCCGGATCCCCGCGAGGCCGATCGTTGACCTGCGCGGTCGGGACCTGTGACCAGCGCAATTACACACCTGTAATTTGCCTCAATCAAGCATCACACGCCACATATGTCACGTGAGCCACAGAAATATTGCGATTTGTCTTCGGCGGCGAGTTCCCGCACGTCGAGATTGCGGTCATGGTCGCAGTCAGGCGCCGATCACAGCCGTGACGGCAATCTCGCCGCGCACAAGAAGGGAAGAATTTACGCCCAGCGCGCATATCCGGCACGGACCAGCGTCGATGCCACCGATCCGTAGACCTCCTCGGCCGTAATCGCCATCAGGAGATGGTCGCGCCACGCCCGGTCGACCTCGAGATAGCGGCGCAGCAGGCCCTCCTCGCGAAAGCCGACCTTGGCCAGCACGGCCCGACTCGCGAGATTCTCCGGGCGCACGGTGGCCTCCACCCGGTGCAGCATCACCGGCCCGAAGCAATGGTCCAGGCCCAGCGCCAGCGCGCCGGTGGCCACTCCTCCGCCGGTCGCCGAGCTCGGCACCCAGTAGCCGATCCACGCCGAGCGCAGCGCGCCGTGGGTGACGTTGCCGATGGTCAGCTGTCCGCAGAACTGCCCGTCGAGTTCGATCACGTACGGCAGCATGCGCCCGTTGCGGGCCTCGGCACGCAGGCCAGAACACAGCGCCGGCCAGGCCGCGACAGTGTGCCGCAGCGCCCAGTCGCCGTCGGAGGTGGGCTCCCACGGCTCGAGATGCGCCCGGTCGGCCAACCGGTGACGACTCCACTGCGCGCCGTCGCGCATCCGCACCGCGCGCAGCCGGACCACACCGGCCGCGACCCGCAGCGGCCCCACCGACGACGGCCAACCGGGGTGACGGGCGCTAGAGCGCAAGAGGTTCACGGGCGTGCGCAGTCGTCGGAGTCAGCCGCGCTGGGCCAGGAACGCGACGTCGACGATCTCACCGGTGCGAATCTGTTCGGCACCACTGGGAACCACAACTAGACAGTTTGCCTCAGCCAGCGTCGCGAGCAAATGCGACGACGCCCCCGGGGCGCCACCCAACGCCTGCACCAGATACTCGCCACTGTCCTGGTCGCGCATCAGCTGGCCGCGCAGGTAACCCTTGCGCCCGGCCACCGACGTGATCGGCGACAGTGTGCGGGCCTGCACGATCCGCCGCATCGGCTGGCGCTTGCCCAGCGACAGCCGGATCAGTGGCCGCACCATCACCTCGAAGACCACCAAGGCGCTGACCGGATTCGACGGCAACAAGAAGACCGGCACGCCGTCGCGCCCGAGCTGCCCGAAGCCCTGCACCGACCCCGGGTGCATGGCGACCCGGACGACCTCCATGTCGCCGAGTTCGGACAGCACCACCCGCACCGCTTCGGCGGCCGCGCCCCCGACTCCCCCGGCGATCACCACGACCTCGGCGCGATTGATCTGGCCCTGGACGATTTCGCCGAGCTCCTGCGGGTTGTTGGGCACGATGCCGACCCGGTTGACCTCCGCGCCGGCATCCCGGGCCGCGGCCGCCAACGCGTAGGAGTTGACGTCGTAGACCTGCCCGTTGCTCGGCGTGCGCGAGATGTCGACCAGCTCGCCGCCCACCGCCATCACCGACACCCGCGGACGCGGGTGCACCAGGACCCGCTCGCGGCCGACCGCGGCGAGCAATCCCACCTGAGCCGGGCCGATGATCGTCCCGGCCCGTACCGCCACATCGCCGGGCTGGACGTCGTCGCCGGCGCGCCGCACGTAGGCACCCGACGGTGCTCCGCGCAGAATCCGCACCTTCGACGTGCCGCCGTCGGTCCACCGCAACGGCAGCACCGCATCGGCCAGCGTGGGCAGCGGCGCCCCGGTCTGCACCCGGGCGGCTTGGCGTGGCTGCAGCCGGCTCGGCGTTCGCGCCCCGGCCTCGATGGTCCCCATCACCGGCAGGACCAGCCCGCCGGGGCTGTCCTCGTCGGCCATCGGCTCGCCGGGTTCGTCGAGCGCAAGGTCGACGCCCACCTCGCCGATACCCAGTACGTCGACGCTGCGCCCCGCGTAGCCGCCGATCGCGGCCTGATCGAAGCCGGGCAGCGGCCGCTCGGTCACGCCTTCCTCGGCGCACAACAATCCCTGCGCCTCCGCGATGGCAACCCGGATCGGGCGCGGGGCTACCGCGGCCGCCGTTATCCGGGCTTGCTGCTCCTCAACCGAACGCACTCGCCGCGCCTCCCTGCCGTCACCCTGACGGGCGCGCCGTATCGGGCCCGGTGAAAAAGACCGACCCCGATCGCCCGGTGGTTCTCCGGGCCCGGTATGGCGGCCGGCTACTGCTCGTTCAGGCCCAATCGCGCCACCAACCACCGCCGCAACTCCGGGCCGTAGTCGTCACGATCCAATGCAAAGTCAACCGCAGCCTTGAGGTAGCCGCCGGGATTTCCCAAGTCGTGTCGAGATCCGCGGTGCACGACGACATGCACCGGGTGGCCCTCTTTGATCAGCAGCGCGATCGCATCGGTGAGCTGTAACTCGCCGCCGGCGCCGTGGTCGATGCGGCGCAGCGCGTCGAAAATGGCGCGGTCGAGCACGTAGCGGCCGGCCGCGGCGTACAACGACGGCGCCTCGGAGGCCTTGGGCTTTTCCACCATGCCGTTGACTTTGAGGACGTCGGAATTGCCGGCGCCGGGGATGGCCTCGACGTCGAAAACACCGTAGGCGCTGATCTCCTCGGGCGTGACCTCGATGGCGCACAACACCGTGCCCCCGTACTCGGCGCGCACCTTGGCCATCGTCTCCAGCACGCCGGTCGGCAGCACCAGGTCATCGGGCAGCAGCACCATGACGGCGTCCTCGTCGGGCGTCAACGTCGGCTCCACGCAACCGATCGCGTGTCCCAGCCCGAGCGGTTCGGCCTGCACCACCGATTCGACCTTGATCAGCGCCGGCGCCCGGCGCACCTTGGCCAGCATCGCCTTCTTGCCGCGCGCTTCGAGCGTGCCCTCCAGCACCAGGTCCTCGACGAAGTGCGCGACCACGCCGTCCTTGCCCTCCGAGGTGATGATCACCAACCGCTCGGCGCCGGCCGCGGCCGCTTCCTCGGCGACCAGCTCGATACCGGGCGTATCGACGACGGGCAGCAACTCTTTGGGCACCGTCTTGGTGGCCGGCAGGAAACGGGTGCCCAGACCGGCTGCGGGGACGATCGCCGTGTACGGGATCGGGACTTCATCTGGCCGTGACATCGTTCACACCATAGCGCTCAGAGGGGTGGCCGCCGCTGCATGGCAGGCCGAATACCCGTGCTGTCATCGTTGATGCATGACCACTTCGACCAAGGCCACACTGCGCGAGCAGGTGCTGGCGGCTCGAAGTCAGGTCGCCGACGACGTGCACGCCGCCCAGGCGCGGATGCTCAACGAGCAGCTTGCCCTCGCGGTGAGCGGCGGCAGCACCGTCTGCGCCTACGTCCCGGTGGGTACCGAGCCGGGTTCGGTCGAAATGCTGGACATGTTGCTGCGCCACGCGCGGCGGGTGTTGTTGCCCGTCGCGCGCACCACCGGTGACGGCATCCCGATGCGGCTGCGCTGGGCCGAGTACCGGCCGGGTGGGCTCGTCCGCGGCCGCTGGGGCCTGCTCGAGCCGCCCGAGCCGTGGCTGCCGGAGTCTGTCCTGGCCGAGGCGGAGATGGTGGTGGTTCCGGCGCTGGCCGTGGACCACCGGGGCGTGCGGCTGGGCCGCGGCCGGGGCTACTACGACCGCTCGCTGGATGCCAGAAACCCGCAGGCACGGCTGATCGCGATGGTGCGTGACGAGGAGTTCGTCGAAGAGTTGCCGGCCGAACCGCACGATGTGCCGATGACCCACGTGATCACCCCCGGGCGCGGCGTGGTGGCGCTGCCCACGGGGTGATAACGCCCGGGAATGAGACGGATTTCATGGCTGTTTTAGCACTCAGGCACTGTAGAGTGCTAACAAGCTTATCTAACGGAGGTTTTGGAGTGCCGACCTACAGCTACGCGTGCACCGAATGCGATGATCGCTTCGACGTCGTACAGGCCTTCACCGACGACGCCCTGACCACGTGCGAGAAGTGCTCGGGCCGACTGCGCAAGTTGTTCAACTCCGTCGGCGTCGTGTTCAAGGGCAGCGGCTTCTACCGCACCGACAGCCGCGAGTCGGGCAAAAAGTCGTCGTCCAGCTCGAGCAACGGCTCGTCGACCAACGGATCTTCCGAGAGCTCCAGCTCGAGCGAGAAGTCCTCGTCCAGCGAGAAGTCCAGCTCGAGCGACAAGTCCTCGTCCAGCGAGAAATCCACGACGTCGGCCGCGGCCAGCTAGCGGGTTATCCACAGCACCCATCCCGTTGGGGCGCGTTGCGCTGCCCGCCGGGCCTACCGTTGCGGCGTGGCAGAACCATCGCTGAATCCGGCGCTACTTCAGCGATTATCGGCGTCGCTGCGCCCGGACTGGACCCGGACCGTACTGGCCCGCCGGGTGGCGGCGGGCGGGCTCGTCGTGTTGGCCGCGGTCGCGGCGGTGCGCTCGAATCCGGACGGCGATCGCGTCGACGCGGTGGTGGCCACGCGTGACCTGACTCCCGGCACGGCGTTGACCTCCGACGATGTTCGGGTCGAAAAGCGTTTGGCGACAACACTTCCCGAGGGGTCACAAGCAGACCTGAGCGCGGTGGTGGGTTCGATGCTGGCCGGTCCGGCGCGTCGGGGTGAGGTGCTCACCGACGTCCGGCTGCTGGGCAGCCGGCTGGCCGAAGCCGCGATCGGATCGAAGACCGGGCCGGGCGCGCGCATCGTGCCGCTGCATCTGGCCGACAGCGCGCTGATCGACCTGGTGCGTGCCGGCGACGTGGTCGACGTGCTCGCCGCGCCCACCGATTCGCGGCCGGGCACCCAGGCGACCAGCGTGGTGGTGGCCACCGATGCCGTCGTCGTGCTCGTGTCGCCGAAGCAGAAAGTCCAGGCCGCCGATAATGACCGCGTAGTCTTAGTTGCGCTGCCGGCCCGCGTGGCGAACACGGTGGCAGGCTCGGTGCTAGGGCAGGCAGTCACCCTCACCCTGCACTGAGTGCCTGACACCCCGCTCGCCAGAGCACCCGCAGCAAACTATGTCCAGCCCAGAAAGGACGTCGAATGCTCAAGGGGTTCAAGGAGTTTCTCGCGCGGGGCAATATCGTCGACCTGTCCGTCGCGGTGGTCATCGGTACGGCATTCACCGGCCTGGTCACCAAGTTCACCGACAGCATCATTCAGCCGTTGATCAACCGGATCGGCGTCAACCAGCAATCCGATGTCGGCATCCTGAAAATCAGCATCGGTGGCGGCCAGACGATCGACCTCAACGTGCTGGTGTCCGCAGCGATCAACTTCGTCCTGGTCGCCGCGGTGGTGTACTTCCTGGTCGTGCTGCCCTACAACACGTTCCGCAAACGCGGCGAGGTCGAGCAGGCCGACGACGCCCAGGTCGTCTTGCTGACCGAGATCCGCGACCTACTCGCGCAGACCAACGGCGGGGCTTCGTCGGGCCGGCACGGCGGGGCGGGCACCACCCCGCCGCCCGAATACGGGCCGCGCGCGGACGCCGAGTCGCTGTAGGTCCCCGCGGCTTGCACGAGACGCCCGCGACTTTAGATCTCGAGGCTCGATAACTGCCCGATGATCTGTGCGGCGAGCGGATTCAGCGTCGCCATGCCATCGCGCACCGCGTACCGGGAACCGGCAAGGTTGACCACCAGGGTGCTGCCGGACACGCCGGCCAGACCGCGGGACAACCCGGCGTCGATGATTCCCGCCGACAGCCCGGAGGCCCGGACGGCCTCGGCGATGCCCAGGATTTCCCGGTCCAGGATCTCGACGGTGGCCTCCGGGGTGACGTCGCGCGGGGTCACTCCGGTGCCGCCGACCGACACCACCAGATCCACCCCACCGATCACCGCGGTGTTCAGCGCGTTGCGGATCTCGACCTCGTCGGCCGCGACCGCCACCACACCGTCGACCACGAATCCTGCCTCGGTCAGCAGCTCGGTGACCAGCGGCCCGCTGTGGTCTTCTTCGTCCCCGTGGGCGGTGCGATCGTCGACCACCACGACCAGAGCCCGGCCGACTACCAATTCCGCACCCGTATCCATGGGTGCAACCGTATATCCGAGCTCGGACAGGGGCTCGTTCAGAGGCTCGTCGACTCTCATCACTGATCCGCCTTGCCGAGGGTGACCTGCACGGTCCGGCTGCCACCGCCGGGATCCTGGAAGGTCAGCGATACCTTGTCGCCCGGCGCCTTGGAGCGCACCGCGGCGACCAGCGCGTCGGCGCTGCTGATCGGACGATCGTCGACCTTGGTGACGACCACGTTCTTCGGCACGCCCGCGTTCGAGGCCGCGCCGCCGGTCACGACGTCGACGACCTTGGCGCCCGGCGTGCTCTTGTCACTGGTCACCTGCACGCCCAGCGACGCATGCGACGCCTTGCCGGTGCTGATCAGCTCGTCGGCGATGCGCTTGGCCTGGTCGACCGGAATCGCGAAACCGAGGCCGATCGAACCGCTTTGAGCGTCCGGCGAATCCGAACCCAGGGTGGCGATCGCCGAGTTGATGCCGACCAGCTGCCCCTGCAGGTTGACCAGCGCACCGCCGGAGTTACCCGGGTTGATCGCGGCGTCGGTCTGAATCGCGTCCAGCACGGTGTTCTGGTTGCCCGACTCGCCGGTCGTGGACACCGGCCGGTTCAGGGCGCTGATGATCCCGGTGGTCACCGTGCCCGACAAGCCCAGCGGGGAACCGATCGCCATCACGGGCTGGCCGACCCGCACATCGGACGAGGAACCCATCGCGATCGGGGTCAGGCCGGAGACACCCTGCACGCGAATGACGGCGATATCGCTGGTGGGATCGGCACCCACCACGGTGAACGGCGCGGTGCGGCCGTCCGAGAAGGTCACCGTCGTTTTCGGCGCGGGACCACCCGGCCCGCCGGGCGGCGGGCTTCCGGGCGTCGGGCTGCTGGGCGTCGGGCCACCGGGTCCCTTCGGCGGGGCGGCGGCCGCGGCGATGACGTGGTTGTTGGTCAGAATCAGCCCGTCGGACGACAGGATGACGCCGGACCCCTCTTCGGATGCCCGACCGAGGTCGGTCTCCAGCATCACGACGCTGGGCACCACCTTCGCGGCGACCTGTTCGACGGTGCCGGGCGGCATGTTGGCCGCCGGAACGCCGGGTGTGGCGCCCGACGGTCCGCTGCTACCGCTGGCGGTGGTGGAGTGCGTCCCCAGTTCGACGACCGTGGCCGCGGCGCCGCCGATGCCGGCCGACACCACCGCGATCGCCAGCGCACCGGCCATCAGCAGGCCGGCGCGGCCTCGCTTCTGCGGTCGCGGCGGCCCCATCGGCGGCAGCATGCCGGGGATCGGGCCCGTGCCGGTGGCTCCGGGGATCGGCCCTACTCCCGAGCCGCCGGGGATGGGTCCGGCGCCGGTGCTTCCAGGAATCGGGCCCGCGCCGGTACCGCCGGGGATCCGGCCCGGCCCGGTGCCGCTGGGTACCGCGCCCGCCCCGGTGTCACCGAACGGCTCGTACGGCCGACGGTATTGCGAGGTCTGCGACGGTTGTGACTGCTGGCCTTGCTGGTACCGCCAGTCGTACGGCTGGTTGTACGGTTGCTGATGCCCTTGGGCGTACGCGGGAGCTCCACCCGGTTCAAAGGGCTGGTTAGGCGCGCTCGGGTATCCCGGCTGCTGAGGCGGTGGCGAATACCTCGGGTCATTCGTCATAGCGCTAAGTCGCTCTTCCTCTAATTGGGGTGCTGTCGAGCTCGACTTGGCTCGATTGTCAACACTAACTGCCTCTACCTTGCGCGTGCGGACTGAGAGTCCACTGAGATAACGTTCGCCGATTCCCGAGAGTTCGCTGCGCCGTCATCTGTGCGAACGGCGGGATCGGTCTTGGCTTCGCCGGCGGCTTCACCGACCGAGGCCCCGCTCTCGGTGCCGGCCGCCGGATACGCCGACACCGGCAGTGGCCGACCCGGAAGCAGCACGTAGATCGATGTTCCCGCAGGATGACCGCCCGGAACCGTGTCTTCGACGCGCAACAGCCCGCCGTGGTTGAGCACCACCTGCTTGACGATGGCCAACCCCAGCCCCGATCCCGGCAGGGCCCGCGCCGTCGTCGACCGGTAGAACCGCTCGAACACCAGGCGCCGCTCGTGTGGCGGGATACCCGGGCCCAGGTCGGAGACGATCAACTCGGCATGCGACGGGTCGAGTTGGCGCATCCGGACACCGACGTGGCCGCCCGGCGGACTCCATTTGGCGGCGTTGTCCATCAGGTTCAGTGCCGCCCGCGATAGGCCGGCGTTGTCGCCGTAGACCTGCCACGGGATTACGTCGACATCGAAGTGAATATCGTTGCGCCGCCGCCTAACCCGCTCCAGGCTGCGGTCGATGACCTCGGACATGTCGACCGGTTCGTGTACTACCTGGCCCGCGTCGTCGCGGGTGAGGTCTACCAAATCGCCTACCAGCGTGGACAATTCCTCGATCTGCGCCAGCACATCCGCACGCAGGTCCACCATCTCCTGCTCGGGCAGCCGCGGCGCCCCCGGTTCCATGGACGCCATCAGCAGTTCGACGTTGGTCCGCAGTGATGTCAGCGGGGTGCGCAATTCGTGTCCGGCGTCGGTGACCAGCCGCGCCTGCCGCTCCCGCGACTCCGCGAGAGCGCGCAGCATCAAGTTGAATGCCTCAGTGAGCCTTGCCAATTCGTCACTGCCGAACACCGGGATGGGCCGCAGGTCGTCGGTGCGCGCCACCCGCTCGGCCGCCTCGGTCAGCCGGGCGACCGGCCGCAGCCCCGCCCGGGTGACCATGCCGCCGGCCACCGCGGCGACCGCGACCCCGATGCCGCCGACGATCAGCAGCACCCAGCGCAGTTTGGTCATCACCGCCTCGGTGGGCCGCAGGCTCTTGGAGATCAGCAGCGAACTGCCGTTGGGCAGGTGGATCGCCAGGATGCGCTGGTCGGAGGCGGTACGGCGGGACATGAACAGGTCGCCGCGGATGACCGCCTTCTCCGGCTCGGCGACCGGCAGGGTCTGGCCCGGCTGCTGGGCGGTGTAGATCGAATGTCCGGGGTTCACCAGCATCGCGTTGACGTCCGAATACGCCGTGCCCTCGATGGCCTTGGCCGGGTCGGCGGCCAACGAACCGCTGGCGATCAGCAGCTGCGCGCGGCTGTCCAGCTGGTTGTCGATGTCGCTGTAGAGCGCGGCCGCGATCACCGCGTAGACGGCGAACGCCATCAGCACGACAACCATCGCCACCATGGACATCGCCAGCAACATGACCCGCCACCGCAACGACAACGAACTGGGGGCTCGCAGGGGCGCGCGCCGACGTCGTTGGAACCGGATCATCAGGGCGGGGTCTCCCGCAGGACATAGCCGACGCCACGCACCGTGTGGATCAGGCGCGGTTCACCTTCGGCTTCGGTTTTGCGGCGCAGGTAGCCCACGTAGACCTCCAGCGCATTGCCCGAGGTGGGAAAGTCGAATCCCCACACCTCTTCGAGAATGCGGCTTCGGGTGAGCACCCGGCGCGGGTTGGCGATCAGCATCTCCAGCAGGGCGAACTCGGTGCGGGTCAGGCTGATCCGGCGGTGCCCTCGGGTGACTTCACGGGTCACCGGGTCCAGAGCCAGATCGGAGAACGTCATCGCGACCGATTCGGCGTCCTCGGGCTTGGTGCGGCGCAGCAGCGCCCGCATCCGGGCCAGCAGCTCCTCGAGGGCGAACGGCTTGGGCAGGTAGTCGTCGGCGCCGGCGTCCAGGCCGGCAACCCGCTCGGACACCGAGTCGCGGGCGGTGAGCACCAGGATCGGCAGGTCGTCGCCGGTGCTGCGCAGTTGCCGACAGACTTCGAGACCGTCCAGCCGCGGCATCATCACATCGAGCACGACGGCGTCGGGGCGGTCGCTGGAGATGAGCTCCAGCGCCTCCACCCCGTCATGGGCCAACTCGACGGAGTAGCCGTTGAAGGACAGCGATCTGCGCAACGATTCGCGGACCGCGCGATCGTCATCGACGACAAGAATGCGCACGGCCACTAGTTTCGTCCTAGGGCCTGAGAGCGGCCTGAGAGGCGCGCCGGGTATTTGCCGAGATTAGCGTCGGTCGAGATCGATCAGGCCCAGGCGTGCCGCCTTGAGCAGTCGACGCGGCACCTTGTGCTTCTGGCCGGCCACGGTCACTCCGACGAGCTCGGTCTTTTCCGCCTTCCACTGCGAGCGGCGGCTGCGGGTGTTCGAGCGCGACATCCTGCGCTTGGGTGTGGCCATGGTCGGGCCTTACTCCTCGGTCTGGGGTTTCGGTCGTCCGTCGCGCGGCATGACCTCTGCGGCCGACGGCGACGATTGCGCTCCAGAATAGTCGGTGACCTGCTGGTGGCCAAAATGGGCGGTACGGCCTGCGCGGCTATGACGGCAGCGCCGGAACGGGCATCCTTGACGTGACACCGGCGGTACCCGCTAACCTACCGGGTGGTTGGTTGGTTGAGCACCGGAAATCCCGAATGGAGGACGCCCATGGCCTCTGGTTCTGGCTCATCCGGTGCTGTCCGGATCGCGAACTGCTCGGGGTTCTACGGCGACCGGCTGGCGGCCATGCGCGAGATGCTGACCGGCGGAGACGTCGATTACCTCACCGGCGACTACCTGGCCGAGCTCACGATGCTGATTCTGGGCCGCGACAAGATGAAACACCCCGAGCGCGGCTACGCCAAGACCTTCCTGACTCAGCTCGAGGATTGTCTGGGCGAGGCTCGGGACCGCGGGGTGCGCATCGTCGCCAACGCCGGCGGCCTCAACCCCGCCGGGCTGGCGGACGCGATCCGCACCCTGGCGCAACGGCTGGGCATCACCGCCCGAGTGGCCCACGTCGAGGGCGACGATCTGCAGCCGCGCGCGGCCGAACTGGGGCTGGGCACGCCGCTGACGGCAAACGCCTACCTGGGTGCCTGGGGCATCGTCGACTGCCTGAACGACGGAGCCGACGTCGTCGTCACCGGCCGGGTCACCGACGCCTCGGTGATCGTCGGGTCCGCGGCCGCCCACTTCGGCTGGGGCCGCACCGACTACAACGAACTCGCCGGCGCGGTGGTCGCCGGTCACGTCATCGAATGCGGCGTGCAGGCCACCGGCGGCAACTACGCGTTTTTCACCGAAGTGCCCGACCTGTCTAGCCTTTTTCATGCGGGCTTTCCTTTGGCCGAGGTCAACGCGGACGGATCCTCGGTGATCACCAAACACCCCGGCACCGGCGGGCTGGTCAGCGTCGACACCGTCACCGCGCAGCTGCTCTACGAGATCACCGGCGCCCGCTACGCCAACCCGGACGTCACCGCGCGGATGGACACCGTCGAGCTGTCCTCCGACGGCCCGGACCGGGTGCGCATCAGCGGCGTGGTCGGTGAGCCGCCGCCACCGACGCTGAAGGTGTCGCTGAACAGCATCGGCGGATTCCGCAACGCGATGACCTTCGTGTTGACCGGGCTCGACATCGAGGCCAAGGCCGAGCTGGTGCGCCGCCAGCTCGAGGCCGGGCTCACCGTCAAACCCGCGGAGCTTCAGTGGACGCTGGCGCGCACCGACCACCCCGATGCCGACACCGAGGAAGCCGCCAGTGCGCTGCTGCACTGTGTGGTCCGCGACCCCGACCCCGCCAATGTCGGACGCCAATTCTCCTCGGCGGCAGTCGAGTTGGCGCTTGCCAGCTACCCGGGCTTCCACGTCACCGCCCCGCCGGGCGATGGCCAGGTCTACGGCGTCTTCCACGCGGGCTACGTCGAGGCCACCGTCGTGCCGCATATCGCGGTGCACTCCGACGGCACGCGCACCGATATCCCTTGTGCCAGCCAGACTTTGGAGCTGGCCCCTGCCGCTTCCCCGGCGTTGCCGCAACCTCTGCCGGCCGGGCCGACCCGGCGCGCACCCCTCGGCCGCATCGCCGGCGCCCGCAGCGGCGACAAGGGCGGCTCGGCCAACGTCGGGGTTTGGGTGCGCACCGAGGACCAATGGCGTTGGCTGGCCAACACATTGACGGTCGAACTGCTCAAGGAGCTGCTGCCGGAGGCAGCGGACTGCGACGTCACCCGTCACGTGCTGCCCAACCTGCGTGCGGTGAACTTCGTGATCGAGGGCATCCTCGGACAGGGCGTCGCCTATCAGGCACGGTTCGATCCCCAGGCCAAGGGACTGGGTGAATGGCTGCGCAGCCGCCACGTCGAAATCCCGGAAGGGCTTTTGTGAATATCTGGAACACCCCGGAGCGCGAACAGCTGCGAAAGACGGTGCGCGCCTTCACCGAACGCGAGATTCTGCCGCACGTCGACGAGTGGGAACGCACCGGCGATCTGCCGCGCGAATTGCACCGGCGCGCCGGGGCGGCCGGGCTGCTCGGCGCCGGGTTACCCGAAGCCGCCGGCGGCGGTGGCGGCGACGGCGCCGACGCGGTGGTCATCTGCGAAGAGTTCCACCAGGCCGGCGGCCCGGGCGGTGTCTTCGCGTCGCTGTTCACCTGTGGCATCGCGGTTCCCCATATGATCGCCTCGGGCGATCAGCGGCTGATCGAGGAGTTCGTCCGGCCGACGCTGGCCGGCGAGAAGATCGGATCACTGGCCATCACCGAACCCGGCGGCGGTTCGGACGTCGGGCATTTGCGCACCAGCGCGGTGCGTGACGGCGACCACTACGTGGTCAACGGCGCCAAGACCTACATCACCTCCGGGGTGCGCGCCGACTATGTCGTCACCGCGGTGCGCACCGGAGGGCCTGGCGCAGCAGGGGTTTCGCTGCTGGCGGTCGAGAAGGGCACACCGGGCTTCGAGGTGAGCCGCAAGCTGGACAAGATGGGGTGGCGTTCGTCGGACACCGCCGAGCTGTGCTACGTCGATGCCCGGGTTCCGGTCGCCAACCTGGTCGGCGCTGAGAACAGCGGATTCGCCCAGATCGCGCAGGCGTTCGTCTCTGAGCGGATCGGCCTTGCCGCGCAAGCGTATTCGAGTGCACAGCGATGCCTGGACATCACCGTGGCTTGGTGTCGCGACCGCGAGACGTTCGGTCGCCCACTGATTTCGCGCCAGTCGGTGCAGAACACCCTGGCCGAGATGGCCCGGCGCATCGATGTCGCCCGCGTCTATTCGCGCGATGTGGTGCAGCGCCAGCTGGCCGGTGAGACGAACCTGATCCCGCAGGTGTGCTTCGCCAAGAACACCGCCGTCGAGGCCGGTGAATGGGTGGCCAATCAAGCCGTTCAATTGTTCGGCGGCATGGGCTACATGGCCGAATCAGAAGTCGAACGCCAATATCGGGACATGCGAATCCTGGGCATTGGCGGCGGTACCACCGAAATCCTGACCGCCCTGTCCGCCAAACTGCTGGGATTCCAATCATGACCGTGCTGCAGTCCACCCTCGACCCGAAGGCGTCCACGTACGCCGACGCGGCCGAAACCATGCTCGCCAAGCTGGCCGAGATCGACGTCGAGCACGGCAAGGCGCTGGCCGGAGGCGGAGAAAAGTACACCGCGCGCCACCACGCCCGCGGCAAGTTCACCGCCCGCGAGCGCATCGAGCTACTGCTGGACCCGGATTCGCCGTTCCTCGAGCTGAGCCCGCTGGCCGCCTACGGCAGTTCCTTCACCCTGGGGGCCAGCGTGGTGGTGGGCATCGGCGCCGTCGAGGGCGTGGAGTGCCTGATCGTCGCCAACGACCCGACCGTCAAGGGCGGCACCAGCAACCCCTGGACGCTCAAGAAGATCTTGCGGGCCAACCAGATTGCGCTGCAGAACCGGCTGCCGGTGATCTCGCTGGTGGAGTCGGGCGGCGCGGACCTGCCCACCCAGAAAGAGATCTTCGTCCCCGGCGGGCAGATGTTCCGCGATCTGACCCGGCTCTCGGCGGCGGGCATTCCGACCATCGCGCTCGTCTTCGGCAACTCCACCGCCGGCGGTGCCTACATCCCCGGCATGTCCGATCACGTCGTGATGATCAAGGAACGCTCGAAGGTGTTCCTGGCCGGTCCCCCGCTGGTGAAGATGGCCACCGGTGAAGAGTCCGACGACGAGTCCCTCGGCGGCGCCGAAATGCACGCCCGCACTTCGGGTCTGGCCGACTACTTCGCCGTCGACGAGCTCGACGCGATCCGCATCGGGCGCCGGGTGGTGACCCGGCTGAACTGGCGCAAGCTCGGGCCGGTGCCGCGGCCCGTGACGGAGCCGCTGTTCGACGCGGAGGAGCTGATCGGCATCGTGTCGTCGGACCTGCGCATCCCGTTCGACCCACGCGACGTGATCGCGCGGGTCGTCGACGGCTCCGAATTCGACGAGTTCAAGCCGATGTACGGCTCGTCGCTGGTGACCGGCTGGGCGACGTTGTGCGGCTACCCGATCGGGATTCTGGCCAACCATCGCGGTGTGCTGTTCAGCGAGGAATCACAGAAGGCCACCCAATTCATTCAGCTGGCCAACCGTTACGACACGCCACTGTTGTTCTTGCACAACACCACCGGATACATGGTCGGCAAGGACTATGAAGAGGGCGGCATGATCAAGCACGGATCGATGATGATCAACGCCGTGTCCAACTCGACCGTCCCGCACATCTCGCTGTTGATCGGTGCGTCCTACGGCGCGGGCCACTACGGCATGTGTGGGCGGGCCTACGACCCCCGATTCCTGTTCGCCTGGCCCAGCGCCAAATCCGCGGTGATGGGCGGTGTCCAGCTGGCCGGCGTGCTGTCGATCGTGGCCCGGGCGGCCGCCGAAGCTCGCGGCCAACAGGTCGACGAGGACGCCGACGCCGCGATGCGAGCCGCGGTCGAGGGACAGATCGAGGCCGAGTCGCTGCCGATGGTCTTGTCTGGAATGCTCTACGACGACGGGGTGATCGACCCCCGCGATACCCGCACCGTACTGGGAATGTGTCTGTCCGCCATCGCGAATGGCCCGATCAAGGGGACGTCGAACTTCGGCGTCTTCCGGATGTGAGCCCCATGGGAATCACTCGAGTACTCGTTGCCAACCGCGGCGAGATCGCCCGCCGAGTCTTCGCCACCTGCCGCCGGCTCGGTCTGGGAACCGTCGCGGTCTACACCGAACCGGACGCCGCGGCCCCGCACGTCGCCGAAGCCGACGCCCGGGTGCGCTTGGCGAAGACCAACGACTACTTGAATGCCGAGGCCATCATCGCCGCCGCGCGGGCCGCGGGCGCCGACGCCATACATCCCGGCTACGGATTCCTCTCGGAGAACGCCGACTTCGCGGCCGCCGTCGCGGACGCGGGCCTGACCTGGATCGGGCCGCCGGTGGACGCGGTACGGGCGATGGGCTCCAAGATCGAGTCCAAGAAGCTGATGGCGTCGGCGGGGGTGCCGGTGCTCGACGAACTCGACCCCGACGCGGTCACCCAGGCGCAGTTGCCGGTGCTGGTCAAGGCCTCCGCGGGAGGCGGCGGCCGCGGTATGCGGGTGGTCCACGAGTTATCCGCTCTGGCAGGCGAAGTCGCCGCGGCTCAGCGCGAAGCGCAGTCTGCCTTCGGTGATCCGACCGTATTCTGCGAGCGCTACCTGCCGACCGGCCACCATGTGGAGGTTCAGGTCCTCGCCGACACCCACGGCACGGTGTGGGCGGTCGGAGAACGGGAGTGCTCGATTCAGCGGCGCCACCAGAAGATCATCGAAGAGGCGCCGTCGCCGTTGGTGGAACGCATTCCGGGCATGCGGGCCAAGCTTTTCGACGCTGCCCGGCTGGCCGCCAGCGTCATCGGCTACGCCGGGGCCGGGACGGTAGAGTTCCTCGCCGACGACTCGCCTGGTGGACAAGGCGAGTTCTTCTTCCTGGAGATGAACACCAGGCTGCAGGTCGAGCACCCGGTCACCGAAGAGACCACCGGGCTCGACCTCGTCGAACTGCAGCTCGCGGTGGCCGACGGCCACCGCCTCGATGCCGAACCTCCTGCCGCCCAAGGGCATTCGATAGAAGCTCGTCTGTACGCCGAAGATCCCGCACGCGGGTGGCAACCCCAGGCCGGCCTGGTGCACACCATCGATGTGCCCGGCAGCCGGGCACAATTCGCCTCGTTGGGACAGCGCACCGGCATCCGGCTGGACTCTGGCATCGTCGACGGATCGGTGGTGTCGATCCACTACGACCCGATGCTGGCGAAGGTCATCTCGTATGCACCGACCCGCCGGCAAGCCGCGCTGGTACTGGCCGACGCGTTGGCCCGGACACGACTGCACGGGCTGCGCACCAACCGCGAGCTGTTAGTGAACGTGCTACGGCATCCGGCATTCCTCGACGGTGCGACCGACACCGCGTTTTTCGACACGCACGGCCTGGCGCAGCTGTCGGCACCGCTGAGCGACGAAGGCGTGGTGCGGTTGTCGGCAATCGCCGCGGCCCTGGCCGATGCCGCACACAATCGTGCGGCCGCCGTGGCGTTCGGCTCGCTGCCCAGCGGCTGGCGCAACCTCACTTCGGGATATCAGGTCAAGACGTACACCGACGACCAGGACAACGAACACCGAATCCAATACCGGTTCACCAGAACCGGATTGGTGCTCGCCGGGGACGAGGCCGTGCATCTGGTCTCGTCGGCACCCGACGAAGTGGTGCTGGCCGACGCCAACGGCGTGGCATGCCGATTCGCGGTTGCCCGCTACGGCCCCAACCTCGACGACGTCTACGTCGACTCGGCGCGCGGACCGGTTCATCTGAACGCGGTGCCCCGGTTCCCGGAGCCGGGATCGTCGGTTGCCAAGGGATCGCTGGTTGCGCCCATGCCCGGCAACGTCATCCGGCTCGGCGCACAGGTGGGCGACAGCGTAACGGCCGGCCAGCCGCTGATCTG
This sequence comes from Mycobacterium ahvazicum, assembly GCF_900176255.2. Classification (GTDB taxonomy): domain Bacteria; phylum Actinomycetota; class Actinomycetes; order Mycobacteriales; family Mycobacteriaceae; genus Mycobacterium; species Mycobacterium ahvazicum. The sequence goes on from NZ_FXEG02000005.1 coordinate 322,564, forward strand.
GCTGGAAGCGATGAAGATGGAGCACACCATCACCGCGCCGTCAGACGGCGTACTCAGCTCCCTGGCCGTCACGAGCGGCCAGCAAGTAGAAGTCGGCGCCGTCCTGGCAATAGTCGAAGCGCCGGAGAACGGCCAAGTAAAAGGAGATTCGTAAATGACCGATACCAGCTTCATCGAAAGCGAGGAGCGCCAGGCGCTGCGCAAGTCGGTGGCCGCCTGGGCGTCCAAATACGGCAGCGAGTACTACCTGAAAAAGGCGCGCGCCCAGGAGCACACCGATGAATTGTGGTCAGAGGCAGGCCAACTCGGCTTCCTCGGCGTGAACCTGCCGGAGGAATACGGTGGCGGCGGCGCCGGCATGTACGAGCTGTCCTTGGTTATGGAAGAAATGGCCGCCGCGGGCAGCGCGCTGTTGCTGATGGTGGTCTCCCCGGCGATCAACGGCACCATCATCAGCAAGTTCGGCACCGAAGAGCAGAAGAAGCGCTGGATCCCCTCCATCGCCGACGGCACGATGACGATGGCGTTCGCGATCACCGAACCCGACGCCGGGTCGAACTCACACAAGATCACCACCACCGCGCGCCGCGACGGCAGCGACTGGATTCTCAAGGGCCAGAAGGTCTATATCTCCGGCGTCGATCAGGCGCAGGCCGTGCTGGTGGTGGCACGCTCCGAGGAGGCCAAGACCGGCAAGCTGCGCCCGGCGTTGTTCGTGGTGCCCACCGACGCGCCCGGCTTCAGCTACACGCCGATCGAGATGGAGCTGATCAGCCCCGAGCGTCAATTCCAGGTCTTCCTGGACGACGTCCGGCTGCCAGCCGATGCGCTCGTCGGGGCCGAAGATGCCGCGATCGCACAGCTTTTCGCGGGCCTGAACCCCGAGCGGATCATGGGTGCGGCGAGCTCGGTAGGCATGGGCCGCTTCGCACTGGAGAAGGCTTCCGACTACGTCAAGACCCGCCAGGTGTGGGGAACCCCGATCGGCGCGCACCAGGGTCTGTCACACCCGTTGGCGCAGTGCCACATTGAGGTCCAGCTCGCCAAACTGATGATGCAGAAGGCCGCCACGCTCTACGACGCCGGTGATGACTTCGGTGCGGCCGAGGCCGCCAACATGGCGAAATACGCTGCGGCCGAGGCGGCTACCCGTTCGGTGGATCAGGCCGTGCAGTCGATGGGCGGCAATGGTCTGACCAAGGAGTACGGCGTCGCCGCGATGCTCGCCTCGGCCCGGCTGGGACGGATCGCACCGGTCAGCCGCGAGATGGTGCTGAACTTCGTCGCGCAGACCTCCCTGGGCCTGCCCCGAAGCTACTGATGACGGGGTCTTTTGAATGACTACCCTCGTCGAATATGCCGTCGCGGGACCGTTGGCCCGGCTGACGCTGAATTCACCGCACAACCGCAACGCGCTATCGACCACCCTGGTCACCCAGCTGCACCAGGGTCTGTGCGACGCGGCGGCGGATCCGGCCGTGCGCGTGGTGGTGCTCGGGCACACCGGCGGCACGTTCTGCGCCGGCGCGGACCTCAGCGAAGCCGGCGCCGGCAACCCGGGTGGCGATCGCGAGGGCGGCGAAGCCGGGCGAAGCGGGTCGCCACCGTCGGCATACGACATGGCCGCGGCGCGGGCCAACGAGATGACCGCATTACTGCGGGCCATCGTCTCCTCGCCTCTGCCGGTCATCGCCGCGGTCGACGGTCATGTGCGTGCGGGCGGATTCGGTTTGGTCGGCGCCTGTGACATCGCGGTGGCCGGACCGCGCAGCACCTTCGCGCTCACCGAGGCGCGCATCGGTGTGGCCCCGTCCATCATCTCGCTGACGCTGCTGCCGAAGTTGTCGCCGCGGGCGGCCGCGCGCTATTACCTCACCGGCGAGACGTTCGATGCGGCCGCGGCCGCGGCGATCGGATTGGTCACGATCGCAGCCGACGATGTCGATGCCGCAGTGGCCGAACTGGTCGCCGATATCGGCCGCGGATCGCCCCAGGGTCTGGCCGCGTCGAAGGCGCTCACGACGGCCGCGGTGCTCGACGGGTTCGACCGCGACGCGCAGCGGCTCACCGAGGAATCCGCCCGGCTGTTCGTCTCCGACGAGGCCCGCGAAGGCATGCTCGCATTCCTGCAGAAACGTCCACCGAGTTGGGCGCCGCCCGCGGCCACCGACGATGCCGATCGCAATTAGGCATGCGTAGGAGGTTGGTTGCGATTTAGCCAACCCTCTTGCAGCAAAAGTTGTACGTCGTACGCTCGTGGATGATGAGCGATTCAGCGCAGCACGATGCGAAGGACGCGCGTGAGGATTTCTCGCGTGCGGCCGATACCGATCGCATACAAATTGCGCAATTACTCGCCTACGCGGCCGAGCAGGGTCGCCTGCAGCTCAAGGACTACGAAGACCGTCTGACCAGGGCGTATGCGGCCACGACGTACGAAGAACTGGATCAGCTCCGGGCCGATCTGCCGGGTGCGCCGATAAGCCCGCGCCGCGGCGGGAAGCAGAATCCGGCGCCCTCCACCCTGCTGCTCGCGCTGCTGAGTGGATTCGAGCGGCGGGGGCGCTGGAACGTCCCGAAGAAGCTGACCACGTTCACGCTGTGGGGCAGCGGGGTGGTGGATCTGCGCTATGCCGACTTCACGTCGACCGAAGTCGATATCCACGTGGTCTCGATCATGGGTGCGCAGAACATCCTGTTGCCGCCCGAGGTCAATGTCGAGATCCACGGCCGCGGCGTCATGGGTGGTTTCGACCGCAATATCGTCGGCCAGGGTACGCCGGGCGCGCCGCGGGTGAATATCCACGGCTTCTCGCTGTGGGGCGGTGTGGGCATTAAGCGCAAAGCCCGCCGACCCCATGGGTAAACCCGCCGGACCGGTTGAGGGCGTCAAGGCTACTGGCATCGTTTCGCAAATGCGTGGGATTGCGTATCTTCGCAAAACCACGAAAACGTGACGCCCGTCGACTAGCGTCCAGAGCAGCGGCTCAGGGGGTGCAAGCGACGCCACAGGGTTGGGCCCCGAAGTATCGGGAACGCGCGTCGCACGAATTCCAGCGCAAAGGCTTATCAAGACTGCGCGAAAAACGATGTGACAACGGTAGTTCCGCCCCTCCCGAGCCGCCACGAATGCCGGCATCACGCACAGCGAGGCGCAAGAATGGTCGCACTGGGGAACATCAACGAATGGCAGCCGCCACACGGTCCGCTGACCATGTGGACCGCCGTACCGACGGCGCATGAGGCGGCCCGCACCGCCCAGCGAAGCGCTCTCGCCCCGAGTTACCAGCAGGCCCAACACCTCTGGGCCGCGTTTCACGGCAGGGCCATGGAAAGGCAGCTACCGCGGCTGATGGTCGTGGCCTGGGATATCGCGGGCACGTGCGACATTCCGATCATGACGACGGCGGTCAACTCCCATGTCCGTCGCCATGACACATATCACAACTGGTTCGAATTCGAAGACGGCGCGATCGTGCGCCGCCCCATCGAGGACCCGGAAGACATTGATTTGGTCCCCGTGTCGTGGGGACATATGACCCCCGACCAGGTGCGCACCCATGTCCTGACGACGACCCGCGAAACGCTCGAATGGGGATGCTTCAGCTTCGGCATCATCCAGCACGCCGACTACTTCACCTTCTACGCCAGCGTCGACCATCTGCACATCGACGGCTTGTCCGCCGGCGTCATCTTCTTCGACATTCACCTGACCTATCAGGAGCTGTCGGCGGGCGCGGCGCACCAGCCCGCCACACCTCCCCAGCTCCGAAGCTACCGCGACTACACCACGCGGCAGCGCGAGAAGGTTGCGGATCTGACCCTGGAATCGCCGGAGATCAAGGACTGGATCGCGTTCGCACGCGACGCCGACGGTAACTGGCCGAGTTTCCCGCTGCCCCTGGGCGACACCTGGACCAGCAGCGCGGGCGACTTGGTGACCGTCGAGTTGCTCGACGCCGCCGGAACGGAGGCGTTCGACGCCGCCTGCATCGCGGCCGGCGCCCGGTTCCTCGGCGGCGTTCTGGCGTGCACCGCGTTGGCCGACTATATATTGACCGGCAACGAGATTCATCGCGGATTCACCGCCAGGGACACCCGGACCCAGGGCATCGACACGATGACGGTGGGATGGTTCGCAAGCATGGTTCCGGTTGTCGTGCCGACCGCCGGCGGCTCGTTCCCCGAGGCGGCCCGGGCCGCCCAGAAGTCGTTCGATGCGGCCAAGGATCTCGCTCATGTGCCGGTCGAGCGGGTCTTGGAGCTCGCGACACCGGATGAGCTGGGCATCAAGCTGCCATCGCAGCTACCGATGATGCTGTCCTTCCTCGACTTTCGTAAGATTCCCCTGGCCGGGCTGTGGGCAGAGACGAACTTCGGCACCTACGGCGACAGTCTGTCTCACGGCGGAGTGAATGTCTGGATCAACCGGCACGCCGAGCGAACCACGGTCACGATCTCGTTCCCGGACAACGAGGTCGCCAGGGAGTCGGCGCACCAATACGTCGAGACCCTGAATCGGATTTTCTCCCGCATCGCGGGCAAGGCCCTGGAGCAGTCGAGCGTCGTTGCGGCTGAGGCGAGTTCGGGTGGCCTGTATGCCCTTTCCCCGACGAAAGACGACGACGAGGCGGCTTAGAATATGAGCAATGTGCTGGACTTGGCCGACCAGACGCTCTTTCTCGGCGAGCGGGCGACCGCGACCACCAGTGTGTTGCAATGTATCTGGGTGTACGACCACGCCATCGACGTCGATGGTCTGCGGCGTTTCCACCACCACCTGGGCCGGGGACGGCTGTCACGCCGAATCGAACGGTCCCCCTTGCCGTTCGGCCGGCACCGCTGGGTGAGGTCCGGCGACCGTCCCAGCCTCGAGATCGCCACAACGGCCCGGCCGCGTGACGAGATCGACGCATGGCTCGAAACGCAGGCGAGCTACCGGCCGGACGCCGAACACGGACCCGGCTGGCACCTGGCGATGTTGCCGCTGACCGACGGCGGCGCGGTAGTGAGTTTCGTTGTCACGCACTGCCTTACCGACGGTGTCGGGCTCTGCGAGGCGTTGGCCGACGCAGCGTGCGGACGCGACGACGCGATCACCTGGCCGGCCGCGGCGTCGCGGCGACGGTGGCAGGCGCTGCGCGAGGACGCACGCCAAACCGCGCGCGACACAACGGATATGGGGCGAGCCATCGTCGCCGCCGCGCGAATGGCCCGACAGGCCAACGACAGTGCCCCCGCCAAGTCGGCGAAGAAGCGCCCCGCGCCGCCCAGCGGACCCGACCAAAGCATCTCGTTGCCCATGGCGATGCTCTTCTTCGACGCCGACGACTGGGACGCCCGCGCAGAGGCGCTCGGCGGAACCAGCAACGCGCTCCTCGCCGGCTTGGCCACCTATCTCGCCCAGCGCGTGGGCCGGGTCGCGGCGGACGGCTCGGTCAACGTCGGGATGCCGCTCAACGAGCGCGCCGCCGACGATACCCGCGCCAACGCCGTGATCAATGTCGACGTCACGGTCAGACCGCCGACCGCGGCGACCGGTCTGGGCGAAATCCGCGCCGCGATCAAGCAATCGCTGATCCGCAGTCAGGAGCTGCCCGACGAGCGGTGGGCATTGCTACCGCTGATCCCCCTGATTCCTAAGCCGGTCTTCCGGCGGCTGATCAGTGTGGTCACCGGCAGCGCCACCACCGTCGTGTCGTCCAATCTCGGCGCGATCGACCCGGCTGCCAACCGGCCGGACGGCACCGACGCCGACTACTTCGCGATGAAGTCGGTGTACCCGGGCGTCACCGCCGCGACGATGTACAACACCAACGGCGCGCTCGCGTTGTTGTCGGGGCGAGTGCACGGGCAGGTGTTCGTCTCGTTCCTGGCCTATGAGCTGGGCCGCAACAACTCGAATGATGATCTCAGAGAACACATCTCGAGCGCGTTGAGCGAATTCTCGCTGACCGCCATCGCGGGCTGGCGCACCGCCAGCGCGGCATCGCGCTAGCGACGGCGCCGAGATCGTAGATAGTCGCCGACCACCGCGGCACCCAGGCCGTCGAGATCGGGCACCACGACGCGTCCCTCGACCCGTCGCGCGACCTGGTCGATGAACCGCGCCAGGCCCGGGTCACTGCCCAGCCGGAAGATCGTGATCTGTGCACCCAACCGCGCCATATCGTCGAAGCCACGCACGGTGTGCGCGATGGTCCGCGGGTGCGGCGGATAATCGAAAAACACCGACGACCCGTCGCCGTCGACATCCTCGAGATGTGCGGTCGGCTCGCCGTCGGTCACCACCAGCACGACGGGCTGCGCGTTGGGATGACGCCGCAGATGACGGCCCGCCAGCGCCAGCGCGTGATGCAGGTTGGTGCCCTGCTCGTAAACCCCCTCCAGGCCGGTGAGCTCGGCCGCGGACGCGGTCCGGGCGTACCGGCCGAAAGCGATGATCTGCAAGGCATCCGACCGGAACCGCGTGCACACCAGGTGGTTGAGCGCGAGCGCCGTCTGCTTCATCGGCAGCCAGCGGTTCTCCATCACCATGGAAAACGAGGTGTCGACCAACAACGCCACCGCGGCCTGGCTGCGCGTCTCGGTCTCGGACACCTCGACGTCGTCGACGGTGATGTTCAACCGCGCGTCCGGGCCGTCGAGAGTCGAGGTTCCCGCTTGCCGCAACACCGCATTGGTCAGGGTGCGGGGTATGTTCCACGGCTCGGTGTCACCGAACTGCCACGGCCGGGTCGCGCCGGTCAGCTCGCCCGCTGCCCCGGCACGCCGCAGCTCGCGGTCACCTCGGCGACTCGAAAGTTGTTGTGCCACATCACGTAACGCGGTCTCGCCGAGCCTTCGCATCGCTTTGGGCGACAACCGCCACTGGCCGTCGGAACCACGATCCAAAAAGCCCTGATTAACCAGCGCCCGTTCCAGCTCGGACAGGGTCCGCGCGTCGATCGCGGCCTGATCACCCAGCTGGCGCGCCAGCGCATCCAGATCGACGTCGTCCATCGTGGCGCCGGGATAGCTCTGCGAAAGCTGGTCGGCCAGCTGCTCCAGCTCGGCCACGTCGGCCAGGGCCTGGGTGCCTTCGCCCATGCCGAAGGGGTTGTCGCCGGAGAACTGCTCGGAACCCATCCAGTCCTCACCGGGCCGGGCGGCCTGCAGGTTCGCATCGAGGCGGTTCAACGCGTTCATCAGCGACGGAGAGCCAAAAGCCTGCTGCGCCAGGGCATCCAGTTCGGCGCGCTGGTCGGGGCTCAGGCTGTTGCGGAAGCGTTGCGCGGCGGCGGCCCGCTTGGCCAGCGAGTCCATCAGCTCGTCGATGTTGCGCGGGTTCTCCGGAAAGAACTCGCCGTGGGAGTCCATGAAGTCGTCGAAGTCTTGCTGGGTGTCCTCGCCGCGATTGTGCTTGTCCAGCAGGTCGTTGAGGTCGTCCAGCATGTCGTTGACACGCTGGCGATCCTCGTCGGTGGCGCCCGCAAGCGCCTCCTTCATCCCGGCGAAGCGCTGGTCGAGCATCTCGCGGCCGAGCAGATCCTTGATCTGGTCGTACTTTTCGCGGGCCTCCTGGCTGCGCCAGTTGTACTCGGACAGTTCCTGGACCGCCTTGGCCGGCGAGGACGGCAGGGCATCGAGCTGCAGTTCGCCGAAGCGGGCGTCGTCGTCGAGCGCGCGGGCCAATTCCTTGCGCTCGGCCAGCACCGCCTCGTCGAGCAGCTTCTTGATGTCCTGCAGTGTCCCGTCTAAGTTGTTGCGGCGCAACAGGTCCCGTCGGCGCCGGTTCGCTTCGGCGGCCAGCCGGTCGGCGCCGCGCATGTTCTCGGTACCACGGCGGAGCAGCTCGGACAGCGCCCGGCGCGGGGAGGTGCCGCCCATCACGTCCTGCCCGATCTGCTCGAGCGCCTCGCGCAGATCCACCGGCGGCGCCAGCGGGTCGGGCCCGCCGGTGTATGCCGAGTATCGCGAGGAATGCCCTTTAGCCATAGACGGTCTGGCCCTCCCCGGATACCTTGTCGATTCTCTTGGCCAGGTACAACGCTTCCAGCGCCAGTTCCAATGCCGCGGCCCGTTCGCCCTCGGATTCCGCATTCAGCCGGTCGGCGATCTGCTCGACGACGGGCAGCCCCGGAACGGCGGCCAGCACGTCCTTGGCGGAGACGCGCTCGCCGGTGGTCACCGCGGAGCCGGCTTCCACCGCGGCGACCAACGGCGCGACGTCGATGCCGCCGAGCGCGCGGGACGCGGTGTCGGCGGTCGCGCGGCGCAACAGGTGCTCGAGCACCGCCTGCTCGCGGCCTTCCTCACCGGACTCGAATTCCAGCTTGCCGCGCAGCACGTCGATCACGGTGCCCAGGTCCACAACTCGGGCCACCGGGTCGCTCTCGCCGAGTACCGCGCCGCGGTGGCGGGCCGAGGCGGCGACGGTCTCGGCGGCGGCGATGGCGAACCGCGCCGAGACGCCGGAGCGCTGGTCGACCGAGTTGGACTCGCGCAGGTAGCGGGCGAACCGCGCGATCACCTGGTTCAGGTAATCGGGCACCTGTGCGCTCAGGTGCGCTTCCTGAACGATGACGCCGACCTCCGCGTCCAGCTCCAGCGGGTAGTGGGTACGGATTTCGGCGCCGAAGCGGTCTTTGAGCGGGGTGATGATGCGCCCGCGGTTGGTGTAGTCCTCGGGGTTGGCGCTGGCGACCACCAGCACGTCCAGTGGCAGGCGCAGCGTGTAGCCGCGGACCTGGATGTCACGTTCCTCCATCACGTTGAGCATCGACACCTGGATGCGCTCGGCGAGGTCGGGCAGTTCGTTGACCGCGACGATGCCGCGGTGGGCGCGCGGGATCAGGCCGTAGGCAATGGTCTCCGGGTCCCCGAGGCTGCGGCCCTCGGCCACCTTGATCGGGTCGATATCACCGACCAGGTCGGCGACGCTGGTGTCGGGGGTGGCCAGTTTCTCGGTGTAGCGCTCGCTGCGGTGCCGCCACTCCACCGGCAAGTCGTCGCCGAGGGTGGCCGCCCGGCGGATCGACTCCGGCGTGATCGGCGTATAGGGGTGCTCGCCGAGTTCTGCGCCACCGATCACCGGCGTCCATTCGTCGAGCAGCCCGGTCAGCGCACGCAGGAGTCGAGTCTTGCCCTGGCCGCGTTCGCCGAGCAGGACAAAGTCGTGACCCGCGATCAGCGCCCGCTCCAGCTGGGGCAATACGGTGTCCTCGAATCCGAGGATGCCCGGCCAGATGTCGTCACCCTCGGCCAGCGCGGTCAGCAGATTCTCGCGGATTTCCTGCTTGACGCCCCGTTCGCGATGGCCGGTCGCACGCAGCTCGCCGACGGTTCGGGGCAGATTGCTCGGTGATGTCACCACTCCACGCTACGTCGCGATACACAGGTGCGTCATGCGCACCGGCTTTAGTGCGCGCTAGTGAGCGAAGTGGCGTGCGCCGGTGAGGTACAAGGTGACACCGGCTTGCGCGGCGGCCGCGGTGACTTCGTCGTCGCGCACCGAGCCGCCGGGGTGCACGATGGCCTTGACGCCGGCGCGCGCCAGCGTTTCCAACCCGTCCGGAAACGGGAAGAACGCGTCGGAGGCCGCGACCGCACCACCGACTCGGTCAGCACCTCTTTCCACGGCCAGCCGAGCCGCGTCGACCCTGTTGACCTGACCCATACCGACGCCGATGGTGGCGCCGCCGGAAGCGATCACTATCGCGTTCGACTTCACCGCGCGGCAGGTGCGCCACGCAAACACCAGGTCGCTCAACGTCGCCGGGTCCGCCGGTGATCCGGCCGCCAGCGTCCAGTTGGCCGGGTTGTCGCCGTGCGCGTCAAGCTGATCGCGCTGCTGCATCAGCAGTCCCCCGCTGATCGGTTTCAGCTCGGCGCCACCGGCCAGCGGCTCGGAGGCCACCAGCACCCGGATGTTCTTCTTGCGCGTCAGCACATCGAGGGCATCCGGCGCGTACGCCGGGGCGACGATCACCTCGGTGAAAATAGTGCTGACGTATTCCGCCATCTCAACGCTCACTTCAGTATTCGTGGCGATGACGCCGCCGAAGGCGCTCAGCGGATCGCACTCGTGGGCCTTGCGATGAGCGTCGGCGACCGACACCGACGAGATGGCGATCCCACACGGGTTGGCGTGCTTGATGATTGCCACACAGGTGTCTTCGTGATCGAAGGCTGCCCGCCAGGCCGCGTCCGCATCGGTGAAGTTGTTGTAGGACATCTCTTTTCCGTGCAGCTGCTCGGCCTGCGCCAGCCCCGGCCACGCCGCAGGGTCGAGGTACAGGGCGGCCTGCTGGTGCGGGTTCTCGCCATAGCGCAGCATCGCCGAGCGGCGCCAGCTGTGGCCGAACCACCGCGGGAAGGTGGTCTCCGGATGCTCGGGCGCCAGCGTCGACTCCATCCAGCTCGCCACGGCGATGTCGTACTCGGCGGTGTGCGCGAAGGCCAGCGACGCCAGCTTCTTGCGCTCGCCGAGAGTGAATCCGCCGTTGCGCGTCGCCGCGAGCACCCCGTCGTAGCCGAGCGGGTCCACCACGACCGCCACACTCGGGTGGTTCTTCGCGGCCGCCCGGACCATCGACGGCCCGCCGATGTCGATCTGCTCGACACATTCGTCCAGGCCCGCGCCGGAGTCGACGGTCTGGCTGAACGGATAGAGGTTGACGACGACGAGCTCGAAGGCGGCGATCCCGAGCTCCTCGAGCGCCGCGGCGTGCTCGGGCTTGCGCAGATCGGCCAGCAGCCCGGCGTGCACGCGCGGGTGCAGGGTCTTGACCCGTCCGTCGAGCACCTCGGGGAAGCCGGTCAGCTCCTCCACGGGTGTAACCCGGATCCCCTTGTCTGCAATGGTTTTCGCGGTCGACCCGGTCGAGACGATCTCGACGCCGGCCTCGCTCAGCCCCTGAGCGAGTTCGATCAGGCCGGTCTTGTCGTAGACGCTGATCAACGCGCGGCGAATCGGCCTTCTTGACTCGTCGGTGCTCATGCTGTGCTCATCCCAAGGTCGCCTTTCGTCCGATCCAGGTCACGCCGCGGGTCGCGACCCCGGCCACCACGTCCACCAGCAATCGCCGTTCGATGACTTTGATGCGTTCGTGCAACGTTTCTTCGGTGTCGCCGTCGAACACCGGAATCGGCTCCTGCGCCAATATCGGCCCGGTGTCCATGCCGGCATCTACCAGGTGCACCGTACAGCCGGTGACCTTCACACCGTAATCCAGCGCTTCGGGAACGGCATGCGCTCCCGCGAAGGCCGGCAGCAGCGCCGGATGCGTGTTCAGTGTGCGGCCGACGAATCGCGAAAGGAATTGCGGTCCAAGGATTTTCATGAAACCGGCCGAGACGATCAGATCGGGCGAGTGCGCGGCGGTGGCCTCGGTGATCGCGGCGTCCCAGGCCTGCCGATCGGGGTGGTCGCCGAGGCGGACGGTGAAGGTCGGCACCGATGCGGCCGCGGCGATCTCGGTGGCCCGGCAGTCGCGATCCACGCCGACCGCGACCACCCGCGCCGGGTAGTCGTCGACGGCGGCGGCCAGCAGGGAATTCAATAGCGATCCGGTGCCCGACGCCAGCACCACCAGTCGCGCCGGCGCACTCGGGGGCACGCGCAGCGGTTCGACCACATCGCGAGCCTAGCCCGACGACGATGCGCGTCGCCGCGCGACGCGGGAGGAGTCGGGCAATCAGGCCGCAGCCCGACGACGATGCGCGTCGCCGCGCGACGCGGGAGGAGTCGGGCAATCAGGCCGCGACGACGGCGCCCGGCCGACGATACGACCGGCCGAACACCGCAACCGGCTAGTCCGGACGATCGCGCTCGGTCGCGCTGCGCTCCGGTTCGTCGGGCTCGGGCACCCCGGCCGCGGGCTCGTCGAACGCGGGCTCGCCGGGCAATGGCTCGCGGGGCAGCGGTTCGTCCAACGGCGGTTCGTCCAACGAAGGCTCCGCAAACTCCTCCTCGTCTTCGAGAAACATTTCGTGCTCGACGGGCTCGGAAAACACGTCCGCGAAATCCTTCGGTTCTTCGGCCGGCGGTACGGGCGCACGCTTCGGTTTGGGCCGCCGGAGCCTGCCGAGCCGGACCGGCCTGACCCCGCCGGCCATCACCACCGTGACCCAGCCGATGACCGCGAACCAGAAGAAGGTGCCGATCCACAGGGTGCCCTGGTCCACCCCGACGTCGCCGAAGTTGCCCAGCCGGCCGCTGCTGCCGAATGCCAGCAGCGACATCACCAGCGTTCCGACCACCGCGGCAACCAACAGCTTGGCCAGCGCTGCAAGCAGCGGGAGCGGACGCCGGGCGCATTGCTGGCCGACCGCCACACCGGACGACGCGCCGACGATCAGCAGCGCCACCCACACCGGCCCCAGCGGCGGCGTGGGCGCGGCGGCCAACACGGGCAGCGCCGGAATGTCACCGCCGAAAACGGTGAACGAACTGAACGTCGCGAATCCGATATGTGCGCTGGACCCCACCGCGACCGCCGAGGTTCCGACGATGACGTTGGGCGCGTAGAGAATCGAGAGCACGGTGAGGCTGAACTCGCCGAAGATGGAATCGGTGATCCCGTAGAGATCCTGCATCGTCGCCCAGTGCACAACCAGCGATCCCGCCGTCACCAAGCCGGAGAGTCCGACCAGCGCCAGCACGCCGGCGACCGCGGCACGCACCGAATCGGCCAGCCAGAAGGGCAGCGACGCCGCCGCCAGCGCCCGCCGGCCGACCCGGGATCCCACCCCGATCGCGGCGCCGATGGCGTGCACCACCGCGACGCTGGCGAATGCGCGCAGGGCGCTGGGTGTCTGCAACTCGGTGAGCACCGTGGACGCGTCGTGGATGACGGCCAGCGCGATCGCCGCGATCAGCAGCGGGCCACCCAGCGCCGACGCGACGACCCAACGGACCACGAGCCAGGAGGAATAACGGCTGGTGGCCCGCGCGGTGGTACGCGCGGTCGCCCACACCATGAACAGGATCGGCAGCAGCGGCAATACACCGAGCTCGCGGCCGCCGATCGAAATCGGCACCTTGTGCACGCCCAGCCAGATGCTGGCGATCGCCCCGAGCGCGCCGGTCATGTCGCTGTTGGCGATCAACAGCTGCAGCAACGTGACCGCGGCGATGACGACCAGTGCCAGCACCGCCGGGCCGAACGCGACCCGGACGAGGTCACGCGCCTGGCGAGCGCCCGCTGCCCGGTTGTCCCCGCTCTCTGGCACCCTTTTCACTCTTGGCGCACGTGGCCTACGAGGCGCGAGAACTCGCGGTTAGGAGGGGGCCGGTCCAGAGGGCGACTGGTCCCCGGGCTGCTCAGCGGCGACCGAGGGGGGCGGGCTGAAGCTCGGGAAGCCGGTGGGCGGTGTCGAGGGGCCCTGCTGCTGCGCGGCTGGCTGCGGCCCGGACTGCGGAGACTGGGCGCCGAAGCCGCCGGTCGGGATCGCACCCTGGGTCGGGGCCTGGCTCGAGGGGTTGTAGCCGCCGTATTGCGATCCATATCCCGACTGCGGGTTGTGCTGCTGCGGCGTCTGCTGACCGTAGTAGCCGCCGTGCTGTTGACCGCCGTACTGACCGTACTGACCGTATTGACCGTACTGCTGAGCGTAAGGGTCGTACTTGGGCCGCGGCGGCGGCGCGGTGATGACGCCGGCGTCCAGCAGCAGCGCGACGACCGCGGCGACGGCCTGCAGCACACTGGCCGCAACCAGCGGCCACATCGCCCAGCCGACGGCGAACCCGGACGGGGTGTTGATGACCTCGGCGATCGCCAGCAGCGCACCCAGGACGGCGACGGCGGCCACGACTCCCGAGTAGTTCTTGGCCTTGGGCAGCAGGCTCAACCCGGCGAGCAGCGCGGCCAGGACGGCGACCAGCACGGCGGTGCCGGCGTCGCCCGCGCGTCCGCCGGCGGCCGGACCCAGGTCGGAGCTGAGCACGAAGGTCGGCCCGAAGTTCAGCAGGTACACCGCCAGGCCGAGCACGACCACCGCGATGTTGACGTACAACGGCAACTTGCTCTCGCCGTCGTCGGTCTTCGCGAACGAAGGGGTGGCACCGGGGTAGGAGCCACCCGGCTGCGCTTGGGGATAACCGGGACTCCCGGGCGAGTAGGTCATGACTCCTCCTGTTGCTTCAGTGCCTTACCTCGACAGGCGCCACCCCACCTTTGCGGTGCGACGCTGTGCTTCCAAGGCCCGCCGTACTCGACTGCCAAGACGTGCCCGCGCCTGCGTTACGCGCGATCGATCCACCACGCTAGCGCACGTTCGGGCGGGCATGCCGGAGCGACCGGCCCCCGCGTGCGACCAGGGCGGATCGCCGCGGCACCCCGTCCGCGAGGGACTCCGCGGGGGGCGGGTTGCTCGGCACAGGTAGAACACGTTCTAATTCTGTGCATGGATTACGGGCTAGTGCTCTTCACCAGTGACCGTGGCATCTCTCCGGCGGCCGCCGCCAAACTTGCCGACGACCACGGCTTCAAGACGTTCTACGTGCCGGAACACACCCACATCCCGGTCAAGCGGGAGGCCGCGCACCCGACCACGGGTGACGAGTCGCTGCCCGATGACCGGTACATGCGCACGTTGGACCCGTGGGTGAGCTTGGGCGCCGCGTGCGCGGTGACGACGCGCGTGCGGCTGTCCACCGCGGTGGCGCTGCCGGTCGAGCATGACCCGATCACGCTGGCGAAAAGCATCGCCACGCTGGACCACCTGTCCGGTGGCCGCGTCAGCCTCGGTGTCGGATTCGGCTGGAACACCGACGAACTGGCCGACCACGGCGTGCCGGCCGGACGCCGGCGCACCTGCCTGCGCGAGTATCTCGAAGCGATGCGCGCGCTGTGGACACAAGAGGAAGCCTCCTACGACGGCGAGTTCGTCAAGTTCGGCCCTAGCTGGGCCTGGCCCAAGCCGGTGCAGGCGCACGTTCCGGTGCTGGTGGGCGCCGCAGGCAATGAAAAGAACTTCAAGTGGATCGCGCGCAGCGCGGACGGCTGGATCACCACACCCCGCGACTTCAACATCGACGAGCCGGTGAAGCTGTTGCAGGACACCTGGGCGGCCGCCGGGCGCGATGGCGCCCCCCAGATCGTGGCGCTGGACTTCAAGCCGGTGCCCGAGAAACTGGCGCACTGGTCGGAGCTCGGGGTGACCGAGGTGCTGTTCGGCCTGCCGGACAAGTCCGCGGACGAGGTCGCCGCCTACGTCGAACGTTTGGCGGGCAAGCTCTCGTCGATGGTCTGAGGCGGTCAGCTGCACACCCGTACGGTGCATGCAGTAGTCGGTCTCCGAACCGGACATAAATTGCAGTAGTCAGTCCCGGGTCGAATCGTCGTCGAATCTGCGCACAATTACCGGCACGTTTGCAGGCCGTATGTTGTGACGAGATCGAGCGCCCATGGATTGGTTGTTGTTGCCTCCGGAGGTCAACTCCGGGTTGCTGTATTCCGGCCCCGGGTCAGGGCCGATGTTGGCGGCTGCCGCGGAGTGGGATGCGCTGGCCGCCGAGCTGGAATCCACTGCCAACGGCTACTCCGCCGCGGTGTCCGGGCTGACCGCCCAGGCATGGACGGGCCCCTCATCGATGCTGATGACGGCCGCAGCGAACGCCTACTTTGAATGGCTGACCACTAGCGCCGCCCAAGCACTACAAACCGCGAACCAGGCCTACACCGCGGCGGCCGCCTACGAGACGGCGTACGCCATGACGGTGCCCCCGCCGCTGATCGCAGCCAACCGGGCGCAGTTGACGGCACTGGTGGCGACCAACTTCCTCGGGCAGAACACCGCAGCGATCATGGCCACCGAAGCCGAGTACATGGAGATGTGGGCCCAAGACGCCGACGCGATGTACGCCTACGCCGGCGCGTCGACGCCCGCGAGCACCCTGACCCCGTTCACCGAGCCGCCGCAAACCACCAACCCGGCCGGGCAGGACGCCCAGGCCCGCTCGGTGGCCCAAACCACCGCCAAGACCACCACCGCCCGCACCCAATCCCTGGTCCAATTGGCGCAGCTCCAGAACACCGGGAGCTTCACCGTCGGCCCGGGGGACATCGCCACCTACGGCGGCATCACGATCATCAACAATGCCAACGGCCCCTTCACGTACACCATCGAGGGCAGCCTCAGCGGCAACGGCATCATCCAGATCCTCGACGCCACCGACGTTTTGACCATCGCACAGGGCGGAACCCTGATCGTCAACGGCACCCTCCATCTGCAGGCGGGAGCATCTCTCACCGTAGCGTCGGGAGGCGCCCTCAACATCGCTGGCCTCAGCGGAAGCGTTATCGTCAACACCGGCTCCCTTAGTGTCGGTTCCGGCGCGACACTGACTGTCAACCAGAGTGTGCTCGCCGTCCATGGCGGCTCGCTCGCCCTGGCCAATAGCTTGGTCACCGTCTCTGGTGGAGCGAACCTTCAGCTCGGGGGAGCCGTCACCAGCATCCACAGCGGCATCGTGACCGCTAGCGCCACCGACACTGCCGGAATCCAAGCCGCGATCGCCGCGGGTCATCTCAGCATCACGTCCACCGGCTCGTCTGTTGTCCCTGTCGCGCCGGCAGCGGCGACTCCCGGCGCAATCGCGCCGCCGGGCATGAGCGCACCCGGCCTGGCGGGAACCTCAGGCATCCAGCCGCAGCTCAGTGTGGATGGCCTCATGGACTTGGCGCGCAGCGTATCTGGCGCCGACCTCGCCGCCGATGCGGCGCCAGTTGCCGGTTAACTCGGGCGCCGTACCTACCCCAGCGAAGCCCGGTTGCCGTTGTCGGTCGTCCACACCGAGATCTCCGCACCCAGCGGATCGTCGTTGCACATCAACGCGACGAGATCCTCGTCGTCGGTGGTGGCCATGAACCGGCTGTTGTCCGCCGCGAGCCTGCCGACGATGATGCCGGTGCGGATCGGCCAGTCGTAGCGCACGGAGTACGTCTCGATCCTCGCCGCGCCGTCGGGCGTTTTCGTGACCTCGACCTTCGGCAGCGCATCGATCTCCTTTTCCAGCGCCGCGCAGTTGTCGGTGCGCCAGTCCACCGGTCTGGTCGAGTAGATGCCGACCGAGTACTTGCTCATGATGCCTCCGTTGGCGCCGACCAGGCCGAATTGCCCTGGCCTGTCTCGCATTTGCGTGACTGTCTCGGCGATACCGTGCAGCGAGTAGCTGTTGCCGGGGCCGCCGAAGTACGGCAATCCACCGGTCAGGGTCAGGCCGCGCGGGTCGTCGCCCTCGATGCCCAGGGCTTCGCAAATGACGAACACCGGGAACGGGAAGCAGCTGTATAGATCGAAGGTGGCGATATCGTCGACGCCAATTCCGGCCACCCGCAACGCTTCTCGGGCCGCATGAACCGCCGCGGGGCTGGCGCCGAGGTCGACGCGATCGAGCATCGCCTGCTCGATCATGTCCGAGTGGCCGTGCAGATAAACCCACTTGTCCTGCGCGACCCCGAGTCGGGACGCCGCCGCCACGGACATCAGCACCGCCGCGGCACCCTGGTTGACCTGATCGCGGGCGACGAGCAACCGCGGGTACGGGTCACAGATCATCCGGTTGTCGTCGCTCACGGTGATGATCTCGTCGACGGAGCGCTCAAGCGGCGATGACGAAAGCGGGTTCTTGGCAGCCACTTTCGACATCGGGGCGAACAACTCGGCCATCTCGCGCCGATAGCGCGCCACGCTGTGGCCGAGGCGCGCGCGACGAGCGTTCTCCATCAGCCCGTACTGTACGGGCGCCCCGGTCAAGCCGTGCTGGATCGTGTAATCGTCGATGTAGCTGAAGATCTGGTGGCCGCGATCCTCCAGCTGACCCTCGATGTGTTCGGTGAAGTTGGGCTTGGCTTTTCCGCTCTCGGCGGCCTGGCGCCAAAAGCGAGCCGTCGATCCCGGCTCCGAGCCCATGATCAGCACGACGTCGGCGTCGCCCGCGGCGATCGTGTTGCCCGCCTCGGTGACCAGTTTCTGCGGACCCTGTCCTCCGACGGGTTCGAGGACCACTCGGGCCGGGTCGCCACCGAGACGATTCATCACCGAACGCGGGTAGTTGTTCGACTTGCCGAGCGTGGCCGGCATCGGTCCCGAGATCTCGAACTGCCGCAGCGCGAATACCGTGTCGACGGCCTGCGCAACGCCTTTGGCGCCGGTGTCGGCAAGCGCTTCGGCCACGGCCGCCGTCGCGAGCTCGACCGCCGACATGCCCCGATAGTCGGGGTCGTCGATGCGCTCGGTGAACTGCCCGACGCCGACGAGCACCGGAGTACGCGGATCCACCGGCATGACAAACCTCCTGGCAACTGTTAGTTCGACAGGCTAATCGATGCCTGGGACCAAAACGAAACCGCGGCCAGATCGCGAATTCGCGACCCGACCGCGGTCTCGAAAGAACTACAGGCTCTGCAGGATCTCCCGGGCGAGTGCCGCGGTCTCCGACGGCGTCTTGCCCACCTTGACCCCGGCGGCCTCCAGGGCCTCCTTCTTGGCGGCCGCGGTGCCCGACGAGCCGGACACGATCGCGCCCGCGTGGCCCATCGTCTTGCCTTCCGGCGCAGTGAATCCCGCGACGTAGCCGACGACCGGCTTGGACACGTTGGCCTTGATGTAGTCGGCGGCCCGTTCCTCGGCGTCACCGCCGATCTCGCCGATCATCACGATGATCTTGGTCTCGGGGTCCTTCTCGAACGCCTCGATCGCGTCGATGTGGGTGGTGCCGATCACCGGGTCACCACCGATACCGATCGAGGTCGAGAAGCCGAAATCACGCAGCTCGTACATCATCTGGTAGGTCAGCGTGCCGGACTTGGACACCAGCCCGACCGGGCCGGGGCCGCTGATGTTGGCCGGGGTGATGCCGGCCAGCGCCTCACCCGGAGTGATGATGCCGGGGCAGTTCGGGCCGATGATCCGCGTCTTGCGCCCCTTGTGGACGTTGTAGGCCCACGCATATGCGCTGTCCTGCACCGGAATTCCCTCAGTGATGACCACCAGCAGCGGAATCTCGGCGTCGATGGCTTCGATGATGGCGTCCTTGGCGAACTTCGGCGGAACGAACACGACCGACACGTTGGCGCCGGTCTCCTTCATCGCCTCGGCGACGCTGCCGAACACCGGAAGTTCGACGTCCTTGCCTTTCGCGTCGACGTGCGACACGGTGGTGCCGGCCTTACGGGCGTTGACGCCACCGACCACCGCGGTGCCGGCCTTCAGCATCAAGGCGGTGTGCTTGGTGCCCTCCCCGCCGGTGATGCCCTGGACGATGACTTTGGAGTCCTTGTTCAGGAAGATAGACATTGCTTGGCTCCCTTACTTATTCGCCAGCTCGGCGGCTTTGTCGGCACCGGCGTCCATGGTCTCGGCCTGGATCACCAGCGGGTGGTTGGCTTTCGCCAGAATCTGGCGGCCTTCGTCGACGTTGTTGCCGTCGAGCCGGACCACGAGCGGCTTGTTGGCCTCGTCGCCGAGCATGTTCAGCGCGGTCACGATGCCGTTGGCGACGGCGTCGCAGGAGGTGATGCCGCCGAACACGTTGACGAACACGCTCTTGACCTGCTTGTCGTTCAGGATGACGTCGAGACCCGCGGCCATCACTTCGGCCGAGGCGCCACCGCCGATGTCGAGGAAGTTGGCCGGCTTGACCCCACCGTGCTTCTCCCCGGCGTAGGCGACGACGTCGAGCGTCGACATCACCAGACCCGCGCCGTTACCGATGATGCCGACGGCGCCATCGAGCTTCACGTAGTTGAGGTCGTGCTCCTTGGCCTTGAGCTCCAGCGGGTCGGTCGCGTCGCGGTCCTCGAACTCGGCGTGGCCGGGCTGCCGGAAGTCGGCGTTGGCGTCGAGGGTGACCTTGCCGTCCAGAGCCAGGATTTGGTTGTCGGGCGTGCGCACCAGCGGGTTGACCTCGACCAGCGTGGCGTCCTCGGCGACGAAAAGCTCCCACAGCTTGGAGATGGTGTTCGCGGCGGCGTCGAGCACCTCGGCCGGCAGGTGGCCCTGCTCGGCGATGGACCGGGCGGTCGCCAGGTCGACACCGGTCACGGCGTCCACCGGGACCTTGGCCAGCCGCTCGGGCTTGGTGGCGGCGACTTCTTCGATCTCCATCCCGCCCTCGACCGAGCACATCGCGAGGTAGGTGCGGTTGGCGCGGTCGAGCAGGAACGAGATGTAGTACTCCTCGGCGATGTCGCTGGCCTCGGCGACCAGCAGTTTCTTCACGATGTGACCCTTGATGTCCAGGCCGAGGATGTTCTTGGCGTGCTCGTACGCGTCGTCGGGTGTCGCGGCGAATTTCACGCCACCGGCCTTGCCGCGGCCGCCGACCTTGACCTGCGCCTTGACCATCACGGGGGCACCGACCTCGGTCGCGATTTCCTTCGCACCCTCGGCGGTGTCGGTTACACGACCGGGCGTAGTAGGTACGTTGTGCTTAACGAACAGTTCTTTCGCTTGATACTCGAAAAGGTCCATGAACTCACTGTCTTCGCTCGAGTTATTTGCAAGGCCTACAGCTGGGCGGTGCCGGAATCGGCGACTCGCACGGTGGAACTGTATCCACCCGCAAAACGGCCCCTACCGCCGCATCCACCCATGTGGCACAGGTCACGACACGCCCGGAGAGCTCAAACGTGATCCAGTTCACAATCCGTCCCCGAGGTTGCCAGCCGGATCGGTAAACGGTTAACGTCCTAAAGTCCAGATAACGTTATGGTCACGATACGAGGACATTTCAGCTTGTCCCAACACCGTCTCGCGCGTACTCCTGCGTTGTCAGGAGCCGGTCGCCATCATCGCGACCTGTGGGCGCAACCGCACCAGAACGAAGTCACCGAGATCCTGCCGTTGGACGGCTTCGACTTCAACGACCTGGACTTCGCGGACTCCGTTGAGCTCGACGAGCTGGACCTCAGCAATGACTCGACGTTCGATTACGAAGCGCAGGTGCTGCTCGCTCCCGAGCTCGACGACCTCGCCGAGATCGACGACCTGACCCCGCTGCGGCTGGCGGCTCCCGCCACGGTGGCCGCCACTGCCGTGAACGAGGGCCTGGCCCAGCTCGCCCTCAAGCTCGGCGCAGACCCGGGCTCGGACGACATCGACGTCAGCGGTGTGCGCCGCAGCGGCCAGCACCGCAAGCAGCCGACCAGTGCGGCCAAGGGCCGGGTTCTGATCTCGGCGATGGCCGCGGGCGCGGCGGCCGCCGCGGCCCACACCGCGACCAGCCAAGCCGAGACCACCAAGGCCGAGACGGTGCTGACCGCCAACGCCTCGGCCCTGACCGGCGGATCGAGCGGCAACGCGACCCGCGGCGCCCAGGTGATCGCGGTCCAGCCGGCGGCCAACGCCCTGCACAACCAGGAGCTCGCCAAGGGCGTCGCTTTCGCCAACGACCGCGCCCAGCGCGAGGCGCGACTGCAGCAACCGCTGTACGTGATGCCCACCCACGGGATCTTCACGTCGAACTTCGGCTATCGCTGGGGCGTGCTGCATGCCGGCATCGACCTCGCCAACTCGATCGGAACGCCGATCGTGGCGGTGTCCGACGGTGTCGTGATCGACGCCGGCCCGACCGCCGGCTACGGCATGTGGGTCAAGCTGCTCCACGCCGACGGCACCGTCACGCTGTACGGCCACATCAACACCGCCCTGGTCAGTGTGGGCCAGCGCGTGATGGCCGGCGACCAGATCGCCACGATGGGCAACCGGGGTAATTCCACCGGCCCACACTTGCACTTCGAGGTGCTCCAAGGTGGCACCGAACGCATCGACCCGGTCCCATGGCTGGCCAAGCGAGGAATTTTCGTCGGCAATTACGCTGGTTGAGGTGACCGCGCCGAACGACCCCGGACCAACTGAGCCGCCCGCCGAATCACGAACACGGATCATTCGACGTGCCCCGAGCGGGCCGATGCCCTCGATCCCGGACAACCCCACCACGCACCTGCCAGGCCCGGCCGCACTCGATCAGGGAGCCACGCGCGCGGCCGCGCGCAGCAGCCTGGCCGACCGGCCGATCGATGAACCGGCTCCCCGGACGGTCACCGCGGCCGCCGCGGTCAGCATCGTCAGCGGCTGGGCCACGTCGGTGGTCGCCACGGATCTGATCGCCGGCTGGTGGCGGACCGATCGCCTGTTCTGCATCGCGATCGCGTTCCTGGCGCTGGTGTTCGCGACCGCCACCATCACCGGCGTGATCATGCTGCTGCAACGTCGCGCGCTGGGCCGCTACCTGATCATCACCGGAGCGGTGGTCGCGGTGCTGACCTACGGCGGTGTTTTCATCGCGGGGGCCCGCGTCGCCTGGATCGTGCACGCCTTCCCGGTGCTGCCGATCGCCAGTGTTCTGTTGGCGATGCACCCGCAGACCACCCGCTGGCTGCAGAGGTAAGCCCGTCTCACCGAACGTGCTTCGATGGCGAAACCGCCGGCCATCTTTTCGCTGTGGCCGCACGCTCGGCGCAATGGTTCAGAGCTTGCTGACCGGCGCGTGATTGTGCATCAGCTTGACCCGCCCGGAGCTGCCGAAGTCGATCAGCGACATTGCCGATTCACCGACTCCGGACACTTCTTCGACGCGACCCAGCCCGTACTTGTCGTGGGTCACGCGATCGCCGGGCTCCAGCACCAGTAGCGGGCGCTTGCCTGCCCCGGAGCGGGTGGGCGCCGCGCGCGGCGTTCCGAACCGTCCGGCACCGCTCACCGGCGCGCTGTACGACGGGGCCGGCGCGGTGCGCCGCCACTCCATCAGTTCTTGCGGAATCTCTTGCAGGAAACGCGATTCGGGGTTCAGCATCGGCTGCCCCCAAGAGGAACGCACAATCGCCCGGCTCAGATACAGCCGTTGCCGGGCGCGGGTGATGCCCACGTAGGCCAGCCGCCGCTCCTCGGACAGCTCGGTCGGGTCGTCGAGCGCCCGCATGTGCGGGAACATCCCGTCCTCCCAGCCGGTGACGAACACCACCGGGAACTCCAGACCCTTCGCGGTGTGCAACGTCATCAGCGTCACCACGCCGGCCGCATGCTCGGGAATCTCGTCGGTATCGGCGACAAGTGACACCCGTTCCAGGAATTGCGCCAGCACACCGGTCTCGGGCACGTCTTCGTCCTCCGGCGCCTCATCGAGCGCGGCGGCTCCCCCGGTTTCTAAGGCCTCGTCAATGCTGAATTCGTGTGCGACGCTGACGAGTTCATTGAGGTTGTCCAGCCGGGCCAACTCCTGCGGATCGGTCGAGGACTCCAGCTCCCGACGGTATCCGGTCCGTTCCAGCACCGCCTCGACCAGATCGCCGAGGTCGTCATCGAGGTGGCCCCGCAACTCGTCGAGCAGCTCGACGAATCCCGAAATCGCCTTCTCCGCACGGGAATTGAGCATCGGAACTTTACCCTCGGCGGCCGCGACCAACGCGTCGGCGAAGCTGGCGCCGGTGTTCTCGGCGTAGACCGCCACGCACGCCTCGGCGCGGTCGCCGATACCCCGGCGCGGGGTGTTGAGGATGCGCCGCATGCTGACCGCATCGCCGGGGTTGTCCAGCACCCGCAGGTAGGCGACGATGTCGCGGATTTCCTTGCGCTCGTAGAAGCGCACCCCCCCGACAACCTTGTACGGGATGCCGGCGCGGATGAACACCTCCTCGAGCGACCGCGACGAATTGTTGGTGCGGTAGAAGACGGCCACATCGTTATAGGTAATTTCGCCCTGCTCGGCGAGCGCGTCAATTTCTTGCGCGACGAACCGGGCCTCGTCGTGCTCATTGTCGGCGACATAGCCGACGATCAACTCCCCTTCACCGGCGTCGGTCCACAGCCGCTTCTCCCGGCGCCCGGAGTTGCGCGCGATCACCGAATTGGCCGCCGAAAGTATGTTCTGCGTCGAGCGGTAATTCTGCTCCAGCAGAATGGTGGTGGCGTCGGGGTAGTCGCGTTCAAACTCCTCGATATTGCGAATGGTGGCGCCCCGGAACGCGTAGATCGACTGATCCGCGTCGCCGACCACACATAATTCCGCGGGCGGCACGTCGTCGTCGGACGAATTGGCGTCCCAGCGCCCGACCAATTCCCGCACCAGCACATATTGGGCGTGGTTGGTGTCCTGGTATTCGTCGACCAAAACGTGGCGGAACCGGCGGCGGTAGTACTGAGCGATCTGCGGGAAGGTCTGCAGCACCGCGACGGTCTCGCCGATCAAATCGTCGAAGTCCAGCGCGTTGGCCGCGCGCAGCCGGCGTTGGTATTCGCTGTAAACCGAGGCGACGGTGTGAGCCAAGTCATCGGATTCGTCCGTGAGTTTGGCCACAGCCTGGTCCGGATCGATCAGTTCGTTCTTCAGGTTGGAGATCCCGACGGCGAGCAGTCGCGGCGAGTACCGCTTGATGTCCAGACCCATGTCGCGCCCGATCATCTGCAGCAGGCGCCGCGAGTCGTCGGCGTCGTAGATGGAGAAGTTCGAATTGAGACCCTTGATCAGGGAGGCCTGGTTGCGCAGGATGCGAACGCACGTCGAATGAAAGGTGGACACCCACATCGCGCGAGCGCGGTTGCCGACCAGCCGCACCACCCGTTCGCGCATCTCAGCGGCGGCTTTGTTGGTGAAGGTGATCGCGAGAATCTGCCCGACCCCGACGCCGCGTGCGGCGACCAGATAGGCCACGCGGCGCGTCAGCACCGCGGTCTTCCCGGAGCCCGCGCCGGCCACGATCAGCAGTGGCGAGCCCTCGTGGACGACGGCCTGGCGTTGTTGCGGATTGAGTCCGTCGAGCAGCTGGTCTATCTCGGCGGCGAGCTTGGCATCGGTTGCGTGCACAGTCATGTCCGCCTCAATTTACCGCCGACCACCGACGGCAAGTGCCCAGGCCACGGCCGCATTGCGGGGTCGAACGGGATCAACTTTTCGTTTTGCTCCCGCGTGTCCGTGGGTGTGGCACACTCGTTACATGGACAATACGCAGCTCCATCGCCGCCTCTCGATCCTCGAGTGGCGTCGCCGATTTTTCTGTGGGTACCGGCCCGCGGTGCCCATGGTCTAGCTGTGATTGCTAGAGCCCTGTGGTCCGCCTTCCGGATTCAGGGCTCGAACTTTTTCCAGAGCGAGAAACGTTTTCAAGCCGAATAGCGAACAAGACGAAAAGAACAACACAAAACAACACGGGGGTAGCAGGGATGAGCGTCGAGATGATCGACATTGAACAGTTGGCGAACATTGAAGAGTTGCGCCTTGAGATCGACCGGCTGGATGCCGAGATTCTTGCGGCCGTCAGAAGGCGTGCCGAAGTTTCGCGGGAGATCGGCCGTGCCCGGATGGCGTCCGGGGGGACGCGCCTGGTTCACAGCCGGGAGATGAAGGTCATCCAGCGTTACAGCGAGCTCGGCCCGGAGGGCAAGGACTTGGCGATGCTGCTGCTGCGCCTGGGCCGGGGCCGGCTCGGCCACTGACAATCCCCGACACCGAGGATTTTTTACCGCGAATTTCTGCTATTCCCGCGGCGAATCGTGCTGCCCGCCAGCGGTGGCTGTGGCCGGTGACTCGGCACTAGGGTCGAACCATGACCTCCGTGCTCACCATCCCCGACATCACCGCCACTCCGGCGTGGGACGCCCTGCGTAGGCATCACGAGCAAATCGGCGAAACCCACCTGCGCCAACTCTTCGACGACGACCCCGATCGCGGTCGCGATCTGGCGGTGACGGTCGGCGACCTCTACATCGACTACAGCAAGCACCGCGTCAGCCGTGAGACGCTGCGGCTGCTGGTCGAACTGGCGCGCGCAGCCAACCTCGAAGAGCGCCGCGATCAAATGTTCTCCGGCGTGCACATCAACACCTCGGAGGATCGCGCGGTTCTGCACACCGCGCTGCGGCTGCCCCGGGATAGCGAGTTGGTGGTCGACGGCCAAAATGTCGTCGAGGACGTCCACAGCGTGCTGGATGCGATGGGCGATTTCACCGATCGGCTGCGCAGCGGCGAATGGACCGGCGCCACCGGCGAGCGAATTCGCACCGTAGTCAACATCGGCATCGGGGGTTCGGATCTGGGTCCGGTGATGGTGTATCAGGCATTGCGCCATTACGTGGACGCCGGAATTTCGGCACGTTTTGTCTCCAACGTCGACCCCGCGGACCTGGTTGCAAAGCTTGCCGATTTAGACCCCGCGACAACCCTTTTCATCGTCGCGTCCAAGACGTTCTCGACCCTGGAAACGCTCACCAATGCGACGGCCGCGCGCCGCTGGCTGACCGACGCGCTCGGCGACGCCGCGGTGTCGAAGCATTTCGTCGCGGTCTCGACGAACAAGCGCCTGGTCGACGAGTTCGGTATCAACACCGACAACATGTTCGGGTTCTGGGACTGGGTCGGCGGACGTTACTCGGTCGATTCGGCGATCGGCCTGTCGGTGATGGCCGCGATCGGCCGGGAGGCCTTCGCCGATTTCCTGTCCGGATTCCACATCGTCGACGAGCACTTCAGAACCGCGCCGCTGGAGTCCAATGCGCCCGCCCTGCTGGGCCTGATCGGGCTGTGGTACTCGACCTACTTCAACGCCCAGTCCCGCGCCGTGCTGCCCTACTCCAACGACCTGGCCCGCTTCGCCGCCTACCTGCAACAGCTGACCATGGAATCCAACGGCAAGTCGGTGCGTGCGGATGGCACACCGGTTACCACCGATACCGGTGAAATCTATTGGGGCGAACCAGGAACCAACGGTCAGCACGCCTTCTACCAATTGCTGCACCAGGGCACCCGGTTGATACCGGCCGACTTCATCGGCTTCAGCCAACCCACCGACGACCTGCCCACCATCGAAGGCACCGGCAGCATGCACGACCTGTTGATGAGCAACTTCTTCGCGCAGACCCAGGTGCTGGCATTCGGCAAGACCGCGCAGGAGATCGCCGCCGAGGGCACGCCCGCCGACGTGGTGCCGCACAAGGTCATGCCCGGCAACCGGCCGTCGACTTCGATTCTGGCCGAACGGCTTACGCCGTCGGTGGTGGGACAGCTGATCGCACTGTACGAGCATCAGGTGTTCACCGAGGGCGTGGTGTGGGGCATCGACTCGTTCGATCAGTGGGGTGTCGAGCTGGGCAAGACACAGGCCAAGGCGCTGCTTCCGGTGCTTACCAGCGACACCTCCCCGGCGCCACAGTCGGACAGCTCGACCGACGCCCTGGTTCGTCGTTACCGGACCGAACGCGGACGAGTCAGCTAGGCGTCTGCGGCAGTCGGGCTCATCACGTCGGACCCGAGTCGCCGCACAAAGGTGCGAAGCCGTTCCACGGTCGCGGTCTGCGGGTCAGACAGGTGTAGTCGCAGCAGTTCGCGACCGGAGGCGTGCAGGATCCGGGCCGTGTATTCGGGATCGTGCACCTGCGGGTTGATGCGCAGCAGTTCGCGGACGAAGAACTCGAGCACGACGGCTTCGGACTGGGCCAGGCGGGCATACAACTGCGGCGGCGCGCCCTGCGGCGGGAACATAAACAGCCGCCACGTCGCCGGGTGGGCGTCGACGGCGGCCAGCACCCCGTCGAACGCAAGCACGAGCGACTGATCTTCGGCGACGGTTTCCAGTCCAGAGATCGCCTCGGCGAACTGGGCGCCGGCCCGCGCCGCCTCGCGGTCGATCAGCTCGACGAACAGCCCGGCCAAGTCGCCGAACTTCTGATAGATCAACGACCGGTCGATACCGGCTTGGGCCGCGATGCGTTGTGGCGTCGCCGCGTGGAAGCCTTCGGCGTCGACGATCGCATGCGCGACGTCGAGGATCTGCTCGCGGCGCTCCTCGGCGGTCATGCGCCGCTTGGGGCTGACCACAGTCACGCTTGACAGCATAACTAACAAATTGTGAGTATTACTCACTAACTGTTAGTTAGCGGAGGTTGTGATGGTCACGTACTACCCCGAACTCGCGGAGAGGGTCCGTAGCCAGCGCGATCTGCAGCCCGAGCTCTACGGCAACTTCGACTTCGACCAGCGGCCCGATCGCCTGGCCACCGAGCCCGACGTCGACACGGCTCTGCCCGCGTGGGTCGCCGACCGGGAGCCGATCCTGCAGGACGACCGCGTCGTCGAGTTGATGAGCACGGCGACCTTACTCGGCGATGTGGTCGCCGATCCCTATGCGGCGCTGATGAACACGCACAGCGTCACGCACCTGATCGACATGCTCAAGACGGCCTGCCGCCACGGGCTCGACGCGGTGCCCGACGCACCCCCCGAGCTGGTGTCGTTCATCGCCGCGATGGAGGCGACCCCGCGGTGGATCGACTTCGACCTGGTGCGCGAAGGTGCTCGGCAAGAACGCATTCCGGCGGCGCTGCTGGCCCCATTCATCACCCGCGGTGCCTTCGTCGCGACGTTCACCAACACCTACGCCGCGCTGCCGATGGCTCTGACCGGAGCCCTCTCGGGCAAGCGGGCCGCCCGACGGGTCAACGAGACGGCCAGCTTCTTCGCCGTCACCACCCTGCCCGGTGCACTGGACCGCTACGGCCCCGGATTCGAAGCCGCGGCGATGGTCCGGCTGATGCACTCGATGGTCCGCTACAACGCGCTGAAGAAATCCGACAAGTGGGACGTCGCCATCTACGGTATGCCGGTGCCGCAGGTCGACCAGATGCCGGCCGGGATGATCGGCCAGTATCTGTTGGCGCGCAAGGCAAGACAGCAAGGCCGCACCGAATTCACCGCCGAAGAACGTGCCGTCGTCGAATTCGCCCGGTATCGCTGCTTTCTGCTCGGCCTGCCGGAAGAACTGCTGCCGGCCGAACCCGCCGACATCATCCACGTCATGCATGCGCGCTCGGCATTGCTGCGGCACGGATTCGACAAGATCTGCCAGGAGCTGGTGCGCGGCACCATGGCCGCGTATCTGCGCCCCGACACCACGCTGTTCGACCGCTGCGCCGACGCGGTCGAAAAGAGTTTCAGCAAGTTCACTTTCGTGCGCACGTTCTGCGGCGGCAATCGCGACGTCGCTGAGGCCATGGGCGTCTGCCTCGACCCGACGGATCTGCTGCGCATCGCGCTGACCGCGCCGTTCATCCTCGGACGGTTCACCGCGGTCAGCCACGCCAGTCGCATCCCCGTGCTTCGGGACATCACGGACGCCTACGTGATCGGGCTGCTCAAGCTGCGGCTAAAGACCTACGGTAAGCCCGAATTCACCAGCGACGCAACACATTACACACCCGTACCGCACTGAATCAGGCGAAGGGTTTGGTCAGCGGCGGCGGCAGCACCCGCAACAGCTGCACCAGCGGCGCCCAGGGCCAGCGCGGCACCACGGCGCGGCCGGGCTCGCGCTCGATCGCGGCCACCAGTGCCCGAACGCCAGTTTCGTTGTCCACCATCAACATTGTGCTCGCCGATTTCGCGGTCATCTCCGACTCGATGTAACCGGGCTCGATCGACGAAATCTTGATGGGGCCCTTGGCGTACTCGGCGCGCAGCGACTCGCCCAGCGACGTCAGTCCGGCTTTGCTTGCGCAGTAGGCGGCTTTGACGCCGGGGACGCCCTTGTTGCCGAGGACCGACGAGATCAGCACCAGGTGGCCCGAGCCGCTCTTGTTGAACATCTCGAGAGCGGTTTCGATCTGCACGAGCGCGGCCAGCAGGTTGGTCTCGATGGTCTTCTTGTTCGCCCACAGCTTGCCGCTTCCCAGCGGCGCCCCGCTGCCGATCCCGGCGTTGACGATGATGCGATCGATGCCGCCCAACTCGTCGCTGAGCTCCGCGAACACCTTCGGCACCTGCTCGTGCTCCCGGACGTCCAGCGCGGCCACCGCGACCTTGATCGACGGATACTGCTGCGAGAGCTCGGCTTTCAGCTCATCGAGCCGGTCGGTGCGACGGGCGCACAGCGCCAGATCGCGCCCTTTGGCGGCGAAAGCACGCGCCATGCCGGCGCCCAGGCCGGAACTGGCCCCGGTGATGAGGATCTTCTGGCGTGTCACCCGGGCAGCATATCGACAGGTGTCAAGTTCGCCACGATCGGCTACTTGAGCAGCCGTGACATCCGCCGATCGGCCAGCACCTTGCCGCCGGTCTGACACGTCGGGCAGTACTGGAAAGACTTGTCCGCGAACGACACTTCCCGCACGGTGTCGCCACACACCGGGCAGGGCAGCCCGGTGCGGGCGTGCACCCGCAGCCCGGAGCGCTTCTCCCCTTTGAGCATCGCCGCGCCTTGGCCGACGGAGCGGTTCACCGCGTCGGTCAGCACCGAGATCATCGCGTCGTGCAGGGTGACGAGCTGTTCGCGCGTCAGCTTTCCGGCCGTGGCGAACGGCGACATCTTGGCGACATGCAGGATTTCGTCGCTGTAGGCGTTGCCGATTCCGGCGATCACCTTCTGGTCGGTGATGACGGTCTTGATCCGCCCGGTATTGCCGGCCAGCACCACGGCCAGGTCGTCGACGCCCAGATCCAGGGCGTCCGGGCCCAGCGCGGCGATGCCCGGCACCACCTCCGGGTCGTCGACAAGCCACACGGCCAGCCGCTTCTGGGTGCCGGCCTCGGTGAGGTCGAAGCCCGGCGCCTCGCCCGGCGTGCCCAGGTGCACGCGCAGCGCGATGGGTCCTTTACCGGGCCGCAGCGGGGCCGCGGCCAACTTGTCCGACCAGCGCAACCAGCCCGCGCGGGAAAGGTGGGCGATCAACAACAGATGGCCGGCCTGCAGCCCCAGATACTTCCCCCACCGGTTGGCCCCGGTGACGGTGAGGCCGTGCAGCGCGCTGATCGGCGGATCGAAGGTTTTCAGGACCGACAATGCCCCGACATCGACGCGGCCGATCGTCGAGCCGACGGCATGGCGCCGCAGATGGTCGACGAGCGCTTCGATCTCGGGCAGTTCGGGCATCTATTCAGTTTGCCGACCGCAGCTGTGACGTGTCCATCGAACTCAGGATGGCCGTAATAAGTAGGTATCCATGATCCAGCCGTGCCGTTCGCGGGCCTGCGAACGCAGCGCCACGATGCGCGACCCCACCTCGCCGACGGTGCCCGCGACCAGCACCTCGTCGTCGGTACCCAGGTAGGCGCCCCACCAGATCCGGGTGTCGGCGGGGCAGGCCGCAAACGAGCAGTCCGCGTCGAGCATCACCACCGTCGAGCCCGTCATCCCGTGGGTGCGTAGCTGGCGGCCGGTGGTGATCAGCACGGGTTCGCCGACGTCGTTGAGCGGGATGCGGTGCCGGGCGGTCAGCGCCTGGACGGCGGTGATGCCCGGGATGACGTCGAAGGTGAAGTCGATCTCGGCCACGACCGCGTCCAGAATCCGCAGCGTGCTGTCGTACAGCGACGGATCCCCCCAGGCCAGGAACGCCCCGACGCCGTCTGGGCCCAGCTCGGTGGCGATGGCCTGCGCCCAGATCCGGGTACGTGCCGCGTGCCAATCGGCGACCGCGTCCCGGTACTGGCCCTGCTCGTCGCCCGGGCTGGACCGCTTCGGATCGGGCAATTCCACGAAGCGATAGCCGGGTTCGCGGATGAACCGCGCGCAGATCTCCCGTCGCAGCGCGACCAGATCACTTTTCGCCTGGCCCTTGTCCGCCGCGAAGAACACCTGGGTGTCGTTGAGCGCCTCGATCGCCTGCATGGTCACGTAGTCGGGGTCGCCGGCGCCAATGCCGATCACGTGGATATGCCGACTCACCCGCTACCTCCTCATGCCTCGTTCCCCGCCACATTGCCGAATCGCAACCTCGAACACCTAGTCGGGGTCGCAAGTACCCAGTACCATGGGTACCGTCTGAAGCACCCGATGAAGGGACGCCAGCGATGACCCGCGCCGAGACGATGCAGGGCGAAGCGATGAGGAGGAGCGGCGCTGTGACCGCTGCGGTGAGGCCGGGCGGGCCGAGTCGTGAAGAGTTCTCGGAGCGGTTACTGAAAGGCTCCGTCAAGAAGTCCTACGAGCCGATCGTCGACATCGACTGGGATGCCCCGCTGGACCCGGACAAGTTCTATCTGCCGCCCCGGCTGGTCTCGCTGTACCACACGCCGATGTGGGACGAGATGAGCCGTGAGCAACAAATCGAGCTGTCCCGCCAGGAACTGGTCAATACGCTGTCGGCCGGAATCTGGTTCGAGAACATGCTCAACCAGTCACTGCTGCGCACGATCCTGCACGAGGACCCGACAAGCCGGTCCACGCACTACAAGCTGACCGAGCTGGGCGACGAAACCCGGCACATGGTGATGTTCGGCAAAGCCATCGAGCGCATCGGCGCCAAGCCGGTACGCCCCCGGCGGCTGCACCGGATGATCATCAACACGCTGCCACTGTTTTTCCAGCGTGGCTCGATGCTGTGGATAGCCGCCCTGATCGGTGAAGAGATCTTCGATTCACTGCAACGCCAGATGATGGACGATCCGGAATTGCAGCCAATCATTCAGCGGCTCATGCGTATTCACGTCACCGAAGAGGCCCGCCATATCCAGTTCGCCCGCGACGGCGCCCGCAAGCGCGCACAGACCATGCCGCGATTCAACAAATTCTTCATGGCCAACATCAACGGGCTCGGCGGGGATTTCTTCCGTTTTCTGTTCAGCAATCCGATCCCTTACGCGCGGACCGGGCTGGATCCCGCACGGGCGCGGGCCATCGCGCGCAGCAGCCCGCACCGCAACGACGTCCAGGCAGCCGGATTCGCCCCGCTCGCAGCGTTTTTGACCGAGATCGGCCTGCTGGGCCCGATCGCGCGTCGCGCTTGGAAGCGCACCGGCTTTCTGTGAGCCCGACGCAGGTCATCGTTATCGGCGCGGGAGCGCCCAGCCACGGTGTCGCGACCGAACTGCTCGCGGTGGGCCTCACCGACGTCGTCGTCCTCGATGAATCCCCGGTGGTCAGCTCG
The DNA here is from genome assembly GCF_900176255.2 of Mycobacterium ahvazicum. Lineage (GTDB taxonomy): Bacteria > Actinomycetota > Actinomycetes > Mycobacteriales > Mycobacteriaceae > Mycobacterium > Mycobacterium ahvazicum. Next base: position 355,402 of record NZ_FXEG02000005.1, read on the forward strand.
CGATTCGACGACGGCACCCACGCCTGGGAGTTGCGCACCGCCGCGGGCGAGACGCTGCACGCCCGGGCGGTCGTCGCGGTCGATCGATCGATGTTCGTCGCATGGACGCCAGAGCTGGCCGGGCGCAATGACTTTCGCGGTATCTCGTTTCACGCGGCGCAGTGGGACGCCGATTTCGATCCGACCGGCAAGCACATCGCGGTCGTCGGCACCGACTCCACCGCCGGCCACCACCTGCCGCGGCTGACCGCGGCGGCGGCCTCGGTCACCGTCTTCGCGCACCCGCCGCGCCGGATCGTCGCCGAAATGCCCTTGCCGCCAACCCGTGTCAGGCGGTGGCTGCGCCGCAAAGCCCTGGCATCCTTGGGCCGCAGCCAATCTCGACCCACACGCGTGGCGTCGCCCATCGCCGCGATCACCGCGTCGGGCATTCGCACCAGCGATGGTGTCGACCACCGCGCCGACGCGATCATCTACGGCACCGGGTTCACCATCAGCGATCAGGCGCCCGCGCTGATCGGTAGCGGCGGATTATCGCTCGAGCACAACTGGGCCGACGGCACCGAGCCCTTTCTGGGCGTAGCGATACACGGTTTCCCTAACTACTTCACGATCACCGGGCCCGATGTCGTCGCGCAAACGCGCTATGTCGTCGAGTGCCTCGCGTTGTGCAAACGCAGCGAGAGCCCCCGTATCGAGGTATTGCGCAGTAGTCAGCAAGTCTTCAACGAACGCGCACATTTCCAGCCCACCCCGCCATTTCGGGTGACCTCCGCGTTCGATTTGTCATCCGGTGCGGCCGACGATGCGATATACGACGGCGGCGCGACGCTGACCATCGCCGGCACGTCCCTTCCGGTACGGGTGCGGCTGGCCGGGCGCCTCGATCCGATCGACGGCCGTTACCACTGGCAGGGAACGCTCTTCGGCTCCCCGGCCCAGCCCCTGCCGGACGAAGCGTTCAAGCAGATCCGTACGGCGACGCTGACGGTCGGCGAACGCAGCGCGGCGGCCCGCATCGTCGAACAGACACCGTGGGGCACCCACGCGGTGGCCGGTGTGGGTACTCCCCCCTTTGCAATGACGAATTCCTGACGGCTCCGATTCTCTCGTCTGGTGGCATCGATGCCACTGAACTAACGTGAGAAGTCTCTGCCGCCGGGGGGCGGTTCCTGATTCGGTTTGCCGGATGGGAATTCAAGGGAGCAGGAGATGGAATGCCGGATCGATACGTTCGGTTACTTTCCGACCGCGCTAGGATTCGTGTGCCCTAACCGCAATTAGGACACGCGCCCACAAACCGCTGCATCACGGAGCGCGATAAGCAGGGATAATGTCCTAGACGGAAAGGAGTGCCTCTCGTGAGTGCGGTAGCTGAGTCGCCGAGCTCGCTGGCCGTTGCGACTCGGACGGAAGACTCGATCGCCGTCCTGACCGTCGGCGGCGTGCTTGACGCCAGCAACTTCGGGGCGCTGCGCGAGAGCATCTCAAAGGCAACGCTGGACGAGCCGACGGCCGTCATCGTCAACATCAGCGAACTCAAGGTGCCCGCGGAGTCGGCATGGTCGGCCTTCATCAGTGCCCACTTGCAGCTGGGCACTCAGACAAGGGTTCCGATTGTGCTGGTCAGCGCGCAGCGCACGACCCGCGATGCGCTCACCCGCAGCGAGGTTGCGCGCTTCATGCCGGTCTACTCGACGGAAAAGGCGGCTATCAAAGCGCTCGGCAAGCTCACCCGTCAGACCATCCAGCGGGCCGATTCCGTGTTGCCCGCGAACCTGACCAGTCTGCGCGAATCACGCCGGCTGGTCCGCGAGTGGCTGACCGAATGGAAGCAATCCGGGCTGATCCCAGTCGCGCTGGTCGTCGTCAACGTGTTCGTGGAAAACGTGCTCGAACACACCGGCAGCGTTCCGAAGATGCGGATCGAGACCGACGGCGAAACCGCGACGATCGCGGTATCCGACGAGAGCACTTCGGCGGCCGTGCGGCTGCCGTCGCCGGACAAAGGCATCGATGTGTCGGGGCTGGCGATCGTCGACGCGCTGTCGCGCGCCTGGGGCAGCACGCCGACGGCGTCGGGCAAGACGGTCTGGGCCGTTATCGGCCCCGAGAATCAGCTGTAGCCGGGTCGCTCCATCCCGTTGTGTAGGACCCCGCCCGCAAGCCAAACTAGAACACGTTCTAGTGTCGTGTGACGGCCCCCACAAGGAAGGCGGATGACGTGCGGTTCACCTACGCAGAGGCGATGACCGACTACCGGTACTACATCCCGCTGGCCCAGGCCGCTGAGGCGGCCGGGTACCACGCGATGACGATCGCCGACAGCATCGCCTACCCCTTCGAGTCCGACTCGAAGTATCCGTATACGCCCGACGGCAATCGCGAATTTCTGGACGGCAAGGAGTTCATCGAAACCTTCGTGCTGACAGGGGCATTGGGCGCGGTGACGACGAAGCTGCACTTCAACTTCTTCGTCCTCAAGCTGCCCATCCGGCCGCCGGCGCTGGTGGCCAAGCAGATCGGATCGCTGGCCGCGCTGACCAACAACCGGGTCGGCTTCGGGGTGGGCACCAGCCCCTGGGTCGAGGACTACGAGCTGTTGGGTGTCCCGTTCGCCAAGCGCGGCAAGCGCATGGACGAGTGCATCGAGATCATCCAGGGCCTCACCTCAGGCGATTACTTCGAATTCCACGGCGAGTTCTACGACATCCCCAAGACGAAGATGACACCGGCTCCCACCGAGCCGATCCCGATCCTGATCGGCGGGCACGCCGACGCCGCGCTGAAACGCGCCGCGCGGCTGGACGGCTGGATGCACGGCGGCGGTGACCCGGAGGAACTGGACGCGCTGCTCGCCAAGCTCAAGCGGTACCGCGAGGAGGCGGGCAAGACGGGCCCGTTCCAGATTCACGTGATCTCGGCCGACGGTTTCACCGTGGACGGCGTCAAGCGACTGGAGGACAAGGGCGTCACCGACGCCATCGTCGGGTTCCGCATCCCTTACATCATGGGAACCGACACCGAGCCGCTCGAAGACAAGATCCGCAACCTGGAGTGGTTCGCGGAGAACGTCATCGCGAAGGTCTGACCGTCACAGCGGATCCCAGTGCGGAGCCCGCTTCTCCATGTGCGCCTTGGCGGCCTCGACCGGGTTGTTCGTGAAGCCGCTGAGGATCTGAGTGCGGTTCTCGATCTCGATGGCGTGCCGCAGACTGGGGGCGTCCAGCGCGGCGTTCAACCCAATCTTGGTCTGCCACACGCCATAAGCGTTATTCGCGGCGATCTCGCGGGCCTTGCGCAACGCCGCAGGCATCAGGTCGTCCGGCGCGACCACCTCGTGCACCAGCTTGATGCGGTAAGCCTCGTCGGCGTCGATGATCCGGCCGGTCAGCATCAGCTCGCGCGCCACGCCCGCACCGACGATTTTCGGCAGCAGGTAACTGGTGCCCATGTCCATCGAGGAGAAGCCGGCCTTGATGAACACCGACCCGAAGCGGGCCTGCTGCGACGCCACCCGGATGTCGCTGACCAACGTGAACGCCAGGCCGCCGCCGACCGCGACGCCGTTGACCGCCGCGATCACGGGGATGTTCAGTTCGTAGATCCGGGTGTAGAGGCCGGCCAGCCGCACCTGCGCGTCGTAGTTGACCTTGAACGCCGGAGTTTCCGGGCCGGCGGGCCTGGTCCAGGGCTGGCCGGTGCCGCTCAAATCGGCGCCGGCGCAGAATCCGCGTCCGGCACCGGTGATGATCGCGACCCGGTACTGACCGCTGTTGAGCACGTCCAAGGCGGCGTCTACGCCGTCGATCAACGACCCGTCAATCGCGTTGAGGCGCTGCGGGCGGTTCAGGGTGATACAGGCGATGTTGTCCTCGAGAGTTTCCAATTCCACGGCAGGCATAGCGAAACCGTATGCGACGCCGTTATCCGCCGAACAGGCACATCGGCTTCGTGACAGCCACGCGTTAGGCCGCGAGACTGTAACTACCGACGGCCGCTCCCGGGATACGCGTCGCCAGTTACAGTCTCGCGGCTAAGAGCGTTTGGCCAACCATTCGGCCTGCATCACCAGCAACGCCATCGTCTCCAATTGCGGTGTGTCCGGGTCGAGTTCGCGATAGCACTGGTAGACGTTGACTACCACTCGCTCGGCGTCCAGCCAGGTAGCGTACTCGCCGAGATCGATGGTGTCCGCGGCCTGGGCCCACGACAGACCCCTGTCATGTGCGGCCTTGGCCTGATCGGCAACGTGCACGAGATAGCCACGGACAGCACGGATCCCATCCGGGTCCGTCACCGGACCGTGCCCGGGTACCACCGTCGCGGCGTCCAGCGCGATCATCGCATCGCAGGCCGCGATCCAGTTGTCGATCGGGCCCGCCCACACGATCGGGGTGCAGCCGATGAACAGCAGATCGCCACCGAACAGCACCCCGGCGTCGGGCACATGCACCACGGAGTCCGCCGCGGTGTGCGCCGGACCCAGATTCAGCAGCTCGATCCGCCGGCCGCCGACCTCGATGGACAGCTCACGCTCGAAGGTCTGGTCGGCGTTGCGCACCTGGATGCCACTGAAGTCGAAGGGCCCGAACCGGTCTCGCGTGTACGGCGTCGCCACGGGTCCGAGATTGGCGGTCTGCACCATGGCCAGCATGGCGGGTGCCATCCCGTGCTCGATCTCGTCGGCCGTGCCCTGCGCGGCGATGATCCGCACCGACGCGTCGAGCAGTTGGTTGCCGTGGGTGTGGTCGCCGTTGGAGTGGGTGATCAGCGCGTCGGTGATCGGCGCCCGCTCGGTGAGTGGGCCCATGGCCGTCAGCATTTCGCGGGTCAACGCCAGGTCGAAGAGGGTGTCGACCAATAGTGAAGCGCCGTCACCGCTGACCAGACCGGCGTTGCTCCAGCCGTAGCCCCCGTCCGGCAATGTCCACGCCCACACCCGATCACCGACCTCGTGCAGCCCGCGGGTGTAGGGCACCCGCGCCGGCGCCCGGTTGACCCGGTTCGGCGCGGGCGCGGCTGCCGGATTGGGCCGGGGAGCCAACGGGTGGGGCGGGATGCTGGCCCGAACGGTCTGGCGCGTCTCCCCCAAACCCTGCACCCGCAGCGCGACGACGTCACCGTCACGCAGCCAGCCCGGGAAGGATTCCAGATCGGCCAGGCTGAGATGCTCGACCAGCGTGCAGGTGGGCACCGTACCGGAGCCGATGACGTCACCGGGCATGAGCGCTACACCGCGTGAGACGTAGGAGATGACTTCGCCGAAGCTCCAATCCATTTGGGCCGTCGAGCCGGAGCCGATCACGTCGTCGTTGACCAGCGCGGTGACCTGCAGGTCGAGCTTGCCGCCTTGGCGATACCGCTCGAGCTCATCGGGTGTCACGAGGTAGGGGCCCAGCGTGACTCCGCTGTCTTTGCCCTTGCCCTGCCCGATCGCCAGTTGGCTCTCCAACTGCTGCAGGTCGCGCGCGGACCAGTCGTTGAAGATCGTGTAACCGATGATGGCCCGCTCCGCCTCGTCGACGGTCAGGTCCTTACCGCCGGTCCCGATGACCACGGCAATCTCCAATTCGAAGTCCTGCCAGGCACTTCCGGGCGCCATCGGCGCATCGTCGTAAGGCCCCAGAACTGTTGCCGGACAAGCGAAATAGAAGGCCGGTATGCGATACCAGGTATCGCCGAGTTCACGCCCGGCACCCAGGGCCGCCTGGCAATTGCGCATATGGTCCAGGAAGCACAGCGAGTCACGGATCGACGGCGGGTTCGGGATGGGCGCCAGCAATGTCACATCGTCGAGCCGCGCGGCGGCGCCGCACCGCAACGCCTCCTCGCCGGCCTGCCGCAGGCCGTCTTCCCCGCGACCGACCAGGTCCAGCAGGGTCACCCCCGGTGGAGCAGCATGGATCTCGTCGCCGGACAGCACACCGGCCCGCTGCCCGCCGGCATCGCGGTAGGTCAGCCATTTCATTCGCGTACCACCTCACTTGGTTCCTTGTCCGGCCTCAGCCCGCGCCAACTCGATTGGCGCAGCCGGTTGTCCGGGGTCCATTCGCTGTAGCGCACCTCACCGACCAGGACCGGCTCGACGTAGGTCACGCCGCGGGCCTCGCTGCGGGGAAGCGTTGGGGTGAAGGGAGATTGGTCAGTGTGCAGCGGCGCCAGGGTCTTCTTCAGGTTCGCCAGGTCACGCTCGGTGAACCCGGTACCGACGCGACCCGCGAAGTGCAGGCCGCCGTCGACCGGAATGCCCATGAGCAGCGAGCCGATGCCGCTGCTACGCCCGCCCTCCCCGGCCTTCCAGCCGCCGATGACGACCTCCTGGGTGTTCCAATGCTTGTCCTTGATCCAGGACGCCGAGCGTCGGCCCGGCTGGTAGGTGGAGTCGCGCTTCTTGGCGACCACACCCTCCCACCCACGCTTGCCGGAATGCTCGAGCGCCTGCTTGCCGTCACCCGGCAGCAACTCGGGGACGATGAGTTCACTGCCACTTCCCAGTGTTTCCAATAACTTTCGGCGGTCTCGATAGCGGGCCCGCAGCAGGGAACGCCCGTCGAGATACAGCACATCGAAGGCCCAGAATTCCACGCGGCTACCCCGGCCGCGGTTCTGCATCGCGTGAAAGCTCGGCACCCCACCGGCGTCCAAGACCACGGCTTCGCCGTCGAGCACGACATGATGATCGGCCAGATCTTTTGCCAGCGAACGTAAATGGGGATATTCGTCGGTGACCTCGCGGCCGCGCCGGGACCGGACCCGCAGGGTGCCGTGGTCGATTTCGACCAGCAGTCGGTAGCCGTCCCATTTGCCTTCAAACGCCCACTGGCCCGCCTTGCACGCCGCGACGGAGCCGTGAGTGGCGAGCATGGGCGCTATCCCGTCGAAGTCGAATACCTGCTGGTCCTTCATCCGGTGTGCCAGCCATTGGTCGCCGTTGGTTTGAATCAGCGCGTAGCGACCGGATATTCGGCTACCGTGCAGGTTGACGATGACTTCACCTTTTTCGGCGGAGTCATTGAACTTCTCGGCCTCGTAGGTGCCGGCGTCCCAGATGATCACCTTGCCGGCGCCGTACTCGCCCTTCGGGATGGCGCCCTCGAAGCTGCCGTATTCCAGCGGGTGGTCCTCGGTGTGCACCGCGAGATGGTTCACCGATGTGGTGTCGGGCAGATTTTTCGGCACAGCCCACGACACCAGCACGCCGTCACGTTCCAGCCGGAAATCGTAATGTAGCCGGCGGGCATGGTGTTCCTGGATGACGAATGTATTTCCCTGTCCCGCAGTGGGTTTAGCGTGAGGAACGGGCTCCGGCGTCTTGGCCGCGTCGCGCATGCTGCGGTACTTGCTCAGCCGGTCCGCGACGGGAGCGTCGGCGTCCAGTGCCGCCAGCAGATCTCCGTCGCGGGCGACGCGGGCCAGCACCTCGTCGTAACGCAGCTGCCCCAAGCCCGGGTCGTCAAGTTCGTCCCAGGTGCGCGGTGCCGCGACCGTGGGATGTTCGCGGCCCCGCAACGAGTACGGCGCGATGGTGGTCTTTGCGCCGTTGTTCTGGCTCCAGTCCAGGAAGATCTTGCCGTCCCGCAGACTCTTCGTCATCGTCGACGTGACCAGCTTGGGCATGGCGGTTTCCAATTGCTGGGCAACACGTTTGGCCAGCACCGAGGCGCCGCGGCTGCTCACCGGCTTCTCCAGTGGCGCGTAGAGGTGCAGTCCTTTGCTGCCGCTGGTGAGCGGAAAGGTCGTCAGCCCGATGTCAGCGATCAGGTCGCGGACGGCGCGGGCCACCTTGGCCAGCTGCGCCATCGTGACGCCCTCGCCCGGGTCCAGGTCGAACACCAATCGTGTTGCGGGACCGGGCTTGAGTTCTTCGGCCTTACTGCGGGTCCACTGCGCAACGAACCTCCACTGCGGCACGTGGACTTCCAGCGCCGCCTGCTGCGCGATCCAGGCCAGCCCGTCGACACTGTCGATGATCGGATACGTCGTCGTCCCGGACCGGTGCGAAATACTGGCGCGCGGCAGCCACTCCGGAGCCGAGGCAGCCAACTGCTTTTCGAAAAACGATGACTGCTCAACACCATTGGGCCACCGCTTACGGGTGGCCGCACGTCCGGCGATATGCGGCAGCATCACCTCCGCGATGCCGGTGTAGTAGTCGAAAACGTCGGACTTGGTGGTGCCGGTCGCGGGGTAAAGCACCTTATCGGGGTTCGTCAGCTTCACCCTCAGTGCCATGAGAGTCAACCTACGCGTTTCTGCGTTGTTAACTCCGCTGACCGCCGATTATGGCTCGGTGTCGTCGATTTCTTTGTGACATCAACCACGGAGCGATTAGACCCGTGGTCGCCTCGGGCACAGATGGACAATGTTTGATGTCACTGCGCCCTGGCGTCGAAAAAGCGGCGTCCCGCTAAGCGACGCGACCTTACAACTGCATTCGCAGCGCGTTGACGTGCCCACCTACGATAGGTCGGCGCTGCAGCGTGGTGTGGTTCACATCGGTGCGGGCAACTTCCACCGCGCACACCAGGCCGTCTATTTCGACGACCTCGCCCGCTCAGGCATTTCCGACAGGTGGGGCGTGACCGGCGTCAGCCTGAACTCCCCAAACGCCAAAGACCTGCTTTCGGCGCAGGATGGGCTGTACACGGTCGTACAGCGCGGCCACGACCGCCAGAATGCCCGCGTGGTCGGCTCGATCGGCTCCGTCCACTACGCACCGAATGACGGCGCGGCAGTCCGCGCCGCCCTGGCCGACCCGCAAACCCGCATCGTCAGCCTGACCATCACCAACAACGGATACTTCCTCAACCCGGTCACCGACGAGTTCGACGCCGAGCACCCCGACGTGCGCGCCGACCTGGTCGCGTCCGACGGGTACGCCACCGCGTGGGGCTATCTGGCCGAAGCTCTCGACCGTCGCCGCCGCGCGGGCGTCGCACCGTTCACCGTGCTCTGTTGCGACAACATTCCCGGCGATAGCCAGCCGGCGCGAACCGCGCTGGTGTCGTTCGCCGCCTTGACGGACCCCGCGCTCGCGCGCTGGATCGACACGTATGTCGCGTACCCGTCGACGATGGTCGACCGCATCACCCCGCAGACCTCCGATTCGGAGTGCAAGTTCGTCGAGCAGACCTTCGGCGTGGCCGACAAACTGCCGGTCGTGACCGAGCCGTATCGCCAATGGGTGATCGAGGACTCGTTCTGCAATTGGCGTCCGCCGCTGGACCTCGTCGGTGCCGAATTCGTGGCCGACGTTCGCGACCACAAGCTGATCAAGACCCGCCTGCTCAACGGATCCCACATCGCGCTCGGGTGTCTGGCCACCCTGGCCGGGTACCGGCGCACCGACGAGGCGATGCGGGATCGGGTGATTTTCGGCTACGTCGAGAAGCTGCTGCGTGACGAGATTCAACCGCTGCTGCCCGCCGTCCCCGGGATGAACACCCCCGACTACCGGGCCACTTTGCTCGATCGGCTGAGCAATCCCCGAATGAGCGATCAGTTGTCGCGGCTGGCTCGACGGGGAACCAGCAAGATCGCCCAGTTTGTGATGCCCTCACTGGAGGAGGCGATTGCGCAGGGCAGGCCGCACACGCTGCTGACGTTGGCTGTTGCCGGGTGGGCTCGCTACATGCGCGGCCACGACCTCGACGGGCGCAAAATCAGCCTCGAGGACTCGCAGGCGATTCCGGTGGCTAGGTTGGCCAACATGGCGAGCAACAACCCCGATCCGCTGCTGGGCCATGAAATGTTCGCCGAGGTGCGCCGGGTTCCCGGTTTTGCCGAGCGCCTGGGCGAGATGATCGCCGATATCGACGAGCGCGGTGTGGTGCCCACGCTGCGGGACGCGATGCGCGCGGACGAGCGGGAGTTGGTGTCGCGATGAACGGCGGACTGACGCTGGTGCACAGCTTCGAACCGGCACCGGTAACGACCTTGCTCTGCGACGCCGACGACAACTTGTTTGCTTCGGAGCGACCTGCGTTCGAAGCATCAACCGAGGTGGTGAATCGTTTCCTGGCCAGGTTCGGCGTAACAGCCCCGCTCAGCGCGGAGGAGTTGCGCAAGCGGGCGGTCGGGAAGAACTTCCGAACCACCGCGCTCGACCTGGCGGTGCAGTGCGACGTCCCGCTCGAGCAGACGCTGGCCCAGGGCCGTCCCGCGGCGCTGGTCGCCTCGGACGGCGACTTGGCCGGCGGCAACGCGTTGTCGGTCGACGAACTCGAGGGGTGGGTGCGCGAGGAGCGTGAACGAGTCACCGCTCATCTGGCTCTCACCCTGACACCCGATCCGCAGGTGCTCGAACCCTTGCGCGACCTCGCGGCGCATTACGCCCTCGCGGCGGTCAGCTCGAGTGCCACCACGCGGCTGGGCGCCTGCTTCGCTGCCACCGGCCTCGATGCGCTGATATCGGAGTCGGTGACCTTCAGCGCGGAGGATTCGCTTCCGGTGCCGACCAGCAAACCCGACCCGGCGGTGTACCTGCATGCCGGCCAGACGCTGGGCGTCGCACCCGAACAGGGTCTCGCCATCGAAGACTCCGTGGCAGGCGTTTCTTCCGCGGTGGCAGCGGGCTACCCCACCGTCGGTAACCTGATGTTTCTACTACCTGACGAACGGGATTGCCGCCGTGCGGAATTGATCAACGCCGGCGCAGTCGCGATCACCGAGTCGTGGCGTGCGCTGGCCGATTTCCTGCTGCTGTCGGCGGTGCCGGCCGGAGGTTCCCCGCTCGCGTAGGGGGGCGACGGCCCCCGCAGTAGCGATCCGGGCGGTGGCCCGGGGAGGAGGTGGCCAACGATGGCCAGCGCAATCAATCTGAGCAATGCGTCGCTCTCCCGACTGCCGATCGACGCGCCGAAATACGACCGCGACCGCGTCACCGTCGGTATCGCGCACATCGGCGCCGGTCACTTCCATCGGGCGCATCAGGCGGCGTACATCAACTTGCTGCAGCAGCAGGGCCTGGCGCACGACTGGGGTATCTGCGGGGTGGGTGTGATGCCCGCCGACTGGACCATGCGCGATGTCCTGACCGATCAGGACGGGCTGTACACGCTGATCTTGGAGAACCCCGACGGCAGCCGGGATGCCCAAGTGATCGGCTCAATCGTCGATTACCGCTATGCCCCCGATGATCCGGAGTCGGCGCTGGAGGTGCTTGCCGCGCCGTCCACCCGGATCATTTCGCTGACGATCACCGAAGGTGGGTACCGCGATCCCGACGGGCCCGCGTTCACCTTGATCACCCGGGCGCTCGCCCGGCGCCGCGATCGAGGACTCCCCGCGCCGACGATCGTGTCCTGCGACAACATCGAGAACAACGGGGAGGTCGCCCGGCGTACGGTGCTCGCAAGTGCTGAACGCATCGACCCCGAGCTGGCGGCGTGGGTCGCCGAGCACACCCGGTTTCCGAGTTCGATGGTCGATCGCATCACTCCGGCAACGACTTTGGAGATGGCCGCGGAAGTGCGGCGCGACTTCGGCGTCAACGACCGGTGGCCGGTCGTGGCCGAGCCGTTCACCGCCTGGGTGCTGGAGGACGACTTCACCGATGGCCGGCCGCCCCTGGAGAAGGCGGGCGTGTTAATGGTCGACGATGTGCGCCCGTACGAGCTGATGAAGCTGCGGTTGCTCAACGCGGGGCATCAGTGCCTGTGCTACTTCGCCCATCTCTGCGGCTTCGAGTTCGTGCACGAAGCGGCGCAGGATCCGCTGTTCGCCAAGTACTTGCTTGCCTACTTCGACACCGAGGCCATCCCGACACTGCCGGCGGTGCCCGGGATCGATCTGCATGACTACGGACGCACCCTGATCGAGCGGTTCGCCAACCCCGCGGTGCGCGACACCGTAGCCCGGTTGTGCGCCTACTCGTCGGACCGCATACCGAAATGGCTGTTCCCCGTCATCCGCGACAACCTGGCCAACGATGGTCCGATTCAGATGGCGTCGGCGGCCGTGGCCAGTTGGGCCCGTTACGCGGAAGGCGTCGACGAGTGGGGCGAGCCGTACGAGGTGCTCGACCAGCTGTCGGATTCGCTCGTCCCGATTGCCCGGTCGCATCGCGAAAACGCATGCGCGTTCCTTGAAATCACCGCGGTATTCGCCGACCTGTCCCATCAGCATCGGTTTGTCGAGGCATACCGCTGGGCGCTGGATTCGTTGCACGGCAAGGGAGCTCGCGCGACATTGGAAGCGCTGGTGCAATGAGGGGCCTGGTGATCGGCGAGTCGCTGATCGATATCGTCGAAGGTGGCGAACATGTCGGCGGCAGTCCGCTCAACGTCGCCGTCGGACTCGGCCGCCTGGGCCGCGACGTCGACTTCCTGACCCACATCGCCGGGGACTCGCGTGGGCGACGGATCGCGGACTACATCAATTCTTCTGGCGCACAACTGGTTCCGGGAAGTATGACTGCCGGTCGCACACCGACCGCGACGGCGACGATCGCCGAGGACGGATCTGCCACCTACACCTTCGATCTGGACTGGCAGCTCTGCGGCACACCCGAAGTTCCACCGCCGTTGTTCGTGCACACCGGGTCGATCGCGGCGGTGCGCGAGCCGGGGGGCTTGGCGGTCGCGGCGCTGCTCGACGCCTACCGGTTGTCGGCCACGATCACGCTGGATCCCAACGTCCGGCCGTCGCTGATCACGAACCGGGATCTGGCGCGGCAACGCATCGAGCATCTCGTCGCACGCAGCGATATCGTCAAGGTCAGCGACGAGGATCTACGCTGGGTCGATCCCGACCGCGAGCCGCGGTATACGGCCCGCGGCTGGCTGGCACTGGGGCCCGCGATCGTGGCGGTGACGATGGGTGAAAACGGTTCGCGGGCCTTCTGCGCGGCCGGTGAGGCACACGTGGCCGCCAAGCAAGCCGAAGTGGTCGACACCATCGGCGCCGGCGACGCTTTCATGGTCGGCCTGCTCGATGCACTCTGGGAAATGGACCTACTGGGCGGCCGGCGACGGGCCGCTCTGGCCAAAATCCAGCTCGACGAATTGACCGCGGCATGCGAGGCGGCAGGGTTGGTGTCGGCACTGACCGTCGGCCGCGCCGGCGCTGATTTACCCGACCGTGCCGCCCTGCGCTCAATCGCTTTCTAGCCCGGTCGAATTCGAGCGTAGAGTCGGCTCGTCAGGCCGCAGCGCATTGCCTTTGAGTCGGCGCTGGTGAGGGTTGGCGAACACCGGGAGGTATGGCGAGTTCCGTGGCAAAGCAGCCAGACCAGTTCGACTGGATCACTGCCTACCTGGACGGTCATGGCCTTCTGACACCGTGGCGCCGGATATCGGCGGTCTTCATCGCCTCATTCACCGCGTTTCCGCTGATCATGCTCTGCAGCCCGGCCGGACCCGCAGAACCGGTGACCCGAACGGTGACACTCGCGGCATCGGCACTGGGGATCGTCGGCGCGGGCCTGCGGCTGAAACGCTGGCCGTCACGACGTCAGTCGAGCAGCTGGTTGCTCATCGGCATGGCGGGCATCGCGGCGGTGCTGTTAACGCTGTCGAACCCGTACGTGGGATTGATGTGTTGCACGACTTTCTCGATGCTGGGTGGCTACATCGCCTACTTCCACGCCTTTGGCTACGTGCTGACCAACTTCGCCGTGGCCGCAACGTGCGTGGCGGTTCTGTCGTATCGCATCATCGCGGGCACCGGCGATGTAGCGCTGACCGTCGCTTCGGTGATCGTGGTGGTAGGACTCAACATCGGTGTGCCGTTGGGCATGCAGTCGTTGGTGCATACGCTGCGGACCGATCTGCAAAGCTCCGGTCGCGACCCCCTTACCGGCCTGCACAACCGGCGCTCCTTCACCAACTCGGCGTACGAACTGATCCGGGCCCACCGCAACACCGCGGGCTCCTATCTGGTGGTTGCGGTCATCGATCTCGACGACTTCAAACGGCTCAACGACACGCACGGCCACGCCGCGGGTGATCAGGCGTTGGTCGCGGTCGCCGCGGCGCTTCAGCAGAGCTGTCGCGCCACCGCCGTGATCGGCCGGGCCGGTGGAGAGGAATTTGTCGTCGCCGACGTCAGGACCACACCCGATCCCGCGAGAATGGCCGAACGAATTTGCGACGCGATAGCCGCCATCCCGTTCGATATCACCGCGAGCATCGGCACCTCCAGCGCGCCGCTGCACACCGGCCCGCCTACCCCGGCCACGGAGCTGATCGACGATCTGATCAGGACGTCAGACGCCGCGATGTACGAGGCCAAACGCGCCGGCGGCAATCAGGTTCGCCACTACTGCGGGGACACGCCCTTCCGGTGACCGCCTGACCGCATTGACTCTCAACACGTTTCGCCGTTTTCGCCGATGATCGGTAGCCGCGGCCCAGGGCGATCCGGCCCGCGGCGACCCCGGTGAAATCCGCTCAATCCCAGCTCACGGGCCTGTCGGGCTGTTTTGCCGGCGGCGGTATGGGCATACTGACAACATGCGCTCCATCTGGAAGGGTTCGATCGCGTTCGGGCTCGTCAACGTGCCGGTCAAGGTGTACAGCGCCACCGAAGACCACGACATCAAGTTCCATCAGGTGCACGCCAAGGACAACGGCCGCATCCGCTACCAGCGAGTGTGCGAGCTAGATGGCGAGGTCGTCGAATACCGGGACATCGCCCGTGCCTACGAATCCGACGACGGGCAGATGGTGGTCATCACCGACGACGACATCTCCACGCTGCCCGAAGAACGCAGCCGCGAAATCGAGGTGCTGGAGTTCGTCCCTGCCGCCGACGTCGACCCGATGATGTTCGATCGCAGCTACTTCCTCGAGCCGGACTCCAAGTCGTCCAAATCGTATGTACTGCTGGCCAAGACACTGGCCGAGACGGACCGCATGGCGATCGTTCATTTCACACTGCGCAACAAGACCCGGCTTGCGGCCCTGCGGGTCAAGGACTTTGGCAAGCGTGACGTCATGGTGGTCCACACCTTGTTGTGGCCGGACGAGATTCGCGATCCCGACTTTCCGGTGCTGGACAAGAAGGTCGAGATCAAGCCCGCGGAGCTGAAGATGGCCGGGCAGGTGGTCGAGTCGATGGCCGAGGACTTCAATCCGGACCGCTACCGAGACACCTACCAGGAGCAGCTACAGGAACTCGTCGACGCGAAACTCGAAGGCGGAGAGGCGTTTACCACCGAGGAGAAGCCCAAGGAATTGGACGAGACCGAAGATGTCTCCGATCTGCTCGCCAAGCTGGAGGCCAGCGTCAAGGCGCGCTCCAGCGACGGGAAGGCACCGGCGAAGAAGACGGCCGCCAAGAAAGCGCCCGCCAAAAAGACTGCCGCAAAGAAGGCGCCGGCCAAGAAGTCGCCCGCCAAAGCGGCGTCGCGATCCTGATCGGTGAGGATCGCCGTCAAGCCCGGGTGAAACTCTCTCCGCGCGGTCGGCCGGTCAAGAAGCGGAATCCCGCGGCAATGAGGTTGATGGCGGCCACGATAATGATCAAGGTCAGCGCCGCGCCCCAGATCCGCAGGAAGCCCGCGTGCTCCGGATTGGTGAGCTCGGTATAGATCAGCAGCGGCAGCGACGCCATGTTGCCGTGGAAGACATCGAGGTTGATAGCCCGGCTGTAACCGACCAAGACCAGCACTGGGGCGGTTTCGCCGATGACGCGCGCGAGGGCGAGCAGAATGCCCGACACGACGCCCGGCATCGCGATCGGAAAGACAATCCGCACAATCGTTTTCCATTTCGGCACGCCCAACGCGTAACTGGCCTCGCGAAGTTCGTCGGGTACCAACCGCAGCATCTCCTCGGTGGACCGCACCACGACCGGCAACATCAGCAGGACCAGCGCCAGCGCCACGGCGAAGGCACTCTGCTGGAAACCCAACGTGGCGATCCACAGGCTGAAGATGAACAGTGCCGCCACGATCGAGGGCACCCCGGCGAGCACGTCAACCATGAAAGTGGTCACCCGCGCCAACCGTCCCGAACCGTATTCCACCAGGAACACCGCCGTCATCAAACCAAGCGGTACGGCCAGCAGGGAAGCCACGCCGGCCTGCACCAACGTCCCGTACAGCGCGTGGTACACCCCGCCGGCGAACTCCTCCGGCAGCACTCCGCGCAGCGAGTGGGTCCACCAATGCGACCGGGTGACGGCGTACCCTCCCCGCTCGATCACCACCCAGAGCACCCAGACCAGCGGCACCAACGCCACACCGAACGACGTGAGGAAAAGCATTGTCGCAACGTTGTTTTTGATCTTGCGCCGCATACCGACCGGCTCGACGACCGACGCTTTGACCGGCCCACGCAGTGTCTCGGTGCTCATGCGTTGACCTCCCCGCCGGCGACCGCACGGGCGGCAGCGTTGACCACGAAGGTGATCACGAACAACGCGAACCCAGCCGAGATATAGGCCCCAGTCGGCAGCGGCTCGCTGAATTCGGATGCCGCCGAGGCGATCTTCGAGGCAAACGTGTAACCGCCGTCGAACAACGACCAGTTACCGGGACGGGCCCCTGCGCGCAAGATAATCAGCACCGCAACGGTTTCGCCCAGCGCGCGGCCCAGTCCCAGCATCGAGGCCGCGACCACACCGCTGCGGCCGTAGGGCAGCACGGTCAACCGCACCACCTCCCACCGGGTGGCACCGAGCGCTTGGGCCGCCTCCATCTGGATGCGCGGGGTTTGGCGGAAGGCTTCTCGTGAAACCGAGGTGATGATCGGCAAGATCATCACCGAAAGCACGATCCCGGCGGTGAAGATCGTCCCGCCGCCCGCCAAGGACACGTTGCCCTGCTTGAACAGAAAGATCCACCCCAGGTTGCGATTCAGAAATTCGGCCAACGGCTCCAGTTTGGGCGCCAGCACGAATATTCCCCACAGCCCGAAGATGATCGACGGCACCGCTGCCAACAAATCGACCATCGCGGCGAACGGGCGGGCCAGCCGCGGCGGCGCATATTGGGTGAGGAAGACCGCGATGCCGATCGCTACCGGCACGGCCACCACCAGTGCGCTGGTCGCGCTCAGCACGGTGACCATCAGCAAGTCGTGGATACCAAACGCCAGCTTCGCGGGGTCGCTGGTATCGAATTCGTTGCTGGTGAAGAAATTCGCGTGATTGGCCTGCAGCGATGGGATAGCGCGAATCAACAGAAATATCGCGATCAACGCGATCGCGATCACGATCGTGGATCCGGCGGCGGCGGCGACCGACTTGAATATTTGGTCGCCCCGCCGCACCACGCGCCGAGTCACCGCCGCCGGGACGGGCTTCGTCACCGGCGGACTCACACGCAGCGTTTCGGACACCACAACCTCAGGTCACGCGATGGCGTTGACGGCAGTCGACAGCCTCGAACCGAAGGCGTCCGGAATCGGGATGTATCCGTTGTCCGCCAAACCATTCTGACCGGGACCGATGGTGCTCTGCAGGAATGCCTTGACTGCCGAACCGACCTGGGAGTCGGGGTACTTCGAGCAGACAACTTCATACGTCGCCAGCACGATCGGGTACGCACCCGACTGTTTCGGCCGGTAGAACGAAATCGTGTCGAGGACCAGGTCGTTGCCCTGCCCGATGATCGAGGCACCGGCAATCGTCTTGCCCACCGAGTCGCTACTGATCGCGACCGGGTCGGGGCCCGCCGACGTGACGACCTTGGCCACGTTCAGGTGCTGCGCCTGGGCGAAGGACCATTCGTTGTAGGTGATGGATCCCTCGGTGCTCTTGACGGCCGCACTGGTGCCGTCGTTACCCTTGGCGCCCTCGCCGACGCCGCCGTTGAACTTCTTGCCGGCGCCCTTGCCCCACCCGCCGTTGGAAGCGGCGTCGAGATACTTCTGGAAGTTGTCCGTCGTGCCGGACTCGTCACTGCGGAATACGACGTGAATGGGCTCGCTTGGCAAAGTTGCGCCGGCGTTGATCGCTTGGATCGCCGGATCGTTCCACGTGCTGATACCGCCGTTGAAGATCTTCGCCAGGGTGGGACCGTCGACGTTCAGCGAAGTCACGCCGTTGATGTTGAAGGTGACCGCGATCGGGCCGAACACCGTGGGCAAGTTCCACGCCGGCGAGCCGCCGCAGCGGGTTTGAGCCGCCGCGTACTCATCGTGGCTCAACGGCGAGTCGGAGCCGCCGAAATCGGTTTGACCGCCCGTGAATTCGCGGACGCCGGCACCCGAGCCGTTGGGCGTGTAGTTCAACGTCTGACCCGGGCAGGCCTGTTCGAACGCCTTGACGAACCGCGTCATCGCGTTCGCCTGGGCTGTCGAACCGCTTGCCTTCAGCGTCTTGGTGCCACCACAGGTCACCTTGCCCGACGGCGCACCCGACGTGGTACCGCCCCCGGTCGCGTTGTTGTCGCTGCCACACCCCGCGATAGCGAATGTTCCAGCAGCCAGCACCCCGAGTAAGCCGCCAAACCGGTTGAGTTTCAATTCAGTTCCTCACCTTTACGATTGGATGCCGCAGCACTAGCCGCAGCTTACAAAACCAACCGTCATCCTCGCGACCGGGAAGCTACAGTAAGAACAGGTTAACGTTCGGCAAAATTTGTCCCCGCCATCACCTTTCGGCTCGGTGACGCACCCCGCTCGCGATCGCGAATTCGAACCGCCTAAACTTACGAGATCGCGTTGACGGCAACCGACAAACGGAATATGAATGTATCCGGAACGCGAACATATCCGTTGTCCCCCAAGCCATTCTGGCCAGCACCGATGGTGCTCTGCAGAAACGCCTTGACCGCCGCACCGACCTCCGGATCGGGATACCGCGAGCAGACCACCTCGTAGGTCGCCAACACGATCGGGTACGCGCCAGGCTGATTCGGGCGATAAAACGAAATCGTGTCGAGCGCCAGGTCGTTGCTCTGTCCGATAATCGCAGCTCCGGCAATCGTCTTGCCCACCGAGTCGGCACTGATCGCCACCGGATCCAGTCCTGCCGACGTGACGATCTTGGCGGTGCCTAGATGTTGGGCTTGCGCGAACGACCACTCGTTGTAGGAGATCGACCCGTCGTTGGCCTTGACCGCCGCGCTGGTGCCGTCGTTACCCTTGGCGCCTTCGCCGACGCCGCCGTTGAACTTCTTTCCCGCGCCCCTACCCCATGCGCCCTTGGAAGCGGCGTCGAGATACTTCTGGAAATTGTCCGTTGTCCCCGACTCGTCACTGCGGAACACGACCTGAATCGGCTCGGCGGGCAGGCTGACGCCGGGGTTGAGTTCCTGGATCGCGAGATCATTCCACTTGGTGATGCCGCCGTTGAAGATCCTGGCCGCGGTCTGACCATCGAGGGTCAGCGAAGTAAGCCCGTCGACGTTGTAGGTGATCGCGATCGGCCCGATCACCACAGGCAGCTGCCACGCCGGCGAGCCGCAGCGACGCTGGGCGGCCTCGTATTCGCCGGGCCCCAACGTCGAGTCCGAGCCCGCGAAATCGGTTTGATCGCCCGTGAATTCGCTGATTCCAGCACCTGACCCGTTGGCTGTGTAATTCACCGTGTGGCCCGGACACGACTGCTCATACGCCTTGACGAACCGCGTCATCGCGTTGGCCTGCGCCGTGGATCCGCTGGCCTTGAGTTTTGGTTTGCCGCCGCAGACCACCTTCACCGGTGCGGCCGGTGTGGTCGTCTTCTCACCAACCGCGTTGTCGTCATTGCCACACGCCGACAACATCACCGCAGCGGTGGCCAGAACGCACAGGACGGCACCAAATCGGTTGATTCTCAATTCAATCCTTCGTCGTTACAAACGAGACAATGTTCGGCGAATTCGTCAGCCATCGTCGCAGGCCATCGCCCGCGTGTGCAATTTTGGTCGCAATTCCCCGGCGGCCACACCGACCCGGTATGCGGACGCCACAACGCGACTACCGTATGCCAAACTAGAACCTGTTCCAGAAATGCCGCGATCCGAGACGGTCAGTCTTGCTTCCGTTTCGGCCGACACCTCAACGAAGAGAGGCCGCAATGATCCTTGACAGGTTCCGTCTCGACGATAAAGTCGCCGTCATCACTGGTGGCGGCCGTGGTCTCGGGGCGGCCATCGCGGTGGCGTTCGCCGAAGCCGGCGCCGACGTGCTCATCGCCTCGCGCACGCAGTCCCAACTAGAGGCCGTCGCCGAAGAGGTCCGCGCCGCGGGCCGCAAGGCACACATCGTCGCCGCCGACCTGGCCCATCCCGAGGCCACCGCGAAGCTCGCCGAACAAGCCGTCGAGGCGTTCGGGAAACTGGACATCGTCGTCAACAACGTCGGCGGCACCATGCCCAACACGCTGCTCACCACGTCGACGAAGGACCTCAAGGACGCGTTCACCTTCAACGTCGCCACCGCGCACGCGCTCACCATCGCGGCGGTGCCGCTGATGCTGGAGCACTCCGGCGGCGGCAGCATCATCAACATCACCTCGACCATGGGCCGACTGGCCGGGCGGGGTTTCGCCGCCTACGCCACCGCCAAAGCCGCGCTGGCGCATTACACCCGGTCCTCAGCGCTGGACCTGTGCCCACGCATCCGGGTCAACGCGATCGCACCCGGCTCGATCCTGACCTCCGCGCTGGACGTGGTGGCCTCCAACGACGAATTACGCGAGCCGATGGAGAAGGTGACCCCGATGCGCCGGCTCGGAGATCCAGTCGACATTGCCGCTGCCGCAGTGTATTTGGCGTCTCCAGCCGGCAACTTCTTGACCGGCAAGACGCTCGAGGTCGACGGGGGCCTCACCTATCCCAATCTCGACATCCCCGTTCCGGACCTGTGATCCGATGACGCACGCGGCCCCCCGCTCGCGGGGGCTGCTCGCCGTGCCGACCCTCACCTTCGACCGCTAAGGAACCAGTAATGCCTATCCCCGTCGTCCAATTGGGCACCGGCAATGTCGGTATCCACGCACTGAGAGCACTCATCACAAACCCCGAATTCGAACTGCGCGGCGTCTGGGTCTCGTCCGACGCCAAGGCCGGCAAGGACGCGGCATCACTTGCCGGACTTCCGGATTCGACCGGCGTGCTGGCCAGCACCGACCTCGACGCCGTGCTTGCCACCGGGCCGCAATGCGCGGTGTACAACGCACTGGCCGACAACCGGCTGCCCGAGGCGCTCGAGGACTACCGCCGCGTCCTGGCGGCCGGCATCAACATCGTCGGCAGCGGTCCGGTTTTCTTGCAATACCCGTGGGAGGTGATTCCGGAGGATCTCATCAAGCCACTGGAAGATGCCGCCCGCGAAGGTAATTCGAGCCTGTTCGTCAACGGTATCGACCCCGGCTTCGCCAACGACCTGCTACCGCTGGCGCTGGCCGGCACCTGTCAGAGCATCCAGCAGATCCGGTGCATGGAGATCGTCGACTATGCGACCTACGACAGCGCCGCGGTGATGTTCGACGTCATGGGATTCGGTAAGCCGATGGACGACATCCCGATGCTGCTGCAGCCCGGCGTGCTCAGCTTGGCGTGGGGCTCGGTGATCCGGCAGATCGCGGCGGGGCTGGGCATCACGCTGGACGCGGTCACTCAGGAGTATGTCCGGATCCCGGCGCCCGAGGACTTCGACATCGCGTCGGGGCATATCGCCAAGGGCACCGCCGCCGCGTTGCGCTTCGAGGTGTTCGGCATGGTCGATGGCAAGCCCGCCGTGGTCCTGGAACACGTCACCCGGTTGCGCCCCGACCTGCAGCCCGAGTGGCCGCAGCCCGCTCAGGAGGGCGGTTCCTACCGCATCGAGATCACCGGCGAGCCCTCGTACGCCGTCGACGTCTGTCTGGGCAGCCCGAACGGCGACCACAACCACGCCGGACTGGTGGCCACCGCGATGCGGGTGGTCAACGCGATCCCGGCGGTGGTGGCCGCCGCGCCGGGAATCGTGACAACTCTCGACCTGCCACTGGTCACGGGCAAGGGGCTCTATCTGCCCGGGTGATCGAATACCGGCGTGCGACGGACCGCTGTCGGTCGCGGCTGCGGGCGGGCCACCGACCCGGGGGCACAGTTCGCCGGGTAGCGTTTATCGGATAGCCTCACTTTTTTATTCGGTAATACGCATCGAAGGTCGGACAGTTGGCGCAGGGCACCCGGGCCTCGTTGAAGACCACCTGGTATCTGCTGGGGCCGGCATTCGTCGCCGCGATCGCCTATGTCGATCCGGGAAACGTCGCGGCCAACGTCAGCTCCGGCGCGCAATTCGGCTACCTGCTGCTGTGGGTCATCGTCGCCGCCAACGTGATGGCCGGCTTGGTGCAGTACCTTTCGGCCAAACTCGGGCTGGTGACCGGACGCTCGTTGCCCTCGGCGATCGGCAAGGAGATGAGCCGCCCGCTGCGGCTGACCTTCTGGGCGCAGGCTGAAATTGTCGCGATAGCAACCGATGTCGCCGAAGTCATCGGCGGTGCGATCGCGCTGCGGATCCTGTTCGGTCTGCCACTGCCGCTGGGCGGGGTGATCACCGGAGTGATCTCGTTGCTGTTGCTCTCGATCAAGGACCGTCGGGGCCAGATCATTTTCGAGCGCGTCATCACCGGGCTGCTGCTGATCATCGCAATCGGCTTCGCGGCCAGTTTCTTCGTCGCCACGCCACCGTCCGACTCCGTACTCGGCGGCTTGGTGCCGCGCTTCCACGGCGCCGAAAGCGTGCTGCTGGCCGCCGCGATCCTGGGCGCCACCGTGATGCCGCATGCGGTGTACATGCACTCGGGTCTGGTCCTGGATCGGCACGGGCATCCCGAGCCCGGCCCTCAGCGGCGCTGGCTGCTGCGGGTCACCCGCGTCGATGTCGTGCTGGCGATGGCCGTCGCCGGGACGGTGAACGCGGCCATGCTGCTCGTGGCCGCGATCAACCTGCAGGGCCACGACGACGTCGCGTCCATCGACGGCGCCTACAGCGCGATCCACCACACGCTGGGCCCGGCGATCGCGGTGCTGTTCGCGGTCGGCTTGCTCGCCTCCGGCTTGGCGTCGTCGTCGGTGGGCGCCTATGCCGGCGCGATGATCATGCAGGGTCTGCTGCATCGGTCGATACCGATGATGGTGCGCCGCTTGGTCACGCTGTGCCCGGCGGTGGCGCTGCTGGCGATCGGTCTCGACCCGACGCGCTCACTGGTGATTTCGCAGGTCGTGCTTTCGTTCGGCATCCCGTTCGCGGTGCTGCCGCTGGTCAGACTCACCAGCAATCGCAAGCTGATGGGCGATGACACCAACCACCCGATCACGACGGCCATCGGCTGGGCGGTCGCGATACTGGTGACCCTGTTGAACGTGGTGCTGATCTACCTCACCGTCACAGGGCACTGACAACCGCACGTTCACAGTTCAGCCGTTCCGTGTGATTTGTCCGAGGTTTCTCTATTCTTCATATTTGCGCCGCTTTCGGCTCGCACACTTACGCGGCCTAAACGTGAATACGGAAGGAAACGCGTCAAATGCCTTCACCTCGCTGGCTGGCCAGACTTTCCGCCCCGCTAATCGTTGGCGCCGCCCTGGTAACCACCGCTGCGGTTGCGGCCGCCGACGCCACCGACACCAACTTCCTGACCCAAATGCGCGCCCTGGGATTCACCTGGCCGCCGAATGAGGACCCCGACATCCTCTTTATGGCGCACCACATTTGCGCCGACCGGTGGAATGGATGGTCGTCACAACAGATTGCCGACGACATCCACAACACGCTGGGCCCGCGCGGCATAAATTTCGGCGACACCACCTCGATGGTGAACCTGGCGGTGTCGACCTACTGCCCGTAGGGCGCGTGGTCAGCCGACGTTCGTCCAGGTCCGCGGGCGATATCGGACGGGGCACCGCCCCGAAATTCGAGAGTTGTTTTACATAGCTATACGAAGCACATAGGCTCACCTGGTGCCGATTTGTCTGACGGTGAGCCGCTGAATGCAGGCGCGCCGGCATTTCTACTTCGCATACGGCTCCAACCTGTGCTTAAGGCAAATGGCTCGGCGCTGTCCCGATGCCACTGATCCACGCCCGGCGGTGCTCTCCGATCACGATTGGCTGATCAATCAGCGCGGTGTGGCGACCGTCGAACCCTTCGCCGGCAACCACGTGCACGGGGTGCTCTGGCAACTCTCCGATCACGACCTGGCCACCCTGGACAGCGCCGAGGGCGTTCCGGTGCGCTATCGACGCGACGAGTTGACCGTGCACACCAACGACGGCCCGTCACCGGCCTGGGTCTACATCGATCACCGGGTGACCCCCGGACCGCCCCGCCCCGGCTACCTGTCAAAGGTCATCGATGGCGCCGTCCATCACGGGCTTCCGCAACGCTGGATCGACTACCTACGGCGCTGGGACCCCACCCGCTGGCCTCGCCCAGCGTCCAAGAGATCGGCGTCCGGGCCTGGGCCACAATCACTTTCGGAGCTGCTGATTCAGCCTGGGGTGCTCGAGGCGAGTCAGCTGCGGTCGCGTTTCGGTTTCATGGCCATCCACGGCGGCGGCCTGGAAGAGATGACCGACGTCATTGCCGAGCGCGCGGCCGAGGCCGCCGGGGCATCGGTATACGTGGTGCGCCATCCCGAGCGCTACCCCCATCACTTACCCTCGGCGCGGTTCGACCCGGCCGAGTCGCCACGGCTCGCCGAGTTTCTCGGCCATGTCGACGTCGCGGTTTCACTGCACGGTTTTGGCCGCTTCGGGCGCAGCACACAACTACTGGCCGGGGGCCGCAATCGCGCGCTGGCCGTCCACCTCGCCAAACACATTCAGCTGAGCGGCTATCAGGTCGTCACCGACCTTGACGATATCCCGCTCGAACTACGGGGGTTACATCCTGACAACCCGGTAAACCGGGTACGCGAAGGCGGAACACAACTCGAATTGTCCGTTCGCGTCAGGGGTCTCAGTCCGCGCAGCCCGCTGCCGGGACCTGATGGCCTATCGTCGGTCACCTCTGCCCTGGTTCAGGGGTTGGCGGCCGCGGCTCGCTCCTGGTAATTATTTCTAACTCATTTTACGGAGGTTGTTGGTGGCCAAGGATTTTCGATTTGGCATGAGCATGCGGTTCTACAAGTCGCGCGAGGCGCTCCTCGACAAGGCCAAGCGCGCTGAGGATTCCGGCTTCGACATTCTTTGTGTGCCAGACCATTTGGGCGCCGCGGCACCTTTTCCCACCCTGACCGCGGTCGCGATGGTGACCACGACACTGCGGCTGAGCATGTATGTGCTCAACTCCGCGTTCTACAAACCGGCATTGCTCAGCCGGGACATGCAAGGCCTGGACCTACTCAGTGACGGCCGCCTCGAAATCGGGCTCGGCACCGGCTACGTCCGGGAAGAGTTCGAAGCCGCGGAGATCCCCTACCCGAGCGCCGGTGCCCGGGTCGACTACCTCGAGCACATGACGAAATATTTGAAGGAGCACCACCCCTCGACACCGCTGATCATCGCCGGCAACGGTGACCGCGTGCTGAGAATCGCGGCCCGCAACGCCAACATCATCGGGCTGACCGGCTCGAAGGTGAACGACGTCGAGGACCCGTTCGCCGAAAGAGTCGACTTCGTCCGCAAGGCCGCCGGTGACCGTTTCGAGTCCCTCGAGCTGAATCTGGCGATCACGGCGATGCCGCGCGACGGCGAGACCGAGCCCGACCTCAAGCTCACCCGTGCCTACGCCCCGGAGCTCTCCGATGAGGAGATCCTGTCCCAGGCGTCGGTGCTCAGCGGTTCTCCCGCCGAAATCGCCGACACGCTGCGCGGCTACCGGGAGAAGTACGGCGTGTCCTCCTTCACCGTGCAGGACAACAACATCGCCAACTTCTCGAAGGTGATCGCCGAACTGCGCTGACGCTAGTCGCACCAAGGGGTCTGCGCCTGCCGTCACGGTAAGCTCAGGCCCGTCCGCCCTCGTAGCTCAGGGGATAGAGCACGGCTCTCCTAAAGCCGGTGTCGCAGGTTCGAATCCTGCCGGGGGCACGTCAGGGATGTATGACCTCGGCTGATGCTTGACGTTTCG
The DNA here is from genome assembly GCF_900176255.2 of Mycobacterium ahvazicum. Classification (GTDB taxonomy): domain Bacteria; phylum Actinomycetota; class Actinomycetes; order Mycobacteriales; family Mycobacteriaceae; genus Mycobacterium; species Mycobacterium ahvazicum. Next base: position 381,345 of record NZ_FXEG02000005.1, read on the forward strand.
ATTCCGGGTGATGCCTGACAGTGTTTCGGTTGATCCTTTACAGCGGTTTCGGCTGATCCTTGACACTCCCTAGATGAGGGAGTTGAGCGTGGCCGAGCAACGGTATGCGGCCGTGTTGGCGGTGGTCAGTGATGGGTTGTCGATTTCGCAGGTCGCCGAGAAAGTGGGAGTGTCGCGCCAAACGCTGCACTCGTGGTTAGCCCGCTATGAGGCCGAGGGCCTCGACGGGTTGGCGGATCGGTCGCATCGGCCGGTGAGTTGTCCGCATCAGATGCCCGCGGCCGTGGAGGCCGCGGTGCTGGAGTTGCGGCGGTCGCGTCCGTATTGGGGGCCGCGGCGGTTGGTGTTCGAGCTCGCCAAGCGCCAGGTGTCTCCGGTGCCGTCGTCGTCGGCGGTGTATCGGGCGTTGCTGCGGGCTGGCTTGATTGACCCGACCGCCCGGGATCGGCGTTCGCGCAAGTGGAAACGCTGGGAGCGGGGGGCGCCGATGGAGTTGTGGCAGATGGACATCGTCGGCGGGTTTCCGCTGGCCGACGGCACCTCGGCGAAGGCGTTGACGGGTATTGATGATCATTCCCGGATGTGCGTGTGCGCTAAGTTGATGGCGCGTGAGCGCACCCGTGCGGTCTGTGACGGCTTGCGGGCGGCACTAGCGACCTACGGGGCGCCCGAGCAGATCTTGACCGATAACGGCAAGGTGTTCACCGGCCGGTTCTTTCATCCGCCGGTGGAGGTGCTCTTCGATGCGATCTGCCGCGAAAACGGGATCGAGCATCTGCTCACCCAGCCCCGTTCGCCGACAACGACGGGCAAGATCGAGCGGTTCCACCGCAGTCTGCGTGCGGAATTCCTAGGCAGCGCAGCACCTTTTGCGACTTTGAAGGCCGCCCAGCAAGCCCTCGATGAGTGGGTGGATGACTACAACACCGCCCGACCACACCAATCGCTGAACATGGACACCCCCGCCCAGCGGTTCGCCCGCCCCGCCGCCGTGGCCCGGGCCAGCGCGCCGGCGCCACCGGCGGTCGACCGAAGCGGCGATGCCTGGGTCAGTCGCCGGGTGACCACCAACGGGGCGGTCTGCGTGGCCTGGCAGCAGGTCAGCATCGGGCGCTACTACGCCGGTGCGCGCTGCGATGTCCACGTCGACGGCCAGCTGCTGCGGTTTTGGATCGGGGATCAAATAGTCAAAACCACCGCCCGCCGCAGCACCGGCGAGGTACGAATCAAACGGGCCATGCGCACCAGCACAGGACCCTAAAACACAACACGAGTGTCAAGGATCAACCGAAACAGAAACGTCACCCATCAACCGACTCTGAACAGGGGCACGTCAGGGATGGGAGCAGCTGCATTGTTTTGGCGGTGCTCATGCTTCGGCGCTCGATGTCCGGGCTCCCGTCGTTTCTTTCAAAATCAAATCAGAGCTGCCGCCCGTGGTTTTCGGGTTGATGAGGGGTCACGAGGGGTCACCAGATGACCACCTGGGCGTTGTCGCCGCCATAGCATCGCGTTGAGATCTTCGTCGATCCGTCGCTGAAGTAGGCGGGGTATCCGCTGATGCAGGTCATGTCGTAGCCGTTGCCGGTGACAGGCGAGTATGCGGTGAAGTTTCTGGACATTCCTGTGGCGTAGAAGATTTGGCGGACGTTGGCGGCGAATGCGCATGTGGTGTGGCCGCCCACGACGCCTTCGTGCCCGTCCGGGCAGATGGTGAAGACGTCGTTGCCGCCAGCGGCTGGCGGGGGTGCGGCTTGAGCGGTAACGGTGGTCGGCGGTGGTGTCACGGTCACCGTCGGTTGGGGTTGAGCTACGACAGTCGGTGGAGGCTGGGCGACACCACCAGGCGATGCCGTCGGCAAGTTAGCGGGTGCCGCAGCCGGGGCTAACAGGACCGGCGTCACCGGGGTCGCCGCACGCTTGGTGTCATTGCCGTCGCTGAATAGGGCAACGACGCCAAAGATGGCGAAAGCGACGACGACGCCGCACAACAGGCCGACGCCCGCGATCATCCACACGGATCGCCAGGGCCGCGACAACGCGACGGTGGCGGGTTCCTCGTTCGACCATGCATGACCGAACGCAGCCTCGGTCGGCGGTGACACCACGGTGGTTGGGTCGTCTGCGGCGCCGACTGTCGTAGCCGGCTGACCATCAGCAATCTCGTCGGCGGCCATCGCGCCTCCCCCTAGTTCGCTTCTCGATTAGTTTGCGCCAGCGGTAGGACAGCTGTCTCGAGAATCCCAGCAGCCCGGAGACCCGGTTTCCGTGTCCGTCACCAACCGGTGTCGCAGGTTCGAATCCTGCCGGGGCACAGGCCGCCGCGTATGCCGTCCGATGATGCCTGGGACACCCGAAAGTTGTCGTACCCCGCTGCGATGATGTGGTTATGTCGTTGGCCGCTTCGTGTAGCGCTGTTGAATCGCGCCCGGCGGACCGTCTGGGGGTGTTGTTTGAGGAGTTGGCGGAGTTGGCCGGTCAGCGTAATGCGATTGATGGGCGCATCGTGGAAATCGCCGCTGAGATCGAGCGCGACGAGCTGTGCGGAGCCACCGGCGCACGCTCAGTCGCAGCATTGCTGGGCTGGAAGCTCGCCCTGTCTCCGGCCAATGCCCACACGATCACCACCGTCGCGGGCCGGCTCGAGGAATTCCCGCGCTGCGCGGCCGGGCTGGCCGAGGGTCGGCTGTCGCTGGATCAGGTCGGCGTCATCGCCGCCCGGGCCGGTGAGGGATCTGATGAGCACTATGCGGCGCTGGCCGAGGTCGCCACGGTCAGCCAGTTGCGCACCGCGGTCAAACTCGAACCACGACCCGACCCCGATCCCGCACGCCCCGCACCGGCGCCCTCGATCACCAAAACCTCCACCGACGAGGGCAGCTGCTACCGGATCAAACTCCCCCACCTAGATGCCGCGAAGTTCGATGCGGCCTTGGCCTCACACCGGGACGCGCTTTTCGCCGAATGGAAACGCGATCACGCCGAAAGCGACCCCGAGGACAGGCCACCGCTGCCGGGCACCGTCGACGCGTTGATGCGCCTGGTGGAGGCCGGCTGGGACGCCGAGGCGGCCCGCCGCCCGCACGGGCAGCACACCACCGTGGTCGTGCACCTCGACGTGCAGCAGCGTGCTGCCGCGCTGCATCTGGGTCCGCTGCTGACCGACGCCGAACGCCAATACCTGACCTGTGATGCCACCTGCGAGGTCTGGTTCGAACGCGGCGGCGAGGTCATCGGTGCCGGCCGTGCGTCCCGGGTGATCAGCCGGCGGCTGCGCCGCGCGCTGGAGCACCGCCACCGCAGCTGCGCGGTGCCCGGGTGTGGGGCCACCCGCGGTCTGCACGCCCACCACCTCCGGCACTGGGAAGACGGCGGCCCCACCGAACTAGCCAACCTGGTACTGCTCTGCCCGTATCACCACCGCTGCCACCACCGCGGCCTGATCACCATCAGCGGACCCGCCGACGCTCTCACCGTCACCGACGAAACCGACCCTGCCCCGGACCCACCGGCGAACGCGCCCAATGGTGGTGGTACGAACCCTTCCAACCCCAACCACCACCCAACTAGACCAGTCACCGGGCGAATGCATCGAACCCCAAACACACCGGGGCATAACGAAATTCATTCGCGCCACCGGGTCGAGTGATTCGGCGTGTAGATCAGCTGAAGCGGACGGTTGATGTCGCCAGACCGAAGATCTTGCGGCCGCCTGACTTCGCGCCGACGATGACGACACCGCTGCGAGTTTCCGGATCCAACGACTTGACCCGGCCGCTGTACTCGATGTCCGCGCCCTCGGCGGCCGACACGACCACGGGCTGGGACAGCCGCACCGCGTAGCGGGTCACCGCGCCCGGGTCGCCAGTCCAGGTCGAGGCAAACGCGGCTCCCAAACCCATCGTGAGCATGCCGTGGGCGATCACGTCCGGCTGTCCCGCCATTTTGGCGAGGTTCTCGTCCCAGTGCAGCGGGTTCGCATCGCAGGCCACCCCGGCGTAGTTCACCAGGTCGCCGCGGGACAACCGGGCGTGGTGCACCGGTAACTCGTCGCCGACCTTCACGTCATCGAAACACGGCGTCCCCGGGGTGCGGGCGGTCCCTCCTTGGGAGATCAGAACCTCGTCCGCCGGGCGCACTGTCTTCTGGTAGTCCGCGTCCGAGTAGTCGATGCCGGCGAGGTTCACGTCGTGCATCATCACTTGCTGCGCGGTCCCCCTGATCGCCGGATCGACGTCCTCGGCGGTGACGCCGACGACGGTGGTGTGCAAGGTGTGCACCCGCTCGCCGGCGGTGTCGGTGAAGGTATTGGTCACGGTGATCAGGTCCCTGCCTGCGAACCTGCGCACCGAGGACAATTCGACGTCGATGTGCAGTTCGTCGCCGGCCACGATCGGCCGGTGCTGCTCGAAGACCTCCTCGGTCTGCAGGTACATCTCGTACCCAATGACCACCGATTCGAAGAGGCGCCGGTTTGCCGCCATGGCCGGGGCCGACGTGAACGTCAGCGGCGCCACGACGTCCGAATATCCCAACTCCGCGGCAGCGGCGACATCCCAGTGCGCAGGGTGATAGTCCTGAACGGCACGCGCGAATTCGCGCAGCTTCTCGCGGCCGACCTGATAGATGTCTTCCATCGCGTAGTAATGGCCGACCCGCGATTCGAGCGTCGACGAGTCTGCTGCCGTCATCAGTTTCCCCACCTGTTCTATTCGGTTGCCCCCTGAGGCCAACCAAAGAACACTAGCGTGCGGACACCATGGCAATACGCACCGATACTGTTTCGCCGAAAAATCACAGCACAATCCGAAACCACTTCGCCAAATAGACTGGACGCCTTAGCTATTCGCTATAGACGCGATAGCGCAAGACTAAATCTATTCCAGCACTGGACTATTCATTACAGATCGATGATGGCCGGATCACGCACCGGTGACCGCCGGAGGCCGTTGCGCCCAGTCCGGACGACGGCCGAGGTGGCACAGAATGCGGTCGAAATCGTCGCCGCCCGCCACCTCGAGCGCGGGCCCGAACGGGGCACCCTGATCGCCGCGGAATTCGCCGTCGGGCACGGCCAGCACCAGGGGCAACGCGGCGGCAATAACATCGGCGGGTAGCTCGTAGCGCTGGCCCAGCGATGCGGCGACATCCCAGCCGTGCACGACGTAGTCGACGAAGTGAAAGCCCATCGCCATCGCGCCGGGAACCGCAGCGCCCTCGCCGAACTCGGGCAGCCGGAAAGGCGTTTCGCTTAAGCCATCCGCGGCGAACGCGTCGATTACGTCGAGGGCGGCATCGGCATAGACGCGCCCGTGATCGGCCCTCACCGCGTCGACGACAGCGTCCGCATTCCACTTATCGAGATCTGCACCGGCGCCTCGCGCCGCCGCGGCGAAACCACGATGTTGAACGGTCATATGGGCGAGAAGATCCAGCAGCGTCCAATCTCCACAGGGCGTCGGCTTGGCGAAGTCGGCATGCGTGACAGCGTTGACGATGTCGATCGAGTGCAACAGCGCGATGCGATGCAGTGGGCGGATGTCGGCCGAATTAATAATCATTTGCTTACCATATGCGCACGCATACGATATTGCAATGCCTATGATGGCGCGGTGGTTGCGAAGTCGCCGGACCGGCGCCCTGACCTGGCCGCGATGATGGCGCCGCTGCTGCGCGAGCTGGTCGCGGCCGAGGAACCGGTCCTGGCCGCCCACGGCATGACGATGTGGGGCTACGTCGTGCTGCTGGCGCTGGACCGGTCGTCGATGCGCACCCAGGCCGCGCTGGCCACGGCGATCGGCGCCGACAAGACCCGCATTATTCGCACGCTCGACGACCTGCAGGACGACGGTTACATCGAACGACGGCCCGACCCGGAGGATCGCCGAGTGCGGTTGCTCGCCATCACCGAAGCCGGTCGGCGCGTCAAAGACGCCGTGCAGAGTGAGATCCAGCGCGGCGAAGAACGCTGGCTCGGTGAACTCAGCGCCGAGGAGCGAAGGATCTTCCTGCGGTCCCTCCAGCGGCTGGCTCCCCGCGATTGGGGATGACAGATGACACGGTGGCACGAAATATTTGCCCACCGGAAAGCGCTGGCTAATTAGGTACATCCAAACAATGCGGGATTCCCGCACGCGATGCGCTGGATCGCACATCCAGTAGGCCGGTTCTCCTAGACGGGCATACTCGATGGTCATTTGGTCGGGCACGAGGGTGGGAAGAGGCGAATCCGAGCTGCCATGAATAGCGGGAATCAAGTCAGCGTCAGGGCGCAGCGACCACGCGTGGTGAGTAGCTACGTCGCCCAGCGCAGCGACACGCGTAGCGCCCTCGGCGATCCCGCCGGCTACTGGGTCGACCACGTCTGCGCCAATCACGGCTCGCTGCACTTCGTTTTTCCAGACATGGCGAAGTTCAGAGCAGGCAGCATCGTCCAGCACAACGGAGATCACCGCGTCGTCGATTTCTGGTCGGAGGGCCTGCATTACGCGAAAACCAACGCCGACGTGCGTGCCGACGGCGATCTCGGGAGCATGCTGTTCATCATCCGCAGCGGCGTTCTCGACTTTGAGCAAGACAGCCGCCAGGTCCGGCTACAGCCGGGACAGGCTCTGCTGCTGAGCAAGTCCCGTGCTCTTCAGATCCGCCACAATTCCTGGGCGCGGGGCTGGACGTTCGATGTGGCGGACGCACGCCGGCCCCTCAACTTGCCGGAAGGCCCCGTCGCGATGGACTTCCGGCGCGGGCTCGGCTCGGTGGTCAGCGCGATGATCTCGACCGTGAGCCTGCAGCACGACACCCTCGACGACTACGAGTTCTCGCGGTCCTGCGCCACCATCAACGACCTGTTGTTCGCGTGCATGACCGGTCGCGGCGGAACTCCTGACACCCTCGGTTCAGTCGAGCAAGCGGTGCGCGAACACGTCGCGCGGTACGCGAGCAATCCGGACCTCACGCCGACCGGCGTCGCCCACGCACTGGGCTGGTCGGTGCGTCAAATCCAGTTGGCCTTGCAACGCGCCGGGACCACGGCCAGCGATCTGATCCGCACCACACGGCTCACCCGCGCCGCAGATCTGCTTCGCCAGTCGCCGCCGAACACCCCGATCGACGCCATCGCGACCGCCAGTGGCTTTCGTTCCAGGAGCACCTTCAACACCGTCTTCAAGCAGCATTTCGGCATCACCCCGAGCGAGGCGCGGATTCGCGGTGTGCCACAACGGGATTGCGATCACCGCGCGAGTCTGCTCTTGCACCACGCGAAGGATTGCTCCACCGCGCCCTGATGGACGGGAAGCCCTTAGCAACCTAACGCGCCGCGCGCATTAACTCCGGGCAGTGACAGACCCGATTCCCCCCGGCGCGTTTGGCCTCGTACATCGCGGCGTCGGCGCTACCGATCAAATCGTCGATCACTTTCATGTCGGCAATCGTCGGAAGCTCGGCAAGAGCGATCGCGGAAGTCCCGATGCTCGCGGTGATCGAGAAGGGAATGTCGGCGACCGCTTGACGGAGCCGTTCGGTCATGGTGGCGTGCTGCGGCGTGGCTGCGGTGTCGACAACGACAAATTCCTCGCCGCCGACACGAGCAATCACCGCCGCGGGCCGGCAGTTCTGTTCGAGCGCCGAGCCGACCGCGACCAACGCCTGGTCGCCGACCGCATGCCCCTGGGTGTCGTTGATCTGCTTGAAGTTGTCCAGGTCGATGACCACCGTCACGAGATAGGTGCCCGGCGGCCGACCGTGCAATGCCATCAACTCCGCCACCGCGTTGTAGAACGAGCGCCGGTTGTGCAGGCCGGTGAGTGAATCGCGGTCGGTGCTGCGCAGGTCGTTGCGCAACGTATGCATCAGCGACAGAACGCCAAAGGGCACGCCGATATTGAGCACCGCAATGGTGATCAGCCCGGCGCTGATCAGCGCTACGTCGCCGTCGGCGGCGATGAATCGGTGCGCCAAGATCGCCGCGCAGATCACGGCCACGACGAAGTTGGTGATCACCATGCGACGCGAGTGGAAGTATGCGATGAAGCCACCGAGAATGGCGAAAACCGTGCAACCCATCAGCCCGGTGTAAGGATTGGACAAGCACAGGGATGCGACGGCAATAGCCGCCATTGCCGAAAACGCGAACAGGATCGATTGCCGTCTCGTGGGCCAATGGACCAACCACAATGTCGCGCCGACCACCCCCAGCACCGATATCGCGACGGAAATTACCCGCAAAACCGGCTGGTTGGGTCCGGTGGGGCTCCACAGCATGATCGTCGGCAGCGTGCTCTGTGCGGCGATAGCAACGAAATTTGACCTTTGCCAGACTTTCTGCAGACCGCGGTTCTTCAAATAGGTGCTGAGCAGGTCATAGTGATCAGATTGCTGCATTATCGACCTGCTCACCCGAATCGGGCGCAACGACATCATGCACCGGAATTGCCACGTGAAGAATTAAATACCTAAGACATTGTTGGCGCATATCGGAGAACCGCATTCATCACTCCACTGGCGCTACCTAGCGGAGTAGCCGGTGTGTGCGCTAACAAGTGAACCGGGGACCGCGTCGCCATCCACCCTATGAAGAGGCCCCAGGCCGACCACTCATTGGGGTAGTCGGCGTGGGGAAAGCGGGTAGTGATGCAATGAAACACGGTGTTCGGAGTTAGCGTTGAATTCATGACCGCTGGATGTTCGCGCAGGTAGCCCTGTGATGACCCCTGGCCCGACAATGACCGAGGCTCTTGACGAGGCGGTCATGGGTACGGGGCTGAGCTCGGCATATCAGCAGGTCGTGGCGCTGCCGAGCGAAATCGTCGTTGGCTATGAGGCATTGGCTCGCTGGCCAGAGTTGGACAATCCATCGCCCATCGACGTATTTGCCCGCGCCGAACAGACCGGCCGTTTGAATACGCTGGATCGTGCCTGCATTACTGCCGCTGCCCGAGGAGCGTTGCTGGGCTCGTCGACTCCCGGAATGCTGCTGCTGATCAATTGCGAACCCGCAACGTCGCACATCGACCTGGCACAAGATGACGACCTCATGCACGCCGCCTCGCGCTTCCGCCTCACTTTCGAAGTCACCGAGCGGGGATTGTTGACCAATCCGCGCGCGCTGCTGCGCAAGGTCGTGGCGCTGCGTTCGCTGGGGTTCGCGATCGCGCTCGACGACATCGGCTCACGCCCCGATTCGCTGGTGTTGCTTGACGTGCTGTCGCCCGAAATCTTGAAACTCGACATGGGCTTGATACAACGCCAACCGGATCGGCTGCAGGCCCGCACCGTCGCGGCCATCACCGCGCACCACGAGCGGACCGGTGCCGTGATTTGCGCGGAAGGTATCGAAACGGAGGAGCATCTCGAACAGGCGTTGGCGTACGGCGCCACGCTCGGTCAAGGTATGCGGTTCGGCGGTCCCGGGGAGCTTCCGAGCACGCGACGGGCGTTCTCGTGGCCGGCGCGAAAGATGCAGTCAGCACCGACGAAAATCGCCCCGGCGAATCTTGGCCTGGCAGAAGCGGTTCCGACCACCCGGATCGTCCGCAAGGACACCGTCACCGAACTCGCCCGACACATCGGCCGGATGGCCGTCACTGCTGAAACCCCGCCGATGATTCTCTTCACGCTGAAGGACACCCGCGACATTCACGAGATGTCACAACAAAACCTCTCGATGCTTGCCGAAAGATCGCCGCTGGTAGCGGTTTTCGGCCAGCATCTGCCCGAAGAGCTGGGACCGCGAGTCAGGCAGGTGCGGCTTGACCCCGACGACCCGTTGACGAACGAATCGACCGTCTTGGTGCTCGGCCCCGACACCGCCGCGGCGCTGATCGCGCGCGAGCGAACGTTCCCCGCGTGCGGGCCCGACGCGGAGGGAGATCGGCGTTACGAGATGTCGATCACCTTCGACCGGGCCCGCGTCACGGCGGCGGCGCGAAGCCTGCTCGACCGGCTCGCGTGATCGATCAGGGCAGGATTTCGCGCCGACGCGCCTCCGCGATTGATTCGCCGCGTCGTGCGACCCCCAACTTGACGTAGATACCCTTCAGGTACCACTTGACGGTGTTGATCGTGACGCCGAGATTGCGGGCGATCTGCTTGTTTGTCATGCCGCGTTCCAGCAGGCGCAGGATTTCCACTTCACGGCTGCTGAGCCCTTCCTCGGGCAAGGAGTTGCGTTCGCCGGGAAGACCGATCATCGGAATCGCCGCCTTCTGGGCGTCGAAGTGCGCGGTGGTCAGCAGCAATGACAGGTATTCGGCCGGCACCTCAGGCAATTCGGTGTCTCGTCGACCGGTCCGGCTCGCCTCCCGAAGGCCGACAATGACATTGAGCAACTCGGGCCCGGCGTCGACGACGGTGCGAAGTAGACCGGCCTTAGCACCCGCGATCAGTGCGGGCACCAGTTCCTCGGTAGCGGCGCACGCATTGCCCGCCAAAGCGTGTGCCCGGCAAAGGGCTACGGTGCTGGCGACGTCGGCATAGCGCGCGCCCGCGTCACGGTTGTCCTGCCGGACCGCGGAAAGTAGATCGATCGCGGCGTCGTGATTGCCGCGTGCGCTGAGAATCTGCGCACGCATCACCAGCCGGTAGTGACGCACGGCCATGGCGATGCTGTTGGCACCCGACGGCAGTTCGGTGGCCTGGCGGTCGAGAACGTCCTGCGCCCGGTCGATGTCGCCCGCCGCCAGGTGCAGGCTCAGGCGGGCACAGTCGAGGGCGGCAGACAATCTGGGTAGCGAGAGTTGTTGTGCCGCTTGATTTCCCTCGTCGAGCAAGGAGTAAGCGTCATCGATGTCGCCGCGCAACACCTTGATCCGCGCCAGGGTGTTGTAGGTCGCGATCATGAAGTCGGCAACACCACTTTCCGCCCCGAGCTCGTGACATTCCTCCAAAAGTGTTTCGGCGGCTTCGATTTCGCCGCGCTCGTAGCACAGCCGACCTACCAATGCGCCCGCCAGCCGCGCGGCGTGTGAATGCTCGCCGGCCATGCTCCGGGCCAGATCACGGCCCTCGACGTAGCGCTGTTCGGCGGCGTCCAGATCGAGCTGGGCGAACGCCGCCAGCCCGGCGAAGCATCGTCCATAAACGCCGGCAAAGGGGCCACTGGCCATTTCGTGAAATGGGTTGGCCCACTGCTGGCGCGCGAGCGCCCTGTCGTAGGCGAAGGTGTGGATGTCGACGAACGTGCAGATGTTCGACGAGACCGCCACCAGGAACGGCCGGCAGGCCGGCTTCTCCACCAGGCAGGGCGCAACCAGAGCGGCGGCACGATCGATGCGGTCGCGGTAGACGTCGGTACACGCCTGCACGACGTCGGCCTCGCCGAGGATCGCGGAAGCCGCCGCATCGGATGCCCCGTCCAGGGCGGCACGGACGTGATCCAGTGCGATCTGAGCGTCCTCGGCGCGCTGCAGCAGACAATTCGCCCACGCGATCGCGATCTGCAGCGTAGGCCTGGTCGGCACCAGATCCTTCGGCAGTCTGTTGACCAGCCCGAGCAGGCTGGCCATCCGGCTGTGCTCGACGAGGTACATGGCCTGCTGCTCCACCAGATCGACGGCCTCGGTCTCCTCACCCGCGGCCAGCGCGTGCGTGACCGCCTCACCGAGCAGTCCCTGCTCGGAAAACCAGCCCGACGCGGTCCGGTGCAGGTCCACGATCCGGTCGGCGTGATCGCGTTCCAGACGCTGGCGCAGGTATCCGCCGAAGAGGTGGTGGTAGCGAAACCACTCGCGGTTGTCGTCGAGTGGCATCAGGAACATGTCGCGGCGTTCGAGCTCTTCGAGAATGGCCTGGCCGCGAGGCTGGCCGCTGACGGCCGCAGCGAGGCCACCACACAGGCGATCGCAGATCGAGGTGGTCAGCAAAAAGTCGAGCAGCTCGCTGGGCAGGCCGTCCAGCACATTCTCGGCCAGATAGTCGCCGATCGAATGGTGACGGCCGGAGAAGCCGCTGATCAGCCCGACGGCGTCCTTGGTGTTGCGCAGCGACAGGGTGGCCAGTTGCAGCGCGGCGATCCAGCCGTCAGTGCTGGACCACAGCCGCAGCACGTCGTCGCCGTCGAGCTCGAGCGCGTTGAGGTCGAGTAGGAACGCCGCGGATTCACGTTGGTCGAACCGCAAGAGCGTCGCGTCGATTTCGCTGACCTGGTCGCGCACCTTGAGCTTGCCGATCGCCGGTGTACGGGTCCGGCTGATCACGATCAGGTGCAGGTTGTCCGGGCCGACGTCGAGCAGGAATTCCAGCGCCGCGATCGTCTCGGGATCGTCGATCAGATGCCAGTCGTCGAGCACAATCGCCACGGGCAGACGGTATTCCGCGACCTGGTTGACCAGCTCGGCCAGCACGTAACGCCGCGCGTCGCGGGAGTGCTGTTCGAGGAGATCGGCCAGTTCGGCGCCCACCGTGGGCTCGACGCGACGGGCCGCCTCGATGAGGCTGCGCAGGAAGGAGTAGACGTCGTTGTCGTCGCGGTCGAGACTGATCCATGCCGTTGGTACGCCTTCGGCACGCAATTCGCGCTGCCATTGCATCGCCAGGGTGGTCTTGCCGAATCCGGCCGGTGCGTGGATCAAGGCCAAGCGCTTGCTGCGGTTGGCGCGCAGCAAGTCGATGAGGCGGTCGCGGGCGACGAGCTTGCCGAGGTAGGTGGGCGGTTGGATCCTGGTGGCGACGATCCGTGCGGAGCGCGCGTTGGTCTGCACCAAATACGCCTCCCCTCCCGCGGCTGCCCGGAATGCAGCGAGGCAGCTTATCCGATCCCCCATCACATCTTTATCCAAACCGTCCGCCCTTTGCTAGACCTGGGACTTTCGGACCGGGTGATACGGCGGTCGCAGGCGGCGCGGCCGCGGGCTCCTACTACGGTCGCAGATCAAGATCGAACCTCAGCACGATGCGTGGGAATAGCCGAAATTCGTAGCGTCGATGCATGACACAACACGAGGAGCGATCCGATGGCTGACATCGGCGATGTGTCGCGGCGTCCGGCATCCGTCGAACGTGCATCGGTGACCGGCTGGTGTGCCGGGGTGGTTTTCCCGGCGAATTCAGCCCAGGTCGGCGTCGGGTCGTTCCCGTTACCGCACAACAGTATTGGCCGCTTACTCGCGGACTTGGTGGTAGGAGCGCGCGAGGCGGCAACGGCCACAGTTTCCTCGACCCCGCCGTCACCGCGCGGGTTCTGAGCAACTATCGCGCCAGTGCTGCACCATCGGCGGTCCCGACCGTCTCGATCGACGAGCTCACTCCCCGCGAGCGCGATGTGCTCACGCTGATTGCCAAGGGGCACACCAACGCTGAGATCGCCGAAGAGCTATTCATCTCGGGCCTCACGGTCAAGACGCACATCGGACGCATCTTCACCAAGCTCGGGTTGCGCGATCGCGCCGCCGCGATCGTCTTCGCCTACGAACACCGCATCATCGCCCCGTCGCGACCCGATGGCCTACGGCAGCACCGTGTGCATCAACATCACGTCGTATGCGGACCACAGCGACAGGTTGAAGTACAGGTCCCGGCCCGACGACCACGGGTGGATCATCGGCGCGTAGATGCCGCCGGGCATCTGGAACGACGACACGAGCGGCTGCTCCCCACTCCACGGTCCCGTCGGCGTCGGCGCGGTCCGCGCCACGACGTCGTTACTACCGCCGTTGGTGTACAGCACCAGGTACTGCTTCAGGTAGCTGTTGTACTGGGCCGACATCTCGCCGACCGGCCCGGGCCAAAGTGGGGTCGCCGCACCAGGATTGGCCGCGACCCAGTGCCCGCCGTTGTCGCCGTTCCAATATTGATACTTGCTCAGGTCCGGCAGCTGGGCCGGGGGAACACGCGACAGGTATGCCGCACCACCTCGTCCCGACGGCGTTCCGAAGTTGTAGATGTAGCCGTCCTGCCCCTTCATGAACGCGCCCATCTGGAAGTTCTCGTTGCCGGGGGTGTACCCGGCGCCGGGCACGGTGTCGGGCGAAGACGTGCGGATCGAACCGGGGAAGATCCCCCAGTTCTGGCCGTTGTCGTTGGATCTCGCGATGGCCGAATAGTTGGTAGACCATTCGCCGTCGCGACCCCACTGGCGGATCGACATGTAACTCATGTACTGCGTGCGGCCCAGCGACATGGCCGAGGTCGGAATGATGCCTGTTTCGTGGTTCGCCTTGTGGATGGTGTTGACGACCTGCTTGGAAAGGCCGTTGGTCCAGACCGGGGAGCCGGAGTAGTTGTTGTTGGGGACCCCGTCGCCGATGTGAATGCCCTGCGACAGATCATGGTCGTTACTGCGGAACAGCACGTTGTATCGCCATTGCTGCCCGCGAACCTTGCAATAGCCGAAGGTGTCACCGAAGGCCATCAACGCCTGGCGGTTGGCGGGATCGCCGTTGTCCCAGATGATCCCGAGGTCCGTGCCGGAAATACCGAAACGTTGCAACGTCTTGTTCGGGCCGTTGGGCCCGGTGACCCAGTCGACCAGCGACGTCGGCGCTCCGGCGATTTGAGCCGGCGGCGCTGCCGCGTCGGGCGCCGGCTGCGGTGCTGCGGCCGGCGGAGCCGGGGGGGCGGCGTTCGGCCGAAGGGGCGCCGCGTTCGGCGACTGCGGCAGTCCGGGCACCGGCGGATTCGGCGCCGGCGGCGGCACCCCCCCCGCCTGCGGAACCATCGGTGCCGAGTATCGCTGGCCGCCGCCGGTGGTCGGCTTGAGGAACGACGAGATCAGCGGGCCCAACTTGGGCAGCGGCGCCTGGTCATTCGCGTGCGAGGGCCGCCGCCCGGTGGGCGGCTGGACGACCGGCTGAGGCGCGGGTATCGGCGCCTGCACGGGAGGCTCGATGTTCGCCTCGGGCGCACCGCATGGTGTGGCGTTTGCTAACGGCGCGGGGCCTGCCGCGACGATGTAAGCGATAGCGCCCACCGGCACCAGCGCTAGCGACATGGTCCGAAGAATCCCCGACAAAGTCATACCTTTCCAGGAGCGAGACGCCACATTGACGTACGCAGTTGGCTCATGTGACGATAGTGATTTAAGGGGCTTGTGTGACCAGCGATCAGCTAATAGGTATGCATCCGTGACCGTGTCGAAACCCTGGTTTCAAGCCCTTCCCAGCCGGATTTGCTAGGCACTCGTTCTCGTCGCGCGGCCAGCCAGCCACCGGCGCCGGACCAGGGTGGCTTATGCCCGCCTCTCAGCGACGTTCGGAGGCTGTGCGCCGCCGAGCCGTGGACTGTCGCTGCGAGGCGGGCACAACGGCACCCGCTGAGCGGAGACTCCTTGCGGCCCTGCGGCACGCGGCCCGCGGAACAAATGACATGGACAACCTGCGTTGCCAGGCCGGCCCGGGTACGCTCCCATGCGCAGCAAACCCGTCATCGCGGGTGGGCAGTCCGCCAAGGAGGGCGAGCGGTGAATACAGGTGATGGGTTGCAGCGCAACCGATTCGGAGCCGGACGCGCTTACCTCAGCCGAGTGGTCGCCGCCTCCATGGCCGGCACCGTCGTCGAATGGTACGAATTCTTTCTCTATGGCACCGCGGCCACCCTGGTGTTCGCCAAGATCTTCTTCGCCAAGGGCGGCAACGACCTCGACGCCATCCTGGCCGCGTTCGTGACCTACGCCGTCGGCTTTGCCGCGCGCCCGCTGGGCGGCGTCGTCTTCGGCCAACTCGGGGATCGGCACGGGCGCAAGAAGCTGCTGCAGCTGAGCCTGGTGCTGGTCGGCGCCTCCACCTTCCTGATGGGTTGCCTGCCGACGTTCGCTCAGATCGGATACTGGGCCCCGGCGCTATTGGTGACGCTGCGGTTCATCCAGGGTTTCGCCGTCGGCGGTGAGTGGGGCGGGGCGGTTCTGCTCGTCGCCGAGCACAGCCCGAACGCCAGCCGCGGTTTCTGGGCAAGTTGGCCGCAGGCCGGTGTGCCGGGCGGCAATATGCTGGCGACCGCGGTGCTGCTGGTTCTCACCTCGACCCTGTCGGACGCGGAGTTCCTCAGCTGGGGCTGGCGGGTGGCGTTCTGGCTGTCCGCGGTCGTCGTGCTGATCGGCTACTACATCCGCACCAAGGTCACCGACGCCCCGATCTTCGTCGAGGCACAGCGGGAGGCGGAGCGCGCCAAGTCGTCTCGGGCCGGCATTTTGGAAGTGATAAAGCGTTATCCGCGCGCCATTTTCACCGCCATGGGACTACGGGTGGGCGAAAACATCATGTACTACCTGGTGGTCACCTTCTCTATCACCTATCTCAAGGTGCATGTGCACGCGAACACCAAAACCATTTTGTGGTGGCTGCTGGCCGCGCACGCCGCGCATTTCGCGGTCATTCCCTTTTTCGGGCACCTCAGCGATCGATTCGGTAGGCGCCCAGTCTATTTCGTCGGCGCTGTCGCGACCGCCAGCTGGGGCTTCTTCGCCTTCCCGATGATGAACAGCGGCCACAACGCGGTCATCATGTCCGCGGTCGTCATCGGCCTGGTGTTCCACGGGGTGATGTACGCGGTTCAGCCGTCCGCCATGGCCGAGATGTTCCCCACCCGGATGCGGTATTCGGGCGTGTCGCTGGGATACCAGGTCACGTCGATCGTGGCCGGGTCTCTGGCGCCGATCATCGCGGTTCGCCTGCTCGAGATCTACAACTCGGCGGTGCCCATCGCCTGGTACCTGGCGGGCGCCGCCGCGGTGAGCGCCGTGGCCGCCGTGGCCGCCCCTGAGACTAAGGGCATCGACCTTGCCGAGGTGGACCGCGCCGACGCTCAGGATGCCGCGGGTCGGTCTGCCCGGCCTCCCGAGGGACCCGAACCGACCGAGCTTGTCGGGGGCACCCTCTAGCCGCAATGCGCCGGTGAGCAGGGGGAATCGTCGTTCGCACAGGTCAAAGGCGGCTGAGCGAATCACGGCGAGCGTGATTTGCCATGTTTGCCCGGCCCCGGGGATGGTAATGCCCCAACAGGGTGTGCGCGTCGGCCGGCCTACGCGCCCATCTAGGTCCCGTCGGTTCAGCCCGAGAGCCGACGGGTCCGCCATTTCTGGGGTCATCCAGGAGTACCGTGCGCTGGTATGGACGGCTCGGCAAACGTGTGGATCATCGGTGGTTACCAGAGCGACTTCGCTCGCAACCTCACGAAGGAGAACCGCGACTACGCGGCGTTGACCGAGGAGGTGGTCGACGGCACCCTCACCGCGGCCATGATGGACGCCTCCGACATCGGCGTGGTTCACGTCGCGAATGCCTTCGGCGAGATGTTCGCCAGCCAGGGCCACCTTGGCGCGATGCCGGCGACGGTGTGTGACGGGCTGTGGGACACCCCGGCGTCGCGGCACGAGGCCGCCTGCGCGTCCGGCAGTGTGGCGACCCTGTCGGCGATCGCCGACCTGCGCTCCGGTGCCTACGACACCGCGCTGGTGATCGGGATCGAGCTGGAGAAACCCGTGCCCGGCGACATCGCCGCGGTATATCTCGGCGCGGCAGCGTGGACCGGACACGAGGGAGCCGACGCGCGCTATCTGTGGCCGTCGATGTTCGCACAGGTCGCTGACGAGTACGACCGGCGCTACGGCTTGGACGACAGCCATCTGCGGGCCATCGCGCAGCTCAACTTCGTTAACGCGCGGCGCAACCCCAACGCTCAGACCCGCGCATGGAGCATCCCCGACCCGATCACCGCCGACGACGCGACCAACCCGGTCACCGAGGGCCGGCTGCGCCGCTACGACTGCAGCCAAATGACCGACGGCGGAGCGGGATTGGTGTTGGTCAACGACGCCTATCTGCGCGATCATCCCGACGTGCGCCCGATCGGCCGCATCGAGGGCTGGGGGCATCGCACCGTCGGGCTGGGGCTGCAGCAGAAACTCGACCGCGCCGCTGACGACCCGTACGTGATGCCGCACGTGCGTTCGGCGGTGCTCGATGCGTTGGCGCGCGCACGGGTGGCGCTCGACGACATGGACGGGTTCGAGGTGCACGACTGCTTCACGCCCAGCGAGTACCTGGCCATCGACCACATCGGACTGACCGGACCGGGGGAGGCATGGAAGGCCATCGAGAACGGGGAGATCGAGATCGGGGGGCGGCTCCCGATCAACCCCAGCGGTGGGCTGATCGGCGGTGGACACCCGGTTGGGGCCTCCGGCGTGCGAATGCTGCTGGACGCGGCCAAGCAGGTCAGCGGCGGCGCCGGGGACTATCAGGGCGAGGGCGCGAAGACGTTCGGGGCGCTGAACTTCGGCGGCAGCACCGCCACGACGGTCAGCTTCGTGGTGGGCACAACCAAAGGCGCATGACATGGACTTGCAGAACGACGTGACGATCGTCGGCAAGTTCTTGTCGACACTGCCCGAAGAAGACGACCACCCGTACCGGACCGGCCCGTGGCGGCCCCAGACCACCGAGTGGGACGCCAACGATCTGATCGCGGTGGAGGGGGAAATCCCGGTCGACCTGGATGGGATCTACCTGCGCAACACCGAGAACCCGCTGCATCCGGCAATCAAGACGTATCACCCGTTCGACGGTAACGGCATGGTGCACGTGGTCGGCTTCCGCGATGGAAAAGCCTTCTACCGCAATCGCTTTATTCGCACCGACGGCTTTCTGGCCGAAAACGACGCCGGGCAGCCGCTCTGGCCGGGCCTGGCCGAACCGGTGCAGTTGGCTCAGCGCGCAGAGGGCTGGGGCGCGCGCACGAAGATGAAAGACGCGTCGAGCACCGATGTCATCGTGCACCGCGGAATCGCACTCACCAGCTTCTACCAGTGCGGCGATCTGTACCGGATCGACCCGTACTCGGCCAACACCCTCGGCAAGGAAAGCTGGAACGGGCGCTTTCCCCGCGACTGGGGCGTCTCCGCACATCCCAAGGTGGACAACAAAACTGGAGAACTGCTGTTCTTCAATTACAGCAAGCAGGACCCGTACATGCGCTACGGCGTGGTCGACGAAGCCAACGAGCTGGCCCATTACGTCGACATCCCGCTGCCCGGCCCGCGTCTGCCCCATGACATGGCGTTCACCGAAAACTACGCCATCCTCAACGATTTCCCGTTGTTCTGGGATCCGCGGCTGCTCGAACACGACGTGCACCTACCCCGCTTCTACCCCGATATTCCGTCGCGCTTCGCGGTGATCCCACGCCGCGGATCGACCGCCGACATCCAGTGGTTCGAAGCGGACCCGACGTTCGTGCTGCACTTCACCAACGCCTACGAGGACGGCGACGAGATCGTGCTGGACGGCTTCTTCGAGGGCGATCCGCAACCGCTTGACACCGGAGGAACCAAGTGGGACAAGCTATTTCGCTTCCTCGCACTGGACCGCTTGCAGGCCCGGCTGCACCGCTGGCGTTTCAACCTGGTCACCGGCGCGGTCAAAGAGGAGCAATTGTCGGACTCGATCACCGAGTTCGGCACGATCAACGCCGACTACGCGGGCGGCAGCTACCGCTACACCTACGCCGCCACCGGGAAGCCGGGCTGGTTCCTGTTCGACGGGCTGGTCAAACACGACCTGCGCACCGGGAGCCAGGAGAGCATCTCGTTCGGCGACGGCGTCTACGGCAGTGAAACCGCGATGGCGCCCCGGGTGGGTGCGACCGGTGAAGACGACGGCTACCTGGTCACCCTCACCACCGACATGAACACCGACGCCTCCTACTGCGTGGTGTTCGACGCGGCTCGCGTCACCGACGGCCCGGTATGCAAACTACAACTGCCGGAACGTATTTCGAGCGGAACACATTCGACGTGGGCGCCCGGTGCCCAACTGCGCCGCTGGGACTCTGCCGAGTCGGCGCCGTCCGCCGTGGGCCTGTGAACCCCCCGACTCGGCGACACGTCATCATAGGATGGCAATGAACTCCGAAAAGCCCCGCCGGACCACACACTGGCCCATGCAATTGGCCCCGATCGGCGCCATCCGTTTCGCCCGCAGGTCGTCGAATTTCGAAGCGACCGTGCGGTTTTACCGTGAGCTGGTGGGTTTGCCGCTCTTCGAGACGTTCGAGGCCAGCTATGGCAGCAACGGCGCGATTTTCGGCTTGCCCAGCTGGAACCTGACGATGGAGATCGTCGCGGCCCCCGACGGCGACGTCGCCGTCGATCATCACGAACAGCTGTGCCTGTACTTTCCAGACGAGCAGTCTCAGCGCGCCGCGATCGCGCGCCTACGCGATGCCGGGGTTGAAGAGGTAGAACAGCATCCGTACTGGGCAGCAACCGGTGCGGTCACCTATCGCGACCCCGACGGTCGCGAGGTCGTGTTCGCGCCGTTCGTGTTCGGGGTCAACGAGCCCGCCGACAGCTCCGTGTCGGGCAAACACGAGTTTCCGTCGCGCTGAGGTCTCACCGCCGGGCGCGGCCGGCCATGACGGCGGCGATCAGCGATGCCACCGAGCACGCGACCGCGCCCAGCGCGGCGATCCCGCCGACATAGAGCCCGTACTCCGCGGACACCGGCGGGTTGACGTTGAGCTTGTAGTACCAGACCACCAGCGCCACGATGAGCAGTGAAATCACCAGCGCGGCAATTGAAGCAATCCGCATCGACAGGCCGCGGGCCACCATTGCCCCGGCCACCAGCAAGGCCGAGGACAGCAGCACGATCAGCTGGCCCGCGCCGAATCCCGGGGGAAGCTGCAGACTGCCGTGCTTGCCCCCGATCGCGCTGGCCCAGCCGCCGCCACCCACCGACGTCGTCAGCCACGGCATCCAGGCACTGGTCGAAACGACCAGGGCAAACAACGCCACCAGCCATCCAGGACGCAGGCGGCGGGTCATGGGTGCGACCTTAATAGGGCGCTGGACGCAGCGCCCGCTTGCCACGCTCGGGATCCTCAGGCCGGAGGTTTGACGGCGAGGATCTGGTCCACGCCCATCCGTCCTTGCTCGAAGGCCAGCATGCCGCCGGCCAGATACAGCCGCCACACGCGGGCGACTTCCTCCCCCAGCAGCGCCACGAATTCGTCGAAGCGCTCGTCCAGCGTCGCGATCCAGCACTGCGCGGTGCGGGCGTAGTGCTCGCGCATCGCCTGAACCGACGCAATCTCGAAGTCGCCGTCCTGCAGGTAGCGCAACGTCTGCCAGAGCGGTCGCATGTGCATGTCGGCCGCGATGTAGGCCTCGATGAACGCTCCCCCGCCCGGCGCCGCGTCGGCCCGCCGCGACATCTGTTGCAGCAACAGCCGGCCGCCGGGTCGCAGCGCGCGGCGCAGGATCCGCACGTAGGCGGGATACCACTGTTCGCCGACGTGTTCGCCCATCTCGATGGAGCCGACGGAGTCGAAGACACCCGCCCACTGCGGGTCATTGCCGAAGTCGCGGTAATCCTGCAGCCGAACCTCGATGGCCTCATCCAGACCGCGCTCGGCGGCGCGGGCCGCGATGAATTCGCGCTGCTGGCCCGACAACGTGATACCGGTGGCGCGTACGCCGTAGCGCTGTGCGGCGTACAGGATCAGCGAACCCCAGCCGCATCCCACGTCCAGCAGGCGCATGCCCGGTTCGAGCCCGAGCTTGCGACAGATCAGATCCAGCTTCGCGGTTTGGGCGTCGTGTAGCGGTTGTCCTGCATCGGTGAAATACGCCGACGAGTAAGCCATATGCTCATCGAGCAGCAGGCGATAGAAGTCGTTGGACAGGTCGTAGTGATGGGCGATCACCGCCCGGTCGCGCCGTCGGCTGTGCAATCGCCCGGACAACCGCGCCTCGCTGGCCGGGGTTCTCGGCGGCGGCCCGAGCGCCCCGAGCCGCGCAGCGCGCAGGACCGCCGCCATCGCGGCCCGCGGGGAGATCGAGACGCGCTCGCGCTCGCCCGCGTGGCGCCAGGCCCGCCGCAGGCCGTCGGCCAGGTCACCCTCGACATCGATATCGCCGGTCACATACGCACGGGCTAAGCCGAGTTCGCCGGGACACCAGAGCAATCGGCGCAATGCGCGACGCGAACGGACCACCAGGACCGGGCCGTCTGGGTCGTTTAGGGGCCCAGCCTCGCTGCCATCCCAGGCGCGCAGCCTGACCGGCAGCTCGACACCGACGGTGGTTGCAAGCAGGTCCGCCAGACAGTCAGCGGCCGGCGCCGCCATGTCCGTTGCGGCCGGGATCGGGAGCGGTGAACACGGTGACGAATCTTTCCAGGGATTCGTTGATGTCGCTTCGCAGCGCGGCGGCCACGATCATGCCGATCGGGCCGAACAGCGCAGGGCCGCCGAGGTGCACGTCGAAGCTCACGACCGAGCCATCGTCTTTCGGCTTGACCTTCGCCAGCAGCTTGACCTTCACGCCTCCGACACCGTCGCCGTTGAGTGTCATGGCTTCGGGCGGCTTGTAGTGCACGATCGTCCACTTGATCCGGTTGAGCATGCCCTTGACCTCGACGATCGATTCGATGATCGTCCCCTTTTGCAGGTCGTCGGGCAGCTTGCTGCGCCACACCCGGTGGATGCTCAGCCAGTCCTTGAAGCGCGACAGGTCAGACGCGTGCGTCCAGGCCTGTTCTGGCGACAGGGGCACGTCGATGGATCCGGAAAGTTTCGCCATGTGCTAGTTCTGCTGGTCGCCCGGAGCCGCAGACCCAGCGGCCTTCTTGGCCTCTTCGGCCACCTTGTGGATGGTGTCGGAGTACTTGCCGCCGGTCTTGTCGTCGACGAACTCACCGGCCTTGTCGATCGCGGTCTCGACCTTGTCGGCGTTCTGCGCCAACAGGTCCTTTGCCTTGTCCAGGAATCCCATGCGCTGTCCTTCCCCGCCGATCCCCGGGGCCGCCGGGGATCCTGCTTTGCTGGTAAAACCCTACTGGCCGAAGTCCGCCCTGGCGCCATCGGCCTCGTCGGCCGTCCGCCACAACCGGGGCTCGATGTCGAGCATTCTGGCCCCGATCCACCACGTCGCCTCGATCGCCGCGGCGCCCAATGCACCGATCCCCAGCGCGGTCGACGTCACGGCCGGATTCGACGGATCGAGCAGAAACTTCTCCTGCGCCAGCGGGATGCTGAAGATCGCGAGGTACGCCAGGCCGCAGGCCGTGATCAGCGCGACCCGCCACCACTGGTAGGGACGCGCCACCACCGCCAGCACCCAGAGCGCGGTCACCAGCAGCGTGATCAGCGCGGCGGTCGACGCCTGGTCCTGTTCGGTGAAGGTGGCATGCCGGCCGTGGTAGGCCACCAGGTAGGAGACGAAAGTCGCGGTGCCGACGATCAATCCGGACGGCAGCGCCGAGGTCAGCACCCGCCTGACGAAGCCGGGATAGGCGCGCTCGTTGTTGGGCGCCAGCGACAGGACGAACGACGGGATCCCGATGGTGAACCAGGCGGCGATCGTGACGTGGATCGGCTGAAACGGGTACAGCAGCGGATCGGCTCCGAGGGGTTTGGCCAACAGGCATTCGATACCCACGAACAACGCCAGCAGCACCGAGTACACCGTTTTGGTCAGAAACAGGTTGGCCACCCGCTCGATGTTGCCGATCACCCGCCGGCCTTCGCCGACGACGTACGGCAGCGTCGCGAACTTGTTGTCCAGCAACACGATCTGCGCCACCGCGCGCGACGCCGGGCTTCCCGCACCCATCGCCACGCCGATGTCGGCGTCCTTGAGCGCCAGCACGTCGTTGACGCCGTCGCCGGTCATCGCCACGGTGTGCCCGTGCGCTTGCAGGGCGTGCACAATGGCCCGTTTCTGATCGGGCCGCACCCGGCCGAAGGTGGTGTAGGCGTCCAGCGTGTCAGCCAATTCGTCTGGCTCCGTCGGCAATTGGCGGGCATCGACAGCCTCGCCGTGCAGCCCGAGCTTGGCCGCGACAGCGCCGACCGATACCGCGTTGTCACCAGAAATCACCTTCACCGAAACATCTTGGGCGGCAAAGTACTCCACTGTTTCGCGGGCATCCGGGCGTATTTTCTGCTCGAGCACCACCAGCGCGACCGGCGTGACCTGTCCCGGCGCGTCGGGGTGGTCCACGGCGACATCGGCGGCGCCGAGCAGCAGTACCCGCAATCCCTGGGCGCCGATCCGTTCGGCCTGTGCGGCCGCGGCCGAAGCCGGATCGAGTAATACGTCCGGCGCGCCGATCACCCAGTTGCCGTGGTCGGCGTAGGACACGCCGCTCCATTTGGTGACCGACTTGAACGGTGCTGTGGCGGTGGCGATCCAGCCGGGTGGCCGGTCAAAGGTTTCGGCGATCGCCCGCATGCTGGCATTGGGGCGAGGGTCGGCCGCGGCCAGCGCGGCCAGCGCGTCGGGCATGGTCTTGTTGCCGGTGAGTTCGACGACGTCGCGGACCCGCATGCCGCTTTCGGTCAGCGTGCCGGTTTTGTCGGCGCACACCACGTCGACACGGGCCAATCCCTCGATCGCGGGCAATTCCTGTACCAGGCAACGACGTTGCCCGAGCCTGATGACACCGACCGCGAACGCGATCGAGGTCATCAGCACCAGGCCCTCGGGCACCATCGGCACCAGCGCGCCGACCGTGCGCAGCACCGACTGCCGCCAGCCCGCATGCGTGGTGGTGAACAGCTGCGTGTAGATCGTCAGCAGGCCGGCCGGCACCAACAGATAGGTGATGAACTGCAGAATCCGGTTAATGCCGTTGCGCAGCTCGGATTTCACCAGGGTGAACTTGCTGGCTTCCTCGGCGAGCTTGGCGGCATAGGCCGCCGGACCGACCTTGGTGGCGCGATAGGCACCGGTGCCGGCGACGACGAAACTCCCCGACATGACGGCGTCGCCGACGTTCTTGCCGATCGGGTCCGCCTCGCCGGTCAGCAGCGATTCGTCGACCTCCAGGTTGTCTGCCTCGAGCACCTCTCCGTCGACGACGATCTGGTCTCCGGGACCGAGCTCGATGACGTCGTCGAGCACCACCTCGCCGGGCAGCAGTACCGCGGTCCCGGATTGCCTGCGCACCAGAGGTTTTGCCTGACCGACGATCGCGAGGGCGTCCAGCGTCTGTTTGGCCCGGATCTCCTGAATCATGCCGATGACGCTGTTGGCGATGATCAGCAGGCCGAACAGCCCGTTGATGACCGAGCCGGTCGCGAGCACGATCGCCAGCAGCACGCCCAGGATCGCGTTGATGCGCGTGAAGACGTTGGCCCGGACGATGTCCGCGGTGCTGCGGGCCGCGCGTGCCGGCACCGCGTTGCTGTGACCGTCGGCTACCCGCTGCGCCACCTCTGCATCGGTTAGCCCGGGATTCATCGGGTGAACGTTCCCAGCTTGTCGGAGTCGTAGTACTCCAGGTTCAGGGTGTTCGGCGAGAACACGGCCTTGGAAATCGTTCCGGGCGGGGCATTTTCGTCGGTGATCGAGAAGGTGAAGGTGTCGCCGTCCCAGTGTGTGAGTCCGAATGTCCGATTCTTCGGCCCCAGCGCGAGCAGCAGTTGCCCGTTGTTTTGGGTCACGACGGCCGGGCCCCAGTAGTCGCTGGCGTAGACGCCGAGGTAGTCGGTGAGCGGCCGGGCCGGCGCGGGGTTGGCGGGGGCCTGCTTGCCGACCAGCGAGCCCTCAGCGTTGTTCATCCAACCGATGGCGTGGTTGTACAGCGCCGGCCAATCCTCTCGAATTTGGCCGTACTGCACCAGGTCCATGAATTGGGCGGTCAGCGCTTCGGGGATGCCGTACGGCGCACCGTTGGTCAACGCGATGATGCCGACGTCCTCCGACGGCATCGCGACGAAATTGGTCGCCGCGCCCGATGCGAAGGCGCCGGAGTGGCTGTACTCGGTGCGTCCCGACGAGGTCACCGACGCGTTGAAACCGTGACCGTAGGTCCCGGCCCTGGCTTTCGGCGATGACGCGGGCGAGGAAACGATCTGCGGCGTGATCGCGGGCAGCAGGGCCTCGGGCGAGGTGATCTGCTGCCCGTTGTAGGTTCCGTTGGCCATCACCATGGTCAGCCAGCGCGCCATGTCGTTGATCGACGAACTCACCCCACCCGCCGGCGTCTGCGCGTCGGGGTCACGCTGGAAGCGCGGCTCCCACTTGTCGCCGACCTTGATGTGCAGCACCGCCCGGTTGGGCCGGGCCAGAAAATCGGCGTATTTCGAACTTGTCGACGCCATACCCAGGGGGCGGTAGAGCACCTCGTCGGACAGGTCCTCCCAGGATTTGCCCGCGGCGGCCGCCACCGCTTCAGCTGCAGCCGTCAAGCCAAAGTTGGTGTAGGCGTAGCTTGTTCGAAAAGGAGCGAGCGGCAAGTACTTCAGCCGCTCCAGCACTTGCCGGCGGTCATACCCGAGATCCTCCAGCTTGTCGCCGGCGTGATCGGGCAGCCCAGAGCGGTGCGAGTACAGGTCGGCCACGGTCACATGGCCGGTGACATAGGGATCCGACAGCGCAAACCATCCCAGCTTGGAAACCACCGGCGTGTCCCAGGTGACGACATTGCTGGTCACTTCGTGTGCGACCACGGTCGCGCCCACCGATTTCGACACCGATGCCAACTGGAAGACCGTGTCGGCGTCGACCTTGTTGTCTGAAGCGTTGCCTCTGGTCGCGTCCTTCACTCCGAATCCCTTGGCGTACAAGGTCTTTCCGCCACGGACAATGGCAACCGACAGGCCGGGGACCCCGGTGCTGCGCATCAGGTCGCCGACCAGGCCGTCGACCTTCGCGATCGCCGCGTCGATGCGGCCGGCGGGAATGTCCAGGCCCGACATTTCGTTGGGGGGCGCTTCGGACAGCGTCGAGAGCGGGCTCGATACGGGATGACCTGAGCCGCATCCGACCAGCGACAACAACACCACGACAGCGGCGATCACCGCGCGTTTCGTCATGCCCGCAGACTTTAGCGTGCTCGCCCGATGGGAGTATCACCCATGATGCGATACGAATCGGACATCCTCGCCCCGGGTCTCGACGTCGTCTTCTGCGGCATGAACCCGGCAGCGACGGCTGTCGCCGACGGGCACAATTTCTCGAATCGCAGCAACCGGTTCTGGCCCGTTTTGCATCTGGCCGGCTTCACCGATACGCGGTTGCGGCCCGCGGATGAGCGCCGATTGCTCGACTACGGTTGCGGCATCACCGCGGTCGTTGCTCGACCGACTCGTCGGGCCGGTGATGTCTCGACCGAGGAATTCCGGCGCGCCCGAGCCGAGTTCGAAGCGAAGATGCGACGTTACGCGCCACGCGCGATCGGCTTTCTCGGAAAGCGTGCCCTGGCGGCGATGACCGGCGTACCCAGTATCCCGTGGGGCCACCACGCCCCCGGATTTGCCGGCGCCATGGCATGGGTATTGCCTAACCCCAGCGGACTCAACCGAGGGTTCACCCTCGACGATCTGACTCGCGCATACACCGAATTGCGTTGCGCGCTAGCGGATAGCTCTACAACCGCCACCACGGGTTGAAGCGCAGCGGCCCGGACGGATCCAGCCGCTGTCCGGGGGCCGGAACCGCCACCGCGACTTCGGCGGCTTCGGCGGCCACCAGCATCCGCTCGACCGGCTCTGCCCACGGGTGTGGCGCCAGCCGGAAGGTGCCCCAGTGGATCGGCACCAACAGACCGGACCCGCCGGCCGTGAGGTCTCGGTGCGCCCGAACCGCCTCTTCCGGATTCATGTGGATGTCGGGCCATCCCGGGTTGTAGGCGCCGATGGGCAACAGCGTCAGGTCGAACGGTCCGTGCTCGGACCCGATCTGCTCGAAGCTCTTCGTGTATCCGGTATCTCCGCCGAAATAGGCGCGGTGGGTGGGGCCGACGATTCCCCACGACGCCCACAGCGTCGTGTTGCGGTCCAGGAAACGACCCGAAAAGTGCCGTGCCGGCAGGCAACTCAGGGTCAGCTGGTCGACGTGACCGCTTTCATTCCAGTCGAGTTCGACGATGCGGTGCCCAGGTATCCCCCACGCGCGCAGGTGAGCGCCCACACCGAGCGGGACGAAGAACGGCGCCCGCTGGGTACGGGCCAACGCCATGACCGTGTCGATGTCGAGATGGTCGTAGTGGTCATGGCTGATCACCACCGCATCGATGGCGGGCAAAGCTTCGAGCTGCACCGGCGGGGGATGCAGACGCTCGGGTCCGATCACGTCCGACGGCGAGCAGCGGTGGCTCCACACCGGATCGGTCAGCAACCGGTAGCCGTCGATCTCCAGCAGGGCGGTCGAGTGACCCAGCCAACTGACGGCCAATCGGCCCGGGTCGGCGTCGAACGTCCCCGGCGCACCCAGCGGAATCGGTCCCGGCGGACGGCTGCGGCCGCGCCGCCCGACGAGCTCCCACGCGATCAGTGCAAACTGCTCGCGGTCCAAGCTGGCGTTCGAGGCGGGGTCGAGGTTGACGAAGACGCCGTCGCGCACATTGGGCGAGTGCTGCGTCACGTCCCGGATCGACGACGGGCCGGCGCCGAGTGCGGCCGGCGCCCCCTGCAGCGCGCGCAACATCCAGCCGCCGGCGGCGAGCGAGACCGTGCCGGCGGCCAGGCGAAGCGTTGCGGGCACCATGACCGTCAGGCCCCCTGGAACCTCGGCGGCCGCTTCTCCACCCGGGCGACTTGCGCCTCGATCACGTCCTGGCTGCCCCACGCCTTGTCGAACAGTTCCTTGTGCACCGGCCAGGCCTCCTCGATCGAACCGTCGTCGTTGAGTACCCGCTTGGCGTGCTGAATCGCCAGCGGCGCCAGACCGCTGATCTCGGCGCCCCAGGCCTGGGCGTCCGCCAGCGTCCCGATCCGGTTGGCCATCCCGGTCTGCAGCGCGGTCTCGGCGGTCAACTTCTCCGCCGTCAGCAGCATCGCCCGGGCCCGGCCGTGGCCGACCAGCGACGACAGTCGCCGGATGCTCCAGTTATCTAGGGCCAGGCCGTATTTCGACGTTGGAAATTGAAAAAACGCGTCCGGGGCGACGACTCGCAGATCGCATTGCATGGCCAGCTGCAGACCCGCGCCGATGGCCGGGCCGTTGATCGCGCCG
Source organism: Mycobacterium ahvazicum (assembly GCF_900176255.2). Lineage (GTDB taxonomy): Bacteria > Actinomycetota > Actinomycetes > Mycobacteriales > Mycobacteriaceae > Mycobacterium > Mycobacterium ahvazicum. Next base: position 410,239 of record NZ_FXEG02000005.1, read on the forward strand.
ATCACCGGGATGGGGGCGGCGTCCAGGGCCTTGTGCAGCTCGATGAGCCGGTCCGGGTAATCGGCGGCAAACGCATCGCCGGACAGGTCCGCGCCGGCGCAGAACACCGTGCCCTGGCCGGTCAGCACGATCGCCCGGATGGATCCGTCACCGGCCTTCAGCACGGCCTCCCGGAGCTCGTCGACGAGCTCGGAGTTCAGGGCGTTGCGACGCTCCGGACGCTGCAACTCGATGGTCATTACGGCTTCGACCTGCGTGATACCGATCATGGGCGCCAGCCTATATAGCCTGGCCGCGTGAGTCGCATCACGACCGAACAACTGCAGGAAGCCGTGCTGGACGAGGGCTCGTTTGTGAGGTGGGACAGCGCTCCGTTACAGATACCGATCAGCGAGGCCTACGCGCGCGAGCTCGCCGACGCCCGGGCCGCCACCGGCCTGGACGAAGCGGTTCTGACCGGCGAGGGACGAATACACGGGCGCCGGGTGGCGGTCGTGGTGTGCGAGTTCGGCTTCCTCGGCGGTTCGATCGGGGTCGCGGCGGCCGAACGGATCACCACCGCCGTGCAGCGGGCCACGGCCGAGCGGCTCCCGCTGCTGGCCTCGCCGAGCTCCGGCGGCACCCGCATGCAGGAGGGCACCGTGGCGTTCCTGCAGATGGTGAAGATCGCCGCGGCCGTCCGGCTGCACAAACGGGCACATCTGCCCTACCTCGTCTACCTGCGCAACCCGACCACCGGCGGGGTGTTCGCGTCCTGGGGATCGCTGGGCCATATCACCGTCGCCGAACCGGGCGCGCTGATCGGGTTCCTCGGGCCGCGGGTGTACGAGCAGCTCTACGGCGAGCCGTTCCCGAAGGGCATCCAGACCGCGGAGAACCTGCAGCGGCACGGGGTGATCGACGGCGTCATCGCGATCGACGAGTTGCGCCGGACGGTGGATCGCGCGCTGACCGTCATCGCCGACGCTCCAAAACCGCTGCCTCCCGCGGCACCCGGCGAATCGATACCCGATGTGCCGGCCTGGGATTCGGTGATTGCGTCGCGGCGACCGGATCGGCCGGGTGTGGGGCATCTGCTGCGCCACGGCGCCACCGACCTGGTGCTGCTGTCCGGTACCGGCATCGGGGAAGCGGCGACCACCCTGTTGGCGCTGGCCCGATTCGCCGGCCAGCCCGCGGTGGTCCTCGGCCAGCAGCGCCTCACCGGTGGACTGGTGGGGCCCGCGTCGTTGCGGGAAGCCCGTCGTGGCATGGCGCTGGCCGCCGAGCTGCGGCTACCGCTGGTGCTGGTGATCGACACCGCGGGCCCCGCGCTGTCGGCCGAAGCCGAGCAGGGCGGGCTGGCCGGTCAGATCGCCCAATGCGTGGCCGAGCTGGTGACGCTGGACACCCCGACTGTGTCGGTGCTGCTGGGTCAGGGCAGCGGCGGGCCGGCGCTGGCGATGGTGCCGGCCGACCGGGTCCTGGCCGCGCTGCACGGCTGGCTGGCGCCGCTGCCGCCCGAGGGCGCCAGCGCGATCGTCTTCCGCGACACCGATCATGCGCCTGAACTTGCTGCGGCCCAAGGCATTCGGTCGGCAGACCTGTTGCGGGCCGGAATCGTCGATGCCATCGTGCCCGAGCATCCCGACGCCGCCGACGAGCCGCTCGAGTTCTCCCAGCGACTGTCCAGTGCGATTGCCGCAGAGGTGCACGCGCTGCGCGACATCCCCGGCGAGGAACGGATCGCCGAGCGGTTGCGCCGCTACCGCGGCATCGGATTGCCTTGAGGCACTTGGGTCGTCAGCCCTCCGGTAGCCCCAAGTAGCGCTGGATCGTCGGGCCGAGCCAGTCAACAACCTCGTCGCGGGTCATGTCGACAATGGGCGGAATTCGTAACACGAAGCGGCACAACGCCATACCCAGAATTTGGCTGGCAACCAGCCCAGCTCGCCGGGCGGATTCACTTTCGGGTACGAAAGATGCTGCCAACGGCTGGATTTGGCTACGGAAAATCTCCTGCATGCGCTGTGCCGCTTCGTCGTTGGTGGCACTGGACCGCAGCAGAATCACCAACGCGTCATCCTCCCAGCGTTCGAGAAAGTGCCGGACCAGCGACCGTCCGATCTGGGCGGGGTCCATCGCCGCGACATCCGGGAACCGCAAGTCGAACTCCGCCGCGGCCGCGAACAGCTTGTCTTTGCTGCCGTAGTAACGCATCACCATCGCCGGATCCACCCCGGCATCGGCGGCGATCCCCCGGATCGTCGCCCCCTGGAAGCCGGCCGACCCAAACCGCTCCCGGGCCGCGGCCAGGATCACCGCCTTGGTCTGTTCCGACGTCCGCCTCATGTCAACAATTGTAGGCCAACAACTGTTGACATCGGGATTCCGGCGCGCAAGCATTGGGTATGCCAACAAGCGTTGACTAGCTTCCGAGGAGCCGAAATCATGTATGACACCGATGTCCTGGTCATTTGGCGCCGGACCCACCGGCCTTACCCTCGCCGCCGCACTGGTCGCCCGCGGGATCCGAACCGTCATCGTCGACAAGCAGGCCCAGGGAGCGAACACCTCCCGCGCGGCCGCGGTCAACGCCCGCACACTCGAGGTGCTCGAAGACCTCGACGTGGCGCGGCGAATGGTCAAAGCGGGGCTGATCGCGCCGCGCTTCACCATCCGCCAAGGGCGGCGCGTACTGATTCCGGTCGACTTCACCGAGTTGCCGACCGCGCATCCCTACACCCTGATGCTCTCGCAGGCCGACACCGAGCGGTTGTTGCTGGAGCGACTGCACGAACTGGGCGCCGACGTGATCCGACCCAAGATCCTGAGCCGCGTCACCCAGGATGCAAACGGCGTGACGGCCACTTTCGAGGATGACGACGGCATTCGGGCCGCCTACCTCGTGGGCGCGGACGGGATGCACAGCACTGTGCGTCAGCAAGCCGGAATCGGTTTCACCGGTGGCGAATTCGCTGAATCTTTCACGCTTGCCGATGTCCGCGTGTCCGGCGAGGCGCCTCGTGACGAGGTAGTCCTGTTCTATGCCAAGGAAGGGTTGAATGTGTTAGCCCCTCTGCCTGACAACATCTTTCGTGTCGTTGCTCCCACTACGGATGCCCCTCAGGCGCCTTCATCGCAGTTCGTGCAGTCACTGTTGGATACCCGCGGGTTCGGGCCGGGCCGGACGGCGGTCACGGAGCTACTGTGGGGGACCCGGTTCCGCATTCACCATCGCGTCGCCGACAACTACCGGGCAGGTCGCGTAATACTCGCCGGCGATGCCGCGCACGTCCACAGCCCCGCCGGCGGTCAGGGCATGAATCTCGGTATCGCCGACGGTATTTCACTGGCCGCGGCGCTCTCCGAGGTCCTCTCGGGCGAATCGGATGCGACGCTGGAACGGTACTGCGCGGTTCAGCGCCAGCGGGCCGAGCAGGTTCTGAAACTCACGGGTCGCCTCACCCGGATCTCGACGCTGCCGCGCCCGATACGCCCAATCCGTAACTCCGGAATGCGCCTGGCCGCGCAGTTCCCCGCTGTGCGAAGGCAGCTGGCGTTGCAGTTGAGCGGCCTGCGGCACCGTTGATCCGCACTGCGGGTCGCGGCGACGGTTTAGATCTCGAAGTCTCTTGCTGTCCGGTCGGTGGCGTCGCCGACGGGCCTGCGACGGTCGGTCAAAAGATGGCGGTATCGCGGCACTCGAGCGAAAAGCTCTGCATGCCTGCCGACATGGGTGATCGTGGGGCCCGATGCAGCCTCGTCCACGAAGGCCACCCGATCCGCGAGCAGCATGGTGGACAACCGGCGCGCGACAACGATGCCGGTGGCCGCCTTCAGCGCCACCCGCAGCGCCGGGGCGGTCTCGGTCCCGGTATGCACGCCGAGGCCGGGCCGGGCCTCGTCGATCACCAGTAGTCTGGGAGTCGCGACAATCGCCCGGGCCAGGCACAAGCGCTGGCGCTGGCCGCCGGACAGGCGCATGCCCTGCTCGCCGATGCGGGTATCGATGCCGAACGGCAGGTCGTAGACGAACCGCGCCGCCGCGATGTCGATGGCCGCGGACAATTCCGCGTCGGTGGCATCCGGCCGGCCGATCCGCAGGCTCTCGGCCACCGACATCGAAAACACGGTCGGGTCCTCGAATGCCGTACATACCGCGCGGCGCAGCGACGGCAGCGACATGTCGCGAATATCCCTGCCGTCCAGCAGTATCCGCCCCTCGGCGGCGTCGTAGAGTCGGGAAAGCAACGCTGTCAGAAGCGATTTCCCCACGCCCCGCGCACCGACCAGGGCCACCGTCTCGCCAGGTTCGACCACCAGCGTGACATGGCGTAGCAACCATTTGTCGCCGGCGACCGGGTCGGGCACCCGAAAACCCACGTCGTGCAGCTCGAGACGGCCGGCCCGGCCCGGTTGAGAGCTGGGTCCGTCCGCGATATCGCCGGGTGTATCGAAGATTTCGGCGATGCGGCCCGATGTGACCATCGCTTCCTGGGGCATCGACGGCAGGAAGGCAGGTGCATCCGGCGGGCGCATGGCCTCAGTCACAACGATTCCGTCTCTGGAGTTCCGTTACGCGCAGTGGCACCGAAATCGAAGGCCCGCAACAACAACGCCGACCAAGGCTTCCAATGTGCTGGGCTGCCACCTGGATTCGATCATGGCATGGCGGTACCGATCGCTAGTCGCGGCGCAGACTCGAAAACGTAACCATTTGGGCACCGGGCCACTCCCCGATGACCCGTCCGCGGCAACAATCCGGCAAAATGGGCGGCATGGACTCTGGTGTCAGCTCACCGCGCGTCTTGGTCGTCGACGACGACTCCGATGTGCTCGCCTCGCTGGAGCGTGGCCTGCGGCTTTCCGGCTTCGAAGTGTCCACCGCCGTCGACGGGGCCGAGGCCCTGCGCAGCGCCACCGAGACCCGCCCGGACGCGATCGTGCTGGACATCAACATGCCCGTGCTGGATGGGGTCAGCGTCGTCACCGCGCTGCGGGCGATGGACAACGACGTCCCGGTCTGCGTGCTGTCCGCCCGCAGCTCGGTCGACGATCGCGTCGCGGGCCTGGAGGCAGGCGCCGACGACTACCTCGTCAAGCCATTCGTGCTGGCCGAGCTGGTCGCGCGGGTGAAAGCGCTGCTGCGCCGCCGCGGTGCCGTCGCGTCGACCTCGTCGGAAACCATCACCGTCGGCCCGCTGGAAGTCGACATTCCCGGCCGGCGGGCTCGGGTCAACGGCGTCGACGTCGACCTGACCAAGCGTGAGTTCGACCTGCTGGCCGTGCTGGCCGAGCACAAGACCGCCGTGCTGTCCCGCGCGCAGCTGCTGGAGCTGGTGTGGGGCTACGACTTCGCCGCCGACACCAACGTCGTCGACGTCTTCATCGGCTACCTGCGCCGCAAGCTGGAGGCCAACGGCGGTCCCAGGCTGCTGCACACCGTCCGCGGGGTTGGATTCGTACTGCGAATGCAGTGACGACGCGGTGGGCAGCACAGCCATGAATTTCCTATCGCGGATGTTGGCCCGGACCCCATCGCTGCGGACCCGGGTGGTGCTGGCGACGGCCATCGGCGCCGCGATTCCAGTCCTGATCGTCGGTGCCGTCGTCTGGGTCGGCATCACCAACGACCGCAAGGAGCGGCTGGACCGCCGGCTCGACGAGGCCGCCGGTTTCGCGATCCCGTTCCTGCCGCGCGGCCTGGACGAGATCCCGCGCTCACCCAACGACCGTGACGCGATCATGACGGTCCGGCGCGGCACCCGGATGAAGTCGAATTCGGACGTGACGCTGCCCAGGCTGGACGTCGACTATGCCGACACCTACGTGAACGGCGTGCGCTACCGGGTGCGCACGGTGGAGATCCCGGGGCCGGAGCCGACCTCGCTGGCCGTCGGCGCGACGTATGACGCCACCCTCGCCGAGACCAACAACCTGCACCGCAGGGTGCTGCTCATCTGCGGCTTTGCCATCTTCGCGTCGACCGTGTTCGCCTGGCTGCTGGCCTCTTTCGCGGTGCGACCGTTCAAACAGCTTGCGCAGCAGACGCGATCGATCGAGGCGGGCGACGAGGCACCCCGGGTCGAAGTGCACGGCGCCACCGAGGCCGTCGAGATCGCCGAAGCCATGCGCGGGATGCTGCAACGCATTTGGGATGAGCAGAACCGAACCAAGGAGGCACTGTCGTCGGCGCGCGATTTCGCTGCCGTGTCCTCCCACGAACTCCGCACTCCCCTGACCGCGATGCGCACCAATCTCGAGGTCCTGTCGACCCTCGATATGACCGATGACCAGCGCAACGAGGTGCTCGGCGACGTCATCCGGACCCAGTCCCGCATCGAGGCGACGCTGACCGCGCTGGAGCGGTTGGCGCAGGGCGAACTGTCCACCTCCGACGATCACGTACCGGTCGACATCACCGAACTGCTGGACCGCGCCGCCCACGACGCGACAAGGGTTTACCCCGACCTCGATGTGTCGTTGGTGCCCTCGCCCACCTGCATCATCGTCGGGATGCCGGCCGGGTTGCGCCTCGCGGTCGACAACGCGATCGCCAACGCCGTCAAGCACGGCGGCGCCACCCGGGTCCAGCTGTCGGCGGTCAGTTCGCGTGCCGGAGTGGACATCGCCGTCGACGACAACGGCAGTGGCGTGCCCGAAGGCGAGCGTCAGGTGGTGTTCGAGCGGTTCTCACGCGGGTCGACCGCCTCGCACTCGGGCTCGGGTCTGGGGCTGGCGTTGGTGGCCCAACAGGCCCATTTGCACGGCGGGACGGCGTCGCTGCAAGACAGCCCGCTGGGCGGCGCGCGGCTGCTGCTCAGCCTGCCCGCGCCCAGTTAAACCCTCACGTGCCGGAGTTGTTGTGCCACGGCGTAAATCCCGCCCTCAAAGCGGATTGCTCGTCGGAAAACCACACCTGCGCGATCGCCGGGTCGTAGCCGGCGGTGTCGGGGGTGTAGTACAGCCGGGTGTCGATGCGCGCCTTGACCAGCCATCCCGCCGGTCCACGTCCATCGGGGCCGGCGGGCGCGGAGCCGGGCCCGTAGGGGGCCGGCGGCGGCACCGCGATTTTCCTGGTCGGCGACTCCCGTTGCACGCCAAGAATCTTCGTCGTCGCGGGATCCGTCACGATCCTCGTCGTCGGAGGGTCGGGTATCACTGGGTGGTCGACCGGAACATCAAGTGGCACTGAACGTTTGACGGGCCGGGCCAAAAACGCCAGCGTCAACACCAATCCCATCGTGAACGACACGCCGAAGAGCCACCAGTTCACGTGATTCATCGACGCACACCGATGACCGCGGTTATCACCCAGGCGAGGCCCGAGCCCGCCACGAAGGCCAGCAGGTACCACAACCACTGGATCACGAAATCCATAGCGGATCCTGCCTGACCGCCCACGATTTCGACGCGGCGATTCTTGGCGCGATCGTCGGCGTGCGGTCAACGGCGAGCTCGTCGACGACGGTCAGATTCGACCAGGTGTGCGCGGCCTCGGAGTCGATCGTATTCTTCTGGTCTTGTGACGCCGCGGTACCGGTCAAGGAGATCGTGTCCCCGTTGACGGTGAGACCGAAGTCGGTAATCGACGCGCTGTTCTTGAAAATCTTTCCGGCATTGGAGAAATCGAGTGTGTCGACCTTCGGGTCGATTTGGATTCGGTCGATGATGCTGAGGCCGGCGGGCAATGCGCCTTTCAGCACCTTCGTCAGCACCGCCTTCGCGGAATCGTCGGGGAATTCACCGGTCAGGGTTATGTCGTTGCCGTTGCGGACAATTGACAGTGGCGCCAGTGACAACGGTGGCTTGCCGGGGTTGCCCGACGACACGACCACCGGCGGCGCATGGGCAGCCCGGGACGGGGCGTAGCCGATCGCGGTTATCAGCAAGGGAATAACCACCAAGCCGATCAGCCAGCCCATACCCAGCGAACGCGGGTAGGAGATCGGGGTCCGCCGCGGCGTTTCGCCCGGCCGGCCGAAGCGCCCCCCTAGCCCCACGACTGCCCCCTCCTCGACTTCCGGCGCCCTGACGCGTCCGTTCTGCCGACGATATTGCAGCCTACCGGCCGCACCCGTGGTCACTCGTTGCGTCGGGCACACTGGAGCGATGGGCAGCAAACCGACCGACAGCGAAACCCTGGCGCACATCCGCAACCTCGTCAACGAGGAAAAAGAGCTCCGGGCACAGCTGCAGCACCGCGACATCAGCGAGTCCGAGGAGCATGAACGGCTCCGGCGGGTCGAGGTCGAACTCGACCAGTGCTGGGACCTGCTACGACAGCGGCGCGCGCTGCGCGAAACCGGTGGTGATCCACGTGAAGCCGCGGTACGCCCCGCCGACCAGGTCGAGGGTTATCTGGGATAGCCATGTCCCTCGGTGACGCGCCGGATTTCGACGCCGTCGTCGTGGGCGGGGGCCACAACGGGTTGGTGGCGGCCGGCTATCTGGCCCGAGCCGGTCTCCGGGTGCGATTGCTGGAGCGGTTGGGGCACACCGGCGGGGCCGCGGTGTCGGCGCGCGCCTTCGACGGCGTCGATGTCCGGGTGTCGCGATACTCCTATCTGGTCAGCCTGTTGCCATCGCGCATAGTCGCGGACCTAGGCGCCGACGTACGGCTGGCCCGGCGGCCATTTTCGTCGTACACACCCCAACCCGCGACCGGCGGACGCGGCGGACTGCTGGTCGGGTCCCCGGAGTCGTTCCGCGCGATCGGCGCCGCCGACGACGAGCCCGGCTTCGCCGAGTTCTACCGGCGCGCCCGCCTGGTGACCGAGCCGCTGTGGCCGACGCTGACCGAACCGCTGCGCACCCGAGAGCAGGCCCGCCGCCTCGTCTGCGACGGCGGTGATTCGGCTGCCGACGCGGCCTGGCACTCGATCGTCGAGGAGCCGATCGGATGCGCGATCGCCGACGCGGTGCGCGACGACCTGGTCCGCGGGGTGATCGCCACCGACGCATTGATCGGCACGTTCGCGCGCCTCGACGACCCGTCGCTGCGCCAGAACATCTGCTTTCTGTACCACGTGATCGGCGGCGACTGGGACGTCCCGATCGGTGGGATGGGCGCGGTGACGGCAGCCCTGGCCGCCGCCGCTGTCCGCCATGGGGCCGAAATAGTCACCGGCGCAGAAGTTTACGGTGTGGAGCCGGACGGCCAGGTCCACTACCGTCAGGAGGGCGCACAGCGCCGGATTCGAGGCCGGTTCGTTCTGTCCGGCGTCACCCCGACGGTGCTGGCCGAGCTGCTCGGTGAGCCGCCGGGACCGGTGGCACCGGGGTCGCAGGTGAAGGTGAACTTGGTGCTGCGGCGGCTGCCCCGATTGCGCGACGACAGCGTCACCCCCGAGCAGGCGTTCGCCGGCACGTTCCACGTCAATGAGACGTGGAGCCAACTGGATACGGCCTACGCACGCGCGGCCGCCGGCAAGCTACCCGAACCGCTGCCGTGTGAGGCGTACTGCCATTCGCTGACCGATCCGAGCATCCTGTCGGCCGGGCTGCGGGAGTCGGGTGCGCAGACGATGACCGTATTCGGCCTGCACACACCACACCCGTTGCTGGACAACGTTTCCCGCGACCAGCTGACGGAGTCGGTGTTGGCGTCGCTGAATTCCGTTCTGGCCGAACCGGTTCAGGACGTGCTGATGAGCGACGCGCAGGGCCGGGCCTGCATCGAGACGACAACCACACTGGACCTGCAGCACACGCTGGCGATGACGGCGGGCAACATCTTTCACGGCGCCCTGTCCTGGCCGTTCGCCGACGACGACGAAGCGCTCGACAGCCCGGCCCGTCAATGGGGGGTGGCGACCGCCCACGAACGAATCATGGTGTGCGGCGCGGGTGCTCGCCGCGGTGGCGCCGTGTCGGGCATCGGCGGCCACAACGCCGCGATGGCGGTTCTGGCGTCGCTTGGCTAGAGCGCGCCTAGCGCCCGTCGATCGGGGCGTAGTCGCGCTCGGTGTAGCCGGTGTAGATCTGGCGCGGACGGCCGATCTTGCTGTCACCCTCGTCGTGCATCTCACGCCAGTGCGCGATCCAGCCGGGCAACCGGCCCAGCGCGAACAGCACGGTGAACATCCGGACCGGGAAGCCGAGCGCCCGGTAAATCAGCCCCGTGTAGAAGTCGACGTTCGGGTACAGCTTGCGCTCGATGAAGTAGTCGTCGGTCAGCGCGGCCTCTTCGAGCTGCTTGGCGATGTCCAGCAGCGGGTCGCCGCCGAGCTTGGCCAGGATCTTGTCGGCCTGCTCCTTGACGATCCGGGCACGCGGGTCGTAATTCTTGTAGACCCGGTGGCCAAAACCCATCAGCTTGACGCCCTCTTCGCGGTTCTTCACCTTGCGGACGAACTCGCCGACGTCGTCCCCGCTCTGGCGGATCTGTTCGAGCATCTCCAGCACGGCCTGGTTGGCGCCGCCGTGCAGCGGCCCCCACAGCGCGTTGATGCCCCCGGAGATCGAGGTGAACAGGTTGGCCTGCGATGAGCCCACCAGCCGAACCGTCGACGTCGAGCAGTTCTGCTCGTGGTCGGCGTGCAGGATCAGCAGCATGTCCAGCGCCCGGACCACCTCGGGGTCGGCGTGGTAGGGCTCGGCGGGCAGCCCGAACGTCATCCGCAGGAAGTTCTCCACCAGCGACATCGAGTTGTCCGGGTAGAGGAACGGCTGTCCGACCGACTTCTTGTAGGCGTAGGCGGCGATCGTCGGCAGCTTGGCCAGCAACCGGATTGTGGACAGCTCGACGTCCTCGGTGTCCATCGGGTCGAGCGAATCGGGGTAGTACGCCGAGAGCGCGTTGACGGCGCTGGACAGCACCGGCATCGGGTGTGCGTTGCGCGGGAAGCCGTCGAAGAACCGCTTGAGGTCCTCGTGCAGCATCGTGTGAAGCTGGATCCGCTTGGTGAAGTCGGCCAGTTGGTCGGTGGTGGGCAGCTCGCCGTAGATCAGCAAGTACGAGACCTCGAGGAAGGTCGACTTCTCCGCGAGCTGATCGATCGGGTAACCGCGGTAACGCAGGATGCCGGCGTCGCCGTCGATGTAGGTGATCGAGCTCTTGCACGCGGACGTGTTGACGAAGCCGTTGTCGAACGTCGTGTAGCCGGTCTTGGACAACAGCGGGCCAAGAGCAATACCGTCGGCGCCTTCGGTGGCTTTGACGATCTGCAGGTCGATCTCACCGCCTGGGTACTTCAGAGTTGCGGTGTCGTCGGTTTCGGCCACGAGAACCCCTTTGCGCTCTGGCTGGTATGGCTGCGCCTTGGCTAGGTGCGTACAGCTGAAGGTAGTCGTTCTCGCGGCGATGCGCCTGCCCGGGGTCTGCTCTCCTGACCTCGCGGCTTTCCTCGAGGTGAACCGCGCCTTATCGTGCGGTGTTAGGCCTCACAGCCGCGCGCCGTATGTGATCAGGGCTGCAGGCGTTCGACGCGACCGCCGGCGACCCGAATGCGGTTATGCAACCGGTTTTCCCGGCCCTGCCAGAACTCCACCGTCTCGGGCGCGATCAGGTACCCACCCCAGTTCGGCGGCACCGGAACGCTCTCGGAATCAGCGAAGCGAGCGGTCACGTCGGTGAGCTGATCGAGCAGCGCCGCCCGGGATGCGATCGGCTGCGACTGGTGCGACGCCCACGCACCCAGCTGTGAGCCGCGCGGCCGCTTGGACCAGTAGTCCGCGGTGTCCTGCGGGTCGACCTTGGTCACCGCGCCGCGGACGTGAACCTGGCGCCCCAGCAGATACCAGGGAAAGGTCGCCGACGCATACGGCGTCTCGGCCAGCTCGAGGCCCTTGGCGGAGTCGTAGTTGGTGAAGAAGGTGATACCGGTCTCATCGACGCTCTTGCACAGCACCGTGCGGCTTGTCGGCGTGCCGTCGGAGACCGTCGCCAGCACCATCGCGTTGGGCTCGGCGACCCCGAAACGTTCGGCGTCTTCAATCCACTTCCGCAATAACGCAAGCCAGCCGTCGTCGAGCCAGGAAGCGTCGAGATCGGAGCTGCCGTCGCGCTCCGCCGACCCGTACTCCACGCGCATCCGCTGCAGGTGCTCTTGGTCAGTCAAGGGGTCTGGTCCGGCCATCGGACCAACGCTACCGGCGTTAGCTACCGGCCGGTAGCGTCGGCAAAAAGCCAAGGTGCAAGAATTTTCCTATGTCTGTGGTCCCGGAAAATTTTGTCCCCGGTCTCGAGGGCGTCGTCGCCTTCACCACCGAGATCGCCGAGCCTGATAAAGACGGCGGCGCCCTGCGCTACCGCGGCGTCGACATCCAGGATCTGGTGGATCAGCAGGTGACATTCGGCGATGTCTGGGCTCTTCTGGTCGACGGTAGGTTCGGCCACGGTTTGCCGCCCGCCGAGCCGTTCCCGTTGCCGATCCACACCGGCGACGTGCGCGTCGACGTCCAGGCGGGCCTGGCGATGCTGGCGCCGATCTGGGGCTACCAGCCGCTGCTCGACACCGACGAAGGCGTCGCCCGCGACCAGCTGGCCCGGGCGTCGGTGATGGCGCTGTCCTATGTCGCGCAGTCCGCGCGCGGAATCTACCAGCCGGCCGTGCCGCAGCGGGTGATCGATGAATGCCCAACTGTCACAGCACGTTTCATGACCCGCTGGCAGGGTGAGCCCGACCCGCGGCACGTCGAGGCCATCGACGCCTACTGGGTCTCGGCCGCCGAGCACGGCATGAACGCCTCGACGTTCACCGCGCGGGTGATCGCGTCCACCGGCGCCGACGTCGCCGCGGCGTTGTCGGGGGCGATCGGGGCGATGAGCGGTCCGCTGCACGGCGGCGCGCCGGCGCGGGTGCTGCCGATGATCGAAGAGGTCGAGCGCACCGGTGACGCGCGTGGCCTGGTCAAGAAGATCCTGGACAGCGGGGACAAGCTGATGGGATTCGGGCACCGCGTCTACCGCGCGGAAGACCCGCGGGCGCGAGTACTGCGTGCCACCGCCGAGCGACTCAAAGCGCCGCGCCACGAGGTCGCCGTCGCGCTGGAGCAGGCCGCCCTGGCCGAGCTGCGCGAGCGGCGTCCGGACCGGGCGATCGAGACCAACGTCGAGTTCTGGGCCGCGGTCATCCTGGACTTCGCCGAGGTGCCCGCCAACATGATGCCGGCGATGTTCACCTGCGGGCGCACCGCGGGCTGGTGCGCGCACATTCTCGAGCAGAAGCGGCTCGGCAAGCTGGTGCGCCCATCGGCCATCTATGTGGGGCCGGGCCCGCGCAGCCCGGAATCCGTCGAGGGCTGGGACCGGGTTCTCAGCCACGCTTAACCCACTTGTCGGTGCCCGGCGTTTGAATGGTCTCGCCGCGATGAGTTTGTGTCGCGGGCGCAGTCAATAACCGTGAGCCAGTCCCCAGCCGGGGCCGGCGCGCGACACGACAGCAAGGAGATCGCAATGCCCATCACCATCGAACCCGCAGTAATCCCCCACCTGGTCGTTAGCGATTCTGCCGCCGCGATCGACTTCTACGTCAAGGCTTTTGGCGCTGAAGAGCTGGGACGCGTGCCGCGTCCCGACGGCAAGATCGTCAACGCTGCGGTCCGCATCAACGGCTTCACCGTGATGCTCAACGACGACTTCCCGGAGACCTGCGGCGGCAAGTCGATGACACCGAAGTCGCTGGGCGGAACGCCGGTGACGATCCACCTGACCGTCACCGACGTCGACGCCAAGTTCCAGCGGGCGGTCGACGCGGGCGCGACGGTGGTGGTCCCGCTCGAGGACATGTTCTGGGGCGACCGGTACGGCGTGGTCGAGGACCCGTTCGGCCACCGCTGGTCATTGGGTCAGCCGGTGCGCGAGGTCAGTCCCGACGAGATCCAGGCGGCGATGTCGAGCAGCTAGCCGAGCAGCCGCGCCAACAGCCGGCGTTTCGGCGCCGGTGGCGCGGTCGCCGCGGCAGCCAGCATGTCGGCGACGTCGGTGAATTTGTTGCGTGGGCGGCCGTCGTCAATGCCACGGGCGACCTCGGCGGCATCGATTGCGGCCCATCCCGCGGAGTCGACGATGTCGGGCTGGCGGGCGCGCACCAGTCGCTGCAGCCCGTCGGCTCTGGTCACCGGGTCCGTCAGCGCGCCGGCGTTGTAATCGGCGACCAGCGCTTGGACGGTCTGCAACGAGCACGACTTGTTGGTGCCGATGAAACCGGTCGGGCCGCGCTTGATCCACCCGGCCACGTAGGCCCCGGTCACCGACTGGCCGGACTCGGGATCAACCACACGACCGCCGTCGTTCGGAACAACCGCCGTCGACTCGTCGAACGGTAGACCGGGAATCGGCTTGCCGCGGTAGCCAATCGACGTCAGCACCAGACCCGCATCGATCCGGTGCGTGTCTTCGGTGCCGGTGATCGAGAACTCCACCCCGGTGGCGCGCCGCTCACCCAGGACGCGCGAGGGCGTGAGCTGATAGGCCAGCCGGATACGCGGGCGGGGCCCGGGCTCTGACGCGTCGCCGAGCTTGCTCAAGTTCTCGAGCTTGTTTCGGGTCAACCGGTCCGAGGCGGTGGCGAGGTCGCGCGCCACCAGCTCGTGGTCGCCGGCATCGAGCACCACGTCGGATGTGCCGGTGAGCCCGATCAATTCGGGCAGGGTGAACGCCGAGTGGGCAGGCCCGCGCCGGGCGGCGATGACCACCTCGCGGACCGCCGAGTGGCGAAGCGCTTCGAGTGCACGGTCGCAGATGTCGGTCCGGGCCAACTCGTCCGGGTCGGTCGTAAGCACGCGGGCGACGTCGAGCGCGACGTTGCCGTTGCCGACAATCACCACGCGTTCATGACTCAAATCGACTGGCAGATCAACGAAGTCGGGATGACCGTTGATCCACGCGACCAGCTCGGTGGCGGTTGCGGTGCCGGGCAGGCCCATGCCGTCGATGTCGAGCCGCCGGTCGTCAGGCGCACCGACCGCGTAGAGCACGGCGTGGTGGTGCGCCAGCAACTCGGCGTGACTCAGGTGCTTGCCGACCTCGACGTTGAGATAGAACCGGAAGTGGCGATGGCTGCAGACCCGGTCGAAGAGCCGGGTGACCTTCTTGGTGGTCTGGTGATCGGGGGCGACCCCGGCGCGCACCAAACCGTAAGGCGTGGGCAGCTTTTCGAAGACGTTGACCCGCACGCCGCGCTGGGTGAGCAGCTCGTCGGCGGCGTACATCGCCGCGGGACCGGACCCGACGATCGCCACGGTCAACGGCCGGCGACGGGCGTGCACCTGTGCGGCCGGGATCACCGGCGCCAGCTTCGATGTCGGCGGCAGCTTCACGTCGGAGGGTCGCTCCGGGTAGAACGACGCGTTGATCTCGACGAACGGCAGCTGCTTGTCCTCCAGCCGACTGTCGGGCGCGATAGCGCCCACCGGGCAGGCGCTCACGCATGCCCCGCAGTCCACACAGGCGACCGGATCGATGTAGAGCATCTCGGTCGTCGCGAAGTCTGGCTCGTCCGGCGACGGGTGGATGCAATTCACCGGACAGGCGAAGACGCAGGACCCGTCGTTACAGCACGACTGGGTAATAACGTGCGGCATAGACGAACTCGCAGTGCTATGCGGCCGGCACAGCGGCCAGGTGCTGGCGCTGCGGCTCGCTGCGGTAGCGCGACGGCTTGCCGTTGATCTTGCAGATCCGCCACATCAGCCGCGCGGACCGATTCTCCATCAGGCCGGTGTCGTAGGCCAGCATGCGCACATCGCCGAACATGTCGGACAGCCACTTACGCGATTCCGGCGACCGGAAGAACAGTTCCTTCTTGACCTCGCGCGGGATGTCGAACTCGCGCCAGAAAGCTTTGGGCGGCACCACGATTGCCCGGCACAATATCTTCATGGTCAGCGGCAGGTACAGCGCCGTCCAGAATCGTTGCCTCTTGGTCAACTCCGGCAGCCGCTTACGCAGGAATTCGTGCGCGAACGAAATGTGCCGCGCTTCCTCGGCCACGTGAATCGCCATCACCCGTTCCATGATCGGATGCAGCGACTTGCCTTCACGCAGAACGTTTTTCTGCGTGTGATCGATGGGCTCCTCACCGGCCAGCACACCGATGAAGAACGCCACCGGCAGCGGCCCCGCCACCAACGGAACCAACGGCGAGAGCCATTTCAGCGTGCGCGGCATGCCCGGGACGTCGGCACCGATGCGGTTGACCATCTCCTGGAACATCATCGTGTGGTTGCATTCTTCAACCGATTCGTGCAAGCAGTACCGGTATTCGGGAGACCCGTTCGGCACCCAGAACGTGTAGTTCATCAGGCCACGGATCAGGATCGACTCGAAGTGCAGACCCACCTTGGCCACATTCGCCTGACGCCACATGCCGATCTTGATCTGGCGCTCTTGCGATTGGGCCTGATACCAGGGATGGCGACCCAGCGGGTCGGTCGCCGGCAGGATCCACCGCGGATCGTTCTCGGTGACGGCGAATTCGGGCGACTCCCAGTCGATGTCGGTGTACGGGTTGAAGTTCCGCCGCACCGACCCCTCAGACAGTGTGGCGAGCATCTTGACGTAGTCAGCGTCGTCGCGCACTTCCATCCTCTTGCGCCAACGCCGGACCGTTCGCGTTCTAGCCATACCCAAGCCTCCCCAGCGAGGTTTACATTCGGCCGTACTGTGTCCAAACAGTACCGCAGGTACCGGGAACTTTCTAGAGCCCGGACGGCCACTGTTGCCTGACCGGTGGTCACCGACTTCGTGTGGTATGGCTCACACTCAGCGGCGCTATCCTCGATGTGTAGCCGTCGGCGGAACAGAACAAACAGCCCGCCCCAGCACCGTCCCGGGTCGGCTCACTACCCTGATGAGCATGGCTGACCAGCTCCAGATCCCCGCTGACCTCAAACCCCGCGACGGCCGCTTCGGCTGCGGCCCCTCCAAGGTCCGACCCGAACAATTGCAGGCGCTGACCACCACCGCAGCCGCGCTGTTCGGCACCTCGCACCGGCAGGCGCCGGTCAAGAATTTGGTGGGCCGGGTGCGCAAAGGGGTGTCGGAGCTGTTTTCCGTACCCGACGGGTACGAGGTCATCTTGGGCAACGGGGGCGCGACCGCGTTCTGGGATTCGGCCGCGTTCGGGCTGATCGACAAGCGCTCGCTGCACCTGACCTACGGCGAGTTCAGCTCGAAATTCGCGTCCTGCGTCGCCAAGAACCCGTTCGTCGGGGATCCGATCGTCATCAAGGCCGACGCCGGAAGTGCACCCGAGCCGCAAACCGACCCGTCGGTTGACCTGATCGCGTGGGCGCACAACGAGACGTCGACCGGGGTCGCGGTCCCGATCAAGCGTCCGGCCGGATCGGGCGACGCACTCGTCGCGATCGATGCGACGTCCGGGGCCGGCGGCCTGCCGGTCGACATCACCGACACCGATGCTTATTACTTCTCGCCGCAGAAGAATTTCGCCAGTGACGGCGGACTGTGGCTGGCGATCATGAGCCCCGCCGCGCTGGCCCGGGTCGAGGCCATCGCCGGGACCGGTCGCTGGGTCCCCGACTTCCTGTCGCTGCCGATCGCGATCGAGAACAGCTTGAAGGACCAGACGTACAACACCCCGGCGATCGGCACGCTCGCGCTGATGGCCGAGCAGCTCGACTGGCTGCTGGGCAACGGCGGACTGGACTGGGCGGTCAAGCGCACGGCGGACTCGTCGCAGCGGCTGTACTCGTGGGCGCAGGAGCGGCCGTACACCACGCCTTTCGTCAGCGACCCGGCGCTGCGCTCCCAGGTGGTGGGCACGATCGACTTCGTCGACGACGTCGACGCCGCGGCGGTCGCCAAGATATTGCGGGCGAACGGGATCGTCGACACCGAGCCGTACCGCAAGCTCGGCCGCAACCAGTTGAGGATCGCGATGTTCCCCGCGGTCGACCCCGATGACGTCAGCGCGCTGACGCAGTGCGTCGACTGGGTCGTCGAGCGGCTTTAGCCATCGGGCCCTCCGGCCATCGGCGCGCAAACCGCCCAGCGTGTCAGCACAGGTTGTGGGCGTTAGCTGGACTAGAGTGCGGCACAGTGACGGGTCCGGAGAAATTGAAGCTGACCTGCACAAAGCCTGCGAGGAGAAGCCATGCGGGAACTCAAAATGGTCGGGCTGGACGCCGACAGCAAATACGTCATCTGCGAGGGCGATGGCCCGGAAGAGCGATTCAAGCTGGCGGCCGACGATCGACTGCGTGACCTGCTGCGTGGCGAAGTGACGCCGCCGGAGCAACCACACCTCGACATGGAAGTCACCAACATGCTGAGCCCCAAGGAGATTCAGGCCAAGATCCGCGCAGGCGCCTCGGTCGAGCAGGTGGCCGCGGCATCGGGCTCTGACCTCTCGCGGGTTCGCCGGTTCGCCCACCCGGTGTTGCTGGAGCGCTACCGCGCCGCCGAGCTGGCAACCGCCGCGCATCCGATGCTGGCCGATGGCCCCGCGGTGATGACCCTGCTGGAGACCGTCAGCGCCGCGATGGTCACCCGTGGCTTGGACCCCAGCGGACTCAGTTGGGACGCCTGGCGCAACGAGGACAACCGCTGGACCGTGCAGCTGGCCTGGAAGGTCGGTCGCTCCGACAACCTTGCGCATTTCTTCTTCGTTCCGGGCGCCCACGGCGGCACCGTCACCGCGGTCGACGACGCGGCCAGTGAGCTGATCGACCCGGACTTCGAGCGTCCGCTGCGCCCGCTGGCCCGGGTGGCCCATGTCGAATTCGAAGAACCGGAGCCGGTGGCACCCGCTCCCACCCCGGATCCGCCGGTGCACAGCCGCCGCGGCAAGCCGGTCATTCCGGCGTGGGAAGACGTGTTGCTCGGCGTGCGCTCGGGCGGACAGCGCTAGCTACGACAGCGTGAGCGCGAGGAGCGCCAGCCACGCGATCGTCACGCCCACTCCCGCGCCCAGCACAAACCAGCGCAGCACCGGGGTGCGCCGCCACCCCCACAGCGTCGGCGCCAGGCCTCCGGCAGCCACCACGTTGAGCCCGACGGCCAACAGGGGATGCACCCGGACCAGCCCGAGACTGAGCACCACGATCGCGGCACCGGTCACCGCGGCGACAAAACCCGCGACCGTCAAACCCGTTGCCCAGGGCACAGACTGGGCGGGCGGGCCGAGTTTGTCGCTCACGCGCCGAGCCTAACCTGATTGCCCGGTTCCTCCTCCGGCCGCGTCGCGGCCCGCATCGTCACCGGGCGACCCGCTCGTAGAACGCCAACGCCGCGGCGGTCGCGACGTTGAGCGAGTCGGTACCGCGCGACATCGGGATGCGCACCCGCACGTCACTGATCCGCAGCGTGGCCGGGGTCAGGCCCGGGCCCTCGGCGCCGACCAGCACCGCGATCCGGTCATCGCGTGCGGCCGCCATCGCCTCGGCCAGCGAGCACGCCCCGGCGTCGGGGGTCATCGCCAGCAGCCGGAATCCCTGTTCCTTGAGCATCCCGAGATCGCCGGGCCAATTCGCCGAGCGCGCATACGGCACCAGCAGCGCATGTCCCATCGACACCCGCACGGCGCGACGGTAGAGCGGGTCGGCGCAGCCGCTGCCGAACATCACCGCGTCCACCCCCAGCCCCGCTGCGTTGCGGAAGATCGAGCCCAGGTTCTCGTGGTCGTTGACCCCTTCGAGCACGGCGATCGTCCGCGCGCCCTCGACGAGTTGCGCAACGCTCGGCTCGGGCACCCGTCGCGCGGCGGCCAGCACACCGCGGTTGAGGTGGAAGCCGACCACCTGGGCCATGACCTCCGCGGACGTGCGGTAATACGGCGCACCGACTCCGGGCAGGTCGCCTTTGAGTTCGTCGAGCCGGCGCCCAGTGCCGAGCAGTGCGTGCGGGGTGAACCGCGACGCCAGCATGCGCTGCACGACCAGCACTCCCTCGGCGATCACCAGCCCTTTGCCGGTCGGCAGGTCCGGGCGGCGGTCGATGCTGTTGAGGTCGCGGAAATCGTCGAGCCGTGGGTCGTCGGGATCGTTGACGTCCTGGACATCCAGGCGCGGGCTCACGGGCTTTCGTCGACGAGCGCCAACATCAAGTCGGCCGCCTCGCGAAGGGTGGCGCGTTTGCCGCTGTCCATCGTCGCCAGTTGCTCGGCCAGCCACTCCTGGCGGGCGCGTCGGGCGGCCTTGACCAATTCGGCGCCGGACTCGGAGACCGAGACCAGAACCTGCCGGCCGTCGACGGGGTGCGGCGTGCGGTCCACGAAGCCCTCGTCGGCGAGCGACGCGATCACCCGGGTCATCGACGGGGGCCGGACGCGTTCGCGAATCGCCAAGGCGCCGGGCGTCATCGCACCCTCGTTGGCCAGGGTCGTCAATGCCGACAGCTGAGAAAGCGACACCGGAGAGGACGGATTCCGGAACCGCAGTTGGCGCGCCAACCGCATAACCGCCAACGACAGGTCGGCCGCCAGCCGCGCATCGCTGTCAGGCATGGCGCGAGGTTACATCGGAACCCGAGAGTTCGGGCTGAGAAACGTCGAACGGTCGCCTATCGCGCATTCGCTGGGACAGACAGCGACGCCCACGCCGCGGTGGCCCCCGCTGCGGGGTTAGATTGATCGCGATGAGCGCCGAACCTGGCCGGAGTCCCGAGCCGCCACCGCTGCCATCCGGGCTGCTGCGAGTGTGGCCGTTCATCACGATCGGCGCCGTGGGCTGGCTGATCGCCGTGGCCGCCGCGTTTCTCGTTCCCTCGCTCGAGAGTTGGCGTCCGGTGGCGCTGGCCGGGCTGGGAACCGGCGCGGTGGGTACGACCATCTTCTTACTGCAGCTCGCCGGGGCCCGTCGTGGCGAGCGAGGCGCCCAGACAGGCCTGGAAACCTTTCTCGACCCTAAATAGCTTCAGCCGGGAGGAAGCGATGGTAGCCCCGCTACTGCAGGCGCAGATCGACATCGACGCGCCGGCCGCGAAAGTCTGGGCCTTGATCTCCGACTTCCGCCGCATGCCGGAGTGGAGTCCGCAGTGTCGCTGGATGAAGGCGTTCGGACCACTGCGTCCGGGCACCCGCACGCTGAACCTCAACCGGCGCCTGGGCCTGCTCTGGCCCACCACGGCCACGGTCGTCGAGGTCATTCCGGAGCAGAAGCTGGCTTTCCGGGTCGACACAAACCGGACGATCTGGAGCTATGAACTCGAGCCCAACGGCGACGGCACCCGGGTCGTCGAAAGTCGGCATGCCGAAAACGGCCTCAGTGCGTACGCGAGCCTGTCGATCAACGCGTTCCTGGGCGGGACAGCGAACTTCGAACGCGAATTGGTCGAGGGTATGAACGCCTCGCTGGCGAGAATCAAGGCCGCGGCCGAGAAAAGCTAGTCGAGTGAATCCGTCGCGGATTCCGAAGCGGCATCCGGTGACTCGGCTGTCCCGGAGGCCTGCGGCGAATCCGACGATTCGGCCGTTTCCGCCACGGCCTCCGGCGTTTCGGTCACGGCCTCCGGCGTTTCGGTCACGGCCTCGGCCGGTTCGTCCGGCGACTCCGGCGTTTCGGCCACGGCCTCGGGCGATTCGTCGGGCGGCTCGGACACCACGGCCGGCGCCTCGGGCGGGGCCGGCGGAGGCGCCATGATGTCAAGGACACCGTCGTCGTAGGGCTCGTACGCCGGCGAACCGCTGCCCGCCGGTGGCGGTGTGTCGGAATGTGCGCCGCAGCCGTACTGCTTGTCGACGATGTGCCCGTCCGCGGACAGCTCGTTGCCGCAGACGCCGAACATCGCGCCCAGCGATCCCGCCAGCGGCAGGAAGAAGCCGCAGTCGCGGCACACCCGTTTGGTGGACCGCGCCATCGCCGCGTCGGGGCCGTAGTCACCGGTGTGCCAGCGCTCGGCGGCGTCGGCCCGGCCCCACAGACTCATCACCCAACGCCGGCCCAGCCCGACTTCGGCGGCGGTCTCGTCGACCTGCGGGTCACCACTGGACATGAAGCCGGGAACCAGCCGCTCGTCGTTCGCCGCCGGCGGCAGCAGATCGCCGGGGCTCAGATCCCCCTGGCGCACCCGCTGGTCCCAGGGCACCCAATTGGGCGCCAGCAGCGACGTCGGCCCGGGGACCAGCACGACCTCGCTGATCGTGGCCTGGTCGGCGCCGGGGTAGGCAGCGACGACGGCGGCCCACTGCCAACCGGTGTAACCGGGCAGGTGAGCCAGGAACCGGTGCGTGGCGGCGTTCGGGTCTTCGAAGCTGACGCCCAGATAATCCCCGACCGCGTCGGGTCCGCTGAACTCCTCGACGGCCGCCCTGGCCTGGTCGACCGCACGCGTGAGCACCGCCGTCAACTCTGCCGGCCAGTCGGCCACGGTTGCCACGGCGGATTCCTCGATGGGTCCGGTCACGCTGTCTTCTCCATGCATCGCGTCTCCAATAGTAGGTTGGCGAGCCGCACCCGGTTGCCCCTCGGTCTAAGTTGGCGAGCCACGCCCGGTTGCCCCCCGGTATAGGACAGAATTGATTTGTGTCTGGACGGCGGCGTGACGATCCGGGCCGTGGGCCCTCCAACCCGGGCCGCCGGACCCGCACTGGATCGACTAATCAGCACCCCGGCATGGCCAACTACCCCACCGACGACGCGGACTATCGACGCACGCGCCGCCCACCTGCGCCACCCAGTGCCAACCGCTACCTGCCCCCGCTGGGCCGGCAGAAAGAACCGAACCGCGACGCCGCGCCCCCGCGTCGCGAATCCTCGGGTGAACGTGAACGGATCACTGTCACCCGCGCCGCCGCCCTGCGCAGCCGCGAGATGGGCTCCCGGATGTATTGGATGGTGCAACGGGCGGCCACCGCCGATGGCGCCGACAAGTCGGGCCTTACCGCGCTGACGTGGCCGGTGGTCGCGAACTCCGCGGCGGACTCCGCGATGGCCGTCGCGCTGGCGAACACGTTGTTCTTCGCCGCCGCCAGCGGCGAGAGCAAATCGAAAGTCGCGCTGTATCTGTTGATTACGATCGCGCCGTTCGCGGTGATCGCGCCGCTGATCGGGCCCGCGCTGGATCGCTTGCAGCACGGCCGGCGCGTCGCGCTGGCGTTGTCTTTCGGGCTGCGTACCGCGCTGGCGGTGCTGCTGATCATGAACTACGACGGCGCCAGCGGCAGTTTCCCATCGTGGGTGCTCTATCCGTGTGCGCTGGGGATGATGGTCTTCTCCAAGTCGTTCAGTGTGTTGCGCAGCGCGGTGACGCCCCGGGTGATGCCGCCGACCATCGACCTGGTGCGCGTGAACGCGCGCCTGACGATGTTCGGTCTGCTCGGTGGCACCATCGTCGGCGGCGCGATCGCAGGCGGCGTCGAGTACGCCGGCGCGAACCTGCTCAAGCTGCCGGGAGCATTGTTCGTCGTGGTGGCGGTGACGGTGGCGGGCGCCTTCCTGTCGATGCGAATACCACGATGGGTCGAGGTGACCGAGGGTGAAGTTCCGGCCACCCTGAGTTATCGCCAGGACAGCGAGCCACTGCGCCGCAGCTGGCATAAGGAAGTCAGCGGGGCACTGCGACAGCCGTTGGGCCGCAACATCATTACCTCGCTGTGGGGGAATTGCACGATCAAGGTAATGGTCGGGTTCCTGTTTCTGTATCCCGCGTTCGTCGCGAAGTCGCACGAAGCCAACGGCTGGGAGCAGCTCGCGATGCTGGGCATCATCGGCGCGGCGGCCGGGCTCGGAAACTTCGCCGGCAACTTCACCAGCGCACGGCTGAAACTTGGCCGGCCCGCCGTGCTGGTGGTGCGCTGCACCGTGGCGGTGTGCGCGGTCGCATTGGCCGCCGCACTGGCCGGCAGCCTGATGGCGGCCGCGATCGCCACCCTGATCACGTCCGCCGCCGCCGCCATCGGCAAGGCGTCGCTGGACGCATCCCTGCAAGACGACCTGCCCGAAGAAAGCCGGGCGTCGGGGTTCGGGCGCTCGGAGTCGACGCTGCAGCTGGCCTGGGTGCTGGGCGGCGCGGTGGGGGTGATGGTCTACACCGAGCTGTGGGTAGGCTTCACGGCCATCAGTGCGATATTGATTCTGGGTCTGGCGCAAACCATCGTCAGCTTCCGCGGCAACTCGTTGATCCCGGGCCTCGGCGGTAACCGGCCGGTGATGGTCGAGCAGGAAGGCATGCCCCGCGACAGCGGCATGACCGCGGCGGTCCCGAAGTGAAACGTGGTGCGGCCGTTGCCCTTGCGGTCGTGGTCGTGCTGCTGGCCGCCGGCGCTGGAGTCGGCACCTGGTGGCTGCTGCGCGACTCGGGCCCGCAGCGACCGGAGATCAGCGCGTACTCGCACGGGCACTCGATCCGGGTGGGGCCCTACATGTACTGCAATGTGCTCAACCTTGATGACTGCCAGCAACCACAAGCTCAGGGCGAGCTGCGGGTCACCGGCCGCTATCCGGTCCAACTCTCGGTCCCCGAGGCGATTTCGCGCGCACCGTGGCGGCTGCTCCAGGTGTATGAAAACCCCGCGAACACGTCGACCACCATGTTCCGGCCCGGCACCCGGCTGGCCGTGACGATCCCATCGGACGACCCACAACGCGGGCGGCTGACCGGAATCGTCGTGCAGTTGCTGACCTTGGTGGTCGACCAGGCGGGTGAACTGCACGAGGCCCCGCATGCGGAGTGGTCGGTGCGGCTGAAGCGCTAGACGCCTCGAACGTGGATTCAGAGACCGCGCCGCAAAATCTCGAACGCTTGAGTCAACAATTCGGCCAGGCTCGGGCCGTCATCATTGCGTAAGCCCAACTGCCAGTGTCTGATCCCGGCGCTGCGGAAGGCGGCCACCGCGCAGCGCGCGAGAACCTGGACCTGGAATTCCTCGTCGGGCTGCACCGCTGCGCTTCGTTGCAAGCGCTCCAGGAGGGCGTCGACGATCTCCTGTTCCAATCGCAGCATCAACCCAGGGATCGATTTCGCCAGCCTCGGACCCGGAGGGCCCTCGAGGAACAGCCATGAGATGTCCAGTTGAACCTCGTGCAGCTGGTCGACGAGGGCCGAGAACGCGTTCTCGACGGCGTCCAGTGGAATCTCCTCGGCCGGGCGCTGCCTGATCTCGGCGCCCAGCGTCGGCAGCCATTTCTCGATGTCGTTGACCAGCAGCACTTCCTTGCCGGGGAAGTAGCGGAAGAAGGTTCGCTGGGTCACGCCGGCAGCGTCGGCGATGTCCTTGACCGTCGTGTTGGCATAACCCCGAGCGTCGAAGAGGCTGTCGGCCGCGGCTTGGATGGCACGCCGGGTGGCGATCTTGTGTGCCTCGCGCTTGCCCACCTCAGTGCTCACCACAGCCACTATGACAGCACCGGACGACCGAAAAGGCAAAAACTTGTCACAAGTGACACTTTGCCCTAATCTGTCATCTATGACAGATTTTACGGGTCCTACGGAATTCCAGGGGACGATCGCCGAGGACATCCGCGACTCCGAGCCGGACTGGGCACCGTGGCGCACCCCGTCGGCGCCGGACGGTGCGCCCAACGTGCTTTACCTGCTGTGGGACGACACCGGCATCGCCACCTGGGATTGTTACGGCGGCCTGGTCGACATGCCCAACATGAAGCGCATTGCCGACCGCGGAGTCCGGCTCACACAATTCCACACCACGGCATTGTGTTCGCCCACCCGCGCCGCCCTGCTGACGGGACGTAACGCCACCACGGTTGGGGTGGCCGCGGTGGTGAACATGGCGCAAGGCTTCCCCGGACACCACGGACGCATTCCCTCAGAGACGGCCCTGATGTCCGAGGTGCTCGCCGAGCGCGGGTGGTCGACCTACGCCGTGGGCAAATGGCACCTGGCGCCGCCCGAGGAATGCCACGCGGCAGGCGCACGCCGGTACTGGCCGCTCAGCCGCGGGTTCGACCGCTACTACGGCTTTCTCGACGGCATGACCGACCAGTGGTACCCGAGCCTGGTCAGCGACAGCCAGCCGATCGATCCGCCCGCGACCCCCGAGCAGGGCTACCACTTGTCCAAAGACCTCGCCGATCGGGCGATCGGCTTTCTGCGTGACCACCGCTCCGCCGCGCCCGACAAGCCGTGGTTCATGTACATGTGTCCCGGAGCTGGGCATTCGCCCCATCAGGTCGCCGCGGAATGGGCCGACCGATACGCGGGCCGATTCGACATGGGCTACGACCGCTACCGCGAAATCGCCCTGGCCAATCAGAAGGCCCAGGGTCTGCTGCCCGGGGACACCGAACTCTCCCCGATAAACCCCTACGCCGACTGCACCAACCCCGACGGGTTGCCGTGGCCCGAACACGACACCGTCACCCCCTGGGACTCGCTGTCGGAGGACGAGAAGCGAGTGTCGTGCCGAATGGCCGAGGTGTTCGCCGGATTCCTCAGCTACACCGACGCACACATCGGCCGGATCCTGGACCATCTCGAAGAGACCGGTCAGTTGGACAACACCATCATCGTCGTGATGTCCGACAACGGAGCCAGCGGCGAGGGTGGGCCCACCGGAAGCCTTGACGAATTTGTCTCGTTGCGCGCGGGCCGCGAATCCGTGCCGACACTGCAGAAATACGACGAGTTCGGCGGGCCGGGCACCAGGATGAACTACTCCAACGGCTGGGCGATGGCGTTCAACACGCCCTTCAAACTGTTCAAGCGCTACGCCTCTCACGAAGGCGGGATCGCCGACCCGTGCATCATCTCCTGGCCCCGGGGGCTGAGCACTTGCGGCGAGGTGCGTGATCACTACGTGCACGTCAGCGACATCACGCCAACCGTGTACGACCTACTGGGCATCGACCCGGCCGGCACGGTCAAGGGAATCCCCCAAAAGCCGCTCGAGGGAGTGAGTTTCGCTGCAGTACTGCATGATTCGACCGCATCAACCGAGAAGCACACCCAGTTCTATTCAATGCTGGGCACCCGCGGCATCTGGCACGACGGCTGGTTCGCCAACACGGTGCACCCCACCATCTCTGCGGTGCCGCATGTTCCCGGCTGGTCGCAGTTCGACCACGACCGGTGGGAGCTGTTCCACATCGCTGCCGACCGCAGCCAGATCCATGACCTTGCCGCCGACTATCCGGACAAGCTCG
Organism: Mycobacterium ahvazicum; assembly: GCF_900176255.2. Classification (GTDB taxonomy): domain Bacteria; phylum Actinomycetota; class Actinomycetes; order Mycobacteriales; family Mycobacteriaceae; genus Mycobacterium; species Mycobacterium ahvazicum. Next base: position 437,227 of record NZ_FXEG02000005.1, read on the forward strand.
ACGAACTCAAAGCCCTGTGGCGCGAAGAGGCCCTGCGATGCAACGCCTACCCGCTGAACGATCTCAGCCTGTTCGAGCTGATCGCACGATGGGCCGCGGGCGCAGCGGACATGTCATCCCAGCGGGCCGTCTTCATCCCTGACACTCCCGCGGGACGTACACCGAACGGCGGGTTGATCCGCGGCCGGTCGTTCGCGCTCCGCGCGATGGTGTCGATCGACAGCGCCGATGCCGAAGGCGTGTTGTTCTCCCAGGGCAGCCGGCCGTGCGGCCACGCGCTCTATCTGGCCGGTGGGCGACTGCGTTACGTCTGCAACTTCGACGGCGTCGAGCAGACCGTCACTTCGAGTGAGCCAATCAAATTAGGGCACAGTATTTTTAGTGCCGAATTCACTAGGAAGGGTACGGGCAGCGGCCTCTTCGACGTTATCGGCGACGTAGTGCTCAGTGTCGACGGGCGCGCGGTCGGCTCGCTGACCGGTATGCAGATGACCGGCTTCGATCCGGCCCAGCCCGTCTCGGCCGGTCGCAGTGTCGCCTATTCGGTTTCGGGCGATTATGTGTCGCCGAACCCCTTCCGCGGCGGGGTGCTGGACGAAGTCACGATTGATTTCTCCGAACCCGGCGAGCAACATCCCGACGCCGTCGTACAGCTCGGCTTCACGAGCGACTGACCCGACTAACCGAGGAGAGCCCGGACACCATGATGGCATCAACGCTTGCACCGACGCCGACCATCGCCGGCAGCCGTCCCAGCGGTGTGTGGCGGTTCGACGATTTCGTCCTCGATACCCGGCGCTACGAATTGCGTTGCGACGGTGACCCCGTGCGGGTCGAGCCGCAGGTATTCGACGTGCTGACCCAATTAGTTGCCAACCACCAGCGCTTCGTGAGCAAGGAAGAGCTGTTCGACACGGTGTGGGGCGGACGGTTCGTCGGGGAGGCGGCGCTGACCAGCCGGATCAAGACGGCCCGCCGGGCCCTCGGTGACGACGGCGGATCACAGCGCTATATCCGGACCGTGCGCGGACGTGGCTACCAGTTCGTCGGTACCTTGGCGTCCGAAACCTGCTCCGAAACAACACTTTTCAAGTCAAAACCTGCCAAGGGCCCCGCACCTCGCCAACACATCGGCTTCTGCCAGGCAGCCGACGGGACGCGGCTGGCCTATGGGATCGCCGGCGACGGTCCGCCGTTGGTCCGCGCCGCCAACTGGATGACACACCTGGGCTATGACATCGAGAGCCCGGTGTGGCGGCACTGGGTGCGTGACCTGTCTCTCGACCATCGCCTCGTCCGTTACGACGAGCGCGGCTGCGGGCTTTCGGATTGGCAGGCAACGGATTTCTGCTTCGAGGACTGGGTGACCGATCTCGAATCCGTGGTCGATGCCGTGCAGTTGGACCGCTTTCCGCTGTTGGGTGTGTCGCAGGGGGCGGCGGTGGCGGTTGCCTATGCGGCCCGTCACCCGGAGCGAGTCAGCCGGTTGGTGTTGTGCGGTGGCTACGCCCGCGGCATGGCGGCGCGCGCCGTCAGTGAGAACGAGAAGCGCGCCGCTGCATTGGATCTCGAGCTGGCCAGGGTTGGCTGGGAGCATGCGGATCCGCCAACGCCGCGTGATGACACCCTCTACGCATTCTTGAGCGGTCAGGCCGTACGACGTCGTTGCGTTCGGCTAAGTCGTTCCACCCGTAGGAAACAGTTTGGCCGGGCCACCCTGATCAGGGTGGCCCGGCCAAAGGATCGACGAGTTATTTGTCCAGGTTGGCGCTCAACGAATCATCCACGCGTGCATAGACATAGCCGGCGGCGCGCAGCTTGGCAGCCAGCTCGCTGCCGACCGCCGCAATCGACACGGCAGCGTGCCGGCGAATCTGCTCCATGTCGGCAAACCGGGCGCTGGAATGGCCGCTGAACACCCCGTGTGAACGTTCGACCTTGCTTGCGATCCCATCGGCCGCGTGCGCTGCTTGCAGGGCCTGCACCGATGCTTCCTCGTGAGGCTTGGCCAGTGTTGCCATGCCCTGGGAGTCGACGGTTAACGTGCGCATGAGTTGATCTCCTAACTTGATTGAATGGGTTTGCTATCCGGACCGGCTCACCGCGACGCTGCGGCGAGCCGCCTGTCATAGGGCCAGCTGCGCCAGCTCCGACTGGGCTACGGGCGCGAACTCCACCGGCGCACCTTCGACCGCCTCGGCACCGGCAGCGGCACCGACGGTGTCGGCCGCCAGGGCCGGCGCGGGCTCCTCGGCGGTGGCGTCTTCCTCTGGAGCCGCGGCCTGCCAGTCCTGAGCCATTCCCGAGATCTTGTCAACCTGATCGATGATTTGGTCGACAACGTCCAGCTGCGCGGACAGATTCGACGAAATCTCGGCGGCCGTCCCTGACATCTCGACCAACCGATTCATCACTCGGCTCAACGTCGGACTCCCTTGCACTGCAATAGATCTGGCATCGGACGCATCGGCCTCCTCAGCGATGACGCCGGAGGTGCTCTGGTCATCGCTCAACGTGTTCAACGCCGGACTTTGCAGTTCCGCGAGGTCGGCGTTGGGCCGACCGGCGGCCGAGGTCCGGATCGGCGCCGCACCGACACCCAATTCCGACGCACCCGTCAGGGCGGTCCCGAACTGACGGATGGTGGTGTCTTGCGTCTCGGGGAGGTAGACCTTGGCGAATTCACCGGTCACCGCGGCCGCCCGCTCGGCGACCGATAGATACTTCGCGTTCAATGCCTGGGTCTCGTCGCCGACCTTGCGGGACGCCTTCTCCGTAAGTCCAATAATTGACCCCATTGAGGCGAGCGTCGCCGCACTGAGGGCGGCTTGAAATATCATTGAACGAGTCGGGTTGTAGCTGTACCAAACCAGCGCTACGTACTTGGCGACGACGATGCTGAGAATTAACCCTGCCATGCCTCGGTGGAATGTCGTCACCGCGTCGGCTTGGTCTTGCACTTGCGCCTGGGTCTGCCGATCCAATTCCGCCATCTCGCCTGTGAGAGCACGCAACTCGGCGTGCTGTGCGGTGAACGCGTCCGCGGCGGCTCCCTGCCAGCCCGCCGAACCCGTGACGACCGACGCCAGCTGTGCTTGGGCGGTCTCGTGTAGGTCCGCACCGGCGGCCATCTCGTCACCGGCGTCGGGCGTACCGGACCCCCCGATGTGGTCGGTGAGCACGAGGGTAATCAAGCAACTGTCGAGGATGAGCGTCGGCGACCAATTATTGGGGGTAGTGCGGTCAGTCGTCTCGAGGAATGCATCGGAGAACAACTCATTTTTCCCCCAGGCATATAGTCCGACGGCACCCGCCGCGGCGAAGTTCAGCCCCGCCAGGGTCGAATCCCCGTCGAGGAGGCCTCTAAGCCCTACCGCGAACCTGTCGGTGACGATGCCCAGGTCATAAAACCCTCCCATGGCGCCCGAAACGCCCCAATTTAGTGAGTAAACCATGGCTTCTACTGCTCCTTTTTCACGTTTGTTGGCCTGCCTGTGATAGGAATGCTTCCCCATTCGGGTGTTCGCAACTTGGAGGCGGTGTGGAGATTGCGGGGAGGTTCTGGTGGAGCTTCGTGCTGAAACGCACAGCAGTACAACATATTTCGTCAAAAAATCTGAGTCGCATGTTCGCATGTGCCGGTCGATGTGGCCTTGGCGAGGGCCAACTGCAAAGCCCTGATGCGTTGGCCCATAAGGTGATCCGTTCGCGCATACCTGCCCGCGGCGGCGGTCAAGTTGGCCGCGGTTCGATTCAAGGCGACCTGTGCGGCCGGCAATCCGTCTACAACCGGTGCTTCCAGGGCGGACACCGTCTCGGTGACCGCCACCGACACCAGATCGGTCCCGCCGGCCGGCCCGAGCGTCTGCGGCGGCGCGGGAAACGCCAAGTCCCCAAGCGTGCTGCCCGCGTTCGCCAGGCCATGGGTGTCCACCAGCAGTGGTCGAGTCATCATCCTGTCTCCCATCGTATTTCGCTGTCGAAATCGGGCTGCCCGGCCTGCTACCAGTCAGCACCGCCGGCGTATCGGGTGGCGAACACCGACGCGGTGGCCGCGGCGGCCTGCTGCGGGGTCGGCAGCCCCATGCTCTGTACGAATTCATGCACCGCCTGCGTGCCGTCGACCCCGATGTTGTCGAGGAGGTCCGGCACCGGGGCGTCGCGGACTAAAAGCTCCCGCTGGCGGGCCCGTGCTTGGTGGTGTGCCAAATCGGCGATGATCAGAATCTCCTCGGCGAGCTCGGATCCACTCATTCCGGTGGCTTTCGGCCACACCTCAATCTGGTGCAGGCGCCCGCTCGCGCAGGCCACAACCGTGACCGACTCCGGCGGGTTGGTCACCGTGACCATCAACTCCGTCGATGAGTCGTCGGTGTGGCGTGGCTGGCCGCAGTCGTGGGCCAGCGCCGCGATCCCGGTATCGGTGTCCTGGACCGGCTCGGCGCCGAGGTATTCCTCAAAGCTGTAGACCGGCTCCTCAGTGTCTGCCGCACCGGCCACCGGCATGTCATAGGCTGCGCTCGAGTCGTCGGACTCGGCGCTGACCCCGCCTGAAAAGTCAAGTGCCGCAAACAGATCACCAGTCCCGTGAGCGTCCACATAGGATGTGCTGTACACGTGAATATCCTTTCATTTGATGCGATCGAATCAACCTTGCTGAAAATCGTTGGGCAGCAACTGCTTGTCGAGGTTCGAAGCCAACAATTCATCGGCGCCGTCGTAGAGGTATCCGGCGTAGCGAAGCTTCGCCGCGAGGTTGTTGGCTACCACGGCAATGGAGACGGCTGCTTTGCGGCGTACCTTGTTGGCCCTGTCGAACTCGCTACTCGAAGGCAAGCTGTACAGGCCGTGCGTTTTCCTGAGCTCGCTTTCGATATCCGTGGTCACCTCCGACGCTTCTAGGGCTTTCGCCGATGCCTCGTCCAGGTGTTTCGCCGCCTCTTCAAGGTCCTGCGGTCGGATGACTAGCGTGTTCATCGATCGGCCTCCGCTTCGATTGGAATCGTGGTTGGCTGCGGGGCAAGCGGTGCCGGCCCTGTCACGGGTGCGGCGTTGGCCACCGCGAAGGTCACCGGGGCGCGTTCGGCCGACTCGGAACCTGCTGCGGCCCCAGCGGTTTCGGCGTCCTGGGCAGGGGTGTCCTCCTCGGCGGGGGTCGCGGCCGCCTGCCAGTCTTGAGCCATCCCCGAGATCTTCTCGACCTGGCTGGTCACCTGGTCGACGACATCGAGGTGCTTGGACAGGCCCGACGAAATCTCGGCGGCCGTCCCTGACATCGCGACCAACCGATTCATCCCCCGGCCCAGGGCGGCGGGCAGGCCGAACGACGCGGCGACTGGCGTGCCGTCATCCGCCACGCTCGGCGCCTCCGCCGGGCTGGCCGTTGGGCTATCCTCGTCGCTCAGGGTGCTCAGCATGACGCGTTGCAGCTCTGAGATGTTGGCGCCGGGCATGCCGGCCAACGAGGCCAGGGTCGGCGCCTCGCCATCCAGGGCCGACGCCCCGGTCATGTCGCTGTCGAAACTGCCGACCGTGGTCTGCTGCGCCTCGGGGAAGACGACCCCAGCGAATTCGCCGCCGAGTTTCTCCGACCGCGCCAACGCCGCTGCGTACTCGTCGACGAGCGGCCGAGTTTGGGTTTTGACCCCATCGGACGACGTCTTCTCCCACTTGCCCGCGGGGATGACCATGCCGATCGACGTCGCGGCGAAGCTCATTTGGAAAACAAACGATGACACGGGGCCAAGAAATTTGTAGAGCAGGATCGCGACACCTTGCGCGAAGACGATGCCCGCCAGTACCGAAGCGATAATGAGGTGATAGCGCTTTACTTCGTCGGCTTGCTCAGCAATCCGGTCCCGCGTCTGCCGATCCAGGTCTTCCATTTCCAACGCGATAGCCAGCAGTTCGGTTACCTGCTCTTTGAACGCTTCCGCCGCGGCGCCCTTCCACCTGCTCGCGTCTGCCAAAGCCAATTCCAGCTGCGCTTGGACGGTCTCGAACAGGGATGCGCCGAGTTTGAACTCGATCCCGTCTTCGGCCGTACCAACTCCCCCGAAGAAGTCCATTACCCCGACCCAGACCAGGCACATGTCGAGGATGAACGTCGGCGCACCCGGTGTCAGAGCGTCTTTTTTGGCCTTCTCAAAGGTTTCTTTGAAACCATACTGGTGCCCCTTTAGGAACCACGCGATTTTGCCTCCGGCCGCGGCGAAGTTGAGCCCGGCAGTCGCCCACTCTCCGTCGATTGCCGCGAATATTCCTGAAATAACAGACTTAGTAATAAAGCCAAAATCATGGATTCCCATGGCCCAGGCGTAAGTCGAACTAGTGGTCGCAGCTCCGCCGGCGGCAGAAGCGACGGACGCCGCATCGTCGAAAAAGTTCGATGCTAGATAAGAACTGCCAGCAATCGAAGATGTCACCGCGATAGTCCTTTCATATTTGTTGGTCTCATCTTGTGATTGGAATTTTTCCGTGCCCGGGTGCGCCAAGCTTGGATGCCGGATGGAGATTGTGTGGAGATTCCGGGCGGGACTACACGATGGGGCGAGCTCGGCTCGCGCCGAACTCGCCCCATCTCGTGCTCGTTTGGTGCTGGGCTGTGCTAGGCGAACATCCCGGCGACACCGGATTCCGTCTGCGCCATCGACTGACTGGCCTCGGTGATCCTGCTGGCAAGGCCCTGCAAGGCGCTGTTCAGTTCGGCCGAGGACTCGTCCCAGCGCCGCTGAACGTTTTGGTAGGCCTCCGAGCCGTTACCGCCCCACGCCGCAGCAAGTTTGGTCAGCGAGCCCTTGCCTTCGTCGAGCAGACCCTGGGTCGCTGTGACCCCTTGCTGAATGGTGCTGGCGCCGGCTTCGATACCTGCGAAATTCCATGACTGTTCTGACATTTCGTGTACTCCGTTTCTTGAGGTGTTGGTGGTGGGGGTTAGAAGCCCATCTGCGACGACATCGAGCTGGCGTGCTCGTCGTCGGCCGAGGTGTACTGAATTCCGGCGGTCTGGATGTTGCCGGTGATGTCGCCGAGTTCCTTGACCTGGATCTGGCCCGCATCGCGGAAGCGCGCCAGCGCGAGCTGCGCGGCGTCTCCAGCCTGACCGCGCCACTGTGGCGCCAACTCCGCACCGGCTGACTCCACCTGGTGGATGACGTGTCGGAGTTCGTTGGAGATGCGGTCGAAATTCTCCGCTTCCGCGCTTAGTGTCGCGGCATCGGTCTTCATTTCTGGCATGTCGTAGTTCTTTCTTTGTGTGCGTGTGTCCTCGCCAAAAAATGGTGAGTCTTCCGGCCCTGATACCGGGAAGTCTGGGGGATGGTCCCGCGCTCGCCTGTGTCATCGGCGCGGCTGCACCGCGAATTGCGCTCGGCAACGGAGCTTTTCAGTTACGAATGAAGACGGAAATCATCAACTGGTGCAAACAGCGGCGCGAAAATCGTTGCGATACTGACCGTCACCGGCGGGCCCGATTGGTGGAACGCGGCGCAACAACCAAACGTGTTGCCGATGCCGTTGGGCCGCGTTCGCGGGCGTCGCTTGGTGCTAATTCTTCTTCGGCGTGTTTCCCCCGGAGTGCCTCGGACGATCTTTGGCGAGTTCCACCCGGCGATTGGATCCGGGTGTGTCTCGCACCTGCGGGTCGACCGGTGTTTTGCGCGCGTACCTGATGGCGGCAGCGGTGCCGTCGATCCGGTCGACGTGGCCGACTGCCGGGGCGGCCGAGGCCGTCGGGGCCGACAACAGGACTGCGGCGGCAGCTAGTCCCAAGCCAGTGGTGATCAGGTATTGCCTCATGCGATAACTCCTTGTAGTTAGAACCGGTTAGCGGCTCGATGGGTAACTACAGAGATGCTTTCGCGTCCGCACGCCCGACGCTTGGAGGCAGCGTGGAGATTGCATGGAGACTCAGGGGTGCCTTCGGCGGGCACCATCCCGAAGGCGTTAGGCGCCCGGCGACAGGCACGTCGGGGATGTCAGGCGCCGTGGCCGGCGGGCACCTGCTCGCCGTCGACCGGCGGCCCCGGCGGCGTTCCATCACCGAAAGGCTTGCCACCCAAGGCCTCTCGGCCTTGCGCGGTGAGCCAGCTCGCCAGTTCCGGCCCCTTGGGCACGATGCGGGTCGGATTGATGTCGGCATGCACGATGTAATAGTGCTGTTTGATCTGCACGAAGTCGATGGTGTCGCCGAAGCCCGGCGTCTGAAACAGGTCCCGCGCGTAGGCCCACAACACCGGCATCTCGCTCAGTTTGCTTCGGTTACATTTGAAGTGCCCGTGATACACCGGGTCGAAGCGGGCCAGCGTGGTGAACAGTCGCACGTCGGCCTCGGTGATGGTGTCGCCCACCAGGTATCGCTGATCGGTGAGGCGATCGCTCACCCAATCCAGCGTGGCGAACAACCGGTCGTAGGCGGCGTCGTAGGCGTCCTGCGAGCCGGCGAAACCGCACCGGTATACCCCGTTGTTGATCTCGGTATAGATCCTCTTGTTGACCTCGTCGATCTCGGCGCGTAGCCGCTCGGGATACAGCTCGGGTGCACCGTCGCGGTGGTAGGCGGTCCACTCGGTGGACAGATCCAGCGTCATCTGCGCGAAGTCGTTGGTGACGACGGCACCGGTCGGGACGTCGACGATCGCCGGGACGGTGATGCCCTTGGGGTAATCGGGGAAGCGTTTGAAGTAGGCGTCCTGTAGCCGCGGAATCTCCAGCACCGGGTCGATACCGCCCGGGTCGAGGTCGAAGGTCCAACTGCGCTGGTCGTGCGTGGGGCCGCAAAACCCAATGGAGAGAACATCTTCCAGACCCAGGAGTCGCCGCACGATGATCGCGCGGTTCGCCCATGGGCAGGCGCGGGCGACGATCAGCCGATATCGGCCGGGCTCGACCGGATAGCCGTCGCGTCCGTCGGCGGTGATGCGGGTGCTGATGTAGTTGGTGTCGCGGGTGAATTCCCCGGCACCGGCGACATAGCTGGCCATGTCGTCATTCTGCTACTCCAGAGGAGAACCGGCGGTGCTAGGCGTCGAGCTCCCGGGCCACGGCCTTGACCACCTCGGAGACGCGGCGTGCGACCTTGCGGTCGGGGTAGCGCCCCTTGCGCAGCTCGGGTTGCACGGTGCCCTCCAGCAGGGTGATCATGTCCTCGACCATGCCGTGCAGCTCGTCGGGACTGTGCTTGTGATCGACAGCGGGTGCCTCGCGCCGCGTCTTGGCAAGGGTGGGCGGTGGGTCGATCAGCTTGAGACTCAGCGCCTGCGGTCCGCGCCGGCCGGAAGCCAACCCGAATTCCACCTTCTGCCCCGTCTTCAGCCCCTCGACGCCCTCGGGCAACGCCGACGAACGGACATAGACGTCCTCGCCGTCTTCCTGCGATAGGAAGCCGAACCCCTTCTCGGCGTCGTACCACTTAACCTTGCCGGTCGGCACTGGTCTCACCTGCTTGTCTGAAGGAAATGTCTAGGAATGGACAACATAAGAAGCGTCCCGCCTGTGCAGGACGCGATGCGGATTCAGATCCTACTCGGGTGGTTGCCGGACCAGCACCCCCGTTTCCTTCTCACTCGCTAGGCTGGCATTACTGCTGGAGGTGATATGCGCCTGGTTCTGAACATAATCTGGCTGATATTCGGCGGCCTCTGGATGGCCGTCGGATACCTCGCTGCGGCGCTCATCAGCTTCTTGCTCATCATTACGATTCCGTTCGGGTTCGCCGCGCTGCGCATCGCCTCGTACACGTTGTGGCCATTCGGCCGGACCATCGTCGACAAACCGACCGCCGGGACCGGCGCCCTGATCGGAAACGTCGTCTGGGTGCTGCTGTTCGGCATCTGGCTGGCGATCGGCCATTTGGTGAGCGCTGCGGCCATGGCGGTGACGATCATCGGCATACCGCTGGCGCTGGCCAACCTGAAACTCATCCCGGTGTCGCTGATGCCGCTGGGCAAGGAGATCGTTCCGGTGGGGTCGACGGCACAATTCGCGCGGGTGCCCGCATGACGCTGACCGCACTGGGTCTACCAACGGTGCCGAGTCTGACCGGCGGCGCGCCCGCTGCCGGGATGCCAACGGACGGCCCACTGCTCGACACCTACGGCAGGGCCGCCACCGATCTGCGCATATCGCTGACCGATCGCTGCAACCTGCGGTGCAGTTACTGCATGCCTGCCGAAGGCCTGGACTGGCTGCCCGGCGAGCAGCTGCTGCGGCCCGAGGAGCTGGCCAGGCTGATGCACATCGCCGTCACCCGGCTCGGCATCACCAGCGTGCGGTTCACCGGCGGTGAGCCGCTGTTGTCCCGCCACCTCGAAGGCGTGATCGCGGCAGTGGCGGCACTGCGGCCCCGTCCGGAGATCTCGCTGACCACCAACGCCGTCGGGCTCGCGCGACGCGCGGCCAAGCTGGCCGCGGCCGGGCTGGACCGCGTCAACGTCTCGCTGGACAGCGTGAACCGGGATCGCTTCGCGGCCATCACTCGTCGGGACCGGCTCGCCGATGTGGTGGCCGGCCTGGCCGCCGCCCAGGCGACAGGGCTGGCGCCGGTCAAGGTGAACGCGGTGCTGGATCCCGCCACCGGTCGCGAGGATGTCGTGGAGCTACTGGGGTTCTGCCTCGAACACGGCTATCAGTTGCGGATCATCGAGCAGATGCCGCTGGACGCCGGGCACGAGTGGCGCCGGGAGGCCGCGTTGACGGCCGACGACGTTCTGGCGGCGCTGCGGCCGCACTTCCGGCTGCGCCCGGACCCCGCGCCGCGCGGTTCGGCGCCTGCCGAGCTGTGGCTGGTGGACACCGGCCCGAATACGCCCGCCGGAAAGTTCGGTGTCATCGCCTCGGTGTCGCACGCCTTCTGCGGGACGTGTGACCGCACCCGGCTGACGGCCGACGGCCAGATCCGCAGCTGCCTGTTCTCCGCCGACGAGACCGACCTGCGCGGCCTGTTACGCGGCGGTGCGTCCGACGACGCGATCGAGTTGGCTTGGCGCACCGCGATGTGGGCCAAGCCCGCCGGCCACGGGATCAACAACCCGAATTTCATCCAGCCTGACCGCCCGATGAGCGCGATCGGTGGCTGAACTTCCCCTGGACCTCCAGGACACCGACAGCATCGAGGTGACGATCCGCTACTTCGCCGCCGCACGGGCGGCCTCCGGAGCCGAATCGGAAACGGTGGTGCTGCGCGCGGGCGCCACGGTGGCCGAGTTGGTTGAAAAGCTCGCCGCTACGGGTACCCGCCTTGCAACCGTGTTGGATCGCTGCTCGTACCTCTGCGATGGCATCGCGGTCCGCGACGAAACCAAACCGTTGCGCTCGGGTAACACGATCGACGTGTTACCCCCCTTCGCCGGCGGCTAATTTTGTGAGATAGCTCACGTAACGGAATGATAACGGCCCGGACACGGCCCGATATCGGGTTGTGGTGAGCTGGGCAAATCCCAGGTGCTCCTGCGTCTTTCGAAGATGTCCGTGCGGGAAACGCCGAGTTTCGCAGAAAGTGACGGAGTCGACAGAACCCGCTACCGTCTCCGAAGGCTCGCCAAGATCAACCGAGCGGCGGTCCTCCCTCACCCGTAGCGCCGAGCTCCATCCAATGGGCGGGGGACACCGAAATCTGGATGGAGACGGGGGACCCACCGGTCCGCCGGACTGGGGTCGCGTGCGACTCCTTGGGGTGAAGCCGACGTCGGCTCTCGCGAGACGACGGAAGCCGGGTGACCTCTTGAACCCGAACCCGACAGCTGACCTCGCAGGCGCGTCACGAGAGGAAATATTCGGCGCGTATGAGTGGACGTCACCGCAAGCCCTCGACATCCAACATCAGCGTCGCCAAGATCGCCTTCACGGGGGCGGTACTTGGTGGCGGCAGCATTGCCATGGCTGGTCAAGCAGCCGCGGCAACGGATGGCGAATGGGATCAGGTAGCCCGTTGCGAATCGGGTGGCAACTGGGGAATCAACACCGGCAACGGCTACTACGGCGGCGTGCAGTTCAACGCCGGCACGTGGGCCTCGCACGGCGGGGGCGAATACGCCCCGTCGGCCCAGCTGGCCACCAAGGAGCAGCAGATCGCCGTCGCCGAGCGAGTTCTCGCGACGCAGGGCCGCGGTGCATGGCCCGTGTGCGGCACCGGGCTGTCGGCCCCGACCCCGCGCGAGGTCCTTCCGGCTCCGGCGGGCTTGGACCTGCCCGGGCTGAACGGCCCGCTGGCCCCGCCGCCGGCTTTCTCTTCTTTCTTCCCCTTCCGCCTCGCCGACGCACCGCCTCCTGCCGACGCGCCGCCTCCCGCGGACGCGCTGCCACCGGCGCCGCCCGCCGACGCACCGCCTCCGGCTGACGCACCGCCGCCCGCCGACGCACCGCCGCCCGCGCCGGTGCAGCTGGCGTCCTTCGATCAACCGGCACCGCCCCCCGCGGATCTGCCAGCGCCGCCTCCGGCGGATCTGCCGGCGCCTCCGGCTGACGCGCTGCCACCGGCACCGCCCGCCGACGCACCGCCTCCTGCCGACGCGCCGCCTCCCGCGGACGCGCTGCCACCGGCGCCGCCCGCCGACGCACCGCCTCCGGCTGACGCACCGCCGCCCGCCGACGCACCGCCGCCCGCCGACGCCGTGCAACAGGCCACGAAGGTCGGCTACACGCAGAAACTGTGGGAAGCGATCCGCGGCGAGGACGTCAACGGCAACGACGCCCTGGACTCGCTGGCGCAGCCTGCCCCCGTCAACTGACGCGGGCGGGCCGGCGCTGAACAGACGGCGCTAGGCCGAACCCACCCATTCGTCGGTTCCGTCGTCGAAAAACTGGTGCTTCCAGACCGGTAGCCGCGCCTTAATGGTGTCGACCAGCTGGGCGCAGGTGGCGAACGCTTCCTGTCGATGATCGGCGGCAACCGCGGCAACCAATGCCGCCTCGCCGATGTGCAGCACACCGATCCGATGGCTGGCCGCGACGGCGCGCACGCCGTGGGAAGCCTCGCTGATCTCGGCCACCACCTCCGCCATCACCTGCGCGGCCGACGGATGCTCGGAGTACTCGAGCCGCACCACCCGGCGCCCTTCGTCGTGGTCACGGATCATGCCGACGAACCCGACGATGGCCCCAGCGGAGCGATGGCCTACCAGTTCTTCATGCTCGGCCAGAGAGATCGGACGGTCGGTCATCGCCGCACGCAGGACGACCGTCATCGCTCGTGGTCTTTGCCCGCGATCTGGTCGAGGGCGTGGTCGAGCACGTCGGCAAGCACTCCCAGGCCGTCACGTACGCCGCCGGGCGAGCCGGGCAGGTTGACGATCAGCGTCCGATCGGCCACGCCGCACACGCCGCGCGACAGCACCGAAGTCGGCACGTTGGGCAACCCGGATTGGCGGATCGCCTCGGCCAGGCCGGGAATCATGTAGTCGACCACCGCGACGGTCTGGTCCGGGGTGCTGTCGGTCGGCGAGATCCCGGTACCACCCGTGGTGAGAATGACGTCGACGTCGTCATCGAGTGCGTTGCGCAGCGCCTCTCCGACCGGGTTCCCGTCGGCGACCACTTCAGGTTCTGTGGCCGAAAATCCGTGCTGCTCAAGCCATTCAGCGATGATCGGGCCGCATTTGTCGGTGTACACACCGTCCGAGGCCCGAGTCGACGCGACAATGATCCGTGCGGACCGCTCGCCCATCAGCGCACCCAACTTCCGGTCTTGCCACCCTCCTTGCGGAGCACGCGCACATCGTCGATACGGGCCGCCGGGTCAACCGCCTTGATCATGTCGTAAAGCGTAAGCGCGGCCACGCTGACAGAGGTCAGCGCCTCCATCTCCACGCCGGTGCGGTCGGTGCTGCGCACCGTTGCGACGATCTCGATGTCCGACTCCCCCACGGTGAAATCGACGTCCACTCCGGTGAGCGCGAGTTGGTGGCACAGCGGGATCAGGTCGCTGGTGCGCTTGGCTGCCAGAATGCCTGCCACCCGAGCGGTCGCCAGCGCATCGCCCTTGGGCAGACCACCGCTGGAGATCAGCGCGACGACGTGCGCGGTGGTGCGCAACGCGCCCGCGGCAACGGCGGTGCGCTTGGTGACTCCCTTTTCGCTGACATCGACCATGTGTGCCGCGCCGTGCTCATCGAGGTGCGACAGTGCGTCCGAGCGGGATTGCTGCGCTTGCCAGACCTGTTCAGGTCTGGAAGCAGCCCCGGAGGCCCCAGCCATCGGAGGGATGCCTACCGGTTGATGACCGTAACCGGGTGAACGTAGGGCAGGTGATCGGATTCCACCGGGAACACCAGGTCGCCGAATGGCGACAGCGCACCCGTGCGATCGGTCACCAGCTCGCTTACCGCATGGTCGTCGGGGTCCGTCGTCGGCCAGCCGTTGTCGACGTACCTGGTTTTGCCCGCCTTGCCCTCAGCAATGTCAGCCACGCCGTACATTCTGACAGGTCCTGCCCGCGCGCGTGGCGCTAGTCGGCCTCGGAGATTTCTTCCCCACAGCCGCCAGCAGGCCCTGGTGCACAGTCGTCGTCGCCGGACCACCCGCAAGCTGCTTTACGCTGGTCAGCAATGACCGACAACACCCCGGATATCCCGCTGGGGTCCTGGCTGGCCGACTTGCCCGACGAGCGGCTGATCCAACTGCTGGAACTACGGCCGGACCTTGCCCAGCCGCCACCCGGCAACATCGCGGCCCTGGCCGCGCGCGCCGGGGCGCGGCAGTCGGTCAAGGCTGCCACCGACGAGCTCGACTTCCTTCGGCTGGCGGTGCTCGACGCCCTGCTGGTGCTGCATGCGGACAGCACGCCGGTGCCGACCGCCAAGCTGCTGGCGCTCATCGACGACCGCGCTCCCGAGGCCGACGTGATCGACGCGCTCGACGACCTGCGGCGGCGGGCCCTGGTGTGGGGCGACGTCGCGACGCGGATGGCCGCCGACGCCGGCATGGCGTTGCCCTGGCATCCGGGGCAGGTGACGCTCGAGGACGCCTCACGCACCGGCGAGCAGATTGCGGAGCTGATCAACGGGCTCAACCAGGCGCAGCAGGAGGTGCTGGACAAGCTGCTCGAAGGCTCTCCGATGGGACGCACCCGTGACGCCGCGCCCGGCGCCCCGGCGGATCGGCCGGTGCCCCAGCTGCTGGCGATGGGGCTGCTGCGCCGGGTCGACGCTGAGACGGTCATCCTGCCCCGCCACGTCGCACAGGTGCTGCGCGGCGAACAGCCCGGCCCGATGCAGCTGACTCAACCCGACCCGGTGGTATCCACGACGACATCCGATGATGTCGACGCTTCGGCCGCCGGCGCCGTCATCGACCTGCTGCGTGAGTTCGACGTGCTGCTGGAAAGCCTTGGCACCACACCGGTTTCCGAGCTGCGCAGCGGTGGTTTGGGAATACGCGAGGTCAAGCGACTGGCCAAGGCAACCGGCATCGACGAGCCGCGGCTGGGCCTGGTGCTCGAGGTGGCGGCCGCGGCCGGGCTGATCGCCAATGGCACGCCCGATCCGGAGCCGGAGAACGCCGACGGTTTGTACTGGGCGCCGACGGTGGCCGCCGACCGCTTCGCCGCGATGTCCGCCGCCGAGCGGTGGCACTTGCTGGCCAGCGCCTGGCTCGATCTTCCGGGCCGACCGGCGCTGATCGGCGGCCGCGGCCCGGACGGCAAACCCTATGCGGCCCTGTCGGATTCGCTGTACTCCACGGCGGCTCCACTGGACCGGCGGCTGCTGCTGGGCATGCTCGCCGACCTGCCCGCGGGCGCCGGCGTCGATGCGTCCACGGCGTCGGCGTCGCTGATCTGGCGGCGCCCACGCTGGACCCGGCGGCTGCAGCCCGGGCCGCTGGCCGATCTGCTGGCCGAGAGCCACGCGCTGGGCCTGGTGGGCCGCGGGGCGATCAGCACACCCGGCCGCGCGCTGCTGGCCGAAACCATCGACTTCTCCGCCACGGTCGACGCGATGGCGCGTGCCCTGCCCAAACCGATCGACCACTTCCTGATGCAGGCCGACCTGACCGTCGTGGTGCCCGGGCCGCTGCAACGCGACCTCGCCGAGGAACTGGCGACCGTGGCCAACGTCGAATCGGCCGGGGCGGCGATGGTGTACCGCATCAGCGAGCAGTCGATCCGCCATGCGCTCGACGTCGGCAAGACCCGCGACTGGATGCACGCATTTTTCGCCGAACACTCTAAAACACCGGTACCGCAAGGACTTACGTATCTCATCGATGACGTTGCGCGGCGCCACGGCCAGCTTCGCATCGGCATGGCCGCCTCGTTCGTGCGTTGCGAAGACCCAGCGCTGCTGGCCCAGGCGGTCGCGGCGGGCGAGGACCTGCAACTGCGGGCACTGGCCCCGACGGTGGCCGTCTCTCCCGCGCCGATCGCCGAGATGCTGGCCACCTTGCGGGCCGCCGGATTCGCGCCGGCCGCCGAAGATTCCACCGGTGCCATCGTCGACGTCCGTCCGCTGCGGGCACGGGTGCCCACGCCGCAGCAGCGCCGGCCCTACCGCCCGGCACCGCGGCCGAACACCGAGACGCTGAACGCGGTGGTCTCGGTGCTGCGTAAGGTGACCACCGCGCCGTTCGGCAGCAGCCGCGTCGACCCGGCAGCCGCGATTTCGCTGCTGGCGGATGCGGCGAAGAATCAGGACACGCTGGTGATCGGCTACCTCGATGCCGCGGGCGTGGCCAGCCAGCGGATGGTGTCGCCGATCGCCGTCCGGGGCGGGCAGCTGGTGGCGTTCGATTCGGCGTTGGGAAGGTTGCGCGACTTCGCGATCCACCGCATCACGTCGGTGGTGTCGGCGGACAACGGATAATGGACAGATGACCCGCACCGACAACGGGCGCGGAGCACCCCCTGCCGCGCGGCGGCCAGGGACCCGGAGCGCGACGAGGAGGAGCGGCGCCATTGACTGACGGACCATTGATCGTGCAGTCCGACAAGACGGTGCTGCTGGAAGTGGACCACGAGCTGGCCGACGCGGCGCGTGCCGCCATCGCGCCGTTCGCCGAGCTCGAGCGCGCCCCCGAACACGTGCACACCTATCGCATCACGCCCCTGGCGCTGTGGAACGCCCGCGCCGCTGGGCATGACGCCGAGCAGGTCGTCGACGCGCTGGTCAGTTTCTCGCGCTACGCGGTGCCGCAGCCGCTGCTGGTCGACATCGTCGACACGATGGCCCGCTACGGCCGGCTGCAACTGGTCAAGAACCCGGCGCATGGGCTGACCCTGGTGAGCCTGGACCGCGCGGTGCTCGAAGAGGTGCTGCGCAACAAGAAGATCGCGCCGATGCTGGGTGCCCGCATCGACGACGACACCGTCATCGTCCACGGCAGCGAACGCGGCCGGGTCAAGCAGATGCTGCTCAAGATCGGTTGGCCCGCAGAGGACCTGGCCGGGTATGTCGACGGCGAGGCACATCCGATCACCCTGGACCAGGAGGGCTGGGAGCTACGCGATTACCAGCGGCTGGCCACGGACTCGTTCTGGGCCGGCGGCTCCGGGGTGGTGGTGCTTCCGTGCGGCGCCGGCAAGACGCTGGTCGGCGCGGCCGCGATGGCCAAGGCCAGTGCGACGACGCTGATCCTGGTCACCAACATCGTCGCGGCCCGGCAATGGAAACGCGAACTCATCGCGCGCACCTCGCTCACCGAGGACGAGATCGGCGAATACTCGGGCGAGCGCAAGGAAATCCGGCCGGTCACCATCTCGACCTACCAGATGATCACCCGCCGCAGTAAAGGCGAATACACGCATCTGGAACTCTTCGACAGCCGCGACTGGGGACTGATCGTCTACGACGAGGTCCACCTGTTGCCCGCGCCCGTGTTCCGGATGACCGCCGACCTGCAGTCCAAACGACGCCTCGGCCTGACGGCCACGCTGATCCGCGAAGACGGCCGCGAGGGTGACGTGTTCTCGCTGATCGGCCCGAAGCGCTACGACGCCCCGTGGAAGGACATCGAGGCGCAGGGCTGGATCGCGCCGGCGGAGTGCGTCGAAGTCCGGGTCACGATGACCGACAGCGAGCGCATGAACTATGCCACCGCCGAACCCGAAGAGCGTTACAAGTTGTGCTCGACGGTGCACACCAAAATCGCTGTGGTCAAGTCGATTCTGGCGAAACACCCCAACGAGCAGACACTGGTGATCGGCGCCTACCTCGACCAACTCGACGAGCTCGGCGCCGAGCTGAACGCCCCGGTGATCCAGGGCTCCACCAAGACCAAGGAGCGCGAGGCGTTGTTCGACGCCTTTCGCACCGGCGAAATTTCGACGCTAGTGGTGTCCAAGGTGGCCAACTTCTCTATTGACCTACCGGAAGCCTCAGTGGCGGTACAGGTTTCGGGAACGTTCGGCTCGCGACAGGAGGAGGCCCAACGGCTGGGCCGGCTACTGCGCCCCAAGGCCGACGGCGGCGGCGCCATCTTCTACTCCGTGGTCGCCCGCGACAGCCTGGACGCCGAATACGCCGCGCACCGGCAGCGTTTCCTGGCCGAGCAGGGCTACGGTTACATCATCCGCGACGCGGATGACCTTCTGGGACCGGCGATCTGACGGCGACTTCAGCGCCCTTGGCGCCGAACGTGTTCTGACTGTGCGATTTTCGGCGATTTTTCGCAGTGGCTGCACGCTCGGCGGAAAAACGTGTTCGCGCTCCAATTTGTATCTGTATGCAACTATTGCATAGTGCTATAGTAGACACTACTACTCATCCGCTACCGAGGTGGGCGCATGAAGATCGCCGTTGTCGGTGCCGGCATCGCCGGCCCAACGCTCGCGTACTGGCTGTCGCGTTACGGCCACGAACCAACCCTTATCGAGAAGGCTCCGCGACTGCGCACCGGTGGCTATGCCGTCGACTTCTGGGGCGGCGGATACGCCGTTGCCGAGCGCATGGGGCTCACCGCCGAATTGCATGCCGCCGGTTATGCGGTGCGCGAAATGCGGCTCGTGGACCAAAATTCGCGACGCGTGGGGGGATTTTCGGCCGAGCTGTTCCGGCAAAACCTCGACGGCAGGTTCGTCACCATTCCCCGTGGTGATCTGGCGACCATGATCTACCGCTCTATCGACCACCGCACCGAAACCCTTTTCGGTGAAAGCATCTCGGCCATCGTGCAACATGACTCGGGCGTACGGGTCACACTCGAGCGGGGCGGATCCCGGCAGTTCGAACTGCTCATCGGCGCGGGTGGCGTCCATTCACCGGTGCGGCACTTGGTGTTTGGGCCGGAGGCGAGATTTGCGACCGATCTCGGCTACCGAGTCGCGGCATTCGAAGTCGAGGGCTATCAGCCGCGTGACGAACTCGTCTACCTCGCCTACACCATGCCCGGGCGCATGGTCGCTCGATTCGCGATGCGCGGCGAGAAGACGATGTTTTTATTCGTCTTCACGACCGATCGCATGAGCGGCCCGGACCCGCAGGATGTGTCACAGGCGAAGACAACCCTGCACCAGGTTTTCGGCGACGCGGGCTGGGAGTGCCCGGAGATCCTGCGCAAGCTCGACGAAGCCTCCGAGGTGTACTTCGACCGGGTCAGCCAAATCATCATGGATCGCTGGTCGCACGGACGGGTCGCGCTTATCGGCGACGCCGCGGCCGCCGTCTCCCTGTTAGCGGGTGAGGGAGCCGGTCTGGCGATGGTGCAGGCCTACATCTTGGCGGGCGAACTGAATCGCGCGGGGGTCGATCACCAGGATGCGTTTCGCAGCTATGAAAGGCAGCTGCGCCCGATCGTCGAGGCCAGACAGCGGTCGGCGCGCGGATTCGCCACGACCTTCGCACCAAAGACGGCGCTGGGTGTGTGGACCCGCAATCTGGCGTCCAGACTGCTCAACATTCCGCGGCTGGCCGAGTGGGTGGTTCGAAGCGAATTCCGCGACAGCATCGCACTACCTGAATATGTTGGCTAGCCGGAGCTGCGATTTGGTCGTCGTCCCTGGCGCCGAACGTGCTCTGACTGCGCGATTTTCGGCGATTTCTCGCAGTGGCTGCACGCTCGGCGAAGGATATTAGAGCGACAGGATCGTCGCTGACGCGGTTCCGGGAGCGCCGTACACCTGCGCCAGGCCGACCCGGGGGTTGCCCGGCACCTGACGGTCGCCGGCCTCGCCGCGCAGCTGACGCACCAGCTCATGCACCTGCCGCAGCCCCGACGCACCGATCGGCTCGCCGTTGGCGATCAGCCCGCCATCGGTGTTCACCGGCATCGAGCCGTGAATTTCGGTGGCACCGTCGGCCAGCAGCTTCTCCTGCTCACCGTCGGCGCACAAGCCCGTCTCGGCCATGTGGATGACCTCGTTGCCGGCATCGGTGTCCTGAAGCTGGGCGACGTCGACGTCCTCGGGCCCGACGCCCGCGGCTTCGTAGGCCGCCTTGGACGCGTACACCGTCGGCGAGACGTCCTCATCCAAGGGCGCGAACGTGGCGTGCACCTCGTAAGCACCGAACGTGCGGGTGCGGATTTCGCAGGCACGTACGTATACCGGCTTGTCGGTGTACTTGTGTGCGATGTCGGCGCGACACATGATGACCGCCGCCGCCCCCTCGTCGGGCGCGCAGAACATGTACTGGGTCAACGGGTAGTTGAGCACGTTCGAGTTGAGGATCTCGTCGACCGAGATCTCCTTGCGCCGAAAGGCATTCGGATTCAAGGCGCCATTGCGGAAGTTCTTGTTGGCCACCCGCGCCAGGGTTTCCTGCGAGATGTTGTGGTCGTGCAGGTACTTGTTGGCCTTCATGCCGAAGAACTTGGTGGTGACGAACTGTCCGTTCTGCGCGTACCACTGCGGCAGCGCCAGCTTCGCCGGGTCGTCGGTGAACGCCCCGCGCGGGTGCTTGTCCAAGCCGATGGCGATGCCGATGTCGTACTTGCCCAGCCGAATGGTGTCGGCGGTCTGCTGGATGGCGCTGGCCGCGGTGGCACACGCGTTGAAGACATTGGTGAAGGTGATGCCGGTCAGCCCGACCAGGCGGGTCACCGCGTCGGGGTTGGACACCTCGTGGCTGCCGCCGAATCCGAACTGGATGTCCTTCCACCCCACACCCGCGTCGGTGAGCGCGGCTTGGATGGCCTCGGCGCCCATCTGCATTGCGGTCTTCTCGAACCGGCCGAAGGGGTGCAAGCCCACGCCGATGATGGCGACGTCGTTAGTCATCTCGGATTCTCCTGATCTAGACCGGCTGGAAGGCGAACGTGATGATCTCGTTGCCGTCGGCGTCGGTGGTGAACGGCACCATCGTGAGCTCGACCTCCTGGCCGAACTGCAGTTTGGCCGGGTCGTTCTCGGTCAGCCGCCCCTCGACCCGGATCACGTCGCCGAGCTGCACCAGACCGACGCCGAACGGCACGAAGTCCTTGCCGGTCGGACCGGCGTAGGGGGCCCCGGGCGGGAAACCCTGGGTCGTCCAGGCGACCACGGTTCCGGTCCGCGGCAACAGCACGTCGCTCATCGAGCCGCCGCTGCAGCGCGGGCACCGCTGCTGCACCGGGAAGGTGGTGGCACTGCAATCACCGCATCGACTGCCGATCAGCTGCGGGTTCTCGTCGGGCCAGGTCGAGATCTCGGGAGCGAGTGCCTTCTGCATTGAGGGGTCCTCCAGGAACGTGCGCGGGTGCACCAAAAGAACAATTCTGACTGAACCGTATAACAGCCTTCCGAAAAGTGGAAACCTCATTCTCATATGATGCGGCGGCGAGGGTGGGGCGACTGCCCGTCCCCCTCGACGACAAGGTGGTGGCCGCCGAACAACGCCTGGCCGATCTTTTCGCGGCCTCCGACCAGATTCCGGAGGCGCCCGACTTCGGCAAGTGGGTCGACCGTAGGTTCAACGGTGTGCTCGCGGCGAGCGGCACACAGTGACGATGCGAGGAGACGACGATGACGGTAATAGTGCTGCTGGAACTGAAGTTCAAGCCCGACGAGGTCGGTGCCGGGCGTGAACTGATGGGGCGCACGCTGGAAACCACTCGGGCGTTCGAGGGAAATCTCCGCACTGACGTCTGGGTCGATGAGGCCGACGAAGCCCACTGGATCATCTACGAAGAGTGGGAGTCGGTCGACGCCGACGAGGCCTACCGCGCGTTTCGCGCCGGCGAAGGCAAGGTGACCCAGCTGCCGCCGCTGCTGGCCGCACCTCCGGTCAAGACGAGGTACACCACCAGCGACGTCTGAGCGGGCTAGCCCAGGGCGGGAATGACTTCCCGCTCGAACAACTCGATGCCGGATCGGTCGTAGGCGGCCTCGGGGAAATAGACGATCGCGTATTCGCAGCCGAGATCGCGGACCTTGGCCAGCCGCTCGATCACCTGTTCCGTGGTGCCCATCGCCGAGTCGGGAAGGCTACCGGTCATCGAATCCGCCAGGGACTCAGGCACATAGTCGACCAGCCGGTCGCGCACCCGCTGCTGGCGGTCTTTGACCTCGGACTCGGAGGTGCCGACGATGGCGGTGAAGTTGGCCGAACGCACGATCGCGTCGAAGTCGGTGCCCACGTCGCGGCAATGCCCGGCGAGCACCTCCGACTTCTGGGCAAACGCCTCGGGCTCCGCCGTGAAGTTGGTGTACTGCGCGTACTGCGCCGCGATGCGCAGCGTCACCTTCTCGCCCCCACCGGCGATCCACAGCGGAATACCATTGTCCTGCAACGGCTTCGGCTCGACGATCGCACCGTCGACCTGGTAGTGCTTGCCGTCGAAGCTGACTTTGCCATCACGCCAGGCGTCGCGCATGATCTGCACGCCTTCGTCGAGGCGGCCCAATCGCACGCCGGCCGATGGGAACCCGTAACCGTAAGCGCGCCACTCGTGTTCGTACCAGCCGCCGCCGATGCCCATCTGGATGCGACCGCCGGAGATGATGTCGGCGGTGGCCGCCACCTTGGCGAGGTAGACCGGATTGCGGTAGCTCATGGCCGTGCACATTTGGCCGAGCTTGACCCGTGACGTGGTCGCGGCGTAGGCCGACATCAACGACCAAGCCTCGTGCGTCGCTTCGGCGCTCGGCATCGGGACGGTGTGGAAGTGGTCGTAGACCCACACCGAGTCCCAGGCGCTGCCGTCGGCGTAGGAGGCCAAGTCCCGCATCACCGCCCAGTGTTTCGCCGGGTCGATGCCTACCAGATCCATCCGCCAGCCCTGCGGAATGAAGAAACCAAAGCGCATGGTTAGCGACTCTAGCTCTCGTCGGGGCGAGCCGGAATGGGTTGGGATGCCACGTTCGCTCACAGCAGATCCCTACCAGCGCCCCGCCGGTGTCGGCAGGACAGCGCTCAATGAATGCGTTGCAAACAAGGGCGATACGAGTGATGTACGACTGATGGAGCACAAGGAATACGCGGACGTTCGACACAATGAGCCACCGCGAAAAGCCCCCGAAACCACGCTGTTTCGAGGGCTTTCGCGAAATGCTCGAACGGAACTCAGGCCAGCGAATCCGGCGGCAGGAAGCGGTCGCCATACTTGGCGGCCAGCTCACGGGCCCGCGCCACGAAGGCTTCCTTGCCCGTACCGCCCGCACCGGAGTAGCCGACGATGAACTGCGCGCTACCACCGGTGTACGGCGGGAACCCGATACCCATGATCGATCCGATGTTGGCGTCGGCAGTCGACGTCAACACGTTCTCGTCGAGGCACTTTTGGGTTTCCAGCGCCTCGGCGAACAGCATCCGATCGATCATGTCCTGCAACGGAATCTCCGCGCTGCCCGACTTGAACGTCTCCCGCAGGCCCGGCCACAGGCGGGTCCGCTTGCCGTCGACGTACTCGTAGAAGCCCGCGCCCTTCAACCGAGACGGACGGCCGAGCTCGATCATCTTCTCGACGACGGCCTCGGCCGGGTGCGGCTCGTAGGTGCCGCCCGCGTCCTCGACACCCTTGCGGGTGGCGGTGGCGATCTTGTGCATCAGCTCCAGGTTGAGCTCGTCGGACAGCTGCAGCGGCGGCGCCGGGTAGCCGGCCTGCGAACCAGCATGCTCGACACTGGCGGGCTCCACACCCTCGCCCAGCATCGCCAGCGCCTCGTTCACGAACGTGCCGATCACGCGGCTGGTGAAGAAGCCGCGACTGTCGTTGACGACGATCGGGGTCTTGCCGATCGCCAGCGTGTAGTCGAACACCCGAGCCAGCGCTTCGTCAGAAGTCTTCTCGCCCTTGATGATTTCGACCAGTGGCATCTTGTCGACCGGTGAGAAGAAGTGGATCCCGATGAAGTCCTCTTGGCGCTTCACGCCGGTCGCCAGACCGGTGATCGGCAGCGTCGAGGTGTTCGATCCCAGCAGTGCGTTGGGCTCGACGATGTCCTCGATCTCCTGGAACACTTTGTGCTTGAGGTCCTGGTTCTCGAACACGGCCTCGATCACGAAGTCGACACCCTTGAAGTCGGCGGGGTCGGCCGACGGCGTGATGCGGCCCAGCAGCGCCTTGCTCTTCTCCTCGGTGGTCTTGCCACGCTCAAGTGCTTTGGCCTCAAGCTTTTCCGAGTAGTTCTTGCCCTTCTCGGCGGCCTCGATGCTGACGTCCTTGAGCACCACGTCGTAACCAGCCTTGGCCGAAACGTAGGCGATACCGGCGCCCATCATGCCCGCGCCCAGCACACCGATCTTGTTGATCTTCACCGGCTCGATCCCGTCGGGACGCGATCCACCGGAGTTGATGTACTGCAGATCGAAGAAGAACGCCTGGATCATGTTCTTCGCGACCTGACCCGTGACCAGCTGGGTGAAGTAGCGGCTCTCGATGCGGCTGGCGGTGTCGAAGTCCACCTGCGCGCCCTCGACGGCCGCGTCCAGAATTGCTCGCGGCGCCGGCATCGGCGCACCCTTGAGCTGCTTCTTGAGCAGCGCCGGGAAGGACGGCAGGATGCCGGCCAGCGCGGGGCTGGACGGGGTGCCGCCGGGCATCTTGTAACCCTTTTTGTCCCAAGGCTGTTCGTGCGAGTCGGGGTTGGCCTTGATCCACGCCTTGGCGGCGGGGACGAGTTCGTCGACCGAGCCGACCAGCTCGTCGACCAGTCCGATCTCCTTGGCCTTCGCCGGCTTGAAGCGGGTGCCCTGCGACAGGATGTTCATGAACGCATTCTGGATGCCGAACATCCGCACGGTGCGGGTCACCCCGCCGCCGCCGGGCAGCAGGCCCAGCGTTACCTCGGGCAGCCCGAGTTGACTCCCCTTGACATCGGCCGCGATTCGGTGATGACACGCCAGCGCGATCTCCAGGCCACCGCCGAGCGCGGCACCGTTGATGGCAGCCACCACCGGCTTGCCCAGGGTCTCCAGGGCGCGCAGGTCCCGCTTGACCGACTCGACGGTGTCGAACGCCTCACCGGCATTCTCCGGACCGAGGTTGATCATGGCCTTGAGGTCGCCACCGGCGAAGAAGGTCTTCTTCGCACTGGTGATAACCACACCGGTGATCGAATCCTTCTCTGCCGCAAGACGTTCGACCGTATTGTGCATGGACGCGCTGTAGTGCTCGTTCATCACATTGGCCGACCCGGTGGGGTCGTCAAGCGTCAGCGTGACGATGCCGTCGGCGTCCTTGCCCCACTGGATGGTGTTCTCTAGCTTGGTCTCTGGCATTGCCTTAAACCCTCTCAATGATGGTCGCGACACCCATGCCGCCACCGATGCACAGCGTGATCAGCGCGCGACGCGCGTTGCGGCGCTCGAGCTCGTCGACCATGGTTCCGGTGATCATGGCGCCGGTGGCGCCCAGCGGGTGGCCCATCGCGATGGCACCACCGTTGACGTTGAGCTTCTCGTCCGGGATGTTGAGGTCTTTCTGGAACTTCAGCACCACCGACGCGAATGCCTCGTTGAGCTCGAACAGGTCGATGTCGTCGATCGTCAGGCCGGCACGGTCGAGCACCTTGCGGGTGGCCGGCGTCGGGCCGGTGAGCATGATGACCGGGTCCGCACCGCTGGTGGCCGTGGCCACGATGCGCGCCCGCGGGGTCAGGCCCTGGGACTTGCCCGCGGCTTCCGAGCCGACCAGCACCAGCGCGGCGCCGTCGACGATGCCGGAGCTGTTGCCGCCGGTGTGCACGTGGTTGATCTTCTCGACATAGTGGTACTTCGTCAGCGCCACGTCGTCGAAGCCGCCCATCTCGCCGATGCCGTCGAACGCGGTCTTCAGCTTGGCCAGGCCCTCCATCGTGGTGTCGGGGCGCATGTGCTCGTCGTGGTCGAGGATGACCAGACCGTTCTGGTCACGCACCGGCACGACCGACTTGGCGAAATAGCCTCCCGACCAGGCTTCGGCGGCCTTCTCCTGCGAGCGCAACGCATAAGCGTCGACGTCCTCACGGCTAAAGCCCTCGATGGTCGCGATCAGGTCGGCGCCGATACCCTGCGGCACGAAGCCGATCTGGTAGTTGGTCTCGGGGTCGGTCGCCCAGGCGCCGCCGTCCGAGCCCATCGGGACACGGCTCATCGACTCGACACCACCGGCCAGGACCAGGTCGTCCCAGCCGGAACGCACCTTCTGCGCGGCGGTGTTGACGGCCTCGAGACCCGAGGCACAGAACCGGTTCAGCTGCACACCGCCGGTGGTCTCGGGCAGCCCGGCGGCCAGCACCGCGGTGCGGGCGATGTCGCCACCCTGGTCACCGACCGGGGACACCACGCCCAGGATCATGTCACTGATCAGGTTCTCGTCCAGGTCGGGATTACGCCGGCGCAGCTCGTCGACCAGGCCGACGACCAGGTTCAGCGGCTTTACCTCGTTGAGCGATCCGTTGCGTTGCTTCCCGCGGGGTGTGCGGATGGCCTCATAGATGAAGGCTTCTTCGGACATGTCGACTTCCTGTTCGCAAAATGGGGTTTCGGGTCCGTCTAGGTGCACCCTAACAGGGGCGCCCGGCCAACCTGTTGGTTGGGCAAGTCGGCCCCGGTCTGGTAACCGCCGGGACGAGTGTGCGTCCGGCCGCACACTCGATGTCGAAGGTGCGGCTGGCCGCACACCCGGCCGACGTCCGCCTAAGCTCGACGACCATGACGGTGTCGCGATTGCGGCCCTACGCGACCACGGTGTTCGCCGAAATGTCGGCGTTGGCCGCGCGCATCGGCGCGGTGAACCTGGGTCAGGGCTTTCCCGACGAGGATGGACCCCCGGCGATGTTGAAGGCCGCACAAGACGCGATCGCCGACGGCGCCAACCAGTACCCGCCCGGGATCGGCATCGCGCCGCTGCGCCAGGCCGTCGCGGCGCAGCGCAAGCGGCATTTCGGCATCGACTACGACCCCGACACCGAGGTGCTGGTGACGGTCGGGGCCACCGAGGCCATCGCGTCGGCGGTCATCGGCCTGGTCGAGCCGGGCTCGGAGGTACTGCTGATCGAGCCTTTCTACGACTCCTACTCGCCGGTGGTCGCGATGGCCGGCGCACACCGCGCCGCCGTACCGCTGGTTTCCGACGGCCGCGGCTTCGCGCTGGACACCGACGCGCTGCGGCGGGCGGTGACACCAAAGACCCGGGCCCTCATCGTCAACTCGCCGCACAACCCGACCGGCGCCGTGCTGAGCGCAGCCGAACTGGAGGCGATCGCCGAAATCGCGGTGGCCGCAGACCTTTTGGTGATCACCGACGAGGTGTATGAGCACCTGGTGTATTCTTCGCCCCACGGCCATCGTCATCTGCCGCTGGCCGGTTTCGACGGCATGGCGCAGCGCACCATCACCATCTCCAGCGCGGCCAAGATGTTCAACTGCACCGGCTGGAAGATCGGATGGGCTTGCGGTCCAGCACAACTCATCGCCGGTGTGCGCGCGGCCAAACAGTACCTTAGCTATGTCGGCGGGGCGCCGTTCCAGCCCGCGGTCGCGCTGGCGCTCGACACCGAGGACGCCTGGGTGGACGACCTGCGGCGCTCGCTGCAAGCCCGGCGCGACCGGCTGGCCGCCGGCCTGGCCGACATCGGTTTCGCGGTGCACGAGAGTAACGGCAGTTACTTCCTGTGCGCCGACCCTCGGCCACTCGGATACGACGACAGCACGACGTTCTGCGCGGCACTACCGGAAAAGGTTGGTGTGGCGGCTATTCCGATGTCGGCGTTCTGCGACCCGACCGCGCCGCATGCCGATCTGTGGAATCACTTGGTGCGCTTCACCTTCTGCAAGAGCGACGACACCCTCGACGAGGCGATCAGGCGACTGTCCGCACTCAAGACTGCTTAGCATCCTCGTCGCCCATCACGCGCTTACGCAGGCCTTCCAGAGCGGCGTAGAGGATTTTGTTGCCCGCCGAGCGCACCCAGAACCCGGGCAGTGGTGCCCTCAGCTCGATCGTGAGACTGAATCGGACCCGGGTCTTGTCGTCGCCCTCGCGCTCCAAGTTGTATTCGCCATGTTGAGCGTGTTGCTGCGAGGTCTTCTGCGCATCCCACACCATCCAGTCGGGACCCCAGTGATATTCCACCATTTCGGTGTCGGCGATGCCGCTCACCCTGATCGTCATGCGCACGTGGTGCGGCATGCCGTCGGGATATCGGTCGACGACTTCGACCCGCTTGTGCAACGGAGACCACGAGGGCACGGCGTCCATGTCGGCCAGCGCCTCCATGATCACGTCCGGGGGCGCCCCGATGACAATTTCCGACGATGCGCGTATGGCCACTGCCTAACAAATTAGCAATGGAGATCGAATTACGTTGCCTTATCCGGACCACCCCGCGCGACCAGATCGCGCAGCCCCTTGATCGACGCGTCGAGAACGTGTTCCATCGCGCGCCGAACGACGAATCCGGGAATGGGCCCTGCCGGTTCGACGGTGATGTCGAACCGCACCCGCGTCTTGTCGACGCCCTCGGGCTTGAGGTTGTATTCGACGTGCTGGCCGTGTTGTTGGGCCGTCCCCTTGACGTCGTACACCACCCAGTCCGGGCCCCAGTGGTATTCCAGCACCTCTTTGTCACGCAGGCCCATAATTCTGATGGTGGTTTTCACGTGGTGCGCACGGCCGTCCGGATAACGGTCGACGACTTCAATTTTTTTATGCAGCGGCGACCAGGATTCCAGCACGCTGACATCCTCGAGCGCCCCCATGACCACGTCGAGCGGCGCATCAACTATGAATTCACGTGATGCCTTTACAGCCACTGAGCTCAACCTAGCAATCCGGTTCGAGGCACGGAACGTATTCGGGTAAGTAATTTGCTACCAGTTGATTTCGTCGATCGGCGTGGTGGCGGCCGGCGGTGGTCCGACGGGCCCGGCCGGCGTTCGCGAGAAACGCGGAGCGGGCGCGGCCTGCTCGACACCGTGGGCGGTGATCAGCGTCGACCGCGCGTTCAAATGTTCGTTGCAGGCGGCCTCGTTCCACGTCAGCACCGGCGTGACACACGCGTCGGTGCCGGCGAAAACCTGAGTCCACTCCTCTCGCGTCCGGCTGGCGAAGCGCTGCGCGAACACGTCGTACATCTGCTGATACGAACCGCTTTCAAGCTGCCCCGGCACCTCGCCGGGTGACAGACCGAGCCCGTTGAGCAACGCCGCGAAGAACTGCGGCTCGATCGCGCCGACGGCCATGTACTTGCCGTCGGAGGTTTCATAGCAACGGTAGAACGGCGAGCCGCCGTCGAGCAGAAACGATTCGCGCTTATCGCGCAGGCTGCCAATTGCCTTCATGGTCCACATCATTTGGGCAAGCACGCTGACGCCGTCGACCATCGCGGCGTCGACGATCTGCCCGCGGCCCGACCGCTCGCGTTCGTACAGCGCGACGGCGATACCGATGAGCACCAGCATCGACCCGCCGCCGAAATCGGCGACCAGGTTCAGCGGCGGCATCGGCGGCCGGTCGGCGTAGCCCAGCGCCGAGAGCGCTCCGGTCTGCGACAGGTAGTTGATGTCGTGCCCCGCCGTCGACGCCAACGGCCCCTCCTGGCCCCAGCCGGTGATCCGCGCGTAGATCAGTCGCGGATTGACCGCCGCGCAGTCGCCGGGTCCAATCCCGAGTCGCTCGCAGGTGCCAGGCCGAAAGCAGTCCAACAACACGTCGGCCTTGGCGGCGAGCTCGAGCAATGCGCCCGGGTCAGTCTTGACGTCGAGGTCGACGATCCGCTTGCCCCGGTGCAACAGGTCGCGGTCCTCGGCCGGCATCGTCGGGACTGCCTGCCGGCGACCCGCCTCGCCCGGCTTCGCCGCGCTTGCGATCGCCGCGCCGCCGGGGCGGCGCACCCGCACCACGTCGGCACCCAGGTCGGCGAGCATCATGCCCGCGTGGGGCCCGGGTCCGATGCCGCCGAGTTCGATGACTTTGATCCCGGCCAGGGGTCCCGCGCCGGTCACGGCGGCTACTTACCCTTCTTCACCTGCAGCACCCGCTTGCGCAAGCCCTCGGTCCCGGTATCGACGGTGCCTTTGATGGCGCGCTTCAACACGAAGCCCGGCAACGGCACCACGGGATCGACGCTGAGCTCGAACTTGACCAGGGTGGCGTCGCCCTTCGGCGTCAGTTTGTAGGAGGCATCCTGGGAGCGCTGCTGACCGGAGCTGATCAGCGTCCAGCTCACCTCGTTGTCGCCCCACGAGTACTCGACCACCTGCTCGTCGGTGATGCCCGCGGCTTTGACTTTCATCTTGACCTTGGTGGGGCGCCCGTCGGCGTCACGCTCCAGGATTTCGACGCTCTGGTGGGGCGGCGACCATTCGGTCACCGAGTCGAGATCGGCGATGACGTCGAGGATCTCTTCGGGGCTGGCTTCGATGACAACTTCGCGGGTTTCGTTGATCGCCATGGCCCGCACGATAGCGAAACCACGCCCGGCGGGGAGCGCTTTCGACCAGCGTAACGTCGACTTCGTGACTGCTACCACGCCAGACGCGGCGGCCGGGCCCGCGGATCCTGTCTACACCATCGGCGACTACCTGTTGGACCGTCTCGCCGAGCTTGGCGTCTCGGAGATCTTCGGCGTCCCCGGCGACTACAACCTGGAATTCCTCGATCACATCGTCGCGCATCCACGGATTCGGTGGGTGGGCAACGCCAACGAGCTGAACGCCGGCTACGCCGCCGACGGTTATGGCCGGCTGCGCGGAATGGCCGCTGTGGTAACGACATTCGGCGTGGGGGAGCTTTCGGCGACCAATGCGATCGCCGGCAGCTACGCCGAGCATGTCCCGGTGGTGCACATCGTCGGTGGCCCCTCCAAGGACGCCCAGGGCACCAGGCGGGCGTTGCACCATTCGCTCGGTGACGGCGACTTCGAGCACTTCTTCCGCATCAGCCGTGAAATCACCTGTGCTCAAGCCAATCTCATGCCGGCGACGGCATGCCGGGAGATTGACCGGGTGCTGTGCGAGGTGCGCGAGCAGAAGCGGCCGGGCTACATCCTGCTGTCCACCGATGTGGCACGCTTCCCCACCGAACCGCCTGCGGCGCCGCTGCCCCGCTACACCGGCGGGACCAGTCCGCGCGCGCTGTCGATGTTCATCGACGCGGCCCGCGAACTCATCGGCGACAACCGGCTGACCGTGCTGGCCGACCTGCTGGTGCATCGGCTACAGGCGGTCAAGGAACTCGAGGCGCTACTGAACGCCGACGTGGTGCCCTACGCCACGCTGATGTGGGGCAAGAGCCTTCTCGACGAGAGCGCACCCAACTACCTCGGCATCTACGCCGGCGCGGCCAGCGCGCCCGCCGTGCGTGCCGCGATCGAGGACGCACCAGCGTTGGTCACCGCCGGGGTGGTGTTCACCGACATGGTGAGCGGCTTCTTCAGCCAACACATCGACTCCACCCGGACCATCGACGTCGGGCAGTATCAGAGCAGTGTGGCCGGTGAGGTGTTCGCGCCGCTGGAAATGGGCGCCGCGCTCGGGGCGCTGGCCGAGATCCTGACGGGGCGCGCAACCAGTTCACCACCCGTCACGCCGGCAGCGGGCCACCAGCCCGCGGCCTCGGCCCCCGCGCCTGGGCGCGATCAGGCACTGACCCAGGAGATGGTGTGGGACCGGCTGTGCAACGCGCTCACACCGGGCAACGTGGTGCTCGCCGATCAGGGCACCTCCTTCTATGGGATGGCCGACCACAGGCTACCCAAGGGGGTCACATTCATCGGCCAACCCCTTTGGGGCTCAATTGGTTACACGTTGCCCGCGGCGCTCGGCGCGGCCGTAGCGCACCCGGACCGAAGGTCGGTGTTGTTGATCGGTGACGGCGCCGCGCAACTGACCGTGCAGGAACTCGGCACGTTCTTTCGCGAAGGGCTGTCGCCCGTCATCGTCGTGGTCAACAACGACGGCTATACGGTCGAACGGGCGATCCACGGAGAGACGGCGCCCTACAACGACATCGCCAGCTGGAGTTGGACCGACATCCCCAACGCGCTCGGCGTGGCCAACCACCTCGCGTTCCGCGCGCAAACCTACGGCGAACTCGACGACGCGCTGACCGCGGCGGCAGGGCATCAGGACCGCATGGTGCTTGTCGAAGTGGTGTTGCCCCGCATGGAAATTCCCCCGCTGCTGGTCGAACTCGTGCAGCCGATGTCGCCGGACGGCAGTAGGCGCCGCTGAAAGGTGGCGACATCGAGCGGACTGCTCGCTAGCCCTCGATGCGCATGATGTTGGCAAACTGGCCGACGAACAGCGGCGGGTACGGACCGACTCCCGCGCCCGACATCCACTGGGCGGCGGCGTCCGGATGCTCGATCCACTGCCGCGCGCTGGATTCGTCGGGAAATTCCTGCAGGATCAACACCTCGTGATTGTCGTCGAAAGCCTGGAATATCCAAGTCTTTCGGATACCGGCCGCGGCGAACCGGTCTAGCGCCGAGTTGACGCCGGCCGTCAGCGCCGGCACATCGTCGACCGATGCGATGGCGGCCACCACGACCCCGGGCACCGCCGAGCTCGACGATGGTGCCGGGATGAACCTGTCGATGATCTCTCCGGCGAAGACCGCGGGGATGTCTTCAACACCGGCCTCGTCGAACCAGTTGAAGAACACCCGCGATCGGAGCAGTTCCACGATCGGCTCACGGCTGTGCACCCCGATCATCACGAGCACGCGACCGTAGTCGTGCGTTGATGTGTAGACGAGCACGTGGTGTGCGCCGATCTCGGAGAGGGCCGACTTGTTTCGCTCGAGTAGCGGCCACACCCGGCTGGGATCCGGAACGCGATAATCCGACGCAATCACCATCGAGTGGATATCGCCGTCGGTCAACGAAGTTGGTCCTTCATCACTTTGCCGGTTGCATTGAGTGGGAGTGAATCAAGGAACTGTACCGCGCGTGGGACTTTGAAGCCCGCCATGCGGTCGCGACACCAACTGATCAATTCGTCGGCGCCCACGGCACCGTCGAGCACCACGAACGCCTTACCCACCTGTCCGAGTCGCTCGTCGGGCACGCCGATGACCGCGGCCTGCGCGACGGCGGGGTGACTCAGCAGGAAGCCTTCGATCTCGGCCGGGTAGGCGTTGAACCCGCCGACGATGAACATGTCCTTCTTGCGGCCGACGATGCGCAGCCGACCGGCCGGGTCGAGGTTGCCGAGATCGCCGGTGTGCAGCCAGCCGTCTTCGTCGATCGCCTGCGCGGTGGCCGCGGGATCGTCGAGGTAGCCCTGCATGACGCCGTAGCCGCGAACCAGCACCTCGCCGTCGTCGGCGATGCGCACCTCGACGTCGGCGCAGGGCACACCGGCGGTGGTGGCGACGTCCTCGAAGGAATCGCCCGGCAGCGACAGGGTGACGTTGCCGGCCTCGGTCAGTCCGTAGCCGGTCATCAGCGTTTCGAACGGCAGTTCGTCGTGGATGCGACGGACCAGCTCGACCGGGATGTCCGCGGCGCCGGTCACGCCTGCCCGCAACGTCGACAACTTGGACTTGTCCTGCACCGTCAGCAGCGAGTGATACAACGTCGGCGGGCCGGGCAGCATCGTGATGTGTTCGCGCGCAATGAGATCCACCACGGTATCGACGTCGAATACGGCGACCGGAAGCATCGTCGCGCCGCGCAGGAAGGACGTGACAAGCCCCGCCTTGAGGCCGAACGTGTGGAAGTACGGATTGATCTGTAGGTAACGGTCGCCCTCGCGCAGATCCGCCAGTGTCGCCCACTCCTCGTACATGCGCAGCGTCTGGCGATGGTTCATCATCGCGCCCTTCGGACGGCCGGTCGTGCCCGACGTGAAGATGATGTCCGAGATGTCGCTGCCGCTCACCGCCCGCTCGAACGGCGAACCGCTGGAAAGGAAGTCGGACTTCACATCGATGACCGGCGTCCCCGCGGGGGCGGTGTAGTCCTGGCCCAGGAACCCCTTCTGCACCAGGACGGCCTTGACTTCACTGCGGGCGATGATGTCACCCGCCTCTTCGGCCTTGAATCGCGTGTTGACCGGCACCAGCACCCCGCCCGCGGTGAGCAACCCGAACGCGGCGATGATCCACTCGGCCGAGTTGGGCGCCCAGACGGCGACGCGGTCACCCTTGTCAACACCGAGTTCTGCGAATGCGCCGGCGGCGCAACGGATTCGGTCGACAATTTCGGTGAAGGCGAAGCGCAGCGGACCGTCGACAACTGCTTCCGCATCGCCGAAGCGGTCCGCCGCGCTCAAGACCATCTCGGGGATTGTCTGCCACTCAGGCCCGATTGGCCGGCGGCGGGACGTCACACCGTGACGAGCCGACCGAGGTTGCCGCCCATGATCTTCGCCTGATCCTCCGGCTTCAGGTGCGACAGCGCCTCGATGTAATAGGTCGGCTCCGCCAGGCCTTCCGGGTGCGGCCAGTCCGAACCGTAGAGCACCTGGTCCACACCGACCAGTTTGACCAGATCGTCGATGCCATCCTCGAAGAACGGGCTGACGTGGATCCGGCTCTTGACCATCTCGACCGGGTCACTCGGGAAAGCCTCCGGGGCCTTGCGGAAGACCTCCGCCAGGCCGTCCAGCAGCGGGGTCATCCACTTCGAGCCGGCCTCGACGATCGCGACCTTCAGCTTGGGGTGGCGGTAGAGCGCGCCGTGAATCACCCACGAGCCCACCGAATCCTGGATCGGCCGCCACTCGTTGAGGATGCCCATCGCGTTGGTCTGGAATGGCAGCATCTCCTGGTCGGCGCCGTCCCACTCCGAGGTGTACCGGGAGTAGCCGCTGTCGGAAGAGTGCATGCCCACCAGCACGTCGTGCTCGACGACCCGCTCCCAGAACGGGTCGAACTCGGGCACCGCGAATGACCGCGGACCACGGAAGCCGGGGACCGGCGCCGGGCGAACCAGGATGGCGCGGGCGCCGCGCTTGACCGCCCACTCCAGTTCCTCGATCGCCTTCTCGACGATCGGCAGGGTGATGACCGGTGTGGTGAAGATGCGATTCTGGTAGTTGAAGCCCCAGACCTCGTCCAGCCACTCGTTCAGCGCATGGACCAGCACGTGGATAGCGAGCGGATCGTCGCGCAGCCGCTCCTCCAGCAGGCTGGCCAAGGTCGGGAACATCAGCGTCTTGTCCAGGCCCAGCTCGTTCATCGTCTCGAGCCGTGGGCCGGGTTCGAAGAACGCCGGGATCGCGCGCATCGGCTCGCCGAACAGCTCGCGCTTGCTCTTGCCCTCCGGGTTGCCGTACTTGAAGTACTCCTCCCAGGCGCCCGGCCGGGCGACGACCTCGAAGGTCGGGTTGGGAATGTAATTGCTGATCTGGCCGCGGATGGCGATCTTGGTGCGACCGTTGATCTGCACGTACTGGACGTAGTCCTTGTACTCCTTGGGCAGGAACTTGGTCAGCGCCTCCGGCGGCTCGTAGAGATGGTTATCCGCGTCAAAGATCGGAAACGGAACGTCCACCTTGTGCGACAACTGGCCCATGAGATCCTCCTTCGCGATTTGTGAGAATACTATTCTCTACTGGGCCCGCATCGCAAACGTGCACCCCAGTGGTGATCGCCACGCGCGGTGTCAGCAGGACACGATGATCTTGAAAGTCGCCGACGTTGCTTCGTTCGGTTTGTCGGTCTTGAAGCCGTTGGCGGTGCCGGTAATCGTGAACTTGTCTCCCGACATGCTCATGTCGGCGCGGGGGCCGTCGCCCCGGGCGTACATCCCGGTGAACCCGCCCAGATTTTGGATGCGTACCGACTCGGCAGACGGCGGTTGCGCCCCCTCGTCGATGATGATCTTGGCTCCGGCGAACTTGCCGCCGATGTCGATCGTCCGGGTCCATTGCACTTGACCGCATTGCACGACGTGAAAATTCGCGTCATCACCGTTGACGGTCACCGACGCCGAGCTAGAGATTTGGGTGGCCGGTCGCGACGTGCACGCCCCGAGGCCGGCCACAGCGAGCACCGCGACGGCCGTCACGACGATTCTGTCCTGCACGGGCCACCTCTATCCTCGATGTACAAACCCCTTCGGCCTGCAGCGATGATGTTATTCTCGCCGAACGAGAATGCCAATATCGACCCTCTTCCGAGGAGCAACTAACGCATGCTGGACTTGGAGCTCGACAACGGGCTTGCGGTGCTCACCATCGACCGCCCTCACGCACGCAACGCGATCGCGCTCGACACCATGGACCAGCTGGAGAAGGCGCTCGATGCCGCGGCCGGTGCTCGGGCGCTGGTGATCAGGGGCGCCGGCGACAAGGCTTTCGTGTCCGGCGGTGACCTCAAGGAGCTCAGCGCGCTGCGCACCATTGCGGAAGCCACCGCGATGGCAAAGCGGATGCGGTCCATCTGCGACCAGCTGGCGAGCTTCCCGGCACCGGTGATCGCCGCACTCAACGGGCACGCCTTCGGTGGCGGCGCCGAAGTAGCCGTCGCCGCCGACATCCGGGTTGCCGCAAGCGATGTCAAGATCGCGTTCAATCAGGTGACGCTGGAAATCATGCCGGCCTGGGGCGGCGCCGAGCGGCTGGCCGCCCTCGTCGGAAAGAGCAGGGCCCTGCTTCTGGCGGGCAGCGGAAAGACGGTCGACGCCGCCGAGGCCGAGCGCATCGGGTTGGTGGACGCGGTGTTGCCGCGCGCCTCGTTCGAGGAAGGCTGGCGTGCGATTGCTGCCTCCCTGGCCAATCAGCCGGCCACCGAGATAAAACGGGTAATCAGCGGTGTTTCGCCCGATGAGGCGATAGCATCTTTTGCACATTTGTGGGTTGCCGACGCGCACTGGCAGGCCGCAGAGCGGGTAGTGAACCGAAACGCCAAGCCACGACCGGCCGCCGGAGGAACGATATGAGTACCAGCGTCAACAGACCGCTGAGCATCGGTTCGGCGATGACCATGGCAGTGTTGTCGGTGGTCGGTCTGGCCGCGAACGCTCCGCGCGCCCACGCCGATCCGACCGCCGGCCCGGTCATGCATCACGTCAAGTACGCCGTCACCGCTGAGAATCCGATCTACACGGACATCTATTACCTGGACCACCAGCCGGACAGATTCTCCGATTACAGCCACAACCCTTACTCGTTCACGCCGCACGTCGATGTCGATCTCGGCCCGGGCAAGCCGCCGTGGACCTACGATCTGGACATGACCAACCCCGACGCGTACGCGATGGTGGTGGCCAGCACGGGCACGGAGCCCGGCACGCCGGGGCTTCACTGTGTTCTGGCGGTGGATGGCGTTGTCGTCGTATCCAAGGACGGCCTCAAGGGCGTGCTCTGCTCGCTGCGCAATTGGTGAACCACCCAGGCCTCGGGTATTCCCGGAATCGGCTGCGGCTCGCCTTCGAGCCGACGCAGATGGCTTTCGACTAATTCCACGGTTTCGGCGTGACCGGCGGAAATGCCCACCGCGTTTTCGAGCACCAGGAATCTGGACAAGCTGGACATGAGCACGGCAACCACCACCGGCGGCATCTCATCCACGCCGTACTTCTGCAGCGCAGCGGTCACCGCTTGCCGTTGCTCTTCGCGGAAACGTTCGGCGTAGTAAGCGATTTCGGCCCGCATCTCCTTGCGATGATTGGCCAGCGCCATGAATTCCATTGAAATGCGGGTGAATGCGGGGTCGGTGCCGAACCGCCACACCGCCCACAGCGGCTGCGGTGACTGCATCAGCTTTGCGTGCGCCTCGAGCGCTTCCTCACCACGGCGCCGGAAGACCTGGAGGAACAGCTCCTCCATGGTGCGGAAGTAATAGTGCACCAGCTGCGGTTTCAGCCCGGCTTTGTTCGCGAGGCGCCGCGAGGTGACGGCGGCGTAACCCTCTTCGATCATCAATTGTTCGGCCGCGTCGAGCAGCAGGCCGCGGTTCTTGGCGTCCGGCGCCCCGATCCTGCGGGCCTGACTGGGGGCCGTGCTCATGCCGCTGCTCCGTCCTGTCCACGCTCACCTGCCGAACAGGGGAATCGTAGCGCGACGCGGCGTTGTGTCCTTGACCACGACATTACTGCCGTGCTAAGCAGGTGCTCAGCAGAATTCCGAAAGCGGGGGCGGTGCTGCATGCCGCCGAACCACCGGTAGACCCCAGCCCAGAAAGACGCCATCTATGAGCAACTACGAGTCGATCGACTTCTTCACCGATCAGTCTCTGGTCCCGGATCCGCACCCCTACTTCGACTACCTGCGCAGCGAAAACCCCGTGCTGCGGTTGCCACACCATGGAGTCGTCGCGGTCACCGGTTACGCGGAAGCCACCGAGATTTACAAAACCCCGGAAACGTTCTCCAACATCGTCGCGCTCGGCGGACCGTTCCCCCCGCTGCCCTTCACCCCCGAGGGCGGCGACATCAGGCCCCTGATCGACGAGCACCGCAGCTACTTTCCGATGCACGAGCACATGGTCACGATGGACCCACCGGACCACACCAAGGCTCGCTCAGTGCTGGCCAAGCTGCTGACGCCGAGCCGGCTGAAGCAGAACGAGGAGTTCATGTGGCGCCTGGCCGATCGGCAGCTCGACGAGTTCCTGCACAACGGCGAATGCGAATTCATCGCCGAATACTCAAAGCCGTTCGCCACGTTGGTGATCGCCGATCTGCTCGGCGTGCCCGAGGACGACCACAAGGAGTTCCGCGCCGTGCTCGGCGCCGACCGTCCCGAGGCGCGCGTCGGCGCCCTCGACCACGAGTCGGTGGGCATTAACCCGCTGGAGTGGCTCGACGACAAGTTCTGCAGCTACATCGAGGACCGGCGGCGCGAACCGCGCGGCGACGTGCTGACCTTCCTGGCGGAGGCGAAGTACCCGGACGGCTCGACCCCGCCGGTGATCGAGGTGGTCCGTTCGGCCACCTTCCTTTTCGCCGCCGGCCAGGAGACCACGGCCAAGCTACTCAGTGCCGCCCTGCAAGCCCTGGGCGACCGGCCCGACATCCAGCAACAGATTCGAGAAGACCGCAGTCTGATCCCCGCGTTCATCGAGGAATCGTTGCGCATGGAAAGCCCCGTCAAGAGCGACTCTCGACTTGCCGTCCGCGACACCAACATCGGTGGTGTCGACATTCCGGCCGGCACCGTGGTGATGATCCTGCCGGGCGCGGCCAATCGCGATCCGCGGCGGTTCGAGAACCCGCACCAGTTCGACTTGCGCCGCAAGAACGTTCGCGAGCACATGGCGTTTGCCCGCGGCGTGCACTCCTGCCCGGGCGGACCACTCGCCCGCGTGGAGGGCAGGGTCTCGATCGAACGCATCCTGGACCGGATGCCGCACATCGAGATCGATGAAGCCCATCACGGGCCGGCCGCCGAGCGTCGTTACAGCTACGAGCCGACGTACATCCTGCGGGGCTTGAGCGAACTGCACCTGTCGTTCACAACCGCGGACGCGGTCGCACCCGTGGCCTGACGCACTTTTTCGCGGGTACTACGCGAGCCGCATTCCGACGAAATAGCAGCTGAGCATCGCGACGGCCATCAGCATGATCCAGGCGTCGGTCAGTCGGCACAGCAGGACCGGTGCGCTTCGCACCTCCATGAACTCACGAAAGATGATGCGCACCTTGATGAGTGCTATCACGATGACGCTCACTGTCACCACCGCGCTGGACTTCAGCGACCCGGCCTGCCCCGCTGCCGAGCGGTCTATCCACAGGTAGCCGAGCGTGAGCAACGCCAGGATCACCCACACGATCAGTAACCGCTTGTTGAATTTCACGCTCACCTCACCACGTACAGCAGCGCGAAGATGAGTACCCACAGGAAATCGACCGTGTGCCAGTAGGTCGCGCACGTCTCGACGATTTCCTGGGATTCCCGCGGTCTTGTTGCCGCACTTCGGAGTTGGTAAACGATGACGCCCAAGACGACGAAGCCGATCAGCAGATGGACGAAGTGAATTCCGGTGAGGAAGAAATAGTAGGTGAAGAAGTCGTTGCTGTCCAACCCGTTTCCGCTATTGACCAGCCTCGCCCATTCACACACCTTGACGAAGAGGAACACCGCGGCCAATGCAGCGGTGATGAAGACATCTCGCCGCGCCGCCCGGTACTCGCCGGCGCGTGACGACTGAACACACCGCGCAACCGACCACGAACTCAGCAGCAAGACGAGGGTGTTGAAAACTCCGATGCGCAGGTCCAGGTGTGCCTGTGCGGGTATGAAAAGCTCGGCGCTACGGGCGCGAGAGAACAAGTAGAAGCCGAAATAGCCTGTGAAAACCAGGGTCTCGAACAATACGAATGCCCACATGTCGGGCTGACCGGGCACGAATTGGGCCTGTTGGTCCTTGTCGGTGAGGTCGGTCGTGAGATCGGTCATCGCACAACGGCCTTCTTACGCGGGAAGTCCGGCATCTGCCTGGTGCCGAAGTCTTCGCGCCGGATCATCCGGTACAGCATGACGACGAAGGTGACTTGGTAGATGCCGAACACGACCATGTCGAGCCACCAAGCGATCTCGCCGTCCCAGGCCAACACACCCCGGCGGAAGATCCAGCAGGGGGCGACGACGACCTCGGTCAGCGCGTTGCACAGGTTGAGATAACCGAACCACTTGGGGAACACCCGATTCCGGTCGAGCAGGATCGCGACCATCCAGATCAGCGAGCCGATCAGGAAGACTCCCATCGTTCCGTCGAACGACAGGAAGGCGAAGTCGTAGAGCCAGCCGATCAATTCCGGGTTGCGCTCCGGTCGCAACGTCCCGACGAGCAGCGCGATGTTGAGCAGGATCATGCCGGGAACCACGCTGAGCGAGTAGATGATCAGATACGAGTAACCGAACGCGCGACTGACCGACATGCGCCGCATTGAATATGCGATCAGGGCATTGTTTGTCGCGATCGCGCCGCTGATCGCGAAGATGATGCCGAAACCAAGGGGTATGCCGAGATGGCGCTCGGAGAACCAGTGGACCTGCGTCGCGAGGTCCCAGGTGGGTTCCGGTGGCGGCTGAACCTGCGCGATGATGAAGAACACCGGGAAGAACAGGTTGTAAAAGACGACGAGCACCCACCACGCCAACCAGAGTTCCCGCTTGGGGTTGTGGCGCAGGTGCCAGGCGAGCCGGTGATGCAGCGGGCCGGAAGGGGGTGTGGCCGGCGAGGTCGGCGGTGTGATCACCGCACTCATGCGTTGACCATTTCGTCTGGGCGTCCGCGGTTCTCGGCACGCTCGCGATAAATGTTCTGCCCCAACGCAACTCCCATCACGACGATCCAAACCCCGATGGCAACGTTTTTCACCCAGAACGACAGGAAGCCGTCCCACGCCAGCGGACCGGTCAGTGACACTCCGACAAAGGCCGCGGGCACCAGCGCGGCGGCCACGAGAAGGTTGAAGTGGGCTACCCAGCGGGGAAACACAGGTTGCGGCTGATCGTCGAAATAGATTGCCACGGCCAGTATCACGCTCTGGCCGATCAGGAACGGGACCAAGATGGTGAAGGTCATCCAGCCGAAATCGTTGAGCAGCTGGGTTAGCTCCGGGCTGCGCTCGGGACGGAATGCGGCCAGCAGCCAGCAGACGTTCGCGACGAGAAACAACGTCGGACCACCGGCCACGCAGCCCAGCATCGCGTAGGAGAAGATCGGCGTCCGATGTGCCATGCGGCGGATCTGCAGCACGATCAAGGCCAGGATCGGGACGAGGCACACGCCGAACCAGTTGAACACGATCATGCTGTACCGGATCTGTGGGATGTGCGCCGGATCCCGGTAGAACGCGGCAACCTGTTCCGCCGGCATCGAGGGTGACATCGGCGGATTGAAGCCCGGAAACAGCAGGAAGCCGGCGATCCACAACAGCACCGTGACGGGCAATGTCCACAGCAGAATGACCTCACCGTCAGTCGGCCGCGGCGCCGCTCGCCGACCTGCCGCATCTCCCCCGCCGATGTCTGTCATCGCCTGACTCCCTTCGGCACGAAATCCCCGTGCCACGCTCGGCCCGTACCGAAGCTAGCCGGTCGGCTAGCCTCGGGTCAATAGCCGGTCGTCTAGGCTCGTCCCGTGGGAACAGCAGGGCAGCCGGTCAGCGACGAAGCGCTGAGAGTTGTTCACTACAGCCCTGCCCGAACGCGGGTACTCGATGCGGCGCTCGACCTGTTCGCGCAGCACGGCGTCAGCGGTACGTCGCTGCAGATGATCGCCGACGCCGTCGGGATCACCAAAGCTGCTGTGTATCACCAATTTCGGACCAAGGATCAGATCGTGATCGCGGTGACCGAGCGCGAGCTCGGACGGCTGCTTCCCGCGCTGGAGGCCGCCGAGGCGCACGGCAACGGACCGCAAGCGCGGGATGCGCTGCTGGAGAGCGTCGTTGAAATGGCGGTCCGCGACCGCCGACTGGTGCGCACGCTGCAGTTCGATCCCGTCGTGGTCCGGCTGCTGGCCGAACACAAGCCGTTTCAACGCTTTATGGAACGGTTGTATGACGGACTGCTGAGCGATGCCGGACTGGACGGCCGGATCGAGGCGGCCATGTTCTCCGGCGCGATCAGCACCGCGGTAATGCATCCGCTGCTGGCTGACATCGACGATGACACATTGCTCGAGCGGCTTACCGACATGATCAGGCGGCTACTCGGACTGCATCGAGAAACCGCCGAGTAAGGCTATGTGTCGGCGCGGACCCAGCTCATAATGCCGTCGTGGGCAAAGCAGATCAGGAATAGGCCATCAGGCGCCTGTGCCACGTAGTTCTGGTAGTTCTGGCAATTGGCGCCTTCCTCCTTGACTCCCGCCATCGGAGGTGACCGGAACCATCGCGGCTGATATCTCCTTGGCGAACCGCAGAACATCAGCCGGCCGGGCTGCGAGGCGAACGAGACGTAACCATCCGCTACACCAAAGGCGTAATAGGTGGTGTTGTCACAAGGCGCCCCGAGGACCTGGTGCGGCATGATGCCCGGCGTGCAGTCGGGGTAGTCGCAAACGGTGGGCCCGGCGAAGGACGGCGGCGCCGCCAGCACACCAGCGCCGAGCAACGCGGCAAATACGGCCACGATTAATCGCACCCAATTACTTTGCCACACCTGAAAAGAAAATTCTCCTGGTTGGAGAAGATCGCCGGCACGAGAAACGGCCAACCCCGCGCTGACCCCGAACGCTACTGCGCGCCATTCCTTCACGGGCGCGCATTTCCGCATGTAAGAGCTATGACTGAAGCTGACCGATGACGGCCAAGGGCGCCGGCCGAAGTGATAAGCTGCCTCTCCGTGCACGATCCGGACGGCCCCGACGCCGACGATTGTGGTGACCCGGCGGATATGACCAATCCCGATGAACCACAGTCGCGCTCAGACGTCGACTCTCCGGCCCCGGCGCCCGC
Organism: Mycobacterium ahvazicum; assembly: GCF_900176255.2. GTDB lineage: Bacteria > Actinomycetota > Actinomycetes > Mycobacteriales > Mycobacteriaceae > Mycobacterium > Mycobacterium ahvazicum. The sequence goes on from NZ_FXEG02000005.1 coordinate 480,854, forward strand.
AGCGGAAACGGACACCGAAGACGAAGTTGCCGAGGCTGAAGCGCGGGCCGAGGCGGCCAAGGCACGCCTCGCACGGCTGCGGCAGGCAGCAGGAACCGATGGCGTATCCCCAGATGCCAAGCGGCGCCGCGCAAAGTCGCCCCGCCGTCCAACACGCAAAGCAATAGCGGTTGGCGTCGGCATCCTGATCGCCTGCGCATCTGCCGGTGCCAGCGGTTACATGCTGTGGCAGCACCGCACCGTAGCGCACAATCGCCAGCTCGCCGCGGAGTTTGCCGGTGCTGCCCGACAAGGGATCACGGCGCTGATGTCGATTGACCCCGATCATGCCAAGGCGGACGTCCAGCGGATGATCGATGCCACGACGGGCGACCTCAACGGTCAGCTGTCGGCGATCTCGGTTCTCATGGTCAAAAAGGCGCAGGACTCGAAGATCGGCAGCAAGGTCACCGTCGAAGCTGTCGCCGTCGAATCGTTGAGCGACAATTCAGGAGTCGTGCTCGTGGCGGCGAAAACCGATGCGACCGGGCCGGATAACGAAAAGCCACCACCGGCATTGTTCCGGCTCAGCGTCACCCTGAACCGCGACCACGGCCAGCTCAAGATGTCGAAAATTGACTACCTCTCATGACTGTCGAGCATGGTTCGTCGCCGGGCAGCACCGAAACAGCGACTGACGAAACAGAAATTCCGCCCGACGGCGAAGCGGCAGCCAGGCGCCGGCTGGCAACGATCGGCCGTCGGTTGATGGCGAGGTGGCGTTCGATAATCGCGACAACGTTGGTCGTTGCCACCGTGGGGGTGGCTGCCGGTGTGTACATCGTGGTGTACCGGCCGGATCAGCGGGTCGACGATGCGGCGGCACACCGCGCAATCCAGGCGGCGTCAGAGGGCGCGGTGGCGGTCTTGACGTATTCCTACGATCATTTGGATCGGGATTTCTCGGCAGCGAAATCCCATCTCACCGGCGAGTTTTTGGCCTACTACAGCAAATTCACCACCGATATCGTCGGGCCGACGGCCAAGGAGGGGCACCTGACGGCATCGGCCAAGGTGGTTCGGGCCGCGATTTCGGATCTGCATCCCGATTCTGCGGTCGTGCTGATTTTCGTCGACCAGACCACGGCCAGCATGCAAAAGAAAGATCCCGCGCAGAACAAAAGTGCTGTCGTGGTGACGCTGACAAAGGTCAACGGTTCCTGGCTGATCGCGAAATTCGAGCCGGTCGGGTGAGTGCGATCCTAACCGTTACCTGGTCGGCTAAAACGGTGTAACGTCAACGCTCGAGAATTATGCGCTCTAGGAGCACCTGATGCGTTCAGCTAAAGCACTCACCACCGCAACACTGGTGGCCACCACTGTATTTGGCGGATTGGGCACCGCGGCCACGGCCCAGGCAACGACCAAGGAAGAAGTGGCCCTCAATGGGACGTATCACGTTACGTCCATCGGCGATTGGGCCCAGCGAAACGATCAATACTTCGGCGAGCCGACGGTCTACCAAACATGGACGATCAGCTCGACTTGCGACACATTCCAGGAATGCCATGGAACGGTGCGCAGCGACCAGGGATGGACCGCGCCCCTCTATCTCAATGACGGGGAAATGTGGAAGGTGAGACGCGAAGTGCCGAATTGGGAGCGGTGCGAAGACGGTACCGCGTTCCCCGGACAGCAGACCTTCTCTTTCTTCCCGGTAAACGAAAACGGGGGATTTCAAATCGGATCGCGGACCTTGTCCGGCAAGGACAAGACGGTCGGGCCAAGCGGTGCCTGTGGGCAGAACCAGTGGCTCGATATCGCGATGCCGTTGCGCCTGGATCAAGTCTCCTGACCGGGCGCTCGTAGCTCCACTGCCACTTCGCCTCCCAGCCCGGGCCACCTCGGGTGGCGTCAGGTGGGAAGCATGTCCTTCCAGGTCTTGGGCGCTTTCGCGGGCGCGAGATCCGACTGCTCGTACAACTTTCCGTCCGGACCGACATAACGACCAGTGCGCGGATCGTACTTTGCCACCACGATCGACGGCGCGGGCTTAGATCCGTTGGCTCCGAACGCACTTGGCGCGGCCTGCGGCTGTGGACCGTCGCCCTGATCCGGTGGCGCGGGGGCCGCGGGTGGTGCCGGTGCCGGCGGCGGTGCTGCCGGAAGCTCGCCCGGTGCGGGAACATCGAGTGGCGCGAAAGTCGGAAGGTCCGCCGACATCGGCGATATGGGTCTCAGCGTTGGCCCCGACGACGGCACCGGAGGTACTGCCGCTCCTACCGTTCCCGACGGTGGATTTTCTCCCCGCGGGCCTGCGGGTGTGCCGCGCGGCACCGCTCCCGGCGGCAGCGGCGTCCCCTGCACCGGGGCGAAAATTCTGCTGTCGCCGGTGATCCGGTCGTCGGGCGGCACACCCTGGGACAGCAGATTCGGATCCAGCGGGTAGGGGCCGAGCGTGTGCTGGCGCATCGCCAGCGGCATGAAAGGCTTGTCGCTGTTGCAGATTTCGACGGTGGGCGCGCGCTTACCCGGGTGACCCATGCAGGGATAGTTGCGCGCGCCGCGGACCGCCATCGGCGAATCCTGCGGAAGCTTGCAATACAAACCGTCCGGGGTGTCGATGTCGCTGAGGTCGTCCGGGGATCGCCAGGTGTTGGGTGGCATGAAGCCGACCGTGCAGATAGGCGGATCGTCGATCGTTAGGGCGAAGTCACCCATGGCTTTACCGTCGGGATGGTTTTCGCCCTGAGCGGCCTGTTCGATAGCAACCGCCGACGGCAGCAATACCAGCAGCTGCTCGATCGAAGGATGGTAGGTGACGCCGATCTGCCCGATGGTGGTCAGGTTGGCAAGCAACACCGGCAGAGTCGGTTTGATTTGGTCGAGGAGCGCGGACGCTTCGTTCGCGGCATCTGGACCGTTTCGCAGGATGGTGCGGAAGTGGGAATCGTTGTTCGCCAACACATCCGAGATTCCTGCGAAGCTACGTGCCCACGTCCTGATCGAATCGGTGGTCTGCTCCTGCGTATCCAAGAGCGGCCCAGTGTCTTCGGTGAGTGCCTTGGTGCGATCGACGACGCTGTTGGAGTCGCGGGACAGTGTCTCCGACGAATCGATCAGTGAGCCCAGGTCGTAACCCGAACCGTTGAAACCCTGAAAGGTCTCGTCGAGCAACTGGCCGAGTTTGGTCTTCGGGATGCTGCCGACCAAGGCATTGAGCTGCTCGAGCATCGGGCCGACCGCTTGCGGAATCGTCGTGTCGCGCGCGGCGATCACCGAGCCGTCATGCAGGTACGGCGGCGAATCGGTTTTCGGCCGTAGGTCCACGTACTGCTCACCCACCGCGGAGACGCTGAGCACCTCCGCCGTCAGGTCCGCGGGGACCTTGGGTGAAGTGTTAAGGGACAGCGTCGCTTTCGCACCGGTCGGCGTCAAACCCACCGAAGTGACCTTGCCGAGCTGAACCCCGCGGTAGGTCACATTCGAAAACTGATACAGGCCGCCGGTGGCCGGCAGCTCCAGCGTCACCGTCATCCGGCCGATGCCCAGCAGGGTCGGCGCTTGGATGTAGAACAGGACCATCGCGATCACGCCGAGCGTCCCGACGATCGTGAAGATCCACAGCTGGAGCCGAACGAAGCGCGTCAGCATCTATCCGCCACCTCCCGTCGGCGCCGGGCCGGGCAGCGGCGGCGTTTGACCAAGACTCGCATCGGGCGTCTGTGCCGGCGCCGGCCCGGGCAGGGGACCGAACCCCGGCGGCGGCGCGGGCAGCGGCAGCGCATTGGGATCGATCCACGGCGGCCGCACGGGGTCGTGCAACGGATCGAGGGTGTAGTTCATCCGATACGGATCCCCGGGCTCCGGTGGGACCGGCATGTCCAGCTGGCCCCAGTGCGTCCCCAACAGCAAGCCCTTCTTGAGCCGCGGAATCGACAGGTCGAGGTCGACGTGCAGGTTGAAGTAGTCGCCGCGGACGGCGCGGTCGACGAAGTTCTGGGTGAACGGGAACACGAAACCGGCCGCGATCGCCATGCCGAACTCGGGTCCGACGTCGGCGAGCGCTTTGATCGCCGGCTCCAGGTTTTTGAGGTTCTTCACCAGATCGTCCTGTGCGTCGTTGACCAACCGGGACGCCGTGTTGCTGAACGCCCGCAGGTGATCCAACGCCTCCGTCAGCCGCGGGCGCTCCTTGATCAACACATCAAGGGCGGGCGGAATCTTATGCAGCGCCTCGGTCAACACGTCGCGCTGCGCGGCGAAGGTGCCCGACAGCCGGTTCAGTGCCTGAATCGACTCAACGATGTTGTCGCGCTGCTGATCCAGCGTCCCGACAAACGTGTCCAGACGCGTCAGCAGATCACGCGCCGCACCTTCGTGCCCGGACAGGGCGGCCGAGAAGTTGTGAATGACCTCCCCGATCTGCCCCAGGCCGCCGCCGTTGACCACCGCGCCCAGCGACGACAACGTCTGCTCGGTCGACGGATACGCGGTCGAGCGGCTCAACGGAATCGTGGCGCCGGGCTGCAGCCGTCCGCTTCCCTGCTGGCCCAGCGGCGTATTGAGCTCCACATGCATCGAACCCAGCAGGCTGGTCTGCCCCACGGTGGCCACCACATTGGCCGGGACCACCACATCGCGTTTGACCGAGATCTCGACGTCGGCATGCCAACCCTGCACCCGCATCTCACCGACACTGCCGACGACCACGTCGTCGACCATCACCGGCGAATTCGATTCCATCGTGCCAACATTCGGCAGTTCGACGTGGTAGATGTTGGCGCCCGGCCCACGCCCGACCGCACCGGGCAGCGGCAACGAATTCAGGCCATGGAAGGCACATCCCGACACCGACAACGCCACACAACTACCGACGACGAGCGCCCGTCGCACCGCAATCCGCGCGATCATGGTTGTGGCCCTTCGGGTGGCAGCAGCATGTCCGACAGATTCGACGCCGGTGGTGGCGGCGGGGGCATCGGCGTCGACGGCGGGGGCGGCAGCGGCATCGCCGCACCCGGTATCCGCTCCGGTGGCACCGCTCCCGGCGGTCCCACCGGATCACCCGGTAGGCCGGTGTAGGCCGACACCGCGGGCGGGATCTCGGGCGGTCCGGGTTTCGGGCCCTCGCCGCCGGGCGCCAGGCGCGGTTCGGTGTAGAGAATCTTGGACGGGTCCATGGACTTCTGCAGAATGAAGTTGATCGGCAGTGGCGAGTTGTTGAAGTTCAGCAGTCGCAATCCCGGACCGAGGAACAGGGCGCACAGCTTGCCCGATTCGACAGCGGTGACGTTCTCGATAGCGCCGATCTGGTCGCAGCCCGGAGCCGACAGCAGCAGCTGTCCTCCCCAGGTGGGATTCGCGAAGTTCATCAATCCGAACCCGCCGACGATGGTTCCGGTGTCGGCGTTGTAGTCGTTGAAGAAGTTGCCGAGCGAATTCGGCGCGCCGTGCAAAATGTTCTCCAGGGCCATGTGGTGATCAACCAGGTTCTGTGTGACGTCGGCCAGCCTGGCAATCTGCTCGCTGGTCTGGTTGCGGGTCCCGGCGATGAATCGCTGCACCTCACCGACCGCGGTCGACAGATCTGTCAGCGCCGCATCCAGGTCGGATTTGCTGTCGTTGACCACGCTGGTGAGCGTGGCCAGGCGATTGTTGAACTGCACGATCTGGATGTTGCTGTCCCGCAACGCACCGACAAAGGTCTGCAGGTTCTTGATGATGTCGACGATGTTGCCGCTGCCGTTGGCGAGGATCCGGGCGACCCCGGACAACTGACCGAGCGTCTGCCGCAGCTTGTCGCCGTTACCGTCGAGCGCGTTGGCGGCGCTGTCGATGAAACGGCCCACCGAGGTGCCCGAGACGCCGCTCTTGGGTCCCAAATCCGTTGCCAGCCTCATCAACTGGGTCTTGACCTCGTCCCACTCGACCGGTACCGCTGTCCGGTCGACCGGTATCACCGCGCCATCGGACATGACCGGCCCGCGATCGCGATAGGCCGGGGTGAGCTGGACGTAGCGGGAGGCCACCAGGTTCGGGGCGACGATGACCGCCTTCGCGTCCGCCGGAATGGACACGCCGCGATCGACCTTCAGCGTCATCTTCGCCTGGGTGCCCTGCGGCGTAATCGATTCGATGTTACCGACTTTCACACCCGATACCCGAACCTCGTCGTGGGGGTAGATCGCGGTGGCGGTGGTGAAATAGGCGGTGATCGTCTTCTGCCCGAAGAACACACTACGGACGAGCACAGCGGCGCCGGCAACGATCAGCACGACCAGGGCGACCGCCGCGATGGTCACCAGTCTTTTGCGCGGGATGGTCATTGCGATCCACCGACCCGTCCGCCCAAGGTGCAGCCGGGGCACATCGGAATTGCGTTGTACGGGAACGGAACCAGCGACCGAGGTACCGGCGAGGGGAAGCCGGGACCGCGAGAGGTGTCGAAGGTGCGGAAGCCCCAGAGGTAGTCGAAGAACGGTTGGAAGATCTGCGGCGCAAGGAAGTTCGGGACGAACGCCGAGTAGGCGTACATGCTGGCGATGCCTTCACCGACCGTGATCTGGAATTTCGCTAAGCCCGGCAGCGCTTTGCCGATGTTGTCGCGGTTCTTCTCCAGCATCGCGAGCACCCTGTTCAGCCTCTCGAGGGTCGGCGCCAGGGTCGCTTCATTGTCGTGCACCAACGCCGTCAGCTGCTTGGCCACCACCGACGTGTTGGCCAGCAGGTCCACGATCTCCTGTCGGCGCGCCACCAAGACTTGCAGCAACGAGTCGGAGTTGAGGATGAGCTTGTTGACCTGCTGGCTGCGTTCGGAAAGAACGTTGGTGACTTCGGCGGCACTCTTGAACAGGTCGCTCAGGTTCTTGTTGCGACTGTTCAGGGTGCGCGATAGCCGCGTGAGTGCGTCGAAGGCCGGCCCCATCTGGGGTGCGAGCTGGTCGAGTGTCGCCGACAACGTGTCCAGCGACTGATTGAGCGCGGTGGTGTTAGTTCCCGCGGTGTCCGAAGTCAGGTCGCTGACCGCTTCAGTCAACGAATAAGGAGAGGACGTGCGCGAGACGGGAATGACTGTCAGCGGGTGCATCGTGCCGCTGCCGGCGGACTCCAATGTCAGCATTCGCTCGCCCAGCAGCGAGCCGGTGCGGATATGCGCGGTGGTCTCCGACCCGAGCAGGACGTCGCCCTTCGTCGTGAAGGTCACCAGAGCGTCGCCGTGCTGCAGCGAAACATCGGACACCGTGCCGACTTTCATCCCCGACACGATGACCGGGTTGCCCACCGCAATGCCGCCGGCTTCGGAAAACAGCGCCTGGTAGCGGACCATCGTGGCCCATGAAATGAACCGGTCGGGCGACAGGCCCACCAGGATCACCAGCACCGCTAACACGACGCCGATGAATCCGGCCTTTACCCGGCCACCTCCGCGATACTTCAGCATTAGGGTTCCGTGCACCTTCCTGCTTCAGACCTAAAGACGTTGGCGTGCACCGTTTTGCCCTGAAGATCCGTCCCGCGCAGTTCTAACTGGCACAGGTAGTACGGGATGGTAGCGCCGGCTACGCCGAGTCGGACCAGCTTGCGGTAGTTGTTCGGCGCCTTCTGGATCGCGGCGTCGAGGCGGTCCTTGTCGCCATCGAGTATCGGAGCCAGCCGATTCAACTCCGCGATGGTGCCCGAAAGCGGCGGCCGCGCGCTGGACAGCAGACTGGCCAGTGAGGCGGTTCCCCTGTCCAGGGCGTCAATGGCGGATCCGATGGTGTTGCGGTCATCCGACAGCCCACTGATCAGCTGCTCGAGGCGATCGACCGCGCCAGAGAACTGTTTGCCGTCCTTGGAGACCGTGCTGACCACGACGTTGAGGTTGTCGATCAGCTGCTGCACGGTTTGATCGTTGTCCGCCAAGGCGTTTGAGAACGATGTCGTCTTGGCGAACAGCGACTCGAGGGTAGCGCCTTGGCCCTGGAAAACCTGCAACAGCGCTGAGGTCAGCGCGTTCACGTCGCGCGCATTCAGGCCTTGGGTCACGGGTTTCAGTCCGCCCAGCAGCAGATCGAGGTCAAGCGCCGGCTGGGTGCGGTTGACGGGAATCTGACCACCGGCGGCCAGCAGCTTGGGCGAGCCGGGACCGTCGATGAGCTCGAGGTAGCGATCGCCCACCAGGTTGAGGTAACGGACCGCCGCCCGGGTGCCCTCGGTGAGGGCGATGTTGCGGTCGGCGTCGAACTTCACCACAACTTTCTTGTCCGGTTGCAGCGAAACGCTATTGACCGTGCCCACCCGGATCCCGGCAACCCGCACCGACTGCCCCGGCTTGAGCCGCGAGACGTCGGTGAACACCGCGGAATACTCGCTCGTCGAACCGGTCCGGTACTGACCGAAGATGAAGAACAGGAAAGCGGTCAGGATCGACATCACGACCGCGAAGATCCCGAACCTGATCAGCGTGGGGCGCATTCTCATCCGGGTTGTCCGATCTGAGCCGGGTTGCGGGGTGGACCGGCGATCGGCCCGTACAACAGCTGTTTGAGCAGGTCGGAGTTGAGCAGCGTCTGCTGGTTTCCGTACCCGACGGGGTTGGCGCCGGTATCGGCGATCAGCTGCGGCGGGTTCGTGTTGAACGGCAGCTTCGGCAGACCCACGCACTGCGGGCCGCCCGTCGCCGCAACCTTCGGCAGGTTCGTCGGATACCGATAACGCTCGGCGCCCAACGTCAGACTTGCCGAGATGTTGATGCTCGGCTCCGACAACGGCGCACCGTGCCCAATCTGGATGAGCCCAGCGAAACTACAGGTGAGCGCTTCGTGATACTCGTTGAGCAGATCGGTGGTCGGTACCAGCAGATGCATCACATCCGTCAGCGGCTGGCGGTTCTGACTCAACACGTCGTTGCCGATGTCGGCCAGGCCAATCGCGCTGATCAGCAGCGCATCCAGGTTGCGCTGCTCCTCGACAATCGTCTTGCTGATCCGGTTGGTGTTGGACACGGTCCGCACCAGGTCCGGTGCGGCGTCGGCATAGGCGTTGGACACCGCCGGCAAGACCGCGAAGTCATGGCGGAACGCGGGAAGGCTCGGCTCCAGCCTCGCCAGAAATGAATCCAAATCGCTCAGGGCCTGGCCGAGCTTTGCGCCCCGGCCACTGAATGCTTGGGCCAGCGCACCCAGTGATTCGTTGAGCTTCGGCGGGTCGATCTGGGACAGCACCGACACCAATTGCTGGAACACTGTGTTGATTTCGACCATGACGTGCTGGCCCTGCAACGTCTGGCCACTGTGTAGCCGCTGCGTCGAAGGTTGAGCAGGTTCCACCAGCAGGACGGACTTGGCGCCGAACACCGTTGACGACGCGATGTCGACCAGCACATTGCTCGGAATGAAGTGCAACTGCGACGGATCCATCGCCAAGTGAATAGCTGCTTGGCCGTTGGGCAGCGATTCGATCGAGGCGACCTTGCCCACCTGCACACCGCGCATCTTGACCTTGGCGTCCGGATTCATGACCAGGCCGGCGCGTTGCGAAATCACGGTCACCGGTACGGATTCGGTAAAGGAGCCCCGGAACAGACCCACCGCGAAGGCGAAGATGACGGCGACGACGACCACGGTGGCCAGGCCCGCCAGCGGACGCGCGTAGGACTGGGCACCGAAGTGACGCCCAGGCGACGCGGCGACGGGAGACGCGCTACTGGCCGCTTCAGACCGGTCTATGGGACCGGGTCCGAATGTGTCTGTCACGTCTGCCTCCTAACCGGACAGGTTGAAGTTGCCGTTCGTACCGTAAATAGACAGTGAGACCAGCAGCGTTACCGAGACCACGACGATGAGCGAGGTGCGTACAGCGTTACCGGTCGCGTTGCCGACACCGGCCGGTCCCCCCGAAGCGAAATAGCCGTAGTAGGTGTGGATCAGCAGGATGGTGAGCGCCATCAGGATGGCCTGCAGGAACGACCACAACAGGTCGATCGGGTTCAGGAACGTGTTGAAGTAGTGCTGGTACAAACCCTGCGACTGTCCGAGCAAGAACGTCGTGGTGAACTGACTGGCCACGAACGACAGGATCACGGCGACGCTGTACAGCGGCGTGATCGCCATCATGCCCGCCATGATCCGGGTGCTCACCAGATAGGCGATCGGCCGAATGGCCATGGCCTCCAACGCATCGATTTCTTCGTTGATCCGCATGGCACCCAGCTGCGCGGTCACCCCGGCACCGAAGGTGGCCGCGAGACCGATGCCGGCGACCACCGGTGCGGCGATGCGCACATTGATGAATGCGGACAGAAAGCCGGTCAGTGCCTCGATGCCGATATTGCCGAGCGACGTATACCCCTGAATGGCCAGCGTGCCGCCCGCCGCCAGCGTCAGGAAGCCGACGATCACGACGGTCCCGCCGATCATCGCCAAAGTGCCCGCGCCCATGCTGATCTCGGCAATCAGTCGGATGACTTCGCGCCGGTAGTGGGTGGCCGCGAACGGCACCCCGGCGAGCGCCTTCCCGTAAAACAGGGTGTGATCGCCGACCCGGCTCAGCGAGGCGACCGGCTTCTCGAATTGGCGGGCCAATCGCGGATATGCAGCCCTCAGTGCCATCGGCGGGCCCCTACTTCGCCGTCATCTTGATGCCGATCGCGGTGACAACCACGTTGACGACGAACAGGGACATGAAGGCATAGACCACCGTTTCGTTCACCGCGTTGCCAACGGCCTTCGCGCCACCGCCGGTGATCGACAGACCCCGGTAGCAGGCGACCAGGCCGGCGATGAGGCCGAAAAGGGCTGCCTTGACGCATGAGATGACCACCTCGGGTACGCCGGTGAGCAACGTGATACCCGCGGCGAAGGCGCCGGGATTGACGTCCTGCACGAATACCGAAAACACGTAGCCGCCAAGGACGCCGATGATGACCACGAGGCTGTTGAGCAGAAACGCCACCAACCCCGACGCCAGCATGCGCGGGGTGACCAAACGCTGAATCGGGTTGATGCCCAGCACTTCCATCGCGTCGATTTCTTCGCGAATTGTTCGCGACCCCAGGTCCGCACACATTGCCGTGGCACCCGCGCCCGCCACGATCAACACCGTGACCAACGGACCGAGCTGAGTGACAGCGCCGAACGCCGCACCCGCACCGGAGAGATCCGCCGCCCCGAGTTCACGCAACAGGATGTTCAGCGTGAAGCTGACGAGGACGGTAAACGGGATCGCGACCAGCAAGGTCGGAGCCAGCGCCACCCGCGCGACAAACCACGACTGCTCCAAGAACTCCCGCCACTGGAAGGGCCGGCGGAACGCGAACTTCACGGCGTCGGCCGACATCGCGAACAACGCGCCGACCGCCTGCATGGGACCCGATAAGTCCCACTTGAGTTTCAGCGCAGGCAATCCCGTTGACCAGTGGTCAGCGCCCTTGGTCGCCATCCGCGTCAGTCCCTTCCCGCGCTACGAGACCGACAGTCTTGTTGTTGCGCAACGACTAAGGTAAGTTCGGTTGAACGGCAACGTCGAAATGCCCACCAGGGGGCGACATCCCGACCTCGAGCGCCGGCGAGACAGGCGTAACCTGCACTCACGCCAGTCCTCCGATCCGTCGCATGAGAAAGCGTCCGGTCATTGTGACTCATGCCACGCCCGCGCGGAGCAAAAAACGCATAACCGTTATCGAACGTGCAAACATTTCAGTCAGCTCCACTCTCAGGTAACCGCGCCGGCGGTTTTGAGTTCGATGATGCGGTCCCAGTCGAGTCCCAATTCCTGCAGTATTTCGTCGGTTTGCTCGGCGAATCCGGGGGCGGGCCCGGTATGCGGTGCGGTGAGATCGAACTGGACCGGGTTGGCGACCAATTCGAGTTCGCCTGCCCGGACAACATATTCGTTGGCCCGGATCTGGGTGTCATCGACTGCCTGCAGCGTGTCTTGCACCGGCGCCCATGGCCCGGCCAACGTGGCAAAGCGTTCGCTCCACTCGGCAAGCGTGCGGGTCGCGATCACCTTGGTCAAGATCTCCACTGCTTCTGCCGTATTCGCGGTGATCTGCTCGATGGTGGCAAACCTTGGATCATCGGCCAGCTCAGGCAGGTCAACATGCCGGCACACATCGGCCCAGAATTTCGTCGGCTGCATCATCACGAAAGAGATGTAGCGGCCATCCGATGTCGTGTACAGGCCCACCAACGGGTTGTTGGGTGCGCCGTGCACACCGGGCGGCGGCGCTTCCAGTCGTTGGTTCAAGTGCTTGGTCAACGCGACGGTGTGACCCATCGACCACAGCCCGCTGCCCAGCAGCGACACGTCGACGACGGACGGTTCGCCGGTGCGCTCGCGCTTGAGCAATGCGGCCGCAATGCCTCCGGCGAGGTTCGTCCCAGAGATTGTGTCGCCGTAGGCGGGTCCCGGCGGCGCGATCATGCCGGGCATCCCCGTCGGGGTGATGGTGGCTGCCGTTCCGGCCCGGCACCAGAAGGCGGTCATGTCGTAGCCGCCCTTGGTCGCCTCTTCACCGCGTGGTCCGAGCGCGCTGCCGCGCGCGTAGATGATCGACGGGTTCACGGCGCGGATGTCGTCGACGTCGATGCCGAACTTCTGCCGGGCACCGGGCAGGAAGCTCGTCAAGAACACGTCCGAGCGGCGGGCCAATTCGTAGAGGACTTCCTTGCCCTCGGGCACCGACATGTCGAGTCCGATGCTGCGCTTGCCGCGGTTCGCGTGCTCGATGTTGGGATTCGGATCGCCTTCGACCCGCAGCATGCCGGTCTGCCGAAGTCCGCGCTGCGGATCGCCCGTCACCGCGTGCTCGACCTTGACTACGTCCGCGCCCCATTCGGCCAGCACCGCACCCGCCGACGGGACGAACCCGTACATCGCGACTTCGAGAACCCGAATGCCTTCTAACGGCCTCATCGATCGCCTCCCAGCACAGCACCGGCGAAGGTCTTGCGTTCCAAGAACTCTTCGGGCCCGGCCGCAGTGATCGAGGCGAATGCCTGGTCGCCCGCGACGGGCCGGCCATCGATCAACAGTCGGCGGGATACCTCTGAGCTTGTCGTATCCACGACGTCCGACACTGTGACCTGCACTGGCATTCGGCTCCTCTGTGGTGGCCATCACGAAAATTTCATTCTCGTCTCGGGCGAATCTTACATTCGAGTCTCGAGAATTCAAGAAAGTCATAGGAATGGGACAAGGTCACTGACCAGCGCTGCAAGGCAGCGAGGGGAAGCGCATAACCAGCCTCAGCCCAGGCTGTGGCAGGTTTCCCCGGCGTGTTGCACGCCAGTTCTCTACGAGAGTAGGGTTCTCATAATTGCGAAGGAGATTCTTTGTGACTGAGATGGCCGCATTGAGCCCAGGGGCCGGCGCGTGAAGACCGCAGTGGTCACCGGTGGCGGATCCGGGATCGGGCTGGCGGTGGCTCATCAGCTGCGTGCCGACGGTCTAGACGTCGCAACCATCGATCTGAAGCCGTCGGACGCCGAGCTGTCGTTCACCGCCGACGTGACCGATCGATCCCAGGTGGATGCCGCACTGGCGGCGATCCGCGCGCAATTGGGCCCGGTCGCCGTTCTGGTCAACGCCGCGGGGCTGGATGGTTTCAAGCGCTTCAGCAACATCACGTTCGAGGACTGGCAACGCGTGGTCGACGTGAATCTGCACGGGGTCTTCCACATGACTCAGGCGGTGCTGCCCGACATGGTCGAGGCGGGTTGGGGACGGATCGTCAACATCTCGTCGTCGAGTACACATTCCGGCGCTCCTTACATGTCGCACTATGTCGCGGCCAAGTCGGCGGTCAACGGGCTCACCAAGTCGCTGGCTCTCGAGTACGGCCCCAGCGGAATCACGGTCAACGCGGTGCCGCCCGGCTTCATCGACACCCCGATGCTGCGCAGCGCCGAGCAACGCGGCTACCTCGGGGACATCGACGAAACCATCGCCCGGACCCCGGTGCGCCGGATCGGCAAGCCCGAAGACATCGCGGCCGCCTGCGCGTTCCTGATATCCGAGGAAGCCGGCTACATCACCGGTCAGATACTGGGCGTCAACGGTGGTCGAAACACCTGAGTCACGTCGTCATCCGGACTACCGTAACGCCAGCCCCATCGCAGCCCCAGGAGGAGACATCGTGAAGGTCTGGGTTGATTCACAACGCTGCCAGGGTCACACCCTGTGCGCGATGATTGCGCCGGATTCATTCGTGCTCAGCGACATTGACGGCAGTTCATCGGCGGTCAACGACGTGGTGCCCCCCGACCAGGAGGACCTGGTGCGCGAGGCGGCGCACTCGTGCCCGGAGCAGGCGATCATGATCACGGACGAAACCTAAAGGGAGACAGCATCTTGAGCGTCGACGATGTCGAGAGCGACGGCGAACAGAACAAGCCGACGTACCACTTTGACCGAAACGCCCCGGAGTACCGGTCACAGTTCAAACAGATCACCGAGGAGATGCACGCCAAGTGCCCGATGGCGTGGACGGAGACCTACGGAGGGCACTGGGTCGCGGCCGGCAGCCACGAAGTCTTCGAACTCGCCCGTTGCCCAGCGGTCTCCAACGACCACGACATCCATAACGAACGCCGGGGCTACAAGGGCATCTCCATCCCGACGGCGAGCCGTGTTGCCGCGGTGCGCGGGGGCATTCTCGAGATGGACGAGCCCGACCACCGTACGTACCGCAACGTATTGAACCCCTACCTGTCGCCGGCCGCGGTCAAGCGCTGGGAACCCTTCATCCACGACATCACTCGCGCGTGCCTCGACGAGAAAATCGAAACGGGCAGCATCGATTTCGTCGACGACCTGGCGAACGTCGTGCCTGCCGTGCTGACGTTGGCGATGCTGGGCATTCCGCTGAAGAAGTGGAACCTGTACAGCGAGCCGGTGCACGCGGCGGTCTACACCCCGGAACACTCCCCCGACATCGAGAAGGTCACCGCGATGCACCGGGAAATGGGACTCGACATGGTCAACAGCATGCTCGAGATCCGCGAAAATCCGCGGCCCGGCATCGTCAACGGGCTGCTGCAGTTGCGGATCGACGGTGAGCCCGCCCCGGATCTCGAGATCCTCGGCAATCTCGGCCTGGTCATCGGTGGGGGCTTCGACACCACGACGGCGCTGACCGCCCACACGCTGGAATGGCTTTCGGAGAACCCCGCCGAGCGCGAGCGGCTGTCCAAGAACCGTGACGCCCTCCTGGACTCCGCAACCGAGGAGTTTCTGCGCTACTTCACCCCGGCCGCCGGTGACGGCAGGACCTTCGCCGACGACGTCGAACTTGACGGCAATCATTTCAAAGAGGGTGAACGGCTATGGATTTCGTGGGCCATGGCCAATCGCGACCCCGCACTGTTCGCCGACCCCGACGAGATCGTCCTTGACCGTAAAGGCAATCGACACTTCAGTTTTGGCCTCGGTTTGCACCGATGCAAAGGGTCCAACGTGGCGCGTACGGTATTCAAGTCCATGCTGACGGCGGTTCTCGACCGGATGCCCGACTATCGATGCGATCCCGAAGGCACCGTGCACTACGAGACCATCGGCGTGATCCAGGGCATGCGGAAGCTTCCGGCGACCTTTACCCCAGGCTCCAAGATCGGCGCAGGCCTGGACGAAACGCTGGAAAAGCTGCAGCGCATCTGCGACGAGCAACAACTGGCGCTGCCGGTCACCGAGCGTACGGACGTTGCCGTCATCGACTAGCAGACCTGGGCGCACCCGCCGTTGACTGCCGCGGTTTTTCCGAGTAGGCCTTTTCAGCATGACCGCGCCTTATATTTGAGGCCAGTGCGTGTGCACAGATGGGAGACCCTCCGGTGAAGACTTTCGCAGCGAGCCTTGCGCTCGCCACGGCCGCACTGACCGTCACGCCGGCCGCCCACGCGGACATGATCATTGGCAACTACCGAGTGGACACACCCCGGGAAACCGGTCACCTCTGGGTCTGGGCCCTCGCGACATGCACTCCTAAAGCGCCGGGATGTCTGACCATTCAGGCGGTTCCGCAACCCAACGGGCAAGCGGCACCGTGGAAGTCAGACGCTCACCTGTCCAACGGCCGCTACACCATGACCGTTGACGTGCCCGACGGTGTTCGCTGCGTGGTGCAGTTCTTCCCGTCGCATGACGTTTACTCATGGGACGCGGTGACGCTTACGGGTGAGGTCGTCTCCACATTCAACACGGGCTGTAACGGCGCGCCCGGGGGCAGCAACCCCTATCCGTTCACGCTCGTGCGATGGTAGCCGCGTGAGACGTTCATCAACCGGGAGCAAGCACTTTGGCTGAGGCGAAGAAACCGCCGCAAGACGCCACATCGAAAGCCGACACCATGGCGTTGATCGCGGAAGCGGAGGCCGAAGCCGCCGAAGCCGAAGCGCTGGCCGCCGCGGCGCGTGCCCGCGCCCGGGCCGCCCGGCTCCGCCGCGAATTGCGGGACGTCGAGGCCGGGACCGCCGAAACCGCCGAAGAAGCCGCGGACGCCGACGAGGACGCGGCCGACTCTGACGAGGCGAAGGTCGAGGACGCCGACGCCGACACCGTCACCGTCACCGAGACCGACGAATCTGACACCGCCGTAACCGGCGCCGACGAAGCGCAGACCGACAAGGAGGAAGCCGACTCCGACGACATCGAATCCGGCGACTCGGACGTAACCGACGCGACGGAGACCGAGCAAGAAGCCTCCGACGAAACGCCCGGAGACGCGGAGTCCGAGTTCGAGTCGGCCGACTCCCGGCGGCGCCTGCGGTGGCTATCGCTGTCGGTGGCGTGGAAAGCGGCCGTCATTCTGCTCATCTGCGTTTTCGTCGGGGCGAGCGGATACATGGTGTGGCAGCATCATGAAAGCACCGAGCGCAACCAGCGCATCGCGAACTTCGTTGCCGGGGCCAGACAAGGTGTCGTCAACATGACTTCCCTGGACTTCAATCGGGCCAAGGAAGACGTCCAGCGGGTGATCGACAGCTCGACCGGTCAGTTCAGGGACGATTTCCAGCAGCGCTCAAAAGATTTCACGACCGTCGTTGAGCAGTCCAAAGTGGTCACTCAAGGAACCGTGAATGCGGCGGCCGTCCAATCCATCGACGGGAATTCCGCGTTGGTACTCGTCGCCGCGACATCGCGGATCACCAACGCCGCGGGCGCCAAAGACGAACCACGAAGGTGGCGCCTGCGGGTGACCGTCACAGAAGACGGCGGGCAATACAAGATGTCCAAACTGGAGTTCATCCCATGAGCAAGGACGAGGACAGCGTCGACGCTGCCGACGACTCTTCGGACCAACCCAAACAGGGCGGACGTAGCGAGCCGCGCACGCGTCACAGGGTGAAAGTCGTTCCCGCCGTTCTGATCTTGCTCCTGCTGCTATCCGGCGGCGGGGCGACATGGCTGTACTTCAAGCAGTACCGGCCCGACAAACAAACCGACGCCGGCGTCGCGAGCGCGGTCGTGAGTTCGGCATCCGACGGAACGGTCGCGTTGCTGTCCTACTCACCGGACACACTCGACAAAGACTTCGCCGCGGCCAAGTCTCACCTGTCCGGGGACTTCCTGTCGTACTACAACCAGTTCACCGAACAGATCGTTGCTCCGGCGGCCAAACAGAAATCACTGAAAACCAACGCCCGGGTGTTGGGGGCCGCGGTTCAGGAGTTGCATCCCGATTCGGCCGTCGTGCTGGTGCTGGTTGATCAGAGCACCACGAGTAAGGACAATCCCGACCCGGCGATGTCTTCCAGCAGTGTGCTGGTGAGTTTGACCCGGGTCAACGGCAACTGGCTGATCACCAAGTTCGACCCGGTCTAGAACACCCTTGAATGCCGTTGCGATTAACGACAACTCGCGCGCGGCTCAGCGCGGTAGGCCGAGCACGCGCTGGGCGATGATGTTGCGCTGGATCTCGGAGGTACCGCCGGCGATGGTGCCGGAAAAGCTTCGCGCATAGCGCTCGAACCAGCTGGCGAAATAGTGGTCGAGGTTCATGTGTGCATACGGCCCGGTCAACGCCGGGTGCACGAGCCCGTCGGATCCCGCGGACGTCAACGCTAGCTCCATGCCACGCAACTCAGCCTCGGACCCGAGCAGCTTGAGCACCGAGATCGCGGCCACGTCGTCTTCCCCGCGCGCCGCGCGGGCCAACGCCACCGAGCCCAATAGGCGCAGTGCCTGTTTGTCCATGATCGTGGACGCGTACTGGTCGCGCTCGACCTCGGTGCTCGGGTGGAAGTCGTCGATCATGTTGTCGAGCCGATCCGCGAAACCCAGCCACATCATCGTGCGCTCGTGCCCGAGCGACCCGTTGGCCACCTTCCATCCCTGGTCGATCTCGCCGACCAGATTCTCCGCGGGCACCCGCACGTCGGTGAAGAACACCTCGTTGAAATCCAGATCGTCGATGCCGCAGATCGACGGGAACGGCCGCCGCACCAGACCCGGGGTGTCGGTCGGGATGATCAGCACGCTGATTCCCTTGTGCTTCGGCACATCTGGATTGGTACGAACAAACGTCAACAGGACGTCGGCATCGTGAGCACCCGAGGTCCACACCTTCTGCCCGTTGACCACGAAGTGGTCGCCGTCGAGCACCGCGCGAGTACGCAACGACGCGAGATCGGAGCCCGCGCTGGGCTCGCTCATGCCGAGCGATGCGGTGATCTCGCCCCGCAGGATCGGCACCGCCCAGCGCCGCTTCTGTTCGTCACTGCCGAACGACAACAGCGACGCCCCAACGATATTCACACCCTGCGGGTTGAAGCTGTG
This sequence comes from Mycobacterium ahvazicum, assembly GCF_900176255.2. GTDB lineage: Bacteria > Actinomycetota > Actinomycetes > Mycobacteriales > Mycobacteriaceae > Mycobacterium > Mycobacterium ahvazicum. The sequence continues at coordinate 499,595 of NZ_FXEG02000005.1, forward strand.
GTAGATCCGGCGGCGGCTGAGTTCCTCCAGGTAGACGAACTGCTGAATGACGCTCGCATTGCGCCCACCGAATTCAGGGGGCTGGCTGGGCAGCAACCAGCCGTTGTCGAACAGCAGCCGCTGCCAGTCGCGTGCCCACTGCGGCATGTGCGAGACCGACCGTGGCCGCTCGAGCGTTTCGCTTGCGGGAGGCAGATTTTCGTCGAGGAACGCCGAGAACTGCGCGCGGAACTCCTCAACCTCGGAATCAAAAGTCAGCTGCACGGTATTCCTCCGCGATCCGAGCCCGGTGCTCGGCGGCGCCGCCGAGCATCAGTTCGCCCGCTTTGGCCCGTTTCAGCGCGAATTGCAGGTCGTTCTCCCAGGTGAAACCCATGGCGCCGTGCAGCTGCAACCCGTGCCGGAATACCAACGACTGGCACTCCCCCGCCGAGGCCTTGGCCATCGCGGCCGCCAGCCGGCGGCGCGGATCGTCGGTCGCGATCGTCAGCGCGGCGAAATAGGCAAGTGCGCGAGCACGTTCCACCGCGACGTGCATGTCGGCAGCCTTGTGCTGCACGGCCTGGAAGGAGCCGATCGGCGCGCCGAATTGCTGACGGCTTTTGACGTGCTCGAGCACCAGGTCGAGGATGCGTTGACAGGCGCCGACCATCGTGATGGCCATGCCGGTCAGCGCCAGATGATGAGCGCGTTCCGCGTCGACGGTCAGCCGCTCGATGTCGGGCACCCGGACCTCGGCGAACGACAGGTCGGCGACGTGCAGCACCGGGTCGAACACCGAGACGCGCCGGGCCGAGACCTGACTGGCGGCGACGAGAAAGACCCCCGCGTCGGTCACGACCGCCAGCCGGTCCGCGCGATCGCCGTCCAGGACATGGCGTGCGGTGCCGTCCAGCACCCACCCTTGCGCGTCGCGGTGCGCCACCACCCCGCCACACACCGCGGTGCCTGACTGGTGGGGATCGAAGCGGTCCGCGACGAGCGGCGCGAACTGACTCATCGTCGCCAGAAACGGCGTGGGATCGGTTGCGCGGCCTAGTTCTTCGAGCACGATGGCCAGCTCCACGGCGCTGTCCGATTCGTTCAGCTCGGTCCAGCCTTGGTCGACATACGCCTTCCACAGGGGGCTGGGGTCTACGCCGTCCTCGGCCACGCTGCGCACCAGCGAGGGCGGGCACTGCTTTGCGACGGCGTCGCGCACCGTGTCCTGCCACAGTCGCTGATCAGCATCGAACTCCAACAGCATCGGGGCCGCCTCCTGTCGTCACGCCGTTGCGAGAATAACATTCTCCCTTGTGGAAGTAATAATCTCGATTTCGGCGTATGACGTCACGTTGCAGCCGCGGCCGCCTGCCAGACGCTGACGACGCCGAATGTGCACTGACTGCGGAAAATGCGGGCCGAGATCTCGCAGTGAGTGCACGTTCGGCAACGAGGCGTAGGTAGCGGCAGGCTCACCGATGGGCCCGGCATCGATCCGCCAGCGTGGCGGCCAGCCAGCGCGGACGAGAGAACATCACGTCGTGGCAGGCGTCGACGCAGAGCATCGTGTCGACACCGCCGAGGGATTCGATCGCACCCAGTTGCTGGCGCTCTGACAACGCTCGATCGGCCAGCGTCATGATCCATGTCCGCGACACCTCGCCGGGCAGGTCGCTGCGGTCGGCCGGTTCGAAGATGACGTTGGGCGATTCCAGGCACAGGCGCGACAAGGTCAGCGCGCGCTGCTCGCGAGTCATCCCGTTACAGAACGCGAAAAGCGCTAGCGCCCTTGGCATTGGGACTGATCGGCGAATCCGCCCGGCCGATCGCGCCAACGGGGCCAGCGGCCCGCGCAGCGCGTCCACCACCGACGATCCCTGCGGTGGCACGAACGCGGCCAACAGGATCATCTCCCGTACGCGCGCAGCCCCGAGCCTGGCCACGATGCCAGGCACCGTCAGCCCGCCCATCGAATGCCCCACGATCACAACTTCGTTGAAGCCGGCGTCGTCGATATCGGCGACCGCGGAGTTCACCCAGTCGGTGATCGTGACACTCGTCAGATCTGCCGGCCTGCCACCGCGGCCGGGTAGATCGACGGCCAGCACCGGCAATTCCGGTGTCTTCCTGGCCAATTCGGCAACGGTGAGTTGCCAGCAATCAGCGGCATGGGCGCCCCCATGCACCAGTACCAGCCCGGGCCAGGCCATCGCGAGTTCAGTCGCGACGCAGGATGCCGAGCAGGAACAGGTCTACGGCGTGCTGCAAATGGCGCTCCTCTAGCCGCGTGGGTAGGTGTTCGACCACCGCGATGAAGTGGGCGGCAGCAGGCTCGAGAGAGTACGCGCTGACCGCGAACTCCGGGAATCGCGCCGACTCGTTCATGGCGATCGCGTGCACGCTGGTGCCGTCATATCCGTACTGGACGAAAGTCGCGACGGCCGCGGTGCGCAGCTTTTGTTGCAGCTTCTCGGCTTCGGCTTGCGTCGGGCGTCCGCCGGGTCGTGGTGACCACGGAAATATACATTAGCGTGTAGATAACCGTCGGGACGACGAACCGAGAAAGTCTCTAAGGGAGAGAAGATCATTGGATCGCGAAACATACCAACGGGGACTTGAGGTTCGGTCCGCGGTGCTGGGCGAGGAATACGTCAACCGGGCACTCGCCGACGCCGACGAATTCTCGAAGCCGCTGCAAGATCTCGTCACCGAATACTGCTGGGGTGAAATCTGGGGCCGAGACGGGTTGCCCCGCAAGACACGCAGCATGCTCAACCTGGCGATGATCCCAATCCTCAACCGGCCGAACGAATTACGAACTCACATCAAGGGTGCGCTGACCAATGGCGTGACCCGCGAAGAGATTTGCGAGATCTTCCTGCAAGTGGCCATCTATGCGGGCGTTCCGGCCGCGGTCGACAGCTTTCGCATCGCGCGCGAAGTGTTCGCCAAGCTAGACGAGGACCGGTCGTGACCGAAATCGGCTTTATCGGGTTGGGCAACATGGGTTTTCCGATGGCGCACCGCCTCATCGGCGACGGTCACGACGTGATCGCCTTCGACACGAGCAGCGCGACACTCGACCGCATCGTCTCACTCGGTGCCCGTGCCGCCTCGTCGCCCAAGGATGTCGCCGACCGTGTGGAAACGGTGCTGGCCAGCCTCCCGTCGCCGGCGGTGTCGCTGCAAGTCGCCACTGGGGCCGCGGGCGTGATCGCGGGCTCCCGGGTCAAGCGCTACGTCGACCTGTCGACGGTGGGCAGCCGCACCTCGGTGCAGATCCATGACCTGCAGGCCGGGCGGGGCATCGCCGCTCTGGACAGCCCGGTCAGTGGTGGTGTCGGCGGCGCCGAAAAAGGAACACTCGCCCTGATGGCTTCCGGCCCGCGCAGCGAATTCGAGGTCGTCCGGCCCATCCTCGAGGCGCTCGGCCGCCCGTTCTACATCGGGGAGAAGCCGGGGTCGGCGCAGACGATGAAGCTCGCCAACAACATCCTGGCGGCCAACGTATTGGTCGCCACATCAGAGGTCGTCGTGATGGGCGTCAAGGCCGGTCTCGACCCGGCCGTGATGATCGAGGTCCTCAATGCGGGCTCGGGCGCGACGAGCGCCAGCCGGGACAAGTTTCCGCGTGCGATATTGCCGCGCACCTTCGACTACGGCTTTGCCACCGGCCTGATGGTCAAGGACGTGCGGCTCTATCTCGACGAGGCGAAGGCATTGGGCGTGCCTGTCGACGTCGCCGAGACCATCTGCCGGCTCTGGGAAGGGGCCGCACTCGACCAGGGCGCAGACTCGGATTTCACGGCGGTCATCAAGCCGTTCGAGAACGCCGCCGGTGTCACCGTCGGTCGCGCCGACGATGGCCGGACGGCGTGACACTGTTTACCGACTCTGTAACGGCCGCGTAGCGGGCGTAGCGGCGGCGGGGCAATCTTGCCGACTCCAACGCCACCTTCCAATGAGTGCCGAGAATGGTATTATCCGCATCGAAGAACCACGATTGCTCTGATAGTGGAAATACCAGCTACTACCAGGGCATATCGTTAACCGAGACGCTTACCGGAAATGCATTGATCGACAGCCTATGAGAATGTTAGATTATCTATCTTATGGTCAGGTTTGGCTCACTTTGGCTACCGGAACCGAAGGGTGGCTGTCGTGATCGAACACGCTGACGGCACCAGCACACCGCTCATCGACGCGAGCGTGCACATCTTCTTCCCGTCCAACAAGGCGCTGCGCAAGACCCTGCGGGAGCCGTTCAAAAGCCGCGGGTTCCCCGACTACGAGATGGACTGGTATGGCGCCCCGGGCGGCGAGTACGTACCCGACGCCGAGGGCCCGGACGGTCAATACCCCGGTTCGGATCCAGAATTCGTTGGCAACGAGCTGTTTTCGAAGCGCGGCGTCGACGTCGCGGTCCTGCACCCGATGGCGCGCGGCATCATGCCGGACCGCCACCTGGGCAGCGCGCTGCACGCCGCGCACAACGAGATGATGGTGACCAACTGGCTGGAGAACAGCCAGTACGGCGAGCGGTTTCGCGGCACCGTCCGGGTCAACCCCGACGATATCGCCGGCGCGCTTCGCGAGATCGAGAAATGGCGCGGGCACCCACGCGTGGTCCAGATCGGCGTTCCCCTGCAATCCCGCGAGGTCTACGGCAAGCCGCAGTTCTGGCCCCTGTGGGAGGCCGCGGTCGACGCCGGCCTGCCCGTTGCCGCGCACATCGAGGTCGGCTCGGGCATAGCCTTTCCGCCGACGCCGTCCGGGAACACCCGCACCTACGAGCAGTACGTCAGCTTCATGGCGCTGAACTACCTCTATCACCTGATGAACATGATCGCCGAGGGCGTGTTCGAGCGCTTCGACGGCCTCAAGTTCGTCTGGGGCGACGGTGCCGCGGACTTCATCACGCCTTTCATCTGGCGGATGGACACGTTCGGCCGGCCGCACCTCGAGCAAACCCCGTGGGCGCCGCGGATCCCCAGCGATTACCTGCCCGGCCACGTCTATTTCGTGCAGGGCAGCCTCGACGGACCCGGTGACACCGAGTTCGCCGGTCAATGGTTCAGCTTCACCGGCAAGGACGACATGGTGATGTTCGGCTCGAGTTACCCGCACTGGCAATGCGGCGATGTCAAGAAGCTGCCCGTCGCGCTGTCCGCCGAACAGCGCGACAAGCTGTGCTGGCGAAACGCAGCGCAGCTCTACGGCATAGACATCCCCGCCGGCGTAGGCGCACAGTAGAAGTTGAAGCGGGCAGACCTAAAAGGGCTAGGAGACCCAGATGACGTTGACCCATTCGCAGGAGCGGGTTCCCGCTACCGAGCGCATAGCCGTGCGATGCGTCGATTCGGATGTCCACCCGGCGCCCAAGCGCGGCGAGCTGGTGCCGTACATCCCCGAGCCCTGGCGCAGCAAGTACTTCCTCACCCGCACCGTGGGTGAGCAGATCTACTACGACGCCCCCGACTACGCCCACTCCTACGCGATGCGCGTGGACGCCTTCCCTCCCAACGGTGAATTCCCCTGCAGCGACCCGGACATGGCGTTCCGCCAGCTGATCATGGAGGCCGGCTCCGACATCGCGATCCTGGAGCCCGCCGCCTACCCGGCGCGGCTGCCCGAAGCGCAGCACGCGATGTCGGCCGCGCTGAACGACTGGCAGGCCAATCACTGGCTGGACAGCCACAACAACTGGCACGAGCGGTGGCGCGGTTCGATTTGCTGCGCCATCGAGGAGCCCGAAGAGTCCGCGCGCGAGATCGAGAAGTGGGCCGGACACCCGTTCATGGCGCAGATCCTGATCAAGGCCGAGCCGCGGCCGTCCTGGGGCCACCCGAAGTACGACCCGATCTGGGCAGCCGCCACCAAGCACGACATCACCGTGAGTTGCCACCTGTCGCGCAGCCAGTTCGACGAATTGCCGATCCCGCCGGTCGGATTCCCCAGCTACAACCACGATTTCATGGTGACCTACTCGCTGCTGGCCGCTAACCAGGTGATGAGCCTGATCTTCGACGGCGTCTTCGACCGGTTCCCGAAGCTGCGGGTCGTCTTCGTCGAGCACGCGTTCACCTGGATCCTGCCGCTGATGTGGCGGATGGACGCGATCTACGAGGCGCGCAAGTCGTGGGTGGACATCAAGCGTAAGCCGTCGGAGTACGTCAAGGACCACATCAAGTTCACCACCCAGCCGCTGGACTACCCGGAAGACAAGACCGAGCTGACCCGTGCGCTGGAATGGATGGAGTGCGAGAAGATCCTGCTGTTCTCGTCGGACTACCCGCACTGGACGTTCGATGACCCGCGCTGGTTGGTCAAGCATCTGCCCAAGCACGCCCGCGACGCGATCATGTACAAGAACGGCATCGCGACCTATCACCTGCCGGAGACTGTTCCGGTGCTCGAGGGTCAGGTCCGGGTGCTCTGAATTGTCAGAAGAAACGAAACGGCCTGAGCCACGCCTCGCCCAGGGCCGCGAGCACGTCGTCGCCACCGTAGACGAGATTCCGCCGGGCAAGCACAAGCTGGTACCGATCGGGCGTCACGGTGTCGGTGTCTACAACGTCAACGGCACCTTCTACGCGATCGCGAATTACTGCCCGCACGAAGGCGGTCCGCTGTGTTCGGGACGTGCCCGGGGACGCACGATCGTCGACGAATCCGTGCCGGGCGACGCCGTGATGGTGCGCGACCTGGAGTTCATCTACTGCCCGTGGCACCAATGGGGTTTCGAGCTGGCGACCGGCACCACCGCGGTCAAGCCGGAGTGGAGTATTCGCACCTACCCGGTGCGGGTCGTCGGCAACGACGTTCTGGTTCAGGCCTAACTACAGGAGAATCGCGTGCCATCAATTGAGATCAACGGGGGAAATGTCGTCTACGAAATCCTCGGTGACTCAGGCGATCTCATTGCTCTGACCCCCGGCGGGCGGTTCAGTAAGGAAATCGAAGGTCTGCGTCCACTCGCGGATGCACTCGCCGCGGGCGGTTACCGGGTGCTGCTGTGGGACCGGCCCAACTGTGGGGCGTCCGATGTGCAGTTCTACGGCCAGAGCGAGTCGCACATGCGCGCCGAGACCCTGCACAAACTGGTGACCGGACTGGGTTTCGAACGCTGCATTCTTGCCGGAGGATCCGGCGGGGCAAGGGATTCCATGCTGACCACGATGCTCTATCCGGAGATGGTCACCAAGCTCGTGGTGTGGAACATCGTCGGCGGCATCTACGGCTCGTTCGTGCTCGGCTCCTTCTACATCATCCCCAGCATCCTCGCGGTGCGCGGCACCGGCATGGATGGCGTGATCAACGTGACCGAGTGGAAAGAGCGCATAGCGCAGAACCCGGCCAACAAGCAACGGTTCCTCGACTTCGACTCCGACGAATTCCTCAAGCTGATGCTGCGCTGGCTCAACGCGTTCGTCTCCAAGCCGGGGCAGACCATTCCCGGTGTCGAGGACGAAATGTTCGACCGGATAAAGGTTCCCACGCTGATCATCCGTGGCGGCGAGAACGACATGGATCACCCCAAGCGGACGTCGCTGGAAGTCAGCTGCCTGATCAAGGGATCGACGCTCATCGACCCGCCGTGGCCCGAGGACGCCTGGGAGCGTGCGTCCGAGGACCGCGCGGCGGGCCGGGTGAAGCACTTCAACATGTTCGACACCTGGGTGCAGGCAGCACCCCCGATCCTCGAATTTCTGGCCTCGTAATGGCGTCACACGGTACGAATGTGGACCTCGCAGTTGAGCGACGCTTCCAGCGCCGTATGGACCCGGCTTTCCGGAATCCGTTCGAGATCCGCCTCGCGCACCGTGACGTAGACGATGTCGAATCCCTCGTCGCCGGGCGTGCGCACGATGTCACCGGTGAGCCCGAACCCGGACAGTACGCCGCGGGCGTCGTCATCGGTTCCGCGGCTGACAAAGGTGACCACACCCGGGACGGGCTTATTGCTGAAAACTTTGGCGCACAACCCGATTGCGGCCTCTTTGGCCATGTCGCCGTTTTCGGCCGCGATGAGCAATTCGACTTCACGGCGACTTTCGGGCATGGCCGCGAGGTCGTTCTCGACCACGCCGGCACCGGCGTGACCCACGAGCTCCTGGAGCGCTGCCATGCCGTCACGTAATTGGGCCGGCGTCAGCTCACCTTCCGGGTCGACGTTGACACGCACCACCGCAGTTCGCATGGGCGCAAGCCTAACTAAGACGATGGCAGGCCAGCTTTGAACACCACCCAGTCCACCACGATCACTACCGCAACGTTTCCCGGCTGCACACCTCGGCTGCTGAGCGCGCAAGCCGGTCGGGAAGACCTGGCTGCATACCGACAGCTCGGCGGCTACCGTCCGCTCGCCGACGCCCAGGCATTGCTCGGTGAAATCGAAGCCAGCGGACTTGTCGGCCGCGGCGGTGCCGCCTTCCCGCTGGCGGTCAAGTTGCGCACAGTGCGCGACAACGGCCTTCTGATCACCGCTGCGCCCGTCGTCATCGCGAATGGCGAAGAGGGAGAACCGGCTTCGGTCAAGGACCGCTGGCTGCTGCGCAGCCGCCCGCATCTGGTGCTGGACGGACTGCGACTGGCCGCGGCGGTGGTGGCCGCGGACCGTGCCTACGTGTACGTGTCCGACCCCGAGTCGGCCCACAGCGTCGAAACCGCGCTCGGCGAGCTTGATTCCGGCGCCCTCGGTGTCACGGTCCACGTGTTGACCGTCCAGCCCGGATACGTGGCCGGCGAGGAGACCGCCGCGGTTCGGGTGATCAACGGGGGTCTGGCCAAGCCGACCGACAAGCCGCCACGCCCATTCGAAGCGGGCGTCGATGAGCTGCCCACGCTGGTCAGCAATGTTGAGACGCTGGCCAATCTGCCTTACGTACAGGGCAACGGATCGGCGGCGTTCCGCTCGCAGGGCACGTCGCTGTCGACCGGCACGTTCTTGGCCACGATCACCGGCGCCGGCAAGCCGCCGGTGCTGTACGAGCTGCCCCATGGTCTGGCGTTCACCGAACTGCTTGCCCTGCATGGGATTTCCCCCGAGAACGTGCGGGGTGCGCTGATGGGTGGATACTTCGCGGGTCTGCTCAACCGTGCGGTGCTGGAGACCACGCTGGACCACGAGACGATGCGGCGCCTGGGCAGCGGCCTGGGCTGCGGCGCGGTCTCGGTGATCACCGATGATTGCCCCGTCGCGGTCGCGGCCGCCGTGCTGGCCTATTTCGACCGCGAGAATGCCGGCCAATGCGGTTCCTGCTTCAACGGGACGGCGGCGATGGCGGCCGCCGCCGGGGCGCTGCGCGACGGCGCCGCAACCAAAGAGGACGTCGACCGGTTGCGCCGCTGGTCGGTGCTGCTGCGCGGGCGCGGCGCCTGCGCCACACTTGATGCCGCCACCAATGTGGCCGCGAGCCTGCTCGACCAGTTCCCCGCCGAGGTCGCCGCGCATCTCGACAAAACCTGTCCGGATTGCGCCGGCGGCGCATTCCGCGCCGAACGTCCCTACGAGGCGCAAGCTCTGAGGCAAGCATGAAAATCCGTCTGGACCGCACCATTTGCGACGGGTTCGGAGTTTGCGCCAAGTACGCGCCCGGATATTTCTCACTGGACGACTGGGGTTATGCATCGCTGATCGGTGACGGCACCGTGGCCGAAGCGGATCGCGACGCCGTGATGCGCGCACTGATGGATTGCCCGGTGCATGCCATCACCGAGATCGGTGAACGCATCTTTCCCGCCGCCTCGCTACCGCTCACCGAGGCAGACGATCCGGCCGAGCATCTCAAAACCGACGAGAACGAAGCCGAATGGGGCTTCACCCGTTGAACCTTCCCGGCTCTGACTCGTAGCCGTCCAGGTAACTCGCCTTCGACGCCGTCGGCTGCGAAGAGGACGGAATAAACTGAGGCCAGCCGAGGCCAGGACACTCCAAAGAGGAGGACCGTCATGGGGTGGTTTATTCGTCGCCTGACCGCCGTCATTGCGATCGTTTTCGGGGCAATGGCGACGGCGGTGATCGCGACGCCGGGAATCAGCTGGGCGCAGTGCGATTCGAACATGTCGTGGAATCAGGCGACCTTCGAGTGCAAACCGCCGCCGCCGGTGCCCGCGTGGTACGTGGCCCCGCCGGCGTATGCGCCGTCGTTCGCCGGGCTTGACGTGCCGCCCCCACCGCCACGGCCGTGGTGGTCACCGAACGATCCGATGTGGAGCGTCGGCTTTCACCAATGGGGTGCCTATTTCAACGGCGTCTGGGTCCCGTACTGACGCCGGCGGTCGTCGTCCCAATCCTTGACGCCTTCTGGATCACGCCCGCTTGGCAGTGATAACGTAATTCTCCGATTCGTATAACGGGCCTACCACGTTGAACCCACGGGCCGTTCGACTCGCGGAGGTGACGTGTCAGCAGCACCGGGACGCCCATTGCCCCAGGTCACGCCGGAGAACGAGTTTTTCTGGACCTCGGGCGCCGACGGCAAGCTACGGCTGCAGCAATGTCAGGCCTGCCAATCCCTGATCCACCCGCCGGCGCCGGTGTGCCGTTATTGCCGGTCGCTGGATATCGGAGTGCGCACGGTTTCCGGCAAGGCGACGCTGGCCGGCTTCACCATCAACGAGCGGTTCAGCTTGCCCGGGCTGGTGGCGCCGTATGTGATCGCGCAGGTTGCGATCGCCGAAGACCCGCGGGTGCGATTGACGACCAACATCGTGGATTGCGAGCCCGATCAGCTCGAGCTCGGCCAACAGGTCGAGGTCGTCTTCGAGCAGGTCGAGAACGTGTGGTTTCCGCTGTTTCGGCCCAGCCCGGATGCCGAGCCCGCTGCGCTGCCGGTCGACGAGATCCCACCGGAACGCTTCGGCGAATACGTGCGCCCGATGCTCACCACCGACAAGTTCGAAGACAAGGTGGCCCTGACCGGGATCGGCATGTCACCTATCGGCCGGCGGCTGATGCAACCGCCGCTGGCGCTGACGGTGCAGGCGTGCGAGGCCGCGATCGCCGACGCCGGCCTGACCTACGCCGACATCGACGGCCTGTCCACCTACCCCGGCGCGATCAATGTCGGCGGATTCGGGGAGGGCGGCACCACCGCTCTCGAGGGGGCGCTGGGTATTCGGCCGACGTGGCACAACGGCGCGATGGAGACGTTCGGCCCAGGCGGCTCGGTAATCGCGGCGATGCTCGCGGTTGCCTGCGGGCTGGCGCGTCACGTGCTCTGCTTCCGGACGCTATGGGAAGCCACCAACGGCGAGCTGATGAAGCAGGGCAAGATCGCCCCGGCCGGTGCTTCAGCGGGCCGAATGCCGGGCTGGCAGATGCCATTTGGTGCCACCTCCGCGGCACACACGTTGGCGATGAACGCGCAGCGGCACTTTCATCGATACGGCACCACCAAAGAAACGCTGGGCTGGATCGCGCTGAACCAGCGGGCGAACGCCGAACTCAACCCGACGGCCATCTACCGAACCCCGATGACCATGGATGACTATCTCAACGCGCGGCCCATCACGACGCCGTTCGGCCTGTACGACTGCGACGTACCGTGCGACGGCGCGATCGCGGTGATCGTCTCCGCCATCGACGTGGCCCGCGATATGGCCCAGCCCCCGGTCCTGGTCGAGGCGGTCGGAACGCAGATCGTCGAGCGACTCGACTGGGACCAGAGCACGCTGACCCACGAGCCGCAGGTGCTCGGCCAGTCCGCGCATGTGTGGACGCGCACCACGCTGCGGCCCGCCGACGTCGACGTCGCCGAGCTGTACGACGGCTTTTCGTTCAACTGCCTGTCGTGGATCGAGGCGCTGGGCTTCTGCGGAATCGGTGAGGCCAAGGAGTTTTTGGACGGCGGCAAGAACATCGCCCGCGACGGCCAGCTGCCGCTCAATACGCACGGCGGCCAACTATCGCACGGCCGCACCCACGGCATGGGCTTGCTGCACGAGGCCATCACCCAATTGCGGGGCACGGCGGGCGACCGTCAGGTCGCCGATGCCCGGGTCGGGGTGGTCAGCAGCGGCGGCCTCACCCCCAGCGGCGTGCTTCTGCTGCGGACCCCGGAATGAGGCGAGCATGAGCACTGCCGCGCCGACTCCGCGACCCCGGCTGGTGATCGTCGACGGGGTACCGATGTCGGCGGTGGTTTGCGAAGCCGCTGACCCCAAGGCCGTGATCGTGGCCATCCACGGCGGCGGCACCACCGCGGTCTATTTCGACTGCCCCGGCCATCCGTCGTATTCGTTCCTACGCACCGGCGCGGCAGCGGGATTCACCGTGGTGGCGCTCGACCGGCCCGGCTACGGCAGTTCGGCGCCCTACCCCGAGGCGATGGCCGAGGGCGACCAGCGCGTCAACCTGGCATACGGCGCGGTCGAACGCATCATCGGCGAACGACCAAGCGGCGCAGGTCTGTTCGTGATGGGCCATTCGGGCGGCTGCGAGCTGACGATGCGGATGGCCGCCGACGAACGCGGCGCCGAGCTGCTCGGCATCGAATTGGCCGGCACCGGCCGGCACTATCACCCGGCAGCCAAAGAAATACTCAAAACAGCGACCCGCGAACGCCGCCCGCCGGGCATGCGCGACCTGCTGTGGAGCCCGCAGGAGATGTATCCGACCGAGGTGCTCGGCGGAGCGACGGTATCCCCCTCGGCTCCCTCCTACGAGGACCAGATGGTGTCGGACTGGGCCCGTCAAACCTTCCCAACGCTAGCCCCCGCCGTGCGGGTGCCGGTGCACTTCAGTATCGCCGAGCACGAAAAGGTATGGCAGACTGACGATTCGGCGGTGCAGGAGATAGTCTCGATGTTCACCGGCGTGCCGCGTTTCGCTCTGCACCGGCAACCTGACGCCGGGCACAACATCAGCCTCGGCCACTCCGCCCCGGAATACCACGCAAAGGTTCTGGGGTTCGTCGACGAGTGCTTGGCCGTGCGTCCAACCGACGAAGAGGCCGTCGGATGAGAGTTGGATTCATCGGATTAGGCAGCCAGGGTGGCCCCATGGCCCGGCGGATCGTCGAGGGCGGATTCGCGACCACGCTGTGGGCGCGCCGGCCCGCATCGGTCGAGCAGTTCGCCGACACCCCGGCGGAAATCGCGTCCTCACCCGCTGAGCTCGCCGCCGTCAGCGATCTGGTCTGCCTCTGTGTGGTCGGCGAGGCCGACATCGAGGAAATCGCCACCGGCGACCAGGGGCTGCTCGCGGGCCTGCAGCCGGACAGTGTGATCGCGGTGCACAGCACCGTGCACCCCAACACCTGCAAATCGCTGGCGAAAAAGGTTGCCAGTAGCGGTGTTTCGGTGCTCGACGCCCCAGTCAGCGGCGGCGGTCCGGCCGCCGCGCAGGGACGCTTGATGGTGATGGTCGGCGGCGAAACCGGCGTCGTCGAGCGCTGCCGTCCCGTCTTCGAAACCTATGGCGATCCCGTCGTCCACCTCGGCGAACTGGGCACCGGCCAAACCACCAAGCTGCTCAACAACCTGTTGTTCACCGCGCACCTGGGAACCGCGGCCACCGCCCTTTCGCTGGCGCAGTCCCTCGGCGTCGCACCGGAGCGGCTCGTCGAAGTCGTCTCACGCGGCAGCGGAAACAGCTTCGCGCTCAATGTCATCGGCGGAACAGGTGGCCTGGACCGGCTGGCCGGTGTGGCGGGCACGTTGCTGCAGAAGGACGTGCGGCTGATCGTCGACCTCGCCGAGGCGGCCGCCGCTCGCGGGGGTGCCGTCCTCGACGCGGCCGACGCCGCGCTGGCAATGATGGGTAATGCCCGATGAAGGCGCAGTGAAAGTCGGGTTCGTCGGGGCCGGGCGGATGGGCCGTCCGATGGTGGCGCGCCTCGCCGCGGCCGGCCACAACGTCGCGGTCGTGGTGCGCGACGCGACGGATGACGCCCGGCGTCACGACCTCGAGCAGCTGGGCGTAGCCGTGGTGAACGCGGCGGCCGACGCCGCCTCGCGGGCCGACGTAGTGGTGCTCTGCGTGTTCACCGACGAGCAGGTGCGACAGGTCTGCCTGGGCGGCCCACTGCTGTCGGCCATGCCGACGGGTTCGACGCTGGTGGTGCACACCACCACCCGCCCCGAGACGATCGAGGCCATCGCGGCCCAGGCGGGCCATGTGGACGTCGTCGACGCCGCCGTCAGCGGCGGCCCGCACGATATCGCGGCGGGCACCCTCACGCTGTTCGTCGGCGGTCCGGATGCCACCGTGGCCCGACTGCAAACGGTATTGGGCTGCTACGGCGACCCGGTACTGCACGTCGGCCCACGCGGCGCCGGTCAGACGGTGAAGCTGGTCAACAATGCACTGTTCGCCGGCCACCTCGGGCTGCTTGCCGAGTCAATCCGGCTGGGCGAGCGCCTCGGCGTTGCGGAACCGACCCTGCTGGGCGCGTTGGCGCACGGCAGCGCCACCAGCCGGGTACTGGACATCGTGGCCGCAACGGGCTCGATCGCGGGGTTCATCGAGGTGGCCGGGGAATTCATCGGAAAAGACGTCGCGGCCGTGCGCGCCATCGCCGCGGACCTCGGTGCCCTCGACGACGTCATCGAAGTCCTCAATGTCGGCGGAAAGGTTTGACATATCGGCACTTCGGTTCTTCCCGGTTCGCGACGAAAGCGCTACCGTTAGCGTTACAGTCAGGCATTCAACCGTAACGGTTCCAGCCCGCCCTAACCCTCGCCGCTGAGGAGCACGTCAGTGACAAAGCCGAAAGTTCTCTTTGATCCGTACTCCGACGACTTTTACAACAATCCGTTCGAGATCTATGCGCGGATGCGTGAAGACGCGCCGTTGTACTACGACGAGAAAGAGGACTTCTACGCGCTGACCCGCCACGAAGACGTGTCGGCGGCTTTCAAGGACTTCGAGACGTACTCCTCGGCACGCGGGTGCGACCTGGCGATGGTGCGCCGGGGTGTCTCGCCTGAGCAGCGGTCGATCATCTTCATGGACCCGCCGGACCACCGCCACATGCGCAGCCTGCTCAACAAGGCGTTCACGCCTCGGGCCGTTCAATCGCAGCGCGAAACGATCATCGAGGTGATCGACAAGTACCTGGACGCCTGCGATCCGGAGAACTTCGACGTGGTGCAGGACTTCTCCGGGCCGTTCCCGGTGGAGGTCATCACCCGGATGGCCGGTGTGCCAGAGGAATACCGCCAGCAGGTGCGGCACTGGATCGACACCAGCCTGCATCACGAACCCGGACAGATCGAGATCAGCGAGGCCGGAATGCAGGCCAACATCGAGACCGCGATGTATTACTACGGTCTGATTCAACAGCGGCGTGCGGACCCGCAGGACGACATGATCAGCAGGTTGATCGCGGCCGAGATCCCCACCGAAGACGGTCAGCCCCGCAAACTCGACGACATCGAGATCTGCGGTTTCGCAACCCTTCTGGGCGGTGCCGGCGCCGAGACCGTCACCAAACTGATGGGCAACGCGGCGGTCATCTTCGCCCGGCACCCCGACCAGTGGCAGAAGCTACAGGACGACCGCGAGAAGATCCCGGGGGCCGTCGAAGAGTTGTTGCGCTACGAGGGGCCGGTGCAGTACAACGTCCGCTACACCCTCAAAGAGGCACACGTCAGCGGCGGCGTAATTCCCCCCTTCAAGCCGGTATTCCTATGCGGCGCAGCGGCTAACCGCGACAGCGATGCGTTCACCGACGCCGACACGTTCGACATCGAGCGCGACCAGACCGAGGCGCAACATCTCGGCCTGGGATACGGCATTCACAGCTGCCTCGGTGCCGCTCTCGCCCGCTTGGAAAGCAGGATCGCACTGGAGCGACTGCTGGACTTCATGCCTCGCTACGAGGTGGACTGGTCGAGGTGCAAGCGGGTAACCATGCAAAACGTGGCGGGTTGGAAGAGCGTGCCCGTCAAAGTGCTTCGATGAGGGGGCCACGATGACGAGGAAGATTGAGGTCGATTGGGGACTCTGCGAGAGCAACGGTGTCTGCATGGGCATCAACCCCGACATCTTCGAGCTCGGTGATGACGACATGCTGACCGTTCACACCGAAGAAGTCACCCCGGAGAACGAGGCCGACGTGCGTGAGGCCGTCCGTCAATGCCCTCGGCAGGCAATCGCGATCGTCGGAGAATAGCGGTCAGAATCCGGACAAGATGACCGCGTTGCAGTCGGCGGCCGCCTGGCGCAGTTTGGCCGCCTTCTGGTAGCCCTCGGATTCGTACCAGGCGCGGGCGGCATCGACGGATTCGAACTCCAGCAAGACAGTCTGATCGCCGTGCCAGTTGCCCTCAATGACTTCCGGCGCGGTATCCACCGCGAGAATGGTGGCCCCGCTCATCGCCGAGCCGGCAGCCTTGCCGTAAGCCTTCATGCCCTCTGGGTCCCTGATGGCCTCGGTGAGGATGACGTAGCCTTTTGGCCCGTTAGGCACTGTGGTCTCCTTATCCGCCGGTCTATTTCGTTACTTCTCGCTGATCGCCTGTTCTGGACAGCACTCGATGGCTTCCTGGGTGGCGGCTTCCAATTCCGTTGGGACATCGGAATCTATCGCCTCTGCGTAACCGTCGTCGGTCAGGCTGAACACATCCGGACAGAGCGTGAGACACATACCGTGGCCGCGACAGCGTTGGTCGTCTACCCAGACTTTCATGCCAGCGTGAACTCCAAATGCAATTCGGTCAGGCCACGCAGAATGTACGTCGGAACATATTGGTAGCGGCGGTCATTCGCCAGCCCGTGCATCTGCTCGTTGATCCTGATGTCGGTCGTGCGATCCAGCAGCCGCTCGATCGCGACACGGGTTTCGGCTCGCGCCAACGGCGCACCCGGGCAGCTGTGGATGCCGCGCCCGAACGAGATGTGCTGGCGGGCGTTCTTGCGGGCGGGATCGAACGTGGTGGGGTCTTCGAACCGGCGCGGGTCGCGGTTGGCCGCCGCCTGCACGATCATCACGGTGGTGCCGGTCGGCAGGTCGACGCCGCCGACATTGACGGGCCGCCGGTTCATCCGGAAATCGCCCTTGACCGGGCTCTCGTGGCGAAGCGACTCCTCGATGAAGTTGGGCAGCAGGCTGCGGTCCTTGCGCAACTGCGCCTGGATGTCGGGGCGCTCGCCCAGCGTCTGCAACGCCGCGCCCAGCAGCCGAACCGTGGTCTCCTGGCCTGCGGAGAAGACGTTGGCCGCAACGCGCGCGACGTCTTCGACCTCCGGTGTCGAACCGTCGGGGAAGGTTGCCGTCGCCAGGCCGGTCAGCACGTCGTCGCGGGGGTTCTGCCGTCGGTCGCGGACATAGTCGGAGAACAGGCCGTACAGGAATTCCAGCGGGCTGTGTGACAGCGATTCCTTGCCGGTGCCGCCGATCCCGCCGCCCGCGTGTTCGGCGATGCCCTTGACGAACTTGTCGCGATCTTCCATCGGCACGCCCAGCAAGTCGGCGATTACCAGCAGGGTGAACGGGCCGGCGAAGCCCTTGATCCATTCGCCGTACCCGGGTGCCAGGAAGTCGTCGAGGGCCTGGTCGGCGAGCGCCCACATCGCGTCCTCGTTCTCCTTGAGGCGCTTGGGGGTGATCAGCCGCATCGTCGAGGGTGGGCAGCTGGTCGCTGAACGGCAGCTCGTCGCGATGCTGTTCGATCAGGTCGGTGATGTCACTGTCTTCCAAACCCGCGAGGCTCACCGGGAAGCCGGGAAACGGCCCGGTCACCGAAATGCACGAGGACCAGGTGTCCGCGTCGTTCAGCACGGCGCAGGCCTCGTCCCAGCCGGTCACCATCGTGACCCCGTGGTGCTCTTCGCGGGCCACCGGGCACTGCTCACGCAGCGACTCGTAGTAGGGGTATGGGTCCGCGATGAGCTCTTTGCCTCGGAAGAAGTCCATCTTGGAGAAGTCGTTCGTCATCTTGCTCCGTTCGAATCTCAGCAATGAGAATGAGCCTCTCAGAGATGAGTATTAGATTTCCACACGGCGTGATCGTCGTCAACGACGGGTGCCGCTAAGCGGTAATGACGCTCCGAATCAGCGCTGGGTCGGGACCTAGCCGGCCGGGACCAGATCGGCGGCTACCGACGGACAGGCCAGCAGCCCGCTGCGGAATTTCTCGGTGTGACCGATCGAGTATTCGGGCATCGCCGCGGCGGCCAGCGCCTTGGCCTTGAACTTCTGGGCGGCCACGCTCAGCCGGTGTTGCACCAGGCCGACGCTGCCATCGAGCTCCGCGGGCCAGGTGTCACCCCACAACGTGACCTCGGTGACGCCGTGATCGAGGGCCCGCAAAACGCCCTGGCGCACCCGCGAGTCGCAACCCACCAGATCGGCCGCGGCCGCCAGCGCCTGCGGACGGGGACGGTCGTCGACCGACTCCAGCGCGCGGTCGAGGTCGAGGGGGCGGGCCCCGATGATCTGCAGCGGCCGAAGATCGGAGTGGTCGGCCAGGTCGGTGAGCAGGACGGTGACGTCCCATCCGGCCATCGACCGGTCGAACAGCCACCCCCCGGCGAACCGCACCACGTCGAGGACGCTGGAGGCGACGACGTCGAGTCGGTACCGCATGTCGTGCTCAGTGGCCTTGTCGGTGGCTTTTCCTAAGGCGCGAAGTCCCGCGCGAGCGTCTCGGCGTACTGCTTGAACACCTCGGTCAGCGGTATCGAAGGATCGAGCAACCATGTGGTTTCCATTCCGTGGACGAAGGCGAGTATCTCCACTGCCTTGATGGTGGGGTCGATGTCGGCGCGGTACCGGCCGTCGGCCTGACCGGTGCGGATGAGATCGGCGACGATGTCGACGGCTTGCCGGTGCCGGTCGAGCATCCGGTCGTGTAACGGGGCGTCGGGTTGGATGTTCTCGACCAACAGCACCGTGAACGTGCCGACCAATTCGGGCGCGCGGTGGAATCGATCGGCGACGGCGGAGATCTGGGCCATCAGGTCGCCGGCGCGGTCGGCGTGCGAATCGTCGTCCTGATCGCGGGCGTCCAGGACCGCGTGCAGCAGCTGTTCCTTGGACTCGAAGTGATGCAGCAGCCCCGCGGGGGTGACGCCGGCCTCGCCGGCGATCTGGGCCAGCGTGGTGTTTCGCCAGCCGTTGCGAATCAGCAGGCTCTGGGCGACCGCGAGGATCCGCTGCTTACGGTCCTCGCCTTTGGCGAGAAGCGTGTCGTAACGCCGTGCGTCTGGCACCGGGCTCCTTTGACCGATCGGCGGCTCAACCAACCTTCTGAACACACAGTAGGTAGGTTTGCCGCCTGTGACAACCGTCTCAGGCGGACTCATAGAAAAACCGCTGGTCGGTGTCAGGCGACCAATTCGACCAGGGTGGCATTGGCCGTGCCGCCGCCCTCGCACATGGTCTGCAGCCCGTAGCGAATGCCGTTGTCGCGCATATGGTGCGCCAACCGGGTCATCAGCACCGCCCCCGACGCGCCCAGCGGGTGGCCCAGTGCGATCGCGCCGCCCAGCGGATTGACCAGGCCGGGCTGGGCGCCGGTCTCGGCGATCCAGGCCAGCGGGACCGGCGCGAAGGCCTCGTTGACCTCGAATGCACCGACCTCTGCCAGCGGAACACCCGCCTTCTTCAGCACCTTTTCGGTGGCCGGAATGGGACCGGTGAGCATCAGCACCGGGTCCGCCCCGGTGACGGCTCCGGCACGGTACCGCACGATCGGTGTCAGCCCCAGCTCGACCGCCATTTCCGATGTCGTCACCAGCAGCGCGGCGGCACCATCGGAGATCTGGGAGGAATTGCCGGCGTGAATAACGCCGTCGTCGGCAAAGGCGGGCTTGAGCGCGCCCAGCTTCTCCACCGTGCTCCCCCGCCGCACACCCTCGTCAGCGGTGACGACGGCCTCGTCGTCGGTGATGACCGGGATCATCTGATTGGTGAAGGCGCCGCTGTCCTGCGCGGCCGCGGCCCGTTCATGGGATTGGACGGAGAATTCGTCGAGTTGGGTGCGCGAGAAGCCCCACTTCTTGGCGATCATCTCCGCGGACAGACCCTGGTTGAAGGAGAAGTCGTCATAGCGGGCGAGGACTCTCGGGCCGTAGGGCATGCCGGTCGCCCGCGCCGAACCCAGCGGTACGCGGCTCATGACCTCGACCCCGCCTGCCACGACGACGTCTTGCTGGCCCGACATCACCGCCTGCACCGCGAAGTCCAGGGCCTGCTGACTGGAACCGCAGGCCCGGTTGACGGTCGTCCCGGGGATGCTCTCGGGCCAGCCGGCGGCCAGTACCGCGTAGCGCCCGATGTTGCTGGACTGGTCGCCGACCTGAGACACGCACCCCCAGATCACGTCGTCGACGATCTCTGGCCCCACTCCGGCGCGTTCCAGCACCTCGTTGAGGACGATGGCGGACAGGTCCGCGGCGTGCATGCCCGACAGCCCGCCATTGCGTTTCCCGACCGGCGTGCGCACCGCCTCGACGATGACCGTCTCCCGCATGTCTCTACTCCGATTCCTGGTCCGATTTCGATAACGCCCACCGGCCAGTAAACGACGGTTCCCGTCGCTCGCTGAAGGCGGCATAGGCCGCGGCCGCATCCGCGGTCGCGAAGTTGCCGATCTGCGCGCGTGCTTCGTTGGCCAGCGCGTCGCGCAGGGTGCGGTCGGCGCCCTCGTTCAGCAGGGCTTTGGTCTGGGCCAATGCAATCGGCGGACCAGCCGCCAGCCGCCCGGCCAAATCCTGAACGAAAGTGTCGATCTCTTCAGCCGACACGACCCAGGTGACTAGGTTCAGCGCGAAGGCTTCCGCGGCGTCGATGGTGTCGGCCAGCAGTGCCAGCCGCTTAGCCTGTTGCAGGCCAGCGAGTTTCGGCAGCAGCCAGGAGCCGCCGAGGTCGATTGACAAACCCCGTTTCGAAAAGATCTGCGAGAACGTCGAATCGGGAGTTGCGACCACCAGATCGCAGCCCAGCGCCAGGTTCCATCCGGCGCCGACCGCGACGCCCGTCACCTTGGCCACCGTCGGCTTTGGCAACTCGTGCAGCGCCAGCGCGACGTCGGTGAGCCGTTGCAGCTTGTACTTCGGGTGGATGTCGTCGGGAATACCGATGTCGGCGCCGGAGCAAAACGCTCCGCCCGCACCGGTGATCACCAGCGCACGCACGCTGGGGTCACGGCCCGCCTCGAGCAGCGCGTCGCGCAATGCGATCCACAGCTCGGGGCTGATGGCATTCTTGCGGCGCGGACGGTTGAGAGTCAGCGTGCGCACCCCATCGTCGTCCGCGGACAGCAGCACGGCTTCGTCGGTCGTGGTCATCGAGGTCGAACGTACGTCAGGTCACCATGCCGCCGTCCACCGGCAGCACCTGCCATCAATAACTCCTCGGCAGTTTCAGCACATTGGCGCCCAAGAAGTTCAGGATCATCTCCTGGCTGACCGGAGCGATCTTCATCAGCCGGGACTCACGGAAGTAGCGGGTGATGTGGTATTCCTCGGCGTAACCCATGCCGCCGTGGGTTTGCAACGCCCGGTCGGCGGCGGCGAAGCCCGCATCGGCACAGAGGTACTTTGCGGTATTCGCTTCGCGCCCACAGGGTTTGCCGTTGTCGTACAGCCAGGTGGCCTTGCGCAGCATCAGTTCGGCGGCGTCGAGACGGGCCAGCGAATCCGCGAGCGGGAATTGCAGGCCCTGGTTCATGCCGATCGGCCGGCCGAAGACCTCACGCTCGCTGCCGTACTTCACCGCTTTTTCCAGCGCCACCCGGCCGATGCCGAGTGCCTCCGCCGCGATCAGCATCCGCTCGGGATTCAGGCCATCGAGGATGTACTGAAATCCCTTGCCCTCCTCACCAACTCGGTCCTCGACTGGCACCTCTAGGTTGTCGATGAACAATTCGTTGGAGCTGACGGCATTGCGGCCCATTTTGCGGATCGGGCGGACGTCGACGCGGCTGCGATCGAGATCGGTGAGGAACAGCGTCATCCCGTCGGTCTTCTTGGTGACCTCGTCATAGCTCTGGGTTCGGGTCAGCAACAGGATCTTGGAGGATTCCACCGCCTTGGAGATCCACACCTTGCGGCCGTTGACGACGTACTTGTCTCCGTCGCGCTTGGCGAACGTGGTGATGCGTGAGGTATCAAGTCCGGCACCGGGTTCGGTCACACCGAAGCAGACGTGCACCTCGCCCGTCGCCACCGACGGCAGGGTGCGCGCCTTGAGGTCGTCCGAACCGTGCACGACGACGGGCTGCATGCCGAAGATGGACAGGTGGATCGCGCTGGCCGCGTTCATCGCACCGCCGGCCTTGGCTACCTCCTCGAGCAGGATGGTCGCCTCGGTGATTCCGAGTCCATGGCCGCCGTACTCGGTCGGGATCGTCATACCCAGCCAGCCGCCGTCGGCTATCGCCTGGTAGAACTCGGCCGGAAACTCGTGCGCGAGATCCTTTTCCATCCAGTACTGGTCGTCGAACTTGCGAGCGAGCTCTGCGACCGACCTTCGGATCAGCTCCTGGTCATCGGTCAGCTCGAAATTCATTCCACCGCCGGGCACTGCCAGATCTCCTTCAAGTCGGTTCATGCACCGGCGCACCAGCGATCCGGTGGAGCGTCAATCCTTATTGCCGGTAAGGGCTTTCGCGTTGGCCGCGAAGTCCGCGAAGGACGAGCCGCCCCTGGTGTCCTTCGCGTGGCCCGCCGCCTTGATCGACACGTCGTGTCCCTGGGCCGCCTTGCGCAATGCGCCCACGGTGGCCTGCTCGCGCGAAATGTGACTGAACGGGTCGAACGAGTACCACCGCATCGCGTTCTCGTAGGTCATCTTGTTGATCTCGTCGTCGGGAACATTGTTGAGGCTCAACACATCCCACAGCTCCTCGGGCGCACCCGGCCACATCGAGTCGCTGTGCGGGTAGTCAGCCTCCCAGCAGATGTTGTCGATGCCGATCATGTTGCGCAGCGCCACACCGACCTTGTCGCTGATGAAGCAGGTCAGGAAGTGGTCGCGGAAGACCTCGCTGGGCAGTTTGCCCTTGAAGTCCTGGTGCGTCCAGGCGGAGTGCATCTCGAAGGTCCGGTCCGCGCGCTCCAGGAAGTAGGGAATCCAGCCGGTCCCACCCTCGGAGAGGGCGACCTTGAGGTCCGGGTATTCCTTGATCGGCCGCGACCACAACAGGTCCGCGGCAGCCTGCACGATGTTCATCGGCTGCAGCGTGATCATCACGTCCATCGGCGCGTCCGGCGCCGTGATGGCCAGCCGGCCCGACGAACCGATGTGCACGTTCATCACGGTGTCGGTGTCCACCAGAGCTTTCCACAGCGGGTTCCAGTACTCGTCGTGGAAGCTGGGATAACCCATCGCGGCGGGGTTTTCGGTGAAGGTCAGCGCGTGCACGCCCTTCTTCGACACCCTTCGCACCTCGGCGGCGCACGCCTCGGCGTCCCAGATCACCGGGATCGCCATCGGGATGAAGCGCGCGGGGTAGGCGCCGCACCACTCGTCGATGTGCCAGTCGTTGTAGGCCTGCACCAGCGCGATCGAGAAGTCGTGGTCGTCGGTCGCGAACAGCCGCCCGGCGAAACCCGGGAACGACGGGAAGCAAATGGAGGCCAGGATGCCGCCGGCGTTCATGTCCTTGACGCGCTCGTCGACGTTGTAACAACCGGGCCGGATCTCGTCGAGCCCGGTCGGCTCGATGCCGTACTCCTCCTTGGGCCGGCCGGCGACGGCGTTCAGCGCGACGTTGGGGATGACCGTGTCGCGGAACTTCCACATGTCCGAACCATCATCGTTGTGCACCAGCCGCGGTGCGTCGTCCTGGTACTTCTTCGGCAGGTGGTTCTTGAACATGTCGGGCGGTTCGACGGTGTGGTCGTCGACGCTGATCAGCATCATGTCTTCTTTGTTCATGAGCTTCCCTCTCCATCGGATCCACGTGCAGTCTGCTCCAAGGGCATCGGCTGTCGTCTCGCCCCGCTACCTCTGAAAACTAGCTTCTCGCCAGGCGAGAATCAACATCCACAGGACTGGACGAGCAATCGAGGGCCTGTTCCGGCACACCCCATTCGAGCCCCGATTGACCTCTCACGTGCGACTACGCCATCACAGAAAGGCCAGCACCGGCCCTGACTCCAAAGAATGAACCAAAACTTTGTTCAGCTGCGCCCGCAGCGGTGTCGCCCGGCACTCCCGACATACCGGTGTGCGGCGGCGAGGTTCTCGGCCGGCTGCGGTGCACTACCCGTTGGCATTGACCAACCGAGCGAATCGTGCAAGTCTGTTGGTTGTAAATGAGAATATGATTCTCTTTCACCGAGAGGAAGCCGTTGATGCGCTTGTCGCCGCTGCCCGCGGATCAGTGGGACGAGGCTACCCAGCAGGCACTCTCGGCGATGCGGGGCGCGGACACCAATAACGCACTGTCCACGCTGGCCCACCACCCGCCCCTGGCCAAGGCGTTCCTCCGATTCAACGTCCATCTGCTGATGACATCGACGCTGCCGGCCCGCATCCGCGAACTGGCCATCCTGCGCGTCGCCCATCGCCGCGAGTGCGCCTACGAGTGGTCGCACCACGTCAGCATGGCCAAGGCGGAGGGCATCACCGACGAGCAGATCGACGACGTCCGCCGGGGCGAGGCCACAGATCAGTTCGACCGCACGGTGCTGACCGCGGTCGACGAACTCGAGGAACAGTCCCAGCTGTCCGACCAAACCTGGGCGGCGCTCGGTGAACGCCTCAACGACCAGCAGCGCATGGATTTCGTCTTCACTGTCGGCTGCTATGGCCTGCTGGCCATGGCTTTCAACACTTTTGGCGTAGAGCTCGAACAGGCCGCCGAATCCGGCGGCAAGACCTAGACAAGAGAGGTTGATAACGTGGCCCACTTCCCCAAGCCGGCCGCCGGCAGCTGGACAGAAAACTACCCCGAGCTGGGGACCGCGCCGGTCGACTACACCGACTCGATCGACCCGGCGTTCTTCGAAGCCGAGCGCGACGCGATCTTCAAAAAGACCTGGCTCAACGTCGGCCGGGTCGAGCGGCTGCCCAAGACGGGCAGCTACTTCACCAGGGAACTGCCGTCGGTCGGCAAGGGCACCTCGGTGATCATCACCAAGACCAAGGACGGAACGGTCAAGGCCTACCACAACGTCTGCCGGCACCGCGGAAACAAGTTGGTGTGGAACGACTTTCCCAACGAGGAGACCTCCGGCACCTGTCGGCAGTTCACCTGCAAGTACCACGCCTGGCGCTACAGCCTGGACGGCGATCTGACCTTCGTCCAACAAGAAGACGAGTTCTTCAACCTCGACAAGAGTCAGTACGGTCTGGCACCGGTTCGCTGCGAGGTGTGGGAAGGCTTCATCTTCATCAACTTCGACGACAACGCGGCGCCGCTCACCGACTACCTCGGGCCGCTGGCCAAGAGCATCGAGGGCTACCCCTTCAGCGAGATGACCGAAACGTACTCGTACCGGGCCGAGGTCGGCAGCAACTGGAAGCTGTTCATCGACGCGTTCGTCGAGTTCTACCACGCGCCGATCCTGCACCAGGGGCAGTACACCAAGGAGGAGGCCGCCAAGATCCAGAAGTACGGCTACGAGGCACTGCACTACGAAGTGGCCGGCCCGCACAGCCTGCAGTCGACCTGGGGTGGTCAGGCGCCGCCGGCGGACATGAGCATGGTCAAGCCCCTGGACCAGGTGCTGCGCAGCGGTTTGTTCGGCCCGTGGGACAAGCCCGAGCTGATGCAGAATTTCGAGCTGCCGCCGGGCGTCAACGTGAAGAGGGTCCCGCAGTGGGGCATCGACTCGTGGCTGTTCTACCCGAACTTCATGCTGCTGATCTGGGAACCTGGCTGGTATCTGACCTACCACTACTGGCCTACCGCGGTGGACAAGCACATCTTCGAGTCGTCGCTGTATTTCGTTCCGCCGCGCAATGCGCGGGAGCGCCTGGCTCAGGAGTTGGCCGCCGTAACCTTCAAGGAGTATGCGTTGCAGGACGCCAACACCTTGGAGGCAACCCAGACCATGATCGGCACCCGCGCCGTCAAGGAGTTCTTGCTGTGCGACCAGGAAGTCCTGATCCGCCACCTGCACAAGACCACCGGTGACTACGTGAAGGAGTACCAGCGCAATGGCGTTACCGTCTGAATTCGCTGCCCTGGAGCCGTTTTTGGAGTGGGATCTGGCCACCGAGCCCGAGCGCTACGCCAAGCGGCTGGCCTCGACGATGCCCGAGATGCAGGCGTTCTATGACGTCGCGTTCCCGAAGCTCAACGACGCCATCGCGTACTGCGACAAGTTCCCGCTCAACGACCTGCCCGACGACGCGAAAAGCCTGATGCACATCATGCAGTCGTTGGTCATGGTGTCCTTCCCGATCGAGGCATGGAAGCAGCCGCGCGTTCCCGACAGCGGCGCCGCGTGGGTCGAAGTCATTCGGGAACCGGTGATCTGAGCGGTGCAGACGCTCAAGGCCGCCGGACTGCTTGACGTCGACGCCGGCGAAATCGTCTCGCCCGGCATCGTGAAGATCGAGGAAGACCGGATCGTCGGCGTCGGTGGCGAACCCGAAGGCGAGATAATCGATCTCGGCGATCAGATCCTGCTGCCCGGCCTGATGGACATGGAGGTCAACCTCCTGATGGGCGGGCGCGGTGAGACGCCGGGGCTGTCCCAGGTGCAAGACGATCCCCCGACGCGAGTGCTGCGTGCGGTCGGCAACGCCCGGCGCACCCTGCGTGCGGGTTTCACCACCGTGCGCAACCTGGGCCTGTTCGTGAAAACCGGCGGCTACCTGCTCGACGTCGCGCTGAGTAAGGCCATCGACGCGGGGTGGATCGACGGACCCCGAATCGTCCCGGCCGGACACGCGATCACGCCCACCGGCGGGCACCTGGACCCGACGATGTTCGCCGCCTTCATGCCGGGTGCGTTACAGCTCACGGTCGAAGAGGGCATCGCCAACGGCGTCGACGAGATCCGCAAGGCGGTGCGCTACCAGATCAAGCACGGTGCCCAGCTGATCAAGGTTTGTGTCTCCGGCGGTGTCATGTCGTTGACCGGTGAGGCCGGCGCACAACACTATTCGGACGAAGAACTGCGCGCGATCGTCGACGAGGCGCACCGGCGCGGGTTGCGCGTCGCGGCACACACGCACGGCGCGGAGGCGGTCAAGCACGCGGTCGCGTGCGGTATCGACTGCATCGAACACGGCTTCCTGATGGACGACGAGGCGAT
Source organism: Mycobacterium ahvazicum (assembly GCF_900176255.2). GTDB lineage: Bacteria > Actinomycetota > Actinomycetes > Mycobacteriales > Mycobacteriaceae > Mycobacterium > Mycobacterium ahvazicum. The sequence goes on from NZ_FXEG02000005.1 coordinate 526,746, forward strand.
TCAGATGCTGGTCGACAACGACCGGTTCCTGGTGACCACCCGCAGACTCGCTCAGGCGATGGATGTGTCCCGCGCTCCGAAGGAATTGCAGGACAAGGCCGCCGAGATGTTCCCCAAGGCAGAGACATCGATCAAGGCCGCCTATGAAGCCGGGGTCAAGATCGCGGTTGGCACCGATGCGCCCGCGATTCCCCACGGCCGAAACGCCGACGAACTTGTCACGCTGGTCGAATGGGGCATGCCGCCGCTGGCGGTGCTGCGGGCCGCAACCACCACCGCCGCAGAGCTGATCAACAAGACCGACCGGGGCCGGCTGGCGTCGGGTCAGCTCGCGGATATCATCGCGGTACCGGGAAACCCGTTGGAAGACATCACCGTTACCCAACGCGTCAGCTTTGTCATGAAAGGCGGCAAGGTCTATGCCAACACAGCCAACCAGAACTGACGATCTGGTCGAGATTCAGCAGCTGCTCGCCCGCTACGCCGTCACCATCACCCAAGAAGACATCGACGGCCTGATCGGCGTCTTCACCCCGGACGGGACCTACAGCGCGTTCGGCTCCACCTATCAGCTGGACAGGTTTCCCGAGCTGGTGGCCGCCGCACCAAAGGGCTTGTTCCTCACCGGAACTGCCTTGGTCGAGAATCTCGACGGCGACTCGGCGAGTGGCACCCAGCCGTTGTGCTTCATCGACGGCTCGACGCATGACATGCGGATCGGCTATTACCGCGACACCTACCTGCGGACCGCGGAAGGCTGGCGACTCAAGACCCGCGCCATGACGTTCATTCGCCGCAGCGGTGTGCACGACTCCGGACGTCCGCACGCCATCGGCCGTCCGCAGCCCTGAAAGCCGAGCCGTGAATGTCGAGGAGTTCCGGTCGGGTCTGCGTAAGTGGCTCGACGAGAACGACTTAACGCCCGGACCCGACCACTCGCTGCAGGGGCACATGCTGCAGTTCCGCCGCGTCAGCCGGGCGTTGTACGACGCCGGCTGGATGCGCTACGGCTGGGCGGAGGAGGTCGGCGGGCTGGGCGGGCCGGCGCTGCTGCGCGCGATCGTCGGCGAAGAGGTGGTGGGCCGGCGGTTGGCCGAGCCCGGCCCGTATTCGATGCTCGAGGTGTTGACACCCACTATGATCGACTACGCCCCTCCCGAACTGGCCGCGGCGATGGTGCCGCGGCTGCTGCGCGGCGAAGAACAATGGTGCCAAGGCTTTTCCGAACCCGGTTCCGGCAGCGACTTGGCCTCGCTGACCACTCGGGCTGTTCCGGACGGCGACAACTGGATCGTCAACGGGCAGAAGGTCTGGACCAGCTTCGCCCAGTTCTCCACCCGCTGCGTTCTGCTGACTCGCACCGGGCCCGGCCATGACGGCATCACCGCATTCTTCGTCGATCTCGACACCCCCGGGATCACCATCCGCCCGCTGCGCACCATGCACGGCGTCGACGAGTTCTGCGAGGTGTACTACGACGACGTGGTGATCCCGTCGAGCCGGATGCTCGGCCAGCCGGGCGACGGCTGGAAACTCGCGATGGATCTGCTCCCCTTCGAGCGGTCCACCTGCTTCTGGCAGCGCATCGCCTACCTCTACTCGCGCTTCGATGCGCTCATCGCCGAGGTCTCCGGCGGCAGCCAGCACGGCGGCCACGACGAATATGATTTGGGTGCAGCTTATCTCGCGCTGCACACGCTGCGGTGCCGCTCGCGTGCCACCCAGTACCGGCTGCGCGACGGCGCCCGCTTGGGCCCCGACACCTCCATCGACAAGGTGCTGCTGGCCTCCGCCGAACAACGGCTGTACGACACCGTGCGCGACCTGCTGCCCGGCGACCTCGAGCTCGACGACACGCCGTGGCGCGCGGAGTACCTGTACTCGCGTGCCTCGACCATTTACGGCGGGACCGCCGAGATTCAGCGCAACATCATCGCCCGCCGGCTCCTCGACCTCGGAAAGGAGTGATCATGGACCACTCCGAGGAACTGCGGTTACTGGCCGAGTCGGTGCGCACCGCGATGGGCTCGTCTTCCGGCGCCATGCTCGATGCGGCGCTGACGGACCTCGGCTGGCACGACATGTTGGACGAAATCCCAGATATCGCAATACCGTTGGTGTTCCGCCTGCTCGGCGAGACCGGCGCGCACGCGCCCGTGCTTAACGACGTGGTGCTGCGCGCGGCCGGACGGTCCCCCGGCGGCCTCACCCCGCTCCCGTTCGCCGGAGATTCCTGGGTGGTGTGGAAGCGCGACGACATCCCAAGTTCGGCTATCGACAACGACTTGCCGATACATCCTGTCGCAGAAGGTGATTCAGCTGCGCAAGCGGGGCTGGCCGCCGGCCGGCAAGCACTGGGCTGGTGGCTGGTGGGTACCAGCCGCGCGATGCTCGCACTAGCGCGCCAGCACGCCCTGGACCGAGTGCAGTTCGGCCGCCACATCAGCTCGTTTCAGGCGACCCGGCCCCGGCTGGCCGAGACACTGGTCGCGATCGAGGGCGCCGAGGCGACCCTGCACGCCGCCACCGCCGCATCCGACGACCCCGACGACCTGACCAGCTTGCTGGCCAAAGCGGCGGCCGGTCAGGCCGCGCTGACCGCGGCGCGCCACTGTCAGCAAGTGCTCGGCGGGATCGGTTTCACGGCCGAACACCGGCTTCACCACCACATCAAACGGTCGCTGATTCTGGACAACCTGCTCGGCAGCGCCCGGGAACTGACCTCACAGGCCGGAGTAGCCTTGCGGGCCAAGGGATCTGCGCCGCGGCTGGTGCAGCTGTAGCGCCTGCGAGTCGCGCGCGGGCGCGCATTGCCTAGTATTAGCGCACATGCGCTATCACGTGGAACCTCGAAATCAGGCCGGCGTCGCCGCGGTGGTCCTGGGCGGGTTGGCACTCGCCACCTGCTGGTTGCTGATCGGGGTGCCGTTGGGTATCGCGGCGCTGATCACGGGCGACATCGCCCGCCGGCGGGCGGGCCGCGGTGAGGCCACCAATCCCCGGGCCGCGGTAGCCGGCATGGTGTTAGGCACGGTGGCGATCGTCGCCGGGCTCATCGCCATCGGCTACTACTCGTGGCTGGACACCCAGGATCCGGACCGTTTGCAGCGATGCCTGGACAACCCCGCCACCACTAACTGCTAGCCCCGGGGCAGTCCCAGGACTCGTTCGGCGATGATGTTGCGCTGAACTTCGGACGTGCCGCCGGCGATGGTCGCGGCGAAGGTGCGCGTGTAGCGGTCAAACCAGCTGCCGTAATGGCTGTCCAGGTTGAGTGGGGCGAATCCAGCGGTGACCCCGCGCAACACCAGCCCGTCGCCCCCCTTGGCGTTCAGGGCGTCCTCGCACGCGCGTTGCATGGCCTCCGAACCGAGCAGCTTGAGCACCGACTGCGCGGGCACATCTTCGTGGCCACGCGCGGCTTTGGCCAAGGTCGCCGACCCCAGCAATCGCATCGCGTAAAAGTCCATCACCAGCGTGGCGTAGCGATCCCGCTGCACGGGTCCGGTAGGGCTGGACTCGACGGTCAGCGCGTGCAGCATGTCGGCGTAGTCCAGCCACAGCATGGCGCGTTCGTGGCCGAGTGAACCGGTCGCGACGCGCCAGCCCGCATTGAGCTCGCCGACCAAGTTCTCGGCCGGCACTCGCACGTCGGTGAAGAAGACCTCGTTGAAGTCGACGTCTTCGATGTCGGCCACCGAGGCGAACGGACGACGCACCACACCGGGCGTGTCGGTCGGAATCAGTAAAGCGCTGATTCCCTTGTGTTTTGGCGCATCGGGGTCGGTGCGCACGAACGTCAGCAGCACGTCGGCGTGATGGGCACCCGACGTCCACACCTTCTGCCCGTTGACGACGAACTGGTCACCGTCAAGCACCGCGCGCGTCTTCAGCGAGGCGAGATCGGAGCCCGCGCCGGGCTCGCTCATTCCCAGCGATGCCGTCATCTCCGCGCGCAGAATCGGCACTGCCCAGCGCTGCTTTTGTTCCGGCGTCCCGAACGACAGCAATGACGCCGCGATGATGCCCACGCCCTGCGGATTGAAACTTTGATAGATCCGCCGCCGCGACAACTCCTCGAGGTACACGTATTGCTGCAGCAGCGTGGCATTCCGACCGCCGAACTCCGGGGGGTTCCCGGGTACCAGCCACCCGTTGTCGAACAGCAACCGCTGCCAGCGACGGGCCCACTGCGGAATGTCCGAACTCGATTGCGGCCGTTCGCCCGTCTGCGCCGCGTCGAGCGGATTCGCGTCCAGGAAGGCCGCGAACTCCGCGCGGAAATCCTCGACGTCGCTGTCAAAGGTCAGCTGCACAGCACTCCCTTGAGATTCGCTAGCGCGTGGATTATCGGTAGATCCGGGTTTCCGCCGATGGCGCGGTTCACTCTTGCGATTCCGCTTCTATACACACGTCTAGGAGAATAGTATTCTCGTGTCAAGAAAGTTACAATCTCCGCCATATGGTCCGAGAGGGGGTCGAGCGCAGCGATGTCACGGCGTTCTCCGGTAGAGTCCAACCATGTTCTCCCCTCGCGGCAATCGTCCGAGCCTTCCGTGACCAACCCAAGCGAAGAGCCGGCCTGGAAACAGCGCGCCGTCGAGCGATCAATCAAAACGGCGAAACTGCGTGCGGCGCAGCGCGTTCAGCGCTTCCTCGACGCGGCGCAGGCCATCATCATCGAAAAGGGCAGCACAGACTTTACCGTCCAGGAGGTCGTGGACCGCTCCCGCCAGTCACTGCGGAGCTTTTACCTGCAGTTTGACGGCAAGCACGAGCTGTTGCTCGCGTTGTTCGAGGATGCGCTGAGCCGGTCGGCCGACCAGATCCGGGCCGCTACCGAAAGCCACTCCGACCCGCTCGAGCGGCTCAAGGTAGCCGTGGAGCTGTTGTACGAGGCCTCACGTCCGGACCCCACGGCCAAACGCCCGCTGTTCACCGACTTTGCCCCGCGGTTGCTGGTAACACACCCCGCTGAGGTCAAGATCGCCCATGCACCGCTGCTGGCATTGCTGACCGAGCTCATGGAAGCGGCTTGCGACGCAGGCAAGTTGCGCGAAGGGCTCAATCCTCGCCGCATTGCTGCGATGACGATGCAGACGGTGATGTTCATCGCTCAGTCCAGCGGCGGCTCCGACGATGCGACGATTCATCCGATCACCGCTGACGAGGTCTGGGACTTCTGCTCTGCCGGATTCGTCGCCTGACACCTGCCGCGAAACGCGTCGGCCATCGCCTGACCTGAGCAAATAGCGCACCTGATTTGCTTGGCGAGAATCAGGTTCTCTAATATCTAGAACTACAAGTAGCCGAAACGGATTCGCCGTTGACACCCGTTCCCGGGTGATGACAGAGTTCAGTGGCGGCGCCCTCCCGCCCCTGGGAGCGGGTGTACGTGGTTCCTGCGAGAGGCGATTGATTACCCGTGACAGTCAGCGCGACCAGCGATGTCTACTTCGACCCGTACGACGTGGGGCTGATCGCCGCCAGGGGCGCGATCCTGGATATGGTCAAAGCCAACATCGAAATCCCGCCGGGGACGGTCATTTTCGAGGATCCGCCGATCCAGGACATTCGCCGTAAGTTGTTGTCCCGCATGTTTACTCCGCGCAAGGTCAATGCACTTGAGCCCAAGATCCGCGGATTCTGTCAAAGAAATCAAGTCAGGAATTGAGGTAGTGATGACCGGACGTGTTGAAGGCAAAGTTGCTTTCGTCACCGGGGCGGCGCGTGGCCAGGGCCGTGCACATGCGGTGCGGTTGGCCCAGGAGGGCGCCGACATCATCGCGGTGGACATCTGCAAGAAGATCGATACCGTCGATCTGATCGCCGCCTCCACGCCGGAGGATCTGGCCGAGACCGCGGACCTGGTGAAGGCACAGAACCGGCGGATCTACACCGCCGAGGTCGATGTCCGGGATTACGACGCGCTGAAGTCCGCCGTGGACACCGGAGTCGAGCAGCTCGGCAAGCTCGACATCATCGTCGCCAACGCGGGCATCGGCAACGGTGGCCAGACGCTGGACAAGACCAGCGAAGCCGACTGGACCGCGATGATCGACATCAACCTCGCCGGCGTGTGGAAGACGGTGAAAGCCGGTGTGCCGCATATCCTCGCGGGCGGCAACGGTGGTTCGATCATCCTGACCAGCTCGGTCGGCGGTCTCAAGGCCTATCCGCACACCGGGCACTATGTCGCCGCCAAGCACGGTGTGGTGGGCTTGATGCGTACCTTCGCCGTCGAGCTCGGCGCGCAGAACATCCGCGTCAACTCCGTGCACCCGACCAACGTGAACACTCCGCTGTTCATGAACGAGGGCACGATGAAGCTGTTCCGTCCCGATCTGGAGAACCCGGGGCCCGACGACATGAAGGTGGTCGGCCAGCTGATGCACACCCTGCCGATCGGCTGGGTCGAGCCCGAGGACATCGCCAACGCGGTGCTGTTCCTGGCATCCGACGAGGCCCGGTACATCACCGGCGTCACGCTGCCCGTCGACGGTGGCAGCTGCCTCAAGTAGCCGCTAGAACGGGCTGCTGTTGGCCTGCCATTCGGCCTCGGCTGGCCGCGGCCCGTAACGGCGGGCGTAGTCCTCATGCATCCGGGCCTGTTTCTGACGGTTGATCACGTCGACCAGGTTCGGATCCAAACCATGGACCGCCAACCGGTGACGGCGCCAAACCTTGTTCAGCGCAAAGTTAACCACCAACGCCCACGCGTACAGGGGCACGGTCATCTCCGTGTGCACATAGAGCGAGGCCGGCAGCAGCCAGAAGGGGGCGAGCACGAGCAGGGGAGGTATCGCCCACCTGATCATGTGCCGGCGGATGGCTCCCGGGCCGGCCAGATCGTTGGCGACCCAGCTGCGCATCGAATCCGGCAGGCGCCGGCCGTAGGCATAGCCGATGCGTTGCCACAGATTGGGTTTCGTGGCGGTCATGGTGACTCCTCAGGATTGCAATGCGCCCGCCGCCACGGCGGCCGCGTTGATTCGGGTCAGGACCTGGTGCAGGTTCTCGAGTTCGGTCAATTCGACACCCAGCCGTTCGACGACGGCGGGCGGAATCTCAAGTGCGCGCTCGCGCAGGGCGATTCCGCGCTCGGTGAGCGTGACATCGGTACTGCGCTCGTCGACGACGTTCTTGGCGCGGGTGATCAAGCCAAGTCCCTCCAACCGTTTGAGCATCGGCGACAGCGTGGCCGACTCCATCTGCAAGGCGGTCGCGATCTGCTTGACCGACAGCGGGGACTCGTTCGCCGCCTTCCGATGATCCCACAGCGCCAGCATCACCAGATATTGCGGATGGGTCAGACCCAGCGGCTCCAATAGCGGTCGGTACACCGCCAGCACCGCGCGATTTGTGGTCGCCAACGCGAAGCACACCTGGTGTTCTAGGGCGAGCGGATCGATCTCGCGGGTGGTCAGCGTGGTCATGTTTACATCGTAGCCTAATAGTTAGTGCCCTATCTATATGGGGGTCCCTCACACCCTCGATGAGACCGCGGTCAGCCGGCCGGAGCGGCAGGAATACCCTCGGATTCCATGGACGGATTCGAGGGACGCGGGGCAGTGATCACCGGCGGTGCAAGCGGAATCGGCTTGGCCACCGCTACCGAGTTCGCCCGTCGCGGCGCCCGCATCGTGCTGGCCGATGTCGACAAGTCCACGCTGGAACATGCCGTGGCACACCTCAAGAGCGAGGGCGCCGACGCGCACGGCGTGGAGTGCGACGTGCGGCACGTCGAGGAGATGGTTCACCTCGCGGACGAGGCGTTCCGACTGCTCGGCCAGGTCGACATCGTCTTCAGTAATGCCGGCATCGTCGTCGCGGGCCCGCTCGCCGCCATGACCCACGAGGACTGGCGCTGGGTGATCGACATCGATTTGTGGGGTTCGATCCACGCCGTCGAGGCGTTCGTTCCGAGGCTGATCGAGCAGGGCAAGGGCGGTCACATCGCCTTCACCGCATCCTTCGCCGGGCTGGTGCCCAACGCCGGCCTCGGGGCGTACGGTGTCGCCAAGTATGGCGTTGTCGGCCTGGCCGAAACGCTGGCTCGCGAGGTCAAGGACAACGGGATCGGCGTTTCGGTGCTGTGCCCGATGGTCATCGAAACGAAGCTGGTCTCCAACTCCGAACGCATTCGCGGCGCGGACTATGGACTCGCCTCGACGCCTGATCTGACGGAGAGCTTCGGGCCGCTGCCGCCGACGCAGGATCAAGGCGTGACGGTCGGCGAAGTCGCGCGGTTGACCGCCGATGCGATTCTGGCGAACCGGTTGTACATCCTGCCGCACGAGGCGGCTCGGGCCTCGGTCAAGCGCCGGTTCGAACGCATCGACCACACCTTCGACGACCAGGCCGCCGAAGGCTGGAAGCACTAGCCCGACCGCATTGCGGGCGTTACGCCGATGACTCCGGCGGCTTCCAGGTCCGCGATATCCGTCGGGTTCAAGCCCAACTCAGCGAGCACCTCATGGTTGTGCTGCCCGAGTGTGGGTGCGGGACGAGCGTGAAACACCCGGGGCCCGTCGGAAAATCTCATCGGCACGGTGCTCAGCCTCGCCCGACCGTTCACCGGATGATCGGCTTCTTCGAAGAAACCGCGAAATGTCAGCTGTTCCAGCTCGGTCTGCCGATGTGGTTGCATGACCTTGGCCACCGGGACACCGGCGTCCCACAACGTTGCCACAATGTCGTCGCGGGTACGGTTCTCGCACCAGGCGGCCAGGTGTTCGTCGACGCAATCCTGGTGCGCCCGCCGGCCGGCCTCAGTCGATAACGCGGGATCGGTTGCCCAGGAGGGTGATCCGAGCGCCCGGGATAAACTTTCCCACTGCCCGTCGGTGGCCACCGCAACGGCGACCCAGCTGTCGAGCCGGCCGAACTCGTCGATGTCGGCACTGCGGTAGAGATTCTGGGGCACCGCCGCCGGACCGTGGTTGCCGTCGCGCTCCAGCAGCGCCCCGTACGCCGAGTACTCGATGACCTGCTCGGCGGAAATGCTCAGCGCCGCATCGACCATCGCCGCTTCCACGAACACACCCTCGCCGGTGCGGCGGCGATGCTCGAGCGCCAGCAATATCGCGTTGAGCGCGTGCACACCGGCGTTGGGATCGCCGATCGAATACGGGTCATACGGCGTGCGGTCCGGGTAGCCGGTGAGCCAGCTGACCCCGGATGCGGCTTCGATCACGTACGCGAAGGCAGGGTTGTCGCGCCACGGCCCGTCGAGGCCGAAACCGGGCATCCGCACCATCACCACATCCGGCCGAATCGATTGAACGGCAGCAAAATCCAGACCGATCTGGTCCAGCACCCGAGGCGTGAAGTTTTCCACGATCACGTCGCAGGTAGCGATCAGATCCCGCAGCAGCTCCCGGCCCCGCGAGCTCTGCAGGTCCAGCGTCAGGCTCTTCTTGTTGGTGTTCAGCGCCTCGAAGATCGGCGACTTCTCCCACCACTGCTCCTCGGTGACCGGTATGCCGGCGATCAGCCGGGTGCCATCCGGACGACGGGTGGACTCGACGTGGATGACTTCGGCACCGAGCATGGCCAGAAAGTGGGTGCCGCAGGGACCCGCCCAGAACGTCGTCATGTCCAGCACCCGAAGTCCAATGAACGGCAACGGCTTTGCCGTTCCGGTCGGCGCGGGCCGCGGTGGCAGGTTCGCGGCGCGGTAGTGCTCGGTGTGCTCCCCGAGCCGCGGCGCCGGTTGCGGGCTGCGCAGTTGTGCGGGCCGCATCCGATACGGGTGAGCCGGCTGCCAGAAGCCGCCCGGATTGCGCACGAACGAACCGCGCTCCACGAATTGATCGAACGAGGTGACATTCGCGCCGTTGGCGACCGGCGCGTTGGGAATCCGGAACGCCGAGGCCAGTTCCCGGATTTCGTCGACCGGGGTCGCGGCCACCCATTCGAAGATCTCGTCGGCGTAGACGTTGGCCAGCTCGGTGATCGACAGCGGCGACTCCTCGTCGATCCACTCCGGATGACCCACCATCGCGCACAAGTCGAACCACTGCTGCGCCGTGCCACACCCGAGATCCACCAGGCCGTCCTTCGCCTGAGCCACCCCCGGAATGGTGGGCCGCCGCGTGTCCCGCCACGGTCGGCCAAGCAGTTCGAAGTAGGTCACCGGGTAGTAGGTCAGACACAGGACCTGGGTTTCCAGCATCGACAGGTCGAGCAATTCGCCGGCACCGCCGTCGTTCCGGCGCCATCGCGACGTCAGGGTGGCCACACTCGCATAGACGCCGGCCAGGTACTCGCCGGCCTGCCCGCCGACGAAGACGGGCGCCCGCTCCTGGTCGCCACGTCCGAGCCCGACGATCCCGCCCGACCACGCCTGCAGCGTGAACTCGGTCGCGGCGCGGTCTCGCCAAGGGCCTTCCAGCCCGAACGGTGTGATCGCGGTGACGGTGAGATGCGGATGGCGGCGATGCAGGGCCTGCGGTGAAAACTCCGGGTGCTCAGCGACTTTCGAACCAGCCGACCAGATCACCGCGTCCGCCGATGCCAGCAGCCGGTTCACCAGTTCGGCGTCCTGGGCGACGTCGGCGACCACGCTGTGTTTCGCACCGGCCAGGAAACCGAACAACGCGCCGTCACCGTCGGGCGGAACGGGAGCGCCGGACGCCGACCACCCGCGCAGCGGGTCCCCTTCTGGTGCTTCGACTTTGACGACGACGGCACCGCCGTCGGCCAGCAGTTTGGTGCAATAGGCACCGGCGATGCCGGTGGACAGATCGACGACGGTATACCCGGTCAGTGGCGGTTCGACGGGCGCCACTATTTCTTTTTCTTCGCTTTGGTGGCCTTTGCGGCACGTGCCTTCTTGCGGGCTTTCTTGCTCAGCGCCCAGTCGTCGGGGAACTTGGTGTCGTTGTCTCTGACCGCCTCGCCCAACCCCTGTTTGATGGCGTCATCGATCGTCAGCTCGTCGCCACTGTCCGGACGGACGCTGCCGCCCATCGATTCGAAGACGCCGCTGAGCATGCTGCCCAGGTACTCGCCCTGGAACTGCTTCATGATTTCGAAGAAGACCTTCTGCATGAAGACGGTGTCGGTGGGGCGATTGCGGGCGCACGCCTGCGCGTACTTCGCGACTTCTGCCTCGAGTTCGTCCCGGGGCACCACACTGTTGAGAAAGTTGCAGTCGTACATCTCATCCGCGGTGAAAGCCCGTCCGGTGAACACCATTTCCTGGAACTTGCGGATGCCCATCGTCTGCGCCCACCACCACATGCGGGGGCCCCAGCCGTAGTACCGGAACGACGGATGCCCGAACAACGCGTCGTCGCTGGAAATGACCAGATCGGCGTCGGCCGCCTGGTAGAAGTGCCAGCCGTAGCAGTAGCCCTTGGCCTCGAGGATGCTGATTTTCTTGAAGTCCTGCAGGCCGCGGATGCCGGAGTTCGGGTTGGCGTACCACTGGCCCAGGGTCGCGCCGTTGCGAAACGACCCTTGCGGCGGATATCTGACGTCGTCGGGGCTGATCCGGTATTCGGCAAGTCGTGGGCCTTGGTCGGCCGCATCGCGGACCCGCAGCACCTCGGTCAGGTCCGCGCCCGAGCCGAGATCGTCGCCGGCTCCGCGAATCACCAGGACTTTGACGTCGTCGTCAATGCCGGCCTGGTGCAACAACTCCGCGTAGCGCAGCCGCGCGGCGATCGTCGGCGCGTTGAGATAGTCCGGCCGGTCGAACGTGATCGTCGCGATCCGCGTCGTCGCGTCTTTGTGGTACCGGACGATCTCTTCGGCCGCCGGCTCCGAGGGCTCAGGCACGGCTACGGCTGCCAGGACGGGCTCGCGGTAAGCACTTCGGGACCGTCGGCGGTGATCAGGACCGCTTCCCGCCCGAATACCGCGCCGACTCCTTCGGCCCAGACGTAGCCGGTCACTGCGAGCACCATCCCCGGCTCCAACCGCTCCTCGGCCGCGGTCGAGGGCAGGTGTTTGGAGACGACGGGTGGGTCGAACCCCATGCCGAGGCCGCGGGCCACCGGCATCGGCGGCTCCGGCTCCCCGGCAGCCCGGTAAGCGGCCAGCAGTTCGCCGGCTCCGGCACCGGGCTGGCAGGCGGCAATCAGCCTGCCCCACAGGCCTTCCCAGCGCGCGTATAATGCGGCGGCGCCGTTGGGTGCATGCTTGCGATCAGCCGGCCAGGTCCGTCCGACCTCGCCGACATAGCCGCCGGCCAGCACTCCGGCGGAGAATGCCACCAGATCGCCGTCCTGGATACGGCCGTCACCGTCGGCCCGGCGCCACGGGTGCGTGCGCGAAGTCACCCATGCGACATCTTGATTCGAGGGCGTGCTCACTCCGCCGGCCGCCGAGGCCTCCAGCAGGACTCCGGCCAGAGCTTGTTCGCTGACCCCCGGCCGCAACTCCGATACCGCAGCCGCAAGAGCCGACTCGACGACCGCGACGGAGTGCCGCAGCGCGGCAATCTCCTCGGCCGTCTTGATCCGGCGCGCGGCCCGCATCGCCAGCTCGCCGTCCACCAGTTGCGCATTGGGGAACGCCGTCGGCAACAGTTGCGCGAAAACCGGTGAAAGCGCGTCGGTTCCGACCCGCCGAGCGGTTGCCGCACCCGGGATGCGCTCTAGCGCCGACATCGTGTTCATCGGATTCCACGAGATGCCGTAGAGGTTCTCGTGCGGGATGTCCTCGGGGATGCCCTCGTCCCACGTGCTCAGTAGGTGCACCGCACCGGTCTCGCGCACCAGCACGCAGCTCGGGCCGAACGGTCGCGTGCCCGCGACCCAGAGTTGCGGCGCGCCCGTTACATAGCGAACGTTGGCCTGCCGCCCGAGGACCAGGACATCGAGATCATGGGCGGCCATTTGGTCCAGCGCCCGCTGCCGACGGCCCGATCGCAGCGTGCGCTCGTCGGGCAGGACTTCAGTTGCCATAAGGGTCATACGGGTAGTTGGTCAAACGAATCCAGCCTTCCTCGGTAATCACCAGGACCTCCTCGCTGCGGTAGCCGCCGGTGCCGTCTTCCCACACCACGGGCTCCAGGACCAGCACCATCCCGGACTTGAGCACGAAATTCTCGTCGAACTCTTGGCCGAGATCCGTTCCGATCATTGGCATTTCGGCGGCGTTGACGCCGATGCCGTGGCCCAGATAGAAGTGCGGCAGCCACGGTTTGGTGCCACCGTTGGCCTTGATCGCGGCCCGTCCCAGGTCGGCGGCGGTGGCGCCGGCCTTGGCGACGCTCAGCACCGCGCTCATGATTTCGAACCATTTGTCGAACTGCGCCTGCTGGCGCGGCGATGGGTCGCGGCCGACGAGCCAGGTGCGTCCGAAGTCGGAGCAGTAACCCTGGTAGGTGATGCTAACGTCGGTCCACAACACGTCACCTTCGACCAGCTCGCGCTCGGTGCTCAGCAGTGGCAGCGCCAGGTCTCCGTGCGTGGTCCATACGCCCTCGGCCTTGCTCGGCGGCATCACCTGCCAGATCGGCTCCAGCATGCTGGCCGTGGCCCCCAGCTCGAACGCGCGCCGCAGAAAGCTTGCCGACAAATCGATCTGACGGATTCCGGGGGCCAGCCGTTTCTGGACTTCCACCATGGCTTCGTCGGTGATCCGTATCGCGGTGCGCATGCACGACAATTCGTCCGGGGTCTTGACCGACTTGGCCGCGCTGACGATCGCCGCTGCGTCCACGGGAGCACCACCGGGGAACAATAGGTTTGCGGCACGAGACATCGCGCCCGTGCACTCGTCGACCGCGATCACCGCACCGGGCGGAATCAGGTCGGCAATCGTCCTCGCGAAATCGGCGACGCCTTCTTCGAATTCGAGGTAGACCGGCCCGTGCAAGTGATCGGCGGGCAGGTCGGATTCGTGCGACGCTCCCTCGCGGAAGGGCAGGAACAGATGCGGCCATTCGTCGCCGGCGACCACGACGGCCACCGGTCGCTCGACGTAGGACAGGCCGGCGTCGCCGAGTGGCCAGCTGGCGCCGGTGGCGTAGACGACGGCATTGTTGCCCAGCAGGATCATCGCGTCCACGCCGCGTTCGGCCATCGCCGACCGCAGCCGGGCCCCGGTCTCGCGACGCAGGCGGGCCAGATCGGCTGTTTCGGGAATCACCAGTCCGTTACCGGTGCTGGTGCCCAGTTGCGCGAAGGTCGTCACTACAGGCCCAGGAACTTCGTGATGTTGTCGCTGACGATCTTCTTCGCGTTCGCCGGGCCGACGGCCTCGACGACAGACTTCAGCGACTTCTCGGAATAGCCGTATGTGCTTTCGTTGTGCGGGTAGTCGCTGGACCACATCACCCTGTCCACCCCGATCTCGTCGATCAGCCGCAAGCCCAGCGGGTCGACCATGAACGACGCGGTCATGTGGGTGTCCCAGTAGTAGCGCACGTCGTGCTCGAGCGGCCGGTTGAACATGTGCTGATAGGACGCCACCAGATGCTCGGCATCTTGCAACGCCCAAGGCACCCAGGCGATCCCGCCCTCGAACCAGCCGATCCGCAGCCCGGGGTGGTCGTCGAGAATTCCGGTGAAGAGGTACTTGGCGAACTGCTCGCGGAAGCCGTCGACGTTGATCATCATGCCGACCACCACGCTGTTGAACTGGCATGGGGTTTTCGGCGGGGTTTCGCCGATGTGATGGGTCACCGGCAGGCCGGCCGCTTCGATCTCGTCCCAGACCGGCTTCATCGCGGTGCTGCCGTAGTCGATCACGTTGCCGTCATCGTCCTTGCCCGGGTTCAGCGGCAGCAGGAACGTCTTGAGTCCCAACGACTTCAATTCGGCCAGCGTGCGCTTGGCACCTTCGGGTTCCCACCAGTTGATCAGGCCCGCGCCGTAGAAGTGGCCGTTGGACCGCTCCTGCAACTCGGCGATGTACTCGTTGTAGATGCGGAAGGCCAGTTCACGAAGTTTCTTGTCCGGGTAGTGGAAGAGCGCCAAGATCGCGTTGGGGAACGCCAGTTCCTTCTCGACGCCGTCCTCGCGCAGCTCCTGGATCCGTGCCTCGATGTTGGTGCTTGCGGCGCCGGGCAGGTCGTCGTACTGCATCAGGACGGCGCTGAAGTCTCCCGGCAGGAACGACTGTCCTTTGCGCCCGACTTGGTAGGCACCGTCCTCGTACCAGATCCGCGGCGCCTTGTCCTTCAGGTCATCCGGGAAGCGGTCGAAGAAGATGTCGTCGGCCAGCGAGATGTGGTTGTCGGCCGAGAAGACGACGGTCCCCTCGGGAAGCCCGACATCGCTGCCCACGGCGTGGCCACGCCGATCCTTGGGAGCGCCGTAGCCTCCGGGCGGGTAGAGCGAGGCGGTGGTTGTCGACGTTGACATTATTGACCCTCCATTCGGATCTGCTTGGAAGTGATCATCTCGGGCTGGTGCTCAATGGATTTCGTTTACCAGGTCACCGGGAGTTCGTAGACGCCGTAGGCGAGCCGGTCGTGCTTGAACGGGATCTCGTCGAACGGCACGGCCAGTTTCATGGTCGGGATGCGACGCAAGAGCGTCTGGAACACGATCTGCAGTTCCGCCCGCGCGAGCTGCTGGCCCACGCACTGATGGCGGCCGTAACCGAAGGCGACGTTGCGGTCGGCCCCGGCACGGTGCACGTAAAGCCGATCGGGCTCGGGAAAGACGTCGGGATCCCAGTTCGCGGGAGCCAGGTCGATGATGATGCCTTCGCCGGCGCGGATTGTCTCGCCGGCGATGTGGATGTCGTCGACGGCAACGCGACGCTGCCCATTCTGGATGATGCTCAGGTACCGCAGCAGCTCCTCCACCGCGCTGGCCAGAACCTTCGGGTCCTCGGCATCGCGGACCACGGCAAGTTGATCGGGATTCTCAAGCAGCGCAAGCACTCCGAGCCCAATCATGTTCGCGGTCGTCTCGTGCCCGGCGATCAGCAATCCGGTACCGAGCTGTGCGGCCTCCTTGACGCTGAGCTCGCCGGCCTTGACGCGTTCGGCCAGATCCGAGATCGCGTCCTCCGCCGGTTTCTCCATCTTGGTTTCGACCAGCTGGGCCAGATACTTGTGCAGGCTCATCGCACCCTTGGCGGTGTCGGCGCCAGTGGCATAGCGCGCCAGCCCCATCGAGGCGTGCTCCTGGAACATCTCGGCGTCCTCGTAAGGCACGCCGAGCATCTGGCTGATCACCAGGGACGGGACCGGAAGCGCAATGGCGGCAACGACATCCGCGGGCTGCGGTCCGGCCAGCATCGTGTCGATGTGGTCATCGGTGATCTGCTGAATCGTGGGCCGCAGGCCTTCCACGCGCCGGAAGGTGAACGGTTTCGACAGCATCCGCCGGTAGCGGGTGTGCTCGTCACCGTCGGCGGTGAACACCGACCGGGGCCGCTTGTGCACGGTCGACAGCATGCCTTCGTTCCAATGCGGGAAGCCGGGCACCCGGTCGTCAACGCTGACCCGGGAATCGGAGAACAGCTCGCACACCTGCTCGTAGCCCGTGATGAGCCACGGGGTGCTGCCGTCCCAGATCCGGACCCGCGACAGTGGCCGCTCGTGGGCCAGGGCCATGACGTCCGGGGGTGGGGCGAACGGGCAGCGCTCATCGCGGGCCATCGGGTAGTCGGGAATCTCTGACACGGCCTCGGCCGTGCTGCTCGTCAGTGCGTCTGACATGTCAATCCTCGATGTAGATTGCCTGGGCTGGGCACGCCGAGGCGGCCTGACGGGCCCCTTCGGTCTGCTCGGCGGACGGGTGCTCGTTGAGCAGGATGACCACTCCGTCCTCGTCGCGCTGGTCGAACACCTCGGGTGCATTCATCACGCAGTTTCCCGAGGACGCGCAAATGTTCTGGTCGACAGTAACTTTCATCAGCTTGCTCTTCATTCGTACGGAGTGACCGGCGCCAGCCACAGGCCCACGATTGCGTCGATGAGGCCGAACGCGGCTGCGCGCCAAGAGGGCTGAGCCATCGGGGCGCCTGCGGCAAGCGCACGCTCGCGATCGGCGCAGGTGTGCATCAAGAGGTTTCGGGCCATGACGTTGCGTTCGAAATGCACATCGGCCGGCAGGTTGGGCAAGCAGCGGTTGACACCGTCGACCACCTCGACGAGCGACGGAGAGCTGAGCGCACCCTTGACCACGATGTTGTAGTAGGCCGGATCGGTCATCGCTTGCGCCGCGAAACGCGCGTACCAGGTCGGGTTGCCGAGATCCTCGAGGTGGTCGGTGAGTGGGCGCACCAGACACGCCACCCAGGCGCGTAGCTCACCGGAGTCGCCCGACGCCCGCAGGTCGACCACCATTTGCTCGCGCAGCTCCTCGACGGGTCCGCGGTGCTTCTCCTCGATGGCACGCACCAGGTCGGCCTTGGTACCGAAGTGGTAGCCCACCGCGGCGTTGTTACCCTGCCCCGCGGCCTCGCTGACCTGGCGGTTGGACACCGCGAACATCCCGTGCTCGGCATACAGTCGCTCGGCCGCCACCAGGATCGCCTCCTGGGTGGAGCTGGCCCGTTCGGTGCGAACGGCCCTGCCTGCCGCGGTCATTGGCCCAGTCAACCGCTTGGAACGGTTTAAGTCAAGCGCTTGATTTAAATGATTTCGGGTCTGCCCGGCGGCCTTCGGCGTGACGCTGCGGTCGTGCTCGGCGCCGGACGTGACGGCACCGGCGCGCTCGGGCCGAGACCTCATCCCTCGCGCCTCTTCGAAGGCATCACCTTGCCGGCCGAGGTTCCGCCGTCCACCGGCAGCACGGTTCCGGTGACATAGAGCGAGCGATCGCCCGCGAAATACAACGCGGCCTGGGCGACGTCGTCGGTCGTTCCCTCACGCTTGAGCGGCCGGTCGTCTCGCATGCCCTGGCGGATCTTCGCCTCGAACTGGGCCAGCTGCTCCGCGTCCATCCCGGCCGCCGACTTCCCCAGGATCGGCGTGGGGATGCTGCCCGGCGCGATCGCGTTGACGCGAATCTCATAGCGCGCCAGCTCAATTGCCGCGGACTTCGTGAATTGGATGACGGCCGCTTTCGACGCCCGATAGATCATCACCCCGCCGCCGGCCTGGATCCCGCCGATCGAAGTGAGGTTGATGATCGATCCGCCGCCGCTTTCGGCCATGTGCCGGGCGGCGTCTCGGGTACCGGCCATCACGCCGAGGACGTTCACGCCCATGATCCGGTGGAAGTCCGACAGGTCGTCGTCGAGTAATCGACGCAAGGGGCTGGACACCGCCGCGTTGTTCACCATGACGTGCAGCCCGCCGAACTTCTCGACGGTGGTCGCGACCAGCGCCTGCACCTGTTCGGGATCCGAGACGTCGGTCCGGATGAACAGCGCACCGGGGCCCAGGGTGGCAGCCAGCTGCTCGCCCATCTCGGCCTCGACGTCCGCGACGACGACCCGGGCGCCCTCGGCAAGAAACCGTTCCACGATGCCGCGACCGATGCCCGACGCCCCGCCGGTGACGATGGCGACCTTGCCATCCAGTTCGTTGACCACCCGACGAGTTAATCGGGCACGCGACTGTTAAGTCAAGCAGTTGATTTAAGTCTTTCCCGGAATTGGCCTGCCACTGCTGGATTAGTGTTTGCTGCGTGAACGAACGGATCCTGGCCAACGGATTGCGGCGTCGATGAATCCCGATACTTTCTGCACCTCCGACCAATGGAGCATGATCGCGTCGGCGGCGTCGACGTCACAGCTCGCCGGTGTGCTCGGCGGATTCCTCATCACCGCAATCGCTTTGCTGTTCGACCGCAACAGCCGAGAAGGCGTGCACACCCTGGCACTGTTCGCGTCGGCGGTGCTGATCCTGATGTTGGACAGCTTTCTGTTCAGCCTCATCAGCGGCACCCACCCGCCCGACAACGGCGACCGGCAGGGCATCTGCGCGATCGCCTGGACCCAGGGCGACCTGGCGACCGGGATGCTCGCGGCCGGCACCACCGGACTGTTCGCCGGCCTGGGCTGGATGCTGGCCAGCCACGCGGTGAACAAGGTGCCCGCCGAAGATCCAGCGGACATCCGCGCCTACTGTTTCCTCGCCGACCTCGGCGGGTGGCTGACCTTCGGCGCCGCGATGGCGACGACGTTGATCATGAGCGAGACAAGCATCGACTACCTGCATTTCGTGCTCGGGCACCCGCCCGCGCTGTGGCTGACGGGGTCGATCGTGACGTTCTGCGCGCTGGCCATCCTGCTCGATTTCGTGGTGGTCTACTTCCGTACGAAGGCCCTGAACCGCTCGCTGGCCAACACCGCCGAGCCGACCCAATTGGCATTGCGGTCGATCAAGGTCGCCACGGTGGGAACGCTGTTCCTCGCCGTCGCCGGCTCATGGCTTGCCGTCAGCCTGGCGCGCCTTCCGATCGGCTGGCTGACGACCCCCAACCGCGCGTTCGTCATATTCGTCTTCGTGCTCGCGCTGATCGTGCCGACGATCATCTCGACCGCGGCCTGCTATTCGGTCGCGAGCACCGACGACGGTTTCCGTCCACGCGTGCGTTAACGGCCTCATAGGGGTTCCGGACGGGCCGCGCGCCAGCCATGCTGGGTACGGCAGTTCATCGGAAAACTGGGAGGGCGTACTCATGAAGGTTTTGGTTATCGGTGGCAGCGGGCTGATCGGATCCCAGGTTGTCACCATGCTCACCGACCTGGGCCACGAAGCCGTTCCCGCCTCGCCGCGCTCGGGTGTCAACGCCATCACCGGCGAAGGCCTCACCGAGGCCGTCGCCGGTGTCCACACCGTGGTGGACGTGTCCAATTCCCCGTCTTGGGCCGACGACGACGTGCTCGAGTTTTTCACCACCTCGACCCGCAACCTCCTCGAAGCGGAGCGAGCCGCCGGCGTACAGCACCACGTCGCGCTCTCGATCGTGGGCGCCGACCGATTGCCCGACAGCGGCTACATGCGGGCCAAGGTCGCACAGGAGAAGGTGATCGAGGACTCGGAATTCCCGAACACGATCGTGCGCGCGACGCAGTTCTTCGAATTCGTTGGCGGCATTGCGGATTCGATGGCCGACGGCGACACTGTTCGCGCGCCGCACGGAGCGTTCCAGCCCATCGCCTCCGCAGACGTCGCGACGGCCGTCACCCGCGCGGCGATCGACGATCCGGCCGGGCTGATCAACATCGCCGGCCCCGACAAGCAGGGGATGGACGACTTCATCCGGACGTGGTTCGCCGCAACCGGCGATGCGCGCGAGGTGGTCACCGACCCGCAGGCCCGCTACTACGGTGCGCTGCTCGACGACCGCGGCATCGTTCCTATCGACGGAGAGCAAGTCACGATCTACCCGACCAACTTCAGCAACTGGGCGGATTCCCGGCAGCAGGCCGGCTGATAGCGGCCGAAAAATCTTCGGCAATGGTTGCGTTCTGGCTAACTCCCTAGCACGGTATAACTCGCCGGGCCCGTATCGACCGACGACGAGGAGCGATCAATGCCGCTGCTACCCACCAGTGGGGTTACCTTCGACGGGGCGCAGCTGACCCGGCGCGGCTTCATGGCGGCCAGCATCGCGGGTGGATTGACACTGGCGGCGTGCGGCCATTCCAAGTCGCAGGACCTGAGCAGTGCCGACAAGATGGCCGCCGCGATCGCTGCTGCCGAGGCGGCACGGCCGCACAGCGGACGCACGGTCAACGTCAGCTTGACCCAGCAGCTGACCCAGATCGATTTGGGCGGACCGGTCGTGCGGACGCTGGCCTTCGGCGACACGATCCCCGGCCCGCTGATCCGGGCCAACGTCGGCGACGAACTCGTGGTCAAGGTCTCGAACAAACTCGACCACATGACCTCGGTGCATTGGCACGGTATCGCGTTGCGCAACAACATGGATGGCGCGGAACCGGCCACCCCGAACATCGAAGCCGGCCAGGAATTCACGTATCAGTTCTCCGTACCGAACTCGGGCACCTACTGGGCACATCCGCACACCGGCCTCGACGAAGACACCGGGCTGTACCTGCCGGTCATCATCGATGACCCCACCGAAAGCAACTACGACGCCGAATGGGTTGTCGTCCTTGATGACTGGACCGATGGCGTGGGAAAGAGTCCGCAGCAGCTCTACGAGGAACTCACGAACCCCAACAAACCCAGCATGTCCAACATGCCGGCCGCACCCTCGACAACCCCGACCACGTCGACAACCCCTACCACCTCGACCAGCGAGACCACTTCGACCAGCCCGACGACGTCGACCACTCCCACGTCGACGTCGACATCAGCGTCGGCAACGCCGACTGCCCGGGTCGGAAACAGCGACCTGCTTGGCGGCGACGCCGGAGACATCGCCTATCCGTACTATCTGATCAACGGGCGAATTCCCGCGGCTCCCACCACCTTCAATGCCAAGCCGGGCCAGCGCATCCGGATCCGCTTCATCAACACCGGCTCCGACACCACCTTCCGCGTCGCGCTGACCGGCCACCCCATGACGGTCACCCACACCGATGGCTACGCCGTGGTGCCCAGACAGGTCGACGCCCTGCTGATCGGGATGGCCGAACGATACGACGTCATCGTGACCGCCGCCGACGGCGTCTTCCCGCTGGTCGCCTTGGCCGAGGGCAAGGGGGCGCTGGCGCGGGCGCTGCTGTCCACCGGCAAGGGCAGCCCGCCCGATCCGCAGTTCCAACCAGCCGAATTGAACCGGCGCGTAGGAACGATCGAGATGTTCACCGCCGCAACGTCGGTCATGTTGAGCCGACCCGAACCGGGGCTCAACCTTCCCGTCGTGCTGGGCGGCAACATGGTCCAGTACGACTGGACGATCAACGGCGAGCCATACAGCAAGACCAATCCGCTGCACGTTCAGCAGGGCCAGCGGCCGACCATCACCTTCGACAACTCGACGATGATGTATCATCCAATCCACCTGCACGGGCACACATTCCAGCTGATCAACCCCGACGGATCGCTGGGCGCCCGCAAGGACACCGTGATGGTGCTGCCCAAGCAGAAGATCCTGGCCGTTCTGGTGGCCGATAATCCCGGCGTGTGGCAGATGCACTGCCACAACACCTATCACCAGGTCGCCGGAATGATGACCCGGCTGGAATACGTCTTCTAAGAAGCCAGGAATTCCAGCAGCAATTCGTTGACCGTCGACGGCTGCTCGATCTGCGGACAGTGACCGGCGCCGACGACCACCGTCGAGCGGGCGCCGTCGATCTGCTCGGCGATCTCGGCGGCCCAACCTCGCGGCAACAGCTTGTCCTCTCCCCCTTCGACCACCAGCGTCGGCACGCCGACGCGCTCGTAGGCTCGGGTGGTCGACGGGGTCGGCGGCCGCGAGGAACCGGGGCGGCGGAATCGGGCCGCGGCCACCGCTTCCCACGCCCCCGGCGCGGTGCTCGATGCGTAGCGGCGCCCCACGTATTCCTCGTCGGCCGGATAGCTGGGATCGTGAAACAGGGCTTCCACGATGCGGCGCATCGCCTCCAGGCTGGCGTCGTAGTCCTGCAGCGCCTCAAAGTGCTTGTTCTGCTGAATTTCTCCGCCGCCGCAGATGATCGTCAGGCTACGGACCGGCAACCGCGGCGCTTCGGACGTGGTGTCGTTGAGCAGGTTGATCGCGCCCATCGAGTTGCCGACGAAATGCGCGGAGTCGATACCGAGCAGCTCGCAGAAGCGAGCCACATGCCGTATCCGCATCCCCCGGCCGTCCACGAAGTCGATCACCTTCGCCGAGTTTCCATACCCCAGCATGTCCGGAGCCAGCACCCGGTAGTGTGCGGCCAGCGCGGAAACGTTGCGTTCCCAACCCAGTTCGGCGCTGGCGCCGAACTCGCCGCCGTGTAGCAGCACTATCGGATCGCCGTTGCCGGCATCCAGGTAACCCGTGGTAAGACCGTCGACCAGCATGGTCCGGCGCGCAAAGTCCATCACTTGATCGCAATCGGGTTCACGGGAGAGCCGACCGCGCCGACCACCCGCAGCGGCGGGGCGACGAGCTGGAACTCGTAGACGCCGTCCGCGGCGCAATCCTGCGCCAGCGCGGCGAGATCCCAGTATTCGCCGAAGATCATGCCCATGTCGCGCAGGCAGAGTAGATGCAGGGGGAAGGTGACGCCGTCGACTCCGGAAACCAGGTCTTCGACCTGAAGGTTATCCGCGGCCACGGCCGCGATCTCGTGATCATGCAGCCACTGGGCACATCGCCAGTCCAGGCCGGAATAGCCCTCGGTCCTGTTACCGGTCATCAGAAACCTTGTCCACCAGCCGGTCCGGATCAGCACGATGTCGCCCCGACCGACGGTCACACCCTGGGCGCGAACCACGTCGTCGAGTTCCTCCGGCGAGATCGGGTTTCCGGCTTCGAGGAACACCTCCGCTCCCCGATGGCGGACCAAGTCCAGCAGCACACCGCGAGACGTGATGCCCTTGACGTCAACCTTGTCGATGCCGCAGTGGTAGGCGCCCATGCTGGTCACCGAATCCGCCGCGAAGCCGTTGTACAGCTGGTCGTCGTAGTACACGTGGGACAGCGCATCCCATTGGCTTGCCGCTTGCAGCGGCATGATGATGATGTCGTCGTTGAAGCGGAACGGATTGTCGGCCGTCATGTAGCCGCTGAGCTGCTGAGCCACTGGATTACGCGGCCAGCTCGGCCCGTACTTGGCCAGCGTATTCACATCGCCGCCGTCGACGGTCATGATGTGCACCGGGTTGTGCCGAAACGCGAAGGCGCCCTGCGGACCTGAGGCGCCGAAGTCGACGCCGAGCGGAAATACCTTGCCGTGCTTGACCAGACCGGCGGCCTGCGCGACCTTGTCCTCGGTGATGAAATTCAGGGTGCCGAGCTCGTCGGCGTCCCCCCAGCGTCCCCAATTGGAGACGTCCCTTGCGACCCGCCGGAAATCAGTCAAGTCGGCTCGGCTCATCTGGAGGGGCTCCTTTCTCGAGTTCACGAGCGATCGCCGCGCCCACGTTTCCACCGTCGACCCAGATGATCTGTCCCGTGATGTAGCTGGCCGCACCACTATTCAAGAAGAGCAGCACGGCTGCCTGCTCGGCGGGGTCGGAAACGCGCCCCAGCGGCTTGGGAATGTCGTCGAGGAAACCCTGCCCGTACGCCGTGCGCAGCTGATCGAGTATCGGCGTCTCGGTAACGCCGGGGCCGGAGCAGTTGATGCGGATGCCTCTGGCGCCCAACGGCGCAGCACTGCGCATCGTGTAGAAGATGATCGCTTCCTTGGACAGTTGGTAGCCGTTGCCCACCACGTCGGGATTCGCGTCGCACCAGTCGATACCCTCTTGCATCGTCGCGGTATTCAACAATGGCGCCACCGCCGCCGCGTGTTCGCGGTAGGCGGCGGCGGCGAGCGAGGACACGCTGACGATCGACGATCCCGCAACCATTCTCGGGACCAGCGCCTCGGTGACCTGGCGGGTACCCAGGAAGTTGATCGTGGCAACCAGTGCCGGGTTGCCGATCCCGGAGGAGACACCGGCGACGTTGAACAACGCGTCGACCCGCCCGGCGATGCCCGCTACCGCGCCATCGATCGACTCCGGGTCGGCGAGGTCGACCTCATGAAACTCGTTGAGTTCGAACGACGGTCGCCACTTGTCCAGCCCGACGACTTCGGCCCCGAGTTCGCTGAGCTGACGCACCACATGTTCGCCGATACCCGACGCACATCCGGTCACCACCGCACGGCGGCCGTCGTAGCGCCACAACCCGTCAATCTCGCCCACGGCTCGATTATCTTCCGGCGCTATGTCTTTTTCTGCTCTTCCTTCGCGCGCTGTGCCGCCTGCACCCGGCCCTCGTTGATCTCCGCCATGGCCTCGGGGATCTCGCTGGCGGTGAATTTGTCGCGCCCGGTGGGCAAGCCGCCGAACGCGTAGGTTTCGTCGAACAACGGGGCGCTCGGCTTCGGCCGCCGCGCCTCGACCTTCTCGATCACCGGTGCCAGCCGCTTGGCCTTCTCCGCCACCGCTTTCTGGTCACGTTCGATGAACTCGGGCAGTACCTCTTTGCCCATCAGCTCAATGGATTCCATGGTGCCTTCGTGGCTGCGCGGGTTGAGCAGCAGGATGATCTCGTCGACGCCGCTCTCCTCGTACCCGCGCAGGAACTCGCGCACGGTGTCCGGGGATCCGATCGCGCCGCGGCCGGGTCCGTAGGCCAGCGTCGGGTCCTTTTCCACCTCTTCGAGATAGCGCTTCCACACTCCGGTGCGGCCCGGGCTGTGCATTCCGGTCAGGTAGTAGTGCATGATCCCGAACGAGAAGAATCCACCGCCCTGCCCCAGCCGTTGCAGCGCCTCTTCTTCGGTCTTGGCGACCATCATCGACAAGTCACCGCCGATGGCCAGGATGTTCGGGTTGATCTGCGGCGTGATCGGCACGCCGTTCTCCTCGAATTCTTTGTAGTAGCCGTTGACCCGGTCGGTCAGCGGACCGGGTCCGGTGTAGGCGAAACTCAGTGCCCCAATGCACTTTTGGGCAGCCATCTGCACGCTTGCCGGCCGGGTGCAGGCGACCCAGACGGGCGGGTGCGGCTTTTGCAACGGTTTGGGGATGACGTTGCGAGGCGGCATCTGGATCTGCTCACCCTTGAAACCCGTGAACGGCTCCTCGATCATGCATCGGATCGCGACCTCCAGGGACTCCTCCCACTGGGCGCGCTTGTCGGCGGGGTCGACGTCGAATCCGCCGAGTTCGCCGACCGAGGAACCTTCCCCGGTGCCGAACTCCACGCGCCCATTGGAAAGCAGGTCGATGGTCGCGACGCGTTCGGCCACCCGGGCGGGGTGATTGACCGCGGGCAGCAGATGCATGATGCCGAACCCGAGCCGAATGTTCTTGGTTCGCTGGCTGGCCGCGGCCAGGAAGATCTCCGGCGCGGTGGAGTGGCAGTACTCCTCGAGGAAGTGGTGCTCGGTCAGCCAGACGGTGGAGAATCCCGCCTTGTCGGCGGCCTCCACCTCGTTCAGGCAGTCCTGCAACAGGACATGTTCGTCGTCGGGCGCCCACGGACGGGGCAGAGCGAACTCGTAGAACAGTGAAATTTTCATTGTTACCTCCTCAAGAGACTAGGCCTGGCTGGCAAGGTGTTTGGCGGCGACAAAGCCGAAGGTCATGGCGGGACCGATGGTCGCCCCGGCGCCCGCATAGCTGCGACCCATTACCGGCGCGGACGTGTTGCCCACCGCGTACAACCCCGGCACGATGGACGCGTCAGGCCGCAGCACACGGGCGTATTCGTCGGTGAGCAGACCACCCGAAGTGCCGAGGTCGCCGAGCACGATTCGGAACGCATAGTAGGGCGGATCGCCCAACGGGTACAGGTTGGGGTTGGGCAAGGTCGGGTCGCCGTAGTAGTTGTCGTAAACGCTGTCTCCTCGGTTGAAATCGTCGTCGTGGCCGTTGTGCGCGAGTTCGTTGAAACGTGCTGCAGTGGACCGCAATTCGACTGCCGGAACTCCGATTTTGGTCGCCATTTCGTCCCAGCTGGTCGCCGCCTTGACCACACCGGATTCCAGCCACGCCTTCGGAATCTTGCGGCCGGTGGGCACCGGAGCACCCGGAATCTTCGGTAGCGGCAGGTGACCACCGACGACGTAGCGATTCCACGACCGATGATCGGTGATCAGCCAGCACGGAATGTGGGTGACACCGGACTTCTGCCCATCGATCATCGCGTGGCCGAAGTCCATGTAAGGAGCCGCCTCGTTGATGAACCGCTTACCTTCGCCGTTGACAATGAATTGCGACGGCATCATCCGCTCGTTGAGCATGAATTGCATTCGGCCGTCCGGCCATTGGATCGCCGGGAACCACCACGCCTCGTCGAGCAGGTCGGTCGCGGCGCCCACCTTTTCGCCCGCGCGAATGCCGTCACCCATCGCGACGGGGTTACCGAAGCTCCAGTCCTGGTCCACAACGGGCATCTGCTCCTTGCGCCAGGCAAGGTCGTGATCGAATCCCCCGGACGCCAGGATGACGCCGCGGCGCGCACCGATCCGCTGCCTGGCGCCGTCACGTTCGATCACCGCCCCGGTCACCGATCCGTCGGCGTTGGTGAGCAGCTCGGTCATCGGCGCGTCCAGCCACAGCGGAATGCCGCTGTCCCGCAGCGCCAACCGCAACCGCGCGACCAGCGACTGGCCGATCGCGGCCATCCGCTCGTTGAAGGCTCTCGCCTTGAACATCCGCCAGAGGAGTTTCAACAGCACGCCCTTGCCGGCCCACGTCTGCCTGATCCGGTAGAAGGTCCGAAGATCTCTGGGGCCCAACCAGATTCCCCGGGGAGCTAGTGCCAGCGGCTTGAGCATAAGGTGCTCGTCGGCGCCCAGCTTCCGCAGGTCGATGGCCGGCACGTTGATGGTGCTGCCCAGCTCCGAGGCGCCCGGCAGTTCCGGGTAGTAGTCGGCATAGTCGGGCTTCCAGACGAATTCGAACCACCCGGACAGCCCTTCGAGGAACTCCAGCATTTTCGGCGCCGATTCGACGTACTGCCGGATGCGCGCCTCGCTGACCAGTCCCTCGGTGATCCTGAGCAGGTATTCGACCACGCCCTCGGGATCCGGACAGTAGCCCTCCCGGCGTTGCGCGGGCGCACCGGGGACCCAGATGCCGCCACCCGACAATGCGGTGGAGCCGCCGAAATACGATGCCTTTTCGATCACCAACGCGTCGAGGCCGGACGCGCGCGCGGTCAGGGCGGCGGCCATGCCGCCACCGCCGGAGCCGACGATCAACACGTCGACGACATGATCGAAGCCGTTCATCTTCGCGCTCGTCATGCCGGCATCGCCGTTCTGATCGCGAACCCGGCGATCAGTTCTTCGGCCGATTTGTAGTAGCGCAACGCCGTCTCATACGGGCCCACGGTCTCCAGCACGGCGAAAGCCGCTATCCAGGTACGGACTTCGTGTGCGGAGCTGCCGCCCTCGTAGAGCACGAAGGCGTTCGACCAGAGGTTGAACTCTTCGAGCCGGCCGGCGTCGATGATCTCCAGGAAGCGGTGATCCCACGCCGGATTCAGCGGTTGCAGGTCACTCTCGCCGCCGGCGAAGGCCCTGGCCGCCTCGATGACGGCGACCTGCCGGGCTTGTCGCTGCTCCGGCGTCATCGGCCGGCCCCCCACGATGCGCTCCAGCACCGGTTCCGGCGCCGTCGCCAGGGTCGGTACCGGCGGGCTGTGGGACAGCCCACCGGACCCGATCACCAAGACCCGTTTGTCGAGGGTGGCCAGATACTTGCCGACGGCCGCGCCCAGCGCGCGGCATCGATGCAACGGTCCCAGCGGCACCGCGACGGCGTTGACGAAGATCGGTATCACCGGACGCGACAGGGCGTCGCCGAAGAGTTTTTCCAGCGGCTGGACGGTCCCGTGATCCACGTCCATGCTGGCCGATACCGCCACGTCGATGCTCGCCTCGAGCACTGCCTCCGCGCACTGTGAAGCCAGGTCGGCCGGGACGTCGAGTGGACCGGCGTGGGTGCCGTAGTCACCGACTCCGTTGGCGTTCAAGCCGATACAGAACGGTGGCATCGCCTTGTAGAAGAATCCGTTGTAGTGATCCGGCGAAAAGATGACGACGAGTTCGGGATCGTAATCGCGGACGAATTCGGCAGCCTGCGCGATGGCCCCTTCGACGTCGTCAAGCAGGTCCCGCGACGGCCCCGGAAGATTCAGGAGCGGGCTGTGGGACATACAGCACAGAGCCATTGCCACTGTCGACATCACCCCCTCCCGGGATGAGCGTGAGGGCATCGAGCAGCGATGCGCTCAGATCGGGCGAGAGCTGGGCGATGCAAGCTCCCGCGATGCAGCGATCGGGGCGCAGGAACACCACCGATTCGGAGTGCACGTCGAACCAGGACTTGAGCCCCCCGGTGCGGTCGCCCACGATGACGACATCCGGGTCGTCGTGTCCGGGCCAGTGCAGCTGAGTCTGCGGTCGCAACGCAACAAACCGCGCGCCCAACGCTTTCCACTTCGCGAAGGCCGCGTCACCGAGAATCTTGCGCGGGTTGTTGTTCCAGCACAGCACGGCGAACCACGGGCCCAGCACATCGTCCAGTAAGACATCCTGCTGAGTCCGGGTATCGACCCGCGGCTGAATGAACAGCGTGCCGACCGGCGACTGCGCGCCGTGCGGGGCGGAGTGCACGACGGCCCCGTGCTCGTAGCGTGGCATCGGCTTGAACCGCATCTCGAGCACATATCGCTTGAGTGTCGGCACAATTGACGCCGAACGCACCAGCAGGTCGCGCGCGGTGGCGACGCGCCGGTTGGTCGGCGAGATGACCCTGCCCACCATCGTGGAAAGGTCGATCATGGCCCGCGCGTGCTTGCGGCGCTCCACGTCGTAGGTGTCGAGCAATGTGTCGTGGGCGCGGCCGTTGACCACCGCGGCCAGCTTCCAGCCCAGGTTGGCCGCATCCCGGATGCCGCTGTTGTAGCCCTGCCCCTGCCACACCGGCATCAGGTGCGCGGCGTCGCCGGCCAGCAGCAGCCGGCCGCTGCGGAACGCCCCGGCGATGCGCGAGTGGTGGGTGTACACGCGGCGACGGATCACGTCGACCCGGTCGGGCCGCGGCACCATCCGGGCCAGCATCTGCTCGAGGAACGCCGGATCCTCGGCCTGCTCGTCGGTCTCGTCGGCATGAATCATGAACTCAAAGCGGCGAATTCCGTGCGCGATCGAAATCGAGGCATAGGGACGTTCGGGGTCCGCGCCCACCTCACTGTTCGGGTGACCCAGCGGATCGTTGGCGATGTCGACCACCAGCCAGCGCGTCGAGGACGTCGTCCCGTCGAACGACACGCCCATCATCCGGCGGGTCATGCTGCGGCCGCCGTCGCAGCCCACGACGTAGCGGGCCCGCACGGTGGCGCCTTCGCCGCCGAGATCGACCGTGACGCCGTCGGCGTTTTGCCGGCAGGCCGTCATCGGCCGGCTCCAGCGCACCTCGACGCAATCGAATCGGTCCAGCCCGGCCAGCAATTCGGCGTCGACGAGTGGCTGGACGAACCCGTTGCGCTTCGGCCAGCCGAAACGCGAATCGGGCGGCGCCATTTCGGCCAGCACCCGGCGATTGCCGTCGAAGAAACGCAGAATCTGGTTCGGCACCGTGTGCGGCAGCACCCGATCGACCAGGCCGATCGACTGGAAGGTGCGCAACGACTCGTCGTCCAGGCCGACCCCGCGGGGGTAGTCGATCAGCGTGTCCCGCTCGTCGACCAACAGGGTCCGGACACCTTGCAGGCCAAGGATATTGGCCAATGTCAAGCCGACCGGACCCGCGCCGACGATGACCACGTCGACATCGTGGCCCGGCGTCTGGTGCCCGTCGCTCGCCATCAGCGCCCCAGCAGGAAGTCGAGATGCAACTGGTTGAACGTTTTGGCGTCCTCGTACTGCGGCCAGTGACCACAGCCGGGCATCACCTCGAACCGCGCGCCCGGGATCATCGACGCCATTCGGCGCCCCTCGGTCACGTCGGCGGTGGGGTCGTCACTGGTCCACAGCACCAGGGTCGGCGCGATGATCGCTCCGTATTCGGCCGGGCCGAGAATGTTGCGCGCGCGAATCTCGGGGTCTTGCAACGCCATGATGTCGCTCATCGCGGACACGAATCCCGGTTGCCGGTATACCCGTTGCCGGCTGGCAACCAGATCGTCGTAGTCCTTCGACTTGTCGGCCATCAGCCATTTGATGCGCGCTTGCACCGTCTCCCAGGTCGGGTTCTCGGCGGCCGCCATCGACAGGGTGATGATCCGTTGCATCACGACCGGATCGGCCTGGGAACCGCCAGCGGTGTTAAGGACCAGTCGCTCAACCACATCCGGATGATCGACCGCGGCGCGCGCGGCCACCCAGCCGCCGAGCGATTCGCCGCTGATGTAGGCGCGGTTCGCGCCGATGGTGCGCAGCACGGCCATCAGGTGCCCGACGTAATGGCTGACCTCCAGCGGATGACCCGGCTTGTCTGTGTACCCGTGACCCAGCATGTCGATCGACCAGGTCCAGAAATGCTCGGCGTGGGCGGCAAGGTTGCGCACGTACGCCTCGGCGTGGCCGCCGGATCCGTGGAGCAGCATCAGGACCGGCTTGGCGGGATCACCGGCACGCAAGTAGCGGGTCCGGACGCCCCCGGCGTTGAGATAGCCCTGCTCAAACGCGACACCCTGCAGGTCGCTCCAGATGCTCTCGAACTCCGCCACGGTTCCTCTCCGGCTGGTACTGGTGGAAATCTGGTTCTCGTTTTAGACTAAGCCCGTGTGCGAATATCGCACACCGGCGTGCGTTATAAGTTAGAGCTTCGCTCTCGTATGGAGGTATGTCAAGGCTGTGACGAGTTCGGGTAGCGGCTCGCAAACGCTCGCGAGGGGAATCACCGCGCTGCAGATAGTGGCGGATTCCCCGACCGGCCTGACCGTCCAACAGCTCGCTGACCAGGTCGGCGTGCACCGGACCATCGCCTACCGATTGCTCTCGACACTGTCCCAATTCCGCTTGGTGGCCAAGGGCGACGACGGGCGATACCGGCCGGCCGCCGGCCTCGCCGTGCTCGGTGCCTCATTCGACCGCAACGTGCGCCAGCTGAGTCTGCCGACGCTGCGGGCCTTGGCCGACGAGCTGGGTACCACCGTGTCCTTACTGGTCGCCGAGGGCGATCAACAGGTGGCGATCGCGGTGATCGTGCCGAGCCACGTGGCCTACCAACTGTCCTTCCACGAGGGCAGCCGGTACCCGCTGGACCGCGGCGCCGCCGGAATCGCCTTGCTGGCAAGCCTGCCGCCACGCCCAGGTGAACGGGAACTGGTGTCGAGGGCACGCGAGCGCGGCTGGGTGACGACCTATGGCGAGATCGAGCCCAACACCTACGGCCTGGCCGTGGCGGTCCACCGTCCGGCGCCGTCCCCGCCGACGTGCATCAACCTCATCTCCCATCGGGAGGACGTCGTGATGCGCGGCAGGGAAGCGGTCGTCAAAGCCGCGAAGCAGTTGTCCGAGCTGCTGAGCTGAAGGGATTGCAGTTGATGTCTTGGGATTCCGAAGTCGATGTCGTCGTGCTCGGCACTGGCGGGGCCGGGCTCCCCGCCGCGCTGTCCGCGGTGGCCGCCGGCGCCTCCGTCGAGGTGTTCGAGAAGGCCCCGACCGTGGGCGGGACCACCGCGGTGTCGGGTGGCATCATCTGGATCCCCGCCCATAACCGTTGTCCCGAGGGCGAATTGACGCAAGCCGACGCGTTGCGGTACCTGCGTGCGCAGTCCCTCGGGCAGATGGACGATGCCCTGCTCGAAACGTTCGTGCGAACCGGTCCGACCATGCTGGAATTCGTGGAGGAGCACAGCGCCCTGCGCTTCGACGTCGCCGCCGGTTTCCCCGATTACCGGCCGGAGCTGCCCGGCGGACAGCCGACCGGCGGCCGGTCCCTGAGTGCGGGGCCGTTCGACCTCAACAACATCGGCGAGTGGGGCCAACGGATTACCTCGTTTCCCGCCGACTGGTCCAACGTCGGTATCGACGCCGAAACCCGAGCACGGCTACACGTGCAGATCGAGGAAGGCAGCGACCTGTGCGTCGCCGGCACCGCGCTGATCGCGGGACTGCTCAAGGGTTTACTGGATGCCGGGGTGACCCCGCACACCAACGCTCGCGCCGAGGAACTCATCGCCGAGGGCGGGGAGATCACCGGCGTGCGAATTGCCTTGGCCAGCAGGCAGATCAACGTGCACGCGCGCCGCGGGGTCGTCCTCGCCGTCGGCGGCTTCGAGTGGGACCCCGGCCTGGTGCAGGCATTCCTGCGCGGCCCGATGCACGGTCCGGTCTCGCCGCCGAATAACACCGGCGACGGGCTGCGGATGGCGATGGCACATGGTGCGGATCTGGCCAACATGGGCGAGGCATGGTGGGTCCCGATTGTGCAGATCCCCGGCGACACCATCGAAGGCAAGCAGCGCAGCCGCAGCGTGCGACTGGAGCGGACCCGGCCGAGAAGCATCATCGTCAACCAAGCCGGACACCGCTTCGTCAACGAGGCATGCGATTACAACTCGATGGCCGGCGCGTTCCAGTACCTGGATCCCCACGGGGGCTATGTCAATGATCGCGGCTGGATAGTGTTCGACTCAGTTCACCTGCAGCGCTACGGATTTCTGGGTGTCGCTCCCGGCGAGCCGGTTCCGGACTGGTTCTGCGAGTCCGCGGACCTGAACGAATTGGGAGCCAAGACCGGTATCGACGCCGAAGGTCTGATCCGCACGATCGACGACTGGAACCGCCATGTCGCCGCGGGGGCGGATCCGGACTTCGGCCGCGGTTCCAGTGCGTACGACGGCTATTGGGGTGATGACAGCGCCACCACGGCTGCCGGCAAGACGCTCGGCCCGATCGACACCGCGCCGTACTACGCCGTGCCGGTGTCGATCGGGGCGATGGGCACTAAGGGCGGGCCGCGTACCGACCACGACGGCCGCGTCCTGCATGTCAATGGGGAACCGATCCCGGGCCTGTTCGCCGCGGGCAACGCGATGGCCGGGGCGACCGGCCGCGCCTACGGAGGTGCCGGCGGAACCCTGGGTCCGGCAATGGTTTTCGGCTATCGGGCGGGTTACGCCGCCGCCACCGGAAAGTCTGTCGACCTGAAGTAGGAGTTCATCCCTTCAGTGGCACTTCGACGCAGATATGAGTGCCCACCGGGGCGTCGAGGATCGCAAAGATGCCACCGGCCGCGTCCACCCGGGTCCGGTGTGACTCCAATCCGATGTGGCCCTCGCCGAGGCGGCGCGCCATGGTCTCGGCGTTGAAGCCCACGCCATCGTCGGTCACGTTCAACACACATTTGCCGTCGGTCACCCCCAGCGTGACCGATGCGTGCCGGGCCTTCGAGTGGTGCACGACATTGGACAGCAGTTCGCGCACGGCGCCGAAGACGATCCGGTCGATCTCGTCGCGGATCGGATAATCGATGTCGGTACTGACCTCGATGCCCGACCGTCGCTGGGTGTAAGCGGCCAGTTCCTGCACCGCGGCACCCAACCCGGCCTGCTCCAGCACCGCCGGATGTAACTCAAAAGTCGCCTGCCGCAAGCTCTGCGAGGCGATCTGAAGACCGGAGAGCGCACGCTCGACACGTTCATCGCCGGGATAGGCGGCCCTGAGTTCGACGACCTCCTGCCGCACGGCCAGCACGTCTTGCAGGGGTCCGTCGTGAATGGATTCCGAAATGCGGCGCTGTAGCACGTCGGACGCGGTCATCGTCTGAGCCAGCAATTCCTCCCGCAACGCGCTCAGCCCAGCGATCGCGCGTGTATGCCGCTCCTCCATCCGCACCGCCATATAGGCCGTGCCGCAGAGGCAGGCGTAAAGGGTGAACCGGAACAAGCACTCGGCAAGTCCGAATTCTTCTCGCATGAACGGATCTTCCAGCACCGCAACAAGAAACCCGGCCATCGAGCAGGCCAATACCACGGCCGCCCGCCGCGACGAGGTATCCAGGCCGATGAAGATGGGCAGCAGCATCATGATCAGCAATGGATCGATGCGGTCTGTGGACAACACCTGAAAGACCGTCAACGTTGCGACGTCCACGATGGTGAATGCGAATGGCTCGAGTCGGCCTATCCCGATCAAGCGCCCCCGCTGGAGCCATTGAAAGGGAGAAAACGCCCGGGCCAAAGCAAACTGTGCGACAAGTGCGTACAGAACAATCAATAGGGCCTGTTGCGGCCATTCATACCGCGGGGTGCCGATAATCATGGCCGCGATCATCAGCCCCACCACGCCGATCCGAATCACCGACGCGATCCGATACGAGCGCAGCTGGTGAATCCTGCGTACCCGGTGCAGCTCTGCGTCGCTGGTATCCGCCACGCGAACACAGTACTCATCTGTGCGCGCCCCTCCCGGGCTAAGCGGCAAAACCCCCATCAGGTTCTCCGCGGCGACAATCTGCGCTGGTGCGGCAAACCGCTACACTGACCGCCATGGCCGGCGCAGCAACGCCCGAGAAGGTCAGCGTCGTTGTCGGCGATGACCACCCGCTCTTTCGGGAGGGGGTGGTGCGCGCACTCGCGCTCAGCGGTGAGGTGAACGTCGTCGGCGAGGCGGACGACGGCACGCAAGCGCTGGAATTGATCAAGGAGCACCGGCCCGACGTCGCGTTGCTCGACTTCCGGATGCCCGGCATGGACGGGGCCCAGGTGGCCGCCGCGGTGCGAAGCAACGACTTGCCCACCCGCGTGCTGCTGCTGTCCGCCCATGACGAGGCGGCCATCGTGTACCAAGCGCTGCAGCAGGGCGCGGCCGGCTTCCTGCTCAAGGATTCGACACGCACCGAGATCGTCAAAGCCGTGCTCGATTGCGCGAACGGGAACGACGTGGTGGCGCCCTCTCTTGCCGGAGGCCTCGCCGCGCAGATTCGGCAACGAGCCGAACCGTCGGCTCCTGTCCTGTCCGCTCGCGAGCGCGAGGTGCTCAATCGGATTGCGCGCGGTCAAAGCATCCCCGCGATCGCCGGCGAGCTGTTCGTCGCGCCGTCCACAGTGAAAACCCACGTGCAGCGGCTATACGAGAAGCTCGGGGTCAGCGACCGGGCGGCAGCTGTCGCCGAGGCGATGCGCCAAGGTCTGCTCAACTAGCGGCCGGCCAGACCTCGGGCTCCCGAATCGGCTCCGGCTGCTCTTCGGCCAGCATCGCTTTGGCGTGGGCTTCGGCCTCGGCGACCAGGTGCCGAGCCCGGCGCTCCAGCTCGTAGAGGTGGCCGGCGCTGATGCCGGCGCCGATCAGGCGCTGCCTTTCGAAGACCAGGGGGTCGACCGAGGAGACGCCGTTCGTACGCTTTGTCATCGCCTGAACCAGAACGGGACCCCCGCCCTCGCCCGCGCGTCGCACTGCCTCGGCGACCGAGTCACGAACCGCCTCAACGTCGTTGCCGTCGACAGAGAGCACCGGGATGCCGTGGCACTCGGCCGCGTAGTTGTCCTGACGGGCGTTCTCGACGACGAACACCACCGGAAGCTGCCAGGACACCGCGATGTGCGCGGCCTCGGCGAAGTCCGCGGACTTCACGTCACGAGTTTCCATGGCGCACACCGTAACCCGGCCATCGTCGAGCAATTGCTTGCCGTAGGCATGTCCGACGGCCAGCAGCGGGGACTGCTGCAAAGCACTTTGGGTTGCCGACAACCCGCGAACCGACGCCGCGAACGAAGCGTCCTCGTCATCGTCCGGACCGAAGCCCGGCCCGGACAGCGCGGCGATGGCCGGGCCCAGCGGGAGCGCGCAAGCGACCTGCTGAGCGTGCTGCAGATGAACGATGCCGGTGGTCATGACGTCACCCGGGCGAAGTGCCGCCGCGGTTCCGATGGCAACGGCCTCCTGGCCGAATGCGGCCTGGACGGGCTGGTTGAGGCGACCGTCGATGCGCAACTCCTCCACCGCCATGTCGAGCAGGCGCAGGACCCACATTTGGCGGTACATCTCCACCTGGTCACGCAACCGTGCCGCGGACAGTTCGGGTGTGCGAGTCATCTTGCGGGTCTCCTTAACTCGTCGTGGATACAAGAGTTAAGTTAGGCCGCTCCAGCTGGCTAAACCTCCGCTGATCGGGCCGGAATCCGGATGAAAGCCCGTTCCCCCGATCGGGGGACATGCAAGCCTCAATCCTGGCCCTGACCTGCGCGTAACAGCAGTCGCGCGGCGGCCGAGTACGGGTCGTCCTGGCCGTCGACCACCGACTGGGCGAGCGCGTCGAGGCCCGCCCGGGTCCTCAACTGGCTTTGGGCCAGGGACAGGATTTGAGCGCGGGCTCGCGCCACCCGACGCTCACGGTTGTCGGTGCGGTGGTGGTCGTCGATGACGGCGACGAGGTCGGCGACACCCTCACCTCGTGCGGCGATCAGGCTGACGATGGGCGCCTTGGTTTCAGCGCGCAGGTCCCGCACGGTCTGTTCGGCACCTTCGCGGTCGGCCTTGTTGACCGCGACGATGTCGGCGACTTCGAGCACCCCGGCCTTGGCGGCCTGGACGGCGTCTCCCGCTCCGGGGTTGAGGATCACGATGGTGGGGTCGGCGACGGCGGCGATCTCGATCTCCGACTGCCCCACCCCCACGGTTTCCAGCAGCACCAAGTCGTACCCGATCGCACCCAGCAGGCGGATGGCCGCCGGTACCGCGGCCGCCAAGCCTCCGAGATGTCCGCGACTTGCCACCGAGCGGATCAGCACGTCAGAGTCATTGATATGCGCGGCCATCCGAATGCGGTCACCCAGTAGCGCCCCGCCGCTGAACGGCGACGACGGGTCGACGGCCAACACGGCCACCCGGGAGCCCCGCTCGCGATACGCGCCGACGAGGGCCGCAACCGTCGTCGACTTACCCGCGCCGGGCGGACCGGTAATTCCGACCACACGCACGGTGAGAGCGCTTGCCGGACCGATGCCGGCCAGCACCTCGTCGCGCTGGTCGCCCTCCACGAGGCTGAGCAGCCGACCCGCCGCGCGCTGAGATCCGTTGCGCGCTGCGGCAATTAGATCGGCGATCGTCATGAAGACATTATGGAGCCGGTACCTCGATGACTGCTTCGGGCACGGGTTTCTCCAATTCGGCCGGCACAGTGCGCGGCTTCGAGAGCCGCCCACAGTTAATGAGAACGGTATTCTCTCATTACGAGAGTGCCAGTTGCAAGGCGTTCGCCGGACTCGAACCCTTCGCGGACCCGCGAGATTGCAACCACCGACGATGCCACTAGGCAAATGCGGCGCTAGTTGCAGCCTCGCGGCGGCGTTTCCGGGCGGACTACGATTTCGTGCCATCGGCGGACACTGCTCTTTCGGATGTATGGAGGCGGCGGGCAGCCATGACGCAATCAGAGGGGACCATCGCGGTTCCGGGCGGAAAAGTGTGGTTCAAGCGCGTCGGCGGTGGGGCGGGTCTTCCGCTGCTGGCGATTCACGGTGGGCCCGGCGTACCGCACAACTATTTGCTGTCGCTGGAACGCCTGGCCGATGAACGCGAGGTCATCTTCTGGGACCAGCTTGGCTGCGGGAATTCGGAGTGCCCGTCGGACACCACACTTTGGACGATGGACCGCTCGGTCGCCGAGGTGTCCGCCGTCGTCGGCGCGCTTGGCCTGGAACGCTTCCACGTCTTCGGCAACTCGTGGGGCGGAATGCTGGCGCAGCAGTACCTGCTCGACGTCCCGTCGACCGCGGCCAGCCTGACCATCTCGAACAGCATCGCGTCCATCCCCGCGTTCTCGGAGATGGTGGCCCGGCTCAAGCGCGACTTGGACCCGGACACTCAATCCGCCATCGACCGACACGAGGCCGCCGGCACGACGCACTCGCCCGAATACCAGGACGCGATCCGCACCTGGAATGAGACGTATCTCTGCCGCGTCCGGCCGTGGCCACCAGAACTTCAGGATGCGTTCATCCGCATGGGCGCCGAAGTCTTCGAAACGATGTTCGGCCCCAGCGACTTTCGCATCGTCGGCAACGTCGGCAACTGGGACGTATTCGACCGATTGACCGAGCTCGACCTGCCGACCCTCGTAGTAGCGGGCAGGTACGACGAATGCGACCACGAGCACATGTACGCCATGCATCGGCGCATCAAAGACTCGCGGTTCGAGTTGTTCGAGTCGAGCTCACACATGCCGTTCATCGAGGAACCCGCGTTGTTCGACGAGGTGATGCGCGACTTCCTGGGCCACCACGACGTTTGAGACCGGACTCGAAGGCCGTTGTCGCTGGTGAACGGAGAAGGTGACCGACACCACACCCGACGCGCCGATTAAAACGTTGTCCCGCCGGTCTCTTCGGGTACGGGACATTAGACCAATAACTTCTCACGAAGGGGGTTCCATCATGACTGAGCGCGACAATGGAATCGTGGAAGGCATCAAGGGCGTCATCGAGGACGCGATCGGCAAGACCAAGGAAATCCTTGGCATCCTTGTCAACCACGAGGGTCTTCGTAAGGAAGGCCGCGCCCAGCAGGACAAGGCCAAGGCGCAGCGCGACGTGGCCAAGAAAGAGGCTCAGGCCGAGGCCGCCCGCGGGGCGGAGAAGACGGCCGAGGCCCGCGAAAAGGCTGCGGCCAAGAGCTGATCACGCCTGTCGAAGAGCTGAGTCGCGTTGCGCGGCTCAGTTCTTCGCGGCGTTGAACTTCGCGACGTTGGCCCGGAAGTCTTCGGTCAGAAACGATTGGCTTTCGGCCGAGAGGGCGTAGTCGAGACTGGCCAGCACCGCCCGCTCCAGGTGAATGTTGAGCACTCGCTTGGTGCTCTCGACCGCTTGCTGCGGCAGCTTTAAAATCTTTTCGGCGCAGGCGATCGCCTCGGCGAGCGGGTCGGCGGCCACGTGGTTGGCCAGCCCGATTTCTACGGCGCGCTGCGCTTTGATACGGGTGCCGGTCAGCGCGTACTCCTTGGCCAGCAGCAGGCTGATGTGCAGCGGCCAGGTCAGCGGCCCACCGTCGGCGGCGACCAAGCCGACCTGCACGTGCGGGTCGGCGAGGTAGGCATCTTCGGCTATATAGACGAGGTCGCTCAGGGCGACCAGGCTGCAGCCCAATCCGACGGCCGGTCCATTTACGGCCGCTACCACCGGAATTCGGCATCGCGCCATACCCAGTACAATTTCGCGTCCGTCGCGAATGGTCTTGGCCCGCAGGTCCGCATCGTTCGCGAGCTCTTCGAGGTACCCGAAGTCACCGCCGGCCGAGAATGCCCTGCCGGCACCGGTGATCACCGCGGCGCGGGCGCCCGCGTCGTCGGTCAGCCGCTGCCATATCCGGGCCAGCCCGGAGTGCAGGTCGTCGTTGACCGAGTTCAGCGAGTCCGGCCGGTTCAGCGTGATGATCCGCAGCGCACCGTCGGCACGGACGTCGATTTCAGCAGGCATGTCGTACACGTCAGACTCCCAATCCCAAGATGCGCGAAGCGATGATGTTTTTCTGGATCTGTGATGTCCCGCCCATGACGCTCTGCGCGCGGCTGTACAGGTAGGCGCTCAGCAGGTCTGGGTCGCGGGTTCCGGCGACCGCCAGCGCGGCGTGGCCCACGGATTGTTCCACCCAGGTCATCAGCAGCTTGTCCAGCGAGCCTTCCGAGCCGTGCGACACCCCGTCCAGCTGCTCGGACAGCCGGCGTCGCACGTGGTGGGTCAACATGTCCGACTGAACAGCAGCCCAGGCCAGCTCTTCAGGAACCGAACCTTCGCGATCAACCCAGTGCGCCAACAGTTCTCGGACAAGCTTGCCGTATCGCGCTGCGTAGCCGAGGGTCGAGGGCTCACGTTCGTGTCCGACCACGGTCATCGCAACGGCCCAGCCGTCACCGGGAGCACCGACCATCCGATCCGCCGGCACCGTGGCGCCGTCGAAGAACACCTGGCCGAATTCGTTGGTGACGCCGTTCATCATCTGCAATGGGCGTTGTTGCACGCCAGGCTGTTTCATCGCGATCACAAACGCCGACAAACCCCGGTGCCGCTTCGCGTCGGGATCGGTGCGGGCCAGCAGCAGACACCAGTCCGCGACGTCGGAGTAGCTGGTCCAGATCTTGTGTCCGTGGATGACGTAGTTGTCGCCGTCGCGGGTGGCGGTGGTGGTCAGCGACGCCAGATCCGAGCCGGCTCCGGGTTCGCTGAAGCCCTGACACCAGCGTTCGGTGCCGTTGATGATGCCGGGCAGGAAGCGCTTGCGGACCTCATCGCTGGCGTGCTCACCGATGCCGTACACCAGATAGCCGACGCTGGGCCGCGGCGGAGCGCCCGCCCGCACCAGCTCCTCGTCGACGATGACGTCGTACACCGGCGCCAAGTCCTGACCGCCCCAATCGCGTGGCCACGACAGGCCGAAAAAGCCGTTCTCGTACAGGGCACGATGCCAGTCGGCCATCCGCGCCCAGTACTCGTCGCCCGATCCCGAGAATTCCCTGGCGTGCACCGAAAGCCAGCTGCGCAGTCGCTCGCGGAAGGCGGCCTCGTCGGGTGAGTCACGAAAGTCCAAGATCGATCTCCTTCAACGGGACGGGCCACAGCTCCGTCGATGTCAGGGCGCGGCGCAGGTAGACGTGCACAATGCACTCCCACGTGTTGCCGATGCCGCCGTGCACCTGAACCGCGGTCTCACACACGGTTCGGGTGGCCCGCGCGCAGTAGACCTTCGCGATCTGCGCGGCCCGAATGGCTTCGGCCGGCTCGAGTTCGTCGACTCCCCACGCGGCATGGCGCAGCACGCTGACCGAACCCTCAATCAGGGCAAGGCTTTCCGCCAGCAGGTGGGCGATGGCCTGATACGAGCCGATCTGTTTGCCGTACTGTTCACGAATTTTGGCGTAGTCACACGCGACGGCATGTGCGCCCCGGGCGATTCCGACCAGGTCTGCCGTCGTGGTGACCAGCGCGAGCGCGTACCACCGGGCCGCGGCATCGTCCGCCAGCTCGCCGAGCTTCTCGGCAGAGCCACCCAATTCGGCCTCGGCCCTGGTCAAGTCGGCACCGGCGCGCGCGCCATCGGAGTCTGCGGCCAGCACGGTGGTGCCCGACAGCGATAGCACGCGCCGGGCGCCGCGCGCGTCGATCGCGCGGTCGTCGACGGCCACCGTCGCGTCGGCGGCGCCGGCCCCGATGCGGTGGGCCAGGTCGTCGGCCAGCACCGGTCCGAGAAACGGGGTGTCGACCAGCCGTCGGCCGAATTCCTCGGCGACGATCGCGACTTCGACACCGGAGGCCCCGTCGGAGCGCAGCGACCTCCAGCCGGTCGCCGCAATCTGCTTGTCCAGCCTGGCGATTCGGCTGTCGTCGGCGAGGTCGGCAACCGTGGCCGGCCCGAGATCATCGGCCAGCTTCGCAGCGGCATCACGCAACTGTTGCTGTTCAGCTGTCAGACGTACATCCATAGCGCTCCTTCAGCACTCGGCGCAGCACCTTGCCCGACGGCAGGCGGGGAATATCGGGGACGAACACGACTCGGCTCAGATGTTTGTAGGACGCCAGCTTCTCATCCACCCGGGCGGTGAGATCGGCGGCGTCGACCGGGACCCGGGTGGCGACCGCGGCGACGACGGCCTCCCCGTTGATCCCGTCCGGAATACCAAACACCGCACAGTCTTTGACGGCGGGATGCCCTTGCAACACCGTCTCGATTTCGGCCGGCGCGACCTGGAAGCCGCGCACCTTGATCATCTCCTTGAGGCGGTCGGTGATCCGCAGCCAACGGTCGGCGTCGAGCCAGCCGACGTCCCCGGTGCGATACCAGCCGTCGCACACCGCCTCACCGGTCGCCGCGGCCGGCAGGTAGCCGGCCATCAACATGCTTGACCGCGCCTGGATCTCACCGACCTCGCCCACGCCGACGGGCTGGCCGGTCTCCAGCGAGACCACCCGCAGCTCCACCCCCGGCACCGGCCGCCCGACCGTGTCGAGCCGGGCACTGTCGAGCGGATTACAGGCAATGACAGGCAATTCCGTGGTGCCATAGGCCGGGACCCATCCGACGCTGGTGCGCCGTGTCACGGTCTCGGCGACGCTGCTGCTGACCGGCGTCGCGCCCCACATGATGTAGCGCAGCGACGACAGGTCGTATGACTCGAGCCTGGGGTGCGAGGCGATGGCCAGTGAGATTGGCGCAACTGCCATTTCGATTGTGATGCGGTCTTTTTCGATGTGATGGAGCATCGAGTCGATGTTGAAGCGGCGATGCAGGCGCAGCCAGGCGCCGGTGCGCAGCGCGGTGACGATGTTGAGCAGACCGAGGATGTGCGACGGCGGCGTGGCAATTTGGATGCGGTCCTGGCGGGTGAGTTGCAGAGCGTCGCGCCAATGCCGCACGGCCGCGGTCAATGTGGCATGGGTATGCCGGACGGCCTTCGGCAGGCCGGTGGTACCCGAGCTGAACACCAGCACCGCATCGGCGCGCGGCAGAGACGACATCGGCATCGGCTCGGCGGGAGCGACCGGATCGTCCAGGTGCAGCATCGGCATCAACCCGGCCAGCACCGGATGGTCCCCGACGGCGTGGCCGGGATCGGTCAGCGACAACGCGTGATCGACCTCGTCGTGCTTCCACGCGGGACTGATCAGCACCGCCGTGGCGCCCAGCCGCCAGATCCCGAGCAGGACGGCGACGAACTCCGGACGGTTCGACGACATGACGGCCACCCGCCGGCCCGCGGCGACACCGCTTTTGCCCAGCGCCGCGGCCAGACTGTTGGCCATCGCGTCGAGCTCGGGCAGGCTGAACTGCCGGTCTTCAAACACGAGCGCGGCCGGCTCGGTCACGTCCTGTCCTTCCCCGCAGGCCAGGTTGACCCGACTTCGGCGCAGTAGAGAAGATGCTATCGGCTTGTGAGAATAGTATTCTCTATACTGAAGAACGCAAGTACGGACGGGGCGGCAAAGTTGGAACCCGAAGCGTTCCAGCGCGCGGCGGTCGCCGCGACGATCGAGGAGACTCCAAGGGTGCCAGATCCCACTTCAAACGGTGCCGAGCCCGGCACGGTGACGATCTTCTTGGAACGCAGGAAGGCGTCGGTGCCGCTGGTTCCCGGCGAGACGCTCCTGGAAAGCGCGCGGCGGGCCGGCCTGGATCCCCCGTTCAACTGCGAGGCCGGCAACTGTGGCACCTGCATGGCTCGCCTCGAGAGCGGGCACGCGACGATGCGGATCAACGACGCTCTCGACGACGACGAAGTGGACGAAGGCTACATTTTGACGTGCCAGGGCATACCCGATTCGGATTCGGTTACGGTGCGCTACGAATAGTCACGAAAGAGGTGGCGACAATGGCCAAGGGCATCATTCTGGTGGAGAGTCGACCCAGTTCGCCCGAACGCGACCAGGAG
This sequence comes from Mycobacterium ahvazicum, assembly GCF_900176255.2. Taxonomy (GTDB): domain Bacteria; phylum Actinomycetota; class Actinomycetes; order Mycobacteriales; family Mycobacteriaceae; genus Mycobacterium; species Mycobacterium ahvazicum. Next base: position 570,538 of record NZ_FXEG02000005.1, read on the forward strand.
TACAACACCTGGTACGACGAAGTCCATCTGCCTGAGCTCGTCGCTCTCGAGGGATTCGTCTCGGCGCGACGACTGCGTCCGGTCAACGCGGACGACCCCTACGTAGCCATCTACGAGATCGAGGGCGACGACTTGCAGGCCGTCCTGGACAACATGATCGCCAACGCCGGGCAGCTGACGATGTCGGATGCGTTGCTGCTTGATCCCGCGCCGATCCCCCGGCTGCTGTTGACGACGACCGAGTGCGATGGCTAGCGCTGTCTGGGAAGGAATCCCGTATGGATGTCGATGACCTGATCCTGGTGAGCATTGACGACCACGTCGTCGAGCCGCCGGACATGTTCCTGCGCCACGTGCCCGCCAAGTACAAGCCCGAGGCGCCGATCGTCGTGGTCGACGACAAGGGCGTCGACCAGTGGATGTACCAGGGCAGGCCGCAGGGCGTGAGCGGGCTGAATGCCGTGGTGTCGTGGCCGGCAGAGGAATGGGGTCGCGATCCGGCCGGTTTCGCGGAGATGCGTCCCGGCGTCTACGACGTCCACGAACGCGTTCGGGACATGAACCGCAACGGCATCCTCGCGTCGATGTGCTTCCCGACGTTCACCGGCTTCTCCGCGCGGCACCTCAATATGCACCGCGAGGAGGCGACGCTGGTGATGGTGTCGGCCTACAACGACTGGCACATCGACGAATGGGCCGGTTCTTACCCGGACCGGTTCATCCCGATCGCCATCTTGCCGACGTGGAACCCGGAGGCGATGTGCGCCGAGATCCGCCGGGTGGCAGCCAAGGGCTGCCACGCGGTGACGATGCCGGAATTGCCGCACCTGGAAGGACTTCCGAGCTACCACGATGAGGATTACTGGGGCCCGGTGTACCGGACGCTCTCCGAGGAGAACGTGGTGATGTGCCTGCACATCGGCACCGGATTCGGGGCGATCAGCATGGCCCCCAACGCACCCATCGACAACATGATCATCCTGGCCACCCAGGTGTCGGCGATGTGCGCGCAGGATCTGCTGTGGGGCCCCGCGATGCGCAACTATCCCGACCTGAAGTTCGCCTTCTCCGAGGGCGGCATCGGCTGGATCCCGTTCTACTTGGACCGCAGCGACCGCCACTACACCAACCAGAAGTGGCTGCGCCGCGACTTCGGCGACAAGCTGCCCAGCGATGTGTTCCGCGAGCATTCGCTGGCCTGTTACGTCACCGACAAGACGTCGCTGAAGCTGCGCCACGAGATCGGCATCGACATCATCGCCTGGGAGTGCGACTACCCGCACTCGGACTGCTTCTGGCCCGACGCGCCTGAGCAGGTGCTGGCCGAGCTGAACGCCGCCGGCGCCGACGACTCCGACATCAATAAGATCACCTGGGGCAACGCCTGCAAGTTCTTCAGCTGGGACCCGTTCGCCCGCACCGCCCGCGACCAGGCGACAGTTAAGGCTCTGCGCGCCAAGGCGACTGACGTGGACGTGTCCATCCGGCCGCGGGCCGAGTGGGCGCGGCTCTACGAGGAAAAGCAGGCCGCCGTAGCGCGGTAGATCCGGCGGCAGTCGGCGCCGAGCGTGTTAGGCCTCCGGCAGCTCTGGGGGCGGCCGATAGTCGGGCCGGTACCCGGAAACGTGGATCGGGCTGCCGACGAGGCGGAAATCCCCTGCCGTCACAATCACTTCCGGCGTCGCCTCGAGTGCTTCGGGCAGGGTCCGCACGGCCGCCGCCGGAACGCCCAGCGGGCGCAGCCGTCGTTCCCATCCGGCGGCGCTGTCGGTTGCCAGCATCGCCGTGACCACCGCCAGCACTTCGTCGCGGCGAGCGACTCGCTCGGCCATCGTTTCGAACCCCCCGATGCCCGCTTCCGCGGCAAACGACTTCCAGAAGCCGTCGTGCGTGATGAACAGCGCCAGATACCCCTCGGCCGTCGGAAACAGCTGGGCCGGAACGTAATACGAGTGGGCTCCGTACGGCCGGCGCTGCGGCTCGACACCACTGTTGAGATAGGCCGACGCGTGATAGTTCAGTTGCGACAGCATCACGTCGCGCAGCGACACATCGACCTGCCCACCGGTTCCAGAGATGATCTTGGCCAAAAGCCCGAGCGCCGCTGTCATTCCAGTGGAGTTGTCGGCCGAGGAGTAGCCCGGCAGCGTCGGCGGGCCATCCGGGTCTCCGGTCAACGCGGCGGTTCCGACGCCGGCCTGCACCACGTAGTCGAAGGCCGGGTCATCGCCGCCGTACAGGCCGAAGCCGGTGATCGCGACGCAGACGATCCGCTCGTTGTGGCGTCGCAGCGCGTCGTAGGTGAGCCCCAGCCGACGGATGGCCGAAGGCTTCAGGTTCACCAGCAACGCATGCGCGTTGGCGACCATTTCACCCAGGCGTTGCTGTCCCGCATCGGAATTCAGGTCCAGCGTGATGCTGGACTTGTTGCGGTTGATGCTGGCGAAGTAGGTGGCGCCGACGCTGCGGGAGATCTCGCCGCCGGCGGGCTCGATCTTGGTGACCTCGGCACCGAGATCGGCGAGCAGCATGGTGGCGTACGGACCCGCCAGCATCGTGCCGACTTCGAGGATGCGTATCCCCGCCAGCGGCCCGGTGTTGTTGTCGGTCAACGCAATTCCGCTGCGAGTGAGGCGATCACTTCGCGGGTGCGGCGCTTGGAAGCGACCAGCTCGTCGCGGTTGTCACCGATCGGGAGCAGCCGCACCGACAGGTCGGTCACCCCCGCGTCGGCAAACCGCCGCATCCGGGCGAGGATCGCGTCCTCGTCGCCGGCCGCACACAGATCGCCGACATCGCGCGCGTCGCCGCGGTCGAGCAGACGCTGGTAGTTGGGCGACACCTCGGCCTCACCCAGGATCCGGTTGGCCCGCTCCTTGGCCTCGTCGACGCGTGAAGGCTCGCAAAGACATACCGGGATGCCCGCGATGATCCGCGGCGCCGGACGACCAGCGTCCGCGGCGGCCTTGGTGATCTTCGGTGCGATGTGATCACCGATCGCGCGCTCATCGGCCATCCACAGCACGGTGCCGTCGGCGAGTTCGCCGGCGATCTGCAGCATCACCGGGCCCAGCGCGGCGACCAGGACCGGCATCGGGGTATCGGCGCCGATCGCCATCGGGTTGTGCACGGTGAACGAGTCATTCTCGATGTCAACGGATCCCGGCCCGGCGATAGCGGCGTTAAGCACCTGCAGGTAGTCCCGCGTGTACGCGGCCGGCTTCACGTAGGGCAAGCCGAGCATGTCGCGGACGATCCAGTGATGCGACGGTCCCACACCCAGCGCCAGCCGCCCACCGGCCACCGCATGCGTCGAAAGCGCCTGGCGCGCAAGCGCAATCGGATGCTGGGCCTGCAGCGGTACCACCGCGGTACCCAGCTCGATGCGTGAGCTGTGCGCGGCCATCAACGACACCATGGTCAGGCAGTCGAAGTCGTTGGGTACCTGCGGCATCCACGCGGTGTCCAGACCCGCGGATTCGGCCCATTCGATATCGGAGACCAGCTTGTCCACCTTGCGGGCCATATCGCCACGCTCGGCGCCGATCATCACTCCGACGCGCATGTTTCCTCCGTGGCAGTGCCGGTCAGTGAGCGGATTTCGCGTACCAGGTTCTCCAGCGGTGTGCCGGTGGGGAATACGGCGGCGGCGCCGGCGGAGATCAGCTTGGGCACGTCGGCGTGCGGGATGGTTCCCCCGACGACGACGGCGATGTCAGCGGCATCGGCGGCGCGCAACGCCTCGACGGTTCGGGCGGTGAGCGCCAGGTGTGCACCCGACAAGATGCTCAGGCCGACGACGGCGACGTCCTCCTGGACCGCGATCGACGCGATGTCTTCGATGCGCTGCCGGATGCCGGTGTAGATGACCTCGAATCCGGCATCGCGCAGGGTACGGGCGACGATTTTGGCGCCACGGTCGTGTCCGTCGAGGCCTGGTTTCGCGACCAGGATTCTTACCGCCATTCAGAACACCACCGGTTGCTGAAATTCGCCCCAGACCGCCTTGAGTGCGGAAACCATTTCTCCGACCGTGCAGTAGGCGTTGGCACAGTCGATCAACTTGTGCATCAGGTTGTCGTCTCCCTCGGCGGCACGCGACAAGGCCGCAAGGCTGGATTGCACTGCGGCCGAGTCTCTTTCAGCCTTGACCTTGGACAGCCGTTTGAGCTGCAGATCACGCCCTTCGGCGTCGAGTTCGTAGGTGACGACATCGTGTTCGGGCTCCTCGGTCACGAACCGGTTGACCCCGACGACCGGTCGCGTACCGGCTTCGACGTCACGATGCAAGTTGAAGGCTTCGTCAGCGATCAGGCCCTGCAGGTATCCGTCCTCGATGGCATGGACCATGCCGCCGTGCCGCTCCAGGTCGGACATGATCTCGATGATGCGTTCCTCGGTGGCGTCGGTCAGCGCCTCCACGAAATACGAGCCGCCCAGCGGGTCGGCTACGCTGGCGACGCCCGTTTCGTGCGCCAGGATCTGCTGGGTGCGCAGCGCCAGCGTCGTGGTCTCCTCGGTGGGCAGGGCGAACGGCTCGTCCCAGGCCGCGGTGAACATCGACTGGACCCCGCCCAGCACCGCGGCCATCGCCTCGTAGGCCACCCGGACGATGTTGTTGTGGGCCTGCGGCGCGTACAGCGATGCGCCACCGCAGACGCAACCGAAACGGAACATCGCCGCCTTGGCGGTAGTCGCTCCATAACGTTCTTGCACGATGGTCGCCCAACGGCGCCGTCCCGCACGGTATTTGGCGATCTCTTCGAAGAAATCGCCGTGCGTGTAGAAGAAAAACGAGATCTGCGGGGCGAACTGGTCGATGGTCATCCGGCCGCGCTCCACGACGGTGTCGCAGTAGGTCACCCCGTCGGCCAGGGTGAAGGCCATCTCCTGCACCGCGTTGGCGCCGGCGTCGCGGAAGTGCGCTCCGGCCACCGAAATGGCGTTGAACCGCGGCACCTCGGCCGCACAGAACTCGATGGTGTCGGCGATCAGCCGCAGCGACGGTTCCGGCGGCCAGATCCACGTTCCGCGCGAGGCGTACTCCTTGAGGATGTCGTTCTGAATGGTGCCGGTGAGCTTCGCCCGCGGAATCCCTTTTTTCTCCGCGGCAGCGACGTAGAACGCCAGCAGGATCGCCGCCGTCCCGTTGATCGTCATGCTTGTGCTGAGCGTGTCCAGCGGGATCCCGTCGAACAAGATCTCGAAGTCGGCCAGGGTGTCGACCGCGACGCCGACCCGGCCGACCTCCTCACCGAACTCGGGGTCGTCGGAGTCGTATCCGCATTGAGTGGGCAGGTCGAGTGCCACCGACAGCCCGGTCCCGCCTTGTTCCAGCAGGTAACGGTAGCGACGGTTGGATTCCTCGGCGGTGCCGAAGCCGGAGTACTGGCGGAAAGTCCACAACTTGCCGCGATAGCCGGACGCGAAGTTGCCCCGGGTGAAGGGGAACTCTCCGGGCGCCGGAGGCTCCGCGCTCCTATCCGCCGGCCCGTATACGGGCTGCAGCGGGATACCAGAGGGAGTGTGGGCCGTATTATCCATCGATGAATAACGTACTTGCAAAAAAAGAGAATGCCAATACCACGCGCTGATCAGGTCAAATACCTGACTGGGCTGCACAGAGGAGGCGAATGGCCGACAACAGGCTCGCCGACCGCACGGTGGTGATATCCGGCGGCAGCCGGGGCATCGGACTCGCCATCGGAATCGGCGCGGCCCGCCGGGGCGCCAACGTGGTGCTGCTGGCCAAGACCGACACCCCGCATCCCCGCCTGCCGGGGACGGTGCACACCGCGGCCGCCGAGATCGAGGCCGCCGGCGCTAAGGCGCTCGCGGTCGTCGGCGACGTCCGCCGTGAAGAGGATGTGGAGCGCGCGGTCGACTCCGCTGTGCTGAAATCCGCCCGTGTCACCGACCTCTCTCGTTATGGCGGCGGCGAGCAGCCGATACCCGACCTTTTCCTCGATTGACAACTAAGCTGCTGGGCGCACCGACCGCCGACTACCCCGACGAGGTCGAAATGACGGTTTCCCGGCCATCGGCAGCCGATATCGACGCTGCTGCACAGTATTTCGGCTTTCACCTTAACGCCGAGGAACGACCGGGTTACCTGGCAGCCGTTGAGCAGACACTGGCCTCTTACGACGTGGTCGACGCGCTCTACGAGAAATTCGCACGTCCGCAAGTGCCGGAACGCGCATACCAGTTCCCGCAACCGGCCGATAACCCGCTGGGCGCCTGGTACGTGACCACCGAGATCACATCCGGCGCGGATGGCCCGTTGTCGGGACGATCGGTGGCGATCAAGGACAACATCGCGGTCGCCGGGATTCCGATGATGAACGGGTCGCGGGCGCTGGAGGGTTACCTCCCCGGGCGCGACGCGACGGTGGTCGAGCGGCTGCTGGCAGCGGGGGCCACGATCGCGGGCAAGAGCGTCTGCGAAGACCTGTGCTGTTCGGGCTCCAGCTTCACACCGGCCTCCGGTCCAGTGCGCAATCCCTGGGATACCGATCGCGAGACAGGCGGATCATCCTGTGGCAGTGCAGCATTGGTTGCCAGTGGCCAAGTCGACCTGGCCCTCGGTGGCGACCAGGGCGGCTCCATCCGCATCCCCGCCTCGCTGTGCGGCATCGTCGGGCACAAGCCGACGCACGGATTGGTCCCCTACACCGGCGCGTTCCCGATCGAGCGAACGGTCGATCACCTCGGCCCCATGACACGCACCGTCGCCGACGCTGCGCTGTTGCTCACGGTGCTGGCCGGAGCCGACGGAAACGACCCGCGCCAGTGCACGGAGCCGGTGGCGGTCGACTACCGGGCCGCACTCACCGGCGACGTGACCGGTTTGCGGGTGGGCATCCTGCTGGAAGGATTCGGATGGCCCGGTTCGCCGCCGGCGGTCGACGACGCAGTACGATCCGCAGTCCAGCGATTCGGCGAAATAGGCTGCAGTATTGGCGAAGTCAGCGTGCCTTGGCACCTGAGCGCCCTGCACATACTTGCCGTCATCCTCACCGACGGCGGCACGGCGCAGATGTTGGACGGCAACGGGTACGGGTCCGGCGTAAAGGGGCGCTATGACCCAGAACTCGTGGCGCACTTCGCAACACAGCGAGTTGCCAAGGCCGATGAACTCGCCAGCACGGTCAAGGTCGCCGCGCTGACCGGCCACTATGGGCTACACACGCTGGGTGGAGCGTCGTATGCCAAGGCGCGCAATCTGATACCGCGGGTCAGTGCCGCCTACGACGAGGCGCTGGCGCGTTACGATGTGCTGGCCATGCCGACCGTGCCGGGTCTCGCCAATCTGCTGCCACAGGGCGGACCGCGAGACGTCGCCCTGATCCCACGGGCCATGGGTAAGGCCTTCAACACCGGGCCGATGGATATCACCGGTCATCCGGCGATATCGGTGCCGGCCGGCCTGGTCGACGGGCTGCCAGTAGGAATGATGCTGGTGGGCAAGCTCTTCGACGACGCGACCGTGCTCAGGCTCGCCGACGCGTTCGAATCGCTGTGCGGCGGCTTTCCGGTGGCACCGGGTTGAGATCATAAATTCATGCGCGGCAGATGATTTCGCCGTGCGGGATCGCCAACCAACCGTCTTTGGCGGCGGCCCACTGTCGCCATGCCGCCGAGATCTCCTCGAGCTGCGCGGTGGTCGCCAGGCCGAACCGTAGTATGTCGCCGGCGATGCCGGAGTGCAGGATGCGGTCGGCCCACATGCCACCCCACCATTGGCGGGTCTCGGCCGTGGCATAGCACCAGAGGCTTCCCGCGGGCCTGACGTCGTCGAAGCCCGCTTCCAGCGCCCACGACAACAGCCGTCGGCCCGCGTCCGGCTCACCGCCGTTGGCACGCGCGGCCTGCTGGTAGATATCGCGCCAAAAGTCCAGTGCCGCAAGGCATGGATACCAGCTGAACCCCGCATAGTCGGCATCTCGAGCAGCCACTATGCCGCCCGGCACACACACCCGGCGCATCTCGCGTAGCGCCCGTACCGGATCGGCGACGTGCTGCAACACCTGGTGCGCGTGCACGACATCGAACGTGTCGTCGGCGATGTCGAGCCGCTCGACGTCGGCGGTCGCGAACGAGACGTTGGACAGGTTGTGTCGCTGCGCCTCCGCGCGGGCCACGTCGAGGACGTCGGCGAATTGGTCGATGGCCGTGACCGGTCCGGGCGCCACGATGTCGGCGAGGTCGGCGGTGATCGTGCCGGGGCCGCAGCCGACGTCGAGCAACGACTGCCCGGGCTTCAGGTACGCCAGCAGGTAGCCCGCGGAATCCTGCGCCGTGCGTCGCTGATGACTGCGCAGCACCGACTCGTGATGTCCGTGCGTGTAAGTGGCCCGGTCGTGCATGCCGCAAGCCTACCGGCGTGCGGTCACATTATGAAACTACCGTCTCGCTATATGAGACGGTTAGTCGACCGGGACATCGAGGATCGGGCGGTCGACGCCGGCCCCGGGACCGTCGAAATGCCACCACTCACCCGCGTACGGGGACAATCCGCCATACTTCATCGCGTCGCGTAACCGGGCCCGATTCGCCTGGGCGTCCGCGCTGACTCCCTGAGTGGCGAATGCCGTTGCGCGCGGGGTGAAATCGTCGAAGTCGGTGCCCATGTCGGCCAGGCACAGCCCGCCGGCGTGACGCTCCGGTGGGCACTGTGGCTGCACGCTGGTGAATGTCACGTCCACCGAACGTCCCGACTCATGGCTGTGCGCGTACGGACCCGGCCGTGCCACCCAGGCCGGGTTGGGAACCACATTGAACATCCGGACCTGGACGTCGTGCGGACGGTAGCAATCCCAGAACACCAGTAGATGCCCTTGCGGGCGTAGTGCCGACGCGGCGGTCGCTAGGCCCGCAGACATGGACTGGTGCACAAGACATCGGGCGTCGGCGGGATACAGCTGCGTGCCGGTGAAATTGTTGGTCGTCGCGTAGCGTAGATCGATGATCGCGTCGGGAACGACGGTGCGAACGTCGACGAAACCGGCCGCGCGCGCCGCGTCGCTGACGGGCGGCACGTCGGGACTCGCGTGTCCGGTTACGACTCCGAACAGCGCGATAAAACCGTCGGCTAGCGCAACCGCGAGGACCAGGCGCACACATCGCATCAAGCCATTGTCGCGGCCGGCCGTCGATTAGCCCGGTAGGACGGCGAAAATCTCCGGCGATCACCCGTTTCGGCCCGAAGGCGCGGAGGCGGGTATCGAGCCGCAGGGTTTACGAACGTTCCATGTCGGGATGCTGAGACACGAAATCCCGAACGAGATTTCGGCGGCGGTGGCAATGTCATTTAACTGCCGACATCTTTAACAAAAAGTCGCGCGCGCATCGACGGTGTGAGCTGGATTGCACCCGACGCGGCGTGTGATTTGCCTAACTGTCTGCTAATTATAGGCGCCGTCGTTCACTAATCTTGATACGTTCTGGGCTGTATCTTTGGCAGGAATTTAGCGTCAGGAAGTAAATGCGAAGAAGTATCGCGCTGTTGTTCGTTGGCGCCAATATGGCTGCGACGGCGACATTCTGGGGCGCAACGGGAGTTGCGACGGCGGATGCCAGTTCGGGTGGCACGCTGGTGCCCTTGACCCCGAAATTCCGGGCGTGCGACTTCACCTGGGCGGTCAATGTACCGACGATGGGCAAGGGCAGCGGCCAGGCCGTCATCAGCAGAGCCGCGTCCAACACGGTCGTCGCGCAGGTGCAACTGATTGCGGCCGAGCCAGGAGCCCATTACAACGTCAGGATGATTCAGTCACCCCGGACTTCGGCAGGCTGCGGAGCCGGCGACGTCGGAGTCAGCGCCGGCGGCCTGGACACCGACGGCAGCGGGGCGGGCACGACGACACTGGAAGGCCCGCTCGCCGCAAATTCCACCGGCGTATGGGTTTTCGTTGACCGCCCTTCGCCGCACTCGCAGACACCGATTGACTTCTACACCTCGGAAATTGTCACGCCGATCTAGTGGCCTCTAATTCGCCGCGGTGAATTCGATATGCAACTCGGTGAGCCCGCGCAGCAAGAACGTGGGCGTGTACCCGTAGCGCCGGTCGGATGGCGCCCCATGCTTGGCCTCGCTGATCGCGATGCTGCGGGTGCGATCGAGTAGCCGGTTGACCGTGACGTGTCCTTCCACCCGCGCGAGCGGTGCACCCGCGCAGGTGTGGATCCCCCGGCCGAAGGCGATGTGCTCACGCACGTTTTTCCGGTCGATCTGAAACTCGTTGGGACTGTCAAACTTCCGCGGATCGCGGTTGGCCGCGCCCAGGCACAGCATCAGCACCGTGCCCGCCGGAATGTGCACACCACCGAGCGTGGTGGTCTTGCGCGCCAGACGGAAGTCGACCTTCGTCGGGCTCTGCATGCGCAACGCCTCCTCGATGAATGTGGCGACGAGGTCTCTGTCTTCGCGCAACCGCTGCTGCAATTCCGGCTGATCACCGAGCACCTGTACGGCCGAACTCAGCAGCTTGGTCACCGTCTCCTGTCCCGCGGCGAACAGGAAGGTGGCCGGCCTGACCACCTCCAGCAACGGCGGGGTCGACCCGTCGGGGTAGGTGGCGGTGGCCAGTCCGGTGAGCACGTCCTCGCGCGGACGTTCGCGACGCTCGGCGATGTAACCGCTGAACAAGTCGTCGAGGTATTGCAGTGGATTGCTCCCCACCGGCTCGTGGTCCAGCGCGCCCACCCGGGTGCCCGGTGCGGTGCCCGCCCCGAGATTGCGGCGAATCTCCGCGCGATCCTCGTCCGGAACGCCGAGCAGATCGGCGATCGCCAGCGTCGCGAACGGCTTCGCGTACTCGCCGAGGAACTCGCAGCGACCGTTGGCGATGAACTCGTCGATCTGCCGATCCGCCAGCTGCCAGATGTAGTCCTTGTTTTCCTGCAGCCGGCGCGGTGTCAGCAGCCGCCCCAACAGCGAACGCGCCTTTTCGTGTTCGGGCGGGTCCATGACGACCATGTGTTCGAAGATCGGGAACTCGTGGCGATGCGCTTCGATCTGCTCGCTGATGTTGTCGCCCTCCGGGGTGAACGGCAGCGGCGGGAAGGGGCCGCCGATCGCGTTGACCGCGGAGAACGAATCGACGTCTTTGAACGCGGTGTGGACTTCCTGGTAGCCGGTGACGGCGACGACGCCGTGATGCGGCTCCCGGAACACCGGACCCTGCTCCCGCAGATAGTCCCAGTACGCGTAGGGATCCTGGGCGGTGGCGGCGTCGGTGAAGTAGTCGACGTCGGCGAGATCGGTCATCGGTTCGAATCCTTTCCGGGAACTACAGATCCGGCGCATCTTCGGCGACCACGCTGATGGCTTGGCGCGGACAAGCGGCTACCGCGGCTTCCACGCTGTGCCGCAACGACTCGGCCGGCCGCTCGTCGCAGGTCGCGACGTCGTCGCCAAGGTCGAAAACTTCGGGCGCGATCTCCAGGCAGAGCGCGTGCGCCTCACACAGGCGTGGATCCACCCGAACACGCATCTGCGCCTCCGTCTCGTGTCTGCGCCTCAAATAACTGATCGCTCGATCAAATTGTTAGGATGCGGTATGCCTACCACGCGCGGCACAGACCGGTCAAGCAAAACCTCGGCGCCGGCGGCGCGGCGCAACGACGCCGGCGCGCGCGCTAAACTGATCGAGGCGACCGCCCGCATCATGCGCGAGGAAGGTTATGCCGCAGCCACTTCCCGGCGGGTCGCCGCGACGGCCGGCGTCAAGCAGGCCCTGGTCTATTACTACTTTCCGACGATGGACGACCTATTCGTCGAAGTGTTGCGCACCGGGGCGGAAGTCACCCTGAGCCGCATGCGCGCCTTGCTGTCCGACGACGATCCACTGCAGGCGCTGTGGCTGATCAACAGTGATTCGGCATTCACGACGCTCAACGCCGAATTTATGGCATTAGCCAACCATCGCAAGGTAATTGGAGCCGAGCTGAAGGCGTATGCCGAACGTGTCCGCGACATCGAAACGGCCGCGGTCACGATGGTGCTCCGCGCCAACGGCGTCGACCTCGACGACTATCCGCCGATGGCGATTTCGATGCTGATCGCGCAGACCGCCCGCAGCCTGTGCAACGAGAGCGCCGTGGGTGTCACTCAGGGGCACGATGAATTGCGGTCATTCGTAGCACGTTTGATGGTTCTACTCAAAACGCCCGCGCCGACACGGCGCGGCTAGCATCGGCCGCTGCACGGCAGTGCTGTTGACAAGAGCGGACGATTGGTGCCAGGCTCCTGATCGATCGATCAGTATCAACCGAGCAACGAGGGTGCGGTCATGAGTGGACGAGTCGAGGGCAAGGTCGCGTTGATCACCGGCGCGGCTCGCGGGCAGGGACGCAGCCACGCGATGCGCCTGGCGGCCGAAGGCGCCGACATCATCGCTGTCGACATCTGCACGGCGGTCAGCAGCAACAGCGTGATCCCGCCGTCGACACCGGATGACCTGGCCGAAACCGCCGATCTGATCAAAGGCCTCAACCGTCGCGTGGTCACCGCCGCAGTTGACGTGCGCGACTTTGCGGCGCTGAAAGCCGCGGTGGACGGCGGCGTCGAGCAACTTGGCCGGCTGGACATCATCTGCGCCAACGCCGGCATCGGAAACGGTGGACAGACACTCGACAAGACCAGTGAAGACGACTGGAACGACATGATCGACGTCAACCTCTCGGGCGTCTGGAAGACGATCAAAGCTGGCGTGCCACACTTGATTTCACAAGGCCAAGGAGGCTCGATCATCCTCACCAGCTCGGTCGGCGGACTGAAGGCGTATCCGCACACTGGTCATTACATCGCCGCCAAGCACGGCGTCGTAGGCCTGATGCGTACCTTCGCCGTCGAACTCGGTCAGCACTTCATCCGGGTCAACTCCGTGCACCCCACCAACGTGAACACGCCGATGTTCATGAACGAGGGCACGATGAAACTGTTTCGTCCGGATCTGGAAAACCCCGGTCCTGACGATCTGAAGGTTGCCGCGCAGTTCATGCACGTCCTTCCGATCGGGTGGGTGGAGCCGGTGGACATCAGCAACGCGGTGCTGTTCCTGGCCTCCGATGAATCCCGTTACATCACAGGTCTTCCCGTCACCGTCGATGCCGGGAGCATGCTCAAGTAGGCGCCCGGTGGCTACCCTGGACTTCATGGCTCCCAAAGTGGCGACCGCGGACGTGGTCAGTCTTCCCGACCTTCTCGAGTTCATTCGGCCGCGACACAAGATGCTGCTGACCACCTTCCGTTCGGACGGGTCGCTGCACAGCTCCCCGGTGACCGGTGGTGTGGACGAGCAGGGCCGCATCGTGATCGCCACCTATCCGCAGCGCGCCAAAAGCGCGAACATCCGCCGCAGGCCGTCGGCGAGTGTGCTGGTGCTCTCCGACGACTTCAACGGGCCCTACGTGCAAGTCGATGGGGACGCCGAAGTCATCGACGTACCCGACGCAGTGGAATTGCTTGTCGACTACTTCCGGGTGATCGCCGGAGAACACCCGGACTGGGACGACTACCGCCGCGCCATGGTCGATCAGGGCAAGTGTCTGATCCGCGTGACCCCGCGCCGCTGGGGTCCGGTGGCCACCGGCGGTTTCCCGCCGAAGTAGGGACTCAAGCCGACTCTGGTACGTAGATGCCTTGTCCCTGGGCCAATTTTTCCAGGGTGTCGTAGGCCATCCAGACGAATCCCTTTTGGCCCCAGTGTCTTCCCCAGCTGTTCTGAATCCGGACCGCGCCGGTGCTATTCGGATATGCGTCGTCGTAGCCGACGATGAGCATCACATGACCGGATTTCTTACCGTTGCGGTCCCGACTCACCTTTCCATTCCCGACATACGGCGACGGTTGGCCGCGGTAATGCGGAAAGTCCGTGTAGAGCGAGGTGCCGAAGGCGATCGGCACGCCGGACGCGATGACCGTACGAAGATTGTTCAATCCGTCGGCCCCGGTGATGTGCGTCAACTTGTACTCGGGGATGCGGAAGCTGGCATCCGGCGGGATTGGCTGCGAGCCGTACTGCGACCATTCCACTCCGCAGGTTGCCTTGGATCCCGGCTTGCGGTTCGGGGCGGCAGCCAGGGACGGAGTGCCGCCGTTGGATTGAAGCCATTCCAGGCACTTGGTGATTTGGCCACCGTGACAGGTGTTTTCGGGCGTTTTGTTCGCGATCTCGTATCGAATGTAGGCGTAGTCGGGTCCGGCCAGCCGGTCGGGACGGGTTGGTGCGATGCGGCTTTTGCGGGCCGCGTAGAACGTCGCGAGGCCGTATACAGAAGCCCACACGAAGCAATTCGGCATGGTTTGCCGCCCCACCGGGGGCAGCCACTCGTCCGGGACATGCGCGGCCGGCGGCACTTCGCCGCGGTGCGTGGGCTTTTCCGTTTTCCCGGGTTCTCCGGAATCCGGATCGTATCCATAGGAGGTGAGATCGGCCGGTTCTTCGCTGTAATTTTCGACTTTCTCGGCGGCTTGCTCGTGTCCGCTGCACGAGGACAACGCCACGGCCAAGGCGCCGGCCGCCGACAAGCTCAGCATCGAACGCCTGCTGATCCTTGGATCCACGGGTTCTCCCTAGGTGAAGGCGGCGGAGTTTGCCGACGACGCCTCATAACCTAATTGCGCCGGCCCGTGCTCGCCCGGCGTTACAGAACCCGGCTTGATGGAGTGCGTCGATCGAAGGTGGCCAGGGCCGGGATCTGATGGCCGCTCCGTAGGCGCGGCGTGTTGGGTAGGTCACTATGTGTTCGGCCGGGCAGTGCGGGGAACCGCCACGAACCGCCCTATCACGTCTCCGGCTTTGAGTCGTTCAATCGCATCGGGAATCTCCTCAAAGCCGACAAGATTGGTTGGGATGCGCAGGTCCCCGGATGCCATTTGCGCGAGCACGGCGTCGAGGTGGCGTGGGTCTGTCCCGCCTCTTGATCCGCGCAGCGTGACCGCTTTATAAACCAGCGAGGCCGTGGAGATGGTGGCTTCGAGCTGGCCGAGGCCGACTTGTACGACGCGTCCTCCGATGCGGACGGCGTTGACGGCTCCGCTGGTGGTGGTGCCGAAGCCGGCGAAGTCGACGATCAGGTCGAGGTTGAGAGGTGTGAGTTCGTTGACGTCGTCGACGACCGTGGTGACTCCGTGGGTCTTTGCAATGTCCCACACATCGTGTTTGGGTTCGGCGGCGTGAACTTCGGCGCCTTGGAGTTTGGCGATTTGCACCCCGGTAAGTCCGAGTCCGCCTAACCCGACGATGCCGACTCGGTCACCAGGTCGGACCTCTCCGGCAGCTACGATTGCGCCGTAAGCGGTTTGGCCGGCGTCGGTGGCAGTGGCGGCTTGGTCAAATGCAACGGTGTCGGGCAATTTGATGAGCCCGCTCGCTTTGGTGAGGCATTTCTCGGCGAAGCCGCCGTCAACGGCCCAGCCAGGGGCGAAATCCTCGGGACCGCCGACGACGACGCGGTCACCGATGGTGAATCCTTTTACGTCTTGCCCTATTTCGGACACGTAGCCCGCGACTTCATGGCCCAGGGTCATGGGCAATCTAGGCAGTAGCGGGGTCAAAGTTCCGTCGAGGAAGCCGACGTCGCTATGGCATAGGCCCGCTGCGGCTACGTCGATGACGACTTCACCGGGCCCGGGGCACGGGTCGTCGAGTTCGACCAGCCGCAGAGGTTCGTTGGCAGCGGTGAGTTGCCAGGCTTTCATGCAATAACCTTTCAGTTCCTGTACGCAGTGTGCGCATCTGGGCCGATCTACCGAGTGGGTCGTGGTGCCTGTTGATGTCGGCGCACGATCGTGGTCGTAGACGAGATCGTCGCGGTTAGATGGCGGACAGCTGGCGCAGATACTCGATGTTGCCGGCTGCCGCGGCGCTGTGCAGGCTGCCGAGCACGATCACCGCAGTCGGATCGGTCGCGACGTCCGGAGCGCCCATGACTTTGGGATTTCCTTTGGACCACACCATGGTGCAGGTGCGCTGAGTAATCCACCATGCCGCACCGCGGCGTGAAAGACGGTCGTCGTACCAGCCCGCGGACTCAAATTCGTTGCCGCCCTGGGTTTTCTTGACGAACAGACCGTGGACATAGCTGAGGCAGTGGGCGGTATCGCCCTGGACGCTCACAACGTGGTTAGTGGTGACATGTAGGGTCGCCTCGTAGTCAGCGTGCACGGCGGCGAACGCCTTCTTGAGATCGGCGCGGTTACTCCACCGGGCGCCGCGACCGAAATCAATGTCGGCTTCGGTGTCGAAGACTTGATCCAACAGGTCCCACTGTCGAGTGTCGACGGCCAGCGCATAGCGGTTGACCACATCGATCACAGCGGTTCTATCGTCAATCATTGCGTGCGCGCCTCCCTTAGCGGTGGTGGAGCTGTTTATGGTCACGACTGGCAAGAGATGAGGTACTTGCCAGCGGTGGCTTGCCGGCAATATCCGAGCATCGCTTCGCGAGTGAGCGCTTGGGTGAGGGGAACCGTCCGCGCATAGGTCGTGGCGAACGTCGTGTCGGATTCGGCGATGATCCTTTGACGCAACTCCGCATTGCGTTGCGGTGTGAGGCGAGCCAAGGCGTGCGCCATGGTCCATCCGCTGATCCCCCACAGCATGCCGTTGCCGGTGGCGTGCACCAGGGTCGGTCCGGGGTCCAGGTGGCCGTAGATGTAGACGTGTTTGGGCTCGACGGAGCCATACGGAGTGGGGTGCGTCATGCGGGCGGCGGCCGCATACTCCATGGCGACGAGCAGATCGGCGCTCATGGTGCCGCCGCCGATGGCGTCGAACGCCGCGGTCGCGCCGGTGGCCGCGACCGCGGCGACCAGTGCCTCGGAGAAGGTGCGGTTGGCGGAGTTGCAGACATATTCGGCACCCAAAGCCTGCAACGTGCGAACGTGTTCTTCTCGCCGCACGATGTTTACCAACGCGATGTTGTCCTGGCGGCAGAGTTTCACCAGCATTTGGCCAAGGCTCGATGCCGCGGCCGTATTGATAAGCGCTCGATGGCCTTTGCGCACAACAGTTTCCACCATCGCCAATGCCGTCAAGGGGTTGACCATGAGTGCGGCAGCGTGGGTTGCCTCGATGTGATCGGGAACCGCGACGCATTCGCCGGCCGACACGGTGAGGTATTGGCCAAACGTTCCCCCGGTTCGTGGCATCAGGGCAACACGACGTCCCCGCCAGTCCGCGCAGTCCGGTGCCGTCATAATGACGGTTCCTGCACCCTCTTGACCGACGGGCAGCGCCGCCGCGCCGCGTGCGACAAGCGCTGCGCGCGCCGATCCCGGCACCGGAATCCGCACATTGGGATACCTTGCGGTGTCGTCGAATTCGGCGTTCGCTAGGTCAGCGGGACCGAGCATGGTCATCAGATCCGACGGGTTGATCGGCGCTGCCTCCATCCGAACGACGACCTGCCCTGGCTTGGGTGAACGCACCACCACATCGGCAACCTCGAGCCGAATTGCTCCGTCAGAAACCGACGAGCTGATCCGTAGCCCGCGAAGCAGTGCTCCAGCGGCCTTGCCGGACGGGTCATTAGATGACGTGGTAGATCCCGGGCGTCCCGCTTGCGCGGCTGACATATCGGCCTCTTTCCTGTGCGGCCCTGCGGAGGATTGCATGCCGAATCAGGACACGAACACCGGAAGTGATGCCCAGCCGCGCGCCAGCGAAGTGGTGGTGTATCGGGCGCCAGATTCATCGATGCGCCACTCGGGAAAGCGGTTGAGTATTTCGTCGAGGGCAACGCGGCCCTCGAGCCGTGCTAACGCATTCCCGAGGCAATAGTGGGTGCCCACACCAAAACCGAGATGCTGGCGCGGTTTTCGGTGCACGTCGAAGGTGTCGCCGTTGACGAACCGGCGATCGTCCCGGTTGGCCGAGGCGAGCAACAAGATCACCACACTGCCCGCTTGCACCGTCTGCCCGTGCAATTCGATATCGCGGGTGACGTAGCGAGCCACGTGCACCGCGGGCGGTTCGAATCGCACGATTTCTTCGACGGCCTGCCCTATTAGTGAGCGGTCATCGACCAGATCGCGGCGCTGATCGGGGTGATCGGCCAAAAGCTTTCCAGCCGCACCAATCAGCCGCGTAGTCGTATCGGCGCCGGCCGTCGCCACGACGGTCAGGTAGAGCAGCAGCTCCTCGCCGGACAGTCGGCGCACGACGCCAGACTCGTCGGTGAATTCCGCGTTCATCAACTCGGTCAGCAAGTCGTCGGAAGGGTTCTTGGCACGCCAGTCCACATAGTCAGCGAAAACTTCACCGTTTGCCAGGCCGACGAGTGGCTGGCCGGGTTCGTTATCGAGCGTCGATAGGCTCTTTTGGAATAGGCGGTCTTGCTCGCCTTCCGGGATGCCGAACAGTTTTCCCACCACCCGGACCGGAAGAAGCAACCCCACGTCGGTGACGAAATCGAATCCACCGTTTTGCACCGCGGGCGCGAGGATTTCCGCGCACATCTGGCGGATCTGTGGTTCCAGCGCGCCGATACGACGGGGGGTGAACACCCGCGACAACAGGTTGCGGTGGATGTCGTGGACTGGAGGATCCTCGAAAATCAGCAATCCGGAGGGGATCGACATGTCGGCCCGGATGATCTCCAGGATGGCACCGCGTGCCGAACTGAAAACCTCGTGATTGACGAGCGCGGCACTCACGTCGTCGAACCGGCTCAACGCATAGAAATCGTGGTGGGCGTTGTAGTACAGCGGCGCCTCCTCGCGCAGCCGCCGAAACATTGCGAACGGATCGGTGTTCAGCGCGACGTCGTACGGGTCGTAGTAGAGCTCGCCGGCGGTGCTAGCAGTCATCAAACCCCTCAACTTCGTGCTGTGTGCGACGGAATACTCACTACGGCGACGAACGCTATCACATTAAGTAAAACGTTTGACTTAGTTCAGAGAAGGTTGTTCACTGGGTAGCGCGCTAGGCACGACCCGGGTTGTCGAAGGAGCCGAGAGTGACGTCAGCAGTTGGTGAATCGCGTTCTGACCGTGGGGAATCCACCCGCGCGGCGATCCTCACAGCGGCCGAACAGCTGTTCGCCGAGCACGGGGTGAACAATGTCTCTCACCGGCAGATTGTGGCCAGCGCACGGCAGGGCAATAACGCCGCGGTCGCCTACCACTTCGGCAACAAAGCCGAGTTGGTCCGCGCCATCGAACGCAAGCATGCCGATCATGTCGAGCGCCGCCTGGCTGAGCACGTCCGGCGAGTGGCCGGGTCCACCAGTCTCACCGACTGGATTGGGTGTCTGGTTCGGTCATACACCGATCACCTCGCCTCGCTGGGCACCCCGTGCTGGTATGCACGGTTCTGCGCCCAAACCATGACTGATCCGGTCTATGCAAAGGTCATGACGTCAGGCGCTCTAACCTCCTCAGCGTTGCAGCAAGTGCTCGACGGCATCGGGAAATGCCTACCCGAGCTGCCCGGCCACGTGCGCAGCGAGCGACACCTTTACACACGCCTGTTGCTCAACCATGTTTGCGCCGAGTACGAAACCAGCTTCGCTGAAGGTCGACCGATGCCCCGAACCACTTGGGACGGCATCGGTTCCGGCCTGATCGACGCGATGGTAGGCCTGTGGCGAGCACCGGTTTCTCCCGACACCGAAGCGCCGGGAGACTAGCCCGCGTCTCCGCCACCCACTGACGTACCGACATCGCGCAGCCTGCAAGGAGATTCGATGACAGAGTTCGCCGACACCACCACGATCGACTCTGCAGAACTGCCGGGATATCCGATGGTGCGCGATGGGCGCTGCCCATTCAATCCACCACAGCACCTTCTCGATCTGAACGCCGACGGGCCCCTGCACCGTGTCCGGATTTGGAACGGTGCCGCGCCGTGGCTGGTCACCGGCTACGACGAGGCACGGGCCCTATTCGCCGATCCGCGCGTCAGTGTCGACGATCACCAAGATGGGTTCCCGTATTGGAACGAGGGTATGCAGGTCATGGCCCGCAAGCGGGCCGCCTCACTGGTCACCGCCGACGGCGAACACCACACCCGATTTCGCCGCATGCTTTCCAAGCCATTCACGGTCAAACGCATCGAAGCGATGCGCCCGCTGATCCAGCAGATCACCGACGACCATATCGACGCCATGCTGGCCGGCCCCAAACCGGCCGATATCGTCACCGCGCTGGCCCTGCCGATCCCGTCGCTGGTGATCAGCAAGCTGCTCGGCGTCCCCTACGAAGACGCCGAATTCTTTCAGGAATCAGCTACCAACGGCCTGGCCCGTTACGCCACCGCCGACGACGCCGCCAAAAGCGGGCGCAGCCTGTTCACCTACCTGCGGCAGCTCGTCGAATCGAAAATCGAGCAACCCGCCGAAGACGCGGTCTCCGACATCGCCGAACGCGTCAAAATCGGCGAGCTGACATTGAAAGAAGCCGCGCAAGCCGCCAACACATTGCTCATCGGCGGCCACGAAACCACTGGCAACATGATCAGCCTGGGCGTGCTGGCCCTGCTGGAACATCCACGCCAAATGGCGATATTGCGCGACACCACCGACCCGAAGATCATCTCCTCGGCAGTGGAAGAGTTGTTGCGATACTTGAGCATCATCCACAACGGCCAGCGTCGCGTCGCCACCGAGGACATCGCGATCGCCGGCGAAGTGATTCGCCGCGGCGAGGGCATCATCATTGACCTTGTCCCGGCGAACTGGGATCCCACAGTGTTCGACGACCCCGGCCAACTGAACCTGCAGCGCCCAGAAGTTAACAAACACATGGGTTTTGGCTACGGCCGGCACCAATGTATCGGACAAAGCCTGGCCCGAGTCGAACTGCAGATCGTATTCTCCACCTTGCTCAAGCGCATCCCCACGCTGCAACTAGCCGTCCCGCTCGACCAGGTGCCCCTCAAGCACGACCGGCTGGCCTACGGCGCCTACGAACTCCCAGTCAGCTGGTAAGGGACCATGACCGCACTTCAACTGGGCGTGCTGCACAACACGATCAACTCCCGCTTCGGACCCGGGCCGCTGGTCCGGGCCGACCACATCATGGCCCTTGTTACCGGATCCGACTCGCTATGGGTGGGTGATCACCTCAACGGCGTGCTCCCGCGTTCCATGTGGACACCCAAACACACCGGCCTGGCCAAGATCATCCCCAACATCGACGCCCACCTCGAACCCTGGACCATGCTCGGACACTTGGCCTCCCTGAGCCGGATCGGCCGACTTCGACTCGGAATCTCGGTCACGGATCCTGGTCGACGCAACCCCGCCGTCACTGCCCAGGCCGCCGCGACACTGCATCTGCTCACCAAGGGGCGTGCCATCTTGGGAATCGGGACCGGCGAACGTGAAGGCAACGAACCCTACGGCGTGGACTGGTCAAAACCCGTGGCGCGCTTTGAAGAAGCCCTAGCCACCATCCGGGCGCTGTGGGATTCCCGCGGCGAACTCATCAACCGAGACTCGCCCTTCTTCCCGCTACACAACGCCACCTTCAACGTGCCTCCGTACAAAGGTGCATGGCCGCCCGTCTGGATCGCCGCCAACGGGCCACGAATGATCCGCGCCGCCGGGAAATACGCCGATGGCTGGTTCCCCGCCAATATCACTCAACCCAAGACCTATGGTGAGAAACTCACCGCTTTACGGGCCGCGGCCTCCGACGCCGGCCGCAACCCTGACCACATCACCCCAGCCGCCATACGATTCGTTATCACCGGCCGCAACTGGGACGACATCAACGAAATCCTCGACTCCGACATCGCTAAGATCTTCATGCTCGCCTCACCCGCCGAAGCGTGGGCCCGCCACGGCAGCCAACACCCGATGGGCGCCGAGTTCACCGGCGTGCAAGATCTCGTCCCGCAGACCATCGACGAAGTGACCGCACTGCGCTACGCCACCAAAGTGCCCAAAAGCCTTCTGCAAGAACAATTCGCCGTCGGCACACCCGACGAAGTCGTCGAACAATTCGCGGAATGGCGCGACCAGGGGCTGCGCTACCTGGTCGTCGGCAACGCCAGCGCTATCCAACCCAGCATGACCAAAGGCATGGCAACCACCCGACCGTACTTAAAAGTCATCCGCGGACTCAAAAAGCTCTGATGACCACACCGCTGACAAAACTGCACTGCGCCAACCGATCGGAAGACTTCGCACATTCCGCCCGCTACCGCCTCGACGTTGTCGCGACCGAAGCGGTCGAAATGGTCAGCGGCATCGGGGGGTGGCTTTTCGACCTTGTCAAGGCCGGGTGGGATGTCAAGGCACTTGCGCCCAAATGTGCTGAGCTGCGCGGATTATCGATCCTTGGAGTCGACGTCGGCAATTTCGAGCACTCACTGCGAAACCCTGACGCCCTCGCGTTGCCCCGCGCCATCGCGGTAGCGACCCAGGCTTACGACACCGACGACCGGATCCGACGTGGGGTACATCTCGCGCTCGACGACAGTCGCATCGCGGTCATCCTCTGGGGCGGCACTTGCCCGCATGATTTGCGTTCATTCCTAACACCAGCCAGCCACCAACCGAGCGCCGCCGCAAACGTCTTCAGGGACCATGCGCTCAAGGCGATCCGGACAGCTCATAAAACCCGCGCACTCACTGAGACCTTCCACACCACTCAGGGCACAGAACGAGCCTTGCTGTTCGCATAACTGCCCCGCTCCGGGCGGTGCACACCGCGCCGGGACACCGCCAGCTGCCATGATGGTGCGC
Organism: Mycobacterium ahvazicum; assembly: GCF_900176255.2. Taxonomy (GTDB): domain Bacteria; phylum Actinomycetota; class Actinomycetes; order Mycobacteriales; family Mycobacteriaceae; genus Mycobacterium; species Mycobacterium ahvazicum. Next base: position 593,242 of record NZ_FXEG02000005.1, read on the forward strand.
GGTGCGGTTAGGGAGGTAGCGGTGCAGAACACGGGCGCACGCAGGCCGGTGACTAGTGCCGACGTCGCGCGCCGCGCAGGGGTGTCTACGGCAACGGTCAGCTATGTGCTCAATGGTGCTCCCGGCCAGTCGATCTCGGCGCAGACTAAGGCAGCCGTCCTGGGTGCGGCGAAGGACCTGGGTTACCGGCCCAACCTGGTGGCCCGCCACCTACGCACCGGCGGCAGCGGACTGGTGCTCTACGTGGTGCCGCGCATGCCTCTGGGCGAGGTCCTCATCGAGGTGGCCAGCCGGCTGACAGCCGCGTTGTCGCAACGTGGACTGGTGCTGTCATTGCAGGTGGAGACCACTGATGCGCAAGACGTCATCGATGCGATTCACAATCTGCGGCCGATGGCGGTGACCAGCGTGTTCCCCCTCGGCGGTCGGGTACGTGACGCCGTGGAAGCCGCTGGACTGCCGCAGGTCTATCTGGGTAGCGCGAACCTGCAGACATTGGAATCGCTCAATGACAGCCTCGGCCGGGTCTGGGTCGAGCATCTAGTCAGCCGTGGACATCGCCAACTGGCCTTCGCCTACTCGGGCGACGAGAAACTACGGGCGCAAGGCGACTACTGGCTGAGCGGGCTTCGCGCCGCCGCGTCGCAGGCTGGTCTGCCCGACGTGGCGGCGGCAACAGTACCGACGACCGGGGGCAGCGCCGCCGCCGTCGTGGAGGACTGGAAACAGTCGGGTGTCACAGCGGTCTGTGCGCAAACCGATCTGACCGCGCTGATGGTCCTACGCGGCATCCACAAACTGGGCTTGCGATGCCCTGGCGACGTGGCGGTGATCGGCGCCGATGCGGGAGAACTCGGCCACGTCAGCGACCCGCTTCTCACGTCGGTGTCGTTCAACATCGAGGCGATCGCCAGACAGGCCGTCACGGCCCTGATGACACAACTGGGTTTAGACGTAGATTTCGATGTCGACGACAGTCCCGCTCCCGGTGCGACGGAATTCGTCGCCCTGATCCAACGCGAATCCACCTAGCCCCGGATTGGCGCCCTGCCTCCAGGGTTGACTTAATCGTGTAACTAGCTTAATCGTGTAAGCGACCTCGTACGAAAGGACGGGCCCATGACTGTCAGCAATCCGACCCGGGCGTACTACGACCCCTACGATTCGGCACTGAACACCGACCCGTATCCGATGTTCGCGCGGCTGCGTGAGGAAGCGCCGCTGTACTACAACGCCGACCACGACTTCTATGCACTGAGTCGCTTCAGCGACGTCGCCGCCGCACTGGTCGATCACGAGACCTACAGTTCCGCGCGAACCGCGATTGTCGAGTTGATCAAGGCCGACATCACTATTCCGCCCGGTGTCCTGATCTTCGAGGATCCGCCGCTGCACGACGTGCATCGAAAGCTGTTGTCGCGGATGTTCACGCCCCGCAAAGTGATGGCGCTGGAGCCACAAATCCGAAGATTCTGCGCCGAGAGCCTCGATCCGCTGGTCGGGACCGGACGCTTCGACTTCGTCCAGGATCTCGGCGCGCAGATGCCGATGAAGACCATCAGCATGCTGGTCGGAATCCCCGAGGCCGACCGGGAGGCGATTCGCGATCACTCCAACGCCCAGATGCGCACCGACGACGGTAAGCCGATCAGGGCGGCGTCGGAGGGGCTGGTGCTGGGCGAGATGTTCGGCGAGTACCTGGACTGGCGCGCCCAGCATCCCGCTGACGACATCATGACGGAGTTGCTCAACGCGGAGTTTGTCGACGAAACCGGCATCACGCGCCGCCTGACCCGAGAAGAGATCCTCAACTACGTCAACGTCGTCGCCGGCGCGGGCAACGAAACCACCGTGCGGCTGATCGGGTGGATTGGCAAGGTCCTCGCCGACCACCCCGACCAACGTCGCGAACTCGCCGAACGCCCGGAGCTGATCCCGCAGGCGATAGAGGAATTGCTGCGGTTCGAGACCCCGGCTCCGCATGTCGCTCGCTACGTCACCCGCGAGGTCCAGTTGCACGGACAGACCGTGCCCGAAGGGAGCATCATGCTGTTGCTGCTGGCCGCCGCGACCCGCGACCATCGTCAGCATCCGCCCAACGGTGACGTGTTCGACATTCACCGCCCAGTGCATCAGCATGCGGTCTTCGGCGTCGGCGCGCACTATTGCCTGGGGTCGGCGTTGGCGCGACTGGAAGGCCGGATTGCCCTCGAGGAAGTCCTCAAGCGATTCCCCGAATGGGATGTCGACGTGACTAACGCCCGGTTCTCCACCACATCAACGGGTCGAGGCTGGGACGCCCTTCCCGCCCACACCCATCCGGCGAAACACTCCATCGGGCCAGGCGCGCACGCGTGAAGACGATTGTGATCACCGGTGCGACGGCTGGTATCGGGTTGCACAGCGCCGAGCAACTCGGCGCTGCGGGGCATCACCTGGTGCTGATTGCCCGCAGCGAAGCCAAGCTCGCCACCGCGGCCGCACGAGTCCGCGCCGCCGGCGCAGTTCACGTCGACACCGTTGTCGCCGACTTCCAATCACTGCGTGCGGTCGATGCGGCGGCACGAGTGGTGCTCGACAGCTGCGACCGACTCGACGTCTTGATCAACAACGCCGGCGGGCTGTTCGGCCACCGCACCGTGACACGCGACGGCTACGAGGCCACCTTCGGCGTGAACCACCTGGCGGGTTATCTGCTGACCGAACGTCTCAAACCGTTGCTGATACACAGTGCCCCGGCCCGCGTCGTCATCACCGCCTCTTCCGGGCACTCACACGGTTCCATCGACTTCGACGACCTGCATTTCCAGCATCACTACGACAGCTTCAAGGCCTACTACCGATCCAAACTGGCCAACGTCCTCTACATGCGCGCCCTGGCCGCCGAGCTGGACGGCAAAGGGGTCACCGCGAATGCGCTACACCCGGGCATGGTGGCCACCGACATCTGGGACAGCACACCCGCTTTGGCGCGCCCGCTGGTCGCGGCGGTCAAACGAGTCGCGATGCTGACTCCCGCCCAAGGAGGCGCCCGCATCACCCACGTCGCTGTCGAACCGCGGCTCGACAACGTCACCGGCGCCTACTTCAACCGAAATCGCATCAAGCAACCCTCCAAGCTGGCTCGCGACGCGGCGCTGGGCGCCCAGCTGTGCCGCGTCAGCGACCAACTCACCGGCATCGACCGCAACCCCATTCGCTGATCCCCCGCCGCAACTCATCGAGGAGCAAGTACCTATGAAAGCCTGGCACCTGATCGCAGCCAACCAGCCGTTGCAGCGCGTGGAATGCGACGACCCCGAGCCCGGGCCGGGTCAAGTCGTTGTCGACGTCCGCGCCGCCGGGTTGTGCCACAGCGACGTCGGTTTCCTCGACGGCACTCTGACCCCGTTGCTCCCCAAGCTGCCGATCATTCCCGGACACGAAGTGTCCGGCGTCATCGCCGAACTGGGCCCCGACGTCGAGGATCTTGCCGTCGGCGACCGCGTCGTCATCGAATTGAGCGAACATGGCGCCCCCGGCTGGTCAGCCGACGGCGGCTTCGCCGACAAGTGCCTGGCCTCCGCCAAGGGCGTCATCAAGCTGGCCGATCAGATCAGCTTCGCCCAAGCAGCTACCGCCACTGACGCGGGCCAAACCGCCTACGGAGCCGTCATGGGAGTCGGCGCGCTACAAGCCGGGGAACGTGTGGGAATCGTCGGTCTGGGCGGATTAGGCCTCACCGGTGCGCGCATCGCGGTGGTGGCCGGAGCCGAGGTCTTCGCCGCCGAACCCAAACGCGAGATCTGGGAACTGGCGACGCAAAACGGCGTCACCCAGATCTTCGAGGACGTTCGCGACCTGGCGCCCCTGCAACTGGACGTCATCGTCGACTTCGCCGGATTCGGGACCACCACCGCTGGCGCCGTCAGCGCGGTCCGACCAGAAGGACGGGTCATCCAGGTGGGCCTTGGGGTCGACGAAGCGACCATCCCAACCACCGAACTCGTCTTCAAAGAAGTGGTCCTGCGCGGCGCGCGTGGCGGTCACCCCGGCGACCTGAAAGCCGTCCTGGGCCTGATGGCCGCCGGCCAGCTGTCGATCCACACCGAAACCATCGGATTTGATGACATCCCTGAAGCCATCGAACGACTCAAGTCTGGTGACACCCGAGGACGCCTGGTCGCCGAAACCGGCTGAGTCAAAGCGCCTCCGCTAGGAGAATGCCGAAATGCTCAAGGCACGTGCGATTTTGAAGAAGGCTCGGGATTCTTCGCGGCCGAGCTCGACCGGCCAGTACGTTCGACAGTTGTGGCCAGGGCCGGGATCGAACCGGCGACCTTCCGCTTTTCAGGCGGACGCTCGTACCAACTGAGCTACCTGGCCCGGAAGGCACCGATAACGTGCCTCGCCTTAAGGGCGACCCTGACGGGACTCGAACCCGCGACCTCCGCCGTGACAGGGCGGCGCGCTAACCAACTGCGCCACAGGGCCTTGCTGTACTGCTCGCTCCGACGTTACCGCCGTTGCGTGTACCCCCAACGGGATTCGAACCCGTGCTACCGCCGTGAAAGGGCGGCGTCCTAGGCCACTAGACGATGGGGGCCCGAACCGAATCACTCCGGGGTACTCGCAACGCAACTACCGTTGGAAGCCACGCTAGCTTAGGTCACCGCAGGCCTAATCCTCAAACGAGCGCCGTTCGAGTCGCGTTTCGAGCCCAAGTATCCTGAACGTTCGCCGCCCCTATAGCTCAGTTGGTAGAGCTACGGACTTTTAATCCGCAGGTCCTAGGTTCGAGTCCTAGTGGGGGCACAAAAACGCTGTATTACCTCGGCTGATGCGTGACATTTCTCCTTCGGCTGATGCGCGACAGTGTTTCGGCTGATGGTTGACAGTTACTTCGGCTGATCCTGACACTCCCGAGATGAGGGAGTTGAGTCTGGCCGAGCAACGGTATGCGGCCGTGTTGGCGGTGATCGGCGACGGTTTGTCGGTGTCGCAGGCCGCGGAAAAGGTCGGGGTGGCGCGTCAAACGCTGCACCGATCGCTGGCCCGTTACGAGGCTGAGGGCTTGCCGAAGTCCTCGTTTGACCCTGACCCGACTTGGCTATGCTTCGCGGGTGAGTGTCGATCCGGCCTGGCAAAACGCGCCCGCAGCCCTGGTAACGATGGAAATCCGTCACCCCGCAACGGATTCCCTCACCGAATCGTCGAGCCGGGAGCTCAAAAGCCTGCTCGCCGACGACCTGCCCATCGAACGCCAAGCTCAGGACGTCGCCTGGGCGATGGCTCCAGGGGGAGGCCCTGCGCCGACGGCGGAACAGTTCGCCCGCTATGTGAACCGGGACGGCACGCTGGCCGCCTCGATCAAGAACCAGGCAATCGTCATCGAGACCACCGCCTACTCCACCTTCGATGCGCTGTCAGACGTCGCGATGCGCGTCATCGAGGCTCGTTCCCAGGTGTCTTCGATCGTCGGCGTGGAACGCATCGGTCTGCGCTATCTGCTGGAGATCCGCGTCCCGCTGGGCGCCGACGGTCGCATCGACTGGGCCGAATGGATCGCCGAGCCGCTGCTCGGCCCGCAACGCATCGCTCCCGGCGGCCTGACCCTCACCGAATGGCAGGGCGCTGCGGTCTACCGCGAACAGCAACCGGGCAAATCGATGATCGTGCGCTACGGACCGGGCATCGGCCAGGCCCTGGACCCCAACTACTACCTGCGCCGCACCCTGCCGGCGCAGCCCGGACCGTTTTTCCAGCTGGACATCGACAGCTTCTGGACCCCGGCCGCCTCGATCCCCGAATACAACCGCGATGCGGTCCGTGCGACGTTCCACAATCTCTACGAGCCGGCCCGTGCGGTGTTTCAGGAAATGCTCACCAGCAGCCTGAAGGATGACCTGCAGGCCTGAGCCCTAGCGGGTACGCACAGCCCTGCTGTAGGTCACATCGGCGAACGCCTGCGCGACGTCGTCGTCGGGGTAGTGAAAGCCGTTGGCCGCGTGCAGTTCCTTGACCGTCTGTGACGACACGTCCCAGCCACGCTGCTTGAGGTGGTCGACGAGGTGGCTGCGGTGCCCGTGGTAGACGAGATCGTTGAAGTCGACTTCGAAGCCGAGTTCGCTCATCCGGTCGTGGTGTGCGCGCCACCGCGGATCCGCGAAAATCGCTGTGTCGGGGACGAATTCGAAAGCCAGCTGGCTGCCCGGGGCGCTGAGCTCGGTGATGTGGTCGAACAACGTGTCCTGAGCCTCGTCGGGCAGGTACACCAGCAAGCCCTCCGCGCTCCACGCCGAGGGCGCCGTCGGGTCGAATCCCGCGGCCTGTAGCGCGCCGGCCCAGTCGTCGCGCAGATCGACCGCGACGGCGCGCCGCTGCGCGGTCGGCTGTGCGCCGAGATCACCCAGAGTCAGGGTCTTGAACTCGATCACGTCGGGCAGGTCGACCTCGTAGACGACGGTGCCCGCCGGCCACGGCAGACGGTAGGCGCGCGCATCCAGACCCGAGGCGAGAATCACCGCCTGCGCGACGCCGCTGCGTGCGGCTGCCAGGAAGTACTGGTCGTAGAACCTGGTGCGACACGCCATCCCCTCGGCCGTGCGGCGAGGGTCGAATTCGGCATCCCCGCCGACCGGAATCTGCCCGTCGACCATGCGGACGTACACATCTATCCCGACTGCCCGCACCAAAGCCGCGGCGTACGGGTCGTCGATCAACTTCTCATCGTGGGACAGCGCCCGGTGGGCGGCAACCATGGTGGCTGTCGCCCCGACGCTCGTCGCGAGGTCCCAGCGATCGCTATCGGTGCGCGCCACAGTGCTCCCCTGAATCCGTATCTCCAACAAACATAGACAAGCTAGTTATTACCACGACGGGCGGCCGCTGCACCGGTCGGGACTACTCTCCGACTTAACTGCCCGCCCGCGCCGGAGGAACCGTGACCGATTTTGCCCGACGGACCATCGAGCTGGCCCGCCGAAACGTCGCCGAGGGCGGCCGGCCGTTCGCGACCGTGATCGTCCAGGACGGCCAGGTGCTCGCCGAGAGCGCCAACAAGGTCGCCCAGTCCAACGATCCGACCGCCCACGCCGAGATCCTCGCGATCCGCGAAGCCTGCATCAAGCTGGGCACCGAGCACCTGGTTGACGCCACCATCTACGTGATGGCCCATCCGTGCCCGATGTGCCTGGGCTCGCTGTACTACTGCTCGCCTGCGGAAGTCGTCTTCTTGATCACCCGCGAGTCCTACGAGCAGTACTACCTCGACGACCGCAAATACTTTGAGGTCTCGACGTTTTACGACGAATTCGCGAAAAGCTGGGACCAGCGGCGGCTACCCATGCGATACCAGCCTCAAGACGCCGCGGTCGAGGTCTACCGGTTGTGGAACGAACGCAATGGCGGCGAGCGTAAATCGACGGTCGTCCCAGCCTCGCCCTAGGAAACGTTGGGGCAGTAGTGCATTGGGTTGTCCCGCTCGTCGACGGGCGGCAGGTTGCGCGCCGGGGTGTGCACCAGCGGCGCGTCGGCCGGGATCCGTCCAGACGCCCGATCCAACCCCGCCCTGGCCCGCGGGTGCTTTCTGAATCGTGCTGGCACACAAGCGAACACCAGACGAACCAGGTCACCGAGGCGCCGGTGCAGCCATTCGTCACGGCGTGACCATTGGTAGCCCATCAGCTGCCGCACCGGCGGGTCGTACAGACCGACGGTGAACCAGACGAAGAACGGCGCCAGCAGTTTGCGTTGCGCCGCCCACAACCAATCCGGAACCTTGCCGGCAAACGGCGGCTTGGGCAGGTCGGTCAGATCCAGCACCGCACGTGCGGCCTCGTGGTCCTCTAATACGTTGCGGCACATGTGATCCCAGTAAACCTGGAAGTCCTCCCAGGACGCCGGGACCGGTCGCATGCTCATGCCGTACATCCGGTACCAGTCGATGTGTTCGGCGAACAGCTGCCGCTTCTGATCCTCGGTCAGCCCGCCGCAGAACCGTTCTGCCACATGGATAGTCCCGACGAAGAAGGTGGCATGCGCCCAGTAGAAGACATCGGGATTCAGCGCGTGATAGCGGCGACCCTGCTCGTCGACACCCTTGATGTTGACGTGATAGTCGCGCACCTCGGCGCCGGTGGCCGGAGCGCGGTCCCCGTCGAAGACGACGCCGCCGATCGGATACAACGACCGCAACAGCCGGGGCCAGCGTTCCCGGAAGAAGGTCGAGTGGTCGCTGACCGCAGCGCCCAGTTGCGGGTGCATGTTCTGCATGGATCCCGCCCACGGCCCCTGCAACATGCCGCGCCAATCCCCGAAGTAGCGCCACGTCAGGGAATCGGGACCCAGTGGTAAAGCGTTATATCCGAATTGTGATACCGGACACCCGCTCGCGACCCCGTCAGAGGCGCGGTCAGACATTGCCAACTCGTCGAGAGTGGTCGCGCCGCTACCAGCTTCGGCGCTGGTCAGTGGGCAGGCTGCGGACGTATGTTGGGTCACTATTGGGTTTCCTATAGCTAGCCGAGATTCTGACTACGTGCGTTGTCATTTTAGAGTTTAGGAGCGATGTGCAGACCGGTCAACGACGGGGCCGTTGGTCAGGCGTTCCCCTGGAAAGTCGCCACGCTCTGCGACGCGACAACCTGATCGCCGCCGGCGTGCAATTACTGGGCAGCGAGCGCGGTCCAGCGCTGACCGTCCGGGCCGTCTGCCGCAAGGCGGCGTTGACCGAACGGTACTTCTACGAGAGTTTCTCCGACCGCGACGAATTCGTGCGCGCGGTCTACGACGATGTTTGCGCCCGGGCCATGACGACCCTTACCTCCGCGGACACCCCACGGGAAGCGGTCGAGCAGTTCGTCGAGCTGATGGTCGATGATCCGGTGCGCGGGCGCGTGCTGCTCTTGGCGCCGGCCGTCGAGCCGATCCTGACGCAATCGGGCGCGGAGTGGATGCCAAGCTTCATCGGCCTACTGCAGAAAAAGCTGTCCAACATCGGCGACCCGGTGCTGCAGAAGATGATCGCCACCAGCCTGGTCGGCGGCCTGACCAGCTTGTTCACTGCCTATCTGAACAGGCAGCTCGGGGCCACTCGCAAACAGTTCATCGACTATTGCGTGAACATGCTCTTCAACACGGCGGCCCCGTATGTTCCGCCCCTGGACGGGGTATCCGAGTAACGCGTTCGCCCGCGAAAAGCCGTCCAGACTAAGTAGCCAAGTTGTTACTCGGCGCGCCCGGGGCGGAACTTGATGCTACTGATCGACACAGATATATTGACTGCAACTATTAGACACAGATAACTGGGGGTGTCATGCCAGCGACAGCCGACCTGACGGACTTGCAGCTTTTGCACGAACTGGAGCCGGTCGTCGAGAAGTACCTGAATCGGCACCTGAGCATGCACAAGCCGTGGAACCCGCACGACTACATCCCGTGGTCGGACGGCAAGAACTTCTACGCGCTCGGCGGGCAGGACTGGGACCCCGAGCAGAGCCAGCTCTCCGACCTCGCCCAGGTGGCGATGGTGCAGAACCTGATGACCGAGGACAATCTGCCTTCCTATCACCGCGAGATCGCGATGAACTTCGGTCTCGACGGCCCCTGGGGTACCTGGGTCAACCGATGGACCGCCGAAGAGAACAGGCACGGCATCGCGCTGCGCGACTATCTTGTCGTGACCCGCGCGGTCGACCCCGTCGAGCTGGAGAAGCTGCGCATCGAGGTCGTCAACCGCGGCTTCAGCCCGGGCCAGAATCACCAGGTCCGTGACGATCTGTTCGCCGAGAGCCTGTTCGACTCGGTCATCTACGTGACCTTCCAGGAGCTGGCGACCAGGATTTCGCACCGCAATACCGGTAGGGCCTGCAACGAGCCCATCGCGGACCAGTTGCTGGGCAAGATCTCGGCCGACGAGAACCTGCACATGATCTTCTACCGCGATGTCAGCGAGGCCGGCTTCGAGATCGACCCCAACCAGGCGACGAGGTCGCTGCACAAGATCCTGCGCAACTTCCAGATGCCCGGCTTCCAGGTGCCCGAGTTCCGCCGCAAGGCCGTCTACATCGCCGTCGGCGGCGTCTACGATCCGCGCATCCACCTCGACGAGGTCGTGATGCCGGTGCTGAAGAAATGGCGCTTCTTCGAGCGCGAGGACATCACCGGTGAGGCGGCCGCACTGCGCGACGACCTCGGCCTGCTGATCAAGGAACTCGAGGATGCCTGCGACAAGTTCGAGGTGTCCAAGCAGCGCCAGCTCGAGCGGGAAGCTCGCACGGGCAAGAAGGTCACCGCGTTCGAGCTGCACCAGACCGCCGGCAAGCTGGCGATGAGCAGGCGGTAACCAAGCAGTGCGCATCGGCTCCATCGAGCTCGCCAGCCCGGTGGTCTTGGCACCGATGGCAGGCGTGACCAACGTGGCTTTCCGGACACTGTGCCGGGAGCTGGAGTTGACCCGGGTCGGCACGGTCAGCGGGCTCTACGTCTGCGAGATGGTGACCGCCCGGGCCCTCGTCGAGCGGCATCCGGTCACGATGCACATGACGACGTTCGCCCCGGACGAATCGCCGCGCTCGTTGCAGCTGTATACCGTCGACCCGGCCACCACCTACGCGGCGGCCAAGATGATCGCCGACGAAGGCCTGGCCGACCACATCGACATGAACTTCGGCTGCCCGGTGCCTAAGGTCACCAAGCGCGGCGGGGGTGCGGCACTGCCGTTCAAGCGGCGCCTGTTCGGCCAGATCGTCGCCGCGGCGGTGCGCGCCACCGCAGGCACCGACATTCCGGTGACGGTGAAATTCCGCATCGGCATTGACGACGACCACCACACCCACCTCGACGCCGGCCGCATCGCCGAAGCCGAGGGCGCGGCCGCGGTCGCGCTGCATGCCCGAACCGCGGCGCAGCGTTACTCCGGCACCGCCGACTGGGAGCAGATCGCTTTGCTCAAGCAACATGTCACGACGATTCCGGTGCTGGGCAACGGCGACATCTACGACGCCAGCGACGCGCTGACGATGATGGCCAGTACCGGATGCGACGGCGTCGTGATCGGCCGCGGTTGCCTGGGCCGGCCCTGGCTGTTCGCCGAACTGTCGGCCGCGTTCACCGGCACCCTGTCCCCCACCCCGCCGACGCTCGGTGAGGTCGCCGACATCGTGCGCCGGCACGGCGAGTTGCTCACCGCGCACTTCGGTGAGGACAAGGGCATGCGGGACATCCGCAAACACGTCGCCTGGTATCTGCACGGTTTCCCGGCCGGATCCGATCTGCGGCGCGCGCTGGCCCTCGTCAACACGCTCGACGAGCTCGACGCGCTGCTGGACCGGCTGGACCGCACCGTCGAGTTCCCGGAGGCGGCGACCGGGCCACGCGGGCGCCAGGGTTCACCGGCCCGCGTCAGTCTGCCCGAAGGGTGGCTGAAGGACCCCGATGACTGCACGGTTCCAGCGGGGGCCGACGTCATGCACTCCGGCGGCTGAGCCGAACCCGCTCGAAATCGCGTCTGCGGCGATAAGTCAGTACGATGTGGACCTTGCTTGATTGCGTTTGGGTAGCGGTCGGTTTAACCCGCTGCCCAGGGGCTGTGGATTACGGCGCGACCCACGGGGTGGCGAAGCTGCAGCGCTATTAGCGTGGCGCGGCGGTGAATTGGCGCACGGACATCACTGACGGCGGCATCAGGGCTTCGGAGGCGGGTAGGACATGAGTGACGGCGAGGTGGACGCCACTCTTGACCATCGCCGTGGCCCCCGCGACCGTCATGCCTCCCCGAGTTCGGCCGGCTCGAGCGCCGCACCGTGGGAGCGATTCTCCGAACCACTCGCCGACGACAGCGTCCACCGATGGCAGATCGAGCCGCCCGCCCAGACATCCGACCAAGAGCCGGCCGAACCTGTCGAGCGGTCGGCCCGCAGCACGGAGCGAGGCGGTGGAAGCCATGCCTCCGGTGCGCTCAGCGTCGCGGACCTGATCGCCAAGGTCGGCGCAACCAACGCCGGCACAAGGCACCGCCGGGCGGCCCTCGACGAGGGAGCCGACGAACCCGAGCCGGACCTGCAGGACACCCAGGTCATTGATACCCCGGCCTACTTGCTCGACGTGGTCTCGGAGGTTCCCGACCTCGGGCTGACGAACTATCCGCATGGCGACGAGACCGAGCTGGAACTCGCGGTCGAGGAACCCAGCGATGCGCGTCCGGTGAAGCCGAAGCGGATCCGCCGACCGAAATCTCCCGCGAACTCGGCGCCGAAACGCAAGTCCCGCCGTCGGCCGATACTGCTGGTCGTTCGATCGATGGCCGCGCTGTGTGCCGGGGTGGCGCTGGCCGTGACCGGCGGTGCTTACCAGTGGAGTGCGTCGAAAAACCATCGCCTCAACGTCGTCAATGCGCTCGACCCGGACTCCGGCGACATCGTCGACCCTGGTGGCCAGTACGGCGATGAAGACTTCCTGATCGTCGGCATGGATTCGCGCTCCGGGGAGAACGCCGACATGGGCGCGGGTGACACCGAGGACGCGGGCGGCGCCCGGTCGGACACCGTGATGCTGGTCAACATCCCGGCGAACCGCAAACGCGTGGTGGCGGTCTCCTTCCCCCGCGACCTGGCGATCACCCCGATGCAGTGCGAAGCGTGGAACCCCGAAACCGGTAAGTACGGCCCCCTCTACGACGAGAAGACGAAGACCTGGGGTCCCAAGATGGTCTACACCGAGACCAAGCTGAACTCGGCGTTCTCCTTCGGCGGCCCGAAATGTCTGGTGAAGGAAATTCAGAAGCTGTCCGGTTTGAGCATCAACCGGTTCATCGCCGTCGACTTCGCCGGGTTCGCCAAGATGGTCGAAGCCCTCGGCGGCGTGGAGGTGTGCAGCAAGACCCCGCTGCACGACTACGAACTCGGTACCGTCCTCGAGCATTCGGGACGCCAGATCATCGATGGCCCAACGGCGCTGAACTACGTGCGGGCCCGCCAGATCACCACGGAATTCAACGGCGACTACGGGCGCATCAAACGCCAGCAATTGTTCTTGTCGTCGCTGCTGCGTTCGCTGATCTCTGAATCCACCCTGACCGACCTCAACAAGCTCAACAACGTCGTCAACATGTTCATCAGCAACAGCCGCGTGGACAACGTCCAGACCAAAGACCTTGTTCAGCTGGGTCAGTCGCTGCAGGGCATGGCCGCCGGGCACTTCACCTTCGTCACGGTGCCCACCGGTGTGACAGACCAGAACGGCGACGAACCGCCGCGGACCGCCGACATGAAGGCCCTGTTCAGCGCGATCATCAACGATGATCCGCTGCCCGAGGAGAACGACCAGAACGCGCAGAACCTGTCGACGACGCCGAGCTCGGGACCGACGACCGCACCCACCACCAAGAAGTCATCGCCGCCGAGCGCCGCACCCGAGGGGCGACGCGAGCAGGTGACGACGACCTCGCCCGACGAGGTCACTGTGCGGGTCTCTAATGCAACCCCGCAGAGCGGACTCGCCGCCACCGCCACCAGCCAACTCAAACGCAACGGCTTCAACGTCATGTCACCCGATGACTATCCGAGTTCACTGAACGCCACGACGGTGTTCTTCTCGCCCGGCAACGAACAAGCGGCCGCGACGGTGGCATCGGCATTCGCCAACTCGAAGGTGGCCCGCGTTTCCGGCTACGGACAGGTCGTTCAGGTAGTGCTCGGCCCGGACTTCAAGTCGGTGAGCACTCCGGCGCCCAGCGGCTCGTCGCTGTCCGTCCAGATCGACCACAGTCCGAGTAGCACGCCGACCAAATTGCCGGACGACCTGACGGTGACGAACGCCGCCGATACCACCTGTGAATAACCGTATTTCGGCTCAGTAGATCGCCGATTACCACGCTGAGTCAGTAGGCTTGGCGATATGCGGACCGCCTATCATGAGCAACTCTCGGATTTGTCCGAGCGCCTCGGCGAGATGTGCGGGCTGGCGGGGGTAGCTATGGAGCAGGCAACCCAGGCGCTCTTGCAAGCCGATCTCGTCCTGGCCGAACAGGTGATCTCCGGCCACGAAGAGATAGCCCAGTTGAGTGCGCGCGCCGAGGAGAGCGCCTTTGTCCTGCTGGCGTTGCAGGCACCGGTGGCCGGCGATCTGCGGTCCATCGTGAGTGCCATCCAGATGGTGGCCGATATCGACCGGATGGGCGCGCTCGCGCTGCACGTCGCCAAGATCGCTCGTCGACGCCACCCTCAGCATGCCCTGCCCGAAGAGGTCAACGGCTATTTCGCTGAAATGGGCAGGGTCGCAGTCGAATTGGGCAACAGCGCGCAAGAAGTGGTGTTGTCTCGCGATCCGGAGAAGGCCGCCCGTATCCGCGAAGAAGACGACGCGATGGACGATCTGCACCGGCACTTGTTCTCGGTGCTGATGGACCGCGAATGGAAGCACGGTGTGGCGGCCGCCGTCGACGTGACGCTGCTGGGCCGCTTCTACGAACGCTTCGCCGACCATGCGGTCGAGGTGGCCAGGCGGGTGATCTTCCAGGCGACGGGCAAGCTACCCGAAGACGAGGCGGCGCAGACGTCGCCGTAACCCGTTAGCCGAAGCGACCGGAGATGTAGTCCTCGGTGGCCTTCTGTTTGGGGTTGGAGAAGATCTTCTCGGTGTCGTCGATCTCGATGAGCCGGCCGGCCTTGCCCGCGGCTTCCAGGTTGAAGAACGCCGTCTGATCGCTGACACGAGCGGCCTGCTGCATGTTGTGCGTCACGATCACGATCGTGTAGTCCTGCTTCAACTCGCTGATCAGTTCCTCGATCGCCATCGTCGAGATCGGGTCCAGCGCGGAGCACGGCTCGTCCATCAGCAACACATCGGGCTGAACGGCGATCGCGCGCGCGATGCACAACCGCTGCTGCTGTCCGCCGGACAGACCACCACCGGGTTTGTGCAACCGATCCTTGACCTCATCCCACAGGTTGGCCCCGCGCAGCGAGTGTTCGGTGACTTCGTCGAGCAGCTTGCGATTGCGCACGCCCTGCAGCTTCAGCCCCGCCACCACGTTGTCGCGAATAGACATGGCGGGAAACGGGTTTGGCCGCTGGAACACCATGCCGATCGCCCGTCGTACAGCAACCGGGTCGATGCCGGGGGCGTAGATGTTTTCATCGTCAAGCATCACCGCGCCCTGGACCCGCGCACCCGGGATGACCTCGTGCATCCGGTTCAGCGTGCGCAAGACGGTCGTCTTGCCGCAGCCGGATGAGCCGATGAAGGCCGTCACACTCCGCGGAAGAATCGACAGCGTCACGTCGGCGACCGCCTGAAACGACCCGTAGTAGATGTTGACGTCTTTGAGGTCCAACCGCTTGGCCACCGGTACTCCTGCCTAGGACTTCTTGGGAGCAAACATCTTCGAAACCATTCTGGCTCCGACGTTGATCGCGGCAATCATCACGATCAGGGTAAGCCCCGCGCCCCAGAGCCGCTCGGTGGGAACCGGGTTAACGCCTGCGCCCGCTGCTGTCTCGTTGAACATCATGCCAGGCAACGTCCCCATGAATCCCTTGAAGAGATCGAAGTTCATCGCCTGCGAATAACCGACCAAGACAAGCAGCGGCGCCGTCTCGCCCATCACCCGTGCCAGCGCCAACATGATCCCGGTGATAATGCCCGGCAGCCCGGTCGGAATCACCACCCTGACAATGGTTTTCCACTTCGGCACGCCCAACGCGTAGCTGGCCTCGCGGAGATCCATCGGCACGATCCGCAGCATCTCCTCCGTCGATCGCTCGATCACCGGCAGCATCAACAAGACCAGCGCCAACGACACCGCGAACCCGGAACGGCCAAGGCCCAGCGTGGCTACACACGACGCGTAGATGAACAATGCGGCAACAATTGATGGCACACCGGACAAGATGTCCACCATGAATGTGGCCAGTCTGCCAAGCCGTGTTCCGCCCCCGTACTCGACCAGATAGATCGCGAGCATGACCCCGATCGGGACGGAGATCGCGGCGGACATCAATCCCTGCAACAGGGTGCCGGCGATCGCGTGGTAGGCACCCCCTCCGCGCGCAAACGGCGTCGTGCCCGCCTGCGAATGCGTCCACCACGACGTGGACGCGATCGCGTTGAATCCCTTGACGACAACCGCGCCCAGCACCCACAGCAGGGGCGCCAGCGCAATCAGCATCGACAGCGAAACCAACACCGTCGCAACGATGTTCGAAGCCCGGCGGCGCCGTCCGAGTCCGGACAGTGTGCGAGCCTTGAGCGGCCGGTCGTAGATCGAGGTCATCGCGCGCCCTTGCGGATCCCGGCGAGGGCGCCGCGCGCCAGCGCATCGACGATGAAGGTCAGCACGAAAAGCACCAGTCCCGCCGCGATATACGCGCCGGCTTTATATCGGTCGTTGAATTCCCACGCGGTGGCCGCGATCTTTGTCGCGAAGGTCGAGCCGCCGTCGAATAGCGACCAGCCGAACGCCTTTTGAGTGCCGCGCAAGATGATCAGCAGAGCGACCGTCTCGCCCAGGGCGCGGCCCAGCCCGAGCATCGCGCCGCTGATGTACCCCGACCTACCGAACGGCAACACCGTGGTGGTGACGACCTCCCAGCGGGTGGCACCGAGGGCCAGCGCGGCCTCGATCTGCTCGTTCGGCGTCTGCACGAAAACTTCCCGGGTGACTGCGGTGATCAGCGGCAGGATCATCACCGCCAGCACGATCCCGCCGGTGAAGATGGTGCCGCCGCCGGCGGGAGACGCAGTGCCGTCGGCGAACAGGAAGAACCAGCCCAGCGACTGGTTCAGCCAGGTCGCGACCGGCCGCAGCTGCGGCGCCAGCACATACAGGCCCCATACCCCGTAGATGATCGAGGGCACCGCGGCCAGTAGATCGACCGTGTAGGCCAGCGCCCCGGCGAGCCGCCGCGGTGCGTACTGGGTGAGGAAGATGGCGACGCCCAGCGCCACGGGCATCGCCAGGATCAATGCGAACACCGAGATGAACACTGTCACCTGTAGCAGGTCGAGGATGCCGAAGTGCATCGCCGAGGTGTTGGTGGTGCCCCAGTTGCCGCGGTAGGTGAAGAAGTCTTCCTGGTTGCGCTTGAACGCCGGTACGGCGCGCATCAGCAGAAACCCGCCGATCGCGATGACGACGGTGGCGACCAGGACCGCCGAGGTCTCCGCGAACTTGCGAAAGACCCGGTCCCCGAACCGGGATTCGACAGCCTTCCAGGAGCGGATGGGCACGACTGGCGCCTCCGGAAAGGACGCGGCGACAACCGCCCCCGAACCCGCCTGGGATGGATCTGGCGTAGTCATTGTCAATCCGTCACTGCTGGTTTTGGTGTGCTCCTGGGGCCCGCGGGCTACTGCATCGCATTGATCGCGGTGATCAGTCGCTCCTTGACCTTATCGGTCAACGGGATGTAGCCGGCCGAGGAAAGGTTGGCCTGGCCGGTGTTCGCCGCCACGCTCAGGAAGGACTTGATCGCCTTGGCGGTCTCGGAGTCATAACCCTTCGAGCAGACGATCTCGTAGGTGGCCAGCACCAACGGGTAGGCGCCCGGCTGCTGGGCGGCATACATCGAATTCAGGTTCAGCACCAGGTCGTTGCCTCCCGTCACGAAGGTGGCCGTGTCGATCGCGGCACTGGCCGTCTCGGTGGTCAGCGGGACCACGCCGGTGGCCGTGGCGAGTTGGGCGTAGGGAAGGCCAGCCTGGTCCGCGAAACCCTTCTCGACGTATCCGATGGCGCCATGGGTGGCTCGCACCGCCTGGATCACACCGGAGGACTTCGTCGCTCCTTCGCCGACACCGCCCAGAAATTCGGTACCGACTCCCTGCGACCAGCTCTCGGGCGCTGCGGCGGTCAGAAACTTCTGCACGTTGTCGGTGGTACCCGACGAGTCCATCCGGTAGATCGGCGCGATCCTGATGTCAGGCAGGGCGACACCGGGATTCAGCGCCGTCAGGACAGGGTCGTTCCAGAAGGTGATCCGGCCGGTCAGAATCCTGGCCAGCGCATCGCTGTTGACGATCAACGTCTTGGCCTCGGGCAGGTTGTAGACCAGCGCCACCGGGCCGAACACCAACGGCAGGTCCCACGCGGGGTTTCCGTTGCAGCGCTTGGTGGCGGGCAG
The DNA here is from genome assembly GCF_900176255.2 of Mycobacterium ahvazicum. GTDB lineage: Bacteria > Actinomycetota > Actinomycetes > Mycobacteriales > Mycobacteriaceae > Mycobacterium > Mycobacterium ahvazicum. Next base: position 611,343 of record NZ_FXEG02000005.1, read on the forward strand.
GATCTGGTCGGCGATCAGCGGCGAGTCCGATCCGGCGAAATCGACGTGGCCGGCGATGAATTGCTCGCGGCCCGCTCCCGATCCCGTCGGGTTGTACGACACCGACTTGCGCGGGCAGTACTGGCCCCAGACATGGCCGAACACCGCCATCGCATTCTGTTGGGCGGTCGACCCTTCGGCCGTCAGTTCGTTTTTGCCGCCGCAGGTCGGCGTGCCGGCGGGTCCCGAGGACGCGCCCGAGGCCGGGTCGTGACGGTTGTCATCGCTGCCGCAGGCCGTCAGGCCCGCACTGGTCATCGTGATCGTCAGCACCGCTGCCGCCAGCGCCTTGCCCACGTTGTCCAGGCTCACCGATCTCGCTTTCTGACACTGTTTCGACGCATGCGGCCGCCGCCGCTCGAAACTATGCGCTGACGCACCGTTCACAAGAGTGCCTAGGTGGTGAACGTGCGGTGAATTGTCAGCTGGCACGCCACTTCTGCCTGCGCTTTCTTTCAGCCGGTGGTGGACGCCGGCGCATAGGCGGTGTCGACGCTGTGGGTGGTGAATCCCTGCCGCTGATAGGTCCGAACCGCAGCGACATTGTCCGATTCGACGTAGAGCAACACGGTGACGCCGCCCGAGTCCGGCGACCCGAGGAGCCGGCGCGCCAGCGACTCGATGCCCACGGCCGTTAGCATCTGCCCCAAACCGCGGCCCTGCGCGGACGGGTCGACACCGAGGACGTACACCTCGCCGAGCCGCGGCTGGTCGAGATGCACCTTGGTCCAGTGGAAGCCCAGTAGCGCATCGCTGTCGTCGAACGCCAAGAACAAGCCAGCCGGGTCGAACCACGGCTCGCTGCGCCGCTCGGCCAGGTCGGCCGCGGTCCATCCGCCCTGCTCGGGGTGGTCGACGAACGCGGCGTTGTTGACCCGCAGCAGCTCGGCGTCGTCGTCGGTACCGGCATAGGTACGCACCCGCACGCCGGGCAACGGGCTTACCGGCCCGGGGATCTCGTGCAGCGAGAGCCTCATCTGGACGAGTTCCCGCACCGCGATCAGCCCCAGCGCAGCCGCGGTCGCGGCGGCCGGCGCCAGCGTGCCATGGGCCCAAAAACGGTTATTCCCAAGGGTTTTGGCGATTGCCGCGCGCCCCATCGCGGTGCCGATACCGCGTCGGCGCGCCTGCGGGTGGACTACGAGCTCGGCCATCCCGTCAACGCCGTCACGCGGCGGACTGAGATTCAGGTAGCCCTGGATCGTGTTGTCAGCGGTGACCAGCAGGTGATCCGTGCGGTCCTGCCCGAGTTCGCGAAGTACCTGTTCACCGACGGGTGCTACCCCATCCAATTCGGTTGCCGCAGCGACCAGTTCACGCACCTGCTGCTGCTCTTGCGCGGTCAGTGCGGAGCGCCAGTCAGGCGCGATCACTGACTGCGCAGCGGGTCGGCCAGTGGATCCTGTAGATTTTCGGAGTCGGCCTCGTCGCTTTCGGGCTCGTCGTCGGGTTGGGGAATCGGCGCTCGTCCGCGCGCCGGGCGAACCGCCTTGTAGCCCACGTTGCGAACCGTGCCGATCAGCGCCTCGTACTCGGGTCCGAGTTTGGCCCGCAGCCGGCGCACGTGCACATCGACCGTGCGCGTGCCACCGAAGAAGTCGTATCCCCACACCTCGTGCAGCAGCTGGGCGCGGGTGAACACCCGGCCCGCATGCTGGGCCAGGTACTTCAGCAGCTCGAACTCTTTGTAGGTGAGGTCCAGCGGGCGGCCCCGCAGCCGCGCGGTGTAGGTGCCTTCGTCGATCACCAGCTCGCCCAGGCTGACCTTGCCGGCGCTTTCCTGGTCGGCCAGCCCACCGCGGCGACCCACCACCAGCCGTATCCGGGCGTCAACCTCGGCGGGTCCGGTGCCGGGCAGCAGGATTTCGTCCAGCCCCCAGTCGGCGCTGACCGCGACCAGCCCGCCCTCGGCCACCACCGCCACCACCGGCACCGACCGGCCCGCGGTGCTCAACAGACGGCAAAGCCCGCGCGCGGCCGACAGATCGGTGCGCGCGTCCACGAGCACCGCGTCCGCGGTCCCCGCCTCCAGCAGGGAAGAAGGCTCGGGCGGCGCCGTCCGCACGGTGTGGGGAAGCAAAGACAACGACGGCAGGACTGGGTCCGGGTGCAGCTCAGAGGTGAGTAGTAGTAGCTCCAACAAGCCCCTCCAGCTCGTGGGAAAGGCATCTCCCAGATTCATAAAGCCACGCGGCGTTAGTGGCCAGGCCATCTAACGATAACGTGCTACCTGGCCTTTGTGCGTGTCCTTGCTGACGACTGTGAGCCCCGCCACGAGGCAATCCAGACCGGAATCCGCCGCCGCGCCACGCGGCGAACTACGCCACAATATGCGCATGCACAGGGTGCTGATCAGTGTGATCGCCTCGGTTTCCGTCGTGGCGGCCATCGTCGTCGGCGCCGTCGGCGTGGACTACGGCGCCAGCATTTACGCCGAATACCACCTCTCGCGCACCGTACGCACCGCGGCGGATCTGGGGTCAGACCCCTTCGTGGCCATCCTGGCCTTCCCGTTCATTCCGCAGGCCATTCGCCGCCACTACAACGAGCTGGAGATCAAGGCAAACGGCATCGAGCACGCGCCGACCGGCAAGGCCACGCTGGAAGCCACCATGCACTCGATCGACCTGACCTACGCATCGTGGCTGATCAGACCCGATGCGAAGCTACCGGTGGGCAAGTTGGAGAGCCGCATCATCCTCGACTCGACGCACCTGGGCCGCTACCTCGGCATGGACGACCTGATGGTGGAGGCGCCACCCGCCGAGACCAACGACGCCACCGGCGGCACCACCGAATCGGGTATTTCCGGCAACCACGGGCTGGTGTTCAGCGGCACCCCTAAATCGGCAAACTTCGACCACCGGGTGAGCGTGTCGGTGGACCTGTCGATCGCTGCTGATGACCCGGCGACACTCGTGTTCACCCCGACCGGCATCATGACCGGACCCGATACCGCCAACCAGGCCGTCCCGGACGATAAGCGCGACGCCGTGCTGCGCGTGTTCGCCGCCAGACTGCCCAATCAGCGGCTTCCGTTCGGCGTGGCGCCGCGCACGGTGGGAGCTCGCGGCTCGGACGTCATCATCGAGGGCATCACCACGGGAGTAACCGTGACCCTCGAAGGGTTTAAGCAATCATGACCACCACCGTCGTCGTCGCGATCCTGGCGGCTGTTGCCCTGGCGGCAGTTGCCGGTTGGCTGATGACCCGGCACTCCGGAAGCCTGAAACAGGTTGCTCCCGGACCCGGCGAGAGCGCCGGCGCCGACTCCGCGGACCTGGGCCTGTCCAGTACCGGGCCGACCGTCGTGCATTTCAGCGCACCGTGGTGCGGACCCTGCGATCGTGTCCGCCGGGTGGTCGGCCAGGTGTGCGACAACATGGGCGACGTGGCGCACGTCGAAGTCGACATCGACGCCAACCCCGCAGCCGCACGCCGGTTTTCGGTGTTGTCGCTGCCGACAACCCTGATTTTCGACGTCGACGGACGTCAGCGTTTCCGGGTATCGGGTGTCCCCAAGCCCGCCGACCTGCGCTCCGCGCTCGAACCGCTGTTGGCTTGATCGCGATGTCATTGGGTAAGCTGACCGACGTGTTATCCCGCATGGAGCCCATGCTCACCAGGCGTCGCGCAGTCGATCTGTGCCGCATCGCGGGTTGTTGTTGTCGCTGTTGCTGTAGCTGCTGAGTAGCCGCGCCCGCCCGCGCAGCACTCGGAGCAGCCCGGAACCCCACCGTGGTGTGTCTCTACTTTTCCGTGCAACAGGCGAATAGGAGTCTTTCGTGTCAAGCCCCGATACCACCGCCCAGCTGGACCGCGTCGACGTTCGCGGACCCAGATTCGCCGCCTGGGTCACCACTGCGGTCCTGGTCGTCACCCTGCTCGTCTCCGCCCTGAGCCCGCCGGCGGCCGCGGTCATCCTGGGTTTGCAGGCCGTCATCTTCGGAATCGGCGCTCTGGGCGGCCCGCGCCGCCACCCCTATGGCCGGGTGTTCGCCACGCTGGTGGCACCCCGGCTGGGCCCGGTCAAGGAGCGCGAACCCGTGGCTCCCCTGAAGTTCGCCCAATTGGTAGGCCTGGTCTTCGCGATCGTCGGTACGACCGGATTCGCTGTCGGCGCTCCCCTGGTGGGCGTCGTCGCGACGGCCTTCGCGCTGGTGGCGGCGTTCCTGAATGCGGCCTTCGGCATCTGCCTGGGCCGCCAGCTTTATCCGCTTGTGGTTCGCTTACGACCGACCGCCGGCCCGGCGTAACCCACGTTCATCGCAAGTAATCGAAAGGATCCACCCCATGGCACGCTCTGACGTCCTGGTCTCCGCCGAATGGGCTGAGAAAAACCTCGACACGGCGAACGTCGTGTTCGTCGAGGTCGACGAGGACACCAGTGCCTACGACGCAGGCCACATCGCCGGTGCGGTCAGGCTCGATTGGCGCACCGACCTGCAGGACCCGGTCAAGCGCGACTTCGTCGACGCCCAGCAGTTCTCGAAACTGCTGTCCGACCGCGGCATCGCCAATGACGACACCGTGGTGCTCTACGGCGGCAACAACAACTGGTTCGCCGCCTACGCCTACTGGTACTTCAAGCTCTACGGCCACAACGACGTCAAGCTGCTCGACGGCGGCCGCAAGAAGTGGGAGCTCGACGGGCGCCCGCTGACCGCCGACCCCGTCAGCCGCCCGGCCACCTCATACACCGCGGCGCCGCCGGACAACACCATCCGGGCGTTCCGGGACGAGGTCATCGCGGCCATCAACACCAAAAACCTGGTCGACGTGCGCTCCCCCGACGAGTTCTCCGGCAAGATCCTGGCGCCCGCGCACCTGCCGCAGGAGCAGAGCCAGCGACCCGGACATATTCCGGGAGCGATCAACGTGCCGTGGAGCCGCGCCGCTAACGAGGACGGCACCTTCAAGTCGGACGAGGAGTTGGCCAAGCTGTACGCCGACGCCGGCCTGGACGGCACCAAGGAAACGATTGCCTATTGCCGAATCGGGGAACGTTCGTCGCACACCTGGTTCGTCCTGCAGGAATTACTCGGGCATAAGAACGTCAAGAACTACGACGGCAGTTGGACGGAATACGGCTCCCTGGTGGGCGCCCCGATCGAGTTGGGAAGCTGATATGTGCTCTGCACCTAGGCAAGGACAGACGTTGCCGGCCAGCGTCGACCTGGAGAAGGAAACCGTGATCACCGGCCGCGTCGTCGACCGCGACGGCCAGGCCGTCGGTGGCGCCTTTGTCCGCCTGCTGGACTCGTCGGACGAGTTCACGGCAGAGGTCGTCGCGTCGGCCACCGGCGACTTCCGGTTCTTCGCCGCACCGGGAGCGTGGACGCTGCGTGCGCTGTCCAAGGCGGGCAACGGCGACGCTGTCGTCGCGCCGTCGGGCGCCGGTATCCACGAGGTGGACGTCAAGATCGCATGACCGCCGACGCCGCGACCGGGATCACCCGGGAGCGCGGTTGACGGCGCGAGGCGAATAGACTCGTCAGCGTGGTGCTCTTCTTCGAGATCATGCTGGTCGCGACAGTCGTGGTCATCTCCTGGTTCGCGTTGTACACCCTCTACCGACTCATCACCGACGAGTCGTGACTTACGAGGACCCTGAGGGACCGGCCGGTTCTGCAGGCTCCGGCGACCGCGCGGTGGCTGCCGCAGCCGAACGCGCCAAGGTGACCGCGGCCCGCAACATCCCGGCCTTCGACGATCTGCCGGTCCCGCCCGACACGGCGAACCTGCGTGAAGGCGCCAACCTCAACGACGCGCTGCTGGCGTTGTTGCCGCTGGTAGGCGTCTGGCGGGGCGAGGGCGAGGGCCGCGGACCCGATGGCGACTACCGGTTCGGGCAGCAGATCGTGGTCTCCCACGACGGCGGCGACTACCTGAATTGGGAAGCCCGATCCTGGCGCGTGGACGGCGACGGCAATTACCAGGAACCCGGCCTGCGCGAGACCGGCTTCTGGCGATTCGTCTTCGACCCCGACGACCTGAGCGAATCCCAGGCCATCGAGCTGTTGCTGGCACACTCGTCTGGTTACGTCGAACTCTTCTATGGGCGCCCGCGCAACCAGTCGTCGTGGGAGCTGGTGACCGATGCCCTGGCCCGCAGCCGATCGGGCGTTCTGGTCGGCGGCGCCAAGCGCCTCTACGGCATCGTCGAAGGCGGCGACCTCGCCTACGTGGAGGAGCGGGTGGACGCCGACGGCGGACTGGTCCCGCACCTGTCGGCGCGGCTGTCGCGATTCGTCGGCTAGCGGCCCGCTGCTGTTGCCCGACTAGCTAATTCGCACTCGCACCAAACCATTGCCTTCGCCCAATCTATTGCGTGTACTGTTCGACGTCCGAGCGACCGCGCGAAGGGAGATCGGCGGATGCGTCCCAAGAGGGCACCCTCGCCCATCTTGCGTTGGGCCGTAACCGCGGTCGGCCTGGTGTTGATCACCTACTTGGCCGTCCTGGATGCGCGCCCGTCGGTCGACGACTCATTTCCAGCCTGGCTGGGGTGGTTCGGCCGGCCGGGATCGATGCCGACGCTCGCCGTCGTTGTCGTCGTGCTCATTTGGGCGTCGGTGCTGAATTTCCGCTCGGGTAGCCACCGGGTGGTGGGTGTTTCGTTCACCCTGATTGCAGCCCTGGTCCCGATGACGGCGGTCCTCGGGCTGACTTCCTACTGGGGATGTCACGACGCCAACCATCCGGCCTTCTTCACTCCCCTGATGGCGACGGCGAGTCTGGTCAAGGGCGGTACCGGGGACTTCTCGGTCGGCGGGAAAACCTGCCCGAGCCCCACGCCCGTCGGCCTGGAACTGGCCCGGATCGCCGCGCTGTCGGCCATCTTCACCGGATTGGGCGGTGCCGTGGTCGGGGTCTTCCGATCCCAGGTGGACCGGATACGGGCCAACTGGGCCGAATCCGTTACGGCGGTCGTCGGGATCGACAGTGACACCCCGTCGATGCTCAGCGCCGTCGGGCGCACCTTGGACCGGCGCAGCACCCTGGTCGTCATCACCGGCGCCAGCGACGACCGCGTGCAGCGGGCCCGCCGCCAAGGCGCCCGGGTGGTGCTGGTGGACTTCAACACCCCGTCGACCCTGGTGTCACTTCGGCTGTGGCGCCGCCTTTCTCGGCTCTACCTGATAGCACCGGACCCGGCGCTCAACCTGATGTGGCTCGACCTGATCAGCCGCCGGCTCTCCGAAATCGCGCACAAGCAGCGGTTGCCGCTGATCGTGCGCATGGACGATCCCTGGCTGGCCCAGGCGTGGCGCGCCCAGCAGTTCGGCGGGTCGGACACCCGATGGGCGGCCGACGTGGTCGGCAAATACGAGGTGACCGCGGGCCGGTTACTCAACAGCATTCTGGCGACCGGGCGGACCAAGCAGGTATTCGTCTGCGGCACTTCGCAATTGACACTGGCACTATGCGCCGACCTGACCCAGCGCGCGCTGGAGCGCGACTTCTACACCCCGCCCGGCGCGGTCACGCTGCCCGCGCTGACCCTCGTCGAACGAGACGCCGAAGAGTACCTGCGCGATCACGAGTTCCACCGCCAGCAAGCGGGATTCGCCTCCGAGGGCCCGACGATCGACGCGGTTGCCGAGGCCCCGGCGATACCGACCATGCTGAAGCTGATCGGCGATGTCGACCCTGCCACCAGCGCGGTCATCTTCGTCGACGCGCATGCCGGAACAACCGCGGCCCGGCTGGCCGCCCGCTTCCCCGACATGCCCATCTACGCCTCCGACCTGAACACCAGCATCACCGACGACTCGATCCAGGTCGTCGGCCGACTGCAGTCCTACTCGCTGGTGCTCGACACCCAGGAGGGTCAGGTTCAGGACGCCTGGGAGCGCGCGGCCCGGCTGATCCACGAACGCTATGTCGCCACGATCGACCCGAGCTGGACGCGGGGCCCCGCATCGGTGCCGTGGGCCGAGCTCAACGAGTTCTACCGCGGGTCCAACCGGCGCCAGGTCCGCAACGCGTTATGGATGGTCGAACAAATCGCGGGTCATACCTGGAACACCTGGGGCAGCCCGCCACAACAGCTCTCGGGCAGCGAAATGGCCGAGTTGACGCCGCTGGAACAGCTTGCGCTGATGGGCTTCGACCACGATTCCGCGCTGCGGATGGCCCGGGCAGAGCACGAGGACTGGTGTCGCTACTACCGGCGCAACGGCTGGAAATACGGCTCCCCGCGCGATGACTCACGCAAGATCCACAACAAGCTGGTCGACTGGTCCGCCGTGGAATGCGACCCGGAATTGCTCAACGCCGCGGTGCGCAGTTTGGCGGGAACGCTGTGGAGCCTGCGGCAGCTGGGCTTCCGGTCGCGTCCGCTGTGGCAGTCCTTCACCCGGGTGGGGACGGTCACCGCCGAGCAACGAAGCGCGCCATGGGCATGGACGTCGGACTCCGGGCACCCGATGCGCGCCGACGCGGGCGACTGGGCCATCTCCGAGGACGGCAAGGTCTGGTCGGTGCGTGACGACATTTTCCGGGACACCTACGAGCCCGCGGGCGACGGGCAGTGGCAACGCAAGGGGCGGGTACAAGCCCGCCCGGCGTATCCGGGCGAAACCATCAACACCCTGGAGGGGCCGACGAGTGCCGCCGAAGGCGATTGGGTGGTGCGCGGAGCCAGCGGTGAGCAGTGGCCGGTCCCCGGTGACGAGTTCGCCCGGCGCTACGCCGCGTACCGACCGCCCGAAGAAGCCCATGCCCCAAACGGTGGCGAGGGGTGACCGGTCGTCTGTTTGCGAGTCCGAAATCGCGCTGAAAATTTGCGCATCCTGAAGCGGCCCAACACTGATACGGTATCGGCGCATGTGCGTATGGGTCGCGCAGGCAGGCTTTCGCCCCAGTTGGTTAGCTCCGCTTCACCCTAGGAGAGTGCGATGGCGCTGTTTATCAGCTACTCGAGCCAAGATCGGTCGACGGTCGACGCCCTGACCACCGCCCTTCGCCGCGGACAGAACCAGGTGTGGTTCGACCAAGAGCTCGGCGGCGGCGACTCGTGGTGGGCCAAGATCCTCGAGCAGATCCGCGATTGTGAAGTGTTCATCGTCGCGCTGTCGAGCAACTGGTTGCAATCCAAGCCGAGCCAGGCGGAGCTGCGCTACGCCCAGGCGCTGGGCCGTCCGATCCTTCCCGTCCGGATCGGTGAAGTCGACAGCATGCGCGTGAATCCCCTTGCCGCATTGCAGATCATCGATTACCGCGAACCGACGGTGGACGCCGGCATCCAGTTGGTCACCGCCGTGCACGCGCTTCGCAGCAAGCCCGTGCCGTTGCCCGACCCGCTGCCCGAAGAGCCCCCGGTGCCGTTCGGCTACATCACCCGGCTGGGGAACACCCTGGCCGAAAAAGAGCTGAGCCCGCAGCAGCAGCTCCAGCTGTTGGTCGAACTGCGCTCCGGGTTCGACGAGGACGGCGACGACCCCAGCGCCCGCGGCGACATCGCGCAGCTGTTGCGCATGCTGCGCCTGCGGCACGACGTCACCTACCGCACCCGAAGCGAAATCGACAACGTGCTGGCCGAAATCGAGGCCAAGGACGGTTCGCCCGGAGGCGCCGCCAAGGCCGCGGCTCCGGCTGCTGCCGCTGCGTCGACTCCCGCGGCAGCACCCAGCGGCGCGAACGCTGTCACCGTCCCGACCGCGGTGAGCGGCGGCGCGGCCGGCGGCGGCGGATCGAACAAGCGGCTGCTCATCATCGGCGGTGCCGCGGGCGCGGTCATCGCCGCGATCGCGATCGTCGTGGTGATGACCACGCAGAGCAGCAAGCCCAAGCCTGCTCCGCAGGCGTCGAACTCGAATTCGGCTCCGGCCACGCCGAATTCGGCACCCAATCCGGGCTCGGCGAAGCTGGATTCCTTCCTGATCGGCGCCCCTGAAGTCGGCGCCATCGTAGGTGACCCAACGTTGGTGCCCGGCGAAAAAGTCAGTGGGCTACGCAGCCCGAAGTACACGCTGTCCGATCCCGAGTGCGCCGGCGCTTTCGAGCCCACCATCGCGGCGGTCTATCAGGACGCCGGCGGATTCACCGCCACGAGCACGCTGGTCGTGCACTCGCCTGGACAGGACCCGCCGCTGCGGATCATCGAGGCCGTCTCGGAATTCTCGTCGTCCGAGAAGGCGAGCGCGTTCGTCGCGGCATCCGCCGACAAGTGGAAGGCCTGCGCCGGAAAAACGGTGACGGAGAAGCTCAATGGCAAGAGCTTCGATTACACATTCGCCCAAGTCGACGGGACCGTACCCCGGATCGCGATGCAACGCACCCGTTCGGACAATGCCAAAACCTGCCACCACGTGCTGCACGCGGAGGGCGCCAACGTCATCGAGGTGAATGTGTGCGGCCCGGATGCCGCGCCGGGCCAAGCCGGCAAGATCGCCGAGCAGATCGCCAAGAAGGTGGACGACTAAAGGCCCAAGACATGGAGCGGCCCCCGAGCCATGCTCCCGGTTGGACAGACCGGGAAGCTCGGGGGCCGGGTGGCTACGTGGAATTCGCCAGCGCGCGTATATCGCTAGCTCTTCGGAAGCCATGCAGCTAGCGCGTAGCCACCTCACATGTCCATGAAGCTATCAATTTCGCGGACCACCTCCTTCCTTGTGTACGGCCGACCGTACCCGCCACTGCGCGAGCCGACAACACAATTCAGCGCTCAGCGATCACTGACGATCGCCGCGTCGACCAGCTGGGCGAAGTCCTCGGTCATCGGCGATCGACCCAGCGGACGGCCGTCGATCGTGTGCACGCGAGCGGCCAGGGTCATGCTCGATACCAACCAGACTCCTTGGGCAGCATGCAAATCCGCGACCCGTAGCGCCCGGTAGTCGCAGTCGTAGCCTTTACTGCGTGCCACCTCGAACAACGCCTGCTGGGTGGTGCCGCGCAAAATCGGATACCAGGGCGGCGGCGTCAGCAGGCACAGATTGCGGTCCGGGCCCGCATCGGAATCGGTGGCGATCACCACCGTCGAACGCGGGCCTTCCAGGATGTAGCCGTCGGAGCTGACGAAGATCACGTCGCCGGCGCCCCGCTGGGCGGCGTGGCGCAACGCGGCCATATTCACCGCGTAGGACAGGGTTTTCGCACCGGCCAACAGCCAGGGCATCTCGCCGACACCGATCGCGGGCAGTCCTCGGTCCAGCGTGATCGCCGCCAGGCCATTGTGGCGAACCACGGCAACCCTTTCCGGAACCGCGCTGACCATCACGTACGCGGTGGGCTCGGACCCACTCTCACGCCCGCGGCTGTAGATCAGCCGCAACGCGGCTTCGGCAGACGAGCCCGCCACCCACTCCCGGGTGGCGATGTCGATCGCGGCCCGCCACTTCGGAAGGTCCGGCTCGGGCAGGTCCATGAATTTGGCCGATTGAGTCAGGCGCTGCAAATGCGACCCGACGAGACAGGCACCGCCGTCGCGGACCAGCAGGGTCTCGAAGGCACCGTCACCGCGCACGGCCGCGAGATCGTCGGCGTGCAAGAGCGGGGTATCGGGCGGATGTATCTCGCCGTCGAGGGTGACGATCACACCCGTCTGGGCTGCCATGCCGAAAGAGCCTATCGGGTCGCGTGATTACGCCGGCCGCGAACGGGCGACAGCACGCAGACACTGCCGAATGTGCGGCTGGCCGCGCACTCGTCGCCCAACGTGCGGCTGGCCGCACACTCGTTGGACCAGAGCCCAGATCCGTAGAGTTGACGTGTGACCTGCGCTAGCCACGATGCAGTGGGGGTACCGCCCGCTTGCGGGGGACGAAGCGATGAGGAGGAGCAGCGCACATGACTGCAGCACCCGCCCCCGATTCCGGGCCCGACGCCGGCGCGATCTGGCACTACGGCGACCCGCTCAGCGAGCAGCGCGCGGCCGAAACCGATGCCGTGCTGGTGGACCGCTCGCATCGCGCGGTGCTCACCCTGACCGGCGCGGACCGGCAGAGCTGGCTGCACAACATCTCGACCCAACACGTCAGCGAGCTACCCGACGGGGCCAGCACGCAGAACCTCAGCCTGGACGGGCAGGGCCGGGTGGAGGACCACTGGATGCAGACCGAGCTCGGCGGCGTCAGCTACCTAGACACCGAACCCTGGCGCGGTGAGCCGCTGCTGAACTACCTGAGCAAGATGGTGTTCTGGTCGGACGTCACGCCCGCGGCCGCCGACCTGGCGGTGTTGTCGCTGATCGGACCGCGGCTGGGCGACCGCGCGGTGCTCGAGGTGCTCGGCCTGGACGCCCTGCCCGACGAGGTGGCTGCGATCCCGCTACCCGGCGGCGGCTTCGTGCGGCGGATGCCCACCTCCGGAGCCGGCCAGATCGAACTCGACCTATTGGTACCGCGGGGCGATGCCGCCGACTGGCAACGCCGCTTCGCGCAGGCCGGCGTGCGTCCGGCCGGGGTATGGGCCTACGAAGCCCATCGGGTCGCGGCCGTGCGCCCGCGCCTCGGGGTGGACACCGACGAACGCACGATTCCGCACGAGGTGCGCTGGATCGGTGGTCCGGGTGACGGGGCCGTCCATTTGGACAAGGGCTGCTATCGCGGCCAGGAAACCGTCGCCCGAGTCCACAACCTGGGCAAACCACCCCGAATGCTGGTCTTGTTGCACCTCGACGGCTCGGTGGACCGGCCGTCGACCGGCGACGCGGTGCTCGCGGGCGGGCGGGTGGTGGGACGGCTGGGCACCGTCGTCGATCACGTGGATCTGGGCCCGATCGCGCTGGCGTTGCTCAAGCGCGGGATACCGGCCGACACCGAACTGGCAACCGGCCCGGAGGGCTCGGTAGCGGCGGTCATCGACGCCGATACGCTGCCGCCGAGCGAACAGATCGGGGCGGGACGGCTCGCCGTCGAGCGGTTGCGGGGCGGGACGAGATAATGTCCGTTGAAGTCCAACACGGCGGGCAGGGGGCACCGACGCTCATCCGCGAGGCACGGTAAGCTGTTGGCAGGACAATAACGACACCAGAGATCGGAGCCGCCTACTTGTTAGGCCGCTCCGTTATTGCGCGAGGGGGTTCCCCCATGGGCCGCGGCCGGGCTAAGGCAAAGCAGACCAAGGTTGCTCGAGAACTTAAGTACAGCTCCCCGCAGACCGACTTCGATCGGCTTCAGCGCGAGCTGGCGGGCAGCGGTGGGGACGAATCGGGTCACCTCGATGGCGCCGACGAATCTTCGGATTACGAAGACGACTGGCGCCGCTAGAATCTGCTCCGTGCCGATGCCGCGTGCATCGGCACAGTGTTGTTCCCAGCTAGGCGCGGGCTCTCAGAATCTCGGGTGCTGCCCCACGAGTTTCGCGCGCGGGCCATCTTTTCCGCCCTTGCAAATCGTCCCCAACACCCAGCAGTCCAAATGGCGTGCGGTCAAAATCGCCAGGGCGCGGTCGGTGTCTTCGGGTGCGACGACGGCGATCATGCCGACGCCCATGTTGAAGGTCTTCTCCATCTCCTCGCGGACGATGCGGCCGCGCTGGGCGATCATCGCGAACACCGGCGCCGGCGTCCAGGTGCCACGGTCGACCTCGGCGGTCAACCCGTGCGGGATGACGCGCTGCAGGTTGCCCGCCAGCCCGCCACCGGTGACATGGCAGAACGTGCGCACCTGGGTTTCGGCGGCCAGCGCCAGGCAGTCCTTGGCGTAGATCCGGGTGGGTTCCAGCAACTCTTCACCCAGCGTGCGGCCGAACTCCTCGACGTAGCCGGCCAGGTTCATCCGGTCGATCTCCAGCAGGACGCTGCGAGCCAGGGAATATCCGTTGGAATGCAGACCGGAGGACCCCATCGCGATGATGACGTCGCCGGGTTTGACCCGATCGGGCCCCAGGATGTCGTCGGCTTCGACCACGCCGACGCCGGTGGCCGAGATGTCGTAGTGGTCGGGTTCCATCAGCCCGGGGTGCTCGGCGGTCTCGCCACCCAGCAGCGCGCACCCCGCGCGCACACATCCCTCGGCAATACCCGCGACGATGGCCGCCACCCGTTCGGGCACCGTGCGCCCGACGGCGATGTAGTCCTGCAGGAAAAGTGGCTCGGCGCCGCAGACAACGAGGTCGTCGACGACCATGGCCACCAGGTCGAGGCCGACGGTGTCGTGCTTGTCCATCGCCTGCGCGACCGCCAGCTTGGTCCCGACGCCGTCGCTGGAGGCCGCCAGCACCGGCTCGCGGTAGTCACCACGCAGCGCGAACAGTCCGGCGAATCCGCCGAGCCCGCCGAGTACCTCGGGCCTGGTGGCTTTCGCAGCCAGCGGCTTGAACAGATCGACCGCGCGGTCACCGGCTTCGATATCCACCCCGGCCGATGCGTAAGTAATGCCCTGGCTGCCCGGTTCTTCTCCGGGGCTTTTTCCGGGATCCGTCATCGCGATAAAGGCTACCGGTAGGCGCTTCGCGCCGGTATCAAACGTCTTGAAGGATTCCGTCAGTGGTTGACAGGAACCTCGTCGGCCGCGACATCGCCGAGCTCCGCGCCGCGCGCGGCGTTGGCGAGCATGTGCTCAATGACGTTCTTACCCAGCGCTGTCTCGCTGGGCAGCTCGATCGGGTACTTACCGTCGAAGCAGGCGGTGCACAGCCGGGAGGCCGGCTGCTCGGTCGCGGCGATCATGCCGCGCAGCGAGATGTAGCCCAGCGTGTCGGCGCCGATCGCATGCCGCACCGCCTCGAGCATCTCTTCCTCGTCCTCGACGGCGTTGGCGATCAACTCGGCCGGTGACGGGAAGTCGATGCCGTAGAAGCACGGCCACTTCACCGGAGGCGAGGCAATCCGCACGTGCACCTCGACGGCGCCGGCCTCGCGCAGCATGCGCAACAAGGCACGCTGGGTGTTACCCCGCACGATCGAGTCGTCGACGACGATGAGCCGCTTGCCGCGGATCACCTCTTTGAGCGGGTTGAGCTTCAACCGGATGCCCAACTGACGGATGGTCTGGGACGGCTGAATGAATGTCCGCCCGACGTAGGCGTTCTTCATCAGGCCCTGCCCGTAGGGAATGCCGGACTCCTGCGCGTATCCCACCGCGGCCGGGGTGCCCGATTCCGGCACACCGATCACCAGGTCGGCGTCCACCGGGCGTTCGCGGGCCAGCCGGCGGCCGATCTCCACCCGGGCGCCGTGCACCGATCGACCGCCGATCGTGCTGTCCGGCCGGGCCAGGTAGACGTATTCGAAAACGCAACCCTTGGGAGTCGGGTTGGCGAAGCGGGTGGAGCGCACGCCGTCGGCGTCGATGGCCAGCAGTTCGCCCGGCTCGATGTCGCGGACGAACGAAGCGCCGACGATGTCGAGCGCGGCGGTTTCGGAGGCCACCACCCAGCCGCGGTCGAGGCGTCCGAGCGAAAGCGGCCGCACCCCATGGGGATCGCGGGCCGCATACAGCGTGTTCTCGTCCATGAACGTCAAGCAGAAGGCGCCGCGCACGGTCGGCAACAGTTGCAGCGCAGACTGTTCCAGAGTGGAGTCGGCCGCACCATGGGCGAGCAGCGCGCCCAGGATGTCGGAGTCGGTCGTCGCCGGGGCCGGGGCGCGCTTGGCGATCAGCCCGGCGTCACGGGCCTGGCCGGCAAGCTCAGCGGTGTTGACCAGGTTCCCGTTGTGCCCCAAGGCAACCCCGGTACCGGCCGCGGTGTTGCGGAACACCGGCTGGGCGTTTTCCCAGGTGGTGTCGCCGGTGGTGGAGTATCGGCAGTGCCCGATCGCGACGTGGCCCGGCATGGCGGCCAGCGTCTGCTCGTCGAACACCTGACTGACCAGGCCGAGGTCTTTGAAGACCAATACCTGAGATCCATCCGCGACGGCGATGCCGGCGGCTTCCTGACCGCGATGCTGCAGCGCGTAGAGGCCGTAGTAGGTGAGTTTGGCAACTTCCTCGCCCGGGGCCCATACCCCGAATACACCGCACTCTTCACGGGGCGAGTTCAGGTCCTGCTCGGATACATCTGATCCAGCGACGGTCACGGTGGGCGGCTCCCTAGCGAGGGGTAGTGACTCCTCGGAGTTTACGGGCACGTAAGCCCAGCGGACGAATCCGTTGGGCGTGTTGAGCACGAATGTTCTCGGCGTGTCACCCTAAACCTGCAGTTCAGAGTTATATTCAGCTCACATCGAATAAGGGCAACCAGTGGTCAATTTCACCCGCACGCGACCCGGAGAGCGTTAATAATCCGTTCGCTTTTGCGTCGGCGAGTGTCAACATCCCGGTGGCCAGCAGCAGCCAGGTGCGCGGATCGGTCTCGACGATGTTGGGCGGTGTGCCGCGGGTGTGCTTCGGCCCCGCCACGCACTGCACCGCCACGAACGGCGGGATCCGGACCTCGACGCTGGCACCGGGGGCCAGCGCGGCCAGAGTGCGCGCGGTGAGCCGGACAGCGGCCGCCAGGGTGGCGCGATCGGGTGGCGGGCCGGTTTGGTCGCGCAGCCAGTCCGCGACGGTCATCAGGACCTGACGCGTCTTGGCCGGATCGGCAGTATCGCGGGCGGCCATGCCTTAGGGTCTCAGAACCATGGATCCGCGCCGCGGGCCACCGTATAAAACCGTCGGCCTCGTGACGATCGTGGTCATGGGGCTCATCGGGCTGGTCCTGTATTCGCAGTTTCGCGGTGATTTCACACCCAAGACGAAGTTGACCCTGGTAGCCCCCCGGGCGGGATTGGTGATGGATCCCGGCTCGAAGGTCACCTACAACGGTGTCGAGATCGGCCGGGTGGCCGGCATTTCCGAGATCACCCGAGACGGCAAGCCGGCCGCCAAGGTGGTGCTGGACGTGACTCCCAAGTACGTCAACATGATTCCGGCCAACGTGGCGGCCGAAGTGAAGGCGAGCACGGTATTCGGCAACAAATACGTTGCGCTGAGCTCACCGAAGAACCCTGCGCCACAATCGATTACACCTTCGATGGTGATCGACGCTACGACGGTCACGACCGAGTTCAACACTGTCTTCGAGACGCTGACGTCGATCACCGAGAAGATCGACCCCGTCAAGGTGAACCTGACGCTGTCCGCGACGGCACAGGCGCTGGCCGGGCTGGGCGAAAAATTCGGCGCATCGTTACTCAACGGCAACGCGATCCTCGACGACGTGAACCCTCGGATGCCGATGATCCACTTCGACATTGCGCGGCTGGCGGCGCTGGGTGACACCTACGCCGACGCCGCGCCGGACTTGTGGAATGCGCTCGAGCACGCGATGACCACCGCGCGAACCATCGACCGCCAGCTTGGAGATCTGGATGTGGCGTTGCTGGCGGCGGCGGGATTGGGCAACGGCGGCGCCGACGTGTTCGGCCGGGGTGGACCCTATCTGGCACGCGGTGCGGCCGATCTCGTTCCCAGCGCCCAACTGCTGGACGAGTACAGCCCCGAGATCTTCTGCACCATCCGCAATTTCAACCAGGTCGCACCCAAGATCCACGTCGCGCTCGGCGACAACGGGTACGCGCTGGGCGCCCACTCGTCGGGCTCGATCGCGGGAGCGCCCAACCCGTACACCTACCCGGAGAACCTGCCGCGCACCAACGCCCGGGGCGGGCCCGGCGGCCGGCCAGGATGCTGGCAGTCGATTACCCGCGAACTGTGGCCCGCTCCCTTGCTCGTCATGGACACCGGCGCCAGCGTGGCCCCATACAACCACTTCGAGGTCGGTTCACCGGTTGCCGTGGAGTATGTGTGGGGCCGCCAACTGGGCGACTACACCATCAACCCCTGAAGAGAGGTCCGAACAGAGGCGATGACAATCGCACGCTTGGCTGCTCACCGGGCGGCGTCGCTCGCTCGTCGGCTCACGGCATTGACGATCACCGCGGCAACGCTGTCGGTGTCGGGTTGCGGCGACTCCGGCGACCATCGCGAAGGCGACGCCAGCGACAACGGCTGCCGCACGCTGGCCGCCGATCCTGGTTGGTATGGCGACAACCGGGACCGGCTCAACGCGATGGTCAGCCACCTCGGCACCTGCGGCAAGCTGGAACCCGAGACCGACGACCCTCCGCTGGCGTTGTTCGACTGGGACGGCACCATGGTGAAGAACGACATCGGCGACGCGACGTTCTTCTGGATGGTGCGCAATTCCAAGGTGCGCCAGCCCGCCGACGGGAATTGGCGCACCACAAGCTCGTACCTCACCGCTACCGCCGCGGCGGCGCTGGCCTCCGCGTGCGGCGCGCTGGCACCTGCAGGCCAGCCGTTGCCGACGGGAACCAACCCCGGATGCGCTGACGAACTGGTTTCGGTGTACAGCACTCGCCAGACACGTACGGGGTCAGCGGCATTCGACGGATACAACCATCGGCGCATGGCTCCCGCTGCCGCCTGGGCGGTGCAACTGCTCGCCGGCTGGACGGAGGCCGACGTCACCGGATTCGCCGAAACGGCCCGGAAGGAGAACCTGGACGCCCCCGAGGGCACCGAGCAGGCGGTCGGCAGTGGCCGCCAGGCCGGGTGGGTTCGCTACTACGCCCAGATGCGCGATCTGGTTGCGACCCTGCAGGCCAACGGATTTGACGTGCGGATCATCTCGGCCTCACCGGAGCCCGTGGTGCGCGTGTGGGCCGCCGACCTCGGAATCTCCGCCGACCGGGTGATGGGCACCCGCACCGAGCACGACGGCGACCTGCTCACCGCGCGGTTGGCGTCCTGCGGTGGGGAGACCTCGATTCCGTTCAACGAGGGCAAACGCTGCCGGGTCAACGAGCAGGTGTTCGGCGTCGGGGGTCCGGCGGCGTTCGAGCAACGACCCGAGGATCGGCGCCAGGTGTTCGGGGCCGGCGACTCCGACGGCGACGCCACGTTCACCGCGGACGCGACCGCGCTGCGCCTGGTGATCAATCGCAACCAGATCGAGTTGATGTGCCGGGCCTATGCCAATCTCGACGGGCGATGGCTGGTCAACCCGATGTTCACCACCCCGTTGGGCGTCAGTCCGCCCTACCCTTGTGCGACACAGGGTTTCGATTTACCTAACGGCGGCCAGGCGCCCTTGCTGCGGCCTGATGGCAGCCCCGTGCCCGACCAGCAGGACCGCGTGCACGCGGGATAGCTCGGGTCAGCCGAAGAATCGCGGCAGCACCGCTTCGGACGTCGCACGCAGTTCGGCCAGTGACACCGTGAACAGGCCCTGAAATTCGACCGCGTCCGAGTCCTGGTCGACCACGCCGATGCGGACGGCGGGAAGTCCGCGCGCCTCGCACATGGAGCGAAACCGGCTCTCCTCGGTGCGCGGCACCGCCACCAGCATCCGTCCTGCCGACTCGGAGAACAGCGTCACGAACGGATCGCTGCCCTCGGGAAGCACTATGCGGCAACCGGTTTCACCCGCCAGAGCCGACTCCACAATGGCCTGGGCCAAGCCGCCCTCGGACAGGTCATGGGCCGCGGTCACCAATCCGTCGCGAGCTGCGGCGCTGAGCACCTCGGCCAGCAGCTTCTCCCGCTGCAGGTCGACCGCGGGCGGCAAGCCACCGAGATGGTCGCCGGTCACCTGGGCCCAGATCGAGCCGTCGAACTCGTCGCGGGTGTCGCCGAGGAGCAACAGGGATTCTCCCGCGTCGGTGCCCAGGGCCGTCGGGATGCGCCGATCGACATCGTCGATTACGCCCAGCACCCCCACCACCGGGGTGGGCAGGATCGCGATCGACCCGGTCTGGTTGTAGAAGCTGACGTTGCCGCCGGTCACTGGAATCCCCAAGGCCACACAGCCATCGGCGAGCCCCCGGACCGCCTGGGAGAACTGCCACATCACCCCCGGATCTTCGGGCGAGCCGAAGTTGAGGCAGTTGGTCACCGCGACCGGGACGGCCCCGGTGGCCGCGACATTGCGGTAGGCCTCGGCCAGCGCCAGCTGGGCTCCGGTGTAGGGGTCCAGCTTGGTGTAGCGCCCCGACGCGTCGGTCGACAGCGCGATGCCACGGCCGGTGGACTCGTCGATGCGCAACACCCCACCGTCGGCGTGCTCGGCCAGCACGGTGTTGCCGCGCACATAGCGGTCGTACTGCTCGGTGATGAATGCCCGGCTGCACAGGTGCGGGCTGCCCAGCAGCGCAAGCAAAGTCGCGCGCAGCTCCTCACCGGTGGTCGGCCGGGGCAGGCTGGCCGAGGTGTCGGCATTCAGCGCGTCCTGCGATTCCGGGCGAGCCACCGGGCGTTCGTATACCGGCCCTTGATGCGCAACGGTGCGCGGCGGCACGTCGACGACGGTCTCGCCGTGCCAGGTGATGCGCAACCGGTCGCCGTCGGTGACCTCACCGATGACCGTCGCCAGCACCTCCCACTTGCGGCACACCGCCAGGAAAGCCTCGACGTTCTCCGGAGCGACGACCGCGCACATCCGCTCCTGCGACTCGCTGGAGAGGATCTCAGCCGGCGTCATGTTGGCCGCCCGCAACGGCACGGTCTCCAGCTCGACCCGCATTCCGCCATCCCCTGCGGATGCGAGTTCTGAAGTCGCACAGGATAATCCGGCGCCGCCGAGGTCCTGAATGCCGATCACCAACCCGGCCGCGTACAACTCCAGGCAGCACTCGATGAGCACCTTCTCGGTGAACGGGTCACCAACCTGCACCGAGGGCAGCTTCTTGCGGCCGGTGGTGCCGCCCTCGTCGCCGCCGAAGGTCTCCGACGCCAGTACGGATACGCCGCCGATCCCGTCCAGGCCGGTGCGCGCGCCGAACAGGATGATCTTGTTGCCGGTTCCCGAGGCGAAAGCCAGGTGCAGGTCCTCCTTGCGCAGCACCCCGACGCACAATGCGTTCACCAACGGGTTGCCCGCATACGACGCGTCGAAGACGGTCTCGCCGCCGATGTTGGGCAGGCCGAGTGAGTTGCCGTAGCCGCCGATACCGCGGACCACGCCGTCGAGCACGCGGCGGGTGTCGGGCGCGTCGGCGGCGCCGAACCGCAGCTGGTCCATCACGGCGACCGGCCGGGCACCCATGGCCATGATGTCGCGCACGATGCCGCCCACACCGGTGGCCGCACCCTGGTAGGGCTCCACGTAAGACGGGTGGTTGTGCGACTCCACCTTGAACGTGACGGCCCACCCGTCGCCGATGTCGACGACACCCGCGTTCTCGCCGATGCCGGCCAGCATGCCCGCGCGCATCTGCTCGGTGGTGGTCTCACCGAAGTAGCGCAGATGGACCTTGGACGACTTGTAGGAGCAGTGTTCGCTCCACATCACCGAGTACATCGCCAACTCGGTGTCGGTGGGCCTGCGGCCCAGAATCGCGCGAATCCGCTGGTACTCGTCGTCTTTAAGGCCCAGTTCGCCGAAGGGCTGCGGCTGGTCGGGGGTGGCGGCCGCATGTTCGACGGTGTCGGCCACGTGAGTACGGGCGCCCGCTCCGGAGACAGTCACGCACACAGTCTAAAGAGCTAGCCGCCGCGCAGCAGGCGGGCGCTTTCGGCGTCGGCCGGATAGAACAATTCGACGGCCAATTCGGCGAGCGTCACGTCGAGCGGAGTGCCGAACGTCGTCAGCGTGGTGAACATCGACAGCCGTTGACCGGCGCCGGCATCGAGCACGAACGGAACGAGCAGCGACGTGGCCTCCGATGGCGTGCCCCACGGGTTCGCGGTTGTTGCGACGCCGGGGTATCCGCGCACTTCGTCGCACAGCGCCTGCAACGCCGGGTCGCCCGTCAGCGCAATCGTCCGCTGCAGCTGGTGCAGCAGGTAGCCGGCCCATTCTCCGAAATTCAGCGTCCGCCCGGCCAGCCCGTCGGGATGCAGGCACAGCCGGTAGACGTTGATCGGCGGGCCGAGCAGCTCCCCGGGCAGGCCTGCGGTCAGCGCGGACGCGGCAACGTTGGCCCCCACGATGTTCCAGCACCGATCGATGACCACACCGGGGTAAGGGTCGTGCGCATCGAGGAGCCGCTGGATCGCGTCGCGAGCCGGGGACAGCGCGGCGTCGTCGAGTGGGCGCGACCGGTAGCGCGGGGCGAACCCGGCGGCCAGCAGCAGCGCGTTGCGCTCGCGCAAGGGAATGTCGAGGCCCTCGGCCAGCGTCAGCACCATCTCCGGGCTCGGACGCGAGCGCCCGGTCTCGATAAAGCTCAGATGTCGCGCCGACACACCCACACTCGACGACAGGTCAAGCTGGCTGACCCGCCGGCGCGTGCGCCATTCGCGCAACAGAACACCGACCGGCGCGTTACTCACGCACTCACGGTAGCCACGATGCGTACCCGAGGCGATGACCTCGGAGGTAATTGTGCTGCCGCAGGGCACGCGGACACGCTTGCCTGCAACGCGCTCATTCGGAGCGTCGACCCCCGGAGGAAATCATGACCGACATCGCTTCCGCTGCGCCCAAGTTCAGCGCCGAGCTGTTCGCGGAGTTTTGGGCCGCTCCCGACTTGTCGCGTGGATTGCACATTTTGGCCGACGACATCGTCGGTTATTGGCCGGGCGACACTGAGCCGGTCCGCGGGATTGCGGCTTACACGGCTAAGATCGCCGAAATACTCGATGCCGCACCGGATTTGCAGCTCCACGTCGTCGACAGCGCGACGGTCGCCGGGTCCGCCGCGGGTGAACAGCTGGTGTTCTTGCACTACACCGGCCGGGGCACCGGGCCGGACGGCCCGTTCCAGATCCGCGGCCTCGACCGGGTGCGGACTCGCGACGGCCTGGTCGTGGAGAACGTGATCCGTTACGACCCGCTGTTTCTGGGGCAGGGCTGAACTCAGCCCACGATCTCGGCGAGCGCCGATCGGCACGCTGCTCCTCCACGCGCTGACGTGACCGACCGCGGGCGCCGGATTCGACGGGCTCGTCGACGCGCTGTTCGACGGCGTATCGAGCTACTGACGGGTCACGCAGAACACGTTGCCCTCGGGGTCGGCCAGTACTACCCAGCGAAAATCATCTCCGAAGCTGTGCCGACCCACCTCGGTGGCTCCCGCGGCCGTCAGCCGCGACACCTCTTCGTCCACGTCCGCAGCACCGAAATCCAGGTGCACGCGGTTTTTGCCGGGAGTGGGATCTGGCACCTTCTGAAACCCGAGCTGCAGCCCCTCAGACAAGGTCACCACCGTGAATTCGTCGGCGAGCAAGTCGTGCGTCGTGCCGCCGAATTGGTCCGCCCACCAACCGGCCAAGGTCGCCGGATCGCTGCAGTCGATGGTGATCATTTCCACGTGGAGTGCCATACGCGAAACCCTACGTCGCCGGCGACAAAAACGCTTGCAGCGCAGCGGAATACGCGGCCACATCGTGAGCACCCATCAATTCCCGCGCGGAGTGCATCGCGAGCTGAGGCGCACCGACGTCGACGGTGGGGATGCCGGTTCGCGCCGAGGCCAGCGGCCCGATCGTCGAACCGCACGGCAGGTCGGCGCGATGCTCGTAACGCTGCAGCGCCACCCCGGCCTGCTCACACGCCAGCGCGAACGCCGCCGCCGTTCGTCCGTCGGTGGCGTACCGCAGATTGGGATGCACCTTGAGTACCGGTCCGCCGTTGATGGCGATCAGGTGGCCGGGCTCGTGACGCTCCGGGTAGTTCGGGTGAGTGGCATGCGCCATGTCCGCCGAGGCCAGCAGCGATACCGGCAGCCGCCGCAGGAAGTCTTCCCGGCTGCCGCCGGCCGCCAGCACGATGCGTTCCAGAATCGTGCTCAGCAGGTTGGACTGTGCACCGTGGTCCGACGACGACCCGACCTCTTCGTGGTCGAACAGCACCAAGACCGCCACGTTGCCCCGCGGTTCGGCACCCAGCAACGCCTCCAAGCCCGCGTAACAACTGGCCTGGTTGTCCAGCCGGGGTGCGCTGAGCAGACTCGCGTCGGCGCCGAGCACCGTGGACGGGGTCAGGTCGTGCGTCATCAGGTCGGCGGCCAGCACATCGGTCGGTGCGACCCCGGCGCGCTCGGCCACGTAGTCCACGAATCCACGTGCTTGGTCGGCTTGTGCGTTCGAGCCCCAGACCGCGTTGACGTGGCGCTGCGGGTCCAGGGTCACCGACTTGCGGTCCTCGGCCAGATGGATGGCCAGTTGCGGCACGCGCAGGATCGGGTCGTCGATCCGGACGAGCCGATGGTCGACCGCCGAGCCGTCCCGCACCGACAATCGGCCGCTGAGTCCCAGATCGCGGTCCAGCCACGAGTTCAGCCACGCCCCGCCATAAGGCTCCAGCGCCACCACCTGCCAGCCCGCGACGACCCGGTCGGGATGTTGCTTGACCCGCAGGTTCGGGCTGTCGGTGTGCGCCCCGACGATCCGGAACGCACCGTCGGGGCCGGGTGTGTTCCAGGCGACCAGTGACCCGGCGCGGACGGTGAAGAAGCGCCCCGGATCTGCGGGCCAGGGGTCGGCTTCGCGGAGTTCGGTGTAGCCGGCGGCGAGCAACCGGTTCGCGGCCGTCGCGCAGGCATGGAACGGGGACGGAGAGGCGTCGATGAATTCGCAGAGGCCTGCGGCGCTGGCCGACATGTTCAACATCATGGCTGTTCGTTGCCGCGCAGTTCACGCTAGGGTCGGCAGAGTGCCGACGGTCCAGCCCCAGCCCATCCTCGCTCCGTTGACACCTGCCGCGATTTTTCTGGTGGTCACCATCGACGACGGCGGCGAAGCGACCGTCCACGACGCGCTGCCCGACATCTCGGGGCTGGTGCGCGCCATCGGCTTTCGCGACCCGACCAAACGCCTGTCGGTGATCACCTCGATCGGCTCGGCGGCCTGGGATAGGTTGTTCGGCGGGTCACGGCCCGCCGAACTGCATCCGTTCATCGAGCTGAACGGACCGCGGCATACCGCGCCTGCCACCGCCGGCGACCTGTTGTTCCACATTCGAGCCGAGACGATGGACGTGTGTTTCGAACTGGCCGGCCGCATCCTCAAGTCGATGGCGGACGCGGTCACCGTCGTCGACGAAGTGCACGGTTTCAAATTCTTCGACAACCGCGACCTGCTGGGGTTTGTAGACGGCACCGAAAACCCCGACGGCGCAATCGCTGTCAGCGCAAGCACGATCGGCGATGAGGACCCCGGCTTCGCCGGCTCCTGCTATGTCCACGTGCAGAAGTACCTACACGACATGACGGCATGGGAATCGCTGTCGGTGACCGAGCAGGAACGGGTGATCGGCCGGACCAAACTGGAGGACATCGAACTCGACGACGATGTGAAGCCGTCCGACTCGCATGTCGCGCTCAACGTCATCGAAGACGACGACGGCAACGAGCTGAAGATCATCCGGCACAACATGCCATTCGGCGAACTCGGCGCCGGCGAATTCGGCACCTACTACATCGGGTATTCGCGCACACCGGAGGTCACCGAACGGATGCTGCGCAATATGTTCATCGGCGACCCGCCCGGCAACACCGACCGCATCCTGGACTTCTCGACCGCCGTCACCGGCGGGTTGTTCTTCTCCCCGACCGTCGACTTCCTCGACGATCCACCTCCCCTTCCCGCGCCACTCGAGACCGTGCGACCGGAACCGTCCCCCGCCCCTGAGGGCACACTCGCGATCGGCAGTCTGAAAGGAACCAGTCCATGACGAACAATCTGTACCGCAATCTGGCACCGGTAACCGATGCCGCCTGGGCGGAAATCGAATTGGAGGCGACGCGAACGTTCAAGCGACACATCGCCGGGCGCCGCGTGGTCGACGTGAGCGAGCCGGGCGGTCCGGTCACCGCCGCGGTCAGCACGGGGCGTCTGGTCGACGTTCAGGCACCAACCGATGGTGTGGTCGCACACCTGAGGGCCAGTAATCCCCTTGTCCGACTTCGGGTTCCGTTTACCCTGTCCCGTACCGAGATCGACAATGTCGAGCGCGGTGCGCAGGACTCGGATTGGGATCCGGTCAAGGAAGCCGCCAAGAAGTTGGCATTCGTCGAGGACCGGGCCATCTTCGAGGGCTACCCCGCCGCGCAGATCGAGGGCATTCGCGCCGCCAGCTCGAACAAACCGCTGACGTTACCGGCGGATCCGCGTGAGATCCCGGACGTCATCACCCAAGCCATCACCGAGCTGCGGCTGGCCGGCGTGGACGGCCCGTATTCGGTGTTGCTGGCCGCCGATGTGTACACCAGGGTCAGCGAGACCACCGAGCACGGGTATCCGATCCTCGAGCACATCGACCGGCTGGTTCCCGGTGACATCATCTGGGCGCCCGCCATCGACGGCGCGTTCGTCCTGACCACTCGGGGCGGTGACTTCGATCTGCAGCTGGGCACTGATGTGTCGATCGGCTACACCAGCCATGACGCCGACTCCGTACAGCTGTATCTGCAGGAAACCCTGACGTTCCTGTGCTACACCGCCGAGGCATCGGTCGCGCTGGGCGCCTAGAACAGGCTCAGCGCAACGACTTTCGCGCTGACTTCCCGAGCCTGTCATTCTGCAGGCAAAGTGCAAGTGGAGGCCTGCGAAATTACGGGCTCGACGGGCGCGGGCGATCAGAGGTCGAGCACCAGGTCGCTGTCGGGAGCCGCGGAGCAGACCAGCACCGTGCCCGGCCCGGGCGGCTCCAGCGGCGCTTGGACGTATTTCGTGGTACCTGTCACGACCCCCGTCTCGCAGATATGGCACACACCGCTTCGGCAGGAGAAGCGAGTCGGCACGTCGCAAGCCTCGGCGAAATCGAGGATGGTGCCGTAGTCGGCCGACCAGTTGGCGGTAAGTCCGCTGCGGGCGAAGGTAATTGACGGCCCGGTTCCCGGCGGGCCGGCCGGCGGGTGTGGGGGCGTCCGTGCAGCTCCGCCGACGACACCGGGATTGATCGGCGGCAGTGCACCGAACAGCTCGCTGTGGATACGCGTCGTGTCCAGACCCGCGGCAGCCAGCGCCTCGCGCATATCGGCCATGAATTGGGTAGGGCCGCAGAGATACGCCGCGGCGTCGGCCGGCAGTCCGAGCGCCGCGATGGCCCGCTGATCCAATCGCCCCCGCGTCTCGGTGTAGGACACCTGCTGGCGAGCATGCGGCAACGACTCGATCAGGATCGTGACTTCGGTTGCAAAGGCTTGAGTTTCGCGATTGCGGCTGGTGTGCAGCCACCAGATGTCGCGGGCACTGTGGGCCGCCGCGAGTGCGTGCAGCATCGCCAAGACCGGGGTGATGCCGATTCCCGCCGACATCAATACCACCGGCCGGTCGTCGTCGGCGAGGTAGAAATCGCCGCGCGGCGCCGCCGCTTCTAGAACCAATCCGGGTTCGATGTGCGCGTGCAACCACCGACTGGCCAAGCCATGCTCTTCCCGTTTGACGCTGATGCGGTAATGATCGCCCACGGCGGGATTGCCCGAGAGCGAATAGCTGCGCAGCGGTACGGGATCGCCGGCCCCGGGAATGCGAATGGTGAGGTATTGCCCCGGCAGTGCCGCGGGCAGCGAGGCGCCGTCGTCGGCCGCAAGGCGGATCGACAGCACCGAGGGACTCTCGCGGTGCGTTGCCGTGACCCGCAACGGCCGAAACCCGTTCCACCCGGGCTCGACTCCGATGGCAGGACCCGCCTGCGTCTGTAAGGCGAGCATGTCGTTGAAGGATTGCTGCCATCCGGGACTCAGTGCCGGGACGTCGACAATCTTGCGCAGCGTATCGCCATCTTTGTCCGGCAGGTACAGCAGTGCGTCGACATCGGCGACACTGAGCTCGTGGCGGCCGCGGCGGGTTCGCACGATGTCGTCGCCGGCTTGGACATGGCCCTCGGTGATCACGCGGAAGTAGAACCCTGGACGATGTTGGGCGACAAGGAGGTTGGGCATCTCCGGTTCGTCGAGCCTTAGCCCAATTCTGAAGCAGGTGACCCGTGGTTGGGTAACTTCGAATTCGGCATCGCCGATGCGGTAGCGGTCGCCGATGCAAACGTCGAAGTCGGATAGCCCGGTGATGGTGAAATTTTCGCCGAAATTGCCCGGAACCAGATCGTCACGCTGGAGGTAGTTCTTCCAAAAGTCGTACGACTCGGTCTGGTAGACCATGACCGCGCGCTGCTCGCCGCCGTGGCCGCCGAGATCACCCTGTCCGTCGCCGTCGAGGTTGAGGCGTCGCGCCATGACCGGGCCCTGGACCGGCGACTTCCAGATCCCGGTATAGACGGTGTTGTCGCGCCACTGCACGTTTTTGGGCATGCCCACATTCACCGACACGAGCCTGCCCACGGTTGTCTCCTTTGGCTTTGAGTGAGCCTAGATCAGCGGCTCGCCGCCGTCGACTTTCGACGTCATATCGGCCATGAAAGTCTTGTTCACGCGAACAGCTCCTCAACGCGGTTAGATTGGGATGCCCAACCCAGAATATTCCCGGAGCGCCCCGACCGTCAACTGTTCCGGAACTATTGCGGGGTGGTGGCTTTGGTGCATACTGGGATATATATCCCAAAATCCGGAAGGTCGGGCAGGAGGAATCCCATGCCGGCTGTTCATCATCGTTACGCGACCGTCGACGGCCATCGGCTGTTCTACCGTGAGGCAGGGGACGTGGGTAAGCCGGCGCTGGTTCTGTTGCACGGGTTTCCGTCCAGCTCCCACATGTTCCGGCACCTGATTCCGGCGCTGGCCGACCGCTACCACGTGATCGCCACCGACCACCTGGGCTTTGGATTCTCCGACGCCCCGGCCGTCACCGAGTTCGACTACACCTTCGATGCGCTGACTGACCTGACCGCGGGCCTGCTGCGCAGCCTCGGGCTCGATCGGTACGCGATCTACGTGCAGGACTACGGAGCCCCGATCGGATGGCGGTTGGCGCTGCGTGAGCCGTCCTCAGTTACCGCGATCATCAGCCAGAACGGCAATGGCTACGACGCCGGCTTCGTGGAGAGTTTCTGGAAGACCGTGTGGGCCTACCAGGCCAACCCGACCGCGCAGACCGAGGCCCCGGTACGCCAATTTCTCACGTTGGACGCGACCCGCTGGCAATACGTCACCGGCGTGGCCGACGAGACGCTCGTCGATCCCGAGTGCTGGCATCACGACTTCGCGCTGCTGTCGCGGCCCGGCAACGACCTGGTGCAGCTGAAGCTGTTTCGCGACTATGCCACCAACGCTGCGATGTATCCCCGGGTGCACGAGTATTTTCGCACCACCGGGGTTCCGCTGCTCGCGGTGTGGGGCCGCGGCGACGAGATCTTCGGGCCCGCCGGCGCCGAAGCGTTCGCCGACGACCTGCCCGACGCGCAGATTCATCTGCTCGACGGCGGGCATTTCCTGCTGGAGTCCGCCCTCGACGAAGTCACCGGGCTGATCCGCAACTTCCTCGAGGCTCGCGTGCCCGCCTAACCGGGCCCGCGGGCGGCGCGGATAGCAATGGGCTGCATATCCCATAATCAGCGGCGTTCGCGAGTTAGCCTGACGCGATGGCCCATTCCGATGTTCAGGACGAACAACGGTTGACCGCCAAGGGGCGTGCCACCCGCGATCGGATTGTGCAGGCCGCGGCCCAGCTCATCGTCACCGAAGGCTTGTCGGCCTCCAACATGGAGAATGTGCGCAAGGCCGCGTCGGTCAGCGGCTCTCAGCTCGCCCACTATTTCGCCGACAAGGGCGCATTGATTCGCGCGGTGATCAGACGCCAGATCGGCGTCGTTCTGGACTTCCATCGCCAGCCCCTGCTCGGCGACCTGGACTCGTTCGACGACTTCGAGCGATGGATCGATCTGAACATGCGTTACCTGCGTCGTATCGGAACCTCCGGTGGCACACCGACCTACCATGCGCTGACCGCCCAGCTGGCCAAGTCCGACGACGAGACCCGCGCCACCTTGGCGACGGGTTACTGGCAGTGGGTAGATCTGCTCGAGCACGCCATCCAACGGATGAAAGACACCAGGGTCCTGGTCGCCGGCGCCAATCCACGGGAACTGGCGCTCGCCATCGTCTGTGCGCACCAGGGCGGCGGCACGTTGGCCTTCACTTACCGGGCGGCGTGGCCGCATGCCGATGCCACCCGGTTCGCGGTCAACTACCTGCGAATGTTTGCCGCCCATGCCGGCGAACGCACGCCCCGGCCCCCGCGACGTCCCCGCGGGCGGCACGGAAAGCATAGGGCGGCAACGTGACTGAGGGAAAGTCTCCGTTCACCCGCAAAGGACAGGCAACACGGGCGCGCATCGTCGAGGCCGCCGCCCGGCTGATGTTCCAGCGCGGCGTGGCCAACACCAGCATCGACGAGGTACGTAGCTCCGCCGGGGTGGGCGGGTCGCAGATGTCGCACTACTTCCGCGACAAACGTGACCTGACCCGTGAGGTCATCGCCGCGCGCCGCAATGACGTCATCGAGTTTCATACCCAACCCCGACTCGGGGGCCTCGACAGCATCGCGGCGCTGCAGGCCTGGGCCGACGCCTGCGTCGACAACATCGACACCGTGTATCGGCTGAACGGATGCGTCTACGGGTCACTGGCCGGAGAACTGATCGAGGCCGACGACGAAGTTCGTGACGACCTTGCGCACGGCTACGACCGGTGGCTCGAACTGTTCCGCCATGGCATCGACGCGATGCGCCGCCGCGGCGATCTGCGCGCCGACGCCGACCCACGGCATCTGGCCGTCTCGCTGGTCGTCGCGCATCAAGGCGGCGCGATGATCACGCACGCCACCGGTGAGGCCGAACCACTGCGGGTCGCCGTCAACGCCGCCGTAGATTATGTACGTTCCTTCGAGGTCAATGCCCGAAGCCGAAAGAACCTGGCGCGCAAGAGAAAAGTCTGAGCACCGCATCCTGACCCATTTACCGATCGGCCCGGGCTGGACAATTTTGGGCTGAGCGGCCCATAATAATGGGTTATACGACCCATTATTATGGCGCGCCGACGTCCAAGTCTGACCGAAGATTGCAAAGAGGCATGTCATGACCACCACCAGCCATGCGACCGCGCTGCCGACCGCTCCGGCAGTGGTACGCGAGCAGCCCGGCGGGGACACGATGCGGGCGATCATTCTGACCGGGTTCGGGGGTCTGGACCGGCTGGTCCATACGGAGATCCCCAAACCACTGCCCAAGGCGGGCGAAGTAGTAATCGAAGTCAAGGCCTTCGGTGTCAACCACGCCGAAATACACATGCGCCGCGGCGAGTGGGCCGAAGCGGCCGAAGTCAGCGGCATCGAATGCGTCGGCATCGTCGACTCGTGCCCGGGCGGCGAGTTCCCGGTCGGCGCCAAGGTCGCCGCACTGATGGGTGGCCTGGGCCGAACTGTCAACGGAAGCTATGCGGAGTACACCCGGGTACGCGCGGCGAACGTCACCCTGATGGAATCCGACCTGCCGTGGTCGCAACTGGCGGCCTTGCCGGAAACGTATGCGACGTCCTGGACTTGCCTGTTTCGCAACCTCAAGCTGACAGCCGGACAGACACTCGTGATCCGTGGCGCGACGTCGGCGCTGGGCCAGGCCGCGTTGAAGATGGCGGTCATCACCGGAGCCGACATCATCGCCACCGCCCGCAGCGAGAAGCGCTTTCCCATGCTGGAGCAACTCGGCGCCGCTCGCGTCGAATTGGAACGGCCCGACCTCGCCGCTCACATCGCCGAGGCCAAGCACATCGATGCGGTGCTCGACCTGGTCGGCAACAGCACCATCCTCGATTCCCTGGACATGCTGCGCGTGGGCGGCACCGCCTGCCTCGCCGGCTGGCTGGGCGGACTCGCGCCTATTGGTGACTTCAACCCGTTGGCACGCATGGCCAGCGGCGTGAGCTTCTCCTTCTTCGCCAGTCCCGTCTTTGGAAATCCGGGCTTCGAGGTGTCGAACATACCGCTGAGCGAGATCGCCCAAGAAATCGCCGACGGCAAGCTCGACGCGAAGCCGGCGCGAGTCTTCTCATTCAGCGAGATTCGCGAGGCGCACCGGGTGGCGGAGTCGGGCGAGGCCGGCGGAAAGATCGTCGTGGTGCTGGATTAGCCGCGGACTGGACACCGATCAGGAGTTGGGAAAACATTAGGCATGCCGACGACGCCGTCTGTCCTCATTTTCGACGTGAATGAAACGTTGATCGATATCGATTCTCTTGCAACGCTTTTCGGCGAGCTGTTCGGCGACCAGCGGGTGCTTCGTGAGTGGTTCGGCCAGCTCGTCACATACTCGATGACGGCCACGATGGCCGATTGCTATGTCGACTTCTTCACCCTCGGTCGCGGTGTACTGCACATGCTGGCCGACGCCTACGGGGTGCAGGTCACCGACGCCGACGCGGGCCGCCTGCAAGAGCAGATGCGCACCATGCCTGCGCACCCCGATGCAGCAGGATCGCTGGCCACGCTGCGCGACAACGGTTTTCGATTGGTGACGCTGACGAACTCACCACACCGGGCCGGCGTCGCTACGCCGCTGGACAATGCCGGGCTGGCACCCCTTTTCGATCGACAGCTCAGCGTGGAATCGTGTCGCGCCTTCAAGCCATCGCCCGTGGTCTACCGGCACGCCTGCGAGGCACTCGGTGTGGCGCCGGCGGATTGCATGATGGTGGCCGCCCACGTATGGGATCTACTCGGCGCGCAGAACGTGGGTTTGAGCGCCGCGCTCGTCGCCCGCCCGGGCAATTCCCCGCTGCGGGCCGAGGGGCTGCCGCAACCGACGATGGTGGTCGACGACCTGCACCAATTGGCCGACCGGCTCATCGCCGGGCCGGGCTGAGTCCGCCACCATGCACCCATCCGGCACCCCCAATGTCCCGCGTCATTCTTTTGCCCCACAACGGCATTCACCATGTCGCCGGGTAATCACCACATTGCTCCCAGCCGTTTTGGGCAACTGAGCGCCATGCAACACCACCGCGACCAACCGAACGAGAGGCGATTTCAACGATGGCATCCGATGCAGAATTCGACGTGGTGATCCTTGGGGCCGGACCCATTGGGCAGAATGCCGCGGAGCGCGCCCGGGCCGCGGGCCTGCAGGTCGCGATGGTGGAGCGCGAACTCGTCGGAGGCGAATGTTCTTACTGGGCCTGTGTACCCAGCAAAGCATTGTTACGCCCGGTCCTGGCCCTGGCCGATGTCCGGCGCGTCGACGGAGCCCGCGAGGCGGTGACGGGGCCGATCGACCCGCCTGGCGTGTTCGGGCGACGCAACCGCTATGTGACCAACTGGGACGACAGCGCCCAGGCCGACTGGGTGGCCGGAATCGGTGCCACACTGGTGCGCGGGCACGGCCGGTTGAGCGGGGCGCGAGTAGTCACCGTGTCCAAGTCCAGCGGCGAGGACGTCACGCTGCGTGCTCGGCACGCGGTCGTGGTGTGTACCGGAAGCCGGTCCGCACTCCCCGAGCTTCCCGGCATC
This sequence comes from Mycobacterium ahvazicum, assembly GCF_900176255.2. Taxonomy (GTDB): domain Bacteria; phylum Actinomycetota; class Actinomycetes; order Mycobacteriales; family Mycobacteriaceae; genus Mycobacterium; species Mycobacterium ahvazicum. Next base: position 644,621 of record NZ_FXEG02000005.1, read on the forward strand.
GTCGAGGCCCGGCCATGGACAAACCGTCATGCGACGGACAGCAGCCACGTCCCTGGGCGCCTCGCGGTCGTCGGCGGCGGCGGAGTCGGGGTCGAGATGGCAACCGCGTGGCGTGGCTTGGGTGCCTCGGTGACGCTGTTGGCTCGGGGATCGGGACTGCTGCCGAGGATGGAACCCTTCGTGGGCGAGTTGATCGGCCGGGGGCTGCAAGACGCGGGTGTGGATCTGCGCCTGGGTGTATCAGTGCGGACACTTCACCGGTCCGACCCGGCCGGACCGGTGACCCTCGAACTCGACGACAACACCGAATTGACGGTCGACGAGGTCCTTTTCGCCACGGGCCGCGCACCGCTCACCGACGACATCGGTCTGGATACGGTGGGCCTCGAGCCGGGAAGCTGGCTCGAGGTCGACGACACCTGCAGAGTGAAAGCCGTGTCCGAAGGCTGGCTCTACGCGGCGGGTGACGTCAACCATCGCGCCTTGCTGACGCATCAGGGCAAGTACCAAGGACGCATCGCCGGCGCGGCGATCGGGGCCCGTGCCGCGGGCACACCGCTGGATACCACGCCCTGGGGGACCCATGCCACGACGGCCGATCATTTTGCGGTACCGCAAGCCTTCTTCACCGATCCCGAGGCAGCCGCCGTCGGCCTGACGGCTGAGCAGGCCGTGCAGGCCGGTCATCGGGTACGCACTGTCGACATCGAAATCGGTGAAGTCGTCATGGGCGCCAAACTTCACGCCGACGGCTACCGTGGCCGAGCGCGTATGGTGGTCGAGGAGGATCAGCGTTATTTGCTCGGGGTGACTTTGGTCGGTCCGGGTGCCACCGAATTGTTGCACTCTGCCACCATCGCCGTCGCGGGCCAGGTTCCTATCGCCCGGCTCTGGCACGCGGTGCCATGCTTTCCGACGATCAGCGAACTGTGGCTGAGACTCCTTGAGGCTTACCGGGATGCGGATAACCGAGAGTAGCGACAGGAGCGCAGATGGCCACCGCTGACGGATTTCACCCGGACTTCGACGACACCGGGCGGCAGGTCCCGCACGGCCGGGTGCACCACATCAAAGCCTCGGACATCAGTTCTGACACCGCGCAATCGGAAGGGCTGCGGCGCTTCGCGGCGCTGTCCGGTAAGTCGGTCGGCGCCGAGAAGCTGTGGATGGGCGAGACTCACGCGCTACCCGAGACCGTCTCCTCCAACCATCATCACGGCGAGTCCGAGACCGCCATTTATGTGCGAAGCGGCCCCCCCGAGTTCGTCTTTCACGACGGCGTTGACGGGGTGCGCATCACGGCCGCGCCCGGCGACTACGTCTTCACCCCGCCGTATCTGCCGCACCGCGAAGAGAATCCCGACCTGAACACCATCGCGGAGGTGGTGATCGCGCGCAGCAGCCAGGAGGCGATCGTGGTCAATCTGCCCGCGCTCTACCCGCTCGAAAGCGATCAGTAGACCGCGATCTCGACGAGATTCCCGTCGATGTCCCGGCAGTAGTGTGAGGTCATCGGCCCCAGCGCACCGCTCTTGGTGACCGGTCCCGCGGTGATCTCGACACCGCATGCCTGCAGGTGCGCACGCACCTCGCAGGGGCTGGAATCGGTGATGAAGCACAGGTCTTCGGAGCCCGCCGCTTCGACCGCCCCGGTCACCCAGTCCGGATCGTCGGCGAGCGCGCCGATGGGCCGCAGGTTGATCTTCTGATTTCCGAATCTCAGCGCGGTGCGCCCGGCCAGCCCGAACGTCTCACGCGTCATGCCGAGCACTCGCTCGTACCACGCCGCGGTCGCCTCAATATCGTTGCAGTTGACCACAATATGGTCGAACCGTTGCACCGCGAACCCCATCTTCAACCCTCCTGGCGCGAACTGAGAACGAGACTACTTCACCGACGCCGACGAATTCGACATCGACCGCGTGGCCGGCTGGTCGAACCTTTCGGTCCGTGTCCTGCCCTGAACGCTTCAGTCGTATTCCGTTGCAGGGCAGTTCACTTCGCGTGACCGGTTCGTTACAAACTCAGCAAATTCTCACCAGTTTCTTTGCCGACACATCGCTCGACTCAAAGGATCCGTAAAGCCGCAGGCCTCACCATTAATCTCATGACGACTGAGGCGTTGTCCGCCGAATTGATCGAACGCTACCTGTGCACCCGTGGCAGCCGCTACTTCCGCGGCCAGCACGACGGTGAATTCTTCTATGTCGCAAACACCCGTCCGCGACGGCTGCATGTCCACCTCGGGATCTCTCGTTGGCACCGCGACGAGTTCACGATTCAGGTCACGCCCGGCTGCTTCTTCCCCGCCGCCGACGGTGACGAGCTGGCTGAGCTTGCCGACTCGTGGAACCGGCGCAGCCGCGACGTCGTGGTGACCGTCCACGGATCCTCTGACCCACAGCGGGTCGGCGTCCTCGCGCGCAGCTCCCGCAAGGTTCGGGAACCCGTCGACTTCGACGACTTCGCGACCTACATCGACCACACCATCGCCGCCGCGATCGAGTTCTTCGCCGGTGTGGACTCGGTCGCCGAGTGCCCCTCGCAGCCGTTGGTGTTAGACGCCGGCTGAGCCGTCCCCGATGCGTGGAACCCGCAGCAAACGGATATGACATTCTCCCAAAAAGAGAGTAACCTATGTCAAACGCGGTGTGCCCTGGGGTAACGGCCTCGCGCTGGCAACTACTGGTAGGAACACAACCGCGGGGGAATCGCGATGGGCAACGCCGAGGAAGACAGCCTCGAAACCGCCAAATGGGATCCGGCGTTCACGCAACAGGTGCGCAACACCGTCGGCCCGGTGGTCAATCGCTGGTTTCGGGCCGAAGTCCGAAACCTCGACAACGTTCCGCCGGCCGGTGGGGCGCTGGTGGTGTCCAACCACTCCGGCGGCATCTTCACGCCCGACGTGCTGATCTTCTCGTCAGCGTTCTACGACAAATTCGGTTACGGCCGCCCGGTGTACACCCTGGCTCACTACGGGGTATTCCTGGGACCGTTGGACGGCTGGCTACGCCGGGTGGGCGTTATCGAAGCCAGCCGCGAAAACGCGGCCACCGCGCTGCATTCGGGCGCGGTCGTGTTGGTCTTTCCGGGCGGTGACTACGACTCCTACCGGCCCACGCTGAGCGCGAACACCATCGACTTCAACGGGCGCACCGGCTATGTGCGAACCGCCATCGAAGCCGGAGTGCCGATCGTGCCCACTGTCTCGATCGGGGCTCAAGAGACCCAGCTGTTCCTGACCCGGGGCAACTGGCTAGCCCGCAAGCTGGGAATCACCAAGGCCCGCATGGACATTCTGCCCGTCAGCTTCGGCTTCCCGTTCGGGCTGAGCGTCATCTTTCCGCCGAACCTGCCGTTGCCGTCCAAGATCGTCACCGAGGTGCTCGAGCCGATCGACGTGATCGCCGAGTTCGGCAAGGACCCCGACATCGACGAGGTCGACGCCCACGTGCGTTCGGTGATGGAAGCCGCGCTCAAGCGGCTGGCCGCCCAGCGCCGCTTCCCCATCCTGGGCTAGCCGGCTAATGCTTCAGGTGGCCGCGATCCACGACGACCTGACTGCCCGAGATATTCGCGGACCCGTCTCCGGCAAGCCAGGCGACGACGACATCGAGTCTGCCGAATTGATCGATCGCATCGGCAATCAGCTGTTGTTGGTCGGCCAGATTGCGGATATCGATTTCGCGAACCAGTGCCTTGCATCCCGAATTCTTTACTGCCCGAGCCGTTTCCACCAGTTCGTCGGAAGTAGCGGCCGGGTAGCGGATGGTTGGGGGAAACGGCGGCGCACACATCTACTGCGACGATATCCGCGCCTTCGTCGGCAAGTCGAAGGGCATGCGCGCGTCCTTGCCCACGCGCCGCCCCGGTGACCAGCGCGACGCGGCCCTGCAGGCTAGTGGTCACTGGCTTCCTCCCCAGAGTGCTGAGACCTCCCACCTTCGATCGTGCGCCCCACATGCAGCATCGACAATGACGCGTCTCCTAGCACGCAAGAGGCGCCGTCTCCTACCGCCGATCATTGGCGGCCGGCGACCCACATCAAACCCGGAAGCATTACGACATAGTTGTTTTCAGGTCGCATCGACACGGCGAGGTGACGTGTGAAAAGACTCAACGGCATGGACGCCATGCTGCTCTACAGCGAGACGCCGAACCTACACACGCACACACTGAAAGTCGCGATACTCGACCCGTCCGACTTCCACGGCGAATTCGACTTCGAGACCTTCCGTCAGCACGTGCGCCGCCGGCTGCACCTGTTGGAACCGTTGCGCTACAAGCTCGTCGACATCCCCGGGCAGCTTCACCACCCGATGTGGCAGGAGAACTGCGACGTCGACCTTGCCTACCACTTGCGCCGCGTGCAGGTGCCCGACCCGGGCGGCCGGCGAGAACTGGACGAGGTCATCGGGCGGGTGGCGTCCACGCCGCTGGACCGCAGCCGTCCGCTGTGGGAGTTCCATTTCGCCGAGGGGCTTGCCGACGGCCGATTCGCCTTGATCGGAAAGGTGCACCATGCGTTGGCCGACGGCGTCGCCTCGGTCAATCTGCTGGCGCGTGCGATGGACCTCAAGGGCACGGTGCCCGACGAGCGCGACAACGACGAGGCAGGCATCACCGCGACCAAGGGTGATCTGCTGCGGGCGGCCGCCAGAGACCATGTCCGCCAGATCGCGGAACTGCCCGGACTGATCAAGGACGCCGCGGTGGGCATGAGCCGGGTGCGGCGCCGGTCCAAAGAGCGCGGGGATCACCCGGATCTGGCCGATGCCTTCGCCGCACCGGCGACCTTCCTCAACCACGTGGTGTCACCGCAGCGCCGCTTCGCCAGCGCGACGCTGCCCTTGGCCGAGGTGAAAGCGACCGCCAAGGCATTGGGCATCACCGTCAACGACATGGTGCTGGCCATAGCCACCGGCGGATTGCGCACGCTGCTGTTGAGCTACGACGGCCAGGCGCAGCGTCCGATCATTGCTTCGGTGCCCACCGCCACCGACAAGTCGGACCGCATCACCGGTAACGAGATCAGCGGTCTGATGATTTCGCTGCCGGTCCACATCGCCGATCCCGCCGAGCGGGCGCGGCTGGTCTCACTGGCGACGCGGATCGCCAAGGAAGACCACGAAATCATGGGTCCCGAACTCTACGGCCGGATGATGGCCTATCTGCCGACGGCATTCGCCCCGGCCGCGTTCCGGTGGCTCGGCCGCCACGACGTGCCCAACAAGCTGATGAACGTGGCGGTCTCGAGCGTGGTGGGGCCGCGTGAACGCGGTCATTTCGGTGGCGCCGCCGTCGCGGAGATCTACTCCACCGGGGTGCTCTCGCCGGGCGCACCGGTCAATATCACCGTGTGGAGCTATGTCGACGGGCTCGGGATCGCGGTACTCACCGACGACCAGACGTTCAACGACCCGCATGAAGCGACCGACGCCATGGCACGGGCCTTCCTCGAATTACGCAGTGCCGCAGGGCTTCCCGGGCCGAATATGTCAAGCGGCGAGCACGGCGTCCAGCGCTGAATAGAACAAGCCCAGGCCGTCATCGGAGGGACCGGTCAGTGCTTCGATGGCATGTTCGGGGTGTGGCATCAGCCCGACCACGCGGCCGTTGGCCGAGCTGATGCCGGCGATGCCACGCATCGAGCCGTTGATGTTGTCGTGGTACCGAAACACCACCCGTCCCTCGCCCTCGAGCTCGTCGAGCACGTTCTCCGGCGCCACGTAGCGGCCCTCGCCCGATTTCAGCGGGACCAGCAGATCGGCGTCGGGCTCGAAGCGCGACGTCCACGCCGTCGAGTTGGAGGCCACCCGAAGCCACACGTCGCGGCAGATGAAGTGCAGACCCGCGTTGCGTGTCAACACCCCGGGCAGCAGCCGGGTCTCACACAGCACCTGAAAACCGTTGCAAATTCCCAATACCGGCATACCGCGACCCGCCGCGTAGACCACTTCCGACATCACCGGGGCGAAGCGAGCGATCGCGCCGGCCCGCAGATAGTCGCCGTAGGAGAACCCGCCCGGGACCACGACCGCATCGACCGATTTGAGGTCGGCGTCGGCGTGCCACAGGCTCACCGCCTCCGCACCGACCCGGCGCACCGCACGAGCGGCGTCCACGTCGTCCAGCGTGCCGGGGAAGGTGATGACGCCGATCCGCGCCGTCACAGCACTTCCCGGCTGATCGTCCAGTCCTCGATCACGGTGTTGGCCAACAGTGATTCTGCGATCTCGGCGAGCGCGGAATCGTCGACGGTATCGTCGACCTCGAGCTCAAACCGCTTGCCCTGACGGACATCTGAGATCCCGTGATGTCCGAGTCGGCCCAGCGCGCCGACAATCGCCTGACCCTGCGGGTCGAGAATCTCCGCTTTGGGCATCACATGAACGATCACCCGCGCCACCGGCGTTCCTCCTGACGAGTCGCTGTCGGCGCCAACTCTACCGGCGGCCGTTGCCGGACGCGGCTCACGGGCACGAGGCGATATACGCCTCGCACAGCGGGGCCGTCATGGAGTCCAGTACCTGGTTGTCCGCCATCGAGGGCCACGGCGCCTGCGGCGGCGCGGTAGACCACAGCGTCAGCTCGCTGATCGTGCTGCTCGCGACGTGCGCGACCAGGTAGGTATGCATCACCACGGGCCCGCTGATCACCGCGGCCATCCGGTTGGGTTCGTCGGTCGTGATCGAGGGCGACTGCAGCGGCGCGCCCAGCTGGCAGCCGCGCAGCACCGCGACGGCATTGCCGAACACCGAGGAGGCGATCGCACCGCCACGGGCGGTATCACCGCGCCAGTGCACGATCTGGGCCTTGAGCTGCCACTGGCCGCCCGGATGGTCGACACTCGCGCGGGCCGCCACCGCCGAGGCGCGGGGGTCCTGCGCCAACGGCTGCGCGGCGCACAGCTCCTCGAACCTGAACCTCGGCCCGTTGCCCGCCCCGGTCACCTGCACCGCCAGGCCCGCCAGCGCGGGCCAGTTGTAGGTGGAGTTCAGCGGCACGGCGCGCTGCTGTATCCACGCGGTGGCCGGGATCTGGTCACAGGTGGGCGGACAGGCCTCCGGCTCGGCCGGGGCCGGAACCACGAAGATGAGGGCGGCCACCAGGCCGCCGGCGACCAGTATCGTCGCGAAAACTACCCGCACACGACCACCCCCGTCAGGGCACAATCGTAGGCATGCAACTGACGCATTTCGGGCATTCCTGCCTACTTGCCGAGTTCGATCACACTAGCGTGCTCTTTGACCCCGGAACCTTCGCGCATGGCTTCGAGGGCATCACCGGCCTGGACGCCATTCTGATCACACACCAGCATCCGGATCATGTCGACCCGGCGCGACTGCCGGCGCTGATCGAGGCCAACCCCGGTGCGGCGCTTTACACCGACTCGCAGACCGCGGCGCAGCTCGATGCGCCCTTCCAGGCGGTGCACGCCGGCGACGAGCTGACGGTCGGTGGACTGAGGATTCGGGCGCTCGGCGGAAAGCATGCGGTGATTCACCCGGACATCCCTGTGATAGAGAACCTTTCGTATCTGGTTGACGACGGTGATCATCGCGCGCGGTTGATGCATCCGGGTGACGCCTTGTTCGTGCCCGACGAGCCGGTCGACGTATTGGCCGCACCGGCGGCCGCGCCGTGGATGAAGATCTCCGAGGCCATCGATTACCTGCGCGCGGTGTCCCCGACGCGGGCGGTGCCCATCCACCAGGGCATCGTCGCCCCCGAGGCGCGGGGCATCTACTACGGCCGGTTCACCGAGATGACCGACACCGACTTCCAGGTGCTGCCGGAGGAAAGCGCGGTCACCTTCTGACGTCGGCGGCGGCTTCGAGCGTCACGCCAGCGCGACGTTCGCGGTTCACCGTCACTCTGGCGTGACATTCGGCTAAGCGAGTACCGCTAGGTGATGTCGTCGGCGGCACCGCGACCGGCGGCGCGGCCGCTGAAGATGCAGCCGCCCAGGAAGGTGCCCTCCAGGGCGCGGTAACCGTGCACGCCGCCGCCGCCGAACCCGGCCACCTCGCCCGCCGCGTACAGTCCGGTCAACGGGGTGCCGCCGTCGGTGAGGACTCGCCCGCCCAGGTCGGTCTCAATGCCGCCCAACGTCTTTCGCGTCAGAATGTGTAATTTGACCGCGATCATCGGCCCGGATTTCGGATCGGTCAGCCGGTGCGGCGCCACCACTCGTCCCAGCCGGTCACCCAGATACCCGCGAGCGGCGCGGATCGCGGTGATCTGGCCGTCTTTGGTGAATTTGTTGGCGACCTCACGATCGCGGGCGGTCACCTCCGCTTCGACCGTGGCATAGTCCAACGGGGCCACGTCGGGCAGCTTGTTCATGCCGCTTACCAACTCGCCCAGGGTATCCGCGCTGACGAAGTCCACACCCCGATCGATGAACGCCTGGACCGGTCCGGGCGGCCCGGAGCTGGCCCGGTTGCGCACCAGCTCGCGCACACTCTGCCCGGTCAGATCCGGGTTCTGCTCCTGCCCGGAAAGGGCGAATTCCTTCTCAATGATCCTGGCGTTCAAGATAAACCAGGTGTAGTCGTACCCGGATTTGGTGATGTATTCCAGCGTGCCCAGCGTGTCGAATCCGGGATACAGCGGAACCGGCAACCGCTTGCCGGCCGCGTCCAGCCACAGCGACGAGGGGCCCGGGATGATCCTGATGCCGTGCAACGGCCAGATCGGGTCGTAGTTCGTGATGCCCTCGGTGTAGTGCCACATCCGGTCGGGGTTGATCACGCGGGCCCCGGCCTGCTGGGAAATGCCGATCATCCTGCCGTCCACGTGGGCCGGCACGCCGCTCAGCATCTGCTCGGGCACACGACCCATTCGCTTTGGCCAATTCTTGCGCACCAGATCGTGGTTGCCGCCGATCCCACCGCTGGTGACTATCACTGCGGACGCACGAAACTCGAATTGACCCACGGCTTTTCGCGACGATGACACTCCGCGCGGTTGAGTCGACGGCTCGAGCACGGTACCCCGGACGCCGGTCACCGCGCCGGCCTCGACGATCAGTTCGTCGACTTGGTGCCGGTGCGCGAAACGGACCGTGGAGCGATCCCGCAGTTGCCGCGCGAAGATGTCGACCAGGGCCGGGCCGGTGCCCCAGGTGATGTGGAACCTGGGAACCGAGTTGCCATGCCCCTGCGCGTTGTAGCCGCCGCGTTCGGCCCAGCCGACCAGTGGAAACAGTTTCAGGCCCCGTTCACGCAGCCAACTGCGCTTCTCCCCGGCCGCGAAATCCACGTAGGCATGCGCCCATTGCCGTGGCCAGTAGTCCTCTTCGCGATCGAAAGCCGCTGTGCCCAACCAGTCCTGCAACGCGAGCTCGTGACTATCCCGAATGCCCAGCCGGCGCTGCTCGGGGCTGTCGACGAAGAACAGACCGCCGAACGACCAGAAGGCCTGACCGCCGAGGTTGGCGCTGTTCTCCTGATCAAGGACCAGCACCCGCAAGCCGCGGTCCACCAACTCACAGGCGGCCACCAATCCGGAGAGGCCGGCCCCGACAACAATCGCGTCAGCGGCGAAGCCGGCTGCCGAAGAATCGCCCATGTCGGATCAGGGTAGTGCCCGGGCCGCAGCGATTAATCAGACGGCTTAGCTCAGGCCGCGTCGAGAACCGCCCTGTCGGGCCGCCAGCGGTAGACCGTCGGCGTGCACCCGTGCATCGAAGCCAGGTCGACGGCGTCGAGCATCGCCTGCAACGGCCCCGGCTTGCGCAATTGGCGGGCGGCAACCGCTACCCGCACGATCCCGCCGCGACGGGCGATCCGCTCGGAGGACAGCACCACCATGCGGCACCACCACGGCTCGGTGAGGAATCCTTCTCCGATGCCCAGTACCCGGGTGCGCACGGTGGCGTGGCGGACCAGGTCGGTGATCCCGTGCAAATCAGCGAGAAGCCGGAAACCGTTGCCCGGCAATGCCTTAACGACGCCAGGCGAGACGGTCCAGCCCGGTGCGGCGAACAGCCGGGTACGCAGTCCGAGGTGCTCGAGCACCCGGTCGGCGGCCATCAGCCGAAGGTTGGCCTCATGTGCCCGCAGGATGGCGAACTCGCCACGCCGCTTCTTGGTCGCCGCGTCGTCGTAGCCGTGCAGCACAATGGCGTCGCCACCGGCGCGCCGGGCGGTCAGCCATTCGACGGTGCGCGGATCGTGGTCCAGCCGGTAGTCGCCGGACAGCCGCGGAGCGACCAGCAACGAAACCGGTACCTTGCGGGAATCCATTTGTGCGCAGAACGCCTCGACGTCGTCCAGGGTGCGCTCGCCTATCCCTGAGACCGAGACGATCAGTTTTCCAGACACACCCGCAGTTTGACGAGCGCAGGTGTCGGGATGGTGAAGGACACGCAGACTGCAGGCGTATATCGACGCGTATGCCAGACGTCACTCCCGACTCCGATACGGCTTTCGCCACAACGTAGTTGGGCCGCTCCACGTGACGTCCACCACCCGGCGTTGCACGCTGCCGGCGGCCCGCCCCGCCACACGCCGCGAGCAAACGCGGACCACCGTCGCGATCAGGAAACGGTTCGATATGCTAAGCAACGCCATGGAGAAGGCCCGTTCCGCAGCGGGCGACGCCGCGCTGCCCACCGCCCCCGCCGGGCTCCCGGGTGCGAAGGAACGTGTGTATCCGGACAAACTGGACGCGCCACTGCTGCGGATTTCCGGTGTGTGCCTGCTGGCCACCATCATGGCGATCCTGGATGTCACCGTCGTCACCGTCGCGCAACGCACCTTCATCGCCGAGTTCGAGTCCAGCCAGGCCGTCGTCGCGTGGACGATGACCGGCTACACACTCGGGTTGGCGACCGTGATTCCACTGACCGGCTGGGCGGCCGACCGGTTCGGCACCAAACGGCTTTTCATGGGCTCGGTGGTGGCGTTCGTGCTCGGCTCGCTGCTGTGCGCGTTGGCGTCAACGATATTGCAGCTCATCATATTTCGCGTAGTGCAGGGCATCAGTGGCGGCATGCTGATGCCGCTCGGATTCATGATCATGACGCGCGAAGCCGGCCCCGGGCGACTCGGTCGCCTGATGTCGATATTGAGCATTCCCATGTTGCTCGCCCCGATCGCCGGGCCGATCCTGGGCGGCTGGCTGATCGACACCTCCAGTTGGAAGTGGATCTTCCTCATCAACCTGCCGATCGGGCTCGCCACGTTCATCCTCGCCTGGGTCGTGTTCCCGCGAGATCACCCTGCGCGGTCGGAAACGTTCGACGTCGTCGGCGGGTTGTTGCTCTCACCGGGGTTGGCGACGTTCCTGTTCGCGGTGTCGTCCATCCCGCGCTACGGAACGGTCGCCGACCGTCGCGTCTTGATACCCGCGGTCATCGGCCTGACGTTGATTGCCGCGTTCGTGGTGCACGCATTGCGCCGCGCGGATCATCCGCTCATCGATCTGCATTTGTTCCAGAACCCGGTCCTCACCCGGGCCAATGTGACGATGCTGCTGTTCGCCGGCGCATTCTTCGGCGCCGGTCTACTGCTGCCGAGTTATTTTCAGCAGGTGCTCCACCAGACGCCGATGCAGGCCGGCGTGCACCTGATCCCGCAGGGACTCGGCGCCATGCTGACAATGCGATTGGCCGGTCCACTCGTGGATCGACATGGTCCGGGCAAATATGTGCTGGCCGGTATCGCGATGATCATCGCCGGCCTGGGCACGTTCGCTTTCGGTGTGGCCAGGCATGCCGGATATGCACCCACCCTGCTGGTCGCGCTGACGATCATGGGTCTGGGGATGGGGTGCACGATGATGCCGCTGTCGGTGGCGTCGGTGCAGGCACTGGCGCCGCACCAGATTGCCCGCGGCACCACGCTGATGAGCGTCAGCCACCAGGTGGGCGGCTCGGTGGGAACAGCGCTGATGGCGATGATCCTGACCGACCAATTCGACCGGAGCCCCGACATCGTCGCGGCGAACAAGCTCGCGGCGCTACAGCAGCAGGCCGCGATCAGCGGCGTGCCGGTTGATCCGTCACAAATACCACATCAGTCACTCGCCCCCGGATTTTCGGCCAATCTCTTGCACGACCTTTCGCAGGCCTACACGTCCGTATTCGTAGTGGCGGTGATATTGGTGGCTTTCACCATCATCCCGGCGTCATTTCTGCCCAAAAAGCCCGCCGTCCAGACTGCCGTCGAATAGTCCAAATAGGGTTCTCGAGCAGCACCGATACCAGCTCCGCACGGTCTGGTGAAAATGGTCTTACGCCCTGATTCGGCACGGGTGGAATTAATCCGCGCGAGTGTCGAGACGATGACGGCCGGGCGGTCGGCACGGGCGGATCGCGGCCCCTGCGCCCGGGCTTAACAGGTCGGGAATACCGGCAAAGCGACCAAATGGCGCGGTCGTCTCGTTATGCTCGGCCGTATGCTCAGCGACGCTATGGAAGGCGCGCGTTCCGCAGCCCCCAACGTCGCGATCCCCCTCGCCTCCGCCGGACACAGTGCCACGGCAGGCCGCGACTACCCCGACAAGCTCGACGCCAAGCTGATGCGCGTCGTCTTCATCTGCGGGCTGGCCGCCGTGATGGCGGTGCTCGACAGCACCGTCGTCGCGGTCGCTCAAGGCACCTTCGTCACCCAGTTCAATTCCACCCAGGCGGTCGTCTCCTGGACCGTGGCGGCCTACATGCTCGCATTTGCGACCGTCATCCCGGTGACCGGTTGGGCAGCGGACAGATTCGGCACCAAACGGCTCTTCATCGGTTCGGTCCTGGTGTTCATGCTGGGCTCGCTCCTGTGCGCGATATCGCCAACCATCATGCTGCTCATCGTCTTTCGAGTGGTCCAAGGTATCGGCGGCGGCATGTTGATGCCACTGAGCTTCGTGATCCTGACTCATGAGGCGGGCCCGAAGCGCGTCGGCCGACTGATGGCCATCGGGGGAATTCCGATCCTGCTCGGGCCGATCGGGGGGCCCATCCTGGGCGGCTGGCTGGTCGGCGCCTACGGCTGGCAGTGGATCTTCCTGATCAACCTGCCGATCGGCCTGCTCGCGATCGTCCTCGCAGCAATCACCTTTCCGAAGGATCGCCCGGCCCCGGCGGAAAGACTCGACATCGTCAGCGTGCTGCTGCTGCCGCCGGGTGTCACGCTGTTTTTGGCCGGGGTCTCGTCCATCCCCGCACAGGGCACGGTAGGCAGTCCGACCGTGCTGGTGCCGACGATCATGGGGTTCTTACTGGTCGCGGCATTCGTGCTGCACTCCTTTCGCACCGACCATCCGCTGATCGACCTCCGCCTTTTCAAGAATCGCGTGGTCACTCAAGCCAATCTCGCCCTGCTGGTATTTGGCGCCCCGTTCGTCGGACTGGGACTGCTGGTTCCGAGTTACTTCCAAGTGGTGATGCATCAAACACCGATGCAGTCCGGGATGTATGTGGCCCCGGTCGGCCTGGGCGCGGTCCTGACGATGCCGCTGGCCGGGGCATTCATGGACAAGCGCGGACCCGGCCTGATGGTGCTGATCGGCCTTCCCACGATGGCGGTGGGTCTGGGCATCTTCACCTATGGCGTCGCCACGGAGGCCGCTTACAACCCGACGCTGCTGATCGGGCTGGCCATCGTGGGCCTGGGAGTCGGCTGCACCACGACGCCCCTGTCGGCGGCGGTCCTGCAGTCGCTGGCCCCGCATCAGGTCGCGCGCGGCACCACGCTGGTGACGGTCAACCAACAGGTGAGCGGATCGATCGGCGCGGCGTTGCTGGGCGTGATCCTGACGCAGCTGTTCAACCACAACGAAACCCTGGTGACGGCAAACAAGCTCGTCGCGGCCCAACAGCAGGCCAGCGGGCAACGCATGCCGATCGAAGCCTCGTCCTCGGCATGGAAAACGATGGGCCCTGAATTCGCCACCAACGTGACGCACGGCCTCTCCCACGCCTACACGGCGGTCTTCGTGGTGGCCGTCGCGATGGTGGTGTTGACGATCATCCCGGCCGCGTTCCTTCCGACCAGGCGCCCGGAGCCGGCGCAAGACCCCGAGCCGGCCGAAGCGCCGGCCGACTGAGCCTGCTCAGCCCCGGTCGATGACGACGCGGCTACCCGTGCGCATCCCCGCCGAGATCGTCTTCCTCGTCGCCGCCGTAGCGGTCGCCGTCGGCAGCGGCTAGCAGCCACGCGTACTGAAATGCGGTCTCCTGCCAGCCCCGGTAGCGACCACTGACGCCGCCGTGGCCCGCCGCCATCTGTGTCTTGAGCAGCACCGTGTTGCCGTCGGCATTGGCGTACCGCAGCGCCGCAACCCATTTGGCCGGCTCCACGTAGTAGACTCTGGTGTCGTTCAGCGAGGTCATCGCCAGGATGGCGGGGTACTTCTTCGTCTCAACATTCTCGTACGGCGAGTACGACTTCATGTACGCGTAGACTTCGCTGTCGCTCAAGGGATTTCCCCATTCGTCCCACTCGGTGACGGTCAGCGGCAGTGAGGGATCCAAGATCGTGGTCAGCGGGTCGACGAAGGGGACCTGAGCGAGGATCCCGGCGAACAGATCCGGCGCCAGGTTGGCCACCGCGCCCATCAGCAGCCCACCCGCGCTACCGCCCAAAGCCACCAGCTGCTGCGGGCGCGTCACTCCCGAGTCCACCAAATGCTGCGCGGCCGCCACGAAGTCGGTGAAGGTGTTCTTCTTCTCCAGCAGCTTTCCGTGCTCGTACCACAACCGGCCCATCTCTCCCCCACCGCGGACGTGGGCGATGACGAACACCATGCCCCGGTCCAGCAGCGACAACCGCGAGATGGAAAAGGTTGGGTCCGTGCACATCTCGTAGGCGCCGTATCCGTAAATAAGGGTGGGCGCGGGGAATTGGAGGCCGGTGCGGTGCACGATCGAAACCGGGATGCGGGTGCCGTCGGAGGCGACTGCCCAGTCCCGCCGCTCGACGTAGTCGCTCGGCTGGTAGTCACCGAGTACGGGTTGCTCACGCAACAAAGTGCGCTCGCCGGTACCCAAGTCGATGTCGTAGACCCGCAGCGGCGTGACGAGAGACCCCGCCCTGATCCGCAGCTTGGGTGAAACCCAGTTCGGATTGCCGCCCAGGCCAGACGACATCAGCTCCGAATCGAAGGCGATCTCCTCGGGCTCACCGTATTCGCCATCAGAACCGATGGGCCACAACTGGATTCGCGGCAATGCCGCACGCCGGTAACTGATCACCAAGTGACCGGCAAAGGCGTCCGCGGCTTCGATCCGAACGTCGTCGCGGTGCGCGACCAGGGTGCGCTGCTGGGTGGGATCGCCGACCGGAGCCTCGGTGAGCATGAAGTTCACCGCACCGTCGTTGTGCAGGATCAGGAAGCGATCCTGTCCCCCGACCACCGCATGCTCCACCGAGTATTCGACACCTTCACGGCGCGGCAACACGACGGTGAACTCCGCCTGCGGGTCCGCGGCATCGGCGTAGCGCACCTCGGATGTGATGGACGAGCCCGAGGCGATGAACACATATGCCTCGCTTCGACTCAGTCCCGCCCCAAGCCAGAACCGTTCGTCTGCTTCGTGATACACCAGTTCCGACGGCTCCCCCGAGCCCAGCCGATACCGCCATACCTTGTCCGGGCGGTGGGCGTCGTCCAGAGTCAGGTAGTACACGGTCCGGTTGTCGGCTGCCCAAGTCACTCCGCCCGCGATGTCGGCGATTTCGTCCGGATACTTCTCGCCGGTCCGTAAGTCCTTGAACCGCAGCGTGTACCGTTCGTCCCCGATGACGTCGACGGAATAAGCGAGCAGGTTGGCGTCCAGGCTGACCAGTGCGGCACCCAGGGCGAAGAAGTCGTGCCCGTCGGCCTCTTCATTCGAATCGAGCAGTACCTGCTCGCCCGGTATTTCGGTGTTCTCGTCAAGAACCGGCGGGTCCCAGTCATCGGGATCTGATACCGGACAACGACATTGGACGCGATACTGCTTTCCCTCAAAAGTGCGCGAGTAGTACCACCAGTCGCCCTGCCTGGTCGGCACCGACAAATCGGTTTCCTTGGTGCGCGCCTTGATCTCGTCGAAGATCTTTTGCCGCAGCGGTTCCAGCTGGGCAAGGGCATGGTCGACGTAGTCGTTCTCCGCCTCCAGGTAGTCGATGACTTCGGGATTCGACTTCTCGCGCAGCCACTCGTACGGATCGACGAACACATCACCGTGGTGCTCGCGGGTGGTGTCGATCCGTTTCGCGACTGGCGGGGTACCGTCAGCGGTCATGCGGCCGGGCCGATCCAGTCGCCGAAGCTCAAGCCGGAAATCCGTTCGTAGGCATTGACATAACGATCGCGGGTGGCGGCGATGATGTCATCCGGCAGTGGTGGTGGCGGTTGCGTGCCGTGCCGGTCCCAGCCGGACGCGGGGCTGGTGAGCCAATTGCGGACGAACTGCTTGTCGAAACTGGTCTGGACCACCCCGACGCGGTAATCCTCGGCAGGCCAGTACCGCGACGAGTCCGGGGTGAAGATCTCGTCGGCCAGCAGCAGATTGCCGTCCCGGTCGGTGCCGAACTCGAACTTGGTGTCGGCGATGATGATTCCCCTCGTCAAGGCATGATCGGCGGCCTGCACATAGATCTGCAGCGTGCGGTCGCGCAACTGGTTGGCCGCTACCGCACCCACCATCTCGATCACCCGGTCAAAGGTGATGTTCTCGTCGTGATCACCCAGCGCGGCTTTGGTCGCCGGGGTGAACAGTGGCTGGCTGAACTTGCTGGCCTCCACCAGCCCAGGCGGCAGCGCGATTCCGCAGACCTTGCCGGTCGCCTGATAGTCCAGCAATCCCGAGCCGGTGAGATATCCGCGGGCCACACATTCGACCGGCATCATCTCCAGCTGGCGCACCACCAGCGCACGGCCCAGCACCTCGTCCGGAATGCGCGGGTCATCGGGCGGTCCAGCCAAGTGGTTGGGTGCCTCGACCAGGCCGAAGAAGAACACACTCATCGCGGTCAGGATGCGGCCCTTGTCCGGGATCGTGCTGTCCAAGACGAAGTCGTACGCCGAGATCCGGTCGCTGGCGACCAGCAACAGGTGCTCGTCGTCGATGCGATACAGCTCGCGGACCTTGCCGCTGGCCAGATGCTGGTAGTCGGACAGTGCAGGGCGCATCGGGCCAGCCTATCGGCAAGCCCACCCCGACCCCGGAGCTGTGCTGGGATCGAGGTATGAGATCGCGCTTTCTGCCCTATGCCACCACGCCCGGCCGATTGCTGGCCCAGCTGTTCAGCGACGCGGTCATCGTCGTGTGGACGGCGATCTGGTTGCTCATCGGCACCGCCGTCTACGACGCCATCTCGACGATCGCCGACGCCGGCCGCCAAGTCGAAGACGGCACCCACAGCATCGCGGGGAACCTGGCCTCCGCGGGGCATGGCGCACAACACATTCCGGTTGTCGGCGACAATGTCAGCAAGCCACTCACCTCGGCAAGCCAGGCCGCCCTCGACATCGCCAACGCGGTCCACGACCTGGACACCACGGCCAGCTGGCTCGCGGTGCTGCTGGCACTGGCCGTGATCGCTCCCCCTGTGCTCATCGCGGCCGTGCCATGGCTTTACCTGCGGCTTCGGTTCTTCCGGCGCAAATTGACCGTGACGGCCCTGGCCGCCACCCCGGCCGGCGAGGAGTTGCTGGCACTGCGGGCACTGACCAATCGCTCGCCGGCGAAATTGGCCGGCGTCAGTGCGGATCCCGTCGGCGGCTGGCGTCACCAGGATCCGTTCACGATCCGCGCGCTGGCCGCACTGGAACTGCGCTCGGCGGGAATCACGATTCGCGGGCACTAGCTGCGGCGAATACAACGGGCTGACGGCTCGACGTCAGCGAGCCGCAACCTCACGATTCCTCGAGTAGTTCCACGACCAAATGCCGGATACCGGTGTGGCGGTTGCTCCGGGTCCATTCCACGGGCGCCACCACTCGCACGGCGCCGAAGCGCGACAGCAGCTCTTCGTACAGGACACGCAACTCCAGGCGCGCCAGGTTGGCCCCCAGGCAGTAGTGCACGCCCTGACCGAAACCCAGGTGCGGATTGGGTTTTCGGGCGATATCGAACTCGTCTGCCCGGTCGAAGACCATGTCGTCGCGATTCGCCGAGCCCTCCCAGATCTGTACCTTCTGCCCGGCTTCGATCGACTGCCCGCCGAGCACGGCGTCACGGGTGGCGGTGCGCCGCTTCGAGGGCGACGGTGATGTCCAGCGCACCATCTCCTCGACCGCCGTCGGCAACAGGCCGAAATCGGCACGCAGCGCCCGCAATTGGTCCGGATGTTCGGCCAGCGAGAGCAGTCCGCCCGCCACCGCGTTGCGGGTCGTCTCCGCGCCGGCGCTGAACAGCAGGCTGAAGAACAGATACACCTCGAGATCCGACGGGGCCGGCCCGTCCACCTCGTCGACCGTCGCGTTGGCGACCACCGACAGCATGTCGTCGGTCGGTTCGGCGCGTTTCGAGGCGATCAGCTCCTGGCCGTAGTTGTACATCCGCGACCCGGCTGCGGCGTCTCTTTCGGTGGGAGACAACTGCGAAAGCGAAGCCTTGCGCGAGCCGCCGAAGTCGAACTGCGGCTCGATGGCCTCGAACAGCCAATGTCGTTCGGATTCAGGCACTCCCAGCAGGATGCAGATCATCTGCATCGGCAGTTCGGCCGCGATGTCGACGAGGAAGTCGAACGGTTCGCCGGGCACCACGTCGTCCAGCAGCCGTCGGGCCCGAGCCCGCAGATCATCTTCGACGCGACGGATCATCCGCGGCGTCAGCCCGGAGCTGACCAGCCGCCGGATCTGGGAATGCCGCGGGTCGTCCATCATGTTGAGCACCTGGCCCGCGATGGACAGGTCCTGCAACAGCGTACCGCCGAACGGCCGCGCCCCGCCGGTCACCGATGAGTACGTCACCGGATCCTTCAGCACAGCAAGGGTTTCCGCGTACGTCGCAACGGACCAAAAGCCCTCGCCGTCCGGGGTGTTGTCGGTCGGCTGATGCCAATAGACCGGCGCCTCGCGGCGGTGCACGGCGAACAACTCGTGCGGGAAACCGTTGGCGAAGTTATCCAGATCGGTGAAGTCGACCCCCGAGAGCGCGCCGGCGAGGGTCACAGGATTGCACCCGGAGCATATTTGGCCGCGTCCGGGTAGCGACCCACCAGCGAATCGACTATTGCGGCAACCTCATCGACCTGATCTGCGGCGGCGCCGGTGAAGGCTTTCTTGTCGGCCAGCGCCGCGTCGAGCGCCGCGCGATCCAGCGGCAGTCGCTCGTCGGCGGCCAACCGGTCCAGCAGATCGGGCTCGGCGCCGCGTTCCCGCATCGCCAATGCCGTTGCCACCGCGTGTTCGCGGATCACGTGATGCGCGGCCTCGCGGCCCATCCCGGCCCGCACCGCCGCGATCAACACCTTGGTGGTGGCCAGGAACGGCAGGTAGCGATCCAGCTCCCGCTCGATCACGGCGGGGTAGGCGCCGAACTCGTCGAGCACCGTCAAGAACGTCTCGATTTGGCCGTCGATGGCAAAGAAGCTGTCCGGCAAGGCAACTCGGCGTACCACCGAGCAGAAGACGTCGCCCTCGTTCCACTGCGCGCCAGCCAGCTCGGCGGCCATCGAGGCATATCCGCGCAGCACTACCTGCAGCCCGTTGACCCGTTCGCAGCTGCGGGTGTTCATCTTGTGCGGCATCGCCGAGGAACCAACCTGCCCCTCCGCGAACCCTTCGGTCACGAGTTCGTGTCCCGCCATCAGCCGGATGGTGTGGGCCAGCGACGACGGGCCGGCACCCAGCTGCACCAGCGCGGAGAGCACATCGTGGTCCAGCGACCGCGGATAAACCTGCCCGACGCTGGTCAAAACCGTTGCAAAACCGAGGAACTCAGCAATGCGACGCTCGAGGTCACTCAGCTTGACCGAGTCGCCGTCGAGCAGGTCGAGCATGTCCTGCGAGGTGCCCATCGGCCCCTTGATCCCGCGCAGCGGGTAACGATCGATCAACTCGCGCAGCCTGGTCAACGCGACCATCGTCTCCTGGGCCGCGGATGCGAACCGCTTGCCCAGCGTGGTGGCCTGCGCGGCGACGTTGTGGCTGCGTCCGGCCATCACCAGATCGCGATACAGAACCGCCCGCTCGGCGAGCCGCGCGACCACCGCCACCCCGTGGGAGAAAACCAGTTCCAGCGACCGCCGGATCTGCAGCTGCTCGACGTTCTCGGTCAGATCGCGACTGGTCATCCCCTTGTGCACATGCTCGTGACCGGCCAGCGCGTTGAATTCCTCGATGCGGGCCTTGACGTCGTGCCGCAGCACCCGTTCGCGGGCCGCGATCGACGCCAGGTCCACGTCCTCGAGCACTCGCTCGTAGTCGGCGACCGCTTCCGCGGGCACGGGAACACCGAGTTCGGACTGAGCCCGCAACACGGCCAGCCACAGCCGCCGCTCCGCGACGACCTTGGCCTCCGGCGACCAGATCCCGACCATCTCGGCACTGGCGTACCGGGCGGCCAGCACATTCGGAATGCTCACAAGCACACAGCTTACGGTCGGCACAGCCGGCATGGTTCTTCGCTTCGGCAGGACCCAAAGTGCCCGCCTCCGAGCGACAATTTGATCGTCACCCTGACAAATCTCCACGTTGTCGCTCTTAGGCGGGCACACGGGACGTCGCTCCGACAACACACCGATGCGACGAGCGCTTACCGCATAACCTGTCCCGATGCATTTCCTCGGCGTCGACCTCGCGTGGGGCATCCGCAATCCCACCGGTATCGCCGTCGTCGACTCCGACGGTTGCCTGGTCAGCGCCGGTGCGGTACGCGACGACGGCGAAATCCTGACGGCACTGCGCCCGTACGTGCGGGGCGATTGCGCCGTCGGCTTCGACGCACCGCTGGTGGTGAACAACCCCACTGGTCAGCGCCCGGCCGAGACGGCGCTCAACCGCGACTTCCGCAGATTCGAAGCGGGCGCCCACCCGGCCAACACCGGAAAACCCGAATTCGCCAATGGGCCCCGCGCGGCGCGGCTGGCCGAGGCGATGAGCCTCGACATGGATCCACACTCCGCCACCGTCCGGCGCGCACTCGAGGTATATCCGCATGCGGCGACCGTGGCGTTGTTCCGGCTGGAGCGGACCCTGAAATACAAGGCCAAACCCGGCCGCACCCTCGAGCGGCTGAAATCCGAGTTGCTGTTGCTGATGGACGGGGTCGAGCGGCTTGCCGACACCGACGTGCCGATACGCGTCGCCGATCACCCCGACTGGGTCGCG
The DNA here is from genome assembly GCF_900176255.2 of Mycobacterium ahvazicum. Taxonomy (GTDB): domain Bacteria; phylum Actinomycetota; class Actinomycetes; order Mycobacteriales; family Mycobacteriaceae; genus Mycobacterium; species Mycobacterium ahvazicum. The sequence goes on from NZ_FXEG02000005.1 coordinate 665,891, forward strand.
CTGCGCGAACAGGTGACCGGCGCGCAGCGCAAGAGCGAGCTGCGTCGTGCCGAAGACCCGGTCGACGCCGTGATCTGCGCCTATGTAGCGCTATACGCCCAGCGTTGCCCGACCCGCGTCACGATTTACGGGGACTCGGCCAGCGGATACATCGTCACGCCGTCCCTGCCTGCCGACCTGACCAGGCAGTAACGTCAGATCCGCACCGGTCGCTCGTCGATGGGTGCCAGCACATCGATGATGTCGATCACCGTTCCCATCGCCGCGGTCCGCGGATCGCGCCCCTCGACCAGGGCGGAGACCACTGAGCCGTCGACCGCGCAGATCAGGGTGCAGATCAGCTCGATTCGCACGGCTCGGCCGGATCGCTCGATCGCCTCGGCGACGGCATCGGCACGCTGGCGCAGGCTGCGGCGCATGGTTTCGCGCAACGCGGTCAGGCGGGTGCAGGCGATGTTGCGCTCGTATCGCGAAATCAGCTGCTCGACGAGGGTCTGATCGGACAGGTCGCCCACCAAGAGGTCGACCAGTACTTCGGCGGTGGTCTCGGGTCCGCGGCGCCGGCGGGACAGCGCGTTGACTCGCGCTCGCAGCTGGGCAACCTCGATCATCGCGATGTGTTCGACCGCGCGCGCGATCAAATCGTCCAGGGACGAGAAGTAATAAGTGGTGGACGCCAGGGGCAGACCGGCACGCTGTGCGACCGCCCGGTGCCGCACCGCTTCGAACCCTCCTTCGGCAAGCAGCTCGGCGGCAGCGCTCACTAGCGCATACCGTCGACGTTCTCCTTTCGGAGTAACCGCTGCAGTCACGAGTAGCCATCGTGCCAGTCAAAGTGGTACTGCATTGCCATTTCCGCTAAACGGCCCGCCAGACCGGCATGGCATGATGGCCCGCATGCCCGACTTGAGCCGTCGCGCGGTGCTCAGTCTTGGTGCCAGCGCGGCTATAGGAGCAGCGGGCGCGTTTGCGCTCGACAACCTATTACACACCAGGACAACTCGCAGCATCCCGGTTTCGAGCGCCAGCACGCAGGTTCCGTTGGCGCCGTCGACCGCGCCGCTGGAACCGGCCCCTGCCGGGGACCCGGCGCCGACGATGACAACGGGTGCTTTCACCTCCGCGGCGCGGGGCGGGATATCGACGAACTGGGCGATCGCCCGGCCACCGGGACAGACCAAGGCACTGCGTCCGGTTATCGCCCTGCACGGCAAGGGCAGTGATGCGGCCACGGTCATGGCCGGCGGTGTCGAGCAGGGTCTGGCGCAGGCCGTCAACGCGGGGCTGCCGCCGTTCGCGGTCGTCGCCGTCGACGGCGGGGGCGGCTACTGGCACAAGCGGTCGTCGGGCGAAGACTCCGGTGCGATGGTGCTGGACGAGCTGATTCCGATGCTGGACAGCCAGCGGCTGGACACCTCGCGGGTGGCATTCCTGGGCTGGTCGATGGGCGGCTACGGCGCGCTGCTGCTCGGCGGCCGGCTCGGACCGGCGCGCACCGCGGCGATCTGCGCGGTGAGCCCGGCGTTGTGGATGTCATCCGGCGCGGCCGCACCCGGCGCTTTCGACGGACCCGACGACTTCGCGGCGAATTCGGTGTTCGGAATGCCGGCGCTGGCCTCCATTCCGATCCGGATCGACTGCGGCGACAGTGATCCCTTCTACGACGCGACCAAGCAGTTCATCGCTCAGTTGCCCCACCCGCCCGCAGGTGGTTTCTCGCCCGGCGGGCACAATCCCACGTTCTGGAGTTCGCAGCTACCGGCCGAACTGACCTGGATGGCACCGCTGCTGACGGCGTAGGCGCGCTACCCTCGCGGACGTGAGCACGCCGTTCGACTGGAACTTCCCCTACTCCTGGCCGCGCAAGCCCGTTCTGGGGTCGAACGTCGTGTGCACGTCGCAACCGCTCGCCGCCCAAGCCGGTCTTCGGATGCTCGCCGAGGGCGGCAGTGCCGCCGACGCGGCGATTGCCACCGCGATCACGCTGACCGTGGTGGAGCCGGTCTCCAACGGCATCGGCTCAGACGCCTTCGCCATCGTCTGGGACGGCAAGCAGTTACACGGACTGAACGCATCCGGTCGCTCGCCGGCCGCATGGACCCCGGAGTACTTCGGCGGCAAAGGTGTTCCCGTGCTGGGCTGGAATTCGGTGACCGTGCCGGGAGCGGTGTCGGCCTGGGTCGAGTTGCACGCCAAGTTCGGCAAACTCCCGTTCGAGCGCCTCTTCGAGCCGGCGATCTCCTACGGCCGCAACGGGTTCGCAGTGTCACCTACGATCGCGCAGCAATGGGCCGCACAGGTCCCGACGTTCGAATCGCAGCCGGGCTTCGCCGAGACGTTCCTGCCCGATGGGCGGGCGCCGAAACCCGGTGAGCGCGTGCGTCTTCCCGAGCACTCGGCAACACTGGAAAAGATCGCCGCGACCAGCGGTGAGGCGTTCTACCGCGGCGACCTGGCGGCCCAACTCGAAGCGCACGCGACGGCGCACGGCGGGGTATTGCGGGCCGGCGACCTCGCCGCCCACCGCGCCGACTGGGTCGGCACGATTTCCGGAACCTATCGCGGCTACACCGTCCACGAGATACCGCCCAACTGCCAGGGCATCGTGGCGTTGATCGCGCTCGGAATCCTTGCGCACTTCGAGATGTCCTCGCTGCCAGTCGATTCCGCCGACAGCCTGCATCTGCAGATCGAAGCGCTCAAGCTGGCCTTCGCGGACGCGCAGGCCTACGTCTCCGACATCGACCACATGGCGATGCCCCCCGAGGACCTGCTGGACGCCGAGTACCTCAAGCAGCGGGCCGCGCTGATCGACCGCGATCAGGCCCAGCCCGCATCGGCGGGCACCCCGGCGGGAGGCACCGTCTATCTCACCGCGGCCGACGCATCGGGGGTGATGGTGTCGATGATCCAGTCGAACTACATGGGGTTCGGCTCCGGCGTGGTGGTGAGGGGCACCGGCATCTCACTGCAGAACCGCGGAGCGGGTTTCGTTGCAAATCAGGGACATCCGAACCAAGTCGGGCCGAACAAGCGGCCGTACCAGACGATCATTCCGGGCTTCGTCACCAAGGACGGCGCGCCGGTCATGAGCTTCGGGGTCATGGGGGGTCCGATGCAGCCCCAGGGCCACGTGCAGGTGTTGGTCCGCATCGCCGATTACGGCCAGAATCCGCAGGCGGCCTGCGACGGCCCGCGGTTCCGCTGGTTGCAGGGCATGCAGGTGGCCTGCGAGCCGGCCTTCCCACCGGCGGCACTCGACGAGTTGCGCCGGCGCGGACACGACCTGCTCACCGTCGACGACTACAACGCCTTCGGCAGCTGCCAGGCGATCTGGCGCCTCGACGACGGGTATCTCGCGGCCAGTGACCCACGCCGGGACGGGCAAGCCACCGCGTTCTAGACGTGGATTTTGCCCTCTTGGGCCAACAACCCGATATCGGTCCGGAAATGGCTGCCCGGCAACCGAATTGAGTCCAGGATCCGGTATGCCGCCGCGCGTGCGCCGGTCAGGTCGGCGCCGGTGCCGACCACCGACAGCACCCGTCCGCCCGACGAGACGATCGCGCCGTCATCGCGCCGCGCTGTGCCGGCATGGAGCACGCCGTCGGCTTCGGATCCGGTGATGACGTCGCCGACTCGCGGGCGCCCGGGATAGTTCTCGGCAGCCAGCACCACGGTCACGGCCGCACCGTCTTTCCAGCGCAACTCACCGAAGCCGGCCAGCGCACCGGTACTGGCGGCGTGCAGCAGCTGCCCGAGTGGTGACTCCAGCAGGGCCAACACCGCCTGGGTCTCCGGATCGCCGAAGCGGCAGTTGAATTCGACCACCGCTGGCCCCTTGGCAGTGATCGCGAGGCCGACATACAGCAGTCCGGAGAACGGGCAACCGCGCCGAACCATCTCGGCCGCAACGGGTTCGACGATCCCGCTGACGATGTCGCGGCACACATCGGCGGACAGCCACGGCAACGGCGCATAGGCACCCATGCCACCGGTGTTCGGGCCGGCGTCGCCGTCGCCCACCCGCTTGAAATCCTGCGCCGGCAGCAACGGCACCACCGTCTCGCCGTCGACCACACAGAACAGCGAAACCTCGGGCCCGTCGAGGAAGGACTCCAGCAACACGGGATGACCGGACTCGAGCAAGCTCGCGCCATGGGCGCGGGCGACGTCGCGATCGGGCGTGACTACCACGCCCTTACCGGCTGCCAGGGCATCGTCCTTGACCACCCAGGCCCGGTCACCCGCGGGCGGCCCGAAGCGACCGAGGGCCGCGTCCAAATGCGCCGGATTGTCCACGATTTCGCTCGAAGCGGTCCGCACCCCGGCGGCCGCCATGACCTCCTTGGCGAACGCCTTCGATCCCTCGATGCGAGCCGCGTCCTTGCTGGGGCCGAAGCAGGCGATGCCGGCGGCGCGCACGGCGTCGGCGACCCCGAGCACCAGCGGCACCTCAGGTCCGATGACGACAAGGTCGGCACCGACCTCGCGGGCCAGCGCGACGACGTCCGCACCGGAGGTGATGTCGACATCGTGCTGCTCGGCCAACCTGCCGGTGCCGGCATTGCCGGGAGCGATGGCCAGCCCCGTGACCTGCGGATCTCTACTGAGAGCCAGCAGCAGGGCATGTTCACGGGCACCGGAGCCGATCACCAGAACGCGCACGACAGGTCAGACTAGCGGCACGGCGTTACAGGATCCTCTCGAGCAGGTTTTTGAGGTCCTTTTGCTGCGTTGCCGTCAGGCGCCCAAGGCGCTTGTTGAACTCGGCGGACAGCAACGCCAACCCTTTCGCGGCAGCTTGGCGCCCGGCCGGGGTGAGCAGCAGCCGATGGCGGCGCAAATCCGCCGGGTCGATCTCCCGGCGCACGAACCCGGCGGCCTCGAGTCGCTTCAGGTACAACGTCACCGTCGCCTTGGGCATGCTCAGCGCGGCTGCCAACTCGGCCGGGTAGGGATGTTCGTCGATCTCGGCGAGCAGGAACAGCTCTTTGGACTCCAGCCCCAGCGCACAGATGTCGGCCTCGGCGCACGATATGACCGAGAGCAGTACCCGATAGTTCAGTGACCAGATCTTGGCCGCATCAACCGCAGACATCGACTTGCCAGATCGTTCAGCTGTGAACTAGTTTGGTAATGAACAATCTCATAAGCGAACAATCTACCAGGAGTGGCCATCATGCCTCTGGATCAATACGTGACACTCGGACGGTCCGGCTTGCGCGTCAGCCCCCTGTGCCTGGGCGCGATGACGTTCGGTGAAGACCTCGGCTGGGGTACCAGCGTGGAAGAGTCGCAGCAGATCATCGATCGCTACACCGAACTCGGCGGCAACTTCATCGACACCGCCAACTTCTACACCCGCAGCCACTCCGAAAAAATCATCGGCGACCACGTCGGACGCCACGCGGCGCGGCGCGATCGCCTGGTGATCGCGACGAAGTTCAGCGGCAATCTGTACCCCGGTGACCCCAATGGTGGTGGCGCGGGCCGCAAATCGCTGATCAATGCCTGCGAAAACTCGTTGCGGCGCTTGCAGACCGACTACATCGACCTGTACTGGCTGCACATGTGGGACGTCAACACCCCCATCGAGGAGACGATGGGAGCGCTGGACGATCTCGTCGCGGCCGGCAAGGTCCGCTACATCGGGGTGTCGGACACCCCGGCGTGGAAGATCGTCGAAGCCAACCTGATCGCCAAGTTCCGCGGCTGGTCGTCATTCATCGGCCTGCAGGTCGAGTACTCGCTGCTGGAACGCACGATCGAACAGGAACTGGTGCCGATGGCCGGCGAATTCGGCCTGGGCATCACGCCGTGGTCACCGCTGAAGGGCGGCGTGCTCAGCGGCAAGTACACCCGGCAAAACGCGGGACAGCACAACGCCGATCGCGGTGCGATGGTTGGTGCATTCCTCAACGACAAGACCTACGCGCTGATCGACGAACTCGAGGCCATCGCCCAGGCGCACGAGACCAACGTTGCCAGTGTCGCGCTGGCGTGGGTGGGCGCACAGCCCGCCGTCTCGTCGATCATCATTGGGGCACGCAGACTCTCGCAGCTCGACGACAATGTCCGCGCGGTCGACGTGGACCTCACCGATGACGAACTGACTCGGTTGACCAAACTGACCAAGCCGAGACTCGGTTTCCCGCAAGGCATGATGGACATGGCGCCAGGGATCATCCAAGGCGGAACCACGGTCAACGGTGTCTACGGAGCGCCCTCCGAATACGTGATGCCCGAAGGTGGCCAGCCGTACTGAGTAAGCGGGTCAGTCGCCCGAGTGCATCTTCAGCGCGGCGTCCACGTTGGCCTTCTTGTCCTCGCCGGCACCCTTGGCCGCGGCCTTCTTGCGCTTTGCGACGACGGCCGATACCGCGCCGTTGAGCGCGGAGCCCAGCGGAAAGCCGAGGTAGTGGGTGAGGAAAACGGCCATCTCCTTGAGCTCGTCCTCGCTGAGTTCGCCGTTGAGCAGTGCCGCGTTGATCTGGATCTCGGCCAGGTCGCGGCTGCCAACCGCGGTCACCGCCGTCAACGTCATGATGCGCTTGTCTCGCATCGACAGGCCGGGCCGGTTCCAGATGTCGCCGAACAGATGATCAACTGTCAGGTCGAAGTAAGCGTCGCCCTCGATGTTGGGCATCTCCCACCCGTAGACCTCGTTCATTTTTTCGAGGCCCTTGCGGCGCAGTTCGTCCATTTACGTCTCTTTCTCTGTGTGCGGCACCCCGAGGCCGGCGGCCAACCCCTCATACGCCAACTGGGCCAGCGGCAGGTCGACGGACACGGATTCTCCGAGGGCCAACGCCAGGCTCAAGTCCTTCTCGCCGAGCCCGCGAGTGTGCAGGAAGGGCTCGTACAGGAAGTTGCCCGGCTCAAGGTCTTTCATGTCTTCGCGCACCATGATCGCGCCGGGGCCACTGGTGAGCGCGTCGGTGTGGCGGACCACCCGGCCCAGCGTCTGCAGATCCAGCCCCGCCGCCTCGGCGAGTTTCATCGCCTCGCAGGCCGCGACGTACGAGGTGAACGTCAACATGTTGCGCGCCAGCTTCATTCGGGTGCCCGCACCCGGCTCGCCGGCATGGACGACCATCGCCGCCCAGTGCTTGAACGCCGGTTTGATCCGCTCGTATACCTCGCGATCGGCGCCCACCATCGTGGCGAGCTTGCCTTCCGCCGCGGCGGCCGCCCCGCCGCTGACGGGCGCGTCGACGATATGAATGCCCTGCGGTTTGAGTTCGGCCGCCAGCTCTACAGCGGTGGTGTCGCTGATCGTCGAATGGATTGCAATGACGGTACCCGGCTTGGCATGTGCGGCCAACTCCGCGACGACCTCACGCACCTGGGCGTCGTTGAGCACGGTGATGTGGATGATGTCGGCGGCCGCGATGTCGGCGACGCTGTCGGCGATGCCGGCACCCTTCTCGACCAGTGGCGTCATCGCCTCGGTGCGGATGTCGTAAACCGTCACCCCGCCAGGCCATTCGGTCATCTTCGTGGCCATCGGCGCGCCCATGTTCCCCAGCCCGATGTACCCCAGCCTGAGATCGGTCATGACCGGAAGATCTGTCCGCCGTCGACGTTGAAGATCTGCCCGGTGATCCAGGACGCCTCGTCCGATAGCAGGAACAGGCACATGCCGACGAGATCCTCCGGCTGTCCCATGCGCGACAAGGGAATTCCCTTGATGATGTCGGCAACCATCTCCTGCGGCGTGGTGGACCGGTTGGCCTCGGTGTCGATCGGACCCGGCGCGATGGCGTTGATCCGAATATTCTGGCCCCCGAGTTCGGTGGCCAGCTGCTGGGTGAGTCCGTTGATTCCGACCTTGGCCAACCCGTAGAAGTTCGAGTACAGCCAGGCTGCGGTGGACGACTGGTTGACGATTGCTCCGCCGCCACGTTTGGCCATCTTCTTGTAGACCGCGCGGGTGCACCACAGCGCACCGTCGAGGTTCACGCTCATGAACTTCTTGTAGTACTCAGGGTCGACGGTGATCAGGAAGTCGAGCTTCATGCCGCCGAAGATCGCCGCGTTGTTCACCAGGTAGTCGATGCCGCCGAACTCGGCCAGGGTGCGGTCGGCCATCTCCTTGGCAGACGCCGGATCCGACACGTCGACGGGCAGGGCCGGCGCGGTGCCGCCCTCCCCCTTAACCCCGTCGGCCCCCTTCTCGGCACCCGCCACGTTGATGTCCGCAACAACCACGGCCGCTCCCTCACGGGCCAGCGCCTCGACGTAGGCCTGACCAATGCCACCGCCCGATCCGGTGACGATGGCGACCTTGTTCTCAAATCTCATGTTCTTCAAGCTCCTCTGGTTAAACCGCTGTCGCAATCGTCTTGGTTTCCAAGTACTCCTCGAACCCGGCCAGACCCATTTCGCGGCCGTTCCCGGATTGCTTGTACCCGCCGAACGGCGCATCGGCCGAATACCACACGCCGCCATTGACATTGATGGTTCCGGCGCGCACCCGCGCGGCAGCCCGGGCGGCCCGCTCCGGATCGGCGCCGAACACGGTGCCCGACAACCCGTAGGGCGAGTCGTTGGCTATACGCACGGCGTCGTCGTCACCATCGTGCGCGATCACCGTCAGGACCGGTCCAAAGATCTCCTCGCGTGCGACGCGGGCGTCGTTGCCCAGACCGGCGATCAGGGTGGGCTCGATGAAGAAGCCAACCTCGCGGTCGGCCGGGCGGCCGCCTCCGCAGGCGAACGTCCCGCCCTCGGCGATCGCCGAGTCGAGGTAACCCTGGATCCGATCCCGCTGACGCGCGGAAATCACCGGCCCGCAGATGGTTCCGGGGTCGGTGGGATCGCCGGCTTTGATACCGCCCATCGTCGCAGCCGCGATGGAGACGGCTTCGTCGTACTTGGCCCGCGGTACCACCAGACGAGTGGTGATCGCGCAGCCTTGGCCGGCGTGCATGCACACCGAGAAGCCCGCCACCCCCACCGCTCCGGCCAGGTCGGCGTCGTCAAGGACGATGAACGCCGACTTGCCGCCCAGTTCGAGGAAAACCCTCTTGATGGTCGCGGCGCCGTCGGCCATCACGGCGCGGCCGGTGGCCGTCGATCCGGTGAACGAAACCATGTCCACCCGAGGGTCTTTGGACAACATCGCACCCACACTGTGGTCGCTGGAGGTGACGACGTTGATCACACCCGCGGGGAAGTCGGTGTGCTCGGCGATCAGCTCGCCCAATACGGCGGCACACCAAGGAGTGTCAGGAGCCGGCTTCAGGACGACGGTATTGCCGGCCGCCAGGGCTGGCCCGATCTTGGCGAGGTTGATCTGGTGCGGAAAGTTCCACGGCGTGATGGCACCGACGACCCCGACTGCCTCGCGCGCGATGGTGCGCCGGGTGGGGATACCCATCGGCTTGGCCTCGCCGAGATCCTGGTTGTACTCATAGGATTCGGCAGTATCGGCCGCGAACGCCAGGTCGTTGACCGGGACTTCGAGCTGCGCGATCGCGGTAAGCATACGCGGCGCGCCGACCTCGGCGATGGTCATGTCGCGCAGCTCTTCAAGATGCTGCTGCATCGCCTCGCGCAGCTGGCGCACACACCGCACGCGCAGCTCGGTGTCGCGCGACCAGTCCGTCTCGTCGAAGGCGCGGCGCGCGGCATCGATCGCGCGGCTCATGTCGTCGGTGTCGGCGTCCGCCGCGACGCCCAGCACTTCCTCCGTCGCCGGATTGATCGTCGGGAAGGTACCGGCTCCGCCAGGCGACATCTTGCCGTCGATGAAGAGTTCACTCACGCCGTCGGCCAACAAGGCCATCTCTCGCTCCCGTCTATGGGTGGCAAATCCAAGGGGTGATTCGACACGCCCATTCGAATGGACAGTTGTCCGATAATGCCCCCAGGCACCATAGCTGTCGGTCCATCAGCGGTGCAAGAGCCGATCTCCAAACCGACGGCATACCGCAGCATAAATGCTCATTAACCAGCCGATTTGATCGGCGGGCTTGCTTCGCGTCCCTGCTGTCCGATAGCTTGGACATGTGTCCAGCGATGCCCTGGTTACAGTCACAGCCCAGAACGGGCAATCAAGCGGTCAGGCGCCGCGCAATCGCCGCCAAGAGGAGACTTTCCGCAAGGTGCTTGCCGCCGGCATCGAACCCCTGCGCGAGAAGTCGTACGCCGCCCTGACGGTGCGAGCGGTCGCGGCCCGGGCCAAAGTGGCCCCCGCCACCGCCTACACCTACTTCTCGTCGAAAAACCACTTGATCGCCGAGGTGTATCTGGACCTGGTGCAACAGGTCCCGTTCTTCACCGATGTCAACGACCCCATGCCCGTTCGGGTGGACAAGGTGTTGCGCCACCTGGCGTTGGTGGTCGCCGACGAACCCGAGGTCGGCGCCGCGTGCACGATCGCGCTACTCGGCGGAAGCGCCGATCCCGCGGTGGGCGCCGCGCGGGACCGCATCGGTGCGGAGATCCACCGTCGCATCGCGACGGCCATCGGGCCAGGCGCCGACGCCAGCACGGTGTCCGCGCTCGAAATGACATTCTTCGGCGCACTGGTACAAGCCGCCAGTGGCCAGTTCACCTATCACCAGATCGCCGACCGGTTGGCCTATGTCGTCAGTCTGATCCTGCCCGGCACCGGGGAGACGAGCCAGGAGACAAGAACCAAATGACCCTCCACGTTGGAGATCACGAATTGGTCCTCGATCCTTACGACTACGACTTCCACGAAGATCCGTATCCGTACTACAAACGGCTGCGCGACGAAGCGCCGTTGTATCGCAATGACGAACTGAAGTTCTGGGCGCTGTCGCGGCATCAGGATGTGTTGCAGGGATTCCGCAACAGCACAACGCTTTCCAACAAATACGGCGTCTCATTGGACCCGGCGTCGCGCGGCCCGCATGCCAGCAAGACGATGAGCTTCCTCGCGATGGACGATCCGGCCCACCTGCGGCTGCGCACATTGGTGTCGAAGGGGTTCACCCCGCGCCGCATTCGCGAGCTCGAACCGCGGGTCACCGAAATCGCGGTCAAGCACCTCGACACGATGCTGGACGCGGCCGCATCCGGCGGCGCCACTGTCGATTTCGTCGACGAGTTCGCGGGCAAGCTACCGATGGATGTGATCTCCGAGCTGATGGGGGTACCCGAGGCCGACCGCGTGCAGGTGCGGGCCTGGGCCGACGGGGTGATGCACCGCGACGAGGGCGTCACCGACGTGCCGCCGGAGGCGGTCGAGGCGTCGATCAACCTGATCGTGTATTACCAGCAGATGGTCGCCGAGCGGCGCACCAAGCCGACCGACGATCTGACCACCGCGCTGCTGGAAGCAGAGATCGACGGCGACCGCCTGACCGACGACGAAGTACTCGGCTTCATGTTCCTGATGGTGATCGCCGGAAACGAGACCACCACCAAATTGCTTGCCAACGCTGCGTTTTGGGGACACAAGAACCCCGACCAGTTGGCAGGAGTCTACGACGATCCCGAACTGGTGACGCCGTGGGTCGAGGAGACCCTGCGCTACGACACGTCCAGCCAGATCCTCGCCCGCACCGTGGCCGGCGAGCTCACCCTCTACGGCACCACGATCCCCGACGGGGATGTGGTTCTGCTGCTGCCCGGCTCCGCCCATCGCGACGAGCGGGTGTTCGATAACCCGGACGACTATGTGATCGGACGTGAAATCGGTTCCAAGTTAATGAGTTTCGGTAGCGGGGCGCATTTCTGCCTGGGAGCCCACCTGGCCCGGATGGAGGCACGCGTAGCGCTCACCGAGTTGTTCAAGCGAATCCGCGGATATCAAGTCGACGAGGCCAACGCCGTCCGCGTCCACTCCAGCAATGTCCGCGGATTCGCTCACCTACCCATCACCGTGGAGACCCGCTGATGCCTCGCTTCGCCCCCCTGCCCGAACGTCGGCCGGTGATCGTCGCCGGCGCCTCCTCCGGTATCGGAGAGGCCACCGCTATCGAACTCGCCGCCCACGGCTTCCCGGTCGCCCTGGGCGCCCGCCGGGTCGAAAAGCTCGACGATATCGTCGGCAAGATCAACGCCGACGGTGGCGAGGCGGTCGGATTCCACCTCGACGTCACCGACCCGAACTCGGTGAAAACCTTTGTTGCACAGTCGGTCGACGCCCTCGGTGACATCGAGGTACTGGTCGCCGGCGCGGGTGACACCTACTTCGGAAAGCTCGCCGAGATCGCAGGCGACGAGTTCGAATCGCAGCTGCAGATCCACCTTGTCGGCGCCTTCCGGTTGGCCTCGGCCGTGCTGCCGGGCATGCTCGAACGCCAGCGCGGCGATCTGATCTTCGTGGGTTCCGATGTCGCGCTGCGCCAGCGCCCGCACATGGGCGCCTACGGCGCGGCCAAGGCCGCACTGGTCGCCATGGTCACCAATTTCCAGATGGAACTGGAGGGCACTGGTGTGCGGGCCTCGATCGTGCACCCGGGCCCGACCAAGACGTCGATGGGCTGGAGTCTCCCGGCCGACAAGATCGGTCCCGCGCTGGAGGACTGGGCCAAGTGGGGCCAGGCGCGCCACGACTACTTCCTGCGCGCGGCAGACCTCGGACGAGCCATCACGTTCGTCGCCGAGACACCGCGTGGTGGATTCATCGCAAGCATGGAGCTTCAGCCCGAAGCCCCGCTGGCCGACAACAAAGACCGACAGAAGCTCGCCCTGGGCGAAGAGGGGATGCCGTCATGACTTCGCGAATCGACGATGCGGCGCGCGGCGCGCGGCGAGAAGGAGTGAGCAAATGACAGCCGCCATCGTGCCACGGGTTTCCGGCGGCGAAGAAGAGCACGGCCATCTTGAGGAATTCCGTACCGACCCAATCGGTTTGATGAAGCGCGTCCGCGAGGAGTGTGGCGACGTCGGTTGGTTCCAGCTGGTCGACAAGCACGTGATCCTGCTGTCCGGCGCGAACGCCAACGAGTTCTTCTTCCGCTCCGCCGACGAGGATCTCGACCAGGCCGAGGCCTACCCGTTCATGACGCCGATCTTCGGCAAGGGCGTGGTGTTCGACGCCAGCCCGGAGCGGCGCAAGGAGATGCTGCACAACTCCGCACTGCGCGGCGAGCAGATGAAGGGGCACGCCGCCACGATCGAGGGCGAAGTCAAGAAGATGATCGCCAATTGGGGCGACGAGGGCGAAATCGAGCTGCTCGACTTCTTCGCCGAGCTGACCATCTACACCTCGACCGCCTGCCTGATCGGGCTGAAGTTCCGCGAGCAGCTCGACCACCGCTTCGCCGAGTACTACCACCAATTGGAGCGCGGCACCGACCCGCTGTGCTACGTCGACCCGTACCTGCCGATCGAGAGTTTCAAGCTGCGCGACGAGGCGCGGGTGAAACTCGTTGCACTGGTTCAGGAAATCATGGATCAGCGGATCGCGAACCCGCCCAAGGACAAGAGCGACCGCGACATGCTCGACGTGCTGGTGTCCATCAAGGACGAAGAGGGCAACTTGCGCTTCTCGGCCGACGAGGTCACCGGCATGTTCATCTCGCTGATGTTCGCCGGGCACCACACCAGCTCGGGGACCTCGGCGTGGACCCTGATCGAGTTGATCCGCCATCCCGACGTGTACGCCGAGGTGCTGACCGAGCTCGACGAGCTGTACGCCGACGGCCAGGAAGTGAGTTTCCATGCGCTGCGGTCGATTCCGAAGCTGGACAACGTGGTCAAGGAGACACTGCGGCTGCACCCTCCGCTGATCATCCTGATGCGGGTGGCTCAAGGCGAGTTCGAGGTCGAAGGTTTCCCGATCCACAAGGGAGACTTCGTCGCGGCGTCCCCCGCGATCAGCAACCGCATTCCCGAGGACTTCCCCGATCCGGACGCGTTCAAGCCGGACCGCTACAACAAGCCCGAGCAGGCCGACATCGTCAACCGGTGGACGTGGATTCCGTTCGGCGCCGGGCGGCACCGCTGCGTGGGCGCGGCGTTCGCCCAGATGCAGATCAAGGCGATCTTCTCGGTCCTGTTGCGCGAGTACGAGTTTGAGATGGCGCAGCCGGCCGACACCTACCACAACGACCACTCCAAGATGGTCGTCCAGCTGGCTCGGCCCGCCAAGGCCCGCTACCGCAAGCGCACCGCCTAGGAGCCGGCGATGGCATTTCGTATCGGAGTCGACCTGGACTTGTGTCAGGGCCACGCCATGTGCGAGCTGGAGGCACCCGATTACTTCAAGGTGCCCAGGCGGGGCAAGGTCGAGATCCTCGACTCAGAACCGCCCGAAGACGCCCGCGATGAAGTCCAGCGCGCGGTCGATATGTGCCCAACCCAAGCCCTATTCATCGAGGAAAAGGAAGACTGATCCATGACATCACAGGCGTCACACTCGCGCGCAGATCTCGAGGCATGGGTCGAGCGCTGGCTACAGACCAACAAGGACTGCGAAAAGGCCGGCGACTGGAAGCCGTTGGCCGACTTCTACGCCAAGGACGCGACCTACGGCTGGAACATCGGCCCGAAGGAAGACGTGATGTGCGTGGGTGTCGACGAGATCCGCGATGTCGCACTCGGCCTCGAGATGGAGGGCCTGGAGAACTGGGTCTACGAGTACCAGAAGGTGCTCATCGACGAGAAGCAGGGTGAGATCGTCGGCTTCTGGAAGCAGATCGTGAACAAGGCCGACGGCACCCGCGACGAGATCTACGGCATCGGCGGCAGCTGGTTCCGCCTGAACGCCGAAGGACTAATCGAGTGGCAACGTGATTTCTTCGATTTCGGTCACGTCGCGTACATGTTCGGCAAGCTGATCGAGTCCGGCGACCTGAGCGACGGGATGCAGAAGCGCATCGAGCGCAGCATCGCCGGCGAGAAGCTGCCCGGTTACTATCCGCTCGGCCAGGCTCCCGTTCCCATCTGGTGACCTCCCGACCGGTTGGTTGGACCCCCACTTGTTTACAGCCCGGTGATGCACGTCATAATGGTCAGCGAATGAGAACACGTTCTAAATTGCCATCCGGCCCCGGCCGGCCCCTTTCACCGGCATTCGGGTCAGGGCACGTTAGTGGAGGTCCTTCATGAAGACAAAAGGCGCACTGATCTGGGAATTCAACCAGCCGTGGTCCATCGAGGAAATTGAGATCGGCGACCCCAAAGCGCACGAGGTCAAGATCCAGATGGAAGCGGCCGGGATGTGCCATTCGGATCATCATCTAGTTACCGGTGGCATCCCGATGGCGGGCTTCCCCGTTCTCGGCGGCCACGAGGGTGCGGGCATCGTCACCGAGGTCGGCCCCGGCGTGGAGGACATCGCGCCGGGCGACCACGTGGTGCTGTCGTTCATCCCGTCCTGCGGGCAGTGTCCGACCTGCCAGTCCGGCATGCGCAACCTGTGCGACTTGGGCGCCGGCCTGCTCGGCGGTGAGGCGGTCAGCGACGGCACCTTCCGCATCCAGGCCCGCGGCCAGAACGTCTTCCCGATGACGCTGCTGGGCACCTTCTCGCCGTACATGGTTGTGCACCGCGCCTCGGTGGTGAAGATCGACCCGTCGGTGCCGTTCGAGGTGGCCGCCCTGGTCGGTTGCGGCGTCACCACCGGCTACGGCTCGGCGGTCCGCACCGCCGACATCCGGCCGGGCCAGGACGTCGCGATCGTCGGCGTCGGCGGTGTCGGCATGGCCGCGCTACAGGGTGCGGTCAACGCCGGTGCCCGCTACATCTTCGCGATCGACCCGGTGGAGTGGAAGCGCGACCAGGCACTGAAGTTCGGAGCCACCCACGTCTACCCGGACATCAACGCCGCGCTGATGGGCATTGCCGAGGTCACTTACGGCCTGATGGCCCACAAGGTGGTCGTCACCGTCGGCGAGCTGCACGGGGCCGACATCGACAACTACCTGAACATCACCCAAAAGGGCGGGACCTGCGTGCTGACCGCGATCGGCAGCCTGTTGGACACCAACGTCAACATCAATCTGGCGATGCTGACCCTGATGCAGAAGAACCTGCAGGGCACCATCTTCGGCGGTGGTAACCCGCAGTACGACATCCCGCAGCTGCTGTCGATGTACAAGGCCGGCAAGCTCAACCTGGACGACATGGTCACCACCCAGTACCGCCTCGAGCAGATCAACGAGGGTTACCAGGACATGCTGGACGGCAAGAACATTCGCGGCGTCATTCGGTACACCGACGCCGACCGGTAACCCGACCGGTCCTGGGTGACCAGCTTTCCGCACCTCTTGGCGCCGGGGCGAATCGGCGCCATGACGGTGCGCAACCGGGTCGTCATGTCTCCGATGGAGACGATGTACGGCACCGGCGACGGGCTACCGTCGGCGCGCACCCGCGACTATTTCGCCGCTCGTGCCCGCGGTGGGGTCGGGTTGATCACGTTGGGCGCCACCGGGGTCGACCATCACCACCCCGAGACTCCCGGTGGCCTTCATCTGGCCACCGACGAGGCGATCGGCGCCCATCGGGCGCTGGTGGAGGTCGTGCACGAACACGGCGCCAAGATCCAGCCGCAGATCGTGCACGCCGGCCCCGACGGGCTGGGCCCGGAGCTTTTCGGGGTCGAATCGTTGGGGCCATCGGTGATCCCGTCGTATCTCACCGGCCGCCCGTCCAGCGAAATCAGCAAGCGACAACTCCGCGAAGTCTTCGACTTGTTCAAGGGAGCGGTGCGCCGCGCCGCCGAAGCGGGCTACGACGGTATCGAACTGCACGCCGCACACGGCTACATGCTGCTGGGCTCTTTCCTTGCACCACAACGTAATCGACGCACCGACGACTATCGGGGTGACTCCACCCGGGGCCGGCTGCGGGTGGTGCTGGAGGCGCTGGCCGCCATTCGGTCCGAGGTGGGCGACGCGCTGCCCATCACGCTGCGCATCTCCGGCTACGAACGGGTCGCCGGAGGGCGGGCGATCTACGAAACCGCCCGCATGGCAACCGAACTTGTCGCAGCGGGGGTCGACGCCTTCCACGTCAGCGGCGGGGTGATAGACCGGCTCGTCACGGGCATGGTCAACGCCGCCGACGACGGCGACGCGCTCAATGTCGGCGCGGCCGCGGCCGTCAAGCAGACGGTCGATGTGCCGGTGATCGCCGTCGGCCGGATCCATGACCCCGTCCGGGCCGAGCAGATCCTCGCCGATGGACGCGCGGACTTCATCGCGATGGGGCGCCCGCTGCTGGCCGACCCCGATCTGCCCCGCAAACTGCAGACCGGTCAATCGCACCGCATCCGCAAGTGCATTTCTTGCGAAAACTGTATCGACGCAATGGAACAGCGCTTCTCTGTCGACTGCGCCGTCAATCCCCGCACCGGCAAGGAACGCGAACTGTCTGCGCCACGCGCCGGTCGCGCCAAGCGCGTCGTGGTGATCGGCGGCGGGCCGGCCGGCCTGGAGGCCGCCCGCGTGGCCGCTCAGCGCGGCCACCGCGTCACGCTCTTCGAGCGCGCCGGCCAACTCGGCGGCGCGCTGCGCTGGGCCTGCGTGCTGCATCCCGAGAACCAACCGTTCCTACGGTATCTACGCGACGAGATCAGGCTCAGCACCGCCAAAGTGCATATGGGCCATGCAGTTTCGGTCGACGACGTTCTCGCGCATGCGCCCGACGCCGTGGTGGTCGCCACCGGCGGTCACGTCGCGGTACCGGCGATTCCAGGAGCCGAGCTGCCGCACGTGCACACCGGGCCGGGTTTGCGTCAGTTGCTCGGCGGCCACGCCGAAGGCACCGATCCGGCCTGGCAACGGCTGGGCGCCGCGCTACTGGCGGGCCGGCGGCAGCGGCTGGTGCACCCGGCCGCCGTTCGGCTTGCCACCCGCGCCTGGATGCCGGTGGGCCGCCGCGTCGTCATCATCGGCGGAGACCTGGTCGCCCTGGAACTCGCCGAGTTCCTGGCCGGCCGGGGCCGGCTGGTGTCGATCCTCGAGTCCGGCAAGGACATCGCCCCGGAAGTGGGTAACAAGCGCAAGACTGAACACATGGACCGACTCGACCGGCTCGGCGTCACCGTGCACATCCGCGCGGCCGTCGACCGCATCACGACCCGGGGCGTGATATTCACCCCGGTCGGTGGGACCACTCGCGAACTGCCCGCCGACAGCGTCGTGATCGCCGGGTCCGTCGAACCCGACACCGCACTGTTCGACAGCGTGACGGCCGCCCTGCCCGGGGCCGACGTGCATGCCGCCGGCGATTGCAGCGGTCTGGGGCTTATTCGTAAGGCAACCGAAGAGGGCGCGCGCGCCGCGTGCGCGATCTAACGACAGGAGAGAGATAGCGATGACCCAAACCACCCAATCCCCGGCACTGACCGCCTCGCAGTCGTCGTGGCGGTGCGCGCAGGGCAAAGACCGGGACGGCTGGCTGGCGCTGATGACCGACGACGTGGTCATCGAGGACCCGATCGGCAAGTCGGTCACCAACCCCGACGGCACCGGTGTGCGTGGCAAAGCCGCCGTCGGCGAGTTCTTCGACAACAACATTGCGCAAAACCAGCTGACCATCACCTGCGAAGAGACGTTCGGATCGAGTGATCCCAACGAGATCGCTCATATTCTGGTGCTGCAGAGCAAGTTTGAGGGCGGCATGACCAGCAAGGTGCGCGGCGTGTTCACCTACAAGGTCAACGAGGCGGGGCTGATCACCAACATGCGCGGCTACTGGAACCTCGACGTGATGGAGTTCGGCCAGGAGGACTGACGCAACGGCGCCGGATGGTCCTACCTATGCTGGGGCCATGTCGTCGATCTTCACCAAGATCATCAACCGTGAACTGCCGGGCCGATTTGTGTACGAGGATGACGACGTCGTCGCATTCCTGACGATCGAGCCGATGACCCAGGGGCACACGCTGGTGGTGCCGCGCGCCGAGATCGATCAGTGGCAGAGCGTCGAACAAGGCGCGTTCGCGCGCGTGATGTCGGTCGGCCAGCTGATAGGCAAGGCGGTGTGCAAGGCGTTTCGGGCCGAGCGGGCCGGGCTGATCATCGCGGGTCTGGAGGTGCCGCATCTGCACGTTCACGTCTTCCCCACCCGCAGCCTCAGCGACTTCGGCTTCGCCAACGTCGACCGCAATCCGTCGCCGGAGTCGCTCGATCAGGCGCAGGCCAGGATCAAAGCGGCGCTCGAGCAGCTAGGCCAGGCCTAGCCGACCTGGGCCGGTACGTCGCTCACGCGCGGCAGGGTGACGCGGAAACAACAGCCCTCACCGGGCGCCGTTTGGACGGTGACCTTGCCGCCGTGCGCGTGAACCAGCGAGTCGACGATGGACAGCCCCAGGCCGGTACCACCGCTGGCCCGCGCGCGCGACGAGTCGGTGCGATAGAACCGCTCGAACACCCGCGACGCGTCCTGCTCGCTCATGCCGGGCCCCCGGTCGGCCACCTCGATCACCGCGTCGTCGCCGTCGGTACCGACCCGAACGATGAGGTCGGCACTGGTCGGGGTGTGCTGCAGGGCGTTGGCGACGAGATTGCTCAGCACCTGGCGGATCCGCGCCTCGTCACCGAGCACCTCGGGAGTGCCGGGGCCGTCGAGGATTTCCATCGTGACGGTGCGCTTCGGGTCGATGGCCTGCGCATCGTGCACGGCGTCACTGGCCAGCGCCAGCAGGTCGACGCGATGGTGTTCCAGCGGCCGCTGCACGTCCAGCCGGGCCAGCAGCAACAGGTCGTCGACCAGTAGGCCCATCCGGCTGGCTTCGCTTTCGATGCGCGACAGCAACATCGCCACGTCGCGCGCCGCGCCCTGCCGATACAGTTCGGCGAAGCCGCGAATGGTGGTGAGCGGGGTCCGCAGTTCGTGGCTGGCGTCGGTGATGAACCGTCGCATCCGATCCTCCGAGCCGCGTGCTGTTTCGGCCGAGGACACCGAGGATGCCACCGCTTGCTGAATCTGGGTGAGCATTCCGTTGAGCGCCAACGAAAGCCGGCCCACTTCGGTGCGGGGATCACGTTCGGGAACGCGACGGTCCAGCTGGCCCGCGGCGATCGCGGCGGCGGTTTGTTCGACCTCGACCAGCGGGCGCAGGCTGCGGTGCACCACCGCGAAGCCGGCGATGCCGACCACCACCAGCACGGCCACCCCGATGCCGAACTGCAACCAGACCAGCGACCGGACGGTTTGCTGGACGTCGGACAGGTCGATCGCGACGGTCGTCAGGCCGTGCGGCCCGTGTACCGACACCGCTCGCCACTGAATGTCGGAGCCGTTGACCGAGGGCAGCGTAGTCGGATTGGGGCCCACGTCGTTGTTGGGCGGCAGGGCCGGTTCGGCGTTGCGGTCATTGATGGCGGTAAACGGTTGGCCGTCGGTGCCGACACCGCGCACGTAGTACTTCGACGGGGGCCGGCCCGGGTCCGGGCCTTCGTAGGAAGACGCCGTCAGTTGCCGCCGCGGGGCCAGCGCCCAACCGCGCGAGGCCTCGAGCAGCGTCGTGTCGATGCGGCTGACCAGACTGTGCCGCAGGATCGACGTGACCATGACCCCCGAGGCCGCCAGCCCGCACGCAACCAACACCAGGGTTGCCGCGACCAGACCCACTCGCAGGGGCAGTCCCCGGCGAACCTGGGCGGTCGTTTCCGTCTTCTTCGCCACCGATTGCTACTTTCCGCGAATGGCCGGGTGCGTACTCAGCGCGGCTCCCGAAGAACGTAGCCCACCCCGCGCAGGGTATGCAGCAGCCGCTTCTCCCCAGTATCGATCTTCCGGCGCAGATACGACACGTAGGACTCGACGACATTGACGTCGCCGCCGAAGTCGTAACGCCAAACGTGGTCAAGGATTTTCGGCTTGCTCAGCACCGTCCCCGCATTGATTACGAAGTAACGGAGCAGCGTGAATTCGGTGGGCGACAACGACACCGGTTCGCCGGCCTTCCACACTTCGTGGGTCTCTTCGTCGAGCTCGATGTCGGCGAAAGTCAGTCGGGCATTGTGGGTTTCGGCGCCACCCTTGCCGGCCCGCCGCAAGATGACCCGCAGCC
Source organism: Mycobacterium ahvazicum (assembly GCF_900176255.2). Lineage (GTDB taxonomy): Bacteria > Actinomycetota > Actinomycetes > Mycobacteriales > Mycobacteriaceae > Mycobacterium > Mycobacterium ahvazicum. Next base: position 686,844 of record NZ_FXEG02000005.1, read on the forward strand.
GGGCAACGACCTCCTCCAAACTGAACGGCTTGGTCACGTAGTCGTCACCGCCCAGCGTCAGACCCGCGATCTTGTCCTGCAGGGAGTCGCGTGCCGTCAGGAACAATGCCGGGGCATCGATGCCGTCGGCCCGCAACCGCCGCAACACACCAAAGCCGTCCATGCCGGGCATCATCACGTCGAGGATCACCGCGTCAGGGCGCGCTTCACGCGCGCGGTCCAGGGCCTGGGCTCCGTTGGTCGCGGTGGAGACTTCGAACCCCTGGAACTTGAGACTCACGGAGAGCAGCTCGACGATATTGACCTCGTCGTCAACGACGAGGATGCGGGCTTCCGGTTTGGTGTCGCTTTGGGGTGCCGCTGTCATCTGGGTTGTCCCGTCCTAAGCTGAACATTGCCTATGTAATAATTGTGTAATTCCTGGGAGCTCGGTGACAAGCTTCTGCTAGTAGTCTGCCAGGAATCATCGCATCAGCTTGGACCGGTACCCGGTTTTTGAGGGCGCGTCGTGCATAGACTCGAACCATGGATCTCGCCAAGAGCATGGTGTCCGCCGCGACCGCGCCCGCCCGGGTCGGCCTTGCGGCTGCCGAAGCGAGCCTGAATCTTGCCACCGCGGCCGTCGGGGTGGCGAAGCGATCACTCGGCGAGAGCGGACAAACCCGCACCAACGCGGTGACCTCGATGCTGGGGCTCGACGACGCGATCAACCGTGCCAATCGGCTGGCCAGAATGATGGACGACGACGCACCGCTGGGACGAGCGATGGCGGTCGACGGGCCGCTCGACCGGTTGCTGCGCCCGGGCGGCGTGGTCGACCTGCTGATGTCGGACGGCGGCCTGGTCGATCGGCTGACCGCGGAGGGCGGCGGCCTGCATCGGACGCTGCAACCGGGCGGGCTGGCCGATCAGCTGCTATCCGAGGACGGGCTGATCGAGCGCGTGTTGTCCGAGGATGGGCTGGCGGACCGCCTGTTGTCCGAGGGCGGCCTGATCGACAAGCTGACCGCCAAAAACGGTCCGCTGGACCAGCTTGCCGACGTCGCCGACACTTTGGCGCGATTGACGCCCGGGATGGAAGCGCTCGAGCCGGCCATCGCCACGCTGCAGGACGCCGTCAACGCGCTCACTATGGTCGTTAACCCGCTGAGCAACATCGCCGAGCGGATCCCGCTGCCGGGCCGGCGACCCGGGCGACGCACCGTGTCACGTCCGGTGCCGTCGCAGCGGATCATCGAGGGCGACGCCTGAACGGCTAAGCTGGCACCCGATTTACCCCGGCCTCCTTAGCTCAGTGGTAGAGCACTCGCCTTGTAAGCGAAAGGTCGTCAGTTCAATCCTGACAGGGGGCTCCCACTTTCGGTTCCCGTCGGTGCTGGTAGAGGCGTTTTCGGCGTCGAACAATCGGGCGGTTGAGACTTTCTTGCCCACATTTTCCGGTGAGGTGGCCAGAGGTGAGCGTTAGCCAAACGGCGAACTGACTGGCGTGTCCCCCGCGGCGCTTTAAAGTCTGCGATGTGGCCGACGTTTTTCGGGTCAGCAATGAGGGGTTGCAGGTGCTGGCGGCACACTGCGCGACGGTCTCGGCGGAGTTGGTGGCGGCGACACCGCTGCCCAGGGTGGGGCTAGCCATCCAGGCGACGTCCGGCGCTGTCGGTGCTACCCATGCGGCCCTGGACGAAGCCATCGCCACCCTGGCCCAACGAGCGCAAACGAGTGCGCTCAAATCAGCCATGGCGGGCACCGAGTTTGCTGCGACGGACATCGATGGCGCGCAGCAAGCCGCCGCTCTCGGCGCCTCGATACCTCAGGTGTAACCGGTGGCGGGGGTCGGTGGCGTGGGAGTGCCCTCCCTCTCGGAGATCAACCCGTGAACAATGTTCTGGACGCCATCCCGGCGGAGCATCGCGCGGTGATTATTGACGAACTGGCACGCCTGGAACCGGCCATGCCCACTGAACTTCGCGCCACAAAAGAGCCGAGCAGCGAACAGACTCGCGCCGTGGTGGACGTCCTCATCACCGAAATGATGAACAATCTCGGGCCCGATTGGCGGCCGAACGAGCGCGGTCAAGCAATCGAAAAAGCAATCGGAGCCTACTATTCGGCGTGGCCCACAAATGAGTGACTGACAAATTGCCCAATCAGTTCTGAACTGCAATGTGAGCGAGCCGGAAGTGGTGTCCGGTCCGCAGGCAGGAATGGTCGCGCACTTTCACCGGGCCCGCCCGGACAGACCGAGGCACCTCGCTGCCATCGCGAGGTACGCCTACGACCAAATCGACCAGGCCCGAACAGAATTGAATGCTATCTCGGAACGGATGAGATGCGAGGCAGGCCGACGGGCCCTCCGCCAGACTTCTGCCCACAAAATGCCCACAATTCCGCTGCAGTTACAGATATCTCCCTTGATCTCTGGTAACGAACTTTCGCTGCTAAGAGGGGCTTTCACCCTCCCCCGCCGCACCGTCAGGCGAGTTCAATCCTGACAGGAGGCTCCGCGCTGGGTGACCCGGTTTACGGGTGACCCGGGAGGTTGTCCAGCCCACCCTGAATGCCGTGCAGATCGTCTTGGATGCCCTGCAGTTTTCCTTCGATGGCCTGCAGATCCGAGAGAGTGTTCTGGTAAGCCGGCTGCATCTCGTCCGCCATCGAGGGCCGGGACTGCGGACAGTACGAGACGATGGCGCCCGCGGTGACCTCGGTGCTCTGGTTGGCGTCCCATATCGAAGATCGCTGCACGAATCCGACCGCATCCGAGAAATTGCGTTGGCGCGCCAGGAAATCACAAACCGCGTGCCCTTGGGCCACGACGTACTCCTGGCTGGGAACCGGTACGCCTTCGTGCTTCAACGCCTCGATGAACGCCGTGTCGACGACGTCCCCCCGCGACGCTGGCGCTTTGGGTGCGACCGGCTGGGGCGGCGCGACCGACGGCGGGCCTTCCGTCGGTTGCGGTTGCGCCGACGGCGCCGATGAATCGTGATGGCGCAACGCGAGCATCACCACCACCGCGGCGACAAGTGCTACCAGAGACAGCGGCAGCGCCGCGACAAGGCCGAAGCGGCGCAGCGCGCCCTTGCGTCGGCGCGTCATGGTCTTTTCGGTCTTCGTCTCGCGAGGAGGCTCGCGTAACCAGGCGTCCGGGACGTAGTCGAACTCCGCCGCCGCAACGGGTGCGGAGTACGGAATCCCGGCGCTATGAGCCAGTAGTTCGTCGAGCAGCTCGTCGGCCTCTCGGGATGAGGGCTGAGCGCCCTGCGCAGCGATCCGCCGTAATTCTGACTCGATGGTCTCGCGGTCGCGCATATCAACCAGTTTGCGAGTGTCACGACGTTGTGACAAGTCCAGGCCGATACCGTGCGCAACGCGGTACGGCGCCGGCGCCCGCGATGTCCGTCGGCCCGGACGGCTCGAACGTCAGCGGCCGTTGACCAGCTGACCGATGAATCGTCACGGGTCCACGTATCGGATCACATACGGACATCTGCCGACGGACGGCTCGACCACCGACACCGGCGGGCGCCCGCTCACTGCCACCAGCAACCAAGGAGCTTGCGATCATGGTCACCATCTCGGACAAAGCGGTGCTGATTACCGGGGGCAACCGCGGTATCGGACGCGCCCTCGTCGACGAAGCCCTGAACAGGGGCGCCAGTCGGGTATATGTCGGCTCACGAAAGCCGTTGGCCAACTTCGACTCTCGTGTAACACCGTTAGCGCTGGACATCACCGAACCGGCGCAGATTCAACAGTCGGCCACACAGGTGGACGCCGTCGACATCCTGATCAATAACGCGGGTGTGGCGCAATACGACGACCTGAGCGATCGATCCGCACTCGAACAACACTTGGCCGTCAACCTTTTCGGCACCTACGCGGTAATCAGCGCGTACCTGCCTATTCTCGCGCGCCAAGGCGGCTCGATCGTCAACAACCTTTCGCTCAACGCCCTGGCGCCATTGCCGATCATCCCGGCGTACTCCGTGTCCAAGGCCGCGGCGTTCTCGCTGACGCAATCGCTGCGCTTCACCTTGGCGCCGCAAGGCATCCGCGTGCATGCCGTACTCACTGGCCCGGTGGATACCGATATGACTCGAGGTCTCGAAATACCAAAAGCATCAACGCAATCGGTGGCGCAGGGGATCTTCGACGGGCTGGAAAACGACGAGGACGAGATCTTTCCCGACGCCCTCTCGCAATCCTTGGCGGAAATGTGGCGCATGGGCCCAGCCAAGGTACTCGAGAATCAATACGCAGCCCTGCTCGCCGGAGCCTAGCCATTCAAAGGCCCAGTGCGGCAATCGATCAACGTGAATGGCGGCAAATAGTGATCCGCTCGGTGACGGAACTGAGTTCAGCTGCCCAGCAAAATGAAAGTCCACACAGTGACAACACAGTAAACTCTCGGTTAACGAGCGTACGGTCGGCGGCCATGAAGAAATTGCTCTACGGAGTGTCGCTGACGATTCCACTCCTTGGAATGGGCGCGCTGCCTGGCATGATCGCCACGGCAAGCGCCGATCAGGTGACCTTCTTGCCCGACTGGCCGAACCATAGAAACCAGACCGAAAAGACGATATGCGCAGCCTTGGCGCAGGGGTGGTCGCGGCGCCAGATCGTCAGCACCGCGGAAAAGGCGAACAACTACGACCTGACCGGGGTGGATAGCGACGAGGCGGCCGAACGCGCCGACGCCTACATCGACGCGGCTCGCTACGAGGATTGCCCGACGCTCAACGCGAGCTGAACAATCCCGGCGACCGGACGACGAGCCGCCGCGGCAGCGCCGGGTTTACCCGCAGGGCGCGTCGGGTAATTCCCCCTGCAACGAATCTGACTGGGTCGGAGCCGATGACCATTGGCGCCGCACCGCGGAAAGAAGGATTGATCGTGGGCGCCAAGCACCGACTGACAGGACCGGGCAGACGGCGACGCCGATTGCTTATGTGTGGGGCTGCTCCCGTCTCCCTGCTGTGCGCGGTGAGTTTCGCCGCCCTTACCGTCGACACCGAAAAGCCAGTGGCACCTGCCCATGTGACCGCGGCGACACCTCCTGCGTCGGTCCCGGTGAGTCAGGAGGGAGTCCTGATCGCGGTATCGGCGGATTCGATAACCGCGCGTAGCGCCAGCGGGTACACCCAGACCTATTTGCTCACCCCGGACACCACCGTGATCACCGGCCATGGCAGCAAACCGCTCACTGTCGCTTCACATTTCACGGTCAACGATGCTGTGGACATTGTCGGGACCGTCCAAGGCGGTAGGGCACTGGCGACGAGCCTGGCCCATCGCGGTGTCGGGCACGGTGATGGCCCGCCAATGGATGCCATTGCCGGCCAATAGATTAGCGACTGGTGAGCAAAGCGTCACAGTCGGATTAGTGCCTATTACCAAGGGGTAAACCACTTTTCAAGAAGCGCTTTGTGCGCGTCGCCCGCCCGAAAGGTGGATTCCCCCGATGACGTCGCCTTATCCGATAGACGTACTACTCGTCGAAGACGACCCCGGTGATGAACTGATCACGCGAGAAGCGTTCGAACACCACAAGATCGCCAACAACCTGCATGTCGCACGTGATGGCGCAGAAGGACTGGACTTCCTCTACCGCCGCGGCGAATTTCGCGACGCGCCACGGCCAGATCTCATCCTGCTGGATCTCAATCTGCCCAAATTCGACGGCCGCCATATCTTGCAGACCGTCAAGTCAGACCCCGACCTGCAGGACATCCCGGTCGTCGTGCTCACCACGTCGTCTCTCCAAGAGGACATCTTGCGTAGTTACAACCTCCATGCCAATGCCTACGTCACAAAGCCTGTCGACCTCGATCGCTACATGGCGGCCATCAGAACGATCGACAACTTCTTCGTCCAGATCGTGCGACTGCCCCCACGCCGCTGAGCTCAAGTCTCGGTGCGTCTATTGATCTGTGGCAGAAGCGATACGGGTCCCTTGTTTTTTCCAGAGTCGACGGGGTATGCGATGGCCTATGAACGCTGAGGTCCCCGCAGTTTCCGCCGTCCCGGCGCAGTTGAGTTGCACGGGTGCGGCCGACGCCGCGACCGCGTGCAAGTTGCGCCATACCTTGCGACGCTGGCTGCGGGAGCTGCCGCAGGCCTCGCCAGAGGTCAGCGGGGATGTCATCCTCGGCGCCAACGAAGCACTGGCCAACTGCGTCGAACACGCCTACCACGCTCAGGACGTCGTCGGCCCCATGCGGCTACAGGCCGGCTATGACCCCGCGGCGCAGACGATCAGCGTGTGCGTCAGCGATCGTGGCAGCTGGCACCGGCGCTCGCCGCGCCAACCCCACGACCCTCGAGCTTCTCGCGGCATCATGTTGATGCATGCGCTGGCAGACCACTGCACCATCAACACTCGCCCCGGCGGCACCACGGTGTGCCTGGATTATTCCGCGGCCCAGAAGCCCTGAGGTAGCTCCGCTCAAAGCCGTTGGATTCCAACGACTTTAGTCGTTGCACCTGACGGTGGCCGCCTCAATGACAGAGGCGGCCACCAGGTACGTGTAGCCGAATCAGAAGCCCGGCGGGTGCGGCGCTCCGGGCGGCGGCGGCCCAAGCGGGCCACCGGGAGGCGGGCCCCCCATCGGCCCACCAGGCCCCGGCGGGCCGAACGGTCCACCCGGGCCGGGCGGCGGCGGTCCCGGCTGACCAGGGCCCGGTGGTGGCGGGAAGGGATCCGCTCCGGCCACCGCGCCACCGATGCCCATCGCGGCGGTCCCGAGAGCACCTGCCAACAGCGACCCAGCGATTAACGTCTTTATCTTCATCACTCGACCCATTTCTCATTTCTGTTCGTCGGTTCATTCCCGCAGTTCGCGCCCTGCGGTGGCGGTCGTGCCGGCGGCGCAGGCGGCCACAGGCGGCCACCAGGTGCGCATGCCGTCAACGACCCGGGCCGGATGCCGGGGGCGGCGGTACGCCGGGAGCTGGTTGGTGCGCACCCGGCGATGGGTCGGGGGCCCAGGCTCCGGGCCTGTCCCTTTTACCCATCTGGCGCCCGTTGTCGCGCGTAGAAGTATTAATAGTTATATTTATGATTTAGTTAAGCAGGTGCTCACGGAAACCTAACTCGGCGTTATCGCCGACGGCGTGGGGTGTGTAAAAGAGCCGCCCCGGATGGGGTCCTCCACCGCCGCCACCCGCGGTCTTCCCGTTCCCGCCGCCCGCCGCACCACCGCCGGACGCCACAGCGACGGTCGTCGTGCACCCGTTGGCATCGGGCGGGCGGGTGATCCTGGTAGCAGACACCACCCAAACCACCGCGCTGATTCGGCGGTTGCGTGAAGTGATGATCGCCGGGGGCGTGATCACCCTTGTAGTGGCCGGTCTCTTGCTGATCGTTGTCACCCGCACCGCCCTGCGGCCGTTGGACCGACTCACCACGCTCGCCCGATCCATCACCACCGGTGATCGGGGACAACGACTGCGGCCGGATCGCGCCAACACCGAATTAGGCCGGGCAGCAGCCGCATTCGACAGCATGTTGGACGCGTTGGAAGCTTCCGAACAGCGCACTCGTCGGTTCTTGGCCGACGCGGCCCATGAACTGCGCACTCCGATCACCGGTATCCGGACCACCGCCGAGCAGATCTTGGGCGCCACTGTGCAGGCGGAGGACGACGCGTCAGCCAACCGCCAATACCGCCGCGCGACACTGTTACTCAACGAATCCCGGCGGGCCGGTCGGCTGGTCGCCGACATGCTCGACCTGAGCCGCATCGACGCGGGCCTGACCCTGGAGCTCGCCGACACCGACCTCGTCGCCATCGCCGAAGCCGAACGCGAACGCGCGGCGGTGCTTTCCCCCGATCTGACCGTGAGCCGTACCGGTGACCCCACCGCACCCATTCACGCCGACCGCACCCGGGTCACCCAGATCGTGTCGAATCTCGCCGACAACGCCCGCCGGCACACTCCGGCCGGTGGCCACATCGTGCTCGACGTGCGCGCGGCCGATCATTCGGGATTGCGCTGTGCCGAGTTGACGGTCACCGACTCGGGACCGGGAATCCCGGACGCCGACCGCGAAAGAATCTTCGATCGCCTTGTCCGACTTGACTCTTCGCGCCATCGTGACCACGGCGGCGCCGGGCTCGGCCTGCCCATCGCCCGCGCACTGGCGCGCGCCCACCAGGGGGAGCTGACCTGCCTGCCGACCGACAGCGGGGCACGCTTTCGGCTCCTCCTGCCGCTACGCCCGGTCGCGCCGCGGCAAGCTGGTGGCCACCTTTAACCTTCCTCGAAGGCCATCGACACGCGCAGGGGACCGCGAATCGCGGGAGTGGTCCGCCATATCGGGTCATCACGAAGCACCGGGCGGCGGGCCAGGATGTGTTGCAGGGCCACAGCAATTTCGAGGCGGGCGAGCGCTGCGCCCAGACAGTAGTGCGATCCGTAGCCGAACGTCAGCGGCGCTGGTCCGCAGCGGTCCGCCTGGAGCCTGGTAGGCCAGTTGAAAACCTCCGGATCGCGATTGGCGGCGCCGATCACGGCGATGACCGGCTCCCCGGCGTGGATGGCAACACCGCCCACGATCTGGTCGAGCGTGGCCGTGCGCGCCACGGCCTGGACGGGTCCGTCCAGGCGCAGTAGCTCGCTGACAATTCGATCGTCGACCACGTCGATGGCGTCTATGAGGCGAATACGGTTGGGCCTGGGCTTTAGCAGCCGATCATGGCTGCGCCCAACAGATTTGCCGTCGTTTCAATCCCGGCGGCCGCGATGATCGCCGCCGTGGTGACCACGTCGTCGAGTTCGAGGTTTGGGTCCGCAGCAATATAGCCGAGCAGGTCGTCGCGGCGGTGGGTGCGGCGGTCCGCCGCCAGCGGAAGCAACTCGGCGACCAGTGCCGCGAATGCGGCTGTTCCGGCTTCGACGGCCTCGGTGTCCGCGACGTCGTTGATCATGCGGCTGATGGCTGGACATTCGTCGCCGAACAACCGTGCCGTGTCGACGTCGAGGCCCATCCAGGCTGCGACGACCGCGATCGGTAGCGGCGCTGCGATTTCGGTCATGAAGTCGAAGTCGACTCCGGCCGGGATGCGGTCGATCGTTTCCGTGGCAATCGCTTCGATGCCTTCGTTCAGACCGGAGACAAAGGACGGGGTAAAAAAGTCTCGAACCGAATCACGCAGCCGTTGATGGTCGACGCCGTCGCTGAACAAGATGTTGCGGCGCAACATGTCTCGATCGACAGCCCGAAGGGCCTCCCGGGCGCGGGCGTTCGCGAGCGGGCTACTCGTCCACCCGGCACCCCCGAGAATCTGTTGCACGGGCTGATAGCCGAGGACCAGCCACGCCCCCATCCCCTGTTCCCAGACCACGTCGCCCTCCGAGCGTCGTCGGTACTCGTAGTAGGCGAAGGGGTCCGCGGCGTCCCAGGGCAACCGCGTGATCGCCGGGTTCTCAGGTATGTCAGGGATTTCAGGGATTTCAGGGATTTCAGGGACGGTCATGGTGGTCCAATGCCGACGGGAGACGGCGCTTGCGGACCCAGGCATGATGCAGCTTGCCCAGCTCGGTGGTCGGCTTGGCCACACCGTCCATGTCGTCGATGATGGCCCGGGCCGGTGTGGTCGCGCGGAGGCCATCAAACAGGCTGCCGACGGCGAGCTGGACGCGTCCCGCGAACACAAAGTCTTCGGGCGCGTTCATGCGGGCCATCGGATGGTCGGGAACACGAAGGTCGAACAACCCCTGGATGGTGCGTGCGGTCGTTTCGGGCGTGTAGGTGACCGGCTGCGGTGCACCGATGAACTCGTAGAGCATCTCCGATTGCCACCGGTACAGCTCGTCGGCGGTCAGGTCGGAATCGGCAGTGAGGAACCCCGCCTGCACCATCAGGTCGCGGTAGTCGTGTTTGCGTCCGTCGATCACGGCCCGGTGCATCGCGACCAATCGCCACCGTTGCGGTTCGGGCAGGATCTTCACGCAACCGAAGTCCACGAATCCCACGGTGCCGTCGTCGTTGAATAGGTAATTGCCGGGATGAGGGTCGGCGTGCAGCAGGTTCGCGTGCCGGAAATTGCTTTGACTGAAACGCAGGATCGCCTCGCTCCACACATTTTTCAGATCCTGATCGGCCTCTTTTGCCCGCGCAAAGTTCATCCCGTCGAGGTAACTCATCGTCAACACCCGATCGCCGGACGCCTCCGGGATGACCTCGGGCACCCGAATGAACGGGTGGCCCCGGTAGAGGTCGCTGAACGCGGTGATCATCGCCGCCTCATGCCGGTAATCGACCTCTTCGGAGATCCGAGCCGCGGCCTCGCGGGCCACCGACTGAAAGTCCGGCTTCATTCCCGATGCCGAGGTCATGAAACGCAGAAACGTGGTCAACAACTCCGTATTGGCCAGATCATCTCGGATTGCCTTGCCCACACCGGGGTACTGGATCTTGACGGCAACCGCGCGACCGTCGCGCAGGGTGGCGCGGTGCACCTGACCGATCGACGCGGCGGCCAACGGCTCGTCGGTGAACTCGGCGAATTGCGCTACGGCCGAACCGAGTTCGGCATCGAGGACTTCTCTAACCAGCTCCGGATGCATTGGCGGAGCGTCGGCCTGCAGGCGGCTCATGGCTTTCTGATAAGGCCAGAACCCGCCGGTGCCCACCGCACGACTGTCGATCATCGACATGATCTGGCCGAGCTTCATCAGCACACCCTTGGAGTGCCCGAGCAGTTCGGTATAGCGGTCGGCTGTGCGTTCGTGAAAGCGCTCGACGGCGTCCTCTTCGCCCGCTCGTTGGCGCAGTCCCGCGACGAGTCGGCCCCCCGCCGCCCTCGCGGTGAAGCCCACCAACGGCATGGTGCGGCGGATCCGGCCCTGCGGCAGCGGACTATCCTGATCCGGCATCTGGCCTCTCACCAACCGCGCCCATTAAGTGCTACCTTGTAAAAGAGTAAGTGATCACTTTGGAGGGGTCAATGACGACACCCGCGTCAACACGCGACCGGCTGGTCGACGAGGCGATGCGGCTTTTCAGCGCCAAGGGATTCGACGCGACCAGCGTCTCCCAGATCGAGGCCGCCGCCGGATTGGCAGCCGGCTCGGGAGCCTTGTATCACCACTTCAAATCCAAAGAAGAGCTGCTGAACGCCGGTATCGACCGCCAGCTGGACCGCCGCCGTGCCATGCGTGACATTCGCAATCTCTTCGCCGGCCTCGGCGACATGCACGCCGAGTTGACCGTCCTGGGCAGGTACCTACTGTCGGTTGTCGACGACGAAATCGAGCTGATACAGATCGCCGCTCGCACCTCGGCGGGTCGCTCCGCCCGCCTCGATACCGCATACGCCGCGCTGGTCGACACGCTCAATACGGAACTGGGAGAGTGGATTAGGGTCTGGGCACCCGCAATGACACAACAACAGGCCACGGTTTTGGCTGCGCTCGGTGTCAACGGCATCCTCGGCGCTCGCTTTGCTACCACCCTGTTTCATCAACCGGAGTCGCGAGTTGCCGACGATCACTACCTCGCCGAGTGGACCGAGCTCCTGGGCGCCCGGATACGGCAGGTCAACGGCAGCTAGTCAGTAGACATCGCGCAGGTAGCGGTGGCTCTTTATGAGGTCGTTGACGTACGCGTGCGCGGCGCCGTCGCTCATCCCGCCGCAGCTGCCCACTATTGCCCGTAATGCCTCGTCGACATCCTTGGCCATTCGGTCGGCGTCGCCGCACACGTAGACATACGCGCCGTCCTGCAACCACCCGAAGATGTCCGCGGCATTCTCCGACATACGTTGCTGCACATACTGTTTCGATTCGCCGGAAGCTCCGTCACGGGAGAACGCCAAGTCGAGCCGGGTCAGCGTACCCGACCGGAGGAAGGCACCGAGCTCGTCGCCGTAGAGGAAATCGCAGTGCCGCCGCCGGTCTCCGAAGAACAACCATGCTCGCCCGGACGCGCCGAGGGCCTGGCGCTCTTGCAGGAAGCCACGGAACGGCGCGATGCCGGTGCCCGGGCCGATCATGATGATGGGCACGTCGGCCGCGGGCAAGCGGAACGAGTGGTTGGGCCGCAGGTGTACGCGTACGGTGTCGGCGCGCTCCGCCAGGAACGTCGACGCGACGCCGCCGTGCCGGCGATCGCCGAGCGTATAGCGGACGGTCGCCACCGTCAGGTGTACGCGGTCGGGATGTACCAGTGGACTCGACGCGATCGAATAATCACGCGACTGCAGTGGACGCAGGGTGTCGACGACTTCGTCGACAGTCAGTTCGCCCAGCCGGATCAGGTCGAGAACATCCTTGCCGTACCACCAAGAACCTTGCCCCGCAACGGCTTCGGCACTCAGCGCGTTCGCGGCGGCGTCGTGAAGGCGGGCGGCGACCAACGTCTGCAGCGCTCGCGACGGTGTCCGTATCTCGAGGTGCTCGGTGAGCAGCTCGCCGAGCACCTCGTCATAGCCGACGACGGCGTCCTCGGGGCCGACGCCCAGCTCGCTCAGGATCGCTTCGACGAGGATCGGATCGTTGCTGGCATGGACCGCGATGGAATCGCCCGCGTGGTAATCGATTCCCGAACCGAGGAGGTCCACCTCATAGTGGCGGACCTCTTTGTCGGACTGGGCGGTGGTCAGCCGTCGGTTGACCACAACGCGCGCATCGAGGAGGGGATGGCTGCGATCGCGCCGTGCTTGTTCGGCATGGTCGGACGGGCGAGGGTCCGGCACACCGACGGCAATCGCGGCCACAGGATCGGTGCGATCGGCCAGTAGCAGCTTGACGAGATCATCCGTCCACGCCCGGGCCGCCTGCACATAGACGCCGTCGACGTCGACGCGGTCCATCAAACGGATTGCGCCCAGGGTTTCCAGTCGCTCATCGAGTAGCCGCCCGGCGTTGCAGAACTGCTCATATCCGGTGTCGCCCAGGGCAAGCACCGCGAACCGCAAATGCTCCAGCCGCTGCGCGCCCTCGGCACTGATCGCCTCCCAGAACAAAGAGGCATTGTCCGGGAACTCGCCCTCCCCCCACGTCGAGCACACGACGACGAAGTGGGTCGCCGATTGCAGGTCGGTCGGCTCGATCTGGTTCAGCTCGATGGCGGCGGTGCTGACGGCGAGAGATTCTTCGACCGCTTCGGCGAACGTCAGGGCGGCATCCTCGGCATTGCCCATGTCGCTGCCGTAGCCGACAATCAGCGAGAATTCTGGTCGAGAAGTCATGATCGCTCCCATTGTCGTCGCACGACACTCAACGTTTCATAAGCTTAGGCTTACCTTAGTTTTGGATCGCGAGAGTCGCAACAACCCGACCCACTCGCGGCCGGTGACCGGCAGGGCTAGCTGTTGTCGCGCTTGCGGGAGAGGAATGCCCGCATGTGCTGCTGGGGCTCACCTGTCAGAAAGGCCAGACCGAACTGCTCGACGCTGTCTTCGATCGCCCCGTGCAGGGTCATATCGAACCACTTGTTGAGCAGGCGCTTTTGCTGGCGGACCGCGGACGTGCCGAACTTGCTGAGTTTGGTGGTGAGTTCGGCGATGCGGTGGTCGAGCTCGTCGGCGGCGACCACCTCGTGGACGAGTCCCCACCCGAGCGCCGTCGCGGCGTCGATCGTCTCGCCGGTCAGCAACAGCCAGCCCGCATGAGATGCTCCGATCAGCGCGGGCAGCATCGCCGAATGGATGACCGACGGGATGCCGACAGCCACTTCGGGCATGCCGAATTTGGCCCCCGACTCCGCGATCCGCAGATCGCATGAGATCGCGACCTCCAGCCCACCGCCCAGGCACCAGCCCGCGAGCCTGGCGATGACGGGTACCGGGCATTGCCGAATCGCTTCGCACAAGCCCGCGAGCCGGCGGATGAAAACCTCGCCGGTGGCGCGGTCCAACTCGACCATCTCGTTGATGTCGGCGCCCCCGATGAATGCCTGCTCACCCGCGCCGCGCAGCACCACGACGCGGACGCCGGTGTCACCGCCGATCTCGCGGAACGCCTGGGACAGTTCCTCGATGGCCCCGCTACCCAAGATATTGAGCGTCTTGGAGTTGATCAGTTCGACGGTGACCAGGCCGCGATCGCGGCCCAGCCTGACGAATCGTCGCTCCAACTAAGGATTTTCGGTGCTCAGTAAAGCGGGACCCAGACACCGAAGAACCAGTAACCCCAACCGCCGAACTGCCAGTTGAAGACCGGTACGACGGTAAAGGTGTTGTAGGCGAACGGCGAGAAGTTGCTGCGCGCATACACCACGTCACGCGGGGGGCCGACCCACGGACGGTTCCAGCCACCCGGGGGCGGCGGGCCGTTCCAGCCACCCGGAGGCGGCGGGCCGTACCAGTGTGGCGGCGGGTGACCCGGCGGCGGGCCGTCGTTCCAGCCCCAGCCGCGCGGCGGCGGTGGAGGCGGTGCCCCGTGGCCGACAATGCTGAAGCCAACCGATGAGTCCATCGGTCCGCCGACCTCGGCGCTGGCCGTCAGGTAGGTGCCACGAGGCTGATACGGCTCGTGCGGCGGCTGGGTGCTCGGCGCAACTACGGTCCGAGTGGGCCGCTGCCCGGATGGCGAGGTGGTTTGGCTGCCCGCCGGCGTCGTGGTTTGTGCGCTCGGCGCTGTGGTGGTTTGCTCGGCCGGCGTCGTGGTTTGGCTGGCCGGCGGAGTCGTGGGCTGTTGGGCCGGCGTGGTCGTTTGGCTGGCCGGCGGAGTCGTGGTCTGCGTGGCCGGTGCGGTCGTGCTTGGCGCGCTCGCACTGGTTTGCGGCGCGGTGGTTTGCGGACTCGGCTGCTCAGTGGTCTGCGGCGCGGCCGTGGTCTGCGGCGCTGCGGTCGTCTGGGGAGCGGCCGTAGTCGCGGGCGCGGCAGTGGTCGCGGGTGCGGCTGTGGTGGCCGGCGGGGCGGTGGTTTCCGGCGCCTGCGGGCGCGGTCCGCCGGGCCCGCCGTGGCAACTGCCATTCGGGCACGCCGGTGGGTCGAGCGGGAAGGCACTCGCGAATCCCGGGTTCAACGCCGAGATGCTGAGTCCCGCCGCGAGCGCCACCGCGCTGACACGCTTCTTCGACATAGCTGCGTCCCCTCTGGGCCGTCGGCCCCGATGATGTCTCGTTGGCCCGCGCTACGGGCAGGTCACGTCCATCTCAAAAGGCTTGGTCAACGTCTGCGGCTGGTCCGGATTGGTCATATCGGTACCGGTCGCAGTGCCCTTGATCGCGTAGTACTTGCCGTCCACGGCGGCCCCGGCATTGCTGGCCTGGTTCGGGGCGGCATCGGAATAGCCGAACGCGATGCCGTTGACGTTGCCCAACCCGACCGCATGGACGAGGGGCGGGTTGGCGTTGCTGATGACCGCACCCACGCCGGCGGAGGCATCACCGATACCGATGTTGATGTTGTCGCCGGCCGGCGTGCAGGTGACCTGCCCGGTGACGTTCTGCTTCTGGCCGTCCACGATGACCTGGGGGCCGGCCGGTGCCGCCGCCGAACTCGATGCGCCGGTGTTGGACTTGTTGCTTGAACAGCCGACACAGCCTGCGACCACCATGGCCACGCCGGCCGCGCCGATCACGATCTCACGTTTCACCGACCACTCCCTTGTGTTACTGGTGCCGCTAACCACGTTCGCCTCTGTCAGCACCTAGGGACCCTACCGGGCGGCGCGGGTCCGTACGCAAGCTGCCGGACCGGCTAGTACCCAATACCGAACACGTCGAAACCCGGTCCTCGTCAGGGCAGAATGCGAATTCCCCACTTGCCCAAAAGCGGCTGCACCAAGGTGAAGTATGTGGTGTTGTCGTCACCATCCGGTGAGGACATCAAGATACCCACCGCACTTACGGTCCCGTCGTCGTTCTTGACGTAGCCTGGACTACCGCTGTCGCCACCCAGGCTGTACACGCTGGCTTCGACCACATCGCCGTCGACCTGGGTGATGGTCCCACAGGTCTCTCCGGTGACGGCACCCAACTTGCAGAACGGCGTACCCAGCTTAAGTTGGTTGCTGCTCAACACATCTCGGATAGTCAGTCCGCCGACACCACCGGTCGGCACACCCACAGCCGGGTTGAGGCGGATGATGGCGGCGTCGCGCTTGTCGCCTTCCTTCTCGCTGACGGTGATCGCCCCGAGCGGGATACTCGGGCCGTAGGTCCATACCGAGCCGTCGTGTGCGTCGCAGTGACCGCTGGTCAGCAAGTAGTAGCTGCCGTCATTGCCTTGCGCAGCGAAACCTGCTGTGCACCTGCTGCTTTCATCCTCGAGCTGCACACCCGGCGTCGGCGGCTCCTCGGCCGCGGCCGGATTCGCGAACACCGTCGCCGCCATAACCATGGCAGCGAACAAACCCAACCCCCGCAACCGCGCTGTACCCACGCCGCTCTCCTTTGTCGGGCCAGGATGCTACCAGCCCGATACGGCTTGTTCCTGGTCAGAGAGCGGCGACGCCCCAATCAGGTATTCGCGCTGGCCCATCGACGTGCAGCCGGCAAAAGCCGCGACGTTATCCGGCGTCGACGTGGCGAGACAGGAAATCCAGGACGGCACCGGCGAAAACGTCGTTGCGATCGCCGGCGACCATGTGTCCCGCGCCGTGCACATCGGTGAATTCGACCTCGGGAAAGCGCGCGAGAAATTCGTCGGCCCGCTCCTGGCTGACCAGGTCGCTGACCTGGCCACGAACCAGCAGCATGGGCACGCCGCTGCTCAGGATCGCCTCTACGGCGGTGTGCATGCGATCGGCGTCAGTGACCTCGAAGGGCGGGAAAGCCGCAGTGCCACTGATGAATTGGGGATCCCAATGCCAATACCAACGATCCCCACGACGGCGCAGGTTGGTGGTCAGCCCCTCGAGGTCCGTCGGCCTCGGGCGGTGAGGGTTGTATTCGGCGATCGCGTCGGCGACTTCTTCCAATGAGGCGAACCCGGATTCCACCCGGTCGGACATGAAGTTGTGGATCCGATTCGCCCCGGATTGCTCCATGTTGGGAACGATGTCGACGAGAACGACGGCGCTGGCGATGCCGGGCGAGATCTCCCCGGCCAGCAGCATTGAGGTGAAGCCGCCGAGAGAGGCGCCTACCAATACGGGTTTCGGCGGCAGCCCCCGCAGCACCTCTTGGACGTCGGCGGCAAAGCTGACGACGCGGTAGTCACCTTCGCTGGACCAGTCGGACTCGCCGTGGCCCCGCAGATCGATCGTGACCGCCTGCCAGCCACGCTTGGCGACCGCGGCAGCCGCACGGCCCCAGGAGCGCCGGGTCTGGCCTCCGCCGTGCAAGAAAACTACGGCCCGCGAAAGGGGGTTGCCCTGGCGATCGGCGACGATGCGAACGCCACCTATCCCTGAGGTGGAGAACTGTTCAGGAGCCGTCGTCATCAAGAGATCGTAAGACGACCCCAATCAGTCGTTGCCGGCCGGGGAATCGTGTTCGCCGCGAAAGAACTTGGCGACCCGCTGTGCGATCCGTCCCAACGGGCTTCCCGCTCGCTGCGCATCCTTGATCCGGTCGTGCGTCTGCTTGCCTTCCCGGGCATAGTCGTCGACTGATTCGTCGCCTTCTTCAGCGCGCATGGGTGTCCTCCATTTCTCGATGAGCCGAGTTTCTGCCGGCGGATCCGACATGTTCACCCCGAGCCGGTTCAACGTTGCCTACCCGCCGGGCGGGTGTATCAAAACGGTGCGCGCTCACGCGCCGTCGGCAGATGCGCAATACGTCGTTCAGCGTGGCATCGCGCGGATGCCGCAGCCGCAGATCGGCATTCAAGACACCTGTTCCTTGTGGGCCTTGACCGGCGCAGCGCTCGGCGGCAGCTTGAACAGGTTGCCGCGCAGGCTGCCCCGGGCGGTGCGGATCGCGACCAACAGCCAGGTGAAGAGCAGGCCGGCGTAGGCGATGGCGGCGGCCACCTTGAAGGCCGGCAGGTGCGTGTGAGCCGCAAGCTGCGACGTCCCGGTCACGAAAGTGCCGACCGGGAAGGTCAGGCTCCACCACGTCAGGGCGAACGGCATTCCGCGTCGCAGGGTACGCACGGTGAGCGAGGTGGCCAGCGCGATCCACAGCACCGCGAAGCCCCACACCGGAACCCCATACAGAATCGCGAACACATTCAGGTCCTCGGCAACGTCATGCTCGACGGCCAACCCCGCGACACCTCCGAGAAGCCCTGCCGCCGTGATGGATTGGCCGAGCGGACCCAACACGATCCACAACGTCGGCACCCGCGCGGTGCCTGAGGTGCCGTACAGGACCAGCCGGCTCCAGATCATCGCGATGATGTTGAACGAGGCCAGCAGCGACAGCCCGAACATCGCATAGCAGAAATAGAGCATGGTTTGACGGCCGGTGCCCGCGGCCATGTGCGGCAGCAACAACGCCCCCATCGCCGCGGTCACCATCGGCGGAACCACCGGCATCAACCAGCCGCCGAACGCCGCGTCGGGCTCGACATCGTGCTGGGTGAACATCAGAAATGGAATGGTGACCGCGGTGAACAGCCCGCCGAGGGTCCCCGCGGTCCACAGCACCCAGTCCAGGTCGACGGCGATGCGCTCCCCGATCAGGTCCCGGCCGACCACCATCGCTCCCCCGCCGACCGTCATCAGCGCCATCGGCGCGGCGCCGTAGAAATGCGCCATCTGCGGATTGCGGGCGTGCCCGCGCGCCACGGTCGGATGCAGCAACCAGTGACCGCCAACCAAGACGATGAGCACCACCAGCAGCAGGGCGGCGATCACCCACACCACTTCCGCGAAGGCCCGCAGACCCACGACGTGAAACGGCAGCGTGGCACCGCCGATAGCGACGATCCCCGTCCCCATTACCGAGGCAAACCAATTGGGACCGATATTGCCGAGTACCTCGACCCGGGCGGGCGACGACGGTGGGTTGTCAGAGGTTGCACTCGTCATAGCTGACAGACCCTACTTCCCCGGGATCGGGCGATGTTGCGCTTACACTCCATCGGGTGATGTATTCCGTGCAAACGAGGCACACCGTGAACAAGGCTCCAATCTTGATCGGAATCATCGTCATGCTGGTCATCGGTGTACTCGCGTTGCCCACCAAGCAACGGTGCGGGGCGCCGGGCCTGACCTGTGCCACCACGTTGGACAAACGTGGCTACGTTCACCATTACTACGAAGTTGAACCGGTCGGCGTATACCTGGCAGAAATGGTGACCGGGTCCAATATCCGGGTGTTCTACCGTTCCGGCGAGGACCTCGAAAAAGTTCGCCAACCTTGAGCCGCAACAGCTTTCGCTATCCGTGGCAAACCTGCAACGCGTAAGCCATCGGTTCGCCGCCGCGCGCGTCGAGCTGCGACGAAACCGCGAGCGTCGGGCTCACGAAGTCCTTCTGGATACCGAATTTCGGTAGATTCAGTGTCATCTCGACGGTGTCAGGTGCCGTCCTTCTGGCGTGCGTGCCAAGATCCGTTCGGATGTCGGAACCGTCGGATCGGGTGTTGCTGATCGCCAAGTCGTCGCTGCCGGGTCGCTGGGTCAGCACGGCGAACGGGGTGCCGTTGTTGGCGAGGCGGTAGGTCAATTGATAGCTCGGCGCCGCCGGCAGTGGTTGGGCAAAGTGCACCACGAGTCGCAGAACGTCGGCGCGGGGATGGCTCACACCGACCGAGTCCACGACGAGCGCGGGTGGTGGTCTGGTCACCGACTGCATCTGGCAGACAAGCCGGTCCGGCAGATGCGACCAATCGTCCCGCGAAGGCCGCACCCAGTTGTAGAAGCCGACGATCACGACGGACACCAGCAAAGCCAGGGGTAGCACCGTCCGCAGACCCGGTGGGACCTTCTGCCAGAACTGCCGTAAGCCGCGGTCCGGCGCCTCGGCATCGACCTTGCCCGTGTGGTGGTTTCCGTCCGGTGACGAGTCGGCATCGATCTCGTCGGCCATGTTTTCCTCCCGAGACCGGTCCGCGACGGTTACGAACCCTAGGCTCGGGGCATCCTAGCCAAAACATGCTGGTAGCGCGAAGATCGCCATCGGCGAGTTGGGCGTTTCGCGGGCGTGAGAAGGACCACAGTGGGCCGCCGGGCGCGATCAAAATTGGGGGCTTCACAGCAAGCTACCGCATACTTGACCTCATGCTTTTCGCCTCATCACCGCAAACCGCAGATGCGGTATCCGGTGGTGTCCGGGTGAAGGGTCAAGATCTCTGATGGCACGCTCCGGCGGTGCACATCGCCGCCATCGGGCGGTTCGCCAACCGTCGCCTCTGCGCAGAGGGGTGACGCGGGCGTTCATGACGCTGGTGTCCACCGCGGCGGTGCTGATGACCGGCGCCGGCTACTACGTGGCACACGGGGCGTTGGGTGGCATCACCGTTTCCCAGGCGCTGAGTCCCGACGATCCGCGATCCAGCGGCGACAATATGAACATCCTGCTGATCGGACTGGATTCGCGAAAAGACCAGGACGGCAACGACCTTCCCAATTCGATCCTCAAGCAGCTGCACGCGGGCGATTCAGATGACGGCGGCTACAACACCAACACGCTGATCCTCGTGCACGTCAGCTCCGATAACAAGGTGGTCGCCTTCTCGATCCCCCGCGACGACTGGGTGCCGTTCAACGGCGTGCCCGGGTACAACCACATCAAGATCAAGGAGGCGTACGGCCTCACCAAGCAGTACGTCGCTCAAAAGCTGCTCAACCAGGGGCTGAGCAGCCAGAAGGAGCTGGAGACCAAGGGCCGCGAAGCCGCCCGGGCAGCGACATTGCGCGCGGTACGCAACCTGACCGGAGTTCCGATCGACTACTTCGCCGAGGTCAACCTGGCCGGCTTCTACGATCTGGCGCAGAGCTTGGGCGGCGTGAACGTCTGCCTCAACCACGCCGTCTACGACTCCTACTCCGGCGCCGACTTCCCCGCCGGGCCGCAACGGCTGGATGCCTCCGAGGCGCTGGCCTTCGTCCGGCAACGTCATGGGCTGGACAACGGCGACCTGGACCGTACCCACCGCCAGCAAGCCTTCATCTCGTCGGTCATGCGAGAGCTACAGGATTCCGGCACCTTCACCAACCTGGACAAGATGAAGAGTTTGATGGCCGTGGCCCGCAAAGACGTCGTGCTGTCGGCCGGCTGGGACGAGGACATGTTCCGCCGCATCGGCGAAATCGCCGGCAGCGCAGCGGCGAACCAGGTGGTATTCCGGACGCTGCCGGTGGTCCGGTACGACAACATCGGCGGGCAGGACGTGAACATCGTCGACCCAGTGGCGATCAAAGCCGAGGTCGCCTCGGCGATCGGCGGCGACAGCCCGACGAGCTCGTCCCCGACGACCGCCGCCAAGCCCAATCCGTCGACCATCGTCGACGTGGTCAACGCAAGCAGCACAAGCGGTCTCGCCAGCCAGGTGTCGCGCACACTGAAGAAGTACGGCTACACCGCGGGCACAATCCGCGACCGCAACTGGTTCGATCCGAGCAAGACATCCATCCAGTACGGCGCCGGCGCCGAGGCCGATGCGCAGAACCTGGCGAACCTGCTCAGCCTGGACGCCCCCAAGCAGCCCGACGCCGGCGTCGAACCCGGACACGTCCGGGTGACCGTCGACACCAGCTTCACGATGCCGACGCCGGACGAATCGATGGACGACTCGTACTCGTCGTCGT
This sequence comes from Mycobacterium ahvazicum, assembly GCF_900176255.2. Lineage (GTDB taxonomy): Bacteria > Actinomycetota > Actinomycetes > Mycobacteriales > Mycobacteriaceae > Mycobacterium > Mycobacterium ahvazicum. The sequence goes on from NZ_FXEG02000005.1 coordinate 708,440, forward strand.
CCTCGTCGTCGTCCACCACGACGTCGAGCAAGAGCAGCTGGAATTACGGCTATGGCACCAGTACCTATCCGACACCCGATCAGGGCAAGCCGATCGACGGTGGCGGCGTTCCGTGCGTCAACTAGCGGCGATCGCAGGCACCTTCAGGCGTGCGTGCCGCCGTCCATCCGGATCTCGGTGCCCGTGATCCAGGCTCCGTCGTCGGAGACCAGCATCGCGATCACGCCGGCCACCGCCTCGGGTCCGGCCATCCCCGCGCCGCTGGATTCCGTCGTGGTCGGCAGGATCGGCATCAGTCGGGGAAACAGCGTCCAATCAGCGTCCTTCGGAATGTATCCGCCGGTGGCATCGGTGATTCCGGACTTGATGCTGCCCGGCGCGACACACGTGGCACGCAGACCGTCTTTCGCATACTCCAGCGCCAACGCATGGGTGAAGGCCTGGATACCCCCCTTGCTCGCGGCGTAGGCCGCCATGTAGGGGTGGGCGAACGACGCCGATGTCGAGCTGAAGTTCACGATCGCGCTGCGCGAATTCGCCAGTAGTGCCGGCAGTGCTTCGCGGACCACGAGGAAGGTGCCGGTCAGGTTGACGGCGATGATCTGGTTCCACTGGTCCAGGGTGGTCTGGTGGGTATGCCAGGCCCGCAGCATGCCCGCCGCGTTGACCAGCGAATCCAGGCCGCCGAGCTGCTCGACCGCCCAGCAGACGCCGTCGATGACCGAGTCCTCGTTGCCGACGTCGATCGGCACGGTGGTGAGCCGCTGCGCCGTCCCTGCCTCCTCGGCGCCGGCCTGGGTGTTGCTGAGACCAGCGGCCGAAATGTCAGCAGCTACCACGCCGGCGCCCTCGCTGAGCAACCGCAGCGCGGTGGCCTGGCCGATCCCCGATGCGGCGCCTGTCACCAGGATCCGCTTGCCCTCGAGTCTGTTCATCTGCTTCTCCAAGACCACTCCGCTAGACCACTCCGCGCAACGCGTCCTCGCCGAACATCTGCACCATCATCGAGGAGTAGTCCGGGCCGCGGCGCAGGATGTGGCCGCCGTCGACGTTGATGCACTGTCCGGTGATCCAGTTCGCCGCGTCGCTGAGCAGGAACAGCGCCAGGTTGGCGACGTCGGAGACCTCGCCCACCCGGGGCAGCGGCGTGCACAACGCGTAGTCGCCGCTGATCTCCGGGGACTGAATGACGCTGGCATCAACGAGATCCGTGCGGATCAAGCCCGGGCGAATGCTGTTGACACGCACCCAGGACGGCCCGAGTTCGTCGGCGGCCAACATCATCATGTGGTCGATCGCCGACTTGGTGACGCCGTAGGGTCCGAACCATCGGTGGGTGTTGCTGGCCGCGATCGAGGAGATTCCGACGAACGAGCCGCCGCCGCCACGCACCAACTCACGACACACGTGTTTGAGCACATACATGGTCCCATTGACGTTGAGGTCGACGGTGTTTCGCCAAGCCTCCGAGTCGGTGTGGGTGATCGGCCCGATGGTCAGCGAGCCGCCCGCGCAGTGCACCGCGCCGTTGAGCCGGCCGTGCCAGGCCGTCGCCGCGTCGACCGCACGGGTCACCTCCTCCTCGCTGGTGACGTCGGCGGGCTCGTAACGGATCGCCCCGCCTTTGCCCGCGCTGTCGGCCAGCGCCTGGACCTCCTCGACGGCGCCCGCCAACCGGTCGGCATTGCGGCCGACGATCATGACGGAAGCCCCGGCCGCGGCCAGCCCGGCGGCCACACCTTTACCGATTCCACTGCCGCCGCCGGTGATCACATACGTCCGGTCTTCGAAAGATAGCTGCACGAGGGCCCTCTCAAACTGGAACAGGTTCTAGCTATAGAAGCATGCAGCACCAGCGGCGAATATCGCTACCCCGGGTCTCGTTAGGCGGCCGCCCCGGCTGGGGCGGCGGCTACTACGGCTGATCGCGGCGAGCGATCTTCGTCGGCTTCGCGTTACGCCAGTCCTCGACGTGCGGCGGCTGGCCGACCGGCCACCTGTTCTCGTTGAACGCGGCCCAGTGCGCGTGGCCCAGCAGGTGGACGTGGAACGCGTGCCGCAGCGCCTCGGTATAGCCCATCGCGTCGGAGGCGGCGTTTACCGAATCCTTGATCAGCAGCGACGCCATCGTGGGCCGCTCGGCGATACGCCGCGCGAATTCCAGTGTCTTTTCCGCCAATTCGTCGACCGGGAACACCTTGGAAACCATACCCAGTCGGTGTGCTTCATCGGCGTCGATCGAATCACCGGTCAGCAGAAGCTCTTTAGCCTTACGCGGTCCGAATTCCCAAGGATGGGCATAGTATTCGACACCCGGCATGCCGAGCCGCACGGCAACCACATCGCTGAACTTCGCATTGTCGGCCGCGACGATCAGATCGCACGCCCAGATCAGCATCAGGCCCGCCGAGATCGCGTTGCCCTGAACCTGGGCAATAGTGATCTTGCGCAAATCGCGCCAGCGGCAAGTGTTTTCGAAGAAATAGTGCCATTCCTGGTGGTACAGCTTCTCCATGATCGGCTCGAGGGTGGCCCCGCGTGACCGGAAGCTCGGGTGCTGCCCGGGCCCGGGTGCACGCTCGGCCAGCGCCTGCTCGGAGCCCAGGTCGTGGCCGGCGGAGAAGTTCCTGCCGCGTGCCGCCAAGATCACCACGCGCACGGTGTCATCGGCCTCCGCGCGGCCGAACGCCTCGTCGAGCTGGACCAGCAGGCCGCGGCTCTGCGCGTTGTGGGCCTCGGGCCGGTTAAGCCAAATCCGCGCGATGCGGCCCTCGTCGAGGGTCTCGTAGGCCACCAGCTCGTCGGCGCCGGAGTTGGCCGCAGCGGCGTCGGCTTGCTCGGAGACTGTCATTGCGCCACCTCGTTCGTCGTTGAATGCGCTTGTTTACACATTACGGCGAGTGTGTAAGCAACTCCGCGTCGGGTTGGTCGCCACCGGTCGAGCTGCGGCCAGCCGAGCTACGGCCGGTCGAGAGCGGCGGCCAGGAGGGCGGCGGCGGATTTGAGCAAGCCCAGCGAGCGGGCCAGCTCGGCGTTCTCTTCCTTCAGCTGATCAAGTTCGGTGACCTCGTCGGTGGCGACGGTGCCCTCGCTGCGGCGGGTCCGCTCGTGCACCGTCTCGGTCAGCGTGTTGCCGAGCGTGTCGGTGACCGCCCGGATCGCCATCCGCTCCATGTCATGGCGCCCGTGCACCGCCGCGACCGCACGCGTCTCCTCGAGGTGCCCGGCCCCGTTGACCGCGACCGGCGGCACCGCTCGCAATTGCTGCCGCGCCATCTGGGCGGCCCCCGGCTCTGCGCCGGATGCCACCGCATGGGGCTGCTCCAACAGATGGTGCAGCTCGGCTTCGTGCTGTTCAATCTCCGATTCCCGCTCGGCGAGCCGCGCTTCGTGCTGCTCGAACTCGGCCTCCTGCTGACGAAGCTCAGACTCCCACTGGTTGAGCTCGGCTTCCCGGCGGCGAAGCTCGGACTCCCGCTGGGCGAGCTGCGCCTCATGCTGCGCGACTTCGGCCTCGTGCTGGGCGAATTGCGCCTCGCGCTGCGCGACCTGGGCTTCCCGATAGCGAAGCTGGGCGACCTGCTGAGGAAGCGGCGTTGCCCGGTGGGCGAGCTGGGCCTCCTGGTGGCGAACTTGTTCCCCGTGCTTGCGGATTTCGACTTCTTTCCGGCGGACTTCGGATTCGTGCTCGTGCAGCATCGCTTCCCGCTGGGCCAGCTCGGCTTCCCGCTTCTTGAGCCCCCCGTCGCGGTTGCGCAGCTCGGCGTTGCGGTGACGAAGCTCGGCGTCCTCTTCGATGTGACGGATCAGCTCTTGCTCAACCAGGTCGATGAACAGGTCGACTTCTTGCTCGCTGTAGCCACGTTTCCCAATACGCGCCCTGGAGAACGCGACATTGTGAACATCGGCCGGCGTGAGAGCCATTGTTCTTCTCCCGAAGTCTTAGATGTCAACGCAACGCCAAAATGCGGCGCACTGCGGCTTAGGATAATGCCTTTGTCGCGATGACATCCTGGTTTGCCTTTGAACAACTGGACATCAGTCAGTAGACAGACAGGTGCGGCCCTGCGCAGGCTATCGCGAAACGAGCCCCCGGCACTACCCTCAAGCCACGTCTTTCCACGTCGCAACCGTGATCGTGCTGGCGTCGGTGCACCTCGCGGCGTCACCCGGCCGGCAATTGAGACCGGGGTGGATCCCGCCGGATGGCCCGGTGCCTGAGCCGCCGCGAACGTTCGCCAGGACGCCCCGCGGAATCGTCACCCGGAAGCCGGCGAATGCGAATCTTCGGATTTAACTCCGGCGCTTTGCGTTGCCCTCCGGCGCGGCGCCCGCGACCGCATCTCACCAAGACGAAGATTCGGTACTTGTTAACGATTCCAGTTCTTTGCATGAACAAATGACTGCGCCCGGGTTTCGACCCGGTGCGCGGCACGAGCAAATCCGGTCCCGCGGTCGGCCGGGCTCCCTCGCCGCACCGGACTCCTGCAGGCCGATATCGGCGTCGCATAGAGTTGTCTCATGCCTACGAAATCTGACCCTGGCGAAATCGGCGATGTCGAGCCGCTGGCCGACAGCACCGCTAACCAGGCCAGGCGAGTCGTCGCCGCATACGCGAACGACGCTGACGAGTGCCGCGTTTTCTTGTCCATGCTCGGTATTGGACCGGCGAAACTCGACGCATAAATGGCTCCCCGGGGAAGCCAGCGCTCGACGACCTCAGAGTTCGGGAATTCCGACTTTGTGGTGGTCGCTAATCGGCTGCCGGTCGATTTGGAACGGCTCCCCGACGGCACCACAAGTTGGAAACGCAGCCCCGGCGGCCTGGTCACGGCCTTGGAGCCGCTACTGCGCAAGCGCAGCGGGGCGTGGGTCGGGTGGCCCGGCGTCGTCGACGACGAAGTCGACGTCGACGATGAGCCGGTAGCGCAAGACGAGCTGCAGCTGCACCCGGTACGTCTGTCCTCCGACGACGTCGCCCAGTACTACGAGGGGTTCTCCAACGCGACGCTGTGGCCGCTGTACCACGACGTCATCGTCAAGCCGATCTACCACCGCGAATGGTGGGACCGCTACGTCGAGGTCAACGAGCGCTTCGCCGAAGCCACCTCCCGCGCCGCCGCGAAGGGCGCGACGGTCTGGGTTCAGGACTACCAACTGCAGCTGGTCCCCAAGATGCTGCGCACCCTGCGCCCGGATCTGACCATCGGCTTCTTCCTGCACATCCCGTTCCCACCGGTCGAGCTGTTCATGCAGATGCCGTGGCGCACCGAGATCATCGAGGGCTTGCTGGGGGCCGACCTGGTCGGATTTCATCTGGTCGGTGGCGCCCAGAATTTCCTGTTTTTGTCCCGGCAACTGGTCGGTGCCAACACCTCGCGGGGCGCCGTCGGGGTGCGGTCGCGGTTCGGCGAAGTGCAGCTGGAATCCCGCACCGTCCGGGTGGGCGCCTTCCCCATCTCCATCGACTCCGGCGCTCTTGACCAGGTAGCCCGGCACCGCGACATCCGGCGCCACGCCAAGGAGATTCGCGCGGAGCTGGGAAACCCGCGCAAGATCCTGCTCGGGGTCGACCGGCTCGACTACACCAAGGGCATCGACGTCCGGCTGAAGGCCTTTTCGGAGTTGCTCGCCGAGGGACGCATCAAGCGTGACGACACGGTGCTGGTCCAGCTGGCCACACCAAGCCGCGAACGCGTGGAGAGCTACCAGATTCTGCGCAACGACATCGAACGCCAAGTCGGCCACATCAACGGCGAATACGCCGAAGTCGGGCATCCGGTGGTCCATTACATCCATCGCTCGGTTCCCCGTGACGAGCTCATCGCGTTCTTCGTGGCCAGCGACGTCATGCTGGTCACTCCGCTGCGGGACGGCATGAACCTGGTGGCCAAGGAGTACGTCGCCTGCCGCAGCGATCTCGGCGGTGCGCTGGTTCTGTCCGAATTCACCGGCGCTGCAGCTGAATTGCGACAGGCATACCTGGTCAACCCGCACGACCTCGAGGGCGTCAAGGACGCGATCGAGGCGGCGCTGAACCAGCCGGCCGACGAGGGCCGCCGGCGGATGCGATCGTTGCGGCGCCAGGTGCTTGCTCATGACGTGGACCGTTGGGCACGATCATTTCTCGATGCGCTCGCAGAGGCGCATCCGCCGATTACGAAATAGCGCCGGACCCATGGTGCTGGTGCCGAAACGCTGTTTTACTCGATGCAGCGTATTGGGAAAGCCGGAAGGGAGGGCACTGTGAAGATGCGTCGCGCGCTGGCCGCAGGAGCCGGCGTCTTCTCAGCAGTGGCAATCGGAATCGCGCTGGAATCCGGTAACCCGGCACACGCTCTCGGCCCACCGGCGGACGGCAAGTACAGCTACAATGAGGCCGGCGTATCGGGCGTTACCTGGACCATCACCGCGATCTGCGATCAGCCCTCCGGAACCCGGAATATGAACGACTATTCCGACCCGATCGTTTTCGCGATGCAATGCGCGCTGAACGTCGTGAGCGCCACCGACGAGAAGATCAGCGCTGCCGACAAACTGCAGAACTTCAGCGGCCGGGCCCGGATGTCCAGCATGCTGTGGACTTTCGGCGTCGACAAGGCAGACGGAGTGTCCTGTCCGGGCGGCGGCACCGCACCGTCCACCGAAACCTGGGCCTTCAGCGACGAATCTATGAGCGGCACCCATACCACGATGCACGGTGCCGTCTGTGGCATGGAACCGGCGATGAAGAAGACGCCGTTCTCGCTGCAGATGACCGGGCCACCGCCCAGCCCGATCCAGCGTTACCCCATGCACTGCAACGAATTTGCGATGTGCTTCTGAGCGGATCGGCTTAGATCGGCGTGATGTAGTTGATCAGCCATTTGTTGCCGATCCTCTTGAAGTCCACCCGCAGTCGGCTGCCGTCGTAAAGCGGCTGCCGCGTCTTGTCGGTCACGGTGCGGTTCATGTACACCATCACTGAAGCCGAATCCCGCTTCGCCGACATGACCCCAACGCCAACAACATTGGCCTGTACGACCACCTCGCGCTTCTTGGCCTCGGGGATGATCTGCGCGTTGGCACTCTTCTGGAATTCCTGGCGATAGTCGGGCGTCAGCATCGGATACGCCTCGGCGAGACTGCGTTCGACGGTCTGGTAGTCATAAGCGAACACGGCGGGCACCTCTTTGGCGGCCAGCTGCGGTAACACCGCTCGCGCCGCCTGCTCGCCACGGATCTCCACCCGTTCCCAGTAGAACCAGCCGGCCGCAGCGGACAACCCGACCACGCCCACGACCGCGAGGTATCCCGCGGTGGCGATCAGCCAACGCCGCCAACGCATCAGTTGCCCCCGTCGGGGTACTTCAGGTCGTAACCCGTCATGTGCCCCTGCTCGTCCTCGTGCACGACGACTCGCAGTCGGTAGGGCATGGATGGCTTGTGCACGCCGTCGATGTCGGCCACCGTTACCCGGACCGACACCAGCACCGAGGCGTTATCCGTAACCGTGTCAATGCCTTCCAGAGCCGCGCCGTTGATCACTGCCTCCGACGTCGCGTTGGTGGAACGGAAAAGCGCCTTGAGGTTTTCGATGTTGTTATTGGCGCCCAGCATGCCGCGCAGCGGTCCGCTGGTGCCGTTGTAGAAACGGTTCACGCTCTCGTCGATGTTGTCCTGCTTGTAACTGAACATGTTTTGCACCGTCTGCGTGGCGGTGTCGACGAAACGCTGATCACGGGCCTGCGCGGCTTCGGCGTGACGCTGCGAAATAACCAGGGCGGTCAGGCCCGCCGCCAGCCCGCCAAGCGCCAACAATGCGGCCGCGAACGAAATCCAGCCAACCATGCGACCATTCGGCCGCCGCCGCGGTGGCGGCTTGAGCGCCTTGAGGGTCTTGGCGCGTTTGACCGGTTGCTTCTTCGGTGCGGCGGGAGCCTCGAGCGCAATCTCGGTCGCGATGCTCGACTCGCTCTTCGCCGGACCGGCCGCGCGCGATGCCCGGCGACGAGTACGCGGTGGCGTCGTGGATTGTTCGCCCCCTGTTGCAGAGGCCACTTACATCGGCCTTGGATCAAGCATGAGGTCCACCCAATTCTCGGCGCTCGACGTGTTCGCGCCGGCCGCGAAGATACCAGTGCCTCCTGCCGGGTCCCTGAACGCGCCGGTGGACTCGTCATAGGTGGTGTACGCGGGGCCGCCGGCCTGTGACGGCAGACTCGGCGCAACCGGCGGACCCATGGCCTGCGGGGGTGATGGAGGCGGCAGCCACTTCGGATACGGGAGCAGCGGCGGCACCGGGGGGACGCCGGGCGGCATCCACGACGGGTTGCCCGGCGGCGGCGGCCTGTCGTTGGGCGGCGGGGGATCGAAGGCGGGCTGGTGGTTGGGCAGCGGCCCCGGCCCCGGCACCACACCCGGCGGGGGTGGACCGACGATGGGCGTACCCGGGTCCGGCTCCGCTTCCGGCGGAATGTAGGGGAACTTGTTGGGCGGCAACGTGTTCAGCCCATTTGTCTGCGGCGTGTTGTACGGCACCGGCGGACCGCGCCACGGGTTACGCCCAATCGGGACGTAGCCCTTCGGGTCACGACACAGCTGAATCGTCGGGGCACGCTTGCCGGGGAACTCCTGGCATGGATAGTTGCGCGCGCCACGCACGGTGCTGGGGTCGTTCTGCGCGACCTTGCAGTACATATCCCTTGGGAGTTCGCGCACCGTCTCGTCGGCAGGGGTGCGCATCAACGGCGGCGGCAAGAACCCGACAGCGCACGGCGGCGGGTCGTTGAGGTCGAGCTTGAAGTCCAACTTGCCGCCCTCGTCGAGGGGCGGGCCGCCCGCCATCGTGATGATCGCGGCGAACAGCGCCGGCAATACCACCAACAGCTGCTCGATCGACTTGTGGTAGATCACGCCGACCCGGCCCAGGTTCGCAAGGTTGGCGGCCAGCGCCGGGAAACTGGGGCGGATGCCGGAGAACGCGGTGCTTGCCTCGTCGGCGGCGCCCGGCGCGGTGGCCAACGTCGAACGGAGCTGAGGGTCGGCCCGTCGCACCTCGGAAGTGAACCGCGCCAACCCATCTGCCAGCGACTTGATGTCAGCGCCGGCACGGATCTGGGATTGCAGGAACGGACCCGCCTGATCGATCAGCTGTGAGACTTGCGGATAGTCGGCGTTGGCCTCGTCCACCAGCAACCGGGCCGATTCCAGCAACCGGGCCAGCTCTGGACCCGAACCGTTGGCCGCCTGGAACGTCTCGTGCAGCAGCTCTTTTAGCCGGGTGTCACTCAGGCTGTTGACCAGCGTCTCGGCTCGCTTCAACAGATCGGCGACGTCCTGACCGATCCGGGTGTTCGCCCGGTCGATGCGAGAACCGTTGTGCAACTTGCTCGATGCCGGATCCTTGGGTGGCACCAGGTCGATGTACTGCTCACCGACGGCCGACACGCTCTTCACGGTGGCGATGACGTTCGACGGAATGGGAGTGCCGCTGTTCAGCCGCATCTCGGCGGTGACGCCACTTGGGTTCAGTGCCACCGACTCCACCCTGCCGACGGCGACGCCGCGATAGGTGACGTTGGCATTCTTGTACAGACCGCCGCCGGCGACGAAGTCGGCATTGGCAACATAGGTCCCGATGCCGAACGTCGCGGGCAAGCGCAGGTAGAAGATCGCCATGATGGTCAGCGTGACCGCGGTGATCACCGCGAATACCCAGAGCTGAATCCTGGTGAGTTTGTCAATCATCGTGCCGCCCTTACTGTCCCGAAGCCGTGCCGGGCGGAATCTTGAACGGGTCGGCCGCCTGTCCGGACAGGTTTGCCAGTTCGCCGGTCAAGAAGTCGGGCGGGTTGAGGATCTCGCTCATGTGCATCATGTTCGGGTCGAGCGCATACGACGTGGTGAAGAACGTCTCACCGAGTCGGCGCAAAGTCAGGTCGAACGTGGTGAACACGTTGAGGTAGTCGCCACGGACGGCTTGCTTGATGCCGTAGTTGGGGAAGGGGAACGTCAGCAATATCTGCAGCGACGTGACGAGGTTCTTCCGGTTGTCGTTGAGCGCCTTGACGACCGAATACAGGTCTTTGAGATCTTCGGCGAAGTCGGTCTTCGTCTTCGACAATACGTGTGAGGTGACCGTCGCCAACTTCTTCAGCGAAGCGAACGCGTCGACAATGTGTTCGCGATTCTTGTTGAGCACCTTCAGCGCCTCGGGCAGGGTGTCCAGCGCCCGGGCCAGATTGTCCTTGTCGCGCGCGAGCGTCGCGGAAAACCGGTTCAAACCGTCGACCGCATCGATGATGTCACCCACCTGCCGGTTGAGTCCCGACGTCAATTCAGCCAGCCTGGGTACCAGGTCGACGAACTGGTTCTGCCGTCCCGCCACCGCCTGGTACGTCTCATCGGTGATCTCTTCCAGCGCACCGAGATTGCCCTTGTTGACCACGACGCCAAGGGCCGAGAAGACCTCCTCGGTGGTCGGGAATCGGCCGGTGTTGGACTCCGAGATCTTGGACCCGTCGACGAGGCGGCCGGTCGCCGGCTTGCCCTTGGGCGCCGCCAGATCGATGTGCAGCGAACCCAGCAACGAGGTCTGCGCGACGGTGGCGGTGGAGTTCGCCGGCAACACGACATTCTTGTCCAGCGCCAATTTTACTGCGGCATAAAAGGATCCGTCGGAGCGCTGCTCGGCAGCGATACCGGCCACACTGCCGACCGTGACGTCGTCGACCATCACCGGTGAGTTCTGCGGCAACGTCGCGACGTCGGGCATTTCGACTGTGATCGAGAATGCGCCGCTGCCGTGACCGGCGGTGCCCGGCATCGACAGCGAGTTCAGCCCGCCGAACGGGCAGCGGGCGAGCAATCCGCTGCCCGCCGCTAATGCGCTGCCGCGCAACATGATTCGTCTCATCCGCCGCCGCCCGGAGCATTTTGCAGTCCTGCGGCGGGGCCCGGCGCAGGACCCGGCAGGGGGCCGAACGCGGATCCCGGGCCGGGACCGGGAGCAGGAGCGGGCGAGGGCGCGCCGGCCGGACCCGGCGCCGGTCCAGCCTGCGGGGCGGTCGGCACCAGCAGGGCCTGCAAGTCGGCCGGATTCTGGACGGCCGGCGGCGGAACACCTTGAGCCGGTATCCAGGTCAGCTGCGGAATCGGGGTCTGCGCCTTGGCTTCCGTGGCCGGGGTGTCGTAGATGATCTGACCCTTGTACGCGGTGATCGTGTTGAGCGGGTGGAACATGACCGGCGGGTAATTGACCGCCAGCCGGCGCAGCACCGGTCCCAGCCGTTCGCGGCACAGCTCGGCACGCCGGTAATAGTCGGGTGCGCGCGGGCCGGCGGCCGTCTCGAAGGAGCCACCGCAGATGAACTGCACCGGGTTGGCGAACTCGGGAATCGACAACAGGCCGTTCAGCGTGCCCTGGGCCGGGTCATAGATGTTGTAGAAGTTGGCGATACCGGGGCCGGCGACGTGCAGCACCTGTTCGATGTTGTCGCTCTGATCGCTCAATGTCTTGCTGAAGTCGTTGAGCTGGTTGACCGTATCGATCAGCGTCGAGTTGTTCTGGTGCAGGAACCCGCGGATGTCCGTGAGTGCCTGGTTGAGGTTGCCCAGCGTGTTGTCCAGATGGCGTGAGCTGTCGGCGAGCACCTGCGATACCGACGCGACGTTTCCGGCGAACTGCACGATCTGGTCGTTACTCGCCGACAGCGCGTTGACCAGCACCTGCAGGTTCTTGATCGTGCCGAAGATGTCACTGCGCGAATCCCCCAGTCGCCCAGCCACTTGCGAAAGCTCCTGCAGCGCACTGTGGAACGATTGGCCCTTGCCGTCGAACGTGTCCGCGGCCTGGTTGATCGCCGCGCCCAACGGCCCCTGCATCGAGCCGGCGGTCGGTCCCAACGAGACCGCCAATTGGGTCAGGGCTTCTTTGACCTCGTCCCATTCCACCGGAACCGCGGTGCGGGACAGATCGATGCTGGCGCCGTCGGGTAGCACCGCCCCACCGGTGTAGGCCGGCGCGAGCTGAATGAACCTGGCCGCCACCAGATTCGGCGACATGATGACGGCCTTGGCGTCCTTGGGGATCTTCACGTCCTTGGGCACCGACATCGTGATTTTGACGTCCGACGGCCGCGGCTCGATGGAGTCGATCGTGCCGATCGGCACACCGAGCACCCGTACCTGATCTCCGGGATACAACCCGACCGCGGACGTGAAGTATCCGGTGATGGTGCGTTTATTCGCCTTCGCGGTAAGCACATACACGCCACCCACCAGCACCGCGACCAGCGCGATGATGGTGGTGTAGCGCAGCCCGCGGCTGCCGGCGATCCTCCTCATGAGGACGATCCCGGCATCATGGCGACTTCGGGCGGATGGTCCAGCGTTCCTGGATCAACCCGCGCAGGTAGTCGGAGAGGCTGGCCGGCAGCTTGCCCGGCTGGTAGAAGAAGTCAAACATCGTGGCCAGCAGCGGTGCCGGAATGACGCCGTAGACGTTGACGTTGAATCCGGGCCCGGACCCGACCACCTCGCCGAGCTCGGTGGCGTACGTGGGCAACCGCTTGAGGGCCTCGGTGATGTAGTCGCGGCGCTCGTTGAGGTTGCTCAGCACGTCGTTGAGCTTGCTCAGGGCGGGGCCGAACTCCTTGCGGTTGTCGGCGACGAAGCCGGAAATCTGGACCGAGACGTCGTTGATGCCCGAGATCAATTGCCCCAGGGCGGCGCGGCGCTCGTCGAGCGCGGCGAACAACTCGTTGCCGTCGTCGACCAATTTGTTGACCTGATTGGCCCGGTCGGACAACACCGCTGTCACCGACTTCGCATGTGCAAGCAGGCTTTGCAGCGCCTCGTCTCGGCGATTCAGGGTGCGGGACAACGAGGTCACCCCGTCCAGCGCGCCGCGCAGTTCCGGGGTGGCGCCGTGCAGCGTGTCGGTGAGAACGTTCAACGCCTGTTCGAACTGCGGCTTGTTCAGGTTGTTGGCATTTTGACCCAGATCCTCGAGGGCACCGGCCAGCGTGTACGGCGTCGTCGTGCGGCTCAGCGGAATCGTGGTGGCCTTGCCGTGACCGGCAGGAGTCACCGCAATGGAGCGCTCACCCAGGATGGTGTCGGTGCGGATCGCGGCCAGTGACTGGTCACCGACCGCGACGTGGCGATCGACGGAGAACGTCACCTTCGCACTGTCGCCGGCCAGACCGACCGCCTGCACCTTGCCCACCTTGAAGCCCGACACGTACACGGAGTTGCCGGGCGAGATACCGCCGGCGTCACTGAAATAGGCGTCGTAGACCCGGCCCTGCGGCCAGAATGGCAAGTTGGAGTAACCGAACGCGAGCAACACCACGCACAGGACCAGCACCACGCCGAAGACCCCGGTGCGCAACGGATCACGTTCACGCTTGTCATTGCTTGACAAATGCGCACCTTCCTTGACTGGGATCCACCTGGCCACCCAGGGGCAGGCGGATGTCGCTACCGGCCGGTCCGTTGATTTTGATCGTCACGGAGCAGAAGTAGATGTTGAAGAACGAGCCATAGGCACCGAGTGCGGCCAGGCGCAGATAGTCCTCGCCCAGTTGCTCGACGTCGTTGTCGACCTCGGCCTTGCGGTTGTCGATCTCGGTGGCCAACGGCCGGGTGTTTTCCAGGATGCCTTGCAGCGGCCGACGTGAATTCTTCAGCAGCTCAGTGAGATCCGTCGTCGTCGACGCGAGCGGCGGAATGGCTCCGGCGATCGAGTCCTTGTTCTTGGCCAGCCCACTGATCAATTGCTGCAGCTGGTCGACGCTGGTCGAGAATTGCGCGCTCTTTTGATCGATGGTGCCCAGCACCTGGTTCAGATTGGTGATCGTGTCGCCGATGAGTTGGTCGCGCTGGCCCAGCGCCGTCGAGAAAGCACTGGTGTCGGCCAGCACGTTCGACAACGCCCCGCCCTGGCCCTGCAACAACTCGATGACGGCGCCGCTGATCGTGTTGACCTTGTCGGCGTCCAAACCCTTGAGCAGCGGCCGCAGTCCACCCAGCAGCGCATCCAAATCCAGTGCGGGCTGGGTGTGTTGGGCGTTGATCGTGCCGCCCGGCGCCAGCTTGCGCAGCTCCCCCGGACCCGACGTGATCTCGAGGAAACGGTCACCGACCAGGTTTTCGTAGCGGATCACCGCGCGCGTGGACGAGTACAGCGTGTAGCGGCTGTCGATGCCGAATGCCACGTCGACGGTGTTGTCCGGGTTGAGTTTGACGCCGTTCACCGAACCGACGGGTACACCGGAAATGCGAACCTTTTGGCCGGCCTTCAGTCGAGACGCGTCGATAAACGTTGCGTGATAGCTGCTTTCGTTGCCGAACCGGAAGTCGCCGAAGACCACCACCAAACCCGCGGCGACCAGCAGCATCGCTACCGTGAAAATGCTGACCTTGATCACCATCGACCGGTGCGATGGCATTTCCGACCCCGCCATCAGAAGTCGTCCCGTTCGGCGAACGAGCCGTGGAACAAGAACTGCAGCGTCGAGGGCGCGTCGAACTGCAGTTCGGTGAACGGCTCGTACGGGATGTTGGCGTTATCGGTGACCAGGAACGGCGCCCGATACCACGATCCGCCGTTCTGCTTGTTCGGAATGTCAGGCAGCCCACGGCAGTTGGGTCCGCCCGAAGCGTTGACGATCGGCAGGGACTCCGGGTACGTGTAGGCCGGCGCGCCCAGGACGAAGCTCGACGAGGTGAACAGGCCCGCCTTGCGGACACCCAGAATTGGGCCGAACTCCTTGAGCCCCCGATCGATACCCGCGAACAGGCAACCGAATTCGGGCGAGTAGTCCGAGGCCACCTTGAGTGGGGCCCGCAGCCTGTTGATCGTGTCGATCAGGTCCTTCTCGGCCGGCTGCAACGTCTCGTAAGCGTTGTTGGACAGGCCGATCGTGGCCAGCAGGGTGTCGTTGAGATTCTTCTGCTGGTCGACGACGGTCCTGTTGATGGTGGGCAGGTTGTCGAAGATCGTGTTCAGGTCCGGGGCGGCGTCGGCGTACACACCTGTGACGATCGCGGCCTTGCGGAAGTCCTCCTGCAGCGCGGGCAACTTCGGATTCGTTTGCTGTGCCAGGGTATTCACGCCCGAGAGCAGCGCACCCAAGTCGTCACCATGACCGCGCAAACCTTCGGCGAAAGCGCTGAGCGTCCCGTTCAATTCAATCGGGTCGACCTTGTGCAGCAGATCCATCAGCGACTGAAACAGCGTGTTGACTTCCAGTTGCACCGCGGAGGCCTCGACGTGTGCGTTGGGACGCAGCGATGTCGGCGAAGGAGCCTGGGGCGGCACGAATTCCACCGACTTGGCGCCGAAGATCGTATTACCCGCGATATGCACCGGCGCGTTGGAGGGGATGAAATGCAGGT
The DNA here is from genome assembly GCF_900176255.2 of Mycobacterium ahvazicum. Classification (GTDB taxonomy): domain Bacteria; phylum Actinomycetota; class Actinomycetes; order Mycobacteriales; family Mycobacteriaceae; genus Mycobacterium; species Mycobacterium ahvazicum. Next base: position 723,824 of record NZ_FXEG02000005.1, read on the forward strand.
CGTCGCTGTTGATCGCCAGCGTCAGGCGTGCCTGCTCACCCCCGTAGCTGATGTCGGTGACCTTGCCGATCTGGATGCCGCGGTACTTGACCTTGGCGCCCTTGTCCATCACCAGACCAGCACGTGGCGCCGCGACGGTGACCGTGTCGACGGAGGCGAAAGCCGCTGTGTACGAGAGGTACGTCAGCACCGAAAACGCCACCAACAAACTGGCCAGCAGCGCCGCTGCCAGCCGAACATGTGTGCGTCGCGATCCGGTATCCGACATGTGTTTAAGCGGTCCCCTTACCCCGAGAGGTTGAAGTTACCGGACGCGCCGTACACAGCCAGCGAGATGAACAAAGTAATGACGACAACGACGATCAGCGAGGTCCGCACCGCCTGACCGACCGCGATGCCCACTCCCACCGGCCCGCCACTGGCGTTGTAGCCGTAATAGGTATGGACCAGCATCACCGCAATGGACATCACGATGGCCTGCAGGAACGACCAAAGGAGGTCCGAGGGGATGAGGAATGTATTGAAGTAGTGGTCGTAGAGACCCGCCGACTGCCCGTTGATGAAAACCGTGGTGAACCGGGCGGCGAAAAACGCGGCGAGCACCGAGAGCGAATACAGCGGCACGATCGCGACCAGGCCGGCGATCAGTCGCGTCGACACCAGGTAGGACACCGAGTGCACCGCCATGCATTCGACGGCGTCGATCTCCTCCGAGACCCGCATCGCGCCCAGTTGGGCGGTGGCACCGGCACCAATCGTGGCGGCCAGCGCGATGCCGGCAATGACCGGTGCGACCACGCGCACGTTCAGGAACGCCGAGAGGAAGCCGGTCAATGCCTCGATACCGATGTTGCCCAGCGACGAGTAACCCTGGACGGCGATGACCCCTCCGGAGGCCAGCGTCAGGAACGCCGCGACGCCGACCGTGCCGCCGATCATCACCAGCGCGCCGGCCCCCAGGGTCATCTCCGCGACCAGCCGGATCGTCTCCTTGCGGTACCGGGTCAGCGCGTTGGGGACGTAGCGCACGGTTTGGCCGTAGAAGAGCGCCTGCTCGCCGAAGTCGTCGACCGGCCCCTGCAGCCGGGAGAACACGCGGCGGAACCGGTAAGTGACGTCGTAACTCATCGCGTGATCACTCGCCTCGTCATTTGGTCGAGAACCGCACGCCGATGGCCGTCATCACGACGTTGATGACGAACAGACAGATGAACGCGTAGACGACGGTTTCGTTGACCGCGTTGCCGACGCCCTTCGGCCCACCCTTGACGGTGAGGCCGCGGTAGCAGCCGACCAGACCGGCCATCACACCGAACAGCAGCGCCTTGACTTCGGCGAGCACCAACTCGCGCAGACCGGTCAACACGGTCAACCCGTTGATGAACGCGCCTGGATTCACCCCCTGGAGAAACACGGAGAAAACGTACCCACCGGACAAGCCGATCGCGCACACCAAACCGTTGAGCAACAGTGCGACAACGGTAGAGGCCAGAACGCGGGGCACCACCAGCCGGTGGATCGGGTCGATGCCGAGCACCCGCATCGCGTCGATTTCTTCGCGGATGGTGCGGGCACCGAGGTCGGCACAGATCGCGGTGGCGCCCGCCCCGGCGACAACGAGCACGGTCACCACCGGGCCCAACTGGGTGATGGTGCCGAACGCCGTTCCGGCGCCGGACAAATCGGCCGCGCCGATCTCGCGAAGCAGGATATTGAGGGTGAATGCGACCAGGACCGTGAACGGGATCGAGACCAACAGAGTCGGGACCAACGACACCCGCGCGATCATCCACGTCTGATCCAGAAACTCGCGGCCTTGAAACGGTCGTCGGAAAGAGGCACGGGCCGTATCGATCATCATCTCGAAAAACCCGCCGACAGCACGGGCGGGAACCGCAAGCTGTTCGATCAACCCGGTAGCCCCCCTTTGCTGCTCACGGCGAAGCCTGTGCTTCGCCTTTGCGTTGTCTTTACTCGCAGCCGGCTCCGTGTGAGCCGGATCATATTAACTCAGAGAAAGTTCACGGTGTCAATGAACAGGTTATCTCTGTCTAAACCGCTAATTTGTCCTGGTCAGCGGCCTTAAGTCAGTGCCAATCTGACACACGTTCTACTAGCTGATTTCGCCCGGAGAAACAGCTTCGCGTCGCTATTGTTCCATTAATGCGGTCGCGGCAAAGTTACGTTCTGGATCCCGACCAGCAAAGTAGTCGCGCAAAGTGCTGCTGAGGTCGTCCGAGTCCCACGCGGCGCCGTCCGCGATGAATCGGTGCTCCGCCGTCGGAGCTGAGACCAATGTCACTTGAGGTCCGTAAACGATGAACACCTGACCGTTAACCTCGGCGGCCGCGGGAGACGCTAGGAACTGCACCAGGTTCACCACGTGATCGGGCGACAGCGGGTCGACGCCGCCGTCCTCTATATCCGGTGCGCTGCCGAACACGTCCGCCGTCATCGCGGTGCGCGCGCGTGGGCAGATCGCGTTGGCACACACCCCGTAACGGCCCAGCGCCCGGGCCGCGGTCAGGGTGAGCGAGATGATGCCGGCCTTGGCGGCGCCGTAGTTAGCCTGCCCGACCGGACCCACCAGTCCGGCCTCGGAGGCGGTGTTGACGATCCGGCCGAAGATCGATCCGCCGGCGTCCTTGGCCCGGCTGCGCCAGTAGGTCGCGGCGTTGCGGGTGAGCAGGAAGTGCCCACGCAGGTGCACCGCGATGACCTGGTCCCATTCCTCGTCGGACATGTTGAACAGCATCCGGTCGCGGGTGATGCCGGCATTGTTGACCACGATGTCGAGTCCGCCCAGGCCGTCGGCGCACGACACCAGCTCGTCGGCCGTCGAGCGCTGGCTGATGTCACCGGTCACCGCGACGGCCTTGGAACCGGCGGCGCCGATCTCGTCGATCACGTCCGAGGCATCCAGGGCGGCGGCGATGTCGTTGACGACGACGGTGGCGCCGAGGCGGGCCAGACCAAGCGCTTCGGCGCGCCCGAGTCCCGCGGCCGCACCGGTCACCACCGCGACCTTCCCGGATAGATCGGTCGCGTTCGTGCTGCTAGTCAATTTATGAATACCTCTAGTTTCGGGGTCTCTCGCCGCTAGTCTTCGCGCAGCAACGCCGCGCGCGGGCACTCGGCGATCGCCTGCTCGGCGAGATTTTCTTGGTCGGACGGAATCGGATCGAGCTTTACGACGGCGTAGTCCTCATCATCGAGGTCGAAGACATCTGGTGCGATTCCCAAGCACACCGCGTTGCCCTCGCACCGGTCACGATCCACGATCACCCGCACGGCATCCTCCTTGAAGCTGGCCCGGATCTCGTCCTGTGTCCCATCAGAATGTAGCTCCACCATAGGGCTCACGTGCGTCTGAGGAAACGGTCGCTGGATTCCCAGACTAGAACGTGTTACAACCGGGAAGACGAACGGGTCGCCGTTGGTCAAATAGCCGCTTGTCACGTTCAACCAAAAGGACGGCTGGAATGCGCATCAGTTACACCCCTGAACAGGAGGAGCTGCGTCGCGAGCTGCGGTCGTACTTCACCGCGCTCATGACGCCGGAACGCCGCGAGGCGCTGCACTCGACCCAGGGCGAGGTCGGAACGGGCAACGCGTATCGCGACACCGTTGCGCAGATGGGCAAGGATGGGTGGCTCACCCTGAACTGGCCCAAGGAGTACGGCGGCCAGGACCGGTCCCCGATGGACTCGCTGATCTTCACCGACGAAGCCGCGATCGCCGGCGTGCCGGTGCCGTTCCTGACGATCAACAGCGTGGCACCCACGATCATGGCGTTCGGCACCGAAGAGCAGAAGAAATTCTTCCTGCCCAAGATCGCCGCCGGAGAACTGCACTTCTCGATCGGTTACTCCGAGCCCGGCGCCGGCACCGACCTGGCGAACCTGCGCACCACGGCGGTCCGCGACGGCGACGACTACGTGATCAACGGCCAAAAGATGTGGACCAGCCTGATCGCCTACGCCGACTGGGTCTGGCTGGCGGTGCGCACCAACCCCGAAGCCAAGAAGCACCGCGGCATTTCGATGCTGGCGGTGCCGACGACCGCCGAGGGCTTCTCCTGGACTCCCGTGCACACGATGGCCGGGGTGGACACCAGCGCCACCTATTACTCGGACGTGCGCGTCCCGGTGACCAACCTGATCGGCGAGGAGAACGGCGGCTGGAAGCTGGTGACCAACCAGCTCAACCACGAGCGAGTCGCCCTGGTCTCGCCGCAACCGATCTTCCTGGCCCTGCGCGAGGTTCGCGAATGGGCGCAAAACACCAAGGACGACGGCGGGGCCAGGCTGATCGACTCCGAGTGGGTCCAGCTGAACCTGGCGCGAGTGCACGCCAAGGCCGAGGTGCTCAAGTTGATCAACTGGGAACTGGCCTCTGAAGCAGGGGGGGCGCAGGGGCACGACCTGGGCCCCGCGGACGCGTCGGCGGCGAAGGTGTACGGCACCGAGCTGGCCACCGAGGCCTACCGGCTGCTGATGGAGGTGCTGGGCACCGCGGCGACGGTGCGCCAGGACTCGCCGGGTGCGCTGTTGCGCGGCCGGGTCGAGCGGATGCACCGCGCATGCCTGATCCTCACCTTCGGCGGCGGCACCAACGAGGTGCAGCGCGACATCATCGGCATGGTCGCCCTCGGGCTGCCTCGAAACCGCTAAGCATCGACAAGGACGGCATCGGAATGGATTTCACGACAACCGAAGCGGCGACTGACCTCGGCGGCCTGGTCGACACGATCGTGGACTCGGTGTGCACACCGGAGCATCAGCGCGAGCTCGACGGGCTCGATCAACGGTTCGACCGCGGCCTGTGGCAGAAGCTGATCGAGGCCGACATTCTCACCAGTGCGTCGGCGTCGGCGCTGGGCGGCGACGGTTTCGGTGCGCTCGAACAGGTCGCGATCCTGGTTGCGCTCGGTCGCCAGTTGGCCGCCGTGCCGTACCTGGAATCGGTGATGCTGGGCGCCGGAGTGCTGGCACGCTTCGGCTCCGAGGATCTGCAGCAGACCTGGGGAGTACCCGCCGTCAAGGGAGAGAAGATCCTGACGCCCGCCCTGGACGGCGAGATGGGTGAGGGCCCCGTGCGGGCCACCCGCGCCGGTGACGGTTACCAGCTGACCGGGACGCGCACCCAGGTCTTCTTCGGCCCCGTTGCGGATGCCTTCCTTGTTCCGGCCGAAACCGATTCCGGCACAGCCGTTTTCCTGGTCAGCGCCGAAGACGAGGGCGTCAAGGTGACCACGCTGGCGACCACCGGGAAGAACAGTGTCGGGCATCTCGCGCTGGACGGCGTAGCGGTGGACGAGGCCCGCAAGGTCGGCGGAAGCGAAGTCGTCGCCTGGCTCGGCACGCTGGGGACCCTGGGCCGCAGCGCCTATCAGCTCGGGGTGCTCGATCGCGGTTTGCAGATGACGGCCGAATACGCCCGCGAGCGCGAGCAATTCGACCGTCCGATCGGCAGCTTCCAAGCGGTGTCACAACGACTGGCCGACGGTTACATCGACGTCAAGGGGCTGCGGCTGACGCTCACCCAGGCGGCGTGGAAGGTCTCCGAGGACATCCCCGCCGAGATCGACGTGGCCAGCGCCGCGTTCTGGGCCGCCGACGCCGGACACCGCGTCGCGCACACCATCGTGCACGTGCACGGTGGCGTGGGCGTCGACACCGATCACCCCGCACACCGCTACTTCCTGGCCGCCAAAGAGGCGGAGTTCGCGTTGGGCGGTGCCACCGGGCAGCTGCGCCGCATCGGTCGCGAGCTGGCGGAAACTCCTGCCTAGCTTCGTGATTCCGGCCGACCCGACGGTCACCAAGCTGCTGGAGCCGCTGGCTGAGATCGACGACCGGGGGATCTACTTCGAGGAGTCGTTCACCAGCTGGCGCGATCATCTGCGACACGGTGCCGCGATCGCGGCGACGCTGCGCGAGCGGCTCGACCCCAACCGGCCGCCGCACGTCGGCGTACTGCTGGAGAACACGCCGTTCTTCTCGGCGATGTTGACGGCGGCCGGCACGTCGGGGATCGTGCCGGTCGGTCTCAACTCGGTGCGCCGCGGCGAGGCACTGGCCCGCGATATCAGCCGGGCCGACTGCCAGCTGGTCCTCGCCGACTCGAAATCCGCTGCGACACTGGATGACATCGATCACCTGAACGTCGATTCGGCGCAGTGGGTGGCCGAAGTCGACGCACATCGTGATGCCGAGTTGAGTTTCCAGTCAGCGTCGGCCGAAGACCTCTTCATGCTGATCTTCACCTCGGGCACCAGCGGGGAGCCCAAGGCGGTGAAGTGCAGCCATGGCAAGGTCGCGATCGCCGGAACGACAATGACACAACGGTTCGACCTCGGCCGTGTCGACGTCTGCTATGTGTCGATGCCGTTGTTCCATTCCAACGCGGTTCTGGTCGGCTGGGCGGTGGCTGCGGCGTGCCGGGGCTCAATGGCGTTGCGGCGCAAGTTCTCTGCATCGAACTTTATGGTCGACGTCCGCCGCTACGGGGCGACCTACGCCAACTACGTCGGTAAGCCGCTGTCCTATGTGCTGGCCCAGCCGGAGCAACCCGACGACGCGGACAATCCGCTGCGGGTGGTGTACGGCAACGAGGGCGTGCCCACCGACATCGAACGATTCGCACGCAGATTCGGCTGCAAGGTGCAGGACGGGTTCGGCTCGACCGAAGGTGGAGTCGCGATCGCCCGCACACCCGACACGCCGCCGGGCGCCTTGGGACCGCTGACCGAGGGGCTGGACATCGTCGACCCCGAGACCGGCAAGTCCTGCCCGGCCGGAGTCGTCGGCGAGTTGGTGAACACCAGCGGGCCGGGCCGTTTCGAGGGTTACTACAACGACGCTGCCGCCGAGGCCGAGCGAATGGCCGGCGGCATCTATCACAGTGGTGACCTCGCCTATCGCGACGAGGACGGATTCGCGTACTTCGCTGGGCGCCTTGGTGATTGGATGCGGGTCGACGGCGAGAACCTCGGTGCGGCACCGATCGAACGGGTTCTGTCGCGATACCCCGACGCGGCCGAGGTCGCCGTCTATGCGATCCCCGACCCGGTGGTCGGTGACCAGGTGATGGCCGCTTTGGTGATGGCACCGGGCAGCGAGTTCGACGCCGAGAAGTTTCGGGCGTTCCTGGCCGAGCAGCCCGATCTGGGGCCCAAACAATGGCCGTCGTACGTCCGGATCAGCGCGGAGCTGCCGCGGACGGTGACTTTCAAGGTGCTCAAACGCCAGTTGGCGGCCGAAGGTGTCGACTGTCATGATCGGGTATGGCCGATACCCCGATAGCCCTATGACGTCCCGGCCTCTGGAACTCGCGCTGGAAGCGAGTTTTGAACAGCTCTCCGACGCGGTACCGGCCAACATCGGTGTGGCGATCGCGCGTCCGGACCGGACTTATTCACTGGGCAGGTGGTGGTCGGGCGTCGCCTGGTCGACGATCAAAGTGCCGTTGGCGATCGCGGCGTTGCGCAGCGATTGGCTCAACGCCCGCGAGCCGGCGGTCAAGGCCATCACCGAATCCGACAATCGCGCATCCGAACAGTTGTGGTCGCTGCTGGGCGAACCGGTGGACGCGGCCCGCAAGGTACAGGGCGTCGTCGCCGAAGGTGGCGACACCGCGACGGTGGTCGAATCGCGGCGACTTCGACGCGGCTACACCGCATTCGGCCAGACGCAGTGGACGCTGCAGCGGCAGGCGCGATTTGCCGCGGAGTTGCCGTCGGTACCGGGCGCGGCGGATGTGATCGAGCTGATGGCCGACCTCACGCCCGACCACCGATGGGGCCTGGCCGCCAATGGTGCTGCGGCTAAAGGTGGTTGGGGCCCGGGCACCGATGGCGAGTACCTGGTACGGCAATTCGGGATCCTGCCCACGCCTTCGGGGGAATGGGGCGTGGCAGTGGCGGCCGAAGTCCACGATGGCGGATTTGAAACCGGAGTCGAGGTCGTCAACACGTTGACGGACTGGCTCGTCAGCCGGCTTCCCGTGCTGGCCCGTTATTGACGGATGCGGCCCAATCATGGGGCGTCAACCCGTGATCGAAGGCACCACCGCGTCGATCAGATGCGGCCCCGGTTCGGCCAGGGCTTCGCGCAACGCGTCGGCGAACTCCTCGGCGGTGTCCACCCGGCGGGCCGGTACCCCCATGCCCTCGGAGATCTTGACGAAATCCATTGTGGGACGTGATAAATCAAGCAGATCAAGGGCCTTGGGACCGGGGGCAGAACCGGCACCGACGCGCTGCAGCTCAATCCGCAAGATGTCGTAGGCGCTGTTGTCGTACAGCACGGTGGTCACGTTGAGGTTCTCGCGCGCCTGCGTCCACAGCCCGGCGATCGTGTACATCGCCGACCCGTCGGACTCCAGGCACAGCACCGGCCGGTCCGGGGCGGCCACCGCGGCGCCGACCGCGGCGGGGATGCCGTAGCCGATCGCCCCGCCGGTCAGCGTCAGCCAATCGTGCGCCGGCGCCCCGGCAGTGGCCTGCGCCAGCATCAGGCCCGAGGTGTTCGACTCGTCGACGACGATCGCCCGTTCGGGCAGCAGCGCGCCGATCACGTCGGCCGCCGACGCCGAGGTCAACGCGCCGGTCGGCAGCCGCGGGCGCGACGCGGCGGCCAGGGGCGCGACCGTGCCGGGTGCGATCTCGTCGGCCAGCGCGATCAGCGCATCGGCCGCACCGAGGTAGTCGGCGAGCACGTGCACCTCGCAACCCGCCGGTACCAGGTCGCTGGGCATGTTCGGGTAGGCGAAGAACGACACCGGAGATTTGGCACCGGCCAGGATCAGATGCTTGGCGCCGTCCAGTTGGGCCGCGGCGGCCTCGGCGAAATACGCCAACCGCTCGACGGCGGGAACGCCGGCGCCTCGTTCCAGGCGCGTCGGAAACGTCTCGCAAAGCCAGCGAGTCCCGGTTGCCTGCGCGATCCGCGCGGCGGCGGCCAGCCCGGGGCCGCGGGTCGCGTCACCGCCCACCATGATCACCGCCGGTTCCCCCGATCGCAGGACCTGCGCGACCGCGGGCGCCAGCAGCGGGTCCGCACTCGCCGGCCGCGCGGACGGTGCTGCGGCGGGCTGGGCGCCATCCGACCAGGACGCGTCGGCGGGCAGGATCAGCGTGGAGATCTGCGAACGGGACCGACTCGCCGCGATCGCCTCGGCGGCGTCGAGCGCCACATCGGCGGCGGTGGCCGTGCGGCGCGCCCATCCCGAGACACTGCCCGCGAGCGCGTCGATATCGGATTCCAGTGGGGCGTCGAACTTTTTGTGATAGGTGGCGTGGTCTCCGACGACGACCACCATCGGCACATGCGCCCGGCGCGCGTTGTGCAGGTTGGCCAGGCCATTGCCCAAGCCTGGCCCCAGATGCAGCAACACTGCCGCCGGCCGCTCGGCGATGCGGGCATAGCCATCGGCCGCGCCCGTCGCGACGCCCTCGAAAAGGGCCAGCACGCCCCGCATTTGGGGAACGGTGTCCAGTGCGGCCACGAAGTGCATCTCCGAGGTACCGGGATTGGCGAAGCACACGTCCACGCCGCCGTCGACCAGGGTGTTGATCAGAGCCTGCGCACCGTTCACCTGCTTGCCTCCAGTTTGAATATGCGTTCGGCATTGCCGTGCAGAAAGTCGTGGCGGGCCGCGTCGGGAAGCCCCAGCCCGTCGAGCCCGGCCAAGGCGTGCGTGTGCGTGATCATCGGGTAGTTGGTGCCGAACAGGACTTTGCGTTGTCCGGTACCGGTTTTCATGAACCGGATCAGTTCTTCCGGCAGCCGCTCAATGGTGTACGCGGACGTATCGATGTAGACATTCTCATGCTTGCGCGCGACGGCCACCATCTCCTCGGTCCACGGATAGCCGACATGTCCGCACACGATCACCAGCTCGGGAAAATCCAGCGCCACCTGGTCGATGTAGGGAATCGGGCGCCCGGTCTCCGAGGGGCGCAGTGGTCCGGTGTGGCCGACTTGCGTGCAGAACGGCACGCCGACCTCCACGCACTCGGCGAACAGCGGGTAGTAACGGCGATCGGTGGGCGGCGCGTTCCACAGCCAGGGCACCAACCGCAGCCCGGCAAATCCTTCGGCGATCCGGCGCCGTAGCTCACGGACCGCCTGCATCGGGCGATCCAGATCCACGGTCGCCAGACCGGCAAACCGGTTCGGGTGCAACCGAACCCACTCGGCGACCTCGTCGTTGGAGACCAGGTCCTGACCGTGGGGTCCATACCACGCGCTGAGCAGCCCGAAGCCGACGTCGGCCGCGTCCATCGCCGCGACGGTGACGTCGATCGGGATATCGGCGTCCGGCATGGCGCCACCCGTCCAGCGGCGCAAGGACGCCAGCATGTCGCTGCGCAGGAACCGCGCAGTGGGGTGCTGCATCCACACATCGATCGTCATCGCGATTCGACTGTACGGCCCGTACCGGCCACATAGGGCAAGCGGATGGTCAGGCAAGCAGCCTCGATTGGAACCGCTGTAGAACATGTGTGGAACTGCAATAGTGTTCGCAGGCTTCCCGGTGGCTGCCAGGGACGACGGAAACTCGACGAGGGCCGATGAACATTCGTTTGCTCGCGCTAGGCGCGGTCATTCCGCTGCTGTTGATCACCGCTGCCTGCGGTTCACACTCGTCGGGCGCGTCGTCGACCGCCAGCGCCGCCGTCACCATCGCCACCGCCCCACCAACGTCAAACGTGACGCTGTCGGAGACCGGCTCCAAGGACCTCTACCCGCTGCTCGATGCGTGGGTGGCCGCTTATCACTTCAAGTACCTCAACGTCACGATAAATATCAGCCGCGCGCCGGCCGCAGTCGGCATCTCGCAGGCCGCGGCCGGAGCGGTCAACCTCGGCGCCTCCGGCGTCCACCTGTCCGAGGCCGACATGGCGGCCCATCCAGGGCTGATGAACATTGCGCTGGCCGTTTCCGCCGTGTACGTCCACTACAACCTGCCCGGCGTCACCGACCACCTGAAGCTGAACGGCAAAGTGCTGGCGGCCATGTACCAGGGCACCATCAGAACCTGGAATGACCCGCAAATCGCGGTCCTGAACCCGGGGGTGAGTTTGCCGGCGATTCGCGTGGTTCCACTGCACCGTTCGGATCCGGGGACCAGCGACACCTTCCTGTTCACCGAGTACCTGTCCAAGCAAGACCCCGACGGCTGGGGCAAGTCCACCGGTTTCGGCACCGCCGTCGACTTTCCCGCGGTCCCGGGCGCGCTCGGTGAGACCGGTGCTCCCGGCATGGCGGGCATGGTGACCGGCTGCGCCGAAAATCCGGGCTGCATCGCCTACCTCGCCAGCAGCTACCACGAGCAGGCCAGTCAGAGGGGACTGGGCGAAGCCCAACTGGCCAACGCAGCGGGGAATTACGTGCCGCCCGCGCCTGAAAGTATTCAGGCGGCAGCGACCGGCTCCGCCTCGCAAGTTCCCGCCAACCAGGTGATCTCACTGGTCAACGGGCCCGCCCCGGACGGTTACCCGATCGCCAACTACGAGTACGCGATCGTCTACGCCAAACAGAAGGACCCTGCGGTGGCACAGACCGTGCAGGCCTTCCTGCACTGGGTAATCACCGACGGCAACAAACCCAACTTCCTGGACTCGGTGCACATTTACCTTCGGCCACTGCCGGATTCGGTCCAGAAACTGTCCGAGGCCCAGACCGCGAAGATCGCCAGCTAGCGCACGTCCTCTCAGACTTGTAACGCGGCGCGGGCACAAGCGTGGGTGCGCTGGGCGTACCCGCCCCCGAACAACACGACATGAGCCAGCAGCGGGTAAAGCTGATGCAGGCCGGCGCGCTCGCGCCAACCCGGTTGCAGCGGTCGCACCTGCTGATACCCCGCGATGACGGCGTCGTAGTGCGGACAGCCGAATAGCGCGAGCATCGCCAGGTCGCTCTCGCGGTGCCCGGCGTGCGCGGCCGGGTCGATCAGGACCACGCCCCCTGGAGTCCACATCACGTTGCCGCCCCACAGGTCGCCGTGCAGGCGGGCAGGCCGGTCGTCGTCGTCGTCGAAATCGGTTGCCCGGCAACGTCGTATCACGGCCTCGATCGCGGCCCGGGTCGACGCGTCGAGGCCGCGCGCGGCGAGCTCGAGCATCGGAGCCAACCGCTCTTCGGCGTAGAAGTCGCCCCAGCTTTGATGGCGGCGCAGCGACATCGGCAATGGCCGCGACGGGGGCCTTACAGGCCCGAAGAAGCCCGGCCCGTCCCAACCGTCGGGACCGGCGCCGAACGCCGGAGCACCCGCGTCGTGCGTGACGGCCAATCGGCTGCCGAAGGTATGCGCCGCCACCGGATCGGGGCGCACCGATTCGAGGCGCCGCAGGGTCAGGCTCGTCGCGTCAACCGACACGATCGGCGCGCAGGGCACACCGCCGTCGACCGCCGCAAGCCATCGCAGTCCCGCGGCTTCCCAGGCGAAGTACCCCGAAGGTGCGCCGGCGTGCTGTTTGACGAAGTCGGTCAGGGCGTCAGGCGGTCGTCGCGTGGGCGGCGTGCACGTCGTCGGCCGGACGCGCCTCCGTCTGTTCCTTGGCCCAGCGGTAATCCGGCTTGCCGGCCGGTGAACGCTTCACCTCGTCGACGAGCCAAAGACTGCGTGGCACTTTGTATCCCGCGATCTCGGAACGCACGAAGCTATCCAGTTCGGACAGCGCCGGACGGGTCCCGGGCCGCGCCTGCACGACGGCGGCGACGTGCTGACCGTAGCGGGGGTCGGGCACGCCGACCACCAGCGCGTCGAAGACGTCGGGATGTCCCTTCAGCGCGGCTTCGACCTCTTCGGGGTAGATCTTCTCGCCACCGCTGTTGATCGACACCGAGCCGCGGCCCAGCATCGTGACCGTGCCGTCCTCCTCGACGGTCGCGTAGTCACCGGGGATGGCGTAACGGACACCGTTGATCGTCTTGAACGTCTCGGCGGTCTTCTTCTCGTCCTTGTAATAGCCGACGGGAATGTTGCCCTTCTTGGCGATGAATCCACGGACTCCGGAACCCGGCTGGACCTCGTTGCCGTCGTCGTCGAGCACGACGGTGCGGTGGTCGATCGTGACGCGCGGGCCGCCGCTGTGCGGGGCGTCCTTGGCGACCACGCTGGTGCCGCCGAAGCCGGTCTCCGAGGAGCCGATCGAGTCGGTGATGACCCGGTTGGGCAGCAGCTCGAGGAACTTCTCCTTGATGCTCGGCGAGAACAGCGCGGCGGTGGAGGCGAGCAGGAACAGCGAGGACAGGTCGTACTCGTTGCCCTTGTCCTGGTGTGCCAGCAACGCGTCCAGCAGCGGCCGCGCCATCGCGTCGCCGGTGAAGAACAGCAGGTTGACCTTGTGGTCGTGAATCGTGCGCCAAACTTCGTCGGCATTGAATTCCGGTGCCAGCACGGTGGTTTGACCCGAGAAGATCGACATCCAGGTCGCCGACTGGGTGGCGCCGTGGATCATCGGCGGAATCGGGTGGCGGACCATCGGCGGGTTGGCCGCGGCGGCCTTGGCCAGGTCGTACTCGTCGGAGATGAATTCGCCTGTGGCGAAGTCGGTTCCACCGAACAGCACGCGGTAGATGTCCTCATGGCGCCACATCACACCCTTCGGGAATCCGGTGGTGCCGCCGGTGTAGAGCAGGTAGATGTCGTCGGCGCTGCGTTCGCCGAAGTCGCGCTCGGGTGAGCTGTTGGCGATCGCGGAGTAGAACTCGACGCCGCCGTAGCGGGTGAAAGCGTTGTCTGGAAGGTCCGAGCCGTCCTCGACGACCAGGATCGTCTTGACGTTCGGGGTCTCGGGCAGCACGTTGGCCACCCGGTCGGAGTACTGGCGCTCGTGAACCAGCGCGACCATGTCGGAGTTGTCGAACAGGTAGCGAAGCTCGCCCTCGACGTAGCGGTAGTTGACGTTCACCAGGATGGCGCCGGCCTTGATGATGCCGAGCATCGCGATGACGATCTCGATGCGGTTGCGGCAGTACAACCCGACCTTGTCGTCCTTCTTCACACCCTGCTCGATCAGGTAGTGCGCCAGGCGGTTGGCCTTCTCCTCCAGCTCGGCGTAGGTTAGCTGCTCATCGCCGCAGATGAGGGCTACACGGTCAGGCACGGCGTCGATGGCGTGCTCGGCAAGATCGGCAATATTCAGGGCCACGGCCACCAAATTAGAACGTGTTACATTTCTTGACAAGTTCGTACTCGATGTGGAGGGAAAGGCGGTAGCCGTGGCCCCGGATACAGGTCAAGCGCCAGCAAACGAACCAACGGGACCCGATGCGATCGTTGAGCAGCGCGGTCACACACTCATCGTCACCCTGAACCGACCGCACGCCCGCAACGCGCTGAGCACCGAAATGATGGAAATCATGGTGCAGGCCTGGGACCGCGTCGACAACGACGACGACATCCGGTGCTGCATCCTGACCGGGGCCGGTGGCTACTTCTGCGCTGGCATGGATCTCAAAGCAGCAACCAAAAAGCCGCCGGGCGAGTCTTTCAAAGACGGCAGCTACGACCCGTCACGCATCGACGCCCTCCTCAAGGGTCGTCGGCTGACCAAACCGCTGATCGCGGCCGTCGAAGGTCCCGCGATCGCCGGTGGCACCGAGATCCTGCAGGGCACCGACATCCGCATCGCCGGTGAGAGCGCCAAGTTCGGCATCTCCGAGGCCAAGTGGAGCCTGTACCCGATGGGCGGCTCGGCCGTCCGGTTGGTGCGCCAGATCCCGTACACCGTGGCCTGTGACCTACTGCTGACCGGTCGGCACATCACCGCCGCCGAAGCCAAGGAGATCGGCTTGATCGGGCACCTGGTGCCGGACGGCCAGGCGCTGACCAAGGCGCTCGAGATCGCCGAGCTGATCGAGAACAACGGCCCGCTGGCCGTGCAGGCGATCCTGCGGGCCATCCGCGAGACCGAGGGCATGCACGAGAACGACGCGTTCAAGATCGACACCCAGATCGGTATCAAGGTGTTCTTGTCCGACGACGCAAAGGAAGGCCCGCGGGCGTTCGCCGAAAAGCGCAAGCCCAACTTCCAGAACCGCTGACGATCGGCGCCCACAATTTCGCGAGCGTAAGCGCACCGCGAAATCTGGTGTGATTTTTCGCAGTGCGCTTACGCTCGGAGCTAACGGGCTACGAAAGCGGCGCGCTAGGGGTGAAGGTGACCGGCATCTGCTCCAGGCCGGACACGAAGTTCGCCGGACGCAACGGCAGCTGCGCGTCGGGAGATGCCAGCCGCATGTCGGGCAGGCGCTGCAGCAGCCGGGTCTGCATGATCGACAGCTCGAGCCGGGCGAGCTGGTTGCCGAGACAGAAGTGCGTGCCGAAGCCGAACGCGAGGTGGTTGTTCGGGTAGCGCTCGATGTTGAAGCTCTCCGGAGAATCGAAGACCTTCTCGTCGAAGTTCGCCGACTCGAACAGCAGGATCATCTTTTCGCCCTTGCGCAGGGCAGTCCCGTGGAACTCGGTGTCAGCGGTGATCGTGCGGGCCATGTTCTTCACCGGCGCGGTCCAGCGCAGCATCTCTTCAATCGCGTTGGGCAACAAGCTCAAATCCCCCGCCAGGCGCTTGTGCTGATCGGGGTGCAACAGCAGTTGACGGGTGCCGCCGGACAGCGTGTGCCGGGTGGTCTCGTCGCCGCCGATCAGCAGCAGCAGCACCTCGGTGACGATCTGGTGGTCTTCGAGCCGCGCACCCTCGACCTCCGCGTGCACGAGCACGCTGACCAGGTCGTCGGTCGCTTCCTTCTTGCGCTCCTCGATCATGCCCATCATGTACTGGCTGTAGGTGGCGAAGGCCTCCATCGTGACCTGGACGTCGGCCTCGGCCGCGGTGCTGCTCAAGGAACTGACCAGATCGTCGGACCACTTGAGGAACATCGCGCGTTCCTCGGGACGCACCCCGAGCATGTCGCCGATGACCGCCATCGGCAGCGGCGCGGCCAGGTCCCAGACGAAGTCACATTCGCCGCGTTCGCATACCGCGTCGATCAGCGTGTCACACAACGAGGTGATCGAGGCCTCCAGGTTCTTGACCCGCTTGCGGGTGAACCCGTAGTTGACGAGCTTGCGGCGCAACAGATGTTGCGGGTCGTCCATCTCGATCATCATCTCGACGCCCGGCTGGTCGGGTCGGATGCCACCGGCATTCGAGAACAGCTCGGGGTTGCGCTCGGCCTCGATGACGGACTGATACGTCGAGGCGGCGGCCAGCCCGTTGCGGTCCCGGAAGACGGGCTCGTTCTCGCGCATCCACTGGTAAATGGGCCGGGAATCGCCGGCGTAGAAAGCGCCGTCGGTCAAGTCGACGTCGGGTTTGGTCGGTAGTCCAACAACGGTCATGAGATCTCCTGGGCATCGCCGAATGTCATTTGAACCTGGTCAGCAGAGCTGGACAACATCGCGCGCTTCGGAAGACCAAGCGACGCAAGCTCCTTCGCGTACGGGTGATCGCCCAGCCGGACGCTCACGCCCCCGAGCCGCGTCCGAACCCCGTCCAGGGTGTGCTCGAAGGCGGTCTCGCGGGTGATTCCGTCGCGGTGGGAGTAGCTGCGCTGTGCCTGCTGACGCGGGGTCAACCGGATCGGCAGGCCCGGACGGAAGTCCATGCCGATCACCAGTTGCCCATCGACCGTGCAGTCGAACCCGAACTTACGACCCTCGCGAATCGTGAAGTCCGCCATGACTTTCGGGTAACCCCAGATTTTCGTCCCCGCCTCCAGGGTGAACGCCTGGTCGACGGGCAGGTGATGGATGAACGCGCCGGCCGAACCCAACGCGGCCGGCCCGCTCGCGTGCGACCCCGGCGGGTTGACCATGACGCTGGTGCCGAACTCGTAGTACTGGCCCAGGTCACCGTCGATGTAGTGCATCAGCATCAGCACCACGACCGCACGCCCGGGCAGATAGCGGCAGACCCGCAGGCCGCTGTAGTCGATCAGGTGCTGGGCGGCGTCGGCGTCCACCGAGAACATCGCCATGTGCTGATTTGCCTTGCGGATCCTCACCGGCATGGTGAGGACGGTGCCCGCGATGGTGTGCTGCGACACAGTCATCCGGTCAATCTAGAACGTGTTCTTGACATGTAGCAAGAACTGTCTAGACGAGCGTGGCGAGCTCCCGGACCTGCTCCGCACTGCGCCCGGAGACGACCATCATCGTGACGCCCGCCGCCTCCCAGGCCTTGATCTGCTTACGGACGTAGTCGACGTCGCCCACGATCGCGGCATCATCGATGACCTCGTCGGGGATGATCTCGGCGGCCTTGTCCTTCTGGTTGCTGCGGAACAGCTTGGTGACGTCGTCGACCACTTCGGCGTAGCCCATCCGGCGATACACGTCGGCGTGGAAGTTGGTGTCCTCCGCGCCCATTCCACCCATGTAGAGCGCGATGTAGGGCTTCATGGCCGCGAACGCGGCGCTGCGGTCCTCGGTGATCACGATGTTGGCCGTCGCGCAGATCTCGAAGTCCGCGCGACTGCGGCGGGCACCCGGCCGGGCAAAGCCCTCGTCCAGCCACTCGTTGTAGGTGTCGGCCATCCGCGGCGTGTAGAAGATCGGCAGCCAGCCGTCGCAGATCTCGGCGGCCAGCGCGACGTTCTTCGGTCCCTCGGCGCCCAGCATGATCGGGATGTCGCTGCGCAGCGGGTGGGTGATCGGCTTGAGCGGCTTGCCCAGGCCGCTGGTGCCCTCGCCGGTCCGCGGCAGCGGGTAGTGGGGACCGCCGCTGGTCACCGGCGCCTTGCGGTCCCACACCTGGCGGATGATGTCGACGTACTCACGAGTGCGGGCCAGCGGCTTGGGGAACCACTGGCCGTACCAGCCCTCCACAACCTGCGGCCCGGACACCCCGAGCCCGAGGATGTGCCGGCCACCGGAAAGGTGATCGAGAGTGAGTGCGGCCATCGCGCATGCCGTCGGGGTGCGCGCGGACAACTGGACGACCGACGTGCCAAGCCGCACCCGTTGCGTCGACGAACCCCACCAGGCCAGTGGCGTGTAGGCGTCCGAACCCCATGCCTCGGCGGTGAACACGGCGTCGAATCCGGCGGCCTCCGCTTCGGCCACAAGCTCGCCGTGGTTCTCCGGCGGGTGAGCGCCCCAATATCCAAGCTGCAAACCCAGCTTCATGTCTCCGCCTTTCCTGGCCGAACCAGACCCGACCACAACCCGGTGTTGAAACGGTTCTTAGAACCTGTTCTACTCGATGGCGTGACAGCCACTTCGAGCGGCCCGACCACGATCGATCACTCCGAGCCGCCCCTCTCAGCGCCGTTAACGCTGGCCTTCGACTACACCCGTTCAGTCGGCACCACGCTAGGCAGTTTCTTCACCGCACTGCGTGAGCGCCGCGTCCTCGGGGTGCGCGGATCGGATGGCCGGGTGCATGTGCCACCGCCGGAATACGACCCGGTCACCTACGAACCACTGGGCGAGATGGTACCGGTCTCACCCGTCGGCACCGTGGTCTCCTGGACCTGGCAGGCCGAGCCGCTGGGGGGCGAACCGCTGGACCGGCCGTTCGCCTGGGCCCTGATCAAGCTGGACGGCGCCGACACCGCGATGATCCACGCCGTCGACGCCGGCGCTCCGGACAAGATCAAGCCCGGTGCGCGGGTGCACGTGCACTGGGCCGATGAGACCGTGGGCGCCATCACCGACATCGCCTACTTCGCGCTGGGCGAAGACGCCGAACCCGAGGGACCCCCCAGCGACCAGGACCCGGTCACGATGATCGTCACACCGGTCTCGCTGACCATTCAGCACAGCGCCTCGCACGAGGAAAGCGCTTACCTGCGCGCCATCGCGGAAGGCAAGCTGTTGGGCGCCAAGACGGGGAAGAACGGCAAGGTCTACTTCCCGCCGCACGGTGCGGACCCGGCCACCGGCCAGCCCACCACCGAGTTCGTCGAGCTGCCGGATAAGGGCACCGTGACAACGTTCGCGATCATCAACATCCCGTTCCAGGGACAGCGCATCAAGCCGCCCTATGTGGCCGCTTACGTGTTGTTGGACGGCGCCGACATCCCGTTCCTGCATCTGGTCGCAGACATCGACGCACATGAGGTCCGGATGGGCATGCGCGTGGAAGCGGTGTGGAAGCCCCAGGAGGAATGGGGATTTGGCATCGACAACATCGAGTACTTCCGGCCCACCGGTGAACCGGACGCCGAGTACGACACCTACAAGCACCACCTGTAAAGGGCTTACCTACACATGAGCGAACGCAATGTTGCGGTCGTCGGCTTTGCCCACGCCCCGCATGTCCGCCGCACTGACGGCACCACCAACGGCGTCGAGATGTTGATTCCGTGTTTCGCCCAGCTCTACGAAGAGCTCGGCATCGCCCGCACCGACATCGGTTTCTGGTGCTCCGGATCGTCCGATTACCTTGCCGGAAGGGCCTTTTCGTTCATCTCAGCGATCGACTCGATCGGTGCCGTACCGCCGATCAACGAGTCGCACGTCGAGATGGATGCGGCGTGGGCCCTCTACGAGGCCTACATCAAGATCCTGACCGGCGAGGTGGACACCGCGCTGGTGTACGGCTTCGGCAAGTCCTCGGCGGGCATCCTGCGCCAGATCTTGTCGCGGCAGACCGACCCCTACACCGTCGCACCGCTGTGGCCTGACTCGGTGTCGATGGCCGGACTGCAGGCCCGTCTGGGACTCGACTCCGGCAAGTGGACCGAAATGCAGATGGCCCGAGTCGCATTCGATTCATTCGCCAACGCCCGCCGGGTCGACAAGGTGGAATCGGCGGTCAACGTCGAGGGCCTGCTGGACCGGCCCTTCTTCGCCGACCCGCTGCGCCGGCACGACATCGCACCGATCACCGACGGCGCCGCCGCGATCGTGCTGGCCGCCGACGACCGCGCGCGCGAGTTGCGCGAAAACCCGGCCTGGATAACCGGAATCGAGCATCGCATCGAAACCCCGGTGCTGGGCGCGCGCGACCTCACCGACTCTCCGTCGACGCGGGCCGCGACCAAGGCGGCCACCGGCGGCACCACGGCCAACCTCGACGTCGCCGAGATCCATGCGCCGTTTACCCACCAGCACCTGATCCTGACGGATGCCATTCGGATCCCGGGTAAGACGAAAGTCAATCCGTCCGGCGGTGCGCTGTCGGCCAACCCCATGTTCGTTGCCGGTCTCGAGCGCATCGGATTTGCCGCACAACACATCTGGGACGGTTCTGCGAATCGGGTGCTGGCGCACGCCACCAGCGGGCCTGCGCTGCAACAGAACCTGGTCGCGGTCATGGAAGGAAAGAACTGATGGCCGGTGCAGGAGCGCACCTCGCCGCGGTACTGGGTACCGGGCAAACGAAGTACGTAGCCAAGCGCAAAGACGTCTCGATGAACGGCATGGTGCGCGAGGCCATCGACCGGGCGCTGGCCGACTCCGGTTCCACGTTCGACGACATCGACGCGGTAGTGGTCGGCAAGGCGCCCGACTTCTTCGAAGGCGTCATGATGCCCGAGCTGTTCATGGCCGACGCCATGGGCGCCACCGGCAAGCCACTCATCCGGGTGCACACCGCGGGATCGGTCGGCGGATCCACCGCGGTGGTGGCGGCCAGCCTGGTGCAGTCGGGCAAGTACAAGCGCGTGCTGGCCATGGCCTGGGAGAAGCAGTCGGAATCAAATGCCATGTGGGCGTTGTCGATTCCGATCCCATTCATCAAGCCGGTCGGCGCCGGCGCGGGTGGATACTTCGCCCCGCACGTGCGCTCGTACATCCGCCGCTCGGGCGCACCGTTGAACATCGGTGCCATCGTCGCGGTCAAAGACCGGCTCAACGGGGCCCGCAACCCGCTGGCGCACTTGCATCAGCCCGACATCACCGTGGAAAAAGTGATGGAGTCCCCCATGCTGTGGGACCCGATCCGCTACGACGAAACCTGCCCGTCGTCCGACGGTGCAGCCGCGGTCGTGATCGGTAACGAGGAGATCGCCGAAGCCCGTCTGGCGCAAGGAGAGCCGGTGGCCTGGATCCATGCGACCGCGCTGCGCACCGAGCCGCTGCAGTTCTCGGGCCGCGACCAGGTCAGCCCGCAGGCCAGCCGTGACGCGGCCGCCGCACTGTGGGAGGCGGCCGGCATCAAGAGTCCGATCGACGAGATCGACGCTGCTGAGATCTACGTGCCGTTTTCCTGGTTCGAGCCAATGTGGTTGGAAAGCCTCGGATTTGCTCCCGAGGGTGAGGGTTGGAAGCTCACCGAGGCCGGCGAGACCAAGATCGGCGGAAAGCTGCCGGTGAACCCGTCCGGCGGGGTGCTGTCGTCGAACCCGATCGGCGCGTCGGGCCTGATTCGCTTCGCCGAGGCGGCCATCCAGGTGATGGGCAAGGGCGGCGAACACCAGGTTCCGAACGCCCGAAAAGCGTTGGGACACGCCTACGGCGGTGGCTCGCAGTACTACTCCATGTGGGTGGTTGGTGCCGACAAGCCCGAGAAAGTCAGCGCGTGAGCGGAACTCCCGCCCACGAGGCGGGCCGTCGCTCGCGCGAGGCGGTCGGCGCCAGGGACAAACAAGCCTGGCTCGAGGTCTTCACCGACGACGCCATCGTCGAGGATCCGATCGGGCCGTCGGTTTTCGACCCCGAAGGTAAGGGACACCGCGGCCGCGACGCGATCTCGGCGTTCTGGGACAAGGCCATCGCCCCCACCACCAAGATCGAGTTCTTCTTCCGTGATACCTACCAGTGCGGCAACGAGGAAGCCAACGTCGGCCACATCCTGATCACCACGGGCGACTACCAGACGACGGCCGAAGGCGTGTTCACCTACAAGGCCAACGACGAAGGCAAACTGGTTGCCCTGCGGGCCTATTGGGAGATGGACCGCGCCGCGGCCAATACCCGCAAAATCTAGGTCGTCCGCACACCCGTTCCGGGAATTCACCTGAATCTTCCTGTGCGCGTGCAACGTCGCGCGGTACTCTCCTGGTTCTCATGGACGAAATCAGGTCGAAGACCCCCCCAACGAGTCGGTCGCACCTGCGGCTGCGGATCCTGTCCCTTGCCGGCGCGGCAACCCTGGTGGTCCTCGCGGTCGTCGCCGTCTACCTACTGTTCGGCCGGACATCGGCAACCCAGGCGTCCGTCAAACCCCGTCCGACGCCTGCGGCGAAATCCGCCGCGACCGCCCTGCCGTTCGAGCTCGTGGATACCGACGGGCTGGAGGTGGATGGTGCGGGCAACGTGTACGTCTCCGACTCGGGCACCGACCGGGTGTGGGAGCTGAAAGCCGGCTCTGATACGCCGATCGTGCTCCCCTTCACCGGACTCAAAGAGCCGGGCGGTCTAGCGGTGGACGGCCACAATGCCCTCTATGTGGTCGACCAGAAAAACAAGCGGGTGCTGAAATTGCCGGCCGGCTCGAGCGCACAGGTCGAATTACCAATGACCGGGCTCGAAGAGCCTCATGGAATCGGCGTGAATAGCCGCGGCAACGTCTTCGTCGTCGACTTCAAGGGCAATCGGGTGCTGGAATTGCCGTCAGACTCGAATACGCAGGTCGAGTTGCCATTCGCCGGTCTCAACCAGCCTTACGACCTTGCGGTGGACGAGGCCGACACCGTGTATGCCGCCGACGCCGGAAACAACCGGGTGGTGAAACTGGCGGCGGGAACCAACACCCCGGTCGACCTCCCGTTCACTGGTCTGAATTTCCCGAACAGTCTGGCGATCGACCACAGCGGCAACCTGTACGTGACGGACCTGAACAACAATCGGGTCCTCAAGCTCACGGCCGGTTCGAATACCGTGTCGACACTGCCGTTCAGCAATTTGGTCGCCCCATTTGAGGTGGCGGTGAGCCCGCAGGGCGATATCTACGTCGCCGATTTCCACAACAGAGTGCTCAAATTGCCCGCGGGATACGAGACGGTACCACTGGGAAGCTGAACGGACATTTCTGGTCAGCGCTTTCTTCTGAAGTTGCTATGCGTCCGGGAAAGCCGCGCGGTAGTGTCTTGGTGTCGCGAACACCGTGGTGGTTGAGGAGCCGGCGCATGGACGACGATTGGGAGTTCGAGACACCCGCAAAGGTCAAGCCGCAACGGCGGTCACGACCCTCTCTGACGATCATGGGCGCCGCGGCCGTCGTCATCGTCGCGGTCGTCGCCGTGGCCGCATACCTCGCCTTGGCGCGAACGTCGTCGGGCAGCGCGTCGTCCACTCAGACCACGACACCGAGCGCTGCGCCGCCCACGTCTGGCGCGGTCGTGCTGCCGTTCACCCTCGCGGATCCCGAAGGGGTGGAAGTAGATAACGCCGGCAACGTGTATGTCGCCGACTCCGGCGGCAACCGGGTGCTCGAGTTGCGGGCCGGCACGAACACGCCAATCGAGTTGCCGTTCACCGGCCTGGACCGTCCGGCCGGCCTGGCCACGAACCACAACGGTGATCTTTATGTCGTCGACGAATACCACAAGCGGGTGCTGGAACTTCCCGCCGGCTCCAAGACCCAGATCGAACTTCCGTTCACCGGCCTGACCGAGCCCCACGGTGTGACGGCGGACAGCGTCGGCAATGTCTACGTCGCCGACTTCAAGAACAACCAGGTACTCGAAATGCCGGTCGGCTCAACGGTTCAGGTTCCGGTTCCGTTCACCGGACTCAACCAGCCGTACGATCTCGCAGTGGACAGCAGCGACGGCATCTACGTCGCCGACGCCGGCAACAACCGGGTGCAGAAGCTGCCCGCGGGCTCGACCACCCCGGAGATTCTCCCATTCACCGGCCTGAACTTCCCGAACAGCGTGGCGATCGACCGCAGCAACAGCGTCTACGTCACCGACTTGAACAACAATCGGGTGCTGCGATTGACGGCGGGCTCGAACACGGTGGCGGTGTTGCCTTTCGGCGATCTCTTCGCGCCCTATGGGATCGCGGTCGGGCCGCAGGATGACGTGTATGTGGTTGACTTCCGCAACCGGGTGCTGAAGTTGCCGGCCGGATATCAGCCGACGGAACTTTCGCATTGATCCCGACGGTCTAGATCGGCTCCAGCCCGGTGAGATGCCGCTGCGCGAGGTCGCGGTAGGCCTGCGGGTTCAGGTTGATCCACATCTCGGCACCCGTCCCGGCGATCGGGCCCTTGATTTGAGCCGGCGCTCCGACCACCAGCACGCCGGCCGGAATCTGCGTGCCGGCGGTCACCAGAGAATGCGCTGCGACCAAGCTGCGCGCACCGATCACCGCCCCGTCCAGAACGGTGGCGTGGTTGGCGATCATTGCCTCAGAACCCACGTGAACGCCGTGAATGACACACATATGGGCCACCGTCGCGCCCGGTCCGATGTCGACGGGGATGCCAGGCGGCGCGTGCAACACCGATCCGTCCTGCACATTGGCGCCTTCTCGCACGACGATCGGCCCATAGTCGCCGCGCAGTACGGCGTTGAACCAGACCGACGCCCCGGCCTCGACCGTGACGTCGCCGATCAGGGTCGCGGTCGGCGCCACGAAAGCTGTCGGATCGATCCGGGGCGCCCGACCCTCGAAAGCAAACAGTGGCATCGTCTAGATATACCCCAAGCGTGAAACGCCCCCGGGACAACGCAGCTAGGCCCGCTGTCGTTGCGCGTCCGTGGCAGAAAACTGTAACGTGTTCTAGTTAGAGGGCAACATAGCTGGAGGTGACAGGTGAGTACCGACACTAAAGCGGTCGGCATCCGGGAAATCGATCCCGGCGCGTTGCCGACCCGGTACGCCCGAGGCTGGCACTGCCTGGGCGTCGCAAAGGACTTCCAGGACGGCAAGCCGCACTCGATTGAGGCCTTCGGCACCAAGCTGGTGGCCTTCGCGGACTCGCAGGGCGACATCAAGGTGCTCGACGGCTACTGCCGCCACATGGGCGGAGACCTGTCCGAGGGCACCATCAAGGGTGACGAGGTCGCGTGCCCGTTCCACGACTGGCGATGGGGCGGCGATGGCCGCTGCAAGCTGGTGCCGTACGCCAAGCGCACGCCCAAGACCGCACGCACCCGTTCCTGGACGACCGACGTGCGCGGCGGCCTGCTGTTCGTGTGGCACGACCACGAGAACAACCCGCCCGACCCCGCTGTGCGCATTCCGGATATCCCGGAGTCCCACAGTGACGAGTGGACCGAGTGGCGCTGGAACAGCATCCTCATCGAGGGGTCCAACTGCCGCGACATCATCGACAACGTCACCGATATGGCGCACTTCTTCTACATCCACTTCGGGTTGCCGACGTACTTCAAGAACGTCTTCGAGGGCCACATCGCCTCGCAGTACCTGCACAACGTGGGCCGCCCGGACGTCAGCGATCTGGGCACCTCCTACGGCGAGGCACACCTGGACTCCGAGGCTTCCTACTTCGGCCCTTCGTTCATGATCAACTGGCTGCACAACAGCTATGGCGGTTACAAGGCCGAATCGATCCTGATCAACTGCCACTACCCGGTGACCCAGAACTCGTTCGTGCTGCAGTGGGGCGTCATCGTCGAAAAGCCCAAGGGCATGGACGAAAAGATGACCGAGAAGCTGTCCAGGGTCTTCACCGAAGGTGTCAGCAAGGGCTTTTTGCAGGACGTCGAGATCTGGAAGCACAAGACGAGGATCGACAACCCGCTGCTGGTTGAGGAAGACGGCGCCGTGTACCAGCTGCGTCGCTGGTATCAGCAGTTCTATGTCGATGCCGCCGACGTCGAACCGGAAATGGTGGAGCGCTTCGAGATCGAGGTCGACACCACCCGCGCCATCGAACACTGGAACGTCGAGGTTGCCGAGAACCTCAAGGCACAGGATGCCGAAGCCGCTGCGGCCGAAGAAGTTCCAGCCGAACAGCACTGACGACATGGGTGACGATCAGCCGGCGGTTCCCGACGTCGATCGGCTCGCCCGGTCAATGCTGTTGCTGCATGGCGACGGCCATGACCACGAGGACAAACCCGGGCACAACGGTGGGTCTGGATCATGGTCGAAGTCAAGGGATTTCGCCAACGACCCGAAGCGAGCGGCTGCGGTCCGCGAGGCCAGCCTGGCCGACCGGCAGCGCTACCTGACGTCAGGTCTGCAGCCGGTCGATTGCCGCTTCTGCCATGTCACGGTGACTGTGCGCAGGATGGGGCCGGGACATACCGCGGTGCAATGGAATACCGATGCGTCTCAGCGCTGCGCCTATTTCACCGAGGTGCGGGAATCCGGCGGTGATCCGGCACGAACCAGGTCCTGCCCTCGCCTGTCCGACAGCATCGAACACGCGGTGGCCGAGGGCTATCTGGAGCGTCCAGAAGAAGACTGATTCGAGGGTTGACGGCCGCGCGGCCGTCTGGCCACGCCGACCGCTCCGGGGAGCAATTGGCGTTGTGCCCGCCTACGAGCGACAAATCGCCGAGGCCGTCGGCACTGTCGCTCAGAGGCGGGCAAATCGTGTACCGCCCGGGCTCTGCCGATCACAGCCCGGCGAAGCGCTCCTTGACTTCGTCGGCAGTGAGCCCGTAGTCGGCCAGCGAGTACTTGTGCTTCGGGGCCCGCGCACCGGTCTGACTCTCGGCGTGGCTGTCCTCCATTGCCTTTCGCGCCTCGTCGGTCAGGTTCAGGCCGAAGTGGCGGTACACCGTGGCGACCGTCCCGAGCGGGTCTGCGATCAAGTCGCGGTAGTCGACGTCGCAGAATTGGGCGGGATCGTACTTGGCGCGTGCGGTGTTGAACAACTGCAGACCGCGCGACCAGGTTTCCATTGCGTCAGCACCGATCTGGGCGCCCGAGAAGGTCGTCGACCATCCCTCGGCGGTGTGCTGTGCTAACGAGCACATCGACCCCATGATCGTCTCGACCGGCCGGTGCGTCTGGATCACCAAGGCGTCTGGATAGGTCGTCATCAACGCGTCCAGCGCAAACAGATGACTGGGATTCTTGAGCACCCAACGCTTTTCGATGTCATTCAGCCCGATCAGCTGAAGGTTGCGGCGGTGCCGCTGGTATGACGGCGTCCAGTCCTGTTGTGACAGCCACTGCGAGTAGGTGGGTAGGTGCGACAGCGTCTCGTAGGACACCGAATGCAGCGACTGCCGCAGCAGCTGCCAGCACTCCTCGAGCTCATAGGCGGCCATGAAATGCAGACCGGTGTATTCCGGATTCTCCGCGTGAGCCTTCTCGAACTGCGCGTTCAGCGAGCTGTACCACGGGTTGGCATCCCACTCGTCGCGCGGCGGACGCGGTTGCGGGAACTCGGCCAGCCACAGGTGCAGTCCCTGATGCACGGGATCGGCTCCGAGCAGGCGGTGCAAGATCGTGGTGCCGGTGCGCGGCAGGCCGGTGACGAAGATCGGCCGCTCGATGGTGACGTCTGCGTGCTGCGGATACTGCTTCCAGGCCGATTCGGAGAACAGCCTGGACACCAACGCACCGCGCAAGAAGAATCGGTTCATCTTGCTGCCCAACGGGGTTAGGCCGGCATCACGTCGATATGACTCCAGCAGCACCTCGAGGGCTTCGCGGTAGTTGTCGTCGTCAACGCCGAAGTCGTCAAGCCCGACCAGCTTGGTTGCCGACGCGTGCATGTCCTCGACGGTGCCGACGTCGGTACGCTCTGCCATTAGGTGTGGTACTCCCCGCAGTTGACATCCAATGTCTGCCCGGTGATGCCGCTGGACAGATCGCTGGCCATGAACAGAATTGCCGAGGCGACCTCGTCCTCGGTAGGCAGTCGCTTCAAGTCGGAGTTCGCCGCAGTGGCCTGGTAGATCTCCTCGGCCGTGGTGCCATATTTGCCGGCCTGGTGGTTGAAGTAGGCCTGCAACGTGTCGCCCCAGATATAACCGGGCGCAACGGAATTGACGCGGATTCCCTTGTCGCCGAGCTCGGTGGCCAGCGACTGCGACATGGACAGCAGCGCAGACTTGGCCATCTTGTACGCGCCGTACTTGGCCTGCGAGTGCCGCAGCACCATCGAGTTGACGTTGACGATCGAGCCCTTGGAGGCTTCCAGCGCCGGAGTATAAGCCTGGATCAGCCGCAACGCCCCGAGCGCGCTGAGTTCGATCGCGTCACGGATATGCTGAAATGTGGTGCCCGCCAACGGCTTCATCGAAGGTACCCGGAACGCGTTGTTGATCAGCACGTCGACCTTGCCGTAGGTCGCCATCGTCTGTTCGACCAGGTTGTTCACCTGATCGTCGTCGGTGATGTCCGTCGACACCGCCAGCGCCTGGTGACCGGCGTCCTTGAGTTGCTGGGCGACCTCTTCGAGCCGCTCGGCGGTGCGTGCCGCCAGCACCAGATCGGCCCCGTCGCGCGCACATCGATGCGCCAGCGTGGTACCGAGGCCCGGTCCGACGCCGCTGATGACGACTACTTTCTTCTTGAGCATCCCGGACATCGTCACCCCAGCATTCTTGCTTGAATTTGTTGCTGGCGCAGCGCAATTCGTGCACGCCAGTCATCCTCGGAAATCTTGTTGTGGTCGAAATACGGCAGCTTGCTCGCCACCGCGTCCAGGCCGACCAGCTCCACGGTCGGCCCGTCGGCATCAGTCAGCTCCCGTGACACTCGCTGCCAACGGAATTGCAGGTACCCGCGCCGGTGCCCCAGAGTCTCGACCCAGTTGGTCACACCCGGGTTGCCGTCGGCGACGACAATGCGGACCTTGCCATCCGGATCTGCCTGTGCCTGAGTGTTGTTCAGCGAGGTCTGGTGGTTGATGTAGTCCAGCGAGATGTACCACAGGCTGCCGAGCTGGAAGCCGAGGTAGGGCGCATCGCTCACCGGAATGGTGATGATCAGCGCCTGGTCGGGCCGCAGATCCCAGTGCCCGACCGACGAATACTGGGTGGCCAGTCCGCCCGGGGTCAGCCGCGGCGCCACCATGGTGTTGACCGGGAGATTGTCATAGAACCACTGCGGAAATTGCAGCCAGGTCTTCACCCGCTGCACCAGCTGCTTTCCGGCTGTGGCGTAACGCTTTTCGATCAGCTCGCGGGTCAGCGGCGGCGGGGCGGTACCGGCGGTGTCCAGCCGGGCCATGGCCAAGGTGCCGCGCTGAGCTGACCAGTCGCCGTAGACCTCACGCATCACCAACTGCCCATTGCTGGTGGGTCGCACCCGCCACTCGAAGGTGCCGTCGGCGGCGATCTCCAGTTCGCGGTCATCGAACGCGGCCTGGCTGGCGGGCACGTTGTCGTCGGTGTACTCACCGCCGAGCAGCTGGAAGCTCAAGTCGGTGGTGGTACCGCGGACACCGGTGACGACGTAGTCGTGGTTGGCGTGCACGCGGGTGCCGAAATACAGAGTGTCGGGATTGTCCAGACCCATCTTGGTGAATGGCCCGGTGCCCGATTGCAGGAAGGGATGGTCGCGATCGTAGTCGACGGCCATATGGATGCACGCCGAGATACCGCCGGCCAGGTACTGCATCCCTTCGAGCAGGTCGGCTTCGGTCTCGATGAAGGGCGCGGCGGCTACCAGCTTCTCGGCTTCGGCGATCGCGTCAGTAAGGGGATTAGAGAACACGCCTAGACGCTAGAACGTGTTCTACTTTTTCGTCAATGGCGAACATTCCCGCGTGTCGTCGCCGGGGTTTGCCGACTTGACAGACTAAGCCGATCCGCGCGCTACGAGGTGCACTGCTGGGACAGGTTGATCAGCCGCTGGCGGACATCCGGATGCCGATTCAGGTAGTCGATCACGTTGGGGCCGCCGCCCTCAGCCTGAGACTTGGCGGACAGCGTCGCCTTCACGTCGGGATGCCGCGACAGGTACGCATCGATGGATTGGCCCACGGTCTGGTTGCAGGGATCCGCGCTTGCGACCGGCAGTGCGATCACGGTGGCAGCGGTTGCGGTGAGTAGCCCCCCGGCGATCAGGCCGTACAGTCCGCGGCGACCCATGCCGCTTGTGGTGAATGTCGTCCTCATGCGCGTCACGCTACGCGCGACAACTGTGCCCGGGCTGTGCCCCGACTGTGTTTGAGAGCAACGTGTGCCCTGCTCGAATGCAGTGTTGTTAGTGCGTGACCGCGGTGCCGTTTTCTTGCTCGCGTTTGATTTCTAGGGCGATGTCGATGAGTTGGTCTTCTTGGCCGCCGATGAGTTTGCGTTGGCCGGCGCGGTGCAGGAGTTCGTGGGCGGGGACGCCGTAGCGTTCGCCTTGGCGGACGGCGTGTTTGAGGAAGCTGGAGTAGACCCCGGAGTAGCCCATGATCAGTGCGTTGCGGTCGAGCAGGCATTCGGCGGGCATGGCCGGGCGTACCACGTCTTCGGCGGCGTCGGCGATGTCGAAGAAGTCGATGCCGGTCTTGATGCCGATTTTGTCGAACACCCCGATCAGGGCCTCCACGGGCGCGTTGCCCGCGCCGGCGCCGAAGCGGCGCACGCTGCCGTCGATCTGCTTGGCTCCCGCGCGCACGGCTTCCACCGAGTTGGCCACGCCGAGCCCGAGGTTCTCGTGCCCGTGGAAGCCGACCTGGGCGTCGTCGCCGAGTTCGGCGACCAGCGCTGACACCCGCTCGGCGACACCGTCGAGCACCAGGGCGCCGGCGGAGTCGACGACGTAGACGCATTGGCAGCCGGCGTCGGCCATGATGCGGGCTTGGGCGGCCAGTTTCTCCGGGGTGATGGTGTGGGCCATCATCAGAAACCCGACGGTTTCCAGGCCGAGTTCGCGGGCCAGCCCGAAGTGCTGGATCGACACGTCGGCCTCGGTGCAGTGGGTGGCGATGCGGCAGATCGACCCGCCGTTGTTCTGCGCCTCCTTGATGTCCTCTTTGGTGCCCACCCCCGGCAGCATCAAGAACGCGATCTTGGCGTCGGTGGCCGTTTCGGCGGCCAGTTTGATCAGTTCTTGTTCGGGGGTTTTGGAGAAGCCGTAGTTGAACGACGAGCCGCCCAGCCCGTCGCCGTGGGTCACCTCGATCACCGGCACCCCGGCCGCGTCCAGGGCCGCCACGATCGCCTGGACTTCATCGGTGCTGAACTGGTGGCGTTTGTGGTGGGAGCCGTCGCGCAGCGAGGTGTCGGTCATCCGCACGTCCCACACCGGGTTGAAGAAGACTTCACTCATGGCGCCACTCCTTCGCATCGCTGCGCTCTGCATCGTCGACGGCGCGGGTACTCATGCCTGCGCTCCTGTGACCGCCAGCGTTTCCTTGGCGATCTCTTCGCCGACCTTGGTGGCCGCCGCGGTCATGATGTCGAGATTGCCGGCATACGGCGGCAGATAATCACCGGCACCCTCGACCTCGACGAACGTCGTGACCACGTGGTGGCCACCGTTGACCACCGACGGCTCGTCGAACTGCGGCTCGTTGAGCAACCGGTATCCGGGCACGTAGGTTTGCACCTCGGCGACCACGTCCTTGATGGACTGGGCGATCGCGTCGCGGTCGGCGTCGGCGGGGATCGCGCAGAAGATGGTGTCGCGCATGATCATCGGCGGATCGGCCGGGTTCAAGATGATGATCGCCTTGCCCCGCGCGGCTCCACCGATGGTCTGCACGCCCTTGCTGGTGGTCTTGGTGAACTCGTCGATGTTGGCCCTGGTGCCCGGCCCGGCGGACACCGACGACACCGACGCGACGATCTCGGCGTAGGGCACCGCCACCACGCGGCTGACCGCGTACACGATCGGGATGGTGGCCTGCCCGCCACAGGTGATCATGTTGACATTCGGGGCGTCCAGGTGCTGGCGCAGGTTCGCCGGCGGAATCACCGCCGGACCCACCGCGGCCGGCGTCAAATCAATGGCCCGGATCCCGGCGGCCTCGTATTTGGGCGCCGCGTCGCGGTGCACGTAGGCGCTGGTGGCCTCGAACACCAGGTCGGGTTTCTCCGACTGCGCCAGCAGCCAGTCCACCCCCTCATGGGTGGTCTCCAAACCCAGCGTGCGGGCCCGCGCCAGGCCCTCGCTGTGCGGGTCGATGCCCACCATCCAGCGCGGTTCGAGCCAGTCGGACCGCAGGAGCTTATAAAGCAGATCGGTGCTGATATTTCCCGACCCGACAATCGCCACACTCGCCTTTGACGGCATGATGCTGCCTTTCGCTGCTCTTTCAGGCGTTAAATCAACTGATTCAAAACTAATCCGAGCCTATTCGAACGACAATCGGACCGAGCCGAGACCGGTGAATTCGGCGACGAAGTCGTCGCCGGGGCGGGCATCGATCGCCTTGGTGCAAGAACCCGGAAGCACGACGTCACCTTGACGCAGCCGTACCCCAAAGCTTTCCACCTTGCGGGCCAGCCATGCCACCGCCGTCACCGGATTGCCCAGCACGGCATCGCTGCGGCCCTCGGCGATCACCTCACCATTGCGGGTCAGCACCGCATCGATCGCCGTGACGTCGATGTCCGCGGGTGACACCCGGGCCTTGCCCAGCACGTAACCGGCCGAGGAGGCGTTGTCGGCGATGGTGTCACACAACGCGATCTTCCAGTCGGTGATCCGGGTATCGATCAACTCGATCGAGGGCACCAGGGCTTCGGTGGCCGCCAGCACATCCTCCTCAGTGCACCCGGCGCCCGGCAGGTCGGCAGCCAGGATGAAACCGACTTCCACCTCGACTCGCGGGTAGAGGAAGCGGTCCGCCTTGACCGGGACGTCCTCAAACACCTGCATCTCGTCGAGCAGGTGACCGTAGTCCGGCTCGTCGACGCCCATCATCTGCTGCATCGCCTTGCTGGACAGGCCGACTTTGTGGCCCAGCACCCGCGCACCCTCAGCAACCCGCTGGCGGATATTGATCAGCTGGATCTCGTAGGCGTCGACAACGTCGATATCCGGGTGCGCGGACGTTAACGGAGCGATCGGTTCACGGCTGCGCTCGGCCTGCGCCAGGTCGGCCGCCAGCTCGTCGCGGGTCGCAACACTGAGCATTTACCGAAGTCCCCTCGTCCGTTTGACCGGGCCGGTAGCGGCCAGCCCGGGCAATTCTATAACGTGTTCTACATGACAGCGCAGGAGTACGACGTCGTCGTGGTCGGAAGCGGCGGAGCCGGCATGGTGGCTGCCCTCGCCGCCGCGCACCGAGGCCTTTCGACATTAGTCATCGAGAAGGCCCCGCATTTCGGCGGCTCCACCGCACGCTCAGGGGGCGGCGTCTGGATCCCGAACAACGAGGTCCTCAAGCGCGACGGCGTCCGTGACACGCCCGAGGCCGCCCGCACCTACCTACACGGAATCGTCGGCAAAGTGGTCGAGCCGGAGCGGATCGACACCTACCTGCAGCGCGGTCCCGAGATGCTGTCGTTCGTGCTCAAGAACACGCCGCTGAAGATGTGTTGGGTGCCGAAGTACTCGGACTACTACCCCGAGGCGCCCGGCGGCCGGGCGGAGGGGCGCTCGATCGAGCCCAAGCCGTTCGACGCGCGCAAGCTCGGTGAAGACGAAGCCGGGCTCGAGCCTGCTTATGGCAAGGTGCCCCTCAATGTGGTTGTGATGCAGCAGGATTACGTGCGGCTGAACATGCTGAAGCGACACCCGCGGGGGGTGCTGCGTAGCTTGAAGGTCGGGGCGCGCACCATGTGGGCGAAGTCGACCGGTAAGAACCTGGTCGGTATGGGCCGTGCCCTGATCGCCCCGTTGCGGATCGGGTTGCAGCGCGCCGGGGTTCCGGTGCAGCTGAATACCGCTTTGACCGATCTGTACGTCGAGGACGGCGTGGTGCGCGGAGTGTATGTACGCGCCACCGGTTCGGCGGAATCCGCTGATCCGCAGCTGATCCGGGCCCGGCGCGGCGTGATCCTGGCCAGCGGCGGCTTCGAGCACAACGAGCAGATGCGGGTGAAGTACCAGCGCGCGCCGATCACTACCGAGTGGACGGTCGGGGCCAAGGCCAACACCGGTGACGGCATCATCGCGGGCGAAAAGCTCGGCGCCGCACTGGATATCATGGAAGACGCCTGGTGGGGGCCCACGGTTCCGCTGGTGGGCGCGCCGTGGTTCGCGTTGTCGGAGCGCAACTCGCCGGGGTCGATCATCGTCAACATGTCCGGCAAGCGGTTCATGAACGAGTCGATGCCCTACGTCGAGGCCTGCCACCACATGTACGGCGGCGAATTCGGCCAGGGCCCCGGGCCGGGCGAGAACATTCCCGCGTGGCTGGTGTTCGACCAGCAGTACCGGGACCGCTACATCTTCGCGGGACTGCAGCCCGGACAGCGCATTCCGACTAAGTGGATGGAATCCGGCGTCATCATCAAGGCCGACACACTCGAAGAGCTGGCCGAGAAGGCGGGCTTACCCGTCGCCGCGTTCACCGCGACCGTGGCGCGGTTCAACGGCTTTGCCCGCTCCGGAGTCGACGAGGACTTCCACCGTGGTGAGAGCGCCTATGACAAGTACTACGGCGACCCCACCAACAAGCCCAACCCCAACCTCGGCGAGCTGACCCACGCGCCGTATTACGCCGCCAAGATGGTGCCCGGCGATCTGGGCACCAAGGGCGGCATCCGCACCGATGTTCACGGCCGCGCGCTGCGCGACGACGGCAGCATCATCGATGGCCTCTACGCCGCGGGCAACGTCAGCGCACCGGTCATGGGGCACACCTATCCGGGTCCGGGCGGCACCATCGGGCCGGCGATGACCTTCGGGTACCTCGCCGCGCTGCACATCGCAGGAGAGAACTGACATGCCGATCGACGTGGACGTCGCGCTGGCCGCCGAGCTGGAGCCGCTCGAATTCTCTTGGTCCAGTAGCGATATTCAGCTGTATCACCTGGGGCTGGGCGCGGGCGCCGATCCGATGGATCCACGCGAGCTGCGCTACCTGGTCGACGACACCCCGCAGGTCCTGCCGACGTTCGGCAATGTCGCGGCGTCGTTCCACATGACCAAGCCGCCGACGGTGCAGTTCCCCGGCATCGACATAGAGCTGAGCAAGGTGCTGCACGCCAGCGAGCGCATCGAGGTGCCCGGGCCGCTGCCGCCGTCGGGTTCGGCCACGGCCGTCACCCGGTTCACCGATATCTGGGACAAGGGCAAGGCCGCGGTGATCTGGAGCGAGACGACGGCGACCGCGCCCGACGGCACCGTGCTGTGGACGCAGCGGCGGTCGATCTTCGCCCGCGGTGAAGGTGGATTCGGTGGCGAGCGCGGGCCGTCGTCGTCGGACGGCGCGCCCGATCGGGCTCCGGACCTCGAGGTGGACTTGGCGATCCTGCCGCAGCAGGCGCTGCTGTACCGGCTGTGCGGCGACCGTAATCCGCTGCATTCTGACCCCGAATTCGCTGCTGCCGCAGGCTTTCCCCAGCCGATCCTGCATGGCCTGTGCACCTACGGCATGACCTGCAAGGCCATCACCGACGCATTGCTGGACGGCGACGCTGGTGCAGTGGCCGCGTACGGTGCGCGCTTTGCCGGTGTCGCGTTCCCGGGCGAGACGCTCAAGGTCGGCATCTGGAAAGACGACGGCCGTTTCGTGGCCAGCGTGGTCGCGCCGGCCCGCGAGAACGCCGTGGTGCTGTCCGGCGTCGAGCTCCTCCCGGCGTAATTGCGTTTGCTGCCTTTCGGCCGAGCGCCCCGCTAGCCGGGCCTGAGAGTTCGTGCTCCCGGCTAGCGGGGGACTCGGTCGGCACGCGCGGCACGAACCCTGCGAACGATGTCGCCAGGCCGGTCCCCCGCGACTATTCGGACGACAATCCAGCCGAGCCGCTCGAGCGTTTCCAGTCGCCGGATGTCCCAGCTGTATTGCCTTCGATCGCTGCGGTGCTGATCGCCGTCGTACTCCACGGCGACTTTCAACTCTTCCCACCCCATGTCCAAATACGCGAAGGCACTGCCACATTCGTCTAACACCGGAATCTGCGTTTGCGGCCGCGGCAAGCCGGCCTCGATCAGCACGATGCGAAGCCACGACTCCTTCGGGGACTGTGCCCCGCCATCGAAGAGATCCGCCGCCCGTCGTGCTCGCGCGATGCCCCGGCGTCCCCCGTACCTGCGGGCCAGCAGCTCTACGTCAGCCGCCTTGATTTCCGTCGCTCCAGCCAACGCGTCTATACCCGCCACGGCGGTCGTGGTTGGATGCCAGCAACCGAGGTCCAGCGCTGTTCTCGTCGGGGATGTCACCGCGAGGCCGTCGATCATTTCGATTTCGTCCGCCTCGACAACGTCTCTGTGCAGCTGTATCCCCGCCGGGCAATGGTGGTTGTCATGGATCAGCTCCACGGCTCGTCTGTCGTCGACCCACTTGCTCCCGTGCAACGCGGCCGCCGAGAACCCCGCTACAACTCCCCGACGTCCGGTCCACAACCACCCGGCCTCGGCGCGCACCGCTACGGTGATGTCGGCGTCGCGATCGATGTAGACGCCTCGAAAGAGCCGTAAGTAGCGCGTCTCCAACTGGCTCTTGCTCAGCAATCCAGCCGCAACGGCTTCGCTCCCGATAAACGGCCCACCCACAAGCGCAGAGTCGCACGCCAAACCGCTGCCGTCACTTCAGCTGTCGAGAGCCCGGCTAGCCGAGCGTTGGGCGCCGAACGCCCGTCCAGCCGGGCGTATGCAGGAGTAGAGAGCTAGCCGAGGATCAGACCGGAGGTGGGCACACCCGTTCCGGCGGTGACGAGTACGTGCTCGACGTCGGGCACCGGGTTCACCGATGTGCCCCGCAGCTGCCGCACACCCTCCGCGATGCCGTTCATGCCGTGGATGTAGGCCTCGCCGAGTTGGCCGCCGTGGGTATTGATCGGCAGCCGCCCGCCCATCTCGACCGCCCCATTGGCGATGAAGTCCTTGGCCTCGCCGCGACCGCAGAAACCCAACTCCTCCAACTGGATCAGCGTGAAGGGCGTGAAGTGGTCATAGAGGATCGCGGTCTGGATGTCGGTCGGCTTGAGACCGGACTGCTGCCACATCTGCTGACCGACCAACCCCATCTCGGGGAGACCCAATTCGGGGCGGTAGTAGCTGACCATCGTGTACTGGTCGGGGCTGGACCCCTGAGCCGCCGCCTCGATGATCGCCGGCCGCTGCTTGAGGTCCTTCGCCCGCTCCGGCGACGTCACCACAATTGCGACGGCTCCGTCGGTCTCCTGGCAGCAGTCCAACAGCCGCAGCGGTTCGGCGATCCACCGCGAATTCTGGTGATCCTCAATGGTTATCGGCTTCTCGTAAAAGTACGCCTTGGGGTTCTTGGCGGCGTGCTTGCGGTCGGCCACCGAGATAGCGCCGAAGTCGCGGCTGGTCGCCCCGGACCAGTGCATGTACCGCTGGGCGATCATCGCAACCTGTGCCGCCGGTGTCGATAGCCCATGCGGATACGAGAACGAGTTGTCGGCAGCGGTCGAATCAGCCTGCACACCAGCATTTCCCACGAGCCTGGTCTGCACCTGGCCGAAGCGCATGCCCGAGCGTTCGTTGAACGCGCGGTAGGCGACGACGACGTCGGCCACACCGGTCGCCACGGCCATCGCCGCATGCAGGATGGTCCCGCACGCCGCACCCCCGCCATAACCGGTCTGGGCGAAGAATTTCAGGTCACCGATGCCGGTCGCGCGCGCCACCGCGGTCTCGTTATTGGTGTCCATCGTGAAGGTGGTCAACCCGTCGACGTCGGACGGGCTAAGGCCCGCGTCGTCCAGCGCATCCAGAACCGCCTCGGCCGCCAGCCGTAGCTCACTGCGGCCGGAGTCCTTGGAGAAGTCGGTGGCACCGATGCCGACGATCGCGGCCTTACCCGACAACATCAGGCACCCCCGATCGTGAGCGTCACGTTCGCGATGACGTGATCGCCAAGACTGTTGCGGCCGAACACCTTCAACGTGATCAGGCCGTCTTCGACGGCGGTTACCTCACCGGAAAAGGTAACGGTGTCGTAGGCATACCACGGCACTCCAAGCCGCAGCCCGATCGATTTGATCAGGGCCGTCGGTCCCGCCCAGTCGGTGACGTAGCGCTGTACCAGCCCCGTGTCGGTCAGGATGTTGACGAAGATGTCCTTGGAACCCTTGGCCTGCGCCAGGTCCCGGTCATGGTGCACATCCTGAAAGTCCCTGGTGGCCAACGCCGTTGAGATGATGAAGGTGGGGGTGCCTTCGAGCTTGAGTTCGGGCAGTACGGTGCCCACCTCCACGACAGGTGCGCTCATGCGTCCGGCTCCCAGGCGTACAGGCTCCACGCTGGGCCGGACTCACCGGCCGGGAAGTCGATGTAGGTTGCGCGAACCGGCATTCCGATCTTGATTGCGGCATGGTCGACCCCACGCAGCTCGCCGAGCATACGAACGCCCTCTTCCAGTTCGACCAGCGCGATTACGAAGGGCAGCGTGCGGCCCGGCACCTTCGGCGCGTGGTGCACCACATAGCTGTACAACGTGCCACGACCACTGGCCACCGCGAAGTCAATGGGGTCGGCTTTGTCCTGCCACACGGCCGGCACCGGCGGGTGCTGCAGGATACCGTCGGGCCGCCGCTGGACGCGCAACTCGTGGGCTTTGACGCCCTCCCAGAAGAAGGCGGTGTCACGCGACATCGCCGGACGCATCATGGCATCGGCGTCCAGGTCGGCAGGGACGGAGGCGGTATCGGTAGCCGAATCCTCGCGAGGTTTGAATTTCAGGATGCGCCAAGCCATCTCGGCTACATCTTCGTCACCCACCCGCCAGGTGATGTGCTGGTTGATGAACCAGCCCTCACCGAGCCCGGTCTGTTTCGGGCCGACGACGTCACGCATCTCGGAATGGATCGTGACCTGCTCACCGGGACGTAGATACCGGTGGTAGGTCTGCTCGCAGTTGGTCGCGACCACGCCGATGTAGCCGGCGTCATCGAACAGCTGCATGATCGGGCCCATGGGGTCGTCGGTCGGGCGCTCACCACCCTGGCCGAACATCGTCCACACCTGAATCATGGCCGGTGGAGCCACGATTCCCGGATGACCTGCAGCCTTGGCGGCGGCCTCGTCGACATAGATCGGGTTGGCGTCGCCGAGAGCCTCGACCCAGTTGTTGATGATCGGCTGATTCACCGGATCCCGGGCATCGCGCGGGGCGGCGACAACGGTGGCGGTGATCTCCGCGACCGCTTCCTTGATATCGGTCATCGAGGCACCCTCGGCACTTTGAGGCCGGCCGCCGCGATCATCTCGCGCATCACCTCGTTCACGCCTCCACCGAAGGTAATCACCAGATTTCGCTTGGTCTGCGAGTCGAGCCATTCGAGCAGCTCGGCGGTGTCGGGCTCCGCCGGGTTGCCGTATTTGCCGACGATCTCCTCGGCCAGCCGGCCGATACGCTGAATGCTCTCGGTACCAAAGACTTTCGTCGACGCGGCATCCGCGACGTTGATATCCTCGCCGGCCGCGGCCACCTGCCAGTTGAGCAGCTCGTTGATCCGCCACATCGAGTAGATCTCGCCGAGCGCGCGCTTGACGTCATCGTGGTCGATCGGCGTGACCCCGTT
Organism: Mycobacterium ahvazicum; assembly: GCF_900176255.2. Classification (GTDB taxonomy): domain Bacteria; phylum Actinomycetota; class Actinomycetes; order Mycobacteriales; family Mycobacteriaceae; genus Mycobacterium; species Mycobacterium ahvazicum. The sequence goes on from NZ_FXEG02000005.1 coordinate 763,207, forward strand.
CCCGCCCGGCTTGGACGCCCAGAAATGAAGGCGGTCGTAGATGCCGGCGGTACGGCCGGCCGGACCCAGCATCACCCGCTCGTTGTTGAGCTGCGTGGTGATCAGCCGCCAGCCGCCGTTCTCCTCGCCGACGAGCATGTCGACCGGCACCCGGACGTCGTTGTAGTACGTCGCATTGGTGTGGTGGGCGCCGTCGGAGAGGATGACCGGCGTCCAGGAGAAGCCGGGATCCTTGGTGTCGACGATCAGGATCGAAATACCTTTGTGCTTGACGGCTTCCGGGTCGGTGCGGCAGGCCAGCCAGATGTAGTCGGCGTCATGCCCTCCGGTGGTCCACATCTTCTGGCCGTTGACGATGTACTCGTCGCCCTGGCGCACGGCCGACGTCCGCAGCGATGCCAGGTCGGTTCCCGCCTCGGGTTCGCTGTAGCCGATCGCGAAGTGCACCTCACCGGCGAGGATCGCCGGTAGGAACTTCTTCTTCTGCAACTCGCTGCCGTACTGCTGCAGGGTCGGGCCGACCGTCTGCAGCGTCACGGCGGGCAACGGCACGTCGGCGCGATGCGCCTCGTTGACGAAGATCGACTGCTCGATCGGGCCGAACCCCAAGCCGCCGAACTCTTTTGGCCAACCGACCCCGAGCTTGCCGTCCTGGCCCATCCGCCGGATCACCGCGCGATAGGCCTCGTTGTGCCGGTCGGACTCCATCGCCTTCGCCTCTTCGGGCGTAATCAGATTCGAGAAGTATTCGCGGAGCTCCGCTTGCAGCGCACGCTGCTCGGGAGTCAGATCTATGAACATTGCGCTCCCACCAGATCGAGGCGATGAGATGGCCCGCCCAGCAGGCGGGACAGGTCTTTGATCGTGGAGTAGTACCGGTGCATAGGATAAGTGATGTCCATACCCATGCCGCCGTGCAAATGATGGCAGGTCTGCATCACCGGCGGGGCCTGCGACGCGATCCAGTATCCGAGCACATCGAGATCGGCCTGCAATTGGGGGGCAGGTTCGCCCCCCAAGGACAGCCGCCACACCACCGACTTCGCGGCCAAACCGATGGTGCGCGAAGCGATGTAGACCTGGGCCAACTGCGCGGCCACGGTCTGGAAGGTCGACAGCGGCTTGCCGAACTGCTTGCGCCCGGCCACGTAGTCGGCGGTCAGCCGCAGTGCACCGGCCACCAGGCCGTCGGTGAAGGCGCCGATCGCCGCGAGCGCCAGCTCGTTGATCCGGCGAGCGGTGGCGCCGCCGAGCACGTCGGTGTCGGGAATCGCGACCGCGGCGAAGGTCACCGTGTACTCATCGGAACCATTTGACGTCGGGGTACGAACCAGCTCCACCCCGTCGGCCTTCGGCGACACCACAACCACCGCACTGTCGGCGGTCACGACAATCCAATCCGCTTGTTCGGCATATGCCACAGCGACTTTGGTGCCCGACAACCGCCCGTCGGCGAATGTGGTGGCCGGCCGGTCGGGCAGCGCCGAGCCGGGCTCGTTGAGCGCCGCGGTCAATACTGCGCCCTCGGCGACACCGGCCAGGAACCGTTCCTGCTGTTCTTCGGAGGCCAGATCCACCAGCGGCACCACGCCAAAGCCCAGGGTGGCCAATGCCGGCGTGATGGCGCCGTGCCGGCCGACCTCGGTCAGCACCGTGGCAACCTCGGCCAGACCTACGCCGTCACCGCCCAGGCGCTCCGGCACCGGCAGCGCCGTCACACCACCGCGCACCAAAGCGTCCCAGCCCGAATCTTTTTGAAGGACCGACGTAGCCACGTCGGCGACAGCCTGCTGCGTTGCAGTGAGATCGAAGTCCATCAGTTGGCAACCGCGCTCTTTCCGGTGTAGTCGACCTGCCAGTGCTTGATGCCGTTGAGCCAACCGGACCGTAGCCGTTCGGGTTCCGAAAGCGGTTTCAGGTCCGGCATGTGGTCGGCGACCGCGTTGAAGATCAGGTTGATGGTCATCCGGGCCAGGTTCGCGCCGATGCAGTAGTGCGCGCCGGTGCCACCGAAGCCGACGTGCGGATTCGGGTCGCGCAGGATGTTGAACGAGTGCGGGTCGTCGAACACCTCTTCGTCGAAGTTGGCCGACCGGTAGGACATCACCGCTCGCTGCCCCTTCTTGATCAGCACACCACCCAGCTCGACGTCCTCGTTGGCGGTGCGCTGGAAGGCCGACACCGGGGTGGCCCACCGGATGATCTCGTCGGCGGTGGTCGACGGGCGCTCCTTCTTGAACAGCTCCCATTGATCCGGGTTGTTCGCCATCGCGATCATGCCGTGGGTGATGGAGTTACGAGTGGTCTCATTCCCCGCGACCGCGAGCATCACCACGAAGAAACCGAACTCGTCGTCGGAGAGCTTCTCGCCGTCGATGTCGGCCTGGACCAGCGTCGTAACGATGTCGTCGGTGGGGTTCTCGTTGCGCTCGGCCGCCATCGCCATCGCGTACGTGATCAGTTCCATCGAGGACTGCGCCGGGTCGACCGTCGCGTACTCGGGGTCCGTACCCCCGGTCATCTCGTTGGACCAGCGGAACAGCTTGTCGCGGTCCTCCTGTGGAACGCCGAGCAGGCCGGCGATGGCCTGCAGCGGTAGCTCACACGAGACCTGTTCGACGAAGTCGCCGCTGCCCTCCGCGGCGGCAGTTTTAGCGATGTTCTCCGCACGTTGGGCGAGCTCGGCTTCCAGCCGTCCGATGGCCCGGGGGGTGAACCCGCGGGAAATGATCTTGCGCAGCCGGGTGTGGTGCGGCGCATCCATGTTCAGCATGACGCTGCGCTGCAGCTCCACCTGCTCACGCTTCATCTCCGGCGGCCACGTCGGGATAGCGCCGTTCTGCCAGCTGGAAAAGACGTCACTGCGGCGCGAGATCTCCTTGACGTCGGCGTGCTTGGTGACAATCCAGTAACCGTTGTCCTCGAAGCCGCCCGAACCGCCCGGGATGTCCACCCAGTGGATGGGCTCGGCCTTCCGTAGCTCGGCGAGCTCCGCAACCGGCAGCCCGGCCAGGTTGACGTCGGGGTCCAGAAAGTCGAAGTCTGCGGGAATGTTGGGGGGTGCCATGTAGCGTGCGCTCCTTTTACAAGGCCAATTGCAACGTGTTCTAGTGCCAGTAAAACACGGCTCCTGCGCTGATAAAAGCCGCCCGGGCATCCTCGCTTGTCAGAGTAATGAAACGTGTTCTAGCCTGACGGAATGGGTAACCCTGTCATCGTCGAAGCCACACGTAGCCCCATCGGTAAGCGGAACGGGTGGCTGTCCGGTCTGCACGCCACCGAGTTACTGGGCGCCACGCAGAAGGCTCTCGTGGAGAAGGCCGGCATCCAAGCCGGCGACGTCGAGCAAGTCATCGGCGGCTGCGTCACGCAGTTCGGCGAGCAGTCCAACAACATCACCCGGGTGAGCTGGCTGGTTGCCGGGCTCCCGGAGCACGTGGGCGCTACGACCGTGGACTGCCAGTGCGGCAGCGGCCAGCAGGCCAACGGCCTGATCGCGGGCCTGATCGCGGTGGGTGCCATCGACATCGGCATCGCCTGCGGCATCGAGGCGATGAGCCGAGTTGGGCTGGGCGCCAACGCCGGACCCGATCGCGGGATCCTTCGGCCGGCGTCGTGGGACATCGATCTGCCGGATCAGTTCACCGCCGCCGAGCGCATCGCCAAGCGTCGCGGCATCAGCCGCGAGGACATCGACCAGTTCGGCTTCGACTCGCAGCGCAAGGCCCAGCAGGCGTGGGCCGAAGGCCGGTTCGACCGCGAGATCAGCGGCATCGAGGCGCCGGTGCTTGACGAGAACAAGCAGCCGACCAGCGACGGTCACGTCGTGACCAAGGACCAGGGCCTGCGCGAGACCACGCTGGAGGGTCTGGCCTCGCTGAAGCCGGTGATCGAGGGCGGGATCCACACGGCGGGTACGTCGTCGCAGATCTCCGACGGCGCGGCCGCGGTGCTATGGATGGACGAGGACAAGGCCAAGGCACTGGGCCTGAAGCCGCGGGCCCGCATCATCAGCCAGGCGCTCGTTGGCGCCGAGCCGTACTACCACCTGGACGGGCCGGTGCAGTCGACCGCCAAGGTGCTGGAGAAGGCCGGGATGAAGATGGGCGACATCGACATCACCGAGATCAACGAGGCCTTCGCCTCGGTCGTGCTGTCCTGGGCGCGGGTGCACAACCCCGACATGGACAAGGTGAACGTCAACGGCGGCGCGATCGCGTTGGGCCATCCCGTGGGCAGCACCGGCAGCCGGCTGATCACCACCGCGCTGCACGAACTGGAGCGCACCGATCAGACCACCGCGCTGATCACGATGTGTGCGGGCGGCGCGCTGTCCACCGGCACCATCATCGAGCGCATCTAGCACCAGAAGTGCTTGTCACAAAGCCGGTTTCGGAGAAGAACCGTATCGCCGCGGCGCAGGCATATATCGACGCCCTAGTCAGCCACGCCGGCGATGCGGTTCCGTTCGCGCCGGGGTGCACCCGCATCGAGCAGGGATTCAAGAACGGCTTCTCCGGAAATCACCTGCGGCGCAGCCTCACTCGCGGACCGCAGTACCGGTTGCTCGCCGGGACCACGCCGCCGGACTATTCCATCAACGGTGACGAGGTAAGTGCCCAATACAACGTGCTGACCAAGGCGGCGTTCGGTGGACGCCGCGTCGGCGCACGGGTTGACGAGACGTTCGTGATCCCCGCCGAAAGCCCAAGCGGGGAAGCAGAAATCCACCACATCAGGGTCCGGTTCCACCCCTTCATTCAGCGCTAGGGACTACGACATGGAAAAACCAAAATCTCTCAACTCACCCGCCGTCGGCTTCTTCATCAAGTGGATGTCGAAGGGCAACGCGTGGATCTACAAGATCAGCAACGGAAAGCTCGGCGGCGTCTTCCAGAAGGCGCCCGTCGCTCTACTGACGACGACAGGTCGCAAGACCGGTGAGCCCCGGGTGAGCCCGCTGCTCTACCTGCGCGAGGGCAACCGGGTGATCCTGGTCGCATCACGGGGCGGTAGCGACAAGCACCCTATGTGGTATCTCAACCTCAAGGCCAATCCCAAAGTCTCGGTACAGATTAAGGACGAAGTCCTGCAGTTGACGGCACGCGACGCCACCGAGGCGGAGCGTGCAGAATATTGGCCGAAGTTGGACGCCATGTACCCGTCGTTCGGCGACTACCGGTCGTGGACCGAGCGGGTGATCCCGATCGTCATCTGCGACCCGTAGGCCTGGGCCCCCGTACACCGGGAGCGTCGGCCGACCGTCCGCGCCGTGCCGGCCGCATGCCTTCGCGTGAAGACCCGCCAACAACAGGACACGACCGCGTCCAACTGCTAGAACGAACGTGGCGAACCCATGCGGGGCTCCGACATCGACGGGAGCGCAGTGATGACGAGACCGGCCGCACCCGCGACCTCCGATTCCGTTCCCCTGCTCCCCTGCACGCCGGCGATCAGCCCCGCGCGGCGCGGCCTCCTTTTCGCGGCGCTGTCGCTCGGGGTGTTGATCGCGGCAATGGGCCAGGCGGTGGTGGTGCCCGCATTGCCGACGATCGTGGAAGACCTGGGCGGCTCCGGTCAGCAATCGTGGGCCGTTGCCGCCTATCTGCTCGGGGGCATCGTCGTCGTACCGGCAGCCGGCAAGCTCGGTGACCTGCTGGGCCGCAAGCGGGTGCTGGAAAGTGCCGTGGTGGTCTTTCTGATCGGCTCGGCGCTGTGCGCGTCCTCCGAAACGATGACCATGTTGGCACTTTCGCGCGTGGTGCAGGGTATCGGCGCGGGGGCGACGTCGGTGACCGCCGCGGCACTGGTCGGCGAGGTGTTCCCGATCCGGGACCGCGGCAGCTATCAGGGCATCCTCGGGGCGGTGTTCGGTGTCGCCACCGTCGCCGGCCCGTTGCTCGGCGGGTTCTTCACCGACTACCTGAACTGGCGGTGGGCGTTCTGGGTCAACGTGCCGAGCTCCATCGTGGTTCTCGCCGTAGCCGCCGCGACCATCCCGGTGCTGCCCCGGCGCCCCAAACCGGCCATCGATTACGTCGGCATCGTGATAATCGCCCTGGCCACTACGGCTTTGATCATGGCCACGAGTTGGGGCGGAACCACCTACCCGTGGGGCTCGGTCCCGATCATCGCGCTGTTCGGCGGCGCCGCGCTGGCGCTGCTCGTCTTCGTCCGAGTGGAAAGCCGGGCCCCCGCGGGCATCCTGCCGCCCCGACTGTTTCGCAGCCCGGTGTTCTCGGTGTGTTCCCTGCTGTCGTTGTTGGTCGGATTCGCGATGCTGGGCGCACTCACCTTCGTGCCGATGTACCTGCGCTACGTCGACGGCGCCTCGCCGACCATCTCGGGTCTGCGCACGCTGCCCATGGTGGTCGGGCTGCTGACCACCTCGCTGGCCGCGGGCACCCTGGTCGGCCGGACCGGCCGGTACAAGATCTTTCCGCTCGCCGGAACGGCATTGATGGCTGTCGGCTTCTTGCTGATGGCGCGGATGGACGAGTCGACGCCTTGGCTGGTGCAGTTCTGCTACCTCGTCGTCCTGGGTGCCGGGATCGGCTTCTCCATGCAGGTGCTGATCCTGATCGTGCAGAGCACCTCCCGGTTCGAGGACCTGGGCCTGGCCACCTCGGGTGTGACGTTCTTCCGTTTGGTGGGTGGAGCTTTCGGCGCGGCGATACTCGGGGCGCTGTTCGCCAACTTTCTGAACCGGCGCATGGGATCAACCCTGGCGTCGCGCGGCCTGCCGGCCGACGCCGTGCATTCGCCGGCCGCTCTCCATCGGCTTCCTCAGGATGTCGCAGCCTCGGTGGTCCGGGCTTACGCCGGGTCGCTGGGACAAATGTTTCTGTGCGCGGCCTTCATCGCGCTGGTGGGATTCGTCCTCGCGCTGTTTCTGCGCGAGGCGCCACTGAACGCGATCCACGACAGCCCCAGCTGCCTGGGAGACGGCTTCGCCGTGCCGAGAATCAAGACGCCTCAGGATGTTTTGGAGATCGCGGTCGGACGCCTGTTGGACGAGGCGCCCGAGCTGCCCCTGGGCGATCTCGCCGAGCAGCCGGGTTGTCCGCTCGACGTAGCCGGGCTGTGGGGAGTGTTGCGGATTTACCAGTACGAGCGATGGTTCGAGGCGGCCCGGCTCGCCGACATCGCCACCCACCTGCACCTGCCTCATCAAGTTCTCGAACCACTCTTCGACCGCCTCGTCGAAACCGGTTACGCGTCACGCGACGGGGACCGGCTCGTTCTGACCGCGAATGGGCTGCGGCAGGTCGACTCCCTGGCCGGCCTGGTCCGGCGGCGGCTCGTCGAGCATCTGGCAGCGTCGTCCGGCTCCGTCGAGCTGCCGAATGACGAGGAGTTCGACGCCGCCCTGCGACGCATCGCCGATGGCGTTCTGCTGCAACGAGATTGGGGTGACGACCTCGACGGGCTGGCGGTGTCCGGCAGCGCAGCCGCGCCGGTCAGCCGGTGACGGAGAGTTCGCCCGTTTCCAGCCAGCCGGCGCACGACACGCCCAGCTCGTGCAATGCGACCTGGTCGAAGCGCGCGACTTGCGCCGCCGTCAGCTCGTCGCGGTAATCACGCTTGGGCCCCTTGGGAAAGAAGGCTTTGGCGCTGGACATGTGCGCCCCGTTAAACGGCGCCATCTTTTCCGCCCGGCCGCTCATATAGTCGAACGAGCAATGCTCGGCGATGACGTCGGTGCGCAGCGATGCGGGATCGATGCCCAAGAACCCGGCGATCCGGGCGATCTGACCGGTCAGGTCATCGGTCAGATCGCGGTAGTGCAGGTGCAATACGTTCGGCTCGCCGCGCAGCTTCCACCATGACCGCACGATGTCGAACAGGTCCGAACAGCCATAGCCGCCGGTGTCGAGCCACAGGTCGAAGAAGGCTTGCACGTCCTGCGGGATCACCAACGGCGTCGAACTACCCGACCACTGCGCGTAGATCCGGTTGATTTTCGCCAGTGTCGACTCGGAGTAGTGATAGATCATGTTGTGAAAGCTAATCGCGGCGTCCTTGCCGTTTCTGCCGACAAACACGTACCGGGCCTCGCGGGCAAGAGGCAGAGCATCCGCGGGCAGGTGCGACTTGATCACTCGCCTGCTGCCCGCCGCCTGCTGTCGCTTGAGCACGTCGAGCATTCCGTCGTGATCGCCCCAGCTGGATTCGAGCCACGGCGAGGTGTCTGAAAGAGTGCCTTCGGTCTCGTCCCCGTTGTGCAATATCTGCTGGATTATCCGCTGGGTCCACGTGGTGCCGGCCTTGACCGGGGTGACGATGACGACGTCGCCGTCGACCAGGCCGCCCTGGGCAAGAAAATCGTTCCACACCAAGGAATTATGTAAATAGTCCCGCACAACTCGAGTTGGGGCGATCAACGGTTTCGTCATCACAGCGCCGCTTTTCGATCGGGCACGACGCACGAGATACGCCCGTCGTGCCAAGTTTTCCGATGGTGTCGTATCCGTGTTGGACACACTGACAATACGACATCGGTGTTCGCGTCCGCCAGAAATAACGTCCTAGGCGCCGTAGACCGGGACCGGCGGCCGCGCCTTGGCCAGCAGGTCGGCGACGACCGGGCCAAGCTCGGCGGGATCCCACCGGTCGCCCTTGTCGATCTGCGGGCCGTGCGCCCAGCCCTCGGCGACGCGGATCTTGCCACCCTCGACCTCGAACACCTTCCCGGTGACGTCGCGTGATTCGACGCTGCCCAGCCAAACGACAATGGGCGAAACGTTTTCCGGTGCCATCGCGTCGAACGCCTGGTCCTGCGTTGCCATCATCTCCGCGAAGACGGTCTCGGTCATGCGGGTCCGGGCCGACGGCGCGATCGCGTTGACCGTGACGCCGTATCGGCCCATTTCGGCGGCGGCTACCAGCGTCATGGCCGCGATGCCGGCCTTGGCGGCGCTGTAGTTGCCCTGCCCGACACTGCCCTGCAGGCCCGCACCCGAGCTGGTGTTAATGATCCGTGCGTCAACGGTTTTGCCCTCCTTGGACAACCCTCGCCAGTACGACGCGGCATGACGCATCGTGGCGAAGTGGCCCTTGAGGTGCACAGCGATGACCGCGTCGAACTCTTCTTCGCTGGTGTTGGCCATCATCCGGTCGCGCACAATCCCGGCATTGTTCACCAGGACGTCGAGTCCGCCGAACGTGTCGACCGCGGTCTGAACCAGCGCGGCGGCTTGGTCCCAGTCCGCGATGTTGGATCCGTTGGCGACGGCTTCGCCTCCGGCAGCAGTGATCTCGTCGACCACGCTCTGCGCGGCACTGCCGCCGCTTGCCGGTGACCCGTCCAGACCCACGCCAATGTCGTTGACGACTACGCGCGCACCTTCGGCCGCGAAGGCCAGTGCATGCGCGCGACCGATCCCGCCGCCCGCTCCGGTGACGATGACGACACGGCCGTCGACTATTCCCATTAGCTGCCCATCTCCTTGGATCTTCTACTTGACCGCGCTGGCGTTCGTGGTGGCCAGATAGTGCGGCGGCTCGCCGCCCCCGTGCACCTCGAGCGAAGCACCGCTGATGTAGGACGCCGCGTCGGAGGCCAGAAAGGCTGCTGCCCAACCGACGTCCTCGGGTTTGGCCATCCGGCCCAGTGGCACATTCTTGGAAATCGCGGCGATCGACTCGGCGTCGCCGTAGAACAAGTCGGCCTGTTCGGTCTCGACCATGCCGACGACGCAGGCATTCACCCGGACCTTGGGTCCCCACTCCACCGCCAGCGTCTGGGTGAGGCTTTCCAGGCCGGCCTTCGCCGCGCCGTATGCGCCGGTGCCCGGGGATGGCCGCCGCCCGCTGAGGCTGCAGATGTTGACGACCGAACCACCGCCCGGCTGGGTCTGCATCTTCTCGTTGGCGAACTGCGAAACCAACAGCGCGCCAATGAGATTGAGCTCAATGATCTTGCGGTTGAACTTAGGACTGGACTCCGCGGTCAGCACATAGGGCGATCCGCCGGCGTTGTTGACGACGACGTCGAGCCGTCCATGCCGCTCGACGATCGCGTCAATCAGCGACTTGACCTGGTCCTCTTCGCGGATATCGCAGGCGTGAAATTCATACGGCAACCCCTCGACGGCACGGCGCGCGCAGGTGATCACCGTCGCGCCCTGTTCGGCGAATACCGCACTGATTCCCGCGCCCACCCCGCGGACACCGCCCGTCACCAGAACCACCCGCCCGGCCAATCCCAGATTGATGGCGGATGCTTCGGCGCGAGTCACTGTGCTAGCGTACCAAGCAAGTGCTTGCTTAGGTAGTCGGCCTCAATTTCACGAGGAAGTGCCAATTGACCATTACATCCACCAGCACCGAACCGGGCATAGTCGCGGTCACCGTTAACTACCCGCCCGTCAACGCCATCCCGTCGCGCGGCTGGTTCGAACTCGGCGACGCGATCACTGCCGCCGGCGCGAACCCCGAGACCCACGCAGTGATCCTGCGTGCCGAGGGTCGCGGATTCAACGCCGGCGTCGACATCAAAGAGATGCAGCGCACCGAGGGATTCACCGCGCTGATCGATGCCAACCGCGGCTGCTTCCACGCCTTCCGCGCGGTGTATGAATGCGCCGTTCCGGTGATCGCCGCGGTGAACGGGTTCTGCGTCGGCGGCGGCATCGGCCTGGTCGGCAACGCCGACGTCATCGTGGCATCCGACGACGCCACCTTCGGGTTGCCGGAGGTGGAACGCGGTGCACTGGGCGCGGCCACCCACTTGTCGCGACTGGTCCCGCAGCACATGATGCGACGGTTGTTCTTCACCGCCGCCACCGTGGACGCCGCGACCCTGCACCACTTCGGTTCGGTACACGAGGTGGTCCCCCGAGACGAACTCGACGAGGCCGCTCTGCGGGTCGCCCGCGACATCGCCGCCAAGGACACTCGCGTGATCCGCGCGGCCAAAGAGGCGCTGAACTTGATCGACGTGCAGCGGGTCAACTCGAGTTACCGGATGGAACAAGGCTTTACGTTCGAGCTCAACCTCGCCGGGGTGGCCGACGAGCACCGCGACGCATTCGCCGGTACGACGAAGGGTGAGAAGCCTTGAGCGACAAGAGAACCACTCTCGACGAAGCCGTTGCCGGGCTGCGTAGCGGCATGACCATCGGCATCGGCGGCTGGGGGTCGCGGCGCAAGCCGATGGCGTTAGTGCGCGCCATGCTGCGCACCGACGTCAAGGACCTGACAGTGGTCACCTATGGCGGACCCGACCTTGGACTACTTTGCGCCGCGGGCAAGGTCAAGCGGGCCTACTACGGATTCGTCTCCCTGGACTCGCCGCCGTTCTATGACCCGTGGTTCGCCAAAGCGCGCAGCGCCGGGCAGATCGAGGCCCGGGAGATGGACGAAGGCATGCTGCGCTGTGGGCTGCAGGCCGCGGCACAACGGTTGCCGTTCTTGCCGATTCGCGCGGGACTGGGCAGCTCGGTGCTCGACTTCTGGGAAGGCGAGCTGCAGACGGTGACCAGCCCGTATCCCGCACCGGGTGGTGGCTTCGAGACGCTGCTGGCGATGCCGGCGCTGCGCTTGGACGCGGCGTTCGTGCACCTCAATCTCGGTGACAGCAGAGGCAATGCGGCCTACACCGGCATCGACCCCTACTTCGACGACCTGTTCTTGATGGCCGCCGACAAGCGCTACCTGTCGGTGGAGCGGGTGGTGTCGACCCAGGAGCTGATCAAGGCGGTGCCGCCGCAGGCGCTGCTGGTGAACCGGATGATGGTCGACGGTGTCGTCGAAGCACCCAACGGTGCGCACTTCACCACCGCCGCACCGGATTACGGACGCGACGAGAAATTCCAGCGGCACTACGCCGAGGCCGCCTCCACCGAAGAGGGCTGGCAGCAGTTCGTGGCGACCTACCTGTCCGGCGGCGAAGCCGAATACCAGTCAGCCGTACGGGCTTTCGCAAAGGAGGCAGCCAAGTGAGCACCCGAGCCGAAGTGTGTGCGGTCGCCTGCGCCGATCTGTTCAGGGACGCCGGAGAGATCATGGTCAGTCCGATGACGAACATGGCCTCGGTCGGCGCACGGTTGGCCCGGCTGACGTTCTCCCCCGACATCCTGCTGACCGACGGCGAGGCACAGCTGCTGGCCGACACCCCCGCGCTGGGAGCCTCGGGTGACGTCGAGGGGTGGATGCCGTTCGGCCGGGTCTTCGAGACCCTGGCCTGGGGCAGGCGCCACGTGGTGATGGGCGCGAATCAGGTTGACCGCTTTGGCAATCAGAACATTTCGGCGTTCGGGCCCCTGCAACAGCCCAAGCGCCAGATGTTCGGCGTCCGCGGCGCGCCCGGCAATGCCATCAACCACGCGACCAGTTACTGGGTCGGCAACCACTCCAAGCGAGTGTTCTGCGAGAAGGTCGACATCGTCTGCGGAGTCGGCTGGGACAACGTGGACGCTGACAATCCGGCATTCCGGTTCGCCAACACCTATCGGGTTGTCTCGAACCTCGGCGTGTTCGACTTCGGCGGGCCGGACCGCAGCATGCGGGCGGTGTCGCTGCATCCGGGTGTGTCGGCCGACGAGGTCCGGGAGAACACGTCGTTCGAGATCGACGGCCTCGAAGGCGCCGCGGAAACGCGGCTGCCGACCGACGAGGAACTACGCCTGATCCGGGAGAAAATCGACCCGAAAGCGTTGCGCGACCGAGAGATACGTTCATGAGCATTCCACCTCCTCCTCATCGCCTCGCTCTGCATCGTCGGCGGTGGCTATGAAGTTGCGCACGCCGCTGACCGATCTGGTCGGCGTCGAGCACCCAGTGGTGCAAACCGGGATGGGCTGGGTGGCCGGCGCGCGGCTGGTGGCGGCCACCGCCAATGCCGGCGGGCTCGGCATCTTGGCGTCGGCCACGATGACACTGGACGAGTTGGCGACGGCCATCGGCAAGGTCAAGGCCGCCACCGACAAGCCGTTCGGTGTGAACATGCGCGCCGATGCGGCGGATGCAGGCGACCGGGTTGAGCTGATGATCCGCGAGGGCGTGAAGGTGGCGTCGTTCGCGCTGGCGCCCAAGCAGGAATTGATCGCCCGCCTGAAAGAGGCCGGGGCGGTGGTGATTCCGTCGATCGGAGCGGCCAAGCACGCACGCAAGGTCGCGAGCTGGGGTGCCGACGCTATGATCGTGCAGGGCGGCGAGGGCGGCGGGCACACCGGACCCGTCGCGACCACGCTGCTGCTGCCGTCGGTGCTGGACGCCGTGCAGGGCACCGGTATCCCGGTGATCGCGGCGGGTGGCTTCTTCGACGGGCGCGGGCTGGCTGCCGCGTTGTCCTACGGTGCGGCCGGGGTGGCGATGGGCACCCGGTTCCTGCTCACCTCGGATTCGACCGTTCCCGAAGCGGTGAAGCGCCGTTACCTGGAGTCGGCCCTGGACGGCACCGTGGTCACCACGCGGGTCGACGGCATGCCGCATCGGGTGCTGCGCACCGGGCTGGTCGAGAAGCTGGAAAACGGCACGCCGATAAGGGGTTTGACCGCCGCCGTGCGCAATGCCGCGAAGTTCAAGCACATGTCCGGAATGACCTGGAAGTCGATGATCCAAGACGGCATGGCGATGCGTCACGGCAAGGAAATGACCCTGGCGCAGGTGGTGATGGCGGCCAACACTCCAATGTTGTTGAAAGCCGGCCTCGTTGAGGGCAACACCGAAGCCGGAGTGCTGGCGTCCGGACAGGTCGCCGGCATTCTCGAAGACCTACCATCGTGCGCCGAGCTGATCGAGGCGATCGTGCGCGACGCGATCAAGCACCTGCAATCGGCGTCAGGGCTGATCTCGGAGTAGCCTCCGACGCCGAGTGTGAACCTCACGACGCAACACGCCGTCTTGGCGTCGTGCAGTTCACACTCGGGCCGGTGGAGCGCCACCCGGCGGCGTGCATCGCTGCCACGACGCGGGCGACGAAGGTGCCCTGGCGGTATCGAAGTAAATCGCTGCTCGCTCTAACGACCGTCCAACCCAGAGCGAGTAATGCGCTGTACCGGTCGATGTCCCGGTCGCGCTGCTGGCGGTCCGTCCAGTGTTGTGGACCGTCGTATTCGATGCCGAGGCGAAGCTCCTCGTAGCCCATGTCCAAGCGGGCGACGAAGTCGCCGAATTTGTCGAATACCCGGATCTGGGTTTGCGGTTTCGGCAAGCCGGCGTCGATCAGCGCCAGCCGAGTCCGCGTCTCCTGCGGGGATTCCGCGCCTGCGTCAAGCAGTGGCATTACTCGGCGCAATCGGGTCAGACCACGCGCTCCCGGGTGCCCGGCGATGACGGCCTCGATGTCAGTCTGTGCCACGCCCGTCGCATTCATCAGCGCATCGAGCCGTTGAACAGCGTGCAGTCGCGAGACGGTCCGTCGCCCGATATCGAAGGCGGTCCGCGCCGGTGAAGTGACCGGGACACCATCGACGATGAACACTTCGTGGGATTCCAGGAAATCCGTGTGGACGGTAATCCCGCTGGGAGGCCGCCGATTGTCATGCACCAGTTCGGCATTGAGTGCCGCGCTCACCCATTTCGTGCCGAGCAACGCGGCCGCCGAGTGGCCCGCGACGACCGCCCTGCGTCGCGACCACAACCACGCTGCACAAGCACGCTGGGCCGCCGTCAGCTCGATATCGGCCGGAGCGTAGACCCCGGGGTAAACGGGTTCGTACAACGCACGCATGGCCCGCTCCGGCAATGCTTTGGCGGCCAGCGCTTCCGAGACCAGGAAGGGCCACGGATGTTCTTCCATGGCCGCATGCTGGCATCAGCCACCGACAACTTTCACCGAGTGTGCATCCTGCGACGCGACGCGCCGACAACGCGTCGAGTGATTCACACTCGGCGAAGAAGGTGGACCGGTGTTACAGGCGCTCGATGATCGTGACGTTGGCGGTGCCGCCGCCCTCGCACATGGTCTGCAGGCCGTAACGGCCGCCGATGCGCTCGAGCTCGTTGAGCATGGTGGTGAAAAGCTTTGCGCCAGTGGCGCCCAGCGGGTGACCGAGGGCGATCGCGCCGCCGTTGGGGTTGACCTTTTCCGGATCGGCCTTGACTTCCTTGAGCCACGCCATCACCACCGGTGCGAATGCCTCGTTGATCTCGACCGTGTCGATGTCGCTGATCGAGAGCCCGGTCTTTTCCAGCGCGTAACGGGTTGCCGGGATGGGGCCGGTCAGCATGAACACCGGATCGGCCGCACGGGCGCTGACGTGGTGGATGCGGGCGCGGGGCTTGAGCTTGTGGTCCTTGACCGCCTGCTCGGAAGCCAGCAGCACCGCGCTCGCGCCGTCGGAGATCTGGCTGGCCATCGCCGCCGTCAGCCGGCCACCCTCGACCAGGGTCTTAAGGCCGGCCATCTTCTCCAGCGACGACTCGCGCGGGCCCTCGTCGACCCGGAACGGCCCGGATTCGGTTTCGACAGTGATGATCTCGTTGTCGAAGTGACCGCTGCGAATCGCCGCGAAGGCGCGCTCGTGGCTGGTCAGCGAGTACTGCTCCATTTCCTCGCGCGACAGGTTCCACTTCTCGGCGATCATCTCCGCGCCGCGGAACTGGGAGATCTCCTGGTCGCCGTAGCGATGCAGCCACTGCTTGGACTCGTTGGTCGGCGAGGTGAAGCCGAACTGCTCGCCGACCGTCATGGCCGACGAGATCGGGATCCAGCTCATGTTCTGCATGCCGCCGGCCACGATGAGATCGGCCGTACCCGCCATGATCGCCTGTGCGCCAAAGGAAACCGCCTGCTGGCTGGAGCCGCACTGCCGGTCCACGGTGACGCCGGGGACCTCTTCGGGATAGCCGGCGGCCAGCCACGAGAGCCGGGCGATGTTGCCGGCCTGCCCGCCGATGGCGTCAACACAGCCGGCGATCACGTCCTCGACGGCGGCGGGGTCGACATCCACCCGGTCGAGCAGTCCGCGCCACGCATGGGCGCCCAGGTCGACGGGATGGATCCCGGCCAGTGCACCGTTGCGCTTGCCGACCGCGGTACGCACAGCGTCGATGACGTACGCCTCAGCCATGGTGTCGCTCCTCATCACTTCGTTCCGCATCGTCGCCGACACGAGCCATGTTCAGACTCCTTCTCTGGTGATCCCGCCAAGCACGATGGCGAGATATTGCTGGCCCACCTGTTCCGCGGTGAGCGGGCCGCCGGGTTGATACCAGCGCACCGACACCCAGGTGGTGTCACGGATAAATCGGTAGACAAGGTCGACGTCGAGGTCGGGCTGGAAGTAGCCCTCGTCGACGCCCTGATTCAGCAACTCGACCCACATCTTGCGTTGTTGCCGATTCATGTCCTCGATGTAGGAGAAGCGGGGCTGCGACAGCAACCGCTGAGCTTCGTCCTGGTAGATGACGACCTGCGCGTGCCGATGCTCGATCGCCTCGAACGAGGCCATGAACAGGCCCTTAAGTCGCTCCAGCGGATTGGTTTCGCTGTCGACGATTTCTTGGTAGCGGGCGAACAACCAGTCCAGGAAGCTGCGCAACAGCTCGTCGACCATCTCCTCTTTGGAGGAGAAATGGTGGTAGAGGCTGCCGGACAAGATGCCGGCACCGTCGGCGATATCGCGCACGGTCGTGGCGCGCAGACCCCGCTCGGCGAACATGGTGGCGGCGAGCTCCAAGAGCTCGTCTCGCCGGCTGTTCGCCTGACCGGTCACTCGGTCCACCCGGTCAGGATATCAACCAAGCGCTTGCTTGGCTACCCGGGATCACGGGTGCTGACTGGAAACCGAGATGACCTCGCCGGTGAGGTAGCTCGAATAGTCGCTGGCTAAGAACGCGATGGTGGCCGCGACTTCCCACGGCTCGGCGGCCCGTCCGAACGCCTCGCCGGCCGACAGCCGGTCCAGCAGATCGGAGGAGGTCGTCTTGTCCAGGAACTTGTGCCGCGCGATGCTGGGCGACACCGCATTGATACGGACATCGTATTCGGCGGCTTCGATTGCGCTGCAACGGGTTAGCGCCATCACGCCCGCCTTCGCGGCCGCATAGTGTGACTGCGAGTGTTGCGCCCGCCAGCCCAGAACGCTGGCGTTGTTGACGATCACGCCGCCATGCGGCGCGTCGCGAAAGTAGCGCAACGCGGCCCGGGTGGCGCGGAACACCGAGGTCAGAGTGACGTCCAGGACACGGTCCCATTCGTCGTCGGTCATGTCGGCCACCGGCGTCTGCCCGCCCAGGCCGGCATTGTTGACCAGCACGTCAATGCGCCCCATCCGCGCGGTGGCCGAGTCGATCAGCGCATCGACCTGAGCAGTCGACGTCACGTCGCACACCACATGCTCGACCCGACCCTGGCCCAGCGCCGACAATTCCTCGGCGGCCTCGCCCAGCCGTCGTTCGTGGTGGTCGGAGATCACCACGTCGGCGCCCTCGGCCAAGGCCCGGCGGGCGGTCGCCGAGCCGATGCCGGTGCCCGCTGCCGCCGTCACGACGACGACCTTTCCGGTCAAGAGTCCATGTCCGGCAATCTCTTTCGGCGCTTCGGCCAGACTCATGCTTCCTCCTGTGTCTTCGCGCAAGCGCTCATCCACGAACTTCCCGGGGTAGGCCGAGCACCCGCTCGGCGATGATGTTGCGCTGAATCTCGTTGGATCCGCCGTAAATGGTGTCGGCGCGGCTGAACAGGAACAGCCGCTGCCACTCGTCGAACTCGCCGTCCGCCAGGGCGAGGCCCGGCTTGCCGACGACGTCCATCGCCAGCTCGCCCAGATCGCGATGCCAGTTGGCCCACAACAACTTCGACACGTTGTCCTGGCCGGGCTGCTCGACGTCCATCGTGGCAAGCGCGTAGCTGCGCATGGCCCGCAGGCCGGTCCAGGCCCGGGTCAGCCGCTGCCGGATGAACGGATCATCGGCGGCGCCGTTGCGTTGCGCGACCTCGGCCAGGTTGGAAAGCTCACGGGCGTAACGGATCTGCTGCCCCAGCGTCGACACCCCGCGCTCGAAGGTCAGCGTTCCCATCGCGACCCGCCAACCGTCACCCGGCTCGCCCACCACCAAGCCTGCCTCGGTGCGGGCATCGTCGAAGAAAACCTCGTTGAATTCCGAATCTCCGGTCAACTGGATGATCGGACGCACTTGCACGCCCGGCTGGTCCAGCGGCACCAGCAGATACGACAGCCCGGCATGCCGCTTGGAACCCTTCTCGGTGCGCGCGACCACGAAGCACCACTGCGCCCAGTGCGCCAGCGACGTCCACACCTTCTGGCCGTTGATCACCCACTCCCCACCTCCTGAGCCGTCGAGCTCGGCGGTGGTCGCGACGTTGGCCAGGTCGCTGCCGGCGCCCGGCTCCGAATACCCCTGGCACCACAGCTCGGTCACGTCGAGAATTCGCGGCAGGAAACGCTGCTGCTGCTCGGGCGTGCCAAACGCGATCAGCGTCGGACCGAGCAGCTCCTCGCCGAAGTGGTTGACCTTGTCCGGAGCATCGGCCTTGGCGTACTCCTCGTAGAAGGCCACCCGGTGCGCGGTCGAGAGCCCCCGGCCGCCGTGCTCTTCCGGCCACCCCAGACAGGTCAGTCCCGCCGCGGCGAGATGCTGATTCCATGCCCGGCGTTCTTCGAATGCTTCGTGCTCGCGCCCTGGACCGCCCAGGCCCTTGAGCGCTGCGAATTCACCGACCAGATTGTCGGCGAGCCAACCGCGGACCTCCGCCCGGAACTCCTCGACGTCCTGCATGCCCTGTAGGCTAACCTACCAAGCACTTGCTTTGTTAGGAGTATCCCCATGACTGGCGATCCGCGCACTGTGCCCGCGGCGTTGGATCGTTTCGTCGACCGATTCCCCGACCAGGTTGCACTGATCACCGAGGACAGGTCCTTCACGGCGACCGAACTCCGCGACGAGGTGCACCGCGCGGCCGCGGCGCTGATCGCGCTGGGTGTCGAGCACGGCGATCGGGTGGCGGTGTGGTCGCCGAACACTTGGCATTGGGTGGTCGCGTGTCTGGGGATTCACCACGCCGGCGCCGCGCTGGTGCCGTTGAACACCCGCTACACCGCCGCCGAGGCCAGCGACATCCTGGCGCGCACGGGTGCGCCGGTGCTGTTCGGGATGGGGCAATTCCTCGGCAACGATCGCGTTGCCGGCCTCGACCGTGCCGCACTGCCCGCGCTGCGCCACATCGTCCGGATTCCGATCGACGCCGACGATGGGAATTGGGACGAGTTCATCGAGGAGGGCACCGACACCGACGCCGTGATCGCCCGGGCCGCTGAGGTCGTGCCCGACGACCTCAGCGACATCCTGTTCACCTCCGGTACCACCGGCCGCAGCAAAGGTGTGTTGTGCGCACACCGGCAATCGCTGTCGGCGTCGGCGTCGTGGGCAGCCAACGGCAAGATCAGCAGCGACGACCGCTATCTGTGCATCAACCCGTTCTTCCACAACTTCGGCTACAAGGCCGGCATCCTGGCGTGCCTGCAAACCGGGGCGACGCTGATCCCGCATCTGACCTTCGATCCGCTGCGCGCACTGCAGGCGATCGAGCAGCACCGCATCACCGTATTACCCGGGCCGCCAACGATTTACCAAACTCTGCTCGATCACCCGGCCCGCGGCGACTACGACCTGAGTTCGCTGCGGTTCGCCGTCACCGGGGCCGCCACCGTTCCGGTTGTGTTGGTGGAACGCATGCAGTCCGAGCTCGACATCGACATCGTGCTGACCGCCTACGGCCTGACCGAGGCCAACGGCATGGGCACCAGTTGCCGTGCCGACGACGATGCGGTGACGGTCGCGACCACCTGTGGCCGCCCATTCGCCGGCTTCGAACTACGCATCGACGCAGCGACTCCCGGTGAATCCGGCGAGGTGTTACTGCGGGGGCCGAACGTGATGCTGGGCTACCTCGACGACCCGGAGGCCACCGCCGCGGCCATCGACACCGACGGCTGGCTGCACACCGGCGACATCGGCGTCCTCGACACGAACGGCAACCTGCGCATCACCGACCGCCTCAAGGACATGTACATCTGCGGCGGATTCAACGTCTATCCCGCCGAGATCGAACAGGTGCTGGCCCGCATGGACGGGGTGGCCGACGTCGCGGTGATCGGGGTTCCCGACGAGCGCCTTGGCGAGGTCGGCCGGGCATTCCTGGTGACCCGGCCCGGCGCGAACCTCGACGAGCAGTCAGTAATCGCTTACGCCCGAGAACATTTGGCGAACTTCAAGGCACCACGGTCCGTGCGGTTCGTCGACGAATTGCCGCGCAACGCCGGCGGCAAGGTGCTCAAACCACAACTGCGAGAATGGACCTGAAATGGACTCCAAATGGACTTAGCACTGGACGAAGAGACCCTGGCCTTTGCGGCCGAGGTGCGGGACTTCCTGTCGGCCAACGCCGAGTCGATCCCGACAGAGTCGTATGACAACGCGGAAGGCTTTGCCCAGCATCGTCATTGGGACAAGGTGCTGTACGACGCAGGCCTGTCGGTCATCAACTGGCCGGAGAAGTACGGCGGCCGCGACGCGTCGCTGTTGCATTGGGTGGTCTACGAGGAAGAGTACTTCCGTGCCGGAGCACCGGGTCGCGCCAGCGCCAACGGCATCTCAATGTTGGCACCGACGTTGTTCGCACATGGCACCGAAGAGCAGTTGGACCGCATCCTGCCGAAAATGGCCAGCGGCGAACAGATCTGGGCGCAGGCGTGGTCGGAGCCCGAATCCGGCAGCGACCTGGCGTCGTTGCGGTCCACCGCCACCAAGACCGAAGGCGGCTGGCTGCTGAACGGCCAGAAGATCTGGAGCTCGCGGGCGCCGTTCGCCGAGATGGGCTTCGGACTGTTCCGTTCCGATCCCTCGGCGCAGCGACACAACGGGTTGACCTACTTCATGTTCGACCTGAAGGCCAAGGGCGTGACCGTGCGGCCCATCGTCCAGCTGGGCGGGGACACCGGATTCGGTGAGATCTTCCTCGACGACGTCTTCGTGCCCGACGAGGATGTCATCGGCACCCCGAACGAGGGCTGGAGCGCGGCCATGAGCACGTCCAGCAACGAACGCGGCATGTCGCTGCGCAGCCCGGCCCGCTTTCTGGCGGCCGCGCAACGGCTGGTGCAGCTGTGGAAAGACAACGGCTCCCCCACCGAATTCGCCGATCGAGTCGCCGACGCCTGGATCAAGGCGCAGGCCTACCGGCTGCAGACGTTCGGCACGGTGACCCGGCTGGCCGCCGGCGGGGAGCTGGGTGCCGAATCCTCGGTGACGAAAGTGTTCTGGTCCGACCTCGACGTGGCGATTCACCAGACGGCGCTGGACATCCGGGGCGCCGACGGGGAGCTGGCCGGGCCGTGGACCGATGGTTTGCTGTTCGCGCTGGGCGGCCCAATCTATGCCGGTACCAACGAAATTCAGCGCAATATCATCTCCGAGCGGCTGCTGGGCCTGCCGCGCGAAAAGTCCGGAGGCAAGAAGTGAAATTTGCGCTCGACGAACAGCAGCGCGACTTCGCGGCCAGCATCGACGCGGCGCTGGGTGCGGCGGACCTGCCCGGCGCGCTACGCGCGTGGTCCGACGGCGACGTCGCACCCGGCCGCAAGGTATGGGAGCAGCTGGCCGACCTCGGCGTCACCGCACTGATAGTGCCGGAGAAATACGACGGCCTCGACGCCCACCCGGTGGATCTGGTGGTCGCGCTCGAACGCCTCGGCCGCTGGTGTGTGCCGGGTCCGGTCACCGAATCCATCGCCGTGGCACCGATTTTGCTCGCCGACGACCAGCGCAGCGCCGAGTTGTCCAGCGGTGAACTGATCGCCACGGTCGCGCTGCCGCCGCACACCCCGCGCGCGGTGGACGCTCAAGCCGCCGGGCTGGTGCTGCTGGCCACCGGCGACGGCGTCAGCGAAGCGGACGCGGGGGGATGCCACCGGTCCGTGGACCCCAGCCGGCGCTTGTATGACGTGGCGGCAACCGGTGCGACTTGGCAGGCAGACATCCAGCGCGCCTTTGAATTCGGCGCACTGGCAACTGCGGCGCAGTTGGTCGGGGCTGCCGAGGCCCTGCTGGATGCCACCGTCGAGTACGCCAAGCAGCGCGCGCAGTTCGGCCGGGTGATCGGCTCCTATCAGGCGATCAAGCACAAGCTGGCCGACGTACACATCGCGATCGAACTGGCGCGCCCACTCGTCTACGGCGCGGCCTTGTCGTTGGAGCCCCGTGAGGTGAGCGCGGCGAAAGCCGCGGCGTCCGATGCCGGCCTGCTGGCCGCGCGGTCGGCGTTGCAGACGCACGGCGCGATCGGCTTCACCCAGGAGTACGACCTGTCACTGTGGCTGCTGCGGGTGCAGGCGCTGCGGTCGGCCTGGGGCACGCCGGAGGCGCACCGGTGCCGAGTGTTGGAGGCATTGTGAGTTGCGCCGGCGACGATGCAGCGCGCAGCAATGAAGAGGAGCGGCGCCATGACTGAAGAACGGGAACTGCTGCGTGAGACCGTCGCTGCGCTGGTCACCAAGCACGCCAATCCCGCGGCGGTGCGGACCGCGATCGCAGCCGAGCACGGCTATGACGAATCGCTGTGGCAGCTGCTGTGCGAGCAGGTGGGTGCCGCCGCGCTGGTGATACCCGAGGAGCTGGGCGGGGCCGGCGGCGAATTGGCCGACGCCGCAACGGTTCTGCAGGAGCTTGGCCGCGCCTTGGTACCCTCCCCGTTGCTGGGCACCACGCTGGCCGAGCTCGCGCTGCTGGCCGCACCCGAGCCGGACGCCCAGACACTGGAAGCGCTGGCCGCGGGCGACTCGATTGGAGCGCTGGTGTTCGACGCGGACTACGTCGTCAACGGCGACGTCGCCGACGTCGTGGTCGCAGCGGCCGACGGAGAACTGAGCCGGTGGACCCGGTTCAGCGTGCAGCCCGTTACCGCGATGGACCCCACCCGGCGGCTGGCCCGAATCCAGCCCGAAGACACCGTAGCGCTAGGCCCCGACCCGGGCCTGGCCGACACCGCGGCCATCCTGCTGGCGGCCGAGCAGATCGGCGCCGCCGAACGCTGCCTGGAACTGACCGTCGAATACGCCAAGAACCGGGTGCAATTCGGCAGGCCGATCGGCAGCTTCCAGGCCCTCAAGCATCGGATGGCCGATCTGTATGTCGCGATCGCCGCGGCCAAGGCCGTGGTGAACGAAGCCTGTGACGACCCCACCCCCACCAACGCCGCAACGGCTCGGCTGGCCGCCACCGAGGCGCTGTGTACTGTGACGAGCGAGGGCATCCAGCTGCACGGGGGCATCGCGATCACCTGGGAGCACGACATGCACTTGTATTTCAAACGCGCACACGGCAGCGCCCAGCTGCTCGACTCGCCACGAGAGGTGCTGCGCCAACTCGAATCCGAGGTGCTCGAAACGTCGTGAACGCCTCCGTCGCGCTGCGCGCCGGCATCCCGCCCTTCCATGTGATGGATGTCTGGCTGGCGGCCGCGGAGCGCCAGCGCAGCCACGGCGATCTGGTCAATCTGTCGGCGGGGCAACCCAGCGTGGGCGCTCCGGAGCCGGTCCGCGCCGCGGCGGCAGCGGCCGTGCAGGCCAACCAGCTGGGCTACACCGTCGCCCTGGGCATTCCCGAGCTGCGCGCTGCTATCGCGGCGAATTACCAACGCCTGCATGGTATCTCGGTTGAACCCGACGCCGTGGTAGTCACCACGGGATCCTCAGGCGGGTTCCTGCTGGCATTTCTGGCCTGCTTCGATGTCGGGGATCGGGTCGCGCTGGCCAGCCCCGGCTACCCGTGTTACCGGAACATCCTGTCCGCGTTGGGATGTGAGGTGGTGGAAATCCCGTGCGGTCCCCAGACCCGATTCCAGCCCACCGCACAGATGCTGTCCGAACTCGACCCTCCGGTGCGCGGTGTCATCGTGGCCAGTCCGGCCAATCCCACCGGCACCGTCATACCGCCCGAAGAGCTGGCGGCAATCGCATCGTGGTGCGACTCCTCCGGCGTCCGGCTGATCAGCGACGAGGTCTATCACGGGCTGGTCTACGAGGGTGCCCCGCAAACCAGCAGCGCCTGGCAGACCTCACGAAATGCCGTGGTGGTCAATAGCTTTTCCAAGTACTACGCGATGACCGGCTGGCGGCTGGGCTGGTTGCTGGTGCCGCCCGAGCTGCTTCGTGCGGTGGACTGCCTGACCGGCAACTTCACCATCTGCCCGCCGGTGCTGCCGCAACTCGCCGCGGTCGCCGCGTTCACGCCGCAGGCAACCGCCGAAGCCGAAGGCAACCTCCACCACTACGCGGTCAACCGCTCACTGCTGCTGGACGGGCTGCGCGGAATCGGTATCGACCGGCTGGCTCCGACCGACGGTGCGTTCTATGTCTACGCCGACGTCTCGGACTACACCGACGACTCGCTGGCATTCTGTTCAAAACTGTTGGCCGACACCGGCGTTGCGATTGCTCCCGGTATCGACTTCGATACCGCGCGTGGCAACAGGTTCGTCCGGCTGTCGTTCGCCGGACCGACCGGCGACATCGAGGAAGCCCTGCGCCGAATCGGGCCGTGGCTGTCGGTCAGCGGTTGAACTTACCGGCGAGGTACTCGGCCCGGGCGGCACTACGGGCCAGTTTGCCACTGGTAGTGCGGGGAATGGTGCCGGCGGCCACGAGCCGCACGTCGGCGATCCGAACCTGGTGGTTGCGCGAAATCGCCGCCCGCACAACGTCTGCGATCTGACCGAGGTCGGTACGTCCGGCGCCCGCGGCCCGCTCGGCCACGATCACCAGCTGCTCGCCGGAGCCACCCTCGGTGGATCCGAGCGCCTCGGCGGGAACGGAGAAGGCGGCGACATAGCCGGTACGAATGGCCGGCGACGACTCGCTGACCGTGGTCTCGATGTCGAACGGGTAATGGTTGCGGCCGTCGATGATGATCAAGTCCTTGATCCGGCCGGTCAGGTACAGCTCGCCGTCCAGGTAGACCCCGAGATCACCGGTCGCCAGCCAGCAGCCGTTGTCGGCGGCACCCTCGGCATGGCTGCCCCTGCTGAGCCGGGACTGCAGCTTGTTGCCGAACACCCGTCGGGTTTCATCCTCGCGTCCGAAGTAGCCGCGGCCGATGTTGACGCCTTGCAACCAGATTTCGCCCACGGTGCCGTCGGGCACCTCGGCGCCGTCGGGGTCGGCGATCACCGCCCACTGGTCGGGGATCGGCTGCCCGCAGGACACCTGGGCGACCGCGTTGGGATCGTCGGGTTCCACGACCACCGCGCGCCCGTCGCCGAGCTGTTCGCGGTCGAGGTAGATCACGCTCGCCGCGGCCTCCTGCGAGATGCTGGCCACCGAGAGCGTCGCCTCCGCCATCCCGTAGGACGGCTTGACCGCGTTCGCGGGCAGCCCGTAGGGAGCAAACGCGTTGGTGAACTTTTCAATGGCCGACATCGTGACGGGCTCGGATCCGTTGAGGATGCACACGACGTTGCTGAGGTCGAGAGTTTCGCCCGCCGGCGGCAATCCACGCTCGGACGTCAGTTCGAAGGCAAAGTTCGGCGCCGCCGCGAAGGTGCGGCCGTAGGCCGACTCGATGCCCAACTGCTTGATCCAGCGGTAGGGCCGGCGAAGAAACGCCATCGGATCCATGATCGTGACGTGCGCCCCGAAGAACGCCGTGAACATGATCATCATCAGCCCCATGTCGTGAAACAGGGGTAACCAACTCACCGTGCGCACATCCACGTCGAGCCCGCCGGACATGACCATCTGCATCGCATTGGTGTAAACGGAGCGGTGGGTGATCTCCACCCCGGCCGGTGACCGGGTCGAACCCGAGGTGTACTGCAAGTAGGCGACGTCGTCGGTGTGCAGGTCTGCGCCGGTGAACATCGCACCAAGGGTCTCCGGCAGCGCGTCGACCGCGATCATCCGCGGGCGCTCGTTCGGCGCCAGCGTCCGGATGAACGTGCGAACAGACTCGGCGGCGGCGGTCGTGGTCAATACCGCGGCGGGGCGGGCGTCTTCCAGCACCGCGGCCAGCCGCTCGGCATGCCCGGACATGGTCGGCGCGAACAGCGGCACGGCGATATTGCCTGCATAGACGCTGCCGAAGAACGCCGCGACGTAGTCGAGGCCCTGCGGCGCGAGGATCGCCACCCGGTCCCCCGGCTTGGTGACCTGCTGCAGCCGGGCGCCGATCGAGCACACCCGGACCCACAGCTGGTTCCAGCTGAGCACCACGGGCCGCCCGTCTGGTTCGTGGGAGTAGTCAAGGAAACGGTAGGCCGGGCTGTCCCCGTGCTCGGCGCGGTTCTTGTCGAAGTACGACGTCAGCGTCAGGCCTTCGGGTACGACGATTGCGACCTCGGGGGACGCGAATCGTTCCGCATCGTCCGAGGTGGCCACAACATCATCCAAACAAAGATCCCGACTCACGGTAGGACAGATTAATAGGCGCGTGTGCTATTCGCCGCACCGGTTCGATATGGCGGAGATCACGATCGGGCTACTATCGGCGCTTTTGTCACTGCTCGGGGCCTGGTGGCACGGCCCAGGGCGTCGGGATTCATTTGCCGGGCGACCATTTTGGGCGGACGCTTTTCGGTCGCCGCGACGACCGGCGAAACGTTTCTTGCAAACCCGGCACGCGTCGGGGATTTTGTCGCTCAATTGCCGACGATATTGGCGATGCGCGCTTCGAGCCGGCCGCGCTCGCCGACGTCGTCGATATTGATGCCGAACCGGTCACTCAGCGCGTCGACCACCGCGGCGGCATCGTCGAGAACGATCTTCTCGGTCCCGCCGTCGCGGTGGATGGCCAGGTTACGTCCGGACAGATTGATCCGGGCGTCGCCGCTGACCCGGGCGACCATCAGGCCGGTCACGAAGTGCGAGGCCGGGTTTGTCGAGACGTACCAGCTGCCCATCCGCAGATCGATCTGCGGCCGGGTCTGGGTGGTGAATTCGTACAGCGATTGCCATTCGCCGCGCAGTTCCGCCTGCAGCACCAGGCCGTCGCCGCGGTCCTCCAGCCGGTAGGGCTCGTGCGCGGTTTGTTGCACGTTGCCGATTTCGAAGCGAATCGGAGACGTCAGGGTCTGGCCGCCGAAGCCGACGTCCACGAGATAGGACCCCTGCGAACCGGGGAACGTTACGGCTAACACGGTGTGGGTCTGCGCAGGCGTCGCAGCGTCGGGCGCCAGCATCCAGATCACCCGCCCGGTCAACCGCCGTACCCGAAAGCCGACTTCGGCCAGCACGTAACCCAACAGCCCGTTGTGCTCGTAGCAGTAACCGCCGCGGCGCCGGTGCACCAACTTGTCGATCAGGGCGTCTGGACCCAGATCGTCGACCGGCACGCCCATCATCGGATCGAGATTCTCGAACGGGATGGACTGGGTGTGAGCGGTCACTAGACCCTGCAGCACCTCGAGGGTCGGTTCGACCGCACCGCCGTAATTGATCCGGTCGAAGTACGCAGTCAGATCCACTGTCATGGCTCCATTCTGACCGAGGGTTAACCCGCAGGAAACCCAAGGCGACAGAGGGTGTTTGAACAAGTTCATACCTCGCCGAGTCCGTCCCGCTCGAAGCGCGGGCGAGGTCCCTTTTAGTTACGCTTGAGCACGCGAGTCACACTTACGCAGGAGGTTGGCGCCCGTGGCTGATGCACCCAAGACCGAAGGCCCGGCATCGGCCGTCAAGGGCATCCCGGAGGAGTTGGCCGCCGCCGGATTCGACAACGCCCGCCAGGTCGGCAAGGGCGGCGCCGGGGTGGTCTACCGCTGTCACGAGACGGCGTTGGGCCGCAAGGTCGCAATCAAAGTGATGCCGGCGAGTTTCGACGAGGAGAGCCGCGAGCGCTTTCTGCGCGAGGGATATGCGATGGGTGGGCTCTCGGGGCACCCGAACATCCTGAACATCTTGCGCGTCGGCATCACCTCGAGTGGCCAGCCCTACATCGTGATGCCTTACTGCGCTGAGGATTCCCTGGCGGTACGGCTGCGGCGTGAGGGTCGAATCCCATGGCCGGAGGCCATGCGAATCGGGGTGAAGTTGAGTGGCGCATTGGAAACCGCCCACAAGACCGGCATTTTGCACCGTGACATCAAGCCCGCGAACGTGCTCGTCAACGATTACGGCGAACCGCAATTGGCCGACTTCGGGATCGCTCACATCCAGGGCGGCTATGAAACCACGAGCGGGTTCTTCTCCGGCACAATCGACTACACACCGCCGGAGTCGTTGGCAGGCAATCCCGCGACGGTGGTCTCCGACGTATATTCGCTCGGCGCCACGATTTACACACTGATCGCCGGAACTGCCCCCTATGAGCGCCTGGCGAGCGAAGACCTCGTCGCTCAATACCTGCGTATCAGCACCACCTCCGTCCCCGATTTGCGCGCCAACGGAGTGCCCGACGCGGTCTGCGCTGCAATCGAAGCGGCGATGGAGGTGGACCCCGCGGACCGTCCCTCGTCCGCAGCGGAATTGGGCCGCGAGTTCCAGGCGGCCCAGCGCAGCAACGGCTTGCCCGCCGACGCGATGGCGATCACCGATTCCGGTCGCCACTCGATACGTGCGGCGGCCGTTGAGATCTCCCAATTGGAGGGGCCCGCTTCCGGCGACGACGGCGCGCCGGCACCGTCCACGGCCCCGGCCACCCGGGTCCGGGAATCGGTGATCCAGCGCGAGTTTTCGGATGCGGCACCGGTCTTGCGCGCCGTCTACGACGCCGAGGTGCAGCCAGAGATTGCGCAGACGCACCAGGACGGCGACGACGGGGCACCTCCGGAAGGCGATTCGTCCGGCCCCGCCGGACCGCCCGGTGGAAAGCCTCCGCTGCGGTCGCGGGCGGCGGGGTGGTTCTCGGAGCCGGGAAAGAAGCGCAGCCGCATCGGATTAGCCGCCGGCGCGGCCGTCATGGTCGCTGTGCTGGTCGCCGGCACCGTCTATGCCACACTGCCGTCCGGCGGGGACAACCACACGACCGCCTCGAATGCGCAACAGCCCCCGGCACACCCCGCACAACCGGCTGTGCAGTGGACACCGATCTCGGATGCGCGGGTGGCCCGCTATGCGGTGGCGACGACACAAGTCGACGGCACCATCTGGGTTTTCGGCGGAATTCGAAGCGACGGCACCGTCACCGCGCGGCACGAGGGCTACGACCCGGCCATCGACGAATGGAAACGCGGCGACGATCTGCCCGTCGCGGTTTCGCACGCGATGGCGGTCAACTGGCAGGGCAACCCGGTGGTGCTCGGCGGCTGGACGACGGCTGAGGGTAAAAACGTTGCAGCAGACCAAGTTTGGCGGTTGGTCAACGGTCACTGGGTCGAGCTGCCGCACCTGCTGCAGCCCAGGGCCGCCGCCGCGGCAGCGGTGGTGGGCGACCGCATCGTCGTCACAGGCGGCGTCGATGCGAACGGCGCCCTGCTGAACACCACCGAAGTGTTCGACGGCAATGCGTGGACGCTGGGCGCGCCACTGCCCACGCCCCGGCAGCTGCTGGCCGCGGCCTCGGACGGAAAACTGGTGTATGCGCTTGGCGGAACGAACGGCGCCGACTTGGCCACGGTCGAGGCATACGACATCGGCATGAAAGCGTGGACGTCGTTGCCCGCGTTGCCAAAAGCCCGCAGCGAGCTCGGCGCGACGGTCGCGGACGGAAGCCTGGTGGCGCTTGGCGGCGTTTCGTCGGGCCAGGTCCTCAAGAGCGTCTCCATCTACGATCTGACGACCAGAACCTGGTCCGGTCTGCCGGATATGGCGACCGCACGGCACGGCATGGCGGTCGCCTCGGTGGAGCGGTCGGTCTATGCAATCGGCGGATCGACGGCGATCGGGGACCAGCAGGCGATCACCTCGGCCGAGATGATCAAACTGCCGCCCCGCAAGACCCAGCCGGCACCGCCGTGGCGTTCGCTACCGGACGCTCCGACTCCCCGGCTGATGATGGCCTCGGCCGTGCTCAACGACAAGGTCTGGATCCTCGGCGGGCTGCGCAACGGCGTTGCGCTGCAAACGGTTGAGAGCTACGAGCCACGCACCGGAATCTGGGAACCCGGGCCTGCGTTGCCGATCGCGCTGCACCACGCGGCGGCGGCGGCCTACCGCGGCGAGGTCGTTGTCCTCGGCGGTACAGGCGACAACATCGCCGACGGCTCGAACAAGGTATTCGCGCTGCACGGCGGCAACTGGGTCGAGCTACCGTCGATGCGGCACGGCAGGGCGGCGCCGGCCGCGGCGGTCGTCGGAGACAAACTGGTGGTGGTCGGCGGGCAGAACGGCAAGCAGCTCGTCCCGCAAACCGAGATCTTCGACGGCACTTCGTGGCAGGACGCCGCCGACCTGCCGACCCCGCGCGAACACCTGGCCGCGGTTTCGGACGGCGCGTACGTCTACGCGCTCGGCGGCAGGTCGCTTTCGCCCGACCAGAACTCCGGGGCACTGGAGCGGTTCGACCTCGGGTCGGGTACGTGGGCGAAGTTGGTGGGTATGCCGACACCGCGCGGCAGCTACGGTGCCACCTACATCGACGGGCGCATCGTCGCGCTCGGCGGCGAAGAGCCGTCGAGGGTGCTGAATGTCGGCGAGATGTACGACATCGCCACCGGGAAGTGGACGACGCTGCCGCCGATGCCGACCCCGCGCCACGCCGAGGTGGTGGCCACGGTCGGCAACACCGTCTACGTCATCGGGGGTGCGAACCGCCCCTCACACGAGGGTCCCGTCGCGACCGTCGAGGCCCTTGATTTCAACTAGTACGGCTGTTCAGGACGCCTTTGCTCGTTGTCTCACGCGTTCGGCCACGCCACGTCGCCGGTCCCGACGGATTTCCGCCGATTGATCATGGTCGAATCATGTCCCCGAACAGGCCCCTAGGGATACTCTTGAGCTCGCGAATTCGACAATCGCGGGGAAGTTGAGCGCCAAGGATATGGGTGATGGGTCCCCCAAAGACGCAGCGCCGCCCAGCGGCATCATCGCGGAACTGTCCGACGCCGGATTCGAGGACGCACGCCAAGTCGCCAGGGGCGGCGCAGGAGTCATCTACTGCGCCTACGAGACAGCGCTCGGTCGCAACGTCGCGATCAAGGTGTTGCCTTCGCATATCGACGAGGAAAGCCGCGAGCGCTTTCTGCGTGAAGGCTATGCGATGGGCGGACTCTCGGGGCATCCGAACATCGTCAACATTCTGCGCGTCGGGGTGACCGACAGCGGCCGGCCCTACATCGTGATGCCGTACATGTCCGCGGATTCCCTGGCGGTCCGGTTGCGCCGCGAAGGGCCGACCGCCTGGCCCGAGGCATTGCGAATTGCCGTAAAGCTTTGCGGCGCACTGGAAACCGCACACCGAAGCGGCACCTTACACCGGGACATCAAGCCCGCTAACGTGCTTGTCAGCGACTACGGCGAGCCCCTGCTGAGCGACTTCGGGATCGCCCACATCGAGGGTGGTTACGAAACCGCGACCGGGTTCTTCTCGGGCACAATCGACTACACCGCGCCGGAAGTCATGACCGGTAAGCCGGCCACCGTGGCCTCCGACCTCTACTCGCTGGGCGCCACGATCTATGCGCTAATCGCCGGCGCGGCCGCCCATGAACGCAAGAACGACGAGGACCTCGTCGCACAGTATCTGCGCATCAGTACGACACGGATTCCCGACATGCGCCCGGAAGGAATCCCGGAAGCCGTCTGCGCGGCGATCGAGCATGCGATGGCGATCGATCCGGCGGAACGGCCCGCGTCCGCAGCGGAGTTCGGCCGCGAATTGCAGGCCGCACAGAAGCTCAGCGGATTGCGACCCGATTCGATGGCGATCACCAACACCGCAACCGAATCGGGACGGCAGCTGAACAAGCCGCCCGGCGGCGGCACGGAGACGTCGATCGCCTCCACCGACGCCCTCGCGTCGGCACCGGACGGTACGACGTCGACCGTTCCCGGCTCGGTCCCCCCTGCCGCGGACCCGGGCTCCACCCGGCAACCGGGTGACGTCATCGGGGGCGCGTCGCCGCGCCCGCAGCCCGCTGCTCCCAGTCAGTCCGAGTTCACCCAGGCGGCGAACATCCTCAGGGGCGCCTCCGCCGCGGAAACCCAAGCATTGCTTGGTGCTTCGGCGCCGGGCGGCGGCGGATCCGGCATGCCACCGAGTGGTCCGGGGCAACCGCCGTCGTCCGGTTCGGTCCCACCCTCCTGGCGCAAGCCGATCCTGGTCAAGGTGCGGGAGTGGTTCAGCGAGCCGGGCAAAAAGCGCAACCGCATTGGGCTGGTCGCCGGCGCGCTCGCCGTCGTCGTGTTGCTGGTCGTCGGCGGTCTGTTGTTCCTGACACCCGACAACAAGAACCAGCAACCGGTCGCGGGCAAGCCGACGACCCAGGCGCCGGTGGTGTGGAAGCCGATCACCAACGATCGCGTATCGCGCGTCGAGACGGCGACGACACAGGTCGACGGAACCATCTGGGTATTCGGCGGGATCCGGAGCGACGGCGCGGTCACCGCACTGCAAGAGGGCTACGACCCCGTCATCGACAGCTGGAAAGGCGGCGACGATCTCCCCGTCGCCGTGCAGGATGCGATGGCCGTCAACTGGCAGGGCAACCCGGTCGTACTCGGCGGCTTCAAAAGCGTCGGCGGGAAAAGCGTTGCGACGGATCAGGTTTGGCGAGTCGTCAACAGTCGTTGGGTGGAGCTGCCTCGGCTACTGCAGCCACGCGCGGGAGCAGCGGCCGCGGTCGTGGGCGACCGCCTCGTCGTCACGGGCGGTGTGGACGCCAACGGCGCACTGCTGAACACCACCGAAATCTTCGACGGCACGTCCTGGACCCTCGGCGCTCCGATACCGACCCCGCGCCAACAGCTTGCCGCGGCCTCGGACGGCAAGCTCGTCTACACGGTGGGTGGCACCACCGGGGACTCCGACCAGGTCAACGTCGAGGCGTACGACCCGGTCGCCAAAACCTGGACGACGTTGCCCCCACTGCCCCAGGCGCGTAGCGACCTCGGCGTCGTCATCACCGACGGACGGCTGGTTGCCGTCGGAGGCGTGTCCGGCGGGCAGGTTCTCAAAAGCGTTTCGGTGTTCGACCTGATGAGCAAAACGTGGTCGGGTCTGCCCGACATGTCGACCCCGCGACACGGCATGGCGGTCGCGGCGGTCGAAAAGTCCGTCTACGCGATCGGTGGATCGAGCGTCATCGGCAATGGCCAGCCGACGTCGACGGCCGAAGCACTGAAGCTGCCGGCCCGCAAGATTCAGCCGGCCGCACAATGGCGCTCGCTGCCGGACGCGCCGACCGCCCGGCTGATGATGGCGTGGGCGGTGCTCAACGGCAAGATCTGGATCATGGGCGGCCTGCGCAACGGCGTCGCCCTGCAGACGGTCGAGAGTTTCGACCCGAAGACCGGAGCCTGGGAAACGGGGCCGCCGTTGCCGATTCCGCTGCACCACGCGGCCGCCGCGACCTACCGCGGCGAGGTGGTCATCCTCGGTGGCGCCAGCGACAACATCGCCGACGGTTCCAACAAGGTGTTCGCCCTGCGCGGCGGCAATTGGGTGGAGTTAGCGCCGCTGACGCACGCTCGCGCGGCGCCGGCCGCGGCGGTGGTCGGCGACAAGCTCGTCGCCGTCGGCGGGCAGAACGCCAAGCAGCTGGTGCCGCAAACCGAGGTGTTCGACGGCAGTTCGGGGAAAGACGCCGCCGACATGCCCACCCCGCGCGAACACCTCGCCGCGGTCTCCGATGGCACCTATGTGTACACCGTCGGCGGCCGGTTCCTGTCCTCGGACAAGAACTCCGCGGCCTTGGAGCGGTTCGACCCGCAATCCGGACAGTGGACCAAGCTCGTCGGTATGCCGACACCACGCGGCAGCTACGGCGCCACCTATATCGACGGCCGGATTCTCGCGGTCGGCGGCGAAGAGCCGACCCGCGTGCTCAACGTCGTCGAGATGTACGACATCTCCGAGGACAAATGGAGCACGCTGCCCCCGATGCCGACGCCGCGGCATGCCGAGGTGGTCGCCACGGTGGGCAACACGGTTTATGTGATCGGTGGCGCGAACCGGCCGACGCATGAGGGCCCGATCGCGACCGTCGAGGCCTTGGACTTCATGTAGCCATAGACTGTCCGGCCGCAGCCGGCAGCAGAGATTCCTGCCGGAAGCAGCGCTTTCAGCCGTTGTTTGATATATGTCGAATATGGGGACCCGTTAATTCGGATCGGCCCGGTGGCCCGCCCCCTCAACGGGCCACCGGGAACCCATCACCGTGATGCTCTCTGAAATGCCCCGAGACGGCGGCATCGAAACCACTTACCGGCAAGGCGATCCGACACAGTTCGTAGTTTTATTTGTGTGCAATATGGGGACTCGTCCAAGGGGCCACAGCGCCAACAACACCCACCTTGGAAAACGGAGCCCAGGATGAGCACAAACACAATGTGGATTGTGATAGCCGTAGTAGCAGTCTTGCTGATTGCCGCTCTGGTCGTGGTGATCAGCAAGAGCCGGACACGCCACCGTCAGCGGCAGGCCGAGGCGATTCGCGAGCAGGCAAGAGTCGAGTCGGCCAAGGTCGAACGCCGAGAAGCACTCGCCCAGGAGACCGCCGCGAAGGCACGTGCGGCGCAGGCGGAGGCCGAAGTGAAGGCGGCCGAAGCCGCACGGCTGCAGGAGCGGGCCGCCCAGCATCAGAACGACGCGGCGACATCGCGCGAACAACTCCAGGAACAGTTCGACCGTGCCGACAGCATCGACCCGAAGACCGCGAAGCAGGACAAGCAAGCAGACGAGACCGACGAACTCACCTCAGACCGCAGCGCGGCCTGGTCGTCAGCGGGTGACGATCTGCGAACCGGCCCGGAGGCAGTCCGACAGGAAACCTACCGAGGCACAAACGGCTGAGCGCCGACAGGCTAGAGCCAGGTGTCCTGCGTCGTCGTGGTGAGGAAAGCTTCCAGGTCGTCGCGCCACTGAGCGGGCGTCGTCTTGTCCGGTTCGATCCCGGTGTATTCACCGCGATAGAACAGCAGCGGCCGCGGTTTGATCTTGGGCGCTTCCGACAAGGACCGCACGGCGCCGAACACCACGAAGTGATCGCCGCCGTCGTGCACGGAAGCCACCGTGCAGTCGATATGGGCAAGCGATCCGTCGATGATCGGCGAGCCGAGCTCTGATGCGTGCCAGTCGATTCCGGCGAACTTGTCGGGTTCCTTGGATCCGAACCGGGCCGAGACGTACTTCTGGCTCTCGGTCAGCATGTTGACGCAGAACCGCCCGCTTGCCTCGATGGCCTGCCACGACCGCGACACCTTGGTCGGGCAGAACAGCACCAGCGGCGGGTCCAGTGACAGCGCCGCGAAGGACTGGCATGCGAAGCCGATCGGAACGTCGTCGTGCACGGTGGTGATGATCGTGATCCCGGTGCAGAACTGACCCAGCACGTTGCGGAACGTACGCGGGTCGATCGGCGCGGCCATGGTCAACCCTTGAAGCCGACGCTGAAGTCGTGACCCCACAGGCTGATCGCGGTGCTCTCCCGGGCGATCCAATCGTTGTCTTCGACTTGTCTTCCCTCACAACCGAATTCGACATCGAATCCGCTGGGTGTCTTCATATAGAAGGACAGCATCAGGTCGTTGACGTGGCGGCCCAGCGTGGCCGACATCGGCACCTTCTTGCGCAGCGCCCGGTCCAGACAGAGCCCGACGTCGTCGGAGTTCTCCACCTCGACCATCAGGTGCACGATGCCGCTGGGAGTCTGCCCCGGCATGAAGGCCAGGCTGTGATGGCGGGGATTGCAGCCCAGGAAGCGCAGCCAGGCCGGCGGGCCGTCGGCGGGCCGTCCGACCACCTGCGGCGGCAGCCGCATCGAGTCACGCAGCTTGAAGTCCAGCACGTCGCGGTAGAAGTGCAGAGTCTCTTCGTCGTCCCGGGTGGTCAAGACCACGTGCCCCAGGCCCTGCTCCTCGGTGACGAACTTATGCCCGTACGGGCTGACCACGCGACGGTGTTCGAGGGCGGCGCCGTGGAAGACCTCCAGGCAGTTACCCGA
The DNA here is from genome assembly GCF_900176255.2 of Mycobacterium ahvazicum. Taxonomy (GTDB): domain Bacteria; phylum Actinomycetota; class Actinomycetes; order Mycobacteriales; family Mycobacteriaceae; genus Mycobacterium; species Mycobacterium ahvazicum. The sequence continues at coordinate 799,208 of NZ_FXEG02000005.1, forward strand.
CGGGTCGGAGAACCGGATCATCTCGTCGACCCGGCGATCGGCCAGCTCGGCGGCGGTGGCCTCCTTGTAGGGCGTGCCCTCGACGTCGAGACGATTTCGGATCTCTTGCAGCCCTGCGGCATTCGCGCATTCCCAGCCGGCTTCGATCAGCCGGTCCTGCTCGCCCGGCACGATCACCAGCCGGGCCGGGAAATCGTCCATCCGCAGATACAGCGCGCCTTCGGTAGTCCCCTTACCCTCGACCATGCCGAGGACCTTCAGGCCGTATTCGCGCCAGGCCGCCATGTCGGTGGCCTCGATGCGCAGGTAGCCCAGCGAGCGGATGCTCATCACGCACCTCCCAGGAAATCGATGGTGAGCTTGTTGAACTCGTCGAACTTCTCCACCTGTGCCCAGTGCCCACATTGCCCGAAAACGTGTAGCTGTGCACGCGGGATGGTCTTGAGTGCGACCAGGGCGCCGTCCAGCGGGTTGACCCGATCCTCGCGGCCCCAGATCAGCAGCACCGGCTGGCGCAGCTTGTGCACTTCGCGCCACATCATGCCGAGCTCGAAATCGGCTCCGGCAAAAGACATTCCCATCGCCCGAGTCGCCGTCAGCGATTCGGGCGTACTGGCCAACTCGAAGCGCTGCTCGACCAATTCGGGGGTGATCAGTTTCTGGTCGTAGACCATCACCCGCAGAAAGGCCTCGAGGTTCTCCCGGGTGGGCTCGGCGGAGAACTTGCCCAGCCGCTTGACGCCCTCGGTCGGGTCGGGGGCGAACAGGTTCACGCTCACCCCGCCGGGGCCCATCAACACCAAACGTCCGGCCTTGTCCCGGTAGTCCAGCGCGAACCGGACCGCGGTCCCACCGCCCAGCGAATTGCCTACCAGCGGAACACGTCCCAGGCCCAACTGGTCGAAAAGACCCTTGAGCGCGCGGGCGGCGTAGTGGTTGAACTGCCCGTGTTCGGCGCGTTTGTCGGAGTGGCCGTACCCGGGCTGGTCGACGGCCAGCACATGAAACCGCTGCGCCAGCACCGGGATATTGCGCGAAAAGTTCGTCCAACTCGCCGCACCCGGACCGCCGCCGTGCAGCAGCACGATCGTCTGCTCGTTCCCTTCGCCCGCCTCGTGGTAATGCAGCTTCAGCGGCCCGTCGACGTCCACCTCCGCGAAGCGCGAGGTGGACTCGAACGTCAACTCCCCCGTAGTCGCCGTCACGGCTAGACCATGGTGTCGCCGGGCGGCAACCCGAACTCGTTGTTCCCGAAGATCTGGTAGGCCCGCTCGGGATCGTTGGCCGCGTGCACCCGGCCGGCGTGTGCGTCGCGCCAGAAGCGTTGCACCGGTTGGTCATTGCCCAGTGCGGTGGCGCCGGACGCCTCGAACAGCCGGTCGATCGAGGCGATCGCCCGGCCGGTGGCACGGACCTGGTCGCGGCGCGCGCGGGCGCGCAGCTCGAACGGGATCTCCTTGCCGGCCGACAACAGCGCGTACTCGTCGGCGACGTTTCCGCTGAGCTGACGCCACGCGGCGTCGATGTCGCTGGCCGCCTCGGCGATACGCACCTTGGCGAACGGGTCGTCCTTGGCCTTCTCGCCGGCGAACGCCGCGCGCACCCGCTTGCCCTGGTGCTCGACGTGGGCGTCGTACGCGCCGTAGGCCATCCCGACGATCGGCGCCGAAATGGTGGTGGGATGCATTGTGCCCCAAGGCATCTTGTAAACCGGTGCGGTGTTGGTCTGATACCCGCCCGCGGTGCCGTCGTTCATGGCCTTGTAGGACAGGAACCGGTGCCGCGGCACGAACACGTCCTTGACGACGACGGTGTTACTGCCGGTGCCCTTCAGCCCGACGACATGCCACACGTCGTCGATGCGGTACTCGCTGCGCGGGATCAGGAAGCTGCCGAAGTCGACGGGCCGGCCGTCCTTGATCACGGGTCCGCCCAGGAATGCCCAGGTGGCGTGATCGCAACCCGACGACCAGTTCCACGACCCGTTGACCAGGTAGCCGCCGTCGGTCACCACCCCGGCGCCCATCGGGGCATACGACGACGAGACCCGGGTCTTGGGGTCCTCGCCCCAGACCTCCTCCTGGGCCTGCTGGTCGAACAGCGCCAGGTGCCAGTTGTGCACGCCGATGATCGAGCTCACCCAGCCGGTGGACCCACAGGCGCTGGCCAGCCGCCGCACGGCCTCGTAGAACAGCGCGGGGTCGCATTGCAGACCGCCCCACTGTTCGGGCTGCAGCAGCGTGAAGAAGCCGACTTCGTCGAGCTCGGCAACGGTCTCCTCGGGCAGCCGGCGCAGGTCCTCTGTCGCCTGAGCGCGCTCCCGGATCCTGGGAAGCAGATCGTCGATCCCCGCTAAGACCGACTGCGCATCACGCTGTTGAATGGACGTCACTAGGTTTGCCTCCTGGGCCAGACTTACTCAGTGGACTTACACAGCAGACTAGAACATGTTCTGATTTGTGTCGAGCAGGGTATGCCTGCGCCTGGTAGCGATATGAATCGGGTTTTCTGTAACATGTTCTAGTTGTCATGAAAGGGAGGGCGGGTCTTGACGAAAGCAGACCTGGACGAGCCGCTCGGCGACCACGTCCTTGAACTGCAGATCGCCGAGGTCATCGACGAGACCGACGACGCGCGCTCGCTGGTTTTCGCGGTGCCGGACGCATCGGGCGACCCGGAGATCCCGCCCGAGCGGCTGCGTTACGCGCCCGGCCAGTTCCTGACACTGCGGGTGCCCAGCGACCGCACCGGCTCGGTGGCACGCTGCTACTCGTTGTGCAGCTCGCCGTTCACCGATGATGCGCTCGCGGTCACGGTGAAGCGCACCGCGGACGGATATGCGTCCAACTGGCTATGCGACAACGCACGCCAGGGCATGCGGATCCACGTGCTGGCCCCGTCGGGCAACTTCGTTCCCAAGACGCTCGACCAGGATTTCCTGCTGCTGGCCGCCGGCAGCGGGATCACCCCGATCATGTCGATCTGTAAGTCGGCGCTGTCCGAGGGCAGCGGACAGGTGACGCTGGTCTACGCCAACCGCGGCGAAGGCTCGGTGATCTTCGCCGATGGGCTGCGCGAACTGGCCGCCAAGTATCCCGACCGGCTCACGGTGCTGCACTGGCTGGAATCGCTGCAGGGTCTGCCCAGCGCCGCGGCGCTGGCGAAGCTGGCCACGCCGTTCACCGATCGGCACGCCTTCATCTGCGGGCCGGGCCCGTTCATGGACGCCGCCCGCCAGGCGCTGGAGACGCTAAAAGTGCCTGCGCCGCAAGTGCATATCGAGGTATTCAAGTCGCTGGAGTCTGATCCGTTCGCCGCGGTGACGATCGAGGACACCGACGAGGGCGACCAGCCGCCGGCCACCGCGGTGGTGGAACTGGACGGCGAGACCCACACCGTGTCGTGGCCGCGCAGCGCCAAACTGCTCGACGTACTGCTCGCCAAGGGTCTCGACGCGCCGTTCTCCTGCCGGGAAGGTCACTGCGGTGCCTGCGCCTGCACGTTGCGCAGCGGCAAAGTCAACATGGAGGTCAACGACGTGCTCGAGCAGCAGGACCTCGACGAGGGGCTAATTCTGGCCTGTCAATCTCACCCGGAATCTGATTCGGTAGAAGTCACTTACGACGAATAGTCGCTCGATGGGTTCGACGGAAGGAATCGCCGGTGATGCGATCGGTAACGGGTTTGGCAGCCGTCGGACTGATGTTGACTTTCGTGCCGGCTCCCGCGGCCGGCGCGGCGAGCAACACCGCGACCACGCTGTTTCCGCTGGACGGCCCGAACCAGCTGGAGACGCATATGTTCCTCAACTGCTTCAAGTCCGATGGCCATTGCGACTTCATCGCCGGGGCCGACACCCGCGCGCCCGACGGCGGGGTGATCGGATTCCCGCCGGGCCTGTGGGCACGCCAGACCACTGAGATCCGGTCGAACAACCGGATGGCCTACCTGGACGCGCACGCCACCGGGCAGTACGAGCGGGTGATGAAATCGATGGGGACCGACGAGATCACGACCGTCTACTTCGGTGAAGGACCGCCGGACAAGTACCAGACGACCGGGCGCATCGACTCCACCGACTGGGGTACCGGCCAGCCCAAGACCGACGAAACCGTCTACACCTGCACTCACATCCAGGTGGTCTACAGCGGGGTCAACATCACCTCGCCGAGCACCTGCGCGGTCACGACGTTTTCCTAGGCCTATTACGTCAGCCGCTCGCGGCTTCAGCGCGGCAGGCCCAGGAGCCGCTCGGCCGCGACGGTCAGCAGGATCTGCTCGGTGCCGCCCGCGATCGTCAGGCAGCGGGTGTTGAGGAAGTCGAACACCGCTCGGTCGCCATCCGCCCGGCGGTCGACGAGCCCCCCGCCCTCGGCGACGTCCATCGTGAATTCGGCCAGCGTCTGCCGGTAGCGCACGCCGATCAGCTTGCGCACGCTGGATTGCGCGCCGGGGTCCTGGCCGCCGACCGCGAGCTGGGCGATGCGCTGGTCCAGCAGCGCACCCGTCTGGGCCAGGATGATCAGCCGCCCCAGCCGGTCCTGCTCGGCGACGTCGAGATCCCGCTTCACCAGCAGCTCGAGCAGCTCTTCCATCGGGTTGCCCAGCGCCGTCCCGCTGGCCATCGCGACCCGCTCGTTGGCCAGCGTGGTGCGGGCCAGCCGCCAGCCGTCGTTCACCGTGCCGACGACCATCTCGTCGGGCACGAAGACGTTGTCCAGGAACACCTCGTTGAACAGCGAGTCGCCGGTGATCTCGCGCAGCGGCCGGATGTCGATGCCGGGCGATTTCATGTCGATCAGGAAGTAGGTGATGCCCTTGTGCTTCGGGGCATCGGGATCGGTGCGCGCCAGGCACACGCCCCAGGCCGCCTTGTGCGCGGCCGACGTCCACACCTTCTGCCCGGTCAGCAACCACCCGCCTTCCCCGCGCACCGCTTTAGTGCGCAGCGACGCCAGGTCCGAGCCCGCTCCCGGCTCGGAAAACAGCTGACACCAAAGGAATTCGCCGCGCGTGGTGGCGGGCACGAAGCGCTCGATCTGCTCTGGCGTGCCGTGCTCCAGGATCGTCGGCGCCGCCCACCAGCCGATCACCAGGTCGGGTCGGTCAACCCCGGCCGCGGCCAGCTCCTGGTCGATCAGCAGCTGCTCGGCCGGCGACGCGGCGCGCCCGTACGGCTTGGGCCAGTGCGGCGCCTGCAGGCCCGCGTCGGCCAGAGCTACCTGCCGCTTCTCGGCCGGCAGCGCGGCGATCTCGGCGATGGTCGCGGCAAGCTCGCCGCGCTGGTCCTCGACCTCAGTCAGGTCGATGCTCAGCCGTCGGCGCACCCCGTCCTGGGTGAGCTCGGTAATGCGGCGCAGCCAGCGCTGCGCCCCGCCCAGATACCGGCCGATCGCGTGCGCGCGGCGCAGGTACAGGTGCGCGTCGTGTTCCCAGGTGCAGCCGATACCCCCGAGCACCTGAATGCAGTCCTTGACGTTCGCCTTCACCGCCGGGATCGCGACGCCGGCGGCCAGCGCGGCGGCAATCGAGAACTGTCTCTCGTCGGCAGCGCCGGCGCCACGGGCTGCGCGTGCTGCGTCGGAGGCGGCCACCTCGGCCTGCTCCGCGCGGCACAGCATCTCCGCGCACAGGTGCTTGATGGCCTGGAAGCTTCCGATCGGCTTACCGAACTGCTCGCGCACCTTGGCGTAATCGACGGCAGTCTCGAGCGACCAGCGGGTGACGCCGGCGGCCTCGGCCGCCAGCACGGTCGCGGCCAGCTCCTCGACCCGCTGACGTGACGCGTCGATCGGGGTCGCCGGTGCCGACGTCAGCACCACGCGCGCCAGCGGGCGGGAAAAATCGGTGGCCTGCAACGGCTCCAGCCGCACACCGTCGCTGGCAGTGTCGACGAGGACCCACTCCTCGCCGGCGGGCAGCAACAGCAGACCACCGTCGGCGCCACCCAGCACGAAGTCGACGGTGCCCGACACCTTCGCGCCGTCGAACTGGACGTCACCCTCGAGCGCCAAGCCCGCGAACCGCTCCCCCGACGCGAGCGCGGACAGCACCTCAAGATCGGTGACGACCAAGGTTGCCAGCGCGGTGGTGGCGATCGGCCCGGGCACCAGCGCCTTGGCCGCCTCTTCGACCATCGCGCACAGATCCTCGATGCTGCCGCCGGCCCCGCCGGCGTCCTCTGAGACGGCCACCCCGAACAGGCCAAGGTCGGCCAGCCGGGCGAACACGGCACGCCAGGCATCCGGATTGCCCTGCTCGACCTCACGGATCGCGACGGTCCCGCCGGGACCGGAGGTGGCATTGCGGGCCCAATCCCGCACCAATTCGCGCGCCGCGAACTGTTCGTCAGTGACGGTCGCTACCACCTGGGGCCCTCCGTGTGCTTGATTCATCGTGACCGTTAGGGACGCTACAGCCCACTAGAACGTGTTCTAATAGTGCCAGCGATCGACCGTCAAGTCGAATGCCACCGCGCTCACCGTCCGTGCGTCCGGACATTGATTGCTCGGCTTAATTCATAGGGCGCCCGGCGGCGCATTCGCGCCTGATCACGCCCGACTCGAGGGGTCAAGTGTTTCAATTTCTTAATGACCTTGGGTTCGCTGGCCACGCGCGTCGGCTGCTCCATCGCGGCCGTGCTGAGCGCGGTCGCGATCGCCGCAATGGTCGCCGTCCCGCGCCCAGCCCGGGCCGATTCGATCGCGGCCGACAGCACCACTGACGTTGCGTGCGCGACCTCGACCCGCCAGGTACCGACGACCTGGTATGTCCCGAGCACGCCGCCGCTCGGATTGGTGTGGTTGCAGCACGGTTTCGTCGAGGGCAAATTCGTATGGTCTGCGTTTGCCACCGAGCTCGCCAACAGCGGCTACCTCGTGATGGCCACCACGCTGCCCACCGTCCATCCCCTCGGCTGCACCTTGGAGCACCTGATCGACAACACCGGCTTCCTCGACAACATCGCCGATGTGTTTGCCCACAAAGATGATCCGAACGGCGCCTTGGCATCGTCGTTGGCGGCGGCGACGTCAGATCTGGGCCGAACCGTCCCGCCGTTGCCCGAGAAGTTGGTGTTCGTGGGGCATTCGGCCGGGGTGGAGGCCGTCGAGTACGTCGCCGAGCGCCTGCACAGCGCCTACCCGGCCACCTTCAGTCAGCTGCGCGGCATCATCAGCGAAGACGGCGTTAAGTCATTTATCGGCTCTAATACCGACAAAGCGTTGGCCGGGCTGGCCACCACCACCCTGCCGATCTACGCCACGGCGTCACCGCACCTGCTCTGCAACGCCTTCCGAAGCGGCACCAGGGCACTCGAACGGTATCTGCCCAATCGAGCGTTTCTCGGGGTGAAGGTGACCACCGGCGCCCACGGCGACGCGCTCGGCATGTCGTCGCCGGGTTACGAAAACCTGGTATGCGGTCGTCCGAAGCCCGCGAATGTGGCGGCGGTATGGGGTCTGACGCGTGGCTGGATCACCGACATGTTCGCGGGAACGATCACGGCCGATTTCTATCCAGGTGGCAGCTACTACACCGACCTACTGGACTCAGGCACCATCACCACGCTGCCGTGAGGAGCGTCGAAGGCACCGTGGGGAGGTCAGCGCCGGAAGAGACTTCGGCCCAGACGCATCACGCGCCACGGGCTGTCCTCGTTCTTCGCCACTAGAACGTGTTCTAATAGTGCCAGTGGTCGACCGTTACGTCGAACGCCATTGCAGCAGGACAGCTCGCTGCCCCGGCGGGATGGAGGTGGGAAATTCACGCACGACTTGGTTATCGTTTGCGAACGAACCACCCGAAAGAGGAGCAACCCGTCAGATGTCGTCCGCGAACGCTAACTCTGGCCACGTCCCTGAGTCGCAGCCACGCGAGGTCATGAACGTGGCAGTACTGGCCGAATCCGAGCTTGGCTCGGAGGCACAACGCGAGCGTCGCAAGCGCATTCTGGACGCCACCATGGCCATCGCGTCCAAAGGCGGGTACGAGGCAGTTCAGATGCGCGCGGTGGCGGATCGCGCGGACGTGGCCGTCGGGACGCTGTACCGCTATTTCCCTTCGAAAGTGCACTTGCTGGTGTCGGCCCTGGGCCGGGAGTTCGGACGCATCGACGCGAAAACCGACCGCTCCGCGATGGCCGGGGGCACGCCGTTTCAGCGGCTGAATTTCATGGTCGGCAAGCTCAACCGCGCGATGCAGCGCAACCCGCTGCTCACCGAGGCCATGACGCGGGCTTACGTCTTCGCCGACGCGTCGGCGGCCAGCGAGGTCGACCAGGTGGAGAAGCTGATCGACAGCATGTTCGCCCGCGCGATGAGCGACGGCGAACCGACCGAGGACCAGTACCACATCGCCCGGGTGATCTCCGACGTGTGGTTGTCGAACCTGCTGGCCTGGCTTACCCGCCGCGCGTCGGCGACCGATGTCAGCAAGCGGCTCGACCTGGCCGTGCGGTTGTTGATCGGCGACTCGGAGTCGTCGGCCTAAACCGGCGGACCGGAGGTTCGGCCGCGAATCAGCTCGGTCTCCAGCAGCTCGACGACCGGCAGGCCGGACCTCGGCGGCTTGAGCAGCAGTTCCCCGGCCCGATGGCCCTTGCGCAAGCTCGGCTGCGACACCGTCGTCAGGCCGCGGCTGATCGCCTCGGGCACCCCGTCGAATCCAGTGACGCTGATCTGACCGGGCACGTAAATGCCATGTGCGCGAAGGTAATCCATCGCCGACAGCGCCAAGATGTCTGCGGTGCACATCAACGCCGTGATCCGCGGATTGGCCTCCAGCGCCACCCTCGCCGCCTCACCACCCGATTCCGGCAGGTGTTCGTAACTCTCCACCACGGTCAGCGAATCGGGGTCCACGCCAGCGGCCTGCATGGCGTCCCACACGCCGGTGATGCGTTCGCGCTGCACGTCGAAAGTCAACGAGCGCAGCCGGTCCGCGTCGGCCACCTCTTGGCGCCGGTCCTGGCCCAATCGCATTGTCAGCAGCCCGATCTCGCGATGCCCTAAGCCGAGCACGTATGCCGCGAGCTCGCGCATCGCCGCCCTGTCGTCGATGCCCACTCGCGAAACCCCGGCCAGGCCCTTGGGCTGGTCGACCACCACCACCGGCACCCGCCGCTGCAGCACCACTTGCAGGTAGGGGTCGTCGTCGCGGACCGAGTACACCACGAAGCCGTCCACCCCGGCGGCCAGCACCGCGGCCTCGCCGTCCTCGCGGCTGCGGCTGGGCCCGACGGCCACCAGCAGCAGGCCCTGCCCCTGTTCTTCGCACGACTGCGCCACTCCCGTGACGAAATCGCGCGCCGCCGGGTCGCTGAAGAAATACGTCAGCGGCTCGGCCATCAACAAGCCGACCGCACCGGCCTTGCGGGTGCGCAACGACCGCGCCACCGGGTCGGGTCCCGCGTAGCCCAGCCGCTTGGCCGTCGCGAGCACCCGCTCGCGAAGGTCGGGCGAGAGCTGATCGGGCCGGTTGAAGGCGTTCGAGATGGTGGTTCGAGAGACTTTCAGTTCGGCCGCCAACGACGCCAGAGTCGCACGCCGGCGCGGTGTGGGACTCACGCTCGCCGACGCTACAGCGCGTCCTCGCCCGCGCCTAAGCCGCCGCGATCTGCTACTTTCTAATGGAAACGATTTTCATTAGTATTATGGCTCGGCGGGCCGGACAGCCACCGGAACTTCACGCCCGCGGTCAGCGCTGATGGGACGAAATGGGACAAGTAAACGGGCGCACGCGCATCCTGACGGCGTTGGCCGCTTGCGTGCTGGGAGCGACGGCGATCACCGGCTGCGGTGTCGCCGGTTCTGCGCACTCGCCGGGGGCCACCGTGGTGGCCTCCACCGATGTGTGGGGCAGTGTCGCCCATGCCGTCGCCGGACGACATGTCAACGTCAAGTCGATCCTGTCCGGTGCCACGATCGATCCACACACCTATCAGGCCAGCGCCTCGGACGCCGCCGTCATCCTGGACGCCGGACTGGTGGTCTATAACGGCGGTGGCTACGACCCCTGGGCGACGCAGGTGCTGAGCGACCATTCGGACATCAAGACGGTGGACGCCTACTCCTTCGCACCGAAGGCGGACAACGGAAAGCCGCCCAACGAGCACGTTTTCTACGACCTCGGCGTGGCCAAGGCCGTCGCCAACACCATCGCCGAGCGCCTCGCGGCCGTCGACGCGGACAACGCCGCCGACTATAAGGCCAACGCCGCCGCGTTCGGCCGCGACGCCGACAACATCGCCGCCTCGGAACGCACCATCGCCAACACATTCCCCGACACCTCCGTCATCGCGACCGAGCCGGTGGCGTACTACCTGCTGAAGGCCACCGGCCTGGCCGACCGCACCCCCGAAAGTTTCATGTCCGCCAACGAGAACGGGACCGATCCGTCGCCGGCCGACATGGCGTTCGTTCTCGACCTGGTCAACCGCCACCAAGTCGCGGCCGTGCTGGTCAACCCGCAGACCGCCACGCCCGCGATCAACGGCCTGCAGGATGCTGCCCGCCGCGCGGGCGTTCCCGTCACGCTGGTGACCGAGACGCTGCCCGACGGCGCCGACTACCTGACCTGGCAGCGCAAGACCGTCGACCAACTGCAGGCCGCGCTGCGATCGGGCCGGGCCAATGCCCGTAATTGACCAAGCGCTGGGGACGGCCGGCCAGCGACCACCCGCCGTCTCGCTGACCGGTGCCCGACTGGCGTTCGGTGACCGCGTGCTGTGGGACGGCCTCGACCTGTCGGTGTCTCCGGGTGAGTTCATCGCGGTGCTGGGACCCAACGGCACCGGCAAGACCTCGCTGCTCAAGGTATTGCTCGGACAACTGCTGCTGAGCGCCGGCGCCGCGCACGTCGACGGCAAAGAGGTCACCTCGGGCAGCGGAGCCATCGGCTATGTGCCCCAACACCGCCCGATCGACCGGGACGTGATGCTGGTCGGGCGCGACCTGGTCCGGCTGGGCATCGACGGGAACCGCTGGGGCGTACTGCCGCTGCGTTCGGCCGAGCGCAGCCGCCGCAAGCTGGCCGTGCGGCAAGCCCTGGCACACGTCAATGGCGAGTCGCTGGCCGACGTCCGGGTCGGGCTGATGTCGGGCGGGGAGTTGCAGCGCATGCGCATCGCCCAGGCGCTGGCCAGCGATCCGATGCTGTTGCTGTGCGACGAGCCGCTGTTGGCTCTGGACCCGGCCAACGCCAAGCTGGTCGCGGCGCTGATCGACCGCCGCCGCCGGGAAGCCGACACCACCGTCATGGTCGTGACCCACGAGATCAACTCGATCCTGCCGTACGTCGACCGGGTGCTGTACCTGGTCGACGGCCGCTTCCGGATCGGCACCGTCGAGCAGGTGATGAACACCGAAACGCTCTCGACGTTGTACCGGGCGGACATCCAGGTGGTGACGGTCAACGGCCGCTACGTGGTGATCGGCGACGACAGCGGGCACGCGTTATGAACAACCAGCTCTCCGGTGTGCTGGATCATCTGTTCTCGTTTGACATCACCGCTGCACTGCTCAACCACGACTTCGTCCAGCAGGCGCTGCTGGCGGCCGCACTGCTGGGACTGGCGGCCGGGCTGATCGGCCCGTTCATCGTGATGCGGCAGATGTCGTTCGCCGTGCACGGGTCAAGCGAATTGTCGCTGACCGGAGCCGCTTTCGCGTTGCTGGTCGGATTTCAGGTGGGCCTGGGTGCGCTGATCGGCAGCGCGGTGGCGGCCGCACTGTTCGGCGTTCTCGGGCAGCGGGACCGGGAACGCGATTCGGTGACCGGGGTGGTGCTGGCGTTCGGGCTGGGCCTGGCGGTGCTGTTCATCTACCTCTACCCCGGCCGCACGACGACGAGCTTCGCGTTGCTCACCGGCCAGATCGTCGGGGTGGGCTACACCGGACTGGCGACGCTGGCACTCGTCTGTCTGCTGGTCATCGGCGTCCTGGCGGCCTGCTACCGGCCGCTATTGTTCGCCACGGTCGATCCCGACGTCGCGGCGGCCCGCGGGGTGCCGGTGCGGACGCTGGGCATCGTGTTCGCCGCGCTGGTCGGGGTGGTCGCCGCGCAGGCCGTGCAGATCGTCGGTGCGTTGCTGGTGATGTCGTTGCTGATCACGCCCGCGGCCGCGGCGGCCCGGGTGGTCGCCTCGCCGGCGGTGGCGATCCTGGCGTCGGTGGTTTTCGCCGAGGTCGCCGCGGTGGGGGGCATCGTGCTGTCGCTGGCGCCGGGCGTCCCGGTGTCGGTGTTCGTTGCAACGATCTCGTTTCTGATTTATCTATTTTGCTGGCTGCTGGGCCAACGGCGGGAGGCCAGCACTTAAGCTTGCGCGCGTCCCAGCCCGAGGCGAAGGTGGCGAAGCAGCAGGCGATGTATCCCGTACTCCGATGGCCCATCGCGCTGCTTGTCGCTGGTGCGCTGACGGCCGGCTGCACCCGGGCCGTCGACGGAAAGGCGCTGGCCGCCGCGCCCGTGACCCACTTCCCCGCCGGCAGGGCGGCCGGCCCAACGCCACGCGCGATGCCGACGACCGTCCTGGACGGCCTGCTGCTGGGTCAGGACCAGGTCGTCGCCTTGGCGGGCGGCGCGACCATGGCGCTGATCGGCACCGCCACCGCCACCACGGACTCGTCGACGATCATCGACGATCCCAGCTGCCTGGGAGTCGGTTCGGTGGGCGACGTGACGACCTACGCCCATAGCGGATATGTCGCGATGCGCGGCAACCAGTTCAGCACGCCCAACGCCGTGCAGGCCGATGCCACGCAGCTCGTCACGTCGTTCACCACCGCCGGCGATGCCCAGGCGTTGCTGCAGCGTGCCCAACAGGATTGGCGAGGATGCGCCCAGCGCCGGTACGGGTTTCACTCCTCCAACGGCAATCACAGCTACTTCCTCACCCAGGACTTGCGAGTCAGCGGCTCGCGCATCGCGTTGGCGATGCGCCAGGAGGAAGACCCGCGGTGGGGCTGCTCGCACGCCATGGCCGCGCAGGATTCCGTCGTCGTCGAGGTCCGGGTCTGCCTGCTCGGCAAAGACACCGATGCCGCGGCCGACAACCTCCTCGATCAGATCATTGCCAGGATCCCGCAATAAGCTAGGCAAGTGGCCGCTATCGACCTGAACGCCGACTTGGGTGAGGGCTTTGGCGTCTGGAGCCTGGGCGACGACGACGCGATGCTCGGAATCGTCACCAGCGCCAACGTCGCGTGCGGCTTCCACGCCGGCGATCCCGCCAACCTGATGCGGGTGTGCCGGTTGGCGGCCGAGCGTGGCGTGCGCATCGGTGCGCAGGTCAGCTATCGCGACCTGGCCGGGTTCGGCCGGCGCTTCATCGATGTCGCCGTCGAGGATCTCGTCGCCGACGTGGTGTATCAGATCGGCGCTTTGCAGGCGATCGCACGCGCGGCGGGCTCGACGGTCTCCTACATCAAACCCCATGGCGCGCTGTACAACACCATCGTGACCAATCACGAGCAGGCGGCCGCCGTCGCAGCGGCGGTATATCTGGCCGACGCCACGCTGCCGGTGCTGGGCATGGCGGGCTCGGCGTTCTTCGAAGAGGCCGCCCGCGTCGGATTGCACACCATCGCAGAGGCTTTCGCCGATCGCACCTACCAGCCGGACGGCCAACTGGTCTCGCGCCGAGAAGACGGCGCGGTGCTCGACGATCCGGCGGCGATCGCGCAGCGCGTGGTGGCGATGGTGTCCTCCGGCCAGATCACCGCAGTCGACGGCTCCCAGGTTCCCGTAAGCGTGGAATCGGTTTGCGTGCACGGTGATTCACCCGGCGCGGTGCAGATCGCCACCGCGGTGCGCGAGCAGCTCGAGGCCGCGGGCATCGATATCAGGCCGTTCTGCTGATGCGCCTGCGGCTCGGTCGCCCCGACATCGCGCGCTATGCGGATCGATTCGACGCGCCCGCTGCCGACGCCGACGGCCTCTCGGCGACCTGGATGGGTGTGGCAACACTGCTGATTGACGACGGCTCGTCGGCACTGATGACCGACGGTTATTTCTCGCGCCCGAGCCTGGCGCGGGTCGCGGCCGGCCGGTTGTCGCCGTCGGCGGTGCGGGTGGACGGCTGCCTGGCCCGGGCGAAGGTGTCGCGACTGTCGGCTGTGATCCCGGTGCACACCCACATCGACCACGTGATGGATTCCGCGCTGGTCGCCGACCGGACCGGAGCGCAGCTGGTCGGCGGTGAGTCCGCGGCCAACGTCGGGCGTGGCTACGGCCTGCCGGAGAACCGCCTGATCGTCGCCGTGCCCGGCGAACCAATCCGGTTGGGCGCCTTCGACGTAACGCTCCTCGAGTCGCACCATTGTCCGCCCGACCGGTTCCCCGCCGTGATCGAGGAGCCCCTGGTTCCGCCGGTGAAGGCGTCGGCCTATCGTTGCGGCGAGTCGTGGTCGACGCTGATCCACCATCTGCCGTCGGACCAGCGACTGCTGATTCAGGGCAGCGCCGGCTTCGTCAAGGGCGCGCTGGCCGGACAGCGCGCCGAGGCCGTGTACCTATCGGTCGGCCAGCTGGGTCTGCAGCCCCGGTCCTACCTGCTCGACTACTGGGCCGAGACCGTGCAAGCGGTGGGCGCGCGCCGCGTGATCCTGATCCACTGGGATGACTTCTTCCGTCCGCTGTCAAAGCCGATGCGAGCCTTGCCATACGCGGGTGACGATCTGGACGTCTCCATCCAGGTGCTCGATGAGCTGGCCACCCGCGACGGTGTCGCATTGCACATGCCGACGGTATGGCGACGCGAAAACCCCTGGATGGTTTAGGCCTTGTATTTAACCGTCGCGCTGCTGCTGCTTGCCGTGGTCCTGGGGTTCGCCGTTACGCGCCCACGGGGCTGGCCCGAGGCGCTGGCCGCGGTTCCGGCTGCGCTCATCGTGGTTGCGATCGGCGCGATCTCGGTCCACCAGGCGGCCCGGCAGGTCGCCGACTTGTCGGGAGTGGTCGCGTTCCTGGGCGCCGTGCTGGTGCTGGCCAAGCTTTGCGACGACGAAGGCCTGTTCGAGGCCGCGGGTGCGGTGATCGCCCGAACGCCGCGCGGCTCGCACGGACTGCTGCGCCACGTGTTCGTCATCGCCGCCGCCATCACCGCCGTCCTGAGCCTGGACGCCACCGTGGTATTGCTGACCCCGGTGGTGCTGGCCGCCGTGCGCCGGCTGCGAACTCCGTTGCGTCCGTACGCCTATGCCACGGCCCACCTCGCCAACGGCGCCTCGCTGCTGCTGCCGGTGTCCAACCTGACCAACCTGCTGGCGTTTCATGTCGCGAACGTCTCCTTCACCAAGTTCACCCTGGTGATGACGTTGCCGTGGCTGGCCACGGTCGCCACGCTGTACCTGGTCTTCCGCGGCTTCTTCGCGCGCGATCTGCGCGTCGCGCCGGACCCGGACCAACTCGAGCCGGCGTCACGGCCGCCGGTGTTCGTGTTGGTGGTGGTAGGGCTGACCCTGGCCGGGTTCGCCTTCTCCGAGCCGCTGGGCGTGGCCCCCGCGTGGGTGGCGCTGGCCGGCGCCGCGGCGCTCGCGGTCCGCAGCCTGCGCCACCGGCACACCACCGTGATGGAAATCCTTCGCTCGGCCCAGGTTTCGTTTCTGGTGTTCGTGCTGGCGCTGGGCGTCGTGGTGCAAGCGGTCACGCTGAACGGGATGGACCGCGCGATGTCCGCCGTGCTGCCGCATGGGTCGGGTCTGCCCGCCCTGCTGGCCATCGCCGCGGTGGCCGCCGTGCTGGCCAACGTCGTCAACAATCTGCCGGCCACGCTGGTGCTGTTGCCGCTGGTGGCCCCCAGCGGCCCGGTCGCGGTACTGGCGGTGCTGATCGGGGTCAACATCGGACCGAACCTGACCTACGTCGGTTCGCTGTCAAACCTGCTGTGGCGGCGCGTGCTTCGTCAGCACGACGTCGAAGCCGGCGTGGGCGAGTACACCCGCCTGGGCCTGTGCACCGTACCCCCGGCCCTGGTGGTGTCGGTGCTGGCGCTGTGGTCCTCGGCCCGGCTGCTGGGCCTCTAGACACTCGGTGGGCAGGCGACTCAGCGTCCGCCACAGGGTCCCGATCGAATGATCGACGCCAGTTCCTCGCGCGACTGGGCCCCCACTCGCTGGCAGGCCCGGTACACGTGACCCTCGACCGTGCGCACGGACATCACCAGCTGCTCGGCGATGTCCCGGTTGGATAGCCCGGCCACCACGAGTTCGACGACATCACGCTGGCGACCCGAGAGTTTGATACCCGTCGGAGTTCGCAACGCCGGCGTGTGCAGCCCACCGCATTCATCGGCTAACTCCCTGGCCAGCGCGGCGGCATACATCGCGCGCCGATGGTGCTGGCCCTCGTCGAACGCGACGGACGCCTGCGCCGCCGCGTCGGCGGCAGTGGCCCGGTCACCGATCTCGCGGTAGGCCGCCGAGGCCGTGAGCAGGCCGTCGCCGTCCCCAGCGTGCAGGGCCGCCGCGTGTGCTGCGACGGCGGCGGCCAGCGGCAGCGACAACTCATCGGCGAGCTCGCGCGCCCGCGCGGCCTGCGAAGCGTCCCCCCATTGAGCCGCGGCCTGAATGCAGGCGAGCTCATGGGTGGGCTGGGCGCGGTCGCGGGCCAGCCGTGCCGCCGCCTGCGCGCTCGCCACAGCCTCGGTCAGGTGGCCGCTGGCCGCCTTCGCCCAGCCGTCGGCCAGCGCGAGTGCGGTGTGCATGAACAGAAAGTCCGGCGGCACGCACGAGCGCGCGGCCGCAACGGCATCATTGGCCTCGCCGGCCTGTCCGAGCTTGGCGTGTGCTTCGGCAAGTGCGAAATAGGTCGCCGGCCGTAATCCCGTCGTGACGGAGTGTATCTGGACTCCGGCGACCGCTTCATGCACCAATCGGGCCGACTCCGCGACGGCGCCGCGGGCCAGGTCCGCGTTGCCCAACAGGAACGAAAAGTTCGCATAGGCCAGGCCGGGAAGCTCGCGGGCCGATTCGGCCAGTTGCCTTGCCGTGCTGACGAATTCGTCGATCCGACCGACCAGCCGACAAGCGCGGCCATAGACGGCACCGAACCAATATCGCATATGGGATGCCTGAAAAGACGTCGTCGCGCGCCGCAGCGCCTGCTGCGCGATATCCGAGAGATCGTCGACCTGACCGAGCGCCCCCATCGCCATGATCAACGCAAGCGAAGCCATCATCGCGTGAAACCCCGCGAGCTCCGGGAAATCCAATGCGGCCCGGGCATTTACGACCGCGATCTCGCAGCGCGCCGACACCGCGTCCAGGCACGCCTGCACCGCCAACCGCTCGGCCCGCTGCGCCGGTGTCTCGGGGCTCGCGGCCAGGCCGGCGAGAATCGGGGCCGCGTCGTGCGGTCTGGCGAGCCACCAGATCAGATTGGCGGCCCGCACGGTCGCCCAGTGGTGGCAGCCGGGCTGACCGTCGCAGGCCATCTCGCGCAACGCCGCCTCGGCCGGCTCACCGCGCCCAAGGAGCACCAGATTCATCGCCCGCACCTCGGCCGCTCCGGGCGCGCCGGCTTTCGCGGCGGCAGTGGCGAACCGGTCGGCCAGATCCAGATCAAGCAGCGTCATGGCGTGCCGCGCCGATTCCAGGTACAGCCCGGGGTCAGCAGCGAGATCCGACTCGAGCCGCAACAGCGCGCGGCGCACGGTGGCCTGCATGTCGGCGTCGCCGTCGTCGGCCAACCGCGTCGCGAGCCGGCCCCGGATTTCCGAGAGATACAGCTCGCCGGCGCTCGCGCGGCGCAGCTCGCCGAACAGCGGGTGGGCCAGGCGCGCCGTCAATCCGGTGGCGGTGCGCTCGATGCTCACCAGCCCCATCCGCTCGGCGGCAGCCACGTCGCCGCGGTCCACCAGATCGCAGAGCACGCCGATGGCCAGCGGCTCGCATTGCGACAACGTGTCGACGACCATCGCCATACCCGGGCTCAGCCGGCCCATCTGGCGGCCCAGCGTGTCGGACAGGCTCGCCGAGACCGCCACATCGCCGTCCCACATCCACACCCCGGCGGTTTTGCGCATCCGCCCGGCGGCCACCTGGTCGGCCACCAGCTGCCGCAGGAACAGGGCGTTGCCGCCGGTCAGCTTTTGGAACCGGGCCGCGCTGCGCGCATCGACGGGACCGTCCAGCCTGCTCTCGATGACCTCGCGGGTGGCCGCCGCCGAAAGCGGTTCAAGATCAAGCCGTTCCAGCAGACCGTCCTTCCACAACGCCGTCACCGCATCGGGTTCGTCGCTGCCGGTGCGGATTGTGACCACCAGTCGCACCCCGCCCGACTGCGCCAGCTGATGGACCACGAGGGCAGACAGTCCGTCCAGCAAGTGCGCGTCGTCGACCCCTACTACGACCTTGCCTCGACGCTGTTGCGCGACAAACGAATTGATGACCCGTTGAACATCGGTCAACGGGTTCGACATCGCCTCACCCAGTGAGCCGATGAACGCTCCCAACGGCAGCGCGTGCGCCGAGTCGGTGCCGACGATCCATTTCGTCCGCTCCCCCGCCGCCGCGGCCCGCCGCAGCGCCTCGTGGGCCAGCCAAGTCTTGCCCACGCCAGCGGCTCCGGCGACTACCACGCCCGAGTGATTGCCTACCGGGCTGAGGGCGCGGCGAATGATCCCCAATTCACTGTCGCGCCCGGTCAGCGGCTCAGCGCCGATCACTCGGCGACTATAACGGTGCGGGAGCATCGAATGGGCGGCTTTGCCGACGTTTCGATGAGCCGATGCGTAGCGGCCACATAACAGTCGCGTAGTCGACTACGCTGCCGCCCGCGGTCAGCCGTCAGCAACATGGCCTTTGTCAGATAGACGCTCAGCACAGGCGGTGGGCTATGGCGAAGATCGGTATGCACGCGGTGGTACTGGGAGCGAGCATGGCCGGTCTGTTGGCCGCTCGGTCGCTCAGTGAGTTCTATGACGTGGTGACGGTGGTGGAGCGCGACCCGCTGCCCGACATCGGCGTACCCCGCCGGGGTGTGCCGCAGGGCAAGCACCTGCACGGCCTGCTGCCCCGCGGTGCACAGGTTCTCGAGGACTTCTTCCCCGGAATCCTCGACGAGCTGGTCGTCGACGGCGCGCATTACATCGACGGCCGGGATCTGTCGCAGCTGTACTACAACGTGGGCGGGCACCTGATGGTGCGCCGCGGCAGCGCCCCCTCGTTCACCGCCTACCTCGCCACCCGGCCGTTCCTCGAGGATCACGTCCGCACGCGCCTGCGCACCATCCCTAATGTCAAGCTGCTCGACGAGCACGACATCGTAAGCTTGACCGCGACGGCGGACCACCATCGCGTGAACGGGGCCCGGGTGGTCGACCGTCGCACCCGCGAAGAGCGCACGCTCAAAGCCGATTTGGTGGTCGACGCAACGGGGCGGGGCGCCCGCACCCCGGCGTGGCTGGAATCCCTGGGCTACGACCGCCCGTGCGAGGACGAGGTCACGGTGGAGCTGACCTACGTGAGCCAGCTGCTGCGCATGGCACCGGATGCGCTGAACGAACTCGGCTTCGTCGTCGGCCCTGCTGGCCGCGATTCAAGCCGCCGAACCGGTCGGAGAACCCGCGCGGCACCGTACGCCGTCCAGCCGCTGGCGCCGCTACGACAAGATGCGGCGATTCCCCCAAGGCCTGCTGGTCATCGGCGACGCGATCTGCAGCTTCAACCCGATCTACGGCCAGGGCATGACGGTAGCCGCACTCGAGGCGCTGACACTGGGCGATTGCTTACTAAGCGGCACAAGGGATTTGGCGCCGCGATTCTTCCGGGCCGCGGCGGTGCCGATTCGCCAGGCGTGGGAGCTGTCGGCCAGCCCCGACCTCTGCCTACCCGAAATCGAGGGCACCCCGTCGCTGCTCACCCGACTGCTCAACGCACACGTCGATCGCGTGCTCACCGCCGCCGAATACGACACCGCCGCCGTCGATCGGTTCGTCAGAGTGACCGCGCTCGTCGACCCCGCCACCGCGCTACTGCGCCCGGGCATGCTGTGGCGCGCCGCCCTGGCCAACCGCCGCCGCCGGCACCACGGCAACGGTCAGATCGCCGACGCGGCAGCGGGCAATGGCATGCCTAGATCGGCCAGCACACCACGCAGCAGCGTCGGGTAATCGGTGATGAGTCCGTCGACGCCATAGCCGATTTGCTCGCGCATCGCCGTGGCGTCGTTGACGGTCCATGGAATAACCTTGAGCCCCAACGCATGTGCGTGATCGACATACGGCCTGCCGGTGACCAACTGATACCGGGGTGAGACGATGGTCGCCCCCACCATGAGCGCCCCGATCACCGCGTCGCCGACGGCTGTGGCATCGATGCCGGCCAGCCACGGCGAATCCGGCGCCCAGGTCTGGTCGTTGTACAAGGCCACCAACGGGATCGACGGTTCGGCCCGGTGCACCATCGGCAGGGTTCGCCAGTCGAAGCTCTGAATCTCGACCGAGGAGACCTTGCCCGCCGACCTGACCGCGCCCAGGATGACGTCGACGAACTCCCGAGGCTCGGCCGATCTGCCGGGACGGTCGGCCTCGACTTTGGTTTCGATGTTGTAGCGCACCGCGGCTCGATACGAGTCGGCGAGCGCGAAAACTTCCGGCAGGGTCGCGATCTTGTTGCCCCGCACCACTTCGGCGCCGGGAAACTCGGCGAGCAGCCGACCGCAGTCCAAGGTGCGTAGCTGCGCCAAAGTGAGTTCGTGCACCAGCTTTCCGACGTACGGGTACTGCGGATCGCCGGCGACCGCGGGCCCGGTGTCGACACATTTTTCGGCCTCGATCGTCGGATCGTGCCACACCAGTGGCTGGCCGTCCTTGGTGACGACGATGTCGAGTTCGAGTGTGCTGACGCCTAGTTCGAGCGCTTTGGCGAAAGCACGCAGCGATTCCTCGGTGGTCTCACCACGACCACCGCGATGTGCCTGCAGATCGAAGTCGGGTGCTTGGGCGCCGGACACCGGCAGCCGCACCAGCAGTGCGACCACGGCCAGCATCCCGCCCAGGCGTGCGAGCCGGCCGGCCAACCCGCTTAACTCCTGCGCTGACGGGCGATTTCGGCGAGCACCACCCCGGCGGCCACCGAGGCATTCAACGATTCGGCATGCCCGGCCATCGGTATCGACACCACCTGGTCGCAATTCTGCCGCACCAACCGGGAGAGGCCCTTGCCTTCGGATCCGACCACCACCACGATCGGGTCGGTGCCGTCCAGGTCGTCGACCACGGTGTCACCGCCGGCGTCCAATCCGATCACCCGCACCCCACGGTCGGCCCAATTCTTCAGTGTTCTGTTGAGGTTGGTGGCGCGCGCCACCGGCAGCCGGGCCGCCGCGCCGGCGCTGGTGCGCCAGGCCACCGCCGTCACCGAAGCCGAGCGGCGTTGCGGGATAACCACTCCGTGGCCGCCGAATGCCGCTACCGAGCGGACGATCGCCCCGAGGTTGCGGGGATCGGAGATGTTGTCCAGCGCGACCAGCAGCGCCGGCGGCGACTGCAGCGCGGTCGTGAGCAGGTCGTCGGGGTGGGCGTAGTTGTACGGCGGCACCTGCAGCGCGATGCCCTGGTGCAGATGATTAGCGGTCATCTTGTCCAGGTCGGTGCGGGGCACTTCCAAGATCGCGACGCCCAAATCGGCTGCCCGGGCAACGGATTCGGTGACGCGCTCGTCGGCTTCGGTGCCGAGCGCGATGTACAGCGCCGTCGCGGGCACCCCGGCGCGCAGGCATTCCACCACCGGATTGCGGCCGAGCACGGTTTCGGTCTCGTCGGTGCGTTTGGCCGTCCGGCGTTGCTGCGGCTGGGCGGCGCGCTTGGCAGCGGGATGGTTCGGGCGCATGTGAGCGGGCGGCGTGGGTCCACGGCCCTCCAGGCCACGACGCCGTTGGCCGCCCGAGCCTACCGTCGGGGCCTTCTTGCTGCCGGACTTACGTATCGCCCCCTGGCGCCGCGAGTTGCCGGCCATCTACCCGCCCGTCACTTGTCTGTACCCGCTTGCAGCTCCCACTGCGGCCCGTCGGCGGTGTCGGTGACCTCGATGCCGGCCGCCTTGAGCCGGTCCCGGATCTCGTCTGCCAGAGCCCAATTGCGCTCCTCGCGGGCTCGCTTGCGGCTCTCCAGCTCCGACTGAACCAGCACGTCGACGGCCGCGAGCGCGGCCGACGTCTCGTCGCGCGTTTCCCAGCGTTCGTCCAGCGGGTCGCAGCCCAGGATGCCCATCATCGCGCGGATCGAGCCGGCGTGCCGCAGCGCACCTTCATGGTCGCCGGCGTCGAGCGCCCGATTGCCCTCGGCACGGGCGTGGTGGATCTCGGCCAGCGCGATCGGCACCGCGAGGTCGTCGTCGAGTGCGTCGGCGAATCGGGGCGTCCACTCGCCGGGGACCACGCCGCCGATCCGAACCCGCACCCGGTGCAGGAATTCCTCAACTCCCACATAGGCTTTCACCGCATCCTGCAGGGCGGTATCGGAGAATTCGAGCATCGAGCGATAGTGGGCGCTACCCAGGTAGTAGCGCAGTTCCGGCGGCCGCACCCGCTGCAACATCGCCGGAATGGACAACACGTTGCCCAGCGACTTGCTCATCTTCTCGCCGCCCATCGTCACCCAGCCGTTGTGCAGCCAGTAGCGGGCGAACCCATCCCCGGCCGCGCGGCTCTGCGCGATTTCGTTCTCATGATGAGGGAAAACCAAATCCATTCCACCACAATGGATGTCGAATTCTGGCCCCAGATAGGTGCGTGCCATCGCCGAGCATTCCAGGTGCCAGCCCGGGCGGCCACGCCCCCATGGCGAGGGCCAGGAGGGCTCACCCGGCTTCTCGCCCTTCCACAAGGTGAAGTCGCGCTGGTCGCGCTTGCCGGTCCCAGCTCCCTCGCCCTGGTGGACGTCATCGATCTTGTGGCCGGACAACTGGCCGTACTCGGGGTAGCTGAGCACATCGAAGTAGACGTCACCGGCGGCGGCATACGCGTGACCATTTGCGATCAGGCGTTCCATTAATTCGACCATCTGGGTGATGTGGCCGGTGGCGCGCGGCTCCGCCGACGGCGGCAACACGTCCAGGGCGTCGTAGGCCGCGGTGAACGCGCGCTCGTAGGTCGCCGCCCACTCCCACCATGGCCGGCATGCCGCGGCGGCCTTGGCGAGGATCTTGTCTTCGATATCGGTCACGTTGCGGATGAAGGCGACGTCGTAACCGCGCGCCATCAGCCAGCGCCGCAGGATGTCGAAGGCCACGCCGCTGCGGACATGGCCGATGTGCGGCTGGCCCTGAACCGTGGCGCCGCAGAGGTAGATGGACACGTGCCCCTCGCGCAGCGGAACGAAATCACGCACAGCACCGGCTGCGGTGTCGTGTAGCCGCATGGGGGGGCGATCGGTCACGACGTGCCAGCTTACCTGCTACTTCAGATCGGCCGACCGCCGCTCGCAGGGCTATCCGTGCGCGACAACGAGGGCCGTCGCGATCGCGGCCAAACCCTCACCTCGCCCGGTCAGGCCCAGCCCGTCGGTGGTGGTCGCCGAGACCGATACCGGCGCGCCCAGCAGACCCGACAGCAGTTGCTGGGCCTCGGCGCGACGCGGGCCGATCTTCGGCCGATTGCCGATCACTTGCACGGCTGCGTTTCCGACCCGAAACCCGGCATCCGATACCAGCTCGACGACGTGGCGCAGCATGTCGGCGCCGCTGACGCCCTTCCACCGCGGATCGTCGACCCCGAACACGCCCCCGATATCGCCCAACCCGACGGCCGACAACAGCGCATCGCACAGCGCGTGCGCCGCGACGTCGCCGTCGGAATGGCCGGCGCAGCCGTCGGTGTCGGGAAACAGCAGACCCAACAACCAGCAGGGCCGTCCGGGCTCAATCGGGTGT
Organism: Mycobacterium ahvazicum; assembly: GCF_900176255.2. Lineage (GTDB taxonomy): Bacteria > Actinomycetota > Actinomycetes > Mycobacteriales > Mycobacteriaceae > Mycobacterium > Mycobacterium ahvazicum. Next base: position 823,078 of record NZ_FXEG02000005.1, read on the forward strand.
ACGTCGGTACCGAGGCCGACCCGAGGCAACTCGGTCACCGGCGCACAATCGCTTGGGCCAGCAGTAGATCCAGCGGTGTGGTGATTTTGAATGCCAGCGGGTCGCCGTCGACCACCTGTACCTGGCCACCGACGTACTCGACCATCGATGCGTCGTCGGTGAAAGCCGCGTCCGCCGCTAGCTGGTAGGCGCGCAACAACAGGTCGGTGGCGAACCCCTGCGGCGTCTGCACCGCCCGCAGCCCGGCCCGTTCCGGCGTGCCCAGCACCACGCCGTTGGCATCCACGGCCTTGATGGTGTCATGCAGCGGCAGCGCGGGCACCACCGCGCCGTGACCGGCCCGCAGCGCGTCCACCACCCGCACGACCAGCTCCGGTGGCGTCAACGCCCGGGCGGCATCTTGAACAAGCACGTAATCCGGTTCGCCGGGCAGGGCGGACAACGCCAGATTGACCGACTCGGTGCGCCCGGCTCCACCGGCCACGACGGTGGCCCGGCTGCCCAGGACGTGCTGGGCTTGATCGACGCGATCCGCAGGCACCGCCGCCACGACATGACTAACGACGCCGGAATTCAGCAGGCCCGTGACGGCCCATTCCAGCAGAGTGCGCCCAGCGAGTTCGCAAAATGCTTTCGGGATACCGGCGCGCAGCCGTTCCCCCAACCCCGCGGCCGGAACCACTGCGACAACTGTGCCCCCGACCACCTGAGCTCAGGGCCTTCAGGAAGCTGCGGCCAAAACCTCGTCGAGAATGGTCTCCGCCTTGGCGTCGTCGGTGCTCTCAGCAAGCGCCAACTCACCGACCAGAATCTGGCGGGCCTTGGCCAGCATGCGCTTTTCACCCGCGGACAGGCCGCGTTCCTGGTCGCGACGCCACAGGTCGCGGACAACTTCGGCGACCTTGTTGACGTCGCCGGAAGCAAGCTTTTCGAGGTTGGCCTTGTAACGCCGTGACCAGTTGGTGGGCTCTTCCGTGTGGGGAGCGCGCAACACCTGGAAGACCTTGTCCAGGCCTTCTTGTCCGACCACATCGCGCACGCCGACGTACTCGGCGTTGTCGGCGGGAACTCGAACGGTCAGGTCACCCTGCGCAACTTTCAAGACGAGATACTCTTTTTGCTCCCCTTTGATGGTGCGGGTTTCGATCGCCTCGACTAACGCAGCACCGTGGTGTGGATATACAACGGTGTCGCCGACCTTGAAGATCATCAGATTCGAGCCCCTTTCGTTACTTCAGTCTAACACGGTGGTCCAACACACGCGTAGCAACGGTGCAGGTCAGGGGCACAACGCGCGCGGAATAGGGGTTGACAGACGGACGAAGACGTGCAATAGAACACACTAGCAACGCCTGGTCCTGGCCTCGGCAGTGCCCTGCCAGTGCCCGGGCTGCGGTCGCTGCGGTGCTGGTCTTGCTACCTGCGCTACCGCTTAAACGTCGTTCCTACTACTGTGCATAGTTGCACGCGTCATCGTGCCGCGACTTGCTCTGAACAGCCAGACCGAGCCCAGGAGGCATCGAGTGAACCGCTTCAAGACCAGCCTCGCGGTCGGCCTTCGCACCCGAGTCGTCCTCGCCGGCCTGGCCGCTCTGGTAGCCACCGCGCTCACCGGCTGTGGCGCCGGACAGATCTCGCAGATGGCCACCCAGGAGCCCGCAATCAACGGCAACAAGGTCACATTCAACAACGTGGCACTGCGCGATATCCGCATCCAGGCCGTGCAGACCGGCGACTACCTGCGCCCGGGTAAGAACGTGGATTTGGTGCTGGTAGCGGTGAATCAGTCTCCTGATGTCGAGGACCGGCTGCTGGGCATCACCAGTGACATCGGCACCGTGACCGTGACCGGCGACGCTCGCCTGCCCGCCAGCGGCATGCTGTTCATCGGCACGCCGGAAGGCCAGCGGGTCGCGCCGGGCCCGCTCAACCCCAACAGCGCGGCCAAGGCCACCGTCAACCTGGCCAAGCCCATCACCAACGGCCTGGCCTATAACTTCACCTTCACCTTCGAAAAGGCGGGCCAAGCCAGCGTGCAGGTGCCGATTTCGGCCGGGATGGCTCCGCCGGAGGTCTGAACGGCCGTGTCACGCCGGGACTTGTCGGCGCGGGCGGATACCGTCATGACGTGGCTAATGCGCGCTCGCAATACCGTTGCTCGGAGTGCCAACACGTCACCGCCAAATGGTTTGGCCGCTGCGGAGAATGCGGCACCTGGGGCACCGTCGATGAGGTGACCGTGCTCAGCGCGGTGGGCGGGCGTCGCTCGCAAAACCGGACGTCGCAGGCCGTTCCGATCAGTTCTGTCGAAGCGGGCACCAGCCACCACCGTGCGACGGGCATCGACGAACTCGACCGCGTACTCGGTGGTGGCGTGGTGCCCGGCTCGGTCACGCTGCTGGCCGGCGATCCGGGCGTCGGCAAATCGACGTTGCTGCTCAAGGTCGCCCACCTGTGGGCGCAGTCCGGGCGGCGGGCGCTGTACATCTCCGGCGAGGAGTCCGCGGGCCAGATCAGGCTGCGCGCGGACCGCATCGATTGCGGCAGCGACGAGCTCTACCTGGCCGCCGAATCCGACGTGCACACGGTGCTCGAGCACATGGCGACGGTCAAGCCCGCGCTGGTGATCGTCGACTCGGTGCAGACCATGTCCACCGCCGAGTCCGACGGCGTCGCCGGCGGAGTCACGCAGGTGCGCGCCGTGACGGCGGCGCTGACCGCCGCGGCCAAGTCCAACGGCGTGGCACTGATCCTCGTCGGCCACGTCACCAAGGACGGCGCGATCGCCGGCCCGCGCTCGCTGGAACACCTCGTCGACGTCGTTCTGCATTTCGAGGGCGACCGCAACGGCTCGCTGCGGATGGTTCGCGGCATCAAGAACCGATTCGGCGGCGCCGACGAAGTCGGGTGTTTCCTGTTGCACGACAACGGAATCGAGGGTGTTGCCGACCCGTCCAACCTGTTCTTGGATCAACGGCCCGCCCCGGTGCCCGGCACCGCGATCACGGTCGCCCTCGACGGCAAACGGCCGCTGATCGGCGAAGTCCAGGCGCTGCTGGCCACGCCGAACGCCGGCTCACCGCGCCGCGCGGTCAGCGGGATCGACCACTCCCGCGCCGCGATGATCACCGCCGTGCTGGAAAAGCACGCCAAGCTGCCGCTGGCCGCCAACGACATCTACCTGTCCACGGTGGGCGGCATGCGGCTGACCGATCCGTCCTCAGACCTCGCCGTCGCGATCGCGCTGGCGTCAGCCCTGGCCGACCTGCCGCTGCCCACCACCGCGGTGATGATCGGCGAGGTCGGCCTGGCGGGTGATCTGCGCCGGGTCAGCGGCATGGACCGGCGCCTGGGCGAGGCCGCTCGGCAGGGGTTCAGCATCGCGCTGATTCCGCCGGGATGTGACGCCGTTCCGCGGGGCATGCGAGCACTGACCGCACCCAACATCGGGGCGGCGCTGCAGCACATGATCGACGTCGCCCACGACCGCGCCGCCGAGCCCGCGGGACCCAAACGGCTATACATTGCGACGCCATAAGCCCTGGCGTAGCAGAATGACAGGCTGTGACGCGTCCGACGCTGCGTGAAACAGTCGCCCGCCTGGCACCGGGCACCGGGCTCCGGGACGGCCTGGAGCGCATTCTGCGCGGCCGTACCGGTGCGCTGATTGTGCTCGGCAACGACGAGAACGTCGAGGCCATCTGCGACGGCGGCTTCGCCCTGGATGTCCGATACGCCCCGACGCGACTGCGCGAGCTGGCCAAGATGGACGGCGCCGTCGTGTTGTCCACCGACGGCAGCCGCATCGTGCGGGCCAACGTGCAGCTGGTTCCCGATCCGTCGATACCCACCGACGAGTCGGGCACCCGGCACCGCTCGGCGGAACGCGCGGCGATCCAGACCGGGCACCCGGTGATCTCGGTCAGCCATTCGATGAACATCGTCACCGTCTATGTCGGCGGGGAGCGTCACGTGCTGGCCGATTCCGCGACCATCCTGTCGCGGGCCAACCAGGCCATCGCAACCCTGGAGCGCTACAAGACCCGCCTCGACGAGGTCAGCCGGTTGCTCTCACGGGCCGAGATCGAAGACTTCGTCACGCTGCGCGACGTGATGACGGTGGTGCAGCGGCTCGAGCTGGTCCGCCGCATCGGGCTGGTGATCGACTACGACGTCGTCGAACTGGGCACCGACGGACGGCAGCTGCGGCTACAGCTCGAGGAGCTGCTGGGCGGCAATGACACCGACCGGGAATTGATCGTGCGCGACTACCACGCCAGCCCCGAGCCGCTGTCCGATGCGCAGATGATCGCGACACTGGACGAGCTGGACGCGTTGTCGGACACCGAGCTGCTCGAAATTACCTCGCTGGCAAAGGTTTTCGGTTATCCGACGACGACGGAGGCGCAGGATTCGGCGCTGAGCCCCCGTGGCTACCGCGCGATGGCCGGTATCCCCCGGCTGCAGTTCGCCCACGTCGACCTGTTGGTCCGCAACTTCGGGACGCTGCAGGGTCTGCTGGCGGCCAGCGCCAACGACCTGCAATCGGTCGACGGCATCGGCTCGATGTGGGCCCGCCATGTGCGGGAAGGGCTGTCGCAGTTGGCGGAGTCGACGATCGCCGACCCGCTCAACTGACTAGCCGGCGGGCGACGGACCGGGAGCAGCCCCGGGCGGAGCCTCGGGCTGGGGCACCGCCGGCTGACCCGGCACCGGCCCCGGCGGGGGCGGCGGCTGGTTCAGAATGAACGGCACCGCGATCGAGCGCAGGTTGCCCAGTTGCACGACGAGGTTGTAGGTGCCCGGGCCGATCGCCGGCCGCGGCAGCGGGCAGTGCGGCGAGGAACCCATCCCCGTCCAGGTCACCGCCGTCGTCACCTGCTCGCCCGGCGTGAAGGTCTTGACCAGGGTCTCGTTGGACGGCGCGCAGTCCAGGTTGGACCACAGCCGCTTGTTGTCCAGCGAGTAGACGTAGGCGGCCAGGACAGCGGCGCCGACGTCGCGCTTGCAGGCCACCAGGCCGATGTTGGTGACGACCATTGTGAACTTCGGCTGGTCACCGATGAAGTACTGGGGGGCGTTCGTCAGCCCCTTGACGGCAAGCGTCGAGTCCGGGCAGTCGTCGCCCTCCTTGAGCACCGGCGGCGGCTGCACCGCGGCGGTCGGCGTCGGGGCCTCGGGGTTTTGCCCCTGCGCGGGCGGGACCGGGGTGACGCCCTCCTGCCCCGGCGGGGGCGGCGCTTGCGGCGGTGGTGCTGCCGGGGTGCTTTGGCCCGGCCCGGCCTTGTTCACGCTGGCGGGCTTGGCGCCCGCGCTGTTGCCCATAAAGGCGATGACAATGGCGACAGCGATGCCGATCACGACGACCGCGATCCCCAGGGCCAGCCCCCTGCGCCGCCAATAGATCTCCGTGGGTAGCGGGCCACGCGGTTCCAGATCCAGCACGGTCACACCATAAGTCCAGGTCACACCGATTTGCCCGACCCGGCCCGGCGTGTCGCGATGTTAGCTGGCCTTGGATCGTGTTAGGCCCCTGTTCGCGGCCTTGTGATGAGGGCGTCAGCGGCCCGTTATTCGCCGATGTCGCCGATGTGGTCGACCAACGCCGCGCGCCCGTCGGCGAGGTGGTAGGTAACCCCGGCCAGCGCCAGGGTGCCCGCCGACACCCGCTCCGCGATGGCCGCGGAACGCGAGGTGAGCTGGGCCAACGTCTCGCTGACGTGCCGCGCCTCGAATTCGTCGACGCGGCTCAGGCCGTCGCGCCGGCCGATCAGGATCGACGGCGCGACCCGCTCCACCACGTCGCGCACGAAGCCGGCCGGGATCGCCCCGTCATCGACCGCGCCGATCGCGGCCTTGACGGCGCCGCAGCTGTCGTGGCCGAGGACGACGATCAACGGGACGTCGAGCACCGACACCGCGAACTCGATGGACCCGAGCACCGCCGAGTCGATGGCCTGTCCGGCGGTGCGAACCACGAACATATCGCCCAGGCCCTGGTCGAAGATGAGCTCGGCGGCCACCCGACTGTCGGAACAACCGAACACAACCGCCGTGGGTTTTTGACCCGCGGCCAGGCTGGCGCGATGCTCGACGCTCTGGCTGGGGTGCGCGGGCTGACCGGCAACGAATCGCTCGTTACCCTCTTTGAGTGCTTTCCATGCGGATACCGGATTCGAGTTGGGCATGGGAGACATTCTGGCGTGCCGCGGGCGCCGATGACTAGCCAGGGGCAAATCCCGGCGGATGAACTTCTGGGGTGGTACGAGCGCTCGCGCCGCGATCTGCCCTGGCGGGAACCGGGTGTGGACGCGTGGCAGATCCTGGTCAGCGAGTTCATGCTGCAACAGACTCCGGTGGCCCGGGTGCTGCCGATCTGGACGGACTGGGTGCGCCGCTGGCCCACTCCGTCGGCGACCGCCGCGGCCAGCGCGGCCGACGTGCTGCGGGCCTGGGGCAAGCTGGGCTACCCGCGGCGGGCCAAGCGGCTGCACGAATGTGCGATCGTCATCGCGCGCGATCACGGCGACGTCGTCCCCGATGACGTCGAAACCCTGTTGGAACTACCGGGTATCGGCACCTACACGGCGCGAGCCGTGGCGTGCTTCGCCTACCGCAAGCGGGTGCCGGTGGTTGACACCAATGTGCGACGGGTGGTCGCCCGAGCCGTGCACGGCCTGGCCGACGCCGGTCCGGCGTCGACCACCCGCGATCTTGCCGACGTCGCGGCGCTGTTGCCGGATGACGCTACGGCCCCGCAGTTTTCGGTAGCACTGATGGAACTGGGTGCAACGGTGTGCATTGCGCGCACGCCGCGCTGCGGGTTGTGTCCGCTCGAGCACTGCGCGTGGCGGCAAGCCGGCTTTCCTCCCGCACAGGGGCCGGCCCGCCGCATCCAGACGTATGCCGGAACGGATCGTCAAGTTCGCGGCCGGTTGTTGGATATCTTGCGCGCCAACGACTCTCCGGTCACTCGAGCAGAGCTGGATGTGGCGTGGCTCACCGATACCGCCCAACGCGACCGGGCGTTGTATTCGCTGCTTGCCGACGGCCTGGTCACACAGACGCGCGACGGCCGGTTCGGATTAGCCGGCGAGGAATGACTCGACCGCGTGACGGTAGACATCGGGCGCTTCGTCGTGAATCAGATGGCCTGCTTCGGGAACCGCTAAATACGTCGCGGCCAAATGCTTTTCGCACATATCGCGCATCTGGCCGGGCGGCGTGACGGAGTTGCCGGCCTCGAGCAGCAACGCCGGCGCCCGGACCGCCAGCCAATGCTCCCAGTAGTCCCGGGTGCCCCATTCGGCGGCGATCTCGATCCATCTCGAGGTGTGACCGTGCAGCCGCCAACCGGTGTCGGTGCGGTCGAAGGCCTCCAGAAAATACCGGCCGGCAACCGGCCCGAATTCGTTGTAAACCTGTTCGGCGGTGCCGAATTCGACGGGGAGCGCATGCAGCCACGGCTCCCACGGACCCGTGGTGCGGCCGCGAAAGTCAGGCGCCATGTCCTCGAGCACCAGCGCCGAAACCAGTTCGGGGCGTTGGGCGGCCAGACACCAGGAGTGCAGTGCCCCCATCGAATGTCCCACCAGCCGCACCGGCGTCGCCAATGTGGTGATCGCGTCGCCGAGGTCGGCCACGAAGCGTTCGGTGCTGATCGGGTGCGGGTCCGCCACGTCGCGGCCGCGATGCCACGGCGCATCGTAGGTGTAGACGGTGCCCAACCGGGTCATCCATGGCAGCTGGCGCGACCAGGTGGTGCCGCGACCCATCAGGCCGTGCACCAGTATCAACGGCTCGCCTCGCCCGCCCTGGCAGGTCAACAGATCGGTGGGCATAGCACCATCTTGCGTGGCCCGCCCAGGAGCAGGACAGGGCAGGGGGCGGGGTAGCCTGGCGAACATGCCGCCAGTGGTGAAGATCAACGCAATTGAAGTGCCCGCCGACGCTGGCCCTGAGCTGGAAAAGCGCTTCGCCCACCGCGCCCACGCGGTGGACAACCAGCCCGGCTTCCTCGGCTTTCAGCTACTGCGCCCGGTAAAGGGCGAGAACCGCTACTTCGTCGTGACACACTGGGAGTCCGATGAAGCATTCCAGGCGTGGGCAAATGGGCCCGCCGTCGAAGCCCATGCTGGTCAGCGCGCCAACCCGGTGGCGACCGGTGCGTCGCTGCTGGAATTCGAGGTTGTCATGGACGTTGCGGGGAGCAAGACGACTGAATAGGCGACACCCCGCACACCGACGCGCGCTGGCCGTGACGGCGGCCGCCGCGCTGGTCGCCACCCTGGCTCCGGGTTGCTCGCCTTCGCCGTCACCGCAGGCGAACGCGGCCAATCCGGGACGGGCGATCGACACCCGGACACCCCCGGGACTACGGGCCCAGCAGACCGTCGACATGCTCAACTCCGACTGGCCGATCGGCCCGATCGGAGTGCGCACGCTTGCCGCGCCCGACGAGGTGGACTCGGTCGAAAAGACCATGGAAGAACTCTGGTGGGATCGCCCTTTCACTTTGGATGGGGTAGACATCAGCGCCAGCGTCGCCACGCTGCACCTCACCTCGTCTTACGGAGCGCGGCAAGACATCCGGATCCACACCGACGACATCGGCCGGGTTGATCGATTCGAGCTCGACACGTTGTCCCCGACGATCACCTCATGGCATGACATCGATGCGACGCTGAGCAAGACCGGTGCGCGGTACTCCTACCAGGTCGCCAAGGTCGATGACGGCCACTGCGATCCCGTGATGGGAACCAATACCGTTGAATCTCTGCCGCTGGCATCGATTTTCAAGTTGTACGTGCTGCACGCCCTGGCCGGCGCGGTGCGCAACCACACGGTGTCCTGGGACGATCAGCTGACCGTTACCGACAAGAGCAAGGCGGTGGGCTCTTCGGGCCTGGGACTTGCTCCCGGCGACCATGTTTCGGTGCGCACCGCGGCCGAGAAGATGATCGCCAACAGCGACAACATGGCCACCGACCTGCTGATCGAACGATTAGGCAAGCACGCCATCGAATCCGCGCTCGCCACGGCAGGCCATCACGATCCGGCCAGCATGACGCCGTTCCCCACGATGTACGAGCTGTTCTCAATCGGTTGGGGCGAGCCGGATCTGCGCAGCCAGTGGCAGAACGCGACCCCGCAGGTCCGCGCCCAGCTGCTGGCGCAGGCGAATTCCGCTCCCTACCAACCTGATCCGGCTCGTGCCCATACCCCGGCCTCGGCCTCCGGAGCGGAGTGGTACGGCAGCGCCGAGGACATCTGCCGGGTGCACGCCGCGCTGCAGGCCGACGCCGTCGGCGAGGCCGCACCCGTCAAGCAGATCCTGTCGGCCGTGTCGGGTATCCAGCTGGACCGAAATGTGTGGCCGTACATCGGCGCGAAAGCCGGTGGGCTGCCGGGCGATCTGACCTTCAGCTGGTACGCCGTCGACAAGACGCAGCAGCCGTGGGTGGTCAGTTTCCAGCTGAACTGGCCCCGCGACCACGGCCCGAAGGTGACCGGCTGGATGCTGGGAGTGGCCAAGAAGACTTTCGCTCTGGTCGCGCCGCAGTAGTCACTGCAGCCGCAACGTCCACCGGCCGTTTCGATAGTGCATCGTCGTGCGGCTCAGCGGGGCAATGTCGATGCGCCAGAACGACTTCGGTGAGGTGTCGAGAGCCGTCAGGATCGCCGCGCGGATCACCCCGGGATGGGTGATCGCAACGGTCCGCGACGGGCCTTCGGTCAACGACGCCAGCCAGCCGGCGACCCGCTCGGTGAGCTCGACGATGGACTCGCCACCGTGCGGCGCCTGAGCCGGATCGTTGCGCCAGGCTTCCAGGTCGGCCGCGGGGACGGCTTCGAGGGTCTGTCCACGCCAACGCCCGCAATCGAGGTCGGCCAGCCGCGGCTCGGTCACCGCGTCCAGACCCAGCAGCTGCGCGGTCTGGCGCGCGCGCAGCTCGGGGCCGGCAATTTGCCGGGCGCCGCGAATGTCAAGGCCCGCAACGGCTTCGGCCTGTCGACGGCCAGCGTCGTTGAGCGGCTCGTCGGCTGCAAAGCGCACGGCCGCCATCGCATCGGTCATAGCGTGCGACACCATTACCAGCCGCACGACCTGCGTCAGACCGCGGCGCTCGATACCCGTCCGCTTTCTGCGCGCTCTGGAAGCAACCGCCCTGCCAGGGTCGCGAAGACCACGCCGATGCTCACCCAGAGCAACAGCTGCGTGCCCAGCGACAGCAACCTGAATTCGTAGAGGACATCAGCGGGAAAGCCGGGATAGACGATCGCGCCCGAGGCGTCGCGCAACGTTTCGGGCGTCTCGTCGACGGTGGGCAGCAGCACCATCACCACCGCGACGGCCACCAGGTATGCCCCGGCGGCGAGCAGCCGTCCGTTCCAGGCACCGAACCGGTCGGTCAACCGCCCGGCCAGCCATACCGCCGCGATCGCCAGCACCACCGACACCACCACCATCGCCAGGTACCAACCGGTGCGGACCCCGATCGTGTCGGACTGGCCGACGGCCGGCGGATTCGGCGGATATTTCACGAACGGAACCAGGTACACCGCCACGAACGCGCCGGCCGACAGAAGCAGCGAAAGCTGGCGTGGCGCAGGGCTTCCCGCACGACCTGTCAGGCGGGCATACACGACGCAGAACACCACCGCGAGCAATGCGCCCATCGCGAGACCGAAGATCAGCACCCCGAAACCGAGGCCGGGGTTGGCCTGCACGCCACGGGTGAACAGCTCGGCGCCATGTTCGTGCACGCCGTGGGCGTTCTCGGCGTCGGTTCGACCGTCCTCGAATTCGATCGCGCGGGCAATGACGGGTTCGGCACACACGCGGGCGAAGATGAAGGCCAGCACGGCGCCGATTGCGCCCGCCAGCAGCCCGCGTCCGATCAGACGCTTCTCCACGCCGGGTCAGTGGCAGGGGAAGCCGAGGAGATGACGCGCATCGTGCACGAATTCGTGCACATGCGTGTCGCTGCCGAACAGCGACACCGCGCCCTGATCGACACCGACGAAGTAAAGAGCCAATAACGCCAGGAAAGCGGTTGCCGCCAACCAGAGCGCGGCATGGGCCGCCGACAAATCAATCGAACGGGTGCCGGTCGTCTCGGAACTGGACACTGTTGACTCCTTCTGGGAATGACGCGTCCCACGTTGGTGACGGGTTCCGGGTCTGACTTTCTACAGTGGCGCGACCGTTCTGGAATTCCACCAGATTCCATAGCCCGTCGTAAAAACAGTTAACAGCCGTCAGTCTAAACGGACGGCACGATGGAACAAACAATCACTGCTGCGCGGGGCCGCCACCGTAGCCGAGCTGGCTGGCCGTGTATTTGGCCCCGTCGGTGACCGGCACCGCCTCGACAGCCGTGCCGTAGGCGCAGATCTCGGTCCAGACGTCGCCGATTTCGGTGGTGTCGAAGCGCATCGCGATGATGGCGTTGCCGCCGCGGTTGCGTGCCTCGGAAATCAGCCGGCCCTTGCTTGGTTTGGGGCCTCGTTGCGGCTTTCGGCCAGATCCTTGGTCATCCCCTGCAGCTCCGCGCCGAACATGGCCTTGAAGCCCGCGCCCTGGGAGATCATTGGTGGTGACGATCAGCACAGGTAAGCCCCTGAGCCCTCAGCACAGCAAACGGGTGGTTAGTCCGGTCAGAGACTAACCACCCGTTTGCGGTAGTGCTACTGGTTCTCAGGAGCGGCGTGCGCTCCGGCTTTCTGCAGCTCCGGCTCGGCCGGCGGCTTGCGGGTTCCGGTGAACGTGAACTTCGCGTCCTCGCCGGTGCCTTCGCCGTCCCAGTTGTCCACGTCGACGGTGACCACCTGGCCGGGGCCCACCTCGTCGAAGAGAATCTTCTCCGACAGCTGGTCCTCGATCTCGCGCTGGATGGTGCGCCGCAGCGGGCGAGCACCCAGCACCGGGTCGAAGCCGCGCTTGGCGAGCAACGACTTGGCCTTGTCGGTCAGCTCCAGAGCCATGTCCTTGGCCTTGAGCTGGGTTGCGACCCGGCCGATCATCAGGTCGACCATCTGGATGATCTCGTCGCGAGTCAGCTGGTGGAAGACGATGATGTCGTCGATGCGGTTGAGGAACTCCGGGCGGAAGTGCTTCTTCAGCTCGTCGTTGACCTTCTGCTTCATCCGCTCGTAGTCGTTCTCGCCGCCGCCCTGGGTGAAGCCCAGGCCGACGGGCTTGGAGATGTCCGACGTACCGAGGTTGGACGTGAAGATCAGCACGGTGTTCTTGAAGTCGACCGTGCGCCCCTGCCCGTCGGTCAGCCGGCCATCCTCGAGGACCTGCAACAGGCTGTTGTAGATCTCCTGGTGTGCCTTCTCGATCTCGTCGAACAGCACCACGGAGAACGGCTTGCGGCGCACCTTCTCGGTGAGCTGACCGCCCTCTTCGTAGCCGACGTATCCCGGCGGGGCACCGAACAACCGCGACGCGGTGAACCGGTCGTGGAACTCGCCCATGTCGATCTGGATGAGCGCGTCGTCGTCGCCGAACAGGAAGTTGGCCAGCGCCTTGGACAGCTCGGTCTTACCGACACCGGACGGGCCGGCGAAGATGAACGAACCGGACGGGCGCTTGGGGTCCTTCAACCCGGCGCGGGTGCGGCGGATCGCCTTGGAGACGGCCTTGACCGCATCCACCTGGCCGATGATCCGCTTGTGCAGCTCTTCCTCCATGCGCAGCAGGCGCGTGGTCTCGGCTTCGGTGAGCTTGAACACCGGGATGCCAGTCCAGTTACCCAGCACCTCGGCGATCTGCTCGTCGTCGACCTCGGCAACCACATCGAGATCACCTGAACGCCACTGCTTTTCGCGCTCGGTCCGCTGGGCGACCAGTTGCTTCTCCCGGTCGCGCAGGCTGGCGGCCTTCTCGAAGTCCTGGGCGTCGATCGCCGATTCCTTCTCCCGGCGCGCCTCGGCGATCTTCTCGTCGAACTCGCGCAGGTCTGGCGGCGCGGTCATCCGGCGGATGCGCATCCGGGCGCCCGCCTCGTCGATCAGGTCGATCGCCTTGTCCGGCAGGAACCGGTCGTTGATGTAGCGGTCGGCCAGTGTGGCGGCCGCGACCATCGCGGAATCGGTGATCGAAACCCGGTGGTGCGCCTCGTAGCGGTCGCGCAGCCCCTTCAGGATCTCGATGGTGTGCTCCACCGTCGGCTCGCCCACCTGCACGGGCTGGAAGCGGCGTTCCAGGGCGGCGTCCTTCTCGATGTACTTGCGGTACTCGTCGAGCGTGGTGGCGCCGATGGTCTGCAGCTCGCCGCGGGCCAGCTTCGGCTTGAGGATCGACGCCGCGTCGATCGCGCCCTCGGCGGCACCGGCACCCACCAGGGTGTGCAGCTCGTCGATGAACAGGATGATGTCGCCGCGGGTGTTGATCTCCTTGAGCACCTTCTTCAGGCGTTCCTCGAAGTCACCGCGGTAGCGGCTGCCGGCGACCAGCGACCCCAGGTCGAGGGTGTAGAGCTGCTTGTCCTTCAGCGTCTCGGGCACCTCGCCGTGCACGATGGCCTGCGCCAGGCCCTCGACGACGGCAGTCTTGCCGACGCCGGGCTCGCCGATTAGCACCGGGTTGTTCTTGGTGCGCCGGCTCAGCACCTGCATCACCCGCTCGATTTCCTTCTCGCGGCCGATGACGGGGTCCAGCTTGCCTTCCATCGCGGCAGCCGTCAGGTTGCGCCCGAACTGGTCGAGCACCAACGAGGTCGACGGGCTGCCGGACTCGCCACCGCGACCACCGGTCCCGGCCTCGGCGGCCTCCTTGCCCTGGTAGCCACTGAGCAGCTGAATCACCTGCTGGCGCACCCGGGTCAGCTCGGCACCCAGCTTGACCAGCACCTGCGCGGCCACGCCCTCGCCCTCACGGATCAGGCCCAGCAGGATGTGCTCGGTGCCGATGTAGTTGTGGCCCAGCTGCAGCGCCTCGCGCAGGCTGAGCTCGAGAACCTTCTTGGCACGCGGGGTGAACGGGATGTGCCCGGACGGAGCCTGCTGGCCCTGGCCGATGATCTCCTCGACCTGGCTGCGGACGCCCTCGAGCGAGATCCCAAGCGACTCCAGCGACTTCGCGGCGACGCCTTCACCTTCGTGAATCAGACCCAGCAGGATGTGCTCGGTGCCGATGTAGTTGTGGTTGAGCATCCGGGCCTCTTCTTGGGCCAGGACGACCACCCTGCGGGCACGGTCGGTAAATCTTTCGAACATCGGTGGTTACCTGCTCTCCCTCACCATCGGTACTTCATCGTTCTCGGCACAGGGGCCGCCACGCGTACCTGGTGTCCACTGTAATGGTCGGCCCGTCCGGGTTCTAACCTTGCGGTGCCTTGCCGTTCGGGCCTGGTCCGCTCCGTGGCGGGGAATCCCTGTCACGACGGAGCCATAGCTGGAGAAACGAGACTAACCATAAAATCGTTTCCCCCGAGCGCCGATGATCGTTTCGCCGCCAGCGAAAACAGAACCGGCGCCCAGGCCTTGCGACCGGGCGCCGGTTAACGCTTTGTTAGGTGGCCGCGTGGAATGCGTCGATCACGTCCGCCGGGATACGCCCGCGCGTCGACACGTTGTGTCCATTTCGGCGGGCCCATTCGCGGATCGCGGCGCTCTGCTCGCGGTCGATGCCGGAACGCCCCCGACGACGACCCCCGACGCGGCGGCCGGCTGCCACCCACTGCTTCAGATCACCGCGGAGTTTCGCCGCATTCTTCGTTGAAAGATCAATCTCATAGGTCACCCCGTCAAGCCCGAATTCGACGGTTTCGTCGGCGGCACCCGCACCGTCGAAATCGTCAACCAAGGTGACGGTGACTTTTTTCGCCATTAGCTTACCCTCGCGTTCTTCCTGAGCAGTTGCTGGGCAGTTTGGACCCACTCCCCGGTCACTAATCTGCCATATGAACGCAGCATACTCAATCTGAGCGCAACGCAGCGTTGGGCTTTCAGCTGGAGTGCGGTCGAACAATCGGGAACAAAACTGTCTCTCTAATTGACAGGCCGGTCAAAGTCATCAACAACCGGTCGATACCCATTCCCGTTCCGGTGGTTGGCGGCATCCCATACTCGAGCGCCGCGAGAAAGTCTTCATCAAGCACCATGGCCTCGTCGTCACCGGCCGCGGCGGCGCGCGCCTGTTCGGCGAATCGTTCGCGCTGCACGACCGGATCATTTAATTCGGAGTACCCGGTGGCCAGTTCCACTCCGCGCACATACAGATCCCACTTCTCGGTCACACCCGAGATGCTGCGGTGCTGTCGAGTCAAAGGTGTTGTCTCGACAGGGAAATCCTTGACGAACGTCGGCGCGGTCAGCGTATTACCCACCGCGTGCTCCCATAATTCTTCGACGAGCTTGCCGTGTCCGTAGCCGCGATCCTCGGGTATCTCGACTCCCAGCCGGTCCGCGATGGTCCACAGCCGCTCGACCGTGGTCTGCGGTGTGATCTCTTCACCGAGTGCCGCTGACAGCGACGGATACATTTGTATCGACGCCCATTCTCCGTCTATGTCGTAGACACTGCCATCTGGCAACGAGAGTTGTCGGGTACCGATCGCCTCGTCGGCCACCTCTTGAATAAGCTCTCGCGTGACGAGTGCCGAATCGTCATAGGTTCCGTACGTCTGGTACGTCTCCAACATCGAGAATTCCGGAGAATGCGTCGAATCAGAACCTTCGTTTCTGAAGACGCGATTTAGCTCGAAGACCTTGTCGAATCCACCGACGATGCATCGCTTGAGGAACAGTTCCGGTGCGATCCTCAGGTAGAGATCGATGTCAAGCGCATTGGAATGTGTGATGAACGGCCGAGCAGCGGCGCCACCCGCCAACGTCTGCAAGATTGGTGTTTCGACTTCGAGAAACCCACGCCGTTCCAGCGCGTTGCGTATGGCGCGGACAACGGCGATTCGCTGCCTTGCCACCTCGCGCGCTTGGGGGCGCACGATCAGGTCGACATAACGCTGCCGCACCCGCGATTCCTCGCTCATATCCTTGTGCGCGACGGGCAGCGGCCGCAGCGACTTGGCTGCGATCCGCCAGGAATCGGCAAGCACGGACAATTCGCCGCGTCGTGAGCTGATCACGTTGCCGTGCACATAGACGATGTCGCCGAGGTCGACATCGGCTTTCCACGCGTCCAGCGAATCCTGGCCGACCTTGTCCAGGCTGATCATTACCTGCAGCGTGGCGCCGTCACCGTCTTGCAGCGTCGCAAAACACAATTTGCCGGAATTGCGGGCGAAGATGACCCGTCCCGCCACACCGACGATGTCGTCGGTCGCGGTGTCGACCGCCAGGTCGGGGTATGCGGCGCGGACCTGTGCCAGCGTGTGGGTGCGTTCGATGGCCACCGGGTAGGGGTCATGCCCCTCGGCCAACAGACGAGCGCGCTTATCCCGGCGAATCCGGAACTGCTCGGGGAGGTCTTGATCGGCGGCACTCACGACGTGCCAGCTTAAATGACATCGCGGCGGGCCCGCCGCAGGTGTCGGGAGTGCGCTGGTGGCTTCGAGTGTGCTGCCAGGGCGCCGTACGCGCACACTCGCGGCTAGAGAAAAGTCAGCGTGCGGTTTTCAGCCGGCCGCGCTGGGCGTCGCGGTTGCGCTCGAAGACCAGTCGCAGCCCGTGCAGCGTCAGATGCCGGTCGTATTGGGCGACGGTCTGCAGCTCGGACAGCAGCAGCGGCGCGGTGTGGCCGGTCGCCACGATCACCACGTCGTCGCCGGAAAAGCCGTCGACGTCTTCGCGAATGCGCCCCACCAGGCCGTCGACCAGTCCGGCGAAACCGAACACCGCGCCGGCCTGCATGCACTCGACGGTGTTCTTGCCGACCACCGATCGGGGCCGGGACAGCTCGACCCGGCGCAGCGCGGCAGAGCGGGCCGCGGCGGCATCCGAGGAGACCTGTATTCCGGGCGCGATGGCGCCGCCGAGGAACTCGCCCTTGGCCGACACCACGTCCACACAGATCGACGATCCGAAGTCGACGACGATGCAGGGTTTACCGAATTTCTGAAAGGCCGCCAGGCAATTGACGATCCGGTCGGCGCCCACTTCTTTCGGATTGTCGACCAGCAGCGGGATCCCGGTCCGCACGCCGGGCTCGATCAGCACGTGCGGCACCGACGGCCAGTACTGGTCGAGCATGACCCGCACCTCGTGCAGCACCGACGGCACGGTGGACAGCGCCGCGGCCCCGGTCAACTGCTCGGAGTCGTCGCCGATCAGGCCGTCGATGGTCAGGGCTAGTTCGTCCGCGGTGACCTCGGACTCGGTGCGGATCCGCCACTGCTGCACGACTTTTGCGTGCTCCTTGGCGCCGGACAGCAGCCCGACGACGGTGTGCGTGTTGCGGACGTCGATCGCCAGCAGCACGGCTATCGCGCGCCCATCCGGGGATTGAGTAGTTCAGCCGCATTATCGGGCACGAATGCCGGGTCGCTGCCCAGGTCGATCTGCTTGTTATCGGCGTCGACGAAGACGATGCGCGGCTGGTAGGCACGCGCCTGCGCATCCTCCATCGTGCCGTAGGCGATCAGGATCACCAGGTCGCCGGGGTGCACGAGATGTGCTGCCGCACCGTTGATTCCAATGATGCCGGTGCCACGCTCGCCGGTGATCGCGTAGGTGACGAGGCGGGCGCCGTTGTCGATGTCCACGATGGTCACCTGTTCACCCTCGAGCAGGTCGGCCGCGTCCATCAGGTCGGCGTCGATCGTCACCGAGCCGACGTAGTGCAGATCAGCCTGCGTGACAGTGGCGCGGTGGATCTTCGATTTCAGCATCGTGCGAAACATCAATTCCTCCAAGGTGATTCAACATGCCCGTCCGGCCCCCCAGGGGTGCCGGCGAGATTACCGATTTGGATTGCAACGTTGTCCAGCAGTCTCGTGGTGCCCAGCCGGGCGGCGACCAGCAGCCGGCCGGCACCCCCGAGAGGATCCGGCCCCAGCTCGGTGCCGCGCAACACCAGGTAGTCGAGCGCGACGGAGGGCGCGGCGTCGAGCACCGCGCGGGCCGCGTCCAGCGCGGCCTGGACACCATGTGCCGCCGCGTGCGCCCCGGCTGTCAGCGCCGCCGAGAGGACCACGGCCAGTTCACGCTGCTCGCTGTCGAGGTAGCGATTGCGCGACGACATCGCCAGCCCGTCGGGTTCCCGGACGATCGGCACACCGACGATTTGCACGTCGACGTTCAGATCGGCAACCATCTGCCGGATCAGCACCAGTTGCTGGTAATCCTTCTCGCCGAAGAAAGCGCGGTCCGGGCGCACGATCTGCAGCAGCTTGCACACCACCGTCAGCATTCCCGCGAAATGCGTTGGTCGCGAAGCACCTTCGAGTTCGCCGGCCAACGGCCCGGGCTGCACCGTGGTGCGCATGCCGTCCGGATACATCGCCGCGGCGGTGGGGGCGAACACGATCTCGACGCCTTCACCGCGTAGTAGCTCCAGGTCGGCGTCGAGCGTGCGCGGGTAGGCGTCGAGGTCTTCCCCGGCACCGAACTGCAACGGATTCACGAAGATCGAAACCACCACCACCGAACCGGGCACCCGCTTGGCGGCGCGCACCAGGGCCAGATGCCCGTCGTGCAGTGCGCCCATCGTCGGCACCAGCATCACCCGGCGGCCGGTGTGGCGCAGCGCGCGGCTGACGTCCGATACCTCGCGTGGTGCCGAGTAGACGTTGAGTTTGCCGGGTGTGAAGGCCGGTGGCCGGACCGTCATCGCGTTCATCGCGCCAGCACCTCGAGGACGGCCTCGGGAGCGTGGGCGCGCTGCGCGGTGCGCAGTGCGTTGACCCGGTAGGCCTGGGCCAGTTCCGGATCCACCAGCGTGAGCGCGCGCAGATGGTCGGCGACCGCGGCGGCGTCACCGCGGGCGACCGGACCGGTGAGCGCGGCCTGCCCGCGCTGCAGCGTGTTCTCCAGCGCCGCCCGGGCCAGTGGGCCGACGATGCGTTCGGCGAGGCCCCCGGGCTGCTCGTCGATGGTTTGTTGCCCGAGCAGCTCGCTGCCCCGCAGCGCGGCCCGCAACGCGTCGAGCGCGTCGGCGAGCACGGCGACGATGTGGTTGCCCGCGTGAGCCAGGGCGGCGTGGTACAGGACGCGCGCCTGCTCGGGGACGCAGAACGGCTCGCCGCCCATCTCCAGCACCAGCGACTGGCCGATCGCCTGGCCGACCTCGTCGGTCGCGGTGATGCCGAAGCAGGTGTCGGGCAGCCGGCTGATGTCCTCGTCGGAGCCGGTGAACGTCATCGCCGGGTGAATCGCCAGCGGTATGCAGCCGTGCTGCGTCAGCGGCGCCAGAATCCCGACGCCGTTGGCTCCCGACGTGTGCACGACGATCGTGCCGGGCCGCACCGCGGAGGTGGCGGCCAGTCCGGACACCAGGCCGGCGAGTTCGCTGTCGGGAACCGCCAACAGCAGCAGTTCGGCCGCCGCTGCCACGTCGGGCGGGGAGGCCACCGTGGTGTCCGGCAATCGGTGGGCCGCCCGCTGGCGCGACGCGTGGGAGATCGCACTGCACGCCACCACGACGTGCTCAGCGCGCTCCAGCGCCACACCCAGGGCGGTACCCACCCGGCCAGCCGAAATGATCCCCACCTTGAGCCTGGCCGGGCGTAAACCGTCGAACTGCTCCATCGCAGACGACCTCACAATGTTGATTCGTTCGTTCCAGTCCCAGCTACCGGGTACCGGACGGTCATCAAGACTCTAGTCGATTCAGGACACGGCCCCAATGTGAGGAATGTCCCAGCTCAGCCTTCCCGACGCCGGCGCCGGCCACCGCCGGAGGGCTGCACCTGTAGCCGAGCCAGCAGGTCGGCAACCGACTGACCGCCGGTTTGCGGCCCTTCACCACCGCCTTCCGGGGCCTCGTCCGCGCCCAGGTGGCGGGGGGCCGGCTCCAGGTGTGGCGCGGGAGCCAGTCGCGGCGGCGGTGGCGCGCGCTCCAGGTGTGGCGCGGGAGCCAGTCGCGGCGGCGGTGGCGCGCCGTCGTTCTGGCCCTGCCGGGGGTGCGGCGGCGGGGGCGGTGCGGTCGCGGCGGCCGGGGGCGGCGGTGCGGCGGGCTCGTTTGTCGAGATGAAGTTCCGGACGCTGTAGTCGCGGTACTCCGCGGAGTGCCGCGAGCGGGCCCTACGACCGGATTCGCCACCCGGCGCCGGGGGTTCGTTCGACAACGGCGAACCGTCGGCCCGCTCGTCGGGGTCGGCATACCGGCGCCGGCGCCGGCCCGGCGGCGTGGCAGCGTCGGGTGCATCGGAGCCGGACCAGTTGGCGCCGACAGCGCCCGGGGGCAGCCAGAGCCCGTCGGCGTTGACCGGCTGCCAGTCCGGCACCAACCCGGGCGGCGGCTCGGGCGGCGGTACCGGCTGCCACTGCTGGGGCTCGAATCGCTGCTGCTCGGCCGAAGCCGCGGCGGGCATCGGCGGAGGCGCGAACGGGACCTCCTGCGGCGGCACATACCGCGGGGCCTCGGGATACTGGACCTGCTGCGGCGGCGGGTAGGACGCCTCTTGCTGGCCCTCGTAGGGGAACCGGGCCCGCTCCCGCGAGCGGGGCGGGAGCAGCGGTTCTTCGGGCACGTCGATGATCGCGGATTCGTCGGTGCGGGGTTCGGCCGAGCTGACCGAGTCGCCCTCCCGGACCGAGGTGACGCGATCGCTGGTCACCCAATCGACACCCGTACCTTCGCCATTGCGGTCCCAGTCGCTGTAGGCGCGGGCCGGCGGCGTGTCGGTTTCCAGGGTCTCCAGCGCGGGCCGCTGCTCGAGATCGGTGTCGAACAGGATTTCCAGGCTGGTCCGCAGCGCGGCCACTTCGGCACGCAGCGCGGCCAGATCGTCGGCGGCCTGGGCGCGTATCTCGGAGGCCAGCTCGCGCCGCAGCTGGGACTCGACGGTCAGCTCGTACTCCCGGCGGGCCGAGATCTCCCGATCCAGCTGCAGGTCATAGACCAGCTTCAGGTCGCGCACCCGCGACTGGTCGGCGTCGCTTTGCCGGCGGTACAGCACCGACACGAAGGCACCGGCGACGGCGGCCCACAGCGCCAGGATCACAGCGAGCTTGAGAAGTTCCACGCGATTGGTGAAAACCAGTGCGGAACTGGCGCCTATCGCGAGGACCAGCAACGTCGTCAAGAGCACCCACCCCGGCCTGCGGCCGCCGCGCCGTACCCGGGCGCCGCGGGACAGAACGGTCATGGCCTGACTGTACCTGTGCGACGTCATTGAGCGTGTCGCGCTACTCCGGCGATTCTCACCTGGGTTAATTCGTTGATTCATCGCCGTTAACGGCCCCGTGGTTCTGGGCCGGCCCCGGTGGTGGTCCGCAACCTCGGGCGCCCTAGCTTTCGGCCCCCTCGGCGTGGTCGGCCGGATCCGGTGGCGGGGACTTGCAGCAATGCTGCAGCCATAGCGCGGCGACCAACAGCGCCAGCGCGCTGACGGCCGCCACCACCGTTCCGGCGGTGTCCTCCGCGGCGACCCGCAACCACGATCGCCGCGGCAAGAAGAACACCAGGATCCCGATCCACCAACCCAGCACCAGGGCACCCACCCAGGCAGACGCCTTGGCGACCATCACGCTGCGGGCCACCGAAAGCGGGTGCAGCCAGCCGGGCCCGTCACCGATTTCCCCGTCGTTGACCTTGGCCCGCACGTAGCGCGCCCATAGCGCTTCGGCGATGGCGACGACCAGCAGTGACAGACCGGTCCACACGGTGATCGGCGGAAACCACCGAAACAGCACCTTGATCAGCAGATATCCCAGAAAAGCAGCGCCGACCACCGCGGCCGTCAGGTCACGTTTTCTGGTCGGGCCCATCAGCTCTTCGATTCTGGATCGGACGAGTGCTGGAGCGTGTGCCCCGACAACCGGACCGCCTGCTGATCGGCGGGGTCGAGTTCGGCCAGCAGCTCGGCGACGGGACGGAGCCCGCCGGCGACGGTGAGCACGGCATCCGGGTCGACGGCCAACCAGGGGACCAGCACGAAGGCCCGCAGATGGGCCAGCGGATGCGGCAGCGTCAGGTTGTTTTCGCGACTGAGCACTTCGCCGTCGGCCGTGTGACAGGCGATCAGGTCCACGTCCAGGGTGCGCGGACCCCAGCGCTCACCGCGGATCCGGCCCGCGGCCTGTTCGAACTCCTGGGCCCGGCGCAGCCAGCCCTGCCCGTCGAGGGCCGGGTCGTCGGCGATGAGCACCGCGTTGAGGAACGGGCCCTGCTCCGCCCGCCCCCACGGGGCGGTTTCGTACACCGGCGAGACAGCCAGCAGCGCGTCGCCGAGGCCGTCGACAACCGACTGCAGCCGTGCCAGCCGATCCCCGAGGTTGGAGCCGATGGACAGTACGACCGAGGTCATGAGCGCCGCTCCTTCTCATCGCTGCGCTCTGCATCGTCGCCGGCGCGCGTCATCACACACCGCCCGCCGGAACCACCGAACCACGCCCGCCGCGGCGCGATCGCCGAATTACCACCGCCACGTCGGCGAACTGCAGCTCGATCGGGGCATGCGGCTTGTGCACGGTGACCTCGACGGCGTGCACGCGTTCGTCGTCCATTACGAAGTCGGCGATCTCGGCGCCCACCGTCTCGATCAGGTTGCGCGACGGGCCCCCGACGATCGCGGCGGCCCGCTCGGCCAGGGCGACGTAGTCGTAGGTGTCGGCCAAGTCGTCGCTGGCGGCGGCGGCGGCCAGGTCGATCCACGCCACGATGTCGACGACGAACTCCTGCCCGCTTACCCGCTCGAATTCGTAAACTCCGTGCCGGCCATGAACTGTCAAGCCGCGCAACTCGATTCGGTCAGCCATCGCTCTGCGTCCGCTCCGTCCGGGTCCACGCGTCCACGACCTTGAGGGCGTCGACCGAGGCCCGTACGTCGTGCACTCGCACACCCCAGGCCCCGTGGAGGGCGGCCAGCGCGGAAATCACCGCGGTCGCCGTTTCGCGCCCGTCGGGCGGTCGCGGCACCCCATCCGATCCGGCCAACAGCGTACCGAGGAAGCGTTTGCGCGAGGCACCCAGGAGTACCGGCACCCCGGTGGCGACCAACTCGGGCAAAGCCCGCAGCAAGGCCCAATTGTGTTGTCCCGTCTTGGCGAATCCGAGCCCCGGGTCGATGACCAGCTTGGCCGGGTCGACGCCGGCGGCCACCGCGTCCTCGACGCCGGCCAGCAATTCCGAACGCACCTCGGCCACCACGTCGCGATACCGCGGGGCCTCGTGCGGACGGTCCGACGAGACCGATCGCCAGTGCATCAACACCCACCGCACCCCGGCTTCGGCCACCAGCGGTGCCATCGCGGGATCGGCGCGTCCACCGGAGACGTCGTTGACGATCCGCGCACCGTTCTCCAACGCCGCGCGCGCAACATCGGCGTGCATAGTGTCGATGCTAACTGTAATGCCTTGTGCTGCAAGCTCTTTGACGACCGGAACGACGCGGGAGCTCTCGATGCGGGGATCGATCCGGGTGGCACCGGGCCGGGTCGACTCCCCACCGACGTCGACGATGCCCGCGCCTTCGGCCGCCAACGCCAGGCCGTGGGCGACGGCGTTGTCAACGCAGAGGTAGCGCCCGCCGTCGGAGAAGGAGTCGTCAGTGACGTTCACAACCCCGACTACCTGCACAGGCGGCGAACTCACTTACGCAGGATGAGGTCGAGCGCTTCGGCCCGTGAGGCGGCATCTGTCTTGAATTGCCCGCGCACCGCCGAAGTGGTGGTGATGGCGCCGGGCTTGCGCACACCTCGCATTGCCATACACAGATGCTCGGCCTCCACCACGACGATCACCCCGCGCGGGTCGAGCCGATTCACCAGAGCGTCGGCGATCTGGCTGGTGAGCCGCTCTTGCACCTGCGGCCGCTTTGCGTAAAGGTCAACCAGCCGCGCGATTTTCGACAACCCGGTCACCCTGCCGTCCTGGCCGGGGATGTAGCCGACGTGGGCCACCCCGTGGAACGAGACCAGGTGATGCTCGCACGTGGAGTACAGCGGGATTTCCTTCACGATCACCAACTCGTCGTGATCTTCGTCGAACATGGTGTTCAGCACATCGGAGGGGTCGGTGTACAGACCGGAGAAGATCTCCCGGTATGCGCGCGCCACGCGGGCCGGAGTGTCCCGCAGCCCATCTCGATCGGGATCTTCGCCGATCGCGTACAGCAGCTCGCGGACTGCCGCCTCCGCACGTGCCTGGTCGAACGCCCGGACGCGATCCAACGCGGCGCGGGTATCCGGCAGCACCATCGAAATCTCCGTTCGTCAGCCTCGGGCCGGCGGATGAGGCCGGCTCACGTCCTCATCCGGTTGGTCAGGCGATCTTGCCGGATCCGGACTGGGCGGGTAGGGGGGATAGGGCGGGTAGGACGGCTGACCCTGGCCCTGGCCACGACTCGGCTGGCCCGGATAACTCGGGGCCGGCTGGGGCCAATACGGCTGCGGCGGAGGCGGATACCAGTGGCCTTGGGGTTGTTGCTGCTGCGGTGGCGGTGGCCATCCGGGCGCATGCCAGCCGGCCGGCGCGCCGTAGTCCGGCTGGGTGGGCCGGCGCTCGCGATCGCCCGTGCCTTGACCACCGTGAGAACCATTGGGGCCGTGAGCTTTTCGGTCGGCCTCGGCGCGTGCGGCTTCGGCCGCCTGACTGGCCGCGGCGATCGCCGCTTTGAAAGCCGGCTCGGGAACGGGTTGCGGCCACGGTTCCCCGCGCTCGATCGCCAGCTCGCCGGGCGTCTTGATGGGCGGCTTGTCCGACGGGATGCGGCCGCCGAAATCGTCGAACATCGTGAGCCGGGGCCGCTTTTCGACGCCGGAGAAGATCTGTTCCAGCTCGGGCCGGTGCAGGGTTTCCTTCTCCAGCAGCTCGCCGGCGAGCGTGTCGAGGACGTCGCGGTATTCGGTGAGGATTTCCCAGGCCTCGGTGTGCGCGGCCTCGATGAGCTTGCGGATCTCGTCGTCGATGTCGCGCGCGACCTCGTGCGAATAATCCGCTTGGTTGCCCATCGTCCGGCCCAGGAACGGGTCGCCGTGCTCGGAACCGTATTTGACGGCACCGAGTTTGGAGCTCATACCGAATTCGGTGACCATCGCGCGCGCGGTTTTGGTCGCCTGCTCGATGTCGGACACCGCGCCCGTGGTGGGTTCACGGAAGACCAGTTCCTCGGCGGCGCGCCCACCCATCGCGAACACCAGCTGCGCGACCATCTCCGAGCGGGTGCGCAAGCCTTTGTCCTCTTCGGGCACCGCGACGGCGTGGCCGCCGGTGCGCCCGCGCGCCAGAATCGTCACCTTGTAGACCGGGTCGATGTCGGGCATCGCCCAGGCGGCCAAGGTGTGCCCACCCTCGTGGTAGGCGGTGATCTTCTTCTCGTGCTCGCTGATGATCCGGCCCTTGCGGCGCGGTCCGCCGATCACGCGGTCGACGGCCTCCTCGAGGGCGGGCCCGGTGATGACGGTGCCGTTCTCCCGCGCGGTCAGCAGCGCGGCCTCGTTGATGACGTTGGCCAGGTCGGCGCCGGTCATGCCGACGGTCCGCTTGGCCAGCCCGTCGAGGTCGGCGTCCGGAGCGATCGGCTTGCCCTTCGAGTGCACGGCAAGTACCGCGCGCCGGCCCGCCAGGTCGGGGTTGGACACCGGGATCTGCCGGTCGAAGCGGCCAGGGCGCAACAGCGCCGGGTCGAGGATGTCGGGCCGGTTGGTCGCCGCGATCAGGATCACCCCGGCGCGATCGCCGAAGCCGTCCATCTCGACCAGCAACTGGTTCAGCGTCTGCTCACGCTCGTCGTGGCCACCGCCGAGCCCGGCGCCGCGCTGGCGGCCCACCGCGTCGATCTCGTCGACGAAGATGATGCACGGGCTGTTCTGCTTGGCCTGTTCGAACAGGTCGCGCACCCGGGAGGCGCCCACGCCGACGAACATCTCGACGAAATCGGAACCCGAGATCGTGAAGAACGGCACGCCGGCCTCACCGGCCACGGCGCGGGCCAGCAACGTCTTACCGGTTCCCGGCGGCCCGTAGAGCAGCACGCCCTTGGGGATCTTGGCGCCCAGCGCCTGATACCGCGACGGGTTCTGCAGGAAGTCCTTGATCTCGTATAGCTCCTCGACCGCCTCGTCGACACCGGCTACGTCGGCGAACGTGGTCTTGGGCATGTCCTTGGAGAGCTGTTTGGCGCGCGACTTGCCGAAGCCGAAGCCCATCCGGGCGCCGCCCTGCATGCGCGAGAACATCACGAACAGCCCGACCAGCAGCAGCAGCGGCAGCACGTAAACCAGCAGCTCACCCAGGATGCTGCCTTCGTTGACGACGGTGCTGACCTTGGCGTTCTTCGCGTTCAGCGCGTTGAGCAGGTCGACGGCGTAGCCGTTGGGGTACTTGGTGATGACCTTGTCGGAGTTGTCGGTGTCGTTGTTGCCCTTCTTCAGGGTCAACCGCAGTTGCTGCTCACGGTCGTCGATCTGCCCGCTCTTGACGTTGTCCCCACTGATCTGGGACATCGCCACCGAGGTGTCGACGGGCTTGTATCCGCGGGTGTCATCGCTGAAATAGAAGAACGACCAGCCGAGCAGCACTACTACAGCGATCGCCGTGACTATGCGAATCACGTTTTTCCGGTTCATCAATCATCGGCCGTTTCGGCCAGGTCCTTCCCCGATACACGCAACTGGAAAAGTTCAGGCTACCGCTATACCAACGCGCGGCGGTTCCCGATAGGGAGCAGAGCACCGCAAATTGAGTTCGGGGACGCCTCGCATTGGGAGAAGCCCCCCTGGCATGACACCGCTCGTGCGCCCGGTCCAGCGACTAGTCGTAATAGCGGGCCTCGATCACATTGCCGTCGGGATCGGAGAAGTAGTAGATGTGCGGCGCCCATCCCCGGGCTCCGTAGCTGCGCTCGAGGCGGGCGCTGGTGTCCACTCCGGCGGCCTGCAGCCGCCGATCCAGTGCCTCGTATTCCGGCAGCGACATCGACAGGCAGACGTGGTTGACCGGATGGCCGGCGCTGCCGGCGACCTTGGTCAGGACGTCGGTGGCGCCGATGCCGGCCACCGGCATCAGGTCGATGATCGAGTCCTCGCACACCCGCACGCTCGGAAACGGTGCTTCGCCGGCAGCGAACTCGTCGAACCGCACCGGCGTCAGCCCTATCACGTTCGTATAGAAGTCCATCGATGCCTGAACATTGTTCGTCCACAACACGATGTGGTCCAGCCGTCTCACGCCTATCAGGCAACCAGAACCGGCCGCGAAATGAACGGGCATTTTCAACCCCGCTGAATACTTCTCAGGCCAGAGGGGTTGTGATTTGGTGTGTTGGTGCCCACATCAACCGAACGGTTAGTAGAGACCAACGGGGTGCAGCTGCGAGTCGTCGAAGCCGGCGACCGCGGTGCGCCGGTGGTGGTCTTGACTCACGGCTTCCCTGAATTGGCGTACTCCTGGCGACACCAGATTCCGGTGCTCGCCGAAGCCGGCTATCACGTGCTGGCACCCGACCAGCGCGGGTATGGCGGGTCTTCGCGCCCCGATGCGATCGAGGCCTACAACATCCGCGAGCTGACGACCGACATCGTCGGCCTGCTCGACGACGTCGGTGCCGAGCGGGCCGTCTGGATCGGCCACGACTGGGGCGCCCCCGTGGTGTGGCATGCGCCGCTGCTGCACCCCGACCGGGTCGCGGCCGTCGCCGCGCTGAGCGTGCCGGCCACGCCGCGGTCGCAGGTGGCGCCGACGCAGGCCTGGCGCAAGACATTCGGCGAGAACTTCTTCTACATCCTGTATTTCCAGGAGCCAGGCGTCGCCGACGCCGAACTCAACAGCGATCCCGCCCGCGCGATTCGCCGGTTGATGGGCGGTCTGCGGACCGACGGTGACAAGGCCGCGGGAATGCGGATGGTGGCACCGGGCCCGGAGGGCTTCATCGACCGCCTTCCCGAGCCCGATGAGCTGCCCGATTGGATCAGCCAGGACGAACTCGATCACTACATCGCCGAGTTTTCCCGCACTGGATTCACCGGCGGCCTGAACTGGTACCGCAACTTCGACCGCAACTGGGAGCTCACCGCCGACCTCGCCGACGCGAAGATCTCGGTGCCGTGCCTGTTCATCGGCGGCACAGCCGATCCCGTGCTCGCTTTCACCCGCGCCGACCGCGCGGCCGAGCTCGTCTCCGGGCCCTACCGACAGCTGATGATCGAGGGCGCCGGCCACTGGCTGCAACAGGAGCGGCCCGACGAGGTCAACACCGCATTGCTGGAATTTCTCGACGGATTGGAGCTGCGGTGAACGCACCCCTTCGTTTCGGCGTCTTCATCACGCCGTTTCACCCGACCGGCCAATCACCCACGGTCGCACTGGAATACGACATGGAACGTGTTGTTACCCTGGACCGCTTGGGCTTCGACGAGGCCTGGTTCGGCGAACACCACTCGGGCGGCTACGAGTTGATCGCCTGCCCAGAGGTGTTCATCGCGGCCGCCGCGGAGCGGACCAAGCACATCCGGCTGGGCACCGGTGTGGTCTCGCTGCCCTACCACCATCCACTGATGGTGGCCGACCGCTGGGTGCTGCTGGATCACCTGACCCGAGGCCGGGTGATGTTCGGCACCGGCCCCGGGGCACTGCCGTCGGATGCCCACATGATGGGCATCGATCCGGTCGATCAGCGGCACATGATGCAGGAGTCGCTCGAGGCGATCCTGGCACTGTTCCGTGCGGGGCCTACCGAGCGCATCGACCGTCACACCGACTGGTTCACGTTGCGCGACGCACAGCTGCACATTCGCCCGTACACCTGGCCCTATCCCGAAATCTCGACAGCGGCAATGATTTCGCCGTCCGGTCCGCGCCTGGCCGGCGCGCTCGGCACATCACTGTTGTCGCTCTCGATGTCGGTGCCCGGCGGTTTCGCCGCGCTGGAGACCACCTGGGACGTGGTGCGCGAGCAGGCCGCCAAAGTCGGGCGGGACGAACCGAATCGGACCGATTGGCGGGGGCTGTCCATCATGCACATCGCCGACACCCGCGAACAGGCGATCAACGACTGTACTTATGGGCTGCAGGATTTCGCGAACTACTTCGGCGCCGCGGGATTCGTCCCGCTGGCCAACACCGTGGAAGGTTCGCAAACTCCTTACGAGTTCGTCGAAGACTATGCGGCCAAAGGGAATTGCTGTATCGGCACACCCGATGACGCAATCGCACACATCGAGGACCTGCTGGATCGATCGGGCGGCTTCGGGACGCTGCTGATGCTCGGTCATGACTGGGCCTCGCCCGAGGCGACCTACCACTGCTATGACCTGATGGCCCGCAAGGTTATTCCGCACTTCAAGGGGCAACTGGCGGCATCGCGGGCCTCGCACGACTGGGCCAAAGACCATCGCGACCAATTGATCGGCCGTGCCGGTGAGGCCGTCGTGAAAGCCATCACCGAGCACGTCGGCGAGCACGAAGGCGCGGCGAACTGATGCGCGCCTCGGTGCTGCGCGACGGCCGGATGATCTATCGAGACGACGTCGCAGACCCGGTACCCGAAACCGGTCAGGTGCTGGTGGCGGTCAAGGCCTGCGGAATCTGCGGCTCCGACCTGCATTTCGCCAAACACGGCGAGAAGGTGCTGGAAATGACCGAGCGGGTGGCGGGCGCCACCGGCGGCATGAACGTCGACCTCAAGCACGACATCTTCATGGGCCACGAATTCAGCGCCGAGGTGCTCGAGGCCGGACCCGACACCGACACGTATCCGCTTGGCTCGATCGTCACGTCGATTCCGGTGTTGTTGTCCGCCAAGGGCGTAGAACCCATCGTCTACAGCAATCACACCATCGGCGCTTACGCCGAGCGGATGCTGCTCTCGGCACCGCTGTTGCTGCCCGTGCCCAACGGCCTGGACCCCCAACACGCCGCCCTGACCGAGCCGATGGCGGTGGGACTGCACGCCGTCAACAAGTCGAACATCGAGCCGGGCGAGACCGCGCTGGTGCTGGGCTGCGGCCCGATCGGCATCGCGATCATCGCATCCTTGCGGGCGCGCGGCGTGGAAAATATTGTGGCATCTGACTTTTCGGTGAAGCGGCGGGAACTTGCTGCCGCGATGGGCGCACATCAGACCCTGGATGCCGCCGACGGTTCGCCATTCGACACGGTCAAGGCAGCGGTGGTGTTCGAGGCGATCGGCGTGCCCGGGATCATCGACGACGTCGTGTTGCGCTCGCGCCCGGGCACCCGTCTGGTCGTGGCCGGGGTGTGCATGGAGGCCGACACTTTTCATCCTTTCTTCGCTATCGCCAAAGAGATCAACGTGCAATTCTGTTTGGCCTATGGCCCCGAGGAGTTCGCCGAGTCGCTGCGCTCGCTGGCCGAGGGCGAGATCGATGTCAGCCCATTGATCACCGGCGAGGTGGGCCTGGACGGGGTCGGCGCCGCCTTCGACGACCTCGCCGACCCCGAGCGGCACTGCAAGATTCTCGTCACGCCTTAGGCGGCCGGGTGACGCGCCGACCCGGCTGACTCGTCGGACGCCGCGGCTATAATCGAACCTATGTTCGATACGATGATCGATCCGGTCGCTTTGATCGAGGTCGTCGAATCCACACACCGACAGGAGTCGATGTTGGTGGCCCGCCGGCTGGCCGCCGTCGCGGCCTTGCTGCGGCATCGGGTGGCCGCCACCGAACAAAGCGAGCCGCGCCCGGGTTACGCCGTGATCGACGGGTTCGAGCACACCGCGGCCGAGGTGGCGGCCGCCATGAATCTGTCGCCCATGGCGGCCAGTTACTTGGTGTCGGATGCCGACGCCCTGCACACCAGACTGCCCCAGATCGCAGCTCTTCTGGCCGAAGGGCAAACCGATTGGCGCACTGTGCAATTGATCATCAGACGCACCGATCTGGTCACCGACGCTGAGCTGGCCGCCCGACTTGACCAGTCGCTGGCCACCCGTATCCGCAACTGGCACAGCTGGTCGAGGCAGCGCATCGTCAACGCGGTCGACGCCACGGTGCGCGGCATCGACCCGGATGCCGCCCGTGAGCGACGCGAGAGCGCCGACGGCGAGCGACACATCGGCATCAATGCCCTCGACAATGGGATGGCCGAGGTCTACGGCACGGTCGCAGCCGCAGCTGCGGCCACCTTTGATCGCCGACTCTCCGAACTTGCCAAGCAAGTGTGCCCGGGGGACCCTCGGACATTCGATCAACGCCGTGCTGATGCGCTCGCCGCGCTGGCCCAGGGCCACCGGCTCCGGTGCGCTTGCGGGCAATCGGGTTGCCCCGTCAGTGCACCCGCAGAAGCCTCCGCATGCGATCAAGGCAGCGCACGGGTGGTGATCAACGTTGTGGCCAGCGAGCAAACCGTCCTGGCCAAGGGCACGCAGCCCGGCTACCTGGAGGGGTACGGAGTCATCGACGCGGAGCAGGTTCGTGAGTTGGCGACGTTCGCCTCACTGCTCGTCGCCGATCCGGTGACCAGCGCGCAAGAAGTGCTGCGTTATCAACCATCGGCAGCGCTCGAACGGGCGATCCGCTGCCGGGATCTGACCTGCCGCTTTCCCGGATGTGGTCGACCCGCTGGTGTTTGCGACATCGACCACACCATTGCGTTCAATCACGAGAATCCCGCGGCCGGCGGACTGACCACACCGGCTAACCTGAAATGCCTTTGTCGCCAACATCATCGACTCAAGACTTTCGGTGCATGGCGCGACACTCAACTGGCCGACGGGACTGTCATCTGGACATCGCCTACCGGTCGCACATATAAAACCAGCCCGGCCGGCGATGACCTTTTTCCACAACCGCGCCAGGCCGCGTGTGCCGCACCGGCGCCCCGCGGGCGGAGCGCGTCCAAGCGGCGAAAGTCACGAATCACCCAGGCGCGCAGCCACAATCGAAAGCAACGTCAAGAAAACGATGCACGGCGAGAACTTGCGCAAGCCAGAAAGCAGGAGATCGCAGCTCGACAGTTCCGAAATCATGCGCGCAACATGCTGTTTGCCTTCAAGGGCGCGGCGAGCACCAGCCCCTTCTGCACATGGATCAATGATCCGCGTGAGCCAGAGGAATTACCCGCGAACTGGACTCCAGACATCCCGGCCCCGCCGCCTCTGCCCGACGACCCACCCTTCTAGCAACCCTGCCCGACGACCCACCCTTCTAGCAACCCCATCGCATCACCCTCCCGCCGGGGGGTGAGCGATGACCATGGGCTTGAAACCGTATCGGGGAGGCGCAAAGTGGGCCGCTGCGGCCCGCCCGGCGCCGGTCCCCATCAGCGGCATCCCCCCGACGGCATTGGTCCCGGGTTGCACCGCCGCCGCGGCAGCACCAGCGCCGTTCACCGTCACGACGGCGGGGTTGACCCCTGGCGTAGCTCCCGCCCAAGAGGCTGGAACCGACATGCCTCCCACCGATGCCGCCCGACCCACCGATCCCGCGGCATTGCCCAAGGCCCCCGAAAGTGCTTGCGGCGCAGCCTCAACAGCCCTCGCCGCACCCTCCGCCGCGTGGGCGGCCCCCTCGCTGGCAGCCTTGGCGGCCTGGGGCGCAAAGCCCTGAGCGAGACCCTGGATGTCCTTGAACGAGGTGGTGAAGAGCCGCGTCGGCGAGATCAACCGGATGAACGCGTCGAACGGCGAGCTGGCATCCAGAACCTGCGACCCGGTCAGGCCCTCGAAAAGATCGCCCAGCGGACCGCTTAGCTGAAGCCCATCTCCTTCGGCGTTCATGCCGATCCCTCCGAAATTGAATCCCGGAGCCGCCTGGGCATTACTCGGCGATCCGGCCAGCGACGACAACGTTTGGGGCACCGCGTTTAGCCCCTGAGTGCTACTGCCCGCGCTGTTGCCCGCCGCGTGGGCCACCGCCGCGGACTGGCCGGCTTGCCCGGCAGGGTTGGTCGCGGGCGCTGCCGGCCGGGGCGGCGGCAGGGTCGACGCCGCGGCTGATGCCCCCGCATAGCCGTACATCGCGGCCGCGTCCTGCGCCCACATCTCGCCGTACTGCGTCTCGGTGGCCGCAATCGCCGCAGTGTTCTGGCCGAGAAAGTTCGTCGCCAGCAACTCCATCAGCAACGTACGGTTTGCCGCGACCACCGGTGGCGGCACCGTTTCGGCGAACGCCGCCTCAAAGGCCGTGGCGGCTGCCGCGGCCTGGCTGCCGGCCAGTTCGGCCTGTCCGGCCGTGTTCAGCAACCACTCGACTTGTGGCACGGCCGCGGTCAGCATCGACGCGGCGGACGGCCCCTCCCACGGTCCGTCGGTGAGGCTGGTGATCAGCGACCCGTAGTTGGCCGCCGCGGCATAAAGCTCGGCGGCCAACCCCTCCCAGGCCGCCGCGGCGGCCAGCAGGGGGCCCGAACCGGGCCCCGCATACATCAGCGTGGAGTTGATCTCCGGCGGCAGCTGCGCGAAATCCAACATCTGCTCGCCTAACCGACCACGGTGGCGTTGGCGATTTCGGTGGCGGCATACGAACCGGCACTGATGCCGAGCGTTGCCGCCAACTGCTCCCGGACCACCGCAGCTTGCGCGCTGACGACCTGGAAGAGCTCCGCGTGCGAAGCAAACTGGGCCGCAGTCAATATCGACACCACATCGGCCGCCGCCGGGACCACGCCCGTCGTCGTTGTTGCCGCGGCCGAACTTCTTTCTCGCACCGCCGCATTGACGCCGTGCAGCTCACCGGCAACCGCATTCAGGACGTCCGGCTGTGCCCTCAGATAAAACACATCTCCCCCTCAAAACCTGTTGATTTGCACGAACTTTCAGCAACCGAAGGCCGGTCCCTGAATCGGACGCCTGGAAACGCTAGACGCGACACCTCCGCCAATGACAGCCCCGGACTGGCCAATTCATTACCGAGTCGAAGATTGTTCACAGGGCCAGTCTCATACGCTGCGACTCTTTGTCTTAGGCATGAAAGAGTTTGCAAACCAATATGATTGGAGAGTTGTGTGAATTTTTCCATGCCCGCCCGGGCCGGGGTTATCCTTGCGCGAAAACGATCCGAGGCCCGCAATTTCGCGAGGGCAGAAGCCCCGCGAGCCGGATAATCACCCGCGGCAAGCCGACAAACGGCTAGGGTGCCAGGCATGGCGACCGAACACCGCGCTGAGAGTTTCGTCCGCTACCCGATGGCCGTGGCCACCGCCGCGTTGGCCATTGTGACGGTGTCGGCGTGTGATTCCCACAATGCGGCACCCGCACCGGGAGCGAATCCTCGTCAGGTCACGGTGGTGGGCTCCGGGCAAGTGCAGGGCGTCCCGGACACGCTGACCGCCGACGTCGGCATCGAATTCAGCGCACCCGACGTCACCACGGCGATGAACCAGACCAACGACCGCCAGCAAGCCGTCATCAATGCGCTGGTCGGTGCCGGTCTCGACCGCAAGGACATCAGCACCACCCAGGTGACGCTGCAGCCGCAATACGGCAGTCCCGAGCCCACAATCACCGGCTACCGCGCCACCAACGCCATCCAGGTCAAGATCCACCCGACCGATGCCGCGTCACGAATGCTCGCGCTGATCGTCAGCACGGGCGGTGACGCCACCCGAATCAGTTCGGTCAGTTACTCGATCGCCGACGACTCACAGCTCGTCAAGGACGCCCGGGCGCGAGCCTTCAACGACGCCAAGAACCGGGCCGACCAGTACGCCCAGATGTCCGGGCTGCGGCTGGGCAAGGTGCTGTCCATCTCGGAGTCGACCGGGGGTTCGCCGGTAGCCGGGGCACCACCGGCGCCGCCCAAAGCCATGGCCACCGCGGTGCCACTGGAGCCGGGTCAGCAGACGGTGAGCTTCTCGGTGACCGCGGCGTGGGAACTGGATTAGCTACTGCTCGTAGACCCTGGGGTCCAGGGTTCCGATATACGACAGGTCGCGGTAGCGCTCGTCGTAGTCCAGGCCGTAGCCGACAACGAAGTCGTTGGGAATGTCGAAGCCCACGTAGGCGATCTCGGCGTTGGCCCGGACCGCGTCGGGCTTGCGCAGCAGCGTGCACACCCGCAGCGAGCGGGGATGGCGGGTCTTGAGGTTGCGCAGTAACCAGGACAGGGTCAGGCCGGAATCGACGATGTCCTCGACGATCAGCACGTCGCGATCGTTGATATCGCGGTCCAGGTCCTTGAGGATGCGCACCACACCCGACGATGACGTCGAGGACCCGTAGGAGCTGACGGCCATGAACTCGAATTGCGTAGGCACCGGGATCGCGCGAGCCAGGTCGGTGACAAAGATCACGGCGCCCTTGAGGACCGTGATCAACAGCAGGTCCTCACCCGTCTCGGCGACGGACTGGCGATAGTCGGTGCCGATCTGCCCGCCGAGCTCGCCGATGCGGGCCTGGATCTGCTCGGTCGTGAGCAGCACAGACTTGATATCCCCCGGGTACAGGTCCACGGGCTGCTCGGGCGTTATCGCCGAGGAGGTCTGGGCCACGCCCACAGCGTGCCATGCCAGCGGCCGAACAACCAACGGCGACGACAATTTGCGGTCATTTACACAGGCTCACGCCGCAACGTGAGCACGCCGTCGCGGCGTCCCGCGATTAACCGCTGGCCGCGCAAATCCGAGCCGACCGCCACCCCGCCCTGTCCGCGCCACGCGGTAACCAGTGCGTCCACCCCGCGGATCTGCTTGTCGGTCAGCCCGGACGCCCCACCGGCCAGCAGCCAGCCCCGGATCACCCGGCGCCGCACCGGGTCGGCCAGCGTGGCCAGCGCCTCGGCCCGCAGGCCGGGATCGGCCTGCACGCCGGGCAGCGCCTGGGCGGCCAGCGTGTCGATGAACTCGGTGTCCTCCCGCAGCGCCGTCGCGGTGCGGGCCAGCGCCTCGGCCACCCCGCCACCCAGCACGTCCTCGAGCAGCGGCATCACCTCGTGCCGCAGCCGGGACCGGGTGAAGCGGCGGTCGCTGTTGTGCGGGTCCTGCCACGCGGTCAGGCCGAGTTCGAGGCACGCGGCATGCGTGACGGCGCGCCGGACGCCCAGCAGCGGCCGGCACCACGGCGGGTCATACGGTCGCATCCCGGCGATCGAGCGCGCCCCGGAGCCGCGGCCCAGCCCGAGCAACACCGTCTCGGCCTGATCGTCGAGGGTATGCGCCAGCAGCACCGGGCCGAGCTGGTAAGCGCTCAGCGCGGCGTAGCGGGCCGCGCGGGCCGCGGCCTCCGGGCCTCCGTCATTGCCCACCCGTACCCGGATGACTTGGGCGTCAACACATCCCAACGCGATCGCCTGCTCGCGCGCGGTGTCGGCGACGTCGGCCGACTCGGGCTGCAGACCGTGGTCGACGATCAGCGCCGTGGTGGGCCGCAGCGGGGCCGCGACCGCGGTGAGGGCCAGCGAGTCCGGCCCGCCCGAGAGCGCCACACCCCATTGGTCCCCGGTGGCCAGATAGGCCTTCGCGAACGCCTCGACAGCCGCGCGCAGCCGCCCTACAGGACCCTGTCGATCCATCGCTGGGGGTTTTCGATCTCGGCGGGCAGCGGCAGCGTTTCGGGGCCGGACCACACGGTGTTGAACCGCTGCATCCCGACCCGGTCCACCACGTGGTCGACGAACGCCTTGCCGCGGGTGTACTGGCTGAGCTTGGCGTCCAGGCCGAGCAGGGCGCGCATCAGGCGCTGCAGCGGCGGCGGCTTGCGGTGACGGCGATCGTCGAAGCGGCCGCGGATGGTCGCCACCGACGGCACTGCCTTGGGGCCGACCGCATCCATCACATGGTCGGCGTGGCCCTCCAGCAGGGTGCCCAGCACCAGGAGCTGATCCAGCGCCTGGCGCTGGGGCTCGGACTGGACGGCGCGCACCAGGCCGACGATCCCCGACGCGGAAGCGTCCGGGGCGCCGAGACCGCGGTTGCGCACGTACTCGGCCAGCCGGCCCGCCACCTGGCCGAAATCGTCACCGGTGTCGCGGGTCAACAACGCCAGCGCGTCCGACATGTAGTGGGGCAGCCAGGGGTTGGCGGTGAACTGCACCCGGTGCGTCACTTCATGCAGGCACACCCACAGCCGGAAATCGGCCGGATCGACCCGCAGCTGGCGCTCGACGGCGATCACGTTGGGATACACCAGCAGCAGGCAGCCCTCTTTGTCGGCGAAGAACGGGTCGTACTGGCCGAGGATCCCCGACGCCACAAACGCCAGCACGGCCCCGGTCTGCGCGCCGGTGAGCCGGCCGGTGACACGCCCCCGCGGCTTGTCGGTTCCGTTCGTCATCCCCCGCATGGAGCCCGCCGCGGCGCGGCCCCCCCCGCCGCGGTCGACGATGCGGGCCGCCGGCACCGCCCCGGCAGTGGCCAGGCCGGTCACGTCGCGCACGAGTGGTTCGGCTTTCGTCGCCGAACTCGCCAGCTCGTCGATCGCCCAGCGTGTCGTCGTCGAGGTTTTTTTGTAAGGAAGCCGGCACGCACAGAGATTACCACAGGGGGTATCGTGGGCAGCGGCAGAGGTGTATAAGAGCCGGCGGGTGTACGCGCGGGGGGGCGGGCCGGGCCGGGCCAGTCGGGCGCCGACCGTCGCCGCGAACCGCCAGTCGACGGCGGTACCGAGAGTCAGGTCGGGTTGGGCGGTCATGTGCACCCGCAGGTCCACAGCCGGGTGGCCAGGGCGTCCATCGCGTTGCGTCCGTTGGGGCCGGCGGCGTTGGAGATGAACGCGAAGGTGAGCACGCGGCCGGTGCGGTCGGTGACGACTCCGACCAGCGAGTTGATCGCGGTCAACGAGCCGGTCTTGGCGCGCAACCACCCGGCCGGTCCCTGATTCGTCGCCTGGTCGAGAAAACGGTCGGCCAGTGTCCCGCTGCCGCCGGCGATCGGCAGCAGATCCAGCAGCGCCCGCAGCGACGGCTGATCGGGGCCCGCGGCGGCCTGCACCGTGCCGTCGAGGGTCTTGGCGGTCAGCCGGTCGTCGACCGACAGCCCGCTGGAGTCCACCAGCATGGCGCCGGTGGTGTCGACGTGTGCGGTGCTCAATCGGTTGGTCACCGCGTCGACCGCGCCGGCGAAGCTGCGCGGCCGGTTGATCGCCGCGGCCACCTCACGGGCGATGCATTCGGCCAGCACGTTGTCGGAGTGATCCATCATCTCGCCGAGGCGCTGGACCAGCGGCGCCGATTGCACGACCGCCAGCTGCCGCGCCCCGGAGGGGGCCGACGCGATCGTCACCGCGGCGGGATCCAGGCCCAGGGCCTTGGCCAGCTCACGCCCGGCGTCCAGCGCCGGGGTCTTGGACCGCCGGGAGTTGACGGTGCTGGGCTGGATGCGTCCGGCGTCGATCATCACCGATTCGATCGGCGCGATGTCGCCGTTGTCGATATCGGCGGGATCCCAGCCCTGCGCCATCGTGGGGCCGGTGAACGCCGAGGTGTCCACCTGCACGGTCGTCGGCGTCATGCCGCTGCGATGAATCTGCTCCACCAGATCGCTGATGCGTGGTGCGCCGCGGTACCAGGTCGGCACGTCCGGCGGTGCCGCCGACAGCGTCGGATCACCGGCACCCACCAACACGATCGGTCCCTGGGCGTTCTGACTGCCGGCCACCACCCGGGTGGTGATGCGGGCCTGGCGGTCCAGCGTGAGCAACGCCGCAGCCGCCGTCAGGACCTTGTTGGTCGACGCCGGCACCAAGGGCACGTCGGCGGCGACCTGCCAAAGCTCCTTGCCGGTGAGGGCATCGGTGATCCGGCCGCCAAGCCGGCCGAGGTTCGGGTCGGCGGCCACCGGGGCCAGCACGGCGGCCAGCGCACCGGCCGACGGCGTCTCGGCGGTGTCGGCGACGGGCACCATTCCCGGCTTCACGACCGGTGCACGCGGCGGCGGTACCGCAACATGTGTGCCGCTGCTGCCGTGTCCACCCGAGGTGAAGAAGGTTGCCGCGGCCACCACGGCGGCGACGAACGCCAGCACGGCCAATCCGATGAACACCTGGGTGGATTTCCGCCAGCGAGTACGACCCATCACTCTCCTGACTGTTTGGTCCTATTCTGCCGAATCTGGGAAAACTCGCTCGACTAGGGTGATCCGCGACGAACCGATCTACTCGGGTCCACCCAGAATTACTTCTCTTCAAAGGAGCGTCAGACAGTGCAATTCGACGTGGTCATCGAGATCCCGAAAGGCCAGCGGAACAAGTACGAGGTCGATCACGAGACGGGGCGGGTGAAGCTGGACCGCTACCTCTACACGTCGATGGTCTACCCGACCGACTACGGCTTCATCGAGAACACCCTCGGTGAGGACGGCGACCCGCTGGACGTGCTGCTGTTGCTGCCCGAGTCGGTGTTCCCCGGCGTGCTGGTCGAGGCGCGGCCGGTGGGGATGTTCAAGATGGTCGACGAGGCCGGCGGTGACGACAAGGTGCTGTGTGTTCCGGCCGGCGACCACCGCTGGGATCACATCCAGGACATCGGCGATGTTCCGTCCTACCAGCTGGACGTCATCAAGCACTTCTTCTCGCAGTACAAAGCTCTGGAGCCGGGCAAGTACGTCAAGGCGGCGGACTGGGTCGGTCGCGCCGAAGCCGAGGCAGAGGTCGAGCGCTCGATC
Source organism: Mycobacterium ahvazicum (assembly GCF_900176255.2). Lineage (GTDB taxonomy): Bacteria > Actinomycetota > Actinomycetes > Mycobacteriales > Mycobacteriaceae > Mycobacterium > Mycobacterium ahvazicum. The sequence goes on from NZ_FXEG02000005.1 coordinate 862,646, forward strand.
GCCCGGTTCAAAGAGGGCGGGCACTAACGCTGCTGGCGTAATTGCGCCCACCCCGCACACCGATTCTCGGTGGCATCCTGGCGAGGTGACTCCGGTGCTGCATTTCGCCGCGAACTTCTGGTGGCTGATCTTCCCGTTCGCGGGTGCGGTCGGGACTGGCGTGCGGGCGGTGGCGGCCGCCAACGAGCGCCGGGCGGAGCGACGGCAGGAACGGTACCGGCTCAAACAGCAGGCCAAGATCGCCGTCGCCCAGGCTTCCGGCCGGTCGCGCGGCGACGAGGAAAGCTTTCGCCGGGATCTCACGAAACTGCTTGCCGCACATGACCGTACGGATGCGCGGTGGCTCGAGTACGAGGTCGACGTCGCCAAGCTGCTGGATTTCCCGCTGATGACGAACATGCGCGATCCGCTGACCGTCGCGTTCCACAAGGCCAAGCGGCATGCGGACCTGTTGCGGCCCGAGCGGCCTGAGGACCTGGCCGGCGATCGCTCGGCGTACCTGGACTACCGCGACGGGGTCCACGAGTACATCAGCGCCTTCGAGATCGCCGAGGCCGAGGCGATTCGCCGCCGTCGCAGCGATTTCTCCGAAGACGAACAACAGCGATTGGCGCGCGCCCAGGCCCTGCTGCACCTGGCGCAGGACGAGGGTGCCACTCGTGAGGAGCGCCAGATCGCCTACGCACGAGCCGGCCGGGAACTCGACGGGCTCATCGTGCTGCCGGCGCCCGCGCGGGCCAGTATCGAACGCCGCATCGCCGGACAAATCGAGGCGTAACCGCCCTAGGCGGCGCCTCGCCTGTTGCGCAGCACGCTCCATCCGAACGCCGCCCCGATGAAGATCACGCCGACCGAGGCGGTGGCGACCTCGGGGATTTCATAGCGCGGCTCGATGGACAGCAGCATGATCACCGACAATGCGCCGATCGCCCAGTGCGCTCCGTGTTCCAGGTACACGTAGCGGTCCAGCGTCTGCTGCTGGACCAGGTAGACCGTGATCGACCGGACGAACATCGAGCCGATCAACCCCAGACCGAGGGCGATGACGATGGGGTCCGACGTGATGGCAAACGCGCCGGTGACGCCGTCGAACGAGAAGGCGGCGTCGAGCACCTCGAGGTACACGAACAGCGTCAGGCCGGCCTTGCCCACCGCCGCCGGCGGCGCGGTGGCGGCGGCGTCCTCGACATCGGACGGCTGGAACGCCGTGCTCACACCGTTGACGATCAGATACGTCACCAGGCCCAGCAGCCCGGCGGTCAGCACCGTCGCGCACTCGTCGCCGGAGTGAGTCAATTGCGTGCCGGCCAGCACCAGCACGATGACGGTGGCCACCACCGAGACCTGGCCGAGCCGGCCGATTCTCGCGAATGGGACTTCAATCCACTTGAGCCACTTGATGTCTCGGTCGTAAACGATGAAATCCAGGAACAGCATCAGCAGAAATATGCCGCCGAAAGCCGCGATCTGGGGGTGGGCCGACAGCACCAGCTTTTCGTAACCGGGCGCGCCGTCCGGGAATTCCAGTGCGCCGTGCGGCGGCGGGTTGAGCGCCAGGTGCAGCGCGCGAACCGGGTCGAGGCCCGCGGTCGCCCACACGATGAGCAGCGGGAACACCAGCCGCATACCGAACACGGCGACCAGAATCCCGATCGTCAGGAACATCTGCTGCCAGAACGGGCTCATTCGCTTGAGCACCGCGGCGTTGATGATCGCGTTGTCGAAGGACAGCGACACCTCGAGGATGCCCAGGGCTACCAGAAGAAACAGGGCATTAAGCCCGCCGTGGGCATAGCCGAGTGCGAGGGCCGCCAACGTGACCAACAGCGAAATCCCGAAGATGCGAGCGGCGGCCATGGGTCCTTCCTAGACAGCCGCTCACAATAGGGCGAAGGTGGTCGCCACCGCCAGCCATGGCAATCGCGCACTTACTATTTTCAAATTGTGGCGAAACTGGCGGTGGCTGGGGGCGGCCGGCCGAAAGCGCCGCCCCGATGACCGAAGTGGGCGGGGCGGCGTCCCCACTGGGCGCCGCCGGGTCCGCGGGAGCATCCGCGGGACCGGTCACACGTAGCAGCATGGCCCGGGTCGGCGCCGCGACAGCCCTGACCGCGGTGTGCGGCTACGCGGTGATCTATCTGGCGGCTCGCGACCTGGCGCCCAGCGGCTTCTCGGTGTTCGGGGTGTTCTGGGGAGCGTTCGGCCTGGTCACCGGCGCCGCCTTCGGGCTGCTGCAAGAAACCACCCGCGAGGTCCGCGCCACCCGCTACGTCGAGGCATTGCCGGGGCCCGAATTCCGCAACCACCCGCTGCGCGTTGCCGCGATGGTCGGCGTCGCGGCGGCCATTCTGATCGCGGGCAGCTCGCCGCTGTGGGGTGGGTGGGTGTTCGCCGAGCAACGCTGGTTGTCGGTGGCGCTGTTGTCCGTCGGCCTGGCCGGGTTCTGCCTGCACGCCACGCTGCTGGGCATGCTGGCCGGCACCGACCAGTGGACCCAGTACGGGGCACTGATGGTCACCGATGCGGTCATGCGGGTGACGATCGCGGTGGCCACGGTGCTGCTCGGGTGGGGGTTGACCGGCTTTCTGTGGGCGACAGTGGCCGGCGCGGTGGCCTGGCTGGTCATCCTGGTGACCTCACCCACCGCGCGCGCGGCGGCCCGGCTGCTGACACCCGGCAACACCGCGACGTTCCTGCGGGGCACCGCGCACTCGATCACCGCCGCCGGCGCCAGCGCGATCCTGGTGATGGGATTCCCGGTGCTGCTCAAGCTGACCTCGAATCACCTTGGGGCACAAGGCGGTGTAATCATCCTGGCCGTCACGCTGACCCGCGCGCCGCTGCTGGTGCCGTTGACGGCCATGCAGGGCAACCTGATCGCGCATTTCGTAGACGCGCGCAGCGACCGATTGCGGGCGCTGCTCGCACCGGCGGCGATCATCGGCGGAATCGGCGCCATCGGGGTGCTGGCGGCCGGCCTGGTGGGGCCATGGCTGTTGCGCGTCGCCTTCGGCGCCTCCTACGACGCCGGCAGCGCGCTGTTGGCGTGGCTGACCGGTGCGGCGTTGTCGATCGCGGTGCTGACGCTGACCGGCGCCGCGGCCGTGGCCGCCGCGCTGCACCGGGCCTACGCGCTGGGGTGGGTCGGGGCCACCGCGGCGTCGGGCCTGTTGTTGCTGCTGCCGCTGCCGCTGGAGACCCGGACCGTGGTCGCGCTGCTGTGCGGTCCGCTGGTGGGAATCGGCGTACACCTGGTGGCCCTGGCGCGCGCCGGGCGCCTAACCGGCTGATCCTGGCTACCCTGTGAACATCGAAACGGATTACCAGGGCGTCTGGATCGTGATTCCCGCCTTCAACGAAGCCACGGTCATCGGCGAGGTGGTCGCCGATGTCCGCTCCGTTTTCGAGAACGTCGTCTGCGTCGACGACGGCAGCGCCGACGGCACCGGCGAAATCGCCCGCAGGGCGGGGGCTCATCTGGTGCGCCATCCGGTGAACCTGGGGCAGGGTGCGGCCATCCAGACCGGCGTCGAGTACGCCCGCCGCCAGCCCGGTGCGCGGATCTTCGCGACGTTCGACGCCGACGGGCAGCATCGCGTCAAAGATGTGTGCGCGATGGTCGACCGGCTCGTCGCCGAAAACGTCGACATCGTCATCGGGACGCGGTTCGGCGGGCTGGAGAGCAGCCGGCCGCCGTTACTGAAACGGATCGTGCTGCAGACGGCCGCCCGGCTGAGCCCGCGCGGTCGCCGGCTTGGCCTGACCGACACCAACAACGGGTTGCGGGTGTTCAACAAGACGGTGGCCGACGGGCTGGACATCACGATGAGCGGAATGAGCCACGCCAACGAATTCATCATGCTGATCGCCGAAAACCATTGGCGGGTAGTCGAACAGCCGGTTGAGGTGCTCTACACCGACTACTCGAAGTCCAAGGGCCAGCCGCTACTCAACGGCGTCAACATCATTTTCGATGGGTTCCTGCGAGGAAGGATTCCGAGATGAACTGGATCCAGGTGCTGCTGATCGGGTCGATCATCGCGCTGTTGATCTACCTGCTGTGGTCGCGGCGCAGCTCGCGGTCGAAGGCCTGGGTCAAGGTCGGCTACATCTTGTTTGTGCTGGGCGGTATCTACGCCGTGTTGCGGCCCGACGACACCACGGTGGTCGCGCACTGGTTCGGGGTGCGCCGCGGCACCGACCTGATGCTCTACGCGCTGATCATGGCGTTCAGTTTTACCACCCTGAGCACGTATATGCGGTTCAAGGACCTGGAGTTGCGCTATGCGCGCCTGGCCCGGGCCGTCGCACTGGAGGGCGCCCAGGCACCGGAGCCGCGCTAGCCGGTGTGAACCTGCCGGAAGAACTCGACCGTGCGACGCACGCCTTCTTCGAGTTCAACCCGCGGGCGCCAGCCCAAAACCCTTGCCGCCGAACTGATATCGAGACAGGACCGCCGCAGATCGCCGAGGCGATCCGGATGGAAATCCGGATCGTCGGGTCCGCCAACGGCTTTGGCGACCGCCGTGTGCAGCTGGCGGTCGGAGGTCTCAATTCCGGTGCCGATGTTGAACCGCTGTCCGCTGCCGGCCGCACCGGAGGCCTTGACGAAGGCGTCCACCACGTCGTCGACGAACACGTAGTCGCGGGTCTTGCTGCCGTCGCCGAACACCTTGGTGGGCTTACCGGACAGCAGCGCCTGCGCGAAGATCGCCACCACGCCCGCCTCCCCGTGCGGGTCCTGGCGCGGGCCGTAGACGTTGGCCGGCGCGATGTGCGAGCAGTCCAGGCCGTACAGGTGCCGGAACGTGTTCAGGTAGATCTCGCCGGCCACCTTGCCCGCGGCGTACGGCGACGCCGGATCGGTGGGCGTGGTCTCGGGCGTCGGGTACTGCGGCGGGGTGCCGTAGATGGATCCCCCCGACGAGGTGTGCACGACTTTGCGGACGCCGGTGCGGCGCGCGGCCTCGGCCAGCCGCACCGTGCCGATCACATTGACCGAGGCGTCGAACTGCGGCTCGGCCACTGAGTGGCGCACGTCGATCTGGGCGGCCAGGTGGAACACCACCTCGGGCCGGTGCTCGTCGAGAATCGCCTCGAGGTCGGCGGTCACGATGTCCGCCTCGATGAAGAAGTGATCGGGATTGTCGGCCAGATGCTCGAGGTTGCGCGCCTTGCCCGACGCGAAATTGTCCAGGCTTACCACCGAATGGCCGTCCGCCAGCAAGCGGTCGACCAGCGTGGACCCGATGAATCCGGCTGCCCCGGTAACCAGTGCGCGCACCGGCCCACCATACCGACCGGTAAGAAATAACCATGCCCGCCGCCATCGCCCGGATGCCGCGGGTCGCCCTCGCGGCGGCCGCGCTGATCGTGGCCGCCCTGGTGATACGGGCGGTGCTGGCGTTCGGCGGCTACTTCTACTGGGACGATCTGATCCTGATCGGGAAGGCCGGAACCGAGGGCCTGCTGTCGCCGTCCTACCTGTTCGACGACCACGACGGCCACATGATGCCCGCGGCGTTTCTGATAGCGGGGGCGCTGATCCGGCTGGCCCCGCTGGATTGGACCGGGCCGGCGATCAGCCTGGTGGTGCTGCAGCTGCTGGCCTCGCTGGCACTGCTGCGCGCGCTGTACGTGATCCTGGGCTGGCGTCGCGTGCTGCTGATCCCGCTGACGTTCGCGCTGTTCACCCCGCTGGGAGTGCCGGGCTTCGCATGGTGGGCGGCGGCGCTGAATTCGCTGCCGATGCTGGCGGCGCTGGCCTGGGTGTGCGCCGACGCGGTGCTGTTGGTGCGCACCGGCAACCAGCGCTATGCGCTGACCGGCGTGCTGGTGTATCTGGGCGGGTTGCTGTTCTTCGAGAAGGCTGCGGTGATTCCGTTCGTCGCGTTCGCCGTGACGGCGCTGCTGTGCCATGTGCGTGGCGACCGAACGGCGCTGCTGACGGCCTGGCGTGGGGCCGCACGGCTGTGGATCGCGTCGCTGATCCTGACGGTGGCCTGGGTGGCGCTTTACCTCGCGGTGGTCAATCAGCAGCGCTGGAGCTCCGACCTCGCGATGACCGGGGACCTGCTGATGCGGTCCATCACCCACGGCATCGTGCCGGGCCTGGCCGGCGGGCCCTGGCACTGGGACCGCTGGGCGCCGGCCTCGCCGTGGGCCACTCCTCCGCCGCTGGCGATGGCGCTGGGCTGGCTGGTGCTGATCGCGGTGCTGGCGCTGTCGCTGGTCCGCAAGCAACGCCTCGGCCCGGTGTGGCTGACCGCGGTCGGTTACGCGGCGGCCTGTCAGGTGCCGATCTATTTGATGCGCTCGTCGCGGCTGACCGCGCTGGAACTCGCCCAAACCCTGCGCTATCTGCCGGATCTCGTCGTCGTGCTGGCACTGCTGGCGGCCGTCGGACTGTGTGCACCGAACCGATCACTGGGCGGGCGATGGCTGGACGCCTCGACGCGACGCGCGGTGGTGACGACGGGCCTGGCCGCACTGTTCGTGGCCAGCAGCCTGTACTCGACGGCGACGTTCCTGGCCAGTTGGCGCGACAACCCAACCCAGCGCTATCTGCGCAACGCGCAAGCCAGTTTGGCTGCGGCCCATGCTAATTCGACTGCTCAACTGCTGGATCAGGAGGTCGATCCGCTGATCCTGCAACGGGTCGCCTATCCGGAGAACCTGGCCAGCCACCTGTTCGCCCTACTGCGGGATAGACCTGAATTCGCCACGGCGACAACGCAATTGAGAATGTTCGACAGTGCGGGCCGGCTGATCCCGGCACGGGTCAGCTGGATTCGGACCATCAAACCCGGGCCGATGCCGCAGTGCGGGTACTTCGCCCAGCCGGACACCCCGGCGCGGATGATGCTCGACGGGCCGCTGCTGCCCGCCGACTGGACGGTCGAATTCAACTACCTGGCCAACAGCGACGGCTCGATGACCGTGTCGCTGCCGGAGGGGCCCGGCGTCAAGGTTCCGGTGCACCCCGGCCTCAACCGGGTCTACGCCCGGGTGCCGGGCGCCGGCGACGCGATCATGGTTCGCGCCAATACCACTGCGCTGGCGCTGTGCATCGCGTCGGGACCGGTGGGTTTTCTGGCGCCGGCCTGAATCACGCGCCGGCCACAAAGCCGCCTGGTCCCCGGATGTCGTTGCTGTGGCCCGGGTTGCTGATTCGCGGGACGCCACCTCCGGGCCCTTTCTCCCAGGTGATGTGGTTCCCGGTGCCGGTGGCCACGATCGCGGCCACGGTTTGCAGATTCACGGTGTTAGCGGTGCCGCTGACGTCGACCTCGCCGCACGACCCGGTCAACGTGACCGTCGAGTCCTCGCCCACGATCCTGATCGGCGATTGATTCCCGCAGTCATAGGTCGCGGCCGAAAAGCTGATGTCGATCTTGGCCGGTGACCCACACGTCAAGGCGATATCGCTTGGCGCCGAAGCAATCGCGGAAAACACCACACCCACGATCAGCACACGAAGCATGGTCAACACTGGCACCGCCCACCGGTGCGGCCGAGGATTTAAAGCGCCGGGGTTTTAATCGCTGCGACTACGCGGCGCTGGGCCCCTGGATCGGCGTGGCCACCGGGTGCCGATGAACCGCCGGCGCCGGGCGGAGCTCAGTCACCGGAGCCACGTCGCGGTCCTGCTGCTCGCGATGCACTTGGCGATAGCTCAAGATCGCGGCGATCACGCCCGCGATCACCAAGGCGAGAGCGAGTACGACCAGAACATCGCCGAAGGCCAGCAGCAGGATGATTCCCGCTACGCCCCACACCGCCTCGCCGAAGGAGTAGTGGACTTCGTTGTGCATCGCGGCCTCGCTTGAAGTAGTGCCGCTCTTTGATCGAGCGACTGCACTACGCAACGCCGCAGCGACCCGGAGGCTGCCCCATCAGGGGTGAAGGTGACCCAACTCACGGTGGGCTGATGGAGCCGCCTGGGGGAATCGAACCCCCGACCTATTCATTACGAGTGAATCGCTCTACCGACTGAGCTAAGGCGGCGCACCCTCAAGCTGGGCGGCACGAGTCTACGGCAGCCGGGCGCGCACGCCCAAAAACCGGCCCGTTCAGTCCCGCAGTTGCTGCCCGATGGTGGCCACCATCGCGTCGACGGCGAACTTGGGCTTGACGTTGACCGCCAGCGCCTCGCGGCACGCAAGCACGGCCTCGATGCAACGCAACAGCCGTTCGGGCGCGGCGTGCGCCGCCAGCGCCGCCACTCGCTCGGCCATGTCCGGATGGTTGGCCCGCACCCCACCCGCGCGGGCCGAGACCACCAGCGCGTCACGGAAGTAGGTGGCCAGGTCGATCAGCGCCCGGTCCAGCGCATCGCGCGAGGCCCGGGTCTGGCGGGACTTCTGCCGCCGCTCGAGATCCTTGATCGCGCCCGCGGCGCCGCGCATGGCCCCGGCGGTGCCCTTACCGGTGCCCCCGGCTCCCAGCGCGGTGCGCAGCTCCTCGGTCTCGGCCTCGGCGCGATCAGCGGTCAGTACGACGGCCTCGGTTTCGGCCGCGGCCACCAGCTCTTCGGCGGCGGCGTAGGCGCGCGCCGGGGTCGCCGCGTCGCGCACCAGTCCCAGCGCCCGCTCCCGCCGCTCCCGGGCCTGCGAGTCGGTCGCCAGCCGGCGCGCCCGCCCCACGTGGCCGCCGCTGACCGACGCCGCCCAGCTCGCCGTGTCTGCGCTCAGGCCGTCGCTGTCGATCAGCACCTGCGCGATCGACTCGGTGGAGGGCGTCACCAGAGCGACGTGCCGGCATCGCGACCGCAGCGTGACCGCGATGTCTTCGGGATCGACCGACGGCGCGCACAGCAGGAACACCGTCGACGGGGGTGGTTCCTCGACCACCTTCAGCAGCGCGTTGGCGGCGCCCTCGGTCAGCCGATCGGCGTCCTCGACGACCACGATCTGCCAGTGCCCGGTCGTCGGCCGCCGCGACGCGGTCTGCACAATCGCACGCATCTCGTCGACGCCGATGGAAAGACCTTCGGGGATCACCCGGCGAACGTCGGCGTGGGTGCCGGCCAGCGTCGTCGTGCAGGCCCGGCACTGCCCGCAGCCCGGGCCGCCGTCGTCCGAAGGGGCGGTGCATTGCAGCGCCGCCGCGAAGCACAACGCGGCCACCGAACGCCCCGAACCCGGCGGGCCGGTGATCAGCCAGGCATGTGTCATAGTCCCGTGGTCCCCATCGCTGTGATCGGGATCACTTCGGGCGGCCCTCGCAGCGCTCAGCAGCGCGGCCTCGACCGCGTCTTGGCCTACCAGCCGCGTAAACACTCCGGACATCACCGGCAACACTAGTGAGACAGACCGACGTCCACCCTCCGGCTACCGTATCGCGACAATTCCGTGATCTTTTCCGACATTTCGCCAGGATCGGGCGACTTGCCGAAGCGATTCAGGGTTACCGGCTAGTCCCTGCTGACCGATACGGTGGGTTGGTGGCAACACCGGGTGCACTGCCCGGGCGAATCAGCGCGTTCGTCCGGTGGGTAGTGCGCACTCCATGGCCACTGTTCTCGCTGAGCATGCTGCAGGCCGACATCATCGGCGCGCTGTTCGTGCTCGGCTTCCTGCGCTACGGACTCCCACCCCAGGACCGTATTCAACTGCAAGATCTGCCGACGCTCAACCTGGCGGTCTTCGCCAGCACGCTGGTCATCCTGTTTCTGGTCGGCGTGGTGGTCAACCTCAGACTGTTGATGCCGGTGTTCCGCTGGCAGCGTCGCGACAACATGCTCGCCGAGGCCGACCCGGCCGCCACCGAACTGGCCCGCAGCCGCGCCCTGCGGATGCCGTACTACCGCACCCTGAGCACGGTCGTCTACTGGTGCATCGGCGGTGTGGTGTTCGTCGTCGCCAGCTGGTCGGTGGCCCGGTTCGCCGCGCCCGTCGTCACGGTCGCGACCGCCCTGGGGGCGGCGGCCACCGCGATCATCGGCTATTTACAATCCGAACGAGTATTACGGCCGGTGGCCGTGGCCGCCCTGCGCAGCGGGGTGCCGGAGAACGTCAAGGCGCCGGGTGTCATCCTGCGCCAGATCCTGACCTGGATGCTGTCCACCGCGGTGCCGCTGCTGGCGATCGTGCTGGCCGTTGTGGCCGACAAGGTTTCGCTACTGCGCGCGGCGCCGGAGAGCCTGTTCAACCCCATCTTGTTGCTGGCCCTGACCGCGCTCGGCGTCGGGCTGATCAGCACGCTGCTGGTCGCCATGTCGATCGCCGACCCGCTGCGCCAGCTGCGCTGGGCCCTCTCGGAGGTACAGCGCGGTAACTACAACGCGCACATGCAGATTTACGACGCCAGCGAGCTGGGCCTGCTGCAGGCCGGCTTCAACGACATGGTCCGCGACCTGTCCGAGCGGCAGCGGCTGCGGGACCTGTTCGGCCGCTACGTCGGTGAGGACGTGGCGCGCCGGGCGCTGGAACGCGGCACCGAGTTGGGCGGCCAGGAACGCGACGTCGCGGTGCTGTTCGTCGACCTGGTCGGCTCGACGCAGCTCGCCGCGACCCGGCCGCCGGCCGAAGTGGTCCACCTGCTCAACGAGTTCTTCCGGGTGGTGGTCGACACCGTCGGGCGCCACGGCGGCTTCGTCAACAAGTTCCAGGGCGACGCCGCGCTGGCCATCTTCGGCGCACCCATCGAGCACCCGGACGCCCCCGGTGGCGCGCTGGCGGCCGCCCGGGAGCTGCACGACGAACTCCTGCCGGTGATCGGCGCGGCCGAGTTCGGTATCGGCGTGTCCTCCGGGCGGGCCATCGCCGGCCATATCGGCGCGCAGGCCCGCTTCGAGTACACCGTGATCGGCGACCCGGTGAACGAGGCGGCCCGGCTGACCGAGCTGGCCAAGCTCGAGCCCGGCCATGTGCTGGCGTCGGCGATCGCCGTCAGCGGCGCGCTGGACGCCGAAGCGTTGTGCTGGGATGTCGGCGAGGTGGTCGAATTGCGCGGGCGCGCGGCGCCCACTCAGCTGGCCCGGCCACTGAATCTTGCTGTCCCGCGCAATGTTTCGGTCCGGCGGCCAAGCATCGAAGAAGTCACCACCGAAATTATGTGATTCCGCGCTAACTGCGCTTGGCGGCCTTTTTCGCCGGGGCCTTGCGCGTGCTCTTCTTCGCGGGACGTTTCGCCGGGCCCCGGGCCCGCCGGTCGGCCAGCAACTCGGCGGCGCGCTCGTCGGTGATCGACAGCACGTCGTCGCCCTTGCGCAGGCTGGCGTTGGTCTCGCCGTCGGTGACGTACGGCCCAAATCGCCCGTCCTTCACCACCATTGGCTTGCCCGACGCCGGGTCGTTGCCCAACTCGCGCAGCGGCGGGGCCGAAGCAGCTTGCCGGCCGCGGCGTTTCGGCTCGGCGTAGATCTTCAGTGCCTCGTCCAGGGTGATCGTGAACATCTGCTCTTCGGTCGCCAGCGAACGAGAATCCGTGCCGCGCTTCAGGTATGGGCCATAGCGCCCGTTCTGCGCGGTGATCTCCTCGCCCGAGGCGGGGTCGACACCGACCACCCGGGGCAGCGACAGCAGTTTCAGCGCGTCCTCGAGCGTGACGGTTTGCAGATCCATGGTGCGCAACAGCGAGCCGGTGCGCGGCTTGGGGCCGGTGGGCTTCTTGCCCTTCTTCGCCGGGGCCGCGTCACCGTCCTCCGGCGGCGGCTCGGGCAGGACCTCGGTGACGTACGGCCCGTAACGGCCGTCCTTGGCCAGGATTTCGTGTCCGGTCTCCGGGTCCACACCCAGCGACCGACCCTCTTGCGGGGTGGCGAAGAGCTGTTCGGCCACCTCCAGCGTCAGCTCGTCGGGCGTCAGCGAGTCGTTGAGATTGGCGCGCTGCGGCTTCGTCTCACCGTCTTCACCGGCGACCGTGCGCTCCAGGTACGGCCCGTTCTTGCCGACCCGGACGTAGACCGGGCGGCCTTCAGAATCATCAAACAGCTTGATGGAGTTGACTTCTCGAGCGTCGATTCCCTCGAGGTTGACACCGACGAGCTTCTTGAGCCCGCCGGCGCGCGCCACCGAATCCTGCACGCCGTGGTCGCCGCCGAAGTAGAAGTTGTTGAGCCAGTTGGTGCGTTGCTCACTGCCCGAGGCGATCGCGTCGAGCTCGTCTTCCATCGCCGCGGTGAAGTCGTAGTCGACGAGACGGCCGAAATGCTGTTCCAGCAAACCGGTTACGGCGAACGCGACCCACGAGGGCACCAGCGCGCTGCCCTTCTTGTGCACGTAGCCGCGGTCCTGGATGGTCTTGATGATCGAGGTGTAGGTCGACGGCCGGCCGATGCCGAGTTCTTCGAGGGTCTTGATCAATGACGCCTCGGTGAAGCGCGCCGGCGGGCTGGTGGCGTGTCCGTCGGGGGTGAGCTCGAGCGCCGCCAGCCGCTGGCCCTCGGTGAGCTGGGGCAGCCGGCGCTCGGCGTCGTCGGCCTCGCCACCGGCCAATTCGTCCACGGTTTCCACGTAGGCCTTCAGGAAGCCGGCGAACGTGATGGTGCGACCGCTGGCCGAGAACACGACGGGCTGGTCGCCCTCCGGGCCCTGGTTTCGCGCGGTGCCGGCGATCCGCAAGCTCAGCGTGGTCCCGCGTGCGTCGGCCATCTGCGAGGCCACCGTGCGCTGCCAGATCAGCTCGTAGAGACGGAACTCGTCGCCGTCGAGCTCACGGCGCACCGCATCCGGAGTGGCGAACGTCTCGCCCGCCGGGCGGATCGCCTCGTGGGCTTCCTGGGCGTTCTTGACCTTGCGGGTGTACTGCCGCGGCGAAGGGGACACGTACTCGTCGCCGTAGAGCTGGCTGGCCTGGGTGCGCGCCGCGTTGATCGCCGACTGCGACAGCGTCGTCGAATCGGTACGCATATAGGTGATGTAGCCGTTTTCGTAGAGCCGCTGGGCGATGCTCATCGTCCGCTCGGACGAGAACCGCAGCTTGCGGCCGGCCTCCTGCTGCAGCGTCGACGTCATGAACGGCGCGTAGGGGCGGCGGGTGTAGGGCTTCTCCTCCACCGAGGCGACCGACAGCTGCGCTCCCCGCAATCCCGTGGCCAGCTGCGTGGCCTGCGCCTCGTTGAGCACTGTGACTTCCGGGGTGCCCCCGACGCCCCTATTGCGCAGCGCGCCCAGCGAGTCGAAGTCACGTCCGGTGGCGACCCGCAGTCCGTCTACCGAGGTCAGCCGGGCGGTGAAGGTAGGCGGCTGCGCGTTGGCGTCGGACACGCTGGCGTCCAGCTGGGCAACGATGTCCCAATACGCCGCGCTGCGAAACGCCATGCGGTCGCGTTCGCGCTGCACGATGATGCGGGTGGCCACGGACTGCACCCGGCCGGCCGACAGCCTGGGCGCAACCTTCTTCCACAGCACCGGGCTGACTTCGTAGCCGTACAACCGGTCCAGGATGCGACGGGTTTCCTGCGCGTCGACCAGGTCGATGTCGAGGTCGCGGGGGTTTTGTGCGGCCTCGAGGATGGCCGGCTCGGTGATCTCGTGGAACACCATCCGCTTGACCGGGATGCGCGGCTTCAGCGTTTCCATCAGGTGCCAGGCGATGGCCTCACCCTCGCGGTCACCATCCGTGGCCAGGTAGAGCTCGTCGACATCTTTCAAAAGGCCCTTGAGCTCGGTGACCGTGCTCTTCTTTTCCGGGCTGATGATGTAGAGCGGTTCGAAGTCGGCGTCGACGTTGACCCCGAGCCGGGCCCAGGGTTCCGACTTGAATTTGGCGGGCACGTCGGCGGCGGCTCGTGGCAGGTCGCGGATGTGTCCTCGGGACGACTCGACGATGTAAGTGGAGCCCAGGTAGCCCGCTAGTTTGCGCGCTTTAGTCGGCGACTCGACGATGACAAGTCGCCTCCGGCTGCCGTTGCCGCTGCTGTCGCGGCCTGTTGTGGGGTCAGCCACCTGCGCTTACGCTCCATCTCTTCTCCCGGCCTCCAATCGAGGCCGCCCTGCAGGAAGAATGACAGGCACACGTCTGAAATTCCGCTGAAATTCAGATACGCCGACGTTCCTTCCCTTCGGGCACCTGACAATTTCGCACCCTGAGGCGGGCCGACGCAAACCGACTCCCCGAAACCACAGGTCTCAGCGGCTGCCGGATATCCCGGGCCGCGCGGCTAGACCCGCGGCCACAGCGCCAACGCCTCGGCGCCGTCAGGATGTTCCCCTACGTTCTCTACCAGCCGCGATAGCCTGCGTCGGCCGCTGATCCGCAGTGCCGGGCGCCCGCCGCGGGTACCGATCAGGGTGGGCGCGATCCCGACCCGCATCAGCGCCGATGCGAGCGGCGAATGGGTGTCGGGGGCGTGGGGATCCAGACCGAGCTGGTAGTGCTCGCCCTCGGGCGTGCCCGCGGCGATGGTCCACGCCCGCAATTCGCGCGGACCGGGCAGCCACCGCGGCGGCACCGTTTTGACCGCGCCGCGGGTCCATTCCGCCGCGATCGCGCTCAGCGACGGATCGATCGCCGTTCGCACCAGAGGTGTGTCTTCGTCCGTGCGACCGATCTCGGGGACCAGGCCGGCCTCGGAGATCATCTCGGCCAGCGCTGTGGCGCGCCAGAGCTGATCCACAACGACCGACAGCCGGGCGCCACGGCCCTCGGAGCCGTCTGGGACGCCCACCGTCACGATTTGGCCAGAGGCCGCCAGCACCCCGCACAGATCGGCGACGGCGGGCGGCACCGCCTCCGCTGTGAAGAAGGAAAGCTGGCTCACCACACCGACAGTAAGCCAGGCCGCCCGTCCCCGCTTTGAGGCATTCGGCGCGGCGCGACACGCGGCGTGTCGCCCGCTTCCAGCCCAAGGTTGCGCAGGAGTGAATAGATAGTGAAAACCCCCCGGCGACACCCGCAAAGCGGGTTGCACGGGGGGTTTTCGTCAGAATCTGCTCGATTTAGACGGAGCGGACTCCGGTGGCCTGGGGGCCCTTAGGGCTGTGGCCGATCTCAAACTCGACCTTCTGATTTTCTTCGAGGGTGCGGAAGCCCGAACCCTGGATCTCCGTGTAGTGGACAAAAACATCCGCGGAACCATCCTCGGGGGCGATGAAACCGAACCCCTTCTCCGCGTTGAACCACTTCACAGTTCCCTGTGGCATTTCTCGATCTTTCCTTTTCTTCAAGGTTCGGAGCACCGCTTTTCGGTGCCCCGGGCCCGTTGTCACCGCCATACCTCGCGGAGTCGTCGGAACTTCACCCGACCGCTAACCTCGCAGGAACCGCGGGTCGCAACGTCGATCCTGCGAAGTTTTGACACGAACACAGAAGCTACGACCGCAAACAGTCAACCATGTTCATGGTCTCGGCGACAGACTTGTGTCCCTGACTGATTCTTGGAGGGTGTGACGTGGCGAGTTTCGGCAGCGACCTGCTGGCCGTCGCGCTCGCCGGAACCGCGCCGGACGAGCACCCGCTGCGCCATGTCGCGGAGCTGCCCGCCCGCAGCGGCCGGCCCCATCTTTGGCCGAAGTGGGCCGAATCCGACGTCATCGCGGCCTTTACCGACCGCGGCATCGCAGCCCCGTGGTCACACCAGGCGCGGGCGGCCGAATTGGCCCACGACGGTCGCCACGTCGTGGTCAGCACCGGTACCGCGTCGGGCAAGTCGCTGGCGTATCAACTGCCGGTACTCAATGCGCTGGCGACCGATCCGTTGGCCCGGGTGCTGTACCTGTCGCCGACAAAAGCGCTTGGTCACGACCAGTTGCGCGCCGCGCATGCACTGACCGCCGCGGTGCCGCGACTTTCCGATGTCGCGCCCACCGCCTACGACGGCGACAGCCCCGCCGAGG
This sequence comes from Mycobacterium ahvazicum, assembly GCF_900176255.2. Lineage (GTDB taxonomy): Bacteria > Actinomycetota > Actinomycetes > Mycobacteriales > Mycobacteriaceae > Mycobacterium > Mycobacterium ahvazicum. Next base: position 878,428 of record NZ_FXEG02000005.1, read on the forward strand.
TTCGCCGGTTCGCGCGCGAGCGTTCCCGCTGGCTGTTCTCCAACCCGGACATGATCCATTTGTCCATCTTGCGAAATCATCCGCGCTGGGCCGTCTTGCTGCGCGGGTTGCGCTTCGTAATCGTCGACGAATGTCATTACTACCGAGGTGTTTTCGGCTCGAACGTAGCAATGGTGTTGCGCCGCCTGCTGCGGCTGTGTGCGCGCTACTCGGCTCGACCCGGTTGTCAGCCGACCTTCATTTTCGCCAGTGCGACGACGGATGCGCCCGGCGCGACGGCGGCCGAACTCATCGGTCTGCCGGTCGAAGAGGTCACCGAAGACGGCTCACCGCAGGGCGAGCGCACCGTCGCGTTGTGGGAACCCGCGCTGCGCACCGACGTCACCGGCGAGCACGGCGCCCCGGTGCGACGGTCGGCCGGTGTCGAGGCGGCACGGGTGATGGCCGACCTGATCGCCGAGGGCGCGCAGACCCTGACGTTCGTGCGTTCCCGGCGGGCCGCCGAACTGACCGCCCTGGGTGCCCGGGCGCGGCTGGACGACATTGCCGCGGGCCTGTCGCAGCAGGTGGCGTCGTACCGGGCCGGCTATCTCGCCGAGGACCGCAACGCGCTGGAGCGCGCGCTGGCGGAGGGCCGATTGCGGGGTTTAGCCACCACCAACGCGCTGGAATTGGGGGTAGACATCGCCGGGCTGGACGCGGTGGTGCTGGCCGGCTTCCCCGGGACGGTTGCCTCGTTCTGGCAACAGGCCGGCCGCTCGGGGCGCCGCGGGCAGGGGGCCCTGGTGGTGTTGATCGCCCGTGACGATCCGCTGGACACCTATCTGGTGCACAATCCCGCAGCGCTGCTGGACAAACCGGTCGAGCGGGTGGTGATCGACCCGGCGAACCCCTATCTCCTCGGGCCCCAACTGCTCTGCGCCGCAACCGAATTGCCACTCGAGGACGCCGAAGTCCGAGAACTCGGCGCCATGCGGGTGGCCGAGGGGCTGGTCGACGACGGGTTATTGCGCCGGCGCGGCGGCAAGTACTTCCCGGCACCCGGCCTAGAACCGCATGGCGCGGTCGACATCCGGGGCTCGGCGGGTGGCCAGATCGTCATCGTGGAGGCCGACACCGGGCGACTGCTGGGCAGCACCGGACTCGGTCAGGCTCCCGCGTCGGTGCACCCCGGCGCGGTGTACCTCCACCAGGGCGACACGTACGTCGTCGATTCGCTGGATCTCGAGGAGGCAATCGCGTTCGTGCACGCCGAGGATCCCGGTTATGCGACGTTCGCGCGCGAAATCACCGACATCAAGGTCACCGGCAGCGGCGAGCAGTCGACGTTCGGCCCGGTGACCCTGGGCGTGGTGCCGGTCCGGGTCACCCACCAGGTGGTGGGGTACCTACGTCGGCGCCTGTCCGGGGAGGTCATCGATTTCATCGAGCTGGACATGCCCGAACACATCCTGGACACCACCGCGGTCATGTACACGATCACGCCGGAAGCGTTGGCAAGCAAGGGAATTGACGCAACGCGGATTCCCGGCTCGTTGCACGCCGCCGAACACGCCGCAATTGGGCTGCTGCCACTGGTCGCCAGCTGCGATCGCGGGGATATCGGCGGAATGTCCACCGCCCTCGGTCCGCTGGGTGAGCCCAGCGTGTTCGTCTACGACGGGTATCCGGGCGGGGCGGGCTTCGCCGAACGTGGATTTCGGCAGGCGCGGACCTGGTTGAGTGCTACCGCCGCGGCCATCGAAGCGTGCGAATGCCCGATGGGTTGCCCGTCGTGCGTCCAGTCCCCCAAGTGCGGAAATGGGAATAACCCGCTCGATAAGGCGGGAGCTGTGCAAGTGCTCAGACTGGTGCTTGCGGAGTTGCCGTAGCGATCGCGCTGAGCGATCCACGGGACGGCGACCGACCCCTCGACGGTCGACCTCCACGGAATCTGCATATAACAACCGCCGAATGCGTTTCCTCTTTGCTAAAGAAACGCCGACATGCTGTCTCAAAGCGCGACCAACGGCCGGAGCAGAAAACCTACCAAGGCTGTGATGGCGTTTGCAAACTTACCAGTAACTTAGCGCCGGCGAAGTCGATTCGAAGTATCGCTGAACTGGTTCCGTGACGGATTTGCTGAGGCGATGTCGGCGCGCCTGGGGATCCTCAGATGCGCCCGCGCGCCCTAAAATCGAGCGCATGGCCCACGACTGGTTGCTCGTGGAGACACTGGGGGAAGAGCCTGCCGTGGTTGCACAGGGGCGGCAGCTCAAGAACCTTGTCCCTATCACGACCTTCCTCCGCCGCAGTCCCCATCTCGCCGCCGTCCGGACCGCGATCGCCGAGTCGATGCGCACCGGCCAGAGCCTGACCAGCATCACGCCCAAGCACGACCGCGTGATCCGCACCGAACCGGTGGTGATGTCCGACGGCTGCATCCACGGTGTGCATGTGTGGACCGGGCCCGCTGACATCGACCCGCCGGAGCGGCCCACCGCGGGTCCGCTGAAGTGGGACCTGACCCTCGGCGTGGCCACGGACACGCGGGAATCGCTGGTCATCAGCGGCAAGAACCCCGAGGTCGAAGTCACCTTCGGGCGGGCCTTTGCCGAAGACCTTCCTTCGCGCGAGCTCAACCCGAACGAAACCAAAGTTCTTGCCATGGCGGTCAAAGCCGAACCCGGCCAAACCATATGCAGCACATGGGATCTCACCGACTGGCAGGGCAATCCTATCCGGATAGGCTTCATCGGCCGCAGCGCGCTCGAGCCCGGACCCAGTGGCAAGGACCACCTCGTCGCACGTGCGATGAACTGGCGCGCCGAGCTCAAGGGGCCGAACGTTTCCACCGACGATCTGGCGTTGCGGATCCTCGACGGGCTGCGGCAGGCCGGCGTTCACCGGGCACTCGTCGACCTCAACACCTGGACCCTGCTGAAATGGCTCGACGAGCCGTGCACCTTCTACGACTGGCGAGGCTCCGACAAGGCCAGGCCGAAGGTCCATCCCGACGACGTGCCCCAAATGTCAGCCATGACACAGGAATTCGATAAGGGATCGACCAACCGGGTGCTGCGGATGCGCGGCTTCGACGGCGACTGGGTGCCGGTGCACGTGACCGCCAATCGTGTGGAACTGGAACCGGAGACCTTCGTCGGGCTGCTCTCGTTGCGCTTGCCCAGCGACGAAGAGCTGGCCAACGCCGGGCTGGCAAAAGCCACAGACGACAACGCCTGAGCTACGCCGCGTCGACCGGCCCTGCCCGAGCGGCGGCCTGAGCCACACCGCCGAACACCACCGCCACGCGCACGGTGACGACGACGTCGAGATCTTCCACCCGGCAGCCCACGTCGTCGACTCGCATCGTGCGGGCTATCGCACTCGCCCGGGCGCAGGCCGCCGCGGCTCCGGTAGGTAGCCGCGCCGCGGCGGCCAGCGCGGCCAGATCGGCAGCCGCCTGCGCACGATGGCGTGCCACCACCGCCGAGCCGATGTACGCGCCGGCGCCCGTGACGCACAGCAGCACCGCGACTATTGCCGCCGCGAGGACGGTCGCCGCCCCGCGCTCATCGCGACGGCTCCGCCGCCGCGACGGCCTTAGCACTGATATCCAAGGCGGGCAGCAACTTTGAGTGCACGATAACCGTGGCCACGACGAAATCGCCGTCGCGGCGCACCTGGATCCGCGATCCGCCCGGCGCAATGCTACGCGCGACGTCGACGGCTGAACGTTCGTCACCGCGCGCGGCCAGCCGGGCCGCCTCGCGGGCGGCATCAACACAGCGAACCTGCATTGCCACGGCCGCAACGCCGGCCAGGCAAAACGCCAGCACCACCACCAGTGTGGCGATCGCCAAAGCCGCTTCCACGGTGCTCGCACCGGCGCAGCCGATCAGACCTTGGTGTTGAGCGCGCGACCGATGATGTTGGTCAACGCCGACACGATCGAATCGCCGGTGACGACGGTGTAGAGAATCGCGCCGAAGGCGGCCGCCGCAATAGTGCCGATCGCGTATTCGACGGTGGACATTCCCGACTCGTCGGCGGCAAGGACCGCCATCCGCGCCATCATTACGCGAAACATGTTGATCACCAATGTATCTCCTCTGTTGTAATGCCTTCACAACAAGCCCGACTGCAGAACATCTCCGGCCAGCCCGGCGACCACCGGGACAATGCCCAGGCAGATGAACGCCGGCAGGAAGCACAGCCCGAGCGGGCCTGCGATCAGCACGCCCGCGCGCTCGGCGGCCGCAGCGGCGGTATGCGCGGCGTCGTGCCGAGACTGGTCGGCCAGCTCTGCGACGCCGCCGGCCAGTGCCGCACCCGAGGACGCCGAACGTCGGGCCAGTCGCAGGAGCGCATCGGTCTGCACGTCGACCGTCTTCTCGGGCGAGATTGACCATGCCACAGCGGGATCGGATCCCAGGGCCAGCAGATCGGCGGCGCGCCGCAATACCCGGGCCAGCCTCGGCGGGGCGGACGCTGCGGTCGCGGCGGCCGCGGTCGACACGGCCATCCCGGCCTCCAGACACACTGCCAGCACGTCGAAGCTGGATGCGACGGCCAGCGGGTCCGTTCCGCGGGCCTTCTCGTCGGCCCGCGCGATCCGAAACCGTTGCGCACGAGGCGTTGTGCCGGCGCGCGCCCGCACCACCGACGGCCCCGGCCCGATCAACAGCGCCACGGCGAGCAAGACCGCCGCGATGCTCACGGCCCGGCTCCCGCACGCGCGACGATGCGGTCGGACCACAGCAGCCCGGTGCACGTCAGCACCGAGCCGACAACGAGCAGCCATCCGCCGGCGTGTCCACTCAGCAGGAAGCTCAGCGGACGCGCCCCGATCAGTTGGCCCAGCAACACCCCCAGCACCGGCAGTCCCGCCAGTATCGCTGCGGTGGCCCGCGCCCCGGCCATGGCGGAATCAACCCGCGACGAGAATCGCTGCCGCTCAACGATATCGCGTTGGGCGGTACGCATCAGCGTGGCGATCGCGAGGCCATGCTCGGCGGCCAGCTGCCAGCACGCGGCCAGTCGATGCCAGTGCGTGGGCTGGCCCGAGGAGCACGCCGCGGCGCGCAAGCCGGCCACGACGTCGGCGCCCAGTCGCGCCCGCGCCGCGACGCCTCGCAGCGAGATCGACACCGCACCGGCGGTTTCGTCGGCAGCAACAGCAAACGCCTGCACCGGATGGACACCCACTCGCAGCTCGCCGACCAGCACATCCAGCGCGGCCTCCAATGTCCGGCCCTCCTCGGCGGCGCGTAGGCGCTGCCGACGCCGGCGGTAGCGCAGGCTCGTCGTGGCGGCCACGGCCGCGCCGGCCAGGACAGTCGTCATCGGCAGCAGCGCCGCGCCGGCAACACCGGCGCATGCCGCCAGACAACCCAGCCCACGGCCGCCGACAACCCGTCGGCGCGCTGGCGTCGGCCTGAGCCGCCGTCGCGGTGATGGCGGAAGAGCCAACAGCGCCAACGCCACCAGCAACGCACCGGCCGGGATACCGTTCATGCCGGCAACCGGCTTTGCAGCAAGGCATGCAGTTCGTCGGCAGCGTCGGTCATCCCCCGCTCGGCGTGCCACGCCGTTACCGCCTGAACTCGTTCCCCGACCTGGCACAGCACCGCGATCTCAGCGAGGCGGCGCCGGCCGCTGCGGTCCCGGGCGACGTGCAGCAGTACCTGGCGCTCTTATCTGTAACGGGAACTGTGAAACCGTTCGCTGCCGCTGGTAGGCACGTAAGTTACATGTGTACTACCGACCGGGTAGGTCTGCTAATCCGTACGCATGTGTAGGACGTGTGTCAGGGGTCTGACACAGCAACACCCACCGCGAGCCAACGTCGGTGACACCGTTACAGATAACAGTGTCCCCTACGAGAAAACCCCATCTAAAACCCACGTGGGTGACAGTCCTACACACCCCACAACCCGTTACAGATAAAACCGCCGCCGCGAGCTGACTGTGCAACGCGGTCCGGTCCAAACCGCCGAGCGCGCCCAGCGCCTCCAGCCGGGCCGGAACCTCGCCCGGATTGTTGGCGTGCACCGTCCCGGCCCCGCCGTCGTGGCCGGTGTTCAGCGCTGCGAGCAGGTCGACCACTTCGGCGCCCCTGACTTCTCCGACGACAATGCGGTCCGGCCGCATCCGCAGCGCCTGCCGGACGAGTTGGCGCACCGAAACCTCGCCTACGCCTTCGACATTGGCGCACCGCGCGACCAGCTTGACCAGGTGCGGATGCCGGGGCGCCAATTCGGCCGCGTCCTCGACGCAGACGATCCGTTCGGCCGGCGATACCGCACCCAGCATGGCCGCCAGCAATGTCGTCTTTCCGGCGCCGGTGCCACCGCTTACCAGAACGGCCAACCGGGCCGCGATGATGTCGGCTACCAACACCGCAGCCGACGGTTCGATCGCGCCCGAGGCGGTCAGCGCCGCCAGATCCTGGGTAGCCGGCCGTAAGACCCGCAGCGACAAACACGTGCCGCCGGCAGCCACGGGCGGCAACACCGCGTGCAACCGGACCGCAAGTCCGCCGGCGCCGATACCGCTCAGCTGGCCGTCCACCCACGGCTGTGCGTCATCGAGACGACGCCCGGCGGCCATCGCCAACCGCTGCGCCAGCCGTCGTACCGCCGCCTCGTCGGCGAACCGGATATGGCTGCGACGCAGACCGTTTCCATCGTCGACCCACACCGCGTCCGGGGCGGTGACGAGGACGTCGGTGGTGCCGTCCGCACAGAGCAGTGCGTCGAGGATCCCGGCGCCGGTCAGTTCGGTCTGCAGCACCCGGAGGTTGGCCAGGACCTCGGTATCGCCGAGCATCCCGCCGGATTCGGCCCGGATCGCGGCGGCCACCACGTTGGGTCGCAACGGAGCCGATTCGGTCGCCAACCGCTCGCGTACCCGCTCAATCAGCGATTCGCTCACGCCGCACTGGCTTTCGGCCGGGCTCCCGCGCGCGGCAGCACCGTGAGCACCCGGCGAGCCGCCGCCGTCAGAGCCGATCGCCGCCCCAACCGCAGACCGCCGTGTTCGAGTTGCTCGGCCAGTTGCGGCTGAGCCTTCGTCGACGCCAGCAGCGGCAGGCCGCAGATGTCGGCGACTTCCGCCGCCCGCAATCCACCCGGCGACGGGCCACGGACTACCAGGCCGAGATTGGGATTGATCGTGGCCAGCACCGGCGTCATCGCCGCCGTCGCCGCGCAGGACCGCACATCGCACGGACTGACGACGACAACAAGGTCGGCGGCATCGAGTGCGGTCCGGGTGGCGTCGGTCAGCCGACGGGGCAGATCGCACACCACCGTGACGCCGCCGCGGCGGCCCGCATCGATGACCGCGTCCACCGGCCCGGCGTCCAGTTCGTGGTCACGCCGGGTGCCGGACAGCAAGCTGATGCCCTGCAGGCGCGGCAGGGCATCGCGCACGGCCGGCCAGCTGAGCCGTCCGCCGTGCAATGCCAAGTCGGGCCACCGTAAGCCGGGTGCGCTCTCACCGCCCAGCAACAAATCCAGGCCGCCGCCCCACGGATCAAGATCAACCAGCAGTGCATCATTCGCGATCCGCGCCAGTGCGGCCGCGAACAATGACGCGCCGGCCCCGCCGCACCCACCGATCACCCCGATGACGTGTCCGCGCAGCTCGTCGTCCCGGATGGATTCGGCGGACTCCGCGAGCTCGCGGATCAATTCGTGCTCCTGCGCGGGCATGCTCAGCACGTGCGCAGCGCCGACCCCGATCGCGGCCGACCAGGTGGCCGTCGCGGGTTCGGCGGCGCACAACACGCTGACGTGAGTGCGACGCGGTAGACCGGCGCGCCGACAACGGTCCGCGCCCGCCGCATCGAGCCCCCCCGCCGCGGCCGCCGACCACGTTTTCCGTCCCCCCGCCGCACCGCCGGCATGCACCACTCGAACGCCGACGGCGGCGGCCACCCGGTCCAATTCGTCGCGCAAAATCGGGTCCGTCAGCACCGCGAGTACGCCCGCGGCACCTCTCGCCTCGGCACTGGTCGCGATAGTCACCCCACCACCGTGCGGGCAGCTCAGGATGGCACACCAGTGCCAGATCGGGATTTGTGGAGAGATACGAGGGTGTGCACAAACTTCGGGGTGCGACGCTTGCCCGCCCGAGGGATAACACTGTGCCCGCAACGCACCGGAGGCCACGTTAGAACGCGTGTTTATCGGGAAAATTACCCCAGAAAAGGGACGACCCCCGCCAGGGGGGGAGGAGGCGGAGGTCGTCGTGCATCAGCCCCGGGGGGTCGGGCTGATACACCCTCGGCTCAGGCCGAGTAATGCTTACTATACACACGACAGTGGGCGGTGCCGCAAGTGGTTGTTTTTTTCCCAGAAATAATTCGGGCCGCAAAAACACCGCTGGCCTCGTCTGTTACTCCCAGATCAGCCCCCGTTTTGCCGGCAACCCCCGGACGCGCCGACTGACCGACCTATGCTGTGTCGGTGACCGTCTCCAACTCGGACGCGCCTCAGCAAACCTCGCCGCAGACGGCCGCGACCGACACCAAGCACGCTCGCACCGCGGCCTTTTTCGACCTGGATAAGACGATCATCGCCAAGTCCAGCACCCTGGCGTTCAGCAAACCGTTCTTCAACCAGGGACTGCTCAATCGGCGCGCCGTGCTGAAGTCCAGCTACGCCCAATTCATCTTCCTGCTCTCCGGTGCTGATCATGACCAGATGGACCGAATGCGCACTCACATGACCAACATGTGCACCGGCTGGGACGTCGCTCAGGTCAAATCGATCGTCAACGAAACGCTGCACGACATCGTGACTCCGCTCGTGTTCGCCGAGGCCGCGGACCTGATCGCGGCGCACAAATTGTGCGGCCGCGACGTCGTCGTGGTGTCCGCCTCGGGCGAGGAAATCGTCGCGCCGATCGCCCGCGCACTGGGCGCCACGCATGCGATGGCGACCCGGATGGTCGTCGAGGACGGCAAGTACACCGGCGACGTCGCCTTCTACTGCTACGGCGAGGGCAAGGTCCAAGCCATCCGCGAGCTGGCGGCCCGCGAGGGGTACCCGCTGGAACACTGCTACGCCTATTCGGACTCGATCACCGACTTACCGATGCTCGAGTCGGTCGGACATCCCAGCGTGGTCAACCCCGACCGCGGTTTGCGCAAAGAAGCGACCGAACGTGGTTGGCCCGTATTGAGTTTCTCGCGGCCCGTCTCGCTGCGAGACCGGATTCCGGCGCCCTCAGGTGCCGCGATCGCCACCACGGCCGCGGTGAGTATCACCGCGCTGGCCGCCGGCGCGGTGACATACTCGCTGCTGCGCCGCCTCGCGTTCTAGGCGCGCGTCCCAGCAAATCCGGCGCCCCGCACCGATCCCTATGAATTCGCAACGTTCGCAGAATTGGGCCTTGCTGTGCTAAGGCTCCAGTAGTACAAAGGAACCACGGAAGCCCGGTAAGGCCAAGGTCGATCCGGAAGAGAAGGTTCGTTCTCCCGAACCGGGCGCCCAGCACGGTGCTCGGCACCCACGCGGAGTCATAGCCGCGAAGATGGCAGAAGTGTTGCGGGCCTGCGTAATTGCGAAAAAGCAGAGAGCGTGAACAACCCTTTGGGTGGGGTGGTAGCTCGAAGCGTCGCAAGATCGCCGAGGCCACCCACGCAGCCCCATACATGCACGCTTGGTAACCGAGTTCCGTGCTAGCGGGCGGCGGACCGAATATTTCGGAACGCCGCCCGCTCTGCATGTCCGGACCCTTTTCTGGACGCGGCTCAGCCCTTGCCTGGCAACGACTCGGCGATCGACAACGCCTCCTGCGCGCCGGCCTGCATCGCCCGGCAACACAGCACCAACCAAGCTCCGACGCCGGCCGGTGTACCTTCGGCGAATCCGCTTGCGGCGCTGCGATAGTCACCGGGTTTGCGCATCCAGCTCACCTCCGGCACACCCAGCCCGTGCGGATCCAGCCCGCTGGCGATCGTCACCAGCCGGGACACCGCCCGCGCGACCACTCCGTCCGCGCTGCCAAAGGGCTTGAGCGTCAGCAGTTCTCCGTGCGCGACCGCGGCCAGGACCGGTGCCGGCACCTGCGTGCGACCGGTCACCAATTCGCCGAGCAGCTCGAGACGAGGCCCGATCTGGGGGTCGGCCCGCGGCCGGCCCAGTTGTTCGTCGTCGACCTGGTCGGCCGCCGCCAGCATGTGCAGCCGGGCCAGCGCCTGCAACGGCGATCGCTGCCACACGCCGATCAACGCGCCGCCACCGCCCTCCAGCGCCTGAGCCACCCGCAGCGCTCCGCCGAACACCGGATCGCTCACCCCTGAGCTGTCCGCTAAGTCCTCGAACCGCACCGGACCGCCATCGAGCACCGAGGAAGCGCGGGCCGCCCGCAGCGCGGCCTCGGCGGCGGTTACCGGCCAGCCGCGCAGATTTGCTCGATGGCGGTGGGCACGGCCCAACGCGTCGCGGGCCCGGTCACTGGCCTCAGCGACGCCGGGGAGCTCCATCAGCGGAGCCAGCGGGTCTGCCGTCACAGATTGCCAACCTAGCGGGGTGGCATGGACGCCCCGGGAATGGCCTCCAGCAATTGGCGGGTGTATTCGTGGCGGGGCCTGGTGAACAGCTCTTCGGTCGCCGCGCGCTCGACGACCCGCCCGGCGCGCATCACCAGAACATCGTCGGCGATCTGCCGGATCACCGCGAGGTCGTGGCTGATGAACAGGTAGGCCAGGCCCAGTTCGGCCTGCAACGAAGTCAGCAGGTCCAAGATCTGCGCCTGCACCAGCACGTCGAGCGCTGAGACCGCCTCGTCGCAGACCAGCACCTCGGGCCGCAGCGCCAACGCCCGCGCGATCGCGACCCGTTGACGTTGGCCGCCGGAGAGCTCGCGCGGCAACCGACCGAGCACCGTTGACGGCAAGGCCACCTGGTCGACGAGTTCACGCACCGCTTTCTCGCGCTGCCCGCGGTCGCCGACGCGGTGGATCCGCAACGGCTCCTCGATCGCGCGGAACACCGAGTACATCGGGTCCAGGCTGCTGTAGGGGTTCTGGAATACCGGCTGCACGCGCCGGCGAAAGGCCATCATCGCGTCGCGGTTGCGCGCATCAGAAATCTCGTCACCGTCGAAAACGACTGTGCCCGAGGTCGGTTGGAGCAAACCCAGCGTCATCCGGGCAACCGTCGACTTGCCCGAGCCCGATTCGCCGACGATGGCCAGGGTGCCGGCCCGCTTCAGCCCGAACGACACCGCGTCGACGGCACAGAACTGGGTGCGGCGCCACGGTACGCCGTGCGACTCACGGTAGACCTTGGTCAGCTCGGAGGCGACGAGGATGTCGCCCGCCCCGCTGTCGGCCGCCGGGCGCGCCGGCGCCGAACTCCGCACCGTCAGCGACGGGGCCGCGGCCACCAGCCGGCGCGTGTACTCATGCTGCGGATCGGCCAGGATCGACTGCGCGGCACCGGATTCCACCACCATTCCGCGGTGCACGACGACGACGTGCTCGGCGCGTTCGGCGGCCAGCGCCAGATCGTGCGTGATCAGCAACAGCGCGGTGTCGAGTTCGTCGGTGAGACGCTGCAGGTGGTCGAGCACCTGCCGTTGCACCGTGACGTCGAGCGCGGACGTCGGTTCGTCGGCGATCAGCAGCTCCGGGTGGCCCGCCAGCCCGATGGCGATCAGCGCGCGCTGACACATGCCGCCCGACAACTGGTGCGGGTACTTGCCCGCCTGCTTCTCCGGATCCGGCATGCCGGCCTGGGCGAGCAACTCGACCGCCCGGCGGCGGGCTTGTCGGCCATCGGTGCCCGATGGTCGCGACCCGCTTCGCCCGGCTTCGCCGCGCTTGCGATCGCTCCGGTTGGCGCGCAACGCTTCCCGAATCTGGAAGCCGACTTTCCAGACGGGGTTGAGGTTGGTCATCGGGTCCTGGGGTACGTAGCCGATGCGTCGGCCACGGATGGAACGAAGCAGCTTGCGATCAGCCGAGGTAATGTCCCGCCCGTCAAAAGTGATGCGGCCGGCGGTGATTCGCCCGCCGGGCGGTAGCAGGCCCAGGACCGCGGCGGCGGTGGTCGATTTGCCCGATCCCGATTCGCCGACCACGGCGACGGTCTGCCCGCGCATGACGCTCAGGTCGACGCCGCGGACCGCGGGGTCGTGGTCGCCGAACCTGACTTCCAGGCCCTCGACCCTCAACAGGGGGTCGGTCATGCCCGCTCCGCTCGCGAGGCCGGGTCCAGGGCATCGCGCAGGGCGTCGCCCATCATCATGAACGCCAGCACCGTCAAAGCCAGTGCGCCGGCGGGATAGAACAGAATCGGCGAGCCGGCCCGCAGCCGCGTCTGCGCCAGGTTGATGTCGCCACCCCACGACACCACCGAGGTCGGCAGTCCGACACCGAGATACGACAGCGTGGCCTCGGTGACGATGAAGGCGCCCAGCGCGATCGTGGACATCGCGATCACCGGACCCGCGGCATTGGGCAGCGCATGCCGTAGCAGGGTTTGAAACCTGCTCAACCCCAACGCTTTAGCCGCGAGCACATAGTCGCTGGCCCGTACCTCGAGCACCGCACCGCGAGCGATCCTGGCCACCTGCGGCCAGCCGAACAAGGCCAGGATGATGATCACCGTCCACACCGTGCGGTGGCGCAGGACCTGCATCAGCACAATCGCGGCCAGCAGCAGCGGCAGCCCGAAGAACACGTCGGTGACGCGCGAGACCACCGCATCGATCCAGCCGCCATAGAAGCCGGCCAGCGCGCCGAGCGCCCCGCCGGCGACGAACACCAGCAGCGTGGCACCCAGCCCGACGGTCACCGAGGCCCGCGCCCCGTAGACCGTGCGGGCATAGATGTCGTGGCCCTGCAGATCCGTGCCGAACCAGTGCGCCGCCGAGGGGCCGAGCAGACTTTGGCTGGGATCGGCGTAGGCGGGGTCGGCGTCGGTGAACAAGGCCGGAAACAGCGCCATCAGCACGATGATCAGGATCATCAGGCCCGCGACGATGAACTTCGGGCGCCGGTGCAGCTTGCGCCAGGTCTGGCCCCAAAAGCCGGAGTGCTCAGCCATAGCGGATCCTCGGGTCCAGCGCCGCATAGAGCAGATCGACCAGCAGGTTGGTGATCAGATAGATCAGAACCAGAACCGTCACGATCGACACCACCGTCGGCGCCTCCTGCCGGGTGACGGCCTGATACAACACACCGCCGACACCGTGAATGTTGAAAATGCCCTCGGTCACAATGGCCCCGCCCATCAGCGCACCCACATCGGCGCCCAGGAACGTCACCACCGGGATCAGCGAGTTGCGCAGGATGTGCACGGTCACGACCCGCGGCCGCGACAACCCCTTGGCGGTGGCGGTGCGGACATAGTCGGCATGCGCGTTGGCGGCCACCGCCGACCGGGTCAACCGCACGATGTAAGCGAAGGAGACCGAGCCCAGCACGATTCCGGGTAGCAGCAACCGCGCGAAGCTGGCCCGTTCGCCGACGGTGACCGGCGCGATGCCCAGCCGGACCCCGAACACGAACTGTGCCAGAAAGCCCAGCACGAAGATCGGGATAGCGATGATGACCAGTCCGGTGATCAGCACCGTCGAATCGAAAAGGCCGCCCTGGCGCAGGCCCGATATCACACCGAATCCGATGCCCAGCACCGACTCCACGATGAGCGCGATCAGCGCCAGTCGGATGGTGACCGGAAAGGCATGTGCCAGAACAGCACTGACCGGCAGGCCGGAATAGGCCCGGCCCAGGTCGCCGTGCAGCACGCCGCCGAGGTAGCGCAGGTATTGCAACAGGAACGGATCGTCGAGGTGGTAGCGCGCCCGCAGCTGCGCGGCGACCGCGGGTGTCAGCGGCCGGTCTCCGGCGATCGCGGCCAGCGGGTCACCGGGCAACAGGAAGACCATGCCGTAGATCAGCAAGGTGGCGCCCAGGAAGACCGGCACCATCACCGCGAGCCTTCGTGCGATATACCAACCCATGTCTTAGGCCTTGACGATGTTCTCGTAGTCGGGCAGACCGTTCCAGGTGACCTTGACGTTGCTGACCTCCGGCGACCACCCGACCACGGCGATGTAGTACCACAACGGTACAGCGGGCATGTCGTGCAACAGGATTCGTTGCGCCACGTTGACCAGCACGTCGGCCTGCTGCAGGCTGGGCGCGGCCTCGGCGGCTGCGAGCCCGGCGTCGAACTCCCGGCTGGAATATCCGACGTCGTTGGACCCCGCACCGGTGGCGTACAGCGGGGCGAGAAATTCGATCATCGACGGATAGTCGCCGATCCATCCGGCGCGGAAGGCGGTGTCGATGGTGCGGTTGGTGATCTGGGTGCGGAACCCCGCAAACGTCGGGTGCGGAGCGCCGACGGCGTCGATGCCCAGCACGTTCTTGATGCTATTGGCCACCGCGTCCACCCACTCCTGGTGGCCGCTGTCCGCGTTGTAGGCGATGGCGTACCGCCCGCTCCAGGGCGAGATCGCGTTGGCTTGCGCCCACAGTTGCCGTGCCCGTTCGGGATTGAAGTCCAGTGCGTCGTTACCCGGGATGTTCGCGTCGAACCCCGGCAGGGAGCGGGCGGTGAAATCGCGGGCCGGGCTGCGGGTCTCGTTGAAGATCTGCCGGCAGATCTGCGGGCGGTTGACCGCGGCCGACAAGGCCAACCGCCGCAGCCGGCCCTCCTCGCCGCCGAAATGCGGCAGCCGCAATGGTGTGTCGAGTGATTGGCTGACCGCGACGGGTCCGCTGGCAGCGTTGTCGCCCAGGTCGCGGCGGTAGATTGTCAGCGCGCTGGACGGAACCGTGTCCAGTACATCGAGATTGCCGGACAGCAGGTCGGCATAGGCGGTATCCAGGTTGCCGTAGAACTCGAACCTCAGGCCCTTGTTATGAGGTTTGCGGTTGCCGTGGTAATCGGGGTTCGGCTTCATGTCGATCTTCACGTTGTGTTCCCAGGCGGGTCCGTCGGGATTGTCGGCCAGCCGATACGGCCCGTCGCCCACCGGGTTGCGCCCGAACGCCGCCATGTCCCGAAATGCCCTGTCCGGCAACGGATAGAACGCATTATGACCCAGGCGCAACTTGAAGTCGACGGTCGGTGCCTTGAGCCGCACCGTGAACTCGAGATCGTTGACCACCGCAAGCCCGGACATCGTGGTCGGCTTGCCGTCGCCCGGCGGGCCGGCTACGTCGTCGAATCCGGCGATCGGACTGAAAAAGTCCTGCTGCAGTTGCGCATTGGCGCTCAGAGCACCGTAATTCCACGCGTCGACGAACGAATGTGCCGTCACCGCGGAGCCGTCGGTGAACTTCCAGCCCGGTTTGAGAACAATCCGGTAGTTGACATTGTCGGTGGTCTCGATGGACTGCGCCACCTCCGGCGACGGTTTGCCGTCGGCGTCGTAGGAGACCAGGCCGGCGAACAGCCGATCCAGGATCCGCCCGCCGAGGCTGTCGTTGGTGCCGGTCGGTATCAGCGGGTTCGGCGGCTCGCCGCCGTTCACCACCACCAGTTCAGGACTCAGCACGCCGCCACCGCAGCCGGCCAGCGACGCGGTCGTCAACATGACGACGGCAGTCATAGCCCGCATCCAACGCATGACAGCGACCCTAGGGCCTGCGAGCAGATCGGCCACGCAAGGACCGCCGGTGAAGTGCACCAGCCGGCGTCGACAACCTAGGATTTCGACATGGGGGTCACGCTTCTCGCCTCGGAACACGACGCGGGTGTGGCGCTGGGCGAGACGGCGTTCGCTCTGGGTGTTCCCCTCATCGGATTGATCTGTCTGATCGTCGGCCTATGGGAGCGTTACCGCGGCCGCCGGCGGCCGCGCCCCGGTTACCCCTACCCACCGCAGCCGATGGGGTATCCGGGCCCGCAGCGGCCCTATCCCGGCTACCCGCCCTACCCCGGTTATCCGCCCTACCCGGGTTATCCGGCGTACCGCGCGCCCGCGCCCCCGCGTCGCACGAGCGGGGCATCCACCGCGCTGATCACGATCGGCGCCGTCGTGCTGGTGCTCGGCATCGTGGCAGACTTCGTCAACGCGGCATCGCGGCTCGCCAAGCATCAAGAACGCACGTCGATGCAGGTTGGCGAGTGCATTACTCAAACGTCTTATCGCTCAGAGGCATTCGATTCGAGTCCGGGCAACGACTGCGCCAATCCGGCGAATACCTACTTGCTTGCCGCCAAAGGCGGACCGTCGGCACAGTGCCCGGACGGGAAGCGCGAGGGTTCCATCTATGACCGCTATACCGACAGCTCGACCATCCTGTGTTTCGCCCTGAACCTGAAACAGGGCCAGTGTTATCTCGTATCCGGCGAGCGCGACAGTCCCAAACTGACTCTGGGCGACTGCAATGATCATGAGTCGGGCGTGATGCGAGTCATCCAGCGCATCGACGGCACCGCGAACAGTTCGGACTGCCCGTCGGGGCTCAACGGAGTCAGCTACCCCACTCCCCCGGTTGTCTATTGCCTGGAAAGGGCGAGCCCGTACTAGGTCCTACTGCTGCTGGGCGGCGGTGACGGGGTGCACCTGCAATTCGCAGGCGTCGATGGTGACCGGCACCGTGAACACGATGATCGTGTTCGGCGGGTTGACCTGCAGCGCGGTGTAATTGGGGCACGGGTTGCCCTTGCGGTCTATGGCCACGCCCTCCACGATGGCCTGCCCCTGTGAGGCCAGCGACAGGGTGACGGTGGGCGGCTCATCGACATCGCTCGGCAAGCCGCCCAGGTAGCCGCGTGGCGTGGGCTTGGCGTGAATGTCCGGCCCGCCGCCGCCCGTCTCGACCGCGGGGTAGCCGGTCAGCGTGCACTCTTCCGCACCACCGGCGAGGCTGAACGTCAGGGTCACCGATCGGTGGCCCACGGCGGCCTGCGTCGGGGAAGCGGCCACGTCGACCTGCTCCGAGCGACACGGCACCGCCTGATCGCCGACCGGCACCGCCGACGCGTGCGGCCCCAGCACGCCGGCGACCGCGTAACTCGTTGCGGCCGCGGCAATGCTGAGAAATAAACAACGGGCACGCTGCCCGCGACATTCCGGCACAACCGTGATTATGCGGGATGACAACGAGGTTTACCCCCGGATTGGCGTCCACAGATTCGGCGGGCGGGTCTAGGCTCACAGACGGTTGACCAGCTCGAAACCCGGCCCTGGACATACTCGACATAGGAGCGAAGCCCGTGACCGCCACACACACCGAAGGCCCTTCGTCGTATCCGCCGCCGGCGAAATTCGCCGAGCAGGCCAACGCCCGCGAGGATCTCTACCGCGAGGCCGAAGCGGACCGGCTGGCGTTCTGGGCCAGGCAGGCCAACCGGCTGACGTGGACCGAGCCGTTCACCGAGGTGCTGGACTGGTCGCAGGCGCCGTTCGCCAAGTGGTTTTCCGACGGCAAGCTCAACGTCGCCTACAACTGTGTGGACCGCCACGTCGAGGCCGGCCTCGGCGACCGGGTGGCGATTCACTGGGAGGGCGAGCCGGTCGGCGACAGCCGCAGCCTGACCTACTCCGACCTGCAGGACGAGGTGTGCAAAGCGGCCAACGCGCTGACCGATCTCGGTCTGGTCGCCGGCGACCGCGCCGCCATCTACCTGCCGTTGATCCCCGAAGCCGTGATCGCGATGCTCGCCTGCGCGCGACTGGGTGTCATGCACAGCGTCGTGTTCGCCGGTTTCACCGCCAAGGCGCTGAGCGCCCGCATCGCCGACGCCCAGGCCAAGGTGCTGATCACCGCCGACGGACAGTTCCGGCGCGGCAAGCCGGCACCGTTGAAGGATGCCGCCGACGAGGCCGTGGCGCCCGGGCCGGACGGCGACAGCCCGGTCCAGAAGGTTCTGGTGGTGCGGCGCACCGGAATTGACGTGTCCTGGAACGACGACCGCGACGTGTGGTGGCACGACGTGGTGGATTCCGCGTCGGCCGAACACACCGCGGCGCCCTTCGACGCCGAGCACCCGCTGTTCCTGCTGTACACCTCGGGCACCACCGGAAAGCCCAAGGGCATCGTGCACACCAGCGGCGGCTACCTAACGCAGACGTCGTACACGCACTACAACATCTTCGACATCAAGCCTGACCGCGACGTGTTTTGGTGCACCGCCGACATCGGCTGGGTCACCGGGCACACCTACGGCGTCTACGGTCCGCTGTCCAACGGCGTCACCGAGGTCCTCTACGAAGGCACTCCCGATTCGCCCAGCCAGCACCGGCATTTCGAAATCATCGAAAAGTATGGCGTCACAATCTATTACACGGCGCCCACGCTGATCCGGACGTTCATGAAGTGGGGCCGCGAGATCCCCGATGCACACGACCTGTCCAGCCTTCGACTGCTCGGCACGGTCGGCGAGCCGATCAACCCGGAGGCCTGGCGCTGGTACCGCAGGGTGATCGGCGCCGACCGCCTGCCGATCGTGGACACCTGGTGGCAGACCGAAACGGGTTCGGCGATGATCTCTCCGCTGCCCGGAGTCGCTGCGGCCAAACCTGGTTCGGCGATGAGGGCGCTGCCGGGGATCTCGGCCAGCATCGTCGACGACCACGGCGATCAACTGACGCCGACCGTCCACCATGGCGAACACGTCACCGGCTACCTGGTCCTGGACCAGCCGTGGCCGTCCATGCTGCGCGGCATCTGGGGCGACTCGGATAGGTACGTCGAGACCTACTGGTCCAGGTTCGCCGACCAGGGCTGGTATTTCGCCGGCGACAGCGCCTATTACGACCGCGACGGCGCCATCTGGGTGGTGGGCCGCATCGACGACGTGATGAACGTGTCCGGGCATCGGCTTTCGAGCGCCGAGCTGGAGTCGGCGCTGGTCGGCCACTCCGGAGTGGCCGAGGCCGCGGTGGTCGCAAAGAAAGACGAGACCACGGGCCAAGCCATTTGCGCGTTCGTCGTGATGTGCGCCGAGTACGACATGCACGAGGGCATCGTCGAGGAGTTGCGCGACGAGGTGGCCCGGGAGATCTCGCCGATCGCCAAGCCGCGCGAGATCCACGTGGTGCCCGAACTGCCCAAGACCCGCAGCGGCAAGATCATGCGCCGGCTGTTGCGCGACATCGCCGAAAATCGCGACCTCGGGGACACGTCGACACTGCTTGACCCGGGCGTCTTCGACGCGATCAGAGAGGCCAAGTAGCTCAGACCGGTATCGGGACGAAGCCCGCACCGGGCCGGTGCTTGGCGTTGATGTCGGCCAGGATCGCGTTGAACGACATCACCACCGCCGGAGTATGTAGCGGGATGTACTTGATGATGCAGGTCGGCAGGTTGTCGCTGAACGCGCCGTGGATCATCCCGACCAGCAGGTTGTCGACCGTCACCGGCCCACCGGAGTCACCCGGGCGGCCACACACCTGCATGACGATGGTTCCCGGATCCTGGCCCGGCCCCCAGGTGACACCACAAGAATTGCCGGTCGTCCGGCCCTGCTTGCAGGCGATCTGCCCGAACCCCGGTTCCGGACCGACGCCGTTGATGATGACCCCGCCGTAGTTGGCCACCGGCGCCACTTTGGCCGGATCGAACTTGATCACCGCGTAGTCCAGGGCGTCGTTGCCCGCGACCATGACGCCCAGGATGCCTCTGCCTTCGGCGGCCTCGGCGGCGACCTGCGCGCCCGGTCCACCGCAGTGCGCGGAGGTGAACCCGATCAGCTCACCGGCGGCATCGCCGCCGATCGTGGTCAGCGTGCACATGGTGTCCCCGTTGATGACGATGCCGGCGCCACCCCCCATCGGGACCCGGTCGTCAGCGGCCGCGACGTGTGCGGGCAAAGCGGGCTGGACGAGGAGCACGGCCACCAGCGCCGCCACAAAGCACCGATGCGCCGTTTGCAATGCGCAACTCCCATCAGCGGGCCGGATGTCGGAGAACAGCTGCGCCAGTCTAGATGATCACCCCGGCGCCCCTCTTGCTGTGCGAATGGCGGCGGCCGGACCCTTCGGTCGCCGGGTCCCGCGGACTTCGGCTGGCCTCGTCTGGCATCGCGGCGCATGGCAACATAAACCGCGACGACAGCGAACGGGCTCGGCGACTATGCGAGCCAAGCAGCGGCTTTATCAGGAGCCGGGCAGTTCAACGGAGAGGACCGTTAGTGAGCAAGGTCGATCGCAGTAATGGTGTGCCGAGCACGCTGACCACGATTCCGTTGGCCGACCCGCACGCCAGGCCCGGCGAACCGTCGATCGGTGACCTGATCAAAGACGCGACGACGCAGGCGTCCACGCTGGTGCGCGCCGAGGTCGAGCTGGCCCGCGCGGAGATCACCCGCGACATCAAGAAGGGCCTCACCGGCAGCGTCTTCTTCATCGCCGCGCTGGTGGTGCTGTTCTACTCCACCTTCTTTTTCTTCTTCTTTCTCGCCGAGCTGCTCGACAACTGGTTGTGGCGCTGGGTGGCCTTCCTGATCGTGTTCGCGCTCATGGTCGTGGTCGGAGCCGTGCTGGCGCTGCTGGGCTATCTGAAGGTGCGCCGGATCCGCGGACCACAGGAGACCATCGAATCGGTCAAGGAGACGCGCACCGCGCTCACCCCGGGCCACGACAAGCACGCCGCCGCGACCAAGCAGCTGACCGACGCACCCGGCAAGCACGCCAAGCCCGAGAACGGCAACCCCGGCGACCCCTCAGGTTGGTAAATGGCAGTACCTGATCCGTCGATGGTCCGCATCGACGGGCCTTGGCGCCATTTGGACGTGCACGCCAACGGCATTCGATTCCACGTCGTCGAGGCGTTACCGACCGGTCCGGGCGCACCGGCGGCGGCAGCCGCACGACCGCTGGTGATGCTGCTGCATGGATTCGGCTCGTTCTGGTGGTCCTGGCGTCATCAGCTGCGTGGGCTGACCGATGCCCGGGTGGTCGCGGTCGACCTGCGCGGTTACGGCGGCAGCGACAAGCCGCCGCGTGGTTACGACGGCTGGACGCTCGCCGGCGACACGGCCGGACTTATTCGCGCGCTTGGGCATTCGTCGGCGACCCTCGTCGGCCACGCCGACGGCGGGCTGTGCTGCTGGACCACCGCAATGCTGCATTCGCGGCTGGTGCGCGCCATCGCGCTGGTCAGCTCGCCACATCCGGCGGCGCTGCGCCGATCGGCGTTGACGCGCCGCGACCAGAGTTCCGCACTGCTGCCGACCCTGCTGCGCTATCAGCTGCCGCTATGGCCCGAGCGGCTGCTGACCCGCGACAACGGCGCCGAGATCGAGCGTCTGGTCAAGCACCGTAGCTCCGCCAAATGGGTTGCCTCCGAGGACTTCTCGCAAGCGATCGGTTATCTGCGCACGGCGATCCAGATTCCCGGTGCGGCGCACTGCGCCCTGGAATACCAGCGCTGGGCGGTGCGCAGCCAGCTGCGCGGTGAAGGCCGGCGATTCATGAAGTCGATGTCGCGCCAGCTCGGGGTGCCGCTGCTACATCTGCGCGGCGACGCCGACCCCTACGTGCTGGCCGATCCGGTCGACCACAGTCAGCGCTATGCGACGCAGGGCCGCTACGTATCCGTCGCCGGCGCAGGGCATTACAGCCACGAAGAGATGCCCGAGGAAATCAACAGACACCTGATGAGGTTTTTCGAGCAGGTGCACTGATCAGCTGACGCAGGTCCCGGTGCCCACCTGTTGGGTGTCACCGATCTTGGCCATCTGGCCGGCCACCTCACCGGCGGTCAACACGAACCCGGTGTCGGGATCGTCGACAGCAGCGCCGAACACCACGCCCAGCACGTGACCGCTGAGGTCGATCAGCGGCCCACCCGAATTACCTTGCTCCACATTGGCTCTGATGGTGTAGACGTCGCGCGTGACCGGCTGCGGATCGCGGTAGATGTCGGGGCCGCTGAGTTTGATGGCCTCGCGAATCCTGGCCGGGGTCGCGGTGAAGTTGCCGCCGCCGGGGTAACCGAGCACCACCACGTTGGTGCCGGTCTTCGCCTCGGTGTCGCTGAAAGCCAGTGGCGGAGGCGGCAGGTTCGGAATGGCAAGAATGGCAATGTCGACCGAAGGGTCGTAGGAAACGACGGTGGCGTCCAACGGGTTACCGCTGGCGTAGATCTGGACGCTGCTGGACCCGGCGACCACGTGCGCATTGGTCATGACCCGATCGGGAGCGATCACAAATCCCGTGCCCTCCAACACTTTCTGGCAGCTGGGCGCGAGGCTGCGTACCTTCACCACACTGGGCGCGGCGGCGGTGACCACCGGATTGGTGGCCAGCGACGGATCCGGTGATTCGACCGGGACCACCGGAGTGCGGCTGAACGGCTCGAGCACCGCGGGCAGCCCCGAGGTGTTCAACAGCGCCGAAAGGCGTTTGGGCACAGTCTTCAACCACGGGGGCGCGATGGTGTTGACCTCTGCGAGCACCCGCGATCCGCGGACCGCGGCCGCCAGCTCGGGCTGGTCTTTCGACTGGGTCAGCGGCGTCGCCAGCAGCCACGCGGCGGTGAGCACGACGACGAGCTGCACCCCCACCCCGATGACCGAGTCCACGGTTCTGAATGTGCGGCTGCGGATTGCGCCGCGCACGGCTCGTCCCAGCACCACGCCGGCGACCTCACCGACGACGACCAGCGCGAGAATCAGGAACAGCGCGCCGAACAGCTTGGCGCGCGGGGCGGCGATGTGGCTGACGATGTGGGGCGCCAGCAGCACCCCGGCGATCGCGCCCAGCAGCACACCGATGAACGAGAAGAGCGAACCCACCGCGCCCGAACGCCAGCCCGAGATGGCGGCGATGAAAGCGACAGCGAGAACTGCGACATCCAGCCACTGCGACGGGGTCATCGAGTTCATCGCCCGCCACCCTGCCGGCCGACCAGCACCATCGCGTCGTCGAGTTCACGGACGTCGTTGGTGTCCCACGGCTTTGCCCAGCCGGCGACGTCGAGAACGGCAGAGATCACCTGGCCAGTGAATCCCCAAACCAGCATTTGGTTCAGCAGAAACGCCGGACCTGCCCAACGATTGCCGAGGTCCCCGCGGTAAACCATCAGCCGGTTGTCCGGATTGACGAACGCGCGCACCGGAACCCGCGACACGATCGCCGTCTCGCCCTCGTTGACCACCGCGACCGGTCCGGGGTCGGGCGAGTAGGCCAGCACCGGGACGACGTGGAACTGCGACGGGGCGATGAACGTCTTCTCCATCGTGATCAGCGGGTACAGCCGGGTGACGTCGATCCCGGTCTCCTCGTGGGCTTCTCGCAGCGCGGTGGCAACCGGCCCGCGATCGCCGGGGTCGGCCGCGCCACCGGGGAACGCCGCCTGGCCCGCATGGTGTCGCAGTGACGACGCCCGCACGGTGAGCAACAGGTCGGCGTCGTCGGGTACGGCGCCGTTGCCTGGACCGGACTCGGGACCCGAAAACAGAACCAGCACAGCGGCCTCGCGGTCGTCGTTGGCGGACGCCGCCCGGGCCGCGGTCACCATCGCCAGCACATCGGGGGGCAACCGGCGCCGGTAGGCCTCCGGGATCTGGCCCACGTTGTCGACCAGCGGGCGCAACCAGGACGGGCAGACGTCGGGCGTCAGGGGAACCGTCCCCTGCGCGCGGGCGGCACCCCCACCACTCACCGGCGCCTCCTTGTCGGGTCCACCTGCCCAGCCATTGTCGGACCGCCGAACTCGGTCATCCGTTTTTTCCGACCGCGGCCTCGATCTCGTCGGCACTCGCAAAATCGCGCAGCAGCGTCTGCGCAACGCTACCGTCCGGTCTCAGCACTACGGTCGCGGGCACCACATTTGCGACCTTGAGTGCTGCGGCAATCAGCCGCCGCCCATCCTGCAAGGTCGGGAGCCGAACGCCCAGCTCGGCCAGCCGCAACAATGCGGCGGACTCGTTCTCGTCCTGATGCACGGTTACCACCGTGACGTCGGCGGCGACCCGGCGCTGATATTCGGCCATCGCGGGCAATTCGGCCGCGCACGGCGCGCACCAGTACGCCCATATATTGAGGACCACCCGGCGGCCGGCCAGCGCACGCGCGACGTCCACGGTGGATCCGTCGGCCGCGCATTCGACCACCACGCCGCGCAGGATCGCGGGTCCGGCGCCGTTGCCCGGCGCGGGGCACGGTGGCAGGTTTGCTCGCGCGCGGGGGCCGGCCAGCGCGGCCGGTGTGTCGGCGTCGCGATGCTCTCGATTCGGCCCCGAGCTGGCGGGCGACGTCGTCGCGGCTGGCCGGGAGTCGTCGCGCAGTTGCGCGACGAATGCCGCCACCAGCGCCGCCACCACCGCCAAGATCGCGATGGTCCAGCGAGTTCTCGGGGTCAACGTCCCGGCCGTGTTACAGCCCGACCAGCGACAGCAGGTGTTCGGCTTCGGGGCCTTGCACCAGGGGCGCGGCCAGCGCCGGTTCGGTGGGGCCGAGCCCGAACGACGGGCAGTCTTTGGCGAGCACGCAGACCCCGCAGGCCGGCTTGCGTGCGTGGCACACCCGGCGGCCGTGGAAGATCACGCGGTGGCTCAGCAGGGTCCATTCCTTGCGTTCGACCAGTTCGCCGACCGCGTGCTCGATTTTGACCGGGTCCTTTTCCTCGGTCCAACGCCATCTGGCCACCAGCCGCTGAAAGTGGGTGTCGACGGTGATCCCGGGGATGTCGAAGGCGTTCCCCAAGACGACATTGGCCGTCTTGCGCCCGACCCCGGGCAGAGTCACCAACTCCTCCATCGTCGAGGGCACCTCGCCGTCGAACTTCTCGACCAGGGCCTGACCCAGCCCGATCAGCGAGCTCGCCTTGTTGCGGAAGAAGCCAGTGGGACGGATGAGGTTTTCCAGCTCATCGCGATCGGCTTTCGCATAATCCAGTGCCGACTTATATCTGGCGAACAAAGCCGGCGTCGTGAGGTTCACCCGTTTGTCGGTGCTCTGCGCCGAAAGAATGGTGGCCACCACCAGTTCCAGCGGCGATCTGAAATCCAGCTCGCAATGTGCGTCCGGAAATGCTTGTGCCAGTGCGCGATTCATCCTGCGCGCGCGACGCACCAAACCGACTCGGGTTTCCGAGGCCCAACGCCGGGCAAGGGCGGAATCGGGCTTGGAATCAGGGGAAGCCGCGGTGGTTTTCGAACGCCCGGACGGCCGTGCCACTGTCACCTACGACAGAGTACTGATTTCGTAATCTCCCTGAGACCTTGGCCATGTTTACTCTCCTTGTGTCATGGTTGCTGGTGGCGTGCGTGCCGGGGCTGCTGATGCTCGCTGCGCTCGGCCTGGGGCGGCTCGAAAAGGAGCTCGGCCGGGAGTCGATCACGTCGACCGACGTCGACGAGTTTCTCGAACAGGCGCAGGCCATGGATATGCACACGCTGGCCCGAGAAGGCATGCCCGAAGCGCTGGAATATCTGCATCGACGCCAGGCCCAGCAACTCGCGCTGTCCCCGCCGCCCAGCGGTCGCCATCGCGCCGAATCGCTGCTCGCCACCGCGTTCACCGATCCCCCCGCGCGCGCTTTGCCGATGCGAATACACGCGCATTCAGGCGGAAATCCGCAATATGAGGCGACTAGACACGTCAATCGTGTGTAGCGTTGGCACGTTGGCCTACCTCTAGACTCGTAACCCGAGCTAGGTAGGTACCCATATCACTTCGTTGGAAAGCTGAAGGTCAAAGTGGACGAGATCCTGGCAAGGGCAGGAATCTTCCAAGGGGTTGAACCCGGCGCAGTCACCGCACTGACCAAGCAATTACAACCCGTCGACTTCCCGCGTGGACACACCGTTTTCGCGGAAGGGGAACCAGGCGATCGGCTGTACATCATCGTCTCGGGAAAGGTCAAGATCGGTCGCCGGTCACCCGATGGCCGGGAGAATCTGCTGACGATCATGGGCCCGTCGGACATGTTCGGCGAACTGTCGATCTTCGACCCGGGTCCCCGGACGTCGAGCGCCACGACGATCACCGAGGTGCGCGCGGTTTCGATGGACCGCGATGCGCTGCGCGCGTGGATCGCCGACCGGCCCGAAATCGCCGAGCAATTGCTGCGGGTGCTCGCCCGGCGGTTGCGTCGCACCAACAACAACCTCGCCGACCTCATCTTCACCGACGTGCCCGGCCGGGTGGCCAAGCAGCTGCTGCAGCTCGCCCAGCGTTTCGGCACTCAGGAGGGTGGCGCGATGCGGGTTACCCACGACCTGACCCAAGAGGAGATCGCCCAGCTGGTGGGGGCTTCCCGGGAAACCGTCAACAAGGCCCTCGCCGATTTCGCCCACCGTGGGTGGATCCGGCTCGAGGGTAAGAGCGTGCTGATCTCGGACTCCGAGAGACTGGCCCGCCGCGCGCGTTAGTCGTCAATTCATCGAGGCTGCGTCCAACGCGACGATTTGACCGATGGGCACACTCTGAGCGCAGTCTCGGCGCCAGCACCGCAGACTCGGCGGACTGAGCGACCGTTCGTCGACTTCACTCTCGGCGCAGATAGTCCAGTTGCGCTTGCACGGACCACTCGGCGGCGTCCCACAGCTTCTCGTCGACGTCGACATAGACGTACTCGACGATTTCGCGGGCGGTCGCTTCGCCGCCGAGGTCCCGCAGCGCCGCGCGCACCTGTTCGAGGCGCTCATGACGGTGCGTCAGGTATCCGGTGGTGACGGATTCCAAGTCGGCCAGGTCGGGGCCGTGGCCGGGCAACACCGTGCGACGGCCCAGACCGCGCAGCCGCCGCAGCGACTCCAGGTAGTCGGCGAGGCTGCCGTCTTCGCTGTCGATGACGGTGGTGCCGCGGCCGAGCACGCTGTCGGCGGTCAGCACCGCGTCGTCGAGCAGAAACGACAACGAGTCCGCGGTATGCCCCGGCGTGGCCATCACCTTGATCTTCAGGTTGGCGGCGTCGATGATCTCGCCGTCGACCAGCTCGCCGCCGAGGCCACGCAGGAATCCGCTGCCCGCCGAGCGCACGGTCGCGCCGGTGAGCTCGACCAACTTGTCGATGGCGTCGGTGTGATCGCTGTGCCGGTGGCTGATCAGGACCAGGGCGATGCGCCCGAGCGATGCGATCCGGGCGATGTGCTCGTTGTCGTCGGGTCCCGGGTCCACGATGACCAGCTCGTCGCTGCGGGGTCCGCGCAACACCCAGGTGTTGGTGCCCTCCAGCGTCAGCAGGCCCGGGTTCTCGGCCAGCAGGACCGAGGCAGTGTCGGTGACCGCCCGCAAACTGCCGTATGCGGGATGAGTCAGCGGCTCAACTGTCTCGGTCACGGCCGTTAGCCGACCTCCACGATCAGCTCGACTTCGACCGGCGCATCCAGCGGTAGCTCGGATACGCCCACCGCCGAACGTGCATGCGCACCTTGGTCGCCGAACACCTCACCGAGCAGTTCCGAGGCCCCGTTGACGACGCCGGGCTGACCGTTGAAGCCGGGCGCCGAGGCGACGAATCCGACGACCTTGACCACCCGGGTCACCGCGTCGATACCCACCATGGAATTCACCGCCGCCAAAGCGTTGAGCGCACACAGCCGCGCCATCGCCTTGGCGTCATCGGGGTTGACGTCGGCGCCCACCTTGCCGGTGCCCACCAACGTTCCCGCCACGATCGGCAGCTGACCCGAGGTGTAGACGAGGTTGCCGGTGCGCACCGCGGGAACGTAGGAGGCCAGCGGCGCAACCAGGTCCGGAAGCACGACGCCGAGCTGCTCAAGCCGGGCCGAAGCAGTCATCTGCCGCTGTCCTCTTTACTTGGGGCGCTTCAGATAGGCGACGTGTTGCTCACCGGTCGGCCCGGGCAGCACCGCGACCAGCTCCCAGCCGTCGGCACCCCATTGGTCGAGGATCTGTTTGGTGGCGTGCGTCAGCAGCGGAACCGTGGCGTATTCCCACGGGGTCGGTTGGCTCATGACGCGAGCTTATCGGTCGGGCGTGAACCCCACGGGTCAGCCCGGTGGACCGCGATCCGGTGTGGCTACCCGATTTGCCGGGGCCGCGCAGAGCTCGGGCTAGCATGCGATGGTGGCAACCACTTCTAGCGGCAACGCTGCCGTCGGCTGGCCGGCGCGACTGTCGAAGGCCCGCTTGCACTTCGTCACCGGCAAAGGCGGGACGGGCAAATCGACGATCGCGGCCGCGCTGGCGCTCACCCTGGCGGCCGGCGGACGCAAAGTCCTGCTCGTCGAAGTGGAGGGTCGCCAAGGGATTGCGCAACTCTTCGACGTCCCGCCGCTGCCCTACCAGGAGGTGAAGATCGCCACCGCCGAGCGCGGCGGTCAGGTCAACGCCCTGGCGATCGACATCGAGGCCGCGTTCCTGGAATACCTCGACATGTTCTACAACCTCGGGATCGCCGGACGGGCGATGCGCCGGATCGGTGCGATCGAGTTCGCGACGACGATCGCGCCCGGCCTGCGCGACGTGCTGCTCACCGGCAAGATCAAGGAGACGGTCGTCCGCAGGGACAAGAACAAACTGCCGGTATACGACGCGATCGTCGTCGACGCACCACCGACCGGGCGCATCGCGCGCTTTCTCGACGTCACCAAAGCGGTGTCCGATCTGGCCAAGGGCGGCCCGGTGCACTCGCAAAGCGAGGGCGTGGTCAAGCTGCTGCACTCCGATGCGACCGCCATCCACCTGGTCACGCTGCTCGAAGCGCTGCCGGTGCAGGAGACGATGGAAGCCATCGAGGAGCTTGCCGAGATGCAACTGCCGATCGGCAGCGTGATCGTGAACCGCAATATTCCGGCATACCTGGAGCCGCGCGACCTGGCCAAGGCCGCCGAGGGCGACATCGACGCCGACGCGGTGCGCGCCGGGTTGAAGACGGCAGGAATCGAGCTGGGCGACAACGACTTTGCCGGCTTACTGACAGAAACCATTCAGCACGCGAGCCGGATCACGGCACGGGCCGAGACCGCACAGCAGCTCGATGCTTTGAAAGTGCCGCGGTTGGAGTTGCCCGCGATCTCCGACGGTGTCGACCTCGGCAGCTTGTACGAACTGTCGGAATCACTTGCACAGCAGGGAGTTCGATGACTACTACACCGAAAACCCTTGACATGGCTGAAATTCTGGCCGACCGCGCGAACCGCGTCGTCGTCTGCTGCGGTGCAGGCGGTGTGGGCAAGACGACCACCGCGGCGGCGATGGCTTTACGTGCTGCCGAATATGGCCGCACTGTATGCGTTTTGACGATCGACCCGGCCAAACGGCTGGCGCAGGCGTTGGGCGTCAACGACCTCGGCAATACACCACAGCGGGTGCCGCTGGCACCCGAGGTGACCGGCGAGCTGCACGCGATGATGCTCGACATGCGCCGCACGTTCGACGAAATGGTGATCCAGTACTCCGGAGACGCTCGGGCGCAAACGATTTTGGACAACCAGTTCTACCAGACGGTCGCCACCTCTCTGGCCGGCACGCAGGAGTACATGGCGATGGAGAAGCTCGGCCAGCTACTGGGCGAGGACCGCTGGGACCTGGTGGTGGTGGACACTCCCCCGTCTCGCAATGCACTCGACTTCCTGGACGCGCCGAAACGCCTGGGCAGCTTCATGGACAGCCGACTGTGGCGGCTGCTGCTCGCGCCGGGTCGCGGCATCGGCAAATTGGTCACCGGCGCAATGGGTTTGGCGATGAAGGCACTCTCGACCGTGCTCGGTTCGCAGATGCTGGGCGACGCGGCCGCCTTCGTGCAGTCTCTGGATGCCACCTTCGGCGGCTTTCGCGAGAAGGCGGACCGCACCTACGCGCTGCTGAAGCGGCGCGGCACCCAGTTCGTGGTGGTGTCGGCGGCCGAACCCGACGCGCTGCGTGAGGCGTCGTTCTTCGTCGACCGGCTATCGCAAGAGAGCATGCCGCTGGCGGGCCTGATCTTGAACCGCACCCATCCCCTGTTGTGCGCACTGCCGGTGGAGCGGGCCATAGACGGGATCGAGTCGCTGAAGTCGGATGCGAACCCCGACGCGGCATCGCTGGGCACGGCGGTATTGCGGATTCACGCCGACCGGGGCCAGACCGCCAAACGGGAGATCCGGCTGCTGTCCCGATTCACCGGGGCCAACCCCAACGTGCCGGTCGTGGGCGTTCCGTCGCTGCCGTTCGACGTGTCGGACCTGGAGGCCCTGCGTGCGCTCGCCGATCAGATCACCGCCGTCGGTGACGATGCGGCCCGCGCGGCGGGGCGCTGAAGAACCGGCGAATCCGAACCCTGCCGGTGACGATGCGGCCCGCGCGGCGGATCGCTGACACAAAGGAACGCTCGTTTAGGGCGGATCTGTCCTGCACAGGGCTGCGATACGGCCGGTTCAATAAGCCGCTGAGCGGCCGCCAAACATTGGAGCGGGTGACGACGATTGGAGTCAGACCCAGTTGAAACGGCGAATTGCCATCTGGCACAAGCTAGTTCGCGCTAGGGTCGCTATTGCACATGCGCTAAACCCGAGGGACGCTGTAACGGTTTTGTAATAATAAGTTTCGAACTACTAGTGCGCCGCGACGCTGCGGCGCACCCGCGCTCCACGCGTCAGCTGACGCCGCGGTTCCGGCGCTTGTCGAAAAAATCGGACCACGAAACGACCTCGGGGTGCTGCTTGAGCAGCGCCCGCCGCTGCCGTTCGGTCATGCCACCCCAGACGCCGAACTCGACCTTGTTGTCCAGTGCGTCGGCGCCGCATTCCTGCATCACCGGGCAGTGCCGGCAAATCACCGCGGCTTTACGCTGGGCGGCCCCCCGAACAAACAGTTCGTCGGGGTCAGTGGTCCGGCATAGTGCTTGAGAAACCCAGGCAATTCGTTCTTCAGCATCAACACTGCGAAGCACCCCCTGCGCCGCTGCAATGTTGGTTCGGCGTGCTGCCGGTCGTGTTCCTGACACGAGCTGTTCCCTTCCTCCCGGTCGCATTACGACCGCCCTCCTCGGGTAGCAGATCATTGTTGCGATCTACACCACACTGTGCTGATCGGTGTTACCTGAATCTCACCGTCTGTATAAGTTAGGTGGTCAGCAGTCAATTGCGCAACAGTCTGATAACGCTTTTTTTGGGACGGGCGTGCCGTCTTGTCGTTGAGCGTAGGCGGGATCATGAGATTGGGTACCCGTTTTGGGTAGCTGATATGTAACGCGATCGAGAACATCGCATCCCGATTGACAGCAAAGCTGCAGGTCACACCTTCTGGATCCGCTGTGCGGATCGGCGGCGCGTCACGCGACAAACGGCGGTTACTGTAGTACGCATGTCAGACCGCCCCCCGGCAGCTCTCACGATTCTTAAGCTGGCTGGCTGCTGTCTGCTGGCAGGTGTGGTAACCACGGCGCTGTTGTTCCCGATGGCCGGCGGGCTGGGACTGATGTCCAACCGGGCCTCCGAAGTGGTCGCCAACGGCTCAGCCCAGCTGCTCGAGGGACAGGTGCCCGCCGTTTCGACGATGGTGGACGCGAAGGGCAACACCATCGCCTGGCTGTACGAGCAACGCCGGTTCGAGGTGCCCACCGACAAGATCGCCAACACGATGAAGCTGGCGATCGTCTCGATCGAGGACAAGCGATTCGCCGAACACAACGGGGTGGACTGGAAGGGCACGCTGACCGGGCTGGCGGGCTATGCGTCCGGCGACGTCGACACCCGAGGGGGTTCGACGATCGAGCAGCAGTACATCAAGAACTACCAACTATTGGTGACCGCGAAGACGGACGCCGAAAAGCGCGCTGCCGTCGAAACCACCCCGGCCCGCAAGCTGCGCGAGATCCGGATGGCGCTCACGCTCGACAAGACGTTCACCAAGCCGGAGATCCTGACCCGCTACCTGAACCTGGTCTCCTTCGGTAACGGCTCGTTCGGGGTGCAGGACGCGGCGCAGACCTACTTCGGGATCAACGCGTCGGATCTGAACTGGCAGCAGGCGGCGCTGCTGGCCGGCATGGTGCAGTCGACCAGCACGCTGAATCCCTACACCAACCCCGACGGTGCACTGGCCCGGCGGAACCTGGTGCTCGACACGATGATCGAGAACCTTCCGCAGGAGACCGACGCGCTGCGCGCCGCCAAGGCGACGCCGCTGGGCATCTTGCCGCAGCCCAACGAGCTGCCGCGCGGTTGCATCGCCGCCGGCGACCGTGCCTTCTTCTGTGACTACGTCCAGGAGTACCTGTCGCGCGCCGGCATCAGCAAGGAACAGGTGGCCAGGGGCGGCTATCTGATCCGCACGACGCTCGATCCCGACGTGCAGATCCCGGTCAAGAGCGCCATCGACAAGTTCGCCAGCCCGACCCTGCCCGGCATCTCAAGCGTGATGAGCGTGATCAGGCCCGGTAAGGATTCGCACAAGGTGATGGCCATGGCCAGCAACCGCACCTACGGCCTCGACGTCGACGCCGGGCAGACGATGCGCCCGCAGCCGTTCTCGCTCGTCGGCGACGGCGCGGGATCGGTGTTCAAGATCTTCACCACCGCCGCCGCGCTGGACATGGGCATGGGCATCAACGCCACCCTCGACGTGCCGCCGCGGTTCCAGCAGAAGGGCCTGGGCAGCGGTGGCGCCAAGGGCTGTCCCAAGGACACCTGGTGTGTGGTCAACGCCGGTAACTACCGGGGCTCGATGAACGTCACCGAGGCGCTGGCCACCTCGCCCAACACCGCGTTCGCCAAGCTGATCTCGCAGGTGGGGGTGACGCGCACGGTCGACATGGCGGTCAAGCTGGGGCTGCGGTCCTACGCCGACCCCGGCACGGCCCGTGACTACAACCCCGACAGCAACGAAAGCCTGGCCGATTTCGTCAAGCGGCAGAACATCGGGTCGTTCACCCTCGGCCCGATCGAGGTGAACGCCCTGGAGCTGTCCAACGTCGCCGCCACGCTGGCGTCGGGCGGGGTGTGGTGCCCGCCCAACCCGATCGACAAGCTGATCGACCGCAACGGCAATGAAGTAGCCGTGACCACCCAGACGTGCGACCAGGTGGTGCCCGAAGGGCTGGCCAACACCCTGGCCAACGCGATGAGCAAGGACGCGACCGGCGGCGGTACCGCGGCCGGTTCGGCCGGCGCCGCGGGCTGGGACCTGCCGGTGTCGGGTAAGACCGGCACCACCGAGGCGCACCGCTCCTCCGGGTTCGTCGGGTTCACCAGCCGCTACGCCGCGGCCAACTACATCTACGACGACTCCACCTCGCCGACGGATCTGTGCTCGGCGCCGTTGCGCCACTGCGGCGAGGGCGACCTTTACGGCGGTAACGAGCCCGCGCGAACCTGGTTCACCGCGATGAAGCCGATCGCGCTGAGCTTCGGCGACATCAAGTTGCCGCCGACAGATCCGCGCTACGTCGAGGGCTCGCCCGGGTCGCGGGTGCCGAGCGTGGCCGGCATGGACGTCGACGCCGCGCGCTCGCGCCTCAAAGAGGCCGGCTTCCAGGTCGCCGACCAGACCAATTCGGTCAACAGCACCGCGAAGTTGGGCGAAGTGGTCGGGACGTCGCCGTCGGGCAACACGATCCCCGGCTCGGTCGTCACCATTCAGGTCAGTAACGGCATCCCGCCGGCGCCGCCTCCGCCGCCGGACGGGGCGCCGCTGCCGATCGGCTCGCAGGTCGTGGAGATCCCCGGTCTGCCACCGATCACCATTCCGCTGCTGGCACCGCCGCCACCACCGCCCGGACAGCCGCCTCCGTAGCCGCGCAAGACGCTCCTGAGGCCGCAACCGGCAGTAGGCTGCGTGCATGGCTGATGTTTTGCCCGCTCTGATCCGTACCGGCGCCGTCGCGCTCGGTTCGACGGTCGCCGGCATCGGTTACGCCGCGGTCGTCGAACGCAACGCCTTCGTCCTGCGCGAGATAACCATGCCCGTCTTGTCGCCGGGTTCCACGCCGCTGCGCGTACTGCATATCAGCGACCTGCACATGCTGCCCAACCAGCGCCGCAAGCAGGCGTGGCTGCGCGAGCTGTCCGGCTGGGAGCCCGACCTGGTGGTCAACACCGGCGATAACCTGGCCCACCCCAAAGCGGTCCCCGCGGTGATCCAAGCGCTGGGCGACCTGCTGTCGCGCCCGGGTGTCTTCGTCTTCGGCAGCAACGACTACTTCGGGCCACGGCTGAAGAACCCGCTGAACTACCTGACCAACCCGTCCCACCGGATCAAGGGCGAACCGCTGCCCTGGCAGGACCTGCGGGCGGCGTTCACCGAGCGCGGCTGGCTTGACCTCACCCACACGCGCCGCGAGTTCGAAGTGGCCGGCCTGCATCTGGCCGCGGCCGGCGTAGACGACCCGCACATCGATCGCGACCGCTACGAGACGATCGCGGGCCCGGCCAGCCCGGCGGCGAATCTGCGGCTGGGCCTGGTGCACTCCCCCGAGCCGCGGGTGCTGGATCGCTTCGCGGCCGACGGCTACCAGCTGGTGATGGCCGGACACACCCACGGCGGGCAGCTGTGCCTGCCGTTCTACGGCGCCCTGGTGACCAACTGCGGCCTGGACCGCACCCGGGCCAAGGGGCCGTCGCGCTGGGGCGCCAACATGCAGCTGCATGTGTCCGCGGGACTGGGGACCTCTCCGTTCGCGCCGGTGCGGTTCTGCTGCCGTCCCGAAGCGACCCTGCTGACGTTGATCGCCGCCCCGATGGGTGGGCGCGATTCCAGCAGCAACTTGGGCCGCTCGCAGCCCGCGGCATCGCTGCGTTGAACGACCGGACCCAGATCGCGGTCCACAGTGTGTCCCGCGGCTGGACAGACAACGCGATCCGGCTGATCGAGGCCGATGCCCGCCGCAGCGCCGACACCCACCTGTTGCGCTACCCGCTGCCGTCGGCCTGGGGCACCGACGTCGACATCGCGCTGTACCTCAAGGACGAATCGACGCATATCACCGGCAGCCTCAAGCACCGGCTGGCGCGCTCGTTGTTTCTGTACGCGCTGTGCAACGGCTGGATCGGCGAGGGCACCACGGTCGTCGAGGCCTCGTCGGGATCCACGGCGATCTCCGAGGCGTACTTCGCGTCGCTGCTGGGCCTGCCGTTCGTAGCCGTGATGACGGAGAAAACCAGCCCCTCCAAGGTGGCGTTGATCGAATCACAAGGCGGCCGTTGCCATTTCGTGCAGAACTCCAGCGAGGTGTACGCCGAGGCGCAACGCGTCGCGCGGGAGACCGGCGGCCACTACATGGACCAGTTCACCCACGCCGAGCGGGCCACCGACTGGCGCGGCAACAACAACATCGCCGAGTCGATCTTCGCGCAGATGCGCGACGAGAAGTACCCGATCCCGGAGTGGATCGTCGTCGGCGCGGGCGCCGGCGGAACCAGCGCGACGATCGGGCGCTACCTGCGCTACCGCCGGCATGCCACCGGGCTGTGCGTCGTCGACCCGGAGAATTCCGCGTTCTTTCCCGCCTATGCCGAACAGCGCTACGACCTCGTGATGGAGACGTCGTCGCGGATCGAGGGGATCGGGCGGCCGCGGGTCGAGCCGTCCTTTCTGCCCGACGTGGTGGACCGCATGATCGCCGTGCCCGACGCCGGGTCGATCGCCGCCGCCCGTCACGTCAGCGCCGTGCTGGGGCGCCGGGTGGGGCCGTCGACGGGGACCAACCTGT
Source organism: Mycobacterium ahvazicum (assembly GCF_900176255.2). Classification (GTDB taxonomy): domain Bacteria; phylum Actinomycetota; class Actinomycetes; order Mycobacteriales; family Mycobacteriaceae; genus Mycobacterium; species Mycobacterium ahvazicum. The sequence continues at coordinate 913,937 of NZ_FXEG02000005.1, forward strand.
GGGGTGCGTTCGGGCTGCTGGCCGAGATGGTCGCCGCGGGCCGCAGCGGCTCGGTGGTGACGCTGATCGCCGACAGCGGCGAACGCTACGCCGATACGTATTTCAGCGACGAATGGGTCGCCGCGCAGGGGCTCGATCTCACCGGCCCGGCCATGGCGCTGGTCGAATTCGAACGCAACTGCAGCTGGACTTAGCTTTCGGGGGGGCCCGCTGCCAGCGGTTTGGGCAGTCGGCGGGCCGGTGCGATAGGCTGTCGTGGCTTCAAGCGGGGTGTGGCGCAGCTTGGTAGCGCGCTTCGTTCGGGACGAAGAGGCCGTGGGTTCAAATCCCGCCACCCCGACCAGTTTTGCGGCTGGCAATTCCTAAGCGTTAACTCAGCGACCCCTCTGTACCTTCGGGCGCCATGAGCCAGATGCTGCGTTCCCTCACCCTCCGCACACCCCGCCGGATGCTCAGCAAGGTCCCTGAGGTCACCGTGTGGTTCTGGATCATCAAGATCCTGTGCACCACCGTCGGCGAGAGTTTCGCCGACTGGATCAGCACCACGGTCGGCCTAGGCCTGAACGTGACGGCGCTGATCTTCACCGTCGCCCTGGGCATCGTCTTGAGTTTCCAGTTGATCCTCGACCGCTATCTGCCGATCGCTTACTGGCTGGCGGTTGTGGTGCTGAGCATCACGGGCACGCTCTACACCGACCTGCTGACCGACAAGCTGCACGTGCCGCTGGCGGTCAGCACGGCGGTGTTCGCGGCGATATTGGCGGTCGTTTTCGGTGTTTGGTATGCGCGGGAGCGCACGCTGTCGATCCACAGCATCGTCACGACGCCGCGTGAGCTGTTCTATTGGCTGGCGGTGCTGGTGACCTTCGCCCTGGGTACTGCCGTCGGCGACTGGACGCTGCAGCTCACCGGCTGGGGGCCGGGCACCTCGGTGCTGCTGCCGGCCGCGCTGATCGCCTCGATAGCGCTCGGCTGGCGGATGGGCGCCAACCCGGTGCTGTCCTTCTGGCTGGCCTACATCCTGACCCGCCCGCTGGGCGCCAACCTCGGCGACTGGCTGGCCTCCTCGCCGGCCAATCACGGTCTGGGGTGGGGGACCGCGGTCACCAGCGCGATCTTCCTGGCCGCGATCCTGGCCACGGTCGGCTATCTGACGGTCAGCCGCAGCGACATCATCGACGACGAAAGCCCAACCCGCGCAACGACTGTCACCACCACCCCGACGCGGGAGCGGATGATGCTGGGCTACTACACCGCGGCGGCGGTCGCCACCGGCGCACTGTTGCTCTGGAGCAGCCATGGCCACGAAGGCGGCGCTGAAACCGACGAGGAATCGGACTCGGCCACCACTTCCACGATCACCGCCCCCGCGCAGCCCGGGCAGCCAGCCTCGGCCTTCCCGGCGGTCGAGGTCGCCAAATTCCGATCCATCACGCAGGACACGCTGTCGAAGTTGCAGGCCGGCGATCAGGCCGGCGCCAAGGCCCGGATCAAGGACCTGGAAACCGCATGGGATGACGACGAGTCCAAACTCAAGCCGATCGACCAAAACGCATGGCACACCCTCGATAAGCAGATCGATGGCGCACTGGCCGCGGTGCGGGCCCCGATGCCCAACCCGGTCACCGAGAAGCAGCGCGTGACCGCATTGTTGAGCGCGCTGCAGTAGTACGGTCCGTGCTGATGGCACATTCAGGCCGAACGCCGACACTGCTACACCCGCGCGCGTGGAGCATCTCGGCGCGCTCGGCGTTGGTGTCGGCGACGGTCATCCTGGTGGCTCTCATCATGGCCGGCGCGATCCTGCTGTTGGTGTTGTACTTCGCGCTGATCTCGGCCGCTGACGACGCCGCGGCGAGTCGGCTGCGCGACATCGTCAAGACCCTGCAATCCGAAACCACACCCGACCTCGACCCACCCCTGCTGGCCACCGACCAACGCATCGTCGCCGTCCAAATCTTCGACGGCGCAGGGCATTCGGTGGCTTCGTCGAGTTCCACCCCCGAGCCGCCGATGATGATGCTCAACGCGATCGGAAGCACCCCGCGGATCGGAATCACCGGCGCCGCAGTGCGGATGCACGACGTCCGGGTGGCCGCGCAGTCACTCGAGACGCCGACGGGACGGTACGTCGTACTCGTCGGGGCCGGCACTGACGACGTGGAAGCCACCGTTTCCACCGTGGCGATCGGGCTGGCCGCGGCCGCGCCGTTGGTCATCGCGGCGGCGGGCGTAGCCACCTACATTCTGGTGCGACGGTCGCTGCGTTCGGTGGAAGCGATTCGCTCCCAGGTTGCCGATATCAGCGCCTCCGACCTCTCCGAGCGGGTGCCGGTACCACCGCAACGCGACGAGATCTTCACGCTGGCAACGACAATGAACGAGATGCTGTCCCGGCTTCAATCCAGCCAAGCCGTCCAGCGCCGGTTCATCGCCGATGCCTCCCATGAACTGCGCAGCCCGCTGTCCACGGTGATCTCGGCACTTGAGGTCGGCGTCGCCCACCCCGAGCTGCTCGACGATCGGCTCGCCGCGGACACGCTGCTGCCGGAAGCGCATCGGATGCAGGCGCTGGTGGAGGACCTGCTGCTGCTGGCCCGCGCCGACGAACGCGGGCTGGCGCTGCGCCGCACCGACACCGACCTCGACGACCTGGCCCTCGCCGAGGTCACCCGGCTGCGGCGCGAGACAACGCTGGACGTGCATGCCGAACTCGCTCCGACTCGGCTGGTCGGCGACGCGAGCGCCCTGGCGCGCGTGCTGCGCAACCTTTTCGACAACGCGGCGCGCCATGCGACATCGCGGGTGGAGGTGACGGTGCGCCCCGATGACGGTCGAGCCTGGCTGACCGTGGCCGATGACGGTCCCGGGATCGCACCGGCCGACCGGCGACGGGTGTTCGAGCGGTTCGTCCGCCTCGACAACGATCGCTCCCGCAGCGGCGGCGGCACCGGACTGGGACTGGCTATCGTGTTCGAAATCGTTGCCGCGCACGGCGGTAGCGTGCACATCGACGACCGCGCCGGTGCCGGCACCGCGGTGGTCGTTCAGCTGCCGCTGGTCACCGCGACGCCGGCGTCGTCGCCGGCCTCCAGTCGGTAGCCGACCCCACGCACCGTCGCAATTGTGTTGGTACCGAACGGGAGATCGATCTTGCGTCGCACATAGAAGACATAGACCTCGACGAGGTTGTCGTCACCGGAGAAGTGCGGATCCCAGACGTTGTGCAGGATGTCGGTCTTGCTCACCACGGTGCCCTTGTTGCGCATCAGGTAGTGCAGCAGCCCGTACTCGCGCGGTGTCAGCGCGATCGTGTCTTCGTTGCGCCGCACGATGCGACGCGCCGGGTCCAGCGACAACGTGCCGGCGGTCAACACCACCGGGCGGTGCGGGGCGCCGCGACGGACCAATGCCCGCAGCCGCGCGACCAGCACGATGAACGAGAACGGTTTGGTCAGATAGTCATCGGCACCCAGGTCGAACGCGTCCGCCTGCTCGTAGTCACCGTCTTTAGCGGACAGCATCAACACCGGTGTCCATACCTGGGCGGCGCGCATGCGGCGCACCACCTCGTAGCCGCTGAGCCCGGGCAGCATGATGTCCAAAATGATGGCGTCGAAACGGTGCTCGGTGGCTTCCCACAACCCGTCGTTACCGTTGTCGGCGGTCGTCACCACACAACCCTCGGCGCGCAAGCCCATCGTCAGCGTCGCCGCCAGCCGTGGCTCGTCCTCGACGACCAGCACCTTCACCCGCACGACTCCTTCTTCAGCGGCGCGAGTCCGGTAGACCCCTGGCAATCATCTTGCGCCTGTTCGTCAAGGCCACGGTGGCACGGGAACGCTGAGAGAGCGCTTAGTACGTTCTCTCAGCGTCCTCTCAACTCGACTCGGCAAGTATGAAGACAGACGGTCCGCACATCGACAGGTGATCACCCATGAGCGAGATGACGAAGCATGCGTTGAGCAAGGTACCAGCGGTGACCCTTGGCTTTTGGGTCATCAAGGTGCTGGCGACGACGCTGGGCGAGACGGGTGGCGATACCGTCACGATGACGCTGGACTGGGGATATCTGGCGGGCGTGGCCCTGTTCGGCGGCACGCTGATCGCGCTGGTGGTCGCACAGATTCTGGCCAAGCGCTTTCACGCGGTCCTTTACTGGCTCACGATCGTGGCCTCGACGACATTCGGCACCGTGCTGGCTGACTTCGCCGACCGCTCGCTCGGGATCGGCTACGCCGGCGGCTCGCTCCTACTGCTAATTCTCTTGCTGGCCACCCTGGGGCTGTGGCACTGGTCGCAGGGAACGGTATCGGTGAACACCGTCTCGACGCCGAAAGTCGAGGCCTTCTACTGGGCCACCATCACCTTTTCCCAGACCCTGGGCACCGCCCTCGGCGATTGGCTCGCCGACGATGGGGGCCTCGGGTACGAGGGCGGTGCGCTGGTGTTCGGCGTAGCGTTGCTCGTGGTCGCGGGCCTGTATTTCTGGACGAGCATCTCGCGCGTCACCCTGTTCTGGGTCGCTTTCATCCTGACCCGGCCGCTCGGCGCAACGGTCGGCGATTTCCTCGACAAGCCCGTCGACCACGGCGGCCTGAACCTGAGCCGCCCACTGGCTTCCGCGGTTCTCGCCGTCGTCATCATCGTCCTGATCATCGTGCTGCCGCAGCGGCCGGGCCGGCATCCCGGCGTGGAATCGGTGCAGGCGGAGCCGGACCTGACGGCTGATTAGGTTCCGCCGCCGCTGCCGAGGAGTTCCGGGCAGTAAGCACTAGCCGCGGCGTGGGCGAACCGAGCGGCTTTGGCCATGGTGAAGGCCGGGTTGAGATCTTTGATGTCGCGGACGATATCGAGCTGCGAGGTCCCGGAATTGGCCAAGTCGCAGACCTTTTGGCCCGCCTTGATCGCGCGGTCCGGGCTCGGATAGGTGATGCCCGCGTTAATGAGCGCGGCGAGAAACGCATCGTCGGTGGCATCGGCGTGGGCGGGTGCGGCCAGGCCGACCACGGCGACGACGCTTGCCAGGAGCGGGAAGGCTTTCATCGATCCCCTAACCCGCGGCCGGTGGGCGCCCGATGACGCGGGGGCGAAACCCATAGATGGGGTCGGAGAATTCGTCTTCGGGTGGACCGGGAATGCCGGCCAGTGGCACTCCGGGCATACCAACGGCCCCGACCTCTTCCATCACCATTGGGGTGGCGGCGCCAAAGCCCTGGTAGGCCCCCGCCCCGATCCGGGTCGTGGTGGCAACCGCGCTGACCGTCGCCCCGGCGCCGGACCAACTCGGCGGAGTCGACAGGGCTCCCACCAGGTTGGCCTCGCCCAGGGCCGCCGATGCCGCCGCGCCGGGCAGACTCGTGGTCGATGACACAGCAGCGGCGCCGCCAAGGCCGGCCGCCAGATCCTCCAGCCCCGACGTGGTTGCGCCCACCGCGCCCAGGCCGTTGATCGTCACCGCCGAATCGATGAATGCCGTCGGATTCAGGATCCCGTTGGTGGTGAAGGCGTTCGACAGGCCCGAGACAGAGGGGTTGTTGAGGAAAGCCCCGAGCAGGTTCTGGTTGGAGTTGCTGACAAGGTTCATGATGCCGGCCAGGCCCTCGGTGGGCGTATTCGAATTGGGCGAAAAGCCAAGCCAATCCCAGATATTGGTTGCCTGAGTCGCCGCCGGAGCCGCCAGGGCATTGTTGACCGCGTCGGCCTGCAGGGCCGTCGCGGCCGCGGTGGTGTCGGACTGCGGTTGGCTGAACGGCGTCATCTCACTGGCCGCGCGCGACGCGCTGGCGTAGCTGGTCATTGCTGAGGCATCCTGTGCCCACATCTCGCCGTATTGGGCTTCGGTCGCCGCGATCGCCCCAGTGTTCTGTCCGAAGATGTTGCGTGCCAACAGGTTTGCTTGCAGTGTGCGATTGGACGCGACGACAGGCGGTGGCACCGTCGCGGCGAACGCCGCCTCATAGGCGGCGGCGGCCGCGTTGGCCTGAGCGCCGGCCTGCTCGGCCTGCGCGGCGGTGGCGATCATCCACTCGACATAGGGTTGGACCGCGGCCGCCATCTTCTCCGACGCCGGCCCCAGCCAGCCCTCACTGACCAGCGATGCGATGACCGCATCGTAACTGATTGCTGCGGAACGTAATTCAGCGGCCGTCGCGTTCCATGCCGCCGCGGCCGCGAGCATCGATCCCGCCCCGGGGCCGGCGTACATCTTCGCCGAGTTGACTTCCGGCGGTAACGCCCCGAAATTCAGCATGACATTTCTCCTGAAGTCTCTTAACCGGCGGCCGGCGGACGCGGGATGACGACGGGACGAATCCCGTACCTGGGGATGGAGCGGCGTAACCTGCGGCCGTTGCCGGCCAGCTGTCCGGCGACGCCGCCCGGCCCGCCCGCCGCGGACGACCCGATGTCACTCAGCCCCGTGACCGGCGCCGCCGCTTGAGCGGAGGTGATGTTGGCAGCGGAGACCCAGCTCTGGGGCACCGACATCGACCCGACCAGATGCGCGTTGCCGACCCCGGCCGATGCTCCGGACAAGCCGCCCAACGGGACGCTGTTGGATGCCAGCGCGGCAGTCCCGGCCCCCTCCGCGCCGAAGCCGACCTCCTCCAGACCCGACATGATCGTGGCGCTCGACCCCATGGCCCCCACCCCCACCGCCGATGCCAGGATGGTCTGCGGGTTGAACGGACCGCCGCCAAGCGAACCGGTGACGACCGAGTTGCTGAAAAAGGTGCTTCCCAGAAAGCTTCCGAGCGCGCTGTTGTTCGACCCGTCCAACAGACCGGTCAGGTAATCGGTCAAGGATCCTTGGGGCGCCGCGCCAGCAAGAGCATTCCCGGCCGCCGTGTTGACCGCTTGGGAGACGGCCTCATTCTGTCCGGCCGCCGCGTCGGGGGCGGTGTTCGTCTGCGGCGAGGCGAACGGCGTCAGCTGGGCCGCCGAATTCGATGCCGTCGCGTAGCCATTCATCGCCCCGGCATCCTGGGCCCACATTTCGGCGTACTGGGCTTCGGTGGCCGCGATCGCCGGCGTGTTCTGACCGACGATGTTGGTAGCCAACAGGTTTGCCAGCAGCGTGCGGTTAGCCGCTACGACCGGCGGGGGCACGGTCATCGCGAACGCGGCCTCGAAAGTGGTCGCGGCCGCGTTGGCGTGCATGCCGGTCTGCTCGGCCTGCGCGGCGGTGCTGTTGAGCCACGCTATATAGGGCGCGGCTGCGGCGAACATCGACGTCGATGACGGACCGTACCAGCCTGCGCTGATCAGGTCCCCGATCACCGAACCGTAGGCTGTTGCTGCCAAACGCATTTCGGCTGCCAGCGCGTACCAGGCGGAGGCGGCCGCCAGCAATGGCCCCGATCCGGGGCCGCAATACATTCTGGTCGAATTGACTTCCGGCGGTAACGCCGCAAAATCCAGCATGGTTGCTCCTCGGCGCTAACAGGCCGCGGCGGCGCCTTGATAGGCCGCGCCGCGTCGGTCGGACTGGATATCGGGTTTCATCGGTGGTCTCCGTACTAGGTGCCGCGGCGCGTGCGGTACCGCAGCGTCGGCGGATGCTTCACATGAGTCTTTCTGCCGACCGCCGAGCGGATCTCGCAAATCGATCCGGCCCCGCGGCGAGTGAGAATCGTCGTTAATGAGCAGTCCCCGGGTGTTGCTCACAGTGCCCGAGGCTACAGATTCGTCGCTGAGTCATCGCTGAGGAATTATTGGAATATGGCCTGTATCAGCTGTTAGGTTCTCGCCGTAACCTCTCCGACCGTCCATGCCACGATATTTACGGCATTTGCTACGGGCGTTGCGCTGCCAGCGCCGCGTTCAGCGTTCCGGCTAACTCCGGCGCGCCACGACCGGCTCGCGCAGGCGTGGCCGACGGCCGGGTCAGCAATCGTCACCTCGCCTCGGCGGGAACCCCGCATTAAACTTGGCGCGCATGGCGGCGGTCAGGCCGATCCCGGAGCTGCGCGAGACGAGTCCGCGCGGCGCCAACCTGCCCGCCTCCGGGTCGAGGGACGAATTTCCTTACCACCCAACTCTTTTAGAGATCGCCCAACGGCAGCAGGAGCTCGACGTCTGGGAGGCGCTGCAGGTTGGCGGCTACCGATTCGCCAGGCCGGGCACGATCATCAGCTTTCTGATCTCCGCCGTCATGCTGGTTCTCGCACTCACGCCGATCCCGCCGAATTGGCCATGGAACATCCCCCTGGTCATCGTGGCCATCTTCGGCGCCGTGGCCATGGTGGTCTGTGGCCTGTTGTGGTTCGACACTCCGAAAGCCGGCCCCCGCCCGGAGCGCCTGGCGATCGTGCCGTTCTCACGGGCGGAGAACCTGTACCTGATGAACGCGCAACCCGTCGAGCCGTACCTCGCGGTCTGTACCTGCCCCGGCTGCGGCGACGAGTCCACCCATCTGGTTCGCCAGCCCGTCGAGGGTGAGCCGGAATGGTCGACGGCCATTCGCCAGTGCCGCGCCTGCGGGCGCGAGTGGGCACAGAGTTAGGCTACTCGCCGTAGTTGATCGGAAAGCCAACCCGCAGAACACATTTCATGCACTCGACAACCAGGCGATGGCGACTACGCGCAACGCTCGGGCTCGGCCTCGCACAGCGGCGTCGCACCGCGGAAACGGTAGCGGTGCGACGAAACCCACCGGTAGATGCCGTTCTGCACGGCCCCGACGCCGGGGATCCGGTAGATCCATAGCGGGATGTGCGTACCCAGCGCCGCCGACAGGGCCGCGTTCATTGCGTGCGCCCCGGCCAGGACGACGCCGGAAGAATCCACCCACCAGGCGGATTCGAGCATTCGGTCGTCGGTGACGCCGAGTCGGTCGGCCATCCCGGGCGTCTGCATCGGTTCGACGCGCAGCATCCCCGTCCGGTCCCACCGACGCAGCGCGTTGACCGCGCGGGTGCACACCCCGCACCGGCCGTCAAAAACTAGAACGCCGTGCATCCTTCGATTGTAATTCCCGACGCACTAGGCACAATCGGTGCAAATGGGCCGCCCCGAGATAGACAGGATCATCCGGTGCCGGTGCTGAACCAGGAAGCAACTCGAGCAGGTGAATTCGTCGGACCGCTGCGGGATAACCGTGACGGCGAGTTCCTCACCGGACAGATCCGCGCCGGGCAGCTCGAAGAAATGCACGTCGTTGGGGTCCTCGTCGACAACTGCCGTCGACGATCCCGACAAGCTCGGATCCAGTTGGCGCAGCTCGGATTCCTGGCCGTCGGTGTCGGTCACGCGACGTGCGTCGTAATCGCTTGCGGTCTTCATGGGCTTACCCTTTCCTGCAAAGTGGCGGGATGACGCACGTCCGATGTACTCCCCCGTGGCACAGTCGTTACCCCATTTCCCGGCGCCCCACACTGTGGCTAATCTAAGAAAATTGCCTGAACGGCAGTTCGGTGTGAGCACCCGGTCGAGCGAACGCGATCGGCTGCTCGGTGGGGGCGCGTGGTGCGGGCATGGTCAGCCGGGTGGTCCATCCCAACTCCTCACGAAACACGTTGTGGACTATCACCATTCACGTCGAGTCCACGCATACGGTTCAAAGTTGGACGCCCAGAGCACCGCGCCCGCATGTTCCGGGCGGCTAAACGACCGTGTCAGGCGGCCCCCAGGTGGGTATGCCGCAGCGATGAATGCTCCCGCTGTCCTATTCGACGTGGACGGAACCCTGGTCGATTCCGCCTATCTGCACGTCTATGCGTGGCAACGCGCCTTCGACGCCGAGGGCCTCGCGGTCGCGGCGTGGAAGATCCACCGGGGCATCGGCATGGACGGCTCGACGCTGGTGCGAAGCCTGTCCGGCGATGCCCCGGCGGACGTGCAAGAGCGGCTCAGCGATGGGCACAGCCGCTACTACCGCGAGATCTCCGGTCTGCTCGCACCACTGCCCGGTGCACGAGAACTGCTGCACCGGGTCGCCGAGCTGGGCCTGCAGGTGGTATTGGCCAGCTCGGCGCCCGAGGACGAACTCGAGACGCTGCGCAAGGTGCTCGACTGCGACGACGTGATTTCAGCGACGACGTCATCCCACGACGTCGACACCGCCAAACCCGAGCCGGGCATCGTGCAGGTGGCGCTGGACCGGGCCGGGGTCACCGCCGAGCAAGCGGTGTTCGTCGGCGACGCCGTCTGGGATGCGCACGCCGCCAAGGCGGCGGGAGTGCCGTGTATCGGCGTGCTCAGCGGTGGTGTCTCGGATGCCGAACTGCAGGCGGCCGGCGCAGCACCGATCTTCGACGACCCACAGGACCTTCTCGATCATTTGAACTCCACCCGCGTCGCGGCGCTCGCGCGCAGCCGCTGATCTACATGCCGCGGGTGCGCAACGCCAGCGGCAACGCCCACCAGAAGAAGGTGAACAGCGTGAGCGCACACACTCCGGCAATCACTCCCGCGGTCGTTCCGGCCACCGCGACAAAGATGATGGCCGTCACCCCGGTCAGCGCCAATCCCAGCAGCGCCAGCCCGGCGAAGGCGCACCGGTGCGCGGCCTTCACCAGCACCTGCAGGCGATGCCGCCGGAACAACAGCCGGTGGATGCCGACCGGGGCGATCAGCAGCACCGTCGCCCCCACCGAACATCCCACCGTCACCAGATAGGCGATCCGCATCCTTTGATCGAGCACGTCGAACCGCTGCTGAAACGGAAGCGTCAGCAGGAAGCCGGTGAGCAACTGCACGCCGGTCTGCACCACCCGCAGTTCCTGCAACAGGCTGTTCCAGTTGCGGTCCAGCCGCTCGATTTCGGTCTCACCGCGCTTAACGCGGTCCCACCGCTGGTCGTCTTCCGGGTGGTCGACATCCATAGCGGCGAACGTCAGTGGTTGAGTTTGCCGTCTCGCACGCCGGTCAACGCGTCGTCGAGCGTCGGATACAGGGGGAACGTCTTGTCCAGACCAGTGAGGTGGATCGGGCGCCGGGTCGCCGGGCCCCGCGCGACCACCCCGAACTCCGCCGACTTGCCGAGTTTCTCGTAGGTCGCCGCGAGGATCTTCAGCCCGACCGAGCCGAGGAACTCCACCGCGGACAGGTCGATGATCAGCGCCGTCGGCCCTTCCGCAACGACCGCACCGATGGCTTGCTCCAGGGCCGGAGCGGTGACCAAATCGATTTCACCGCTGACACTGACCACGGACACCCCATCGTGGTCCGCAACCAACGTGGTAATCGAATCAGGAGCTGACAATGGCGATCCTTCGTCTGGGCCTTAAGTGTGGTGCAAGCCTAACCTGCCTTGCGAACTGCGAGAAGAAGAAGACCTCAACACCTGCCCCGCGTCAAACCAGGCTAGTCTCCCCATAGAACCTGCGCACTGCGGAGCGCGACGCGGCACACGGGAGGCCAGATGTCAGATTCCAGCAGCACCGGCACCATCGCAAGTGTCTCCAGCGAAGGTCTGCTTCCCCAGCTAGTGCAGCACCTACGACAGAATCGCACGGTTCTGCGCGAGGAGTGGGCCCGAAGAATAACCGAGGCCGAACTGCTTACCGCGATGACGCCCGAGGAACTCTTCTCCGAGGCGACCGCCGTCTACGACAACTACGTCGAGGTGCTCGAAACCGGTAGCGTCGAGGCGCTGCAGGCCTACGCCCGCGACCTGTCCGAGCGCATCATCCCCCGAGGGGTGGAAACCGACGAGGTTCTCGGCATCGTGCTGCTGCTGCGTGACGTGCTGGCACGCTCGCTCTTCGAGAAGTATCAAACCGAGTTCGAGATGCTGAACCGGGTGCTCGACGCCTATGAACCGGCCGCCAACCGCATCGCCAACACCGTGGGCGTCTCCTTCGTGCAGGAGCGCGAGCGCATCATCCGCCAGCAGCAGGAGGCGATCCGCGAGCTCTCCACCCCGGTGCTGCAGGTGCGCGAGCAGCTGCTGATTCTGCCGATCATCGGCGTGCTGGACAGCCAGCGCGCCCGCCAGGTCACCGAGCAGTTGCTGCGAGCCATCCGCGCGAACCGCGCGAAAGTCGTCGTCATCGACATCACCGGTGTGCCGACCATCGACTCCACGGTGGCCAACCACCTGGTGCAGACGGTCGACGCATCAGGCCTGATGGGCGCCAGCGTGATCATCACCGGTTTGTCCTCGGAGATCGCCCTGACGCTGGTGACGATCGGCCTGGATCTGTCGAAGATGAATGCCGTCGGTGACCTGCAGGGTGGAATCGAAGAGGCCGAGCGCCTGCTCGGCTACGAAGTCACGCGCACCGGCGAGCTGACCGGGTGAGCACAACTGATACGGGCGCCGTATGCCAGTACCCATCCTGAAGCAGGGCTCGATCCTCATCGCCTCGGTGCAGGCCGCACTGTCCGACTCGGACGCCGAACGACTTCGGTACGACCTGATGGAGCGGGTCAGCAAATTCCGCGCCCAGGGCATCATCGTCGACGTCACCGCGATCGACGTGATGGATTCGTTCGCGGCCCGGTCGCTGCGGACTATCGCTCACATGACCAGGCTGCGTGGCGCCGACACGGTGATCGTGGGTCTGCAGCCAGAAGTGGCCTTCGCCATGGTTCAACTGGGGCTGGCATTCGACGACATGAACACCGCGTTGGATCTCGAGGAGGGCATTGCCCTGTTGAATCGCCAACGCGGAGCGGGAAAGCCGACGATCGGGCGCGACGGTGGCGTGTGACATCGTCGTCATCATCAACAACCCCGACGACATCGTCGAAGCCCGCAAAGCAGGACATCAGCTCGCGTTAGACCTCGGGTTTTCGCTGACCGATGTCACCATGATCGCCACGGCGATCTCCGAAATCGCGCGAAACATCACCAGCTACGCGGGGCGGGGCACCGTGCGGGTCACGGTGGACGAGCGCGACGGCCGCCAGGCGCTGGTGGTTCGCGCCGAGGACGACGGCCCGGGCATCGCCGATATCGAGCGGGCGATGGAGGACGGGTATTCGACCGGACGCGGGTTGGGCATGGGGTTGCCGGGGTCGCGCCGTTTGATGGATCGGTTGATTGTGGAGTCCGCGCTGGGCAAGGGAACCGTCATCGAAATGTGGAAATGGGTTCCCGGCCGTGCGTGAAAACGGTCGACTAGGGCCGATCGAGTGGGCGAACGCGGGACGCCCTTTGGCCGGCGAGCACAGCAGCGGCGACCGAAAAATCGCGGTCGCCATCGGTGATGATGCCGCTCTGTTCGGTGTGGTCGACGGCCTCGGTCACGGGCCTGCTGCCGCCAGCGCCGCGATGCGCGCCGTCGACGCGGTCCAGCGGGCTCCCAGGGAGCGGCTCGAAGTCCTGATCCAGCTGTGCCACCGGGTGTTGGCCGGGACCCGCGGAGTGGCGATGACGTTGGCGCGGGTGGATTTCGCGGCCCAGACGTTGACCTGGAGCGGGGTGGGAAACGTCACCGCCAACCTGGTCTCCAAGGAGGTGGCCGGCGTTCGTATTCGATCCACGGCTCGCCTTGCCGCCGGCATCGTCGGCTACCGGATCCCGGAAATCAGGCCTGCTCAGGTAGTTTCGATTCGGCTGGGCGATTTGATCGTGCTGGCCAGCGATGGCATCACCGAGGACCATCTGGACCATATCGACTTCGCCGCTTCGGCTACGGCGATAGCCGACCATATTCTGGTTAAACACGCCAAGGACACCGACGACGCCATGGTGCTCGCAGCGCGTCACCGGGGAGCGCCGACATGACCCAAGCAGTGGAATTCCACGACCAATATCTCGCCGCGCTGCGCAGCTATGTGGACAAGCGCGACGACAACATCCTGGCCCTTGCCCACGAGCTAGGACGCCGGGCGTTGCAGGAACAGATCAGCATGCTCGACATCATCGAGAACCACGTCCGGCTGGTGCTGGAGATGTCCGAGGACATCCAAGTCGACGCACCCGTCGCGCTGGAATTCCTGCTGCAAACCCTGGCGCCGCTCGACGTCGCGACTCGCGGATTCCTGGACGGCACCAAGCGCTACGCGGAGCAGCGGGCCCGAGCCGACGGGCTCGCTGACCGAGACAAATTCCGTACCGCCCTTGTGAATTCGTTACAGGAAGGCTTCTTCGTCGCCGATCATGAGGGCTCGATCATCGAGATCAACGATGCCTTCATCGACATCCTCGGCTACCCCACCGAGGGCTTGCCCTACCGCTGGCCGCACCCCTGGCTGGTCGACAAGAAGACCGCGCGAGAACACCAGTCCCGGGTCCGCAGCGAGGGTGGCACCCAGTACGAGACACCGATTCGGCATCGGGACGGGCACCTGGCCTGGGTGATGGTGAGCATCAATGCCGTCAAAGAATCCGACACCGCCGAAGCGGTCTACGTGGGCACGATTCGCGACGTCACCGCCGAACGGGCATTCGCGGCTCGCGAGAGTGCGGTGTTGCGCTTGGCCACCGCCGTGGCAGTGGCAAAAAGCGTGGCCGAATTGCTGGCGATCACCCTCGACGAATGCCGCACGGCGATCGGCGTCCAGCGTGTGATCGCCGTGACGTGGCCGGGCGGCGACGGCGAGCCGACGGTGCAGGTGGCCGGCGAACCCGCCGTGACATCCTGGCGCGGGCTGGATCCCTGGTTGCGTGACACCTTTCAGGATGCCCGCCAGCAGCTGCCTCTGACAGCCAAAACCGTTGAGCGGAACAATAAACCGGGCAAGGCGCAGGGATTGGTCGCGGTGCTTTCCGGCACCGGAGACCTCGCCTTGTGGCTGGAGCTCGGCGCACCACGCTGGCTCAGCGCGGAGGATCGGCTGTTGGTCACGGTGCTGATCGGTCATCTCAGTCTGGCCATGCAGCATGTGCGCCAATTCGAAAGTGCCCGTGAGACTTCGCTGACGTTGCAGCGCGCGATGTTGCCGCCCATCGAGTCGCCGCCGGGATTCGCGATGCGCTACGAGCCCGCGGTCCCGCCGCTGGAGATCGGCGGCGACTGGTACGACGTGCTCTCGATCGGTGATCATCGCATCGGCCTCGTCGTCGGCGACTGCGTGGGGCGAGGCCTGCCGGCCGCGGCCATCATGGGTCAGTTGCGCAGTTCGGCGCGCGCGCTGTTGATCAACGGCGCCGGCCCCGCAGTGGTGCTCGAGCAACTCGACCTGGCGGCCTCGCTCATTCCGAACGCGTACTGCACCACTGTTTTTCTGGCGATCCTGGATACCGAATCCGGCATCCTGGAGTACAGCAATGCCGGACATATGCCCGCGGTGCTCGCCGGACCCTCGGGCAACACGGTGCTCACCGATGCCCGGTCGGTGCCACTGGCGGTCCTTCGAGACGAACCTCGCCCGCAAGTCTCCCGGCGGCTGCCGTCCGGCTCGACGCTGATGGTGTTCACCGACGGATTGGTGGAACGCAAACACGAGGCGCTCGATGATGGAATAACCCGCGCCGCAGACGTTTTGGTGGAGACAAGGACGTTGCCGTTGGACGCCGTCGCCGATGCGGTGCTGCGCGAGTTGGCGCCGGCGGGCGGATACGACGACGATGTGGCGATGGTGATCTACCGGCACCAGCAGGCACCGCTGCGGATAGAAACACACGCCATCGCAGACGAACTGGCCAGCATCCGGCATCGGCTGGCCGACTGGCTCAGGGCCGCCGATGTCCCCGACGAACTCGTCGACGACATCGTGCTGGTCGTCAACGAGGGATGCACCAACTGCGTCGAGCACGCCTACCGCGGACACGGCCGCGGGTCAACATTGCTCGAAGTCGAGACCGTGGACGGCCAGGTCCGTGCCCGCATCACCGACCGCGGTTCCTGGAAACCGCCGGCGATCAACCCGGGCAACAGCGGTCGCGGCCTGATCCTGATGAGGGCCATCAGCGACGTGATGCAGATCGACAGCAGCCCAACCGGAACGGTCGTGGACATCACCTTCCGGCTGCCCGCAGCACCCGCCGGCGACGACGACTGGTCCGGCGGCCGTTAGAAAGGGCACCGTTTGCCATGACCCCTTCCGTGGTATGTCCAACGACGTGACCCGCGCGTCGATCAGCATCGAGCCCGCCCTGCCGGCGGCACACGGCCCACTGTCGACGGCCGTGCATCGGGCGCTGGCCGGGCCGTCATCCGTAGACCACCTCGCGCGGATCGGTTCGTCGGTCGGCGATTCGGATCCGTACGGCCTCGACCTGCAACTGGCCCTGTGCATGTGCTACGAGCTGCACTACCGGGGTTTCGCGGGCGTGGATCCCGCCTGGGAATGGAATCCCGACCTGCTGCGACTGCGCGGCGAACTCGAGCGTGCCTTCCTGGCGGGTGTGCGTCGCGATGTCGGCCCGATCGAACCCGACCGGACCGCGACGGCGGAGATGGAAGCGATTTCCGTCGAGCCCGTCAACGGCACCGGGCCGTCCTACTATTTGCGCGGCACCGGGACCTGGCAGCAGATGCGCGAGTACTTCGTGCACCGATCGCTGTATCACCTCAAGGAGGGCGATCCGCATGCCTGGGCCATCCCGCGACTGACGGGCGGCGCCAAGGCGGCATTCGTGGCGATCGAATTCGACGAGTACGGCGCCGGGCAGGGCCACCGAGTCCACCAACAGCTCTTCGCGGACCTGATGGCGGCGGCGGATCTGGACGCGACCTATCTGGGGTACCTGGACGCCGTGCCCGCCGAAGCGCTTGCCGTGGTCAACCTGATGTCACTGTTCGGCCTGCATCGTCGGCTGCGTGGCGCGGCGATCGGACATTTCGCCGCCACGGAGATCACGTCGTCGCCCGGCTCGCGGCGGATGGCTCAAGCGCTCGAGCGGATGGATGCACCACCGGCGTGCGTCGCGTTCTACCGCGAACACGTCGAGGCTGACGCCGTGCATGAACAAGTGGTGCGCTACGACGTGGTCGGTGATCTGGTCGCCCGCGAACCGGAGCTGGACCGCGACATCGTTTTCGGGATCCGGGCGCTCGCTGCCGTGGAGGATCGCCTCGCCGACACAATCCTGACGTCCTGGAAGCAGGACCAGACCTCATTGCGGCGACCGCTTAACTAGGCCTCAATCAGGCCTCAATCCGGCCTGGTGCCAACGCCTTCGACGTGCCGGCAGCGGCGGTGACTGGTGTCGCACAACGGGTATTCGCGACTGCGCCCGCAGGTGCAGATGGCCACCATGAACCGGTCGGATTCGACGACCCGGCCGTCGTCGACTTCGATACGCACCGGACCCGGTAACAGGATGGGCCCCTTGGGGACCACACGTACCCGCGTGCCGGTCATCGCTTGTCCGCCCTGATCACCACCAGGTCCTCCTCCCGGCAGCCCTGCGGCACCAGACCGATCTGCTCCAGCCAACGGGCGCGCTGGGCTAGCACCGGACCGAACGGAATGCGTTCGGAGGCAACGACATCGGCGTTCAACCCGGTAGAGCGCAGGTAGTCCAGCGAGCGGTGGATGCCGGCCAGGGCCGACTGGACCAGGAGCAGGGATCCGCCGTCGCACAACAAATCTGATGCCGCCGCGCAAAGCGGGTCCAGCACCCGCCGGCCGTCCCGGCCGGCATTCCACGCCCATGACGGGCCCACTCCCGGCGAGACCATGTCGATGTCGTCCTCCGGCGGGGTCGGCACGTAGGGCGGGTTGGCCACCACCACCTCGAACGGTTCGCATCGCAGCGCGGCGATCCACGAGCCTTCCCGGACATCGATATCGACGCCCGCGACGCCCGCATTGCCCTGGGTGGAACTCACCGCGTGCGGGCAGATATCGAACGCCGTCACACTGGCGCAACCCATTTCAGCCGCGGCGATCGCGGCGAACCCGCTTCCGGTACACAGATCCAGAACCCGACGACCCGGAATCAGGCCGCTGTATTGCATTGCGCGGACCAGCAATCTGGAATCGGCTTGTGGCTGATACACAGTCGGCTCAACTAGAACGTCGGCGGTAACGGGGTACGTGCTCGTCAACGGCGGGCCTTTCGCAAGATCGCCGTGGCGATCACGGCATTTCGTGGGTAATTCCCACAAACAATGCGTTGAAACGCCAAAGCGGCCTGACGAGGCCTAACCCGTTGCTGCGTGCGCGAATTGCTTGATCAGCGTGGAGCAGAATGCCGGCAGGTCCGACGGGGAACGACTGGTGATCAGGTTGCCGTCGACGACGACCTCCTCGTCGACCACCTGCGCGCCCGCATTGCGCAAGTCGGTGCGAATACTCGGGTAAGAGGTGAGTTTTCGCCCGGCGGCCACCCCGGCCTCGACCAGCGTCCACGGCCCGTGGCAGATGGCCGCAACCGGCTTTCCCGATCCGACGAAGTCGCGAACGAACGAGACCGCGGTCGCGTCGTTGCGCAGTTTGTCGGGGTTCACGGTGCCGCCCGGCAATACCAGTCCGTCGAACTCCTCCACCGAGGCATCCGACACCGCACGGTCGACCGTGAATCGTCCGGCGGGCTCGAGATCATGTTCGCGCGCCTGGATTTCGCCGGCCTTCAGCGAGAGGACCTCGACGTGCGCGCCCGCTTGCTTGAGGGCCGCGCGCGGCTGCTCGAGTTCGACCTTTTCCACTCCGTCGGCCGCCAGAATGGCGATCGTCTTGCCTTGCAGTTCGTTTGCCATCGTGTTCTCCTTCACGGTTAGACGGCGTAGGTTGCGCCGTTGCGGGTGGTGCGTAACGCCGTGTAGAGGTCCAACGCTCCGATTCCGGTAAGAGCCACACCGGCAATGGTTCCGCGCCGTCGGTGTCCGCGTTCGCGGCGCGCCACTCCCACCACCAGCAGCGCCAGGTCCAGGACATCACCGGCGACCCGGGTCCACACCAACCTGTCGGGGCCTCCCAACAGGGCTGCGCCATGGCCACATTCGCGCACACCCAGCGCTCGGATGACCCGGCGTGCCAGCCTGGTGTCGTCCACCCCCGCGAGGGCGGCGACTTTCCCGGGCGCCACGATTTCGCTCAGCCCGAGGCCGACACTGGCTCCGCCGAGGCCGTTCACCAACGCCGTGGTTGTCTTACCGGATGGATCGGTCATCGGTATCTCCCTTGCGTGATGCCGGCCCGAATACCCTTGCCGGAACGCGTCAAACGCGTGTCTGAGACGACGCCTCGCGCAGTGCGTTCAGCAAAGGTTCTGCCGCTTCTTTGAGAAATAGATCCTGTGTCGGCCCACCGATCTGAATCAGCGCGATATCGGTGAAACCGGCTTCCCAGTACGGCCGCACGGCGTCCACGATCGCGTCCAGGTCCGGCCCGCACGGAATGGAATCTGCGACGTCTTCGGGTCGTACGAACTGGGTCGCGCCGGCGAAACCGGCCGGGGTCGGCAAGTCGGCGTTGACCGCCCAGCCACCGCCGAACCACCGGAACTGGTCGTGTGCGCGTGCGATCGCGGCGTCGCGGTCGGGGTCCCAGCACACCGGAATCTGCCCGACCACCCGCCCGCCCTCGGCTCCATTGGCGGCCTGCCGAGTGGCATGCCAGGAGTCCACCAGATCCTTGTCCGGCTGCACCGCGATCAGGTGATCGGCGAGCTTGGCGAATTTCTCGACACTGTTCAGGCCGCTCATCGCCACACCGATGCCGACCGGAACGTCGGGCAGATCCCAGAGCCGCGCGGAATCCACCTGAAAGTAGTCGCCGCGCCAGCTCACCAGCCGGCCGCCGAACAGCTCACGAATGATTTTGATGGCTTCGCGAAGCATGTCCTGGCGCCGTTCGGCCGTTGGCCAGCCCTTACCGACGACGTGCTCGTTGAGGTTCTCCCCGCTGCCCAACCCGAGGGTGAACCGGCCGTCGGCCAGAATCTGCACGGTGGCGGCCTGCTGAGCGACGACCGCGGGGTGATACCGCATCGTCGGGCAGGTCACGTAGGTGTACAGGTCGACTCGCTCGGTCGCGTGTGCCACCGCGCCCAGCACCGCCCAGGCGTTGGGTGCGTGCCCCTGTGAGGTCAGCCACGGGAAGAAGTGATCGCTGCAGACCTCAAAGTCGAACCCGCGCTGCTCGGCCGAAACCGCGTATCGGACAAGGTCTTTGGGTCCGCTCTGCTCGGTCATCAAGGTGTAGCCGAACTTAGTCATACCCGACCGGATACCCCCGGTCCACGGACGCAAACGACGGTTAAAGCCGGTCCTTGACCGCCGCCGACAGCCGGGAACCGTCTGCCTTGCCGGCCGCGATCGCGGTCGCGGCCTTCATGACCTGTCCCATCTGTTTCATGCTGGGGCGCTCGCCGATGGCCTCAGCAACCTGGGCGATGGCGGTGTCGACCACATCGGCTATCTCCGCCTCGGTGAGCGGCGTGGGCAGATACTCGTCGATGATCCGGGCCTCGGCATGCTCGTTAGCGGCCAGCTCGCCGCGGCCGTTCTGGGTGTAGATCTCGGCAGCCTCACCGCGCTTGCGGGATTCCCGGGCGAATACCTTGAGGATTTCGTCATCGGAAAGCTCCCTGGCCTCCTTGCCGGAGACTTCCTCGGTCTGGATAGCGGCCAGCAACATGCGCAGGGTCGCGGTCCGCAACTTATCCTGGGCCTTCATCGCCCCGGTGAGGTCCGCCCGAAGCCGGGCTTTGAGTTCCGCCATGCCCAGAGACGCTACGCGCCCGGACTGTGCAGGCCAGCGGTGGCGGGACCGGACACTGGGCAAGATTGAGAAAAGCCCCGACCGCCGACAGGATGGACCCCATGACGAACCACGACGGCTGCCGGACACGGTGAGCTCGCTTCCGCCTGGCTATCCGGCCGGCCCGCCGCCTGCAGGGCCCACACCCGGCGCCTTTCCGCCGGGGCCGCCCGCGCGCAGCGGTCCACCGCCCGGGTACGGGGCACAGCCCGCTTACGGGCCGCCTGGCTACGGACCGGGCTACACCCCACCACCCGGTTACACCCCACCACCCGGTTACGGCCCACCTCCCGGTTACGGGCCCCCAACCGGCTACGGGCCACCACCCGGCTACGGCGCGCCGCCCGGCTACGGATCGCCCCAGCTGGCGCCGGGAGGCATCAAACCCGGGATCATCCCGCTGCGCCCGCTGAGCCTCAGCGACATCTTCAACGGCGCGGTCGGCTACATCCGCACCAACCCGAAGGCCACGCTGGGGTTGACCGCCATCGTCGTTGTGGTCATGCAGATCATTTCGCTGGTCGCGACCGTGGGGCCCATTGCCGCGTTCGGCGGGATCACCGACGACCGATCGGCAGAAATGAACTGGGGAGTGGTCGGCGCGTGGTTCGGCTCGATGGGTGTCGGCGTGCTGGTCACCTGGCTGGGCAGCATGCTGCTGTCCGGAATGCTCACCGTCATCGTCGGGCGGGCGGTGTTCGGATCGTCGATCACGATCGGCGAGACGTGGGCCAAGATCCGTGGGCGGCTGCTCCCGTTGCTCGGCCTGGCGCTGCTGGAATTCGCCGTCGTGGCCGCACTGTTCGGGCTCGCCGCCGTGATCATCGCGCTGATCGCGGCGATCGGCAACGGGGCCGCGGCGGTGCTGATCGGTATCCCGATGTTCTTGGCCCTGATCGCGTTGATGATGTACCTGTACATGGTCGTGCTGTTCGCGCCGGTGCTGATCGTGCTGGAGCGGCTGCCGGTCCTCGATGCGATCACCAGATCCTTTGCGCTGCTTCGTAATGGCTTCTGGCGGGTGCTGGGCATCCGGGTGCTGACGTTCATCGTGGCCGGTGTCGTCTCCGGGGCGATCAGCGCACCGTTCAGCATCGTCGGGCAGGTGATGCTGGCCGGAATGCCGTCCACGGGACTTCTGCTGCTGGGCACCATGATCACGTCGATCGGATCGGCGATCGGCCAGATCATCACGGCGCCGTTCAACGCCGGCGTCATCGTGCTGCTCTACACCGACCGCCGCATCCGCGCCGAGGCATTCGATCTGGTACTGCAATCCGGTGCGGCGAGCGGACCGTACGCAGCCGCCTCGACCGACCACCTCTGGCTGACCCGGCCATTAGCGGGCTGAGCGAGAACCACAGTGCCTTCTATCGACATCGACCGTGATGCCGCTCACCAGGCCGCAGCCGACGAGCTCAGCAAGCCGATCTATACCAAGGCGTCCGCGACCCAGCAGCTCATGGATTGGATCAACGAGTTGCTGTACCGGCTGTTACAGAAGACCTCCTCGCTACCCGGCGGCTGGTTGACCACCGCGGTGCTGCTCACCCTGCTGGCCATCGCAATCGTGGTTGCCATCCACACCGCGCGACGCACCATGCGCAGCAGGCGCCGCGGTGACTACCAACTATTCGAAGCCGCTCAGCTGACCGCGGCTCAGCATCGTGCGACGGCGGAAAGCTATGCGGCGGAAGGGAATTGGACCGCCGCCATTCGACACCGGTTGCGAGCCATCGCGCGCCAACTCGAAGAGACCGGGGTGCTGAATCCGGCGCCTGGGCGCACCGCCAACGAGCTGGCCCGAGACGCAGGCGAGGTGTTGCCTCACCTGACCGGTGAATTGCCGCAAGCGGCAACGGCGTTCAACGACGTCACGTACGGGGAGGTGCCGGGCACCCAGTCCGCATATCAGATGATCGCCGACCTCGACGACCATTTGCGGATGCGGGCTCCGGCCACCCCATCCACGTCCGGGCAGTACACCCCGGCCGAATCATGGGCTCAGGTGCGGTGATGGCCACCACCGCATCTCAACCCGCAACGGCGAGCACCGGCCGATGGCGGTCGTGGCGCGGCGTCATCCTCATATTGGTTGTGCTGGCAGCCATCGCCTGGCTCGGTGCCTACCTGACCGCGCCGCGACCGGGTGCCCGTCTGGACGCGGAGTCGACCGGAACCGACGGCGCCCACGCGTTGGTCACCCTGCTGCGCGACGGCGGTGTCGACGTCGTGGTGGCCGACAACCTCGCCGACGTCGAACACGCGGCCCGTCCCGACACGCAAATCCTGTTGGCGCAGAGCCAATTCCTCTCCGAAGACATGCTGGACCGGCTGGCCAAGGCACCCGGGGATCTGCTCCTGGTCGAACCAACGGCGCGGACCCGCGAGGCCCTGCTGCCCGGCGTGCGCATCTCGGGCGCCAGTTCTTTTGACAGCAATCCGGACTGCACGCTGCGCGAGGCCGCTCGGGCCGGATCGGTTCGTTTCGGCCCCGCCGACACATTCGACGTCAAAGACACCCGGGTGATCACCCGCTGTTACGACGGTGTGCTGATTCGTTTCCGGGACAACGGCCGAACCATCACCGCGGTCGGAAGCAGCGACTTCATGACCAACCAAGCCCTGACGCAGGCGGGCAATGCCGCGCTGGCGATGAATCTCGCGGGCGACCGGCCCCGCTTGATCTGGTACGCCCCGCACCATACCGAAGATGAAACAAATTCCGCCACATCGATTTTCGACCTGATCCCGGACAACGTTAACTGGATCGTCTGGCAACTGTGGGTCGTCGTGCTGTTGTTCGCGCTGTGGAAGGCCCGACGGCCCGGCCCGCTGGTGGCCGAGGACCTGCCCGTCGTGGTGCGCGCCTCGGAGACCGTGGAGGGCCGCGGCCGGCTGTACCGATCCCGGCGGGCACGCGATCGCGCCGCCGCCGCGCTGCGCACCGCGACGCTGCAGCGGCTGCTGCCCCGGCTCGGCCTGGGTACCGGCGCCCCGGCACAGGCGGTGGTGATGACCGTCGCCCAACGCACCGGGATCGACCCGGGATTCGTCTCCTACCACCTGTTCGGCCCGCCGCCGGGCACCGACAACGACTTGCTCCAACTCTCCCGTGCGCTCGACGACATCGAAAGGCAGGTCACCCACTCGTGACACAGTCCCCTTCCGCCCCACCAGCCGCTACGGCACAATCCCCACTCGCGGACTCGGCGCGCGACGCACTGCTGGCGTTGCGCGGCGAACTTGCCAAGGCCGTCGTCGGACAGGAAGGGGTGATCAGTGGCCTGGTGATCGCGCTACTGTGTCGCGGGCATGTGTTGCTGGAAGGTGTTCCGGGCGTGGCGAAGACACTGCTCGTCCGGGCGCTGTCCGCGGCATTGCAACTGGAATTCAAGCGAGTGCAGTTCACCCCCGACCTGATGCCCGGTGACGTCACCGGCTCACTGGTGTACGACGCGCGCACCGCCGAGTTCGCGTTCCGACAGGGCCCGGTGTTCACCAATCTGCTGCTGGCAGACGAGATCAACCGCACCCCACCCAAGACGCAGGCCGCGCTACTCGAGGCCATGGAGGAACGGCAGGTCAGCGTGGACGGCGAAGCTCGGCCGCTGCCAGACCCTTTCATCGTCGCCGCCACCCAGAACCCCATCGAATACGAGGGCACGTATCAGTTGCCGGAAGCGCAGCTCGACCGCTTCCTGCTCAAGCTGAATGTGACGCTGCCGTCTCGTGATTCCGAAATCGCCATCCTGGGCCGGCACGCGCACGGCTTCGATCCCCGCGATCTGTCCGCGATCAAACCGGTCGCCGGGCCCGCCGAACTGGCTGCGGGACGGCAAGCGGTGCAACAGGTTCTGATCGCCGACGAGGTACTGGGATACATCGTCGACATCGTTGGAGCGACCCGCTCCTCCCCTGCCTTGCAACTGGGCGTGTCACCGCGTGGCGCGACGGCCCTGCTGGGCACCGCGCGCTCCTGGGCGTGGCTGTCGGGCCGAAACTACGTCACTCCCGACGACGTGAAGGCGATGGCCCGCCCGACGCTGCGGCACCGGGTGATGCTGCGCCCCGAAGCCGAACTCGAGGGCGCGACGCCTGACGGAGTGCTCGACGGCATCCTGGCATCGGTCCCGGTGCCGCGCTAGTGATTCTGACCGGGCGCACCGGCCTGGTGGCGCTGATCTGCATCATCCCGATCGCGCTCTCTCCCTGGCCGGCAAAGGTTTTCGAGGTGCTGTTGGCAACGCTGGCGGTCGCCGTGGTTGTCGATATCGCGCTCGCCGCGAGTACCCGCAAACTGCGTTATGTCCGTTCGCCGAACTGTTCGGTACGGCTTGGTCAACCGGTGGACATCAGGCTGGAGATCCACAACGACGGCTCCCGCCGTTTCCGCGGCCAGATCCGCGATGCCTGGCCTCCCAGCGCGCGCGCCGAACCGCGCATTCACGCGGTCAAGATCGCCGCCGGGAATGTCCAGCAGGTCCAGACGCACCTGCGACCGGTCCGCCGGGGCGACCAGCGCGCGGCGGCGGTCACCGCCCGGTCGATCGGCCCGCTGGGATTGGCCGGACGGCAGGGTTCACAGCCGGTGCCCGGTCAGGTCCGGGTGCTGCCGCCGTTCCTGTCCCGAAAGCACCTGCCGTCGCGACTGGCCAAACTGCGCGAGATCGACGGATTGCTGCCGACGCTGATCCGCGGCCAGGGAACCGAATTCGACTCGCTGCGTGAGTATGTCGTCGGCGACGACGTGCGGTCCATCGACTGGCGCGCTTCGGCGCGGCGCTCCGACGTGATGGTCCGCACCTGGCGGCCCGAACGTGACAGGCGGGTGGTGATCGTGCTCGACACCGGGCGCATGGCGGCGGGCCGCGTGGGTGTGGATCCGACCGCGTCCGACCCCGCGGGCTGGCCCCGGCTGGACTGGTCGATGGACGCCGCCTTGTTGCTGGCGGCGCTCGCATCGCGGGCCGGCGATCATGTCGACTTCCTCGCTCACGACCGGTTGACTCGGGCCGGGGTGTTCGGCGCATCGCGTACCGAGCTGCTCGCCCAGCTGGTCGAGGCGATGGCCCCGCTGCAGCCCACACTGGTCGAATCCGACTGGCGTGCAATGGTTGCCGCGATAGCACGGCGTACCCGGCGGCGGTCGCTGGTGGTGCTACTGACCGACCTTAACGCCACCGCTCTGGACGAGGGACTGCTGCCGGTGCTACCGCAGCTGTCGTCCAAGCACCATCTGCTGGTCGCCGCGGTCTCCGATCCTCGGGTGGACCAAATGGCGGCCGGGCGTTCGGATGCGGCGGCGGTCTACGACGCGGCGGCCGCCGAACGGTCCCGCAACGACCGCCGTGCGATCGCGACACGCCTGCGCCAAAGCGGGGTGGAAGTCGTCGATGCGCCACCCGACGAATTGGCGCCCGCGCTGGCCGACCGTTACTTGGCGATGAAAGCGACTGGGCGGCTATAAGTTTCAGGCAGCGGGAACCACGTCGGGCGCATCGTCGATATCGCCGGTCTCCCCGGCCTGCACCGCGCGGCGCCCGAAGTAGATGACGTAGGTCAAGAACGCCGCCTCGGCGAGGACCCCGATGGCGATACGAATAAACGTCGGCAAGGGTGACGGCGTCACCATGGCTTCGATCAGCCCGGACACCAGCAGCACGCCGACGAGCCCAATCGCTACCGACACCACGGCCCGGCCCTGCTCGGCGAGCACCTGTCCGCGGGGCCGATCTCCGGGTGATATCACCGACCATCCCAGGCGCATCCCCGCTGCCCCGGACAGGAACACGGCGGTCAGCTCCAGCAGCCCGTGCGGGAGCAGCAAACCCAACAGGATGCCGCCCTTGCCGGCCTGAAACATCAGCCCCGCGATCAAACCCAGGTTGGCGGCATTCTGGAACAGCACGAACGGAATCGGCAGGCCCAGCAACACCGAAAACGCGATGCACTGGGCAGAGACCCAGGAGTTGTTCACCCAGACATGCAGGGCGAACGCCGCGGCAGGATGTTCGCTGTAGTACTCGGCGATGTCGTGGTTGACCAAATGGTCGATGTCGCTGGGTGTTCCGACCGCGGCCTGTACATCGGGATTGTTCGCCACCCATACCGCGATGATCACCGCGACGCCGAAGAAGGCCACCGCGGTGGCCAACCACCACCGCCAGGCACGGTATGCGGTCACCGGGAAGGACACCGTCCAGAACCTGGTGAACGTGCTGGTCAGCGGCGCATGGGCGCCGGTGACCGCGGAACGGGCACGCGCGATCAGGCTGGACAGTCGACCGATCATCAGCGAATCCGAGGACGCCGACCGCAGCATCGACAGATGGGTGGACACTCGCTGGTAAAGCTCGACGAGTTCGTCGACCTCCGCGCCCGTCAGTGACCTGCGCCGCTTGATCAACTGGTCAAGCCGGTCCCAAGTGGGGCGATGGGTCAGCACGAATGCGTCGACGTCCACCTTTGGCAGCCTAATCGGTTTTTCGGGGTCACCGACGACAGCCGGTCGCACCCGGCGAACCTGTACCGTTCGGTGTTATGTCGGAGGTGGTGACCGGGGACGCCGTGGTGCTGGACGTGCAGATCGCCCAGCTGCCGGTGCGAGCCCTGAGCGCGCTGATCGACATCACGGTGATCTTCCTCCTGTACGTCGTCGGGCTGATGCTCTGGGCGGCGACGCTGACCCAATTCGACGGCGCGCTCAGCGGGGCCATCCTGATCATCTTCACGGTGCTGGTGATGGTCGGCTATCCGATGGCATTCGAAACGGCCACCAGGGGACGCTCGGTAGGCAAGATCATCATGGGCTTGCGCGTGGTGTCCGACGACGGCGGCCCGGAACGCTTCCGGCAGGCCCTTTTTCGCGCGCTGGCATCGGTGGTGGAAATCTGGATGCTCGCCGGGAGCCCGGCCGTGATCTGCAGCATTTTCTCGTCGAAGGCCAAGCGCGTCGGGGACATCTTCGCCGGCACGGTCGTCGTCAGTGAACGCGGGCCACGATTGGGGCCGCCCCCGATGATGCCTCCGTCGCTGGCGTGGTGGGCGTCGTCGCTGCAGTTGTCGAATCTCGATGCCGGCCAGGCCGAAGTCGCGCGCCAATTCCTTTCCCGCGCACACCAACTCGACCCTGCGCTGCGCATGCAGATGTCCTACCGAATCGCCGGCGATGTGGTCTCCCGGATCGCACCGCCGCCGCCGCCCGGCACTGCGCCCGAGCAGATCCTGGCCGCTGTCCTGGCCGAACGCCACCGTCGCGAGCTGGCGCGGTTGCGCACGGCCATGCCACCGGCCCCACCGCCGGGACCCTGGACTGCCGGGCCGCAATTCCACGCTCCGCCCGGGTGGCCCGCCGCACCGCCGGCAGCCATGCCGCAGCCGGCACCGGTCCCGTGGCCACAGCCGGCAGCACCGCAGCCGACGCCGCCGCAGCAGGAACAGCAAACGGGCGGCTTCGCGCCGCCGCGCTAGTCACCTCGCGACTAGCGCGCGACAGAGGCCGCCATCAGCGCCACATCGGCGACCAATAACGCCCATCCGAGCAGCGGCACCGCGATGCCGCCGCGGCGTTTGGCCGTGAAAAACGTGATCAGGATGACGACGAAGGCCACCAGCGGCGCCCCGTAAAAGGCCACGCCGAAATCAATTCCGCCGCCCAGGTTGGGGCAGCTGCGGCCGGTGCATCCGTCGTTACTCATCGCGGCGCCGAGCGCGAAGAGCATGACGATCGCGGCGGCGGGCACCGTCGACAGCGCCAAACCCCAGTTCACCCACGGCCACACGGGCCGGTCCTGGCCGTCGTCGTGGCGCCCCGGTGCCCTGCGATGCGTGTCGCTGAACGTCGGGTTCTCTGCGTTCATCCCGAAGTCCGTACCCGTCGCCCATCCGGGACAAACGAAACCTCGCAACGAGTCTTTTCCGCAGTTCAGCGCCGCAAAATATCGCTTCGATCCGAAGCTGCCCGGAATCCGTCGTTGCATCGCGATCGTTTGCGATATATCGTGATATTCCGAAGCGCACAGACAGTGCGCAACCCGAAAACATTGAGGACTAGACAATGAGCAACCCATTCACTCCCCCTGAGGGACCATTCCCGGGTCATCCCGGCACTGGATTCGGCTTCGGCCCCGGCCACGGCCACGGCCGTGAGCAGCGACGTGCGCTACACGGCACACGGCGACAGGCCCGGCGGGAATTCTTCGAAACCCTCCGCGACCAGGCCGGCGATCAGGGCTTCGGCCCCGGTTTCGGCCCGGGCTTCGGCCCCGGCTTCGGGCCGGGCTTTGGCCCCGGGTTCGGTTTCGGGCCCGGCGGACGACGCGGCGGCTGGCGTCGCGGCGGCCACAACCGCGGCAAACGCGGTGATGTGCGGGCGGCCATCCTGGCACTGCTCGCCGAGCGGCCGATGCACGGCTACGAGATGATCCAGCAGATCGCCGAACGCAGCAATGGAATCTGGAAGCCCAGCCCTGGCTCGGTGTACCCGACGCTGCAACTGCTCGACGACGAGGGCCTGATCACCGCGAGCCAAACCGACGGCAGCAAGAAGCTTTTCGAGCTGACCGAAGAAGGGCGCGCGGCCGCCGAGAAGGTCGAGACCCCGCCGTGGGACGAGATCGCCGAAGGCGCCGACCCCGGCCAGATGAACCTGCGGTCGGCCATCGGCCAGCTGTTCGGGGCGGTCGCGCAATCCGCGCACACCGCCACCGCCGAACAGCAGCAGCGCATCATCGAGATTCTGAACAACGCGCGCCGCGAGGTCTACGGCATCCTCGGCGAGGACTGACCTTGCGCTGGCAAGTGCCCGTCGGCCATTCGCCGACGGGCACTTCGCTACGACACGTCGACCCAATCCAGCGTGCGCTGCACCGCCTTACGCCAGCCCGCATATCCCTGCGCGCGCTGATCGTCGTCCCAAGCCGGCGTCCACCGCTTGTCTTCCTGCCAGTTGGCCCGCAGGTCGGAGGGGTCGGCCCAGAACCCGACGGCCAACCCGGCCGCATACGCGGCACCCAACGCGGTGGTCTCGGCGACCACCGGCCGCACCACGTCCACGCCCAGCACGTCGGCCTGGATCTGCATGCACAGCTCGTTGCCGGTGATGCCGCCGTCGACCTTCAGCACCTCAAGGCGCACACCGGAATCCGCTGCCATCGCGTCCACCACGTCGCGGCTCTGATAGCAGATCGCCTCGAGCGTCGCGCGGGCCAGATGCGCGTTGGTGTTGTACCGCGACAGCCCGACGATCACACCGCGCGCATCGGAACGCCAGTACGGGGCGAACAACCCGGAGAACGCCGGGACGAAGTACACCCCGCCATTGTCCGGCACCGCGCGGGCCAGCCATTCGCTTTGCGCGGCACCGCTGATGATGCCGAGCTGATCGCGCAGCCACTGCACCGCCGAGCCGGTGACCGCGATCGAGCCCTCCAGCGCGTAGACGGGCTTGGCGTCCCCGAACTGGTAACAGACCGTGGTCAGCAGCCCGTTGTCGGAGCGCACGATGGTCTCGCCGGTATTGAGCAGCAGGAAATTGCCGGTGCCATAGGTGTTTTTCGCCTCTCCCGCGGACAGACACACCTGCCCGACCATCGCGGCGTGCTGGTCACCCAGCACGCCGGTGATCGGCACCTCGGCGGCGAGCGGCCCATCCGCGGTCGTGACGCCGTAGGGCTGCGTGGGTGACGACGACGCGATCGCCGGCAGCATCGCGCGCGGAATCGAGAAGAACGACAACAGCTCGTCGTCCCAGTCCAGCGTTTCCAGGTCCATCAGCATGGTCCGGCTGGCATTGGTCACGTCGGTGACGTGCACCCCGCCCCGCACACCGCCGGTCAGATTCCACAACACCCAGGTGTCCGGGGTGCCGAACAAGGCGTCACCGTTTTCTGCCGCCGCGCGCACGCCATCGACGTTCTCCAGGATCCACTGCAGCTTCCCGCCGGAGAAATAGGTGGCCGGCGGCAGGCCGGCCTTTCGGCGGATCACGTCGCCGCGCCCGTCGCGCTGCAACGCCGACGCGATCCGGTCGGTACGGGTGTCCTGCCAGACGATCGCGTTGTAATACGGCCGGCCGGTGCGCCGATTCCACACCAGAGTCGTCTCGCGTTGGTTTGTAATTCCCAGCGCGGCAATGTCTTTCGTTGAGAACTTCGAGGTATTGAGCACCGACATCAATACCGAGGAGGTACGTTCCCAGATCTCGATCGGATTGTGCTCGACCCAGCCGGCCTGCGGCAGGATTTGCTCATGCTCGAGCTGATGACGTGCGACCTCGGCGCCGTCGTGATCGAAAATCATGCAGCGGGTACTGGTGGTGCCTTGATCGATAGCTGCGACGAACTCGGCCACCTGTCTCCTTCGTCGTGAACTGCGACACGTTCCTGCCATCGTCCATGATGGAGGACCGGCCCACCAGATCTGCAGCTAACCGACCCGATTCGCGATTGGTGGGCGCACCCGCGCCGGCGCAATCCGCCGCCGAGGAGTCCGGTCGCCCTTGCGCTACCGCCGGTAACCCTGTTCCATCGGCGATGTGGGCGAAGAGGTCAAGCGCACCACGTACGACCGCGCCCACGCGCGGGAGTACCGGCGCAAGGTGCAGCTGTGTCTCGACGTCTTCGAGACGATGCTCGCCCAGTCACGCTTCGACTCCGACCGTCCGCTTACCGGCATGGAGATCGAATGCAATCTCGTCGATGCCGACTATCAGCCCGCCATGTCGAACCGGCCGGTGCTCGATGCCATCGCAGATCCGGCCTACCAGAAGGAATTAGGCGCCTACAACATCGAATTCAACGTGCCTCCCCGCCCGCTGCCGGGACACACCGGATTGGACTTGGAGGCAGAAGTGCGGGCCAGCCTCAACGACGCGCAGACCAAGGCCGGTGCCGAGGGCACCCGCATAGTGATGATCGGCATCCTGCCGACGCTGATGCCCGAGCATCTGTCGCGCGACGGCTGGATGAGCGATTCGAGGCGGTACGCCGCGCTCAACGACTCGATCTTCAGTGCGCGCGGTGAGGACATTCCGATACATATCTCCGGCCCGGAGCCGCTGAGTTGGGAATCGGTGACCATTGCTCCCGAATCCGCTTGCACCAGCATGCAATTGCACTTGCAGGTGGCTCCCGACGACTTCGCCCCGAACTGGAACGCGGCGCAGGTGATGGCCGGCCCGCAGCTGGCGCTCGGCGCCAACTCGCCCTACTTCTTCGGTCATCAGCTGTGGTCGGAGACCCGTATCGAGGTGTTCGCGCAGTCCACCGACACCCGGCCCGAGGAACTCAAGACTCAAGGGGTGCGGCCGCGAGTGTGGTTCGGCGAGCGCTGGATCAGCTCGATCCTCGAGCTGTTCAAGGAGAACATCCGTTACTTTCCGTCCCTGCTGCCCGAATTGTCCGACGAGGATCCGGCCGCCGAGATCGCCGCGGGCCGCATCCCCCGGCTTTCCGAACTTCGCCTGCACAACGGCACCGTGTACCGATGGAACCGGCCGGTGTACGACGTGGTCGACGGGCGCCCACACCTGCGGCTGGAGAACAGGGTGTTGCCGGCCGGGCCCACCGTCATAGACATGCTGGCCAACTCCGCGTTCTTCTACGGCACGCTGCGCACCTTGTCCGAGGAAGAGCACCCGCTGTGGGCGAAGATGAGTTTCGCTGCGGCGCATCACAATTTTCTCGAAGCGGCCCGCCACGGGATGGACACCGTGCTGCATTGGCCCGGGCTCGGTGAGGTGGCGGCGACCAAGTTGGTACTGGACACGCTGCTACCGATCGCCGACGAAGGACTGCGCCGGTGGGGGGTAGACGTCGAGGTGCGCGACCGTTTCCTCGGCGTCGTCGAGGGCCGGGCCAAGGCCGGCCGCAACGGGGCCAGCTGGCAGGTGGCAACGGTGCGCGCGCTGCAGGACTCCGGCATGACGCGGCGCGCGGCGCTGGCCGAGATGCTGCGCCGGTATTGCGACCACATGCACGCCAACGAACCGGTCCACACCTGGCCCTGCTGACCGCGGGTAGGTTGGATTCATGGCAACCGACGAGGTCATGGACTGGGACAGCGCTTATCGGGAGCAGGGCGAGTTCGCGGGGCCTCCGCCGTGGAATATCGGTGAGCCACAGCCCGAATTGGCCGCATTGATCGCGGCCGGGAAATTCCACAGCGACGTGCTGGACGCCGGTTGCGGCGTCGCCGAGCTGTCGTTGACGCTGGCCGCCCAGGGCTACACGGTGGTGGGCATCGACCTCACGCCTACCGCTGTCGCGGCGGCCACCAAGGCCGCCGAGGAACGCGGCTTGCGCACCGCCAGCTTCGTCCAGGCCGACATCACCTCGTTCACCGACTACCCGCCCGGCTCCGAGGGCCGGTTCGCGACGATCGCCGACAGCACGCTGTTTCACTCGCTGCCGGTTGAGGGCCGCGACGACTACCTGCGTTCGGTGCACCGCGCGGCCGCCCCGGGCGCCAACTATTACGTGCTCGTGTTCGCCAAGGGTGCCTTCCCTGCCGAGATGGACGAGAAGCCCAACGAGGTGGACGAGGACGAGTTGCGCGCCGCGGTGAGCAAATACTGGGAGATCGACGAGATTCGGCCCGCCTACATCCACGCGAACATCCACGCCATGCCCGACGCGCCGTTCCAGTTCCCGCCGCACGACCGCGACGAAAAGGGACGGACGAAGCTTCCCGCTTATCTGCTGACGGCGCACAAGGCAGGCTGATTCAGGTCACGGCCCCATAATGGCCAGACCCCAGTCCAGGTGGCCCTGCCATACGCCGGCGATCCGCCCGCCCTGCACCGCGGGTTTCGGATCACCGATCGGACCGCCGGCTGCACGAATCGCGGTGACGGTGGCGTCCAGGTCGGGCGACCAAAGCGCGAGCCCGATCAGCGCCGGCTCGCCGCCCGCGGCAACCACCTCGATGAAGCCTTCGCCGACCCGGTAGAACGCCATCTCGGGACCTTGGGCACCCCGCGGGTGGAACCGTCGACGCGGCGGCGCACCGAGCACCGCGGTGAGAGCGGTGATGGCAGCCTCCAATTCGCGCACCGTGTAGACGATGTGGTCGACGTGAGTGACACCGCAAGGGTGCACCGCGCCGGTCACCGGCGGGTGGACCGCCGTCGGCACCCCGAGGGCGTCGGGCTGCGCGCAGATTTCGTCGAACCCCCAGCCCCGCTCGACCGTTAGCGCACAGCCCACCCGTCCGATCCGGATCGTGCCGTCATTCACAACGAATCCCAGTGCACTCCAGGAACTTTCGTCACCAGGTACGCCGAGCCAGGTCAGGGTGGACATCGCGGCTTCCGTCACGTCGCCGTTGCGGCGGTCGCGGCGATCAGCGCTTCGGCGAAGCGTTCCAGATCGTCGGCGGTAGTGTCGGCGTGTGGCGAGATCCGCAGCCGCGGCGCGGTCATCTCCAGTGGCGCCCGTTGCACACCGGCGAAGGTGGTCAGGATTCGCCGCTCGGCGAGCAACCAGTCCCGCACGGTCTGCGGGTCGGCGCCTTCGACCGGCGCCAAAGTAGTGATGGCGCTGGGCTCTTCGACCTCTTCGAGCACCGCCCACCCCGGTACGTCAGCCAGCGTCGTGCGGCTGATGCCGCCGAGTTCGGCCAGTCGCGCGCGCACCGCATCGGGACCGAACGCCAGATACTCACCCAACGCCACCGAAACACCCACTCGCGCAGCAATATTGGCTTCGCCGAACTCGAGCTGCTGGGCCACCGAGAATGACCCAGACCACTGCGGGGCGGCCAGTCGGGGATGGAGCCGCCGCATCACGTCGGGCTCCACCGCCAGGAAGCCCACCCCGCGTGGACCCGCGATCCATTTGCGCGACGAGGAATAGGTGACGTCGGCGCCGACCGCGCAGTCGACCTGGCCCAGCGCCTGGGCGGCGTCGACGACCAGCGGCAGCCCCAACTCGCGACACAATTTCGCGATCATCGAAATCGGTTGCACGACACCGCTATGGCTGGCGACCGGGGTTAGGTGGACGAAATCGGGCGGGTCGTCGCCGAGGGCGTAGGCCGCGTCGTCGAGCGCGAGGCGGCCATCCTCGAGGACCGGCAACAACTGCCGGTCGAATCCGTGGGCAGCCATCACGGCGAGGTTGGGACCGTATTCGCCCGGCAGGCAGGCCAGCCGCCGGCGCTCGGCGGGCCAGCTGCCCAGCAGCAGATCCAGCGCATGCAGCGATCCCGTCGTGTAGACCACCTCGGCGTCGGTCATCCCGGCCAGGGCGGCGAACGCGGCACGCCCGGCGTCGAGCGTCGGTGTCGCGGCCTGCGCCGCGACATATCCACCGACCTCCGCCTCGTGGCGGGCGTGCTGCGCGGCGGCGTCGATGGCCGCGTAACTCTGGCGCGAGCAGGCGGCACTGTCCAGGTGTAAACCGGCTACGGGCGGGCGGGCCTCCCGCCATCGGTCGGCCAGCGACCCGCCATCGCTCACTTGACCGCTAACGACAACCCGAAATCGCCTGCGGCGTCGGTCCACCAGCGGACGCGACGCAGTCCGGCGCCGGCCAACTCGGCGCTCACGCCACCCGGGTGGAACTTGCTCGACACCTCGGTCAGCATCTCCTCGCCGGCGGCGAACTCGACGGTCAGGTCCAGGGCGCCGACCCGGACCGTCTGCGGCCGGTCGGTCCGCAGCCACATCTCGACGCGCTCCTCGTCGGCGTTCCAGCGCGCCACGTGCCGGAAGGCCTCGACGTCGAAATCGGCGTCGAGTTCGCGGTTGACGACCTCGAGCACATTGCGATTGAACCGGGCCGTCACCCCGGCGGAATCGTCGTAGGCGCGCAACAACCGACCGATGTCCTTGACTAGGTCGGTGCCCAGCAGCAGGGTGTCGTCGGGCTGCATCACGTCGGCGAGGGACTTGAGGAATTCCGCCCGCGGCCCGGGCGTGAGGTTGCCGATCGTCGACCCGAGAAACACGAACAGGCGCCGACCGCCGCGCGGAATCTCGCCGAGGTGCTCCTCGAAATCGCCGCAGACAGCTTTGATTTCGACACCCGCATACTCCCGCTGGATGGCGGCCGCCGCGGTCGACAAGATCGTCGAGTCGACGTCGAACGGTACGAAACGGCGCAGCGATCCGCGGCCGTGCAGCGCGTCCAGCAAAAGGCGCGTCTTCTCCGAGGTGCCACTGCCGAGTTCGACCAGGGTGTCGGCCGCGCTGGCCGAGGCGATCTCGGCGGCCCGGCCGCGCAGGATCTCCGCCTCGGCCCGAGTCGGGTAATACTCCGGCAAGCGGGTGATCTGGTCGAAGAGATCACTACCGACCGAATCGTAAAACCACTTGGGCGGCAAGCTCTTCGGCGTGCGCTGCAGACCGTCGAGCGCGTCGCGGCGCAATGCGTGGTACGCCGAGTCGGCGGCGAGATGGTTGGACAACGTCAGTGTCATCAAAATCCTTTCGGCTCGTCCAGCGGGGTCATCGTTACGCCTTTAGTGCTCACTTCGACAAGGTGGTGGTCGGGTACGTCCTCCCATTCGGAGTCGTCGTTGTAGGGTTCGCTGGCCAGCACCACACCGTCGTCGCGGCGCAGGATGGACAGGGTGTCCCTCCAGGCGGTAGCCAGCAGGCGAGACCCATTGGCGGCCAAGACGTTCAGCCGGGCGTTGGGATCGAGAGTCCCGATCTGCGCGATGGTCTCGCCGAGCACCTCGAGCCCCAGCGAGAATATGGTGGCTGCCAACATCGCACTGTCGCAGACGGATTCGGCTGTCGCGGTCAAGGGCAGGACGCCGCGATCGACGACACCGTTGTGCGACAGCAGCCACTGTCCGTCGGTGAAAGGTGCCGTCGCGCTGACGTCCAGCGGCATGCCGACGGTCGCCGAACGGACCGCGGCCACCACGCAGCCGCTGCGCAGCGCGGGCGCGACCGATTCCAGTGACGTGTCGCCCCACAGCGGGGCGGTGCTGCGCCAGCGCCGCGGCACACCGTCTGCTGGAGTGCCGCCGGACGAACGATCGAAAAACCCGACGCCCCAACCGTCGGCGTTCATCAAGCCGTGCTTCTGCCGGCGCGGGGAATACGACTGCACGCGCAGGCCGAAGGGCGGATCGAGAATCAGCGAGGAGACGCTGACGTCGGCGCCGAGCCAGCCGAGGTGACGACACATCAGGCGCAGTCCCCCGCGTCGGGGACATCCCAGGCCAGGCGGACGCCGGAGAAGATCTGACGACGGATCGGGTGGTCCCAGTTGCGGAAACTCGGCCGCAGGATCGCGGATTCGACGGCCCACGATCCGCCGCGCAGAATCCGGTAGTCGCCGTCGAAGAACGGCTGGGAGTAGCGGTCGTAGATCATCGGGACGAAGCCGGGCCAGGGCCGCAACGGTGAACTGGTCCACTCCCAGACGTCACCCAGCATCTGCTCGACGCCATACGCCGACGCGCCGGCGGGGTACGCGCCGACCGGGGCCGGCCGCAGCGCGGCGCCGCCGAGGTTGGCGAACTCCGGCGACGGGTCCTGCGCTCCCCAGGGGTAGCGACGCCGGGACTCGGTGACGGGGTCCCACGCGCAAGCCTTCTCCCATTCCATTTCGGTGGGCAGCCGCGCGCCCGCCCAGGCCGCGTATGCCTCGGCCTCGAAGTAGGTGATGTGCTGCACGGGTTCGTCGGCCGGAATGTCTTCGATGTAGCCGAAGCGGGTGCGGGTGCGACCGTCGGGCCCCCAGAATTGCGGCGCGCCGAGCCCCGCGCCGCAGCGGTGCTCCCAGCCGCGGTCCGACCACCAGCGCCGGTCCCGGTAGCCGCCGTCGTCGATGAACTGCTGCCATTCGCCGTTGGTGACCGGGACCCGGCCGATGCGGAACGCCGGCAGATCGATGATGTGGGCGGGGCGCTCGTTGTCCAGCGAGAACGGCTCGCTGGTGGCGTCCACGCCCAGCACGAACGGGCCACCGGGCACCAGCACCGACGTCCCGGCCAGGCCCGTCCTGCCCCCGGGCAGGACGGCGGGGTCACGCAGCAGCGCGGCGCCGGTGCGCAGGTTCAACGCCTGCAGCATCGTCTCGTCGTGCTGGTTTTCGTGGCTGGCCACCATCGCGTAGACGAAGGCCGCGCGGTCTGCGGCGGGGTCGTCAGGCAATGCGTCCAGCGCATCCAGCGCGGCGGAACGCACTGTGCGGCAATAAGATCGGGCTTGGTCGGGAGATAGGAGCGGCAAATCGACGCGACTGGCGCGGGAGTGTTCGAAGGCGTCGTAGAGACCTTCGACCGACGGATCCAGCATCCCCGGGCGGCTCGGGTCACCGCCGCGCAGCAGCCACAGTTCCTCCTGCTGACCGATGTGCGCGAGGTCCCACACCAGTGGGCTCATCAACGGGTCGTACTGACGCCACAGTTCGGCGTCGTCGAAATCGACCAACCGCAGCGTGCGCGTGCGCGCCCGCTCCAGATCGTCGGCGATCCGTTGTCGCGGAGTCACAGCCCCCCTTGCGCCAACTGCGACACCGTGGCCGCGATGCCGTGGTCGATTACCTGGTCGGAGAAGTCGTCGCCGGGACATCGGCCCCGCTCGACGTTGCGGATCAGCCGGTCCATCGCGTCGGTGAGCTCGGGCGGCGCCTTCGCGGCCGCGATGGCCACACAGGCGATGGCGGCCTCGTACAGGCGCCGGTCGCTCAACCCGAGCCGCGCTGCGTTGTCCCACGCGGTGGCCACGGGTTCGACCGCCGCGGCGGCGGCGTCGGCCGCGACCGGGTCGTCGAGCAGCGCGGCCAGCGTGAACGCGATCGCGGGCCAGTGGGCGTCCGGTGCGCTGTCGAGGTAGCGGATCTCCAGCCATTGCCTGGGACGCACTGGCGGGAACAGCGTGGTCAGGTGATAGTCGAGATCGGCGAGGGTGGGCCGACGATCGCAGAGCCGCGCCGAGCCGTCCGCCCAATCGGCGAAGGACACGTAGTGGGTGAGCGCTCGGAAGTCCGGGACTTCCGGGTTGTGCACCATCATCACCGGTGCCTTCAGTGCGTAGCGCGCCCAGTCGGTGCCGGGGTCGTCCCCGCTGGCGCCCAGGATGGGCCCGCAGCGCGCGGAGTCCATCTGGCCCCACACCCACTGCCGGGTGGACACCCACCCGGAGAAGTCGCCGCCCAGCATCGGGGAGTTGGCGGCGATCGCGATCATCGTGGGGCCCAGCGCGTGCGCCAGCCGGACCCGCGCCGCCCAGCCCGCCTGCGGGCCGGCGTCCAGGTTGATCTGGACCGAGGCCGTCGACGTCATCATCGCCGCGCCCGCGTCGGCGGAGTTGCTCGCGGCGAAGAACTCCTCCATTGCGCGATAACGCGCGCCCGGGTTGACCCGCCCGGGTGCCCGCAGCGGGTCGGCACCCAGAAAGACCAGTCCCAGCCCGGCATTGGCGAAGGCCTTGCGCAGCACGGCCTGGTCGTTGCTCATCGCTTCGATGGCGCCGACGACGCCGTCCTCGGGCGGCCCGGACAGTTCGACCGCGCCACCGGGCTCGACGGTCACCGCACTGCCGCCGGGCAGTGGCGGTAGCTGGTCGATGACCTCGGTGATCTCGTCCCAGCTCGGCCGCCGGTAGGGATCGACCGGGTCGATGCAATGCGCTTCCATCTCCAGCCCGACGCGCCCCAGCGGGCCGTCGATCAAACAGCCATCGGCGATGTACTGGGCGGCTTCCTCGGAACTGGTCAATTCGGAGTCGGCCGGGCGGGCGGCATCTAGCTGCGAGGCCGCGGCGGTGATAGCGGCGAGCGTCATATCACGATCCCTCCGGGCCCGACCACGCCGGAACATCACCGGGCCGAGCGCCAAGTTGGGCAGCTATCCGAACGATAGCCGCCGTCTCTTCATCTTCCAGATCGCCCCGACATATTCCCGTTCCCGCAGGTTCTCGCCGCACGGCTTACCTGCATACCCACTTCACCGATTATTGCCCCAGCGCGTTTTGCATCGCCCCGGCCAGCACATTGACCGCGGGCCCCGCGTTGCCAGACTGGCAAACCTTCGCCTGCAGCAACACATTTTCACGCAGCCGGGTTTGATTGAAGCAGCGACGATCGGTGCCCGCTTCTTGCTTGGTCCAGTTCGCGTCGGTCGCGGTGGCCGGTGCGCCGGCAAACGACCACACCTGCGTCTGCCCGTTGTCCAGGTGCATCGTGGTGGTCTGGCCGGAGCAGCCCCCGGTGCGGTCCACCAGCCGATGGAATGCCCGGCCTGCGGCATCGTTGGTGGCGAACACGCCGACGGCCTGCTTGACGAGATGGGTCTGATCGTTGGCCGACGTCTGCGACGTGGCCCCGTTGAAGGACGCCAGGTCGGGATCGTCGTACACGTCGGGCAGTCCGATGTCGGCCCAGTTGTTGCAGTCGGCCAAGTCGACGAAGAAGCCCTGCACCGGCGCGGTGAACACCGCTTCCCACCCCATCGGCCCGCCGACGATGTTGCCCACCGACCCTTTGCCCAGGACCGCATACGACACCACCCCGGGATCGGATGGATGAGCCGCCGCGACGGGCACACCCGAAGCCGCCCCCAAGCCCAGACCGACGCTTACCGCCACAGCGGAGATCCGCATCATGAATCTCGATCATGCCAGGGCGGCGGCCCGTGCCGAACAGGGCGCCTGATGGCGCCACAACTATTGAGCCCGAACGCCCTCCTCGACCTTTTTGCCGAGATCGGGGTCGACGTTGCGCCAGTACTCGAAGACCCGGGACAGCACCGGTTCTTTGACACCCTTGGATACGTGCCCAATGATGTTGTGGGCCAAGCGATCCCGGGCCGCGTCGTCCAGAACTTCGCGGACCATGGTGCCGGCCTGCGAGAAGTCGTCGTCCTCGGCGCGCAGCGTGTATGCGGCGCGGATCATCTCGCCGTCTGCCTGCCAACGCACCTCGGCAGCGCGCTGCGGGTCCGCTTGCGGGCCGCCGTAGGAGTTGGGCGCATATACCGGATCCGACACGTTCTTCATCCGCATCGCGCCGTCTTTGGAGTAGCTGTTGACCTCCACCTTCGGCTCGTTGACCGGGATCTGCCGGTAGTTGGCCCCCAACCGGGCGCGATGCGCGTCGGAGTAGGAGAAGCCGCGGGCCTGCAGCATCTTGTCCGGACTGAGACCGGTGCCGGGCACGGTGTTGTTGGGCTCGAACGCGGCCTGCTCGATCTCGGTGTGGTAGTCGGTGACGTTGCGGTTCAACGTCATCTTGCCGACGTCGATCAGCGGGTAGTCGCCGTGCGGCCATACCTTCGTGAGGTCGAACGGGTTGATCCGGTAGGTCTTGGCCTCCTCGTACGGCATGATCTGCATCTTCAGCGTCCAGCTCGGGAAGTTGCCACTCTCGATCGAGTCGTAGAGGTCCCGCTGGTGGTAATCGCCGTCCTCACCGGCCAATTGGTCGGCGTCCTCTTGGGTCAGGAACTCGATGCCCTGATCGGTGATGAAGTGATACTTCACCCAGAAGATCTCACCGCCGGCGTTGATCCAGCTGTAGGTGTGGCTGCTGTAGCCGTTCATATTGCGCCACGTCTTGGGGATTCCCCGATCGCCCATCAACCAGGTCACCTGGTGCGCGGATTCCGGCGACAGGCTCCAGAAGTCCCACTGCATGTTGTGGTCACGCAAATTCGTTGCCTGCATCCGCTTTTGGGAACGGATGAAGTGCTGGAACTTCATCGGGTCGCGCATGAAGAACACGGGCGTGTTG
This sequence comes from Mycobacterium ahvazicum, assembly GCF_900176255.2. Lineage (GTDB taxonomy): Bacteria > Actinomycetota > Actinomycetes > Mycobacteriales > Mycobacteriaceae > Mycobacterium > Mycobacterium ahvazicum. The sequence continues at coordinate 955,180 of NZ_FXEG02000005.1, forward strand.
TTGCCGACCATGTCGAAATTGCCCTCGGTCGTGTAGAACTTCAGCGCGAAGCCGCGCGGGTCGCGCCAGGTGTCTGGGCTGCCGCGTTCGCCGGCCACGGTCGAAAACCTGCCCAGCATCTCGGTTTTGGTGCCGGGCTGGAATACCGCGGCCCGGGTGTACTGGCTGACATCATTGGTCACCTCGAAATGACCGAAGGCGCCACCACCCTTGGCGTGCGGCTGACGCTCCGGGATGCGTTCCCGATTGAACTGCGCCATCTGCTCGATCAGGTAGTGGTCCTGCAGCAGGATCGGACCGTCGGGACCGACCGTCAACGACTGGTCGTCACTGGGCGCGGCAATGCCCGCATCGGTCGTGGTGAAGCGCTCCGTCATCTCGCCATCTCCTCGCTAAGTGGACTGAATCCGAGGGCCGTGCGACGTGTACCCATCCAGTGTGAACCCAAATCGGTGGCAAGCGCGTTCAGGGCAGGAAACGGCCCGGCATCTCTTCGCGGGACGCCGGGCCGTTCGCGATACCGGTGCTAGGGACGTGGCGCGGGGGCACTGGTCGCGGGAGCGGGCGCGGCCGGAGCAGTCGGGCCGGCGCCGGGGCCGCCGGGACCACCCGGGCCGTATCCCGGAGGCGGACCGTACTGGTAGGGCGGCATCATTCCGGGGCCCCCCGGGCCGCCGTACTGCCACGGTCCGGGGCCGCCCGGGCCACCGGGCTTCCACATCTGGCCGTGGTGATGGCGGCAGTGGTGGTTGTGATATCCGAAGATCATGGCGCCGGAAAAGAAGACGACCGACAAGATGAAGACGATTCCCGCCACGATCACCACCCACGCCGCGGCCGTATAGACCTTGGGTGGCTTGACCAGATGCGGCGGTGGGGGCGCAGCCGTGTCGACGGCCGCCGGCTGTATCCCGCGTTCAGGTGTTTCACTCATGGCTTGAATACTGCCCCTGAATGCAACTGCTGCAACAGATTCCGGCGACAAAGTTGCTGTGAATTAATCCGAATGCGATCAGCGAGCGGGTTGCGGCGAAACCACTGGTAGCCCGGCGCTCTGGTGAGCGCCGGGCCAGTGCGTGTGAATTAGTGGCCCCCCGGAGTCCTCCTATTACTCCGTGAGCATCTGAATGGTTGGGGTCTGGGCTACGGCGTGCGAGACGGCGCGACCGAGGACGGAACCTGGCTGGGCCCCGGAGCACCGGGGGTTACGGCCCCGGGTCCACCCGGCTGCTGGTTCGCACCGGGCCAACCCGGACCGCCGGGGCCACCCGGACCGCCGAATCGGTGGGGATGCACCATCGCGTGGTGCTTGTGGTGGTGGCCGTGGCCGTGGTGCCCGGTCGACTTACCGAGCAGGAAGCCGGTGAAGAAGATGACCGCGATGATGAACACGGTCCCGGCGGCGATGGCGACGTAAGCCGCGGCTTGGAAGACCCTGGGGGTCCGGTGGACGACGACTGGCTCGGCAGGCGCCGGTGCCGTTGCGGTCGAGGACCGCACAGTGGGGGTTTCAGATGTTTCACTCATGAGACAAATGATGCGGGGGTAAACAATGGTTCTGGCTATGCGCTACTTATGTAGCAGCTGTGAGCCGAAACCCCTGCTCAGCGGCTGAAACCGCCGGTATTCGGTCCCAGCTCGACGCCGAAATGGCCGACCGAGTGGGCGCCCAGCCTCGTCGGCGCCGAATGGGGGAAATGAACCAGTCGTCGCGCGGGCGGTTCGGCTCAGCTGAGTCGGCTGAGCAGGCGTTGTTTCTGCTCGTTGAACTCCTCGTCGGTCAGCAGCCCCGAGTCGCGCAGATCACCGAGTTTGCCCAAAAGCTCAGCGAATTCACGCATGTCGGAGGCGATACCGCTGATCTGGCCAGCCGCGGCGGACGGGCCCGGCGAGTATGGATGAGCAGCCGCCCCGACACGCTCACGGCGAGCCGGACTCACCGTGCCGTTGATCGCCTGGCCGGCGATGCTTGCCAGGGTCATCTCACCGAACACGGCAGCCGGGCCGGCGGCGAAGGCTTCCGGCACGGCGCCCAGGCCGGTCGCCGGCAACGCCAGCGTGGCCAATCGGAGCTGCGGTGCCGCGGTGGTCCAGCCGGGCGGCACCGATAACGCCCCGATCGTGGCGGCCTGTCCCAACCCTGCCGAGGCCGCCTGGCCGACGGTCCCCAACTGATCGAACCTGCCCAAGATCCGCATCTCGGCACCCGAGATTTGACGGGTGAGCGCATCCTGGTCGTCGGCGATTTCGCGGCCGGCGGCCTCGATCTCGGTATCGGCTTTCGCGGCGTCGGCCCATGCCCCCGACGCGGTACCCAATTCGCTCGTCGCGACACCCAGGCTCGCGGGCTCGAAGAACGTCGAAGGCGATATCAGGTCCAGGCTCTGCAGCGCGTCGAAGATTCCCGACGCGGGTGACACCGCGCCGGCTGTGGAGGTCGGGGACGAAGCAAGCGCCTGCAGCGTCGTGGGCACGTCCGAACTCAATTGCGCCAGCGCCGTCTGGGTCTCGGTGGCGGCCGACGTGGCCGTGGTCCGCGCGAGCGCGTCGGCTTGGTCGCTGTACCCGCCCGGGCGGGTACTTTGCGGTGACGGGGTGAACGGAGTCAGCGTCGTCGCGGCCGCCGACAGCCCGGCATAGCTGTACATCACCGCGGCGTCCTGTGCCCACATCTCGGCGTAGCCGGTCTCGGTGACGGCGATCGCCGGGGTGTTCTGCCCGAAAATGTTCGTCGCCACCAGCGCCTTCAGCGTGCTGCGGTTTGCCGCGATCACCGGCGGGGGCACCACCGCCGCAAACGCCACCTCGTACGCGGCCGCAGCCGCTTTGGCCTGACTGGCGGCCTGCTCGGCCTGGCCGGCAGCGCTGCGCATCCAAGCCACATAGGGAGCAGCAGCGGCCGCCATCGACGCGGATGCCAGACCCAGCCAGGGCCCGGCAACCAGCCCGGCGATCACCGATGTGTAACCCGCCGCCGCCATGTGCAACTCAGCGGCCAGCTCGTCCCAGGCCGCCGCAGCGGCCAGCAGCGAGCCCGCTCCAGGGCCGGCATACAACTGGCCAGAGTTGAATTCTGGCGGAATTGTTGCGAAATCCATTGCTGCACAACCTCCTAGCGCGGCGATCAGATGGACGGCGTACGGCCCTCTTCGCTGTATTAGTGCACAACAGGCACCAGTCCGCAGATCTCGCAAGCGTTCCGGGTCTGGGGCCACGGCGCCCGGCTGGCTCCAGCCGGGCCAGGCAACGCTTGCGGCGCACCACGGTTTTCGGGCTTCAGCGGGGGATCACCGCGCGTTCACCTCAGCCTTATTAGACACACGTTAGGGTGCCGAGCAAACGGTCGCTCTTAGCTCAAAAAAGGGATAAGGCATGGACTTTGGTTTGCTGCCGCCGGAGGTCAACTCGGGACTGATGTACACCGGGCCCGGCTCGGGGCCAATGCTGGCGGCGGCGGCGAACTGGGCGGCGGTGGCCGCACAGCTGGAGTCCGCCGCCGGCGGCTACTCATCGGAGATCGCCGCGCTGAGCGGGCGGTGGTCGGGCCCCTCGTCGATGAGGATGGTCGCCGCGGCGCCCCGCCAAGTGACGTGGCTACACGTCAGTGCCGCGCAGGCTGCACAGACCGCCGCCCGGGCGTACGCCGCGGCAGCCGCCTACGAGGTCGCGTTCAGTATGACGGTGCCCCCGCCGGTCATCGTGGAGAACCGGATGCGGCTGATGGTGCTGGTCGCGTCGAACTTCTTCGGGCAGAACACCCCATCGATCGCGGCGACCGAAGCGCAGTATATGCAGATGTGGAGCCAGGACGCCGCGGCCATGTACGGCTATGCCGCCGCGTCCGAAACCGCCGGCACCCTGGAAGCTTTCGCCGAACCATCGCAGACCACCAACCCGAACGGCCAGGCCGACGCGGCCGCGCGGGCCGCTGCCGACGCAACCAGCGGCCGCGCGCAATCCTCGATCCAACTGGCTTCGTCGCAGGCGACTCAGGTCGCCTCGACCAACGTCCCTGTTGGTGATACCGTGACCGCGCCGGCCGGCAGCACCGTGACCCTGGAACCGGGCTCTGACGCCTACATCAGCAGCGGCAGTGTGACCGCTACACCCGGCACCGCGGTCGGCAGCGAATCCTCGATCATCCTCAACGCCGGTAGCAGCATCATCCTCAATTTCGACAGCGGCGCCATCACGTCGGACGGCGTCGTCTACCCCGCGGGTGCCACACTGACCGCCGGCGCCAATCCCGTCACGCTCGCCCCGGTCGCCGCCGGTCAGGCCGTCGAAGGCACGGTTGTCAGTGGCTCGGTAACCGTCCCAGGTAATGCCTCAGCGCTCAGTGTTGTCGCAGCCGTCGGCAATTCGGCCGTTACCGTCACGGTCGACGCAGGTGGCGCCACCATCACCAACCTGCAAGGCGTCGTTTCCATCACCACCACCCCGATCGCCAGCGTCTCGTCGAGCAGCGTCGGGGCGGCACCCGCGGCAGCGGCCACGCCGGGCCCGGCCGGGACGGCGGGGATCCAACCGCAGCTCAACCCGGCGGGACTCGCGGAATGGGTTCGGGGCATCTCCGGTGCCGACCTTGCCGCGGGTCTCGCCGAGGCGGCCGGCTGAGGACCTATTCCGGTTTGAACGGGTTCACCGCGAACTGGATCACCCGATACGGCGCGGACACCCGCGCGCGAGTGTCCCACTGGCTGACGAAGATTCGCAGCTCGTCGAGCGTGGAACCAGGCGATATGTAGCCGCCATATGGTTGCGCGAGCCGGTTGTCGGACGGCGGCGGCAGGCTCTCCGCCGGCTCGGGCCATTCGTCGTGCTGTACGACCGTGGTCACCGGCGCCTCGCCCAGCGACGTCGGGTCGTTGGCCACCCGGACCTCCATGTTGCCGTTGCTGGCGTTGAAGTAGGACAGCACTGTTTTTCCGTCGATCTGCCGGACGGACATCTCCCCTACCTGGTCGGGCCACAGCGGCGTCGGCGCCTTGTTCCAACCGCCGGTGGACCCGGCCGCCCAGCCCTGCCATCGCGAACGGTCCGTAAAGTTCTGCGGCGCAACCCGATACAGCACCACCGACTGACTGCGGGTGAAGCTGTTGGCCACGATATACACCCAGCCACTGGGCGAGTCACCGGTCGGAATCGGGTCGTAATACCCGCTGATCTGGGTCTGCGAACCACCCTGATAGGTGGCGTCGCGCTTCGACCCGGCTACTGTCTGCCATCCCCCGCGCGCCGCTTCGGCTACCACCAACCGAGAGTTCTGCGGCTTGAGATCCTTTGTCGTGGTGACCATCAGGTAGTTACGCCGGTTGATCTGCACGACTCCGGCGGGCAGTTGCGAATCCCCCGAAGGCGTTGGGTCGGCCAGCAGCGGCTTGGTGGTTCCGGTGACGCCGGTGTAGCGCACCCCGGCGGGATCGTCGACCGACGACGTGTCGACATGCAGCGCGATCGGCGCGTACCAGCCGCCGAACCCCACGCCCTGCCCGGCGAAGCTATCGCCGCAGACCTGCAGCAGTTCGGTCGGAAACTCCAGGAATTCGCAGAGATCAGTGGCGCCGACACCGTAATCGCCTGTAGGAGTGCCGGTTCCGGCCGTCGGACCCATTCGCAACACCTGGCCGGGCGCCAATGGCTGCACTATCGGCTGCGGGACAGGCGCCGGAGGATCGGCGCGTGCGATCGAAACAGCTTGCGGCCCAAGCAAAAACAGCGCAGTGAGCAGCGATACCCGCGCGCCGCTCACCCGCGGGTCACAGCTGCGCGGCGAGCAGCTCGGCGATCTGAATGGTGTTGAGCGCAGCCCCCTTGCGCAGGTTGTCCCCCGAGACGAACAGCGCCAGACCACGCCCGTCGGGCACCCCGGGGTCGTGGCGAATCCGGCCCACCAACGAGTCGTCGACGCCCGCGGCATCCAAAGCTGTTGGCACGTCGACCACTTTCACCCCAGGGGCGGCGCTGAGCAATTCTCGGGCCCGCTCGGGTGAGAGGGGCCGGGCGAACTCGGCGTTGATCGACAGGGAGTGACCGGTGAACACCGGAACCCGCACGCAGGTCCCGCTCACCAGCAGATCGGGAATGCCGAGAATCTTGCGGCTCTCGTGCCGTAGCTTCTGGTCCTCGTCGGTCTCCCCGGAACCGTCGTCCACCAACGAACCGGCCAGCGGCAGCACGTTGAAGGCGATCGGCGCGACATAGGTCTTCGGCGCCGGAAACTGCAGCGCATGACCATGGTGCACCAGCTGCTCGGCGTCGTCGATCACCGCGCGTGCCTGCGTCGCCAGCTCCTCGACACCGGCCAACCCGCTGCCGGATACCGCCTGGTAGCTCGACACCACCAGGCGCTGCAACCCAGCTTCCTCGTGCAGCGGCATCAGCACCGGCATCGCGGCCATCGTGGTGCAGTTCGGGTTGGCGATGATGCCCTTCGGCCGGTTGGCCGCATCGCGTGCGAAGTTCACCTCGGAGACCACCAACGGCACCTCGGGGTCCTTGCGCCAGGCCGACGAGTTGTCGATCACGGTCACCCCGGCCGCGGCGAACCGCGGGGCCTGCACCAGCGACATCGTCTTGCCGGCCGAGAAAAGCGCGATGTCCAGGCCGCTCGGATCCGCCGTCGCGGCGTCCTCGACCTCGATCTCCTGGCCGCGGAATTCCAGCTTGCGGCCCTGCGAGCGGGCGGACGCGAAGAACCGCACCGTGCTCGCCGGGAAGTCGCGCTCGTCCAGCAGGCTGCGCATCACCTGGCCCACCTGGCCGGTGGCGCCCACTACACCAATTGCGAGCCTATCGGCGCCCATATCTATCGACCCGTCCCCGCATACACCGTGGCCTCTTCCTCGCCGCCGAGGCCGAACGCCTCGTGCAACGCCACGACGGCCTTGTCTAGTTCGGTGTCGCGGCACAGCACCGAGATCCGGATCTCGGAGGTGGAGATCAGTTCGATGTTGACGCCCACCTCGGCCAGCGCCTCACAGAAGGTCGCGGTCACGCCGGGGTGGCTGCGCATACCCGCCCCGATCAGCGACACCTTGCCGATGTGGTCGTCGTAGAGCAGCTGGGTGAAGCCGATCTCGTCCTTGAGGGCGTCCAGCTTGGCCACCGCGGTGGGCCCGCTGTCGCGTGAGCAGGTGAACGTGATGTCGGTCTTGCCGTCCTCGACCTTGGACACGTTCTGCAGCACCATGTCGATGTTCACGTCGGCCTCGGCGACGGCCCGGAAGACGCGGGCCGCATACCCGGGGATGTCCGGGATGCCGACGACCGTCACCTTGGCCTCGCTACGGTCGTGGGCGACGCCGGTCAGAAGGGGGCTTTCCATGGATATGTCCTTGATCGATCCGACAACGACGGTGCCTAGCTTGTCCGAGTACGACGACCTGACGTGCACCGGAAGGTTGTAGCGACGGGCGTACTCCACGCAGCGCAGCATCAGCACCTTGGCGCCGCAGGCGGCCATCTCGAGCATTTCCTCGAAGGTCACGGTGTCGAGCTTGCGGGCGTTGGGCACGATGCGCGGGTCGGCACTGAAGATGCCGTCTACGTCGGTGTAGATCTCGCAGACGTCGGCGTGCAGCGCCGCGGCCAGCGCCACGGCCGTGGTGTCGGAGCCGCCGCGGCCCAGCGTGGTCACATCGCGACTGTCCTGGCTCACACCCTGGAAGCCCGCGACCAACACGACGTCGCCCTGCTCGAGCGCGGACTGCAATCGCGTCGGCGTGACGTCGATGATCTTCGCGTTGCCGTGCGTGCCGGTGGTGATCACCCCGGCCTGCGACCCGGTGAACGAGCGGGCGCGAGCCCCGAGCGATTCGACCGCCATGGCCACCAGCGCGTTGGAGATCCGCTCGCCGGCGGTCAACAGCATGTCCAGTTCGCGAGCCGGCGGCACCGGGCACACCTGCTGGGCCAGATCCAGCAGGTCATCGGTGGTATCACCCATCGCCGAGACCACGACGACGACGTCGTTGCCCTGTTTTTTGGTCTCGACGATGCGTTCCGCGACACGACGGATCCGATCGGCGTCGGCCACCGAGGATCCGCCGTACTTTTGTACGACGAGCGCCACTGTTTTCCTGCCTGCCCTTCCGCACCCACAGACGTGGTTCAAGTTCACAACAGGATACGTGGCGGCGCATCTTGTTTTTAGACCCGCTGGCGGGTGCCGCAGCCTGCGGTTTTGGGTTCGATTGGGCGTAGTTTTCGCCTGGGCACCGATCGCGGTAGAGTTCACAGCGTGCAGCGGGTGCTCCTTCTCGGACGCCGCGACGGGGTCTGATCCAGACCGGCTTCCCGTCGCGGGTGTTCGCGATGCGCCGGTCTGAAGTCCCTTCTGACACCCGGAGCAATAACCGTGACCAACTTTTCGCAGCCCGCCAACCCGGACGCATACACCTCAGCCCGCACCGTGACGAAGCCCGCGGGCCCGATCCGACCCGATCAGCCCGCGTGGAATCCGCAGCGCGGCTCGTCGATGCCGGTCAACCGATACCGCCCCTTCGCTGACGAGGTGGAGGCCATCCGGCTCGCCGACCGCACCTGGCCCGACCGCGTCACCAGCCAGGCACCGCTGTGGTGCGCGGTGGATCTGCGCGATGGCAACCAGGCACTGATCGACCCGATGAGCCCGGCCCGCAAACGCCGCATGTTCGACCTACTGGTTGCCATGGGCTACAAGGAGATTGAAGTCGGGTTCCCGTCGGCCAGCCAAACCGACTTCGACTTCGTGCGCGAGATCATCACCGACGGCGCGATTCCCGACGACGTCACCATCCAGGTGCTGACGCAATGCCGTCCGGAACTGATCGAGCGCACCTTCGAGGCGTGCCGCGGCGTGCACCGCGCGATCGTGCACTTCTACAACTCGACGTCAATCCTGCAGCGCCGCGTGGTATTTCGCGCCGACCGCGCCGCGGTACAGGCCATCGCCACCGACGGCGCGCGCAAGTGCGTCGAAGAGGCGGCCAAATACCCGGACACGCGATGGCGCTTCGAATACTCGCCGGAGTCCTACACCGGAACGGAATTGGAGTACGCCAAGCAGGTCTGCGACGCCGTCGGCGAAATCATCGCGCCGACGCCGGAGCACCCGATCATCTTCAATCTGCCCGCCACCGTGGAGATGGCGACACCCAACGTCTACGCCGACTCGATCGAGTGGATGAGCCGAAACCTGGCCAACCGGGAGTCGGTGATTCTGAGCCTGCATCCGCACAACGACCGCGGAACCGCCGTGGCGGCAGCCGAATTGGGCTACCAGGCGGGTGCCGACCGGATCGAGGGCTGCCTGTTCGGCAATGGTGAGCGCACCGGAAACGTGTGCCTGGTGACGCTGGGGCTGAACCTGTTCTCCCGCGGTGTGGACCCGCAGATCGACTTCTCCAACATCGACGAGATCCGCCGCACGGTCGAGTACTGCAACCAGCTGCCGGTGCACGAGCGGCACCCCTACGGCGGCGATCTGGTCTACACCGCGTTCTCGGGCAGCCACCAGGACGCCATCAACAAGGGCCTGGACCAGATGAAGGCGGACGCCGACGCCGCGGACACCGACGTCGAGGACATGCTCTGGCAGGTGCCGTATCTGCCGATCGACCCGCGCGATGTCGGGCGCACCTACGAGGCGGTGATCCGGGTCAACTCGCAGTCCGGCAAGGGCGGGGTGGCCTACATCATGAAGGCCGACCACGGCCTGGCCCTGCCGCGGCGGCTGCAGATCGAGTTCTCGCAGGTGATCCAGAAGATCGCTGATGGCGAGGGTGGTGAGGTGTCGCCGAAGGAGATGTGGGACGCGTTCTCCGAGGAGTACCTGGCGCCGATCCTGCCGCTGGAACGGATCAAGCAGCGCGTCGACGCCTCGGAGGAAGACGGCGGCACCACCCGGATCGCCGCGACCGTCAAGATCAACGGGGCGGAGACCGAGATCACCGGTGCCGGCAACGGTCCGCTCGCCGCGTTCGTCCACGCGCTGGGCGATGTCGGGTTCGACGTCGCCGTCCTCGACTACTCCGAACACGCGATGAGCTCCGGCGACGACGCGCAGGCCGCGGCGTATGTGGAGGCGTCGGTGGTCATGCCGATCGCGAGCGCGGCGCAGCCGGGGGAAGCGGGTCGGCATGCAAACGCCATGCCGATCGCGAGCGCGGCGCAGCCGGGGGAAGCGGGTCGGCATGCAAACGGCGAGCGCCGCACGGTGTGGGGGGTTGGCATCGCGCCGTCGATCACCACCGCGTCGCTGCGTGCTGTGGTGTCTGCGGTCAACCGCGCATCGCGCGGCTGACAACGGAGCGGGGCGGGCGGGCTCGCATATGGTCGCGAACCCTGCTCATGATGTCGCCGAGGTTGCTGACGTCGCCGTCTGACAGCGGATCGAACAGCAAACCGCGCACCACCTCGATGTGCCCGGGTAGCACTTTGGTGAGACGAGCCCGGCCCGCCTCGGTGATATCGACGATGGTCGCCCGCTGATCATGCGGACTGGCCGCGCGAGCGATAAGCCCCGCTTTCTCCAACAGTCCCGCCTGATGGGTGAGGCCGCTGCGGCTGTAGACCACTCTGTCCGCCAGATCGGTCATGGTCAGTTGCCCGTCGGCGTCGGCGAGGTGGGCCAGAATCTCGAACTGCACGTAGCTGAGATCGCCTTCGGCCTGTAGCTGCTGGCGCACCGCGTACTGAAGCAGGCTGACCGCCTCGGTGAGGGCGAAGTACGTCCGCATTTGCTCCGGCTTGAGTGGTTCGACCATGCCGCGATCGTACTGCTTCGATGTCGAAGCAAAGAGACGAAGGCCACAGTTATCTCGGGATTGCTTCGATCTCGAAGCAAGTTACTGCATGGGTAACTGCTTCAATCTCGAAGCAAACAAGGAACGGAGAAGATCATGAAGGCAGTGCTTTACCACCGGTACGGCAGCAGCGAGGTGCTGGAGTACTCCGAGGTCCAGCGACCGACTCCGGGCGCCGGCCAAGTTCTGGTGAAAGTGGCCGGGACGTCGTTCAATCCGGTCGACGCGGGCATCCGCGGCGGCTACCTGTCCGAGGTGTACGAGATCACCTTCCCGCACGTGCCGGGGATCGACGTCGCGGGCACGGTCGCCGAGCTCGGCGGCGGCGTAACAGGCTGGAGCGTCGGTGACGCGGTCGTGGCGTTGCTTCCGATGGATGCCGACGGTGCCGCCGCCGAGTACGTGCTGGCACCGGCGGAGGCGTTGGCGCCGGCGCCGCGGACCGGGAGCCTGGCGGATTCGGCCGCGCTGCCGACCGTCGGCTTGACGGCGTGGCAGGCACTGTTCGAGATGGCGGGCCTGCAGGCCGGGCAGACCATCCTGATCAACGGCGCGGGCGGAGCGGTCGGTGGCTACGCCGTCCAGCTCGCCAAACACGCCGGTGCCATCGTCACGGCTACCGCATCGGCGCGCAGCGCGGACCGGCTACGTGCATACGGAGCCGACCGGATCATCGGCTACATCGACTACACGCAGACACCGATCGCCGTCGCCGGGGGCCCGTTTGATGTGGTGTTCAACCTGGTGAGCACCACGCCCCAGGAAACCGAAGCGCTCGTCGACGTGGTCGCCGACGGCGGCTTCTACGTCGGCACCATGACGTCGGGGACGGAGGACACCGGCCGAAACGTCCGTGCGCAGCGGATATTCGTCCGCAGCGACGCGAGGCAGTTGGCCGACCTGGTCAGCCGGGTAGACGCCGGCCAGCTGCGCATCGACGTCGCCGAGCGTCGCCCGCTGAACCAGGCCGCCGCGGTCCACGAAGCCTCCGACGCCGGCCGGTTGCCGGGCAAGACCATCCTGTTGCCCGCCGATCGATAACCCGCGACGCGACCCGCTCCGCACCAATTGTGCCGAGCGGGTCGCTTACGCGGCGGGTGGATGTGGACCTCAGCGAATTCGCCCGGAGGTGCGGGCGCCGACCCGAGTCCAGATCAGCAACACGATCACAGCGCCGATAACGGACCCGATGAGTCCGGCGGGCTGAAAAAAGCCCTGCTCAGCATCCTTGTGGAAGAGCACATAGCCGAGGAAGCCACCGACGAACGAGCCGACGATCCCCAAGGCCATCGTCGACAGAATCGACATCGGCTGGTTGCCGGGAACCAGCAACCGCGCCAGCGCTCCGGCGACGAGCCCGACGACGAGGAGGGTAACGATAAGTCCGATCATGATGCGAGCCTTTCGCGTTGTGCCGCAAGCGGCGTTTCGTACCTGCGTGGCCGAGCGGATGCCCGACACATCTCCCAGACAACAACCCCAAAGGGTGGTGGCACTACACCCCTAGGGGGGTAAGTTCTACGCCCATGGCCGCTCGTAACGCAGAACCGATCACGGTGGCGCTGGTCGACGACTACGACGTCGTCGTGATGGGCGTGGCCAACATGTTCGACCGATACAAAGACCGCATCGTCGTCGCCGAACTGGACTCGAACATGTCCCTGGACGACACCGTCGACATCGTCATGTACGACTCGTTCGCACAGCCCGAATCGGATTACGACGAGATCGCCGAGCTGGCGGCGAATCCCCGTGCGGCCCGAGTTGTGGTGTACACCTGGAACTTTCACCCCGATCTGATTCGCCACGCGCGCGACAAGGGCGCCGATGGTTACCTGTCGAAGGCGTTGCCGGCTAGAGAACTGGTGGCAGCGTTAGAGGCGGTGCATGCCGGTGAGACGGTGATAAGCGAGGCTCCGCCGCGGGCGCGCAGCGCACTGGGTCTCGACTGGCCCGGACGCGGTGAAGGACTCAGCGACCGGGAGGCGGAGATCCTGGCGCTGATAACCCAGGGCAAGAGCAACGCCGAAGTGGCGCGGCTGACTTATCTCAGTCCCAACACCGTGAAGTCCTATATCCGAAGCGTTTACCGCAAGATCGGTGTGGCGAGCCGGACTCAGGCCGTGCTGTGGGGAGTCGACCACGGCTTTATGCCGGACCACCATCGCATCGAACACTGGCGCGGCGGACCCTGAGGTACCGCGAGGAGCGCCGGTTAGCTCGCACGGCCGTTGCGCCGAGCCGATGCCCAGCGTCGCACCGCACTCTGCGGCGGCCGGGGGAAGTACGGGGTCAGGTGCCGTGTCCGTTCGGTGTCTTCGTTGAGATCGTGCAGGCGGGCGGTGAGCAAATCCTTCATCAGCAGATGGCCTTGGTCGCAGCCGTCCGGCGATATCACGCGCAGTGGCCGGCCGTCCGATTCGGCGAAGACATTCGCCGCGTGCCGCAAGGTGGCCTGCGAGCTGATCGAGGCGCCCGCCGGTGTGGGCGACGGCCCGGGACGCACCACTTCGCCGACCAGGAATGCTTCCAGCGGGTCCGTTGTGTAATCACGGGTGAGGTGCATCCCGCTGCGGGCGATCTTCTCGGTGAGCACCGAACGCGCCAGCACCAGAACGGATATCACGTAGGCGGTGATCGTGGCGATGATCACCGGGAGCATCGCGGGCCAGGCTCGGGTGAGTTCCAGGGTGAACATGATGGCGGCCAGCGGTGCCCGCATGATGCCGCAAACCACGGCCGCCAGGCCCAACATCGCCCAGAAACCTGGAAACACGTGCGGAAACCAGTGCCCGAGGAATGCTCCGAGCGCACTGCCGATCATGAACACCGGAGCGAAAACACCACCCGAAGTTCCCGAGCCGAGCGACAGAGCCCAGATTGCCGTCTTCACCACGAGGATGCCGACGATCAGCGACAGGCCAGCATGCCCGGTGAGGAGCGCATCGATCACGTTGTAACCAACCCCGAGAGCGCGCGGTTCAATCAGCCCGCCCACGCCGATGATCAGACCGCCGATCGCCGGCCACCACATCCAGTGGATCGGCAGGCGCGGAAAAGCGCCCTCGGCCCAATAGACCAAGTGCGTCGCGCCGATGGCCACTGCGGCGCCGGCGATTCCGACCGCGACCGCCAAAACATCTATTTGCCAATGCACTTCGGCCATCCGTGCAGCGACGGGAAATATCGGCGCGCCGCCCATGATGAATAGCCGCGTAACGGTGGCGACGGCGACCGAACCGGCGACCGGGACCAGGCTGCGAGGCCGGAATTCGAACAGCAGCAACTCGACCGCCAACAAGATGGACGCCAGCGGAGCATTGAAGGTGGCCGCGATGCCGCCCGCAGCGCCGGAGGCGAGCAGGATCTTTCGCTCATCCGCGGTCAAATGCAGGAACTGGGCGACAACCGAACCCATCGCGCCGCCGGTCATGACAATCGGCCCCTCCGCGCCGAACGGGCCGCCGGTACCGATACTGATGGCCGCCGAGATTGGCTTTAACACAGCGACTTTGGGTTCGACCCGGCTGCTGCCGGTGAGGATCACCTCGATGGTCTCGGGCATGCCGTGGCCGCGGACCTGATCCGACCCGTACCGAGCCATCAAGCCGATCACCAAACCGCCGGCAACCGGCGCACCCAGGATCAGCCACCATGGATGCTCATTGGCGGCGGGTGACACCAGAGCATCCGAAAATCTATGGTAGAAAACAAGATTGGTGACAAGTCCGATCAACTGGACCAGACACCATGCCACCCCCGCCGATAGGGCGCCGATGCACAGCGCAACCCCGGTGATCAGCAATACCCGCCGATCGACGGCGAAATCCGCCAACGGTCCACTCACCACAGATTTCCTCACTGCCGCGACGAGAACTGCCCCAATGCGGCGTTTCTTTTCGATCGTTTCCCCAAAACGCCACGCGCAGCCCGTGTTTGCGCTCCGTAATGGCCCGCCGATAGTAACGATCAGCCTCTGCCCAACGGCTGGGGAGTTGCCGGGTGCCAGCTGAGAATATGCTGAATCCGGGAACGATCTGGTCGGCAGTCGGAGCAGTTAGAACAGCGCAAGCTGGTCGTCGGCGCTGGCAGCGTCGACAAACTCCTCCATGCTGGTGCCTCCGACCACGGTGCCCACGCCGGCCATGAACTGCGCGTCGGACACCACCGGCACACCCAGCTGCTGAGCCTGGTAGCCCTTGCCCTGCTCGGGGGCGGGGGCGTTACACACCACCAGTGAGGTCTCGCGGTCGACCACATCGGTGTAGGCCAGCCCGGCGTGCAGGATCCGCTCGACGAGTTCCTCGTGGGTGCGCCGCACCTCGGCAGCCAGCGCCACCCGCATGCCCTGGACCAGCGGCCGGCCGCGGACATACGGCCCGGGATTGAGAAAGGGGCACGGCATCCGCGAGGCCAGCGCCTTCAGCGGGCGCAGCTCGTCGTGGGTGACCCGGCCGTTGGGCCAGCGACGGCGCGTGACGGGGCGCACCGGCAACCAGATGTCGAGTTCGCGGGCCCGTCCCAACGCGGACGCGAGCACACCCGTGAGCACCAGGGCGTCGTCGAAGGCGTCGTGTGGCCGCTCCTGGGTCACGCCCCAATGCGTGGCAAGGGTCTCCAATCGCAGGTTCTCGACACCGAGGTTGAGCCGACGGGCCAGCTCGACCGTGCACATGACGCTGTCGACGGGCAGTGCGATGCCGGTGAGCTCGGCCTCCGCGGCCAGGAACGCGTAGTCGAAGGCGACGTTGTGGGCCACCAGCGTGCGCCCGCGCAGCACCTCGATCACGTCACCGACGATGTCGCCGAACTGGGGCTGATCCTCGAGCATGGCGGCGGTCAGCCCGTGCACGTGCGTGGGACCGGGATCCACCCCGGGGTTGAGCAGGCTGACGACGGACTGCTCGACGCGGCCCTCGGTGTCGAGCCCGAGCACCGCCAGGCTGATGACCCGGGCCTGACCGGGACGGAAACCCGAGGTCTCGACATCGATGACGGCCCAACCCGCATCCGGATGGCTCGCGGGCCGGCCCCAGGGCGTCGGATTTGTGGGGCTCATAGACGAAGAATCGCACGTCTGACCGACATCACCGCG
This sequence comes from Mycobacterium ahvazicum, assembly GCF_900176255.2. GTDB lineage: Bacteria > Actinomycetota > Actinomycetes > Mycobacteriales > Mycobacteriaceae > Mycobacterium > Mycobacterium ahvazicum. Next base: position 971,062 of record NZ_FXEG02000005.1, read on the forward strand.
CCGCTGCGCGGCCGTGTCGGCGGTTAGTTGGATCCGAGCGGCCACCCTTAAACTGCGCGGGTGGTCACCACCCGCGCACGTCTGGCCCTCGCCGCAGGAGCGAGCGCGCGCTGGGCGTCGCGGATGACCGGGCGCGGCGCCGGCGCGATGATCGGTGGCCTGGTCGCGATGACACTGGACCGCTCGGTGCTGCGCCAGCTCGGCACGGGCCGGCGCACGGTCATCGTCACCGGCACCAACGGCAAGTCCACGACCACCCGGATGACCGCGGCCGCTCTCGGCACGCTGGGACCGGTCGCCACCAACGCCGAGGGCGCCAACATGGACGCCGGCCTGGTCGCCGCGCTGGCCGCCGACCGTGACGCGGGGCTGGCGGCCCTGGAAGTCGACGAGATGCACGTGCCGCACGTCTCCGATGCCGTCGAACCGAGCGTCATCGTGTTGTTGAACCTGTCGCGCGATCAGCTGGACCGGGTCGGCGAGATCAACGTCATCGAGCGCACGCTGCGCGCGGGGCTGGCCCGTCACCCGAACGCCGTCGTCGTCGCCAACTGCGACGACGTGCTGATGACCTCGGCCGCCTACGACGCCCCGAACGTGGTGTGGGTGGCCGCCGGCGGCACGTGGGCGAACGACTCGGTCAGCTGCCCGCGCAGCGGCGAGGTGATCGTCCGCGAGCAGGGCCATTGGTATTCCACCGGCGCCGATTTCAAGCGGCCCAGCCCGCAGTGGTGGTTCGACCCCGAAGATGGGGGCACGCTGTACGGGCCCGGCGGGCTGGCCCTGCCGATGCGGCTGGCGCTGCCCGGCGCGGTGAATCGCGGCAATGCCGCCCAGGCCGTCGCGGCCGCGGTCGCGCTGGGCGCCGACCCCGCGGCCGCCGTCGCGGCGGTCTCGGGAGTGGACGAGGTCGCGGGCCGGTACCGGACCGTGCGGATCGGCCCGCACGACGCCCGGATCCTGCTGGCCAAGAATCCGGCCGGCTGGCAGGAGGCGCTGTCGATGGTCGACAAACACGCGGCCGGGGTGGTCATCTCGGTCAACGGGCAGGTGCCCGACGGCGAGGATCTGTCGTGGCTGTGGGACGTACGCTTCGAACACTTCGGTGAGACGGCCGTTGTCGCCGCCGGCGAACGCGGGACCGACCTGGCGGTGCGCCTGGGGTACGCCGGCGTCGAGCACACCCTGGTGCACGACACCCTGGCGGCGATCGCGTCCTGCCCGCCGGGACGCGTCGAGGTCGTCGCCAACTACACCGCCTTCCTGCAGCTGCACCGGGCATTGGGACGTCATGGCTGAGTCGAGCGTGCGGATCGGGCTGGTGTTGCCCGACGTGATGGGCACCTACGGCGACGGCGGCAACGCGGTGGTGCTGCGGCAACGACTGCGGCTGCGGGGTATCGCCGCCGAGATCGTCGAGATCACGCTGGACGAGCCGGTGCCGGAGTCCCTGGACCTCTACACCCTGGGCGGCGCGGAGGACTACGCGCAGCGATTGGCCACCCGTCACCTGCTGCGGTACCCGGGCCTGCAGCGCGCCGCGCAGCGCGGTGCACCCGTGCTGTCGATCTGCGCGGCCGTCCAGGTGCTCGGGCACTGGTACGAGACGTCCTCGGGAGAGCGGGTGGACGGGGTGGGCTTGCTGGACGCGACGACCTCGCCACAGCAGGCGCGCACGATCGGCGAACTGGTGAGCAAGCCGCTGCTGGCCGGGCTGACCCAGCCGCTCACCGGCTTTGAAAACCACCGCGGCGGCACCGTGCTCGGCCCCGCCGCCGCACCGCTGGGGGCCGTGGTCAAGGGCGCGGGCAACCGGCTTGGCGACGAATTCGACGGCGTGATCCAGGGCAGCGTCGTCGCGACCTACATGCACGGGCCGTGTCTGGCCCGCAACCCGGAGCTAGCCGACCTGCTGCTGAGCAAGGTGGTCGGCGAGCTGGCGCCGCTGCGACTGCCCGAGGTGGACCTGCTGCGCCGCGAACGACTGGCGGCGCGCTAGTGCCGGTCGTGAAGATCGCTGCCAGCGGCGCGCTGCTCGCCGCGTTCATCGCGTCGGCGGCACCGGCACACGCCGACCCGGACGTCCCGAGCGGCCGGTACAACGTGCTCTATCCGGACAACGGCAAATCGACCGCCTGGCTTTTCGCCCCCTGCGGATCGGACTGCACCCGGGCAACCTCGCAAGATGGCGGGACCTTCGTCATCAGCTGGGAATTCCACCTGGCCAATGGGCGCTGGACGCACAGCGGTACGGCCCAGGCACCATGCCCGAACGGCGCATCGATCTCACAGGCCCCGGTGACCGTCGACTACAGCTTCGATGCCGTGTCGCTCGCCGGCGAAGCCCGGACGACGGCCTCGGACGGGTGCGGCGCGGAGCCGGGCAAGACCTTCACCAGGCCGTTCCAGTTGAGCAAGGCCTGAGGAACGTCAGACCCGCCCTACCTGGGCGACAAGGTTCTTTATAGGGCACTAGCCCACCCTTCCGCTACGCCGACGCGCCCCGCGGCGGCCCGAGAAAGGGTCCCCATGACCAGCACCCCCGCAAGCATGGCCAGGGCGGTACGCTTCGGCGCCCTCGCGGCGTTGATGGCCGCGGCCGCCGCCGGCTGGGCGGCCGGAATCGCGCACGCCGCCCCGAGCATTCCCGCCCCACACCTCGTCGCCGGAACGCACGGCGACCCGGCCGCCGCCGCGCCCTACTGGCGCTACCAGCAACAGGACCTCGACTGCGGCGAGATGGCGGTCGCCGACGTGATCGGCCAGATCAGCGGCCACGAGCCCAGCGAGGACGAGATCACCGCCGCGGCGGAGAACATCCCGAGCGTGGCCCACCCCGGGCCGATCTACCACCCGGGCGGCCGAACCAGCAATCGCGACCTGGTCCCGCTGTTGGAGCACTACGGCGTGCACGCCAGCGCCGTTCACCCGGACACCGAAGCGCTGGCTGTCGATCTCGATCGCGGCCGCAAGATCATCGTCGGGGTCAACGACAACGTGATCTGGAACAGGCCGGGCAACCGCACCAAGGAAAACCACTTCGTGGTCGTCATCGGGATCGACTACGACGCCGGTGTGGTGCACCTCAATGACAGCGGCGCCCGCGCGGGCCGCGACGAGCAGGTCTCGGTCGCGACGTTCGAAGAAGCGTGGGCCGCCAGCGACAACTTCACGGTCGTGACCGCGTGACGTTCCGACGGGTCAGACCATGGACCGGCGGCCGGTGAGCGCGCGGCCCAGCGTCAACTCGTCCGCGAACTCCAAGTCGCCGCCCATCGGCAGCCCGGACGCGATCCGCGTGACCGTCAGGCCGGGAATGTCGCGCAACACCCGGACCAGGTAGGTGGCCGTCGCCTCCCCCTCGGTGTTGGGGTCGGTCGCGATGATCACCTCGGTGATATCCACACCGTCGACCCGCTCGCCGATGCGGCTGAGCAGCTCGCGGATCCGCAGCTGATCGGGGCCCACGCCGGACAGCGGATCCAGCGCGCCGCCCAGCACGTGGTAGCGACCGCGGAATTCGCGCGTGCGCTCGACGGCCTGGACGTCCTTGGGCTCCTCGACGACGCACACCAGCGAACCGTCCCGGCGCGGATCGCCGCAGATCCGGCAGCGCTCGTCATCGGACACGTTGCCGCAGACCGCGCAAAAGCGGACGCCGTCGCGGACCTTCGCCAGCACGGCGGTGAGCCGGTCGATCTCCGGCGGTTCGACCGACAACAAGTGAAAGGCGATGCGCTGCGCGCTCTTTGGACCGATACCCGGCAGCTTGCCGAGTTCGTCGATCAGATCCTGGACCGGTCCCTCGAACATCTAAGAGGTCAGAGCCCCGGTATCTGAGTCGGTGGGGCGGGCGGGGCCGGCGGCGCGCTCAGGCCGGCGGTCAGCGATCCCAGCTGTTCCTGCGCCATCTTGGTGACCTGCTTGGAGGCGTCGACCATGGCGCCGACGATCAAGTCCTGCAACGTCTCGACGTCCGAGGGGTCCACGACCGAGGGATCGATCTTGACCGCGACGACCTCACCACTGCCTTTGACGATTGCCTCGACCAGCCCGCCGCCCGCCTGACCGCGAATCTCGGCATTCGCGAGCAGTTGCTGAGCTTCCATTAGCTTTTGTTGCATCTGCTGCGCCTGAGCGAGCAGCGCCGACATATCGCCTCCGGGTTGCATGACAATCCCTTCGCATCTTGGTCTCGAGTTGGTTTCGCCTGTGGATGTCGGGCGATTCGAAACACCCAGCGTAGACCGCGCGACGTTACCTTTGCGCCGTGGACCAACGAGTGAGCAGGCGTGTCGGCATCAAGACGGCGATCAGCATGCTGGTCGCCGCATCGACCCTGATCGTGCCGACCGCGACCGCGACCCCATCCAACATCGCCGGCATGGTCGTTTTCATCGATCCCGGCCACAACGGCGCCAACGACGCGTCCATCGGCCGGCAGGTCACGACCGGCCGTGGCGGCACCAAGGATTGCCAGACCAGCGGCACCGCGACCAACAGCGGTTACCAGGAACACACCTTCACCTGGGACACCGCGCTGCGGGTTCGCGCCGCACTGACAGCACTCGGCGTCAGGACCGCCCTGTCCCGCGGCAACGACAACGCCCTCGGACCGTGTATCGACGAGCGCGCCAACGTGGCCAACTCGTTGCGGCCCAACGCGATCCTGAGCATCCACGCCGACGGCGGTCCACCGTCCGGGCGCGGATTCCATGTCAATTATTCGGCCCCGCCGCTCAACCAGGTGCAGGCCGGACCGTCGGTGCAGTACGCGCGGATCATGCGCGACCAGATGCAGGCCGCCGGTATCCCGCCGTCCACCTACATCGGCCAGGGCGGGCTGTACGGACGCTCCGACCTGACCGGGCTCAACCTGGCGCAATACCCCGCGATCCTCGTCGAGTGCGGCAACATGAAGAACCCGGTGGATTCGGCGCTGATGGAGTCCCCGGATGGCCGGCAGAAGTACGCCGACGCACTCGTCCGTGGCGTGGCGGGCTTCCTGGCCACCCAGGGCCAGGCGCGCTGACCGCGGCGGTTCCGCGGTTTCGGGTAGCGCCGATGCCATCCACCCGGTAGCGTTGTCGGCAGTTTTCGGACCCCTGGCTTGGGCGGTCACGAAACCAGATTGCTTGCGGCCCTAGCGGTTTCGCAGTGTGAACTCGCCTGCGCGAAACTCGCGGCTAACACCTCGCTAACATCAAGAACTTTGCCGAAACCCCTGTTGGAGCCCGTTTTGGTCCACTAGGGTTTGTTCCACTCATGTCGATTAGACGTGTGGGGAGAATCGGTGAGCAACAAACCGTCGGCGACACATTCGTCCAGGTCAACGACGACCATCCGCACCGCCCGGGGTGGGCTTCCGCGGACGTCGCCACCTGTGGATAAGCGGTTCACCACAGGGCCTAAGCCGCGGCGGTTTTCGGCCGCGTCCCACGCTGTCGCACCGATACACGGCCATGGAATCTGCGGCACCCGGAACCGGATAAGGCCTTTACTGCGTAAGCCTTTCGGGTAGGGGCGGTCGGATGGAATTTGACGCCCGTGCCCTCCCGCTGACGCGCCGGCAATTGGATATCTGGCTCGCACAGGAAACGGGACGCTCCGGCACCGACTGGCAACTCGGCCTATTCATCAAAATCGAGGGCACGGTCGAGCCTGATTTGCTCAGACAAGCAATCAGCAAAACGTTGCACGAGGCCGAACCGTGCCGCGCCGCATTCTTCGAAGTCGACGGTCAGGTTTTCCAAAAGGCAGTCGATTACCCGGAATTCGAGTTGGACTTCCACGATCTCCGCGGCTGCAGCGATCCCGTGGCCGAGGCCCGCGAGATTGCGTCATCGATCCAGCACACCCTGATGCCGCTGGATGGCCGGCTACTCAAATTTGCGTTATTCCGCACGAAAGCCGATGAATATTACTGGTCTGCCTGCTGCCATCACATCGTCCTCGACGGCTTGGGTATTGGGCTCGTCGGCCGCCGGATTGCGGCTCTCTACACCGCACTCGCGTCCGGCACGGCCAGCTCGCCCGCGTTCTTCGGCTCATTACAGGACCTCGTTCGCGGCGAGCTGGAATACGAGGCGTCCGCGGAATACCTGGAAGACCAGGCCTACTGGAACGCCAACCTGCCGTCGGAGAACGGACCGGACTATCGATTGGCGCCGGCCACCTCGCGGCCGGATCCGAATCAGCCGACCACGCCGGTTCAGCTGGATCCGTCCGTCGTCGGCCAGATCAAACAGCTGTCCAAAACGCTGGGTGTACGTCGAACCTCGATCCTGACGGCGGCGTGTGCGCTGTTGGTGCGCGGATGCACCGGCGGCTCGGAGGTCGTGCTCGACTTCCCGGTCAGCAGGCGGGTCCACCCGGAGTCCAAATCCCTTCCCGCAATGGTCGCCGGGGTGGTTCCCCTGGTGCTCAAGACGTCACCGGGGTCGACCGTTGCCGACTTCTGCAAGCACGTCGATAAGCGAACGCGAGAAGCTTTGCGGCATCAGCGTTTTCCGGTGCAGGTCCTGGGGGACGAGGGCGGTCTTCGCGGCGCCGGGCAGACGGCGAATCGAGTGGTCCTCAACTTCGTTCCGTCCAGGATCACCCTGAACTTCGCCGGAGTTCCGGGCACCGCGACGTACACCAGCTTTGGACCGATAGGTCACTTCGGGCTGTTCTTCGTCGGTGCCGGCGACGAGCAGTTCGTCACCACTGCCGGGGCCGGGCAACCATATTCGAACTTCGACGTCGCGGAACTGACGCAACGGTTGCAGCGGGTGCTGAAAGCCATGGCGTCGGCACCCGAACACGAGCTCGCCTCGATCGATCTGCTGGACGACGACGAACACACCGGCGTGGACCGGTTGGGTAACCGGGAGGTGCTGACGCGGCCCGCGACCGCGGCGTCGATCCCGGCATTGTTCGCAGCACAAGTCGCGCGCACCCCGGACGCGGCAGCGGTGAGCTTCGACGGCCGTTCGCTCACCTACCGCGAACTCGACGAGAACGCCAACCGGGTGGCCCACCTGCTAGCAGACCGGGGCGCGGGGCCGGGACAGTCTGTGGCGCTGCTCTTTTCGCGATCGGCCGACGCCATCATCGCGATCTTGGCGGTGCTGAAGACCGGAGCCGCGTACCTGCCGATCGACCCGGCTCACCCCGCGACGCGGATCGAGTTCATGCTCGCCGACGCCGCGCCGGTGGCCGCACTGACCACCACCGCGCTCGCGGACCGGCTGGACCCTTACGGCCTGGAGATCATCGATATCCACGACCCGGCGGTCGACGCCCAGCCCGCCACCGCGCCGCCCGGTCCGTCACCAGATGACATCGCGCACATCATCTACACCTCCGGCACCACCGGTGTCCCCAAAGGCGTGGCCATCACCCATGACAACGTCGCCGCGCAACTCGACTCGCTGAGCGCCGGATTGCCCCCCGGACAGGTCTGGACCCAATGCCACTCTTACGCCTTCGACTTCTCGGTGTGGGAGATCTGGGCTGCGCTGCTGCACGGCGACCGGCTGGTGGTGGTCCCCGAGTTGGTCACCGCTTCGGCCGACGATTTCGGCGCCCTGCTGATCGCCGAGCGGGTCAGCGTACTGACGCAGACACCGTCGTCGGTGGCGGCGCTGTCGCCGGAAGGTCTGGGATCGGCGGCGCTGCTGATCGGCGGCGAGGCGTGCCCGGCCGAGGTGGTCGACCGGTGGGCGCCCGGGCGCGTGATGATCAACGCCTACGGCCCCACCGAAACCACGATCTACGCGGCGATGAGCGCGCCGCTGTCGGCCGGGAATGCGGTACCGATCGGTGCGCCGGTCTCCACGTCGGCACTGTTTGTGCTCGACGACTGGCTGCGCCCGGTGCCCGCCGGGGTGGTCGGCGAGCTTTACGTGGCAGGCAGCGGCGTCGGATACGGCTACCTGGCGCGGTCCCCGTTGACAGCATCGCGGTTCGTGGCCTGTCCCTTCGGCGGACCCGGCGCCCGTATGTATCGGACCGGAGACCTGGTGCGCTGGGGCGCCGACGGACAGCTGGACTATGTCGGGCGCGCCGACGAGCAGGTCAAGATTCGCGGCTACCGCATTGAGCTCGGCGAAATCCGCGCCGCACTGGCAGGCTTCGACGGGGTCGAGCAGGCCGCGGTGATCTCCCGCGAGGATCGCCCCGGTGAAAAGCGCTTGGTGGGTTATGTCACCGGCACCGCCGATCCGGCCGAGCTGCGCAGCGCACTGGCCGAGCGGTTGCCCGCGTACATGGTGCCGGTCGCGGTGCTGGCGATCGACGCCTTGCCCTTGACGGTCAACGGCAAGCTCGACACCCGCGCGCTGCCGGCACCGGACTACCGCGACGTCGAGAACTACCTCGCACCGGCCACCGCGGTCGAGGAGATTGTGGCCGGTATCTATGCCCAGGTTCTGGGAGTGGACCGGGTCGGAATCGAGGAGTCGTTCTTCGATCTGGGCGGAGACTCGCTTTCTGCGATGCGGGTGATCGCCGCGATCAACACCGCCCTGGACGCCGGGCTTTCGGTGCGGGCATTGTTCGAAGCCCCGACGATCGCGCAGCTGGTACCCCGCATCGACACCGGGCAGGAGCGACTGACGCCATTGACGGCCGGCTGGCGCCCGGCGGTGGTTCCGCTGTCGTTCGCCCAGTCGCGGCTGTGGTTCCTGGACCAGCTGCAAGGTCCATCGCCGATGTACAACATCGCGGTCGCGTTGCGGCTGTCGGGCAGCCTCGACGTCGACGCGCTGGGCGCCGCGATGGCCGATGTGATCGCCCGGCACGAGAGCCTGCGTACGGTGTTCCCCGCGACCGAGGACACCCCGCGGCAACTGGTGTTGGCCGCCGACGGTGCCGAGTTCGGTTGGCAGGTCGTGGATGCCAACGGCTGGCCGGCATTCCGGCTGGATGAGGCAGTCGATGCGGCGGCGCGCCACACCTTCGACCTGACCAGCGAGATACCCTTACGGACAACGCTTTTCCGCTGCGGCGACGACGATCATCTGCTGATCGGCGTGCTGCACCACATTGCCTCCGACGGCTGGTCGATTGCGCCGCTGATGCGTGATCTGGCGCAGGCGTATGCCGCTCGGTGCCTCGGACGCGAACCGGACTGGGCCGAATTGCCGGTGCAGTACGCCGATTACACGCTGTGGCAGCACGCGCAATTCGGAGACCTGGCCGACGCAGAAAGCCCGATCGCGTCGCAACTGTCCTATTGGGAAGAGACGCTGGCGGGGATGCCGGAGGTACTGCCGCTTCCCACCGACCGTCCCTACCCGCCGGTGGCCGATCAGCACGGGGCCAGTGTGGCCGTGCAGTGGCCGGCCGAATTGCAGCAGCGGGGCCGCGAAGTGGCCCGGGAGCACAACGCCACCAGCTTCATGGTGGTCCAGGCCGCCCTGGCGGTGCTGCTGTCGGCGATCAGTGCGAGTTCCGATGTGGCCGTGGGCTTCCCGATCGCCGGGCGCCGCGATCCCGCGCTCGACGAGCTGGTGGGCTTCTTCGTCAACACCCTGGTGCTGCGGGTCGATGTGGCTGGCGATCCCACCGTCGCGGAGTTGTTGGCTCAGGTACGGCGACGCAGCCTGGCCGCCTACGAACACCAGGACGTGCCGTTCGAGGTTCTGGTCGAGCGGCTGAACCCGACCCGCAGCCTGGCGCACCACCCGCTGGTGCAGGTGATGCTGGGCTGGCAGAACACGGAGCCGGCCGAACTGGCCTTGGGCGATGTGCGAGCCACCCCATTGCCAATCGACACCCGCACCGCACGAACGGATTTGGCCTTCACTCTGACCGAGCGCTTCACCGCGTCCGGTGAACCGGCCGGAATCGGCGGGGCGGTGGAGTATCGCACCGACGTGTTCAACCCGGACAGCATCGAGGCGTTGGTCGGGCGATTGCAGCGCGTGCTTACCGCCATGACAACCGATGCTGCCCAACGGCTCTCGTCGATCCAGCTGTTGAATTACGCCGAACGCAACCAGCTCGACGCGTTCGGCAATCGCGCCGTACTGGCTCGGCCGCAGACCCCGACCACAGTTCCGGCACTGTGGGCCGCGCAGGTGGCCCGCGCCCCGGAATCGGTAGCCGTAACCTTCGAGGGCCGGTCGATGACCTATCTCGAGGTCGACGCGGCCGCCAACCGGTTGGCACACCTCCTGCGCGCCGAAGGCGCTGCACCGGGAGGGTCTGTGGCACTGCTGTTTTCGCGATCCGCCGAAGCGATCATCGCGATCCTGGCGGTACACAAATCCGGTGCGGCCTACCTACCGATCGATCCCGGCCACCCATCGGCACGTATCGCGTTCATGGTGGCCGACGCCGCGCCGATCGCCGCGATCACCACCGCCGAGCTGCGGCCGCGGCTGCAGAAATGCGAGCTGCGGATCATCGACGTGGACGACCCCCGCATCGACGCCCAGCCCGCGACCGCGCCGCCCGGACCGTCGCCAGACGACATCGCTCACATCATCTACACCTCGGGTACCACCGGCATGCCCAAAGGCGTTGCGGTTACTCAGCACAACGTCACTCAACTCTTCGACTCGCTCGACACCGGCCTGGAACTGTCACCCGGACAAGTGTGGACCCAATGTCATTCGTACGCCTTCGACTTCTCGGTGTGGGAGATCTGGGGCGCGCTGTTACACGGTGGCCGACTGGTGGTAGTGCACGAAGCCGTGACCGGTTCACCGGCAGACTTCCACGCCCTGCTGGTCGCCGAACGCGTCACCGTTCTCACTCAGACCCCGTCCGCGGTCGGCGTGCTCTCCCCGCAGGGCTTGGAATCGACCGCGCTGGTCATCGGCGCCGAACCCTGCCCGGCGGAACTGGTGGATCGGTGGGCACGCGGCCGACTGATGATCAACGTCTACGGACCGACCGAAACGACGATGTGGGCGGCCAAGAGTGCGCCGCTGGCAACGGGTTCGGGCGTTCCGCCGATCGGCTCGCCGGTCTCGGGGGCCGCGTTCTTTGTGCTCGACCAGTGGTTGCGCCCGGTGCCCGTCGGCGTGGTAGGTGAGTTGTACCTGGCCGGGCGCGGGGTCGGGTGCGGGTACTGGCGCCGGGGCGGGCTGACCGCGTCGCGTTTCATGGCCTGTCCGTTCGCGGAGCCCGGCGCCCGGATGTACCGTACCGGCGACCTGGTGCGGTGGCGTCCCGACGGGCAACTCGACTACCTGGGCCGCGCCGACGAACAGGTCAAAATTCGCGGCTCCCGCATCGGGCTCGGCGAAATACGAGCGGCCCTGGCACGTTTGGAAGGCGTGGAGCAGGCGGTCGGCGTCGCCCGCGAGGACCGGCCCGGCGTCAACCGCCTCGTCGGCTACATCGCCGGAACCGCCGACCCCAACCACGCCCGGGCCGCGCTTGCCGACGGCCTTCCCCCGTACATGGTTCCGTCGGCGGTGGTGGTGCTCGACGCGCTGCCGATGACGGTCAACGGCAAACTTGATACCCGCGCGTTGCCCGCACCCGAATATCAGGATGCCGATCATTACCGCCCCCCCACCGATGCCGTCGAGGAGATCCTGGCCGGGATCTACGCGCAGGTGCTGGGGTTGAAGCGCGTCGGGGTCGATGAGTCGTTCTTCGACCTGGGCGGGGACAGCATCCTGTCGATGCAGGTGGTGTCCCGGGCGCGCGCGGCCGGGGTGGTGTGCCGACCTCGGGACATCTTCGTCGAGCAGACTGTCGCCCGGCTGGCCCGAGTAGCCAGTGTCGCAACGGATGACGCCGGAGTCGTCGATGAAGGCGTGGGCGAGGTGCCGGCCACCCCGATCATCCGCTGGCTGGAGGGCGTCGCGGGTCGCGTCGAGGAGTTCAACCAGACCGTCGCCATTCAGGCCCCGGTCACGGTGACCGAAGCCGACGTGGTGGTGGTGCTGCAGGCGTTGCTGGACCGGCACGCGATGCTGCGGCTGCGCGTCGACGACGACTTCGCCGGCGGCTGGTCACTGTGGGTGCCCGAGCCCGGTTCGGTGGACGCGCAAGGTTGCCTGCGCGTCGTCGACGAGCTCACCGATGAGGTACTGGTCCAAGCGCGGGCCCGGCTGGATCCGGTCACCGGAAAGATGCTGAGCGCATTGTGGGTGGCGCCGATCGGTGAGCTGGTGCTGATCATTCACCATCTGGCCGTCGACGGGGTGTCATGGCGAATCCTGTTGGAAGACATCAACCTTGCCTGGGCACAGCATTGCGCCGACCAAGAGGTGGCGTTGCCCGCACCGGGAACGTCGTTTGCCCGCTGGGCGTCGTGGCTCGATCAGCACGCCCGCGATCCCGAAGTCGTCGCCCAGACGCAGGTGTGGCGGCAGATAGCCGCGGTCCCGTCCACACTGCCGGCACCCCGGCCCGAGCTGGACACCTACGCCAGTGCGGGCCGGTTGTCGGTGGACCTCGACGTCGACACCACTCGGATGTTATTGGGCGAAGTGCCCGCGGCGTTTCACGCCGGCGTGCAAGACATTCTGCTGATCGCGTTCGGGTTGGCCTGCACGGAGTTTCTGGGCGCCGGCCCGATCGGCATCGACGTGGAGGGCCATGGGCGCCACGGTGAGCTGGCCGGCGACATGGACTTGTCACGGACGGTGGGATGGTTCACCACCAAATATCCGGTGGCCCTGGACGGCGGTGGCTTGTCCTGGGCACAGGTGCTCGCCGGTGCGCCCGCGCTGGGCGCGCTGATCAAGAACGCCAAAGAGCAACTGCGCGCACTGCCAGACGGCCTGACCTACGGGCTGTTGCGCTACCTGAACCCCGAAGTGGATCTGGACTCGGCCGACCCGTTGATCGGGTTCAACTACTTCGGACGCCTGGGCGCCGGCGCCGTTGAGTTCTCCGACGATCTGTGGCTGATCGGCGAGGACGGTGTGACGGTCGCCGCCGTGGCCTCGGCCATCCCAATGCCGTTGGGGCACACCGTGGAACTCAACGCCGGCACGCTCGACACGGACATCGGCCCACGCTTGCACGCGACCTGGACCTGGGCTGCCTCAGCGCTCACCAGTGAGCAGATCGGCCGGCTCAACCAAATGTGGTTCGACGCCCTGACCGGGATCTGCGCTCATGTCCGCGCCGGTGGTGGCGGTCTGACTCCGTCGGATATCGCCCCGGCGCGGCTCAGCCAGCAGCAGATCGACGAGCTGTGCCGACGCGACCACATCGCCGACATCTTGCCGCTCACGCCGCTGCAACAGGGCCTGCTGTTCCATGCCAACACCCACGGCACAAGCGATTTGGGCGAGCTCTACGCGGTCCAGCTGGATATCACCATCACCGGCCCGCTGGAACCCGACCGGTTGCGCGCCGCGGTCGACACGGTGGTCGGCCGCCATCCCAACCTGGCAGCCCGGTTCTGCCCGGAGTTCGACGACCCGATCCAGGTCATTCCGATCGACCCCGAATCAGCTTGGCAATACCTGGAACTCGACGGGGCCGTCGATACCGAGGAACACCTCGCGCGGCTGTGCGCTGCCGAACGCACGGCAGTCGTCGACCTGACCGAGCCGCCCGCGTTCCGGGTCGCGCTGATCCGCATCGGCAGCGACCTGCACCGGTTGGTGTTGACGAACCACCACATCGTGCTCGATGGCTGGTCACTGCCAATCCTGTTGCAAGAGATCTCCACAACCTATTCCGGCCAGCGACCCCCGGCACCGGCGCCGTCCCGCCGGTTCGTGTCCTGGCTGACCGACCAGGACCGCGGCAGCGCCGAGACGGCCTGGCGGCAAATGTTCGCCGGTTTCGAGGTTCCCACCCTGGTGGCCCCGCCGGGGCGCGCCGGGCTCGGGCGGCGAGCGGTGGTGACGTCGCGAGTGCCCGCCGACACGACCCAGGCCGTAACCGAGCTGGCGCGGCAGAATCACACCACCGTCAATACCGTCCTGCAGGCCGGCTGGGCGCAGCTGTTGATGTGGCTGACCGGCCAGCGCGACGTCGCCTTCGGCACCGCGGTTTCGGGCCGCCCGCCCGAGCTGGCCGGCTCCGATTCGATGGTCGGCCTGCTGATCAACACGGTGCCGGTGCGCGCCACGATCACCACGGCCACCACCACGGCCGACCTACTCGACCAACTGCATCGCGCCAACAACCACACCCTCGAACACCAGCACCTGGCACTGCCCGAGATTCACCGCGCCGCAGGCCACGACCAACTCTTCGACACGCTGTTCGTCTACGAGAACTACCCCGTTGATCCCGCATTGTTCGGCGTCAACGGCCTGGCCGTCACCGGGTACAGCGCTCGCGAAAACAACCACTACCCAATGACTTTGCAGGCAATGCCCGGCGACGAACTGGGCCTGCGGATCGAGTACGACACCGACGTCTTCACCGCGGACAGCGTCCACACCCTCATCCGGCAGTTGCAGCGGGTCCTGGTGGCCATCACCAACGATCCCACCAGCAGGCTGTCGCTGATGGATCTGCTCGACGCCAACGAACACCACCGCCTCGATGAGATCGGTAACCGAGCGGTGCTGACTCGGCCGGCAACCGGGATATCCGTGCCGGCATTGTTCGCCGCACAGGCCGCGCGCACCCCCGACGCGATCGCGATCACGTTCGACGGCCGCTCGATCACCTACCGCGAGCTCGACGAAGAGTCCAACCGGGTGGCGCACCTGCTGACCTCGCACGGGGCGGTCCCCGGACAGTTTGTGGCACTGCTGTTTTCGCGCTCGGCCGAGGCCATCGTCGCGATCTTGGCGGTGTTGAAATCCGGCGCGGCATACCTGCCGATCGACCCGGCACACCCCGCGGCACGGATCGAATTCATGGTGACCGACGCCGCGCCGATCGCCGCACTCACCACCACCGAGCTGCGCGCGCGAATCGACGGGTACGACCTGACGACGATCGATATCCGCGATCCCGCGCTCAGTGCTCAACCCGCCACCGCGCTACCGATGCCGGAGCCCGACGATGTCGCCCACATCATCTACACCTCGGGCACTACCGGGGCGCCCAAAGGCGTTGCGGTCAACCACGCCAACGTCACCCAGCTCTTCGACTCACTGGAGATCGGGCTGAAACTGACCGCGGAGCAGGTGTGGACGCAGTTCCACTCCTATGCGTTCGACTTCTCGGTGTGGGAGATCTGGGGCGCGCTGCTCCACGGCGGGCGGCTGGTGGTGGTGCCCGAGCAGATGACCCGCTCACCCGACGACTTCCACGACCTGCTCGTCAACGAACGCGTCACGGTGCTGACCCAAACCCCGTCCGCGGTGGCCGCCCTTTCCGTTAACGGTTTGGAATCGGCGGCGCTGGTGATCGGCGCCGAACCCTGCCCACCCGAGGTGGTGGATCGATGGGCGCCCGGGCGGACGATGGTCAACGTCTACGGGCCCACCGAGACCACGATGTGGCTGTCCAAGAGTGCGCCCCTCATCCCGAAAACCGCTGTGGTGCCGATTGGTTCGCCGACAGCGGGCGCGGCGTTCTTCGTGCTCGATGGCTGGTTGCGCCCGGTACCCGTCGGCGTGGTCGGCGAGTTGTACCTGGCCGGGCGTGGGGTGGGATACGGGTATTGGCGCCGCGGCGGGTTGACCGCATCGCGATTCATGGCCTGTCCTTTTGGGAGTCCCGGTGCCCGCATGTATCGCACCGGCGACCTGGTGCGGTGGGGCGCCGACGGGCAGTTGCAATATGTCGGGCGCGCCGATGAGCAGGTGAAGATTCGCGGCTACCGCATCGAACTCGGCGAAATACGCGCGGTCCTGGCCGGTTTGGACGGCGTGGAACAAGCTGCGGTGATCGCCCGCGAGGACCGCCTCGCCACCAAGCGTCTCGTCGGCTACATCACCGGGACCGCCGACCCGGCCCTGGTCCGTGCCCAGCTGTCCGAGTTGCTTCCGCCGTACATGGTGCCGTCGGCGGTACTGGTGGTCGACGCGTTGCCGATGACGGTCAACGGCAAGCTCGACACCCGGGCCTTGCCGGCACCGGACTACCGCGATGCCGGTCGGTACCGGGCGCCGGCCAGCGCCGTCGAGGAGATCCTGGCCGGGGTCTACGCCCAGGTGCTGAATGTGGAACGGGTCGGAGTCGACGATTCCTTCTTCGATCTCGGCGGAGACTCGCTGTCGGCGATGCGGGTGATCGCCGCGATCAATACGGTTCTGGACGCGGACCTCAAGGTGAGCAGGCTTTTCGACGCACCCTCTGTCGCCCAGCTGGCACCCTATCTCGGCGCGCCGGCGAGCCGCCGTGAGCCGCTGGTCGCTCTCGAACGACCGGCGGTGGTGCCGCTGTCGTATGCCCAATCTCGGTTGTGGTTCCTGGATCAGCTGCAAGGACCGTCCGCCGTGTACAACATGGCGGTGGCGTTGCGGCTGTCCGGAAGCCTCGATGTCGACGCGCTGGCCGCGGCACTGGGTGACGTGGTGGCGCGCCATGAAAGTCTGCGAACGGTCTTCTCGGCACCCGACGGCATCCCGCGGCAGGTCGTGCTGGATCCCGACCGGGCCGAGTTCGGCTGGCGCTTCGTCGATTCCACCCGATGGTCCGCGACTCTTTTCGACGACGCCATCGACGCCACGGTGGGTCACCGCTTCGACCTGTCTGCCGAACTGCCCCTTCGGGCCACCCTGTTCAGGCGCAGCGATCACGAGCACGTGCTGGTGGGTGTCGTGCACCATATCGCCGCCGACGGGTGGTCGATCGCTCCGCTGGTGCGCGATCTGGGTCAGGCGTATGCCGCCCGATGCCGAGGACAAGCGCCCGCCTGGACCGAATTGCCGGTGCAGTACCCCGATTACGCGATATGGCAGCACACGCGGTTCGGTGATCTGGCCGATCCCGACAGCCCGATCGCCGCCCAGCTGGCGTTCTGGCGTGACGCCCTGGCCGGGATGCCCGAGCGCATTGCACTGCCGACCGACCGGCCGTACCCGGCGGTCGCGGATCAGCGCGGCGCCACGGTGGCGTTGCAGTGGCCGGCCGAGTTACAGCGGCGGGTACACGAGGTGGCCCGCGAACACAACGCGACGAGCTTTATGGTGGCCCAGGCGGCGCTGGCGGTACTGCTGTCGGCCGTCAGCGCGAGTTCGGATGTGGCCGTTGGCTTTCCGATCGCCGGGCGCCCTGACCCGGCACTGGACGAATTGGTGGGCTTCTTCGTCAACACCCTGGTACTGCGCATCGACGTGACCGGCGATCCCACCGTCGCCGAGCTGCTGGCGCAGGTTCGCCAGCGCAGCCTGGCCGCCTACGAACACCACGACCTACCGTTCGAGGTGCTGGTCGAACGGTTGAACCCGACCCGAAGCCTGGCACATCACCCGCTGATCCAGGTGATGCTGGGCTGGCAAAACGCCCAGCCCGCCGAGCTGCGACTGGGCGATGTGAAGGCCACGGCGCTCCCGATCGATACCCACACCGCACGCATGGACGTGTCGTTCTCCTTGACCGAACTCTTCACCGCGGCCGGTGAGCCGGCCGGGATTTCCGGCACGATTGAATATCGCACCGACGTATTCGACGCCGACAGCATCGAGGAATTGGCCGAGCGCCTTCAGCGGGTGTTAACGGCTATGACATCCGATGCGGCGCAACGCCTCTCGTCGATCCAGCTATTGGGCGCCGACGAGCATGCCAGGCTGGATATCTTGGGTAACCGCACGATGTTGGCACTGCCCGCGCCGGTGGCGGTGTCGGTGCCGGAATTCTTCGGCGAGCATGCGCAGCGCACCCCGGACGCGGTAGCCATTACTTACGCGGGCAGGTCACTGAGCTATCGCGAACTCGACGCATCCGCCAACCGGCTGGCACATCTACTGGCCACCCGAGGTGCTGGGCCGGGAACGATTGTGGCGCTGTTATTTTCGCGTTCCACCGATGCTGTTGTCGCGATGCTGGCGGTGCTGAAGACGGGGGCAGCGTATCTGCCGATGGATCCGGCGCATCCCGACGCGCGAATCGGGTTCATGCTCACCGACGCCGCGCCGGTCGCCGTCGTCACCACCGCGGAGCTGGGACCGCGGCTCAGCGATTACAACCTCGCGGTCATCGACATCGATGACCCTGTCGTGGGATCGCAGCCGGCGACGGCGCTGCCGGCGCCCTCGCCTGACGACATCGCGTACCTGATCTACACGTCGGGCACCACCGGTGTACCCAAAGGTGTTGCGGTCAGCCACCGCAACCTGGCCCACCTCGCGGTGTCCACGCCCAGCCAGCTGCCGGTGATGCAGGTATGGACGCAATGCCACTCCTACGGATTCGACTTCTCGGTCTGGGAGATCTGGGCCGCCCTGCTCGGCGGCGGACGATTGGTCGTCGTCCCCGAAGTAGTGGCGGCCTCGCCGCACGACTTCCATGCTTTGTTGGTTGCCGAACACGTCAACGTGCTCACCCAAACCCCCTCCGCTGCAGCGGCATTGACTCCGGACGGGCTGGAGTCGGTGTCGCTGCTCCTCGGCGGGGAGGCCTGCCCCGCCGAGGTGGTGGATCAGTGGGCGCACGGGCGGATGGTGATCAACGCGTACGGCCCCACCGAAGCCACCGTCTACGCCTCGATGAGCAACCCTCTCGCGGCGGGATCGGGCGCCGCACCCATCGGCGTACCCGTGGCCACCTCGGCGCTGTTCGTATTGGACCCCTGGCTGCGCCCGGTACCGGCCGGAGTGGTCGGCGAGCTGTACGTCGCCGGCACCGGGGTGGCGTACGGATACCTCGGCCGGGCCGAGTTGACGGCCTCGCGATTTATCGCCTGCCCGTACGGCGAACCCGGCACCCGGATGTACCGCACCGGCGACCTGGTGCGCTGGCGCGCCGACGGGCAACTCGACTACCTCGGCCGCGCCGACGAGCAGGTCAAAATCCGCGGCTACCGAATCGAACTCGGCGAAATCCAAACCGCGCTCGCCGCCCTCGGCGGCGTGGATCAGGCCGTCGTCGTCACCCGCGACGAGCGCGCCGCCACCCGGCTCGTCGCCTACGTCACGGGGACGGCCGACCCGGCCGGGCTGCGCGCCGCGCTGGCCGAGCAGCTTCCGGCGTACATGGTCCCGTCGGCGATCGTCGTGCTGGACGCGCTGCCGCTGACCGTCAACGGAAAACTCGACACCCGCGCGCTGCCCGCACCCGATTACGAGGATGCCGGTCGCTATCGCGCCCCCGCGGACGCTATCGAAGAAATCCTGGCCGGTATCTACGCCCAAGTCCTCGGCCTCGAACGCGTCGGCATCGATGACTCGTTCTTCGACCTGGGCGGCGACAGCATCTTGTCGATGCAAGTGGTTGCCCGGTCGCGCGCGGCCGGTGTGTTGTGCCGTCCGCGTGACATTTTCGTCGAGCAGACCGTGGCGCGGCTGGCCCGGGTGGCCAGCGTGGTCGACGACGAAGCCGCCGGCGACGATGCGGGCATCGGACCGGTGGTGGCCACCCCGATCATGCGATGGCTGCGCGACGTCGACGGCCCGGTCGCGCAGTTCAACCAGACGGTCGTCGTGCAGGCACCGGCGGGCGTGACCGAGGCCGACGTGGCAATGGTGTTGCAAGCCCTGCTGAATCGGCACGCGATGCTGCGGCTACGGGTCGGCGATGCGTGGTCGTTGCAGGTGCGCGAGGCCGGAGCGGTCGACGCGCGGAGCTGTCTGCAATCCGTGGAAGTGCTCTCCGATGAGGTGCTGGTGCGGGCGCGTGAGCGGTTGGATCCGGGCAGCGGGACGATGGTGAGCGCGCTGTGGATCACCTCGACGTCCCAGTTGGTACTGATCGCTCACCATCTGGCCGTCGACGGGGTGTCGTGGCGAATCCTGTTGGAGGACATCAATATCGCGTGGGCCCAGCACCGCAGCGGGCAGCCGATAACACTGCCGGCGCCCGGGACCTCGTTCGCCCGGTGGGCTTCGCTGCTCGATGAGCACGCCCACTCCGCGGCGGTGCTTCGAAGCGCGCACGCGTGGCGGCAGGTCGCCGCCGTGCCGAACGCATTGCCGGCACCCCGGCCCGAGCTGGACACCTACGCCAGCGCGGGACAGTTGTCGGCCGAACTCGATGCCGAGACGACCCGCATGCTGCTCACCGAGGTCCCCGCGGCGTTTCACGCAGGCGTACAAGACATTCTGTTGATCGCGTTCGGCTTGGCCTGGGCGGAGTTCTTGGACACCGGCGCGGCCATCGGTATCGATGTCGAAGGCCACGGCCGCCACGACGAATTGGCCGCCGGTGTCGACTTGTCCCGCACGGTGGGGTGGTTCACCACGAAATACCCGGTGGCGCTGCGCATCGGCGATCTGGATTGGGCGCAGCTGATTGCCGGTGATCCCGCGCTGGGTGCGGCGGTCAAGGACGCCAAGGAACAACTGCGGGCGCTGCCCGATCCGCTCAGCTACGGGCTGCTGCGTTATCTCAATCCCGACGCCGAGCTGACCGGAACCGACCCCGCGATCGCGTTCAACTACCTCGGACGACTCGGCGCTGGCGCCGCCGAGCTGTCCGACGATCTGTGGCGGGTCAGCCGGGACGGCGCAGCGGTGGCGACCACCGCCTCGGCGATCCCAATGCCGTTGGGACACAGCGTAGAACTCAATGCCGTCACCATTGATACCGACACCGGTCCACGCCTGCAGGCGACGTGGACATGGGCGCCCTCGGTGCTCGGCGGCGAGCAGGTCGACCGCCTCAGCGCGTTGTGGTTCGACGCGTTGACGGGGATCTGCGCACACGTTCGCCGCGGCGGAGGCGGGCTGACACCGTCGGATATTCTCCCGGCCCGCCTGACCCAGCAGCAGCTCGACGAGCTGTGCCGGCAAGACCACGTCGCCGACGTCCTGCCGCTCACCCCGCTGCAGCAGGGGCTGCTCTTCCACGCCAGCGCCGCGAACGACAACACCGACGACCTGTACGCGATGCAGCTGGATCTCACCATCGCGGGGCCGCTCGATGCGGACCGGCTGCACGAAGCGGTGCGTACAGTGGTCAACCGGCACCCCAACCTGGCCGCCCGATTCTGTCGGCAGTTCGACGAGCCGGTGCAGGTCATGCTCGTCAATCCCGTTGTGGCCTGGCGGTTCTACGTGCTGAGCTCCGAGGAGCGAATCCAGCAGATCTGTGCCGCCGAACGCACCGCGGTCTGCGATCTGACCGAACCGCCGGCATTCCGGGTCGCGTTGATCCGCACCGGCGACGACGTGTACCGCTGTGTGCTGACGAATCACCACATCGTGCTGGATGGCTGGTCATTGCCCATCCTGGCGCAGGAGATCTTCGCCGGCTACCACGGGCAGCGGCTACCCGCGGCCAGGTCCTATCGGAGGTTCGTCGCCTGGCTGGCCGAACGAGACGTCGGCGCCGCGGAGCTGGCCTGGCGAGAAGTGTTGGCCGGCTTGGATTCGCCCACCCTGGTGGGCCCGCCGGGTCGGGTGCGGCCCGGACGCCGCGGCAGCGCCGGTTCGGCCTTGTCGGAGCAGACTACCCACGCGCTGGGCGCGCTGGCCCGCGCGCATCACACCACCGTCAACACCGTGTTGCAGGCCGGCTGGGCGCAGGTGCTGATGTGGCTGACCGGCCAGCGCGACGTCGTCTTCGGCACCGCTGTCTCGGGCCGCCCGCCCGAGCTGGCCGGCTCCGATTCGATGGTCGGCCTGCTGATCAACACCGTGCCGGTGCGGGCCACCAGCACCGCGGTCACCACCACCGCCGACGTGCTGGATCAGCTGCACCGCGCCAACAACCACACCTTCGACCACCAGCACCTGGCGCTGACCGAAATCCAGCGCGCCGCAGGCCACGACCAACTCTTCGACACCCTGTTCGTCTACGAGAACTACCCCATCGACACGTCCACCGCGCTCGGCGGCGGCTTGGCCATCACCGCGATGACCGCCCGCGAATTCAACCACTACCCGCTGACCCTGCAGGCGATGCCCGCCGACGAACTCGGCCTGCGCGTGGAATACGACACCGAGCTATTCGACGCGAAAACCGTTGAGGCGCTGATCGGGCGGTTGCACCGGGTACTGGCGGCGATGACCGCGGATCCGGAACAACGGCTGTCCTCGATCCAGCTGCTGGACGACGCCGAACACGCCCGGCTCGACGAGCTCGGCAACCGAGCGGCGCTGACGCGACATGGTCCCGCTCCCAAGCCGATTCCGCAGCTGTTCACCGCGCAGGCCGTACGCACCCCCGATGCGATCGCGATCACCTGCGACGGCCACTCGATCACCTACCGCGAATTGGACGAGTCCGCCAACCGGATGGCGCATCTGCTCGCCGACCAGGGTGCTCGCCCGGGACATTCGGTGGCACTGCTTTTTTCACGCTCTGCCGAGGCCATCGTCGCTATGCTGGCGGTGCTCAAGACCGGCGCGGCGTACCTCGCGATCGACCCCGCGCATCCCGACAGCCGCATCGAGTTCATGCTCACCGATGCCGCGCCCGTCGCCGCGCTCACCACTGCGGGCCTGCGGCCGCGGCTGCGCGGGCACGACCTACCGATCATCGACGTCGACGACCCCGCCGTCGTTCTGCAACCCGCCAGTGCGCCAGAAGCAACGCCGTCGCCGGACGACGTCGCTTACCTGATCTATACCTCCGGCACCACTGGTGTCCCGAAAGGTGTTGCGGTCACTCATCGCAACCTGGCCCACCTGGCCGAGTCGACGCCCGCTGCGCTGCCCGTGCCACAGGTGTGGACGCAATGCCATTCCTATGGCTTCGATTTCTCGGCATGGGAGATCTGGGCCGCGCTGCTCGGGGGTGGCCGCCTGGTGGTGGTACCCGAGGCGGTGACCAGCTCGCCACCGGACTTCCACGCCCTGCTGGTGCGCGAACGGGTCAACGTGCTCACCCAAACACCCTCGGCCGCAGCGGCCTTGACTCCGCAGGGCCTCGAGTCGGTAGCGGTGCTGCTGGGAGGGGAGGCATGCCCCGCGGAGGTGGTGGATCAGTGGGCGCCCGGCCGGGTGGTGATCAATGCCTACGGCCCCACCGAAGCCACCGTGTACGCCTCGATGAGCGCCCCGCTGACACCGGGCACCGCCGTCGTCCCGATCGGAGCGCCGGTATCGACCGCGGCCCTGTTCGTCCTCGACGGCTGGTTGCGCCGGGTGTCACCCGGAGTGGTCGGCGAGTTGTATGTGGCCGGGGCGGGCGTGGCAGGTGGATATCTAGGCCGCACCGAGTTGACCGCATCCCGTTTTGTCGCATGCCCTTACGGACGACCGGGCGATCGGATGTATCGCACCGGAGACATGGTGCGCTGGCGCGACGACGGGCAACTCGACTACCTGGGCCGTGCCGACGATCAGGTCAAGATCCGCGGTTACCGGGTCGAACTCGGCGAAATTCAAACCGCCCTGGCCAGCCTCGACGGCGTCGAACAGGCCGTGGTGATCACCCGCGAGGACCGCCTCGGCGCCAAACGGCTCGTCGGCTACGTCACCGGATCCGCCGACACGGCCGCGCTGCGCAGCGCACTGGTCGAGCGGCTGCCGTCCTACATGGTGCCGTCCGCGTTGGTCGCCCTGGAGACACTGCCGCGTACGCCCAACGGCAAGCTCGACATCCGTGCCCTGCCCGCACCCGAATATCAGGGTATCGGCGGCGATCACCGCGCCCCGTCTACGGCCATCGAGGAGATCCTCGCCGGCATTTACGCGCAAGTCCTCGGTGTCGAACAGGTCGGTGTCGACGATTCCTTCTTCGACCTCGGCGGCGACTCGCTGCTGGCGATGCGCCTGATCGCCACGATCAACTCGGGCCTCGACGCAGGTCTGCAGGTGCACACCCTGTTCGATGCCCCGACGATCTCCCGGCTGGCACCGCGTGTCGGGACCGGTCGAGGATGGCTGGAGCCATTGGCGGCCTGGTCGCGACCCGCGGTGGTGCCGCTGTCCTTCGCCCAATCCCGGTTGTGGTTCCTGGATCAGTTGCAAGGGCCGTCCCCCGTCTACAACATGGCGGTCGCGTTGCGGTTGTCCGGTCGCCTCGATGTCGACGCGCTCGGAGCCGCGCTCGACGATGTGGTCGCCCGGCACGAGAGCTTGCGGACGCTGTATGTGGCGCCCGACGGCGTCCCCCAGCAGGTGGTGGTGGCCGCCGAGCGCGCCGAGTTCACCTGGCAGGTGGTCGATGCCCGCGACTGGACCACCGCGAAGCAGGACGCGGCGTTCGAGGCCGCAGCGGGATACACCTTCGATCTGACAAACGAAATCCCGCTACGCGCAACTCTTTTCCACCTGGCCACCGATGAGCACGTACTGGTCGGCGTGGTTCACCACATCGCCGCCGACGGCTCCTCGGTCGCCCCGCTGGTACGCGATCTGGGCGTGGCGTACGCCGCGCGGTGTGCCGGACAACCACCGGCCTGGATGCAATTGCCGGTGCAATACGCCGATTACACACTGTGGCAGCACGCGCAGTTCGGCCGTCTGGACGACCCCGGCAGCCCCATCGCCACCCAGCTGTCCTACTGGCAAGACGAGCTGGCCGGAATACCCGAACGCTTGACGCTTCCCACCGATCGGCCCTACCCGGCGGTGGCCGACCAGCGCGGCGCGACCGTGGACATCGAGTGGCCGGCCGAATTGCAGCAGCGGGTGCGTACGCTGGCCCGCGAGCACAACGCGACCAGCTTCATGGTGGTGCAAGCCGCCCTCGCCGTGCTGCTGGCATCCGTCAGCGCGAGTTCCGATGTCGCCGTGGGCTTCCCGATCGCGGGGCGCCGCGAGGTGGCACTCGATGAGCTGGTGGGCTTCTTCGTCAACACCCTGGTGCTGCGCGTCGAGGTCAACGGCGATCCCACCATCATCGAGCTACTGGCCCAGGTCCGCCAGCGCAGCCTGAGCGCCTACGAACACCAGGACGTACCCTTCGAAGTTCTCGTCGAACGCCTCAACCCTTCCCGCAGCCTCGCGCATCACCCGCTGGTCCAGGTGATGTTGGGCTGGCAGAACCTGTACGGCGACGACCCCGCCGCCGCGTTGGCGCTAGGTGAAGTCCGGGCCACCCCGCTGCCGATTGAAACCCGCACCGCACGAATGGATTTGGCGTTCTCACTGGTGGAACGTTGGACCCGCGCCGGTGAGCCTGCCGGTATCCGCGGGACGGTGGAGTATCGCACCGACGTGTTCGACGCCGACAGTATCCATACCCTGACCCGGCGATTCGAGCGGGTGCTGGAAGCCGTCACCACCGACCCCACCCGGCGGTTCTCCTCGATCCGGTTGCTGGATGTGGGCGAGCGCGGCCGCCTCGACGAGATCGGCAACCGCGCCATATTGACCCGGCCTGCCGCGACCGCGAAGTCGGTCCCGGCACTGTTCGCCGCACATGTGGCCCGCGCACCCGAAGCGGTGGCGATCACCTTCGAGGGCGACTCGTTGACTTATCGCGGCCTCGATGAGGCCTCGAACCGATTGGCGCACTTGCTGATTGCTAACGGCGTGCGGGCTGGACAGTGTGTGGCGCTCGTGATGGAGCGCTCGGCCGAGGCGATCGTCGCGATGCTCGCGGTGCTGAAGACGGGTGCTGCCTACCTGGCGATCGACCCGGCGCTGCCCGACGCTCGGATCGGCTTCATGCTCACCGATGCCGCGCCGTCCGCCGCGATCACCGCCCGGCAGCTGCTGCACCGATTGGACGGTCACGACCTCGCGGTGATCAGCATCGACGACCCCGCGGTGGGCATTCAGCCCGGAACCGCGCTGCCGGCGCCGTCGGCCGACGAGATCGCCTACCTCGTCTACACCTCGGGTACCAGCGGCACTCCCAAGGGGGTGGCGGTCACGCACCGCAACCTGGCGCACTTGGCGGAGTCGACACCGCGAGAGCTGCCGCGCGACCAGGTGTGGACGCAGTGCCACTCGTATGCGTTCGACTTCTCGGTGTGGGAGATCTGGGCCGCCCTGCTCGGCGGAGCCCGGCTGGTGGTGGTGCCCGAGGCGGTGACGACCTCACCGGACGACTTCCACGCCCTGCTCGTCACCGAGCGTGTCAATGTGCTGACCCAAACTCCTTCTGCGATAGCGGCGTTGGCGCCGCGGCAATTGGAGTCGACGGCGGTGCTGCTCGGCGGCGAGCCCTGCCCGGCCGAGGTGGTGCGGCAATGGGCGCACGGTCGCGTGGTGATCAACGCCTACGGCCCCAGCGAGGCCACCGTGTACGCATCGATGAGCGCCCCGTTGGCGCCGGACACGGCAGTGGTACCGATCGGTGCGCCGGTGTCGACAGCTGCGCTGTTCGTCCTCGATGGCTGGTTGCGCCCAGTGCCCATTGGCGTGGTCGGCGAGTTGTACATCGCCGGCGACGGCGTGGCGTGCGGGTATGTCGGACGAGCCGGCCTGACGGCAGCACGGTTCATTGCGTGCCCCTTCGGTGAACCGGGATCGCCTGGACAAAGGATGTATCGCACCGGAGACCTGGTGCGATGGCGGGCGGACGGACAGCTCGACTACCTCGGGCGTGCCGACGAGCAGGTCAAAATCCGCGGCTACCGCATCGAGCTCGGCGAGATCCGGTCAGCGCTGGCCAGTTTGGACGGCGTGGACCAGGCGGTGGTGGTCACCCGCGAAGACCGCCCCGGCACTGCCCGCCTGGTCGGCTACATCACCGGCACCGCCGACCCCGCTCAGATACGCGCGGCGCTGGCCGATCGGCTGCCGCCGTACATGATCCCGTCGGCGGTGGTGCTGATCGACGCGCTGCCGTTGACGGTCAACGGGAAACTCGACACCCGCGCCCTGCCGGCTCCGGAGTATCGCGATGTGGATCGCTACCGCGCTCCTGGTAGCGCCACCGAGGAAATCCTGGCCACGATCTACGCCCAAGTCCTCGGCCTGGAGCGGGTCGGGGTCGACGATTCCTTCTTCGATCTGGGCGGCGACAGCATCTTGTCGATGCAAGTGGTCGCCCGGGCGCGGGCGGCCGGTGTGGTATGCCGTCCGCGCGACATTTTCGTCGAACAGACGGTCGCGCGGCTGGCCCAGGTTGCCACGGTGGCCCGCGATCAAGTGATCGTCGATGACGGCGTCGGGCCCGCGGTGGCTACCCCGATTATGCGCTGGCTGCTGAACACCGACGGTCCGGTCGAGGATTTCAACCAGGCATTGGTGGTGCAGGCGCCCGCCGCGGTGACCGAGGACGACGTGGTGCTCGTTCTCCAGGCGTTGCTCGATCGGCACGCCATGCTGCGGTTGCGCGTAGCCACCGACGGCTCCCTGGAAGTACCCGAGGTCGGTTCGGCGGATGCCCGCGGGTGCCTGGACACCGTCGACGAACTGTCCGAATCGGCGCTGGTCGCGGCCCGGGCGCGGCTGAACCCGGCCGCCGGGGCGATGTTGAGCGCCGTGTGGGCGACCCGCACCGGTCAGCTGATGCTGATCATCCATCACCTGGCCGTCGATGCGGTGTCATGGCGAATCCTGTTGGAGGACATCAATATCGCCTGGGGTCAGCAGCACAACGGGCAACCGATCGCGCTACCCGCCGGCGGAACGTCGTTCGCCCGCTGGTCGTCACTGCTGTCCGAATACGCGCGCGCCGCGGCGGTCGTCGAGCAGGCCGACGCCTGGACGCGCGCGCTGGCGACCCCGGCCGCGATTCCCGCACCAAACCCCGACGTCGACACCTACGCAAGTGCCGGCCAGCTGGCGGTGGAGCTGGACATCGAGACCACCCGAATGCTGCTGGGGGAGGTGCCCGCCGCGTTTCACGCCGGCGTGCAAGACATTCTGTTGATCGCGTTCGCAATGGCCTGGGCAGAGTTTCTGAACAGCGACTCGCCGATCGGCATCGAAGTCGAGGGCCACGGCCGACACGAGGAGCTGGCCGACGATGTGGACCTGTCGCGCATCGTGGGCTGGTTCACCACCAAATACCCGGTGGCACTGAGTGTCGACGGCCTGAACTGGACGCGGGTGCGCGCCGGCGACCCGCCGCTGGGTGCGCTGATCAAGGATGCAAAAGAACAACTGCGCGCGCTGCCCGACGGACTCACCTACGGGCTGCTGCGCTATCTTAACCCCGAGGTCGACCTGACCGGGCCCGACCCGGCAATCGGGTTCAACTATCTCGGGCGGCTCGGCGGCGCGGCCGAACTCTCCGACGACCTGTGGCAGATCAGCCAAGACGGGCTCTCGATGGCCGCGGCATCGGCTGCGATTCCAATGCCGTTGGGGCACACCGTCGAACTCAACGCGAGCACGCTGGACACCGACGCCGGACCTGCGCTGCACGCGAACTGGACCTGGGCGCCCTCGGCGATCGGTGAGGCGCAGATCAGCCGGCTCAGCCAGCTGTGGTTCGACGCCCTGGCGGGAATCTGCGCTCACGTCCAGCGCGGTGGCGGCGGACTGACCCCGTCCGATATCGTCCCGGCGCAACTGAATCAGCAGCAGATCGACGAGTTGTGCCGGCAGGACCCCACCGCCGATATCCTGCCGCTCACCCCGCTGCAGCAGGGACTGCTGTTCCACGCCAACACAATCCACGGCAACACCGACGATGTCTACGCCATGCAACTCGGCATCACCATCACCGGCCCGCTGGACCCTGACCGGTTGCGCCGGGCAGTACACACCGTGGTCGGCCGCCACCCCAACCTGGCCGCCCGCTTCTGCCGTGAATTCGACGAACCGGTCCAGGTCATCCCGGCCGATCCGGTGCCGGCGTGGCAATACATCGAACTCGGCGATGATGCGCAGTCCGTCGGGCAAGTGTCCGCCGCCGAACGTAGCGCGGTCTGCAATCTCACTGAGCCACCGGCATTCCGGGTCGCATTGATCCACACCGCCAAGGATCGCCATCGACTTTTGCTCACCAACCACCACATCGTGCTGGATGGCTGGTCGTTACCGATCCTGGCCCAGGAGATCTTCGCCGGCTATTTCGGGCATCGACTCCCCGCACCCACGCCCTACCGCCGGTTCGTCAGTTGGCTGGCCGAACGAGACATCGGTGCCGCGCAAGCGGCCTGGCGAGCGGCGTTCGCGGGGTTCGAGATTCCCACCCTGGTGGGTCCACCAGCGCGAATCGGGCTGGGGCGCAGAGGGGTACGGACATCTCGGGTCGGCGAACAGATGACCCAGTCGCTGAGTGACCTGGCTCGCGCACATCACACCACGCTCAATACGGTGTTGCAGGTCGGCTGGGCACAGCTGCTGATGTGGCTGACCGGTCAGCACGACGTCGCCTTCGGCACCGCGGTCTCCGGCCGTCCCACCGAGCTCCC
The DNA here is from genome assembly GCF_900176255.2 of Mycobacterium ahvazicum. Classification (GTDB taxonomy): domain Bacteria; phylum Actinomycetota; class Actinomycetes; order Mycobacteriales; family Mycobacteriaceae; genus Mycobacterium; species Mycobacterium ahvazicum. The sequence goes on from NZ_FXEG02000005.1 coordinate 1,000,247, forward strand.
CGGCGCGGATTCGATGGTGGGCCTGCTGATCAACACGGTCCCGGTGCGGGCCAACTGCACGCCACTGACCACCACCGCCGACCTGCTCAACCAACTGCATCGCGCCAACAACGACACCCTCGAGCACCAGCACCTGGCGCTGTCCGAGATCCACCGCGTGACGGGTCACGACCAACTCTTCGACACGTTGTTCGTGTTCGAGAACTACCCTGTCGACGCCGCCAGCCTCGCCGGTGTCGACGGGCTGGCCATCACCGAGATGACCGCGCGCGAATACAACCACTACCCCCTGACGCTGCAAGCCATGCCCGGCAAGGAACTCGGGCTGCGCGTCGAATACAACACCGACATCTTCGCGGCGGACAGCATCGACACCCTCATCCCGCAGCTGCACGACGTACTCCTGGCCATGACCACCGCACCCACCCGCAGGTTGTCGTCGGTTCAGCTGTTGGACTCCGACGAGCAGGCCCTGATGGATGAGGTCGGCAACCGGGCGATGTTGGCCCGGCGCGCGGCCACGCCGGTGTCGATCCCCGAGTTATTCGCCGAGCACGTACAACGCGACCCGGATGCGGTGGCGGTGAGCTTCCGGGGACGCTCGCACAGCTATCGCGAGCTGGATGCGGCGGCCAACCGGCTTGCGCACCTGGTGGCCGGCCACGGTGCCGGCCCGGGACAGTTTGTGGCACTGCTGTTTACGCGCTCACCTGAAGCCATTGTCGCGATGCTCGCGGTGCTCAAGACCGGAGCGGCCTATCTGGCGATCGACCCGGCGCTGCCCGACGCACGGATCGGGTTCATGCTCGCCGACGCCACCCCGATCGCGGCGCTCACCACCGACGATCTGCGCCCGCGACTCGACGGCTACGACGTATCGATCGTCGACGTCAACGACCCCGTCGTGCACACCCAGCCCGCCACCCCGCCGGCGGCACCGTCGCCCGACAATATCGCGTACCTGATCTACACCTCCGGCACCACCGGTGTTCCCAAAGGTGTTGCGGTCACTCATCGCAACCTGGCCCACCTGGTCAGCTCGACGCCCACACACCTGCCGCTGGCACAGGTGTGGACGCAGTGTCACTCCTACGGCTTCGACTTCTCGGTGTGGGAGATCTGGGCCGCCCTGCTCGGCGGCGGACGCCTCGTCGTGGTGCCGGAGTCGGTAGCCGCCTCACCCGAGGACTTCCACGATCTACTCGTCAATGAACGGGTCACGGTTCTCACCCAAACCCCCTCAGCCGCAGCGACATTGACGCCAGACCGATTGGGCTCGATGGCGGTGTTGCTGGGCGGCGAGGCTTGCCCCGCCGACGTCGTGGACCAATGGGCGGACGGCCGCGTGGTGATCAACGCCTACGGCCCCACCGAAGTCACCGTCTACGCCTCGATGAGTGCGCCCCTGACGGCGGGGTCGGGGACGGCGCCCATCGGCGGACCGGTTTCGACCGCGGCGCTGTTCGTGCTTGACGACTGGCTGCGCCCGGTCCCCATCGGCGTGGTCGGTGAGTTGTATGTCGCCGGCGACGGCGTGGCATGCGGATACCTGCACCGACCGGCATTGACGGCATCACGATTTGTGCCCTGCCCCTTCGGCGAGCGCGGTGCACGAATGTATCGCACCGGAGACCTGGTCCGTTGGCATCCCGACGGGCAGCTGGACTACGTCGGGCGCGCCGACGAGCAGGTCAAGATCCGCGGCTACCGTATCGAGCTGGGTGAAATCCGAACCGCGCTGGCCAATTTGGACGGCGTCGAACAAGCCGCGGTCATCACCCGCGAGGACGCGCCCGCCACCACCCGTGTGGTCGGGTATATCACCGGAACGGCCGACCCCGCCGTGCTGCGAAATGCGTTGGCGGACAGGCTTCCTGCCTACATGATCCCGGCTGCCATCGTGGCACTCGAGGCATTGCCGCTGACCACAAACGGCAAGCTCGATGTCCGCGCCTTACCGGCGCCGGACTACCACGACCGTAGCAACTACCGCGCCCCGACCAATGCCGTCGAGGAAATCCTGACCGGCATCTACGCCCAAGTCCTGGGGCTCGAGCACGTCGGCACCGACGACTCCTTCTTCGACCTCGGCGGCGACTCGCTCTCGGCGATGCGCCTGATCACCGCGATCAACTCCGCTCTCGACGCCGGCCTCGAAGTGCACACCTTGTTCGACGCACCCACCATCGCGCGGTTGGCACCCCGCATCGGCACCGACCGAACCGGGCGGCGTCAGCCGCTGGTCGCAGGTCAGCGGCCGGCCCTGATTCCGCTGTCGTTCGCGCAATCCCGGTTGTGGTTCCTGTATCAGTTCGAGGGCGGGGTCGCGACCTACAACATGCCGACCGCGTTCCGGATCAGCGGGTCACTGGACATCGAGGCACTGGACGCGGCCCTCGACGACGTGATCGCGCGGCACGAATCACTGCGCACCATTTTCGTCGAGATCGACGGCGTCCCCTACCAGGAGGTGCTACCGGCCGCGGCGGGAATGTGGCGGCGCGGCCGCGACGCGGTGGTACCGCTGGCGCGCCACCACATGGTCTCCGAAATGGTGGCATTGGCGAACTACCGGTTCGATTTGTCGGCCGAGATCCCGATTCGTGCCCAGATCTACTCGGTCACAGCCGAGGAATACTACATCGGGATTGTGGTGCACCACATTGCTTTTGACGGATGGTCGCTGGCGCCGATGGTCAGAGACATCGGCGAAGCCTACCGGGCTCGACGACAGCACCGGAACCCGCAACAAGCGCCGCTGTCGGTGCAGTACGTCGACTACACGCTGTGGCAGCGCAAACAATTCGGTGATCTGGCCGACGCCGGCAGCCCGATCGCCGCGCAGCTGGCCTACTGGGAACACGCGCTGGCCGGAATGCCCGAGCGCTTGCAGCTGCCCACCGATCGGCCTTACCCGCTGGTCGCCGATTACCGCGGCTCCCACGTGGCGTTGCAGTGGCCGGCCGAGCTGCAACAGCGCATCCGCGAGACCGCCCGCGAGCACAACGCGACCAGCTTCATGGTGATCCAGGCCGCCCTGGCGGTACTGCTCTCGGCGGTCAGCGCCAGTTGCGATGTGGCGGTGGGCTTCCCGATCGCCGGGCGGCGTGACCCCGCGCTCGACGAACTTGTCGGCTTCTTCGTCAACACCCTGGTGTTGCGCGTCGAGGTGGCCGGTGACCCCACCTATGCCGAGCTGCTGGCGCAGGTCCGCCGACGCAGCCTTTCCGCCTACGAGCACCAAGACGTCCCCTTCGAGGTGCTCGTCGAGCGCATCAATCCCACCCGTTCCCTGACCCATCACCCGCTGATCCAGGTGATGCTGGCCTGGCAGAGCGCCCCGGGACCCCGGGTCGACTCCGCCACCGGATTGACCCTCGATGATCTGCAGGTCGCTCAGTTGCCGATGGACACCCAAACCGCCCGAATGGATTTGGTGTTCCACCTCGCCGAGCACTGGGACGACGCCGGTGACCCGGCCGGGATCGGCGGGACGGTCGAATATCGCACCGACGTGTTCGACGCGGCCACCATCAGTGCGCTGATCGAGCGCCTGCAACGGGTGTTGGTGGCCATCACCACCGACCCAACTCAACGGCTGTCGTCGGCGGATCTCCTTGAACCCGAAGAATATGAGCGCCTGGACCGTTGGGGCAACCGGGCAGTGCTGAGCGGGCGCAGTTCCGACGTCGCGTCGATCCCGCTGCGCTGGGCCGAGCAAGTCGCACGCACTCCCGGTGCGCTCGCCGTCACCTTCGCCGGACTGTCGATGACCTACCGGGAACTCGAGGAGGACGCGAACCGGTTGGCGCATCTGCTGACCGCGCACGGAGCCGCCCCGGGACAGACCGTGGCACTGCTGTTTACCCGTTCGGCCGAGGCGATCATCGCGATCCTGGCGGTGCTGAAAACCGGGGCGGCCTACCTGGCGATCGATCCGGCCCACCCCGACGCCCGCATCGGATTCATGGTCGCCGACGCCAAGCCGGTCGCCGCGATCACCACCGCCGCGCTGTCCGGCCGTCTGGACGGGCACGACCTGGCGGTCATTTCGGTCGACGATCCCCGCATCTCCGGTTACCCGAGCACCGCTCTGCCAATGCCTGCCCCCGATGACACCGCCTACATCATCTACACGTCGGGCACCACCGGCACTCCGAAGGGTGTCGCCGTCGCGCACCGCAACGTGACCCGCCTACTGCACTCGCTAGAAAGCGAGCTGGAGATGAAACAGGCTTGGACACAATGCCATTCGCTGGCGTTCGACTTCTCGGTGTGGGAGATCTGGGGTGCGCTGCTCTATGGCGGGCGCCTGGTGGTGGTGCCCGAATCGGTGGCCCGTTCGCCCGAGGACTTCCACGCGCTGCTGGTCGCCGAACGCGTCGGCGTGCTGAGCCGAACCCCGACGGCGTTCTATGCGCTGCAAACCGCCGATAGGCTGTCGGCCGAGCTCGCCGAACAGCTGGAGCTTCAGACCGTGGTGTTCGGCGGTGAAGCCCTTGAGCCACAACGTCTTCGGACGTGGTTGCAGAGGCATCCGCGCTCGCCACGACTGATCAACATGTACGGCATCACCGAGACGACGGTGCACGCCTCGTTCCGGGAGCTCGTCGACGGCGATGTGGACAGCCCGGTCAGCCCCATCGGCGGTCCGCTGGCACATCTGGCGTTTTTCGTGCTGGACAATTGGTTACGCCGGGTTCCGGCCGGTGTGGTCGGGGAGTTGTACGTGGCCGGTGCCGGGCTGGCCGACGGATACGTGCGCCGGCCCGACTTGACGGCGTCACGGTTCCTGGCGTGCCCCTTCGGGGAGCCGGGGACACGGATGTATCGCACCGGCGACCTGGTGTCCTGGAGCGCCGAGGGGCAGTTGCGGTATGTCGGGCGCGCCGACGAGCAGGTCAAGATCCGCGGCTATCGCATCGAACTCGGCGAGATCGAAAATGCGTTGCTGGACTGCCCGCAGGTCACCCAGGCCGTCACGATGGTGCACCACGGCAACGCCGGCGAGCATCTCGTCGCTTACCTCACCCTGCGGCGTACCAGCACCGCCGACCACGATGCCGAAATCGTCGGCCAGTGGCAGGACGTGTACGACGACCTGTACGACGGCCACGACGCGGTGCCGCAATTCGGCATGGATTTCCGGGGTTGGAACAGCAGCTACACCGGCGAGCCGATTCCGTTAGAGGAGATGTACGAGTGGCGTGCGGCCACGGTGCACCGGATCATGAGCCTGCGGCCCAGCCGGGTACTGGAGATCGGCGCCGGTTCCGGGCTGCTGCTGTCACAGATCGCCCCGCACTGTGAGCGCTACGTCGCGACCGATATGTCGGCGGTGGCCGTCGAGAACCTCACCCGTTCGCTACAGCGGCTGCAGATCCCGTGGCGCGATCGGGTCCAGCTGCTGGCCCGGCCCGCCCACGTCACCGAGGGATTGCGTGCCGGCGACTTCGACACGATCATCGTCAACTCGGTCGTCCAGTACTTCCCGAACGCGGCATACCTGGCCGACGTGATCGGCAACGCCATGGAGCTGCTCGCGCCGGGCGGCGCACTGTTCCTCGGCGACATCCGTAACCACGCCCTGCAGGACGCCTTCCAAACCGGGGTCGCGCTGGCCCGCACCACCACCGCCGACGTCGCCGAGATCCGCCAGCGGGTCCACCGCGCCGTCGTCAGCGAACCTGAATTACTCTTGGCCCCAGAGTTTTTCACCACCTGGGCCGCCGACCACCCGTCCGCTGCCGGACTCGACATCCAGGTCAAGCGCGGGGTTGCCGACAACGAGCTCAACCGGTACCGCTACGACGTCGTCATCCGCAAGACCCCGGGGCCCGTACGTTCCGTGGCGTCGGCGCCCAGCTGGACGTGGAGCGAATGCGCGGGCCTGCTCGGCCTGCACACCCGCCTGGCCTCGCAACGTCCCGCCGCGGTGCGCGTCACCGGGATCCCGCGGGCCGGACTGGCCGACGACGTGCGCATCGAACGCGCCCTCGCCGACGGGCTGCCGTTGGCCGATGCGCTCACCCCGCCCCCGCCGGGCCCCGACAGCGTCACTCCCGAACAACTGCACCGCCTCGGCGAAAACGCCGGCTACCAGGTCGCGGTCACCTGGGGCACCGAGCCGGGCAGCCTTGACGCCGTCTTCCTCGTCTCCGCCGGTGTTCCGCTGACCGACCTCTACCTGCCCCGCGCCGAGACCCACCAGCGCGGCACGCACGCCAACAACCCCAACACCAACATGGAGATCAGCGCGGTGCGCCAGCGGCTGAGCGCGCGGTTACCCGAGTACATGGTGCCGGCGCAGATCGTGGTGATCGACGAGTTCCCGTTGACCTCGTCGGGCAAGATCGACAGCAAGGCGCTTCCGGCGCCGGTGTTCGCCGCCACGCCATTCCAGGCCCCGCACACCGAGACCGAGCAGGTCATCGCGGGGATCTACGCCCAGGTCCTGGGGATCGAGCGGGTCGGCGTCGACGACTCGTTCTTCGATCTCGGCGGCGATTCGCTATCCGCGATGCGCGTGATCGCCGCGATCAACGCCGCTCTCGATGTCCACCTCCCGGTGCGCACCATGTTCTACGCCCCGTCGGTGCGAAACCTCAGTGAGCAGCTCGGCGCCCAGGACAGCGCCGCGGAGGTGGTCGGAGTCGAGGTCTTCCAGGAGGGCTCCGGCGCACCGCTGTGCTGCATTCACGACGGCCTCGGACTGAGCTGGGCGTATCGCGCGCTGGGCGAGTACGTGGATTGCCCGATCATCGGGATCAACCAGATCTCGCACGACGGCGAGGCCGAGCCGGCTTCGATTCGCGGTCTCGCGGCCAACTACGCAGACCGGATCCAAGCCCGCTATCCCGACGGGCCCTACAAGCTGCTCGGCTGGTCGTTCGGCGGCGTCGTCGCCCACGAACTCGCGATCGAACTGCAGCGGCGCGGCCGCGTCGTCGAGAGCCTGGTGCTGATCGACCCGGTGTTCAGCGCCAACAAGTTCGTCGCGAGACTCAACGCCAACCGGGCCATTGCACAGAATCAGGCGCTGGATGAAAGCCACATCCTGGAACACATCTTGCGGACCAATCGGATCGACATTCCCGCGCAGTCCGGACCGCTGGGATACCGGCAAGCCGAAGAATTGGTGCATCAGCACGGAGCGGGGATCCCGCTGCCGCCCCAGCAGCTGCTGGAGTTCATGGTGCACAGCGTCCAGGCCAACCAGCGACACCTGCTGGACCACGTACCCGGCGTGTTCGACGGTGACATGGTCATCTTCTCCGCCGCCCGGGGCAGAACCGACGACAGGCGGGGAAGGTCACGGTGGCGGGGCCTCCGAACCGGGCGAGCGGCCCGGTCCCAGCAGCGGCTTTGGCGTCCGTACGTCGCCGGAGAGATCGCGATCTACTCGGTCGACAGCACGCATCTCGAGATGCTGACCGCCGATGCGCTGAGCACCTACGGCGAACAACTCGGGCTATATCTGCACACCAGGGTGACGCAGCGCTGAGGCCTAGCCTTCGAGCTCCTTCTTCAGATTGGCCAGTACCTCACCCTGAATCTTCCTCAGTCCCAACGGGGCAAACGTCTTTTCGAAAAAGCCCTTGACGCCGCCGGCGCCCTTCCAGCTGGTTTTGACGGTCACGCTAGATCCGGGGCCCGCCGGAGCCACCGTCCAGGTGGTGATCATCGACGAGTTCGCGTCCTTCTCGATGACGCTGTGACCAGCCACATCGACGGTCGCCTGCACGTCGCGACTCCGGGATTTGGTGGCCTGAAGCTTCCACTTCACAACGGTGCCCTGGCCCTGACCGCCCTGCAGCACTTGGTATTCGCTGTAGTGCGGGGACAGAATCTTCGGGCGCACGGTCTGGTAGTCCGCCACCGCGGCGAGCGTGGCCCCGGGCTCGACGTTGATCAAGATGGTGCTGGCTGCGCTGACCTGTGCCATCAGGCGCGACTCCTCTGTTGTGATGCCGCTCGTGAGCGGGTGCACGGGATGTGGTCGAAGACTAGGGTATATGTGGTGCCAGGCTCTGGATCTGCACTCTCGGCTCACACGTCGGGCGTCGATCGGTTGATGGCGAGTTATCGCTCCATCCCCGTAACGTCCGCGGTTCGGCTCGCCAAGCCCACGTCAAACCTGTTCCGCGCCCGCACGAAACGCGATGCCCGCGGCCTGGATACCTCGGGACTGACCGGCGTCCTGAGTGTCGATCCCGATACCCGCACCGCCGATGTGGCCGGCATGTGCACCTATCAGGATTTGGTGGCCGCGACCCTTCCCTACGGCCTGTCGCCGCTGGTCGTTCCGCAGCTCAAGACCATCACGCTCGGCGGCGCGGTCACTGGCCTGGGCATCGAATCGGCGTCCTTCCGTAACGGTTTGCCACACGAATCGGTGCTGGAAATGGATATCCTCACCGGCGCCGGCGAATTACTCACCGCTTCGCGCGATCAGCACTGCGATCTGTTCCGGGCTTTTCCCAATTCCTATGGGACACTCGGCTATTCGACGCGGCTGCGGATCGAGCTAGAACCGATCGCGCCGTTTGTGGCCTTGCGGCACATCCGATTTCACTCGTTGCCCGAACTGATTGCGGCCGCCGAACGCATCATCGACACCGGCGGGCAGGGTGGAATCCCGGTCGACTATCTGGACGGGGTGGTCTTCGGTCCCGACGAGAGCTATCTGTGCGTGGGCCGGCGCACTACCACCCCTGGGCCGGTCAGCGACTACACCGGCAAAAACATCTACTACCAGTCGATGCAGTACGACGCCGCAGGCCCGGCGGACAGCAAAGACGACCGGCTGACGATGCACGACTATTTCTGGCGCTGGGACACCGACTGGTTTTGGTGCTCACGCGCATTCGGCGTGCAGAACCCGCGGCTGCGCCGCTGGTGGCCGCGCCGCTACCGGCGCAGCAGCATCTACTCCAAGCTCGTGGCGATGGATCGCCGGTTCGGTGTCCCCGACCGGATCGAGGCCCGCCATGGGCGTCCGGCCCGGGAACGGGTGGTCCAGGACGTCGAGGTACCGATCGGGCGTGCCTGCGAATTTCTGGAGTGGTTTCTGGACAAGGTGCCGATCACACCGATCTGGTTGTGCCCGTTGCGACTTCGCGATCACGAGGGCTGGCCGCTGTATCCGATACCGGCCGAGGTCAGCTACGTCAACATCGGGTTCTGGTCTTCGGTGCCCGCCGGTGACGGTGCGGGAGTCACCAACCGGGCGATCGAGGCGAAGGTCAGTGAGCTCGACGGGCACAAGTCGTTGTACTCCGACTCCTTCTACAGCCGTGAGGAATTCGACCAGCTGTACGGCGGCGAGGCGTACAAGACGGTCAAGAAGTCCTACGATCCCGACTCTCGTCTGCTCGATCTCTATGCAAAGGCGGTGCAACGGCGATGACGACAACCAAAGAGCCCGACCACTCCATTACGGGCAAACTGAATATGGCCGAGGTGCTGGCCATCTTCACCGCGAGCGGTGGGCACCCACTCAAGTTCACCGCCTACGACGGCAGCACAGCCGGAAGCGCAGACGCCAAGCTGGGACTGGACCTTTGCTCGCCGCGCGGCACGACCTACCTGGCGACGGCGCCCGGCGAGCTCGGCATCGCCCGCGCCTACATCTCGGGAGACCTGCAGCCCATCGGCGTGCATCCGGGCGATCCCTACGAGCTGCTCCGAATGCTGGCCGACCGCGTGGATTTCAAGCGGCCGTCGGCGTGGACCCTGGCTCAGGTGGTCCGCTCGATCGGTATCGAGCACCTGCTGCCGATTGCCCCGCCGGCGCTGGAAACCCCGCCGCGGTGGCGCCGGTTCGCAGAAGGCTTGCTGCACAGCAAGTCCCGCGACGCGGGAGCCATCCATCACCACTACGACGTGTCCAACACGTTCTACGAATGGGTACTGGGGCCGTCGATGACCTACACCTGCGCGGTGTATCCGGACGCCGACGCGACTCTGGAAGAGGCGCAAGACAACAAGTACCGGTTGATCTTCGACAAGCTCAAGCTGCAACCGGGCGACCGACTGCTGGACGTGGGATGCGGCTGGGGCGGCATGGTGCGCTACGCCGCTCGCCACGGCGTCCGGGCCATCGGCGCCACGCTGTCGGCCGAACAGGCGAAGTGGGCCCAACGGGCGATCGAGAACGAGGGCCTCGCCGACCTGGCCGAGGTGCGCCACTCCGACTACCGCGACGTGCGGGAGTCGGGCTTTGACGCCGTCTCGTCGATCGGGCTGACCGAGCACGTCGGGGTGAAGAACTACCCCACGTATTTCAGTTTCCTCAAGTCGAAGCTGCGCACCGGCGGGCTGCTGCTCAACCACTGCATCACCCGTCACGACAACGAGCAGCACACCTTTGCCGGCGGTTTCACCGACCGCTACGTCTTCCCCGACGGGGAGCTCACCGGTTCGGGACGCATCATGATCGACATTCAGGACTCGGGTTTCGAGGTGTTGCACACCGAGAACTTCCGCCACCACTACGCGATGACGTTGCGCGACTGGTGCCGCAACCTCGTCGAGCACTGGGACGAGGCGGTGGAGGAGGTGGGTCTTCCCGTCGCCAAGGTGTGGGGCCTGTACATGGCGGCATCACGAGTTGCGTTCGACGAGAACAACCTTCAGCTCCATCACGTGCTGGCCGCCAACGTGGAGCGGCGCGGCGCCGACGATCTGCCGCTGCGCCCGTGGTGGCGACCCTAACGAGGCTAAGACCCGTCGATCCGGCGTGCCCCCAGCTCGTTCTGTAGCAGTTCGAGCGCGGCCTCTTCCGGGTCGCGGCGCGGTGCCGACGGGTCGCTGCGACCGGCTTCGGCGAGCATGTGTTCTTCTTCGTCACGTTGAGCGGATTCCGCTGCGGCAGCATCTTTTACGGGGGTCTCGTCCTCGACGGGTGGCGGCACGACTCTGCGACGAGGGGGTGGCGGCGCGACCGCGTTGACGGGCGGTGGCGGCGCGGACGGTGCCGCCGCGGGGGAGCCGGCCTCGCAGCGGACCCGCCAGTTCACGCCCAGCGCGTCCTTGAGTGCCTCTGCGATGACGTCGGCGTTGCGCTGTTCGGAGAGCCGCTTGGCCAACGGCGCCGACTCGTGAGTGAGCACCAGGGTGTCGCCCTCCACGGCGCGTACGGTGGCGCCCGCCAGCATCACCTCGGTGGTCCGGCTGCGCTCGCGCACCTTGTCCCGCACCGTCGGCCACATCGTGCGCACCGCTGCGGCATTGAGTTCGCCTGGGGCAGAGGATGTTTCGGATACGGTGACCGAAGTGTGTTCCGGGTTCGGCACCGGATCGGGCGGCGGCGCCACCACCGGTTCGGGGGTCGGCTCGCGCTCGGGTTCGGAGGGCTCGACCGGCGTTGCCGCGACCAGCGGGCGCGCGGCGGGGCGGGCAACGGGCTCGGCCGGGGTAGCGGCCGGCGGTGGTGTGGCCGCGGGTGCGGCGACCGGCGCCGCTTCCGAGGCGGGGATGGACATGGCCAGCCGGGTCTCGATGCGCTCGACGCGTTGCAGCAGAGCCGATTCGGCGTCGCTGGCCGACGGCAGCAGTAAACGGGCGCAGACCACTTCGAGCAGCAGCCGCGGTGCGGTCGCACCGCGCATCTCCCCCAGGCCCGCCTGCACCACTTCGGCGTAGCGGGTCAGCGTCCCGGCACCGATTCGGGCCGCTTGATCGCGCATGCGGTCCAGCACGTCTTCCGGAGCGTCCACCACGCCGCGGCTGATCGCATCCGGAACCGCTTGCAGCAGAATGAGATCGCGGAACCGCTCCAATAGGTCGGTGGCAAAGCGGCGCGGGTCGTGGCCGGCGTCGATCACCGATTCGACCGCGCCGAACAGCGCGGCGGCGTCCCCGGCGGCCAGCGCGTCGACGGCGTCGTCGATCAGTGCGACGTCGGTGGCGCCCAGCAGGCCCAGTGCCCGCGGGTAGGTGACGTGGTTGTCGTCGGCGCCGGCCACCAGCTGATCGAGCACCGACAGCGTGTCGCGGGGCGAACCACCGCCGGCCCGGATCACCAGCGGGTACACCGCGTCGTCGACGGCGACACCTTCTTGTTCGCAGATCCGCCCGATCAGCGAGCGCATGGTCTTGGGCGGCAACAACCGGAACGGGTAGTGATGGGTGCGCGACCGGATCGTCGGCAGCACCTTCTCCGGTTCGGTGGTGGCGAAGATGAAGATGAGGTGCTCGGGCGGTTCCTCAACGATCTTGAGCAGCGCGTTGAACCCTGCGGTGGTCACCATGTGCGCCTCGTCGACGATGAACACCCGGTAGCGCGACTGCGCCGGCGCGTAGAAGGCGCGGTCGCGCAGTTCGCGGGTGTCGTCCACGCCGCCGTGGCTGGCCGCGTCGAGTTCCACCACGTCGATGCTGCCGGGCGCATTGGGCGCCAGCGCCTGACACGAGTCACACACCCCGCACGGGGTGGCCGTCGGCCCCTGCGCACAGTTCAGCGACCGGGCCAGAATGCGGGCGGACGACGTCTTTCCGCAGCCCCGGGGCCCGGAGAACAGGTACGCGTGGTTGATCCGGCCGGCTTCCAGTGCGATCGACAACGGCTCGGTGACATGCTCCTGCCCCACCACTTCGGCGAAGGTTGCCGGTCGGTACTTGCGGTAGAGAGCCACGGTCAGCAGGCTACCGGCGCGCGGTGACTACGGCCGGGGCCGGGCGTCGAGTGTGCATTAGCGGCGTCGAGTGTGCGTGGACGCCGCCCTCAGCGCACACTCAGGGCGTCAGTTCAGTTGACACTCGGCGCCGGTGCGCCCAGCCGGGCCTCGGACGCCGCCAGCAGCGCGCAGGTCGCCAGCCCGTCGACAGCGTCGCGCAGGTCCGGCAGTGACGGGAAGGTGGGCGCGATACGGATGTTCTTGTCCTCCGGATCCTTGCGGTAGGGGAACGTCGCACCCGCCTCGGTGACGGCGATACCGGCGTCCTTGGCCAGCGCAACGGTCCGGCGCGCGGTCCCGGGCCACACGTCGAGGCTGATGAAGTAGCCGCCCTTGGGCTCGGTCCAGGACGCGATCTTGGAGTCGCCGAGCCGCTGCTCGAGGATCTCGAGCGTCAGGTCGAACTTCGGCGCCAGGATCTGCCGGTGGCGCTGCATCTGCAGGCGGACCCCGTCGGCGTCGCCGAAGAAGCGCAGGTGCCGCAGCTGGTTGATCTTGTCCGGGCCGATCGACTTCTTCCCCGCGTACTGCAGATACCAGGCGATGTTCCCCAACGATCCGCCCAGGAAGCTGACGCCCGCGCCGGCGAAGGTGATCTTCGAGGTGGACGCGAAGACGTACGGCCGGTTCGGGTTGCCGGCCGCGGCGGCCAGCCCGAGGATGTCGATCTGGCTCAGAAAGTCGTGCGTCAGGGTGTGCACCGCGTACGCGTTGTCCCAGAAGATCCGGAAGTCGGGCGCCGCCGTTCGCATCTGCACCAGCCGAAGAACGGTCTCCCAGGAATACGTCACGCCGGTTGGGTTGCCGAACACCGGCACCGTCCACATCCCCTTGATCGCCGGGTCGACGGCCACCAGCTCCTCGATCATGTCGACGTCCGGGCCGTCGTCGCGCATCGGGACCAGGATCATCTCGATGCCCATGGTCTCGGTGATGGCGAAGTGCCGGTCGTAGCCCGGCGCCGGGCACAGAAACTTGATGCCCGGCTCGTCCCTCCAGGGACGCTGCGAGTCCACGCCTCCATAGAGCATCGAGAAGGCGACGAGGTCGTGCATCAGCTCCAGGCTGGAATTGTTCCCGGCGATCAGGTTGGGCACCGGGATGCCCAGCAACTCGCCGAAGATGGACCGCAGTCCGGGCAGGCCGTGCAGGCCGCCGTAGTTGCGCGTGTCGGTCCCCTCGGCATCGCGGAAGTCGTCGCCGGGCAGGCTCAGCAGCTGGTTGGACAGATCGAGCTGCTCGGGGGCGGGTTTCCCACGGGTCAGATCCAAGTGCAGCTTCTTGGCCTGCAATTCCGCGTAGTCCTGCTGGTTGCGGGAGTGCAACGCGGTGAGCTCGTCGGGACTGAGGGAATCGAACGCCGCCATGTTTTTGGAGGCCCCTTCACTGTCGAACGCCGGAGGGTGACGGGCCGGCTCGCGGCGTAAGCGCTGGTTGCCCGGCCCCGCACATAGGGGACCCCGCGCACCCGACAGAGCCCATTGACCCTTGCTGCCTTCCGGCCCTGGGGGAGTTCACAGGATAGACGCCGCGCGGGGTCCATGGCGAGTGTAATACCTGGCTCGGGGCAGCCGATGACGGCCGACCGACATTCCACGTTGACCCAGCCGCTACCATTGCCACGGAGGATTCGCCTAGTGGCCTATGGCGCTCGCCTGGAACGCGGGTTGGGTTAACAGCCCTCGCGGGTTCAAATCCCGCATCCTCCGCAAATCGGGTCCACTCGGTTGGCAGACGCGGCCAAACGGTTGTTTGGAATCTGTTTGGCTGCCTTTAGGCTGACGTGGGCTCACCAGTATGAGGGAGGCGTATGGGGCGCAAGGTCGCCATACCGTGGCACTTGGTGTTTTCGATCGGTGCCGGCGTCCTCTATTTCCTCTGCGTGTTGCCCCGCTGGTCCGAGCTGATGGGCGACACCTCGCGCGGACTGGGGATGGCGGGCCGCATCGGCGCGGGCGCGCTGATCGCCCTGGCCGCGCTGCCCGTGGTGTTCACCCAGCTGCGCACCCGCAAGCCGGAGCTGGGCGTCCCGCAAATGGCCCTGACGCTGCGGGTCTGGTCGATCGTGGGGCATGTGCTGGCCGGGGTGCTGATCATCGGCACCGCGATCAGCGAGATCTGGCTCAGCCTGGATGCCGCCGGACAGTATCTGTTCGGGATCTACGGCGCGGCCGCGGCGATCGCCCTGCTCGGATTTTTCGCGTTCTATCTGTCGTTTGTCGCCGAGCTGCCGCCGCCTCCGCCGAAGCCGATCAAGGCGAAGAAGCCCAAGAAGCGTCGTCTGCGCCGTAAGAAGGGCGACGAGGCGGACGCCGAGGCCGCCACCGACGCCGACGAGGCGGAAACCGACGAAGCCGAGGACACCGAGGCCGCCGACGTCGCAGAGGCCGAGACCGTCACCGCCGAAGAAGCCGAACCGGGACCAGCCGACGAGCCCGCAGCAGAATCCGTCGAGCCCACCGCGAAGGCTGTCGACGCCGTCAAAGCCGAGAAGCCGCTGACCGACGACGCCGCGGAGCCGTCCGACGAGTCCGGCGACGACACCGACGAACCTCGCTCCGGGCTGCGTAACCGTCGCCCGGAGGGCAAGGGCTCGCACCGCATGCGGCGCAGGCGCACCCGCGGCGGCGTCGCGCTCGACGAGTGATCAGTCGCGGCGCTTAAGACTTTCCACGTAGGCGGCCAGGCGCTGCTGCGTCTCGTCTGAACCCCACAGCTCGCGCACGCCGGCGTCGGTCGCAGCTCCGTGCCGAATCCGCGCCACGGCCGGGGCGCGCAGCTGCGTCTTGGTATCGCTGTACGCCTCGACCGGCAGCTCGCCAAGCTCCGCGGCCTCGGCGACCGCCGCCTCGACCAGATCGTCGGTGACCACGCGATGAGCCAGACCCCGGGTGATCGCCTCGGCCCCCTTGTAGGTGCCGGCGCCGAGCAACACTTCCTCGGCGCGATCCCCGCAGGCATAACGCATCACTTCCAGCGCGGCGACCGGGAAGGAGACGCCGACGCGAACCTCGGCCGCACCGATACCCGCTTCGGGTCCGATCAGCCGGCGATCGCAGGCACACGCCAGCACACACCCGCCCGCGATCGCGGCGCCGTTGATGGCGGCCACGGTCGGCCACGGAAAGTTGAACAGCGCGTCGAAGGTGTCGGACAGCGCCGGAACCAGCCGATCGGTGTAGTCACGGCCACCCTCGACCACCCGGTTGAGATCGACCCCCGCGGAAAACACCCGGCCCGAGCCGGTGACGACCAGCGGACCGTTGCCCGACTCCTGCAGTTCACGAAAGGTTCGGGTCAGCTCCTCGAGCACTTCCACATCGAGGGCGTTGACGCGCCCCGACGACAGGGTCAACACCCGCACCGAAGCCGGCCCCGTTTTCAAAGTCTGGATCTCTATCACAAGGACACTCAAGCACTCGCCGGAAGCGCTACTGCTGGTGGGTCAACCTGGCCAGGATCACCGGAATGTCGGTGTTCTCATCGGAGTGATAGCTCGCGCAGACGCGGTGATAGCCGTCGGCGATCTGCAGCGGAACGCCGGTCACGATGTCACCGCGCACCAGCAGGATCGGCGACAGCGCAATGCCTTTCTCGATCTTGGTGAGATCGGCGGCGACGTGCGGGTTGTCGACGGGTAGCAGGCTCAGCCGCGCGGCCCGCAGGATGTCCTTGGCCTTCTTGTGGGTCACCGATCCGCTCTGCAGCCGTTTGGCGAGCTTCTTGACCGTCGGCGGGTCGGCGAGTAGGTCCAGGTAATCAGATGCTGCCGGAAAGTCATGCGCCTCAGGCGTTTCCAGCCACTTCACGCTGGCCATCGGATCTCTCCCTTCGTGGCTCCCCGCCGACGGAGCCTACCGGCTGCACCTGAAAATTGGGATCGGTAGCAACGCCGGAGTTCTGTACTTACGTCATGACGACGCCAACGGGGCGACGCATGAAGGAAGGAACGACAAGTGAAACGTCTTCTCGTGGGCGCAATCGGAACGCTCGGCGTGGCCGCGACCGTCGTGGGCTGCTCGAGCGGCGGCCACTCGGCCAGCCCGGCGTCGAGCACAGCCGCCAGCGTCGCCTCCGGGAGCGGTGCCCAGGTCAAGGTCGGCGGGGCCGACCTGGCGGGCGTCAACCCGGCGTCGGTGACCTGCGTGAGGCAGGGCGGCAAGATCGACATCGGTAGCGGTTCCACCGGCGGTGCACAGCAGGCGCTGGCCGTCGTGATGACCGACGAAGCGACCCCGAAGGTCGAATCGTTGGCGTTGGTGGTGGACGGCAACGCCCTGTCGGTCGCCAACAACATGGGCGCGAAGGTCGGGTCGGCCAACGTGGCGGTCGACGGCAAGACCTACACCATCACCGGGCAGGCGCAGGGCGCCGACCTGAAAAACCCGATGGCCGGAATGATCACCAAGGACTTCAGCATCAAGGTGACGTGCGGTTAATCGGTTCCACTCCGGGCGGCGGACGTGCCTCACTCACACGTCCGCCGCACCGGGCTGTCCCGAGACTTATGATGCAGCCGTGTCGATCTCCGGCGAATTAGAGCGAGCACGCCGCCTGACACTGGTCGCCGACGAGACCGGCGCCCGGGACCTGTTGCTGTCCCTGGTGCCCGCGATCGAGCGCGAAGACCGTGACGACTTGGTCCTGGAGGTCTTCGCTCAGCTGGGCGGTATCTACCTGTCGCGGGGCGCGAATGACGGAGTGCACGAGTGCATCCGGCGCATCCGCGACTGCCTGGCGATCTACTCCGCAGTCTTGGCCGGCACGATGCCCGAAGCCGCCGCTTCGGTGACGATGCCGGCAGCCGACATCGCGCGGATGATCCGTCGCTATTCGCGACGAGCGCAGTTCCTGCAGACCGGGATGACCGCCGCGCTGGGCGACCACGAAGGCGCCGAGACGGCGCTGGCCGAGTTGAGCCGGTCCGACGCGACGTTTCCCGAGCTGGCCGACGAGCACGCCCGCCTGATCGTGCACGCGCAACTGTTGTGCGCAACAGCGTTGTGCGACGACGACCTGCATGTTCGATCGGTTCCGTTGTGGGAGAGCGTGGTTGATGCGATCGATCGCTTGGGCGACGACGAATTCGACGACCAGCTGCGGGTGGACGCGTCCACCGGATACGGCAGATTCTGCGTCGAGACCGGCCGGCTGAGCGAAGCCGAACCCTGGCTGCGTCGAGCCGGAGCGCGGGCGAAGAAGCGCGGGTGGGAATTAGCCGAGGCCAGAACGCAATTGGAGCGTGCGGCGGCGCGCTGGCTGGTCAGTGATCACGCGGGGACCGAGCAGCTGGTCTCCGAGGCGTATCCCGTCATCGCAAGATATGAGCGAGCACACGACGTCGCACGGTGCTGGCTGTACATGGGGCTCACCCGGTTGGCATCCGGCGCGCTGGAAGGCGCCGACGAATGCTGGGGGCATGCCGAGCGGCACTGGCGCGAGCTGGGCAAGCCATTACACCTGCACCGTATCCTGTTGCAGCGCAGTTGGATAGCGATCTTCTGGAGTAAGTTCGCCGACGCTGTCGAGTTGATTGCCCAGGCCCGGGAACTGCTCGACTCCTCACCACGCAGCAGCTGGCTGCAGTACGCCCAACTGGACAGTCATCTGGGCACGGTGTGGCGCGCGGATGCCTTGGCGGACCTGGGTTTCGACAGTTCGGGCGACCCCGGCGAAACGCTGGAGGAAACCGAGGCGCGGCAGGCCGAGGGACTCGGCATCCTGAAGGGCGAGGTCGGAACTCCCGAATACTGGCGCGGCATGGAAAAACTCGAACAGGCCGCCGAGCTCAAGGTACCGGCAGCGCTCGCGGTCGACTCCGTGCGGTTTTCGATCGCCGACGCCGACGCGCGAGCGCGCTGGGCAACCAGCATTTCGGCACCCATCCTGGCCGGGGCCTTCGCCGTCGCGTACGAGTGGGAGAACACCCAACTGATCAGTGAGCTCGTCGAATACCACAGTGCGCGCGGCACTTTCGACAACGATCCGCAGCGTCCGGCCATCGGCGAGTGGGCGTCTACGGGCACCGCCACGGTGCTGGTCGACGCCGACCTGGAACCGGCGCTGGCCGCGGCCGGTCCGCCGGCGGCCGGACGTTCACTCACCAGACTCGGCCCGCTGCCGCCGTTACAGATGCAGCCGGACAGCCCGCCGATCATGAGCCACTACCGCGCCCTGGCGCTGCAGCGCTACGGCCGCGACGTCACCGCCGCCGAAGCCCCCTGGTCGACCTGGCCATGAGCGACCGGCTCACTCTGGTCCTGCGCTACGCCGACGTGGGGATCGCGACCTACGGCAGCCTGCGGATCATCGGACAGCCATCACGGACCGTCACCTGGGTGGTGGAAGAACCGCTGCTGCTGGCGGCCCTCGAAGAACTGACTGAGGCCATCCCCGAGCCGCATGGCACCGAGAGCCGTCGCGACGCCATCGAGCGTGCTTTGGCCACTGGCCCTTTCGCGAATCCGGACACCGAACTCACCGTCGCCTACATCCTGGGTGTACTGCTGATTTCGGCGCAGGGCTGGCAACTGCTCGACGAGTGTGTGTCCTCGCCGCGCGCCACGTTGTTTGTGGCCCCCAGCGCGCGGTTGGCCCGCGTCCCGTGGGGGTTGCTGGCGGTACCGAAATCGGGCCCCAGCAAAGAGGAATTGGTGCGTGCTCGCCAGGACGCCATCACGTCCAGCGGTCGGGTGGCCGCCCGGATCCCTTGGCAGCTCGCGAATATCGCCGACCATACCGACGGCCATCGACTGATGGAGTTGGTCGACGTGCTGATGGCGGTGCCGGCCAACATCGTGCACGCGCCACGCGCCCCGGCGCGATGGGATGCCCGTCAGAACGGTCCACCGGTGCTGGTCCTCGACCCGCGGGTACCGGGGCAACGGCCCGACTCCGCACTCGGTTCGGTGCTCGGCAAGCCGTCCGCGGAAACGCCGTTGGCCCGCCACTTCGCCGAACTGATGGGCAACCGCGCGGTCTTGCCCGGAGTCGACGGGGCGGTCGAACTGTTCCGCCGTCAGGACGCCGACCGCGGCTGGCTGGCTGGCCTGCTGGCGCGGGCCCCCAGCAGGCTGCTCTACGTCGGCCACGCGAGTTCTGCTGACGCACAACATGATCACGCCACCCAGGCCGACCGCGCGGCCCTGCATCTCGCGTGTACGGCGGCGGCGCGGGGCGACGCCGACACCATCGGGGACCACCGCCCGCTCACCGCGTCGGACCTGATGGCGCTGCGGCTGCCGATGCCGCCGCGGGTGGCCCTGCTGGCCTGCGGGTCCGGCGGGGACTACCGATTCGACGAGGCGACCGGTCTGGTCGCGGCGATGATCCTCGGCGGCGCACAGTTGGTGACCGCCACGCTGTGGTCGCTGCCCACCACTGCCGCCTACCGTCAGTTCGCCGCTGACGCCGGTGATGCGGCCGATCCGATGTCCGATGTGGTCGTCGCCGTGGACCGCGCACACGAGGCCGCCGAGGCGGGGTGCGCGGTCAATCGATGGCAGCGCGAACAGATGCGGCGCTGGCGCGACGGCGACCTGTCCGCCAATCCGCTGTACTGGGCGGCGCTGGTCACCTTCGCGGTCGACGGCGCACGCTAGCACTCAGACCGCGGCCAGCCACGACGCATGAACGGCCAACACGTCGTCGGGCAGCGAAAGCTCTTCGCGGGCAGCGGGATCGAACGCGACCAGAACCACAAGGCCTGGCCGCAGCACCGACACGTCCAGGTCGTCCTCGCAGCGCGCCAGTCGGCCGATGAACGTCTCGCCCGACACGGCGACCACTTCGATGAAAACCTGCCGCTCGCCGGCCACCGTGCGCACGGTGCCGACGCCGACGGTGCGGCCCTCGGCGTTGCCGTGCCGCCAGAATGCCAGTCGGTAAGGCGATGTCATCAGCTTCTTCATGCATCCAGCGTCGGGGTGCCGGGCGGCTACCGAACCCAACTTTTTGGCTAGGGGTATCTGTGAAATGCCCCTATCCTGTGCTGATGAGCGCGGACCCGCAGCTGGCCACCACCGTGGCCGCAGGTCATCCACGCCGGTCGGTGATCGACCAGGCGTGGCGGGCGATCGGACTCGGAGTCGAGGTGCTCAGCAGCGACGACGGCGGACCATTGACCCGAACCGTCAAACGCATCATCGACCCGCTGGTGCTGCGGCTGCGGTCCAATCCGCAGTATTCCGCCCCGGTGGTCGCCCCCGACACCGCCGCGGCAATGCACGAACTGATCGTGGGCAGCGCATCCGAATTGCGCTCGGCCGCAGCGTGGTTCGAGGTCCTCAAACTCGAGCGCCGCAGGCAGCGGATCCGTTCCGGGAACGCCCAGGAGCTCTATTTCCCGGTCTGCTACGAGCTGGCGGTCACCAAAGGCGCACCGGCGCCGGAGGATCGCGAGACCGCGGCCACCGTGCTCGGCGAGATTCACCAGGGCCGCGACCGCACCGCGATCGAAGTCTTGCATCAATACGTGGCCGCCCAGGATGTCGTTGCCACGCTTGCCGATCAGCTCGAACACAGCTGGCGTGACGTGCAGGCGTCCGAGATCGTAACGGGTCCGTTCCTGGCTGAGCTGGGTACGGTACTCGGGCCGGCCCACGGCCACCGCGCCGCGACCGCACGCCAGCGCGTCTGGTCGGCCATGATCAGCGACACCACCCCGTACAACCTGGGCGCTCTGGTCCGTGTCGAATCGGCCGACCTGCCCTGGTCGATCGTCAAGCTGGGCTTGAGTTCGGTTGCACCGCAACGTCCCCCGTGCATCGCGGGCGGCGCCGACGGCGATCGTCCGCTGGATCGCAGCGTGGTGGACCGGGTGCGCGCGACGCTGCGCCGCGCCCTGGACCGCGACGCACTGCCCGACATCCCGTTGCTATGTGAAGAAGAGGTCGACCGCGCCTGTGCTCCGTGGGGGCTGCTCTCGGAGGACAAGCAGGCCACCCTGGTGGCCGGCATCGAGGTCGCGGTCGAGCTGGCGCCGCTGGACCGATCCGTCACGAGCCGCTATGCGCTGGCGGCGCAGATCCAGGCGCGGCTCCGTAAGGAAGCGTACGTGCTGCACGCCCGGCGCTACCTCGCCGAGGGCGGCCCGATGCATCCGCGGCAACGCCAGGTGGTCGACGACCTCGCGGCGTATGCGCCGCCGTACCTGAGTCGGCTGTGGGCTCGACTGCACGGGCGTGACGTCTGGCAGGAGTCCTGCGAGGACGTCGACGAGATGCGGTCGCTGCTGGAGGGCGTCGCGCGATCGGTGAGCCTGGATCACCGCCAGCGAATCAAGTCGATGCTGGAATTGCAGGTGGCCGGATGAAGTTGGTTGCCGAGTCCGGCCTTTGGACCGTCGGGCCCGCCAGCGCCCCGACACCGCTGGCCGCGGTGCTGGAAGTCAGCGGCGCCGTGCTGTCCTGGACGATCGACGATCCCCCCGGCGACGAGCGAACCCAGATCACCTTCACCGATCTGTCGCGCGCGGACTGGCTGTGGCGCGTGTTCGGCGAGGCCGGCCATGTCGCGCTGGCCGCTGCCGCGGACGCGACGGACGGCATGACCGAGCTCGCCGGCGTCGACATCGTGCCCGGTTCGGTCGACCCGCTGCGCCGGCTGGCCGTCGGGCATTGGCTGCGGCGCTGGTGGCCGGCGAGCCAGCGGGACGGCATCGCGGGCCTGGACCGCGCGCTGCTCGACGTCGAGGTCGCCCTGCTGACCGCCGGCGCGCAGGACTTCTTCGCCGACGACACGCTGGACTCGGACGTCACCGGCCTGCTGACGCCGCACGCCGCGGCGTTGTTCACCCATATCCGCAGTGACGATGCCCGGATCGTGAACCTGGTGCGCGCGGGCGCCGAGCTGGCCGACGAGGTCGGGGTGGACGACGATGCCTGGGCGGAACTGATTGCCGCCCTTGATGATTCGAGTACGTTGTCAGCGATCCCGAGCGGCCGCCGCGACGACTACGCGCTGGCCGCGGGGGCCGACGCGGGTCCGCGCGGCACATCGATCGCCCGGGGCGTCGCGTCCATCAACTGGACCGCGGTACCCCCGGCCATCTTCGACGCCGGCGAGAACACCGTCGACTGGAGCGTCGAGACCGCGGGGGCGGTGGTGCGCGCGGCGATCGTCGGGCCGGACCTGCCGTCGGGCGTCGCGGTGCGATTGCGGTCCGGCGCGATAAGCGGCACCGGGGCCCTGGACGGCGAGGGCCGCGCGATCCTCCCCCTGCTCGGCGCGCGGGGCCAGCCGATCACCGAGTCCGCCGCCTGGGATCACGATTGGACGGCGACCGAGGTGATCGTCGGGGGCGACACGAACGAGACCCGCGAGACCCGGGACCGGATCCGCCGTTGGGCGCACGCCCGGCTGGACCGGCCGCCGGCGGACGCGTATCTGGCCGAGATTCTGGCGTCGGAGTCCGCCTATTAAGCGTGCGAACAATTCCCTATGCTGAGCGAGTGCCAAACAACTATCGAGTCGTTCAGTGGAACACCGGAAACGTGGGCAAGAGCTCGCTCAAGTCGATCGCCGACAACCCCATCCTGGAACTGGTCGGGTGCTTCGCCTGGTCGCCGGACAAGGTGGGCAAGGACGCCGGCGAATTGGTCGGCATCCCCCCGCTGGGGGTCGCGGCGACCAATGACGTCGACGCGCTGCTCGCCCTCAAACCGGACTGCGTGGTCTACAACCCGATGTGGATCAACGTCGACGAGCTGGTCGCGATCCTGTCGGCCGGCGTCAACGTGGTGACCACGGCGTCATTCATCACCGGCCACAACCTGGGCGACGGCCGCGACCGGCTCCTCGAGGCCTGCGAAAAGGGCGGCGCCACGATCTTCGGGTCCGGGGTCAGCCCGGGCTTCGCCGAGCTGCTCGCCATCGTCTCGGCGATGGTGTGCAACCGCGTCGACAAGGTCACCGTCAACGAGGCCGCCGACACCACGTTCTACGACTCCCCGGAGACCGAGAAGCCGGTGGGCTTCGGGCAGCCGATCGACCACCCGGACCTGCAGGCGATGGCGGCCAAGGGCACCGCCATCTTCGGCGAGGCCGTCCGGCTGGTGGCCGACGCGCTCGGCGTCGAGCTCGACGAGATCACGTGCGTCGCCGAATTCGCCCAAACCACAGCCGATCTCGAGATGGCGTCGTGGACCATCCCGGCCGGACACGTCGCGGGTACCTACATCAGCTGGCAGGGCGTCGTCAACGGCAAGACCTTGATCGACCTGAACGTCCGGTGGCGCAAGGGCCAGACACTGGAACCCGACTGGAAGATCGAGCAGGACGGCTGGGTGATCCAGATCGACGGTCAGCCGACGGTGACGACCAAGGTCGGCTTCCTGCCGCCGCCGTACTTCGAGGCGACGACGCTCGAGGAGTTCATGGACCTCGGCCACATCATGACCGCGGTACCCGCGATCAACGCGATTCCCGCCGTGGTCGCCGCCGCGCCCGGTATCGCCACGTACGCCGATCTGCCGCTGACGCTGCCCCGCGGCTTCGCGAAGGTCTAACCCTCGCCGGACGCGGCCCGGGCCGGCGCGGCCGCCCGCCGCCGGCCGGGCCTGGGGTAGGTCGCGCCCAACTGGGGCACCTCCATCGGTCCTTGGTGCCGGGCGGCCTCCATCGCGGCGCGCAGCGGCCCGGCCAGCCCGGCGAACGATCCCATGTCGAACACCCGTGACGTCAACAACCGGTTGTGTACGTAGCCGAACGACCCGCCCACCTCGGGGTCGGCCCAGCCGAGTGTCCCGCCCAGACCCACGTGCCCAAACCCGTGCAACAGACCGGGCACCGGCGACTCGTGATAACCGAGGTGAAAAGGCATGGGCACCACCATGTTTGCGTCCGGCCACTTGATGCGTGCTCGCCCGGTCAGCCCGCGTGCCAATTCCTTGGACAGGTACTTCTTGCCGTCGATGCGGCCGTCGTTGGCCAGCACGGCGTACACCTTGGCCAGCGCGCGGCCGGTCACCACACCGTTGGCCGCGGGGATCTCGCCGTCCAGAAACGGGGTGTCGCCCTGCATCAACGACATGATTCCGGGGAAGTACATCGCGCCCAGCGCTCCGGAGTAGCGCATATTGGCCACCCGAGGGGCGATGAAGTTGAGCACCGGGGTCCGCACGACGAGCTTCTGTGGCATCAGGATCTGCGCCGGCTGCGTCGGCGATCCCTGCGGCGGCCGGCCCAGATGCAGGCCGTCGGTGTTCAGCGGGCGGGCAACCTCCTGACGGATCAGCTCCCGCATGCCTTTGCCCGTGACCGCACGGGCCAGCCCGGACAACAGCCAGCCGTAGGTCAGCGCGTGATAGGCCTGCACGCCCCGCAGGTGATCCACCGGCGCGGCGGCCAGCCGAGCCTCCATGGCCAAGTGGTCCATCAACTCCGCCTTGGTGACACCCCGCAGATGCGACAGCCCGGCGCGATGGCGCAAGACGTCGCGCACCGTGATGTCGGCCTTTCCGTTGGCGCCGAACTCCGGCCAGTGCTCGGCGACGGGGTCGTCGTAGGACAACAAGCCCCGATCGGCCAGCCGATGGATCACCGTCGACGCGACGCCCTTGGTCGCCGAGAACACCATCGCTCCCGTGTCGGCGGTCCAGGGCTGCGTACCGGCGCGGTCCGACCACCCCATCCAGACGTCGACGACGGGAACGCCGTCGATGTACACCGACAGTGCTCCCCCGCCGAGCCGCCGTCCCGGAAATTGCTGCGCGAACTTCTTGATGACGTTCGCGAAATGCGGATCGGCAGCCCCGGACACGCCACGGGGCAGACCGTCGTCAGTTACCAGCAGAGTCATGGTGCCCCCGAGCCTGGTGCGCATCGGGCAGCTACCGCCGCGGCGGCCCCTCCCCGATGAGGTGCGATTACGGGATTGAAGCTATCAGTCGAGCAGAGGCCTGAAAATCACCCGGTCGGCTCGCGCTCGGGGGGCTCACGGCCGTCCACATCGGGCAAATGGTCGGGGGGCGGCTGCCCCAAATACTTCCTCAGCCGCAGCAGCTGATTGATCACGATGCCCAGGCCCAGCAGCATCAGCACTACGACTATCGCCACCACCGTTGCGGTGCTCATCGGACCATTGTGATCCATGCCACGGCCGCCGGGCCGGCTGGCTGTTTGCCAGCCATGACACGGCGTCGCGTGAACCGCCGCCGACTCAAAACACGACTCGAACCCGGCTACCGGGTTTTGGAATCAACCATTGGGGGGTAGCCAGCACGAGAACCACGTCGTGCGAGAAAGGGAGCGCAAGCGAATGAGTGCCGAAGACAAGATCAAGAACAAAATCGAGGATCTCGGCGGCCAGGCCAAGGAAGCCCTTGGCAAGGTCACCGGGGACGACAGCACCAAGAACGAGGGTCGCGCGGACCAGGCGAAGTCCAGCCTCAAGGACGCGGGCGAGAAGGTCAAGGACGCCTTCAAGAAGTAGTTACGATTCTCGACCAGCAGGTTTACTGAAGACGCCGGTAAACCTGCTGGTCTTTTTCTGGGGACATTCGCGCGCGTCCGAGCATCCGGTCGTCCGATTGGCACCCGGGGTCGCCCAGAAGACGCCCACATCCCGGCAGACCGGATTATCGTCGATTGATGCCGCTACCGATTGTCGACCCACAGCGCCGGACCACGGCGTTCACTCGCGCGATGACGAAGTTTGCCCGTAGCGGTGCGGGAAAGTTTCTGGCACAACGGATCGCGGCGAGGACAGATCCGTGGCTGATGCGGGTGTCCCACGACAAGGTGTCATGGGGAATGTTTGCTGTGCCATCGGCGACACTGCACATGACGGGCGCTAAGACCGGGCAGCCGCGGCAGGCTCAAATCTCCTATTTCCACGACGGTCGTGACGTGATCGCGGTCGCCTCCAACTTCGGCGGGACCACGCACCCGAATTGGTATTACAACCTCAAAGCCCACCCCGAGTGCGAACTGGGCGGCGAGCGCTTCCTGGCCACCGAGGTCACCGATCCCGCGGAGTACGAGCGGCTCTATGGTCTCGCCGAACGCTCCTACCCGGGCTACAGCGACTACCGCGCCGCGACCGCGGCAATCGGCCGCCACATCCCGGTATTGCGCCTGCGCCCCCGTGGCGATTGAGAGATGGCGCTTTGGGCAATCCTTACCGCTACCTGCATCGAATACAGGTAAAGCAAAGTCAGGACAACCACGGTGGGATACGCATGAATTTCTTGAACGTGATCGATGGCCGGATACGCAGGCTCGCGGCGGCCGGTGCGGCGGCCGCGCTGCTGGCGACGGCCGTGCTGGTCAGTGGCTACGCGCCCACGGCCAACGCCGACTGTCCTGACGTCGAACTGGTCTTTGCCCGGGGCACCAGCGAGCCGCCGGGTGTCGGTGGCATCGGGTCCGGCTTCGTCGACGCGCTGCGCGGGCAGCTCGGTGGACGCAGCATGACGGTGTACCCGGTGAACTACCCCGCCAGCAGCGACTTCGGCAGCCCAGACTTCCCGGCGACATTCATCGACGGCATTCGTGACGCCAGCTCGCACATCGAGTCGATGGCGGCCAGCTGCCCGAAGACCAAGGAGGTGCTCGGGGGTTTCTCGCAGGGCGCTGCCGTGGCCGGGTTCGTCACGTCGTCGGCCGTGCCGAAGGGCGTACCCGCCGCTTCGGTCCCAGCGCCGATGCCGTCGGACATCGCCAACCACGTCGCCGCCGTCACGCTCTTCGGCACGCCGTCGAATCAATTCCTGGAGCACTACGGCGCGCCGGACATCGCGATCGGCCCGCTCTACCAGCCCAAGACACTGCAGCTGTGCGCTCCCGGCGATCCGATCTGCGGCGGCGGCAGCGACGGCGCGGCGCACGCGTCGTATGTCGTGAACGGCATGACGGGCCAAGCCGCGAGCTTCGTGGCCAGCCACCTGTAGTTAACGCACTGCCGGTTGCCCCGCGGCCGGCCAGCCTTGCAGAATCGCTGCGTGCGAATTCTGATAACCGGCGGTACTGGATTTGTGGGTGGGTGGACCGCCAAGGCCATCGCGGACGCGGGGCACTCGGTGCGGTTCCTGGTACGCAACCCGGATCGGCTACACACCTCGGTCGCGAAGCTCGGCGTCGACGTGTCGGACTTTGCCGTCGGGGACATCACCGATCGCGTCTCGGTGCGCGAAGCGTTTCAGGGATGCGACGCCGTCGTGCACAGCGCCGCCCTGGTGGCAACCGATCCCCGGCAGACCAACGAGATGCTGACCACCAACATGCAGGGCGCGCAGAACGTGCTCGGCCAGGCGGTCGAACTCGGCCTGGACCCGATCGTGCACGTGTCCAGCTTCACCGCGCTGTTTCACCCCCACTTGGAGACACTGTCGGCAGACTTGCCGGTGGTCGGCGGGGCCGACGGCTACGGAAAGTCCAAGGCCCAGGTCGAGATCTACGCCCGCGGCCTGCAGGACGCCGGCGCGCCGGTGAACATCACCTATCCCGGGATGGTGCTTGGGCCGCCGGTCGGCAATCAGTACGGCGAAGCCGGCCAAGGCGTGAAGTCGCTGCTGGACCTGCATGTGGTACCCGGGCGGGGAGCGGCTTGGCTGATCGTCGATGCCCGCGACGTGGCCGCGCTGCACGTGGCGCTGCTGGAACCCGGGCGCGGGCCGCGACGCTACATGGCCGGCGGTCACCGTGTCGCTGTCAGCGAGCTGGCCAGCATGTTCGGCGAAGTGGCTGACACTCCGATGGTCGCGGTGCCGGTTCCCGACACCATAATTCGCGCGGCGGGGGCGGTTCTCGATATCGCGACGCCCTACCTGCCGTTCAACACGCCGTTCACCGCGGCGGGGATGCAGTACTACACGCAGATGCCGGCGTCGGACGATTCGCCAAGCGAAAAGGAGCTCGGCATCACCTACCGGGATCCGCGCGAAACGGTGGCCGACACCATCGATGCGCTGCGCCGCGCCGACAGCTAAGGCTGCCGGCCCTTTCCGAAGCTGCGGACGAAGCCGCGCACACCGGCGCCGACGAACGGCACGGGTGCCAGCGTGGCGATCATCGCGCTCTTGGTTCCGACGATGGGCCGGCTGCGCAGCCCGAGCAGCAGGTCGGCGCTGTCGCTGATCAAGCCGAAGGCCGCCCAGCGCCGGAAGTCACCGTCGCCACCGCGCAACAACGCGGCGCAGGCACCCGACCCGATGACCAGGTCCCGAATCCCGATCGTTTGCATCAGCAGCGTCTCTGTCCCCGAATCCGGTTTGAAGAATCGATCGGGCGCCAGCAACATCGCGGCTCCCACACCGACGCGGGCCGCCGCGACCAGTGCCAGAACCGGCGACGACGTTCGGGTCGAATCCGGTGCCACCGGTCAACCCTAACCGCGGCGCTGCACGCCGGGAAGTGTTGCTATTCGGCGGGTTTGATCTCGAGGCCGACGTGGACCTTATCGATGCCGCCGCGCACAATCGAGTGCACGTAGAACCACGGGGCGTGATACCAGTACCGCTTCAGCACGGCGTTGTAGACCCGCTGCGTCTCGGACTTCGGCAGCACGCGGGCGACCCCCTCGACCTCTTCGCTCTTGGGTTTGCCCAGCGCCCCACTCTTGGCGACCGTCACACGTGGCGTGTTGTTGATCCGCTTGGTTTTCCAGGAGCCGTCGTCGGTGATGACGAGAAGCTTGTCGCCGTCGGGAACACCCCAGATCGCCGTGGGCTTCGGACGACCATCCTTGGTGAATGTGGTCAACAGCAGGTACTTGGACTGAATGACGTCCTGAAATGTCAGAGCCACGGGTGTTCCTTAAGTAAGTGAATGGTTTTTCACACCATTCCCCGATCCCTAATTCCCTAATCATGACGATCATCAGGGTGGCTGGCCGTATTCATCGAGCAAATGCCACCGATTCAGGCGATACTCCAATCGTCTTCGACGACGTTGCCGGAAGGGCCGACGATGACTGGATTTCGTGTAGGTGTTGGGGACCCGATCCTCGCGGCCAGGTCTGCGGCAGCCGCCTTCACCCGGGCCAATTACCTCGGCGCAGTCGCCGACCGGGTCGACTCTTTCTGGGTACCTGATCACCTCAATCAGTTGTTTCCGCGCTCGCTCTGGCAGCAAAAGTATTGCGGTGCAACCAGACTCATACCCAAGATCGATGCGGCCATGGAGCCGTGGACGATGCTCGGGCACATCGCGGCGCGCAACCGGATCGGCCGCCTCCGCTTAGGCGTAGGAGTGACCGACAGCGGCCGGCGCAACCCCGCGGTGACCGCGCAGGCCGCTGCGACGCTGCACCTGATCAGCCGGGGCAGGGCAATCCTGGGCATCGGCCCGGGCGAACGCGAGGGAAACGAGCCGTACGGTGTGGACTGGTCTAAGCCCGTCGCCCGGTTCGAGGAGGCGATGGCCACCATCCGCGCACTGTGGAATTCGGGCGGCGAGCTGGTCAACCGGGATTCGCCGTTCTTCCCCCTGCGGGATGCCCTGTTCGAGCTGCCGCCGTATCGCGGCAAGTGGCCCGAGATCTGGATCGGTGCGCATGGTCCGCGGATGCTGCGTGCCGCCGGACGCTACGCCGATGCCTACTATCCGAGCTTTGCGCACCTGCCGGAGGACTACACGCAACGACTCGACGTGGTCCGCTCGGCCGCGTCCGACGCCGGTCGCGATCCCCTGTCGATCCTCCCGGCGCTTCAGGTGTTCGTCGTGACCGGCCGCAGCCGAGACGACGTCGACGAGGCCCTCGACTCCGAAGTAGTGCGGGCATTCGGGCTCAACGCACCGGACGACGTCTTCGTTCGCCACGGCGCGCAGCACCCGCTCGGGGCGGGCTTCGCCGGCGCTCAGGATCTGGTGCCGCACGGCTGGGACGAGCAAACCGCCCTGTCCCATCAAGCCAAGATTCCACCGCCGGTGCTGCGGGAGTTCCTGCTCAACGGAACGCCCGACGAGATCATCGAGACGGTCGCGCACTGGCGTGACGCAGGAGTGCGCTACCTAGTGATGAGCAATGTGAGCCTGCTGCAGCGCAGTCTGCGCAAAGGCCTGGCATCGGTCATGCCGTTCAGGAAGGTCGTCAGCGGCCTCAAAAAGCTTTGATCAGCCGGCCGTCGAAATCGACTGGCTCACCGTGTAACTGTCGATTCCCTCGGTGCCGAGCTCGCGGCCGTATCCGCTGTTCTTTACGCCACCGAACGGGGCGGCCGGATCCATGATGTAACCCTCGTTGACGCCGAAGGTTCCGGACCTGACCCGGGCCGCGACGCCGTACCCGCGTTCGACGTCACCGGTGAACACCGATCCGGCGAGCCCGTATTCAGAGTCGTTGGCGATGCTGATCGCCTCATCCTCGTCTCGGTAGGAGATGACCGTCAGCACCGGGCCGAAGATCTCCTCGCGCGCAATCCGCATGTCGTTGGTCGCGTCGCTGAACAGCGTCGGGCGCACATACCAACCGGCGTCGAGGCCATCGGGCATCTGACTGCCGCCGGTAACCACCCGTGCCCCTTCGCTTTTGCCCGACTCGATGTAGCCGCGGACCCGCTCCTGCTGGCGCTGGGCCGCCAGCGGACCGATTTGGGTGGCCGGATCGGCCGGGTCACCGACGGTCATCGAGGCCATTCCGGCGGCCAGCGCGTCGACGAATTCGTCCTTGCGCTGGTGCGGGACCAGGATCCGGCTCAGCGCGTTGCAGACCTGCCCGCTGTTGGCCAGGCTGGCCATTTGGATGCCGGTCGCGACGGCCGAAGGGTCAGCGTCGTCGAGCACGACGGCCGCCGACTTGCCGCCCAATTCGAGGCTGACCTGCTTGAGCCCTTGGGCACACGCCAGGGCCACTTGTCGGCCGGCCGCGGTAGAGCCGGTGAACGACACCTTGTCGACGCCCGGATGCCGCACCAGCAGCTCGCCGACCTCACGCCCCCCTGGCACCACGTTGAGCGCACCGGGCGGAAGGTCAGCTGCCGCAACAAGATCCGCGAGCAGCTGCGCATCGAGCACCGACTCGGGCGCGGGCTTGAGCACCACCGTGCAGCCGGCCAGCAACGCCGGCACCACCTTCGTGACAGTGAGGAACTGCGGCATGTTCCACGGCACCACCGCGGCGACGACGCCTACCGGCTGCTTGCGGATCCGGATGTTCTTGCCGTACAGCCCGGGACGATCTTGGCACCACTGGTAACCGGCCGCTAAATTGCAGAACGCCGACATCATGGTGAGCGGCAGCCGAACCTGCGCCCTCTTGGCGAAGGTGATCGGAGCTCCGATCTCGGCCGAGATCAGCGTGGCCATATCGGCTCGCCGTTCGTTGTAGATGCCGGCCAGCCGGGTGATTGCCTCGATGCGCTCGGCCGGTTGCATCCGCGGCCACGGCCCGGCGTCGAAGGCCGCGCGGGCCGCGTCGACCGCGCGGTTCACGTCCGCAGGTCCGGCACTGACGGCGTGGCCGATGACGGCCTCACTGTGCGGGGACACCACCGAGATGCAATCGCGGCCGTCAACCGGCGCGGCCCACTTTCCGTTGATGAAGAGCTGGTCCCTGTCGTACATGAAACTCCTTGAATGTCTTGGGATCTGGCCCGTCAGGTATTGCGACCGCCATTGACGCCGAGGATCTGTCCGGTGATGTAGCCGGCTTCCTCGGAAGCGAAGAAGGCGCACGCGGCGGCGATATCTTCGGGTCTGCCTACTCGTCGAACCGGGGTGCGGGCGATGTGGTCCTCCACGGTTCCGCCGAGTAGATGCCGACTCTCGGCGCTGCGCAGCATTGGGGTGTCCACGAATCCCGGTGGCACCGCGTTGACGGTGATCCCGCTCGGCCCGTACTCGAGAGCCAGCGACTTGGTCAGCCCGTTGACCGCGGACTTCGCCGCCACGTAGTGGGCCATGAACGGTTGACCGGAATGCGTGCTGGACGACGAGATGTTGATGATGCGTCCCCAGCCCGTCTCGACCATGTCGGGCAGTGCGGACTGGACGGTGTTGAACACGCCGTTGAGGTTGACGTCGATCACCTTGGACCATTCCTCGAACGACATGCTCAAGAACTTCTTGAAACCCTCCACCCCGGCGGCGTTGACCAGCACCTGGATCGGGCCGAGCGCGTCGCGGATGGCCGACATCGCGGCGTCGACCTGCGTCCGGTCGGTGACGTCGGCGACGTGGCCGAACCCGTCGTCGGTGGGAGAGAGATCGATGACCGCCACTCGAAATCCGTCTTTGCGCAACCTTTCGGCGCAGGCCCGGCCAATCCCCGAGGCACCGCCGGTCACAACCGCTGTCTTCGCGCTCAAGCGTCATCCACCTTTCCTGAGCGATCGCTCAACGGTCAGCTTCACATGCCTATCACCCGGTATCGATTACGGTCAAGCCGATGAACCGGCCTCCCTTTCGCTTCGGGGTGCACGCGACCAACACCGCGGGCGGGCCCGATTGGTGCGACACCGTGCACAAAGCCGAATATTTGGGATATTCAACGCTTTTCCTCGCCGATCACTGTCTCGGCCCAGGCCCCGCGCAGCGGGGTACCCGAGCTCCAGTGCCGCATTCTTCGACATGGTCGCCGAACCTGCTGTGTGATATGACCGGACTGTGACTGCATCCGAGCGACCGAAGCCGCGCGACTCCACGACGCGCGACATGCTGGTGGCCGCGACGAGTCAGATCATGGTCGAGGAGGGTTACGCCGCGGCGACGTCGCGTCGGGTGGCCGCCAAGGCCGGCGTCAAACCGGCCTTGGTGCACTACTACTTCCCCACGATGGACGAGCTGTATCTGGCCGTCTTCCGCAGCGGCGCCGCCGTCTACCTGGAGCGGCAGCAGACGGCATT
Source organism: Mycobacterium ahvazicum (assembly GCF_900176255.2). Classification (GTDB taxonomy): domain Bacteria; phylum Actinomycetota; class Actinomycetes; order Mycobacteriales; family Mycobacteriaceae; genus Mycobacterium; species Mycobacterium ahvazicum. The sequence goes on from NZ_FXEG02000005.1 coordinate 1,033,710, forward strand.
GTCATCCGATCGCCCGCTGCACGCCTTCTGGGAAACGCTGATCGCGCCCAAGGACACCCGACTACTGCTGGAGTTCATGGGACTTGCCAACCACCGCAAGGAGATTCGCGCGGAGATCGCGGCATGGTCGGAGCGGTGGCGCGAGCAACAGATCACCGCGCTGAACTTCATCATTCGCCGGCACGACATCGACACCGACGAGTTCCCGCCGGCGGCCATCGCGGTCTTCATCGCCTCAATCGGCCGCACCCTGATCCTGGAAGAAGGGCTGGGTACCTCCGGGGGCCACGACGCGGCCATCGCACTGGTGAACCGACTGCTGGACCGATTCGAGATGCCGGAGCCGAAAACCCGCCGGGATCGTGACATGCCGGACTGAGTCGCTCCCGCGACTGTCGGGCTACGGCAGCACGACCCGCAGTCTCTCCCAGCCGCGCACGGTCGAGGTCGAGGCGAGTTGTGCTGTGTCGTAGTCGATATCCCATTCCGGCCAGCGGTTGAGAATCTCGTCGAGCGCGACACGGCCCTCCAGCCGGGCCAGGTTCGCCCCCAGGCAGTAGTGCACACCTTTTCCGAAGGTGATGTGCGAGATGTTGTCGCGATGGATGTTGAAGGTGTCCGGGTCGGTGTAACGGCGGGGGTCACGGTTAGCGGAGCCGAACAGCAGCAACATCGCGCTGCCCGCCGGCACGGTCCTCCCGTAACACTCGAAATCCTCTGCCATCCAGCGAGCTACGTGCGGCCCGGTGGGTTCGAAGCGCAGTGTCTCATCGACAGTGCGGTTCAGCAGTGAGCGGTCCTGGTGGATTTCCCGGCGCTGTTCCGGGTTTTCGGCGAGCACTTTGGCCAGCCATCCGATCAGTCGTCCCGTGGTCTCGTTGCCCGCACCGGCCACCACCTGGGTGTAGTGCAGGACCTCCTTGCGAGTCAGTTTTCGATGCACCCCGTCTTCGTCGTCGAATTCGACGTTGAGCAGCGTGGTCATCAGGTCGTCGGACGGGTTCTTCGACCGCCATTCGACATAGTCGGCGTAGATGCGGCCATCGGCGATGGAATCGGCGTTGGCGACCTTCAGCGGCGCCCCCGGCTTGGTGCGCAGGTTGGCGTCGTTGGCGTCGCGAACCGAAACCTGCTCGGATTCAGGAATTCCCAACAGCATGCCGATCACTCGCATGGGCATCATCGACGCGAGCTCGGCAATGATGTCGAATCCCGACGACCCGACGAGCGGGTCCAGGCAGCGCACGCAATAGCGCCGGATCTGGTCCTCGATTTCGGCCATCCGGCGCGGCGTGAACACCCGCGACATCAGTCCGCGCAGCCTCGTGTGTTCGGGTGGGTCTTGAAACATCATCACGCCGCGGGGCATATCGAACTTCGATTGCACCAGCTCGAGAATGTCGCTGCGACGGTTCGAGAACGTCTGCCAATTGGCCAACCCGTGCTCGACATCCGAATGCCTTGACAACGACCAGAAGTCGTATTGCTCGTTGTAGTAGAGCGGAGCCTCTTCGCGCAGCCGCGCGTACGTCGGGTATGGGTCGGAGTTGATGGCGACGTCATAGGGGTCGTAGTAGACCTCGGTGTCCTCCGCGACAGTCATCGATGCTTTCCCTTACCCACGGCGACCTCCACCGGGTCGCGTTTGAGCGATCGCCCAAATGGGTCACGCAGGCCATGTCTAACAGCCGCGGGACGACGGCGTCAAGGATTCGGCGAAGTGCTGTCGGCGTGGCTGTCTTCCGGCGCAATCGTTGCCACAACCATGAAGATTGAGCACCCCGGTGTGAAGAATCCGTTAAGAACGTGGCACCCCAGTGCGGCAGACCTCAAATTTAGAAGCATGACGCTGTTCGAGCTGCATCCGTCGCTCCGGCACGGATCGAGCCCGCGCCTCGATCGCGCCATCGGGCCGTCGACCGAGAAATCATCGCTGACCTGCTGGCCCGCGACTGTGATTGGTCTCACCGGCCGCACCGCCCCGGTTCCGTCAGAATGGTTGTCAACACTGTGAGGGGGAATAGGCATGTCGGACATGGCTGTTGACCCAAACGGTGACCATTGGCCGCCAATAGTCGACCGGACTCACGAAGGTACAACCGCCGTGCTTCGCATTGAGAACCGCCGGACAGCGTGGAGCTCGCGGGTGCTGTCCGTGGTGGCGTGGTTGCCGGCCACCATCGTGTACGCCACCATGCTGCTCGGGGTGTCATTCCTGCTGACGGCGCTCGGTCCGCATGTGCACGACGTCGCGGTGCGGGAGATGAGCACCAATTTGCACAATCTGGCGCACGGCCAAATCGTCACGTTGGTCGGCAGCGCGTTCGTCAGCGACGGCGGCCACGTGCTGTTTTGGCTACCGGGCCTGGTGTGTCTGCTGGCGCTGGGCGAACTGATCTGGCGCAGTAAGGGTTTGGTCATCGCATTCGCAGTCGGCCATATCGGTGCCACGCTCGTGGTAGCCGTCTGGCTCACCACAGCGCTGACCGCAGGCTGGCTGCCGATGTCCTTGGCACGCGCCACCGATGTGGGGATGAGCTACGGCGCCGTGTCCGTTCTGGGGGCGCTCACGGCATCGATACCGTCGCGCTGGCGGCCGGTGTGGGTCGGGTGGTGGATGGGCAACGCCATCGCGGCGGCCTTGAGCGCAGATTTCACCGCGGTTGGTCACGTTGTTGCGTTGTTGTTGGGTATCGCGGTGTCCTTCCGACTGCGCTCCATCACCAGCTGGACTTTTGTGCACTCGGCGTTGCTCGTGGTCGGCTCCGCGTTCGGCTACATGGTGCTCTGTGGACCGGCCGGGCCGGCACCAACCGCCGGTGTCGCGGGCGCCCTGATCGCATTCGTCGCCACCTGGATGTTGCGGTCCCGCGACGGCGCACCGCGCGCGTTGGCGGGCCAGCCGAGTTTTGTGCCGCAGCCGGCACAGCCCTAGTCGACTGGCTGGCAAAGGCTCGAAAATTCCTGTGCGACAATATCTTTAACCGCAGGCGTACAGTCAAAACATGAGCTTAGTCGAGTCGATCCAGCGCGGCCTCAACTGGCTGGCCACTCCCCATCACCTCGAGCCGCACCTGGATATGCAGACCCGGCCGATCGGGCGATTGCCGCTGGAAATGGAAATCGTCTACTGCACGATCTCCGGCGGCGGCGCAGCGCTGAAGTTCCCGCTGACGATGCTGTTCCTGCCGACCGGTGCCTCGCCCGTCAGGAATTAGGCAGAGCAGGTGTAGGGACTGCAGTCGATCGTGACCGGCGTTGTGCATCCGGCAGTCGCGGTGGCGGCGGCCGCGAGAATCGCCGCGACAATGAGCTTGCTCCTCAGGCCAGGCATGGCCACTCCGTCCTTCAGGCCCCCAGCCGTTGTCGGCCCGCTCGCAGTAATTCCCCTCCGCGGCGAAACGCGATGATCTACCTGTCAGAATGCCAGAATATGCCCCGAACGGGGCTGCTGAATGCAGAAATTGATCGCCCTCCAGAAGTGCGACCAGCAAAAACTGTCATTCAATTCGGCCTGTTTTTCCTGGTCAGATCCGTATCCCGACTCGGCTGCACACGTTTGGGCTCACCGGGCATTTTGGGATAATTCGGCGGATAGGGCATATCACCGATTCCCCGCTCCTCGTCCGCCTCGACCATGTCCAATAACGGGGCCAGCGATTGAGCGTCCTCGTCCATGCCGGCCCATGGGTCGTCGCGGTCCTGCATCAGGTCCGGCACGGTCGCCATCGTGTAATCGTCCGGCTCCGCGTCGGCCAACTCGCCCCAGCTCAACGGCATCGACACGGTCGCGATCGGCGTCGGTCGCACCGAATAGGGCGAGGCCATCGTGCGGTCGCGGGCGTTTTGGTTGAAGTCGATGAAGATGCGCTGGCCGCGTTCCTCCTTCCACCAGGACGTTGTCACCGCGTCCGGGGCGCGGCGTTCGACTTCACGCGCCAGTGCGATGCCGGCTCGGCGCACGGCGATGAAATCCCAGTCGGTGGCGATCCGGATAAAAACGTGGATCCCGCGGCCCCCGGACGTCTTGGGATAGCCGACGAGGCCAAGCTCGTCGAGCAACGGACGCAACACGTCTACCGCGACCGAGCGCGCCTGCTCGAAACCGACACCGGGCTGGGGATCAAGATCGATGCGCAGCTCGTCGGGATGCTCGGTGTCGGGGCACCGCACCTGCCAGGGATGTAGCGTGATCGTGCCCATCTGCGCCGCCCACACGATCGCGGCGGGATGCGTCACCATCAGCGCATCGGCGGTCCGCCCCGACGGAAAAGTGATCCGGCAGGTCTCCAAGTACTCGGGATGATGCTGCGGTATCCGCTTCTGATAGATCTCCTCGCCGTCGATGCCGTCCGGAAAGCGCTGCAGATGCGTCGGCCGGTTGCGCAGCGCGTCCAGCATCGGGCCGCCTGCCACGGCACGGTAGTACTCGACGAGCCGCCGCTTGGTGCCGTTCGACCCGAGCTTCGGGAAGTACACCTTGTCCGGGCTGGATAGACGAACCGATACGCCGTCGACGTCGAGCTCTTCGGATGCCGCAGCCATCTCTCGATTCCAGCACGCCCCGCGTCAGAATGGACCAATGGACTTGCCCGTCATGCCGCCGGTTTCGCCGATGCTGGCCAAGTCGGTCAAAGCGATACCCCCGGAAGCCTCCTACGAGCCCAAATGGGACGGCTTCCGATCCATCTGCTTCCGGGACGGCGATCAGGTCGAGCTGGGTAGCCGCAACGAGCGCCCGATGACCCGCTACTTCCCCGAGCTGATCGCCGCGGCCCAGGCCGAGCTGCCACGGCGCTGCGTGATCGATGGGGAGATCGTCATCGCCACCGACCACGGCCTGGACTTCGAGGCACTGCAACAGCGCATTCACCCGGCGGACTCGCGGGTGCGGATGCTGGCCGAGCAGACCCCGGCGGCATTCATCGCATTCGATCTGCTGGCCCTCGGCGACGAGGATTTCACCCGGCGCACGTTCAGCGACCGGCGCGCCGCCCTGGTCGACGCGGTGCCTGTTTCCGCGGCCGGATCGGCCGCGGCGTTCCACGTCACGCCGGCGACCACCGATCTCGAGACGGCGCAGCGCTGGTTCGACGAGTTCGAGGGAGCCGGTCTCGACGGCGTCATCGCCAAGCCACTGACCATCACATACCAGCCGGACAAGCGCGTCATGTTCAAGATCAAGCACGAGCGGACCGCCGACTGTGTGGTCGCCGGCTATCGGGTGCACAAGTCCGGCGGCCCAGAAGTTCAAGCGATCGGGTCGCTGCTGCTCGGGCTCTATCAAGACGATGGAGCGCTGGCGTCGGTTGGCGTCATCGGCGCGTTTCCGATGGCCGAACGACGGCGCCTCTTTACCGAATTACAGCCGCTGATAACCAGTTTCGATGACCACCCGTGGAACTGGGCCGCGCACGAGGCCGGCGAGCGCACCCCGCGCAAGAACGAAACGTCGCGGTGGAACGCCGGTAAGGATCTGTCGTTCGTCCCGCTGCGACCCGAGCGGGTAGTCGAGGTCCGCTACGACCACATGGAAGGCCGGCGGTTCCGTCACACCGCCCAGTTCAGCCGGTGGCGTACCGATCGCGATCCCCGCTCGTGTACCTACGAACAACTCGAACAGCCAGTCACTTTCAGCCTGGGCGACATCGTGCCCGGCCTGGGCTGAAAGAGCACCGGCTGATTGGTTCCAGCGAATCCGGCGGAGTTGAGTGAGCGTTCGCAAAAAGTTCCGTTGCAGGACTGGCGGCGGAAGCGGATCCTTAGTGTGCAAACTTCGAAGGAAGGGAACGAATGAACGCTGCTGCGGCCGTGAAGAAGCCCATGGCCATAGGAATCCTGGCGGCCATCGCGCTAATCGGGAGCGCACCGCCGATCGCACATGCAACGACGGCCGATTTCCTCCAACAGGTGCGCGCGGCCGGGATCGGGACCAACGCAACGGATGGCGCGCTGATTGAGGACGCCCAGGAAGTCTGCGCGATGCTCGACTACCAAGAGGCTGCCTACCAATACCTCAATCAGCACTCCGGGCTCGACCGCAATCAGTCCGCGCTGTTCATCGCCGCATCGGTCGCAAACTTCTGCCCGCAGTACGCCCCCAGAATGGGACTGCCGAGCAGCTAACCCGGCCGACGAACTCACACCGCGACGGTCAGCTCGGATAACCCCCGCAGCGTGACGTTCGCCTTGTACTGCGGTTCGCTGTCCAGTCGCGCGGTCGGGAAACGCGCAGCCACCTCCGACAGGGCGATGCCGGCTTCCATTCGCGCCAGCGGTGCGCCCAGACAGTAGTGCAGGCCGCGACCGAAGCCCAAGTGCCGCAACGTTCCCCGATCGGGATCGAACGTATCGGGCCGATCGAATTCGGCGGGGTCGCGGTGTGCCGCGGCCAGCAGCAACATCATCACATCACCCGCAGGCACCTCGACTTGCCCGATCTTCATGTCCTCGAGCGCAATTCGGCCAACCATTTGCACGGGCGGGTCGTAGCGCAGGGTCTCCTCGATCACCGCCGAGACACGGTTCGCGTCGGCGCCCAACGCCGTCCAGTGCGCCGGCTCTCGCAGCATGGCCAAGACGGCGTTGCCGATCAGGTTGACCGTGGTCTCGTGACCCGCGACCAGCAGCAGCAGGCAAGTCGAGACGATCTCCTCCTCCGTGAGCTGATCACCGGACTCCTCCACCGCGACCAGACCCGACATCAGGTCCTCGCCGGGCCGCGAACGACGCCGGTCGATCAGGCCGTGCAGGTACTCCCGCAGCCACGCTCCGGCGTCGAGGCGTTCCTGCAAACCATCGGAGGCCGAACCGGTGAACGTGACGAACGGATCCAGTGCTTGCGCAAGCAGTCCCGAGGCGTGGCTGAATTTCGGCTCGTCTTCCAGCGGTACGCCGAGCAGTCGGCAGATGACCGCGACCGGCAGCGGGTACGCGAAATTGTCGATGACGTCGAAGCAGCCCTTCTCCGCGATCGCGTCGAGCAATCCGCCCACCAGGACGCTGATGTCGGGCCGCAGCGCATTGACCACCTTCGGCGCGAACGCCTTGCTGACCAGCCTGCGCAGGCGCGTGTGGTCGGGAGGATCGAGGAACAGAAATCCCGGCGGGGGTTGCGCGGGTGGTGGCGCACCCGCCGCGGTGAGCTCCCGGATCTGCGCTTCGACCTGCTCTTGAGCGCGCGTCGACTTCATCCGGTCGCTGCTTGACGCCGGGTGCCGCAGCGCGTCGTCACAGTCCCGGTAGGTCGAGAAGACGGCGAGGTGCGCGTCGGGCAACAGGATCGGTCCGCGACCGCGAAACTCCGCGCACAGCGGATACGGGTTGGCTCGAGTAGCCGGATCGAGGAATGCGAACAGCAACTTCTGCGATTCGGCCTGGTCGTCGGGTTCGGCGGGCGGCTGAATCGGCACAGTCGTCATGGCCACATTGTGCATATCCCACCTTAAGTAGCCCTGAGAAGTGGGTGACCGCGCGCTCGTCAGCAACTAGCATGTGCGGCATGAAGATACCCCGCACTTGCGGGTTGGGTCTGGTCGCGGTTCTGCTGGCTACCCTGGCCAATGTGGCCATGGCTGCCCCGGGGTATGCCTGCGCGTGCGGCGCGATCGTCCCTCCCACCGGCGGCCAGGCCGCCATGAACCACGAAGTCGCGCTGCTGCATTGGAACGGATCCAGCGAAACCATCGTGATGCAGCTGGCCCTGAATGCCGACACGAACAACGTCGCCCTGGTGGTGCCCACGCCGACCCCGGCGATCGTCACCGAGGGCGACAAGGAGACCTTCGCCGAGCTGGACACACTCACCGCCCCCCGAGTACAGCAGCGCCGGCACTGGGTCCTGGGCGGGCTGGGTGCCAGCGCGCCCGCGCCACTCGACGCCGCAGCGGCCCCCCGCGGACCGACGGTCGTCAACCAGGTTCAGCTCGGGCCGCTGGAGGCCACCACGCTGGCCGGCGGTGATCTGAGCGGATTGCAAAAGTGGTTGGACGACAACGGTTATGCCGTTCGCCCGGCGGTGTCGGACGCGCTGGGTCCGTATGTGCGTGACGGATGGTCGTTCGTCGCGATCCGGCTGACCAGTTCGGACCCCATCGTGGGTGGCCTGAACCCGGTGCGGATGACCTTCCCGTCGACGAAACTGGTCTATCCCATGCGATTGTCGGTCGCGGCAGCAGGTCCCCAACAAGTCACGGTCTTCACCCTGTCCGATCATCGTCAGCAGCGCACCGACGCCGATGCGGCCGGCCAGACGGTGCAAGTCCAATTCGCGGGCAATGTCGCGGCCGAGGTACGTAACCCGCTGCTGCGCGAATTGTCCGCCGACCACGGCGGCTATCTGACCAAGCTTCAGGTCAGTATCCCCAAGCCGGAACAGATCTCGTCGGACTTCACCTTCGCCAACGCGGCCAGCGATGACGCGTACCGGCAGGTGATTTACGTCGACCACAACACGGTCATCCCGGTCGAGCTGATCGTATTTGTGGTATTCGTGTTCGTCGTGCTCGCGATCGCGGTGCCGGTGGTCTTCTTCGCCGTCCGCCGGCGAAGGCAGCGGACTAACACCCTTCGGTGAGGCCCGTCAGCTCCGGCTGCGCCATCAACAAGTCGAGATAAGGTCGTTGTCCCTTAAGCAATTTGACGCGCGCCTGCGCCACCGGGAACCACCCGACCCGATCGACTTCGGGGAACTCGCGCACGTTGCCCGAGCCCTTCGGCCACTCCAACTCGAAGGTGTTGCTACGCGTGCTCCGGACGTCCAGGTCGCCCCGGACGGCGAAGGCGGTGACCACTTTGCCGCTGGGCTGCTTCAGCGCACCGAGGTCGAGGCGCGGTCCGGCCGGGACCGGTAAGCCGAGCTCCTCGGAAAACTCGCGCTGCGCGGCGGCCCAGGCATCCTCGCCGCCGCAATACTCGCCTTTCGGAATCGACCACGCCGCGTCGTCTTTGCGAACCCAAAACGGACCACCCGGGTGTGCGATCAGGACTTCCACAACACCGTCGCGGGCCCGGTACAGCAGCACTCCCGCACTGAATTTCGGCAACGGGCTCAGACTCCGACGGCGCGTTCCAGGTCTTTCAGCGACTCCTCCAGATGCGCGAGCAGCCGCTGCAAATGCGGGACGCTACGCCGGCACCCGACCAGCCCGAAGTCGAGCTTGTCGGCATTGCTCACCAGCGTGATGTTCAACGCCTGGCCGTCGAGAATCGCCGACAGCGGGTAGCTGCCGTCCAGGCGGGCGCCGCCGTAGTACATCTGCTCACGGGGTCCCGGAACGTTGGAGATGATGATGTTGAACGGCGGTGACGTCGAATTCACCCATCCGGGAACCACCGACATCGCCAGCGCGCTCATGTTCACCGCGGAAAGCGCCAACGCCTGTGCTCGCGGCAGCTGGGAGAACACCGTCTTGTTCTTGTACATCGACTCGCTGATCGTCTCCAGCCGGTTGGCGGGATCCTCGATGTCGGTGGCCAGGTTGCACAGGATGGCGCCGACCAGGTTTCCGCCGGCATCGGCCTCGTCCTCACGGCGCAGGCTCACCGGGACCATCGACAAGAGCGGCGTTTCCGGCAGTGCATCCCGCTCGAGGAGGTAGTAACGCAACGCACCCGAACACATCGCCAGGACGACGTCGTTGAGCGTGACGCCCGCCGCGTTTTTGACGTTCTTGATGCGGTCCACCGACCATGACTGCGCGGCACACCGGCGGGCGCCGCCGATCTTGACGTTGAGCATCGTGCGCGGGGCGCCGAACGGCAGCGTGAGTTGCTGTTCGAACAGCGCCGCACGGGCCAATGACAACGTCGACGGGGCAAGTGCGGCAAGGGATCCCGCCGCATGCATCAACGCACTCAACCGCGACGTCGGCGCGGATTTGCGCTTGGATTTAGGTAGGCTCCAGGGTGCCCGGATCTCGGTGTCCTCGGGATCGGCGGACAGTGCGCGTTGCATCAGCTTCAGCGCCGAGACGCCGTCGATCAGCGAGTGATGCATCTTGGTGTAGATCGCGAACCGGCCGTCCTTGAGTCCCTCGATCACGTACGCCTCCCATAGCGGGCGGTGGCGATCGAGCAGGGCGCTGTGCAGCAGCGAGGTCAGCTCGAGCAGATCGCGGACCCGCCCAGGCGAGGGCAGCGCGGAGCGCCGGACGTGATAGTCGATATCGAGGTCCTTGTCGTAGGACCACCCGAGGTTGGCGATGCCGCCCAAGAAGGTCGCCGGACGCTTGAGAAAGGTGGGCTGGAAATCACGCTGGACCACCAAGCTGTCGTAGAACTCCCGCACAAACTCCGGACCGGCGCCGCCCGGGGGTTCGTACAGCTGCAGGCCACCGACGTGCATGGGGTGTTCACGGGATTCGCCCAGCAGAAAGATCCCGTCGGCGGGGTTCATCAGTTCCATCACCCAATTAGACCGCGATCGAGGTGGGAAGCGAAGGCGCAATCCTGCGCAACCATGCCGGGACAGCGTCGCGTTGCGCCTGGGCGCACCGGCGGCTGACCAGACGCCGGCGGTCACGCCTTTGCGTACATCGCCTCGATCTCGTTGGCGAACCGCATCCTGACGATGTTTCTCTTCACCTTCAGAGTGGGAGTCAGTTCACCGGTGAGCACGGTGAAGTCGACCGGCAAGATCCGGAATTTGCGGATCGATTCGGCATGCGACACCGCACGATTGGCTTGTTCGACCGCTCCGCCGATCTCGCTGACCAATTCGGGGTCGTCGGTCAGATCTGCGACAGAGTCGGTCGCGCCCTTACCGTGGTGCTGCTTCCACACCTCGAAGCCCTCAGGGTCGATCGCGATGAGCGCGGCCACGAAGGGCCTGTTGTCGCCGACCACCATCGCCTGACTGATCAGCGGGTGTGCCCGCAGCTGATCTTCGAGGACGGCCGGGGCAACGTTTTTGCCGCCCGCGGTGACGATGATTTCCTTTTTGCGGCCGATGATCGACAAGTAGCCGTCGTCGTCCATCGTGCCGAGATCGCCGGTGTGGAACCACCCGTTGGTGATCGCCTCTCGGGTGGCCTTGTCGTTGTGCCAGTACGCGCTGAACACGACGCCGCCGCGCACCAGCACCTCGCCGTCGTTGGCGATCGCCATGCTGTTGCCGGGCAACAGCTTTCCCACCGTGCCAAGACGCTCCTCGCCGATCAGGTTCACCGTGATCGCGGCGCTGGTCTCAGTGAGGCCGTAGCCCTCATAAATGGTCAGGCCCGCGCCCCGGTAGAAGTGGCACAAGCGCTTGCCCAGCGGGGCCCCACCGGAAACCGCCGCGTGGCAGTCGCCGCCCAGCGCAGTGCGCAATTTGTGGTAGACCAGCCGATCGAACAGAGCGTGCCTGGCTCGCAATAGCGGCCCCGGACCACCGGCATCCAGCGCCATGCTCCACTCGATCGCCGCCCGCACGGCCGCCTCGAAGATCCCCCGCCTCCCGCTGTCGTGGGCTTTCAATTCTGCTGTGTTGTAGACCTTTTCGAAGACACGCGGAACTGACACGACGACAGTGGGCTTGAACGCGGCCAAGGTCGGAATCAGGTGTTTGATGTCGCCGGTGTAGCCGATGGTGACTTTGGTGGCAAAGGCCGACATCGACAATGCGCGGGCCAATACGTGAGCCAGCGGCAAGAACACCAGCAGCCGTTGGCCCTTGCACAGCAAAGTCGGGAAATACATTGCCGCACCACGTGTCTCGTAGAGCAGATTGGAATGCGTCAACTGGCAGCCCTTAGGCCGGCCCGTTGTACCCGAGGTATAGATCAGCGTCGCGGGGTCCGCGGCCCGCAGTGCCGCCAGCCGCTTGGTCAGTTCGCCCGCTTCGACCGATTTCCCGGACGTGGCCAGCTCCTCGAGCGCGGATAGCCCGCCCGTCTCGAGGTGCAGGATCTTGCGCAGTGCGGGCAGTTCGGTGCTCAGTTCCTTGACCAATTGGCCGTGAGCATCGCTTTGGGTGATCACCAACACCGCGCCCGAATCCTCCAGCACCCAGCGGACCTGCTCGGCCGACGAGGTGTCGTAGATGGGGACGGTGACCGCTCCGACCGAGAGGATCGCGTAGTCGAGAATCACCCACTCGTAGCAGGTGGCCGCCAAGATCGCCACGCGGTCTCCGGCGTTCACCCCCTCCGCGATCAGGCCGAGCGCGGTTTCCCTGATCTGCTGAGCGGCTTGCGCGCAGGTCACATCCCGCCACACGTCGTTGACCAGACGCTGAAAGATCACATGATCGGGGTCGTCCCGCTCATGCGCATACACACTGGCGACGATGCTGTCACGCTCGTCGATGCTGAAGTTCGCGGGAACGCTGAATTCACGCATGATCAGACGACTCTCGAAGACAGTGGGTATCCACGAGACCCACCTCCTGGCTGTAGCTATTCCTGGCCCGACGCTAACCGCACTGACCGCGCGGTTCCAGTGGCCATAGGTCCCGGCCTCGAGGGCCGATGGACTCATAGGGTTCAGCTTTCGCCGATCGACCACACCGAGGTGGCGATAAGGTCTCCGCGGTCCAGGGCGGCGGCGCGATGTTCGTGGACCTTGAGATAGTCCTGATTCGTCACCATGTCGATGAAGGCCTGCGGCGACGGGTATTCAACGACGAGAATCGCATCCCACCAAGGCTTTTCACCCTCACCGATCACTGCCGCAGGTGATCCGCCCATATAGCGGACCACGGCACCGGCACGTTCGAGATGCGGTGTGACCTCGCGCCCGTACTGGGCGTAGCGCTCCAGGCCGCCCTCGGCCTTGAACTTCAGGAGGTTGATCATCACCACCGGCGCGTCGGCCGGCCGCGCGGCGAGCGCCGCGAATTGCTCGGGGGTGGGTTGCAGCTCGCTCATCTGAATCTCCCTGCCGTCGTGCGATCACATGCGAGACGAAAGTACCTCGACTCCCTCACCGCTGCGGCGCGAAAGCGCCCACGGCCTTCCCGCGAGCACGGTCACTACTTAGAGCAGATCGGTGATGGTCTTCAGACCCGCCTCGTAGAGCACGCCGGGCATCATGCCGCCGTCGCATTCGATCGTGGTGCCGTTGACGAAGTCGGCCTGCCCGCCGGCCAGGAAAACGCAGACGCGTCCGACCTCTTCGGGCTCACCGGCGCGGCGCATCGGAACGGCGGCGAAGTATTTCTCCCCGGTCGGATCGTCTTTGGGCAACACGAACGAGCGGAAGTTCTCGGTCATCGTGGGACCCAGGGCCACGCAGTTGACGCGCACCTTCGGCCCCCACTCCTCGGCCAGTGATCGGGTGAGGTGGTTGAGGCCACTCTTGGCCGCCCCGTAGGAGACCAGGGTCGGCGAGCCCGCCGGGTGCCCGGCGCCGCTGGAGATATTGATGATGCATCCGACGCCGTCCTGGGTCGCCATTTGCCGATAGGCCCGGATGGCGAACCAGAGCGGGCTGATCAGGTTCATCTGGACGGCGAACGCGTGGAAGAGCGCAGTGCGTTCGTACTCGTCGTCGCTCGGCGGCGCGCCCTGAATCCGTTGCACGAGTTCGGGAATGCTCTCCACATGTGGCGCGGGAACGGTGCCGCCGGCGTTGTTGACCAGGATGTCGACCCGGCCGTGAGTGGCGACCACGTCTTCGACGAAGGAATCGATCGAGCCGCAGTCGCCCTGATCGCAGACGCGCTGCGAGGCCCGTGGCGCCCATTCGGAGTCGGCGTCGACGCCCGGGATGGTGTCCAACGGCCCGCGTGAACAGCCGATGACGGTGGCGCCGGCACGCAGCAGTTCATGTGCGATGCCGACGCCCACGCCCCGGCTGGTTCCGGTGACGATTGCGATCTTGCCCTCGAGGACGCTCATGAACAGCCCTTCCTACCCGAAGCCATGATTGACAGTGACTGTCAGCGGGTCATACTGTGCCATTTCGGTCGTTGGCATGTAAAGGCGTGCAATCGAAAGGACACCGATGAGTAGTTCGGCCAAGCTTCGCGTCATTCAATGGGCGACGGGCGGTGTGGGCAAGGCCGCCATCGCGTGCGTGCTCAACCACCCGCAGCTCGAACTCGCCGGCTGTTGGGTGCACAGCGCAGAGAAGAACGGAGTCGACGTCGGCCGGATCATCGGAACGCAGGACCTTGGCGTGACCGCCACGTCGAGCATCGACGAGATTCTGGCGATGGACGCGGACTGCGTGATGTACAGCCCGTTGGTGCCTAACGACGACGAGGTCATCGCCATCCTGCGGTCCGGCAAGAACGTGGTCACCCCGGTTGGCTGGGTCTACCCGGATCCGGGCAACAAGCGTCACCAAGCCGTCGCCGATGCCGCAGTGGAAAGCGGTGTGACCCTGCATGGTTCGGGTATTCACCCTGGCGGCATCACGGAGCGGTTCCCGCTGATGATCTCGTCGCTCTCCTCCGCGGTCACCCACGTGCGCGCCGAGGAGTTCTCCGACATCCGCACCTACAACGCACCGGATGTGGTGCGCCACATCATGGGTTTCGGCGGTACTCCCGAAGAGGCCATGGGGGGACCCATGGCCAGCCTGCTCGAGGCCGGATTCAAGCAGTCGGTGCGAATGATTGCCGATCACATGGGATTCCGCATCGACCCCAATATCAGGACCATACAAGACGTCGCGGTGGCGACAGCCGAAATCGACTACGCCCCATTCCCGATCACCAAGGGCTCGGTTGCCGCGCGCCGGTTCCGCTGGCAGGCTCTGGTCGACGGCGAACCCGTCATCACGGCTGCCGTCAACTGGCTGATGGGTGAGGAAAACCTGGATCCCGCATGGGATTTCGGAGGAATCGGCGAGCGATTCGAGGTGGAGATCACCGGCGACCCGGACGTGAAACTCACTTTCAAAGGCCTGCAACCGGAGACGATCGAAGAGGGGCTGATCAAGAATCCGGGCGTGGTGGTCACCGCCAACCATTGCATCAACGCCATCCCGGACGTTTGCCTGGCAGAGCCGGGTATCAAGACCTACCTGGATCTGCCGCTGTTCGCCGGGCGTCCGGCGCCCAATCTCGCGAAGCCATCGTGACCGGCGAAAGCGTGCTCGACGACGTGTCGTTCTGCCACCTCGTCGTCGGTGTTACCGACATGGACCGCGCGCTGGCGTTCTACCGGGGCGTGCTCGGAATGGAGATCGTCTTCGAATCCCTGATATCCGGCGAGCCTTTCGACGCGGTGCTGCACGCCAACCGCAAACAAGAGGGCCGGGTGGTCGGTGGCCTGCTGGGCGGGTTGATGATCGAGCTGCTGTCTCTGGGCAGCAGGCCGGCCACCGATCGGGTAGCTCGGCGGGGCATCACCGGCATTCACAACGTGTCGTTGTCGGTCACCGATCTCGACGACACCCACCGACGCGTCATCGCCGCCGGTTACCCGCCCGATCAGGAGCCATTCGAGATCGGCGGAGTCCGAATGTTTTTCGTGAAAGACCCGGACGGCACACCGGTGGAATTCATCGAACTGCCCGACGGGGTGCGTAGCACCTACGAAATGTACCGCGGCGTACGGCTACAGATGGGACCCGCCAGATGAGCTACACCCATCCCGATTCGATGCGCGGCCACGTCGCCATCATTACCGGTGCGGCTCAAGGCGTGGGCAAGGGCACCGCGACGGCGCTGCTGGAACGCGGCGCATCGGTGGTGCTGGCCGACATACAGGCCGACGTCTTGGACGCGACGGCCAACGAGCTCAAGGACTTGGGTCCGGTCGCAAGCGTCGTCGCCGACCTGCGCGACCCAGAGAGCGCGCAGCGGATCACCGCGGCCGCGGTCGATGCATTCGGGACCGTGCACGGGCTGGTCAACAATGCCATTGCCACCAACGAGCCCAAGGCATTCGTCGACATCACCCTCGAGGACTTCGCGCTCGGCCATGACGTCGGCCCCCGCGCGACCTTCCTGCTGATGCAGGCCGTGCACCCGTTGATGGTCAAGGCCGGCGGCGGGTCGATCGTCAACCTCGGCTCCGGCACCGGAACCGGCGGCGAACCCAAGTGGGGCGGTTACGCCACCGCCAAGGAAGGCATCCGCGGCTTGTCCAAGGTCGCGGCGCTGGAATGGGGACGCGACAACATCCGCGTCAACGTCATCTGCCCGTTCGCCGAATCCGACGGCGTCAAGTTCTGGAAGTCGTTTGCGCCCAAGGAATATGACAAGGCCGTAGCGCGTGTTCCGATGAAGCGCATCGGCGACGTCCGCACCGATGTGGGAGCGCTGGTGGCGTTCCTGCTGGGCAGTGACGCCACGTTCATCACCGGTCAGACCATTCACGTCGACGGTGGGATCGGCTGCTTCCGGTGACCGGCGAGTCGCTGCGGGATCGCCAGCGGGCTCAGATCCGCGCCGATATCCGGCGCGCGGCGTTCCGGCTGTTTGTCGAACGCGGATACGACGCGGTAACCACCGAGGAGATCGCAACTGCCGCAGGCGTTTCGCCACGAACCTTCTTCCGGCATGTGCCGACCAAGGAGGAGTTGCTGCTGGCGCCGGTCCGCCACGGCGGCGCCGCGATCGTCAATCACCTCGAAAAGCGCCCCGCCACCGAGGCGCCCGACGTTGCTCTGATCAACGCCATCATCACGCGGACCCAGTCGTTCGACCAGTCCGACTGCGAGGAGTGGCGCGCCGCCTTGCTGGTTGCTCCGGGCCTGCTCGACAAGGCAACGATCCACACTCCCGCCGACAAGGAGCGGGCGATGAAACTCGTCGCCGAACGCATGGGCACCGACCCCGAAGCCGATATGCGGCCCGGGCTGCTGATCCAGCTCGCCTTCGGTGCTGCCGATTTCGCGTTCCAGCAGTGGGTACTGCGGTCGGCCAACCGACAGCCGCTGGACCGCTATGTGATCGAGGCTCTCGAGGCGGTCAAGAGCAGCTACTGGAAGCGAAGACGCTCCACGAACTAGGTCGTCGGAGATTCATCCTCACACACCACTGGCGGTCTGATTCGATATCTGTTTATATAGATGTATGTCGAATCAGACTACGGCGGCGTGTTGCGCGAGTCTCGGGGTGGCGCCGCTGGACGACTCGCAGGCCGCAACCTTGGCGACGATGTTCAAAGCGCTGAGCGACCCGGTACGTCTGCGGTTGCTGAGCCTGATCGCCAGCCATCCCGGCGGCGAGGCTTGTGTGTGCGAAATCTCCGCAACGTTCGATGTCTCCCAACCGACGATTTCTCACCACCTCAAATTGTTGCGCTCAGCGGGTCTGATCAACTGCGAGCGACGCGGCACCTGGGTGTACTACTGGGTGATTCCCACCGCATTGCAGCAACTTTCGTCGGCATTGAAGGTCGACGGCGTAGCCGACGCGAGAGTGGAGTGCCACCCGTGACGAGGCCGGGAACACAGGCGGTCGCAGCGGACACCGTCGCCCGGCTTTCGCTCCTGGACCGGATGCTTCCGGTGTGGATCGGAGTGGCCATGGCGGCCGGTCTGCTGATCGGCCGGGCGGTGCCCGGTTTGGGATCGGCGCTGAGCACCGTCGAAGTCGACGGCGTTTCGCTGCCGATTGCGGCCGGTCTGCTGGTCATGATGTATCCGGTACTGGCCAAGGTTCGTTATAACCAGCTCGGCGAGATCACCAGTGACCGCAAACTGCTGGTGTCCTCGCTGGTACTCAACTGGTTGATCGGCCCGGCAGTGATGTTCGCGTTGGCATGGCTGCTGCTCGCCGACCTGCCCGCGTACCGCACCGGGCTGATCATCGTCGGGCTGGCTCGCTGCATCGCGATGGTGATCATTTGGAATGACTTGGCGTGCGGCGATCGCGAAGCCGCCGCCGTTCTGGTCGCGCTCAATTCACTCTTCCAGGTGGCGATGTTCGCCGTCCTGGGCTGGTTCTATCTTTCGGTGCTGCCCGGCTGGCTGGGCTTGCCGCAAACCGGTATCAACGTTTCCCCCTGGGATATCGCCAAATCCGTGCTCGTCTTTCTCGGCATTCCGCTGCTAGCCGGGTACCTGTCCCGCTGGCTAGGCGAACGAACCAAGGGCCGTCATTGGTATGAGACCCAGTTCCTTCCCCGTGTCGGACCGTGGGCCTTGTACGGACTGCTGTTCACCATCGTCATCCTGTTCGCGTTGCAAGGTCACCAAATCACCTCCCGGCCTTTGGATGTCGCGCGAATCGCGATCCCGCTACTGGTCTACTTCGCGATCATGTGGGCTGGCGGATATGCCCTTGGATTGGCACTGCGGCTCGGTTATGCCCGGACCACCACGTTGGCGTTCACCGCTGCCGGCAACAACTTCGAACTGGCGATCGCGGTGGCGATTGGCACCTACGGCGTCGCGTCCGGGCAGGCTCTCGCCGGAGTGGTCGGACCCTTGATCGAGGTCCCCGTCCTCGTCGGGCTCGTCTACGTCTCCCTGGCGCTTCGGGGTCGGCTCTTTCGTAAGACGTCAGACGCGGACAGGAGGGAGGGCGATGGCTGACGATCCAAGTGTCCTATTCGTGTGTGTGCACAATGCCGGCCGCTCCCAAATGGCCGCGGCGCTGCTGATGCATCTGGCCGGAGACCGTATCGAAGTTCGTTCGGCGGGAACTGAACCCGCCGATCGCCTGAACCCCGTGGTGATCACGGCGATGTCCGAACTCGGAATCGACCTCGCCGGCCGGACGCCTCGGCTTCTGACCGGCGAGGCCGTACAGTCCAGCGACGTCGTGATCACCATGGGCTGCGGTGACAGGTGCCCGTACTTTCCCGGCGTCTCCTACCGCGACTGGCAGCTGCCGGATCCCGCCGGCCAAACCCTGGAAGCCGTGCGCGCCATCCGCGATGACATCGCCCGCCGCGTCAGGGCGCTGATCGCCGAACTCCTGCCCACCACCTCGAGCACATAACCGCAGCCGAAGAAAGGAACCGCCATGTCGCGAGTGCAACTAGCCCTCAACGTCGACAATCTCGACGAGGCAATTACCTTTTACTCCAAGCTTTTTGACACCGCGCCCGCCAAGGTCAAACCCGGCTACGCCAATTTCGCCATCACCTCGCCCCCGCTCAAGCTGGTCCTGATTGAAAACCCGGACCACGGCGGTACCCTCAACCACCTCGGCGTTGAAGTTGGCGACAGCGACACGGTGCACGCCGAGATCGGCCGGCTTACCAACGAAGGCCTGTTCACCGAGGAGGAACTCAACAGCACCTGCTGCTTCGCAGCCCAGGACAAGGTTTGGGTCACCGGCCCCGACGGCGAGCGGTGGGAGGTCTACACCGTCTTAGCCGACTCGGATACCTTCGGTCCCGGGACAGACGAAGCCTGCTGCACGGCCTCCTAGCGCCGACCGCGTCTCACGCTTGCTCGTCCTGTATGCCAAACGCGTTGACCGCCATGGCCAGTAGGCAGTAGCCCCCGATGGTGAACACCAGGTCCATGCGTTCGGGGTCGGTGAAGTGGCGGCCCAACTGATCCCAGGTGGCTGCAGAAATGGTCCCGGTATCGACCAGATCGTCCGCCGCGGCCAGTACCGACCGGTCGGTGTCGCCGGCGAGTTGCCCGTCACGAATGGCGTCGATCTCGTCGGCGCTCAACCCTGCCCGGCGCGCGATCGGGAGGTGATGCGACCACAGGTAGGGGCAGTTGCGCCGGTGCACTGCCCGAAGCAGCGCGATCTCCCGTACCCGTGGCGACAGCGTGGAGCCGTTGAGCAGGTAGGCGTTGAACGGCAGATACGCCCGCGTCAGATCGGGATGGCGCACCAGCGTCGACAAGATATTGCCGGCGCCTTCGGGGTGGGCCCGCTCGGCGGGGATCAGCGACGCGATGGCGCGCCGGCTGCGCTCGTCCCATTCGTCGGCCGGCAGCGGGGTTAGCCGCGGCGGGTGTCGGTCGGTCATGTGGGCCTACTGGATCGGCTCGTCACCCAGCACGGTGGTACGCAGCATTTCGCGCTGCGAGTCGGGGTCATACGGCGCCGCGCGGTGCAGCACGCCGCGGTTGTCCCAGATGACGGTGTCGCCGATCGACCAGTTGTGGCTGTAGACCTTGTCCGGGGTGGTGGCGCGTACCAGCAGCTGCTCCAGCAGGGCGCGGCCTTCCTCCAGATCCATGCCGACCACGTAGTCGGCGGAAGCCCCCAGCACCAACGACTTTCGGCCGCTGCGATGTGTCCACACCAGGGGGTGTTCGTGGGTGCGCCGCGACCGCCACTGTTGCAACTGCTTCGGAGTGGGGTCGGGCGTGACGCGTCGTTGGGAGGCTTCCAGCGAGTGCACCACCCGCAACGCGCCGCACCGCTCTTTCTCGTCGTCGGTCAACGCATCGTAAGCCGCGTAGGACGAGGCGAATTCGGTTTCGCCGCCCCGCTGGGCGACCTGCTTAGCGGAGAGGACGGTGGCTTTTTGCGGGTAGTCGTCACCGGTCGGCGTGCAGCCGTCGATATGCCAGTCGAACGTCGCTTTGAGATAGGCCGCCGAGGAGTTCTTTGACTTGTCCAGCGTGACGGGGTAGATGCCGGCGACCGGGTGATGACCGTCCGAGGAGTAGTCGATGGCACCGAGTCGGTGGCAGAACGCGACCTGGGCTTCCGGCTCCAGGTGCAGCCCGCGGAAGACCAGAACACCGTTGTCCTCCAAGGCATCCAAGATGGTTTGACCGACCGGGTCGTCGGCGGCGAGGTGGGCGGGATCCAGGCCGGCGACTTCGGCGCCGACGGAGTCGCTGAGCTTGGTGACGGTGAGCAGACTCATGGCCTGTCCTTTCTGGCAGTGACGATCCAAAGTGTCTGCCGCGGTTAAGGAATGGGTTCGCCGGTGCGGATCATCACCGCGTCCGCGGCGTCGGTCGGAGCGGGTTGATGCATGACCTCGACGGCCATGGCGACCATGATCAGGGCGTAGATCAGGTGCAGCAGGTTCAGGGCATCGTCGGGCAAGTCGTCCAGCGGGAACTTATCGCAATAGTCGATGGCCTCTTCGAGCCGTGGGAAGAATGCGTCGTAGAACGCGTGCATGTCGGCCATGGTGCTGGCCATCCGCGCGTTCCAGCGTTCGGTTTCGGTGGCCAGGCACCAAACTCGGGCGTAGGTTTCCAGCTCTGCGAATCCGGTGGGCAGCAAGGTGTCCGGCATGGTCACACTCCTGCGGGCGTCTTTTCGCGGCGGTAGGCCTCAACCCAGGCCACGACGGTCTTGTGCAGATGGCGTACCAGGATCTCCTGGTCGTTGAGCGGAAACCTGTCGACAATGCCGTACTCCAACGCGGCCTGGGTACCACCGAGCATGCCGGCGTCCTGCAGCGCGAACTCCTTGAGAACCACGGCGGCGACTTCATGTTCGATGCGCTCGCGCACGCTGCGCGCCGGGCTGAAGTACGTGTAGGCCTCGAACCGGTGTGTGTTGTGGGAGGTCGGCCAGTACCGGTACAGCAGATACCAACCGCCGTAGATCAATATCTCGAGGTTGGGGAAGATCTGGAAGTTGCTGATGCCCCACGGCTCGATGCCACCGGGGTTCAGTCCGGTCGGCAACTCGCCGATGTCCGGGGTGCGCCAGGGCCCGACGA
The DNA here is from genome assembly GCF_900176255.2 of Mycobacterium ahvazicum. GTDB lineage: Bacteria > Actinomycetota > Actinomycetes > Mycobacteriales > Mycobacteriaceae > Mycobacterium > Mycobacterium ahvazicum. The sequence goes on from NZ_FXEG02000005.1 coordinate 1,055,195, forward strand.
GCCCACTCTTGGTTACCCGCTCGATCGGATACATGTACTCGTCGGGCAGCAGCCAGCGGCGCCGTCCCGCCGTCGACACCAACCGGTGTGGACCGTCGAGTTGGAAATGGCCGCAGGTGAATCCGGCCTTGGGGTCACGTACCTCCGGGGGTACCTGCTGCGAGTGCAGGGACGGCACGTGGTAGTACTCCTGGAACGCGTCGGCGAAGATCTTCCAGTTGCTGTTGTTGTGAGCGACCCATTCGTAGCGCTCGGTCAGTTTGTCGAAGGGGTAGCCATCCAGACCGGTGATCATCGGACCCAGGAACTCACGCAGACTCTGTCGGGGTTCCGCGTCAAAGTTGATGAAAATGAAGCCATTCCAGATGTCGCAGTGCACCGGCTTCAGGCCATAGTCGGCGGTGTCGAGATCGAAGAACTCCGATTCCTGCTGCACGAACTTCAACGTGCCGTCGAGGTCGTAGCGCCAGCCGTGGTACTTGCAGGTGAACTGACGGCACGTGCCGCGGGTCTGTTCGTTGGGAAAGTCGTTCCACACCAGTTTGTTTCCGCGGTGACGACAGACGTTGTAGAAGGCCCGGATTTGTTCGTCGCGCCCCTTGACCAGAACGACCGAGGTTCGGGCGACCTCTATTTCCTTGGTGACGTAGCTGCCGACGCGCGGCAGCTCGTCGACGCGGGCGACATTGAGCCAAGCACGTTTGAAGACCGCTTCACGTTCGGCCTCGAAGAACTCTTCCGAGGTGGAGTCGGCGAAGGAGACGTCGCCGGTGCCCAACTCGGGATAGTGCTCGGTCCAGGAGCCCTCCGGGGGCCTACCCGCTCGCAACATCTGAACCTCCCTGTGCGACTGTCACATCACCGCTCCGCCGTTAACCCCGAGCACCTGCCCGGTGATGAAACCGGCTTCTTCGGAGACCAGAAACCCCACCGCAGCGGCGATATCGGCCCCGGTGCCCAGATGGCCCAACGGGATATTGCTGGCGATCTCCGCGTTGGACTTGAGGTATCCCGAGGCCTGCGCCTGGTGCTGCATCGGGGTTTCGATGCCCGAGGGCGGAATGTTGTTCACGGTGATCCCGTATGGGGCGTACTCACGGGCCAGCGACTTGGTAAGCGTGATGACCGCACCCTTCGACGCCGCATAATGTGCGGCGAACGGTGACCCCCGCTGAGCGCTGGACGACGAAATCATAACGATCCTGCCCCATTTCGCGGCGACCATGTCCGGCAGCGCGAGCTGGCAACTGTGAAACGTCCCGGTCAGGTTGACATCGATGATCTTCGCCCAGGACTCGGGGGTGATCTCGGAGAACGGCGAAAAGCCGAACATCCCGGCGCTGGTCACCAACACCGACACCGGGCCCAACTCGCTGCGAAGTTTGGCGAATGCCTGCTCGACGCCGGCCCGGTCGGTGACATCGACGCCGACGCCGGTCGCCGCGGTTCCGGCCGCGCGTAGATCTTCGGTAACCCGTTGTGCTGCATGCTCATTGATGTCGAGGACGGCGACGTCGAGCCCACGTCGGGCGAGCTCGTGACAGGTCGCCTCACCCATGCCGGAAGCGCCGCCGGTCACCACCGCAACCTTGCTCACTCGTAAACCACCCGCACCGTGGCGCTCGTCGGCAGGGCCTGACACGTCAGCACCCAGCCTTCGGCCACTTCATCGACCTCGAGCGCGTCGTTATTGAGCATCCGGGCACATCCCTCGGTCAGCCGCGCCATACATGTTCCGCACGAGCCGACTTCACACGACGACGGCGGAGCAAGGCCGGCCATCCGTGCGGTCTGCAGCAAGGTGTCGCCTGCCGAGTAGGCCACCGTGGTGGTGGTTCGATCCAGCTCGATAGTCACCTTTTCGGTGGCGACACCGGCAGGTCCGGCATACGCGGGCGCACGGGACTCCTGCATGAAGGCAGAGTATCAAGTACTTGTTATTCATCTCAAGTACTGGTTATATCCCGCTGGGTGAGCTCGTTCCCGGTGCCCTTTTCCACGACGCGGCCCAGCAATTCGCGCAGCGTCTCTTGCTCCTCGGCACTGAGCACGCCGAATACCTGTTCGTGTGCGGCGATGGCGTCACTGAGGACCTCGGTGACGACGTCTCGGCCCTGGTCGGTCAGATAGGCGCGCAGGATGCGCTTGTGCTGCGGATCTTGCTTGCGTTCCACCAAGCCGCGCCGTTCGAGTGCGGTGAGTGCCAGTTGCAGGCCTTGTGGGCTGATCAACAGGCGCCGGGCCAGTTCGGCACCCGAGAGGCCGGGTTCATTGGAGAGCTGGCGCAGCACACCGATTTGTGCGGTGCTCACGCCGTGGGCGCTGATCGCGTCGTTAACGGTGGTCAGCGAGAAGTAGAACGCCTGCTTGAGCAGCCACAGGATGTTCTCGGTGAGTTCCATAGCTGTCTCCTCCGTCACGGCGCCGTCGTCTTGTAGATGTGGCCGTTCTTCATCACAAACGAGACGTCGAGTGTGGCGGCAATGTCAACGCAGGGATCACCCGCAACGGCGATGATGTCGGCGAGATAGCCGGGCGCGAGGCGGCCCAGCTCGTGGTCGGCCTCCACGAGTTCGGCGGCCACCACCGTGGCCGCACGGATCGCTTGCATCGGCGTCATGCCCCGGTCCACCAGCGCGCGGATCTCCTTGGCGTTCTGGCCGTGCGGAATCGCCGGCGCGTCCGAGCCGCAGGCGATGCGAACGCCAGCGGCAATCGCCTTGGGCAGCATGGCTTTTGCGCGGGGGAATACCTCCTGCGCCTTCTTGCGGAGTTCCGGCGCGATCCGGTCGATCGCCATCGCCTCGGTCAGATACGTGGTGGAAACTAGGAAGGTGCCGTGGTCGACCATCATCTGAATCGTGTCGTCGGTGGCCAGGAATCCGTGTTCGATGCAGTCGATTCCGGCCCGTATGCACGCGCGGATCGCGGAGTCGCCGACGGCATGCGCGGCCACTCGGACCCCAGCGCGGTGCGCCTCGTCGGCGATGGCGGCGAATTCCGCGTCCGAATACTGCTGGGCGCCCGGGGCAGTGCTGTGCGACATGACGCCGCCGGACGCCGATACCTTGATCAGCTTGGCGCCGTGGCGAATCTGGTAGCGAACACAGGCGATAACGTCGGGCACTCCGTTGGCGATGCCCTCGGCGACCGACAACGGCATCACCCCGGGGGCCAGCCGTTGGAATACCGTGGGATCCAGGTGCCCGCCGTAGGGAGTCACCGCATGGCCGGCGGGATAGATGCGCGGACCGGCGTGCCAGCCCTGGTCGATCGCCCGCTGTAGTGCGACGTCGAGCAGATACCCGCCGGTCTTGACCATCAGGCCGAGGTTGCGCACGGTGGTGAACCCGGCCTCCAGCGTCGTACGCGCATTCACCGCGCCCCGCAGTGTCCGATACGCGGGATCGTCCTGAACGCCGTGCATCGGGGCCGGCAAGCCGTCGGGACCACCGGGGCCGCCGATGAGCAGGTTGAGTTCCATGTCCATCAGGCCCGGCAGCAGCGTGACGTCCCCGAGGTCGATGATCGTCGCCGAATCCGCAACTGGCCCTTGGGGATTTATCGCGGTGATGCGGTCACCCTCGACCACCACCACCGCCGGCGAATTGACCTGGCCGGAGTCGACGTCGGCCCAGCGGGCGGCCCGCAGGACAGTGGTCATGGAACGGGCTCGGACACGCAATCAAGCGACGCCGCACCGGAGTCGGGAACGCGCGGCTGTTTCCAGCACTCCACCGGAAACGACACCATGATCATCGAATACAGCAAGTGCATCAGATTGAGGACATCTTCGGGCAGGTCGTCGAGCGGGAACTTGTCGCAGTAGGAGAGGGCCTCCTCCGCGCGCGGAGTGATCGCGTCGTAAAAGGCCTTCATCTCGGTCATCGAACTGGCCAACCGCTTGGCGTAGCGCTCCGGCTCGGTCGGCAGACACCATTGCGCAAAGGCCTCGAGGTCGGCGAATTCGGTTGGCAGCAACCCAGACATCGCGGTCACACCCCCGCCTTCGATGCCGCGGCGGTGCGCCGATACTCCTCGATCCATGCCGCTGTCTCCTTGTGCAGGTGCCGGATCAGGATCTCCTGGTCGCAGAGCAGGAACCGGTCCAGCACCTCAGACTCGATCATCGACTGGGTCGCTTCCAAGGTATTGGCGTCCTGCAGGCCATATTCCTTGAACGACACCGCGGCCAGTTCCTGAGCGACTCGTTCCCGCGGGGTGCGCGGCCGCGGGAAATACAGGGTGCCCTCGAAGATGTGGCTGTTGTAAGAGGTCGGCCAGTAGTGGTAGGTCAGATACCAGCCCTGCCCCCAGATGAGAATGACGAAGTTGGGGAAGATTTGAAACGAATCCAGGCCCCACGGTTCACATTTCGCGGGATTCAGTCCGGGCGGCATTTCGCCCAGATCGGGCTTGTCCCAGGGCCCGAACAAACCGCTCTGACAGATGTCCTCGATCGGCTTGCGCATGTCCGCGGCCATCTCCCAGGCCCGGACACCCGAGGTGCTCACCAGCCGGTGCGGGCCGTCCAGGCGATAGTGCGGCGCTTCAAAACCCGCCTCGGCAGCGGCTTTTGAATACGCGGTCGGCGACTGGTTCGCGTGCAGTACCGGCGCGTGATAGAACTCCTGGAACGCATCCATGTATAGCTTCCAGTTCGCCTTCACCTGCGAGCGGTAAGCCCACCGCGACGTCATCTGACCGAAGGGGTAGCCCTCCAACCCGGTCACCATCGGCCCTAGGAAATTTCGCAACGACTGCTCGGGCTTCTTCGCGAAGTTGACGAAGATGAAGCCTTCCCAGACCTCGCAGTGCACCGACACCAGCCCGTATCGGCTCTTGTCGAGATCGAAGAACTCCTCCTCCTGCTGGACGAAGGTGAGGTTGCCGTCCAGGTCGTAACGCCACGCGTGGTACTTGCAGGTGAACTGCCTGCATACTCCGCTAGTCTCCTCGAGAGGCATGTCGTTCCACACCAGCTTGTTGCCACGATGCCGGCAGATGTTGTGATACGCCTTTACCTCGCCAGATCCTGTACGCACCAAGATGATTGAGGTGTTGACGACCTTAAGCTCCTTGGTAAAGTAGCTGCCCTTGCGTGGAATCTGGTCAACGCGACCGACATTCAGCCAGGCCCGCTTGAAGATCGCATCCCGCTCCAGGTCGTGGATCTGCGGGCTGATCGAGTCCTCATAGGACACCGGCGCGGTGCCCAGTTCGGGGTAATGCTGCGTCCAGCTCCCCTCCGACGGCTTGGGAAATCGAGGCATGACCGCTCTCCTGTCGGTTCCGATGTCGGATTCCTCGGGCTAGCCCGCAGAACTCCGTCGGGCCGACGGTATATCCTCGAACCGTTAATCACAAGTAGTTGATATTCCCGCGTCGAGGGGTTCCCGCATCGACATCGTCGGACGTCGCCGGCACCGGTCTACGAGCTCCGAGCAGGGGTCTGCGCCAGATTAAGCAGGCCGGACCGCTACCGCGCGTTCCACAGCTCGGCGGCAGACCGCAGTTGAAAGTTAGCTACTTCAGTACTTCGAGCACCTTTTCCGCCAGCGGTCCGGCCGAGGCGGGGTTTTGCCCGGTGTAAAGATTGCGGTCCGTCACCGTAAACGGCTTCCACATTTCACCTTTGACGAAGTCGATGCCCATCTTGACCAGTTCGTCCTCGACCGTCCAGGGCGCCTTTTCGCGGAGTCCGACACCGTCCTCTTCTTCGTTGGTGAAGGCAGTGACCCGGTAGCCCACGAAGGGCGAGGTGCCCTCGTGGCGAGTGGCCAGGATGGCGGCCGGCGCGTGGCAGACGATCGCCAACGGCTTACCTGAGGCAAGCGCGGCAATGAGCAGGCGGCCGGAATCGGCATCTCGCCATAGGTCTTCCATCGGGCCGTGCCCACCGGGGTAATAGATGGCGTCGTAATCGTCCAGGCGCGCGTTGGCAAGCTGGATCGGGGCACGCAGCTGTTCGGCGGAACGCAGGATTCCTTCCAGCTTTTCGGCGATCTCGACGCTGCCGGCCATCGACGGCCGCAGGCTCATCACGTCTACGTACGGGACGGTGCCGCCGGGCGTGGCCACCACGATCTGGTGGCCAGCCCGGCTGAGCGCGTCGTACGGGGCCGCGAATTCCTCGGCCCAGTAGCCGGTCGGATGGCGGGCGCCGTCGTTCAGTGTCCAGTAACTCGATGCGGTGACGACGAACAGAACTTTTGCCATCAGACGGTCACTTCCCTTGTCAGAGCAGCCCCGCACGCGGGTATTCGGTGTGGGTCCCGCAGGCAGTCAAGCGAAGTTAACCCTAGAACCAGACTTTTCGGCCGGCAACCGGACGTCCGACCGCTCCCAAGATCCACAAGACCACACCGATCAGCACCAGGATGCCACCGATGGTTTCCAGAATCGGGATGGCGGCGAAATACCCGATGACAACAAGAATGATGCCGAGGATAATCACGTCGTGCCCCTTTCTATTGGGCGTCAGTCGAATTGATCCCCAACGGACTACCCCGGCACGAATCCGTTCAATCAGACATCCGCCGATTCGTTTCCTGGCTGCGCGCTTTGACCAGCTCGGCGCGGGCCAGCGTCTGCTGCGCCTGCTTCACGTGGGCGGCATCGACCAGCACGCCGTTGACTCCGACCGCCCCGCGGCCCTCGGCCTCGGCCTCCCGGTAGGCGGACACATTGGCTTCGGCGCGGGCGATCTCGTCGGCGGTCGGTGCGTACACACCATTGGCGACGGGCACCTGGTCGGGATGGATGGCCCACTTGCCCGTGTAACCGAGCAGCGACGCGCGCCGCGCATCACGCTCGTATCCGGCCAGGTCTCGGTAGTCGGGATAAGGCGCGTCGATGGCGTCTATGCCGGCGATGCGCGCCGCGACGATGACCTTATTACGCGCATAAGCCCAGAATTCGCCGGGGTATTCGCCGAGCGGGACGAAGTTGGTGTCCACCCGGGCACCCTGCGACAACGAGAAGTCACCGACCCCGAAGATCAGGGCATCCAGGCGAGGGCTGGCCGCGGCGATCTCCTCGGCGTTAGCCAGGCCCTGCACCTCCTCGATCAGAACCTCGAGCCGAATTCTGCTGCTCAGGCCAAGTTTCGACTCCAACTGAGTGAGCAGCACGTCAACCCACCAGACATCGCGGGCGCTGCGGGCTTTCGGGATGATGATCGTATCGAGATTCTCGCCCGCCCGGGTGACGACGTCGATCACGTCATCGTGGCACCACTGAGTGTCCAGACCGTTGATTCGGATGGCCCGCGCGGTGCGCCCCCAGTCGATATCGTTGAGCGCCGCAATAACTTTGGCCCGCGACTGCACTTTGGCGCCGACCGGGGTCGCATCCTCGAGATCGAGGAACACCAGGTCCGCCCCACACTTGGCGCCCTTCTCGAACATGTTGTCGTTGCACGCGGGTACCGCGAGTTCGGAACGACGGAGAAGATCAGTCATCGATTTCCTTCTGTCACAACACGCCGCGGGTACGCAGATCGTTGATCTCGTCGGGAGTCAAGCCGAGTAGCTCGCCATAAACTTCGTCATTGTGTTCACCGAGGCCAGGTCCAAGATGGCCCACCGTTGCAGACGCTGACGAGAAGCGCGGAACCGGGGCCTGCACCATCATCGAACCGAGTTGCTCGTCGGAGACCGAGATGAACACCCCCCGATGAGTCAGCTGCTCGTCGGCGACCAGATCCCGTATGTCGTAGACCGGCGCCGCGGCGACCTCGTGGGCTTCGAAAGTCTGCATCGCTTCCGAAAGAGTCTTGGTGGCGACCCAATCCGCTACCACGGTATCCACCTCGCGGGCCCGGGCCAGCCGCCGCTGGGGGTCGGAGAAGTCCGGGTCGGACAGCAGGTCATCGCGGCCGATGGCGCGAAACACCCTTAACGCCAAGGCCGGTGAACTGCCGGACATGGCCAGCCAGCGCCCGTCGGCGGTTCGGTAGGTATTGCGCGGAGCCGAAATATCCCAGCGATTACCGGCGCGCTCGGGCACCAAACCCAGTTGGTCGTAGCCCAGCAGCGTCTGCTCCAGCAGGCGAGCCAGCGGGTCGATCAGGTTGACGTCGATCAGCTGACCCGGCGCACCATGCACGTCGCGGTGATACAACGCCATCATGACCGCGTAAGTGGCGTTGAGTGAGGCGACGCCGTCGGCCAACATGAACGGCGGCAGGGTGGGCGGTCCGCCGGCTTGTCCGGTGATGTGCGCGAACCCGCTCATCGCCTCGCCGAGCGTGCCGAAGCCCGGCCGCTCACTCTTCGGCCCGGTCAATCCGTAACCGGTGATGTGCAGCATCACGATCCGGTCGTTGACCGCGCGCAGGTTCTCGTAGTCCAGCCCCCATTTGCGCAACGTCTGCGGCCGGGTGTTGACGATGGCGACGTCGGCATGCTCGACGAGCCGGCGCACCATCGCCTGACCCTCGGCACACCGCAGATCCAGGGTGATCGCTCGCTTGTTGCGCGATAAGGACTTCCACATCAGCCCGACGTCCTCGCGCTGATTGCCCCACCGACGGATCGGGTCGCCATGCCGCGGGTCTTCAACCTTGATCACATCGGCGCCGAATTCGCCCAGGTACGTCGCAACCAGCGGTGCGGCCGCCAACGTCGCGAGGTCGAGCACTCGCATACCCTCAAGCATTCGCACAGGCGCCCACGTGTGAGTTCGAAGGCCGTTGCAGCCCAAGGTGTCCCCGTAATGTCGAGGACTCGTACTCGCTGCGGAACAGGCCACGCCGCTGCAGCTCCGGAACCACCATCCGCACAACATCTTCGAATGCCCCGGGCAGATGCGTTGCGGCCAGGACGAAGCCGTCGCACGCTCCGCTTTCGAACCAGTCCGCCATCTGATCGGCGACCTGCGCGCCGGTGCCGACGAAGCGCGGTCCCTGCAGCAGCGTCGCGCGGTGGCCGGCCAGATCGCGCACGGTCACCGTGTCACCACCGATGTGGGAGCGCAGGTTCTGCACCAGTCCGCGAATTCCGGAGGACGATGCGATCAGCTCATCGGTGACGGGATCGTCCAGATCGTGTTGCGCGAAGTCGTAATTCATCAACTCCGACAACAGTGTCAGTGATGCCATCGGATGAACCAGTTCGTTGAGGAACAGAGCTTCGCGCTCCTTGGCGTGGGCCTCGGATTCGCCCACCACAGCGTAGGCCATCGGGCAGATCCGTACCGCGGCAGGATTGCGCCCGGCGTCGGCGATCCGCTCCTTCTGGTCCGCGTAGTGACTGCGCGCGACCTCGATACCCGGATCGCCGGTGAAGATCAATTCCGCCCAGCGCGAAGCGAATTCGCGTCCGCGTCCCGATGATCCGGCCTGAATGATGACCGGTCGCCCCTGCGGAGTGCGCGGCACGGTCAGCGGTCCACGCGACGAGAAGTACTGCCCGACATGCCCAAGCTCGTGCACCTTGCCCGGATCGCCGTAGCGCCCGGACGCCCGGTCGTGCAGGATCGCGTCGTCCTCCCAGGTGTCCCAGAGCCCGGCGACGACGTCCATGAACTCGTCGGCGCGGTCGTAGCGTTCGTCGTGGCCCAGATGGGCATCGACTCCGAAGTTCTGCGCCTCGCTGTCGTTGACGGAGGTGACCACGTTCCAGGCGGCCCGACCGCCGGACAGGTGATCCAGCGTGGCGAAGGTTCGCGCGACGTGGAACGGCTGGTAGTAGGTGGTCGAGTAGGTCGCGCCGAGTCCGATGCGCGACGTGGCCTGGGCCAGCACACCAAGCACGATGCTGAGGTCTAGCTTCACCGGGCGCGCGCCATAGGACACCGCCTCGGCCACCGAACCCCCGTAGACCCCCGGCATCGCCAGGCGGTCGTCGAAGAACATCAGGTCGAAGCAGCCTTCTTCGAGCTGACGGGCAATCTTGGCGTAGTACGAAGCGTCGAGGTAACCGTGTTCGGTCGCCGGGTGTCGCCACGATCCCGAGTACACCGACGTGCTACCCGCCTGCATGAAAGCAACCAGGGCCATCTTGTCCTGTCGTCGATCAACCATGTCCGAAACGTAACATCTGATATTTCAGGTATCAAATGTGAGATGTGCCATTTGGTATCATTCCGGGATGGCTACGATCTCGAAGATCGACATCTCCGGCACCGTGCGCGAACGGGCCGCCCGCGAACTCAGGGACCGCATCCTGACCGGCGCCTTGTCCGCCGGCACGCGAGTCGATCTGGACGCCATCACCGAGGAGTTCGCGACCAGCCGGACCCCGGTTCGCGAGGCGTTACTGGAACTGTCCTTCGAAGGTCTGGTCCAGATCGCGCCGCGCAGTGGCATCACCGTGATCGGCATCAGCCCCACCGACGTCATGGACAGCTTCACCATCCTGGGCGTTCTCACCGGACAGGCCGCCGCGTGGGCTGCCCAGCGCATCGAAGCGGACGAGCTCGAGATGCTGCGCGAGCTCGCTGCGGATGTGGTGGCGCGCTCCGGTGACGACAGCATCGGGGAAGCCAACTGGCACTTCCACCAGAAAATCCACCGGGCCGCGCACTCCCCGCGGCTGATGACGCAGATCAAACAGGCCGCGCGGGTCGTGCCGAGCAACTTCCTCACCCTGTTCCCCGACCATGAGAAACATTCGCTCGACGAGCACCAGGAGCTGCTCGACGCACTCGGTGAAAAGGACGTCGAACGGTCCCGCAGGATCGCCGAACGCCATGTGCTGGACGCGGGGCGCTCGCTGGCCGACTGGCTCGAGCAGCGCCGCACCGCGTGAGACCCAACCGGGGCGTCACACGCCGCGAGCGCTTGCCGGCGCGGCGCCGGGATTTGAGTATTTTCGTGGGGTGCCATCGACTTCTGGGCCTCCTGTCCCCGCACGAGTCCCAGCGCAGTACACGCTGTCGCCTGCCGCTCCGAGCCCGCGCACGCTGATCGACATCCTGTATGCGACCGCCGCGCGTTACCCGGACGCGGCGGCCATCGACGACGGCACCGTCCAGCTCACCTACAGCGAACTGATCGGCGACATCGAGGCCAGCGTGCAATGGCTGGCCGCCCGGGGCATCGGGCGCGGCGACCGGATCGGCATCCGGATGCCGTCGGGCAGCTACGCGTTGTACGTCGCCATCCTGGCGACGCTGGCGACCGGCGCGGCCTACGTGCCCGTCGACGCCGACGATCCCGACGAACGCGCCGAATTGGTGTTCGGCGAGGCCGGCGTGGTGGGCGTCATCACCGAGGCGGGCTTGCTCCGGGGCGTCGGCTTGTCGCGGGGCTGGCGGGCCACCGCGCCGCTGGCTCGCGACGACGCCTGGATCATCTTCACGTCCGGATCGACCGGCACGCCGAAAGGTGTCGCGGTGACCCACCGCAGCGCTGCCGCATTCGTCGACGCCGAGGCACAGATGTTCTTGCAAGACAACCCGATTGGACCCGGCGATCGCGTATTGGCTGGGCTGTCAGTCGCTTTCGACGCATCATGCGAGGAAATGTGGCTGGCGTGGCGCCACGGTGCTTGCCTGGTTCCCGCGCCGCGGTCGCTGGTGCGCAGCGGGATGGACCTCGGTCCGTGGCTGGTCACCCGGGACGTGACCGTGGTCTCGACGGTGCCCGCACTGGCCGCGCTGTGGCCCAGCGAGGCGCTGGAAGCTGTGCGGCTGTTGATCTTTGGCGGCGAGGCCTGCCCGCCGGAGCTGGTCGAGCGCCTCGCCGTCGACGGTCGCGAAGTATGGAACACCTACGGGCCGACCGAGGCCACGGTGGTGGCGTGCGCGGCGAAACTCGGTGGCCCCGGGCCGATCAGCATCGGGCTGCCACTGCCCGGCTGGGACCTGGCGGTCGTCGACGCCGACTGCCTGCCGGTCGCCTACGGCGACGTCGGCGAGCTGGTGATCGGTGGCGTCGGGCTGGCCCGCTATCTGGACAAGGACAAGGACGCCGAAAAGTACGCGGCTATGCCGTCGCTGGGCTGGGCGCGCGCCTACCGCAGCGGCGACCTGGTTCGGCTGGAACCCGACGGGCTGTACTTCTGTGGCCGCAGCGACGACCAGGTCAAGGTCGGGGGCCGGCGCATCGAACTGGGCGAGGTCGACTCGGCGTTGGTGCACCTGCCCGGCGTCAGCGGCGGCGCGGCCGCGGTGCGCCACACCGCAACCGGCACGCCGGTGTTGGTCGGCTATCTGGTCAGCGCGGATCCGGCGTTCGAACTGGGCGAGGCGCGCGCCCGGCTCGCCGCGCAGCTGCCCGCCTCGCTGGTGCCGCGGCTGGTCCGGGTCGACGAGCTGCCCACCCGCACGTCGGGCAAGGTCGACCGCGACGCGCTGCCCTGGCCGCCGCCGGGTGGCGAGTCGGACGAAGCGATCGATCTGGGCGGCACGACAGGCTGGCTCGCCGGACTGTGGCGCGACTTGCTGGGTGCGGCGGTCGACTCTGTCGAGGCGGACTTCTTCGCGCTCGGCGGCGGCTCGCTGTCGGCCGCACAACTCGTCGCCGTGCTGCGCCAGCAGTACCCGCAGGTGACCGTTGCCGATCTGTACGACCACCCCCGGCTGGGCTCAATCGCCGGGTTCCTCGACGAACTCGAGGCGCCGCCGCAGGTTGCCGAGCGCGAGGTCCGGCCGACGCCGTGGCTGACGCGACTCACGCAGACCGTGCTCGCCGTACCGCTGGCGACGCTGGCGGCGCTGCCGTGGTTGACCTGGCTGGCGCTGGGCAACAACGTCGCCCGCGCCTGGCACGTGGTGCCATGGACGGTGGCGGTGAACTGGTGGCTGATCGCGGTGGCATTCGTCGCGTTCGTTACCCCGGTGGGCCGCATGGGCATCGCGGTGTTGTGCGCGCGGGTCTTGCTGTCGAAGGTGCGCCCGGGTACTTATCGTCGCGGCGGGTCGGTGCACCTGCGGATCTGGTTCACCGAACGGCTCGCCGAGGCCAGCGGCGCACACAATCTGTCCGGGGCGCCGTGGCTGGTGTACTACGCCCGCGCGCTCGGGTCCGACATTGGTGAGGGTGTCGACCTGCATTCGCTGCCACCGGTCACCGGGTTGCTCACCCTTGGTCACCGCAGCGCGGTCGAACCCGAAGTCGACCTGTGTGGTCACTGGATCGACGGGGACGCATTCCATGTCGGCGAAATCACGATCGGTGACGACGCGACCATCGGCGCCCGCAGCACGTTGCTGCCCGGTGCGGTCGTCGGTAAGAACGCCGACGTGGCACCGGGCGCGGGCGTGCTGGACAAGATCAAGAACGGCCAGTACTGGAAGGGCTCACCGGCGGTGAAATCCGGCCGGGTCAACCACCCGTGGCCGGACGAACGGCCGTCGCGCCGCACCCATTGGGTGGCGATGTACGGGCTGACGTCGGTTCTGCTGGGGGCACTGCCGCTGGTCGCGGTGGCGAGCGGGCTCGCGGTCATCGGGCTGGCCGTGCGCCACACCGATCGCCTGTCGCAGGCCGTGGTGCCGGCGCTGCTGTGGACACCGGTCGCGACGCTGACCGCGCTTGCGGTGTACGCGTTGCTGACGGTGCTCGGGGTGCGGGTGTTGTCGCTCGGGCTGCACGAGGGCTATCACCCGGTGCGCAGCCGCGCCGGATGGCAGCTGTGGGCCACCGAACGCCTGATGGACGCCGCGCGCAACTACCTGTTCCCGCTGTACGCCAGCCTGCTGACACCCATGTGGCTACGGCTGCTGGGCGCGAAAGTCGGCCAGGGGACTGAGATCTCGACGGTGTTGCTGACACCGAAGTTTACCGTGATCGAGGACGGCGCGTTTTTGGCCGACGACACGATGGTGGCGTCGTACGAGCTGGGCGGCGGCTGGATCTACGCGGCGACGACGACCGTCGGCCGGCGGGCGTTCCTCGGAAATTCCGGCATCACCCAGCCCGGTCGCCGTGTTCCCGACGACGGCCTGGTGGCGGTGCTGTCCGCCGCGCCCCCCAAGGCCAAGCGCGGGTCGTCCTGGCTGGGCAGCCCGCCGATGCGGTTGCGCCGTCGTCCGGCCGAGGCCGACGCGGCGACCACATACGACCCGCCGCAACGATTGAAGGCGATGCGCGCGTTGGTGGAGACGTTGCGGTTGCTGCCGGTGATCGTGTCGGTGGCGATCGGGCTGGCCGTGCTGGGCGGATTACAGGCGCTGGCAAGGATATTCGGCATCTGGTGGGCGGCGCTGGGCTCCGGACTGGTGTTACTGGCGGCGGGTGCGATCGCCGGTGGCATCACGATCGTCGCGAAATGGCTTCTGGTCGGCCGCATCAAAGCGAGCGAATACCCGCTGTGGTCGTCGTTCGTGTGGCGCAACGAAGTCGCCGATACGTTCGTCGAAACCGTGGCCGCGCCGTGGTTCGCCCGCGCCGCCAGCGGCACACCGGTCCTGAATCTGTGGCTGCGGGCGTTGGGCGCCCGGATCGGGCGCGGCGTCTGGTGTGAATCCTATTGGCTCCCTGAGGCGGATCTCGTCACGCTGGGGGACGGGGCCACCGTCAATCGCGGCTGCGTGGTGCAGACACATCTTTTCCACGACCGGATCATGCGAATGGACCGTGTGGTGCTCGAACCCGGTGCGACGTTGGGTCCGCACTGTGTGGCGTTGCCCGCCGCCCGGCTCGGCGCGGGCGCGACCGTCGGACCGGCGTCTCTGGTGGTGCGTGGTGACGAGGTGCCGGGATCGACACGCTGGCAAGGTAATCCAATCAGACCGTGGAATCCGGGCCGTAAGAAGGCGCGTAAGGCCGCGGCCGGGCGCGGCGCCCAGGACACCGCGGCGTGAAAGCCTCCGCGAAGAAGGCGCTGGCGCCCGATGCCGTCGACGAGTACCTGCCGAACAACGGCAGCTCCGCTTACCAGGTGTCGCGCTATGAGCTGGATCTGGACTACAAGGTCGCGCTGAACCGGCTGTCCGGCTCGGCCACCATCACCGCCGTCACGCTGACCGAATTGCAGCAACTGACGCTCGACCTGTCGGCCGCCTTGACGGTGTCGAAGGTGTCGGTGAACGGCAAGCGTGTTGACCAATTCTCCTGCCGTGCCGGCAAATTGCGCATCCGGCTGGGCTCGAAGCTGCCGACCGGTGCCGCGATGTCGATCGTGGTGCGATACGGCGGCTCGCCGCGCCCAATTCGTTCGCTGTGGGGCAACGTCGGATTCGAAGAGCTGACCGACGGCGTGCTCGTCGCATCCCAGCCGAACGGCGCCGCGTCGTGGTTTCCCTGTAACGACCACCCCAGCGCCAAAGCCGCGTTTCATCTCCAGATCAGCACCGAAAGCCGGTACCGGGTGATCGCCAACGGGCAGCTGCTCTCGCGCCGGGCCCGCGCCTCGCGGACGGTATGGACCTACGAGCAGCGGGAGCCGACGTCGACCTACCTGATCACGCTGCAGATCGGCGACTACGAGGTCCGACGGCTGGCGCGTACGCCGGTGCCCATACAGGCCGCACTGCCGCAGCGGCTGCGCCGCGACTTCGATCACGACTTCGCGCGTCAGCCCGAGATGATGACGTTGTTCGTCGAGCTGTTCGGACCATATCCGCTGGCCACCGGGTACACGGTCGTGGTGACCGACGATCCGCTGGAGATACCCCTTGAAGCGCAAGGCATTTCGATCTTTGGTGCCAACCATTGCGACGGTACGCGGTCCAGCGAGCGGCTGATCGCCCATGAGCTGGCGCATCAGTGGTTCGGCAATTCGGTGACCGCGGGCCAGTGGCGCGATATCTGGCTGCACGAAGGATTCGCGTGTTACGCGGAATGGTTATGGTCGGAACGCAGCGGCGGACCCAGCGCCGACGAGCTCGCTGGTCTGCATCACGCGCAGCTGCGGACGAAGCCGCAGGACCTGCTTCTGGCCGATCCGGGAGCACGCGACATGTTCGACGACCGTGTATACAAACGCGGCGCGCTGACTTTACACGCGCTGCGCGGCCAGCTGGGTAGCGATAAATTCTTTGCGCTGCTTCAGGATTGGACATCGCGGCATCGCCACGGCACTGCCGCCACCGACGATTTCACCGGCCTGGCCGCCAACTACTCGGACGAGTCGCTGCGGCCGCTGTGGGAGGCGTGGCTGTATTCGACGGCAGTGCCGTGACGATCTAAGCGCGAGGATTAGCCTCCGCCGCCGGCCGCGCCGCCGCCACCCGTGCCACCGGCTTGTCCGCTACCGGTTCCCCCGCTACCGGGCATATTCTGGCCGCCGGAGCCCGTCCCCGGCTGCATCGGCGCCGGTGCGGGCTGGCTTGACGACGTCGGCGACGGTGTCGGCGCTGCCGGCGCGGCGACCGACTGAGTCACGCCGCCACCGCAGGCGATCCCCAAGCCGATCGCGGCGGCACCACCAAGAAGCGCCAACCCTTTTTTCACTACATGAGATGTCATGTCACCCTCCACTCAATTGTCGGATCTCGTGTCATGCCTAGGTGGCGGTACCCGTTGATATCGAGCGCAACCACGATTTCACCCAATTTCTAGCCACCGTTGGGTCGCGCGGGTACAGATGTCGATGGAAGCACCGTCGGCCCCACCGTCTCGGAGGACGTCGGTGGTGACGTCGTCGGCGGCGCGCCCACCCGGCCCGCGGTGCCACCCCCGCAGGCAACCGCCAGCACGAGCAAGCCCATACCACCGAGCAGGGCTAGCCCCTTTTTCAGCGCACGAATATTGGTCATTGTGCGGCGATACCCGTTGGCGGCGAACTCAATCGTTCCCACTAACCGACCCCGGCGATGACGCCTCCCGCGCCGCCTGCTGCTCCGCCGACTCCCCCGGCTGCTCCGCCGGCTCCCCCGGCGCCAGCTGATCCACCGGCTGCTCCGCCCGCGGCTCCACCGGGCGCGCTTTGAGCCCACCCGGGCATCCCCGGACCGGGTGGCGCCGCAGTTGGTGCGACCTGGCCGGACGAAGTGTTGGGACCTGGTGGAGGCGTGGGCGGCGCGCCGATCGACGTGTCGACACCGCTCCCGCAGGTGACCGCGAGAGCGGTCAATGCCGCACCACCGGTAAGCGCACAGACCCTTTTAACCGCAGCAGATTTCATCATCGACCCCTTCTATCCTGCCGTCTGCGTAGCAGAGGTACCCGATGTGTCTGCTATCTGATTCAGCTGCGATACCCGATCATCGGCGGGCCCAATCATGGGTCAGCCGAGCGCGGGCAGCACGGTGTCGGTCAGTAACTGAACCGACTTCCACGCCTCGTCGACGGGCATGCCGCCGACCAGTGGATGCAACACCAGCGGCCCGTAATCGTCGCTGTCGCGGATTTCGGCGATCAGCTGGTCGGGTGTCAGGAAGCGGTATCGGCCGGAGGCCCGGACCTCGTCCAAGGTCCGGACGCCGGGCAGGTGCATCAGGGATCGTTGGTCAGTGGACCACTCCCCGTAAGTGACTGCTTCCCACAGGATGTGTTCGCCGAGCTCGGCCCACGCCCGTTCGGGATCCTCGTGCAGGTAGATCATTCCGCGATTGATCGGCCCGGGCATCAGGATCACCGGCTTGATGCCCGCTGCGGCGCACAGTTCGCGGTAGTAGGTGGCGATGTCGGGCAGATGGTCGGCCAGGCTGAGCGGAAGCCCGAATCGCGCGGCCCGCCGCGCGGTGGCGCGGGCACCGCCGCCGACGTACAGCGGCGGATGCGGCCGACTCCAGGTGCCGGTGCAAATCCCCGTGTCTGCCCCGGCACCCGACCAGACCTCCAGCATCCGTTCGACCAGGCTGTCCATCAGCGCGCCCCGCCGGCTGAAATCCATTCCGAGTGAGTGGTATTCGATGGTACGGTAGCCCAGGCCCACCGTGGTGTGCAGCCGGCCACGGCTCATGTTGTCGACAAGCGCGATGTCTTCGGCGAGCCGGACCGGGTTCCACAACGGCCCCAGCGCGCAGTCCACGCTGGCAATCACCGTCGAGGTGCGCGCCAGAAACATGGCGGCGGCCATAATCGGATTGCAGCTCCAGCCGTGACCGGTGGCGTGGTGCTCGTCGACGCTGACCGACGTGATGCCGTGGGACTCACCCCATTGCGCCAATTCGAGCGCGGCGGACAAGAGTTTACTCTGGGTGCGCGGATCTCCTTGTGGTGAAGCGAAATTGAAGCGCAACACCGTCAAGACCATGTCAGGCTCCGTCTGCGGCCGGCGCGGCGATGGACTCCACGAACGCGGCGAAGTCGGGGAACAGCGCGCGGTCGACGATCTCGATGCGGGTGCCGAACGCATCGAGGTAGTAGGCGAACATCCCGAACTCGGCGTCCGGTAGTGCTCCGGTCATTTCGAAGGTGAAGCCGTTGCGCTCCAACGCGCGTGCGCTCTCGGTGAGGTTGTCGGTGAAATAGCCGATGTGGTGCACCGAGTTGCCCGCTGCGGCGGTCCACGGAGTTCCCGGAACCTCCTGGACCAGTTCGATGTGCGGACTCTGCACGGAGTAGACGATCGTCGAGGTCAGCTCGCGCACTCCGGCCGCGGTGCGAAACGGCAGCGTATAGCGCAGTGCGGTGATCCACCGGTAGCCGGCCAGGGCGGTGAGGCGGGCCATGGCGGTGTTGAGGTCGGGCACCACGATACCGGTGTGATAGAAGTCCTTGGGCTGCAGCACAAATGTCATCGTGATGTCCCTTCCCGTGCCGTCACGAGTAGCTCGCTATTTGTCGCGAGAGCCAGGCCCGTTCCCAGAAATTCGTTGTGCTGCTCAGCAGACTTTCATGTGCATCCCGCAGCACTTCGCGCGCCCCCGCGTGGTCGGGCTCCGCGGTGGTGACGAGCTCGGCGAGGTGGACGGCGTGCACGGGACGGTTTTCGGCGAGGTGTGCTCGTGCTCGGTTGACAAGAGCATCGGCGCCGGCGAGTTCCACCACGTCGGTGCCGACGGCGTCGAAACCGACGGGATACAGCTCGGTGGTCGACCGGTGATGGAACCACCCGGAGTAGTTCTCCCACACCGCCCGCACATCCCAGGAGACTTTCCCATAGCCTTGGCCCACTTCGCATTCCGCGGGCAACGTGATCTCGCGCATCAGGGTCAGGACATCTTTTCCGGCGTTCATTCCGGCCACCGTCTGGTCGTGGACGTATTCGATGGCATTGCGCAGCCGAGTAAGCTCCTGGTGGATGCGGTCCGCTCCGGCGATCGGTTCGAAGTGGCCGGTCACCAGAAGTTCTGGCTGCAGGTCGCGCACCCGCTCGACCGACGCGATCGCGGCCAGGGCGTCACGGTAGCGATCGCCACGGATCGTGACCAGATTGGGAATGTGGCCGAATATCGGGCCGAAAGTGTTTCCGCACAGACATATTCGCTCATCGGGCAGCCAGATGACCAAAGAGTCGGTGGTCTCGCCGCCGGGGACGGAGATAAGCTCCAGTCGGCGTCCGCCGACGTCGAGGGTGAGCGCGTCTTCGAAGTCGAGGTCGACGCAGGGGATGCTCTGGGTGGGTAGCCGCGTGGTACCGAGACGGCGCTGGATGTCCTGGATTCCCGTCGCCAGCGTATCGGAGAAGGCGAACGCGCTGCGGCTGGCACGATACGGGATGAGGCGCTCGTTGTCGTCTCGCCATTGGGTCCAGTTCGCCTGAGCAACAACGGTTGTGTCGGGATCACGAACGCTGTCCAGGCCGCCGACGTGGTCCACGTGGCCCTGGGTGAAGATGATGTAGCGCACCGGTGAGGAGTCGACAGCGTCGAAGTTGGCCCGATGCACCGGCCCCTCGAAGCCCATGCCGGTGTTGACGATCACCCGACCGTCGCCGGTGGTCAGTAGGTACGCGTTCGACAGTCCGGGCGAGCACCACAGTCCCTCGGCGATCTGCTCGGCCTGTTCGGCGGACGCGGGCCGCAGGCCGTCGGCACCGGGCCTGCTGCGGTAGACCGGTTCAAAGTCCGGGGCGCTCATCGATGCTCCTCATTCGGGACGGACGTCGAACCGGTCGAAGTAGAAGTCGAACCGCCCACGCAGCTCGTCGGCCGAGACGCCGAAGTGTCGTGGTAGGTCGTAACGGATTCGCCCGTGCTTGCCGCGCGGATTGCCGTCGAGATACTGCCGGAATCGGTTGCGCACCTTCGGTGTCAGTTCGACGCCACCACGGCGGTAAAGCTCGTCGAGCACCGGCATTTCATTGCCGTTGAGCTGGTGGAAGTTGACGTCGATGCTGCGGTCGGACGGCACCAGGTCGCGGTCGCGGACACACGCGCTCAGCAGTCGATGCACCCGATCCGTCCAGTACTCGAGAAGCCAGCCCGGATCGATACTCCTGCGGCGCAGCCGATCCGAGTAGGCCATCATCGTGATCGCGGACTGCACGACCGCGACCGGATCGCGATGCGTGAACGCGACCGTCGCATCGGGAAAGGTCGCCATCAGCGGGCCCAGCTGCTCGCAATGCTGCGGGCTCTTGAGGATCCAGGTCTGCGGGCCGCGCAGAAACGTCAGCGCCTGCAGGACCTTCTTCAGATATGCGTAATGCCGGGTTTGGTCGAGCGCGAGGTAATAGTCTCGCCAATCCGGCACGCGGGCATGCCATTCCAAGACGTAACTCGCGAGGTCCAGATCGAGGAGCTCGACCTCCTCCTCGATCGCCTCGGGGAACCGGTCGTGCATCGCGGCCACCACGGGAGCGCTGACCATCAGGGCGTCGTGTTCGGCTTTGGCGCGCGCATAGCGTGGGTCGACCCCGTCAATGTCGGGCCCGTCGCCGCGCGCGGGGATCGGCTCCTGACTTTCCCAATACGGCAAGGCACGCCGGCGCGGGTCAGCGGCAATGAGATTCACCAGATGCGTGGTGCCGGACCGCGGCATCCCGACAACGACGAAGGGGCCGTCGATCGGTATGGACACAATCTCGGGATAGCGCTTGATGAGTTCGGTGAGTGACAGGCGGTTGCGCAGCAGCCGAATCACGCGCTGCCGCAACGTCGACCGGGTGAGCTGTCGCAGTCCCTCGTCGGCTTCAATCGCCGCGACGTGAGCGGTCAAGCGCTCCCCGAAACCGTCCGTGTCGTCGAGATCGTCGGCGCCGGCTTGTTGGACGGCCTCCCCGAACATCCGGTCGAGGTCGAAATCGACCCGTTTGGCCTCGGTGAATTCCAGAATCTGACGCTGGACATCGGTCAGCCGCGGCGAGGTCAGATCGTCGAAATCGATGTCAGCGATGTCGGGGCCCGCAGCGCCCATGCGACCGCCTCCTTGCGGTGTCGAATATTCGACGTATCGTTCGAAATATGATACGGACGTTAGACGCGGGACCGACACCTCGTCAACCCGCGTCGCCACCGACCGAGCGCGTCGTCGCGGTCATGCGGCTGCTCGGGTCCCAACCCACGCGAGCGTTCTCACTCGCGGATATCACCCGCGAGCTCGGCATCAGCCGCGCTACCGGGCACGCGATTCTGACCACGCTGAGCGCCCATCACTGGGTGGTGCGCGACGTCGACACGGCCGCCTACTCCTGGGGACCGGGCATCGCGGCGCTGGCGAAGCCGGCCGGCGACCGGGTCTTTCGTGGCGTCTTACAGCAGCTCGCCGAATCGTCAGCGGCACAAGCATTTCTGGCGCGCCGCGAGGACAAGGCCATCGTCGTGACCGATACCGCCGGCGAATCCTCGTCCGGGATGCGCATCGACCGCGGACTGCGCATGCCGTTGGTAGCGCCGTTCGGCCGCGACTACCTCGCCTGGAGCCCGGCGCCCGCGCAGCGCGCCTGGCTGCAGGGCATGGGCAGGCCGTCCACCGCGCTCTCCCGACGAATCACTTCGGTGCTCAGCGAGATTCGTCATCGCGGATATACCGTCGAACGCCTCAGCCGCGAATACCGTCAGGTGCATGCGGCACTGCGGGCATTGCGCGGTGACGGCGAACCCGACGCGATCACCGCACACCTGGCCCGGGCCTTCGCCGACCTCACCGTGATCGACGTGCTGGATGCCGAACTCACCGAGAACTCGGCGCACAGTATCGCCACCATTTCCGCCCCGATCTTCGATGACGACGGAGTGGTCGCGATGTCGGTCAGCGTCGCGCCCTTCACCGACCTGACCGCGTCGGACGTCACGCGGCTCAGTGAGCAGGTTTGCGCCGCGGCCCGACGGATCGAAGCGCAGATCGCGAGCCCTACAAGTTAGCCAGATCGTCGGGAACGTCGACTTGATGCTCCAGCAGCGCCTCGAGGGGCACCACCTCGAGGGTGCGTTCGTGGGTGCTGGCCAACACGACCGGCGCGGCGCAACCATCGCGGTGAGCCCGCAACCAATTCAGGGCGGTCACACACCAGCGGTCACCGGGCAGCAGGCCGGGAAAGCGGTACTCGGGAACCGGCGTCAGCAGATCGTTGCCGATGGAACGTTGGTGCTCAAGGAAATCGGCGGTCATCACCGCGCAGATCGTGTGGCGACCGACATCCTCGGCTCCGCTCGAGCAGCAGCCGTCGCGGTAGAAGCCGGTCAGGGGTTCGGTGCCACATGGCTGCAGCGGGCCGCCGAGCACGTTGCGATCGGACATCTGGTTAGTATCGCGCCGTCGGAGCCAAAGTTAGAAGAGACAGCACCGACCGTGCCCTGCGAATCTGCCCCGCCACTGGCCCTACCCAGCCAGCCGGAAGGCGACGTCGGTGCGGATCTGGCTCAGCCGGCGAGCCGCGACGGCGTCAGTCTCCGCGTAGATTCGGGCGATGTCGACCAGCGCGTTGCCCGTACGCGCCAGTTCCGAGTGCGCCGCGTTGAGCAGAGCCAGCATGTGGGTGGCCTCCGCCCCGAACGCCGCTGCCGCCTGAGCCGAGACCTCTTCGGCGCCGGCTGGAGCCGGCGCGGTCACCGACGGCTCCGCCGCAGCACTGTTCGCAAGCGCCTGCGTCGCACTGCCGACGATCTGAGTGCCAACGACGGCCACCGCCGGGTCGAAGGACATGGACCGCATCGGCGCACTCCTGGGTCAGCAAAACAATGTCGAGTGCGATAGTAGCAGTATGCAATTGTTTGCGTCTACAAAAGTTGCCCTCTGCTAGGTGGTTGGTCGGGCGCCCGTCCGGCAGTATCCAGCGCGAATGGACTCACCCGCCGCGGCGGGGTTAACTCAGGCGATGTCGACGCCCAACCCGCCCGGATTTCCCGGGGGCCCACCGCCCGAGGGGTGGCAGCGGCCCGGCTACTTGCCGCCCCCGGGCCCGCCGATGCCACCGCAGGCGGGGTACCCCGGTTACCCACCGCAGCCCGGCTACGTACCGCCGCAGCCCGGCTCCCCCCCTTCGCAGCCATATCCCGGCTACGGCGGCTATCCGGGGGTTGACCCCCATGCGCCGTTCGGGCGCGATCCCGCCACGGGCGTCGCGCTGTCCGACAAGTCCGGTACCACGGCGGGGCTGTTGCAGCTTTTCTTCGGGGTGTTCGGCATTGGCCGCTTCTATATCGACTCGACCCAGATCGCGGTTGCGCAGCTGATACTCGGCCTCGTCGGACTCGTCTTCAGCCTGTTCTGCTTTATCGCGTTGCCGGTCCTGCTCGGCAGCGCCGTGTGGGCCGTCGTCGATGCGATCATGATGTTCACCGGCAGCGTGAAAGACAGCTACGGCCGCAAGCTTCGCTAGTCCACAGATCACGATCAGGTCACAATTCCCATCTCAATACATTGCGATCGGCGCGTCGAACCGCCTGTGCGACAAGGGAAATCTAGTGTCACTTCGTGAACCGCCGAACGGCCCTGAAGGTGCCCCTGATGCTGGCAGCGGGTGCGGCGCTGGCCCAAGCGCCGCGCGCTTTTGCTGAGGCAGCACGGTGGTCGCCGGATCGTGCCAACGCCTGGTATCGCGCACAAGGTTGGCTTGTCGGCGCGAACTACATCCCGTCGACCGCGATCAATCAGCTGGAGATGTTTCAGCCGGGAACGTTTGACCCACAACGCATTGACGGCGAGCTGGGCGTGGCCCGCACACTCGGTTTCAACACCATGCGGGTCTTCCTTCACGATCAGTTGTGGGCGACGGACCGCCCGGGTTTCCAAAGCCGTCTGAGCCAGTTTGTCGGAATCGCGTCGCGCCATGGCATCAAGCCGCTCTTCGTCTTGTTCGACTCCTGTTGGGACCCGCTGCCGAAGGCCGGCCCGCAGCACGCACCGGTACCGGGGGTGCACAACTCCGGCTGGGTGCAGAGCCCGGGCGCCGAGCGCCTCGGCGATCCCCGCTACGTCCCGGTCATGCAGGACTACGTCACGGGAGTGTTGAGCCAGTTCCGTAATGACGACCGGGTTTTAGGGTGGGACCTGTGGAACGAGCCCGACAATCCCGCGAAGGAGTACCGCAAGGTCGAGCGCGCGGACAAGCTTCAGCGGGTGGCCGACCTGCTTCCTCAGGTGTTCCGGTGGGCGCGAGCGGTTGATCCCGCGCAGCCGTTGACCAGCGGTGTGTGGCAGGGATCCTGGGGAGACCGGGGAAGCCGCAGCGCGATCAGTGCCATCCAACTCGACAACGCCGACGTGATCACCTTCCACAACTACGGCAAACCGGCCGAGTTCGAGTCAAAGATCAACGAATTGGCTCCGCTGGGGCGACCGATCCTGTGCACCGAGTACATGGCCCGGTCCCAAGGCAGCACCCTGGAAACGATCCTGCCAATTGCCAAGCGACACAACGTCGGTGCGTTCAACTGGGGTTTGGTGGCGGGCAAGACCCAGACCTATTTTCCGTGGGACTCGTGGAATCACCCGTACCCGGCACCGCCCAAACTGTGGTTCCACGACCTGCTGCTACCCGATGGTCGCCCATACCGGCCGACCGAAATCCAGGCGGCGCGGGGGTTGACCGGCGGGCTGGGCTAGCCTCGGCGTCACTCACCGCACGGTAGCCGCGAGGTTGTCCGCAACCTCGCGCTGCCAAGAAGTGTTGGCGTGGTTGGTATCCACCTCGATTTCGAAGCGGTCGGTCATCTCCGCGGTGATGTCGGCGGCATCGACATAGAACTGCTCGTACCAGCGCCGGTGCTGATACACCGCGCCATCCTCCTCGGTGAGCAACGGATTCTCGATGCGCGTCTTGTGCTTCCAGATCTCGACGTCTTCGAGGAAGCCCTCGCCGAACGATCGGCTCATCGCGGCGGCGAGCTTGGCCGCCTTGTCGGCCGGCAGGCCGGGAAGTTCCTGAACGGCCACGCCCCACTGCAGCACGAATGAGTTGTGCGTGACCGGATAGTGGCAGTTGATCAGCGCGACTTCAATCGTGAAGTCCGGCGCCACGTCGTTGTGCAACCAGTTGATCATGTAGGCGGGGCCGAAATACGTTGCCTCCGAGCGAAGCTTCGTTCCTTCCCAGAGCTTCTCGTAGTTCTTGGTGGTGTCGGGCCGGGCCTTGGATTCCATGATCTGGGTCGCCGTGTGGCCTTCGATGATGTTCTTGAAGAACGTCGGGTACGCATGGTGGATGTAGAAGAAGTGGGCCATGTCGACGTTGTTGTCGACGATCTCGCGGCAGTGCGATCCCTCGATGAGAATCGAATTCCACGACCACGGGGACCACTGCCCGTCGGCGTATCCGTCAATCGTCGGCGGGAAGAGCTCCGGCGCCGGCGTCGACCCCTCGGGATCGTGCCAGACGAGCAATTGGCCGTTGACCTCTCCGGTCGGCCAGCGCCGTGTCCGTGCCAATCGGGGTGTGCGCTTGGCGTAGGGCACCAAAGAGCAACGTCCGGTCGAGCCCTGCCAGCGCCAGTCGTGAAACGGGCAGGCCACCGAATCACCCTTGACGGTCCCCTGGGACAGGTCGCCGCCCATGTGGCGGCAGTACGCGTCGAGAACATGCACCTCGCCGGCCGTGTCGGCGAACACCACCAGACGGGTCCCGAATGCGTTGATCGCATGGGGTTTTCCGTCGCGGAAGTTTTCGGCCAGACCGATGCAGTGCCAGCCGCGGGCGAAGCGCTCCATGGGTACGCCGGTGTCGATGTCCCGGACGTCGTCGTTGCTAACCACAGCGATTCCTCCTCAGCCGTCTTCTGCCAGTCGCCGCACCGTGGCGAGGTACTCCTCGACGATGTCGAGAACCACGTCGCGCGAGCGCCGTACCTTATTGATCGACCCGACGATCTGCCCTGCCGGCGAGCCCGACAGCGCACTCGATCGCGCCCGCATGAACCGCGCGGATGCATCCGCATACACGATGCCCTGCAACGGCATCGGCAACGGTTCGGGATTGTCGGGGCCTTCCCATGCCTCGGTCCATTCGGTACGGATCTGCCGGGCCGGCTTGCCGGTCATCGCGCGCGAACGCACCGTGTCGGAATACCCGGCCTTTAACAGGTTCTCGACCACCCACGGCTCCGTCGACGCCTCGGCGACCGTCAGCCACAGCGAGCCGGTCCAAGCCCCTTGTGCGCCAAGGGCCATCGCGGCCGCCATCTGCCGGCCGTTACCGATGCCGCCGGCGGCCAGCACGGGAATGTCCGGCCCGACCTCATCGACGACCGCGGGCACCAGCACCATCGTGGCGATCTCGCCGGTGTGTCCTCCGGCCTCCCCGCCCTGGGCGATGATCACGTCAACTCCCGCATCGACGTTACGCCGCGCGTGCCGCGGCGAACCACTCAAAGCGCCTACCAGTACGCCTTTTTCGTGTGCGGCGGCGATGGCGTAGGCCGGTGGCGGCCCTAGCGCGTTGACGATCATCGACACCGGGTGACGCAGCGCGACCTCCACCTGGCCCGGCCCTTCGGCCTCGACCCCGAGGCCGGCGGCGATCACCCGCCGCTCGGCGTCCTCCGGCAGCGGCGGCACACCATGGTTGGCGAGCACTTTCTCCATGTGTTCGGTGTGGCTGGCCGGAATGAGCTCACGCAGCGCATCGAGGCTGAAGGGCTCGCCCTTGCCGACGAACTTTTCCGGCATCGCGAAATCCACCCCGTACGGCCGTCCGCCGACGTGCTCGTCGATCCAGGACAGCTCGACCTCGAGGCGCTCGGCGTTGTAGGCCAGCGCGCCCAGCACCCCATATCCGCCGGCCTTGCTGACCTCGGCGACCACGTCGCGGCAGTGCGAGAACGCGAACAGCGGGAACTCGATGCCGAGACGCTCACATAGGGAATTGGCCATACTTTAGTCGCCTTTCTGAGTCACAGTGGGTTCCAACGAGCGGTGCCGTCGTCGCGGAAGGCGGCGAATGAGTTGGCCAGATCTCCCGTGCCCGTGCACATCACCTGTGTCCGGTTCTCGAGGTCGAGCGCATGACGCAGGCTCGGGGAGTCGATGGTCTGCCACATGGTTTCCTTGGTCATCCAGACGGCCAACGGCGAATTCTGCGCTATCTCACGGGCTTTGGCGACCGCGGTGTCGAGCAGGCTCGCCGCGTCGACCACCTCGAGGACCAGCCCGATGACCGCCGCTTCGGCCGCGCCGAAAACCCTTCCGGTGAGCATCAATTCGGCGGCCCGCGACGCTCCGACCAGCCGCGGCAGGAAGTAGCTGGTGCCCATGTCGCACGCCGAAACCCCGTGCCGGATGAAAACCGCACCGAAGGTGGCCGATTCGGCGGCATACCGGATATCGCATGCCAACGCGAGCGCGAAGCCGCCGCCCAACGCGAATCCATTGATCGCGGCGATGACCGGTACCCGCAGCCGGTGGATCTTCTCGAAGGCCGAGGCCATGAGTTCTTGAGCGGCCATCGTGACGGCGACGGTCGACGCGGCCGCCGAGCGTAGCTCGGCGTATGGGACGCCGGCCGTATCGGAGAGGTCATCCGGCTGCGACTTCAGGTCCGCACCGGAGCAGAAAGAGACACCCGCACCCGTCACCACGATCGCGCGCAGCGTGGGATCACCGTTCAGTTCGTCCAGCGTCCGATGCATGTCGACGAGAGTTTGTGAGTCCAAAGCATTTCGGCGCTGCGGTCGGTTGATCGTGACGATGGCGATCGCACCGTCGTCGAGGCGCTCGACGCCGATCGCGGCGCTCATGAGCCGGACCCGGAGGAGTCGGCGGCGAAGCCGGCGACCATTGCGGCCGACACCATGGGGTTGTCGAATTCGCGCCACAGCGTAATCTTGCCGTCGCGAAACTCGAACACGCCGAGGTAGTCGTTCTGATAGACGACGGGCTTGTCCCGACCGAGCGCGTCGCCCCGATAGCGCGCCACCAACATGTTCGGGTCAAGCAGGTCATAGATGTCGGTCAACGTGACTGTGAACTTGCCGAACATGACGAACATAGACCCGAGCAGCTCCCGAACGCCGTCTCGGCCGGAGTCGGGAACTGCGTCCTCGTAAGGCAATTCGAATCGGACGTCGTCGTGGAGTTCGGCGAGGACCGCGTCGAGGTCCAGGGCGCTGATGCCGTCCATGGCCCGCCGCAGCGTCTGCCTGTTGGCTTCGCGTTTTGCGCTGTCCGTCTCGGTCATGACCGCCTCCTACCTGGCCACCATGCCGCCGTCGGCGATGATGGTCTGCCCGGTGATGAAGCTCCCTGCGTCGGAGAGCAATAGCAGTGCGGGCGCGACCATTTCGGCGGGGTCGGCGATCCGTTTCAGCAGGGCGGACGCCTTCATCGCCTCGATGAACTCCGGCGGGTTGGCCCGCGCCATGTCGGTGTCGACCGATCCGGGCGCCAAGGCGTTGACCCGGATGCCCTGCGACGCGAACTCCGCGGCCATAGACCGGGTGAACGACACCATCGCGGCTTTGGCCGCCGAATACATCGACGTCGCAGGCGAATAGATGAAGGCACCGGCGGAGACGACGTTGAGGATCGACGCGTGCTCACTTTCGCGCAGGTGCGGCAACGCAACCTGGACCAAAAAGACCGGACCTTGCAGGTTGACCGAGAACGATTTCGACCACGCTTCCGGGGTGAACTCACCCAGTGGCAGCGACAGGGCATTGGCGGCGTTGTTGACCACCATGTCGATTCCGCCGAACTCCGCGACAGTGGCCTCGACGAGACGTCCGATGGCGTCCAGGTCGCCCATATGCGTGGGCACGCCGATGGCCCGACCACCGCCGAGCGCCTGCAGCTTGTCGGCCGCCGCGGCACACGCATCGGCCTTGCGGCTGGCGACCACCACATTGGCGCCGCACTCGACCAATCCCTCGGCGATGGCCAGCCCGATGCCGCGGGTGCCGCCGGTGACGATGGCGGTGCGGTCGGTGAGGTCGAAGAGTGCCTGCAGCGATTTCATGGCGCCATTACCTTACATCGTGTAAGAAAACTAGACGAGAGTCACTCGCGCAGGCCGATCCCGTACAGGATCAACGACTTCAGGTGCGCGATCAGTTCGGCCTCGCCGAGTGCCTTGTTCACCGAGGTGTGCAGCGTGACAGCACCGCGCATGGTGTCCATCAGCGCACTCCCGTCGACCTCCGACCGCACCAGACCCTCGGCCTTGCCGCGTTCGATGAGTCGGACCCACAGTGCCCGGACCGGGGCCATGTAGCGCGCTTCGACCTGTTCGACCAAGTCGGGCCGGCTGTAGAGCACGGTCGCGACGCCAGGCATGCCCGCCAGATAGGCAGGATCCGACTGAACGCGGACCATGCCGGTGATCAGGCTGGTCAATGCATCGGCAAACGCGAGTTCGTCGACCGCGGGGTATTCGCCGGGGGCGGACAAGATGGCGTCCTCGACCAGCGCGAACTTGCTGCCCCAGTGTTCGTAGACGAAGGGCCGCGACACCCCGGCATGACGCGCGACGCCGGCCAATGTGATTTCTTCGTAGCCGTTGGCGATCAACAGTTCCCGGGTGGCCGAGATGACCGCGGCGCGACGCTGCATGTCGCGCGGGCGCCCCCGCGCAGCGTCGGACTCGTCGGCTCGGATGGCCGACGTGTCCCGCCGCTCTCGCGCTGCGCCGTTCGGCGTCATCGTCGAACCATACCCACGGTCGCCGAAAGATTTGAACCGTTGTCCAACGCCTGAGCCGGCGCGGCGACGGCTACCGTTGTGACTCGAGTCAATCAAAGGAGCGTGATGGCCTACAAAATCGACCCGGCTTCGCTGCACACGATCGCCAAGCAAGTCGTCGGCCGGCCGCTGCAAGACGGCGAATTAATCACGCGGGCAATCGAATTGCTCGCAGACGATTATCCTGATCTGGTCGATCCGGCCCCAGGCCGATGGGTGGGCAGCAAGGCCGGCGGGATCCTCGGCAAGGTCCGTTTCTCCACTTCAGCCCCCGTGATCTTCGGCTCTCCCACTGGAACGCAAGGCTTTTCGGGGCGCTACAAGCATGTGAACATCTACGAGTTCCTGATGGCCGGGCGAAGCGATTCCCACGATCTCGATTCCGACGACACGCAACTCATGACGCTGTCGCCCGGTGAACGCACCTGCCTGGAGCGGGGCCGCGCGAGGGGGCTGACCATTCATCCCGGCTCGTGACACGTCGACTACGGCCGTGGCGCCGTGGCCACCACGCTGCCGTTCGCAATGATGGACACCCTGTTGGTGTCACTCGAACTCGAATACGTCCGCCGCTCGGCGGTCGAATTCACCAAGCTGGTCGCCGGCGCTTTTGCCGCTGACGCGGACCCGCGACAAGCAGGCTCCCACCGGCACCTCGGCGCAAGCATTATGCCCCTTGCATTTCGAGGGACCGGTGGCGCCGCGGCTGCGGCCATGGCTGTGGAACCGGGCGCTGACGTACGTGCCGCGGCCACCAGAACCAGCGACCCAGCACCGCTGCGAACGACGGTGTCATCAGGGAACGGACGACCAAGGTGTCGAACAGCAACCCCAGGCCGATTGTCGTGCCCCCCTCCCCGATCACAATCAACTTACTCACCGCCATCGACATCATCGTGAAGGCGAAGACCAAGCCCGCCGAGGTGACCACGGAACCGGTGCCCGCCATGGAGCGAATGATGCCGGTGTTGAGCCCGGGCTGGATCTCCTCTCTCATGCGCGATACCAGCAGCAGGTTGTAGTCCGAGCCGACGGCCAACAAGACGATGACTGACATCGGCAACACCATCCAGTGCAACGGGATTCCGACGACGTGTTGCCACAGCAACACCGACAGCCCGAACGAGGTGGCCAGACTGAGCACCACGGTCCCAACGATGGTCGCCGCGGCGACCACGGCACGGGTGAGCACCACCATGATGATGAAAATCAGGATGAGCGCTGCGGTAGCGGCAATGAGCAAGTCGTAGTCAGCGCCTTGCTGCAAATCTTTATACATGGCCGCGCTGCCACCGAGGTATATCGTCGATCCCTCCAGTGGCGTTCCCTTAATCGCATCTGCCGCTGCGGTTTTGAGCGGCTCGACGTGCGAGGTGCCTTCCGTGGTTAGCGGGTCGCCTTGGTGCAGGATGGTGAACCGGACCGCATGTCCATCCGGGGAGAGAAACAGCTTGATCCCACGCTTGAAATCCGCGTTGTTGAAGGCCTCTGGCGGCAGATAGAACGAGTCGTCGTTCTTAGCGGCATCGAACGCTTCGCCCATCGCCGTGGCGTTGTCCTGCATGGCCATGGTCTGGTCTTGCTGCGCCTTCTGCGCCTGATACTGGTTGAGCATCATCTGTTTTTGGCTCTTCATCGATTCGATCATCGGCGGCATCAGCGCAACCATCTGCGGCATCAGCGCATCCATTCGATCGAGGTCGGGTACCAGGTCGCTGAGGTCATCGCTCATGGTCGAGATGCCGTCGAGTGCGTCGAACACGGAACGCAACGACCAGCACATCGGGATGTCGAAGCAGTGCTTCTCCCAGTAGAAGTAGCTGCGAATGGGACGCCAGACGTCTTCGAAATCGGCCATGTGATCGCGCAAGTCCTGTACATCGGCGCTGGTTTTACTCATCTTGGTGGCCATGTCGTGAGTGACTTGGGAGAGCTGCTGGGTGATGGTCTGCATCTTTTCCATCGAGTCGATCGTGACTTGCATGTCGTCGGCCTGTTTCAGCGTGTTTTTCAAGATGGTTTGCTGATAGTCGTTGTTCATGATTTGGCCGGTGCTGTTCATGCTGATGTTGTACGGAATCGTGGTGTGCTGAATCGGCTTTCCCTCTGGCCGCGTAATGGTCTGCACTTGGGCGATGCCATGCACGCGGACAAGGGCCTTGGCGATCTTGTCGATCACCAGGAAGTCGGCCGGGTTCCGCAGATCGTGATCGCTTTCGATCATCATCAGATCCGGATTCATTTTGGCTTTGGAGAAATGCCGGTCGGCCGCCGCGTATCCGATGTTCGCCGGCACCCCGGCGGGCAGATAGAGGCGGTCGTTGTACGTGGTGTGGTAGCCGGGCAGGGCGAGCAACCCGACCAAAGCCAACAGGATTGCGCTGACCAGAATCGCGCCGGGCCACCGGACGGTCGCGGCGCCAATCCGACGCCACCCTCGCGGCTTCGCCATGCGTTTGGGATCCAGCAGCCGGCCGAACCGCGTGACAACCGAAATCAGTGCGGGGCCAAGCGTCAAGGCGGCCGCCACCACGATGACCATCCCGACTGCCAGCGGGATGCCCATGGTCTGGAAGTACGGCAGGCGGGTGAAGTGCAAGCAGAAGGCCGCGCCGGCGATCGTCAGCCCCGAAGCCAGCACGACATGGGCCGTACCGTGAAACATGGTGTAGTACGCCGATTCTCGATCCTCTCCGGATCTGCGCGCCTCCTGGTACCGGCCAATCAGGAAAATCGCGTAGTCGGTGGCCGCGGCGATCGCAAGAGTCACGACGAGATTGGTCGCGAACGTCGTAAGCCCAAAGACCTTGTAGTAGCCGAGAAATGCCACCAGCCCCCGGGCGCCGGCTAATTCCAGCACCACCATCGCGAGCACGGTCGATACCGTCACAACCGATCGGTAGACGAGCAACAGCATCGCAATGATGACGGCGAAGGTCAGCAATTCGATGGTCTGCATGCTCTGGTCGCCCACCGCATTTTGATCCGTACTCGTCGCCGCGGGGCCGGTTAGGTACGCCCTGACCCCCGGTGGTGCCGGCGAGCTGGCCAGGATATCGCGCACGGCCTCCACCGATTCGTTGGCGAGTGCCTCTCCTTGGTCCCCGGCGATGTAGACCTGAACGTTGGCGGCCTTGCCGTCGGTGCTTTGCGCGGCTGCTGCCGTCAGCGAATCGCCCCAGAAATCTTGCACATGCTGGACATGCTTGGTGTCGGCCCGCAGCTTTCGCACGATGTCGTCATAGAAATGGTGTGCGTCGGCACCCAACGGCTTGTCACCTTCGAGCACGATCATCACCGAGCTGCTGGTGTCGAACTCCTGGAACACCTTGCCGACGCGTTTCGTTGCGATCATCGACGGCGCGTCGTTGGGACTCATCGACACTGCGCGCATCTTGCTGACCGTTTCGAGTTGCGGGACAACGGTATTGAGGACGGCGACGATTGCGATCCAGGCAACTACGATCGGCACGGCGAACGACCGGATGAGCCGCGGTAGCCTCGGGCGGGCCGCATGGCGGGCGACCGGAATCGCGTCGGTCGGGGCGTCGGTCGCGGGTATGGTCATGCCGACTTCACCAAGCAGAAGGTCTCGGCATTCGCACCCGTGACGGTTCTTTCGTCCTTGACCTCGTTGTTGACGGTGATCCGGCATGTCACGGTCTGACCGTCGACCTGAGCCAGAATGTTGGGCGTGGCGGCGGGTGCGGTGGTTCGCAGCGTCAAGGACCATGGCAGCGGAGCGTTTACGGCTCGCTGAGGCTTGGAGTCCAGGTCCAGATAGTTGATCACGGCCGTGGACCCGGCACCGAACACCTCGTACGTTACGACCTTGGGGTTAAAGGATTCTGCGGTGTCCGAACCCCTCGGGGTCACCAGCACGGCATTGGCTCCGAAGATTTCACGTAACTGCCCTACGGTGGCGACGCCGACCGCGACCGCGACGGCGATCAGGATGGGCAGCCAGGTGCGGCCGAGAAGTTTGGTCAGCGGCGGCCGAGCCGGTCTCGCCGTCGGCAGGTCCCGCGCCAAGACCTGCCTTGGTTCGGCACTCGGAGCAGGCAGCGGCTCCTGTTTTGCAGCCGCGATATCGCGAACGTCAGTCAAGGTGCGGGCCTTTCAGTGATCCGAGGTGAGCCGGAGTTCGGGACCGACGGTGGTCTGGGTAGATAACCTAACCAATTAAGTGGATAGGGTCAATCCACTTACTGGAAATGTTGCCCTCGTTACACTCATCGACGTGAGCGCTCGCGAGATGACGTGCCGCCCGCTGAGGAAGGATGCCGAGCGCAACCGGCAGCGGGTGATCGAGGCCGCCCGCGAACTTTTTGCCATCCGCGGTCTGGAGGCCACTCTCAACGAGGTGGCTCACCACGCGGGCGTCGGCGTGGGAACCGTGTACCGACGGTTTCCCACGAAGCAGGAGCTGCTCGAGGCGATCTTCGAGGACGGCATCGACGAGCTGACCACGCTGGCGGAAACCGCGTTGCGTCACCCCGATTCATGGCAGGGCTTCGTGTGGTTTGTCGAGCAAATGTGTGAAATTACGGCGACCGACCGAGGAATACGCGAGGTCGCCTTCGGTAAGTGCTTCGGCGGCGACCGCGTGGAAGCCGCCCGAGTTCGCCTCGTACCAAGGCTTTCCGAACTTGTCGAGCGGGCACAGCACGACGGTCACCTACGGCCGGAAACCGCACCCGGGGACATGCCCATCTTTGGCCTGCTGGCCGGAACGGTCAGCGAGTACGCCGGACACGTGGACGCCGAGCTGTGGCGACGATATGTGGCCATCCTCCTCGAGGGCATGCGTTACCGCAGCGACCAACCGCCGCTGACGATCAATGCGCTCGAAGAAGAAGAGCTCGAGGCGGCCATGCATACCTCCGAGCCTGCTGGTACGCGCCGCTGACTCAGACTGCAACCTCGTGGTGGCGAGTTTGATTGCCCCCGCGGCGTTTGGCTTCATACATGGCGTTGTCGGCATGGGCGACCACCTGGCGAAACGCTTCGTCGGCATAATCGGTGACCATGTCGCGCAACGCCAGGGCGGCGATTCCGACGCTGGCGGTCACGGGGTCGTCGATTGCGGCCACGGCGTCACAGAGGTACAGACCCCACTCGGGCCGCTGTTCCGCCGTCACGATTTCGGCGATCAAGAATTCCTCCCCACCGACGCGACCGACGATGGCGGTGTCGCTGCAGGCGGTGTTCAATGCGCCGGCAACCGCGACCAGCGCCTCGTCACCGGCGGCGTGTCCGCGGGTGTCGTTGAGGGTTTTGAACCGGTCCAGGTCGATCATCGCCACCATCAAAAACATGTGGTTGGCGCCGACGAGCATCCGCCCCACAACGGCCCGATCGCAGGCGCGCCGATTCAGCAGGCCCGTCAACGGGTCGCGGTTGGCGCGCAATAGATCAACCCAGAGTGCGCGCACGACGATCTGGATGGCCAACGGGACGACCGCGTTGAGTTCGAGGACCAGAAAGCAGCCGGTGAACGCCAGCATCACTTGCCCCGCGGCGGCCAGACGCGCCGCTTCCACGGCGGCAATGGTGAAGGCCAGGCCAAAATTCAGGGCCATGTACTTGGCGGTGTGGAAGAACGCGAGGTAGCCGCCCGTGACCGCCATGGCTGAGCAGGCCATCAGTCCTACTAGCGGCTGGGGTTGCCATACGCAGCCGAGGCCGATGATCACGCTGCCGGTCAAAACGAAGAAAAGAGATTGCCGGCGGGTGGGCCACCCGCGCAACCACAGCGCGGCCATGGTCAGACCGATCGCCGCGGCCAAGACCGAATAGGCCAGCGCCAAAGGCCGCAGCGGCAAGGTCTGATCCAACCACACGTTGGCCGGCACGAGCACCAACGAGCCCGCCACCCCGGCCAACAGCCTGCGTGTGTTGGAACCCAACCCGTGCGATTGCAAATAGCCTGTCAGCCAATCGAAATGGTGGTCCTGCTCCCACCACGTCGCCAGCCGCGTCATCGTTCTGCCCCTCCCGGACTCACTAGCCCCACGAACTACGCGGCCGGTTGCCACCGAGTGAGTTGGGTCACAGTAAATAGGATCGCGGGTTACAAATGCCCCGAATCGCCGAGAAAGCCAGGGCGGATGGCCGCACCGGCAACGCGCCAACCGGGCGCGGCGGCGGTCGAGGCTTCCTGGTGCTGGCACTCACCCGCGATTCTTCGCGGGAAGCTATTGGCGGTGGCGGAGGGATTTGAACCCTCGGACGGTTTTAGCCGTCACACGCTTTCGAGGCGTGCTCCTTAGGCCGCTCGGACACGCCACCGCCGAGCAGCTTACAGAACCAGTAGCCACTCACCCCAATCGCTGGCGGGCGAAGAACTCCTCCAGTGGCGCGGCGCACTCCGCAGCGAGCACCCCGCCACGCACCTCGGGACGGTGATTGAGCCGACGGTCGCGGACCACGTCCCACAACGATCCGACCGCACCGGTCTTGGGCTCCCACGCGCCGAACACCAGCCGCGCGACACGCGCCAGCACCAGCCCACCCGCGCACATCGTGCAGGGTTCGACGGTGACCGCCAGCGTGGCTCCCTCCAGCCGCCACCCATCGCCCAGCACGGTGGCCGCGGCGCGGATCGCCAGGACTTCCGCGTGCGCAGTCGGATCACCAAGGGCCTCACGGGCATTCACCGCACGGGCGAGTTCGGTGCCGTCGGCGGCGAAAATCACCGCACCGATCGGCACATCGCGGGGGCCCGCCGTCGCGGCGGCCGCCAGCGCGGCACGGATCAGATCCTCGTCAGTGATCACCGACCGAGGCGGTCGATCACCGCCGACAGCTCGTCGGCGAAGCCCATCTCGCGCGCGATGCGGCCCAACTGCTCGTCGGCGTACAGGTCGGACTCGTCGAGGATGACGCCCAGAACGGCCTCGGGCAGACCGATGTCGGACAGCAGCCCGAGATCGCCTTCTTCGAACGGTTCCGAGTCCTCGAGGTCTTCGGGATCGATGTCGGCGTCCAGGTTGTCCAGAACTTCGGCGGCGATGTCGTAGTCCAATGCCGCCGTCGCATCCGACAACAGCAACCGGGTTCCAGACGGCGCCGGGCGCACGATGACGAAGAACTCGTCGTCGATGTCGAGAAGCCCAAAGACCGCTCCCGCACTGCGCAGTTCACGCAGCTCTGTCTCGGCGGCAGCCAGACTCGTCAGCGAATTGGGGGCCATCACCGAGCATCGCCATTGGCCCTCTTCGCGCACCACGGCGATGCCAAAGCCGTCCGGTGTATCCACGGACGGGCCTTGCGTTGCGGCCCGCTCTCGTCCCATGGGCGCCTACGCTAGTCGCTGACCAGGCGGCTTGACCAGACAGCGCAAACCAGCAGGGGGACCTCCAGCCGCCGTTGTCGACCCGCTGTGCCAACCTAGGTCTGTGTCGTGGACGGCGACTGGGACCGGGAACAAGCCCCCGGTGTGTGTCCTCGGGTTGGGACTTATCGGTGGTTCGCTCATGCGCGCGGCCGCGGCAGCCGGCCGGGACGTGTTCGGCTACAACCGCTCGGTAGAGGGCGCGCGCGGCGCAGTTGCAGACGGCTTTGTCGCATCGACAGAGCTCGCCGACACGTTGGCGCGCGCCGCCGATACCGGTGCCCTGATCGTGCTGGCGGTGCCGATGCCCGCCTTGCCGGCGATGCTCGCCCACGTCAGCGACCTGGCCCCAAATTGCCCTCTCACGGACGTCACCAGCGTCAAGACGGCGGTCCTCGACGAGGTGGTCGCGGCCGGTCTGCAGGACCGCTTCGTCGGCGGTCACCCGATGACGGGCACCGAGAGCTCGGGTTGGGCGGCCGGCCATGCCGGATTGTTCACGGCGGCACCGTGGGTTGTCAGCGTCGACGACCACGTGGACCCGGTCGTCTGGTGGATGGTGATGACGCTGGCGCTGGATTGCGGCGCGGCCGTGGTGCCGGCCAGATCCGACGAACATGACGCCGCGGCGGCCGCCATCTCGCATCTGCCGCACCTGCTCGCCGAGGCGCTGGCGGTGACGGCCGCAGAGGTGCCGCTGGCCTTCGCGCTGGCCGCCGGGTCCTTCCGGGACGGCACCAGGGTGGCGGGCAGCGCCCCGGACCTGGTGCGCGCGATGTGCGAAGGCAACACCGCCCATCTGCTCACCGCCGTCGACCGGGTGATGGACCTGCTCAGCCGTGCCCGCGACTCGCTGGATTGGGACAACTCGGTGGCCGAACTCGTCGAGGCGGGCCATGCCGCGCGAACGCGCTACGACCGCTTCCCGCGCTCCGACATCTTCACCGTCACAATCGGCGCGGACGGCTGGCGCCAAGAGCTCGCCGCCGCCGGCCGGGCGGGCGGGGTGATCAGATCCGCTCTGCCAATCCGGGATAGTCCACGATGAACCCGTCCGCATCGACGCTCACCGTGGTGTCGGCGACCGGTGAGTGCAGCTTGATCCCCGCACCGCCGCCGGAGCTGGCGTAACTCACCGTGGCCGCGGTGACGGTCATGTCCGGCACGTTGACGTAGACCACCGGCAACGTGATGGTTTCGGCCCGCTCGTGTAGCCCCAGCCGCCGGATGGGCAGCGCGTTGAAGAACGGGCTGAATACGACGTCGACGTCGAGTGCACCGTTGTACCCTTCGCGACGCTCGCCCTGGTGGTCGGTGACCATCCACATGTTCTCTTCGTCGCGGGAGATGGCAAGCTGGCGCTCCCGCTCGGCCAGGGTGATCGTCAGCCCGAACCTCTTGGTAGCCCCGGTTTCATCGGTCTGCACTTCGTAGAA
This sequence comes from Mycobacterium ahvazicum, assembly GCF_900176255.2. Lineage (GTDB taxonomy): Bacteria > Actinomycetota > Actinomycetes > Mycobacteriales > Mycobacteriaceae > Mycobacterium > Mycobacterium ahvazicum. The sequence goes on from NZ_FXEG02000005.1 coordinate 1,093,800, forward strand.
AGCGCCGAATGCCGGGTTCGTCGCGGTAGCCGCGGCCACGATGCGTCCGGCCGCTCTAATCCGCTTGCCGGACACCTGTACTCGCACCGATTCCATGCGCGAGATGTCCGGTGCACGCCAGGTCAGCATCGCGGGCCAGACGCTGCCGGTCGGGTCAGAGGGGCTGTTCACACTCCCTACCGTAAGACGTGCCCACCCACTACGGCAGGCTGGTCGGCAACTGGGTCCGCCGTCACATCGATTCGTCGACGAGGCCTGCGCAATCGCCCGGTGCCGGGCACCGAAACCCAGACCGCCATTGCCAGCAGGCCGTCGAGGATCAGCGCGAGCCCGGCCACCATCAACGCGCCGACCAAGGCGAGTTGGAATTCGCGTTCTTTGATCCCGTCGATCAGGTAGCGGCCGAGCCCACCGAGACTGGCATAAGCGGCCACCGTCGCGGTGGCAACGACCTGCAGCGTCGCGTTGCGCAACCCGCCGAGAATCAACGGCATCGCGTTGGGCGTCTCGACGCGCAGCAGCACCTGGGCCTCCGTCATACCCATCGCGCGGGCGGCGTCGACCACCACCGGATCGACGTTGGCGATGCCCGCGTAGGTTCCGGCCAGCAGCGACGGCACACCGAGCAGCATCAGGGCAACCAGCGGCGGCCCGAGCCCCAGGCCGAACATCAGCACACCCAGCAGCAGCACCCCGAGTGTCGGCAATGCGCGCAGTCCGTTGACCGCACCCACCACCAGCAGCGTGCCGCGGCCCGTGTGGCCGATCACCATCCCGATCGGGATCGCGATCAACGCCGATGCGCCCACCGCCAGGGCGGTGTACTCCAGGTGCTCCAAGATGCGCGCGGCGAGGCCGACCGGACCGGTCCAGTTGTCGACGGTCAGCAGATAGGACACCGCCTGCTGGACGAAATTCATCGTGCACCACCGACGACCGGAGCCAGCACGGACCGGCGCGTGGCCGCACCCGCGTGGGACCAGGGGGTGGCGAACCGGCCGGCCAGCACGATCAACATGTCGATCACGACCGCCAACATGAACAGCGCGATGATGCCGGCCAGGATCTGATCGCTCTTGTCGGTCTGATACCCCTCGGTGAACCAGGTACCCAGGCCGCCGATGCCGATCACCGAACCCACCGACACCATCGCGATATTGGTCACCACGACCACCCGCAACCCCGCGATCATGACCGGGATCGACAGCGGCAGCTCAACTTTCAGGACCCGTTTGACGGACGAGTAGCCGACAGCGGTGGCGGCGTCGCGGACCTGGGCCGGCACCGCGTCCAGCGCCTCGAGCACCACGCGCACCATCAGCGCGGCGGTGTACGCGGTGAGCGCGACGAGGACGTTGGCCTCGTCCAGGATTCGGGTTCCGATAAGCACCGGCAGGGCCACGAACAACGCCAGCGACGGCACGGTGAACACCACACTGGCGGTCGCCGTCGTCAGCCGCCGCGGAATCGGAGCACGCTGTACCAGCACCCCAAGCGGCACCGCTATCAGCAACCCAATCAGCACCGGTACCAGAGACAACCGCAGATGGATCACCGTCAGCGTCCAGGCGTCGCCGAGATGGGTGAACAGATAGTGCATGGTCAGATCCGCCGCTGGTGTTCGACCTCGGCCAGCACGTCGGCAGCCAGCACCCCGCCGATGAACCTGCCTTCCCCGTCGACGGCGATCCCCACCGTCGAGGGCGACGACAGCGCCGCGTCCAGCGCTTGGCTGAGGTTGCCGCCGGGCCGGAACAACGCACTGATGCCGCTCATGCTGTCGGGCAACGACGCGCCACCGCCGTGGCGCCGCAGGCCCTCGCCGTCGATCCAGCCCAACGGACGGCCGTCGTCGTCGACCACCACCGCCCAGCCGGTCAGCGGACGATCGATAAGGTCGCTGACCGGGAGCGTGTCGACGGCATGCAGCGGCAGACCATTCGCCTTGATCAGCTGCAGCCACCGGTAGCCGCGGCCGAGGCCGATGAATCTCGATACGAAATCGTTGGCCGGCCGTGAAAGTAGTCGGGTGGGTTCGTCGTACTGCTGCAGCGCGCCGCCACGGCCAAAGATCGCGACCCGGTCGGCGAGTTTGAGCGCCTCGTCGATGTCGTGTGTGACAAACACGATCGTCTTGTGCAGTTCGTTTTGCAGGCGCAGTATTTCGTTCTGCAGCTCAAGACGAACCACGGGGTCGACGGCCGAGAATGGCTCGTCCATCAACAGGATTGGCGGATCGGCGGCCAGTGCGCGTGCCACGCCGACGCGTTGTTGTTCTCCGCCGGAGAGCTGCGCCGGGTAGCGGTTGGCAAGTTTGGCGTCCAGCCCGACGCGTTCCAGCACCTCGTAGGCCGCCCTGCGGGCCTGCCGGCGGGGTTGCCCCCGCAGGACGGGCACGGTCGCGACGTTGTCGATCACCCGCTGATGCGGCATCAGCCCGGCATGCTGGATCACGTAACCGATTCCGAGCCGCAGCTGCACTGGGTTGACACCTCTGACGTCCTGGCCGTCGACGGTAATGGTGCCCGACGTCGGCTCGACCATTCGATTGATCATCCGCAGCGCGGTGGTCTTGCCGCTCCCGGAGGAACCCACGAACACCGTCAGCTTGCCGTTGGGGACCGCCAGGCTCAGTCGATGGACGGCGTTGGTCCCGTCGGCGAATGTCTTGCAGACATCGTCGAAGACGATCACCGTCTAACCCCCACACCGGTCGTCATTGCGTAATCGGATGGTTGAAGCCGTTGTCCCGCACCCAGTTTCGTGCGGCCTGGTCGGGGTCGATGCCGGAGTTGCCCGCCACGGCGGCGTTGAGACCGGCCAGACCCTCAGTGGTCAGCTTGGCCGAGACCGCATCCAGGACATTCTTGAGGCGATCGGACTTCTTCTGCGAATTCACCAGCGGCACGATGTTGCCGGCCACGAAGTTGTGTTCGGGGTCCGCCAGCACCGCCAGATGGTTCTGTGCGATCGCCGGCGATGTGGTGAAGATGTTGGCCGCGTTCACCTTTCCCTCCACCAGTGCGCGTACTGTCACCGCTCCGCCGCCGTCGTTGATCGCGATGAAGTTGCCGGGACTGATGTTGAGCAAGTATTTCTGCCGTAGCCCGGGCAGGCCGGACGACCGGTTCTCGAAGGCCGACGGCGCCCCGAATTTCACCTCCGCCGAGTGTGCGGCCAGATCGCCGATGGTTTTGAGGTTCCACGCGGCGGCCGTGCGGCCCGTGACGGTCACCGTGTCGGTATCCGACGCCGGCGACGGTGTCAGAACCGACAGGTCACCGGGCAACTTCTGATAGAGCTCCAATTCCACCGCGTCGAGCATGGTCGCGGTCGAGTCGGGTGCGAAGTAGCGCAGCAGATTGCCGACATACTCCGGTACCAAATCGATGGAATGGTCTTTGAGCGCCGGGATATACGTCTCGCGGCTGCCGATGCCCATCCGCCTTCCCACGTCGAAACCATTGGCCTGCAACGTTTGTGCATAGATCTCGGCAATGATCTGCGATTCCGGGAAGTCGGCCGATCCGATCACGATGGATTTCATGCTGCGCGTCTCCGGCGCCAGCGGATCGGAATTGCTGCACGACGCGGCGAGGCCGCTGACCACGAGGCACGCTGCCGCGGGGATAATCACGCGGAGCAGGCGCCGCAGCATCCTCATAACGCTGACAGTAACGGCATCACACGCCGGGCGCTGTGGCCATGAAGCAGGCGGTTTGCGCGGTTTGGTTTCATTCTCGCCAGGATGGGACAAAGATGAATCTATGAGCAGCCCCGACCCTGGCTTGCCGGGCAACCCGCCGCATAAGCCCACTGCGGCGCATCCCGCCGAGCCCACGAGACGCTACGCTATCTCGTATGCCGTCTTCCGCATCCCACGAGCCGAGGGCGGCGTCGTTTCGCCACCGTCTCTTTTTTCTCCTTTCACTCCTCTGCCATTTCTTCCACTCGTATCCTATGTTCATGCTTCCCCTGTGCCTCCCCCAGCGCCTCCCGGCGGCGTGAAACCGCCCCATGCGGCCACCCACCCCAAGGAACCGGCCATCGGGTTCACCCGCGCCGGCGCGCTGTGGTCCGCACTGATCGCGGGCTTCCTGATCCTGATCCTGTTGCTGATCTTCATCACGCAGAACACGACATCGACGCCGTTTCAGTTCTTGGTCTGGCATTGGAGCCTGCCGCTAGGCGTGGCCATCCTGCTGGCGGCGGTGGTTGGCGGCCTGCTCACGGTGGCCGTCGGCACCGCACGGATTCTGCAGCTGCGTCGCGCGGCCAAGAAACATCACGCGGCGGCGGTGCGCGACTAACCGGGCAGCTTGCCCAGTTCCGCGAGTCCACGAGAGATCAACGGCGCGACCACTTCGGGCATGTGCTCGGAGTCTTTGCCGCTCGCCTGATCTGACATGCGCCGGCGGAAGTCGATGCCGGCGGCGATGATGGCGAGCTTGAAGTACGCCAGCGCCATGTAGAACTCCCAATGCGCCAACGGCAAACCGGACACAAGCGAATACCGGTCGGCCAGTTCGTCGGCCGTCGGCAGCAGCGGCGACGTCCAGGCCGCTTGCGCATTGACGATCAGATCCAGTGCCGGGTCGCGGTACACACACATCAGGGCCGCATCAGATAGCGGATCCCCCAACGTCGAGAGTTCCCAATCCACCACGGCACGCACCCGCGTCGGGTCGTCGGCGTCCAGGATGGTGTTGTCGATCCGGTAGTCACCGTGCACGATCGACGTACGGCTCTGCGGCGGAATAGCTTGCCGCAGACCGGAATGCAATCTTTCGACGTCGGAGTCGCGGTGGTCGTCGGGCAGCCGCACCAGTTCCCATTGCGAGCCCCAGCGCCGAACTTGGCGCTCCAGATAACCGCTGGGCCTGCCGAAATCGGCCAGTCCCACCGCGTTCGGGTCGACGTTGTGCAAGTCGACGAGTACCCGGACCAACGAGTCGACGCATTTGTCGATCACGGTGTGATTGAAGGCTTCGAGCTGAGCGCGGCGACGGACGACCTGCCCGGCGACGAACTCGACGATCTGGAACGGCGCGCCCAGCACGGAGTCGTCCTCGCACAGCGCGATCGCGCGGGCCACCGGAACGGGCGTGTCCTGCAGTGCCGCCACCACTTTGTACTCGCGCGCCATGTCGTGCGCCGACGGGGTCAGCCCGTGCAGCGGTGGACGCCGCACCAGCCAGTTCGTTTTGTCGTCGTAGACCCGGAAGGTGAGATTGGAGCGGCCGCCGGAGATGAATTCTCCGCGCAACTCGCCGTCGCGCTCGATACCGAGCGAACGCAGATACCGGTCCAGCGCGGGCAGGTCCAGCCCGTCGAGTCGATCAGCCGAAGTCACCGAACTTGTCTACCATCGCTGATTGCGCGGCAACAGGTCCCACACGTGTTCGACACCGTTGACCCCCGCCACGGTCGCCTGACCGGTCCGCGAATACAACAATCGGGTCACCGATGCGTAGTCGACGGGAAACGACAACAGCCGCTTCGTGCCTAGGATTTCGTGCAGCAAGAGGTTGATCACCCCGCCGTGGCTGAACACGGCAACGGTGTCCTCGGGGTCCCCGGACGCGACGAGGTCGTCGATCGCCGCCCGGATCCGTGCGCGGAACGCGTCTTCGTCGACCGCACTGGGTAAGTGACCCTGCGCCAGCCGCTCCCACTCCTTCGGGTTTTCCGCACGGATCTGCTCGACCGGGATGTACACCGGAAGGTCGCGATCGTATTCGGCGAAGCGATCGTCGATCTCGACGGACAGCTGCCGGGCCGCCGCGACCGGTTCGGCGGTCTGGATGGCACGCCGCTGCGGGCTGCTGATCACCCGGGAGATCGGGAACCTGGCGAGCGCCTCGGGCAGGCGCGCGATCTGGGCCACCCCTTCTTCCGAAAGGTCCGGGTCCGAACCCTGGCCGTGTTCGCTGCGCAACGGCAGCGCATGCCGGACCAGAAGCACTTGCATGTCTCTCCCTGTCGTCGGAGTGGCTTGTTCGCAGTTTCTCATCGCCCGCCGCCACGGCGCGCGGCCGCCGCCTAATCTGCAAGGGAGGCCCCATCCCGAGGAGGACAGATGACCCGGCCGAGCATCGATTGGGACGCCGCCTATCGACAAGAATCACCACCGCCGTGGAGCATCGGTCGGCCGCAGCCCGAACTGGCGGTCCTCATCGGTCAAGGCAAGATCCGCAGCGACGTGCTGGACTCCGGGTGCGGCCACGCCGCCCTGTCGTTGGCCCTCGCCGCGCGCGGCTACACGGTCGTCGGGCTGGACGCCAGCGCGACGGCGATCGATGCCGCGACCGCGGCTGCCGCCGAACAAGGGTTGACAACAGCGACTTTCGCGAAAGCCGACGTCACCGAATTTGGTGACTACCCACCCGATTCCGAAGGCCGCTTCTCCACCATCCTCGACAGCGGGCTGTTCCATGCTCTGCCGGCCGAGGGGCGTTCGGGCTATCTGCGGTCGATCTTTCGGGCAGCCGCGCCCAGTGCGGCGCTGTACATTCTGGCCTTCGCGGCCGGGGCGCTCGGTGAACCCGGCGACCGGCCCGGTCCGCAGGGCTTCACCGAAAGCGAATTGCGCGACGTCGTCTCGACGGTGTGGCAGGTCGACGAGGTCCGCCCCGCGAAGCTCTACGGCAACGCGGCCGCCCTCGATGTTGACCTGCCGAACATCGAACGCGATGACGACGGGCACTTCGCGGCGCACGGATTCCTGCTCGCCGCACACAAGCCGGGTTAGCACCATCCGTGAACGCCCTCACCTTCGCCGAACGTGCTCTCAGGGCGGGCTTTCAGCGGGCGGTTTCAAGGGATGGATGCAACACAACTGATTGAGGAGTGTTGTTGTGCCGCGTCCGCGGTTGAGGAGCTGGCAGCAGCGGTGGAGAATGCTATTCTCCACGCAGAGAGTGGGGTGTGCGGACAATGACGACTGCTGGAGAAACCCAACTGGACCCGGGTGTGCTGGGTCGATGGCTCGACGCCAACGACGCTCCCGGAAGCGGCGAGGAGCCGCTCCTACAGCAGCTCAAAGGCGGTTCGCAGAACACGCTGTATCTGATTCGGCGGGGCGGCGAGCGCATGGTGCTGCGCATGCCCGGGGCCCGCGCAGACGCCGCACGCATCGACGGCCTGCTGCGCGAGATCCGGCTGGTGCGGGCGCTGTCCGGCACCGATGTGCCGCACGCCGAGCTGATCGCCGCCGACGACAGCGGCACCGTGCTGGGCATGCCGTTCTACGTGATGCAGGCGATCGACGGATGGAGCCCGATGGACGGCGGCTGGCAGCCACCGTTCGACATCGACCTCGACGCGCGCCGCGGGCTCGCATTCGAACTCGTCGAGGGCGCCGCGAAGCTGGGCCGGGTCGACTGGCGCGAACAAGGACTCGAGGGCTTCGGGCGTCCGGACGGATTCCACGATCGGCAGGTCGATCGGTGGCTGGCATTCCTCGACGCCTACAAGGTGCGCGAGCTGCCCGGCCTGAACGAGGCCGCGGATTGGTTGCGCCGCAACCGGCCCGCGGAGTACCAGCCGGGCATCATGCACGGCGACTACCAGTTCGCCAACGTGATGTTCGCGCACGGCAGTCAACCTCAGCTCGCCGCGATCGTGGACTGGGAGATGACGACGGTCGGCGATCCGCTGCTCGATCTGGCCTGGTGCCTATTGGGCTACGACGGCGAAAACCCTAAGGGCGACGGCTTTTATCTGGACATGAGCGGGATGCCCAAGCGGGGCGAGTTGCTGGGCCACTACGAGAAAATCAGCGGGCTTTCCACCGAGAACATCGACTATTACCTGGTGCTGGCCAACTGGAAGTTGGGCATCGTGTTGGAAAAGACGTACGCCGCCGGCGTGCGGACCGGAAAGGTCGACCCCAAGATCACCGACGCGTTCGGCCCGATGATCCTCGCGCTGATCGCGACGGCGGCCGAGATGGCGCGCGGCCTGCCGACCAGGTGCCGCTGAAATGGGTTACGCCGACCAACTTTTCGACCTCACTGATCGCGTGGTGCTGATCACCGGCGGCAGCCGTGGACTTGGGCGGGAGATGGCATTCGCCGTCGCCCACTGCGGCGCCGACGTGGTGATCGCCAGCCGGAACTTCGAGAACTGCGAGGCGGTGGCCAAGGAGATCGCGGCCGAAACCGGACGATCCGCGCTGCCCTACGGCGTGCACGTCGGACGCTGGGACCAGCTCGACGGCCTGGTCGAGGCCACCTACGAGCGGTTCGGCAAGGTCGATACCCTGATCAACAACGCCGGCATGTCGCCACTGTACGACAAGCTGAGCAACGTCACCGAGAAACTGTTCGACGCGGTGGTGAACCTGAATCTCAAAGGGCCGTTTCGGTTGTCGGCGTTGGTGGGTGAACGAATGGTGGCCGCCGGCGGCGGGTCGATCATCAACGTCAGCTCCACCGGATCGCTGCGGCCCAACGGCGGCATTATCCCCTACGCCGCCGCCAAGGCCGGGCTCAACGCGATGACCGAAGGACTGGCACAGGCCTTCGGTCCCACGGTACGGGTCAACACGCTGATGGCCGGGCCCTACCTGACCGACGTCAGCAAGGCGTGGGATCTGTCCGGGAACGACAACTTCAGCCACCTGCACCTCAAGCGGGCCGGCGACCCTCACGAGATTGTCGGTGCGGCATTGTTCTTGGCGTCCGACGCGTCCAGTTTCACCACCGGTTCGATTCTGCGGACCGACGGCGGAATCCCTTAAAAGGCGGGAGTATTCACGTGTCATGGGACTTCTCTACCGAACCGGAGTTCGAGAAGAAGCTGGCCTGGGTTCGCGAGTTCGTGCACGAAGAGGTGGAGCCGCTCGAGGTGCTGTTCCCGGGCTGCGAGTTCCTGCCGCTCAACGACGAGCGCCGGCGCATCGTCGATCCGCTCAAGCAGCAGGTCCGCGACAATGGCTTGTGGGCACCGCATCTGGGGCCGGAGCTGGGCGGGCAGGGCTTCGGTGCGGTCAAGCTGACGTTGATCAACGAGATCCTTGGCCGCAGCCCGTGGGCGCCGATCGTCTTCGGAACCCAAGCACCCGATACCGGCAACGCGGAGATCATCGCGCGCTTCGGAACGCCGGAGCAAAAGGACCGCTATCTGTCCGGGTTGTTGTCCGGGGAGATCTTCTCCTGCTTCTCGATGACCGAGCCGCAAGGCGGTGCGGACCCGCGCGTGTTCACCACCCGCGCCGTGCGCGACGGTGACGACTGGGTGATCACCGGGCGAAAGTACTTCTCCTCCAACGCATCTGTCGCATCGTTCTTCATCGTCGTCGCGATCACCGATCCCGACGTGCCGGTCCACCGTGGCGCCTCGACCTTCCTGATCCCCGCCGGGACCGAGGGGTTGAATCTGGAAGCCAACCATCATCTGGTGGGCGCGGACCCGCACGAACCAGGGCATTCGCTGGTGCACTACGACGGGGTGCGGGTGGGGGCGGATGCGTTGCTAGGTGAAGCCGGTCAGGGCTTCCTGATTCTGCAGACCCGGCTGGCCGGCGGGCGGCTGCATCACGCGATGCGATCGATCGGCATGGCGCAGCGCGCCGTCGACATGATGGCGCGGCGCGCGAAAAGCCGCTTCACCCAAGGCAGCCCGCTGGCTGACAAGCAGCTCGTGCAGGAGTTCGTCGCCGATTCCTACACCGAGCTTATCCCGTTCCGGCTGACCGTGCTGCACGCCGCCTGGCTGATCGACAACGGCGACGAACATAGCGCACGCGCCGAGATCGGCGCGTGCAAGATCCTGGCCTCACAGGTGCTGAAATCGATTGCGCTACGCGCGATTCAGGTACACGGTGCGCTCGGGCTCACCGACCAGCTGCCGCTGGTGAACGTGCTGCTGGGCGGCATCGCGCTCGGGCTTGCCGACGGGCCGACCGAGGCGCACAAGGTCAACCTGGCTCGCATGCTACTCAAAGGCTATGAGGCCGAGGAGGGCGAATGGCCGAGCGAAATGCTGGATGTGCGCCGCGACGCTGCCCGGCAGAAATACGGCGCTCTGGTCGGTAGCGTTCCGGCACAACCACATTCGCCATGACCGACAGGGTCGCCGCGGCCGTCGAACGCGCCCTCGACGAGCGCCAGCGGGGGGCCACCGCGGAGGTCGAGCGAATCCTGGCCGCCGCGGTGCGGGTGATGGAGCGCGTCGCGCCCGATGAGCCTCGGGTCAGCGACATCGTCGCCGAGGCCGGGTCGTCGAACAAGGCTTTCTACCGGTACTTTGCCGGAAAGGAGGACCTCATCCTGGCGGTGATGGAGCGTGGCGTCGGCATCGTCGAGTCCTACCTTCGCCACCAGATGGCCAAGGAACGGCAACCGCGGGACAAGATCGCCCGCTGGATCGAGGGCACGCTGGCACAAGTCGCCGAACCTGACCTGATCAGGAAAAGCCGCGCCGCTGCCGGTCAGATGGCCGCCGCCACGAACTGGCATACGGTCGATCACGCAATGATGTACCCCTTGCGCGATCTGTTGACCGAACCCGTTGCGGCATTGGGAAGTACCGATGTCGGGCGCGACGTCGAAGCGGTGTTCTGCTGCACCGCGGCGACGATGCGCCGATACATGGGCTCGGCCGTTCGGCCCGAGCCCGACGACATCGCACACGTGGTGCGGTTCTGTCTCAACGGGTTAGGAGCCAATTGATGCGTGCTGTCGTCTGTCGCAGCTACGGGCCACCGGAGAGCCTGGTGCTCGACGAGGTTCCGGAGCCCGTCCCCGCGCCCGGCCAGATGCTGGTGCGGGTGCACGCCGCGGCGGTCAATTTCCCCGACGTGTTGTTCATCGCCGGCAAGTATCAGGTCAAGATCCCACCGCCGTTCATCCCGGGCAATGAGATTGCCGGGGAGGTGCTCTCCGTCGGAGAGGGCGCGCCGTTTCGCCCCGGTCAGCGGGTGGCCGGCACCACGTTCGGGGCATTCGCCGAGCAGGCACTGCTCGACTCGACGCAGGCCTCGCTGGTGCCCGACGACGCCGACTTCGCGTCGGCTGCCGCCTTCGGTGTGACCTACCGCACCGCTTATCACGCTCTGCGCACGACCGCGGCTGTGCGGCAAAGTGATTGGGTCGTCGTGCTGGGTGCCGCGGGTGGAGTGGGTCTGGCCGCCGTTGATCTGGCGGTGGCGATGGGGGCGCGGGTGCTCGCTGCGGCGTCGAGCCCGGAGAAGCTGGAACTGTGCCGGCAGCGCGGCGCCGAGGCCGTCGTGGACTACGACCGCGAGGACCTCAAATTGCGGATCCGTGAACTCACCGGAGATGCCGCGCGGGTGGTCCTTGACCCGGTCGGAGGATCGTATTCAGAACCGGCGCTGCGCGGCCTGGCCCGCGGCGGCACCTTTGTCACCCTCGGTTACGCGGCGGGCAGCATTCCTGCGATCCCGCTCAATCTCGTTATGCTCAAAGACATCTGCGTGCGCGGCATGGAGATCCGCACGTTCATGGCTGACTACCCCAGGGAATTCGTCCGCGACATCGAAGAGCTGACGCAGCTGTTCGCCGACGGTACGGTCCGCCCCTACATCGGCGCGCGATTCCCGTTGTCCGAGGCACCGGCGGCATTGCGATACGTCGCCGACCGCAAGGCGCTGGGCAAGGTGGTCATCGACGTCGCGTGACGCGATCACTCCCTCCTGCCACAGGGGTCGCGGCACAGGGCAATTGCTCTTTTGCCCGCCTCTGAGCGACAACACGTCCGGCAGCTTTGGTCGCGCACACGACTGTCGCTCAGAGGCGGGCAAATAATGTGGTCCACCTCCCGGCGGGGCGCAAGAGGCGGATGTGACGGTTACGGTGTGACGATGTTGAACTTCGGGTTCGGCTCGTCGAGGATGTCGAGAAACGCCTGCAGCGCGTTCTGGTCGCCGGAGATGTCCAGGCCCGGCGACGTGAAATCGCCCATGGCCGTCTTCAGCAAGCGAAACTTGTTGTGCAGCTTGACTGTAACGGTGGCCGTTGCGGGGTCGGCCGCGATGTTGCGATAGACGAGTACGCCGTTGTGCAGGGCGAGCCGATAATTGGTGGCCAGGTCGGCGAAAGAGATGTCGATGGTGATATCGAGATCCCAGCTGCGGGGCCCGTTGACGCGAATCGCGAGGCCGTCGAAGATCTGCTCCGGCGTCAGTTGGGAGAGCATCGTCGACGACGTGACCTGGCCCGCGGTCCCGAGGTTGCCCTGGCGCAGTTCGGTTGCCCCGCTCATGAAGAAGTTGCGCCACGTCGCGTTCTCGGCGCCGTACCCCAGTTGTTCCAGGGTGTCGGCGTAGAGCGTGCGAGCCGCGGTGTGCTCACTGTCGGTGAACACCGCATGGTCGAGCAACGTCGCGGCCCAACGGAAATCGCCGGCGTCGAACGCCGTTTGGGCCAACTCGACGACACGATTGATCCCACCCATCGCGTCGACGTAGCGGGGCGCGAGGGCCTCGGGAGGATGCGGCCAGAGCCGTCCCGGGTTGCCGTCGAACCAGCCCATGTAGCGCTGGTAGACCGCCTTGACGTTGTGGCTTACCGATCCGTAGTAGCCGCGGGTGTGCCACACCTGATCCAAAGCCGGTGGCATCTGGAACATTTCGGCGATCTCGACTCCGGTGTAGCCCTGGTTGAGCAGGCGCAACGTCTGGTCGTGCAGGTAGGCGTAGAGGTCGCGCTGCAGCGACAAGAACGTGACGATGTTTTCCTGTCCCCAGGTCGGCCAATGGTGCGAGGCGAACACCACGTCGGCGCGACCGCCGAAGGCATCGATGGCCTCGGTCAGATATCCCGCCCAGGCGTGCGGGTCGCGGACCAGTGCTCCGCGCAAGGTCAGCAGATTATGCAAATTGTGGGTGGCGTTCTCGGCCATGCACAACGCGCGGAAACGTGGGAAATAGAAATGCATCTCGGCCGGAGCCTCGGTGCCCGGCGCCATCTGGAACTCGATCTCCACGCCGTCGATGGTGTGCGTCTCGCCGGTCTCCCGGATGTCGATGGTGGGCACGATGATCGCGACCTCACCCGCCGACGGAATCTGGCCGAGCCCACAGCCCACCTGCTCCTGGGGTCCGCGCTGCAGCAGACTTCCATACATATAGGTCGCGCGCCGCAGCATGGCCGGACCCGCGTAGACGTTCTCCTGCACGGCATGCGCGGTGAACCCCTCGGGGGCCAGCACGGCCACCGCCCCGGTATCCACCTCCGCCTGCGAGGTCACGCCCAGCACGCCGCCGAAATGGTCGACGTGACTGTGGGTGTAGATCACCGCGACGACGGGGCGCTCGGCGCCGCGGTGGGCGCGGTAGAGCTCCAGCGCGGCGGCGGCCACCTCGGTGGAGACCAGCGGATCGATGACGATGATCCCGGTGTCGCCCTCGATGAAAGTGATGTTGGAGATGTCGAAACCGCGCACCTGATAGATGCCCGGGACCACCTCGTACAGGCCTTGTTTCGCGTTCAGCCCCGATTGGCGCCACAGGCTGGGGTGCACCGAGGTTGGCGCGGGACCGTCGAGGAAGGCGTAGACATCGTTGTCCCACACCACCCGTCCGTCGGCCGCTTTGATGACGCAGGGAGACAGGGAGGCGATAAATCCACGATCGGCGTTGTCGAAATCCGTTGTGTCATCCCAGGGCAAAACATGTTCACCATGCGCCGACTCGATGACCGCGGTGGGGGGTTTGTGGTCCACGGCAATACCTTGCCATTACGGCGCCCTCAGCCGCAGCGCTAATACGCGTCTTGTCAAGTGACTAAGGGATACAGAATCACTTTCTGGAGGCTCTGGACCTTCGATCCAGTTAACCCGCATACTGCGTTGACGGCCCTCAATGTCGAGGTCCGCAACGATCGGGCAAAGGAGAACAGGTGAAGCGTGAACTGACGGTCGCGGTAGCCGGAGCAGCGATTCTGGTCGCCGGCATTTCCGGCTGTTCGAGCGACAAGAAGAGTTCGAGTGGTTCTTCGTCGAGTGCAAGCACGTCCGCCAGTTCCGGCGGCGGTGGTGGCACCAAGGTGATCATCGACGGCAAGGACCAGAACGTCAGCGGCTCGGTCGTGTGCTCCAAAGTTGGCGGCAACGTCAACATCGCGATCGGTGGCGCCGCGACCGGCATCGCCGCGGTGCTGACCGACGCCGACCCGCCCCAGGTGACCTCCGTTGGGTTGGGCAATGTCAACGGCGTGACGCTCGCGTACGCCGCGGCCGGCGGCGGGGGCAATGCCTCGGCCACCAAGAGCGGCAACAGCTACAAGATCACCGGAACAGCCACTGGCGTCGACATGGCAAACCCGACGCAGCCGGTGAACAAGCCCTTCGAGATCGACGTAACCTGCACTAGCTAACTGAGGCCGCGGGCGGTTGCCACCCGTTGAGTGGCAACCGCACCGTGAACTCCGTACGACCCGGCGCACTGTCGACGGTGATCGTGCCGTTGTGCGCCTTGACGACGGCGGAGACGATCGCCAGCCCCAGCCCGGTGCTGCCGCCCTTGCGGGAGCGTGAGGTATCACCGCGAGCAAACCGCTCGAACACCTCCGACTGCAATGCCGCGGGTATGCCGGGGCCATTGTCGATCACCTGCAGCACGCTGTGCGTCGGCTCGGTGCTCAATCGCGTCGTGACGACGGTCCCCCCGCCGGTGTGAATACGCGCGTTCGCAAGCAGATTCGTCAACACCTGGTGCAGCCGTGCCGCATCGCCGATGACAACCACCGGCTCCTCGGGCAGGTCGAGTTCCCACTGGTGATCCGGTCCCGCCACGTGTGCGTCACTGACCGCGTCGACCGCCACCCGCGACAAGTCAACCGGCTCGCGTTCCAGCGGCCGGCCCGAGTCCAGTCGGGCCAATAGCAGCAAGTCCTCGACGAGCCGCGTTATCCGCTCGGTCTCCGACGCGACGCGGCTCATCGCGTGGGCCACCGCCTCGCGATCGTCGCCCATCCGTTGGGTGAGTTCGGTGTAGCCGCGGATCGCGGCCAGCGGGGTGCGTAGTTCGTGGCTCGCGTCGGCGACGAACTGCCGCACCCTCGTCTCGCTGGCCTGCCGGGCCGACAGCGCGGCCGCGATGTGGTCCAGCATCCGGTTCAGCGCCGACCCCAGTTGGCCCACCTCGGTGGAGGGGTTGGTGTCGGATTCGGGAACGCGCACCGGCAGTTCGACCTCACCCCGGTCCAGCGGCAGATTTGAAACCCTGCGCGCGGTTTGCGCGACGCGCCGCAGCGGTGCCAGGGCTCGCCTGATGATCACCATCCCGGCAATCGTCGCTGCGGCCAATGCGATTACGGTGACGATCCCGAAGATGGCCAGCATCTGGATCAGCGTGGCGTCGACGTCTTCCATCGACAGCCCGGTGACGATCAAGTCGCCACCGCGCCGGCTCGGGGCGGCCACGACGCGGTACCGCCCGAGGCCGTCGAGATCCAGCGTCACCGGCTTGCGGCTGCCGGCGATCGCCGCCAGTTGCTCCTGGGCCCTATCGGTCAGCGCGGCCCGCGAACCGATGCTGGTCAGGTAGCCGGCGTCGACCGTCTTGCCGTCGCTGACCACCGCGGCGACCATCCCTGCCGGCTGTCCGGGTGCGTCGAGGAACCGCGGCCCGGGACCGGGCCGCGGGTTGAAGCCGTGGTCGTGACGCCAACCCGGACGATTCGGCTCTGGGTACATCAGCGCCGAGCGATGCGAGGTGCCGCCCAGCTGGCCGTCGAGCTGTCGCATCAAGTGGTGGTTCAGCGACAGTTCGGTCGCCGCGGTGATCCCGACACAGACCAGAGCCAGCACGATGACTTGGCCAACCAGCAGCCGTAGCCGAAGCGACCAGACTCGCCGCGCCCTAGCCGGCGGGCTTGAGGACATAACCCGCGCCGCGCAGCGTGTGGATCATCGGCTCGCGACCGTTGTCGATCTTCTTGCGTAAGTACGAGATATAGAGCTCGACGATGTTGGAACGACCGCCGAAGTCGTAACTCCACACTCGATCCAGGATCTGGGCCTTGCTCAGCACTCGCTTGGAGTTGCGCATCATGAAGCGCAACAGCTCAAACTCGGTGGAGGTCAACGAAACCGGCTCGCCGGCACGAGTCACCTCGTGGCTGTCCTCGTCCAACACCAGGTCGCCGACCACGAGCTGCGCACCGCTGTCGATCGTCGTGACGCCGGTGCGCCGCAACAACGCTCGCAGCCGCAGCACCACCTCTTCGATGCTGAACGGCTTGGTGACGTAGTCGTCGCCGCCCGCGGTCAGTCCGGCGATGCGATCTTCCACCGCGTCCTTTGCCGTCAGCAGCAGCACCGGCAGCTGTGGATTCTCTTCGCGCAATTTGTGCAAGACGTCGAGCCCGCTCATGTCGGGCAGCATCACGTCGAGTACGACGACATCCGGCCGCTGGGCACGAGCGGACGCGATCGCCGAGGATCCGTCCCCGGCGGTCGCGATGTTCCAGCCCTCATACCGCAGCGCCATCGACACCATTTCGGCCAGAACGGATTCGTCGTCCACGACCAGCACGTTGATCGGATTGCCGTCCGCGCGGCACATGACAACGCGCTCCACGGAGGCTCGAGACTGCGTCACAGGTTCCAGTATCCGCGTCGGACTGGGCCGACGCTATGACGTTCCTTTGTGTGTCCTGTGAAACTGCAGGCAGGACCTAGTACCAATACCGCCTGCCGCCGACCGGGCGGCCGACCGACCCGAGGATCCACAGCACCGCGCCGATGACGATCAGGACAATGCCGATCGTCCACAGCAAAGGAATAGCGAACAGATATCCGAGAATGAGTAGCACGACACCTAAGACGACCATGGCATTTCCTTTACGTGAGCGACACTAGACTGCTGGGCATTGAACTGGGTTGCGGCACATGGCAATCCTTGACCTTGGGGTTCACACCCCCATAGTTCAACGGCCCTGCGACCACTGTCAGCGCGATGTTTCCCGCGGTGACACAATTCGTTTGGCTTGTTTCGAAGTACCCGCGTTGCCATGCGGCGAATACCCCTATGAGCAGCCACACCAGGACGATCGCGCCGATTATTCCGCGACCACGCATCGTGACCTCCGTTGTGTTCGAGAAAGAATTTCCCGTCGCCTAGCGATACCCATTGGACTCATGTCTAAACCTCGCCGTGGCTAACATATCGGCCCGCTCGAGCAGCGCTACGAGTGGGCGGCCAGCCAGTCCGCGGCGCGCTTGTGGGAAGCCCTGGACAGCCACGCGTCCTGAATCAGTTCGGTCAGTTCCGCTGTGGTGATTTCCGGCAGCCGACCGCCCCGCACCAGCACCGACGGATGCCCGTCGAAGTGGTCAGTGGTGAAGAACGGCGACCCGGGGTCCTGGATCAACGCCAGCTTGTCGCTCTCCGAGTCCACCCAGAGCATGATCACATCGTCGTAGCGCTGCCCCGTGTCCGGGTCGGTCGCGTCGGGCTGCGGAGTCCGGAAGAACACGAACGACTTGCCGCCGACCTGATAGATCGCGTTGCCCTTGGGCCCCTCCAGCCGTTTCACGTGCGGCATCGACGCGGCGATCCGATGCACGTCGCTTACTCGAGCGGCTCGATCGGGCATAGCGCGACCTTAACGCTCAAGCACTTTCGCCAATAGCGCAGTGAGCCGCTTCCGGTCGGCGACGTTGAGCCCGCCGGTCATGGGTGCCAGCAGCTCACCGATCTGCGCGATGATGCGCACCTCGAGCCGCCGCGCCTCGGCGGTGAGGCTGACCCGTACCGAGCGACCGTCGACGGCATCGGTGGTCTTGCGCACCAGCCCGCGCTGGGCCGCGCGGTCGATGAGCCCGCTGACGGTCGAGCGCTCCAAGCCGAGATACGTCGCAAGTTCGGCCATCACGGGTTCGCGATCACGCAGTATCCCCAGTACCCGTAGCTGAGTCAGCGACAGGTCGTGTTCGGCGGCAACGCGGTTGAGTACCGCGATCACTGCGAATGACACCTGCACGAGGTTGTCCCTGAGGTCGTCATCGGTCTCCACAGCGTCGAGCATACCTTGAAATAAGTTCGTACTGCCATCTAATATGGTTCGTGTTACCAACTAAATCTCGAAGCCCAGGAAGGGAATCGCCATGCACGCGGCCGTCGTCACCGCCTTCGACAAGCCTCCCACCTATCGCGAATTCCCCCGTCCCACAACACAACACCCCGAGGACATCGTCGTCGACGTGATCGCCGCCGGCCTGCATCCGCGGGTGCGGTCTCAGGCCGACGGCTCGCACTACACCAGCACTGGGGAGTTGCCCCTGGTCCCCGGCACCGACGGAGTCGGCCGCGCGCCCGACGGCACGCTGCGTTACTTCGTGCTACCGGACACCACGATGGGCGCGATGGCCGAGCAGACCGTCATCGACCAGCGCCGCAGCATTGTTCTTCCGGACGGCACCGACCCCATCCTGGTGGCCGCCGCGGTGAACCCCGTCATGTCGTCGTGGCTGGCCCTGCACCGGCGCATCGTCTTCGAGCCCGGTCAATCCGTGCTGATCCTCGGTGCCACCGGAAGCTCGGGCCGGATGGCCGTGCAGGTCGCCAAGCAGCTCGGCGCCGGGCACGTGACCGGGGCCGGCCGCGACGCGCGGCGGCTCGCAACACTGGCAAAGCTGGGCGCCGACGCCGTCGTACAGATCGACAATGCTTCGGAGATGGACGATCTCGCGTACGCCGCACGTGACGTCGACGTCGTGATCGATTACCTGTGGGGCCCGATCACGGCGCGGGTGATGGCCGGCATCGCCACCCACCGATCCGATCGCGGCAGGCCGCTCAGCTGGATCGAGATCGGCTCGGTGACCGGACCGTCGGCCGAAATCTTCGCTGCGGCACTGCGCGCCGTGCGGCTGCAGATCGTCGGCAGCGGACAGGGCTCGGTACCGACCCGCGACATCCTGACCGAGTTGCCCGAGATCACCGCCGAAATCGGCAGGGGTGCTTTCGAACTCGACACTCGTGCGGTGCCGCTTGCCGATGTCGAAGCCGCATGGAACGACACCGACGCCGATCAGCGGATCGTGATCACGCCGTGAGTCGTGCGGAGATGAACTGGGTGGGCGGCATCGAGTCCTCGGACCCCGGCGGAATGCTGCGGTGGTAGCGACCCATCAGCTCCGGGAAGTTCAACGACACTACGTCCCAGCCCCGATCGCGCAGCCAGCTGTCGACGGCCGTGCGCTTCTCCGGATACCACAGTTCGTCGAAATCCGTTATCTCCGCGTCGATCAGCTTGGCAGCCGTGGCGCGGATGCGGTGCATGTCCTCCCGCTGCCGCCGCACCTTCTCGGGATCGGAGAAGCCCTCCCCCGGAACGTTGGAAGCCAGCCAGCTGCCGGGCGCGCTCAGCGAGACGATGCGCTCGAACAACAGGTCCTGGGCCTGCGCGGGTAGGTACCGCACCAACCCTTCGGCGGACCAGGCGCTCGGCTTCGATGCGTCAAAGCCCGCCTCCTGCAGGGCCTTCGGCCAATCCTGGCGCAGGTCGATGGCGATGTTGACCAGCTCAGCGGTCGGGTGCGCACCGTGCTCACGCAGCGTCGCGCCCTTGAACTCCAGGACCTTGGGCTGGTCCAACTCGTAGACCACGGTGCCCTCCGGCCAAGGCAGCCGCCAGCTGCGGGCATCCAGGCCGGACGCCAGGATCACCACCTGCCGGACGCCGGAGTCGGCGGCGCCCAGGAAGAACTCGTCGAAAAACGCGGTCCGGGTTGCCATGAAGTCGACCATCAGCTTCAGCCGGTTCTGCACGTCCGGTTCGATCTCGAGCAGCTTGGCCCGCACGTCCGAATTCGCGTAGACGCTCCACATCCCCTCTCCCGCGGCGTTCACGAAGACACGGGCGAACGGATCGTTGATCAGCGGGTTCTCACTCTCGGTCTCGGCCGCGCGGGCCGCCGCCACGCCGAGTGCCGTGGCACCCACACTCTGAGTGATGTCCCAAGAATCGTTGTCGGTACGTGGCATCGCCAGCCCTCTTTCACCCTGATAGTCGGTTGCGTTCACTATTCTTCCAGTCGCCGATGCACCTTGGCACTCGCAGACGGTGACATGCGCTGTCTTCACAGAGGGTCCACAGCTTAGGGGTGCCGCGGCCGCGGAGTAGGTTCTGCGACGTGGAGCACGTGGACTTGAACGCGGTCGCGGAATGGATGTCCCAGCAGGGGCTGGGCGACGGACCGCTGCAGGAGGTTTCGCCCGTCACCGGCGGAACACAGAACGTAATGCTGCGGTTCACCAGGTCCGGGCGACCCTATGTGTTGCGGCGTGGGCCACGACACCTGCGTCCGCGCAGCAACAGCGTGATCCTGCGGGAAACCAAAGTCCTTGCCGCGCTTGCCGGTTCCGACGTGCCGCATCCGCATCTGATCGCGGCGTGCGAGGACACCGGCGTGCTGGGCAATGCCGTTTTCTACTTGATGGACCCGGTCGACGGGTTCAACGCCGGCGAGGGACTGCCGCCGCTGCATGCCGGCGATGCCGGTGTGCGGCACGGCATGGGGCTGTCGATGGCCGACTCGCTCGCGAAGCTGGGCGCCATCGACCACGTCGCGGCGGGCTTGGCCGATTTCGGCAAGCCGGAGGGCTTCCTGGAACGTCAGGTGCCGCGCTGGCTTTCGGAGCTGGACTCCTATCGCGAGTACGACGGCTACCCCGGTCCGGATATCCCCGGGATCGAGGAAGTGTCGTCGTGGCTGGAACGGCACCGACCTGCGACCTGGAAGCCCGGGATCATGCACGGTGACTATCACGCGGCCAACGTGATGTTCTCCCCTACCGGGCCGGACGTGGTCGCGATCGTCGACTGGGAGATGTGCACGATCGGTGACCCGCTGCTGGATCTGGGCTGGCTGCTGGCCACTTGGCGGCAAGACGACGGAACCAGCGTGTTCAGCCACGCGCTGGGCGGTCAGGACGGGTTGGCCAGCACTGACGAGCTGTTCCAGCGTTACGCCGCCAACACCACCCGCGACCTGTCGCACATCACCTGGTACACCGTGCTGGCCTGTTTCAAGCTGGGCATCGTCATCGAGGGCACGCTGGCCCGGGCGTGTGCCGGTAAGGCCGAGAAGGAAGTCGGTGATCAACTGCATGCGGCCACGGTGCACCTGTTCGAACGCGCGCTGACCCAGATCGGCAGCGGCTAGCATCTTTGGACGTGCCTCCCTATCCCGAGGAACCCGACTACTACTCCGAATACGAGCCGACGCAGGCCGCGCGGTACGGCGGCGGTTATGACCAGGGCGGGTATGACCCCGAGCCGCAGCCCCCGACACCCTGGTACCGGCGCCCGCCGGCGTTGGTCGCTGCGGGCGCACTGGGCGTGATCGTGCTGGGCCTGGTGGCCTACGCGATCGTGACGCTGGTGAGCGGTTCGCCGGCGCCGAGTCCGACCACCACGACGACGCCCACGCCGTCGCCCGCGACGACCGTGACGACCACCGCCGCGGAGCCCACGCGGCACCACCCACCCGGAGGCGGCGGCGCGCCCCCGCCGACCCAGACCGTGACCGAGACGGCGCCACCGCCGAGCACCGACACCCCGACGACGACCGTCCCGACGACGACCGTTCCGCCGACGAGCACGGTCACGCTGTCACCAAGCACGGAGACCAGCACGGTCACCCAGACCGTCACGGTGCCGACGCGTCGTCCGTTCGATCCGCGTCCGTAGCGGGCCGGTAGGGTCGAGGCCATGAGTCGGCTCGAACGCGGCCTGGCGCGGCTGCGGGACATGCGCTTTGACCTCTACGCCCAGCCCATGCGGCAGGTCAGCGTGGAGCTCAAGATCGTGTTCTTCGCGGTGCACCTGCCGATCGCCGGCGGTAAGACGCTGAGAATCCCGATGATCGCGACGGTGGGGCCGATGCCCGAACAGTCTGGGGCAAGCGAGTCCGACGACGGCGACGCGTAGGAACACGCGGTTTCCCGGGGCTTTCTAGCCACTCTGTGACGTCTTGCCGAACAACGGCTTACCGCGGTAGCCGGCGGTCTCGGCCGTGCGCGACAAGGGTTATCGTCGAAATCCCGAAGCCACGGCTCGAGGAGCGGCTGATGAGCACGGAAGACGACCCCGGATACCCGGCGGACGCGCTGGCGTTCGCGCCGATCGCGGCGGACGACGAGCCCGGCCACGTGATGAGAACCTGCCAGGTCTGTAGTGCGTACTTCCCCACCACACCGGGCAGTGTCCATGACCGCGCCGCGCGGTGCCGTACACACCTGCTGGTGACGCATGCGCTGATGCGCCGCGAGGCCGGCGGCTGGGTGGAGTACGACCACGACCCGTATACCAACCGCGAACTGGACAGCCCGATGGAGTTGACGCAAGCGTGCCGGGGGTGGCTGGACGGCGCCGGCATCACCGCCGGCGAGTGGAAGCTGGAAGCGCGCGACCCCGACACCGGCGATCGGTTGGCCGAGTCCGAGGTCGTCAACCTCACCAAGAAATCGGCGGAGAAACTTTCGGACTCGCCGAGGTAATCAAGCGCGGTGCGTGTCCGCGAGCCGGTAGATCTGCAGGGAAAGTACGAGTAAAGGCCTGCAAAACTACAGGCTCGAACGATGCGCGCGCCCGAAGGGATTCGAACCCCTAACCTTCTGATCCGTAGTCAGATGCTCTATCCGTTGAGCTACGGGCGCCGGTACTTCAGTTGTGTCCCCGAAAGGACGTCAGCGGAGGCGAGAGGATTTGAACCTCCGGTCCCCTTTAAGGGGGACAACTCATTAGCAGTGAGCCCCATTCGGCCGCTCTGGCACGCCTCCCTTGGACTTCATGAGGGTACCCGACTCGACGCGGGCGTCCCTGAACCGCCGGAGGCATAGCGTACACAGCGGCGACATATGCTGTCGAAGTGACTGCCCGCCTACGGCCTGAGCTGGCCGGGCTGCCAGTTTACGTTCCTGGTAAGACCGTGCCGGGTTCGATGAAACTGGCCAGCAACGAGACGGTGTTCGGCCCGCTGCCCAGTGTCCGCGCCGCCATCGAGCAAGCGACCGACGTCGTCAACCGCTATCCGGACAACGGCTGCGTCCAACTCAAAGCGGCGCTGGCCAAGCATGTCGGTCCTGGTTTCGATCCCGAGCACATCGCTGTCGGCGCCGGTTCGGTCAGCCTGTGCCAGCAGCTGGTGCAGATCACCGCCTCGGCCGGCGACGAGGTGATCTTCGGCTGGCGCAGCTTCGAGCTCTACCCGCCGCTGGTTCAGGTCGCCGGCGCGGCCACTGTCAAGGTGGCGCTGACCGACCACACGTTCGACCTCGACGCGATGCTGGCCGCGATCACCGAACACACCCGGCTGATCTTCGTCTGCAATCCCAACAACCCGACCTCGACCGTCGTCGATCCCGACGCGCTGATCCGCTTCGCCGAGGCGGTTCCGTCGCACATCGTGATCGCGATCGACGAGGCCTACGTCGAATACATCCGCGACGGCATGCTGCCCGACAGTCTGGGCCTGGTCCGCGCACGCCGTAATGTCGTTGTGCTGCGTACCTTTTCGAAGGCCTACGGACTGGCCGGCCTGCGGGTCGGCTATGCGGTCGGCCACCCCGACCTGATCACGGCGTTGGACCAGGTGTTCGTGCCGTTCTCGGTCACGAACGTCTCGCAGGCGGCCGCGATCGCGTCGCTGGATGCCGCCGACGAATTGTTGGCCCGCACGGACGCTTTGGTCGCCGACCGGATTCGGGTGAGCGCCGGGCTGCGGGACGCCGGATTCACCCTGCCGCCGTCCCAGGCGAATTTCGTCTGGTTGCCCTTGGGCCCGCGCACCCGGGACTTCGTCACGCGCGCGGCCGACGCGGGCATCGTGGTTCGCCAGTACGCCGACGACGGAGTCCGCGTTTCGATCGGTGCGCCCAAGGAGAACGATGCACTGCTAGCGTTTGCCCGCAATTGGATCAGACACCCGGAGGTTGACGAATGAGTTTGGCCCGCAAGAACTTCAACGAATTGAAAGACCGGGCCGACGTCACCGACGCCGAGCTCGACGATTTCTGGGCGACGCTGGAGCCCGCGACGATCGACGAGATGATCGGCGAATGGAAGGGCGGGGACTTTCCGACCGGACACCGTGCGAACGGCATGCTCGAAAAGCTCCGCTGGTTCGGCAAGAACTTCAAGTCGATCTCGGACTGCCAGCCGCTGGTGTGTTTGGACGACGATGGCAACAAGTACTCCAACGTGGAGCGGATGAACGGCGAGGCCAGCCTGTGGCTGGAAGGCTTCCGCGGCGAGGTCACCGCCACGATGGTCTACGACGGGGCTCCCGTGCACGACCACTTCAAGAAGATCGACGACCAGGCCGTGATGGGCATCATGAACGGCAAGGGCGTGCTGGACAACGGCCGTCACTATTACTTCTACCTCGAACGCATATAGCCCCCTTGGCTTTTGAGTGTGCGCCTAGGATTTCGACGGCGCGCCCTGGGCAGGACTTCGCGGCGATTCTCCGCCCTGGGCACACTCGCCGGGCCGGGTCAGGACAGCAAGAACGAAGCTGAGAAGTGCTGCTATTTGTGAAATAAATAGTTAGCATGACACTCATGCGCACTACGCATATCGATCAGGTTGATCTGAATCTGCTGCCGCCATTGGTGGCCCTGCTGGAGGAGCAACACGTCTCGCGGGCGGCCGAGCGGGTCCGGCTGAGCCAGCCGGCAATGAGCCGCGCCCTGCAGCGGCTGCGCCGCCACTTCGGCGACGAGCTGCTGGTGCGTGGGCCGGACGGCTACTCGCTGACCCCGCGCGCCGAACGTCTTCGCGATCAACTCAGCACGGCTGTAACACATTTGGAGCAACTTTTTGCCACGGAGACGTTCGACCCGGCCACGGCCGCACAATCGTTTCGCCTCGCCGTCAGCGACTACACCGTCGCCACGTTCGGACCCGCGCTGGTGCGGACGGTGCTGGCCGAATCGCCCAATTCGGCGGTGAGTTGCGAAGTTCTGGACGAGCGCGCATTCGACAAGCTCGACGCGGGGACGATAGATCTGGCGGTCTATGGCCGGGTGGCACCCGAAAGATATTGCAGCCAATACCTTTTCAGTGATCGCTTCGTCTGCATCGTCGCCGCCGAGCACCCGCTGGCCGACCAGGCATCGGTTTCGCTGTCAACGTATCTGCGGTGGCCGCACTTGACCATCGACATCGGTCAGCCCTGGATCGATCGGGCGCTCGAGCCGCTCGGGGTCACGCGTCGCGTGGCGGTCAGCGTGCCCTACTTCGCGCTGGCGCCGAGCATCTTGCCGGGCACTGACCTCGTGTTGACCCTTCCGGAGCGGGTCGCCCGTAAGAACGCCGACCCCGCGCACACCCGAATCCTCGCGGCGCCTCGCGAGTTGATCGAGCTCGAGTTCTACGCGGTGTGGCACCCGCGCTTCGATCAAGACCCGTCCCACAGCTGGCTGCGAGAGAGGGTCCGCACCGCGTCCGAACCGACCGCATGACTAACTGGCCGGGTCGCGCCCGGTGAACGCGACCAGCTTCTCCAAAGCCCCGGCATCGGCGGGCACGTCGACCGGGTCGTCGAACCCGGCCGCGCCACGAAATTCCGGCCTGATCGTCTGGTGCGCCAGGTCCAGCACATATTCGGTCAATGGTTGAGGGGCATCGAGTTCGTGGCCCAGCGCGACAGCGTAATCCCAAGCGTGGACTAGGAATTCGATCGAGAAGATGCCGCACGCGGACTTAGCCGGCATCTCGCTCTTACCGAACGGCACCGTGCCGACCAGGCCATGTCGGTGCCACGCGTCCAACGCCGGGCGGGCCGCGACGATGATCTGTCGTTCCACCGAATCGCTGGGTTCGCGCTCCGGAATTTGCGCGCCGACCATCCCCCCGATGCCGGCGATCGATTTCAGCAGATGTTCGGTCAGCTGGTTCACGTCGTATTCGGTGCACGGTGTCTGCTTGGACAAATCGTCGGTGGCGATGGGATGCAGCACGCGCTGCAAGATCCCTAACGTGTCCTCGGCGCTGTGCAGTTCGTCCGTGGGCCGGGAACGGGGGCCGGGTCGCAAATCACGAGACATAATTCCCACGCTACGGTCTCGATATGGGCGATACCTACGAATCCGTCACCATCGAGATCAAAGATCACGTCGCGCAGGTGACGCTGATCGGACCCGGTAAGGGCAACGCGATGGGGCCCGCCTTCTGGGCGGAGATGCCGGACGTGTTCGGGACGCTGGACGCCGACCGAGACGTGCGCGCCATCGTCATCAGCGGATCGGGCAAGAACTTCAGCTACGGCCTGGACCTGCCCGCCATGGGCGGCACGTTCGCGCCGTTGCTGGCCGAAGGGGCGCTGGCCCGCCCCCGCACGGATTTTCACACCGAGCTACGGCGCATGCAGGGTGCGATCACCGCGATCGCCGACTGCCGCACCCCGACCATCGCCTCGGTGCACGGCTGGTGCATCGGCGGGGGCGTCGACCTGATCTCGGCGGTGGACATCCGCTATGCCAGCGCCGACGCCAGGTTCTCGGTGCGTGAAGTCAAACTCGCGATCGTCGCCGACGTCGGCAGCCTGGCCCGGCTGCCGCTGATCCTCAACGACGGCCATCTGCGCGAGCTGGCGCTCACCGGCAAGGACATCGACGCGGCCCGCGCCGAAAAGATCGGCCTCGTCAACGATGTCTACGCCGATGCCGAGGCCGCGCTGGCCGCCGCCCACGCCACTGCTGCCGAAATCGCCGCCAACCCGCCGCTGGCCGTCTACGGCGTCAAGGATGTGCTCGACCAGCAACGCACCGCGGCGGTGTCGGAAAGCCTGCGCTATGTCGCCGCCTGGAATTCAGCCTTCCTGCCGTCCAAAGACCTCACCGAGGGCATCCAGGCGACGTTCGCCAAGCGTCCGCCACAGTTCACCGGGGAGTAGCCGGGCGCCACGTACCCTCGCGGGAGTGGCAACGATGACTGCAGACGGCAAGATCCGTGTCCCGGCCGACCTGGACTCGGTCACCGCGCTCGGCGACGAGGACCACTCGGAGATCGATAGCGCCGCCGTCGAACGAATCTGGCAGGCCGCCCGCCACTGGTATCAGGCGGGCATGCACCCGGCGATCCAGCTGTGCATCCGGCACCGTGGTCGCGTCGTGCTCAACCGCGCCATCGGGCACGGCTGGGGCAATGCGCCGACCGACACCCCGGACGCCGAGAAGGTCCCCGTCACGACGGACACGCCGTTCTGCGTGTACTCGGCGGCCAAGGCCGTCGCCGCGACCGTGGTGCACCAACTGGTCGAGCGAGGCGTCTTTTCCCTTGACGACCGGGTGTGCGAGTACATGCCCACTTTCACCAGCCACGGCAAGGACCGCATCACGATCCGGCACGTGCTGACGCACAGCGCCGGCCTACCGTTTCCGACCGGGCCACTGCCGGACCTCAGACGGACCGACGATCACGAGTACGTGCAGGAGATGCTGAGCAATCTGCGGCCGCTGTATCGGCCGGGGTTGATCCACCTGTATCACGCGCTGACCTGGGGCCCATTGATCCGCGAGATCGTCTACACGGCCGCCGGCAAGGACATCCGCGAAATCCTGGCCGCCGAAATTCTTGACCCACTTGGGTTTCGGTGGACCAACTTCGGCGTCGCCAAACAAGACCTCGATCTGGTCGCCCCGAGCCATGCCACCGGACGGCCGCTACCGCCGGTGATCGCGCAGATATTCCGGAAGGCCATCGGCGGCACGGTGCACGAAATGATCCCGGTGACGAACCAGCCCTTCTTCTTGACCACCGTGATCCCGTCGTCCAATACCGTCTCGACCGCCAATGAGATGTCGCGGTTCGCCGAAATCTGGCGCCGCTATGGAGAACTCGATGGTGTGCGGGTATTGCAGGCGGAAACGTTGCGGGGCGCGGTCACCGAATCACGGCGGCTACGACCGGATTTCGCGGTCGGCCTGATGCCGGCGCGCTGGGGTACCGGCTTCATTCTCGGCACCAACCGGTGGGGTCCGTTCGGGCGCAATGCGCCGGAAGCGTTCGGCAGCCTGGGCTTGAGCAACATCGCAATCTGGGCCGACCCTCAGCGCCACCTGGCAGCCGGTCTGATCAGCAGCGGCAAACCCGGTCGCGATCCGGAACTGCGCCGCTACTCGACACTGATGAACACCATCGCCGCGCAGATTCCGGCCGATTGAGCACGCCGGCAGTGGGAACACTGCACTAATGGCCAACTATCGAGTGCTCAACCCGCAAGGAGAGGTCGTCGCGACCAAGGACATCGCCGGCGCCGAGGACGCGCACGCCTGGTTCGTCGACAGCAAGGCCGACAACACCGAACTGGGCTGGCGCATGGAAGTCGAGCACGACGGCGAGTGGTCGTTTTTCGACGACACCGAGGGTGGCGGCAGCTAAACCGTGTCTTGCGGGTCCGCCCGCCGGGAGAATGGCCTTTACGTCCAAGCCATTCGAGCGACAATGATGCATGGATTCGGACCGGTTTCGCGAGCTGCTGGGCGCGCCCGGGCCATTCGCGTCGGTCTACTTCGAAGATTCGGATGACGACGACGACCCCAGTCCGCAGCTCGAACTGACGTGGCTCGCGCTGCGCAGGGAGCTCGAGCAGCAAGGCGCGGACGAATCGATCACCGCGGCAATCGAACACGCCGTGATGGAACTGCGGCTGCCAATCGGCCGCGGCGGGCGCGCGGTGGTGGCCACCGCGGGCGGGGTCGTCCTCAACGAACACCTCCTGCGGCCAACTTCCGGGCCGATCGTCCGAGTTTCCGAATTGCCCTACATCGTCCCCATTCTCGAGTTCGGTGTCGTGCATTCGGATTACCTGCTGGTGGTGGCCGACCGAACCGGCGCGTTCATCACCAGCCACGTCGATGCAACGCGGTTCTCCGAAGCCGTCGACTCCGGCGCGCTGCCGGGTCAGCGACTGCCCACGGTCGCGAACCGAATCGGCGAACTCGTTCACGACACGTCGTTTGGCGAGCTGTTCCTGGTCGGCGATCAGGAATCGCGTTCGAATCTGCTGGCGGCGCTGCCGGAACCGATCCGCAAGCGGATGACCACGCTGCCGATCGCGGACCGGCGCGGTGGCTATGACTTCGAGGAGATTCAGCGGGCCATCGACACCACCCTGCTGTGGCAACGGCAGGGCACGATGGACACCACCGCGGCGCGCTTCACCGACGAAATGGGCCGCCAATCCGGGCTGGCCACCGAGGGACTCGGTGCGGTCTGCACTGCCCTGAGCCAGGGCTTGGTCGACACCCTGATCATCGGCGACATCGACGACGCCACGGTGGTCGCCGACGAAAGCATGACAACGGTCGCTGCCACCGCCGCCGGCCTGCCGCGGCAAAGCGCCGCGACCGCCAAGACGGTACGGGCCGACGAGGCACTGCCGCTGTTGGCGATTTCGGCGGGCGCGTCGGTGGTGCGCACCGACGAGCGAATCTCCCCGGCCGACGGCGTCGGCGCGATTCTTCGCTGCGCGCCGACGCCCGATCGGCCGCGGCGCTGAACACTGCGGTGGCGGAGGTCTGTGATTCATTGACATCGAGGACAGATGTCTCCCGACATTGAGGACAGTTCAGTGATCGCGAGGTGTCCTCATGTCCAAGGCCCGTCTGGTCGTCGCCGCCGTCGAAGTTGAGCACCGCCCAATCAGTGAGGTCGCCCGCGAGTACCGGGTCGCGCGCTCGTGGATCTACACCCTGTTGGCCCGCTACCGCGCCGAGGGCTCAGCCGGCCTCGAGCCGCGCTCCCGACGCCCGGCGTCTAATCCGCGCCAACTCTCAGCCAGCATCGAAGAACGAATTATCCAGCTGCGCAAGCAACTTAGCGAACAAGGCCTCGACGCCGGGCCGCAGACGATCGCCGTTCACCTGCACCGCCAGAGCGGCTACGCTCCCGCACTATCGACGATCCACAAGATCTTGCGCCGCCGCGGCTTCATCACCGCCCAACCACGCAAACGCCCCCGCAGCAGCTACATCCGCTTCCAGGCCGAACAACCCAACGAATGCTGGCAAGCCGACATCACCCACTGGCAGCTGGCCGGCCCCGACACCACCGCGGCCCCCGGGGCCCAGATCGAGATCCTCAACATCCTCGACGACCACTCCCGCAAAGCCCTGATCTGCACCGCCCGCCCCGCGTTCACCGCGGTGGCCGTGCGCGACTGCTTCCGCGACGCGTTCGCCGCCCACGGCCTGCCCGCCGCCGTGCTCACCGACAACGGCATGGTCTTCACCGCCCGACACGCCACCGGCCCCGGCGGGCGTACCGCGTTGCAAACAGAACTGGCCACCCTGGGCGTCGTGTTCAAAAACTCCCGGCCCTACCACCCCCAGACCTGCGGCAAGGTCGAACGCTTCCACCAAACCCTCAAAAAATGGCTCACCCGCCAACCCCCCGCAGCCACCCTGGCCGACCTACAAGCCCAGCTCGACGCCTTCACCGACTACTACAACACCGTGCGCCCACACCGCTCCTGCCACCGCCACACCCCCGACCACACCTACCGCGCCCGACCCCACGCCGGGCCCGCCGGCACACCCGCGGGCATCCACTGGCGAGTCCGCACCGACCACGTCGACCGCTACGGCAAAATCACCCTGCGCCACGCCGGCCGCTTGCACCACATCGGGATCGGCCACCGCTGGGCCAACACCGCAGTCCTCATGCTCATCGCCGACCTAGACATCCGCATCATCGCCACCACCGGCGGCCAACTCATCCGCGAACTCACCCTCGACACCACCCGCAACTACCAACCCCAAAAACCAAAAACACCCCCAGCCAACAACTGAAGGTGTTCACTATGTCGCGAGACATCTGTCCTCAATGTCTCGCGACATCACAANCGCCGGGCCCGCCGGCACACCCGCGGGCATCCACTGGCGAGTCCGCACCGACCACGTCGACCGCTACGGCAAAATCACCCTGCGCCACGCCGGCCGCTTGCACCACATCGGGATCGGCCACCGCTGGGCCAACACCGCAGTCCTCATGCTCATCGCCGACCTAGACATCCGCATCATCGCCACCACCGGCGGCCAACTCATCCGCGAACTCACCCTCGACACCACCCGCAACTACCAACCCCAAAAACCAAAAACACCCCCAGCCAACAACTGAAGGTGTTCACTATGTCGCGAGACATCTGTCCTCAATGTCTCGCGACATCACAACTGCGGTGGCGGAGGGATTTGAACCCCCGGACGGTTTTAGCCGTCTCTCGCTTTCAAGGCGAGTGCATTAGGCCGCTCTGCCACGCCACCGCTGACAAGGGTAACGGGGCTAGTACCGTGGCCCGCATGCGCGCCATCGTCGCCGAATCTCCCGACCACCTCGTCTGGCAAGAGGTCCCCGATGTCTCGGCCGGGCCCGGTGAGGTGCTGATCAAGGTCACCGCGGCCGGAGTCAACCGCGCCGACGTGCTGCAGGCCGCCGGCAAGTATCCGCCGCCGCCGGGAGCCAGCGAGATCATCGGCATGGAGGTATCCGGCGTCATCGCAGAATTGGGTTCCGGCGTGACGGAATGGTCTGTCGGACAAGAGGTTTGCGCGCTGTTAGCAGGCGGTGGCTATGCCGAGTACGTCGCGGTTCCCGCGGCGCAGGTGCTGCCGATTCCAGACGGCGTCACGCTCGAGGATGCCGCGGGCCTGCCCGAGGTGGCCTGCACGGTGTGGTCGAACCTGGTGCTCACCGCGCACCTGCACGAGGGCCAGCTGCTGCTGATGCATGGTGGCGCCAGCGGTATCGGCACCCACGCGATTCAGGTCGCGCGGGCGCTGGGCGCCCGGGTGGCGGTCACCGCCGGTTCGGCGGCCAAACTGGATACCTGTCGCGAGCTGGGCGCCGAGATCACCGTCAACTACCGCGACGACGACTTCGTCGCGCGGCTGCAGGAATGCGGCGGCGCCGATGTGATCTTCGACATCATGGGTGCCTCCTACCTGGACCGCAATCTCGACGCGCTGGCCACCGACGGGCAGCTGGTCATCATCGGCATGCAGGGCGGGCTCAAGGGTGAGCTCAACATCGGCAAGCTGTTGCCCAAGCGGTTGCGCGTCATCGGCACCACGCTGCGGGGCCGGCCGGTGAGCGGCCCGAACAGCAAGGGTGAGATCGTCGCGGCCGTGACCGAGTCGGTGTGGCCGATGATCGCCGACGGCCGGGTCCGGCCGATCATCGGCGCTCGCATGCCGATTCAGCA
Source organism: Mycobacterium ahvazicum (assembly GCF_900176255.2). Classification (GTDB taxonomy): domain Bacteria; phylum Actinomycetota; class Actinomycetes; order Mycobacteriales; family Mycobacteriaceae; genus Mycobacterium; species Mycobacterium ahvazicum. Next base: position 1,125,984 of record NZ_FXEG02000005.1, read on the forward strand.
GGCCGGCGACGCCCACCAGAAGCTGGTATCGGGCGACGTGCACGGGAAGATCGTGCTGACCGTTTAGCTGTCGAGTGTGCGCTCAGGGCGGCCAGTGTGCAGCTAGGTCGACCTGGATGCACACTCGACGCAACAGCCGGCGGCACACGCGGCGCGTCCCCGCGTTAACCCAGCGACGCGAGCGCGCGGACCAGCTGATCGACCTCGGCCATCGTCGAGTAGTGCGCCAGCCCGACCGTCACGGCGCCGCCAACTTCGTTGGCGCCCAGCGCATCCAGCACACGCGAGCTCTCGTTGGAGACGGCCAGAATTCCGTTGTCCGCCAAGCGCTGTACGACCCGTTCGGCGGGCACGCCCTGTAATGCGAAGCTGACGAGCGGGATCCGCACCTCCGGGCGACCGATCAGCATCATCAACGGCAACGACCGCAGCGAGACCATCAGGTAGTCGAAGATCCGGTTGAGGTAGGCGGTGGCGGATTGCATCGACACCGACAGCCGCTCGCGTCGGCTGCCGCGGGCCGATTCGTCCAGTGCCGCAAGGTATTCGATGCTGGCGACCACGCCGGCTAACAGTCCGAACTGATGTGCGCCCACCTCGAGGCGAGCCGGGCCCGCGGCGTTGGGATCGGTGGAGACGGAGCTGAACGAGTTGATCATCGCCGGATCCCGGAACACGATCGCGCCGACCGGCGGGCCGCCCCAGGCCGTCGCGTTGACCGCCACCACGTCGACCTCGGTCTCTTTGACGTCGAGCAGCCGGTACGGCGCGGCCGCGGAGTGGTCGACGATCACCAACCCGCCGACGTCGTGCACCAGCTTGGTCATCGCCCGCAGATCGGTGACCGTGCCCAGCGTTCCCGACGCCGAGGTGACCGCGACCAGTCGCGTCGACTTCCCAATCAGGCTCTCCCACTGCCACGTCGGCAGCTCACCCGTCTCGATGTCGACCTCGGCCCATTTCACCTTGGCGCCGTAGCGGTGCGCCGCACGCAGCCACGGGGCGATGTTCGCCTCGTCGTCCAGTCGGCTGACGACCACCTCGTAGCCCAGACCCGCCCGCGAGGAAGACGCCTCGGCCAGCGAGGACAGCAGGATCGCGCGATCGGCGCCCAGCACGATGCCCGCCGGGTCGGCGTTGAACAGATCCGCCACGGCCGCGCGCGCCGCTTCCAGCACGGCGGCGCTGCGCTGCGCCGACGGGTGCGCTCCCACGCTGGTGGCACTGGAGCGGCGGAAGGCGGTGGAGACGGTGGTCGCAACGGAATCAGGGATCAGCATCCCGGTGGGCGCATCGAAGTGCACCCATCCGTCACCCAGTGACGGATGCAGTCCGCGCACCCGGGCGACGTCGTAAGCCATGCAGCCACCTTAGAGCTTCCGCGCTAGAGCGAAATTGTGACGATAGCGGGTGCCACAGGCGTTAGAGCCAGCCGGTGGCTGCCCGAGCCAGGTCACCCGGCCAGCCATACTAGTCCAGTGGGGCTCTGGATCGGAACGCTGATCGCACTGTTTTTGCTGATCGCCCCGGGGGCAATCGTTGCGCGTATCGCCCAGCTAACGTGGCCGATCGCGGTCGCGGTTGGCCCGACGCTGACCTACGGTGTCGTCGCGCTGGCGATCATCCCTTACGGCGCGCTCGGAATCCCTTGGAACGGTTGGACTGCGTTCGCAGCGCTGGCGGTCGTGTGTGTGGCGGCGACGGGTTTGCAGTTGCTCCTGGCCCGCTACCGCGACACCGCCGCCGAGGCCAGGGGCATCGCCGGGTGGCCGGCCATGGTGGTCGGAGCCGGGGTGGCGCTGGGCACGCTGCTGATCATGTGGGCGGTCTACCGCGGGCTGGCCGCTCACTGGCAGACCGTCCCCAGCACCTGGGATGCGGTGTGGCATGCGAACGAAGTGCGCTACATACTCGACACCGGCCAGGCCTCGTCCACCCATATGGGCGAGCTGCGCAACGTCGAGACCCACCAGGCGTTGTACTACCCCTCGGTGTTCCATGCCCTGACCGCGGTGTTCTGCCAGCTCACTGGAGCGGCCCCGACCACCGGCTACACCCTGAACTCGATCGCGGCCTCGATCTGGCTGTTTCCGACCAGCGCGGCAATGCTGACCTGGCATCTGTTGCGCCCGACGATGATGCCGGGCCGCACGGCCGCGATCTCGGCCACCGCGGCCGCACTGTCGGCGTCGTTCACCTCGGTGCCCTACGTCGAGTTCGGCGTGGCCGCAATGCCCAACCTGGCGGCATACGGCGTCGCAATCCCGACATTCCTGCTGATCACCTCGACACTGCGGCATCGCGATCGCATCCCGATGGCGGTGCTGGCGCTGGTCGGTGTGCTGTCGGTACACCTGACCGGCGGATTCATCGTCATCCTGTTCCTGCTGGGCTGGTGGCTGCTGGACGTGCTGTGGCGTCCGGTGCGCGGACGGCTCGCCGACGCCGCAATCCTGGCCACGGTGGCGGTACCGACCGGGGTGATTCTGGCGCCGCAGTTCATCGGGGTGCTCAAACAGGCCGATATCATCGCCGGGCATGCCTTCCCCAGCTTCAAGAGCGCCAAGCAGGGGGTCATCGATGCGCTGCTGCTGCACACCCGCCACCTCAACGATTTTCCGATCCAGTACGGCCTGGTCGTGCTGATGTATCTCGGCATGGCGTATCTGCTGTACAAGCGGATCTGGTGGCCGGCGGCGGTCTGGGTGGTGCTGACGGTGGCGACCGTCTATTCGGGGGCCCCGTTTCACAACGCGGCCGGCGCCGTGATCGAGGAGTTCAGCCAGTTCTTCTACAACGATCCGCGCCGCCTCACCTCGGTGGTGACGATGCTGGTGACGCCGATGGCTGCCATCGCGTTGTTCGGCGCGGTCGCGCTGACGGTCGCGATCGCCAAACGAATCACCGACCGGTTCAAGCAGTTGCCCACACCGTTCTGGGTGTCGACCGCCGCGGTCCTGCTGGTGCTGACGACCGTGTTCAGCGCGCGGCACTACTTCTACCGGCACCTGGTGCTGTTCGGCGACAAATACGACTCGGTGATGATCGACCAGCGCGACCTGATGGCGATGGCGTACTTGTCCAAGCTGCCCGGCGCGCACAACACCCTGATCGCCAATGCGAACACCGATGGCACCGCGTGGATGTACGCGGTGGCCGATTTACACCCGCTGTGGACCCATTACGACTTCCCGCAGCAGACCGGGCCGGGACCGCAGCGCTACGTCATCTGGGCTTACGCCAACCGTGGCGACTCCGATCCGAAGGTCGTCGAGGCGATCAAGGCGCTGAATATCCGCTACATCTACACCAGTCAACCGACGGTTCGCGGGTTCGCCGTCCCCGACGGACTAGTGTCGCTGGAAAAATCGAAGTCGTGGGCGCTGATCTACGACAACGGCGGGGCCAGAATTTACGAAAGGCGCGGAAATGCCACCCCGCCCCGCCCCTAGACCTACCAGAGGATGGTGACCGGATTGACTAACGGCAACGACGGCCCAGACGCCGACGGCGTCGAGATCATCGGCGGTGTCGATCCGCGAATCATGGCGCTTCGCGATGCCGGTGGCGATGACGACGACTCCGACGAGCGTTCCCTGACTGACCTTGTCGAGCAGCCCGCCAAGGTGATGCGCATCGGCACGATGATCAAGCAACTACTGGAAGAGGTACGGGCGGCTCCGCTCGACGAGGCCAGCCGCAAGCGGTTGCGCGACATCCATGCCACCAGCATCCGGGAGCTGGAGGACGGGCTCGCGCCGGAGCTTCGCGAGGAACTCGATCGCCTCACCCTGCCGTTCGCCGACGACGCCGAGCCGTCGGACGCCGAGCTGCGCATCGCGCAGGCCCAGCTGGTCGGCTGGCTCGAGGGCCTGTTCCACGGGATCCAGACCGCTCTGTTCGCCCAGCAGATGGCCGCCCGCGCGCAGCTCGAGCAGATGCGCCAGGGAGCACTGCCCCCGGGCATCGGGCGCCACGGTCCGGGCTCGGGCACCGGGCAGTACCTATAAGAGCAGGCGTCAGTGTCAGGTCCTCGCGGTCCGCATATCGAGACCAGTAACGCGTGGGTGGAATTCCCTATCTTCGACGCGAAGTCGCGATCGCTGAAGAAGGCCTTCCTCGGCAAGGCCGGCGGCGCGATCGGTCGCAACACCTCCAACGTCGTCGTGGTCGAAGCGTTGCGCGATATCACCATGTCACTCGAGCTAGGCGACCGCGTCGGCCTGGTCGGCCATAACGGAGCTGGCAAATCGACTCTGCTGCGCCTACTTTCGGGTATCTATGAACCCACCCGGGGCTGGGCGAGAGTCACCGGTCGGGTCGCGCCGGTGTTCGACCTCGGCGTCGGGATGGACCCGGAGATCTCCGGCTACGAGAACATCATCATCCGCGGACTGTTTCTGGGGCAGACCCGAAAGCAGATGCTGGCCAAGGTCGACGAGATCGCCGAGTTCACCGAGCTCGGTGATTATCTGTCGATGCCGCTGCGCACGTATTCCACCGGGATGCGGGTCCGGCTGGCGATGGGCGTGGTCACCAGTATTGACCCCGAGATCCTGCTGCTCGACGAGGGCATCGGCGCCGTCGACGCCGATTTCCTGAAGAAGGCGCAGTCGCGATTGCAGGGCCTGGTGGAACGCTCCGGAATCCTGGTTTTCGCAAGCCATTCCAACGAATTCCTGGCCAGGCTGTGCAAGACCGCGATGTGGATCGACCACGGTGTTATCCGCCAAACCGGCGGCATCGAAGACGTGGTGCGCGCTTACGAGGGCGAGGACGCCGCCCGGCACGTCCGCGAGGTGCTGGAAGAGACCCGGCTGCAGATCCAGGCGGAAAAGCCGTTGGCGCAAAGCGCTTCCGGGGATGAGTGAATCCATCGTCGCCGTCGTGGTCACGCACCGGCGCGCGCAGGAACTCGCCAAGTCGCTGGGCATGCTCAGCACGCAATCCCGGCTGCCCGACCACCTGATCGTCGTCGACAACGACGGCGGCGCGGATAGCCGGATCCGTGATCTCGTTGCTGCCCAGCCGATCCCGACCACTTACCTCGCGTCACGCCGAAACCTAGGCGGCGCAGGCGGTTTCGCGCTGGGCATGCTGCACGCGCTGGCGCAGGGCGCCGATTGGGTGTGGCTGGCCGACGACGACGGACGTCCCCAGGACTCGCAGGTGCTGGCCACGCTGCTGGCCTGCGCCGATAAGCACGGGCTGGCCGAGGTGTCGCCGATGGTATGCAACTCCGACGATCCCGAGCGGCTGGCCTTCCCGTTGCGGCGCGGCCTGGTATGGCGCAGGCGCGCAAGCGAATTGCGCACTGAAACGGGACAGGACCTGCTGCCCGGGATCGCGTCGCTGTTCAACGGCGCGTTGTTCCGGGCGTCCACCCTGGACGCCGTCGGCGTCCCGGACATGCGGCTGTTCATCCGGGGCGACGAGGTGGAGTTGCATCGCCGGCTGGTGCGCTCGGGCCTGCCGTTCGGGACCAGTCTGGACGCGACCTACCTGCACCCCTGTGGATCCGACGAATTCCGGCCAATCCTGGGCGGCCGGATGCACACGCAGTATCCCGACAACGCGACCAAGCGGTTCTACACCTACCGCAACCGCGGCTATCTGCTGTCCCAACCGGGTCTGCGCAAGCTGCTGGTCCAGGAGTGGGTTCGGTTCGGCTGGTTCTTCCTGATATCGCGGCGCGATCCCAAGGGCCTGCTGGAGTGGATTCGGTTGCGCCGCTTGGGACGTCGTGAGCAATTCGGTAAGCCCAGTGGCGATCGGGAGCGCGGCGCAGCCGGGCGAACCGGGTCGCCACCATCGGAACCCAGTGGCGATCGGGAGCGCGGCGCAGCCGGGCGAACCGGGTCGCCACCATCGGAACCCAGTGGCGACCGGGAGCGCGGCGCAGCCGGGCGAACCGGGTCGCCACCATCGGAACCCAGTGGCGATCGGGAGCGCGGCGCAGCCGGGCGAACCGGGTCGCCACCATCCGGACCTGGAGGAACCCCGTGACATTCATCGACGCCGCCGCACAGTCACGGACCTTCACCCGGGCCCGCAACGATCTGGTCGACGGGTTTCGCCGTCGTGAGCTGTGGCTGCACCTGGGCTGGCAGGACATCAAGCAGCGTTACCGCCGCTCGGTGCTGGGCCCATTCTGGATCACGATCGCCACCGGGACGACGGCCGTCGCGATGGGCGGGCTGTATTCGAAGCTGTTTCACCTCGAACTGGCCAAGCATCTGCCGTATGTGACGCTGGGCCTGATCATTTGGAACCTGATCAATGCCGCCATCCTGGAAGGCGCCGACGTGTTCGTCGCCAACGAGGGTCTGATCAAGCAGTTGCCGACGCCGTTGAGCGTGCACGTCTACCGGTTGGTGTGGCGACAGATGATCCTGTTCGGCCACAACATCGTCATCTACGTCGTCGTCGCGATGATCTATCCCAAGCCGTGGTCGTGGGCCGACCTGTCCGTGATTCCGGCGCTGGCGCTCATCGTGCTCAATTGCATCTGGGTTTCGCTGTGCTTCGGCATTCTGGCGACCCGCTACCGCGACATCGGTCCGCTGCTGTTCTCGATCGTGCAGTTGCTGTTCTTCATGACGCCGATCATCTGGAACGACGACACCTTGCGCCAGCAGGGTGCGGGCAGCTGGGCCAAGACCGTCGAACTCAACCCGCTGCTGCACTATCTCGACATCGTGCGGGCGCCGTTGCTGGGCGCCCACCAGGAGATGCGGCACTGGGCGGTGGTGCTGGCCCTGACCGTCGTCGGCTGGCTGCTGGCGGCGTTCGCGATGCGGCAATACCGCGCCCGGGTGCCGTACTGGGTCTAGCCGCGGGCCGTGCTCTGGGCGGCGTGAATTCGAAGTGGCTCCACACATCGGCGCATGAGAGATTGCTGCCATAGACTGCGCCCCAGCGGGGGATTTCGCGAATGGCAAGGTGGCGCCAGCCGACGTGAGTGAGATCAGCCGCATCACCACCGGCCTCGGCCTGTCGCTGTCGAGCGCGGCGCTGCTGGTGATCATGTGGCCGTCGTTCGGCAACCTCTGGTGGCTCTGCTTCATCGCGTTCGTGCCGATGTATGCCGCCCAATACCGGGTGCTGCCCCGTCGCTGGAGCGCGGTACCGGTGGCAACAGCCTTCGCGGGTTATTACCTGGGGCTGCTCATGCACATCGCTTCGGCACTGTCGGTGGGCGTCATCATCGGCGGCGCACTAGCGTTCGGGTTCATCGGCCTGGTCGTCGGGGTGTTCCTGCGGCCCTTCGCCGAGCGGACGGGTTACCGCTGGTTCGTCGTGCAGTTTGGCTTGCTCTGGGTGGCGATCGATCTGCTGCTGCAGGACAACGAGTTCGACGGAACGTATCTGTGGATCGCCTACCGGTTGGCCGACCTCCCGCAAATCGTGCAGCCGATCAGCATCACCGGCGCGCCGGCGCTGAGTTTGCTGCTGCACGTCGTCAACGCCGCGATGGCGCTCGTGGTCATCTCGTTGCTGGACCGCCGTTGGCCGCAGTGGGCCGACACTGTCGTCCCCCGCCGCGCGCTGGCGTGGTCGGTGGTGATCCCGGTTGTGGTGATGATCGCCTGGACGGGCACCAGCCTGGCGATCTTCCATGACGTCTCGGACCGGATGGGACCCAGGGTCCGCGTCGCCACCGTCCAGCCCGGGCTCGACAACACCTTCCCCGGGACACTGGCATCCGCGGATTTCTCGCACGGCCGCAGCCAAGAAGAGCGGATCAAAGACCAGATCGCACAGCTCAGCGCCATGACGCGGGCGGCCTCGGCGCAGGGCGCGAAGGTGGCGGTGTGGCCCGAGGAGACGCTCGACTACGACCCCCGGGTGAGCCACCCTGACTGGATCCCGGCGCTCGTCCGGCAGACCGGGGTCTACCTGGCCATGGGGTTCACGCCGGACGCCGCCAACGACGCCGCGCCCAACACCGCACTGCTGTGGAGTCCGGCCGGTGAGGTGGTGGCGGTCTACTACAAGACCATGCGGGTGCTGACCGCCGGAGAAGCCTTCACACCCGGCCGGGTCTACCCGGCGGTCCCCACACCCCAGGGTGTGCTGGGCATGGTCATCTGCTTCGACATGGACTTCCCGAATGGTCCGACCCGCCGAACGGTTCTCAACGGCGCCCAGATGGTGCTGTCCCCCAGCCTCGACCTGCCGTCCAAAGTCGATATTCGCAAGTCCATGGCGGTCTTCCGGGCGGTCGAGAACAGGGTCGCGCTCGTCAAGGCCGACGTGGCGTGGGACTCGATGCTGGTGGCTCCGAACGGAGAAGTGATCACCGGGACCGCGGTGCACGATGAGCTGGGCGGCCAGGCGCTGTTGGTCGCCGACGTTCCGCTCGGCCCGCGCGGCGCGCCGTTCACGCACTACGGGGACGCACCATTTCAGTGGCTCGAATACGCGGCGACAGCGGCGCTGCTGTGCGTCATGGCGGTGTCCTGGCGCCGTACTGCGTCTAGTGTGCGGCGTCGGTGACGATCATCTCGTCATCGCTGGTGGCCCAGGCCCTGGTGAAGAGGTCCAGGGACACCGTCTCGTTCGCGCCATCATCGGCACCGCTGTCGTTCATGTGCACCTGGGAGTTGACGACGTCGATCCCGGTGACCACGACCGCGTGGTCGGAGGTGGGCTGACCGTTGCGGTCCTTGGCATCCACCGGCTGGCCCCAGATCATCTCGCCGTTCACCTCGACGATCACCTTTCGACCGCCGGCCAAGTACTGCTTGAGGGCGGCCATGCCGCTGGCGAGACCCGTCGTGGGCGCGTCGCTGATGTTGGTCAACCTGGCAGTGACGCCGTAGTGCGCCAGCAGTAAGGGCAGGTCTTCCGGGCTGGTGCCCTGGCCGCTGTTCGGGTCGTTGGTGTTCTTCGGCAGGGTGTAGATCGACCCCGGGTGGCTCTGGCTCGGCAGCTTCTGGGCCAGCGCGATGATCTCCTGCTCCGAGACCGGGTGGCCGGTCACCTCGCCGATCACGTCGGCGGTGGCCATCAACGCGCAGTCGTCGTAGGTCTGCGGCTTCCAGAACGCGGCGGCCGCGGCCGGGTCTCCGTACATCCCACCGGAGCTGACGTCGTCGGCGTGCGCCAACCCGGTCGCGAAGGCGAGGCTCGCAAGGATAGCGATGATCGCGAGACCGGCGGTCCGAGTGGCCTTTCCGGCCAGCTTGGCGGTTGTCATGATGGGCTCCTTTGCTCATCTGCGCCTGGCGATTGAGGTGCGTGCGGAAAGGCTCGGTCATCGCCCTCTATGAATCCTTGGAACCGGGGGCGGCGCCAAGGATCCTTTGAGAATCCGCCAAGACCCCGGCCAGACGCTGTCCTGACTGGAAAAGCCCTGAACAACAGCCGATTTGGCGGGGCGCCGGCGCACCGAGAAAGGTCTGGAATGCACTCGATTCGACAGTGCGATGCCGGCGTCTATCCTTGCGGCAAACGTGCCGAAACTCGACGCTGGAACCCGTCGATGGAGGAATATGCGATCGTGAGCGACGCCTTGGCAATCGGTTGTGTGGGGAAGCTGGTCGTGGCAACGCGCGGCGATCGCGGCCCGGGCGAGGTGTTGGTGACCGTGCGGGGGTCGAAGGAGACGTTCCTGGCCTGGTCTGACGATCCGTTACCCAAGGGCAGCAGGGTATTAGTGGTCGAGATCCGGGGTGGGCGGACCGTGGTGGTCGAACCCTGGCATGACGCGGCCGACTCGGACTAGGCGTGAAATCCCTTGCTAGACAACATCAACCGTAAGGAGTTCAACAATGCTCGGTTATAGGGTGCCCGCGCCGGACGAGGCGATGCTGATCTCGGGCGGTAAGGCCAAGGGCAATGCGCCGTTCCGCGTGGTCACCGGCCACGGCGCCTTCGTCATCCCGTTCTTCCGCAAGGCCGCGTTCCTGACGCTGGCCATGTGCGAATCCGAAGTGGCCGAGAAGTGTGTCACTCAACAGGGAATCACGCTCAACGTCCGGGCGGTGATCGCCTTCAAAGTCGGCAACGACACCGAGAGCGTCATCAGCGCCGCGCAGCGATTCCTGTCCGAGCAGGACCAGATGTCGGTGCTCACCGGCCGGATCTTCGCCGGGCACCTGCGCTCGATCATCGGCTCGATGACCGTCGAGCAGATCATCCGCGAACGTCAGAAGCTGGCCACCGAGGTGCTCGACGGCTCCAAGGAGGAGATGGCCCGCATCGGTCTTACCGTCGACGCGCTGCAGATCCAATCCATCGACGACGACGGCCTGGGCTACATCAATGCGATGTCGGCGCCGCACAACGCGGCCATCCAGCAGCAGGCGCAGATCGCTCAGGCGCAGGCGAACCAGGCGGCCGCCGAAGCCGAGCAGGAGTCGCAGCGCAAGCAGGCGGAGTTCGCCCGCCAGACCGCGATCGTCAAGGCACAGTACAAGGCCGAGGTCGACAAGGCCCAAGCCGAAGCCGCGCAGGCCGGGCCGCTGGCCGAAGCCGAGGCACAGCGCGAGGTGCTGCAGATGCGGACCGAACTGGCCCAGCGCGCCGCCGAGCTGCGCCAGCAGGAGCTGGTCGCCGAGGTGGTCAAGCCCGCCGAGGCCGAAGCCGAACGGGTGCGGATCCTGGCCGTCGCCGACGCGGAGAAAATGAAGATCCAGGCCGAGGCGGCGGCGTCGAACAACCGGGTCGCTCTCGACCAGGCGCTGATCCAGCAGCTGCCGCAGATCGTCGAGAAGGCCGCGATCGGCCTGTCCAACTCCAACCTCACGGTGCTCAACGGCGCCGACGGCCTCAGCCAGGTGGCCGCCGGGCTGGTGTCGCAGGGCCTGGCCATCTACGAAGCGCTGCGCGGCGAGGTCGTCGAGTATGACGCCAAGGAAAGTTCGCTGGTTCCCAACGGCGAATCGCACGAGTAATACGCTCCCGGCAGCGCGGATTCCGCCGCCGCCCGGTCGGCGCGCGCGTGTATAACCGATGACAACCGCTTGCCGGATATCGGTGGCGGCCGAGTTCGTGTGGTGCAACACTGGAACACCACAAATTCACCACCAGGCAAATTAGCGCGCTTCGTGACAGAAACGGGCACCGCGGAAGGTCGACGGACGTGAGTAAAAAAGTCCAATCAGTGGCGGATGCGGCGCGGGAGAACCTCGCCGCGGAGCTGGACCGGCTGCGGCAGCGGCGCGACGCGCTCGAGGCCGAGGTGAAGGACGACCGCGGGATGATCGGCGATCACGGCGACGCGGCCGAGGCCATCCAGCGAGCAGAGGAACTGGTGGGCCTCGGCGACCGGATCAACGAGCTGGACCGGCGGCTGCGGGCCGGGCCGTCGCATTCCGACGAGGACGAGGCGCTGCCCGGCGGCACCGAACTGACCCTGAAGTTCGCCGACGGCGAGGTCGTCACGATGCACGTCATCTCGATCGTCGAGGAGACCCCCGTCGGTCGCGAGGCCGAGACGTTGACGTCGCACAGCCCGTTGGCGCTGGCCCTGGTGGGACACAAGGCGGGCGACAAGGTCACCTACTCCACCCCGCAGGGTGAAAGCCAGGTCGAACTGATCTCGGTGAAGCTGCCGAAGTAGCTGCCGCTGGGGCGGCCACGACCCCGATAAACTCCCCCAATGCTTCCCCCGGAGCCGGGTACCGCGCCGGCGCGCCTGAGTCTGACCACCCAGATCGTGCGCTTCGTGGCGACGGGCGGGCTGGCTGCCGTCGTCGACTTCAGCCTGTACATGCTGCTGTGGAAAGTCCTGGGCGTGCAGGTCGACTTGTCCAAGGCCACCAGTTTCGTGGTGGGCACCATTACCGCCTACCTGATCAACCGACGGTGGACCTTCCAGGCGGAGCCGAGCACCGCGCGGTTCGTCGCGGTCATGGTCCTCTACGGCGTCACCTTCGCGGTCCAGGTCGGGCTCAACCACTTGTGCCTGATGTTGATGCACTACAGAGGGTGGGCGGCCGTGGTCGCGTTCGTGATCGCGCAGGGCACTGCCACGGTGATCAACTTCATCGTGCAGCGAGTCGTAATCTTCCGCATACACTGAGCCGTCCCGCGCAAGCGGTACCCTCTTTGACGATGTTGAGCGCCGACTTCCCGACCACCCCCACCCGGCTGACGGGCTTTGGCCGCACCGCGCCGTCGGTGGCGCACGTGCTGTCGACGCCGGATCCCGAGGTGATCGCCAAGGCAGTGGCCCGGGTGGCCGACGCCGGCGGCCTGCAAAACGGGAGGGGTGTGATCGCCCGCGGGCTGGGCCGCTCCTACGGCGACAGCGCGCAAAACGGCGGCGGCCTGGTGATCGACATGACGGTGCTCAACCGCATCCACTCGATCAGCGCCGACACCCGATTGGTCGATGTCGACGCCGGAGTCAGCCTGGACCAGCTGATGAAGGCGGCGCTGCCGTTCGGGCTGTGGGTCCCGGTGTTGCCGGGAACCCGCCAAGTCACCATCGGCGGCGCGATCGCGTCGGACATCCACGGCAAGAACCATCACAGTGCGGGCAGCTTCGGCAGTCATGTGCGGTCGATGGACCTGCTGATGGCCGACGGCTCGGTGCACACGATCACCCCCGAGGGCCCTGAGTCCGAACTGTTCTGGGCGACGGTCGGGGGCAACGGCCTGACCGGGATCGTGTTGCGCGCCACGATCGCGATGACCCCGACCGAGACCGCGTACTTCATCGCCGACGGCGTGGCCACCAAGGACCTCGACGAGACGGTCGCCGTGCACGTCGACGGCAGCGAAAGCCGCTACACCTACTCCAGCGCCTGGTTCGATTTGATCAGCCCACCACCCAAACTCGGCCGGGCCTCGATCAGCCGGGGCAGCCTCGCCACGCTGGATCAGCTGCCGAAAAAGCTCGCCAAGAACCCGCTGAAATTCGATGCACCACAACTGTTGACGGTGCCGAACCTGTTTCCGGTCAGCGCCATGAACAAACTGTCGTTCATGGCGATCGGCGAGACGTATTACCGCCTGGGCGGCAACTACACCGGCAAGATCCAGAATCTGTCGCAGTTCTACCACATGCTCGACCTGGTCAGCGGCTGGAATAACGCTTATGGGCCAACGGGTTTCGCACAGCACCAGTTCCTGGTGCCGCCGGATGCGCTTGACGAATTCAAGGCCATCATCCGCTGGATCCAAACGCAGGGGCATTACTCGGCGCTCAATGTGTTCAAGCTCTTCGGTCCGGGCAACCGCGCGCCGCTGAGTTTCCCGATGGCCGGCTGGAACGTCGCGATGGACTTCCCCAACAAGCCCGGGATCAACGAGTTCCTCAACGAACTCGACCGCCGGGTACTCGAATTCGGCGGACGGGTCTATACGGCCAAGGACTCGCGCACCACCGCCGAAACCTTTCACGCCATGTATCCGCGCATCGACGAATGGATTGCCGTGCGCCGCAAGGCCGACCCGTTGCGGGTCTTCGCCTCCGACATGGCCCGACGTTTGGAGCTGCTCTAGATGGTGCTTGACGCCGTGGGAAACCCGCAGACAATCCTGCTGCTGGGCGGCACCTCCGAGATCGGGCTCGCGATCTGCGCGCGCTACCTGAAGAACGCGCATGCGCGAATCCTGTTGGCCGCCATGCCCGGTGACCCCGGGCGTGAGGACGCCGTCGCGCAGATGAAGGCCGCCGGTGCGCGCTCGGTCGAGCTGATCGACTTCGAGGCCACCGACCCTGAGAGCCACCCCAAGATGATCGACGCGGCCTTCGCGGGGGGTGACGTCGATGTGGCCATCGTCGCGTTCGGCATCCTCGGCGACGCCGAGGAGCTGTGGCAGAACCAGCACAAGGCTGTGCTTGCCGCCGAGATCAATTACACGGCAGCGGTTTCGGTGGGTGTGCTGCTAGGCGAGAAGATGCGCGCTCAGGGTTTCGGTCAGATCATCGCGATGAGTTCGGCAGCCGGCGAGCGGGTGCGGCGGTCCAACTTCGTCTACGGCTCCACCAAGGCCGGCCTGGACGGTTTCTATCTGGGCCTCGGAGAGGCGTTGCGCGAGTTTGGGGTTCGCGTTCTGGTGATCCGCCCCGGCCAAGTACGTACCCGGATGAGCGCGCACGTCAAGGAAGCGCCGCTGACCGTCGACAAGGAGTACGTCGCCGACCTCGCGGTGACCGCGTCCGCAAAAGGTAAGGAATTGGTTTGGGCGCCAGCAGCATTCAAGTACGTGATGATGGTGTTGCGACATATCCCGCGGCCCATCTTCCGCAAGCTGCCCATCTGATCATGCGCAACGCGCTGGCCAGCCTCGGCCAGATGTTGGCGGCGGTGCTGGTGGCAGCCGTCGTTTCGGTGGCCTCGCTGATCGCCATCGCGCGGGTCCAGTGGCCCGCCTTCCCGTCGTCGAACCAGCTGCACGCGCTGACCACCGTCGGCCAGGTCGGTTGCCTGATCGGGCTGCTCGGCGCCGGTTGGCTGTGGCGGCGGGCCGGCCGGTGGCGGTGGGTCGCCCAGCTTTGCGGGCTGGTGTTCGTGTCGGCGTTTTCCGTCGTGACGTTGGGCATGCCCCTGGGAGCGACCAAGTTGTATCTGTTCGGCATCTCCGTCGATCAGCAGTTCCGCACCGAGTACCTGACACGCCTGGCCGACAGCCCCGCCCTGCACGACATGACCTATCTCGGGCTGCCGTCGTTCTACCCGCCGGGCTGGTTCTGGATCGGCGGGCGCGCGGCGGCGCTGACCGGGATGCCGGCGTGGGAGTTGTTCAAGCCGTGGGCGATCACCTCGATCACCATCGCCATCGCGGTTGCGCTGGTGCTGTGGTGGCGGATGATCCGGTTCGAGTACGCGCTGATCGTCACCACCGCGACCGCGGCGGTGACGCTGGCCTACAGCTCGCCGGAGCCCTACACCGCGATGATCACCGTGCTGCTGCCGCCGGTGCTGGTGCTGGCGTGGTCGGGCCTGCGCGCCGGCGAGCGCTCCCCGGGCACCGGACGCCCGGTTGGCGGGGCGCCCGAGCCCGAAAGCCCGGCCAGCCGGGCAGTGGGCGAAGAGGGGGACCGGCCGCGGGCTCAAGGGTGGGCCGCGGTCGTCGGCGCCGGGTTGTTCCTCGGCTTCACCGCGACCTGGTACTCGCTGCTGTTCGGCTACACCGCGTTCACGATCGCGCTGATGACGCTGGTGCTGGCCGTCTCACGCTGGCGGGCGGCCGGCTGGAAAGCCGCGCTCGACCCGCTGCGCCGGATCGCCGTCATTGCGGGCATCGCCGCCGCCATCGCGGCAACCACCTGGCTGCCGTTCCTGATACGGGCGGCGAGCAATCCGGTCAGCAACAGCGGCAGCGCGTTTCACTACCTCCCAGCCGACGGCGCCGAGCTGACCTTCCCGATGCTGCAGTTCTCGCTGCTCGGAGCGATCTGCATGCTCGGCACGCTGTGGCTGGTCGTGCGCACGCGAGCGTCCACGCGTGCGGGCGCGCTGACGATCGGCGTGCTGGCCATCTACCTTTGGTCGCTGCTGTCGATGCTGACCACACTGGCGCGCACCACGCTGCTGTCGTTCCGGCTACAGCCGACGCTGAGCGTGCTGCTGGTGGCCGCCGGGGTGTTCGGCTTCATCGAGGCCACGCTTGCCCTCCACGAACGCGGCGGGGCCTGGGAAAGGGCGACCATCCCGGTGGCCGGCGCGATCGGGATGACCGCCACCATCGCCTTCAGCCAAGACATTCCCGACGTGCTGCGCCCGGACCTGACCATCGCCTACACCGACACCGACGGACACGGCCAGCGCGGCGACCGGCGCCCGCCGGGTGCCGAGAAGTTCTACTCCGCCATCGACACCGCCATCACGGCAGTCACCGGCAAGCCGCGGGATCAGACCGTGGTGCTGACCGCCGACTACAGCTTCCTGTCCTACTACCCCTACTGGGGCTTCCAGGGGCTGACGTCGCACTATGCCAATCCCCTGGCGCAGTTCGACTTACGGGCCGCGCAGATCAAGAAGTGGTCCAGCCTGACGAGTCCCGACGAGTTCCTGCACGCGCTGGACACCTCGCCGTGGCCACCGCCGACGGTGTTTCTGATGCGCCGGGGCGCGAACAACACCTACACGCTGCGGCTCGCCGAGGACGTTTACCCCAACCAGCCCAACGTGCGTCGCTACACCGTCGACCTGCGGGCCGCCCTGTTCGACGACCCGCGATTCGCCGTGCAAAGCGTCGGCCCGTTTGTGCTGGCCATCCGCCGGCCACTGGCCCAACCCGCGGCAGGACGCTGATGGCGACCGACACCGCGCGCGACTTGGCCGAAGAACTACCATCTAGGTCCGTGAAGGGAGCGGGAGCAAGGCACCGGACCGCTCGCATCGTGGCCGTCGTCGCCGGTCTGCTCGGAGCGCTGCTAGCGATCGCCACACCGCTGCTGCCGGTCAACCAAACCACCGCCCAGCTCAACTGGCCGCAGAACGGCACCTTCCAAAGCGTCGAAGCGCCGCTGATCGGCTATGTGGCCACCGAGTTGAACATCTCCGTCCCGTGTCAGGCCGCCGCTGGGCTGATCGGACCGCAGAGCGCCGGCAAGACAGTGCTGTTGTCGACGGTGCCCAAGCAGGCTCCGAAGGCCATCGACCGGGGGCTGCTGATCCAGCGCGCCAACGACGAGCTGGTGCTGATCGTCCGCAATGTCCCGGTCGTGGTCGCGCCGCTCAGCCAGGTCCTCAGTCCGGCCTGCCAGCGCCTGACCTTCACCGCGCATGCCGACCGGGTCACCGCAGAATTCGTCGGCCTGAGCTACGGACCCAACGCCGAACACCCCGGCTCCCCGCTGCGCGGGGAGAAGAGCGGCTACGACTTCCGGCCGCAGATCGTCGGCGTGTTCACCGACCTGTCCGGGCCGGCGCCGCCGGGCCTGAGCTTCTCGGCGACCGTCGACACGCGCTACAGCAGCAGCCCCACACCGCTGAAGATGGCCGCGATGATCCTCGGCGTCGTGCTGACCGCCGTCGCGCTGATCGCCCTGCACGTGCTCGACACCGCCGACGGCACCAGGCACCGCCGCTTCCTGCCGTCGCGGTGGTGGTCGATCGGCGGGCTCGACGCGCTCGTGATCGCCGTGCTGGTGTGGTGGCACTTCGTCGGCGCCAACACCTCCGACGACGGCTACATCCTGACCATGGCCCGGGTCTCCGAACATGCCGGTTACATGGCCAACTACTACCGGTGGCTGGGCACGCCCGAAGCGCCGTTCGGGTGGTACTACGACCTGCTGGCGATTTGGGCGCACGTCAGCACCAGTAGCGTCTGGATGCGGCTGCCCACCCTGGCGATGGCCCTGACCTGCTGGTGGGCGATCAGCCGTGAGGTCATCCCCCGGCTGGGCCACGCCGTGAAGACCAACCGCGCGGCGGCGTGGACGGCCGCGGGGCTGTTCCTGGCGACGTGGTTGCCGCTCGACAACGGGCTGCGGCCGGAACCGATCATCGCCCTGGGCATCCTGCTCACCTGGTGCTCGGTCGAGCGGGCGGTGGCCACCAACCGGCTGCTGCCGGTGGCGATCGCTTGCATCATCGGCGCGCTGACCCTGTTCTCCGGGCCGACCGGCATTGCGTCCATCGGCGCCCTGCTGGTGGCGGTCGGGCCGTTGCGCACCATCATCCACCGCAGATCCCGACAGTTCGGGGCGCTGCCGCTGCTGGCGCCCATTGCGGCCGCGGCCACCGTCACGATCATCCTGATCTTCCGCGACCAGACCCTGGCCGGCGAACTGCAGGCGACCGCGCTCAAACGTGCCCTCGGGCCGAGCCTGAGCTGGTTCGACGAGCACATCCGTTACGAGCGGCTGTTCATGGCCAGCCCCGACGGATCGGTCGCCCGCCGCTTCGCGGTGCTGGCGGTGCTGCTCGCGCTGGGCATCACGGTGGCAATGTCGTTGCGCAAGGGCCGAATTCCTGGCACCGCGGCCGGACCGAGCCGCCGCATCGTCGGCATCACGATCATCTCGTTCCTCGCGATGATGTTCACCCCGACCAAGTGGACCCACCACTTCGGCGTGTTCGCCGGGCTGGCCGGCTCGCTGGGCGCGTTGGCGGCGGTCGCGGTCACCGGGGTGGCGATGCGCTCGCGCCGCAACCGCACCGTGTTCTCCGCGACCGTGCTGTTCCTGGTGGCGATGTCGTTCGCCAGCGTCAACGGCTGGTGGTACGTCTCCAATTTCGGTGTGCCATGGTCGAATGCATTCCCGGCGTGGCACTACGCGTTCGCGACCGTCCTGCTCGGGCTGACGCTGGTGGTGCTGTTGCTGGCGGCGTGGTTCCATTTCGTGTCTCCCGACGGGCCATCCGGTGGACCACCGAAGACCCGCAGTCGGGCGCGGATGTCCGCAATCGTCCAGTCCCCGTTGGCAATTGCGGCGTGGGCACTGGTGACATTCGAGGTCGTCTCACTGACGCTGGCGATGACCGGCCAATACCCCGCCTGGTCGGTGGGCCGGTCCAACCTGGAGGCATTGACCGGCAAGTCCTGCGGCCTGGCCGAGGACGTCATGGTGGAGCAGGATCCCAACGCCGGCATGCTGTCGCCGATGTCGGGCCCGGTGGGCGACGCGCTGGGCGCCGGACTGTCAGAAGCCTTCACGCCCAACGGTATTCCCGCCGACGTCTCGGCCGACCCGGTTATGGAGCGTCCGGGTGACCGCAGCTTCGTCAACGAAGACGGTAAGACGACCACCAGTGAGGCCGGCACCGAGGGCGGTACCAGCGCCGCGCCCGGAGTCAACGGCTCGCGCGCCCAGCTGCCCTACAACCTTGATCCGGCGCATACTCCGGTGCTGGGCAGCTGGCGGCCTGGCATCCAGGTGCCCGCCGTGCTTCGCTCCGGGTGGTACCGGTTGCCGCCGCGCGACAAGGCCGGTCCGCTACTGGTGGTCTCGGCGGCCGGCCGGTTCGATCCCCGCGAGGTGCAGATGCAGTGGGCTACCGACGACCAGGCGGCCAGCGGACACCCGGGTGGGTCGTTCCAGTTCTTCGATGTCGGCGCCTCCCCCGCGTGGCGCAATCTGCGGATGCCGATGTCATGGATTCCGGAGAACGCGACCCAGGTCCGCCTGATCGCCAACGACGAAGATCTGGCGCCGCAGCACTGGATCGCGGTCACCCCGCCGCGGATTCCCCAGCTGCACACGCTGCAGCAGGTGGTGGGCTCGGCGGACCCGGTGTTCCTGGACTGGCTGGTGGGTTTGGCATTCCCGTGCCAGCGGCCGTTCGGCCATCAAAACGGTGTCGACGAGACACCCAAGTGGCGGATTCTGCCGGATCGGTTTGGCGCCGAGGCCAATTCGCCGGTGATGGACAACAACGGCGGTGGGCCACTGGGTGTCACCGAGTTGCTGGTGAAGGCGACCACGATTTCCACCTACCTCAAGGACGACTGGTCGCGCGACTGGGGCTCGCTGCAGCGCCTGACGCCGTACTACTCCAATGCCCAGCCCGCCCGTCTGCAGTTGGGCACGGCGACGCGCAGTGGCCTGTGGGACCCGGCTCCGCTTCGCCGGGGCTAGTCACAGCCCCGGCAGGCAGTTGATGAAGGGGATGCAGGGCGGCGACGGCGGCCGCGGCGGCGGGAACCCTTCGATGATGGTCGAGTTGGTCACCGGGCTGTTCTGATCGAAATACCAAGGGTGACAAACGCTTCGGTCCCAGTTGGGCATGTTCTTCATGATCGGTGAGCCCGGGCACCATTGATAGGTGCAGCTGTTCGTCGGGGTTGGGACGGTGCCACCGTCCTGACACACCATTGGGGCGGGCTGAGCCTGGCCGATTCCCGCGGCCAAGCCCAACCCAGCGACGGCGAATCCGCCCGACAGCACCGCCCCGGCGAGTACTCGTTTCATGGTGAAGTTCACGTTCATGTCGCCAGTGCATCCGGTCAACAGCGCTACCGATCCCACATTCAGCGGCGGCCGGGCGCGGGACCCTCGGCGATTTGGCCGCCGGAAAGCTGGTGGTATTGGTGGCAGACGGTCATGTCCCAGGTGAGCCCGGGGGAAGCGGGCATCGCGTCCCCGGGGCACCAGTACTGAGGCCCATCGGAGGTCGCGAACACGGCCAAGCCCAGCCCCGCAGCCGAAACGCCACCCGCCACCACCGCCCCGGCAATAATCCGCGTCCAGTTCATGATCGATTCCTTTGCGCTTTTGTCGCCGTCGGCTTGTGCGACTCTTTCTTGGTTTGTTTGCCGACGCCGGTAGTCTCACGCGCGCCGCTTGCCGGGTCTTTGCGAGATCCTTGCAAAATTCATGTGCCCGTGACCTGGGCATTCGATGTTCTGGGGGTGCCGCGCAGGCATTGCCCTTCGCGGTAGGTAAGCGTAGACTTACGGTTCGTGATGACTTACCAAGTCGATGGTGACGCGTGGGTCGCCCTGGCGGATCGCACCCGTCGGGCAATCATGGAGCGCCTTGCGCACGGTCCGTCGGCCGTCGGGGAACTGGCCCGGGATCTACCCGTCAGCCGCCCGGCCGTTTCACAGCACCTCAAGGTGCTCAAATGCGCCGGCTTGGTGCGTGACCAGGCGGCGGGGACCCGCCGCGTCTACCAGCTCGACCCGACAGGCCTAGATGCGATGCGCGCCGAGCTGGACCGGTTCTGGACCCAAGCCCTGGCCAACTACGCGGCCAAATTCCCCGAGATCGAAGGACAGGAGTCATGACCCAGCCGCGAAGATCCGAGATTCAGCATCAGGTCATCGTCGACGCCCCGATCGAGCGTGCGTTCGCCGTCTTCACCGAGCAGTTCGGTGACTTCAAACCACGTGAGCACAACCTACTCGCGGTCCCGATCGCCGAGACGGTATTCGAAACCCACCCGGGCGGGCACATATACGACCGCGGCGTCGACGGCACCGAGTGCCGATGGGCGCGCGTGCTGGCCTACGAACCCCCGCACCGGCAGTTGTTCACCTGGGACATCAGTCCGTCCTGGCAACCGGAAGCCGACCAGTCACGAACCAGCGAGGTCGAGGTGCGTTTCACCGCGGAGTCCGAAACACGCACGCGTGTCGAGCTCGAGCACCGCCACCTCGACCGGCACGGCCCCGGCTGGCAGTCGGTTGCCGACGGAGTCGACGGCGAGGCCGGGTGGCCGTTGTACCTGCAGCGCTACGTCGGCCTCACCGCCGGAGTACGGGAATGACCGCCCCGTCCATGATGAGCATGGCCCACGACGAGCGGGCCGACCTTGCGGATTTCCTGACCACGTTGTCACCGCAGGACTGGGAGACGCCGAGCCTGTGCTCCAGGTGGACCGTCAAAGACGTTGTCGCACATGTGATCAGCTACGAGGAGCTCGGCATGGTCGGGCTGTTGAAGCGTTTCGCGAAGGGGCGGGTGGTCCGGGCCAATCAGGTGGGGGTCGACGAATTCGCCGTGTTGAGCACCCAGCAACTGCTCGTATTTCTGCGCAGCCACCTCCAACCGCGGGGATTGACAGCGGGTTTCGGCGGCATGATCGCCCTCGTCGACGGCACGATCCATCACCAGGACATCCGCCGGTCGCTGGGTCGGCCCCGCAGTGTGCCGGCCGAACGGCTGAAGCGGGTGCTCGGCCTGGTGCCGGGAAACCCACGCCTGGGCGCGGGCCGGCGGATCAGGGGGCTGCGGCTGCGGGCCAGCGATGTCGACTGGACCCACGGCAGCGGCCCCGAGGTCACCGGCCCGGGTGAGGCCCTGCTGATGGCGATGGCCGGGCGCCGGGCGGCACTGGCCGACCTCGACGGCCCCGGCTGCGCGACACTGGCGGCAAGGCTACCCGAATAACGGCTATTCCGAACGTATTTCGACGGTGAACTCTCGGCTGCCGATCTTGATGTGATCGCCGTCGCCAAGGACAACGCTGCCGCGGACGCGCTTGCCCTGCACCTCGATGCCATTGGTGGAGCGCAGATCGGTGATTACGAAACCGGTTCCGCTGTCGGTGATCACGGCGTGATAGCGGCTGACGTCGTTGTCGTCGAGGACGATGTCGTTGTCCATGAAACGCCCGATCCGGGTGGTCGCGTCGTGGAGCCGGTACTGGCTTCCGGCCTTGTCGCGCAACAACACAACGACCGACCCGTCGGTCGGAATCGGGGCAGACTCGACGACGGGCGCGTCGACGCTGACCTTCAGGGTGGTCAGGGCCGCCCGGGTGCGCGGCGGCGGTTCCTGGCGCAGGATGCGCTCATGCAGCTCAGTGACCGTCGGCCCGGGATCGATGCCGAGCCCCTCGGCCAGTGCCGTCTTCAGTCGCCGATACGCACCCAGGGCGTCGGATTGCCGCTCGGTCATGTAGTAGGCGGTCATCAATTGCGCCCACACCGGTTCCCGGTACGGATACTCGGCGGTGATCGCCTCGAGCTCACCGATGACGGATTCGGCGCGCCCGCAGGCGATTTCTGCCTGGGCGCGGGCGGTGTGGACGGCGACCTTCTCTTCGATCAGCGCAGTGGCGAACGCGTCGACGAAGGCGAACTCGCGCAGGTCGTCGAGGACCGGCCCGCGCCACTGGCTCAGCGCGGCGGACAGGTGGCTGCCGGCGTCCTCGAACCGGCCCGCGGCGGCGGCCTGGGTGCCCGCCGCCTTCTCGGTGCTGAAGCGGCCGAGGTCGCAGTCGGCGTCGGCGATGCTGAGCTGGTAACCGGGCGGGACGCTCGCCAGCATCTGCTCGGCCTCGGCGGTGCGCAACAGCCGCCGCAGGTTGGACACATGGGACTGGATGCTGATCCGCGCGGCCGGCACCGGATCCTCGTCCCAGACCGCGCCGATCAACGAGTCGACGGACACCGGCCGGTTGCGGTTGATCACCAGCATCGCCAGGACGGCGCGTTGCTTCGGTGCGCCCAGATTCAGCCGGGTGTCGTTGGCGGTCACCTGCAAGGGACCCAACACACCGAACCGCAGACCTGAGGCCGTCATCGCAGTAAATGGTTTCAGACCTGGCCGGAGAAAGGTATGAATCCTCGAACGTGCGCGGCACTTACCGCGGCAACCGGCCCGTTGCGCGGCCCCGCATCCTCAACCGACAAAGGTGCGTCGCTTACCATCGAACCCCGTGCCCCACGACGAGCGACCGCAGCCGATCCTGCGCTTGGTCGCCGTCGTTGCCGGGCTAGCGGGCCTGCTGTTGTGCCTCGTGGTGCCGTTGCTCCCGGTCAAGCAGACCACCGCGACCATTCTGTGGCCGCAGGGCACGGTCGACGGACACATCACTCAGGTCACCTCGCCCCTGGTATCCGGGGCGCCGCGGGCCCTCGACATCTCCATTCCCTGCCCGGCGATGGCCACCCTGCCGGACAGCGGCGGATTAGTGGTCTCGACATTGCCGACCGGCGGCGTGGACCCGGGTAAGAACGGCCTGTTCGTACGGGCCGACAAGGACGTGGTCGTCGTCGCGTTCCGCGACACCGTGGCCGCGGTGGCCAAGCGCTCGGCGATCGGCGCCTGCAGCGTGCTGCACGTCTGGGCCGACGCGGGCGCGGCCGGGGCGGACTTCGTCGGCATCCCCGGCGCCGCCGGCGTGCTGCCCGCCGAAAAGAAGCCGCAGGTCGGCGGTATCTTCACCGACCTGAAGGTCGCGCCGCAACCGGGGCTGTCGGCCCGGGTCGATATCGACACCCGCTTCATCACGGCGCCGACGGCCCTCAAGAAGCTGGTGATGGCCGCCGGGGTGCTGGCGGTCCTGGTCGCCATCGTCGCGCTGGCGATGCTGGATCGCCACAGCCGCGGTGGCACCCTGGTCAACTGGCGCTCCCCGGTGGCGTGGCTGTCCCGGTACCGCCCCGGTGAGCAACGGGCCAACTGGTGGCGGGTCGGCTGGGCCGCTTGGCTCAGCGACGTGGGCGTGATCGCGACGCTGCTGTTGTGGCACGTCATCGGCGCCACCTCGTCCGACGACGGCTACAACCTGACCATCGCGCGGGTAGCCCCGAAGGCCGGCTACGTGGCCAACTACTACCGCTACTTCGGCACCACCGAGGCGCCGTTCGACTGGTATCTCGCCGTGCTGTCCAAGCTGGCGGCGGTCAGCACCGCAGGCGTGTGGATGCGGCTGCCGGCCACGCTGGCCGGTATCGCCTGTTGGCTGATCCTTAGCCATTGGGGGCTGCGCCGGCTCGGGCCCGGCAAGGGCGGACTGGGATCCAACACGGTGGCGGTGCTCACCGGCGGCGTGGTGTTCCTGGCCGCGTGGCTGCCGTTCAACAACGGCCTGCGCCCCGAGCCGCTGATCGCGCTCGGCGTGATTGTCACCTGGATGCTGGTGGAGCGTGCGATCGCGCTGCAACGGCTGGCTCCCGCCGCGGTAGCGATCGTGGTCGCGATGCTCACCGTGACGCTGGCACCGCAGGGGTTGATCGCCGTCGCGGCCCTGTTGACCGGGGCCCGGGCCATCGCGACGATCATCCGGCGCCGACGGGCGACCGACGGGCTGCTCGCGCCACTGGCCGTGCTGGCGGCGTCGCTGTCGCTGATCCTGGTGGTGGTGTTCCGCAGCCAGACGCTGGCGACGATCGCCGAGTCGGCCCGCATCAAATACAAGGTCGGGCCGACGATCGCGTGGTACCAGGACTGGCTGCGCTACTACTTCCTCACCGTCGAGTCCAACCCCGACGGATCGATGGCGCGGCGCTTCGCGGTCCTGGTGCTGTTCCTCTGCCTGTTCGGCATGCTGATGGTGCTGCTGCGCCGTGGCCGGGTGCAAGGGCTGGCCAGCGGCCCGGCCTGGCGGTTGATCGGCACCACCGCGCTCGGGCTGCTGCTGCTGACGTTCACGCCGACGAAATGGGCGGTGCAGTTCGGCGCATTCGCCAGCCTGGCCGGAGCGCTCGGCGCGATCACCGCGTTCGCCTTCGCCCGGATCGGTCTGCACAGCCGCCGCAACCTGGCGCTGTACGTGACCGCCCTGCTGTTCGTGCTGGCAGTCGCCACGTCGGGCGTCAACGGCTGGTTCTACGTCGGCAACTACGGGGTGCCGTGGTTCGACATCCAGCCCGTCGTCGCCAGCCACCCGGTGACGACGATGTTCCTGGCGCTGTCGATCGCGACCGGACTGCTGGCCGCATGGCTGCACTTCCGGATGGACTACGCCGGGCACACCGAGATCAAGGAGAGCCGGCGTAACCGCGTCTTGGCATCCACTCCGCTGTTGATCGTCGCGACGATCATGGTGCTGGGCGAGGTCGGCTCGCTGGCCAAGGGCGCGGTGTTCCGCTACCCGCTCTACACCACGGCCAAAGCCAACCTGGCCGCGCTGGAGTCGGGGCTCTCGAAGACCAGCTGCGCGATGGCCGACGACGTGCTGGCCGAGCCGAACCCCAACCTCGGCCTGCTGCAACCTGTTCCGGGACAGACGTTCGGACCTGACGGCCCGCTCGGGGGCGTTAACCCGGTCGGGTTCAAACCCGGCGGGGTGGGCGACGACCTGCGGTCCTATCCGGTGGTGACCAAACCCGGGGTGGTGAATTCCGACGCGTCCCCCAACAAGCCCAACGCCGCGATGAGTGACTCCGCGGGGACCGCCGGCGGGAAGGGCCCGGTCGGGGTGAACGGGTCGAACGTGGCCCTGCCGTTCGGCCTCGACCCGGCCCGCACCCCGGTGATGGGCAGCTACGGCGAGAACTCGCTGGCGGCCACCGCCACCTCGTCCTGGTATCAGCTGCCGCCGCGCACACCGGACCGGCCGGTGGTGGTGGTATCCGCCGCGGGCGCCATCTGGTCGTACAAAGAGGACGGCACGTTCACTTACGGGCAGTCGCTGAAACTGCAGTGGGGTGTCACCCGCCCCGATGGGACCACCCAGCCGCTCGCCGAGGTGCAGCCGATCGACATCGGGCCCGAGCCGGCGTGGCGCAATCTGCGCTTCCCACTGACCTGGGCGCCGCCGGAGGCCAACGTGGCCCGCATCGTCGCCTACGACCCGAACCTCAGTGAGGATCAGTGGTTCGCGTTCACGCCGCCGCGGGTCCCGGTGCTGCAGACCCTGCAGCAGCTGATGGGATCGCAGACGCCCGTGCTGATGGACATCGCCACCGCCGCGAACTTCCCGTGCCAGCGGCCGTTCTCCGAACACCTCGGCGTTGCCGAACTTCCCGGCTTCCGCATCCTGCCCGACCACAAGCAGACGGCGTCGTCGTCGAACGGGTGGGAGGCCAGCGAGACCGGCGGGCCGTTCCTGTTCACCCAGGTGATGCTGCGGACGTCGACGATCTCGACCTACCTGCGCGGCGACTGGTATCGCGACTGGGGATCGGTTGAGCAGTATTTCCCGTTGGTGCCGAGTGATCAGGCGCCGGATGCCGTGATCGAACAGGGTGTGATGACCGTGAACGGCTGGAGCCGCCAGGGACCGATTCGGGCGTTGCCATGAGCATCGTCGTCGACAGACCGGCCGAGGCCGCCGCCCGTGACGACGTCCGGGTGACCCGGTGGGTCGCCACGATCGCCGGATTGATCGGCTTCGTATTGTCGGTCGCCACACCGCTGCTGCCTGTCGTGCAGACCACCGCGATGCTGAACTGGCCTCAAAACGGCCAGTTCAACAGCGTGACGGCTCCGCTCATTTCCCTGAGCCCGGTCGACGTGACGGCCACCGTGCCGTGCGACGCGACGCGCGGGCTGCCGCCCGAGGGCGGCGTGGTGCTGAGCACCGCACCCAAGAAGGGGAAGGACGCGGCGCTCAACGCGCTGTTCGTCGTCGTCAACGCCAAGCGCGTCGACGTCACCGACCGCAACGTGGTGATCGCCAGTGCGTCGCGCGCGCAGGTGGAGTCCACACAGTGCCAGCGCATCGAGATAACCTCCACGCGTGCCGGCACTTTCGCCACCTTCGTCGGGCTGACCGACCCGGCCGGCAAGCCGCTCGGCGGCGGATTCAACGACCCCAATTTGCGCCCGCAGATCGTCGGGGTCTTCACCGATCTGACCGGCCCGGCGCCGCCGGGATTGCGCTTCTCGGCGACCATCGACACCCGGTTCTCCACCACCCCAACGACATTGAAGCTGCTGGCAATGGTCGGCGCGATCCTGTCGACGATCGTCTCGCTGGTCGCGCTGTGGCGACTGGACCAGCTTGACGGTCACCGGATGCACCGGCTGATCCCGACGCGCTGGCGCAAGTTCACCCTCGCCGACGCCACGGTGATCTTCGGGTTCGTGCTGTGGCACGTGATCGGGGCGAACTCGTCGGACGACGGCTACATCCTGGGCATGGCCCGGGTCGCCGATCGCGCCGGCTACATGTCCAACTACTTCCGCTGGTTCGGCAGTCCGGAAGACCCGTTCGGCTGGTACTACAACTTGCTGGCGCTGATGACCCATGTCAGCGACGCCAGCCTGTGGATGCGACTGCCCGACTTGATCGCCGGGCTGGTGTGCTGGCTGCTGCTCTCGCGTGAGGTGCTGCCCCGGCTGGGGCCCGCGGTGACGTCGAGCAAGGCCGCGAACTGGGCGGCGGGCCTGGTCCTGCTGACCGCGTGGATGCCGTTCGACAACGGGCTGCGCCCCGAGCCGATCATCGCGGTGGGTTCGCTGATCACCTACGTGCTGATCGAGCGCTCGATGTGCGCCTCTCGGCTGACCCCGGCGGCGTTGGCGGTGATCACCGCGGCATTCACGCTGGGCGTCCAGCCGACCGGTCTGATAGCGGTGGCCGCGCTGGTCGCCGGTGGCCGTCCGATCCTGCGCATTCTGGTCAAGCGGCATCGCCTGGTCGGCACCTGGCCGCTGGTGGCCCCGATCCTGGCCGCCGGCTTCGTGATCCTCACCGTGGTATTCGCCGACCAGACGCTGTCAACGGTGTTGGAAGCCACCAGGATTCGCACCGACATCGGGCCCAGCCAGGCCTGGTACACCGAGAACCTGCGCTACTACTATCTGATCCTGCCGACCGTGGACGGTTCGCTGTCACGCCGGTTCGGCTTCCTGGTCACCGCGCTGTGCTTGTTCACCGCGTTGTTCATCATGTTGCGGCGCAAGCGAGTTCCCGGAGTGGCGCGCGGCCCGGCCTGGCGGCTGATGGGTGTCATCTTCGGCACCATGTTCTTCCTGATGTTCACCCCGACCAAGTGGGTGCACCACTTCGGGCTGTTCGCCGCGGTGGGTGCGGCGATGGCCGCGCTGACGACGGTGCTGGTGTCGCCGAAGGTGCTGCGCTGGTCGCGCAATCGCATGGCGTTCCTGGCGGCGCTGATGTTCGTGTTGGCCTTGTGCTTCGCCACCACCAACGGTTGGTGGTACGTGTCGAGCTATGGCGTGCCGTTCAACAGTTCGATGCCGAAGGTCGGCGGAATCTCAATCAGTACAATCTTTTTCGCACTCTTCGCGATTACCGCGGTGTACGCGGCGTGGTTACACTTCGCCGACCCGAGCCACGGCGAGGGCCGGTTGGCGCGGGCACTGACGGCGGCGCCGATCCCGATCGCGGCCGGCTTCATGGCGCTGGTGTTCATCGCGTCGATGACGGCCGGCATCGTGCGTCAGTACCCCACCTACTCCAACGCCTGGGACAACTTGCGTGAATTCAGCGGCGGCTGCGGGCTGGCCGACGACGTGCTCGTCGAGCCGGACAGCAATGCCGGCTTCATGGCGCCCGTCAAAACCGCGGAGCCGGGTGATTACGGCCCGTTGGGCCCGCTGGGCGGAGTGAACCCAACGGGGTTCAGCCCCAACGGGATACCGGAACGCACCCTGGCCGAAGCGGTGCGGGAGACCGCGGTCCCGCAGCCCGGTACCGACTACGACTGGTACGGGCCGACCAAGCTCACGGCGCCGGGCGTCAACGGGTCACTACTCCCGTTGCCCTACGGGCTGGACCCCGCGCGGGTGCCGGTGGCCGGCAGCTACACCAGCGGCGCGCAACAGCAGAGCAGGCTCACCTCAGCGTGGTACCAGCTGCCGAAGCCGGACGCCGGGCACCCGCTGGTGGTGGTGACCGCCGCGGGCACGATCGCCGGCAACAGCATCCTGCACCACCACACCGGCGGGCAGACCGTGGAACTGGAATTCGGCTTGCCCGGACCCGGCGGCACCGTGGCGCCGGGTGGCCGACTGGTGCCGTACGACCTGTACGGGGAAC
This sequence comes from Mycobacterium ahvazicum, assembly GCF_900176255.2. GTDB lineage: Bacteria > Actinomycetota > Actinomycetes > Mycobacteriales > Mycobacteriaceae > Mycobacterium > Mycobacterium ahvazicum. The sequence continues at coordinate 1,155,023 of NZ_FXEG02000005.1, forward strand.
AGCCCAAGGTGTGGCGCAATCTTCGCTTCGCGCGCTCGGCGATGCCCGCAGACGCCGTCGCGGTGCGAGTGGTGGCCGAGGACCTGTCCCTGACGGCCGACGACTGGATTGCGGTGACCCCGCCGCGGGTGCCGGAACTGCGCTCGTTGCAGGAGTACGTCGGCTCGACGCAGCCGGTGCTGATGGACTGGGCGGTCGGGTTGGCGTTCCCGTGCCAGCAACCGATGTTGCACGTCAACGGTGTCACCGAGATCCCGCGGTTCCGCATCACCCCGGACTACAACGCCAAGAAGCAGGACACCGACACCTGGCAGGACGGCGTCAACGGCGGCCTGCTGGGCATCACCGACCTGCTGCTGCGTGCCCACGTGATGTCGACCTACCTGTCCCACGACTGGGGCCGGGACTGGGGGTCACTGCGCCGGTTCGAGACGATCGCCGACGCCCAGCCCGCGCAGCTCGACTTGGGCACCGCGACGCGCACCGGATGGTGGTCGCCCGGCCAGATCCGGATCAAGCCCTAAAAGGGCCCGACGAAAACGGCTGCCTTGCAAGGGTTTTACGAAATGCGGAAATCATAATTAGTCACCGGTCGAATAGAGCTATTAAATTGGCACAGGTGTAATTCGCTGAATTGGTTTAAATTCAGCAAATAAGGGTCAATACCTACTCCGCTGTGATCCGGGTAACACAGCAGGGGAGGGATCGAGGACCTTATGCACACACGAACACGCCGCGCCGGATACCGGGCGGCATTCATAGCGGCCATGTCGACGGTGGCGACAACGGGGATCGCCACCGCGGGGGCCGAAGCCGGGACAACAGTCGTTTTGGACAGCAAATTGCGGCGTTGCGATTTCAGTCTGGTAAGTACCGTACCTATGGTGCCGCAATCTGCCCTCGGCACCGGGTCGGTCATTGTCCATTCCGCCGGAGGGAAAGCGATTGCCGAGGTGCACTTGTCGGACGCGCCCGAACCGGGAGCCCATTTCGACGTCGGCTTGATTCAGGAACCCCGGCCGGGGTCGGGTGGCTGTGGTCCCGGGGATCCCGGGACCGCGTTTTCCGGGATGGACACCGACCCCGCCGGCGGCGCAACGGTGACCGTTTCCGACACCATCCGCCCAGGCACGACGGGCGTCTGGGTCGTTATCCAGCGTCCGAATCCGCACTCGCAGAGTCCGGCCGAGTTCTACACCTCGGAGTTCGTCGCGCCGGTCTAACACCCACTGGCCGGCGCAACACCGTCACTGGTAATGGTGATGCGTCAGCTCCGACTGCATTGCGGCTACCCGTTCGCGTACCTGCTCGTCGGACCGTCGCTGCTCGGCCGCCGTGACGACGATGGCATCCGAACCCGGAAACACCGTCGCCTCGTGGCCACTGGCGAGCCAGCGCACCACAAACGGTGGTGCACCGTTCGCGCCGCGCACCTCGATGATCAAGCCGCGCTGATCCACTACCCCGGTCGTGGTGCCCTTGAGCACGAGCCAGTCACCCACGTCGGCCTTCATCGCCGTCTCCCTCGCTCTGTGACCTCTGGGCCGATCATGCGCCCGGCTCGCACGCTCGGCGAGGGCCGTAAGTCACCACTGACGAATTTCCCAACCGAACGGGACTTCCGTCCCTACCGCAGCACGCCATCGAATGCTGCGATGAGGGTGAACAACCAGCACACCACGGAGGCACGGCAATGGACGCTTCACCGCAAGCGCAGGCCAAGACACGCATGTTCGCCCGCGTGCTCGGCCCGTTCCTGGTCATCGTCGACGTCACGGCCGTGGCGCGCGCGTCGGACATGCAGGCGGTCCTTTCAGACTTCGAGGCAAGCCCGCTGTGGTCGTGGGTGGCTGGTGCCTTCATCCTGGCCTTCGGCCTGGTCATCGTGGCGACCCACCAGTATTGGAACGGCGCCGCCGCGATCATCGTGTCGCTGACGGGCTGGCTCATCACGCTGCGCGGCGTGCTTCTGTTGGCCTTTCCCAAGGCCTTCGCGACGGTCGCCAGCAGCATGATCGGTGCGCAGGGATGGTGGATGGCGATCTGCATCGCATTCGCGCTGGTGGGGCTGTACCTGACCTACGCCGGCTGGGTTCCGCTACCGCATCGGCCGGAGCCGCAGGCCGTGAGCACCGATCCGCAGTTACCCCGAGCCGCCTGATCGAGTCCTGATCGAGCCGAGAGGTAACGATGACCGCGGCAGCAGAACACATCCCGCAGCGGACCACCAGGATGCCCGCTGCGTTACGCAACGGCGTGCCCAGCGACTTCGACGACTCGGCGGCGATCGCGGAGGCAGCCGTCGAGGATATGCGGACGGTGGGAAGCGGGACGGCCGTCCTGGTGGTGAAACGCGGTCCCAATGCCGGATCGCAGTTCCGATTGGATCAGCCCGTCGTCACGGTCGGCCGGCATCCCGCCAGCGACGTATTCCTCGACGACATCACGGTCAGCCGCAGGCATGCCGAATTCCGCAGGGAAGACGGCAAATTCCACATCGTCGACCTCGGCAGCCTGAACAAGACCTATCTCAACCGTGAGCCTGTCGACTCGGCTGTGCTCAGCGACGGCGACGAGATCCAGATCGGCAATTTCCGTCTGCTCTTTCTTGTCGGGCCGGTGAAGAGCTGAACCGTACGGCGCAGCGTCTTCACCCGGAGTCCGGGCTGTAATACCGTCGCGGGATGAGCGACTACGACGTTGAGGCCGTGGACCGGCTGCCCTTCTGGACCGAGGAAAAGTCGCGGCGCTACCAGACGGACAACTACACCGGAGCGGTCGGCCTGAACTGGTACCGCACCGACCCCACGCTGCAGTTCACGATGGCCTACTATCTGCGGCCGGATGAATTAGCGGTCGTAGAGCCACATTTGACCAGTATCGGTGAACTGATGGGCGGCCCGGTCGCCCGCTGGGCGGAGGAAACGGACCGCAACCCGCCGCGGCTGGAGCGCTACGACCGGTGGGGACACGACGTCAGCCAGGTCGTCATGCCGACGTCGTTCACCCAGTCCAAGCGCGCGGTGCTGGCGGCTCAGCAGGCACTGCGCACCGACGCGCGGGCCGCGAAGGTGAGCTCCGGGCTGGCGCTGTTCGCGTCCAACTATCTACTCAACCAGGCCGACATCGGGATGGGCTGCGCGCTGGGCACCGGCGGCGGCATGGTCCAGTCGCTGGTGGCCGCCTACGCGCCGGCCGACGTGGCCGAGCATGTGCAGGCCAAGTTCGCCTCCGGTGAATGGGCCGGCGAGACCGCGCAGCTGCTGACCGAACGCACCGGCGGCTCCGACCTCGGGATGCTGGAGACGACGGCACGGCGCAGCGGTGACTCGTGGTTGCTCAACGGATTCAAGTGGTTTGCGTCCAACTGCGCCGGCGAGGCATTCGTGGTGATGGCCAAGCCGGAGGGGGCGCCCGACTCCACCCGCGGCATCGCCAACTTCCTGGTGCTGCGCACCCGCCGCGACGGTTCGCGCAACGGCGTGCGGGTGCGCCGGCTCAAGGACAAGCTCGGCACCCGCTCGGTGGCGTCCGGCGAGGTCGAGTTCGTCGACGCCGAGGCGTTCCTGTTGTCCGGTGAACCAAGTGGCCCGGATGCCCAGACGGGCCCCTCCGATGGCAAAGGCCTGAGCCGGATGATGGAGTTGACCAACGCCGCGCGCCTGGGCATCGCCTTGTTCGGGCTGGGCAATGCGCGCCGCGCCCTGGTCGAGTCGCTGTGCTATGCGCGGCAGCGGCACGCGTTCGGCGGCGCGCTGATCGACAAGCCGTTGATGCGACGCAAACTGGCCGAGTTGATCGTCGACGTCGAGGCCGCCCAAGCAATGGTTTTCGACGGCACCGGCGCCGCCAACCATCGCCAGCCGCGCAGCGTGCGCCAGCGCATCGCGGTGCCCGTCACCAAGCTCAAGGTGTGCCGGCTGGGCATCACGGCGGCCTCGGACGCGATCGAGATCCACGGCGGCAACGGCTACATCGAAACCTGGCCGGTGGCACGGCTTTTGCGCGACGCACAAGTGAACACGATTTGGGAAGGGCCCGACAATATCCTGTGTCTCGATGTGCGCCGCGGCATCCAGCAGACCCAGGCGCACGAGACGCTGTTGGCGCGGTTGCACGACGCGGTGTCGGTCTCCGATGACGACGAGACCACCGGGCTGGTGGCGCGCCGCATCGAGGACCTGGATGCCGCGATCACGGCCTGGACCAAACTCGACAGCACCGTCGCCGAGGCGCGTCTGTACCCGCTGGCCCAATTCATGGGTGACGTGTACGCGGGCGCGCTGCTGATCGAGCAGGCGGCCTGGGAGCGGGAGACCCGCGGCGGTGAGCGCAAGGCGCTGGTGGCCCAGCTTTACGCGCAGCGGTATCTGGCCGATCGCGGACCGCTGCGCGGCATCGACGCCGAGTCGGACGAAGCGCTGGATCGGTTCGACGAGTTGGCGGCCGGCGCGCTGGTCATGCCGAGCGTGAACTGAGCGACGCCGAAACGGCGTGTCGCGTCGTAAGACTCACACTCGGCGTGGTGGCTAGAGCGGAAGCAGACTGTGCTTTCGTCCGACGCGGAACCAGATCTGCTTGTCTCGCAACAGATGGAGCGACTTACGGATCAACAGCCGGGTCTGGTGCGGATCGATGACCGCATCGATGAAGCCGCGCTCGGCCGCCGTCCACGGGATCGCCATGTTGAGGTTGTAGCCCTCGATGAAGTCCTTCTTGATCTGCTGGGCTTCGGGCGTCGTCGGGTCGGGGAACCGCTTCATCAGCAGCTGGGCAGCGCCCTCGGCGCCGATCACCGCGATGCGCGCGGTGGGCCAGGCGAAGTTGAAGTCGGCAGTCAGCTGCCGGGATCCCATCACGGCATAGGCGCCGCCGTAGGACTTGCGGATCGTGATCGTGACCTTTGGTACGTCGGCCTCCACGACCGCGGACAGGAACCGGCCGCCGCGTTTGATGATGCCGTTGCGCTCCTGCTCGGCCCCCGGCAGGAAGCCGGGAGTGTCCACGACGAAGATGAGCGGGAGCTCGAAGATGTCGCAGAACCGGATGAAACGTGTTGCCTTGTCCGAGGCTTCGTTGTCGATCGACCCGGCCAGGAACATGGGCTGGTTGGCGATCACTCCGACCGGACGCCCGTCGACCCGGGCGAACGCGGTGATGATCGCGGGCCCCTGCTGCGAGGCGACTTCGAGAACATCGCCGTCGTCGAAGATCCGTAGCAGAATCTCGTGCATGTCGTACGCCGCGTTGTCGGAGTCCGGGATGATCGCGTCGAGTTCCAGATCGGTCGGGGTGATCTCGGGCTCCAGCCCGGGATTGACGACCGGCGGTTTGTCGAAGATGTTGGACGGCAGGAATGACAGGAAGTCGCGGACGTACTGAAACGCCTCGGCCTCGGTGTCGACCACGTGATGAATGTTGCCGTAGCGGGCCTGGACATCGGCGCCACCGAGCTCGTCGAGCGTGATCTCCTCGCCGGTGACTTCCTTGATCACGTCGGGCCCGGTGACGAAGAAGTAGCCCTGGTCGCGCACCGCGACGAGGAGATCGTCCTGGATGGGCGAATACACCGCTCCCCCGGCGCATTTGCCGAAGATGAGGGAGATCTGGGGCACCACTCCGGACAACGCTTCGTGACGGCGGCCCAGCTCGGCGTACCACGCCAGCGAGGTGACCGCGTCCTGGATGCGGGCACCACCGGAGTCCTGGATGCCGATGATGGGGCAGCCGACCATCGCGCACCACTCCATCAGCCGGGCCACCTTGCGGCCGAACATCTCGCCGACGGTGCCCTGGAAGACGGTCTGGTCGTGAGAGAACACCCCGACCGGGCGCCCGTCGATCATGGCGTGGCCGGTGATGCAGCCGTCGCCGTAGAGCGCGTTGGGGTCGTTCGGGGTCTTGGCCAGCGCCCCGACTTCCAGGAAGGTGCCCGGGTCGACCAGTGCGTGGATGCGGGACCGGGCGCTGGGGATGCCCTTCGCGTCGCGCTTGGCGGCGGCCTTCTCGCCGCCGGGCTCCTTGGCCAGTTCCAGACGAGTGTTGAGCTCGGCTAGCTTCTCGGCCGTGGTGTGGACGACAGGAGCCGGCCCAGGCGCTACATCCGTCACTACTTGCCTACCTATCTAGTTCTAACTCGTCCGGCTCGTGGAATTTGCCTCGACCTTGTTCAGCGCCTGGGTCATATGCGCACCGACCTTGGCGATGATCGGCTCGTCGATGGCCTGGATGTGCTCGCCACCGATCGGCACGACCTCAAGGTCGGCGACATACTCGCCCCAACCGCCATCCGGCTGCCGAACGGCGTATCGCGGCTCGAACATGATCGCGTCGTCATGGTAGCGATCGGCCATATAGAGGGTCACATGCCCGTCGTAAGGCTGGATCTCGGCGGTGTCGATGGCCCGGTTGTCCAGGTACGACGTGCGCTGGTGCTCGATGATCCCGGCCGGGATCTGCACCCCGCTCTGGCTGACGGCCTCCAGCACGAACCGGATCTGACCCTCGTCGTCGAGCTCCTCGAGCTGCTCGTACGGGATCGCGGGGATGGTGACCTGGAAGGTCTTCTCGGCGAAGCGGGCGTAGCGGTCCCAGCGAGCGCGGACCTCTTCCTTGGTCTGCGGGACGTCTTCGCCGGCGCGCACCGCGTCGATCAGGCCCACCCAGGCGACGTCCTTGCCCATCTTCTTGAGTCCGATCGCGCAGGCGTAGGCCAGCACCCCGCCCAGCGACCAGCCGGCCAGGATGTAGGGCCCGTCGCCCTGCATCTCGATCAGCTTCGGAACGTATTGCGCCGCACGTTCTTCGATCGTGCCCTCGACGCGCTCCAGCCCGTACATCGGAGTGTCCGCGGGCAACCGGTTGAGCAGCGGCTCGTACACTACCGTCGATCCGCCGGCGGGGTGGAAGACGAACACCGGTGGCTTGGTCGAGCCCTCGACCGGCGCCCGCAGCGTGCGCACGAACCCGTCGACGGTGCCGGCCTCCAGGTACTGGCGCACCTTCTCGGCCAGCGCCTCGATGTTCTCTGAGCTCACCACGTCCTCGGCGGTGATCGGCCCTTCGGCGCGCTCGGAAAGCCGTTCGGCCAGCTTGGCGGCACTGGCGTCGTCCAGCTTGGGCAGCGGGTTGAAGATGCCGCCCGGGGACTTGCCGGTGACGATCGCCCAAGTGGCGAACGTGACCCGCTCGGCGGCATCGCGCGGCGGCACATCGGAGTTCAGCGCCTTGGCGACCGCTTCGGAGTTGAGCGCTTCGGCCGCTCCGGCCAGGTTCGGCTTGGCGCCGTTGCCCGCCGGGCCGGACGGATCGGTCGGCGGCGGCGGAATCGCCACATCCGACGGCGGTGCAGCCGGCTGGGTCTGCGGCTCAGCCTGCGGATCCGGCGCGGGAGCGGTCAGCGATTCCGGCGTTGCGCCGCTGAGCAACCCGGCCTGCACCCGGGCGATCTCCTCGGCCGTCTGGGTCTTTTGGTGCTCGTGCAGCTGCTCGACCTCGTCGCGGTGCTCGATCGCGTACTCGATCAGCTTCTCGACGTTGTAGAGGTTGGCGTCACGCACCGCCGTCAATTGGATTGGCGGCAGGTCGAAGTCGTATTCGACGCGGTTCTTGATCCGCACCGCCATCAACGAGTCCAGCCCCAGCTCGATCAGCGGGACCTCCCACGGCAGGTCCTCGGGCTCGTAACCCATCGCGGCGCCGACGATCGCGCCCAGGCGATCGGCGATGGTCTCACCGGAATCCGGTGACCACTTGACGAAGTCGGACGGCATGTAGCGGTTGGTCAGGCTGTCCGACAACGTTTCCGCGTCGACGTCCTCTTCGACGGGCCCCGCGACCGGTGCTTGCGTCGATCCCGCTTCGGCCACGGGTGCAATCGCGGCACCCGCGCCCACCGCGGTGGGCAATGCGCCCACGGCCGCACCCGCCCGCGCGACCAGCGCGTCGTAGACCAACGTGAACGACTCGTCGATGCGGGCATGCACCTGCACCGAGGCGCCGCCGGGATGCCGCGTCATCGTCGTCACCAGCCGGGCACCCTCGCCCGGCACCGCGCGCTGCTCGGCCGCCGTCATCTGCGCGTCCGGAATCACCTGAGCCGCAGCGGCTCTCACCAACGCGGCCAGGTCTGCCGTCTCGCCCCGGGGTGCAAACTCCCACACGTGGCGGCCATCCGGCAATGCGACGTGCGTGCCGGGCATGATGATCGAGCCGTCGCCGCTGAAGTGCGCGTCCAGCCAGTGCTCTTTGCGCTTGAACCGGGTCGGCGGAATGTTGGCGTAGTCCCAGGGCCCCTTGGCGGGGGTGAACATCGTCCGGATGTCCAGGTCGTGTCCGTAGACGTAGAGCTGCGCCAGGGTCGACGTGATCGACTCGACCTCGTCCTGCTTACGGGCCAGCGTCGGGATCAGCTGGGCGTCATGCAATCCGGCCGACGCCGTGGTCAGACCCACCTGCATCAGCGCCACCGGGTTGGGCGCCAACTCCAGGAACGTGGTGTGCCCGCTGTCGACGGCGTTGCGGATGCCGTGGGTGAAGTAGACGCTGTGCCGCAGCCCCTTCTTCCAGTAGTCGACGTCGTGGATCGGCTCCGAGCCGGGCTTGACGTAGCTGCCCTCGTGCACGGTCGAGTAGATCCCGGCCGTGGGGCTCATCGGCTTGATGCCCTGCAGCTCCGCGGCCAGCTCGCCGAGCAGCGGGTCCATCTGCGAGGTGTGGCTGGCGCCCTTGGTCTGGAACTTGCGGGCGAACTTGCCCTCGGATTCCGCGCGGGCGATGATCGCGTCCACCTGCTCGGGCGGTCCGCCGATGACGGTCTGGGACGGCGCGGCGTAGACGCACACCTCCAGGTCCGGAAAGTCGGAGAACACCGTCTTGATCTCGTCGGCGGAGTACTCCACCAGCGCCATCAGCCGGATGAACTCGCCGAACAGCATCGACTCGCCCTCGCCCATCAGGTGCGAGCGCGAGCAGATCGCCCGGGTCGCATCGCGCAGCGACAAGCCGCCGGCGAAGTAGGCCGAGGCGGCCTCACCCAGCGACTGTCCCACTACCGCAGCGGGTTTGGCACCGTGATGCTTGAGCAGCTCACCGAGCGCGATCTGGATCGCGAAGATGGTGACCTGCGTGGTCTCGATGCCGTAGTCCTGCGAGTCGTCCAGGATCAACTCGAGCACCGAGTAGCCCAGCTCGTCCTGCACCAGGGCGTCGACCTTCTCGATCCACTCGGCGAACACCGGGTTGCGCAGGTACAGGTTCTTGCCCATCTTGCGGTGCTGCGCACCGAATCCGGCGAGCACCCACACCGGGCCGTTGGTCACCGGACCGTCCACACTGAACACGTTGGGCCGTTGCTTGCCCTCGGCGACCGCGCGCAAGCCCTTGATGGCTTCCTCGTGGTCGTGGGCCAGCACCACCGCCCGCGAGCGGCCGTGGTTGCGCCGCGACAGCGATCGGCCGATCGACTCCAGCGAAACCGCCTGCCCCTCGGGGCTTTCCATCCAGTCCGCCAGTTCGGCCGCGGCGGCCTTCTTGCGGGAGGTCAAAAACGCCGACACCGCAAGCGGAATCAATGGCTTGGTGGGCTCTGACTCCTGTTGGGCCGCAAGCTCTTCCAGCGCAGCCGCTTTGAGCTCCAACGCCTCGTCGGTGACGCCCGGCAGCTCGGGCTCGAAATCCGGGATCTCATACTCGTCGGTGATGATGTTGCCGAAGTCGTCGAACCGCAGCGAGTGCGATTCCAGCGTGGGCGCCTCGGTCGGGTCGGCGCCGGGCGCGGCCGGCGCGATGACCTGGGCCGGGGCCTCGGGCTCTTTGAGGTCGCGGGGCAACAGCTCGCGAACCACCACATGCGAGTTGGCGCCACCGAAGCCGAAGCTCGACACCCCGGCCAGCGCGTAGCCGCCGTAGCGCGGCCAATCGGTCGCGCTGTCAACGAATTTCAGGTGGGTGCCCTCGAAGTCGATGTAAGGACTCGGCCCGGCGAAGTTGATCGACGGCGGCAGCTTGTTGTGCTGCAACGACAACACGACCTTGGCCAGACTGGCCGCGCCGGCGGCCGACTCCAGGTGTCCCACATTGGTTTTGATCGCGCCCAGCAGCGCGGGGCGGTCGGCGCTCCGGCCTCGGCCGACCACCCGGCCCAATGCTTCGGCCTCGATCGGGTCACCCAGGACGGTGCCGGTGCCGTGCGCCTCGATGTAGTCGACGTTGCGCGGATCGATCCCGGCGTCCTTGTACGCCCGGCGCAGCACCTCGGCCTGGGCATCCTGGTTGGGGGCGATCAGGCCGTTGGACCTGCCGTCGTGGTTGACCGCGCTGCCGGCGATCACGGCCAGGATCTGGTCGCCGTCGCGACGGGCGTCGGCGACCCGCTTGAGCACGAACATGCCGCCACCCTCGGAGCGGGTGTATCCGTCGGCGTCGGCGGAGAACGACTTGATCCGGCCATCGGGAGACAACACCGCGCCGATCTCGTCGAAACCAAGCGTCGCCAGCGGGGTGAGCAGCGCGTTGACCCCACCGGCCAGCGCCACGTCGCATTCGCCGTTGCGCAGCGCCTGCACCGCCTGATGCGTGGCCACCAGCGAGCTCGAGCAGGCGGTGTCCAGCGCGACCGAGGGGCCGCGGAAGTCGTAGAAGTAGGACACCCGGTTGGCGATGATCGAGTTCGCGGTACCGGTGATCGCGTACGGGTGCGCGACCGTCGGGTCAGACACCGCCAGGAACTGGTAGTCGTGGTTGGAGAAACCGACATACACGCCGACGGCCTCGCCGCGCAGGCTGGACGCCGGGATGCGGGCGTGCTCGAGGGCCTCCCAGGTCAGCTCGAGCGCCAGCCGCTGCTGGGGGTCGATGTTGTCGGCCTCGGTCTTGGCGATGGCGAAGAACTCGGAGTCGAATCCCTTGACGTCCTTGAGGTAACCGCCGCGGGTGCGGGCCTTGGCGACCAGCGCGGCGATACGCGGCTCTTCGAGGAACTCCGACCAGCGGCCCTCGGGCAGATCGGTGATCGCGTCGCGGCCCTCCATCAGGGCCTGCCAGGTTTCCTCGGGGCTGTTCATGTCGCCGGGAAGCCGAGTGGACAGCCCGACGATCGCGATGTCGACGCGTTCGGCCGGCCCGGTGCGGGTCCAGTCGACTTCGCCGGCGTCGTCGGGGCGTTCGGGCTCGCCTTCGATGATGCGGGTGGCCAGCGACTCGATGGTCGGATGCTGGAAGGCCACCGCGACCGACAGCGTGACACCGGTCATGTCCTCGATGTCGGCGGCCATTGCCACCGCGTCGCGCGAGGACAGGCCCAGTTCCACCATCGGGATCGACTCGTCGATCGCGTCGGGTGACTGCCCGACGGCCCGGCCCACCCAGTTACGCAGCCATTCGCGCATCTCGGGGACCGTTAAATCAGTCCTCTTGGCGGGCGCGTTCCCGCCAGGACCGTCGGCGGCCGCCTGGTCGGAGTTGTCGGGCAGGTCAGGTTCGGTGTCAGCCATGGTTCCTGATTTCAGTCTGTGGCACTGGCAAAAGCGTCCGGGGACCCGATACCGCTGCGCAGGCTGCCGTCGAGGTAGGCGGCGCGGCAGGCACGGTGTCCGATCTTGCCGCTGGAGGTGCGGGGAATCGTCCCCGACTGCACCAGCAGCAAGTCACGGACGGTGACCCCGTGCCGGACGGCAATGGCCGCCCGGATGTCGTCGGCGATGGGCTGGTACTCGAGCTTGTGCGAGCCCGCGGCGCGCTCCGCCACGATCACCAGCTGCTCGGAGGTGTCGTCGGGGTCGTACTTGAGCCCGGTGTGCGGGTTGTCGAAAACTTCCTGCGGCAGTTCATTGGCCGGCACCGAGAACGCGGCGACGTATCCGGTGCGCAGCGCCTTACTGGCCTCCTGCGCCGAGTACTCGAGGTCCTGCGGGTAGTGGTTGCGGCCGTCGATGATGACCAGGTCCTTGATGCGGCCCGCTATATAGAGGTGGCCGTTGAAGTAGGTGCCGTAGTCGCCGGTGCGCACCCACAGCCCGTCGTCCTCGGCACCCTCGGCGTGGGACTCGCTGATCCGCGACTTGAGGATGTTGCGGAACACCTCGTTGGTCTCGGCTTCCTTGCCCCAGTAGCCGGTGCCCAGGTTCTTGCCGTGCAGCCAGATCTCGCCGATCTGGCCGTCCGGCAGCTCGCTGGCGGTGTCGGGATCGACGATGACGGCCCACTCGTCGACGCCGATGACGCCGGCCGATACCTGTGCGACGGCGTTCGGCGAGTCCGCGGCCACCTCGACGAAGCGCTGCTTGTTCAGCTCGTCACGGTCGACGTGGATGACGGTGGGCGCTTCGTCCATCGGGGTGGTGGACACGAACAGCGTCGCCTCGGCCAGACCGTAGGACGGCTTGATCGCGGTCTTGCGCAGACCATAGGGCTCGAACGCCTCGTAGAACTTGCGCATCGACGCCGGGGACACCGGTTCGCTGCCGTTGAGGATGCCCTTGACGTTGCTCAAGTCCAGCGGCGGCTCACCGTCCTTGGGGACGCCGCGCACGGCGGCGTGCTCGAACGCGAAGTTGGGCGCCACGGTGAAGACCTCGCAGTCCGGGCCGTCCTCGGGCTTGCGCGCCATCTCCCGGATCCAGCGGCCGGGCCGGCGCACGAACGCGGCGGGCGTCATGAACGTGAAGCTGTGGCCGAGCACCGGTGACAGCAGGGCGGTGATCAGACCCATGTCGTGGAAGAACGGCAGCCAGGACAGGCCGCGGTCGCCGTCCTTGCCCTCCAGGCCGTTGAGCACCTGCAGCACGTTGGTCGGCAGGTTCAGGTGGGTGATCTGCACGCCGGTCGGGGTGCGGGTGGAGCCGGAGGTGTACTGCAGGTAGGCGATCGTGTTCTCGTCGGCGTCCGGTGCGACCCAAGTGGCGGCGACCTCGTCGGGCACGGCGTCGACGGCGATGACGCGGGGCCGCTCCTTGGCGGCCCGGGCGCGAATGAACTTGCGGACGCCTTCGGCGGCCTCGGTGGTGGTCAGGATCGTCGAGGGGGTGCAGTCGTCGAGCACGGCGTGCAGGCGGCCGACGTGGCCGGGCTCGCTGGGGTCGAACAACGGCACCGCGATCCGGCCGGCATACAGCACGCCGAAGAAGGCGATGAGGTAGTTCAGGTTCTGTGGGCACAGGATGGCGATGCGGTCGCCGGGCTCGGTGACCTGCTGCAGGCGCGCGCCTACCGCGCGGTTGCGTGCGCTGAAGTCCGACCACACGATGTCGCGGTAGACCCCGTCGCGCTCGGTGGAGTAGTCGATAAACCGGTAGGCCAGCTTGCTGCCGCGAACCTTCGCCCATTTCTCGACGTGCTTGACCAAGTTCGTGTTATCCGGGAACTTGATTCGACCGTTCACGATGAACGGGTTGTGGTACGCCATGCCGCCCTCTCCTGTTACACACTCGCCGGTCAGTTACTCCGGCGGTTCTGGTGTCGGCGTTGCCGACGATGTTCTCTGCGCGCGGGCCGGCCTCGTACGCGGCGCAAACTTGCGCCAGTCCGGCCGAGCTTCACCCGGTCGGGAACCACCAAACTCTTATCGCTCTTAGTTTTCTCTTAATGTTAGGCGGCAGCGCGCGGCAGACCAAATCTCAAGGTACCGCCGATTGCCCTCGGCACCGCCTACCTAACTGCTGTGTCCCCTTGCCCAGCTCGCCGGCATTGCCTTGGCGATGTGCAAGGCACCCGGGCGGTTACCCGTGCTTGGGGTGTGGCGCGTTTGCGATGAGATTACGCGCCCAGTTCAATGTCCAATCCGTGGAGGTGGCGCCGTCCAGGTTCCAGAACTGGGGGGTGGCGTACATCGCGTGGACCGGCTGGCCCGCCCCGCCGGCCAGCGTGTTGAGCGTATTCGGCAGGTTCGCGACGCTGAACGCCTCGTCCGGAGCCGCGCAGATCAGGTCGCCGGCCGCGCAGATCTCGTTGGTCTTGCCGTTGAGGTCGCCGAAGCCGCCGGGCCGCGGGCCGGTCATCGTCAAACCCAGCCCGGACAGCACCGGCACCTCGTGCAGGGTGACCTCCGCGCCCTGGCCCGGCGGGTTCGGCCCGATGTCGTTGCCCACCCCCTGCTGGCGACGACCGTCGGCGATCAACGTCACACCCAACACCAGGTCGTCGTCGACGGGTCCGCGCCCGTTGCCGATATCGCTGGCGATATCGCCGGCGATCACCGCGCCCTGCGAGAAGCCGACCAGAACGTAGCTGGTCAACGGGCACTTGTTGTTCATATCGGTCAGCGCTTGGATCGTCGCGCGGGTGCCTTCGGCTCGGCTGTCGTTGTACGACATCTGCTTGACGCCGCCCAGCGGATTGTTGAATTGAGCCGTGTAGGGGACGGTGAACGTCTGCAACCGCGACGACGGGAACTGCTGGGCGATCGCCAGGGTGTCTGGGTGCAACAACGCATTCGGGAACTGCATCGGGTTGAGCGGATCGTCGGTCGGCGACGACTCCCAGGTACCGGGAACGACGATCATCTGCACGTCCGGGCAGGAAGCGTCCTGGGAGGCCGGCCGCGGCTTGTGCGGATGCGTCGTCGTCGAGGAAGGCGGCAGAATGCCCGGCGGAACCGCGCTGGGCGGCGCCTCGGTACTGCGCAGCATCGTCACCACGGCCACGATCACCAACAGCACGACGCCGGCCATGGACAGCGCGGCCACCCAGGCGAGAATTCGGCGGCGCTTGCGCAGCCGCTGGGCATTCGAGGTCATGGTCTCCTGCTAGCAGAGTCGGTAGGTCGCAGCTTGTTACCAGGCAAGCGGCCACCCCGCCTTCTGCTGCTCAATACACGGTACCGGCTCGCCGCGCCGCGCCGTCCGTCCTGCCAGCGGGCCCGCGTGGCTAGCGGATGGCTCCCACGATGTCGCCCGACATGGCGCCCAGCTGCCCGGCCCACGAGCCCCAGCCGTTGTCGCCACCGCCCGGGAAGTCGAAGTGGCCGTTGTGGCCGCCGACGCTGCGGTACTGCTGGTAGAACATGCGGCTGTTACCCATCGCCTCGCCGGCCTGCCCGATCATCGCGGGCGCGTCGCCGCCCATGTTGGTCGGACTCCAGACCCACACCCGGGTGTTGTTCTGCGCCAGCAGCGCGGCGTGCACGTAGGGATCGTGCCACTTCCACCGGCCCAGCTGCGGAGCGCCCCACATGCCGTTGCCGTCCACGCCGCCGAATTGCTGCAGGCCGGCCAGGATCGAACCGTTCGTGGTGGTGTTCGACGGATACAGGAATCCGGACAGCGAGCCGGCGAAGCCGAAACGGTCGGGGTGGAAGGCCGCCAGCGCGAACGCGGCATATCCACCCTGGGATGCGCCCACGGCGGCGTGGCCGCCGGGTGCCAGCCCCTTGTTGGCGGCCAGCCAGTCGGGGAGCTCGGAGGACAGGAAGGTGTCCCACTGCTTGCTGCCGTCCTGCTCCCAGTTGGTGTACATGCTCCAGGCGCCGCCGGCGGGTGCGACCACGGAGATCCCCTTGCCGGCCAGGGTGCCCATCGCGTTGCCCGCGGTCACCCAGTTGCTGACGTCGGGCGCGGCGTTGAACGCATCCAGCAGATACACGGCGTGCGGACCACCACCGAGGAAGGCGACCGGGATGTCGCGGCCCATCGCGCCGGACGGCACCATCAGCGTCTCGTAGGGCGCCGCCTTGGCCTTACCCGTGATTCCGGCCGCCAGACCGCCGAATCCGAGTGTCAGCGCGGCAACGCAAAGCACCCGCAGCAGCATCGCCAGACCCCGCACGCTACCCATGTCCGCCCTCCATCGTGTAGTCGCTGTGTTTGCACAGTAACCAGGGCCGAAGTGCGGCCGACCCGCAGGGTAGTGAAACAAGTCACACCGCACAACGACCAACGGCGGAAACCCGAAGGGTTCCCGCCGTCAGTCTTGTGTTCTACCGGGTTTAGGTGCCCTGGCTCGGCGCGGTTGCGGGCGCGGCCGTCGCCGGACCGGCGCCCGGGGTGGCGCCCAGGACCGACTGCAGGTCAGGCTTCATCGCCTGCAACTGCGCGCCCCAGTAGGGCCAGTCGTGGGTGCCGTTGGCGTCGAAGTTCCAGACCGCGTTGTGACCGCCGGCCGCGTTGTAGGCCTCCTGGAACTTCAGGTTGGACGTCCGCACGAAGCCCTCCAGGAACTTGGCGGGCAGGTTGTCGCCACCGAGGTCGGACGGCTTGCCGTTACCGCAGTAGACCCAGATCCGGGTGTTGTTACTAACCAGCTTGGCGACCTGCAGAGACGGGTCGTTGCGCTGCCAGGCCGGGTCACTGGACGGTCCCCACATGTCCTTGGTCTTGTAGCCGCCGGCGTCACCCATGGCCAGGCCGATCAGGGTCGGCCCCATGCCCTGGGACGGGTCCAGCAGCGCCGACAGCGAGCCGGCGTAGACGAACTGGTCGGGGTGGTAGGCCGCCAGGATCAGCGCCGACGAACCGGCCATCGACAGACCGACAGCCGCGCTGCCGGTCGGCTTGACCTGCTTGTTGGCCGCCAGGTACTGCGGCAGCTCGCTGGTCAGGAAGGTCTCCCACTTGTAGGTGGTGCAGCCGGCCTTACCGCAGGCGGGCGCATACCAGTCGGAGTAGAAGCTGGACTGGCCACCGACGGGCATCACGGTCGCGATGCCGGACTGGTTGTACCACTCGAACGCGGGGGTGTTGATATCCCAGCCGTTGAAGTCGTCCTGCGCACGCATACCGTCCAGCAGGTACAGCGCCGGCGCGTTGGCGCCACCGCTCTGGAACTGAACCTTGATGTCGCGGCCCATTGCGGCCGACGGAACCTGCAGGTACTCCACCGGCAGACCGGGGTGCGAGAACGCCCCCGCAGTGGCCGGGCCCCCCACGACGCCGATCAGACCCGAGAGCAGAGCCGCCCCCGCGGCACCCACCACGAGCCGACGTGGCATCCGAGCCACGGCGCCGCGAAACCTGTCAACAAGCGTCATTCTTGCTTCCTCATCTTTTCGGCGCATCCGTCATCAGGGCGCGTCGGTGATTGGTTCGCACTGCATGCGCAACGGGCGCGGCAGTACTGGCTTAGTGAACCACACGAACCCCCACGGGCTCTCATCGAGGACGCTGGGCAAACCGTCATTCCAGGCCGTTTTCGTGGGGTTTTCGCACGGCATCGGGCGGTCGAAATCGGCATTTCCGCATGTGCCGGACGGTGAACGACTACTGGTGACGGTGCAAATGTGAATTTGCTGTACGTGTGCTGGTCCGGGAAATTGTGATGGGTTCGCGATCTGTGAGATTTGTCCACGCAATATTCACTCGCGGGGCGGCGGTGGACTCGGCTCCGGCACCGGCAGGCCACACCTGGCGAGTTCGTAGAGCGGGACCCGGTCGATTCGGTAGGCGGTGAATTCGAAGGAGTGCAAGAAGTTTGAGACGAACCGGTGCAGCGACATCGGGGCGCGCACCGACGCCAGCACCGCCTTGGTCTCCGGGCACTGCAGCGCCGCCACCGCCTGGGCAACCCAATTCGCGTCCAGATAGCCAGGAATGCCCGGATACACCTTCACCCAGGGGCCGTCGGCGATCACCCAGTCCGGGAAAAGGTTCTTGTCGTGCCCGATCCGGCCGTGCGTCAGGCGCTGGGTGTGCTGCGCGAGCGGGTTCGCCAATCCGATCTGGTCGATGACCCGGACGTCGAGCCCGACGTTCATGCCCAGCATGCCCAGGTTGGTGAAAAACACTGCGTGTTGCGGCTTTTGCGGCGGTTTGCTGTCGGGGGGACTTCCCGGGGCCGGCGGCGGCTGTTGCAGCTGGGGCACGATATCCCACTGAATGTAGTTGCCCGACGGCAACAACAGCGCCCCGTCCGGGGTGTTGTCCAGGGCCGCCAGCACCGCCGCCATCCTCGGGTAATCGAGGTAATCGGCGGCGGTCAGCGGGTGCGCGTGCCCGGTCGCCTGGGCATAGAAGCGGCGCTCGTCGACGATGCCGCTGTAGGTGACGTGAGTGGCGTCGTAACCCATCCCCGGCGAGTTTGCTGCCCACAGCGACCAGCCCGCGATACTCAGCCAGAGCAGGCTGGCGGCACCGGCCAGCCAGTAGCCGGTTTCGCGCGAATAATCCTGCCCGTCGGGGATCAGCACGGGGATCACGGCGACCGGGGCCAGCAAACAAAATAGCGGTGCCAGCAGCACACGCGCATGCATGAAATCGCCACCCTGCCGGGTCCAGTAGAGGGCCTGCAGCAGACCGCTTACGAGGACGAAGGCCACCACCGCCGGCGGGCTTTGCACAGCCCGCGCCACCCGGCCGTAGTTGGGCGCGAGCATCGGGCGCAGGAACGACGGCCGCCGCCGCACCATCGTCAGCAGGAGCCCCAGCGGCACCAGCAGCAGCACCGGCAGCCACACGGCGTAGGGCGCGCTGAAATTCGACAGGTAAATCATGCCCTGGGACCACTTGTCACCAGCGGCGTCCTTGGCCAGCGCCGTCCCGGGAACCAGCAGGCCGTAGTAGCCCATCCGGAAGATCTGGTAGGCCACCGGAAGCAACCCGCCGGCGGCGACGATCAGCGCCCGCCGGCGCCAGGTCCGCGCCGAAATCAGCATCATGATCAGAGCCAGACCGCCCATCAGCGCCAGCTCCGGACGCACCAGCACGCTGAACCCGGCGACGAAGGCCAGCACCCCGAGGAACACGTCGTTGTCCGGCCGGTTCCGCAACGGCTGCGCCCAGCGGACCATCATCCACCACAGCAATCCCAGATAGGCGAGCGTCAGCCCGTTCTCCAGCCCTGAGGTGGCGAAGTCCCGCGCCGGGGGCAACGCGATGTAGATCAGCGCCCCGGCGGGCAGCATGATCGCCCGGCGTCCCCGCAGGCTGGGGGCGTACAGCCGGCCGGCGCCCAGCATCAACAGCACCACGCCCGACACGGACAGCGCCAGCGCCAGC
The DNA here is from genome assembly GCF_900176255.2 of Mycobacterium ahvazicum. Classification (GTDB taxonomy): domain Bacteria; phylum Actinomycetota; class Actinomycetes; order Mycobacteriales; family Mycobacteriaceae; genus Mycobacterium; species Mycobacterium ahvazicum. The sequence continues at coordinate 1,173,946 of NZ_FXEG02000005.1, forward strand.
GCCAGCGCGACGTACTCCATGCGCACCGGTCCGCCGACCCAGCTTCCGACGTACACCAGGTAGGTCCACGCCGTGGAGGTGTTCGCCTCGACCCGCTCACCCTGGTTGAAAACCGGCCCGTTGCCGGCCAGCAGGTTGCGTACCGTGCGCAACACGATCAGTCCGTCGTCGGCGATCCAGCGTCGCTCCCAAGCGCCCCAGCCGAACAGCGCGGCGACCACCGCCACGCTCACCCACAGGCTCACCCGAACCGAGGTGTCGTATGGGAACGGCGACCGGCGACCGACCCTGGACCGGCGGCGCATCATGGTGCCGTTGAAGCGCTTGATGGTCTCGAGACCCGGACTAGCCGAAGGCAACGGCGGCACCAACTGTTGCGATCCACGCGAGGAACAGCAGCTGCAACACCCGATCACGCAGCGCTATGTCTTCGGGCTCGCCGGCCAGTCCGCCGTCGACGTCGACCGCATAACGCAGGATCGCGATCGTGAACGGGACCATCGAGACCGCGAACCAGGAACCCGAATAGCGGTCCCGCTCGAACGCCCACATCCCGTAACACAACACCACCGACGTCGCCGACAGCGTCCAGACGAATCGCAGGTAGGTGCTGGTGTAGCTTTCCAGCGATTTGCGGATCGCCGCTCCGGTTCGCTCGGCCAACTGCAATTCCGCGTAGCGCTTGCCCGCCACCATGAACAGCGACGCGAACGCCGCCGTCAGCAAGAACCACTGTGACAACGGGATGTCGGTAGCCGCACCCCCGGCGATGGCCCGCAGCAGATACGCCGACGACACGATGCAAATGTCCATCACCGCTTGGTGTTTCAGGCCGAAGCAGTAGGCCAGCTGCATCGCGAGGTAGATGCCCATCACCACCGCGAGGTTCGGCGTGAGCCACCAGGAAATCCCCAGTGACGCCGCGCCGAGCACCACGGCAAGCGCATAGGCCAGCCATTCGGGTACCACGCCGGCGGCGATCGGCCGGAATCGCTTGGTGGGGTGCTCACGGTCCGCCTCGACGTCGCGGACGTCGTTGATCAGGTAGATCGCCGAGGCCGCCAGGCAGAACACCACGAACGCCACGCCGACCTTGGACGCCACCTCCGCATAGTCGTAACGGACACCGCGGCCGGCCGCCGCCACCGGCGCGGCCACCACCAGCACGTTCTTCACCCATTGGCGCGGGCGCATGGCCTTGATCACGCCGGTGATCAAGTTGGCCGGAGGTCGTCCGGTCACCACTTCTCCGTCCATTTCGGCTTCGCTCATTTCGGCCACACCTATCTCGACTTTCTATCGAGCCAGAGTGCAAGGCGAGCGACCACGGCGCCGAGCGCCACGCCGAAGGCCACGTCGCTGGGATAGTGCACGCCCAGCAGTATCCGCGACACCGCCATCGGCGGAACCAGCACCACCGGCAGCGGCAGTCCGGTGGCCCGGCCCATCAGGATGGCCGCGGTCGTCGTGGAAGTGGCATGGGCGGACGGGAAACTCAGCTGGCTGGGAGTACCGACATTGACCGCGACGGCCGGATGATGCGGACGCTTGCGGCGCCCCCCCCGCTTGATCAGCACGGCGGCCGCGTGCGCTGCGAACGTGCCGGCCGCGGCCACCAGCCACTCCCGGCGGCGGCGCTCCCATAACAGGGCGCCCAGCAGTTCGACGATCAACCACCCGGCGCTGTGCTCCCCGAAGTGCGACATTCCGCGCGCCGTGGCCAGCACCCCGGGGCGGTCAGCCAGTGCCGACTGAACGGCGACCATCGCGGCCACTTCGCCGCGCGGCGCCGATTCAGGCATGGCTTGTTTCCGGCTGGGGGTGCCTCCCGTTTGCGGGGCACAGCACGGTTTCCCACTTCTGCTTGCTGGACAGCACCGGCAGCGCGTCGCGGTACACCCGGCGCATCTCGTCGAATCGGCTCAGCAGCTGGCGCTGGCGGCGCAGCGATTGCAGGAGCAGGGTGAACATCTTGCGCCGGTCACGCTGGCGGTAGACCACACCGCATCCGTCGGCCGTGGTGACCGTGACACCGTCGACGGTGCACAGCCGAAACCAGCGCGCGTCCTGGGTCGGCACGTTGAACTCCGGGCGCCGGTGGCTCTCCGGGTCGGCGGTCTTGAGGTTGTGCGCAATCCCGCGGGCCAGCCGGTAGCTGATCGACACCGGGTTCACCGGCGGCTTCATCGCCTTGGTCTTGTGCTGCGGCGGGGGCAGTTCGCTGGCGGCCGGTAGCACGACCGCGTCCGGATACTCCTTGCGCAGCCGATGAACTTCCGGCAACCCCGACTCCAGGATCGAGAAGATGTGCTCCGGGCCTGCGAGGAAGTCGTCGATGGCCCGGTTCTGGATCACGACAGTCGAATATTCAAGGCAGGCAAGATGTTTCAGTGTTGCCTTGAGGTGACTACGCACCAGGCCGCGGACCTCGCCGTCCCAGTGCAGCGCCGCGACCACCAGGCGGTTGCGCAGATGGAAGTAGGCCTGCCAGTCGATCGCGTCGTCCTTGTCGCTCCAGGCCATGTGCCAGATCGCGGCACCAGGCAGCGTGACGGTCGGGTAGCCGTGTTCGCCTGCGCGCAAACCGTATTCGGCGTCGTCCCACTTGATGAACAACGGCAGCGGCTGGCCGATCTCCTCGGCGACCTGCCGCGGGATCATGCACGTCCACCAACCGTTGAAGTCGACATCGATGCGCCGGTGCAGCAGCGCGCTGCGATCGTTCTTGTCATTCAGCGGGAATTCGGCGAAGTCGTGGTCGTACTCGGCGTGCGGCGCGGCGGTCCACATGAAGTTCGCCTGGTTGACCACCTCGCCCATGATGTGCAGGTGCGACGGCTCCTGCAGGTTGAGCATCTGACCGCCGATCAGCATCGGCGTCTTGGCGAAGCGGTTCATCGCCAGGATCCGCAGCACCGTGTCCGGCTCGATGCGGATGTCGTCATCCATGAACAGAATCTGTTGGCAGTCAGTGTTTTTCAGCGCCTCGTACATCACCCGGCTATAGCCGCCGGAGCCGCCGAGGTTGGGCTGGTCGTGGATGGAGAGCCGGCTGCCCAGACCCGCGGCGGCTGCGGCGAAGTCCGGGTGATCGCGCACCTTGCGGGTGCCCTGATCCGGGACGATCACCGCACCGATTACCTTGTCCACCAAAGGGTCCGCGGTGAGGTCGGCGAGCGCGTTGACGCAGTCGGCGGGACGGTTGAAGGTCGGGATGCCGACGGCGATGTTGGCCGTACCCGGAGCCGGCTCGGTCGCATACCAACCGCCGCTGAGCACGTTGACCGCGGTGTCGGTGGTGACATCGAACCAGATCCAGCCGCCGTCCTCGAACGACTTGAGCGGCACCTCGATTTCGACGACGGCCGGCTGCTCGTCGGTCCCGACGAATTGGCGGCCCTCCACCGAGATCCGCACCCCGGTGGCCTTGGTGCGATACACGTCGACGCGTCCGGTCCCGGTCAGCTCGACCCGCAGCACCACCGACGTGCAGATGGACCAACGTCGCCAGTAGCTCGCCGGGAAGGCGTTGAAATACGTGGCGAACGAGACCTCGGACTCCTTGCCGATCTCCAGCGAGGTGCGGCTGGTCGCGTGCGCCCGACGGGCGTTGGTGGTCGACTCCTCGAGGTACAGCTTGCGTACATCGAGCGGTTCCCCCGGACGGGGCAGGATGATTCGGGACAGCAAGCTCACGGCGGTCATTGGTGCCACTCTCCCCCTAGCGCTTCGCGGCTGGGAGGTACCCCCACCTCATCGCTGCGTCCCCCTCGCCGCTGCGCGGCTGGGGGTGCCCCCACTGCATCGTCGTCGGCACGGGTCATTGGCGCGCGCCTTCCTCTTCGGCCAACGGGGTTCCGTCGCGCAGGTGCGGCGCGAGGGTGTTGTCGTACATGTTCAGTGCGCTGGCAATCGCCATGTGCATATCCAGATACTGATAGGTGCCCAGCCGCCCGCCGAAAAGTACCTTCGACGAGGCCGTCTCTGACTTCGCCCTCCCCCGGTAGGCGGCCAACAGGGCGCGGTCGGCCTCGGTATTAATCGGATAGTAGGGCTCGTCGTCGTCGGCGGCGAACCGGGAGTACTCACGCATGATGACCGTTTTGTCGGTCGGGTAGTCGCGCTCGACGTGGAAGTGACGGAACTCGTGGATGCGGGTGTACGGGACGTCGGGATCGTTGTAGTTCATCACCGGGGTGCCCTGGAAGTCGCCGACGGGTAACACTTCGAGCTCGAAGTCCAGGGTGCGCCAGCCGAGCCGCCCCTCGGCGTAGTCGAAGTAGCGATCCAGCGGGCCGGTGTAGACGACCGGTGCATCGGGGCTCTCGGCGCGCAACTGGTCGCGGACGTCGAACCAGTCGGTGTCCAACCTGACCTCGATGCGTTCGTCGGCGGCCATGTTCTCCAGCCAGGCGGTGTAGCCGCCCAGTGGCAGGCCCTCGTAGGTGTCGTTGAAGTAGCGGTTGTCGAAGGTGTAGCGCACCGGTAGTCGGGTGATGTTGGCCGCGGGCAGTTCTCTCGGGTCGGTCTGCCACTGCTTGGCGGTGTAACCCTTGACGAACGCCTCGTAGAGCGGCCGGCCGATCAGCGAAATGGCCTTTTCCTCGAGGTTCTGCGCGTCGGCGGTGTCGATCTCGGCGGCCTGCTCGGCGATCAGTTGCCGGGCCTGCTCGGGAGTGAAGTACTTGCCGAAGAACTGCGACACCAGCCCCAGCCCCATCGGGAACTGGTATGCCTGCCCGTTGTGCATCGCGAACACCCGGTGCTGGTAGTTGGTGAATTCGGTGAACTGGCGCACGTAATCCCACACCCTCTTGTTCGAGGTGTGGAACAGGTGGGCACCGTACTTGTGGACCTCGATGCCCGTCTGCGGCTCCGCTTCGGAGTACGCGTTGCCACCGATGTGCGGACGTCTCTCGACGACGAGCACACGCTTTCCGAGTTGGGTGGCCACACGTTCGGCGATGGTGAGGCCGAAGAATCCGGATCCGACGACGAGGAGGTCAAAACGAGCGGTCATCGGTTGCTTAGGGTATCCGACCCCAAGGGCGCTACCCCAGTTGGCGAGGCTGGCGCGGTGGGATTCGAGCACGTGAAGACTGGTTTGCAGTGACCCGAATCGCACGTAACGCCCAGGGTCGCAAATACCTCACGATTCAATATCACCACTCTAGTAACAGCTTTCCCACTCGTACCATCGACTCTGTGTGGTTCCCACCGGATACGGACCGGCGGGATCTTCCGACACAACCGATGAATTGAGGAGACTTCCGTGCCGAACCGACGCCGTCGCAAGCTCTCGACAGCCATGAGCGCGGTCGCCGCCCTGGCAGTGGCGAGTCCATGCGCTTACTTCCTTGTTTACGAATCGACCGCCAGCGGTAAGCCGGTCGAGCACCACGACTTCAAGCAGGCCGCGGTCATGACCGACCTGCCCGGCGAGTTGGTGGGCGCGCTGACCCAGGGTCTGTCCCAGTTCGGGGTCAACCTGCCGCCGATTCCCGCCCTGGGCGGTGCCGGCACCGGGACGACGGGCCTCGGGACGACTGGACTGACCAGCCCGGGCCTGGGCACTCCGGGCCTCGGGACCACCGGTCTGACCAGCCCGGGCCTGGGCACCCCCGGCCTGACGAGTCCGGGGTTGACGAGTCCGGGCCTGACCAGTCCGGGCCTGACGAGTCCGGGTCTGACCAGCCCCGGCCTGACCCCCGGTCTTACCAGCCCGAGTCTGACGCCTGGTGCCGCGCCCGGTGCGCTGACGCCCGGTGTGCCCGGTACGCCGACCACGCCGGGTATGCCGACGATGCCTGGTGCCGGACTGAACCCGGCGCTGGCCAACCCCGGGCTGACCAGCCCGGCCGGACTGACTCCCGGTGGCCTGGGCGCTCCCAACGAGGTGCCGATCAGCGCGCCGATGGACCCGGGTGCCGACGGCACCTACCCGATCCTCGGTGACCCGTCGACGCTGGGCGGCGGTTCGCCGATCGGCGGTGCCGGCACCGGCAGCAGCGGCGGTGGCGGCCTCGTCAACGACGTGATGCAGGCCGCCAACCAGCTTGGCGCCGGTCAGGCCATCGACCTGCTCAAGGGCCTGGTGATGCCTGCCATCATGCAGGCTCAGGGCGGCGCGGCCGGTGCGTTGCCGGGTGCCGCTGGCGCCCTGCCGGGTGCGGCGGGTGCCCTGCCGGGTGCGGCTGCGGCCCTGCCGGGTGCCGCCGGTGCCCTGCCGGGTGCCGCCGGTGCGCTCCCGGGTGCCGTTGGCGCCCTGCCGGGCGCGGCTGCGGCGCTGCCGCCGGCGCTGCCGCCCGTCTAGAACTTCGGGGGTCCTGTCACCTGACGGCACCGCAGAGTCACCACTGCTCTGCGGTGCCGTCGAACAGTTTCAGGACCGGTTTTGACACGCGGAAAAACGTGTCGCCTCATTAATAACATCAGAAACACACGTAACATCAGCTGGTGTTGTCTCGTCACCGTCCGCCCACGATGTTGCTGACCGCCATCGCGGCGACGGTTGTCCTGGTCTCGGCGGTCGCGGACCTGACCCGCGACCACGGCGCCCCGCCCGCCCCTCGGCCGACCCACGACACCAAGCTCGCCGAGCAGCCGCTGGTCGGGCTCGGCGGCGGCGTCACGGTTCGCGAAGTGACCCAGGAGACGCCGTTTTCTCTGGTCGCGCTCACCGGCGACCTGGCCGGCACCTCCACCCGGGTGCGGGCTAAGCACCCGGACGGTTCGTGGGGGCCCTGGTACCAGACCGAGTACGAGACCGCGGCGCCGGACAACGGCCCACCGGCCGCCGAATCGGCCCTGCCGCCGGGACCGACCGAGGGACCCCGCAGCACCGATCCGGTGTTCGTCGGCACCACGACGACCGTGCAGATCGCGGTCACCCGCCCGCTCGACGCCGCGGAAACCGTGGCGGCGCCACCCGCCGCACCGGTCAACGGTCTGGGCTACCGCCCCGCCTCCCGGGAACAACCGTTCGGGCAGAACATCTCCGCGATCCTCATCTCCCCGCCGCAGGCGCCCGTCAAGACACAGTGGACGCCGCCGGCCGGAGTCGTGATGCCCGGCCAGGCGCCGCCCATCATCAGCCGGGAGGAATGGGGCGCCGACGAGTCACTGCGCTGCGGTAGTCCGCAGTACGACAACGGGATTCGCGCGGCCGTCATTCATCACACGGCGGGCAGCAACGACTACTCACCGCTCGAATCGGCGGGCATCGTCAAGGCCATTTACACCTACCACAGCAAGACGTTGGGCTGGTGCGACATCGCCTACAACGCACTGGTCGACAAGTACGGCCAGGTGTTCGAAGGCAGCGCCGGCGGTCTGACCAAGGCCGTCGAGGGCTTCCACACCGGCGGCTTCAACCGCAACACCTGGGGTGTCGCGATGATCGGCAACTTCGACGACGTGCCACCGACGCCGCTGCAGCTTCGCTCGGTCGGCCGGTTGCTGGGCTGGCGCCTCGGCCTGGACGGCGTGGACCCCAAGGGCACGGTGACATTGGAGTCCGCGGGCAGCCACTACACCACCTACCCGGCCGGCGCCGTTGCGACGCTGCCGACCATCTTCACCCACCGCGACGTCGGCAACACCGACTGCCCCGGTAACGCCGCCTACGCGCTGATGGACGAAATCCGGGATATCGCATCTCATTTCAACGACCCACCCGAGGAATTGATCAAGGCGCTGCAGGGCGGCGCGATCTACCAGCACTGGCTGGAGCTGGGCGGGATGAACAGCGTGCTGGGCGCGCCCACCTCGCCGGAGGACAACGCCGAAGGCGGTGCCCGCTACTCCACCTTCGCCAGGGGCGCGATGTACTGGTCGCCGGCGACCGGAGCACAACCCGTCACCGGTGCGATCTATGACGCCTGGGCCGCACAAAGTTACGAGCGCGGCCCGCTCGGCTTGCCGACCAGCGCCGAAATCCAAGAGCCGCTGCGGATCACGCAGAATTTCCAGCATGGCACGCTGAACTACAACCGCCTCACCGGCGACGTCAGCCAGATCCTCGACGGGATCACCACGCAGCTTTCTGGACAGGCCCCGAGCGCCCCGGCCGTCCCGCCGGAACACTTCTCGCTGCCGGCACATCCGGACGCCTGACCGCGGGCCCCGCACACGGCGCTGCCGCGCGTACTAGTCTGCGACCTGTGCCCGAGACGCCGTATCTGAGCATCGATCTTTCTCGGGTGCGCAAGAACTTCCAAGCGATGCGCGCCGCGTTTCCCCAGGCGCAGATCCGCTACGCAGTCAAGGCGAACCCCGCCGAACCGATTCTGCGCCTGCTGGCCACCGAGGACTGCGCTTTCGACGTCGCATCGGTCGGCGAGATCGACACGTGCGGCTCCGCCGGGATCGACGGCCGCCTGCTGACGTTCGGCAACCCCGTCAAGAAGCCCGCCGACATCGCCCTGGCACACGCGCGCGGGGTGCGGCGGTTCGCGTTTGACACCGAACGCGGACTCGACGCCATCGCCGAACGCGCGCCGGCCGCGGCGGTGGAATGCCGTATCGCGCCCGACTTTCCGTCGTCGGTGACCCCGTTCGGTCACAAGTTCGGCTGCGCCCCGGATGCCGCTGCCGAATTGCTGAACCGGGCCGCGCGGCTGGGACTTCGCCCCGAGGGAGTGTGCTTTCACGTCGGGTCACAGCAGCTGGACCCGTCAGCGTGGGAGATCGGAATACGTTGTGCGGCGGCCGTATTCGAAGAAATAGGCGAAATCGGCACGATCAACATCGGAGGCGGTTACCCGCTGGCGTACGCAGTCGGCGCACCGGATCTCGACGTCATCGCCGAGGCGGTCCACGCGGCACTACGCCGCCACTTCGGCGCGAACCGGCCGCAGCTGGCGATCGAACCCGGACGGGCGATCGCGGGTTCGGCGGGCACGATCAGCTGCGAGGTGGTCGCGGTGCGCACGGGCACCGACACCCGGCGCTGGGTGTACCTGGACATCGGCCGCTACGGCGGTCTCGCCGAGACCGAAAACGAGTACATCCGGTACCGCCTGCGCACCGGCCGTGATGGTGATCCCGTCGGAGATGCGGTAATCGCGGGTCCGACCTGCGACGGTGACGATGTGCTGTATCAGAGCTATCCGCTCCCGGTCACCCTGAGTCCCGGCGACCGCATCGAGATCGCCGATGCCGGTGCGTACACCGCGAGCTATTCCTCGGTCCAGTTCAATGGCTTCCCCTCGCTGCCAACATATTTCGACGAGCCTTCCGACAACCGGTGGGAAGTCGCCGAACCGCTGGCGCCGGGGCTGACCCGAATCTGGGACCTCGCCGAGGTCATCTGCGACGTCGACACCGAATTCCAGAACCTGGTGATCGGCCGCACCCGGCAAGGCGTGTCGTTGTTCAGCGACAGCGAACGTCAGAGCACCGAATTCAGTCAGCTGGTCTACCACGAGGCGCTGCTGGTACCGGCGCTGCTGCTGGCCGGCCGGATCGAGCGCGTGCTCGTCATCGGCTCGGGCGAGGGCGTGGTCAGCCAGCAAGCCGTGTCGGCGGGCGCCCTCCACGTCGATCACGTCGACATCGATCGCGAGGCCGTGCGGCTGTGCGCGCGACACCTGCCCTACGGCTACACGGTGGACGAACTCCTCAGGGCGGAAACAGGTTCCGGTCCGGTTGTCATGCACTATTGCGACGGTTGGGAATTCGTCGAGCGCGTCACCACGCAGTACGACGTCGTGGTGATCGATCTTCCCGACGAACGCACCGAGGCGGTGCAGCACAACCGGCTCTACGGCACCGAGTTCCTGCGACGCTGCGCGGGTATCGGCAGGGTGATCGTCGCTCAGGCCGGCTGTCCTACGCTGTGGCGCAACGAGTCGCTGCACGCGTCGTGGCAGCGATTCCGCGAAACCTTCCCGACCGTCGTCTATTTCGGTAGCGACGAACATGAATGGGCGTTTCTGTGCGGGCTGACCGAAACCTGCGACCATCCCGTCGCAACGATGTCGGCGCGCCTGCCGACGCTGCCCTACCGACCCCACACCATCGATGCGGACACGCTCACCTCGTCCACCGTGCCGCCAAAGAGCCTGCGGGACCGCGACTCCCGCTAGGCGGGTACCGTCAGAGGATCGCGACCGCCACCACGATGCCCAGCGCCACCTGCGCGGCGGCCACCATCAGCGCCTCGTAGTTGAACTCATCGGAGTTGAACAACGCGTCCATGTCGATGCCGATCACCATGGTCGCGATCCGCATCATCACCACCTGGGCGACGATGCCCACCAGTCCGAAGACCGCCGACCCCACCAGGCCTTCGGCCAGTTTTCCGGACGACGAATAGATCGCCAGCACCACGATCAACGCCATGCTGACCATGCCCGCCGCGGACACGACGATCGCGTTCGGCTTTCCCGCGTTGACCATCTTGCGCAGCGGACCCGGCGTGGTGAGGTCGATGGCGTAGAACCCGACCAGCATCAGGATCAGTCCGACGATCGCGTACAAGATGATGGCGCCGGCGCCACGGCCGAGCACCGCCCAATAGCCCTGGTCCCAATAGCCTGAATTCAGCGCCACGATGGTTGTCATCGACGATCAACTCCGTTCACTTGCTCAGAAGTTCACTTCTGGGGGATCCGGTGTGGGACAAAGGCTGCGCCGTCGTCGGTGATCAGGCCCGCGGTCTCGCGGATGCCGAGGCCGGCGGCGGTGTCGCCGACGATCCACGCGCCCAACGCGGGCCGCATGTCGTCGAATTCCGGTAGCGGGTCCAGCAGCTGATAGACGTATCCCTCTTCGCCGTAGACACCGCCGGTCGCGGTTTGCATGCCGGCGCCGACGACGGTGATGTTCGCGCCTTCACGCCCCAGCTTGGGCTTGCGGACGTATTCGGTCAGTTCATGCGGATCGTCGATGTAGGCGGGCAACAGGTTCGGGTGACCCGGATACATCTCCCACAGGATTCCGAGAATCGCCTTGTTGGACAACAACGTCTTCCACAGCGGTTCGATCCAAGCCGTCTGCGGCAGGCTGGACACCACGTTCTTGCCGAACTCGTCGTCAAGCACCCACTCCCACGGGTAGAGCTTGAAGACCGCGTGGATCTGTGACTCTTCGAGGTCGACGAAGCGCTTGAGCGCGGAGTCCCAGCCGATGTCCTCGATCGTCAGGCCTACGGTCGCAAAGCCGGCCTCCGCGGCGGTTTCCTGCATGTAGGTGGTGGTGATCTGGTCTTCGCCGGTGGCCTCCATGCCCGACCAGCTCAGGTGCAGCTCGTCGTTGGGCAGCAGATCGCGCAGCTGCTTCCACCGGTCGACCAGCTGTTCGTGCAGGGAGTTCCACTGGTCATCGCCGGGGAAGCAGTCCTTGAGCCAATACCATTGCAGGATAGCGGCTTCCAGCAGCGTGGTCGGTGTATCGGCGTTGTACTCGAGCAGCACCGCCGGCCGCCGCCCGTCGTAGCGTAAGTCGAAGCGGCCGTACACATGTGGGTCAGCGCGCCGCCACGATTCGGCAATCGGCTGCCAACTCCATTCCGGCAGACCGAATTCCGCGTAGCGCTCCATCAGCACCACTTGCTCGACGGCGTTCAGGCACATCGAGTGCAGCAGTTCGACATCGGCTTCCAGCGCCAGGATCTCGTCCATCTCGAACTCGTAATACACCGATTCGTCCCAGTACGGGCGGTCGCGGCCCCTGGCGTCACGCGCGGGCGTTCCATACACCAGGCCTTGCGATTCGACGATCGTCTGCCAGTTCGGCCGCGGTCGCTGCCTGGCGCGCTTCACGAGCCGCTACTCTTCCCGGGCGACGAGCCGCCCAGGCCGCCGCGCGAAATGCTGCTCCCTGACTTGGTGGTGATGTTGGCGCCCTTGGGCGCGGTCGTCGTCCCACCGCTCGGTCGCGAACCCACCGAGCCCGAACTACCGTAGTAGTAACGGTATTGGTGCCCGCCGTAGTAGAAGAACCCGTTGAGTCCCTCGGTGTGGCCGGTGCAGTAACTGTCCGGCACGATCACCGGTTGACCGCTCGAATCGTCCTGGACGCACTGGGCGGTGACGGTCGCCGGTTCCGACAACATCCAATATCCGAGGCCGGCCACCAGGCCCACCACGCCCACGGCGGCCGCGGCGCCCATCAACGCCCGGCGCTGGTGGCGGCGCTTCTGCTCGGCGGCCAGCCGCGCCTCTTCCAGCTCCTTCTGCTTCTTTTCGTACTTGGCCCGGGCCCGCTGTTCGGCCGGTGTGGGTGGGCGTGGCTTCGTCGTCGCCGCGTCCTGGAACTCCATGCTGCCGCCGGACGGGAATCGTCCGGGGTCGTCCTCGGGTTGCTCGGCCTCGTCGCTGCCGGTGAGCTTGTCCGGCTCCGGCTTATCGCCGGCCCTGGCGTCCACATCGTCGGGGTTGTCGTCGATGGGCTCACCGCCCTTCGGCGGCTCGTCTTGCGACCCCACTACAACACCTGACGAGGGGCAACAGGCCGGAAGGCGGGCACGCGGGCAGTCTGCCACATTTGCTGAGGCTTCGGCAGAGATAAGCACCGGCGCGGCCGGGCTAGCCCCACCACCGTTCCAGCACGCGTCCGACGCCGTCGTCGCTGTTGCGCGCGGTGATCTCGTTGGCGGCGGCAAGCACTTCGGGGTGGGCATTGCCCATGGCCACGCCGTGACCGGCCCACCGCAGCATCGGCAGGTCGTTGGGCATGTCCCCGAACGCCACCACTTCGTCGCTGACGATCTCCAGCGGCCGGGCGATCTCCTCGATGCCGGTGGCCTTGCTGATTCCCAGCGGCACCACCTCCACCAGGCCGTTATTGGTGGAGTAGGTGATGTCGCCCTCGACGCCGACGTGCTTGGCCAGCTCGGCGGCCATGTCCGCGCTGCGGGCACCGGCCTTGCGGATCAACAGTTTGATGGCCGGCGCGCTGAGCAGGTCTTCGATCGACACCTCGGTGTTGTCCGGATTCAGCCACGCATGCTCATAGCCCGGCGAGCTGACGAACTGCGGGGTCGCCGTGTCGTGGGCACTGTGGCCGATCCGCTCCACCGCCAGACCAGCCCCCGGTATCACGCGGGTCGCGAGCTCGGCCAGTTCGGCCAGGGTGTCGACGGGCAGCGTGCGTGTCGACACCACGCGGTCGGTGGCGGGGTCGTAGATGACGGCGCCGTTGGCGCACACGGCCATCGGCGCGAAGCCCAGCTCGTCGACGATGGGACGGATCCAGCGCGGTGGACGACCGGTCGCCACAATGAATTTGGCGCCGGCAGCCACGGCGGCACGCACCGCCGCACGAGTACGCGGGGTGATGGTTTCGTCGTCGTCGAACAGGGTGCCGTCGACGTCGCAGGCGATAAGCGCCGGCCGCGAAGTCGGCGCCGTCATTGAGCCGTCACTCAGGCGATCCGCCCGCCGGGCCGGCCGCCCTCGTCAATGCCGTCCGCTTTGCTTCTCGCCCGGCCGGGTGACTCCGTCGGTCCCGTACTTCAGGGCCCGCTGCTGCAGTTCGACCAGCCGGATCTGCTGGGAGTCATCGCGGTTCGGTGCGCCACCGCCGAGGCGCTGCGGCACCCAGAACTCGCCCGGCGGATGCGGATACTCCTCCTGCACCCGGTAGAGCAACTCGTTCAACGCGCGGCGCAGCGTCGCGTTGAGTTGCTCGACGGAACCGTGCGGAGCAATCGGGCGCCCGGCGGACACCGTGATCGGAATCTTGTTGCGGAACACCTTCTTTGGATGATCCTTCGGCCAAATCCGGTGTGCGCCCCAGACAATCAGCGGGACGATCGGCACCTGTGCGTCCAACGCCATGCGCGCGGCACCGGACTTGAATTCCCGGAGTTCGAAACTGCGGCTGATGGTGGCCTCGGGGTGCATTCCGATCAGTTCGCCCGCCCGCAGTCGCTGCACCGCCGTCGCGAAGGCGTCATGCCCGTTTCGTCGGTCCACCGGAATGAGCCTGGCGTGCTTGATCACGTAGTCGACGGCCTTCACGTCGGCCATCTCGGCCTTGATCATGAAATACATCCGCCGGCCCCGTTCCCGCGCGGCGAACAGCGACGGTAGCCAGTCCAGGTAGCTGGTGTGGTTCTGCGCGATCAGCGCCGGGCCGCGCTGCGGAATGTTCTCCAGTCCGTGGAACGTGAACTTGGTCCCGTTCATCGCGACGAGCGGGGGAACGATCAATTCGCCGAACCGGTAAAACCCCTCTGCCATGTCTTCTCCTCCGCAGTAAGGCTACTGGCGCGGGGTGCGGTTCGCCGCACGCGCCGCGGCCTCGTCAGCCTCGATCTGCGCCGCCTCGGCCATCGTCGGCGCCCCGCCGCCCAGCCGGTGCGGGACCCAGAATTCCCCGACCGGGTGCGGATACTGCTGCTGCGCCTCGTAGAGCAGCTTGGTCATCGCCTCGCGCAGCGCGTCGTCGGTCTGGGCGATGTCGTCGTCGGCGTGCAGCGGCGGTCCGACCCGCACGGTGATCGGCACCTTGTGGCGGCCGATGCTGCGGGGATGGTCCTTCGTCCAGATCCGGTGCGCACCCCAGACGATGACGGGGACGATCGGGACGTCGGCTTCCCGCGCCATCCGGGCCGCACCCGTCTTGAACTCCTTGAGTTCGAAACTGCGGCTGATGGTGGCCTCGGGATATACCCCGACCAGCTCCCCCTCGCGAAGCCGCTGCACGGCCACCGCGTAGGCGCCCGAACCGGCGTTGCGGTCCACCGGAATGGTGTGGGTGCGCTTGATCAGAAAGTTGACCACCTTCACCTGCTGCATCTCGGCCTTGATCATGAACCGCAGCCGACGCCGGCGCCGGCGCATCGCCAGCCCGGCCGGGAGCCAGTCGACGTAGCTGGTGTGGTTGATCGCGACCACCGCACCCCCGCGATCGGGGATGTTCTCGACCCCGCCGTAGCTGATCCTGGCGCCCGAGGCGAAGACTCCCAGCTGGGACAGGATCTCCAACGTGCGATAGGTCGGCTCCACCATCGGCGGCTACTCCGGCGCCCCCGCTGCCTGGGCCCGCCGTGCTGCCCGCGCGGCCGCCTCCTCGGCGTCCATCCGAGCGGCTTCGGCCAGGGATGGCGCGCCGCCGCCCAACCGGCGCGGCACCCAGTACTCGCCGGCCGGGTGCGGCCCGTACTGTTCCTGCGCCCGTTCCAGCAAATGCTGCATCCGCGAGTGCAGCAGCCCCCGCAGTTCCGGCACGCCCAGGGTCGGTTCGATCGGTTCGCCGACCAGCACCGTGATCGGCACCTTCGGGCGAAGGAGCTTCTTCGGGTGGCCCTTGGTCCAGATGCGCTGCGCACCCCAGACGATGTGCGGAACGATCGGCACCCCGGCCTCGACGGCCATCCGGGCGGCACCGCTCTTGCATTCCTTGATCTCGAAGCTGCGGCTGATCGTCGCTTCCGGGTAGACGCCGACCAGCTCGCCGTCCTTGAGGTTGCGCACGGCCGCCTCGTAGGACGCGGCCCCGTCCTGCCGATCCACCGGGATGTGGCGCAGGCTGCGCATGATGGGACCGGTGATCTTGTCGTCGAACACCTCTTGCTTGGCCATGAACCGCACTTTGCGGCCCAATCCCTGCTCATACGCCGGCAGCCCAGCGAACGTGAAGTCGAGGTAGCCGGTGTGGTTGATCGCGATCACCGCGCCGCCACTGGTCGGTAGGTTCTCGACGCCGGAGACCGTGATCTTCAGGCCCTGGAGACGCCAGACCAGGCGAGCAAGCGCGATGACAGTCCCGTATACCGGTTCCACAGGTTGTCAGCCTAGTGCGCCCGACTGTGAGCCGCCTGAAGTGGTGAAAAGAGGTGACCCGTGAGCTTCCCGTCGCCGCCGCCGCCGGTCCCCGCGATCGTCGACCACCTCGCCGCGGGCCGGCCCGTACGCGCGGTCTGGGTCAACGAGGAAAACGGAGTGACCTTCCGGCTCGGCCAGGGCGGTTCCGGCCCGGAATTCGTCAAGACAGCTAACGCACGCGGCACCGACTTCGCCGCCGAAGCGCGACGGCTGCGCTGGGCGGCGCGGTATGCGGCGGTGCCGCAGGTGCTCGGATTCGGGGTCGACGACGACCGCGCCTGGCTGCACACCCGCGGACTGTCGGGACTTTCCGCGGTGCACCCACGGTGGCTGGCGGCCCCGACGGTGGCGGTGCGTGCGATCGGTGCCGGGCTGCGCGAACTGCACGACGGATTGCCGACGGCCACATGCCCTTTCGAATGGTCGCCGGCCGGCCGGCTGGCCGCCCTGCCCCCGGCTGCCCGCAGCCGCGTCGGCGCACCCCCGCCGGTCGATCGGCTGGTCGTCTGCCACGGTGACGCGTGTGCACCCAACACCCTGATCGACGACGGCGGCCGTTGTTGCGGTCACGTCGACGTCGGCGACCTCGGGGTGGCGGATCGATGGGCCGATCTGGCGGTCGCGACGCTCTCGCTGGGCTGGAACTATCCCGGCCAGAATTGGGAGTCCGAGTTCTTCACCGCCTATGGCGTCGAGCCAGACCCCGTGCGCATCGACTATTACCGTCGGCTGTGGCAGGCCTAGAACCAACCTGAGATATCACCTCACGCTAAGCTCGAAGCGATTCAACAGAACCATTCGAAAGGCATTTGTGCAGGTCACGAGCGTCGGCCACGCCGGATTTCTGATCCAAACCCGGGCGGGCAGCATTTTGTGCGATCCCTGGGTCAATCCGGCCTACTTCGCGTCGTGGTTCCCGTTCCCGGACAACACCGCGCTGGACTGGGAAGGGCTCGGCGACTGCGACTACCTGTATGTCTCACACCTGCACAAGGACCACTTCGACGCGAACCTGCTGCGCGATCACGTCAACAAGGGCGCGGTGGTGCTACTGCCCGACTTCCCCGTGCCGGATCTTCGAAATGAACTGCAGGAAATAGGTTTTCACCGGTTCTTCGAGACCAGCGACTCGGTCAAGCACCACGTCGGCGGACCCAAGGGCGACTTGGACGTCATGGTCGTCGCGCTGCGGGCACCCGCCGACGGCCCGATCGGCGACTCGGCCCTCGTCGTGTCCGACGGCGAGACAACGCTTTTCAACATGAACGACGCCCGCCCGGTCGATCTGGACATGCTGGCGACCGAGTTCGGGCATATCGACGTCCACCTGCTGCAGTATTCCGGGGCGATCTGGTATCCGATGGTCTACGACATGCCGGCCCGGGCCAAGGCATCGTTCGGTACCCAGAAGCGGCAGCGCCAAATGGATCGCGCTCGCCAGTACATCGCGCAGGTGGGTGCGACCTGGGTGGTGCCGTCCGCGGGACCGCCGTGCTTTTTGGACCCCGAGCTGCGACACCTCAACGACGACCACGGCGACCCGGCCAACATCTTCCCGGACCAACTGGTGTTCTTGGACCAGATGCGCCGCCACGGGCACGATCGCGGCCTGCTGATGATTCCCGGGTCCGTCGCGGATTTCACCGGCACGTCGCTGAATTCGCTACAGCATCCGCTGCCCGACGACGACGTGGAGGCCATCTTCACCACGGGCAAGGCGGCCTACATCGCCGACTACGCCGAACGGATGGCCCCGGTGTTGGCCGCCGAGCGGGCCGGCTGGGCACCCGCGGCCGGCGAGCCGCTGCTGGAACCGCTGCGCGCCCTGTTCGAGCCGATCATGCTGCAGAGCGACGAGATATGTGACGGCATCGGCTACCCGGTCGAGCTGGTGATCGGCTCCGAGACGGTGGTCCTCGACTTCCCGAAACGGATTGTCCGCGAACGCATTGCGCATGAGAAGTTCCGCTACGGCTTTGCGATCGCCCCCGAGTTGGTGCGCACCGTGCTGCGCGATCGGGAACCGGACTGGGTCAACACCATCTTCTTGTCCACGCGTTTCCGGGCATGGCGGGTCGGCGGCTACAACGAATACCTGTACACCTTTTTCAAGTGTCTGACCGACGAACGCATTGCCTACGCCGACGGCTGGTTCGCCGAAACGCATGACGACTCCGCGTCGATCACCATGGACGGCTGGGAGATTGCGCGCCGCTGCCCCCACCTCAAGGCCGACCTGTCGAAATTCGGCGTGATCGAGGGCGACACCCTCACCTGTAATCTGCATGGCTGGCAGTGGCGGCTCGACAACGGCCGCTGCCTGACCACCCGCGGTCACGCGCTGCGGAGCCGCCGGGTATGACCGATACCTACGACGACGGCCTGGTGCAGCTGGACCGGGCTGCGATCACGTTGCGGCGCTACCACTTTCCTGACGGCACGTCGAAGATCATCGCACTGGGCTCGATCCGCGCCTACAAATCCCAGCCGCTGGGCTGGTTCACGGCGCGGTTCACCCTGTGGGGTGGTACCGACCCGCGCTATTGGCTGCCGCTGGACGTGCAACGACCACTGCGGTCGACGCTGATCACCCTGGACATCCGCGCCCGGCCGAACCCGGCGTTCACCCCGGCGCGCCCGGACGAATTCGTCGCCCTGCTCGACGAGTTGCTGGCCCGGCTCGGCTAGCGGTCTTCGAGCGCCGCATGCGCGGCGTTGTAGCCGGGGGTGAAGGTGATCCCGGGTCCGCCGTGACAGCCCGCACTGCCCAGGTACAGTCCCTTGATCGGGATCGGTTGGCCGAGAAAGCCTCTCGGGCCCGGCCGGTTGGGACCGATCTGGTTCGCGTTCAACAGACCGTGGCAGTAGTCGCCGCCGGGGGCACCGAACATCACCCCCATGTGCTTGGGTGTGAAGGTGGTGTGCCGGATGATGCTGCGTTCGAAATTCGGTGCGAGCCTGGTGATCTTGTCGATCACCCGCTGACCCATCTCGACCTTCGCCTGCCCGTAATCGACGTCGCCCTCGATCGGGAAGAACAGCGCGAATGCCGAAGCGGCGTGCTTGCCGTCCGGCGCCAGGTCCGGGTCGTTTTGCGACGGGATCTGCAACACGACCGTCGGGTCGGCCGGGACGATGCCGCGCCGGGCATCCTCCCACTGCTGCTGGACTTCTTCCGGCGTGCAGAACAGCCCGATGGAGGCCTGCATGGCGCGGTCGTTGAGCATCTCGTAGGGCGCCGCGAATTCGGGGGCCTCGGCCAGCGCGAAGTGCATCTGCAAGTAGCTGCCGCGGTGATCGATGCGCGCATAGCGTTCCCGGATATCGGCGGGCAGCGCGGCGGGATCGACCATTTCGTTGAGGATGACGTCCGGCGCGACGCCCGACACGACGATCGGGGCGTTGAACGTCTCCCCCGCCTCGGTGCGGACGCCGGTTACTTGTCCGTCGGCGACGAGAATGTCGGTCACCTTGGTACGCAACCGCACTTCGCCGCCGTGGCTCTCGAACACCTCGCGCAGATGAGCGGTCAGTGCGCCGATGCCCCCGCGCAGCTTCTTCATCTGCATGGTGTCGCCTTCGGGAACGCCGAGTCCGAAGGCAAGCGCGGCAGCGCTTCCCGGCGTGGACGGTCCGCGGTAGAGGGTGTTGACGGCCAGCACGGTCATCGAGCCGCGGATCGCGCCGAACTTCTCGCGGTCGGGCAGGTAGCGGTCCAACACGTCGGTGACCGATCCGAACAGCATGTCGTCGATCGCCGAGCGTTCGAATTCATTTGTGGCACAGGCATACATCTCGTCGATACTCTTGGGCGGCGTCCCGGCTTCGAATCGGCCCAACGCGCGGCACGGCGCTTGAGCCCACCCCATCAGCCCCGCCATCCCGTTGACAGCCTCCGCCCCGTGCACCTCGTTGAGGTGGGTGAACAGCTTGATCGGATCGCTGTACTGGATCAGCGGATCGTCGCCGACACCACGCACGGCCACCGACATGACGTCCAGGTCGATCGTCGGCATCGCGTCCAGGCCCAGCTCGCGGACCACCTCGGACGACGTCGGGAACAGCACCGAGCCGGCGATCTCGAACTGGTACCCGTCGAACAGCTCGACGGTGGACGCCATCCCGCCCGCGTAGAGCTTGGGGTCCAGGCACAGCGTGCGCAGTCCCGCCTTTTGCAGCAGCACGGCCGCGGTGAGCCCGTTGTGCCCTGCACCGATAACGATCGCGTCATAGTCAGTCATATGCCTGCCTTCCGGAAAGGAGGCTCGCACGGCCGCAAAGTTTTGTCAATTATGACGAAACTCGCCGGGCGGTGGCCGAGCTCCACGAGTCGGTGATTCCCGCGCGCAGCGACTCCAGCGCCCCATGACACAGCCGCGCGAGTTCGCCCAGCGACCGGTCGTCGTTCTCCATCCAGACCTCCATCGCGCCGAACACCGCGGCCGCGATGCACCGTGCGGTCACCGCGGTGCGTACCTGTTCGTCCACCGTCGGATGCGGGGTGCCGTTGGTCGCGCCGCTGCGCCGTTGCAGTTGTGCCCCAATGGCATCGGCGAAGTCGGCCTGGACCTCGCGGATGTGGCGGACGATGCGGCCGGGGTCGAGTTCGTCGTGGCGCAGGGCGGCGATTTTGGCCACCGCGTCGACGTCATAGGGGAACGCGAAAACGGCCGACTGCACCGAATCGATGATCGCCTCGCCGGCCGGCCGGGCGTCCAGGGCCGCGCGAAACCAGTGCAGCCCGGTGTAGTCCGCGAAGAGCAAATCGTGCTTGGACGTGAAGTGCCGATAGAACGTGCGCAGCGATACCCCGGCGTCGGCGGCAATCTGTTCGGCCGACGTGTCTTCCACGCCCTGGGCCAGGAATCGCACCACCGCGGCCTGCCGCAACGCATCGCGGGTGCGCTCGCTGCGTGCCGTCTGGGCGGGCCGAACCATTTCAGTAAGGTACCAAGACTTTGGAAGTGCTATTCCGCTAGTTGTGTCAATCTTGACAAAACTTCGCGGCGGGGGCGAGACTGCGCCCATGGTCTCCCTCATCACCCACGCGGTACTCGGACTCGCGGTCATCATCTGGATCGTCCGGTCGAACTCGACGGTCTTCGCCCGGCCCGCCACCGGCGGATTCTTCTCTCCGATGGAAATCGTCTACTACGTCGTCGGGATCGCGTCGGTCGCGCTCGGCTGGTACTTCAACATCACCTACGTGGCGGAGTACTCGCACGGATCCACCAACCCGCTGTGGGGCGAACACGGGAGCTGGGCCGAATACATCAAGCTGATGTTCACCAACCCCGCGGCCAGCTCAGCCAGCCAGGACTACACGATCGCCAATGTCGTTCTGCTGCCGATCTTTACGATCGTGGACGGCTATCGGCGCGGGTACAAGCGTCCCTGGCTGTACTTCGTGTCCAGCCTGTTCACCAGCTTCGCGTTCGCGTTCGCGTTCTACTTCGCGACGATGGAACGGCAGCGCCGCCACGAACAAGAGCGCGCGACCGTCAACGCCTAAGGCTCCAGCACCTCGGTCCCGACGAATGGCACCAGCGCCGCGGGCACCCGCACGGTGCCGTCGGGCCGCTGGTGGTTCTCCAGGATGGACACCAGCCAGCGGGTGGTGCCCAGGGTGCCGTTGAGCGTGGCCGCGATCTGCGGCTTGCCTCCCGCGTCGCGGTAGCGGGTGGCAAGCCGGCGCGCCTGGAACGTGGTGCAGTTCGACGTCGACGTCAGCTCGCGGTAGGTCTGCTGGGTGGGAACCCAGGCTTCGCAGTCGAACTTGCGAGCCGCCGACGAGCCGAGATCGCCCGCGGCCACGTCGATTACCCGATACGGCACCTCGATGCGCGCCAGCATTTCACGCTGCCAGCCCAGCAGCCGCTGGTGTTCGGCTTCCGCCTCGCCGGGCGTGCAGTAGACGAAACCTTCGACCTTGTCGAACTGATGCACCCGGATGATGCCGCGGGTGTCCTTGCCGTAGCTGCCCGCCTCGCGGCGGAAACACGACGACCAGCCCGCGTACCGCAGCGGGCCGCCGGACAGGTCCAGGATCTCGTTCCAGTGATAGCCCGCCAACGGCACCTCCGAGGTGCCGACCAGGTAGAGGTCGTCGGCCTCGACCCGGTAGATCTCGTCGGCGTGGGCGCCCAGGAATCCGGTGCCCGCCATCACCTCCGGACGGACCAGCACCGGCGGGATCATCGGGACGAATCCGTTCTCCACGGCCAGCCGCAGCGCCAGCTGCAGCAGGCCGAGCTGCAGCAGTGCCCCCTTGCCGGTCAGGAAGTAGAACCGCGAGCCGGACACCTTGGCGCCGCGCTGCATGTCGATCAGGCCCAACGACTCACCCAGCTCCAGGTGATCCTTCGGGTTCTCGATCGCCGGCGGCTCACCGACGACGTCGAGGACCGCGAAATCGGACTCCCCGCCCGCGGGCACCCCGTCGACGACGACGTTCGAGATCGCCATGTGCGCGGCGGTGAACGCCGTCTCCGCGTCGGCTTGGGCGGCCTCGGCGGCCTTCACCTCGTCGGCGAGCTCCTTGGCGCGCGCCAACAGCGCCGGGCGCTCGTCGGGCGACGCCTTGCCCACGCTCTTGCTGGCAGCCTTCTGATCGGCGCGCAGCGTGTCGGCCGTCGAGATCGCGGCCCGGCGGGCGGCGTCGGCCGTCAGCAGCGCATCGACCAGCGCCGGGTCCTCGCCGCGGCTGAGTTGGGAGCGGCGCACGGCGTCGGGGTCTTCCCGGAGCAGCTTGAGGTCGATCACGGCCGCAAGATTACTTTCGGCTCGGCACCCACCGCGCGGGAGCACCCGACAGAGCTAACCCCAGGACTCACATCTGTAACGTTTGTCACGTTCGCCCGAGCGTCCTGTCAGAATGGGAGGCGATGTCGGACACGCTCGAGACCGAAGTCGCCGCACCCGGCCCGCCCACCGCTGAGGCGGAGCAGCCGCCGGCCGGCTTCCAGTTGCCGCGGACTCTGCAGGCGACCGCGACCCGACGGGCGCTGCTCCTGTTCGCGCTCGGCGGGCTGTTGATCGCCGGCCTGGTAACCGCGCTGCCGGTCGGCGGCGCCGGGCAGGGCCGGCTTGCCGGCTACCTCGACAGCAACCCGGTACCCAGCACCGGAGCTAAGACCGACGCCGCCTTCAACCGCGCCAAAACCGGCGATTGCCTGATGTGGCCGGACGTCACGCCGGAGTCCGCGAGCATCGTCAAGTGCACCGACGACCACAAGTTCGAGGTCGCCGAATCCATCGACATGCGCACCTTCCCCGGCTCGGAATACGGCCCCAACGCCGCCCCGCCGTCCCCGGCTCGCATCCAGCAGATCAGCCAGGAGCAGTGCGAGGCCGCGGTGCGCCGCTACCTCGGGCCCAAGTACGACCCCAACAGCAAATTCAGCGTCAGCCTGTTGTGGGCCGGTGACCGGGCGTGGCGTCAGTCCGGCGAGCGCCGCATGCTGTGCGGCCTGCAGATGCCCGGCGCGAATAATGAACAGGCCTCCTTCAAGGGCAAGGTCGCCGACGTCGACCAGTCCAAGGTGTGGCCCGCCGGCACCTGCCTGGGCATCGACTCGACCGCCAACCAGCCCATCGATGTCCCGGTCGACTGCAAGGCGCCGCACGCGATGGAGGTCACCGGCACGGTGAACCTGGCCGAGAGGTTCACGGGGCCGCTGCCGGCTGAGCCCGAGCAGGACGGCTACATCAAGGACGCCTGCACCAAGATGACCGACGCCTACCTCGCGCCGATCAAATTGCGCACCACCACGCTGACGCTGATCTACCCGACCGTGGCGCTGCCGAGCTGGTCGGCGGGTAGCCGCGAGGTCGCCTGCAGCATCGGCGCCACCCTGGGCAACGGGGGCTGGGCCACCCTGGTCAACAGCGCCAAGGGTCAACTGCTGATCAACGGTGTGGCCCCGGTGCCGCCGCCCGACATTCCCGAAGAGCGGCTCACGATTCCGCAGATGCCGCAGATTCCGGTCCAGACGCCGGCCAGCCCGGCGAGCCCCCCGCAGCAGTCCAGCTCTGCACCGGAGATGCCGCCGGGCAATCAGCACCTGCCGCAGCAGCAGCCGGTCGTGACGCCGCCCCGGGCGACCACCCAGGCCCCGGCGAGCCAAGCGCCGCAAGGTGTTCCGGCGCCTCCGGCCGACAACGGTGCACCGCCGGCGGGTAACCAGGCGCCACCGCCCATGCCGGACGCACCCCCACCGGGCGCACCGCCCGCACCAGCCGAGCCGGCGCCGGCGGGTTAGCCGGGTGGCCGTGCGGATGGATCCGCAGCGGTTCGACGAACTGGTCTCCGACGCGCTCGATCTGATTCCCGCCCAGCTGGCCGCCGCGATGGACAACGTCGTGATCCTGGTCGAGGATCGTCACCCCGACGAGCCCGAACTGCTGGGGCTCTACGAAGGGGTGGCGTTGACGGAGCGCGACTCCGACTACGGCGGATCGCTACCGGACGCCATCACGATCTACCGCGAGGCACTCCTGGAAATCTGCGACTCCGACGAGGATGTCGTCGAGGAGGTGGCAGTCACCGTGATCCACGAAATCGCCCACCATTTCGGTATCGACGACGACCGGCTCGAAGAACTGGGCTGGGGCTGAAAACGCCGATCTTCTCCGCGCGGCAGCGCGGATTTGTCGTCCCCTGGTGCTAGGAACGGCGTATGAGCGCAGAATGCCGCGACTGCCGGGCAGGCCTGGAGCACTGCCACGGCACCATCATTCGCCACTCGCTGCGCCGTTCGGAGTGCACCGAGCCGGACTGCGTCAGCCCCGAGCTGCTGGCGCACACGTTCGTCATCGACTGCGACGCCGTCGGCTGCAGCTGCACGGAACTGGTGGCGCTGGCGGTCTGATCAGCCCATGGGATCGGTGCCCGAGTGCACCGCGTCGGCGACGGGCGTCGGCTCGGGTTCGGGATAGAACGGCGGCGTCAGGGTTCCCCACCGCACACAGCTCCACCGCCCATCGGTGATCGGGGCCAGCACCACCGACTCGGCATTGCCCAGATGGTTGTCCAGCGCGAAGCCGGCGTCCACTCCGGCGAGCACCGCCGATACCAGCCGGATCGCCGCGCCGTGGCTGACGACGACGATGTCGCCGGTCCACGCGTGGTCGTCGAGGTAGCGCATCCGCAATTCGGTCAGCACCGGGACGTAGCGGTCCAGCACCTCGTTGGCGGTTTCGCCGCCGGGTAGCGGCACGTCGAGTTCCCCGTGCTGCCAGCGCTCGTAGATGGCGTTGAACTCCGCGACCGCCTCGTCGTCGTTGCGGTTCTCCAGTTCGCCGACCTGTACCTCGTGGATCCCGGCGAATTCGCGCGGAGCGACGTCGACCTGGCTTCCGATCACCGCCGCGGTCTGCGACGCCCGGTTGGCCACCGAGTGCGCGAGCAGCGCCGGCCGCCCGGCCTCGAGCGCGAACGCCCGGGCCTGGTCGCGCCCGGTAGGGGTCAGATCCGTCCCGGGCGGCCGGGTGTCCAGCCGCCGCTCGACATTGCCGAAAGATTGGCCGTGCCGAAGCAGCACCAACCGACCACTCATCGTTTAAATCCCCCCGCCGGAAGCATCGGCCTGCTCAGGTTTGCCCTCCCGCAGCCGCGCCAGCCAGCGCGACGCCTCGTCCGGTGGTGGTGGCCCGATGCCCGTCGCCGAGCCCGTCGGCCAGGAGCCCAAATACCGCACATCCACACAACGACGGTGCAGCGCCTTGAGTGCCTCGGCGACGGCGTCGTCATCGATGTGGCCCGCGCAGTCGGCGAAGAACTGATAGGTACCGAGTTCGGTGCGGGTCGGCCGGGATTCGATGCGGGTCAGGTCGATATCGCGGATGCCGAATTCACCCAGCGCGGCGAGCAGCGCGCCCGGCGCATTCTCGATCCGTAACACCACCGAAGTGCGATCGGCGCCGGTGCGCACCGGCGGCGGCCCGGGCCGGCCCACCAACACGAAGCGAGTCCGGGCGTTGGGTTCGTCGACCACGCCTTCGGCCAGCGACTCGAGCTTCCAGTGCGTAGCGGCCAGCGGCGAGGTCACCGCGGCGTCGGCCTCGCCCTTGGCCACCTGCCGCGCGGCGTCGGCGTTCGAGTACGCGGGGCGCAGTTCGACGGTGGGCAGGTTGGCGGCGAGCCAGCGGCGCACCTGGGCGGCAGCCACTGGAAAGGCCGCCAACGTCCTGACGTCGCCGGCGTTGCGACCCGGTTGGATGACGATGCTGAACGCCACGTCCAGCGTCGTCTCGGCGAAGATCTGCATCGGGGAGCCGTTCGCGAGGCTGTCCAATGTCGGCACCACCGTGCCGTCGATCGAGTTCTCGATCGGCACACACGCATAATCGGTCTCCCCGTTACGGACTGCCTCCAGCGCCGCGGGCGTGCTTTCGATCGGTGTCCGCCGCACCGGGCCCAGCTGTTGGTCGGGGATCAGGCCGGCCGACATCATCTGCAAAAGCGCCGCCTCGGTGAAGGTCCCTTCGGGACCGAGGTAAGTGATGCCGACCACGGTGACAACCCTAGTGGCCTCAATCAAAAAGCGGCCTTGCTTCGGTCTGGGATCTAAGTTAACTTAGGCTTACCTAATGAGCGAGGAGAACGATGTTGCCGCCGACCAGCGCCGCGCCGACGACTGCCGAACGCATCCGCAGCGCCTGTGCCCGGGCCGGTGGTGCCCTGCTTGCGGTCGACCGTGAGGACCCGGTGCCCACGCCGGTGCACCACCTCCTGCACGACGGATCGTTCGCGGTCGCACTTCCCAGCGACAGCACGGCCGATGGCCGGATCGGCGGCTCCCAAGCGGTGCTCGAGCTGACCGACTACGCACCGCTTCCGCTGCGGGAGCCGGTGCGTTCGCTGGTGTGGGTTCGGGGCCACCTGCACCAGGTCCCGCCCGGCGAGATCAACCCCACCCTCGATCTGATCGCCAGCGAGTGCCCGCATCCCGCGCTGCTGCAGGTCGATACGCCGAAGTGCTTACCGGCCTGCCCGGGCGAAGATCGCTACACCTTGCTGCGGCTCGAGGTTGCGTCCGTCGTGGTTACCGACGCTACCGGCGCCGAGCCCGTCGACATCCGGGATCTGCTCGCGGCGAGGCCCGACCCGTTCTGCGAGATCGAGTCGAGCCTGCTGTGGCACCTGGACAAGGCCCACAGCGACGTCGTCGCCCGCCTGGTGTCCCGGCTGCCGGCGCAGTTGCGGCGCGGACACGTCCGCCCGCTGGGGCTGGACCGCTACGGAGTGCGGTTCCGCGTCGAAGGCGGCGACGGCGACGACCACGACATCCGGCTGCCGTTTCACAAGCCGGTGGATGACATGACCGGACTGAGCCAAGCCATTCGCGTGCTGATGGGTTGTCCGTTCATCAACGGCTTGCGCGCCCGCCGCTAGCCGGGCGCGCGCCACACGCCGGGCAGACCGAGCGGGGCACGTAAGTTAGCCGGGTGAACGGCGATCGATCAGCACAGTACGCAGGCCGTGGGCGACCGATCCCGCCGCAGTCGCGTCCCGAGCCGCCGCCGATGCTGCGTCGCCGCGCCAACCCGCCGCCGTCTGCCTCCGACCAAACCGTGCCGCTCCCCCGTATCTCGCCGCCGGTCTCCACCGGCACGGCTGCCCCCGGCCCGGGGGCGCCACGGTACAAGCCGCGATCGCGCGCGCGGCCACGCGACCGGTCCGCGCCGCCGTCGGACCTGCCGGGCGTGCACCGCAAGCCCAGAAAGCGCCGCTGGGGCCGGATGATCGCCTCGACGCTGCTGATCGGGTTGCTGCTGACCGCCGCCATTGTCCTGGGCGGCGGCTTGTGGTTGGACACCAGCCTGCATCGCAAGGCCGTGCTGACCAATTACTCCGATCGGCCGGCATCCAGCCGCGGCACCAACTGGCTACTCGTCGGGTCGGACAGTCGCCAAGGCCTCTCGGCTGAACAGCAGGAGAAGCTGGCCACCGGAGGCGATGTCGGTAGCGGTCGCACCGACACGATCCTGTTGATCCACATCCCCGCGCTGGGGTCGAGCAATCCGACGACGATGGTGTCGCTGCCGCGCGACTCGTTCGTGCCGATTCCCGGACATGAGAAGGACAAGATCAACTCCGCCTTCGCGATCGGCGGGGCCCCGCTCCTGGCCCAGACGGTCGAGCAGGCCACCGGACTGCGTCTAGACCACTACGCCGAGATCGGGTTCAGCGGGTTCGCGACCGTGGTGGACGCCCTCGGCGGCGTCACCGTCTGCCCGACCGCGCCGATCAACGACCCGCTGGCCGGTATCGACCTGCCCGCCGGCTGCCAGAAGCTGGACGGCCGCAGCGCGCTCGGCTACGTTCGCACCCGCGACACCCCCCGGGCGGATCTTGACCGGATGGTCAACCAGCGGCAGTTCGTCTCGGCGCTGCTGCACCGCGCGGCCGGCCCGTCGGTGTGGCTCAACCCGTGGCGCTGGTACGCGGTGCCGCACGCCGCGGCCGACGCGCTCACGGTCGACGACGGCGATCACGTCTGGGACCTGGCCCGGCTGGGCTGGGCGCTACACGGATCTACCACCACGCTGACCGTTCCGATCGGGGAGTTCACCAGTAACAGCGCCGGCTCGGTGGTGGTATGGAATCACGAGGTCGCGAGCAAGCTGTTCGGAGCGCTGGCCGCCGACTCCGCGGTGCCCGATGCCGCGCTGGAAGGGCAGTCACGGTAATTTAGTGACGTCAGTGCGCGGCGCAATTATTGAATGCCTAATATGAATTTCCTATGGTTAGTAGATGCGTCCTAGACAAATGCACTTATTTCGTTCTGAGAACTTGTCCGAGTCGGTGCCGCACTCGTTGCAGCACCCTTCTACCTGCGATAAGCTGCTGACATGACCGAAGCCGACGCCCCCAAGTCCAAGTTCCACTCATTACTTCAGGAACAGATTTCCCACGAATTCACAAGCTCTCAACAATACGTTGCGATTGCCGTTTATTTCAGCGCCGGCGAACTGCCGCAATTGGCGAAGCATTTTTACGGCCGTGCGCTTGAAGAACGCAATCACGCGATGATGTTGGTGCAGCATCTGCTCGACCGGGACGTCCAGGTCGAGATCGCGGGAGTCGACGCGGTGCGCAATCAATTCGACCAGCCGCGCGACGCGCTGGTCCTGGCTCTCGAGCAGGAAAAGATCGTCACCGAACAGATCACCCAGCTGGCCCGAGTGGCGCGCGACGAGGGTGATTACCTCGGCGAGCAGTTCATGCAGTGGTTCCTGCAAGAGCAGGTCGAAGAGGTCGCGGTGATGAAAACGCTGGTGACGGTGTCCGAGCGCGCCGGAGCCAACCTGTTCGACCTGGAGAACTTCGTCGCCCGCGAGGTGGCGACACAGGGCATCAGCGCGAGCGCCCCGCCGGCCGCGGGCGGCCACCTGGTCTCGCCGGTCTAACCCCTGCCGTCGAGGGTCCGCGCCTGTTCCAGCCAGGTTTTCGTGCGGCCGGGGTGGTTGGTAGCGATCCAGGCCACTCCGACGTCCCGGCAGAAGTCGATGTCGTCGTACCCGTCGACGGTCCAGCAGTACACGGCCCGACCCTGGGCGGCGGCACGATCCACCAGTTGCGGATAGTCCTTCAGTGCGACGACCGAAGGCCCGACGGCCGTGGCCCCGACGGCCGTGGCCGCGCTGCTGGTCAGGTAACGGGCATTGCGGCCGAGCAACACCGTGGGCAGCAGCGGTGCTGCTCGCCGGATTCGCCACACGGCCGCGGCCGAGAAGGACATCACCACGGCGCGGGACCGGTCGGCCGACGCCGGCGAGGCGATGCCGTAGCGGTGCAGCAGCGCCAGCAGCTTGCTCTCGACCAGCGAGCCGTACCGAACCGGGTGCTTGGTCTCGATGAAAAGCTTCACCGGCCGGTTCCAGTCGAGCACCAGCGATACCAGGGCATCCAGCGTCAGCAGGCTGGTATCCCCGTGAGTGCCATCGGGCCGCCAACTGTCGTGCCAGGCACCGAATTCCAGCTCACGCAACTGGGCAAGCGTCATGGTGCTGACCAGACCGGCACCGGTCGAGGTCCGGTCCAACCGGCGGTCGTGCACGCAGACCAGGTGGCCGTCGCGGGTCAGCCGCACGTCGCATTCCACACCGTCGGCGCCCTCTTTGAGTGCGAGGTCGTACGCGGCCAGCGTGTGTTCGGGGCGAGCCGCCGATGCGCCGCGGTGAGCAACGACAAAGGGGTGCCCGGCGACCACCTCGTCGGCCCACGTCATACCCCTATGCTGCCGGTTCCTCCCCCTTCAACTCAACCGGAGCGGCGTCGGACGCGCCAGGCCGATCCGGGAGATCAGGGGTTACCACGACCCAGCGATGCGTGGGCCGAGCGACCGGCTTGCGTTCGAATCCCTCGAAAATGCGGGCTGCGGCGGCCAGCGTCGCGGCCGCGAACAGGTACCCGAACACCATCAGGACGGTGTTGTTCGCGATGCCCTGAGGATCGGTGGCGAAGCTGGTGACGATGGCCCAGATCGACACCGCGTAACTGAAGACCCACGCGATCCACCACTCCAGGATGGGTCGGCGCACCCGAGCGAGATGATCTTCGAGAGCGGCCAACTCGATGACATAGACCGGCGCCCACAGCAGGTTGACCAGCGGCACGGCACAACCGGCCCACAGCGCCGCAACCGAACGATGATCGGCCAGCCCGTAATGCGCGAACACCGCGGCCCGCCGCGCGATCAGCCACAGGATCAGAAACACGCCGGAGGTGATCAATGCGATGAGCGCCGCCACACTGGCCAGATCCCCCAGCCAGTCCGCCGCGGTCGCCACGATCGAGTTCAGCAGGGTCTTTCGGTTGTAGACCAACAACACATACCGGGCGACGTACACCAGGGCGGCAGCGCCGAGCGTGAGCACGCTGATGAACAGCACGAGACGCACCACCGTGGACGGCGGCGCGGACGGCGTCGACCCTTCGGGGTCCGCCGCGGCCTGCTCGACGCGGTCGGTCAAGCCCCAGCGCGGGATCACCGCGTAGCGGGGCGTCGGCCCGAGCACCCGTCGTCCCCGCCGCGCCGGCGGTGCGGCGCCCGGACGCACCGCGATCCAGCGGAAGCCCGGCGGCAACCGCGGCGGGGTGCGTTGCGGCGCGACCGGCCGAGCCGGCGCCGGCGGACCAGCGTGCGTACCCCAGCGAGGGTCGGCTGCAGCGGTGTCCGGCAGTGGTGCGAGCAGCGCGCCGCGGCAGCGAGGGCACCACTCGCGGCGGCGTTCACGCACGTTCCACCGAGTGCTGCACTGGGAGCACACCTGGATCACCGGACCAGCGTAGCCCTGGCGACGACGCGGGCTGCCACAACGCGACCGTCCCACCGCCAGGCGCGGCCCGCTGAAATGCACCGATCTTCCCTGCGGTCGCGGAAAGCGCGGTCCACCTCGCCAAGGGCGCCGTGACGCTCGGCGATTCGCCGCCGGGGTCACCGACGGACGCCTGTTACGCCGGTCACAGCTACTTCGTGGCTATCCACAGTTTCCACAGGTTTATCCACATGGGCGTGCGGGGTATAGACGCAATCAATCAGCAACTAGCGGTTAACCCTGGCCCCAACTGTGGATAACGCCGGGTACTTTTCGTGCGCCATCGACAGGCCCGACGAGCAGCCGAGCGAATGCACCGCCCGATTGCGCGCCCATTGGATCCGTCCCCGCGAAATGCGCGCTGACCTGCAACCCCGAGCTGGCCCGGTCGCCGTGGGACAACACGAATCCGCAGCTCAGCGCGTCGTGGTCGGGGACATTTTTCAAGCCCATCGCAAAGAGTTATGATCGCCATCACGAAAAATGTTGTGACTCACCTCACTCCCCTGAGGTGACCGACCGGTGAAGGGCAATCGATGGCGCTGCATTCGTGGGGTTCGGGTAGCCCGGCCGCGTCGAACTCGTATTCCGGATCGCCTGCCTGGAACCACAGTTACAGCGTCGCCGCCTTGCGTGCCGGCCTGATTGCGCTGGCATTGCTCGCGGTTCTCGCGCTCATTGTTTTGTCTTGATGACTTCCTCTTGAAACGACGCCGAGCGGGTACTCGGCCTACCGGCCCACTGGGGCGGTCCTTGCGGCGCGTGCTGTCATGGAGCAGGGTTGATTACGCTGAGCCTGTCGCGTGGCGGACTCCGTGCGAATGCGCGTTAAGACGATCATCGAGGAAAGGAATACCGTGGCTGAATACACCCTGCCCGATTTGGACTGGGACTACGCAGCGCTGGAACCACACATCTCAGGTCAGATCAACGAGATCCACCACAGCAAGCACCATGCGACCTACGTCAAGGGTTTGAACGACGCCATCGCCAAACTCGAAGAGGCACGCGCCAATGACGACCACGCCGCGATCTTCCTGAACGAGAAGAACCTGGCGTTCCACCTGGGTGGCCACGTCAATCACTCGATCTGGTGGAAGAACCTGTCTCCGAACGGTGGCGACAAGCCGACCGGCGACCTCGCGGCCGCGATCGACGAGCAGTTCGGATCGTTCGACAAATTCCGCGCCCAGTTCAGTGCGGCGGCCAACGGCCTGCAGGGTTCGGGCTGGGCGGTGCTCGGCTACGACACGCTCGGCGACCGGTTGCTGACCTTCCAGCTCTATGACCAGCAGGCCAACGTGCCGCTGGGCATCATCCCGCTGCTACAGGTCGACATGTGGGAGCACGCCTTCTACCTGCAGTACAAGAACGTCAAGGCCGACTACGTCAAGGCGTTCTGGAACGTG
The DNA here is from genome assembly GCF_900176255.2 of Mycobacterium ahvazicum. Taxonomy (GTDB): domain Bacteria; phylum Actinomycetota; class Actinomycetes; order Mycobacteriales; family Mycobacteriaceae; genus Mycobacterium; species Mycobacterium ahvazicum. The sequence continues at coordinate 1,206,455 of NZ_FXEG02000005.1, forward strand.
GTCAATTGGGCAGATGTGCAGTCGCGTTACGCGGCCGCAACTTCGAAGACCCAGGGCCTTATTTTCGGCTGATTTTTATCTCGTAGAGCCAAGGGCGTCACGCGGATCGCGTGGCGCCCTTGGCTTTATCCCGGCCGGGCCGGCTCGCGTCAGGAAAGGTAACGGCGCGTGGCCGTGTCGAGTTGCAACGCGCCTAAACCGCAGGCATTCTTAACTATTCGAGCTACCAGCGTGGTTATTTCGGACGACGACGTTGTGCGGAGGTCGAGATGGAAACTGGTTCAGGCCAGCCGATAGGGGTAGCCCCCTTCCATGCTCGTGGTGCCTTGAAAGGGTTTGTCATCTCCGGCCGTTGGCCCGACTCGACCAAGGAGTGGGCGCAGCTGCTGATGGTTGCGGTGCGGGTCGCATCGTTGCCCGGATTGCTTTCCACCACAACGGTATTCGGCGCCCGTGAGGAATTGCCCGACGAGCCCGAGCCCGACACTGTCGGCCTGGTGCTCGCCGAGGGCACGGTATTTGGTGAATCAGCAATACAGCCAGGGTATTTCGCGGATCATCAGCCGCCGGCCCTGCTGATGCTGCATCCCCCGTCGGAAACCACGCCGTCGTTGCCGGAATGCACCGGAGCGGCGTCGGGATGCGTCTTGTTGCCGGGGTTGCCCTATTTGGGACTGGAGCACCGGGCCGCGTGGGTCGAAGCGGAAGCCGACGGCACCATCACGTCGATGGTGAGCCGTGTCGGTGTCGACCCCATCAGCCACCCTGACACCGCGATTCTGGCCATGCTGCTTGCGGCATAAGGGATTTCAACCGCGGTAGTTCATAGCTCGAATCCAACGGATACGGGTATCCGAGCTTCGGTGCCGTCGCGGCGCACCCACGGTTTGCCCGCTAGCCTGTGAACGTTGGTGAAGGACAATAGCCCCGCATCGTCGCGTCGGCCGGCCGGGGAACAGCAGCGGTCGGCAACGAAGCGTCGAAACGTCCTGCCGGCACGTCCTCAGCGCCACGCTGCCGGCACGCCCGGCGGCCTTTGCGTCCGCGATCGCGTTCCCGCTTTTCGCCGCGTGGGCCCGGCGCGCGGGCGGCGCCGACGACCAAGCGATTGGCGCCGGGATGCTGTTGCACGCCGCCTGCCCCGGCCGCTGCGCACATGTTGGCCGGCGTCATGTTCCTCGAGTTCGGCTTATGGATACTGTTCGACGACGCGCTCGGCTGGCGGTCGGAGGCCATCGCGACGACCGCGGCGGTGGCGATGACCGCCGTTTCGTCGGCTACAGCGCAAACACTGCGACGCCCCCGCACCGAGGCATCGTATGCGGGAAGGTCACCGGGGACCGGCTAAGGCGCAACGCCGCTGGCCCGCGTAAGCCGGCCGAGCCCGGCAGTTGCCCCCCGAGGTATCTCTGAGGGCTGTTTGCTGCACCCGTCCCCTCTTAACGCGACAAAAATCAGACCGGACAGCAAAGTATGCTTTCGATAGGTTCTGACTACCAGTCCGTTGCGAGATATCCGTCCGACACCATTCGGCCGGCCGCGGCGCTACCACTCGGCAGTGCGCCGAAGCGTCCGGCTACCAGACTTGCTTTCTGCGGATAACCTGTGAGTTTTGTTCGCTTTATGGACACTGCCGTCATTTAGTTGGACGCTCGTCACGTGTAGATGCAGCGAACACTCGGGCGGCCACCAGCGAACCCGGTGCCCTTTGCACCTGGTTGCGGACACAAACTCTCGCTACCATGGTCAGCAAATACACTTAGGTAACAGTTTCACTTCTACAGCCCAGTGGAGGTCATATCGATGAGCACGACGTTTTCCGCCCGCCTGAACCGCTTGTTCGACACGGTGTATCCACCCGGGCGCGGACCGCACACCTCAGCGGAGGTGATCGCGGCACTCAAGGCGGAGGGCATCACGATGTCGGCTCCCTACCTGTCGCAGCTACGCTCCGGCAATCGCACGAACCCGTCGTCGGCGACGATGGCCGCCCTGGCCAACTTCTTCCGGATCAAGTCGGCCTACTTCACCGACGACGAGTACTACGAAAAGCTCGACAAGGAGCTGGTCTGGATGTCCACAATGCGCGACGACGGTGTGCGTCGCATCGCGCTGCGCGCCGCCGGGTTGTCTCCCCAGGCGCAGCAGGACATCGTCGAGCGCGTCGACGAATTGCGCCGCGCCGAACACCTCGACGCCTAACCGGTTGCGTGGGCAGCCGACCTGAACGGCTGCCGTCGACCTGTTCCGATTAGGGTTGCTTTCGGATCGCGTCCACACGACAGCGATAGTCCACGAGACACCGGGAGGCGGCCGGGAATGGGCCTGTTTCGCAAGCGAAAGACTCGCGCCACGCGTCGTGCCGAAGCCCGTGCGATCAAGGCCCGCGCCAAGCTGGAAGCCAAGCTCGACGCCAAGAACCAGGCGCGCCGATTGAAGGCCGATCGACGGGCGGCCGAGAGGGCGCTCAACGCGCAGATCAAGTCGCAGCGCGACAGTGACCGCGCGGCGTTGAAAGTCGCCGAGACCGAACTCAAGGCGGCACGGGAGGGCAAGGTGTTGTCGCCGACGCGGATCCGCCGGGTACTGACGGTCTCGCGGCTGCTGGCACCTGTCCTGACGCCGGTGATCTACCGGGCGGCGATGGCCGCCCGGGCGATGATCGACCAGCGTCGCGCGGACCAACTCGGGATCCCGCTGGCACAGATCGGCCAGTTCTCCGGGCACGGCGCCCAGCTGTCGGCGCGGATCGCCGGCTCGGAAAAGTCGCTGCGAATGGTGCAGGAGAAAAAGCCCAAGGACGCCGAGACCAAGCAGTTCGTGGCCGCCATCTCGGAGCGGCTCACCGATTTGTCGGCGGCCGTCACCGCCGCGGAGAACATGCCGGCCGCGCGACGGCGCGCGGCGCACTCGGCGATCTCCTCGCAACTCGACGGCATCGAAGCAGATCTGATGGCTCGCCTCGGACTGACCTGAAAGTAGTGTTCTGACATGGCATTCCGCGACAGATGGATGTTGCGCGTCTTTGTTGTCGTCTCCGCCGCCGCCGCGCTTTTCGTCGGCTCCGGCAGCGCCACCGCGTGGGCGCACGTCCACGCCAGCGCCGACACCGCCGTCCGGGGCGCCATGGCGATCGTGACCTTTCAGGTACCCAACGAATCCGACAAGGGCGCCGCGACCACGGCGCTGAGCGTCGTGCTTCCCGACGTCGCATCCGCGCGCACCGAAGCGATGCCCGGGTGGACGGCCAAGCTCGACCGCGACACGGCATCCGGCGTCGTGCACTCAGTGACCTGGACGGCGGCACCGGGCGGCGGCATCGGAGTCGACCAGTTCGCGTTGTTTCGGATCTCGGTGAAACTGCCCGACACCGATACCGTCAACTTCCCGGCCACCCAGACCTACGCCGACGGGACTGTCGTCAGGTGGGATCAGCAGCCGGCGGCCGGTGGTGGTGAGCCCGAGCACCCGGTGCCCACACTGACCCTCGGCGCCGGGTCGGGCGCTCCGCACGAGCACCACCATTCGGGCATGCCCGCCGACCACGGCGACGAGTCGACGTCGGGGGACAACATCGCGCGGGTGCTGGGCGGAGCCGCCCTGGTCGTGGCCGCAGTGGGCATCGCCCTGGTGCTGGTCCGCCGGCCCAGGACATGAGGCGGCCGGCCGCCTCATGTCCTGGGGCCTGGGTGGGCCTGCTGCTGGCCGCCTTGCTGTCTACTGCGATGCTGACCGCACAGGTCGCGTCCGCGCACGCCACTCGGGTGTCCACCGACCCCGCCGACGAAGCGGTTCTCGCCATCGGTCCGAGCCGGGTCAGTGCCACCTTCAACGAGCGATTGCAGACCACGTTCGCGGCCATGACCGTCGTCGGGCCGGACGGCAATGTCTGGTCCACCGGAGACACCACCGTGCAGGGCGCAATCGTCGGCATCGCGCTGCGCTCACTGGGACCCACAGGCACCTACACGGTCAATTACCGGGTGACGTCCGCCGACGGTCATGTGGTGTCGGGGTCGTGGTCGTTCCGGCTGACAGTGCCCGGGACCGGCACGCCGGGACCCGCCGCCACCAGCAGCGACGCCGGCCATGGCATCCCCGTGTGGCCGTTCGTCGCGGTGGCCGTGGCGATCGTCGGTGCGGGCTTGTTGCTGACCCTGCGCCGCAAGCCCTGACCGCCTGGTCGGCGGGGCGCGATCGCCCGTGCTGGCATGATGGGGTCCGAGTAACTTTTGGCGGGGCTAGGAATGGCCGAGAGAAAGCTGCGAAGGAGCGGCCGCATGGCAGACCCTCAAGATCAACCCAACAGCGAGGCCAACGGCGCAGCGACGCCGCCGGAGCAGACGCCTCCCGCCAAGGCCGCTAAAAAGGCACCCGCGAAGAAAGCGCCGGCCAAGAAGGCGCCCGCGAAGAAGGCCGTCGCAAAGAAGGCTCCGGCCAAGAAGGCGCCCCCGAAGAAGGCGCCGGCCCAGAGCCCCGTGCCAACGCCCCCGAAACCGCCGGCGGCGCAGCAGGATCCACCCCCGCCAGATGGTGAAATTGTCGCTGCCGCCAAAGATGCTGCCGCACAGGCGAAATCCACGGTAGAGGGCGCCAACAACCCGGTGTCCGCCAACATCGCACCGTCGGTACCCGGCTCGTCGACGTTGCCACTCGTGGTCGCCGTAGCTCTGAGCCTGCTCGCGATCCTGCTGATCCGGCAGCTACGGCGGCGGTGATGAGCGTGTCATTCGAGGCCACAGCCGACCTCGTCGACCGAATCGGGCCCGACGTACGCAGCTGCGATCTTCAGTTCCGCCAGTTCGGCGGCCGCACCGAATTCGCCGGACCGATCAGCACCGTGCGCTGCTTCGAGGACAACGCGCTGCTGAAATCCGTACTTTCCCGACCGGGTGGGGGCGGGGTGCTGGTGATCGACGGCGCCGGCTCGCTACACAGCGCGCTGGTCGGAGATCTGATCGCCGAACTCGCCCGCTCCAACGGCTGGGCGGGACTGATCATCAACGGCGCGGTTCGTGACGCAGCCGCGTTGCGCGGCATCGGCATCGGCATCAAGGCGCTGGGCACCAATCCCCGCAAGAGCAGCAAGAGTGGTGTCGGCGAGCGCGATGTCGAGATCAGCCTCGGCGGTGTGACGTTCGTACCCGGTGAGATCGCCTACAGTGACGACGACGGAATCGTCGTCGTTAGCGGTTAAACCGCCACCCGTGCACGCTTTTTCGTGAATCGCAGGCTCTCGTCGGCGACCTTGCCGCGCCGGATCGTGCGCATGTCGAACAGGTAGTTCTGCTTGAGACGCCACGGTGCCCGCGATCCCGACTTGGGCAGCAAGTGCATGGACCGCTGGAAGTAGCCGGGACTGAAGTCCATGAACGGCAGTTCGTCGACGTCCGAGCCGGGATGCTGCGGCTCCACGTTGTCAAAGCCGTTGTCGTCCATGTAGTTCAGCACGCGGCAGAAGAACTCCGACACCAGATCGGCCTTCAGTGTCCAGGATGCATTGGTGTAGCCGAAGGTGATGACGAAGTTCGGAACTCCGGAGAACATGCAGCCCTTGTAGGTCATCAGCGAGGTCAGATCGAAAGGTTCGCCGTTGCGGGTGGGCTGCAGCCCCCCGAGCAATTGCATGTTCAATCCCGTTGCGGTGACGATGATGTCGGCCTGCAGTTCCGCACCCGAGGTGAGCTTGATTCCGGTCTTGGTGAACCGGTCGATGGTGTCGGTGACGACGTCGGCCTTGCCGTGCCGGATGGCCCGGAAGAAGTCGCCGTCGGGCGCCAGGCACAGCCGCTGATCCCACACGTTGTAGCTGGGACCGAAGTGCTTTTCGACGTCGTAGTCCTTTGGCAGCCGGCGCTGCGCCATCGTCATCAGCGTCTTGCGCATGTAGGCCGGCCGCTTGCGGGCCAGCTGATACTGGAAAGTGCTGAACGCGATGGCTTTCCAGCGATTTGCGAGGTGCGCCAGCCGATCGGGGAGCCACCGGTTGAACCGCACCGCGAACGGGTCGGTCCCGGGCAGCGAGCCGATGTAGGTCGGTGAGCGCTGCAGCATCGTCACATGTCCGGAGCCGGAGTTGACCAGGGCGGGAATCAACGTGATCGCGGTAGCACCCGAGCCGATCACGACGATCTTCTTGCCCGCGTAGTCGAGGTCTTCGGGCCAGTGCTGGGGGTGGATGATGGTGCCGCCGAAGTCCTCGGCACCGGGGAACGTCGGCGAATACCCCTCGTCGTAGTTGTAGTAGCCGGTACACGCGAACACGAAGGAACAGGTGATGTCGCTCCGCTGGCCGTCGTTCTCGACGGTGAGGGTCCATTGGTTGTCGGCGTCGGACCAATCGGCGGCCACCACGCGGTGGCGGTAGCGGATGTGTCGTTCGATGCCGTTCTCGACCGCGGCTTCCTTGATGTAGGCCTTGATGTCGGCACCGTCGGCGATCGACTTCGCCGAACGCCACGGCTTGAACCGGAACCCGAGCGTGAACATGTCGGAGTCGGACCGGATGCCCGGATACTTGAACAAGTCCCAGGTGCCGCCGAGGTCGTCGCGGCGTTCCAGGATCGCGTAGCTCTTGGTCGGGCAGCGGTCCTGCAGGTGCCAGGCCGCGCTCACGCCGGAGATGCCGGCGCCCACGATTACGACGTCCAGGTGCTCAGTCATGAGGGCCACGCTATCAACGCGGTGTCGAGCTAGTCAACACGCTGTCGAAATCATCAACCGTGTGTAAAGTAGCGGGGGTGACAGCAGCCGGCCAGACGCGCGCCCTGCGCGGCCGCCGTTCGATGCGCCCTTCGGGTGACGACCGTGAGCAGGCCATCCTCGCGACCGCCGAGCGGCTGCTCGAGGAGCGTTCACTCGCCGACATTTCGGTCGACGACCTCGCCAAAGGTGCCGGCATCTCGCGCCCGACGTTCTACTTCTATTTCAAGTCGAAAGAGGCCGTGCTGCTGTCGCTGCTCGAGCCGGTGATCGCGCGGGCCGACGCCGAGTTCGACGGCGCCGTGATGCGGCTGCCGAAGGATCCGCGCCGGGTATGGCGCAACGGCATCAAGGCGTTCTTCACCGAATTCTCCACCCACCGGGCCGTCGCGCGGACCGCCACGGAGGCAATGGCGACCAGCGCGGAGCTGCGGGCGTTGTGGTCGGGATTCATGCAGAAATGGATCGATCAGACCGCCGCCATGATCACCGCCGAGCGAGAGCGCGGTGCCGCGCCGAACACCATCCCCGCCGCCGACTTGGCGACGTCGCTGAACCAGATGAACGAACGCACCATGATGGCGGCACTGTCCGCCGAGACACCGGCCGTCCAAGCGGAGCGGGTCGTCGACACCCTCACCCACATCTGGCTCAGCAGCATCTACGGCGAATCCGGCTAGCTGTCACCGCCGCGTGCGAACATATGTTCGTGCGGTGTGATGCGTCCATCCTGCACGCCGACCTGGACTCGTTCTACGCGTCGGTGGAACAGCGTGACGACCCGACGCTGCGCGGTCGCCCGGTGATCGTGGGCGGCGGCGTCGTACTGGCCGCCAGCTACGAGGCCAAGGCCTACGGCGTACGCACCGCGATGGGCGGCCAGCAGGCCCGGCGCCTATGTCCCGACGCCGTCGTGGTGCCGCCGCGCATGTCGGCGTATTCACGGGCCAGTGATGCGGTCTTCGAGGTGTTCCGCGATGCCACACCCATCGTCGAGCCGCTGTCGGTGGACGAGGCATTCCTCGACGTGGGCGGCCTGCGCCGGGTCTCGGGCACGCCGGTCGAGATCGCCGAACGGCTGCGGTGCGACGTGCGGGAGCGGGTCGGCCTGCCGATCACCGTCGGCATCGCCCGCACCAAATTCTTGGCCAAGGTCGCCAGCCAGGAGGCCAAGCCGGATGGGCTGCTGCTGGTGCAGCCCGATCGTGAGCTGGCGTTCCTGCGGCCGTTGCCGGTGCGCCGATTGTGGGGCGTGGGCGCGGTGACCGCAGACAAGTTGCACGGCTACGGCATCACGACGGTCGCCGATGTCGCCGAGCTCAGCGAGTCGACGCTGGCCTCGCTGCTGGGTGCGGGGATGGGCCGCCAGCTGTATGCGCTGTCGCGCAATATCGACCGGCGCCGGGTCCACACCGGGGTGCGACGCCGGTCCGTCGGTGCCCAGCGCGCGTTGGGCCGCGCCGGAAATCCAATGTCGCCCAACGAGGTCGATGCGGTCGTGGTCAACCTGATCGACCGCATCACCGCCAGGATGCGCGCAGCCGGTCGCACGGGCCGCACCGTGGTGCTGCGCCTGCGGTTCGACGACTTCACCCGGGCGACCCGGTCCCATACGATGCCGGGGGCGACGGCGTCGACGCAGCCGATCCTGGCCGTCGCCCGGGGTCTGGTCGCCTCCGCCGCACCCGCGATCGCCCAGCGCGGCTTGACGCTGGTCGGTTTCGCGGTGTCGGGCATCGACCGCAGTGGGGCCCAGCAGCTGATGCTGCCGTTGTATGAAAACTCGCTCGCGGTCGACGCCGCGGTAGACCAGGTCCGTGAGCGCTTCGGCAAATCCGCTCTCACCCGCGGGGTGTTGATTGGACGAGATGCGGGTATAGAGATGCCGCTACTACCGGACTGACTGAGTTGCCCCTGCTTTACCAATGTGGTTACAGCCCAAGCTGTTTCGATGATATGAGCTTTGTTTGAGATGACGCGCGCGCCGGGCGGGCACCGACGGCTCGCTTGTAAGCTGGCCAAAACCGACCCCCGGAAAGTGAGTGCCTGAACACATGCCGCCGGACAACACCCGCGACAGTGGCCTGCCTCGCGAAGGTCTCCTGCTCGGCTACAGCGCGGTACTCGCGTTGTCGGCGGGCTTCGTCAACGCGGTAGCTCTGCTGATATTGGCGTTGCCGGTCGGCAACCTCACCGCGATCACCACCCAGCTAGGCATGAACACCGCCAATCCATGGCTCTACGAGGGCCATGTGCTTGCCGCGATCCTGTTCGGCTTCCTGGCGGGCGCGACGATGGCCGGCGCGGTTCTCGCACCCACCCAGGCGCTGGCGGGCCCGCGCCATGCCGTGGTGTTGTTCACCGAGGCGGCGCTGCTCGTCCTGGCCGCCGCGGGCGTGGAGGAAACCTTCGTCAAGGCGCAGATCGAATCGCTCGGCGTCGAGCTGACCGCCGTCCAGGCGATGTTCGCCGCCGCGGCGCTCGGCCTGCAGAACGGCATGACCTCGAGCTTCCGCGGGATGTCGATCCGCACCACCCACTTCACCGGGACCGTGACCGACCTCGGGCTGATGCTCGGGCGCGCCCGGCAAGACGGGATCAAGAAGTGGAAGGCCGCGATCCTGGTGACGACCCTGCTGCTGTTTCTCGGCGGCGGCATCGCGGGGATCCTGTTCGGTGCTCACCTCGGTGGATACTCGCTGCTGATACCTGCCGCCACGTGCGCAATCGTGGCTGGCGCCAACGTGCTGCACAGCCGCGGCAACAGTGGCGAATCCATTACCGAGGCGGCGGAAGCGGTGCGGGCCTAACCGCTCAGCTGGAGCCTGTCCACGCCAGCAGCTTGTCGGCCGGCCAGGTGTTCACGATCCGGTCGACCGGAACGCCGGCGTCCAGGGCGCGTTGCGCGCCGTACCCCAGGAAGTCCAGCTGGCCGGGGGCGTGCGCATCGGTGTCGATGCTGAACACGCAGCCGATCTCCAGCGCCAGATTGAGCAGCCGGGTCGGCGGGTCGCGGCGTTCGGGGCGAGAGTTGATCTCCACCGCGGTGCCGTGGTCGCGACAGGCGGTGAAGACCTGCTCGGCGTCGAACTTCGATTCCGGCCGGATGCCCCGGTTGCCGGAAACCAGCCGGCCCGTGCAGTGGCCCAGCACATCGGCGTAGCCGTCGGAGACCGCACGCACCATCCGGCGCGTCATCGCCGCCGAATCCATCGACAACTTGGAGTGCACGCTGGCCACGACGACGTCGAGGCGTTCCAACAGCTCGGGCTCCTGATCCAGGCTGCCGTCCTCGAGGATGTCGACCTCGATACCGGTGAGGATGCGCATCGACGCGAACGTGTCCCGCAGGCCGTCGATCACGTCGAGCTGTTTGCGCAACCGCTCCGGCGACAGGCCGTTGGCGATCGTCAGCCGCGGCGAGTGATCGGTCAACGCGCAGTATTCATGCCCCAGCGCCGCCGCGGTTGCCATCATCTCCTCGATCGGCGCCGAGCCGTCCGACCAGTTCGAGTGCAGGTGCAAGTCCCCGCGCAGCGCGCCGCGCACCTCGCCTCCACCAAGATCTGTTGCTTCCGAACGCAATTCGACAAGCGCGTCGGGCTCACGGCCGGCCCAGGCCTGGGCGATGACCTTTGCGGTCTTGGGTCCGATGCCCGGCAGCGTCTGCCAGCTGTTGGCCTGCCCGTGCCGCTCCCGCTCGGCCTCGTCCAAACCCTCGACGATGTCGGCGGCATTGCGATATGCCATCACGCGTTTGGGGTCCTGCCGGCTCCGGTCCTTGTAATACGCGATCTGTCGCAGCGCGGTCACCGGATCCATGACTCCAGTGTTACAGCAGCTGCCCGCAGACGAACCCGGCCAGGATCACGCCGAAGCCGCCGATCTCGCCGACGATCAGCATGGCCATCGCCACCCGGGTCCCTCGCACCGGCTTCTCGAATTGGTTGACCGTGTCTCGCCGCGCACCATGGACGACGTAGGCGGCGATCGCCGCGACGAAGAAGAACACCACCACCATCGCCGCGACCAGGTTGACCCAGGAGGCCCAGGCACTGAGCCCGACGAAGACCGCGAGCAGCAGCGTCGCGAATGAGTAGAGCAACGCCGCGCGGTGAGCGATGTCGACGTAGATGTGCGCCTGATGGTCCTCCGACGTCATGATCTGGCGGTACTTCCAGACGCCGAGAACGAGTGCGAGCAAAAAGATCAGGCCGGCGAACAGCAGGGTGATCTTGGTGTCGATCCCGAGGGCAGTACTCATCGCGCGCATGAGTTTAGTTGCGCTTCATAAATTTCGACTAGCGTCGATGGCATGCGATTCGCGTTCAAAACCTCACCGCAGAACACCACCTGGGCCGGCATGCTCTCCGTCTGGCAGGCCGCCGACGATATCGACGTCTTCGAGTCCGGGTGGACCTTCGACCACTTCTACCCGATCTTTTCCGACAGCACCGGCCCGTGCCTGGAGGGCTGGACCACGCTGACCGCGCTAGCGCAGGCCACCCGGCGGCTGCGGCTGGGCACCCTGGTCACCGGCATCCACTACCGCCACCCCGCGGTCCTGGCGAATATGGCCGCCGCCCTCGACGTCATCTCCGACGGACGGCTCGAACTCGGGATCGGCGCCGGCTGGAACGAGGAGGAGTCCGGCGCCTACGGCATCGAACTCGGCAGCATCAGGGAACGGTTCGACCGGTTCGAGGAAGCCTGTCAGGTGCTGATCAGTCTGCTCAGCGAGCAGACCACCAACTTCGACGGCAAGTACTACCAGCTCAAGGACGCGCGCAACGAACCCAAGGGTCCGCAGCGCCCGCACCCGCCCATCTGCATCGGCGGCAGCGGCGAGAAGCGCACGCTGCCGCTGACCGCGCGCTACGCCCAGCACTGGAATTTCGCCGGCGGGACGCCCGAGGAGTTCGCCCGCAAGCGCGACGTCCTGGCGGCGCGCTGCGCGGACATCGGGCGCGACCCGAAGGAGATCACCATGTCGGCGCACGTTCGCCTCGGTGAGGACCTCAACTACGCACAGGTCATCGAGACCGCCGCCGGGCTGGGGGCCGAGGGACTCGACCTGGGAATCGTCTACCTACCACCCCCGCACGACCCGGCCGTCCTGGAGCCGTTGGCCGAGGCCATCCGGGGTTCCGGCCTGCTGGACGGATGATTTTCCAGGCACGTCCGCCGCTTAGGACACCTCCCGTGCCGACCGCAGCGTCTTGGCAGGTCTGCCCGGTAGCTCCGGGAGATCGTCGGTGTCCAGTTGGTCGTAGCGGCCCGAGGCCACCAGGCGCGTAAGCGTTTTGAGGTGTTCGGCCGCCCCGGTGACGCAAAATGCGTGGCTTCCGCACCATCGACAACCGCCGTCCTTGGCTCCGATCAAACGAGGTTGACCGCATCGAGAAATCGCCGGGCGATATCTCGGTCGCCGTCGATGTCGACCAGTTCGGACCACGGTAAGCGCTGCGTGGACCACGCAAGGAAGTCGTCGGCCGTCGATGTCACAGTAGCGACGGGTCGCGCGTCGGCGTCGTCCGTTTCGCTGACCCGCAGCGCGCCCTCCCCGGGTTCGACCAATATGCGGCGCTCGCCGGGGCCGGTGAGGCGCAGGCTGATCGGAGCGAGGAGATGGTCCGTCAAATCGGGCTGCATCTGCGAGAGCCCTCCGATGAGCCAGGCCACTGCCGGAGACAACCGCGTCTCGTCCAGTGCCGGAGCGTCCACGTCGACCGGCCCGCGCGGGGCGAGGACGTCGTAGCGCAGATGCGTCGTCATGTCGAAGGTGAACATGTCGGTGACCGCGTGCAGGGGGTAGACCCCCAGGTCCAGCAGGGGTATCGCCGTGGACGCGACCGGCTCTAGTTGCAGCGGCGTGAAAGTCGCAATGGCGGAGTCGAGTTGGTCCCGCAGGACCGCCAGGACGTGCTCGGAGCTCCAGTCTCGTCGGCTCGCAACGGCCTGATCGTTGAGCCGCTCGATGCCCAATGGCGGAACGTCGGCGCCCCCGATGGCGAGCTGCAGGAACTCCAGCAGCGAACCGAGGTGGATGAACACATCCTTGACCGTCCATCCCACTGCGGCGCTGGCTAGATTCCACTGCTCCGCGGTGAGCGCTTCGGCCACGTCGAACAGGTCGGCGCCCGCCGCGCGCATCCCCCGAATACCACCGTCGCTCACGGGCGCTCGTTAAGCACCGCGCCGATGAACTCCCGCGGCTTCTCCATCGCCAGGAAGTGGCCGGCGTGCGCGACGGTGTGCACCGACGCCGAGGGAATGGCCGCGGCGGTGTTGGCGCGGTCTGCTTCGCGCGACCAGTCGCCGTCGCTGTAGAGCAACGTCACGGGAGCAGTGATGGACGCATAACGATCCCGGGCGGCGATCAATGTAGGCAGGTTGCGGTAAATCGCACGCGCGACGCCCGCATACCCTGGCCGGCTCCCCACCCGTACGAGTTCGTCGAGGAACGGCTCCGGCAGTTGCGCCGGGTCGGCGTATCCGCCGCGCATGATGCCCTTGAGGATCGCCCTGTTTTCCAAAGCTGCGAAGACCGGACCCACCAGCGGGGCACGTACCGAGGACACGATGACGCCCGCCAGCAGGTTGGCCCGCTGCACGCCCTGGGGATAGTCGTAGGTGTTGGAGGCGACCACGCGGACCACCCGCTGACCCAGTTCCACCGATGCGGTCAGCGCGATCGCCGCCCCGATCGACTCTCCCACCAGGGTCAGGTCCGTCAGCTCCAGCCCGCGGACGAATTCGACCACGGCGCGCTGCAGGTCGTCGTGATCGTAGGTGGCCCCCTTCCGGATGTCCGACCAACCCATGCCCGGGAAGTCCAGGGCATGGACGCGATGGCGTTCCGCGAGTGGCGCGATCACGCGCTGGAAGTAATCCAACTGAGTGCGGACCGTGTGCAACAGCAGCAGCGGAGGTCCCTCGCCGACGGCGACGTAGCGCAACCGAGTCCCGTCCGGCCGGGTAAACCACCGGGCCCGTCCCGTCGTCCAGGTGCGCAGATACGTTTCGGCGGGGTCTGTCGTCCGCAAGGCCATGGCGCGAGTATATGACCAGTCGTCTTGCTTGGCCACACGACCGGTCGTCTTGGCCGCGGACCACCTCCGGCCTATTGTGTGAGACGTGGGCAGACCGAGCCTCAAGGACCAGCTCGTGGAGCGGACGCTTAGCGTGTGGCTGGCCCGCGGGTTTGCGGGCGCGAGCGTAAACGACCTGGTCGCGGCGGCCGATGTACCCAAAGGATCCTTCTACAACCACTTCCCGAGCAAAGAAGACTTCGCGATAGCGCATGTCGACCGGTACGTCGGCACCCTGGGCCTCGACGGACTGGCAGACAGCGATGTCTCGGCGCTGACGGCCGTCCGTCGCCACTTCGAGCGCCTGGTCGCCCGCCGCGACCCGGCGGATCAGTCAGGCTGTCTACTCGGCACGTTCAGTACCGGCATCTCTCCCGAATACCCCAGGCTGGCCGCCGCGGTCCGGGCCGGCTTCGATCGATGGATCGACGCACTGGCCGCCACGCTCGGCCGCGCCCGGGCCAGCGGCGAAATCTCCGCCGACCGTCACCCCGCGGACGTCGCGGCCGCCCTGATCGACGCCTTTCAGGGTGCGCTAGTGCGCCGCCGGGTCTACGGCCACTCGCAGCCGCTCGATCTGTTCTTCGAGACGACATTCGGGGCTCTTACCGGCACTGGCTGACCGAACACCCGACGAGCAAACGCGACGCGCGCCGGCACGGGCGGGACCAATAAGAACAACGTGCGGTTACACCCCGAACAGCAACAACTCCTGGGCAGTTACCAGGCGCTCTTGCTTAGCGGGAAACTCGCGACTTTTCACCGGGTGACGAAACCATGACCAGGCCATTCGCCCCACCCGCGAACTAGGTACTGGGTTCACATGCACAGTGACCACTCCTGCGATCGATCTGTTTAGCCGTGGCCCCGTTGTGACGAAGCGCACAAGTCGTTATTAGACACCCACGCGCTGGCAAACTGCGGGAGACTCGCCGAACAAACATTCGCGTGTTTCTGATGTGACTGGTGTGACTACTGAAGCGGTGCGGCCGTCGGCTTGATCGGCGTGGGAAGGGCGGTTGACCCCATCAAATACCGGTCCACACCCGCCGCGGCGGCCCTGCCCTCGGCGATCGCCCAGACGATCAGCGACTGGCCTCGGCCCATGTCTCCGGCAACGTAAACGCCGGGCACCGAGGTCTCGTAATCGGCGCCTCGCGCGACGTTGCCGCGCTCGGTGAACTTCACGTCGAGGTCGGTGAGCAGACCCGCCTTCTCCGGGCCGACGAAGCCCATCGCCAGGAACACCACGTCCGCTTCGAGCTCGAAATCCGAGCCCTCGACCTTGACGAACTTGCCGTCCTGCATCTGCACCTCGTGGACCTTGAGCGCGCTCACGTGCCCGTCCTTGCCGACGAACTCCTCGGTGTTGACCGAGAACACCCGCTCGCCGCCCTCTTCGTGGGCAGATGAGACCCGGTACATCAGCGGGTAGGTCGGCCACGGCGTCGACTCGGCGCGCGCCTCCGGCGGCCGCGGCATGATCTCGAACTGGTGCACGCTGGCCGCGCCCTGCCGGTGCGCGGTGCCCAGGCAGTCGGCTCCGGTGTCGCCGCCGCCGATGATGACCACCTTCTTGCCTTTGGCGGTGATCGGCGGCTGCCCGTCGGGACCCAGTACGTCGTCGCCCTCCTGCACGCGGTTACCCCACGGCAGGTATTCCATCGCCTGATGGATGCCGGCTAGTTCCCGCCCCGGGATCGGCAGGTCACGCCAGGCGGTGGCACCGCCGGCCAGCACCACCGCGTCGAAGTCGGCGAGCAGCTGCTGCGCGGTGGTGTCGACTCCGACATTGACGCCGGCCCGGAATTCGGTTCCCTCGGCGCGCATTTGGTCCAGCCGGCGGTCGAGGACGCGCTTCTCCATCTTGAATTCCGGAATGCCGTAGCGCAGCAACCCGCCGATGCGGTCGGCCCGCTCGAAGACGGTGACGCTGTGTCCCGCGCGGGTGAGCTGCTGGGCGGCGGCCAAACCGGCCGGGCCCGAACCGATTACGGCAACGGTCTTTCCGGTCAGCTGGGTCGGCGGCTTCGGCTCGACGAGACCCTGGTCGAAGGCGTGGTCGATGATCTCCAGCTCGATCTGCTTGATCGTGACCGGGTCCTGGTTGATGCCCAGCACACACGCCGGCTCGCACGGCGCCGGACAGAGCCGGCCGGTGAAGTCGGGGAAGTTGTTGGTCGCGTGCAGCCGCTCGATCGCTTCGCGCCACCGGCCCCTGCGCACCAGGTCATTCCACTCCGGTATCAGGTTGCCCAGCGGACAACCGTTGTGGCAGAAGGGAATACCGCAGTCCATGCAACGGGTCGCCTGCTCGCGCAGAGTGTCGTCGTTGAATTCCTGGTAGACCTCGTTCCAGTCCTTCAACCGCAGCGGGACCGGCCGGCGTTGCGGCAGCTCCCGATGGGTGTACTTGAGAAAGCCAGTGGGATCAGCCATGCGCCGCCGCCATAATCGCCTTGTCGACATCGACGCCGTCGCGCTCCGCTTGGGCGATCGCCTGCAATACCTTCTTGTAGTCCCGGGGCATCACCTTGGCGAAATGCCGTTGCTGGGAATGCCAGTCGGCCAGAACCCGCTGGCCGACCGCGGAATCCGTCGCATCGACATGTGCCTGGATGATTCCGCGCAGGAACTCGACGTCATCGGAGTCGACACTCTCCAGGTCCACCATCTCGGTGTTCAGGTTCTGCGGCAGTTGCTCGCCGGGGTCGTAGACGTAGGCCACACCGCCGGACATACCGGCCGCGAAGTTACGCCCGGTGTGGCCGAGAATCACCACCCGGCCGCCGGTCATGTACTCGCAACCGTGATCGCCTACGCCTTCGACCACGGCGTGGGCCCCGGAGTTACGCACCGCGAACCGCTCGCCGACCACGCCACGCAGGAAGGCCTCGCCGCTGGTGGCGCCGAACAGGATCACGTTGCCGCCGATGATGTTCTCCTCGGCGACGTAGTCCACCGGCGCGTTGTCCGATGGCCGCACCACGATCCGGCCCCCAGACAGACCCTTGCCCACGTAGTCGTTGGCGTCGCCGTACACCCGCAAGGTGATGCCCTTGGGCACAAAGGCACCGAAGCTGTTGCCCGCGGAGCCGTCGAAGGTGATGTCGATCGTTCCATCCGGCAAGCCCTGACCGCCATAGGCTTTCGTCAGCTCGTGGCCGAGCATCGTGCCCACCGTGCGGTTGACGTTGCTGATGGTGGTGGAGAACCGGACTGGTTTACCCGAATCCAGCGCCTCGCGGCTCATCACGATCAACTGCTGATCCAGCGCCTTGTCCAGGCCGTGGTCCTGACGCGAGCTGCAGTACAGATCCTGGTTCATGAACGCGGACTCCGGCTCGTGCAGCACCGGGGCAAGATCCAGCTTGTGCGCCTTCCAGTGCGCCCGCGCCAGCGTGGTGTCCAGCGACCCCACTTGGCCGACGGCCTCGTTGAAGGTGCGGAAGCCCAACTGCGCCATGTACTCCCGGACTTCCTCGGCGATGAACATGAAGAAGTTCTCGACGAACTCCGGCTTGCCGGTGAAGCGATCCCGCAGCACCGGGTTCTGGGTCGCCACACCGACCGGGCAGGTGTCGAGGTGGCAGACCCGCATCATGATGCAGCCCGCGACGACCAGCGGGGCGGTGGCGAAGCCGAACTCCTCGGCACCCAACAGTGCGCCGATCATCACGTCGCGGCCGGTCTTGAGCTGTCCGTCCACCTGGACGACGATCCGGTCACGTAACCCGTTGAGCAGCAAGGTCTGCTGCGTCTCGGCCAGCCCCAGCTCCCATGGGGCACCCGCGTGCTTCTGCGAGGTGAGCGGCGTGGCACCGGTGCCGCCGTCGTGGCCGGAGATCAGCACCACGTCGGCGTGCGCCTTGGACACACCCGCGGCGACCGTGCCGACGCCGTTCTCGGAGACCAGTTTGACGTGAACGCGCGCCGCCGGGTTGGAGTTCTTCAGGTCGTGGATCAACTGCGCGAGATCCTCGATCGAGTAGATGTCGTGGTGCGGCGGCGGTGAGATCAGACCAACGCCGGGCGTCGAGTGCCGGACCTCTGCCACCCACGGGTACACCTTGTGCCCTGGAAGTTGGCCGCCCTCACCGGGTTTGGCGCCCTGGGCCATCTTGATCTGGATGTCGGTGCAGTTGGTCAGGTAGTGCGACGTGACGCCGAACCGCGCCGAGGCGACCTGCTTGATCGCGCTGCGGCGCCAGTCCCCGTTGGAATCGGGATCGAAACGCTTGACGTCCTCGCCACCCTCACCGCTGTTGGATCGCCCACCGAGGCGGTTCATCGCGATGGCGAGCGTCTCGTGCGCCTCGGCGGAGATCGAGCCGTAGCTCATCGCTCCGGTCGAGAACCGTTTGACGATCTCGCTGGCGGGCTCGACCTCGTCCAGCGGAACCGGGGGTCGCACGTCGCCGCGGAACTTCAGCAGGCCGCGCAACGACGCCATCCGCTCGCTCTGATCGTCGACCAGGCGGGTGTAGTCCTTGAAGATCTTGTACTGGCCGGTGCGGGTGGCGTGCTGCAGCTTGAACACGGTCTCCGGGTTGAACAGGTGATACTCGCCCTCGCGGCGCCACTGGTAGTCCCCACCCACCTCGAGCTCGCGGTGCGCGCGCTCGTCGGGCCGGTCCAGATAGGCCAGATCGTGGCGCACGGCGACGTCGGTGGCGACGTCATCCAGCGTGATGCCGCCGGTCGGGCAGACCAGCCCGGTGAAGTACTCGTCGAGCACGTCCTCGGAGATCCCGATAGCCTGGAACAGCTGGGCGCCGGTGTAGGAGGCCAGCGTCGAAATGCCCATCTTGGACATAACTTTCAGCACGCCCTTGCCGGCGGCCTTCACGTAGTTGTTCAGCGCCTTGTCGCGATCAATCCCGTCGATCACGCCGCGGTCGAGCATGTCCTCGATCGATTCGAACGCGAGGTACGGGTTGACCGCGGCCGCGCCGCAACCGATCAGCATCGCCATGTGGTGCACCTCGCGGGCATCACCGGATTCGACCACCAGTCCCACATGGGTGCGGGTCCGATCGCGCACCAGGTGGTGGTGAACTCCGGCGACGGCGAGCAGCGACGGTATCGGTGCCATCTTCTCGTTGGAGTCGCGGTCGGACAGGATGATCACCCGGGCGCCGTCGGCGATCGCGGCCGACGCCTGTGCACGCACCTCTTCGAGCGCGGCTGCCAGCCCGGCGCCACCTTCGGCGACCGGGTACAGACAGCGAATCACCTTCGAGCACATGCCATGTGGGCGCCCGTTGACGGCGTCGTCGGGATTCAGGTTGATCAGCTTGGCCAGCTCATGGTTACGCAGAATCGGCTGTCGCAGCATGATCTGGTGACACGAGTATTCGTCCGGGCTGAGCAGGTCGCGCTCCCCGCCGGTGGTGCCCTGCAAACTGGTCACCACCTCCTCGCGGATGGCGTCCAGCGGCGGGTTGGTCACCTGAGCGAACAGTTGGTGGAAATAGTCGTAGAGCATCCGCGGACGCTGCGAGAGCACCGCGACCGGCGTGTCGGTGCCCATCGACCCGATCGGCTCGGCGCCGGTGCGCACCATCGGCGCCACCAGCAGGTTGAGCTCCTCATAGGTGTAACCAAAGGCCAACTGCCGCATGACAAGTCGATCGTGTGCCATCCGCACGTACTTGCCCTGCGGCAACGACTCGAGCGGTACCAGGTTCTTGTCGAGCCACTCCTGGTACGGATGCTCGGCGGCCAGCTCGGCCTTGATCTCCTCGTCGGAGACGATGCGGCCCTGGGTGGTGTCCACCAGGAACATCCGGCCCGGCTGCAGGCGCATCCGCTGCACCACCGTCGACGGGTCCAGGTCCAGGACACCCGCCTCGGAGGCCATCACCACCAAACCGTCTTCGGTGACCCAAATACGGGATGGGCGAAGGCCATTGCGGTCCAGCACGGCGCCCACGATGGTGCCGTCGGTAAACGTCATTGATGCCGGGCCGTCCCACGGTTCCATCAGCGATGCGTGGTACTCGTAGAAGGCGCGGCGCGCCGGGTCCATCGTCTCGTTGCGCTCCCACGCCTCCGGAATCATCATCAGCACCGCGTGCGGCAGGCTGCGCCCGCCCAGGTGCAACAATTCCAGCGCCTCGTCGAAGCGCGCCGTGTCGGAGGCGCCCGGAGTGCAGATCGGGAACAACTTCTCCAGGTCGTCGACCGAACCGAAGATGTCGGTCTTGATCAGCGCCTCACGGGCGCGCATCCAGTTCTCGTTGCCGGTGACGGTGTTGATCTCACCGTTGTGGGCGATCCGCCGGAAGGGATGGGCCAGCGGCCAGGACGGGAAGGTGTTGGTCGAGAAGCGGGAGTGCACGATGCCCAGCGCGCTGGTCATCCGATCGTCTTGCAGGTCAAGGTAAAACGCCTTGAGCTGCGGGGTGGTCAGCATGCCCTTGTAGACCATTGTCTGGCCGGAAAGGCTTGGGAAATATACGGTTTCGCGTCCGGGCCCGTCTTGGCCCGGGCCCTTGGTACCGAGTTCGTGCTCGGCACGCTTGCGCACGACGTAGCAACGGCGTTCCAGCGTCATGTCGGAAGCGCCGGTCATGAACACCTGACGGAAGGTGGGCATGGCATCGCGGGACAGCGCACCCAGCGACGAATCGTCGGTGGGCACGTTGCGCCAACCCAGGACCGTCAGGCCCTCGGATTCGGCGATCTTCTCGACGGCGGCACATGCGGCCGCGGCATCCTTGGACGACTGCGGCAGGAACGCGATACCGGTGGCATAACTGCCCGCGGCGGGCAGCTCGAAGTCCACGACTTCGCGCAGAAACGCGTCGGGGACCTGAATCAGGATGCCCGCGCCGTCACCGCTGCGCGGCTCGGCGCCCTGGGCGCCACGATGCTCGAGATTGACCAGTGCGGTGATCGCCTTGTCGACGATGTCGCGGCTCCGTCGGCCGTGCATGTCGACGACCATGGCAACCCCGCACGAATCGTGCTCGAACGCGGGGTTATACAACCCAACGCGCGTGGGCGTCATATGCACCTGCCTCTTCACCAGAACCTGCTGCGCGACCGTTTTCAGTGGCTCCGACGGGGGCTGCACCCGGAGGTTGCGAGCCGACCCCTTCGGTCTTGTCGATAGGCTGTCTCCCAGGCGGAAAATGATCCGATGGGGGAATCGTCCGTGCGGCGCTGAACGGTGGCGTGTACCCGGTCTCGACAAGTCGTAAAACGATATGACAAAAACCGCCTGACATGCCAACTTGGCCGAGTCTACCCGGCAGGTAGCGGCAACGTAAATTCGCTGCGGGCGGCGATCGATGACCCGGGGAAATACGCTTCGACCGCCGACAATCCACGCGCGACAGCGCAGACCCGAAACGGGCGGCGGCCGGACCGATCGCCTCGTCGGGTTTGCTGTGACGCCGGCCTGCGGACGGCATCGGGATGGCGGTGATCACAGTGGGCCCGCGCATCCGCGCGACCGATACCGATAAGACGTGGCAGCCATGCCCCCCATGACGCGCGCCGGGATGGCCGCGGGCACCCCAGCCGTCACACCGGCACCGTATTAGGGCCTGTGCGAGTTTGCGCGATACAAATGGGAGCGCGCGGGGAGATACTGGGCCGAACGGGCCGGGTCGCCCTTGCCGGCCGGCCAGCGCGCCATGATCGATCGCCCGGCACCGAGGAGCCCATGAACGAGCGCGACGAATTCCTGCGGGACCGTCTGCAGCCCGCTCGGCCCAGCACGCCCGCCGCTTCCCCTCCCCAGGCGCGACCTGCTGGGCCACCCGCGCGGCCGGTTCCCCCTCCCGCGCCCGTCATCCCGGCGCCCGACGCCGCGCTGGTGCCCACCGGCGGACCCGAACTGCCCGACACCGGGTGGCGACGCATCCTGCGGCTGCTCACCTTTGGCCTCGTCAAGCTGGGCCCGTCGCCCGCACAACGCGAAGAAGCCCGATTCGAAGCCACCATCCGCACCGGCTTTCGCGGCAAGCACAAGGTCGGCGTCGTGGGTAAGGGCGGCGTCGGAAAGACCTCCGTCGCCGCCAGTGTCGGGTCGCTGTTCGCCGAGCTGCGTCGCGGGCAAGACCACGTGGTGGCGATCGACGCCGATACCGCTTTCGGCCGGTTGAGCAGCCGGATCGATCCGCAGTCGACGAGTTCGTTCTGGGAGTTGACCGCCGACAAGAACCTCGAGACCTTTGCCGATGTCGCCGGGCGGGTGGGCCGCAACGCGGTGGGCCTGCATGTGCTCGCCGGCGAACCGGCGTCCGGTCCCCGCCGGGTGCTCGATCCCGCGATCTACCGGGAGGCCGCGTCGCGGCTGGATCGCCACTTCACGATCTCGGTCATCGACTGCGGCTCGACGATGGATTCACCCGTCACCCAGGAAGTGCTGCGCGACCTGGACGCGCTCATCGTGGTGTCCTCGCCGTGGGCCGACGGGGCATCCGCGGCCGCCCGGACCATGGAATGGCTGTCGGATCAGGGCATGACGGAGTTGCTGCACAGCACGGTCGTGGTGCTCAACGACTCCGACGGGCACGCCGACAAACGCACCCGGGCGCTGCTGGCCCGCGAGTTCGTCGACCATGGACAGCCGGTGGTCGAGGTCCCCTACGACCCTCACCTGCGACCCGGCGGCGTCATCGACGTGATGCACGAGATGGGCCGCCCCACCCGGCGCAAGTTGCTGGAGGCCACCGCGCTGATCGCCGGGTTCTTCGGGGCTAGCTAGCCCCGACCGTGCGGGCTGACCCGTCCGCTCAGCTGGCCGCGATGCGCGCCGACGGATCGGCAACCGCCTCGATCTTGCTGACGAGCGGGCCGCGCAGGGTCAGCACGATGGCGGCGAAAAGCCGGCGCTCGGCGAACGCGAGCACGACCGGTTGCCCGGCGGGACCACTGACCAGGGTGACGCCCGGCCCCAGATAGCGCATCAGGTTGGTGGCCACCGCATGCGGGCCGTGGTTGATCTGCGGCGACGGCGCCGGGTCGGCAAGGACGGTGCCCACACCCCAGACGGTCGGGTCCAGCACAGCGGTCAGCGCGGCGATGTCGCCGTTGGCGCAGGCGGTGATGAATTTGTCCGTCACCAACTGGTGCTCGGCGGGTGCTACTTCACTCGTCTTGGGTTGTGCCGCAGTGAATTTCGAGCGTGCACGCCGCGCCAGTTGACGACAGGTGCCGACCGGGCGGCCCACCGTTTCAGCGATCGTCTCGAACGGGACACCGAACACGTCGTGCAGCACGAACGCGACCCGTTCACCCGGGCTGAGCCGTCGCAAGACCTCCATCAACGCGGCGCGGACCTCGTCGTCGAGGGTGACCCGGTCCGCCGGATTCAGGCTCCGCGACTCGGCGACTTCGGCGCCGGAGTCGCCATGGCCGGGATCGCTCAACCGCTCGTAGCGGGTTCGCGCCGAGCGGACCTGGTCGAGGCAGAGCCGGCTCGTGACGACGGTGAGCCAGCCCCGGATGTCCTCGACTTCCTCGGGCCCGGTCCGCGCCAACCGCAGAAAGGCCTCTTGCGCAACATCTTCGGCGTCTCCGACGTCACCGAGGATTTGATAGCCCAGATTGACCAGGTAGGGGCGGTGACGACGCCAAGCATCGGCAAGCTGCTCCGTTGGCGGTTGCGACTGATTCATGAAACATCGACGATCTGGTCCCGGAAAAAGTTACGTGTACCGACTGTAACTTTCCCGCCTCCGCGTCCGTCGTTGATGAAGATCGTCGACTTTCAGGAGGAACACCATGACCATCGTCGTAACCGGAGCGACCGGCAACGTCGGACGCCCCCTCGTTGCCGAGCTCGTCGCCGCGGGCGCACGGGTGCGCGCCATCACCCGCACCCCGAATCGCGCCGCGTTTCCCTCCCCCGTCGAGGTGCTCGACTCGGTGCGCGACGCGCTGCCGGGAGCATCGGCGGTGTTCTTGAACTCGCGTGCCCTCGGTGAAAGTCTCGCCGACGTCGTGGCCGAATGCCGAAGCGCAGGAGTCGCCAAACTGGTTGCGCTGTCGGCGATCAACGCCGATGACGACTTCTCACGGCAGCCATCGCGCTGTCGCGGCGACCGCAACCGCGAGGTCGAGCGGCTGGCCGTCGACTCGGGCCTGGCATGGGTAAGCCTGCGGCCCGCCGTCTTCGCGACGAACTTCGCCGGGATGTGGGCCGCACAGATTCGCGCCGGCGATGTGGTGGCCGGTCCGTATGCCGCGGCGTCGACCGCTCCGATCGTCGAGAGCGACATCGCGGCCGTCGCGGCGCGCGCACTGCTCGGCGAGGAATTGGTCGGTCAACGGGTTCCCTTAACCGGTCCCCACGCGCTGACGAACGCAGAACTGGTGGCGATTATCGGCACGGTGCTGGGGCGCCGGCTGCAGTACCGCGAAATTCCGGTGCAGGCGGTGCGGCAGCGCTTCATCGAGTTGGGTTTTGGTGCCGAGTTCGGCGACGCGTATACGGCCATGCTCGCCGAAACGCTGGACCATCCGGCGCTCGTCACGCACGACGCCGAGAAAATCCTCGGCCGGGCGCCACAGTCCTTCGCGCAGTGGGTGTCCGAGCACCAAGACCTGTACACGAGCTAGGTCCCAGATAAGGAGATTCCGACATGTCCGAACCACAGCCGCCGCGCTACCTCAAGCCGATGAACAAGGTGATGATGGCGGTGCAGAAACTGGGGATACCGACCGGCCCGGCCATGGTGCTCACCGTGCCGGGCCGCAAGTCCGGCCAACCGCGCAGCACCCCGATGACACCGTTTGAATTCCAGGGCGGCCTCTACGTCGTCGCGGGCTACCCGGGCGCGGACTGGGCGGCGAACGCCCGCGCCGCCGGTACCGGCACCCTGAGCCGAGGCCGACGAACCCGGGAGGTCCGGATCGTCGAGCTGACGGCCGAACAGGCGCGTCCGGTGCTGCGGGAGTTTCCGAAGAGGGTGCCGGTCGGGGTGTCGTTCGCCAAACGTTCGGGAATGGTGCGCGACGGGACGTCCGACGAATTCGAGGCGTTAGCGGGCCGGCTCAGCGTCTTTCGCTTCGACCCGGCCGTTTCAACGTAGCGTCCTGAAACGCAAGACAGCGCGAGAACCGTGGCTGGTTCTCGCGCTGTCTGTTCGCTGGTCCGGGCTATCCGAGTGGGGCGCTCCAAAGATGGAGCCGCTCAAGTGTTTCCACTTCGGTCCGAACGTTGTTCAACTGCGGACGCGTCTCAGGAAGCCGGAGTCAGGCCGATTTGGCCGTCTCGCGTACCGGGTATCCATTGCGCTCGGCCAGCGACCGCAATTGGTTCAGGGCAAACGCGCGCGGGCGGCCCGACTCGGGAATCACGACACCGGCCCACAGGCCCTCGGCACCCGCTGACTCGACAGCATCGCGGGCACACAGCCACCGGCGCGGGCAAGCCCGGCACAGGGCCTTGGCCTCGGCATCGGGGGCGGTCGTCCAGCGGTCCGGGTCCTGGGTGCACGCGCCCAACGGGATGTTGTACAGAGTTGTTGCGGTCATCGCTACGTTCCTCCAGAAAGCGTTGCAGTTCTGCGTCCTATGACTAGAAAGGGTATAGCACTAACCGTCGCGATGCAACAGTTTGGTGCTGTGTTTTCAGTTCGAGCCGGTATGCAGGCGCTACGGCCATATCTCACGCGCCGCAGGCTTCACCTCGCTGAACTGGTGGGAAACTGCGGCGAAACGGTGCCCCAATGGTGGAGCCGAGCAGGTCATACGCCAAAAAGCGCCGCCGCCACGAACGGCGTCGGGCGCGCCGGACAACAAACTGTAGCGGTGATGCGTTTACACCACGGTTACCCCGCGGCGCTGTGTGCAGGCTTGTTCCGTAACAATTTGGCGCTGAACTGTAGCGGCGCGATAGAATTTGACGGGTGCAGCAGTTAGACTCCTGATGGCGGGCACCCGCCGCCAGGCAAATAGTGAGCGAGGAATCACCGACGATGTCCAGCGCCGCCTCAACCGCCCGACCAGCTCTGCTGGTGGTGCACAGCGGCGACACATCACACGCGATCGAGCCCGACCGGGGCGTGGTGACCATCGGCCGCGAACCTCAGGCCGGCGTACAGATCGATGATCCACAGATCTCGCAGGAGCACTTGCGAGCCGAAGCCGCCAATGGGGAGTGGCGCATCGTCGACAGCAGCCCGAGCGGCATGTTCGTCGACGGACTACGACAGACCTCCGTGACGATCACCGACAAGACGATCGTCCGGTTCGGGGACCCCACCGCGGGGAAAGTCCTGACGTTTGAAGTCGTCAGGCCGCCGAAATCCGTTGACCAGCAAGGGGTTAACGATTCCGATGAGCAGGGGGACAACATCGCGCCAATCGATCTGGATCCGGGCGTGGTTCGCGCCGGAGCCGCCGCTGCCGCTCGCCGTCGCGAACTCGACATCAGCCAGCGCAGCCTCGCGTCGGATGGGATCATCAACGCGGGCGCGCTGATTGCTTTCGAGAAGGGCCGCAGTTGGCCGCGCGAACGGACCCGCGCGAAGCTCGAGGAAGTCCTGCAGTGGCCTGCCGGAACCATCGATCGGATCCGCCATGGGGAGCCGGTCGCGGCGGACGACACCGCCCCGCAAGCCGCACCGGCCGACGGTCCGGCGACGGTCGACAGCCCCGAGGCTCACGGCGCAGCGTCGCTGATCGCCCAGGCGGTCGTCGCCGCCGTGGACGGGTGCAGTCTGGCCATCTCGGCGTTACCACCGGCCGAGGACCCCGAGTTCACCGAGCGCTCGGCCCCTATCCTCGCCGATCTGCGGCAGCTCGAGGCGATCGCCGTGCGGGCCACCAGGATCAGCCAAATTACCCCGGAATTGATAAAGGCGCTGAGTGCGGTTCGCCGGCACCGCGACGAATTGATGACGCTCGGGGCGAACGCTCCGGATGCCCCGCTGGCGCAACGCTTGTATGCGGCCCGGCGCCGGGCTAACCTCTCGACGCTGGAAATTGCGCAAGCCGCCGGCGTCGACGAAGAAATGATTGTGCGCGCCGAGGACGAGGAGCCTTTGCCCGCGCACGTAACGGCCGCGATCGAAACTTTGATAGGCCATATCAACTGATTTTCGTGGGTCGCCGGCAGCACCAATTCTCATTGTTCGCTTTTCGGCAACCTTGCCGCAATGTTTACCGTGGCGGCCGAACGCCGGGTGGTGGAAGCTGTTGCCTAGCCGAAAAATTCGTGCACTGGACCCGCTCTGAGCGCTGTTAGGCTCGTTCTACCGTGCACAGGATCGGTGCACAGGATCTGCGAGCTTGAAGGGAAACACCGACGTGGCTTGGCTTAACGGTGCAACAGATTTAGCGACGTGTGTGAAGAGTTTTGGATCTGGCGTTACTGCTGCCTCGGCTGGGGACTGGGCCAACCTTGGTGCGAGCGCCGCCACGATCCTCGGTAAAGGGATGATCTACGCCGGCAAGCAGAACGCGGTTCTGGCAAAGGCGTTGAAAGAAAGCGGAACAAAAGTACTGCCGACGCCGACGGCCATTGTCGATGCCGCGGCGCTGGCCGTCACAATCGTGGACTTGCTCAACGGATTTGGATCCCCCAACTCCGGGTCCGCCGTATCCACCGCTGCGGACAAACTCAACCTGTTCCTCAAGGACTTGGACCCCGGCGCCATTCCGGATCCGCGGGACTGGAGCGGCGCCGCGGCGACGGCCTACATCAACCAGGTGAACACGCTCAAGGGTTTCGTCGACACGTTCAAGACGTACGACCAGACCCTGAAGGGTTACCTGAGCAAGCAGGCGAGCGAGGTCAAGCAGGCACACCTGTGCTGCACGGTCAACGTGGCCGTGCTGACCGCCGCCGCGGGTATCGCCCTGGCCCTCTACCTGATCCCGATCGCGGGTCCGGGTATATCGCAGGCGTGGCAGATCATCGCCGCCTTCGCGTGCTGTGCCGCCGTCTTCGTCGTCGAGATGCTGACCCTGTCCAGTTCGATGAGCATCTCCAACCAGTGCGCGACCCTGGGTCAGCAATACGTCCAGTTGGGTAAAGATGTGGGCACGCAGCTGGCGGGCACCTTCGACAAGATCGACGGCAAGGTTGCGGCGGACACCTCGTCGCAGTTGTCCGGCTTCCGCGCCGTCTCCGACGGCCTGACGGACTACACCTTCGTGTCCACCGGGAAGTCGGTCAACAAGCTGGCCGCCGAAGCGGGCGACAAGGTTGCGCCGGAGCAGAAGGCGCTGCTGCAGTCCTCCAGCGACAAAGCCGCCGCCGCGAAGACCTCGGACACCAAGACGGACACTCCGGCCAAGGGCGACAAGACGACTCCGGCACCGGCGGCGTTCACGCCGCCCAGCCTGGCCCAGATCGGGCAGGCGTCGCAGGGGCTCAGCACGGTCGGCCAGACGCTCGGCCAGGGCATGCAACAAATTCAGTCGCTGGCCCAGTCCGCCAAGGGCGCCGCTCCCGCGGCTGCCGCCGCCCCGGCCGCGGCTAGCGACGTCAGCGACGTCAAGGACGACGAGGACAAGAAGAAGGAAGACGACGCCAAGCGGGACGCTGAAACAGGTGCCGCAGCCGGTAAAGACGGAGGCAGCGAGCGTGCACCCGTCGATGCCACCGCACCTGCTGCGGCACCGGCCGCCGCACCGGCAGCAGCCGGCCGCGAACGCGTCCTTTGATAGCACTCGCGCGTCAAAAACATGGCGGGCCAACGCCATAGCGCGAAATTCGAACGTTAAGGAGACCAACCAATGGCAAATCTACTCGTCTCACCAGCGATCCTCGAGACGCTGGCGACCAAACAGGAAGCCGCACAGAAGGATGCCCAGGCGGGGGCCGACGCCCTGAATGGCACCGGAAGCAACTGCTGGCTTACGCACGGCGTCATCAGCGGGTGCTCCAATGGTGCCTTCGACACCATCGAGGGCATCCGCAAGACCGCGGGCAAAGCCCTGGGAGACGCCAGCCTGCTGATGGCCGCAAAGCTGCGCACCGCCAAGTCGGCGTATGAGGGTGTCGACAGCGAGTTGGCCGGCAACCTCAACAAGCAACTGCTCGACAAATAATGACAACCGGTCCCCTCGCCGCCGGCCGCGCCGGTCTTGTTGACGACGTAGTCGGCGTCGAGGTGACTATCGACGGCATGCTGGTGATCGCCGACCGGTTGCACCTGATCGAATTCCCAGCGGCCCTGGGGATCCGGCAGAACATCCCGCAAGACGATCTACGCAAACTTGTCTGGGACCAGGTGGAGAAGGACCTGACCCAGCAAGGGGTGCTGAACGAACTGGGCCAGCCCCACCCGACCGTGACGGCCATCATCGACACGCTCAGCAGGCCCGACCGGACCCTGGAAGGCCGGTGGTGGCGCCGCGATATGGGCGACGGCGTGATGGTGCGTTTTGCGGTGTGCCGCAAGGGCGATCGTCATGTCATCGCCGCTCGGCACGGCGAGCTGATCGCGCTCCAACTGGTGGCGGCGCAGGTGGGTCTGGCAGGCATGGTGACCGCCGTGCTGGGCCCGGCGACGCCGGCCAACGTCGAACCGCTGACCGGTGTGGCGAGCGAACTGGCCGAATGCACTACGGCGGCACACCTGGCGAACCTCGGTATCGCGCCGGCCACCGCCCGCATCTACGCCGAGATCGTCGGCAACCCGGATAGCTGGGTGGAGATCATCGCCAGCGAGCGTCACTCCGGCGGCACCTGCACCCACACCGACGTCGCTGCCGGCATCCTCGACTCACCGCTGGGCCGACTGGTGTCGCTGCCCCGCCGCGTGCACGGCGAGCTGTATGGAAGTTTTCTGCCTGGTTCCCAAGAAAATCTGCAACGGACACTAGACGGACTGCTGGAATTCCTCCCCGCGCGCACCTGGCTCGATCACACTTCAGATGACGAGTCCGCGCACACCGATCACACTCACGCCTCGTACCGAGGCTGATCTCTGCCGCTACCAATGAAAGATGGATCCCATGTCCCAGCATGATGAGCACGACGATCTCTCCGCGTTGGACTTCTCCTCCTACCAGTCCGGATCCGACGACGGCCACGATGACGGGGATGCCCTGGACTTCTCCGCCGCCCACGACAGCAGCGAGGAGTCGGAGGCCGACGCCCTGGACGCGTACGCGCCGACCGAGCCCGAAGAGGCCGACGACGAGCTGGAGGCCATCGCCGCGACAACCGAGCCTTCCGACGACGACGAGGACGAAGAGGAAGGCGTCCAGCAGTTCACCGTGACCAACCCGCCCGAGACGGTGTCGGTGTCCGCACTCATCGACGGCCGCACTCAGCGGGTCAAGCTGTCGCCGAAGGCGACGAACCTGACCGAGGACGAGCTGGCCGACGAGATCGTGGTGCTGGCCGAGTTGGCGCGGCAAAAAGGGCTGGCCGGGCAGCGCACCTACGTCATGGACAGTGCCGCCGACAACGCGGGGCTGCAACAACTCACCGACATGGGCTTGGACAGCACCCAGCTGCTGCGTGACTTCGTGGATACCGGCATGCGGTTACCGACGGAGGAACAGGCTGAGACGGCACAGGCCGAAGTCTTCGCCGTGCGCTACGCCGCCGATAAATGAGCGAGCATCTGGCCGGCCTGTTCGAAAGCGCGGTCGGCATGCTGCCGGTCTCGGAGTCGCGGGCGCTTGACCTGTTCACCGAGATCACGAACTACGACGAGACCGCATGCGACGCATGGGTCGGCCGGATCCGGTGCGGCGACAACGACCGGGTGACATTGTTCCGGGCCTGGTACTCGCGCAAGTACTTCGGGCAGCTGTCGGGCTCTGCCCAGGTCTCGATGAGCGCCCTGGGTGCCCGGGTTCCGATCGGCGGCCTCTACGGCGACATCACGTATCCGGTCAATTCACCGCTGGCGATCACGATCGGTTTCGCGGTGAACGAAGCGTCGGCGGGTAACTACGCGGATGCCCTGGAAGCCGTCGAAGCCAGCCCGACCTCCGGTGCCGAGCACCTGTTGTCGTGGACCAAGGCGGTGGTCTACGGGGAAGGGCAGCGCTGGACCGAGGTCATCGACGAAGTCCGAGCCGCCGGCAAGTGGCCCGACGCGTTTCTGGCTGCTGCCGCCGGCGTCGCACATGGAGTCGCGGCCGCCAATCTCGGCTTGTTCACCGAAGCCGAGCGCCGCCTGACCGAGGCGAACTCGTCGCCCGCGGGCGAGGCGTGCGCGCAGGCCATTGCCTGGTACCTGGCGATGACTCGCCGCGGCCAGGGCAACGAAGAAGCCGCGGTGGCCCTGCTGGAATGGTTGCAGACGACCCATCCGAGCCCCAAAGTTACTGCGGCACTGAAGGATCCGTCTTACCGCCTGGCGACCACCAGCGCCGAGCAGATCGCCGCCCGAACAGATCCCTGGGATGCGGCAAGTGTCGTGGCCGACACCTCGGGGCGGGAAAAGCTGCTCGCCGAGGCGGAGACGGAGCTACGCCGGCAGATCGGGCTGACTCGCGTCAAGGATCAGGTGGAGCGCTACCGCGCCGCGACCCAGATGGCCAAAGTTCGTGCCGCGCGCGGCATGAAGGTCGCACAGGCGAGCAAGCACATGATCTTCACCGGGCCGCCCGGGACCGGCAAGACGACCATAGCCCGCGTGGTGGCCAACATCCTGGCGGGTCTGGGCGTCATCCAGGAACCGAAACTCATCGAGACGGCACGTAAGGATTTCGTCGCCGAATACGAAGGACAGTCCGCGGTCAAGTCGGCGAAGACGATCGACCGCGCCCTGGGCGGTGTGCTGTTCATCGACGAGGCCTACACCCTCGTTCAGGAACGCGAGGGCCGGTCGGACCCGTTCGGTCAAGAGGCGCTGGACACGCTGCTGGCCCGGATGGAAAACGACCGAGACCGTCTTGTGGTGATTATCGCCGGTTACAGCAACGACATCGATAGACTTCTGGAGACCAACGAAGGACTGCGGTCACGGTTCGCCACCCGTATCGAATTCGACTCCTACTCCCCCGAGGAGATTCTCGAAATCGCGAAAGTCATTGCGAAGAACAACGACTCGGAGCTCAGCGTGGAGGCGGCCGAGAACCTGCTGGAGGCGGCGAAGCTGCTGAGCCAGCGGACGGTACGCGGCAAAGCCGCGTTGGACATCGCCGGCAACGGACGCTATGCGCGACAAATGGTGGAGGCCGCAGAGCAATACCGTGACATGCGCTTGACTCAAGCGGTCGACTTCGAGGAACTCGACGCGGACTTCCTGCGTGAGATCAACGGCGAAGACATGGCCGAGGCGGTGGCATCAGTGCACGCCCGGCTGGCCGTCACCGAGTAGCGCATGGCGGGGTTTCGGCTCACCACCAAGGTCCAGGTCAGTGGCTGGCGCTTCCTGCTGCGGCGGTTGGAGCATGCCATTGTTCGCCGGGACACCCGGATGTTCGACGACCCGCTGTCCTTCTACGGGCGGGCGGCGGCGCTGGGCATCGTCATCTCGGTGCTGTTCCTGGTGGGCGCCCTGGCGATGGCGTATTTCAAGCCGCAGGGCAAGCTCGGCGGCGGCAACTTGTTCGTCGACCGTTCCACCAACCAGCTGTACCTGATGGTGTCCGGGCAGTTGCATCCCGTCTACAACCTGACATCGGCACGCCTGGTACTGGGCAATCCCGCCGAGCCCACCGTCGTGAAAGCCACTGAGCTGGGCAAGTTCCCCAGGGGCCAGACGGTCGGCATTCCCGGCGCTCCTTATGCCACGCCGGTGTCGTCGGACTCGGCGTCGGTGTGGGCACTGTGCGACACCGTCACCAAGGCCGAGACCATCAATCCGACCGTCCAGACGTCGGTGATCGCGATGCCGCTGTCGCTGGACTCCTCCGTGGATGCCCTGCAGCCCAACGAGGCGCTGCTGGCCTACTACCAGGGCAAAGACTGGATCATCACCTCGACCGGCCGGCACGCCACCGACCTGGCCGACCGCACTCTCACCTCGGCGGTGGGCATACCCGTGAACGCCAAACCGAGCCCACTGTCCACCGCCGTGTTCAATGCGCTGCCCGACGGTGGATCCTGGCAGCTGACCCCGATCCCGGACGACGGTGCGCCCAATACCCTTGGGCTGCCTGACTTTCTGGTGATCGGGTCGGTGTTCCAGATCCATGCCCAGTCGGGGCCGCAATATTTCGTGGTGTTGCCCGACGGCGTCGCGCCCATCAACGCCAACACCGCGGTGGCGCTGCGCGCCGCCCAGTCGCACGGACTGGTCGAGCCGCCGTCGGTGGTTTCGAGTCTGGTGGTCAGGATCCCCGAACGCGTGTACAACTCACCGCTGCCCGACCAGTCGATCAAGATCGTCAACCGGCCGAACGAACCGGTGCTGTGCTGGACGTGGGAACGCAAGCCCGGTGAGCAGAATCCCCGGACGGCGGTGGTGACCGGTCGGCATCTGCCGGTGCCGACGTCGGTGATGGGCCAGGGCATCAAGCAGATCCAGGGTCCGGCAACGGTTTACATCGACGGCGGCAAGTACTTGCAGCTGCAGTCCCCGGATCCCCGGTACGGCGAATCGTTGTATTACGTCGACCCGCAGGGCGTGCGGTACGGGATATCCGACCCGAAGGCGGCCGCCTCGCTGGGTCTGCAGTCGCCAAAGCCCGCGCCATGGGAGATCATTCGACTACTGGTCGACGGTCCGGTGCTGTCCAAAGAAGCCGCCCTGCTGGAGCACGACACGCTGCCCGCCGACCCGAGCCCGCGAAAGTTACCCGCAGCGCCCGGAGCTGGTTGATGACGACACGCAAGTTCACCCCATCGGTAACCCGCGGTCCCCGCTTGACGCCGGGCGAGATCGCCGTCGTACCGCCCGAGGACCTCGGTGTCGATGTCCCGCCCAGCTTTGTCCAGCGGGTCATGCCCTATGTGATGGGTGTGTGCATGCTCGGCATGATCGGCATCATGGTGTTCACCGGCACCAAGGCGCTGTCTCCGTACATGATGATGACGCCGCTGATGATGATCATGATGTCGTTGAGCATGGTGGGCGCCGGCGGGGGCGGCGGTGGCAAGAAGGTGCCCGAGATCAACGCCGACCGCAAGGAGTACCTGCGGTATCTGGCGGGACTTCGCCCCCGGGTGACGTCGTCTGCCACCGCGCAGGTCGCCTTCTTCAGCTATCACGCACCCCACCCCGACGATCTGCTGTCGATCATCGGCACACCCCGGCAGTGGTCGCGCCCAGCCAGCGCCGATTTCTACGCGGCCACCCGCATCGGAATCGGTGACCAGCCGGCGGTCGACCGGCTGATGAAGCCGTCGGTCGGCGGCGAGCTGGCGGGCCCGACCGCAGCACCTCAGCCGTATTTGGAGCCGGTCGCCAACATGTGGGCGGTCAAATTCTTGCGCACCCACGGCCTGATCCATGATTGCCCAAAACTGCTGCAGCTCAGGACATTTCCGACCATCGCCATCGGTGGCGACCCGGCCGGGGCGGCCGGATTGCTCACGGCCATGATCTGTCACCTGGCGGTGTTCCATCCGCCGGACCTGCTGGCCATCCGGGTGCTCACCGAGACGCCGGATGATCCGGAGTGGTCCTGGCTGAAATGGCTTCCGCACGTGCAGCATCCGACCGACACCGACGCGGCCGGACCGGTCCGGATGATCTCCGCCCACCCGGAAAGCCTCTCCGATCTCGCGGCCCGCGGCCCACACTCACCGGATTCGACGCCGGGCGGACCCTACGTCGTCGTCGTGGATCTGACCGGCGGCAAGGCGGGGGTCCCGCCGGACGGCAGGGCCGGCGTCACGGTGTTCACGCTGGGCAACCATCGCGGCTCGAATTATCGGATCAGGGTGGCCGCGGACGGGACTGCCGACGACCGCCTGCCCGGCCAGCAGTTCCGCCAGGTGACGGCCAGCACCGACCACATGTCGGCGCCGCAGGCGGCACGCATCGCCAGGAAGCTGGCCGGGTGGTCGATCACCGGCACCATCATCGACAAGAAGGCCAGCACCGGGGCCGCCAAGAAGAAGGTGGCGACCGAGTTCTACCAGCTGGTGGGCGCGAAAAGCGTCGAGGACATCACGCCGGCACGCTGGAAGATGTTCGCCGACAAGGATCTTGACCGCCTCAAGATCCCATTCGGTCACCAGCTCAAGACCGGCGAAATCATGACGCTGGACATCAAGGAGGGTGCCGAATTCGGCGGTGGGCCGCACGGCATGCTGATCGGAACCACCGGGTCGGGAAAGTCCGAGTTCCTGCGCACCCTCATCCTGTCGCTGGTATCGATCACTCACCCCGACCAGGTGAACCTGTTGCTCACCGACTTCAAGGGTGGCTCGACATTCCTGGGCATGGAAAACCTTCCGCATACCGCGGCGGTCATCACCAACATGGCCGAGGAAGCCGAGCTCGTCGGCCGGATGGGTGAGGTGTTGACCGGCGAGCTGGACCGGCGGCAGAACTTGCTGCGCCAGGCCGGGATCCAGGTCGGTGCGACCGGGGCGCTGTCCGGTGTGGCCGAATACGAGAAGTACCGGGAGCGTGGCGCCGACCTGAAGCCACTGCCAACGCTTTTCGTCGTCGTCGACGAGTTCGCCGAGTTGCTGCAAAGTCACCCGGACTTCGTCGGGCTGTTCGACCGGATCTGCCGCGTGGGCCGTTCACTGCGGGTGCATCTGTTGCTGGCCACCCAGTCGCTACAGACCGGTGGGGCGCGCATCGACAAATTGGAGCCCAACCTCACCTACCGGATCGCGCTGCGCACCACCAGCTCTCATGAATCCAAGTCGGTGATCGGCACGCCCGAGGCGCAGTACATCACCAACAAGGAAAGCGGCGTCGGGTTCTTGCGGGTCGGCATGGAAGACCCGGTCAAGTTCAGCACGCTGTACACCGGTGCCACCTACGTTCCGCCGGTGCACACCGAGACCAACGGCGAGGCCGAAAAAGTCGACGGCGCCCGGCCCGGCGCGCGGGGTATGCAAATTCGGCAATTCACCGCGGCTCCGATTCTTGAAGACCTCGACGATGCGCAAGCACCGGCCGCGCACGGCGGGGTGCCGGCATGAGCACCGAGGCGAAGGGGAAACCGCTGAGCGAGGTGATCCTGGACCAACTCAGCACCGTCGAGTCGCGGGCATACAAGATGTGGTTGCCGCCGTTGACTCATCCCACCGCCGTAGACGAACTGGTCAAGCGCGCCGAGCTACGACCGTTGTACTTCCCGCTCGGAATCATGGACGAGCCGCGCCGGCATCTCCAAGAACCTTGGGGCGTAGACGTTTCCGGCGGTGGCGGCAACATCGGCATCGGCGGTGCACCGCAGACCGGGAAGTCCACGCTGTTGCTGACCCTGATTCTGTCGGCCGCCGTCACCCATACCCCGCGACAGGTCCAGTTTTACTGCATCGACCTCGGCGGTGGCGGGTTGATGTATCTGGACAATCTGCCGCACGTCGGTGGGGTGGCCACCCGGTCGGAACCCGATCGCGTGATGCGCGTGATCGCCGAGGTGCAAGCCGTTCTGCGGCAGCGAGAAGCCACCTTCAAGGAGCACCGGGTCGGCTCGATCGCGAGCTACCGCGAATTGCGCGCGGATCCCAGCCAACCCGTGGCCGCCGATCCGTTCGGCGATGTGTTCCTGGTCATCGACGGATGGCCGGCGTTCGTCGCCGAATTCCCCGACCTGGAGGCGAACGTCCAGACCCTGGCCGCGCAGGGCCTGTCGTTCGGCATCCACACCATCATCACCACGCCGCGGTGGACGGAATTGAAGTCACGGGTACGCGACTACCTCGGCACCAAGATCGAGTTCCGGCTCGGTGATGTCAACGACACCCAGCTGGACCGCGCCACCCGGGATATTCCGGCGAACCGCCCTGGCCGGGGCATGTCGATCGAGAAACACCACCTGATGATGGGTGCGCCCCGACTCGACGGCGTCAACAGCACCGACGGCCTGGTCGAGGCACTCACGGTCGCGGTGAACCACATCGCGTCCCACACCACCGAGGAAGCACCCCGGGTCAGGGTGCTGCCCGAACGCATCCATCTGTACGAACTGGATCCGGAACCACCCGGGCCGGAATCCGACTACCGCACTCGCTGGACGATCCCGGTCGGCGTCCGCGAGACGGACCTGACGCCGGCGTACGCCCACCTGTACGCGGCGAACCACATCCTGATCTTCGGTGCGGCCAAGTCGGGCAAGACAACCATTGCTCATGCCATTGCCCGCGCCATCTGTGCCCGCAACAGTCCAGACCAAGTGCGCTTCATGTTGGCCGACTACCGGTCCGGACTACTGGACGCGGTGCCCGAAAGCCACCTACTCGCCGCGGGCGCCATCAACCGCAACGCTCAGTCGCTGGACGAGTCGATCAAAGCGCTCGCGATCAACCTACAAAAGCGGTTACCGCCGGCCGATCTGACCGCCTCCCAGTTGCGGTCGCGGTCGTGGTGGACGGGATTCGATCTTGTGCTTTTGGTCGACGATTGGCACATGATCGTCGGCGCGTCCGGAGGGATGCCTCCAATGATGCCGTTGGCTCCATTGT
The DNA here is from genome assembly GCF_900176255.2 of Mycobacterium ahvazicum. GTDB lineage: Bacteria > Actinomycetota > Actinomycetes > Mycobacteriales > Mycobacteriaceae > Mycobacterium > Mycobacterium ahvazicum. Next base: position 1,243,724 of record NZ_FXEG02000005.1, read on the forward strand.
TACCGGCCGCTTCAGATATCGGATTGCACATCATCGTTACCTGCCAAATGAGCCACGCGTATAAGTCGACCATGGACAAGTTCGTCGGCGCGGCCTATGGTGCCGGGTCTCCGACGCTGCTGCTGTCCGGCGACAAGGCGGACTTCCCCTCAAGGGAGTTTCAGGTCAAGCGTCGGCCCCCTGGCCAGGGAATTCTCGTGACACCCGACGGCAAGGACGTCATCCAGGCCGCCTACATCGATCCCCCAGAAGAAGTGCACTGACCACCTGGAGCAGGCGGTTAGGATTATCCCAACGCTCATTACGGGAGCCGGAACCGAAACGCGATAAACCGCGCCGGGGACTGCATTGTGCGATTAAGATTTTCACTGCGACAGAATGGTTTGCGTTTACTCAGAATTTGATATTCGTTCACGTGTAATTCGAGGAGGGCCGGCCAAAATGCGCCCCACCCCGCATTGTTCGAACGAGCGAAACTTTCGTGTAACAGCAGACCCCGAGAACTAACGCACCACATACCTCGTACCAAGGGAGACCGAGCATGCTGTGGCACGCTATGCCACCGGAGCTGAACACCGCACGGCTGATGGCCGGCGCGGGTCCTTCGCCGATGCTCCAGGCCGCCGCGGGCTGGGAGGCGCTGGCCGCCAGCCTGGAGGCCGAGGCCGCCGAATTGGCCGCGAGCATGACCGCTCTGTCGGGAGCGTGGACCGGAACCGGCAGCGAGCGCGCGACGGCCGCGGCCGCGCGGATGGTCACGTGGTTGCAGACTGCCGCGGCGGCCGCGCAGAAGCGCGGCATGCAGGCCGCCGCACAGGCCGCCGCCTACGTGAAGGCGTTGGGAATGACGCCGTCGCTGCCGGAGATCGCGACGAACCACATCACCCACACGGTCCTGACGGCCACCAACTTCCTGGGCATCAACACGATGCCGATCGGATTCAACGAGGCGGACTACTTCGTCCGGATGTGGAACCAGGCCGGCGGCGTGATGGATGTCTATGCCGCCGAGACCGCCGCCAACACCGTCTTCGAACCGCTTCCCGAGATGTCACCGATCCTCGCACCGGGCATGGACGCGGCTGCCGAAGCTGAGGCCCAGGCCGGGGCAGCGGCGCTGCTGAACTCGCTGTCCGACGAAGCCGCCGACCCCGGTAGCTTAGGTTCCTCGACTCTGCTCCAGGCGGCCAAGGACGCCGCCGGCGACGACGATCTGACCCCCACACCCTCTGGGGTGAACCAGGTTTCGCAGTTGATGAACGGGCTGGGGCAGCTGAGCGGACCGATGCAGCAACTCATGCAGCCGCTGCAGCAACTGACATCGATGGCCGGTCAGTCCGGCGGCATGGGCAGTTCAACCTTGGGCGACCTCACCGTGGGTGGCGGCAAAGTCGGCGGCGAGCTCGGTAAGGGTGGCGCGCAGATGGGTCTGATCGGGGCACCGCCGTTGTCGTCGCATCCGCTGCTGGGCGGCTCGGGCCCGAGCGTCGGCATGGGGCTGATGCACGCGGAGCAGCTTCCGGGCTCCGGCCTGAGCGGACCCCGCACGTCGATGATGAGCCAGTTGCTCGACAAGCCCGGCGCAGTCGTCGCGCCTGCCGGCGCGGGCGCCGGCTCGACGGCGGGCACCGGCGCCGCGCCGCTCGGTGCGGGTGCCGGCGCCCAATCCAGCGCTGGTTCCAGGGCCGGGATGGCGGCCCCGGTCGCGCTTGCGCGCGAAGAGGAAGAAGGCACCAACCTCCACTACGACGAGCTGCACGGCATCGACGACGGAGACGACTGGTGAGCATCCACCACAACAGACTTCCCGGCCGCCCGGGCCGGAAGACTTGCCATCACTTGGCGAGGACAGAGCACACAGAAAGTAGTTCAACATGGCAGAAATGAAAACTGATGCCAGTACCCTCAGCGCCGAGGCCGGGAACTTCGACCGGATCGGTGGCGAGCTTCAGGGTGTCATCAAGAGTGTAGAGCACACCGGCGGCGAACTCGCCGGCCACTGGACCGGCCAGGCCGGCTCGGCCGCGCAGGCCGCGCTGCAGCGCTTCCAGGAAGCCGGCAACGCGCAGATCAAGGCGCTCACCGACATTCACGAGAAGATCAGCCACGCCGGCGTCCAGTACCAGCGCGCCAACGAAGAGCAGGCCTCCAACCTGCACTCGACCGCCGGCAACATGGGCTTCTGAGCCCACCTAACCCCTCAGCTTTAGAAAGAAACGGAGACAAATCATGTCGGAAGCTCAGTCATGGAATTTCAGCGGCATCGAGGCCGGTGCCAGCTCCATCGCGTCGTCGGTGCAGACCGTTCAGGGTCTTCTCGACGAAGGAAAGCAGTCCCTCGCCAAGCTTGCCGAGGCTTGGGGCGGTTCCGGTTCGGAGGCCTACCAGGCCGTGCAGAACGACTGGCAGACCAAGTCTGACGAACTCAACAACTCGCTGCAGTCGCTGTCGCACACCATCACCGAGGCCAGTGCGGCGATGGCCAGCACCGAGCACGGCGTCAGCGGCATGTTCGGCGGTTAGAACGGCAAACGACGCCGAAACACGGGATCAGGCGAGTTCAACCGCATGGGAGAACTCGCCTCTTCTCGTGTTTTCGGCGTCTGAATTGAACTTTTGAGGGGTGCTCATGGGGGCCGACTACGACCGGCTCTTTCAGCCGCCCACGGGGGGCGAAATCCCGGACGACGCAGCGGATTCGGGTTTCGATATCGACGCCGGCTTCGACGTCGATTCCCCTGCTGCTGCGGCACCTAACCCGGCGGGTGCCAAGCCCGACGCCCCGGCTGCGCCGCCGATGCCGGTCGATTGGGACCCGCCGGCACCGTCGGCCCGGCCCGACCCGCAGCGGCTCTTGAGCTTTACGCACAGTAATTCCGAGTAACGCTTGCACCCTATGTATTATTTTTTTTTTTCAAACGGAGGCCGCCATCCGAGATAGCGTAGCGTCTCGTGGGCTCGAAAATTTGTATAAGAGACAGATTCCGGCCGGGCCGGCGCCGCATCGCGCCCCGCCGCAGATGCCGCCGACGCAACGCGGTGCGGTGCAACCGGATTCGGCCTCAGCACACCCGATCGCCGATCAGCCGGGAGCAACTTCGAAGATCGGCGTTAAGCCCTCGAAAAAGTCGAAGACCCGGATGGTTTCGCGCCGGGGTTGGCGACGGTGGGTCCACAAGCTGACGCGCATCAACGTGGGTCTGTCACGCGACGAGAAGTACGATCTGGACCTACGCAATCGCGTTCGCCGCAGTCCCCGGGGTTCGTATCAGATCGCGGTATTGGGCTTGAAGGGCGGAGTCGGCAAGACAACCGTGACGGTCGCCCTCGGTTCGGTTTACGCGCAGGTCCGCCGTGATCGCATTCTGGCTTTCGATGCCGATGCCAGTTGCGGAAACCTCGCCGACCGCGCCGGGCGTCAGTCCGACGCCACCATCGCAGACTTGTTGTCCGACAAAGACTTAACTCACTACAACGACATCCGTGCGCATACCAGTGCCAATGCGGTGAATCTGGAAGTACTTCCGGGCGAGGACTACAGCACGGCACGGCGCGCATTCAGCGAGGCGGACTGGCACTACGCAGCCGAGGCGGTGTCGAAGTTCTACAACCTGGTGCTCGCCGACTGCGGCGCCGGCCTGTTCGACCCGGTCACGCGGGGTGTGCTCTCGACGGCGTCGGCAGCGGTAATCGTGACCAGCGCGTCGATCGACGCCGCCCGGCAAGCCGCGGTCGCGATCGACTGGTTGCGAAATCACGGCCACCAGGACCTGCTGGCCCGCGCGTGTGTGGTGATCAACCATGTGTCACCGGGAGATACCAATATCGCCGTCACCGAGCTGGCACGGCAATTCGAGCAGTACGTTCAACCGGGTCGGGTCATCGTGTTGCCGTGGGACAAGCACATCGCGGCCGGCACCGAGATCCAGTTAGGCCTTCTCGACCCCGTCTACAAGCGTAGGATCCTGGAACTAGCCGCCGCACTGTCCGACGATTTCGACAGGAGTGAACGTCGTTGAGCGCGCCCACCGCTACTGATTCTGCTGCCGGTGCGGGAGCCGCAGCCGCCCCGGCTCCCGCGGGCGCGGCCCCGGCCAAGCCCTCGACAACCCGGGTCACGATCCTGACGGGCCGACGGCTGACCGATGTGGTGCTGCCCTCTTCGGCGGCGATAGAGACCTACATCGACGACACCGTCGCGGTGTTGGCGGAAATCCTGGGCGAGACGCCCGCGGATGTGCTCGCCGGTTTCGACTTCGCCGCGCAGGGCGCGTGGACGTTCGCCCGCCCGGGCGCCCCGCCGCTGCCCGCGGATCAATCGCTGGATGACGCCGTCGTCGTCGACGGGTCGTTGCTGACGCTGGTGTCTGTCAGTCGCACCGAGCGGTACCGCCCCCTCGTCGAGGACGTCATCGATGCCATCGCGGTACTCGACGAGTCGCCGGAGTTCGACCGCAAGGCATTGAACCGCTTTGTCGGGGTGGCCATTCCGATCGTGACGATGGCGATGACCGGAATCGGCGCCGTGGCGTGGGTGGCCAACGGACACCATCTGTGGTGGCCGGTCGGGATGGGCACTGCGGGGCTGATTGTGCTGCTGGGCAGCTGGGCGGCCAACAGGTTCTACAAGAATCCGAACCTGTCGGAGAGCCTGCTGGCGACGGCGTTCCCGCTGATCGTGGTAGCCGTGGCGATGGCCATCCCGCGGCCGCGCGGGATGACTACTTCGTTCGGGCCGCCACAGCTCGCCGCCGGCGCCGCGGCGGTGCTGTTCTTGACGCTGATCACCCGTGGCGGGCCCCGTCACCGTACCGAGCTGGCGTCGTTCGCAGCGGTCACCTCGATCACACTGACCGCGGCCGCCTTCGCCTACGGGTACGGCTGGCAGCAATGGGTTCCGGCCCTGGCGATCGTGTTCGGTTTGTTCACGGTGACGAATGCCGCCAAGTTGACCGTCGTCTTCGCGCGGATCGCGCTGCCGCCTATCCCGGCACCCGGCGAGACCGTGGAACACGAGGAATTGCTCGATCCCATTGCGGGCGAAGAGGCACCCGACGACAAAGAAACCCGGACGTGGCAGGCCATCATCGCGTCGGTACCCCATTCGGCCGCCCGGCTGACCGAACGCAGCCAGGTGGCCAAGCAGCTGCTGACCGGTTTCATCACGGCCGGCACCCTGGTTCTCGTTGCCGGTGTCATCGGGGTCCTGGTGCGGGGACACTTCTTCGTGCACAGCTTGGTGGTGGCCGGTCTGGTCACGGTCATGTGTGCGTTCAGGTCTCGCCTCTACGCGCAGCCCTGGTGCGCGTGGTCGTTGCTGGCAGCCACGGTCGCGATTCCCATCGGGGTGACCATTCGGTTGAGCATCTGGTATCCGACGAACGCCCGCTGGTTCGTGCTCATTCTGTTGGTCACCGCCTTGGTCGCGTTGACGGTAGTCGGCGCGGCAGCCGGGATTCGCCGTATTACGCCGGTGATGAAGCGGACGCTGGAATTGTTCGACGGGGCCGTGGTCGCGGCGATCCTTCCGCTGTTGCTGTGGATCACCGGCGTCTACGACACCGTCCGCAATATCCAATTCTGAGAAGGATGAGGCCGCCGCGTGCCGGGCAATATTGCTGCACTTGGCCTGCGGCTCCTTCGGTAAAATTTGTCTGATAACCGGCACGCAAAGGGAGCCGAACGATGACTGAACCACTGGTGGTTGATCCCGCTCGTCTCAAGGCCGCGGGCGTCGCCGTTCGCGATCAGCAGCTACCCGCCGCCCCGCCCCCGATGACCGCACCCGGGACCGATTCGGTGTCGGCCGCGATCAACGAGACGTTGCCGATCATCGAATCGCCCGTGGTGAAGGGGCTGCCGGAAGCCCAAGCGGCCCTTACCAATACGGGTTCGAAGATCGTCACGGCAGCCGACATGTACGCCCAGACCGACCAGCGACTTGGCGAGAACGTCAGCAAGGTGCAGTTTTTGGCTGCTTCCGAACCCGGTGGGACGGACCAACCCGCAAGTGCGTCCACACTGCTGGGTGCCCAGACGAACGACAAGAAGCCCGACGACAAAGACGGCAAGAAAGACGACAAGAAGCCCCGCCCGGCGACGCCGACCGACCTCAGTCAGTTCGCTGCGATGGGTCAGGCGGTGCAACCTCTTTCCCAGGGCCTGCAGACGGTCATGTCGACCGCGCAGCAGGCAGGCAGCGGCATGGGAAGCGCGGCGCCGGCGAAGCTGGCCGACGACACCAAAAAAGACGACACCGCCAAGCCCGACGACGCACCCGCGGGCGAATCGCGATTAGTCGACGCGACAACGAAGGACACCGACGGCGCCGCGGCGGGCGCGGCGGGCTCCGGTAGCGCTCCCGTCGAGGCACCGGCCGCCGGTCGCCCGGAGACGACGCAATCCGAGATCGGGATCTAAGCGACTGCCGCCCCTGAACTTTCGGGCCCGGGCTCTTTGGCCCGGGCCCGGTTGTTTTAGTGGATGGTCCGGCTACGCCGGCGCGAGCACGGGCGCCTCAGCCAAGGCGGCGTTGACCAGCTCGCCGATGTACTTCCAGTACATCCAGTCGGCGACCGCGGTGCGTTGGTCGTCCGGGTCGATCGTGGTGTGCGCTTCCTTCAGGAGAACCTCTTCGGCGTGCGCCGCGTAGGCCTGGAACGCCTGCAGGTGCGCGGCCTGGCGGCCGCTCGCATCGCTGGCCATCGGCTTCATCACCTCGAACCACAGCATGAAACGATCGTCCGACGGTGCACTGGGCGCTGGTGCACCGGCGTCGGCCGACGGCAGCGGCATCTGGGCGAGCAAGTCACCCATCCGCACCCGCCCCGGACCCGGGGTGACGAGCACCTCCGCGGCCTCGGGCTCCACCACTTGAGCGGACTCGGGCTGCGGTTCCGGTTGCGGTTCGGGCTGCGGCTCCGCCGCCGGCTCGGCCCCCTCCGGGGGCGGCGGCAGCAGGTCGGCCAAACGAGTGTCGGGCGTCGCGGCCAGCCGTTCTGCCGCTTCGGAATCCACCACCGCCAGCCGAGGCCGGCCGATCATGTCGCCGGTGTCCGGGATGTCGTCGGGTTGCAGAACAATCGTTGCCACCCCGGCATCGGAGTTGGCCAACTGCTCTGCGGTGCCGATGATCGCCCGCAACTCCATCTCGTGGTGGGCCGCCCAGCCCTGCACGGCCATCACCGGATAGGTTGCCCAGCGCGCCCGCTCGCCGGCGGGAATCGTCTCGTCGGCGCTGGCCAGGTAAACCTTCTCCGGCAACTCCACCCCGTCGGGGATGTACGCCAGCCCGTAGCTGTTGGCGACCACAATCGCGCCTTCGGCGGTCACCCCGGTCACCCAGAAGAAGCCGAGGTCGGTACCGCCCATGTCCGGCGCGTTGAGCGCGGCGCCGATACGGCGGGCCAACTGCAGCGGATCGGGCCCGGCGCGACGGGCCGCGTCGGCAGTCGCGGCGGCGGCGAGTGCGTCGCGCTCGATGCGTGCCGCCGAAACCGGAATCGCCGCGGCCGTCGTCACGATGGCTTCGCCGACCTCGGCGCGATCGGGATGCATCGGTTGCGCGCGAGGCTTGCTCTTGCCCGAACCCCGGGCGGTAGCGGCCGGTCGCGAACTGGCCGATTTGTCGGCGGCTCCCTTCTCCGCGGCTGGGGCACCCGACCTGCCGCCGGGCCCACCGCTGCCCCCGGATCCGCCCGCTCCACCGGCACCGCCGGCGCCGCCCATCGGGCCGGTCGGCACACCACCCGCGCCGGCATGCGCGCCTGCCGCTTCCTCGCCGGGCGTCACCGATGCCGGCATCACGCCGGCCCCCGATGCCGCAGCAGGCGTCACGCCCTTGGGTCCGCCGGCCGCCGGGCCCGCACCCGGCTGGGGCAATCCGGCCGCCGGACTCAACGGCACCGCGGGAGCGGCCGGGCCGAGCGGGGCCGCCGGAGCGACGGGCCCGGCTGGACCGGGCGGGGCAGGCGTCGGTCCGACCGGAGACGGTCCCGGCGTCGGTTGCAGACCGCCGCCATCCAGCGGGGGCGTCAGCGGTCCGAGCCCGCCACCCCCCGGAGTCGCAGGAGTAGCTCCGCCACCGCCCGGGGTGGGCGGTGGCGGAGCTACTC
>NZ_FXEG02000004.1 GCF_900176255.2 Mycobacterium ahvazicum
GTCAGACCCCTGACACACGTCCTACACATGCGTACGGATTAGCAGACCTACCCGGTCGGTAGTACACATGTAACTTACGTGCCTACCAGCGGCAGCGAACGGTTTCACAGTTCCCGTTACAGATAAGCGGTTCGGGGCGGAACGCCTTGAGCGCCAGGTAGAGCATCACGATGGAGTCCTTGCCGCCGGAGAACAGCAGCACCGGCCGCTCGAACTCCGCGGCCACCTCACGGATGATGTGGATGGCCTCGGCCTCCAACGAGCGCAGGTGGCTCAATTCGTACTGACCGGCCGCGGGGCCCGTCGTCACACCACTGGTCATGGCTTCCCTGTCCAAACCGCTTATCCGGATAATCTTGGTAGAACTGACCATGTTTACGGTCATTGACGTTCATAGAACCAGCCCGGCCCGGCCGTGTCAATGGCGCTGATTAGCGGCGGTTGATGCGCACTTCGGAGGACATCACGATTTGCCCTCCTCCGAGCGACAATCCGAGCGCCGATCGACGGGAAATTCGGTTGTCGCTCGAAGGGGGCAAGTATTCATGCACTCCAGCGCGCCGAAGTCGGCGCAAGAGACGGGAGTGCTAGAGGGTGATCTCTTCGAGCTTGCCGCTGGCGACGTCGAAGACGAATCCGCGCGCCGACACATGCTTGGTGACGAACGGGCTGTTTTCGACGCGCCGCAACGACTGCCGCACGTCCTCGGCGAGGTCTGCGAACGCCTCGGCCGCCCACGGCGGCTTCACACCGATCTCTTCTTGGATGGCGCGCTTGAAGTCGTCGTCGGTGAACGTGAGCATCGCGCAGTCGGTGTGGTGAATCAGGATGACCTCCCGAGTCCCCAGCAGTCGCTGGCTGATGGCCAGTGACCGAATGACGTCGTCGGTGACAACTCCGCCGGCGTTGCGGATGACATGGGCCTCGCCCTCGTTCAGGCCGAGGACGCGGTAGACGTCGAGCCGGGCATCCATACACGCCACGACCGCGACGTGTTTGCTCGGCGGCAGCGGCAGTGGACCATTGAATGCGCTCGCGTAACCGGCGTTGTTTGCCAAGTAATCATCGGTAACCGTCACGCAAGCCTCCTCGGATGGAAATTGCCAGGCAATCGGTGCCGCAGCATATCTCCTGCCATAGGCGCAGGGTCTAATTTTGCTCAGCGAATTTTGAATGTCTCGGCGGCGGCCGGCCGGGAGTCCGGGCTTGCCTCGGCTACAGGTCGTTGCCCGCGTAGGACTGGTTGAAGCTCTTGTTGGCCAACGGGAAGTCGGGGACGATCGTGTCGGCCATCGCCACGGGAAGCGCGGGCCAGTTGAACCAGGACGGGTCGACGATCTTGGACCGGGTGATGCGGTTGGTCGCGTCGATTTCGACGCGATGCACGATGGTGCCACGCCAACCCTCGACTATGCCGACACCGCTGCCGGGCGTACCCGCTTCGGTGCTGACACCGTATTCGATTGGGCCGCTGTGTGACTCGACGACGTGCCGGACCAGGTCAGCGGCCGCGGCGAACTCGTCGCGCCGCACGGTGTAACGGGCCAGAACATCGCCTGTCGTCGCGGCAATTTCCACGACGGGCAGATCGACGGTGGGGTGCTCGACCCGGGCGTCCGTGCGAAGGCCGCTGGCCCGAGCGACGTACCCCAGACAACCCAGGGCACGAGCGTCTTCGCAGCGAAGAATCGCGGTGCCGGCGAATCGGTCGTAGGCGACCGCGTTCGTCAGTGTCAGCGACACGACCTCGGCCAGGTCCGCGGCGAGCCGGTGAAGTTCCTCGATATCGGGAAGACCCTGCAGCACAACGCCGCCCGGGCGAATGGCACCGCGTAGCAGCCGGTGGCCGGTGACGGAGGCGTTGAGCCGCAGCAGTCTTTCCCGGATGCGTTGGGCATGGACGTTGGCGATGGAGTAGCCGATGTCGTTGGCGAGGGCGCCGAGATCGGCGGCGTGGTTGTAGAGCCGCTCAAGTTCAACGATCAGCGCGCGCAGCCGGTGCACCTCTTCGGGCAGCTCGATGCCGAGGGCGTCTTCGACGGCGAGGCTGTGGGCCAGGGCGTGCGCGGCCGACGTATCGCCGCTGATCCGTTCGGCGAGATCGACTGCCCCATCGGCGGTCCGGCCGTGAAACAGCTTCTCGATGCCGCGGTGGACGAACCACAGCCGGGCTTTCAACCGCACGACGGTCTCACCCGCGACCGAAAAGCGAAAGTGGCCCGGTTCGATCAGACCGGCGTGGACCGGGCCAACCGGGATCTCGTACACCCCGGGCCCTTCGACGTTGAGGAACGGGAACGCGCCGGTGCCGGCGAATTCGGGCGCGGGTCCCGGGTCGGTGCGCATCGGATACCAGTCGGGCCAGTGCGCGTGACTGACCAGGCGGCGAAGTTTGGGGTGGCCGACGGGCCGGATTCCGTAGAGATCGGCCATCTCGCGCTCGAATCGACTCGCCGGAAACGACACATAGGCCAACGATTGGAGCATTGGATTATGGACGGGCACAACGCATTCAAGCTCGACGCGGCGATCGGGGCAGCCGGCCAGGAACAGGTAGACGACACGCAGGCTGTCTGAATCGTCGTGTGCGGCGACCAAGGCCAGCCTGAAGGAATCGTCCAGCAGTTGTTCGGCCCTTTCTGCAAGCTCGCGCTGCGACACCCTGTGCCGCAACCAGATTCGGTTCATCGCGAGGCTCCGGTGTTGGCGCTGGCGGCCATTGTGAACAGCTGGGTGAGCGGACCAGCGGTAATGCCGAGGGCGGCGGAGGCGGCGATGCCAAGGACCAAGACCGTTGCGGCTGTGGCCGGCACGGCAAGAGGTGGCGCACCCGCCGCGGGCGCACCGAGCAGTATTCGCCCGCAGTTGCGGGCCAAAGCGGCGAAGGCGATCGCGATCAGCAGGATTACGATCCCCAGCACCCAGGCCAGCCGCGCGCCGGCCAGCGAGCGCGCGATCGCCAGTTCGCTGGCGAACATCGCGAACGGTGGCAGGCCCAACAGCGCGATCAGGCCGGTGGCGAACGACACGCCGATCAGCCGCGACCGGTGCATGACGCCGGTGATATCGGCGATCGCCGTCGAGTTGTGCGCGGCCTGCAGCTGACCGCCCGCCAGGAACAACACCGTCTTGGCGATTCCGTGGGCGAGCACATGCAGCAGCAGTGCGGCGACCGCCAGCGTGGTGCCCGCGGCCGCCGCGATCGCGATCAGCCCCATGTTCTCCATCGAGGAGTACGCCAGCATCCGCTTGATGTCGCCGGTGACGGTCAGCATCAGCGCGGCGACCAGCAGCGTCGTCAACCCGACAACCAGCAGTCCGCCGCGCAGAAAAGCGGGCCCGGTGGCAGCGTCGACGATCGGTCGCAGTCGGAGGATCACCGAGAACGCGACCGACAACAGCACGCCACTCATCAGCGCGGACACCGGCGCGGGGGCTTGGCTGTGGGCGTCGGCCAGCCAGGTGTGGAACGGGAAGAGCCCGGCCTTGGCCCCGTAGCCGATCAGCAACAGTCCCCCGGCCAACCGCGCGACCGCGGGATTCAGGCCGCGCGCGTGCGCCGCAAGGACATCGAGGTTCAACGCGTGGGCGGCGGGCAACCCGGCGTAGCGTGCGGCGAAGTACAGCAGCACGGTTCCCAGGAACGCGACGGCGATACCGACCGAACAGATCACCACGTACTTCCAGGTCGCTTCCAGCGCGGTGCGCGTGCGCCGATGCCCCACCAGGAAGGCGGTGATCACGGTGGTGGCCTCGATCGCCACCCACACCACGCCAATATTGTTGGCGCTCACCGCGAGAACCATCGCCGCCAAGAACGCCGGTGTCAGTACACCGAACAGGCGGGCACCGCGGTCATCGGTGTGGGCGCGCGCCAGCTCGCCGTCGATGTAGGCAACGCTCGCCCAGGTGGCCAGCGTGCCGACGATCCCGATGACGATGAGCATCGTCACCGTGAGCGCGTCGGCACGCAGCAGCCCACCGAGCGCGAACCGGGTACCGGATCCGACCCGAAAACCCAACGCGACGCCACACACCAGCACGATGACTGCGGACAGGACGGTCAGTGCCGCGGTCACGCGCCGCCATCCGCCGACCAGGGTGGCGATCGACGCGGCAAGTGGCGCCAGGATCGCGGTGAGGAGCAAAGCGGTCATCAGTCGTGCAGTTCCTGCAACTTGTCCAGGTCGGCGTCGCCGAAGGTGTTCCGCAGCCGGCCGGTCAGCACGCCGATCACGATGACGGCCAAGAGCACATCGAGTGAGGCTCCGAGTTCGACGATCAACGGCACTCCCGCCGTAAGCAGGAAAGCCGTCGCGGCAATCCCGTTGTCCAGCATCAGGAATCCGACGGCTTGCGAGATCGCGTGCAGCCGGGTGGTCAACACGAAAAGCGCGATCAGCACCACCGCGAACGCGGCGGGCACGGCGTTGGTGCTGGGACCGGGTGCCAGGTCCACGACCGGTTGGGTGATCGCAAAGGCGGCGACCGTCAATCCCCCGGTAATCAGCAGCGAACTGGTGGTGTTGATCAGCGGCGTGGCCTCGCGTCGCGAGGTGGTTTCGGCACCCACCACGCGCCCGAGCAGCCACGGCAACACCACCACGCGCAGCACCATTACGACGACGGCGACCGCGATCAGTGCGCCATCGTGGTCGTGGATGCCGCGCAGCGCCGGGATCGCGGTCAGTGCCAGGCCCTGCCAGGCCAGCAGATGCACGATGGCGGGCACGTCGCGGCGCCAGACGATCAAGACGGCGGCCAGCACGAGCCCGCCCGCGGCGAAGTCGACCAAGGTCGAGAAGTTCGCGTCCGTCATGTGCGCACCGTGAAGAAGTTGGCGGCGGTGACAGCGAGCAAGGCCAGCAGGAACGAACCCGCCAACAGTTCGGGCACCCGGAACAATCGGAGTTTGGCGATGAACACCTCGAATGTCGCGAGTAATGCGGCCAGCACCGCCACCTTGATCACTATCGCCGCGACAGCCGCCAGCACCTGAAGCGCGGTGGGTGCGGCACCGGCAATACCCCACGGCAAGAACAGGTTTGCCAGCAGCGCCAGCAGAACCGTGAGTCGCATCCCAGACGCCCACTCGACGAGCGCCAACCGGGGTCCGGCATATTCGAGGACCATCGCCTCATGCACCATTGTCAATTCCAGGTGAGTCGCCGGGTTGTCGACCGGCAGGCGCCCGGTCTCGGCGACGATGACGATCACCAGCGCAACAAAGGCGAGCACCGCGGTCAAGGACAGTACATGCTCTGGGTGCGCGATCGTATTTGTCACCAGCGCACCGAGATTCGACGAGCCGGCCGGGATGGACAGCGCGAACACCGCCAGCAGGATCGTCGGCTCGACCAGGGCGGCAATGGTGATCTCGCGGCTCGCGCCCATACCGCCGAACGAGGTGCCGGTGTCAATGCCGGCAAGAGCGAGCGCCACAGTGCCCAGGAAAAGTAAGCCCACCACGGCGAACAAATCGGCGCTGGAGTCCAGGGGTGATCCCGTGGCGACGATCGGTGCGATCGCCGCGATCAATAATGTGGTCCCGGCGACGATCGCGGGCGCGGCAATAAACACAATCGTCGTTCCCGCCGGCGTGATTTGTTGCTTACCAAGCTGTTTGAGCAGATCTCGCCATGGTTGCAACACTCCGCCGCCTGCTCGGCCCTCCCAGCGGGCCCGCACTTGACGCGTTACGCCGATCACCAGCGGCGCACCGAGTGTGACCAGGCCGAGCTGAGCCGCCCCCGCGACGTAGGACATCGCGTTCACTTGGCGGCCACCAGCACGATCAGCACGCCAAGCGCCCCGTAGGCCAGGTAGAGGTGCACGCTGCCGGTGTGGGCACGGCGCATCAAGCCGGCGGCGGCGGCGACCGCCGCGACCACCGGGGCGTACAGACGCTGTTCGACCGCGTCGGTGATCGCGCTACGGTAGGTGATTCGGTCAGCCATGAACCGTGATTCGGCCGTCTGGGTGACCTCGATGTCGGTATCGGGGCGCAGCACCTCACCGAAGACTCGCTGCAGCGGCTCGGCGAAGGACGTTGCCGTGTATTGCATGCGCTCGGTGAGATCGTCTGCGCCACAAGCCCATAACGGCAGCACGACGGGCGCGTAACCGGGCCAGCCCGGACGCCACCAGTGCGGTGGCGAGCACACTGGCGGCGATCACACCCGGTGCGATCGAACCGGGCACTCCGGGCAGTCGGACCACGGTGCCGAAGTCGGCGAACCCGTGGGCGAACGGCAGCGTCGCGACGGCCCGCCGCACGATCGGGGCGACGAACCCCGGCGCGGCCGCCAGGATCACGCAGGCGCCCGCCGCGGTCGCCATCCCGGCACGCATGCTGGCCGGCGCCTCACCCGCGCCGGCGGCCTGGCTCGAGCGGGGACGGGCGAGGAACCCAATCCCGAACGCTTTGACCATCGCGGCCACGCTCAGGCCGGTGGCAAGTGCGACCACGCCGACCGCCAACGGAGTGGTCAGTGCCACCGTCGGATCGTGTCCGGGTGGGGCGTGGATCAGGGACTGCACCAGCAGCCACTCACCGACAAAGCCGGCGCCGAGCGGGAGTCCACACGCGCCCAGCGCGGCCAAGCCGAAGAACACTGTGGTGACCGGCATCCGGCGGGCCAGTCCGCCGAGCAGATCGAGATCGCGCACACCCGTGGCGACCAGCACCGATCCGGCCGACAAGAACCCGAGGCTCTTGAACGCCGCGTGCGCCATCAGATGTACTACCGCAGCGGCTGCGGCAATTGTCGCCGGACCGTCGGCACCGGTGTCCACGAAAAGCTCGGCGGCACCCAGCGCCAGCGTCACCAGGCCCATGTTCTCCGTCGTCGAATATGCGAGCAGCCGTTTGATGTCGGTCGCCACCGAGGCCTGCAGCACACCGTAGAGCGCGGACACGGCACCAACGGCCATCAGCGCCAGACCCCACCAACGGGGACCCGGCCCGAGCAACTGCAGGTCGAAGCGAACGATGCCGTAGATGCCCAGATTGACCATCGCCGCACTCATCAACGCCGACACCGGGCTGGGCGCCTCGGGATGGGCGCGGGGTAACCAGGCGTGCAGCGGCACCAATCCCGCCTTCGACCCGAAGCCGACGACTGTCAGCGCGAACACCACCGCGCGGACCCCACCGGACACCCCCTCGAGGTCGGCGAGCCGGTCGGATGCGCCGGCTGCCGACAACACCATGAGCCCGACCAGGATCGCGGCGAACCCGAGCTGGGTCATCACCGCATACGACATACCCGCCGCGCGGACCTGCGCACGGGTGTGCTCGGACAGCACCAGTATCAGCGACGTGATCGCCATCAACTCCCACGCCAGCAGAAAGGTCGTCACCGAACCCGCGGCCGGCACCAGCATCATCGTCGCGGCGAACATCGGCAGCATGCCAACCGTGGCCCCACTCAGCCGCTCATGCCGCGCGTACCCGATCGCATAACAACCAACCGGGACCGCTACCGCGCCGGTGAGCGCCATGAAGAATCCGCCCAGCGGGTCAAGCTCGAGGTGTACACCGGACAGCGGAAGAAGCCAGTCGATATGTATCGCCCGCACCGACCCGAACATGGCCTGCAAGCCCAGCCACACCCCGGCGATGCCCACGCCCGACGTGCTGATCCCACCGACCGCCGGACCAAAACCCTTTCGTGACAACGTTTTCGGCGTCGTCACCGAACCAAGAGTCGACGTGGCCGTCATTTCCCAGTCACCGACCGCAGAGCCGCAACGATGGCGGCTGGTGTCGGTGGGCACCCCGCGATCTCGATATCGACTCCCACCACGTCACTGACCGCACCGGCCACGGCATAGGCATCCTTGAACACCCCTGCGTTCAAGGCGCAATCTCCGCACGCGATCACCACCCGTGGGCGGGGCGTCGCCTCCACGGTGTTGCGCAGCGGGCCGGCCATATTGCGCGTCACCACCCCGGTCACCAGCAGCGCATCGGCATGCCGGGGCGAGGCGACCAGCCGGGCCCCGAACCGCTCGGCGTCGTACACCGGCCCGAACGCACCCGATATCTCCACCTCGCATCCGTTGCACGAACCCGCGTCGACATGCCGGATCTGCAGCGAACCACGCACTCCCGCCGGTGGTTCCATTGCCGGCGGCGGTGGCGCGCCCGCGGGCTCGACGACGCGGCCCACGTGCAGAATTTTGGCGAACCAACCCATGGCGCTAATTCGCCGAGTGGTCGGCGCGCAGATCCTCCAGCACCGCCACCCGGTCGGTAAGCACCCGGGCAAGCACCTTGCGAGCAACCGCGAGGAGCTCGGCGATGTCGGGCGAGGCGATCGAGTAGGTCACCACGTTGCCGTCACGGTCAGCGGCGACGACTCCCGCCCGACGCAACACCGCCAGCTGCTGGGACAGGTTGGACGCCTCGAGTCCGACATCGGACACCAACAACTCTCCAACGGAGCGGTCCCGCTCCACCAGGAGCTCGAGAATCCTGATGCGCGCGGGGTGCCCAAGCGTCTTGAAGAAATCGGCTTTGAGCTTGTAGAGGGGCTTTGCTTCCACCCGTGCTCCTGAAGGCTTTGTTAATGCTGTAGTTCATCAATTGAAGAATTCATCATACGCAACTCCGGGCGAACCGCTTCGGCGCGGCCGGCGCCGGGCGATCCAAGCCGGGTCGCGCGTATCTCGCTACCCTGTCCCAATGCGATGCAGGCAGGCCCGCCGGGCATGATCCGGTACCTCGCCCGGCGTTTCCTCAACTACGTCGTCCTGCTGGTGCTCGCGTCCTTCCTGACCTTCCTGCTGACCTCGCAGACCTTTCATCCGCTCGACAGTTTTATGCAGCGCCACCCGACGCCGCCGCCGGAGGCGATTCACGCCAAGGCCGTTGCGCTGGGCTTGGACAAACCGGTGGCCATCCGCTACGCGAAATGGGTTTCCGGTGTGGTCCACGGTGACTTCGGGGTGACGGTGAGCGGTCACCCGGTCTCCCAGGAACTGTGGCGCCGGGTCGGGGTGAGCCTGCGACTGGTGGTGACCGGTTCGGTGCTGGGCACGCTGATCGGCGTCATCGTGGGGGCCTGGGGCGCGGTGCGGCAGTACCGGCTCAGCGATCGGGTGATCACCGTGCTGTCGCTGATCGTCTTGAGCATCCCGTCGTTCGTCCTGGCAAGCCTGCTGATTCTGGGCGCACTGCGGATCAACATGTTCGCCGGCGTGGGAATCTTTCAGTACACCGGGGAAACCTCGCCGCTTGCGCCCACCGGAACCGTCGACGCGATCATCGAACGGTTGCAGCACATCGTGCTGCCCACCCTGACCCTGGCCCTGGGCGCCATCGCGGGTTTCAGCCGCTACCAACGGAATGCGATGCTCGACGTGCTCGGCGAGGACTTCATCCGGACCGCGCGGGCAAAAGGACTGACCCGTCGGCGGGCGCTGTTCAAACACGGTTTGCGCACCGCGCTCATTCCGATGGCGACCCTGTTCGCCTACGGAGTGAGTGGGCTCGTCGTCGGCGCGGTGTTCGTCGAGAAGATCTTCGGCTGGCACGGCATGGGCGAATGGGTGGTGTCCGGAATCGCGACCCAGGACGCCAACGTCGTCGCGGCGATCACGCTTTTCTCCGGCGCGGCCGTTCTGCTGGCGGGGCTGTTGTCCGACGTCATTTATGCGGCACTGGATCCCAGGGTGCGGGTTTCATGACCCAGAAGACCGATCAAAGCGCACCGGGGCGCTCCGACATCCACCCGGTCGCCACCTTTACATCGCGCCGAAACCTGTTGCTGCGACGCTTTTTTCGCAACAAGCCTGCGGCGGTGGCGCTGATTCTGCTGGCGCTGGCATTCGTCGGCTGCTACGCGGTGCCGCCGCTATTGCCGTACAGCTATACCGATCTCGATCTGCACTCACTGCTGCAGCCGCCGTCGTGGCGACACTGGTTGGGCACCAACGCGCTGGGCCAGGACCTACTGGCCCGCACTCTTACCGGCATGCAGAAGTCGCTACTGATCGGTGTTTGCGTGGCGGTGATCTCGACCACCATCGCCGCCACCGTCGGATCGGTAGCCGGCTACTTCGGTGGCTGGCGCGACCGGGCACTGATGTGGCTGGTGGACCTGCTGCTGGTGGTGCCCAGCTTCCTGCTCATTGCGATCGTCACGCCGCGCACCAAACATTCGAACAGCGTGCTGTGGCTCATTGTGCTGCTCGCGGCGTTCGGCTGGATGGTCAGCTCGCGGATGGTGCGTGGCCTGACCATGAGCCTGCGGGAACGCGAATTCGTCCGTGCGGCACGGTATATGGGAGTGTCGAGCCGACGGGTGATCGTGCATCACATCGTGCCGAACGTCGCCTCGATCCTGATCATCGACGCAACGCTCAACGTGGGTTTCGCGATCCTGGCCGAAACCGGGTTGAGCTTCCTGGGATTCGGTGTTCAGCCACCGGACGTATCGCTGGGCACGCTGATCGCCGAAGGCACTCCGTCGGCGACCACCTTCCCCTGGGTCTTCCTGGTCCCCGGCTCGGCGTTGATATTGATTGTGTTGTGCGCGAACCTCGCCGGCGACGGTCTGCGCGACGCGATCGATCCGGGCGCGAAGCCGTCCCGCCGCAGGAAGCTCAAGCCAATCGGGCCGCCGCAATGACCGCACTGCTGGAGGTGACCGACCTCAGCGTTACCTTCGACACCGGGGATACGCGGGTGCCCGCGGTGCGCGGGGCGACCTATCACATCGATCCGGGCGAGGTGCTCGCGATCGTCGGGGAATCGGGCTCGGGCAAAAGCACCGCCGCGATGGCGGTCGTCGGGCTGCTGCCCGAATACGCCGAGATTTCGGGTTCGGTTCGGCTGCACGGCCAGGAGCTGCTCGGGCTGCCCGACCAGGCGATGTCACGTATCCGCGGCAAGACGATCGGCACGGTGTTCCAAGACCCGATGTCGGCGCTGACTCCCGTCTACACCGTCGGGGAACAGATCGCCGAAGCCATCCAGGTTCACCACCACGACGTCAACCGCGCAACGGCCCGGATCCGGGCCGTCGAGCTGCTCGAGCTGGTCGGTATCGCGCAGCCAGATCGGCGGGCAAAAGCGTTCCCGCACGAGCTATCCGGCGGCGAGCGCCAGCGGGTGGTGATCGCGATCGCGATCGCCAACGATCCGGACCTGCTTATCTGTGACGAGCCCACCACCGCGCTGGACGTCACCGTGCAAGCTCAAATCCTCGATGTTCTGCGGACCGCACGCGACGTCACCGGCGCGGGAGTGTTGATCATCACCCACGACCTGGGGGTGGTATCGGCGTTCGCCGACCGGGCAATGGTCATGTACGCCGGACGTGAGGTCGAGATCGCGGCCGTGGACGATCTCTACCGGGACCGCCGCATGCCCTACACGGTCGGATTGCTCGGGTCGGTGCCGCGCCTGGACGCCCCGCAGGGCACCCGGCTGGTTCCGATTCCCGGAGCGCCGCCGAACCTGGCCACGCTTGTCCCCGACGCCTGTCCGTTCACCCCCCGCTGTCCGCTGGCCATCGACGAATGTCGCTCGACCGAGCCAGCTCTGGTGATGGTTTCCGAAGGCCACCGGGCGGCGTGCATTCGCACCGACGACGTCGCCGGGCGCACCGCCTCCGAGATCTTCGACGTGACAACCGCGCCGCCAGCCGTCGATACCGCGGCAGACCAGGACGCAACCGTGCTGCGGGTGACCGACCTCAGCAAGACCTACCCGCTCACCAAGGGCGTGGTATTTCGCCGGCGGGTGGGAGAGGTGCGAGCGGTCGCCGGCGTCAGCTTCACCCTGCAGCAGGGCCGGACTCTGGCGATCGTCGGAGAGTCCGGTTCGGGCAAATCGACTATTCTGCAACAGATCTTGGAATTGAACGAGCCGCAATCGGGTTCGATTGAGGTTCTCGGCGCCGACGTCGCCGGGCTGAATCCGGAGAGCCGGCGCGCGATGCGGCACGACATTCAGGTGGTGTTCCAGGACCCGGTGGCATCGCTGGACCCCCGTCTACCTGTTTCCGAAATCATAGCCGAACCTTTGCAGGCCAATGGATTCCGGAAGGTCGATGCCGATGCACGCGTAGCCGAACTGCTCGACACCGTCGGTCTGCGTTATGCGGACGCCGCTCGCTATCCGGCCGAGTTCTCCGGTGGGCAAAAGCAGCGCATCGGTATCGCCCGAGCGCTGGCGTTGCAGCCGAAGATTTTGGCGCTCGACGAGCCGGTGTCGGCGCTGGACGTCTCGATCCAAGCCGGGATCATCAACCTGCTGCTCGACCTGCAGGAGCGCTTCGGTCTGTCGTATCTGTTTGTCTCGCATGACCTTTCCGTCGTCAAGCACCTGGCGCACCAGGTGGTGGTGTTGTACCGGGGTGGCATCGTCGAGCAGGGCGACGGCGATGAGGTTTTCACCAACCCTCAGCACGACTACACCCGGCGACTGCTGGCCGCCGTTCCACGGGCGCATCCCGATGCCGCGTCCGGTTAGCATCGTGCGCGTGACACACCTACCGAGAGCCCGCACGCTCGCGGCGCTGGCACTGGCGTTCGTGGTGGTGGTCACCAGCTGCTCGAGTGGCTACGAGGACATGCCGGAGACCCGAGCGGCTCAGGTCGGCGCCACCAGCGACATGAATCCGCAAGACCCGGCGACGCTGCAAGACGGCGGCAACCTGCGACTACCGCTGACGGAGTTCCCGGACAACTTCAATCAGTTGAACATCGACGGCAATACCTCTGACACCGGCGCGGTGCTGGCGGCCACGCTGCCGGGGGCGTTCATGACCCAGGCGGACGGCAGACTGACGCTCAACACCGACTACTTCACCGGTGCCGAGCTGACCGGGACCAACCCCCAAACCGTCACGTACACAATCAATCCCAAAGCAACGTGGAGCGACGGCGCGCCGATCACCTGGGAAGACCTCAAGTCGGAGGTCGACGCGTGCAACGGCCGCGACAAGAGGTACTTGATCGCCAGCCGGGCCGGGTTCGAACGGGTGAAGTCGGTGACCAGGGGTGTGAACGACCGGCAGGCGGTGGTCACCTTCTCCGATCCGTACGCCGAATGGCGGGGGATGTTCGCCGGCGGGATGCAACCGCGCAGCATGACGGCCAACCCGGAGGTATTCAACAAGGGCCAGCTCGAAGCGCCGGGCCCGTCGGCCGGCCCCTTCGTCGTGTCCACGATCGACCGGACCGCGCAGCGCATCGTGCTGACCCGTAATCCACGATGGTGGGGCCGCAAGCCTCGGCTGGATTCGATCACCTTCCTGGTGCTCGATGTCTCCGCCATCATCCCTGCCTTACAGAACAAGGCCATCGATGCCGCCGGCATCACGACGCTCGACGATATGGTGACCGCCGGGCGCACACCCGGCATCGTGATCCGGCGCGCGCCGGCCCCGACGTGGTTCCACTTCACGTTCAACGGCGCCGAGGGTTCGATCATGGCCGACGAGCGGCTGCGGCTCGCGATCTGCCAGGGTATCGACCGCCAAGCCATCGTCGATGTCGTCCAGCACGGGCTGAGCACCCATCCCGTGCCGCTGAACAATCACGTCTATGTGGCCGGACAGGTTGGCTACCAAGACAACAGCGCGCCGGGCGCTTACAACCCGGAGAAGGCCAGAAGAGATCTCGATGCCATGGGGTGGAAACTCAACGGCGCGGTGCGGGAGAAGGACGGCAGGCAGCTCGTCGTTCGCGACGTGCTCTTCGACGCGGCATCCAACCGGCAGATTGCCATGGTCGCGCAGAACAGCCTGGCGCAGATCGGTGTGAAGCTGGTACTCGACCTCAAGGCCGGCAGCGGCTTTTTCAGCCAGTACGTCGGCGTCGGCGATTTCGATATCGCCCAATTCGGTTGGGAGGGCAACGCTTTCCCGTTGTCCGCACTTGCACAGATCTATACCTCGGACGGTGACAGCAACTTCGGCAGGATCGGCAACGCCGCGATCGATGCGAAGATCGCCGAGACGCTTTCTGAGCTGGACGTAAACAAAGCGCGTGACCTCGCCAACCAGGTTGACCAGATGATCTGGCAGGAGGGCTTCAACCTGCCGCTGTTCCAGTCGCCCGGGAACCGAGCGGTACGAAAGGATTTGGCCAATTACGGCGCGGCCGGGTTGGCCGATGTGGACTACACCGCGGTCGGGTTCATGCGGACCTGAGCCGCCGCCATGGCGGTGTCACCACCGGCAGCGCACCCTCCGCGATCGCGGCCACCTCGACGGCCTTCCACAGCAGGCGCATCGCCGGGCGGGCCGGCAGGGTGTCCAGCGCCGGTCCCCGGCCGGCAAGCTGGTCGACTTCGCCGCGGCACACCGCCTCCGCGATGATCAGTGCCGCGGGCTCACGAAAGTCCACGGCGCTGTGCGCCATGGTCGGCAACGCGAGTAACAGAGCATTCGGCACCAGCGATGCCACCTGCTCTGCGACCGCCCGCGGTGTCACCAGGTCACGGCCGCCGGAGACCACGACCGTGGGCCAGGTGAACTTCGGCATCTCCGCGACCAGATCGTACGGCTCGGACTCGAAAGCATCTGTCCCGCTGATGATTTCACGCAGCGCCACCGCCGGATCGAGCGGCAGGCCGTCGGGCTGGGCGCCGTAGTCGAGCTCGCGGAACGCGATGCGACTCACCAGGTCGATTTCGTGACGGTACGCGACATTCATACTCACTACCGCGGAGAAGCGCGACAACATCCGCCACAACGTCATTCGGCCACTGAGTAACAAGTCGAGTTCACGATCCAGCAGCGGCGCCCCGCCGTAAGCGTAGATGGTGGTGGCAATCTCCCCCGCCGTCCCGGCGATCACCCCGGTGTCGATCAGTTTGCGAACCTTGGGAGCCAATGCGGCGGTCTCCGGAGTATCGCCATCGAACAGCAGGCCCCGGACCGCGCGGCGAACGACCTCGATGTCGTGTCGTGACAGCAGGGGCGAATCCAGAACCATCGCGTGCACCCGGCCGGGGTGACGTACCCCGAACCCGGCTGAGATATAGCTGCCGTAGGACGTGCCGTAGATGACCGCGGAGTCCACATGGGCGTCGTCTAGCACGGCGGCGATGTCGTCGACCACCTGATCGACCGTGATCGCTTCGGGCGGCAGGTCCGCGCCGGAGTCGTCATGGCGCGACATGCCGATCCCCCGGTGCTCGATCATGATGATGTCCAGACCGGCGAGGGCGGCGCGACGCCGTAATCCCTTGTAGACCTGCACCGACGCCACGCCCGGACCGCCCGGGATGATGACCAGCGGGTGGGCGGACTTGCGGCCGGTGCGCACGTAGTACAGATCGAACTCTTCGGCGCTGCCCGGGGATATCGGCCTGCGCACCGGTCGCACGCCGGGCATTCCCGCAAGCCTCTCGTGCATTCGGCGCCTTTTCGCGTTCATGGTCATCGCCGCCCATTCTGCCGGGGTCAGTGGCGATCAGCAGCGCGGCGGGTGCTACGCATTGAGATCGATGCGGTGCGCACCTTTCACGCTGTCGTAACGATCGGGGCTACAGGTCAACACGATCACTTGACCCTGCGCGCCGACGGTGTCGAACACCTCGCCCATCTTGGCCAGCCGCTGCGGGTCGGTGAACCCGAGCGCGTCGTCGACGACGACCGGAACGGCGTCCTCCTTGGCTACCAGCGCGGCGCCGGCCAACCGCGCCAGGATACCGAGTTGCTCCTTGGCCCCGCCAGATAGGGAGTCGTACGGCACCGTGACGCCATCGAGTGTTCGGCTGCGGATACACAAGTCGGTGTCGACGTCGACCTCGAAGCTGGGCCCGAACACCGGGCGGCCGAGTCGCTGCAATTCGGTGCGGTAGGGCTCGACATAGCCCAGCCGGGTGGTGTCGCGATGGCGGGCCATTACGGAACGCAACAGCTGTGCGGCGCGGGCCCGGCCGCCGATCCGGTTGTGCTGATTGGCGGCGTGCTCACGCTCGACCTGCGCGGCATCGAGCTTGCCCTGGCGACCCTCGCTGCCGAACACCGACAGTTCGATGGTGAGCTCGCGCAGCGAGCGAGCCGCGTCTTCGTAGCTCGCCCCGAGCGACGCGGCAGCCTCGTTGGCCGCGGCCAATTCGGCGGTCACCGCATCGGGCGCAGCCGCGGACAATTCTTCGGCAAGTTCGGCGGCCTGACGCTCGGCGGTTGCCGCGGCCTGCCGTCCGGCCTGCGCCGACGAAGCCAGGTCCTCGTCGGCCACCGAGGTACGCTCGGCCAAGAGCTGTTCGGTCGCCCTGGCGAGTTCGGCTCGATGCGTTGTCAATTCGTTGAGCAAAAGTTTTGCCCGGGTGGAGGTTTCGACGAGCTTCGCATCGGCGGCCGCGGCGGCCCGGCGACTGGCCTCGGATGCGGCTTCCGCGGCCAGGCGAGCGGCCCGCGCGGCGTCGAGTTCGGCGCGGGCAGCGGCGATATCGATGGCGAACAGATCGGGCTCGGCCGGCTGCCCGGCGCGCAGCTGTGCCAGCCGCTCCCGGAGCACATCGATATCGTCGTCGCCGCACAGTCCGGCCAGCGTCGCGCTCAATTGGTCGCGGACGCTCTGCAATTCGCGGCGGTGCTGGTCGGCCAGTCTCGCCGCGGCGAGGTCGGCCACGTCACCTGCGGCTAGTGCGTCGGCCAGTTCTTGTTGTGCCGCCGCATATTTCGCCTGTATATCAAGCGCGGTCGCACCGGGAGTGATCCGCGCGGTGAGGACACCCGGAACCTCGACTTCGGTCGGGCCGGTGGCCGTCGTCGACCAGGTATGACCCGCCGACAACGAGACACGTTCTGCCCCGACCGCGAGTTGGATGTCGGCGACCGCCGTGAACTCGACGGCCGCCGAGATCAACGTCAGTTGGTCGCCGGCGCGATCGACCGCCGCTGAGGCGCTTTCGATTCGGCGCAGCAGCTCCTCGGTGAGCACGACCTCGGAGAGCTCCGCACCGACCCGGTCACGGTCACGGCGGATGGCATCGATCTTGGCCAGCCGGGCGCTCAACCGGTCGATCTACTCGCGCTCGGCGAGCTGATCGACGGCGCGGCGGGCCGATTCGACGCGGGTCTGCAGATCGGCCAGAACTCGGGTGGCTTCCTGCAACGCGGTACCGGCCGCCTCGGCATCGGCCTGCGCGGCCGTCAGCGCATCGGCGGCTAGTTGAGCTTCCGCCTCGACAGTCGCGACAGCCGCAGTGCGCGTTGCGATTTCAGCGACCAGACGCAACCGGCCGTGGTGTGCGGCGTCGGCCGCTGCACTGGTCGCCGCGGCGGCGGCCGCGACCAGCTTGGCTTCCCGCGCTTGGCGGGTGAGTTCGGCGGCCTTGTCCGCGGCGGCTTGCGCGACGGCCAACCGCGGGCCGGCCGCAAGCCGCAGCTGCGACAGTTCGGCCACCTGCTCGGTCAGCGCGGCATGGCGACGCACCCGGTCGTCGACCTCCGCGACGGCCGCCGTGCACTCCGCAACCGCAGCGTCGGCGTCGGACAGTGCAGCGATGGCCGTGGCCCACTCGCCGGTGGGGCGCCCGGTGGGGGTGAAATAGCGCGCGTACTCGGCGTCGATCCGGTCGATCAGCAGCGGCTCGTTGCCGGATAGGGCGGCCTCGTCACCGGCCGCGACATCGAGTGCACGCGAAAGGGCATCGCAGCCGGAAAGATCCACCGCGGACGTCGATGTGGACTGCAGCACGCGCTGGGCGTGCCACAGGTCGTTGTCCACCGTTTCGGCGAGCATGCTGCGAACCCGTTCGTGGGCTTCGTCGCCGGTCAGCTGCTCGCGGCGCGGCTCCAGCACGGTCAACTCCGTCTCACACTTCTTGTGGAAGCGTTTGCGGTAGATGAAACGGTAAGTGCCGCTGCTGATTTCGGCGGTCACTTCCGAGCCGACATCGCTGTTGGTGGGTTTGACCTGCTTGACTTCCTTCTTCGTCGACCGGTCCCTGGACTCCAGCAGCAGGTCGAGCGCCTCGATCATCGAGGACTTGCCAATTTCGTTGGCCCCGCTGACCACAACCACGCCGTGGTCGGGAAACTCGATCTCGCGGTGGCCGATTCCGCGATAGTTCGTCAGGACCAACCGGTGTAACTTCACGCCGCGCCCCGATCAGTGAGGCGCAGCAAGAGCGCCAGTGCGGCCTGGGCGTCGGTCGCGGAGTCGGTGTCGTCCCCGCGCGCCGTGGCCACCAGCTCCTCGACGGCCGCGGCGGCGAATCCGCCGATGCCGAGATCGGTGAACTCGCCGTCGGCGGGTATCACCGCGAGGTCGGTGTGGCGTTCCCAGGTGCGCAAGTCGGCGAACAGCCGCGCGAATCTGTCCAGGCAGCCGTCCAGGGTGGCGCGGTCGGTCACCGTCAACGAACCCGTGAGTGCCAGGCGCACCACGGTGCGGTCCTTGTCGGTCATCAGATCGAGATTCATGTCGAGGTCGGCGATATCGCGGCTGCTGTCGACCTGACGGTGCAGGGTGACGAACTGCCAACGGCCCACGTGCCGGGGCGTCACCGCCACCTCGTTGCTCTCGTCGATGTCGACGACCAGGACGTGCCCCGGATTGGATTCGACGTCATCGAAATTCGTGACTTCCGGCGACCCGGAGTACCAGACCCGGCCGCTCTCACCGACCTGGGTGAGCGAGTGCTTATCCCCCAGTGCCGCATAGTGGATCGCGCCGCGGGTCAGCGCCTCTTCGAGCCCGGCCAGCCGGATCAGCGACGGCTTCTCGCGGTCGGGGTCGAGCACGTCGACGCCGCCATGGGCCACGAGCACGCGGGTGACGGAGCCCGCGTCGAGTCCCTCGAGGACTTCGGCAACCAGATCGGCGGTCGGGGCCTTGGACCGCCATGGCGCGGCGACGATCTCGAGGCCCGGCCGCACCTGATGCGTACCCGTCCGATCGAGCACGATCACGTTGTCCGGGCATTCCCGGGTGAACAACGCGCTGGTGAATACCGACGACGCGTCGAGTGGGTCGTGGTTGCCGGGCAACAGATAGACCGGAATACCGATGGCGCGCATGGCTTCCAATGACTGCCCGATCACCTTCGGGTCGAGCTGGTTGTGTTCGAAGACGTCACCCGCGACCACGACGAACTCGGCGCCCACCTCGGTCGCGAGGGCGCCCAGGCCGGCCACCGCGTCGCGCCGCGCGGCCGAATACCGCGGCTGGGCGTCGCCGGCCAGGAAGTGGCGAGTCATTCCCAGCTGCCAGTCGGCGGTGTGCAGGAATCGCATCCCGGCTCCCCCTTTCGTGACGTGGCTATCAAGGCATCGCGAGTCTAAATTGGTTGGCCGACAACTCTTGGGAAGCGCACCGGCATGCCTCGGTCCATGTGACTTTGTGCCCGCCTCGTAGCGACAATCGGCGTGGGCTTGGGCTGGCAGGCTGGGGCCGGCCGCCTGCCGAAGTGTTCGGACCACGCGGTGATTTGCCCGCCTCGTAGCGACAATCGGCGTGGGCTTGGGCTGGCAGGCTGGGGCCGGCCGCCTGCCGAAGTGTTCGGACCACGCGGTGATTTGCCCGCCTAGTAGCGACAATCGGCGTGGGTGCACACGGGTGAATTCTCTTGTGCCACTTTCGTTTCAGTGGTCTCTGGGTGGGGGTTTTCTGTCGGTGGGTGCCGATAGTTTCAGGGCATGAGTTCAGGTGTGGCCCCCGCGCAGGACGTGGCCTTTGAGGCGTTGGACGCCGCCCTCGATGCCGTGCTCGGGTTGGACTCCTCGATGCTGAACACCCGCGAGCGCCTGGACCGGCTGGCCCGCTACGAAAAGGTGCGGCGCCGCCTATCCGCCGGCGAGCACCCACTGATCACTCAACTCCAGCAGGAGGCTACGCCGGCGGAGTTGGGCGGCAAACTGTCCCACGCAATCGCCGATGCCACGCTGATCAGCCGCGCCGACGCCGGGAGGCGGGTCCGCGAAGCCGCCGACCTGGGCGAGCGGCGGGCGTTGACCGGCGAACCGTTGGCGCCGGTGCTGGCCGCGACCGCCACCGCGCAACGGGCCGGAAAGCTGGGCCGCGAGCATGTCGCGGTGATCCGCCGCTTCTACCACCAGCTACCGGGCTGGATCGACATCGAGACCCGCACCCGCGCCGAAGCCGACCTGGCGCGGCTGGCCACCCAGTACCGGCCCGATCAACTCCTCGGGTTCGCCGAACACCTGACCGATTGCTTGACCCCGACGGCAACTACACCGACACCGACCGGGCGCGGCGGCGCGGGCTGACCCTGGGCCCCCAACAACTCGACGGCATGTCCGCACTCAGTGGCTGGCTCACCCCGGAGGCGCGGGCGTCGCTGGAAGCGGTGCTGGCCAAGCTCGCCGCCCCCGGCATGTGCAACCCCGACGACGACACCCCCTGCGTGGACGGGGCTCCGACACAGGACGCCATCGACCACGACCCCCGCTCACCCGCGCAACGCCACCACGACGGGCTCAACGCCGCCCTGCGCGCGGTCCTGGCCTCCGGGGAACTGGGCCAGCACAACGGGCTACCCGCCACCATCATCGTGTCCACCACCCTGCAAGAGCTTGAAGCCGCCGCCGGCCACGCGATCACCGGCGGCGGCAGCCGGCTACCCATCTCCGACGTGATCCGCCTGGCCCGCCACGCCCACCACTACCTCACCCTCTTCGATGAAGGCAAACCCGTCGGCCTATACCACGCCAAACGCCTCGCCTCCCCCGGCCAACGAATCGTGTTGTACGCCAAAGACCGCGGCTGCACCGCTCCCGGCTGCACCGTCGGCGGCTACTACTGCGAAGTCCACCACATCACCGACTACACCCAATGCCACGACACCGACATCGACAACCTCACCCTGGCCTGCGGCCCCCACCACCGACTCCTACAACCCCGCGGCTGGACCACCCGAAAACACCCCAACGGCCACACCGAATGGATCCCCCCACCCCATTTGGATCGCGGCCAACCCCGCACCAACACCTACCACCACCCCAACAAACTCCTCCACGACGGAGACGACGTAGCGTGAGCCGCGTGAACGGCGAGCGCACCCTGCTGCTGATGCGGCATGCGAAATCTGGATACCCACCCGGTGTCGGGGACCACGAGCGGCCGTTGGCACCCCGGGGCATCCGGGAAGCGGCGCTGGGCGGTGACTGGCTGCGCGCCAATCAACCCGACATCGACGCCGTGCTGTGCTCGACGGCCACCCGGACCCGCCAGACCCTGGACCGCACTGGCATCGATGCGCCCGTGCAATTCCGCGAAAGCCTCTACGACACCACCACCGGGACGATGATCGACGAGATCAATAAGGTTCCCGACTCCGTCGACACTCTGCTCGTCGTCGGACACGAACCGACCATGTCGTCGCTGGCGCTCGGTCTGGCGAGAGACGAAGGCACCGATGTGGCTGCAGTGCAACGCATTTCAGAGAAGTTCCCGACGTCGGCGATCGCGATCCTGAAGGTGACCGGCAACTGGAAGGACCTGCAGCTAGACGGAGCCGCGTTGATCGGCTTTCACATCCCGCGCTGAACCCCGTCAGGAGTTCGTCGAGAGCGTCAGCTCCATCAGCTTGAGAGCCTGAGCGCAGGCATCGATACCAGGTGCTTGCGGGTTGACCCACCAGCCGACCACACCGGCGGCGTCGCTGGCCACCCCACAGGCACCGTTCGGGTCGTCCGGACGCATCACGATCGAGCTCACCCCGGCGATCGTCCGGTTTTCCACCTTGTACTTGAGGAAGTCCGCGACCTTACGCTCTTCGCTCAGGCTGCCCTGCTCGAACCAGAACCGGGTGATGTCGATCAGGCCGGCCGGGTTGGCCGCCTGCCACCGGCAGATCGCGCCGACGAACGTGCTCTGAATGTCGAGCGGGTCGGCGCCCACGGTCTTGGCCAGGATGTCGCTGGTCAGAACCTCACATTCCTTCAGCAGGTTCGGGTACTGCTGCTGGGAATTGTTGTTGCGCGGCACCCCGCCGGCG
Source organism: Mycobacterium ahvazicum (assembly GCF_900176255.2). GTDB lineage: Bacteria > Actinomycetota > Actinomycetes > Mycobacteriales > Mycobacteriaceae > Mycobacterium > Mycobacterium ahvazicum. The sequence continues at coordinate 21,938 of NZ_FXEG02000004.1, forward strand.
CCGGCCTTGACGGCGTTGCCGCCGATCGACCTCGAACAACCGGTCAGGACCATCAGCGCGGCGGTCAAGATGACCACCGCCGTCCGGACGCGTCTTGTCATCATTTCGAGTTCGCAATCGATTGACGAGTCAGTTCTTTGGCGATGTCACACGGCGGCGGGAAGGGCTTTTGGCTGAAGCTGATCGACCACTCGATGAAGTCGTCCTGGAATTGGATGCCGACCTCGCACAGCGAGTCGCCCAGGTTCGGCTCATTGCCGACGGCGATGAAGCCGCTGTGACCGTTGATGTTGATGTCGTCGACGCTGGCGCGCGACAGCTCCTCGGTCTTGCGCTCACGCCCGATCGGGCTGCCGCGGTACCAGGAGAAAGAGAAGTGCGGACCGAGGATGCCGCCGCCGGCCAACCACTGGCAGCCCACGGAATTGCGCGCCGTGTTGATCAGCCCGCTGACCTTGGTCAGCTCGGCGACCTGCTGGTCGTTGATGCCTCCGCATTGCGGAAACATCGGTCCGTGGTGGCCCTCCGCGTTGCCCGGCGTCGACGAGGACGTCCCGCCCGGCTTGTTGTCGCCGGAACCCGAGCAGCCCGCAACCGCCGGGACGAAGATCGTGATGGCCGCAATGGCCAGCGCCGTGAGGTTACGACGCACCGCTACCCTGCTTCTGCTCAGCCTGCTGCTGGTCCACACGATGCACTGTAGCGGCAGCCCACCGGGTCAACCACCGACGCGCCACCTGAGCAGGCATTTCAAAGTGTTTGCCGGGCGACGCGCGCGCACCCAACCGCCCGGCGGTGCTGCGCCCCGCGATGCGTGCCGTATGCGACAGTTACCAAATGCTTCTGGCACTGCTGCGCCAGTACATCCGGCCGTACCGCCGGCTGGTGGCGGTGCTGATGGTGCTTCAACTGATCAGCACGCTGGCGACGCTGTACCTGCCGACGGTCAACGCCGCGATCATCGATGACGGCGTCAGCAAGGGTGACACCGCGACAATCGTCCGGCTCGGCGTGGTGATGCTGGCCGTCACCGGGCTGCAGGTGCTGTGCTCGGTCGGGGCCACCTACTTCGGCTCACGCACGGGGATGGGGTTTGGCCGCGACCTGCGACTGGCGATGTTCGAACACGTCACCACCTTCTCCGAGCCCGAAACCGCCCGATTCGGCGCGCCGACGCTGCTCACCCGCAGCACCAACGATGTCCGGCAGATCCAGTACCTGGTTCAGATGACGGGCACGGTACTGATCACCGCGCCGATCATGTGCATCGGCGGGGTCTTCATGGCCATCCACCAAGAGGCCGCACTGACCTGGCTGTTGCTCGTCAGCGTCCCGATCCTGGCCGTGGCCAACTACTGGATCATGTCGCACATGCTGCCGCTGTTCCGCAGCATGCAAGCTCTGATCGACGGCATCAACCGGGTGCTGCGCGACCAGCTGGCCGGCGTGCGGGTAGTCCGGGCCTTCACCCGCGAAAGCTTTGAGCGCGAGAGGTTTTCCCGCGCCAACACCGCGCTGTCGAATGCATCCCTGACCGCCGGCAACTGGCAAGCGCTGATGCTTCCGGTGACCACGCTGACCATCAACGTGTCCAGCGTCGCGCTGATCTGGTTCGGCGGGCTGCGCATCGATCGCGGCCAGATGCAGGTCGGCTCGCTGACCGCGTTTCTGGCCTACTTCACGCAGATCCTGATGGCGGTGTTGATGGCGACGATGACGCTGGTGGTGCTGCCGCGCGCGTCGGTATGCGCCGAGCGGATCAGCGAGGTGCTGTCCACCCGTCCCGCCATCGAGAGCCCGCAACATCCCCGGCTTCCGGACGCGGGGATCACCGGCGTTGTCCGCCTCGACGGTGCGACGTTCACCTATCCGGGCGCCGACCGCCCTGTGCTGCAACATATCTCGTTGACCGCACTACCCGGCACCACCACCGCGGTCGTCGGCAGCACCGGCTCGGGCAAGTCGACGCTGGTGTCGCTGATCTGTCGGCTCTACGACGCGACCGACGGTGCGGTCCTGCTCGACGACCTCGACGTCCGCGACTACGACACCGAGCGGCTCTGGTCGGCGATCGGCCTGGTCCCACAGCGCGGATATCTGTTCTCCGGCACCGTCGCGGAGAACCTGCGCTTCGGAAAGGCCGACGCGACCGACGAGGAGATGTGGGAAGCGTTGCGGGTCGCGGCGGCCGACGAATTCGTGCGCGCGCACGCCGACGGGCTGCAGATGCGCGTCGGCCAGGCCGGGATGAATTTCTCCGGCGGACAACGGCAACGGCTGGCGATCGCCAGGGCCGTCATCCGCCGCCCGGCCATCTACTTGTTCGACGACGCGTTCTCCGCGCTCGACGTGCACACTGACGCGCGGGTCCGGTCCGCCCTGCGGGAGATCTCCGGCGACGCGACCATCATCGTTGTCACACAGCGTATTTCGACCGCGTCCCAGGCCGACCACATCGTCGTCGTCGACGACGGGAAGATAGTGGGCTCGGGCACCCACGAGTCGCTGTTGGCCGACTGCGCCAGCTACGCGGAATTCGCCGACTCGCAGTCGGTCGGCGCCTTGCGATCAGGCCAAGTAGGAGGACCGCGGTGACCACGGCGACGAACCGGGTCGCCCGCGAAACCGCGCCCCGCACGCGATCCCGGGACTTCTGGGGCACCGCGGCCCGGCTGGTGGAACGGCTTGCGCCCCAACGGGCGCTGAGCATCGCGGTAATCGCCCTGGGCCTGACCGGCACGGTGATCGGCGTCATTGTTCCCCGAATCCTCGGGCACGCTACCGATTTGCTCTTCAACGGCGTGATCGGGCGCGGGCTCCCGGCGGGAATCAGCAAGGCACAGGCCGTCGCCCAAGCGCGAGCGCGCGGTGACGAAACGTTTGCCGACCTGCTGTCGGGAATGAACGTGGTGCCCGGCCAGGGCGTGGACTTTGGCGCGGTGGCACGAACACTGGCCCTTGCCCTGGCTCTGTATATCGTTGCCGCGTTTCTGATTTGGTCTCAAGCCCGGCTGCTCAACCTGACTCTGCAGCGCACCATGGTCGCGCTGCGCAGCGAGGTCGAGGATAAGGTCCACCGACTGCCACTGTCCTACTTCGACGGACGGCTGCGTGGCGAGCTGCTGAGCCGGGTGACCAACGACATCGACAACGTCCAATCCTCGCTTTCGATGACGATCAGCCAGCTGCTGACGTCGATCCTGACCGTCGTCACCGTGCTGGTCATGATGCTGTCGATTTCGCCGCTGCTGACGCTGATCACCGTGCTGACCGTGCCGCTGTCGCTGCTGGCATCGCGCGCGATCGCGCGTCGCTCACACCGCCTGTTCGTGGCGCAGTGGACCAGCATCGGAGCGCTCAACGCCCACATCGAAGAGACCTACAGCGGATTCACCGTGGTCAGGACCTTCGGTCACCGGGAGGCGGCACGCGCACAATTCCGCCGCCTCAACGACGACGTCTACCACGCCAGCTTCGGCTCCCAGTTCTTCTCCGGTTTGGTGGCACCGGCCACGACGTTCATCGGCAACCTCGGCTACGTCGCGGTCGCGGTGATCGGCGGCCTGCAGGTGGCCACCGGGCACATCACCCTCGGCAACATCCAGGCGTTCATCCAATACGTCCGGCAGTTCAACACGCCGCTGAGCCAGGTGGCCGGGATGTACAACACCCTGCAATCCGGGGTGGCCAGCGCCGAGCGGGTGTTCGAGCTGCTCGACGAGCCCGAGGAAGCGCCGGACGCCGCGCCGATGCCGCCCATTGGCCAGCCGCGCGGACGCGTCGAATTCCAGCACGTGAGCTTCGCCTACCGCCCCGGCACGCCGGTGATCGAAGACCTGTCGATGACGGCCGAGCCGGGCAGCACCGTGGCGATCGTCGGACCGACCGGAGCGGGCAAGACCACGCTGGTTAACCTGCTGATGCGCTTCTACGACGCCGATTCCGGCCGCATTTCCATCGACGGCGTCGACATCACCACGATGAGCAGGCAAGCCCTGCGATCGCGAATCGGCATGGTGCTGCAAGACACCTGGCTGTTCGACGGGACCATCGCGGAGAACATCGCCTATGGACGCCCCGCCGCCGACGCGGACGAGGTGGTCCAAGCCGCCCGGGCGGCCTATGTCGACCGGTTTGTCCAGACCCTGCCGGCCGGCTACCAGACCCGGGTCACCGGCGACGGCGCCAACATCAGCGCCGGCGAGAAGCAACTGATCACGATCGCCCGCGCGTTTCTGGCCCGCCCGCAGCTACTGATTCTGGACGAGGCAACCAGCTCGGTGGACACCCGCACCGAGGCGCTTATTCAGCGGGCCATGCACGAGCTTCGCCGCGACCGCACGAGTTTCGTTATTGCGCACCGACTTTCGACGATTCGTGATGCCGACCGCATCGTGGTGGTCGAGTCCGGGCGCGTCGTGGAGCAGGGCAACCACTCCGAATTGATGGCGCTCCGCGGCGCCTATTACGCGATGACCAGGGTCTGAGTTTTCGGTCCGGCCGCGAACCTGAGGCGTTACTGAAACGGCGCCAAGAAGTTATAGAGGATCCATTTAGAAGTGCGGCTGACGCTAGTCCCATCAGCACCCCAACCGCACACCTGAAAAGGATCACAGCAATGTTCACTCGCCGCATCAACACCATCGCCAGCACCATCATCGGCGGCGCCGCCATCGGGATCGTCGCGATCGGCACCGCCGGCACCGCCGGAGCCACCACCGCCGACGACGCGTTCCTCGCTCAGATGGACAAGCTCGGCATCTCCTTCCGCTCGCCGGCGGACGCCATCAAGGACGGCCACAAGGTCTGCCAGGAACTCGCCGCCGGCAAAACCGGGACCGACATCGCCACCGAGATCCTGCAGCAGACGGACCTGACCAACCACCAGGCGGCCTACTTCGTCGTCGACGCGACCCACGCCTACTGCCCGTCACTCGCACCGCAGCTCACCTAATCGCGCCCACCCACTGGATGGGGGGTCTCGGGTAACCGGGATCCCCCATCCGCCATTTACCGGCCGGCCAAGTCCGCCGGCCAAGTCATTGAGAATCCTTTTAGGGGTCGGCGCGACGCTGTGTTCATCGGCCAGACAGACCGCACACCCGAAAGGACCACAGCTATGTTCGCTCACCGTATCCGCACAATTGCCAGCACCGCGATCGGCGCCGCCGCCATCGGGATCGCCGCAGTCGCCAGCGCCGGCGTTGCCGGCGCCAGCACCGTCGACGACTCCTTCATCACGCAGATGGGCAAGGTGGGCGTCACCTTCACCTCACCGGCGGAGGCAGTCAACAATGGCCAGAAGGTGTGCCAGGCGCTGGCCTCCGGCGAAAGTGGCGTCGACATCGCCAACGAGGTCGTCGGCCAGACGAACCTGACCCGCAGCCAGGCCGCCCACTTCGTCGTCAATGCGGCCACCGCGTACTGCCCGCAACTGGGCGGCCCGCTCAGCTGAATCGCAGCACCGGCCTAACGCGGGGATCTCGGTAACCGGGATCCCCCCGTTAGGCATATGCATTGGCCACAGACACGCACACCTGCGCGCCGGCCACGCACTGCACTCGACGGAACAGCCGCGTCCACAACACCGAAGCCGCATTGGAACGCTTTGTCAATCAAGGTAATTCATCGCATCGGTGGCAGACATCCGGCTGCGGGCCGGTTCATCAAGGCCGCGTGACCCGATTCAGACCTTCCGAATCCGGCATCGGCCTCACTAAGCTTTCAGGGCGGCTGTTGATTTGCTGCGCGGCGATTGATATGCAGGAAGCAGCTGTGGCCAACACTTCAAGGAGATGTCGATGAAGCTCTCGCCTCGCACCGTTAGCGCCGCCGCTGCCGCCGCGCTCGCCCTCGTCCTCACCATCGCCGGCTGCTCGAGCAATTCGAACACCGGCAAATCGCCCGGGACCACCGCCACCACCTCCAGCAGTGAGGCGGCCACGCTGCTCAAGCAGGCCGCGGACGCGATGACCAAGGTGACCGGGATGCACGTCAGCGTGGCGGTGCAGGGCGACGTGCCCAACCTGCGGGTGACCAAGCTCGACGGCGACATCTCCAACACACCGCAGACGGTTGCCACCGGTAGCGCGACGCTGCTCGTCGGCAAATCCCCGCAAGACGCGAAGTTCGTCTACGTCGACGGCCACCTCTACTCCGACCTCGGGCAACCGGGCACCTACACCGACTTCGGCAACGGCGCCTCGATCTACAACGTGTCGGTGCTGCTGGACCCCGGTAAGGGGCTGGCCAACCTGCTGTCGAAACTGCAGGGCGGCGCGGTGGCCGGCACCGAGCAGGTCAACGGCGTCGCGACCACCAAGATCACCGGCAACTCGTCGGCGGACGACGTCGCCACGCTGGCCGGCTCCAAGCTGACCGCCCAGAGTGTGACGACGGTGCCCACCACGGTCTGGATCGCCTCGGACGGCTCCTCACACCTGGTCCAGCTCCAGGTCCATCCCACGAATGACACCTCGGTGACGCTGACGATGTCGGACTGGGGCAAGACAGTCACCGCCACCAAGCCTGTGTAGACCGTGCAAACCGCCGGACCGCCGGCACTCGGAAAGGAATCACCAATGAGGATGATTACTCGTCGCCGGCGGTTCACGATGGCCGGCATGGCCGCTGCCGCCGTCGTCAGCGTCGCGCTGGCTCCCGCGGCCGGCGCCGCCGATCAATACGGCGCGATCGCCTACTCCAGCAACGGTTCCTGGGGCCGCAGCTGGGACTACCCGACCCGGCCGGCCGCGGAGGCCACCGCGGTCAAAAATTGCGCCTACACGGACTGCAAGGTGCTGACCAGCTTCACCGATTGCGGCGCTGTCGCGACCAATGGCAGGGCGTTCCAGGGCGGAGTCGGCGCCACCCTGGCCGCCGCGATGAGGGACGCGCTGACCAAACTCGGTGGCGGCTCCATCGACACGTGGGCGTGCAACTAGCGGTCTTCATCCCCGCGCGGACGGCGCGAGGTCACTCCAAGAATTCGTGGAGATAACAAATAGGCCACGATCAGAGCCTTTTCTCAACCACCCCGCACAACCGCGGGACGAGAAAAGGGGACAACGATGAAGACCACGAAGATCGCCGCGATCGCCAAGACCGCCACCCTGGCAATCATCGCCGTTGCCGTCGCGCTGGGATTGGCCGCACCGGCCGGCGCCGCCGCCGGCACGATGTACGGCGACCCGGTGGCCGCCGCCAAGTACTGGCGCTACCAGAAGTACGACGACTGCGTCCTGATGTCGAGCGCCGACGTGATCGGCCAGATCACCGGCAAGGAGCCCTCGGAGCGGGCCATCATCAAGGCGGCCCAAGCCACGCCGAGCGTCGTGCACCCCGGTTCGATCTACACCACGCCGGCCAACACCAAGAACCCGAATTCCGGTATGGGCACCAGCTTTGCGGACATCCCGACATTGCTGGAGCTGTACAAGATCAACGGCACGATCACCAACAGGGAGCACGCCGCCAAAGACGGCATCCTCGGTGGCATCGAAGGGCTCGAGGAGCAACTCGGCGAGGGCCACAAGGTCATCGTCAGCGTCAACGGAGAACTCATCTGGGGCCAGCCCGTCGAAAACAAGGACGACAAGGGCAACCCCCGCGGTGACCACGCGGTGGTGGTCACCGGTATCGACACCGCCAACGATGTGGTCCACCTCAACGACAGCGGCACCAAGGACGGCCGCGACGAGCAGATCCCGATGGCGCTCTTCATGAAAGCCTGGGAGGCCAGCAAGCAGCTGATGGTATTCACCACCTAGCCGCACACGCACGGCAAACCGGCGGGCAGCCACCCGAAGCACACGCATCGGGCCGGCTGCCCGCCTGATGCGTTTCGATGAATCCCAACCGAATTCGAGCGAGCCGTCCATGATCACGCTGGCAGGGAACGCATTTCAGTCGGCGGCAACGCCGAAACCGCGGCACACCAATGTTCACCGGTATTACCGAATTCGGTGGGTTCGTATCACAATGTCAAGGAATGACTCACCGTATGGGCAGATGACGCCGCGCAGGGAACCCGGAAGGGCTGGTTAGCGACGATGGTAGACAAAAGTCTCGAATTCGGCCTGCTCGGGCCGTTGGAGATGACTGTTGACGGCACCATGGTGCCGTTGGGCACGCCCAAACAGCGGGCGGTGCTGGCCATGCTGCTGATGAACCGGAACAGCCCGGTCGGCGTCGAAAGGCTGATCACCGCCCTGTGGCAGGACGAGCCCCCGTCCGGCGCCCGGGCCAGCATCCACTCCTACGTGTCGAATCTGCGCAAACTGCTCAGCGGCGCGGGTATTGACCCGCGGGTGGTGCTGGCCGCGGCACCGCCGGGTTACCGGCTCACCGTCGACGAAAACAGTTGCGATCTGGGACGGTTCATCACGGAGAAGACCGCGGGCGTGCAGGCGGCCGCGCTCAGCAGGTTCGAGCAGGCCAGCCAGCACCTGTCGACGGCGCTGGCGCAATGGCGGGGACCGGTGCTCGAGGACCTGCGCGACTTTCAGTTCGTCGACACCTTCGCCACCTCGCTCGTGGAGGAGAAAATTCTCGTCCACACCGCGAAGGCAGAGGCCGAAATCGCTTGCGGACGTGGCGCCTCCGTGGTCAGCGACCTCGAGGTCCTGATCACCGAGCACCCCTATCGCGAGCCGCTGTGGGCCCAGCTGATCACGGCCTACTATCTGACCGACCGCCAATCCGACGCGCTGGCCGCGTACCGGCGGGTGAAGACGACACTGGCCGACGAGCTCGGGATCGACCCCGGCCCGACGTTGCGTGACCTGAACGAAAAGATCCTGCGCCAGGAGCCGCTGGACGCCAAGAAATCGGCGCGGACCACGGCGGTGGGCACCATCACCCTGCTGGACCAGCGCACCAAGGTCCCCGCCGGCAAGCCCGCCGCCTACCTGCACGAGGCGTCGGGTCGCAGTTACCCACTGCGCATGGCGGAGACCCGGATCGGGCGTCTCAGTGACAACGACATCGTCCTGGCCAGCGCCAACGTGAGCCGCCATCACGCCGTCATCGTCGACACCGGCACCAGCTACATCATCAACGACCTGCGGTCGTCCAACGGCGTACACGTGCAACACCAACGCATCCGCTCGGCGGCCACGCTGAAGGACGGCGATCACGTCCGAATCTGCGACCACGAATTCACGTTCGAGATCCCCCGGGGCTACAACAGCGACGCAGCAAACTGAATATTGTTGTCGTACAAGTTCTTTCGTAATAAATGCTGGCATGGTCAATCACCACAAGGCTTTTCGCCGGGCCGCACCGGTGTCGGTGGGCGACTCGCCCGCGCGGGGATCTCGCGATTTGTCACGCGTTCGGATGCGCGACGGCCTACCGTGATGGTTGCTAGTCGCGGTGGTTACGAGCGAGGATCTGCCCGTAATTGTTGATATCGTCGGCGGGTCTGCGGTCGGTTTGGAGGATCAGCGATGAGCGAGGAGCAGAACTCGCGGGTCGGGACGATGTTCGGGCCCTACCGCCTCAAGCGGCTGCTGGGCCGGGGCGGGATGGGCGAGGTATACGAAGCCGAGCACACCGTGAAGGAGTGGACGGTCGCGGTCAAGGTGATGACCGCGGAGTTCAGCCGGGACCCCGTCTTTCGTGAGCGGATGCGGCGCGAGGCGCGCACCGCGGGCCGTTTGCAGGAACCGCACGTCGTGCCGATCCACGACTACGGCGAAATCGACGGCCAGATGTTCATGGAGATGCACCTCATCGAGGGCATCGACCTGGACGACATGCTCAAGCGGTTCGGACCGTTGACCGCACCGCGCGCGGTCGCGATCATCACCCAGATCGCCTCGGCCCTCGACGCGGCCCACGCCGCCGGCGTCATGCACCGCGACATCAAGCCGCCCAACATCCTGATCACCCGCGACGACTTCGCCTACCTGGTCGACTTCGGCATCGCCAGCGCCACCACCGACGAGAAGCTCACCCAGCTCGGCACCGCGGTCGGCACCTGGAAATACATGGCGCCCGAACGCTTTTCCAACGGCGAGGTAACTTACCGCGCCGACATCTACGCGTTGGCCTGCGTACTGTACGAGTGCCTGACGGGCACCCCGCCGTACCGCGCGGGCACCGCGGGCGAGCTGGTCCGGGCTCACACGACCGACGCCATCCCGCAGGCCAGCGCGGTCCGCTCGGGAATCCCCAAGGCTTTCGACGCGGTGATCGCGCGCGGCATGGCCAAAAAGCCCGAGGACCGCTACGCCAGCGCCGGTGATCTGGCGCTGGCCGCCCACGAGGCGCTCAGCAACCCCGATCAAGACCACGCCGACGACATCCTGCGCCGCAGCGTCGAGGCCACCCTGGCCGCCGAGATCAAGAGCGACCCTCCCCCGACCACTCCCGCCACGGCGCCACCGCCGCCCAGTACGCCGCCGGGGCCGTATCCGGGCCAGAGCTCCGGGCCGGTGCGGCCCACACCGACCGCCCGGCCCTGGGCACCCGAGAGCGGCCCGGTGCCGACTCCGAGCCAGCACGCCTCCGGCGCGCACTATTACCAAGGCACCAGCGGCAACTGGGGTGGCACGCCGCCGGGCGCACCCCCGCCCGCCGGGCCCACTACCTGGACGCTGGGACAGCCACCGCCGCCCAAACCCAAACGCAGCCCCTGGCCGATCGTGATCGGAGCGGTCGCCCTGGTCGTGGTCCTGGTGCTTGCCGCGATCGGCGTCTACCTGGCCACGAAGGAGGACGACAAACCCACTCCGCATCCCCCACCGACCAGCACCACCACCCCGCGCAAGACCACGACCACGACCACCCCCACCACCACGACACCCGCGCCCGGCGACCTGGAAGGCCAGCTGCTCAGCATGGTGCCCCCCGGCTACCCGAGCGGCGTGTGCACACCGGCCACCGCAAAACCCAACACCGTGTGGTCGGACGCGCTGGCGGTGGTCGACTGCGACCAGAACACCAACCCCGGCGGCCCGTCCAAAGCGCGCTATGGGCTCTTCCCCAATCCGGGTGTCCTCAAAGACGCGACGGACGCCGACATCAAGCTCCTGACGCTGGCGACCTGTCCCGGGGAAACCAACAACCCGGAAACCTGGCAGCACCCGAATGACCCGAAGGTCGACGTCGGCGTGGTCGCCTGCGGCACCTACAACAACCACCCCAACATGGTGTGGAGCAACCAGGTCAAGCTGCTGCTGTGCGACGTCTTCGGCGACCCCCCGACCATCGAGGAGCTGCACACCTGGTGGACCAAATACGGTGGCTGACCCGCGGCAGCTAAAGATCAACCAGCCCAACGGCATTGCCAGCAACCGCGCCCGAGGGCGCAATAACGCGAGGACCACGCCTGGATCAGCTATACAAGTGGTGGATGTGAGTACCGTTCTCGAGGCGGCTAGCTAACACAGCGGAGGCAATGCGTGGACGACAGGACCGACATGGTCACCACCATTCCCGGGCTACAACTGCGGGCGGGTGGGCGTACCTGGCAGGCCACCGCTGGCCGGTCCTGGAGCGTTGGCCGTGCGCACGAGGCCGACATTCAGCTGGAAAACCCGAGAGTGTCGCGCCAGCACGCGGTGCTACAGCCGACGCCCGCGGGTTGGGTTCTGGTCAACCGCAGCAACAACGGCATGTTCGTGAACGGGCGGCGAGTCCAGAGCCTGCCGATAACCCAGCCGATCACCGTCGTGCTGGGGTCGCCGTCCTCCGGGCAGTCGCTCGAGCTCTGCCCGATCGCCCCACCTCCGAGTCCGGCTCGGACCCAAACCGTCGCGCCGACGATGGGGTCGGTCGGCGAGACCACGGTGGCCCGGCCTCCAACCGCGGTCTACGCGATGGACCAGATAACCATCGGGATTGGCCGCGGAACACACAACGACGTCGTGCTCGACGACTTGCTGGTCTCTCGCCACCATGCGGTGCTGCGCCGCTCCGGACAACAGTGGGAACTGGTAGATAGCAACAGCGCCAACGGAACCTACGTCAACGGTCACCGGATCGCGCGCGCGATCATCGGCCCGAACGACATCGTCGGCATCGGCCACCAGCTGCTGCACCTGTCCGGCGACCAACTCGTCGAATACACCGACACCGGCGACGTGTCCTACCAGGCGTCGAACCTGCGGGTGGTCTCCAACAAGGGCAAGGTGTTGGTGGCCAACGTCAGTTTCGCCCTACCGCAACGCTGCTTCATGGCGGTGGTAGGGCCAAGCGGCGCAGGCAAATCCACGTTGTTGAGCGCGTTGACCGGATTCCGTCCGGCCTCTAGCGGTGAGGTCCGATACGACAATCGCGACCTCTATCAGAACTACGCCGAGCTGCGGCACCGGATCGGCTTCGTGCCGCAGGACGACATCCTGCACACTCAGTTGACGGTGCGACGAGCGCTGAATTACGCTGCGCAGCTTCGCTTTCCGCAGGACGTATCGACCCGGGAACGAAGGCAGCGCATCGACGAGGTGCTGGGCGAGCTCGGGCTGGCCGCACATGCCAATCAACGGATCGACAGCCTGTCGGGCGGTCAGCGCAAGCGCACCAGCGTCGCACTGGAACTGCTGACCAAACCATCCCTGCTGTTCCTCGACGAGCCCACCTCGGGACTCGATCCGGGCTACGAGAAGTCCGTCATGCAAACGCTGCGCGCGCTGGCCGACGACGGTCGATCCGTCGTGGTGGTCACCCACAACACGGCGCAACTGAATCTGTGCGACCGGCTGCTCATCCTGGCGCCGGGCGGCCGGCTGGCGTACTTCGGTCCCCCGCAACAGGCTCTGAATTACTTCGGTTGCAACGACTTCGCCGACCTGTTCAACCTCCTCGAACACGACACCACGACCGACTGGACCGGCCGCTATGTCGCATCGCCGATTCACGGCGCCCTGACCGGACCGCACGCCACGCTGAAGGCCCCGGCTCCGGCCAGCCGTCCCGCGAAGGCGGTCGCCCAGCAGAGCGCCGTCGCCCAATTCGCCACGCTGTGCCGCAGGTATCTGGCGGTCATCGCCGCGGATCGCCAGTACGCGGTGACGCTGCTGGTCCTGCCGCTGCTGCTGAGTCTGTTCGCGCACGCCGTCCCCGGGGAGGCCGGGCTGTCGCTGACCAAGGCCATCGAAACGAAGTCCACCCAGCCCTCGCAATTGCTGGTGCTGCTGATCATCGGGGGCGCCCTGATGGGTTGCGCCGCCTCGATCCGCGAGATCGTCAAGGAACGGGCCATCTATCAACGCGAGCACGGCATCGGGTTGTCGCGCGTCGCCTATCTGGCCTCCAAAGTGGTGGTTTTAACGGCGTTGACCACACTGCAAGGGCTGATTCTGGGCTTCCTGGGGGTGGTCGGCCTGCCTCCCCCGGACCAGGCCGTCGTCCTGCCTTGGCCCAGAGCCGAAGTGGCGATGGCGGTCGTCGCCGTCACCGTGGTCTCGATGCTGATCGGTCTGCTGATTTCGGCGATGATCGGCAACGCCGACCGCGGCATGCCGCTGCTGGTGCTCGTCGTCATGGCCGAACTCGTGCTGTGCGGCGGCATGTTTGGGGTGAAGGGCCGCATCCCGCTGGAGCAACTGGCGTGGCTATCGCCGTCACGCTGGGCCTACGCGATGGCCGCCTCGACCATCGATCTCGACGATCTGCGCCGCACCGCGGGCGGCGACGAAGACCCGCTGTGGGAGTACGACCCCGGCGATTGGTGGACGGCCGCGGCTGCCTGCGCCATCCAGGCGATCGTCTTGATCATCCTGATCGCGCTGCGACTCAGACAGCTTGACCCGCAACGCAAAGCGGCCAAGTGACGCTCGCCCCCCGGGGGCCGCGATCGAGACGGAGGCGTTCCGTCGGCGTTTGCCGTCGCCGAGCGGCGGGTCGGCCGCGCCCACCGTCGTGCGTGCTTGCCGGGCATTGCGGCCGACGGGTTTGCGGGGATTTTGTTGATATGGTCGGCGGGTCTGCGGTTGGTTTGGAGGATCAGCGATGAGCGAGGGGCAGGCCTCACGGGAGGGCTCGACGTTCGGGCCCTACCACCTGAAACGGCTGCTGGGCCGGGGTGGGATGGGCGAGGTCTACGAGGCCGAGCACACCGTCAAAGAGTGGACCGTCGCGGTCAAGCTGATGTCGGACCAGTTCAGCTCGGACCCCGTCTTTCGTGAGCGGATGAAGCGCGAAGCGCGCACCGCGGGCCGTTTGCAGGAACCGCACGTCGTGCCGATCCACGACTACGGCGAGATCGACGGAAAAATGTTCATGGAGATGCGCCTCGTCGAGGGCACCGACCTGGACAGCTTGCTCAAACGGTACGGTCCGCTGACGCCGCCACGCGCGGTCGCGATCATCACCCAGATCGCGTCGGCTCTGGATGCCGCCCACGCCGCCGGCGTTATGCACCGTGACGTGAAGCCGCCCAACATCCTGGTCACCCGGGATGATTTCGCCTACCTCGTCGACTTTGGCATCGCCAGCGCCACCACCGACGAGAAGCTCACCCAGCTCGGCACCGCGGTCGGCACCTGGAAATACATGGCCCCGGAGCGATTCACCAACGACGAGGTGACCTACCGCGCCGACATCTACGCGTTGGCGTGTGTGCTGCACGAATGCCTGACCGGAGCCCCGCCGTACCGCGCCGACAGCGCCGGTGTGCTGGTCAAGGCGCACATGAGCGATCCCGTCCCGCTGCCCAGCGCGGTCCGCGCGGGCATTCCCAAGGCTTTCGACGCGGTGATCGCACGCGGGATGGCCAAGAAGCCCGAAGACCGCTACGCGAGCGCGGGCGATCTGGCGCTGGCCGCGCATGAGGCACTGAGCACTCCCGATCAAGACCATGCGTCGGACATCCTGCGCCGCAGTCAGGAAGCGACCCTGCCCGGCAAGGACAAGCTCGAGCAGCCACCGACGATCGCGGGCACCGCGGCCGCGCCGCCCGTGCAGCGGCCGGCCACACCCTCGCCGCCGCCGACGCCGACGCCGTATCCGCGTCCGAGCTCCCCGCCGGTGCCGCCGCACCACGCTCCGAGCCCGCGGCCCTGGGCGCCCGAGAGCGGGCCCGTCCCCACCCCGGGTCAGCCCGTCTCGGGCCCGCAGTATTACCAAGGCAGCAGCGGCAACTGGGGCGGCCCGCCATCGGGTGCCCACCCGCACGCGCAGCCCGTCGGCCCCACCCAGTGGAACCTGGGCCAGCAGCCGCCCCGACCCAAGCGCAATCCGTGGCCGATCATCGCCGCGGCCGCCGTGCTGCTCGTGGTCGTGGTCAGCGCGGTGGCTATCTGGCTGATCATTCCCGACCCCAAGCCGCCACCGGAACCGATTGCGTCCACGCGGCTCAACTCGCTGCTGCTGAGCGCCTCGGATATCAACACCATCATGGGCGCGACGAACATCCAGCCCGGCAAGCCCATTACGACGATGGGCACTTCCTCGATGACGGTGTCGATACCGGACTGCGAGGGCGCGCTGTACACGACTCAGGATCCGGTGTACGCCGGCAGTGGCTGGACGGGCATCTACGGCCTGGTGTCCGCCGAACCGGGCGACAACAACGACCACTGGGTCAACCAGGCGGTGGTGGCCTTCCCGACCGCCGACAAGGCCAAGGCGTTCCTGCAGGGCTCGCTGGACAAGTGGAAGAAGTGTGTCGGCCAGACGGTGACGGTGGACAATTCGGGCAAGACCTATCGGTGGACTTTCGCCCCCGTCCAAGGCAATTCACCGAAGATATCGGTGCTGCAGACCCAGGAGGGGGCCGACGGCTGGCAGTGTGAGCACGCGATGAGCGTGGCGAACAATGTGATCGTCGACGTCAACGCCTGCGGTTACCACATCAGCGATCAGTCCAGCCAGATCGCCGAAAAGATCGTCGACAAGGTGAACAACACCTAGCGACGCCAATACCTAAGCGGCGCTGCGGCATTAGCTTATTCGGGAGCCTATTCGGGTAGGTCTGGCCCCTGGGCGCGCAGGTCGTCGACCGCCGACATCGCGTCGCGTAACTTGGCGAGCCATTCCTCGGTGTGTTCGCCGACGAGCTTGACCGACCACGCCAGAGCGTCGGCGCGAGACCTGGCGACACCGGCGTCCACCAACGTGTCGAGCACCTGGCGTTCCGGTTGCTTCAAGCGCGTCATCACCGGAACTGCGATGTGCGTGAACAGGATTCGCTCGCCACCGATCTCCAGGCCCCAGGAAACCTTGCGGCCGTAGCGATCCTGCGCCTCGTCGGCGATGCGCATCCGCTCCGAGCGGGTCTCCTCGCGGAACCGTGAGGCCCGGCCCTCGGCGCGCGCCTCGCTGTCTTCGGCCGCGTCCGCGAGCTTGCCGATGACAGTGATCTCCTCGCGGTCCACCACGACCGTCGGGTCGCCGTCGAACCAGCCTTCGGGCAGGCGTCCGGCGAACCATTCCGCCGCGCCGGTGGCATCGGGTTGCTGGGCTTGCTGCCAGCCCCCGGGGCGGCCGTACCGCCTAGAACTGTGATGGTGTGATTTCATGATTACATCATTACACCGTTGCACATGTAATCAGGACCGGTTCGCTCGCGGCGAACGGCAACCGGTCCTGGGCATGGACCGCAAAACCGTTGATATGGCCCGCTCACAGGCGTATTTTTGATCACGAAGCAGGCCCGGAAGCGGCCAAGTCAAAGCGCCGGCAGAGGGGAAGGAGCCGGCCGCGTCGGACCGTGTCAGACGCCCCCCAGCGCCGCCCGGGCCTGCCTAAACCTGTAACGGACTCAGTCGTTGTCACCGTCGCCGCGGCGCACCCGGAACAGCTTGACCTCATTCTTGACGCCCTTGAGGCGGCGTGCGCCCGCGAAAGACGCGGAAAACTCCAGGGTTTCGCCGACGGCCTCCCACACCGAGTCGGCGACCAGAACGGTGCCGGGGCGGGCCACGCCGGTGACCCGGCTCGCGACGTTGACCGGGCGGCCGAACCAATCACCGGCCCGGCTCACCGCCATCCCGGCGGCCACCCCCGCCCGCAGCCGGGGAAAGTCGTCGTCGGTATCGACCGTTTCAACAAGCTTCAGCACGGCATCGAGCAAGGGCGCGGGCTCGGGACAGACGAACATCACCGCGTCCCCGATCGTCTTGATGAACCGGACCGGTGGGACCGTCACGTCCCGGGCCAGCCCCGCCAGCCGACTGGCCAGTTGCCCCAGCTCCTCGGGCGAGACCACCTCGCCCAGCTTGGTGAAACCGACCAGGTCGGCGAACGCGACGGTGACCTCGCGCGCGCCCGGCAACGGTTCGCCCGCGGCGCGCTCGGCGGCGTTGACCGCTTCGGTCTCCATCATGTGCCGAAGCTGCATGAACAGCATCTGCTCGATCATCGGTCCGAGCTGCGGCGCGATCTGGCCCACCAGCGCCTGGGATGCCTTGGCGATCTCCAGCTCGGTGGCTCCCGGGCGCATGATCGCCTCCAGCGCGGCATACCGCATCACCTCGGCGGTGTGCGAGAGGCCTTCGGCGAGCACCCGCACCACCAGCACGACCTGGTCGGGGTTGAGCCCCAGCTCCACGAAGCGCTGCGCGTAGGCGGCCGCTTCGCCGTCGGCGCGCATGTGGATCGACGCGTCCGGATCGTCCACCCGGGCCAGCCCGATCGCCCGCTGCACGCGCTGCAGCAGCGTCAGGTCGATGTGGTGTTGCTCGCTGATCTCGCGCGCCGACACATAGGTGCCGTCGTCTCCGATCAGGCGACGGCTGGCCAGCAGCAGCGGCGGATTGGTGGCCCGGATCTCCGCGGGGGTGACGCCCTGTCCCAGTAGCCAGGCGACCAGCTCGGCGCGTTCCCTGCGCGCGTCGCCGTCGAGTCCGTCGAGCAGATCGTCAATGTTGGCGTCGACCTCGTCGTCCACGTGGCCAACCTACAACGCCGGCGGGCGATGATGGCAGTGATGACCCCGCCGCTGCTGCATGGTTTCGCACCCGTCGTCGACGAGCGCGCCCGGGTGCTGATCCTGGGCTCGTTTCCCAGTGCCCAGTCGCTGGTGGCCCAGCAGTATTACGCCAATCCGCGAAATGCGTTCTGGCCCATCGCCGGTGCGCTTTTCGGATTCGACCCCGACGCGCCCTACGAGTCCCGGCTGACCGTTTTGCGATCCCGCGGGGTGGCGCTGTGGGACGTGCTGCGCAGCTGCCGCCGAGCCGGTAGTGCCGACTCGGCGATCGATCCGAAAAGCTTGGTGGTCAACGACTTTGCCGGGTTGTTCGCCGACTACCCGGGAATCGCCGGGGTTTACTTCAACGGCGCCAAGGCGGCCGAGATGTACCGCAGGCTGGCCCAGCCCGACGAGCGGATCGAGTTCCACCGGCTGCCGTCCAGCAGCCCGGCCCATGCCACCCGGCCCGGCGTCAAGCTGGCGGCCTGGCGCGAGATGTTGCGGCTATGACCCCGTCATGACACCGGCGGTCGGCGGCGCGCCCACGGTCGCGCCGCTTCGATCTGCGCGGACAGCGACAGCAGCGTCGCCTCGTCGAACGGCCGGCCCACCAGCTGTACCGACAACGGCAGGCCGTCGCCGTCGAAATCCCACGGCACCACCGCGGCGGGCTGACCGGTCGCGTTCCACGGAGCGAAGTACGGCACCTGCTGGGCGACCAGCAACAGCGTCGACACCGCGCCGCGGCGCCGGTACGCACCGATGCGCGACGGCCCTTCCGCGGTGCCCGGCGTGATCACGACGTCGACATCGTCGAAGATCGACTGAATCTTGGTGTTCATGCCTTCCTCGGCGGCCCGCACGGCTGCCATCCTGCGGTCCGAGAAGAACGACCCCATCCGCGCCAGCGTGCGGGTGCGGGACTCGAGCCGTTCCGGGTGAGCCTGCGCGTCGGCGTCGTCGCAGATGCCGCGCAGATAGCGCGGCAGGAAGTTCGTATAGAGCTGGGCCACTGGATAGTCGGGATCGGCGGTGATCACCTCGTGCCCGAGATCGCGCAGCAGCGCACCGGCCGCCTCGACCGCCGCCAGCTCTTCGCGACCGACCCGCTGCGGAACCGTCGGGATCTTGGTGCTCAACGCAATTCGCAGTTTGCCCGGATCGCGCGACGCCGCGGCGACGAACTCGCCCTCGGGTCCCGGGATCGTCGAGGTGATATCGAGAAACAGCGCCGCATCGGCCACCGAGCGCGCGATCGGGCCGTTCACGGAGAGGCCGTACCAGGCGTTGTCGTGCGGTTCCAGCGAGACGCGATCGCGGTGCGGCTTCAGACCGTACAGCCCACACCAGGACGACGGGACACGGATCGAGCCGCCGCCATCGGATCCCAACGCCAGCGGGGCCAGCCCGGCGGCGACCGCGGCGCCGCTACCCCCGCTGCTCCCGCCGGGGCTGCGCCCGAGATTCCACGGGTTGCGGGTCGCGCCGAACGTCAGCGACTCGGTGAACGGAAAGATCATCAGCTCGGGCACATTGGTCTTTCCGATGATGACCGCGCCGGCCGCGCGCAACCGGCGGACTACTTCCGCGTCGGAGGTCACCGGCGGACCGTGGCCGCCGCTGCCGCAGGCCGTCACCTCGCCCGCGACGTCGACGTCGTCCTTGATCGCGATCGGCACGCCCAGCAGCGGCAGCCGCTCGCCCGCGTCGAGCAGTTCCTGAGCGGCGTAGGCGTCCTCACGTGCGCTGTCGGCCAGCACCACGCGGTAACAGCGCAGGTCGCTGTCCAGCCGAGCGATCCGTTCCAGGTAGACCTCGAGCAGGTCGACAGCGCTGATTTCACCGTCGGCGAGCATCCGTGCCAGTGCGCCCGCACCGGCGAATGCGACATCGCGAGCGTCCACTGCGGCAGCGTAACCCTCGGGTCGGCCCGGCCCCAGTACGGTGGCGACATGTCCTGCGTGTTCTGTGCGATCGTCGCCGGGGAGGCTCCGGCCATCCGGATTTACGAAGACGACGACTACCTGGCGATCCTCGACATCCGCCCGTTCACCCGCGGGCACACGCTGGTGATCCCCAAACAGCACACCGTCGATCTGACCGACACCCCGCCGTCGACGCTGGCCGGGATGATCGCCATCGGCCAGCGGATCGCGCGCGCCGCCCGGGCGACCGAATTGGCCGACGCGACCAACATCGGGATCAACGACGGCAGTGCGGCCTTCCAGACCGTGTTCCACATCCACCTGCACGTGCTGCCCCGCCGCAACGGCGACAAGCTGTCGGTGGCCAAGGGGATGTTGCTACGCCGCGACCCCGATCGCGAGGCCACCGGGCAGATCCTGCGCGACGCGCTGGCACGCATCGACGCCAGTCAGTAGAACTGACTTCATGAGCAACCTCACCACCCTGGAGCGGATCTTTCTGGCTCCACTGCTGCGCGTTCACGACTCGCTCTACCGGAAAACCGACGGCCGGATCGGCCACCACATACCCGGCATGCCGGACAGCCTGCTGCTGCACACGATCGGCGCCAAGACCGGCCAGCAGCGCTCCTCCACCCTGAGCTACGCCAAGGACGGTGACTCGTACCTGGTCGTCGCGTCCTATGGAGGTAGCGACAGCGCGCCCGGCTGGTACCACAACCTGCGCAAGCGTCCGGAGTGCGAAATCAACGTCGGCTCGAAGCGCTTCGCGGTCACCGCGCGCAGCATCGGTCCCGATGACCCCGACTATGCGCGCCTGTGGCAGATCGTCAACAAGAACAACGCCAACCGGTACGAGGGCTATCAGACCCGGACGTCGCGGCCGATCCCGATCGTCGCGTTAACGCCTACCAAATAGCACTAACCTGCACAAAAGCACCAGCTAAGCCAACGGGGACGTTTATTCTGCCCTAGCACTGGTGAAGCCTCCATGCGTTCACCCGGGGGGACTGATCGGCTGGAGCGGCAATGAAGCGCTGGACGGGGATCCCGTGGCAGCGATTCGGGCTGTCCGCGCGCCTCGGGTGGCTCGTCGTCGCGGGATACGGCTGCGCCGGCCTGCTGATCGTCATCGCGGACGTCCGGAACCTGGAAGGCGCCTACGCGACCCGCCCGGTCGACGAGATCGCGCTGGCGGGGAGTCTGCTGTTCGGTTCGGCATGTTGTCTGCGAGCCGCGCGCTTCGCCGACGGGCGTCGAAGACTGGGCTGGCTGGCCATGGTGACGGCCCAGCTGGGCTGGGCGATCGGCGAGCTCATCTGGGCGTTCTACGACGTGCGCTCCCAGCTGGACCACGCATCGCACCCGGCGGCCGCCGAGATCGTGCTGCTGCTGTGGCCATTCGGCGCCATGACGTCCTTGGTGGCGCTGTCCAACGTGTCTCGGCACAGTTCGCGGCGGCTGGTGCTCGACGGCCTGATCCTGGTCACCTCGCTGCTCGTGGTGTCGTGGGTCTTCGTGCTGGAAAAGCAGCTGCGTGACACCACCGGCTCCCGGACCGCGACGGTCGCACAGGTGGTCAACGACGGCATCCTGCTGACGACGGCGATCCTGATGCTGTCCCGGGGCCGCCCCGGTGAGCGACCAAGCCGCAGCCTGGTGGCCGCCGGCATCGCGGTGATCAGCATTGCCGACATCACGATGGTGTTCGACACCGGGATAGGCAGCTATCACGTCAGCGATCTGGGCGACCTGGGCCGAGTGGCCGGACTGTGCATGATCACGCTCGGCGCCTTGGCCAGCGTCAACGAGACCACCCAGGTCTCGGCGTCGCGCAGCGAGGTGTTGTCGCGCACCCTGCTGTGGTTGCCCTACCTGCCGCTGGCGCTGGCCGCGGTCGTCGGATTCGGCGCCATCGTCCGGGCCCAGCACGGGGTGTTGACCGCTCTGCTGGGCATTCTCGTCGGCGCGGTGCTGGTCCGGCAATTCATCGCGCTCACCGAGAACCAGGAGCTGTTGTCGGCGGTCGCGCGGGAGGCGTTTCGGGACAGCCTGACCGGCCTGGCGAATCGGCCGCATTTCCTGCATCGGCTCGAAGACGCCGTCGCGGCTCGAAATGAAGACGGCGCACCGATAGCGGTGCTGTGCCTCGACCTGGACAACTTCAAGGCGGTCAACGACGGCCTTGGGCACCCGGCCGGCGACGAGCTGCTCATCCGGGTAGCCGGACGCCTCACCGCCGCCCTGCACGACAACGGCCTGATCGCCCGCCTCGGCGGTGACGAATTCGCGGTGCTGCTCGAAGGTTCCGTCGAAGAGTCCCAGGCCGCCGCGCAGGACGTGCTCGAGGCGTTCAGCGCCCCGATCGTGATCGACGGCGTGCCCGTCGCGGTGCGACCCAGCATCGGCTTCACCGTGGCCACGGCCGCGTCGACGTGCACCGTCGACCAGCTTCTCCGGCACGCCGACCTGGCCATGTACACCGCGAAACGGGAAGGCGGACACTGCGTCCGCAGTTTTGTGCCCGACATTCCGTTCTCCTATACATTCCCGCGGTCCACCGAGTCGGCGGTCTCGGCGGCCTCGGCGTTGCCGGCCAAACTGGCGGACTGGGTGCCCGTTTCGGCCGCCGTCTCGGGCGCCTCCGGCGCGCCACGCACCGCGGGGGCACACCCGAACACATCGATGCCGGCCGTCGCGGCGGACCCGCCCGAAGGCCCACAATGGGGACCGTTGCCAGTACGAATTACTATGGCGTTCTTGGCAATTGGCGTGATCACCTTTACCGCGACCAGCCTGGCCGGACTCAATGCCAAAGACACCGCCTTCACCAATATCCTGTACGCGGCGTTGAACCTGTTGGCGGCCATGCTCATTGGAGCACGCGCCTATCGCGTCGCGGCCGATCGACTGGCCTGGTGGCTGATTGCGCTCGGTATGGCAAGCTCGGCCGTCGGCGACTTTGTCTACCTCTTGCGGGTGCCCGACGGGCAGTCGCCCTCGGTGGCCGACGCCGAGTATCTGGCGTTCTACCCATTCGTCTATCTCGGGCTGCTGCTGCTCGTCCGGGCACGCCTGGCCGCCGTACCGATCCCGATCCGCCTCGATCCGCTGGTATGTGGTTTGGCCATGGCCGCACTGGGTGTGGCGCTGCGGGCCGGACCCTTCCACGCGGCGGCGACCCGGACGCCGGACACCGTCTTGGTAGGACTGCTCTACCCGTGGGGAGATCTGGTGCTGGCGGCCCTGGCCGCCGGCATGCTGCCAGTAGTGGGTTGGCGCAACGAATTTCGCTGGCTCTTACTGGTGGCCGGGCTGGTGGGATTTGCGCTCGCCGACACGGTTTATCTCTTCGAGACGGCCGCGGGCTCCTACCGGGTCGGCACCACGCTGGATGCCGCCTGGCCCGCGGCGTCGCTACTGGTGGCCATGGCCAGCTGGGCGCCCGCCGCGTCGGTACCGCCGGCACTCAAGCGAGGATTCGGCTCCTACGCCGTGCCGGTAGCGTGCACGGCAGTCGCACTGAGCGTGATCATCTTGGACGAAAACTCGCGACTGGCAACGGCTTTGGCGGCTTTGAGCCTGGTTACGGCCGCCGTGCGGTTTTCGCTGACGCTGCGCGACGTCAGCATGATGGCCGAAAGTTACAAGCACGCCATGACCGACGAGTTGACGACATTGCCCAACCGGCGGTCACTGGCCACCGCGCTGACGTCGATGTCCGACTCCCCGTCGGCAGAGCTCGACCCGGCACTCAAGACGCCGTCACGCAAGGCGTTGCTGTTGGTGAAGCTGTACGAGATCGACGAGATCAGCGACTCACTCGGCCGCCATTTCGGTGCCGAGCTGTTGCGCCATATCGCCGACCGGCTTGCCACGACCGTGCGCCGCGAGGATCTTCTGGCGCGGGTGACCGATGACGAATTCGCGATCCTGCTGACCGAGGGATCCGACCTGACCGGCGCCCGGGCCCAGGCGGGCCGCTTGCTCGAATCCCTAAGCGAGCCATTCGCATTGGACGCAATCACGGTGCGAGTCGATGCGCGCATCGCCATCGCGCTGTGCCCGGACCATTGCGAGCATCCGCAGGACCTGCTGAGTCGCGCCGAGGCGGCGATGCCGCACGCCAAATCCGCTCTGGGCAAGATCGCGGTCTACGACTCGGCGTTCGAGTTGCACCGCGACACCGACCCCAACCTCGTCGAGGAATTGCGCGCCGCGCTGTTCGAGGGTGAGGAGCCGACGCTGTATTACCAGCCCAAGATCAACACCAGCGACGGAAGCGTGCACAGCGTCGAGGCACTGCTGCGGTGGGACCACCCGACCCGCGGGGTGCTGCTGCC
This sequence comes from Mycobacterium ahvazicum, assembly GCF_900176255.2. Lineage (GTDB taxonomy): Bacteria > Actinomycetota > Actinomycetes > Mycobacteriales > Mycobacteriaceae > Mycobacterium > Mycobacterium ahvazicum. The sequence goes on from NZ_FXEG02000004.1 coordinate 46,066, forward strand.
CGAAGAATTCCTGCCCGCCGCCGAACGAGCCGGGCTGATGCGCAAGATCGCTGATCGCACACTCAAACTCGCTCTCTCACAGATCCAGTACTGGCGCGAAAAGGGTGTCACATCGTCGGTCGCGGTGAACCTGGCGACGACCAACCTGCTCGACCTCGAGCTGGTCGGCTCGATCGAAAGGCTGCTGTGGGCACGCGGTTTGCCCGCCGACGCCCTGATCGTCGAGATCACCGAAAGCGCCCTGGTCGACTCGGCGCGGTCGCGTAACACCGTAGCCGAGTTGCAGCGCCTGGGGGTGCGCGTCTCGCTGGACGACTACGGCACCGGCTGGTCGTCGTTGGCGCGCTTGCAGGATGTCTCGGTCGACGAATTGAAGCTCGACCGCATTTTCGTGGCGCGGCTGGCCCAAGACGCGCGCTCGGTCGCCATCGTGCGGTCGACGGTGGCGCTGGCGGACAGCCTGGGCGCGGACCTGGTGGCCGAGGGAGTCGAAGATGAGGTCACGCTGAGCGCCCTGCAGCGATTCGGCTGCACGATCACCCAGGGGTTCGTACACACCCCGCCGTTGCCGCCGGCCGAGCTTGAGGAATGGATCAGTCACAATGTGCCCCAACAGAATCCGAGAACGTCGGAGCAGGCCGGGGTAGCCGACTAGAACAGCTCCTTGGCCAACAGCTCCAGCGTTGCCACCCGGCCCGGCGCGGTGGCCGGGTCGGTGCCGCGATGAGCCGACGCGACGGGGTTCACCATCACCTCGTCGACGCCGAACTGCCCGGCCAGCGCTCGCACCTGCTCGGCGGCCTGGGCCGGAGTGCCGAGGACGGCACGCGCCAACCCGCTGTCCACGATGTGCTGCTGAGCCGGCGTCAGTTCGGCCACCTCGGCCTCCTCGACCAGCGGGACCGGGCCCAGCGGCTGTCCGGTCCGCAGCCGAGCCATCATCTGCAAGTTGGGCAACATCAATGCCGTTGCCTCTTCCCGTGTTTCGGCTACGGCGGCGTTCACCGTCAAGAACGTCACGGGCTCGGCGGTCAGTGCGCTGGGCTCAAATCGCGTGCGGTAGATTTCGAGCGCCTCTTCGGTTCCGTTGCCGGAGAAGTGATGTGCGAACACATACGGCAGCCCCTTGGCCGCCGCCAAACGCGCCGAGTACATCGACGAGCCCAACAGCCACAACCGCGGTTCGCTCGCCGCGGCCGGCGTGGCCTTGAGCCGGTAGTCGCCGGAGCGCAACGGAAGCAGCACGCCGCGCGCACTCATCAACGCCGCGACGTCGTCGAGGTATTCGGGAAAGTTCTCGATGTCGCGATCTTGCTCGGCTGCTGAGCGGGCACCGCGCAACGCGTACGACGTGACCGGGTCGGAGCCGGGCGCCCGTCCGATGCCCAGGTCGATTCGGCCCGGCGCCGCGGCTTCCAGCAGGGCGAACTGCTCGGCGACGGCCAGCGGCGCGTGGTTGGGCAGCATGACTCCGCCGGATCCCAGCCGCACCCGCGAGGTCTGGGCGGCCAGGTAGGCCAGCAACACCGGCGGGCTGGTCGCGCCGACCGAGGGCATGTTGTGGTGCTCGGCGACCCAGTAGCGGGTGTAGCCCAGCCGGTCGGCGCTCTGCGCCAGCTGCACGGTCGCGGCCAGCGCGTCACCGGTCGACTGGTCGGTGCGTACCGGGACGAGATCGAGGACGGAAAGGCGCACGATGGCCTCAACGCATTCGGCGCGGGGTTCGTTCCCGGCTAGTAGTTGCTCGGCGTAATCGAATTCACGACGGCCTCGAACTGCTCCTGCGAGATCGGGGCCCCGCCGGGAATGTTGTCGGTGGCCAGGAACTGGGTGCGCTCGGTATAGCCGTGAAAGCGCTTGAAGTAGTTGGTGAAGCCGACCCCGTGGTCGACCCAGTCGCCCTGGCTGACCCGCTTGAGCTCGCCGGCCAGGATGTAGGCGCCCAGCAGCGCGACACTGGTCCCCTGGCCCGACAGCGGCGAGCAGCAGTACGCCGCGTCGCCGACCAGCGCCACCCGGCCGATCGACCAGTGATCCATCACGATCTGCGCCATCTCGTCGAAGTAGAAGTCCGGTGCGTCGCGCATGTACTTCAGCAGTTGTGGGCGTACCCAGCCGTCGCCGGCCATCCGCTGCTCGACCTCGGCGAATTGGGCTTCGATGTCGCGGTAGTCCAGCCGCAGTTCGGTGTCCATGAAGCCCAGCATGGCGCGCGCCTCGGTGTTGTTGCGGGCGCTGTAGACCCCGGCCATCGTGGTGTCGCCGTAGTGCCACATCTGCCAGAAGTCCAGATTCAGGAAATTGGGCACGGTGAAGATCGCGGCGTGCGTGCCCAGCCGCTTGATGAATCGTTCCTCGGGACCGAAAACCAGTCGGCGCACATTGGAATGCAGACCGTCGGCGCCGATCACCAGGTCGAAGCTGCGCGCGGGTGCACGTTCGAACGTCACATCGACGGCCAGGCCGCGGTTCTGCAGACCGGTGATGCTGTCGTCGAAGAGGTACTCGGTCGCGGGCTGCGTTGCCTCGTAAAGCAACTCGACCAAATCGTCGCGCAGCAGCTCGATGTCCGGGTTGTCGATGGGGCCACCGGTCGGCGTCGATTCGGTGTCGCGGGAGAGCTCGTTGCCGTCGCGGTCGACGACCGAGGAGCCGCGAATGCCCGTCTTGCGATCGGCGGCGGCGGCCAGCAGACCCATGCGGTCCAGCACCGTGAGCGCCGGACCGCGCACATCGATGGCCTGCCCGCCCGGGCGCAGGCCTGGGTGGCTCTCCACAACGGTCACCGAATAGCCATGCCGCCCAAGCCAATACGCCAACGTTGTACCGGCGACGCTGGCCCCGGAAATCAGTACTTTAACCATAGAAGGTCACTTAATCCCTGCCAGCTTCTTGGCTTCAATGAAGATATCGTCAAGCATTGCCGGAGTCAGCCTACCGGTGAACATGTTTTGCTGGCTGGGGTGGTAGCAACCCAGCAAACGCACGCCCGACGGTAACTCGGCGACGGCACCGTGGCCGAAGCGCGGCTTGGGCGTTGCTCGCATCGCGGTGACACCCGGCAGCCGCAACGCGATCTGCCAGCCGAACCCGCCAAGGGCGACGATGGTGCGCACGTGCTCAGCCACCAACCGCCATTCGGCTTCCAGCCAGGGCCAACACGTGTCACGCTCGGCCGGGGTCGGGGCGTTGGCCGGCGGCGCGCATCGCACCGGGGCGGAAATGCGAACCTGCTTGGTGTGCAACCCATCTGCGGCGTCCACGCTGGTCGGCTGGTTCACCAGCCCGGCCCGATACAGGGCGGCGTACAGCTGGTCGCCGGAGCGGTCGCCGGTGAACATCCGCCCGGTTCGGTTGGCGCCGTGCGCGGCCGGCGCCAGCCCGACGATGAAGATTCGCGGCCGTATCGATCCCCATCCCGGCACCGGCCGGCCCCAATACGGCTGGTCGGCGAACGCACGCCGTTTGGCCACGGCGACCTCCTCCCGCCAGGCGACCAGACGCGGGCAGGCGCGACAGACGCTGACCACGGCGTCCAGTTCCGGCACCGAGCCGGCCGCGCCGGCCAGCGCCCGGACCTGTGCCGCGTCGGCGGCCTTCGGGGTCCCCGGTTCGGCCGGATCGCCGGGCCATCCGGTGCCGGGCAGCACCGGCGAATCGAAGGCCAATCCGGTATTCGGATGAACAAGCACATGAACATCCTGCATTCAGCCGACAGGAGCACGAAATTCGGTGGCTGCCGCGATCGCTTTGGGGTTAGATTCTCCCGGCGATATTTATGACACATTCCAGCCGAGGTCCGGCACTTCTGATCCTGTTCGCCACGCTGGTGGCGACCGCGGGTACCGGCATTTCGCTGGTCGCTTTCCCCTGGCTGGCGCTGCAGCACCGGGAGAGCGCAGGCGACGCGTCGATCGTGGCAGCGGCGATGACGGTGCCGCTGGTGCTCTCCACGCTGGTCGCCGGGACCGCGGTCGACTTTTTCGGGCGCCGGCGCATTTCGCTGGTCTCCGATTGGTTGTCCGGCATGGCGGTGGCCTCGGTTCCGGTGATCGCCTGGCTATTCGGGGCGAATGCGCTCAATGTCGCCGAGCTGGCCGTATTGGCATTTCTTTCGGCCGGATTCGACCCCGCCGGGACAACGGCGCGCCAGTCGATGCTGCCCGAGGCCGCCGCGCGGGCCAACTGGTCGCTGGACCGCACCAACAGCGTGTACGAGGCGATTCTCAATCTGGCTTACATCGTGGGTCCGGGTATCGGCGGTTTGATGATCGCCACGGTCGGCGGCGTCAACACGATGTGGATCACCGCGGGCTGTTTTGGGTTGTCGTTCATCGCAATTGGGGTGCTGCGGCTCGAGGGCATCGGCAAGCCGCATCACGCCACCCGGCCCGACGGGTTGGTGTCCGGCGTCGCCGAGGGTTTGCGTTTCGTCTGGAACATGCGCGTGCTACGCACGCTCGCGTTGGTCGATCTGGTTGTCACGGCGCTGTATCTGCCGATGGAAAGCGTGCTGTTTCCCAAGTACTTCAGCGATCGTCACGAACCCGCGGAGTTGGGCTGGGCGCTGATGGCGCTCGGGGCCGGCGGCGTGGCGGGTGCCCTCGGTTATGCCGTGCTGTCGAAGTATCTGCGGCGGCGCACGGCCGTGCTGACCGCGACGCTGACGTTCGGTGCCGCGTCGGTCGGGATCGCGTTCCTGCCGCCGCTGCCGGTGATCCTGGTGCTGTGCGCGCTGACCGGCTTGGTATACGGGCCGATCCAGCCGATCTACAACTACGTGATGCAGACCCGGGCTCCGCACCATCTGCGCGGCCGGGTGGTCGGGGTGATGACGGGGCTGACCTTCGCCGCGGGCCCGCTGGGCTTATTGGTAGCCGGTCCGCTGGCCGACGCCGCCGGGCTGCGGGTCACGTTCCTGGCGTTGGCGGTGCCCATCATCGTGGTCGGCCTGATCGCCTGCGCGCTGCCGTCGCTGCGCGAACTCGATCGCGCGCCGGAGTTTGCTGAGGATTCCGCGCCGTAAAATCGGCACGTGAGCACCACAGTCAATGAAGACATGCTGGCCGGCCTGATCGCCGATCTACCGGACGGGATGGTGGTCACCGACCCGACCATTACCGACGGCTATCGCCACGACCGCGCCTTCGATCCGGCGGCCGGCACGCCGCTGGCCGTGGTGCGGGTGCGCTGCACCGAAGACGTGCAGAAAGTGTTGCGCTGGGCCACCGCCCACCGGGTGCCCGTCGTGCCGCGCGGGGCCGGCACCGGCTTGTCGGGCGGGGCGACGGCGCTGGCCAACGGGATCGTGCTGTCGACCGAGAAGATGCGCGACATCACCATCGACCCGGTCACCCGGACCGCGGTATGCCAGCCCGGGCTGCTCAACGCCGAGGTGAAGAAGGCCGTCGCCGAGCACGGCCTGTGGTATCCGCCGGACCCGTCGTCGTATGAAATCTGCAGCATCGGCGGCAATATCGCCACCAACGCCGGCGGCCTGTGCTGCGTGAAATACGGCGTCACCACCGACTACGTGCTGGGGATGCAGGTGGTGCTGGCCGACGGCACCGCGGTGCGGCTGGGTGGTCCGCGGTTGAAGGACGTCGCGGGGCTGTCGCTGACCAAGCTGTTCGTCGGCAGTGAAGGCACGCTGGGCGTCGTCACGGAGGTGACGCTGCGGCTGCTGCCCGCGCAGAACACGTCGAGCGTCGTGGTGGCCAGCTTCGCCTCGGTGGAGTCGGCCGTCGACGCGGTGCTGGGCGTCACGTCGCGGCTGCGGCCCGCAATGCTGGAGTTCATGGATTCGGCGGCGATCAACGCCGTCGAGGACATCTTGCGCATGGACCTGGACCGTGGGGCCGCCGCGATGTTGGTGGCCGGCTCCGATGAGCGCGGCCGCGCCAGCGGCCAGGACGCCGAACTGATCGCCTCGATATTCGCCGAGAACAAGGCAACGGACGTTTTCACTACCGACGATCCGGCCGAGGGCGAGGCGTTTGTGGCCGCGCGCCGGTTCTGTATCCCCGCCGTCGAGGCCAAGGGTTCGCTGCTGCTCGAAGACGTCGGGGTGCCGCTTCCCGCGCTGGGGAAGCTGGTGACCGGGATTGCCCACATCGCCGCGCAGCGCGACCTGATGATCTCGGTGATCGCCCACGCCGGCGACGGCAACACCCACCCGCTGATCGTGTTCGACCCCGCCGACGCCGCGATGGCCGCGCGCGCCCAGCTCGCGTTCGGCGAAATCATGGACCTGGCAGTCGGATTGGGTGGCACCATCACCGGCGAGCACGGGGTGGGCCGGCTGAAGCGGCCCTGGCTGGACGGCTACCTCGGGCCCGAGGTGATGGCGCTCAACCAGCGCATCAAACAGGCCCTGGACCCGCTGGGCATCCTCAACCCCGGCGCGGCGATCTAGTTCTACGGGTCGGCGTGCGGCGGCGGGTTGGCGGTGTGCCCAGACGGTGAAGGGAATCCCGGCGTGAATGATCAGCGGGCGCGGTGGGCGAGTTTTTCGGGAGCAAGGATGAAGAGGGTCTTGCCTTCTTGGCGGATCCAGCCGCGCTGAGTGAAGTCGGAGAGTGCTTTGTTGACCGTCTCACGGGAGGAGCCAAGGAGTTGAGCCAACTCTTCTTGGGTGAGATTGAGCACGACGCTGAGCGTTTGTTCGGTGCCGACCCCCCCGAATCGCTGCGCCTGGTAGAGCAATTGTTTGGCCACCCGGCCCGGAACGTCGGTGAAGATCAGGTCGCACAGCGTGTCGTTGGTGCGTCGTAGTCGGCGGGCCAGCATTGTGAGGAGTCGTTCGGCCATGCTGGGGTAGGCGGCGGTCCAGGCCCGCAGCGCACCGCGGTCCATCCGCACTGCCTGTACTTCGGTCAACGTGGCTACGGTCGAGGTTCGTGGTCCCGGATCGAACAGGGCGAGCTCGCCGAACATGTCAGTCGGGCCGAGCACTGCGATCAGGGTTTCGCGGCCGTCTGGAGTCTTACGCACGACTTTGACTTTCCCGGCGAGCACGACGTACAAGTCGTTGCCTGGTTCGCCTTCGGTGAACACGGTGCGGCGGGGCGGGAAGCTCACCTGCTCGAGCTCGCCCGCCAGGACGGCAAGGGCGTCGGGGCCAACGCCGTGCAGCATTGCAACTCGCGCTAGAACATCTTGCACCAGAGCGCCTTTCGCGTCCGCGGCGTCACGGGAAGTCCGGTGTGAGGGCTGCGGCACAACCATGTTTCGCGCACCTTCCCGGCGTGGTGTTCACGAAGAATGTTAGCTCATCTAACCCTGGCTTTGGCCGGGTGTGCGCAGGCCTCGCGAGTTACGACCGATCGGGTCCGGCAGCACTGGAGGGGCGGGTGACTGCCGGCAGCACAAGCGTATCGATGACGTTCCGCACTAAATCGGCGTCGACGGTCTGGCCGCTCAGGGCCCGTAGCAGACCCATCGCCACGATCACGTCGGCGACCAGTGACCAATCACGGTCGCCGGCTATCTCGCCGCGGTCGGCAGCTTGGGTGAAAATGGCTGACAGCACGCGGCGGCCTTTGAAGAGAATCAATTCGTCGAGCGCAGAAGCCATATCGGGATCCTGGGCAGCTTCCAACCCGACGCGCAGGATCAGGTCATTGGAGATCAGGTCGTCGTCGTTGCGGGCTACACGCTCGACGATGACCTGCAGATCACCCGATAGGCTGCCGGTATCGGGCGGGCCGTCGTCCAACAGATGCGGTCGCCAATAGACCAACGCGTCGGTGATCAGTGCCGTCTTCGATGACCAGCGGCGATAGATAGCAGCTTTACCGACACCGGCACGCGCGGCGATGTCGTTCATGTTGGTGGCGCTATAGCCTTGTTCGGCCAGAATCTCCAAGGCAGCGTTGAGGATTGCGGGATCACGTGACCGGTCGAGGCGCCCGCTGGTGCGTTGGCGCAGCTTGGACTCGGGTTCGGCGATACAGTCCTCGGGTCGACCAGACGTTCGCGTGTCACTCATCTGGTTGCCAGCAGCGGGATTGGCGCGGTGCTGTCGTCAGAATGCCGCCCGGGACGCGTCCTCGTGACGATTTTGAAGGTGTTCAGGGGCCACCAGAACCAGCGGCCGAGTGCCGCGGCGATCGATGGGGTCATGAACGCACGCACGATCAACGTATCGACGACGAGGCCGATGCCGATGGTCATGCCCAGTTGGCCGATGACACGCAGGTCGCTGACGATCATTGACATCATGGTAAACGCGAACACCATTCCAGCCGCGGTGACGACGCGTCCGGTTGCGCCCATACCTCGGATGATGCCGGTGTTGAGACCTGCGTGTATCTCCTCTTTGAGGCGAGAGACCACAAGCAAGTTGTAGTCCGAGCCCACTGCCAGCAGGATAACGATGGACAGCGGGATTACGATCCATTGCACTCCCAAGCCCAGGATGTCTTGCCACAGCAGCACGGACAGCCCGCATGCGGTGCCCAGCGACGCGGCCACGGTGCCGACGATCACCAGTGCTGCCACCAGACTGCGGGTGATCACCAACATGATCGCGAAGATCAGGATCATCGACGCGATGACAGCGATCATCAGGTCGGTCTTGACGCCGTCCTGCATATCGGCGTACATCGACGCGGTGCCGGCAAGCGAAACCTTCGCGTTGGCTAGTGGGGTGCTCTTGACGGCGTCCGCCACGACACCTTTGAGGTCGCGGACGTGTGCGATGCCTTCGGTAGAGGCGGGGTCGCCCTGGTGGGTGATGATGAAGCGGATCGCTTTGCCGTCGGGCGAGACGAACATCTTCAGGCCACGTTTGAAATCGGGGTTTTGAAACACATCCGGTGGCAGGTAGAAGAAGTCGTCGTTCTTGGCCTGGTCGAAGTACAGGCCAATCTCGGTCGCGCCCTTGGCCAATTCCTGTTGCTGGGCCTGGGTGCCGGCCATGGTGCTGTGGGTCGCGATCATGAAGTCGCGCATCTTTGTCATCGAGTCGATGGTCGACCTCAGAATTGGCAACATCTGTGGCATCAACTGATCCATGCGGTCCAGATCGGTTGTGAGCCCCTGGATCTGGTCACTGAGCGCGTCGATGCCGTCGATGGTGTCGAAGATGGAGCGCAGTGACCAGCAGATCGGGATGTCGAAGCAGTGCTTCTCCCAATAGAAGTAGCTACGCAGTGGCCGGAAGAAATCCTCGAAGTCGGAGATGTTGTTGCGCAACTCCTTGGTGGTTTCCAGCATCTCGTGCGTGCGGCCGACCATGCTGTGTGTGGTCGCGGTCAGCTCGGAGGTGATGGTGTACATGCGCTCCATGCTGGCGACGGTCCTGCTCATCTCGTCGGCCTGCTCGAGCATTTGAGCCGAGTTGTCGTTGTTGAACTTGGCGGCTTGCAGGGTGCCGGCGTTTTGCGCACCGAGCATGAACGGGATGGAACTGTGATCGATCGGTGCACCCAATGGGCGGGTGATGGTCTGCACCCGGTCGATGCCCCGCATGTGTGCCACGTTCTTGGCGACCCGGTCGATGACAAGCATGTCCGCGGGGTCGCGCAGGTCGTGATCGGCCTGCAGCATCAACAATTCCGGGTTCATCCGAGCCTGGGAGAAGTGCCGGTCCGCGACGCCCATTGCGAGGTTGGCGGGCATGTCGGCGGGGGTGAACTTCTGGTCGTTGTATTGCGGTACGTAAGTCAGCAGGCTGACGAAGCCGATGACGGCGACCATGGTGGTCACAAAGATGATCGGGATCGGCCACCGGACGACCGCGGTGCCGACCCTGCGCCAACTCCGCGTCGAGAGTTCACGTTTGGCGTCGAGCAGACCAAATCTGGACCCCACCGTGAGAATCGCCGGTGCCAGCGTCAGCGCCGCGGCGATGACCACCAAGACCGACATCGCGCACGGCAAACCCATGGTATTGAAGTACGGCAGTCTGGTGAAGCTCAGGCACATGGTGGCACCCGCAATCGTCAAGCCGGAACCCAGAATAACGTGCGAGACACCGTGATAGGCCACGTAGAACGCGTCTTCGCGATCCAAGCCTTTCGATCTTTCCTCTTGATATCGGCCCAGCAGGAAGATCACATAGTCCGTTCCGGCGGCCAAGGCCAGCATGGTCACCATGCTCACCGCGTACGGGGTCAAACCGATGATGTGCAGGTAACCCGCTCCGGCTGTAACACCCTGTGCGGCAAAGAGTTCCAGCCCGATGATGACCATGGACACCAGCATCGTCACGACCGAGCGGTAGATGGCGAGCAGCATCACGACGATGACGGCGACCGACACCAACTCCATCGTCGCCATGCTTTGGTGCCCCGCGACGCTGGTATCGGCGTTGAGCACACTGTTGCCCGCGACATGGGCCTCGATACCCGGAGGCGCGGGCACCGAAGCGACGATCTGACGAACAGCAGCCACCGACTCATGGCTTTCACTAGTGCCCTGCGAGCCGTTGAGGAAGATCTGCACGTAGGCGGACTTGCCGTCCACGCTCTGCGAGCCCGCCGCGGTCAGCGGATCACTCCAGAAATCCTGAACGTTCTGCACATGCTGGTGATCGGCAGTCAGCTTCGCGACGATCTCGTCGTAGAACTTATGCGCGGAATCGCCGAGCTTGTCTTTCCCCTCGAGCACGACCATCGCCGAAGAATCCGAATCGTACTGGTGAAAGACCTTGCCGATGTTCAGCATCGCCCGATAGGACGGCGCGTCGGTCGGGCTCATCGGCACCGACCGGCTCGCCGCGACGTCGTCGAGTGACGGGACCAGGATGCCCAGGCCGACCGCGACGAGCACCCAGAACACGATGATCGGCAGCGAGAAGACCCGGACCATCCGCCCCAAGAACGGACGATGGGGCTTCGAATGTTGGATGCTCATACGGATTTCACCAAGCAGTAGATGAACGGTTTGACCAAGTCGGTGCTGGCCCGGTCGTCGCGCACGTCGCCGTCGACCGTGACCCGGCATCGAAGGTCACTGACGTTTCGGTCACCCTGAGCCATGACGTTGGCCGACATCGAGGGCAGTGTCGTCACGATAGTGAACGACCAAGGCAGCGGCGTGTTTTCGATGAGGTGGGGTTGACCGTTCTCATCGAGGTAGTTGAGGTTCGCGGTGCCGCCGGACCCGCTGATTTCGTAGGTGATGTGCTTCGGGTTGAAGTTCGCGGTAATCCCTGACCCCTCAGCCGACTTCGGCGCTCGCGGTCCTGTAGACCCGTGAATGCGGACGATGGCGTAGGCGCCGAGCGCGACCACGACAACAAGAACCATGGGGATCCAGAAGCGCTTCATCAGCCGGTACAACACTGCATGCCCCCCCGCCCCCTGCTTCGTTCATTCAAGGCATGGCAGTCGAGTAGCCATGCCCCTCGCCATAACGGAACCCGAGTTCCATAACCGGACCGTCAGAAACTTACCCCACATACGGGCGGACACCCGCCCACGCGCGGTGAGCGGCGTCACCAAGGCTGGCCACGGCTGCCTGAAGCGCCGAGGCGGGAACGCCAAGTTCTACCACGACCGCACCGGCGAGACCTCGCCGAAAGGCCCGATAGCCTGCGCTGATCCGCCGCGATCGGGGCGGTCAGCCAGCATCTGGCGTTGCTATGATTCAGATCACTAACTGAGGCAGTTTATGGCTGAACTCACAGATGGGGTGGTCAATGATCCGAAGGCAGAACCGTGCGGCGATCGTCGGTCGGGCCCCAGCCGCGGGGCCGCTGATCACTGCTCACCGGCTGTGGATAGGCATGCTCTGGATGCTGTTCATAGCGGGGATCAGTGCGGTCTTTGTGACCGCCGCGCTCGGGCACGTGCTCGTGGCCATGATCATCGGTCTCATTACCGGCGCGTTCTTCGCCGGAATGGCCAGCTAACCGCTCTACCGTCGCGCGCTGCCGTAATCCGTTCGCGCGCAGAGCGCTTCGGTGGACCTCGGAACAGAACAGAACTCGCGTCCGCCCTAACTAGCTGTTGCGGGCGATGACGTTGTAGGCGCCGGTTTCTGGGAAGCGGTGCCAGAGGACCGCCGAAAATAGCGGACACAGGTCATGGATAACGCTGATACCCGCGACCGCACCCAAGGCACACTCTCCTGCCGGCACCGAGCCGAGGAAAGGCTGCACGGCATTCTTGGTTGACAACCTGCGCCAATTGTCGTACGAATGAGACATGTCTGCGGTTGTGTCTCATAACGCACCGGTCCTGTTCGCGCTTGCCAACGCCGACACCTGGCCGAACCCCTGGCCGATGTACCGCGCGCTGCGCGACCACGACCCGGTGCACCATGTCGTTCCGCCGAAGCACCCCGACCAGGATTACTACGTGTTGTCCCGGCATGACGACGTGTGGGCTGCCGCCCGCGACCACGAGACGTTCTCCTCGGCCCAAGGCCTGACCGTCAACTACGGTGACCTGGAAATGATTGGGCTGCAAGACAACCCGCCGTTCGTGATGCAGGACCCGCCGGTTCACACCGAGTTTCGCAAACTGGTGTCGCGCGGGTTCACACCTCGCCAGGTGGAGGCGGTGGAGCCCAAGGTCCGGCAATTCGTCGTCGAGCGCCTCGAGGGGTTGCGCGCCCACGGCGGCGGCGACATCGTCGCCGAGCTGTTCAAGCCGCTGCCGTCGATGGTGGTCGCGCATTACCTCGGTGTGCCCGAAGAGGATTGGGCGCAATTCGACGGCTGGACTCAGGCCATCGTCGCGGCCAACACCGCCGACGGCGGCGTTGCGGGGGCATTGGAAACCGTCGGCGACGCGGTCGGATCGATGATGGCCTACTTCACCGGGCTGATCGAGCGCCGCCGGACCGAGCCGGGCGACGACACCATCTCGCACCTGGTCGCTGCCGGCGTGGGAGCCGACGGCGACATCTCGGGCACGCTGTCGATTCTGGCGTTCACCTTCACGATGGTCACCGGCGGCAACGACACCGTGACCGGCATGCTCGGCGGTTCGATGCCGCTGCTGCACCAGCGGCCCGATCAGCGAAAGCTGTTGGTGGACAACCCCGAACTCATCACCGATGCCGTCGAGGAGCTGTTGCGGCTGACCTCGCCGGTGCAGGGGTTGGCACGCACCACCACGCGCGACGTGGCGATCGGCGACACCACCATCCCGGCCGGTCGACGGGTGCTGCTGCTGTACGGCTCGGCCAACCGCGACGAACGTCAATACGGGCCATCCGCCGGCGAGTTCGACGTCACCCGCTGCCCGCGCAATATCCTGACCTTCAGCCACGGCGCCCATCACTGCCTGGGCGCGGCGGCGGCACGAATGCAGTCGCGGGTCGCGCTGACCGAATTGCTGTCCCGCTGCCCGGATTTCGACGTCGACGAGGATTCGATCGAGTGGGCGGGCGGCAGCTACGTGCGGCGACCGGTGTCGGTGCCGATCACCGTGAAGTCCTGATGCCGGGTAACGACTGGCTTGCCTCGAGCCGCAGCGAGGCGGCGGTGGACCGCATCCTCGACGCGGCCGGGCAGCTCTACACCCAGCGCGACTCGAACTCGATCGGCATGAACGAAATCGCCAGGGCCGCAGGCTGTTCCCGCGCGACGCTGTACCGGTACTTCGACAACCGCGACGCGCTGCGCACCGCGTACATTCACCGCGAGACGCACCGGCTGGGCCGCGACATCATGGAGCGGACCGGCGGCATCGAGGACCCCCGCGAAAAGCTGGTGGCGAGCATTCTCGTCACGCTGGGCATGGTTCGCGAAAGCCCGGCGCTGGCGTCGTGGTTCGCCACCACCCGTCCGCCGATCGGTGGCGAGCTGGCCGGACAGTCCGACGTGATCGCGGCCCTGGCGGCGGCGTTCCTGCATTCGCTGGGACGCGACGATCCCGCCGCCATCGAACGCCGAGCCCGTTGGACCGTGCGGGTGATCGTCTCGCTGCTGACCTATCCGGGACGCGACGCGCACGACGAGCGGGCGATGATCGAGGAATTCGTCGTCCCGATCATCGCGCCGGTCGGCACCCGCTAGCTGGCAGCCGTCCCCTCCTCGTGTCGCTTGGAATCACCGAGAATGGGTGGGCGAGCTCGCCGCCAATCCGGCCCTCCACGGCTGCACAAGATCTTCAACAGGCGCCCACGTGCAGAAAGTAGCAGAACGCCGCCTTTTATAAAAGATGTCGAACGGCTACACTTTGAAAAGTTGTCGAACGACTACAAGAGAGGCGCCAAGATGCAGATCAAGACGATGGGCGATATCGGTGTACTCGTTCGTTCCGTGCGAACTGCCCGTGGGATGACCCAAGCTGACCTTGCCGCACGACTGAAGACAGGCCGTGACTGGGTCGTTCGCCTCGAGAAGGGGCACCCGCGACTCGAAGCGCAACGGGTACTCGATGCACTGCGGGTCCTGGGGGTGAGCCTCGAGGCGACTGCACCGCAGGCTCACTCGAATGATCGCGCCAAACTTCAGCGAGGGGCTGGGCCCAAAGGGTCTGACTCCACTCGGACAGCTGATCCATTCGCCGCGCTGTTCGGAATGAAGAGCCCCTGATGGCGAGCAGGGAGCTGCAGATCTACCTCGATGGAACAGCGGCTGGAACGCTGACTCAATCCAGTCAGGGCACTCTGGGGTTCTTCTACGATGACACGTACGTCGGCGGGGTCGAGCCGACCCCGCTGTCGCTATCGTTACCCGTGCAAGCGAATCGGCACCGCGACAAGGCAATTCGGATGTACCTTGAAGGCCTGCTCCCGGACAGTGAAGGTGTACGACAGCGTTGGGGCCGTCAGTACCACGTGTCCCCCAACAACCCCTTCGCCCTGCTTGCTCATGTCGGCCGGGACGCAGCGGGCGCAGTCCAGATACTGTCACCGGACGTCGATGCTACCGACGCGCAGGCTCGGAACGGCGATATTCAGTGGCTGAGTGAAGCCGATTTGGCGGACCTCGTCGAGGACGTCGCCACTCACCAAACCGATTGGGATCCCGGCAGGTTCGGGGGGCGGTGGAGCCTCCCGGGTGCGCAACCGAAGGTCGCGTTGTTCCGTGATCCCGCGTCCGGACAGTTCGGAATACCGCGCGACTCCACACCGACAACCGTCATCCTCAAGCCCGCCATCGCCCGTTACGCCCAGCACCACATCAACGAGACGCTGTGCCTGCGCGCTGCTCGCGAGGCTGGTCTGCTCGCCGCTGAATCCGAGGTGATGCAGATCGGTGACACCCAGGTGTTGGCATCGACTCGTTACGACCGCCTTCCCGACGAGACGGGATGGCACCGAGTCCACCAAGAAGACATGTGTCAGTCGCTATCGGTACACCCCAACCTGAAATATCAATCGGATGGCGGGCCCGGGGTCGGCGATATCGCAGATTTGCTGAGCAGGCTGCCAATTGAGGACCGAGACGTCAACGCGGAGCGCCTTTTCAAGGCCCTCGCATACAACGTCCTGATCGGTGGAACGGACGCCCACGCAAAGAATTATTCGCTCATCCTCATTGGCTCGCGCGCGCAAATATCACCGCTATACGATGTGGCTTCCGCTGCGCCGTACGACCAGCATGAACGCCTTCGGTCCTCGATGAAGATCGGCGATCACTGGAAAATGCTGGACGTCACTAGTTCCGATTGGCGCAAAGTTGGACGCCGGCTGGGGATACCAGGGGATGAAGGAGTGGCCTGGGTGGACGAACTCCGAGCAGCGCTCCCCGGCGCATTCGAACGCGCCGTACGGTCGCTGCCACCGACTGTCGAGGTTGCGGCGGCGCGGATGGCCGAGCGGATTCTCCAGCATGTCGAAGGAACATGGAAACCTAACGTGGATCGCCCAGACAGCTGGACAACCCGCGGGAGACGGCAACCTATCTAAAGCGGGATGTCACTCAGCCCGGTACCCGGGTGAGGCGGTGCAGCAGCCACGCCAACGGGATCGTCACCACCAGCGTCGCGACGAACAGGTACAGCATCGGCCCGGTGTACACGTGGGCGCGCACGATGTAGACCATCGTGAACTCCATGGTGATCAGGTGGATCAGGAAGATCTCGTAGGAGATCTCGCCGAGCCACACCATCGGCCGGCTGGCCAGCAGCTGCCAGTACCAGCCGTAGCCCTCGAGCGCCAGCGGGGCCACCGCCAGAGTGGCGATCACCGCGTAGAACACCGTCTTGACGACCGCCTCCGGCGTCGAGGCCGGCGACGTGGTGGGCGCGCCGCCGATCGGGGTCGCGACGATGAAATAGCAGATGGCCGCCAACGGGATGGCCGCGAATGCGTAGCAGCGCACCCCCATTGCCTGCAGCACCGCCAGCAACATGCCGCCCAGAAACCACGCCAGATAGGTCGGTAGCCACAGCCGGGCGCCATCGGCGAACCAATGATCGGTGTGCACCAAGACCACCCATATCGGGCTGATCAACGACAGCGCCAACAGCGTGCCCACCAGCAACCGGGGCCGCCAGCGCCGCCGGCAGATCACCACCAACAGCAGGTACGCCAGAAACGGCAGGATGACGTAGAAGGACGCCTCGACCGCGAGGCTCCACATCTGGGTCAGGCCCTGATGCAGATACTTGCCGAGGTAGCCGTCGGTGTAGATCTGCGTCAACGTGAGATTGCGGATCAGCCCATGCCAGGAATGCCCGGGGTTGGGTCCGGCATCGCGGAAGTGGTACAGCACGTACGCGAACAGCACGGTGATGACGTAGGCCGGCATGATGCGCCGAACCCGGTGCCGCGCATAGCGACTCACCGAGGGTGACGGTCCACCGGTGACGGCGGCCTTCACCCAGGGACGGAACAGCAGAAAGCCGGACAGCACGAAGAAGATCGGCACGCCGATCTCCATCCGGGCGCCGACCAGGCCCCAATAGCCGTGCGTGTACTTGCCGGTGGTGTAGGCGGCGTGGGTGCCGACGACCAGGATCGCCGCGACCGCGCGGATACCGGTCAGGGAAGCGACCCGGTCGACGTGCGCGACAGCCTCGAGTCCGCCTTGGGCGTCCCGTTCGTCGGACAGGGTCATCCGGCGTCGCTTCTGCGCGGCTTGGGCCCACCGCGCCGGGGCTTATCCGAGGACTTGCCGGACGAGCGGTCCGGCTTGAGGTCGATCAACACACCCGAGATACGGGTTTTCTCAAGCTTTTTCAGCGTCGCCGCCGGCAGCTTGATGGGCAACTCCACCAGCGAGAAGTCGGACCCGATGGCGATGTGGCCGAAATCGCTGCGGTGCAGGCCACCTTCGTTGGCGATGGCGCCGACGATGGCTCCCGGCCCGATCTTGTGCCGCTTGCCGACGGCGATCCGGTAGGTCTGAAACGATCTTGTGCCCCTGGACTTTTCGGGACGTTCCCGACGCTCACCGTCACGCTCGGGCCGCTCGCGGCGCTGTCGCGGCGGCTCCGGCACCATCAAGAACTCTTCGCCGTCCCGGGACTGCACCGCCAGCGCCGCGGCGATGTCGGCCATCGGGACATCGTGCTCGCGCTCGTAGTCCTGCACCAGCTTGCGGAACAGGTCGAGGCCCGGATTGCCCAGCGCCGCGGTGATGGAGTCGGCGAATTTCGACACCCGCTGCGCGTTGACGTCTTCGACGGTGGGCAGCTCGGACTCGGTCAGCGATTGACGCGTGGCCTTCTCAATCGACTTGAGCAGATGGCGTTCCCGCGGGGAAACGAACAACAGCGCGGTGCCCGAACGTCCGGCCCGGCCGGTGCGTCCGATGCGGTGGACGTAGGACTCGGTGTCGTGCGGGATGTCGTAGTTCAGCACGTGCGAGATGCGTTCCACGTCCAGGCCTCTGGCCGCCACATCGGTGGCGACCAGGATGTCGACGCTGCCGTCCTTCAGCGCGGCGACGGTCCGCTCGCGCTGAGCCTGGGCGATATCGCCGTTGATGGCAGCCGCGGAAAAGCCTCGGGCCCGCAGCTTTTCGGCCACCTCCTCGGTCGCCTGCTTGGTGCGCACGAAGACGATCATCGCCTCGAACGGCTCAACTTCAAGAATTCGAGTCAGCGCGTCCATCTTGCGCGGCCCGGCGACCTGAATGTAGCGCTGCGAAATATTCTCGGCGGTAGCGGTTTTCGCCTTCGTCGTGACTTCGAACGGGTCGTGCAGATATTTGTTGGTGATCTTGCGGATCGCCGGCGGCATGGTTGCCGAGAAAAGAGCAACCTGCTTGTACTCCGGAGTTTCGCTCAGGATGCGGTCGACCTCCTCGGCGAAACCCATCGTGAGCATCTCGTCGGCCTCGTCGAGCACCAGGTAGTCCACCCGGGACAGGTCCAGCGTTCCGCGCTCGAGGTGGTCGATCACGCGGCCCGGGGTGCCGACCACCACCTGGGCGCCCCGGCGCAGCCCGGCCAGCTGCACGCCGTAGGACGCTCCGCCGTAGATCGGGAGCACGTTGAGCTGCGGCAGGTGGGCGCCGTAACGGCTGAACGCCTCGGCCACCTGCAGGGCCAGTTCGCGGGTGGGCGCCAGCACAAGGGCCTGGGTCGCTTTGCTGGTGACGTCGATTTTGGACAGGATCGGGGTGGCGAAGGCCGCCGTCTTGCCGGTGCCCGTCTGCGCCAGGCCGACCACGTCGGAACCCGCCATCAGTGCCGGAATGGTCGCCGCCTGGATCCCGGTCGGCGACTCGTAACCGACGTCGGCTAACGCCCGCACGACGTCGGGATGAATCTGCAGGTCGGCGAACGAAGTAGCGGCCGCTTCAGGCGTGCCGTCGGGGACTGTCATCGTGGGAAGAAGTTTAGTGGTGACCGCCAGCACAGCGCAGCTGGGCGCATGGCGTCGTGAAATCGGCCGGGCGCCGCGGCGCGCGGCATGCCTGTCACACCGGCGCACGCGATGCCGGTACGGTTGCGCGATGTGTGGTGCCTACCGTGTCGTGTCGAGCCACTGACCGTCGGCGTCCTGCTCGCCGTGACGTTGTCCGGCTGCGGATCGGGAGATTCGACGGTGGCCAAGACGCCGCAGGCCACCACGTCCACCGCGTCGATCACCGCACCCGCCACTCCCAAGCCGACCGAAATCGCGTCGCCGGGTTCCAGCGCGCCGGCCGATCCCTGCGCGGTCAACCTGACCTCGCCGACGATCGCCAAGGTGGTCTCCGAGTTGCCCCGCGATCCGCGCAGTCAGCAGGCCTGGAACCCGGAGCCGTTGGCCGGTAACTACAACCAGTGCGCGCAGCTGTCGGCCGTGATCATCAAGGCCAACACCAATGCGGTCAACGCGACCACCCGGGCGGTGCTGTTCCACCTCGGCCAGTTCATCCCGCAGGGCGTGCCGGACACCTACGGGTTCAACGGCATCGACGCCGCGCAGACCACCGGCGATACGGTGGCGCTGACCTACCCGAGCGGGATCAACGGCCTGAACACCAACGTCCGATTCCATTGGAACGGCACCACCGTCGAGCTGATCGGCAACGGCCCCGGGCACTGACCCGGCACGCCTTCGCGCAACCGCATCGCTGTCGGTGGCCTCACCTACAGTGGCTGCTGTGTTCGTCACCGACGACAGCATCGTGTACAGCGCGTCGGACCTGGCCGCGGCCGCCCGGTGCGAGTACGCGCTGCTCCGCAATTTCGACGCGAAGCTGGGCCGGGGGCCCGCCGTCGACGTCGAGGACGACCTGCTCGCGCGTACGGCCGCCCTTGGTGACGACCACGAGCGCCGCGAACTCGACCGGCTGCGCGACGAGTTCGCCGACGGCGTCGCGGTCATCGGGCGTCCGGCCTACACGCTGGCCGGTTTGACCGCCGCCGCCGAACAGACCCGGCGTGCGATCGCGAACGGCGCCCCGGTGGTGTACCAGGCCGCGATGTTCGACGGCCGCTTCGTCGGCTTCGCCGACTTCGTGGTTCGCGATGGCGAGCAGTACCGGCTGGTCGACACCAAGCTGGCCCGCTCCCCCAAAGTCACGGCGTTGCTGCAGCTGGCGGCCTACGCCGATGCGCTGACCGGGATGGGCGTATCTGTCGCGGACGAGGCCGAGCTGCGGCTGGGCGATGGCTCGGTGGTGCGCTATCGCGTCTGCGACCTGATCCCGGTGTTCCAGTCCCAACGGGTGCTGTTGCAGGGGTTGCTCGACGCGCACTATGCCGGCGGCACCGCGGTGCGCTGGGAAGACGAGGGCGTGCGGGCGTGTTTTCGGTGTCCGCTGTGCGTCGAGCAGGTGCAGGCCGCCGACGACCTGCTGTTGGTGGCTGGTATGCGGGTCAGCCAGCGGGACAGGCTGATTGCTGCCGGGATCACCACGGTCGCCGATCTGGCCCGGCACTGCGGGCCGGTGCCCGATTTGGCTCCCAGCGCGGTGGCCAAGCTGGTTGCGCAGGCGAAACTACAAGTACGGCAACGCGATACCGGTACCGCACAGTTCGAGGTCGTCGATGCGCAGCCGCTGACGTTGCTGCCGGAGCCCGACCCCGGTGATCTGTTCTTCGACTTCGAGGGCGACCCGCTGTGGACCGCCGACGGCCAGGACTGGGGCCTGGAGTACCTGTTCGGCGTGCTGGACGCCGCGGGCAAATTCAGCCCGCTGTGGGCGCACAACCGGGTCGAGGAGCGCAAGGCCCTGATCGACTTTCTGGCGATGGTGAAAAAGCGCCGCAAGCGCCGGCCCAACATGCACATCTACCATTACGCACCGTACGAGAAGACGGCGCTGTTGCGGCTGGCCGGCCGCTACGGCGTCGGCGAGGACGAAGTCGACGACCTGTTGCGCAGCGGGGTACTGGTCGACCTGTATCCGTTGGTGCGCAAGAGCATTCGATGCGGCGCCGAGTCGTTCAGCCTCAAGGCCCTCGAGCCGCTGTACATGGGGGCACAGCTGCGCTCGGGCGACGTGACGACCGCCGCCGACTCGATCACCTCCTACGCCAAGTCCTGCGACCTGCGCGACACCGGCCGCGCCGGCGAGGCCGAGACCGTGCTCAAGGAGATCGAGGACTACAACCACTACGACTGCCGGTCGACCCAAGAGCTGCGCAACTGGCTGCTGGTGCGTGCGTGGGAATCCGGCGTCACTCCCGTTGGTGCCCAACCGGTTTCCGGCGGCAGCACCGTCGAGGACCACGACGAGCTGGCGGCCACACTGGCGGCGTTCACCGGGGACGCCGCCGTCGGCGACCGCACGCCGGAACAGGTCGCCGTCGCATTGGTGGGCGCGGCGCGCGGCTACCACCGGCGCGAGGACAAACCGTTCTGGTGGGCGCATTTCGACCGGCTGAACTTCCCGATCGACGAATGGGCGGACAACACCGATGTATTCGTGGCAGACGCGGCGCCGGGCAGCGTGTCGGTCAGCGTGGACTGGCATACCCCGTCCAAGGCCCGCAAGCCGCAGCGACGGGTGAGGATGCGCGGCGAGCTGGCCCGCGGCGACCTGGTGCGCGACGTCTTCGCACTCTACGAGGCGCCGGCGCCGCCGAGCATGACCGACAACCCCGACCGGCGCGCCGCCGGACGGGCCACCGTCGTCGAGGCCGATGATCCGGCAGTGCCCACCGAAGTCGTCATCCTCGAACGAATAGGCAGCGATGGCAATGCTTTTCACCAACTACCCTTCGCGCTGACGCCCGGTCCGCCGCTGCCCACGACCGCGCTGCGCGAGTCGATCGAGTCTACCGCGATCGCGGTGGCCGCCGGGCTGCCGCAACTGCCCCGCACGGCGATGATCGACGTCCTGCTGCGTGCCGCGCCACGCACCAAAAGCGCGCTGCCGCGCAGTGGTGACACGATCGCCGATATCACTACGGCGGCACTGGATCTCGAGTCGTCATACCTTGCGGTACACGGGCCGCCGGGGACCGGAAAGACCTACACCGCGGCGGCGGTGATCACCCGCCTGGTCACCGAGCACGGCTGGCGGGTGGGTGTGGTCGCGCAGTCGCACGCCACGGTGGAGAACCTGCTCGACGCGGTGATCGATGCCGGGCTGGAGCCGGGCCGGGTCGCGAAGAAGAAGTACGACCACCACGCCCCGCGCTGGCAGGAGATCGACGGCAGCGAATATCCGGCGTTCATCTCGGCCCACGCCGGATGCGTGATCGGCGGCACGGCTTGGGATTTCGCCAACGCCAATCGGGTGCCACCGCGAAGCCTGGATCTCCTCGTGATCGACGAGGCGGGCCAGTTCTGCCTGGCCAACACGATCGCCGTGGCGCCGGCGGCACGCAACCTGCTGCTGCTCGGGGACCCGCAGCAGCTACCCCAGGTCAGTCAGGGCACCCATCCCGAGCCCGTCGACACCTCCGCCCTCGACTGGCTGGTCGACGGTCAGCGCACGCTGCCCGACGAGCGCGGCTACTTTCTGGACCTGTCCTACCGGATGCACCCGGCCGTTTGCGCCGCGGTCTCCGAGCTGTCGTATGAAGGCCGACTGCATTCGGTCACCGAGCGCACCGCCGCCCGCCGCCTCGACGGCTGTGCGCCCGGAGTGCGCGTGCTTTCGATTCGACACCAAGGTAATTCGATCGAAAGCCGCGAGGAGGCCGAGGCGATCGTCGACGAGATCGGGCGCCTACTCGGGTCGTCGTGGAGCGACGAGCACGGCAGCCGGCCGCTGGCCGCCCCGGACGTGTTGGTGCTGGCGCCGTACAACGCTCAGGTGGCACTGATGCGCGAGCGGCTGGCATCGGTGGGTTTGGATGCGGTACGGGTCGGGACCGTCGACAAGTTCCAGGGCGGACAGGCGCCGGTGGTCTTCATCTCGATGACAGCATCGTCGGTCGATGAAGTGCCACGCGGAATCTCGTTCCTGCTCAACAGGAATCGGCTCAACGTCGCGGTCAGTCGGGCCCAGTACGCAGCGGTGATCGTGCGTTCGGAGCTGCTGACCGAATACCTGCCGACCACACCGGCCGGCCTGCTGGAGCTGGGCGGCTTTCTGGCGCTGACGGGCAGCGGTGAAGCCTAGCTGCCCGAGGAATGCCGGCCGCGGCCGGTGGGATCGTCGTCCGGGCCGTAACGCTGCCCCCGCGGCGCCCGCAGAGAGCCGTCCACCCGCCGCCCCGGCGACGGGGCGCTGCGATCGCTGCGGGTAGCCGGGCCGTGCCAGTGCGGCGGTAGCTCGACGACAGACCGGTACCGCTTTTCGCGATCGATGTGAGATCCGTTGTGGGCGAAACCAATCGGCTCGGGCCGCGACGGCGGATCGTCGCGACGGCGGCGGCGCGGCCCGGCGGGATCGCTGTGCAGCTCCTCGGGCCGCGCTACCGCGGCCCTCGGCAGCGTCACCTCGGCCCTGGGCGGTGCGCTTGCGGCGCGGGGCGCGGGCGGGCTGCTCTGCTCGCGGCGCAGGATGACTTCGACGTAGTCGTCGTCGTCATCGTGATCGTCGTCGTTCGGCGGCGCCGCGCTTTTGCCCGTACGCGACATCGTCGAGGACGCGAAGCCGACCAGGAACAGCGCGGCGACGATCCCGAACAACGCGATGAACGCGGGCAGCAGCACCGACTGCGACATCGCCGCCGCGAAGGGCTCACGCACGAATTCGGGCAATTGCAACGGAATAGCGCCATCGGCCGCATCGTGCTCGGACACCTCGGGCGGCATCTCGGCACCGATGCGCCACGCCATGAACGCGGCCATCGCGGCGCTGCCGAGTACCGCCCCGAGCTGGCGGACCGAGTTGTAGACGGCGGAACCGGTTCCGGCCAGTTCGGGTGGCAGATTGCGGGTCGCGGTGGCCGTCAGCGGCGACCACACGAACGCCATCCCGACACCGACCAGGAAGAACGCCGACAGCAGCAGCCAGATCGGCGTGTCGGGCGTCATCTCGAACGACAACCAGGTCAACGAGATCGCCAGCACCGAAAAGCCGAGCCCCAGCACCGGGCGCGGGTGGTATCGGTCGACGATCAGGCCGACGAACGGCGCGAGCACGCCATTGGCAATCGCCATCGGGGCGATCACCAGGGCCGACATGGTCGGCGTCAGCCCGCACACCAACTGCGTATAGAAGGTCAGCGGCAACATCATCGCGGTCGCCGAGAACGACGTGATGCCGACCCCGAGGCTGCACAGACTGAAATCGCGGTCGGTGAACACGTCCAGCGGGATCAGCGGCTCGCGGGTGTTCACCGACTGCCAGTAGACGAACGCGGAGACGAACCCGACGCCGGCCACGACCGTCGCCCAGATCCATGGCTGCCAATGAGCCGACTGGCCCTGCTGCAGACCGAACACGATCAGGAACATGCCCACCCCGGACAGAGCGACGCCGACCAGATCGAACCGATGCGCCCGGGTGGGCAGTTCGGGAATCAGCCCCACCGCCAGTGCCAGCCCGACCAGACCGATCGGGATGTTGACGAAGAAGATCCATTTCCAGCCCAGCCCGTCCACCAGCACGCCACCGGCCAACGGGCCCACCAGGCTGGCGACCCCGGCGGTGGAGCCCCACAGGCTGACCGCGATCCCGCGCCGCTGCGGCGGGAAGATCCGCGTGATCGTCGACAACGTCTGCGGGGTGAGCACGCCGGCCCCGATCCCCTGCACCACCCGGGCGGCGATGAGCATGCCGGCGCCACCGGCCAGTCCGCACCACATCGAGGCGGCGGTGAATGCCACCAGGCCGATCAGGTAGAGGTTTTTCGGCCCGTACCGATCCCCCAGGCGGCCGGCCACCAGCAGCACCACCGCGTACCCGAGCAGGTAGGCGCTCGTCACCCAGATGACCGCGTCGTAGCCGATACGCAGGTCGGCCATGATCGTCGGGTTGGCGATCGCGACGATGGTCGAGTCGACCATGATCATGAAGAACCCGATCATCATCGCGAAGAGGGCAAGCCACGGGTTGTCGCGGCCGCGCGGCCCCGAGGGCGCGAGGAACTTGCGCTCCGGCTCCATGTCGGCACGGCTGGGCCCCGCGCGCCGGGTTCCGCCGGACGACCCGGACGTGGCCCCGGAAGTGGCCCCGGTCATGCACTCACCTCGCTTTAGCGCCCGACGACCGGCTTGCCGCCGTGAGCAGGTGTGATACCGCCCGCACGCCACGGTTCCCCCAGCTGCAGCCGACTAACGGCCCGCATCGCCGCCGAGCGGTGTCCCGCCTGCATTATTCCGGGTCGCCCGGCCACCCGCCGTCCGCGGTCGGGTTGACGCGCACGAATCGCGGCTGGCGCCACGTTCAGCAAACTCGCGTTAGCCTGAAGAGACGCCATTCGCAGGAGAGGCACCATGAGCGCGCGACGCACAAGGTCAGGGCCCTGGCCCCTGAGACGAACCGACCCACCGCCCGAGCACGTGCCGTCCGGCCGCCCCGGCCGCCCGAAGGCTTCGACGCGCGCATTGGCGCAGGTCATCGAGCGTAGTTCGCGGGCCCAGGGCCCCGCCGCCGAAGCACTGGTGGCCCGGCTGCGGCGCGCGAACCCCGACGCGAGCCCGGCCGAGATCGTCACCAAGCTGGAAAACCGTTACCTGACCGCGCTGATGGCCAGCGGTGCCGCGGTCGGTTCGGCGGCGACCTTCCCCGGGGTCGGGACGTTGACGGCGATGTCGGCGGGCGCCGGTGAAACCGTGTTCTTCCTGGAAGCGACCGCCATCTTCGTGCTGTCGACCGCCCTGGTCTACGCCATTCCGGCCGATCATTACGAACGGCGCCGCGCGCTGGTGCTGTCGGTGCTGGTCGGCGACGACAGCAAGCGGGCCATCGGCGAGTTGATCGGTCCGGCGCGCACCAACGGCGGGTGGCTGGCCGAAGGCATGGCCTCGCTGCCGCTGTCGAGCTTGGGCCGGTTCAACGCGCGCATGCTCAAGTACTTCGTCAAGCGGTACGCGTTGCGGCGCGGCGCATTGATGTTCGGCAAAATGCTGCCCGTCGGCATCGGCGCCGTGGTCGGTGGCGGCGGCAATCGCATCATCGGCAAGAAGATCATCCGCAATGCCCGCCACGCGTTCGGCCCGCCGCCGGTCCGCTGGCCGAACCCCTTGCACGTGTTGCCGCCGGTGCGCGAGGCGAGCCGGTAGCCCCCAGGACCCCGGTTCCCAAGGTCTCGCTGGCGAATCAGCAGCGAAGGGTTAGCCTTTATGGGGCGGAAACGTACCAGTCCGCCGCGGGTGTGAGGTACCTCGTCGACCGAGGTGCGCAGAGTCGCAGGCGCCGGGGCAATGGGCTTGCAGAGCAAAGGAATTGAGGCGAACAGCGACCGTGAGCAATAGCAGTTCACCATTCGGGCAAAACGAATGGCTGGTCGAGGAGATGTACCGCAAGTTCCGCGACGACCCAACGTCGGTGGATCCCAGCTGGCACGAGTTCCTGGTGGACTACAACCCGGAGTCTGCCGCCGCGGCCCAGGACGCGCTGAGCCCGGCTGACGCGCAGCCCGCCGCGGCACCCAAGCCGGTCGCTGTCGCCGAACCGCCGGCCGCCGCGGCTCAGCCCGCCGCCACCCCCGTCGCTTATACACATCTGACGCCGCCGACGATACACCACGTGCGCAGATGCCTTTCCGCCGAGACTTTGACCACAATCTACGATCACTTTCCACACCTCACGTACAAGCCCGCCGCGCCCCCACCGGCCGAAGGCGACGAGGTGCAGGTGCTGCGTGGCGCCGCCGCGGCCGTCGTCAAGAACATGTCCGCATCGCTGGATGTGCCGACGGCGACCAGCGTCCGTGCCGTCCCGGCGAAGTTGATGATCGACAACCGGATCGTCATCAACAACCAACTCAAGCGCACCCGCGGCGGCAAGATCTCCTTCACCCACCTGCTGGGCTACGCGCTGGTGCAGGCGGTCAAGAAATTCCCCAACATGAACCGGCACTACGCCGAGGTCGACGGCAAGCCCACCGCGGTCACCCCGGCGCACACCAACCTCGGTCTGGCCATCGACCTGCAGGGCAAGGACGGCAAGCGTTCGCTGGTGGTGGCCGGCATCAGAGGCTGCGAGACGATGCGCTTCGCGGAGTTCGTCTCCGCCTACGAAGACATCGTGCGCCGCGCCCGTGACGGCAAGCTGACCGCCGAAGACTTTGCCGGAGTGACGATTTCGCTGACCAACCCGGGCACCATCGGCACCGTGCACTCGGTGCCGCGACTGATGGCCGGCCAGGGCGCCATCATCGGTGTGGGCGCGATGGAATATCCCGCCGAATTCCAGGGCGCCAGCGAGGAGCGCATCGCAGAACTCGGTATCGGCAAGCTGATCACCCTCACCTCGACCTACGACCACCGCATCATCCAGGGTGCGGAATCGGGTGACTTCCTGCGCACCATCCACGAGATGCTGCTTTCGGATGCGTTCTGGGACGACATCTTCCGTGAGCTGGGCAACCCGTACCTGCCGGTGCGATGGAGCACCGACAACCCGGACTCGATCGTCGACAAGAACGCCCGGGTGATGGAATTGATTGCGGCATATCGCAATCGCGGGCATCTGATGGCCGACATCGACCCACTGCGGTTGGACACCAGCCGATTCCGCAGCCACCCCGACCTGGAAATCCTCAATCACGGCCTGACGCTGTGGGATCTGGACCGGGTGTTCAAAGTCAACGGCTTCGCCGGCTGTGAGTACAAAAAGCTGCGCGACGTGCTCGGCCTGCTGCGCGATGCCTACTGCCGCCACATCGGCGTGGAATACACCCACATTCTCGAGCCCGAGCAGCAGCGCTGGCTGGAAGAGCGGGTCGAGACCAAGCACGTCAAACCGACGGTGGGCGAACAGAAGTACATTCTGAGCAAGCTCAACGCGGCCGAGGCCTTCGAAACCTTCCTGCAGACCAAATACGTTGGGCAGAAGCGGTTCTCGCTGGAAGGCGCCGAAAGCCAGATCCCGCTGATGGACGCGGTGATCGATCAGTGCGCCGAGCACAGCCTGGACGAAGTGGTTATCGCCATGCCGCACCGGGGCCGGCTCAACGTGCTGGCCAACATCGTCGGCAAGCCCTATTCGCAGATCTTCAGCGAGTTCGAGGGCAACCTCAACCCGTCGCAGGCGCACGGTTCCGGTGACGTGAAGTACCACCTCGGTGCCACCGGCGTGTACCTGCAGATGTTCGGCGACAACGACATTGCGGTGTCGCTGACCGCCAACCCGTCACACCTGGAGGCCGTCGACCCGGTCCTCGAGGGTCTGGTTCGGGCCAAGCAGGACCTTTTGGAACTGGGGCACGTCGACGGCGAAGAAGAACGGGCCTTCTCGGTGATGCCGCTGATGCTGCACGGCGACGCCGCCTTCGCCGGCCAGGGCGTGGTCGCCGAGACGCTGAACCTGGCACTGCTGCCCGGCTACCGCGTCGGTGGCACGATCCACGTGATCGTCAACAACCAGATCGGCTTCACCACCGCGCCGGAGTTCTCCCGGTCCAGCGAATACTGCACCGACGTGGCGAAAATGATTGGCGCGCCGATCTTCCACGTCAACGGCGACGACCCGGAAGCCTGCGTGTGGGTGGCGCGGCTGGCCGTGGACTTCCGCCAGAAGTTCCACAAGGACGTCATCATCGACATGTTGTGCTACCGCCGTCGCGGCCACAACGAGGGCGACGACCCGTCGATGACCAACCCCTACATGTACGACGTCGTCGACACCAAGCGCGGCGCCCGCAAGAGCTACACCGAAGCGTTGATCGGCCGCGGTGACATCTCGATGAAGGAGGCCGAGGACGCGCTGCGCGACTACCAGGGCCAACTGGAGCAGGTGTTCAACGAGGTCCGTGAGGTGGAAAAGCACGGCGTGCAGCCGAGCGCATCGGTGGAGGCCGACCAGCCGGTGCCCGCGGGGCTGGCCACCGCGGTGGACAAGGCGCTGCTGGCCCGCATCGGCGACGCGTTTCTGGCCGCGCCGGAGGGATTCTCGGTGCACCCGCGCGTGCAGCCGGTGCTCGAGAAGCGCCGGGAGATGGCCTACGAGGGCAAGATCGACTGGGCCTTCGGCGAGCTGCTGGCGCTGGGATCCCTTGTCGCAGAAGGCAAGCTGATCCGGCTGTCCGGCCAGGACACCCGCCGTGGCACCTTCTCGCAGCGCCACTCGGTGATCATCGATCGCCACAACTGCGCGGAGTTCACGCCGCTGCAGCTACTTGCGACCAACCCCGACGGCACCCCGACCGGGGGCAAGTTCCTGGTCTACGACTCGCCGTTGTCCGAATACGCCGCCGTGGGTTTCGAGTACGGCTACACCGTGGGCAACCCGGACGCACTGGTGCTGTGGGAGGGGCAGTTCGGCGACTTCGTCAACGGCGCGCAGTCGATCATCGACGAGTTCATCAGCTCCGGTGAGGCCAAGTGGGGCCAATTGTCCAACGTGGTGCTGCTGCTGCCGCACGGCCACGAAGGCCAGGGTCCGGACCACACCTCCGGCCGGATCGAGCGCTTCCTGCAGCTGTGGGCCGAAGGTTCGATGACGATCGCGATGCCGTCGACGCCGTCGAACTACTTCCACCTGCTGCGCCGGCACGCGCTGGACGGGATTCAGCGCCCGCTGATCGTATTCACCCCGAAGTCGATGCTGCGCAACAAGGCGGCCGTCAGCGACATCCGGGACTTCACCGAGATCAAGTTCCGCTCGGTGCTCGAGGAACCCACCTACGAAGAAGGCATCGGCGATCGCGGCAAGGTCCGCCGGATCCTGCTGACCAGCGGCAAGATCTACTACGAGCTGGCGGCACGCAAGGCCAAGGAGAACCGCGACGACATCGCGATTGTGCGGATCGAGCAGCTCGCGCCGCTGCCGAAGCGGCGGCTGAGCGAAACGCTGGACCGCTACCCCGACGCCGGCGAGTACCTCTGGGTTCAGGAAGAGCCGGCCAACCAGGGGGCCTGGCCCCGGTTCGGCCTGGAGCTGCCCGAGCTACTGCCGGACAAACTGACCGGCATCAAGCGCATCTCGCGCCGGGCGATGTCGGCGCCGTCGTCGGGATCGTCGAAGGTGCACGCGGTCGAACAACAGGAGATACTCGACACCGCATTCGGCTGAGTTTTTCAGTCACCGGCTGGACCTCCGCAGACACCAGTTAACCTCGACGCATGGGGCGGACTTGGGAAAGGGTGTACATGCAGAAGTTCGCCGGCAAGGTCGCCGTCGTGACCGGCGCGGGTTCGGGCATCGGTCAGGCGCTGGCCGTCGAACTCGGCCGCGCGGGTGCCAGCCTTGCGATCAGTGACGTCAACACCGAAGGACTGGCCCAGACCGAAGAGCAGCTGAAGGCGATCGGCGCGCCGGTCAAGGCCGACCAACTGGACGTCACCGAGCGCGAGGCTTTTCTGGCCTACGCCGACGCCGTCAACGACCACTTCGGCAAGGTCAACCAGATCTACAACAACGCGGGCCTCACCCACATCGGCACCCTCGAGTTCAGCGACTTCAAGGACATCGAACGGGTGATGGACGTCGACTTCTGGGGTGTCGTCAATGGCACCAAAGCCTTTCTCCCCCATGTGATCGCGTCCGGGGACGGCCACATCATCAACATCTCCAGCGTGCTCGGGGTGATGGCGCTGCCCGGTCAGGTCGCCTACGTCTCGGCCAAGTTCGCGGTCCGCGGGTTCACCGAGGCGCTGCGCCAGGAGATGGCGGTGGCCGGCCACCCGGTGGGGGTGACCGTTGTACACCCGGGCGGTGTCAAGACCGCGTTCGGCACCAACGCCGCCGTCGCCGAGGGCATGGGCATCGACCACGACGAGATGCTGGAGAACTTCGACCAGCAGGTAGCCAAGACCACACCGCAACAGGCCGCTCAAACCATCATGGCCGCGGTGGGCAAGAACAGGGCCCGGGTGCTGATCGGCGCCGACGCGAAATCCGCGGACCTGCTGGTGCGCGTTGCCGGTACGCGCTACCACGAACTGCTGTTCGGTGGGCCGGGCCTGCTGGGCCGGGTGACGACCTTCGCGCGCGGGTTGCTGGCGCGCAGGAGCTGACCCGTTACTACCCGGGACCGCCGGTACCGGTAATCTCGAGACAATTGTGGACATGAGGGAGGGTGCACGTGCAGGGGTTCGCCGGCAAGATCGCGGTGGTCACGGGCGCGGGTTCAGGCATCGGCCAGGCGCTGGCCGTCGAGCTGGCGCGCTCGGGTGCCAGCGTCGCGATCAGTGACGTCAACACCGAGGGACTGGCCCAGACCGAGGAACGGCTCAAGGCCATCGGCGCGCCGGTGCGCTCCGATCGGCTCGACGTGAGCGAACGCGAGGCCTTCCTGGCCTACGCCGACGCCGTCAACGAGCACTTCGGCAAGGTCAACCAGATCTACAACAACGCCGGCATCGCGTTCACCGGCGACATCGAGGTCAGCCAGTTCAAGGACATCGAACGGGTGATGGACGTCGACTTCTGGGGAGTTGTCAACGGCACCAAGGCATTTCTGCCCCACCTGATCGCGTCCGGGGACGGCCACGTCGTCAACGTCTCCAGCGTGTTCGGGTTGTTCTCGGTGCCGGGCCAGGCCGCCTACAACGCGGCAAAGTTCGCGGTGCGCGGGTTCACCGAGGCGCTGCGCCAGGAGATGTGGGTGGCCGGGCATCCGGTTAAGGTGACCACGGTGCACCCGGGCGGAATCAAGACCGGGATCGCGCGCAACGCCACCGCGGCCGAAGGAATCGACGCGGCCCAACTGGCCAAGGTCTTCGACAAGCGGATGGCCAGGACCAGCCCGGAGACGGCCGCGCGGGTGATCCTGGACGCGGTCCGCAAGAACAAGCCCCGGGTGCTGGTCGGCACGGACGCCAAAGTGCTCGATGCCCTGGTGCGCCTCACCGGCCCGGGATACCAGCGGCTGTTCGGGACCGCCACGCGCCGCATTCTGCCCAGCGGCAAGCGGTAGATCCTCAGCGCCCCAACGGGTGTTCGGCCAGCCAGGCGCCCGCCACCGCCAACGCGTCGGCACCGTCGGCGACCTGGCGGCGCATGTCGGCCAGGGCCGCGGTGTCCAGCACACCCGCCACTTCGTTGAGCGCCAGCACCTGCCGATCAGTCAGCGCGTTGCGGCGGTAGAGCGGCACCACGTTCTCCGCCCGGATCAGCGCCGGCTTGCCGTCGGCCAGTGACACGAGGTCGCCCGGAATGGCGGGGTCGGCGGTGGTGGTCCATCCCGTGGTCAGCTGCCCGGCCAGTATCGCCGCGAACATCGTTGTGCCGTCCGGGAATTCGCGAGGAGCGGGCAGCCGGCAGCTACCGATCGCCGACGGCGCCTGACGACCGGCCACCATCCCGACAATGAGCCCGTCACAGTGCTTGGGCAGCACGGAAAGATCCGCACTGCGGTCCTGCCCACCCCAGGCCTTGGCGGTCGGCTGGGTCACCAGCAGCACCGGCTTGTCCTCGGCGGCGGTGGTGTAGTCACCCGCGGCGATGCCCTCCGGCAGCGCCGACACCATGGCGCGGTAGACCTGCGCGTCGGAGATCGCCGTGGCCCCGGGCTGCAAGCTCTGCAGCATCTGACCGGTGAAGGCGGGCGTGACGGTGAAGGCGCCGGAGTCCAGTCGCGCCATCGGATCGTCGGCGGTCTGAACTTCCGCGGCGAAACCGTAGGACCGCAGCGCCGCGAGGTAGACGCCGGCCAGCAGCCTCGACGTCGGATCGTTGCGGGAACCGACCACCAGAGCAGACGCATCGCGGTGATCGCCGGGGCCGGCCGAACAGCCGGCGCAGAGCGAGGCGGCGAGCACGACGGCGATCAGCAGCGCCGCCAGCTTGCCGATTCTCACGCCGAGGAGTCTGCCGCCTGCGCCACGGCTTGCGCCACCGCCTCGCCGACACCCGGTTCCAGCGGGCTCGGCACGATCCGGTCGGCCGAGAGGTCGTCGCTCACGACGGCGAAGATCGCCTCGGCCGCGGCCACCATCATCTTTTGAGTGATCCGCCGGGCCCCGGCGTCCAGCGCGCCGCGGAACACCCCGGGGAACGCCAGCACATTGTTGATCTGGTTCGGAAAGTCGCTGCGGCCGGTGGCCACCACGGCGGCGTACTTGGCCGCGATGTCGGGACGGATCTCCGGGTCGGGATTCGACAACGCGAACACGACGCAGTCCGGGGCCATCGTGGCGATGAGCTCCTCGGGCACCACCCCGGCCGACACCCCCAGAAACACGTCGGCTTCCTTGAGTGCTTCCACCATGCCGCCGGCCAGACCGCGGGGGTTGCTGCTGCGTGCCAGATCGGTCTTGACGACGTTCATGTCGTCGCGGCCGATGTGCAGGATGCCGCGCGAGTCGAGCACGGTGACATCCGAAACCCCCATGGCGAGAAGGAGTTTCGAGCACGCGACGCCTGCTGCCCCGGCACCCGAGACCACCACCCGCATCGAGCCCATGTCCCGGCCGAGCAACTTGGCAGCGCCCATCAACGCGGCCAGCACGACGATCGCGGTGCCGTGCTGGTCGTCATGCATCACCGGGCAGTCCAGCGCCTCGATGGCGCGTCGTTCGATCTCGAAGCAGCGCGGCGCCGAGATGTCCTCGAGGTTGACCGCACCGAACGTCGGCCGCAGCCGCACCAGGGTTTCGACGATCTCGTCGGGATCCTTGGTGTCCAACACGATCGGGATCGCGTCCAGATCGGCGAACTGCTTGAACAGCGCGCTCTTGCCCTCCACCACCGGCAGCGCCGCCGCCGGTCCGATGTCGCCGAGACCGAGCACCGCGCTGCCGTCGCTGACGACGGCCACCAGCCGGTTCGCCCACGTGTAGCGATCGGCCAGGGTGTGGTCGGCGGCGATCGCCCGACTGACCTGTGCGACGCCCGGCGTGTAGGCGATCGACAATGCGCGCTGCGTGTCCAGCGGGGCCTTCATCTCGACCGAAAGCTTCCCACCTACGTGGGCGTCGAAGATCTCGTCGTCCCCGATGTCGATCTGTGACGGCACGATTTCGGACACGCGCCCAGGGTACTGACTACTCATTAGTAGCCCTAATCGACTGTGTCGGAGCCCTTCAGATCAGCTTCAGCTCGGTGACCGCCGCCCGCTCGTCGACCAACTCGGCGGTGGTCTTGTCGATGCGGCCGCGGGAGAACTCGTCGATCTCCAGCCCCTGGACGATGGACCAGTCGCCGTCCTTGGTGGTCACCGGGAACGACGACACGATGCCCTCGGGCACGCCGTAGGAGCCGTCGGAGTACACCGCCATCGACACCCAGTCGCCGTCCGGGCTGCCCAGCAGCCAGGAGCGGGCGGCGTCGACGGTGGCCGAGGCGGCCGAGGCGGCCGAGGAGGCGCCGCGCGCATCGATGATCGCCGCACCACGCTTGGCGACGGTCGGGATGAAGTCGTTCTCGATCCAGTTCTGATCGCCCACGACCTCGGCGGCGTTCTTGCCGCCGACCTCGGCGTGGAAGATGTCCGGGTACTGGGTGGCCGAGTGGTTGCCCCAGATGGTCACCTTCTTGATGTCGGTGACCGCGGCACCGGTCTTCTTGGCCAGCTGCGAGATCGCCCGGTTGTGGTCCAGCCGGGTCAGCGCGGAGAACCGCTCCTTGGGGATGTCGGGGGCGTTGCTGAGGGCGATCAGCGCGTTGGTGTTGGCCGGGTTACCGGTCACGCCGATGCGGATGTCGTCGGCGGCAACCGAGTTCAGCGCCTTGCCCTGCGCGGTGAAGATCGCGCCGTTGGCTTCCAGCAGGTCGCTGCGCTCCATGCCCGGGCCGCGCGGCCGCGCGCCGACCAGCAGCGCCAGGTTCACGCCGTCGAAGATCTTGTTGGCGTCGGCGCCGATCTCGACGCCGGACAGCAACGGGAACGCGCAGTCGTCGAGTTCCATCACGACGCCCTCGAGTGCCTTGAGCGCGGGCTCGATCTCGAGCAGCCGCAGTTCGATCGGGCGGTCGGGCCCCAGCAGGGAGCCGCTGGCCAGGCGGAACAACAGGCTGTAGCCGATCTGGCCGGCAGCGCCGGTGACGGCGACCTTCAGAGGAGTTGCGCTCACGTCGTTGGCTCCTTTTGGAGAAAGTTCGGTCGTTTGGCTTCCGGTCGAAACTAGCGCACCCCCGGTTGCCGGAAATCTCCGGTCCGACGCCGCGCAGAATTCACCGCGGCGCATCGGGCAACCGATCTCCCGGCGTGCCTTTTCATTCGGTGTTTTACCAGTACGCGTAGCATGGAGCACCGCTCTGCCAGACCTGCGCTGCGTGAGGAGGTTACGGTGTTCGAGGGTTTCGACGCATTGCCCGAAGCGCTTCGCACGATCGCGCACGAGCCGCGTCCGGAGCCCGAGGCGCCACCCACCCCGCGCGATGCCCTGGTCGACTGCGCCGTCTACGTCGCGGGCCAACGGCTGCCCGGCAAGTTCAGCTACACGGCCGCCTGCAGCAAGGTGCACCAGATCGAGATGCTGGGGCATGAGGCCTTCGTCTGGGTCGGCTTGTACGAGCCCGACCAGACCCAGATGAAGGAAGTGGCCGACGTTTTCGGGTTGCACGCCCTGGCCGTCGAAGACGCGGTCTGCGCCCACCAACGGCCCAAGCTGGAGCGCTACGACGACACGCTGGTGCTGGTGCTCAAGACGGTCCAGTATGTCCCGCACGAGTCGGTGGCGCTGGCGCGCGAGATCGTGCAGAGCGGCGAGGTGATGGTCTTCGTCGGCAAGGATTTCGTGGTCACGGTCCGCCACGGCGAACACAGCGGACTGGCCGACGTGCGCAAGGCCATGGAAGCCGACGGCGAACAGCTGCGGCTGGGCCCGTTCGCGGTGATGCACGCGATCGCCGACCACGTCGTGGATCACTACCTCGAGGTGACCCAATTGATGGAGAGCGACATCGACAGCATCGAGGAGGTGGCCTTCGCCCCGGGCCGCAAGCTCGACATCGAACCGATCTACATGCTCAAGCGCGAAGTCGTTGAGCTTCGCCGTTGCGTCAACCCGCTGTCCGCGGCCTTCCACCGAATCCAGGTGGAGAACAAGGACCTGATCTCCAAAGAGGTCCGTCGCTATCTGCGCGACGTCGGCGATCACCACTCCGAGGCCGCCGACCAGATCGCCAGCTACGACGACATGCTCAACTCGCTGGTGCAGGCCGCGCTGGCCCGGGTCGGCATGCAGCAGAACAACGACATGCGCAAGATGGCGGCCTGGGCCGGTATCTTGGCGGTGCCCACCATGGTCGCCGCCATCTACGGCATGAACTTCCATTTCATGCCGGAGCTGGACTGGACGTACGGCTACCCGGGGATCATGGGGTTGATGACGTTGGCCTGCCTGGTCCTGTACTTCCAATTCCGGCGCAACAACTGGCTGTAGCCAGGCCGTCCGCCATCGGGTGCTGACTCAGTGTGGTTGTGCCGCACGGCGATTCGGATCCAGCACGTCGACACCGTCGCTCTGCCATGCCTGCCGCATGGCCTCGGCACCTTTGAGCCGCACCCACGCCGCCTCGGTCGCGGTGATCGGCGTCGCCGCCAGAAACGTCACCGGGTCGCGCGGGGGGTCCAGCGGCAGATCCGCAATGTCGCTGCGGCCCAACAGCACAGCGGTGAAGGGGACCCGCCGCGACGGCCATGCCCACAGCGGCGAACCAAGATCGATCAGCGCATCAGCGACGAGTACCACACCGTCGACGGCCGGTGCGGCCGCCAGTATCGCCAGGCTGCGGGCAATTCCGGTGGCCGGCCCCGGATCTCGCAGACAGAGCACGATCTCGGCGCGCGGGCCGCACTGCGGGTCGACGACGATTTCGCCTGGATCGCCCATCGGGTGGCGCGAGCATCCCAGCGACACGTACTGCACTATTTCTTCTGGCCCGTCAGCCCGCTTGCGGAACCGCAGCACTTCGGTGGGCTCGGCACCCAGAAAGGTCACGTTCGCCGAGTCGGGCTCACCCCACTGACCCGTCTTCGCGTAGTGGTCGCGCAGGTGGGCCCGGACCTGGTCCAGAATCTGCGTCACGTGCTCGGCACGGTCAGGTTCGCACCGGAATCGGCGTCGAACACGACGAGTTTCGCGGTGTCGAAGGCCAATTCGACCGTCTGGCCGATGACGGCCTTGGACTCGGCGGGAACCCGTGCCACGAACTGGTTTTCGACGACCTTCGACTCGGCGGCCAAGTCGTCGAGCTGCGCCGAATGCACGTCGCATCCGGTGGTGGTGAAGTACACATACTTGTCGGCCCCCAGCGATTCGACCAGGTCGACCTTCACCTCGAAGGTCGTCGCCGTGATGCGCTGGTAGCCGTCGATCAACGTGGCGTCCAGCAGGTGCTCGGGCCGCACCCCGACGATGACGTTGTCTGCTTTCGGGTGCCCGGCGATCACGTCCTGAACTTCCGGAGCCAGCATCACGTCGCCGAAGGGCAGCGTCAACCCCGACGATGTCAGCGTGGCGGGGAAGAAGTTCATCGGCGGTGAGCCGATGAAGCCCGCGACGAACAGATTCGCGGGGCGCTCGTAGAGCTCCGCGGGGGTGCCGACCTGCTGGGCGACACCGCCGTGCATCACCACCACGCGATCCCCCAGCGTCATCGCCTCGGTCTGGTCGTGGGTGACGTACACGGTGGTGGTGCCCAGCCGGCGCTGCAGCCGGGCGATCTCGCCGCGCATCTGCACTCGCAGCTTGGCGTCGAGGTTGGACAGCGGCTCGTCCATCAAGAAGGCCTTCGGCTGGCGCACGATGGCCCGGCCCATCGCTACGCGCTGCCGTTGCCCACCCGACAGTTGGGAGGGCTTACGATCCAGAAGTTCGCTCAGGTCAAGGATTTTCGCTGTTTCCTCGACCTTCTGCGCGATGTCGGCCTTCTTCATCTTCGCCAGGGTCAGCGGGAAGGCGATGTTTTGGCGAACCGTCATGTGCGGATACAGCGCGTAGGACTGGAACACCATCGCGATGTCGCGGTCCTTCGGCGCCTTCTCGTTGACGCGTTCGCCTCCGATGCGCAGCTCACCCGACGAGATATCCTCAAGGCCGGCAATCATATTCAGCGTGGTGGTCTTGCCACAGCCGGACGGGCCGACCAGGATCAGGAATTCGCCGTCGGCGATGGTGAGGTTCAGGTCGGCCACCGCGGTGTGCCCATCGGGGTAACTCTTGTTGACGTGCTCCAGCACGATCTCGGCCATCGCGTTATCCCTTCACGGCGCCTGAGGTCAACCCGGCGACAATCCGTCGTTGGAAGATTAGAACAAACACGATGATCGGCACCGTGATCACGATCGCACCGGCCGCGATCGATCCGGTGGGTTCCTCGAATTGGGAACTGCCGGGAAAATTCGCGATCGCCACCGGCGCGGTGATCGCCGCCTTGGTCGCGGTCAGCGACAGTGCCAGCAGCAGGTCGTTCCAGGCGAAGATGAACACCAGGATCGCCGCGGTCACCAGCCCGGGCGCGGTCAGCGGGACGATGATCCTGCGGAAGGCCTGCCCCGGCGTGGCCCCGTCCATCTTGGCCGCTTTCTCCAGATCCCAGGGGATCTCGCGGAAGAAGGCCGACAAGGTGTAGATGGAAAGCGGCAGCGCGAAGGTGATGTAGGGCAGAATCAGCCCGGGCCAGGTGTCGAAAAGCCCTACCCAGCGTTCGATTTCGAACAGCGGCGTGACCAACGAGATGGCCGGGAACATGGTGATCAGCAAGGTCGAGCCGATCAGCAGCCGCTTGCCGGGAAAGTTCAGCCGGGCGATCGCGTAGGCCGCCATGGCGCCCAGCACCACCGCGATCGCGGTGGCGATCAGCGCGATTCCGATCGAGTTGATCAGCGCCGAGGTGAAGACGTCGCCGCGGAAGATCCCGCGATAGTTTTCCAGCGTCACCGACGACGGAATTAGCTTGCCGTCCCGGACAGTCGACGTCGGCTTCAGGGACAGGCTGAGAATCCAGAGCACCGGCACCAGCGCGTACACCACGACCACCGTGTTGATCACGACCCACATCGCGGTGCGCCGCGCGCCCGCCGACTCAGCGCCCATCGACGTCACCACCCGGAGCAGCGGCGCCGAACAGCTTGATGAAAATCAGCGCGATGATGCCCACACAGACGAAGATCAGCACGCTGATCGCCGAGCCCAGGCCGACGTCGAAGCCTTCAAAGAGGTTGTCGTAGCCCAGGATCGACACCGAACCGGTGTTGTTGTTGCCCTCGGTCAGTACGTAGATGTTGTCGAAGATACGAAAGGCGTCCAGGGTCCGGAACAACAGGGCGACCACGACCGCGGGCTTGATGATCGGCAGCATGATCCTGGTCAGCCGCCGCCAGGCGCCGGCGCCGTCGACCTGACCGGCCTTCAGCAAATCCTCTGGCACCAGCGCCAGCCCGGCCAGCAGCAGCAGCGACATGAACGGCGTCGTCTTCCAGACCTCGGCGATCACGACGATGCCCAGCGATGGGATCTGCTGGGTGAGCGGCGCGCTGCCATGCGGAAGCAGGCCGGCCAGATAACCGGTGCCCGGCGTCCAAGCGTAGTACCAGCTGTAGGCGGCGACCACCGTCACAATGCCGTAGGGCACCAGCACCGCGGTGCGAACCACGCCCCTGCCGATCAGGGTGTGATGCATCACCAGCGCAAGCGCCAGGCCGAGTACGAACTCGAGCGACACCGACACCACCGTGATGGCCAGCGTCACCGCCAGCGCCGTCCACCAATACCGGTCGGTCAGGATCGTCTGGTAATTGCTCAAGCCGATGAATCGGGTGTCGTTCGGGGTGGCCAGATTGTTGTGCTGCAGGCTCAGCCAGATCGCGTAACCGATCGGGTAGGCCGTCACCGCCAGCATCAGCGTCGCCGCGGGCGCAACGAGGATGAAGGCCAGTCGCTGCTCGGGTGGGCGGTTCCAGAGTCGGGTCAGGCGACTCACGGCAACAGCCCCTTGCCGTCGATCGCCTTGCGCACCTGGATCGCGAGTTCATCGGCGGTGCGCTCCGGGTCGATGTCGGTGATCGGGCTCAGGGCCGCCGCCAGCCGAATGGACACCGCTTGGTAGGCCGGCGTCGCGGGGCGCACCGCGGCGTCGGTCAGCTGCTGGCGAATGATCGTGTACATCGGGTATTTGGTCTGGAATTGCGGGTCGGAGTACACCGATGTCCGCACCGCGGGCAGTCCGCCACGGATCGAGATGTACTTCTGGTTCGCCAGATTGCGCAGGCACCGGATCGTCTCGAAGGCTTCGGCCTTGTGCCGGGTGGTGCTGGCCACCGCCAGGTTCAGCCCGCCGATCGTCACCTTGGCCGGCCGGCCCGGCACCACACCGGGGTAGGGCGCGAACCCGAACACCTTCTGGCTGGCCTGATAGGCGATCTGGAATTGCTCGTCGGTGGGCACGAAAGTGCCGAACTGGTTGATGCTGCCGGTCAGCGCTGGAATCCGGTTGAGCGGAAGGAAGTTCACGCCACCCTTGACCGCGTTCTCCAGCATCGACGCCATGACGTAGGGCCAGTTGACTTCCAGCGCGGCGTCGCCCTGTTCGAGCGCCAGCCTCGCCGTGCTCGCGTCGGTGCGGTTGATCGACGGATCGGCTCCCGGCGCGGTGGCCACCGTCTTGAGGATGCGCAGGGCACTGACGGTGGCGGCCCGGTGTGCCGCAGTGTCGGTCAGGGTGACCTGCCGGCCGTCGTCGGAAAGCACCTGACCGCCGGCGCTGACCAGCAGCGTGTTGAACCACACCACCAGGCCCTCGTCCTGGTGGGCCTGCACGGCGATCCAGCTGGGTAACCCGGCGGCGTGCAGTCGGGTGGCCGCGGCGACCATGCCGTTCCAGTCCAGCGGTGGCTGTTGCACCAAATCTGGCCTATACCAAAGCAATTGAGTGTTCGTTGCGATGGGCGCGGCGTACAGCTGGTGTTTCCAGCGGGCCGTTGCGAGCGGGCCGGGCAGCGTGTCGACGGTGGCGTCGGCCTCGGCCCGACCGGCCGGGTCGTCGGACAGCGGCAGCGCCCAGCCCGCTTCGGCGAACTCGGCGGTCCAGATCACGTCCAGCGACATCACGTCCATCGTGCGGTCGTGACCGGCCAGCCGCCGGGCGTACTGCAACCGTTGCGCGCCAGGGGCTCTGGGGAGGCTGATGTGTGAAACGGTGTACCGGCCGCCGGCCTCCTGGCTGCAGCGCCGCGCGACCTCGTCGAACGTCGCGCCGTCGGCGGCCGGGGTGTAGAAGGTGACCACCAGGCCGCCGTGGCCGGACCCGCAGGCGGGCAGCGTTGACACGGTCAGCATCGCCAGCAGAACTGCGCTTAGCCGACGCACTCGCCCGTGGCGACTCACCCGCAAATTAAATCGCCAGTCGCGCAAGCAAATCCCGGGCGCGCTCGGCATTCTGCGGATCGCAGAGTACATCGTAGCGGCCGGCAACCAGTTGCATCGTCGAACTGAAATCCCTTGTGCCGCGGGCCATTGAGTACGGAACAGCGGACGTGATCAAACCGAAGAACACCCCGGCGACCAAGCCGGTCGCCAGCGCGCCCCACGGGTTGGGGCTGAAGAACCCGAGCACCAACCCGATGAACAGCCCGAGCCAGGCCCCGCTGAGCACACCGCCGCCGAGCACCTTGGGCCACGAAAGCCGGCCGGTGACCCGCTCGACCTGCATCAGATCGACGCCGACGATCGTCACCTGCTGCACCGGGAACTGCTGCTCGGACAGGTAGTCGACGGCGCGCTGCGCCTCGGCATAGGTGGGATAGGAGCCCACCGGCCAGCCCTTTGGCGGAGTCGGCAACTGCGGCACACCGCGCCGGCCCGCGGCCGCGCCGGTGGGCGTCGAACCAGGGACTTGGCCAGGCTGGAAAGGACTAGTCATCGCAGCTCATTCTCCTACGCCGTGGCCGTAGTTTCACCTCGGCCCTCCCACCCTATCGAGGCAGCCTGCAAGCTAGGTTGAACACCATGACAGCTCCCGGCGGTGCCAGTGGAGAAGACGCCGCCGATCCGCACGCGGCCGGCGGGCAGCCGCCTGCCCAGCCGGGATGGGCAGCCCCCTGGAATCCCCCGGGCGCGCCGCCACCAGCGGACGCGGGAGGGGGGTGGGAGCCAGAGGCGGCGAAAAACAAGAGCCCGGCCCCCCGCCCTCCCCGCCGGGACCTCCGCAATTCGGTGGACCACCACCCAGCTACGGTCCCACGCCGTATCCCGGCGGCTATTACCCGGCACCGGATTATCCGGGCGACTACTGGTCGCACGAGGGCGTCCGGTCCGGTACCAACGGGATGGCGATCGCGGCGCTGATCACGTCGTTCACCGGCTTGCTCTGCTGCGTCGGCGGGATCGCGGCGATCGTGCTGGGCACGATCGCACTCGACCAGATCAAGCGGACCCGCCAAGACGGTTACGGCATGGCCGTCGCGGGCATCGTGATCGGCATCGCAACCCTGGTGGTGGCTCTGATCGTGATGATCTTCGCGGTGCACTCCCATTAGCAGGGCTCGCCAGAGCCGGTTCGCTGCCATCGCGCGACCGGCTGCCTAGGCTCTCTCCCATGGCATCGGTCAACAGGGTGTACGTGGCGCGGCTGGCGCGGATGTTGGTGTTGGGACCGATGGGCGAGAACTTCGGCCGCATCCGCGACGTCGTGATCAGCATCAGCATCGTCCGCCAGCAACCGCGGGTGCTGGGTCTGGTGGTGGATCTGGCCACCCGCCGCAGCATCTTCATCCCGATTCTGCGCGTCGCCGCGATCGAGCCCAACGCCGTCACCCTGAACACCGGCAGCGTGTCCCTGCGCCACTTCGAGCAGCGTCCGGGCGAGGTGCTGGCGATCGGTCAGATCCTCGACACTCCCGTCACGGTCAACGACCCCGAGCTGCCGGAATTGGTCGGGCGCGACGTCGTGATCACCGATTTGGGCATCGAGCAGTCCCGGACCCGCGACTGGCTGGTGACCAGGATCGCGGTGCGAAGCCAGCGTCGGCTCGGCCGGCGTGGACCGGCACACGTCGTCGACTGGCAAAGCGTGCACGGATTGACACCGTCGGCGTTGGCGATGCCGGGCCAGGCGGTGGCGCAACTGCTCAACCAGTTCGAGGGACGCCGCGCGGTCGACGTGGCCGACGCGATTCGCGGGCTCCCGGTCAAACGGCGCACCGAGGTGTTCAAGGCGCTGACCGACGAGCGGTTGGCCGACATCCTGCAGGAGTTGCCGGAGTCGGAGCAGGCCGACGCGCTGTCGCACCTGGGGACCGAACGCGCGGCCGATGTGCTCGAGGAGATGGACCCCGACGACGCCGCCGACCTGCTCGGCGAGCTGAATCCGACGGATGCCGAGCTGCTGCTGGCCCGGATGGACCCCGACGACTCCGCCCCGGTGCGCAGGCTTTTGAAACACTCGCCCGACACCGCGGGTGGATTGATGACGTCGGATCCGGTGGTGCTGACCGCCGACACCACGGTGGCCGAGGCGCTGGCCCTGGTCCGCGATCCCGACCTCACCCCCGCGCTGTCGTCAATGGTGTTCGTGACGCGCCCACCGACCGCCACACCCACCGGGAAGTATCTGGGCTGCGTCCCGCTGCAGAAACTGCTCC
Source organism: Mycobacterium ahvazicum (assembly GCF_900176255.2). Lineage (GTDB taxonomy): Bacteria > Actinomycetota > Actinomycetes > Mycobacteriales > Mycobacteriaceae > Mycobacterium > Mycobacterium ahvazicum. The sequence continues at coordinate 89,397 of NZ_FXEG02000004.1, forward strand.
GCGAACCGCCGAGCGAGCTGGTCGGCGGAATCGTCGACAGTGATCTGCTCACCCTGACCCCGGAGACCTCACTGGCCTCCGTGACGCGCTACTTCGCCGCCTACAACCTGGTGTGCGGGCCCGTGGTCGACGACCAACGCCACCTGCTGGGCGCGGTCACCGTCGACGACCTGCTCGACCACCTGCTGCCGCACGACTGGCGCGCCCACGCCCAAGAGCTGACCGCGGCCGTCCCCGGCTCCGAAGCAACCGAGGGGGCCTCGTGAGCAAGTCGGCGCCGGTACGGCGGCTCTACACCCCGCGGACATCGCGCGGGCTCTCACTGCGGCTGGACCCCGAGGCGGTGGGGCAGAGCACCGAGGCCATCGCGCGCTTCTTCGGCACCGGCCGCTACCTGCTGATCCAGACCGTCATTGTGGTGGTGTGGATCGCGATCAACCTGGCCGCGGCGAGTTTGCGCTTCGACCCGTACCCGTTCATCCTGCTGAACCTGGCCTTCTCCACCCAGGCCGCCTACGCCGCACCGCTGATCCTGCTGGCCCAGAACCGGCAGGAGAACCGGGACCGGGTTGCCCTCGACGAGGACCGTCGCCGCGCCGCCCAGACCAAGGCCGACACCGAATATCTGTCGCGCGAGCTGGCCGCCCTGCGGCTGGCGATCGGCGAGGTGGTGACCCGCGAATACCTGCGCGATGAACTGGATGAGCTGCGCGCCCTGCTGACTGGACCGGACCCGCAGATCCCGGCCGACGAGCCGCCAACGCGCCGGTGATCACCCGGTCCGGACCAGGTAAGGGCCAGGCGCGGACCACTAAGAGATCCCCGTGAATACCGATTCCGCCATTGCGCCACTCCCGTCACAAGAGTTATGTATGGTGATCTAGTTCACGAGGCTAAGAACAGGTTTCCGGCAGCTCACACGGTCTGCGGCGACCCACATACTTAGGACGGTGGAGTGCGCATAGGGGGTCGCTTGGGTGCCCACCCGGCCGTCGCGGCGGTGCGGAAGCCGAGGCTTCCGGTTACCCGGGCTCAGGCCTTCAGCGTGGCGGTGATCAGTCCGTTGGTGTTCGCGGGTGCCGTCGGCGCCACGCCTGAGCCACTACACGGACACGCGAAGAGCCCGATTCCGTCGGTGCATGCCGTCATCACCCCGGTCGCCGCGGTTTCCCCGACCGTCCCCGATCTGTCCGGACCGGTTGTCATCGCCATCGACCGGGCGCCGACGGCCTTCCACGTCGCGGCGGGCGCCTCCTCGGCACCGCCGCCGCCCAGAGTGGTGAGTGCGCCCGGCGCGCTGGGCATTCCGATGATGGCGCTGACCGCATACCGCAACGCCGAACAGAAGATGTCGGTGTCCGACCCGGCCTGTGGGGTCAGCTGGAACCTGCTGGCCGGCATCGGGCGCATCGAATCCGGACATGCCGGCGGCGGCGCCGTCGACGCCCGCGGCACCGCGGTCACCCCGATCTACGGGCCTTCGCTGGACGGCACGCTGCCGGGCAACGAGGTGATCGTCTCCAGCAACGTCGGCAACCGCGTCACCTACGCCCGCGCGATGGGACCCATGCAATTCCTGCCCGGCACCTGGGCACGGTATGCCGCCGACGGCGACGGCGACGGCATCGCCGACCCGCAGAACCTGTTCGACTCCACGCTGACCGCCGCCCGCTACCTGTGCAGCGGCGGGCTGAATCTGCGCGACCCGGCCCAGGTGATGGCCGCGATCCTGCGCTACAACAACTCGACGGCCTACGCCCAGAACGTGCTGGGCTGGGCCGCGGCGTATGCGACTGGCGTGGTCCCGGTCGACCTGCCGCCGATCACCGGGCCGCCGCCGCCGCTGGGCAACGCTCACGACGAGCACCCCGAGGGCCTCGGGCCCGGCCTGCCGATCAACATGATCGGCCTGCCGCAGGACGACCCGATGGCGCGGATGCCGCTGATCGACCTGACCGGCCAGCAGCAGCTGCCGGCCAGCCCGACGCAGCCGATGTTCCCCTGGATGCCGCAGCCCAACACGCCGCCGCAGCCGACGATGGGCCAGATGCCCGGATGCACGGTGATCTGCATCAGCTCGCAAACCCCGCCGCCGGGCGGACCGCAGCCGTTTGCGC
>NZ_FXEG02000003.1 GCF_900176255.2 Mycobacterium ahvazicum
GCAAACTCGACACCTCCGCGTTGCCGGCACCGGAATACAGCAGTGCTGAGTATCAGGCCCCAGGTGGTCCTGTCGAGGAAATTTTGGCGGGCATCTATGCCCAAGTCCTCGGCCTGGAGCGGGTCGGAATACACGACTCATTCTTCGATCTCGGCGGCGACAGCATCTTGTCGATGCAGGTGGTGGCACACGCCCGCGCTGCTGGGGTCCTGTGTCGGCCTCGAGACGTGTTCGTCGCGCAGACGGTGGCCGGTCTGGCCCAAGTGGCCGTCTTCACTAGTACTGAGCCGGATGTCCTCGACGAGGGTGTCGGTCCGGTCGTGGCGACGCCGATCATGCGCTGGTTGCACGACATGCGGGGCCCGACCGACCAGGTCAACCAGACGCTGGTGGTGCAGGCCCCAGCGGGAGTAAGCGAATCCGACGTGTCGGCGATTTTGCAAGCACTACTCGATCGGCATGCCATGTTGCGGCTGAAATCCGCCGAAAACGTAGCTAATGGTTGGTCACTGGTGGTACCCGAGGTCGGATCGGTGCGGATTGAGGACTGTCTGCACTCGGTGGACGTGTTGTCCGAAGAGGCGCTGCTGGCGGCGCGATTGCGATTGAACCCGGCCGCAGGTTCGATGTTCAGCGCGCTGTGGGTGCCCCACACCGGGCAGTTGGCGTTGATCATTCATCACCTTGCGGTCGACGGGGTGTCATGGCGGATCTTGTTGGAAGACATCAACGTCGCCTGGGCTCAACTCCGCAGCGGGCAGCCCGTCTGCTTGCCGGCGCCCACCACGTCATTCGCCCGCTGGTCGTCGTTGTTGGCAGAGCATGCCCGCAGTCCTGCGCTGCTGGCATTCGCCGAATCATGGCGCGAGGTCTTAGCGATTCCTGCGACGCTACCGGCGGCTCATCCCGACACGGACACCCATGCCACGGCCGGTCAGCTGTCAGTTTCGTTGGACTCCGACACGACCCGCCAGCTGCTCAGTGAGGTGCCTGCGGCGTTTCACGCTGGGGTACAGGAGATTTTATTAATCGCATTTGCGTTGGCTTGCAAAGAATTCCTCGACGCAGCCGGGAAGTCGATCGGTATCGACGTTGAGGGCCATGGACGCCACGAGGAAATGGTCGCCGATAGCGACCTTTCGCGGACGGTGGGATGGTTCACCACCAAATACCCAGTGGCGCTGGCAGTCGGTGAGCTGCCCTGGGAACAGGTCTGTGGCGGTGACGCGGCACTGGGGACAGTGATCAAGGATGCCAAGGAACAGCTGCGCGCCTTGCCTGACGGCCTGACCTACGGCTTGCTGCGATATTTGAATCCCGACGCCGATCTTCGCGGTCCGGACCCGGTGATCGGGTTCAACTACTTGGGGCGTCTCGGAGCAGGCGCAGGGAGGGTATCCGACGAACTGTGGCGTGTCAGCGGGCACAGCTTATGGGCGACGAATGTGGCCGCGGCTGTGTCAACGCCGTTGCCGCACACCGTTGAGCTGAATGCCGGCACCATGGATGCCGAAGCGGGCCCGTGTCTGCACGCCGCGTGGAGATGGGCTTCGTCGGCTCTGAATCGTGCGCACATCACCCGCCTGAGCCGGCTGTGGTTCGACGCCTTGGCCGGCATCTGCACCCATGTCCGCGAGGGCGGGGGCGGACTGACCCCCTCCGACATCGTCCCTACTCGGCTGAGTCAACGGCAGATCGACGAGTTGCAGCAGCAATATCGGGTCGCTGATGTGCTACCTCTAACGCCCCTACAAGAGGGTCTTCTCTTCCACGCCACACTCGCGAACGGTTCGGGGGAGGACGTCTACGCGGTACAGCTGGACATCACGATGGTCGGGATTCTCGACCGGGACAGGCTGCGCGATGCGGTGCAGACCAGCATCAGCCGCCACCCCAACTTGGTGGCGAGATTCTGTGACCAATTCGATCGGCCGGTGCAGGTCATCCCGTCGGATCCCGTAATCGATTGGCAATACGTCGAACTCGACGTCGGTGAGCAGATCGAAGAGTTATGTGCTGCCGAGCGGGCCGCCGTCTGCGATCTCGCCAGCCAACCGCCCTTTCGGGCTGCGCTCGTCGCCGTTACGCATAATCGGCATCGGCTGGTGCTGACAAACCATCACATCGTCCTCGACGGCTGGTCTCTACCGGTTCTGGCACAGGAGATTTTCAGCAGCTACAACGGGCACCGGTTGCCCGAACCCACGCCCTACCGCAGGTTCATGAGCTGGTTGGCCGGCCGCGATCTGGAAGCCGCACGCGCGTCCTGGGGGGAGGTGTTGGCCGGTTTTGAAACCCCCACTCTCGTCGGCTCTCCGGGGCGCTTGGACCGCGGGCGACGAGGCGTCAAGTCTTTCGCGGTCTCAGCGGAGACCTCAGGAGCCGTTAGCGAGTTGGCGCGCGACCAACGCACCACGGTCAGCACGGTATTGCAGGCCGCGTGGGCGCAGCTGCTGATCGAGATGACGGGACAGCACGACGTGGTCTTCGGGACGAGCGTGTCGGGAAGGTCGACCGACGTTGCCGGTGTGGAAGCGATGGTTGGCCTGCTGATCAACACGGTGCCGGTCCGGGCGAACATCACCTCTACCACCACCGTCTCAGGCTTGTTGAATCAGTTGCAGTCCGCTCACAACCACACCCTCGAGCATCAGCATTTGGCGCTCGCCGACATCCAGCGTGTCACCGGCCACGACCAACTGTTCGACACCCTTTTCGTATTCGAGAACTATCCGATCGATGTGGCTGCACTACTGGGCACTCAAGGATTGGTCGTAACCAATTTCACTGCAACCGAATACAACCACTACACATTGACGGTGCAGGCCACCCCCGGCCGTGAACTACGTCTCCGCGTCGAATACGACACCAACACCTTTGACGATGCAGCCATCGATAATTTGGGCGGCCGGCTCCGACGCTTGCTAGCTTGCATGGTCGCCGATTCCGCGCGGCGACTGTCATCGATGGACCTGCTTGATTCCGATGAGCGCGACATGGTCGACGGGTGGGGCAATCGATCGGCGCTGACCGCGTCCCTGTCCAGAACGAGCTCAATTCCTGAAGTGTTCGCCGCACGGGTGGCGCGGGCGCCGGACGCGGGAGCAGTGACGTTCGACGGTCACACCATGACTTATCGGGAGCTCGATGAGGCATCAAACCGGTTGGCGTACCTGCTGATCGGGCATGGCGCGAGTCCTGGTGAACGGGTGGCTTTGGTATTTCGGCGCTGCGATGAGGCGATCGTCGCGATCTTAGCTGTACTCAAGACCGGGGCCGCCTATGTGCCGATCGACCCGGTCCTGCCGCCGGCGCGTGTCGAGTTCGTCCTCGCCGACGCGACACCATCAGCGGTCGTCACCACCGCGGCTCTGCGCTCACGGCTCAGCGAGTTCGCAGGGCCCGTCATTGAGCTCGATGACCTTGCGATGGACACCCAGCCAGCGACGGTCCCACCTGTTCCGGCGCCAGATGATATCGCCTATTTTATCTACACTTCCGGCACCACCGGCACGCCGAAAGGCGTTGCCATCGCCCACCACAACGTCGTGTGGCTCGCCGGAGCACTCGACGAAAGCCTGCCGCCGGGGCGGACCTGGACTCAGAGTCATTCCACGGCCTTCGACTACTCGGTTTGGGAAATCTTCGGGGCGCTACTGCAGGGCCGACGCGTGGTGGTCATACCCGAATCCGTTGCAGCTACCCCCGAGGAGTTGCACTCGCTGCTGATCGCTGAACAGGTCAGTGTGTTTACCACCACTCCGTCCGCGGTGGCGATGCTCTCGCCCGAAGGGCTGGAATCCACGGCGGTCGTGGTGGCCGGTGAAGCATGCCCCACCGAGATAGTGGATCGGTGGGCAGCCTCTGGGCGGGTGATGATCGATGCCTATGGCCCAACCGCACTCACCGTATGCGCCTCGATCAGTGCTCCCCTGACACCGGGGGCCGGTTTGGTGCCTATCGGCGTGCCGATATCGCGCGCAGCGGTGTTTGTCCTTGAGGGGTGGTTGCGGCTGGTTCCGCCTGGGGTGGTGGGTGAGTTGTATGTGGCCGGTGCTGGTGTGGGGGTGGGGTATTGGCGGCGTTCGGGATTGACGGGGTCGCGGTTTGTGGCGTGTCCGTTCGGGGCGCCGGGTGCGCGGATGTATCGCACCGGGGATTTGGTGTCCTGGGGCCCGGATGGCCAGCTGCAGTATTTCGGGCGTGCGGATGAACAGGTCAAGATCCGCGGCTACCGCATCGAACTCGGCGAAGTGCGTGGTGCGTTAACCCGCATGGCGGGGGTGGATCAGGCGGTCGTCATCGCCCGCGAGGACTCGTCTGGTGTTAAACGGCTGGTAGCCTATATCACCGAATCATTTATGGGGTCAGTCGATCCTAGCGGAATGCGGGCTCAACTCGTCGGCCTGCTTCCGCCGTATATGGTGCCGGCATCGATCGTGGTTCTCGATGCACTGCCTCTGACGGTCAACGGCAAACTCGACATCCGCGCTCTCCCGGCACCCCTGTATCGGGGCCACGAGCCCTACCGGGCGCCACGTACTGCGGTGGAAGAGGTTCTCGTGGGCGTCTACGCCCAAGTGCTGGGTGTGGAGCGGGTAGGTATCGACGAGTCGTTCTTCGACTTAGGTGGAGACAGCATCATGTCGATGCAGGTGGTGTCTCGCGCACGGGCCGCTGGCCTGTTGTGTCGGCCGCGGGACGTGATTGTCGAGCAGACCGTGGCCCAACTGGCCCGAGTCGTGACCTCCACCGGCAGTGAATCAGGCGTTGCTGATGCGGGGGTCGGTCCAGTGCTCGTCACTCCGATCATCAGTTGGCTGCACGATGTGGAGGGCGCGGTCGATGAGTTCAACCAGACGGTGGTGGTGCGGGCCCCGGCAAAGGTGACCCAGGCCGACGTCGTCGCTCTGCTGCAGGCGCTGCTTGATCGACATGCAGCGTTGCGGCTGCGGGTTGACGACGACGGGGCTGGTGGTTGGTCGTTGGTGGTGCCCGAGGTCGGATCGGTGCGGGCTGCGGACTGTCTGCAGTCGGTGGATGCGTTGTCCGAGGATGCGTTGGTGACGGCGCGATCTCGGCTGGATCCTGGGGCCGGGATCATGCTCAGTGCGGTGTGGGCGACTGGCTCGGATCAGCTTGCTTTGATCGCTCATCATTTGGCTGTCGACGGGGTGTCGTGGCGAATCCTGTTGGAAGACATCAACATTGCATGGGCTCAGCGTTGTGGCGGGCAGAGTATAGTGTTGCCGTCGGGTGGAACGTCGTTTGCCACCTGGGCGACATTGCTGCGCGAGTACGCGTGCAGCGACCCGGTAGTGGAGCTCGCGGCCGCATGGCGTCAGGTTGCGGCGACCCCGCCGGTGTTATCGGCCGCGACTCCTTACGTGGACACCTGCGCCACAGCGGGGCGGTTGTCAGCGTCGTTGGACACCGACACTACGCGGCAGCTACTCGGTCCGGTGCCCCGGGCGTTTCACGCGAGTGTGCAAGACATCTTGCTGATTGCATTCGGACTGGCGTGCAACGAGTTCCTCGGTACCCGAGGTGCGCCGATCGGCGTCGATGTCGAGGGTCACGGCCGTTACGAAGGAGTCGGCGTCGACGTCGACCTATCGCGAACGGTGGGGTGGTTCACCGCCAAATACCCGGTTGCGCTCGCGGCCGGTGAACTGTCCTGGATCCAAGTCATTTCCGGGGATGCCGCACTTGGGCCGGTCGTCAATGATGTCAAGGAGCAGCTGCGCAGCCTGCCCGATGAGCTGACCTACGGCTTACTGCGCTATTCGAATCCTGACGTAGACCTACGCGGTTCCGACGCCGCGATCGGGTTCAACTACCTGGGGCGCCTAGCCGGGAGTACCGCCGAGTTCTCCGACGGACTGTGGCTTATCGACCCGGACGCCATGTCTTTTGCTCGCGCCGCTTCGGCGATACCCATGTCGTTGATACATGCGGTAAGCCTCGATTCGGCAACCATCGAAACCAAGGCCGGTCCGTGCTTACACGCCAACTGGACATGGGCGCCCTCGGTACTCGACGACGAGAGGATGGACCTGCTCGGCCGGTTATGGTTTGAAGCACTGCAGGGCATCTGTGCACACGTCCGTCGCGGTGGGGGTGGTCTGAGTCCCTCGGACATCGTTCCAACGCGCCTGAGCCAGCAGCAGATCGACCAACTGCAACTGCAATATCGGATCGCGGACGTGCTGCCCTTGACCCCCTTGCAGCAGGGCCTGCTATTCCACGCCACTATTGCGGAGGGATCGAAGGATGATCTGTATGCAGTGCAGCTCGACATCGCTCTGTCCGGTGCCTTGGATCAGGACCGGCTGCGGGACGCGGTGCAGGCAGTCATAAAGAGGCATCCTCATCTTGTCGCTGACTTCTGCACATCGTTCAGCGAACCGGTGCAGGTCATTCCTGCCCATCCAGATCTTGCCTGGCAATACCTGGATCTCAGGGCCGACAACCACTTCGACGCCACTATCGAGCGGCTGTGCGCTGTTGAGCGCATCGCGGTCTGCGACGTCGCCGATCAACCGGCGTTCCGGGCCGCGTTGATCCGCACCGCAGGAGACCAGCATCGGTTGGTATTGACTAACCACCACATCGTGCTCGATGGCTGGTCGCTGCCGGTGCTGCTGCAGGAGATCCTCGGCGGCTATCACGGGCACCCCCTACCCGAAGCTGTGCCTTACCGCAGGTACCTCATTTGGTTGGCCGACCAAGATCGCGCTGCGGCTGAGGCAGTTTGGGCCAAGGCCTTCGATGGTTTCCAGATTCCCACCCTGCTTTCCTCGCCAGGGCTGTTGACGTTCGGGCGACGAGGCGTCGGATCGGCACGAGTCTCAGCCGAGATCACCCAGGCACTAGGTGAGTTGGCACGGTCGTGTCACACCACCTTGAGTACCGTCTTGCAGGCCGCGTGGGCACAGTTGCTCACGGTTGTTACTGGTCAATTCGACGTAGCCTTCGGCACCGTGGTGTCTGGGCGGACCGCCGATGTGATTGGTGCGGAATCGATGGTCGGCTTGCTGATCAACACCGTGCCCGTCCGGGCGCGTGTCGAGGCAACGACCAGCGTTACCGACCTCCTAAACCAACTGCGAGGATTCCACAACGACACCATCGACCATCATCATCTAGCGCTCAACGAGATTCACGGTGCTACCGGCCACGCCCAGCTGTTCGACACCCTGTTCGTCTTCGAGAACTACCCCATCGACACGGCCGGACTGCTCGACACGCAGGAAGTCACCGTCACCGGGTTAACCAGCCGAGAACACAACCACTACCCGCTGACCGTGCAAGCCACTCCCGGTTACGAACTGGCGCTGCGCGTCGAGTACGACGTCGATGTGTTTGACGTGGTGAGCGTTGAGACGTCGGTGCAGCGGTTGCGGCGGGTGTTGGTGGCTATGGTCGATGAGCCGGGGCGGCGGTTGTCGTCGATCGATGTGATTGGTGAGCGGGAACGCAGCGTGCTTGCCCGGTGGGGTAATCGGGCGGTGTTGAGTGCTCCGTCGCCGGCATTGGGGTCGATTCCGGTGGTGTTCGCCGAGCAGGTGGGCCGGTCGCCGGGGGCGGTGGCGGTGACGTGTGGGGGCCGCGGACTCACTTATCGAGAGCTTGATGAGGCGTCGAATCGGTTGGCGCATCTGCTGGTTGGGCGCGGGGTTGGCCGGGGATGCTTGGTGGCGCTGTTGTGTTCGCGTTCAGTGCAGGCGATCACGGCGATGCTGGCAATACTCAAGGCCGGGGCGGGGTATGTGCCGATCGATCCTGCGGTGCCGGCGGCGCGGTTGCATTTCATGCTCGCTGACGCGGCACCGGTTGCGGTGCTCACGACGGCAGGATTGGAGCAGCGGGTAGCCGACTACGGCTTGCCGGTCATCAACGTCGAGGAGCCGGCCATCCAGGAAGGTCCGGCGACCGCGTTGCCGGGGTCGGGGCCGGACGATGTTGCGTATGTGATTTACACCTCAGGCACCACCGGAACCCCTAAAGGCGTTGCCGTCACGCACGATAACGTCAGCCAGCTGTTGGCCACTGGAGGGCGCAAAGCATCGAACGATGTCGGTTCGGTGTGGTCGCAGTGTCATTCTTTGGCGTTCGATGTGTCGGTGTGGGAGATCTGGGGTGCGTTGTTGTCGGGTGGGCGTTTGGTGGTGGTGCCTGATGACGTGGTGCGTTCACCGCAGGACTTGCATGCGTTGTTGGTCGCTGAGCGGGTCACGGTGTTGAGTCAGACGCCGTCGGCGTTTTATGCGTTGCAGTCCGCTGATGGGTTGCAGCCCGCGCTGGGTCAGCAGCTTGCGTTGCGGGCGGTGGTGTTCGGTGGGGAAGCGCTTGAGCCACGGCGTCTTGGGTCGTGGCTGGACCGTCATGCGGATGCGCCGCGGCTGATCAATATGTACGGCATTACCGAAACCACTGTGCACGCTTCGTTCCGCGAAATCGGGGCCGGCGACCTCGAGGGTATCGCCAGCCCTATCGGGGTGCCGTTGGAGCACCTTGCGTTTTTTGTTCTTGATGGGTGGTTGCGGCTGGTTCCGCCTGGGGTGGTGGGTGAGTTGTATGTGGCCGGTGCTGGTGTGGGGGTGGGGTATTGGCGGCGCTCGTCGCTGACGGGGTTGCGGTTTGTGGCGTGTCCGTTCGGGGCACCTGGTGCGCGGATGTATCGCAGTGGTGATTTGGTGTCGTGGGGCACTGATGGCCAGTTGCGGTATCACGGTCGCGGCGACGAGCAAGTCAAAATCCGCGGACACCGCATCGAACTGGGGGAGGTGCGTAGTGCGTTGGCGGGTGTGGCCGGGGTGGATCAGGCCGTGGTGATCGCCCGCGAGGATTCGTCCGGTGTGAAGCGGCTCGTGGGTTACGTCACTGAATCGTCCACGGGGGCTGTTGCTTTGGATGGTGTCCGCACTGAACTGGGCGAGCGGTTGCCGGCCTATATGGTGCCGGCGGCGGTCGTGGTTCTTGACACGATTCCGTTGACGGCCAACGGCAAACTCGACACCTCCGCGTTGCCGGCACCGGAATACAGCAGTGCTGAGTATCAGGCCCCAGGTGGTCCTGTCGAGGAAATTTTGGCGGGCATCTATGCCCAAGTCCTCGGCCTGGAGCGGGTCGGGGTACACGACTCATTCTTTGAGCTGGGCGGGGATTCGTTGGCGGTGATGCGCTTGGTCGCGGCGATCAACGTGGCTTTGAATGCGGATGTTTCGGTGCGGGCGGTATTCGAGGCGCCGACGGTGGCCCGGTTGGCGCCGCGCATTGGTCGGGTTGAGGGTAGGCGTGAGCCGTTGGTGGCTGTTGAGCGGCCTGCTGTCATTCCGTTATCGTTTGCGCAGTCGCGGTTGTGGTTTATCGAGCAGTTACAAGGGCCTTCGCCGGTTTACAACATGCCGATCGCGTTGCGGCTGTGCGGGAATTTGAATGCCGAGGCGCTGGGGGCGGCGCTAGTCGATGTCGTAGCGCGCCACGAGAGCCTACGCACGATTATTACCGCGCCCGGTGGTGCACCACAGCAACTGATTCTTCCGATCGACCGTGTCGATTCCGGTTGGGTCGTCGTTGATGCCACCGATTGGCCGGCGACGAAATTGACTGAGGCCATCGACGGAGTCGTGCGGCACCATTTTGATTTGTCCGCTGAAATTCCTTTGCGTGCAGTGCTTTTCCGTGTCGACGAGCGCGAGTATGTGCTAGCAGGTGCCATCCACCATATCGCCGGGGACGGCTCGTCCCTCGGTCCGCTGGTGCGTGATTTGGGTGTGGCGTATGCCAGCAGGTGTGCAGGGCAGGGGCCGGGGTGGGCGCCGTTGGCGGTGCAGTATGCCGATTACACGTTGTGGCAGCGTGCCCGGTTGGGTGATCTCGAGGACGAGGACAGTGGCGTCGCGGCGCAGTTGGCGTATTGGCAGGATGTGCTGGCGGGGATGCCTGAGCGATTGGCGCTTCCCACCGATCGTCCCTACCCGGTGGTGGCTGATCATCGTGGTGCGACGGTTATCGTCGACTGGCCGGCCGAGTTGCAGCAGCAGGTCGTTGCGTTGGCACGGGAACATAACGCGACCAGTTTCATGGTGATGCAGGCTGCTTTGGCGGTGCTGCTGTCCCGGCTGAGTGCGAGTTCTGATGTGGCAGTCGGCTTCCCGATCGCGGGGCGCTCCGATCCGGCTCTGGATGAGTTGATCGGTTTCTTCGTCAACACCTTGGTGCTGCGCGTGGATCTGTCCGGCGATCCCACTATCGCCGACGTGCTGGCCCAAGTGCGTCGGCGCAGCCTGGATGCCTACGAACACCAGGACGTGCCCTTCGAAGTGCTTGTCGAACGACTCAACCCCACCCGGTCGTTGACCCACCACCCTGTGGTCCAGGTGTTGTTGGCCTGGCAACACACCACCGGACTCAGTGGTGGCCCCGCAGCGGGGTCTTTGGGTGAGTTGCGTGTCATGCCACTGCCAGTGGATACCCACACCGCGCGCATGGATTTGATGTTCTCACTGGCTGAGCGTTTCACCGAGTCTGGTGAGCCTGGGGGGATCGGCGGGACGGTGGAGTTTCGCACTGATGTGTTTGACGTGGTGAGCGTTGAGACGTTGGTGCAGCGGTTGCGGCGGGTGTTGGTGGCTATGGTCGATGAGCCGGGGCGGCGGTTGTCGTCGATCGATGTGATTGGTGAGCGGGAACGCAGCGTGCTTGCCCGGTGGGGTAATCGGGCGGTGTTGAGTGCTCCGTCGCCGGCATTGGGGTCGATTCCGGTGGTGTTCGCCGAGCAGGTGGGCCGGTCGCCGGGGGCGGTGGCGGTGACGTGTGGGGGCCGCGGACTCACTTATCGAGAGCTTGATGAGGCGTCGAATCGGTTGGCGCATCTGCTGGTTGGGCGCGGGGTTGGCCGGGGATGCTTGGTGGCGCTGTTGTGTTCGCGTTCAGTGCAGGCGGTCACGGCGATGCTGGCAATACTCAAGGCCGGGGCGGGGGATGTGCCCTTGGATCCTGCATATCCCGATGCGCGGATCGGGTTGGTGCTTAGTGATGCCGCGCCGTTGGTGGTGTTGACGACCAGCGAGCTGGCTGGCCGGTTGGGCGGGTTTGATGTGGCGGTGATCAACCTCGATGATCTGGCCGCCGGTTCCTGGCCTGCTAGCGCATTGCCGGGGTCGGGGCCGGACGATGTTGCGTATGTGATTTACACCTCAGGTACTACTGGAACTCCGAAAGGTGTTGCGGTTACTCACGGTAATGTCACTCAGCTTGTGATGTCGTTGGATGCCAGCGTGCCGGTGGGTCCGGGGCAGGTGTGGTCGCAGTGGCATTCCTACAGTTTTGATATTTCGGGTTGGGAGATTTGGGGGGCGTTGCTCAACGGCAGCCGGTTGGTGGTGGCGCCTGATGACGTGGTGCGTTCACCGCAGGACTTGCACGCCTTGTTGGTCGCCGAGCAGGTCACGGTGCTCAGTCAAACCCCGTCAGCTATTACCGCGTTGTCGCCGCGGGGTTTGGAGTCGGTGGCGTTGTTGGTTGGTGGTGAGGCCTGTCCGCCCGAGGTGGTCGATGAGTGGGCGCCGGGACGGCTGATGATCAACCAGTATGGCCCCACCGAAACGACCATGTGGGTGGCGATGAGTGCGCCCTTGGTGCCCGAAACTGGTGTGGTGCCGATCGGTTCGCCGGTGCCGGGTGCGGCGTTTTTTGTTCTTGATGGGTGGTTGCGGCTGGTTCCGCCTGGGGTGGTGGGTGAGTTGTATGTGGCCGGTGCTGGTGTGGGGGGGGGGTATTGGCGGCGCTCGTCGCTGACGGGGTTGCGGTTTGTGGCGTGTCCGTTCGGGGCACCTGGTGCGCGGATGTATCGCAGTGGTGATTTGGTGTCGTGGGGCACTGATGGCCAGTTGCGGTATCACGGTCGCGGCGACGAGCAAGTCAAAATCCGCGGACACCGCATCGAACTCGGCGAAATACAAACGGCCCTAACCAGCTTCGAGGGCGTCAGGCAAGCTGTGGTCGTCGCCCACGACGACCCTTTCGCCGGCAAACGTCTCGTCGCCTATCTCAGCCTCGACCATGGCACCACCCCCGACCACGGCGCCAAGGTCGTCGAAGCCTGGCAACATATTTGGGACGACGTGTATGGCGCCGCAGTCGGAGAGTCTGCATTCGGTTCGGATTTCCGGGGCTGGAACAGCAGCTATACCGGTGCACCGATTCCCCTCGAGGAGATGATCGAATGGCGTGCGGCGACTGTAGAACGGATCATGGCCTTGCGGCCTCAACGGGTACTCGAGATCGGCGCGGGAACAGGGCTGTTGCTGGCACAGATCGCCCCACGATGTGAGCGTTACGTCGCTACCGACATGTCGCCGGTGGTAATCGACAATCTCGCCCGCTCGTTGGAGCAGTTGCCCTGGCGGGATCGGGTCGAGTTGTTGACGAGACCCGCCCACCTCACCGAAGCACTGCCCCACGACTACTTTGACACCGTCATTCTCAACTCGGTCATCCAATACTTTCCCGACAGGGGGTACCTGACCGACCTCCTCGACAACGCACTCGAACGGCTGGCCAATGGTGGGACGCTGTTTATCGGCGACGTGCGCAACTACACCTTGCAGGGCGCCTTCCAAACAGCCGTCGCGATCGCCCGTCACCCGGGTAGCGACGCGGCCGCGATTCGTGAACGGGCCCAGCGTGCGATGGTCAGCGATACCGAATTGTTGGCGGCACCAGAGTTTTTCACTTCCTGGGCCGCCGGCCACCCATCGGTGGCGGGATTGGACATCCGAGTCAAACGCGAATTGGCCGACAATGAACTCACCCGGTATCGCTACGACGTCGTCGTCTACAAGGCGCCCACCCCCGTACGCTCGCTGGCTATCTTTCCCGCCTGGTCGTGGACTCAGTGCGAAGGCCTAGGCGGTCTGCGCACCCACTTGGTGTCACAGCGTCCCGACACCGTCCGCGTCACCGGCATCCCGCGCGCCGGGCTGATCGCCGACGTCCACATCGAACGAGCTATTACCGCGGGAATGCCGCTAGACGACGCGCTTGCCGAAGCCCTAGACATACGCGATGTCGCTACCCCCGAACAATTGCACCGTGTCGGCGCGAGCGCAGGCTACAGCGCCGCTGTCACGTGGGGCGCCGAATCCGGGACGCTCGATGCCGTTTTCGTCCCAGCCAATGACCCTGCTTTCCAAGACATCTCACCGCTGACCGATCTGTACCACTCCGCTGGGCCTCGCCGCCGCACCGCACACACCAACAATCCCCACACCAACACGACAATCAGCGCGCTTCGTCGCCTGGCGAGCGAGCAGTTGCCCGATTACATGATGCCGGCGCATTTCGTGGTGCTCGAGGAGTTCCCTATGACCGCGTCGGGCAAGCTCGACCGGGGCGCCCTGCCGGTACCGGGGTATGAGGGCATCAGTGATTACCGCGCGCCGTCTGACCCGGTCGAGGAGGTATTGGCCGAGATTTACGCACAGGTGCTCGGCGTGGAGCGGGTCGGCGTGGACGACTCGTTCTTCGAGTTGGGCGGGGATTCGTTGTCGGCGATGCGTCTGGTCGCAGCAATCAACGCCAGGCTGGGTGCTGACCTTCTGGTGCGCGCCGTGTTCGAGACACCGACCGTCGCAGGCCTGCGTCAACATGTGATTACGAGCTCGCTGGTGAAAGGCCAAGCGCACGGACGCAACTTCGCCTCCGTACACGGCGACTCCGACGAGGTGCACGCCACTGACCTCACGCTCGACAAATTCATCGACGCCGCCACACTGGCCGCCGCACCGGCGCTGCCCGTCCCGAGCCCCGAGGTGAGGACAGTCTTACTGACGGGCGCAACCGGCTTTCTCGGGCGCTACCTCGTCTTGGAATGGCTGAAACTTCTCGGACCACAAGGAGGCAAGCTGATTTGCTTAATAAGGGCCGAGTCCGACGACCATGCGCGGCAACGACTGGACCGCACCTTCGACGGCGGCGACCAGGAAATGTTGCGGCGCTTCCGCGAACTAGCCGCTGACCGTCTGGAGGTCATCGCCGGCGACAAGAGCGCGGCCAATCTGGGCATGAATCCGCAGACTTGGCAGCGCCTGGCCGGAAGCGTGGATCTGATCGTCGATTCCGCCGCATTCGTCAACCTCGTCTTGCCTTACCGCGAACTCTTCGGACCCAATGTGGTGGGCACCGCAGAACTGATCCGCCTCGCGATCACCACAAAGCTCAAGCGCTACACCTTCGTCTCGACATACGACGTCGGCCGCCAGATCGAGCCCTCGTTGTTCACCGAGCAGGCCGATATCCGCGTCATCAGCGCCCACCGGATAGTCGACGACAGCTACGCCAATGGCTATGGCAATAGCAAGTGGGCGGGTGAGGTCTTGCTGCGCGAGGCCCACGACCTATGCGGGCTGCCGGGCGCGGTGTTCCGCAGCAGCATGATATTGGCCGACACCACTTATGCAGGCCAGCTCAATCTGGCGGACATGGTTACTCGGATGGTGCTCAGTGTGGTGGCTACCGGTCTCGCACCGCGATCCTTCTACCAGCTTGATGCGGCCGGTAACCGGCGACCCGCGCATTATGACGGACTGCCAATCGAATTCGTGTCTAAGGCGATCGCAGCGCTCGGGCCACAAATGGTCGACGGGTTCGAGACCTACCATGTGATGAACCCGCACGACGACGGCATCGGGCTCGACCAATTTGTGGACTGGCTGATCGATGCCGGTTATTCGATCGAGCGTATCGATGATTTCGGCGAGTGGTTACAGCGATTCGAAACTGGGTTGCGGGCTCTGCCGGAGCGACAGCGCCACCACTCGGTGCTGTCGCTGTTGCTGGCGATGTTGGGTGATACCACGGAGGGCCAGCCCCCAGAACCGACAGTCGGGTCCTTCGCACCGGTGGACCGATTCCGAGCTGCAGTGAAGGAAGCGAAACTTGGTTCAGACAACGACATCCCACACATTTCGGCATCGACCATCATCAAGTACGCGACCGACTTGCGTCTGCTCGGGCTGCTCTAGGCCCGTGCACGCGCCGACCAACGGACATCCACTAATGGCGGTAAACGCAAACGCCTCAGCGGCCAGTTCGACACACCCGCGCCGGCCCCGCTGGGTACCATTTCGGCGACAACTGATGACGGCAGCGTGAGCGCGCCAGACAACCACAGCCGGTTCGGCGGCGTCGGAACGCCTCGGATCGTGATAGTCGGCGCGGGATTTGGCGGCATTGGCCTCGCGGTGCTCCTGAAGAAGGCCCGCATCGACAGCTTCACAATCTACGAACAGGCTGAGCAGCCCGGCGGTGCGTGGTGGCACAACCGCTACCCCGGCGCCGAGGTAGACACGGTTTCGTTTGTTTATTCGTATCCGTTCAGGCCGAACGAGTGGAGCAGAACCCACGCCAAGCAACCCGAGCTGCTGCGGTACCTCAATGACACGATCGATGAGTTCGGAGTGCGTTCGCATCTGCATTGCGGCGTGGGAGTCGAATCAGCACAGTGGGACGAGTCAGCACACATCTACCATCTGACGCTGAGCACGGGTGAAACGACGTGGTGCCACGTACTGGTAGGAGCGACGGGATTCCTGAACATTCCGAACTACCCGACCTGGCCAGGATTAGAGTCATTCCAAGGCATTAAGTTCCACTCATCGCGGTGGGAGAGCCAGCACGATCTCAAGGATTTGACAGTCGCGGTTGTGGGGACTGGGTCGACGGGTACCCAGATCGTCCCGGAACTTGCATCGATAGTGAAGCAGCTCTATGTTTTTCAACGCGAGCCGGGTTGGATTGTCGCGAAAGATGCGCGCGACTACACGCCTAAAGAGCGAGCTGCGATCGGTGGGTGGCGGGGATACCGGTGGGCTCGGTTGAAGTGGTTGACACTGGCAGAGGTGTTCTACCTTCGTGGAACTCCTTTTCGCCGGGGAACGTTATTCCATTACGCTGGCCAAAGGTCCGCGTTGCGCAACATTGAGAAGGAATTTGCCGACCGGGCCGATCTCAAGGATGCCGTGACGCCCAACTATCCGTTCTGGGGTAAGCGCTTGGTCTTCAACTCCTCCTTCTATCCCGCGCTCAAGCTCGACAACGTCGAGTTGGTCTCGAATGCTGTTGCCTCGGTGACGCCCACCGGGATCGTGGATGCGGCTGGCGTCGAACGCCGCGTTGACGTGCTGGTGATGGCCACGGGCTTTCAAACAACGAATTACCTTGGGACAATGCAAGTCCGGGGGAGTACCGGTCAGACGCTGCAAGAATTTTGGGAAGGAGAGCCGAAGGCATTCCTTGGCATAACCGTCCCGACGTTTCCTAACTTCTTCATGATGTATGGACCGGGGACCAATGGCGCGGTAGTCCTGTCGATGCTGATGCACCAAGCCGAGTACATCGTGCGCGCCGTGAAGCGGATGCAGCGGCGACACGTCACGGCGATCGAAGTGAAGCCGGGCTGGATGTATCGCTATCACTCGTGGCTTCAAACCCAGGTGAACCGAACGGTGTGGGGTTCAGCTCACAACTATTACCGCGGAGCGAATGGCGCCATCGTGACCCAATGGCCTTTCGGCCCAGGCCTATACGGTCTCATGGCCCGGGTCATCGGCCGAGGATCGGAGCGAGCCCGACGTAGGATGGCCGCCGCCGACTCGGGCGACGATGTTGCACGCCAAAGCATCGACGACAGCCGCAGGTGAACCGTGACATCGACCGATGTCGGAGCCGTGCGGCGCGAGATCATCCTTAGTCAACCGACGACCGGCGCAACCATGGATCCTCAGACGCACACCGAGTGCTAGGAGAATTCCCGATGAGAACTAAGTGGACCACCGCCGATATCCCCTCCCAAGCAGGCCGCGTCGCCGTCATTACGGGGGCCAATACCGGCATCGGATTCCACACCGCTGTCGCGCTAGCGGGCAAAGGTGCCGACGTGGTGCTCGCGGTGCGAAACCCGGC
The DNA here is from genome assembly GCF_900176255.2 of Mycobacterium ahvazicum. Taxonomy (GTDB): domain Bacteria; phylum Actinomycetota; class Actinomycetes; order Mycobacteriales; family Mycobacteriaceae; genus Mycobacterium; species Mycobacterium ahvazicum. The sequence goes on from NZ_FXEG02000003.1 coordinate 16,972, forward strand.
CAAGGGCCAAGAAGCCGTGGCCCGGATCGCTGCGAAATACCCGAACGCCCGTGTCCGAGTACTACGACTGGACCTCACGTCGTTGCGGGCGATCCGCGAGTCCGCGGACGAGATCAGGTCGGCGTATGAAGGTATCGACTTGCTGATCAACAACGCCGGTGTGTGCTACACAGATAAGGGTTACACCCGCGACGGGTTTGAACTGCAGTTAGGCACAAATCATCTCGGCCACTTCGCGCTGACAGGCTTACTACTTGATCGGCTGCTTCCGATCAAGGGCTCACGGGTAGTGACCGTAAGCAGTGTCGGCCACCGCACCCTGGCGAAAATTCGTTTCGACGATCTGCAGTCGGAACGCAGCTATAACCGCGTCAAGGCCTACGGCCAGTCGAAGCTGGCAAATCTGTTGTTCACCTACGAGTTACAGCGCCGGTTGGCCCTTAAAGGCACCCCGACCGTTGCGCTTGCCGCGCATCCAGGCGGATCAAAGACGGAGCTACTGCGAAACATGCCCGGATGGATTCGGCCACCCGCGCAACTGGTCTGGAACATGTGGGCGCAGAGCGCGGAGATGGGTGCGCTGCCGACACTGCGTGCAGCCACCGACCCGGCGGCGCAGGGCGGGCACTACTACGGGCCTGACCGGATCCTCGAGAATCACGGTCATCCGAAGATAGTCAGATCCAGCAAGCAATCGCACGACAAAGCGCTGCAGAAGCGACTCTGGACAGTGTCAGAGGAGCTGACCGGCGTTACTTTCCCACTTTGACCCTATTCGCATGTCCTGAAACACCACACGGTCAGCCCGACAGGCGAACCATCTCGGCCCGCCCCGAAACAATCACGAGCCTGCCGATTAGGCGACGTCCGCGCCGGAATCCGCTGCGGTGCCGTCCGTCATGGTGCGGCCGGGGAAGAAGTCCGGGGCGATCGCCCACCAGATCACCATCAGGATCGATCCCAGCAGCAGCGCGCCGATGCCAACCGCTGCGACGGCGCCGACTCCGAGGATCGTGATGTTGTTGCCGTTGTCGTCGGTCAGCCACTCGGGCCGGGCGTACTGGTTGAGCCCGTAGATGAGAACGATCAGCAGGGTCACGCCGCCCAGCAACGGGATGACGCCGCGCATCACAAGATTTCGCACTGAGCTGGTGAGGGTGTTGCGGTAGTACCACGCGCACGCAAATCCGGTGAGCCCGTAGTAGAACGCGATCATCAACCCCACCGATCCGATCAGCGCGGCGAGCAGGTTCTCGCTGATGAGCGTGAAAAGGACGTAGAAAACGACGGACACCACGCCGACCGCGACGGTCGAGGTGGTCGGCGTCAGGTAGCGGTGGTGCGTCTTCGCGAACGACGCCGGCAGCGCCTTGAAGACCCCCATCGACAAGGTGGTGCGCGCCGTCTTCAAGATCGTCGTCTGCGCCGACGCCAGGGCAGACGTCATGATCGACGTCGTCAGCAACAGCAGTGCGATCCTTCCGAAGATGCCGTCGCCGAACAGTGCTGGACCGATCGCTGCGAAGGTGTCTTTCGAGTTGTGGGGGTTGCTCAGTCCGATGCCCTGGGTCCCGACACCAGCGAATGCGATGGCCGACACGGTCACCAGGGTGTAGGTCGCGAGCAGCAGGAGAGCCGAGATGATGGCGGCGCGCCCGGGCGTGCGGCTGGGGTCGTCGGATTCCTCGTTGCATGCCACGGCGGTGTCCCAGCCCCAGTACATGAAGATGGCCATCAGGGCTGCTGGGGCGATGGTGGTGCCGAAATCAAGACCGCCGGGCCAAAACCAGGACAGCGACGGGTGCAGCGAAACCCCCTGTGCATCAAGGGTATACGTCTTGACCAGTGCGACCACCGAGAACACAACCAGCACCACGATTTGAAAGGCCAGCAGCGCGTGCAGCAGTCTGGCCGAGACCTGGATTCCGCGGTAGCAGATATAGGTCATCGTCGCTATCCATAACACGCCTACCACTGTCGGCCAGACCCCGTTATTGGTCCCGTCCGCGAACGAAAGCCAGCCCAGGTCTGCGGCGAATCTGAACGAATAAGCCGCGGAGATCTCGGCCAGGTTGGCCATCACAATCACTTCTGCGGCGATGATGCCCCAGCCGCCCAGCCAGCCGACGATGGGTCCAAATGCCCGCGACGCCCATGTGAACGTGGTGCCGCAGTCCGGTATGGCCCTATTGAGTTCCTGGTAGGCGGTGGCGATCAAGTACATCGGGATGAATGAAATGAGAACGACGGCTGGGGCTTTGACGCCGCAGAGTTGCGCGCCGCCACTAGCCACGATGAGACCCAGTGTCGCGGCAAGGCTGTAGGCCGGCGCCATGGACGCCAATCCGACCACCACGCTGGAGAGCAGTCCGAGCGCGCCGCCCCTGAGGCCTTTGCCCGTGACGGCCGCCGCTACAGTGCCGCTCTCCGGACCGGTCATGACCTCACCTTTGCTCATCGCACCGCTCTGCGACCATCATGCCCCGGCGCGGCCATGAGTCTGAACCCGGCGCCGAAAGTGGCTGCGCCAGTGGCCGTCTGATCGCTCGCTACGCCGGCTCGGGTCGTAAAAGGACTTTGGACCCTATTTCCCTTCATCCCGCGTGTGCCATCTTAATGTAACCGTACGACACATATACATCATGTAGAGAGATAACTGAGGGGATTCCGTGTCCAAGGACCTTACTAACGTGCAGCTACTCCGCGAACTCGAACCGGTGGTTGAGAAGCTACTCAACCGCCACCTGTCGATGTTCAAGGAATGGAATCCGCACGACTACGTGCCCTGGTCGGATGGCAGAAATTTCTATGCGCTCGACGGCCAGGATTGGGAGCCTGGGCAGACCCGGCTCCCCGACGTCGCCCAGGTGGCGATTGTTCAAAACCTGCTGACCGAGGACAATTTACCGTCCTATCACCGCGAGATCGCGATGAACTTCAGCATGGACGGCCCGTGGGGGCAATGGGTGAATCGGTGGACCGCGGAAGAGTCCAGGCACAGCACGGCGCTGCGTGATTACCTGGTGGTCACCCGCGCGGTCGACCCGGTAGAGCTGGAAAAGCTCCGCCTCGAGCAAATGACGCGGGGTTTCAGCCCCGGCCAGAATCGGCAGGGCGATATGTTTGCTGAGAGCTTGTTTGATTCCGTCATGTATGTCTCGTTTCAGGAATTGGCCACCCGCGTCTCGCACCGCAACACGGGCAAAGTCAGCAATGACCCGATCGCAGAACAGCTCATGGCCAGGGTGTCGCACGACGAGAACTTGCACATGATCTTCTACCGGGATGTCAGCGCCGCAGGTTTGGACATCGCGCCCAATCAAGCGATGAAATCGGTGCACCGGATCCTGCGCAACTTCAAGATGCCCGGGTTCACGGTCCCGGAGTTCCGGCGTAAGGCGGTAATTATCGCCGTCGGCGGTGTTTACGACCCGCGTATCCATCTCAACGAGGTGGTCATGCCCGTGCTCAAGAAGTGGCGCATCTTCGAACGGGAAGACTTCTCCGGTGAGGCCGCACGGATGCGCGACGATCTCGCCGCGCTGGTCAAAGAACTCGAAGAAGCCTCCGACAAATTCGACGAATCCAAGCAGCGCTACCTGGAGCGCGAGGCGCGTAAGACCGAGAAAATCACCGCCAGCAAAGTGCTTCAAACGAAGGGAACGCTGACGCTCAGCGGGCACTGAGGATCGCTGACGCCATAATTAGAATCACGTCGCCGACCACCCGGATGGGGGACGGCCGATCGAGTCGTCACCACTAGCTTCGTCTCAGCTCTACCGAGGAGAAGCCATGGGTGACACCGCAGATCCGACCGATCATTTCCGTACGACGTGTCCGCATGCCGGCGAATTCTTCATCGACCGACTGTGTTGGCCGGGGCTGATGGCGATAGTGCTGGGTGTCGCGTCGCTGGTTGGCGGCGTAGCCGCGGCAGCGTATGGGCACCAGGACTGGACGCTGACGATGGTTATGGTCGGAGTACCAGCGATCGTTGCCGGCCTGGTTTGGCTCGTGCTGGAGCATCGTCGGGTGTTGAAGATTGAAAGCCGTTGGCTTTCGGTGTATTCCTTGCGACGCCCGAGCTACTGATCCGCGGTCTCACGGATCAGGAGGTCAGGTGCGACAGCATCATTTGGGGAGCAGAACCGCCGCAACCAGTTGAACCACGTCGTCATGCCGTCGCCGGTGCGCGCACTTATCGGAAGAATGTCTGCGGTCGGATTTACCTGTCGAACGTGGTCGACGTAAGTCGCGATGTCGACGTCGAGGTGGGGTGCCAGGTCGATCTTGTTGAGCAGCACGACATCCACCGACCGAAACATGACCGGGTATTTCAGTGGTTTGTCTTCACCCTCGGTGATCGAGTAGACCATCGCCTTGGCGTGCTCGCCGACGTCGAATTCGGCCGGGCAGACGAGGTTGCCGACGTTTTCGATGATGACCAGGTCCAGTGCCGCCAGCTCCAGCCCCTGCAGTGCTCGGTTGACCATGGGGGCGTCCAGATGGCACTCACCGCCAAAGCCATTGCTGGTGTTGAGCAGTGATATCTGGGCACCCCGGCCGTCGAGCTTCGCGGCGTCGAGGTCGGTGGCGATGTCGCCTTCGATCACCCCGAGGGACAATTCGGCGGCGAGTGCGTCCAGGGTGGCGGCCAGCACCGTGGTCTTTCCCGATCCAGGCGAGCTCATCAGGTTCAAGGCGCGGATGCCGTTGGTCTCGAAGGCGTGGCGGTTGATGGCGGCGCGGCTGTCGTTTTCGGCGAAGATGGACTCGAGTACCTCGATGCGCTGTGAGCCGGACGCATATCCGCTGTGGTCGCCGTGCTCGTGCTGGTGACCCTCGGGGTCGTGGTCATGACTGTGTACCGTGCCGTCGTCGTGACGATGAAATCTACCCACGCACTTGCCCTTTCATGACACTTCGACGGACGTGACCAGAAACTCGTTGCCGCACACCACGTCAACGTCGGTGCTCGAGCAACTCGGACAGCAGACCGAGAACCGAGACTCAATCCGCGACTGTTGCCGGCAGGTGTGGCACAGGACCTCGGCGGGCACCAGGTCGAGTTCCAGCTCGGCATCGACCATGTTGCCGTCGAGGTGCTGACACACCAACGACCAACAGAACTCCAGAGAATCGGGCACCACCTGTCGTAGCGCGCCGACTCGGACTCGGACGATATCGACGTGACGACTCGCCGCATGGGGCTTCACGACACCGGCGATGGCCCTACACAGCGACAGTTCGTGCACTACACCATGCTGCCTCGCAGGGGACAACGCTGTCGCGAAAATAAACTGCGGAAAAACGCAGACTTTGTGTGCGAAATTGTGATTGTCGACACATCGGGGCCCGGTCTAGCCTGGGCGTGACCGCCCGTGCCGCCAGCCCATAGGCGCGGGGGTCCTTGCTGCTCAGGAGGTTGGTGGTGGGCAGTCAGCGTGGGGCGCTAGCGAGCGTGCGATTGCGCCTCCATATTGCCGGGGTCGTTCAGGGCGTGGGATTCCGCCCCGCGGTCGCGCGCATCGCGGCACGTCACGGCCTGGCGGGGTGTGTGTACAACGATTCCGGCTCGGTGCACTGCGAGTTCGAGGGCGCTCCCGATGCGGTCCAGGCGGCCGTCTCGGCGATCAGCGTCGACCGCCCGCCGATGTCTCGCATCGATTCCATCGAGGCCATCGCACTGCCTCCGAATGGCGAATCCGAATTTCGCATCGTCGACAGCCGAACCGTCGCCGACCGACGCACGCTGGTGCCTCCGGACATCGCCGTTTGCGCCGACTGCCTGCGCGAACTCCGCGACCCCGACGACCGTCGTCACGGTCACCCGTTCATCACGTGCACCAACTGCGGCCCGCGCTACACGGTGATCACCGACCTGCCCTACGACCGGCCCGCGACCACCATGGCGCAGTTTCCGATGTGCGCCACCTGTTCGGCCGAGTACCGAGATCCCGCCGACCGACGGTTCCACGCGCAAACCATCGCCTGCCCCGACTGCGGACCGACGCTGTCTTGGCGCGGTCCCGGTGGTGGCCTCGAACCACTAGCCGCCGCCGCGCACGCGCTCGAGAACGGCCTGATCGTCGCCATCAAGGGCATCGGCGGGTTCCATCTTGCCTGCCGAGCCGACAATGCCGCGACGGTCGCGGATCTGCGGCGCCGAAAAGGCAGACCCGCCAAGCCGTTTGCGGTGATGGTAGCGGATATCACTGCGGCGCAACGTATTTGCCATATCGACGCCGCGTCGGCTGAACTGCTGCAGTCGCCCGCGGCGCCGATAGTCTTGCGGGCCGCCCGGGACGACTCGATGCTCGCCGGCGTGGCGCCCGGACTGTCCGAAATCGGCGTGATGCTGGCCTACTCGCCCGTTCACCATCTGCTCTTCGATCGTTTGGGGCCGGTGCCGTTGGTGATGACGTCGGCCAACAACGGGGGATCGCCGATCGTCTTCCGCGATCGCGACCTGACCTGGATCGACGGGCTGGCCGATGCCGTGCTCACGCACGACCGGCCCATCCACGTGCCGTGCGAGGATTCGGTCCTCACGGTTGACGACGACGGCGGCGTGGTGCCGATCCGACGATCCCGCGGTTACGCGCCGCTTCCAGTCTCGGTCCCCGCGGCGGCCGACGCCCCCGTCGTGCTGGCAACCGGTGGGGACCTCAAGACCACGTTTTGTCTGTTGTCCTCCGACGGAAACGCGCACCTGTCGTCGCACCTGGGCGACATGGCCGACCCGCGGACCCAGACCTGTTTCGAGTCGGCGCTCGACCACCTGGCGTTCATGACCGACCGGCATGCCACGGTCATCGCGTGTGATCTGCATCCGTCGTATGCCACCACCGGCTGGGCGCAACGGCAGGAGCGGCCGGTCGTGCGGGTGCAACATCACCACGCCCACGCGGTATCGCTGCTGGCCGAGCACGGCCGGCTCGCCTCCCCGATGCTCGCGGTCGCGTTCGACGGCACCGGCTATGGCACCGACGGCACCATCTGGGGCGGTGAACTGCTGATGGTCAGCGACCCGGCCGCCTGCACCCGGGTCGGACACCTCAAGACGTTCGCACTGCCCGGCGGCGACGGGGCCGTGCGTCAGCCGGCCCGCATCGCCCTGGACCTGCTGTACCGCGCCGGAATCGAGTGGGCGCCGGATCTCCCGGCCGTCGAGAGTCTCAGTGCGCAGGCACGTTACGTCCTTGCCCAACAGCTTCCGCGTGGCATCGGATGCGTCCAGACCAGCAGCATGGGCCGCTTGTTCGACGCGGTCGCCAGCCTGCTCGGCGTGTGCCAGCAGGTGAGCTACGAGGGGCAGGCGGCCGTCGAACTCGAGCACCTGGCGCGCCGGGGCCGACCGGCACCGCTGGACTTCGAGGTGACCGACGGTGAGTTGGACCCGATGCCGTTGATCACCGAGTTGGTGCGGGGACTGCGAGCCGGCACGACGCCGGCCGACCTCGCCGCCGGGTTCCACGCCGCCGTCATCCGAGCCACGGCTGAGGCGGTCGGTCAGGTGGCCGGCGACGTCGGTACCGTCGGGCTGACCGGCGGTGTGTTCGTCAACCGGGTGCTGCGCGACGGTCTGCGTAGCGAATTGGCCGACAATGGTTTCGAGGTGCTGACTCATGCGGTGCTGCCGTGCAACGACGGCGGACTTGCGTTAGGTCAGGCCGTGATCGCGGCACGGCGGCAAGAAAGGGGGGCATAACTATGTGTCTCGGAATTCCCGGAAAGGTCATCGACACCTGGGACGAGGCGGGGACGCGGATGTGCACCGTCGACTTCGGCGGCACCACCAAAACCGTGTGCCTTGCCTATCTTCCGGACATGCAGATCGGGGAGTACACCATCGTTCATGCCGGATTCGCCATCACCCGACTCGACGAGGCCTCGGCAAATGAGACGTTACGAATGTTCCACGAACTCGGCGTGCTGGACGAGGAGCTGGCCGGCGACGAAGGCCAGGGCAGGAGGGAGCCGGCATGAAATATCTCGATGAATTCCGTGATCCAGCGGCCGCGCGCACCTTGGTCGCCGACATCAAAAGGCGCGTCACCAAGACTTGGACCATCATGGAAGTCTGTGGTGGGCAGACACATTCGATCATTCGCAACGGAATTGACCAATTGCTGGACGGTGCGGTGGAATTCATTCACGGACCCGGATGCCCGGTCTGTGTCACGCCGCTGGAGATGATCGACCGTGCGCTGGAGATCGCGGCCCGCGATGACGTGATCTTCTGCTCCTTCGGTGACATGTTGCGGGTGCCGGGCAGTAGTCAGGATCTGTTCGGTGTGCGCGCTCGGGGTGGTGACGTCCGAATCGTGTACTCGCCGTTGGACGCCACTCGGGTGGCGGCGGACAATCCCGACAAGCAGGTGGTGTTCTTCGGTGTCGGCTTCGAGACCACCGCGCCGGCCAACGCGATGGCGGTTGTGCACGCGCAGCGACTCGGGCTCACCAACTTCTCCATGCTGGTCTCGCATGTGCTGGTGCCCCCGGCCATGACGGCGATTTTGAGCTCTCCGACCAACCGGGTCGAGGCCTTTCTGGCGGCCGGACACGTGTGCACGGTGATGGGCACCGGCGAATATGGGCCGCTGGTCGATGAATTCCGGGTTCCCATCGTGGTGACCGGTTTTGAGCCGCTGGACTTGCTCGAAGGCGTGCGGCAAGCTGTCGACCTGCTGGAGGCGGGCACCCCACAGCTGCGCAACGCCTATCCGCGCGCGGTGACCGCCGCGGGGAACGCGGTCGCGCAACAGACCCTCGCGGAGGTGTTCGTGGTGACGGATCGACAATGGCGCGGCATTGGCCTGATCCCGAAGTCCGGATGGACGCTGTCCCCACGCTACGCGGAGTTCGACGCCGAATTGAAGTTCGGGGTCGGGCATCTGCGGGTCTCCGAATCGGCGGAATGTCACAGCGGGGAAGTGTTGCAGGGCCTGTTGAAACCCAACGAATGTCCGGCGTTTGGAAAATCATGCACACCGCGCACGCCGCTCGGCGCGACCATGGTGTCCAGCGAAGGCGCCTGCGCCGCCTACTACCAGTTCCGGCGGTTGGAAGCCGCTGCCCATGCCTGAGTCTCGCGTCGCCACCGATCCGGCCGACTGGGTGTGTCCGCTGCCGTTGCGCGAGACGAAACGCATTGTGCTGGGCCACGGCGGTGGCGGTGTGCTCTCCGAGGAACTGATCGAGAATCTATTTCTGCCCGCGTTCGGTGGCGCGGCCGGCGCGCCCCGTGATTCCGCATTGGTCGACATCGCGGGCGGACGGATCGCGCTGACCACCGATTCCTATGTGGTGCAACCTCTTTTCTTTCCGGGCGGCAACATCGGCGACCTGGCGGTCAACGGCACCGTCAACGACTTGGCTTGCAGCGGAGCCCAACCGCTCGCGCTGACGGCCGGGTTCATTCTCGAGGAGGGACTCGATCTGGACGTGCTCGGCGCGGTCGCCGAAACCATGGGCAGGGCCGCCGCCACCGCCGGGGTCGGCATCGTCACCGGTGACACCAAAGTGGTTGCCAGGGGCGGTGCGGACCAGCTTTTCGTCAACACCGCCGGGATAGGTGTCGTGCCGGCGGGGGTGCACGTCGGGCCGGAGAGGGCCCGCGTCGGCGACCACATCATCGTGTCGGGCAACCTGGGCGAACACGGCGTCGCCATCATGAGCGTGCGCGAGGGCATCGACTTCGGCACCGTCGTCACGACCGACAGCGCACCGCTGCACCGACTGGTTGCGGCCATGCTCGCCACCGCCGGTGCCGGCGTGCACGCGCTACGCGACCCTACCCGTGGTGGCCTCGTTGCGGCGGTCGTCGAGATCGCCCGCGCTGCCTCGGTTGGTATCGAACTCGATCAGGCGGCAATCCCTGTCCCCGAGACGGTTTCGTCGGCATGCTCGTTCCTCGGGCTGGACCCGCTGCAGGTGGCCAACGAGGGAAAGATGGTGGCTTTCATCGACCCCGCGCACAGTGAGGCAGTGCTGGACGCCATGCGGTCGCGTCCCGAGGGGGCCAACGCCGCGATCATCGGCCGAGTTGTCGCCGAACATCCCGGCCTGGTGGTGGGCAGGACGCCGTTTGGCACCACACAGGTCATCGAACGTCAACTGGGCGAGCAACTTCCGCGCATCTGCTAGGTCCGGTCCGCCCGGAGATCTCGACGTCGAAGATGGCCGCCTCTAGCGTCACGAGTCATCCGGACGCCGCGGCGATACTGCGCAGCGCGGCGTCGAAGACCGCCGCCGGGGTCAGGCCCAGATGCGCTGCCACCTCGGGGCCCGGCCCGCTCTCGCCGAAGCGGTCGATGCCGATCACCGTGTCCGCCGGCCGCGCCAGAGCTCGCCAGCCGCTGCTCACGCCGGCTTCGATCCACACGACCGGCAGATCGGGCAGTGCGGTGCCGTCGGCCTGCAGCGCGGCGGCGATGCGTTCGCGCCACATCACCGAGATGACGATCGCCGATATCCCGTGCTCGCTGAGCAATTCGGCGGCCTCGAGTGCCAAGGCGACCTCCGAGCCGCTGGCCGCCAGCATCACATGAGCGGTATCGGCTACCGGCCGCACCACCCGCATGCCGTAGTGGCGGACGTCATCCAGCCCGGCACCGCCGAGTACCGGAAGATCCTGTCGGCTGAGCACCAAAGCGGTAGGGCCGTCGGTGTTGTCCGCCGCCAGCTGCCATGCCAGCGCGGTCTCGGCAGCGTCGGCCGGGCGTAGCACGGTCAGCCCCGGAATCAGTCGAAGCGACTCCAGCTGTTCAACCGGTTGATGGGTCGGGCCATCCTCACCGACATGCACGGAGTCATGCGTAAACACATACACCACAGGCAATTTCATCAGCGCCGAGAGCCGCAAAGCCGGGCGCAGGTAGTCGGCGAACACCAGAAAGGTGCTGCCGAAGGGGCGCAGCCCGCCGTGCAGGGCGATGCCGTTCATCACCGCCGCCATCGCGTGCTCGCGAATACCGAAATGAATCGTGCGGCCGCTGTAGTCCTCCGGTGTGATGTCACCACCGGGGATCGCGGTGTTGGTCGAGGCGGCCAGATCGGCGGATCCGCCGACCAGCCCCGGGTAGGCGGCAGCCAACGCCGCCAGTGCCGCACCGGATGCCTTGCGAGTGGCCGACGTTCCACCCGAGGCCAGGCCGTCGGCCAGCGGCGTGAGCACCGACAGGTCGTCGGCGGCGGGAACCGTGTCGAGCGGGAAGTCCGCGGAAAGCTGCGGATGGTCAACCTGCCACGCCGCATGCATCTGAGCCCACCGCGCATGCGCCGCGCTGCCCCGCGCAGCCACCACGGCGGCGGTCGCGCTGACCGCGAGCGGCACGTGGAAATGCTCGTCGGGCCAGTCCAAACGGGAGCGCATGGCATGCAGCACTTCCGATCCCAACGGGCTCCCATGTGCTTTGGAGGTGCCTTCGATGCCGGGCGCCCCAAAGCCGATGATCGTGCCCACCCGGATGAAGGTGGGCCGGCCGTCTGTCCGAACCGCCTCGGTGAACGCGTGGTCGAGGGCGGCCACGTCGTTCCCGTCGGGGACGCCGAGCACACGCCAGCCGTAGGCGCTGAACCGGCCCTCGACGTCGTCGGTGCAACTTTGGGAGGCCGATCCGTCGATGGTGACGTCGTTGTCGTCGAAGATCACGATCAACTTGCCGAGCCGGAGGCGCCCGGCCAGTGATGCGGCCTCGTGGCTGATGCCTTCCATCAAGTCGCCGTCGCCGGCGAGCACCCAGGTGCGGTGGTCGACGACGCTGTGTTCATCGGTATTGCATCGCGCGGCCAGCATCCGTTCGGCCAACGCAATTCCGACCGCGTTGGCAAGCCCTTGTCCCAGTGGGCCCGTGGTGGTTTCGACGCCCGCGGTATGACCGCACTCGGGGTGTCCGGGAGTCAGCGAGCCCAGCTGCCGGAACTTCCGCAGTTGCTCGACCGGCATGTCGTAGCCGAACACGTGTAGCAGGGAGTAGAGCAGCATCGAGCCGTGGCCGGCAGACAGCACGAAGCGGTCGCGGTCGGGCCAACGCGGATCGGCGGGGGCGTGGCGCAGGGGGCGCGACCACAACGTCCAGGCGATCGCGCTGGCACCCAACGGTAGTCCCGGATGTCCGCTGCCGGCGGCCTGCACACCGTCGGCGGCCAGGAACCGCAGCGTGTTGATGGCTAACCGGTCCAATTCGTCCGTGCCGGTTGATGGTTCGGTCATGTCGGGGGCCAGTGTGGTTCCTGGTGTGCTGGTCGTTCTGGGTGTGATGGTCACGGTGCCACCAGCCTTCCGTTGGTCTCGCGGGCGGCTGCGCGAAGTGCGTGCGCCGCCTCGGTCATGTTCGGTCCGGCGAACAGCGCCGAACCGGCGCAGAACACGTCGGCTCCGGCCGCTGCGGCGGCGGCGATGGTGCCCGGTCCGATACCGCCGTCCACCTCGAGCTCGATATCCAGTCCGCGCCGGTCGATTTCAGCTCTGGCGGCCGCGATCTTGGGTTCCATGCTGGTCAAATAGCGTTGCCCGCCGAACCCGGGGTTGACCGTCATGATCAGCAGCAGGTCGGTGACGTCGAGCACATCGAGGACCGCGCCCAGCGGGGTAGCCGGGTTAAGGGCGACGCCGGCGCGGGCGCCAAGGCCGCGGATGCTCGACAGGGTGCGGTGCAGGTGCCGACACGCCTCGGCATGCACGATCACGATTTCGCAGCCGGCTTCGATCACCCAGCGCGGCAGCATCGGGTCAGGATCCTCGACCATGAGGTGCGCCTCGAAACCCATTGTGACTCGGTCGCGGCAGGCCGCGATCACGTCGGGACCGAAGGTCAGATTTGGGACGAACCGTCCGTCCATGACATCCCACTGGATCCGGTCGACACCGGCGCGCTCGATCTCTGCGACGTCGCGGCCCAGTTCGGCGAAGTCCGCCGGCAGCACGGACGCGACCAAAGTTGGTGTCACCAAAGCGATTCCTCCCTGAAACTCGTTGCCAGCACGTTAGGGCGCAATGCGGCAACGCTGAATCCCCCAACGCGGGGGAATCCGGGGTGATGTTCTCACCGGTGAAATCCAGCAAAAGGAGATGACGACATTGGTACTCGGCAATTATCGTGTTCGCATGACGGCGGTTACTGCAGTGCCTATTACCGGGCCCGTTCGGGTCGTTTTGGTTGACGACCACGAAATGGTTATCGAGGGCCTTAAAGCGATGCTCGCCTCTTTCCGGAACCGCGTGCGGGTCGTCGGCGAGGCAGTGGGCGCCGAAAATGCACTCCAGGTCATCGAGAGCCTGCAACCTGACATTGTGCTCTGCGACGTCAGAATGCAGGGCGCCAGCGGTCTGGACCTGTGCCGTGCCATCCGCGAACGCAACCCCGCAAGCAAGGTCATCCTGCTTTCGGTGTACGAGGACGAGCAGTACTTGTTCCAGGCCTTAAGGGTCGGGGCGTCGGGTTATCTGCTGAAGGGCATCAACAGCGACGAGCTGGTGCGGCAGCTGGAGTACGTCCAGAGCGGTTCGACCGCCATCGACGCGGGCCTTGCCGCGCGGGCCGCCGACACTGCGGCCCGGCTGCAACGGGACGAATTCTGGCCGGGCGCGCGACAGGGCCTGAGTCAGCGGGAGAGCGAAATCCTGTCGTTCGTCGTGGCCGGCCTGTCGAATCGCGGCATAGCCAGCAAACTCGTCATCGGCGATGAGACGGTCAAGAGTCACCTGCGCTCCATTTATCGCAAGCTGGGCGTCAACGACCGCACCGCGGCGGTGGCGGTCGCGCTGCGCGAGGGGATCTACCAGTGACGGGATCGGTGCGGGGGCTGGTGGACGCCGACCGCGAGGTCGCACTGCTGCTCGACATCGTGGCGGCCACCGGCAGCGGTCCGGCCATCGAGCCGGTCGCGGCGGCGGTCGCGCGCCTCATCACGGCGGCCACGGCGTCCGACGTGTGCTTCGTGCACGTCCTCGATGATTCCGGCGGATCGCTGACCCTGGCCGGCGCCACGCCACCGTTCGACGAATGCATCGGCCAGGTTCAGCTCCGACTTGGCGAAGGAGTCTCGGGGTGGGTGGCGCAACACCGTGAACCCGTGGTGATCACCAGCCGCAAAGACGAAGACCCTCGCTATGTGCCGATCGCGGCGTTGCGCGGCTCGGACTTCACTTCGATGGCGTCGGTGCCGATGGAGACGGGACCGGGCCGGCTCGTCGGCGTCCTCAATGTGCACACGGTGGCCCGCCGGGAGTTCACCGACCGCGACATTCAGCTGTTGCTGGCGATCGGGCGGTTGACCGCCGGCGCGTTCGACCAAGCGCGGGTGCACCGGCAGTTGGCCGCGCGGGAACGGGTGCACGGCAGTTTCGCCGAACAGGTGATCGCCGCGCAGGAATCCGAACGCAGGCGGTTGGCCGGCGATATTCACGACGGGATCTCTCAGCGGCTGGTAAGCCTGAGTTACCGGCTCGATGCGGCCGCCCACGCCGTCGAGACCGACGACCAGGACGAGGCCACTGAACAGCTCGAAAAGGCCCGTGATCTCGTCGATCTCACGCTGGCGGAAGCCCGTTCGGCGATCGGCGGGCTCCGCCCACCCGTGCTGGACGACCTCGGTCTGGCCGGCGGCCTGGCCAGCCTGGTATCGACGATCCCCGAGGTAGACCTCGACCTGGAGTTGGCTGACGAACGGTTGCCCGAACATGTCGAGGTGGCCCTATACCGGATCGCACAAGAGTGTCTGCAGAACGTCGTAAAGCACTCCCGCGCGATGACCGCCACGGTGCGCTTTGCCGTCGAGGCAGGCGTAGCCCGACTGGAGGTTGCCGACCACACTCCTGGCGCTGAGGGGGGGAGGGGCGGGGGGGTTCTACAGCACCAGCGTCCTGGCGCGGGGGGGAGGCGGACGGAGGATGGGGAGCATGGGAGACACGGGCGACACCGAGGTGACGAGGCATGCTGTCGATGACAGAACGTTCCGAGCTGGTGGGCGGGCGGCTGGCCGTGCGCTCGACGCCCGGATCGGGTACCACCGTCACGGTGACGGTCCCGCTGGACGGCGCGGGCATCGCAGGTCAGGCCGGCTGAAGCTGGTCGCGCAGGCGCACCGCGGAGGCGTTGGCCGACACATGACCCAATAGCGCCTCCTGCGCCGTGCTGACCCGTGTTTCATCACCGCGCCACGCCGCCAGCGCCGGGGACACCAAGGCCCTGCCGAAGGAAAAGGTCAACGGCCACGGTGTGCGATGCGCCTGCAGCGCCGTCAGGTTGCTGGTGGCACGCGTCGGCGACTGTCCGCCGGACAGAAACGCCACCCCGGCGAGGTCGGCCGGCCAGGCACGCAGCACCGAAACCGTGGCCGCGGCAACCTCTTCCGCCGTGGCCTGGGTGGGGTGGTCTTCGCCTTCGATCACCATGTTGGGTTTGAGCACGATGCCGGCCAGGTCCACGCGTAGCAGGCCCAGCTGTTGGCGCACCGCCGCGTGCACCTCGGCGGTCACTTCGGCGCACCGGGCGATGCTGTGGTCGCCGGTCATCAGCACCTCGGGTTCGACGATCGGCACGATGCCCGCTTCCTGGCAGGCCGCCGCGTAGCGGGCCAGTGCGTTGGCGTTGCACGCGATGGCGCCCCAGCTCGGGGTGCTTTCGGTGATGCTGAACACGGCCCGCCACTTGGCGAACGCCGCGCCCATTTCCGCATACCGGGCCAGTCGGCCGGCGAGCCCGTCCAAGCCCTCGGTCACCGTTTCACCCGGCAAACCCGGGCAGGGCTTCGCGCCGGTGTCGACTTTGATGCCGGGCAGCATGCCCAGTTCGCGGACCCGCTGCGGAAACGGCCGCCCATCGCTGAAGACCTGGCCCAGGGTTTCGTCGCAGAAGATGATCCCCGAGACGCCGTCCGCGAGCCCGGGCGTGCTGGCCAGGAGTTCGCGGTAGTTCCGCCGGCTGTCCGAGGTCGCGGTGACGCCTGCCTGCTCGAGACGGGCCGACATCGTCGTGATGCTCTCGTCGGCGGCGAGGATGCCCTTGCCGGGCGCCGTCATGGCCTGGGCGATCTTCCTGCACGTGCTCATCAATGCTTCCTGTCTCTCGGGGTGCGCACACCGTAAGAGCAGCGCCGATAGTGCGGCGTCACCCGAATGGTGGAAAGAATGGGGGTCGCTGGACACTTAACTAATAACCTAAGTATCAGCCGCCTATTATCGATAGACAGGTTGATTGTTCGCTGACACGATTCGAGCCATGACCGACAGATGGAACGCGGGAGTGATCCCGTACGCAGAGATGGGCTACTGGCAGCCGGATTACCAGCCGAAGGACACCGACGTTCTCTGTGCCTTCCGGATCACCCCGCAGGAGGGGGTCCCTCCGGAGGAGGCGGGCGCCGCCGTCGCCGGTGAATCGAGCACCGCGACGTGGACGGTGGTGTGGACGGACCGCCTCACCACCTTCGAGCACTACCAAGCCAAGTGCTATCGCGTCGACGCGGTGCCCGGCGTGCCCGGACAGTGGATTGCGTGGATCGCCTACGACCTCGACCTGTTCGAGGAGGGCTCCATTGCCAACCTGACCAGTTCGATCATCGGCAATGTGTTCGGGTTCAAACCGCTCAAGGCGCTGCGCCTGGAAGACATGCGGATCCCAACGCACTACGTCAAAACCTTCCAGGGGCCCGCACACGGCATCGTGATGGAGCGCGAGCACCTCGGCAAGTTCGGCCGGCCGCTGCTGGGCGCCACCACCAAACCCAAGCTCGGTCTCTCGGCGCGCAACTACGGCCGCGTCGTTTACGAGGCGCTGCGCGGTGGACTGGACTTCACCAAGGACGACGAGAACATCAACTCCCAGCCATTCATGCGATGGCGAGACCGCTTCCTGTTCTGCATGGAAGCCGTCAACCGGGCGCAGGCCGCCACCGGCGAGATCAAGGGGCACTACCTCAACGTCACCGCCGGGACGATGGAGGAGATGTACGCGCGGGCGAACTTCGCCGCCGAGCTCGGTTCGGTGATCGTGATGATCGATCTGACGATCGGCTACACCGCGATCCAATCGATGGCGAAATGGGCCCGCGATAACAGCGTCATCCTGCACCTGCACCGCGCCGGGCACGGCACCTATACGCGGCAGAAGTCGCACGGCGTCAGCTTCCGGGTCATCTCGAAGTGGATGCGGCTGGCCGGGGTCGACCACATCCACGCCGGAACGGTGGTCGGGAAACTCGAGGGTGACCCCAACACCACGGCCGGGTTCTACGACACCCTGCGCCTCGACCGCGTCGAAGCAGACCCGGTCAAGGGCCTGTTCTTCGACCAGGAGTGGGCGTCCATGCCCGGCGTCATGCCGGTCGCTTCCGGCGGCATCCACGCCGGTCAGATGCACCAGCTCATCCACTACCTGGGCGAGGACGTGGTGCTGCAGTTCGGCGGAGGCACGATCGGGCACCCGATGGGAATCGCCGCCGGGGCCGAGGCCAACCGGGTCGCATTGGAGGCCATGATCAAGGCCCGCAACGAAGGCCGCGACTACTACCAGGAAGGCCCCGACATCCTGAAGAAGGCCGCCGCACGCAACCGCGCGCTGGACACCGCGCTGGCCACCTGGGGCGACATCACCTTCAACTACGAATCCACCGACACCCCGGACGTTGTCGCGACGCCCACTCGGGCCTGAGCCGTGGCGATCGCGAGCCCGGCGCGAGCCGGGCGAAGCGGGTCGCCACTATCAACACAGCCAAAGGAGCCAATCATGCGCATCACCCAGGGCACCTTCTCGTATCTGCCCGACTTCACAGACGAGGAGATCACCGCGCAGATCAACTACGCACTCGACCACGGCTGGCCGCTGTCGGTCGAATTCACCGACGACCCGCATCCGCGCAACATCTATTGGGAGATGTGGGGGCTCCCGATGTTCGACCTCAAGGACGCGGCGGGCGTGCTGCTCGAGGTCAACGCATGCCGAACGGCAAACCCGAACAGCTACATCCGCCTCAACGCGTACGACGCGAGTTTGGGTCGGCAGACGACGGCGCTGTCGTTCATCGTCAACCGGCCCGCCGAGGAGCCCGGCTTCCGGCTGGACCGCGCCGAGCGGGCGAACCGGCAGATCGGCTACACCACGTTCGCCTATGCCACCGAGCGGCCGAGCGGGCAGAGGTATGAGTCGTCATGACCGCGTTCGGCTGCCGGCCGGTTCTCGCCGAGCCGGAAGCGGAACCAAAGCCGGAAACCCTGGACCCGGGTGCAGTCGTCGACCTGGCGGCCGCCCGGGCCACCTCGGGTATCGATGAGGTGCTGTCGGGGTTGGACCGCGAGCTGGTCGGCCTGGAGCCGGTGAAGACCCGCATCGCGGAGATCGCGGCGCTGCTGCTGGTCGACCGCATGCGGGAACGTTTCGGCGTGCAGGCAGCTCAGCCGACTCTGCACATGTGCTTCACCGGCAACCCCGGTACCGGCAAGACCACGGTGGCAACGCGGATGGCCGACCTGTTGCACCGGCTCGGCTATCTGCGCCGCGGCCATCTGGTCAGCGTCACCCGCGACGACCTGGTCGGGGAGTACGTCGGGCACACGGCACCCAAGACCAAGGACGTCATCAAGCGGGCGATGGGCGGCGTGCTGTTCATCGACGAGGCCTACTACCTCTACAAGGTCGAGAACGAGCGCGACTACGGCGGCGAAGCCATCGAGATCCTGCTGCAGGTGATGGAGAACAACAGGGACGACCTGGTGGTCATCCTGGCCGGCTACGCGGACAAAATGGACCAGTTTTTCTCGGCCAACCCCGGGATGCAGAGTCGCATCGCCCACCACATCACGTTCCCGGACTACACCGTCGGCGAACTCGAGGACATCGCGGGACTGATGATCGCCGGCCTGGGCTACCGGTTCTCCGAGGAGGCCCGCGGCGTGCTGCACAGATACCTCCAGCTACGTCGCGACCAGCCGTGGTTCGCCAACGCCCGCAGCGTACGCAACGCGCTGGAGCGGGCCCGGCTGCGGCACGCGCGCCGGCTTCTTGCCGGCGCCGACACGCCGGTCGGTCTGGCCGAGCTGACCACGATCGAAGCGGTAGATCTATTGGCCAGCCGGGTGTTCGAGACGCGGGAGACGGCATGACAACAAACGCGCGCCTGCGGGCGCTGGTCGAGGTGGCTGATACCGGGTCGGTGCGCGGGGCCGCCGAACGCCTGGTGGTCACCGAGTCGTCGATCTCCTCGGCGTTGCGCGCTTTGAGCAGCGACATCGGCATCACGCTGGTCGATCGGCACGGTCGGGGAGTGCGGTTGACGCCGGCGGGTCTGCGCTATGTGGAGTACGCGCGCCGCATCCTTGGCCTGCACGACGAGGCGATTCTGGCCGCACGCGGCGAGGCGGATCCGGAGAACGGCTCGATCCGGCTGGCCGCGGTGACATCGGCGGGGGAGTTGCTGATCCCGGCGGCGCTCGCGTCGTTTCGCGCGCAACATCCGGGGGTGGTCCTGCACGTCGAGGTGGCCGCGCGCAGCGCGCTGTGGCCGATGCTGTCGCGCCACGAAGTCGACCTGGTGTTCGCGGGTCGGCCGCCCGAGGATTTGCGCAAGAAAGTCCGGGTCCGCGCGATCAGCCCGAACACGCTGATCGTCGTCGGGTGCCCGGAGTTGGCCGGCGGCTTCGCGCCGGGGACGGCTACCTGGCTGTTGCGTGAGCAGGGTTCCGGCACCCGCTCGACGCTGATGACGCTGCTCGAGGAGCTCGACGTCGCGCCGCCACAGCTGGTCCTCGGCTCGCACGGTGCGGTGGTGGCGGCGGCTGTTGCGGGGCTGGGCGTCGCGCTGGTGTCGCGGCAGGCGGTGCAGCGCGAGCTCGACTCCGGCACACTCGTGGAGCTAGCCGTGCCGGGCACTCCGATCAAGCGGCCCTGGCATGTCGTCAGCCAACCCACGCCACCGATGGCCACCGAGTTGCTCATCGAGCACCTGGTCTCCCGTCCCGAGCTCGGCTGGCGCCAGGTGAGCGCGGTGCCTCGCGCGTCCTAGCAACGACCGGGTGAGGGATCAACGCCGCAGGGTGTCGGAGGGCGCCTCGCCCCACCGCTTGCGGTATTCCACGGCAAAACTCCCGAGATGGTTGAAGCCCCATCGCTCGGCGACAGCCGTGACGGTGATCCCGTCGGAGGGCATCGCGTCCATGAGCTCCTCGTGGACGCGCTCCAGCCGGCGCTCGCGAACGTAGGTCATCGGCGTCATGTTCAGCTCGTCGCGGAAGCCCTGCTGGATCGAGCGGACACTCATGTGGACCACTCTGGCGAGGTCGTCCATCGTGATGCGCTCAGCAAGATGGTCGTCGATGAAGTTCATGGCGTCATGGACGACGGCCCGCCGTGGATCTGGCTGCGTCGGCTGCAAAAACTCTTCGTGGTAATTGGACGGCTGCAGCTGCAACAGGGTGCTCATCACCAGTTCCTCGATCGCACCGATGCCCTGACCCCGCTGGATCAGCGATCCGGGGTGGAACACTTCGCTGTGGATGAGCTGGACCGCGGTATGCCAACGCATGGCGGCCTCGCTGGCAAGGTCGAATTCGGGTTCGAATTCCAACGGCCGTGTCAGGGTTCGGCCCAGTAGCCGGGTGAGGTGGGCGGCCATGGCGCGCTGCTCGATCCGGATCAGTAACTGCGGGGAGTCGTGGTCGAACTGAATCCGCAGCGCCTCGCCCGGGCTGGTCACTACCGCGCGGATCGTGTTGGCTTCGAAGTTGCGGCCGCGGTGATCGACCATCGCACGTCCGTTCATGGGCATGTGCACGCCGAAGTACTGGCCCAGCACGGGAATGTCGACCGTGGCCGCGACATGCACGTCGAGGTACAGCATGCTGACGTTGCGCAGCCGCACCCCGTGCATGGTCGCAGCAAACCCGGCCGCGTCATCGGGCCCCACGTGCAATGACAACGGCGCCAGCGCTTTGCCCATCAATCGGGTGGCTTCGGCCGGGTTCTCGGTGTAGAAGATCTCGTTGTCCGCGAGGGCCGGCGGGACGCCTCGCGAACGCACCTTGCGCCGCACCGGGTTCGCCGTGCGGCGGACGTCGATATAGCCCAGACGGGTCAGCCGCGACACCACGTAGCCCCTGCTTGTAGCTGCATCGACACATCATCGAATGGTGAAGTGCTCACTAAACAATCGGTGACAATCATGCAAGTCTCCCAGCAACTGAGCGCGCACCAACGCGCTTAACTCTTCGCAATCGTGACAGCTGCTGCGCGAAAGCGATAGGCAGAACGCCGACCGGCCGCTAGTTTGTGATCGGGGCCACAGCTCGCTGCGGCCCCCGCGAAGTCGGGGAACAGCCCACCCGATCCGTCCAGGAGGTGCCATGTCGGCAAACGGTCAGGTCACCACTCTGTCGCCGTACGACCAGTTGCGCGAACGGCTCGACGACCCGGCCGTCGCGGCGGCGCTCAACAGCCTGCTCGACCACGCCGATCTGTTGGCGATCCTGCTGACCGGCCTCGACGGCTTCGTGCGTCGCGGTGACGAGATCAGTGAGACGTTGGCCTCGAGCGTCGGCGAGCTGCGCGCGGGAGCGCGCAGCGCCTCGATAGCCGGCCTGCCCGGCTTTGACGGCTTGGCATCCGGCGCAGGGTCGGTCGATCTGCCGGCGCTGGCCGCGAGCTTGTCGGAACTGGCGTCGTCGCTGGCGACTGCCGCGCCGGCGCTGACCAAGATCCTGCGGTCTCCGCTCGTCGATCCGCAGGCCGTCGATGTGCTGGCAGAGGTGGGCCAGGCCCTCGTCGTAGGGAAAGCGGCCGCCACGGCGGACCCCGGGGGACCGAAAGGCTTGTTCGGGCTGTGGCGGGTCAGCAAGGACAAAGACGTCAACCGCGGCTTGGGTTTCCTGGTACAGGTAGCGCGAGCATTCGGCAGGCGTCTCCCGCAGTAAAGCAGACTTCAGCCCACGATTCAGCAATGCGGCCGCGACCACGGCCGCCATTTCGGAAGGAGTTTCCAATGGCTTCTGTCTTATGGTTTCAAGGCGGCGCGTGTAGTGGAAACACGATGTCTTTTCTTAATGCCGAGGAGCCAAATGTCGTCGACTTGATTGTCGATTTCGGACTGGATCTCTTGTGGCATCCGTCATTGGGGCTCGAACTCGGCAAGAATGCGCAGAAGGTCTTCTGGGATTGCGCTAATGGCGAGCGACCGTTGGACATATTCGTGTTCGAGGGCACGGTCATCGAGGCGCCAAACGGCACCGGCCGCATGGACATGTTCGCGGATCGTGCGATGAAGGACTGGGTCACCGACCTCGCCGCGGCCGCGCAGATCGTCGTGGCGATCGGTGACTGTGCGTGTTTCGGCGGCATCCCGGCCATGGAGCCCAACCCGTCGGCATCAACGGGTCTGCAATTCCACAAGCGCGACAAGGGTGGATTTCTCGGTCCGGACTTCCGATCCAAGATGGGCTTGCCCGTGATCAACATTCCCGGATGCCCGGCCCATCCCGACTGGATCACGCAGATCCTCGTCGCGTTGGCCACCGGTCGAGCCGGCGACATCACCCTCGACGAACTACACCGGCCCGAGACGTTCTTCAAGACGTTCACCCAGACCGGTTGCACCCGAGTGCAATTCTTTGAGTACAAGCAATCGACGACGTCGTTCGGAGAGGGCACCCGCACCGGCTGCCTGTTCTACGAGTTCGGCTGCCGTGGCCCGATGACCCACTCACCCTGCAACCGGATCCTGTGGAACCGCCAGTCGTCGAAGACACGAGCCGGTATGCCTTGCCTGGGTTGCACCGAACCGGAATTCCCGCACTTCGATCTCGCGCCGGGGACCGTGTTCAAGACGCAGAAGGTCAGCGGCATGATCCCGAGGGAAGGGCCGGAGGGATCGGATCCCCTGACCTATAGGGCGCCCGCTGCGGCCGCCCGCACCGCCGCCCCGCAATGGCCCAAAGAAGACATGTTCGTGGTCTGACGACCGCCACACCCACAGCCCTGGTAGTGCTCCAAATCCCGGTAAGCCCTAGAGAGGATCTTTTATGACTGCGCTCGACCTCTATGTCAGCCCATTGGGCCGCGTCGAGGGAGACCTCGACGTTCGCGTCACCGTTGAGGACGGCGTCGTCACGTCGGCCTGGACCGAGGCCGCGATGTTCCGGGGCTTCGAAATCATCCTGCGCGGCAAGGATCCGCAGGCCGGCCTCATCGTGTGTCCGCGCATCTGCGGCATCTGTGGCGGCAGCCACCTCTACAAGTCGGCGTACGCGTTGGACACCGCGTGGCGAACGCACATGCCGCCCAACGCCACCCTGGTGCGCAACATCTGCCAGGCCTGCGAAACACTGCAGTCCATCCCGCGCTACTTCTACGCGCTGTTCGCGATCGACCTGACCAACAAGAACTACGGGAAGTCCAAGCTCTACGACGAAGCGGTGCGTCGGTTCGCCCCCTACGTCGGTACGAGTTATCAACCGGGCGTGGTGCTTTCGGCAAAGCCGGTCGAGGTGTACGCGATCTTCGGCGGCCAGTGGCCGCACTCGAGCTTCATGGTGCCCGGCGGGGTGATGTGCGCGCCGACCCTGTCCGACGTCACCCGCTCGATCGCGATCCTCGAGCACTGGAAGGACAATTGGCTGGAAGCGCGCTGGCTCGGGTGCACCATCGACCGCTGGCTGGAGAACAAGACCTGGGAAGACGTGCTGGCCTGGGTGGACGAGAACGAATCCCAATACAACAGCGACTGCGGCTTTTTCATCCGCTATTGCCTGGACGTCGGGCTGGACAAGTACGGCGCCGGCGTCGGCAACTACATCGCCACTGGCACCTACTTCGACCCGTCGCTGTATGAGAATCCGACCATTGACGGGCGCAATGCCGCATTGATCGGCCGCTCCGGTGTGTACGCGAAGGGTCAGTGGTACGAGTTCGACCAGGCCAACGTTCGCGAGGACGTCACGCACTCGTTTTACGAGGGCAGCCGCGCGTTGCATCCATTCGAAGGTGAGACCATTCCGATCGACCCCGAGCAGGGCCGCAAAGACGGCAAGTACAGCTGGGCCAAGTCGCCTCGGTATGCCGTAGGCAACCTGGGCAATATCCCTCTGGAAGCTGGCCCCTTGGCTCGTCGGATGGCGGCCGGTGGTCCGAATGCCGCCGCACACCAGGACAACGACCCGCTCTTCGTGGACATGTACAACAAGATCGGACCCAGCGTCATGGTCCGCCAGCTCGCACGCATGCACGAGGGCCCGAAGTACTACAAGTGGACCCGCGAGTGGCTCGACCAGCTCGACCTCAAGGAAAGCTTCTACTCCAAGCCCATTGAGCACGCCGAGGGCATGGGGTTCGGCTCCACCGAAGCCGCGCGTGGTGCGCTTTCGGACTGGATTGTGCTCGAGGACAACAAGATCAAGAACTATCAAGTGGTAACCCCCACTGCGTGGAACATCGGTCCACGAGACAGTGGACAGGTGCTCGGTCCGATCGAGAGTGCGCTGGTCGGCTCGCCGATCGTGGACCCCGAGGATCCGGTGGAACTCGGCCACGTCGCGCGCAGCTTCGACTCGTGTCTGGTGTGTACCGTGCACGCCTATGACGGCAAGACGGGTAAAGAGTTGTCCCGGTTCGTGATCAACGGGATGGTGTGACGCTGACTGCGCACGACTGCGGCTTGGGACCTGCCGACGACACGGACGACCTCGCACCCCCGGGGTGTGCGGTGTTGGTGGTCGGTTGCGGCAACCTGTTGCGCGGTGACGATGGTGTCGGACCCGTTCTGATCCGCCATCTTTGGGAACGCGGCATGCCCGAGGGCGCACGTCTGGTCGACGGCGGTACCGCGGGAATGGACGTGGCGTTCCAGATGCGCGGCGCCCAGCGGGTGGTCATCGTCGACGCCGCGGCGACGGGTTCGGCGCCGGGCACCATCTTCAAGGTGCCCGGAGCGGAGTTGGCGGACCTACCGCCACTGCAGGGCCTGCATACCCACTCGTTCCGATGGGACCACGCCATCGCGTTCGCCCGCTGGGCGCTCGGCGAGGACTGCCCGACCGACATCACCGTCTATCTCGTCGAGGTGGAAGCCGTGGAACTCGGCGCAGACCTGTCGGCACCGGTGCAGGCGGCGATGGAGCTGGTCATCGACCGAATCGAGGCCGACCATCTGGCCGCCCTCCGGCCGGCCGCCGCGCCGGAAACCGTCGTCGAATTCACCGCCGATGGCTATCTGCGACTGGATGCGGCTTTGGCGGCCAGTCGATTTCCCTCCGACGCGGTCGCCGCCGTGATCCGCGACGGCGACCTGTGGCTGATCCCGTTGCGCGGTCCGCGCAGCGGGGGACTGCTGTTGAAGCAACGCAACCCCGCGGGTGACCGATCGCTGCTCATCCGCGAAGTGCTCGCTGACCGCGCAATGTCGGGCACCGCTGGTGCATTCTGGGACGATGCAACCAAGTCGCTGCGCGTCCCGTTGCAGGGCCGGCGGGAGCCGCCGGGGTGATTCTGATGGCTGAGCGGCCGACGGACGGGGGACAGCCGGAACGCCCACCGACGGTGGTTCGCGCCGACAGCTCGGCCGACGAAGCCCTGGACGTGCAGACCGTCGTCGTCGAGGAATGCGGCCGCTGGTTCGTCGAGATCGTCGTGGTGTTCGCCGACGGTGTGGTGCGGAAGCGAATCGACGGCCACGCCACCAAGCGCCGCGCCGAGTTGTCGGCCAACCTGATCAAACGTGCCGCCGAACGCAATATCCGAGGACCGCTCAATGGGTGAACGCCATGACCAGTACCGCTGAAGCCGACCCCGCCACCACCTTGGCGGCCAGACCGCAGCCGCTCGGGGCGTTCCCGCTGCCGCTGGGGTATCTGCTGATTCCCGCGGGATCCGAGCACGACGCGGTGCGCACGGCGCTGTTGGAAGGAAACGAACCGGCCGCCTGGCCCGACGGGTTGCGGGCACTGCAGCTTGCCCATTCCGGTGATGTCGAGGCGGCGTTGGGCCGGCTGACCACCGATGATCCCGTGACCCGGTACAACCGGTTCGTGCTAGCACCCGACGGTGTCGACACCGACAAGCTGCGCGCCGACCTAGGCGAATTCGGCATCCTGGTCGACCTGGTGCTGTTCACGATCGGCGAGCGCGACACCGTGCCCGAAGTCGACGGCGCGACCGGCGAACTTGCCGCCGTGGCGTTGTCTGCACACGCCAGTCACGCTGTGGCACAAGGCGATTCAGCGGCAGCCGTCGCTTTGCTGGAGCGCGCCGCCCAGGCCGCCGCCGACGTGTCGTCGTGCCTTGAAGGTGTGCTGGTTGGGGCGGCCGGATCGATCTGCCGCGATATGGATGAGGCTTCGGCATTGGAGGCGCAGCCGCGCCTCGAACGGGCGTTGCGTCTGCTCGACGGCGCCGATGGACTGCGCGTTGCGCGGGCGGAATTGCATCTGGGCATCGCGGCGCTGATACACGAACGCGCCCAAGACAATCCGGGCCTGTTAGCCCAGGCGATAACGCATTATCACGCCGCGCTGCAGCTGGTGTTGCGCGAGGAGGCGCCGCTGCTCTGGGCGTCGGCGCACGCCAACCTGGCGACCGCGTACCTGACGATGCCGATGGTAGAAGCGTCCGGCCAGCTGCGTCTCGGGGTGGCAGCGCAATCGCTGCGTTCCGCGCTGAAGGTCTACACACCCGAGCGATACCCCGACCAGTGGGCGAGCGTCCAGCTGAATCTTGCTAATTCGCTGGTGTATACGCCATCCAAACACCAGGCCGACAACCTCGTCGAGGCGGTGGAACTGTACGAGGCCGTGCTCGCGGCCCGCGGCCGCGACACCGACCCGCTGGGCAGGGCCCGGGTGCTGGCCAACCAGGGCAACGCTCTGGCCCACCTCGGGATGTTCGACCAGGCCAAGGCCAAGCTTTACGAGGCGCGGTTCCTCTTCGAGGAGCAGCAGGACCACGATTCGGTGCGTGCGGTTCGAGGCGTCCTCGACGAAATCGCCAGGCAGAGCGCGCTATTACGTTCCGAGGACCTAACATGACGATGGTCGCGAAGGTGTCGACGCCCGGCGTCGAAGAACTGGCCAAGCGGGTCGACGACGCGGTCGCGGCGTTGGCCGATCTCGACCCGAAGGCGCGCGCCGTGGCCGAAGAACTCAAGTCCGCCCTGGAGGCCGTGCACCGGGAGGGACTGGTCACCATCGTGCGCCGGATGCGTGCGGACGATTCCGCACGTGCGGTGCTCTTCGAGCTGGTCGACGATCCGGTGGTGCATCTGCTGCTGTCGCTGCACGAGATCGTTCGGCCTGACCCGCTCACCCAGGCCGGCCGGGTGCTGGAATCGGTGCGACCCCAGCTGCAAAGCCACGGCGGCGATGTCACCCTGGTCCGGGTGCAAGACGGCACCGCCTATGTACGCCTGGACGGAGCCTGCAACGGCTGCTCCATGTCGTCGGTCACCCTGCGCAACCTCGTCGAAGACGCGTTAGTGCAGGAGGTGCCCGCGATCTCGGCCGTCGAGGTGCTGCCCAACGACCCATCGCCCACCCTGATCCCGATCGAAGCCCTCCGGATCGGTCCGGCCTCCAGCCGCGAGGGGTGGGCCAGGGTCGGTCCCGCCGCGGGACTGCTCGACGGTGCGTTGACCGCGTGCAGCCTGACAGCCGATTCCGGAGAGCGGGCCGAGGTGATCGTCGTCAGCGTCGAGCACCGGTTGTCCGCATACCGCAACGAATGTGCGCATGAGGCAATGCCGTTGGACAACGCGATCCTCGACGCGGGCAACGGCACCCTGACCTGCCCGTGGCACGGTTTCTGCTACGACGCGTCCTCGGGCGAATGCCTGAGTGCACCCGGCGCGCAACTCGAACAGCTGCCACTGCGCGTGGACAACGGAGACGTCTGGGTCCGAGTGCGCGGATGAGCCGCTACACGGTCCGGCGCAACATCACCGCGCTACCCCCGCGGGTCGACCCGGTGGCCGAACTCGACCTCACCGACGGCTGGTCGCCCGACGTCTGGCTGGGCGCACCGGCCCCCGGCGGCCTGGCGCTGCCACCGGCGAAACCGACCATGGCGTGGATGTATTCGCCACGCGGGGTGTACCTGGGGGATGAACATCTGGTGGTCGCGGACTCCGGAAACCATCGCGTTCTGCTATGGCACGGGATACCGACAAGCGATGAGCAGCCGGCCGATGTGGTACTGGGTCAGCCGGACGGCTCGACGGAAGGACGCGCGGCGGGCGGACGCGGACCCGAACGCGGAATGAACCTGCCCACCGGGGTCCTGGTGCATGACGGACGACTCATCGTCGCCGACGCGTGGCATCACCGCATTCTGATCTGGGACGAAGTACCGCGACGCAGTGACGTCGCACCCGACATCGTGCTGGGACAGCCCGACGCGTCTTCGGTGGACCCCAACGCCGGCGCCGATTGCTGGGCCGGGTCCTTTTATTGGCCGTTCGGCATCGCGGTGATCGGTGACGCGTTCTGGGTCGCCGATACCGGTAATCGACGTGTGCTCGGTTGGCGCAACGGAATTCCCGACCCCGGTCAACCCGCCGACGTGGTGCTAGGCCAGCCGAGCGCCGCACACCGGGAGGAGAACCGTGGCGAGACTGCCGGCCCCGCGAGCTTCCGCTGGCCACACGACATCGCGGGACGCGGGGATCTCCTGCTTGTCGCCGATGCCGGCAATCACCGCATACTCGGCTGGTCACCTCCGCCCGACCTCGACGGTCCCGCCGGCGTCTTGATTGGCCAGCCGGACTTCAGCAGTTCGCAGGAATGGCCATACGGTCCGCACACGGGTGACCGATTCCGGTTTCCCTATGCGATCGGTTTAGCGGGGGACCGGCTGGCGGTGGCCGATACCGCCAACAACCGAATCCTGTTGTGGGACAGCATTCCTTCCGACGGTCGCCCGGCTGATTACGTATTGGCCCAACCGCACTTCGGCGCCAACGGCGAGAACCGCTGGACGTCGGTTCAGCGTGACACCCTGTGTTGGCCGTACGGGCTGTCGCTGAGTGGGGACCGATTGGCGGTTGCGGACTCGGGAAACAATCGGGTCGTGATTTGGCGACGGCGATGAGACCGCGCATCGTCCAGACTGACGGGCAGACCGGGTTCTACTGGGTCACATCGGCGGGGATGCGCACCTCGCTTCCGCAGCTGGTGGCCGACGACGACGAGGCCGATCGGCTGGTGGCCACGCACCTGGAAGCACTCGACGACGCGTTGATCTTCGCGGCCGAGTCGTTCGGCGAAATCCTGGGCGGGGGAAGGAGTCCCGCTGATGCCGCCGAGCGCGACCTCCTGATTGAGCTGCACCGGACATTGGACCGGTTGTGTCTCGAGTACGCGGCCGCCGGCGACCTCGCCGGGGTCAAGCCCGACCTGCGCGCTGGAAAGATCATCGGAACCACCGCCCTGTTCTCCATCCGCGCCCGGCAGTCGCTCGGCCTGTTGGGACCGGCACCGCTGGACGGGCAACTGGACGAACCCACCCTCGGGGTGGTGGGCGGCTTTGGGGAGATGCGGCAAGTGGATCCCAACCGGCCGTGGCTGGGTGGCCGGTGGGTGGTGAGAACCGATACAGGACAACGATTTCCGCTCACGTTGTCGATGTTGATGTTTGACAGCTCGGGCGTGAACAAGGACGGCGCACGCCGGGAGCACCTGGATGCGCTCAGATCGGTGGTCGTGGCATCACGGGTCGCCGAGGCCGATCCGCTGGCCGTCACGTGTGCCGTCGACTGGCTGCTCTACGACTGGCTGATGGCCCACCGTGACGGACCCGACAGTGCCGAGATCGTCTTTCCCAGAGGCTACGAAGGTGAGGCCGGCGTCGTCGTGGCGGCCGCCGCCACCTCCGTGACCGCACGGGCAACCTTCGACCCGGGACTGGCCGGCCTGGGCGCGCTCCGGCGCTGAAAGGTCCTGCGAAACCACCTGGTATATCCCCCGATTCGGTGATCAACGGGCCGGCGGGAATGCGCAAGCTACAGGTGTGGATCCCCATCTTCTCATCATGGTTCTCGTAGTGGTCGCGGCAGCGGTGGTGTGCGAGGTGGCGGTCTCGCTGACCGCCACCATGGTTTCGGGCCGTGACGATCACCGCGCCAACCCGGGCGTCGACGTGGACGACGTCAAAACGCGCAGGCATTGACGAATGGCGCCGCTCATGTGGTTGGTGATTGTGTTGCCATTGGCCGGTGCGGCGATCATGCTGCTCGGCGGAAAGCGCACCGATGCCTGGGGCCACCTGCTTGGATGCGCCACCGTGCTGATGTCTTTCGGCTGGGGGCTATGGCTTTTCGCAGGCATGTTGCAGCGCGCCGCGCCGGATCGCGTACTGCACGAGACATTGTTCACCTGGGTGCCGATGGCCACGCTCAATGTCGACTTCGGTCTACAACTGGATGCTCTGAGCGTGTGTTTCGTCCTGCTGATCACCAGTGTCGGTGCGTTGATCCACCTGTATTCGATCGGCTATATGCGCGATGACCCGGCGCGACGCCGATTCTTCGGCAACCTGAACCTGTTCGTGGCGGCGATGCTGTTGTTGGTGATGGCCGACAACTATCTCGGACTCTACTTGGGCTGGGAAGGTGTCGGTTTGGCGTCGTACCTACTGATCGGATTCTGGTCGGATAGACCGGCCGCGGCGACCGCGGCCAAGAAGGCTTTTATCGTCAACCGGGTTGGTGACGTGGGGTTGGCGCTGGCGATGATGATGATGTTCGCCAACCTCGGGAACCTTTCCTATGCAGGGGTATTCGGCCAGCTGGCGTCGGCTTCACAGCACACGCTGACTCTGATCGACTTGGCCTTGCTGCTGGCGGCGTGTGGCAAGTCCGCGCAGGTTCCGTTGCAGTCGTGGCTTGGCGACGCGATGGAGGGGCCGACTCCGGTCAGTGCGTTGATCCACGCGGCGACCATGGTTACCGCCGGTGTGTATTTGATCGTACGCTCGGGTCCCGTGTTCGATGCGGCCCCCATCGCCCGTACTGCGGTGGTGATCGTCGGGGCGGTGACACTGCTATTCGGTGCGATCGTCGGCTGCGCCAAGGACGACATCAAGAAAGCCCTTGCGGCTTCGACCATGTCGCAGATCGGGTACATGGTCCTGGCCGCCGGTGTGGGACCGGCCGGTTACGCCGTGGCGATCATGCATCTGCTCACGCATGGCTTCTTCAAAGCCGGGCTTTTCTTGGGCGCCGGATCAGTGATGCACGGTATGGATGACGAGACCGATATGCGCCGTTACGGCGGACTGCGCAGGGCGATGCCGATCACCTTCGCCACCTTCGGGCTCGGTTATCTGGCCATTATCGGAGCCCCGCCCCTGGCCGGGTTCTACTCCAAGGACGCGATCATCGAAACTGCCTTCGCGGCAGGCGGTATCCGCGGTGCGCTGCTGGGCACCGCGGCGCTGCTCGGCGCCGGGTTGACGGCGTTCTACATGACCCGGGTCATGGTGATGACATTTTTCGGCCAACCTCGCTGGCGCCCGGACTCCCACCCCCATGAATCACCCGTCGTCATGACGGTACCCATGATGGTGCTGGCCCTGGGCTCACTCGGTGCCGGGGCGGCCCTTGCCGTCGGTGGAACCCTGCAACGCTGGCTGCAACCGGTGACCGACGCGAACCACTCGGCTGAGTTGGCGCCGCCCGGGCCCGGCTGGGCGCTCACGGGTATCACATTGACCATCGTCGCTCTCGGCGTCGCCGTCGGTTATCGCAGCTACGGCGCTCGCCCGGTGTCGACCGCCGCCTCGGAGTGGGTGTCGATCTTGGTCGTCGCGGCTCGCCGCGATCTGTTTGGCGACAGCGTGAACGAGGCCGCGTTCATGCGGCCCGGCCAACGCCTTTCGCGGCACCTGGTCGACGTGGAACGTCTGCGAATCGACGCCGCGGTCGAAGGCATTGCGCGCCTCGTCGGTGGTGGCTCGACACAGATCCGCAGGGCCCAGACTGGATTCGCGCGCTCGTATGCGCTGGCGATCTTCCTCGGAGCCACCATGCTGCTGTTGAGCATGGTGGTGGGGAAGCTGGCATGAGTCAGTTCCCCTTATTGAGTGCCTTGTGGCTGACGCCTCTGGTGGGAGCGTTTCTGGTCCTGTCGATGCCGGCCAACCGGCCGACGGCGGTCAAGTACGCCGCTGTCGGCGTCTCCACCGGCGTGCTGGTGATCGCCGGCACGTTGACCGTTCTCTTCGATCCGGCGGAACCCCGCTACCAGTTCGTCGAAAGCCAGCCATGGATAAGGTCTTTCGGGGCCGGATACGTCGTCGGTGTCGATGGCGTCGCCTTGGTGCTGGTGATCTTGACGACGGTGCTGATGCCGTTCCTACTGATCGCCGGGTGGAACGACGCCGAACAACCGCGCGGCTATCTGGCGCTGATACTGGTGGTCGAGTCGATGATGCTCGTCTCGCTGCTTGCGCTGGACGTCCTGCTCTTCTTCGTCTTCTTCGAAGCGATGCTGGTCCCCATGTTTTTCTTGATCGGCCGTTACGGGGGCCCGGGCGCCCCTCGTGCCGCGCTGAAGTTCCTGCTGTACAGCCTGTTTGGTGGATTGCTGATGCTGGCCGCCCTGATCGGATTGAACCTGGCGATGGGCGGAACTTTCGATTTCCGCGCCATGGTGGCCACGGTAACCTCCGGTGGCATCGCATCCAGTCCCGCGGTCATGCACCTGATCTTTCTCGGCTTCATGTTCGCCTTCGCCGTCAAGGCGCCGCTGTGGCCACTGCACACCTGGTTGCCGAGGGTAGCCACCGAAGCGTCGCCGGTGACCGCGGTGTTGATGATGGCCGTCGTCGACAAGATCGGTACCTTCGGGATGCTCCGTTACTGCCTGAAACTATTTCCCGACAGCGCAATTCAGTTTCGGCCGTTGGTTGCGACGCTCGCGGTTGTCGCGATCATCTACGGCGCTTTGGTCGCCATCGGGCAGCGCGACATCATGAGGGTGATCGCCTACACGTCGATCAGCCATTTCGGCTTCATCGTCCTGGGTCTTTTCGTCATGACGGAACAGGGTCAATCCGGCGCGACGCTGTACATGGTCAACCACGGCGTGGCGACCGCTGCATTGTTTCTGACTGCCGGATTTCTGGTGTCGCGTAAGGGCACCCGCCTTATCGCGGAGTACGGCGGAATACAGCAGGTCGCTCCGGTGCTGGCCGGAACGTTCCTGATCGCCGGCCTGGCTTCGCTGGCCTTGCCCGGGCTGGCGCCCTTCGTCAGCGAGTTTTTGGTGTTGGTCGGCACGTTTACCCGGTACCCCGCGTTTGCGGTGGTGGCCGCGACTGCGCTGGTGCTTTCCGCGATTTACGTTCTTTGGCTATACCAGCGGGTGATGACGGGCCCCAAGCGGCAAGAAGACGCTGCGCTGCGTGATTTGCGGCCACGTGAACTGGCCGTTGTCGTTCCGTTGCTGGTGCTGCTTGTCGTCCTGGGTGTGTATCCGAAACCCGCTCTGGACGTGATCAATCCGGCGGTCGCCCACACCGGGACCGATGCGGTTGCGCCACCGCCGAGGCGAGGTTAGTGCGCCGCCGACAGCTGCGCTTTGCGTAGTTCCAGCAGACGCAGCACCATCGGCGTGAAGATCAGCTGCATGGCCAGATCCATCTTGCCACCGGGGCACACGATGGTGTTCGGGCGCGACATGAACGAATCATGCAACATGGCAAGCAGATACGGAAAGTCGATGCCGTGCGGGTCGCGGAATCGGATGATCAGCATCGATTCGTCGGCGGTCGGTATCGACCGGGCGATGAAGGGGTTGGACGTGTCGACGACCGGTACCCGCTGGAAATTGACGTCGGTGTGCGAGAACTGGGTGCACATGTAGTTCAGATAGTCAGGCATGCGTCGCAGAATGGTGTCGGTCACCGCTTCCGAGGTGTACCCGCGGGTCACTTTGTCGCGGTGCAACTTCTGGATCCATTCGAGGTTGATCACCGGCACCACGCCGATCCGCAGGTCGGCATGCGCAGCGACGTCCACCTCGTCGGTGACGATCGCGCCGTGTAGCCCTTCGTAGAAGAGCATGTCGGTGTCCTCGGGAATCTCCTCCCACGGCGTGAAGGTACCCGGCTCCTGTCCATAGGGTTCGGCCTCTTGTTCGTCATGCAGGTAGCGCCGCACCTTGCCGGTACCCGTCTCGCCGTAGGTCTCGAATAGGTTTTGCAGATCGTCGAACAGGTTGGCCTCCGGACCGAAATGGCTGAACGAGTGATCGCCGCGCGCGTGTGCGTCGGCGATCGCGGCCTTCATCGCGACTCGGTCGTAGCGGTGAAAGCTGTCGCCCTCGACGAACGCGACATTGATGCCTTCGCGGCGGAAGATCTGATCGAAGGTCCGCATGACGGAGGTTGTCCCCGCCCCGGAGGATCCGGTAACCGAGATGATCGGGTGCAGACGCGACATATGTTGCCTCCAAGAATGATTGAACGATTGATTAGCCGACTACGCTGCGGTACAGGCCGCGGACGCCGTATAGCGGTGACGTGGACGGCCGTACGTAGTCCTGGCGGTGGTAGTCCTCGATCAGCTTGACCTCGTCGCACGCCCCGAATATCAGAGGCACCCGCTGATGGAGGCTTGTCGGGACGACGTCGAGGAGGCGTCGACGGCCGGTGCTGGCGGCCCCGCCCGCCTGCTCGACCAAGAACGCGATCGGGCTGGCTTCGTACAGCAGTCGAAGGCGTCCCGGCTTCTCCGGGTCCTTGGTGTCACGCGGGTACAGGAATACGCCGCCGCGGCTCAGGATTCGGTGTGTCTCCGCGACGAGCGACGCGACCCACCGCATGTTGAAGTCCTTGCCGCGTGGACCGGTCCGGCCGGCCAAGCACTCGTCGATGTATCGCTGGACCGCGGGCTCCCAGAACCGCCTGTTCGAGGCATTGATAGCGAACTCGCGCGTGGAATTCGGGATTTGGATCGACGGGCGGGTCAGGACGAATTCCCCGAGCGTGGGATCCAACGTGAAGGCGTGTACGCCGGTACCCACCGTCAGCACCAGCATGGTCGACGGACCGTAGATCGCGTAGCCGGCGCACACTTGCTGAGAGCCGGGCTGTAGGAAGTCCTCGAGCGACGGGTCCGCACCTGGACTGGCCGCGCGCAGGATCGAAAAGATACTTCCCACCGACACATTGACGTCGATATTCGACGAGCCGTCGAGCGGATCAAAGACCAGCAGGTACTTGCCGCGCGGATATTGCGCGGGCAGTAGATACGGATCGGCCAGCTCCTCGGAGGCCATTCCCGCCACCTGACCACCCCACTCGTTGGCGCGCAGGAAGTAGTCGTTGGCCAGTAAATCCAGCTTTTGCTGCTCCTCGCCCTGGACGTTCACCACATTGGCGGCACCCAAGACACCGCCGAGCTCGCCCTGCGCCACCCGGGTCGAAATGGCTTTGCAGGCAAGGGCGACGTCGAGAATCAGCGAGTTCAGTTCGCCACTGGCTTCAGGGTGGCGTCGGCGTTCCTCGATCAGGAACTTGACCAGCGTGGTGTGACGGGTGAGCATGCGCGGGAACCTCCGGCGGGCAGCAGGATACCTACCCATGGTCGGACCGGCGAGACGTTCGTTCATCCCCCGGTCGGGTGGTCAGGCGGGGGCACGCGGGCGCCGACCCGTCACGATGGCCGGATTTACCGGCGGTGAAAGCTGAGACTTGCCGGGTCGTCGTGATGGATCCCGCGCAGGTCCGCAGCGATGTACGTTGGCTGGTGTGCCGGCTGCGCACACGCCGCGTCGGCTGCGCTACTCACCCCGCTTAGCACCAACAGGCTGGGCAGCCCGGCCGAGTTCGCACCGGCTATGTCGGTGTCGAGCCGGTCTCCGACCATCAACGGCCGCTGAAAGTCGCCGCGAGACAGCGCTTCCCGGAAGATGAAGCCGTGTGGCTTGCCGACTACTCGCGGTTCGGCGCCGGTTGCCGCACGCAGCGCCGCCACCAGAGAACCGTTTCCGGGCACCAGGCCACGCTCGGTCGGCAGGGTGAGATCGGGGTTGGTTGCAATCCACGGTGTCCCGGCGCCAATCGCCAGGGCCGCCTCGGCCAGATCACGCCAACCGATGTCCGGGGCGAATCCCTGGACCACCGCATCCGGGCCGTCGGCCCACCGCCGGATGGGCTGCAGGCCAACCTCGTTGACGTCGGCTGCCAGTGCGTCCGAGCCGATGACCAGCACCCGCGAGCCCGGGGTCAACTCGGCACCCAGCAGAAGTGCCGCGCACCGGCCGCTGGTGACTACGTCGTGCGGACTCGCGTCAAAGCCCAACTCGCACAGGTGTCGTGCGACCTCGGCTGCGCTGCGTGACGCGTTGTTCGTCAAGAAAAGGTTGCGGGTGGTGGTCCGCGAAAGTGCTTCAGCGACGCCGTCGATTGCGCGTGCTCCGCGAAACAGCGTGCCGTCCAGGTCGAGTAATAAGCAGTCGTGCGACGTTGCGAGCGAGACCACGGACGTCACCGCTGGTGCGGCGGCGTGCCGACCAGTGTGACCAGGTCAACGAGTCGGTTGGCGTATCCCCGCTCGTTGTCATACCACGACACGATCTTGGCCTGGTTGTCGATCACCTTGGTCTTTCTGCAGATTCGGCCACGCCGACAGGCGCAGCCGGGGGTTGGCGATACCCTACGGTCGGCCTTAGCCTGGTCATCACCCCTGAATGGGGGAGACGAAAGAGTAACTGCTGGAAAGGATGTCGCCCGCCGCCCAGCACGTGCGGACGCGGATACCCGGCGAATCTAGGGCGTGCTGTCCGAAGGGGCGGTCCATTTCTCTTCGATGCGGCCATAGCGCCACACGAGCAGCGCCAGCGCCCAGGTGGCGACGAAGAGTGCGACCACGACGAACCCGGCGGTGTTGAGGTCGAGGCCGGTGAGCCAGTCCCAGACTGGGCCCCGCCATCCCAGTTGTTCGGTGAACAGGTTGAGCAGTTCGATGCTGCCGATCACCCACGCGACGACGACGGACAGACCTGTGATCGTGATGTTGTAGTAGATCTTGCGTACCGGGTTGGAAAACGCCCAGCCGTAGGCGAAGTTCATGAACGAGCCGTCGATGGTGTCCAGCAGGCACATGCCCGCGGCGAACAACACCGGCAAACACAGGATCGCGTACCAGGGCAGCCCGGCGGCGGCGCTGGTGCCGGCCAGCACCAGCAGGGCGACCTCGGTGGCGGTGTCGAAACCGAGGCCGAACAGCAGGCCGATCG
This sequence comes from Mycobacterium ahvazicum, assembly GCF_900176255.2. Lineage (GTDB taxonomy): Bacteria > Actinomycetota > Actinomycetes > Mycobacteriales > Mycobacteriaceae > Mycobacterium > Mycobacterium ahvazicum. The sequence goes on from NZ_FXEG02000003.1 coordinate 54,188, forward strand.
GGTACATGTGCCAGGACTTGGTGATCGAACGGGTTAGTCTGCCCAGGAAGCGGTTGAGAAATCCGCGGTGCTCCAGTTGCCGTTCCAGTTCGGCGGCATCGGTGCGCGGGTCGTATTGGCCGCGGCGCAATCGCAGGAAGACCCGCAGGATTCCGACCAGCACAATGGCGTTGAGGATGGCGATCAGGTAGAGGAACACCCCCGAGACGCTGGTGCCGATCAGTCCGGTGTAGTGATGCAGCGCCGAGGAGTCGTCCTGGACCGGCCCGACGATCGCCTTGGTCCCGATGGCCAGCAGCATCGCCAGCGTGAACACCACGGTGGAGTGGCCCAGTGAAAAGAAGAACCCGACGGCCAGGGGGCGCTGGCCGTCGCTCATCAGCTTGCGGGTGGTGTTGTCGATGGCGGCGATGTGGTCGGCGTCGAAGGCGTGCCGCAGACCCAGCGCGTAGGCGGTCAGCCCGACGCCGATGCCAAAGGCCTTGCCGCCCGGGCTTAGTCGTGCCGGCTCAACGATCAGCAGCAGGGTGGACCAGCCGACGAGATGCAGCGCCACGATCACGGCGACCATGGCTGAAACGCGCCGCCACTCCTGCGGCGTTAATGCGCTCTGCCATCCAAAGCGCAGTGAGCGTTTCCGTTCACCGACACCATCTACCACGAAGCGGCTCCTTTGGCGCGGCTTGCAACCCCATGCAAAAGTAGTGCCGACGATGAATTAGTTGCAAGTGATTCGCAGGACATTCCCGCGTAAGTTTGCGACCGACAGTCAACCGTTTCACACATCGACCCGCTCGGTGCGCTCACCCCGTGCATCCACCCGATGGGTGACGCCTCACGGCCGCCGTCGTCGCTACCGTTGCCCCGGTGGAACCGGAACTGATCCGGGGCAGGAGTGTGGTCATGCCGGACCGGCGGCTGGTGGGTCCGCTCGAACGCTGCGTGATGGAGCGGCTGTGGAGCGATCCGGGGCCCAAGACCGTACGTGAGATACACCTCGCGGTTTCTATGAGACGCAATCTCGCGTACACCACGGTGATGACGGTCCTGCGCCGACTCGCAGCTAAAGGCCTCGTCGTCCAATACCGCAACGATCGTGCCTACCGATACAGTGCGGCGCAGGGCCTCGACGAGTTGGTCGCCGAGTTGATGCTCGGTGCGCTGGCCGAGATCGCCGATTCAACGGGCCGCCGCGCCGCGTTGTCTCACTTCGTCGATAGCGTCGGAGCAGACAACGTGCGCCTGCTTGCGCAGGCGCTCGAAAGGCTGGAGACCGAGTCCAAGTTCGGCGCGGCTGAGTCAGCTACGCAAACTCGAAGCGAGTGAGTGACCGCAGGTTAGTGCCCGGCGGCGGTCAGCTGGTGATCCGCCTCGAGCAGCATCCAGGCGCTCAGCTGTATCGAGAGATCGCGGCTGGGGTTCGGCGGGGATGCGTGCGCCGAGTCCGCGAACTGGGTGAAGCTTTCCAGACCCGCCGGCGCGGTGACCGGGCGGTTCCAATGCGCACCGAACAGTGGCAGCCCGTCCACTTCGGCGCGGTTGTCCCAGGCGGCCCGCGCCGAGGCGTGCACGAGCTGCGCGGCGACGCTGTCACCCAGAGCCAGCGCGGTCTGAGCGAGATACCGGGCGAGAATGCCCATGAACAGCCCGGAGTCGTTGCCGGCGCACCCGGCGATCACACTCCCGTCGGCGAGCCTGTTGGAGGTACCGGCGACCAGCGCCGCCGCGCGGTCGCGATGGCTCGGATCGTTTGTGCGCAGCGCCAATTCGGTCTCCAGCCCGATGGCCACGCCCTGACAGTAGGTCAGCAGCGAGCGGTCCATCCGCCCGCTGGGTTCGTGCACGCCGTCGAAGATCAGACCGCTTTCGCTGTCGCGCAGCCGGGTGTGCAGATAGTCGGCGAGTCGTTCGGCGCGGGACAAATTACCCAGGCGCGCCATCGCAATGCCGGTCGGACCAACCCCGGAGGTGCTGTAGTAGTCGTGGCCGATCTTCCACGGCACTGCGCCGACGGCCGGGTTCCAGCCATTGAGCAGGGCGGTCCGCAGCTTCGGAACCGCGTCGCCGAACCGGACGCCGAGCAGCCTGTCGGCGCGTTCGAGCGCGAGCACCAGCCACGACATGTCGTCGCAATACGAATTGGTCCAGCTGGCCAAATTGCGGGTGTGAATGCCGCGCGCGATGGCGCCGATGCGGTCGATGCGTTCGGGGGTGCGTGCGCGGTACGCGGCATCCACGGCGCAGTCCAGCAAGTGCGCCTGCCACCAGTAACACCAACGGAACAACAACAATTGGTCGAACACGGACGACGGCCAGTGCAGCGTGCCCAGTTGCATCCCCGACTGCCACCAGAGCGTGTGCACGTGTCGTTCCATCACCGCCCGCTCCGCCAGGTCCGCGCGCTCCGCGGGTCCCACCGGGCCGGGGGACGACTTCTGCATGATCGCCGACGCTTGTGTCGGCTGGTTCACCGCGGTCAGCGCGATGGCACCCGCGACCGCGAAAAGCAGTCCGCGTCGGCTGATCCCGCTGTTCGGGCGATCCATCCGCTCGAGCTCCCCTTTACTGAACAACGATCGGCGGCCGGAAACCGTGCAGCCGAATTTTATTCTGACATCGACGAAACCCTGAAGGACCAGAAAACCGGGCGCGTCCGTCCATCGACTCGGCGACCGGCAGTTCAGGACGACGCACGCGGCAACCTTAAGCGGACCGGTACAAACGGTGGCCCCGTTGGACAGCCTGTTAACAGGCCGTTTCTGATGGGTGAAAGGGGTTCCCCCCTTGTGGTGGGACCAGCAAGGGTTGTTAACCAGGGAGTCGAAGAGCGGGGGAGTCGATGTCGCTGTCGGATGTAGTGATGCTGGCGGTCGGTTTCCTGCGGGCCGGCTATCCCGAAGGTATTCCGACGCGTGACTACGTGCCGCTACTCGCCCTGCTTCGTCGCCGCCTTTCCGACGACGATGTCATCGCGGTCGCCGCTGCGGTGATCTCCCGCAACAACACGTCGGTGGACGTCACGGATGTGCGAGTCGCAATCACCAAGCTGACCGATGAGATGCCGTCGCCCGAAGACACCGAGCGGGTCAAGCGGCGACTGGCCGCGGTCGGCTGGCCAGTCGACGACGAGGTCGAAAGCTGATCCCGACGAATACGGCTGGGGCACAACCAGTTTCCCTGGCCATGGTAGGCGCATCGGTCTCTTATAAAACCGTTCCGAGTGCGGCAAATGTAGCCACACCGCTTGCGGCCACGGTTGTCGGTTACGCGATACTGGTCGGCGCATCCTGGGCGCAGGCGCCGCTGCCACGAACCATGGCACGGCACAGGGTGTTTCGGGGACTGGCACGCCTTATTGATGCCCGCAACAAGCAGAAAGTAGAAAATCGTTGTGCTGCACCACTAGCTGGGGATTTGGCCTTGATGACTGGGGCAGTAGACCGTCACTGATGCCGTGACGAATTTGACCGCGGTGCGGGTAACGCGATCGGGGACCAGATGTAAGGACGGACTGCCCGAGTAGGTCGTGTTCGTCTCCTCGTCGACGACGGACTGGAACGAGGCGCCGCGATCGAGTTCGCCACAGATTTCGCGAGCCCGATAGACCAGCCCGGGCACGTTGTCGATGACGGGAATCTGTAGCTGCGCGAGCGTCGCCACGAACTGATCTTCCTGCGCATCGGCGCCCGCTGCGCCGGCACAGGTGATCGCGACGGAAAGCGCCGTCGAGGCGCTGACCAGAGCGCCTGCAACCCTGCTGATGTGGATGCGCACGGCACGTTCCCGCTTCGTCGGTGTCACCTGCCCGCGTCTCATTAGATCGACACCAACCGGTAACAATGGAGGCAACTAGCGCCTGCAATGATGGAAATCGTAACTGGCTGCAACCGTGAATCACCACTTGGCTTTCGCGCGCACTCGCAGATGAGGGGAGGGGCGCGACGGTCGCGCAGGGGTATGACCGAATCGAACCGTAGCGAGATGTGGCCGTCTGACACGACGGCTACCCGCAGGCGGCCGGTGCCTGCTCTGGTTGTGGTGATCGCGGCCCTGATCAGCTCGAGTGTGGCGAGCGGGCCGATGCACCGGGCTGCCGTCGGCATCCCGAACGGGGCCCGTTCGGCAAACATTTCCCCAACCGGCGAGCGCGGCGTGCTGCTGATCGGACAGCTCGGCCCGGCTCCCCTGGGGGACATCACACCGGATCCGCCGCCGGGCATCCCGGCCCCGACGGCAAAGCCGCTCGAGCCGCCCGTGGCGGCGCCGCCACCGCGAGCACAACAGCCGCAAGCCCCTAAACCGCAACCCCAGGCACCCGCACCCCAGGAGCAAGCACCCGCACCAGGCGCCCCCCGGGAGGCCACGTCCAGCTCTCGCCCTGAGGCAGGCGACGCGTGGAACGGGATGCTCCGAGAGGCTGCGCACGGCAAGCGGCAAGGGCACACTTGTGGGCATGCAGATACCTGAGCTCACCGTGTTGACCGAAACCGCCCGAGCCGCGACATCACCGCGGCAGGCGTGATCGTGGCGCCGGAGCCCGAGCGTCGGGTGCTTAACGGTTTGTCGGATATACGCGCGTTCTTTCACACGAACAAGGTGCCGCTGTACTTCATCTCGCCGACCCCGTTCAATTTGCTCGGCGTTGACCGCTGGATACGAAACTTCTTCTACCTCACCTACTTTGACTCCTTCGAGGGCACCCATTCGCGGGTGTTCGTGCCCCGGCGACGCGACCGCCGTGACTTCGACTCGATGGACGAGGTGTGCAGCCATCTGCTGTCCGATCCCGAAACGCTCGAGTTCGTGGCGGGCAAAGGGCCCGGCGGCCAGGGCTGCTTTGTGGTGCTGAACGAGGGGATCCAGGCCCTCGCCCGGGCCGCGGGGCTCGAGGGGATGCATCCGCCGATCGAGCTGCGCCAGCGCCTGGGCTCGAAGATCGTCATGACGCGCCTGGCGAACGAGGCGGGTATCCCCAGCGTTCCGAACGTGATCGGGCGGGCCGGCTCCTACGACGAATTGCAGGCGCTGGCACAAAGCGCCGGATTGGGAGACGACCTCGTCATCTCGATCGCGTACGGCAACGCCGGCAGCGGGACGTTCTTCGTGCGCGGTCAGCGCGACTGGGACGAGCACGCGGGTGACCTGACCTCGCAGCAAGAACTCAAGGTGATGAAGCGCATCCGCAATGTCGAGGTCTGCCTCGAGGGTGCTGTGACCCGCCACGGCACGGTGGTCGGCCCCGCGATGACGAGTCTCGTCGGGTACTCGGAGCTCACCCCGAGCCGGGGCAGCTGGTGCGGCAATGACATCTGGCGCGAGGTGCTGCCGCCCGCCCAGACCCACGCCGCGCGAGAAATGGTGGCAAAGCTGGGCGACGTCATGCGCCGCGAGGGCTACCTCGGTTATTTCGAAGTGGATCTTCTGCACGACCTCGACTCCGACCAGCTGTACCTCGGCGAGGTGAATCCGCGGCTGTCCGGCGCCAGCCCGATGACGAACTTGACCACCGAGGCCTACGCCGACATGCCGCTGTTTCTCTTCCACCTGCTCGAGTACATGGACGTGGAGTACGAGCTCGACATCGACGAGATCAACGCGCGCTGGGAGCGGGGTTATGGCGAAGACGAGGTATGGGGCCAGGTGATCATCACGGAGACGTCCCCGGATATCGAGATCTTCACCGCGACGCCACGCACCGGGGTATGGCGCATCGACGACGACGGTCGGGTCTCCTTTTCGCGGACCGCCAACGACTGGGCGACGCTGCTCGACGGCTCCGAGGCCTTTTACATGCGTGTCGCGGCACCCGGCGACTTGCGGTCCGAGGGTGCCCAACTCGGCGTGCTCGTCACTCGCTCACACTTGCAGACCGACGACTATCAGCTCAGCGAGCGCTGCCAGCGCTGGGTCAAGGGGATGAAGGCGAAGTTCGTCTCGACGCCTTTGACGCCGGCCGCGCCGATCGTCTCGCGGCTCGTCGCACGAGCGTGAGCCCCCCGGCCGGTATCTCGCTGGACAACTGGTTGTCGCCGCCGTATGCGCATTGGTCGTTCCAGCACATCGAAGACTTCGTGCCGACAGCGGTGATCCCGCGCGGGGACGGTCCGGTCGCGGCGCTGCCCGCGGCCCGCGCCCCGATCCCCGAGATCCCGGTGATCAGCACCGAAGGGGACGCCACCACCGTGGGAGCGGTGATGACCGGCACCGCGACCGACGGATGGGCCGTCGCCCACCGCGGGTCGATCGTGGCCGAGGAGTACCTCGACGGCATGGGTGCCGAGACCCGGCACTTGCTGTTCTCGGTGAGCAAATCGCTGGTGGGTGCGGTGGTAGGCGCGTTGCACGGCGCCGGTGCGATCGATCTTGACGCGCAGGTCACGAAATACGTTCCCGCTCTTGGGAATTGCGGCTACTCCGGTGCGACGGTGCGCCACCTGCTGGACATGCGGTCGGGTATCGCGTTCTCGGACAACTACCTTCATCCGACCGCGGAGATCCACGTTCTCGACCAGGCGATGGGATGGGCGCCGACGAACCACTCGGACGTCCCGTCCACGCTGCGCGACTTCCTGCTGACCCTGCAGCAGAAGTCGGCACACGGCGGCCCGTTCGAATATCGCTCGTGCGAAACCGACGTGCTCGGCTGGATCTGCGAGGTGGCCGGCGCCCAGCGGATGCCGGCGCTGATGTCGGAGCTGGTGTGGAGCCGCATCGGCGCCCAACGCGATGCCACCATCGCCGTCGACACGGCCGGGACCGGATTCTTCGACGGCGGCATCAACGCCTGTCTGACCGACATGATCCGGTTCGGGTCGCTGTTCTTGCACGACGGTGTCTCGTTGACCGGGCAGCAAGTGGTCCCGGCCGCTTGGATCGCCGACACTGTCGACGGCGGTCCGGATTCGCGTGAAGCGTTTGCCGCCAGCCCCGACGACACCCAGATGCCCGGCGGCATGTACCGCAACCAGGTGTGGTTTCCCTACCCGGGCAACAACATCGTGTTGTGCCAGGGGATGTGTGGCCAGATGATCTACGTCAACCGGGACGCCGAGCTGGTCGCCGCCAAGTTATCCACCCAGCCGGACGCGGGGGACCCGCAGATGCTGTGGGACACGCTGCACGCATTCGACGCGGTGGCAAGGGAATTGGCGGGAATCACGACCGAGTAGTTCACTACTGCATTGCCTTGGCCTGCGTTAGTCGTCCCCCGGCCGCAGGGCCGCGGTGACCGAGGCGTACATCGTGGTCTTGATGGCTCCGAGGGTGCCGCGGTCTTTGCCCAGTAGTGGCTGCAGCCGGCTGACCGCGGCACTGACCACCTCTTCGTCCGGGGCCGTGTCGTCGACGAGGCCGGCGGCGTGCGCATCGGGTCCAGTGAAACGATAGCCGGTCGTCATGGCCGTCACCGCCGTCTGCGGGGACAGTTTGGCTTGCACCAGTGCCGCCATGCCCTTGGTGAAGGGGATCTTGATGTCGACTTCGGGAAAGCAGTAGTAGCCGCGGTCCGATCGCATCACGCGGTAGTCGTGTGCGATGGCCAACATGGCGCCCGCGCCAAAGGCGTGGCCGTTGACCGCAGCGACCGTGGGCCGCGGAAAGGTGAGCAGGCGAGCTAGCAGACGTTGCACCGCTTCGATATACCAATCGCCGCGGCTGCTGTTCGCGGACAGCCAATCGAGGTCGAGACCATTGGAGTAGAACTTGCCGGTGCCCGCCGTGACCAGCGCGTCGGCGTTGTTCTCGATGTCCGTCAGGTGAGAGTTGACGGTGTCCAGCCATTCGGGTGAGAAACGGTTTTCGTCGTCTCCCAACGTCAAAATCGCGATCGACCCATCACGTTCAACCGTCACGCTCATGGTGTGCTCCCGTGTTTCTTCTTGGTGGATGCCTTGATCGGGGGTGTCAGCGTCAGCACGGCACGCACGGCGACGTCGAGCCGTTGCAACGCCGCGCCATCGGGCGGCTCCTGGCCTCGAATCACCAGCGCAGTGGGCAATTCGACGACGCAGGCGCGAATGGCGGCTACCGCGCAGCGGTCCCGCCTGTTCCACATGCGTTCGCTGAGCTCGATGAGCAAACCGCCCAGCTCGTCATCGAGCCGACGCAGATCGTCGGCCAATTCGCTGGGTAGATCACCGGATTCGAAGAGCTCGTCCCGGTGCACCGCGAGCAGGAATCGGGCTGAGAAGGGGTCCTGGCTGAAGAAGGTCGCGGGACATCGGGCGGCCGAGACTACCGCGTCGACCACCGGCTCCCGCGCGGTACCGGACGACAATGCTTGCGCAACCGCGGCACGTTGGACGCTGAGATATCTCTTCGCGGCGCGCAACCACACGTGACCCAGCAACCCCGCGCGCGATCCAAATGCGTGGTAGATCGCCCCATTCGATATCGACGTCGCGTCTGAAAGAGCGCGGATGGTGACGGCACGAGGTCCGGATTCCGCGGCCAGGCGCTCGGCCATATCCATCAACTGGGACAGATCGAGCACCCTGGGGCGAGGCATGTCGACACCATAACAGAGCGACTGCTCTGTTATGTCGGCCCCCCGGCGACGTGAACGTGAAGTGTCTCCGCGGTGACGGTTGGGCATGACGTCTGGCGATTCGACGCGCCGGGGTGTTCGGTGCAGGCTATGAATCAACGGTGAGCACCCACCATGTGAACCTGACCCAGCAGGAAAGCTCGTTGATCGCCGAGAGTCATCCCGAGTCACTCAAGCGGATGGACGAGCAGTCGCTGAAGGAATTGCAGAGCCGGCTCAGGCAGGCGCGCGAGAAGAATTTCAGCTTGTTGCGGCGTCAGGGTGCGGCTCGGGTGGAGGCCGAAGGCGCCCGTGGCGCCGCGCAGCCGGCCAACGAAAAGCGCGGCGAAAAGGTGGAGATCTTCGACGAGGCACTGGCTCGGGTGAGCCAGCGCTTGGGTGCCATCGGCGACGCCGAATAGCGATAACGCCGGCACGGGAAGGCCGGCGGCAGCATGCGCGTTGAACCGCACAGTGCCGGCCTGCCTTAGGAGACCTCGATGGGACTGCTCGACCACAAGACCGCCGTCGTTACCGGCGCCAATTCGGGTATCGGCCTGGCCACCGCCGAGCGTTTCATCGCCGAAGGTGCCGACCGAGTGTTCATCACAGGTCGGCGGCAAGCCGAATTAGATTCCGCGGCACTGCAACTGGGGTCCCGCGCCACCGCGGTGTGCGGCGACGTCGGAAAGCCCGAGGACCTCGACCGGCTCTACGCCAAGGTCGAGGAGGCCGGCAGGGGTCTGGACATCCTGATGGCCAATGCCGGGTCCACCAGGGTCTCTCGCCTCGGTGAGATCACCGATGAGGATCTCGACACGCTGTTGACGACGAACGTCAAAGGCGTCGTCTACACGGTCCAAAAGGCGCTGCCGCTACTCAATGACAACGCTTCGATCATTTTGACCGGGTCCACCACCGCCGACCGCGGCCGCCCGGGGCTCAGCATCTACGCCGCCACCAAGGCAGCCGTGCGGTCGTTTGCCCGCACCTGGGCCGGCGAACTCGCTGACCGCAAAATTCGGGTCAATGTCCTGGTCGCCGGCTCCACCGCCACCCCGGGCAGCGACGCACTGGCGGCTCAAACCAACCCGAACGCGTCGATCGAAGAGTTTCGCGCCGGCCGCGTCGCCACGATCCCGTTGGGACGCTTCGCCGACCCCGTCGAAATCGCCCATGCCGCGGTCTTTCTCGCCAGCGACCTGTCGAGCTTTACCACCGGGTCGACGCTGACCGCCGACGGGGGATTCAACCAGGTCTGACTTGGCTGGCGATTCGGCTTCGGTAGCGGCCTGCCCGTTTGCCGGGGTGCGCACTGACGGACATGGAGCTGCGCATAGACCTACAGTCGTTGTTTGCACGATTTCTCGGGCCGGACCGGGCCGGGGCCCGACGGCTTCCTGAGGTCAACGCCGGGCGCCCGACACTCGGCAGCGGCTGGCACAGCACGACCTCAGTTTCGCTAACCTGGTCGAAGACGGTCGGGCCGTCGCCCCTCTTTGCCGAAGTATAAAAGGATGCTTTCGCGGGAGATTGCGTGCTCAACGAGACCTTGAGCATCTCGCCCTTGTGACGAACGAGGTGCGGATTCCGCGACTGGCAGGGGAGGGCCACCAGATCGACGATCTCGTTCCGGTCGGAACACCCATCGACCTCGAAAACTGTGCTCGCGAGCCGATCCACATCCCGGGCAGCATCCAGCCGCGCGGGGTGCTCGCCGTGGTCCACGAGCCGGCTTTCGAGGTGCGTCAGGTCAGCGCCAATGTCGGCGAGCTGCTCGGTCGTCCCGCCGACGCCGTCCTCGGTCGGCATCTGTCGGCACTGGTCGGCCACCAACAGGCCGGGCGCATCGAGCAGGTGGCCTCGAGCTACGGCAGCCTGCGCCAGCACAACCCGCTCGAATGCATGATCGACGTGGCCGGTGAGCGGCGAGCATTCGACGCCATCCTGCATCGCGAGCCGGGCGGGGTGCTCCTGGTGGAGCTCGAGATCGCCTACGGCGAGCGGCCGTTCTCCTTCCCGAACACCTATCAGGCGGTGCGCGGCGCGGTGGAGGAGCTGAACCGGGCCTCCACCCTGACAGAGCTGTACGCCACCGCCGCGCGGGCCGTCCGCGATCTGACCGGCTTCGACCGGGTGATGGTGTACCGCTACGACGAGGAGTACAACGGCGAGGTCGTCGCCGAATCGAAGCGCGACGACCTCAATTCCTTTCTGGGACTGCACTATCCGTCCACCGACATCCCCGCGCAGGCGCGCGCGCTCTACGAGAAGAACTGGATTCGGCTCATCTCCGACGTCGACTACGCGCCGACGCCGCTGCTGCCGAGTGTCGACCCGGATAGCGGCACGCCGCTGGACCTCACCTACGCGACGCTGCGCAGCGTCTCGCCCATCCACGTCGAGTACCTGCAGAACATGGGCGTGCACGCGTCGATGTCGATCTCGCTGCTGCGCCAGGGCCGGCTGTGGGGGCTCATCGCCTGCCATCACTACGCCGGCCCTCATCTGCCGCCGTTCGGCACCCGGGCGGCGGCGGAGTTCCTCGGCTCGACCCTGTCGTTGCGACTTGTCGACCGGTTCGAGGACGAACAGCTACACCATCGACTGGCCGCCCAAGCGGTGCTGGGCAAGCTGACCGCCGCCACGCTCGACGACCGCGAATCACTGACGGCGGCGTTGCTCGGGGCGCCCGATCTGCTCGACCTGGTGCCCGCCGAAGGCGTCGTGGTCAACATCCAGGGCGATCACCAAACCCTAGGGTCGGTTCCGCCGCCGCGGGTGGTGGCCGCGGTCATCGACTGGGCACGCGGCGCCGACGACGAGATCGCCGGCAGCGAATGCCTTTCGAGCGAGCTCCCCGACCTCGACCTCGACCCGCAGTCGGCCGCCGGCGCGCTCGTGATCAACCTGCCCGACGGCCAGTACGCCGTCTGGTTCCGCCGCGAGGTGCTGCGCTCGGTCGACTGGGGCGGCGACCCGCACAACAAGACCATCGCGGTCGGCGAGGGCGACGGCGTGCGGCTCAGCCCGCGCAAGTCGTTCGACCGGTGGCGCGAGGTCGTCCATCAACGCAGCGAACCGTGGACACCCAGTGAGTGCGAGTCCGCTGAGTCGTTGCGACGCCACCTGGTGGAGTCGCTGTACCGTCGCACCCGGGGCGCGCTGCGCATGGCCGAGATGGTGCAGCGCAGCCTGCTGCCCGAGTCGATACCCGAGCTCGAAAGTTGGCGGCTGTCAGCGTATTACGAGCCAGCGGCGGGCGGCAACGTGGGCGGGGACTGGTACGACGCATTCGAGCTGCGCGACGGCCGCCTGATCCTGCTGATCGGCGACGTCGCCGGGCACGGCATCACCGCGGCCGGCACGATGGCGCAGTTGCGCAACGCGTTGCGGGCGCAATTGTTCGCCGGGGCGACGCCGGCCGAGGCGCTCACCCAGCTCAACGAATTCTGTGTGCACATGCTGCCCGGCGCCTTCGCCACCGTCGTCGCCGTGCGGGTCGACCTCGGCTCGGGCCTGGTGCAGGCCGCGTGTGCGGGCCACCTGATCCCGTACCTGACCCACCCGGCGACAGTCCTTGCGCCCATCGAACTTTCGCCGCCGATCGGCATCCGCGGCGTGACGTACGTACCGAGCGAATTCACCGTCGAGCCCGGCAACCGGTTGGTCATGTACTCCGACGGCCTGGTGGAACGGCGAGGTGAGGTGATCGACGAGGGTCTGGACCGTCTCGCCGAGACCTTGAGCCGCGCGGCCGATGCCCCGGCATCCAGCATCTGGACCGCGATGGACTCGGGCAATATCGACGACGACGTCACGATCGTCGCCCTCCGGCGCCCCTGAACTTTCGCGGTGACTACTGCTGATAGGCCGGCAGATTGTCCGACAGTTCGTCGAACACCGCCTGATTGAGGCCGAACGCGACCTTGACTTCCTCGACCGCACGACGAACCGCGTCGGGACCGAGGCGCAGCGCGTCAAGGCGAGCCCGATAGCGGTCTTTGAAAGGCTTGGGCCGCATCGGGAATCGATACATTGCCAGCCCGGCACCGCCGAGCGAGAACGTGCGGTCAAGAATCCTACCGATGGCCTGGCCGCCGGAGAGGTCCCCGAGATAGCGGGTGTAGTGGTGGGCTACCAGCGCCCCGCCCCACGAGGCTCCCTGAATTCGCTCGCGGTAGGCCTGGGCGGCGGGCGATTGGATCTCGTTGCCGCCGTTTGGTTTCCAGTGTTCGAGGTCTGCATCGATGGCCGGCAGGCGTTCCAGCATCGGGTCGTATACCGCAGCCACCATCGGATCGTCGCGACGGCTGCGGACGGCATCCTCCAAGGCGGCATAAACCACGCGCAGCCGAAGCAGGTAATCGGCGTAGCCGTGATTGTTGACCCGTCCCGCCAGCAACTCGGTCACGAACGGCGACTGCTCGGCCCGGGCGTGCTCTTCGGCCGAGCCTTCCTTCATCGCGACGGAAAGCGGCCGGCCCGTCTCGGCGACGCTCACCGGCATTGCGTGCTCTCCTCGATGTAGCCCGCCCCATTCATCGTCTTGGATGCTACCGAGCCACCACCCGCGGTGGGAGGCTGATCCTTATTGGCCGAGGTGTATCTCGCGCGTGACCTGATCGCGACTGCGGCAATGGACGCTCGTCACCATGGTGGTTCTGGTGCTGGTCGGTGCGCTTGCGACGGCGACATCGCTCGGCTATTACCTGGGCCGTCGCGCCAGCTCGTCGCCGCCGACCTGGAGACAGCGCACCAGTCGGTTCGCGATGGGCAGGCTCGCGCTGAGTTTCGTGGTGCTGGTGGCTGCCCGGCGCATCCGGCAAACCGCCCGGACGCACCGCCCGTTCCGCCCCGCAGACCTGAAATCGGTTGAGCCGGTTGAACTTCTGCGCTGGAGTGTGGCGCTGGTCTTGAGGCGAGCAAGGCTGGTGTGACGCGGCTGGGAACCCCTGGTGGGATGCGCGACCGCGAGAGTTGATTTGCTAGTCGCCATGACAACACTGCAAGGCAAGATCGCGTTCGTCACCGGTGCATCGTCGGGCCTGGGCGCCGAAACAGCCAAGCTGCTTTCCCGTCAGGGCGCGACGATTTTCGGCATAGGGCGGGATACCGCACGCTTGGCCGAGGTTTTCGCCGACATCGAGCGTGGTTCCTTCGCATCGGTGGACGTCGGCTCGGCGCCGGCCTGCAAGGACGCCGTCGAGCAGTGTGTCCGCGAGTTCGGCGGTCTCGACGTCCTGATCAACATCGCCGGCAAACACCAGATGCGCCGGACGGAGTCGATGAGCGACGACGACTGGACCGAGGACCTCGCGGTCAATCTGAACGGTCCGTTCTATCTGTGCCGGGCCGCGCTGCCTCAGCTGCTGGAACGGGGCGGCAACATCGTCAACGTCGCGTCCATTGCGGGTGTCGAAGGGCAGGCCTATTCGGCCGGCTACTGCGCGGCCAAGCATGGACTTATCGGGCTGACCCGGGCATTGGCGGTGGAGTACACCGCGGACCGCTTGCGCGTCAACGCGGTATGCCCGGGCGGCATGCTCACTCCGCAAATCGAACAGTTCACCGCGCCGGAGAATCCGAACTACGACCTGATCATGCGCACGGCCTCGCCACGCGGCATGATGCAGCCCCTCGACGTCGCGAATGTGATCGCGTTCCTGGCCAGCGACGCCGCGGTGGCCGTTCATGGCGCCGTCTACCGTGTCGACAATGGCAAGGGCGCCGGGTAGCTTAGCCGAACGCCGTTCGGGGCCAAGCAAAGTCAGCGCCTGATCAGACCTCCTCGGCCCGCCCCCGCGAGTTCGCGTTGGACTTCTTCTCTTCGTACATCAACTCGTCGGCCTGGGTCAGCAACGCGTCCACGGTGGTGGTGGGCCCGTCGGCGAACGCGCGCACCAGGCCGACGCTGGCCGAAAGACGATAGGGCCGTCCGCTCGTCTCGTTGAAGGCCCGAAATGCCTGGGACACTCGGTCCCGCAGCGTCGAGGTGTCGCTTGCGCTTTCGGTGACCATGATGCAGAACTCATCACCGCCCAAGCGGGCGAGGATGTCGGACTCGGACAGTGTTTCGCCCAGCACATCGGCGACATCTTTGATCAGCATGTCGCCGACCTCGTGGCCGTATTCGTCGTTGACTCGTTTGAGCCCGTCGACGTCGAGGAACGCGAGCACGCTGTCGTGGCCGAGGTAGTGCGCCCCGCGGAGCTTTTGCGCGGCCAACAGGTAGAAACCACGACGGTTGGTGAGCCCGGTCATTTCGTCGGTCACCGAGAGCTGGCGAATCTCCTCGTTGGCCTGCTCGAGCGCGGCGGTGCGGTCGCGAACCCGCTGTTCCAGCTCGGAGTAGACCTGGATGTTCTCCATCGCGATCGAGATCGAGTCGGCCAGCGCCTGCAGTAAGCGGACCTCTTGTTCGGTCGGCTGATGTTCCTCGGCCCAGTAATTGCCGATCGCGCCGATCGGGTCGCGCCGGCGGATCGGAACCATCACCAGGCTCTGACGAATGTGGGGCGGTAGAGGTCGTGCGGGATGCGCGAGTCCAGATAGATGTTCGGGATGATCACCGCATCGCGATGAAGCATCGCCCATCCGCTGATGCACGAGGTCATCGGAAAGCGCAGGCCCTTCCACAGCGGGCCGATCGCGTTCTCTTCGGCGTAAAAGCACTTGCCGTTATCGCGCAGTACCAATGTGGCGCCGTCACAGCTGGTGAGTTCGCGCGCCGACGACGAGACGAGCTGCTGGATGTCGGCCTGGCTACGCGCCAACGAGAGGTCCTGGACGGCCTGCAACAGGCGCTCCATGCGTTCGAGGTACTCGGCATCGCCGAATCGGGGCGATCGCGCAGCGGTTGGCGGCGGCCCGGACAGGAACACTGGTTCCATGTCCACCTCCGAGCGAACAGGCCGTAACTACCCCCACGGCTCCACAAGTGGTCGCCAACATTAACATTCACCGGTCGTCTCGCCGCGCTGATTTTGCCAATAACGTGTGTTCGGCGACTCGTCCGCGCCCTGATGGCGGCCACTTTGATGTCGCAAAAGCGCCGGCGTTCGCGCATCTGAGCGGGATGTCGCGGCACCATTCTTGGGCCGCGTCCCATTCAAGCCGGGATCGCGCCCGGACGAAATAAGTTGTCGGCATTTGTACAGGCATTGGATATGTCAACCGGGTAGCGTGCCCCCATGGCTTTCACAGTGACCTGGGCAGATGGCACCGAAATTACGTACGGTGACGAACTCCATTTCGACACCGATGGCGCGGTGCTCAAGATCGGGCCTTCCACGGGCAAGTGGACGTGGTACTTCTCGTCCCACCAGTGGGCACGCATCGAGCTTGATGATCCGCACACCGCGCTGCGACCCGAATTTCCTCCGGTGGTCGCCCACGCTCACCCCTCGGCCTGAGCCGGACCTGCCCGCGGCAGGTGGCATACGCCGAACCGCGACGATCGGCGTGAACTGACCCGGCTGGTAGGGTCCGCCAGGATGCCAGGCTGCGCGCGGCCCATCCGTTTTGGCATTTTCTCCCTCGCGGGCGGCTGATCCGAGAGCTGGATTTCTGCGGCTTGCGACGCGCGGTGGCGGGTATCTCTCTATCCACCGAGAACGGAGACAGGATGAGCCCAGGCGCGCAAACGAAAACCATCACGACGCATGTTCCGGCGCGACTGGACCGGTTGCCGTGGTCGCGGTTTCACTGGCGCGTCGTGGTGGGGCTCGGCGGGGTATGGATCCTGGACGGGCTCGAGGTCACGATGGTCGGCAACGTCTCGGCCCGGCTCACCGAGAAGGGCAGCGGCATCGAGCTCAACCCGGCGCAGATCGGTTACGCGGCGGCGATCTACATCACCGGGGCATGCTTGGGCGCCTTGTTCTTCGGTCACCTGACCGACCGGTTCGGCCGCCGCAATCTGTTCATCCTGACCCTGGCCGTCTACCTCGTCGCCACCGTCGCGACCGCATTCGCATTCGCGCCGTGGTACTTCTTCATCACCCGCTTTTTCACGGGTGCCGGCATAGGCGGCGAATACGCGGCGATCAACTCGGCGATCGACGAGTTGATTCCGGCCCGGGTGCGCGGCCGCGTCGACCTGATCATCAACGGCACCTACTGGCTGGGTTCGGCCGCCGGGGCCGCCGGCGCCCTGGTCCTGCTGGACACGTCGAACTTCCCCGCCAACGTCGGTTGGCGACTTGCCTTCGGCATCGGAGCCATCTTCGGCATCTTCGTCCTGCTGGTCCGGCGCAACATTCCGGAAAGCCCCCGCTGGCTGTTCATTCATGGGCGCGATGAGGAAGCCGAGCAGATCGTCGGCGAGATCGAACAAGACGTGCAGCGCGAAACCGGGCAGCCGCTGCCCGAGCCGGACGGTGAGCCGCTGAGAATCCGTCAGCGCCACGCGATTTCGTTCATGGAGATCGCCCGGGTGGCGTTCAAGCTCTATCCCAAGCGTGCGGTCCTGGGGCTGGCCCTGTTCATCGGTCAAGCGTTCCTGTACAACGGCGTCACGTTCAACCTGGGCACGCTGTTGAGCGGGTTCTACGGCATTCCATCCGGAAGAGTGCCGGTGTTCTTCATCCTGTGGGCGATGAGCAATTTCCTCGGCCCGTTGATTCTCGGACGGTTGTTCGACACCATCGGCCGCAAACCGATGATCACCGGCACCTACATCGGCTCCGCGGTGATCGCGGTCGTCCTCGGAGTGCTGTTCGTGGATCAGGTCGGCGGGGTCTGGACCTTCATCGTCGCGCTGGCGGCGGCGTTCTTCCTGGCTTCGGCGGGCGCGAGCGCGGCCTACCTGACCGTCAGCGAGATCTTCCCGATGGAGACCCGGGCGCTGGCGATCGCATTCTTCTACGCGGTGGGCACCGCGATCGGCGGCATCACCGGCCCCGTGCTGTTCGGGGAGCTGATCAACTCGGGGGATCGGGGCCAGGTGCTGTGGTCGTTCCTGATCGGGGCGATCGTGATGGCGGTCGCGGGTTTGGTCGAGCTATGGCTCGGGATCGCCGCCGAGCAACGCGCCCTGGAAGACCTGGCGTTGCCGTTGACGGTGGCCGACGCCGAGCACCAATAAAGAAGCGACGACGGCCGGGGTTATCGTCGGCGACGTGACGGTTCCGCGCGGCGACGTCGATTCCTACTACGACCTGGGCTCCTACCACCGGGCCGTCGATACGCCCTCGGCTGCGGCGCAGGTGTGGTTCAACCGCGGCATGGTGTGGGCCTACGCGTTCAACCATGAAGAGGCGGTGCGGTGCTTCGACCGGGCGCTCGCCGTGGACCCGGACCTTGCGATCGCGCGATGGGGTATCGCGTACTCGGTCGGCCCGAACTACAACAAGGCCTGGGACGCATTCGATCCCGTCGATCTGGTCGAGTCGCTGGCCCGGGCTCGCGAGGAACTCCGCCTCGCCGCCGCGGGCCGCGCCACGGCCGCCGAGCGCGGCCTGATCGACGCCCTGGCCGTTCGCTTTCCGACCCTCGACGTCGCCGACACCGCGGCGCTGGCCGACGGGAACGCCGCGTACGCGGACTCGATGTCGAGGTTGGCATCGGTGTTTCCCGACGACATCGACATCGCGGCTCTGGCGGCCGATGCGCTGGTCAACGTGACGGCCTGGGCACTATGGGACACCCGGACCGGTGAGCCGGCGGCAGGGTCGCGGGTGCTGGCGGCCAAGGACATTCTGGAGGCCGCCCTGTCGACCCCCGCCGGCCGTGCCCATCCGGGCATTCTGCACCTCTACCTGCACACGATGGAGCTATCCGCCCATCCCGAGGAGGCGCTGCCCGCGGCCGACCTGTTGCGTGGGCTGGCACCCGACGCCGGTCATCTCGAACACATGCCCAGCCATATCGATGTACTGTGCGGCGACTACCGCAACGCGGTGGTGTCAAACCTGTCGGCAGTGCGCGCCGATCGCAAATTCCTTGAACGCGAAGGCGCACTGAACTTCTATTCGGCCTACCGTGCCCACGATCTGCACTTCGTGGTGTACGCGGCGATGTTCTCCGGGCAGTCGGCGGTCGCGCTCGAAGCCGCCGACGAGATCGCCCGGCAACTCACCCCGGAGGTGCTGTCGATCGCGTCCCCGCCCATGGCGGACTGGCTGGAAGCCTTTGTGCCGCTTCGGGTGCACGTCTTGATCCGGTTCGGCCGTTGGGAGGATTTGATAGCCGAGCCGCTGCCCGCAGACCAGGATTTGTACTGCACCACGGTGGCCACGGTGTACTACGGCCGCGGCGTGGCCTATGCGGCCACCGGTCAACTGGCACAGGCGGATTCCGCGCGGGAAGCCTTCACCGATGCCTACGCCCGCATCCCTGCCTCACGGTATCTGTTCAACAACGCCAGTCGTGACATTCTCGCGGTCGCCGCAGCGATGCTCGACGGTGAAATCGCTTACCGCTACCGGGAATTCGATTCGGCATTCGCGCACCTGCGCCGCGCGGTGGAACTCGACGACACCCTGCCGTACGACGAGCCATGGGGCTGGATGCAGCCGACCCGCCACGCCCTCGGTGCGTTGCTGCTGGAGCAGGGCCAGGTGGAAGAAGCGGCCGGCGTGTACGCGGCCGATCTTGGTCTGGACCCCTCCGTGCGCCGATGCTGCCAACATCCGGGGAATGTGTGGAGCCTGCACGGGTACCACGAGTGCTTGCGACGTCTTGGTCGCTCCGCGGAAGCGGCGATCGTCGAGCAGCAACTGACCATGGCGCGCGCCCACTCCGACGTTCCGATCACCGCGTCCTGCGCCTGCAGCGGAGCCGCTTCCTCCTGAGTATTGTGTACTATACCTAGCATGAGTGAGAAACTTCCGGCTCGGCTGGCGGAGCATCCCACCGTGCGAAAAGTGCGATCGCGCCGGTTACCGAAACCCGAAGTGATCGACGCGGGGTGGCTGCGCGAGGCCTGCCTGGAGGCCGGAGTCGACGACGTCGCTTTCGCCAGCGTCGACAACCCCGACCTGGCCTCGGAGGTCGAGCACGTCGAGGCCGCGCTGCCCGGCACCAGAAGCTACATCTCGCTGGTGGTCAAGATGAACCGCGACAACATCCGCTCGACGGCGCGCAGCGTCGCCAACCAGGAGTTTCACCGCAGCGGTGAGTTGCTCAACGAGGCGGCCTACCGCATCGTGCGTCGGCTGCAGGACGCGGGCCACCGGGTGCTGAACCCGTCGGCGACCTTTCCGATGGAGATGGACAACTACCCGGGGCGGATCTGGGTGGTGGCACACAAACCCGTCGCCGTCGCTGCCGGACTCGGCGTGATGGGCATCCACCGCAACGTGATTCATCCCAAGTTCGGCAATTTCATCCTGCTGGGCACGATCTTGGTGGACACCCCGATCAGCAGCTACGGCGAGCCGTTGGACTACAGCCCGTGCCTGGAATGCAAGCTGTGTGTCGCGGCGTGCCCGGTCGGCGCGATCGGCAAGGATGGCAGTTTCGATTGGCTGGCGTGTTCGACCCACAACTACCGCGAGTTCATGGGCGGTTTCACCGATTGGGTGCAGACCGTTGCCGACAGCACGGATGCGGCCGATTTTCGTTCGCGGGTAACCGATTCCGAGAACGCGTCGATGTGGCAGAGCCTGTCGTTCAAGCCCAATTACAAGGCGGCCTACTGTCTGGCGGTGTGCCCGGCCGGCGAAGACGTGATCGAGCCCTACCTGGACAATCGCAAGAGCTTCATGGACCTGGTGCTGAAACCGTTGCAGGACAAGAAGGAAACCCTGTACGTGCTGCCGAACTCCAAGGCGAAGGAATACGCGCAACGCCGCTATCCACACAAGCAGGTGAAGGTCGTCGACAGCGGGCGGCGCGACTAACCAGAACCGTAGGCGCGGGCGATGTCGGGGGAGTCCAGCCAGCCCGAGTAGGTGGGCCGCGACGGCCAACCCTCCGGCGAATCTAGCCATTCCTCCTGGCGTCCCCACGGCAACAGGTCGATCAGCGCGAACGAGTGGCTGAGTTGTTCGGTGCCACGACCGTTCGTGTGCCAGGTGCGATACACGGTGTCGCCGTCACGCAGGAACACGTTGACCCCGAAGCCCCCGCCCGGGGGCGCGTCCGTGTCGGCGCCGAAGGTGCTCTGCGACGACGAGTACCACTGCATCCGATTGCCGACCCGCTGTTTGTAGGCGAGCGCCTCCTCGATCGGGCCGTTGGTGACAATGACGAACCGGGCGTCGTAGTTGTCCAGGAATTCGAGCCGAGTGAACTGCGACGTGAAACCGGTGCACCCGCCGCACTGCCACTGAGCGCCGTCCGACCACATGTGGTGGTAGGTGATGAGCTGCGAACGGCCATCGAACACCTCGGCGAGGCGGACCGGCCCGTCGGCGCCGATCAGGGTGTAGTCGGGCAACTCGACCATCGGCAAACGGCGGCGCTGCGCGGCGATCGCATCCAGTTCACGCGTAGCGGCCTTCTCGCGTTTGCGCAGTTCATCGAGCTCGGCACGCCAGGCCCGGGCATCGACAATGGGCGGCAGCGCGGTGTGGTTGGGGGACATGGGATGCACCTTTGCTCTCGATTTTCTCCGGCTCAAAGGTCTGACCGGTCGGCTACCCGGAATTCATCGGGAAGCGTCGGCGGGCGCAAAAAGCGCTGCTCACAGCTGAGAACTCGCTTTGAATATGGTTTGCGACGCGCGCGCCGGGGTATCTATGTGCAAACTTTAGATGTCACGCGGGGGGACCCTGGGTCCGGAAAGGCGACGCAACATGACTCAGGGGTTGAGCCCGAACGTCGACGACGTGCAGGCCCGGTACGACTTGTCGGACGACTTCTTCCGCCTGTTCCTCGATCGGACTCAGACCTACAGTTGCGCGTACTTCGAGCGCGAGGACATGACGCTGGAAGAGGCCCAAATGGCCAAGATCGATCTGGCACTCGCCGAGCTCGATCTGCGGCCCGGCATGACGCTGCTCGACATCTCCTGCGGCTGGGGCACCACGATGCGCCGGGCAATCGAGAAGTACGACGTCAACGTCGTCGGCCTGACGAAGTCCAGCGATCAGGCCGCCCACGTCCAGAAAATGTTCGACGAGATGGACACCGAGCGCAGCAAGTGGGTGCTGTTGCAGGGCTGGGAAGAGTTCACCGAGCCCGTCGACCGGATCGTGTCCATCGGGGCGTTCGAGCAGGGCCGTTACGACCGCTATGACGATTTCTTCGAAATGGCCTACACCGTTCTGCCCGACGACGGCGTCATGTTTCTGCACACGATCACCGGCCTGCCGTCCATCGACCCCGTCGAGTTGCACGCGGCCGGGGCGGGGTTCACCCTGACCCAGCGCGAGCCGCTGCAGCCGCATTACGTCAGAACCCTCGACCTGTGGGCCGAGGCTCTCGAGGCGCATCGGGCCGAAGCCATCGAAATGCAGTCCGAAGAGGTCTACGAGCGATACCTGCACTACCTGACCGGCCGGGCCAACGCGTTTCGCACCGGCCAGATCGACGTCAACCAGGTGACCCTCGAGAAGAACTGAACGCGCCCGCGCGCGTTCTGCCGACAACGACACGGCCAACGAGACGATAACGATTCGCACATCGCCCTGGCATGGCGTCAACGCCGGTGAGAGGGTGGTGCCCGTGAGTGTTCATGTCAACGAGCTGGCGCATGGCTCGCGCACGCAATGGATGGACAGACCACCACAACGGTGTGCACGTGGTCACTGGCTGTTGCCGGGACACATGATCGTGGCAACCATGCCGTGCTCCTGCGGCCGGCACATCTGCTGGGAATGCGAGTGCGGTGCGGCCACCTATGGGCCCGAGCTGGGCGAGTCGTGCAGCCTTGCCCGCGGTCGGCGCGGATCCGCGGTGATCGCGTCGGACCCGATGAAAAGCCTGTCCTGAAACAGGGTTATCGCCACAAACGGGTCATTAACGGGTCACGACCGCCGAGTTGTGATTGGGCGCCCATGCCCGTTCGAAGGCGGCGATCGGTATCTGCTCGTCGCGGCCGCTATCGATGCCGCTGTCGTTGAGGTGCACCACGCCGGCCTTGGTGTCGATGCCGGTGACGACGACAAAGTGGTTTCCGATGTCACGATTGCCGGAGTGGTTCCAGACTGTCTCGGCGTTGACAAGAGCGATCACCTTGCGGTGGTCGGCCAGATTCTGTTGTAAGGCAGCGATATTGGTCTGGATGTTGTCGGCCCTGACCCAGTAGTGCCAGAGCAGCGGCGGCAAATCCCTGATGTCGGTGTTGCCCGGCGGATCCCATATCGGTTTGAAACCGGTTGCGCCTGAGGTGTTTTCGGCGACCGCGGTGATCTGCCACTCGGTGGGCTGGCGGCCCGTGAGCTCGCCGACCACGTCTGCGACCGCGACTTCGCCGCAGTCCGAGGAGTGTTGCCGGCGCCAATGGGGCGCGGCAGCTGCCGGGTCGCCGTACATGCCCGCCTCGTGGTCGGCGTCCGGCGCGGGTGGGCCCGGGGTCGCTTGGGCAGCGGTGGCCCAGGCGGCCGATGTCGCCGCGGCGGTTGCCCACAACAGAGCGGCCGTGCCGAGTCTCGTCGTCCGGGTGTGGGCCATCGGCGTCCTTTTCTCGAGGATGGCGGGCGCGTAACGAATTGAGAAAAGGGTTATTGGTCGCCCTTTCCGGAGCATTAAACTCCGAAGTTGGCCAAGATCGCGGGCGAACGCGCCGAAATGTTGCCGGCATGAGACCGCGCCGATCCGCCGGCTACCCGCCGGTGTCCGATTCTTTTCATCAGCGTGACTTTTACGTCGGCGCCACTCGTGCACGGACATCACGCCCGGCTAAGTCGGTGTGCGGGCTTCGTCGCCGGCCCGGCAACGACGAATACCACGGTCTAGCACCGTCGTACGGGTCCGTCTGCTTTGCTACGCTCGCCCCATGCATGCGGCAGCCGGTTCTCTGGTGCGCTTTGCCGTCGTGCGCTGTT
Organism: Mycobacterium ahvazicum; assembly: GCF_900176255.2. Lineage (GTDB taxonomy): Bacteria > Actinomycetota > Actinomycetes > Mycobacteriales > Mycobacteriaceae > Mycobacterium > Mycobacterium ahvazicum. The sequence continues at coordinate 77,648 of NZ_FXEG02000003.1, forward strand.
GTCGCTGACGCTGCTGTCCGTTCGCGGTCTGGTCTCGTGCCGGCGAATTCCTCCAATGCCGTAGTGCCCTTCCGCAGCAACGGGATCGACGCACCCAAACCCCGCATGGAAGGCCGACTCATGTTCGACGACACCGGTGTCGCAACCCGGTGGCGCCACGCCGTCGCGATGCTGTCGGCCGCCGGCTTGATGGCGGCGTGTGCCGGCGGCGCCAGCGACGCCGTGGGCGGCGGCGCGCCGAACAACGCGGACACCAAGATCACTCTCGTCGCCTATTCGGTTCCAGAACCTGGTTGGAGCAAGGTGATTCCGGCCTTCAATGCCTCGGCAGAAGGCAGGGGTGTCCAGGTGGTCACGTCTTACGCGGCGTCAGCCGACCAGTCGCGCGGGGTTGTCGAAGGCAAACCGGCCGACATCGTGAACTTCTCGGTCGAACCCGATATCACCCGCCTGGTGAAGGCGGGCAAGGTGGCCGCGGATTGGGACAAGGGAGCCGGCCATGGCAACCCATTCGGGTCGGTCGTGACTTTGGTTGTGCGCAAGGGCAATCCGAAGAACATCAGAGATTGGGACGACCTGCTGCGGCCCGGTGTCGAGGTCATCACGCCCAGTCCGCTGAGCTCGGGTTCGGCGAAATGGAATCTGCTCGCGCCCTATGCCGCCAAGAGCCGCGGCGGCGCGGATCCACAGGCGGGTATCGATTTCATCAGCACGTTGGTCCACGAGCACGTCAAGTTGCGGCCCGGGTCGGGGCGGATCGCTACGTCGGTTTTCGCCGAGGGTAGTGGCGATGTGTTGATCAGCTACGAGAACGAGGCCATCGCCGCCGAGCGGCAGGGCAAGCCCGTCGAACACGTCATCCCGTCGCAAACGTTCAAGATCGAGAATCCGGTGGCCGTGGTGAGCACCAGCGCCCACCTGGACGTCGCGACCGCCTTCAAGAACTTCCAATACAGCGCCGCGGCGCAGAAGCTATGGGCGCAAGCAGGTTTCCGGCCGATCGACCCCGCGGTCACCGCAAGCTTCCGTGGTCAGTATCCGGTGCCGGTCAAACTCTGGACGATCGACGATCTCGGAGGCTGGGGCACGGCGGATGCGCAGCTGTTCGACAAGAACACCGGAAGCATCACCAGGGTCTATCGGCAGGCCACCGGATGACTGGATCGCTTTTAGGCGCAAACCTCGGTCCGGAGGCGATCCGGCCCGCGCTGGCCACGCCCGGTAGCGAACTTCCGGAGCCGCCCGAGGGGCTGCGGGCGACGACCCGGCCGGACCTGACCTCACTGCGCGTCGGGGTGACGACGCTGTGGCTGTCGGTGATCGTGCTGCTGCCATTGGCCGCCATCGCGTGGCAGGCCGCCGACGGCGGATGGCAGGCCTTCTGGTTGGCCGTCACCTCGCATGCCGCGGTGCAGTCGTTCCAGGTGACGTTCGGGATTTCCTTGGTGGTAACCGTTCTCGATGTGGTGTTCGGACTGGCGACCGCGTGGGTGTTGGTGCGGGACGACTTCGCCGGAAAAGGACTGGTCGACGCGATCATCGATCTGCCGTTCGCACTGCCGACCATCGTGACCAGCCTGGTGATGCTGGCCCTGTACGGCAAGAACAGCCCGGTGCACATTCATCTGCAGCACACGCCGCCGGGCGTGGGGATGGCGCTGGCGTTCGTCACGCTGCCGTTGGTGGTGCGTGCCGTGCAGCCGGTGCTGCTGGAGATCGATCGCGACGTCGAAGAGGCGGCGGCCTCGTTGGGGGCCAGCGGCACGAAGGTCTTCAGCACGATCGTGCTGCCCTCGCTGGCGCCCTCGTTGCTGACCGGCGCCGGGTTGGCCTTCTCGCGGTGCATCGCCGAGTTCGGCTCGGTGGTGACTATCGGCGGTGCCGTGCCGGGCAAAACCGAAGTGTCGTCGCAGTGGATCCGCTCGTTGATCGAAAACGACGACCGGACCGGGGCGGCCGCGATGTCCATTGTGCTGCTGTCGATTTCGTTCACCGTGCTGGTGCTGCTGCGTCTCGTGGGCGGGCGCACGGCCAAACGCGAGGAAAAGGCGGCATGACGCCGTCGTTGGCCCGCTACGTCACCCGATCCGTGACGCTGGCCTACATCGGCGTGATGCTGATCGTGCCGGTGTCGATCATCCTGTGGCGGACCTTCCGGCCGGGGCTCGATCAGTTCTACGCGTGGATCGCCACACCGGCCGCGATCGCGGCGCTGCACCTGTCGCTGCTGCTCGTCGCCATCGTGGTGCCGCTGAACGTGGTCTTCGGTGTACTCACCTCGCTGCTGCTGGCCCGCAGCCGGTTTCGCGGACGCGGTGTGCTCCAGGCGATTGTCGATCTGCCCTTCGCGGTGTCGCCGATCATCGTGGGGGTGGCCCTGATCCTGCTGTGGGGATCGGCCGGGGCGTTGGGCTTCGTCGAGAACGACCTCGGCATCAAAATCATCTTCGGCCTGCCCGGACTGGTGCTGGTCAGCATCTTCGTGACCCTTCCGTTCGTGGTGCGAGAGGTCCAACCGGTGCTGCAGGAGGTGGGAACCGAGCAGGAGCAGGCCGCGGCAACCCTGGGTTCGGGTCCATGGCAGACGTTTTGGCGGATCACTCTGCCGACCATTCGGTGGGGTCTGATCTACGGAACCGTGCTGACCACCGCGCGCACTCTCGGCGAGTTCGGTGGGGTCATCATGGTGTCGTCCAACTTGCCGGGGGAGTCGCAAACATTGACGCTGCTGGTCAACGACCGCTACGCCCGCGGGGCCGAGTATGGCGCCTACGCGTTGTCCACGCTGATGATGGGCGTTGCCGTGTTGTTCCTGATCGTCAAGACCACGCTGCTGGTGCGCCGCAAACGCGCCAGGGCCACCGCCTGACCCGACATCGGAAGCCGGCCCGCCCGGGTAGGCAACACGGGGGTCTCATATTCGAAACCGATGAAGCGCACCGTTGACGCGTGCGTAACAAGTTCGGCATCGAAGGTTCCTAGGGTGGGGCGGTCCACCTACCGCACGTGAAGAACGTCGACCCCCTCAGCGATAGGAACTCCATTGAGCGGAAACGCAGTGCGCCTGCAGGCGATCAACAACGTCGAGGCATACGTCCCCCCGGCCAACAGCTTCGTCCCCGGTGAGACCCCCGGTGAGGTATTCGGCTCCAACGTCTTCACCAAGGCCGAGATGCAGGCACGGCTGCCCAAGTCGGTCTACAAGTCCCTGGTGGCGACGATTGACAAGGGCGCCAAACTCGACCCGGCGGTCGCCGACACGGTCGCCGTGGCCATGAAGGACTGGGCCCTGGAGAAGGGCGCCACCCACTACGCCCACGTGTTCTACCCGATGACCGGCCTCACGGCCGAGAAGCACGACAGCTTCCTCGAACCCGTCTCCGACGGGCAGACACTGGCCGAGTTCGCGGGGAAGACCCTGATCCAGGGCGAACCCGACGCCTCCAGTTTCCCCTCGGGCGGTTTGCGCAGCACCTTCGAGGCGCGCGGCTACACCGGCTGGGACGTAACCAGTCCCGCGTATGTCCTGGAGAACCCGAACGGCAACACGCTCTGCATCCCAACGGTTTTCGTCTCGATGACCGGCGAGGCGCTGGACTACAAAACGCCTCTGCTGCGCAGCCAGCAGGCCATGGGCATCCACGCCGAGCGAATCCTGACCCTGTTCGGTCACAAGGAACTCAACAAGGTGGTGTCGTTCTGCGGCCCGGAGCAGGAGTACTTCCTGGTCGACCGGCACTTCTTCCTGGCTCGGCCGGACCTGATCAACGCCGGTCGCACGGTGTTCGGCGCGAAGCCGCCGAAGGGACAGGAGTTCGACGACCACTACTTCGGTGCGGTGCCCGAGCGGGTGCTCGGCTTCATGATGGACACCGAGCGGGAGCTGTTCAAGCTCGGTATCCCGGCCAAGACCCGCCACAACGAGGTGGCCCCCGGCCAGTTCGAGATCGCGCCGATGTTCGAGCGGGCCAACATCGCCTCGGACCACCAGCAGCTGCTGATGACGGTTTTCAAGACGATCGCCAAGAAGCACGGCATGGAATGCCTGTTCCATGAGAAGCCGTTCGCCGGCGTCAACGGATCGGGCAAGCACGTCAACTTCTCGATGGGCAATTCCGAGCTGGGGTCGCTGCTGGTCCCGGGTGACACCCCGCACGAGAACGCCCAATTCCTGGTGTTCTGTGCCGCGGTGATCCGGGCCGTGCACAAATTCTCCGGGCTGCTTCGGGTCTCGGTCGCATCCGCGACCAACGACCACCGGTTGGGTGCCAACGAGGCGCCGCCCGCGATCATCTCGATCTTCCTGGGCGAACAGCTTGCCGACGTGTTCGATCAGATCGCCAAGGGCGCGGCCACCTCGTCAAAGGGTAAGGGCACCATGATCATTGGTGTCGATACGCTGCCTCATCTGCCGACCGATGCCGGTGACCGCAACCGGACCAGCCCGTTCGCCTTCACCGGCAACCGGTTCGAGTTCCGGGCGCCCGGCTCCGGGCAGACGGTGGCGGTGCCGTTGATCGTGCTCAACACGATCATGGCGGACTCGCTGGACTACATGGCCACCATCCTCGAGCAGGCCGTCGCCGACGGCGAAGACTTCGACCAGGCGGTTCAGAAGCTGCTCACGGAGATCATCACCGAGCACGGCGCGGTGGTGTTCAACGGAGACGGCTACTCGGAGAACTGGCAGATCGAAGCGGCCGAGCGTGGCCTGCCGAACTTGAAGACCACCCTGGACGCCATTCCGGAGCTGATCAAGCCGGACGCGATCGAGCTGTTCGCGAAATACGGGGTGTTCAACGAACGCGAGCTGCACAGCCGCTACGAGGTCCGGTTGGAGCAGTACGCGTTGACGATCGCCGTCGAGGCGAAGTTGGCGCTCGAGATCGGGACGACGATCATCATGCCCGCCGCAATCCGCTACCAGACCGAGCTCGCGCAGAACGTCGCGACGATGAAGAAGGCCGGTGTGGCGGCCAGCACGGCGGCCCTGGAAGCGGTTTCGGCCCCACTGGCCGATCTCTCCGCGGCGCTGACGACCTTGCAGGCGGCCCTGTCCGATCACTCGGCGGAGTCGGCTCTTGCCGAGGCCACCCATGCCCAAGAAGCGCTACTACCGGCGATGGAGGCGGTGCGTGCCGCGGCCGACACGCTGGAAGGCGTTGTCGCCGACGACTTGTGGCCGCTGCCCACCTACCAGGAGATGCTCTACATCCTCTAGAGCCGTCGTCGGGCGTGGGGGTCGACCGCGCGCTCGCGGAGCTTGGTAATCCGCGGCTCCCACGCCCGGCGACTCGACATCCCGCGAAACGCTCCGCTACACGTGCCGCACCTGACGCGTTAAGTTCTGAAGGAACGAAAGTCGCCCGGTCAGGGGAGAGCATGGGGCCATTCGACGACGGCCGGCGTCGTGCCGCCGAACTGGAGGCGTACCAGGCGCTCTGGAACCTGTGGCGGTCCGCGCGACGAACCGACATCGAGAACTGGGAGTCGGCGTGCCGGATGCTCGAAAATTACTACACCGTCGGCAAAGCCCGAGACAACGCCGAAGTCTGCGAAATGCGGATCCGCTACCTGGAGATCGCTGAACCGTTGCCCCGGCTTGCGGACTTCGTGCAGCCGCCGGCCTACGACCGCGTGCCCGACGCCGAGCGGCTGCTGGGGCAGGCCCGCTATCAATATCAGCTGGCCCGGCGGCGGCACCCGGTGCGCGAACAGCAGCGGTTGAAAGAACTCGAAACGACCAAGGCGCTGTATGCGGCGGTGCGGGCCGCCGAAGCGAGAGCCGAAGCCGCGGAGCTGGCCCGCCGGCGTGAACGGCAGCAGAGCTGCTGGCCCAAAGGCATTGTGCTGGACAGCGACGTCTACGACCTCGACGGCGTGGCCGCGCAGGTGGATCGGCAGAACGCGAAAATCGACTCCCAGATTGCCGCCCTGACCGATCTGCTGCGAACAGGATTGCGCCAGCTGCCCGACACGCTGACGCCGGACCCGGCCGAGTTGGCGGCCCACGTCGAATCGGCGCTGGCGGCAATGCCGTTGCCGCGGGGCTGCACCCCCAAGTCGGTCGTCGAGTATGCCCCGGCCACCGGCCAATTGGTTGTCGAATATGAACTGCCCACCGTGGCTGTCGTTCCGGCGGCCAAGGCGTACCGGTATGTCAAGAGCCGCGACACGGTTGTCGAGACGGCGCGGCCGGCGGGACAGGTGAAAGCGTTGTACGCCAGCACTATTGCGCAGCTGACGCTGCTGGCTTTGGCGACTGTTTTCGCCCTCGACGGCGAGCGCCGGTTGGAGGTGGTGATCTTCAGCGGTGTCGTAGAGACGACGGACCCGAGCACCGACCAGCCGGTCCGCCCGTGCTTGATCAGCGCGCGGGTCGACGCGGACACGTTCGCCGGGATCGACCTGCACGACATTGACCCGTCCGTGTGCCTGAAACGGCTGAACGCAACGGTGTCGCCGAATCCGACAGAACTGGTGCCGGCGCCGCCGTTGGCGGAATGATCAGCTGTAGTTGTCCCACCAGGTGTGCAGATCCTCGATGGTGGCCGGGTCTCCCGAGACGTCGCTGAGCATCAGTTTTTCGTCGTAAGTCCAGACCACGTTCGGGTGGTTGTTGTAAGTCCCGCACGCGAGCATGCCCGCAGTCTCGGTGGGACCTTGGTCGTAGTGCCAGTTGGCGGGTGACCGCGACTCCCCGCGACATTTCACCAGGCTGACGTTGGCGACGTCATCGGTGAAAGCCTGCTTGAGGCTGGCGGCATTCGGGAAGAGTCCGTAGGTGGCGTGCGTCGGGCCGCCGGGGTTGGTGTTTTGCCCGCATGACACCAGGGCCACCGCCGTTACCCATACGCTGCCCGACTCGGGAGTGGCCGGTGTGCAGACGCCAGCAGGGTAGCCGGACGGAAGTAGGTTCAGCAGTCGGTCCAGGTCATTGCTGGGAGCTGCGGCGGATGCCGGCGCGGTTTTCGCCGCGCCTGTCTTTGAATGCTGCTGGGCAGAGGGTTTCAACAACAGCCAGATGCCGACCGCGGCAACGGCCACGACGACAGCGGCGCCGGCCGCGGCCAGGATTGGCCAGCGACTGCGCTTGCGTGCCGGCACCGGCTGATCCGAGCCGGCGCCGCCCGCTGCGATTTCGGGGCTGGATTGCCCGGCGGTGGGTGGCGCACCGCCGGCGTTTGTCAGCGGCGGCGCTGCGCTGTCCGGCTGCGTCTCGGGCAGGGATGTCAGCGGGTTGTACCGCGTGTGCGGGGAGCTCGACTCGGACACGGCGCTCGGCTGGGTTTCCTTTGCCTTCGCCGATGTTTCACTGCGCCGCAAAATGGTTGCGGCGCGGTCGCGCTCCGGGCGGGAAAGGGCGTCGTGTGCGGCCTCTGCCAGATCGCCCGCGGTGGCATAGCGTTCGATCGGGTTCTTGGCCATTCCGCCCGCGATCACGGCGTCGAATGCCTGGTCCACGCCCAAGCCTTGGGCGCTGGCCAGGGGGATGGGCTCCAACATGTGCGAGGTGACCAGCACGCCGGTGCTGTCCGCGGGATAGGGCGGCGCCCCGGTCAGGCATTCGAACAGCACACAGGCCAGCGCGTAGACGTCGGCCCGGGGAGTCACCTCGTCGCTCGAAAAGCGTTCGGGTGCCATGTATTTCCAGGTTCCCACCGCGGTGCCCATTTGAGTGAGCTTCTCGTCGGTTTTCGCGCTGGCGATACCGAAGTCGACGAGGTAGGCGAAGTCGTTGCCGGTGATCAGGATGTTCTGCGGTTTGACGTCGCGGTGCGTGACCCCGGCGGCGTGTGCGGCATCCAGCGCCGCCGCGACCTGATGGATGATGGCCACCGCGCGAGGCGGGGACAGCGGCCCGTCCCGCTCGAGCAGGCTGCCCAGGTCGATACCCTCGATCAGGCGCATCTCCAAATACAGTTGCCCGTCGATTTCGCCGTAGTCGTGAATGGGCACCACGTGGGGCTCCAGCAAACGGCCGGTGATGCGGGCCTCACGCTCCATCCGCTTGCGGAAAACCGGATCCTGGCTGTAGGCAAGCGACATCAGCTTGAGCGCCACGGTCCACTGTTTGACGGTGTGCTCGGCCTCGTAGACCTCGCCCATGCCACCGCGGCCCAGCAGCCGTTTGAGATGGTAGGGGCCGAACATCGTTCCCAACCGCGAGCCCTGCGCGCCGCTCATCGCTGACTCCTATTCACGGTCTGGCAACCATGACGGTAAGCCCCGGCCAATATCACCGCTCGAAAACTACAACATCGCGGTGGCAAATGCGCGATCGCGTTAGCCGCACCGGTGCCCGGGTTTTCGTCCAGGTCACCGTTATTCGCGCGCACCACGACCAGCCGATGCGAACGGTTGGTGAACTCCCGGCAACGCGTTGGTTGCGATTCGCAGCGAAAAGCGAAAATGCTTGCGTCGCAGCAATTTTCGTTGCCGCTCAACGATGTGCGAGCGCAAGGATCTGGGGCAGTGCCTCGCGGGCCGCGGCCCGGCCGGCCTCGCGGGCCGCGTCGATCTGATGGAACTCCAGCAGCCCGACGCCGCGGGTGCTGGGCCGGATCACCACGTCGGCTTGAGCCAGCGTCTCGGCGGCGGCCAGCCCGCTGCCCATCATCATCGTGCGAATGAGGGTTTCACCGATGCCGGGAACACGTGGGGGATCGGCGAATTCGCTCCTGGACGCCGTTGCGTCGCCGCCGAAACCGACCGCGACCGCGACCAGCGGGCCCTCGGTGCTCGACAGCGACGACACCGGGAGGTTGTCGAGCACCCCTCCGTCGACGTGCAGCGTGCCGCCATAGACGTAGGGCGGGAAGATGCCGGGCAGGCGCAACGAACACCCCACGGCGTCGGCAACCGGGCCCCGGCGATGCACGACGGTGCGCCGGCCCAGCAGGTCGACGCTCACGCACCGGAACTCCTTGGGCAGTTCCTCGACCAGCCGCTCGCCGTAGGCGCGACGCAGCAGCGCCGGAATGCGCCGCCCGCGTGTCAATCCCTTGATCGGCACGGTGTAGTCGCGGATCGGATTGGTGCGGATGAAGTACTCGTACACGTAGGCGTCGACGCCCGCCGCGTCCAAGCCGCTGGCCGCCAGCGCCGCGACGATCGCGCCCATGCTGGTGCCGGCGAAGCGGTCGACGACGACGCCGGCGGCTTCCAGCTCCTCGAGCACACCGAGATGGGCGAACGCCCGCGCACCCCCGCCGCCCAGTACCAAACCGATCGAACGCCCGACGATGCGCGCGGCGAGCGGCCGCAGGTCCTCGGCCGAACCGGAGGCGTGCAACGTCAGTACCGACCGCGGCGTGATCAGTTCTTCCCAGGCGCGCCGGTGCTCCCGGCTGGCGGGCGGACCGGCCAGCAGCAGGTCCGCGCCGATTGCGCGTTCGGGCAGCGGATCGGCAGGCGGCGCCGGATTTCCGGAGACGAGCACGATCCGATCGGCGACGCGCAGGCAGAAGTCTCGCCATTCCGCGTCGTCGACCTGCGCCTGCAACACGACCTTGTCCGCGGCCCGTTCGGCCCGCTCCAGGCCCTCGCGGTTGACGCGGCCCGGCCGCACCGCGCGGACGTAGCCCGACAGCAGGTGCACCAACTCGTGGGCCACCATCGTCACGGGCGCGTCGGCGTCGACGCCGACAATCGCGACCACCACATCGCATGTGGTCAGGTGCGCCGTTGTCGGCGGTGGCAGTTGGTGCAGCCGGGTGGCCAGCGAGCGCACCAGCGCACCGAGCATGCCGACGTCGGCGATCTTGTCGAACTGCGCCTTGGTGAGCCGTACCAGGGTGGAGTCGCGTACGGCCCGGATGGACGCGGACCGTGGTGTGCCGGTAAGCAACCCGAGCTCGCCGATCACGTCGCCGCGCCCCAGTTCCCGGATCGCGACGCCCTGCTGCAGCGCTTGAACGCGGCCATTGCGCACCACGTACAGGGAGTCGGCCGTATCACCTTCGTGGAACAGATACGAGCCCGCCGTGAGTTCGATCTCCTCGGCGCTGTGCCGCAGATCGGCGAGAGCGTCCGCGTCCAGGCCGGCGAACAGCGGCAGGTTCTCCAGGAGGTCGTCTTTGCGGTCGACCGCGAGCACTTGTTCGTGCCGCGCGACAGCCGTTGCGCGCGAACGTGGTTCGAGTCTCGGTGGCGGTGTGGCAGCCACGGCGTCGTCCGTGGCCTGCTGACCGGTGCGGCCGAGGAACAACGCCCCGATGGCAACCGCCACGAAACAGATGGCCGCCATCACCCAGCCTCGGCGCAGCGCGTCGGCGGCTTCACCGCGTGCCGGCGTCCCGATCAGGACGACCAGTAACGCGATTCCGATCACCGCGCCCAGTTGGCGGCAGCTGCTGACCACCGCCGACGCGGTCGCGTAGCTGCCGCCCTTGGGTACCCGGGCCAGGGCGGCGCTGCCGAGCAGCGGCAGCGTGGCGCCGACGCCGAGCCCCTGCAGCAGCTGGCCGGGCAGCCACTCGCGCAGGAAGTTCGGATGTGTCCCGACGCGCTGGAAGTACCAGACCAGGCTGCCGGCCCAGATCAGCGCCCCGACGAAGATGATTGCGCGGTGTCCGCGCCGGTCGGCGATCTTGCCCAGCCGCGCCGCGACGACGGCCGCGACGAGCGCCGCGGGGGCGACCGCGAGGCCCGTCTTGAGCAGGTTGTATCCCCACACGTAGTTCAGGAACAGCACGTGCGTCAGGAGGTAGCCGTAGAACCCCGCGCCCGCGACGATGGTCAGGGCGTTGCCCGCGACGAAGGACTGGACGCGCAGGTAAGCGGGCTCGATCAGCGGCGACGGGTGGTGTCGGGAGCTGATCACGAACCCGACCAGGGCGACGGCCGCGGCCACGAACGACCCGATCGTGCCGGTGCTGGACCAACCCCAGTCCGGGCCCTTGATCAAGCCGAGTGTCAGCAAGCCCAGCGCGGCCGCGAGCAGCACCGCCCCGCGCAGATCGGGCAGTCGTCGCTGTCCGGGCGAACGGCTCTCCACCAGCTCGCGTCGGGCCACCACCACCGCGACGACACCGAGTGGCACGTTCACCAAAAACGCCCAGCGCCAATCGGACACCTGCACGATCGCCCCGCCGATCGGCGGACCCAGGCCCGACGCGATGGCCGCCGCGGCTCCCCACAACCCCACGCCGTGGGCGCGGCGCGCAACCTCGAAGCCCTCGACGACCAGAGCGAGGGACGCCGGTACCAGCAGCGCCGCCCCGACGCCCTGCAGGATCCGGTAGGCGACCAATTGCTCGACGGTGGCGGCCAGCGCGCACAGCCACGAGGCGCCCGTGAACAGCACGACACCCCAGATGAACATCCGCTTGCGCCCGAGCAAGTCGGCGAGTTTGCCCGCCGCCACCAGGAAGGCCGCAAACACGATGTTGTAGGCGTTGAGGACCCAGGACAGGCTGCCGATGGGGTAGGTGGGGAAGGACTGCTGGATGTTCGGGAACGCGACGTTGACGATCGTCGAGTCGAGGAACGCGAGGAAGGCCCCGAACGCCGCGACCAACAGCACCGCCGTCGACGACGGCTGGCGGCGCACGCTGAGCGTGCCCGTGAGCGCCTGGTTGTCCTGACGCGTTACGGCCGTATTGCGTTTGGCTGCACCGTTACCCGTTGTCGTCGCGTCGGCGGCTTTCGATTGGCCCTGCACATGGGACGTTCCGAGATCCATCATTGACCCCTGGGGTGAAGCCGGCGGGCGGCTCAGTCGGCTTTTCGGATGGGCATTTCCGCAGTGGATTCGGGACCACCGCCCGGATCCCCCGCAGCGTTTCTCCCCGGAAGAGTCGTCGACCCGCTGGCCTGCCCGCGGCCGAGAACGGGAAATACCGTCTCTTTCCCGCTTCGGCCCTTGAGCTCGACCTCTTCGCCTTCCCCCCACGTGAAGTGACTCTCGACAGTCCGCCGCACTCCGCTGGTCACCATCACCGACGCGCGCCCTTGCCGTCCGGCGAGGCCGGCCAACCGGAACGCCACATTGGTCGAGTCGCCGATCACCGCCTCCACCGATCTCGTCATCGCCGCCAGCGCGACCCGGCCGACCACCACGCCCCAACCCATGCGGATCGGCGAGCCGTCCGGGCTGCGCAACGGTAGTCGTGGTCCTAGCTCTCCGACCAGCCGGTTGGCGGCAAGCGAGAAATCGATCGCGCGCTCGGCGGCATCCGGGAACCTGTTCGCCTCCCAGATCGCGAATATCGCGTCGCCGGCGTAGTGGTTCAGCGTGCCGTGATGGGCGTGCAGCACACCTCCCACCTCGTGCCACAGCGTGTGCAGGCTTTGCGCGATGACCTCTTCTTCGGTCACTTCGGAGATCGTCGAGTAATTGATGATGTCGCCGACCACCATCACCATGGCGGCCTGGCTGATTCGGGTCCGGGTCAGGCCAGGGGCGATCCCGGCGTCGACGGCGGTGAATCGCTGCGAGCGGAAGATGAGTGCCACGTCGGCGATCCGGATCTCGTCACCGGGCTGGATCGGCCGCGGAACGGCTCGCTCCAGCCGCATCCCGTTGAGCAGTGTGCCGTTGGTGCTCGTGTCGATCACGAAAGCCTGATCGGCGACGGCATCCAAGCGGATTTCCAGATGAGTCCGGGAAATCTCGGGGTCGCGGATCACCAGCCGGCGTGACTCGCTGATCCCGGCGCATTCCCGACCGATGAACAGCTGATCGATGATCGGCACGCTGTGCTCGGTGCCGCCGTCGCGCAATTCGAGGTAGGCCAGCGGGGTGCCAGGCTCCCGGTTTGGCATCCCCATAGACGACGTCATCATTGCCTCGCTGCCCGCCGTGTCAGTCCGCTCACCTGAAAGTCGGTTGGTGCCAATGTTCCTCCGCAGTCACGACGTCGCTGCGGTCTCATGACACGCCGTCATCAGCCGGGGTAGGGCGCCAGTTCGCCAGTCGTCACCCATGAGCTGCCTTTCCCGGTGATGAGGATCGCCGCGACCACGTCGACTCGCTGGTCCTTCGAACTCACGGCTGTCCTTCGTACCGGTGATTGGTGACGGTGCGGACATTACCGGAAACCACCCCGGGGAGTTTGAAATTCTGGAAATGGCCTACAGAAGCGAAATTATGGGTAAATCGCCGGTTAATCAAGGATGACGTTTGCCCGCGCCCGAATTGAGCCTTCATGCGTTCCGTTCCTGACGCCGGGTTGGATTCTGCGCCAAAAGGATTCGAGCGTGGGGCGGTCACCGTAGTATTGACGACCGAATACTCGTTGCGTCCGCCGCGCTGACGACGGCAAACGGGGGATCGGTTCGCCCGAGAGCTGGCGGGATTTCGAAAGGCGCGTCGGTCGGCAGATAAACTGCTGACCGACACCTCAATCCTTTTGGAGCGCCGGGGAGGAAGAGCATGCGTGCAGCAATCCCGTTTGCGGCCACCTGGGCCGCCCGTTCGCCGGGCGCCATCGCCGTACCGGCCATTAGATGAGTACTCGGCGGGAGTGGCGAGTCGCCGACGCGCGAAAGGCACTGCGGAATGTGCCGATACTCGCCGACATCGACGCGAAACAACTCAACGACCTGGCGAGCGCCGTGGACCGGCTGCATATCCCGGCATACGAATGGCTTTTTCGTTTAGGTGAGCCATCCGACGCCATATACGTGATCGACTCAGGACGGTTCGCGGCCGTCGGTGCCGATGGGCAGGTCATCCGGGAGATGGCGTCCGGCGACTCCATCGGGGACCTCGGTGTGATCTCCGGGTCGGTTCGTTCGGCCGGCGTCCAGGCGCTTCGTGACGGCGTGGTCTGGCGGATCGCCGGCGAGACCTTCAGCGAGGTGCTTGCCAACACTCCGCAACTGCAGCTGGCGATGGTCAAGGCGATGGCCGGGATGCTGCGCGACTCCCGGTCCGCGAATATCTCCTCGGCGCCGCGCGTCATCGGCATCGTCTCGACCGGATATACGGCGGCGGCACCGTTCGTTGATGCGATCGCGACGTGGCTGGGCGGATACGGATCGATCGCCGTGGTCGCGCCGCCCGCCGAGAAAACCGCCGAGATCACGGCGCACGCCGAACTCGTCGAGGCGTTCGCCGAGATCCTCGACCGCGCCGAGCGCAGCCACGATTGGGTGTTGGTGGTGGCCGACGGGGACTCGGGCGAGTTGTGGCAGCGATACGTTGTGGCGCAAAGCGATCGGCTCGTGATGCTGGTCGACCAGGCCCAGCCGCCGGACGGGCTCGATCAGCTCAATGCCCAGGGGCCGGTCCACCTGATCGCGCTGACCGAGCCGGATACCAGTTGGTGGGATCTGCTGGACCCGGTGTCGCACCATCGCGGCGACGACGACGGAATCGCTGCGATGGCTCGCAGGATCGCCGGCCGGTCCTACGGACTCGTGCTGGCGGGTGGCGGCGCTCGGGGACTCGCACACTTCGGCGTTTACGAAGAACTCACCCGGGCGGGCATCGTCATCGACCGCTTCGGCGGCACGAGTGCCGGTGCCATCGCCGCCGCGGCCTTCGCACAGGGAATGACCGCGGACGAGGCGACGGACGCGGCCTACCGCTTTGTCGGAAACACCAGCCCGCTCGGTGATTACACGGTCCCCGCGATCGCGCTGACCCGAGGGACCCGCATCGAGCGGTTGCTCGAGGACTTTTTCGGCGGCAGCGTGATCGAGCATCTGCCGAAGGGATTCTTCTCGGTCTCGGCGGACATGATCACCGGTGAACAGATCGTCCATCGTCGCGGATCGCTGACGCTCGCGGTGCGCGCGTCGATCTCGATTCCGGGTCTCATTCCGCCGGTGCAGCACGGCGAGCGCCTGCTGATCGACGGGGGTCTGCTGAACAACCTTCCCGCCGATGTGATGTGCGCCGACTGCGACGGTGAGGTCATCTGTGTCGACTTGCGGCGAAAGTTTTCGCCGTCCAAGGGTTTTGGTTTGTTGCCCGCAATCGTTCAGCCGCCCGGATTTGTCCGGCGCCTACTCACCGGGACCGACATCGCCCTGCCGCCGCTGCAGGAGACGCTGCTGCGCACCGTCGACCTGGCGGCCTCCACCGGCGACCTGCGCGCGCTGCCGCGGATCGCGGCCATCATCGAACCGGATATCTCAACGATCGGTCCGCTGGACTTCAAGAAGATCGATGCCGCCGTGGAGGCCGGACGGCTCGCCACCCGGGCCGTGCTGGAGGCGCAGCCACACCTGGTCGGCGCCAACACCCATCCTCAAGTCGCGAACATGATCTGACGCAGCGCCGAGAAGTCCAGCGGCTTGGTGAAGTAGCCGTGGGCGCCGAGCGCGGCCGCACGCTGGGTGTAGTTCGGGCTGTCGTACGCGGTCGCGAGGTAGATGCTGACGTGCGGCCACTTGTCTCGGACGTGTTCGAGCAATTCGAGGCCGTTCATCTCCGGCATCTCGATGTCACTGAAGATCAGGATGACGTCGGGGTCGACCATCTCGAGCACCTCGAGGGCCGCGCGCCCGGTGTCGGCGAACTGCATGATGACCTGCCCCGAGCGCAGTTCACGACGAAACCGCTGCCGAAACAGCGTCACGACGTCGGCTTCGTCGTCGACGACGAGCACATGCGTCGCCTTGCCGGCGACCGCGGTGTCGGTTCCGTTCATCGGCTTTTCCCCCTGTCGGCGTGAAATGGATTGGGTCGCAAGCGCTCTAGGCGGGTGTGGCGGCCTTGGCCGCCACCGCCTCCAGCGGGAGTTTTACTACGAACCGGGCGCCGGCCCCGGGCACGTTGCTCGCGGACAGCTCGCCGTGATGCCGGTTGTCGACGATGTTCTTGCTGATGGAAAGACCAAGGCCGGTGCCACCGCTGCGGTACTTGGTGGTGAAGAAGGGCTCGAAGATGCGGGGCAGGGTCTCGGGGTCGACGCCCGGCCCGTTGTCCGTCACGACGACCGTCGTCCAATGCTCCTCGTGCTGCACCGTGATATGCACCTCGCCAACCCGGTCGGCGTCCGTCGACGCGGCCTCGAGCCCGTTCATCACGAGATTGATCATCACCTGCACGAGGTCACCCTCGAAGCCGCGCACGATCGGGTCGTCGTCATCCAGGCTGATCTGGATCGCGCAGCGCGCGCCCTGGTGGCTGGCCCGCCACGAATGCTCGGCGAGCCCGGCGCTCTGCTCGACGATCGCATTGAGATGACATGGTTGTGCGTCGCCGGCATGCGATCGGCCGACCTGGAGCATCGTCGCCATCACCGCGAGGGCCCGGTCGGCGTGGTGAACGATTTTGGTCGTGTTGGCCCCGATGTCTGAGACCAGCTCTTCGCCGTCCTCGGTGACGAGTTCGCGCAGCTCATCGCAGAGCTCGAGGTTCAGCTCCGCGAAATTCTTGACGAAGTTCAACGGGTTCTTCGTCTCGTGCGCGACGCCGGCGGTCAGCGTTCCCATTGCGGCGAGCTTGGCCTGTTCGACCAGGCTCTGGCGCAGCTCGCGTTCGGCCAGTTGGCTGGAATCAAGCGAACTCAGCAGGTAGTTGAACGATGCGGCCGTCCGGCCGAATTCGTCGTCGCTGTACACGGGCAGCCCGTACCGCATCGTCAGCGGCTCCCAGTCATCGGCGCCCACGCTCGCCGCGATTTCGCGTTGTGCCGCCATCAGGCGAGTCGTGACGACGTGCAAACGGTGGCGCACCACCCGGCTGACGATCAGATAGTTCAACAGGCCGATCAACAACCCGGCCGTGATGCTGATGAAGACGGGCTCCGGGCGAAACGCTTCGTGACGATCAATTCCCAGCCCGAGAAGAGAGATTCGTCCGACCACGGCGACGAGCATCCCGAAGCCGATCATCGCCACGGCGAGGTTCCAGAAGACCCTGTTTGTCGGCCAAGGCCGCCGAACGTTCGGGGGATCGCTGTCTTGTTCCACGCTGCCTCATCGGTGTTCGTGTGTATGCGCAGTGTAGGGACATCGTCGGCGCCGATGCGCGGCAACGACGAGAAACATGCTCGCCCGAATTCCGTTGCGGCAGTGAATCGCCGACCGTTCCGCCGCGGGCGAAGCCGGATTGTAACCTTGCGTTCAACCGCGAGATAGCTTCTGACGCCCGGGAATCGCACTCGGTGCGAGTACGTGTCGGTTACGATACGCGAGAACCTCAGCCGACGCGGGCAACGCGATGAAGGTGCACACTGCATGACCGCCTGGTGAACAAACACCAAACCAACACGTTGGCAACGTAATTGATGCGTAGATGATTGGGGCCGCTGTGCCAGAGACTGAGCAGCCGGTGCGGCTTCTGGTCGTCGATGACGAAGAAGACGTCGGGGCGCTGTTCAAGGGCCGCTTCCGCAAGGAGTTGCAGCGCGGCGAGTACGACCTGATCTTCACCACGGATCCGGTGCACGCCCTGAAGCTGGTGGATGCGAGCCCGGACCTCGAGGTCTTGATCACCGACTTGAACATGCCGCAGATGAACGGCCTGGAATTGCTCACCGAGGTGACCAAGCTGCGCCGTCCGCTTAAGACCATAGTGCTTACCGCCTACAACGACCTGGAGAATGTGCGCGCGGCAATGATGCGGGGGGCCTTCGACTTTCAAGTAAAGCCGCTCGATGTGGCCGACCTCCGGACCACGATCTCCAAGGCCGTCACGATTGTGCGCGAGCTGCAAGCCGGCGAAGACGCGCGGCGACAGGCGAAGGAACTGACCGAACAGAAGCGCCGTGTCGAGGAGATCTTCGGCCGCTATGTCTCCGAAGAGGTCAAGGCGCGGCTACTGGCGCGCCCGGAAGGAAACCTCAGCAGTGAGCGACTCACCCTCACGGTGCTGATGGCCGACATTCGCGGGTTCACCGCCTTGTCCGAGGTTCTACCGCCGGAGCAGGTGGTCCAGGTGCTCAACGGCTTCCTCGAGCGCGCGACCGACGTCATGTTTCGCCGCAACGGCACGATCAACGAAATCCTCGGCGACGGCCTGCTCGTCTTCTTCGGGGCACCCATCACCGACGACAACGCCGCCGAGCACGCCGTCGTCGCCGCACTCGAATTGCAGCTCGCGATGCACGATCTCAACGTGGGCCATCGCGAACAGGGGCTGCCCGAACTGGCGCTGGGGATCGGCGTGCATACCGGGGAGGTCGTGGTCGGCACCATCGGCTCGCGCCGACGGCAGAAGTACACCGCCGTCGGCAGGACGGTCAACCTGGTCGCCCGTATCGAGGCACACACCGTCGGCGGCCAGGTTCTGGTCTCCGATTGGACATATCGCGAGATCAGCGGTATCGCAAGCACTTTGGGTTCTTTTCAGATCCGTGCGAAGGGCTTCAAGGATCCGGTGACCGTCCACGACGTCAGAGGCCTGGCCGGTGAGTACGACCTCCAGCTGCCCAGCGCCAACCGGGTCCTGAGCAGTCTTGCGGTGCCCAAACCGATTGGCATTGCGATCGTCAAGGACAAGATCATCGGCGAACAGCATGCCGCCGAGGTGATCGCCAGCGGTGAGGAAGCGCTTCGCATTCGCACCGAAGTGACCGTCTGTCCGTTTGACGACCTCGTGCTCGAGGTTGCCGGCCAGCAGGCGTTCGTGAAGGTGATCGAATGCGATAGGCAAGAAGGGATTTACGACCTCTTCGCCGTGTACACGTCGGTGCCGGCTGACGTGCGCCAAGCGCTGTCGGCAGTCAACGGCGCCGATCCGGTCCGTTCCTGATGCTCACCCGAGCAGCTTGGTCAGCCAGGTCGCGTCTTGGTAGTTGATCGACTTGTTGCCGTCCCAAACGAACGGTGTCCCAGAGGCATTGAACCCGGCCAGCGTCGTGTCTCCGGCCTCGGCTTTGGCCTTGGCGGTGGCCATGTCGTCGCCGGCTTTGATGCAGTTGATCACGTCGGCGTCGACACCGACGGTTTTGGCCAGTTGCGCCAGCTCGCCGTCGGTTCGGTCTTCGGGCGCGCCTTCTTGCGGCTGGAAGGCGCTGGCGAAGATCCCCGAGTAGAAGCTCATGTAGAGCTTCGGGTCGTTCTGGGCCGCCACGCAGTACGTGGCCGCCACCGCGCGAGTGGAGTAGTTCTTGCTGTGCGACTTGTCGTCGAGGAAGTTCAGCAGGTGATAGCGCACCGCGAGTTTCTGGTTGTGCACCGCGGTTTCGATGTCGCCCGCATTGGACCGGATGAAGCTGCCGCACGGCGGGCACATGGGTTCGTTGAAGATGTCGATCGTGACCGGTGCCGCGGTGCTGCCCACCAGCACACCGTCCTCGAGTACGCGGAGCTCGACCCCGTCGGGGGTGGTTGGCGGTTTGGACGAGGACGGTCCCGACGGCCGCCAGGGCTGGGCGACCACCAGAACGGCGCCTACCAGCGCTACCACGACGATGCCCGCAAGGCCGACCCACAGCCACGCTTTGCTTGCGCGCCGGGGTGCGGGCGGCTGGGCCCACGCCGTGCCGACGCTGGAGGGATCGCCCCAGCCGGCAGCGCCGGGCCATCCCGTCGGTTGTGGGAGCAGTCCGCTTGGCGGAGCCGGGATCCCGGTCGCCGATGGGGGCCAGCCCGGCGTCTGGTTCGCCATGGCGGGTGGAGTGGACGCGAAACCCAGCGGCGCCTGACTCGCGTACGCGGTCGGTAGTTCGGCGACCTGGCTGCGCTGCAAAATATCGGACGCCCGGTCCTGATCCGGGGTGGCCAGCGCGGCGTACGCGGCGGCGGACAGATCGCCGCAGGTGGGATAGCGGTCCAGCGGATCTTTGGCCATGCCGCGCGCGATTACCTGGTCGAAGGCCGCCGGGATGCCCGGCCGAGCGGCGCTGGGCCGCGGGATCGACTGGTGCAGGTGCGCGCTCATCACACTGACCTGATCACCCTGGTAGGGCGGAGATCCGGTCAGGCACTCGTAGAGGACGCAGGTCAGGGCGTAGATGTCGGCCCGGTAGGTGACGTCGGAGTCGCTGAACCGTTCCGGCGCCATGTACTTGAAGGTGCCCACCGTGGTGCCGAACTGGGTCAGTTTCTCGTCGGAGGTCGCGCTGGCGATCCCGAAATCCACCAGATAGGCGAAGTCGTCCCCGCTGACCAGGATGTTCTCCGGTTTGACGTCGCGATGCGTAATGCCCGCCGCGTGGGCGGCGTCGAGTGCGGAGCCGATCTGGCGCACGATCGCCACCGCCCGCGGCGGTTTCAGCGGTCCGTACCGGCTCAAGATGGTGGCGACGTCGCGACCGTCGATCAGGCGCATGTCCACATAGAGTTGGCCGTCGATCTCACCGAAATCGTGAATCGGCACGACATGGGGCTCCTGCAGCCGTCCCGCGGTGCGGGCCTCGCGTTGCATCCGGGCGCGGAAGACCGGATCGCTGGACAGCGTCTGGGACATCAGCTTGAGCGCCACGACCCGTTCCCGGACGGTGTCCTCGGCCTCGTAGACGTCGCCCATCCCGCCGCGACCCACCAGCCGTCGCAGTAGATACGGCCCGAACTGCGAGCCCTCCCGCGAACCCGCGGTGTCACCCATCGCCGACTCCTCTTTGCCAGGCATCAGGCTAATAGTTTGGGCCCACCGCAGGCACGGTGAATAGAGAGAATGCCGGCTAATTCGATAGCGTGCGGTCGCGCGGCCGAAAAGCGCTTTCAGCAGCCGAGTATCAGCGGCGTTCCTCGTCACCGGTCCGGCGTTCGCTGAGGCCCTCCCTGGACAGCGCCCGGAGGAACCCATACGCGTGAATCCCGGCCTTCCCGGGATTCTTGACGATCCATTCGTTGATGTTTCCCAGCGCCGCGGCCAGGTGGTCGCGCTTGATCCGCACCAAGTAGGTCATGCGGTCGTCGTCGGGGTCGTCGCTGGAGTCGGCGACCGCGACGGGATTTTTGAACGCGTACGCAATGCCATGAACGGAATCGTGGTTGAGCGCCCAGCGAAGTTCGTTGGGCCGCAGCCGGTTCACCGCGATGTTGCGGTAGCCGTCATCGTCGTCTGAATTGTTCACTTGGCCGATGGTCCTCCTCGGGAACCGCGCGAAAGTGGACGACGGGGTGCGCAAGGTGATGTCGCACAGGCAATTCGACGATCGTTTGAACTCGTGTCACCACAGCGAAACCGGGAGCACGCCCCGGACTGGCCCGTCGCAGGCCGAGACGGAGAATAGGCCCGGGCATGCATTCGGGAATTGCGCCGCCACATCAATCCACCGTGACACAGCACCGTCGCCGGCGCCATTGCAGCAGCACAGCAGCGGCGTCGCGGGACCGCGAGGCAGCCGTTGCGGGGCACCGCTTTCGGACATCGACCGGCGTGAGCGTCGTAAAGTAACCTCCCGACCCATCAACGTTGGCTGGGAGGACGCATGACCGAACGCATTGAGATTCAGCGCACCATTGCGGCGCCGGCGCCCGACATCTTCCGGGTGCTGTGCGACCCGCAAGGTCATGTCGCGATCGACTCCACGGGAATGCTGCAGGACGCCGACGGCGGTCCGGTGACCGCGGCCGGCGAGAGCTTCGTCGTGCACATGGACCGTGAGGCGCTCAACGACTACCCGCAACTCGGCAAGTACGACGTCACCGTCGAGATCACCGAGTTCGACCAGGACCGACTGATCTCGTGGACGGTTCTCGGTCAGCTGCGCCCCCAGATCGGCCACATCTACGGCTTCCAGCTGGAGCCGACCGAGGAAGCGGCGGGCACCGTGGTCACCTCGTTTTACGACTGGTCGAACATCGACCCGAAGTGGCGGGAAGCCGGGATTTTCCCGGTGATCTCCGAAGGGGCACTGCGGGCGACGCTGGGCATTCTCGACCGCACGGTGCGACGGGGATATCCGCGGCCCTAACTCCTCGGCGCCCCGCGGTCAGCGGCGATACTTCAAAAAAAGGTAGTCGTCGTGGGCCAGGGCGTGCTCGAGCCGCAACGCGGCCGGCAGCGGCAGTCGCGACGGCTGCCGTCGGTGTCCCACCGGTTGGCTCGCGGCCAGCTTGGGGGCGAGCGTGACACAGATCTCCGCGACCACGTCGGCGTCCACGAGTTCGTCGAGCAGTGTCGGTCCGCCCTCGCACAGCACCCGGGACAGTCCATGCGCGCGCAGTAGCGCAATCGCGCGTGCGACATCGACGGTGTCCTCGCCGGCCACCAGGACGCCGCATCGTTGATCGCTGCTGCGGTTGTGTCGCGCCGCGGACTGGGCGCAAGTCACCAACAGCGGTGGATGGTTGGGGTCGCTGACGAGCCGGGTCGGGAGCCGGCCAGTTTTGCTGATCACGGCGATCGGAGGCGGCTTGCTCCGTCCTTCGCGCTGCCGCTCGGCTTGTTGACCGTCGCTGAGCTGCACCGGACCGTAGTTCTCGGCGCGCGCGGTGCCGGCGCCGACCAGCACCACGTCGGCGAATCCGCGCAGGATCTTCAGGAGTTGCTGGTCGGTTTGGCCCGACAACGGGCCGGCGCGACCGCCGAAGACGGCGGCGCCGTCGGCGCTGTAGATCATGTTGACGCGCACCCCGTCGGGGGGCTCGGCATAGCAGGACGCGAGTTCGGCGATGTCGCTGACGGTCCCCACCCGGGGTGAATCGTGCACCGTGTCGGCCTGCTCGCGGTGCTGTTCGGATGCCGTCATGCCTCGTGGCCCGGGTCCAGCGAGCGGACATCGTCAAAGGACACCCATTGCTCCTGTTCGGTCGGCGGGTCGCCATCCAACGGTTCCAGCAGGTGCCCGACGTGATCGCCGAGCGAAAAGCGATCAACGATCTTCCCGACGAACCAGGCGGCTGAGTCGTCGAGGATGGGTAGCTCGGCTGGGCCGCGGTGCCAGCGGCAACGGTTGAATTTGTTGGTCTCGTCGCCCGTCTGGCTGCCGAACAGTTCGACCAGGTCGATGTGTTCGATATCGAACACGTGTACTGCCAGATGGGTAGCCTCGGCGGCGACGCGGAAGGTGTGGTTTTGCGAGGACAAGCCGACCAGGAATCGAGGCGGACGAATGCTGGCCTGGCACGCGAAGCCCACCAGGCAGCCGGCCGTAGACCCGTTGGACTGCGTGGTTACCACGAACATCGGGTAGTTGAGCAGCGCCACCAACTTCTCAAACGCACTGACCCCCGGCTCGCCCACCCGCTCTCTATTCCCATTCGGTGCGGTTTGGAATCACATCGACGCCAATGTCTTCAGGAGCACAGTCCGGTCGTCCAATTCGGCCGTTCAGAGGGTATTCGGCGGTCCTGTGTAATCGTTGGGAGTCGCCTGACGAATTACCTTGTGTACGAAGCCCAATTTGCGGATCACCGGGGGCGGGATTTCGAAGGGGTACAACGGCGCCTTGCCCATCGCGGTGTTGATGCGATTGAAAAACAGCGCGAGCCAATGCCAGTCATAAAGCAGCTGCTCGATGGGGGCCTCGGCGTAGGAGGCGAGCGGAACGATGTCGCGGGGAACGGCAACGCTCGCGCGGTCGGCAACCAGAATCAAACCGGCCTCTCGCACCGTGTTGATCGTGTCGGTGATGTGCAGATAGTGCGCAAAGCATTCCGCGAAGTCCTCCCACGGATGCATCGTCGCGTATTCCGATATGAACGACTCTTCCCAGCTGTCGGGCGCGCCGTATTGGTAGTGGCGAGCGATTGCGGCTTGGTAATCGGCGCGTTCATCCCCGAACAACTCCCGGCACTCGTCCAGATAGCGCACGCCGGGGCCGGTCTCGACCAAAAGGTTCTGATAGTAGTGGCCGACCTCGTGCCGGAAATGCCCCAACATCGTGCGATACGGCTCGCCGAGGTGCACCCGCAATGATTCCCGGTATGCGTCCAGGGACTCCGTCAGGTCGATGGTGATCACCCCGCCGGCATGGCCGATCACGATTTTGCGCCCCGAGCTGTGGCTGGACAGCAGGTCGAAGGCGAGGCCACCCTCCGCCCGCCAGAACGGATCCACCGGAAGTGCGAGGTCTAACAGCTGATAGGTGAGCCGGCGCAGGTCGACCGCGGTCGACACCAGCTTCTCGCGTGCGATCGTGTCGTCGGCGGCCGGTTCCTGCCGGATCGCAGAATCGGGCAGGCAGCGCCCCCGGCTGGCATGATCCGGCTGTTCGGCGGGCACCAGCCAATTGCAGCCCAGGTCGGCCGCTTTCGTGCAGCCGATCCACCGGCTACCGTCCACGACCGCGGCGCCGGACGAGGTCGCGACCATGGCCATCGACGACGCGTGAAACCCCAACGCGGCCTGGCAATTCGGGCAACGGTGCGATTCGAACGTCACGAACCCGTGGCACACCGGGCAGGCGAATGCGCGCACGCGATCATCGTGGCATACCGCCGGGTCGAACAGCACCCACCGCGATCAGACTTTCACAGGTGATTATCGAAGCGGGTCGTTCGCCCGCACCCCGCGGTACATGCCCCAGCGGACAAGGCCCGGCATCACCACGCGCTGGACCGACCAGGCGGGCAGCCGGAACGCGTGGCCGGTGGGCAGGAAGACTTCCAGCCCGTCGGCCTGGATCCCCACCAACGAGCCCCACCGTCGTCCCGGCGTTCGGTAGGTGCGCAGCCGTCGACCGGTGAACTCGGCACGAATGTTGTGCGCTACCAACGAGTCTCCGCGGTTGCGTGCCGAGCTGCGCAGAGGGTCGCTGGCCGCGACGTCTCCGACGGCGAACACACCGCGATGGCCGGGCACCTCCAATTCGGGTGACACCCGAACGAAACCGTGTTCGTCGAGCAGTTCGGGTGGCAGCCAGTCGGTATTGGGCCGTACCTTGCCGATGGCCCAGAGCACGGCGTCTGCGGTGGCCGGCGGTTGTCCGGTGGTCCAGCTGACGGGTTCGCTGGTGATCTCGTGGCCGGCGCCGTTCGAGAGCACCGCACGATGGCCGGGGTGCACCCCCACGCCCAGTGCGGTGAGTCGGCCGCGGATCCGGTCCCAGGTCCGCGGGTGATACCCGACGAGTGCGGCCTCGCCGGGGAAGTACAGGTCAATTCGCTTGTCCGGCCAGGTGGTTGCCATGTTGACCGCGCTGCTAACCGCCGCGGCCCCGCCGCCGACAACGATGACCGAGCCCGCTGCGGCCAGGCGATTGTGCGCGGCGTGCAGCCCGGCGCCGATCTCGTCGGCCGATTCCATGGTCGGTTGGCGCCAGAAGCCGTTCGTCACCCCCGTGGAGATCACCAGTGCGTCGAACTCCTCGGCTGTCGTCGCGCCGTCGCCGCCGCGGCCGAACACCGTTCGAGAAGCCAGGTCCACTCCGGTCAGGGTGGCCTGCACGGTGCGCACCCGATCCAGACCGCGGAACCGGTCGAAGGGTATCCAGTAGTCGCGTGCCCAGTCGCCAGGCCGGGAGATTCGGACGCCGAGTTCCTGGCCGCTTACCAGCGCGGACTTGGCGGAGATTCCGACCACGTCGGCGTGCTTGGCCAGCCGGATCGCGGTCAACAGGCCCACGTCGCCCAGCCCCGCCACGACGACGCGCTTGCGCGCCGCCATTACGGCGTATCCATTTCTGCCCCAAGGCGTTTGGAACGCGCGCGGCCACCGGCGCTGGAATCCATGCGGGCCTCCTCGCCCCTGCGACGCCCGGCTGACACCACCGGCCGGAATCGGCAAACTGTAACACGTTCTACTCGGCGACCTGGGGTGTGAGCTCAGCTGCGGACAGGGGCGAGTAATCGCTCGTCGCCACGGTGAAGACCGCCTGTGGGTCAACGTCTTCGCCGTTGCGCCGCTCGTCGGCCACTAGCATTGGCCAGCGGCTCGTCCATTCGCCGGAGCGGCTCAGTGGACACCGAACGCGCGCATCACCGCCGCAGAAAGGAACGGCTTCCGATGACGACACCAGCCGAGGGCCATCGACACAGCCCCCAATTGATTCCGCGCCGGCTGCTGCGCGGTGGGCAGATCCATCACCCCGCTGTCCTCGAGGAAGCCAAGCGGCGCAGCGACAATTTTCAGTTGAGACTGGCGGACCGGATCACGGCATTCGCCGGATCGATGAACTTCGTCTGGCTGCACGCGGCCTTGTTCGGCGTGTGGATGGTGTTCGTCGAACCCAGTCCATGGCCGACGCTGACCCTGGTCGTGTCGCTCGAGGCGATTTTCCTGTCGACATTCGTGATGATCGGCCAGAACCGTCAAGCGGCTTTCCAACAGGCCAGGGCCGACCACGACTTCCAGACCCAGGAGCTGGAGCTGAAGACCAACACCGAACTGACCCGTGAGATCCACCTGCTCACCGAGGAACTGCACCGGCGGTTCATCGGGACAACGCCGCAGTGACATTCGCTCGATCAATAGGCATTGGTACAGCGGGTGGTCGCTCGGGTGGGGGTTGACATGGCGGAGTTGCAGGAGACGATGCGCCCGCGGTTGCGTGCCGCCTTGCGAACGGTGGTGCGGGCATCCGCACCTCGTCCCGCCGCGGCCAAGCGGGCGGCCAAGGATTTGAGTCACCCGCTGTGGCCGGCCGTTGCGGCCGAAATCCGCTGGGCCTTCACCCCGCCCCGCACCTGGTTGATGGGCGTGGTGGCGAACCTGGTCTTCGCGGTGGGGTGGTTGGCGGTGCAGCCGCTGACGCTGGGCCGCCACCAGGACTGGGTGGTACTGGTCGGCACGTACTTCTCGTCGTGGATCCTCGCCGATGTCACCACGACGAATCTGCTTGGCTCGGACCATTATCGAGTCATCCAGGCGGTGTCCGACGGCGTGCCGTTCGGGCGGGTGCTGGTGATCAAGAACCTGGCCCTGCTGGTAATCGTCGGGCTGCCGACGTTGGTGACGGCGGTGGTGCTCACACTGTGGCTGGAAACCCCGCAGCGCCTGGGCATCACGATCCCGACGGTCGCGGTGCCCATCGTGTCCTGGCTCGGGGTGGGCAACTTCTTCTCCGTGCTGCACCCGGTCGGCGTCGCGCCGCTGACCCGGCGCTGGCGGCAGCGTGGCGACCATCGCCGCACCCGCGGCTGGATCGTTGCGCTGACGCTGCCCTACGCGCTGTACTACTTCGCCGACCCGATGAACGGGGTAGAGCATCAGCTGCTCTGGACGAAGGTGCCCGCGCTGATCTGGCCGGTCTTCGGCCGCGACACGAAAAGCTTCGTGCACCTGGGCATTGCGGTCGCGGTGTGGTTGGCCGGAACCATTGCGGCGACGCTCTGGGTGCGCAAGCGGGGACTGCGGATCCGGTGATCCGTCAGGTGGTGGGGTCGGAGACCTTCCGCAACAGCGCGCGGGTTCGTGCCATGGTCTCGTCGTCGCCGAACGGGTACGCGACGAATTCGTCGACGCCGGCGGCGCCTATTTCCGCGACGCGATCGGCGACGGTGGCTTCGTCGCCGATGAGCGCGATCTCCTCGGGGCGGCTCACTCCCTCGCGCTCCAGCATCGCGCGATATGACGGGAGCGTGCCGTAGATCGCGAATTCTTCGGCGGCCCGGGCCCTGGCGCCGTTCGCGTCATCGGTGACACAGATCGGCAGGCCGGCCAGTACCTCGACGGCGCCCTCGGGCCGCCCAGCCGCGGCCGCGGCCTCCCGCAAGGTGGGTCCGACATGATTGGCCAGCGTCGTGGGTCCGGTCATCCAGGTGAATGTGCCCGCGGTGCGCCGCGCCGCCACGCGCAGCATTTGCGGCCCCAGCGCGGCGATGTAGACCGGGGGAGCCGAGATGCCGGAAACCCGCAGCGCGCCACGCGTTGTCACCGTCTCGCCGACAGCGTGGGCCTCCTCACCGGCGAGCAGCGGTTGCACACCGTCCAGATATTCGTTCATCCGCCGTACCGGTTTGTCCCAGGGGATTCCCCACAACTCCTCGCTCATCTGCGGATGATTCACTCCCAGACCGAGTTTGAACCGCCCACCGGCGAGCGCACTGAGGGTCAGCGCGCGCTGGGCGGTCAACATGGGATGGGCGACCTGGAGGGGCAACACACCCACGCCCAGTTCAATATCCGGCACCGCGCGCAGTGCGAGTCCTTGCACGGTCAGCAGATCGAGTTGCCACGGAAGTTGGGCCGACCACATGGTGGTGAAGCCCTCCGCGGCCACGCGTGCAACGGTCTCGATGTACTCGTCCACCAGCGACGGTCCGTCGCCGTCGCCCAGGCTGTTGAAGATGCTGATCTCCATAAACCATTCCTTTCTTCGGTGGTTATCGGCGAGTCTCAGCCGATCAAGGACAGCTGCCGCAAGTCCTCGGCGTACTTGTCGATCAACTCCGCCGAGATATGCGGGATGTCTTTGTCGGGTCCGATGTCGGCGGCACGCACCGCGGCGTGGAACACGGCGGTGGGTGCGGCCGCACCCCGGATTGCCTTCTCGGGTTTTCCGAACGCGTGCAGCAGCGGCAGGACCGACCGCTGACGTTGCCGCTCGGGCAAACCCGTCAGCGCGGTCTGGAACCGGCTCAGCCATTCGTCGTAGTCGGCGATGCGCTGGATCCGGTGTCCGGCCCGAATCAGCCAGTCCACGAACACATCCAGCGAGACCCCGTCGTCGTATGGGTTCATGACGTCGAACGAGCGGTAATCGCCGGTGACCCCCGAGCCGATCGTGGTGATCGCCTCGGCGATGAAGTCGACCGGCAGCCCGTCGTAGTGTGCCCGCGCCCGGCCGCCGATCCCGTCGCATTCGTAAAACGAATGCGGCGCAATGCCCGTCACCAGCAGGCTGAAGATCAGCCGGGTAAACATGTCGGGCACGTTGAGTTGCCCGCGGTATCGGGTGTGGGCGAGGATCATGTCGGAGCGGAACACCGCGACCGGCAGGCCGCACAGCTCGTTGGCCTCCCGCAGCAACACCTCGCCGGCCCACTTGCTGTTGGCGTACCCGTTCGCGTAGTCGTCGTTGAGCGCACGGGTGGGGCTTACCTGCCGGATGTCACCGTCCTCCTGAAACTCGCCGGGCGGCACCGTCATCGCGACCGCGATGGTGGACAGGTAGGTGACCGGCTTGATTCGGGTCGTGATCGCCAGCCGGATAAGTTCGGCGGTCCCAACGACATTGGGCCCAAATAGCTGGGCATAGGGCAACACGTGGTTGACCAGTGCGGCGGGATGCACGATCAGATCGACGGTGTCGGCCAGCTGCCGCCAGGTCGCGGGGTCCAGGCCCAGGTTATGGTCGGCGACATCGCCCGCATGCACCTCGAGATGCATGGCGGCAAGCTCGCGGAAGCGGCTCAGCAGCTCGGGATCGCCGCTGTCGAAGGCGCTTTCCAAGCGAGCCCTGGCCTCATCGTCGTCGCGGCCACGCACGATCGTGATCAGCTTGCCGCCCCGTTCGGCAAGGCGTTCCAGCCACTCGAGAGTCAGAAATCGTCCCAGCCAACCGTTCGCTCCGGTCAGCAGCACCGTATCCGCCGCACCGGCGGCGTGCGGCAGAGACGCAGCGGTGGACAATGCGCGGGCGTCGATGAACTTGTCCAACGTCAGGTCGGCGGCCGAAATAGCGGTGCTGCCTTGCCCGTGAACGGTGCTGAAGATCGGCCGACGGATACCGGCACCGCGCTGGGCGTCGATGTAGTCGGCGATCTTCGCGATGGTGTTGGCCGGGCTGGTGATCACCGCGACGGGGACCTCGACGCGGAAGATCTCATCCAGCAGGTGCGAGAAGGTCAACGCGGACAATGAATCTCCGCCAAGGTCGGTGAAATGCGCTTCGGAGTTGGCGCTCGTGGCGCCGAGCAGGGCGCGACAGGCTCCGGCCAGCGTCTCCACCACGGGCCGGTCGGCCGCGCTCTCGCGCAGTATCCGGATGTCGTCGACCTGTGCGGCCGCGATTTCGGTGTACAGCCGCTCGAGCTGTTCGCCGTAGCGTTCCTTGAGCCGGGGGCGCAGCTGCTTGCCCAAGCCGGAAAGCAACCCGTTTTCGGTGGTGAACGGTTTGGTTTCCAGAATGAAGTCCACGGGCAGCTCGTAGGACTGCAACTGGGCGGACGCCGCGGTCTGCCGAAGGGATTGGTGCACAGCAGTTTTCAGAGCAGGGCTGTTGCCGTATTCGGTGAGCGCTTCGGGGGTGGGCACGATTACGGCCAACAGGCTGGGTCGTTCGCTGTTGCCGTAGACGAAGATCTGTCGTACCAGCGGTGCCCCGGCGTAGATGGACTCCAGATTCGTCACCGCGACGAACTCGCCCTGGGCAAGCTTGAGCACGTTGTTGCGACGATCGACATAGACCAGCCGGTCGGGCCCGACCTCGGCCATCACGTCGCCGGTCTTGTAGAAGCCGTCCTCGTCGAAAACCTGGCCGGTGATTTCCGGGCGCTTGTAGTAGCCCGGCGTCATCATGTCGGTCTTGACGAGCAATTCCCCACGCGGATAAGGCCGGTCGGTCAGGAAATAACCGAGCTCCGGGACGTCGATCAGTTTGTAGTCGACGACCCGCTTGCGGCTGATCACACCGTCGCGGGTGAGGATTCCGGTCTCGGTCAGACCGTAGCCGTCCAGGATGTGCGTGCCGAGCACCCCGTCCAGGAAGGCCTTCATCTCCGGTGCCAGCGGTGCGCTCCCGACAAAACCGCCCAGAACCCGGCCGCCCAGCACACTCTCGCGCATCTCCGTCGCGGCATCCCGCTCCGCGGTGGCGGGATCTGCCCCCTCGGCGATCCCGCGGTCAACGGCGCCGCGGTAGTGCTGGTACAGCATCTCCACCACCCGGGGAACCACACCGAGTTCGGTGGGCCGCACCAGTGCCCAGTCTTCGAACAGCGTCGACAGATCGGACTCGGGGACGAAGTAGTTGGTGCCGCCGGCGATGAATGCCGACGCCAGGGGCAGCCGGCCGCCGAGGTGATTCAGTGGCATGAAATTCACGTTGAAGACCGGCAGGCCGGATGTGAGGAACGAGCCCGATGTCCACACCTTGGTGACCGTCGCCTCGGTGTACATGGCGCCTTTGGGCGTTCCGGTGCTGCCGGAGGTGTACATGATCATTGCCAAGCGGTCGTCGCCGCCGTCGGTGATCGGTGCGACCGCAGGCAATTGGCTGCCTCGCTCGACGACATCGTCGATCGTGGTGACGACGACGTGAGTGCCCGAGCCCTGCAAGCGCACCCGGGTCTGTTCGAGGTTCTCCCGCTGCTCGTCGACGCCGGCGTGATAGTCGAAGACGATCAGCTGCCGCAGCGAGGCACTGGTCAGCACGGATTCCCTTGCCAGGTCCAGGTATTCGGCGCTGACTGCGACGATCGTCGGTTCGCATTCCTCGATGATCGGGCGCAGCCGGGCCACCGAGGCGTTGTGTTGCAGCGGCACGGTCACCAAGCCGAGGTAGGCGCAGACCAGGTCGATGACCAGATAGTCAGCGCTGGAGAATCCGATCGTCGCCACGACATCGCCTGAGCCGATCGGGTTCTCGGGGTCGTTGTGCCAGTCGGTGGCGATCGCGCGCACCCGGTCCCACAATTCGCGGTAGCTGATGGTCTCGAAGCGTGGTTGCAACCGGATCGACGTGCGGCCGTTGGCGTCGGTCACCAACGCGCGAGCACGCTCCCCGAGCGCGGGACGATCGGCGTAGCCCCCGACGATCGTCGCGATGACCTCGGTGAGCCGTAGGCCCGGCGTGCAGGCCGCCTCGATTACCTCGGGAAGCGGCACGGCCGCCGGGAATTGCGGTTCGGTGTCGAACAATTCAGCCACCCGCCGGGCCAGCTGCTCGTCTCGGTCATCACCCGTCCCGGTCAAGGTTGTGTCACGCAGCGATCCGCTTGTCATCGTGTGTCCTTCCGTCTTTATTTCTTCTTCGAAGCCGGCCACCACCCGGATGATTGGGGTATTGCGCCCAGTGAGTGTGAGTTCGGTTACGCGTCACGACATCGACGGGTAATCGGTATAGCCCAATGCGCCGCCGGTGTAGAGGAATTCCATCCGGGGCGCGTTGAGTTGGCTGCCGTAGGTCCATCGCCGCACCAGATCCGGATTCGCCAGAAACGCACTGTCGATGGTGACGGCGTCTGCGGTACCGGTCGTGACGACGTCGACGGCTCGCTCGCGGGTGGTCGTCGTCTGGAACCTGCGATTGAGCAGCAGACGGTCTGGCCAGCGGCGACGCAGCCACGAGTAGATCGGCCGTTCGGGTGGGACTCGTGCGTGCAGATATGCCAACCCCAGTTCGCGGGCGTGCTTGGCGAGGATCAGGTGCGCCTCGAGGTCCGGTTCGTGAATGTCGTTCTCCGGATTGCCCGGCGAGATGCGCAGCCCCAGCCGGTCGGGACCGATCGCGTCGGCGACCGCGGCGATGACCTCGCTCGGAAGCCGTGCCCGAGCCTGAGCGGAGCCGCCATAGGGGTCGCGTCGATAGTTCGCGTCGTAGGTGAGAAATTGACTCAACAGGTATCCGTCGGCGGCGTCGATCTCGACACCGTCGGCGCCGGCGGCGCGGGCACGGCACGCGGCGGACACGAAAACTGCTACGGTGCAATCTATTTCGTGAGCAGTGAGTTGGTGTGGTACAACGAAGGGTTTTTTGCCGACGGCGGTGTGCACCGTGCCGTTGGGTCTGATCCCCGACGGCGCCACGGGCCGTCGACCGCCCAGGATAGCGGGATGTGAGATCCGGCCAGAGTGCATGATTTGCATCACAATTCGGCCACCCGCCGCGTGGACCGCTTCGGCGACGCGCGCCCATCCGTCAAGTTGTGCGTCGGTGTGCAGACCGGGCTGGTTGGGGTACGCCCGCCCACGCGCCGAAGCGAAGGTGCCTTCGGAAATGATCAGACCCGAACTCGCCCGCTGCGCATAGTAATCGGCCATCAGCTGGGTGGGCACTCCGTCGTCGTCGGCGCGGGTGCGGGTGATGGGCGCCATCAGAATCCGGTTCGGAGCGTACAACGCGCCCAATTGAATTGGGGCTAGCAAAGGATGGCCCGGGCACAGCAGCCGCGTGGGTAGTGCGCGAGCGGCGAATCTTCGAGCCACGGTTGTCCGCTCCTTTCGTCCGGGGAGTTGACCGCCACAACACCGCACCTGCGAACTGCCCGTTGTTCGTGCGGACACCTCCATGGTGTCGGTGCGATACCGTCGCCGCTAGGACACGTGTCCTACCGCATGCGAGGCGTGGACTCCCACAGCGAGCGAACGCAGCTAACGGACGTTCGGCTTGATCTCCTCGATCACCCACTGCGCGTAGTCGAGATATTCGTCGACGCCGCGTACCGCCGGAACGGGAACGGCGCTGACCGTCACGCCCTGCTCGGCAAACCAGTTCAGCCTGTCGATGATCTGCTCGGCGCTCATACCCGGCCGGTCGCGGATCCCCTTTCGGACAACGTGTCCCTCGCCGACCCGATTGGTGCCCATCCCGTGCATCACGTCGAACGGCCGACCGTCGTAGCACGGCTGGGATTTGATGTAGTCCACCTTCTCGGCAATGTGTTCGGGCGGCGTCAGAAACGCCCACCAACCCGAGGCATGCCGGGCCGCCCGCCGCAGAGCCGCGTCGGCGTCACCGCCTATCCAAATCGGAAGATGTGGTTTCTGAACGGGTTTCGGCTCGAACACGACGTTGTCGAAGGATACGTAACGACCCTCGAATTGCGGTGTGTCGCTGGTCCACAATTCGACGATCGCGGCGAGGTATTCGTCGGCGATGCGGCCCCGCTCGTGAAACGGCACCCCGAGCAGTTCGAACTCCCGTGCCAGCCAACCGACTCCGAAGGTCACCATCATCCGGCCCCCACTCATCCAGTCGGCGGTGGCCAACGCCTTGGCCAGGACGATCGGATGCTGCAGCGGCAAGATCGTGACACAGGAATTGATGGCGATGCGTTCGGTGGCGCCGGCGACATGGGCTTGGGCGACCGTTGAGTGCAGATAGTGCGGCCCGGACAATTCGACATGCTCGACCGGAATGACGAGGTGTTCCGGAAAAGCGATCATGTCGTAGCCCCAGCGGTCGGCGCATTTTGCCATTCGGGTCTGATCGGGCCCGGTGACCTCTGGTTCCCACGGCTGCATCGTGGCCTTGAGCCGGAGCATATGCGGAAGCGGGAAGACGAATTTCACGCGGGAACTCCTTTTCGAATGCTGCCCACCACGAAATCAAAGCTCACCCGGCCGCCGTCGTCATCCAAAACCGGAAACCTAGCGTGTCCCGGCCAGCGGTCAGTGTCGCGCGATCACGGGTGCGGAGTTGTTAACCTGGCCACGTGGCGCGGACCAGCGAAGAGCCGGTGAAAGGGTCGCTTGCGGCGACCAGCTGGGCGCTGCTGGGCATGCTCTCCTACGAAGAGGAAGTTTCGGGTTACGACCTGAAGAAGTGGATCGACTGGAGTGTCGACCTCTACTATTGGAGCCCGTCGTACAGCCAGATCTACACCGAGCTGAAGAAGCTGGAGGGCCTGGGCCTGGCGACGTCTCGCGTCGAGCACGACGAGGGCACCCGCAGCCGGCGGCTCTACAAGATCACCAAGGCTGGAATGGCGGCGGTTACCGAGTGGGCCACTGACGCACCGGTGGACCCCCCGGTGCTCAAACACAGCGTGCTGATGCGCATGACGCTGGGGCATTTGAGTAACCCGAGCCGGCTCAAGGAGCTGCTGCAGGACTACGTGGCCTACACCGAGGCCTGCCATCGCAAGGCGGTCGAGGACGCCGAGGGCGCCGAAGCCGAACCCGCGTGGGCTTACTCGGTGATCGCGTTGCGCTGGGCGGCCAAGTACTACGCCGCCGAGCGCGAGTTCGCCCTGGAGATGATGAAGGACATCGACGAGGCCGACCGCATACTGCAGACGGCGCCGAAGGGTAGTTCGGGCAAACCGCGGACCACGCCAGGTTCCTGGCGCGAGGTCGAAAAACAGGTCCAGGCCAAGCGCGAAGCCGACTAATCGGCGCCGGCCGCGTCCCGCGCGGCGATGTAGCCGTAGACAAGTCCCTGCGCGATCGTGGCACCCGCACCCGGATACGTAGTGCCGAACGCGTTGGCAGCGGTATTGCCGATTGC
The DNA here is from genome assembly GCF_900176255.2 of Mycobacterium ahvazicum. Lineage (GTDB taxonomy): Bacteria > Actinomycetota > Actinomycetes > Mycobacteriales > Mycobacteriaceae > Mycobacterium > Mycobacterium ahvazicum. The sequence continues at coordinate 112,495 of NZ_FXEG02000003.1, forward strand.
GTAGAGCCCGTTGATCACGGCGCCGTCCTCACGCAGCACCCGCGCCCGGTGGTCGGCTGTCAATCCGCCGCAGGTGCCCAGGTCGCTGAGCACCATCTTCACGGCGTAGAACGGGCCCTTGGTCAACGCTCGCAGGTTGGGGTTCGGCGATATCGTCGGGTCGCCATAATAGCGATCGTAGGCACTGCGACCCCGCGCGAAGTCGGGATCGACACCGGCGGCGGCGTTTTCGTTGAAGCGGGTGACCGTCGTGGTGAACTCCGGAACCGGCACGCCGATCCGGGCGCCGAGTTCGGCGAAGTCGTCGGCGCGGACCGCGATGCCGGCGTCGTACCACCTCTGCGGGATACGCATCCGCGGAAAGAGTTGGGCGCCAAAGACATAGCTGTTGCGGTATTGCTGGTCGAAAACGATCCACATCGATTCCACCGGACTGCCCGCGCGTTCCAACTCCAGCAGCCGTTGGCCGAAGGTCATGTAATCGAGGACTCGTTGGCGAAGCGGCTCCCATGCTGGTTGACGATCAGGCTGCCCGGTAGCGACCGTTCGGCCAGCATCACGGCGGGCGCCTCGCCGGGCAGCGGCGCGACGGCGGGGAACCACCATGCCTGGTCCATCAGATCGATGCCAGCGCCGAGTTCCTGCCCCGCGCGAATACCGTCGCCGGTGTTGGCCGCCGCACCCAGACTCAGGTTGGCGCCCAACGATTCCGACTGGAATTTCCAGCGCATGTCCATGCTGTGATCGAAACCGCCGGTGGCCAGCACGACGCCGTGCCGAGCCGTGATCGACACCTCACGGCCGCCGTGCACCACGATCGCGCCGCGGACCCGATGACCGTCGACGTCTAGACGCAACAGGCTGGTGTCGGTCCATACCGGGATGCCGGCGCGCAACACGCCCGCGAACATGCCCGCCGCCAAACCCTGACCGCCGGCGGCGTAGCGCCGGCCCAGCATCAGGCCGCCCACTCCTTGCCCAATTCGCTTGGCGAACGTCGGAATTCCCTTGCGCGGCACTCGTGCCACCAGATTCATCCAGCGGTAATCGGCGCCCGTCGTCGGGACCGGGACGCTCACCTCCATCAAGCCCGGTTCCAGGCGGGTGCGGTAGGCGCCGAGAAGCGACGTGTCGAACGGATGGCACTCGCAGGTGCGTCCCGTCGCGCTGCCGCCGGGTTCCTCGGGGTGGTAATCGGAGTAGTCGCGCGCCCAGAAGAATCGCAGGGGAGTGGTTCGTCGCAACATGTCGACCATCGCGCTCACGTGCGTCACAAATCCCGTCGAGCGCTGCCGGGGCGCCGAATCCGCAACCACCGCGTCCAGGTAGGTCGTGGCGTGCTCTTGCGTATCGCCGGCACCCGCTTCGGCCAGCACCGGACCCACGGGCAACCACAGTGCGCCGCCGGACCGCGCGGTCGAGCCCCCGACGTGCGACGCCTTCTCGACGACCAGCACCGACAACCCGAGTTCGTGGGCGGCCAGCGCCGCGGCCATCCCGGTGCCCGAGCCCACGACCAGCAAGTCGGCGCTCGTGTCGGCCACAGGAAGTCCAGCGGGGATGGTCGCGCTGTGTGCTGTCACCCGAGAACGGTATTTCGCGCCGCCCAGGCAGCGGAATGGTCGTCCTGATGAGTGGAACAGCCAAGTCCAAAAGGGTCTATTCGCGGAGTTAAATCGTGCCTATGCATGACACCGACGACATTCGGCTCATTGAGGCCCAGGCCGCACCGACGCGGTTTGCCCGCGGCTGGCATTGTCTGGGGTTGATCAGAGATTTCGGTGACGGCAAGCCACACGCGGTCAACGCGTTCGGCCAGAAGCTTGTCGTCTTCCGAAGCGGGGACGGCAAAATCAACGTCCTGGACAGCTACTGCCGGCACATGGGCGGCGACCTGTCCCAGGGCGAGGTGAAGGGCGACGAGATCGCCTGCCCGTTCCACGACTGGCGCTGGGGCGGTGACGGACGATGCAAGATGGTCCCGTACGCCCGACGTGCGCCCCGGCTGGCCCGCACGGCGACCTGGACGACGCTGGAGCAGGACGGCATGTTGTTCGTCTGGAACGATCCGGAACGCAAACCACCGCCGCCAGAGGTGACGATCCCGCGCATCGAGGGTGCCACCAGCGACGAATGGACCGACTGGCACTGGTACACCACGGTCGTCGCTACCAGCAACTGCCGTGAAATCATCGACAACGTCGTGGATATGGCGCACTTCTACTACATCCACGGTGCATTGCCGACCTACTTCAAGAACATCTTCGAGGGTCACGTCGCGACGCAGTACATGAACGGCGAGGGTCGCCCCGACATGGGTGGCACCGAAGGTGCTCGGATGCTCGGCAACACGTCGGTGGCGTCGTATTACGGTCCGTCCTTCATGATCGACGACCTGACCTATCACTACGAATATGGTGACGCGCAATCCGTGCTGATCAATTGCCACTATCCGATCGACTCGAATTCCTTTGTGCTGCAGTACGGCATAATCGTCAAGAAGTCCGAAGCGCTGCCCGGAGACCCAGTCCAGACCGCGATTCAGCTCGGCGATTACGTCAAGCTGGGTTTCGAACAGGACGTCGAGATCTGGCGGCACAAGGCGCGCATCGACAATCCGCTCCTGGTCGAGGAGGACGGCCCGGTTTATCAGCTGCGGCGCTGGTACGAGCAGTTCTACGTCGACGTCGCCGATGTCGAGCCGGAGATGGTGGACCGCTTCGAGTTCGAGCTCGACACCACTCGGCCGTACGAGGCGTGGATGAAAGAGGTCGAGGCGAACATGGCGGCTCAGGGTTCGGTATGTGGTTGAATTCGCCGGTGCAGATGGATAATCGGCTCGACGAGATGCCGATGCTGCCCGTGGCATGCGGTAACTGCGGCGCGCAGGTGCTGGTCCGCAAGAGCACCTGGAATCAGACCAGCGTGCAGTGGGACGCCGATGCGACCCGGCGCTGCGCGCAGCGGGCCGAAGCGGTGTCGGCGCACGCCAATCGCGGGGTGTTCCTGGTGTGTTCGGCGCTGCGCGAGTCGATCCTGGATGCGGTGCGCCAGGGGGAGCTGGCTATCGTCGACGAGACGGAGGGCTCTGCGCCGCAAGCACATTGGCTCGTCCCGCCATCGCCGCCCCGACATACTCCGGTTCGGTGAGCAGGTAGAAGCGGCCTTCGGCGGCCTGCTCGAAGATCGCCGCCGCGGCCGTTTCCGCATCCATCGCAGCGGCTTTGACGTCGAGCATCGCCGCGCGCTGCGCCTCGGCAACGTCACCGTCCCCGTGCGAGTCGACACCGCCGGCCGACTCGAAGATGTTGGATTTCACCGCACCCGGCAGCACCGCTTGTACGTGAATGTGGTGACCGTGCCCGGCCGACTCCACATCCAGATACAGGCATTCGGTCAACGCCAGCACCGCGTGCTTGCTCACGATGTAGGGCGCCTGCAACGCAATTGCCACTACGGCGCCGACCGAGGACAGGTTCCACACCCAGGCGGGCTCGTCGGTGGCCATCATCATGGGCAGAAAGGCTCGCACACCGTGGAATACGCCGCTGATGTTGATGTCGACGACCCGCCGCCAGTTGGCCACCGGTGTGTCCCACAGATAGCCGAACTGTCCCACGCCGGCGTTGTTGACTAGCAGCCGGACGGCCCCGATATCGCGGTAGGTGCGCTCGGCAAGCTGCTGCATGACGTCCGGGTCACGCACGTCGCACACCACGCCGACCGCGGATCCACCTGTGGCGCAGAGCTGTTCGCGCAGGACCGCGATGGCGTCGGCATCGATGTCGGCCAGCACCACCGTCATTCCCAGCGTGACCGCGTGGCGGGCCAGGCCCGCACCGATGCCCGAGCCGGCTCCGGTGATGACCGCGACGCCGCCCGCGAACGGATTCACGCGTACTGCAACGCGGGTGCGGGACCGCGACGCTGGGGGAGCAGCGGGCGCCGCGGCTGCAGGGCGGGTGTCACCCTTGGGCGCCCAAGCGGACCGTCCTCGGCATTGCGCCAGATGCCCATCGCCGTCATGCGCCCCGGCGCCGTCAGTCGCTGATCGAACATCATCCGGCTCATCGGGCCGCAGACCGACACCGCCGCAACAGCCTCACCGGCCTCACCGATAGGCGCTGCGACACAACCGAATCCGAGCAACGATTCCTCGCGCTCGAACGCCACGCCGTGCGCGCGCACCCTGGCCAATTCGGCGGCCAGCTGCGAACCGGTGGAGACCGAGTACTTGGTCTTGCGGACCTGAAGATCGACCTGGGCCTCCTCGTCGTGGTAGGCCAGGATCGCCTTTCCGACGGCCGTGCAATGTGCGGGCTGCCGGCCGCCGACCCGGGTGGGGATCGCGTCGGCCATGCGGTCGCCGACCTTGTCGAGGTACACCACGTCCGGCCCGTCCAGCACCGCCAGGTGTGCGACCAGTCCGGTGGCGCGGTGCAATTCGCCGAGCAGCGGGCCGGCCGCGCGCACCAGCCGGTCCTGGTGCACGGCCAGCGAGCCGAGTTCCACCAGGCGCATGCCGAGCTCGTAGTCGCGACCGCTGCGGCGCAACCAACGCAGCTGCACCAGGCGTTCGAGCATCCGGTGCGCCGAGGAACGCGGCAGCCCGGTGCGCCGCACGATCTGGGCCAGCGTCAGTCGTCCCGGCCCGTCGAATGCGTCGAGGACGAGCGAAATGCGGTCGATCACGGCCGTGGGGGCAGTGGCGTCGAGGGTCTTCGGCGTCCCGGTCATGGGTCCTCCATGGGCTGCGGTCTATCTGACTGCTATATTCCTATTAGGAAGATATGTCTACCACACGTGTGTGGGCGCTGTCACACAAGACACGAAACCGCGAGCGTATGCACACCGCGAATCACGGACCGAATTTTCGCCGTGTGCGTACGCTCGCGAAAGATCAGAGAAACTCAGCCCTTGGCGGCCGATCGCCCGGCGCGGCGGCCATAGAAACTGCCATCACCGAGAGAGACACCGCTGGCATAACCCCAGGCGGCCAGCCCGGCGGTGGAACGGCCCGCGGCGAACAGCCCCGGGATCGGCTCGCCGCTGACGTGTAGCACCTCGGCGTCCAGCGTGGTGGCCAGCCCGCCCAGCGTGAAGCCTCCGGTGTTCTCGCGCAGGTCGATCGCGCCGACCGGGCTGCCGATCGGCTTAATCCACTCCGGCTTCTTGTGCAGCAACGGATCCTCGCCGCGCGCGGCACCCTCGTTGTAGGCGGCGACGGTCGCCTGCAGCGATCCGGGTGCCAGGCCGATGTCGCGCTCCAGCTCCGCCACTGTGTCTGCCACCCACGTCGGTTGGCGGAGCATGAATTTCGGCGACCACGACGCCATCGCCTCTTCCTGGGCATCGTTGTCGATGATCAGGTAGGCGATGTTGTCCTGGTGATAGAGCGTGAGCTGCCCGACGCGGCCCGGGTAGGTGTCCTCGGCGACATAGCGCTGACCGCGGCCGTTGACCAGGATCCCGCGCACCAGCTGCTGGGGGTCGATGAAGATCGCGACCTCGGTGGCATCCATGTGGGCCAGGTCGGCGCCGAGGGCCTGCGCCATCCGGATCGCCTGGCCGTCGTGCTGCTCGATCGACGCGGCGGGACGCCCGGCGATCCGCGGCGCGTAGCGGGCCACCATCGCGTCGTTGTAGGCGAAGCTGCCCGTTGCGAGCACGACGCCGGTGCGTGCCCGGATCGTCATTTCGGTGCCGTACTGGCGGGCCCGGATACCGGCCACCCTGCCGTCGGACTCGACGATCAAACACCGCACCCGCACGTCGTAAAGCGCGCGAGCACCCGACGCCGTCGCGGTTTCGACGAGCGGCTTCATCAGCATGTAGCCCGCGCTGGCTTCGCCCTGCTTCTTGTTCTGCATCTGCGGGATGTGGCCGCGCGGGGCGGGGGAGGCGATGGTGTTGAACGGGTAGGAGTTTTCGCCGCCGCTGTACATCAGGCCCTGATCGCCCATCGGCTCCCAGCCGGGCTCGGAGAAGAACTCCGCCTTGAACGGCACGCCACACCCGACCAGCCATTCGAAATGGGCGACGCTGCCGGCGCAGTAATCGGCGATCCGGTTCTCGTCGGCGCCCGGTCCCATCGCCACGTTGAGGAACGCAGCCATGTTTTCGACGGAATCGGAAAAGCCGCAAGCCTTTTGCAGCGGTGTCCCGCCGCCGAGGTAGATGAAACCGCCGGCCATCGCCGCCGCTCCGCCCCAGGAACCGGTGCGCTCCAGCACCAGGACGTCGGCGCCGGAGCGCGATGCTTCGACCGCGGCCGCGGCACCCGCGACGCCGTAACCGGCGATGACGACGTCGGCCTCGTGATCCCACGCGGTGATCGACGACGCCGGGATCGGCGTGACGTCGGTGTCAGGTGTCATAACCGCATCGCCGCTGGCATTTCGCCGACCCATTGGTGGCCCCAGTAGGTGTCGGCGGTGATTTCTTCTGCGGTGTAATGGTTTTCGTCGACCCGCATGCCTTCGGTGCCGAATTCGATGTCCCAGTCGCCGGGCGCCCGGACGTAGAAGGAGATCATTTTGTCGTTGGTGTGCCGCCCCAGCGTCGAGGACAACTGGAAGCCCTCGGCGCTGACCCGGTCCAGCGCCTGGCCCACCGCGTCGAGGGTGTCGACCTCGACCATGATGTGCACCAGGCGCGGGTCACGCTGGTGAGCTGCCGGACAGATCGCCAGGCTGTGGTGTCGTTCGTTGATGCCGAGGAAGCGAACCCGCACGGGGCCATACTCTTTCGGCAACGGCACCCGGAACGCGCCGCGCGACCGGAATCCCAGCACCTCGGTGTAGAAGTCGAACACACCGCCCGGATCCATGGCCGGTACCACGACATGGCCCAGGCCCTGATCGCCGGTCACGAACCTCGCGCCGAACGGGGTGACGACCGGGCTGTGATCGAGCACCGCGCCGTGGAACACCTCGAGTGCGGTGCCGGCCGGGTCGTCGAAGGTGATCACCTCTTCGACCCGGCGGGCCTCGGCCTCCTCGACCGACAACTGTTTGAACGGCACCCCGGCGCCATCGAGGGCCGCTTTGACCCGCTGTAGCGCCGGGTGGTCGCGGACCTCCCAGCCGATGGTGAGCACCCGATCGGTCTCACCCGGCACCACGATCAACCGGGCGGCGCGCTCATCCATGCGCAGATACAGCGCCGACGGGTCCGGACCCTTGCCCTCCGCGAAACCCAGCACCCCGAAGGCGAATTGCCGCCAACGGTCGATGTCATTTGTCGAGATCGTAATGTAACCAAGGCTTTTCAGGTCGGTCATGTCACTTGCCTTCTTTAGGATTCTCGATCCGGTTAAATCATCGCCCGCAGCGGACCCTGCGGATCGACGCCCAGTGAGCTAAGCGCCGACGCGTGATACACCGTGCCGGGTACGTGGATGGCATGCATCTGGCCGACGTGGACGTCACGCCAGTACCGCTGCAGCGGCTTGTCCATCCGTGCCGCGTTACCGCCCGAGCGGGCGAAGATCTCGTCGACCGCCGACACCGCGCGCCACACCGCGCGCACCTGCGTGCGACGCCCAGCCGCGCGATCGGCGAACGACACCTCCTTACCGGCGGCGACCATGTCGTAGATGCGGTCGGCGTTGGCCAGCAGTTCCTGGCGCGCGGCGTTGATGTCGGCGGCCGCCTCGCCGATCGCGTGCATGACATACGGGTCGTCCTTGATCGCGGTTCCGGTGGCGCCGACGCGCTCGCGCTGATAGTCCAGGTGCGCGGCCAGTGCCCCCTCGGCGATGCCGATCGTCGCCGCGGAGATGCCCAGCGGGAACATCGTCGACCACGGCATCAGATACAACGGCTCGGTCATCCCGGCCTCGCGCTGGGCGGTGCCGTCCATCACCTTGGTGGCGTCCATGGTCCGGTAGGCCGGCACGAACGCGTCGGAGACAATCACGTCCTTGGAACCGGTGCCCCGCAGCCCCACCACATTCCACGAGTCCTCGACGATCTCGTAGTCCTTGCGCGGCAGGATCATGTGCAGCATCTGCGGCGGCATCAACGGGACGCCATTCTCGTCACCGAGCATGGCGCCCAGGATGATCCAGTCGCAGTGGTCGGTGCCGGAGCTGAACTGCCACCGCCCGTTGAACAGGTAGCCGCCGTCGACCGGCTTGGCCACGCCCTGCGGCGCGTACGGAGACGCCACCCAGGTGTCGACGTCATCAGCCCAGATCTCGGCGGCGACCTTCGGGTCCGCGTAGGCCAACTGGTAGGGATGCACGCCCACGACACCGACGATCCACCCCGCCGCCGGGTCCAGCGCCGCCGTGGCCATCGCCGTCTCGGCGAACTCGCGGGGATGGGCCTCGAAGCCTTGGTATTGCTTGGTCTGCAGCAGCCGGATCAGGCCGGCACTCTTCATCAGCTTGACGGTGTCGTCGGTAAGCCGGCCGATTTGTTCGGCTTCGGCGGCCTGATCGCGCAATTGGTCCGCCATGGCCACTACCCGGTCCAGTACCCGGTCGCTCATATCTGTGTCCTTACGTGTGTGGGCTAAGTAATGGTCTACCGCAGTCCTCGCCCGTCCCAAAGGAAATCCCGATGAGCGGACGCAAATACGTGTCCGATGACCGGGAAGCCCGGCGCGCGGCGGCCGACCGGCCAATACCGTGCGTACCTATGAGTGATGCCGTCGATGTGATCGTGGTGGGTGCCGGGTTCGCCGGCCTCTATGCCCTGCACAAGCCGCGCGCGCAGGGACCCTCGGTGTGGGTGCAGCGATGACCGGCTTACTCGACAAGGTCGTCGTGGTCACCGGCGCCGGCAAAGGCACCGGTCGGGTGCACTGTCAGCGCTTCGCCGACGAGGGTGCCGACGTGATCGCCCTCGACGTTGCCCTGCATGCCGACGAATTGGCCAGTATCGCAACCGAAGTCGAAAGCCGGGGCCGTCGGTGCGTCACGGGTGTCGCGGACGTGAGCGACCTCGCGGACGTGACCTCGGCGATCGACAGCGGTGTCGCCACGCTGGGCCGCCTGGACGTCATCATCGCCAACGCCGGTGTTCACCTCCCGGGCGCCCCGTCCTGGGAACTCGACCCACAGGTCTGGCAGCGGACGCTGGACATCAATCTCTCCGGGGCCTGGCACACCGTCAGAGCCGGCGTGCCGCACATCGGCGCCGACGGTGGATCCGTCGTTCTGATCAGCTCTACCAACGGTCTTCGCGGGACGGCGAACACCGCGCACTACACGGCCAGCAAGCACGCGGTCGTCGGGTTGGCGCGCACGCTGGCCAACGAGCTGGGACCGCGCGGCATCCGGGTCAACACGGTGCACCCGGGGCCGGTCGCGACGCCGATGGTGCTCAACGAGGCGATGTACCGCAAGCTGCGGCCCGATCTGGCCAACCCGACGGCGGCCGACGCGGCCGAGGTGCTGCAGGCGCGCAATCTGTTGCCGGTCCCGTGGGTGGAGCCTGTCGACATCGCCAACGCCGTGGTGTTCCTGGCATCGGATCAGGGCCGCTACATCACCGGCACCCAGCTTGTCGTCGACGCCGGCCTGACCCAGAAGACGACATGACCGTGACGGCCGAAGGGCGTCTCAACGGGAAAGTCGCGCTGATCACCGGCGCGGCACGGGGGATCGGCCGCGCCCAGGCCGTGCGCTTCGCGCAGGAGGGCGCCGACATCGTGGCATTGGATGTGTGCGGGCCCGTCGACACCGTGGTGATCCCGCCCAGCACGCCACAAGACCTCGAGACGACGGCGGCCCTGGTCGCGGAAACAGGCGGGCAGGTGCATTCCGAAATCGTCGACGTGCGCGACCTCGCCGGGATGCGGGCCGCTACCGACCGCGGTGTCCGGCGCTTCGGCGGCTTGGACGTGGTCTGCGCGACGGCCGGAATCACTTCCCGCGGCATGGCGGTGGACCTGGACGAAAACGCCTGGCGCACCATGCTCGACGTCAACCTCACCGGAGTCTGGCACACGTGCCGGGCTGCCGCGCCGCACCTGATCGCGCGCGGCGCCGGCTCGATGGTCCTGACGAGTTCGATCGCCGGGCTGCGCGGCTTGCTCGGTGTGGCCCATTACACCGCAGCCAAGCACGGTGTGGTCGGCCTGATGCGTAGTCTGGCCAATGAGCTTGCGCCACATAATGTTCGGGTCAACTGCATCAACCCGACCAACGTCGACACACCGATGATCCAGAACGACGCCGTCCGCAGCGCGTTTCGGCCAGACTTGGACCGGCCGCGGAGCCGGGTGGAATTCGCCGAGGCCGCGACGGCGATGAATATGCTTGCGGTGCCGTGGATCGATCCGGTCGATGTCGCCAACGCCGCGCTGTTTCTGGCTTCCGACGAGGCGCGCTACATCACCGCGATCGTCCTGCCCGTCGACGCGGGCGCCACCCAGCGATGAGGAGACGACGATGACCGACGTGGCGGATTTGCTGACCCGGCTGCGACGGCTGGAGGACGACCGCGACATCAGACAGTTGATCGCGTCCTACGGTCCCGCGGTGGACGCCGGCGATCCGGATGCCAGCGCGCGGCTGTGGGCGACCGACGGCGTGTACGACGTCGACGGCTGGCGGATGGAAGGCCGTGCCGATGTGCACGCGATGATCAGCTCGGAGGCCCACCAGAAGTTGGTGGCCAACGGCTGCTCGCATTTCCTGGGGCCGTGTGTCGTCACGGTCGACGGCGACGACGCGGTGGCGGTCTGCGAGTCCCTGGTGCTGGTCCGCGACGGCGCTGAGAAGGGTTCCTACCGGGTATGGCGCGCCACCGCACACCATTTCGTGCTGCGCCGCGTCGACGAGCAGTGGCAGATCACCACCCGCACCAGCCGGGTGCTCGACGGCAATCCCGACGCGCACGCGTTGCTGCTGAAAGGACTTGCGGGAGCGCCCTAACGAGACAGGAAGGCCAGGACCGTACTTTCGAAGGCCGCCTTGGCTTCGATCATGGCCCAGTGCCCGGAGTTCGGGAAGATGTGCAGCTCCGCGTTGGGAATGGTGCGCATCGGGATCAGCGCCATGTCGGGCGGACTCACCCGATCGTCGCGGCCCCAGGTCAGCAGCGTGGGCGCGGCCAGCTTGTGCATCGTCGCCCACGGGAAGGGCCGGTCCGAGGCAGCCATCGCGGAGTTCATCGCGGCGAACGCCGCCTTGCCGTACATCCGGCGCGCGGCGTCCAGCGTGACGGGATCGGTGGCCAGTTGCCAACGCTCCTCGATGAGTTCGTCGGTCACCAGCGCCTGGTCGTACACCATCGACTTCAGCCAGTCGACCAGCCGCTGCCGGGTGGGGTCCTCGACGAACTCCTGCAGCAGCCGGATGCCCTCGCTCGGGCTGGGACTGAAAATGTTGGTGCCGATGCCGCCGATGGTCACCAGCCGGTCGACGCGGTCCGGGTTACCGATGGCGAAGTTGATGCCGACGCCGCCACCCATCGAGTTGCCGACGATGTGCGCCTTCTCGACTCCGAGCGCGTCCAGGAACGGCGCCACCGCGCCGAAGGCCGTGACCATCGGGTGACCACCCAGGTCGTCGGTGACCCCGAAGCCGGGGAATTCCAGGATCAGGCAGCGAAAGTGCTCGGCGAACGTGGGCAGAATTCCGCGGAAGTTGCGCCAGCCGGTGACCCCGGGGCCGGAGCCGTGCAGGAACAGCAGCGCGGGACCGGAATCCGGGCCGCAGTCGTAGTAGCGCAAACCGCCCTTCGGGGTGGTGATTTCACGCAGGTCATGCTCGACGGAGGTATTGGACACGCATGCCACCCTGCCATGTCCCCGCGTGGTGCGTGAGCGGTGTTCCGCTCAGCGGTAGGCGCGGCGAGCGTCTCGCTCACGGCCTCGAGTGTGCGTTCACGGTTTGGAGTGCGCGCTCAGGGCGACAATATCGCCGACTTTCGGTCCCGGACGCACACTCAATACCGAGCGTGCACGACGAAAGTAGCTGTGCGCCAAGGCCTCAGGACGGCCTGGCCATGGCGGAATCGGCGGCTGCCCAATCGGTCGACACCGTGCGGTGCTTGATCAGCCAGGTGCCACCGTCGGGCACCAAGACATCGCGATAGCGGCCGAAATGGTCGAGTCCGAGGTGGGTGACGACGGTGAAGTAGCAGGACACTCGAGCCTCGTCGGGAGTCAACGAGGTGAATGAGATGTTGGCGACGTTGTGCCGAACGACCGGCTTGACGTCCGCCTCGACGGCGAGCTTGCCGGTGACACCACCGAGGAACGCGACGATCGCGGATCGGCCACGCAGAGGTTCAGCACCCCGAATCTCGAGAACGCCGTCGACGCAGAAGGTCTCGGAAAGCCCGTCGAGCCGGCCCGCGTCACCCGACCAGTTGTATCGGGCGAGCGTGTCACGGATCTGCTCGCGGGCCACCAGCTCCCACATCTCCATCGCCGTGACTCCTCACCCGACCGCAGGTACTTCACAGCACCTTAGTCAGGCGGCCTACTGGACGATGCGAGGCTGGAAGCGGTGCAGCGGCTTGGGCATGACGCCGTTCAAGTCGAAAACGGCTATCATGGCCTGCAATAAGGCGGGGGACCAGTCGTCGAGTGGGTGTGCGTCTATCCGGGCGAGCACTTCACGTCGGAGGTACTCGATGTTCATCGGGGGCTGCTGATCGGTCATGCCGCGCCTCCGGCTCCTAGCTCCTGGGCAGGTCGTTCGGTCCTACATGACGCTAGGGCTGATGCCTCGGCGATGTATAGGCAACTTGTCAGATTCAAATGTCTCTCAAGGAATAGCGCCGCGGGTTACAAACTCCGCCGTCCTGAGCGGGAATGAATCGTTTCGGGAAGCCGTAGAACAACGCATGGAACTCAACGACGCCGCACGAAACCTCATCGGCAAGGGTGTCGACGCCACCCTGGTCACCGTCAATCCCGATGGCAGCCCCCAGGTCAGCCTGGTCTGGGTCGCGTTGCAGTCCACGCCGGACGGCGACGAACTCGTCAGCGCCCACCTGGCCGACTACAAGAAGCTGCGCAACATTCGCAAGGACCCGCGGGTCGCGGTGACGATCGTGGCGATAGACGACCAGGGCATCCGGCCCCGGCCATACCTGTCGATCGCCGGGACGGCGCGGATTGTCGAGGGCGGCGCCCCGGAGCTGCTGAGGGAACTCGATGCGCAGCTGGGGAGTCCGGACGTGCAGTTCCCTCCGGACGACGCTCCGCCGGGGTACCTCAACCGCATCCGCATCGAGAAGGTCGGCGGCATGGGACCCTGGGTGTCCTGAGCTGAGCTTTGCCACTTCCGCTACCCGGAGTATCGCAATACAGTAAGTGGATGAAACCGGGAGCTGACGGCAAACATATTCGGACCTGTCCGCTGTGTGAAGCCATGTGCGGCTTGGAGATTCAGGTCGAAGCGGGCGTAGTGACGGGCATTCGCGGCAACCGTGACGACGTGTGGAGCCGTGGCCATCTCTGCCCGAAGGGCGTTTCGCTGGGCGCGGTACATCACGACCCGGACCGCGTCCGTAACCCACTGATCAAAGTCGACGGCGAGTTCCGGGAAGTCAGCTGGGATGCGGCGTTTCGGCGCTGTACCGAGCTGCTGACGCCGGTGATCGAGAAGTACGGGATCGGTGCGGTCACCGCCTACACCGGCAACCCGCTGGCACATTCGTTTTCGCTGGCCCGCTACGCCGGCGTGCTGATGGGCATGTCCGGGATGCCGGTCACCTATTCACCGGGGACGGTCGATCAATGGCCGAAGAATCTGTCGTCACACCTGATGTACGGCCTCTGGTGGAATTTTCCCGTGCCCGACATCGAGCGCACCGACCTGCTGGTCATCATGGGCGCCAACCCCGCCGCGTCGCAGGGTTCACTGCTGGCCGCACCGGACGTGATGGGCCTGATCGACGGAATCCGCAAACGCGGCAAAGTGATCGTGATCGACCCGGTGCGCACGCAGACCGCCGCGCAGGCCGACGAGTGGCTGCCGATCGTGCCCGGCACCGACGCGGCCCTGCTGCTGGCGGTCGCGCACACGCTGTTCGCCGAGGACCTGGTGAATCCCGGCCCGCACGTCGATGGCTGCCTAGATGGGTTAGAGACGATGCGTGACGTCGCCGCGGCCTGGCCGCCCGAGCGGGTCAGCGATGTCACCGGCATCGACGTCGACACCATCCGGCGGTTGGCGCGCGAACTCGCCGGTGCCGGGAAATCAGTGGTGTATGGCCGAATTGGCCTGTGCAACCAAGAGTTTGGCAGTTTGGCCAGCTGGATGGTCGATGTGATCAACATCTTGACCGGCCATTTCGACACTCCCGGCGGAGCGATGTTCCCCAAGCCGGCGGCCTGGTCGATCACCACGCAACCGCTGCCCGGCCTGGAGGGCGGTCTCCCGGAATTCGGCCGCTGGCACACCCGGGTGCGCGGCGCCAAGGAAGTGCTCGGGCAGGCCCCGGTGTCCTGCATGACCGAGGAAATCGCCACACCGGGCGAGGGGCAACTCAAGGCGCTGATCACCGTCGCGGGCACCCCGGTGTTGCCCCCGCCCGGCGGCGACAAGCTCGACGAAGTGCTGCCGATGCTGGAAGCGATGATCTCCATCGACCTCGGGGTCAACGAGACGACCCGCCACGCCGATGTGATCCTGCCCGGGCTGTCACCGCTCGAGCAGCCCCACCACGACGACCTGATCCTGTTGTTCGCAATCCACAGCATCGCGAATTACTCGGCGCCGGTGTTCGATCCCGGTGATCGCCCGCACGAATGGGAGATCCTGATCCGGCTGACCGGCCTGTGTACCGGAACACCGGCCGAGGACGTCGACGTCGCCGCGATCGACGACGGCTTCTTCGATTACCTTGCCTTCACCCGCGGAGTCGACGGCGCCGAGCTACGCACGCTGTACGACGCAGCCGGTTTGAAAGGCGGGCCCGAACGCATACTGGACCTCACGCTGCGCACCGGTCCGTTCGGGGACCAATACGGCAAGAACCCGGGCGGGCTGACGTTGGACCTGCTCAAGGCCAATCCGAACGGCATCGACTTCGGGCCGATGGTGCCGCAGCTCCCCGACATTTTGGGCACCCCGGATAAGAAGATCCGGCTGGCTCCGCAGTACCTGCTCGACGACCTGCCCCGGCTCCAAGCGCGGATGCAGCGGCCGGCCGAGCAGTTGGTCCTGGTCAGCCGCCGGCACCTGCGCTCGAACAACACCTGGCTGCACAACGTGCCCGCGCTGATGAAGGGCAAGGACCGGTGCACGCTGCTGATCCACCCCGACGACGCCGCGCGCTGCGGCGTGTCCGACAACGACGTCGTCACGGTGAAATCGGAGGCCGGCGAGATCAAAGTGCCCGTCGAGATCACCGATGCGATCAAACCCGGTGTCGTGTCGATGCCACACGGCTGGGGACATGGCAAGCCGGGCACGCGCATGTCCGTCGCGAACAGCTCACCGGGCGCCAATACCAACGCGCTCTCCCTGCCGACATTTGTCGACGAGCCATCCGGTAACGGCGCCCTCAACGGGATACCGGTGACCGTCCTCGAGGATCAAGCCCGCTTCGAGGCCGCCCCGACCGGCTGACGACCAGCCTGCGCCAGAGCAGCTGGTCGACGCTCGCGCTGTTTGCTGAACCCTCGAATGCGGATCCACGTTGCTATAGCAGAACGTCGCGGGGAAGGGGGGAGACGCCATGTATTACTACCTGCTGTTCATCGCGCTGATCGGCGTTGAACGCCTGATCGGGCTGGTCGTCGCACACCGGAATGCGCAATGGTCAATCGCCCACGGGGGCAAGGAATTCGGGCTCGATCACTACCCGGCGATGGTCAGCCTGCATGTGTTGCTGCTGGTGTCATGTGTGGTGGAGGTGTGGGCGCTCGGACGCCCTTTCGTGCCCTGGCTGGGCTGGCCGATGCTGACCGTCGTCGCGCTCAGCTGCATCGTCCGCTGGCGTAGTGCGATGGCCCTGGGCAGGCACTGGAATCCGCGGTTGATCGTGATTCCGGGTGCGCCGCTGGTCCGGCGTGGCCCGTATCGATGGGTGCGGCACCCCGACTACATCGCCGTCGTCGCGGAGGTCGTCGCGCTGCCGCTGATCCATTCGGCCTGGCTGACGGCGATCGTGTTCAGCATTGCCAACGCGGCGCTGCTCAACGTGCGCATCCGCCTGGAAAACGCGGCGTTGACCTACGTCTGAGCGATCAGGGCGCGATGGGCCGGTTCGTCCACTCCCGGTCGGGCCGCCGCGACGAACGGAACCATCCGCCCGCCGCGCCGGTGCCCCCGTCGGTGGGAATGGTGTGGCCCGTGACGAAGTCCGACAGATCCGAGGCCAGAAACAAGATCACCCTGGCCTGGTCCGCAGGCAACCCCATCCGTCCGGCCGGAACCCACTGCGGCCACTGCGCCTGCTCCTCGGCGGACAGCCACTGCGAGTAGGGCACCTGGAGCGATTCGGTGACATCGGGGCCGATCGCGTTGACGCGCACGCCGTCACGGCCCACCTGAACCGCGAGGCTGCGGGTGAAATGAATGACGGCCGCCTTGAACGCGGCGTAGACCGGGTCCTCGGGGTAGCCGCGCAGCCCTTCCACCGAGGAGACGTTGACGATCGAGCCGCGGCGTTGACACACCATCGCCGGCAGGAAAGCGTGGGTGACCAGGAAGACGTGGTGCAGGTTGATCCGGTAGAGCTCGTCCCACAGTTGCGGATCGGTGTCGACGAAATTGCCGGGGTGGCGCAGCCAATGCCCGACATTGTTGACCAACACATCGATCCGGCCGAACCGATCGAGCACCGATCGTGCCAGGGCGGCAACCTGATCCGCGTCGCGTACGTCGGCGACGACCGGCACAGCCACCCCGCCCGACGCCGAGATCGCATCGGCGGTCTGCTCGGCGAGTGCGGCGTCGATATCGGCGATCACGACCTGGGCACCGTGTCGGGCGAACAGCTGCGCCGTGGCCGCGCCGATGCCGCCACCGCCGCCGGTCACCACCGCCACCCGGTCGGTCAGCAGCACACCGGCGTCAGTTGCCTGTTCCATGCTCATATCTTCGAGCACTCGCGAAATCGTCGGCATCGAGGCCAGAACCGGCGCACAACTTTGCCTGCCCAATACCCGAATTCAGCACCCGCAAACGGTGACGAACGTAGCAATTCACGACGGTCTAGCTGCGGTTATCGCCCTTCATCGCGGGTACTCTGCGATCCCTTAGGAGTTGGTCAATAAATGGTTACCAAACCGGTTACGCGGCACGTTCACCATCGTCGCAGTCCGCAATCGATCGCCGTCTCAATGGCAAGTCGATTGATCGTGAAGAATGTGGTCCGAGCGTGGGCGCTGCAGCCGGGTCCGCAATGGCCGTTGGGGTACGTCGACGGTCTGGTGGGCTTGATACCTCATTTCCGCTCCGCGGCGACGGTGCAGCCGGTGCGCCTGGAACAGTGCAACGCCGAATGGGTGCGCGCCCCCGGCGTATCCCCGACGCGGGCCATCCTCTACCTGCACGGCGGCGCCTTCCTCACGTGTGGGGTCAACACCCACCGCGCGCTGGTGACTCGTTTGTCGGAGGCGGCCGATGCCGGCGTGCTGATCGTCGGATACCGAAAACTTCCGTCGCACCAGATCGCCGACGCGATCGACGACGGACTCTGCGGCCTGCGTTGGCTGCAGCGGAACGGCTACGAAGCCGACCGGGTGGTCGTTGCCGGCGACTCGGCGGGCGGATATCTCGCATTCATGACGACACTGGCCGCGATCCGCACTCAGCTCGCGACGCCGGCTGGGGTCGCCACCGTATCGCCGTTCACCGATGCGAATCCGGACCGAAAACTCAAGCACCGCAACGCACGCAGATGCTCGATGTTCACCGCCGGTGCGTTGTCGATCTTCTCGCGCTATCTGGGCGAAGTTCAGCTTCCGGACGGTCCGGGCAGCTCTTCGGGTCATGTCGTCTCACCCGTCGACGCCGATTTGTCGGCACTGCCGCCGGTGGCCATACATGCGGGTGCCGACGAACTGTTGCTTGCCGACGCCGAGCTCATGGCAGAACGGTTGGAAGCCAACGGAATTCGCTGCGATCTGCATGTCTGGCACGGCCAGATCCACGACTTTCCGCTGGCGGCCGATGTTCTGCCCGAGGGTAGGCGGGCCATCCGTTATCTCGGGGATTTCGTCAAGGAAGTCACGTCCGGATCTTGGCGTCGCGGGAGCGGACAAGTCACCGCCGCCGCGGGATAGTGCGGTTCGCCCCGAAATCAGCGGGGCTGCGGGCCTAATCGGTTTCGTCGAAATCCGAGTCGATCGTCTGCTGCTGCTCGCGCCAATCGGAATCCGTTGCCTCCAAGGGCACCTCGGCGTCGTCGGGCCGGGCTGGGTTCGACGAAGACTCGCCGGTGGTGCGTTGTTGCTCAACGGCGTCGGCGATGGGCACGTCGTCGGGGAACTCGCCGTTATCGTGCATGCGCGTCGGGTTACCCGAGCCGCCATCACCCAAACCATGCTGAATTTGCGCCGCGCCAGGGGTGCAAACCGCACGCCGGCGGCAACGCGTATCGGCGACCAGTCCCCGATTTGGCCCCGACGCCGATACAGTGGGGCTCGTGAGCCGAGCAGCCCCACCTGTGCTGACCGTGCGGTACGAGGGATCCGAGCGGACCTTTGCACCCGGCAACGATGTGGTCATCGGGCGTGATTTGCGGGCGGACGTCCGCGTTGCGCATCCGTTGATTTCCCGGATACATCTGGTGCTGCGCTTCGATCAGGGCCGGTGGATCGCCATCGACAACGGCAGCCTCAATGGTTTGTACGTCAACAATCGCCGGGTCCCGGCCGTCGACATTCAGGACGGTCAGCGGGTCAACATCGGCAACCCGGATGGGCCGACGGTGACCTTCGAGGTCGGACGGCATCAGGGTGTGGCGGGGACGCCGCCACTGACGACGTCGATCCCCATCGTCAACCCGCTTACCGGGCCGGCGGATCCGCGGCTGGCCCAAGGACGTCCACCGACCGGCTCGATGTCGCAGGGTTTGCCGCCGCACCCGCCGGCGAGCCCGTCCCGGCCGATGCCGACGTATCCGACCCCGCCCCCGCAATCCGGCCCGCCATCGGGGCCCCTTCCGACGTATCCGACCGGCGCGCAACCCAGCGGACCTCTGCAGCAGCATCACCCGACCGGCACCCAACCGGCGGGCCCGGCCAGCGGACCGATGTCGTCGCCGCACATCTACCGGCCACAGCCGGCCCAGTCTCCGCCGGCCGCGCCCCTCGACCCGCCGACCGCACTGACCAGCCGAGTCGGTGGCGGCGACGGCTCGAACCTGGCGACGTCGATGATGAAGATTCTGCGGCCGGGCAAGGTGGGCGTGGACGCGCCCGGCGCGATCAAGATCGGCCGGGCCAATGACAACGACATCGTCATTCCCGAGGTCCTGGCCTCGCGCCACCACGCGACGTTGATCCCGACGCCGACCGGCACCGAGATCCATGACAACCGCAGCATCAACGGCACCTTCGTCAATGGTCAGCGTGTCGACTCCGCGGTGCTGAAGGACGGCGACGTCGTCACGATCGGCAACATCGACCTGGTGTTCGCCGGCGGCGCGCTGGCCCGCCGGGACGCCGACACCGCGGCGCAGACCCGCCTCGGCGGTCTGGACGTGCGCGGGGTCACCTGGACGATCGAAAACAACAAGACACTGCTCGACGACATCTCGTTGGGCGCCAGTCCCGGAACGCTGACCGCGGTGATCGGTCCGTCCGGCGCGGGCAAGTCGACCTTCGCCCGGCTGGTGGCCGGCTACACCCACCCCACCAACGGCACGGTCGCGTTCGAGGGCCACAACGTTCACGCCGAATACGCCTCACTACGCAGCAGGATCGGGATGGTGCCCCAGGACGACGTGGTCCACGGCCAACTGACCGTCCAGCAAGCACTGGGCTACGCGGCCGAGCTCCGGCTGCCGCCCGACACCACCAAGGCCGATCGTGAGCAGGTGGTGGCCCGTGTGCTCGAGGAGCTGGAGATGACCCAGCACCTGCACACTCGAGTGGACAAACTGTCCGGTGGTCAGCGCAAGCGCGCTTCGGTGGCGCTGGAGCTGCTGACCGGGCCGTCGCTGCTGATCCTCGACGAGCCGACGTCGGGTCTGGACCCGGCGCTGGACCGGCAGGTCATGACGATGCTGCGGCAGTTGGCCGACGCCGGTCGTGTGGTGCTGGTGGTCACCCACTCGCTGACCTACCTGGACGTCTGCGACCAGGTACTGCTGCTGGCTCCCGGCGGCAAGACCGCGTTCTGCGGTCCGCCCGCGCAAATCGGTCCGGCCATGGGGACGACGAACTGGGCCGACATCTTCAGTTCAGTCGCCGGTGACCCCGACGCGGCCAAGGCTAAATACCTCGCCCGAACCGGGCCGCCGCCGCCACCACCGCCGCCGGAGAAGCCGGCCGAGATCGGCGATCCGTCGCATACGAGTCTGCTGCGGCAGTTCTCCACGATCGCGCGCCGCCAGATCCGGCTGATCGTCTCCGATCGGGGTTACTTCCTCTTCTTGGCGCTGCTGCCGTTCATCATGGGTTCGCTGTCGATGTCGGTGCCGGGCGACGTCGGCTTCGGCATCCCGAACCCGGTGGGCAACGCGCCAACCGAGCCGGGACAGATCCTGGTGCTGCTGAATGTCGGTTCGGTGTTCATGGGGACCGCATTGACGATCCGAGATCTCATCGGTGAGCGCGCCATCTTCCTGCGAGAACAGGCGGTCGGCCTCTCCACCAGCGCCTATTTGCTGGCCAAGGTCTGCGTCTACACGGTGTTCGCGGTCGTGCAGTCGGCCATCGTCACCATCATCACGCTGCTGGGCAAGGGCGGACCGACGCAGGGTGCTGCCGCGCTGGGCAAGGCGCCGCTGGAGCTTTTCGTCGATGTCGCGGCGACCACCGTCGCCTCGGCGATGCTGGGGCTGATGTTGTCGTCCCTGGCGAAGTCCAACGATCAGATCATGCCGCTGCTGGTGGTTGCGGTCATGTCGCAGCTGGTGTTCTCCGGGGGCATGATCCCGGTCACCGGCCGGATCGGGCTCGACCAGATGTCGTGGGTAACCCCGGCGCGATGGGGTTTCGCGGCATCGGCGTCCACTGTCGATCTGACCAAGTTGGAACCCGGACCGCAGGTCCCGAAGGACGCGCTCTGGCATCACAATGCCGGCACGTGGTGGTTCAACTTCGGCATGCTGATCGCGATCAGCATTTTCTACCTGGGCTTCGTGCGCTGGAAGATTCGCCTCAAGGGCGGGCGCTGACCCACGCGGGGCCGGCGATGCCGGTGACCGGCTAGGCGCCCCTGCGGACTGTCTGCTCGGACGCGGCGTGCATCCGGTCCGACAGCCGAAGGAGATCGTGCTCGCCTATTCCCTGGGGCAGGGTGTACGCCAGCCGACGCAATTCAACGGCATAGTCGCGCAGCTCCTGGCGGAGGCGCGTCTCAATAGTCGGCATGACTGCTCCCGATCGTCGATCCGCCAATTTCAAGATCATCCCAGCCCGGTCCCGTTTCTGCGCTGCGGCCGACGGGTTTTAACGGGAGTTTGACAGCGTATTTACAGAACGACCGTCCCGGTGAACGGGCGATCACAGGTTGGGCGGCAACGGATGTCTCGTTCGGAACACGGCGGCGAGCCCCGTCGATGAAGGACGCAGTCTCCCCGGGGCCGTCGAGCCCGTACGCGGCCGGGCGTAACGTCTGTGCGAAATGGCGGGCGAAATCTCGCGCCCGCGTTACGCTGACGCGGCCATACGAAAGGGGCCGGAATGGATTTCGAACTCGACGCCGGGCAATACGCGTGGCTGACCGAGGTTCGCGAATTCCTTTCCGAGAACGTCACCCCGGAATTACGTGCCGAACTGAGCGAGCACGACCTCGAATTCCCCAATGGCGAGGTGGCCCGCTTTCGCCGCAAGATCGGTGCGAAGGGTTGGTTCGGACTGAACTGGCCGCGTGAGTACGGCGGGCTCGGGCTCGGCGCGGTGCATCAACACCTGCTGATGAGCGAATTCGAATACGCGGGCGTGCCCGGGCCCGACCTCACGGTCACCTCGGTCGCCCCGATGATCATGCGGCACGGCACCGAGCAGAACAAGACCGAATGGCTTCCGCAGATCGCCAAAGGCGAAATGATCTGCGCGGTAGGCTATTCCGAGGCTGAGGCCGGCACGGACCTGGCGAGCCTGCGGACCCGAGCGACGCGCGATGGCGAGCATTGGGTGATCAACGGCAGCAAGATCTGGAACAGCGGCGCGCAGCGCGCCACCCACGAGTGGCTCTGTGTGCGCACCGATCCGACCGGTGTGCGCCATCGCGGGATTTCGGTCATCATCGTGCCGATCGACAGCCCGGGGATTTCGATCCGCCCGCTCTACGCATGGTCGGGTTACCGAACCAATGAAATCCACTTCGACGACGTGCGGGTCCCCGTCACGAATCTGATCGGCGAAATCAACCGTGGCTGGACCTACATCACCGGCGCGCTCGATCTGGAGCGCGGTGCGCTGACCAACGCGGGCGATCTGCGTCGCGCGGTGGACGAGTTACGCGACCTGGCCCGCAGCCCGCGACGCGACGGCTCGGTGCCCGCCGACGATGCAGGCCTGCGGCGCCGGCTGGCGCAGGCCGAGGCCGACGTCGAGGTGGCGACGTTGATGGGTTACGAGGCATCCTCGATCCTGGACAGCGGCGTGATCCCCACCGTGGAGGTCAGCGTCGAGAAGATCTTCACCAGTGAATTGCGGCAGCGCATCGCCAATCTGGCGCTCGATCTCCTGGGCCCGGACGGATTGCTGGCCCACCGCAGCGAAAGCGCGCCGCTGGCAGGCAAATTCGAGCGGCTCTACCGGGTCGCTCCACTGATGCGCTTCGGTGGCGGCACCAACGAGGTGCTCCGTGATGTGATCGCCCAGCGTGGCCATGGAATGCCTTCCTATGGGCGGTGAGGCGTGAAAGCGATCCCCACCGCTGAACAGCGCGAGTTCGCCGCGTCGGTGCGCGCGCTGCTGGCCGCGGAGTGCCCGGTGAGTCTGGTGCGCGCGCTCGCCGAACCCGGTGCCGATCGAAGTATCCCGGCGCTGTGGAAGGCATTGGCGGACGCCGGTGTGTTCGGGCTCGCCGTCGCCGAGGAGTACGGCGGGTCGGGTGGCTCGCTCGACGACCTCGCCGTGTTCTATACCGAGGCCGGACGCGGGCTGTGCCCGACAGCCGTGCACAGCACCATCGCGGCGGCGCTCGTGATCGACCAACTCGGCTCGCCGGAGGCCAAGACCGCGTGGCTGCGGCGACTGGCGGACGGGACCGCCCGGGGCGCCACGGCCTTGTGGAATGTCCGTGACGCCGCGGATGTTTCGCCGGTGCTGCAGGCGCATTCAGACGCATCCGGATGGCGGCTGAACGGGACAGCCGACTATGTCGCCGACGCCGACGTCGCCGACCTGATCGTGGTGTCAGCCTCGGCAGGCGAACGCACACTGGTGTTCGCCGTGGACGCCCACGCGGCCGGGGTGAACGTGCATCCACTGGCCATGACGGGTGGGTACCGGGCGTTCGCGGTCCGGTTCGACGATGTGGCGGTCAGCGCCGAAGAGCTGCTCGATCACAATGCGCCGGATCGAACCGCGTTGCGCCGCTTGGCCAATGCGGCGGTGTCGTTGGGATCACTTGACCTGGTCGGGGTCGGTCATGCGGTGCTGGACCGCACCGTCGAGTACACCAAGCTGCGCCATCAGTTCGGCCGTCCGATCGCCTCCTTCCAGGCGGCGCAGCATCTGATCGCCAATATGCACATCGCCGTGGCCGCCGCGCGATTGGCCGCATATTCCGCCGTCTTCTGGATCGCGCGAGGACAGCTGGCGACCCGTCAAACCGCGATTGCGCGCATGCATGCCGCGACGGCGGCCCGGCTGGTCACGCTGGACGCGCATCAACTGCACGGCGGAATCGGGTATGTGACCGAAACCGATCTGCACTTGTGGACCGAACGAGCAAGGCTCGGTTCAACTCTCGGCGGCGGGGCAGAAGTCGCCGCGGCCTGGCTGGAGGAAACGTTGGAGGAAATCGGTGAGTGAGGACACCCTGATCGACGCCGAGTCGGCGTCGCGCGTGGGTACCGTCGCCGCGACCGCGACCGGCGAAGTGAATCGACGCGATTGGCAGCGCTGGGCGGCCGCGGTCGGTGACCACAATCCGCTGTACTTCGATCCGGACTATGCCCGCGCCAACGGCTTTCGCGACGTCTTCTGTCCGCCGCTGTATCTGCAGTACGCGGTGCTCGGCGTGGCGCGGCTCGATTCGTTGCGGCCCGACGGCTCCTCCGGTGCGGTTTCGGGGAGTCTGGCGTTTCCGCGTGCTCCCAAACGGATGGCCGGTGGCGAGAGCTTCACCTTTCATCTGCCGGCCTATCACCGCGACGAGGTCGAAATGGTGCGCACTATCGAGTCGATCGTCGAAAAGCAAGGTCGCTCCGGCAAATTCGTTCTGGTCACCTGGCACACGGTGTACCACAACCAGCACCGCGAGCTGGTCGCCGAGGCCTCGACGTCGATGATCGCCCGACCCTAGGACCGTGATGACTGGACAGGTGTATTACGACGACATCGGCGTCGGCGAGCCGATTCCCACGCTGACCGTCACCCCCGACGAGACTCAGCTGTTCTTCTTCAGCGCCGCCACCTACAACGGCCACCGCATCCACTACGACAAACAGTGGGCCCGGGACGTGGAGGGCTACGACGACGTGCTGGTGCACGGTCCGCTTCAGGCGGCACTGCTGGCCCGCGCGCTCGGCGACTGGATCGGCGGGCGCGGTCGTCTGGTCTGCTTCTCGGTGCAAAACCGCGCCACCGCGTTGCCCGGCCAGTCGCTGACGTTCGGCGCGGTGGTCACCGGCAAGCGCCTGACGGACGGCGCCGGGCTGGTGGATCTCGAAATCAGCGGCCGCCGCGACGACACGGTCCTGATGCCCGGAACCGCGACGGTCGAACTGCCGTTGCGCGGAACGCCGTCGTGACCGGACTGCGGGGCGAGGCGGCGATCGTCGGCATCGCGGAGTTGCCGGCGCTGCGTCGTCCGGCGGGACCGCCGCTGTTCACCCTCGACCAGTACGCGCTGCTGGCGAAGATGGCGGTCGAGGATGCCGGCGTCGATCCGGTGCATATCAACGGTCTGCTGACCCACGGCGTGGCGGAATCGACGATGTTCGCCCCGGCGACGCTGTGCGAATACCTGGGCCTGGCCCTGGATTTCGGCGAACGTGTCGATCTGGGCGGGGCGACGTCCGCCGGGATGGTCTGGCGGGCCGCCGCCGCGATCGAATTGGGCATCTGCGACGCCGTGCTGGCCGTGGTGCCCGGGTCCGCATCGGTGCCCCAATCCGAAAAACGCCCGGTACCGGCGCCGAATTGGTTTGGGGCATCGTCGAATAACTATGGGTCGCCGCAGGCCGAGTTCGAAATCCCGTACGGCAACCTGGGCCAGAACGCACCCTACGCGCAGATCGCGCAGCGCTACGCCGCGGAATTCGGCTATGACCCCGCCGCGGTCGCCAAGATCGCGGTAGACCAGCGCACCAACGCCTGTGCGCATCCCGGCGCGGTTTTCCACGGCACCCCGATCACCGTCGACGACGTCCTCGCCAGCCCGATGATCGCCGATCCGATCCACCTGCTTGAAACGGTGATGCGCGTGCACGGGGGAGTGGGCGTGCTGCTTGCCAATGCCGACATCGCCCGCCGCGGCCGGCACCGCCCGGTGTGGATCAAGGGGTTTGGCGAGCACATCGCATTCAAGACGCCGACCTACGCCGAGGACTTGCTGCACACCCCGATCGCGCGGGCCGCCGGTAAGGCATTTGCGATGTGCGGGCTGGACCCCTCCGATGTCGACATCGCCTCGATCTACGACTGCTACACGATTACGGTGCTGATGAGCCTGGAGGATGCCGGCTTCTGCGCCAAGGGCGAGGGCATATCCTGGGTCGCCGGGCGCGACTTGACCTACCGCGGAGACTTTCCGCTCAACACCGCCGGCGGTCAGCTGTCGTTCGGTCAGGCCGGCATGGCCGGCGGCATGCATCACGTCGTCGACGGGGCGCGCCAGGTCATGGGACGAGCCGGGCAGGCGCAGGTGCCGGACTGTCACACCGCGTTCGTGACCGGCAACGGCGGCATCATGAGCGAGCAGGTCGCGCTGATCATGCGGGGGGACTGAGGCCTTGAGTACCGAACCCCGTCCAATTCCCGAGCCCACCCCGGTGTCGAAGCCCTTCTGGGATGGCTTGGCCCAGCATCGAATCGTGGTCCAGTACTCGCCCTCGCTGCACCGCTACGTGTTCTATCCGCGCACGCTCGCCCCCGGAACTCTGGCCGATGATCTGGAGTGGCGTGAAATCGATGGTGCGGGAACGCTGTACACCTTCACGGTTGCCCGCAGACCCACCGCCCCGCCCTGGGCGGATGCCGTGCCGCAATTGCTCGCCGTGGTGCAATGGGATGCCGGGCCGCGGATCAGCACCGAATTGATCGACATCGACCCCAGCGACATCCGGATCGGTATGCGGGTGGAGCCGGTGTTCTACGATCTGCCCGAGGCCGGTATCACCCTGTTGCGATATCGGCCCGCGTGACCTCAACGGTGAGGTGCCAGGTGCAGATGGACGACGTCGTGCAGGTGATGCTCGACCAGTTGAACGCGGGGTTCCCGTGCGTCGAGACCATGACCGGTGCGAAGGCACGCGCCGCGGTGGCCGCCCGCCGGATGCCGGTCGACAACATCGATGACGTCGAGAGCACCACCGACCGCGCAATACCCGGCCCCGGGGGTGCCATCGGCGTACGCATCTACTGCCCGCGCGGCGTGCCCGCCGCGGACCGTGCCGGGATCGTGTTCTATCACGGGGGCGGATTCGTCTTCTGCGACATCGAATCCCACGATGGGTTCTGCCGGGCCCTGGCCCGCGGCAGTCAGGCCGTTGTGGTGTCCGTCGACTACCGTCTGGCTCCCGAGCATCGCGCGCCCGCGGCGGTGCACGACGCCTTTGCGGGATTCTGCTGGGTGATCGAGCACGCCGCCGAACTCGGCATCGATCCCGCGCGCACTGCCGTCGCCGGTGACAGCGCCGGCGGGAATCTCGCCGCGGTCACCGCGATCCTGTGCCGTGACCAGCGAGTCACGCCACCTGCCGCGCAGGTGCTGATCTACCCGGTGATCGATCCGAGCTTCGACACCGACAGTTACCACCGCTATGCCACGGGATACTTCAACACCCGGGCGGCGATGCAGTGGTACTGGCATCAATACGTCGGTGCCGAAGGGGTCGTGGACCCGCCCGACCTGGTGGCCCCGGCACGCGCGGACTCGCATGCGGGCCTGGCACCCGCGGTGATCGTCACCGCGGGGCTGGATCCCCTGCACAGCGAGGGGTGCGACTACGCTCGCCGGCTGCGCGATGCGGGAGTACCGATCGTGCACCGCGACTTTCCCGGACTGTTCCACGGCTTCATGACCATCCCATCCTTCGGGCCCGCGACCTCGGCGCAGGACCTGGTCTTCGCCGATCTGCGCCGGCTCTTGCACCCGGCACACCGAGGCGGCTCGATATGACCGAGGTGAGCGACGTCATCGTGATCGGCGCCGGGTTCGCCGGGCTCTATGCCGTGCACCGGCTGGCGACGTCGGGCCTGTCGGTGATCGGCGTCGAAGCGGCCCCCGACGTGGGGGGCACCTGGTACTGGAATCGCTATCCCGGAGCGCGATGCGACGTCGAAAGTGTGGACTATTCCTACTCTTTCGACGACGACCTGCAGAGAAGCTGGCAGTGGAGCGAGCGCTTCGCCGCGCAGCCCGAGATCCTGGCCTACCTGCGGCACGTCGCCGACCGCTTCGAGCTGCGTCGCCATTATCGATTCGGTGTCGACGTGGTCGGAGCCGCCTTCGATCGAGATCGTTGGCACGTCCAGACCGCCACCGGACATACCTATGCGGCACAATTTCTGTTGTGCGCAACCGGCTGTCTATCGGCGGTGAATCGGCCCAATATCGCTGGAGTTGACGACTTTTCGGGCGAGGTGTATTTCACGGCCGCGTGGCCGCGCGAGGATCCCGATCTGCGCGACAAGCGGGTCGGCCTGATCGGCACGGGATCATCCGGAATCCAGGTGGCGCCGATCATCGCCGACCAAGCCCGCCACCTCGTCGTGTTTCAGCGATCGGCGAACTACACCATTCCGATGTCGAACCGGCCGTGGTCAATCGAGGAACAACGAGAGATCCAGGAGCAGTATCCCGAGCGCCGGCGGGCCTCGGCGTATGCATCGGCCGGCACACCGCACGGCACCTACCCCAAGAACGCCGTCGATACCGAACCCGGGGAACAAGCCGAGGCGTTGTGGAAGCGCTGGCGCGAAGGTGGCGTTCTGTTCGCCAAGACCTTCCCCGACCAGACCAGTGACCCGGCCGCCAACGACGTCGCCCGGCGCTTCGCCGAGGAGCGGATCCGCGACATCGTCACCGATCCCGTCGTCGCAACCGATCTCATCCCGCTCGACCATCCGATCGGAACCAAACGGATCTGTACGGACAGCGGGTACTACGCCATTTTCAATCGCGACAACGTGCAGCTGGTGAACCTGCGCCGCGAGCCCATCCGCGAGATCACGCCGCATGGGGCGCGCACCAGCGCGGCGATCTATCCGCTCGATGTGCTGATCTTCGCCACCGGCTTCGACGCCATGACGGGGGCGTTGACTCGAATCAACCCGTCCGGACCCGGGGGCGAGCGACTGCGGGACATCTGGCATGACGGACCGTTGACCTTTCTCGGCCTGATGGTGCCCGGGCTGCCGAATCTGTTCACGATCAGCGGGCCGGGGAGTCCGTCGGTGCTGGCGAACATGGTGCTGCACGCCGAGGTTCAGGTCGACTGGGTCATCGACCTGATTCGCGCCGCGCGGCAACAGGGGGTCAGCGAGATCGAGCCGCGCCTGGACGCGGCCCGGGCGTGGACCGACCAGGTGGCCGAGGCCGCCGAGCGGACGCTGTTTCCCAAGGCCGCGTCGTCGTGGTACCTGGGCTCCAACATCGAAGGCAAGAAGCGCACCTTCATGCCGTACATCGGCGGATTCGGTACCTACCGGCGCCACTGCGACGATGTGGCCCAACACAATTACGCCGGGTTGGTGTTGACGACGAGATCAAAGGGGAAGTGAGACCGTGCCGGAGACGGTTCAGCAGCTGTTGCGGCTGCGCAGGCATGACGACACCCCTGCGATCGCGCACGGCGACGCGACGTGGACGTGGCGCGAGCACCTTGCCGAGGCCGAGGCCGAGGCGGCGGCGGTGATTACCCTCGCCGACCCGGATCGCCCGTTGCATGTCGGTGCCGCACTGGGTAATTCGCCGGCGATGTTGCGCGCGATGGCCGCCGCCGCGTTGGGCGGCTACGTCTTGTGCGGGCTCAACACCACCCGCCGCGGGGCTGCGCTGCTTTCCGATATCCAGCGCTCCGACTGCCAGCTTCTGCTGATCGACGACGAGCACCTGCCCTTGTTGGAAGGCCTGGATCTCAAGGGAATTCAGGTTCTGGATGTGGGGTCGGTGCGCTACGCCGACGCGGTGGCCGCGGCACCACCCTTGACCGCCCACCGCGAGGTCACCGCCGCCGACACGTTCATGATGATCTTCACCTCCGGAACCAGCGGCAACCCCAAGGCCGTGCGGTTCGCACACGGCATGGCGATCATGTGTGGCGCCAGCCTGGTCTTTCAGTACCACGTCACCGCGGCCGATGTCTGCTATCTGGCGATGCCGCTGTTCCACTCCAACGGCGTCGCCGCCGGCTGGGCCGTCGCCATCGGCAGCGGGGCGCTGATGGTCCCGGCCAAGTTCTCGCCGTCGCGGTTCATCGAGGACGTCCGTCGCTACGGCGTGACCTACCTGAATTACGTCGGCAAGCCGCTTGCTCTGATCCTTTCCACTCCCGAGCTTCCCGACGACGCCGAAACGACACTGCGGATGGCGTTCGGCAACGAGGCAACCGATCGCGATATCACGGAATTCGCAAGGCGTTTCGGTTGCCGGGTGGTGGACAGCTTCGGATCCAGCGAGTTCGCGGTGATCGTGGTGCGCGAGGACGGCACCCCGCCCGGCTCGATCGGCAAGCCGTATCCCGGCGTCAGCATCTACAACCCCGCAACTTTGACGGAGTGCGCCGTCGCCCAGTTCGACGAACACGGCGCGCTGATCAACTTCGACGACGCCGTCGGCGAGCTGGTTAACACCACAGGAGCGGGGCCGTTCGCCGGCTACTACAACGATCCGGACGCCACCGCCGAGCGGATGCGACACGGCATGTACTGGGCGGGCGACTTGGCCTATCGCGATGCCGACGGCTTCATCTACCTCGCCGGCCGTACCGCCGACTGGATGCGGGTGGACGGCGAGAACCTCGCGGCGGCGCCGATCGAGCGGATCCTGGAACGACTGCCGCAGGTCAGCCAGGTCGCGGTCTATGCGGTACCGGACGAGCGGGTCGGCGACCAGGTGATGGCGGCGCTGGTGCTTCGGCGCGGGATGGATTTGCGGCCAACCGATCTCGAGGAGTTCCTGGCCGGCCAGAGCGATCTCTCCCCGAAGGCCTGGCCACGCTACGTCCGCATCAACGACGACCTCCCGGCGACCGCCACCAACAAGATCCTCAAGCGCGAACTGATCGCCGCCGGCATCGACGCCGAGGGTGGAGTGCTGCTGACCCGGGAACCGCGCGGCACAACATTTGCGATTGCGCCACAACAGGTTTCAGAAGTTGCACCGTCCTAGCTCACTCCGCGGAGCTGGGCGCCTCGCCGAATCGGGCCAGGACCAGCGTGCCGCCCACGGCCACAACGAATCCCAGGATGACCACCCACCCCCAACCGGGCCGCGCGGTATCACCCAGCCACAGCACGCCGACCAGTGCGGGCGCGATGGTTTCACCGACGACCATCGCGGCCACCGTGGTGGTGACCGATCCGCGTTGTAGGGCGGAGGTGAACAACAGGAACCCCGCGGCGCCGCCTGCGGCCGCGGCGTACAGCGCCGGGTTGGTGTAGAACGCGGCCTTGGTCGGGTCGATCTCGTCGACCAGGCGCACTCCGATTTCGACGACGCCGAATCCGCTTCCGGCGCCGAGGCCCAGGACGAGTGCACGTTCGCGGTCGGGCAACCGGCCGGCGACGGTGCCGACCAGGAAGATGGCGGCGACGACGACGATCAACGCCCAGCCGAGTCCGGCTGGGCCATGCCGGAAGTGGCCCGGACCGGCGGCACAAGCGAGCGCGAAGAGGCTCACACACACCACACCCACGGCGGTCCACTCGGCCTTGGACAGCCGTGCCGAGAGCACCCACACCGACACGATGCCGGTGACCGCGATCGAGGCGGCCAGCGCTGCGGCGACGACGTAAATCGGCACCAGGCGAAGCGCCGCGACCTGCAACAGGAAGCCGACGCCGTCCAGGCCGATGCCCGCGATGTAGCGCCACTGCCGCAGGGCACGCAGCAGCAGCTTCGCGTCGACACCGGATTTGCCGCCGGATTCCACCGACCGCGCGGCGACAGCCTGCAGTACCGAGGCGGTGCCGTAACACACCGAACAGCCCAGAGCGAGGAGGAACCCGATCAGCATTGACCGACAGTAGCCGAGCGAGGGTTCTCGGGCAGGGCCGCGCAGGCGCAGGGCGACAATGGCGCAGTGGGGCATTCAGCGGCGCGAGGGGATGGCGATGACAGGCATTGAGGGCAAGGTCGTGGCCGTCACCGGGGCGAGTAGCGGGATCGGCGAGGCGACCGCGCGCCTGCTAGCCGGCCGCGGCGCACGCGTGGTCCTGGGTGCGCGTCGCGTCGAACGTCTTGACGAGATCGCAGGCGAGATAGGCGATCACGGGGGACAGGCCGTCAGCTGCCGGGTCGACGTCGCCCGTCGGGAGGATCTCGAGCGGCTCGTCGGTACCGCCGTCGACCGGTTCGGTCGCCTCGACGTGTTGGTGAGCAACGCCGGCATCAGCAAGATCGGGCCGATCTCCGAACTGGACGTCGACGGCTGGGCGGCGATGATCGACGTCAACCTTCGCGGGGTGCTGCACGGGTTCGCCGCGGCACTCCCGATGTTTCGCCGGCAGGGCCGCGGGCACTTCGTGACGACAGTCTCGACGGCCGGGCTGAAGATCGTGCCGACCATGGCGGTGTACGCGGCGACCAAGAACGCGGTGCGCACGGTGATGGAGGGTCTGCGCCAAGAGTCGACCGACGGCATGGTCCGTACGACATCGATATCGCCGGGCTTCGTTGACACTGAACTCGACACGTCGATCGACGACGTCGCGTTGCGCGAGCAGATCCGGCGCACGATGAGCGACGTCGGTATTCCACCGGACGCGGTCGCACGCGCCATCGCGTTCGCCGTCGAGCAGCCCGACGAAGTGGAGGTCGGGGACATCACCATCCGGCCCACGGTCCAGGGCTAGCGGCCCGCGGGCCGGCAGAGTGGCGCGAGGTAGTGCAACACCAGGGCCGTGACCACGCCATAGCCCAGATGTGGAACCAGGTCGCTGATCCAGTCGGCCGCACTCCAGGTGAGCGGATTGGTAACCCCGAGAACGGTCATCGGTCCGTTCGTGCCGACCAGAGCGATGGCCGACGCGACGAGGGTGGCGACCAGTAGTCCGGGCCGCCAGCCCAACGCATACGCCAGCCCCAGAATGACGCCCATGCCGATCCCCGCGGCATACCCGGTGAGCGCTGCGAGCCCCGCGATTCGGTTGGCGAGCACGTCGCCGCTGCCGGGAACGGTGAGGCCCAACAACCTCGCCATGGCTTCGACGGTCCGCTCGGGGGTGCTACTCGTCGGACGGCCTCGCACCGCGATGTCGAGGTAGGTGATGACATTCAGTGTGGTGGTGCCCGCCGCACCGGCGGCCGCGCCGCACAGCAGGCCCGGGCCCAGCTGTCTGCCTCGCAGCGCCGACCACACCCCGGCAATGATAGGCGCGACGTGGGCGCATTACGGCTCTACACATTGCGCCGCGGAAAAACTAGAATTCGACACGTGCTTAGACGCACGGGTAGGACGCTAGCCGCGGCATGCGGCGCGGCCGTGCTCTCGATGGGGCTTGGCGGTGTCGGCGTGACGACAGCGCCGTCCGTCAGCGCGGACCCCACCCCAACACCCGGGCCCTGCTGCTGGGCGAGTGACGCGTCGCAACCGATGGGCCTGAGGATCCAACCCGAAGGCGGCGGCGCCAGCTGCATCGTCGGCCTGAACTGTGGGCGCATCAACCCGAACCGGCCTCCACCGGTAACCAACCCTCCGCGTCTTCCGCAGTAACAGGGCACCCGCGCCTACAATGGTCGTCGTGGGAAATCACAAGGGCAAGGCGGTAGCCGCATTATGCGGCGGTGCGGCAGTACTTGCGGTGGCGTTCGGCGGTATTGGTTCGGCTGACGAGTCGCCCGCCACCTCTGCCGTTCCGTCGTCCAGCGTGGTTCCCGCGCCTGCCGGAGATGGTGGGGGCGCCCTGCGGGTCAAACCCGCCGGTGGCGGTGGCGGCTGCATCAGCGGCCTCAATTGTGGGCCCATCAATCCCGACCGGCCGCCGCCCCCGAAGCGCCCGCCGCGTCTTGTGCATGGTCCGGGAGATCCGCTTCCACTGCCGCGCAATCCCTAGCCGGCCAACCCGCCATCCACAGCCCGCATAGGTTTCCTATCATTTGGTCATGAGCGCCGGTGAGCTGAATACCGAGGGCTCGCCGGCATTCACCGACGACGACCCGGCCCGGTTCCGCGCGGCCGGATGGTGGTCCGATTCGACACTGTCGGACGCGGTGCGGCGCAACGCCGAACGATCACCAGAGCGCTTCGCCTATTCCGACGAACCCGGCACGTCGTTGACATGGCGCGAATTCAATTCTGCGGCAGATCATTTGGCGGGTCAGCTGGCCGGTACCGGCGTTGCGCGCGGTGACCGAATTGCGGTGTGGCACGGGGACTCCGGCGCGATACACGTGCTGTTCGTCGCGATCGAGCGTTGTGGTGGCGTCGTCGTCGGCATCGGTGCGCGCGCCGGTACCCGGGAGGTCGGCGCACTGCTGCGCAACGCGGCACCGAAGATCCTGATCAGTGACCCCAAGCACGGCGATGACGCGGCCCGGGCCACCGCAGAATCATCGGTATCGCTAATGATCCTGGCGGAGGAGGCCGGAGCGCCGCGCCTGAACAGTGGAGCGCGCCCGAAGGCGGTCGCCGCCGAATCTCAACTCGGCCCCGACGATGTCTTCCTGATCAACTCCACGTCGGGGACCACCGGCCTGCCCAAGTGCGTCGTGCATACACAGAATCGGTGGCATTACTTTCACCAGAAGGCCGTCGCCAACGGGCAGTTGACGTCCGACGACGTGTTCCTGCCGGTCATCCCGATGCCGTTCGGCTTCGGAATATGGACCAGCCACACCACCCCGATCTACCTCGGTGCCACCGCGGTGATTCTGCAGCGCTTTTCGGCGCGCGCTGCGTGTGAGGCGATAGCCCGGCACAAAGTATCCGTATTATGTTGTGTGAGTTCGCAATTGACGATGCTGATGGCTGACCGCGCGTCCAGGGAGTACGACCTGAGCTCGCTGCGTGTCGTTTTCACCGGCGGTGAGGCGATTCCGTACCGGCCGGCGGTCGAATTCGAAGAGCTCACCGGCGCGAAGATCCTGCAGTTCTACGGCTCGAACGAAACAGGTCTGCTCAGTGCGACAACCGTGGACGATCCGCTGGATCGTCGCCTGCGCACCGGCGGACGGATCGTTCCCGAAATGGCGGTTCGGCTCTTCGACGGGGATCAAGACGTCACCGCGACGGGACGGGGTCAGCCGGCGTGCCGAGGCCCCGCGACCAGCCTCGGTTATCTCGGGGGTACCGACCACGACAAGCTGTTCACTCGCGACGGCTGGATGCTGATGGGCGATATCTGCGAGCTCGACGCTGAGGGCTATCTGACCATCACCGGCCGGACGTCCGACTTCGTCCTGCGGGCCGGCAAGAACATCAGCGCATCACAGGTCGAGGACGCCGTGATGACTCACCCCGCGATTGCGCTGGCCGCGGCGGTGGCGATGCCGGATCCGGTCTTCGGCGAAAGGGTCTGTCTCTACGCCGAACTCGCCGACGCCGCGACCCTCGACCTGCCCGCACTCGTCGACCACCTGCTGGCGCTGGGGGTATCCAAGGAATTGCTGCCCGAACACCTCGTCGTCGTCGACGCAATACCCCGGTCGTCCGGCGGGAAGATCGCCAAAGGCGAACTCCGCCAGGATATTCGAGCAAGGATGGAGGCCGAACATGAACACGCCTAGTCCACGACGAGGTGGCCTGCAGGTGTGGGCGCCGTCGGTGGTGCCCCCGATCGGTGTCGAGTTGTCCAACGAGCAGGCGCTCGCCGTTGCCTTCCGGCATCTGGCCGGCATCGGGTTCGCCGAGAACATGGCCGGACACATCACCTGGCAGCTAGACGGGCAATCCGACATGTTGGTCAATCCGTGGGGACTGTGGTGGCAGGAACTCACCGCGTCCGATATCTGCTTGGTAGACAGCGAAGCTCGAGTGGTCAGCGGTCGGTGGGACGTCACCCCGGCCATCCACATTCATACCGAGCTGCACCGGGTGCGCGAGGACGCCCGGGTGGTCATTCACAATCACCCGTACTACGTCTGCGTGCTCGCGGCGTTGGGCAGGCTGCCCGAGCTGGTGCACCAGACCGGCGCGTTGTTCCTGGACGACCTGTGCCTGGTCGGCGAATACGACGGTGAGATCGACAGCCCCGACCGGGCAGCCGACCTCGCGGCGCGCATCGGCCGTGCCAACCTCACGATTCTGGCCAACCACGGCGTCATAGCGACGGGCCGGAACCTGCCCGAGGCGGTATACCGGGCGGCGTCGATCGAGCGGGTCTGCAAGCTGGCCTACGACGTCATGCTCACCGGCAAGGAGCCGGTCGCGATGAACTGGTCCGACATGGCGGGCATGCAGCGGTCCCTGATCGAGCGCGCCGCTGACGTGTATTGGGCTGGCGCGGCGCGGATGACGATCAAAGCGGATCCCGATGTACTCAGCTGAGCTCGGCAAATATCACCGCCGGCCGACGCGGAAGGAGATTGCGCCATGAAATCAATTGACGAGCTAGCCTCTGATCTGAGTTTCACGACCGCCAAGACCGGCGACGAGCGGTCGGTCACGTTTCTGCCGGATCCGCCGCGTTCACCACGCCGCTACACGGTGATCTCGGTCGACGACCACATCGTGGAACCCCCGGACACCTTCACCGGCCGGCTGCCCCGAAAATTCGCCGACCGTGCGCCGCGGGTCGTCGACACCGCCAGCGGCGGACAAACCTGGGTTTACGACAATCAGGAACTGCCCAACGTCGGGTTCAACGCCGTGGTCGGGCGCCCGGTGGCCGAGTACGGTTTCGAGCCGGTTCGATTCGACGAAATGCGCAGGGGCGCATGGGATATCCATGAGCGCGTCAAGGACATGGACCTCAACGGCATCTACGCGTCGCTGAATTTTCCGTCATTCCTGCCCGGCTTTGCCGGCCAGCGGTTGCAGCAGGTGACCAAGGATCGCGATCTGGCGCTGGCCGCGGTGCGGGCCTGGAACGACTGGCACTTCGAGGTGTGGGCCGGGTCGTATCCCGAGCGGATCATTCCCTGCCAGCTGCCCTGGCTGCTGGACCCCGAGCTGGGCGCCACGATGATCCGCGAGAACGCCGCGCGCGGCTTTCACGCGGTGACGTTCAGTGAGAACCCCGCCATGCTCGGGTTGCCGAGTATCCATTCGGGACACTGGGATCCAATCATGGCCGCATGCGCCGAGACCGAAACCGTGGTGAATCTGCATATCGGATCGTCGGGTTCCTCGCCGTCGACCACCGAGGACGCTCCGCCGGACGTACAGGGTGTGCTGTTCTTCGCCTACGCCATCTCGGCGGCCGTGGACTGGCTGTACTCCGGATTGCCGAGCAGGTTCCCGGATCTCAAGATCTGCCTGTCCGAAGGCGGAATCGGCTGGGTGGCAGGCCTGCTCGATCGCCTCGATCACATGCTCAGCTACCACGCGATGTATGGCACGTGGCAGTCGCTGGGGGAGAAGCTTACTCCCGCAGAGGTTTTCACCCGCAACTTCTGGTTCTGTGCGGTGGAGGACAAGTCCTCGTTCGTACAGCGCGACCGAATCGGTGTGGACAACATCATGCTCGAAGCCGATTACCCGCACTGCGACTCCACCTGGCCGCACACGCAACAGACGATCCACGAGGAGATCAGTGATCTGCCCCCGGACGCGATTCGCAAGTTCACCTGGGAGAACGCGTCGCGCTTGTACCAGCATCCGGTGCCGACAGCCGTCCAGCAGGATCCCGAAGCGTTCTGACGGCTCACTTGCCGCTCTTCGGGCAGGGGCAGTCCCCGGTGTCGGCCTTGAAACCGGCCGCGGCTTCGGTCCGTGCCGCGGTGCGGATCCAGACCGAGGCGGCGGTGGCTACCGGCTTGTCCGTCAGCTGTGCGGTGGTCCCCGCGGCCACCGCCACCGCTGACGACGACGCTGAACTGGTTTCCAGGCACGACGGCGTGACGACCCAGTCCATGAATTGCCAGACCGCGGCAACCAGGGTCAGCAGCAGCAGGACCGTCGCGACCGCGTGGGCCACCAGGTAGTAGCAGTATCCGGTTGAGGTCGGTGGTGAACCGTCGCCAGCGGCAACCATTTTGAACGTCACCTGTCGCATCGAAGGCCCCTTTTCCCGGCCTGGCGGTGTCACCGCGCCACAACCGTTGCTCGACAGTTCTTCGGAGCACCGGGTCGATCGGATGGGCAACCGTGGATTCCAGGCAACTGCGGCACCGTGACCAGTTTGTTTGCCCCCTCCGGTGCTTCGGGGGTGGCCATCACGGCCCGGATGCGCTTCGCTATCGGTAGGCCGCTAACCAGGAGGGGACTGTGACGACGGGCAAGATTGATTTCAGTTCGGTCCGCTGGGGCTCGGTGGAGTGGACCAACCTCGTGACGCTGTATCTGCGTGCTCACGAAAGTCGTTCTCGGCATCCGATTCTGGGCGACCATGCCGCGGCGGAGGCCGTCGATCGGATCGACTACGACTTCAAACGCATACACCGGAACTCGTTGCCGGCGTCCAATCAGTACCTGGTCGCGCTGCGCGCCAAGCAGCTCGACGTGTGGTGTGCCGATTTCCTTTCGCACCACCCCGACGCGGTCGTCTTGCACCTGGGCTGTGGACTCGACGGCCGGTCCTTGCGCCTCGAGGTCCCGCCGGCCGTGCTGTGGTTCGACCTCGACCAGCCGAGCGTCATCGGGCTTCGCCAGCAGCTCTACGACGAAACCGAGCGCTACCAGATGATCGGCTCGTCGGTCACCGAGTTGAGTTGGCTCGATCAGATCCCCAGCGGCCACCCGACACTCGTCGTCGCCGAGGGCCTGCTGATGTACGTGGACGAGAGTGACGTCCGCGCCCTGTTCGCACGCGTGCTGGACCGATTCGCTTCTGGGGAGCTGCAATTCGACACCCTCTCGGCGCTGGCGCCGTTGCTCTCGAAGGTGCTCACCCGGGGCATCATCAAGTGGGGGATCGGCAACGCGCGCGACATCGAAACCTGGGATCCACGGTTGCGATTGGTCGAACAGACACCGGCACAGGCCGGCTACGAGAAGATCGACAGCACCGTCGTGCGGTGGATATACCGATTCGTCAATGCCTCGCCGTTCGGCCCCTATGACACGCTGAACCGGTTTACCTTCTAGGGCGCATAAGCGTGGCGAGCAACCCGCCAGAGCTAATACGAGTTCTTTGCTGCACAACTGCCAAGTCCGCACCACCTCGGGATTGCGTGGACGATTTCCAGTCGGTAACGTCGGTGCTCAGCAAACTCTGGCTTCGGGATCCAGGGGGTGGGCGCGAGCAGGAGGCATTCTGTGAAGAAATTGATCGCTGCAGGTATCTTGGCATTTTCGGCAACGATGACCATCGGGGTGGGTGTCAGCAACGCCGATGAGATCCTCGTTGAAGGCAACTATGCGACAGAGGCTGGGTGCATGGCGGACGGCCCGCATGTCGAGGTCGTCCATCCCGGCACCTGGACACACTTTTCGTGTGTCCAGCATTCCGATGGCCTTTGGTACCTCTACCTGAGCAACTGAGTCCGGCCGCCGCCGGCCGTCACAGATCGGTGGCGAGCCGCCGCAGAATGTCCGCGGTGGGTTCGGCGGTGGCGTGCCGGTACCCCGTGCCCGCCCACAGGTGGACGTAGTCGGGCTTGCCCGCCGCCGCGGCGGCTTTGCGCAGCGGACTGGTCAGGTGGTGGATTGCGGGGTAGCCGAACGGTGCTTGGTCCTCATGGTTGTCGATGAACGTGTTGCGCAGTCCGCGGGCGGGGCGTCCGGTGAAGGCATGGGTCAGCACCGTTTCGGTCCGAGCGGGATCGGTCAGGGCCGCCTGGTGGGTTGCCGACGCACCGCTTTCGGCGGCGCGCAGCAGAACGGTGCCGACGACGGCCGCGGCGGCCCCGGCCCGGATCACGTCGGCCACCGCTTCGGGTGTTGCCAGCCCACCGGCGGCCAGCACCGGCAGCGGCACCGTCGCGGTGACCTGTTTGACCAGGTCGACGATCGGGACCGGCTGCACCGGTCGCAGAGGTGTCAGGGTGCCGGAATGCCCGCCGGCGACGGCAGCCTGTACGGCCAGCATGTCCACGCCGGCGTCGCGGGCTTGCAGCGCCTCCTGCGCCGTCGTCACCGTCTGGACCACCACGGTCTTGGCCCGCTGCAGCGCGGCGATCACGCTGCCCGGCGGGATGCCGAACGTGAACGACACCATCGGCACCGGCTCGTCGAGCAGCAGCGCGATCTTCTCGTCGAACCGATCGGTGTCCTCGATGGGGTCGGCAGGCAGAGCGAGGCCGAACTGCTCGGCCTCCTGCTGGATGATCGCTGCGTAGGCCCGGTAGCGGTCCGAGTCGACCGGCACCGGATTGGGTGCAAACAGGTTGATGCCGAACGGGATTCCTTCGGCACGCACGCTCTTGAGCTCGGCTTCGACGGCCTGCACCGTCTTATAGCCCGCTGCGAGCATGCCCAGTCCGCCTGCCCCGGTGGCCGCCGACACCATCGCCGGCGTGGTCGGGCCGCCCGACATCGGGGCGGCAACCAGAGGAATCGACATCTCGAACTGTGCCAACATGGGGCGCCCCTCCGGGTTCAGTGTTTCCCGAATCGAGCCTAGTCAGTGCTTGAACGTTCCATTCGGGTGCCGGACCTGACAGGATGCTTCACCGTGAAGCGGCCTAACTTTTTGGTGATCCTGGCAGACGACCTCGGGTTTTCCGACATCGGTGCGTTCGGCAGCGAAATCGAAACGCCCAACCTCGACCGTCTCGCGCACGCGGGCATCAGGCTCACCGATTTCCATTCGGCGCCGGCCTGCTCGCCGACCCGCGCGATGCTGATGACCGGAACCGACCACCACGTCGCCGGTATCGGCACGATGCTGGAAGTCGCGATCCCCGGATTTCAGGGCGCGCCCGGCTACGAGGGTTATCTCAACGACCGTGTCGTCGCGCTGCCGGAACTGTTGCGCGACGCCGGATATTTCACCCTGATGTCGGGCAAATGGCATCTGGGCCACACGATTGAAAGATCGCCGTGGGCGCGGGGTTTCGAGCGTTCGTTTGCGCTACTACCGGCGGGTGCCAGTCACTACGGCGGCGCGGCCGGCCGCGGATTCTCGCCGGTGCCAACGCTTTACACCGAGGACGACCAGTTCGTCACGGTGGGCGAAGACTTCTATTCGTCGGACTCCTACACCGACACCTTGCTCGGCTACTTCCGCGACCGCGGGTCCGATGACGACCGGCCGTTCTTCGCGTACCTCCCGTTTCAGGCGCCGCACTGGCCGCTGCAGGCCCCCGACGAGTCCGTTGCCAAATACCGCGGCCGTTACGACGCGGGCCCGGATGCGTTGCGCGAGGAGCGGTTGGCGGCGCTCAAGCGCCTCGGTCTGTGTGCGCCCGACGTCGAGCCGCACCCGGTCGTCGCCGACGGCGCCCCGGAGTGGGCCGACATGACGGACGAGGAGCGCGCGATTTCGGCCCGCGCGATGGAGGTCTACGCCGGCATGGTGGACCGAATGGACTGGAACATCGGCCGGGTGATCGACTACCTGGCCGAGACCGGCGAGCTGGACAACACCGTCGTGATGTTCATGTCCGACAACGGGGCCGAGGGCGCGATCGTCGAGGCGATGCCCCTGCGCGGACCGCAGATCGTTGCGCAGATCGAAAAGAACTGCGATAACAGCCTGGAGAACCTGGGCCGGCCGACGTCATTCATCTGGTACGGACCCCGCTGGGCCCAGGCGGCCACGGCGCCGTCGCGGTTGCACAAGGCCTTCACCACTGAGGGCGGTATCCGGGTGGTGGGTTTCGTCACCTGGCCGGGTTTCGCGCGCCAGGACGCGATCGGAACCGCATTCGCGACCGTCATGGACATCACGCCCACCGTGCTGGAACTGGCCGGTGTCGAACATCCCGGCACCTCCTACCGCGGCCGCGACGTCGAGGCGATGCTCGGCCGCTCGCTGGTGCCGTACCTGTCGTGCGACGCCGAGGCGGTCCACCCGGGTGAGACCGGCACCGGCTGGGAGTTGTTCGGCCGCCGCGCGATTCGTCAAGGCGACTGGAAAGCCCTCTATCTGCCCCCGCCATACGGGCCGGGCGCCTGGCAGCTCTATGACCTTTCCTGCGACCGGGGTGAGATCCATGACCTCGCGGCCACCCATCCCGACAAACTCGCCGGGCTGCTGGCGTTGTGGGATCGCTATGTCGAGGAAAACGGGGTGCTCACGGAGCCGATTTCGGTGTACGACGTCGACCCGCAATTGCTTGGCTGACAACCACGTTGTGCAGCAACGGATCTCGGGGGAGCCGATGACTGAAACGACGACCTGCGCGGTGATCGGCGGTGGGCCGGCCGGAATGGTGCTCGGGCTGCTGCTGGCCCGGGCCGGCGTGGAGGTCACGCTGCTGGAAAAGCACGGTGACTTTCTCCGCGACTTTCGCGGGGACACGGTGCACCCGACCACGTTGCGCCTGCTGGA
This sequence comes from Mycobacterium ahvazicum, assembly GCF_900176255.2. Lineage (GTDB taxonomy): Bacteria > Actinomycetota > Actinomycetes > Mycobacteriales > Mycobacteriaceae > Mycobacterium > Mycobacterium ahvazicum. The sequence goes on from NZ_FXEG02000003.1 coordinate 154,687, forward strand.
CGAATTGGGTCTGTGGGAACGCTTCGCCGCCATTCCGCACAGCGAGGTGCACACCGCGAAGTTCGAATCGGACGGGCGATCGGTGACGTACGTCGACTTCAGTCGGCTGCGCCAACCCCACCCCTTTGTCGCGATGGTGCCGCAGTGGGATCTGCTCAACCTGCTCGCCGATGTCGCGCTGGAGGAACCGACCTTCACGCTGCGGATGAATACGGAGGCGACCGACCTGCTGCGAGAGGGTGCCACGGTCACCGGCGTGCGCTACGAAGGCCCGGACGGGCCCGGCGAGTTGAAGGCGGAGTTGACCGTAGCGTGCGACGGCCGGTGGTCGATGGCGCGCCGTGCGGCCGGCCTGCAGAGCCGCGAGTACCCGGTGAACTTCGACGTGTGGTGGTTCAAGTTGCCGTGCGACGGCCATCAGGAGTTCTCGTTTTTGCCGCGGGTGGGCCCGGGCAAGGTCCTCGGGGTGATTCCGCGGGAGGGCTACAGCCAGATCGCGTACATCGGGGCCAAGGGCACGGACGCGCAGCTGCGGGCGAAAGGCATCGAGGCGTTTCGCGACGACGTCGGCGCGCTGTTGCCGGAATCGACCGCGGCGGTCGCGACGCTGACGTCGATGGACGAGATCAAGCACCTCGATGTCCGGGTCGATCGCCTGCTCCGCTGGCACACCGATGGACTGCTGTGCATCGGCGACGCCGCACACGCGATGTCACCGCTTGGCGGTGTCGGCATCAACCTGGCGGTCCAGGATGCCGTGGCGGCCGCAACCATCTTGGCCGAGCCGCTGCGCCGGCACCGGGTCACCGATCGGGACCTGGCGGCCGTGCGCCGTCGCCGGCTGTTTCCCACCGCCGTCACCCAAGGCGTGCAACGGTTCCTGCAGCGCGGACTCGGGCCGCTGTTGCGTGGCGCGGACCCGACCCCGCCGGCGGCCGTCCTGGGCGTGCTGCAGCGACTGCCGTGGCTGTCCTTCATCCCCGCCTATTTCATCGGTGTCGGGGTCAGGCCCGAGCGCGCCCCGGCCTTCGCCCGGCGGTAGCGTCGGGCCCATGGCTGAACACCTGCGGATCGGCATCTTGGGTGCTGCCCGGATCGCGCCGATGGCGCTGATCAATCCCGCCAAGGACAACCCTGAGGTCGTGGTCGCCGCGGTGGCCGCACGCGACGGCGCGCGCGCTCGCGCGTTTGCCGCCAAGCACGGCATCGCCCGGGTGCACGATGACTACTCGTCGCTGATCGCCGATCCGGATCTCGATGCGATCTACAATCCGCTGCCAAACGGGTTGCACGGCAAGTGGACCCGAGCCGCACTGGCCGCCGGTAAACACGTGCTGTGTGAAAAACCGTTCACCGCCAACGCCGCCGAGGCCCGCGAGATCGCCGGGTTGGCCACGCAGTCGGATCGCGTCGTGATGGAAGCCTTCCACTATCGCTATCATCCGCAGACTCTGCGCGCCGAGGAGATCATCGCTTCGGGAGAACTGGGCAAGCTCACGCACGTCGAAGCCACGCTCTGTTTCCCGCTGCCGCGGTTCTCCGACATTCGGTACAACTACGCCCTGGCCGGCGGTGCGACGATGGATGCCGGCTGTTATCCGGTTCACATGGTTCGCACGTTCGGCGGTTCGACCCCGGAAGTCGTTTCGGCGCAAGCGAAGCTGCATAATCCTCAGATCGACCGGGCGATGACGGCAGAGCTGCGGTTCGCCGGCGGACACACCGGCCGGGTCCGGTGCTCGATGTGGTCGCGGCGGCTTTTCGATATCAGCGCCAAAGTGATCGGCGAACGCGGCCAGCTCCAACTGCTCAATCCCGCAATGCCGCAGATGTTCCATCGGCTCTCGGTTCGAACCGCGGACGACAACCGGGTGGAGAGCTTTCCGCGCCGCGCCTCCTACGCCTACCAGCTCGATGCGTTCGCCGCGGCGGTGCTTCGCGGCGAGCCCGTGAAAACCACCGCGCAGGACGCGATCGAGAACATGACCGTCATCGACAATATCTATCGCGCGGCGGGTCTGCCGCTTCGGGAACCGAGCTGAAACTCAAGGCTGGCGGCCGATTTCGGCCAGCAACCGGTGTGCTGCCTCGACGCATGGGCGGACCCGGTCGATCGGGCTGACCCCGGCCAACGCCAACGACCGTCTGGGCACTTCGATCTCGAGCACGATATCGGACGCAAGCACGGACAGGAGGTCGATGAGCGGGAGTTCGCCTTCGCCGGGGACCATGCGCTCGAACATGGCTTCCTCCATGTAGTTGGCCAGGCGCGGCTGCAGGGTCGTGTCGTTGAGTTGGGCGTAACCGATGTATTCGGGGTCGACGGCCGCCAGATCTGCGGCGCCCGACCCGGAGCGCACCAGATGCATCGTGTCGATCAGCAATCGAAAGTCCGGTCGGCCGACGTATTCTCGTGCGGCCAGCGCGGTGGGCAGATCACCCACGGTCAGCCCGGGAACCGGCTCGACGACGGTCTGGATGCTGCGCTCGGCGGCGAGCTCGGTCAGAGCCGCGAACTGGTCGAAGGTGCGGTCGAGATCGGGATCCAGACTGACGACGTTGATTCGCGGCACACCCAGTTCGGCCAATACATCGAGATCTGCACTGAACAAACGGGTTTCGGTGTCTGGCAGCACCAGGAAGCCATCGCCCAGCGAGGCGGCCACGCCACGTTGGCGCATCCTCGCGAGCACGCCGCGTCGCAGCGCCGGGTCGTCTTTGAGGGAAAAGGGCGGATAGCCCAGCGGCACCAAGGGCGCGCCCCGCACCACCGCGGAGATGTAGCGGCAGCCGAGATCCGCGGCCAGATCGACGAACTCTATTGGCGGAAGGCCGAATCCATTGAGAAAGCCGATAGCCAGTTCGGTCATGGCGGACGGCCCGCCAATTGCGCCAATTGGGCGGCAGCCGCGGCCGTTTGGGTCGTCAGCGCGATCTGCCCGGAGCTGACCTGATCCTCGATCATCGGCGCCTCCAGGACCAGATCATCGCGGATGAAGGCGATGTGGGCGTGCAGATGCGCCGCCGTGAATGCCGCCCATGCCGTCTCCGACGCCGGGTCCATCGTCAGAATCACTTGGAAGAAGTCCGCTGTCAGTGGTTTGGGTGCGTCCACGTGAGTCAGCCCGAGTCGCATCGTTTCCGGTCCCAACGTATACCGCGTGGTCCGGGCGAGGTCGCAGGTGACCAGGACGCTGTCCGGCGGTGCCGGGGCCGCCGGATTGGTCGCGGGACACTTTTCGGGCGAGGTCGGCTGCGATTTCTCGACCGGCCGGACCGGCAACGGCGCAATCCGTGGAACGGGCGGGGGCACCGACACGGCGGTACTGGTCGACGTGGTGAGTGTCGCCGCATGCTGGGCCGAATGGCAGCCGCACGCGAGCGCGCCGACCAGAATGGCACTGGTCAGCCGAACGGTCGTCGTAGCAGGCATCGAACTCAAGCAAAGTAGGTCGAGCGCCCGTTGTCGCCCACTGCGGCACAATTCGCGTGAATCGTGATGACACCGTTGCGCTGGCGGCGTGCGCTTTACGGACACTACGAACATAGAGTATGGTCGTGCTGCACGTCAGCGAATGTTCACTTTAGATCCTTGCCACGAAAGCCTGTGTTCATGGCTCGATACCCGTCTGCGGCGGCAACAAGACGAAAGCCCAACCCCGCGGAGCGCCGCCGCGATCTGTGCGATGCGGCGATCGAGTTGTTGGCCGCCGACGGGGCCAAGGGCCTGAGCCATCTCAAGGTCGACCGCAAGGCCGCCGTTCCCGACGGCACCACCTCCTTCTACTTCCGGACCCGGTCCGCACTGCTGCGCGCGGTAGCCGAACGGCTGGCCGAGCTCGATCTGGAGCGGCTGCAGTCGATCGCGGACAGCGCCGGTAGCACGGGAGACAATCCCACGCCCTCGTTGTTGTCGCAGGTGGTGATTCAGGCCGGCACCGAGCCGCAGCTGTCGTGGACCAAGGCCCGCTACGAGCTGACAATGCAAGCGGCCCGGGATCCCGCGATGGCCGCGATCCTGCAGCGGGCCACCGACGCGTTCACCAAGCTGCACCGCGAGATCCTCGTGCAGCTGATGCCCCATGGGGCCGAACTGGAATCGGCGGTGGTCGAGGATCTGAGCAACGTCACGTTGACGTTCATCAACGGACTGCTGATGCGCGCCGCGCACGGCGACCGAATTGTCGACACCCCCGAGCAGCTCGACGCGATCCTGACGGCCATCGCGACCGGAATCCTGAAGAGTCCGCACCGGGGCGCCCTCACCGAGGCCGCCGATGTGCAACCGGGTCGCGGCCGCCGGGCCGCCGCCTCCAGCTGACCGCCACCTCCGGCTGACCGCCGGCAAAAGCACCACGCGCCGGGTCCCGGGCGTTTTGGGTCTTGCCACAGCATCCGCTATATGGTTCTCTACGAGAATAGAGTGAACCGGCGTTCACGGGCCGTCGGTGATCCCGCTATCAGCCGAGCCCGTGCGTTTGTCGAAACAAACGCATTTAAGCGGAGTGTACAAATTGCCCGACCCGGATCCGGCGCTGACCCACGGCCGGCTACAGCGATGTCTCGGGCATGTCGCTCCCTGTAATCGGAAGCGCTAGGAGGGATTTCGTGACAGCGAGCACCGAGAGCCATGTCAGCTTTGATCCATATGATGTCGAGCTGATTGCCGACCCATATCCGATGTTTAAGCGCTTGCGTGACGAGGCGCCGCTGTACTACAACTCCGAATATGACTTTTACGCGCTGAGCCGATTCGCCGATGTCAACAAGGGCATCATCGATCACGGCACCTACAGCTCTGCGCGGGGCGTCATCATGGAGCTGATCAAGGCCAACCTCGAGATTCCATCGGGGATGCTGATCTTCGAAGACCCGCCGATTCACGACGTGCACCGCAAGTTGCTGTCGCGGATGTTCACGCCGCGCAAGATCGCCGCGCTAGAGCCGATGATCCGCGACTTCTGCGCGCAATCGCTGGAGCCGTTGGTGGGTTCGGGCAGATTCGATTTCGTCACCGACCTGGGCGCGATCATGCCGATGAAGGTCATCAGTGCCCTGCTCGGGATTCCCGAAGAGGATCAGGAGTACATCCGCGATCGCGGAAACGCGCAGCTACGCACCGAGCCGGGCAAGCCGATGAGTGCCGCCGAGCATGGCTTGTCGGTGGGCGAGCAGTTCGAGGCCTACATCGACTGGCGTGCCGAGAACCCGTCCGACGACATCATGACCGAGCTGCTCAATGTCGAGTTCGTCGACGAGACCGGGACCACGCGGCGGCTGCGCCGCGAGGAGATTCTCGTTTATCTCAACGTGGTGGCCGGAGCGGGCAACGAGACCACAACCCGTCTGATCGGTTGGGCCGGAAAGGTTCTCGCGGAGCATCCAGACCAGCGCCGCGAACTCGTCGAAAATCCCGCGCTGATCCCGCAGGCGATCGAGGAGTTGCTTCGCTTCGAGCCGCCGGCGCCGCACATGGCGCGGTATGTGACCCGCGACGTCAGCCTCTACGACCGGACGGTGCCGGAAGGCAGCGTGATGCTGATGCTGATCGGTGCCGCCTGCCGCGACGAGCGCCAGTTCGGCCCCGATGCAGGAGAATTCAACATCCATCGCGCCCCCCGGCCCCACCTCACGTTCAGCGTCGGTGCCCACTTCTGCCTGGGCTCGGCACTGGCGCGACTGGAAGGTCGGGTCGCCCTGGAGGAAATCCTCAAGCGCTTCCCGGAGTGGGAGCCCGACATGGCCAACGCCACCCTCAGCCCGACGTCGTCGGTGCGGGGCTGGGAAACCCTGCCGACACTGGTGCCCTGATGGCCGGTCGCGTCGAGGGCAAAGTTGCCTTCATAAGCGGCGCAGCCCGCGGGCAGGGCCGTAGCCATGCGGTGCGCCTGGCAGAAGAGGGCGCCGACATCATCGCGGTCGACGTCTGCGGGCCGATCGACAACCTGGCCTACCCGCATTCGACCCCTGAGGATCTCGCCGAAACCGCAGATCTGGTCAAGAACCTCGACCGGCGCATCGTAACCACTCAGGTCGATGTCCGCGACTACGACGGCCTCAAGGCCGCAGTGGACAGCGGCGTCGAACAACTCGGCCGGCTCGACATCGTCGTCGCCAATGCGGGTATCGGGACCTTCGGCAACAAGTTGCACAAGATCCGCGAGGAGATCTGGCGCGACATGATCGACGTCAACTTGTCCGGCGTGTGGCACACTGTGAAAGTCGGTGTGCCGCATATCCTGGCCGGCGAGCGCGGCGGTTCGATCGTGCTGACCGGTTCGGTCGGATCCCACAAGGCGTTGGCCCACACCGGCCATTACATCGCCGCCAAGCACGGCGTCATCGGTCTGATGCGAGCCTTCGCCGTCGAGTTGGGCCAGCACAACATCCGGGTCAACTCGGTACATCCCAGCCAGGTCAACACGCCGATGACGATGAACGAGGTGACCTACAAGCTGTTTCGGCCTGACCTGGAGAACCCGGGACCGGACGACTTCGCACCGTTCTCGCAGATGATGCACACGATGCCGGTGCCCTGGGTGGAGGCCCGCGACATCAGCAACGCCGTCCTGTTTCTCGCTTCTGACGAATCACGTTATGTCACAGGCGTTTCGCTGCCCGTTGACGCGGGCGCATTACTCAAGTAAGCACTATTCAATTAAGCACGACGAAGTGGAGAAATCTCATGCCGGAATTCGACTACGAAAAGCTGAAGAAAGAAGCCGAGCAGTACATCAAGTTCGAGAAGGACAAGAAGAACCGGATCGCCTACATCACCTTTGACCGGCCGGACGCACAGAATGCCACCAGCCTGGGCATGCGGCAGAACTACGCCGACCTGATCCACAAGTGCAATGTCGACGACGACGTCAAGGTCGTCGTAATCCGAGGTGAGGGACAGGATTTCGGTAGTGGTGGCGACCTGCCCGAGCAGCGGCCGATGCTGGAGAATCCCGGCCTACCGCTGCACCACGAGCTCGCGATCAACGATGACGACGTCAAGTACCCGCCGGGTGGGTCGTACCGTTACCTGTCTACTGTGACCGACTTCTACGCCAAGGCCCGCGCCGGTAACCGGCCGCTGCAGGAGCTTCGGAAGATCAGCATTATCGAGGCCAAGGGCTACTGCTACGGCTGGCACTTCTACCAGGCCGGTGACGCAGACCTGGTGATCTCATCCGACGATGCCCTGTTCGGCCATCCGGCGTTCCGGTATGTGGGCTGGGGGCCCCGGCTGTGGTGGTGGGCCGAGACGATGGGACTACGCAAGTTCTCCGAGATGCTCTTCACCGGAAGGCCTTTCAGCGCGAAGGAAATGTACGAATGCGGCTTCGTCAACAGCGTGGTGCCGCGCGAGAAGCTGGAAGCCGAGACGCTCAAGTACGCAATGGCATGTTCGCGGTCGCGTCCAACCGACACGGTCGCGGTGCAGAAGACGTTCCTCGAGCTCTACAAGCAACACAAGGGCGAATACTTCGGCAGCCTGCTGACCGGCATGGTCGAGGGCATGTTGCCGATGATCAAGAACGACGCGGAAGAAGTCGACCTCACCGGTGGCACCTTCGAAAAGGGCCTCAACAACGTGGTCAAGGACAACGACATGAACTTCCCCCCGGAGTGGCGCCTCAGCCGTTCGGGCCGCGCGAAGCCCTGACCGCTTTGGGAGAGCTCGCATGTCGGCGCTGACGGGTTTCAGGGTCGTCGAGCTGGCGGGGTCGGTCGCAGGGGAGTACTGCGGAAAACTGCTGGCCGACTTCGGCGCCGAGGTGATCAAGGTCGAGGCGCCCGGGTGTGGCAGTTCTACCCGGGCGTTTTCTCCCATCCTGGGCGACGGGCCCGATGGCAGTGCGCTGTTCGCATACCTCAACACGAACAAGAACTCCGTCGAGCTTGATGCTCGCGACCCGCGGCTGCACGCATTGATGGCCGGCGCCGACGCGGTGATCGACGACGGCGCGACCACGGTGGCTTCCCGGCACCCGAATGTCATTTTCTGCTCGATCACGCCGTTCGGCCGGAACGCCGCGCCCGAGCATGCAAATGCGAAGAGCATCAACGTATTCCATGCCAGTGGGTGGGGATATCACACTCCCAGCCATCCGGACCCCAGTAAGCCGCCGCTGCGGGGACCGGGCCGCTTCATGGCCGACTACGAAGCCGGCCTCGAGGCGGCACTCTGCGTGGCCGCAACGCTGTTCGGGCGGCTACACCACGGCCGGGGTGAGGCCATCGACATCTCCCAACATGCCGTGCTGGTCTCACGCGCCGATTGCATTCTGGGCCGCCTGATCACCGGCGAAGTCCCCGCCCTCGGCACCCGCGACGACTACGACCAGCAGGGCCCGGCGTCGTTCTTTGCCTGCGCCGATGGCTTCGTCTACTTGTACATGACCAGCGGCGCGCACTGGCTCGGTGTCAAAAAGCTGATGGGACAACCTGACTGGCTCGACGAATTCGACGACGACTGGCTCGAGTTCTCGGTCACCACGGAAAAGGTCAAGGCATTCCAGCAGGGCTTCGCGGAGTGGGTCCGCGATCTGCCCAAGGAGACGGCGGCCGACGAAGCTCAGCGCATGGGTGTGCCACTCGTTCCGGTCAATGACGCCGCCGATCTGCACGAGTCGCCGCAGTACCGGCACCGCGGCTTCTTTCGCAACGTCAGCCATCCCGTGCTGGGCGACGCCGCCTACCCCACGGTGCCCTACCTGCTGAGCGCATCGCCGGCTGAACTCACCGCTGCCGCACCGACTCTCGGTCAGCACACGGCCGCGATCTTGAGCGGCCTGGATAGGACGCGCACACCACCCACGGTGCGAGTACCTCAGCTGAAGCCGCCGAAGACCCCGCGGGGTGGGCCATTGGAGGGGGTGCGAGTCGTCGAGCTCACCAAGGTATGGGCGGGCCCCTACGCCGGCAAGCTGCTGGCGATGTTGGGCGCCGAGGTCATCAAGGTGGAAACGGCGGCCCTGCCCGAGGAGATGCGCGCCTACGGCGGCACCGACATCAACCACGCACCGTTCTTCCTGAGCATCAACCCCGAGATCCTCAGCGTGGACCTCGATATCAAATCGGCCGAAGGCATGGCGCGACTGCGTGGACTGATCGCGCGCAGTGACATCGTGATCAACAACCTGCGCCCGGGCGCGATGGAGCGCCAAGGCCTTGGCTATCCGGAGCTCACCGAGATCAAACCGGACATCATCTCGGTGTCGATCAAAATGTGGGGCAACGACGGGCCCCTCGGTCACCAGACCGGCTACGCGCCATGTTTCGCCGCCCTGGCCGGACTCGCACCGCTGGTCGGCTACCCCGGTGGGCCCCCGCTCGGAACGAGTATGCGGTACGGAGATTCCACGGTCGGCGCGGCGGCCGCCTACGCCGCTGTCGTTGCCCTGCTGCACCGCGAGCTCAGTGGCACAGGGCAATTCGTCGACATCTCGGCGGTCGAAACCCTCTCCTCGATGATCGGGGACTGCCTGCTCGAACAAAGCCTCACCGGACGCCGCCTCGGACCGGATGGTAATTATCACCCCGATATGTGTCCGCATGGGTGTTATCCCTGCGCGGATGGCGCCTGGGTCAGCGTGGCCGTCACAGGCGACGACGATTGGCGCCGGCTGTGCGACGTGCTCGATGCCCGCGCCCTGGCCGACGATCCGCGCTACGCCACATCGGACGGCCGGCGCGGACACGTCGAGGCGCTCGATGGTGACATTGCGGAGCTGACCCGCGACCTCGATGCCGACGACCTCGCGCACCGACTGCGGGCCGCGGGAGTGCCGGCCACCAAGAGCGCCACCGCGATCGACGTGATCGGCGATCAGCAGCTCTGGGATCGCGAGTTGTATCGCTTCGTCTCCGATCACCGCGAAGGCCAGCGCCCGATCGTAGGACCGGCATGGCGGATGGCGCGCGAGCCGGCGCGCATCGAGCGAGGCGCGCCCGACCTGGGCCAGGACACCGACTACGTTCTCCACGAAATACTGGCTGGGGCACCGACGTTGGGCGGGTTATGACTGGAACACTGGCACAGACCGCGGCACTGGTTACCGGTGCCAGCAGCGGCATCGGTGAAGCGACCGCTAAAGCGCTGGCTGCCGAGGGCGCCGCAGTGGCGCTGCTCGCGCGCCGCGCCGACCGGCTGGCCGAGCTGAAAGCCGAAATCGAATCGTCCGGCGGTACAGCGCTGGTCGTGCCGGCCGACGTCACCGATGCCGAACAAGTGGCCGCGGCCGTGCGGCAAACCGTCGCCGAGTTGGGACGGCTGGACATCCTGGTGAACAATGCCGGTTTGATGCAGTCGGCACCAGCAACCGAGGCGCCGTTGCAGGACTGGGACCAGATGGTGTCGGTCAACGTACAGGGCGTCCTTTACGCCACCAAGGTGGCACTGCCACATCTGATCGAGGCGGCCACCGATTCGCGGCGCGGCGTGGCCGATCTGGTCACCATCAGTTCGACGGCGGGCTGGGTGGCCCGCCCCAATACCGCGGTCTATTCGTTGACCAAGTTCGGCGTCAACGCCTTCAGCGAGGGGCTGCGCCAAGAGGTACTCGGCAAGCGCGTCCGGGTCGGCGTCGTCGGTCCCGGTACGGTCGATACCGAGATCTTCAGCCATCTGGCCGAGGACTCACGGGAGGCGTTCGAACGCCAAACCGCCGGCATGGTCAGGATGCGGCCGGAGGACATCGCCGACGCGGTGCTGTTCATGGTGACCCGCGACCGCCGGGTGGCGGTCAACCAGATGCTGGTCCGTGCCGCCGAACAGACCTGGTAATCGGGTGGATTCGCGGTGGGTCGTCGGTGACCAGTCCGGGCTGACGTTTCCTGCCGACCCCGCGGCGTTGCGCGAATGCGGAGCCCGGTTTCTCACCGACGCGTTCCGGGCTTCCGGTGTGCTCGATGACGGCAATGCGGTCGTCGATGTCACGGCTTGCACCGAGATCGGCGGGGGCAGCACGGGCCGCAAGGTCATGCTGTCGATCGAATATGCCGACGAGGCAACCGGTTTGCACACCGATCTCTTCGTGAAATTCTCGCGTGATTTCGACAATCCGATCCGCGATCGCGGCAAGACGCAGATGGAGCCGGAGGTGCGATTCGCCTCGCTCTCGCGAACAGCGGGCTTTCCGATCGCGGTGCCCAGCGCACTCTTCGGGGACTATCACCGCGACAGTGGAACCGGAATACTGATCACCGAGCGAATCCGATTTGGCCACAACGGAATCGAGCGCCAGTATCATAAGTGCCTCGACTACGAGATGCCCGAACCCTTGGAACATTACCGAGCGCTGCTCACAGCGCTGGGCCGGCTGGCCGGAACGCACCGGTCCGGTCGACTACCCGCCGCGCAGTTTCCACTTGATGTGCAGGCCGCGACGGTGGGTGAGCGAGCGCCGCTGTCCATCGACAAGCTGGAACGGCGGCTGGACCAGCTGGGCGAATTCGCCGACACTCATCCCGGGCTACTGCCCGCGAATGTCCGCACGCCGGAATTCCTGGCACGGCTGCGCCACGACGTGCCCCGGGTCGCCCTTCTCGAACAGGCGGTCACCGCTCAGTTGGCCGATGATGCCGACTATGTTGCGCTGTGCCATTGGAATGCCAACATCGACAATGCGTGGTTTTGGCGCGACACCGGCGGCACGCTGCGCTGCGGTCTGATGGACTGGGGATGCGTCAGCCAAATGAACCTGGGCATGGCGATCTGGGGTGCGTTGTCCGCAGCGGAGACCGAGCTGTGGAACCGCCATCTCGATGAACTGTTGCGGTTGTTCGTGACCGAGGTCGCGCGTTGCGGCGGTCCCGACCTGGACCCCGAACGGCTTCGTCGGTACACCCTGCTCTATGCGGCGTCGATGGGAATTGCGTGGTTGTTGGACGTTCCGGTCCTGATACGCAAGCGATTCGGAGACGATGCGCCCGGCAGCCGGAAGGATCCGCGGATCCGAGAGGACGAAAGCGTGCGTGCGCCATTGCAGATGCTGTGCAACCTGCTAAGCGCCTGGGAGCGGTATCGGGTGGGGGAGATGCTCGATTAATGGCCAGCAGCATCGATCTGAGGGGCACTACGGATCGGTCGCGCGGCGCTTCCGGGACCAGGCTCGGTAGGCGATGTAGGTCATCAGCACTGTAAGGCCTCCGGTACTAATCAGGCCCAGCATCGTGCCGTGGGTGCAGGCATTCAGGACTAACAGCGCGAGGAAGAGCGCGGCCAGCCCTGTGTAAAACTGTGGGCTGTAGAGGGGCCGTGCCTTCTTCACGCGCGAAGTTTATGGTGATCACGCGGCAGCCGGTTGTCACCTGTTGCTCACGGGCGCTAAGGCGCATCGTCATCGCGGTCGATCAGCAGCTTCTCGGGGTGATGGAACGTATTGACGCGTGGCTGGCCATGATCGAGGTGCGGCGGCGGAATCCATTCGGTCTCACCCCGGGAGTTCTTGCGGGTGGTCCAGCCGCCGGGTTGCAGTAGGCGGTGTTGGGGGCCGCAGGCGAAGGTCAAGTCGTCGACGTCGGTGGTGTGGCACGTCACCCAATCGGTGACGTGATGCACTTCGCAGTAATAGCCGGGGACGGTGCAGCCCGGCGCCGAGCACCCGCGATCCTTGGCGTACAGGATAATTCGTTGCGCCGGCGACGCCAGTCGTTTGGTGCTATACAACGCTAAGGCTTTGCCCTTATCGAAGATTGCCAAGTAATGACGCGCATGACGCGCCAACCGGATCACGTCGCTCATCGGGAGGATGGTGCCACCGCCGGTGAGGCCGCGCCCGGCGGCGACCTCCAGCTCGGCCAGTGTCGTAGTGACGATAATCGAGGTAGGCAGCCCGTTGTGCTGTCCTAGCTCCCCCGAGGCGAGCAAACCTCTCAGCGCCGCGTTCAGCGCGTCGTGTTGGCGTTGCGCGGCATTGCGCGAATCGCGCTCGATGGACTGCTCGCTGGGACTTCCGTCCACACATGGGCTTTCATCGTCGGGATTACACATACCCGGAGCGCCCAGCTTGGCCCAGACCGCTTCCAGCGTCGCGCGTGCCTCGGGAGTCAACCATCCGTGAAACTCCGACATACCGTCGCAACCCTGATTACCGAGCCTCAATCCACGACGACGTGATCGGTCATCGTCGGAGTAAATCCCATCGGGGTTGAGGCAGTCCGCCATGATGGCGGCCAGGTCCGCGATTTGTTCGGGCCGGAAGTGGGTGCCCTCGAAGGCTAGTTTGGCTTCGGCCTGCTCGCGGGTGCCGGCATCAATCCAGCCGGGCAGCTGGTGATAGAACTTTCGGATCGCGGCCACCTGCCCCGGCCCCAGCGTGCCCTGGCGCTGCTCAGCGGCCGTCGCCGCCAAGACCGGCGAAATCAGTTCACCGGTTATTCCGCAGCGCGGCCCCAGATCGGCGGCCTCGCGGATGCGCCGGGCCGCCTCGGCGCGGCTGATCAACGTCGCTTCGGCAATCGCATGCGACAGTTTGCCGCCGATCTCCTGCGGCGTGGCCTGGCGGGCCAGGCCATTGATCAATGGGTGCTCAACCGCCGGCAGCCGACGACGAATCTTTTCGCACCGCAACAACAACGCTAATTGCTCACGGGTGAGTAACGCATCGCAGTCTTGTGTCATCAATTCGTCCAAAGCGCCGTCGATGGTGTCGAAAGCCGCCGACAAGGCCTCCCGATCGATACTCACAACTCAAATGCTATGAAGACCCACCGACAAAAATTGGTAATTTGTTACCACTGAAACAGTAGTGGCACAAGGGATTCCAAGCACGGACCGTCAGTCCACGCGTGCGCAGCCGCCAGCACGTCGCCGACGTAGATGCCACACACGGCACGGCTTTCGCCAGGGAAAAAAGCACAGTGGGACAAGGGATTCCAAGCATGGACCGTCAGTCCGCGCGTGCGCAGCCGCCAGCACGTCGCCGACGTAGATGCCACAGATTACGAAACCGCACGCCTAACTCTCAAGCCACGACGGACTGTGCGTCAGCACGTCGACACCGACCTCGGTGATGTGAACGGTGTCGCGGCGAAACACCGCCCCAACGCCTTGCTGCCACACATAACCAGTGATCGCCAGCACCATGCCGGCCTCGAGTTGGTCGTCTTCCCCGGCGGCCACCAGCGTCTCGGATACCACTGGGGGATCGAAACCCAGACCCAATCCATGTGCGATCGGCATCGGCGGTATCGGCTCACCGGCCGCCTCGTAGGCGGCCAGCAGCTCGCGGATGGACACACCCGGGCGACAGGCGGCAAGCATATTGTCGTACAACGTATTCGACCGTTCGAAAAGCGCACGAGCATCAAAATCGCCCACCTGCCAGGTGCGGCCTACCTCGGCGACATAGCCGTTGGCCAGGGCGCCGGCGGCGAACGCGACAAGATCACCCGGCTGCGCCGAAGCCTGGCCGCGATGCCACGGCCGTTCCCGCGAGGTCACCCATGCCGCGTCCTGGGTAGCCGGCGTGGAGACCCCGCCCGCGGCCATCGCCTCCATCATCACCCCGGCCAGCGTCTGTTCCGACACACCCGGCGCCAGTTGGCTTACGGCAGTGGCGAGTCCGTGCTCGGCGATCCGCAGTGCGCTATCCATCGTCGCGATCTCGTCGGCTGTCTTGATGCGCCGCGCCGCGCGCATGGCGGGCTCGGCATCGACGAGTTCCGCGTTCGGGAACGCGTCGGGCAGCAACGCGGCGAAAGTCGGTGTGATCGCGTCAGTTCCGACCCGCCGCGCGGCATCGGCCCCGTCGACCTTCTTGAGCACGTCGATGAGCGTCATCGGGTTCCAGGCCAGCCCGTACAGGTGATCGTGGTCGATCTCCTCGGGTACGCCCTCATCGTCGGTGCTGTTGAGGTAGATGTCTCCGGTGGAGCGCACCAATACGCACATGGGGCCGAACGGCCGCGTCCCGGCGATCCAAAGCTGGGGCGCGCCAGTCACATAGCGGATGTTGGCCTGCCGGCCCAGCACCAGGATGTCGAGGCCGTGTTTGTCCATCTCGGCCAGGGCCCGATCCCGCCTGCCGATGCGCAGCGCCCGGCTGTCGGGCAGAACCTCAGTCGCCATAGGGCGTATAGGGGTAGTCGGTAATCGGCGCGTAGCCGTCCTCGGTGATCACCACGATCTCCTCACTGCGATAGCCTCCCGTTCCGTCTTCCCACATGACCGGTTCGAGAACCAGAACCATGCCCGGCGGAAAGACGAAGTTGTCGTCGAATTCCTCGCCGAGATCAGTTCCGATCATCGGCGCTTCGGCCGGGTAGGTGCCGATGCCGTGGCCCAGATAGAAATGCGGCAGCCACGGTTTGCGGCCCCCGTTGGCCGCGATCGCCGCGCGTGCCAAATCACCCGACGTCGCACCGGCTTTGGTCACCGCGAGCACCGCGTCAAGGACGGCCCGCCATTGCCGGAATTGATCCTGCTGCGCACGGGTCGGTTCCTGACCGACCACCCACGTACGGCCGAAGTCTGAACAGTAGCCGTGGTAGGTGATGCTGATATCGGTCCACAACACATCGCCGGCGGCCAGTTCGCGGTCGGTCGGCAGTAGCGGCAGCGCCAGATCGCCATGCGTGGTCCAGACACCGGCTTCCCGTGAACTCGGCATCACCTGCCAGATCGCCTCGAGCATGTTGGTGGTGGCCCCGAGCTCGAATGCGCGGCGCACGAAGGTGGCCGAGAGATCGATCTGCCGCACGCCCGGCTTCAGGGCCTTCTGCACGTCGACAATGGCATCTTCGGTGATGCGGGCCGCCCTGCGCAGACAGGACAGCTCGTCGCGGGTCTTCACCAGTTGCGCGGTGCCGATCACGATCGCGGCATCTGCCGGCGGTCCCGCCGGAAAGAGTTCAGCCGCCGCTCGCCGCATTGCTCCGGTGAGCTCGTCGACGGCGATATGCGCTCCCGGCGGGATCAAACCAGCCAGCTGCCGTACGAATTCCTTTACACCGTGGTCGAATTCGAGGTAGGCGGGACCGTGCAGATGGTCGTCGGGCACCGGCGCCTCCGCCGATGATCCGCTGCGCAACGGCATGAACAGGTGCGGATGCTCGTCGTCGGCGAGCACGACCGCGACCGGGCGCTCCACATGCGAGAGGCCGGCGTCCAGCAGCGGCCAGCTGGCTCCCGTCGCGTAACCGACGTAGCCGTTCATCAGCAGGATCAGCGCGTCGACCCCGTGCTCGGCCATCGCGGAGCGCAGTCGGGCACCGACCTCGGTGCGCATGCGGGCCCAGTCCGGCTCAGCCGGGGCGTCGAGGACCGAGCGTCGGGCAGACAGTGTGTTCGTCATGCCGGAATCCCCAGGAATGTCTTGATGTTGCCGCCGACGACACGCACGGCGTCCTCGGGTCCTACGGCGTCGACCACAGCGGCCAGCGAGCGCTCAGAATAGCCGAAAGTGCTTTCGTTGTGCGGATAGTCGGACGACCACATCACCTTGTCGATGCCGATCTCGTCGATCTGTCGCAGACCAAGTCCGTCGACCATGAACGAGGCGCACATGTGTGTGTCCCAGTAATAGCGGATGCCGTGCTCAGGCTGGTGCCGCAGCATGTGCTGATAGGAGGCCAGCACGTGCTCGGCGTCCTGTAGAGCGGTTGGTACCCAGGCTATTCCGCCCTCGAACCAGCCGATGCGCAGGCGTCGGTGCCGGTCCAGGATGCCGCCGAAGATGTACTTGGAGAACATCTCCCGGAACGAGTCGATGTTGACCATCATGGCCACCGCAACGCTGTTGACCTCGCTGGGAAACTTCGGCTGACTCTCGCCGATGTGGTGCGTGAGGGGCAGGCCGGCTTCTTCGATCTCGTCCCAGACCCCACTCATCGCTGTGCTGGAGTAGTCGATGGGCTGCCCGTTTTCGTCGTTGCCCGGGCTGATCGGCATCAGAAATGTCTTCAGCCCCAACGATTTCAGTTCTGTCAACGTCCGACGGGCCCCGCGCGGATCCCACCAATTGATCAGCCCGACCCCGTAGCAATGGCCATCAGAGCGCTCCTGGACCCCGGCGATGTGTTCGTTGTAGACGCGGAAGATGCGCTCGCGGATCTCGTGGTTCGGGTGGTGGAACAGCGCCAGCACCGCGTTGGGGAAGGCCAGTTCCTTATCGACGCCGTCCTCGGCGAGCTCGCGAATCCTGGCTTCGACGTTGTTGGTGGCCGCGCCGGCGAGGTCGTCGTATTGCATCAGCACCGCGCTGAAATCGCCCACCACCATGGACTGTCCGGGCCGGCCAAGCAGATACGCGCCATCCTCGTACCAGATCCGCGGCGCCTGGTCCTTCAGATCGTCGGGAAACTGTTCGTAGAAGATGTCGTCGGCCACCGAGATGTGGTTGTCGGCGGAGAACACCTCGGTGCCGGCCGGCAGGCCGGTGCGAAATTCCGCGGCCCGGCCGTGCCGGTGCTTGGGCGCGCCGATCATGCCTTCGGGGTAGAGGGTGTGGGTTGCGCTGGACATCATCGTCCCTTCGTTGCGATCACCTGCTGAGGATGCCGATCTGTTCCAGGTCGGCGAGGTACTTCTCGATCAGCTGCTGCGTGACGTGCGGGATCGCGCGGCCCGAGTGTGCGACCGCGGACTGAAATTGCGCGCCGGGTACCGGTGAACCGGCGATAGCGAGCATGGGTTCACGGTAGACGTCCAGCACGGTCAGCACCGACTGGGCGCGCTGGCGCTCGGGCAGAGCCCCCATCGCGGTCTCGAAGCGTGTGAGCCAACTCGAGTAGTCGTCGATCCTTTCGACCGGATAACCCGCGGCGATGATCCAGTCGACGAACGTGTCCATCGAGATGCCGTCGTCATACGGGTTGGTGGTGTTGTACGTGGCGAAACCGCTGCCGTGCCGCGGTCCGATCGCGGCGATCGACTCGGCGAGGAAGTCGACCGGCAAGCCCTCGTAGTGCGGCCTGGCGGCGCCGGTCCGGTAGAACGACCTCGGCGCGACACCGGTGGTCACCAGGCTGAACAACAGCCGGGTGAAGATGTCGGGCACGTTGAGTTGTCCCGCATAGCGGCTGTCGGCCAGGATCATGCCCGGCCGGAATACCGCCACCGGCAGCCCGCACAGGTCGTGGGCCTCGCGCATCAACACCTCGCCGGCCCACTTGCTGATCCCGTACCCATTGGCGTAGCTGTCATCGGCCACACACTCGGGGACCGAGCGGCGGATGTCGGTGTCTTCATCCACCAGCTGATGGGCCACGGCACTGACGCCCAAGGTGGAGATGTAGTGGACCGGTTTGAGTTTGGTGGTGATCGCCAATCGGATCACCTCGGCGGTACCGACGACATTGGGGCCGAACAATTGCCGATAGGGCAGGACGTGGTTGACGTGAGCGGCCGGGTGCACGATCAGGTCGACCGTCTCGCTCATGCGCCGCCAGGTCGCGTCGTCGATACCGAAGCCGGCTTCGCCGATGTCGCCGGCCACGACTTCCAGATGGCCCTCAGCCAGGCTCCGGAAGCGGTCGAGCAGCTTGGGATCGGAATCCAAAGCGGCCTCGATGCGCCGGCGCGCATGTGCGGCGTCGGCGCCGCGGGTCAGGCACACCAGCGTGCCGCCCGAATCCGCCAGTCGTTGCAACCATTCCAGCCCGAGGAACCGCCCCAGGAAGCCCGTCGAGCCGGTGAGCAGCACGGTGCGGATCTCACTGGTGGGGGCGGGCAACAACATGGCGTTCTTCAGGATGTCGTCGTCGATGAACTTGTCCAGGCGCAGGTCGCAGGCCGAGACCTCGCGGCCGGCGGTGTCGTGCACGGAGCCGAAGGTGGGCCGCGGCACGTCGGAATTACGTTGCCGTTCAATGTGATCGGTGATACGAAGCAGATCACCGGTCGGGTCGATCACCACGCCCACCGGAACCTCAACACCGTAGATGTCGGCCAGCAGCGTCGAAAACGTCAACGCGGACAGCGAATCGCCGCCGAGATCGATGAACCTGGCCTCCGGCGAGACATCGGCCGCCGGCACCCCGAGGGTGGCCTGGACGGCCTTGCTTACGGTCGCCAGCACCGGCTGGTCGGCACCGCCGGTGCGCAATGCGCGCAGCTGCCCCAGTTGGTCATCGGCCATAGCCGCATAGAGCTGCTCCAGGCGTTCGCCATAGCGCTCTTTGAGCCTGGGTCGCAAGAACTTGCCGACACCGGACAACAGGCCATTGGTTAAGCTGAACGGCTCGGTCTCGATTAGGAAATCGCGGGGGATCTCGTAGCCGTTGAGCCCGTTGTCCCGCGCGATCTGGCGCAGCGAGTCGGCGATCAGCGAGGTGCCGACACCGGTGTCGATCGGCACGATCACGGCAAGCAGGAAGGAACGCTCGCTGTTGCCATAGATGTAGATCTGGTGAATCAACGAGCTGGTCGAGTACAGCGCCTCCAACCGCGAAACAGCGACGAATTCACCCTGCGCCAACTTGATGACGTTGTTGCGGCGGTCGACGTAGCGCAATCGGTCCGGCCCGACTTCGGCCATGATGTCGCCGGTCTTGTAATAGCCGTCCGCGTCGAACATCGTGGCCGTCAGGTCGGGACGGTTGTAGTAGCCGGCCATGAAGCGAGCCGACTTGACTGCCAATTCCCCACGGGGATATGGCTTGTCGGTACTGAAGTAGCCGAGCTCGGGCACGTCGAGCAGCTTGTAGTCGATTACCGGCGGTCGCAGCACATGTTCGTCGGCCACGATCATCCTTCCGGCGATCTCCGTGGACGAATAGCCGATCAGCAGGTGCTGGTCGAGCACGACTTCCATGAACTCCTTGATTTCCGGAGACAGCGCCGCCGATCCACAGCCCACCGCCAGCACGCGGCCGCCCAGAATCTGCTCGCGGATAGCGGTGGTCAGTTCGTCGGCGGCCTCGTCGGAGGCCTCCCCGGTCAGGCTGCGCCGGTCCAGCTCGCGCTGATAGTGGTGGTAGAACATCTCGCAAACCCGCGGCACCAAACTCATCGACGTCGGACGTACCAGCGCCAAATCGTCGAACAGCGTCGACAGATCGCTCCTGGCCGCGAAATAGCTGGTGCCGCCGTTGGCCAAGGTCAAGATCACGTAGCCGTACCCGATCAGGTGACTCATCGGCATGTAGCTCAACGTGATGACCGGTTGATCCGACTGCGCGAGCCAGGTGCCGATACACAGACTCTCGGTGAACATCGCGCCCTTGGGTGTGCCGGTACTCCCGGAGGTGTAGAAAACCCATGCCAGCGGGTCCTCGTCGGCCGCTGCCACGTGCAGTGGCGGGGCAGGCAACGATTGACCCTGCGCGACAACATTATCGAGTGTTTCGATGGTCAGCCCGGTGCCCGTCGCGGCCAGCCGGTCCCGCGCCGCCTCGTAGCTGGCACGCTGATCGTCGTCGCGGGGTTCGTAGTCGAACACGATCAGCCGCTGCGGTGCGGTGCCGGTCCGGCTTGCCGCTAAGACTGCTTCCACGGCGATCTCGAGGTTGTCGATCCCGACGGCGAAGATTCGCGGTTGGGTCTCGTCGAGGATCGGCGCATGTTGCGCGGCCGGTGCGCTGGTCTGTAACGGCACCACCACCGCACCGAGGTGGATGCAGGCGCATTCGATGGCGGTGTAGTCGATACTGGCGAAACCGAGCACGCACACGAAATCGCCCGTCCGCAGCGGATGCCGACCGTGATGATGCCAATCCCCGGCCACCGCTTGGACACGCGCCCACAGTTCCGCGTAGCTGACAGTCTCGAAGCGCGGCAGGAAGTTCACTGTCGAGCGCCCGGTCGCGGGATCGGTGGTGACTTCGCGTACCCGCTGTCCCAACGCCGGCCGGTCGGCGTAACCCTGCAACACGGTCGCCATGACCTCGCCGATCCGCAGCCCCGGTGCGCGTGCCGCGGCCGCGATGTGCTCGTCGGGGCGGGTGGCACTGAATTGGGCGTCCTCGGCATAGAGTCGCTCACGCCGGCGTGCCAACCGTTCCCACTGGTCCTGCTGGGCGCCCGGATCCTTTACGTCAGAGCGGCCGACGAACGCCATATTTCACCACTTCCATGTGTTGAAACCATCCCAGTCAGTCCGGATAGCTGACGCCGGTGAGTTCTTCGGAGAGCCGCCACAGGCGCTGCATCTCGATTTCACTGCGTGCGAGCCGTGGGACGGCGGCGAATGTGACTCCGCCCCCGGCGGTTTCGTAGAAGCCGCGCGGTCCGTAATAACGGCCGCCTTCGGCATCCGGCGAGACCGCCGCGTACAGGGTCGGCTTGATGCCCTCGTCGATGTCTAACCACATGAAAGGCAGTAAGCGCCAGGTTAATCGGGTGAGTCGCGCCTGCACGGTCGGTTTGTCCCGTCCGTACGAGGCGCCGCTGAGCAGATTGGTCTTGCTCAGTCCCGGGTGTGCGGCATTGGACATGACGCCCCAGCCACTTCGGCCGCTGCGCCGGTTCAGTTCTACCGCGAACATCAGCTGCGCCAGCTTGGCGATGCCGTAGGAGACCATCGGTTTGTAGCCGTGCCGGGCGTTGGGGTCCTCGAAGGACAATTTCGGTTGGGTGGCGGCGATGCTGCTGACCGTCACGACGCGCGACGACGTCGCGGCGCGCAGCAGCGGCAGCAAGTGCGCGGTGAGGGCGAAGTGGCCCAGGTGGTTGGCGCCGAATTGCAGCTCGAAACCGTCGCCGGTGTGCTGCAGCGCCGGCGGGGTCATGACGCCGGCGTTGTTGATCAAGATGTCGATCGGCCGGCCCTCGGCCGTCAGCTCTTCTCCCAGTGCCGCAACACTTTCCAGTGATGCCAGGTCCAGCTGCCTGATGCTGAGCTTCGCGGCGGGGACGTCACGGCGTATCTGCGCGATCGCGGTCTCGCCCTTGGCATTGTTGCGAATGGCCATCACGACGTCGGCGTCCGCGGCCGCCAACCGCTTCGCGAGTCCGAATCCCAGACCGCTGTTGGCCCCGGTGACGACCGCACGCTTGCCGGCGAGATCCGGCAGGGCCAGCGTCAGGTCCGGCTTCACCATCTCACGGGAAGCTCGTAGACGCCGTAGGCCAACGTGTCGTGCTTGAACGGCAGCTCCTCGACCGGAACGGCCAGCCGCAGGGTCGGTACCCGGCGCAGCAGCGTGGGCAGCGTGATCTGTAATTCCATGCGGGCCAACTGCTGCCCCACGCACTGATGACGGCCATAACCGAATCCGACGTGCGCACCCTGGTCGCGGGTCAGGTCCAGCCGGTCGGCATCGGGGAACTGACGGTCGTCCCAATTCGCCGGTGCGACATCGAGAATGATGCCTTCGCCCGCGCGGATCGTCTCACCACCGACGTCGATGTCCTCGATGGCGATGCGGCGTTGACCCGTTTGGATGATGCTCAGATACCGCATCAGCTCCTCGACCGCGTTGGCGATCGCCTTCGGATCGTCGGTTTGGACCAGGAACTGCCGCTGATCGGGATGCTCGAGCAGGGCCGCGATACTCAGACTGATCATGTTCGCGGTGGTCTCGTGGCCCGCGATCAGAACGCCGACCGCCAGTTGAGTGGCTTCGCGCACGCTGATCTCGTCGGCGTTGACCCGTTCCGCCAGATCGGACACCAGATCCTCCGACGGGCTTTCCATCTTGACCCGGATCAGCTTGGCGAGGTATTTCGCCAACGACGCAGCGCCCTGGGCCGTGTCCTCTTCGGTCGCGTAGCGCCCGGTTCCGCGTTGAGCCTGTTCCTGGAAGAAATCGGCGTCCTCGTATGGCACGCCCAACATCTCGCTGATGACCAGCGTCGGGACGGGCAGCGCCAGCGTGCTCACGATGTCGCCGGGGTTGGGGCCGGCCAACAACGCGTCGATGCGCTCGTCGGCGATCTTCTGTACCGCGGGACGCAACCCTTCGACTCGCTTGAAGGTAAAGGGTTTTGACAGCATCCGGCGATAGCGCGTGTGCTCCTCGGCGTCGGAGGTGAACACCGAGCGCGGGCGTTTGTGCACCGTCGCCAGCATTCCCTCGTTCCAGTGCGGATAGCCCGGCAGCCGGTCGTCGACGCTGGTGCGCGAATCGGTGAACAGCGAGCGGATCGCGTCGTAGCCATGGATCAACCACGGTGTGCTGCCGTCCCAGATCCGCACCCGGCTGAGCTGCTTAGTTGCGTTGAGCGCCAACGATTCCGGGGGAGGGGCGAAGGGGCAGCTCGCGGCCCGCGTCATCGGGAAGTCCGGGATGTCGGTGGCTGGATCAGTTGAGACGTCGGTCATCGTGCTCCTTGTATCCGGTGGTTCGTCAGGCGCCCGCTGCACTCACATGAACCGGCGCGCGCCACAACCCGACGATCGCGTCGATCAATCCCTCACCGGCGACCGGCCAACTGGAACGCGATCGCGGCCCGTGCTCGGCCAACGCGCCTTCGTGCTCGGCGCAGGTGTGCATCAGCAGATTTCGGACCATGACGATCCGCTCGGATCGCACTCGCTTGGGCAGGTCGGGCAGGCACCGGTTGATGCCGTCGATGGTCTGCACCAACCTCGGCGACATCAAGGCGTCCTTGGTGACGACATGGTGATAGGTCGGGTCGGCCATCGCCTGAGCGGCGAACCGCGCATACCAGCTCGGGGTGCCCAGCGCCGCCAAATGGTCGGTGAGTGGCCGCACCAGAGTGCTCACCCAGTCGCGCAGCTCGGTGGAATCGCCTATGTCGTCCAGCATCTGGGCGCGGAGATGTTCGATCGGCTCGCGGTGCTTGCTTTCGATCGCGCGCAACAGTTCGGTCCGGGTCCCGAAGTGATAGCACGCCGCGGCGTTGTTGCCCTGCCCGGCCGCTTCGCTGATCTGCCGATTGGACACGGCATACATTCCGCGCTCGGCCAACAACCATTCGGCGGCCGACAAGATCGCCTCGCGCGTACTTATCGACCGGTCAGAACGCGCCGTCCGCTCGGCTTTCACCGCCTCAGTGAACACCGCGCGGCGGATTAAATCAAGCAATTTATTTAAAGCGTGTCACAGGCGGCAAGCCATGTTGTCCGTCGGGATCCCGTGCGCGAGCGGGTGCTAGCTGGGCTTCCTGAGATGCGGCCCCAGCAGCGACTGCCAGCCGCGCTGCATGTTCTGAAACTCCTCCTCGCAGTTGCCGGCTCGACTCTCCGGCAGGTCTCCGGAGGAGACGATGCCGGCGTTGGCCTGCGGATCGGAGCCGTAAATCCAGCACTCCCAGTTGTACATGCGGGTGATGTCCATGGAATGCCCATCCCAGAACGGAAGCTCGTTGGCGTCGCCGGCTTCCTTTGCGCTCAATTTCCATTCGGTGGCGGTGTTGGTGGCGATACGCACCCCGTCCGGATAAGGTTTTCCGTCCGCGCCGGGGTTGAGAAGCATGAACGCGGAGAGTTGATCGGCCACGTCCTCCTCGCGCCCGGTGAACGCGAGCTGATAGATCGCGAGGGTGGCGTGCCCGAGCTCGTGGTAAGCGGCAGAGATCGTCTCGTCGATCGCGGGGGTTACCGGATCGGGAATTGAGCTGCCCGCGGCCAGCTTTTCGGCGTGCTCCCTGGCCTCGTAGCAGAGCTGTATCTCGTTGGCGTCGGGAAGGTAGAAATCGTTGTCCGCATCGCATTGCTTACCGACCACGCCCAAGTCGGACGGCAGCACCAAGGTGTCCTGGATGTGTCGCGCGAGGTCCTCCAGCACCTTTGCGTCCTGCATGAGCTGGCGGCCACGCTGTGCCTGCGGTGTCGTGGCGTCTTCGTAGCGGATCTTCACCGTCCCTGCCCCGGGAGGCGTCGGCTCACCCGGTTGCTTCGGTTGCGGGGACTCGGTCGGTGTCTGCGCAGCGGGCGAATTGGATTCGGCCTGTTGGCTTTTGGATCCGCCACACCCGACCGTGCAGAGCAGCGCTGCACACGCCGCAGCGATCGATGTCGTTACCGCTCTGATCGTTGCCATGTGCACCGCTGCGGGTGGCGCCGTCGGGTAGCCGGCAGCCTTGGCTAGCCGCCGAGCCCCTTCTTCACCGCCGCATCCTGCTTTTGGCCGATGTCGTTGATGAAGTCCGGTGGCGGCAGCGTGTCAGGCGGACCGTCGAATTCCAGCGTCACAAAGGCCTTGCCCTCGGTGAACAGCAAGACCGCGATGCCCTTGGAGTTGTCGGGCGAATTACCCGACACCACGGTTCCGTCGGTGCCGATCTTGACCGCGTCCGTGGTCGGATGCTTGATCGCGCCACCCTGTGCCGATTTCGCGGCGTTCAGTGCGCTGGTTGCCGCACCTGGGTCCGGCAGCACCTGGATGGTGACTTTGATGGTGTGGCTGTTGTCTTGGGTGTTGAAGGTCGTCGCGGCGCCGGGCTGGCCGTTCGGGTTGTTCGTCGGCGGCGTGCCCGTGAACGGCACCGGCGCGTCGATATCGGTCACCTGGATCAACCATCCGGTGTAATCGGCGGCCGGCGCCGCGGGCGCCGAGGAGGTCGGCGCGGCGCTGCTCTTGCTGGTCGACGAGGTAGCCGATCCCGATGTCGTCGGCGAAGGCTTCTGACTGCCGCCGCAACCGGCCACGGTCAACGCCAGCGTTGTCGCCGCAACGATCCCCGCGACTACGGGTCGTGAAAGCCTCATCGCATCGTGCTCCTTTTAGGCTCGATCTGGCAGCGGGGTCGATTTCACCCCAAAGGCACAGTACAGTGCGCGTTTCGTCAGATCGGCTGGACACCGATGTCGCGGGCTATTCCAGCTGGTCGCGCAGGGATGCCAAGGTATTCGCCAGAATGCGCGACACCTGCATCTGTGACACCCCGATTCGCTTCGCGATCTGGCTCTGCGTCATCGATTCGAAGAACCGCATGTGCAGCACGTCTTGTTCACGCTCGGGGAGCGCGGCGATCAGCGAGCGGACCGCTTCGCGGTTGGTGATGTGGTCGATCTGGGGGTCGACTGCACCGACCGCGTCGGCGACCAGACGACTCCGCCCGGATGCGTCGGCGCCGACCGGTGCGTCCAGGGACTCCAGCTGGTAGGCATCACCGGCAACAAGGCATTCGACGATCTCGTCGTGCGAGACCCCGAGCTCTTCCGACAGCTCGCGGGCCGTCGGTGCGCGACCTAGCCTCTGGACCAAATCTGCTGTCGCTCTGCTGATTTGGACATGAAGCTCACGCAGCCGGCGCGGCACCCGCATTCCCCAGCTGTAGTCGCGGAAGTGGCGCCGAACCTCGCCCATCATGGTGGGAATCGCGAAGCCGATGAAACTGGGCCCCTTGTCGGGGTCGAACCGGTTGATGGCGTTCATCAGGCCCAGCCGCGCGACTTGGGTCAGGTCGTCGAGACTCTCACCGCGTCGTCCGAAGTGACGAGCGACATGGTCAGCCAGCGGAAGACACCTGCTCACGATGCACTCGCGCTGACGGTGGTACTCATGCGACTCGGCTGGCAGGGTGCTCAACACCAGAAACATGTCGATGACGTCGTCGTAGGAATCGTCGTTGCGAGTGGTAGCCGGCCGGGTGGGCCTGGGTGCAGCAAGGACTTCGGTCATCTGCTCAACCCACCCCTCGCAACCACACGTGTGGAAACAGCCGTGCATAAACGGATGTGCATTGCGGTACTTCCTTACGAAGTCGCGTGCAGTGAGGATTCGCGGCATATGCCGACACCCCGCTGCAACCGTCCGGTGGACACGGATCGGTTGTTCGCAGCGCACGGGGCACCGAGGTAAGGGCCCGGAAGATGTCGATCGCCGGAGCCAGAGCCCAGCAGCCGTGCGGCTTGCTGACCGCTTTTAGCTAAACGGCGACGTGTCCAGAGCGGACTCAATTCCCGATCCTACGCCCCCTGAGCCCGGATCGGCGACCATCCGCCGGTACCGGCTGCTGAGCAACCTCGTCTGGCCCGAACCGGCACCGTCGACGGAGGTCAACACCGCACGCGTACTGTTCGGCAAATGTCGGTGTCCTGCGCCACCCGCGGCACCTCGGGGCATTGTCGGGAACACGCTGGTTGGAGGCGGTGCCCATGAAGAACCGGGATCTGCTGGCCGGACGCGGTGCGGTGGTGTCCGGCGGAAGCCGCGGGATTGGCCGCGCGGTCGTCGAACTGCTTGCCGACTTGGGCGCCGCAGTCGTGGTCAACGGCCGCGATGCCGATGCCGTGACCGAAACCGTCACGGCGGTCACAGCGAAGGGCGGTCGAGCGACCGCGATGATCGGACCCGCCGACGACGAGGCCGTCGCCACTGCGCTGGTGGACACTTGCCGTGACACGTTCGGACGGTTCGACATCCTGATCAACTGCGCCGGTATTGCCGAGCCGCCCGGCTCCTCGATCCTGGACATCTCGGCCGACGACTTCAATCGATTGTTGAGCGCCCATATCGGCACGGTCTTCCACACCTGTCGGGTCGCGGCTCGCGCGATGGTCGAGCAGGGGCACGGGACGATCGTCAACACCAGCTCGGTGGCCTTTCTCGGCGACTACGGGGGCACCGGCTACCCAGCGGGCAAGGGCGCCGTCAACGGCTTGACGGTGGCCATTGCCGCTGAACTCAAAGCCAAAGGCGTGCGGGCCAACGTGGTGTGCCCCGGCGCGCGGACGCGGCTTTCCACCGGAGACGACTATGAAAAGCACATCGCGGATTTGCACCGCCGCGGATTGCTCGACGACGTGACGATGCACGCCTCGCTGGATAGTGCCCCGCCCGCGTTTGTGGCACCGCTCTACGCGTATCTCGCCAGCGACCTGTCGCGCGACGTGACGGGTCAGATCCTTGTTGCCGCAGGCGGATTCGTCGGGCGGTTTGAGCGCCCAACCCCGTCCCTGCTCGGCTATCGCGACCACCATGACGCCGCGCCGTGGGGGATTGAGGACTTGCACAAGATGATTGGTGTGCGCGGCCCATTCCCCTGAACCGATTCGCGCGCACTTACGTGTCGGGCACGCAGGACCAGCAGGCGCAAACAACAGCGTGGTCGCCCGGGCGCCGGCAGCCGTGTCAGCTGGCTGCCGTCCTCGAAGGCGCGGTCCATGCCGACAACGTCGGTTAGAGGTCGGTAAGAGATTGAAGAACTGGAAGATGAAGCCGACGCGACGATGGCGAAACTGCGACTGCTGTTGGTCATTGAGACGCCCGATCTCGTCGCCGTCGAATTCGATCGAGCCGGAATCGGGGGAGTCCAGCGCGCCGAGCAGATGCAGCAACGTACTCTTGCCGGCACCGGACGGCCCGACCATCGAGACGAATTGGCCGCCCTCCTACCGCAGCCTGATCTCGTCGAGTGCGCGAACGGTTTGTCCGCCAATCCGGTATTCGCGCACCACATCTCGCAATTCGATGGTCAGCAGCTTGTGCTTGGGTGCATCGCAGGTATCGACTCGTCTGAACATGATCCTCCTGCGCCGCCGCACCTAAACAGCGCGCGTGTCTGCCGCTAACCCCACGGCGCCCAAGGCGCCGGGAGCCGGTTAACGAGACCCGATCGTGATGAGTTCATCCAGCGGCGAGGCCCGCGGACACGTCGCCGGTTGCCGCGTTGAATACCGCGGCGGTATGTCGTCAAAATTTAACCGAGTGCGCCTGGGTGAGAGGTAGCTGACCGCTGGTCAGCTACCTAAACTCCTAGAGGTTCGGGGGGTTTTCTGAGGTCACTAGTCGAGCAGGCGGCTATGGAACGACTGAGCGGGCTGGACGCGTTTTTTCTCTACTTGGAGACGCCGACCCAGCCATTGAATGTGTGCTGCGTGTTGGAGTTGGACACGTCGACAATGCCGGGGGGCTACACCTACGGCGGTTTCCGCGCCGCGCTCGCGAAGAGCATCGCGGCGGTGCCGGAATTCCGGATGAAACTCGCCGACAACCAGCTGAATTTCGATCACCCGGTGTGGGTGGACGACGACGATTTCCAGCTGGAGCACCATTTGCAGCACGTCGGTGTGCCGGCACCCGGTGGGCGCCGAGAGCTGGCCGAGATCTGCGGGTATATCGCGGGGCTGCCGCTGGACCGGGACCGACCGCTGTGGGAGATGTGGGTGCTGCAGGGCGGGGCGAACAGTGACGCGGTCGTGGTGATGCTGAAGGTTCATCACGCACTCGTCGACGGGGTCGCGGGCGCCAACTTGCTGGGCCACCTGTGCAGCGCGGAGCCCGATGCGCCGGCCCCGAGGGCGGCCACCGGTGCGGGCGGCGGTAACGCCCTGCAGATCGCGGTGAGCGGACTGCTCGGTTTTGCCCGCCGGCCATTGCGGTTGGCGACCGTGGTGCCCGCGACCATGCTGACGGTGGCGCAGACCGTGCTGCGGGCGCGCGAGGGCCGCACGATGGCTGCGCCGTTCTCGGCCCCGTCGTCCCCGCTCAACGGCTCCGTCACGCGTTACCGCAACATCGCCTACACCCAGCTGGACATGCGCGACGTCAAACGAGTCAAGGACCGCTTCGGGGTAACCGTCAACGACGTCGTTGTGGCGTTGTGCGCCGGGGTGTTGCGGCGTTTCCTGCTCGAGCGCGGTGAGCTGCCCGAGAACCCGCTGGTGGCCACCGTGCCGGTGTCGGTGCACGGCAAGTCCGATCGTCCCGGGCGCAACCAGACCACGTGGATGTTCTGCCGGGTGGAAAGCCAGATCAGCGATCCGGCCGAACGTATCCGCGCGATCGCCGCCGGAAACAAGGCCGCCAAAGAGCACACCGCGGCACTCGGTCCAACCCTGCTGCACGACTGGACACAGTTTGGCGGCCCGACGATGTTCGGTGCGGCGATGCGCCTGCTGCCGCGCATTCCGATCAACCGCAGTGCATTCAACCTGGTCCTGTCAAACGTGCCGGGGCCGCGGGACCAGCTGTATTTCCTGGGGTGCCGCGTCGCCACGATGTACCCGCTCGGGCCGATCATCGGCGACGCCGGACTCAACATCACCGTGATGTCGCTCAACGGAGAACTCGGCATCGGCCTGATCGGCTGCCCCGATCTGTTGCCCGACCTGTGGGGCATGGCCGACGCATTTCCCGATGCGCTCAAAGAGCTGCTGGAGTGCCAGGCCGACGACAGCTACTCGCCGGATGCGTGAGGCCGCGAGCACTCCGTCGGTTGCCGAGTCCCGGTAGCCGAGGCGGCGCTGGATTGCCCGGCTCGTTATTCGCGCCGTGCCAGCGCTCGCCGTCGCCGGGCTACGCTGGCTGCGAACCGCAGGAGGGTCTTTGACAATGGAACCGAACCAGCTCGACCCCGTCGCCAGCGAACGTCTGTCGCATGCGGGCAAGTTATGGACTTCCGATCTTTCGATCAACGAATTCGCACTGCTGCACGGCGCCGGATTCGAGCCGATGGAGCTCGTGATGGGGGTTTCCGTCTATCACGTCGGCTATCAGTTCACCGGCATCCGCCAGCAGTCGGAGTTGCCTGTGCTGACCGACGCGACCTACCGGGCGCGCTGGAACGCGATGTCGCGCATGCAGGCCGAGGCCGATGCGCTGGGCGCCGATGGCGTGGTGGGTGTGCGGCTCGATTGGCGTCATCAGGGCGAAGGCGAACACCTCGAATTCATCGCGGTCGGAACCGCCGTGCGATATGCCGCCAAGCCGGGAGCGTTTCGCAGGCCCAACGGGCAGGCCTTCAGCAGCCACCTGTCCGGCCAGGATCTGACCACCCTGCTGCGCTCCGGGTTCGCACCGGTCGCATTCGTGATGGGCAACTGCGTGTTTCACATCGCCGTACAAGGCTTTCTGCGGACGCTCAGCCAGGTCGGGCGCAACGCCGAGATGCCGCAGTGGACGCAGGGCAGCTATCAGGCCCGGGAGCTGGCCATGTCGCGCATGCAGAGCGAGGCCGAGCGCGACGGCGCAAACGGCGTCGTGGGAGTGCATTTCGCCATCTCGAACTACGCCTGGGGGCATCACACCGTCGAGTTCTACGTGGCCGGCACCGCGGTTCGGCGCACCAGTGAGCCGCAGACCATCACACCCTCGTTCGTGCTGCCGATGAGTGATTGATGACGAGTTACGACCCTGAGCGCGCCAGCCGCGCGATCGGATCAGCCTTGGCCGGCCCCGGCGGAGTCGGACAAGTGATCAGGGTGTTTTGCGGCGTTCCCGGCGTCATTCTGACGCCGGCGCGGCGCGGCCTTTTCCGGTCCGCACCGGAGCGAGTGCAGATCGGCGAATGGCGCTACGAAGTCACTGCCGATGGTCGACTGAGCGCCGGTCACGTCGTCAACGGCATTGTGTTGGCCGAAGAAATCCTGGCTGCCGGCATCGTCGGCCCGCATATCGCCCGCGCGCTGGGGCAGCTGGTGGGCCACTACGGTCCGACCATCATTCCCAACGTCGACGCGGCCGTTGAGGTTCTCGAGGCCGCACCCCGCTACTGAGTCGATAACTCCGATGCAGGCCCCGGGGGCGGGCCGGGGTGATGCGATGCCGCGGGCGTCGGCGACTGCGAGGTCGACGGTGCAGTCGAATGCACCGGTGCCGGTGTCGCCGTCGGCGGGTGTCCCGGCCCCGGTGTCGATCCCGGCGCCGGTGACGGAGTCGGGGGAGTAGCCGCGGCAATGCGGTTCGCGCTGAAATCGGCTGCCTGGTCGATCATCCCGATCTGCTGGTACTGCCTATGCGCCGAGAAGTCACCCGAGCCCGCGCAGATGGGATCGTTCGGGACACACATCTCAATGGCTTTGGGCGCGTACAGCGGGCCGATTGTCACCGCCGGCTGGTTGATCATGCTCATGAACTGGCTCGCCGGCTTTCCGAACAGCGCTACGGCGGCAACGTGGTTGGCGACTTCGGCCGGCATGGGCTGCAGGTCCTGCCCGATGCGGGCACCTTCCGGCACCTGGTTAGCAGTGACGAACCCCATTACGGCCGCGCCCTGCGAGTATCCGCCGAGCACCATTTGGGTCTTAGGACACGCCGCCGCCGTCTGTTCGATGTGAGCGCCCGCGTCGCTTATGCCGTCGACGGCTCTAGGGAAGCTCATGGTCGCGGGGTAGTCGACCGGATACACGGCAAGCGACTTCGAGCCAAGTCGCGCGCGCAGCGCATCGACGAAATTCTCCCCGACATCGCCCAGTCCGGGCGCCTCGTCGGTTCCTCGGGCGAACACGACCTCGACATCGGGGCACGGTTCGGCGGACACAGCGGGAGTGGGGGCAGTCAGCAGCGCCGCCCACGTGGACGTTGTAGCGGCACAAAGCAAAACGGGGAGGGCGTACGCCTTCACGCGTTGATTTTGTCACATTTTCGCCGCCAGCGCCTGCTCATTTTCGTATCTGCCGGTAAGTCGCCCGCGCCGGGCCGGGCACTAGTGAAGTCGTTGTCGCGCAGTTACTTTGGTGTGTCCTGATCACCTTTATGCCGGTGCAGAAAAGCGCTGCCCGCACGCAGCACGCCACGAAACGCGTAGCCGGCCGCCACCACGCACAGCAGGATCAGCAGGATGAACATCGGCAACCAGTTGCCCCGGCTGTGGTCGACGCCCCACCAGACGATTGTGAAGAGCACCGCGCACAACATCACCACCACATCGCGCCAGTTGCCCTGGTACGACATCGCGGCCCGGCGCAATGCACGGCTCCGGTTCGCTGCGTCGACCAAGTCGTCAACCCTGGCATCGATCGAGCGGCGCAGCGCATCGCGTCTCTCGCTGGCCTCGGGTGGCAGGCGATCCAGCAGATCCATGTCCTGCTGGATCAATTGCCGATAGTCGGGACCCCGGAATTGCACGGCCGCCAGCGCCAGTAAGACACCGCCGAAAGCCGGTGCGCTGTCCAACGCGAGCTGTCCAAGTCCGACCATGGTCACTCCTCTTTGAGTGGCTGATCCCGGATCAGGACGCCGCCGATGGCCGCCGCCGCGCGCGCGGCTCAGGAGTCCGCAGCGGGTCCATCGCCTGGGCGATTTGCGGGTAGGCGATCGCCGGTCCGATCCAGCGGACCAGGTAGCGCCGAAGATCCGCGCCGCTGCGGGCGGGCCGGCCGGGGTCTGCGAGGAACGAGTGCAGCAGCCGAAGGGTGAACTCGTTCAACTCGTCCAGGCCCGCGTCGTCGAAACCGTGCTGCTCCCAATCGATATCGAAGCGGTGCAGCATCGATCGCCCGAAGGCCAGCGCGGTATCCGACACGATGGAAATCGCCTGACCTCCGCGGTGGCGCCGGTTCAGCACCAACTCCAGCTGATTGTCGGAAGCCAGCTGCTCGACGCAGAACGCAAAACTCTCTGTCACCGCCAGGACGGGATCGGTGATGCCTTTGAGGTGAGCCGCCAGATGATCGAGGAAGCCGTCTGCCGATCGCATCGCGCTCGCCACCAGCAATGCCTGAGTCCCGGGGAAGTACCGGTACACGGTTTGCCGGGTCACACCCAGAGCTCGGGCGACATCGGCGATCCGCATCGCCGAGCCGCGCTCGTCGATGATCTTGTCCGCCGCGTCCAGGATTCGCTCGATCGCTTCCTCATCGGAGGCGGGCGTGTTCCCGGCCCAACCGTGACTGCGCATAGCTAGCGAGCGGCAAACATGTTGTCGGTGCTCATCACCGCTAGATCATATCGTCGCAGCTAGACGATCGTTGCTGACGCGCTCAGCCGACCCGCCAACCAATGACAAGACACTATCGGCGGTGTGTATGCTCACTCCTAATCGGGAGGCCTGAAACATGCAGTACGACACCGTGATCATGAATGGACGCTGGTTCGACGGAACCGGCGCGCCGTCGGCTGTTCGCAACATCGGGGTGCGCGACGGCCGCGTCGCCACCATCACCGGCGAGGCGCTGGACACGACCGGCGCCGATGTCATCGACGCAACGGGACAGTGGGTGATCCCCGGGATCATCGACATCCATACCCACTACGACATCGAAACACTCTGTGAACCAGCGCTTTCCGAGTCACTGAGACACGGTGTCACCACCGTGCTGCTGGGCTCCTGCTCGCTGTCCACGGTGTACCTGGACAACGTCGACGCGGGCGACATCTTCGGCCGCGTCGAGGCGATTCCGCGCCGCTACGTCATCGAGCAGCTCGACAAGGCCCGGTCGTGGCGCAGCCCGAAGGAGTATGTAGCCGCCCTCGAGGAGCTGAACCTGGGCCCCAACGTGGCCGCGTTCATCGGCCATTCCGATATGCGGGCCGCGACGATGGGGCTCGACCGGGCGACCCGCAAGGACATCCGGCCGTCGGCGGGCGAACTGGCGCGGATGGAGTCGATGCTGACCGAGGCGCTCGACGAGGGTTTCGTCGGGATGTCCTCTCAGCAATTGCTCTTCGACAAGCTCGACGGTGAGGTGTGCAGGTCGCGCACCCTGCCGTCGACCTACGCCACGCCACGCGAACTGCGTCGGCTCAACGCTATTCTGCGGCGGCGCAACAAGATCCTGCAGTCCGGTCCCGACATCAAGAATCCGCTGTCGATCTTCTCCCAGCTGGCGACCTCGCTCGGGGTGGGCCGCCGTCGCCTCAAAACCAGTCTGCTGTCGGCCGCCGACGTGAAGGCCTTGCCACCGGTCATCTACCTGATGGAAGCCGCGGCGCGGGTCGTTAATCGACTCGGCGGTGACTTTCGGTGGCAACATCTGCCGGTGCCGTTCGAAGTGTATGCCGACGGGATTTCGCTGGTGATCTTCGAAGAATTCGGCTCCGGCGCCGCCGCGCTGCATCTGCAGGACGAGCTTGCCCGCAACGAGCTGATCCGCGACGAGGACTACCGGCGCCAGTTCCGCAAGGACTACGACCAGAAATACGGACCGCGCGTGTGGCACCGTGACTTCTTCGACGCCGACATCGTGGCGTGCCCCAACGAATCGGTGGTGGGCAAGTCTTTCGGGCAGGTTGGGCTGGATCGCGGCGGCCTGCACCCGGTCGACGCGTTCCTCGATCTGGTGCTCGAGCACGGCGAGGCGCTGCGCTGGCGTACCACGATTTCCAACCACCGGCCCGAATTGCTCAGGAAGCTGGCGCAAAGCGCATGCGTCCAGATGGGGTTCTCGGACGCGGGCGCGCACCTGCGCAACATGGCGTTCTACAACTCCGGCCTGCGGCTGTTGCGCCAGGTGAACGACGCCGCGAAGCGCGGCACACCGTTCCTGTCGGTCGAGCGGGCAGTGCACCGGCTCACCGGCGAGCTCGGAGCCTGGTACGGGATCGACGCGGGCACCTTGCGTGAAGGCGACCGGGCGGACATCGTGGTGATCGACCCGGACAAGCTCGACGAATCGCTGGATGCGTATGCCGAGCAACCGGTCGAGTCCTACGGCGGGCTGTCGCGCATGGTGAACCGCAACGACGACACCGTCACGCACGTGTTCGTGTCCGGGCAATCCGTGTTCAACGCGGGACAGGCCTCGCCGGTGCTGGGCAAGCAGCGGTTCGGCCAGTTCCTGCGGGCCGGCGAGCCGGCCCGGACGCTGACACCGGTGGGCCTGAACAGTCAATCCACTTGTGCGGCAGGCTCATCAGGCAACTGAGGCTCCCAGGATGAGGTTGACCGCCTCGTCGAGTTGCCCGGCGATCTCCTCGTAGCTGACGAATCGCGCCGTCATCAGCGCGCCGGCGAACGTCATCTGGAGGGTGGTTTTCACGGCGCGCGGCCAGCCCGGGCCCAGCGCGGCGGCGATCCGCTTGGACACTTCTTCGCCGATCTGTTCGCGCAGCGGCGCAACGGCCGGATCGTCGGCCATCAAGGCCGTTCCGCAGGCGGCACTCAGCTCGGGCTCGTCGGCCACGGCCACCGCCATGTCCCGCAGTGTCGCGCTCACCCTGGTCTTGGTGGTGTTGTTGACGTCGGTATGCAGCGGCAGCGCACGCAGAAAGCGCAGATAGACGGCCGCCACCAGAGCGCTTTTCGACGGGAAGTAGGTGTAGGCGCTGGCCGGCGACACCCCGGCCCGCGCCGCGACGGCCCGCATCGTCAGGTTGGCGTACGACGATTCGCGCAGTTCGGCCAGGCCGGCGTCGAGGACCTTGCGGATCGTCTGTCCTGGCCGGCGATCCGAGCGGCGCGCACCTGCGGCACCGTCCGCCGACCGGGCGGCAGGCGCCACTTCTCTAGACACCCGTCCACTGTAGAAAACGGCCACCCCCGGCCCACCACCGCGTCCCAGGACGGTTAAACGTCCCGGTACTGCGTCGACGGCGTCTGTTTCGCCTCGATCGGTGGATACGCGAGCGCCGACCCGTAGCGTCAAACGCAGACAGTTGTCCAGAACTTTCGACTCTGCGGTTCGCGTGCCGTAGGAGTCGTAAGGTGACGGCTGTGACCCGGGAGGACCAGCGCCGTTGGGACGAGCGGTACACGAGTAAGGAACCGGCGTCCGGCGCGGCGGTCGGGCCTCCTGCTGCCTTCGCCACCTATGCGGATATTTTCCCGACAACCGGGCGGGCGCTCGACGTCGCCTGCGGCCGGGGGCTCGCCAGCGTCTGGCTGGCGCAGCGGGGCCTGCAGGTCGTCGGGTTCGACGTCTCCGCGGTCGGCATTGGCCAAGCCCGGGAACTGGCCCGGCACAGCGGAGTTGACGCACGCTGCCGTTTCGATGTTGTGGACCTCGACGACGGGCTGCCGGACGGCCCACCCGTCGACGTCATCGTCTGCCACAGATTCCGCGACCGGCGCCTCGACCAGGCGCTCATCGATCGCCTGGCGCCGGGCGGCCTGCTGGCCACGGCGGCGCTCAGCGAAGTCGGGGCCGAACCGGGACCGTTTCGCGCGGCTCCGGGCGAGCTAGCGTCGGCCTTCGGCGCACTGGGCGTCATCGCCGCAGGCGAGAGCCAGGGCCTAGCCTGGCTGCTGGCCCGGGCTTGAGCCCCGCGAATCACCCCTGCGCGCGGCTGGATCGCCGGCGATGTTCGACCCGCCGGGTCGGTGTCGCGGTGCGGTGCGGCGCCCCCGAGTCGGTGCGCGCGGTATTGGCTTTCGCGGATCGAGTGCCACCCTGACGGCGGCGGTGGCCGCCCTCGTTCGGTCGGTGCTGCCGGGGCGGGCGCGATGGCGCAGCGGCGGGCGCCGGCGCCTGGTAGGGCGCGACCTCGCCGACGAGCGCTTGCACCGCCTCCGATGTCGCGGTCACCTGCTGAGGGGCGACTTTGATACCGGCCTTGCGCATCAATGTCTGCGTGTCATGTCGCTGCTCGGGCAACACCACGGTGACGACGTCACCGGCGCTGCCGGCCCGTGCCGTGCGCCCGGACCTGTGCAGATAGGACTTGTGCTCGGCGGGCGGGTCGATGTGCACGACGAGTTCGACCTCGTCGACGTGCACGCCGCGGGCGGCGATATCGGTTGCTACCAGCACCCGGGCGCCACCGGAGGCGAACATCGCCAGGTTGCGCTCGCGGGCGGGCTGAGACAGGTTGCCGTGCAGGTCGACTGACGGAACTCCCGATTCGGTGAGCTGCTTGGCGAGCTTGCGGGCCTGATGCTTGGTGCGCATGAACAGAATCCGGCGCCCGGTGCCGGACGCGAGCCGGTGCACGACTTCCTTCTTGGCTTCGGCGTTGGCGACGTGGAACACGTGATGGGTCATCGCGGATACCGGCGAGTCGGCACTGTCGACGGCGTGTGACACCTCATCGCGGAGGAACCGCTTGACGAGCTTGTCCACGCCGTTGTCCAGGGTCGCCGAAAACAGCATCCGCTGGCCGCCGTTGGGCGTCGCGGCCAGAATTCGGGTGACGCCGGGCAGGAAGCCGAGATCGGCCATGTGATCGGCTTCGTCGATCACAGTGATCTCGACCGCCTCGAGGCTGATCAGCCGTTGCTTCATCAGATCCTCGAGCCGGCCCGGGCAGGCCACCACGATGTCGGCGCCGGCCCTCAGCGCGCTCACCTGACGAGATTGCGAAACGCCGCCGAAGATCGTCGTGACGCGCAGACCGCATGCGGTTGCCAGCGGTTCCAGCGTCGCGGTGATCTGGCTCGCCAGCTCACGGGTCGGCGCGAGCACCAAACCCGATGGCCGCGAGGGGCGCCGGTTTCCGTCGGAGAGTCGGCTGACCAACGGGATCGAGAAGGCAAGGGTCTTGCCGCTGCCGGTCTTCCCGCGGCCCAGCACGTCCCTGCCGGCCAGCGTGTCCGGAAGGGTTTCGACCTGAATCGGAAATGGATGTTCGATGCCGCGCTTGGCGAGTGCGCCGACGATCGGTCGTGGCACGCCGAGATCGGCAAATGTTTTGTCGGTAGTCACTTTTCGGTGCCTTTCAGGCATCGGTGCCGAGCCGGCGACGAGTACATCGTGCGGCCATCAGCACTATGGTGGCGAGATTGCCGGTCGGCAAAATCGATCGCCGCGAGACAAGCTAGTGCGGATGCACGTCATCTGGATGCGGTGTTGGGCTCAGACTTTGAGCTGGCACCGGAGGATGAGGAAGCGTTCCACGACGTCGTCGGTATTCGAGGTAGATGAGACCAACGTTGTTCACAGCCTAGCGCACGCGACGAAAAAGACGACGCTGGAGGGTTGTGATGTTCGTCGCTGCACGTGTGGTCAGGCTTCCAGCCGGGCCCGGACTGCCGCCAGTCGCTCGGCCAGCTCGACTTCACCGATGACGCCGCGGGCCACCAGCGAGTGCGCCAGGGCGACCAGCCGGTTTTCCGGGTAGGGCAGGTCGGCGTAGATCGTCGCCGACAGCGCGTCCTCTTCGTTGCGGCGTTCGACGAAGTTGAGTACCTCTGAGCCACAAGCACTTTGGTCAAGTGCGTCGCAGATGCCGTCCAGGCTGGTCTTCCAGGGCGGCACCGGATTTTCGACGCCGTACTTCGCGGCCATTCGGGCCCATATCTGGTTGCGTTCAACAATTTTCGCCAACGGCGCGATCGTGGACGGGTCGGAACTGTTCACCTGGCCACCCGCGGTGATCAGTCGCTGACCGGATGGGTGGCGGGCCGTGTCGCGGTGATCGCGTTCGTCGTCACCCCCGCCTTGGGCAGCGCGACGCCGATCAGACAATCGCGAGTAAGGATCTCGACCAGCTGGTCCTCGGTCCAGCCGTCGGTTCCTTCGGGGCGTACGGGCATCACCATGAAACGATGTTTCTGATTGGAATCCTCCACCCGGATCTCGACGTCCTCGGAAAGATAGAGCCCGAACTCCGCGAGTACCTGGCGCGGCCAGCGCACGATGCGCCGCCGGAAGTTGGGTGTGCGGTACCACTCGGGCGAATTGCCCAGGATCGGACGGGGATAACACGAACACAGCGTGCACACGATCACGTGGTGCAGCACGGGCGTGTCTACAAGAACGTGAAACGCCGTGAAATCGCTGGGCGTTCCGAACCCCGTCGGTTGCAGCCAGTCGACGCCGACTTCCTTGCTGGCTGCGAGCGGGTCGGCAACGACCAAGTCTTTGAACGCTGGCTGAAGCCACGCCCTAGCCACCAGGCGCGCGGCGGGCGTGGGACCGATCTGTTCGGCGTACTCGGTCATCAGCCGGTGTTCGGCCGCGGTGAAAATCCCTTTCTCGATACACAATTCGCGAAGGGCGATCTCAAGGACCTCGAAGTCGGTGATCTCGTCCACCATCGGCGCGGCGGTGCGATCGTGATCGTGATCGGTCATGCCGATGCCCTCTCGGATCCGGCCGCTTCGAGCCATCGCTCGGGGATCTCGGTTTGCAGGGTGTCGTTGCTGGGACCGGTGTAGGCATGCCAAAGTTCGGCGAGGTTGAACCGAACGATGTAGAACCACTCGGGTTTTTGATCGGGGCCGGCCCAGGTCTCGTCTTCGGCGGCGGGGCTTTCATAGGTGACGGCGGCGATTTCACCCGTCGCGCCCCGCACATACTCCTGGGTTCGGGTATAGAGCAGAATGGGCAGCTCCTTCACCACGATCCGGTCTCCGACCCGAAACTTCGGCTCGCCGGCCTGACCGGCGAATATCTGCGGGTCGCCAGTGCCGACGGCGCGAAGGTGGTGTTCGTTGCGTTCGACCTTGGCGGGATCGCCCTCGAATTTGGGCTTGGCCTCCAATGCCTTGCCCTGCAGACCCCCTTCGTATCGGGCCTTCACCTCGATCATGCGCTCGGCTAATTCGCTGAGCCCGATGTGGTGTTTCTCGACCAGCACGCGCACGACGGCGAGCAGCCAGCGCACGTAATAAGGGAGACCAAGATAGATCGCGCGGCCCAGGTCGACATTGCCCATCCGCCGCCGCTCCTCCGACAACCAGATACCGCGCCAGCCGAGAACCTCGCACATGATGTAGGTGTTCTCTTCCCAGATCTCGTACTGCTTGTTCTCGTATTCGATCGGGGCATCCGGCTCGCCGCCGACGTCGTGCGGTGTCTTGACGTACGCGGCGAAACGATCGTGATCGATCAGATCGGGGGTGGGTGCGTCGGGGAGTTCCGGGTAAGAGGACTTGAGCCTGGCGACTAGATCCAGGCGCTCCGCGCGGTCATAAGGAGTCGCCATATCGGCTCC
The DNA here is from genome assembly GCF_900176255.2 of Mycobacterium ahvazicum. Classification (GTDB taxonomy): domain Bacteria; phylum Actinomycetota; class Actinomycetes; order Mycobacteriales; family Mycobacteriaceae; genus Mycobacterium; species Mycobacterium ahvazicum. The sequence goes on from NZ_FXEG02000003.1 coordinate 195,007, forward strand.
ATTCATGCGTCGCGATCTAGGCCTGTGCACAGCCCGGTGCGCACCCAATACAGCTCACTCCACTCGTCAAGATCACGCAACCGCAAAACCAATTGCGCGCAGGGTAATGTCGAACCGATGGAGCGTCGCGTCCTCGAAGCGATCATCTACGAACGCGAGCCGCCGATCGCGCGGATCATTCTGAATCGGGTCGACAAGGCCAATACCAAGGATGCCGTGCTCGTCACCGAAGTCGACAATTGCCTGCACGAGGCGGACCGCGACAGCGAGATCAAGGTCGTCATCCTCAAAGCCAACGGCAAGGGGTTCTGCGGCGGCCACGTCGCCCGCTGGGGGCCGGACGAAAACCCCTATCCCGATTTCGGAAACACCTTCGAGGACCTGTACAAAGGGACCGCCGATCTATTTCTGTGGCCCACGCTGTATTTGTGGGAATTCCCGAAGCCGACGATCTCGCAGATTCACGGCTATTGCATGGGCGGCGGAATCTACCTCGGGCTGCTGACCGACTTCTGCGTGGCGTCCGATGACGCGTATTTCCAGATGCCGCTTGCCCAAAGCCTCGGAGAACCCGGCGGCCACACCATGATTGAGCCGTGGTTGCTGATGAACTGGCATCGCACCATGGACTGGCTGTTGCTGGCGCCGACGCTGTCCGCCCAGCAGGCTCTCGAGTGGGGGCTGCTGAACAGGGTGGTGCCGCGCGACGACCTCGAGGACACGGTCGAGGAGATGGCGCGCAAAATCGCCCAAATCCCTTTGACCACACTGATGGCGGTGAAGAACAACGTCAAGCGCGCATGGGAACTGATGGGCATGCGGGTGCACCTTCAGGTCAGCCACATCCTGACCAACATGGTCGGCGCCGCGACCGACGTCCAGGCACGCCGAGCCGAACTGATGCAATCAGGCATGAAGCCACGCGATTTCGTCGACCGCGACGACAAGAATTCCTAGCGGCTTTGCTCGCCGGCGATTTTGCGCCCGGCCGCATGCCGTGCCGCGACGTAACCGAACACCATCGAGCTGGCAATGCTCGCGCCCGCACCCGGATACGTGCGGCCCATTACCGTCGCGGTGGTGTTGCCCGTCGCGTACAGGCCGTCGATCACCTGGTCCTGCTGATCCAGCACTTGGGCGTGCTCGTTGGTGATCACACCGCCACATGTTCCGACATCGGATGGCAGAACACGCGTCGCGTAAAACGGCGCACGGTCGAGCGGCCCGATCGCGGCGTTCGGTCGATATCCCGGATCACCGAGACAGTCGTTGTAGGCGGACTGCCCACGTCCGAAGTCGGGATCCAATCCCTTGGCGGAGAAACGGTTGAACCGTTCGATGGTGCGCGACAACTCATCGGCCGGCAGGTCGATCTGGCGGGCCAGGTCGGCGATCGTGGCGCCGCGTTTGACGGCGCCTTTCTCGATCAGCTCGGGCGGCAGGTGCTGGTTGCGTTTCAGCGGATTGGAGCTGGTGACATAACGACGCACGTATCCGTCGTCGAAGATCATCCAGCAGGGGACCGCCTTGTTGGCGTACATCGCCTTGCCCACTTCGACGTAGGAGTTCGATTCGTTGCAGAACCGACGGCCGGTCGAATCGACGTAGATGGCGCCGGGACGCTGCCGTCCCGAGCCCAGAGATGCGGCGACTGCTCCTCCGTTTGCGATGAAAACCGAAGGAAGCCACCATGCTTCGTCCAGCAGATCGGTCTTGGCGCCGAGCCGCATTGCCGTTTCCAGCACTTCGCCGGTGTCACCGGCGTTGGCGATCGACCACTGGCCTTCATTGGGTTGGTCGCCGCTGTACCGGCGGCGCATCTCCTTGTTGTGGCCGAAGCCGCCGGCGGCCAGCAGAACTCCCTTGCGCGCCTCGATGTTCAGCGCGACGCCGTCCCGGTTGACGCGAGCGCCGACGACCCGGCCGTCCTCGACGATCAGGTCTTCCATCGCGGTGCCCGTCCACAGTGGCGGTTGATTACCGCCCAGGTCGATCAGCACCTTGAGCATCTGCGCGATCAGCGAGGCGCCGTTGGTGAGGATCTGTGCGCGCCTTGCACGCGCCGCGGCGGTGCGCAGGAACACCTTGGTGGCGACCGCGAATGCGCGGGGCGCACGGTTGAAGTACTGAACCGAACGAAGCTCGTTGGTGAGTACCACGTACCCGTAACTCTTGGCCAGCGGCGGCTGAACCTTGTCGTACCAGCTGCCGAGTTCGGCGGCGTCGAACGGGATTCCCTCGACGGCGCGGCCGGACTCGTTGCCGCCCTTGTGATTCGGGTAGTAGTCGCTCCAGCCGGCACAGCGGATCAACCGAACGCCTTTGCGGCTGAGAAAATTGATCATCTCGTAGCCCGCGGTCAGGAACATCTCCCGGCGCGCCGGCGAGGAAGCCGGACCGATATCGCCGACCACGTCGGCCAGATAGGCCAGGCCGTCTTCGTGCGAATCGGCGATGCCGTCGGCACGCATCAACGGATTGTTGGGCAGCCAGACAATCCCGCCGGAAAGCCCGGTCGATCCGCCAACCAGAGCCTGCTTTTCGACGATCAGGGGTTCCAGTCCGCTGTCCAGCGCCGCCAGGCCCGCCACCATGCCGCCCCCGCCGCTGCCCGCGATCAGCAGGTCCACCGAGCGGTCCCACTGCGTGGTCATGAGCTGAACCCGAGATCGGCGATTGGGACGTCGATCGTGGTGTTGGTCTTCTGGATCGCGGGAACCAGCGCGTCGTGGGGTAGGCCGGCGAGGAACCCGTCGATTACCCGCTCGAAGTTCGAGATCAACCCTTCGATCTGGTCGGACAGCCGCATGAACTCAAAGCCCTTGGAATGCAATCCTTTTTGCTGGCGCGGCAAGTTGGAGAAGTCCTGGGCGGGAATCGGCGGCCAGCGCGGGTCGTCGGGTGCCATGGGTTCCGGTGGGGTGGGCTTGCCGGTGACCTGGTCCGGCGGGATCCGCGTCAGCGACCAGATCTCGAACAGGGTCTCCTCGGGCCCCAACGGCCTGATCCGGTACGACGAGGCGCTGCTGTATTGCGGCAGCAAAAAGTAGTGGGGGAAAGCGAAATTGATTGCCTCGGTGATGCCGCGCCGCTCCAACTCGTTGAGATCGGGCATATCGCAGCCCCGCGCCCGATGCCAGCCGACGATGGCGTCGTTGAGTGTCCTGCGCCAGGTGACCATGGCCTCGGCGGGATCAACCGGCAGGTCGATGTTCTGCAAGCCCTCGGCGATCCGGACGTCGTTCTCATGCGTCATGCCCGCCATGCCTTCGCCGAGCGTCCGCATGAAATACAGGTTGGTCTGTGCCAGGCCGGGCTTCGCGGTGGTGGTGGGCATGCTCGACGGCAGCAGTTGCGGGTGCGTCTGCGGAACGTGGTAACCCTCCATGAATGCCGCCGTCGCCAATTTCCAGTTCACCGGAAGTCGGCAGGATTGCCACCACTCGGTGCGCAGCGTTTCCACCTGCCATGCGTCATAGATCGACGCGAACGGTTCGATGCACTCCCGCAACGCCGGCGCACCGTTGTCGAGGTTGATCCACGCGCAACCACCCCAGAGCTCACAGCGGACCGGCACGAGTGCGAGGTCATCTCGGCGCATGTTGTTCGCGGCGAACGCCTCGGGCCGCAGTACGAAGGTGTTGCGGCCGTCTAAGCCCCAGCACCAGCCGTGAAACGGACACACGAAGGTACGCCGATTCCCGTTGCCTTCCACCAGCTTTACCCCGCGATGGCGGCAGGCGTTGTGATAAGCCCGCACCGTCTCGCCGTCGACCCGGACCACGATGATCGACTCGTCGAGAATCTCGTACTCGACGTAGTCGCCGGGCTTGGGTATCTCCTCGAGCCGGCAGGCCATCTGCCACACTCGGGGCCACAACATCTCGGCCTCCAGCGCGTAGAAATCCGCGTCGTAGTAGCGCTGCTTGGGAATTCGATCGACGGCCGCCACCGCCCATGGCACCGGTAACGCCGTCCAGTTCGCGCGTCTCGAACCTGCTTCTACAGCCATCTCGTCATCCCTTGTGTCAGCGTCACACGATTCGTGATGCCCGCCCCTGCCAGTAACGCTCGCGAATGCGCCTTTTGTAGAGCTTTCCGTTCGGATCGCGAGGCAATTCCGGGTCGAATTCGACTGTGCGCGGGCACTTGTAGCCGGCCAGGTGGGCCCGGCAATACGCGATCAGCTCTGCCTCCAGGTCAGGCCCGGCGTCCACGTCGGCAACGGGCTGCACGACGGCCTTGACCTCTTCGCCGAACTCGTCGTTGGGAACGCCGAAGACTGCGGCATCAACCAGCTTGGGATGCATCACCAGAAGGTTCTCCGCCTCCTGCGGGTAGATGTTCACCCCGCCGGAGACAATCGTGAACGTCGACCGATCGGTCAAGTACATGTACCCGTCCTCGTCGACGTATCCCATGTCCCCCAAGGAGCGCCAGCCGCGGTCGTTGTACACCGACACGGTCTTGACGGGATCCTTGAAGTACTCGAATTCGGGTCCACCTTCGAAGTAAAGCTCTCCAGCCTGGCCGATGGGAAGCTCTTGACCGTCGTCGCCGACCACATGCCCCGGGGCCATCGGGATCCCGACCGAGCCGGGATGGGCAAGCCACTCCTCGGGGCCGATCACGGTACCCGCGAATCCTTCTGTGCCGCCGTAGTATTCGTGAATGATCGGCCCAAGCCAATCCATCATCTGGTGCTTGACGTCCACCGGGCAGGGGGAGGCGGCATGGATGACGCAGCGCAGGCTGGAGACGTCGTAGCCGCGCCGCACCGCCTCGGGCAGTTTGAGCATCCGGACGAACATCGTCGGAACGAACTGGGCGTGCGTCACCCGGTGTGTCTCGATCAGTCGCAAGACCGCCTCGGGGTCGAACTTTTTCATGATGATCGACGCCGCACCCACCCGGCTGGCCGCCATCGTGTAGTTCACGCCGGCGGCGTGATACAGCGGCGCCGGGGACAGGTACACACTCGATTGGTCCATGCCGTACTTGTGGATCAGTGCCAGCTCGAGCACCGACTGCGCCCAGGAGCCGTTGCCGTCAACCGGCAGCGGCCGGCGGACCGCCTTGGGCCGGCCCGTGGTTCCCGACGAGTAGAGCATCTCGGATCCGTCCGACAACGGTGGGCCGGCACCCGCCGCCGCCAGCGCGTCCTCGTATCGGGTCCAACCGGGCAGCTCGCCGCCGACGCCGATGTGGACGCCGACCGTTGGGTTGACATCGCCTACGTGGGACGCGATTTCGGGCATCGACGCGTCGACGAACACCGCCTTGGCATCCGAGTCGCCGATCACGTAGGCAACCTCGTCGGGCGTGAAATGGGTGTTGACGGCGGTGTAGTAGAGCCCGGAAAGCTGGCACCCCCAGGTGATTTCGAAGAACTCCGGTCGATTCGGCAACACCAGGGCCACACCGTCGCCGCGCCGCAACCCCGCATCGTGTAGCGCCGCGGCGACCCGTCGGCTGCGCTCGTAGAGCTCGCCGAACGAGATCACGCCGCCGTCGGCAATCAAAGCCGGCGACTGTGCGTGCGCGATCGCGTGGTCGGCGATGTTCACCAGCGGGCCTACGTCGCCGCGGCGCCGTCGGTCTGTGCGGCGGCCGCGGCCTGACGCCGCGCGTGTTCGGACGGCAGCACCTTGTCCTTGAAGACGGTCTGGATCAGCTGCTGTACGTCCTTGCTGATCGAGGCGAGTGCGACGAGATCGTTGGAGCTCTGCCAGTGCACCCGCATGCCCATCAGCTCCCAGGCCCGCTTCAGATTGGCCTTGGTGAGCATCAACGTCGTCAGCGGCGCCTGGGCGATGTGGCGGGCGATCGCGTCCACCCGATCGTCGAGATCCTCGCGCTTGACCACTTCGTTGACCAGGCCGACCTCCAGCGCCTTGCGCGCGTCGATCACCTCAGCGGTGAACAGGTAGTAGGCCGCACGGCGCCAGTTCATGAACACCCAAGGCTCGATCGAACATTCACCCGACGGCATGCCGAACCCCTGCAGCGGCGGGTAAGAGAAGTAGGCGTCGTCGGAGGCGATGACGATGTCGGTGGTCAGGCCCATGTGCGTCCCGCCGCCCACGCAGTAGCCGTGGACCTGCGCGATGGTGGGCTTGGAGAACTCCCACAGGTTCAGGGTCGGCTTGACGAACAGATCCGACTGCGCCTTCCACGGGTGGCCCGTCACCATCGCGTTCTCCACGAACGACGGGTAGTCGACGGCATTGTTGCCGATCGCATGCCCGGAGCAGAAACCCTTGCCGTTGGCCTTGAGCACCAGGACCTTGATGTCGTAGTCGCGGTCGGCGTCCAGTAGTGCGGCGTCGACCTCTTCGGCCAGCTTCTGGTCCTGCGCATTGGCCTTCTCTGGCCAGTTGAGGATGATCTTCGCGATCGGTCCATTCTTCTGGTAGATGATGCGTTCGCGAGTCTCGTTGAGGTCCATATGCTTTGCCCTTCCGTTATGACGAGATGACGCCGATTTCGGCGCCGATGTCGTAGATGGTCCCGACCTGGCCCGTCCACTGGACGGTGCCGGATGCTCCCGCTTCGATTTCCTGCTCCACCTTCTCGGTGGCGATCACGTAGATCGGTGTGCCCGCCTCGACGTGCTCGCCGGCGCCGACCAGCAGCCCGGTGAGTTCGGCTTCGGACACCGCAACCGATACCCGGGGGATGCGAATAACGAAGTCAGCCATGCGCATTCGCCTTCGCAACCGTGCGCTGGGCCGCTTCGACGATTCCGGTCGCCGACGGGTACACCTGCGCCTCGAGCGCGGCGGCGGCCGGGTTGGGCACGAACCGCGCGCCTACCCGCTCCACGGGTGCGGCGAGCTCGCCGAACAACTCCGATTGCAGGATCGCGGCGATCTCTGCCCCGGGGCCGGCGAATTGCACTGCGTCGTGGACGATTACGGCCCTGCGGGTACGCCGCACGGACTCGACGATGGTGTCGACGTCGAGCGGCACCAGGGTGCGCAGGTCGACGACCTCGGCGCTGACGTCGTGGTCGGCGAGGGTAGTCGCTGCCGCGAGGCACTCGTGCACACTGCGGCCGTAGCCGATCAGACTCACATCGGTGCCCGGCCGCTTGATGTCGGCCTGGCCCAGGGGAATCGAGAACCCGGGATCAACGGGAACCGGCCCCTTTTTGCCCTGCAGCCGGATCGTCTCGACGAACAGGCACGGGTCGGGGTCGAAGATCGCCGAGGCCAGCAGGCCTTTACCGTCTCGCGGGGTGGACGGCACGATCACCTTCATCCCCGGGATGTGCATGAACCACGCCTCCAGACTCTGCGAATGCGTGGCGCCGGTGGCCAGCCCCGCATAGACCTGGGTGCGAATGGTGATCGGCGCCGTGGTGCGGCCGGCGGTCATGAACCGCAGCTTGGCGGCGTTGTTGATCAGCTGGTCGGCGGCGATGCCGATGAAGTCCATGATCATGATTTCGGCCACCGGCAACAGTCCGTCGATCGCGGCGCCGATCGCCGCACCGACGATCGCGGCCTCCGAGATCGGCGTGTCCAACACCCGGTCGTTCCCGTATTTCGTCGACAACCCCGCCGTCGGTCCGGACGCACCGGGATCCGCAATGTCCTCACCCAGCAGGAACACTCGGTCGTCGGCCTGCAGCGCCTGATCCAGCGCGAGGTTCAGCGCCTCGCGCATCGTCATCTCTTTTTCATCCATGTCTTTACACCGGGAACTTGATCGCAGTTGCGTACACGTCGCGGTCGAGTTCGTCGGCCGTGGGGGACTCCGCACTCATCACCGTCTGCAGGGCGGCTTCCACTGCGGCCAGCGCTTCGTTGTCAATGCGCGCGAGCTCCTGCTCGTCGGCGATGCCGGCGTCGGCGAGATGCCTCCGGAAGCGCGGCACCGGATCGGCGGCCATCGCCGCTTCCAGTTGTTCCTTCGGGATGTAGGGCATTCGATCGCCGAAATAGTGGCCCCGGAAGCGGAATGTCACGCACTCGATGAAGGTGGGGCCCTCGCCGCCGCGCGCCCGCCGCAGTGCCTCGTCCAGCGCGGCGCGCACCGCGAGCGGGTCGTTGCCGTCGACCCGAACGCCCGGCATTCCGTATCCGGCGGCCCGGTCGGCGACCCGCTCGAGCTTCATCGTGTCGTGCGTCGGCGTCATTTCGGCGTACTGGTTGTTCTGGCAGACGAACACCATCGGCAGATCCCAGAGCGCGGCCATGTTGGCTGCCTCGTGAAAGGACCCCGTATTGGTGGCGCCGTCGCCAAAGCTGACCACGGTGACGCGATCGAGCCCCTTGCGTTTGGCGGCCATCGCCAGCCCCACGGCCACCGGCGGTCCCGCACCGACGATACCGGTCGAAAGCATCACTCCCACCTCGGGTTTGGCGATGTGCATGGTTCCGCCCTTGCCGCGACCGGCACCGACCGTGCGTCCCATCATCTCGCCGTAGATCTCCTCGAGCGGGACACCTTTGCCGATCAGATCGTGCAGCCCGCGGTAGGTGGTCACCAGCTGGTCGTCGGGCCGCAGCGCGATACCCATCGCGGCGGCGATCGCCTCCTGGCCACGCGACGGCCAGTACACGCACATGAACTCGCCGGTGCCGATGCCCTTGGACAGCCGGTCGTCGGCCGCCTTCATCAGCACCATCAAGGCGTAGAGGCGGTTGACGTCGCGGGATTCGGTAGCGGTCATCGCGTTGTTCCGTTGTGGTGCAGTCTGATTGGTGCGAGCACCGTCATGCGCCCGACCATGGCTTGACCTTGAGGAAGCCGCCGCCGTCGACGCGCAACTGCTGTCCGGTGATATAGCGCGCGGCGTCGGAGGCGAGGAACAGCACCGCCTCGCTGATGTCCTCGGGTTCGACATAGGGGATAGGCATCGCCTGGACGAACGGGAAAATCGGTTCGGCGTCCTCGCGCGTCGGCTCTTTCAAGTCGGGCCGAAAGGCGCGATACATCGGCGGGCTGTGCAACATGTCGGTGTTGACGTTGGTCGGATGTACCGCGTTCATCCGGATGGAGAACGGTGCCAGCGCCCGTGCGAAGTCGTTAACATAGTGCGCCGCAGCCAGTTTCGCGAAAGCATAGCCAGCACCGCCGGGACCGCCGTCGATGCCGGTGGTGTTCATCGACGACATGAATGCCGCGTTGGAACCGATCACGATGATCGACGCGCCGGCCTGTAAGTGTTTGAGGCTCGCGTGTACGAGATTGAGCACGCCGACCAGATCCACGTCCACGGCGTCGGCGAACGCCTTCGGGGGCAGACCCGCGGTGAGCGGGCAGATACCCGCGTTGGCGACCACGATGTCGAGGTGCCCGAGTTCGGCGACACCCTCATCGATCGCAGCGGACAAGGCCACCCGGTCGCGGACGTCGGCGATCGCGGTGAACGCGCGCTGTCCCTCCTTTTCGACCAGCCGTGCTGTCTCGTCCAGATCCTCCGGCCGGGCCAACGGGTACTCGTTCGTGTCGATGTCCTCGCACAGATCGACCGCGATGATGTCGGCACCTTCGGCGGCCAGCATCCGCGCATGCGATCGTCCCTGACCCCGCGCGGCGCCGCTGATCACGGCGACCTTGCCCGTTACCCTGCCCATCGCTGATCCTTTGTCCCGGTGGCTACTTCCAACGACCCGAGTTGGGGCCCGCGTGGCGGCTCGTTACCAACGATCGGCTCCATCGCATCTTCTCCACGTAAACCTGCACGTGGCAGTGGCCGGGCTATCAATATCCCTTAGAGTAACTAGAATATCTAAAATAGCAAGAACAGACGGAGACGAGGGGGTTGGCGATGTCAGGCGTTCTGCAAGGGGTGCGAGTCGTCGAGTTGGCGTCCTGGACATATGTCCCCTCGGCCGGAGCGGCGCTGGCCGACTGGGGCGCGGACGTCATCAAGGTCGAGGGCGTGGCGTTCGGCGATCCCGGCCGCGCGCTGGTCGTCGGCGGCTTCACCCGCCAAGCGGCCCGCCCGGATGCCGACTTCATCCTCGAGTTGGGCAACCGCGGCAAGCGCAGCATCGGCATCGACATCAAATCCGAGACGGGCCGCGAATTGTTCGGCCGTCTGTTGGCCACTGCGGATGTATTCCTGACGAATTGGCTGCCCGGCGCACTGGAGCGCGCGCGGCTTACGGTCGACGACATTCGCGCGTTCAACCCGAAGATCATCATCGCGCGGGGCACCGGCCTCGGGGTCCGCGGCCCGGACCGCGATCGCGGCGGCTTCGATGCGGCCACCTACCTGGCGCGCGGCGGGGTCGCCTATACCCTGACCCCGTTCGGGATCGATACGCCGGCGGTTCAGGGCCCCGGCTTCGGGGACCTGCAAGGCGGGGCCACGCTGGCCGGTGGCGTGTGCGCGGCGCTGTTCCACCGGGAACGCACCGGCGAGCCGACAATCGTCGACTCCTCCCTCCTGGCCCAGGCGATGTGGTCCATCGCGCCGTCAATCTGTGCCGCCGATTTCTTTGATATCGACGGAATTCCCGGGGCCCCACCGGGATTGGCCATCAATCCGCTGGTGAACCGCTACCAGACCAAGGACGGCAGATGGATCCAGCTGGTCTTCCTGCAACCCGACAAATTCTGGGCCGGCTTCTGTGAGCGCATCGGACTTGCGGAGTTGGCCACCGACGAGCGCTTCGTGCCGTCGAGCAATCTGATCGCGAACGCGGCCGCGGCGACCGAGATCGTCGCGAAGACTTTCGCCGGCCAGGACCTCGCGCACTGGCAGCAGGTGCTCGCAAGCGAACCGGGCGTGTGGGGCGCACTTGCCACACCGAGGGAGACACTCAACGACCCGCAAGTGGAACCCAACGGTTACGTGGTGACAAACGTCGACGATTACGGCGAGGAATATCGAATCGTCGCTGCGCCGGTCCAATTCAACGAAACGCCCCCACTTCCGGCGCGGGCTCCAGAACATGGTCAGCACACCGAGGAGATTCTGCTCGAGCTCGGCGTCGAGTGGGACGACATCGCAAAAGCGAAGGATCTCAACTCGATCCTCTGATACCGGCGGACCACGCCACCGGCCCGACAGTTGACAAACGGCTCCTATCCGAGGGACCAAAGTCATTGTCTGCCAACAAACTGATGACGACGGCGGCTACGAGTCGTAGGTTTGTGCCCGAGGTACATCATGGCCACCTTCATGCGCAACAGCGATGCCTTCACGTGGGCAATGGAAGCCGATCCACGGCTGCGGTCAACTGTGGTCAGCATCGTGTTGCTGGACCGATCCCCGGACTGGGATGAGGTGCGTGACCGACTCGACCTGATCAGCAGGAAACTACCGATGTTTCGGCAGCGGGTGGTGGCGTCACCACCGCCGGCCCCACCGCGGTGGGAGTACGTGCGGGACTTCGACCTCGGCTACCACATTCGCCGAACCTCCTGCCCGGGGGCCGGTGGGATCGAGGACGTACTCGAGGTGGCCCGATTGGCCGAGATGCAGGACTTCGACCGGGCGCGGGCGCTCTGGGAGGTAACGCTGATCGATGGCCTCAAAGACGGTGGCGCGGCGATGATCTGCAAGTTCCACCATGCGCTCACCGATGGAGTCGGGGGCGTCCAGATCGCGATGAACCTGTTCAACCTGTCCGAAGAGATCTATCCGCACGAGTCCCTGCCGCCCGAGCCGCAGGGATACGACCCGTCGTTGCTGGGGGACTACCGCGACTCCTGGCGATACGACGCCGACCTGATGGGCAAGGCGTTGATCGGTGTCGTCAAGACGGCTCCACGGTTGCTGATCGACAGTGTTCGGCGGCCAATCTCGACGGTCCGATCCGCGGCGGCGACCACGGCATCGGTCTACCGGACGGTGCGGCCGATAGCCCGGACCGGGTCACCGCTGATCACCGAGCGTGGCCTGATCCGGCGACTCGGTGTCCATGAGGTGCCGAAGTCGCTCCTTCGGGAAGCAGCGCACCGATGCGGGGGCGCGCTGAACGACGCGTTCGTCGCCGGCGTAGCCGGTGGGTTGCGGCAATACCACGAGAAACACGGGGTCGAGATCGGCGATCTGCACCTTTCCATGCCGATCAGTCTGCGCACAGCCGCCGACGAGATGGGAGGAAACCGGATCACGCTGATGCGCTTTGACGTGCCGGTGAGCGAGGCCGACCCGGCCGCACGAATCAAGGCGATACACCAGCGCACCGGCGCGGTGCGCGATGAGAGATCGCTGCCCTATACGCAGTTGATCGCCGGCGCGCTGAACCTGATGCCGCGCTGGTACATCGGTTCGGTACTGCGTCACGTCGACTTCGTGGCCAGCGACGTGCCGGGAGTGCCGGTGCGGGTCTACCTGGGCGGGGCGGCGGTACGCGCCCAATACGCATTCGGTCCGACGATCGGAGCGTCGGTCAATGTTACGTTGCTGACCTACGTCGACACCTGCGCGATCGGCATCAACGTCGATACCGTCGCGATACCCGACTATGATGTCTTCTACGACGCCATCGTCGCGGGGTTTGACGAGTTGACCTCGCTCGCAACCTAATTCGGAACTGAGATGCCGCCGACGTGACTACCGGCGCATACCGACACGATCACGACCACATATCAGTATCGGCGGCGGTATGGCATAACGGTGCCATTCGACAAATCATGGCACAGTGCGCCTTTGAGAATCCCGATCGCGAGTCATGCGTTCTGGCACGGATTCTTGTTCGCTATGCCGAGTAGCGGATTTTCGTTAAGGGCGACAGGAGGTATGAAGAGCATGGCGAACTGGGTTCCCGCACCTTCCTCGTGCGGACCGAACTCCGGCCGCATTCTCGACACCGCGCGGGGGATCATCATCGGCCTTCGCCGGTGCCGTTCGGAGACGGCGTTCGACGAATTGCACACTGCGGCACTGCGTCACAAGGTTCCGGTATTCGCGATGGCATGGGCGCTCGTGCACCTGGCCGGCGAGGGCGAAAAGACATCGAGCTTCATCGAGGCGCAGTCGGCTGCGCGCCACGAGTGGGGTCAACTGTTCAGCGGAGCAGCTGCACTGAGCTGCTGAGACGTGATCACGATCTTGGCGCGGCCGGGGTCCCTGGGGGGTACCACGGCCGTGCCAACCCACGTCAAGAATTCACGGGACTGACGCCGACGATCGGGCACTAGCGGCGGTCCGTCGGCGAGTCTTCACCGCCCCTTCACGCCTCGTCAACGACTCCAGGCCGGTGAGTCGGCCGCGGTGCGCAATGCTGCGATGATGCGCTGCTCCTTTTCCAGGAAGCGCTCGGTGGGAGCCGGCACCGAGATGGCGACGACGTTGTCGCCCAACGTCCGTCGCGCGATGGAGGCCGCCGAAATTCCCGGGGTGTGCTCGCCCCGGTCGAATGCGATCCCGCTACGCCGGATCTCGGTGAGCTCGCGGCGAAGCCGCTCGGCCACGCCGGCACTGAACCTGGAGATCATCGCCTCCGCCTCGGTGTCGTCCAGCGCCGCGAGCGCCGCCTTGCCATTGGCGGTCACTTCCAGCGGGAATCGGACACCGACGGCAGAGACCGCGCGGAGCCGGTGTGAGGATTCGATCTGGTCGACGAACCACATCCGCTGGCCACGCAACAAGGACAAATCGACGGTTTCACCGTCGGTCGCCCGCGCTACCCGTTCGATGGTCGGCCGGAAGATCGCCGAGACGTGCGGTCCCGCGGCGCTGCCGAACCCCAGCAATCGCTCGCCCAGCGAGAAGTGGCCTTGTGAATCCACCCCGGCCAACCCGACTTCCACCAGACCGACCAGAAGGCGCCGCGCCGTCGATTTGGCCAGTCCGAGCCGCTCACCGAGGTCGACCAGCCGCAGCCGTCCCGGCTCGGCGGCGATCTCGTCCAACGCCGCGGCGGCCCGGCGCAGCACCTGGATGCCTTCGTCGCGATTCGTGGGCGAAGCGGGTTCCGTGGGTGCCACACTTCCACTATAGTGTTCCGCAGTGCGGACTACCAAGACCCGCAATATGGATCTAAGGAGCTCCAGATGAGTTCGCTACCCGCAGGGCGGCACTTTTTTCGCAGCGACGCCGGATACGAAGATGCTCGCCGCGGCACGGTATGGAACCAACGAGTCCCCGCGCGCTACCCGGAGCTGATCGTTGCGGCGGTCGACACCGACGACATCGTCAGCGCCCTGCGCTATGCCAAGGCCAACGGCCTCAAGGTGAACATCCGCTCGGGCGGCCACAGCTGGGCGGCCAATCACTTGCGCGACGGCGCCGTGCTGGTCGACGTCAACCGGATCAATCACGCGAGTATCGATGCCGAAAAGGGCGTCGCCGTGGTCGGCCCCGGCAAGGGCGGCAGCATCCTGATGGCCGAGCTGGAAGCGCAGAATCTGTTCTTTCCCGCCGGACACTGCAAGGGTGTGTGCGTCGGCGGTTACCTACTGCAGGGCGGATACGGCTGGAACAGCCGGGTCTGGGGCCTGGCGTGTGAGAACGTCATCGGCCTGGATGTGATCACTGCCGAGGGCGAGCAAATCCATTGCGACGCAGACAATCACGCCGATCTGTACTGGGCCGCGCGCGGCGCCGGCCCGGGCTTCTTCGGCGTGGTCACCTCCTTCTACCTGAAGCTGTACCCACGCCCCGGCGCCTGCGGCACCAGCGTCTACGTCTATCCCATCGAGCTCGCCGACGAGATATACACGTGGGCGCGCAACGTCAGCGCCGAGGTGGACCGCCGCGTCGAAATGCAAATCGTGGCAAGCAGAAGCGTCCCCAACATGAACATCGAAACGCCGGCCATCACCTTCGCGTCGCCGGCATTCGCCGACACCGAGAAACAAGCCCAGGAGGCCCTGGCCATCTTCGGTACGGTGCCGGTTGTGGATAAGGCGCTGGTCGCAATTCCTTACCTGGCCACCGACATGCCCACCTGGTACACCGCCGTGATGAGCAACTACCTGTCCGACCACCGCTACGCCGCCGACAACATGTGGACGTCGGCCTCCGCCGAGGATCTGCTGCCGGGCATTCACAACATCATCGACACGATTCCCGACCACCCGTCGCACTTCCTGTGGCTGAACTGGGGGCCGTCGCCGGCCCGCCCCGACATGGCCTACAGCATCGAAGACGAGGTTTACCTCGCCCTGTACGGGGCTTGGAAGAACGAGTCCGACGACGCGAAGTACGGCGACTGGGCGCGCTCCAACATGGCCGCGATGTCGCATCTGGCCACGGGCATTCAGCTTGCCGACGAGAACCTCGGCCAGCGTCCGGCCCGATTCGCCAGTGACGAAGCGATGGCCCGCCTCGACAAGATACGAGCGGCCTACGACCCGGATGGTCTGTTCAATGCGTGGATGGGACGACTCTGATGGCCGGCGATCTTTACCTCGGCTACCGCAACGAGGACGCGAACACACCGTTCGGTAAATTCTTCAATCCCGAAATGGCCTCGCTGCCAACACATGTCGTCGAGGCGCTGGAACACGGTCCGCAAGGGGGGATGGCAATGCCGGCGTTCGAAGACGCCGCGGGCGTCGCCGAGGAGGGCTACCAGCAGACCGAGAACGGCTACGGCGTCCTGGACGACGGCAGCTATCAGGTGTCGGTACGCACCGATATGCCCGGTGTCACGCCGGCGATGTGGTCCTGGTGGTTCGGCTGGCATGGCAGTGACACCCGCCGGTACAAGCTGTGGCATCCACGGGCGCACCTGTCCGCGGCCTGGAAGGACGGCTCGGACGATGCGGACGCCCGTCGAGGCGCCCAGCGCTACATCGGCCGCTGGTCGTTGATCAGCGAGTACATCGGCTCGACGATGCTCAATGGCGCAATCCAATTCGTTGCTCCCGCGGAGATGGACTGTCCGCCCGACAGCGAGGATGCGGTGGCGATCTGCGCCCGGCTGGGCGCCAGTGACGCTCCGGTGGATGTCGGATGGTTCATCCATCACGTCCGGTCCACGCCGACCGGATCCGAAATGCGGTCCCGGTTCTGGATGGGCGGACCGCATATCGCGGTGCGCAACGCTCCCGGGGTTGCCTCAATGGCTCTGCGCCCCATCGCATCTCGTATACTGGGCAACCCGGAAGCCAACGCCCGGAATCTGCTCGTGCATTGCGCGCAGGAGATGAACCACCTGGCCGGATTCCTGCCCGAGCTCCATGGGGCGTTCGGCGACGAGTAACCGCGTTCAGCCGGCGTAGGCGGGCGCGACGAAACGCTCGACCAGCTGGCGCTCGGCCTCGTCGTCGCCGACCGGCCAGTACATCAACGACAGCACCACGCGGACTACCCATTGGGCGCCCTGCGCATCGCCGTGGGTGAGGCCGGTCAGCTCGGTGGCGAACCCGGCCAATAGCGGTGATCCGGTAAGCCAGGCCATATCGCCGGCTCGCAGCGGACTGATCATCAGCTGATACAGCGGATCGGCGCGGATCAGCTTGAGCGCCACGGTAATGGCGGTGACGACCCGCTCCGGACCACTCATGGACTCGACGGTCTGCCGCACGGTCTCGACGATGCGCGACGCGGCGCGGGTGATGGCCGCATCGCGGATTTCGGCCTTGCCGCCGGCGTAACGGTAGATGGTGGCCCGCGAACAATGGACACGCTTGGCCAGCGCGTCGATGTCAAAGCCGTCCGGCCCCTCGCGCATGATCATCTCGGTGGCGGCGGCATAGATGCGCTCGGTCGCGATCTTGCGGCGGTCGCCCCCGACCAGCCAGTCGTCTCGCGCCATCGATTACCACCTTCGTCGCGAGAACTTAAAACGTTTTCATCTCATGCTGAGACGAATGGAGTCCTTTATCTCACCATAGTCGCAGGTTCGGGTTCACCGCTGAGACAGCCCGATCGGGGAGCGCCGCGTGGCGGCTTTCAACTTTTCGCATGACCGTTGACGTGGTGATATCGGTGTTCGCAGGCTGAATCTGTGACAGTCATAGCCCAGGCCGACACGTTCCTCGGTGCCGAATCTCTGCAGGATCCCTACCCGCTGTACGAGCGCATGCGCAGCGCGGGGCCGGTGCACCGGATCGGTGATTCCGAGTTCTACGCCGTGTGCAGCTGGGATGCCGTTGAAGACGCCATCAGCCGGCCCGAGGACTTTTCGGCGAACCTGACCGCGACGTTGACCTACACCCCCGACGGCGGCATCAAGGCGTTCGAGATGGAGCCGCTCGGCGGCGCGACCCACGTGCTGGCCACCGCGGACGATCCCGCCCACGCCGTGCACCGCAAGCTGCTGGTGCGCCAGTTGGCGGCCCGGCGAGTTCGCGCAATCGAGCAATTCGCGACCGATACCGCGGACCGGTTATGGAACGAGGGCTGTCGCGACGGGCGCATCGAATGGATGGACGCCGTCGCCAACCGCCTGCCGATGATGGTGGTGGCAGAGCTGATCGGGGTCCCCACGACCGATGCCGCGCAGCTGATGAAGTGGGGCTACGCGGCCACCCAGACAGTGGAAGGTCTGGTCAGCGAGGAACAACTGGCCGCCGCGGGGATCGCGGTCTTGGAACTCGGCGGCTATATCAGCCAGCAGTTCGATCTCGCCGCAGCGGATCCCCAGGACAACCTGCTGGGCGAGCTTGCCGTTGCCTGTGCCTCGGGCGAGCTCGAAACCTTCGCCGCCCAGGTGATGATGGTGATCTTGTTCGCCGCCGGGGGAGAGTCGACCGCGTCGCTGCTGGGCAGCGCGGCCTGGATTCTGGCGAACCGCCCCGACATCCAGCAACAGGTGCGCGAAAACCCGGCGCTGCTCCCGGCATTCATCGAGGAGACACTGCGCTACGAGCCGCCGTTTCGGGGCCACTACCGACATGTGCGAAACGACACCGTGCTGGCCGGTGTCGAGCTGCCCGCAGACGCGCACCTGTTGCTGCTGTGGGGTGCGGCCAACCGCGACCCGGCCCACTTCGACAGGCCCGGGGAGTTCCTGCTGGATCGCGCCGAAACCAAGGGGCACATCAGTTTTGGCAAAGGCGCACACTTCTGCGTCGGGGCCGCGCTGGCACGCCTGGAAGCCACGATCGTATTGCGCCTGCTGCTGGATCGGACCTCGACGATCGCACAAGCCGACGTTGGACAGTGGCTGCCCAGTCTTCTCGTGCGTCGTCTCGAACGCCTCGAGCTGGCCGTCGGCTGATTCGCGGCTATTTCCCGGGCGGAAGTTGGCGTGGCCCTTCGGGCGGGCGAAGCTGGCGCGGGCCCTCACGCTGCGACAACTCCGGAGTGCGATCGCTGTCCGCGGGCGCCAGCGGTAGCCCGTCGGCGCCCTTGACGCGCAGTCCCGGTGCACGGTGCTGATTCACGCGCGGGGCCGGGTGGTCGTCAGTCTCGTGGTGCTCGCGCGCGGAGGCGATCCGCTCGGGACGTTGCGTATCGGCCGTCGACGAGCGCGGCTCGCCTGGGCCAGAGCTTTCGGCGTCGAACGTGACTTTGCGAGTGCGCCTGAGCGCGAACGTGATCTCCTCGACCTCTTCGAACACGTGGCGCGCGGTGCGCAGCGGTGCCGTGGTGGTGTCGATCGCCCGCGCGACGAAGGGCGGCACCAGCGGACGAATCCAGCGCGCCGCGGCCCTGGGGATCGACGGGATGGCCGAAGTGGTGGGCTCGTCCGGCACTTCAACCGCGCCGGCCGGTTCGACCTCCGCCGGCAGATTTTTCACCGCCGGCGTCAGATCGACATGGGAATCCGCTGTGCCGGCGGGCAATTCGGCGGTAGCGCGACTGGCGGCTTCCGCCTCGGCGGCGATCGGCAGGTAAATGTCTTCCTGCACCGGTTCGAAGGTCCGCACCGGCGGCGCGGGGCGCGGGCCCTCGATGGCTTCGGTGACTCGACGGCGCTGCTGCTCCCGGTCGATCTCGGTCTGTGCTTCGATGGCCAGCCGAGCCTGAGTGAGTTGATGCTCGGCCCATAGGATTTCGGCTTCGCGGCGGACTTCGGCGCGCTTGATCGCGATCGCGGTATCCGCGTCGAGTTCGGCGCGCTCACGCTCCGCCCGGGCGGTCACGCGGCGATCGTGAGTGGTCTCGGCGCGCCACACCCGCAGAATCAGGGGAAGCAAATAGACCAACACGAAAAACGCGATGGTCGCCAAGCGCAACACCATCGCCCCGGCGCTCGCGAAGGTGAGCTCGTTCATCGCGATCCAGCGCACGCCAACGCCGCCCGGGCCGGCATCGGCAAGCACCCGGTCGCGGGCGTCGTTGACGGCCTGCTCCTCGCGGGAAATCGTCGCGTCCAATGCGGGCGCCTGGGTCTCGCGGGCCGCCAACGCGTTGTCCAGCTCACGCTGCGCATCGGCGAGAATCTGGTTGGCCGTTCGGGTTTCGGGCCCGGCACCGGGATCGCCGGTGATGTGGGTCTGTGGGCACGCCGGACTCGGGTGGTATTCGCAGCGCGCGACGACCAGGGCGTTGTCCTGGCCGTTGCGGGCCTGGGTGACCGCGTCGTCGAGCCCGTTGCGCGCCGCACGGGCGCGTTGCAGCGCTGCCGACGCCTGCGCGACAGCCGGCGCCGAGTCGGCGCTACGCAGCGCCCGGTCCTCGAGATGGTGGTCGATCGAACGGGAAAACACCACGAGCGCGGCGAGTTCGCCGACGACAACGCCGACCGTCACCGCAACGACCACCCGGCCGGCGATGCCGGGCCAGCCTCGGTGCGGGCCGCTGGCGATGCCGCGCGTCACAGCCCCGACCAGCAGGCCGAACATCGGGGTCAGCGCGACGACAGCAATCAGCGGCCAGCGTGCCGACGCCTTGACCGCCAAGGCCGCGACCAGCCAGGCCAGCGCAGCTCCGAGCAGCACCACTGCGCCGGCGACGGCGTGGGTGGACCGCTCGTGGCGTTCACTCAACTCGCGCCAGTGACCGCCACCAAGCCAGGCGAGTACCCCCTCGACCCGGGAGACGGCTGAGCGCGGCTCAATTGATTCGTGGGCGCCCATCAGACTCCAACACCTCCGTCGTCAAGCGTCCCAGGCCGTCGGCCGACACACCGAATCGAAGCGCCGACGTGTGGCGTTGTTCACAACGCGATCCCGTGGGGGCGGAGAAGGGTGAAATTCCTGCGACGCGGACAGATCTGCGAAGTTTCCGGCAAATGCCGTGAGACGGTATAAGCCTATGCAAAACCACGACTACGTCACCTACGAAGAATTCGGACGCAGATTCTTCGAGGTCGCCGTCACGCCCGAGCGTGTCGCCGCCGCATTCGCCGACATCGCCGGCAACGAATTCGCGATGGAGCCGATTGCCCAGGGACCCGGCGGGATTGCCAAGGTCAGCGCCAACGTCAAGATCCAAGACCCGCGGGTCACGCGACGCTTGGGGGACAGCATCACCTTCGTCGTTCACATTCCGCTCTCGATTGATCTGCTGCTGGATCTGCGGCTCGACAAGCAGCGTTTTCAGGTCTCCGGTGACATCGCGTTGCGCGCGACCGCACGCGCGGCCGAGCCGCTGATCCTGATCGTCGACGTCGCGAAGCCGCGACCCTCCGATATCACCGTCAATGTGTCGTCGAAGTCGTTCCGCGGCGAGATACTGCGCATCCTGGCCGGTGTGGACGGTGAGATTCGCCGATTCATCGCCCAATACGTCGCCGACGAGATCGATGCGCCCCACTCGCAGGCCGCGCAGGTCATCGACGTCGAAGAGAAGTTGAACGAGGCCTGGCCGTAGTGCATGCGCCGGCAAATTGCCGGCCGGCCGAGACGGTGACGCAACGCGCGTTTTGCGGTTCCCTCGGCGCGGGTATGTAGAACCTCGACTGAACGCTCGGGACGGTTCAAGAGGAGCGACAAACTTTGGCGCAAGTAGATGTTTCGACGACGTCGGATCTGGACCCCAGTGCCGCTTGGAAACTGGCGTCCGATCTGGGTCGATTCGAGGAATGGATGACCATCTTCGGTGGCTGGCGCGGTGAAATGCCGTCGACGATCGAGCAGGGCACCAAAGTCTCGTCGTGCATCAAGGTCAAAGGATTCCGCAACGTCGTGCACTGGACGGTGACCCGCTACGACGAACCCAAATCGATTGAGCTGCAAGGCCGCGGTCGGGGTGGGATTCGGATCACCGTGGCGATGGACGTCACCGACACTCAACCGGGGTCCGTCTTTCACTTGAACGCCGACATCGGCGGCGGGGTGCTCAGCGGGCCGGTCGGCAAGGTTGTGGCGCGCGTGCTGCGCACCGATGTGCGCACGTCGGTAGAAAACCTGGCCGCGCTGCAGTAGCCGCGGGCGTCACCGCGCGGGGTGGCTTCCGAGCCATTCCCGTTCCGCCTGGCGGATTCGCCTGCCGTCCATGGCAAGCCAATCCAGCCCGACGCCCAATGCCATCAGTCCGGCAATGGCCGCCGAGAGACCAATGCCGATCTCGCCCAACGCAAATCCGGTGACGGATACCACCAGTGCGATTACCGCGGCCCCGACAACGAGCATGCCCGGCGTCCGCACGGATTGCTGCGGCGGTCCAGAGCGAACCTCGTCAATCGAGCTGTGGCTGTTGTGGTCCATGCAGACGCGGCTACCCGAAACCCCGCGTGGCCAAACGGCTTCGGCGCCCGGACCGCCGGTGAGCGCGTTCATTCCGGATCCCACGACAGCAATCGACGCACCGGCCGCGTCTCGATCGCATTGACGGTCAGCAGTCGGCGCGTGATCCGCCACCCCGAGTCCGTCGACTCGTACTCGTCGTCGTAGCGCAAATGCCAAGCCGCGTCGAATACCTCATCGCCGCGCCGAGTCCAATGATGGGCGACGCACGCGATCCGGCCGCGCGCAGTGCCAGGACGCGGCCCGTCGTCGTACACCTCGCCGACGATCGCGTGTTCGGTACGGGCCACCGCGGCCACCGCGGCAACGGCCTGCCTAATGGCCGGCCGGCCCCGATGCGCATGAAGCGGCGTCAACGTGGCCGGCGGCCCAGGCACCATCAGCTCGGCGTCTATCGCGAAAAGTGCTGCCACGGAATCGAATTGACGATCGTCAACCCCGGCCGCATAGCGGTGTACCACATCGCTGAGTGCGGATCGATCGTTCGCGGAGAGCGTCATGGCACCCGAAGCTAACAGGCGCGCGGTCAGATGGTCGGCGGTGCCAGCGCGGTGCGCACCGCATCGACCAGCGTAGCGACCCGGCGACTGGTGAATACGTCCTCGAGCATCACCGGCTTACCGTCGGGGCCCGTCAGCGGAACCCGCCAGTTTGGGTACTCATCGGTGGTACCGGGCTGATTCTGGGTGCGGCGATCACCGACCGCGTCGGTCAGCGCCACGCCCAACAACCGAGACGGCGTCCGGCCCAGGTAGCGGTAGAGGGCCAGCACGATCTGCTCGGGCTCGTCATCGTGCTCGCCGAGCAGCCCCACCCGGCGCAGCTCGGCCATCCAGGCCGCCAACTCCGCGCGATCGGACTCCAATTCCTCGGCCACGGGTCGGGTCAGCAATCCCAGCGACTCGCGCAGCCGGACATGGTCGCCGACCAGGTAACCGGCGGTCGGCGGCAGATCGTGGGTGGTGACCGACGACAGGCAGTACTCGCGCCAGCGTTCGGCCGGCAGCGGACCGCCGGTCCCGTCGCGGTCCAGCTCGAACCAGAGAATCGAGGTGCCCAGCAGTCCCCGGAGTAAGAGGTAGTCGCGGACCCACGGCTCGACGGTGCCGAGGTCCTCGCCGACCACCAGGGCACCGGCGCGGTGCGCCTCCAATGCGACGATGCCGACCATCGCCTCGTGGTCGTAGCGCACATAGGTGCCTTCATTCGGCGGTGCGCCCTCGGGGATCCACCACAGCCGGAACAACCCGATGATGTGGTCGATCCGGACACCGCCGGCATGCCGCAACACCGCCTGGATCAGCGCGCGGAACGGCCGGTACTCCTGCTCTTCCAGTCGGTCGGGGCGCCATGGCGGCTGCGACCAATCCTGGCCGAGCTGATTGAATTCGTCGGGCGGCGCGCCCGCTGTCACCCCCAGCGCCAGCACATCTTGCAGAGCCCAGGCGTCGGCCCCGTTCGGGTGCACGCCGACCGCCAGGTCGTGCATGATGCCCAACGACATGCCGGCCCGCACCGCCTGCGACTGTGCCGCGGCGAGTTGTTCGTCGATCTGCCATTGCAGCCAGCGGTGGAAATCGACCGCCTCCGCATGTTTTTCGGCGAACCGGGCGACGCCGATCGCGGTCGGATGCTGCAGGAATTCCGGCCAGCAATGCCAGTCGCCGCCGTATTTTTCGGCCAGCGCGCACCAGACGGCGAAGTCGTTGAGCGCGCCGCCTTCACGCTCGCAGAAGGCGGCATAGGCCAGCTCCCGTCCCGCGGACCGCGGTATCCGGTAAATCAGCTTCAGCGCCTCCCGCTTGGCCTTCCATGCCTTGTCACGGTCAATGGAATCGAGCCGGGCGGCGTGCTGTTGGACCTCGTCGCGAAGCCGACGCAACCGGCCACGCTTGGCCAGGTCGGCGAATTCGGGGATGGACTCGACGCGAATATAAAGCGGGTTGAAGAAGCGGCGTGACGTCGGAAGATACGGAGAAGGCTCCATCGGGATCGTCGGGGTGGCCGCGTGCAGCGGGTTGACCAACAGGTAGTCGGCCCCGTGCCGCGACGCCGACCAGACGGCCAGGTCGGTCAGGTCGGTGAGGTCGCCGACGCCCCACGACTGTTCGGACCGCACGCTGTAGAGCTGGGCGGCCAGGCCCCAGGCCCGACGCGCGCCGAGTTGCTCCGGTAGGCCGAGCCAGTCGGGCGTCACGATCAGCGCGGCGCTGGTTTCGATACCTCTGGATCGCAGATGCAAACGGTGGTAGCCCAGTGGCAGATCCGTCGGCAGCACAAAGCTCGCTTCGCCGACCCATCGCCCGTCCAGATTGAACGGCGGCGTGAAGTTGTCGACCTGCTGCACGCCGCCGTGCACGGTCCCGTCCTCGAGCCGCAACAAGACTTCGGCGGGATCGCCATGGGTCACGTGCACCCAGAACCGCGTCGGGGCGCCGGTGCGGGCGACGATGGTCGCCGGCAGTTGACGCGACCAATAGGTGCGCAGCTGGTTGGCCAGGGCCGCGTTGCGATCCTGCTCGGTGCCGGCCTCGACGCCGAGAGCCGCGAGCACGGCGATCAGCGTGTGCTCCGATATCTGAGCCTGGCGGCCCGCCCAGTCCTCGTACCACGTGGAAATGCCGAATCTCCCGGCCAGTTCGACCAACGAAGGTGCCAGCTCAGTCATGCCGCTCATCTTGCTGCCAAACGCCGCCCGGCACGATGCGAGCCGGGCGAATGACAGCGCTTGCTCGACAGGACGGGTTGGCCGTCCGCGGCTACGATCCCAATGGAGAGACGAGCAGTCCGGCCGGGGGATCCAGTGGGGAACAGGGAAACTGCCAGCTCAGCGGCGTTTGCCGGCGCTGAGCGAGTTGGCGATGCCGATTGACGCCGGCCGGATTGATGGACGTGACGAGGCTTTGAAGTGAACGCCACATTGCGCTACATGGCGAGGTCATTGCGGGTGGCTTACGGTTATCGATGTGATTCGCGTGCTGGACGTTGTCCAGGCGTTCTAACAGACCGGATGGTGAATTAGTGGCGGAAGAGAGTCGCGGGCAGCGCGGCTCGGGGTACGGCCTCGGGCTATCGACGCGCACCCAGGTGACCGGCTATCAGTTCCTTGCTCGGCGCACCTCGATGGCACTGACCCGCTGGCGGGTCCGGATGGAGGTCGAGCCGGGACGGCGCCAGACCTTGGCCATCGTGGCGTCGGTCTCCGCAGCGGTGGTGATCTGCCTGGGCGCGCTGTTGTACTCCTTCATCAGCCCGGCCGGTCAGGTGGGGGATTCGCCGATCATCGCCGACCGCGACTCCGGTGCGCTTTACGTCCGGGTCGGCGACAAGCTGTACCCGGCACTGAACCTGGCCTCGGCCAGGTTGATCACCGGACGCCCCGACAACCCGCACCTCGTGCGCTCCAGCCAGATCGCCAACGTCCCGCGTGGCCCGATGGTGGGCATCCCCGGTGCGCCGTCGACCTTCGGCCCCAAGACCCCGTCCCTGTCGTCGTGGCTGATCTGCGACACCGTCGCCGGTTCGACCGGCGTCGGTGCGCCCTCGGGTGTGACCGTGACGGTGATCGACGGCACGCCCGATCTCAGTAACCGCCGCCACGTATTGAACGGCTCGGACGCCGTGGTGCTGAGCTACAACGGCGACACCTGGGTAATCCGGGAAGGACGCCGATCGCGGATCGACGCGGCCAACCGCTCCGTGCTGTTGCCGCTCGGCTTGACCCCGGAACAGATCAGCATGGCAAAGCCGATGAGCCGCGCCTTGTTCGACGCGTTGCCGGTGGGCCCCGAGTTGACGGTGCCCGAGGTGCAGAACGCGGGCAGTGCGGCGACCTTCCCCAACGCCCCCGGCCCGGTGGGAACGATCCTCGTCACGCCGCAAATCAGTGGGCCCCAACAGTATTCGCTGGTCTTGCCCGAAGGTGTGCAGACGCTGCCGCCGTTGGTCGCGCAGATCATGCAGAACGCCGGCGGTGCCAACAACAGCAAGCCGGTGACCGTGGAGCCGGCGGCGTTGGCCAAGATGCCGGTGGTCAACAAGCTTGACCTGTCGTCGTACCCGGACAACCCGCTGAATGTCACGGATTTGCGGGAGAACCCGGCGACCTGCTGGTGGTGGGAGAAGACCAGCGGAGAGAACCGGGCCCGCATCCAGGTCATCTCCGGACCCACCATCCCGGTGTCGCAGTCCGAGACGAAAAAGATTGTCTCGCTGGTGAAGTCGGACACCACCGGCCGCACCGCCGACCAGGTCTACTTCGGTCCTAACTTCGCCAACTTCGTCGCCGTGACCGGCAACGATCCGGGTGCTAAAACCACCGAATCGCTATGGTGGGTGACGGATGCCGGCGCCCGATTCGGTGTCGACGACACCCGCGAAGTGCGCGAGGCGTTGGGTTTGCAAACCAACCCGAGCCTGGCGCCGTGGGTCGCGCTCCGGCTCCTTCCGCAGGGCCCGACGCTGTCGCGGGCTGATGCGCTGGTGGAGCACGACACCCTCCCGATGGATATGTCCCCTGCAGAGTTGGTGGTACCGAAGTGAAGCGTGGATTCGCCCGGCCGACGCCGGAGAAGCCTCCGGTCATCAAGCCGGAAAACATCGTCCTGCCGACACCGCTGAGCATTCCGCCGCCCGAGGGCAAGCCGGTGTGGTTGGTTGTGGTCGGCGTTCTGGTGATCGGCCTGATGATCGGCATGGTCGCCATGGTGTTCAGCAGCGGCTCTCGCGTATTCGGTGGCGCCGGCGCGATTTTCCCGATCTTCATGATCGGCGGTGTGGCGATGATGATGTTCGGCGGCCGGTTCGGCGGCCAGCAGCAGATGAGCCGCCCGAAGCTCGACTCGATGCGCGCCCAGTTCATGCTGATGCTGGACATGCTGCGTGAGACCGCGCACGAGTCGGCCGACAGCATGGACGCCAACTACCGCTGGTTCCACCCGGCTCCCGACACGCTGTCGGCGGCGGTGGGATCCCCGCGGATGTGGGAGCGCAAGCCTGACGGCAAGGACCTCAACTTCGGTGTGGTCCGCGTCGGCGTGGGTATGACGCGCCCCGAGGTGACCTGGGGTGAGCCCCAGAACATGCCGACCGATATCGAGCTGGAGCCCGTTACCGGTAAGGCACTTCAGGAATTCGGTCGCTATCAAAGCGTCGTATACAACCTGCCCAAGATGGTTTCGCTGCTCGTGGAACCGTGGTACGCGCTGATCGGTGAGCGCCCGCAGGTATTGGGATTGATGCGTGCGATCGTCTGTCAGCTGGCGTTCTCCCATGGCCCCGACCACGTGCAAATGGTCGTGGTCAGTTCGGACCTGGACGAATGGGATTGGGTCAAGTGGCTGCCGCACTTCGGCGATTCGCGGCGCCAGGACGCGGCGGGTAACGCCCGGATGGTCTACAGCTCGGTGCGCGAGTTCGCCGCCGAGCAAGCCGAATTGTTCGCCGGCCGTGGATCGTTCACGCCTCGCCACGCCAGCTCGTCGGCCCAGACGCCGACGCCGCACACGGTGATCATCGCCGATGTCGTTGACCCGCAATGGGAATACGTGATCAGCGCCGAAGGTGTCGACGGCGTCACCTTCTTCGACCTGACCGGTTCTTCGATGTGGACGTCGGTTCCGGAGCGGACGCTGCGGTTCGACGACAAGGGCGTGATCGAGGCGCTGCCCCGGGACCGCGACACCTGGATGGTGATCGACGACAAGCCGTGGTTCTTCGCCCTGACCGACCAGATCAGCTCCGCTGAGGCTGAGGAGTTCAGTCAGAAGCTGGCGCACTGGCGCCTCGCGGAGGCCTACGAGGAGATCGGCCAACGGGTAGCGCACATCGGCGCGCGGGACATCCTCGCCTACTACGGGGTTGACGATCCCGGTGACATCGACTTCGACGCGTTGTGGGGTGCCCGCACCGACACGATGGGCCGCTCGCGGTTGCGGGTGCCGTTCGGTAACCGCTCCGACAACGGCGAGCTGCTGTTCCTGGACATGAAATCACTGGACGAAGGCGGCGACGGCCCCCACGGCGTCATGTCCGGAACGACGGGTTCCGGTAAGTCGACACTGGTGCGCACCGTGATCGAGTCGCTGATGCTCGCCCACCCGCCCGAGGAGCTGCAGTTCGTCTTGGCCGACCTCAAGGGTGGATCGGCGGTTAAGCCGTTCGCCGGGGTGCCGCATGTTTCGCGGATCATCACCGACCTCGAGGAAGACCAGGCGCTGATGGAGCGCTTCCTCGACGCGCTGTGGGGTGAGATCGCCCGCCGCAAGGCGGTGTGCGACAACGCCGGGGTCGACGACGCCAAGGAATACAACTCGGTGCGGTCCAGGATGCGCGCCCGCGGTCAGGACATGCCGCCGCTGCCGATGCTCGTGGTGGTTATCGACGAGTTCTACGAGTGGTTCCGCATCATGCCGACCGCGGTCGACGTCCTCGACTCGATCGGCCGGCAGGGACGCGCCTACTGGATCCACCTGATGATGGCTTCGCAGACGATCGAGAGCCGCGCCGAAAAGCTCATGGAGAACATGGGTTACCGGTTGGTGCTGAAAGCGCGTACCGCCGGTGCGGCGCAGGCCGCTGGTGTGCCCAACGCCGTAAACCTGCCCGCGCAAGCCGGTCTGGGTTACTTCCGTCGCAGCCTCGAGGACATCGTCCGGTTCCAGGCGGAGTTCCTGTGGCGTGACTACTACTCCCGCGGGATCACCATCGACGGCGACGACGCGCCGGTGCTGGTGCACAGTATCGATTACATTCGCCCGCAGCTGTTTACCAACTCGTTCACCCCGCTCGAGGTCACCGAGGCCGGGCCGGACATCGAGCCGTCGCCGATTCTGGGCAACGGCGAGGTGCTCGAGGTCGACGGCGCCGAGAGCGAAGACGACGACAACGAAGGCATCAGGACGCCGAAGGTCGGCACGGAGATCATCAACCAGCTCCGCAAGATCGACTTCGAGCCTTACCGGTTGTGGCAGCCGCCGCTGACCCAGCCCGTCGCGATCGACGAATTGGTCAACCGGTTCCTCGGCCACCCCTGGGACCAGGACTACGGCTCGTCGAAGGACCTGGTGTTCCCGATCGGGATCATCGACCGGCCGTTCAAGCACGACCAGCCGCCGTGGACGGTGGACACCTCCGGGCCGGGCGCCAACGTGCTGATCCTGGGCGCCGGTGGTGCGGGCAAGACCACGGCCCTGCAGACGCTGATCTGCTCGGCCGCGCTGACCCACACCCCCGAGCAGATCCAGTTCTACTGCCTGGCCTACAGCAGTACCGCGCTGACCACGGTCGCGCGCCTGCCGCACGTGGGTGAGGTGGCCGGCCCGACCGACCCTTACGGTGTGCGCCGGACGGTGGCCGAACTGTTGGCCCTGGTGCGCGAACGCAAGCGCAGCTTCCTCGAGTACGGGATCGCGTCGATGGACGTGTTCCGGCGCCGCAAGTTCGGTGGCGAGGCCGGGCCGGTGCCCAACGACGGCTTCGGCGACGTCTACCTGGTGATCGACAACTACCGGGCGCTGGCCGAGGAGAACGAGGTCCTGATCGAGCAGGTGAACCAGATCATCAACCAGGGCCCCTCGTTCGGCGTGCACGTTGTGGTCACCGCCGATCGCGAATCCGAGCTGCGGCCGCCGGTGCGTAGCGGGTTCGGGTCCCGCGTCGAGCTGCGCCTGGCCGCGGTCGAAGACGCCAAGCTGGTGCGGTCCCGCTTCGCCAAGGACGTCCCGGTCAAGCCCGGGCGCGGCATGGTCGCCGTCAACTACGTCCGACTCGACAGCGACCCGCAAGCGGGCCTGCACACGTTGGTGGCCCGGCCCGCGCTGGCCAACACCCCCGACAAGATCTTCGAGTCCGACAGCGTCGTCGCGGCCGTCAGCAGGCTCGCGAGCGGCCAGGCGCCGCCGGTGCGCCGTCTGCCGGCGCGGTTCGGCGTGGAGCAGGTGCGGGAGCTGGCTGCCCGCGACCACCGCCAGGGTGTTGGCGTCGGCGGAATCGCTTGGGCCATCTCCGAATTGGACCTGGCGCCGGTCTACCTGAACTTCAACGAGAACGCGCACTTGATGGTGACGGGCCGACGCGAATGTGGGCGTACCACGACGCTGGCCACGATCATGTCCGAGATCGGCCGGCTGTATGCCCCGGGCTCGAGCACCGCACCGACGCCCCCGGAGGGCAAGCCCTCGGCGCAGGTCTGGCTGGTCGACCCGCGTCGTCAGCTGCTGACGGTCCTGGGCACCGAGTATGTGGAGAAGTTCGCCTACAACCTCGACGGTGTGCAGGCGCTGGTGGGCGAGCTGGCCGCGGTCCTGGCCGCTCGCCAGCCTCCGCCGGGGCTATCCGCCCAGGAGTTGTTGTCGCGGTCGTGGTGGAGCGGTCCGGAGATCTTCCTGATCGTCGACGACGTCCAGCAGCTGCCGCCGGGCTTCGATTCGCCGCTGCACCAGATCGCTCCGTGGGTGACCCGGGCCGCCGACGTCGGCCTGCATGTCCTGGTCACCCGGACGTTCGGTGGTTGGTCGTCGGCGGGCAGCGACCCGATTCTGCGGGCTCTGCACCAGGCGAACACGCCGCTGTTGGTGATGGACGCCGACCCGGACGAAGGCTTCATCCGCGGCAAGATGAAGGGCGGCCCGCTGCCCCGTGGTCGAGGCCTGCTGATGGCCGAGGACACCGGTGTGTTCGTCCAGGTGGCGGCAACCGAGGTCAACAAGTAGGGCAGCAGCCGCTGAGTTGGGATTGCCGCGGGTCGACCGCGGTCAGTCCCAACTCAGCGGCAATGCTTTGAGCGCGAATGTCTTTGACGGAAACCTGATTTCGGGCGTGTAGTCCGGGGGCACGTCGAAGTCGGGGATCTGTTTGAGCCACTCGGCGACGATCACGGTCAGCTCGATGCGCGCCAGATGAGAGCCCAGGCAGCGGTGCGGTCCACCGCCGAATCCCCAGTGCCGGTGCACCTTTCCGTCCATCACGATGTCGTCGGTCGAAACCGAGTCGGTGCCATCGCGATTGATCGCCGCCATGCACAACCGCACCGAAGTGCCGGGGGGAAGCGTCATGCCGCCGATTTCGACGAACTCCGTGGTGACTCGGGGAGCGACCGGCGCCGACGGCTCGAGCCTGACGATCTCTTCAATGAAAACCCTTGTCTGCCTTGGGTTGTCGCGAAGCATGTCGCGTAGCTGCGGTCTGCGCGCCAGTTCGTAGATGGCGTATCCGATCGCCGCAGTCACCGTGTCCAAGCCGGCCAGGATCAACAGATGGCTCATTCCCAGCAGTTCGAGATCGGTGAAGTCGCCGTCGCCCGTCATGACCTGGGACAGCATGTCGGTGCCCGGGTTCTGCCGGCGTTGGGCGATCACGTCGGTCAGATAGTTCAGCAGCAGGTGGCCCTTGTTGAGGTCCTCCTGGCTCAGGTAGGGGTTGTCCGCGATCAGGGCGTCTTTCCAGCCGATCAGCAGGTCGCGGTCTTCCAGCGGGAGACCATAGAGGTCAAGGAACACTTGGAACGGATACAGGTTCGCGAAATCCGCCATCACCTCGCAGTTGCCGCGGCCGGCGAACTCCGCGATCATCTCGGCGGCGTGCCGCTCGAGCACCGGCCGTGACTTGCTCAGGGCGTGCGGGCTGAAGTACGGCTGCAGGATTTTGCGGTATCGGGTGTGCTCGGGCGGGTCGAATGCCAACGGCACCACCGGCAACGGGTAGCCGGGAGGCTGCAGCGCGAGCCGCGACGAGAAGACCTTGGGATTTCGCAGCGCGGCCAGTACGTCGTCGCGCCGGGTTATGTAGTAGAAGCCGTTCATGAAGACGACCGGGCCCGCGTCCCGGAGCACCTTCCATCCGACACCACGGTCGAGGGCCATGGGCAATTTGGCGTATTCGAGCCGCGGTAGGTAGAAGTCGCCTGGCTCGTAATCGCCAGAGATGCTCATGCGCTCTATCTCCGCTTGTTGTCAGCTATTTCGTTCCTGGTGCCCGGCTCGGCCAGGCCGCGCCTGGAACGACGCCGTCGCCGTTTTCGGCGGCACATCAATATCGCACGTGTGTCGCACATGCTCCAATCCGGCTGGTGGGCCGCGGAACTGGCCGACCTCGAGCGTGTCAGCATCTTCTAGAATTCGAAAGCGGTCGATTTACCTATCGATTCGTC
The DNA here is from genome assembly GCF_900176255.2 of Mycobacterium ahvazicum. GTDB lineage: Bacteria > Actinomycetota > Actinomycetes > Mycobacteriales > Mycobacteriaceae > Mycobacterium > Mycobacterium ahvazicum. The sequence continues at coordinate 226,652 of NZ_FXEG02000003.1, forward strand.
AAATCCGATCTGGCGCGATCCGTGGACGCGGCGGGAGAGGGGACCTGGTGAGGGTTCGTCTCGAGAAGTCGAAATGCGTGGGCCACGCCCAGTGCTACGCCGTCGATCCCGATCTGTTCCCCATCGACGAGTCGGGCTATTCGATCCTCGAAGAACACGAGGTGCCACCCGAGGAAGCGGAGCTGACCCGCGACGGGGTGGCCTCCTGCCCGGAGATGGCGCTCATCCTCGACGAGGAGTGACGAGGACCAACGGCGCCGGCGGCGTCCGGTCCTAAACAGGCAGGCGAACCCCGGGTGAACAGCCAACCGCCGCAAATGAACGCCAGTTGGCCGGGAGTGAACAATGGTTGGCCTGGTGTGAATAGTTGGCATCGCAAGTCGGTGGCCAGGGTATAAGCCATTAGTGTCTTTCACGAGCGGCAGTTCAGCCCAAGCGAGCTGTCGCTTGGTTGCTGGTAGTGGGGGGTAATCGAGGCAGGATGGGCATGACGCTGCTGACCAACTGTCCGGGAAACATGGTGGTAGAACACCGTGTCGGCGATGGCGGGCGGATGCACCTAAACCTACCGGATTGCCGGCTCAACGGGTTTGCCAACCCGCGGACACGTCTGGCTTTCAACGGGTCGGCGGTCCGGGGATAGCAGGTGCCGAGGCAGCCGCTAATGGTTAGTACAGGTTCTTACGCGATAGCCGAGATTGCCACCGCAATCCCGGCCAATTGAGGAGGACACGGTGTTGGACTTCGGAGCGTTACCGCCCGAAATCAATTCCGGTCGCATGTATGTGGGCCCGGGATCGGGGCCAATGATGGCCGCTGCCGCAGGCTGGGACGCGCTGTCGGCCGAGCTGGCCATAGCGGCCAGCGGATACAACTCGGTGATTTCCGAGCTGACCAGCGGACCGTGGATGGGGCCCGTGTCGCAGCGGATGCTCGCCGCGGTCCTGCCGTATATGACCTGGCTCAGCTCGATGGCGGCCGATACGGAGCAGACCGCGATGCAAGCCCGGGGGGCGGCCGCCGCGTTCGAGGCGGCGTTCATGGCGACGGTGCCACCGCCGGTGATCGCGGCCAACCGCGTGTTGTTGGCGACCCTGATCGCGACCAACTTCTTCGGCCAGAACACCCCGGCGATCGCGGTCACCGAGGCCCAGTACATGGAGATGTGGGCGCAGGACGCCGTCACCATGTACAGCTACGCGGCCGCATCGGCGATCGAGGCGGAGGTGCCTCCGATCACGTCGTCGCCGCAGACCACCACCCCGGACGGGACGAACAACCAGGCGCAAGCAGTGGCAAAGGCCGCTTCCGAGCCGGCGAGCCAGTCGGGTCAGACCGTGACCAACGCCGGCACGCAAATGGCCTCCAACAGCACGGTGCCGCAGATGCTGCAGCAAGCCTCGGTAAACGCCCCGGCCGCGGCGCCCCAGCAGCTCGCCGCCGCGCAGGATCCGCCCTGGTGGCAGGGGTGGTTCACGATCCCGACGCCGGACAATCCCAATGGCTGGACCCCAGGCTTCTTCAACACGCTGCGCCAGGGCCTGCAGGCCTACTTCGGCGTTGGTCTTGGAGCCTTCGGCTACCAGATGCAGCAGCAGTTGACCTTCGGTATCGGTACCACGGCCGGTGGTAGTGGTGCGTGGTACCCGACGCCGCAGTTCGCCGGTCTGGCCGCGCTGGGCGGTGGCCACCCCGGCGGCCTCGCGGCCACCGCGCACCTGGCCACCTCGGTCAAGGTCGGCGGACTCTCGGTCCCCAACGCCTGGGCCGGTGCGGCACCCACCGCCGTCGAGGAACCGGCCATCCATGCCACCACCGTCAACTACGCCACCAGCGCCGCCGGACCCGCCAACAACGGCGTCCTGCAGGGCATGCCCATGACCGGTACCGGACGACGCGCCGCCACCGGCTTCACCCACAAATACGGGTTCAAGCGCAACGTGCTTGTCCGTCCACCGTCCGCGGGATAACGGCCATGACGAATTCGAATCTCGAGGAACAGAAGTGACGGCCAGATGAACAGAGATTGTCCGGGTCTGAACAGTTCGCATGGACAGGGCAAGTCCAACAGCGGGCGAACTAACGTCATTATCGGGAAAACCCGTCGGTGCGCGCACCGGACGGTTACTGAGGAGGGAATCACATGTCGTTTGTGACAACGCAGCCAGAAGCGTTGGCGGCGGCGGCGAGCACATTGCAGGGGATCGGTTCGGCGCTGACCGCCCAGAATGCTGCGGCCGCTGCTCCGACGACGGGTGTGGTACCGGCCGCCGCCGATGAGGTGTCGGCGCTGACCGCGGCACAGTTCGCTGCACACGCGCAGATGTACCAGGCGGTCAGTGCACAGGCCACCGCCATCCACGAGCAATTCGTCAACACCTTGAGCATGAGCTCGGGGTCATATGCGCTGACAGAGGCGGCCAACGCGGCCGCGGCCGGCTAAGGGGATCACGATGATTGATTTTGGGGCTCTCCCTCCAGAAGTGAACTCCGCCCGCATGTATTCGGGCGCGGGTTCGACGTCGATGACGACGGCGGCTTCGGCCTGGCGTTCGCTTGCCGCGGAGCTGAATGCGGCCGCGTTGGGCTACGACAACGTGATCACTCAGTTGTCCAGCGAGGAGTGGCTGGGGCCGGCCTCGGCCGCCGCGGTCCAGGCGCTGACGCCGTATGTGACGTGGATGAAGACCACCGCCACTCAGGCCGAAGAGGCTGCCCAGCAGCTCGATGCGGCCTCCGTGGCGTTCGAGACGGCGTTCGCCTCGGTGGTGCCTCCGCCACTGATCGCCCAGAACCGCGCCCTGCTGACCCAGGCTCTGCAAACCAACGTGTTAGGTCAGAACACCGGTGTGATCGCCCAGCTCGAGTCGCAGTACGGGCAGATGTGGGCTCAGGACGCCAGCACCATGTACAACTATGCCGGGCAATCGTCGTCGGCAACGAAGGTAACCCCGTTTGCTGCGGCGCCCGAGGTATCCACCCAAGATGCGGGGGCCAAGCAAGCCGCAGCGACCTCAGCCGCGTCGGCGACCGGCACCGGCAACGCCGCCACTACCACGGCGCAGGCAATCCAGCAGACGCCCCAAACGTTGGCGGCGATCACCACGCCCGCTCAAGCCACCAACAACGCGGACCTGCTCACGCAGGGGTGGTTCCTGCTGACCGGGCAGACCGTCCTGCCCAGCAGCTTCGCGACCTTCGTCAACGGTCTGAGCCCGTTCGTCGGTTTCGCCTATAACACCGAGGGTCTGCCGTACTTCTCCGTCGGTATGGGTAACAGTGGTGTGCAGATCGCCAAAAGTACCGGGGCCCTCGGCGGTGCGGCCGCCAGCGCGGCCTCCGCGGCACCCAAGGGCCTGGCCGGTCTGGGCGGCATGCTCGGCGGCGGTGCCCACGCGGCGCCGGCGGTGGCAGCCGGTCTGGGCAACGCGGCCTCCGTCGGTCGGCTGTCGGTGCCGGCCGTGTGGTCTGGAGCCGCTCCGGCGGTCAGCCACGCCGCCGCCGTACCCGTCAGCGCCATCACCGCGGCCCCCGAAGCCGCGGGCTCGGGCAACCTGCTCGGTGGTATGCCACTGGCGGGCATGGGCGCCGGCCAAGGCTTCGGTGCCTCCGGTCCGCGCTACGGATTCCGCCCCACCGTGATGGCCCGCCCGCCCTTCGCCGGGTAGCCATTCGATTCACTGCGAATGCACGCATGACGGCCGCATGGCCGTCATGCGTGCATTTTGTTTGTCCCGACTCGATGTGAGCGGCCGAAACCCGTTGCAGTTGAACGGGTTTCACGTGCCCTAGTTCTGTCACGCTCCGAGTCACAGGTCCCAGACTGCCAGCGCGTCGCGCACCTCGGCAACGGATGTAGGCACCCGACAACGCCTGTCGTCAAGGGTCGAATCTCGTAGATCCGCTGGGCTATTCGCGATGGAATCTAAGCACCACGCGCAATCCGACCGGGATCCAGGAGGCTCAGTCATGTCGATTGATTTTGGGGCGTTGCCGCCAGAGGTCACCTCTGCGCGCCTATATGGGGGCGCAGGCGCGACGTCGTTGATCACGGCAGCCTCGGCGTGGAATTCCCTTGCGGCCGAGCTGAACTCGGCTGCGATGGGCTACCAAAACGTGATCACTCAGCTATCGAGTGAGGAGTGGCTGGGGCCGGCCTCGGCCAAGGCCGTCCAAGCTCTGAATCCGTATGTGACATGGGTGAAAACCACTGCGGCCCAGGCCGAGCACGCGTCCCAGCAGCTCTCCGCGGCCTCGGCGGCGTTCGAGACCGCGTTCGCCTCGGTGGTACCGCCACCGGTCGTCGCGCAAAATCGCGCCTTGCTGGCCCAGGCGATGGCAACCAACGCGCTGGGCCAAAACGGCGGTTTGATCGCCCAGCTCGAGGCGGAATACGCAAAGATGTGGGCCCAGGACGCCACCACGATGTACAACTACGCGGCCCAGTCCGCATCGGCGACCAAGGTGACCCCGTTCAAATCGGCACCAGAGGTCACCGACCCCTCCGGGCAGGCCAAGCAGGGCGAGGCGACTTCGTCGGCGGCGGCCACCGGAGCCGGCAATGCCGCGAATTCGACGGCCAATGCGATCACCCAGACACCGAGCACGCTGCAGTCGGCGGCTACGCCCGCGGCGGCGGCTGCCGCAGCGGCCACGCCCACGGACCCGTTCACCGAACTGTGGTTCCTGTTGACCGGGCAGACGACGTTGCCCACCAGCTTCGCCACGTTCGTCAACGGCCTGAGCCCGTTCGCCGGTTTCGCCTATAACACCGAGGGTCTGCCCTACTTCTCCGTTGGTATGGGCAACAGCGGTGTACAGATCGCCAAAAGTACCGGGGGCATCGTCTCGGCCACCGCGAGCGCGGCGTCGGCAGCCCCCAAGGGATTGGCCGGTCTGGGCGGCATGCTCGGCGGCGGCGCGACCCATGCGGCGCCTGCGGTCGCCGCGGGTCTGGGCAACGCGGGCTCGGTGGGCCGCCTGTCGGTCCCAGCCGTCTGGAACGGCGCCGCGCCGGCGATCGGCCACGCGACGGCCGTGCCGGTCAGCGCGATCAGCGCGGCTCCCGAAGCCGCTGGCTCGGGCAACCTGCTCGGTGGCATGCCCCTGGCCGGCATGGGCGGCGCCCATGGCGTCGGCGGCGCGGGACCCCGCTACGGCTTCAAACCCACCGTCATGGCCCGCCCGCCCTTCGCCGGCTAGCGGTTATCCGCTGCAAACTGCACGTTTGCGGCCCCTGAAGCGCCACCGAGCAGCGATGCTCCGTGGGTTTTATCCGCGGGCGGATTTTTATCCGTCGGTCAAGTTCTCTCCCTATTGATGGCACCCCTAACCTCCGCGCGCGCCGGGTGCCGCGACGCGACGGCATCTCGCATTCGCCCAGGTGGCAGCCCGCATTCGCGACGCGGTAAGCCACCGGTGGGATCTTGTACTCCTGTCGGATAGCGCCACGCGCCCGCGCAGCCTTCGCCTGACCCGCGGACTCGCCCGGCCACAACCGCCGGGGCCGCGCCTTAGCCTCGCAACCAACCATTTCGGTCAAGGTCATCGACAAATTCCAGTTGCGAGGAACACATGCCGTTCGAACCGGGCGCTGCGTCGATGGACTACGGCGCCGTACCGCCAGAGATCACCTCGGCCCTGATGTACACGGGTCCCGGGTCGGGGCCGCTGATGGCCGCGGCCGCTGGATGGGATGGGCTGGCAACCGAGCTGGCAACCGCGGCCAGCGGCTACAGCTCGGTGATCTCCGAACTAAGCAGCGGGCCATGGATCGGGCCGGCGTCGGCGTCAATGATTTCGGCGGTGTCACCATTCGTGAGTTGGCTCGGGGCGGCAGGCGCCCCAGCCGGGGAGACCGGCCCGCCGGCCCGGGCCGCCGCCGCCGCGTTCGAGGCGGCGTTCATGGCGACGGTGCCACCGCCGGTGATCGCGGCCAACCGCGTGTTGTTGGCGACCCTGATCGCGACCAACTTCTTCGGCCAGAACACCCCGGCGATCGCGGCGACCGAAGCCCAGTACATGGAGATGTGGGCCCAGGACGCCGCCGCCATGTTCGGCTATGCGGCCGCATCGACGCTCGCGACGGAACTGACCCCGTTTACGCCCTCCCCCCGAACCACCGACCCGGAGGGGACGACGGACCAGGCGCAAGCGGTGGCAAAAGCGGTCTCCGAGCCGGCGAGCCAGTCGGGTCAGCCCGCAGCCAACGCCACCACGCAAGCGGCCGCCACCAATGCCGTTCCGCAAGCAGCGCAACAACTTTCGACCAACGTAACGGCGGCTGCCAGTCCTTCGGCCACGGCGACCGATCCACCGTGGTGGTCCAATTGGTTCACCATCCCCACTCCGGACAACCCGATGGGATGGGGTCCCAGCGTCCCGCAGACTATCTTCAAACAGCTCAGCGGCCTTCCCTACTTCGGGACGGGTTTGGGCGCCTTCGGTTATTCCATCCAGCAGCAGACGACGTTCGGCTTGGGGTCGACGGCCGGCGCCAGTGGCGCGTGGTATCCGACGCCGCAGTTTTCCGGCCTGGCCGCGCTGGGCGGTGGCCACCCCGGCGGCCTCGCGGCCACCGCACACCTGGCCTCCTCGGCCAAGGTCGGCGGACTCTCGGTCCCCAACGCGTGGGGCAACGCCGCACCCGCTGCGCTCGAAGAGCGAGCCATCCAGGCCACCACCGTCAACTACGCCACCAGCGCCACCGGACCCGCCAACAACGGTGTCCTGCAAGGCATGCCGATGACCGGCGCGGGGCGACGGGCCGCCACCGGCTTCACCCACAAATACGGCTTCAAACGCAACGTCCTTATCCGACCACCATCGGCTGGATGACCCGTGCCCACTCGATCCACCGTCGTGCAGTCACCCGTCAGCGATTCACACCACCGTGCAGTCCGCTCAGCATCCAGGAGGCTCAGCTATGTCGATTGATTTTGGAGCGTTGCCGCCAGAGGTCAACTCTGCGCGTCTATACGCGGGCGCCGGCTCGACGTCGTTGATCGCGGCGGCCTCGGCATGGAATTCCCTTGCTGCCGAGCTGAATTCGGCTGCGCTGGGTTATGAGAGCGTGATTTCCCAATTGTCTAGCGAGGAGTGGCTGGGGCCGGCTTCGGCCGCCGCCGTCCAGGCGCTGACGCCGTATGTGACGTGGGTGAAAACCACTGCGGCCCAAGCCGAAGAGGCCGCCCAGCAGCTGTCCTCAGCCTCGGCGGCGTTCGAGACCGCGTTCGCCTCGGTGGTACCGCCGCCGGTGATCGCGCAGAACCGGGCACTGCTGACCCAGGCCATGGAAACCAACGTGCTGGGACAAAACACCGGCGTGATCGCGCAACTCGAAGCCCAATACAGTCAGTTCTGGGCCCAGGACGCCAGCACGATGTACAACTACGCCGGGCAGTCGTCGTCGGCGACCAAGGTAACCCCGTTCAAGTCGGCGCCCGAGGTGTCCACTCAGGACGCCGGGGCCAAGCAGGCCGCGGCGACCTCGTCGGCCTCGAGCTCCGCGGCCGGCAACGCCGCGCAGACGACAGCCAACGCGATCACTCAGACACCCAGCACCCTGCAAGCCGCGGCGACACCCGCCGCGGCCGCAGCCGCCGCCACCACCACCACGGATCCGTTCACCCAGGCGTGGTTCCTGCTGACCGGGCAGACCATTCTGCCGAGCAGTTTCGCCACCTTCGTGAACGGTTTGAGCCCGTTCGTCGGGTTCGCGTATAACACCGAGGGTCTGCCGTACTTCTCCGTCGGTATGGGTAACAGTGGTGTGCAGATCGCCAAAAGTACCGGCGCCCTGGGAGGCGCGGCCGCCAGCGCGGCGTCCGCGGCTCCCAAGGGCCTGGCCGGTCTGGGCGGCATGCTCGGCGGCGGCGCCCACGCGGCGCCGGCGGTCGCGGCGGGTCTGGGCAACGCGGGCTCGGTCGGTCGCCTGTCGGTCCCGGCCGTCTGGTCCGGGGCCGCTCCGGCGGTCAGCCACGCCGCCGCGGTGCCCGTCAGCGCCATCACCGCAGCGCCCGAAGCCGCCGGCTCGGGCAACCTGCTCGGTGGCGTGCCACTGGCCGGCATGGGCGGCCAGGGCGGCATCGGCGCCGCCGGGCCGCGGTACGGTTTCCGCCCCACCGTGATGGCCCGCCCACCGTTCGCCGGCTGAGGAAGCGCCGCAGCTCGGGCCGCGAAGAACAGTTAGCTAAGTCGATGCGGCCAGGGTGCGCGACCGGCGATGGGATCTCATCCCCGCGGTTGCCCGCGCGGCTCTCCGGCAACGCCCCTGCCGGCAGGCTATCGACAACGAGGGAGGTCAGACAGTGTCAGTCTGGTGATTTCGCTGCTCAGGGGCCCCAAACTAGGCCTTACGCTGTTACTGTGTCGTTACTAAAAGTGAATTCGCCGTACCGTTCCGTGAACAATTGCGAACGGGCGGTCCACGGATCAGGCTTTACGGATCACGGTCATCTACTCTCATCAGAGAGTTTGGGGATTATGGAGGAGGAAAAATCATGTCGTTCGTGACGACACAGCCGGAGGCTTTGGCCGCGGCAGCCGGGACCCTGCAGGGTATCGGATCTGCTCTTAGCGCCCAAAACGCGGCTGCGGCGGCCCCGACGACCGGGGTGGTGCCGGCGGCTGCCGACGAAGTTTCAGCGCTCACTGCGGCTCAGTTCGCCGCGCACGCGCAGATGTACCAGGCCGTCAGCGCTCAGGCCACGGCGATTCACGAGCAGTTCGTGAACACGCTGTCGATGAGTTCGGGCTCGTACGCCGCTACTGAAGCAGCCAACGCAGCCGCTGCCGGCTAACTGGTTTCTTCATTTGAGGCTAAGGACACCCACATCGGAGTGGGTCACGCCAGCCACCCAGCGGTCGGGCAAGCCGTCTACGAGTAGACGGTCCGAGGGGTGCTGGTCAGGAGGGGGATCATCCTTAGGTGTTCGGTCCGGCCATTACGTCACGGTTGTAACTGACCGGACCCAGCCACTGTCCAACACAACAAAATCTCGAGTCGCAATATTAAGGAGAAAGGCAACATGGCAACACGTTTTATGACCGACCCGCACGCGATGCGTGCGATGGCGGGCCGTTTTGAGATGCACGCGCAGACGGTGTCGGATGAGGCTCGCAAGATGTGGGCGTCGTCGATGAACATCGCCGGTGCGGGCTGGAGCGGTCAGGCCCAGGCCACGTCGTACGACACGATGGGTCAGATGAACCAGGCGTTCAACAACATTGTCAACATGCTCCACGGCGTGCGTGACGGACTGATCCGTGACGCCAACAACTACGAGACGCAAGAGCAGGCCTCGCAGCAGATCCTCAGCCAGTAGCCGCGAAAAGCGGATCAACCCAACACTTTTCACTCAGGAGGATAGACAATGTCGATCAACTACCAGTTCGGAGATGTGGACGCGCACGGCGCCCTCATCCGCGCGCAGGCCGCTTCGTTGGAGGCCGAGCACCAGGCCATCGTTCGCGATGTGCTGGCTGCCGGCGACTTCTGGGGTGGCGCCGGTTCGGTGGCGTGCCAGGAGTTCATCACCCAGTTGGGTCGCAACTTCCAGGTCATCTACGAGCAGGCCAACCAGCACGGGCAGAAGGTGCAGACCGCGGGCAACAACATGGCCAGCACCGACAGCGCCGTCGGGTCCAGCTGGGCCTGACACCCGAAACTTCAGGCGCGGCAGCACACCATCGGTTCGGTGTGCTGCCGCGTCCTGCGGTTACCGTGCACAACAACTATCCGGGGTACTAATGGACCAGCAGAGCACTCGCACCGACATCACCGTCAACGTCGACGGCTTCTGGATGCTCCAGGCGTTACTGGACATCCGACACGTCGCTCCGGAGCTGCGGTGCCGGCCCTACGTATCCACCGACAGCAGTGACTGGCTCAACGATCACCCCGGCATGAAGGTGATGCGGGAGCAGGGCATTGTCGTCGGCGACGATGTCAATGAAGAAGTAGCGGCGCGGATGCGGGTGCTCGCCGCGCCAGATCTTGAGGTCATCGCACTGCTGTCTCGGGGCAAGCTGCTCTACGGCGTCGTCGATGACGAAAACCAGCCCCCGGGCTCCCGCGACATCCCGGACAACGAGTTCCGGGTGGTCCTGGCCCGGCGTGGCCAGCATTGGGTCTCGGCGGTTCGCGTCGGCGCCGACATCACCGTCGACGACGTCGCCGTCGCGGACAGCGCGTCGATCGCCGCCCTCGTACTGGACGGCCTGGAGTCGATTCACCACGCCGAGCCCGCCGCGATCAACGCGGTCAACGTGCCGTTAGACGACATGCTGGAAGCCACCAAGTCGTGGCAAGAGTCCGGCTTCAACGTGTTCTCCGGCGGCGACCTGCGCCGCATGGGCATCAGCGCCGCTACCGTCGCCGCGCTGGGCCAGGCGCTTTCGGATCCGGCAGCCGAGGTTGCTGTGTATGCGCGCCAATACCGCGACGACGCCAAGGGGCCCAGCGCCTCGGTGCTGTCACTAAAGGACGGTTCTGGCGGCCGTATCGCGCTTTACCAACAGGCGCGGACCGCGGGTTCGGGGGAGGCCTGGCTGGCCATCTGTCCGGCGACTCCGCAACTGGTGCAAGTCGGGGTCAAGACCGTGCTGGACACACTTCCGTACGGCGAGTGGAAGACCCACAGCAGGGTGTAACAAGAAGTATCAAATGTTAAGGCTTGTAACGCTTTTGAACTCAGGGTGCGGCCAGGCCACGAACACGTCATACTGCTCTATGAATAAGCAGCAAATAAAGAATGTCAGAGTCGGCGGATTCACCAATCGCGAGGCGGGGTAAATGGAATTGGAAAAGGTCGAACCACTACTTTCCGGAGCCTCGGCAAGTAGGTCGACAGAGCCCTTCACGCGACTGGCGATCCAGAGCCACACGTTCACCACGACAGGGGGTGCAGCCCGATGACTGCGGTAGCTGATGCGCCACAGGCTGATATTGAGGGGATCTCACAGCCACGGGCAGTCGTAGTCGGCATCATGGCCGGCGAGGGCGTCCAGATCGGCGTCCTGTTGGACGCCAACGCCCCGGTGTCGGTGATGACGGACCCGCTGTTGAAGGTGGTCAACAGCCGCCTGCGCGAGCTCGGCGAGACTCCGCTGGAGGCGACGGGTCGCGGCAAGTGGGCGCTGTGCCTGGTTGACGGCTCGCCGTTGCGCGCCACCCAGTCGCTGTCCGAGCAGGACGTTCTCGACGGCGACCGGTTGTGGATCCGGTTCGTCCCCGACACCGAAAAGCGCTCGCAGGTCATCGAGCACATCTCGACTGCCGTCTCGCAGAACCTGAGCAAGCGGTTCGCCGCGATCGACCCGGTCGTCGCCGTGCAGGTCGGCGCCGCGATGGTGTCCGGCGGCGTTTTCCTCGCCGCGGCCCTGCTGGGCTGGTGGCGCTGGCACCACAACTCTTGGCTGACCACGATCTACGCCGCGGTCATCGCCGCGGTCGTCCTGGGCGTATCGATGATGCTGTTGATGCGCGCCCAGACGCAGGCCGATCGGCGCATCGCCGACATCATGCTGGTCAGCAGCCTGGCCCCGCTTTCGATCGCCGCGGCCGGGGCGCCACCGGGCGGTGTCGGATCGCCGCACGCGGTGCTGGGCTTCGGCGTCCTCACCATCGCCGCGATACTGGCTCTCCGGTTCACCGGACGCAGGCTGGGGTTGTACACCGCGATCATCACCGTCAGCTCGCTGACCACGATCGCGGCCCTGGCTCGGATGGTCGCCATGACCAGCGCCGTGACGATGCTGACGACCATCGTGCTGGTCTCCGTCATCGGCTACCAGTGCGCGCCCGCCATGGCGCGACGGCTGTCCGGCATCCGGTTGCCGGTGTTCCCGTCGGCCACCAGCCGCTGGGTCTTCGAGGCACGGCCCGATCTGCCCACCACCGTGACCCGCACCGGCGGCGGCCCGCCGGTCCTCGAGGGACCCGCGTCGGTGCGCGACGTGCTGCTGCAAGCCGAACGTGCCCGATCGTTCCTGTCCGGTCTGCTGCTCGGCTTCGGCGTGCTGATGGTGGTCTCGCTGGCGGGGCTATCGGACCCGCACACCGGGGAACGGTGGCTGCCGCTGCTGCTGGCCGGTTTCAGCGCCGGCTTCCTGATGCTGCGCGGCCGCTCCTACGTGGATCGCCTGCAGGCGATCACCCTGGCCGGCACGTCGGTGATGATCGTCGCGACGGTCGTGGTGCGCTACGCGCTGGAACTGCAGTCGCCGCTGTCGGTGTCTGTCTGCGTGGGGATCCTGGTGCTGCTGCCCGCGGCGGGATTGGTGTCCGCGGCAGTCGTCCCGAACAGCATCTACAGCCCGCTGTTCCGCAAGTTTGTGGAATGGATTGAATACGTCTGCCTGATGCCGATCTTCCCGCTGGCGTTGTGGTTGATGAATGTCTATGCAGCAATCCGGTACCGGTAACGGCAAGGTGTGGCGTAGGCGCGCATCCCGTGCGGCGATCGCCGCACTCCTGCTCACATCGGGTTCACTAGCCGGGTTACCGCCCGCCTACGCGATATCGCCGCCGACGATCGACCCGGCGGCGGTGCCGCCGGACGGTCCGCCCGGGCCGCCGGCGCCGATGAAGCAGAACTCGTACTGCACCGAGGTCGGGGTGCTGCCCGGCACCGATTTCAAGCTGCAGCCGAAGTACATGGACATGCTGAACATGCAGGAGGCATGGCAGTTCGGCCGCGGCGCCGGGATCAAGGTCGCCGTCATCGACACGGGTGTGACCCCGCATCCCAGGTTCCCGCACCTGATCCCTGGCGGGGACTACATCATGGGCGGCGACGGGCTGTCCGACTGTGACGCGCACGGCACCATCGTGGCGTCGATGATCGGCGCGGCACAGGCAAACGGCGCGGCACCGCCGCCGGTGGCGGGACCGCGCAAGCCGGTGACGATTCCGACTACCGAGGCGCCGCCGAAAGCGCCACCGCCGCAGACGGTGACCCTGTCTCCGTTACCGCAGACCGTGACCATGGTTCCGGCCACGCCGCCATCCGAGGGCCCGCCGCCGCCACCGTGGATGCCGCAGCCACCGCCGTCGGCCGGGGCCGCCACCCGCACCGGCGGCTCCCGGAGCCGCCAACCATGGCGGCGGCACGGTGACGATCCCGGCCTACTCCGGTGGCGGGCAGACGATTCATATCGGCAATCCGCACCCGCTGGCGCCGACGCCGACGCCCGCACCGCCGCCTCCGCCACCACCGCCCGGGTCCGCGGGGCCCGATGCCTATAGCGGCATCGCTCCCGATGTCGACATCATCTCGATCCGCCAGTCCAGCCAGGCCTTCGGCCTCAAGGACGCCTACACCGGCGACGAGGACCCGCAGACCTCGGCGAAGATCTCCGGCGTCGAGACCATGGCACGGGCCATCGTGCACGCCGCCAACATGGGGGCTTCGGTGATCAACATCTCCGACGTGACCTGCATGAGTGCGCGCAACATTATCGACCAGCGAGCGCTGGGAGCCGCTGTTCGCTACGCAGCGGTCGACCGCAACGCCGTCATCGTCGCCGCCGCCGGCGACACCAGCAAGAAGGACTGCAAGCAGAACCCGATCTTCGATCCGTTGAAGCCCAAGGACCCCCGCGACTGGAACGCTGTCACCACCGTGGTGACGCCCTCCTGGTTCAGCGACTACGTATTGACCGTCGGCGCGGTGGATTCCGAGGGTCACCCGCAGACCCAGGGCAGCAACGGGCAGGGCCCGTCGAGCGTGGCTGGACCGTGGGTGGGGATCGCCGCGCCCGGAAGCGACGTCATCGGGCTCTCGCCGCGCGACGACGGGCTGATCAACGCGATCGACGGACCGGACAACTCGCTGCTGGTCCCCAGCGGCACCAGCTTCTCGGCCGCGATTGTCTCCGGCGTGGCCGCACTCGTACGCGCCAAGTACCCGCAGCTGTCGGCGTATCAGGTGATCAACCGGCTGGAGCGGTCAGCGCGTGCACCGGCCCGCGGCGTCGACAACCAACTCGGTTACGGTGTCGTCGACCCGGTGGCGGCACTGACCTGGGACATTCCCGACGGCCCGCTCAAGCCGCCGCAGCAACTGTCGATACCGTTGAACGTGCCGAAGGCGCCTCCGCATCGCGACATGCTGCCGGTGTGGGTGGCGGCCGGGGGATTGACCGGCGCACTGTTGATAGGCGGCGCCGTATTCGGTATCGCGACGTTGATGAAGCGTCGTAGGCAGCAACAATAAGGGCGGAGCAGTAACAGCAATGAAGGCTCAGCGCAGGTTTGGGTTGTCCTTGTCGTGGGCGCGGGTCACGGTCGTGTTCTTGGTCGTCGTCGGGATCCTGTTGATCGCCAGCCACTGCCCCGAGTCGTGGCAGGGCAAGTACCACATCGCCTGGTGGGTGGGTGTCGGCATCTCGGTGATCATCACGTTGCTGTCGCTGGTCACCCATCACGGCCTGACGGTGACCTCCGGCCTGGCCGGTTGGCTCTGGGACTGGTCCGCCGACCCGGGCACCACGCTGGCCGCCGGTTGCACGCCCGCGCTCGACTACCAGCGCCGGTTCGGGCGCGACAAGGTCGGGGTGCGCGAATACGACGGCCGGCTGGTCACCGTGATCGCGCTGGACGGCGACGACGACGCCACATCGCGCCACCACCGCCAGAAGAGCGCGCCGCCGGCCAGCGTGCTGGTGCGATCGGTTGCCGCCGGACTGCGCCAGTTCGATGTCATCCTGGACGGCATCGACATCGTGTCGGTGCAGATGCGCCGCGGCGGTAACGCCGCCGAGTTGTCCAAGCTCGACAAGTTGGGTCCCGAGGAGTGGGGACTGGTCAGCGATCAGCCCGCCTCGTACGTGCGCCGTACCTGGCTGGTGCTGCGGATGAATCCGCAGTCCAACGTCGCCGCGGTAGCGGCCCGCGATTCGCTGGCTTCCACGCTGGTCGCGGCCACCGAGCGGCTGGTCCAGGATCTGGACGCACCGGGCTGCACGCCCCGGCCGCTGACCTCCGAGGAGATCGCCGAGGTCGACAGCGCCGTGCTGGCGGACCTGGAGCCGACCTGGAGCCGTCCCGGCTGGCGTTACCTGAAGCACTTCAACGGGTTCGCGACCAGCTTCTGGTTGACGCCGTCGGACATCACCACCGAGACGCTGGAGGAGCTGTGGTTGCCCGACGCCGAGGCGACCGTGGTGACCATCCAGCTCACCGCAGACGACGGCCACCCCGAGGTCTCCGGCTGGGTGCGCTATCACAGCGACAGCAGGTTGCCCAGGGGAGTGTCGTCGGGACTGAACCGGCTCACCGGCCGCCAGCTGGCCGCGGTGCGCGCGAGCCTGCCTGCTCCGACGACTCGCCCACTGCTGGTCGTGCCCACTCGAGGACTGCTCCCCGACGACGACCTAGTGCTTCAGGTGGGCCAGGTGCGGGAGGACGCTGAGCGCTTGCTCGCGGGTCAATGAGCCGCCCGCAATCGACGGCGGAGGACGCCCGTAACGCAATGGTCGCCGGGCTGTTGGCGTCGGGAATCTCCGTCAACGGTCTTCAGCCCAGCCACAACCCGCAAGTGGCGCTGCGGATGTTCAGCACGGCCACCACGCTCGACCCGGCGATGTGCGACGCCTGGCTGGCACGGCTGTTGGCCGGTGACCAGAGCATCGAGGTGATCGCGGGAGCCTGGGCGGCGGTAAGCACGTTCGGCTGGGAGACCCGTCGGCTCGGCGTCACGGAAATGCAGTTTCATCCCGACGTCTCCGACGGGCTGTTTCTGCGGCTGGCGGTGCTCAGCGTGGAGTCGCTCGCGTGCGCGTACGCCGCGGTCCTCGCGGAGGCAAAGCGCTACGAGGAAGCCGCCGAACTGCTCGACCGCGTCGAGCCGCGCCAACCCATCGACGAAGAGCTGATCGCCTACGTGCGAGGGGTCCTCTACTTCCGTGCCGGACGATGGCCGGATGTCCTCGCGCAATTCCCCGAGGGAAAGATCTGGCGCAACCCCGAATTGAAGGCGGCCGGCGCGGCGATGGCGACCACGGCGCTGGCGTCGCTCGGCGTCTTCGAGGAGGCGGTGCGGCGCAGCCAAGACGCCATCGAGGCGGATCGGGTACCGGGAGCGGCCAACGTCGCGCTGTACACCCAGGGCATGTGCCTGCGACACCTCGGACGCGAGGAAGAAGCCGTCGAGGTGCTGCGCCGGGTGTACTCCCGCGACCCGAAGTTCGGCCCCGCCCGCGAAGCCCTCGACAACCCCAACTACCAGTTGGTGCTGACCGACCCCGAAACCATCGAGGCGCGCACCGACCCGTGGGACCCGGACAGCGCACCGACCCGCGCGCAGACCGAGGCGGCCAAGCAAGCCGAGACGGCGGCCAAGTACCTGGAAGAGGGTGACGCCGAGCTCAACGCCATGCTGGGCATGGAGCGAGCGAAGCGGGAAATCAAACTCATCAAGTCCACGACCAAGGTGAACCTGGCGCGCGCCAAGATGGGACTTCCGGTGCCGGTCACCTCGCGCCACACCCTGTTGCTGGGCCCGCCCGGAACGGGAAAGACCTCGGTGGCGCGTGCTTTCAGCAAGCAACTGTGCGGGTTGACGGTGCTGCGCAAGCCCGTGGTGGTGGAGACCAGCCGCACCAAGCTGCTGGGCCGCTACATGGCCGACGCGGAGAAGAATACCGAGGAGATGCTCGAGGAAGCCCTGGGCGGAGCGGTCTTCTTCGACGAGATGCATACGTTGCACGAGAAGGGCTACCAACAGGGCGACCCGTACGGCAACGCGATCATCAACACCCTGCTGCTGTACATGGAGAACCATCGCGACGACCTGGTGGTCTTCGGCGCCGGCTACGCCAAGGCAATGGACAAGATGCTCGACGTGAACCAGGGTCTGCGACGGCGCTTTTCGACCGTGATCGAGTTCTTCAGCTACACGCCCGACGAGCTGGTCGCGTTGACGCGCCTGATGGGCCAGGAGAACGAAGACGTCATCACCGAGGAAGCAGCCGAGGCTCTGCTGCCGTCGTACACCAAGTTCTACTCCGACGAGAGCTACTCCGAAGACGGGGACCTGATCCGCGGCATCGACACACTCGGTAACGCCGGCTTCGTGCGAAACGTGGTGGAAAAGGCCCGCGACCACCGGAGCTTCCGCCTCGACGACGAGGACCTCGACGCGGTACTGGCCAGCGACACCACCGAATTCAGCGAGCTTCAGCTGCTGCGGTTCAAGGAACTCAGCGGTGATGATCTGCTCGAGGGCCTCAGCGCGGCAGTCGCGGAGAAGAAGTCGAGCTGAACGCCCGCTCACTAGACTCCTAACACGGCCGCGGGGCGGCCGAATGGATTTGGTGTGGCGGCGCAGTGAATTGTTGCGAACGCCTCGCAGCAAGCTTGACTCACTCTGTCTCGAATGCCACGATGGCCTGTGCAAGCACCTCGTTAGGTGAGGCTTCCATTACGGATATAGGCCACTGACCTCAAACGTCGAAAGACGCCCAGGGTCAGGACAGCTCTTCCCGGCTTAAGGGTTGAGCCCAAGTGGCTTCTGGCTTCGGCCGGATACGCAGTGTGGTGCCGAAGCTCTGATGAGAGGGGTGCCGGATCCGGCGAACGCGCCTGTGTCCCCATCCCTTCGTGCAGAATAAAGGCATATCGGTGTGCCCAGGCCGCAAGGAGGTGAGAACGAAATTAATCCCGGTGATAGTCCTATTTCTCGATCGATGACGTTTCGTTCGAGCCGGTCAAGGCTTCGCACTTGCCTGTCGGCTTGCACCGAGTCGCCTAGCCACGTTGCGCAATCGGTGTACGTCCTGGCAAGGGTCGCGCCTCCGGCTCACCCTTATTCCTGAGGAGAACTCCGATGACCTCTGCCGACGTACAGACCACTGCCGGTTCGTGTGCGGCCACCAAGGCAGCCAACGTAACGGCCACCTGTTAAGCGCCGAGGGGGAACCATGCTGGATTTTGCGGCGTTACCGCCGGAAGTCAATTCGACCAGAATGTATTCTGGCCCCGGGTCGGGGCCCTTGCTTGCCGCTGCCGCCTCCTGGAATGCGCTTGCCGCTGAAATGCGTTCCGCGGCAACCGATTACGAGTCGGTGCTCCGGGAACTGAGCAGCGCGGGCTGGATCGGTCCGTCGTCGGCGTCGATGTTGGCCGCGGCCGCGCAGTACCTGGCGTGGCTGAACGCCACTGCGGCCCAGGCCGAACAGACGGGTATGCAGGCTAACGCGGCCGCCACCGCTTTCGAGGCCGCGTTCGCCGCGACGGTACCCCCACCGGTCGTCGCGGCCAACCGTACTTTGCTGGCGAACCTGGTGGCCTCCAACATCTTCGGGCAGAACACCCCGGCGATCGCGGCCACCGAAGCTCAGTACATGGAGATGTGGGCGCAGGACGCCGGGGCGATGAACGGCTACGCGACCGCCTCGAACGCGGCTGCGCAGATGACACCGTTCACCTCGCCGCAGACGAACACCACTCCGGATGCGGCAACCGGACAAAACCAGGCGGTCTCTCAGGCATTGAACTCAGCGACCGGGAACACGCAGTCGTTGTTGTCGGGTAACACCTTGTCTACCAATGACGTCAACGCCCCGGCCGCTCCGCAGGCGTCGGGATCGCTCTACGATTACCTCACCCAATTCTTCGGCAACACGAACAACACAGCCGCGGGCCAGTTCTTGAGCAGCAACTTCTTCGCCAACTCGATCCTGAACGGTTCGATCGCCGGCGGCCCGTTCAACCCGCAGTCCATCATCGGAACGGTCGAGGGCTTCAACTTCTTGCAGACGACGGCCACAACGCTCGGCGGTCTGGACGATTTCACTGGCGGTGCCGAGGCCGCAACCACCAGCCTGACGGCCAACTCGGTGGGGTCGGTGAGCATGGGTGGTGCTTCGGCGGGAATCGGTAATGCGCATCTGATCGGTTCGATGTCGGTACCGCCCAGCTGGAGCAACGCCGCCACGATCAGTGCCGGTCAGGGACCGGCGCCGGTCACCGGCCTCAGTGACATCGGGTCCGCCGGGACGCCGGCCGCGGGCGGACCGGGCGGTGTTGCCGGGCCGTTGGGTGGCACCGGGAAGAGGTTGCGCCGCGCCATCCCCAGGTACGGGTTTCGGCCCGTCGTCATGCCGCGCCCGCCGGCCGCCGGATAAGAGACTTCAGGAGGAGATGTCATGCTGAACTTTGGGGCGGTACCGCCGGAAGTCAACTCGGCCAAGATGTACGCCGGACCTGGGTCCGGATCGATGCTGGCCGCCGCGGCGGCATGGAACGCGGTCGCTGCTGAGATGCGTTCGGCGGCAAGCAATTACGAAGCGGTGATCAAGTCGCTGGTCAGCGAGGGCTGGCTGGGGCCGGCGTCGGCGAAGATGGCGGCCGCGCTGCAGCCGTATCTCGAGTGGATGAGCACCACCGCCGCGCAGGCCGAGCAGGCCGGCGCTCAGGCCAACGCGGCCGCTGCCGCGTACGAGGCCGCGTTCGCCGCGACGGTGCCTCCGCCGTTGGTGGCCGCCAACCGCACGCTGCTGGCGAACCTGGTGGCTACCAACATCATTGGCCAAAACAGCGGGGCGATCGCGACCACCGAGGCCCAGTACGGCGAGATGTGGGCGCAGGATGCCTCCGCGATGACCAGCTACACCGCGGCGTCGCGGGCCGCCACTGCGATGACGCCGTTCAGCGACCCGCAGTCCGACACCACCCCGGATGCAACGGTCCTGCAGGCCGACGCGGTCAACAACGCCAATGCCCTGGCCGCCCCGCTGGCTGCCGGCGCGGGGGACAGCATATTCACGCCCGGCTCGGGTTCGGACACCACCGGACTTTCCGGGTTGCTGAACATCTTCAGCAATTCAAACCCGAATCTGCTGGGTGCTTTCCTCAACAACAACAGCGTCTCCGGCCTGTCGAACGCCTTCACCACCAACGGCATTCTGAACCCGACGACGATCATCGATCCCGCCGCCACGGCGGCCGCGAACAGCGCCGTACAAAGCGCGACCACGTCAGGCTTAGAGGATCTGGCCGCCGGCCTCGGTGGCGCGGCTGCTGTGTCATCGACGACGAGCCTGCCGGGCGCGGCTGCCACCGCGGCGGTAGGACAGGCGAGTCTCGTTGGGGCCCTGTCTGTCCCGCCGACCTGGGCCGGCAGCGGAGCGACCGTCAGCACGGTTGCGGCCACGACTCAGGTCGGAGCCGGGGCGTACCACAGCTTTGGCGCCGCCACCCCGATGGTGATGGAAGAAGCCGGGGCAGTGGGCATGCCCGGGGTGCCGCTGGCCGGTGTTCCGGGTGCACACGAGGATGAGTTCGCGGACCCGATCTACGGGTTCCGGCCCCGCGTCATCGGGCGCCCACCCGCCGCCGGTTAACGACATATGAAGGCCCTACCGTTTCTGGCAAGCGTCGTCACCCTGATCGGCCTGGCCGCACCGGCACACGCCGATCCGGCTGACGACGCCTTCCTCGCGGCGCTCAACAACGCGGGCATCACCTATCACGACCCGGAGCACGCGATCAAAGCCGGCCAAAAGGTCTGCGACCTGGCCAATTCCGGGACCTCGCAGCTCGACATCATCCGCGACATCCGCGATCTCAACCCGGCATTCACCATGACGAAGGCCGCGCAGTTCGCCAAGGCGGCCGCCATGGC
Source organism: Mycobacterium ahvazicum (assembly GCF_900176255.2). Classification (GTDB taxonomy): domain Bacteria; phylum Actinomycetota; class Actinomycetes; order Mycobacteriales; family Mycobacteriaceae; genus Mycobacterium; species Mycobacterium ahvazicum. The sequence goes on from NZ_FXEG02000003.1 coordinate 247,282, forward strand.
CTACTGCCCAGAACGCCTCTCCACCGACAGCGGCGGCAACGACCCCCGTGGTGCCGGCACCTACCCGGGCGGTGGCGGTGGCGGCGGCGGTGGCGGCTGATCTCGCCCTTTCGCCCTCACAGCAAACCTGCAGACGTCGATAAGCCGCGTAGCAGTTCTACATGTTTACGTTAGGTGAAATGTAGGGGAGCTGCATATGACCATTGCGTACCCATGCGGCGCTGCCGTGGGACAAAGGGCGTCGATCCGTGCCCAGACCACCTGCTCCGGCGCCGAGCCCTAGCCCGGCACCGGCGATGCGCTTGCCGCAGGGGACTTTTGGCGCCGCACGGGAATATCTACGGACTAATAGCAGTCACGGTTAATTGCGATTTCGACGACACGCCGTGCGTATTTCATGCCGTTCCGGATAAATGCGGCGCGGATTTCAGGCAGCCATAAGTCAGACGCTTGGCTACTGTTAATGCGGGAATTTTTATTTCCTCATAAACGCTTATTCTGGGCTCATCGATGGGAGGCCAAATAAGCGGAACGCGATTGCGAACTGTGTCGGCAGGCGCTACATTTCCCGAATTTTGAATACCCAGGGCCTGCTATAGTACACTTCGCTGAAAAGTGGATGCATGGCGTTTATAATGGGCTTACTTCAGCACATGTGTTAGCTATATCACTTTGACGATCTCACACGGGCGGTCCGCGCGGTGACATTTCTTTTTTACAGCGTGATTACCGAAGTGAACGTGCCTCGCATGATTTTTGCCTATAACATTCGCAACATCGAGGCGTTGTGAACGAGTCAGGACCGGACCAGACATGCTGTCGTTAAACACGTGTCATACAACGTGGATTCGATGTATTTCATTAGAGCTGCGGCGCGTTTGCGGCGAGGGCCATGAAACCGGGCCTACCATGGCGGCCAAATGAGGGAGCGGAGGTAAAAATGTTGGACTTCGGGGCGTTACCACCGGAGATCAACTCCGGTCGGATGTACGTCGGTGCGGGATCGGGGCCGATGTTGGTCGCCGCCGCCGCCTGGGACGAGTTAGCCGCGGAGCTGTTCTCCACGGCGGCGCTGTACGGCTCGACGATCCAGAGCCTCTCAGTCGGGCCATGGACCGGCCCCTCCTCGATCGCGATGGCCGCCGCCGCCGCACCGTATGTGCAATGGATGAGCACGACGGGGGCTCAGGCAGAGCAAGCGGGCATCCAGGCCAAACTTGCCGCGGGCGCGTACGAGGCGGCCTTCGCGGCGACGGTGCCGCCGCCCGTCATCGCGGCCAACCGCTCCTTGCTGGCTACGTTGATCGCGACCAACATCCTGGGACAAAACACGCCTGCGATCGCGGCCACCGAAGCCCAGTACATGGAGATGTGGGCGCAGGACGCTGCCGCGATGTACGGCTATGCCGGGTCGTCGGCGACGGCGTCGTCGCAGCTGCAGCCGTTTGCCGAGCCGCCGCGGACCACGAGCGACTCCGGGACGGGGATGCAGGCGGCCGCACTGGCCCAGTCGAGCACTACCTCGGGCACCGAAACCGGCACTCATCTATCTCAGCTCGCCAGCACGATGCAACCGGCCTTGCAAACCATGTCGACGACCACCACCGCGGCAGCCGACCCGTCGACGGGACTGACGGTGCCGCCCGCCGTAACCAACTGGAACACGATCTGGTCGGCTATCACGGGTGTGTATTCGCCCCAGTCGTGGAGCACGATTCCTGGTGGCCCTTTCCTTTCGTTCGGTCAGGCATACGCGTGGGGCCAGAACGGGCAAAGCGCCGCGGCCTATCTGTCTGGACCGAAATTAATCAAAGGGGCGTTGGAGCCGCTGACGAGGAGCGCCGCCGGCATCCATCCGATGCTCAGCTCCGCCGTCAGCGAAGCTCAGGTCAGCGGGTCGATGGGTAAGTCGGCGTTGGTCGGAAGCATGTCGGTACCGCAGGGTTGGACCGAAGCCGCTCCGAACATCCGGATGCTGGCGCAGTCGCTGCCCACCACCTTGGCGGCCGCGCCGGCCGCCTCACTGATCGGCGAGGAAGGCGTCTTCAGCCAGAGGGCGTTGTCCAGCCTGGCTGGCCGCGCCGTCGCCGCGACCGCAACCCACACGGTGAGCGGCAATGCCGCGACGGCGTCCGCGCTCGGCGGTCTGGTGGCCGAGGCAGACCCCGCAGCCGCCACCATCATCGTCATACCGGCTCTGGAGGACTGATGGCGATGAACACGACGCATAGCAACACGGCACGGTTCACCCATACTCGCGCAGCTAGGTAAGGGGTAACGACATGTTTTACGGAGCCTTTCCACCGGAATTCAATTCGGGCCGCATGTACGCCGGCCCGGGAGCGGAGTCACTGGTGACGGCAGCGACGGCGTGGGAGAACCTGGCCGTCGAATTGCAGTCGATCGCGACGTCTTACTCCGAGGTGATCTCGAATCTGACCACCGGGCCATGGGTGGGCCCGGCGTCGCTTTCCATGGCGGCCGCCGCCGCTCCTTACGTGGCCTGGATGGAACAAACCGCAACGCGGGCCGCACAGACCGCCGCCCAGGCAACCCAGGCGGCCGCCGCATACGAGACGGCGTTCGCCGCGCACGTGCCGCCCCCGCTCATCGCGGCCAACCGTGAACTGCTGACGCAGCTGATGGCGACCAACCTCTTCGGGCAGAACACCGCAGCGATAGCGACCACCGAAGCGCAATACGGGGACATGTGGGCTCAAGACGCCGAAGCGATGGACACCTACTTCGCCTCCTCGGCAACCACCGCCAACAACCTGGCAGAGTTCAGCCCCGCGCCGCAAACCACCAACGCGGCCGGCCCGGAGATGCAGGCCGCCGCGCTCACCCAATCCTCCGGTAATGCGGCCGGAAGGGCGGTATCCAACCTGGCAGGAACAACAAACTTGGCCACCGCAGCAACCGGTGCCACCGGGCCGCTGGCGGGGCTAGCCGACATCGCTACCGCCTACCAGACCTTCTGGACGAATCTGCTGAACACCATCCCGGGCGGGGCGAGTTTCTACACCGCCATGTACAACGCGGTGAAGGTGCCAATCGGGCTGACCACGCAGTTCAACGACATCGGGCTGCTGATCAACTTCCCGGTCTCGCAGTGGCTCAAATTCGCCCCGCCGGTCGCATACGGCGCGCTGCCGAAAGACGCGCTGGGCGCTGGCCTGGGCGCGTTGGGCTTTACCCGCGGCACGCTGTTCGACTCCATCAGCCCGACAGCCGGTTTCGCTCGTGGCACGTTGGTCGGATCGTTGACGGTCCCACCCAGCTGGGCCTCGGCCACCCCGGCAATCAGGACGGTGGCGGCCGCCCTGACTGCCGCGGGCCCCGAGGCGATCCCGGCGGCCGCCCTCGGCCAGGGCAGTTTGTTCAGTTCGATGGGGATGGCCGGAATGTTGGGTAGCGCGATGGGCGCTGGTGGTCCGACCGTGGTGCGCGCGGGCATCCGAAACCGGATGACCCCGATCAAAGACCTCAAGGACAAGAACTCACCGGAGCACCTGAAACATCTGGTAGCGCAGATATCGGAGAAGCCCGAAACTGTGCAGCACCACAATGTCGATCAAGAAGGCCTCGATGCGCTGCTCGAACAGCTGGCGAAGAAGCCCGGAATCCACGCGGTGCACCTGAAAAAGGGCAAGTCCAAGGTCGTTCCTTCCGAAGAAGCGCAATCAGGATAGGGGACAGGTGATATGAAACGGCTACTGATAGCACTTGGCATTGCCGCGATGATCGGCTTCGCGGCGCCGGCGTACGCCGATCCCGTTCCGGAGCCCAACGGCGACGACGCGGGTTTCCTTGCGGCACTTCGCCAGGCGGGGTTCAGCTTTTCCAGCGAGGGTGCTGCGGTCGCGGCCGGCCGGGCGGTGTGCTCATGCTTGAACAACGGCGAGGACAATCTGGAGTTGCTCCACGACGTCAAAAGCCGCAATCCCGGGATGGATATGGAGATGGCATCGAACTTCGCGGTGATCTCGGCGAAATTCTATTGCCCGCACCAACTTTCGAAGGCATGAACGAGAGCCGGTTCCCAATGCGATCACTGCTGGCGCTACTGGGTGCTGCCGCGATGCTCGGCGTGGCCGCGCCCGCCCACAGCGATCCGGCCGGCGGCTCCGACGACGCCGACTTCCTTGCGACGGTACGCGGCGCTGGCATCACCTATACCGACTCGGCTCAGGCCGTCGCATTCGGAAAGACGGTGTGCGGCTTGATGGGCGCCGGCAAATCCGGGCCGGAACTGATTCAGCACCTGCAGCGCGACAACCCCGGACTGACGACCGACCACGCCACCCTGTTCGTGGGAATAGCGGCGAAGTACTACTGCCCGCAGCGGCTCAACAAGCCGGCCCCGGCGGGGTAGTGACGCCAACCGCCGGCGGCGCAGAGGTTGCGCGAGAATGTCCACCGGGCAACCGGCATGGTTGACATCCATACACTGTTCACCTGTGAGTGGTTAGCTGGTCGCCACCGGCACGGCGACGACGCGGCCACGCCGTCGGGGGGAAGGAGTCCGGTATGTCGCAGATGTTGAGCGTCGCCGATTTCGCGCTCCGGCTGGGCGTCGGGGTGGGCTGTGGCGCCCTGGTCGGGATCGAACGGCAGTGGCGAGCCCGACGGGCCGGTCTGCGGACCAACGCACTGGTGGCCGCAGGTGCGACCTTGTTCGTGCTGTACGCGGTCGCCACCCCGGACAGCAGCCCCACCAGGGTCGCGTCCTACGTGGTGTCCGGTATCGGCTTCCTCGGCGGTGGGGTGATCCTGCGCGAGGGCGTCAATGTCCGGGGCCTCAACACCGCCGCCACCCTGTGGTGCTCCGCGGCGATAGGTGTGCTGGCCGCCTCCGGAAACCTGGTGTTCACGTTGATCGCCACCCTCGCCGTCATCAGCATCCACGTGGTGGGCCGCCCGCTGGGGCGCGTCATCGACCATGACAACGACGCCGAGGACGACGAAGGCCGTCAACCCTTCCTGGTGCAGGCAGTCTGTCGCCCGAAATCCGAGAAGTACGCCCGCGCCCAGCTGGTCCAGCACGCCAGCAGCAACGACCTGACGCTGCGCGGCATCCACACCGGGCAGTCCGACGACGACGAGATCACTTTGACCGCACACCTTCTCGTGGATGGCCACACACCGGCCAAGCTCGAGCGCTTAGTCGCCGAGCTGTCCCTGCAGCCCGGCGTTCGCGCGGTGCAGTGGTACGCCGGTGACGACGCACAGGCCGACTGACGGCTACGGTCGCGCCTGCAACTCCGGTGCGGCCGCGGCCAGCAGGTCGGCCCGGACGCCGGTCAGTGGGGGATAGATCCGCTTGGAATTGATGGTCCGCTTGGTCGTCTTGGCGTCCATGCCCGTGGCGACAACCACGCGGTCCCACCCTTCGGTGTAGACGGCGCCGGCCGGTCCTAGATCGAGAACCGTTACATACCAAGGGATCCGAAGAGCGAGCATCGGCTCCCCGCACAGATCGCTGATGACGTTGTAGCCGGCGTAACGGCCCATCGGCCGCCCATGCTGGCACGACATCACCGACAGGTGCTCGTCGTCCATGCGGGCCGCCGCCACATCGCCCGCGGCGAAGATCGACCCGACCCCGATCACCCGCAGATAGTCATCGACGGGCACCCGGCCGGAGCCGTCGCGCTTGACCGGCAATTGTTCGGTCAGCGAGCTCGCCCTCATCCCGGCGCACCACACGACCGTGGCCGCCTCCAGCCGCTCACCCGAGGACAGCGTCACGCCGTGCGGGCTGACCGCGTCGACACCGACTCCGGTCCTCGTCTCAACCCCGTTGTCCGACAGCGCTTTTTCGATTACCGGCCGCGCCGAAGCACCCATATCGGATCCGACCAGTGGATTTCGGTCGACGAGAATCACCCGGGGAATTCCGCAGGACAACGCGCGCAACCGGTTCGGCAGCTCGCATGCCGTCTCGATGCCGGTCAGCCCGGCGCCGACCACGACGACCGTCGCCGCCGCCGGCGGCGGATCCTCGGCGAGCCGTTGCAGATGCCGTTGCAGCGCGATTGCGCCGTCGTAGGTGTCGACGTCGAAACCGAACTCCCGCAGCCCCGGCACCGCGGGTTTGAGCACCCGGCTGCCCGAGGCCAGCACCAGCCGGTCGTAGCCGTACGTCGCACCATCGGCCGTGCCGACAGTGCGCGCGCCGGCGTCGATCGCGGTCACCTCGGTCACGACGTGGGCCACGCCGGCGGGGTCCAGGAGTTCGGCCAGCGGGAGGTGGCAGCCGCTCAAGTCGGCCTCGTAGTTGCGCACCCGGATGTCGTGGAACGGCGTCGCGCTGAGCACGGTGATGCCGACGGTCCCCGCCGGCACCGCGAGCTCGTCGAGTCGCCGGGCAGCGCCCAACGCCGCCCACAATCCCGCAAATCCGGAGCCGATGATCAGCACCGCCAGCTTGTCCGCCATCAGCCACAGTCTGGACTGTCCGGTGGCCGGAGCAACAGATCGGGCTGATGACCGCCGTCACGAGGCCGTAACCTGTCTGTGTGAGTGCGATCACCGGATTTTTAGCCGTGCTGCCCCCGCAGCTGCGGGACCCGGTGCTGTTCGCGATCCCGTTCTTCCTGCTGCTGCTGCTTCTCGAGTGGACAGCGGCGCGCAAGCTCGACCGGCTGGTGGCCGCCGCCGAGGATCCCCGGCCGGCGTCGGGCGCGTATTTGACCCGCGATTCGTGGGCCAGCATCTCGATGGGGCTGGTGTCGATCGCCACCACCGCCGGCTGGAAGACCTTGGCCCTGTTCGGGTATGCGGCGATCTATGCCTACCTGGCGCCGTGGCACCTGCGGGTAGACCAGTGGTACACGTGGGTGATCGCGATCCTCGGCGTCGACCTGCTGTACTACGCCTACCACCGAATCGCCCACCGGGTGCGGTTGATCTGGGCCACTCACCAGGCCCACCATTCCAGCCAATACTTCAACTTCGCGACCGCCCTTCGCCAGAAGTGGAACAACAGCGGCGAGATCCTGATGTGGATTCCGTTGCCGCTGTTGGGGATTCCGCCCTGGATGGTGTTCTTCGCCTTCTCGGTCAGTCTGATTTACCAGTACTGGGTGCACACCGAGCGGATCGGCAAGCTCACTCGACCGATCGAGTTCGTTTTCAATACGCCGTCACACCATCGCGTGCACCACGGCATGGACAAGGTGTACCTCGATAAAAACTACGGCGGCATCCTGATCATCTGGGACCGCCTGTTCGGCAGCTTCCAGGCCGAGCTGTTCCGTCCGCATTACGGGCTCACCAAGCAGGTGGGCACCTTCAACATCTGGAAGCTGCAGACGCGCGAATACGTCGCGATCGCGCGCGACTGGCGCTCGGCGAGCGGGTTGCGCGACCGACTGGGTTACGTATTCGGACCGCCGGGCTGGACTCCGCGCCCGGCCGCTGCCACCGACGACTCCGTTCGGCTGGCGACGTCGTCGTAACTGACGTCGCTGTAACGCTAGCCCGGGCTAGCGCGAAAAGGTCGATGACGAAACAGTAACGACGTAATCTCAACTTGTGGTCGGAGCACGCGCCGGCCTTGACGGAACGGAGTCCGTCCATGGTGTACCGCATGACACTTCGCGTACTGGCCGCGACAATCGCCGCCCTGGCCTGCACCCCGGGCGTGCCGGCCGGCGCCGCCCATGCTGACCCGGTGGTGGTGTCCCCGGGCATGGAGATCCTGCAGGACAACCGGCTGTGCACCCTGGGCTACGTCGATCAGGCCGCGAGAATCGCCTACACCGCCGGGCATTGCCGCAGCACCGGAAACATCGTCACCGACAGAAACCGCAACCCGATCGGCCATCTCGCGACCTTCCGCGACGACACCCCCAGCGGCTCGACCGTAGCCGTCGACCAGGCCATCAGCGACTATGAAGTGATCGCGCTGGATCCCAATATCGCGCTGAACAACACGCTGCCGGGCGGACGGCCGCTGGTGTCGAGCCCGAACGTGGCGCTGCAGCCCGGGCAAGCGGTCTGCCACTTCGGCGTCTCCACCGGTGAAACCTGCGGGACCGTCGAAGCGGTGAACAACGGCTGGTTCACCATGTCCCACGGTGTCCAGAGTCATCCGGGCGACTCCGGCGGACCGGTGTATCTCGCCTCGGCCGCCGGTCCGGGGCAGATCGTCGGGATCTTCAACAGCATGTGGGGCGACTTTCCCGCGGCGGTGTCGTGGCGGTCCACTTCCGAGCAGGTCCACCAGGACATGGCGGGGCAACTCAACGGCGGCTGACGCGCATCACCGCGCCCCGAGCACGAACACCGGTATGGACGGGGCGCCCGCGCGGAACTCGTCCTCCGTCGAATCCGGCGTCAGGCCCGCCACATAACCCTTGACCTGCCAGTACCACCTGTCCAGGTAGCGCTTCAACACCGGGGGCTTGGCCGCATCCTCGACCTCGGTGGCCGTCAGGCGTTTGCGACGCCACCGCGGCCCCACCTCGACCACGCCGGCGGCGCGCACGTTGCGTGCCCATTGGGTATTGCCTCGCGGCGAGACCAGATAGTCCACGCCGTCAATGGTCAGCAGGTTGATCACCACCGCGCGCGGCTTTCCCGACTTGCGCCCACGGACGCGCAGCGCACGGGTTCCCGCGATGCTGACCCCGAGTTCGGCGAGCCAGCGGATCACGGCGTTTCCGGCGCGGGCGACACGGTTGGGTTCCTCGTAGCGGGTGGACATGGGGGATCCTCTCGAGCGGCCTGGAACGTGAGAGCAGTGCTCTCTTGCTTGGTCACGATGACACAACACCCGCGGAAAAGCAAGAGCGGTGTTCTCGGATTGTGCAAGACTGATGACGTGGGCAAACGCCAGGAGTCGCGGGAACAGATCGAGGCGCGCATCGTCGAGCTGGGCCGTCGGCACCTGGTCGATCGCGGCGCGGCCGGGCTGTCGCTGCGCGCGATCGCCCGCGACCTGGGCATGGTCTCCTCGGCGGTGTACCGGTACGTGTCCAGCCGAGACGAACTGCTCACCCTGCTGCTCATCGACGCCTACTCCGACCTGGCCGACGCGGTGGATCGAGCCCGCGACTCCGCCGACGAAGTGTGGAGCCACGACCTCGTCGCGATCGCCCGGGCGGCGCGCCACTGGGCCGTGGAGCATCCCGCCCAGTGGGCCCTGCTGTACGGCAGCCCGGTCCCCGGATACCACGCGCCCGCGGAACGCACCGTCGGAGTAGGCACCCGCGTAGTGGGAGCCCTCTTCGATGCCATCGCCGCCGGGATCACCACCGGGGATATCCGGTTAACCAATACCGTTGTCCCGCAACCGATGTCATCGGACTTCGACCGGATCCGGCAAGAGTTCAGCTTTCCCGGCGACGACGCCGTCATCGCCAAGTGCTTCTTATTCTGGGCCGGGGTACTGGGCGCCATCAGTCTCGAGGTGTTCGGACAATACGGCGCCGACACCCTGACCGACCCGGAAGCTGTCTTCAACACCCAACTCGGGCTGCTGGTGGACATGCTCGCCCAGCACTGACCCACCTCATCGGGGTCCGAATTAGAACGTGTTCACCCGGCGATTCCGGACACCGAGCGCCGGATTACGGCAAAGAATTTCCGGGCCTTTCTGAGGGCCGACGGACTGGGCTATCCTGCCAAACGATGACGCTACCCGTTCAATCACCGATACAGATCGCCTGGGTCACCCAAAATCTGGATGCCACCGAAACGGCTCTCACCGGCCTGTTAGGCGCCCGGAAGTGGGTGCGGATACCCGACGTGCACTTTGCTCCGGACAGCTGCAGCTACCGCGGCAAGCCGGCCGACTTCGTCGCCCACATCTCCTTGAGCTATCTCGGCGACATGCAGCTGGAGCTCATAGAACCGGTCAGCGGGGAGAACATCTATAGTGAATTTCTCCGTGACTGCGGGCCGGGTCTGCACCACATCTGCATGGCGGCCGAAACCCCCGAGCAATTCGACGCGGCACTGGCCGACGCCGCCAAGCACGGCGCCGAGGTGGTGCAGCAGGGCGTGATGCCCGGCGGAATCCACTTCGCGTACATCGCAGCGCCGCAGGCAGGTGTGCCGTTCGTGGAGATCGCGTACCTGTCGCCCGAGATGAGGGCGTTCTACGACTACATCAAACAAGAGCAAGGGTGAGCCGCGCCGGCGACGATGCAGCGCGCAGCAATGAGGAGGAGTGGCGCCAATGAGCACCGAGATTCCAGCAGCCGTCAAGGCGGACACCGTGACGTCGTGGTCCGACGACGTCGACGTGCTCGTGATCGGCTTTGGCATTGGCGGTGGCTGCGCCGCGGTGAGTGCGGCGGCCGCCGGCGCGCGGGTGCTGGTCCTGGAGCGCGCCGCGGCGGCGGGCGGAACCTCCTCCATGGCCGGCGGCCACTTCTACCTGGGCGGCGGCACCGCGGTCCAGCAGGCCACCGGCCAAGAAGACACCCCCGAGGAGATGTACAAGTACCTCGTCGCGGTGTCTCGCGAGCCGGACCTCGACAAGATCCGGGTGTACTCCGACGACAGCGTCGAGCACTTCAATTGGCTGGAGGATCTGGGCTTCCAGTTCGAACGCAGCTACTACCCGGGCAAGGTCGTCGTCCCACCCGGGACCGAGGGTCTGAGCTACACGGGCAACGAAAAAGTGTGGCCCTTCTGCGAGCGGGCCAAGCCCGCACCGCGCGGGCACTCGGTGCCGGTGCCCGGTGAGTTGGGCGGCGCGGCGATGGTCATCGACCTCCTGGTCAAGCGCGCCGCCGACGTGGGAGTGCAAGTGCGCTACGAGACCGGGGCGACCAACCTCGTCGTCGACGACAACGGCGCGGTGGTCGGCGTCGCCTGGAAGCACTTCACCGAAACCGGTGCGATCAAAGCAAAGTCGGTCATCATTGCCGCCGGCGGTTTTGCGATGAACCCGGAGATGGTTGCCGAGTACACCCCCGCGCTGGCCCAGGAACGGAAAACCAAGCATCACGGCACGGTGGCGCCCTACATCCTGGGCAACCCGAACGACGACGGCCTGGGCATCAGGATGGGCGTCTCGGTCGGCGGAGTCGCCAAGAACATGGACGACTTGTTCATCACCGCGGCGGCGTATCCGCCCGCGATTCTGCTGACCGGGTTAATCGTCAACAAGGACGGCCAGCGCTTCGTCACCGAGGACTCCTACCATTCGCGCACCTCGGCATTCGTTCTCGAGCAACCGGAGCAGACCGCTTATTTGATCGTCGACGAGGCGCACACCGAGATGCCGGAAATGCCGCTGATCAAATTCCTCGACGGCTACGAGACCATCGCCGAAGTGGAGGACGCGCTGGGCATCCCCAGCGGCAACCTGGCGGCCACCCTGGACCGCTACAACGAGTTCGCGGCCAAGGGCGAGGATCCGGATTTCCACAAGCAACCGGAATACCTTGCGGCGCAAGACAATGGGCCCTGGGCCGTCTTCGATCTGTCGCTGGGCCGGGCCATGTACTCGGGGTTCACGATGGGCGGGCTGGCCACGTCGGTGGACGGTGAGGTGTTGCGCGAAGACGGCACGCCGGTGCCCGGCCTCTACGCGGTCGCGGCGTGTGCGTCCAACATCGCCCAGGACGGCAAGGGCTACGCCAGCGGCACCCAGCTCGGCGAGGGCTCGTTCTTCGGTCGCCGCGCCGGAACGCACGCGGCGCACGCCGCGGGCGCATAGGCGCGTTACGGCACCGCGCCGGAACGCACGCGGCGCACGCCGCGGGCGCGTAGCACTACACCGTCGCGGGCTCCTGGCCGACCGGTCCGAGCTGCCAACGGCCGCCGCCGAGCAGTTGCAGCTCTTGTTCGTGATGCTGCTCGACGGTGTGGCGATGGCTGACGCTGACCACGACGCACTCCGGAAGTTCGTTGCGCAGTAGTTGATACAGCGCGAATTCCAGCCCCTCATCGAGCGCGGAGGTGGCCTCGTCGAGGAAGACGGCGCGCGGCTTGGTGAGCAGAATTCGGGCGAAGGCAACACGCTGCTGCTCACCCGGCGAGAGCACCTTGGCCCAGTCCTGCTCTTCGTCGAGCCGTTGGATCAGCGGGGCCAGGGCCACCTTCGTCAGCACCTCGTGCAGCTCGCCGTCGCTGATGGATTCCGGCGGATTCGGGTAGCACACCACGCCGCGCAGACTGCCCAGCGGCACGTATGGCAACTGCGAGAGGAACATGGTCGCGTTGTCGCCGTCCGGGCGGCACAACGTTCCCGAGGCGTACGGCCACAGTTCGGCCAGACTGCGCAGCAGCGTGGTCTTGCCGGCGCCGGAACGGCCGGTGATCACCAGCGAGTCGCCGGTGTCCAGCTCGACGTCGAGCGAATCGATCAGCTGATCTCCCGCCGGCGTGCGGACCTCGATTCCGGCCAGCTCGACCGCTTTGTCCTGGCTCGGTTTGACCAGCACCGCGGGCAGCGCGCGGCCCTGGGCATTGGCGTCGACCAACCCGTGCAACCGGATGATGGCGGCGCGGAACGACGCGAACGCGTCGTAGTTGTTCCGGAAGAAGGACAGCGAGTCGTGGATGTTGCCGAAAGCCGTTGCCGTCTGTCCCACGTCGCCGAAGTTGATCTTGCCGGCGAACAATCGCGGTGCCTGAATGATCCACGGCAGCGGCACAATCGCCTGCGACACCGACCAGTTCCAGCCGTTGAAGATGATGGTCCGGCGGACGAACTTGCGATAGTTGTCGATGATCGGGGTGAAGCGCCGCCATAACTGTGACCGCTCCACCCGCTCGCCGCGGTAGAAGCCGACCGCTTCCGCGGCGTCACGCAGCCGCACCAGCGCATACCGGAACGCGGCGTTGAGCTTCTCGTTGTTGAAGCTGAGCCAAATCAGCGGGCGCCCAAGCCAAAACGCGACGATTGTTGCGATCAGCACATACACCAGCACGGTCCAGAACATGGCCCGCGGCAACGTGATACTGAAAAGGGTCAGGTCTCCGGACAGGTTCCACAGGATGGCGGCGAACGAGATCACCGACGCGACCGCGTTGACGGCCCCGAACAGCAGGGTGCCGCCGGTGCCGTTGGACGGATTGTTCGGAGTGCCACCGGCGTTGGCGGTGAAGATGTCGATATCCTGCTGGATCCGCTGGTCAGGATTGTCAATCGTGTTGTCGATGAACAGATCTCGGTAATAGGCCTTGCCGTGCAGCCAGTCATCGGTCAGGTGAGCGGTCAGCCAGATGCGCCACGCGATCATGAACCGCTGAGTGATGTAGATGTCGAGCATGAATCGGACGACGTAGAGAGTGGCCAGTATGCTGAAAATCCACAGCGACATGTAAAAGCCGTGAATACCAGACTGTTTGACGGTGTCATCGCCGGCGGCCATGCCCTGGACCGCGATCTGAACCGACGTGTACAGGTCGTTGCCCTGGTAACTGAGCAGCACCGTCAGCCGTACCGCAAGCAGCACCGACAGCAGCAGCACCCCGAGTACCAGCCACACCCTGACACTGGCCGGGCCGACGAAATACCCGCGGGTGATCCGCCAGAACTGGCGGCCCCACGGTGTGAAGAACCTGAACGCTGCCAGCACGACGATCAGACACACAGCGCCGATCGCCCAGGCGATGGCGACCCATTGCAACGAGTCCACAAGTGCCGACGACCAGTTGATGGATGGCTTGAATAGCGTGGGACCCAACTTCGACGTCTCCTTGCTATCGAGGCATCTCGAGGAGCCTCGTGGCGAATGCTTCCCCGCGAAGGTACCCGAGACCGGCCGATAGGCTGCCAGCATGAGCATCGACGCTCCGTCCAGCCAGATTGTCCATGCCGGCCGGTTGATCGCCCGGCGCCTGCGGGCCAGCGGTGTCGACACCGTCTTCACGTTGTCGGGCGGCCACCTGTTCTCCATGTACGACGGCTGCCGCGACGAGGACATTCGACTCGTCGACACCCGCCACGAACAGACCGCGGCGTTCGCCGCCGAGGGTTGGTCGAAGGTGACCAGGGTGCCGGGCGTGGCCGCGCTGACCGCGGGCCCCGGCGTCACCAACGGCATGAGCGCGATGGCGGCCGCGCAGCAAAACCAGTCGCCGCTGGTGGTGCTCGGCGGACGGGCACCCGCGCAGCGCTGGGGCATGGGCTCGCTACAGGAGATCGACCACCTGCCGTTTGTGGCACCGCTGGCGCGCTTTGCGGCTACCGCGCAGTCCGCCGCCGACGCGGGCCGACTGGTCGACGAGGCGCTGCGGGCCGCCGTCGGCGCGCCGTCAGGAGTCGGATTCGTCGACTTTCCGATGGATCACGTGTTCGCCGTCGCCGAGGACGACGGCCGCCCCGGCGCGCTCACCGTGCCACCACCGCCGCAAGCTCCGGATGGCAACGCGCTGGATCGCGCCGCGCAGCTGCTGGCGGGGGCGCGGCGGCCGGTGATCATGGCGGGCACCAACGTGGGGTGGGGACACGCCGAGGCGGCGCTGCTTCGGCTGGCCGAGGAGCGCGGGATCCCGGTGCTGATGAACGGGATGGCCCGCGGCGTCGTGCCCGCCGATCACCCGCTGGCGTTCTCGCGGGCACGTGCCAAAGCGCTGGGCGAGGCGGACGTCGCGCTGGTCGTCGGGGTGCCGATGGACTTCCGGCTCGGCTTCGGCAAGGTGTTCGGACCGGAAACCCAGCTCGTCGTCGCGGATCGGGCCGAACCCGACCGGGAGCATCCGCGGCCGATCGCGGCGGGCCTGTACGGCGACCTGACGGGCATTCTCTCGGCGTTGTCCGGGAGCGCAGGTGATCACGACGACTGGATCGCGTCGCTGCGGTCGGCCGAGACCGCCGCCCGTGATCAGGAGACCGCCGATCTGGGCGACGACCGAATCCCGCTGCACCCGATGCGCGTGTACGCCGAATTGGCGCCGATGCTGGACCGCGACGCGATCGTGGTCATCGATGCCGGCGACTTCGGCTCCTACGCCGGCCGGATGATCGACAGTTATCTGCCCGGCTGCTGGCTGGACAGCGGCCCGTTCGGCTGCCTGGGTTCGGGCCCCGGCTACGCCCTGGCCGCCAAACTGGCCCATCCCGAGCGTCAGGTCGTGCTGCTGCAGGGCGACGGCGCCTTCGGCTTCAGCGGCATGGAGTGGGACACCCTGGTGCGCCATCAGGTTCCGGTCGTATCGGTGATCGGCAACAACGGAATCTGGGCGCTGGAAAAGCACCCGATGGAGGCGATCTACGGCTACTCCGTGGTGGCGGAGCTGCGTCCGGGCACCCGCTACGACGAGGTGGTGCGCGCCCTGGGCGGCCACGGCGAGCTGGTCGCGGCGCCCGTCGAGCTGCGTCCCGCGCTGGAGCGCTCGTTTGCCAGCGGCCTGCCCGCGGTCGTCAACGTGCTCACCGACCCGAGCATCGCCTATCCGCGCCGAAGCAACCTGGCCTGACGGGGTCAGCGCAGCTCACCGCGTACCGTTGACCTGTGCCAAAGACCATCCGCACCCAACCGGGCCGCCTGAGCAGCAGATTCTGGAAGCTACTCGGCGCCAGTACGGAAAAGAACCGCTCGCGCTCGCTCTCGCAGGTCAGCGACTCCTCGGAATACGACGAGAAGGCAGCCGACCTCTCCGACGAGAAACTGCGCAAGGCGACCGGGTTGCTCAACCTCGACGATCTCGCGGACTCCGACGACATCTCGCAGTTCCTGGCGATCGCGCGGGAGGCCGCGGAGCGGTCAACGGGTTTGCGGCCCTTCGACGTTCAGCTGCTGGGTGCGCTGCGCATGCTCGACGGCGACGTGATCGAGATGGCGACCGGCGAGGGCAAGACCCTGGCCGGCGCGATCGCGGCCGCCGGATACGCGATCGCCGGCCGGCACGTCCATGTGGTGACCATCAACGACTACCTGGCCCGCCGGGACGCGGAATGGATGGGCCCGCTGCTCGAGGCGATGGGTCTGACGGTGGGCTGGATCACCGCGGAGTCGACGAGCGAGGAACGCCGCGCCGCCTACGACTGCGACGTCACCTACGCCTCGGTCAACGAGATCGGCTTCGACGTCCTGCGGGATCAGCTGGTGACCGACGTCGACGACCTGGTGTCGCCGAATCCCGATGTGGCCCTAATCGATGAGGCCGATTCCGTGCTGGTCGACGAGGCGCTGGTGCCGTTGGTGCTGGCCGGCACCACGCACCGGGAAACGCCGCGGCTCGAGATCATCAAACTGGTCGGCGAGCTCGCCCCGGAGATCGATTACGACACCGACTCCGACAGCCGCAACGTACACCTCACCGATGTCGGCGCACGCAAGGTCGAAAAGGCGCTCGGCGGCATCGACCTCTACTCCGAGGAGCACGTCGCCACCACCCTGACCGAGGTGAACGTGGCGCTGCACGCCCACGTGCTGTTGCAGCGCGACGTGCATTACATCGTCCGCGACGATGCGGTGCACCTGATCAACGCCTCGCGTGGCCGCATCGCGCAACTGCAGCGCTGGCCGGACGGCCTGCAGGCCGCCGTCGAGGCGAAGGAGGGCATCGAGACCACCGAGACCGGCGAGGTGCTCGACACCATCACGGTGCAGGCGCTGATCAACCGCTACACGACGGTGTGCGGAATGACCGGGACCGCGCTGGCCGCCGGGGAGCAGCTGCGTCAGTTCTACAAGCTTGGTGTGTCACCAATCCCGCCGAATACTCCCAACATTCGCGAGGACGAGACCGACCGGGTCTACATCACCGCCGCGGCCAAGAACGACGCGATCGTCGAGCACATCGCCCAGGTGCACGAGACCGGACAGCCGGTGCTGGTCGGCACCCGCGATGTGGCCGAGTCCGAGGAGCTGCACGAGCGCCTGGTCCGCCGCGGGGTGGCGGCGGTGGTGCTCAACGCCAAGAACGACGCCGAGGAGGCTCAGGTGATCGCCGAGGCCGGCAAGTACGGCGTCGTCACGGTGTCCACCCAAATGGCCGGGCGCGGAACCGATATCCGCCTCGGCGGATCAGACGAAGCCGACCACGACCGGGTCGCCGAGCTGGGCGGGCTGCACGTGGTCGGCACCGGCCGCCACCACACCGAGCGGCTGGACAACCAGCTGCGCGGCCGGGCCGGACGTCAGGGCGACCCCGGTTCGTCGGTGTTCTTCTCCAGCTGGGAGGACGACGTCGTCGCGGCCAACCTCGACCGCAACAAGCTGCCGGAGCAGACCGACGAGGACGGCCGGATCGTCAGCCCCAAGGCAGCCGGGTTGCTCGACCACGCCCAGCGCGTCGCGGAGGGCCGCATGCTCGACGTGCACGCGAACACGTGGCGATACAACCAACTGACCGCCCAGCAGCGCGCCATCATCGTGGATCGTCGAAACACGTTGCTGCGCACCGCAACCGCGCGCGAAGAGTTGGCCGAGCTGGCGCCGAAGCGGTACGAGGAGCTGTCCGAGCAGATCTCGGAAGAACGCCTGGAGACCATCTGCCGGCAGATCATGCTCTACCACCTGGACCGCGGCTGGGCCGACCACCTGGCGTTCCTGGCCGACATCCGCGAGAGCATCCACCTGCGCGCGCTGGGCCGGCAGAACCCGCTCGACGAATTCCACCGGATGGCCGTCGACGCGTTCGCGTCGCTGGCCGCCGACGCGATCGAGGCGGCTCAGCAGACGTTCGAAACCGCCAACATCCTCGAGAAGGAGCCCGGCCTGGATCTGTCCAAGCTGGCGCGACCGACGTCGACGTGGACCTACATGGTCAACGACAACCCGCTGTCCGACGACACGCTGTCCACGCTGAGCCTGCCCGGGGTATTCCGCTAAACGGCGTCGCGCGGCTCGTCCCGCGGTGCGGACCACTTTGTCACCGAGCTAATGTCACGCCTCATGGAGCCGGTTCCGCCAGACCGGGTGCTGACAGTGCCCAACCTGTTGAGCGCGCTGCGCCTGGTCCTCATCCCGGTGTTCATCTACCTGCTGTTGGTCGCACACGCCCACGGCTGGGCGGTGGCGATCCTGATGTTCAGCGGCGCCTCCGATTGGGCCGACGGCAAGATCGCCCGCTCGCTGAATCAGTCGTCGCGACTGGGCGTGCTGCTGGACCCGGCGGTCGATCGGCTCTACATGGTGACCGTTCCCG
Source organism: Mycobacterium ahvazicum (assembly GCF_900176255.2). Classification (GTDB taxonomy): domain Bacteria; phylum Actinomycetota; class Actinomycetes; order Mycobacteriales; family Mycobacteriaceae; genus Mycobacterium; species Mycobacterium ahvazicum. The sequence goes on from NZ_FXEG02000003.1 coordinate 265,348, forward strand.
TCGTGCTGGCGATCAGCGGCATTGTGCCGTGGTGGTTCGTGATCACCCTGATCGTGCGTGACGCACTGCTGGCGGCGACGCTGCCGCTGCTGCGCAGTCGCGGATTGACGGCGCTGCCGGTGACCTACTTCGGCAAGGCCGCGACATTCGCCTTGATGTCCGGCTTCCCGCTCGTGCTGCTGGGCACCTGGGACACGTTGTGGAGCCGGGTGATCGGCGCCTGCGGTTGGGGCTTTCTGATCTGGGGTATGTACGCCTACCTGTGGTCATTCGTCCTGTACGCGGTGCAGATGGTCCTGGTGATGCGACGAATGCCCAAGGTCACCCATCACGCGGCGACCGCCCGCAAAGCGGGTGAGCATGGCTGAACCGGATCGCCTGCTCGGCGGCTACGACCCCAACGCGGGCCGCAGCGCGCACGCCGCCGCGCGCCCCACACTGATTCCGGTGCCCTCGCTGTTGCGCGCGCTGCTGTCGGAGCATCTGGATCCCGGATACGCCGCGGCAGCGCAGCGGCGCGCCGCTGCGGGCGCACCGCAGCGTGGTCGCACCCGCTGGTTCTGGCAAGCCCTGGCGGCAATGCTCGTCGCCACGGTCTTCGCCGCCGCGGTCGCGCAAGCCCGTTCGGTCGAGCCGGGTGTGCGCACCGCTCAGCAGCTGCTGGCGCGCAGCGTGCGATCGACGGAAGAATCCGACACGAAATTGGCTCAGCAGCGCAGCATGCTGTCGCGCAAGGTCTACGACGTGCAACGGCTCGCGCTGGCCGACGACGCCGAGGGCCAGCGCCTGCTGAGCCGGCTGGACAGTCTCAGCCTGGCGGCGGCCAGCACAGCGATCATCGGTCCCGGCCTGACCGTGAAAGTGACCGATCCCGGTGCCAGCCCGAACCTTTCCGACGTGTCCAAGCAGCGCGTGAACGGGAGCCGGCAAATCATCCTCGACCGCGACCTGCAACTCGTGGTCAATTCGTTGTGGGCCAGTGGCGCCGAGGCGATCTCGGTCGGTGGGGTACGCATCGGGCCGAATGTGACGATCCGCCAGGCCGGGGGAGCGATCCTGGTCGACAACAACCCCACCAGCAGCCCGTACACGATCCTCGCGGTCGGGCCGCCGAACGGGATGCGGGACGTCTTCGAGAACAGCCCCGGTTTGCAGCGCCTCAGGCTGCTGGAGGTCTCCTACGGTGTCGGCATCACCGTCGACGTCTCCGACGGTCTCTCGCTGCCGGCCGGATCGGTCCGGGAAGTCAAGTTCGCCAAGCAGATTGGGCCCTAGTGAGAAAAGTCCTCGCATGATCGGTATCGCGGCGCTTGTGGTCGGCATCGTGTTGGGCCTGGTTTTCCACCCCGCCGTGCCCGAGGTCGTCCAGCCGTATCTGCCCATCGCGGTGGTCGCTGCGCTCGACGCGGTCTTCGGCGGGCTGCGGGCCTACCTCGAGCGGATCTTCGACTCCAAAGTCTTCGTGATTTCGTTCGTGTTCAACGTCTTTGTCGCTGCGCTGATCGTCTACGTCGGCGATCAGTTGGGCGTGGGCACGCAGTTGTCCACGGCCATCATCGTCGTGCTGGGCATCCGGATCTTCGGCAATGCCGCCGCGTTGCGGCGCAGGCTGTTCGGGGCGTAACGGGAATGAGCCAGGATCCGCCCGACGGCGTGGCCGACGAAAGTCGGGACGCGCCAACCCGACACGACGATCCGAGGCCCGGGGCCGACGATGCCGCACAGCATGGTCGTCACGAATTACCGGCGCACAGCCCGCGCCCCGAGATCGGCGCGGTCGGGCGGACCGGGCGATCGCGGCTGATGTTCGGAACGCTGGCGGTCCTGCTCTGTCTGCTGCTGGGAGTCGCGATCGTCACCCAGGTCCGCCAGACCCGGTCGGGCGACTCGCTGGACACCGCGCGTCCGGCGGATCTGCTGGTGCTGCTTGATTCGTTGCGGCAGCGCGAGGGCACGCTGAACGGCGAGGTCAACGAGCTGCAGAACACGCTGAATTCGTTGCAGGCGTCCGGCAACACCGATCAGGCCGCGATCCAAAGCGCGCAGGCCCGGTTGGCCGCGCTGTCCATCCTGGTGGGCGCGGTCGGCGCGACCGGGCCCGGCGTCACCATCACGATCGATGATCCCGGACCGGGGATATCTCCGGAAGTAATGCTCGACGTGATCAATGAGTTGCGCGCCGCCGGAGCCGAGGCGATCGAGGTCAACGGCGGACATCAGTCGGTGCGGGTCGGTGTCGACACCTGGGTGGTCGGCACGCCCGGTGCGCTGACCATCGACACCAAGGCGCTGTCGCCGCCGTATTCGATTCTGGCGATTGGCGATCCGCCCACGCTGGCGGCGGCGATGAACATTCCCGGCGGTGCCGAGGACAGCATCAAGCGAGTCGGCGGAAAGATGTCCGTGCAGCAGGGCGACCGCATCGACGTGACCACCTTGCGACAACCAAAACCGCACCAATACGCTCAGCCCGTCAAGTGAGACGCCGAATAGAACAGGACTGCCGTGAGCGATATCCCACCCGATCTGCACTACACCGCCGAACATGAGTGGGTTCGCCGGAGCGGTGACGACACCGTGCGGGTCGGGATCACCGACTTCGCGCAATCGGCACTGGGCGACGTTGTTTTCGTCCAGCTGCCCGACGTCGGCACCGAAGTGACCGCGGGCGAATCCTTCGGCGAAGTGGAATCGACGAAATCCGTCTCAGACCTGTACGCGCCGGTGTCCGGCACGGTGAGCGCCGTCAACGGCGATCTGGAAGGCGACCCGCAGCTGGTCAACTCCGACCCGTACGGTGCCGGCTGGCTGCTGGATATTCAGGTCACCGACGGCTCGCAGTGGGAGTCCGCCGTTTCAACGCTGCTCGATGCCGAGGCCTACCGCGGCACATTGACGGAGTGACGGTTGCTAGTGTCCCTGCCACGGGGGCTGGCCGGTTAGCGATCCTGCCGGTGGCTAGCGCATTCGGAACCACCGCGCGGTACGGTCAACACATCAGCGTTAGAAGGCAAGTAATCGGCAATACAGGGTTGCAGAAACCTAGTGGGAAGCCGGCCGAACGGCCCGGTCAGACGACGCCACAGCGGCCAGTGAGGAGCAGCGCGTGACGGATATGGACTCAGGAAGTTCACAAGACCAGACTTCGGACGAAGTCACTGTGGAGACGACTTCGGTCTTCCGCGCCGACTTCCTGAACGAACTGGACGCGCCCGCCCAGTCGGGCGCCGAGAGCACGGTCTCCGGGGTTGAAGGGCTGCCCGCGGGCTCGGCGTTGCTCGTCGTCAAACGGGGGCCCAACGCCGGATCGCGCTTCCTGCTCGACCAGGCCATCACCTCGGCCGGACGGCACCCCGACAGCGACATATTCCTCGACGACGTGACGGTGAGCCGCCGCCACGCCGAATTCAGGTTGGAAAACAACGAATTCCACGTGGTCGATGTGGGTAGCCTCAACGGCACATACGTCAATCGCGAGCCGGTGGACTCGGCGGTGCTGGCGAACGGCGACGAAGTACAGATCGGCAAGTTCCGCTTGGTGTTCCTGACGGGGCCCAAAGGGGACGACGACGGAGGATCCGGAGGCTAGTGAGCGCACCCGATAGCTCGGCTCTTGCCGGGATGTCGATTGGGGCGGTCTTGGACCTGTTGAGGCCGGATTTCCCCGATGTCACGATTTCCAAGATTCGGTTCTTGGAAGCCGAAGGACTGGTGACGCCGCAACGCGCCGCGTCGGGATACCGCAGATTCACCGCTTACGACTGCGCGCGACTGCGCTTCATTCTCACCGCACAGCGCGACCACTACCTGCCGCTGAAGGTGATCCGGGCTCAGCTCGACGCCCAGCCCGACGGCGAGCTGCCGCCGTTCGGATCGCCTTATGGCGTACCGCGATTGGTTTCGGTGAGCGACGGCGACGCCGCCCCCGAAACGGGATCCGACGCGGCCGCGGTGGCACCCACTCGCGTCCGGTTGAGTCGAGAAGACCTCCTCGAACGCGCGGGCGTGGACGAAGACCTGCTCACCGCGCTGCTCAAAGCGGGCGTCGTCACCACCGGTCCGGGCGGATTCTTCGACGAACACACCGTCGTGATCTTGCAGTGCGCCCGGGCGCTGTCCGACTACGGCGTCGAGCCGCGGCATTTGCGTGCGTTCCGCTCGGCGGCCGACCGGCAGTCCGATCTAATCGCCCAGATCGCGGGGCCGCTCATCAAAGCCGACAAGGCCGGCGCCCGTGATCGCGCCGACGATCTGGCGCGTGAGGTTGCCGCGCTCGCAATTACTTTGCACACGTCGCTGATCAAGTCCGCCGTTCGCGACGTTCTGCGACGCTGAGGACTAGACTTCCCTCAACAGCTTGGCGTTCGACGACACGGAGAGGAATGGTGCCCCACCGGGTCGTCACGCCGGGCGAAAGTCGGACACGGCGGCATGTGCGGAGGGCAGACACAAATGGGTGAAGTTCGTGTTGTCGGCATTCGCGTCGAGCAGCCGCAGAACCAGCCGGTGCTGTTGTTGCGCGAGGCCAACGGAGACCGCTACCTGCCGATTTGGATCGGCCAGTCCGAAGCGGCCGCCATTGCGCTCGAACAACAAGGCGTCGAGCCACCCCGCCCGCTCACGCATGACCTGATTCGCGATCTCATTGCAGCACTTGGCCATTCACTCAAAGAGGTCCGGATCGTCGATCTGCAGGAAGGCACCTTCTACGCCGACCTCGTCTTCGACCGCAACATCACGGTGTCGGCGCGCCCGTCGGACTCGGTGGCAATAGCGCTTCGCGTCGGTGTCCCGATCTACGTGGAGGAGGCCGTTCTCGCCCAGGCTGGTCTGCTGATCCCGGACGAGAGCGACGAGGAATCCAACACCGCCGTTCGCGAAGACGAGGTGGAGAAATTCAAGGAATTTCTGGACAGCGTGTCGCCCGACGATTTCAAGGCCACCTAGCCGGGAAATCCCGCGTTAAGGTGGGTACCGACATCACGGATCCGTCTCATCTGACACTGTGATGTCGACACGCCTGATGGATAGCACGCCCCTTGCCGTTACGGCCGCCATACTTTGAGGACAAGTTAAGGCACGGCAGCGATTGGACAGCGTAAGCTCTCTAACACTCGGGCCTTGGCCAACGCGGCTGTAAAGGCAGCCAGTGGACGCAGCTAGTGACTAGAGCGCGATCGGCGAGAGGATTCACTGTGAGCGACCAGCCACGTCAAGAACAGCTGGACCTTGCTGACCAAACGGATGCCGCTGCCAATGGTGAACCGAGCGTCACCGTGGCCGCCGGCCCCGTGCAGCCCGGCCTGTTTCCTGACGATTCGGTGCCCGACGAGCTCGTCGGTTACCGCGGGCCGAGCGCCTGCCAGATCGCCGGAATCACCTACCGGCAGCTGGACTACTGGGCACGCACGTCGTTGGTGGTGCCGTCGATTCGCAGCGCGGCCGGTTCCGGCAGCCAGCGGCTGTACTCCTTCAAAGACATTCTGGTCCTCAAGATCGTCAAGCGGCTGCTGGACACCGGCATTTCGCTGCACAACATCCGCGTCGCCGTCGACCATCTGCGTCAGCGCGGCGTCGAGGATCTGGCCAACATCACCCTGTTCTCCGACGGCACCACCGTTTACGAGTGCACCTCCGCCGAAGAGGTCGTCGACCTGCTGCAAGGCGGCCAGGGCGTGTTCGGCATCGCCGTCTCGGGCGCCATGCGCGAGCTGACCGGCGTGATTGCCGACTTCCCGGGTGAGCGCGCCGACGGCGGCGAGTCGATCGCCGCACCCGAAGACGAGCTGGCGTCGCGGCGCAAGCACCGCGACCGCAAAATCGGATAGCAACTCACTGTTCGTTATCCCGACACGCATTGTTGGGGTATTTCATGTACCGGGCGTCACTCACGGGTAAACTGGGCGTTGCATCACGCCCGCGCGGGAGAGTTCTGTGGCAGCCAGCCATGGACGCCGAAGGAGCAACACCTCTCCGTCAACCTCTCAGGCACCCGGACCGCGTCAAGGTGACGATGCCTCTGGAAAGCGGTGCCGCCTCGAGCGGCACCCGCCGATGGGGAAAGGCGCTTGGGGGGACTACGCGCCGAATCTCTCAGGCGCCCATGACTGGGTAAGGACAGAGGGAGAGGGCCGATAGTCCCTCTGCCGACGTCAGGAGTACCCGTGCTCGACCAATCCAGTTTCGCCGACCGTCATATCGGACCGGATAGCCAGGCCATCGAGGCCATGCTCGACGTGATCGGGGTCGGCTCGCTCGACGAGCTGGCGGCCAAGGCCGTACCGGCCGGCATCCTCGACAAACTCTCCGACAGCGGCCTCGCACCGGGTCTGAGCGCACTGCCGCCTGCCGCCGGCGAGGCCGAGGCGCTGGCCGAATTACGGGCGCTGGCCGACACCAATACGGTCGCGGTGTCGATGATCGGGCAGGGCTATTACGACACGCTCACCCCGCCGGTGTTGCTGCGCAACATCATGGAGAATCCCGCCTGGTACACGGCCTACACGCCGTACCAGCCCGAGATCAGCCAGGGCCGGCTGGAAGCGCTGCTGAACTTCCAGACCATGGTCGCCGATCTGACCGGGCTCGAGATCGCCAACGCCTCGATGCTCGACGAAGGGACCGCGGCCGCCGAGGCCATGACCCTGATGCACCGGGCATCGCGTGCCAAGACCAGCCGGCTGGCCGTCGACGCCGACGTCTTCGCGCAGACCGCGGCCGTGCTGACCACTCGCGCTGAACCGTTGGGGATCGAGATCGTCCCCGCTGACCTGCGTGACGGCCTGCCAGCCGGTGACTTCTTCGGTGTCATCACCCAACTGCCCGGCGCCAGCGGCCGGATCACTGATTGGTCCGCGCTGGTCGCCGACGCGCACGAGCGGGGCGCGCTGGTCGCGATCGGCGCCGACCTGCTGGCGTGTACATTGATTACCCCGCCGGGCGAGATCGGTGCGGATGTCGCGTTCGGTAGCACCCAAAGATTCGGTGTGCCAATGGGATTCGGCGGCCCGCACGCCGGGTATCTGGCGGTGCACACCGCACACGCGCGTCAGCTGCCGGGCCGACTGGTCGGCGTCTCGGTCGACAGCGACGGTTCACCGGCCTACCGCCTGGCGTTGCAGACCCGCGAACAACACATCCGCCGCGATAAGGCGACCAGCAACATCTGTACCGCGCAGGTGCTGCTGGCCGTGATGGCCGCGATGTACGCCAGCTACCACGGCGCCGACGGCCTGACCGCCATTGCCCGCCGAGTCCACGGCCGCGCCCAATCCGTCGCTGCCGCGCTCGGTGAGGCGCTGGTGCACGAGAGGTACTTCGACACGGTGCTGGCCCGCGTGCCGGGACGCGCGGACGAAGTGCTGGCCAAGGCCAAGGCCAGGGGCGTCAATCTCTGGCGCGTCGACGCCGACCATGTGTCGGTGTCCTGCGACGAGGCCACCACCGACGCCCACGTGGCGACGGTCCTGGACGCGTTCGGGGTGGCACCCGCCGAACCATCCGGGGCCGACATCGCCACCCGCACATCGGAATTCCTCACCCATCCCGCTTTCACGCAGTACCACACCGAGACGGCGATGATGCGCTACCTGCGCAGCCTGGCGGACAAGGACATCGCCTTGGACCGCAGCATGATTCCGCTCGGCTCGTGCACGATGAAGCTCAATGCCGCCGCCGAGATGGAGTCGATCACCTGGCCGGAATTTTCCCGGCTACACCCGTTCGCTCCGGCGGCCGACACCCCGGGCATCCGCCGGCTGATCAGCGACCTGGAGACCTGGCTGGTGCACATCACCGGCTACGACGCGGTCTCGCTGCAGCCGAACGCTGGGTCGCAGGGCGAGTACGCCGGCCTGTTGGCGATCCACGACTATCACGCCAGCCGCGGCGAACCGCACCGCGACGTATGCCTGATTCCGTCCAGCGCGCACGGCACCAACGCGGCGTCGGCCGCCCTGGCCGGCATGCGGGTGGTCGTGGTGGGTTGCCACGACAACGGTGACGTGAACCTCGACGATCTGCGCGCCAAGGTCGGCGAACATGCCGACCGGCTCGCAGCGCTGATGATCACCTACCCGTCCACGCACGGGGTGTACGAGCATGACATCGCCGAGATCTGCGCGGCGGTGCACGACGCCGGCGGCCAGGTGTACGTCGACGGGGCCAACCTCAACGCGCTGGTCGGCCTGGCCCGGCCGGGCAAGTTCGGCGGCGACGTGAGCCACCTGAACCTGCACAAGACGTTCTGCATCCCGCACGGTGGCGGTGGCCCCGGTGTGGGTCCGGTCGCCGCGCGTGCGCATCTGGCCCCGTTCCTGCCGGGCCATCCGCACGCACCCGAACTGCCCGCGGGGCACTCAGTGTCGTCAGCGCCGTACGGATCGGCCTCGATCCTGCCGATCAGCTGGGCCTACATCCGGATGATGGGCGCCGACGGACTGCGGGCGGCATCGCTGACCGCGATTGCCTCGGCCAACTACATCGCCCGCCGGCTCGACGAGTACTTCCCGGTGCTCTACACCGGCGAGAACGGCATGGTCGCCCACGAATGCATCCTGGATCTGCGCGGCATCACCAAGGCCACCGGCGTGACCGTCGACGACGTGGCAAAGCGGTTGGCGGACTATGGTTTTCACGCGCCGACCATGAGCTTCCCGGTCTCCGGCACGCTGATGGTGGAACCCACCGAGAGCGAGGACCTCAACGAGATCGACGCATTCTGCGACGCCATGATCGCCATCCGCGGTGAGATCGATCGCGTCGGCTCGGGGGAGTGGTCCGCCGACGACAATCCGCTGCGGGGCGCGCCGCACACCGCCGAGTGCCTGCTGGTCTCCGACTGGGATCACCCGTACACGCGCGAGGAGGCCGCCTACCCGCTGGGCAAGGGCTTCCGGCCGAAGGTCTGGCCGCCGGTGCGCCGCATCGACGGCGCCTACGGGGACCGCAACCTCATGTGCTCCTGCCCACCGATCGAGACGTACGAGTAAAGCACCCTACCTGCAAGCGGGCCTGAGCCGCGGCGCGACGTTTCCGGAGCTGATGGAGCTCGTGGACGGTTGCGTGCGCTTGTCGCGCGAACGGGCAGCGCTCAAGTACGAGTTGTCCAGCCCGTTCGGCCGGCCTCGGCAGCAACGCGGCGCCTAGTTGTGATGTCACCTAGTCCGCGGCTGTGTCGGTGGGTCGTCCTATACTCGAACGCATGTTCGATAGACTTGCCATCGATCCGTTGGCCGACCAATCGGCGCTGATCGAGCGCATCGCGGAGCTGGAAAGAATTAAATCCGCCGCCGCGGCGGCCCAGGCCCGGGCTGCGGCCGCCCTCGACGCGGCGCGCCGGGCAACCGAAGCGGCCCTCGGAATGCCCGCGGCGCAGCGTGGGCGCGGGGTGGCCAGCGAGATCGCACTCGCGCGACGGGACTCGCCGGCCCGGGGCAGCCGACATCTTGGCCTCGCCAAAGCCCTCGTGCACGAGATGCCTCATACTCTCGCGGCGCTCGAAGGCGGCGCGCTCTCGGAGTGGCGGGCCACCCTGATCGTGCGCGAGAGCGCGTGCCTGGACGTCGAAGACCGTCGCACCCTGGATGCCGAACTGTGCGCGGACGTGGCCGGCCTGGACGGAATGGGCGATGCGCGAGTGGCCGCCGCCGCCAAGGCGATCGCCTATCGACTGGACCCCCACGCCGTGGTCGAACGAGCCGCCAGGGCCGAGAACGAACGCACCGTCACCATCCGGCCGGCCCCCGACACGATGACCTATCTGACCGCGTTATTGCCGGTGGCCCAAGGGGTTTCGGTGTATGCGGCGCTGCGCCGCGAAGCTGACATGCGCGTGGACGGACGCTCGCGGGGACAAGTGATGGCCGACACCCTCGTCGGACGGGTCACCGGGCGTGACGCGGCGGTTCCGATGCCGATAGCGGTCAACCTCGTCCTCTCGGACGAAACGCTGCTCGGCGATGGCACCACACCGGCCGACGTCGGCGGCTACGGCCCCATTCCGGCCGCGGTCGCCCGCGCACTGGTCTCTGACGCCGTCGCCGACGGGCGGTCCCGGGCGACGCTGCGGAGGCTCTACGCTCATCCTCGCTCCGGCGCGCTGGTCGCGATGGAGTCGCGGGCGCGGCTCTTCCCGCGCGGTCTGGCCAGCTTCATCGAGTTGCGCGATCAACGTTGTCGCACGCCCTATTGCGATGCGCCGATCCGGCATCGCGACCATGCGCAACCATGGGCCGCGAGCGGAGCGACCACCGCGGCCAACGGTCTCGGCTCGTGCGAACGGTGCAACTACGCCAAGGAAGCCGGCGGCTGGCGGGTCACCACCGGTATCGACGAGACCCACACCCACACGGCCGAATTCACCACACCAACGGGACAGACCTACCGGTCAGCGGCCCCACCGCGGGCACCCACGATCACCCTCAGCGCCATCGAAGTGCGCGTCGGTATCGCACTGGCTAGGCATGCCGCCTAGGTTCAACACAGTTCAGCCGAAGCATTTGATGATTGCCGAGGCGATCTCGTCGGGCGCATCCTCCTGGATGAAGTGCTTGGCTGTGGGCAGCTCCACCAGCATGTGATCGGGGAACGTCGCCCGCATCCTCGGAATGGTCGGACCAGGCCGGAACGCGAAGTCTTTCATGCCCCACAGCAGCAGGGTCGGCTTGGCGCCGAGCTTGGCCGGGACCTCGCGGCTCAACCGTTCCAGCAGCGGGTGGGCGGCCAACAATTCTTTGGGCATCTCGGCCACCCCCAAGCGTGCGGCCGGGCTGGGCTGCACGCCGCGGTAGTGGTCCATCACCGCGGTTGCGGGCCGTTGCGCCGTGCCCGCGGGGATCAACCGCTCGACGAAGAAGTTGCGCTGCAGGATCGCTTTTTGCAGTGGGGGGCTGGACATCACACGCGAGAAGATCTTGGTCGTCAGCACGTCGACCGGCCAGAACCAGGTGTTGCCCAGCACGACACCGCGCACCCGCTCGGCGCGCTGGACCGCGACCGCCATGCTGATCGGTCCGCCCCAGTCCTGACCCATCGTCAGATAGCCGTCCAGTCCCAGATGGTCCACGAACTCGCCGATCACCTGGGCATGCTGATCGACCTTATACCCGAATCCGGCCGGGCGATCCGACAGCCCGAACCCCAGATAGTCCGGTGCGATGCAACGGAATTGGCCACGAAGAGCCGTGATGATGTCACGGTAAAGGAAACTCCACGTCGGGTTACCGTGACACAGCAGCAGCGGCGGGCCGGTTCCTTCGTCGACGTAGTGAATGCGGCCCCGCGAGCTGTCGAACCAGCGCGACTCGAAAGGATACAGCCGTGGATCCGGGGTGAAATCCGGTTTGAACTCCTGCTCCATGACCCTCCCTGCTCCATCGATGTTCACGATGGTAGGCCCGCGATAGGGCGTCAGCTCAGGAATGTGCCGATCGCGTTGGTCAGGTCGGGGGAGGCCGACGTCGCCATGTTCTGATAGCTGCCACCGCTGAGCTGGGCGACCGCTTCCCAAGTGGCGCGGTCCGGGTCCGCACCGAAGTCGATGACGTTGACGGCGATCGGCTTGGCCGGGTCAGCGCTGGTGCGGATGAAATTCTGCAGTCCCGGCCCGTCGAGGGACTGGTCGGTATGCGGCCCCGCCGTGATCAGCAGAATCGAATTCGATTGTCCAGCTCGGTAGTTGGTCTGCATATCCTGGTAGAGCATGCGCAGCGTGGTGAATGACACCGCCCCGCCGGCCGAGGAATACTGCTTGTCCAGCGCCGCCGCCAACGCCGCCGGGCGGGGCTGGCCGTTGACCGGGTCGGACAGCGGTCCCGTCGCGACCTCCGAGCGGCCCTCGTGGCCGTCGAACGTCCACAGTCCCAGTATCGCCGTCGGTGGTAGCGCTTTGATCCGGTCCTGCAGCGCCGCGATCACGTTGGCCAGCCGGGTTTTTCCGCCTTCGTCGCCGGGCATCGACTGGTCCAGCATGATCGTCGCCGCCAGCCCGCTCGTCGGTGCGGCCATCGCATCGGCCAGCGTGGCGCGCATGGTGTCGTCGCCCACCGACAGGGTGGCAGGCAGTGCGGCGAAACTGGTCACCGGACTGCTCGGCGGTTTCACGCCGTTCACGCGGAAGCCGGCCTTGGCCAGCTTCGCGAGTTGATCGGGCTTGCGCATGAAGTGGGCGAACTCGCTGGCCGCCGAGGTCTGTTCCTTCGACAGCCACGAGCCGCTGAGCAGCACCGTGGGATAGTCGGCGACCGGCGCCGGCCCCTGCGGCAGCCAGGAAGCCAATGTGTTCTTGGCGTCCGACAGCGATTCGCCGCGCTGGAACAGCTGCTGCTCGGTGGTGATGACGGCATGCACCGGAGCGGTAGCCGGGTCACCCTGCTTCAGCAGTGCGTTCATCGCCTCGGTGAGCGAGTTGTCGGCCAATTTGGGTTGGGCGCTCGTCAACGAGCGCACGGCGGCCGTGCCCTGCGTGGGCGGTGCGCCGGGAGGTGCCGACGCCGCAGCCACTGCTTCACCCGCCAGATAGGACGCGTCGCTGTTGCCACTCGTCGGCAACGCCAGTCGCAACGATCCCCACGCCGGTAACTTCAGTCCCGCCAACGCGTTTGGATTTGTCTGCAGGCCGGGCAGGGCGGCCCAGTTCTGGTTGGACAGCGCCTGCTGCAGTTCGGGCCGAACGGCTAGCAGCACCGGAGACGTCACCAGCGAGCGGCTGTCGCTGATCGTCTTCTGGCCAGCGGCCGCGGCTAGCCGGGCGGCCGACACCGAACTGCCCGGGATCCACAGTGCCGGTTGGGAACCCAAATCCGCCGGCCACTTGCCGATGAAGCCGGCGATGACGGCGTCGGAGCCGGCCGGTTTGACCTCCACCACCATGCAGTGGTCACCGACCGGGCCGGCCGAGGAGTTGTAGCTTTCCGCGAACGGCCGCACCTGGTCGACGATCGATGGATCGACAACGACGGCAACGTTTTCCTTGCCTCCCACGCACCGTGCGGCCGCGTTGTGCGAGCGATGCGACAACGCGTCGCCGAAGAAACTCCACAGGATGACGGTGCCGACCACCACGATCACCGCGACCAGGGCCACGATCACGCCGATGCTGACTCCCCGTCGCCCGCCGGCGCTGCGGTGCCCGCCACGCCAATCGCCCAGGACGCGGCCCTGCTTCGGTTCCTCCGGCCCGGCACTGGCTGGCCGAGAAGGGAACTCAGGATATTCGTCGTCGATGCGATCGGCGGCGTAGTGATCTTTGTCGGCGGGGAAATCCTCGTCGGCTTGGTCGTCGTCTTGGTAGTTCTCGTCGTCCGCGAAGTGCGCTTCGCCGTGCTCGTCCCGGTCGGCGTCGTCGTCCGGGTAGTCGTAGTCGTCCTCGTCCTCGCCGGAGTTCCGTGGGCCCGGCTTGTCCCGTTCCTCTTGGTAGCGAGACACCAGGTCACGGGCGGTGAACTTGGTCGTGGACTCGTCGGAAGGCTCGTCGGCCGACTTCCCGGGCATGCTGTGCCTACCCATTGCGGCGACCGCTGCCTCTCCGTCGAATCGTCATCTGTCCCGGTGAGCCCGAATCAGGCACCGGCGCGGGCTTTGAGCTCACGCCGTCGCCGATGCAGGATCGGCTCGGTGTAGCCGCTGGGCTGTTGCGCACCGGACAGGATTAGTTCCTGGGCGGCCAAGAACGCGATGCTGTCGTCGAAGTTGGGCGCCATCGGGTGGTAGGCGGCGTCGCCGGCGTTCTGCTGGTCGACCAGCGGGGCCATCCGCTCCAGGCTGGCGCGGACGTCTTCGCTGGTAATGATGCCGTGGCGCAGCCAGTTCGCCAGCAGCTGGCTGGAGATCCGCAGCGTGGCGCGGTCCTCCATCAGGGCCACGTCGTGGATGTCGGGCACCTTCGAGCAGCCGACGCCCTCGTCGACCCAGCGCACCACGTAGCCCAGGATCGACTGGCAGTTGTTGTCGACTTCCTCGCGGATCTCCTCGGGTGCCCAGGCCAGTTCCTTGGCCAGCGGGATGGTCAGCAACTCGTCGATCGTCGTGCGCTTCTTGCCCTCGAGCTCCTTCTGCACGGCGAACACGTCCACCTGGTGGTAGTGCATCGCGTGCAGAGTGGCCGCCGTCGGCGAAGGCACCCACGCGGTGGTGGCGCCCGCCTTCGGCTGGGCGATCTTCTGCTCGACCATGTCGGCCATCAGCTCGGTCATCGCCCACATGCCCTTGCCGATCTGGGCCTTGCCGGAGAATCCGGCGGCCAGCCCGATGTCGACGTTGGCGTCCTCGTAGGCCTTGATCCAGGTGGTGTTCTTCATCGCACCCTTGCGGATCATCGGACCGGCCTCCATCGAGGTGTGGATCTCGTCGCCGGTGCGGTCCAGGAAGCCGGTGTTGATGAACACCACCCGGTCGGCGGCCGCTTTGATGCAGGCCTTGAGGTTGACGGTGGTGCGGCGTTCCTCGTCCATGATGCCGACCTTCATCGTGCCCTGCGGCAGGCCCAGCACGTCCTCGACCCGGCTGAATAGCTCGCAGGTGAACGCCACCTCGGCGGGGCCGTGCATCTTCGGCTTGACGATGTAGATCGAACCGGTGCGGCTGTTGGTCAGCGGGCCGTTGGTGTCGCCGGTCTTGAGGCCATGGATCGCGGTCAGACCGGTGAACAGCGCATCCATGATGCCCTCGAACACCTCGTTACCCTCGGCGTCGATAATCGCGTCGTTGGTCATCAAGTGCCCGACGTTGCGGACGAACAGCAGGCTGCGCCCGGGCAGGGTCAGCTCGCCGCCGTCCGGGGTGGCGTAGGTGCGGTCGGCGTTGAGCACGCGGGTGAAGCTCTTGCCGTCCTTGCTGACCTCTTCGGACAGGTCGCCCTTGTTCAGGCCGAGCCAATTGCGGTAGCCCAGCACCTTGTCGTCGGCGTCGACGGCGGCCACCGAGTCCTCGAAGTCCATGATCGTGGTGATGGCCGATTCCAGGACCACGTCCTTGATGCCGGCCGCGTCGGTCTGACCGATCGGCGACTCGGGGTCGATCAGGATTTCGATGTGCAGCCCGTGATTGACCAGCAGCACCGACCAATTGGGGGAGCCGAGCTCGCCGCTGTACCCGACGAATTTCTCCGGGTCGGCCAGCTCGGTGGCCTGCGCACCGAGCGCGATCTTCAGCTGGCCGTCTTCGATGCTCAGGCCGGTGGCGTCCACCCACGAGCCCGACGCCAGCGGCGCCGCCTGGTCGAGGAAATTGCGGGCGTAGGCGATCACCTTGTCGCCGCGAATCCTGTTGTAGCTGCTGCCTTTTTCGGCGCCGTCGCTCTCCGGGATGACGTCGGTGCCGTACAGGGCGTCATACAGGGAGCCCCAGCGCGCGTTGGCCGCGTTCAGCGCGAAACGCGCGTTGAGCACCGGCACCACCAGCTGCGGGCCGGCGGTCGTGGTGATTTCGTCGTCCACCCCGGACGTGGTGATCGTAAAGTCGTCGGGTTCGGGCTGCAGGTATCCGATGTCGGTGAGGAACTGGCGGTAGGCCTCGGCGTCGAGCGGCTCGATGACGCGCTGCCGGTGCCACTTGTCGATCTGCGCCTGGAGTTCGTCGCGGGTATTCAGCAAACTCTGGTTCTGCGGGGTGAGATCGGTGACCACCTTGTCGACGCCGGCCCAGAAGCTGTCGGGGTCGATGTCGGTGCCGGGCAGCGCCTCGTTGTTCACGAAGTCGTAGAGCACTCGGGCGACGCGCAAATTCCCCGCCGACACGCGGTCAGTCATTTTTCTCCTCCATAGTTGCCTGATTGGTCCCACTCGACTCCCGACTGGCCCCAACTAGCTAGGTCACGGTGCGGTTGACGGGCTTCGCCGTAGGCTTCCCGACGGGCCCTGGGGAGCGCCTTCTGGCAACGCGTGTTCCCGCCGCACCCTGCCCTCGCCCCTTCTTGGACTGGCGCCGTTCAATCATACGGGCTGGACGGGACCCCCTTTGGTGGGCGGCGGCTTCAGTGCGCCTCGCGCATGCTGCCGACCAGGTCCTCCATCAGGTCCTCCATCGCCACCATGGCCACGACGCCGCGGCCGTCGGTCACCAGCGCCAGATGGCTGTTGGTGCGACGCATCCGCGACAGGGCATCGGCCAGCGGCAACGTGATGCTCACCCGCGGTAGCGGGCGCACCAGCGAGAGGTCGATGACCGTCTGCGGGTCATCGCCCAGTGGCAACATGTCTTTGATGTGCAGGTACCCGATGAATCTGCCGTCGGCGGCCGCAACCGGGAAGCGGGAGTAGCCGGTCTCCGCCAGGGCACTTTCGACGTCGCCGACCGTCGGCCCGGACCCCGGCGCCGCGACCGGCACCGCCCGGACCTCCTCGAGCGGGACGGCCACGTCGCCCACCACGCGACTGCCGATCTGCAGTGCCCGGGTCAGCCGGGTGTGCTCCTCGGGGTCCAGCAGGCCTTCGGACACCGATTCGGCGATCATCGCGCTCAGCTCGTCCGGGGACACCGTGATGTCGAGCTCATCCTTGGGTTCCACGCGCAGCAGATGCAGGACCGCGTTGGCGCATTTGTTGTAGAAGACGATGAACGGCCGGGCGACGCGTACGTAAGCGAGATACGGCGGCACCAGCAGCATCGCGGTGCGCTCCGGGCCGGCCAGTGCGATGTTCTTCGGCACCATCTCGCCCAACAGCACGTGCAGTGTCACCACCAGCGCGAGCGCGATCACGAACGACAACGTGTGTCGCAATGCCAGGGGAATCCCGGTCAACCCGAAAGCCGAATGCAGCAGGTTGGCGACCGCTGACTCACCGATGCGGCCAAGCAGCAGCGAGGCCACCGTGACGCCCAGCTGCGATCCCGCCAGCATCGAGGCCAGTTGCTCACTGGCGCGGATCACCGTTACCGCCCGCTTCTTGCCCTGTTCGGCCAGCGCTTCCAGCCGGTCGCGCCGGGCCGAGATCAGCGAGAACTCCGCGCCGACGAAGAACGCGTTGGTGGCGATCAGCAGGAGCGCCACCAGCACTCCGAGCGTGTCGTTCATCGCCGGCCCTGCTCGGCGTGTGTTTCGCTGCGGCTGCTCAGCTCGGTCAGCACGACCTGGTCAATCCGCCGGCCATCCATCCGGATCACGGTCGCCTGCCAGCGGATTTCGCTGTCCAACAAGCCATCCCCGTCGAGCGCGGTCAGCTCGACGGTCTCGCCGACCACCGGGATGTGGCCGAGTTGGCGCAGCACCAGGCCGCCGATCGTTTCGTACGGACCATCCGGAGCCCGGTACCCGGTGGCGGCGGCCACCTCGTCGGTGCGCAGCAAACCCGAAACCTGCCAGCCGTTGCCGGCGGCCACGACATCCGGTGTGGCGTCGTCGTGTTCGTCGCGCACGTCGCCGACGATCTCTTCGATCAGGTCCTCGACCGTCACGATCCCCGCGGTGCCGCCGTATTCGTCGACGACCATCGCGGTCTGCAGCGGGTTGGCCCGGATCTCGGCCATCACCGCGTCACCGTCCAGGGTCGACGGCACCACCGGCACTGTCTGCACGAGCGTGGTCAGCAGCGTCGAGGCGCGCTCGGCGGGCGGGACATTGAACACCTGCTTGACGTGCACGATGCCCACGGTTTCGTCGAGATCGCCGTCGACGATGGGGAAGCGGGAGAACCCGGATTCGGCCGCGGTGGCAATCAGGTCCCGGACGGTGTCGTCGGTCTGCAGCGCCACGATCTTCGACCGCGGCGTCATCAGCTCCTCGGCGGTCCGGGCGCCGAACTGCAGCGACCGCCGGACCAGCGCGGCGGTGGCGGGATCCAGGGCTCCGGCGCGAGCCGAGCTACGCACCAGCGAGAGCAATTCCTGCGGTGAGCGCGCCGACCGCAGTTCTTCGGCCGGCTCGATACCCATCTTGCGGACGATCCAGTTCGCCGCGCCGTTGGTAAGCCGGATCACCGGAGTGAACAGCAGCGAGAACATCAGCTGGAAACCGGCGACGGCGCGCCCGGTCGACAGCGGCCGAGCCACTGCCAGATACTTCGGGACCAGCTCGCCGAAGACCATCGACACCGAGGTGACGATCACCATCACCATGAACGCGGTGATGCCGTCGGCCAGCTGATCCGACACGCCGAGGGCGTCCAACCACGGGTGCGGCAGGTCGGCGACCATCGGATCGGTCAAATAACCGGTCACCAGCGTGGTGATCGAAATGCCGAGCTGGGCACCCGAGAGCTGGAAAGACAGCCGGTCCTGGGCGCGCTGAATGTAGCGGTCGCGCCGACCGCCCTTGCGGGCGTTGGCGTCGACCGTGGCGCGGTCCAGCGCGGTCAGCGAGAATTCGGCCGCCACGAAGACCGCGTTGCCGAAGATGAGCAGCGCGATGGCGAGCACGCTGATGACGATTGTGAGGTTCATGTCTGAGCTATCGCACCTGGGTCAGCATGGGGGTTCGACGGGTGCCTGCGGCACGTCATCCCTTTCGCTTGATGCCTCGCAGCACGCTGCTACGGGCGTGCAGATCTAGAAATTCACATGGTAGCGAAGACAGCTGGCCCGATTACCACCCCAGCGGCAGCGGGTGGCCCTCGGCGAAGCCCGCGGCCGACTGAACCCCGACGACGGCTTGCTCATGCAGCTCCGCCAGGTTCGTGGCACCGACATAGGTGCAGGTGCTGCGCAGGCCCGAGGTGATGTGGTCGATCAGGTCCTCGACGCCGCCACGGTCGGGGTCCAGGCTCATCCTCGACCGCGAAATGCCTTCCTCGAACAACGCTTTGCGGGCACGGTCGAACGCGCTGTCCGCGGCGTTGCGCGCCACCACCGCGCGCTTGGACGCCATGCCGTAGCTCTCCTTGTACGGCTGGTTGTCACGGTCGCGCATCAGGTCGCCGGGCGACTCGTAGGTGCCGGCGAACCACGACCCGATCATGACGTTCGACGCTCCCGCGACCAGCGCCAGCGCGACGTCACGCGGATGCCGTATCCCGCCGTCGGCCCACACATGTCCGCCGAGTTCCCTTGCAGCAGTGGCACATTCGAGGACGGCAGAGAACTGCGGGCGCCCGACACCGGTCATCATCCGGGTGGTGCACATCGCGCCGGGCCCGACGCCGACCTTGACGATGCCGGCTCCGGCGCTCAGCAGGTCACGAGTGCCCTCCGCGGACACGACGTTGCCGGCCGCCAGCGGCAGGCCCAGGTCCAGCGACGCCACGCAGCTGATCGCGTCAAGCATCCGGTGCTGGTGCCCGTGCGCGGTGTCGATGACGAGCATGTCGACGCCGGCTTCGGCCAGCGAACGGGCTTTGGCTCCCACGTCACCGCTGATGCCGACCGCCGCGCCGACGCGCAGCCGGCCCACGGCGTCGGTACTGGGGGTATAGAGACCGGCACGCACCGCCCCCGTACGAGTCAGGATCCCCGCGAGTTTGCCGTCCGCGGTGGTGATGACGGCGACCTCGATCGGCGCGTGATCCAGCAGGTCGAAAATCTTGCGCGGCTCGGTGCCCAGCGGGGCGCTGACGAAGTCGGACACCGCAACGTCGCGCACCCGGGCGAAACGATCCACGCCGAAGCAGGACGCCTCGGTGACCAGGCCGATGGGGCGGCCCTCGAAGAGCACCACCGCGGCGCCGTGCGCCCGCTTGTGGATCAGCGCGAGCGCATCGGACACCGAATCGTCGGGGGACAGCACGACCGGGGTGTCGAGCACCAGGTCCCGGCTCTTCACGAACTCCACGGTCCGCTGAACCGCCGTGATCGGAAGATCCTGCGGCAGGATCACGATGCCCCCGCGCCGCGCGACCGTTTCGGCCATCCGCCGCCCGGCCACCGCCGTCATGTTCGCGACGACCACCGGGATCGTGGTGCCGGAGCCGTCACTGCTGGACAGGTCGACATCGAACCGCGACGCGATATCGGACCGGTTCGGCACGATGAACACGTCGTTATAGGTCAGGTCGTAGCCGGGCCGGTCGCCGTTCAGATACTTCATCGCACTCGCCCCCTGGTATGTCTCCGCTACGCCGGCACTTCGGTGCGGTCGCCGCTCCACAGCGTGTGGAAGCGCTTGTCCGGGTCGTCGTCGATGCGCCCGTAGGTGTGGGCGCCGAAGAAGTCACGCAGGCCCTGGGTCAGGGCGGCGGGCAGCCGCTCGGTGCGCAGGGCGTCGTAATACGACAGCGCCGAGGCGAACCCGGGGATCGGAATGCCCAGCTGCGTGGCGGTCACCACGACGCGGCGCCAGCTGTCGATTGAAGCCTCGATGGCTTCGCGGAAGTAGGGCGCGACGATCAGCGACGGCAGGTCGGCGTTCTCGTCGAAGGCTTCTTTGATGCGGTTGAGAAATTTGGCCCGGATGATGCAGCCGCCTCGCCAGATGGTGGCCATGTCGCCGGGGGTGATGTTCCAGTCGTACTCGATGCTGCCGGCCTGGATCTGGTTGAAGCCCTGGGCGTAGGCGATGATCTTCGAGGCGTACAGCGCGCGACGTACGTCTTCTGTGAATTGCGTTGCGTCTTCACCTTCCGGGCTGATTCGCCGTCCCAGATCCCCGGAGGCCAGTCCGGTGGTGGCCTTGCGCTGGGCCACCGAACCCGACAGTGCCCTGGCGAAGACCGCCTCGGCGATACCGGTGACCGGCACGCCGAGGTCAAGCGCGGACTTCACCGTCCAGCGACCGGTGCCCTTCTGTTCGGCCTCGTCCAGGATCAGATCCACCAGCGGCTTGCCGGTCTTGGCATCGGTCTGTTTGAGCACCTCGGCGGTGATCTCGATGAGATAGCTGTCCAGGTCGCCGGAGTTCCACTCGGCGAAGACGTCGGCGATCTCGGGTGCGGACTTGCCCAGTCCGTCGCGCAGCAGCTGGTAGGCCTCGCCGATCAACTGCATGTCGGAGTACTCGATGCCGTTGTGCACCATCTTCACGAAGTGCCCGGCGCCGTCGGGTCCGATGTGAGTGCAGCACGGCACGCCGTCCACGTGCGCGGAGATCTCCTCGAGCAGCGGGCCCAGCGACTTGTATGACTCGGCCGGCCCGCCGGGCATGATCGACGGCCCGTTGAGCGCGCCTTCTTCACCGCCGGAGATGCCGGCGCCGACGAAGTGCAGCCCGCGTTCGCGGATCGCCTTCTCCCGGCGGATGGTGTCGGTGTAGAGGGCGTTGCCGCCGTCGATGATGATGTCGCCTTCTTCCATGGCGTCGGCGAGCTCGTTGATCACCGCGTCGGTCGGGTCGCCGGCCTTGACCATGATGATCACCCGACGCGGCTTCTCGAGCGCGTCCAGGAACTCTTCGATCGTCTCCGAGCGCACGAACTTGCCCTCGTCGCCGTGCTCGGCGAGCAGTGCGTCGGTCTTGGCGATCGATCGGTTGTGCAGCGCCACGGTGTAGCCGTGGTGGGCGAAGTTGCGGGCGAGATTCGAGCCCATGACCGCCAGCCCGGTGACGCCGATCTGCGCGGTACCAGTCTTCGAATCCTTGGAGTCCAAGGCACTCATGTCTTCGCCTCTCAGGTTGGAGAACTTTTTGCTACACGGTTTCCGTCACACTGTGGCACAGCGGAGTTGCGGTCCGCCAAAGGGATTCGCTGTGGGCTGCGCTAGAGGTTGAACAGTCGCTTGAGCTCGGTGAGCCAGGGCACCGCGAGTGCGATGGTGGGCACCACCAGAACGGCCGCCGCGGCCAGGTACGCGGCCGCCGAAAGCACCACGCTGTTGCCCCGCCCGGACAACCGGCGGACCCGCACCACGGTGCTGGGACCACCAGCGGCCAGCGCCCCCGACGGCGCCCGCCCGGCTGCGCAGGCCACCAGTGCGCGGGCCAGGGGAGTGCGCCCGGCCGCACGCACCGCGGCGTCGTCGGCGAGCAGCTCGACCAGCAGCTGCACCGCGCCCAGCGCATTGGAACTGCGGACCAGCCGCGGGAACGCCGCATGCACCGCGGTGAACGCTTCCAGCACCAGGTCGTGCCGGGCACGCAGATGCGCCCGCTCATGGGTCAAAATGGCCGAGACTTCGTCGTTGTTGAGCTTGGTGAGTGTTCCTTCGCTGACGACGACCCGGCTGCGGACGCCCGGTAAGCAGTAGGCCAGCGGTTCGTCCACCTCCAGCACGCGCAGGTCGCGGGTGCGGGCACAGGGTTGGGAAAGGGCCGCGTCGTGCCCGACCCCCACCAGGTCGACCAGCATTCGGTGGTGCGCCCGCCGGCGCCGGTTGGCGATGGCGACCCGTAGGACGGCCACCACCAGACGCACACCGACCAGCACGGTCAGCGCGAAGGCCGCGATGTAGGCCGTCCACAGGGGCCAACCGAGCCGCCCCGCGGCGCCGACGACGCTGGCCGTGGGACGGCCGTCGGGGCCCGGCATCAGAATGCGGGTGGCAATCGCGATACCGGCGCTGAACGTGGAGAGCACGGCGGCCACGGCGATGGCCTGCCACAGCACCATCGCCGCACGCGGGGCGCGCAGTGGCCAGGACGCGCGCGCTAACAGGGCTGGCGTTGGGCCAATCAGCAGCACCGCGAGGAAGGTGAAGGCCATCGCGGACACATCACTAGTGTCCCTCAGGCCGCCGGTCTAGCGCCAGCTCATGGCGTATTGCGTTGATTTGCTTCCAGTTCGGCAAGGGCACGGCGCAGCGCTTCGGCCTCATCAGCGCCGACGCGCTCGACAAAATGCACGAGCGCGGCCTGCCTGCCGCCCGGGTCTTCGGCCTGCGACAGGGCATCCACCATCAGCCCGGCGACCAGTTCGTCACGGCCGTGCACGGGTGCGTAGCGATGCGCCCGGTCATCACGGATCTGGGAGACCAGGTTCTTCTTGGCCAGCCGCTGCAGCACGGTCATCACCGTGGTGTAGGCGAGGTCGCGGCGCGCGGACAGGGCTTCATGCACCTGACGGACCGTCTGCGGTTCGGGTGTGGACCACAGGTGGTCCATCACTGCGCGTTCCAGGTCCCCTAGCCGTGTCAGCTTGGCCATAGTTCGTTCATCTCCATCAGCGTTGAAACAAGCGTACTCCGGCTTACTACCGGCGGTCGTAAAGACCGCCGGGCTATTCGTTATGCGACCACGGCTACACGTGTACCCGGCCGGCACGGTTTACAGCCTACCTCTTGCAAAGTTAGGGCAGCCTTGCCTATACTCAAGGAGGTCGAGCGCAACAGACCGCCGGAGTGTCCTGAGGGCTGCAGTGACCCCCGGTCGTACTCGATCGGCGAGCCCCGTGCCTTTGCGCACGGGGCTCGCCTGTTCTTTGCCGCCACTTCACGACCGACCGTGATCACCGGATTCGGCGATGGTGTAGACAACAGAGCGTGTCAACGTCACCAGACGCGGTGATCCCGCCCGATTTCACCGCACCATTCGATACCGAGCTGGGCCTGCGATTTACCGAGCTCGGCCCGGACGGTGCCCGCGCCGAGCTCGAGGTCACACCGAAACTGCTGCAGCCGATGGGCCTGGTCCACGGCGGTGTGTACTGCTCGATGGTGGAGAGCATGGCCAGCGTGTCGGCCTATACGTGGCTCGCCACCCAGGGCGGCGGCGAGGTCGTTGGCGTGAACAACAACACGGACTTCCTGCGTTCGATCGGCTCGGGAACCGTCTACGGCGTCACCGAGCCGATTCACCGGGGCCGGCGCCAGCAGCTGTGGTTGGTTACCATCACCGACGACAATCAGAAGGTCGTCGCCCGCGGTCAGGTGCGACTGCAGAATCTCGAGCCCCGCGAAGGCTGATCAGGCGTCACAGGCTTCCCCAAGGCCGGCATGGCAGGATGACAGACCATGCGCCTGACGCCGCACGAACAGGAGCGATTGCTCTTGTCCTACGCCGCCGAATTGGCTCGCCGTCGTCGGGCCCGGGGCTTGCGATTGAACCATCCGGAGGCGGTCGCGATCATCAGCGACCACCTTCTCGAAGGTGCCCGTGACGGCCGCTCGGTTGCCGAACTGATGGCCAGTGGCTGCGATGTGCTCGCCCGCGACGATGTGATGGAGGGGGTGCCGGAAATGCTGGCTGACGTGCAGGTCGAAGCAACGTTCCCGGACGGCACGAAGCTGGTCACCGTACACCACCCGATAGCATGATTCCCGGCGAAATCCTCTACGGCAGCGGCGATATCGAGATCAACGCGGGAGCTCCGCTGCGTGAGATGGAGATCCTCAACACCGGGGACCGCCCGGTTCAGGTGGGCAGCCACGTCCACCTTCCGCAAGCCAACTCGGCACTGTCGTTCGATCGCGCCGCTGCCTACGGGCACCGGCTCGCCGTACCCGCTGCCACCGCAGTGCGCTTCGAACCCGGTGTGCCCCAACATGTTCAGTTGTTGCCATTACGGGGGAGTCGCGAAGTGTATGGGCTGAGCCTGAACCCGCCCGGGCGGCTGGATAGCTGATGCCACACCTGTCCCGAGAGCAGTACGCCCAGCTGTACGGCCCCACCACCGGCGACCGAATCCGGCTGGCGGACACCGATTTACTGGTCGAGATCACCGAAGACCGCAGCGGTGGACCGGGACTGGCCGGCGACGAGGCAGTGTTCGGCGGCGGCAAGGTACTGCGCGAGTCGATGGGCCAGGGGAGGACGTCTCGCGGCGAGGGCGCACCCGACACGGTGATCACCGGCGCTGTGATTATCGACCATTGGGGAATCATCAAGGCCGACATCGGTATTCGTGACGGTCGAATCGTCGCACTTGGCAAAGCCGGCAACCCCGACACCATGACGGGCGTTCATCCGGATTTGGTGGTCGGGCCCAGCACCGAAGTCATCGGCGGCAACGGCCGCATCGTCACCGCAGGCGCCGTCGACTGCCATGTGCATCTGATCTGCCCGCAGCTGATGTCGGAGGCGCTGGGCACCGGGATCACGACGGTTATCGGCGGTGGCACCGGTCCCGCCGAGGGGAGCAAGGCCACCACCGTGACACCGGGCTCGTGGCATTTGGCCCGGATGCTTGAGGCGCTCGACGGCTGGCCGGTGAACTTCGCACTGTTAGGCAAAGGGAACACCGTCAGCAGCGAGGGGCTGTGGGAGCAATTGCGCGGTGGCGCTTCAGGTTTCAAGCTGCACGAGGATTGGGGGTCGACGCCGGCCGCCATCGACGCCTGCCTGACCGTCGCCGCAGCGGCCGGGGTGCAGGTGGCGTTGCACACCGACACGCTCAACGAGATGGGTTTCGTCGAAGACACACTGGCCGCAATCGCGGGACGTTCGATCCATACGTATCACACCGAGGGTGCCGGCGGTGGCCACGCTCCCGACATCATCCGGGTTGCCGGCCAGCCGAATGTGCTGCCCAGTTCCACCAACCCGACCCGCCCGCACACGGTGAACACCCTCGACGAGCATCTGGACATGTTGATGGTCTGCCATCACCTCAACCCTCAGGTGCCCGAGGATCTGGCGTTCGCAGAGAGCAGGATTCGGCCGTCGACGATGGCGGCCGAAGATTTGCTACACGACATCGGCGCGATCTCGATGATCGGAAGTGACTCGCAGGCGATGGGCCGCATCGGGGAAGTGGTGCTACGCACCTGGCAGACTGCGCACGTGATGAAGCGCCGGCGCGGAGCACTACCCGGTGACGGTGCCGCGGACAACACGCGGGTGCGACGCTACATCGCCAAATACACCATCTGTCCAGCCATCGCGCACGGGCTCGATGGCGAGATCGGCTCGGTGCAAGTGGGCAAGCTGGCCGACCTGGTGCTGTGGGAGCCGGAATTCTTCGGGGTACGCCCGCACGCGGTGCTCAAGGGCGGCATGATCGCTTGGGCGGCAATGGGTGACGCCAACGCGTCAATCCCGACCCCGCAACCCGTATTGCCGCGTCCGATGTTCGGCGCCGCGCCGGCAGCGGCCGCGGCCACGTCCGTGCACTTCGTGGCGCCGCAGGCCATCGAGGCCGGCCTGGCCGACAATCTCGCGGTAAACCGGCCATTGGTCCCGGTCTGCAGTACCACCGGGCTGGGCAAGGCTTCGTTGCCGCTCAACGACGCGCTGCCTGACATACAAGTGGATCCGGACACGTTCACCGTGCGTATCGACGGCGAGGTCTGGCAAGAACAGCCAGCCGCCGAACTGCCAATGGCGCAACGTTATTTCCTGTTCTGAAATGTCTGCACTGGCGACGCTGCTCGCCCTGGCCGATTCGCGATTGCCGGCCGGATCGCACGTGCATTCGGGCGGCGTGGAGGAGGCCGTCACCAGCGGTCTGGTGATCGATCTGGAGACGCTAGAAGCGTTCTTGCAGCGCAGAATTCGCACCCACGGGCTGGTGACGGCGTCTGTCACGGCGGCGGTTCAACGCGGTGACCTCAGCCCCGAGCAAGCCGATCTGGAGACCGACGCTCGAACGCCGGCACCGGCGGCTCGGCAGGCGTCGCGCAGCCAGGGCCGCGGACTGGCGAGGCTGGCACGGCGGGTCTGGCCGGATGCGTGCTGGCACGACCTCGGCGCGCGGCCACACCTGGCCGTCGCGGCCGGACGCGTCGGCGCGGTCAGCGGCCTGAGTCCCGAACACAGCGCGCTGGCGATCGTCTACACCACGATGACGGGCTCGGCGACCGCGGCCCAGCGGCTGTTGGCTTTGGATCCCGCCGACGTGGCGGCCCTCACCTTCCGGCTGGCTGACATGTGTGAGGGCACCGCCGCGGCCGCGGCCGCCGGACTGGCCGATCTATCGGACCCGCTGCTCGACACGTTGGCTCAGCGCCACGCCCAACGTGAGCGGCCGCTTTTCGTGTCTTGAAAGCGGTTCGACGCCAAAGGTTTACGGTTCCGGGATGGCGTCAGCATGGGGCGCGTCGCTCTTGGTGTGGGCTCGAGTGGCGACTAAGTACACAATGCCGAGCCCGATAATCGTCCCCGACATCAACACAATGATGTAGTCGTCATACCAGGGCTGGTGGGAGTCCCGCGGCCAGGACAGATTGACGATAGCCGCGACGCCGTAGATCAGAGCTCCGATGTTGACGGGCCCTCCCCACTTTCCGAGCCGGTACTTACCGGTCGGCACCCAACCTTTGATCCGCGCGCGCAATGCAGCGAGCACCACCATCTGGAACGCGATGTACACGCCGACCGAACCAAAGCTGACGAGCTTGGTGAGCGCGTCGCGGGACACCAGCGATCCGATTATCAGGAGAGCCGGGATGATCACCGCGATCAGCAGGGCGAACGGTGGCACGTGGCGTTTGTGATCGAAGCGAGCCAACAACCTGGAGCCGATGATCATGTCGTCCCGGCCATAGGAGTAGATCAGCCGACTAGCGGCGGCCTGCAAGCTCAGCGCACACGAGACGAAGGAGATCAGGACGATGCACAGGACGACTTTGGAGCCGACACCGCCGAATGCCGTTTTCAGGATGGTGTCGATCGGATCGGCGTCCTTGCCGCTGATCACTGCGCCGAAGTCGGTCACCGACAAAATCAGGCTCAGGCAGACGAAAGTGGCTGCCGAGCCGCCGATGTAGATGGTGCGGCGCATCGCCTTGGGGATTTGCACGCCCGGGTTGCGGACCTCCTCCGCGACATCGCCGCAGGCCTCGAAGCCGAAGAACTGGTAGAGAGCGATCAGGCTGGCGGCCAGGAATGCATAGGTGTAGCTGTGGTTGCCTTCGGCGCCGAAACTGTGGAACAACACTCCGAGGTTGTGGTGGCGCTGGGTGCACAGCAGCCAGATGCCCACTGCCAGAGCGCCGATCAGCTCTGCGCTGAAGCCGAAGATGGCGAAGTAACTGAGCATTTTGGTGCCGGTGAGGTTAATCGCGGTCGCCAGCGCCAGCATGACGAGTGCACACACGACGGTGGCATGTGGTGATGGCGTGAATCCGAATACGTCGGCCACGTACGGGCCCGCCCCGTATGCCGCGTCGGCCAGCAGAGCCAACAGCGTGAACATGTAGACCCATCCGGTCATCCAGGCCCATTTACGTCCCCACAATCGGCGGGCCCAGGGATAGACACCGCCGGCCACCGGGAACTGCGCTACCACTTCGCTGAACACCAGTGCGACCAGCAACTGCCCAGCGCCGGCGATCAGCAGGCTCCAGATCATCGGCGGGCCGGCGGCGGATAACGCGAAGGCGAACACCGTGTAGATGCCGACCACCGGCGACAAGTAGGTGAAGCCAAGTGAGAAGTTGGCCCACGGACTCATGTCTCGCTTGAAATCGGACTGGAATCCGAGGGCCTTGAGCTGCGCCTGGTCCTCGTCGTCGAGCGAGGAATCCGTGGCGGCCCCTTCGACTGCAGCAGGGCTCGAGTCGACCGCTACATCGCCATCCCAACGTCCCGCAGAGCGCGCGGCCGGTTTTGTGAAGAACATCTGTGCTGAGTTCCAATCGTCGAGTGTCAAACGAGGTGTGCACCTGTACTCACGCCGCTATTTCTGTGTTGCCTCCTTGATCAAGGTCGCCGCCGTGCGTTTGAGGACATCGCGCTGCCTGGTCACATCGGCCATCGCCTTACGCAGCTGGATCAGCTCGTCGCGCTCACTGACCGCGCCGTCGCCGTGCGCGGGTGTCCCCGGCTCGACCCGGCGGGCGGCGGGGTCCTGGTCCATGCCGGATTCCGCGGCGGCCGGAATCACCTTGTGGCGTGCGCCGGCGCGAAGACGACCCCGCTCGCCGCGCGGTGCATTGACCACGCTGGCTACCGGCCCCATCGGAGGCACGCCGCCGTAGAAACCCGGGCCGATCGGCCCGGCCTGGGGCAGACCACCCGGGCCGGTGCTTGGCAATTGGGTGGCCGCCAGCCGAATCGTCGGGGACTCGCCCCACGACTGAGGCACCGACAGCCCGCCGACCGTCGCCGCCCGACCCACGTCCGCCGAAACTCCGGCGTTGCCCAGACCCGCCGAGCCTCCGTACGAATTGGCGAGCGTGGAGCCGGAACCCGACACCGAAGACGCCGCAGTCGCGGGCGCGGAGAGCGAGCTGACTAACGGATTCCAAGCTGCGGCCACCGGCGGCGCGAGGGTGAGCAACGTGCCGGAGGCGTCGAAGTTCAATCCCTCGGAGAGGATTTGGTAGCCGATGGTGTTCGCGCTGAAGTTGTTGAACAAGTCCAGCAGCGATCCACCGGAAGGCGTCCCTGGGGTGGCGGACGGCGACGCCGAAGGTGATCCGGTCGCGGCGTTCTGCAGCAGACTGGGCACGCTGGACAGCGTTGATTGGACGCTTTGGTTGGTGCCCGAAAGCGCGGCCCTGGCGACCGAGTTGTTCTGTTCAGTGGTTCCGGTCTGGTTGGTGGTCTGCGGCGGAGAGTTGAACGGCGTCAATCTCGTTGCCACTGAGGATGCGCCGGCATAGCCGTACATCGCCGCGGCATCCTGCGCCCACATCTCGGAGTACTGCGCCTCGGTGGCCGCGATAGCCGGGGTGTTGTGCCCGAGCACGTTGGTGCCCACCAAGGACGCCAACAGCGCCCTGTTGACCTCAATCTCGGGCGGCGGCACGGTCGCTGCGAACGCCGCCTCGTACGCGGCCACCGCCGAACCGAGCTGAGCGGCGGTCTGTTGTGCCTGCGCCGCAGCGCTGTTCATCCACGACACATATGGAGTGACCGCGGCGGCCATCGCCCGCGACGACGGACCCACCCACGGCTCACCGGTCAACTCAGACACCACCGCGCGATAGGACGCTGCTGTCGAGCTCAATTCGCTGGCTAATTTGGCCCAGGCCGCCACGGCCGTGGTCCACGACCCCGGCCCGGCGCCGGCATACATGCGCGCGGAGTTGACCTCGGGAGGCATTCCCGCGAAGTCCATCGGGGCGGTCACGACATCGCCTCCTTGATCAGACGGGCGGCTGCATCGCGCTCCGTCGCCGCGTCGGCGATGTCCTTACGCAGCTTCTCCAGCTCCTGGCGTTCGCTTTCGCTCAACGCGCTGACGACGTGGCGGCGGGCCGGTTGCGCCCGGTTGGCCACCGGCGGCTCGGCAGCCCCGGATTCGCCAGGCAATGCCGGGATGACTTTCGGTTCCGGGCCGCCGCGAGCCCGGGCCCGTTCGCCCCCGGGGGCGTTGACCAGGCTGCCGATCGGCGGAATACCGAAGAACCCTCCGGGTGCGGCCGCCCCGGCCGCGGGCACGCCGCCCAGCGCGGCGGGCGACAATGGTGATGCACTGGCCGCCAATCGGACAGCGGGGGAGCTGCCCCAGGCTTGCGGCACCGACAGCTGACCGACCGCGGCCGACCTGCCCAGGCTCGCCGCGACCGAGCCCGTGCCACCCGCGTGCGAATCCACCAGGGTGCCCAGCCCGGCGTCGGCCGGACTGATGTCACCGGCGACCGCCGCCGCCGTCGGCAATGCCAGCCCGTACAACCCACCTAGCAGGGGAGTGATACCCGACGCCGTGAACAACGGGCCACTGATCACTAGGGCCCAGTTGCCGACGTTCTGGGTGAACAAGTTAAGGCCGGTCGGCCCGCCGGTGGGAGTGTCGAGCAGGCTGCCCAGCTCCGGGTCGAGATCGGATGGCGTGGCGATCGAGCCAGTCGACAGGTTCTGCAGCGCGTTCGGCACATTCGCCAGTGCCGATTGCGTGCTCGGACCGGCCGACGAGGCCGCAGCGCGGTCCACCGAAGCGGCCTGCTGGGCCGTACCGGAGGTGTTGGTCGTCTGTGGTGGAGAGTTGAAGGGAGTCAACCTCGTTGCCGTTGCCGAGGCTCCCGCGTAGCCGTACATCGCCGCGGCGTCCTGTGCCCACATCTCGGTGTACTGCGCCTCGGTAGCCGCGATCGCCGAGGTGTTCTGCCCGAGCACGTTGGTGGCCACCAAGGACGCCAACAGCGCCCTATTGACCTCGATCTCGGGCGGCGGGACCGTAGCGGCGAACGCGGCCTCGTAGGCCGCAACCGCGGAGCCGAGCTGGCTGGCCGTCTGTTCAGCTTGCGCCGCAGTCGAATTCATCCACGACACGTACGGAGCGACCGCGGCGGCCATCGCCCCCGACGACGGGCCCACCCACGGCCCACTGGCGAGCTCGGTCATCACCGTCCAATAAGATGTTGCCGCAGAACTTAATTCGGCTGCCAACGCATCCCAGGCCGCACCGGCCGCCACCAGGGGTCCGACCCCCGCCCCCGCGTACATCCGCCCAGAGTTGACCTCGGGCGGGAGCGTCGCATAATCCACTAGCCAACCCCCAACGGTCGAGGCGCCATCTCAAACGCAGCCGGCCCGAGTCGGGCGATGGTTTGGCGCTCAGGTTCGTGCGCGATCGCCGACGCACGATTTGTGCGATGCCCCCATGTGATCGTCACTGCACGCACTTACAAAGCGGCGCCGTGACGTCGACCATTTCGCACAATTAGCAATATCCAACTGAGCGGCTGCAATAACTATGGTTAACGACTGAGAATTAGCTGGGAATGAAACTGGAGGTGCACTCAAATGGAATGAACGGCAGAACGCTAGGGCTTGAACATTGCATACGACGACACCCAACGCCGCCCGACTGCGCATAAACTCTGTAACTGCAGTTTGCTGTATGGCCACTGAGCTATTGACTCACTGGCTTCAATTACAAAGTCTGCGGTTTTAAGGGATGACAGGCAATTCGGTCACTCGTATTCGGTGTTCATGGTCGACAATCTGCCGAACTAGTCGGCGTACGGTCCCCAGGCCTGACGCTTCAGCGCGGCCGGTTTCTTGCCGAGTTTGCCTGCCCGGACCATGACGGCCAGGCTGTCCAGGATCACCCGGCTACTCATCAGCGCGGTCTGCTCAGCCCAGTCGTAGGGCGGTGAGCACTCCACCACCTCAATGCCGTTGAGTCCCGGTTCGGAGATCAGCCGGATGAG
Source organism: Mycobacterium ahvazicum (assembly GCF_900176255.2). GTDB lineage: Bacteria > Actinomycetota > Actinomycetes > Mycobacteriales > Mycobacteriaceae > Mycobacterium > Mycobacterium ahvazicum. The sequence continues at coordinate 297,124 of NZ_FXEG02000003.1, forward strand.
ATTGAGCGCTTCGCGCGGCAGCAGACCACCCGGCTCCGGCCAGCCGGTACCCGGCACGAATCCGGCGTCGATCACGTCGATGTCGAACGACAGATATACGGCCTTGGCATCTTTCCACGCCGTCTCCAACGCGATCTCGGCGACCTTCTCGATCCCGACGCGCTCGACGTCACCGACCGTGATGACGGTACTGCCGCGCCGCCGTCCGACCTGCACGCCCGCGCGTGGCGCCTGCCACCCGCCGATGCCGATCTGTACCAGGTTGGTGGCCGGAGCGTTCTTGATGTTGGTGGCGTGGAACCACGGCGTGGTGTGCATTCGCTCGTCGAGATCGGTTTCCTGCGTGTCGACGTGGCGGTCGAAGTGGATGATGCCGACATTGCCGTCCATGTGCGGGGCCAGGCCACGCACGGTGGGGAACCCGATCGAGTGGTCGCCGCCCAGGATCACCGGAAACACGCCCTGCGAGACCACGTGGGACATGGCCGTGCTGATCTGGTCGAACGACTTCTCGATGTTGGCGGGAATGGTCACCACGTCGCCGATGTCGACAATGTTGAGCTGCTCGCGCAGGTCGACGCCCAGTTCGTAGCAATACGTGCCAAACAGGTTGGTGGAGCGGCGAATTCCCATCGGGCCGAATCGGGTACCCGGGCGGTACGTGGTGCCCGCGTCCAGCGGGGCGCCGAAGACGGCCACTTCGGCGTCGCCCACGTCATGCACGTCCTCCAGGAACGGGCACTTCAGAAACGTCCCGCGTTCCCCGGCAAAGTGCGGCAGCTCGCCGCGGGAGAAGGTGGACAGCGTGCGATCGTTGATGGTGGGGGCGGCTTCCAGCCCATGGGACAGGCAGCGCTCGATCTCTTCCTGGTGGCGCCGGGTCGACAGCTCGGCCTCGGCTTGCTGTGCCCACGCACCCTCGCGGTTGGGAATATCGGCCTGGCCGGCAAACGGGTTAAACATCGTTTTCCTCTCGTCGAGTACCAACTGACGGTGGAGGATGCCCCGACGACCAAATTCAAACGTGTGAGTTCGAAAGCCGTTTCTCGGTTGACTGGCGCGCAAGGCATCCCGCGGTCACCGTCTTGTCGCACTCCGGGTACGGCGAACTCGTCCGGGCGGCCGTCTCGGCGCGCCAGGGTTCAACGTACCTGCTCGACCTCAAGTTGAAGTCTGACTTAGCGGTCAGACGGCTGTGACTTTCCTGGGAAGGACCCCTGCGGCCGTGTGCCTACCTGGCCGACCGGGCCATCTTTTCGTCGATACGCTGGCTTCAACTGCGCTAAGCGCGAACGATTCCTATTCATCTCCCGAAAGACACGACATGTCAGCACATTCCCATAGCTATTCACACCTTGAGCGGCCGAAGCGCGTCAGGCAGCCCGGGGAGCCGCTGCGCATCGGCATCGGCGGCCCGGTCGGCTCGGGAAAAACGGCACTCGTCGCCGCGCTGTGCCGGCAGCTGCGTGACGAGGTGTCGCTGGCCGTGCTGACCAATGACATCTACACCACCGAAGACGCTGACTTTCTGCGCAAACACGCTGTGCTGCCGAACGACCGGATCGCGGCCGTGCAGACCGGCGGATGCCCGCACACCGCGATCCGTGACGACATCACCGCGAACCTCGACGCGATCGACGACTTGATCGCCGCCCACGACACACTCGACTTGATCCTGGTCGAATCCGGTGGCGACAACCTCACCGCCACCTTCTCGTCGGGCTTGGTGGACGCCCAGATCTTCGTCATCGACGTGGCCGGCGGTGACAAAGTTCCCCGCAAGGGCGGGCCGGGAGTGACGTATTCGGATCTGCTGGTAGTAAACAAGATTGATCTGGCACCATTGGTCGGCGCCGACCTGGACGTGATGGCGCGCGACGCCGACGCGGTGCGCGACGGGCGCCCGACGGTACTGCAGTCACTGACCAAAGACCCCGCCGCCACGGAGGTGCTGGCCTGGGTGCACGCGCAATTGTCCGCCGATGCACTCTGAGGTCTTGCTGCTCGCGTTGCGTAACCGGTTGCCGCGCATTCAGTGCTGCGGCGGAATTCAGGCCCGCTGCACCGCGCCCGACACGGTTCACCTGGTGTCGGCGGCCGCCACCCCGCTGGGCGGCGACACCATCGAGATCCGCGTCGTCGTCGAGCCCGGTGCGGTGCTGAAGCTACGTAGCGCCGCCGCCACCCTGGCCCTACCAGGGCCGAAAACACCTACTTCACAAGCTAATTGGGACATCGAGGTGAGCGGAAACCTGGATGTCGACCTCGAGCCCACCGTCATAGCCGCTGACGCGCGCCATGTGTCGACGGTGACGCTGGCGCTGCGCGAGGACGGCCGGGTTCGATTCCGCGAGCGAGTGCAGATAGGCAGATACAATGAGCGCGACGGCTTCTGGTCGGGATCGCTACGCGCCGACCGGCATGATCGCCCGCTATTGCGGCACCGGGTGGAATTGGGTGCGGGGTCGGCCGCCGACGACGGTATCGCTGCCCCGCGAGCAACGATCAGTGAACTATGCTATCCAGCAACAGAATTCACGGATATGCCGAGCGAATCCACGGTTTTGGCGCTGGCAGGCGGCGGCACGCTCCGGACGTGGCAGGCCGACCGACTAGTCGGCTAACTCGCCTTTCTGGCAGCGACAGGTCGCTTCGCTTCCGCGGCCAGCACCGCAAGTTGTTCGATGCGGGTGCGGGCGAACGCCTGCTGCTCGGTGATAGTCAGCTGCCCGCGCTGGGTGCTGAGGAAGGTCACGGTCCAGGACAGCAACGTGCTGACCTTGGTCTTGAACCCGACCAGATACACCAGGTGCAGCACCAGCCACATCAGCCACGCGATGAAACCGCTGAACTCCAGCGGCCCGACCTTGGCCACCGCCGAAAAGCGCGACACGGTGGCCATGGAACCCTTGTCGAAGTACTGGAAGGGCGCTCGCTCGGCCGGGTCGGCGCCCGCGAGTTCGGCCTTGATCGTGCCGGCGACGTACTTGGCACCCTGGATCGCGCCCTGCGCGACTCCCGGCACGCCCTCGACCGCGGCCATGTCTCCGACCACGAAGACGTTGGGGTATCCGGGCACGGACAGGTCGGGCAGCACCTTGACTCGTCCCGCACGGTCGAGTTCGGCCGCCGACTGGTCGGCGAGGTCACTGCCCAGACCGCTGGCCTGGACACCCGCGGACCAGACCTTGCAGGCGGACTCGATACGTCGAATGGTGCCGTCGGAATCTTTGACGGTGATGCCGTTGCGGTCGACGTCAGTGACCATCGCCCCCAACTGGATCTCGACGCCCATCTTCTCCAGCCGAGCACGCGCCCGGGCGCCCAGCTTCTCGCCGAACGGCGGCAGCACCGCGGGCGCGGCGTCGAGAAGAATCACCCGGGCCCGGGTGGAGTCGATGTGCCGGAACGAACCTTTCAGGGTGTGGGCCGCCAATTCCGCGATCTGCCCGGCCATTTCGACGCCGGTGGGTCCGGCCCCGATGACGGTGAACGTCAAGAGTTTGGCCCGCCGTTCCGGATCGCGAGACCGCTCGGCCTGCTCGAAGGCGCTCAGGATTCGGCCCCGCACCTCGAGTGCGTCGTCGATCGACTTCATGCCGGGGGCGAACTCCGCGAACTGGTCGTTGCCGAAGTAAGACTGGCCGGCGCCGGCCGCGACGATCAGGCTGTCATAAGGAGTTTCGTACGTGTGACCCAGCAAGTCCGATACGACGAACTTGCCGGCGAGGTCGATGTGGGTGACGTCACCGAGCAGCACCTGGACATTGCGCTGCCGGCGCAGCACGACCCTGGTGGGCGGCGCGATGTCGCCTTCGGACACGATGCCGGTGGCCACCTGATAGAGCAACGGCTGGAACAGGTGGTGAGTGGTGCGGGCGATCAATTTGATGTCGACGTCGGCGTGCTTGAGTTTCTTTGCCGCGTTGAGTCCGCCGAATCCCGATCCGATGATGACGACCTGATGGCGTCGCTTCGGATCAGCTGTGCCTTCTTGCTGGGGGCTCATTGGTTTGAATGCTCCTGGTGGGGCTTCGTCGGGCGCGGTCTCAGTTAGCTACAACGCTAGTCACCCCGCCGCCCGGAAACCCAGATAGTAAGCCTGTGCAATCAACCACACCAATGCATTGCCGCTGGTCGCGCCAACGTGATTCGCGTCATGTCCGGCATCGAATGCGACGCCGGTTACATACCGAACAAAAGCCGCAGACGTTGCTTTTGATGTGTTCGGCAATGGTTTCCGGTTGGTGCGTCACCAAATACCTAGGCGCACAGGGGATCTGGTCCCCGTTTGGGTACTTCCTAGGCGAAACGCGCGAGGGCGCCGTGGCTGACGTGCAGCGTCTGGCCGGTGATGTGGCGGGCCGCCGGGGTCGTCAGGAACAAGGCCAACCGCGCGACCTCGTCGGCGACGGAAGGCGGTGTGCGCGAGAGACCTTCGTAACCGGCCTGGGCACTGCGCCCGCTCGCCACGGCGTTCACCGTGATCCCGCGAGTGCCGAAAATGCCGGCCTGTCCGGCGATCCAGCTCGACAGCGTCGCTTTGATCGCGGCGTCGACACTGGCCGCGGGCGGATTTTCCGGCACGACGCTGATGATGGAGCCACCGGAGCGCAGGTGATCGCCGACGGCTTGCACCGTCAGCACCGCCGACAGCACGGTCGCCTCGAGCGAACTGCGCCATACGGCGGCGGTGTCGGACAGCGAATACGTGCGTGGGTCGCCATCGCTCCAGCCGCTATCCGGCACGTTGACGATGGTGTCCAAGTGGTGGGGGAACAACCCACGAGCCTCTTCGAGGCTGGCCGGGTCGGTGGTGTCGCAGACGATCGCGTCGACGTCGAGCTCTTTCGCGGCGACCTCGAGGTCGCCGCGCCGCGCACCCACGAGGGTCACCTTGTGACCGCCATCGCGAAATCCCTCGGCTACTGTCCGCCCCAGATCCGTGTCGCCGCCGGTGACCAGCACCTCCACAGCCATCCTCCTCGTGTTCAACGTTGAACCCAGACCCTGGCCTTCACCAGCGTTAACGCTCCGCTCGGCGATGTGATCGTGGTTCCGATGGTGTCACGCCACAGGACCGATGCCTGGGATCTCAGCGCGTATGGCGTCAATCTACGCCGAATGTTACTGGACAGTAGTTCTAAGGGGAAACTAAGGACGCCACGACGCGCGGACAATTTTCGATAACTCTTTGGTCGTCACCGCTTCATCCGCCGCGAGCTAGGGTCTGAGCATGCGTCGGATCGCGGTCCTGGCCTGGTTGATATGCGCGATCCTCGTCGCGGGCCTGGTCGCCTGTAGTCCGAAACCGTCCTCGTCGCCGTCCGCCTCGATTGTGGTGTTCGCCGCGGCCTCGCTCAAGCCGGCGTTCACCCAGCTCGGTCAGCAGTTCAAGGCCGACAATCCCGGTAGCGGCGTCGAATTCGACTTCGCCGGCTCCTCCGAACTCGCCGTCCAGCTGACGCAGGGTGCGAGCGCCGATGTGTTCGCGTCGGCGGACACCGCGCAGATGGACACCGTCGTCAAGGCCGGGCTTGTCGCCGGAAACCCGACGAATTTCGCCGCCAACACGCTGGTCATCGTCACCGCGCCGGGCAATCCGCGCCACATCGGCTCCTTCGCCGATCTGGCCAAGCCGGGCCTCAACGTCGTGATCTGCCAGAAGCCGGTGCCATGCGGGGCGGCGACCCAGCGCATCGAGGACAGCACCGGGGTGCATCTCAATCCGGTCAGCGAGGAAACCAGCGTGACCGACGTCCTCAACAAGGTCACCACCGGGCAGGCCGATGCCGCGCTGGTCTATGTCACGGATGCGAAGAACGCGAAAGACAACGTCGCGACGGTCAACTTTCCCGAAGCCGCGGGTGCGGTGAACGTCTACCCCATCGGGGTGTTGAGGAAGGCACCGCAGCCGGCCACCGCGCAAAAGTTCGTGACGCTGGTGACGTCTGAGGCCGGCCAGAAGATCCTGGCTCAATTCGGCTTCGCGAAACCCTGACCCGCAGCCGTGCACGCGCCCACGCATCTGCCCCGCTGGGTGTATGTCCCTGCAACCATCGGCGCCGCCTTCGTGGTGTTGCCGCTGCTGGCGATCGCGATCAAGGTCGACTGGCCGGATTTCTGGTCGCTGATCACCAGCGCGTCGTCCAAGACGGCACTGCTGCTCAGCCTCAAGACCGCGGCCGCGAGCACCGTCCTGTGCGTGCTGCTGGGCGTGCCGATGGCACTGGTGCTGGCCCGCAGTACGGCCCTGCTGGTCCGGCTGCTGCGGCCCCTGATCCTGCTGCCGCTGGTGCTGCCACCGGTGGTGGGAGGCATTGCGTTGCTCTACGCGTTCGGCCGGCTCGGACTGCTGGGGCAGTACCTGGAAGCCGCGGGCTTGCGCATCGCCTTCAGCACCACCGCGGTGGTGTTGGCGCAGACGTTTGTCTCGTTGCCGTTTCTGGTGATTTCCCTCGATGGCGCGGCCCGTACGGCGGGCGCCGACTATGAGGTGGTCGCGGCCACGCTCGGGGCTCGCCCCAGCGCGGTGTGGTGGCGGGTCACTTTGCCGCTGCTGCTGCCCGGACTGACGTCCGGCGCGGTGCTGGCGTTCGCCCGCTCGCTGGGCGAGTTCGGCGCGACGCTGACTTTCGCGGGTTCGCGCCAAGGGGTCACCCGCACCCTGCCGCTGGAGATCTATCTGCAACGGGTGACCGACGCGAATGCGGCTGTCGCACTGTCGATTCTGCTCGTCGCGGTGGCCGCGCTGGTGGTGCTCGGCCTGGGCGCTCGCCGGCTGACCGGAACGGAGGCCGGGTAGCCCGTGAGCGAGCTGCAGCTTCGCGCGGTCGTCGCCGACCGCGAGTTGGACGTGGAGTTTTCGGTGTCCCCGGGTGAGGTGCTCGCGGTGCTGGGACCCAACGGCGCGGGAAAGTCGACCGCCCTGCACGTCATCGCCGGTCTGCTTCGCCCTGATGAGGGCGTGGTGCGGTTGGGGGATCGGGTGCTGACCGACACCGCCGCCGGGGTCGACGTGGCGACACACGACCGCCGGGTCGGGCTGCTGCTGCAGGACCCGCTGCTGTTCCCGCACCTGAGCGTCGCCGCCAACGTGGCGTTCGGGCTGCGAAGCCGTCGTGGCCTTTTCCAATCGGCTCGCGCCACCGAGAAGCAGACGGCCCTGCGCTGGCTGCGCGAGGTGGATGCCGAGCAGTTCGCCGACCGCAAACCGAGACAGTTGTCCGGCGGTCAGGCTCAGCGGGTGGCGATCGCACGAGCGTTGGCCGCCGAGCCCGAGGTGCTGCTGCTCGACGAGCCGCTGACCGGGTTGGACGTCGGGGCGGCCGCCGCCATCCGCGCGGTGTTGCGGACCGCTGTCGCCCGCAGCGGCTGCGCGGTCGTCCTGATCACGCACGACCTGCTCGACGTGTTCACCCTGGCCGATCGGGCGCTGGTGCTCGAGGGCGGCAGGATCGCCGAAGTCGGCCCGGTCCCCGAAGTGCTCACCGCGCCGCGCAGCCATTTCGGGGCCCGCATTGCCGGCGTCAACCTGGTCAACGGAACCATCGGGCCGGGGGGCTCGCTGCGGACCCGCTCCGGCGTCCGCTGGTACGGAACCCCCGCCGAGCAGCTGGGCGCCGAGCTGACCGACGGGCAGGATGCGATCGCCGTGTTCGGGCCGACGGCGGTGGCGGTCTACCGCGACCTGCCGCACGGCAGCCCCCGCAATTGGGTCGAGGTCACCGTCTCAGAGCTGGACATTCGCGGACCCGCGGTCGTGGTGCGAGGCGAGGAACAGCCCGGCGGCGCCCCCGGACTGGCCGCCGAGATCACCGCCGAGGCCGCCGCCGAGCTGGAACTGACCCCCGGAGACCGGGTGTGGTTTTCGGTCAAAGCGCGCGAAGTGGCGCTGTATCCGGCGACACCCCGTCGCACCAACCCGCAGTGAACTGCGCAGACCCACCGAAGGTTGCGCTCCGGCAACAACGCGCGCATCGCCAGCACGGCATCCTTGCGTCGCAGCGGTAACACGGTAGGTTCGTCGCCATGGATCAGGTGGACTCACACTCGACACGTCGCAAAGGCCTGTGGGCGACGCTGGCGATCGCCACGGTGACCAGTGCCAGTGCCGTCACCTTCGCGTTGCCGGCCCCCGCTTATGCCGATCCCGAGGTCCCGACTCCGGTGCCGGCAACGACCTCCGCCCCGTCCCCGGCCCCGGGCGCACCCGCGCCGACGACCGCGGCGCCCGCGCCGGGCGGCCCGGCACCTGCCGGGCAGCCGGCGGCCGGTGACCCGAACGCGCCGGTGCCCTGCGCCGCCGCCGCCCGTCGACCCCAACGCCGCCCGCATCACCAACGTCGTCGGCGGCTTCAGCTACCTGCTTCCCGGTGGGTGGGCCGAGTCGGACGCCTCGCACCTCGACTATGGTTCCGCGCTGCTCAGCAAGATGATCGGTCCGCCGCCGCAGCCCGGTCAGCCCGCGCCGGTGGCAAACGACACCCGCATTGTGATGGGCCGCCTGGACCAAAAGCTCTACGCCAGTGCAGAAGCCAATGACGCCAAGGCCGCCGTCCGGCTGGGCTCGGACATGGGTGAGTTCTTCATGCCGTACCCCGGCACCCGGATCAATCAGGAATCCGCCCCGCTCACCGGAGCTAACGGCATCACCGGAAGCTCGTCGTTCTACGAGGTCAAGTTCAGCGATCCGAGCAAACCCAATGGACAGATCTGGACCGGTGTGGTCAGCGCTCCCAACGCAGCTACCGCCGGTCCGCCCCAACGCTGGTTTGTCGTGTGGCTCGGTACCGGCAACAACCCGGTAGACAAGGTCGGTGCCAAGGCACTGGCGGAATCGATTCTGCCGTTCACCGCACCACCGGCTCCGGGCGCACCACCGGCTCCGGGCGCGCCCGCACCGGCTCCGGCAACTCCGGCACCGGGAGCCCCCGCCCCGGTGCCCGGCCAGGCACCCGCGAGCGAGGTCACTCCTACCCCGAGCCCGGCGCCGCAACCGACGTCGTTTAGTGCCTGACCCGTAAACGGGGGTATACCGCCACGACGGCGCCGGCTTTTACGCTGAGCTCTGCCAACGAACCGCAAGGAGACTCGCATGGATGTCATGGCGGCTACCGAGTACCTGGCCCGATCGACCACGACGACGAGCGTCGGCCTGATCGGCTACATCATCATCGGCGGTCTTTCGGGGTGGGCCGCGGGCAAGATCATGAAGGGTTCCGGCTCCGGAATCTTGATGAACATCGTGATCGGTATCGTCGGCGCACTGATCGGCGGCTTTTTGCTCAGCTTCTTCTTCGACACCGCGGCCGGCGGCTGGATCTTCACCTTCTTCACCGCGTTACTGGGGTCGGTGATTCTGCTCTGGATCGTCGGCCTGGTGCGCAGGAGCTGATCGGCCGGGCGATCTGTGGCAAATCGGGTGCGGCGCGAATCGCCGACCCGCCTGGGGGCTTCCCGCGTCGCCGCATCAGGCCGAATTGCGGCATGAGAAGGGGCGTTTCGCCGAGGCGGTTGAGTCGGCTCCGACGGGGTATACGGCCACACGTCCCGTCTGTCAGTTAAATCGAAGGAGCCGGTCATGATTCTGCATATCGTCTGGCTGATCGTCTTGGGTCTGATCGTCGGCCTGGTCGCGCGCCTGCTGGTGCCGGGCAAGCAGCCGATGGGTTGGGTCGCCACCGCCCTGCTCGGCATCGTCGGCTCGTATGTCGGCGGCACCCTGGGCAGCATCGTCTTCCCGCCGCACCAGTTCGACATTCACCCGCCCATTCAGCACTCCTTCCTGGGTGCGCTGGTCGGCGCGGTGATCCTGTTGCTGATCTACAAGTTCGCCACCTCGCGCACGAAGACCCTGTAGCACCAGGGCCTTTGGGCCCATGCGTGGTGGCGGCGCATAGCGGCATGATGGGGTGATGGCCTCAGCGACGACCACAATGGACGCGTGGCGGGTGCGTCGGCCCGGCCCGATGGACACCGACCCGCTGGAGCGGGTCACCACCGAAGTGCCGCGGCCGGCGCCCTCGGAGTTGCTGGTGGCCGTGCGGGCCTGCGGGGTGTGCCGCACCGACCTGCACGTCACTGAGGGTGACCTTCCGGTGCACCGCGAGCACGTCACCCCCGGCCACGAAGTGGTGGGCGAGGTCGTTGAGGTCGGATCGGCGGTGGGCGTCGAGGCCGGCGACGGGTTCAACGTGGGGGACCGGGTCGGCATTGCCTGGCTGCGCCACACCTGCGGTGTGTGCAGATACTGCCGCCGAGGCGACGAAAACCTCTGCCCGCAGTCCCGCTACACCGGCTGGGATGCCGACGGCGGGTACGCCGAATTCGCGACGGTTCCAGCGGCTTTCGCGCACCACCTGCCGAGCGGGTACAGCGACAGCGAGCTCGCGCCGCTGTTGTGTGCCGGCATCATCGGATACCGTTCGCTGCTGCGGGCACAGCTGCCGCCGGGTGGCCGGCTGGGCATTTACGGCTTCGGCGGCAGCGCGCACATCACCGCCCAGGTCGCGTTGGCCCAGGGTGCCGAGCTGCACGTGATGACCCGCGGCGAGCAGGCACGCGAGCTGGCGCTGGCCCTCGGCGCGGCATCGGCTCAGGGGGCGGCGGATCCGCCGCCGGTGCCGCTGGATGCCGCGATCCTGTTCGCCCCGGTCGGAGATCTGGTGCTGCCCGCCTGCGAGGCGCTGGACCGCGGCGGCACGTTGGCGATCGCCGGAATCCACCTGTCCGATATCCCGGCCCTGAACTATCAGCGTCACCTGTTCCAGGAGCGCCAGATTCGCTCGGTCACCTCGAATACCCGGGCCGACGCGCGCGAGTTTCTCGACTTCGCCGGCCGTCACCGCATCGAGGTGACGACACCGGAGTATCCACTCGATCAAGCCGCCCGGGCACTGAGCGATTTGGCCGGCGGTCGCATCGCCGGGGCAGCAGTGCTGCTGGTGTAGGTCAGGTGGACAGATGCCAGACCAGGGCCGCGGCTAGGGCGCCCAGCCCGTTCAATGACCAGTGCAGCGCGATCGGCGCGATCAGGCTGCCGCTGCGCCGGCGCAACCAGCTGAACACGAAGCCCGCGCTGCCGGTCGCTACCACGGCCAATGTCACGCCGGCGGCCATGCCGACGAACCCGCCGCCGAACAGCCGGGCTAAGCCGACGTTGTTGCTGGTCAGTCCCAGCGACGTGGCGACGTGCCACAGGCCGAACAGCAATGAGCCGGCGAGTGCGACCCCGCGGAATCCCCAGGCCCGATGCAGCGTGCCGTGCAGCACACCCCGGAAGGCCAGCTCCTCGGGAATCACGGTCTGCAGCGGGATGATGACCATCGAGGCGATCAGCGCGCCGGAAACCGTTGCGTAGTGGTTGTTCAGGAACATCGGCCGCGTCATGGGCAGCAGTACGCCGACCGCGATCACCGACGCCACGACAGCCACCGCGGCCAGCGCGTAGCCCAGCCCGGATTTCCAGTGCTCCCGGCCGAGGCCCAGGTCGACCCAGTCCAAACCGGTGGCACGCATCAACACGACCAGCCCGACCGCTGCCACCGGCACCGTCGCGACACTCGCCCACGGCGTGGTGAAGTGTGCGACCAGGTTGGTCAGCACCAGCACCACGACCACCACGGCAATGTCGAAGTACAGCCGCAGCCGGTGCAGCGCCGACAATTGCGACACCACCGGGTGCAGGTCGACGGCATCGAGGGCCGTGGCGTGCTCAGACATCCCGGCCGAGTTTACCTGCGCGCCCCTGCCGCCCAGGTCACGACGACGGCTGAGATTCCCACTTCCAGTTCGCGATCTGCGGGTCGTCCTCGCCGTGCTCGCGGGTGTAGCGGCGGGCGTTCAGCCGCGCGTCGACCATCCGCTGCCGCAACAGCGCGGCCCGGCCCGCCAACCCGTCAACCCGGTCGATGACGTCGATGACCAGGTGGAAACGGTCGAGGTCGTTGAGCATCACCATGTCGAACGGCGTCGTGGTGGTGCCGCGCTCCTTGAACCCGCGGACATGGATGTGCGGGTGATTGGTGCGGCGATAGCACAGCCGATGGATCAGCCACGGATAGCCGTGATACGCGAAGATGACCGGCTTGTCGCGGGTGAACAACGCGTCGAACTCCTTATCCGGCAATCCATGTGGATGCTCGGAGTCCGGCTGCAGGCGCATCAGGTCGACGACGTTGACCAGCCGCACGGCCAGGTCGGGCAGCTCGCGGCGCAGGATGTCGGCCGCGGCGAGCGCCTCCTGGGTGGGGATGTCGCCGGCGCAGGCCAGCACCACGTCGGGTTCCCCGGTCGCGGTGCTCGCCCAATCCCAGATCCCCAGGCCGCGGGTGCAGTGGGCGATCGCCTCGTCGATGCCGAGGTAGGCCAGGGCGGGTTGCTTGCCGGCGACGATGACATTGATGTAGTCGCGGCTGCGCAGGCAGTGATCGGCCACCGACAGCAGTGTGTTGCCGTCCGGCGGCAGATAGACGCGCACGATCTCGGCGCGCTTGTTGGCGACCAGGTCGATGAACCCCGGGTCCTGGTGTGATGCGCCGTTGTGGTCCTGACGCCACACATGCGAGCTCAACAGGTAGTTCAGCGACGCGATCGGCTGCCGCCACGGCAGTTCGCGGCTGGTAGCCAGCCATTTCGCGTGCTGGTTGAGCATCGAGTCGACGATGTGCACGAACGCCTCGTAGCAGTTGAACAGCCCGTGCCGTCCGGTGAGTAAATAGCCCTCCAGCCATCCCTGGCACAGGTGCTCGGAGAGCACCTCCATCACGCGGCCGTCGGGCGCCAGGCCCTCGTCGTCGGGCTCGACCTCGGACATCCACACCTTGTCGGTCGACTCGAACACGGCCGACAGCCGGTTGGACGCGGTTTCGTCGGGTCCCATCAGCCGGAAGCGGTCGGGGTTGTGGGTGATGACGTCGCGCAGGAAGGTCCCCAGCACCCGGGTCGCCTCGTGGGTGGACGCGGCCGGCTTTTCGACCGGCACCGCGTAGTCGCGGAAGTCCGGCAGGTCCAGCTCGCGCAGCAACAGGCCGCCGTTCGCGTGCGGGTTGGCGCTCATCCGCCGCTGCCCCTTCGGGGCGAGCTGGCGCAGCTCGGGACGCAGCACGCCGTGGGAGTCGAACAACTCGTCGGGCCGATAGCTGCGCATCCACTCTTCGAGCTGCGCGCGGTGCGCGGGGTTGTCGTGCGTCTCGGACAACGGCACCTGGTGGGACCGCCAGGTGCCCTCGACGTGCTTGCCGTCGACCTCCTTGGGGCCGGTCCAGCCTTTCGGGGTGCGCAGCACGATCATCGGCCACACCGGGCGCTCGGCGGTCGTGCCGTTGCGCGACGCGTGCTGGATGCCGGCGATTTCGTCGAACGCGTCGTCCAGCGCGGCGGCCAGCGCGCGGTGCACGGTGGCCGGGTCGTCACCGGCGACCGTGATCGGCCGGTAACCGTAGCCGCGCAACAGTGATTCGAGTTCGGTGTGCGGGATGCGGGCCAGCACGGTCGGATTGGCGATCTTGTAACCGTTGAGGTGCAGGATCGGCAGCACCGCCCCGTCGACGGCCGGGTTGAGGAATTTGTTCGAGTGCCAGCCGGCCGCCAGCGGACCCGTCTCGGCTTCGCCGTCGCCGATCACGCAGGCAACCACCAGGTCGGGGTTGTCGAACGCCGCACCGAACGCATGCACCAGCGCGTAGCCGAGTTCACCGCCCTCGTGGATGGAGCCCGGGGTCTGGGCCGCGACGTGGCTGGGGATGCCGCCGGGGAACGAGAACTGGCGAAACAGCTTGCGCAGCCCCTCGGTGCCCTCGCCGATGGCGCTGTAGATCTCGGTGTAGGTGCCTTCGAGGTAGGCGTTGGCGACCAGGCCCGGGCCGCCATGGCCCGGTCCGGTGACATAGATGACATTGGCATCCCGGTTGCGGATGATCCGGTTCAGGTGCGCGTAGATGAGGTTGAGCCCGGGCGTGGTGCCCCAATGCCCCAGCAGCCGGGGTTTGACGTGTTCAGCCGCCAGCGGCTGTTTGAGCAGGGGATTGTCGAGCAGATAGATCTGCCCGACCGACAGATAGTTGGCGGCCCGCCAATACTTGTCGATCAGCGTGAGTTCGTCGTCGGAGAGTGCTTCGGGCGCGGTTGTCGGGGTTTGCAGGCTCACGTGCCCGATTGTCCGCGCCCCCGATGAACACCGCCATGCGAGCCGATCACTGCTCGCCGCGGGCGCGGTCCTCGTAGGCCTTGCGCTTCTCGGTGTCGACGGCGTCGGTGAAGACGTGGTCGCCGCCGAGGAGACGGTTGAGGCCCTCGGATACCGATCGGGGCATGAACTTCGCGGAAACGGCCAGCGCCCCCATCACCTTCGTGATCCGGACCCGCGGCTTGGGCCGGGCGATCAACTCGATGATCGCGTCGGCGATGTCGGACGGTTCAGCGTTTCTGAGGCCCTTCGCCCCCTGGGTTCCGGCGATCAGTTCGGTGTTGACGAACGTCGGATTGACCAGCGAGAACTGCACGCCGGTGCCGCGGGATTCGAGCCTGACCGTGTCGGTGAAGCCAATCACCGCGTGCTTGCTGGCGCAATAGGTGGCCGCCCCGGGGATGTTCGCCTCCCCGGCCAGCGAGGCGACGTTGATGACGTGTCCGGTGTGGCGGGGCACCATGCGCTGGACGGCCAGCTTGGTGCCGAGAATCACGCCGTAGACGTTGATGTCCAGAATGCGCCGGGTGACCGCATCGGGCTCCTCGATGATGCGGCCGAGCGGCATGATGCCGGCGTTGTTGATCAGCACGTCGATGGGGCCGAGCTGGCGCTCCACCTCGTCGAGGAATTCCGCAAACGAGTGCGGATCGGTGACATCGAGCTTGCCGTACACGTCGAGGCCGAGAGCGGCACCCGACTCCTTGACCCGGACCTCGTCGATGTCGCCGATCGCGACCTTGGCGCCCAGGTTGTGCAACGCGGTCGCGGTGGCCAGCCCGATTCCCCGCGCGCCGCCGGTGATCACGATGACCTTGTCGCGAATCTTGAGAGCGTGCGCCGCGTTGTCTGCCATCCGGTTAGCACAGCACTCGATGTCGTGCCGCGCAATGACCTTTCACCAGCCCGCCGAACCGGGGACACCCTTGAACGGCCCGATGACCCAGCTGGTGATCCAGCCTCCGTAAAAGCCACCGGGCTGCGCGGTGACGACCTCGCCGTTGACGGTGCACCGGTCGACGGCGGCGGCCATCACGGCCAGCGCACCGGCGATCGACTCGAAGCCGGGGGTTGGATTCAGATAACTCCACGCCGCCTTGCGGGCGACGACGTCGCCGCCGCCGCCGACCAGGTCGTAATAGCTTGCGCGGCCTTTCCATTCACACCACGAGCTACCGGATGCAGAACGCACCGCGCCGTCGGCGAACGCGTCACGCGGCAGGTAATAGGTCGGCGGATGACTGGTCTCCAGGACTCGCCAGGCGTGGCTGGTCGAGGCAATGACGTGGCCGCCCAGCTCAACGGTGATCGAGCCGGTGAACGGCTCGACGCGCGGAGGCCGCGGGTAGTCCCACACTGATTCCTGATCGCTCACCTCAAGACACCTCCTGCTCAACGCAAGCAGAGCCAGGCCAGGCTACCGGCCCCGAACACCGCGCAGTAGACGGCGAACGGTGTCAGCGTGCGGGTTTCGAAGTACCGGGTGAGGAAGCGCACCGCGAGGTAGGCGCAGATGAAAGACGCGATGCTGCCCGCCAGCACCTGGCCACCGATGCCACTGCCCAGCGGCCCGAACAGATCCGGGATCTTGTACACGCCGGCGGCCAGGATGATCGGCGTCGCCAGCAAGAAGGAGAAGCGGGCGGCGTCCTCGTGCGACAAGCCGCGCCACAGGCCGGCGACGATTGTGATGCCGGAACGGCTGATCCCGGGCAGCAGCGCCAGGATCTGAGCGGCACCGATCAGCACGCCCCGCCCGATGGGTAGCTGGGCGAGCCGGCTGTCGACGGCCTCGCCGGAGTGCCCGACGGGGGCGCCGACCGGTTCGGGGACCGCGGCCGCGGCGCGGCGGCGCAGCACCTCGCCGGCGTACAGGGCGATTCCATTGAGCAGCAGGAAGATTGCCGCCGGGATCGGCTTGCCCAGCGTGGTGCGAAAGAGCTTTTCCAGAAAGAGGCCCGCCAGACCCACCGGAATGGTGCCGCCGACCAGGAGCCACGCCAACCGCTCGTTGGACGTCTGGATCCGGCGGTGCCGCGCCGAGGAGCCGAGGCCGGCCAGTACGCGCAGCCAATCGCGCCAGAAGAACACCAGCAGCGCGGCGGCGGTGGCGACGTGCAGGCCGACGATGAACGCCAGGTACGGCGACTGCGGTGCGGACACGTCCAAGTCGCGCGACCACTGGCCGCCGACCAGGGCCGGCACCAAAATCGAGTGGCCGAGGCTGGACACCGGGAACAGCTCGGTCACACCCTGCGCGGCGCCGACCAGAAGCGCTTCGACGTAACTCAAGTGCGCACTCACGGACCGACTCCTCCATTCCTCGGCGGACGACAAACTACGCAGCGTAGCCGGTCGGCCGGGCCGATCCGAAGCCCGTCCGAACCAGGTTGAGCGGCTGTGCATTTGGCCGCTCGGGGCCGGTACGGTGGGCGGATGGCCGACAAGTTGCTCGCCGGGGTGCGCATCGTCGACTTGTCCAGCGGCAGTAGCGACACGGTGACCCGCCTGCTCGCCGACCTGGGAGCCGACGTCGTCAAGGTGGAACCGCCGGGCGGCAGCCCCGCTCGTCACGACCGGCCCACGCTGGCCGGTGCCAGCATCCCGTTCGCCGTGCACAACGCCAACAAGCGCAGCGTGGTGCTGGATCCGCGCGTCGACGACGACCGCCGCAGTTTCTTCGAGCTGATCGGGGGAGCCGACATCGTCGTCGACGCGGCGGATCAGGCCGCTACGCTCGGCACGTCGGCAGTCGAGCTGGCCGATCGCCACCCGCACCTGGTCGTGCTTTCGATCACCGACTTCGGCGCCACCGGGCCGCGCTCGTCGTGGCGTGCGACCGACCCGGTGCTCTTCGCGATGTCGGGCGCGCTGTCGCGCTCCGGACCGACCGTCGGCACCCCGGTATTGCCGCCCGACGGCATCGCCTCGGCCACCGCCGCCGTGCAGGCGACCTGGGCGGCGCTCGTCGCATATTACAACAGATTACGTTGTGGCACAGGCGATTACATTGACTTCTCACGTTTCGACGCGGTCGTGATGGCGCTGGACCCGGCATTCGGCGCGCATGGGCAGGCCACCGCGGGACAACGCACCAGCGCGTGGCGGGGCCGGCCGAAAAACCAGGACCCGTACCCGATCTGCCCGTGCCGGGACGGCTACGTCCGGCTCTGCGTGATGGCGCCCCGGCAGTGGCGTGGCCTGCGCCGGTGGTTGGGGGAGCCGGAGGAATTCCAGGACCCCAGCTACGACACGCTGGGCGCCCGGTTCGCCGCGTGGCCGCGGATCGGCGTGCTGGTCGACGCGTTGTTCGCCGACAAGACCATGAAGGAGCTGGTTGCGCAGGGCCAGGCGCACGGAGTGCCGATCTCGGCGGTGCTGACGCCGTCGCGGATCCTGGCCTCCGAGCACTTCCAGGCCGTCGGCGCGATCACCAGTGCCGAGCTGGTGCCCGGGGTGCGCATCGACGTGCCCACCGGATACTTCGTGGTCGACGACGAACGCTGCGGCTTGCGGACCCCAGCTCCGGTGGCCGGAGCCGACGAACCGCGCTGGCTGGCCGGCCCGGTGACCGCGGCCCCGTCGGGCGCGGCCGGCGAGTATCCGTTCACGGACCTCAGGATTCTCGACCTGGGCGTGATCGTCGCCGGCGGCGAGTTGAGCCGGCTCTACGGGGACATGGGCGCGCAGGTCGTCAAGATCGAAAGCGCCGACTATCCCGACGGGCTGCGGCAGTCGCGCGTCGGCGCGGTGATGAGCGAATCGTTCGCCTGGACCCACCGCAATCACCTGGCGCTGGGCCTGGACCTGCGTAGCGAGCAGGGCAAGGAGATCTTCCGCCGGCTGGTCGCCGAGGCCGACGCGGTGTTCGCCAACTTCAAGCCGGGAACCCTTACCTCGCTTGGGTTTTCATTCGAAGCCCTGCGCGAGATCAACCCCCGCATCGTGCTCGCGGGCAGCAGCGCGTTCGGAAACCGGGGGCCGTGGAGCAGGCGCATGGGTTACGGTCCGTTGGTCCGCGCCACCACCGGGGTGACCAGTCTGTGGACATCCGAGGAAGCTTCCGCCGAAGCGCGTACCGCCGGGGCACGGCACGCGTTCTACGACGCGACGACGATCTTTCCCGACCACATCGTGGGGCGGGTCACCGCGATCGCGGCACTGGCGGCGCTGATCCGCCGCGATCGGACCGGCGACCCGGCCCATGTCCACATCTCGCAGGCCGAGGTCGTCGTCAATCAGCTGGACACCCTGTACGTCGCCCAGGCCGCGCTGGGAGCCGGCGCCGCCGTCTGCGACGACACCAGCGTGCACGCGGTATACCCGTGCGCCGGCGATGACGATTGGTGCGTCATCTCGATCTGCTCGGACACCGAATGGCGTTGTCTCACTGCCTTTTTTGATCAGCCTCAGCTGGCTGACGATCCGCGCTTCGCGACCGGCCAGGCGCGCACGGCCCATCGGGCGGAGTTGGTGCGGCTGGTCGCCGCCTGGACTCATACCCGAACCCCGGCACAAGCCGCCGAAGCGTTGCAGGCGGCCGGGATTGCGGCCGGACCGATGAACCGTCCGCCGGACGTCCTCGCCGACCCGCAACTGGTCGAGCGCAAGCTGCTCAGCGACATGGTGCATCCGCTGGTCGAGCGCCCGCTGCCGGCCGAGACCGGGCCGGCGCCGTTCCGCCACATCCCGGCGGCCCCGCAGCGGCCCGCGCCGCTGCCCGGTCAGGACACCCGGGAGCTCTGCCGGACTCTGCTCGGCATGAGCGCCGAGGAGATCGATCGCCTGATCACCGATCAGGTGCTGTTCGCGGCGGTTCCGTCGCCACGATAGGTTCGTCCCATGCCTGTCGACCCCAAAACACCGGTGCTGATCGGCTATGGCCAGGTCAATCACCGGGACGAGATCGACCCGGAAACACGTTCGGTTGAACCCGTCGACCTGATGGTCGCCGCAGCTCAGCAGGCCGCCGGCGCCGAGGTTCTGCGGGCCGTGGACTCCGTCCGGGTGGTCAATGTCCTTTCGGCGACCTACCGTGACGCCGGGCTGCTGGTCGGCGAGCGGATCGGCGCACCGAAGTTCACGACGCTGTACAGCCCGGTGGGCGGCAACGTCCCGCAAACACTGCTCAACCAGGCTTGCCTGGACATCCAGCAGGGCCGCGCCGGGGTGGTGCTGCTGAGCGGCGCCGAAACCTGGCGCACCCGGCGGGGGCTGAAGGCCAGGGGCGGCCGGCTGCAGTGGACGGCTCAGGACGAATCCGTGCCGATGGCCCAGGTCAGCGGCGAGGACGTGCCGATGGCCGGCGATGCCGAGCTCAGGATCGGACTGGACCGGCCGGCCTACGTCTACCCGCTGTTCGAACAGTCCCTTCGCATCGCGAACGGTGAGTCGGTCGAGGACCATCGCCACCGCATCGGGGAGTTGTGGGCGCGCTTCAACGCCGTCGCGGTCGGCAATCCGCACGCCTGGATCCGCAAACCCGCGACCGCGGCCGAGATCGCGCAGCCCGGCCCGCAGAATCGGATGATCAGCTGGCCCTATACGAAGCTGATGAACTCCAACAACATGGTCGATCAGGGCGCGGCGCTGATCCTGACGTCGGTCGAGCAGGCCAGACGCCTGCGCATCCCGCAGGAGCGCTGGATTTACCCGCACGCCGGCACGGACGCCTACGACACGCCGTCGATCGCGGAGCGCCACGAACTGCACCAGTCGGCGGCCATCCGAATCGCCGGTGCGCGGGCGCTGCGGCTCGCCGGCCTGGGCATCGACGACGTCGACTACGTGGACCTGTACTCCTGCTTTCCGTCCGCCGTTCAGGTGGCGGCAGCCGAGCTCGGATTGAGTACCGACGACCCCGCCCGGCCGCTGACCGTCACCGGTGGCCTGACCTTCGCCGGCGGCCCGTGGAGCAACTACGTGATGCACTCGATTGCCACGGTGGCCGAACTGCTGGTGGCCAATCCCGGACGGCGCGCCCTGATCACCGCCAACGGCGGTTACCTGACCAAGCACAGCTTCGGGGTCTACGGCACCGAGCCGCCAGCCGAATTCCGTTGGGAGAATGCACAATCCGCGGTGGAACGGGAACCGAACCGAGAGGGATTGGTGGAATGGGAGGGCGTCGGCACGGTCGAAGCGTGGACGACGCCGTTCGATCGCGACGGGCAGCCGGAGAAGGCTTTCGTTGCTGTGCGCACGCCGGAGGGGTCCCGGGCGCTGGCGGTCATCGCCGATCCCGACTCGGCGCAGGCGACTATTCGTGAAGATATCGGTGGCACCAAGGTGGCCGTCACCGCGGACGGCAGCGCCACGCTGCAGTAGCCCGGCGGGGGAGTTAAAAGGCCAGGCCACAGTGCCGTTCACCCGGTAACAGTCGCGCGGCGATAGAGGCGCGCATATTGTCGAGTCAGACGTTGGGGGAGGTGAGCCCAGGTGCACATCCTGGTTACCGACGCCACCGGCACAGTCGGGCGGCTGGTTGCACGGCAGCTGATTGCTGCCGGGCATTCGGTTTCCGGCATTTCTGAGTATCCCGACGCCCGTCTGGACCCCGCGGTCGAGTTCGTCTGCGCACCGCTGAACGACCCCATCCTGCAAGAACTGGCCGACGAAGCCGACGCGGTGATCCATCTGGCGCCGGTCGAACCCGACGCGCCCGGCAGCGCGGGCATCAACGGCGTGGCGCATGTGACGCATGCGGCCGGACGGGCCGGTGCGCGCCTGGTGTTCGTGTCCCAGGCCGCCGGCGCCGCTGAGGTCTACGAGCCGGCCGAGGACCTGGTGTCCACCAGCCTGGGGCCAAGCCTGGTCATCCGGATGGCGCCGCCGGTGGGCCGACAACTCGACTGGATGGTGTGCCGCACCGTGGCCACCTTGCTGCGCACGAAGGTGTCCGCGCAGCCGATACGGGTGCTGCACCTCGACGACCTGGTGCGGTTTCTGGTGTTGGCGCTCAACACCGACCGCACCGGCTTCGTGGATCTGGCTACCCCGGATACCACCAACGTGGTGACCGCGTGGCGGGTGTTGCGCGCCGTAGACCCCCGGTCGCGAAGCCATCGGATTCGCGGCTGGCCGCAGCTGGTTCCCTCGGTGGATATCGTTGCTGCCCAGGAGGATTGGCAGTTCGAGTTCGGCTGGCCGGCATTCGACGCGGTCGCCGACACCGCGCGCGGACTCGTCGGCCGCAAGCTCGGCGCCGCAGGCGCGACCAGCCACGGCGTGCAGATGGCGCTTCCGGTCGAGGTCATCCCGCGTCCCGCACCATCCGACCAACTGCACAGTGCCGCGCCCGAGGGCGTCGAAGGCGAGTTCGACGACCGCATCGACCCGCGATTCCCGGTATTCGCCACCGACGGCCTCACCGAGGCGCTGCCCGGGCCGCTGACCCCGATCACCCTGGACGTGCAGATGAGCGGACTGCGCACCGCCAGCCGGGTGATGGGCCAGGCACTGACGCTGGGCGGTGTGGTCGACGACGAATGGGGCAGCAGGGCCATCGCGGTGTTCGGTCACCGCCCCTACGTCGGGGTCTCGGCCAACGTCGTCGCCGCAAACCAGCTGCTCGGCTGGGATGACCAGGCCCTTGTCACGCGCGCGTTGGTCGGTCAGCCGCAGGTCGCAGACGTACTGCCGTTCGGTCAACCCCGGCTGGCGGCCGGAGCGCTCGGGTCGGTCGCCAAGGCGGTCGCGACGACGCGATCCCTGGCCCTGATGCGCCATCTCAAGGCCAACACGCGGGCCTACAGCGCCGCCGCGACCGCCGAACATGCCGATGCCACGCAACTGGGTCTGTTGCCCGACGCGGGCCTGGGCGTGCGCGTTCGGCTGCTGCGAGACCGCATTCACCAGGGCTGGATTCTCACGGCGCTGTGGTTGATCGACTCCGGCGTCACCGCGGCGGCACTCGAACACACCGCGGCGGGCTCCCGCGTGCCTGGAGTGAACGCGATCATGGAAAGCAACCGGGTCACCGACGTGATCGCCGAACTAGCCGCCGCGCTGCGTGCTGACCCGCCACTGCGGGCGATGGCCGCCGAAGGCAATCTCGCCAGCATCCGTGCGCTTTCGTCCCCGACCGCCGCGTTGGTGGATGCCGCGATCGCGCGGATCGGGCACCGCGGGCCCGGGGCGGGCGAGCTGGCCAGCCGAGTCTTCGGCGACGACCCGACGCTGCTGTTGACCGCGGCCGCCGAGGCGGCCGGCGAGCCCACCGAACCAGATCCGCCCCCGACGCTGGTCCGGCGCATCGCCACCAACGCCCGCGTCTCACGCGAGCTCGCCCACGACACCACCCTGCGATTCACACACGAGCTTCGAGTGACGTTGCGCGAGCTGGGATCTCGACGAGTCAAGGCCGACCTGATCGACGTCGTCGATGACGTGTACTACCTGACCTGCGATGAACTGGTCACCATGCCGGCCGATGCCCGGCTGCGGATCAAACGCCGCCGCGCCGAGCGGGAACGCTTGCAAGCCCAGCACCCGCCCGACGTCATCGACCGCGACTGGGCGCCGGTCGAACCACCGTCAGCCCAGGAGATCAGCGCGCCGGACTAACTCACCAGATCCCGCAGCGAGAGCGCGTTGCGGACGGCGTGGCCGCCCAGGTCGTTGTTGAAGTACATCCACACGTCCCTGCCCTCGCGGTCCCATGCGACGACCCGGTCTGCCCAGGACCGCAACTCGTCGTCCGGGTAGGAACCGGCGTAGCGCGACTCCGGGTCCGGGCCGTGCATGCGGATGTAGACCAGATCGGTGGTGGCCCGCGGTATGCACGCCAAACCCGCACCGCTCATCACCACGTACGCGGCGCGGTGGCGCTCCAGCAACTGGTAGACGGCGGGGTCGTCCCAGGACGGGTGACGCAACTCGACGGCCACCCGGATAGATGCCGGAACGCGATCCAGGAACGAATCCAGTCGCTCTTGAGATGCGTTGTCGCGCTGCAATTCTGGATGCAGCTGGACCAACAGCACACCGTGACGGTCGCCCAGCAGGCGCCAACACCGTTCGAATCGCTCGATCCAGGGCTCGGGCGAGCCCAGCCGGCGGTAGTGGGTCAATCCGCGGTGGGCCTTGACCGACATCGTGAAGCCGGGCGGCAATTGGTCGCGCCAACCCGTGAACGTCGAATCCTTGGGCCAGCGGTAAAAGCTGGCGTTGAGCTCGACGGTGTCGAAAACCTCCGCGTACCGGGCCAGCCGGCGCGCGGATGCCGTTCCACGCGGGTAGAGCACGTCAACCCAGTGGTCGTACGACCACCCCGAAGTGCCGATCCGGACGGTCAACCGGCCATCCGGCTACGCAGGTCCTTGTCCAGCGACGCCCGGACGAGCGCGGCGGCCAACCGCGCGTTGGCCCGCGGCGCCAGTGCTCCCAGCTCGGCCGGTTCGGTGGGCAGCCCCAGCTTCTTCGCTGTCGCGGTGGCACGGTCGTCGAAGTACGGACGGACCCACGGCCAAACGTCCTGCACCTCGCGCAGGTAGATGTCGGCGCCGGTATCGCCAATTCCCTTGAATTCTTTCAGCATTCGCTTCACCCGAGCGGGGTCGTGATGACTGCGCTCGGCGATTTCGCGCAGATCGCCGAAATACTCGTCGCTCACCCGCTGCGCCATCTCGGTGAGGCGGGTCGCCGAACTTTCGTCGTAGCGAACGTAGTGCGCGCGGCCGAACGCGTCGATCATCTCTTGCCGGTCGGCCGCCAGGATCGCCTTGGGCGTGCGCAGGCCCGCCTTGAACAGCTCGCGCGCCGCACGCATCGCGATAGCGGCATCGATGGGCTTGCTGGCCAGCATGCACAACACCAGCAGCTGAAACAGCGGCATCGGTTTGTCGCTGATCCGGATTCCCGCCTCGTGGGCGTACGTGCTGCCGCCGGCTTTGAGCACGCGTCGCACCAGCTGCCTGGACCCGTCCGACTTGCTCATAGCTGCGCGCGTACCCGCCACGCGCAGCGGCAAACGTTACTTCGGTGGCAGGCTGCGCGCGTACCCGATGCCGCGGTCAACCCAACTCGCAAGCTGGCGTTTGGTTTTCACACCCTCGGCGGCGACCCGCAACCAGCCCCGGGTTTCGCGGCCGGCCATCACCATCGGGCTGACGTGCGGGCGACCCAGCAGCGTGGCGGTGTCCTCGGGCGGCACCCGCACCATCAATCCGCCCTTCCCGCTGGCCGCGACCGCCATATTCCCGCCGACGAGGAAGGCCAGCCCGCCGAACATCGGCTTCTCGTCGACACCGGCCTGCGGTGCCAGTAATTCGCGGATCCGGTTGGCCAGGTCGTGGTCGTATGCCATGCGTCGACGCTAATCGTGCGCACCGACACGCGTGGCCGGGTCAGTCCAGGTCAACCCGAATGGTGAGCAGCTCGCTGCCCATGATGCGCACCACCGCGCTGTTGAGCCGCGGCAGATTGCCCAGCCGGCGCACCGCGTCGTCGTCGGGCAACAGGTGAGCGGTGCCGTTGCGCCATACACCGCCGAGGCGGACCCGGACACCGGGGTTGGCCTTGATGTTGCGGACGTAGTCCGAATGCTCGCCGTGTTCGGAAACCATCCAGAACTGGTTGTCTACCACACGTCCGCCCACCGGGGTGTGGCGAGGCTGCCCGCTCTTGCGGCCGGTCGTTTCGAGCATTGTCACCGGCAATTGTCGACCGACCGGATTGACCACCAGTCGCTGAACACGGTGCACTACTTGCCGTTTGAGATCGCCGAGGCCGCTCATACCGCCCATTCTGCAATACCCGGGCTTGTCCGGGGTCAGGCGGCCACCATGGTGGATTGCGCGACCGGTTCCAGCGCCTGCGCGACGATCTCCGCGACGTCGGTCATCGGTTTGACGCTCAGCGCCTCGAGCACTTCGGCCGGAACGTCATCCAGGTCCGGCTCGTTTCGCTGCGGGATGAAAACCGTTGACAGACCGGCACGTTGGGCGGCCAGCAGCTTCTGCTTCACGCCACCGATCGGCAGCACCCGGCCGTTCAGCGTAACCTCACCGGTCATGCCGACGTCGGAGCGAACCTGGCGACCGGTAGCCATCGACACCAGCGCGGTGACCATCGTGACCCCGGCCGACGGGCCATCCTTGGGCACCGCACCCGCCGGCACGTGCACGTGGATGCGCCGGTCCAGCGTCGCCGGGTCAACACCCAGTTCGGCCGCGTGGGAGCGGACGTAGGACAGCGCGATCTGCGCCGACTCCTTCATCACGTCGCCCAGTTGACCGGTCAGCTGCAACCCGGGCTCACCGTCGGTGGCCCCGGCTTCGATGTAGAGCACATCGCCACCCAGGCCGGTGACAGCCAGTCCCGTGGCAACGCCCGGCACCGCGGTGCGTTCGGCCGACTCCGGCGTAAACCGCGGCCGGCCAAGGTAATCCACTAGATCCGGCTCGTCGATAATCACCGATTCGTCCGCGATCTTGGTCGTCACCTTGCGCAGTGCCTTGGCCAGCAGCCGCTCGAACTGACGAACCCCCGGCTCGCGGGTGTAATCGGCGGCGATCTTGCGCAGCGCCGCGTCGGTGACGGTGACCTCGTCGCTGGTCAACGCCGCGCGCTCGCGCTGCCGCGGCAGCAGGTACTCGCGGGCGATGGCGACCTTGTCGTCCTCGGTGTAACCGTCGATCGCCACCAGCTCCATGCGGTCCAGTAGCGCCGATGGGATGTTCTCAATCACGTTGGCAGTAGCCAAGAACACGACGTCAGACAGGTCGAGGTCCAGATCCAGGTAGTGGTCGCGGAACGTGTGGTTCTGCCCCGGGTCCAGCACCTCGAGCAGTGCCGCGCTCGGGTCGCCACGATAATCGGATCCAACCTTGTCGATTTCGTCAAGCAGCACAACGGGATTCATCGAACCCGCCTCGCCGATCGCGCGCACGATCCGGCCCGGCAACGCGCCCACATAGGTGCGCCGGTGCCCACGGATCTCGGCCTCGTCGCGCACGCCGCCCAACGCGACGCGCACGAACTTGCGGCCCAGCGCCCGGGCCACGCTCTCGCCCAGCGACGTCTTGCCGACCCCGGGCGGACCCGCCAGCACCATCACCGCGCCCGAGCCGCGGCCGCCGACGACCTGCAGCCCACGCTGGGCGCGCCGCGAACGCACCGCCAGATATTCGACGATGCGGTCCTTGACGTCGTCCAGTCCGTGATGGTCGGCGTCCAGAATGGCCCGCGCCGCCGCCAGATCCGTCGAGTCCTCGGTGCGGACGTTCCACGGCAGGTCCAGCACGGTGTCCAGCCAGGTGCGAATCCAGCCGCTTTCCGGGCTCTGGTCGCTGGCGCGTTCCAGCTTGCCGACCTCGCGCAGCGCGGCCTCGCGGACGTTGTCGGGCAGCTCGGCGGCCTCGACCCGGGCCCGGTAGTCGTCAGAACCGTCCGTTCCCTCCTCGCCCAATTCCTTGCGAATCGCGGCGAGCTGCTGGCGCAGCAGAAACTCCTTCTGCGTCTTCTCCATGCCCTCGCGGACGTCCTCGGCGATCTTGTCGTTGACCTCGACTTCGGCCAGATGATCAGCCGTCCAGTCGATCAGGACCCGCAGCCGCGCGGCGACGTCCACCGTCTCCAGCAGCTGCCGCTTCTGCAAATCGGTCAGATATGACGCGTACCCCGACGTATCGGCCAGCGCCGACGGATCGGTCAGGCTGTTGACGTAGTCGATGATCTGCCACGCCTCGCGCCGCTGCAGCATGGCCAGCAGCAGCTTCTTGTACTCCGCCGCCAGCGCCGTGACCTCGTCGGTGACGTCGGCGTCGGCCACCTCGGTCACCTCGACCCACAACGCCGGGCCGGGGCCGGAGGCTCCCGCGCCGATCTGCGCCCTGCGCTCACCGCGCACGACGGCCGCGGCGCCACCACCGCCGGCGATACGTCCGACCTGAAGGATCTTCGCGATCACCCCGTGGGACGGATAGCGGTCCTCGAGGCGGGGGGCGATCAGCAGTTCACCGGACTCACTGGCCCGCGCCGCGTCGATGGCCGCCCGCGCGGCATCGTCCAGCTCGACCGGCACAACCATTCCGGGCAACACGATGGTGACGGTGACGAACAGCACCGGCACTGATTTGGGTTCAGACATCAATACTCCAAAGGTTTAGTCTGTTGCGCTCAACCTTTGGCGAATGGGTTTTGTTCCCGATGACTCCCGGGCGTGCGGTGTGGCGTGGGTCAACCGGCGTTCAATTGGCTTCAATTAGCCGCAGCGCGCTGCCGCGCCCGGAATGCCTGGACCTTGACTTTGTTGCCGCAGGTGGCCATGCCGCACCAGTGCCGGTTCTTCGCCCGCGAGGAGTCGACATAGAGCAGCGAGCAGTCCGGGTGGTCGCAGCGCTTGACGTTGTCGATGTCGGGGCCCGCGAGCAGGTCCAGCAAATCCGCGGCCAGGCCGGCGATCAATTGTGGAGCGGTGCCCTCGCGGGACGTGTCGCCGTTGGGGAGCAGCCGCGGCGTCAGCGCGGGGCGCGATGCCTGCTCATTCAACAGCTCGACATCGGCCGGCTCGGGCTCGCGGGCGTCCAGCCGCGCGGTGACAGTCCGGTAGATCGCTTCGCGCACGGCGATCGCGGTGGCCAGATCGTCGTCGGTGACCGCGATGGCGGCATCCACCAATCCGGCCTGCACTGCCCATTCCGACAACACCGCGGGCTCGATCAACCGTTCTTCGCGCGAGGTGTTGCGGTGTTTCAGCGTGCCCGCGAAGTTGAGGCAGGCCCGGCCGCATACGAACCCGAATTGCACGTAACCACCTTGACAGGTTTCGGTCAGCCCCGCAACAGATCGACCGACCTACTCGATCGGCCCGAGCCGGCGCAGCTGCGTGACGTGGGCGGGGGAGAGCTCCTCGAGACTCCGCACGCCCAGCAGCCGCATCGTGCGCAGCACCCCGCTCTCCAGGATGTCAATCGCGCGGTTGACCCCGGCCTCGCCGCCGGCCATCAGCCCGTAGAGATAGGCCCGCCCGACCAGCGTGAACCGTGCGCCCAGCGCGATCGCGGCCACGATGTCGGCGCCCGACATGATTCCGGTGTCCACCAGAATCTCGGTGTCCTTGCCCAGCTCGCGCGCCACCACCGGCAACAGATGGAAGGGCACCGGGGCCCGATCCAGTTGGCGTCCACCGTGATTGGACAACACGATACCGTCGACGCCGTGCTGCACGGCGGCCTTCGCATCGTCGAGCGTCTGGATGCCCTTGACCACGAGCTTGCCGGGCCACTGCTCCTTGATCCAGGCCAGATCGTCAAAGGTCAGGCTGGGATCGAACATCGTGCTCAGATACTCCGCGACGGTGCCCGGCCAGCGATCCAGCGACGCGAACGCCAACGGCTCGGTGGTCAGCAGGTCGAACCACCACTTCGGGTGCGGCACCGCGTCGAGCACGGTGCGCAGCGTCAGCGACGGCGGGACCGTCATCCCGTTGCGGTTGTCCCGGAACCGCGCCCCGGAGACCGGTACGTCCACGGTGGCCAGCAGGGTGTCGAAACCGGCGTCGGCGGCGCGCTTGACCAGCGCCATCGACCGGTCCCGGTCCTTCCACATATATAGCTGAAACCATTTGCGGCCCTGCGGGACCGCGGCCACCAGGTCTTCGATCGCGCAGGTGCCGAGCGTGGAAAGCGAAAACGGGATGCCGGCCCGGGCCGCCGCCGCCGCTCCGGCGATCTCGCCTTCGGTCTGCATCAGTCGGGTGAATCCGGTCGGCGCGATGCCGAACGGCAAGGCCACCGGCTGACCCAGCACGTCCCACCCGGCGGTCACATTGCTGACGTCACGCAGGATCGTCGGGTGAAATTCGATGTCGCGGAAGGCTTGTCGGGCACGCTGCAGCGACAACTCCTCCTCGGCCGCGCCGTCGGTGTAGTCAAAAGCCGCCTTGGGGGTACGCCGCTTGGCGATGCGGCGCAGATCCTCGATCGTGAATGCGGCGCTGAGCCGCCGCGTGGTCGCGTTGAGCTGAGGCCGCTTGAACTGCATGAGCGGGGCCAGGTCGCGGGCTTTGGGCATGCGTCGTTTGACGGCCATGTATGTCACCGTAGTCATATGGACTCGGCAGACGACTCCTTCGATCTGACACGTTTCGTTGTCGCACAGGAGCCGGTCTACGGCAGCGTCGTGGAAGAGCTGCGGAACGGGCGAAAGCGTGGTCACTGGATGTGGTTCGTCTTCCCGCAGCTGCGCGGGCTGGGCAGCAGTCCGACGGCGGTGCACTACGGCATCTCGTCGCTGCAGGAGGCTCGGGCCTACCTTGGACACGAGGTGCTGGGGCCGCGGCTGCATGAGTGCACCCAGCTGGTCAACCAGGTGCGAGGCCGCTCGATCAGGGAGATCTTCGGTTCACCCGACGATCTCAAGCTGCGTTCGTCGATGACGTTGTTCGCGCTGGCCACCGACGACCCCCAGGACTTCCGCACGCTGCTCGACAATTACTACCGCGGTGAGCAGGACGACCTGACGCTGGCCCGGCTACACGACTAAGCGGGCCGCAGGATGCGCCAACCGTGCGGCTCGACGGTCACCTCGCCGACGACGTCGCTGGGCGGGGCCGCCGATCCGGCGACCACCTCTGCGCGCGCCGGTCCCAGCTCCGACAGCACCAGCCGCAACGGCTCGCCGCCGATATTGAACGCCACCACCAGGGCGTCGTCGCCGCTGCGCGTCTCGTAGACGTAGTGCCGGTTGGCCAGCCGTAGCGACGTGGTGGTGGCGGAATGGAGCCAGGAATGGCGACGGCGCAGTCCGACCAGGAACTGGTGCAGCCGCCACACCTCGGCACCAAAGTCGTCCAATGGCAAAGGAGGCGAACCGAACGCCGGGCGCACCGCGTCGTCGCCGCCGTAGCGCTCCTCTTTGACGGCACGGAACCCGAACTCGTCGCCGGCGTACACGCTGGGCACCCCGCCGATCGTCAGCAGCAGCGCCAGCGCGTGCTGCAGATGACGGGAGTCCTCCAGCCGGCTGGCGATGCGAGTGACGTCGTGATTGCCGATGAACGTCAGCGGCGCGAAGCTGGCCAGAAACGTGTTGTGGCGCTGCAGCGCCCAATCCAGCTCGAAGAAGTTGCCGTCGTTGAGGCTGCTCCAGATCGCCTTCCACAGTTCGTACTGGGTGGCGGAATCGAACGTGGCCTCCTCGACGACCGCGGCATAGTCGCCGTGGATAAGTTCGCCGACGAACCATGCGTCCGGATGC
The DNA here is from genome assembly GCF_900176255.2 of Mycobacterium ahvazicum. GTDB lineage: Bacteria > Actinomycetota > Actinomycetes > Mycobacteriales > Mycobacteriaceae > Mycobacterium > Mycobacterium ahvazicum. The sequence continues at coordinate 327,512 of NZ_FXEG02000003.1, forward strand.
CGCTCGCGCACCCGCGGTAGCACGGTCGCCCAAAACTGTGGTGGTACCGCATAAGCCGCGTCCAGGCGCCAGCCGTCCGCGCCCCGCTGCAACCAGTGCGACATCACGTCGGCGACGTAGTCGACGACTTCCGGGTTGTCGTGATTGAGGGTAATGAGTTCGGAATGCCCCTCGAAGGTGTGAAACCGCCCGGGACGGCCCCGAAACCAGTGCGCCGCCGCGTCGTCGTGCGCCGCGTCCCGGTAGCGGCCGAAGTCCAACCCGACATGGTTGAAGACACCGTCGAGCAACACCCGCAGGCCGCGGGAGCGGGCCTCGGCGATCAGATAGTCGAAATCGCGGTCGTCACCGAGCCGGGGGTCGATCCGGTAATGGTCGGTCGTGTCGTAACCGTGTGTGCGCGAGGCGAAAATCGGCCCCAGCGCAACTCCGGATGCCCCCAGCTCGATGGCGTGATCGAACCACTCGGAAAGCCGCCGCAACCGGTGTTCGCCCGGACCCGCCGGCGCCGATCCCTCGGGCGTGGGAAACGCTCCCACAAAGCCCAGGGGATAGATCTGCCACCAGATCGCGTGCGCTACCCAGGATGCGGTCACCGGCGATGATCAGCCGACGCCGGCCAGTGTCTGCGCGGCCGTGATCGCTTGTGCCACACCAGAAACGATCGCTGCGGCCTTCAGGGCTTCCAGGACCACTTCACGATCGACACCAGCCTCGCGCAGCGTGTGCTCGTGGGCGACAACGCAGTGCGAACACCCGTTGATCGACGACACCGCGAACGACCACAGCTCGAAATTCGCCTTATCCACGCCCGGGTTGCCGATGATGTTCATCCGCAATCCGGCCCTAAGGTCGTCGTACTTACCCTCCAGGAAACCGCGGCCACGGTAGAACACATTGTTCATTCCCATGATCGACGCGGCGCCCAGAGCCGCCTGGTACGCCTCGGCAGACAGGTTGTCGGCCGCTTCGACCCCAATCTCGGCCAGCACCTGGGAGTTTCGCGTTGCTGCCGCACTGGCCAGCAACGTGCCCCACAATTGTTCGTCGTTCAGCACGGTGGTGCGGGCAATCGAGCCAAGGTTGAGCTTGAGGTCCTTGGCGTAATCCGGCAGCGCTTCCTTCAGATTCTCGATGCTCATCACAGCCTCCAGAGTCAGGCCGAGGCCTTGAGCAGCTCGCCGGCGTTCAAGGTCGGGTCGCCCTTGCGCCAGTTGCAGGCGCACAGCTCGTCGGATTGCAGAGCGTCCAGGACTCGAAGCACCTCGTCCACGTTACGCCCCACGGATCCCGCGGTCGCCGAGACGAATTGGACCTCGTTGTTGGGGTCGACGATGAAGGTGACGCGGTCGGCGACGCCGTCGGCATTGAGCACACCGGTGGCCAGCGCGAGTTCCCGCTTGATGTCGGACAGCATCGGGAACGGCAGCTTCTTGAGGTCCTCGTGCTGTGCCCGCCACTGGAAGTGCACGAACTCGCTGTCCACCGAGACGCCGAGCACCTGCGCGTCGCGATCCTCGAACTCGTCGTTCAGCTTGCCGAACGCGGCGATCTCGGTCGGGCACACAAAGGTGAAGTCCTTCGGCCAGAAGAACACGATCCGCCACTTGCCTTCGTAGTCGTTGCTGGAGAATGTCTTGAAGTAGTCCTCGGGCTGCTGGGCGTCGACCTTCGATAGATCGCCGCCGATCAGACCGGTGAGCTCGTAGGCGGGGAACTGATCGCCGATCGTAAGCAGTGCCATGTCCGCGTCTCCTTATTTGGAATTAGTCAAGATTTAAGTGTCCAGTGACCATGGTGCCGGGAGCGCTGCTTGAAGTAAAGGTGATATATCACACTATACTTATAGCCATGACCGATAAGAGTTTTCAGCCGACCCTGGCCGGGTTGCGCGCCTTCGCCGCGGTCGCCGAGCGACACCATTTCGGTAGTGCCGCAACGTCTCTCGGCGTCAGCCAGTCGACGCTGTCGCAATCGCTGGCGGCCCTGGAGACTGGCTTGGGCACCCATCTCGTCGAGCGCTCCACTCGGCGTGTCCGCTTGACGCCCGAAGGGGCACAGCTACTCCCGCTGGCCCAGGCGGTCGTTGAAGCGGCCGAGGCGTTTACCGCCGCCGCGGCCGGCACGTCGGATCCGTTGCAGGGCACCCTGCGGCTGGGCATGATCCCGACGGTGGCGCCCTACCTGTTGCCCACCGTGCTGGCCGGCCTCGCCGACCGCCTTCCCGCGCTGAGCCTGCGGGTGATCGAAGACCAGACCGAGCGACTGCTGACCGCGCTGCGCGGCGGATCCCTGGACGCCGCCCTGATCGCACTGCCCGCCGACGCCGCGGGACTCACGGAGGTCGGCATCTACGAGGAGGATTTCCTGCTCGCGGTGCCGCCCGGACACCCGCTGTCCGGCAAGCGCCGGGTACCCGCGTCGGCGTTGGCAGACTTGCCGCTGCTGCTGCTGGACGAAGGGCACTGTCTGCGCGATCAAGCCCTCGACGTCTGTCAAAAGGCCGGCGTGCGAGCCGAACTCGCCGACACCCGGGCCGCCTCGCTGGCCACCGCGGTGCAGTGCGTGGCCGGCGGGCTGGGGGTCACCCTGATCCCGCGCAGCGCGGCACCCGTGGAGGCCGCTCGCAGCCAGCTCGGGCTTGCGCAGTTCGCGTCGCCGCGCCCGGGCCGGCGCATCGGCCTGGTGTTCCGCTCGTCGAGTGGCCGCGACGAATCGTATCGGCGACTCGCCGCGATCATCGGGGAGTCGGTCGGCGGTGAACAGCAAGTACGACGGACCCCATAGCGTCATTCGGCAGCAGCTGCGAGGCGCCTGGACTACCGCACCGAGGTTTCGGCGGGGCCGACTGTAGGTTCTGCCTATGGAAAAGGTGATCGCGGTGCTCAGGCGCGCCGATGCGGACGACGATTGGTGTGCCCGCCAGCGGGGTTCGGTCGCGGACGCGCTGTTGGACCTGGGACTGCCCGGGCTGGCTGTCAACGTGAAGGACGCCGCGGTGCGGCATTCGCTGATGACGCTGACGACCATGGAGCCGCCGGCCGTTGCCGTCGTGAGCATGTGGACGCAGCAGTGCTACGGCGAGCAGCTGACCAAGGCGCTGGCGCTCCTCGAGGCCGAATGTGACCGCGTCGCCGCCTACCTGGTCACCGAGTCGGTCCCGCTGCCTTTTCCCGGAGGCGAACCAGGTTCTCGCACAACGGGTTTCGCCAATGTCGCGTTGCTGCGCCGACCCGCGGAGCTGGACCAGGCAACCTGGCTTAACCGCTGGCAGCTCAACCACACCTCGGTGGCCATCGAGACGCAGTCGACCTTCGGATATACCCAGAACTGGGTCGTGCGGGCGCTGACACCGGACGCACCGGGAATCGCGGGCATCGTCGAGGAGTTGTTCCCCATTGAAGCGGTGACCGATCTCAAAGCATTCTTCGGGGCCGCAGACGACGACGACCTGCAGGACCGGCTGGGCCGAATGGTCGCCAGCACGACCGCATTCGGCGCCAACGAGAACATCGATACGGTGCCGACCAGCCGCTATGTGTTCAAGGCAGCCTTCGGAGCGTGAGGACCACAAATGACAACACTCGAGGACGCTGTGGTGCTGGCGGCGGCGGAAAGCGGGCTGGCGGTGGTCTCGACGGTTCGCGCCGACGGCACCGTGCAGGCATCGCTGGTCAACGTCGGACTGTTGCCCCACCCGGATACCGGTGAATCGGTTCTCGGTTTCACCACCTACGGCAAAGTCAAACTCGCCAATCTGCGGGATCGACCGCAGCTGGCCGTCACGTTCCGCAACGGCTGGCAGTGGGCGACCGTCGAAGGCCGCGCCGAGCTGGCCGGCCCCGACGACCCGCAGCCGTGGCTTGCCGACACCGACCGGTTGCGGCTGTTGCTACGCGAGGTCTTCACCGCGGCCGGCGGAACCCACGACGACTGGGACGAGTACGACCGCGTGATGGCCATGGAGCGTCGCGCCGCGGTGCTGATCGCGCCCACCCGCGTCTACAGCAACGGGTGAGCTCAGGCCGGTGACGCGGCGCGGTTAGGCTGCAGCGGTGACGTTGCTGATCGATGACACCAACCGGGTCCGCACCCTGACGCTGAACCGGCCCGAGGCGCTCAACGCCTTCAACGAAGCGCTCTACGACGCCACCGCGGAGGCGCTGTTGGCCGCCGCCGACGATCCCGAGATCGCGGTCGTGGTGTTGACCGGGACCGGGCGCGGCTTTTCGGCCGGCACCGATCTCGCCGAGATGCAGGCACGCATCACCGACCCAGGCTTCACGCCCGGCAAACACGGATTCCCGGGCATGATCGACGCGCTGAGCGCATTTCCCAAGCCCCTCATCTGCGCCGTGAACGGTATCGGAGTGGGAATCGGCGCCACCATCCTCGGCTACGCCGACCTGGCGTTCATGTCGTCGACGGCGCGGCTGAAGTGCCCGTTCACCAGCCTGGGCGTGGCCCCCGAGGCGGCGTCGTCGTATCTGCTGCCGCAGCTGGTCGGCCGGCAGAACGCCGCGTGGTTGTTGATGTCTTCGGAATGGGTGGATGCGCAGGAGGCCCTGCGGATGGGCCTGGTCTGGCGGGTCTGCGATCCGGAGGAGCTGCTGCCCGAAACCCGTCGCTATGCCGAAGTTCTTGCCTCCCGGCCGGTTTCGAGCCTGATGGCGGTGAAACACACGATCACAGAACCGATTCGGCCCGAGATCGCGGCCGCAACCGCGCGCGAGAATGCGCACTTCGCCGCGCTGATGGGCGCAGCTGCCAACGCCGCGGCCTTGGCCGATTTCGCGGAGCGAAAGAACAGTTAGAGCGACCCCGCGGCTTCGAGTTCGGCATCGACTTGCTTTGACGACTCGATGATCGCCCGCAGCGTGCGCCGGCACCGCCCGCAGTCACCACCGGCACCACACAGCGCGGCGACCTCCTTCGAGGTGGAGGCGCCGCGGGCCACGCATTCGGCCACGGTGTGATTGGTGACGCCGACGCACAAGCACACGTACATCAGCACTCCTTCCCATCACCCACGCCCGCCCGAACACGCTTCGGATTAACCGAGTCTAACCTAAGTAGGTTAGACGAACCTAAGTATGGCGCGGAAGGGCATTTCGGCTACTGAGCGCAGCCATACCTTGCTGGAACAATTCCAATGTGCGTGGCAAAGTGCTGCTTGGCCGCACGGGTGAGCTGCAGCACAGCCACTCGCGCGCCCGGCCACGACGGCCCCGACCACCGGAGGAGTGATCATGCAAGGGGATCCAGACGTCCTGCGTCTGCTCAATGAGCAGTTGACCAGTGAGCTGACCGCGATCAACCAGTACTTCCTGCACTCGAAAATGCAAGAGAACTGGGGCTTCACCGAGATCGCCGAGCACACCCGCGCGGAGTCCTTCGACGAGATGCGCCACGCCGAGGCGATCACCGACCGCATCCTGCTGCTGGACGGCCTGCCGAACTACCAGCGCCTGTTCTCGTTGCGCATCGGTCAGACGCTGCGCGAGCAATTCGAGGCGGATCTGGCAATCGAATACGAGGTCTTGGCCCGTCTCAAGCCCGGCGTGATCATGTGCCGCGCAAAAGAAGACAGCACCAGCGCCTTCTTGCTGGAAAAGATCATCGCCGACGAGGAAAACCACGTCGACTATCTGGAGACGCAGCTTCAGCTGATGGAGAAGCTGGGCGAGCAGCTGTACTTGGCACAATGCGTGTCCCGGCCGCCGGGCTCGATCGCCTGATTCCGATTTGGCTTCACTGACCCGCGGCGCGATTGCCGCGGGTTAACCCTGGGCACCCGTTAGCATCGAACGCCGACGGGAAGGCAGGCATGACGAGCCCGAGAGCAGTATCCAGCGCGGCAACTCAAGCCAACCCGGTCGTCGTCGATCCATCGGCCAGTGGTGCGCTGATCACCCCGCAACGCCGGAACCTGATCTTCGTCGCGATCGTGCTCGGGATGCTGCTCGCGGCCTTGGACCAGACCATCGTCGCGACTGCCCTGCCGACCATCGTCGCCGACCTGGGCGACGCCGGCCATCAATCCTGGGTGGTCACCAGCTACCTGTTGGCGTCGACGATCGTTACCGCGCTGGTCGGCAAGCTCGGTGACCTGTTCGGCCGAAAACGCGTGTTCCAGGCCGCCATCGTGTTCTTTATCGTCGGATCGGTGACGTGCGGGCTGTCCCAGTCGATGGCCATGCTGGTGGGCTCGCGGGCGCTGCAGGGCATCGGGGGCGGGGGGATCACCGTCACGGCCAGCGCGCTGATCGGTGAGGTTGTCCCGCTGCGTGAACGTGGCCGCTACCAAGGCATTCTGGGCGCGGTCTTCGGCGTCACGACGGTCGTCGGCCCGTTGCTTGGTGGCTACTTCACCGACTACCTGACCTGGCGGTGGGCGTTCTGGGTGAACGTTCCGATCTCGGTGCTGGTCATCTTCGTTGCCGCAGCGGCCATTCCGGCTCTGGCGTCGTCCACCAAGCCCGTGATCGACTACGGCGGAATCGTGCTGGTCGGAGTGGGCGCCGCCGCCCTGACCCTGGCGACCAGCTGGGGCGGCACCCTCTACCCGTGGGGATCGCCGGCGATCATCGGCTTGTTCGTCGGCGCCGCGGTGGCACTGGCCGCGTTCGTCTGGGTCGAAAGCCGTGTCCCGCAGCCGATCCTGCCGACCCGGCTGTTCGCCAGCCCGGTGTTCACGGTCTGCTGTGTGTTGTCGTTCGTAGTCGGCTTCGCGATGTTGGGCGCGATGACATTCCTGCCGACCTACATGCAGTACGTCAACGGCGTCTCGGCCACGACGTCGGGGCTGCGCACCCTGCCGATGGTGGTCGGGATGCTGATCACCTCGACCGGCAGCGGCACCCTGGTCGGCAAGACCGGCCGGTACAAGGTCTTTCCGGTCGCCGGTACCGCGCTGATGGCTCTGGCGTTTCTGCTGATGTCGCGGATGACCCCGTCCACCTCGGCGCTGGTTCAGTCCCTCTACCTGGTCGTGCTGGGCGCCGGCATCGGATTGTCGATGCAGGTGCTGGTCCTCATCGTGCAGAACACCTCGAATTTCGAGGATCTGGGTGTGGCCACGTCGGGTGTGACGTTCTTCCGCACCATCGGCAGTTCGTTCGGCGCCGCGATCTTCGGTTCGCTGTTTTCCAACTTCCTCGAAGGCCGGATGCCCGCGGCCCTGGCGGCCAGCGGCGCGCCGCCCGACGCGGTGAGTTCGCCGGGCGCCCTGCATCGTCAGCCACACAATGTGGCCGCGCCGATCGTGCAGGCCTATTCGGAGTCACTGAGCGAGGTGTTTTTCTGGGCCGCGCCGGTGGCTCTGGTCGGCTTCGTCCTCGCGTTGTTCCTGCGGGAGATCCCGTTGCGCGACATCCACAACAGCGCAGTGGATCTCGGCGACGGATTCGGAATGCCGACCACCGACACTCCAGAACGGCTGTTGGAGAACGCGATTGCGCGCATGCTGCGTGGCGACCCCGGCGTGCGGTTGCGCAGCATCGCGATGCGGCCGGACTGTCGCCTCGACGTGGCCGGCCTGTGGGGCGTGATGCGCATCTATCGCTTCGGGCAGATGTACGGGACGGCCCGCCTCAGCGATATCGGCGACTCGATGCGGATCCCGTTCGAGGTCATCGAGCCCACCTTCGCTCGCCTGGTCGCCACCGGCTACGCCCAACGCAACGGCGATCAGATGTGGCTGACCCCGGCCGGGGCCCAGCAAGTCGACTACGTCTATTCGTTGTTGTTGGGCTGGATCGTCGACAAGCTCTCGCGTTCACCCAGTTATCAGGGCCGGCCGGACCGCCGCGAAGTGGAAACCGCGCTGCAGCACATCGCCCACCGCGTTCTGGCTCAACGCGATTGGCACGACGACGCGCCCAGCACGGGCCGGCTGGCGGCGGGTACCGGCAGCAGATAATAGAACGTGTTCCAAAAATCGCGGGGGCGGGCGTACCATCACGCCATGAGCCGAATCGGAACGTTCGCCGACGACGATATCTACAGCTGGGCCACGAAGTCTCCGGACCTCGGCGGCGCGATCGCCAACTTCAGCCAGGCCGTATACACCAAGAACCGCCTGCCGATGCGTACCCGCGAAATCGCGCGCGCCGTGATCGCCCATGACAACGAATGCACCGTGTGCATGAACACCCGCGACGCCGACGGGCCGGCCGCGGGCGTCGACGAAGAGCTGTACGAGCACGCACTGGAATGGCGCACGTGGCCCGGATTCAGCGAGCAGGAGCGACTGGCCGCCGAATTCGCGCACCGGTTCGGCACCGAACACACCAAGTTGCGCGATGACGAAGACTTCTGGACCCGGGCCGGCGAACACTTCTCCGAGGAGCTACTCGCCGACCTCGCCATGTCCTGCGCCCTTTGGGTCGGCATGGGACGGATGCTGCGGACCCTCGACATCGGCCAGACCTGCATGCTGACCCTGCCGAGCCGGGCCTAGACGCCAACCGCATCCGCCGATGAGGCGGCGATGACAACCACACCCCTTGCCGCGGCTTCGGTCGCCCAACTGGAGGCCGAGGGTGTCGACACCGTGATCGGCACCGTGGTGAATCCCGCCGGGCTCACCCACGCCAAGGCCGTGCCGATCCGGCGCACCAACACTTTCGTCGAACCCGGCCTGGGCGCCAGCCCTTCGTGGCATGGGTTCGCCATCGACCAGACCGGTATCGCGTTCACCGAAGACGTTGGTGTGATCGGGGATCAGCGCGTGCGCATCGACTTGTCGGCGCTGCGCGGCATCGGCGACGGGTTGGCCTGGGCGCCCGGCTCGTTCTTCGAACAGGACGGGACACCGGCTTCGGCGTGCAGCCGGACAACGTTGCGCCGCGTCCAAGCCGCACTCGAGACAGCGGGTATTCAGGCGGCGGTCGGCCACGAGATCGAGTTCGTTCTGGTCGATTCGGACGGTGGGCGGCTGCCGTCCACGCTCTGGGCGCAATACGGTCTGGTCGGCGTACTCGAGCGCGAGGCATTCGTCCGCGATGTCATTGCCGCGGCGGCGAGCAGCGGCGTCGGGATCGAGCAGCTGCATCCGGAGTACGGGGCCAATCAGTTCGAGATCTCGCTGGCGCCTCTTCCGCCGGTGGCCGCCGCCGACCAATTGGTACTGACCCGGATCATTGTCGGGCGCGCCGCCCGCCGCCATGGGCTGCGCGTCAGCCTGTCGCCGGTACCCTTCGCCGGCGAAGTCGGATCCGGTGCACACCAGCACTTCTCGCTGACACGGCTCGAGGGTCCGCTGTTTTCCGGCGGCGCGGGCGTCGCGGGCATGACGCCGGCGGGGGAGAGCGCGATAGCCGGAGTGCTGGACGGATTGCCGCAGGCACAGGGTGTGCTGTGCGGATCGATCGTGTCCGGCCTGCGCATGCAACCGGGCAACTGGGCGGGAGCCTACGCCTGCTGGGGTCTCGAGAATCGGGAAGCAGCAGTGCGATTCATCCAAGGCCGGGAGGGTAAGGCGAATTTCGAGGTGAAAATCGTCGATCCATCGGCGAACCCCTATTTCGCGTCTGCCGCGGTCCTGGGACTCGCACTCGACGGCATCCAGCGCAATGCGGCATTGGCACCGGAAACCGCCGTCGACCCGGCGCAGCTATCCGATGCGGAGCACCAACGTCGCGGCATCGTATCCCTTACCCGGAGCCAACCAGATATTGTTGCCGCACTGGATAATTCGGAGCTGCTACGCTCTATTCTGGGTAACGCCGCGGTCGACATGATCGCGGCGGTCCGGCGCCTGGAACACGAACGCTACGGCGACCTGCACCCCGAGCAACTGGCCGACAAGTTCCGGATGGCCTGGAGTCTCTAGCGGTGGCTGACTCGTCGGCTCTGGCCGACCACATCGGCGAAGTGGCATTGATCGACCACCACGTCCACGGATGCTGGTCGGAGCCGGGCGATCTGCGACGGTTCGAGAACGCCCTCAACGAGGCCAATACCGACCCCCTGACCGACTCGGGTTTCGACTCACAGCTGGGCTTCGCGGTGCGTGCCCACTGCGGCCCGATCCTCGAATTACCGAAACATACTGATCCACAACGCTATTGGGAGCGCCGCAGCACATTCACCGAATGCGAGCTGGCACGCCTGTTTCTGCGGGCGGCCGGAGTGAGCGACTGGCTGGTGGACACCGGGATAGGCGCCGGCACCACAGACATCCCGGAGTTGAGCGCATTGTCAGGAAACCGGGTCCACGAGATCGTCCGTCTCGAGCAGGTGGCCGAGCAGGCCGCACGGGCGCCCGGTGACTATGCGTCGGCATTCGCCGAAATCCTGCACGCGCGCGCCGCCAGTGCCGTCGGCACCAAGTCGATCCTGGCCTACCGCGGCGGTTTCGACGGCGACCTGACCGAACCGCGCCCGGCCGAAGTCGCCCAGGCCGCGCAGCGGTGGCGGGACCTCGGCGGAACCCGGCTACAGGATCGAGTTCTGCTGCGTTTCGGGCTGCACCAGGCGTTGCGCCTCGGTAAGCCGCTGCAATTCCATGTCGGGTTCGGCGACCGCGACTGCGACCTGCACAAAGCCAATCCGCTGTACCTCCTCGACTTTCTGCGCCAATCCGGCGGCACCCCGGTCATGTTGCTGCACTGCTATCCCTACGAGCGTGAGGCGGGCTACCTCGCCCAGGCTTTCAACAACGTCTATCTCGACGGCGGGTTGAGCATCAACTACCTGGGCGCCCGGGCGCCGGCGTTGATCGCCCGGCTGCTGGAGATGGCACCGTTTCACAAGATCCTGTACTCGTCGGACGGCTTCGGGCCGGCCGAATTGCACTATCTGGGTGCGGCGTTGTGGCGCAAGGGTATTCACCGCGTACTGAGTGGATTTGTCGACGACGGCGAATGGTGCGAACGCGATGCAATGCGCGTTGTCGATCTTATTTCCCACCAGAACGCCGCCCGTGTCTATCGGCTGGACGCGCCCGGTCACTGAAGCCGGAATTTCGGCTATCGTGCGCAGGGGGAGATGGCGCGGCGGCGGTTCCCCCAGACAAGGCGTTTCGTGGACAGACGTGATTTCCTCAAATGGGCTGGGCTCGCGGCGGCAGCCGCCGGGCCCGTCCAGGCCTGCTCGCGCCCGGCTGCACCCTCGCCGCCCAACGGCAAGGCCGACTACACGCTGCGAATCGGCACCGGCACCGTCGAATTGGCCCCAGACCTGATTGTCTCCACCACCGTCTACAACGGTCAGTTCCCCGGTCCGCTGGTGCGCTTGAAAGAAGGCCAACGAACCTGGGTCGATATCTACAACGACACCGACACCCCCGAGCAATTGCACTGGCACGGCCAACAGCTCGGTGTGGACGTCGACGGCGCCGCCGAAGAGGGCACGCCGTATATCCCCGCACACGGGATGCGTCGGATCACGTTCGTGCCCGGCCCGGCGGGCTTCCGCTTCTATCACACCCACGTGGTCCCGCGAGCCGACCTGTCCCGGGGCCAGTACGGCGGCCTGGTGGGTCCGGTCTACGTCGAACCCAAGCAGAATCCCGGCGCATACGACCAAGAGATGTTCCTGACACTCAAAGAGTTTGAGCCCAGCTTCAGCCGCGGGGGCGACATGGCCAGCGACTTCCTGGCCGGCACCGCAGACCCAGGGCTGAAAGAGAAAGGCGAAGCGGCGATGAGGACCGCACTCGCCCGCGGCGAGCCACACGGGTATGAGGTCAGCTACTCAGCGTTCTCCGTCAACGGGCACAAGCTGGGCAGCGGCGATCCACTCCGCGTCCAGGCGGGGCAGCGGGTGCTGCTCCATGTCCTCAACGGCAGCGCGACCGAAAGCCGCAGCCTGGCCCTGCCCGGCCACACCTTCACGGTGATCGCACTCGACGGCAACCCCGTGCCGAATCGGGCGCGAGTCCCGGTGCTCTGGCTCGGCGCCGCCGAGCGGATCTCGGCGGTGGTCGAGATGACCGCGCCGGGAGTGTGGGTACTCGGCGATCTCTCCGACGATGACCGTGGCCACGGCATGGGCGTGGTGGTCGAATATGCCGGTCGAGGTGGGGAGCCACTGTGGACACCGCCCCCTCCGTTCCAATGGGACTACCGGCTTTTCGCGGCGGGTACTCCCACCGGGGTCCCGCCACCCGACCACACCATCGAAATGCTGATCGAGAAACGCAACGCGGCGGACAACGGCTTCAACATCTGGACCGTGAACGGTGCCTCATTCTCCATGGACAGCAACACACCCGTACTGGATGTGCAGCGCAACGGGCGCTACCGGCTGCGCTTTCGCAATGCCACCGACGATTTGCATCCGATGCATTTGCACCGCCACACGTTCGAAATCACCCAGTTCGCCGGCACAGCGACGGCCGGCGTGCACAAGGATGTCGCGATGCTCGGCGGCTACCAAAGCCTGGAGATCGATTTCGTCGCCGATCAGCCCGGCCTGTCGCTGCTGCATTGCCATCAACAGATCCACATGGACTACGGGCTGATGCTGCTGCTCAACGCCGCCTAGCCGCCGGATGCAACGTTGGGGTGCAACGGTTTTCGTCCGCAATACGGATGGTGGTGTGAAAGACCGGCAATCCGGGTAGTCGACCCCGAGGCACGCCGAGGACAGGACGCGCACATGGGGATCGTAGGAGAGGCGGTTGACTGGACCCGTCGACAGGTCGTGTCCAGAGTCCCCAAAGCCGACCTCGACCAGCGGGATCCCGACTACATCCGCGACCAGTTGCCGGGCACCTGGCTGCTCGCATCGCTGTACTTCCGGGCAGACGTCCAGGGGTTGGATCGGATCCCCAGCGAAGGTCCGGTGTTGATGGTCGGTAACCACAGCGGCGGCAACGTGCCCCCCGACACCTTCGTCTTCACGCTCGCGTTCTGTTCGTACTTCGGCGTCGAGCGGCCGTTCTACCAGCTGGCTCACAATCTCGTCGTCTCAGCACCGCCGCTGGGCTGGTTGCGTAAGTTCGGCACCGTCGCCGCCAATCCCGAAAATGCCCGTCTGGCACTGGATTCCGGCGCGGCGCTACTGGTGTACCCCGGCGGAGACTATGAAGTGTTCCGGCCGTCGTGGGAGCGCCACAAGGTCGACTTCGGTGGCCGAATGGGATACGTCAGGCTGGCCCGGGAGGCAGGCGTGCCGATCGTCCCCGTCGCCGCCGTCGGGGGACAGGAGAGCGCGCTGTTCCTCAACCGCGGGCAGTGGCTGGCCAAAGCTCTGATGGCGGATAAGTTGCTGCGGCTCAAGAGCATTCCGATATCACTGGCGTTGCCCTGGGGGTTGAACATCGGCGACCTGGCGGGCCACATACCGCTGCCCACCAAGATCGCGATCGAGGTGCAGGAACCGATCGACGTCGACGGCGCCGACGAAGCGGTGCATGACAAGGTCATCGCCAGCCTGCAGGGCGCCGTCGACCGGCTGGCCGCCAAACGTCGTCTGCCGGTGATCGGCTGATGCGCGTCGAACGCCGATGCGTTATCCAGGCGGACCGCCAGTCCGTGTGGAAAATCGTCAGTGACCCGGGCTGCTACCCGACGTTCATGACGAACCTCGAACGGTGGGAAGCGGCGAACGAGCGGGCGGCCGGCGTGGGTGCCCGGTATACCGTCCACTGGAAGATCGGGTCGGTGCCGGTTGGCGGCCTGATCGAGGTGGTCGAATTCGACGAGCGGCGCGACCTGGCATGGGTTGGTATCACCGGCGTCACGCTGCGGGGGCGCATCCGGCTGCGAGACGAGGCCGCCGGCCAAACGAAAGTGACTTTCCGGCTGTCGTATCAAGCCCCGGGTGGAATCCTGGGCTACATCGCCGACCGAATCGCGGTGCGTCAGGTGGGGCGCACGCTGTCCGACACACTCAGGTGCCTCAAGCAACTCGCTGAGTCCTAGTCGATTCGTCTGAGATCGACAGCGCGCGTTGTCATCGCGATCGCCGATCAGTGGGAATTTCCGGGCACAGCGCCCCGTTTGCTGGAATCGAACCAGGCGGCTGGTCTCGAGGCAATCCAGCGAGGGGGGTGGCTTTTCGATGCGGGCCAGGAGCCGGCGGATTGGCTGGCACGGCCGGCCGAGGACGACAAGCGGTAGCGCACGCCCCGGATCCCGGGTCCGCACCGCGAATTGGCTGATCCACATGTCCCTTCCGATGCTGGCGTTGTGGTTACTGCTCGGCATACCCAGCGTCGACCTGGAATGGGACAACCGGATGGCGCACTTCGTGCTCGTCCTGTCGACAGCGCTGGTATGCGTCGCGTTGGGTGTCCTGATCGGCCGGGAGGCGCGCACCCGGGATGACGCCCGTCTCTGGCTGGTGTCATTGGTGTTTACGACGACCGCCGGCTTTTTCGGGGTGCATGCGCTGTTCACGCCCGGGGTGCTGATGGACACGTCCGACGCGGAGTTCATGTTGCCGACCCGGATGGGTCTCGTCTTGGCCGGCGTGATCGCGCTGGCCTCGTCGGTGAATTTCACGCCGGCCCGTAATGCCCGCCTCTGGTCATGGCGCCGGCGTTTGACGGCACTGGTCTGGTTGCTGATGGCGGCCTGCGCGGTGCTGATCGTGGGCGGCACGCTGGACCGGCTGCCGGATCAACCGCAGCTGGAAGGCATCGAGCAGGCCGGGGCACTGGCCGGGGGCGTGCTGTTCGCGGCCGCGGCGTTGGCCTACTTCCCGATCTATCGGCGACGCCCCGCCGTCGTCGTCATGTCGGTGCTCAGTGCCTTCGTGCTGCTGGCCGAGGCGTCGGTGGCGTTGGCACTCGGGATGAGCTGGCACGCCTCATGGTGGCTGTGGCACGTGCTCATGACTCTGGCCTTCTGCTTCATCGCCTACAGCGCCCGGGTGCAATTCCGCCGCGAAGGCTCGGTCCGGGGGCTGTTCGATGCGCTGGCCACCCAGCAGACCATCGCCGATCTGCGGCGCGATTACGCCGTGGCGCTGGAGGAGATGGTCGACGTGCTGCAGCGCCGCGAGCGTGGCGACCAGGTGGCACCGGGCGCCGCCGCAGCACGGCTCGCGGACCGGTTCGAGCTGTCCGAGCAACAGGTCGCCGTCCTCGAGCGGGGCGCGCAGGCGCTCGGCACCGAGCGCGAGCGCGTCCGCAAGCTGGGCACCCTGATCGCACTGGGTCGGGAGTCCAGCGTCATCCAGGACGAGGACGCGCTGCTCGGCCGGGTGATGGCGGCTATCGCGGACGCCTTCCCCGGTGACCGGTTTCGTCTGGGCATCGTTCGCGACGGCGAGATCGACTTCGGTGACGACGCGACCTCCGACGACCCGCTGCAGCTCCCGCTGATGGTCAAGGGCCAGATCGCCGGCGTGATCGAGGCGTATCGACCCGACGGCTCCTTCGATGACGCCGATGTCGCGCTGCTGCGCTCGTTCGCCACTCAATCCTCCATCGCACTGGAGAACGCCCGGCTCTACCACCACCTGGACGGCCTGTTCCGCAGCTATATGTCACCGGCGGTCGCGACCGCGCTGCTCGCCGACCCGGAGCAAGCTGGGCTGGGCGGCGCTATCACCGAGGTGACGGTGATGATGGCCGATCTGCATGGCTTCACCCCGTTCGCGGAAGCCACCTCTCCGGATCAGGTGGTGACCATGCTGAATACCTACTACGGCGCGGTCGTTCCGGTGATTCTCGAGGCGGGTGGCACCGTCCTGCAGTTCGTCGGCGACGCGGTGATGGCAATCTGGGGCGCTCCGGCCAGGCAGGCGGATCACGCGGTACGCGCCGCGGGTGCTGCACTCGCACTGCATTCCGTCGTCGAGGAGGCTGCGGGCGGGCATGCCGACTGGCCGCGTTTTCGGGTTGGCATCAACACCGGGCCGGCACTGGTGGGCAACATCGGCGCGGAGCAGATGCGCAGCTTCACCGCGATCGGGGACACGATGAATCTGGCTGCGCGGCTGCAGAACCTGGCCGAGCCGGGTCAGGTGGTGGTCGGCCCAAGCACCTCGGCAGTGCTCGGTACGGCTGCCCGGGTCAGCCGGCATGGCTGGGTGAAGGTCAAAGGCAAGCGCGACCCGGTCCGGCTCTGCGTGCTGCACGAATTAGCGTCATAGCAACGGCTTTTCGCGGGTCTGTTATACGTTTCGCCCAGTGGACGAAGGGCACCGTCGGCGCGAAACTCGTTGGCTTGCTGGAAAACACACCCTTAGCGGCGCCGGCACGATCTTGCGCGATGTTTGTCCGAACCACGAATTCACCTGCATTCCAGGCTAACGAGCGATCGATTCGGTCGCCGATAAACCTTAAGCCGAAAGTGTTTGCACCACCGTGCTACTGAGCTCTCGGCGTCTATTCACGTCGTGGGCGGGGACGAATTCGCATCCACGCGCCAACGAACACACTTGTCCCGCACACCGGCTCAGACGCTTAATCGCGTTGGGCGAGTATGTATCCGGAATATCTTCTGCGCTGAATTCATCCCGCCAAAAAGCCGCCCCACACAGCACACGTTGGCTGGGCGCAGCTGGCCAAAGCGAGGGTTCCGCGATAATCCCTGCTGGCACAGGGATTATCGCGGAGTCACCCCGCGACTAATAAGCGCCTTACTACGGCGTGAAGACCAGGCCAGAGCCGCCTGGGTCAATGGTGAGCGGGATCGTGCACCCTGATGCCGTAAGCGCGGTAAAGCCGAGGATCAAGGCGACGACAAATTTACTGCTGAGACGTGACATGGTGTTACCCCCGTTCGTCTAAGGACAATCTGTTTCCAGAGAGCCGTTCTGTTGCCCGAGACACACGTACAATACGACGCGAAAGAGCTTGATCACGAGTATTTTCCCGAAATCGCCGCAAAGTTTTTTCGCCTCTTGCATTCAATCGGTACGATTCTGAGCCGGGTCCCAGGGATACGGTATGTCGCTTCGAAATTCATTGCGGCACAATGCTTTTCAAATCAAGATCACCGGGAAATGGACTGGCACAAAGGGATGCGGTCAGGGCGCGACAAGATGTCGGGCCGGCTGCACCGCGTGTCCGCGACCGCAAGGGCCCAATTCCCGGCTGGGGCGGGCTACTCCGGGCCGCCGCGACGCGACCGCGCACGGTCGCTGGACCGTTTCACGGCGAGCAAGGACGGCTAGCCCCAGTGCGGCGGCACTTCACTGCCCGGACAGTCGCCGTATCGGCAGTTAATGTCGCGCACCCGTCTGCGGATGACCTTGCCGTCGCTGTCCCGGATGTACTCAACCGTCGCCTCGGCTGCCCGCCGGCAATGAGGGCAGGTTTCCATTTCAGTTTCAAAACGCGGCATCTGGTCCTCCTCCCCGTCGCGAAGTAATTGAAGCGTTCCAGATCACCATGCGGTGTGTACCCATGGACACTGTTTGGATCCCGGTTCAGCCCGGTGCCCATCCCGAAGAAGTGCATTCGGAAACGGGGTAGATGGAAACCCCTCGTCTTCCATCTGAGGGCAGCCCGCGGGCGCACAGCGCACCGTCTGTCCGGGCCGCGGATCATCCCCGGCCCGGACAGACGCTCACAGGCGATCAGCCCTGCACGTGGCGCGCAGCGACTGCATTAAGCGGATTCGTTAACGAACACCCACACCGTGCGGACACACATGATGCCTACCCGAGGGCGTCATGCCGGGCCTGGCGCTGAACCGTAGCAAACGGCTTGAGGGAGTGCTCACCGACGCGTGAGAGGCGCGTAGCGCGACAACCTACGCGGCCTTACATCGAGATGTTGATGAGCGACAAGACCGGCGTGCAGCCGCTCGCCGCAACAGCGGTAAAGCCAAGGATTACGGCAACACTGATTTTGCTGGTCACACGCGACATAACGCACTCCATTCGTCCCGGTTAGCGCCCGGCTCTATTGAGAGCCGGCCGTATGGCGTCAGGAGTCGCAAAAAACGACCGCTCCCGACTCCGAACAACAATTAGCTGGCATGAAGGCGCCCACCATCGCATTCAGACCCGACTCGGTCGGTGCCGATACTAACCCGAGATCGACCAGACATGCCAGCTTTACCAACAATTAATGTCCTCGTGTCGGCGAGGCCGAACGATGCCCGGATGCCGGGCCTCGACAAAAAACGCCTTGCAGTGCAGTTTTATGCAGTTACAGTCGGCAAATGAAGCAGCTTCAGCTCAGATCAAACCCACCGAAAGCTCAGTCGAGACCCAGAAGTCTTCCAGAACTCAAAAAGAGAACAGCGAAAAGGTTGGAGTGCATCCGGACGCCGTAACGGCGGTAAGGCCGAGGATTAAAGCGACACTGACTTTGCTAGCTAAGCGAGACATGAGGTACTCCGTTCGTCGAGATCTCACCCGCCTCAAAGGGAGCCGGGTTTGGATGGTGTCAGGAGGCGCAAGCAAGCCGATTCCCGACGTCGCCATAATTAATAGCTGGCATGAAGGCGCCCACCGCCACATTCAGACCGGACCGGTGTCCACGGTAGCCGAGGTTGGGTGGCAAAGCCAGGTATCCGCGAGTAACGGCGGCTTTCGCTGAACGGAACAGATGCGTCTCAGCGAACACGCTGAAACACCGTCTTCAGCAAACATGTGGAGTCGCCAAATAGCGGCTTCACCGCACCCCGCGGCGGCGGCGGCTGATCACCGCCGAGCACCGGCCATTGTGCGAGCGAATCGACGTTCTTATCAGGTCCCGAGCGCCGAAGATTCCTCGCGTGTCAGGGCATCAGAAGGAGAAAAGCGATAGGACCGGCGAACATCCGGAAGCCGTTACGGCCGTGAAGCCCAGGATCATGGCGACACCGACTCTGCTGGTTATGCGCGACATTGCACTCCATTCATCCAGGTATCAACCGGCTTTGGCCAAGCCGGGTCGCGGCGTCAGGAGGCACAGAAAATGGCCGCTCCCGACTCCGAAAACAAATAGCTGGCTTGAAGGCGCCCACCACCGCATTCAGACCGATTCGGCCGGTGCAGATCATAACCGAGATCTGCTACGTCACGCTAGACGATACTCACGGGTAACCACTAGCCCCGTTATTCATCCACGGACGTATGAAAAATGGATCAGATCAAACCCGTAGCATCGAAAACCCAGGACGTATCGGCATTCGCCAGCGCCTCGAAGTGGTTCGGAGGCGCGAAGCTGACCAGGCTGTTCATGTCCCAATAGTCTTTCCAGACCGTGATCTTGCCGTCGACGACCTTATGTACCGTGACGAATCTCAGCACGCCTTGTTCCCCCGAACCGAACGTCCAGGTTTCGGAGTGTTCATACATGACGTCGGTGCCGTTGGAGAGCAGCACGCCGTCGTGGTTCTCGTAACCCGCCAAGTGCTCGAGTCCGATTTTGAGGCGTTTCACGGTGTCTTCGGGCCCGCGTGCCGACACCGCGGGAACGGGCATGTCGACGTAGAGGCAGTCGTCCGCCAAGAACGTCTTGACCGCATCCCAGTCGCGCCGCGAAAGCGCCCGCCACAGCCCCAGTACTACATCCTCGACCGCGATCATAGAAACTTCTGTCATAGCGGCAAATAAACTCGCTCGCCGCGTGGGTGTCAACCACGATGCCGCAGGCGAATACTCGCGAAGGTGAACCCGCTGCAGCGCTATATCGCCGACGAGATCGCCACCGACCACCTCGACGGGCTGCTGACCAGACGCGAGGCCAGGTCGGGGTGGTGGGTTTCTGCTTCGGTGGGGGACTGGTGTGGCAACTGCTGTCCGCCGGCGCGTTGGGCGTCTCTGCCGCCGTGCCGTTCTACGGGCCGTTGCCGCCCCAACCCGACTTCACCGGAGCCAAGGCGGCAGTGCTGGGGATTTACGGTGCCCTGGACACCCGGGTCACCGGCTCGCAAGCGGCGGCCAAGGCCGCCCTCGACCGGTTCGGGCTGGTCAACGAGCTGGTGGTGGAAGCCGGCGCCGACCATGCGTTCTTCAACGACGCCGGTCCCCGCTACAACGCCACTGCCGCGGCGGACGCCTGGCAGCGCCTGCTGGACTGGCTGAACCGCTACCTGGCTCCCTAGGCGTCGACGGGAGCCATCGACCGCGCCCGCCCGAGCGCCACCGGCAGATTCGACCAACCCCGCAGCACCCGGGTGTCCCGGCGGGTCCCGGCACCAGCCGCACGCACCTCGGGGAAGCGATCGAAAAAGGCCCGAAGTCCCACCTCGCCCTCGGCACGGGCGAGAGCGGCACCCAGGCAGAAGTGCCGGCCTCCGGAGAACGCGAGATGCCTACCCGCATTGGAGCGTTCGATGTCGAACCGATGCGGATCGGGGAACACGGCGGGATCCCGGTTCGCGGCAGCCAGATAAAGCAACACCACGTCGCCGCGGTTGACCGGCCTGCCCACCAGCTCGACATCGTTGACGGCCCTGCGCACGGTGAGTTGCACCGGTGAGTCCAGGCG
This sequence comes from Mycobacterium ahvazicum, assembly GCF_900176255.2. GTDB lineage: Bacteria > Actinomycetota > Actinomycetes > Mycobacteriales > Mycobacteriaceae > Mycobacterium > Mycobacterium ahvazicum. The sequence goes on from NZ_FXEG02000003.1 coordinate 347,844, forward strand.
CAGTATCTCTTCGACGGCGTTGGGCCATAACTCGGGACGCTCACGCAACGTCTCCAGATGCTCGGGTGTGTCGAGCAGCATCCGAATCCCGTTGCCCAGCAGGTTAACCGTGGTTTCGAAGCCCGCGGCCAACACCAGCGCGGCAATCGCGGTGAGTTCGGTTTCGTCCAGCCGTGTTTCGGGCGCGCCACTTTCGGCGGTCTGAATCAGCTGGCTCATCAAGTCGTCGCCGGGCGAGCGCCGCAGCTGCTGCAGATGGTCGACGAGCCACGCGTTGAATCCGGCGATCCCTTGCTGCACCGTGCGGTATTGGCGCCACGGCAATCCGACGTCCAGACTCGGAGCGGCCAGTTCGCCGAACTGCAGGACGCGCGGCCGATCTTGTTCGGGCACACCCAGGATGTCGCTGATGATGGCGACCGGAAGTCGCGAGCAGTACCGCCCCACAACGTCGACCACGCCGGACTCGTTGGCCAGCTCGTCCAATAGGCTGGCGGCCGTTGCCTCCACCCGGTCGCGCAGCGCGGCAACCGCCCGCGACGTGAACACCGCGGACACGGTCTTGCGATAGCGGGTGTGCTCCGGCGGCTCGGTGGCCAGCAGCGACGGGGCGCGCAGCGGATGCAGCAGATCGTCGCGGGCACGGCGCTCCAGCCACCGCACCGGTGCCGGCAGATTCGATCCCAGCACCAGGACCCGGAAGTCGTCGGATCGCAGCAGACCGTGGATGACCTCGTGGTCGACGGCCAGATAGCCCACGCGGCTGCGGACCAGCGGGCCCATCGCATGCAGTTCGTCGCAGAACGGCACCGGGTCGGCGGCAACGGTCGGGTCCGCGATCAGCCTGGCCTGCATGTCACCGCGACGAAGCCCGAGGGACGCGACGCCGCGAATGAACCCGTGCATCGCCAGCCAGTGCAACCACTCCTTCACGGCGCCTCCCCGGGGCAGACAGGTGGTGTGTGCAAAAGCGTAGGCCCGATTTCTCAGCACTCCGCGGTGATCTTGAAGTCCGTGGTGATGACCTTGTCGGGGTTGCTGGTGCTGATGCCGTAGGCGCTGCCGGTGATGGTGTACGCCCTGTTCGTCACGTCGACGTGCGCATCACCCACGCCGCCCTGCCAGAAGCTGCCGGTAAATCCATCGACGTTGCGGATCTTCACCCATTGCGGGATGGCCCGATCGGCACTGAGCAGCACCACGGCTTCGACCTGGCCGTCGCGGTCGGGAATGGTGATGGTTCGGTAGGACTGCAGCTGCGTGCACGCCGGCGGACGCGCCGCGTGGGCGGCCCCGTTGATGCTCAGATGCGCGGCGGCACGCGGTGTGGTCTGGGGCTCCGCGCAGCCCGCGAGGCCGGCGGCCAGCACAACTGCGGCCACGATCCACCTGTATTGCGCCATTCCAGCTCCTCTACTGCGGCTTCGGCATCAGCCCGGGCAACGATTTGGCGATGCGGCGTCGGACGAACTCGGGGCTCAGGCCCTTGAGCAGGTCGATCATCCGAATGCTCCTCGGCACATACCAATGCAGCCGCTTGGGGTTGTGGTAAGCCTCCCACGCAGCTTCGGCCACGCTGGTCGCCGGCATCAACCGCATCAAGCCCTTCTTCGGCGCGGTGGCGCGCAACTGCTCACCGGTCATCGGGGCACCGCCGTCGGCGGAATGGTTGGGCGTCGTGGTCAGGATGGCGGTGTCGATCAAACCGGGCAGCACGTCGGCGACACGCACCCCGTGGCGCTGCCATTCCACGCTCAGCGCTTCGGTCAGTCCCTTGACCGCGTGCTTGGTCGACGAATAGACCGCGATGCGCGGCATCCCGTAGGTGGCCGACGACGAAGACGTCGAGAACATCAGGCTGCCGGGAATCTTCTTCAGATAGGGCAGTGCCCCGTAGGCGCCGGTCAGCACGGCCTTGTAGTTCACCTCGACGACGCGCATCGTGGCCTCGTAGGGCACGTCTTCGAACCAGCCGGACTCACCGATTCCGGCGTTGTTCCACATCATGTCCAGCCCGCCGCCGGCATTGCCGGCGCAGAAGTCGGCCAAGGCGCTGTCCAGATCGGCCTTGACCGTGACGTCGACGGTGCGACTCCACAAACGCTCGTCGCCGAGCTCGCCGAGGAGCCCGGTCAGGCCGTCGGCGTTGCGGTCGACCGCACCGACCCGCCATCCGTTGGCGTGGAAGAGCCTGACTCCTTCACGGCCCATCCCACTGCCCGCGCCGGTGATGAAGACGGATTTCACTTAGCCCGCCTCGACCACATCTTTGATGCGGTTCAGCGTCTTGGTCATATCGCGGACATTGCGGCGTTTACGCAGAAAGCCGCCGAACAACCAGTAGATCCCCAGCCACGGCGCGGGGCTGAGCCGGAACGATTCGGTCACGTCGGTGCCGTTGCCCGATGGCGCCAGGCGGTAGTGCCAGTTGTTGACCGGCTTGTCGCCGAGATAGACCGCGAAGCCGAATTCACGGCCAGGCTCGCACGCGGTTACTTTGCAGACAGTCCAATAAACCGGGCCGATTTCATTTCTTTTGACATGGCCGCGGAATTCGGCGCCGAGGGCCGGGCCGGTGGCATCACCCAGCCACTCGGCTTCAAAGACCTCCGGCGAGAACTTCCCGGTGTTACGGACATCGGAAATCAAGTTCCAGATCTTGTCCGCCGGTGCCGCCATATGTACTGTCGCCGAACCTTCCATGGCCCGATCCAAACACATGGCTGGGCGTGAACCTAGGCCGCGCCCGAATTGATCATCAGTGCGGGACGGCCGCCTGGATGAGACCGTTGATGATTTCCTTGATGCCCTGCGCGGGGTGCGAGTACCACCCGATCGGCAAGCCCGAGTTGGCACCGCACTTCGGCCAGGGCTCCACGCCCTGGTCGGCGAAAAGCCGGTTGGCAACTGCGATTTGCTGCTCACGAGAGGCCGCGGCAGGATTGCCGACGCCGCCATAACTGGCCCAGGTGGCAGGCTTGAATTGCAGCCCGCCGTAGGCACCGTTTCCGGTGTTGGCGTGCCAGTTGCCGCCGGACTCGCACTGCGCGATCGCGTCCCAGTTGGGCGTGGGCGCCGCGCCGGCCTCGGCGGTCGCCGGACCTAGCGTCGCCGCGATGAATCCGCCGACAACGGCGTACTTCACGAGAGGCTTCCCCAAGTTTCTCATGTCAAGCAATTCGGCACGTGTGTAGAAAGCGTTACCGTTTTGATTGATTCACGAGATAAGAATTTTATGGCATTTCTATGGCAATGAAATCGATACGTCACCCGCCGACGGCGGCTTGTCGCAGGTCGAATGGCTAAGTGCAATAAGACTGAGTCGCCAGAGCCAGGGCCTGCTGGTAGAGCCTGTCTAACAGCCGCGCGCGGGTCACGGCGGCCCGCGCGGCGTCGAGTTGCGGGACGCAGGACGGCGAGTGGAGCAGGTCCCAGTGGATCACCATCTGGTTCAGCATCGTCTGGTTGAGGCCGTCGATCGTCGACCGTGACACGGACAGGTCGGGCGCACCGGCGGGCGCATTTGCCGGGTTGAGCTTCCACTCCGCGAAGCGGGTGTGCTCGATCGCCTCGGTGGCGTTGATCTGGTCCCCGAACACCCGGCTGACGTAGCTCGGATCAATGTGTTCACCGGCGGCATCGGCGCTGAGTTTGGCGAGTTGCTGCTGGACGCGGTCCGGATCTTCGACGGCAACGTGCGCATTCCATTTGTAGGCAGCCACGGCCTCGGCGACCTGCAAACGCTGCGCGGCCGCATCGACCAGCTCAGTCAGCGCGCTGGTGTCGGCTCGCGCCTGGGTAGCCAGCAGCGTCGCGGCCGGCAGCGCGGCCAGCAGAGCCTTTAACGCACTACTGCGCCTGACGATTGCCGTCAAGCGCAGTAGTGACATCCGACGATAGGGTTTATCCGCCGCCGCCGGGGGTGGCGCCCAAGGTGGTCTGCAGGTCACCCTTCATCGCGTTCAGCTGCGCGCCCCAGTATTCCCAGCTGTGGGTTCCGTAGTTGGGGAAGTTGAACACGGCGTTGTGGCCGCCCGCGGCGTTGTAGGCGTCTTGGAACTTCTTGTTGACGCCGATCATGAAGTTGCTCTCGAGGAACGTGGCCGGGAGGTTGGCGCCGCCCAGTTCGTTCGGAGTTCCGTTGCCGCAGTACACCCAGAGGCGGGTGTTGTTGGCGACGAGTTGGCCGACGTTGACCAACGGGTCGTTGCGTTGCCATGCCGGGTCGTTATCCGGGCCCCACATGTCTTCCTTCTTGTAACCCCCGGCGTCACCCATCGCCAGGCCGATCCAGCTCTGCCCGGTCGAGGGGCTGAGGTAGCCGGACAGCGAACCGGCGTAGACGAACTGAGCGGGGTGGTAGATCGCCAGGTTCATGGCCGAAGCCCCGGCCATCGAGATGCCCACCGCGGCGCTGCCATTCGCCTTGACGCCCTTCTGCGACGACAGGTATCCGGGCAGCTCGCTGGTCAGGAACGTCTCCCACTTGTAGGTCGAGCAGCCGGCCTTCCCGCACGCGGGGCGGTACCAGTCGGTGTAGAAGCTGGACTGGCCACCGACCGGCATCACGACGGACAGGCCCGACTTGTAGTACCACTCGAACGCGGGGGTGTTGATGTCCCAGCCGTTGTAGTCGTCCTGGGCGCGCAACCCGTCAAGCAGGTACACCGCGGGCGACCCGTCGCCGCCACTCTGGAATTGGACCTTGATGCTGCGGCCCATTCCTGCCGACGGCACCTGCAGGTATTCGACGGGCAGACCAGGTCGCGAGAATGCACTCGCGGTGGCTCCGCCTCCGGCAAGACCGATCAGACCCGGCAGCGTCACTGCCGCTGCCACACCGACCAAAAGCCGGCGCCCCCAGGCCCGGATCTTCTCGCTCACGTCTGTCATACCTGTGCCCCTTGTCGGTCGTATGTCGTCGCGTGGTGCCCTCGGCAGAATTTACCGTGTAAATAGCTGAAATGTCGATTGGGACGCGTTGTCATCCCGGTTTTGTTTCGGCTGCCGCGAAAAATAGTCCCGGTGCGATAACTGATCGCGATAGCTTTCACCCGGTTTTACGCCCTCATTCGGCGCCCTGGCCCGACAAACCGCCAGGTAGCGGGCCCGTGGCAACGGCGAGGCGCCAGGGGAGCGGAGTGCGACAACACGGGCTACAAACGCTGTCAATTGGTGGCGGTCCATCGTTTTCGACACGCCCCGCGGCTCCCGCCAATCGGCCGGCCGGTTAGTCGCAATGACACGTGGTACGACGGGGGACCGCCGCGGTGAGCCGGCGCCGGGCCACTTGACGCGGTCGGCAATTAGGTCGATTCCGTCGTCGATGTCGGATCCGCGCGAGTTTTCCCGGGATCTGAGATCGGTGCAGCCGAACCCTTTCCGACCGCGTAGGCTCTCTCGGAGCAAGCCGATGGAGACCGAACGCTAAGCCGGTCCGTTCCGGCCCTACGAATCACCGCACCGCGGACGTGATGGCGCGTGACGGTTCGGCAGGGGCCGCGGAGTCCGGGACGATTGAGGTGCAAATTTTGGACACGGTACTAGGGCTATCACTGACGCCGACCACCTTCGGGTGGGTGCTCGCTGAGGGGCACGGCGCAGACGGCACCATCCTGGACCACCAGGAATCGGTGTGTCAGGCCGAGGACGGCGTCGCCGCCGTGGGTACCGCGGAGCAGGTGGCACAAGAGGTCTTGCGGGTCGACGCGCAGGCCAGCTCGAGCGATCACCATCTGCGCGTCGTCGGGGTGACCTGGACCGATGAGGCGGCCGCCCAGGCCGCACTGCTGCTGGAGGCGTTGACCGACGCCGGATTCGACAACGTGGTGCCGGTTCGGCTGCTCGAGGCGGTCGAGACCCTGGCCCGGGCGATCGCGCCCGTCATCGGCTACGAGCAGACCGCGGTCTGCGTGCTCGAACACGAATGGGCGACGGTCGTCATGGTCGACACCCATGACGGCGACACCCAAACCGTCGTCAAGCACATCACCGGCGGCTTCGACGGGCTGCGCTCCTGGCTGACCGGGATGTTCGACCGCAGCGGCTGGCGCCCGGGCGCCGTAGTCGTCGTCGGCGCGGACAGCGACATCGACGGATTCTCCTGGCAGCTCGAAAAGGCTTTGCCGGTACCGGTGTTCGCGCAGACCATGGCGCAGGTGACAGTCGCACGCGGCGCGGCGCTGGCCGCGGCTCGAAGCACCGAGTTCACCGACGAGCAACTGATCCCACAGATCAGCGAACCCACGCCGGCCGCGCCACCGCGCCGGCCCGGGCACTTGTCCTATGCCGGCGCGGTGACCGCGCTGGCCGCCGGCGCCGTCACTTTCGTCTCATCCCTGGCGGTGGCCGTGGGCATTCAGCTTGCTCCCGACGCCACCCGCGCGGCGGGCAAACATGTCGTGCACGGGCAGACGCCACCGGTTGCCGAAGCCGTCACGCCCCCCGCGGTGGCGCCGCCGGCCGCGGAACCCCCCGCGCCGCGCCCGGCTGCCGCCGGCGAACCGGTTTCAAACCCCGGCCCACTGGACGAGGGCGCCCCGGCCGAGCAACAGCCCGACCCGAATGGCCCGCAGCCGTACCTGACCAGGGTGCTCGAACACATCCCCGGCGACACCGGCGATCCGGCGATGCCGTCCGCGCCGTCGCAGCCGTAAGGCCCTAGCGCTGCCGAATCGCGGTGCAATAGTAAGTCCCGTCGGCCAAACTTCCAGCGGTCGCCGGTATTTCGGCTAGGCCGTTGGCCGCGAACAGTTCATTGAGCGTCTTGGATTCCGTCTGCCAGCCGTGGCGATTCAGGTATGCGGCGACGTCGTTGCGCTCAACGTCGTAGCGCAAGTCGGCGAGTTCCACATCGAATCCGTGCGCACGCCAACGCTCGCCGGCGATGGCGACCATGTCCGGCGCCGGCTCACCGTTTTCGTCCGGCCGGTTACCGAAAATCTCGGCAGCAAGCCGGCTTCCGGGTGTGCTGAGATCGGTGATGTTGTCCAGCAAGCGATCCTGCGCATCCGGCGGCAGGAACGCAAGCAGCCCCTCGGCGATCCAAGCACTGGGCTGGTCAGCGTCAAAGCCCTTATCGCGCAACGCCGTTGGCCAATCGTGCCGCAGATCGATCGGTACCACTCGCAGTTCGACCGTCGGCCGCACGTCCAAACCCGCCAGCGTGGAGTCTTTGAACTGCATCACCTCGGGCTGATCGATCTCGAACACCGTGGCCCCGGCCGGCCAAGACAGTCGGTAGGCCCGCGCATCCAGTCCCGACGCGAGGATGACGGCCTGGCGGATGCCCGCGTCCATCGCGTCCCGGAAAAACGCGTCGAAGTACGGGGTCCGGACACCCATCAGGTCGGCCATCCGCTGCAAACCCCACGCCTCGTCGGCGACGTCGATGTCGGCCGCGTCGATCTCCCCGTTGGCCCAGCGCGCGAGGAATTCGATTCCCACGGCCCGCACCAGGGGCTCGGCGAAAGGGTCGTTCATCAGCGGCTTGCCGGCCCTGGTGGCGACGGCCCGGCCGGCGGCCACCATGGTGGCTGTCGCCCCGACGCTGGTCGCGAGGTCCCACGAATCGTTTTCTGTACGAGGCATTTTGATCCCTTTCAGCGAGACAAGGTAATAGATACTTAGCGGCGGTAACTAATCCTCATCGAGGATACACGCGCCGATGGGTACCGCCAGTGGAGCTCAATCGTCCTTGGCGTGAACCGCGGTGAAAGTCAGCGTCACCTCGTCGGCAACCTGTACCGAGCCCATCAGCAGCGAGTACGGCTTGATGCCGAAGTCGGACTGACGCACCGTGGACTCGGCGGAGATTCTCCAGGATTCGCCGAGATCCTCAGTGTGCAAATCGATTACGTGCTCGTGCCGGTTCCCGCGAATCTCAAGCGTGCCGGTGAGGAGGTAGCCACGCTCGCTTTGTTCGATGACGTCGGCACCGAAGCGGATTTCGGGGAAGCGATCGGCACCCAGCGAGCTCAACGCGTTCGACCGCACCAGCGCCTTCTCGGGACCCGAGAGGCCCTTGACGCCACCGCGGCTGCCGATCACCTCGAACGAGTCCGTCTCGACCACAAGCTCGGCCGCAACCGGATCGGCCCCGGTCCATCGCACCGTCGCCCGCCAGCGCGTCATCTCGATCGTGAGGCGATGGCCCATCCGCGCGGCCCGGCCCTTGACCCCGGTACGAAGCTGCAGTTCGCCGTCAGCGGCGTCAAGCGTCCATAAGTCGGTCACAAACCGACTGTATTCACATGGTCAAAACGGTGCGGTAGTGCGCCCGTCCTTGCTCCATCGCCGCGTAGCCCTCGGCGGCCTGGGCCAGCGGCAACTCCTCGATCCAGGCCCGCACGCCTGACAGCACGGCGAAATGCATTGTGTCTTCGACATCTTTCGCGGTGCCCGACGGGTGGCCGACGATGCTCACACCCGGCGTGATCAGCTGTACCGGGCTGATCGGCAGCGGGTCGGTGGTCACGCCGATGGTGATCAATTCGCCCCGGGGCGCCAGCCCGCCAACCGTGTCGGCCATGGCGGCGGAGTTTCCCGCCGTGCCCAGCACGACCGTCGCGCCACCCAAGTCCTGCAGCGCGCGGGCGACGTCACCACTGGTGGAATCGATGTAATGGTGGGCACCCAGTTTCCGGGCATCGGCTTCCTTGCCGGCGCCGCGCGCGATCGCGATGGTCTCGAAGCCCATCGCCCGGGAGAACTGCACGCCGAGATGGCCGAGCCCACCGACACCGAGAATCGCGACCCGGTCACCCGGCAGCGCCTTGGTGTGGCGCAACGCGTTGTAGGTCGTCACGCCGGCACAGCCCATCGGTGCCGCTTCCACATGCGACAGCTCGGCCGGGACGCGGGCCAGCGCATTGGCCGGTACCGTCACGGACTGCGCATAGCCGCCGGGATACTGCCAGCTCGGAACCTTCATGTTGGCGCAGTGGATGAAAATGCCCCTGCGACAGGGATCGCAGCGGTTGCAGTTTCCGCCGAACCAGCCGACGGCGACGCGATCACCAACCGCGAAGCCCTCGACCTCATCGCCGAGTTCGGCTATGGTTCCGGCGATTTCATGCCCCAACGTCAGCGGCCACGTCATGTTCGGAAAGCCGCCGTTGGCGAATGCGCGGTCGGTCCCGCACACACCGCAGGCCGTGACGGTCAGCCGTACTTCGTCACGGCCGGGCGGTTTCGTCTCAACTTCGGTCAGCTCCAAAGACCCGCCAGGGGACTGCATCTGGACGGCGTGATGTGTCGGCATGCGTTACCCCCGGTCGAATTGGTGCCTCAATGGGCGACAGGACATTCCCCGGACCCGTAGTCCACCTGCCAGTGCTTGATGCCGTTGAGCCAGCCCGATCGCAACCGCTGCGGCTTGCCGGCGGACTTGATGTCGGGCATGGCGTCGGCGATCGCGTTGAACATCAGGTCGATGGTCATGCGCGCCAGGTTCGCGCCGATGCAGTAGTGGGCGCCGGTCCCGCCGAATCCCACGTGCGGGTTCGGGTTGCGCAGGATGTTGAAGGTGAACGGGTCCTCGAAGACGTCCTCGTCGAAGTTGGCCGAGCGGTAGACCATTACCACCCGTTGGCCCTTCTTGATCTGCACTCCGGACAGCTCGTAGTCCTCGAGGGCGGTGCGCTGGAATGACGTGACCGGGGTGGCCCATCGGACGATCTCGTCGGCCGTGGTGGCGGGGCGTTCCCGCTTGTACAACTCCCATTGGTCGGGGAAATCGGTGAAGGCCATCATGCCCTGGGTGATGGAGTTTCTGGTCGTCTCGTTGCCGGCTACCGCCAGCAGGATGACGAAGAAGCCGAACTCGTCGTCGGAGAGCTTGTGGCCGTCGACGTCGGCCTGGACCAGCTTGGTGACGATGTCGTCGCCGGGGTTTTGCGCCCGGTCCGCGGCCATCTGCATCGCGTAGGTGATCAGTTCGACCGAGGCGCCCATCGCATCGTTGCGGGCGAATTCGGGGTCCTGGTCGCCGACCATCTGGTTGGACCAGTGGAACAGCTTCATGCGTTCCTCCTGGGGCACGCCCATCAGCCCGGCGATGGCCTGCAGCGGAAGCTCGCACGACACCTGCTCGACGAAATCGCCGGAGCCTTCGGCGGCCGCGTTCGCAACGATCTGCCGGGCGCGCGCGTTCAGGTCCTCCCGCAGCCGTTCGACGGCGCGGGGCGTAAAGCCGCGGGAGATGATTTTGCGAAGGTGGGTGTGCTGCGGGGCGTCCATGTTGAGCAACACGTACTTGCCCGTCTCGCGCTGCTCGCGGACCGTGCCCTCGCGGTAGCGGGGCAGGGCGGTGTTCTCCAGGCTGGAGAACACATCGCTGCGCAACGAAATCTCTTTGACGTCCTTGTGCTTGGAGACCACCCAGAAGCCGCCGTCGTCGAACCCGCCGCAACCGCTGGGCTGTTCGTTCCACCAGATCGGCACGGTGCGTCGCAGCTCGGCCAATTCCTCCACCGGCAATCGCTCGGCGTGGATGTCCGGATCGGTGAAATCGAAGCCCGGAGGCAAATTCGGGATCGGCTTGGTGGTCGTCTCGTTAGTTGACAAGGCCCACTCCTCGATACGAAGTCTTCTAGTCGTATGTCTTGTGCCAAATAAACCACTGCAACACCACCGTTGGGAAGGATTGACGCAACATCGACCGGCCAAATTGCAACATGTTCAGCGGCGATGAGGGGTGACGACGTCGGCCAACCTCTGCCCGGCCCAGCCGGGACACCGGTGGCGGGTTGGCCGATGGACGGTCGGTCAGCCAACCCTTGTGGCCCGCGACACAATCGATATGCTTTTGTCCAGGTCACCGGCGCACCGAGGGCCGGGTGACGGGAACGGAAGGGTGGGAGGCGCATGATTCGCGAGGTACTCGCCGTCGCTGCGATCACGGGTGGGGCCATCAGCGTCGCGCCCTGCGCGGCGGCCGGTTACGAAGGCGACGTCCCGAACATGAACTATCAGGCCTCGCTGGGCGCGCCGTGCGACAACTACGAGCGCTTCATTTTCGGACGCGGGCCCAGTGGCCAGGCCGAAGCGTGCCACTTCCCGCCGCCCAACCAGTTCCCCGCCGCGACCACCGGCTACTGGGTGATTTCCTATCCGCTGTACGGAGTCCAGCAGGCCGGCGCGAAGTGCCCCGGCCCGCAGAGCGCGGCACAGTCCGATCGCGGACTGCCGATGTTGTGCCTGGGCGCTCAAGGCTGGCAGGAGGGTTGGTTCACCGGGGCCGGGTTCTTCCCGCCTTCGGGATAACCGACACGGCCGAAACGTCGGCCGACGCGGAGCCCAATTCCCCGGTGGCTGCGCTTCGTGCGCTCGCTGGTCAATTACCGACCCTCTAGAGTCGTACCAAAGTTCCTTTCAAGTCCCGCAACGATAGGAGACTCCGGTGGCGGTCAACCCCAGAGACGCCGTGGACGCGGTCAAGGACATCGCGACCAATGCCGTCGAAAAGGCTTCGGACATCGTCGAAAACGCCGGCGACATTATCCGCGGCGACCTCAAGGGCGGGGTCAGCGGCATCGTCGAGAATTCGATCGACATCGCGACTCACGCGGTCGAGCGAACCAAGGAAGTCTTCACCGGCGGCAAGTACGACGTAGGCGAGGATTAGCCGAAGACTGGCCTCGATCAGACGCTGGCGGCCTCATTGAGCTCGTCGAGCTTGTTGGTCGCCTCCAGGTATTCCTGCACCCAGCGCTCGATGACGGTCGACGTCTTCTCCACCTTGCTGAACTGCCCGACCACCTGACCGACGGGGTTGAAGGCCACGTCGACGGATTCGTTGGGGTAGCGGTTCGTGGCGCGCACGGCCATGCCGGAAACCATGTACTGCAGCGGCATTCCGAGCGGCTTGGGGTTGTCCGGCTTCTCCCACGCCTCGGTCCAGTCGTTGCGCAGCATCCGGGCCGGCTTGCCGGTGAACGAGCGGCTGCGCACGGTGTCGCGGCTGCCGGCCCTGACGTAGGCCGCCTGCTGCACCGGCGTGTTCGAGGATTCCTCGACCATCAGCCATTGCGAGCCGGTCCACGCGCCCTGGCAGCCCAGCGCCAGGGCCGCGGCGATCTGCTGGCCGCTGCCGATGCCGCCGGCGCCGAGAACGGGGACCGGGGCCACCTCCTTGACGACCTGCGGCCACAGCACGATCGAGCCGACCTCGCCGCAGTGTCCGCCGGCCTCGCCGCCCTGGGCGATGATGATGTCGACGCCGGCATCGGCGTGCTTGCGCGCCTGCGAGGGGGAGCCACACAGCGCGGCCACCTTGAGCCCGGCCTCGTGGATGTGCTTGATCATGTCGGCCGGCGGGGTGCCCAGCGCATTGGCGATCATCTTCACCTTCGGGTGCTTGAGTGCCACCTCGACCTGCGGCGTGGCCGTTGCCTCGGTCCACCCGAGCAGCTGCAAGGTGTCGCCGTCGCTGTCCTCGACCGGCACGCCGTGGTCGGCGAGGATCTTCTTACCGAAGTCCAGGTGCTCCTGCGGAACCATCGCCTGAAGCTGTTTGGTCAGTTCTTCGGCGGACAGGTTCGAGTCCATGCCCTCGTACTTGTTCGGGATCACGATGTCGACGCCGTACGGGTGGTCGCCGATGTTCTCGTCAATCCAGTTGAGCTCGATCTCCAGCTGCTCGGGCGTGAAGCCCACCGCGCCGAGCACGCCGAAGCCCCCGGCCTTGCTGACCGCCACCACGACATCGCGACAGTGCGTGAAGGCGAAGATCGGGAACTCGATACCGAGCTCGTCGCAAATAGGGGTGTGCATTACAACTCCTGGGATGCTGGCCGAATTGGAACGTGTTCTAGTTTAATACCCGCGTCCATGACGTGGCCAGGGGCCCCTTACTAGCGCGCCACGACTACGACGTGTCGCCGAAAGCGGTCAGATGACCAGGGCGCGGGCCACCCACAGGAGCAGGAACGCGAGCATGCACCCCGCGCAGACCAGGTGATCGCGGCAGACCGACCGGGCCAGCCGGCTCTGCTCGGCCACGCTGTCGGTGCGCTGCCCGAGCCGAATCGCGTCAGGAACCGTCTGCGTCAGTGCCAGCATCGTCGGGATGCCGGCCAGCCCGGCCGACAGCACCAGTAGCCAGGCGGGATCGCGACCCAGCGTTGCCTGAAACCCGAACGCGCCCAACAAAATCAGCATCACCAGCGCGATCAGCCGGCTCATCGGGCGCGACGCGGTGGTCGCGCGGTGGTAATACGTCGCGATGGACGCGAGCACCGGCTCGGGCAATTCCTCGCCGGCCGACCGATGCACCAGAACCTGGACATCGAACATCAGGTCCATCCACAACACGGCGAAGAGGAAGCCGCTGCAGGCGGTGAGCAATGCAGCCACACTCATCCACCTCCGGTTCGCCCGAATATAGCGGCCATCCGCCGATTGGAACAGGTTTCACTACTACGTCAGGCGACCGCGTTGACCGAAGCCAACAACCAGGACTTCCATTCGGTGGGAATCGGTATGTATCCGTTGTCCGCCAGGCCTTCCTGGCCGGCCCCGAGAGCGCTCTCCAAGAATGCGCGCACGGCGGTACCGACCTGCGGATCCGCATACTTCGAGCAGACGATCTCATAGGTCGCCATCACGATCGGATAGGCGCCGGACTGGGTGGGGTTATAGAACGACACGGTGTCGAGCACCATGTCGTTGTCCCGGCCGATGACGGCCGCACCCGCGATCGTCTTGCTCACCGAGTCGGCGCTGATCGATACCGGGTCCGGACCGGCCGCAGTGACGATCTTCGCCATGTTCAGGTTCTTCGCCTCGGCGAACGACCACTCGTTATAGGTGATCGCCCCTTCGGTGGCCTTGACCGCCGACGAGGTGCCGTCGTTGCCTTTGGCGCCCTCCCCGACACCGCCGTTGAACGCCTTGCCGGCGCCTTTGCCCCACACGCCCCCCGACGCCGCGTCGAGGTACTTCTGGAAGTTGTCCGTGGTCCCGGACATATCGCTGCGGAACACGACCCGAATCGGTTCGGCGGGCAGCGTCACGCCCTTATTGAGCGCCTGGATCGCGGGATCGTTCCACGTGGTGATCGCTCCCTTGAAGATCTTCGCGGCCGTCTGGGCATCGAGGTTCAGCGATGCGGTGCCCTTGACGTTGAAGGTGATCGCGATCGGCCCGAATACCACCGGCAGGTCCCAGGCCGGCGAACCGCAACGGTCCTGGGCCGCCGCGTACTCATTGCCTGCCAGCGGTGAGTCCGAGCCACCGAAATCGGTTTGGTTGCCCGTGAATTCACTGATCCCGGCACCCGAGCCGTTCGCGGTGTAGTCCAGGGTCTGGCCGGGGCACGCCTGTTCGAACGCCTTGATGAACCGCGTCATCGCGTTGGCCTGTGCCGTCGATCCACTGGCTTTCAGCTTCGCCTTGCCGCCGCAATTCACCTTCACCGGCGAGGTCGGCGTCGTGGAGTTCCCCGCGGCATTGTTGTCGGCGCCGCATCCGGATAACAGCAGTGCACTGGTGACCGCGACACTGAGCGCGGCGCCAAATCGGTTGCGCTTCAAATCCGTTCCTACCTGTCGCGACGAAACGGGAGCGCCGCCGCGCTGTCCGCGGCGCACTGGCCAGCCATCTCTGGCAGTCACGAAGCAAATATTAACAAGGGTCACACCCACCAAAATTTGCCATCCGCGGACGACGCGGTGCCGACCCTTGATCCGCTCCGCCGCCAGCGGGTACCGTAGTGCTGCCAATTACGAAACGCAGAGTAGCGTAATAGGATCCCCGGCTCCACCGAAAGGAACGGCTCGATGCGAAGCCCCTACTCCGGCCGCCCTTTCACCACGTCAACGCCGGAAATCGCGGCGGCTTTGGAGGACGTCAGCGTTCCCACGCTGCTGTTGTCGCTCGTCCACATCACCGGCGACCCCCGCTTCATCCGCGACTACAAGCAGATGGGCATCTTCCTCAACGAGGTGCAGGGGTTCATGTCGGAGGAGGACAAAGCCCGTGCCCGCGCCGAGGCGCTGACCGTCATCAGCGAATACCGCGACCGCGGGTGCCCCGAGCCGGAGCCACTGAGCCCGGAACTCATCCGGGAGATGATGGACTGGGCCGCCTGCGAACATGTTCCCGACGACTACCAATCCCTGGTCGCCGAGGAACTCGACCTTGACGGCACCGACCCTCGCCGCCCGGCGCCACTACCGGCCGGGCGAGGCGCCGACCTCCCGGTCCTGGTCATCGGGTGCGGCGAATCCGGCATCTTGGCCGGCGTGCGTCTTCAACAAGCCAACATTGCCTTCACCATCGTGGAGAAGAACGCCGGCCCCGGCGGAACATGGTGGGAGAACAGCTATCCCGGAGCTCGCGTGGACGTGGCGAATCACTTCTATTGCTACAGCTTCGAACCCAACAACGACTGGACGCACTTCTTCGCCGAGCAGCACGAGCTGCAGCACTACTTCACCAAGGTCATGGCCAAGCACGACCTGAATGAGCATGTCCGGTGGAACACCGAGGTCGTCGCGGCCGAGTGGAACGACGACGCCGGCGCGTGGACAGTGTCGCTGCGCGGTGTCGACGGCGAAACCGAGACCCTGCGCGCCCGGGCCCTCATCACCGCGGTCGGCCAGCTGAACCGGCCGCAGATCCCCGAGTTCGACGGGGCCGAAAGCTTTGCGGGACCGTCTTTTCACTCCGCGGCCTGGGATCACTCAGTCGATCTCCGCGGCAAGCGGGTTGCCTTGATCGGGGCCGGCGCCAGCGGCTTTCAGATCGCACCTGCGGTCGCCGGGGACGTCGGGCACCTCACCGTGTTCCAGCGGACCGCGCAGTGGATGTTCCCGAACGCGATGTACCACGACGAAGTCGGCGACGGCGTGCGCTGGGCGATGACGAACCTGCCGTTCTACGGACGGTGGTACCGCTTCCTCGTCCTGTGGCCCGGCTCGGACAAGGGCCTCGACGCCGCCGAAGGCGACCCGAACTACGCGGGCGAGGATGCCGTCAGCGACATCAACGCCGCCGCGGCGATGATGTTCTCGCAGTGGATCACCAGCCAGGTCGGCGACGGCCCAGACTCCCAAGAACTGTTGGCCAAGGTGATGCCCGACTATCCCGCCTGCGGCAAACGCACGCTACAAGACAACGGCAGCTGGCTGCAGACCTTGCAGCGCGACAACGTCGAACTGGTGCGCACCGCGATCCAGAAGATCACACCCCGCGGCGTCGTCACCGAAGATGGTGTCGAGCACGAAGTCGACATCATCGTCTACGCCACCGGGTTCCGGCACACCGACGTGTTGTGGCCGCTGAAAGTGACCGGCCGCAACGGAATTGACTTACACCAGATGTGGGGGAGCCGCCCGTACGCCTACCTGGGCATCACAGTTCCCGATTTCCCCAACTTCTTCATCATCTACGGACCCGGCACCCACCTCGCCCACGGCGGCAGCCTGATCTTCCAGTCCGAACTGCAGATGCGCTACATCGACCAGTGTCTCGCGCGACTGGCCGACGTCGACGTGCACTCGATGGAACCCAGGGCCGAAGCCGCGACCGACTGGCACCGACGGACGCAGACCCAGATCAAGAAAATGGTGTGGTCCCATCCCGCGGTCAAACACTCCTACTTCAAGAACGCCGACGGCGAAATCCACACGGTCAGCCCGTGGCGCCTCAACGAATACTGGACCGCGGTACGCGAGCCCGACTGGTCTCAATTTGTTGTGCGACAACGCAGTTCCTAATCCGACCAGGAAAGTGAGCACAGCACTATGCGCACGGTAGTCGTCGACGGCCCCCGCAACATCCGGGTCGACACCCGTCCCGATCCTGTCCTTCCGGGCCCCGACGGAGCGGTTGTCGAGGTCACCGCCGCCGGCATCTGCGGATCCGACCTGCATTTCTACGAGGCCGACTTTCCGATGCCCGACCCGGTCGCGCTGGGCCACGAGGCGGTCGGCACCGTGGTGGAAGTCGGGCCCGAGGTGCGCACTGTCCGAGCCGGAGATCAAGTCATGGTGTCGTCGGTCACCGGCTGCGGAAAGTGCCCGGGGTGCGCGACCCGCGATCCGGTCTTGTGCTACTCCGGTTTTCAGATCTTCGGCGGGGGCCTGCTCGGTGGTGCGCAAGCCGATCTGCTGGCCGTGCCGGCCGCCGATTTCCAGTTGCTGAAGATGCCCGACGGCATCAGCACCGAACAGGCTCTGCTGCTCACCGACAACCTGGCCACCGGCTGGGCGGCGGCGCAGCGTGCCGACATTCCGTTCGGCGGCGCCGTCGCGGTCGTCGGATTGGGCGCTGTTGGTTTGTGCGCGCTGCGCAGTGCGTTTTTTCAGGGTGCTGCAACGGTTTTCGCAATCGATATGGTCGATGGCCGCTTGAACCGCGCGGCGGGGTGGGGTGCGACGCCGCTCAAAGCGCCGGCGCTCGAGGCGATCATGACGGCCACCGGCGGACGGGGCGCCGACGCGGTGATCGACGCCGTCGCCACGGATTCCTCTCTGACAGACGCGATCAACCTCGTCCGGCCCGGGGGCACCGTCTCGGTTGTCGGTGTGCACGATATGAATCCGTTCCCGCTCAACGCCTTGGGCTGCCTGATTCGCAGCACCAGCCTCCGATTCACCACGGCGCCGGTCCAGCGCACCTGGCCGGAGTTGATACCGCTGCTGCAATCGGGCCGACTCGACGTCGACGGCATCTTCACCACATCGATGCCTTTGGACGAAGCCGCCAAGGGCTACGCGACCGCGGAGTCGCGATCCGGTGACGACGTGAAGATTCTGCTGAAACCCTAGGATTCGCGGCGGACGTGGTTCGTCAGGTACCGCAGCGTCCGCATCGGCCGGCGCCGCACCGAGGCGAGGCACATCACCGGCCAGCCGTGCGCTGCCGCCGCGGCGGCCAGGCCCGAGCGAGGATTCACCGGTCGCGGATAGCCGACCACCGACATCGACGCGGCGTCCTCGTCGCCGTCGGCATAGAAGTAGCTGTGTTGCACCGCGACATCGTTTTCGGTGCAGAACTGTTGCACCGCGGCCGCTTTCGTCGTTCCCCAGACGATCGGTCTGACGATTCCGCCGGTGAGGCGTCCGAGCGCGTCCAGCTCGAAACGGTTGCACTGCACGTTGGAGATGCCGAGAAAACGCGCGACCGGCAGCGCCTGGATCGACAGCGCCGAGGAACTCAGCACCACGGTATGCCCGCGCTGCTGATGCGCGTGCACGATGTCGTGCATGTGCGAATACAGGCGTGAGGCAACACGTTCGACGAACAACCGCTCGCCCAGCTCATCGAGCTCGAGCAGTGATTCGCCTCGCAGATATCCCGCGGCCCGGACGATGAGGCGCTCGAATTCCAGGCGGCCGAATCGATAGCGCAGGGCGGCATCGAATACGCCGACCAGCTCGCCGAGCCCGACCTGCCGGCGCCGGATCCGGTCGCCGACATGAACCGCGGCCGTGAAGCCGTCCACCAGGGTGCCGTCGAGATCGAAGAAGGCGCCGACTCGCGGTCCTGGTGCACTGGCCGCGATCTCGGCAATGGCGTCGGCGGGCGAGAGCATCGTCATAGTCACCACGTCGACTCCATCCGTCACCTGGTAGCCGTTATGTACTGCGAATGCATGAAACTGTCGATCTTCACGTCGACGGCGGGGGGCGTCATCCCGTAGCCGGCCTGTAGGTCCAGGGTGTTGCGGACGGGCTCGACGCTCCAGCCGTGTGCGGCCAGCCATTCGGCCGGTTCGCCCTGGGGCTCATACGTCAGGGCGGAGAAGTCCACATCGCCGGACAGGTTGACCCCGGGGTGGTTGGTTTCCAGCGCTTCGAGCTGATCGTGGTCCAGTCGCGATCCCAGTGCGCCGATGGCGATTCGGCTGCCGGGTGCGCTGAGTCCGCTGATCCGGGTGAACAGGGTGTTCTGGGCTTCGTCGGTCAGGTAGGGCAATATCCCCTCGACCGACCACGCGCTCGGCCTTTCGGTGTCGAAGCCGGCCGCTTCCAGTGGCCTGGACCAGTCGGTGCGCAAGTCGGCTGCGACTTCAACCCGCGACGCCTTGGGCACCGCGCCGTGCTCGCTCAGCACACGAGCCTTGAATTCCAGGACTTTTGGCAGGTCGACTTCGAAAATGCTTGTTCCGGAAGGCCATTGGAGGCGATACGCGCGGGAGTCCAATCCGGCGGCGACGATCACCGCTTGCCGGATGCCCGCGTCGGCCGCGGAGCTGAAGAAGTCATCGAAAAACCGCGTTTGCACACCGTAGAGACGCGGAAACGCGGTCTCGTCGTCGGTACTTCCCGGATTGGCAAGCGCACCGGCCAAATACGGGTCCTGCGAGGCCTCGACGAATAGCTTCGCGTATTCGTCGCGGACCAGCGGTTGTGCGCTCAGGGCGTGCACAGCGCGCCATCCCGCCACCAGGAGAGCGGTGTAGCCCACGCTGCTGACGATGTCCCATTGGTCGTCATCGGAACGGAGCGAGCCGAATGCGGGCCCAGATTCAGGCGCAGTGCTCACGATCGCCCCTCCTATGTGGATCAACCGAGATCCACGGTACCTGCGAGGGCGTCTTCAGAGTTCAAGAAACACCGTTACTGGCCCCTCGTTGACCAATTCGACCTGCATATTCGCTCCGAACACGCCGGTTTCGACGCGGGCGCCCAAGCCGCGCAACTCCTCCGCGAACGCCGCGACCAGTGGCTCGGCGATCGCCCCGGGAGCCGCCGCGTTCCAGGACGGCCGGCGGCCCTTCGCGGTGTCGGCATAAAGCGTGAATTGGATGACCACCAGGATCGGGGCATCGATGTCGGCCGCCGAACGTTCGTCGGCGAGAATGCGGAGGTTCCACAGCTTCTCGGCAAGACGGCGCGCCTTGTCGGCATCGTCGGTGTGTGTGACGCCGACGAATGCCAGCAGGCCCTGACCTTCGGGCCGGATGGCACCGACCACCCGGCCGTCGACGGCCACCGCTGCCGACGAGACCCGTTGCACCAGAACCCGCATGGTTCGATGCTGCCAGGCGCGATGGGTAGGCTCGACGGGTGTCTGTCCTTGTCGCGTTCTCGGTCACCCCGCTCGGCGTCGGCGAGGGCGTGGGCGAGATCGTCGCCGAAGCGGTGCGGGTGGTGCGCGACTCCGGGTTGCCCAACAAGACCGATTCGATGTTCACCGTGATCGAGGGCGATACCTGGGAGGAAGTGATGGCGGTCGTGCAGCGCGCCGTCGAGGCCGTGGCCGCTCGCGCCCCCAGGGTCAGCACGGTGATCAAGGTGGACATGCGCGCCGGCGTCGCGGACGCGATGACCCGGAAAGTCGCGACGGTCGAGCGCTACCTCGCCGAGGGCTGACGCGATGCACACTCGGCGCCATTACCGCGTTCCCGCGCCAGTAGGCTCATGCCGGTGAGCGCACGCGCAGGCATCGTCGTCACTGGAACCGAAGTCCTCACCGGACGCGTCCAGGACCGAAACGGCCCGTGGATCGCCGACCGGCTGCTCGAATTGGGCGTGGAGCTGGCCCACATCACCATCTGCGGCGATCGTCCCTCCGATATCGAGGCACAACTGCGCTTCATGGCCGAACAGGGCGTGGACCTGATAGTCACCAGCGGGGGACTGGGCCCGACGGCTGACGACATGACCGTCGAGGTGGTGGCACGGTTCTGTGAACGCGAGCTGCTGCTCGATCAAGTTGTCGAAGACAAGATCGCCAACATTCTCAAAAAGCTTATGGCGCACTTTGATTCGGAAAGCTTCGACGCGGTGCGCGCGGCCAACCGCAAACAGGCCATGGTTCCCGCCGGTGCTCAGGTGCTCGACCCGGTGGGCACCGCCCCGGGCGTCGTGGTGCCCGGAAAGCCTACGGTGATCGTGCTTCCCGGCCCTCCGCGCGAGCTTCAGCCGATGTGGCACACGGCCATCGAGACCCCGGCGGCGCGCGACGCGATCGCCGGCCGCACGATCTACCGCCAGGACACCATCCGGATGTTCGGGCTGCCCGAGTCGGGGCTGGCCGAAACACTGCGTGATGCGCGGAATTCCGTCGCCGGATTCGACGCGCTGGAGATCACCACCTGTCTGCGGCGGGGCGAGATCGAAATGGTCACCCGGTACGAGCCCGACGCGGCGCAGGTCTACGCCCAACTGACAAAGTTGCTGCGTGACCGGCACGGTCAGCAGCTGTACTCCGAAGACGGATCACACGTCGACGATGTGGTCGCGCGGCTTCTGGCCGGGCGCCGGATAGCCACCGCGGAATCCTGCACCGCGGGGCTGGTGGCCGCTCGGCTGACCGACCGGCCCGGATCGTCGGACTACGTGATGGGCGGCGTGGTGAGCTACTCCAACGACGCGAAGGTGCAGCTACTCGGCGTGGATGCGGCACTGATCGACGCACACGGCGCGGTGTCGGAGCCGGTGGCCGAGGCGATGGCCGCCGGCGCGTTACGCCGTTTCGGCGCCGATACCGCCGTCGCGATCACCGGCATCGCCGGCCCCGGCGGGGGCACGCCGGAGAAGCCGGTGGGCACGGTCTGTTTCACCGTTCGACTTGGCGCCCCCGGCGCCGCGGACCAGATTGTCACCCGGACACTGCGACTGCCCGGCAACCGTTCCGATGTCCGCGAACGCTCGGCTACGGTTGCGATGCACATGCTGCGACGCGCGCTCAGCGAGCAAGCGCCCCTTTAGATCATTTGGCTTCCGTTGGCAGAAAAGCGGTTTCGGCGGTACCGAAGCGAAGTCCCGTCGCGTCCTTACCGATAAACGTCAGGAACGCCACGACACATAGCACCGGCACAATCGTGGCGGCCAGCGCGAACGGATAGCCGTGCGTCTCGGCCAGTCGTTCCTGGATCGGCAGGTTGAACGCGGCCAGCAGATTGCCCAGCTGGTACGTCACCCCGGGGTAGAGGCCGCGGATGGCATCCGGCGACAACTCGGTCAGGTGTGCCGGGATCACACCCCACGCGCCTTGCACGCAGACCTGCATCAAAAACGAACCGAGACACAGCATCGCCGCGGTACGGGAGAACGCGAACAGCGGCACGATCGGCAACCCCAGGATCGCGCAGAAGATCACGGTGTAGCGGCGGCTGAACCGTTGTGACATCGAGCCGAAGAACAGACCGCCGAGGATGGCACCGATGTTGTACACCACCACGATCCATTTCACCGTCACGCTGTCCAGGCCGGCGCCGTGGTTGGCCGTCGAACCCAAGAACGTCGGGTAGACGTCCTGCGTGCCGTGGCTCATCCAGTTGAAGGCCGTCATCAGCGCCACCAGATAGAAGAACCGGCGGACGATCTTTCCGTCGCGCAGCACGTCGGTGACTTTGGTGTTGGTCAGTTTCATCTGATCCTGGGCTGCTTCCCACACCTCGGACTCTTGCACCCGGTACCGGATGATCAGGCTGATCAACGCCGGGATGATCGACAGACCGAACAGCCAACGCCACGACAGCCCCAACCAGTCCATCACCACCAGCGATCCGATGCTGGCCAGTAGGTAGCCGAAGGCGTAGCCCTCCTGCAGCAGGCCGGAGAAAAAGCCGCGCCTCTCGACGGGAACCTTCTCCATGGCCAGGGCCGCACCCAGCCCCCATTCACCCCCCATGCCAAGGCCGTACAACAGCCGCAGGATGACCAGGACGGTGAAGTTGGGCGCGAATGCGCAAAGGAAACCGACGATGGAGTAGAAGATCACGTCCACCATCAGCGGCGTGCGCCGGCCGACCCGGTCGGCCCACAGCCCGAACAACAAGGCACCCACCGGGCGCATGGCCAGAGTCGCCGTCGTGATGAAGGCGACCTCGGCCTTGCTGTGGTGGAAAGTCTTTGCGATGTCGGCATAGACGAACACGACGATGAAGTAGTCGAAGGCGTCCATCGTCCAGCCCAGCATCGCGGCAATGAACGAATTTCGCTGATCGGCGTTGATCCGTTGAGTTGTCACGTGAAGCATCGTGGCGCACCGCGAGCCGTTTGACCATCCACGGCGCCGGAGTAAGTTCCGGGAATATGCGAATCATCGATGCCGATGGACATGTCGCCGAGAATTCCTCGCTGGCGATCGAAGCGATCAAGCGGTGGCCCGATCACGTCAAGCCCAGCACCGACCGACGCCTCCGGCTGATGATCGAAGGCCGAAACTATCCGGAGGATCGCGGCCCGGGTGCCGGCTGTCCGCCCGAACACGGAATCAGCAAGTCGCCCAACATCAACTGCTCGTCACCCGACGGCGTGCTGGGCGACGCCGACCGCGACCACATCGACACGATGGTCCTGTACCCGAGCCTGGGACTCTGCGCGCCCAGCCTCGAAGACCCGGAATTCGCTGCGGGATTCGCGCGGCTCTACAACCAGTGGATCGCGGATTACTGCGCCTCGTCGGGCGGCCGGTTGCGCGGCGTGGCCGTGACCCCGATCGAGCACGGACAGCCGGCCGTCGACGTCATGACCGAAGCCAAGGAACTCGGCCTGGTGGCGACTCTGGTCCCACCGGCGCTGAAGACCCGCAACCTGGATCATCCCGATCTCGACGCGTTCTACGCCGCCGCGGTGGAACTCGAGATGCCGCTGGGCATTCACGGCGCCCCCGGAATTCATCTGCCGAAGATCGGCGTGGACCGCTTCACCAATTACATCCAGGTGCACTGCATCAGCTTTCCGTTCGACCAGATGACGGCGATGACGGCGATGGTTTCCGGCGGCGTCTTCGAGCGCCACCCCGCCTTGCGGGTTGCCTTCCTGGAAGCGGGCGCCGGCTGGGTTCCGTTCTTCATGGACCGCCTGCACGAGCACTACGCGAAGCGAGGCGACTGGGTCGAACGCGGCTGGCGGCGCGACCCGCACGAATATCTGGCTGCGGGCAACATCTTCGTGACGTGTGAGCCGGAGGAACCGATCCTGCCCGGCGTGATCGACGTGCTGGGCGCCGACTTCATCATGTTCGCCAGCGACTACCCGCACTGGGACGGCGAGTGGCCGGAGAGCACCAAGCACCTGCGCACCCGCGCGGACATCAGCGAGCAGGCGCGCGAGAAGATCGCCAGCCGCAACGCGCAACGCTTTTACGCGCTCAACTGAATCTGACCGCCTAGCGGCATGGGCCGAATGGCCCTGCCGGGCATTCAATTCGGATGGCAGGATCTTGCGGCATGGGCTCCTTTCTGCTTCGCGCCGCCTTGACGGGTTTTGCCATGTGGATCGTCACCCACTTCGTTCACGGGCTGAGCTTCGTCGGCGGCAAGACGCCGCTGGAACGCATCGGCATCATCTTCGTCGTGGCCGTGGTCTTCGGGCTGGTCAACGCGTTCATCAAGCCGATCGTTACGTTCCTGTCCATTCCGCTGTACATCGTGACCCTGGGACTGTTCCACATCGTCGTCAACGCGTTGATGCTCTGGCTCACGGCGTGGATCACCGAACACACCACGCACTGGGGACTGGCGATCGACCACTTCTGGTGGACGGCGATCTGGGCCGCGATCCTGTTGTCGATCGTGAGCTGGTTGCTGTCGCTGGTGGTCGGCGACGTCGACCGGCGCACCCGCGGCTGATCTCTCAGCGCGCCTGCCACCGCGGCGGTCGCTTCTCGGTGAAGGCACGCGGCCCTTCCTTGGCGTCCTCGGTCGCGAAAACCCGGTCGCTGTGCCGAGTCTCGTTGTCGTAGGCCGCTTCGAGATCGAGCGTCAGCCCTTCAACCGCAGACCGTTTGGTCGCATAGACCGCGAGCGGCGCGTTGGCGGCGATGCGCTGCGCGTAGTCATAGGCGGTGTCCATCAGCCGCTCGCCCGGCACGACCTGGTTCAGCAGCCCCATGGCCAGGGCGCGCGGCGCGTCCACCATGTCGGCGGTCAGCAGCAGCTCCATCGCCAGGGCGTAGGGGATCTGGCGCGGCAGCCGCACCGTGCTGCCGCCGCCGGCGAAAAGGCCGCGCTTGGGTTCCATCAAGGCGAACCGCGCTTCGGGCACCGCGACGCGGATGTCGGTGCAGCCCAACATTTCAAAGCCACCCGCGACACACGTTCCGTTCACCGCCGCGATGATCGGCTTATACACCGGGAAACGATGCAACACGGCGTGGATGGCGTCGAGTGCGTCCCAGCAGTCAGGCTTGGGAAGGTCGCCGGTCAGTTCGGGAATGAATTTCTTCAGATCTGCTCCGGTGCAGAAATCCGGCCCTACGCCGGTGACCACAGCAACCCAGGCGCCGTCGTCGTCACGGAAGTCGGCCCACGCCTGAGCCAAATCGCGGAAATGTTCCATATCCAGCGAGTTGCGCGTGTCGGGGCGGTTGATCGTAATGGTGGCGATGTGAGCGTGAAGCGCGTAATCGATGCTCACGGGTTTTCCACCGTTTCGGTTCGTCGTTGGCTACCGTTTCTGAAATGGTAAGGCTTTCAGTGACCTTCGGCCGTAGCCCGGCGAGTAAACCCGGTCGATTTGCGCAAATGCACTCGGCAAATCTCAATTGCACATATGCTCAGCAACGACGCGAAAACCGGCGGGGGTCGGTTTGACGCCAGCCCTGCCGGCCTTTTCGGGAGACGGACGGCGTCGCCCGATACTGCCCACGACGACGGGATGTCGCAGAGATGGACACTGCCTCGATCGGCATAGCGCGGCCCCACAACGGGTCGTACCGTGGCTGCGCGCCAAGCGGCTTGCGCACGGTTACCAGGCGCACCGGTTCGTCAGTAGTCGTCCATGTCGGCGGCGACATCGATGCCAGCAACGAGACCGCGTGGCAGAACGTGCTGAGCCGCGGGGCCGCCGAAACCGTCGCGCCCGGTCCGTTCGTCATCGACGTGTGCGACCTCGATTTCATGGGCTCATGCGGTTATGCCGCGCTGGCACACGAGGCAGCCGAGTGCCGCAGTCGCGGCGTCGCATTGCGACTCGTTACCAGCCAGCCCATCGTGGCCCGAACCATCGCCGCCTGCGGACTGCACCCGTTGCTGCCGACGTACGCGTCGGTGGAGACAGCGCTGGTGCCGGTCAGCGATCAGGACTGACCAGCCGCACTACATCGCGCGCGCAACCCCAGGACAACGTCACGCCATTGCCACCGTGTCCGTAGTTGTGGATGCAGCGCGCCTTTCCGAGTGGCTCGGCTTCGAGCCGCACCGAGGGACGATCGGGCCGTAGCCCGGTAATCGTCTCCAGCACCTCGGCCTCGCCCAGCCTCGGCTCGATCCGGCGACAGCGCGCCAGGATGCGTTCGGTGATGTCGGGTTCGGCGGTGGTGTCCCAACGGTCCGGGATGCTGATCCCGCCACACACCACGCGTTGTGGGTGCGGGAAGTAGCACACCCATTCCGGGCCGTTGTTGATCTCTAGAAATGGTTGTCGCAGACCAGGATTGGCGAGGATGACATGCTGGCCGAACAGTGGCCGGACCGTGTCGTCGCCCACCAGTGCACGGGCGCCGAGACCGGAGCAGTTGATCACGATCGGCGCTGCATCGGCGGCCTCGGCCAGTGACCGCACCGGGTGTTCCTCGATCTCGCAGCCGGCCGCGGCAAGGCGGTGCGTGAGGTAGCCGAGGTAGTGCGGCATGTCGATCATCGGCAGGGTCGCGCGAAACCCGACCCGGAACCCCTCGGGCAGATCGGTTGGATGGGCCGGCCGCAACGCGGGAATCAACTGCGCCGCCGACGACATCGATTCGGTCGCGGTCAATTCGCCGACAGCCAGCGCCGGCGAAAGCTGCACCCCGGAGTCGGGATCGGCGGCCAGTTCGCGAAAAACTTCCAGCGAATGCCGGATCCACGCGATTGTCTCGGCGGCGCGTTCGGCCGGTCGGGGCGGGGCCCAGACCGCACCGGCCACTACCGATGTTGTCCGCTCGGGCGGTGCGGCGCTCCACACCCGCACCGGCCACCCGGCTTCGGCCAGGCACAGGGCCGACGTCAGTCCGCTGACTCCCGCACCAACGACGACAATCTGTTGGGGACTGGCCACGGTCAGGTGCCGGGAACGCGCATTCCGTTCGGCCCCAGCAGCCCATTGAGCGTGCCCAGGGTGCCCTGCAGTTGGGCCCCCGCAACCGGCCCGGGGACGTCGGCGGGCGCGGGAGCGTCCGGCGTCAACTGCCAGGGCTGACAGCCATCCGTCTTGAACGCCTTGTCCGTCGGCTCGATCTTGACCACCTGCGGCTTCTTGGTGAGCGAGTTATCGATCAGGGCGCCGTCCGGGTTGGCGGTCCGCTTCCAGTAGCAAGTGCCGTTGCCGACCGGGCCACCGCTGCTGTAGATGCCCGGCACGATGTCGGTACCCACCGCGTACAGGCCGTCTTTGTCCATGACCGTCTTCGGTGCGCCCCCGGGCGGTGCGGGCGAGGGTGACGCCGACGGCGACGCCGCGGGTGATGCCGGTGATGGCGACGCTGATTGCCCCGGTGCCGGCCCCGGCGCCGGACCACGTGTGTCGTCCGGGTCGGCGCTGGCCGCCACGGTGGACGCGGCGGCCCAGCCCGCGACCATCAGACTCGCCGCAGCCAACCGTGCTGCGGTAGGTACTCCACCCATAGAGATCGAGGGTACCGGGGTCAAGAACCTAATTCACATCTCTGTGAGATCGGCGGAGCGCGTCGAACGGTTAGGGCAGCCGTCGGACCTTGCCGGCGTAGCCGAGCGCGTGCTGGTAGGTGTCGAGGTTGTCCCGCGAAATCCTGGCGTGCACCGGGCGCTCGAGAAAGAAGCGCAGCACCGGGTTGTAGGCGTGATATGTCTCGTGAAACGTCAGCACGGTAGTGCCGTCGGGCTGCTCCTCGAGCTGGTGATATCCCTCGGCGCGCGACCACAGCGGCGCGCCGACGGCGATGTAGCGCGACAGCTTGTTCAGCTCGGCTTCGGTCACCGTCTCCCACGACCGCGCCCTGCCGCCCGACAGCAGGTACCGGGGGACCGGGAAGACACAGGTGCGGACCAGGCCCTCACCGGCCTCGTTGCCCTCGTTCAGGATTTCCATGCTGCCGGTCGGCCACTTGAGCACTCGCGGGCGCGGCGCGTTCGGTGGCACCGGGGGATGCAGCACCCGCCACACCTTTTTCGGCGGCGCGTCGACGTGGAATCGCACGGTGTAGGACTGCATCAGCTATCTCCCCAGGCGTCCCAGAACGTGATGGTCTCCGCCGGCGGCCGCGTGGCCGGGCGGAAGTCGGTGCCGATCGTGTAGGCGACAGGGAACAGCGCGGCCTGCGTGACGGTCGGCGGAATGCCGAGCAGCTCGGCCACTTCTTTCTCCTTGAACAGATGCATCGTCGTCCACACCGAGCCCAGCCCGCGCGAGCGAAGCGCCAGCAGAAAGCTCCAGCCGGCCGGGATGATCGAAGCCCAGGCCGCCGCGGCGATGCCCGGCTCCGCCGTGTCGATGCGCTGGTTCAGACAGGGGATGACGTGCACCGGAACATGTCCCAGCGTGTCGGTCAGACTCATCGCGCTCTGATACACCCGCTGGGTCTGCGGGTCGGTCGCGTTGTCGACCGCGTACGCCAGATACTGCGACCCGATGCTGCGGTAGATCTCGGCGATCGCCGCGCGCTTGTCCGCGTCGGTCACCACCAGCCAGCGCCAGTCCTGTGTGTTGCTGGCCGTCGGCGCCTGCATCGCCAGCCGGATGCACTCCAGAATCACCTCGCGACCGACCGGCCGGGTCAGGTCGAGACGCTTACGAACCGACCGCGTGGTGCTCAGCAATTCGTCGACGGTGGCGATGTCCATTGGTTCCTTCCGGTTTTGTCAGAGGTCGATGGCGCACGACTGGTCGACGCCCAGCACGGTCAGGGAACGACCCAGGCCCAGAAATACCGCGACGCACAGCGTGAGATCCAGGATCTCCTCGTCGGAGAACGATTCCCGAAGTCGTTGGAAGAACGCGTCATCCATCGACGCATGGTCGTTGGCGAACCGCTCCGCGAACTCGATGGCGAGGCGTTGGCGTGGCGTATAGCCGAGGTAGCCGGCGTATGCGGCGACGTTGTCGTACAACTCGGGTGCCACACCGGCGTCGAGCACCGACTGCGCGCGAAAACCCGAGCACGCCACGCAATCGTTGATCTGCGCGATCCGCATTCTCGCCAACTCGCGCTCGTCGGCCGGCAGGATGCTCTGCTGATAGGCGCCGCGGATCATCCGTTCGACCATGCCGCCGAGCTGTGGCCGCAGCGTCCAGATCATGGCGGCTTCGCCACCCGGGCCCTCCGGTACGTCGAGCCTTGCCATAGGAGAACTCCTGCCCGGTAAGGACGGTACCGAGTTGAGCAAACCAGATTCTCAACTCGGCTGTCTAGGTCGGGCGACTGGGCGCAATTGTGCATACGACTAACCCGGCCTGGACGTGGCAATCTGCCGGAGTTACCGTCCGTTGAGCGGCGTTGAGCCCACCGCCGCGAATGGGAGGTTTGTGCGTGCTGTTCATGCACGAGCTGCACACGGTCCGCGGCCGTAAAGAGGACGAGTTCGAAGCCGCCTTCCGTGACGGCTGGATGCCGATGCTCGGGCGCGGCGACGATGCCCGGTTGCTTTGGTACGCCAACCAGGCGCACGGCAGCGGCCCCGCGTACACGGTCGTGACGGTGACCGCCGTCCGCGACGGCGCGGCGTGGGAGAAGCTGACGCTGCGAGTGCAGAAGGGCGACCTTCAGGACTGGATGCGCGGGCTCGACGAGCTCCGCCACGAGGTCGTCGCAAAGTTGCTGATGCCGCTGCCCTGGTCACCGCTGCTGGACATCGAATTCAACGAGGTGCCGGTCGACGGGCGAGAGCACGAGATGACTCTCTACATGGAAGACACCATGTGGCCCTACGAGGACAAGTTCGAGGAGTACATCGTCCGCTGCGGCGAGGTGTACGCCAGGAGCCTCCAGGAGCCGTCCTCCATGCTGACGATGCATGCGGCATTCCAGCCCGCCCTCGGCAGCCATGTTCGACGCGAGGTCATCCTGATGCAGCGCATCAGCCGTCCCGACGCGCTGCTTGACCTGCTCCGCAGCCACATCCCCGCCGAGTACCGCGCGCCGGGCACCTGGATGTACGACGCCCTGGACCTGCGCGACCAGTGGACCAGCCGGTTGCTGCGCACCTCCGAGTGGTCACCCCTGTACTAAGCCGCGTATGAACTTCGGGACGATCCACGACGCCGCCGCCAGCGGGGATCACGCCCGGGCCGCCCTGATCGTCGGCGGGCACACCGTCAGTTACGGCGAGCTTGCAACGGCAGTAAGGCAGTGCGCGTCGAGTCTGGCCGCCCACGGCGTCACGCCCGGACAGCGCGTCGCCGTCGTCGACGGGGCCAGCCTGCTGTCGATCGCCGCATTGCTCGGCGCGGCACGCATCGGCGCCGCACCCGCGCTGATGAATCCCGCACTGACGCCGCCGGAATTGCGGGGATTGCACAAGGATGCCGCCTGCGCCGACGTGGCTGTCGCGGGGAAGGACTACGTCGAGCGGGTCCGGGAAGCCGGTGTCCCCACGGCATTGACACTGACCGATCTGCTGGGCCGGCCCGAACCCGCCGACGATGCGGTCGCCGGCGATGCCGACGACCGTGACGCGTTGATCCTATTCACCAGCGGCACAACGGGACTCCCGAAAACCGTCAGCATCAGCGGCCAGCAACTCGCCCGCCGCATCACTGGGATGTCGCGCCCCTTCCGGGCTGGCGCGAAACCCTTGGTGAGCATGCTGAGCGTCCCGCTATTCCACGTCGGCGGCGCGCTGGGCCTGCTCGGCAGCCTGTATTCGGGCAACACCGCGGTCGTGCAAACGCGTTTCGACGCCGGCGAATGGCTACGCCTGGTGGCCGAGCACCGCGTCAGCACAACGTTCATGGTGCCGACGATGCTGCAGCGGATCATCGACCATCCCGACTTTCCGAACACGGATCTGTCGTCGCTGATCGCCCTTGCCTACGGAGCCGCCGCCGCGCCGCTGAGTCTGGTGCGCCGGGCGATGGCGGCGCTGCCGCACGTGGCGCTGGCCAACGTATTCGGCCAGACCGAAACTCTGGGCGCTTACACGACTTTGCTGCCCGACGATCACCGCGACCCGGCGCGCGCCGGGTCGGTCGGCCGCGCCTTACCCGGAGTCGAAGTGCGCGTAGTAGACCCCGATACGGGTAACGACGTCGAGGCCGGCGCGGTCGGCGAGTTGTGGGTGAACTGCGCTCAGAACGTCACCGAGGGCTGGCTGCGCACCGGCGACCTCGCCAGCCAAGACGCCGACGGTTACATCTTCCCTAGCGGTCGACTGAAGGACACGATCAATCGCGGGGGAGAGAAATTCGGACCGGTCGAGGTCGAGGAAGCATTGCGCTCACACCCGGCAGTCGAAGACGCCGCGGTCGCCGGGATTGCCGACGACGAGTTGGGGCAACGTGTCGGTGCGGCCGTCGTGGTGTGCGCCCCGGTGACCCTCGACGAGTTGCGCGCACACTGTCGCGGATTGATCGCACACTTCAAGTTCCCCGAGCGATTGGCGATCGTGGAGAACATCCCGTACAGCGCAACCGGCAAGGTCAACCGCGATCAGCTCGCCACGCTGATCGCCGATGACACCTAGGAGTCCAGGTGCTGTTTCTGCATGAGACCCACAAAGTGGTGGGCACCCGGGAAGACGAATTCGAGGCTGCTTATCGCGAGGGCTGGATGCCCACGCTGGCCAACGACGACAATGCCCGCCTGCTCTGGTACACCAACCACGCACACGGCACCGGGCCTTCCTACACCGTCGTCACGATCACGGGCATCGCCGACGGTGCCGCCTGGGAGAGGCTGGCGCGGCGCGTCCAGCACGGCGATCTGCAGCCGTGGATGCGCGAACTGGACAACCTGCGCCACGAGGTGACGGGCAAGCTGCTGTTGCCGGTGGAGTGGTCGCCGTTGCAGTCGGTCGATCTTTCGGCCGTGCCCACCGATGCTGGAACTCACCCGCTCAGCCTCTTCATGGAAGACACCGGCTGGCCGTACGCGCCGCTCGACGACTACATCCGTTCTTGGAATGACATCTACTACCGGCCGCTGTCGCGGGCTCCGGCACGCATGCGCATCCTGGACATCCAGGCCTGTTTTCAAGTCGCGCACGGAAGCTATCAGCGACGAGAAGCCGTGCTGTGGCAGAAGATCGACGACTCCAACAACTACGCGGCGCTCGTGCATCTGCTGACCAAAGAGGTACCTCCCGAGTACCGCGGGCCCGGCAGCTACATGTTCGAAGCGCTCAAGTATCGCGATCAGTGGGAGAGCCGGTTGCTGCGTACGTCGGACTGGTCGCCGTTGTACTAGGCCTGCCGGCCCAGAATCCGGGCGGCGTCACGCGCCATGTCGGCTACGATGTCGCCGGCCGGCCGAATATCACGGACGAGTCCGATCGCCTCGCCGACGAGTATGGCGGCGGCATCGAAATCCTCTGTGGCCGAGGCCTTCTCGAAGGCCTCCACTGCTTCGGGAAGGGCAACCGCCAGCTGGTCCTCGTTTCCGTGCCAGGTGTCCAGGAATCGGTTGCCCAGCGCTCGCGCATTGTAGTCGGCGGGCCAATCAAGCTGTCGCACAACGTCGTACACCCGCGTCCGAAAGGTATCGTCGCCGCTGGCCGCCACCACCCGCTGGTGAGCCCGAGGTGACACCAACGCCTCGGCGCTGGCCCACAATCGGGTGCCGACCAGCGCGCCGTCGGCGCCCAGCGCCAATGCCGCAGCCAGCCCACGGCCGTCGGCGATACCACCGGCGGCCACGACCAGTGTTGCGGGAGAGCGCGCGCCGACGAGGTCGACGACATCGGGCACCAACGTGAAGGTGGACCGGACGGTCATGCCGTGGCCGCCGGCCTCACCGCCCTGCGCGACGACGACATCGGCGCCACTGTCCAGGGCCTGCCGGGCGTGTTCGAGGTTCTGCACCTGGGCCATCAACGGAACGCCTGCCTCGCGGATGTGCTCGGCGAACGGCCCAAAGTCGCCGAATGACAACATGATTGCGGCGGGTTCCCGTTCCAGGGCTTCGTCGAGCAGCTCGGGCGCCCGCGCCAGGCTCCAGGTGATGAATCCGCACCCGACCAACGCGGCGCCGGCCTCGTCGAACTCGCGCCGGAGCCAGTCGGTGTTGCCGTACCCACCGCCGATCAGGCCGAGCCCGCCGGCCGCCGTCACCGCCGCGGCGAGCCGGCCGCCGGACGCCATGGCCATCGGCGCCGAGATGATCGGGTGTTCGATGCCGAACAGCTCAGTCAGCCGGGTGTTCATTGGAGTTCCCCGGTGAGGAACTGCGCCCGACCGTGGCCGAAAGACCAGTCCTCGTCGCTATTTTCGGTGATCGATACGATCAGATCGGCCGGATCGACGCCACACCGCTCGGCGAGGTTGGCCGCCAGCAACTCGTAGAACCGTTCCTTCATGGCGCGGGTGCGCTGGCGACTGACCACGTGCACGATCACCAGCCGCGCCGAGCGGTCGATGCCCAGACCGGTGTCCCAGGCCACGATCTCGTGCGCGGGATGGGTGCGCACCACCTGGTAGCGGTCACCGGGCGGGACCGCAAACGCTCCGATGACGGCATCATGCGCGGCGTCCAGCAACGCCTGGACCTCCGAGGGGGTGCGCCCTTCGATCAGGTCGATGTACAACAACGGCATTATCTCTCCTCTGATCCATTCGTCTCGAGTACGACGTTAGGGCCACCGCAAACAGGAGTGAAATGCCTGTCGCACGACATCTATGCTTGTCAGGCATGGGCGTGCTGGACAGCGGCCGAGTGGAGTTGCGACACCTGCGCGCGTTCGACGCGGTGGCGCGATTGCAGTCCTTCACCCACGCATCCGAGGCGCTCACGATCACCCAACCCGCGCTGAGCCGCACTATTCAACAATTGGAAGACGCGCTCGGCGTCACCCTGCTCGATCGCAGCTCCCGCCACGTCGAGATGACTGACGCCGGAAGGACGTTCTTCGAGCACGTCGAACGGGTGCTGTCCGAACTCGAACGCGGCGTGGATGCCGTGCGGCGGCAGGCCAGTATTCGTCTCGGATTCAGTTGGCTGTTGCCCGACCCGTGGGCCCAAGACACCGTTGCCCGATTTGAGCGGGCCAACGCAACGACGGTCAGTTTGATCCGCACCGACGATGCGCTGGCCGCCGTCCAGCAGGGGAAAGTGAACGTCGCGGTGGTGCGCGGCCAGGTGACCTCGACCGCCGTGCGGGTCGTGCACCTGTTCGACGAGGCACGGGTGGCGGTGTGTTCGGTGCGTTCCCGCCTGGCACAGCAGCCGGCGCTGGACTGGGCCGACGTCCCGCAATGGCCGCTGGTCGTCAACGTCGCCAGCGGCACCACCGGACCCTGGTCGTGGCCGGCGGGCCAGGGCCCGCAGACTGTGGTCCAGACATCGAATTTCGACGAGTGGATCGAATCTGTTGCCGCCGATCGAGGCATCGGAGTGATCCCGGACGTCGCCGTCCGGCGCAACGTTCATCCCGGCGTCCGGTTCATCCCGCTGCGGGGGGCACCGCAGAGCCCGGTCGCCCTGGCTTTCCTGCCGCGTGCCCGCAATGCCGAGCTACGTCGCTTCGTGGAGGCCGCGGTGGCCAGTGCCGCTGCTTGCGCTACCTGAACTCGGCGAGTCGCTCCCGGATCGCGCTGCGGCTCTCGTCGCG
This sequence comes from Mycobacterium ahvazicum, assembly GCF_900176255.2. Classification (GTDB taxonomy): domain Bacteria; phylum Actinomycetota; class Actinomycetes; order Mycobacteriales; family Mycobacteriaceae; genus Mycobacterium; species Mycobacterium ahvazicum. The sequence continues at coordinate 382,465 of NZ_FXEG02000003.1, forward strand.
AACGCCAACGGCGGATCAGTCGAGCAACGCCAGACCGGAGCGGACCACATCGATACTGGCCGCCACCAGCTCGCCGAGGTCGCCGGTACAGCCGTTGCGACCCCAATACTCCACTGCCACAACGAGAGCCGCCGCCAGGGCCGAACCCGCGACCTCGGCAGCCAGTTCGATGTCGGGCGCGTCCGCATTCCGCTTGCTGACGAAATCCGTCAGCACGGCGGCGAACGAGGACTGCACGACCCGCAAGTGGCCGGCGATCCGTTCGGCGGAGATCAACTCGGCGCGCGCCGTCGCGGCCTGCCGGACCACTTCGAGGTCGTGCGGGAAGGCCGCGACACTGGCCAGCACCGCGTCGAACAGCGACTCGGAGGCCGGCCGTTGCGCAAGCGCCTCGGCCAGCCATTCCAGCTGCGACTCGTAGTCCTGGAACAGCACCGACTCCTTGGTCGGGAAGTGCCGGAAAAAGGTGCGTTCGGTAACGCCGGCCTCGGCCGCCAACTCCGTGACCGTCACGTTCGCAAAGCCTTTGCGGGCGAAGCTCTTTAGCGCGGCTTGGCGCAGCGCCTCGTGTGTCGAGCGGCGGCGCTGCTCGTGGCGATTCATCGGAGCGGTCATGTCGGGCCGATCGTATCGCACCATTTGTGTCAGAACTGACATCTTCCAATTATGTCAGTACTGACATATTCTTGTCACGCGCACACCACCGACGGAAGGCAGGGCCGAGACCATGAGCACGACGAAATACGACGCGATCGTGGTCGGCGCCGGGCACAACGGGCTGACCGCCGCGGCGATCCTGCAGCGCGCCGGCCTGCGAACCGTGTGCCTGGAAGCCAATACCTACGCCGGCGGCATGGCGGCGACGGTTGAATTGATCGACGGCTTCCGCTACGAGATCGCGGGCTCGGTGCAGTTCCCGACGGCGAGCCAGCTCACCAAGGACCTCGGGCTCGACACGCTGCCCGCGATAGAACCCGAAGTGATGTCGATCAACATCGGCGAAAACGGCGAAGAGCCGATGGTCTTCTACCGCGACCCGATGCAACTGATGGGTCACTTGAACGAGAAGCACGGCATGGAAGCCGTCATGGGTATGGCCGAGCTGATCGGCTGGAGTCAGGCGCCCGCACGGGCGCTCGGCCGCTTCGATGTGTGCCAGCAGCCCAAGACGATCGACGAAATGTACGACTGCGCAACCAATGTCGCCGAACGCCGGGCGATTCACGAGATGCTGTTCGGCTCGGCGATGGACGTGATCGACCGTTACCTGCCGGACAAGGACAAGCACGCGGTGATGCGCGGAATGCTGGCGTTTCTGGCGGTTAACTCCACCTACCGCGGCCCTTACACACCGGGCAGCGCCGCGTGCCTGGCATTCGCGCTGGCGGTCCCCGACGACAGCACCGCGATGATGACCAAACTCAAGGGTGGTATCGGCGCGCTCACCGAACACCTGCGCGAGCTTTTCGTCTCCCATGGCGGAGAGATCCGCTTCCGCACCAGGGTCGAAGAGATCCTCGTCGAGAACGGCAAGACAACCGGTGTCCGACTGCGCGACGGCTCGACGATTTCGGCGCCGATCGTGGTGTCCAATCTGTCGCCCGACGTGACGCTCACCGAACTGATTGCACCCGAACATGTTCCGGCGGAGTTGGTCTCACGTGTGTCCGGACGCGACCACCGCGCCTCATTCGTGCAGCTTCATTTCGCACTTGACGGGCTGCCCGAGTTCGCACCACCGTATGAGTTCCTCAACGAGGAGGGCATGCAGCAGTCGGTGGGGATCTTCGGCTCACCGGAAACCCAACAGGAGCAGTGGGAGATGTGCCGGCGCGGCCTCGTTCCAGACAACCCGTCGATGGGCATGCAAATCCCGTCGGTGCACGATCCCGCGATGGCGCCACCGGGCAAACACGCGGCCAGCGCATACGCCTACGCGTTCCCGGTCGAAGTCGACCGCGACCAGCACGGCCACCTGAAAAACGAAATGGCACAGCGCGTTATCGACAAAATCACGAAATTCGCGCCGAACTTCTCCGACATCCTGATCCGTCATATCACGTTCGCGCCGTATCACATGAACACGATGTTCGGTGCCCCCGCCGGCGACTTCTGTCACGGCCTGTTGCACCCGGATTTGATGGGACCCAACCGGCCCGGCCCGAAGGGCTTTCTGGACATGCCGATCCCGATCGATGGCCTGTACCTGGGCGGCGCGGGATGCCATGGCGGCCCAGGCATTACGTTCACGCCCGGCTACAACGCGGCTTATCAGATTCTGGACGACCGGTAGCCGATCAGCCCCCGAACGTTCCGATCAGCTGCGCCTGCGCGGTGGCGGCCCCGGCGATGGTCTGCGCGGCGCGCGCACCGGCCAGTCCGCCGGGGAGCTGGTAGTCGTTCGGAAGCTGGTAGAGCGTGAAGCGGTAGTGATGGGTTCCGGTGCCGGCGGGCGGACAGGGTCCCTTATAGGCGGACTGGCCGGCCGTATTCGGCAGCGTGCTCCCGCCGCCGGGATTCTGACCGGCCGAGGTGCTGCCGGACCCGAACGGTATCCCGGTCACGACCCAGTGGATGTACACCCCGTTGACCGCATCCGGATCATCGACCACCAGTGCCGCCCCCAGCGGCGCCGACCACGTCAACGGCGGCGCGACGTCGGCCCCTTTGCAGGTGTATTGCGCCGGTATCGGCGCGCCATTGGCGAAGGCCGGACTGCTGATCGTCAATGGCGCGTCCGGCGCCGCCGTCACGACGCCGGTGCCGGCATTGCCGGCCGCCGCGAGCGTCAATGCCAGTGCGCCGATGGCGAAGCCAACGCGCCGAGCAGCAGTGCGACCCATACCGAACAGTGTCGCCAACTGCGGCCCCAGAAGATAGTCGTCTGGCTACCCGCCCTTTTTGACTTCGATCACTCGCTCGCGGAGCCCCTTGGTCGCGGTGTCCATCAGACCCTTGGTTCCCTTCCTGATCAGGAATCCGGGCACCGGTACGGTGAGATCCACGGTCAAGTCGAACCGGACCCTGGTGGAATCGCCGTCGGGGGTGAGCGTATAGCGGGCATCCTGCGCCCGTTGCTGTTTAGCACTGACCAGCGTCCAGCTCACCCCGTCGTCGTGCACGGTGTAGGCGAGCTCCTGTTCTTCGGTGATTCCCACGATCTTGACGACCTGCCGGGACCGGAGCGGATGACCCTGGTCATCGCGCTCCAGAACGTCGACTTTCTGATGAGCCGACGACCACTCGGGCAAGGATTCGATGTCGAAGAGCACGTCCATGATCTCGTCGGGAGTCGCCTCGATGACGAGTTCGCGCGAATCGGAGACAGCCATCCTCGGAAGATAACCCGGCGCCGCGGCTGCCCAAACGCGTCGACTCAGGGCACCCGCGGCTCGTCGGCGACCAGGCCCGCGTCGCGCGGCACAGTTCCCCCACGCAAAGTTGCTGCCGCGTCAAAATTTCCAGAAGCTCGCGTCGCACCGGATTCGCCAGAGCGAGAAAAACGCGGTCCGGAGTTCCCACGCCCGGCACCATATGTTCGAAATTCCCGACACGTCAACCGCCCGTTCGCCCGTTAAATTGCTGTTATGCGATTCACCTGGGAACGACTGACCACCAGCGTGCACCGCTGTCGGCTTCCGTTCTGCGACGTCACCGTGGGCTTAGTGCGCGGGCGCGCTGGCGCATTACTGATCGACAGCGGAACCACGATGACCGAGGCCGCCGCGATCGAAGAGGACGTCCGGCAGCTGACCGGAGGCCCGGTGACCCATATTGTGTTGACGCACAAGCATTTCGACCATGTACTGGGTTCCTCGTATTTCAGCGACGCCGAGATCTACTGCGCGCCCGACGTTGTCGATTACCTCGCGTCAGCCCATGACCAGATTCGCGCTCACGCCCTCAGTTACGGTGCGGACGCCGCCGAGATCGACCGGGCACTCGCGGCGCTGCGGGTGCCCCAGCACGGCCTCTACGACGCCGTTATCGACCTCGGCGACCGCGATGTGAGAATCACCCACCCGGGGCGTGGCCATACCACATCGGACCTGATCGTGGTGGTCCCCGGGTTGGACGAGCACGATCACCGCGTCGTGATGTTCACCGGTGACCTCGTCGAAGAGTCTGCCGACCCGTTCATCGATGCCGACTCCGATCTGGCGGCCTGGCCCGCAACGCTCGATCGACTGCGGGCGATCGGTGGGCGAGAAACCATCTACGTCCCCGGCCACGGAAAGGTAGTCGACGCGGAGTTCATCCGCCGCCAACGAGCTTGGCTGCAGCAATGTTCGGGTTAGGCGGTCGCTACCGTACATGCGGCGATGAGTGCGTCCGGATCGGTCACGCTGAGCACCAGCGAACGCAGCGCGGCCGACCTGAGCGGCACTTTCGCCTGTACCGGCGGCTCTATCGTCAATGCCACCAATCCTTTGCCCGAGCCGTTGACCAGCCAGCGGCCATTCGAGTAGTGCACGCCCGCGGTGAACGTCCGCTCATCGGAGGCTTCGGCGTGGGTGATCGACGCGATCGGGATGTGGGCCTCGAACGCCCACCCCATCTTGACGTGGAGAGTCCCGTCAACGACGCGCACCTCACTCGTGCTGGGCCCGAGTCCCAGCGGCGTGGATAACAGCACATACCAACGCTCGTACCGCAATTCCGTCTGCACCGAACCGACCTTACTCGTAGTTTGCTGGCGCGGCGGGTCGTCGTTTCGTCTATCCGTCTGTGCAGTTTGCTGAGTGGGGTGGCCGAACAGGAGTCCGAGGAACCGCCACGGCGCGGTCCCTACCCAAAAGCATTGCGCCACAATCCTTTAGAGTTACCACAGCACCAGCGACACGCTGCGCAGCCATCCGGAGTACGCCGTGTGACAACAGTTTTGGCCCGGCTCGGCAATCGGCGAATTACCCATGATGGAAATCCCAGGACCAGGGATAGACTCACGTTCAGCGGACTCGTGCTGGAAGGGGAGCGTAAAACCATGGCCATCATCGACGCGGACACTGAGGTCCCCGCCCCGTTCGACGAAGACGTCGCCGCCGTGCAGCGATACTTCGACGATCCACGGTTCGCCGGGAAGATACGCCTCTATACGGCCCGCCAAGTAGTAGAGCAACGCGGCACGATACCGACCGACTACACCGTCGCGCGGGAAGCCGCGGCGGCCTTCTATCCCCGCCTGCGCGAGCTTTTCGCGGCCAAGAAGAGCATCACCACCTTCGGCCCGTACTCACCCGGGCAGGCCGTGAGCATGAAGCGAATGGGCATCGAGGGGATCTACCTCGGCGGCTGGGCTACCTCCGCCAAGGGGTCCACCACCGAAGACCCGGGTCCGGACCTGGCGAGCTACCCGCTGAGCCAGGTGCCCGAGGATGCGGCGGTGCTGGTGCGCGCGTTGCTGACCGCGGACCGAAACCAGCAGTACCAGCGGCTGCACATGAGCGATCAGCAGCGCGCGGCGGCCAAGGAGTACGACTACCGGCCGTTCATCATCGCCGACGCCGACACCGGTCACGGCGGTGACCCGCATGTGCGCAACCTGATCCGCCGCTTCGTGGAAGCCGGCGTGCCCGGCTACCACATCGAGGACCAGCGTCCGGGCACCAAGAAGTGCGGTCACCAGGGCGGCAAGGTTTTGGTGCCGTCCGACGAACAGATCAAGCGCCTCAACGCCGCCCGCTTCCAGCTCGACATCATGCGGGTGCCGGGCATCATCGTCGCGCGGACCGACGCCGAGGCGGCCAACCTTATCGACAGCAACTCCGATGAGCGCGACCAAGCGTTCCTGCTCGGCGCGACCAACTTGGACATTCCGTCGTACAAGGCCTGTTTCCTGGCGCTGATGCGGCGCTTCTACGAGCTGGGCGTCAAGGAGCTCAACGGTCATCTTCTCTACGCGCTCGCCGACGGCGAGTACGGCATCGCCAACGCGTGGCTCGAGCGTCAGGGCATCCTGGGCCTGGTCTCCGATGCGGTCACGCAGTGGCGGCAGGACGGTCAACACTCGATCGACGACCTCTTCGACCAGGTCGAGTCGCGGTTCGTTGCGGCGTGGGAGGACGACGCCGGGCTGATGACCTACGCCGATGCCGTGGCGGAAGTGCTGGCATTCGGCGAACGCGAGCACGACGAACCGGCGACCATGAGCTCCGACGAGTGGCGCAAGTTCGCCGCTCGGGCGTCGCATTACGCGGCTCGCGAAAAGGCCCGAGAGCTGGGTGCCGCGCCGGACTGGAGCCCCGAGCTGGCCAGGACGCCCGAGGGTTACTACCAAGTGCGCGGCGGCATTCCGTACGCGATCGCCAAATCGCTCGCGGCGGCGCCGTTCGCCGACATCCTCTGGATGGAGACCAAGACCGCGGACCTGGCCGACGCCAAGCAATTCGCCGACGCGATTCACGCCGAGTTCCCCGACCAGATGCTGGCTTACAACCTCTCGCCGTCGTTCAACTGGGACACCACCGGCATGACCGACGAAGAGATGAAGCAGTTCCCGGTGGAGCTGGGCAAGATGGGCTTCGTCTTCAACTTCATCACCTACGGCGGGCATCAGATCGATGGCGTCGCCGCCGAGGAGTTCGCCACCAACCTGCGCCAGGACGGCATGCTGGCCCTGGCCCGGCTGCAGCGCAAGATGCGTCTGGTCGAGTCGCCCTACCGGACGCCGCAGACACTGGTCGGCGGTCCGCGTAGCGACGCCGCGCTGGCCGCATCATCGGGGCGCACCGCGACCACCAAGGCGATGGGCAAGGGATCGACCCAGCATCAGCATCTGGTGCAGACCGAGGTGCCCAAGAAGCTGCTGGAGGAGTGGCTGGCGCTGTGGAGCGAGCACTACCAGCTGGGCGAGAAACTTCGGGTCACGCTGCGGCCGCGCCGCGCCGGCTCGGATGTGCTGGAGCTCGGGATCGTCGGCGAGGGCTCTGACCCGCAAGAGCAGCTGGCCAACGTCGTCGTCGACCCGATCAAGGACCGGCACGGCCGCAGCATCCTTCAGGTGCGCGACCAGAACACCTTCAGCGAGAAGCTGCGCCAGAAGCGGCTGATGACGCTGATCCACCTTTGGTTGGTGCATCGCTTCAAGGCCGATGCGGTCTACTACGTGACGCCGACCGAAGACAACCTGTACCAGACCGAGAAGATGAAGTCCCACGGGATCTTCAGCCAGGTCTACCCCGAGGTCGGCGAGATCATCGTCGCCGAGGTGAACAAGCCGCGCATCGCCGAGCTGCTCAAGCAGGATCGGGTGGCGCTGCGCAAGTTGATCACCAAGGAAGACTAGTCGTCACCGCCAACCTGTTCGCGAAATTGCTTGGTGGGCTTGGCATTTCGTGATGCCGCGGTTACACCGCGCGATGGTTCGTGTCCTGGCGGACGAGGCCGTCATTGTGCTGTCGCACAACGCACGCGTAACGCCGCTACCCGCCCCAAACGTGAAAGCGATCACAATGGCTACTTTCGCGTCCTGCAATAGTTGCATAGGTGTACATTATCTATTGAACAGACGTGCAGCAGACCTAGAACGGCGAAAGGACACTTCGATGAAGTCTTCAACCAAGATGACGATCACCACCTTCGGTGCGGCGAGCGCACTCGCTCTCGTCGTCGGAGTCGGCGGCGTCGGGCCCAGCCTGGCCGCAGCCGCGCCCGCCCCGGTGACCCACGCTTCGTCCAGCGCCGCGCCGGCGAGCCAGCAGGTCGCCGCCGCCGCCCCCGGCAAAGTGCATAAGGCCGTTCTCGTCGCCTGCATCTCGGGCCTCAACTGCGGATAGGCGCCAACCCGCATCAAGCAACCGGCGGCCCATCTCGACTACGAGATGGGCCATCGGCTTGTCTGCTCCTCGTCGCGCGGTTTGCGACCGGCACCAACGGGTACGAAGGAGTGAGTTTTGCTGAATGTCGGGAGGAGTCTGATGAGAACGGAAGCTCGGACCGCGGTCGCGCTGTTCGGCGGCGCGGCCATGCTCGTTTTGACGGTTGGCTGCGGCGGAGGCGGCAACAAAGCGCCTAGTAGCACCACAACTACGACGACCACGACGACGTCCAGCGTCGCGCCGTCGACCGCCCCGGATACCGGCAGCCCGAGCGGCACCGGCGGGCCGGGCGGCGGCGGTGGCACCGTGCCCGGTGGCCCGACCGGCGGTGGCGGACCGGGCGGGGGAGGCGGCAGCATTCCCGGCGGTCCCACCGGTGGTGGCGGGCCCGGCGGCGGTAGCGGCAGCATCCCCGGCGTTGGTGGCGGCGGCGGCGGACCCGGTGGTGGCGGCGGTTGCGTCGGCAACATCTGCGGCGGCACCTGATCGCGCCCTGCCTCACTAGGACTTGCTCGGGGTAGCCGAGGGGGCCGTGTCGATCTGGCCCCCTCGGCTGAGCAACCCGAACACGCGGCGGTTGAGACAATCCACGCCGTCGCGCCGCTGAGCTATTTTGAGGCTCGCCGGCCTGAGTTATGGTTCTCCGCAACGCGTCAGCAAGGAGACCTTCGATGGCGAAGCTCAGGTTCGGATACTTCATCGCGCCGTTCCACCGCGCGGGCACCAACCCGACATTGGCCATCCAGCGCGACCTCGCGTTCGTCCAGCACCTCGACGCCCTGGGCTTCGATGAAGCGTGGATCGGCGAACATCACTCGGCCGGCAGCGAAATCATCGCGTCGCCGGAGATCTTCATCGCCGCCGCCGCGGAACGAACCAAGCGGATCAAGCTGTGTACCGGGGTCATCTCGCTCTCGTATCACAACCCGCTGTGGGTCGCCGACCGGCTGATGATGCTGGACCACCTCACCCATGGCCGAGTGATCGGCGGGGTGGGCCCCGGCTCGCTGCCCAGCGATTCGTCGATGATCGGGCTGACCCCGACCGACACCCGGGAGTTGTTGGACACCAACCTCGACATCGTGGTCCGGCTGCTGCGGGGGGAGACGGTGAGCGCCAAGACCCCCACGCATGAACTCCACAACGCCAAGCTGCAGCTTGCCCCGTACTCCGACGGTGGGGTGCCACTGGCGGTGGCCGCGGTCGCTTCCCCGACCGGCGCACGGCTGGCCGGCCGGCACGGCATCGGCCTGCTGTCCATCGGTGCGACGCTGACCATCGAGGGCTTCAACGCGCTGCAATATCACTGGGACATCGTCGAAGAACGCGCCGCGGTGTTCGGCACCGAGGTCGATCGCCGGAACTGGAGCCTGGTCGGGCCGTTCCATGTTGCCGAAACCGACAAGCAGGCGCGCGAGGACGTGAAGTTCGGCCTCGAGCCGTGGTTCCGGTACTTCCAGAAAGTGGCCGCGTTCCCGCAGATGACCATGCCAGGCGAGCAGATCGACGAGATGATCGACGTCATCAACGAGAACGGGGCGGGCGTGATCGGCACCCCGGAGCGGGCTCGGGCGCAGGTGCAGCGGATGTGGGACCAGTCCGGCGGCTTCGGCTGCATGTTGCAGATGGGCCACGAGTGGGCCAACCCGGCGGCCACCAAACGGTCGGCCGAATTGTTCGCCGCCGAGGTGATGCCGCACTTCCAGGGTCAGGCACAGCCGACGCTGGATGCGGCCGCGCGGGCCAGCGAAGCGCGCGAAGGGCTGGCGGAGTCGCAGAACCAGGCCGTCGAGCACATGACCAAGAAGTACCAGGACGAGCTCAACTCGAAGGCGTAGTCGCGCCCAGCCCGAACCAGCGCGCGAGCGCCCGGCGAAGCTCGGAGACATCGGGCGACGCCGCCGACGATGCCCACGCCACGTAGCCGTCGGGGCGCACCAGTAGTGCGGTGGCCGGCACCTCGCTATCGGGCCGTCCGACGGCGACGGTGAGCTGGTCGGCGGCGTCGGTGACCGCGGCGGCCACGCAGCCGGCCTCGGTGAGATCGATCAGCAGGGGGAGTCCGGTGCGGGCCAGCTCCGCCACGCGTCTCGTCTCGCCGCCGTCCGTCACACCGAACTCGGGCACCCAGTGTCCGGTCAGCGGATGCGCGTCCGGGTCTGTGCTGTAACGGTTTTCGGCCCCGGATATCAGGTTGCTCAGGCGGCGGGCGATGTCGGAATCGGTGAGCAGTTCGGAAAACAGTTGCCGCAGGGCGGTGACCTCGGGCCCGGGCCGCACGAGTGCCAGCTGCGCGCGGCTGTGCATGATGACGCGCTCGGCCGCGGGCCGGCGCTCGGCTTCGTAGGTCGTCAGCAATTCGGGCTCGACGCGCCCACGCAGGACCGCGGCGAGCTTCCAGCCGAGATTCACCGCATCCTGCAGGCCTAGGTTGAGCCCCGGGCCGCCCATCGGGGAGTGGACGTGCGCGGCGTCGCCGACCAGGATGACCCGTCCCGCCCGATACCGTGACGCGATTCTGGAGTTGATCCCGCAGAACCTGCGCAGATCGGGCGGCACGTCGGGTGACACGGCCCGCAGCGGCACGTCGGCACCCAGCACCCGCTTGGCGCTGGCTTCGAGTTCGGCGAGGCTCATCGGTGGTTGGTCGTCGATGCCGTCCACGGGTTCCTCGCGGGCCGCTCTGTCCAGCTCGAAGACGATCGTCGCCGCGCGGCCGCCAAGCGCGCCGTAGGCGAAGACACCCTGATCGGCCCGATGGAACTGCAGCGGCGGCACCCGGCCGAACCCGGGGATGTCCAGCCCGCCGCTGACCGGGTCGATCCACTCCGCGGGCGGCAGCACGTCGAATCCCATCCGGACGACAAGGTCATACGACGACATCCCGGGAAAAGCGATGCCGGCCAGCTTGCGCGTCAGGCTGGTGCCGCCGTCGGCGCCGATCAAGTACTTGCTGCGCAGCTGATAGGTGCCGCCGGGCCCGGCGACGTCGACCGTGACAGCGGCGCCGTCCTGGTCGAAACCGGTCAGCGCGTGACCCCATCGAATGTCGACACCGTGTTGGAGCGCCCGATCGGCGAGCACCTGAACCAGCTTGGGTTGCTGGACGGGCAGCAGGAAGACCTGCGAGTCGGTCATCGACGTGAGATCCAACGGGAAGGCCGCGAACATCGGGCGAGGGTTGAGCCGGGGCGGGTCCGCGGTTCCCGCCAGTGCGCCGTAGAGGCCGCGATGGTCGAGGATCCGGACCCCTTGCCCGATAACGCCGTTGGCACGCCGCATGGGGTTGGGGCCGGGCATCGGGTCCAGCACCACCGGACGGATCCCGTTCAATGCCAGTTCGCCGGCCAGCATCAGCCCGTTGGGACCGCCACCGGCGATGACGACGTCAATCACTTAGCCCAGCTTAATTGTTGGGCAGCGGGCCGACAAACGTCGGCGCAGCTGACAGCGCGGGATTTCATAATGCGGCACCAGCCGCTTCCCAGCTCACAGCTAACGACGGGGCGCATACCTGGAGCATGAGCACCCCTGGGCACCACCAGTTCACGCGAGTCGTCTTCGCCGGGGTCGCGGGCATCGCGATGCTGGCATTCGTCGACGCGGCGCACGTGCCGGCCGGCTACGGCACATTCGGCCACGTGCGCGTCACCGCCGACGACAACGACGACCAGGCGCAACTACAGCAGCAACTGGCCCAGCAGCAGTTGTTGTTGTCCGAGCAGCAAGCCGAGCAACAAAACGAAGCGGCCCAACAGCAGTTCGAGCAAGACATGCAGCAGGCGCAGCTGACCGAGCAACAGGCCAACAACCCCTAGCCTGCACCGTCAGGTCAGCGCTCGGCCGCCTTCACAAGGCGATCCGCAAGAAGCTTGACCGCGCCGCCCAGGGCCGCGCGCGTCGCCGGCCCGGTTCCGCGAATCCTCTCGACGAACGATCCCGACCAGCGGATGTCGGTTCCGCCGTCCGCGTTGGGCGTCAGCACCACCTCGCCCCGGTAATCCTTTGCCGGCGACGGCCCCACCAGCTTGTAGACCTGCCGGCGATCCTGCTCGTACTCGACAATCTCCTCACGCGCCAGGATCGGAGGCACCCCGACCTGACGAATCGCGCCGACCCCACCCGGCGCCGGATCACCTTGGCGCGCCCAACTCGAGCGCAGCACGACCGGCTTGGCCCAGCTCGACCAATCGGCCCCGTCCGCCAGCAGCCGGAACACGGTTGCGGCAGGCGCACTACAGGTCCGATTGACCTCGAACGAAAATTTGCGACCTGACATAGCCGCGTACCCTACCGCCACCGCGGTAGACCCGGCCCCGCGGGGCGGACCTGGGGCGACGCGGGTGTCAAGGCCGGCGCAATCCGGCACACACCGGCCGCCTCACGTGCATACTCACCGTGTGCGGGTTCCGGGTGGTCGCGGTGTAGCGCGGCAACCCCGTCGGCACACCCGAGTGACGCTGGTGTGGTGCGCGGTCGTGTTATCGCTGTGCAGCTGCGACAAGGAGACGGTCACCCCCGCGTCGAAAGCGCCCACGTCTACCAGCAGCGCCACCCTCAACTCGAAGGACAACCCGCTGATCAAGGCCAACAGTCAGCGGGTGCTCGACGACGCGGTCAACGCCACAGCGCCCGGCTGCTCGGCCGCCGTGGGTTCCAGTGGCACCGTCGTGTGGACCGGAGTGCGCGGCCTCGCCGACACCGCGACCGGCGACAAGATCACACCCGACACCGTGTTCGACGTCGGCTCGGTGTCCAAGCAGTTCACCGCCACCGCCGCCCTGTTACTCGCCGATGCGGGAAAGCTGGCCCTCGACGACACACTCGCCCAGCACCTGCCGGAATTCCCGAGCTGGGCCAGCACCGTCACGATCACCCAATTGATCCACCAAACCAGCGGCATCCCCGAATACGAAGGGCTGCTGGCAAAGCAGGGGTTCGCGGTCGGTGACCGGACCACGCAGGAACAAGCGCTGCAGGCGGTGGCGAGGGTGCCGAAGCTGAATTACCAGCCGGGCAGCCAATTCCGGTACTCCGACTCCAACTATTTGTTGCTCGGCGAGATCGTCCACCGGGTGTCGGGGCAGCCGCTGCCGCAGTTCCTCAGCACGGAAATCTTCCGTCCGCTCGGCCTGGGGATGGTGATGGATCCCGTCGGGAAAGTTCCGCACAAGGCCGTCTCCTACGCCGGCGGCAGCGACGGATACCGGATGACCACTTCGGCGTGGGAGCAGATCGGCGACGGGGCGGTCGAAGCCTCACCCAGCCAGCTGGTGCAGTGGGGCGACAATTACCGCACCGGTCGCGTGGGTGGGCCCAAGCTGCTGCAGGCGCAGCTGGCGGGGGCGGTGGAGATCGGGCCCGGCATCCCCGTGCACTACGGCGCCGGGATCTACATCAAGGCCGACGGCACGCTCGACCACGACGGCGCGTCGCCCGGCTTCGTCACCGCATTCCGCGTCAGCAAGGACCGGCAGACAGCCATCGCCGTCAGCTGCAACACCGACGACCAGATCCCGGAAGCCCTGACCGACTCGTTGGCGAAACTCTGGATGTAGCTCGCTACCAACGTCTTTCGCCAGCCTCAGCGGTCACACCGGTGACCGTGCGGCCGTCCTCGAGCTCGAGATTGGTCAAGGCCATCGACGCGGGCAGGGCCGCAGCCAAACTACCCAGGCCGGCCTCGGAGATCCGGAACAATTCACCAGTCCGGCCCTCAGGTGTCCGGAGGTGTTCGACGAACCGGGCGCCGAGTCGCCGGAGCCGGCGGTACAGTGGCGCTCCGAATACCGCCAGCTCAACGCCGCTGCGCACCAACAGTTCCGACAGGGTGCCGGTCAATCGGGCGCCGATGTCGGCAGCGATCTGGTCATTGAAGGAGGGGACCACGATCGTCACGCCGAACGGAGTGCCCGCAGGAGTCGGCGCGACGGGCACGGTGACCGCGGCCATGTCGAGCAGATTGCAGAAATTGGTATAGGTGCCCATGCGACGGCTGATCCCGACGGGATCAGCGCTCACCTCGATCAGCGTGGGATGTTCGGTGGTGGTGGGCAGCAGCAGTGCGTCGAAGCCGTCGAGCAGGCAAGCGGCATCGGCCCGCGCACGCACCAACGCGTCCAGGTCGGCGGCGAACGCGGGGCCGGTGACTTCGCGCGCCGAGGTAATGATTGACACGACAACGGGATCCGCGCTCGCTGGTGCGGTGTCGAGGAATTCGCCGACCGCCGCGTAGCGTTCGGCGACGATCGCGCCGTCATAGAGCAGCAACGCGGCATCCAGCAGGAGGGAGATGTCGACGGGCGCGACGCTGCATCCGGCGTCGATCGCACGACGCACCGACTGCGCGAACGCCTCGCGGTAGCCGGGGCGCAGCGCGGTCAGGTTCGCGGCTTCCGGGATCGCCAGGCGCGGGGCATCCGGCGCCCCGAGGCGAACGTCGGCGGGCCACGGGCGGCTGCGCGGGTCTCGCGGGTCGGGTCCGGCCATTACGGCCACCGCTGTCCCGGCCAGGGCGAGGTCGGCCGCCAGCACGCAGACGGCGTCGTAGCTCACGCAAGCCGGGACAACCCCATGGGTGGGGATGATCCCGAGGGTGGGGATGATCCCGAGGGTGGGTTTGATGCCGACCAGGCCGTTGAGCGCGGCGGGGACTCGAACCGACCCGGCCGTGTCGGTGCCGATGCCGATATCGGCGATGCCTAACGCCACGGCGACGGCAGAACCGGAACTCGACCCGCCCGAGACCAGGTCGGGATGACCCGAATTACGCACGGCGCCATAGGGACTGCGGGTACCCGCCAACCCGCAACCGAATTGGTCGAGATTCGTCTTACCGAGCACGACGGCCCCGGCTTCGTGGAGTCGTTCGATGGCGACCGCGGTGGTCGCCGGCAGGTAGGAGAACTCGCGGCATCCCGCGGTGGTCGGTAGACCCGCCACGTCGATGTTGTCCTTGACGGCGACCATCAGCCCCGCCAGGGGCAACGGCTCGCCCGCGGCGAGGCGGTGTTCGACGGCCACGGCATCGTTGTGCACGTCGGCCTGATCGCGCAGCGTGATCCAGACCTCGGGCCGGTCGGCCTCGGCGATCGTTCGATACGCGGCGGCCACCCGCGCGGTCGGTGAAAGACGCGTGGGCTTCACAAGACGTGCGGCGCGATCAGGACCGCGGCACCGGCCACCGCGAAACCGATCAGAAACGCGATCACCGTAAAGCCCATCACCTGACGCACGTTGAGCTTCGCGATCGCCAGCACCGGCAATAGCCAGAACGGCTGAATCATGTTGGCGACACCCTCGCCGACGGCGACCGACATCGAGATCAGTCCCAGGTATGCCGGCGAGTGCTGGCCGATGGCCAGCGCCGAGCCCACCGCGATCGGCCCCTGCACCGCCCAGTGCCCGCCGCCCGACGGGACGAACAGCGAAATAATAACGGAGCCAATGAATGTCAAGAACGGTAGCGTGTACTGATCGGCGCCGCGCACCAGGGCCTCGGCGAGCACCGTCTGCAGCGCGCGACCGGATCCCACCGGCAAATAGCCCAGCAGGCCGGCGATTCCGCCGTAGAGGGGGTATTGCAGCAGTAATGGGCCGGACACTTTCGCGGCGCCGGAAAATGCGCGAATAAAGCGGATCGGCGTGCCATGCAGCAACGCACTGGTGACGGTGAACAACATGATCATCGACGAGATGTTCAGCGCGAAACCGCTCAACACGAAATACATTATGCCAGAAGCGAATACGAGGACATTGAGAATCCAGAGGCTCTCCAGCCGCTCGGCGAACGTCGGTGGACCCTGCGGCGGGTCCGGTACCGGCTCTTCGTCGAACACCGCCGGGTCGGGTTCGAGACTTTCATCGGGTTCCATCCGCCAGATCGTGACGGCGACCAGCGCGACCATCGCGATGACGGCGACCCAGCTGTAGGGCTGAAAGATCGTCAACTTCAGCGGCACGATCAGTCCGGTCATCTTGTGAATCACGTTGATGGGGCTGGTCGTATCGGTGTTGGCCAACGCGATCGATGATGACAAGCCCTGCGTCCAAACCAGGTAGCCCATAAACCCGGTCGCGATCAGGTAGCCGAAATGCACGTTGGGGAGCCGCTTTGCGACCTGTCGCGCGACCAATGCACCTGCCACCAGGCCCAGTCCCCAGTTCAACAGCGAGAAGAGGCTACTGACACCGAAGCACAGCAAGGCTCCCTGCACCTGTGTCTTCGGTTTACTGGCCAGTGCGATGATGGCCCGTTTCACGACGGGCGCCTCGGCCAGTGTGTAACCCGTGACCAGAATCAGCACCATTTGGAACGCGAAGGTGAAGATGTTCTGCGCGCCCCACACTCCGCCGTACCACGCTTTGAGCACCCCGGTGGGCGTCGCACCCCGGACGAGCAGCGCGACAAGTCCGACCACGATCAGCGTCAGAATGACGGCGAACAAATACGGGTCCGGCATCAAGCGTTCGACATAGCGGACGCACAGCATCGTGAGTCGCTGCATGAGGCCGCGACGCCCGACATGTTGTTCTTTCGTGGTCGTCATCGGCCCGCCCTTAACCGCGCTGCTGCGCCCGCGTCGTGCGCTTGTTGAATAGTGGAAACGCTTAGGTAACTCTAGATTGGTTGCCGCCGCGTGGCCTTAAATGAACTCGTAGACAAAGACAACGACGATTGCCACCGCCAGCAGAATCAAGCTCACGACGATGACGGCGCGGACACCGCGGGACTGGCGATGGAACCAGTGCTGCAGTTGGGAAAAGCGCCAATCCGTCCACGCATAGGCACGCGCGGCCCACAGCGCTTCGACCGCGAGCAAGCGGAACGCGACCAGCAGCCCGGGGATCCCGACTTCGGGGAGTAACACGATCAGCGGAATGGACGCGACGAGCAGCACGCCGCCCAGCACGGCAAGGCTCACCCGAACCGGCATCGCCTTGGCCCGCCACCGAGCGCGATAAGCCAGCACTCGGGCCAGTGCGTCGTCGCGCGTTTCGGGGTGCTGATCGGGAGAGTCCACGGTTGCTCCTCAAGGCCCCCGCGGCGGTGTCGACTCGGACTCTAGCCGACGGCCGGATCCGAAGCGCGGTATCGCGGCCCACCTAGACTGCGGGTATGGATGACGGTTCCCGACAGGACTCCGTGGCTCCAAAAGGCCTGCTACGAATAGAGGATTGCCTGGACGCCAACGGCGAGATCTCGTTGCCGCCGGGAACCACGTTGATTTCTCTGATCGAGCGCAACGTCCGAAATGTCGGCGATTCCATCGCGTACCGCTACCTGGACCATGCCCGCGCGCAAGGCCACACCCTCGAAGTGACCTGGGCCCAACTGGGTGTCCGATTGGAGGCCATCGCCGGAAGCATCCAGCAGTTCGCGGGCGACGGCGACCGGGTGGCGATTCTGGCGCCGCAGGGCCTCGACTACGTCGCCGGCTTCTACGCCGCGGTCAAGGCGGGCACCATCACGGTGCCGTTGTTCGCGCCCGAGCTGCCGGGCCACGCCGAGCGCCTGGAGACGGCACTGCGCGATTCCGAGCCGACCGCGGTGTTGACGACCTCCGCGGCGAAAAACGCAGTCGAAGACTTCCTGGCCGAATGCGCCCAGCTGCGCCAGCCGCAGGTCGTCGTCATCGATCAGATCCCCGACTCGGCGCGGGAGTCGTTCGTGCCCGTCGAGCTGGACATCGACCGGGTTTCCCACTTGCAGTACACCTCGGGTTCGACCCGGCCGCCGGTCGGCGTCGAGATCACCCACCGGGCCGTGGGCACCAATCTGACCCAAATGATTCTGTCGATCGATCTGCTGAACCGGAACACCCACGGGGTGAGCTGGCTGCCGCTGTACCACGACATGGGGCTGTCGATGATCGGCTTTCCCGCGGTGTACGGCGGGCATTCCACGCTGATGTCGCCGACCGCGTTCGTGCGCCGGCCGCAGCGGTGGATCCAGGCGTTGTCCGCGGGGTCGAGGGAGGGCAACGTGGTCACCGCCGCACCCAACTTCGCCTACGAGTGGACGGCACAGCGCGGCCTGCCGGCGGCCGGCGACGACATCGATCTGAGCAATGTCGTGTTGATCATCGGCTCCGAACCGGTCAGCATCGAGGCGATCGCGACGTTCAACAAGACGTTCGCGCCGTACGGGTTGCCGCGCACCGCATTCAAGCCGTCGTATGGCATCGCGGAGGCGACTCTGTTGATCTCCACGATCGAGCCGAGCGCCGAGGCGAAGGTGGTCTACCTCGACCGTGAACAGCTGGGCGCGGGTCGCGCGGTGCAGGTCGGCGCGGACGCGCCGGGTGCGGTGGCGCACGTTTCGTGCGGTCGGCCCGCTCGTAGCCTGCGGGCGGTGATCGTCGACCCCGACACCGCCGACGAATTGCCCGACGGCATGGTCGGCGAAGTCTGGTTGCAGGGCGACAATATCGGCCGGGGCTATTGGCGGCGCCCCGAAGAAACCGAGCGGACTTTCCACGCGCACCTGCGGTCGCGGCTGGCCGAGGGCAGCCGCGCCGAAGGGTCGGCGGCCGAGCGCTCGTGGCTGCGGACCGGCGACTTGGCCGTGTATTTGGACGGCGAGCTCTACGTCGCCGGCCGCATCGCGGACCTGGTTGTCGTCGGCGGCCGCAATCACTACCCGCAGGACATCGAGGCCACCACCGCCGAGGCGTCGCCGATGGTGCGACGCGGCTACGTGACGGCTTTCGCGCTGCCGGACGACGGTGGCGTGGTGATCATCGCCGAGCGCGCGGCGGGCACCAGCCGCGACGATCCGCAGCCGGCGATCGAGGCGATCAAGGCCGCGGTATCGCACCGCCATGGCCTGACCGTTTCCGACGTGCGCTTGTTGCCGGCCGGTGCCATTCCCCGCACAACCAGTGGGAAGCTGGCACGCCTGGCCTGCCGCGCTCAATACCTCGGTGGGGCCTGGCGTTAACGACTGGGCCGAATTCCGGTGAATTCTGCCATCGGAATTGTGGTCGCCCCCGCATCCCATTACGGTCAATTCGCCCGACCGATAACTCACTCACTTCGATGATCGCCGGCGAGGCGCGAGTCAGGGAGGCACGATGGTCGACCTACCGCGGGTGGAAGACGAATTCGCCGGAATCGTCAATCCATCGATAGCGGAATCCACCGCCGTCCGGCCATCGATCGCCTATCCACCGCCCGGCGCTCCGAACGTCGTCGTGGTGCTGCTCGACGACGTCGGATTTGGCGCCGCATCCACATTCGGCGGCCCGATTCCGACGCCATCGCTTGATCGTGTCGCCAATACCGGGTTGCGGTACAACCAATTTCACACCACCGCCCTATGCTCACCGACCCGCGCAGCGCTGTTGACCGGTCGAAACCATCACAGCGCGCACATGGGCACCATCTGCGAGATCGCCTACGGGTTTCCCGGCTACGACAGCGTAATCCCGCTGAGCACGGCCACAATCGCGCAAATTCTGCGGATGAACGGCTACGGCACCGCACTGTTCGGTAAGGCGCATTTCACGCCGACATGGGAGACCGGCCCAGCCGGTCCGTTCGACCGCTGGCCCACCGGACTCGGATTTGAACGCTTCTACGGCTTTCTCGGCGGTGATACGTCTCAATATGAGCCGGCCCTCTACGACCAGACCACGCCCGTCGAGCCCTACCTCGGCCGTGCCGATTACCACCTGACCGAGGACCTTGCGGCGAAGGCGATCGACTGGATCCGGCTACAGAGCAGCTCCGCCCCGTCTAAGCCGTTCTTCGTCTACTTCGCGCCTGGTGCCACGCACAGCCCTCACCAGGTATGGCCGGAATGGTCGCAAAGATTCGCGGGCCAATTCGACGACGGCTGGGATGCGCTGCGGGAAAGCATTTTTGCCCGCCAGGTCGAGATGGGCATCGTTCCGGCGACCGCGAAACTGACACCGCGGCCCGAGCAGATACCGGCCTGGGCGGACTATGACGACCGGTACAAGCCGGTGGCCCGGCGCCTGATGGAGGTCTATGCCGGCTTCCTGGCGCACACCGATGCCCAAGTCGGCCGGCTGGTCGACGCTATCGACGAGTTAGGCCAGTGGGAGAACACGTTATTCATCTACGTGTGCGGCGACAATGGCGCGTCGGCGGAGGGGACGTTGCACGGCGCGTGGAGCTCGCCGGCATTCCAGAACGGCCTGCCCGAAGACCCCGAATGGCTGCTGCAGCACCTGGCCGACTTCGGCACGCCCCGTTGCGAAAACCACTACAACGTCGGCTGGGCCTGGGCGCTCGACGCGCCGTTTCAGTGGATGAAGCAAGTGGCATCACACTTCGGCGGGACCCGCAACGGGCTCGCCATCTCCTGGCCACGAGGGATCAGCGCGGCGGGGGAGCAGCGCAGCCAGTTCCATCACGTGATCGACATCGTCCCCACCATCCTGGACGCCGCCGGCATCGACATGCCCACGCGCGTCAACGGCGTCGAGCAGAAGCCGATAGAGGGTGTCAGCATGCGGTACTCGTTCGACGACGCCGCCGCGGCAAGCCGGCGCACTACGCAGTATTTCGAGATCTTCGGCAATCGTGCTGTGTACCACCACGGTTGGATCGCGTCGTGCTTCCATGGGCGGCTTCCTTGGATCCGTACCCAGCGCCAGCGAGAGTTTGGTGACGGCGAACGCTGGGAGCTCTACGACCTCACCGAAGACTTCAGCCAAGGTGTCGACCTGGCCGCGCAATACCCGGAGAAGCTCAGCGAACTCAAAGCCGTGTTCGACTCCGAAGCGCGCAAATACGACGTCTACCCGCTGAACGACGCGACACTGACCCGCGCGCTGCCCGCCAACCGGCCCAGCCTGCTCGCGGATCGTACGTCCGTCACGTACTACGCCGGTCAGGTGCGTATTCCCGAAACAGCGACGCTGAGCTACACCAGCACGTCGTTCGAACTGCGCGCGCAGTTGCAGATCCCGCCGGGCGGCGCGCGCGGGGTGGTGATCAGTCTCGGCGGGGCGATGGGCGGGTGGACGCTGTACCTGCGGGACGGCATTCCGCAGTTCGCCTACAACTATCTGGGTCATGCGCTGACGACGGTCGCCGCGCAGGCTCCGTTGCCGGAAGGTCCAGTCACGCTGGGACTTTCCTTCGACTACGACGGCGGCGGGTTCGGCAGAGGAGCATCGGTGTCGCTGCTCGTCAACGAGACCACGGTGGCCGGCGGCCGGGTCGAGCAAACCGTGCCGTTTCGTTTCTCGATGAGTGGCGAGACGCTGGATGTGGGCACCGACACCGGCTCACCGGTCGCGCCGTACGGGCACGGCTTCCAGTTCACCGGCGGTATCCACCGGGTCGACGTAACCGTGCGCCCGCACCCCGCCGACCTGGCCGAGGCGATCGCGGAGGCGGAAATGCGTGCCGCGCTGGGCGCACAGTAGCCGTACCGCTAAGACCGCTCGTTATCCTGCGCCGGTGACCGACATGTGGAGCAGTCTTCTTCCGCTGATTGCCGGAAGCGCTTTCGAGCCGATCGAACTCATCATCACAATCATGCTGCTGGGCACCCCTTCCCGCGCCCGGGCTGCCGGAGCCTGGGTAGGAGGGCATGTCAGTACCCGGCTGCTGCAAGGGCTGATCTTCGGCACGATCCTGCATTGGGGGAAGCGCGACGCGGGATCGAATCACGCCCACCACTGGATTGTCTCGACCGTCCTTTTGGTGGTGGCGGTGCTTTTCCTGGTCACTATGGCGCGAGCGATCTTTGGTGCCGACGATCCCGACGCGCCTTCACCGAAATGGATGACCATGCTGACATCGGCATCGCCCACACAAGCGTTCCTCATCGGGGCAGCGATCGTGACAGTCTCGATAAAAGCGTGGGTCTTCACCCTGGCCGCGATCAGCGTCATCGGCAATGCCGAATTGAGCCGGGCGGCTCACGTCGTTTCGTACATCCTGTTCGTCGCGCTTGCCGCGATCGGCAACCTGCTCATCGTCGGCCTGGCGGCGATCTTCCCGGGACGGTCACGCCCCGTGTTGGACCGGACGCTGGCCTGGCTTCAACACAACGACCGGCCCATCATGATCGTGGTCGGGTTGGTGTTCGGAGTCTGGTTCGGGATCAAAGCCCTGCACGGCTTCGGGATTCTGTAGCTGGCCACGCCGAGAACCGACGCCGGAGTCCCCGCCGCGCCGGTCCGGTGGTGGCATCCTGGCCGTATGGGTCTGATCATCCGGCTGGCGGAGTTCCTCATTCTGCTGCTGCCGCTGGTAGGCCTGGCCGTGGGCGCGGTACGCGCCTTCGGCGCGAACAAGCGGCGAGCCCCCGAAGCGCTTGAGCCGACGGCGCCGCCGCCCGAACCCACCGCCAACAGTCAAGCCGCGCAGTGGCGATCGCTGCGACGCATCCTCGACGAGCACCACCGCACCGACACCCGATGGCTGGAGTACGAACTCGACGTCGCCAAGCTGCTCGACTTCCCGCTGATGACGGATCTGCGCGATCCGCTGACCGTCGCTTTTCACAAGGCCAAGCTGCGTGCGGACCTGTTGCGGCCCGTCAAGGCCGAGGATCTGCTCGATGACCGCGAATCCGCCGCGCGCTATCAAGTCGCCGTCGAGGATTACGTGACCGCGTTCAACGTCGCCGAGGCCGAGGCAATACGCAGACGCCGCAACGACTTCTCCCGCGACGAACAACAACGCATCACACGCGCCCAGCGCCTGCTGCGGATGGCCTCAGACGCTGCCGCCGCGCCGCAGGAGCGGCAAAGCGCCTACGAGTCGGCCCGCAAAGAACTCGACGGGCTGATCGTGTTGCCCGCCACCACACAGGCCAGCATCGAGCGCGGAATCTCCGGTGAGATTGAGAGATAGGGCCTTTCTAGGGGCAGCGTGATGCCTTTGGGCCCTTATCGGCAACTGTCGGTGGTCGGCATCATGACGGCATCGCCATCGTCGGCGACCAACATCACGATCATCGAGGAGCCGGGCATGATCGAATACGATCTGGACAAAGAGAATTCCATCTTGGAGGTGCGACCGAAGGCCGCGCTCGACAAGCAAGATTTCGTCGACCTGGCGCAAGCCGTTGACCCCCTGATCGAGGCCCATGGCGACCTGGCCGGCCTGATTGTCAACGCGGCGTCGTTCCCGGGTTGGGACAGTTTTGGGTCGATGGTCACCCACTTCCGCTTCGTTCGGGATCATCATCGGCACGTCAAAAAAGTTGCGGTGGTGACCGATTCGCACCTGGGGGATGTCGCCGAGCGTCTGGCCTCGCATTTTGTGTCAGCCGAGATCCGGCATTTTCCCGCGGGACAGCCGGACGAAGCGCGCCAATGGATCGGATCCTGATGCGTTGACCCGCGGGCGTGTCACGATGATGAAGTGACCGCACCCGGGCAGCCCGACGACGCGCTGGCCGGTTACCCGGTCAACCCACCGCCGCTGCCCGGCCCGGTCATGTTCGACCAGCAGTGGAGCGATCTGACGTTCGTGCACTGGCCGGTCAAACCCGACAGCGTCGCACGCCTGTATCCACCGGGGACGCGTCCCGACGTATTCGCCGACGGGTTGACCTATGTGGCGTTGGTCCCGTTCATGATGACGAGTACCAAAGTCGGTGTCGCCCTGCCGCTTCCGTACTTTGGCAGCTTCGCCGAGACCAACGTCCGGCTCTATTCGATCGACGACGCCGGTCGCCACGGCGTCCTGTTCCGGTCGCTGGAAACCGCTCGACTGGCCGTCGTTCCCGTCACCCGGATCGGCCTCGGCGTCCCTTACACCTGGGCCAGGATGCGGTTGACCCGCGCCGGCAACCACCTCACCTATGACAGCGTGCGGCGGTGGCCGCGCCGCGGCCTGCGCAGCCGACTGACCGTCGCCGTCGGTGACGAGGTGGAGCCCACGCCGCTGGAGGTCTGGCTCACCGCCCGTTGGGGCGCACACACCCGCCGCGCCGGCCGGACCTGGTGGGTGCCCAACGAGCACGGACCGTGGCCGCTGCGCGCGGCGCAAATCCTGGAGTGCAGCGACGAACTGGTCGACGCCAGTGCGGTGCCGCGCGCCGGCGACCGATTGCGCGGCCTGTACTCATCAGGTGTACGAACCCGCTTCGGCCGTCCCTGCGTCGTTCGGTGACGAGGTCTCAGGGGATCGTGTAGCCGCCATCGATCACGACGTCCGAACCGGTCATGTAGCTGGACGCGTCGCTGGCCAGGTAGACGTAGAGGCCGACTAGTTCCTCCGGCCGGCCGATGCGGCCGAGCGGAATCTTGGGCTCCCACAGCCGGTGATACTCCGCCATCGGTTCGACGAGCTCGGTGAGGATGTAGCCCGGGCTGACGCTGTTCACCCGGATGTTGTGCGGCGCGAGCTCGACGGCCATCGCTTTGGTCAGGTGGATGACCGCGGCCTTGGAGGTGCAGTAGTGGCCCGCTTGCTGCGGGATGTTGATGATGTGGCCCGACATCGAGGCGGTGTTGATGATGGCGCCGCCACGGCCCTGGCTGACCATCGCGCGCGCCGCCGCCTGCGCGGTGAGGAATACACCGTTCACATTCGTATCCTGGATGGCCTGGAACTCCTCCGGCGACATGTCCAGCATCGCTTTCAGATTGATGATCCCGGCATTGCAGACGGCGATGTCGATGCCGCCCAACTCCGCGACCACCTGGTCGACCATTCGGTTCACCTGATCGGGCCGGGTCACGTCACAGGTGATCGGCACGACCGTGTCGCCGGCCGCAGCGAGCTCGCCGGCGACCGTCTCCAAGACGTCGGTATGCCGTGCCGCAATGGCGACTTGCGCACCGGCCTGCAGGTAGGCCTCGGCCACCTTTTTGCCGATACCGGTGGACGCCCCGGTCACCAGAGCCGTCCTGCCGCGCAAATCAAACAACTCCAACACGCTCATTCGATATCCCTATTCAGACGAGCCACGTAAAACCAGAACCCGTTCTAGTGTGTCCGCTATGGGCAACTTCAGCAGGGCCGAAATCGAGCAAGCCGTCGAGCACTACACAACCGTGGCGGAAGGGTGCAGCGCGTCCGGCGACTGGGCGCCTTTTGCGGATTTGTTCACTGAGGACGTTGTCTACATCGAACACCACTACGGCGTCTTTCACGGCCGCGAGGCGGTCAGGGAATGGATTGTCGCCGTGATGGCGCCGTTCCCGCACATGCGCTTTCCCAGCGACTGGATCGCTTACGACGAGGACAATGACGCCGTCGTCATTATGATCAAGAATCTGCTCGACCACCCGACCGACCCGGACGGGGAACCGTTCTGGTTCCCGAACTGGACGCGACTGGTCTACGCCGGCAACGGCCTGTTCTCCAGCGAGGAAGACATCTACAACCCCAACCGCGATGCGCCGGGTGTCGTCGCGGCCTGGATGGAAGCGGGCGGGCAGTTCGCGTCAACCGAGTTCTTGCAACCCAACGCGCACTAGGCCTTCGGGGAAATCGCGGCGAGGTCGCGCTGTCGCTTGCGCCGGCGTGACCGGACCGCCGACAGCGCCTGATCCCAGGCGATCATCGTCGTCGCCTTGAGGTTGGCCGGCTTGGCGCTGTCCTTCGAAAGCAGCGCGGTGGCAGCGGCTTTCGTGGTTGGCGACGCCTTCGACAGGTGACCGGAGTCGAACGGTGGCTGCGGGTCGTATTCGATCGCGAGCTGGATCGCCCTGGCGCGGCCCTCGCCCCCGATCTCGCCGGCCAGCCAGAACGCGAGGTCGAGTCCCGCGGACACGCCGGCACTGGTGATGACGTTGTCCTGGCGCACCACCCGCTCGTCGCCGACCGGGATCGCGCCGAATCCCTTCAGCATCGGGATCGCCAGCCAATGCGATGTCGCTCGCCGGCCCTCGAGCAGGCCGGCCGCGGCCAGGATCACCGAGCCCGAGCACACCGACGCCGTCCAGCTCGCGGTTTGATGTGCCGCGCGCAGCCAGTCCAGCAGCACTTCGTCGCGGGCGTGCACCGGAGTCGACGGACCACCGGGCACGACAATGACGTCGGGCCAGGGCGTTTCGGCCAGCGAATGCGTGGCACCGATGACCAGTACGCCGGAGTCCGCGGTGATCGGCCCGGATTCGTGCCAGACGAAGCGCACCTGGGCGCCCGGCAGATTGCGCAGCACCTCATACGGGCCGATCATGTCCAGCGCGGTGAATCCGGGGTAAGCCACGAAGGCGATCTGAGTCATCGATGCGGTCCTTTCTGATTACGCGAATGTCTTGCGGTACTGGTCCGGCGAAACACCGATACGACGAATAAAGTTGCGCCGCATGGTTTCTGCGGTGCCGAAGCCGCACCGGGCCGCAATCGCCACGACGGTGTCGTCGGTTTCTTCCAACTGTCGGCGCGCGGCTTCGGTGCGGACCCGTTCGACGTAGTGGCCCGGCGCCTCGCCGACCTCATCGGTGAACACCCGGGTGAAGTGCCGCGGGCTCATCGTCGCCCGGCGAGCCAGATCGCCGATGCTGTGCGCGGCTCCCGGCTGCGCCTCGATGGCCTCCTGCACCTCGCGGATGCAGACGCGTTTGGCCCGCGGCACCCATACCGGCGCCGCGAATTGGGTCTGCCCGCCGGGGCGGCGCAGATACAGCACCATCCAGCGGGCAACGGTCTGCGCGGTCTCGGTTCCGTGGTCATCCTCGACCAGGGACAGCGCGAGGTCGATACCCGCGGCTACACCCGCGGCCGTCCACACCACCTCGGAGCTCCGGACGAAGATCGGGTCGGGGTCGACCACGACGGCGGGGAACTCACTGGCCAGCCGGTCGGCGAAGGCCCAGTGGGTGGTGGCGCGGCAGCCGTCCAGCAGCCCGGCCTCGGCGGCGAGGAAGGCGCCTGTGCAGACGGTGACGACGCGGCGGGCGCTGCCCGCGGCGGCTCTGATCCAGGCCACCAGGTCCGCGTCTTGCCGAGCGGCATCGACGCCACCGCCGCCGGGCAGCACGACCGTGTCGATCTGGTCGTCCGGGTCGGGCAGCGGGGCACCGACGAACGCGAGGCCGGTTCCGGTGGTGATCGGCCGGCCGCGCACCGAGGCCAAGACGACGTCGTATCCGCCGTCGGTCAGCAGCGCCGCGCCGGTGAACACGTCGTAGGGTCCGACGACGTCGAGTGCCTGCACACCCGGAAAGCCGACGATAACGACCTTGCGAACCATGGCTTCAGTGTTGGCCGAACCGAGGTATGTCGTCTAGGCCTAGTACCCCACGAATTAGGACATCGGACCTGACCCAACCCCGCCCGAGCGGCCTTGGCAGACTGTGACCATGGCACAGATAACCCTGCGAGGAAACGCGATCAACACTGTCGGCGAGCTTCCCGCCGTCGGATCCAAAGCCCCGGCCTTCAACTTGACCGGCGCCGACCTGAGCGCCGTGAGCAGCGACCAGTTCAGCGGTAAGTCCGTGCTGCTGAACATCTTTCCGTCGGTGGACACCCCGGTGTGCGCGACCAGCGTGCGGAAGTTCAACGAGCGTGCCGCGGGCGGCGGTGCGACCGTGGTGAACGTGTCCAAGGACCTGCCGTTCGCGCAGAAGCGGTTCTGCGGCGCAGAGGGCATCGAGAACGTCACCACGGCCTCGGCATTCCGCGACAGCTTCGGCGAGGACTACGGCATCACGATCGCCGACGGTCCGATGGCCGGCCTGTTGGGCCGGGCCGTCGTGGTGATCGGCGCTGACGGCAATGTCGCCTACGCGCAGCTGGTGCCGGAGATCGCCGAGGAGCCGGACTACGACGCCGCGCTGGCAGCGCTGGGCGCCTAGCCTCGGGTCGCATTCCGGGTTGCCCGGTACTGCGGATATTCGTTGCGGTGACGAACTTTCGCCGCTTCTGAGCAGTGGTGTCGACACCGATGCGTGTTAGCCTGTCGATTCCCGTCGCGTTAGCCGCGGGCTCGGCACACAAACTCGGCACCCAGGGGAGTAACCGCGCAATGATGCGTTTCGTCCAAGCCGCGTCCGCGGCCGTGCTCGTCAGCGCGATTGCGGTGCCGCTGGCCGGGTGTAGCAGCAAGTCGACCGTCAAACCCGATGGCGCAGCGCAATCGGTGGTCGACGTCGTCTCCAAGCAGACCGGCTTTCATCCCGCCGACGTGCACTGCCCGGACGGTGTAGAGGCCAAAGTCGGCGTCCAGTTCGACTGTCACTTCACCGGCCCGGAGGGCAAGGAGTACACCGCCGACATGAAGATCACCAAGGTCAACGGCGAGCAGGTCGACTTCGCTGTCAACACCCACCCGAGCTAGGGCCGCAGCCGATCGGCGGTGGCGGTCAGCACCTCGCGGCATCCGGTCCACATTTGCGTGATGATCTCAGCGGCCGGTGGCAGGTCGTCGATCCGGCCGGCGACCTGACCGGTGTTGGCGACACTGGCGTCCATGTCGCCCTCGAAATACAGTCGCTGCACGCGTTGCAACGCCGCGCCGCCTTCTTCCAAAGAAGCTGAGGCATCCAGCTTTTCGGCGGCCGGAGTGCGGATCACACGCATCATTCGTTTGCCGTCGAGCGGCAGCAGCACGGTGCCGGTCTCGTCGGCCGCCACGACGGCTTGTTTGAGATTGCCGTGTACCGGCGAATCCGCCGAGGCCAGCAACCGCGTGCCCATCTGGACGGCTTCGGCGCCGAGCACGAACGCCGCGGCCATCGATCGGGCGTCGCAGATTCCGCCGGCGGCCACGATCGGGACATCGACGTGCGCGGCCACCAAGGGCAGCAGCACCATCGTCGACGCCCCGAACCGGTTCTTGAACCCGCCGCCCTCGACTCCCTCGACAACGAGGCCGTCCACGCCGGCGTCGACGGCTTTCTTGGCCGCTTCCAGCGTGCCCACCACGTGGAACACGGTGATGCCCGCGTCGTGCAGCCGCTCGGTGAACAGCTTGGGACTCCCGGCCGAGGTGGTGACGAACCGAATGCCGTTGGCGACGAGCAGGTCGACAACCGTCAGGTCACGGTTGAACAGCAGTGCGATGTTTGCGCCCACCGAGCCGCGGGTGAGGGTGTGCACCCGCGCAATGTCGGCCCGCCCCTGATCGGAGGTGGTCTCGATGATTCCCAGCCCGCCCGCGTTGGATACCGCGGCGGCGAGCTGGGCGCCGGCGATGTAGGTCATCGGCGCCTGGATGATCGGGATGTCGATTCGTGCGAGTTCGCAGACTCGGTTGGTCGCGGGCTCGGCCCGGCCGGCGGTCATCGGTCCCGCGGATCGACGAGCTCGCGGAAGCGTTGCGCGCCGAAGACGGACGCGCCGAGGCTTCGCACCCGGTCGGTCAGCGCCCGATCGGACGTGACGACCCGGATCTCGTCCGGTCTGGAGTCGGCGTGAACCAGTCGGACGATCTCGTCGTCGGCCGAGTTCGCGGCCGCTTTAGGCGCATGCGCGATCTCGATCGCCGTCGATGTGATGGCCGTCGAAGGCGGCCGCTCAAACACCACCGTCACCGTGTCTCCTCGTGCGCGGGCCCAGCTGTCCAATCTGTCTACCAAAGCGGCCATCGCACCGTCACGATCCCGCCACCAACCGTCGGGGCGAGCGCCGATGACGTTCATACCGTCGACGATCCAGCGCACCAGCCCACAGTAGGGCGGTCGCTAATCTGTGCTCCGCACCAGGATGTCGGCGGCGACTGTCTCGGGGATCTCGATGTGAGGGCAGTGTCCGGCGTCGTCGTACTCGATCAGATCGGCCGCCGGCATGCGGCTGCGAAGCTCCTCGGCGATCGCGGCGCCGGACACCGGATCACACATGCCCCAAAGGAACGACAGTGGAATGGTGGTGCGGGTGAGTGCGCTTTCGAAGCGAACCTTATTGGCGGCACGTTCTGGTATGTAACGCAACAGCTTTCGCTGAATATCGCGTCCGGGATCGTTTTCCCGGAACGCGCGATAGTGCAGCACGGCGCGCTCGCGGTCAAGCGGATGTGCGGGGGAGAACACCTCACCCCAGGTGCGAACAAACAGCGACTCGGTGAACAAACGTGCCAGCAGTGCGCCCACCACGGGAATCAAGCTGGCGCGCTGCGCGATTCGTGGCCGGTATCGATCGGCGAACAGGCCGGCGTTGAGAAGGATGCAGCGCTTGATGTCGGCGCCCCCTTCGTCCCGGCGGGCGAGCAGCTCGGTTGCCACGATCGCGCCGTAGTCGTAGGCGACCACCGTCGGCGCGGACGGGGCGTATGCGGCGATGACCGCCTCGGCCAGGTCGGCCTGTTCGAACACGCTGTAGCGGTGCCCGAGCGGCTTGTCGCTCGCGCCGTAGCCGAGAAAGTCGAAACTGATCACCTCGTGGTGTCGTGCCAACGCCGGCTCGATGGCCGACCATTCGAACGACGACGCGGGAAACCCATGCAGCAGAACCAACGGCGTGCCCTGGCCGACCCGACGGACGAAAACCCTTCGCGGCGCACCGCGCAGCGTCATCACCACCGTCTGCCCGCCGTGCCGCCAATCTTCCAGTGCGGTGGTCACACGCCCTCCCGAGGATCAGTCTCAATTCGAGACCAAACGCTAGCAGGAGTGGTCTCTTTTTGAAACCACCGCGGGTAACATCAGTGCCATGCGCTACGAGGAACTCGCCGATTTCCCCTGCTCGATCACCAGGCCGCTGGTGGTTTTGGGAGATCGGTGGACATTGCTGGTCCTCAAGACAGCCTTCAACGGGGTCCGTCGCTTCAACGCTTTCCAGGCGGCTCTGGGTATTTCGCGGAGCAGGCTGCAGGACCGGCTCGACCGTCTCGTCGAGCACGAGATCTTGGCCAAGACGAAGTCCGGCGACGGCAATTACGAGGAGTACCGGCTCACCCCGAAAGGCCACGATGTCTATCCGGTGTTGATGGCGCTGCGCGACTGGGGCGATCGGTACATGGCCCCGGACGGCCCGCCCGTGCACTTCCGCCATCGCGACTGCCCGGGCGAGGCGCACGTCAGCCTCGCCTGCGACGTGTGCGGCAACCCCCTGACCGCGCGCGATGTCGACCCCGTCCCGGGCCCCGGGCTTAGCTGAAACGCTAACGGCGCCATTAACACGCGATTTCGATGGCTAGACACTTTGAGTAATTGGTACGGTCACCGGTATCAGTTCCCGGGATCGACAGGAGAGCGCCGATGACGTCGTTAGCCGATACGAGCGACCGCGTGGTTTCGCTGGCTCGCGGCATGCGCGACCTGGTGGCCGAGCAAGCCGCCGAGTCCGAGCGAATCCGCACTCTTTCGACTCCGATCGTGGACCAGATGTGGGCCAGCGGGCTGATGTCGTCGTTTAACCCCGAGGTGGCCGGGGGCCTCGAGCCGTCGTTTACCGAGATGATCGATACCTGGATCGAAATGGCTTGGCAGGACGGCTCATTCGGGTGGATTGGCATCGCCAACCTGCCGTCGTCGTTCGCCGCGGCGGCCTATCTGCCCGACGAGGGCTTCGCCGAGGTGTTCACCGCCCACGACAACCGCGTGACGATGGGCGGCCAGTTCTTTCCCAACGGGCAGGGGATCGTCGTCGACGGCGGCTATCAGCTCAGCGGCTCGTGGAGCTTCGGTTCCGGCATCGGCCATTCCGAGTACGTGGCGGCCGGATTTATGCCGCTGGACAACGGCGAGATGCGTTGGATCAGCGAAGGCCTGCCCGAGATGCACGTCGCCGTGCTGCCACGAAACCAGGTCAGCTTCAACGACGGGTGGCATGTCCAGGGGCTCAAGGGAACAGGGTCCTACGACTACAGCGTTACCGACGTGTTCGTGCCGGCCGGCCGCACCTTCGAGCTCTTCGCCCGGCGGCCGCACCGCGGGACGTCGCCGGCCACCCGGATGGGCCTGATGCCGGTCACCGCCGCCGGCCACGCATCGTGGGCGCTGGGCGTGGCCAAGAGCATGCTCGACGACGTGCAGGAACTTGCCGCCACCAAATTCCGGATGAGCGACACGGCGTCTCTGGCCAGCCGCCCCACCTTCCAGAAGGGCCTGGCGCACCATCGCGCTGCCTGGCGCGCGGCGCGCCTTCTGGTGCTCGACGCCTTCACCGCCGCCGAGGCCGCGGTGGCCGCGGGCGACGACCTCACCCCGGCGTTGCGCGCCGATATGCGGGTGGCCGCCGTCTACGCCACCGATACGGCCCGAGCGTGTGCCGAATGGGCCCACCTCGTCGCGGGGACCAGCTCGATCCGCGAGGGCACTCGCCTCGAGCGCGCGTTCCGCGACATCTATACCGGCACTCAACACGCCTTTATCAGCGAGAAGGTGGCCATCGACGCCGCCCAGATCTGGCTGGGCATCATCGAGGATCAGCCGGGGCTCTGAGGGGCGGCGCCTCAGAGCAGCTGCTCACCCGTCTGCTTGCCGTCGGCGTCTTTGGACTCCGGGGTGCCGTCATCGTTCGTCAACGACGACGCCAGTGCCGGCCCGGTCCCACCCGCGGCGGCGCCACTCGCCCCGGCCGCACTCGCGGCCGCTCCGCCGGTCGATGCACCGCCGGCGGTAGCGCCGCCCAGGCCGCCCTGGCCGACCGACCCCAGCGACGAGCCGAGCGAACTGAGGGTGCTCAGCGGCGCGCTGCCGGCGCTGAGCAGTGTTGATGCCGCACTCATCGTGGTAGGCATCGAGGCCGCGCCGGCCGCGGGGGTCGGCGCGACCGCCGCGCCTTCGACCAGGTTCGCCAATGCCGGTGTGCGGGCCGGCGTCCCGGCCGCGCCGGGCACAGTTTCGGCGCGCAGCAGCCGGGTGGCCGGAGCCGGACTGGCCAACGACCTCGACATGGGCGCGCCGGCGCTTTGGAATTCGACGGCGGTGGTGCGCGCCGCGTTGGTCTGTAGGGCACCTGCGGCGGTCGCGTCGGTCTGGGCATACATCCGGGTGATGTTCACCAGCGCCGCGCCGGTCCGTGAAATCTCTTGGTGGGCGGCGGCGTGAGCGGCCAACGTCTTGCTGGCCTCGGCGGCAAACGCCATCGCGGCCTGCATCGAGACTTCCTCGGCGCCCGCGGGCACCAGTGCGGTCACCATCGGTGCCGTGGCGGCTCCGGAAGCCAAGGCGCTGGCGCCCATCGCCGTCAACTGCCCGCCGATGATGGCAACCGCCGGATCGTGCGACATGGATGTCATGTGCGTCGTGCTCCTAGGTGTGTGTGCGCCCGGCACCGTGGCGGATTGCATTGATTCTACCGAGGCGAACGGCCGCCAAAGGCACAAATTCTCGCCGACACAACGAAGGGCGATCCGGTCAAAGGTGTGTCAACAACCGCTCGGTGAATTCCTCGGGATGTTCTCGGTGCATGAAATGCCCGCCGGGAACCTCCTCGACGACGTAGTCGGCCTCGAACATCCGGGCGGCACCCCGATAATCCGAGGGCTCGGCGACCGGATCATCCAGTCCGGCAAAGACAACCGTCGGCACCTTGATCCGCGCCTTCAGCGACGGGCTCGGAATGGGGGAGAGCTTTCGGTAGTAACCGAACGCGGCATTGAGACTCGCCGGATTCGCGAAGCCGGCGCGCACGGCCTCGAATTCGCTCGGATCCGGGCTCCAGGTCGGAGACCATCGCCGGTAAATGGCGGGTAGCGCCGCGAAGTCGTTGCGCGCGAAGCGGTTCGGTGCCCCCGGCAGCTTGTAGGCCACGAAATGGCGGACGCCCCAGACTTTCCGAAGCGTCGGTTTGAGCGCGCCCGGATGTGGAATACCGATCACGAAAAGCTTTTTCACGCGATCCGGGCCGAGCGCGGCCGCGCCGTAGGCAGCGCAGGCTCCCCAATCGTGGCCGATCACGACGGCGTCGCGCGCCCCGAGCGCTTCGATCAATGCCAGCGGATCGCGGGCCAGGGTCTCTTGATCGGGGTCGCGGTCCGGGATCCCGCTGGGGTCATAGCCACGCATGAACGGACTCACCGCGCGATAGCCCTTCGCCGCGATCGCCGGGCGCAGCTGGTCCCACGAATGTGCGGTGTCGGGGAAACCGTGCAGCATCAGCACGAGGGGGCCTGAGCCCTCCTCGAGACAGGCGAATCTGAGCCCATTCGCGTCGACGAACCGCACCGAATCTGCCATGACGAGCGCGACGTTACGCCGATGGTCGCGGCCCGGCGAGCGTCGCTTACCATCAGCGCATGCGCGGCTCAAAGATCCTGATCACCGGTCCGACCGGACAAGTTGCCACCCCCGTCGCCAAGGCGCTGGCAGCCGACAACGAAGTATGGGGCATCGCCCGGTTCACCAATCCCGCGGTCCGCGAGGATCTCGAGAAGGCGGGCGTGCGGTGCCAGACGGTCAATCTGGCCGCCGGCGACTTCGCCGGTCTGCCAGATGACTTCGACTACGTCCTGAATCTCGCGGTGGCCAAGAGTGGCCACTGGGACACGGATCTGGCCGCCAACGCCGAATCCGTCGGGCTTCTGATGGCGCATTGCAGTAGCGCAAAAGCTTTCGTGCACTGCTCATCTGGGGCTGTGTACGACCCACCGGACGACGAAGTCCGGACCGAGGACGCCGCGTTGGGTGACAACCACAAGCCGTTATTCCCCACCTATTCCATCTCGAAAATCGCGGGCGAGGTCGTCGCCCGGACGATGGCGCGCGCCCTGAATGTCCCCACCACGATCGCCCGCCTCAACGTCCCCTATGGCGACAACGGCGGGTGGCCGTTCTATCACATGGAGATGATGCTGGCCGGCATCCCGATTCCGGTCCCGGCCGGCGATCCGGCCCGTTACACCCCGATCCACGAGGACGACATCATCGCCACCATCCCGAAGCTATTCGAGGTGGCATCGGTGCCGGCCACCACCCTCAACTGGTGCGGTGAACAGAACGTCAGCCTGCAGGAGTGGTGCGCCTACCTCGGGTCACTGGTCGGCAAGGAGCCGGTGTTCGAGGAGAGCGAGCAGGCGCTGCGCGGCAACCCCACCGACGCCGGCCGGATGCGCGAGCTCGTCGGCGCCGCGACGGTCGACTGGCGTGACGGCATGCGGCGCATGGCAATCAAGTTCCATCCGGAGCTCGTCAGCGCGTAAGAGCGGCTACCAGTAGCGCATCGCGGAGCCGAATAAATCGGCCAGAACCGGCTTGCTCATCTCGCGCGGCGCGTTCTGCAGCAGGCGCTGCTGCGGGAAGGCGCCTTCAGTGAGGGCGGTGATGTCGGCGGGCGTGTAGCCCACCCCACCAAGCCCGTTGGGCATGCCGACCGCGCGCATGATGCGGATGAGTTCGGTCGCGAGCACCTCACCCGCGTCGTCGGCTCCGGCGTCTCGGGTGTCGGCGCCCAGCAGCCGGGCCGCCTCGATGTGCCGTCGCGGGCTGGCCGGTGCGGTGAACCGAAATACCGCGGGCGCGTTGACGATCACGGACATGCCGTGCGGCACCAGCGGCTCGTCGTCCGGGTAGCCCGCGGGGTGAAAGTCACGCACCAGCCCGGCAACCGCGTAGGCCATGCCGTGCGGCGCGTGCACGCCCGCGTTGCCGAAGGCGATCCCTGCCAGCGTCGCGGCCCACATCATCTGCTCACGCGCCGCGCTGTCCGAGGCGTCTCGAACCGCCGGCTCCAAATTGGCGCCCAGCACTCGTAACGCCTCGCTGCAGCCCAGGTCGCTCCAAGGATTGGCGCCCTGACTCATCGGCCGCAGGCTGGGCCGCGGGGGGGCGGGCCGGTGCACGTAGGGACGCGCGGTGTAGGACTCCAAGGCGTGCGACAGCACGTCGAGGCCCGCCGCGGCGACGACTCCGGCGGGCAGGCTGGCCGTGCAATCGGGGTCGACGAGCGCCTCGGTGGGCCGCAACGCGGGGGAGGCGATTCCGGTCTTGACCGTGAGCGACAGCAGATCGAAGATCGCGATGCCGGTGACCTCGCTGCCGGTGCCGGCGGTGGTGGGGCAGGCGATGTGCGGCTTGAGCGGTCCGGGTACCGGCGTTGCTTCGCCTATCGGGGCGTTGACGTAAGCCAGGAAGTCCGCGGGGTAGGTGGCGTAGAGGTTGGCGGCTTTGCACGTGTCGATGACCGAACCACCACCGAGCGAGACATAACCGTCGGGCCTGGCCTCCTGGGCGAAACCGGTCGCCTCGGCGAAGGATGCGTCCGTCGGTTCCACGTGTACGTCGGTGTAGGTGATCACGTCCACGCCGGCCGCGACCAGCGAGTCGCGCGCCGTGGCGAAGATGGGCAGGCCGGCCACGCTCGCATCGGAGAAGAGCGCCACCCGCCGCATGCCCAGCGCCCCGGCCCGCTCGCCCAACTCCGCGAGACAGCCGCGTCCGAACGTGATGCGGGAAGAGTCGACGGTGAAGGCCGAATCGCAGCCGTCGGCTACAGCGGGAAAATCGCAGCATCCCATCGGGAGGGAAATCTACTCGCTATCTGGGTTCGACGACGCGGGCGGCCGCTTCGACGGCGGCGGCGCGGCGCCCGGCGATGACGTCCGGATCCGTCGTAGCGGCTGCGGGATCCGGAAAGTGCGCCCAGCTCAAGCCAATAGCGAACAACAGGACGATGAGCTGTTCGGGTTCCCACACCGGGTCGACGTGTCCGTCGGCCTGCGCTTGCCGCAGGGCGGCGATGGCCTTCTCGGGCGGATGTACGCCGTCCACCTCAGGATTGTCGAGCGTGAAACCTTCCATTTGTGCCCAGGTGATCATCCGGATGTGTTCGGGCCGGCGCTGGGCGAGATCGAAAACCCCGCCGACGAACTCGGGCACCGCATCCGGGCGTAACTCGACGGCCCGGAAGAACTCGGCACCGTCGGTGGCAACCACGTCCCGGAAGAGGGTTTCCTTGTCGCCGAAATGCGCGTAAAGGCGCTCCTTGCTCGCGCTGGCCGCGCGGGCGATGCGGTCGACGCGCGCACCGGCCAACCCGTACTGCGCGAACTCGGCGCGGGCTGCGGCGAGGATCTCGTCGCGGAGTTCGGTCCTGGTGCGCACGAAAACATCATACGCAGACGAACCGGTTCGTTTGTTATAGTGGTCGCAGCGAACCAGAAAGGGAGCGACCATGGAAACGGCGAATGTTCTTCAGCAGGCGATTGCGACGATGCCGAGGGGAGGTTCACGGGCATCTTGGCTGGATCGGCGGTTTCAGACCAATGCGCTGGAGTATCTCGACCGCGACGACGTGCCGGACGCCGTCAAGCAGAAGGTCATCGGGATGCTCGACCGGTTGGGGACGCTGAGCAACCAGCACGAGGAGCACGCCCGCACGGCGTTGAAGGTTGTCGCCGACATCAAGAATCCACGGATTCTGGAACTCGGCGCCGGCCACGGCAAGCTGTCGGCAAAGATTTTGGAACTGCATCCAACGGCCACCGTCACCGTCAGCGACGTGAATCCTGATTCGGTGGACAACATCGCCGCCGGGGAGCTGGGCAGCCACCCGCGAGCCGACGTCAAGGTCGTCGACGCCACCGCGATCGACGCGCCCGACGCCAGCTACGACCTGGTGGTATTCGCGCTCGCATTTCACCACTTGCCGCCGCCGATCGCGTGCCGTGCGATCGCCGAGGCGACGCGGGTTGGCGGGCGGTTCTTGGTGATCGACCTCAAACGCCAGTCGCCCGTGCGTACCCTGCTCTTCCCGGCACTGGCCCTGCCGGTCAACCTGACGCTAATGCCATGGTCCTGGATTTGGCCCGGCCTGCACGATGGCTTCATCAGCGTTCTGCGCGCGTACAGCCTGTCTGCCCTCGAGGAGCTCGGCCTCGCCGCCGATCCCGGCATGAGACTGCAAACACTGCCCTCGCCAAGGCGGTTCGGCCCACCATCACACAACGTCGTTTTCTCCCGCTCAGCCGACCATGACTGACGACATCGACCTGGCGGCCATCATGGCGCCGAATCGGCGGGTGCAGACGCTGCGCACCGTGCTCGATTCGATGACCGAACGCCTGCGTCCCGTCGTCGACCTTTCCCGTCCTTACGTCGACGGCACCGAAAACCTGATCGCTGACGGACGATTTCTGTTGGCAGGCAACCACACTCAGGCGGGCACCGAAGTATTTCTGATCTCCGATGCGGTGCGGCGCACGATCGGCACCCGGGTGCGGCCGCTGGCCGATCGACAATTCGGCCGTATGCGTGGGCTACCCGCCGATCTGATCGCGGCATTCGGGGGTGTGGTGGGCGCACCCGACACCGCCCGCGAACTGATGACGCACGACCAGACCGTTCTGGTGTTTCCCGGCGGGGGTCGCGAGATCGGTAAGTTCAAGGGCGAGGAGTACACGCTGCGCTGGCAGGGACGTTCCGGATTCGCGCGGGTCTGCGTGGAAAACGGCTATCCGATCGTGCCGGCCGGTCTGGTCGGCGGCGACGACGTCTACCGCAGTTTGACGACTCGGGATAGTGCCTATGCGAAACTCGCTGCGGCACTGAGCCGTAGGCTCAACGGTCGGTCGGACATGGCGATGCCGTTGGTGCGGGGGATCGGCCCGACGCTGATCCCCCGACCGCAGCGCATGTACCTACGTTTCGGCGCACCGATCGATACCAGCAGACCCCTGGGCATCGGTGCGGCCGATTGGGTGGAGGTCGTCAAGAAGCAGACGCAACGTGCGCTCAACCAAATCCTGGTGGAGTTGCGACAGCTTCGAGAAGGCGATCCCTATCGCGGACTCAACCCGCTGGCGTGGCGCAAAGCGGTCGCACCCGGACCCTGAACCGTGCCCGGCGAAGTCCAGACGACCCGAAACACTGCGCGGCGCGAATGGCGACCGGGTTGGCCCACGGGCATGATGCACCCATGCCGCTCTATGTGCGTCACACCCGGTCGGCGCGAATCGTCGAACTGCCTCGCCCGATTTGCGGCAAGTTGGCCGAGCACGCCGCCTCCCACCAAGTCGACCTCAACGATGTGCAGGTGTGGCTGACGCATAGCGAAAACCCGCCGGCCAGTTCGGCATTCGGCAAGCTGCTGCGGCGACGCGCCAATCCGGCCGATCCCGACGAGGAGCACTGGACCGCGGTGGTGCTGCATCCGACCCAGCTGCTGGTGGCCACCGAAGGGGCTAAGCGCGGGACCACGGTCATTTCCCTGCCGTTGTCGCGGACGTCGATGGCCACCGAGGCGGTCTCCGACGATGCCGCCGGATTCACGATCACCGGCTTCGGCGGCGAGCAAGCCGGTAGTTACTACGTCGGGCTGGGACCCGAACCCGATGCGCTGCGCTGCGTTTCGGCGGTGCGCGAGGCGATCAGCGCAGCCAACCGCTAGACCCCGGCGAGGGGGTGAAACGGCGCAATCTTGACCGGGCCACGATCACAATGCTAAGCAGGTGCTCAGCATTCACGGGCACGGGAGCGCCGGGCTCGATCAGGGTTGATCGGGAAGGGAACAGATGACTCTGCAGGCAGTACTGGACGACCTGGGCAAGCGCCCCGGATCGGGTGAGGTCATTGCGATCATCAATCCCGCGACCGAGGAGACCATCACCGAATTCACCGACTGCGGCGAAGACGCGGTCGGTGAGGCGGCAGGGCGGGCGAAGGCATCGTTCGAGTCGGGTGTGTGGTCCGACCTTCCGGGCCGCGAACGGGCGAAAGTGCTGTGGCGGATCGGCGAATTGATCGACGAGCACGCAGAGGAGTTCGCCCAACTCGATTCGCTCAACACCGGTATGCCGCTGATGCAGGCGCAGTTGCAGATGTCGACCTGCTCGGAGTTCTTCCGCTATTACGCCGGTTGGTGTTCGAAGATCAACGGCGTCGCGTACGACGTGAAGACGGACGGCATCGCGACCGACACCTACGTCAACATGCACGCGTACACGCTCAAAGAGCCCTACAGCGTGGTGGGCCTGATCTTCCCGTGGAACGGTCCAATCTTCAATGCGTGCGCGAAGCTGGCGCCGGCCCTGGCCGCGGGCGGCAGCCTGCTCGTCAAGCCCGCCGAGGAGACGCCGCTATCGGCGGTGCTGCTGGACAGGCTCATCCACGAGGCCGGCGTGCCCGACGGTGTCGTCAACCTGCTGACCGGATACGGCCACACCGCGGGTGCGGCGATCACCGCGCATCCCGACGTGCAGAAGGTCGCCTTCACCGGCTCGACGGAGGTCGGCAAGGCCATCGTGCGGGCGTCGGCCGACAACCTGAAAAAGGTGACGCTGGAACTCGGCGGCAAGTCGCCGGTGCTGATCTTCGACGACGCCGATCTCGACAAGGCGATCATGATGGCCTCGCTCGGCATCTTCGTGCACTCCGGCCAGGGTTGCGTGTGCGGGTCGCGAATCTTCGTGCAGCGCGGCGTGTTCGACCGCGTCGTGGAAGGAATCTCGATGATGGCTGACTCGTTCAAGCTGGGCGCTCCGAGCGAGGAGGGCTGCGTCAGCGGCCCGCTGATCAGCCAGAAGCAGCTGACCCGGGTGATGGGCTACATCGAGGAGGGCCGCAAGGACGGCGTAGAGGTGGTCACCGGCGGCCATCGGCTGGATCGCAAAGGCTACTTCGTGCACCCGACGGTGCTCACCAACGTCGACCCTGCCATGCGGTTGTACCAGGAGGAGATCTTCGGGCCGGTGGTCAGCATCCTGCCGTTCGACGACGAGGACGAGGCCGTGGCGATGGCCAACGACACGACCTACGGTCTGGCGGCTACCGCGTGGACGGAAAACCTGGGCCGGGCTCACCGGATCATGAAGAGACTGCAGGCCGGCAGCGTTCAGGTGAACTGCCAGTTGGTCTTCGACCACGACGTACCGTTCGGCGGGTACAAGCAGTCCGGCTGGGGCCACGAGTTCGGCAGGGAGGGTCTCGAGATCTACCTCAAGACGAAGTCGGTCTGGGCCCAGCTGTAAATCACTGCGCCACAACAAGATAGCTCCGAACCCTGACGGGTTCGGAGCTATCTGCCCCTCAGCTTCAAGAACCTCTGTGGTACCGGGTCAGGAATCCGATAGACGTCACCGCCGCGGCGGTGCCGATCACACCCCACAGCACCAGCTGGAAGGCCATCGCTGCGAAGAACCAGCCAAACGTCATTCCGATGTAGAGCATCCAGACCAGCCGGTACAGGCTCCAGACCGCGACCAGGCCGGTGCTGATCCCGATGTACAGGCTCCGTTGGCGATCGACGCGGTTGATCTGCTCTTGGATGCCGGTCGGCACGATGTTCATTTGCTTCTTCCTTTCGTGGGGCGCCGCCTCCTTGGCGGCGTCGATGCGGCAAGTACAGCCGCCCACACCGGCTACCGATCCCAACAACAGGTCCACCGGTCACGCGCAGCCAAGGCGGCCTGCGCCGCTTCCTCGATCGGGCCCGTTCATCTCGACCAGGAACTGGCGATAACGCTCGGCATGGGCCGGGCGGCGTCGGATGACCAGCCATCCGGCAGCGAGCAGCACGAGCCACGCGGGAAACCATGCCAGGGCGATCACGGTGTCCTTTTCCGTCGTCAGCGTCCACGTGACGAAAGCAAAGAAGGCGAGAACGACCCAGCACATCACCCGCCCTCCGGGCATCTTGAAGGCGGAGTCCGCGTGCCGCTGTGCGTGCCGGCGGCGATAGACCAGGTAGCTGACCAGGATCATCGCCCAGACGAACATGAACAGGAGCGCCGAAATGGTTGTCACCAGCGTGAACGCACCGATCACCGAGCCGCCGACGTGCAGCACGGGGATAGCGGTCAGCAGCAGTGCGGCCGTCACGAACAGGGCGGACGCCGGCACGCCGCCGCGGTTCAGACGGCGGAAAATCGCCGGCGCGCTTCCTTCGTCGGCCAGACCGTAGAGCATGCGGCCGGTGGAGTACATCCCGGAATTGGCCGAGGAGGAGGCCGCGGTGATCACGACGAAGTTGATGATCGACGCCGCACCGCCAAGACCGGCCAGCGAGAACATCGCGACAAACGGGGACTGGTTGCTGTCGAACCGCCGCCATTCGACGACGGTGAGGATCACCAGCAGCCCGGCGATATAGAAGATCGCCACGCGCAGCGGCACCGCGTTGATCGCGCGCGGCAGGGTGCGACGCGGGTTGGCTGTTTCGGCCGCCGCGGCACCGACGAGTTCCACGCCGACGAACGCAAAAAACGCGATCTGGAATCCGCCGACCATGCCCGCAAGGCCGGTGGCGAAGAATCCGCCGTTGTTCCAAAGGTTTTCGATCGTCGCGGGATGTCCCTGCGCCGAGACGAAATTGGTGGCCAGCAGGATGGACCCGACGACAATGACGCCGATGATCGCGGCGACTTTGATTAGAGCGAACCAGAATTCGATTTCCCCGAAGTTGCGCACACTGAACAGGTTGGTGAGCAGGATCAGCACACACGCGATCAGCGCCGGTAGCCATGCCGGGAGACCAGGCCACCAGAACTGTAGGTAGCCCGCGATCGCAACGAGTTCCGCGATGCCCGTGACGATCCAAGCGAACCAGTACGACCACCCGACGAAAAACCCGGCCGCGGGCCCCAATAGGTCGGCCGCGAAGTCGACGAAGGACTTGTAGTTCAGGTTCGACAACAGCAGCTCGCCCATCGCGCGCAGCACGAAAAACAGGAAGAAACCGATGATCGCGTACACCAAGACCACCGACGGGCCGGCCCGGGAGATGGTGCGCCCGGCGCCCATGAAGAGACCGGTCCCGATCGTGCCCCCGATCGCGATCAGCTGAATGTGACGGTTGGACAGGCCTCGGTGGAGCTGGGGCACAACAGAATTGAGCTCGGCGACGTCCTCGGCCATGTGTCACGTCCTAGTGGTTCCAAGCTGTTGGTAGCCACCAGCTAACCAATGTTGTAGCCAAACACGATAGTTCTTGTCGTCTCGCCCCGCTCCTGACCATCCCGATTGTCAATTGACGTACGCTGCGCTGCATGAGCTGGTTCCAGCGAGCAAAGAAAACCGTTGCAGGACAGCGGGTCACGAGGTCTGACCAGCAGCATGCCATCGACGCCGTCGCCGAACTCAACGAGCTGGGCGCCGATGGCGAACCGCTGATGCGCGACGGCCTGCTGGACGTGCAGTTACCCGCACACGACACGTACCGCGCCACCCGCCGGATATCACTAGGGCCTAACTCGACGTCTTGACCATGAGCTTGCCGACGTTTTTGCCGTCGAAGAGCATGTTGATCGCCGTCGGCAGCTGTTCGAAACCCTCCACCACGGTCTCGAGCGGCGTCAGCTTGCCCGCGGCGATCAGCCCGGCGATTTCGCTTGTTGCCTCGGGTGCGCGGCCCAAGTGGTCCAGCACGATGAAGCCCTCCAGCTTCGCGCGCTGGATCAGCAGGTTGCCGAATGCGCGCGGTCCGGGCGGTGGGTCTGCCTCGTTGTAGCCGGAGATCAAGCCGCACAACGCCACCCGCGCGCGAATGTTGAGGCGCGCGAAGACCGCGTCCATGATGACGCCCCCGACGTTCTCGAAGTCGACGTCGATGCCGTTGGGCGTGGCCGCCCGCAGCTGGGTGAGCCAGTCGTCGGCGCGGTAGTCGACGGCCGCGTCGAAGCCGAGTTCCTCGGTGAGCAGCCGGCACTTGTCCGGGCCGCCGGCGATCCCGACCACACGCGCGCCGTCGGCCTTGGCGAGCTGGCCGGCAACCGAGCCCACCGCGCCCGCCGCGGCCGACACGACCACGGTCTCACCGGGCTGCGGCTTGCCGATATCGCGGATCCCGACCCATGCGGTGAGTCCGGTCGTCCCGAGCGCACCCATGTAGGCGCTGGGGGAGATGCCTTCGGCGACGTCGACCGCGAACAACGGGTTTGTGTCCGACACGACGACGTAGTCCTGCCAACCGACGAGACCCTGCACGATCTGGCCGACCGAATAGTTGGGGTTCTTCGATTCGACGACGCGGCCGAGCCCGCCCGCACGCATGACCTCGCCGATACCGACCGGAGGCAGGTAGGTCGGCGTGTCATTGATCCAGGTCCGGTTGGTCGGATCGAGCGAGATCCATTCGACGCGCACCAGCGCCTCGCCGTCCCCGATACCGGGGATCGCCTCCTCACTGAGCTCAAACGTGTTGGGGCCGATACGTCCGGTAGGGCGCTCACGCAATAGGAAGCGGCGATTTCGATCAGGCATGAGCGCACGCTACGCCGACGGCGGTGGCTGCTATAACCCAACCTATGGCGGAACACACGATTACTCACGTTTCCGATACCGCTCGGTGGACGGCATTGCATCGGGCGACCGAGTCGGCTCGCCCTGACGCGCTGTTTCATGACTCGCTCGCCGGGATGCTGGCCGGTGAACACGGCCGCGCAATCGTCGCCAACCTGCCCCGGTCGACGCGCAATGGGTGGTGGCTGGTCGCGCGCACCAAACTGATCGACGACGCGATCACCGAGGCCATCGCCAACGGTTGCGACCGGGTGTTGAATCTGGCGGCCGGCTTGGACACCCGGCCATATCGGTTGGATCTTCCCGCCGATTTCGGGTGGGTTGAGGCGGATTTACCGGCGTTGCTCGCGGAGAAGACACAAGTGCTCGCCGATCAGACACCGCGATGCCGGTTGAGCCGTACGGCGGTCGACCTCGCCGACCCGCGAGCCCGGGACGCATTCCTCGATGACGCGCTCGACGGCGCGCGGAAGGCTTTGGTGCTGACCGAGGGCCTCGTGGTGTATCTCGACGAGGCCGACGTCGTCTCGCTGTCGCAGGCGATCTCCCGGCCCGAGGTGGCCTGGTGGATGCTCGACTTCGCCGGTCCCGGTCTGCGAAAGATGATGAACAAGAAGATGCCGGGCATCCTGGAAAATGCGCCGTTCCTATTCGCCCCGGAAAATGGCGTGGCCTATTTCGAAGAGCTGGGCTGGCGCACCGTCGAAGTGGAATCGCTGCTTGTTGCCGCCCACCG
Source organism: Mycobacterium ahvazicum (assembly GCF_900176255.2). Lineage (GTDB taxonomy): Bacteria > Actinomycetota > Actinomycetes > Mycobacteriales > Mycobacteriaceae > Mycobacterium > Mycobacterium ahvazicum. The sequence continues at coordinate 427,023 of NZ_FXEG02000003.1, forward strand.
CTTCCGCCGCTTGCCGATGATCATGCGTCTGGCGGCACGGCTGCCCCAACCAGATCCGCGCCACCCCGGCAGCAGGCCGTGGAGTGCCGCGGCCCTGCTGACGCACTGAACCAACGAGCCACCTGCGCAACCGATTCGGCGCGTTTCTGGCGCACCGATCGGGCATCTCATTAATCCAGCCCGTCTGGCATCTTACGAGCGGGGGACAAGAACGGAATGCGAACTGTTCGCCCTGCCAAAGTGCGCCGCCGATCTTAGGATCGCCATATGCAGATCGCGGTCAAATTCGACCTGAGCTTCCAATACTGCGAGCTCGAGCAGTTGTGGCGCACGGCGGATCGCCTGGGTTTCGAAGCAGTTTGGGATTACGACCATTTCTACGGACCACGGGAAAACACCGATCCGAATTACGAGGGCTGGACCTCCCTCGCCGCGATGGCCGCGGTCACCAAGCGGGCGCGAATCGGCTGCCTGGTGTCCAGCGTGACGTTCCGGAACCTGGCGGTGATGGCCAACATGGCGGTCACCGTCGACCACATTTCGGGTGGACGCCTCTATTTCGGGATTGGCGCCGGCTGGATCGCGGACGAACATCGCGCGTACGGAATCGAGTTCCCCGGCCCCGGCACCCGCGTCGCGATGGTCGACGAGGCACTGACCGTACTTCGCATGCTCTGGACGCAGGACTCGGTCACCTTCAACGGGCAGTTCTTCACCCTCGAGGACGCGCTGTGCGAGCCCAAACCTGTTCAGCAGCCACACCCGCCGATCGTGATCGGCGGGAGCGAGCCGAAGATGCTGCGCGTGGTCGCGCGTCACGCCGACATGTGGAACATGCCCGGACACGAGGGGCCGCAGCGATGGGGTGCGGTCAACGCCCAGCTCGACGAGGCGTGTGCCGAAATGCAGCGCGCGCCGGCCGAGATCCTGCGCTCGGCACAGCTGTCGCTGCATCCGGCCGAAGCCGGGCAGGTGGATGAACAGCTGGCGTTGTTGCCGGAGTTCGACTCGCTCGGTTGCGAGCAGATGGTGCTGGCCTTCCGCCAGCCGCCAACCGAAGCATTGCTACAACGCTGCCTGGCTTTCGATTCCGGCATCCGGCCGATCGCGGCAATCTAGCGCGCCACCCTTTCCATGGCGGCGCGCGTAGGGGATTGTTAGCCGGATGACCGCATCTCGAGTTGCTGTGGTGCCGATCGCCGTCCTGGCGATGTTCGGGTTCGCCGGACCGGCAGCTGCCGATCCGCCACCCACCCAGCAGATCACCACGGTGGCCGTCGGGTCCAAGGGGCAGCCCGTCAACGGCTTTCACGAGACCCCGCCCGACGGGAACCTCGCAGTGGTGAGCGACTGCGTGGCGTCACCCGCGGCAATGGCGGACGACGTCTACGCGTGCTCACCGAGCGTGGCCGGTGCCGCAACCTGTTGGCCGTCGACGCCGGGATCGCTGCTGTGCGTGGACGATCCCTGGGAACAGCTTTTGCATCGGGTCGCCTATAACGGCCAACTCCCGCCGGTGCACCCGCCTGCCTCACCGGAACCGTATGCGCTCGTTCTCGACGACGGCACCCGCTGCTTGCTGCGCAACGGCGGGGCCTGGGGTGGGCGCGACGACGGCTACGTCGCCGGCTACGGGTGCAGCAACGGCGGCCCCAATCCCGCGGTGCTGTGCCTCCCGGACGCAAAGTCCTGTATCGACGACCGCACCGGACCGACGTGGACGGTCAAAATCGGTCAGCTGGGCGCGGGAAACCCGCACCTTCCGCCACCACAGACCCGCGCGGTCGCGAGCGCATGGTTCGCCGGGGACCGCATCCCCGGCTGACGCGCCCGGCTACCAGACGCGTATGTAGTCGACGAGCATGTCGGCGGGGTAGCTGCCGGGCCCGGGATCGCCACCGCCGGAGCCGGCAACGGCGAGGTTGAACACTGGATACACCGTGTATCCAGGACCGTTGAACGGCCAATCCGGCAGCGAGCTGGCGGGCACGTCGAAATACGGCTGGGCTCCGTCGGAATAGTCCTTCCAGAACCTGATGCCGGCCTCGTCCCACTGGCATCGCCAGGTATGCCAGGCGCTGTCGACCGCGATGTTATGGGTCTTCCACTCGCCGCCGTTCGCCTTGGCGTGGACGGTGGTCGCAGACGGCCAGCTGCCGTTGCCGTACCACTCCATCACGTCGATCTCGCCCTGATCGTCATTGCCCAGCCAGTAAGCGGGCCAGGCGCCGGGGGTCAGGCAGTTGAGTTTGACCCGGGTTTCCCAGGTGTGGCCGACGCCGCCACGCCACAGGCTTTGCACCTTGCCGCTGAAGTAGGTGGGGCCATCTTTCGCGGCACGCAGGACCAGGTTGGAGTTGCCGTCGACGAACACGTTTTTGCGGTCGTCGCGGTACTGCCCGATGTGCTCGGGCAGCTCCCAATACGTCGGGTCTTTGATCGTCTCGCGGGCTTTCGCGACAGCCCACTTCGACGGGTCGGGGGCCGAACCGGCCGGACCATCGAACTCGTCGGAGAAGATGTAGTTTCCGGCCTGCCCACTGGGCGCGTTGGGCGGTCGGGTCCGCCCCGAATAAGCCCTGGCCTCAGGGATGGGGAGCGCGGCGGCAAGCACGCCGATCCCGGTCGTCAGCATCATCCGGCGACGGTCCATCTCAGGCATAAGCAAGCGACGATAGCAGCCCGGGTGGTACCGGGTCGAAACAGGAATTGTGTCGGTGGCCGTCGTTAGCATTTGGATAGCTGTCGCCCGAAACGGACGGCGGAACGGCAGCAGCTCAGGATTTGGGATGAATTCACGGCCAATTCTCATGATCACGCTTGGTTTGGTCTCAGGATTGCCTGGGCATCCTGGACACGAACACATAACACATCCGTCGCTTTGCGGTTGAGTCGGTGGCGCTGAGAGGAGCTGGCGATCATGGCGAATGCACCAGGTTCGACGGTTATTTTTCTGCAGTCACACCCCGCTTGGATCGCAGCTCGGCGACGTGAGCGCGAACGCGCCGAATCCATGCGTCGTCACCCGTCATTTCGGGCCCGCCGAGGTGCGGCCGAGATCGACCACGCAGTCGCGGTCGGTGGCCGTCACTTCACGGTTTATTCCAGCGGCGATACTCCCGCGTAAATCATTCGGGCGGCCCAATACCGAATGATCGGGCGGGGCCCGCAGCGCAATCACGAACACGTCACCGCCGCGGGATCCGTAAATCGATGCCGAAACCGTCGGCATTGCCTTTCTTTGACCCCAACCTATTTACCTGCGTGGCCCGATCTACTACCATCTGTAGTAGACAGTTTTGGGAGACAAAGATGTCCGACAACTCGAATCCGCCGCAAGCGGACCGCGCCCTCACTGTCGCGATGATTGCGTTCGTTGCGGCATTCGGACCGCACGGCATCGATCGTTTTCGACGCGGGATGCCGGCATCTCCGCCCGCGGTCATGGTCGGCGGGATGATCCAGGGCGTTTTCGTCGTTGTCGCGTTGGTGCTGGTTCTGCGACAACATCGATCGGCGACCCGATTCGCGTCCTGCGCTGGTTTAGGCAGTGCCGCGCTTACCGCCGCCGGCGAAATCGGAGCCGGGCTGGCACTCGGTTACCTCGGCCTTCGGGTGCCCAAGGCCGCTAATCAGCTTGCACGACAAGGCAATAGAGAATACTGCACATCGAAGAGTACGTCGGCATAATTCTCGGTGTGCCGCAAACACACCGAGCCCGGGCGCTGGCCAATCCACATCAGCCGCACAGCGGCGTCATTCACGAGCTGGAGCGCTACATCGAAGCCCATAATCCCGACGCGAGCGACGTCAACGTGGTGAGCGCGACGGACACGGGCCAGGCCGACACGAGCCACAAGCCGGTCAGGCACTGGTACCGCGTCACCTACGAAGCCTGAGGTGCGCGTCACCGCACGCCTGATGTCGATCACAAGGCATGGGCTTCGGGATACGCGTGCGATGTCAACGCCAGAACGCAGTCGCGGCCCTGCATGATGTGCTCGGCCATGAGCGCCCCGGCCCGCTCGGGTTCGCCGGCCGCGATCGCGTCGCGCACCATTCGATGGAACAGGTTGGAGCGTTCCATATCGCCCCGCGATTGGTTACGGAACACCTGATATACCAACGGAATATCGACCGCGTGCACGAGCAGCACGGACAACCTTCGATGGCCCGAACCCTCGACAACGCAATGATGAAACGCACTGTTGGCGGTCGTGATTCGGCGCAAACCCGTATCCAACGAGCCGCTCGACACCAACTCGATTCCCGCGTCGAAGTCCGCGATCGCCGCGTCGAGGGCTGCGATTCCCTCGGCATCCATCCGGGCCGCGGCACGCTCGGCAGCCAGCGATTCCAGCCTGGCGCGCAGCTCGTAATGGTCGCGGATGTCGGCCTCGGACATCGTCGCCACCACCGCGCCCCGGTTACGCTCGATGACAACCAGGCCATCGGCGGCCAAGGCGCGCAATGCTTCTCGTACCGGGGTACGGGATAGATCGAACATCTCGCCGATTCGCTGTTCGACCAGCCGGGAACCGGGCTCGAAGTCACCTTCGGCGATCGCGCGACGGATCAGCCGGTAAGCCACGTCCGACCGGCCGTCGATCTCGGTCATCTCAGTCACCCCCCGGACGTCGCGGCGCCGATGTCGAGCACGCCACCACCTTCGGGGTCGTCGACCTCCACAATCGGGTCGTCGACGTCGTCGAACTCCAGGCGCAGCGCCCGCGACATGATCGCGTGCATGACGTACATGGTTGTGGTGTAAGTAAATTCCAGAATCTCGGTGTCGGTGAATACTTCGCGCAGTCGGGTGAACAACTGCTCGGGCACCCGACCCTGCTGGCCCGCAAGGCAATCCGTATAGGCAAGCAGCAGGCGCTCGGCGTGATCAAAGCAGTCGGCGGTCTGCCACGACGGGATCGCAGCGATCTTCTCCTCGGATATCCCCGCCGACCGGCACGCCTTGCAATGCTGGGAGTAAACGAACTGGCTACCAACCACCCAGCCCGCCCTGACCTGGCCCAGCTCACGATGATCGGGCCGGATGCTGACCTCTTCGCGGTACAGGCGAAAGCCCCGCACCGCATGGCGCAGCGCGGCGGGGGACTGCGCCATCACCGTCCACCAATTCCCGGGTGTACCGCCGACGGCGCCCGGTTGAGCCACGGGGTCACGATCGCCGAACATGAAGTCGTACATCTTGAGCGTGAACTCGTCATCGACCTCACCTCTGGGAACGGGATTAAGGCGCGGCATTGCGGGTCCTCTCGGCGGGGGCAGATTGCATTCAATCCCAGCCTCAGCGGCCACGTCAATGCACTTCGCGGCTCGGCTGCACCCCAGATTGCGTACAGTCCAGCCCAGATCGGCAACTTTCCCCGGCCCATCCCGGTCGTGCGACGTAGCCTTAGCGCCATGAGTCACGGTGGCGGGCCAGCATGCGAGTATCTTCGCAGCACTGGGCGAATCGCCATGGCACACAGGGGATTCACGTCGTTCAAGTTTCCGATGAACACCATGGGTGCGTTTGACGAGGCTGCCAAGCTCGGATTCCGCTACATCGAGACCGACGTGCGTGCCACCCGAGACGGTATGGCGGTGATCCTGCACGACCGCCGACTCCCGGCGCGGTCCGGGCTACCGGAAACGATCGACCGCCTTGCGTGGCGGGAAGCCCGCACGGCGGACCTTGGTGCGGGGCAGACCATCCCGGCGCTGGAGGAGCTCCTGGTCGCGCTGCCGCAGATGCGGGTCAATATCGATATCAAAGCCGAGTCGGCCATCGAACCGACAGTCGAGGTGATCGAGCGGCTGAACGCACACGACCGGGTGCTGGTGACGTCGTTCTCCGACCGGCGAAGGCGGCGGGCGCTGAGCCTGCTGTCCAAACGGGTGGCGAGTTCGGCGGGCACGCTGGCGTTCGCCGCACTCACGGCCGCGAAAACACCGGCCGGCCGCGCGTACGCCTGGCGGCTGCTGCACGACAGCGATTGCCTACAACTGCCGCCGCGACTGGGTCGGCTGCCGGTGATCACGCCGACCCTGGTCCGGGCCGCTCACGCCTCGGGACGACAGATCCACGCGTGGACGATCGACGACCCGTCGGCCATGCACGCCCTCCTCGACATCGGCGTGGACGGCATCATCACCGATCGCGCCGACCTGCTGCGCGACGTGCTGATCGCCCGCGGCGAGTGGCTCTAGTTGAGCTTGCCCGCGACGAAGTCGGCGGCCTGGTTGGCCATGCCGGCGTCGATATACGCGCCGGCCAAGTGCTGCGGCCAGTTCTCTTTCCAGGTGTTCGGGTCGGCCGGATTGCAGATCGGGTCGGCGCCGTGGCACAACTCGATGGTCCGGTCGTTGTAGGTCGGGTTGAAGTTCGTGATCGGACCCACCCACTGGCTGCCGTTGCCGAACAACGCGACGGCGGCGATGTGCTGATCCATCCCGGCGGGCAGTGGGCTGTCGAACCCGAACGCGCCGATCGGCGCGGCCAGCACCACATCGGTCACCGCCGCACCCAGCGAGTAGCCGCCCAAGACCAGCCGGGTGTCCGGGCAGTTGCCGGCCATGTCCTGGATGTGGTGGCTCATGTCGTTGGCGCCGATGTCGACCTGCGTATCGGCGGGATACTTGACGGCATACGAGCCGAAGCTCTTGTTGCCGACCTTGGATTGCAGCGCGTTGATGAACGCGTTGCCGAGTTGACCCGGCCCCGGCGATTCGTAGCGGCCGCGGGCGAACACCACCTGAACCTGAGGACAGCTGGCCGCCGCCGACGGCACGGCACCCGGCGTCCGGAAGGGCAGCACCGCCGGAGCCGATATCAGTGCGCCCGCGATCATGACCGCCGCCAGGCACACACCACACGATTTGAAGGGAAGTAAAGCGCGCACAGCACGATGTTAAGACGAACTCGGCGCCTGCGCCTGGCAGGGTGAACGGCTCGGCATACCGACTCTGACCACGCTGTGGGCCGACGCACGCCGGACGATAGGTTCAGCTGATGAGCAATACCAACACAAGCGCGCCCGAGCGCTTGTTCGCATTGGCCGAACAGGTCACCGGCTTCATGCCAGACGACGAAGGGCGCGCCCTCTATGACGCGGCGCTGCGGTATCTGGACGGCGGTGTCGGTGTCGAGATCGGTACCTACTGCGGCAAATCCACCTTGCTGCTCGGTGCAGCGGCACAGCAGACGGCCGGTGTGCTGTACACGGTGGACCATCATCATGGCTCCGAGGAACATCAGGCCGGCTGGGAATACCACGATGCCTCCCTGGTCGACGAGGTCACCGGACTGTTCGACACGCTGCCGACGTTTCGTCGCACGCTCGACGCCGCCGGACTGGACGACCATGTGGTCGCCATCGTGGGCAAGTCGCCGGTGGCGGCCCGCGGGTGGCAGTCACCGCTGCGGTTTTTGTTCATCGACGGTGGCCACTCCGAGGCCGCGGCCACCGAGGACTTCGACGGATGGGCGAAGTGGGTGCAAGTCGGCGGGGCCCTGGTCATCCACGACGTGTTTCCCGATCCAAAGGACGGCGGGCGGCCACCATATTACATCTATTGCCGCGCAATAGATTCCGGTCAATTCCGAGAAATCTCCGCGCTGGGCTCGCTGCGGGTCCTCGAACGCACCAGCGGTCAGGTGGGCGATCCGATCGAAATTACCGACCCGGGCCGGTAACCACGCACTCGCAATCGAAGTCGGTCTGCAGACCCAGCGGCAGGTTGTGGCCGCGGAAGATCCCGGCACCTCCGGTGGTGTCCGACAGCGCATCTGCCGCCAAGATCACCGCCGCACCCGTCCACGCCGTGCGCTCCTCGGGCCAGCGCTTCCCGTCGGCGAATACCAAGCCCGTCCAGTACGAGCCGTCTTTTTCACGCAGATGCTGCATTGCGGCGAATTGCCGGTGCGCGACCGATCGTTGACCCATCGCCTCGAGCGCCATGACCAGCTCGCAGGTCTCGGCGCCGGTCACCCACGGCCGGTCGTCGACGCAGCGGATGCCGAGGCCGTCGACGACGAAGTCGTCCCAGCGGTGCTTGATGCGGGCGGCGGCGGCCGGGCCCCGCAGCGCGCTGCCGAGGATCGGGTAGTACCAGTCCATCGAGTAGCGGTCTTTTTCGGTGAACGCCTCAGGATGCGCGACCAGCGCATGGCCCAGCCGGCCTAACGCCAGCTCCCATTCGGGTTGGGGATCGCTCACCAGAGCGGCCAGCGCCAATGCGCAGCGGATGCTGTGATAAACGCTGGCGCAACCGGTGAGCAGAGCTTCGCGCACCGGGCCGGTTTCGCTTCGCGCCCAACAGATCTCGCCGTAACCGACCTGCAGGTCGATGACGAAGTCGATGGCCTTGTGCACCATCGGCCACATCGAGGTGGCGAACGACTTGTCACCGGTGACCAACACGTAATGCCAGACGCCGGTGGCGATGTAGGCGCAGAAATTGCTGTCGCTGTTGGCGTCTTCGATCGTTCCCGAACGGAATTGCAGCGGCCAGGATCCGTCCGGCCGCTGATTACGCCGACTCCACTCATAGGCAGCTCGGGCCGGTTCCAGTAATCCGGCCGCGGTGAGCGCCATGGCCGATTCGACGTGATCCCACGGGTCGGTGTGACCGCCGTGGAACCAGGGGAGGGCACCCGATGACTCCTGCTCGGCGGCGATGGACAGGGCTGTCTGGCGACACTGCTCCGGACTCAACACACCCGGAACGGCCGGCGGGCTAGATCGACGCAACTGAATACCCCAGGGTTGCTTCGGTTCCCGACTTCTGCGCTTTGATGAAGTACATCGCCACGCTCTTGCCCACGAGCGGGTTGAGCACCGACTCCGCGAACCGGGTGAGCCTCGGGCGCTGCATCAGGTCCCACACCAGAAGCTTGTGGTAGGCGGTCACCGCAGGATGGTCGGTATTTTCAACTCCAACAGCACATTTCAGCCACCAGAACGGCGCATGTAGCGCATGCGCATGATGCGAATGCGTTAACTCCAGGCCATTGGCGGCGATCTTGTCCCGCAGTTCACTGGCCCGGTAGATGCGAATGTGGCCGCCCAGATTCGCGTGATATTCGTCGGACAGCAGCCAGCACACTTGTTCGGGAAGCCAGCGGGGCACGGAGACTGCCAGCGTGCCACCGACTTTGAGCACCCGGACCAATTCCGCGATCGCCGCGTCGTCTTGGGTGACATGTTCCAGAATCTCGGATGCGATGACGCAGTCGAATGTCTCGTCTGAATACGGCAAGCTCAACGCGTCGCCGACGACCGCTTCCGCCGTTGTCGCGGCGGGCGCTTCGCCGTTGTCGGCCATCGCCCGAAGAATGGTCTCCACGGATTTCAACTCCGCCTCGTCGCGGTCGAACGCGATGATGTCGGCACCGCGGCGGTACGCCTCGAACGCATGCCGACCGGCCCCGCATCCTACGTCGATCACCTTGCTGGACGGCCCGATGCCGAGCCGATCGAAATCGACTGTCAGCACTGCAGTTCGCCTTCGGTGAGGGCACCTCGTGCGATCGCGCGCTCATAGATCCGCACGGTCTGTGCGGCGACGGCTTCCCAGCTGAACCCGCTGACTGCGCGTGCCCGCCCCGCCTTGCCAAGGCTACGGCGCTTTTCCGGCGAGTCGAGGAGCTCGCCGAGTGCGCGGGTCAGCGCGTCGACGTCGGCGGGCGGGGCCAGTTCGGCGCAGGCGCCGTCGGTCCCGAGCACCCCGGGGAGCGCGCCTACCCGGCTCGCGACGATCGGGGGACCACTCGACATCGCCTCTACGGCGGGCAGCGAAAACCCTTCGTAGAGCGACGGTATGCAGGCGACCTCGGCCGAGGCGAACAGGGCGGCCAGTTCGGCGTCGGTGAGCCCGCTGGTGATGTGGACGATGTCCGAGATCCCCAGTTCTGCGATGAGCTTGTGGGTGGGCCCATTGGGTTCCACCTTGGCGACGAGCCGCAGCTCGACATCGCGGTTCACCCGAGTCTTGGCGACCGCGTGCAGCAGGGTGCTGACGCCCTTCAGCGGCGTGTCGGCGCTGGCGATCGCGATCACCCGGCCGCGCTGGCGTGGACCCGAACCTGGTTTGAACAGCTCGGTGTTCACGCCCAACGGCACCACGTGGAGTTGCTCGGGCAACACACCGAAATCGGAGACGATGTCGGCGGCCGACGACGACGAGACCGTCAAGAGCTCCGGAATCCGACGCGCCACTTGTTGCTGCATGTCCAGGAAGCCGTACCAGCGGCGTACCAACGGCTTTCGCCACCACTTGGCTGCGGCGACGTCGAGCACCCGATCCCGGGTGATGGGGTGGTGCACCGTGGCCACCACCGGCATTCCGGTGGCCGCGATGGTCAACAGGCCGGTTCCCAGACTCTGATTGTCGTGAACGACGTCGAATTCGGATGCGCGCTCGGCCAACAGGCGCGCGACGCGCAGCGTGAAAGTCCGCGGTTCGGGAAAGCCCGCCGTCCACACGGTCAGAAGTTCCCGGAGATCGATCGAATCGTGGATCTCGCTGGGCCGGGGGATCCGGAACGGGTCGGGCTCTCGGTACATATCGAGGCTCGGCACCTCGGTCAGCCGCACCCGCGGATCGAGCAGTTCCGGATACGGCGGCCCGGAGAAGATCTCGACATCGTGACCGAGTTCTACAAGACCGTGGCTGAGATGTCGTATGTAGACGCCCTGTCCGCCGCAATGGGTCTTACTACGGTAGGACAGCAAGGCAATTCGCATACTCAACTCTTCTTTGCTGGTTAACGAACGCGGAGGGCGCCGAATCCATTGCGATCAACGGGCTCCCGAACTCCGTGACAGCAAACTGGACATGTGTCCAGACTATAGTTCGATCAGCTAATCGACGCAACGCGCCATCGGTGCCCTTCAATACTAGGTAGCGGCGATTTTCGCCCGACGGCGAGGTCCGCTGAATAACTGTTCCCGGTCATGTGGAGCCCACCGAGAGTCGGAACATGTTGTGAGCCAATGGTCGGCGCGGTCCCGGACCCGACGGCGGCCTTGTTTGCTGGGATGCCAGCCACTGGCGCCGTCGTTCAGCGATCGAACAGGTCGGACAGGGCGTCGGCGACCATGTCCTCGGGGTCTTGGTCGATCTCGACATTCCGTAGCTCGCCCTCGATGGCAAGGGATGCGATGCCATGCACGAGCGACCACAGCGGTCCTGCCACCTCGCGCGGCGCCCGGCCGCGCAGCAACCCGGCCGCTTGGCATCCCGCGATCGCGTCGAGCAGGACTCCGAACGCTTGACCTGCGGCGACAGCCAAGCTCGGATGCTTGGTTTTGTCGGTATCCGCGCCGAACATCACCCGATACTGGTCCGGATGCCCGATTGCCCAGCGGACGTAAGCGCGACCGATTTCGATCAGCCTGTCGGTTGGCCCTGACGCGATATCGGCGCCGGCGGTCAATGTGGCGTGGAGATCGATAAACCCCTGCTCGGCAACGGTAGCCAGCAGGTGGGCCTTGTCGGTGAAGTGCCGGTATGGCGCCGCGGCGCTGACGCCCGCCCGCCGGGCCGCCTCGGTCAAGGTGAAACCCTTCGGCCCCCGCTCGGCCACCAGCGACAGCGCGGCACTGGTCAGCGCTCGTTTGAGGTCACCGTGGTGGTAGCTGTCCCGGCGCGCCTTGGCCACCGTGAGGGACTTCTTTCCGGACATGTTGACGACATTAACATGGTTGATCTATGTTAATTGCATTCACATTTCCGAAAGGAGAGAGCGAAAATGTCATCTCAACCAAGAACCGGCTGGGCGGTGATCACGGGTGCAAGCTCCGGTTTCGGCGCGGTCTTCGCCGACCAGCTGGCCAGGCGCGGCTTGTCATTACTACTTGCCGGACGTGACGAGGACCGGCTCAACGCGGTCGCGCAGCGGGTCCGTCAGGCAGGCCCCGTCGAGGTCGAACTGGTCGTCGGCGACCTCGGCACCGAGGCCGGCGTCGCTGCCCTCGCGGCCCGCCTGTCGGGGCGGACGATCGAGGTGCTGGTCAACAACGCCGGGTTCGGCACCTACGGCCGCTTCGCGGAACTGCACGCCGACCGCGAGCACGAGCTGGTGGCGGTGAATGTCGACGCGCTGGTTCGGCTCACCCACGCGGTGCTGCCCGGCATGGTCGCGCGCGGTCGCGGCGGCATTCTCAACGTCGCCTCCACCATCGCGTTTCAGCCCGGGACCTATCAGGCGACCTACGGCGCCTCGAAGGCGTTCGTGCTGTCACTCAGCCAGGCCCTGTGGGCCGAAACCCGCGGGGCGGGCGTCACGGTGACCGCGTTGTGCCCTGGACCGACCCGGACGGGATTCGTCGATGCGCTGGGATCGGATGTCTCGCACACCGCGATCTACCGGCACCTGGCCGAACCCGAACCGGTGGTGGCCGCCGGCCTGCGCGCGCTCGACCGAGGCCGCGCCGTCGCGGTTCCCGGGTGGCGCAACCGGATCATGACCGCCGGGGGCCGCTTCTCACCCGGCTGGCTTTCGGCCTTGATCAGCGCCCGGATGCTGCGGCCCGCGGCCGCGACGACGCATGCGAACCGCTGAGATCGCCGGCAAAGTGTTCACATTCGAGATCAACCGAACGACAAGCGCATCGGCCGCCACTGGTCTGAATGGGCGAAACCGCTTATCGTGCAATCGAGTTGGCAACGGCAAGGCGATCCGGCGCCGGCCGGCATCGGCGCGGTGCGCAAAGTGGGTGGATGGCCGATGCTGATGCGAGAAGAAACGATCGCCTACGAACAGGACCGCCGGCACGTTTACCTGCAGATCGGACCACCATTGCCCGCACGCGGCTAGCAGGCCGAGATGCTGCTGACACCCAACCTCGCGGGGGGGCACCGACCTCCGCCGGACGGGATCCTTCGCTGAACGTTTGCACGGCACGGGACAAATCGTGCGCGTATTGCTGCGCGGCGTGGTCGGCTTTCTTGCCAATCGCCTCGTGAAAGCCGCTGAACGCCGATAATTCACCTCACGCCAGGCAACCTTATCGACGAGTGCTCCGAATCAGGTTCAGTCACGCGGTAATTCGCGACACGGGTGAACCATCCGTTTCGTCCGCGCGTGGCTAGACATTGGAAGCTATACCCAGCGATCCGGTAGGAGCCATCGTGAATGCTGTATTAGGTCCGCGCTATCACTTCATCGTGTGCGGGGCGGGATCGTCGGGTTCGGTCATCGCCGCACGATTGGCGGAGAACCCCGATGTGACCGTCTTGCTCTTGGAGGCCGGCGGCAGCGATGACGCGCCCAGCGTCACCGAGGCCAACCAGTGGCCACTGAACCTGGGCACCGATCGCGACTGGGCATTTGCCTCGGAGCCCGATCCGGGGCTGAACGGCCGCTCGATCCCGTTTTCGATGGGCAAGGTGCTCGGCGGCGGTTCCAGCATCAACGTGATGATCTGGGCGCGCGGACACCGCAGCGACTGGGACCTTTTCGCGTCCGAATCCGGGGAACCGGCCTGGGGTTACGAGCCGGTGCTGGATTTGTATCGGCACCTCGAGGACTGGCACGGCACGGGTGAGCCGAATTATCGCGGGATCGGAGGGCCGGTCTTCGTGCAGCCGACGCCCGACGTCCATCCGGTCGCGACAACGGTCGTGAAAGCCGCTAGGACACTGGGGATTCCGACCTATCAGAGCCCCAACGGCCGGCTGATGGAAGAAATGCGCGGTGCCGCGATCTCCGACGTGAGATACCGCGGTGGAAAGCGCCTCTCCGTTTACCGCACCTACACGGCGCCCCATCTTGAGAAGCCGAACCTGACCGTCGTGCCGCATGCCCTGGTGACGCGGGTGACCTTCCAGGACGAGCGGGCCACCGGCGTCGAAGTGATCCACGACGGTGCCGTCCACCACATCACCGCGGACACCGAGGTGGTGTTGTCCCTCGGGGCGATGCACACCCCCAAGGTGCTGATGCGGTCCGGTGTAGGCGACTCCGACGAGCTGCACCGCGTCGGGGTCAGGGTCCGTCAGCACCTGCCCGGGGTGGGACACAACTTTCAAGACCACTACGGGTTCGGCTGCGTATGGGAGTTTCCCGAGGACTACCAAGCCAGCACCCAGGCGGGGGCGGCATTGTTCTGGAACTCCGGACTCGGCGACGTCGATGGACCGGATCTCTTCGCTTGCCTGGGCGCGTTGCCGATGGCCACGCCAGAGAACACCACGAAATACGTTGTCCCGCAGAATGGATGGACTCTGTTCGGCTCACTCACGCATCCGAAAAGCCGCGGCCGGGTGCGACTCACCGGGCCCGATCCGCACGACCCGATTCGGATCGAAGCGAACGCGCTGTCGGATCCACACGATGTCAAGACGGGGATCGCCTGCATCGAAACCCTGCGCGAAATCGGCAATTCCGCTGAGCTGCGGCCGTTTGTGACCAGGGAAGTCATGCCGGGGAACCTGACCGGCGACGAGCTGGAAACGTATTTGCGCAATGCGGTGACCACTTATTGGCACGAATCGGGAACGGCGAAGATGGGCCGCGACTCGATGTCGGTGGTCGACGGGCGGCTCCACGTCTACGGCTTCGAGAATCTGCGCGTCGCCGACGCGTCGATCATGCCGCGCATAACCACCGGCAACACGATGGCACCCTGCGTCGTGATCGGCGAGCGCGCCGCGCAGTTCATCAAGGCCGAACATCGGCTCTGACATCATGTCGGGCCGCAAACCAGTCCGCCGCGCATACTGCAACGAATCCCTGACGACCAATCGTCAACGCCTCGATAGGAATTCGAAATCATGTTAGAAGTCATCGACAAGGGTCAGCCCAGCAAGGAGCACCCTCACCCGTTGCTTTTCGTGCATGGCGCATTCCAGGGTGGATGGAGCTGGGACGTGCACCTTCTGGACTACTTCGCCGACCGCGGGTTTCGCGTCTTGGCACCCAGCCTTCGGGGCCATGGCTCGAGTCCAGCGGACAAACCCCTTCGCCTGTGCTCGATCTCGGACTACGTCGAAGACCTCACCTCGATTGCCAAAAGACTTGCACCGCAAGCGATCCTGATCGGGCACTCGATGGGTGGATTTATCGTGTAGAAGTACCTGGAAAACAACGACGCCCCCGCGGGTGTCCTGCTGGCCGCCGCACCGCCACGCGGACACCTGCGCACCCTGCTGCGGGCAATGCGCAAACACCCTTGGGGCTGCCAGAAATTCGCCGTCAGCGGCCGGCCCGCCGACATGTACGGTGGGACACTGGCGGGTGCGCGCGGGCTGCTCTTCGCGCCGACGACGCCGGAATCCCTGGTAGCCGAAAGCGTGGCGCGTCTCCAGCCGGACAGCACGCGTGCGATCATCGGCGACATGGTCGCCCTCAACCTCGTCAAGACCACACGAGTGAAGACGCCCGTGCTGGTGCTCGGGGGAGAGCACGACGAGATTTATCCTCCCTCCGTCGTGCACAAGACGGCAAAGGCCTATGGCACCCGAGCGACGATCATCCCCGACATGGGGCACAGCGTGACGCTGGAACCCGAGTGGCCGACCCTTGCCGGCCACATCGTGTCCTGGCTGAAAGAACAGGGACTGTAGCCGGCTTTGCTACGATCGCGCCGTGCCCGATTCGGCTGCGCCACGATCTCTTTCACGACGCGACGCCCTCAAGTACGCGTTGTCACCGGCGCTGCTGAGTCTGGCGCCGCTGGCAACGCCGTTCGGCGTGCGGCAGGCGTCAGCCGCCGACATCCAGCTGATCGACTTTGCGGAGAAAAGGATCGCACCCGAGGAGATCAAGGCGGCGGGGTACGCCGGCGTGATCAACTACGTCTCCGCGGAGCGGCCGGGAGCCCATTTCGAGGCCAAGCCCCTCACCCGCGAGTACGCGGACTCGTTGCGCGCCGCGGGCCTGCACATCGTCAGCAACTTCCAATACGGCAAGCCCGGATGGCCGGCGACTCCGTCGGATCTGACCCGCGGACACGACGGCGGTGTCGCGGACGCTCAAACGGCTCAGCAGCTGCATGCCGCGGCAGGGGGACCGAACTCGGCGCCGATCTTCTTCAGCGTCGACGACGATATCGACCAGAACACCTGGAATGGCCTTGCCGTCGAATGGTTTCGGGGAATCAACTCGGTCCTCGGCGTGGGCCGCACCGGTATCTACGGCCACTACAACGCGTGTGGGTGGGCTATCAGGGACGGGGTGATCGGCAACTCGTCCAGCGCGGGGCACCGCTGGGCGTGGCAAACCCGGTCATGGTCGCACGGCCAGCGCGAGCCGATGGCGGTGCTGTACCAAGCGGTCGTCAACAGCCCTTCGAACCCCGGCCCGCTGCTGGGCGGGATCAACGTCGATGTGGACGACGTCCTCGCGGCCGACTACGGACAGTGGGATCTCGGCCGCTGAGCCGTCCCTACATGCCCAGCGGCACCGAATTGTTGGTCGCCTGGGGCGTCGTCGAGGCGATGAAGTTCTCCAGGATGTCCGCCACGGCCACCGGCGCCTCGACGTGCGGGAAGTGCCCGACGCCTTCGAGTACCTCGAGACGGCTGCCATCCAGCGCGTCATGGGCGGCGTAGGCGTGCGCGACGGGAATGATCCGGTCCTGGTCGCCCCAGATCAACACCGTGGGCAAGCCGGCGGCGACGTGCAGCTTGTTGAGCGCGCTGACGGCCTGACCGCGGTAGTCCACGACGGAGCGCAAAGTACGCAGGAACGCCTGGCGGGTCCGCGCATCCGACAGTGAGCAGTACGCCTGCCACATCTCACCGGCTCGCGGCGCGCGGATGCCGGCCGAGGTCAGCCATGACCCCAGCTTGTTGCCAAGGTTCAACACCGGTCGCGGCGCCACGACGGGCAACAGCAACTCCGCACCGGGCGCGGACAGCATCCGCAGCACCGGACTGAGTTCCGGGCCGAGGCCGCCGCTGCCGATCAGCGCCAGGCGCTCGCAGTAGTCGCGGTGCTGATGGGTGAACTGCATCGCGATGCCGCCGCCGAGCGACTGCCCGACCACGGTGGCACGAGACACGCCGAGTTCGTCGAGCAGATCACGCAGCGAGACCGCGAATGCGCCCAGCGAGTAGTCGCCGCGCGGCTTTGC
Organism: Mycobacterium ahvazicum; assembly: GCF_900176255.2. Taxonomy (GTDB): domain Bacteria; phylum Actinomycetota; class Actinomycetes; order Mycobacteriales; family Mycobacteriaceae; genus Mycobacterium; species Mycobacterium ahvazicum. The sequence goes on from NZ_FXEG02000003.1 coordinate 444,107, forward strand.
CGACTCGCCGTGACCCAGCAGGTCAGGCGCGATGACGCGGTATTTTTTGGCGAGCTGCGGGATGATCGCCCGCCAGGTGGCCGAGCTGCCCGCCATTCCGTGGATCAGCAGCAGCGCGTGGCCGTGGCCGGCTTCGCGGTAAGCGATCCGGTCGCCGTGAAGTTCGAGGTAGCTCAATTCGCTCATAATCAGACCGTTTGCCCCAGCCTTGGTGGTAGTTGGATACACCGGCGATTACCCAAGAATACGCAACTTACGCCTTCGTAGGTTACTGACGGGTAATAGTGTGGCAGGCCTCACTGCGGGCAAATGTCGGTCCGCCGCGCCCAGTCGTCGGCCCAGGCTTGGAGCGGTTTCAACGCCGCCATGAGTGACAGCCCTTGATCGGTGAGGTGGTAGCCGCCGCCGGAGTGATCCAGGATGTCCAGCGCCCGCAGTTCCTTGAGGCGGGCATTGAGGGAGCCGGGATTCATCTCGGACGCCGCCTGAAGGCCACGAAAGGTCAACGGACCGGAACGCAATTCCCACAAGATGCGCAGCGCGCCACGTCGGCCGAGGGCATCGAAGGCGACCATGATTGGCCGTCCGGTGGACGACCCCCGCACTGGCGACCCGAACCGCGGAGTGGACATGCTCCATATTTTGAAGCACCCGCGCGTAGAGTGCCAGCATGACTCGCTATAGAAATCGTAGCGCACGCATTGCGCCCGCCTCGCCGCCATTCCCAGCCGACATCCAGCAGGCCATCGACGCCATCATGCACGGCAGGCCGCCGCTGGTGCTCTTCACCACGTTGGCCCGCGACCACCGACTCTTCTTCAAATTCTTCAACTCCGGCCTGCTTGACCGCGGGCATCTGACGATTCGGCAGCGCGAGATCGTCATCGACAGGGTCACCGCGGCCTGCGGTGCCGAATACGAGTGGGGAGTGCACGTGACCACGTTCGCGGCCAAGGCGGGCCTGACCGAGGGCCAGATCGCGTCGCTGACGTCCGGGACACCCGAGGATGAGGGCTGGGAGGATGGCGATCGCGTCCTGATCCGCCTCTGCGACAGCCTGCACCGCAACTGCACCGTCGACGACGATTTGTGGGCGGAGCTGAGCAGCTACCACAGCGACGAGGCCATCTTGGAGCTGCTGATGCTCGCCGGCGCCTACCGGACGGTCAGCTATCTCGTGAATGCCCTGCGTCTGCCGCTCGAAGTCGGTGCCCGCGCCTTTCCAACGTAGCCGCCCATTTCGGGGTTGGAAATGACGACACCCCGCGAGCTGGGCGGCCCGCGGGGTGTCGCTTCGTGCTGACGATCAGGTCACTTCAGGTCGTACCGATCGTTGTTCATGACCTTGACCCACGCGGCGACGAAGTCCTCGACGAACTTGCCCGCGTTGTCGTCCTGGGCGTAAACCTCGACCAGCGCGCGCAGCACGGAGTTCGACCCGAACACCAGGTCGTTGGCGGTTGCGGTCCACTTCAGCGCCCCCGAGGCCCGATCGCGGCCCTCGTAGACGTTCTCCTGAGTCTCCGACGGCTTCCACGCCGTGCCCATGTCGAGCAGGTTGACGAAGAAGTCGTTGGTCAACGCGCCCGGCTTGTCGGTGAACACGCCGTGCTTGTTGCCGCCGTGGTTGGCACCAAGAGCCCGCAAGCCGCCGACGAGCACCGTCAACTCCGGACCGGTCACACCGAGCAGGTAGGCCCGCTCCAGCAGAAGCTGCTCCAGCGGGGCCTTCTCGCCCGGCCGGGCATAGTTGCGGAACCCGTCAGCACGCGGTTCGAGCACCGCGAACGACTCCACGTCGGTGTTCTCCTGGGTGGCGTCGGTGCGGCCCGGCGCGAAGTGCACCGCGATGTCGTACCCGGCCTCCTTGGCCGCCTTCTCGACCGCGGCGGAGCCGGCCAGCACGATGAGGTCAGCCAGTGAGATCTTCTTGCCGCCCGAGGCTGAGGCGTTGAAGTCCTGCTGGATCTTTTCCAGCACCGGCAACACCTGGCCCAGCTCTGAAGGCTCGTTGACTTCCCAATTCCGTTGCGGCTCAAGGCGAATACGCGCGCCATTGGCACCACCGCGCTTGTCGGTGTTGCGGTAGCTGCCGGCCGCCGCCCAGGCGGTCTTGACCAACTGGGGCACCGACAGGCCTGATTCGAGCACCTTCTTCTTCAGGCCGGCCACGTCCTTGTCGTCGACGAGCTTGTGGTCAACCTCCGGAACCGGGTCCTGCCACAACTGTGGCTCGGGAATCCAGGGGCCGAGGTAACGCGAGATCGGTCCCATGTCGCGGTGCAGCAGTTTGTACCAGGCCTTGGCGAACGCCTCGGCCAGTTCGTCGGGGTTCTTCAGCCACCGCTGGGTGATCTCGCGGTAGATCGGGTCCTCACGCAGCGAGACGTCGGTGACCAGCATCGTCGGCGCCCGGCCCGGCCCGCCGAATGGGTCGGGGATGGTGCCCGCGCCGGCGCCGTCCTTGGCCTGGTACTGCCACGCTCCGGCCGGGCTCTTCACCAGCTCCCACTCGTAGCCGTACAGCGTCTCCAGGAATGTGTTGTCCCACTTGGTCGGGGTGGGCGTCCAGACGACTTCCAGGCCACTGGTGATCGCGTCCTTGCCCACGCCGCTGCCGTAGGAGCTCTTCCAGCCCAAGCCCTGTTGTTCGATCGGGGCGGCCTCCGGCTCGGGGCCGACCAGGTCGGCGTCACCGGCGCCGTGGGTCTTGCCGAAGCTGTGGCCACCGACGATCAGCGCGGCCGTCTCTTCGTCGTTCATCGCCATCCGGCCGAAGGTCTCGCGGATGTCGATCGCCGCGGCGACCGGATCCGGCTTGCCCTCGGGCCCTTCGGGATTCACATAGATGAGACCCATCGTGGTGGCACCGTAGGGCTGCGCGAGGGCACGCTTGTCGGAGTAGCGCTTATTGGTGCCAAGCCACTCGTCCTCTTCACCGAACAGGATCTCTTCGGGCTCCCACACGTCTTCACGACCGAAGGCAAAACCAAAGGTCTTGAACCCCATGGATTCCAGAGCCACGTTGCCGGCCAGCAGCAGCAGGTCCGCCCACGAGATCTTGTTGCCGTGCTTCTTTTTGACCGGCCATAGCAGCCGGCGGGCCTTGTCCAGGCTTGCGTTGTCCGGCCAGCTGTTCAGCGGGGCGAAGCGCTGCATGCCCTGACCGCCACCACCGCGGCCGTCGAAGATGCGGTAGGTACCGGCGGCGTGCCAACTCATCCGGATGAAGAAGCCGCCGTAGTGGCCGTAGTCGGCGGGCCACCAGTCCTGAGAGGTGGTCAACACCGAGATCAGGTCAGCCTTGACCGCTTCGACGTCGAGCTTGGCGAACTCCTCGGCGTAGTCGAAGTCATCACCGAGCGGGTTGGCCTGAGGCGAGTGCGGGTGCAGCCTCGATACGTCGATCTGGTTGGGCCACCAGTCCTGGTTGGTCAGGGGAGCGTCGCCCTTGGGCTTGGGCGAGGGAATTGCCGGGTTCTCGCTTTCGCTCTTGCTGGACGTATCGGCGTCCGGCTGCGGCGGGCGACTCTCGGAGATATCTGATGACACAGCATTCCTTTCCAGTGGTGGGTGATTGGGCTGTGATCACGACCTGTGATCAGGAATCGGCGGTCGAACAGTCGGGGCACAGGCCCCAATAGATGACTTCGGCTTCGTCGAGCACGAAGCCGTCGAGAGCGTTGTCGTCGTCTGTTGGCGTCAGGCACGGGGCATCACCGACCGCGCAGTCGACGTCGGCGATCACCCCGCAGGATCGGCACACGACGTGGTGGTGGTTGTCGCCGACCCGGGATTCGTACCGAGCGACCAGCCCCGACGGCTGGATGCGCCGGACCAGGCCCACCGCCGTCAGGGCATTGAGCACGTCGTACACGGCTTGGCGTGAGACGTCGGGAAGACCGATCCGCACCGAGGAGAAGATCGTCTCGGTGTCGGCATGAGGATGGGCGTGCACCGCTTCCAGGACGGCGATCCTGGGCCGGGTCACACGCAGCTCGGCCGAACGCAGCCGCTCCGCGTAGTCCGACATTGACGACACACCGCCAATATGCCCCGCTTATCTGGATTCGGTCAAGAGTTTCTCGGGGCAACACCCCGTAAAAATTTGACGTCAGGAAGTCGGCTTGATGGCGCTGCCGTCACGCCACTGGTCCCAGCTCAGCGTCCAATCGCCGTTTTGAGTCAGCTGCAACGGTGGCCCTCCGGTGTTGCGGATCTCCACCACGTCCCCGGGTACGGAGAAGTCGTAGAACCATTTCGCATTGTCACCGTTGAGGTTCAGGCATCCGTGCGAGGTATCGGTGTGCCCCTGGGCCCATACCGTGGCGTCGAGCTGGTGCAGATAGATGCCGTCGATGCTGATTCGGGTCGCGTAGTTGATGGTCTCCCGATAACCGAGACGTGAGTTCTTCGGCAGCCCAAAGGTTGACGAGTCCATCACGACGGGGTTGCCCTTGTCGAGCACGGTGTAGGTGCCCGGTGGGGTCCACAGCGAAATTGTTTGCGCTCCGACCTTCTCCTCGCCACCCATTCCCATGGAGGTGGGCATCGTGCGGACCAGTGCCCCGTTGTCGAAGACGCTCACCGTTTTGGTGGCGTCATCGGCGATCGACACATGCGCGTCACCGATCCGGAACGACACCCGGGTGTCTTCCTGCCCGAATAGGCCGTCGCCCAAAGCGATTCCGTAAACCTTGGCTTCGGCGGTGACGGTAGTGCCAGGTGCGTAGTAGTGTTCCGGCCGCCAATGGGCGTGCTGCCCGTCGATCCAGTACCACGAGCCCGCAACCGCCGGGTTGGTCGTCACTTTCAGCTGACGCTCGGCAGCCGCGCGATCAGAGATCTTTTCGTCGAAGTGCGCGACCACGACAGTCCCGACGCCGTAGGTACCGCCGTCGCGCAGCGCAGCCTCGGAGGTGGTGGTGAACGAGACCTTTGTCTGATTCGACGGCCGCAGGGTGGAGAACGACGAAACCTGGTTCGCCACAACGCCACCCCGGCTGCGGCCGCTGGCATTGAGCGTGTAGGTACGTCCGTAGCCCAACGGGGCGGTCGGCTTCCAGACGGTGTTGTCCGGCGTCATCACTCCCGCGATGGACCTGCCGGCTTCATTGACCATGCGGACCTCGGTGAGCGTCCCGTTCTCGACCTTCACCTGCACCGGAGAAACCGGATCGACATCTCGCGCGTTGACACCCGGAGTAAACGAAATCGCCAGAGCATCAGTAGCTTTCGTAGTGCAGTTCGGGCATCGGGGTGAGGCGGCGATCTGGATCGTGGCGCAAAGTCCAACGACGACGAATACGCACAACAAGATCCGGTGCGCCGGTCGAAGCCGCCGCAAAAATTCGGCACCGTTCCTGGGGTTCATCTGGATGCGCATCCTTGGGGCTTACTCATCAGCCGGCTCGAGGTTGAACCCGCGCGGAAACAACGTTGCGTAACAAGTAGCCCCACCGGCGCGTCCTGAAACGTCTGCGAGAGATCATGGCGTGATGGCCGACGACGAACTCGACGCGCTGTATTCGGTGCGGCCCAGTGGGTTCACGGCCCAGCGCACCGAATTGTCCGCCGCCGCTCGGCGCCGAGGCGACGAGGCCGCCGCCAAACGGATCTCGGCCAGCCGCAAACCGACCACCGCGGCCTGGGTGGTCAATCAACTTGCGATCCGCGACAAGGACGTCGCGCGGCGCATTGCCGACCTGGGCGACAGGCTGCGTTCCGCGCATGCCGCGATGGATGGCCACCGCATCCGCGAGCTGTCCGGCGAGCAACACCGGCTGATCCAGGGCCTGGTTCGGTCCGCCTTTGACCAGGCCGGCGTCAGCGCGTCCGCCGCGGTGCGTGAGGACGTCACGAGCACACTGCAGGCCGCGATCGCCGATCCCGAGGTCAGGGCGCGACTGGGGCGACTGGACCGCCCCGAACAATGGTCGGGATTCGGTGCGTACGGCGATGACGCAGAACCGTCACCCGCCAAATCGCCCGAGAAGGGCCGCGAGAAAAGGGTTGACCGCCGACGGGAGGAACTCGCCGCGGCGGTCGCCACCGCCGAGCGCGAAAAGGCCGACGCCGACGACAAGCTGGCGCAGTCGAAATCCGAACGGCAGACGGCCCGCGAGCGTCGTGACGAGGTGCTTGCCGATCTCCGCCGGGCGGAACGCGAACTCGACCGCGCCGAAAAGAACTACGACAAAGCGCAACAAGCCAGCCACGATGCCGCCGAACTACTCCGCGAAGCGAAAGCGCACCTGCAGCGAAGCTAGCCACGACTCCGAGCCGCGGCCGCGTTTCCGGGTGGCAACGCCGGGTATCAGGCCTGCCATGACTTCTCTGTGGCTTGCCGATCGAACCCAACCGCCGTGGACTGCGAGCCAACTCGACGACGGGTCCCGCTCCGCCGACATCATCGTGGTGGGCGCCGGCATCACCGGTCTGATGACGGGTGTCCTGCTGGCCCGTGCCGGCAAAGAGGTGATGGTGGTGGAGGCGCGCAGCGTCGGCGCCTGCGCCACCGGAAACACCACCGCCAAGATCAGCCTGCTGCAGGGCACCCATCTGTCGAAGGCGTTGCCCCGGCACGGCAAGGAGCTGGCCCGCGCCTACGTGGAAGGCAACCGGGAGGGCCAGGATTGGATAGTCGAGCATTGCCGGTCGCGTGGCATCGCCGTGCAACGCGAGGACGCCTACACCTACGCCCAGTCCGCCAAGGGGGTGCCGTCGGCGCGTTTGGAACTGGAGGCGTGCCAGGCGGTTGGCCTGCCTGTCGAGTGGGCCGACGATGCCGACGTGCCGTTTCCGTACCACGGCGGGGTGCGGCTGCCCAACCAGGTGCAGTTCAATCCGATGGAGTTCCTGGACGCGTTGGCCGCCGAGCTGCTCGACCGCGGCGGACGACTGGTAGAGCACACCAGGGTCCGGCGGGTGTCGAGTCGCGGCGGCAAGGGGCATGTGCAGGTGAACGACGCCGCACAGCGCGACATCGAACTCGAGGCCGGGAAATTGATCCTCGCCACCGGGATCCCCATCCTCGATCGCGGCGGATATTTCGCGCGAGTGAAGCCCAGCCGGTCGTACTGCCTGGCGTTCAGGGTGCCCGGCGACATCACCCGCCCGATGATGATTTCCACCGACTCACCGACACGTTCGGTGCGGTACGCACCCGTCTCCGACGGGGAGCTGTTGATCGTCGGGGGCGCCGGACACACCGTGGGTCGCAAAAAGAGTCCGGCCAAGGCCCTCGACGAACTCTCGTCGTGGACACTCAAACACTTTCCGGGCGCCGAGCAGACTCATTTCTGGTCGGCACAGGATTACACGCCGATCGACCATCTGCCATACGTAGGCCCGATCCTGCCGAATAACGAATCCATCTATATCGCAACGGGTTTCAACAAGTGGGGCATGACCAACGGCGCCGCCGCGGCGCTGGCGCTGACCAGCCGCATTTTGGGCGGCCGGATGGACTGGGCGCGCGCGTTCGCCAGCTGGAGCCCGCACGAGCTGACCGGCCTGCCCACGGCCATACAGGCCAACCTCGAGGTGGGATTCGATTTGGCGAAAGGCTGGATCACCCCGGCTACTCGGATCGGCCGGCGCAGCCCCGGTCCCGACGAGGGCGGCGTGGTAAGCGGACTCCCATGGCAGTTGGAGGCCAGGAGCCGCGTCAACGGTACCGAACACCGCGTTTCGCCGGTCTGCCCCCACCTTGGCGGGATAGTGAATTGGAACGACGCCGACAAGGCCTGGGAGTGCCCGCTGCACGGGTCGCGATTCGCGCCGGACGGCACGCTGCTGGAAGGGCCCGCCACCAGAGACTTGACCGCATCGCATTGACACGGCTCGTCACACTGGCTCAACCCACTTTCCGGTATACGAGCCACCGCAATTCGATGGGGGAATCCTCCCGCTCGACATCGAAAATGTCTTGGCCACTGGCCCATCCGTCGAACCAGGCCGTGGGCGGCCAGGCGCCTTCCGGCAGATGGGCTTTCTCGTACTCGTATGCCGACTCGTCGGAAACGAGTTCAAGCGACAATCCGGCCGCGGCTTTGCTGACCTCGTCGCGGGTGAAGATCATGGTGTGGCATTGCTGCCCGAGTTGTCGGGCGGCGTCGTCGGGCGTGTAGCCCTCGCGCGGCAGAAACGCGTTGAACACCAAACATCCACCGGCGGCCAGACACTGCGCGGCCAGTTCGAACATGCCGCCCAACTCCTGTGGCGTCCGGAAGTCCGGGACCACCTCGGAGAACACCACCAGCTGAAAGTCGCCGCTAACGCCCTCCATCGCCACGAACACATCGCTTTGGATGACGTTGATATCAACCGAAATTCGTTTGGCTTCGGTACGAATGATGTCGGCGAATTTCCCGGCCAGCTCTACCGCGTCGACCGGGTGACCGCGCTTGGCCAGGGCGAGGGCATTTCGCCCCGTGCCGGCGCCAACGTCGAGTATCCGACAGGTGCTGGGATCGTCGGCTGCCATGGCGAGCGACCAGACACGAGCATCGGGTTCGGTGCCGAACAGCGACCCCTCGCGAGTGTCGACCCAGCTGTCGTAATCAGCCCCGATCGTCGCCCACTGAGGTTTGACGCGGTAATTCAGCGTCGTACCGAACGGTGAATTGAACTCTATGACGATGTTCGAACGAGACGAAGCCTTAAAGGCTTTCGCCAACTCGCCTTCCAGCACCGCTCTGAGCTGAACGGTCTCTTCGTCTGTGTACGGTATGCCCAATCCTGCGAAGACGGTCGTACACATTCTGACGTATTCGTCGAGCATGCCGGGAACGGCCGGTACATGGAGCCGCCCTTCCGACATCGTTCGTCGGTGTAACCGACGGGCCATCGCGTCGCGCAGCGTCGCCGGGTCGAAAGATCTGCGGTCGCGATCCTCCATCAGACTCTTGTACACGACCGAGTCGCTGGCTGCACAATGGGGCGCGGGATAGCCGGCGAGCCGATCGCGGCCGAGAAGGGGAGATGATGAGCGACGATGCGACCGCCCAGTTGGGTGCCGAGAAATTCGTGTCCTTGACGACGTTCAAGCGCAACGGCGATGCGGTCGCGTCGCCGATGTGGATCGTCGGCGACGGCGCACGGCTCTTGGTGTGGACGCCGGCAGACTCGTGGAAGGTCAAGCGGGTTCGACGCGATCCCCGGGTCACGCTGGCCGTGTGCGGTCGAACCGGCAAGGTCGCCTCCGGTCAGCCCGTCTTCTCCGGGACCGCCGAGGTGATCACCGACCCGGCGGCGGTCACGCGCGTCGAATCGCTCGTCAAACGCAAGTACGGCTTGGAGTTTCGCGTAGTGACCTTCATCGAAGCCCTCGTCGCCCGCGGCCGAAAGCCGCGGTTCGTCCTGCAGATCGCGCTGACGCCCGGCGGGTGATATCGGTTCTCTTCACCGGGCGCGTTCGCGGCTCCGCCGGTCAACCGCGGCGATGAGCCGTGTCGAGCTGATGGAAGATGGTCGCTATGCAGGTCGAGAGTGTGCGCCGCTATCCGGTGAAATCAATGCTTGGCGAGGACGTCGAGAGCTTGTTCGTAGACGAACGTGGCGCCGAGGGAGACCGGCGGCTCGCACTCGTGGACACCACGACGGGGCACGTGGCCAGCGCCAAACAGGCCCGGCTATGGCGCGACCTGCTGAAGTGCACTGCCATCGGGGATGTCGGTCACGTCAGCATCGGGCTGCCCGACGGTACAACGGTCGCCGCCGATGATCCGGACGCCAACGAGGTGCTCTCGAAGTTGTTGGGGCGCTCGGTCCGACTGGTCGGTAAGCGTCCGAACGGCGCGACGGTCGAGCGCCCGGACCCGGAAAAGCTACTCGAGCTCGGTTTGGACGCCGACGTCGCCGGCCGCATCTTGGAGATCGGGTTGGGCACGCCGGGGGATTCGTTTACCGACGATGCTCCGCTGCACGCGATCACCACCGCCACGTTGGACCACATCGGGGTGGAGGCCTTGCGTTACCGACCGAATCTCGTGATCGCGACACCGGCCGACTGGCCGCCATATGTCGAAAATGATTGGGTCGACCGCGAATTGGGCATCGGATCGGTGCGGCTGCGCGGCCTGGAACTCACCCCACGGTGTGTCGTGCCGACACTCGAGCACGGGCCACTGCCGAAGGCGCCGCAGGCACTGCGGACGCCCGCCGCCGAAAATCGTTTGCTAGCAGGCAGTTGCGGCGTGGCCGCCTGCGCGGGGATCTACTTCAAAGCCACGACTCCGGGGATCATCCGGGTAGGCGAGCAGGTCACCCTCGACCCGTAGGCGCCTAGTTGCCGAAGCTACTGGGGGGCGTGCGCACCACGGTGGCCGGCCCGGCGGGGCCCGCGTCGATCCGGCTGGCGGCAAAGGACGCGCCCTTGTCGATCATGGTGCCGTCGTCGGCGTAGGTGTTGTGAGCGGCGAAGTTCATACCGTCCGAGCACACCGGGTCCTCGTTCGCACACACCTTGATCGTCTTGGCTTGATAGGTCGGTCCGATGACGACCGGCGGCTCACCCAGGAAGTTCATGGCCCGCACGTTGGGCATACCGAAAAGCACCACCGCGGCGACGTGGTCGGCGATTTCGGGCGCCAGTGGCTTGGGCACGGTTGCCGGGTCGACACCTGCGGGCACCGCATCCGACGTCACGAAACCCATCACGGCCGCGCCTTGGGAAAATCCACTGAGCACCATCTTGGTCTTGGGGCAGCTGGCCGCCATCGACACGACGTGCGCGCCCGCGTCCCGGATGCCGTCGAGCCCGGTGTTCCACTCATTGCTGGCGGGGTAATTGACCGCGTAGACGTCGACCGACTTTCCACCCTCGCGTCCGCGCAGGTTGTCGATGAAGGCCTGCCCGGTCGCGCCGACCCCCTCGGGCTCGCCGGTACCGCGGGCGTACACCACCTGAACGTCGGGGCATGGCTCAGCGGACGAGGGGACGGGTGAAAAGAGGACAGAGGCACCAAGACTCGCAGTTGCTGCGGCCGCAGCACCCACCACGCGAATGACGTAACCGGCAATCATGTCCAAATAAATGCCCATCTCGGCCGATCACCAAACGAGTGATATTCCACACGCGTTCGCAGCAAACGCGCCGAGCTAAACTGCAGTGGCGTATCCGCCGTGCGAACAGCGCACAGCCGCAGTCGAATTCACGCCCCGAGGATGGAAGTAGTTAGCACCGGCCAGAACAGGGTGGAGTTATCGCGGGCTGTCGGCGTGAAGTCGGCTCAACGCCATTTGATGCCGCAGCCTATCGACGGCCGCTGATCCGCGTTGACCGGCCGTCCGGCCAGCACGGCGTCGACGGCTGCCCGGACGTCGGCGCCCGTTACCGGCAGGCCGTTTTTGGGGCGGGAGTCGTCGAGCTGGCCACGGTAGACGAGTCGGCGCTCACCGTCGAACACGAACGTGTCCGGCGTGCACGCCGCCGAGAAGGCGCGGGCAACGTCTTGCGTCTCGTCGTACAGGTACGGAAATGTCCAGCCGTGGCGGCGAGCCTCGGTGACCATCTCGTCGGGCCCGTCCTGCGGGTAGGTGACGACGTCGTTGCTGGAAATTCCCACCATTGCGACGCCTTGCTGGGCGAGGTCTCTGCCCAGAGCGGCCAGCCCCGCAGCAACATGCTTGACGTACGGGCAGTGGTTGCAGATGAAGGTGACGACCAGCGCCGGACCGGTGAGCTCGTCGAGGCTGACCAGGGCACCCGTTGCGGGGTCGGGCAACGTGAACGGCGGCGCGGGCGTGCCGAGGGCGAGCATTGTCGACTCGATTGCCATGCCCGCCAGACTAGTCCGTCGCGCCCCGGCGACCGCCACCGATCGCGGGTGCGGAAGGCTGCATCTCGTGTGGCCAGAGTTAGCGGCGTTGCAATCCGGGGTACCAGTCCGAAACATGGGGTGGGTGATCTCGCACGCCGTCGCGATCTTCTGCGGTTTACTCGCCGCGTTTTGGGCAGCAGTCGGCATCGTCGTTCGACAACGCGTCGCCCAAAGCGTGCCGACTGACGGGGACCAGTCCCGACCCACGGTGACGAGCGTGGTTCGCCAGCCGTTGTGGTGGGCCGGGATTCTCGCCGCCATCGCCGGCTACGTGTTTCAGGCCCTGGCCCTGGCCAACGGATCCCTGCTGCTGGTGCAGCCGCTGTTGGTGTCGTCGCTGCTGTTTGCCCTGCCGCTCAGCGCGCGGCTTTGCCATCAGCACATCACCGGAGCCGAGTGGGCTTGGGCGATTGTGTTGACCGTGGCGCTGGCGGCGTTCGTGCTCGTCGGTCAGCCCCGCGAGGGCCATCACCGTTCGCCGATCCCGTCCTGGACGATGGCGGTGATGCTCACCGCGCCGCTGGTCATCGTGTGTCTCGTCGCGGCCCGGCGCACCCACGGCCGGACCCGCGCGATGCTGCTGGCGGTCACGGTGGCGGTCCTGCTGGGCATGGTGGCCGTGCTGACGAAGATCTGCACGCACCGCTACGCCATCGGCGGATGGCACGGACTTCTGACCGTGCCGGCCCCGTACCTGTTGGTCGTGCTGGCAGTGGCGGTCACCATGGTGCAGAGCTCGGCATTTCACGCCGGCGCGTTACAGGCCTCGGTGCCGCTGATGCTGGTGGGGGAGCCTGTCGTCGCGGTGCTGCTCGGAGTCATCGTGCTCGGCGAACATCTAGCGGTGCGTGGCTCGGCAGCGATCGGCCTGCTCGTCGCCGTCGTCGCGATGGTGGCATCTACCGTCGCGCTGGCACGCGACCAGGCACCCGGTGTGAGCCATCCGGCCGCCAAAGATGTTGGCACACCGCATGCTAACGAAGACGATGTCATCATCACGTAGGCCGTGCTATCGCGGTTGCTTGACGGCCGCCCGCTCGAGGAAATCGACAGCGCGCGCAAGGCTTTCGTCAGCCGTGCTCATCAGCGAGGCAACTTCGCGGGCCCGAGCCGCGCGTTCAGGGGTGAGGATGCCCTGCAGGTCGGCCACCACCGAGTCCAGGGTGCTTTCCATAAAGGCCCGTCCGGAGCCAACTTTCAGTTGTTTGACCCCTTCCGCCCAGACTGGCTGATCGAGCCAGAACCACAGGATCAAGGTGGGCATTCCGGCCCGAAGCCCGGCGGCCGTGGCCCCGGCGCCGCCGTGGTGGACGACGGCGCGGCACCGCGGAAAGACGACGGCGTGGTTTACCGCGGCCACCACCTTCACGTGCTCGACGTCCGGGAGGCCGGCGACGTCGTTCGGGCCCGTGCAAATCAGCGCCCGCTCGCCGACCCGCGCGCAGGCCTCGGTGATCACGGCGACGGTCTCCATGGGCGAGGCAAGCGGCGTACTGCCGAAGCCGAAGTAGATGGGCGGCGTGCTGTCGGCGATCCAGGAGAGCACCTCGTCGTCGGAATCGGCGGACAGTCCCAGCGTCAGCGCGCCGACGAACAGCGCCGGCACCTCCGAGTCCAGCCATTCGGCGACCGTCCCCGGCAAGCAGATCTCGTCATATGCCTGGAGCTCTACAGTCGGCCGGGCCGCATCCCCGGCGACCTCCGACAAGCCGAGCGCGTGGCGCTGCGCGTCGTCGGTCTGCTTGGTGATCTGCGGACCGAATTCGCCGGACGCCAAAATCCGGGCCGGGAAATAGTGCAGCGCGCCGAGCGGAATGCCGTGATACTCCGCGACATTGGCGGCCAGGCCCTGCTCGTTGAAGGCCGCGACCAGCAGGTCGGCTCCGTCTGCCAATGCCGCCAGCGCCGCACTCTTCTCGGCCTTGATCTCGTTGACATGCTGGGCAATGTCGGCCCACATCGTGACCGGGTTCGAGATCTTGCCGACGAAGGCCGCGGCGAAGTCCATCTGTTCCCGCGTGTCCCTGCCATACGCGACCGCGGCCAGCCCCGCGGATTCGACGAAGGGCACCATATTGGGCGCGACAGCCATCTGCACCTCGTGACCACGTCGCATCAGCTCCCGGCCGACAGCAGCCAGCGGCTCGACATCGCCACGACTCCCATAACCGGCCAGCACGCATTTCATCGGCGTAACCTCACTCGCGGCGCTGCGCGACGGCCCGGTTAACGGATCTTGTTGGCAGCGAAGGTCGCGGCCTGATTGGTCATCCCCAACTGGATATACGAGACGTGCGCCATGATGTTGCCGCCCGCCGAGCAGATCGGGTCGTCTTGCGCGCACAGGCTGATGGTTTTGCCGCTGTAGATCGGATTGATGGTCGGCAGCGGTTGACCGCCCCACAGCGCGCTGGAGAACTGGCTGGTCGGTTCGCCGAACAAGGCGACCGCGGCGACATGGTCGGCGACCGTGGGCGGCATCGCCTGAGTGGCGAGGTCGATCACCGTCGATCCCTGGGAGTATCCACCGAGCACGATCTTCGTCTTGGGGCAGCTGGCTACGGTGCCCTGGATGTGCCCGCTTGCGTCATCGGCGCCGGCCGGAGCACTGGCGTGGTAGTCGTCGTTGGCCGGGTAGTTGACCGCGTAGACCCCGACGGACTTCCCGGCGAGCTGCGACGTCAGGGAGTCGGTGAATGCTTGACCGATGTTCCCGAGGCCGGGCTCCTGGTGCGTGCCTCGAGCGAACACCACCTCGACGTCAGAGCAGGGATCGGCCGACGCGATAGGTGAAATCGGCGCACCAACCAGCGCCCACATCATCGCTGCAGCGACGCCGACAATTCGAACAAGCCTGAGTGCACTCATTCTCAAATGCTGACATACCGACCGAGACGGCCGTACCGGCGGCTCGCTTTACCCGGGTGCGGAGGAGCTGAGGGGCCACCTATAAAAAATGAGGTACTTGCCGCTGGGAAGGAACTGCATGTTCGCTCAGTTTGAGCGTAGGTAACCCGGCGACGCCGTAACGATCCACCTTGGGTGTCGAAAGGCTAGGAAGCGTGACCGACCCGACGAGCGGAGCCAAGAACGCCACAGCGTCCGCCAAGCATCCGGTACGGATCGGCGTTCAGCTGTGGGCTGGCGGAACGCCCGACTACCGGACGTGGCGGCAGGCGGTGCTGCATGCCGAGGAGCTCGGTGCTGACGCCATCTTCGGCTACGACCACTTTCATAAGCCGTTTGTCGACATCGTCGACGGCACTCCGCAGCTCCAGGATGAGCAGCCCGAGGTCAACAACTTCGAAGCGTGGACGGCCCTGGCGTCCTGGGGTGAGATCACCAGCCGCGCCGAAATCGGCCTGCTGGTCAGCGGGATGCCGTATCGGAACCCCGACCTGGTTGCGGATATGGCACGCACCGTCGATCACATCAGCGGAGGGCGCTTGATCCTGGGGCTCGGGGCCGGCTGGTATCCGCAGGATTTCATCGCGTACGGCTACGAGTACGGCACGGTGCGATCGAGGATGGATCAGTTCGACGAAGGCTTGCAGCGCATCGAGTATCGGCTCAACCATTTGACTCCCAGCCCGTTGCGCCAGATCCCGATCCTGATCGGCGGAGGCGGTGAGCGGCGCACCATTCCCGCCGCCGCACGGCACGCCCACATCTGGCACAGCTTCGAGCCCATCGAGGAATTCCGTCGCAAGAACGATCTCCTCAAACGGCTCGCCACCCAGGCCGGCCGCGACGAAGCCGGCATCGAACGTGCGATGGCGTGGACCGATGCCAAGACCGCCGACGCCTTCCTCGACGAGGGCGTCACACTGTTCACCACTGAAATCCATCCCGACGACAACGGGTACGACTTCGCGGAGCTGGAGACGATGCTCGCCTGGCGCGATCGGTAATCGATGGCAGCCCGAGGGCTGCGGACCGGGCGCATCAGTGGAAGTATCACGGGCGTGGCCGATAAGAAACCGCAAACGATCTCTTACCCGGCGCCGGAATCGCGTCCGCGCCGCCACGACTACGACCCGCTGGACCCCCACGTCATCGTGCTGTTCGGCGCCACGGGGGACCTGGCCAAGCGCAAGCTGATCTCGGGCCTGGCCTACCTGGACCAGTCCGAGCTGGCACCCGATATCCAGGTCGTCGCGACGTCGCTCGAAGAGATGTCGGACGACGAGTTCCGGGATCTCGCAAAGAACGCGATCGACTCGTACGGGACCCACAAGCTCACCCCCGAGCAGTGGGCCGACTTCTCGAAGATCGTGCGCTACGTCCCACAGAGTGCCGGACCCGAGGCACTGGCCGCCGCGGTCGCCGAGGCCGAGGCAAACCTGGGCCCGAAGGTACGGCGACTGCATTACCTGTCCGTCCCGCCGAAAGCGGCACGCGACGTCATCGTCATGCTGCGCGACGCGAATCTCGTCGAGCGCTCCCGGGTGGTGATGGAAAAGCCGTTCGGCACCAACCTGGAAAGCGCGGTAGCCCTCAACGACTTCCTGCACGACACGTTCGATGAATCACAGATCTTTCGCATCGACCACTTCCTGGGCAAAGAGGCGGCGCAAAACATCCTCGCTTTCCGCTTCGCCAACGGACTGTTCGAGCCGATCTGGAACCGCAACTTCATCGACCACATCCAGATCGACATTCCAGAAACCCTGGGTCTTGACCAGCGGGCGAATTTCTACGAAAGCACCGGCGCCTACAAAGACATGGTCGTCACGCACTTGTTCCAAGTGATGGCATTCGTGGTGATGGAGCCGCCAACCGCCCTCGAGCCGTATGCCATCAGCGAAGAGAAGAACAAGGTGTTCCGCTCGATGCTGCCGGTGAAGACCTCCGACGTGGTGCGCGGCCAATACAACGGGTATCGCGAGGAGCCCGCGGTGGCAAACGATTCCGACACTGAGACGTTCATCGCGCTCAAGGTCGGCATCGACAATTGGCGCTGGGCCGGCGTACCGATCTACCTACGCACCGGCAAGAAGATGGCCGAAGGCATCCGCATCATCTCGATCGCCTTCAAAGAAGCCCCGCGCAGCATGTTCCCGCCGGGATCGGGAGTGGGCACTCAGGGTCCCGATCACCTCACGTTCGATCTGGCTGACAACTCCAAGGTTTCGCTGTCCTTCTACGGCAAGCGGCCCGGACCCGGGATGAAGTTGGACAAGTTGTCGATGCAGTTCTCCTCGAGGGAGATCGACACTGCCGACCAGACACTGGAAGCTTACGAGCGGCTCATTCTCGACGCGATGCGCGGTGACCACACACTGTTCACCACTGCCGAGGGCATCGAATCACTATGGGAGCGTTCGAAAGAACTGCTCAACGACCCGCCACCGGCCAAAGTGTATCCGCCCGGGACCTGGGGCCCCAACGCGATTCACCAGTTGATCGCCCCCAATGCGTGGCGGTTGCCGTTCGAGCGGGGCTGGCGCGAAGCCAGGACCTAGCGGGGCGAGTGTCACAGCACCATCCACGACAGGACCGACGTTTGCAGTCCTGACAGCACGCAGATGAATACCAAGAACACCGCGCTCCACAGGACCACGCGGCGGAAGATATCGCCTTCCTTCCCATGCATTTCCACCGCCGCCGCGGCAATGGCGAGGTTCTGCGGCGAGATCATCTTGCCCAGCACCCCGCCGGAGCTGTTGCCGGCGGCCATCAGCAATGGCGAGAGCCCCGCCTTGGCCGCCGCCGTCACCTGGAGGGCACCGAATAGGGAGTTCGACGAGGTATCCGACCCGGTGACCGCCACGCCGAGCCAGCCCAGAATGGGGGAGAGCAGTGCGAAAGCGCCACCCGCCCCGGCCATCCATGTCCCCAAAGTAATGGTCTGTCCGGAGGCGTTCATCACGAAAGCCAGTGCCAACACCGCCATTACGGTCAGGATCGCCCAGCGAAGCTGATACAGCGTTGCCCCGTAAGCCTTGATCGCGCCGGCCGCCGACAGACGCAGCACCGACATCGCGATGATGCCCGCGACGAGCATCTGGGTGCCGGGCGTGGTCAGCAGGTTGAAGGTGAAGTTCGGAAGCGTCGATGGGCTGCCCTTGGCAGTGAGCAGGTGCAGTCCCGGCCAATGCACGGTGTAGGTCGCGTAGTCGAGATACTGCTTCACGATTGGGATCTGGCAGAGCACGAAAATCGCAATGATGATCGCGTACGGCGCGTAGGCGCGAACCACCTCGGCGCGCGACTCGGGTCGCCCGGGGCTCTCGGCGAACTCCGGGGTCAGCGACTCCGCGGGACCCCCCACCACCACCGCGGTACGCGGTGCCGTTTGCACACGCAGGACCCGCAGCAGTAGCACCACGGTACCGGCGGACAGCAGCGAGGCCACCACGTCGGCCAGCGGCACCGACACGTAGTTCGAGGTGGCGAATTGGCCGACGCCGAAAACGACGCCCGCGGTCAGCGCAACGGGCCAGGTGTCCCGAATCCCGCGCCGGCCGTCGACGATTGCGACCAGAGCCAGCGGGACGAAGACGGCAAGTATGGGCGTTTGACACCCGACCATCGCGCCCAGCGTGTCACTCGACAACCCGGATACCTTGCCGAGAACGATGATGGGTGTGGCCATCGCCCCGTAGGCGACCGGTGCGGTGTTGGCGACCAGCGCCAGCACGGCGGCCTTGAGCGGTTTGAAGCCCAGCGCCAGCAGCATCACCGAGGTGACCGCCACGGGCGCACCGAATCCGGCCAGGGCTTCGAGCAGCGCGCCGAATGAAAACGCGATGATGATCGCCTGGATGCGATGGTCGTCGCTGATGCCGGCGAAGCTGCGTCGCAGCACATCGAAATGTCCTGTCTGCACTGTCATCTGATACACCCAGATCGCGTTGATCACGATCCAGAGGATCGGGAAGAACCCGAAGACGGCGCCCTCGCCGCTGGCGAGCAGCACCTGGCCAATTGGCATGCGGTACAAGGAAACTGCGATCGCCATCGCGACGGCCAGCGAGATCAGTGAAGCCATCCACGCCCGCAGTCGCAAAACACCGAGCAATACAAAGAGCATCGCCAGCGGCGAGGCCGCCACGAGTGAACTCAAACCCAGAGAGTGAGCAAGGGGATCGAGGATCTGACGATACATATTGGCACCTTATGAATCACCGACGACGCTGTGCCGCCGATCAATGCGCTGACAACCACTAATGTCCGAAGAAGATTTAGAGGTTGTTAAATCAATCAATTTATTTAGGCGTAGAGTCTCCACCAGCTTCCACGCCGGCAGCCCGCCGGCCGCAATCGATGAGACCGGCGAACCGCAAAGGAAGAAACATGTCACAAGGTGCTGCCGCAAAGAACGACACCGAGCAGCTGGTGCTCGACTTCATCCACGCCTTCTACGGGCAGACCATCGACATCGACGCGGCAATTGGTCTGGTGGCGGAGGACTTCCAGTGGCAACTGCATGTGCCGCTCTCGCCCGTGATCGCCGGACGCGACGCGGCCCGCGCGGAGCTGGAGAAGCACAACGGCCTTTCGACGGGCATGATCGAGGGCAGCGAAATCCGCACGATCGTGTCGACGGGTGACACGGTTGTAGTCGAACGAATTGACGTGAATTCACTGGGCGGCGGCGAGCCGGTCACGTTCTATGTCGTCGCGATCTTCGAAGTCCACGACGGCGCGATCACCCACTGGCGTGAATACTGGGACACGAGCCACGTCGCAAAACAGATCGGCATCGAAGCGGCCCACATGTTCGACGCCCTGGCTTAGTCGGCGGGCAAATCCCGTGAGCGCTTGTTGGCGTACATGTGCTGGTCCGCGAGCCGCATGAGATCCTGCTCCCCGGAAGCGATCCCGGCACTGAAGCCGACCGGCTCGCCGAGCTCCGCCCAGCGATGACGGAGCCGATCGACGACCTGCTCGGCCTCGGCGCGGTCGTTGCCCACGAGCAGCAGCAGGAATTCGTCGCCACCGATGCGGAAGGCGATGTCCTCAATACGGACCGACGATCGGATCGCGTCGGCGAAGGCGATCAAGACGTCGTCGCCGGCCTCATGGCCGTAAGCGTCGTTGTAGCTCTTGAAGTTATCGAGATCGATAAGGGCCACGGCCGAACTATCGGCGTGCGTCGATAACTGCGCTGCGAGCGTGCTCCGGTCGAACAATTGGGTTAGCGCGTCGGTCTGCGCGATCTTGCGGAGCAGTGCGCTTTGCTCCTCGAGTTGTGCGATCAGCCACGCCGGGACCTCCGCGACGATCACCCACATTGCGGCGGCCAACACCACGGTGGTCAACGAACCGGGGAGGGCCTTGCTGCCGCCGACAACGAAGGCCGCCACGCCGAGTGGCACGAAGGCGAGCGAGCGCCAGCGCGCGCAGGTGAGACCGATGTAGCCGAAGGTGACGGTGACGATGCCGGGAAGGTTCTGGGTCGCACCGGGCTCGACGGCTCCGACCAGAACCGTCCCGAGCAATGACGCCACCGGCCAGCCGAACAACAGTGCGCGCCGCTCTTGCCAGCCTCGCCACCGGCCGAGGACCGCGACGAGCACCGCAGCGACCGCGCAGCCGCCGAGAACCCACAAGAACCCGGGGCTGAATCCAGCACGGTAGATGTACCCCGCCGCGGCATAAAGGGAGAGCATCACCAAGAACGCGGTCAGGCCGATCGCATGCCAAACCCTCGTGGTCGGTCGGGGTTCGGTACGCCATGGCACTTGCACAGAATAAGCACACGTAGGACAGCCTTCGCTGCCGGTAATGAACGGCTGTATAACAGCGGGGCTCGCCGGCGAATACCTGACCAACACCTGCTCGATGTGCCGAAGGGCGGGGCGTGGGCAAATAATGTTGGCGCGACAGACGAACGACCTCGAGTTGACCGAAAACCATTCCCGTAGAGGGCCTTTCAACGCCGGGATCGCTGAGGGCGCGTGTCTCGTGTGGAGCCTTCAGTTACGAACGGTTAAGACGTTCCTGCCCCAGCCGGCACGATGAGGAGTTCAAGGATGAATCCCGCTATACGGTCGCAGCTGCGTGATTCGCTGCGCCGGCAGGCATCGGCACAGCGGTGGAATCAGCTGCTGGCCGAACACGGCACCCCACTGTTGGTACTCGATCTGCAGCGAGTGGTGACGCAGTACCGACTCCTGAGCACTCACTTGCGCGAATTCGCATTGCATTACGCGGTAAAGGCACTGCCGCACCCGGCGGTCGTGACCGCCCTGGCTGATTGTGGCGGCGGCTTTGAGGTTGCGAGCAGCGGCGAAATCGACGTGCTTCGCAGCTTGGGACTGCCGATGAATCGCTGCATTCACAGTCATCCGATCAAGAAGCCTTCTGACATTGACTACGCCTACCGGGCCGGCATCCGCACGTTCGTCGTAGACAATCCACTGGAGGCCCAGAAATTCATTGGCCGGCCGAGCGACATCGAGGTCCTGGTACGGCTGTCGTTCCCCAATCCGTCTGCCAAATACGATCTTTCGAGCAAATTCGGCGTGACTCCCGGGCAAGCGGAGTTGGTGGTCGAGCAGCTGATGTTCGCTGGAGTCGGATTTGCCGGCTTCAGCTTCCATATCGGTAGCCAGGCGACATCGGCCGAGCCGTACCGGGCTGCCGTGCGGGCAACGCTTGAACTTGTCGACCGCATTCGGCGGACATTGGGCGCCGACACCCGGATTATCAACATCGGCGGCGGGTTTCCGGTCACCTACCGCGAACCCATCCCGTCGATTGATGCGATCTCTTCGGCCGTCGACGACGCGTTCGGAGCACGCCGCTCGGAGTTCATCCTGCTGGCCGAACCGGGGCGGTTCCTGGTGGGCGACTGCATGACGCTGCTTACCAGTGTCGTCGGCACGTCAGCGCGGGAGGGTCAACTGTGGCACTACCTCGACGACGGTGTGTACGGAAGCTACTCAAATGTGGCGGCTGACGTCGAACCGCCGATTCTTGCCCTCCGCGAACTCGACGGACACAGATCGATGCCGTACCAACCCGTCACCCTGGGCGGTCCGACGTGCGACAGCATCGACGTGGTGGCTCGTGACTACCCAATGCCGCAGCTGGCAGTGGGAGACGTGGTCGTCAGCCCGCTGATGGGTGCTTACACGATGGTCTCGGCATCGAGATTCAACGGCATCCCGGCCACTCCCGTCGTGGTGGCGCGGCAAGGGGCCAATGAGGTCGAACCCATTGCGGGCAGCGTCTATTGCCCGGGAAGGCGTTGACGCCATCACGAGCGCGGCCACCAAGACAGCAACGCACGCCTTGAATGTATTCGTCTGGGCTCACGCCACGCTCGCATCATCGCTACCGCAATCGAAAGAGGTTGCAGCACTTAGTGATAACGCCTCATTGGCAGCGCTTCGACGAATCTGCTCGAAGCCGGGATCAACGTCGTGTACGCGGTAGCAACCATGGACCGGTTATGGCGAACCTAAAGCTGTTGG
Source organism: Mycobacterium ahvazicum (assembly GCF_900176255.2). Lineage (GTDB taxonomy): Bacteria > Actinomycetota > Actinomycetes > Mycobacteriales > Mycobacteriaceae > Mycobacterium > Mycobacterium ahvazicum. The sequence goes on from NZ_FXEG02000003.1 coordinate 466,359, forward strand.
ACAGCAGTGCTTTACGATCCGCTACCAAAGGCCAGCAGCCCGCGCGCTGGGTTTCGCGCGACAGGAGTTACGGCACAGCGCTTTTCAAATCTAGTGCCGACGGCTCAGCCGGCGGCGGAAAGAATCTTGATCGCGAAGATCAGCGAATCGCCCGGCCGGATGCCCGCGCTGGGCTGGCCTTCCGGATAACCATCCGCGGGGACCATCGCTACGGCGACCGTGGAACCGACCTTCTGACCGGCGATGGCCTTCTGAAAGCCGGGCACCACGCCGGTAAGCGGGAAGTCGACCGGGGCACCCCGGTCGAAGCTGCTGTCGAACACGGACCCGTCGCGTCCGTTGACCCCCATGTAGCAGACGGACACCTTGGCAGTCGGTGACACCACGGGCCCGTCTGCGACATGCAGCGCGTGTACCTGCGTCTGGTTCACGCTGAACGGCGCCGTGACGGTCACCCGGGGTGCGGTCGTATCCGTGGGTCCAACGACGGCGATGCTGCCGGTGGTCCCTGACAGCGTCCAGTCGGGTGTGCCACCTGCCGGTGGCGCCGCGGTGGGGCACGAGGCCGCCGCGATTGCCGTTCCCGATCCAGCGAACATCGGAACGACTGCCGCGCAGGCCGCGAACACGATCGAGGAGTACACCCGGAGAGACTTCACCGGCGTCACGCTACAGCTACGTGCTTTCCCGACATCGCCGGACCCGCGGTGCACCGCTCTGCCCGACGCGGTTGCCGGCCCCCTTCGTCGGGTGGTTGCCATTTGACGAGTCACTGCGCGGGCAATTCGCTATTCTCCATATCTGCGCTGCTTTGCACGCACTGGCGCCCTTGCTTACGGGAAAAGAACGGAAGGGAAGCAAATGCCTTCACCTCGCTGGCTTGCTGGACTCGCGATCCCCATGATGGCTGGCGCTGCAATGGTGACGAGCGCGGCGACTGCCAATGCCGTTACCCCACAAGACGAGGCGTACCTCAATCAGTTGCGCGCCGTGGGCCTGACGTGGCCGCCGCAGACGGAAGAGGCACTCATCGGGGAGGCGCACCTCATCTGCTACGACCTCACCTGGGGTTGGACGCCACAACAGATTGCCGATGAAGTACACGCACACTTGGACAAGCGCAGCGTGACGCTGCCGGATGTCGGAACGATGGTCAACGCCGCACACTCGGTGTACTGCCCCGGCAATGTGTGCGACGCCCCGTCGCTTTGCACCTGACCAGCTGAACGGGCCCACGATCGTTCGCGGTCATCACACGATCGGCCGCCACGCACCGAGGACAGCGGATCGGTACCAGCCCTGCCGATTTCGAATCTGGACTCCGATCACGTTCTGGGCACTCACACGGCTGTCGATGATGTGTTGGTCGTCGATGTAAATGACCACGTGGGAGGCTTGACTCTCAGTTCCATTGGGATGCAGATAAATTAGGTCTCCCGGCACAAAGCTGCCATCTTTGGGGATACGAGTGCCCATCGGGCCCGCCTTGCCGTCGTATTGCTGGTGGACATCGCCGTTGAACTTGATGCCCAAACCGTAGTTGTAGACCCACGCAGTGAAATTGGAACAGTCCAAGCCTCGCCCGGGGCTCCAGGCAATCTCATTCGGGCTGTCGGTGTCCGGATTCTCCTCGGCAGCACCGGCATGGGTCGAGGCCGGCGGGTCCCAGCCGGGAATGTGATGGTGGCGGTATTGCAGCCCCAGCGCATTGTCGGGGGCGTAGATGTAGCGCATCGCCGTAGCCAGGATCCGTTCCCGCTTCCACGTGCCGGCATCACAACCCGCCCCCGACGGGATGGACGGCGGCGGCAACGCGTCCGCTGCCGGTCCCCAGCCCTGATTCAAGTAATGGCCCTCGGCACCCGTGCGGTACCAGTCCGACGTCGGAACAGGGCTTTGCGGCAGCGCGTCACGGCTACCGAAATCCGCCGTCAACGAGTCTCGGGTGCACGAGAAAGGGTAGGCCTCAGCGGTATCGCCCCGCGAGATTCCGGCCGGGGCGCCGGCGAGAACCGAACCGGCTACGCAGACGGCGAACAGCATCGGGATAGGAAGCTTCATTCGACGGGTCAACGGACTCCCTGCTCAGTCAAATGATCGGCGCTGACGAAGCAATATTAGGAGGGCACAACGGATGAGCACCCGCTTCCCGCCGCCTCAGGACGACGGGTTGACCTCTATACCGGGGCGCGGTTCGATGATGAATACACCGCGAGGGGAGACCCGAATTGAGGACGTGCGTTCGCCATCTCGCTGCCGTCGTCATGCTGACGCTGGCCACCATCGCAACCACGACGGTCGTGGCGCCGGCGGTGAGTTCGGCCGATTGCGCCGACGGGCAGTGGTGGGACCCGACGGGCAAGGTCTGCCGGCCGCTCGGTGTCGGGCCGCAACCGTTGGCATGTGACGCGGGCCAGTGGTGGGATCCGACGGCCAACATCTGCCGGCCACTCGGCGTGGGCCCACAAGCGCTGGCGTGCGACAACGGCTGGTGGTGGGATCCGGGAGCCAACGTGTGCCGTCCGCCGGTGGTACCGCCGCCGGGCTGATACTCGCAGGCGAGGGGGCGACTAATGCAACGGAAACAATGCCGAGCTCAGGCAGTGTTTAATTCCGAATAGCCAATTTGCGAAGCGAATGCCCCGGAAATACCTGATCAGGCGATAACGATCCAGCCGTCAAAATAATCTGCGAGGATATTGAGCTTCAACGCCGCGGGGCAGAGGGGGCGCGTTGTCGTTTCAGGGTCGTCGCCTGCAGTTGGGGCTATCTGCCGTCGTGATCGCTGCGGCGGTGTTCAACGCGCTCGCGCTGTGGGGACCGGCTTCGGCGCAACGGGTGCAGTTTGTCCTCGAAGCAGCCCTGTGTGCTGGCGCTTTGTTCGTCGGGCTCGTCGTTGTGGCCCGGGCGTCCGGCCTGTCGCGATGGTGGCGAGTATCGCTGCTGTCAGCGATCGCCACCTTTCTGGCTGCCGAGTCTCTCGCGCATCTGGTCGGCGGCACCCACCCCGGCGGAGCCGCGCCAGCGCCTGCCGTCGTCGGGTACTTTGTGGCCGGTCTCTTGTTCTGCGTGGCGATGCTGCTCCTCGTGCGCGCGGGCCGTAATTGCGACGTCCCCACCTCAGCGCGCGGCTGGTCGGCGGTCATCACGACCGTCCTCGACGGACTGGTGAGCACGCTGGCGTTTTGCCACCTGGTGTACGTCGCCCGCCTGGGCGCGATGGACGGCGCTGCGCTGCCGCGGTCAACGAACACCGGGGTCGTCTGGGGGATCGCCGGTGTCGAGCTGATCACGGTGGTGGGCGCGGTTCTCCTCGCGATGTGGTATCCGCCGTACCGGCCGGGCCGGGCGAACTACATGCTGCTTGCGGCCGCGGTGATTACCCTCGCCTCCTCGGACAGGTTGCTCGCCTATCTTCAAAGCGTCGGTGTCACCACGCTCAATCTGTGGGTCGGCATCGGATTCGTCCTGGCCCCGCTGTTCATCGTGTGGAGCTTGCTCGTACTACCTCCAAGGCCCCGCCCGCACGACGACGAACAGGCCACGAACTGGGCGCGGCTCACCCTGCCCTATGTGGGCTTCATGGGCAGCACCGCTCTGCTCACCTTTCAAGTCCTGGTCGGACGGGGAATCGACGCGCTTTTCGCCAGCACCTATTTGGCGATGGCGTTGCTCGTCGCGACCCGCTACGTGGTGGCGATGCAGGTGCAGCGGATGCTGACCGCACAGCTTGTTGACGCCAAACGCCGGCTGGCCTATCAGGCTCACCACGACGCGCTGACCGGGCTACCCAATCGATTGCTGCTGGCCGAGCGGCTGGATGAAGCGATCCGCGATGGACCGTTCGTCTTGATCTTCGTCGACATCGATGACTTCAAAGAAGTCAATGACCGTTTCGGGCACGCGGCCGGCGACGAGTTGCTGCGTGCGATCAGCGCGCGCCTACAGAGTTGCCTCGGCCGTCCCGACACGCTGGCCCGCATCGGGGGAGACGAGTTCGCCATCCTCACTGCCAGCGCTGTCGACACACCGGAGATGATCGCCGACCAGCTCCGGGTCGCTCTTCGAAGTCCGTTCTCAGTGCATGGGACTTCGGTGCGGGTGCGAGCAAGCATGGGCCTGGTCCGCCCCGGATACGACGAGGGTGCGTTGACCTCCGACGATCTGCTCAGGCAAGCCGACATCTCGATGTACACCGGAAAGCGGCTCGGCAAGGACACGGCCGTGGTGTACCGCCCGGCGTTCACCGTTTCAGAGGACTTTACGACAGCGCTGCGACAAGCGAATGGCTCTGTGCCGCAAGGCTTTCAGCTCAAGTATCAACCCCTGGTGGCCCTCCCCGACGGCACGCCGGTCGCGGTGGAGGCACTTGCCCGGTGGACGGCACCGAGTGGAATACAAATTCCTCCCCAAACTTTCGTCTCGCTGGCCGAAGCCAATGGCATGGGGGCACAACTCGACGCACTGGTGCTCGATCAGGCCTGCGCGCAGATCCAAGCGGCAGGCCTCGAGTTGGACGTTCACGTCAACATCGGGGCCGCGCGGCTCGGCAGCGTCGACTTCGAACGTGCCATCAGCCGGATTCTCGCGCGGCATGGTCTATCGCCGCATCGACTCATCCTGGAGATCACCGAGACGGTCCCCATCGTTGATCTCGCCGCCGGAGCCGCCGCTATCAGGCGTTTGAACGAACTGGGCATCGGCGTGGCGTTGGACGATTTCGGCACCGGTTACAACTCGCTGACCTACCTGCATGAACTGCCCGTGCAAATCGTCAAGCTCGACCGTGGACTCGCGGCCGGCGTCGGTCCGGAACGAAACCTCACGCTCTACCGGTCGGTCATCGGCCTGTGCGAAGCACTGGGGCTCAAGGTAATCGCCGAAGGGATCGAAACCCCCGAGCAGGCGGATACGGTATTCATGGCCGGATGCGGATTGGCACAAGGCTATTTGTTCGGGGCCCCATCCGGGCTAACCGATCTCGCCATCACTTCCACGAGACACTGAATACCGTTGCTGCACAACAGTAACGCCGAGTGTCTGGGCACATCTGCTGCGACATGGGTAGTGGAATCTACCGAGGGCATTTTCAGCTGGACCCTCGATTAATCGCTCTGCGCCAATAGGACTCAATCACGCACGCGAATCCACCCGATCACACCGTATGCCGGATTACCATGTCGCTATGGGGGCCAACGGCCAGGGTGCGCACCCAACAAGCGTCGAACCAGCAAATTCCGAGGCGTTGGTTCAAACCCTGCTGGGCCTGTTGCGGCGCCGGCTGGGTCTCGACACGGCGTGGATAGCGTCGTTCCACCAGGGCATGCAAGTAGTCGAGTTGGTCGACGGCGACACCCCAGCCTTGAGTCTCACGCCGGGAGACCGATCGTCGTTGTCTGGGTCGTATGGCGTGCGGGTTATCGATGGGCGGCTGCCCGCCGTCATCCCGGACACGTCGGCCGATCGAACCGCTTCCGTCCTGCCCAGAACACGCGAAATGGGTTTGGGTGCTTATGTAGGCATCCCCTTACACGGCCCGGGCGGCTCCACCGTCGGGATGGTGTGTGCGGTGAGCCAGCACCCTAAACCGCACCTGGCTCACATCGACCTACAAATCGTCAACAAGATGGCCGACCTGATCGGCGCCCTGCTGGAATTGCCGGCGGATACGACGAATGTCCGTGCCGAACAGCGCGAAGGGATCCGCCGCGTGGTCGCCGAGCGTGACTTCGAGGTCATCTTCCAAGCGGTGCACGATGTGTCGACCGGCGAAGTGGTCGGCGTCGAAGCGCTCGCGCGCTTCCCGTGCGAACCCTTTCGCCCCGATCTCGTCTTCGGCCAAGCAGCGCTGTTGGGCTTGGACATCGAGTTGGAGACCGCGGTCATCGCGCGTGTCTTGTCGCTGCTGCCGCAGCTTCCCGAAGACGTGTTCGTCGCGGTGAACATCTCTCCATCGGCGGTGCTGCTGACTCCCTGGCCCGAGCTGCTCGCCGAGGTCGACCCGTCACGTCTGGTCCTGGAAATCACCGAGCATGATGCGGTCGAGAATTACGACGCTCTCGACGACGTGCTCGAAGAATGCCGGGCACGCGGTATGCGGGTGGCGGTCGACGACGTGGGCGCCGGGTTCTCCTCGTTTTCTCACGTATTGGAGTTGGCACCAGAATTCATCAAGATCGATCAGTCCATCACGCGCAACATTGATGCCGACGACGCCCGGCGCAGGCTGGCTCAATCCATCGCGGAATTGGCGGCGCAGATCGGCGCGACCGTAATCGCCGAAGGGGTGGAAACCCAGGGCGAACTGGACGCGGCCAGTGCGGCCGGCATCCTCTGGGCGCAGGGTTACCACCTCAGCAGGCCCCAGTCCCACTCTCACGGTTTTGCGGCCTGCTCTGCCGTCGCCGAACCGGTCGACCAGCCCTTCGCTGTTCTCGACCTGCTAGGGGAACGACGGTTCGAGCTGGCGCTGACGCATTCACCGATCGGCATGGCCATTGTCGGCCTCGACGGCTCGTTCCAGCGCACCAACCGGGCACTGCGAACGATGCTCGGCTACAGCCGAAACGCCCTGGCAGACCTGACCTTCCAGGAAATCACGCATCCCGAGGACCTGGATGCCGACCTGGCTCTGCTCGCTGAGTGCCTCGCGGGCCGCCGCCGCAGTTACCGCATAGACAAGCGCTACGTCGCCGCCGACGGACGCATCGTGTGGTGCGACCTCACCGCCGTGCTCGTGCAAGGCCATCGAAACCAGCCTCGCTGCTTCGTCTCACAAATCCTCGACGTCACCGCGGATCGCATGCGAGAGGCCGAGTTGGCCCGCCAAGCCACCACCGACACCCTCACGAAGATCGCCAACCGCTCGGCTGCTTGGAGTCAGCTCGAGCAGCTCGACGCGGCGGACGCGGGCTACGGCATTCTGTTCTGCGACATCGAGCAATTCAAGTCCGTCAACGACCGACGCGGCCACCGAGCCGGCGACGAACTGCTGATCGAGGTCGCCGATCGGCTACTCTCGGCCGTCGCGGATGATGATCTGGTCGCCCGCTGGGGTGGCGACGAATTCCTGGTTATCACCAACGCCATTGACGATCGCGCGCTCACGCGCCTCACCAACCGAATAACAGACCGGGTGCAAAGGACACCGATTACGCTCGCCGACGGCACCGCGATCTCTGTCGTTCTGACGATCGGCTCCGCCGCACACAGACCGGGAGATGGCCGATCCATAGATGCCGTCCTCGAGCGCGCCGATCAGGTCATGTACGAGCAGCGGCGCCGCCGAATCGGCGGCTTTCAGCTCCCCGCCGGTCAACCCGGCGCGCGCTCTTAGCGGTGTAATCCTGCTGCGGGACAGCATCTTTAGCGGCGATAACCCGAAGCAGCTTCGGCCGCCAGGGCGGAAACCTACGGCGGTGGACACCACTCGGCGCATCGTCACCGGAATACTGGCCGTCGGTAACAGTCCGCTCGCCATCGCCGTCGATCCGACGACGCATTTTGCCTACGTCACCAGCGACCTCAACCATGGCTCGTTGACGGTAATCGAATGCTGACGCGGGAGTCGCGGCTCAGCCTCCGTCAGGTGTCAGGCGTGATCTCAACCGGATGCTCGCTCAAGGGTTCAATGACGATTCCCACGTTTTTCATCAGCTCGATTGAGCGGTTGGTTTCCAACACCGTCTTTACATCACCCTCGAGGATCAGGTACCCGGCTCGATTCGTTCGGTCGTAGAACGCCTTCATCGCATCCACACTGCGAAAAACGGGCATGAACCAAACGCCGTCGCGTTCCAGCAAGAACGGCTTTTGTTTGCCGTCCTTGGTATCACCAAACGGAGTGGAGTAATAGACCTTGGCGTCAGCGGGAAGCTTCTTCCTTCTGAATAGGCCCACCGAAACTCCTTTGCGCCGGCCGCCATTGGCGGTAGCGGTCTAGTGCGCCTGCCGGCCCGGAAGTTCTATGGTGCCAGATCGACGGCGCGGGCGGCATTGTAAGTTCGTTCGGGGCTACGAATCCGCGATCGCGCAGTCAGGTTCGGCTATTGAGGCTATTGAGAGGAAAACCATGAGAACGATCGCATGCCGCCGCGCGGCAGTCGTCGGCCTGACCGCGGTCGCGCTGATCACTGCCGGCTGCAGCAATGGCAAGGGCGTCGACGCGTCGGCACCGCCGCAGACCAGTGTGAACGCGACCTCCACGTCGAAGGCCCCGACGCAGCCCACCGAGGTGAAGCTCGTCGGGGAGGGCGGCGTCGAGGTGACCCTGACCGGCCCGATCGCGGCCAAGTACGCGTCGGCAACCGATGATCAGAAGAAGGCTCTCGGCACGCCTCTGACCGGTGACCGCAATGCGGGCACACGGCCGAGTGGCCTGGTGTTCCAACAGTTTCAGGGTGGCGTGATCACCGCGAAGAATGACCAGGTCGGCGCGCCTGCGTACATCACCACGGGCAAGATCCGGGAGGCCTGGAATATCCCGCGCGACCCCGACGGCGCACCCGCGACCACCGGCACGAACGGTTCGGCGGGTCCGCTCGGTTTACCGACCAGCGACGTGAACACCGTCGGCGATCTGCTCGTCTCGACCTTCGAGCACGGCAAGATCGAGTACAACCCCACAACCGGTCAGGTCGAAGTGACGGTCAACGGCAAGGTCGTACCGTCCGGGCTCTAATTCGAATCGCGGTCTGCGGTCTCGCGCCTACCGCACGTCGCCGCTTGGTCGACCCGCGTGGAGGTTCCACTGTCCGCAGTCGGGGGCCAGGACGTCGTTGACGTCGACTTCGAGTCCGCCGACCTTCGGCCCGGGATTGGAGGCGGTACTCACCACGCGCTGGTAGAGAACAGCGGCGGGGTGAACCTGACTGCCGGACCAGGCTCGAGTTTGCCAGAGCCACCGGCGGCCAGGTGTGCTCGAAGACCCGACGACGCCGTCGTCCGCGGCCCACTGACACACCCTGACGCCTCCGTAGACGCCGGTGCGTTGGACGCCGAGAACCGAGTTGATTCCGCGAAACCATTGCAGCGCGGTGTGATTCCAGGTGTCGCGATTGATGTCCTCGTCGATGGTGAAGAAAATCGGCGCACTCTCGCCGCCGCCCGCGGCGGTGTGCAGCTGCCAGGCGGTGCGCCCGTCCGCAATGCCGCCGGCATAGCCCCGCGTGAAGTCCGACGGTGCCGAGCTACCCGGCTTGCCGTATTGGTAGTTGCTGACGATCACCAGACCTGCGGCTTTCAACGAGTCGGCATAGGACCGAGTGATCGGCTTGGCGCCAAACGATGAGCCGGGACGCGACGTCGAAACGTAGTTGACCACCCCGCTATAGCCGGCAGCGCGAATCTGCTGCGCCGGAATCTGGTGCGCGGCAAAGTCAATCAGTTGCGGGGGAGCGGCGGCAGCTGCCGTGGGCAGGCCGCAGGCGACTGATGCGGCAGCCACGCCGGCCACCGCGGCAGCGTAGCGCAGCGCGTCGCGCCGGGAAACGACACGCGGTCGCACGGTACTGGCCGTCGGGGGCAAAATGTGCACCGCGCGATGTTAACGATGTGATTGTTGTTACGGATAGACCTGCGCCAGCCGAAACGCGGGTGCATTCCCAAATAGATACCAACCGGTGACCATTTGGCTATCCCCACGAAAGGGCATGCGGCGGAAAGGCTTACCCCACGATCGCCCGCGCCGCACGCTCGGCAATGAGCATCACCGGCGCGTTTGTGTTACCGGAAGTGATGGTGGGCATAGCCGAAGCATCGACCACTCGAAGGCCGGCGACGCGATACACCCGGCAGTCGGTGTCGAGCACCGTGGCTGCCGACCGCGGCCGGCCTTGTGCGTCAAAGGCTCCCATCGCGCAAGTGCCCACCGGGTGGAAAATCGTTGTACCGAGTTCACCGGCCGCCTGCTGCAGCTCTTCGTCGCTGACCAGTTGCGGGCCGGGAAGCAACTCCTGCGGGCCGTAGCGCGCCAGAGCAGGCGCCGCCATGATCTGCCGGGTCATCCGCAGGCCGGTCAAGGCGGTTTTGCGATCGGCGTCAGTCGACAGGTAATTGCAGAGAATCTTCGGATTGGTCAATGGATCTGCACTGGCCATACGCACCTGGCCACGCGAGCTGGGTCGCAGATTGCAGACCGAGGGAGTGATCGCTGCGAACGGGTGCAGGGGCTCGCCGAACTTCGCCAAAGACAAGGGCTGCACATGCCACTCCAGATCGGGACTGCCTAGCGTGGGGTCACTCTTGGTGAAGGCCCCCAAGGTGGAAGGCGGCATGGTCATGGGTCCCGATCGCAGCAGCAGGTACTGAAGTCCCATGCCCGCGCGGGTGATCCAATTCCGGTACAGCGTGTTGACGGTCGGGGCACCCCGGATCCGGTAGACCGATCGCAGCTGCAGGTGGTCCTGCAGGTTTTCGCCCACGCCCGGCAGGTCGACCGCCACCGGCACTTGATGCTGGGCAAGCAGGCCGCCCGGGCCCAGACCCGAGACTTGCATCAGGTGCGGTGAGCCGACAGCTCCGGCGCTCAGGATCACCTCCCGGCACGCTCGGACGTCGACGAGTTGGCCGCCCCGGAGCAACTGCACTCCCGTGACTCGACGCTGCGCCGTGGTCCAGGCACCGCGACGCTGATCGACGTCGACCTGGTTGTCCATCAGAAGCCGCAAAGCCTGGGTCCGTGTATAGACGGTGAGATTGGGTCGATGGGTGATGGGATGCAGGAAAGCATCAGCCATAGACCAGCGACGGCCGCGCCGTTGGTTGACATGAAAGTACGCACTGCCGGCGTTGTCGCCCCGGTTGAACTCCTCGATTGGAAAGATGCCCACCTGCGCGGCAGCGGCCTGCCAGGCGTTCAAGATCTTCCAGCTCACCCGCGGCCGCTCGACGCGGATCTCACCACTTGCGCCGTGCCACTCGTCGGCGCCACCGAAGTAGTTTTCCAACTCTTTGTAGATCGCCAGCGTCTGGCCCGGACGGTCCGCGCCACCCCAAAGCCATCTCTCGTCGCCGGTAGCCTGCGCCCACAGCTCGTAATCGCTGGCTTGTCCGCGCATGTGGATCATCGCGTTGATCGACGAGCAGCCGCCGATCACCCGGCCCCGCGCGTAGAGAATGCTGCGGCCGGCCAGACCTGGCTCGGGCTCGGTCGTCAAACACCAATCGGTGCGCGGGTTGGCCATTGTGTACAGATAGCCCACCGGGATCTTGATCCAGAACCAGTCATCTTCACCGCCGGCCTCAATGAGGAGCACACGGCGATCGGGGTCGGCGCTGAGCCGATTGGCGAGCAGGCAACCCGCACTGCCTGCTCCCACGATGATGAAGTCAAATTCGGCAACCGGGCTCATTCCGGCATCGGTCCTCCAAGTGTCGGATGGGTGTTCCTCAGTGTGCCCTGCGCTTGAGCCTCGACATCTGAAAACTGTTGGTGTCGCGATGAGTTTCACCCTCCGGTGCAGTCTTATCCGCATGGGCAAACTCATCTATGGCTTCAACGTGTCGGTGGACGGGTACATCGCCGACGCGCAGGGCAATATCGACTGGTCTGAGCCGAGCGAAGAATTGCACCAGTATTGGAACGATTTCGAGCGGGAGACCGCCCTATCGTTCTACGGTCGCCGGCTCTACGAACTGATGTCCGCGTACTGGCCGACCGCGGACAAGGCGCCGGACGCCACCCCGCTGATCGTCGACTTCGCCCACATCTGGCGCGAAATGCCCAAGGTCGTGTTTTCGCGCACCCTGGAATCCGTCGACTGGAACTCCCGCCTGGAACGCGGCGACCCGGTCGAGGTGGTAACGAAACTGAAAGCCGAAACCCCCGGCACGCTGGAGGTGGGCGGCGCGACGCTAGCCGCACCGATCGTGCAGGCCGGACTGGTGGACGAGTACCGGATCGTGGTGGCGCCCTCGGCCGTGGGCGGCGGCACCCCGTTCTTCCCAAGGCTGCCGTCGTGGACTTCGCTGCGACTATTGGAGAACCGCACCTTCCCGGGCGGCACGGTCCTGCTGAGATACGAGGCCATCCACGACTGATCGACCGTGTGCCGTGACCGTTAGGGATCGTTACCGGAAACGTGATCTCGCACTCTTATCTTTGGATATACAAGAAGGCCGAAGCTTTCGGCCCTGCAATAACGCCTATGGCGTCCGCAAGCCCGGGGGACTGATATGACGACCGCAATCGCCGCGTACGACCGAGTCGAGATAGATCCGGACGACGCGCATGCCGATGTCCTTTTGGCAGTCGCAAAAGTGAACGCGAAGGCAGGTTTTGGGGATTCCGTTGTGGTCGAACTAAAGCCGCGCTGGCGACTCACCGAAGAAGAGATCGTGCGCGCGTCGATCACGGTGATTCTGGTGGCCCTGATGGCGGTGATCAGCGTCGCCGCGGTCGCGATCTTGACAATGGGCTAGCAGTCATCCGTTTTTGAGGTGTGGCGGCGGCCCTGCGGCGATCGCCCCAACCCGACGGTAATCAGCAGCAGGGGCAGCTGACCACGAACCGCCAGCCGATAAACAGCCATTGCCGGCACACCACCGTCAGCGCCCTGTCCGCTCGCGGCGTACTGGCGTCTGAACATCTCACGAGAAAGGTCGGCATGCCCGTCCGACGGTGGCGTCCGTTTCGTATCGTCGGCGCGAACGCCAAGGTCTACCTGGTGGCCAATGCGGCTGCCTACGGCTTGTTTCTAGTCGGCTTCTGCCTCGGTCTGTTCTTCCCGCAACTGAGCCAGGCCCAGCACACGCGGTTACAGCGGGACGGCACAGCCGATCTCGTCCAATCACTGATCACACATCCCTGGCTGTTCGCAGTGACGATTCTCGGGGTGAACACGCTGAAGATGGGTGCACTGACCATCGTCGTGCCGTCGATGATCGTGCCGTTCGCGGGCATCGCACTGTTCGCCTACTGGGCGTTGACGACGGGGATGACGCTCGTCCCGCCGAACGACATCGGCTGGGTGGCCCTTATCCCGCACTCGTTGACGCTGCTCGTCGAGTTCCAGGCCTACATACTGCTGCTGTTGGGTGCCTACCTGCTCGGCAAGTCCTGGGTCGGCCCACGGACCGTCGGAGCCGAAAACCGCCGGCAGGGCTACCTGCGCGGGCTGCAGGACCTCGGCTGGCTGGCAATGCCGGCCCTGGCCTTGCTCGTCGTCGGCGCGGTGTACGAGGCGTTCTCGTTGCGCTATTTCGTGCACCCGCTGGCCGAATGGCTCTTGTGCCGGTAATACCTTGGCTATGGCCAGGTGACGCTGTGCGATCCGCGCAACAACGGGGGAGAAGTACCGCGCCGGCGTCGACCATGCATCAAAGCCATTGGCCCACAGGAAAATAGGATCGAACGGGATGGTTGAGGTGCTCTACTGATTCACCATGAGATTGGGGCTGAGCTATTGCGCGGGCTCGCTGAGCTCGAGCGCACCCGGCGGGGCTGGTTGCCGCACAGACTCCCGGCTCGTGCCCGTGCGCAGTGTGACGACCCACAGCTACTCGGGGCCGAGTCGCAGCCCTCCGGAGTGCGGGTGGCATTCCGGACGGCTGCGTCCGCGATCGAGCTCGAATTGCATCGCACGCGAGTCGTTTTGAGCGGCGTTCCCGAGCGGCCCGACGGCACCGTTGATCTCGTCATCGACGATCGACTGACAGCTCAGGCGCCGACGTACGAGGGCGACACGGTGCGGTTCGACCCGGTGACCGGCGCGAGCCGACGGGAATCGGGTCCGACCGCGACCATCCGTTTCGGCGGCCTAGCTCCTCGCGCGAAAGACGTCGAGATCTGGTTGCCGCACTACGAGAGGATCGAGCTGGTCGCGCTGCGCACCGACGCAGCGGTCGAGCCCTTGTCCAGCTCCCGGAAACGCTGGGTGCACTACGGCAGTTCGATCAGCCAGGGCTCGAATGCCGCTAGCCCGAGTACCACGTGGCCGGCGATCGCTGCGGCGCTGGCCGGTGTGGAACTGACGAACCTCGGACTCTCCGGTAGCGCGCTGCTCGATCCGTTTGTCGCCAGGACCATTCGCGACCAATCCGCGGACGTCGTATCCGTGAAACTGGGCATCAATCTTGTCAATGCCGACCTGATGCGGCAGCGGGCGTTTGGGCCTGTTGTGCATGGATTCCTCGACACCATTCGCGACGGGCATCCCCGGACGCCGCTCGTCGTCGTCGGCCCACTGTACTGCCCGATCCACGAAATAACCCCGGGCCCAGGCGCTTTCGATGTCGAAGCGCTGGCGCACGGCAGGGTTCGGTTCATCGCGACGGGCGATCCGGCCGAGGCAACGCGATTGGACGGCTTGGGCCGATTGACCCTGCGCCACATCCGTGACCAGCTCGCCGCCATCGTCGCGCGAAGACGTGACGACGACTCGTTGATCCACTATGTCAACGGTTTGACGCTCTACGGACCGGCTGACGAAGCAATTCATCCGCTACCTGATCAGCTCCATCCGGACGCGACCACACATCGGCTCATCGGGGAGCGGTTTGCCGCGTCGACTCTCATCCCGATGCTGCGGCCAGCCTTGACGGACATGATGACTGATCGGACATAGTCGGCATCGCGTATCGCCTGTCGGGAATCGCTAAGCGATGCCACCCGGGAGCCGACCCAAGACAGGCTTGCAACATCATCGGCATGGAGCCAAGCCTTCTATCGTCATCGGCTTGGGCCTGATCATGATTCTTGCTCCGGAAACACATCAGCAACAAGCAGTCGGCAGGCCAAACGGACATCGGCGATAGCTTGCTCGGTGTCGAGTTCTCCGCCCACCGTCCACATGAGCACGCCGAAGGTCACTTGCTCGACGAGTCGTGCAGCTTGAATCTGGTCCTCTGTGGGGACTCGCACTCCAGCGACCTGAAGAATGACATCCCGCATAGCGTGATACCCCGAGGCCTTGCTTTGTGCGCGTACGGCCTGCGTGGAGATGATCATTGCACCCGCAAGATGTTTGTGCCTGAGCATGTTTCGGCACGCTTCGGCCATAAACTCCGCTACCGCTGAGCCGGATCTGCTTTCGGGCAGCTTGATCGTGTCAATCTGGGTGGTGAGCAGTTCGGCGAATACGTGGTACTTCGACGGGTAATACCGATACAGCGTACGCAGCGCCACCCCCGCTTCGGCGGCTATTTCCTGGGCGCTGATGCAATCGAGGTCCTTGGATCGAGCGAGGCGTGCTCCGGCAGACAAGATCGCGTCACGGCGAGCGACTTGCTCGCTGTTAACAGGCGCAACAGGTAGGCGCGGCTGGCCGATGCGTGGCATGCCTCAAGTATGAAAGCACCCAGTGGGACAGTCGCGGCTATGTCGGTATACGAGACGAAGCTTGCAATCGTCGCCTAGTCGGCCAGTATCGACCTGTGAATCGGCTCGAAATGTACGGTCCCTGGGCAGTGATCGCAGGCGGCTCCGAAGGAGTCGGGGCGGAGTTCGCGCGACTACTGGCCGGCGAGGGCATTAATCTGGTGTTAATCGCACGAAAGCATGGGCCGCTCGAGTGCGCGGCGCAGACTTGCCGAGACCTCGGGGTTGAAGTGCGGACCCTGGCAATCGATCTGACCTCCACTGAAGCTCCTACGCGAATCGCCGAGACCGCCGCAGAATGCGAAGTGGGATTGCTCATCTACAACGCCGGCGCCAATACCTGCAGCGCGGACCTGCTCGACGGCGACCTGTCTGACTTCGCCCAGGTGATCGATCTCAACATCCGTACGATGATGGCTCTGGTTCAGCATTTCGGGCGGCCCATGCGTGCCCATCGGCGGGGTGGAATCCTGCTAGTCGGCTCGATGGCGGGCTATGTCGGCTCGATGCGTCACAGCGTCTATGGGGGTGTCAAAGCATTCGGCCGAATCTTCGCCGAGAGCCTCTGGCTGGAGTTGCGCGAACACAACGTTCACGTACTCGAGTTGGTTCTGGGCGTCACACGAACCCCGGCGATGGAGCGCGTCGGATTGAACTTCGACGTCCCGGGCCTGCGCGTCGCCGATCCCGCCGTGGTAGCTCGCGAAGGCTTGGAGAATCTAGCGCGCGGACCGGTGCACATCGCCGGTGACAACGCAGCGGATGTCGAACGCCGCAACGGCATGGACCGAACGAAAGTCGTGTTGGGCGCGCACCGGATGATGTCACGACTTATGAGTTCATCGCACGACAGCTGACGAGTCATGCATGGTCCTGGCGTCGGGGAGAACACCCGCCGATGCGTGGTAGTTCCGTAAGGCGATCTGCGAAAACCCGCTTGATCTCTTCGATAGCGAACAGGCGATCGACTGGTGCGAGTGTGATGCGCTCACCGATGATCACCGGCTCGAGCCCCGGCTCAGACCGCTGACACCGTCGACCGACGAGGTTAGGGCGCCGCGGATTGTGGCGGCGGCACGCAGGAGCACTCCGCGATATCGGCGAGGTGATGCCGGATGGGTGACAACCAGACCGATCGCTGACCGATGGTCGACAGCTGCCGCAATTGAGACGAAGCTAGGGTCGCGGCTCTCGCGGCAGGCCACCACGCCATCGCGTCGAATCTGCAGCAGGTCAACCCCCGGCATGTAATCTGCTTGGTCCCAGGCGCGTCCGGCGATAATTGCAAGCCCAAGAGCAGAATCTGTTGCAAGTAAACGGGATCCGACGCCGGTGGACACACTGGGGCCACCGAGCTTATCGATGTGGATGATATGTCGGCCGTGTAGCACCCCGAGTTGGACCACGGCACCGGTGCCAACCTGCAGACTGTGAAGTACCGGTGCCGCGGCCGACCGCAGATTGAGGTCAGCTGCGGCGCCAGCTCCCCAGTTCAGAGCTCGGCCGCCGAGTCGGTAAGCGCGTTCGGAGTATGTGACCCAATCCTGGCGGATTAGTTGGTGCAGGAAGCGGTATGTAGTGGACCGCGGCAACTCCGCTCGGACGGCAACCTCATCGAGCGTCAGACCCACGGTGCTGTCGTCGAACACGTCGATGATTGAGGTGAAGCGATCGACCACCGACATGGCGCCTCTCCGTAGGTAGAATTGATTCTACTGGACTGTAGTTGTTCCGTTGTTCGAGACGCAATAGCCCAACAGGCCGTACACCGGCTAAACAGAACTGGTGACAGACCGAATGCACGTCGACCTGCATGACCGACTGGTAAAAATTGAAGATGAGCGGGCAATCGAGCGACTCATCGCTTCCTACGGCCCACTCGTCGACTCCGCCGAAGCCGAAGCGACAGCACGACTCTGGGCTGTCGAAGGAAGTTATGAGGTCGAAGGCTGGCAGATGCGCTGCCGTGAGGACGTCGCCGCCATGGTGCGGTCCGAACAGCACCAGAATTTGGTCAATCGAGGTTGTTGCCACTTCCTGGGGCCCGCAGTGGTCACCCTCCGTGGCGACCGCGCAGTGGCGGTATGCGAATCGATCCTGATCGTGCACACCGGTGAGCGCTTCGCGGTCATGCGGGCGGGTGCGAACCATTTTCGTCTGCGGCGCATCGACAATCGCTGGCAGATAACGCAGCGAGTCACCAAGGCGGTCGACGGGACGGCAGAGCCCAGAACACTGCTCGCCAGCGGGGTGATGGGGGAATGAGCAACCCGTTGGACGGCAGGGTGGCGCTGGTGACGGGCGCCGGTGCTGGCATCGGCGAGGGCGTGGCCCGACGTTTCGCCGACCAGGGCGCTAGGGTCGTCGTCGCCGACCTTGACGAGAACGCAGGCCGCCGCGTCGCCAGCGCAATCAACGGCGTCTTCGTACGAACCGACGTCTCTAACAAGGCGGACGTGGAGAAGGCGGTGCAGCACACGGTGAGCGAATTCGGAGCGGTCGACATCTTGGTGAACAACGCCTGGGGTGGTGGCGCAATCGGCAGAGTCGAGAAGAAAACCGACGAACAATTGATGCTCGGTATCGCGGTGGGGTACTACGGGCCGTTCTGGGCGATGCGGTCCGTCTATCCGCACATGAAATCAGCCGGATGGGGTCGCATCATCAATATGTGCAGCCTTAACGGCGTCAACGCTCACATGGGCACTCTGGAATACAACGCCGCCAAAGAAGCGTTGCGTGCCCTTACCCGAACTGCGGCGCGGGAATGGGCACCTACCGGCGTGACGGTAAACGCGTTGTGCCCGGCGGCCAAGAGCCAGGCATTCTTCCGCGCTATTGATCACAACCCTGAGATAGAAGCGCTCGCAGATTCCGCCAATCCCATGGGTCGACTAGGCGATTCTTACGACGATATCGCCCCTGTAGCAGTCTTTTTGGCCAGCGACGAATCCAGATATCTCACCGGGAACACCCTCTTCGTCGATGGCGGCAGCCACATCAACGGTGCGTTGTGGGCGCCCGACCTGGACGCGCCGACCAAACAATGACTGCAGAGTCAAGGTGGCCGATGCGGGTAATACGGGCGTACCCGACTTGACATAATGTCGCTTATCGGCATAAGCCATCGGCCGAGCTCGACTGGGATCGTCGCCGAGGGCCGGGCTCGAGGTTCCCCATGAAGGCCCCTCGACGGTCGGCGCTACCCAGCCCACGGACGATCGATGGCGGCTAGCGGCGCAGCGGATGGCCGACGCTGAGATGACTCATGTGCTGCCAGCGCCACACTCCGCAGCCGGGTTACCCATTGCCCCGTCCGGACGAGAGATCACCCCCCCGAAACGTCACTGTGACGAATTCTTCCGTCCGTAGGCAGCGTCGCTGAGCCACGGATGCGACACTGCCCCCACGGCCCATTGCTACAACCGATAGCCGGGAGCCGACGTCTCGGCCCAGTAGCGGGCCCCGCAGCCGGTCCCACCCCTTCCCCGCTGGGTGCCGGCAATACGTCACTGTGACGAATATATTTGGGCGGCAACGCAATTCGGAGCGTCCACCCAATCGGCCGGGCCCGCCTCGTGACGGCTTATTGAAAATCATTAGCATTACGCTTAAACGATGCGATCGTGGGACCGGAAGGACAATGTGCGAGCGATCCCTGTGATCTGCTTGACGGGCCATCTCGGCGCCGGCAAGACGAGTCTGCTCAATCACGTGCTCCGCAGTCCCGGAGCGCGAATCGGGGTCATTATCAATGACTTCGGTGAGCTCAACGTCGATGCCATGCTGGTGACCGGGCAGATCGACGAGCCCGCCTCGATCGCCGGCGGCTGCATCTGCTGCCTGCCGGATGACGGCGGTATCGACGAGGCTTTGACCAAGCTCGCCGACCCCCGGCTGAATCTGGACGCGGTCATCGTCGAGGCCAGCGGTCTGGCTGAGCCCGTGTCGGTCGCGCGGATTATCGGCTTCAGCGAAGTCCCTGGGGTGCGCTACGGCGGACTTGTCGATGTCGTCGACGCCGTGACCCACTTCGAAACCGTCGACGTCGGCCATACCTCACCGGCCCGCTACGGGGTAGCCTCTCTCGTCGTCGTCAACAAACTCGACCGACTCCCCCGCGAAGATCGAGCCGCGACCATCGAGCGGGTGGAACGCCGCGTGCGAGAACGTAACCCACGTGCGACCGTCGTCGGAGCAGTCGGTGGCCGAGTCGATCCCGCACTGCTGTATGACGTAGCGGAAACGCCCGAGGTGACGGGCCAGCTATCGTTGCGCGATCTATTCGTCGATGCCACGACCGACCCTGTCGCCCATGGCCACGACAGCTCGCACGCCGAGTCGGTCACCGCGACGAGCCAGGGCGAAATCGACCCCGGCGCGCTGATCGACTTACTTGAGGATCCGCCTGCCGGGGCCTATCGAATCAAGGGCGCGGTGGTCATGAGTTGCGGAAAATCCACACCCATCTTTGCGGTCAATCTGGTCGGCACGTCGATCCACATCGCGAAAGCACCGCCCGGCGCATCACCCAACTGCCTCGTGGCGATCGGACTCGGCCTGGACACCGATGCTGTCCGAGCTCGGCTTGAGATCGCGCTGCGACCGGTCACCGGCCCGGCGGCTCTTGCCGATATTCACCGCCTCAGGCTGTATCGCCGACGCAGCCTGTGACAGTGAAAAAGCCAGCGCCCCAACGTATTACGTCACAGTGACGTTTATAGTCTAACCAGTCGCGACGACGGACGCGGAGTTCCAGGGCGCCAAGCGCTCGGACGATCCGTTCGATTCCGGCAGATCGTCACTGACGTCCCACGTCGCGGAGAGCCGCCCCACTCCCAGCGCAATTGCGCAGTGCAGACCGAGTTCGACCAACTGATCTTCGCTGAAGTGCTTGCGCAACTCGTCGTAGACCACGTCATCGATGGCGAGGTGGTTGGTCGCGAACAACTCGGCGAAGCGCAGAGCCGATCGCTCGGCGTCCGAAAGATTGTCCGCGTCGGCGGGCCGCTCCAGCGAGCAGACCGCGTCCTCGTCGAGCCCGTCATCGATGGCGCTTTGGTAGCGCACCGCGATGCAGCTTCGGCACTGGTTGAAAAACGCGATCCGCAGCCGCACCAATTCAAGGAGCCGCGGCGACAAACTCCCGTTGCTGCGCAGCGCAGCGGTCAACGCGCCCAGGGCCTCGGCGGCCGCGGGCAGGCGACTGACGATGGAGGCAACGCCGAGGTTGATCCGATCCCCTTGACCGAGGTCTTCAGTCGGCATCTCGGCAAAGGCTGCGGAAGGCGCGATTCGCGTCACTGCATCGTCTCCTATGTGCACCTGTCTGGGCCCCTGGAGTATCGCCATTCCGCCAGCCAGCGTCAATCATCGCTTCGGCAGGAATCCCGAAGGATCGGCAGCGCACGCAATGCAGCTTGACGAGTGTTACATCTCGTTGGAGCATGCGCACAGCGTCAGGCCGACCGATGACAACTGACATGTTCCTCAACTCCATTGACAGGGTGTGCGGGATGGAACTACGTCAGCTCGAGTACTTCATCGCTGTGGCGGACGAAATGAACTTCTCGCGCGCGGCACAGCGGGTCCACGTCGTCCAATCCGCCCTGTCCACGTCAGTCAGCAAGCTGGAGCGGGAACTCGGCGTAGAGCTGTTCAATCGGTCCAAGCAACAGATCAAACTGACGCCGGCGGGCGAGCTGTTTCGCGAGCATGCACGCCGCATCGTCCACAGCGCCCGGCTCGCCAAGGACTCAATCAACGACTACCTCGGTGAGCTGTCCGGCACCGTGGAAGTGGGTTCACTCGTATCCTTTGGGGCGCTGGACGTCCCGCGGGTACTGGGGGAATTTCACCGCACCTATCCCCAGGTGCAGATCATTCTGCGACTGAGCCCATCGGGTTCGATGCCGCATCTCTCCGCTATCTCCGACGGCACGCTCGACCTTGCCTTCGTTTCCGCTCCGGACCGCTTCCCGACGGGTATTGACATGCGGCTGCTGGCCGAGGAGCCGATGGTCTTTGTCTGCAGGGCCGATCATCATTTGGCACAGCGCGACCGCGTCGGCATCATTGAGCTTGCCCACGAGAACCTGATCGGTTTCCCCGCCGAATTCGGCCTGCGCCGCATCGTGGAGAACGCATTCACGGCGGCCGGCATCGCGGCGCGCACCCGATACGAAGCGGCGGTCAACTACGGGGTCGCATCCAGTTTGGTGCAGCACGGATTGGGCACCATGTTCATGCCCGCCAGCGACGCCGGCCGCTTTCCGGACCTCCGGGCGGTGCCGCTGCAGCCAGAGATCGTGTGGCCGATTTATCTCGCCATGAGCGGGCCGACGCGGGTCTCGCCGGCCGCCGCTAAGCTCGCCGAGCTGATCCTGGCGTCGGCAGCGCGACCAGGCCAGCAGTCGGCAGCCCAATTGCCTTAGCCAGCGGTCCTATTCGCTTTTCCGTAGGCTGCTCGAACCGTCATCTCCAATTTTGATGGGTCGGATCATAACCATTCATTGGACACGATGATCCTTGGTTGCTCTGATGAAGAGACACAACCGAGCTCAGAGATTACGAGGTTGATGATCATGTCGCCGTCGCCGCGAAGCCCCCAGCTCGATAATCTCGCAACGCGATTCGAACGCGACGTCATTCCGCTGCGGGATCAGCTATTCCGTGCGGCACGCAGGTATACCCAAAGCCACGCCGACGCCGAGGACCTCGTCCAGGAAACCATGATCAAGGCATATGTCGGATTTGGATCCTTCAGGGAAGGCACGAACCTACGCGCATGGCTCTTCACGATCATGAACCACACGCGAATCAATCACTACCGCACCGCCAAACGTCGTCCAACGGAGTGGCTGGCCGGCGACATCAGCGACTTTCTGCTTCCCGCGGGACCCGCACAGTCGATGGCGGGACGATTGTCGACTGAGACCGTAGTGCTCGATTCGATCGGCGATCCCGAGGTCCGCCAGGCACTTCAGCAGCTTCCAGAATCGCAGCAGCTGGCTGTTTACTACGCCGACGTCGAAGGCTTCCGGTACAAGGAAATCGGCGAAATCCTGAACATACCACTGGGTTCAGTCATGTCTCGCATCCACCGAGGGCGCAAAAACATGCGAAAGCTATTGACGGACTTCGCGATTGAGCAACGATACATCCGCGGAGGCGACGACGTGGTGGTCGCAGCCTAATAGCCGGCAGGCAACAACCTGCCCCAAATCCCGGTTGCCCTTTCTCTTGAGAGAACAACCGACTAGCCGACGAAGGGGGCTCCGTCGAACCGGTCACAGGTAGCGAACTCCGAGACCGGCCGGCGTCGCAACTTCGAAACTTGACGTACCGGCTTGCCCAACGGCACCAGTGCGGCAATGGCATACGAGTCGGGGATGCCGAGAAGATCTTTCGCCCGTGGCTCCTCGGCGACAACCATCGTTGTCAGCACTCCGCCAAATCCTTCATTGCGCGCGGCCAGCAACACGTTCCACACGAACGGGTACACCGAGGCACCGGGTACCACCGCGATGCGATCGAGATCCTGGTCGGTCGCGGCGACAACGCCGAGATTGACCAGGAACATCAACACGACCGGCGCCTCACGAAACGGCGCCGACATCTGAGCAGGCACCTGCGCCGCCTCGATCGTGGCCGCATCTAAGCTGGTCGGCTGCAACGGGTTCCATGGTGACTCGCCGTTGGCGAGCTGGGCGGTATAGCGGCGGGCCGCGGTAAGCCCGAGATCAGCCAACGCAGCCCGGGTGTCCTGGTCGCGCAGCACGATGACGCGCACGCCTTGCCGGTTGCCGCCGGTCGGTGCGAAGCGCGCGTTATCCAGGATGCGTTCGAGAACGTCATCGGGAAGCGGGTCGTCGGTGAATTCGCGCACTGCCGCGGTAGAACGCATAGCGTCGTACAACTCCATGCCCACCATCGTGCCGCAACCGGCGACAGCCGTGTTCAGGCCGCGTCGTGGAAGATCAATCCCAGCGTGTAGCGCCGGCCGGAGCGGACGGCGGACACCCCATGGCGTACCGGGGCCGCCGACCATCCTCGGGTCGACCGCACCGGCCGTTCTCTGGCGGTGAAGACATAGCCGTGTCCGCGCGGCAATGTTGTGGCCGTCCCCCGTGATTGCGCCCGGGCCCGCTGCTCGACGAGCAGGAATTCGCCTCCGGTGTGCGCGACGCCCGGCTCGTTGAGATTGATGACGACCTGCAGCGGAAAGATGAGCTCTCCGTAGAGGTCTCGGTGCAGCGCATTCCAATCACCCGGGCCGTAGTTGAGCAGCAGTGCCGTGGGCTTGGTCTGGCCGGCGCGATGGCACGTGTCCAGCCATTCGTCGAGAGTGTCGGGCCACGGAGCCTGTCGCCCAAGCTTCGTCCACCAGTCCCGGGCGATCGGCAACAGCCGCGGGTAGAGCGCCTGTTTCAGATCTTCGATCGGACCGGGGTAGGGCTGTTTGAAATAGCGATACTCGCCTTGCCCGTAGCGGTGCCGGCCCATGTCGACGATTGCGCGAAAACGACTGGCGTCGGCGTACAAATCGATGACCGAGGCGCACTCGGCAGGCGTGATCAGCTCCGGGAGCAGTGCACCGCCGACGTCGTTCATGTCGGCGGTGCACTGCTCCCAATCGGCGGCATCGACGCGCTGGCGCCAGGTCGAGACCATCAGAACAGCTTGCCAGCCAACGCGGGTGCCGGCGCCTCCAGCTCCAGCAAGAATCGTTTGCGTTTCAGGCCGCCCGCGTAACCCGTTAGTGCGCCGTCCTTTCCGACGACACGATGGCACGGAACGACGATGCTCAGCGGATTGCGCCCGACCGCCTGGCCTACTTCATAAGCGGTGGTGCCGTCGGCCAGTTCCTCGGCCAGCTCACCGTATGTCTTCGTCTGGCCGTACCCGATCCCGACAAGCCGATCCCAGATTCGGCGCCGACGCATTTCTCCCACCAACGCGATCGGAAGATCGAATCGAGTGCGCTCTCCGGCGAGATACTCATTCAGCTGCTCGGCGGTGCGACCGAGCAGATCGTCGGCAGCCGATCCGACGCACTCGCCCAGAGCATTCGCGGCCGGCGGGTGCCAGTGCTGCCGAAAATAAACCCCTGTCAAGGCGTCGCCGTCAGC
Organism: Mycobacterium ahvazicum; assembly: GCF_900176255.2. Taxonomy (GTDB): domain Bacteria; phylum Actinomycetota; class Actinomycetes; order Mycobacteriales; family Mycobacteriaceae; genus Mycobacterium; species Mycobacterium ahvazicum. The sequence continues at coordinate 490,806 of NZ_FXEG02000003.1, forward strand.
GACCAGGGTCAGCTCGCCCAACGGGCTGTCGATCATCGTGTGTCGTGCTGTCATCGTTGAACCTCCTTTATTCCTGTAGACGTTGACCGGTCCGGCGGCGTGAGATGGGATGCGAATTGATTTCTCACATTTCACGATCCGCCGACGTCTTCCCATCGGGAGCAAGAGGAGATCGCATGATCAGCCATACCAACCGGTGACATCGCCGTGCAGGCCAACCAGGTGAAGATGCCGTTTGAGGCCGTCGTGGCACAGCACGGCGCGACAGTGTTGCGGGTGGTGCGCGCCGTGGTCGGGCACAGCGACGCCGACGACGCTTGGTCGGACACCTTCCTGGCCGCCTTGAAGGCCTACCCGCAACTGCCGGTCGGGGCCAATGTCGAGGCGTGGCTGGTCACCATTGCTCACCGCAAGGCCATCGACATCACTCGGGCGGCGGCAAGGCGGGCCATCCCGGTCGCCGATACCCCCGACTCCCCCGCCGGGGAACGAGCCGATGGACACGACCTCGACCTGGATGCGGCCGTGGGTGCACTGCCGCCCAAGCAACGTCACGCCGTGGCCTACCACTATCTGGCGGGCCTGCCCTACGCCGAGATCGCAACGATCCTCGACAGCAGCGTCGACGCTGCCCGCCGGGCCGCAGCCGATGGCATCGCCACCCTGCGGCGCACCTATCCCCTTCTCGACAACGCAAGGAATCATCATGGCCTCGACTGACCTCACTCACCTCTACCCCGTCGATGCGAATCATCTGCGACGCCTGCGCACCCGCCTGGAACGGGATGCACAGGCTGGAGATCTGCTCGACATCGCCTATCGCACAATGGATTCCGCAGTCGGGCCGCTGCTGCTGGCCGCCACCCCGCTGGGACTGGTCAGGGTGGCTTTCGCGAACGAGGACCGAGACGGCGTGCTGCTGACGCTCTCCGAACGGATCAGTCCGCGGATGCTTGAGGCGCCGGCGCGGCTGGATCCGATCGTGCGACAGCTGGACGAATACTTTGCCGGCCGCCGGCACACCTTCGACGTCACGCTGGACTGGTCACTGTCGCGCGGGTTTCGGCGCACGGTGCTAGAGCACCTCAACACCGACGTCAGCTACGGCACCACGGCCAGCTACGCCACGCTGGCGCGACTCGCCGGCTCTCCCAACGCGGTGCGCGCGGTGGGCACCGCGTGCGCGACCAACCCCATCCCGATCGTGGTGCCGTGTCATCGGGTGATCCGATCCGACGGTGCCGCGGGGGCCTACCGCGGCGGACCCGTCGCCAAACGCCTGCTGCTCGACCTTGAGCACCGGGGATGACGACGGCAGGACCGGCGCGCAACCGCGTCTCACCGGTGGGCGTGATCATCGCCGTTCCCGGCCGGGGCGCCTGGATGGGCAACCGCGGGCGTCTGCACGAAGGCCGCGCCAGCCGCGACGTCGTTCGCAACCATCAGCACAAGACCTGGATTACCTGTGTGCTGTCGTTCCGGGGCCGCCGAGTGGCGCAGTGGGAACCCAACCGCTACACGCCGCTGTTCTTCCTCGACGAGGCGGTGGCGCTGGCTGCCGGACATCGCCCGTGCGGCGAATGCCGGCAACGCGACTACCTGACCTATCGATCGTTATGGGTCGAAACACGTTGCGGGACAAAACCTTATGCCAAAGAAATGGACACCCAGCTACACCGAGAACGGCGCGACAAGACCGGCCACCGCGCCCGTTGGATCGATCTGCCCGACGGGGCATTCGTCGCCACAGATTCCGGTCCAGCCGTCGTCGTCGGCGGTCACCTCGCGGCCTGGGACCAAGACAACACGTACCGGCACAAGTTACTTCGGCCCGTAAGCGGTCAGGCCACGGTGCTCACCCCGCCGTCCACAGTGCGAATCTTGCGCGCCGGATACCCCGTTCAGATTGATGACGCGGCCCGCTAGCCCCCCGGGGCAACAACGTTCCCGCTGTGTATGGTCAAAATGGCCTGCCGGCGTAAGGGGACAGAGAACACCCATGGCGAATGCCCTGCCCGAGGATGCCTTCACCGGACCACAAGCCGTGGATCCCGATCTGCGTAAGGTGGCCCGCCTGCTGCCCCGGGGATACGCCCTGCATCGCGGGTACAAGGTTCAGCGAGCCGTCATGGGTGTCCTGGGCAACGCCGGCCGGCTCCGCGATGTACCGGTGGTCGCGGTCAACAAACACGTCAAAGTCCGCATGCATCGTCCGGCGGGCCTCCCCGAGCGGGCACCCGCGCTGCTGTGGATCCATGGCGGCGGCACCATCATGGGAACGCCCGTCCAGGATGACAAGTTCTGCCGCAAGCTATCTCGTCTCACCGGCGTCGCGGTGGCAGCCGTCAAATACCGCCTCGCACCCGAGCACCCGTACCCGACACCGGTCGACGACTGCTATGCGGCGCTGCGGTGGCTCGCCCGCCAGCCGTGGGTCAACCCCGAGCGAATCGCTGTCGGCGGCGCAAGCGCCGGTGGACATTTCGCCGCAGCACTGGCCCAACGCGCACACGACCGCAGCGACGTCAAAATCGCCTACCAGATGCTGGTCTATCCCATGCTCGACGATCGCACCGGCGCGAATGGGGACGGCCGCAAGCGCATCATGTGGACCGAAGACGATAACCAGCAGGCGTGGCGGTGGTACCTCGACGGAGCGGATCCCATCGTGGCGGCCCCGGGGCGTCGAACGGACCTGTCCGGGCTACCGCCGGCGTGGATCGGCGTTGGGACGTTGGACCTCTTCTATCAGGAGTGCCTCGATTACGCGCGGCGGTTGCGCGAGGCGGGCGTACCCGTCCACGAGGAAATCGCCCCCGGCGCGTTTCACGCGTTCGACAACATCGTGGAGAAGGCGCCGATCTCGGCGAAGTTCTTCGCCAGCCAGCGCGATCATCTCTGGGCCGCTTTGGCGTCGCCGGCCGAGGATTAGCCGGGCTAAGCGCGCCTCTTAACGAGCTAGTTGACTGCAAAATGTGCAGAACGTGCAACTATGGGGGTATGGCCAACCCGATGGGACTGCGTGAGCGGCGTCGCCGCGAAACCAGCGCAGACATCCGCGACGCCGCGGTGCGGTTGGCCCTCGAGCGCGGCTTCGACAAGGTGACCATCGAGGAAATCTGCGCCGAAGCCGGAATCTCGACGCGCACGTTCTTCAACTACTTCCCGAATAAAGAGTCCGCCATCGCCTATGGCCCCTCGGACATTCCAGCCGAGTTGGTCGCGGATTTCGTCGCGGCCGGTCCCGCCCGCTACTCCGTCGTGCTGGCCGAGCTGATCACCCTGGCAGCGCACCATCTGCGCGACGTGCCGCCACTGCGCGAGCAGGCGGCCCACATGCTCGAACTCGCCAAAACCTCCCCCGCGGTGTTGGCCGCGTTCCTCGCGGACCTGGAGCGCTTTCAGCTTCAGCTGACCGACATCATCGTGCGCCGCCAGGACATGAAGCCGGACGACGAGATGGCCGCCTTGATTTCCGCGCTGGCACTGACCGCGGTACGTTCCGGCCTCGAAAAGTGGGCAAGTAGCGAACCGGTGGATCCCGACGACACGCCGATGCCGTATGTCGAGCGGGCCGCCGCGCTGGTGAACAGCATCTTCACCGAGTGATCTGAAACACCGCGGGCAAATCTTGCATGATCTGCAAGATATGCAGATCATGTAGTATGCGCTGGTGGCGGTGTTCGGGGACGCTCCCCGGCAAGGGCCGACCCCGATGCTGACTCAAGCGGCCGGTGCGCTCGAGGGTCCGCGAGTCATGCGGGCGGTGGCCACACGATGGTGACGAGAAAAGGACTCACGTAGTTGTTGCTATCGAAGATTGTGCGCAACGCCTGGTTGCCGCTCTTGATCGTGGCGGTGGTGGTGGTCGGTGGTTTCGCCGTGGTCCGGGTCAAGTCCTTCTTCGGCGCCAACGACACCGGCGTCCTGACGAGTCCGCGGCTCGACGACTCCAAGCCGTTCAAACCCAAGGTCGTCAAGTACGAAGTCTTCGGCTCGGCGAGCCACGCGAACGTGAACTACCTGGATCTGTCGGCCGACCCGCAGCGGATCGACGGTGCGCCGTTGCCCTGGACGATGGTCCTCAAGACCACCGCTCCGTCGGTCTTCCCAAATCTTTCGGCGCAAAGCGACGGTGACTACCTCGGGTGCCGCATCACCATCGATGACGAAATCAAAGACGAGAAGATAACCACCGGCGTGCACGCCCTGACCTTCTGCCTGGTGAAATCCGCATGAGTACAACGTTTAACGACGCCCGCACCGACGCGCTCCCGACCGCCGCAGCGCCGGTGCGGGAGAAGATCCCGCGCTTCATCCGGAAATTCGCCGTACTGATCATCCTGGGTTGGATCGCACTGATCGCGGTGCTCAGCACGATCGTCCCCGACCTGGACACGGTCGGGAAGATGCGCTCGGTCTCGATGGCCCCCGACGATGCGCAATCGGTGGTCGCGACAAAGCGCATGGGCGCTGAGTTCAAGGAGTACAAGTCCAACAGCTCGATCATGATCGTTCTCGAGGGGCAACAGCCGCTCGGCGCCGATGCCCACGCCTACTACGACAAAATCGTTCAGAAGCTCGACGCCGACACCAAACACGTTGAGCACGTTCAGGACATGTGGAGTGACCCACTGACCGGGGCGGGTGCGCAGAGCAACGACGGCAAGGCCGCCTATGTCCAGGTCTATCTCGCCGGAAACCAAGGCGAGTCGCTGGCGAACGAGTCCGTCGAGTCGGTTCAGAACATCGTCAAAAGTGTGCCTCCACCCAACGGGGTGAAGGCGTACGTCACCGGACCCGCCGCGCTCTCAGCCGACCAGCATGTGGCCGGTGACCGCAGCGTGCAAATCATCACGATGTGCACGTTCACCGTGATCATCGCGATGATGTTGCTGGTCTACCGTTCCATCGTCACAGTGCTGCTCACGCTGGTGATGGTGGTACTGGAACTGTCGGCCGCACGCGGAATGGTCGCGTTCCTGGGCTACTACAACATCATTGGGCTGTCGACCTTCGCGACCAACCTGATCGTCACGTTGGCGATCGCAGCCGCCACGGACTACGCGATCTTTTTGATCGGCCGATATCAGGAAGCCCGAGGTAAGGGCGATTCCCGCGAAGACGCCTATTACGACATGTTCCATGGCACCGCGCATGTGGTGCTCGGCTCGGGCCTGACCATCGCCGGTGCGACGTTCTGTCTGCACTTCACCAACCTGCCGTACTTCCAGACGCTGGGCATCCCGTTGGCCATCGGCATGGTGGTCGTGGTCCTGGCCGCGTTGACACTCGGGCCCGCGGTCATCACGGTGGCAACGCGCTTCGGTAAGACGCTCGAACCCAAGCGCACGCAGCGTATTCGGATGTGGCGCAAGATCGGCGCAGTTATCGTGCGGTGGCCCGGGCCGATCCTGGTCATGACGATCGGCATCGCACTCGTCGGCCTGCTGACACTGCCCGGGTACCGCACCAACTACAACGACCGCAATTATCTGCCCGACGATCTGCCGGCCAACGAGGGATACGCCGCCGCCGATCGGCACTTTTCGCATGCACGCATGAATCCCGAAGTGCTGATGATCGAAAGCGACCACGATCTGCGCAACTCCGCGGACTTCTTGGTCATCGACAAGATCGCCAAGACGATCTTCCGGGTGCCGGGAATCGGTCGCGTGCAGGCCATCACCAGGCCCGAGGGCACGCCGATCGAGCACACCTCGATCCCGTTCCAGATGAGCATGCAGGGCGTCACCCAGCAGATGAATCAGAAGTACCAAGAAGACCAGATGGCCGACATGCTCAAGCAGGCCGACATGATGCAGACGACGATCGACAGCATGACCAAGATGCAGAGCATCACCGTGCAGATGTCCAACGATATGCATCAGATGGTCAAGAAGATGCACGACATGACGATCGACATCAACGAATTACGTAACCACATGGCCGATTTCGAGGACTTCTTCCGGCCGATCCGCAGTTACCTCTACTGGGAAAAGCACTGCTTCGACATCCCGGTGTGCTGGTCACTGCGCTCGGTCTTCGACGGCCTCGACGGCATTGACACGATGACCGATGACATCGAGAGCCTGCTTCCGATCATGGACCATCTCGACACCCTGATGCCTCAGATGGTGGCGCTGATGCCGTCGATGATCGAGAACATGAAGGCCATGAAAACGACGATGCTGACCATGTATTCGACCCAGAAGGGTCTGCAGGATCAGCAGAACGAGGCCCAGAAGAACGGCAACGCGATGGGCAAGGCGTTCGACGCGTCCAAGAATGACGACTCGTTCTATCTGCCGCCGGAGATCTTCAACAACAACGAGTTCAAGAAAGGCATGAAGAACTTCATCTCCCCCGATGGCCACGCCGTGCGTTTCATCATCAGTCACGACGGCGATCCGATGTCGGCGGAAGGCATCGCGCATATCGCGGCGATCAAGAAGGCCGCCTACGAAGCGCTCAAGGGCACACCACTGGAGGGCTCCAAGATCTATCTCGGAGGCACCGCGGCAATTTACAAGGACCTCAGTGACGGCAACACCTATGACTTGCTGATCGCCGGAATAGCCTCACTCTGCTTGATTTTCATCATCATGCTGATCATCACCCGAGGTGTGGTGGCCTCGGCGGTCATCGTCGGAACCGTCCTGCTTTCACTGGGCGCGTCGTTCGGACTGTCGGTGCTGATCTGGCAACACATCATCGGCATCGAGCTGCACTGGATGGTGTTGGCGATGTCGGTCATCATCCTGCTTGCCGTGGGCGCCGACTACAACTTGCTGCTGGTGGCGCGGTTCAAAGAAGAGATTCACGCCGGCCTGAACACCGGAATCATCCGGTCGATGGGCGGCACCGGTTCCGTCGTCACCTCGGCGGGGCTCGTCTTCGCCTTCACCATGATGACCATGGCGGTCAGCGAGCTGACCGTCATCGGACAGGTGGGTACTACGATCGGCCTGGGCTTGCTCTTCGACACGCTGATCGTGCGGTCGCTGATGACGCCGTCCATCGCGGCGCTGTTGGGCAAGTGGTTCTGGTGGCCGCAACGGGTGCGACAACGCCCGGTGCCATCGCCATGGCCGAAGCCGGCCACCGAACCCGAATCGGTAACCGCCGCTACGTAACCCACTCGGGCTGCGCGTCCGTCTGGACGGCGGAGAAGTCTTTGTGCCCCAGGCCGGCGGTGGTGCCGCCGTCGACCACGAACTCCGAACCCGTGGAATAGCTGGACTCGTCGCTGGCCAGATAGACCACCAGGCTGGAGACCTCCTTAGGATCGGCAGCCCGGCCGAGCGCGGTCTGGAAGATGTCGTCAGGAACCCACTCGGTCATCGGGGTCTTGATCAGGCCGGGATGGATCGAGTTCACCCGGATTCCGCTGGGCCCGAGCTCCAGCGCCGCCGACTTGGTCAGCCCCCGGACAGCGAATTTCGTTGCCGTGTAACCATGGCAGGCGATCGTGCCGGCGATACCTTCGATCGAAGAGATGTTGATGATCGAGCCTCGTCCGGCTTCCTTCATCGGTTTCACCACGGCGCGGATGCCGAGAAACACACCGGTCAAATTGATGTCGAGGATCCGCTGCCATTCCGTGAGCGCGTAGTCCTCGAAGGTGCCGATGTTGATGATGCCGGCGTTGTTCACCAGCACGTCGATGCTGCCGAACTCGTGCAGCGCGGTGGCCACCGCGGCATCCCAGTCGTCGGGCTTCGTCACATCGAGGTGCAGGTAGCGAGCCGAGTCGCCCACCTCGGCCGCCACTGCCTTGCCTTCGTCGTCGAGGATGTCGCCGAACACGACCTTGGCTCCCTCGTCCACCAGCATCCGCACATGCGAGGCACCCATCCCCCGGGCACCCCCACTAATCAGCGCCACCTTGCCCGCCAACCGTTCTGCCACCGTGTTCTCCTGTCATGTGGTGCGTCATCCGGGTCCGAATAGGCTGCAGCCGAGGCACGCTACTCTGGACCAGTCGTCACCATACATATATGTGTGCGTGTATGACGGCGATACTCGTCAATCGCCACGCTCGCCCGGGACTGGAATGAGGGATGGCGGCGCATCGATTCGCTACGTTCGCGCGCAAGCTGTTGAGCGGAGATCCAAGCCGGGTGTGACTCGAGGACAATTACTTTCGCCCCTGCAACGCGAGCCATCATTGGCTACTCCTCTACCGGCGAAAATGGCCCAAGGCCATGCTCATGACTCTGATCTCAGCAATTCACGAGACCCCCTGAAAAGGGCCCGAAGTCGCTAGCGCGGAGGACTTTCGTCAGCTGCACCGTGATCAGGAGCGCGCGCTGCCTCGATGCGTGCCGCTGGCCTCGACGAGGTGCGCGACCCCATCCTCGATTCCCGCGGCCAGTGCGTCGATGTCGGGCGCAGTGTCGTAGTCGGCGGTGATGCCGAAGATGAACTGGTCGGCGTAACTGAGCATCGCGACGGCGGTACGCACATTGAGCGCGATCGGCGGGATCGGAAGGATCTCCAGCACCCGCCGGCCCATCAGTTTCTGCCCGTACCGGGGACCGGGAACGTTGGTCGCCACCGCGACCACTGCCTTCTGGGGCAGTCGGGACAGCAAACGGATGGCCCATGCCGTGAACGCGAATGGGACATTCTTGGCCGCCGCGGTCAGCGCCGTGCCTCCTTCGCGTTGACCGCTCGCCTTGGCCCGCGTGAGCCGACTGTGCACCAGTTGCAGCTGCTTCAGCGGGTCCGCCTCGTCGACGGGTAACAACGGCAGCATTGCCGAGACCTGATTGTCGGCCATATTGAAGTGGTTCGTCGCGCGGACCGAAACCGGAACGAGTGTGCGCAGCGAGTTGTGGCCGGGCCGCTCCCCGCGCTCCAGCAAGATCTTGCGGTAACTGTCGGTGATCGCCGCCAGCGCTACGTCGTTGAGCGTCACGCCGAATGCCCGAGCAACCTTCTGCAGGTCAGCCAACCGAACCCGGGCCACACTGTAGCGGCGCAACGACTTAACCGGTCCGTTCAGCGACGAATCGGGCGCCGCGCTGAGCACACCGGCAGTCAGCTCGGCCGCACCCATCACCATGTGCTCGAGCGCGGCCGCCGCGGCAAACGCGCTTCGCCCTATCCCGCCGACCCAGTTCGCCGGGTTCAAACTGATCTTCGGAAAGTCCAACCCATGACGGACCGGCTCCTTGGCCGCACGAATGGCGGTCGCAAAGCTGTCGCCGCCGCCGCTATCGCTGAACTTTGCCAGGATCTGCGTCGTCGCGATCCCATCCGCCATGCAGTGATGGACCTTGGTCAGCACGGCCCACCGGTCCTCGCTCAGCCCCTCGAAAATCCAGCACTCCCAGAGTGGGCGCTCACGATCGAGCCGTCGCTCCATCACCGACGCGACCATCTCGAATAACGCGGCATCGTCGCCCGGGTGCGGCAGCGCGAGACGATGCAGGTGCCGTGAGACGTCGAAGTGCGGGTCGTCGGCCCATTCGGGTGAGCCAAGATCTAGCGGATGCGTCCGCAGGACCTGCCTGCAGCGCGGAATCTGCGGTGCCCGTTCGGCAAAGGTCGAAACGAACTCCTCGTAACTCGGAGCGGGGCCTTCGATGATCGAGACGCTGCCGATCGCCAGACTCACGTGCGGATCGGAGTCTTCGACCTCGAGGAAGGTGGCATCGAAAGCGCTCAAATGCTCCACTGCGACACAGTCCCTTCTGGCGGCGGCTGACGGTAGACCGCGGCACCGGCCGTGATCCCGGCACCGGCGGCAACGAACAGCACCTGTGCGCCGCCAGGCAGTCGGTCAACCTGTCGCTCGAATGCTGCCGCCAGCGCGGCGGTATGCATCCGTTGGTCGTCGGCGATGCTGATCCTGTCGACCGGCAGCCCAAACCGGTTGCTCAGCGCGGTGCGGTATTCCTGCCGCGCGGGTGCGGCGACGATCACGTCGATGTCGGAAAGCCGGACGGACTGCGCGGCCAGGCAGGCGTGCACCGCCGCTGCGGCAACCGCAGCGAATCGCTCATCGAGCGCGGCGGACTGGCTGAATCGAAGAACATTACGCGCGTCAGCGAATCCTACTGTCGCAGAGAATATTTCGTCTTCATATGGTGCGCCGCTGTCGTTAACCCAGGACACGTTGCTCAGACCATAGCTGTCGTCAGTCCATCCGCAGAGCAACGCGGCACCGGCGGCCGAGAATGGAAAGTGTTCGCTCATGCCATGGCCCGGATCGGCGTCGCTGGCCACGATAAGGGCGCGCCGAATGCTGTGCGTTCGCAGGAATCCGTCGACGATCTGCAGCGCCGTCAGCACCCCGCAGGCACCGTTGGCGATGTCGAAGGAAAAAGTGCCGTGCGCATCACCGTGCGGGTCCTCGGGGTTGGCGCCGATGTCGTCCTGAATCAGCGCAGCCAGCGCGGGCTCCCCCAGATTGCGGTCACGGTAAATACCGGCATTGACCACGAGATCCAATTCACTTGGCTCGCAACCAGCGTGCAGCAGGCAATCCTCGGCGGCACTGACCGCGAGGCGCAGCGCGCTGTGCCGGTCACGCCACCGTGCCTGGGAGATATCGACTTGTTCAATGACGGTGCCCATAACGGCTCACCAAATCCTCATCCAGGGTCAGTAAGACCACACCGATCTCGAGTCCCGAAGCCAGGGCAAGCAGCGCGACCCTTTCTCCGGCCTCGATGCGTCCCGCTTCGAGTTCCTCGACGAGGGCCACCGTGTGAGTCGTCGAGGCCGTGTTGCCATACCGGTCGACGGTGATCACGGCGTCGTGCCGGGGACTGTCGCCGAACGCCTCCGACATTCGGGCCATTCCTTTGCGAATAGCGCGCGCCGAAGTCTGGTGGGTGATCACATGGTCGATGTCGTGAATCGAAATACCGACGGTGTCGAGCACTTCATGCAGTAACAGCGGAGTGTTGGCGATCGCGGCCTTCTGAATCGCGCGGGAATTGGTGAACATCCGCGCACCCGGATCATGGCCTTTTGGATAGGCCAGGCAGAGCCTACTGTAATCGGCGACGGTAGTGAATCCGGCCAGGCTGATACCGGCTGAGCCGGCGGGCGCGCGCTCCAACAGCAGCGCCGCGCCGGCATCCCCGAGAGTCAGGCACGCAAGCTCTTTGCTCATGATGTTGCGAATGTGCCGGGCTGCGTTGTGGCCGAGTTGGGAGATGTACTCGCCGCTGACCACGAGCCCACGCTCGACAATGCCCTGCCGGATCCAGTTGTTCAAAATCGTTACCCCGGTGAGCATTCCGGCGCACGCATTCGACACATCGAACGTCATTGCCTGCGGTGCCCCGATCCCACGAGCGATCGCACCGCTCATCGACGGCTCGAGCCATTGGGTCAGGCCGCCCCGGAGTTTCGTGATGCTACAGCTGATAACCACGTCAAGGGATGCCGGATCCTGTTGCGCGGTGGCGAGGCAATTCAGTGCCGCCGAGGTGGCCAGGGTGTAGGAATCCTCGTCCCCCACCGAAACGCGCCGTTCGTGAATTCCGGTCAATCGTTCCAGATCGATGTGGGTACGGTGGCGCGTGGTCGCCATCAGTTCGTCTGTGGTCAGGTGGGTTTCGGGCAGATGGCGGCCGGCAGCCGCCAGCCGGGCGACGAACGGTGCCGGAGGCCCGTCGCCGGATGCCTCCATCACCAACCAATGCCGAGCCATCAGCCTTACTCCTGCGGGTGAATGGGTGCCCAGTTATTCACGGCCACGCGCTGATTCCAGCAGCAACCGCCGTTCCGCGGCGGCAACAATACGCCGAGTCGCGGAAACCGCGTCGGGGTTGACCGACACTGACGTGATGCCCATGCGCACAAGATGCTCAGCGAAAGCGGGATTGGTCGATGGCGCCTGACCGCACAACGAGGAGGTGATTCCGTGCTTGCGAGCAATCGAAACGATGCGTCCGATCGCGTCGAGCACAGCGCCGTCGGATTCGTCGAACAGCTCGGCACAGATGTCGGAGTCCCGATCGACACCCAGAATCAGTTGGGTCAGGTCGTTGCTACCAATCGATACACCGTCCACGCCCAGCCCGATGTACTCGGGAAGCCAATACATCACCGATGGCACCTCGGCCATCACCCAGCGATGCAAACCTCGTTGAGCACCCAGCGGGCTCACATCGATCAGGGATAGGCATGTTTCCAGTTCCCAGCGCGTCCGAACGAATGGAATCATCAAGTGCACGTTCGGGTTCCGTTCGCGCACCCTGGCCAAGGCCTGGAGCTCCAGGCCGAACAGGTCAGGTTCCTTAACGTATCGGTAGCACCCCCGGTACCCGATCATCGGATTGTGCTCGACTGGCTCGTAGGCTTCACCACCACGCAAGCCGCGGAATTCGTTGCTACGGAAATCGGTGGCCCGGTAGACGACCGGCCGAGTCCCGAACGCGGCGGCTATCCGCCCGATGGAGGCAACCATCGCGTCCACGAGATCTGCCTGCTCGCCACGCGCGATGAGATCACGTGGATGTCTTCCCGAAAGTGCCTGAGTAAGTAGGAATTCCGCGCGAAGCAGTCCCACTCCATCGACGTCCTGGGCTGCAACCGCTTCCGCAGAGTCAGGCATCGCCAGGTTGACGTAAATTTTGGTGCCCGTCGTCTCGCTGCGTTCCGGCGCGCTGGCGGGTGGCTCGGCCGTCGTCGCCCGCACCTGCTGGCCCTGCCCTCCAGCACTGACATTTCCATGCCCGCCGTCGACCGTGACCGTCTGACCGTCGTGCAGAATGGTGGTCGCATTGCGGGCTCCCACCACGCACGGGACGCCGAGTTCGCGCGCCACGATCGCCGCATGGCACGTCATACCGCCGGTTTCGGTCACCAGCGCGGTCGAGCGACGGATCGCCGGGAGCCAATCCGGGTTGGTCATCGGAGCCACCAGAATCTCGTTGTCGAGCAACCGATTACCTTCGTCCGGCGTGTGCAGGACCCGCACCCGGCCGGACGCCGAGCCCGGTGCCGCGGGCAACCCGCGAACCAGGACGCCGTCTGTTCCCGGATCATCAGATGTGTGGGTTTGCAGGGTCGTAATCGGCCTTGCTTGCACCAGCCAGCTCTCGCCAGACGCGATCGCCCACTCAACATCCTGGGGACACCCGTGGTGTGCTTCGACCGCAATGGCCAGCTCCGCGATACGCCGCAAGGACGCGTCGTCGAGCACCCGCGCCTGAGCCTGCTCGGGGTCCAAATCCACCACCACGTCGCGGCCGTCAGGGCCACGTTCGATCTTGAACGCCTGATAGCCGATCTTGACATCAAGCACTTCCAGCGTCTTCTTGTCGACGACGTAGGTATCAGGCTGGACCTTTCCGGATACCACGACCTCGCCCAGTCCAAGAGCGGCTTCGATGACCAGATGGTCGCGCTCCCCGGTGCTGGGATCGCAGGTGAACGCGACCCCTGACCGCTCGGAGGCGATCATCTGCTGCACCACGACAGCCATTGCGGGCGTCGCGAGGAAGCCCCGGCTGGCTCGATAGGTGATCACGCGAGGACTGAAAAGCGATGCCCAGCATGCCTTGACGGCGTCCACCAACATCGTTTCACCCGACACGTTCGTCAGTGTCTGATTCATTCCCGCGAACGATGCGTCGCGGCCATCCTCCCCAGTGGCCGAAGATCGGACCGCCACAGTGCAGCTCGGCCCCAGTGCACGGTAGGAATCGAGCAATGGGCCGCGCACCTCCTCGCTGAGGCCGGCCTTGAGGACCAGATTCTGCATGCGCTGGCAGAGTTCGGACAGTCGCGAATTGTTGCTGACCTCTGCCAGCGCCTCGGCGTGCAACGCCGCCAATTCCGCCTCGACTCCACCTGCCTGCATCGAAGTCAAGTAGCTGCTTCGCATCAAGACGAACCCCGGGGGAACTGGAAGCCCGGCAGCGACCAATTCGCCCATGTTCGCGCCTTTGCCGCCCGCCTCCTCCGAATCAGAGAGCCGCAGATCAGCGATATCTGAGACATATTGACTTGCAAGAATATTCGTCGACACGATAACTCCTCATCAATCAGGATGGAATGCCGCGGTGCAACCCGGGCGGGTAGATCGACCGACGCCACGTGGCATGCGCTTGTTGAATGGTTTGCTCGACCGGCTGCGACGTGTCCAAGGCACATGCGGTGTCCCAGCCGTTCTGTTCGCGCGCCAGCGCTGCCGCGATTTCCGGCGTCACTTCGGAGTTGCCTGGCCGGCGGGTCAGTATTCGCTTGGCGGCGGTCTCGACGCCCGCGACGCACATGAGTTCCACCACAGCCGAGTACATCTCGGATGCCAGCAAATGGGCGTAGGTGCGTAGATGCGGATCTCGCCAGGTCCCGTCAAGGATGACTGAGTAGCCATCGCCGAGCAGCGCGCGGGCCCGGTCCAGAGCCAGCTCGTAGACGCGCCTGACGTTCCTGGGCCGGTACAAGCCCCCATTGAGGATGCCCGTGCCGCCGGTGATGACGCCCGAATCTGCCAGCTCCTTCCGTACGTCATCGGTTGAGATCACCTGCGCTCCCACCGTTTCGGCGAGCGCGTGTGCGACGGTCGACTTGCCAGTTCCTGGGTTCCCACCGACCAGCGCCATGCGGACGCTGCCGTGTTCTAGATGCTGGACGGCGATGGCCAGGTGCCGGCCCGCGTCTCTGGCGGCCGCCGCGTCGCCTTGTGAGTGCCGAATGCAGTCAACCTTGGCCCTCACCACGGCGCGATACGCGATGTAGAAGTCCCACAACGATGACGGAGCCCTGTCACCCGAATGGACGATGTAACGTTGGACGAAATAGTCACCAAGGTCTTTGCGGCCCAGGAACTCCAGGTCCATTGCCAAGAAGGCCGCATCGTCGATGCGGTCGATATGGCGCAGCTTGTCGTCGAACTCGAGGCAGTCGAGCAACGCCAGTTTGCCGTCAGCCCAAAATATGTCGTCGGCGAGCAGATCGCCATGGCCGTCGACGAGGCATCCTTCTTCGACCCGTCGGGCAAACAACGGGGCCCGACCCGAAACGAATTCAGCGGCAAGGCGTTGGACACGTGCCAACAGTTTGAAAGAAATCTCCGAAAGTGGTTCGCCCACAAAACTGTTCAGTTCCGACAGATTCTCGCGCCAGCGGCCGTCGACCGCACACAACTTACCCTCGGCGTCGATCTCGGGGCTGCGGTCGGCGCGTTCGTGAAATCGAGCCAGCACGCCAGCGATGGTGTCCAAGATGTCGCGTACGGTTTCGTTGGGGCCTCGGGCTATCAAGGCCGTCAGGCGATCTTCTTCGCGGTAGCGCCGCATCACGACGATCGGCTCGGCCGGCCCCCCGCAGGGGTCGGTGAGATGCGCGACACCAAGGTAGCTTTCGGGTGACAATCGGCTGTTGAGCTCGACCTCGCGCAGGCACGCCCGCTCGCGCAGTTCGGCTGTGCGGAAGTCGAGAAAGTGGGTCGCGATCGGTTTCTTTGCCTTGAAGGCGCGATCCCCGGCGAGCACCACGATGCCGGTGTGGGTTTCGTGGACATCGATGTAGGGCAATGCGACTGCCACCGACGCTGTGCTAGGCGGGTCAGCGGCAATCGTCATGTTCATGACTCTCCACAGTCCTGTCGATTCGGGAATTCCTCGGGCTCATGAAGGACGCGCCACAATCACCGGCGTGTGAATCGAGTGAACGACGGCGTTGCTCACCGACCCCAGCATCGCGCCCGACAACGTGCCGCGGCCGTGGCTGCCCACAACCACCAGTTGGGCCGACTCCGAGTGCTCGATAAGGTGCCGGGCGGGCCGGTCTCTGACGACGAGCCGCTGCACCGGCACATCCGGGAAGCGTTCTTGCCACCCCGCCAGACACTCAGCCAGATTTCGCTCCGCTTCGGCCCTGACCGTTGTCCAGTCATATCCGGGAAGTTCCAAGAACTCGGTATCACTGGACGCGTGCAGGGCTACCAGTTCGACATCGCGTCGCGACGCCTCATCGAACGCAATGGCCGTCGCCAGCTCTGACGCCGGCGACCCGTCGATTCCTACCAGCACCGGAGTGCGCTGGGCGCTCGGAAGTGACCCGGATTCAGCGCGAATGACCGCTACCGGACACTTCGCGCCGCGCACCACGCCCGAACTCACCGAACCGAGCAGGACCCGCTCCATCGCGCCGTGCCCGTTGGAGCCGACGACCACCAGCTGCGCATCTTCGGACATTTCAATCAGCGTCGGCACCGCGGGCGACGGTTTCACTTCGCTCGTGATGACAAGCTTCCGGTCTGTTTGCACGGCGTCCTGGGCGATCTTGACGGCCTGCTCGAGAGCCTGGCGCCCGTCGTCGAGCTGCCACAGCGCGACTCCGCTCGGCATCGGTACCTGCGGGAAAGTTCGCACGAATGTCTCGAACATGTGGACGAGGTTCAACGAGAGATTGCGCAACGCCGCGTCACGTGCTGCCCAGACCACAGCGGCATTCGATGCGGCCGATCCGTCGACTCCGACGACGATCCCGTAGCGCTTCTCAAATGCCGTCATTTCGTCCTCCTCCAGTCACTGAGAACGCTATTGCCTGCGCGGTCGTCGATCATGAGGCTTTAGTCCCGATCTACGTGGCCGGCAGCCGGCCGCGCGACGATCACCGGCACAAAGACCCCATGCAGGACCGCGTTGCTGACCGAGCCCAACAGCGCGCCGGCCAATCCACCTCGGCCGTGGCTGCCGACGACCACCAACTGGGCCGACTCCGACTGCTCGATCAGCCGCCGAGCGGGTTGGTCGCACACGACAAGTCGATGCACCGTGACATCGGGATAGCGTTCTTGCCAACCGGCAAGACGCTCGGCCAGGATCTCCTCGGCCTGGGCCCGCACCGCGGTCCACTCCGGCTTTGGAAGTTCGAACAGTCCGACGTCGCTCCACGCATGCAAGGCCGTCAGGTCGACGCCGCGCCGGGACGCTTCGTCGAAAGCAATCGCCGTCGCCAGTTCCGAAGCCGCCGAGCCGTCGATGCCCACCAGCACAGGGGCGTCAAGCGGGTTCGGCATCAACGGATCTTCGTCTCGGATGACCGCGACCGGGCACCTTGCGCTGCGCACGACGCCCGAGCTGACCGAACCGAGGAAGGTCCGGGCCAGTGCTCCGCGTCCGTTGCTGCCCACGACGACCATCTCTGCCTCGTCGGACAGTTCGACCAGCGCGGCAACCGGTGCCGCAAACATCAGCTCTGTTGCAATATCGATGCGGCCGTGGGGCTTCGACGCATCTTCGGCGATCTTCTCCGCCTCTTCGAGGATCCGACGGCCATAGTCTTCCTGCCATATCGGAGTATCTGCGGTGAGTGGCATCGGGGGCCACACCGGAGCGGCCAGGTTCACCATGTGGACCAGGGTCAGCCGAACACCACGCAGCGTCGCGTCCCGCGCACCCCAGCAGACCGCGAAATCCGATGCGGGTGATCCGTCGACCCCGACGACGATTCCGTAACGCTTCTCGGACGCTGACATGTCTTCTCCTTCGTTCATCGAGAACGCTATGGTCCAAACACTCATCGGTCATGAGACTTTCGTCCCCAACTGGATGGACGAGAGACCTTCAACGAGCGAATAGGCTTGACCCGCACCGGTGCTGTGGCATCGTCACAAACGTGACCCAATGGCCCGTCACGATCGACAGGCGCTACCACGACGCCGTGATCCTCGACTTGGACAGCGCAATCGTCAGCACCGAGCAAACCCGCCCACCCACCGATGTGCCACTGCTGCGACAGCTGCACGGGATCGGTGTCAGCGTCGAAGAGGTCCGCCCCGGCACGGCGGCGTTGACCGAGGCGACGACCCGTCTCGGGGTCAGCCCCGGACGCTGCGTGGTGATCGCCGACAATGAGTCCGGTATCCGGACAGCCCGAGACTGCGGCATCGGACTCGTCATTGGCCTCTACCGCGACCGGACCGACGGCGTTGTCGCCGATGGGGCGGACGTCGTGATCGCCGACATCGCCGAGATCTCGGTGTGCAGCCGCGACTCTGGCCTATCGACCATCGCCGATGCCCTGCAGTCCTACGGCCAATTGAAAGAACTTGTGGTCGCCCGGCGGCCGGTAGTGTTCCTTGATTTCGACGGGACGCTGTCCGATATCGTCGATGACCCCGACGCCGCTGTGCTGGTCCGCGGCGCCGCCGAAGCGCTTCGCGCTCTCGCCGGGCAATGCCCCGTTGCCGTGATAAGCGGTCGAGACCTGAAGGACGTCCAGGGGCGAGTCAACGTCGATGGCTTGTGGTACGCGGGTAGCCAGGGATTCGAGCTGTTCGGGCCGGACGGCACCCATGTCGAGAACTCCGCGGCCGTCGCCGCCGCTGCCACCTTGGCTGATGCCGCCACCGAGCTGACCGAAGCGCTACTGGACGTGCCGGGAACAGTAGTGGAGCACAAGCGGTTTGCCGTCACAGTTCATTACCGCAACGCTGATCCGGCCGTCGTCGACCGGGTGGTCACTACGGCGTCTCGGCTGGGACGGGACCGGCATCTTCATGTCACCCAGGGCCGCAAAGTCATCGAACTGGGCCCCAACGTTGCCTGGAACAAGAGCGACACTCCCGACTGGCTCCTCGAAAGGATCCTAGCCGACGATCGGACCGCTGAGTCCCCTGCCGCATTGCCGATCTACATCGGTGACGACCTCACCGATGAGGATGCTTTCGATGCGGTTCGTTTTGACGGCGTGGGGATCGTGGTGCGCCATGACGAGGTCGGTGACCGACCGTCTGCCGCTCGGTTCAGCTTGGAAAACCCTTCGGCAGTATGTGAATTCATCCAACGCCTGGCACACGACCTTCGAGATGAAGCAACCAGCCCGGCCGATGCGTGGCGACTGGTCTTCGACGGCTACGACCGGGAACAGGAGCGACTGCGCGAGACGTTGTGCACCGTCGGCAACGGCTACGTCGCCACCCGCGGCTGTGCGCCGGAGGCATCTGCGGCTCAGGCCCACTACCCCGGCACCTACGCCGCCGGCGTGTACAACACCCTGGCCGACCAGATCGCCGGCCGCAGAATAGAGAATGAGAGCCTCGTCAACCTGCCCAACTGGCTGCCGCTGACGTTTCGTATCGACGACGGCCCGTGGTTCAGTGTGGACGATGTCGAATTACTGTCCTATCAGCAAACATTCGACCTACGACACGCGACGCTGATCCGTACACTGCGATTCCGGGATCATGCGGGCCGAACGACAACGCTGAATCAGCAGCGATTCGCGTCGATGCACCAGCACAACATACTGGCGATGAAGAACACCGTAACCGCGGAGAATTGGTCGGGCACAGTAGAATTCATGTCTCACTTGGATGGCGCTGTCAGCAATTCAATGGTGGAACGCTACGGCTCACTGTCGAGTGTCCACCTGACGCCACCCACTCTCGATGAAATCTCGCCCGGATCAGTGCTGTTGCGGACACAAACATCGCAATCACGTATCTCGATCGGGATGGCCGCCCGCACTTCACTGTGGCGCGACGACTCGCCCGTCGACGCGCAGTACACCTTTGTGCGAGAAGCCGGGCGGGGCGGTCACAACCTCCGAGCGGACTTGTCCGCCGGGCAGTCCATCACACTCGAGAAGGTTGTCACCCTCTTCACCGGGCGGGACGCCGCGATCTCTGAGCCGGCAAGCACCGCGCAGCATTTCCTCGAAGAAGCCGGCCGATACACGGATCTTCATCGGCACCACCGGCGGGCGTGGGACCGACTCTGGGAGCAGTGCGACGTCGGACTTGACGACGGCGTGGAAGCCTTGCGGATCCTTCGGCTGCATCTGGTGCAACTGCTGCAAACGCTTTCCCCGCACACCGCCGAACTTGATGCCAGCGTGCCGGCGCGGGGCCTGCACGGCGAAGCCTATCGCGGACACGTCTTTTGGGACGCCCTGTTTGTGTCCCCCGTCCTGAGCCTGCGGATGCCCAACGTGTCGCGCTCGCTGTTGCTTTATCGGTATCGGCGACTTCACCAGGCCCGACGCGCCGCGCGCAGGGCCGGCTACCTGGGCGCGATGTATCCGTGGCAGTCAGGCAGTGACGGTAGTGAGGTGAGCCAGGAACTCCACCTCAACCCACGATCCGGCCGGTGGAACCCCGATCCCAGCGCACGCGCGCATCACGTCGGTCTCGCCGTCGCATACAACACGTGGCAGCACTATCAGGTGACCGGCGACCGTCAGTATCTTGTCGACTACGGAGCCGAGATGCTGGTCGAGATCGCCCGATTCTGGGTCGGATTGGCCACGTACGACGAAAGTCGTGGCCGCTACACGATCCGGGGAGTCATCGGCCCCGACGAATTTCATTCCGGATATCCCGGCAAAGAGTACGACGGTATCGACAACAACGCCTACACCAATGTGATGGCGGTCTGGGTGATCACTCGGGCACTGGACGCGCTGGACCTGTTGTCGCTGCGCGACCGACTCGATCTTGTCGGCAAGATCGGTCTGGACACAGCGGATCTCGAGCGGTGGGAACATGTGAGCCGGCACATGTTCGTCCCTTTTCATGACGGCGTCATCAGTCAGTTCGAAGGCTATTCGGACCTGGCGGAACTGGACTGGGATCACTATCGGGAACGCTACGGAAACATTCAGCGCCTCGATCGCATCCTGGAGGCTGAAAACGACAGCGTGAACAACTACAAGGCGTCCAAACAGGCGGATGCGCTGATGCTGTTCTATCTACTGTCGTCCGACGAACTGCTGGGTTTGTTTGGCCGCCTCGGGTATCACTTTGCCCCGGAGCAAATCCCGAAAACAGTCGATTACTACCTCGCGCGCACCTCGCACGGATCGACATTGAGCGCCATCGTGCACTCATGGGTGCTCGCCCGGAGCAACCGGCGCAGGGCCATGGAGTACTTCCAGCTAGTGCTGAAGTCCGACGTCGCCGACATCCAGGGCGGCACGACGGCCGAAGGTATACACCTCGCGGCGATGGCCGGCAGCATCGATCTGCTGCAACGGTGTTACACCGGACTCGAAACACGGGACGACCGACTCATTCTCGGGCCCCAATGGCCAGAAGACCTCGGCCCCATCGAGTTCCCACTCGTGTACCGCGGTCAGCGCCTCCATCTTCAAGTCAGCGGACGGACCGCCACCGTGACCTCTGAGGCCGGCAACGCCGGTTCGGTCGATGTCGAATGCCGAGGCCATGTGCGAAAGCTGTTGCCCGGAAGCACGATCAAGGTCGAGTAACCAACGCTGTCAGGGTGACCATTGCCATCAAGATCGGGCCGAAGGGCCCTGCTCTGAATCAGTTGAGACTCGTAACATCGCCGATGAAGCGGGGTTTCCCGCGAGCGCTGGTTCCGATCGGAGAATGCAATGAATCGTCCGCAATCATCGCAGCGGGTCGTCGTGGGTATCGATGGTTCCGATGCAGCGATCAACGCGGCCAGATGGGCGGTGACCGAGGCGGTCGGCCGAGACGTTCCGCTGCGTCTGGTTCACGCGATCCCCGAACGGGAATCCGACGGAACCGCACGCGATGACAGCTTGGATATCGAGTATGGCGAGACAGCGCTGCGCGCCGCCTGCGCAGCGGTCAACGCGACGGGACAGCAAGTCAAAGTCGAAACCGACCTGGTGCGCGGATCGATCGGGAACGCGTTAATCGATGAATCTGACCACGCGGCGATGGTTTGTCTGGGCTCGATCGGGATCGGGCGGGTCGCCCGCAGAGTTCTCGGCTCGACCGCTGCCACCGTTGCCGAGAATGCGCATTGTCCGGTGGCGATCATCCGCCACAACCGCGACGGTGAAGATCCCGGCTCGGGATGGGTTGCCGTCGTCGTCGACGACAAACCGGGCAACGACGTGGTGCTCGAGCACGGTTTCCGCGAAGCACGTCTACGCGGCGCACCGGTGTTGGCGATGGGAGTCTGGCGTTGGGGTCTGGGTGAAATCCCGTATTCGCAATTGGATCACCGCCTCAGCCCTTGGGTTTCTGAGTATCGCGAGGTGCATGTCCTTCCGGCTGCCGCGCGGAGTGGAGCCGCTGAATTCCTTGCCAGCACAGCCGAACCCGTACAACTCGCGGTGGTGGACAGTTCGGACGCTGACAAGGTTGCCAGCTTGGTCGGTCCGATCAAGCCCCATTTCCGGCACGCCGGATGCTCGGTACTCGTCGTGCGCCCATGACGATTCGGTCGTCAGTGAGCGTCTAACCGACCCTCGCGTTCGGGCATCGCTGCCACCAACGGTGTGTCGACGCCGAGCGGACCCACACCGGCGGAACCACCCGGGCAGCCGAGCGGCGCAGCACGGCCCGCTAGTGGACGGCTGAAAAAGGAGGCATTGTCTTCCAAGTGCTGCACCTGGTCGGCAGGCAGATCTCCCTCCCAGTAAATCGCATCCATGCGGCAAGCCGGCTTGCATGCTCCGCAGTCCACGCATTCGTCGGGATTGATGTACATCGCCCGAGCGCCCTCATAGATGCAGTCGACAGGGCACTCCTGAACACAGGATTTATCCAGCACGTCAATGCAGTCGGCGCCGATCACATAAGTCATGGACTTACGTTAACGAGCCGGCACCCAAGGGCGCGCTCAACGGATGGCCTCAACGTTGAGGACCAATGACTCTCCCCGAATGCGTCTATTCGCCCCGGACAACAATCACCGGCTTGGTTGCCGATTGCGCGACATGAGAGCTGACCGAACCCAGCAGCATGCCGGCAAAACCCCCACGCCCATGGCTTCCGATCACCACCAGCTGAGCGTGCTCCGATTCTTCTAGCAGCCATCGAGAAGGCAGATCACAGCAGAGGACTCGCCTGACGTGCACATCCGGATACTGTTCTTGCCAACCGGCGAGGCGTTCGGCGAGTATCTCCTCCCCTTTGGCCTCGCTATCCCGCCAGTCCATTCCGAGCATCGGGAACACCCCGACGTCGCTCCACGCATGCAGCGCCACCAAACCGACCCCTCGACGCGAGGCCTCGTCAAAAGCCAATGCGGTCGCCGACTCCGAGGCCGGTGAACCGTCGATGCCAACGAGCACGGGAGCGGTGGCATCGACAGCCGCGTCACCGTCGGAATGAATGACCGCGACCGGGCAATGGGCGTGGTGGACCAGCGATGTGGTGACCGAGCCCAACAACAACCGGCCCAACGCGCCAAGGCCCTGGCTGCCGGCCACGATCATCCGGGCGTCTTTGGATGCCTCAATCAGCGCCGGTGCGACGTTGGAATAGACGATCTTCGTGCGGATTTCGGGGGACTCGAACTTGTCCAGGCTGGCGCTGAGCGTCTTTCGGGCCTGGTCGATGACGTGCTGTCCGGCCTCCATCTGCCAGCCAGGCATTTCGTCGTACAGTCGGCCCACCGGGAATCCGACCACGATGGGCGCAACGGCATGCATCAGCGTGATCGTTGTGTTCCGCATGCCCGCCTCCCAGGCCGCCCACGCCACCGCGGCATCCGACGCCGCCGATCCGTCGACACAGACCAATATTCCGTGTTTCTTTGTGGGCTCCGACATTTCGTGCTCCTACCTATGGGATCGCATTCGCGCCCGACGACAGTTCGTCGGGGACATCCGGCAACTCAATCTCAACGTGCTGAATCGCTCCGTAATACGTTGGCTTACAACACCAGCCGAGATCGAACAACACAGTGAGCATCAGATGGTTCTCGCTCAGGACGTCGGCTACAAATCGCTCAATGCCGTGAGCCCGCGCGATGTGCGCGAGGTGCTTGAGCAAGGCCGTTCCGACGCCGAGCGAATGGTCTTCGTGGGCGACTGCGACCGCGACTTCGGCAACGTTGGGATCATCGCGGACAACGACGTAGTGGACCACACCGATCAATCGGTCGGCGTCGAACGCACCGAGCGAGTATCGATCATCGGACGCTTCAGTAATCGATTGGACGAGATGCTCGAGATCGATTTGGTTCAGCGTGAAGAACCGGTAGTAACGCTCGAAGTCGGTGAGGCGTTGATGGAACGCCAACGTGGCCTCGGCGTCTTGCGCGGTGAGGCGTCGCAACGACACCAGCCTGCCGTCGATCAGGCGAGCAGTGGCGGAGTATTCCGCCAACTGACGACTCATGAGCGCTCCTGAATGCCGTTGGCTTTGACACGACGTTATTCACGATCCGCCCTGTTGGGCAGGGCCGTTAGACTCCACTCCGGCGCCATTGGTCCATGAGCCCCTTGGCGTCCGGGATTTCGCCGAGAGTCAGTGGTCGGTCAGCGGAGCGGACCAGTAGATTCGGGTACCGCCATCTGGCGCGTTGCTGATTTCGCAGCGACCGCCGACCTGTTCGGCGCGGTACAGCATGTTCGCCAGACCGCTGCGGCGGGGATTGTCGACTGGTAGGCCACAACCGTTGTCGACGATGTCAACCGTCAACATGTCGCCGACATTGACCTCGACCGTCAGTCGTGAAGCACCAGAATGCCGAACCGCGTTGCTGACGGCCTCGGACGTCACTGCTTCTGCGTGGTCGGCGAGCTCGCCGCCGACAGCGGTCATCGGACCGCGCATTCGCACCGTCGTGACGATGTCGCGTCCCTCGGTGAGGTCGGCAACCGCTCGTTGAATCCGATTCCGGAAGCCACCGCCGTTGCCGGACGGCGACTTCAGCTGGAAGATGGTCGTGCGGATTTCCTCGATGATCGTCTGGAGGTCGTCGAGGGTGCGGTTCAGCCGCTCGGCAACCTCCGGCGAACGCACCCGGGCCACCGTGCCTTGTAGGTCCATCCCCGCGGCGAAGAGCCGTTGGATGACATGGTCGTGCAGATCGTGGGCAATGCGCTCCCGCTCAGCCACCAGCGTCAGTTGACGCGTGTTCTCGCGGCCCGACGCAAGCATCAGCGCTATCGCGGCATGCGTCGCGAAATCGCTGACCAGGTCGAGGTAGCTGTCGTCGAACGGCTGCCGCTGCGAGCTGCGGGCGACCACAATCACCCCGGCAACCTCATCGTGGGCACGCAGCGGCATCAAAATCGCGCTTCGCTGCCCTACGTCGGTGAATGCCTGGATCGGGTAACTCAGGGCTTCGGTGATCACCGGTTCAGCGGAGCGGAACACCGCACCGCTGGTCGACGCATCGACGGGAATCCGTTGGCCGATAACCTCTGAAGCGTTCAATCCGACCGCTGCCGAGATGACCAGCGTGTCAATCTCATCTATCGGCACATCGTCATCGTCCGGAACGAGCACAATCGCCTGTTCGGCTTCGGTTAGCGCACAAGCCTTTTCGGCGATCACCTGCAACGGAGTCCGGCTGGGTTCGACGCTGGACAGAAGCGCGGTAGTGATTTCGCGGCTTGCCTCCATCCATTTGGCGGCCGTACGCTCACGCTCAAAGAGTTGCGCATTGTCGATGGCCACCGCGGCCGCGAAAGCCAATGCGCGAGCAGCCACCTCGTCGGATTCGGAGAACAGCCGACCGGGCTCGTCGTGCGTCAGATAAAGGTTGCCGAATACCTCTCCCCGGATGGTGATCGGCACGCCAAGGAAAGCCCGCATCGGGGGATGGTGCTCCGGAAACCCAACCGCGGCCGGGTGTTTCGTCAGATCGTCCAGACGCAAAGCCGGCGTGTCGAAGAGCGACAGACTCAGAACTCCCTTGCCGACCGGCAGATGCCCGATTTGCCGCGCGTGGTCGACTTCAATTCCTTCGTGGACAAACGAGATCAACATTCCGTCGCGGTCACGTATCGCCAAGGCGCCATACGGTGCCGAGGTCAACTTGCGGGCCGCTACGACGATGCGACGCAGGGTCGCATCCAGCTCGAGGTCGGCACCGATCTCGACGATCACCTGAAGCAATTGCTCCATCTGATCACGCGAGGCCAGCATCTCGTCGAGTTGCTGGTGCATCCTGCTGACCAGCCCACGCTGGCCGAGTCCCGAAAAAGCCGAGCTACTGTCGTCGCTGGCCACTGCCTGATACCTCCGGCCATTCAGCCCCCGCGGCAGCACCGCGTCGTCCACAGAACGAAAAGGCAGCAAACAACGCGAAGATACCGTCGCCAAGCATAGTCTTATCGAGATGACAACCCAACAAATCAACGCCGTCCAACCCGTGCGGCCTCTCGAGCTGGTGTAATGCGCCCGTCTCGTTACTTACCGGCGGTTGGTGGTGGGGACTGTTGGTTCAACTTCGAAGCGAATACCGCTGCTTGTGTCCGCCGCTCCATGCCGAGCTTGGCCAGCAACCGGGATACATAATTCTTCACCGTCTTCTCGGCCAGGAACATTCGCGCGGCAATCTGACGGTTGGTCAAACCCTCGCTGAGCAGTCCGAGAAGAGTTCGCTCGCGCTCGGTCAATCCGGACAACGGATCCTTCTGCTCGGCGTTGCCGCGCAGTTTCGCCATCAAGGCGGCGGCAGCTCGATTGTCGAGCAGTGACTTGCCGGCACCAACATCCTTGATCGCCTGGGCCAATTCCATGCCCCTGATGTCTTTGACGACGTAGCCACTGGCGCCGGCCAGGATCGCCTCGAGCATCGCCTCGTCAGAGGTGAACGAGGTCAGCATCAGGCATCGCAACTCGGGCAGGTCAGACAACAGGTCGCGGCACAATTCGATGCCGTTGCCATCAGGCAGCCGCACGTCAAGCACTGCGACGTCGGGCTGCAACGCGGGAATCCGGACCATCGCTTCGGATACGGAGCCCGCATCGCCGATGACCTCGAGCTCGGGGTCCGCTGCGAGCAGGTCGGCAAGTCCGCGCCGAACGACTTCGTGGTCGTCGACCAGAAAAACCTTAACCATGGCGAATCCTTCCTGCCCCTGTCTCAATATTCCACATCCTTGATAATCGCCCAGATTCACAATTGCCGTCGCTGATTGACCACATGGGCTGCCTGCGGCGCAGGGGCTCATATCTCAGTCGCAGAGCGTAACGTCGCAGGGCTCCGGCGCGAGTGCGAACAGCTTCTCGATATCCGCTCGATCACAGACGGCCGTGCCGGGCGTCATCAGCATCGCCGCGCCCGCCGCAATGCCCAACCGAACTGCCTTATCGAGCGGCCATCCGCGGCTGAGCCCTATCGTGATCGCCGCGACCATCGCATCTCCGGCCCCGACGCCACTCCCATTCCGCATCGGAATCGCCGAAAACCGTTGGTCCGCAGCCGGTGTCACAAGAAGTGCGCCATGGGAACCCAATGACACCAATACGATTTCCGCGCAACCCTTTTCGATGAGTCCGCGGGCAGCGGCGAACTGCTCCGATTCGGTGGCCAGCGGACGCCCGACACATTCCCGCAACTCGCGCTCGCTCGCTTTTAGCAGGTAGACCCCGGATGATACGTGCTGCAACCCACCGCCAGAGGTGTCCAGAATGAAACGGACGCCCATGCCCTGGCAGATATCGGCAACCCGCTGATAGTAGTCGGCGGGCACCCCAGGGGGCAGGCTACCGCTGGCCACCACGAACTCGGCCGATTCCGCCGCGGCCCGCACTTGGTCGAGACACAGCGCCTGCTCGGCGAACGTCAGCCGCGGCCCCGGAAGGACGAAACGATATTGCCGGCCGGTGCTGTTCTCGTTGACGGTCAAGCTCTCTCGCGTCGACGCCAAGACGGGTATCTGCCGAAATGGAACTCGCTCCTCGTTGAGGAGCGACATGAGAAGACCACCCGTTGGGCCGCCGGCGGGAAACACCGCCGAAGCCGAACCGCCCAGCACATGAGCAATACGAGCGACGTTGATTCCCCCACCACCCGGGTCATAACGCTGTGTCGCACAGCGCAACTTTTCGGTCGGCCGCACCACGTCGACACTTGTCGTGATGTCGAGTGCCGGGTTCATGGTCAGCGTGACGATCTGCGCTCGACTGGGAACCGATGCGATGGGCGCATCCATATCCGTTGACTCCGCTCGTCGTTCGTTACAACCCGGACGGGTACGTTTCCGGTGTCTCGCCGGCGATCCACAGGCTCGTCGGTTCCAGCGGTTCGAGCGCACGCGTCCTGTCGATGTGGATCATCGCGTCGAATTGGTCCGCGGGCCGAACATGGAAGTAATGGCTTTGCCGCTCCGTTTCCGGCCGATAGATCACGCCGATCGCGCGCCCCAACCGGACGACGCCGAGCGGATCGGCGGCTTCCGCGCTGAGGTCCGCCGCCACCAGGAAAGAGCTTTCGCCGGTCTCGTGAAGCAGTTCTTCGATGCTGCCGTTGAGCGCGGGCCGAACGGCTTTGCGTTCCGCGATTCCGCCCCAGTCGCTTGCAGCGGTCACGGTGCCGCTGTACGTGCTGAACCCGATGAGGCGTGACTCATCGCCGTATCGCTGCCGGACCAATTGCCCCAATGTGAGTTGTCCGTCAGAAGACACCTCGGTTGCCCGTGCATCGCCGACGTGAGAGTTGTGCGCCCACACCACTATTCGCGCAGGAGGAGCGCCATCGTGACGGTCCAGGTGGTTCAGCAGCGCCTCGAGAGTCTCGGCCATGTGCTCATCACGCAGGTTCCACGAGTTCACCCGGCCGCTGAACATCGCACGGTAGTAGACCTCGGCGTTGCGTACCGTCTGGGCATTTTGCTGGGCGTAGAAGAGCTCGTCCTCGGCGAGAAGCCCGCCTCTGCGCGCATACGCCAAGGCGTTGCGCTGCATATCAACCAGCTGTTCGATCGCTTCGTTTTCACACGAAGGACCCGCCCCGAACGCCGCCGCGAAACCGTACGCTTGACCATCATCCGCCGAAGCATGATCGAAGCATGCGTAACGACTACGGGCCCGCATCGCCGCCCTGGGATCGACTCGATCCAGGAAGGTCACCACTTCCTGCATGGATCGATGCAGGCTGTAGAGATCAAGCCCATAAAAGCCGGCCTGCCGCTGACGCTTCGACTCGCACTGCCGGTTGCGTATGCGCAGCCAATCGACGAAGTCACGAACGACTGTGTTGCGCCACATCCAGGCCGGAAATCGTTCGAACCCACGCAACGCTTCCTCGGCGGTCTCGTCCACTCCGAGGCCCCGCACGTACCTGTTCACCCGGTAGGCATCGGGCCAATCGGCCTCCGCGGCTACCGCACAGAATCCCTTCTCCTCGATCAGCCATTTCGTGATCGTGGCCCGAGCCTCGTAAAACTCATGCGTTCCATGGGAACTCTCGCCGATCAGCACGATCCGGGCGTCACCAATCAACTCCTCCAACGCCTCACGCGGCGGAACACCGGATGGAGCATCGATGGCCACGCTGGCGAGCACCTGGGCGGGCATCCGCACCTGTGCCGGGGCGGCCGTTCGATCCGTCGTAGGAGTAGCGAGCAGCTGGTGAACTTCCTCGTCGGTGACCTGGCGAAAATCCCAGAACGACTCCCCCACCGCGAGGAATGGGGTGGGCATACTCGCGCAGACCACATCGTCCACCAGACCGGCGAATTCCCGACAGGTAGATTCCGGAGCCGCCGGCACCGCGATCACGATGTGAGCGGGCTCCGCTTCGCGGAGAGCCTGTACCGCGGCGAACATGCTTGCGCCAGTGGCCAACCCGTCATCGACCAGGATGATCGTCTTGCCCGCCACCTCAAGCGGCGGTCGTCCGCCGCGATATGCGGCCTCACGCCGGACCAGCTCGCGGCCTTCACGTTCGGCAACGGCACGCAACTGTCCCGGCGAGATCTGCAAGGCCCGAATCACGTCGTCGTTCACCACTACGCGGCCGCCGCTTGCCAGCGCCCCGACCGCGAATTCCTCATGCCCGGGAGCGCCGAGCTTTCGCACGATAAAGGCATCCAGCGGTGCGTGCAGCGCGGCCGCTACCTCCCATGCCACTGGTAGCCCGCCCCGGGCGAGTCCCAGCACGATCACATTCGGTTGGTCGCGGTAAGCGGTCAGTAGGTTTGCCAGCACCCGGCCGGCCTCGCGGCGGTCACGGAATACTCGGCGCGGCGAGCGCCGGGTGACGTCAGCTGCTCTAGTCATGACACACCCGTGTGCGCCGGACGGCGAGAAGTGCTCATCTCTGGCTCCTCGATTGAAAGAATCAGTGCGATGTCTATCCGATCAATCGGCCGAAATCCCGTAAAGAGACGGAAGTCCCAAACATTGTGGGTCGTTGGTCAGCGCGCCTGCGGGAAGCGTTCGCGTCGACGAGCGGCTCGGGCCACGCGCCCCATGGGATGGCGATTCCACCACCCAAACGACATCTCCCCTTCGCGGATCAGCGGCCAGGACGCTTGAAACCGACCACAAGCAAGGACACGTCGCTCTCACGCAAAGCTTCAGCGCCGGGATCACCGAGCAATTGCCCGACTGCCGCGGTCTGGGCGGCACCGACTACGACCAACTGAATGGCCTCGGCGTGCGCGGCCAGGTAATCGACCAGGGAAGCTTGCAGATGCACCGTGTCGATATCGACCTCGGGATAGTTGTCGGTACAACGCTTCAGATGCGAGTCCCCGGAACGCGGCTGCGTTGATGTCAGCACCCGCAGCGGCACGCGACGATGGCGAGCCTCATGGATCGCCAGCTCCAGAACGTCTATGCCATCCGGCGATTCGTCTACGAACGCGACGATCCGGCGGGTATCCGCGGTGTCCGTGTCGCGGGGGCCTGCCCGGACGACAGCCACCGAACAGTGGCCGGATTGTGCGAGTTCTTTCGCGGTCGAGCCCAACCAGATTGTCGGGTGCATCGAGGCCCCCGTGTCTCCGACACACAGCAACGTTGTGGACCGCGAAGCAGCGATGAGCGCCGCCACCGGCGCGCCGTCGACGATCTCCGTTTCGACCTTGACCGGCTTGCCGATCTGTTCGACCGCGTCGTATGCGTCGCGGACGACCTGCTCTGCCGCGGCCACCGCAAGTCGCGCTTGCCGTGTACCGGCAGTGACGTCGCGTTGGGTGACATAGAGCAGACGCAGCGGAATGTCGGTGCCGGCCACTTCGTCGACTGCCCACCGGGCAGCACGAATTGCGGCCGCCGAACCGTCCACACCTACGACGACGGACTTCGGTGGATACCGATCGAACATGAGAACTCCTGGCGACCAACGGCATTTAAGTGTCTGATCGAGACGCTACGGAGTGAGGCCGCTGCCAGATCAGAGGCATTGGTCCTCACCTAGGGATCCCTTCGGCGGACGAGGCGCGGTGCACACGTTAGGGACTTCGGGCCCTACCCGGCGGACCGGGCGAGCTGATCGGATTGCGCAATACAGGTGTCAGCTACCGACAAGCGTGATGGCCTGGGACGAGCGGCAAACCGGCCGTTGCGAGTTATGACATTTTCTGTGCCAAAACACCATTCGTCCACGCGGTGGCGCGATAGATAGGAGAAACAGCAGTGGCGGTCCTCGACGATGTCCGGGTTTTCAACAAGCGTCTGCTCAATCCACTGATGCTGCATATGGCCGGGCGAAAGCACTGGTATGCCTCGGTGATTGAGCACACCGGCCGGCACTCCGGCAAGCAGTACACCACACCGGTAGTCACCGAACGCGTGTCAGGCGGGTTCATCGTTCCGCTGCCCTACGGCACCGACGTCGATTGGCTCCGGAATGTCCTTGCCGCCGGGCACGCGACCATCCGCGCTGATGGCCGAAGCTATCGAGTGGTCGAACCGGAAATCATCTCCGCAGAATCGGCCGCCGCCGAGCTGCGGCCCGAACGGCGACGGACCTACGATCTGTTCAAGGTCAAGAACTACCTCACCGTGAAGTCCGAACAGATCTAGAACCTCGACCCACCAAGGTCTTTGGAGCCATTCACCCGCTAGCTGCGGATCTCCAACACCTCGTGCAGAGGTTTGCGCGGCGTCGGTTCGGAAGCCAACTCCCCTTCCGGTTCGATGCCGACTCGGACCAAGACCTGCGGTACCGAGGCCAGACCCGTCGCGAGGTCGCGGATCATGTCCCGGCTGGCGTCGAGCTCCGTGACGTGCGTGACGGGGCAGGTGGCCAATCCGGCCATCGTGCACTCCAGCAGGATCGCCGACAGCGCCTCACCGCAGTTGAGAGCATCGACACGCGTGTCGCCGGCAGTGGACAACATGAGAATCTTCGCTTGGTCGTACGTGCCGGCAGAGCTCCGCTCGTTCGTGGGATCGGTCGGGAACTCGCGGTTCACGTCAACCCTGCGGGCATCGGCTTCCGACACCAGTGAGTTTTGCGGAATCCCTTCCGATCCTTCTTCCAGCGTTGTCCACCAACGCAATTCAGCGTGATACAAGTCGTCATAGCGACGTAGGGCTTCGGCGAGTCGTGCCGCTTCGGCCAGCCGCGGTCGCACATCCGCGGGCAGTACATCCAAACTGACCAAGTCATTGTCGAACGAGCTTCGTAGCACGGGTTCGAAAGACGCCCAGCGCTTCGGCGCACGAAACGGTAGACGGTTGGTCCGGCGACGCAATATCGCGGCCGCACGGTCGCGCCGAGCCTGTGCCACAAAGTCGACCGGCACGAAATCGACGGTCGCCAGATGGTCGAGATTGTTCGGGTTGGGAAACTGCTCGACATTCGTGGCCCACCCGGCGGCGGCCATCGCGGTCCGGAAGTGATCAAGCGCGGCGCCGCAGCTGATGATCGCTTCGCGGCCCGACGTGTCGGCTGCTGGTAATTCTTGCTCAGGATCAACGAACAGATCGACGCTGACGCCATCGGTAATCCACCGCCAAGGCTGGGAGTTGTACAGCGAGGGCGCATGGCAGGCGAGCTCGACTGCCGTCGTGATCACTTTCGTATCGGCCAGCGTTTCCGCCATCGTCGCCACCCCTTCATTCGGTATGGCTACGACCCTCGTGCCCGCTGACGGCTGACGCCAGAGTCCTTGGTCCCCGACACCAGGTCGATCGACCCGCAACGGACCGGTGACATGCGCTCGCTCGCCGTAACCCGCCCTTCGACTCGACGACAAAAGCGCGTATCTACTGGTGACCTTCGTCTCTATTGCGGGATGCACGCGCGGAAAACGATGAAGACGCCCCACCAACCGAAAGAGGCGGTCATGACTGCGGATGTCATCCGTAAAACGCCCCGCGACCACCTTGTCGAGCCCAACTTGTCGGACTACGAGCAGGCACGCGCACAATTCCGCTGGGTCGACGTTCCCAACCTGTGCGACGGAATGGGGCCGGGCGGCTGCAACATCGCGTATGCCGCCGTCGATCGACACGCGTCGGGCCCGGCTGCCACACGCACGGCCCTGCGCTTCATCACCGACAAAGGCTGGGACGGTGCGATCGCCACGCGAGAGCTCAGCTACGCAGAACTCGACCGCCTTGCCAGACGCTTCTCAGGGGTGTTGCGGGCGCTCGGTATCGACAAAGGCAATCGGGTGTTCACGATTATGGGACGCGTCCCCGAGCTCTACATCACGATGCTTGGTGCCCTGCGTAACGGCAGCGTCGTTTCGCCGCTGTTTTCCGCGTTCGGCCCCGAACCGATCGCCACCAGAGTCAATATCGGCCAAGCCGACGTGCTGGTCACCACCAAAGCCATTTATCAGCGCAAGATCGCCAAGATTCGCGAAAGTATGCCCTCCGTCCGGCACATCCTCGTCGTCGACGACGACGGAGCCGGCAGCCCAATACCCGGAACGCTCAACTTCTGGGACTGGATGCATGCCGCCAACGAAACGACACCAGTCGAACCGACGACCGCCGAGGACCCAGCCCTGCTGCACTTCACCAGCGGCACCACCGGAACACCCAAGGGCGCCATGCATGTGCACGGGGCCGTCGCGATGCACTACATCACCGGCCTGTACGCGCTGGACCTCCACCCCGGCGACATCTACTGGTGCACTGCGGATCCCGGTTGGGTCACGGGAACGTCCTACGGCATTATCAGCCCACTGCTGCACGGCGTCACCTCCATCGTCGACGAAGCGGAGTTCGATGCGGAGCGCTGGTACGCGATCCTGCAGGATCAGGGCGTCTCGGTGTGGTACACGGCACCGACGGCGATAAGGATGCTGATCAAGGCCGGCCCGGAGATGCCTGCGCAATACCACTTTCCTCGGCTGAGATTCATTGCCAGCGTGGGTGAGCCGCTCAACCCCGAAGCGGTCTGGTGGGGAAAGCGAGTGCTGGGCTTGCCGATTCACGACAACTGGTGGCAGACCGAAACGGGCGGCATCATGATCGCCAACACCCCCGCATTCGACATCAAGCCCGGTTCGATGGGCCGTCCGCTGCCGGGCGTGGACGCATACATAGTGCGCCACAACGATGATGGGACGACTTCGCTCGTCGATGAACCGGGGGTCGAGGGGGAACTCGCGCTCAAGCCGGGATGGCCGTCGATGTTCCGCGGCTATCTGAACGCCGAGGAGCGATATCGAAAGTCCTTCGCGGACGGTCTTTACCTGACGGGAGATCTCGCCAAGAAAGACGCCGACGGTTATTTCTGGTTCGTCGGACGCAAAGACGACGTCATCAAATCCGCGGGACATCTCATCGGCCCCTTCGAGGTTGAAAGCGCACTTACCGACCATCCGGCGGTGGCCGAAGCCGCGGTCATCGGCAAGCCAGACCCGACCGTGGGTGAAATCGTGAAGGCCTTCGTCACCCTGAAGAACGGTGTGGTCGGTGACGAAGACTTGCGCCTGGAATTGCTCGGCCACGCGCGTAAGCGGCTCGGGGCCGCGGTGGCGCCCAAAGAGATCGAATTCGCAGATGCATTGCCGCACACCAGTAGCGGCAAGATTATGCGTCGCCTGCTCAAGGCTCGCGAACTAGGCCTGCCTGAAGGCGATACCTCGACCATCGAGCGTCAAGCCAACCGCCACGCCGAGGGGGTGCCGTCATGACCGATACCAAGCTGGCTCATGAACTCTTGTCGGACATGATTCGCGTGCGCCGGATGGAAGAGAAGTGCGCGGAACTCTACAGCGCGGCGAAAATTCGTGGATTCCTGCATCTGTATGTCGGGGAAGAGGCCGTCGCCGCCGGGTCACTGCGCGCACTGGCCGACGATGACGCGGTCGTAGCGACCTACCGCGAGCATGCCCACGCACTGCTGCGCGGCATCCCGATGACCTCGATCATGGCCGAGATGTTCGGCAAGCAGGAGGGCTGCTCACGCGGACGCGGAGGGTCGATGCACCTTTTCGATGCAGCCAAGCGGTTCTACGGCGGCAACGCGATCGTCGCCGGTGGTCTGCCGCTCGCGGTCGGCATCGCTCTGGCCGACGCCATGTTGCAGCAGAAGCGGGTAACCGCATGTTACTTCGGCGACGGCGCGGTGGCCGAAGGCGCGTTTCACGAGTCGCTCAACATGGCCGCCCTATGGAACCTGCCGGTGTTGTTCTGTTGCGAGAACAATCTTTACGCCATGGGAACCGCCTTGGATCGCGCACAATCGCAGACCGATCTCACCGTCAAGGCGGCGTCGTACCGGGTTCCCACGCTGGCCGTCGACGGGATGGATGTCCAGGCGTGCCACGGGGCCGCCCAGCAGGGTGTCGACCACGTCCGCGACACCGGCGGGCCGTTCTTCATCGAGTTCCGCACCTATCGCTTCCGTGCGCATTCGATGTTCGATCCAGAACTGTATCGGGATAAGGCCGAGGTCGCGCAGTGGCGCGAACGTGACCCGATCCGGTCGTTTACCGAGCAATGCCTGCGCGGTGGCGCACTGACCGACGCCGACGTACAGGAGATCGAAGATGCCGCCTCGGCCGAGATCGAAGCGGCGGTGGCATTCGCCGAAGCCGGAACGTGGGAGGACGTGGCGGATCTGGGCCGTGACGTGCTGACTACGGAGTCGCCGCGATGAAGACCAGCTACCGAACCGCAGTGCACGATGCCCTTCGCGATGCCCTGCGCGACGATCCGCGGGTTGTGGTGATGGGCGAAGACGTCGGCCGGTATGGCGGAACCTACGCTGCCTCCAAAGGTCTTTTGGAAGAATTCGGTCCCGACCGGGTGCGCGACACACCGCTTTCGGAATTGGGGTTCGTCGGTATCGGAATCGGCGCGGCGATCAACGGGTTACGCCCAATCGTCGAAGTCATGACCGTGAACTTCAGCCTCTTGGCGCTCGACCAGATCGTCAACACCGCTGCGGCCCTTCGCCACATGTCCGGCGGGCAGTTCTCGGTACCGCTGGTCGTCCGAATGGCGACGGGGGCCGGGCGTCAGCTCGCGGCCCAGCACTCGCACAGCCTCGAACCGTGGTACGCCCACATCCCGGGCATCAAGGTGCTGGCTCCGGCCACCGTCGAAGATGCCTACGGCATGCTCGCCCCCGCCCTGGCGGACCCAGATCCGGTGGTGATCTTCGAACACGTCCAGCTTTACAACTCCTCAACCGATATCGATGTTCTTGCCGCCACGGACATCTCGCGGGCGGCCATCCGTCGTGAGGGCACCGACGTCACGCTGATCGCCTACGGCGGCTGCCTTCCCAAGGCGCTCGACGCCGCCAACGAGTTGTCGCTGGCCGGAATCGAGTGCGAGGTCGTCGATCTGCGGGTCTTGCGGCCACTCGACGGTGACACATTTCTCGAATCCGTGCGCAAGACACATCGGGCGGTCGTGATCGACGAAGCCTGGCGCAGCGGCAGTCTGGCGGCCGAGGTCACGGCACGGATCATGGAGGAAGCATTCTACGATCTCGATGCCCCGGTTGCTCGCGTGTGCAGCGCCGAGGTTCCCGTGCCGTACGCGAAGCACCTCGAGCAGGCCGCCTTGCCCCAGCCGGAAAAAATCGTCGCGACCGTGCATAGCCTGTTCGGCGACCGGCAATGATCGAGTTCAAAATGCCGGCCCTGGGGGCCGACATGGACGAGGGCACGCTGGACGAATGGTTGGTCAAGCCCGGCGACAAGGTAACCCGGGGCCAAATAGTGGCGGTCGTCGACACCACCAAAGCCGCAGTCGAAATCGAATGCTGGCAAGAAGGCACGGTCAACGAATTACTGGTGCCGGTCGGCGAAACCGTCGAAGTGGGAACGGTATTGGCGACCCTGCTGGAACGCGATGAGGCCGCGGTGAAGTCGTCGCCGCGCCGGCGGCGGCATTCGACGAAAGCAGCGGCCAAACCGGCAGCGCCTGCCGACGCGGCGACCGCGGTGATCACTGCTTCGTCCGTCTTGCAACGACGTCGTTGGGTGTCACCCGCGGCCCGACGGCTGGCCCAAACTCTCGCCGTCGATCTCGACACGGTAACCGGCACCGGTCCGCAGGGCGCGGTCACCATCGGCGACGTCGAGCACGCTGCTGCGCCAAAAGAGCCGCTGCAACCGATAACCAAGCCGACATCCAAGCCCACAGCCGTCGACCGTGCCGCACAGATGCGAAAGTCGATCGCGGCCGCCATGAGCCGTGCGAAGCGCGAGATTCCGCACTACTACCTTGCCGACGAAATCCTGTTGGACAGCTCGATGACCTGGCTGACGACGCGAAATGCGCAGCGTTCGATCGATGAACGGGTACTACCGGCCGCGTTGCTGCTCAAGGCGGTTGGTGTCGCCGCGCAACGGTTCGGCGAGTTCAACGGGTTCTGGCGCGACGACGCATTCCAGCCCGCCACCGGAGTTCATGTCGGTGTCGGAATATCGCTGCGCGGCGGCGGTCTCGTCGCGCCGGCGATTCATGATGTTGCGGACAAGAAGCTTGACGAATTGATGCATGACCTCGCCGACCTCGTGGTGCGGGCGCGCTCCTTCTCACTGCGAAGCTCAGAGATGTCCGACCCGACCATCACCGTCACCAACCTGGGCGACAAGGGCGTCGATACGGTCTTCGGCGTGATCTACCCGCCGCAGGTGGCGATCGTCGGTTTCGGCAGACCGACTCAGCGAGTCGCTGTCATGGACGGCGGCATCCGGGTCGTCACCGCGGTCCAAGCGACGCTCGCAGCCGACCACCGCGCGAGTGACGGTCACCGAGGAGCGTTGTTCCTCAGCGCAATCAATGACCTGCTGCAGCAGCCTGACCTTCTGGAGAAGTGATGAGCCATGACTAACGAGGACACCCGCGGCACGGTTCTGGCGGTGCTGACCACGATCGCTCCGGAAATCGACGCGGACGACATTCGCGACGACGTCCTGCTCCGGGACCAAGTCGATCTTGACTCCATGGACTGGCTGAATTTTCTCCGCGGCATCCATCACCGGTTGCGCGTGGATATCCCCGAATCCGACTATGCATCGCTGCGGACCCTGTCCGACGTGGTCAGCTACGTGGAAAAGAACCGGCAGAGCAGTCCGACGGCCTAGTACCGCAGGGACATACGGCCCTAGGCGTTAAGCCCGACGACACCTAGCGTCGGTGTCGAGTCACAACATGGACGAGGGGTTGACGTCATGCATCCGCCGCTGGATACCCAGGTGTTGAAAAGAGCGGTGCAATTGGCGTGCCGGGCTCCGTCCGTGCATAACAGCCAGCCTTGGCGATGGGTGGCGGAAGGCGGTGTGCTGCACTTGTTCATCGATCGTCACCGCACAGTCCCTGGCACAGACAGCTTCGATCGCGACGCGCTCATCAGTTGCGGTGCGGTGCTGGATCACCTTCGTATCGCCATGCTGGCGGCCGGCTGGCAACCGGTCATCAAGCGGTTCCCTGACAAAACCGATCCCGATGAGCTCGCATCGATGAAATTCAGCCCCGCCGCACACGTCACCCGAGCTCAGCGTGAGCGCGCCCTGGCGATTCTGCAGCGCAGAGCCGATCGGCTTCCACTCCGACAACCGGCATATTGGGATTTCTTCGAACGCGCACTATACGACGCCGTCGATGACAGAGGAGTGGACCTGCATGTGCTCGGCGATGACTCGCGACCACGGCTGGCCGAAGCGGCGAAACTCACCGAAGACATTCGTAACGACGATTGGCTCTATCAAGCCGAACTAGATTGGTGGACAACGCCTTATGCGGTCGGCGAGGGCATCCCTCCTAGCGCGCTGGCATCCGATAAAGAACACCTCCGCGTAGACGTAGGACGGGAATTTCCCGTCAGGATCCATACCGATCGGCGCCCGGAGGTCGAGGCCGACTGGTCCAAAATTCTCGTCCTCTCCACCGACGGGGACACCCGAGCGGACTGGTTGAGATCCGGCGAAGTGTTGTCGACCGTACTGCTCGAATGCACCATGGTCGGCATGGCGACCTGCCCGCTGACCCACCTCATCGAGCTGGACGAAAGCCGCGATATCGTTCGCGACCTGATCGGCCAGTCCGGTGAGCCCCAGGTCCTGATCAGAGTCGGGATAGCGCCGCTGATGGATCGTCCGGCCGCCCCCACGCCGCGGCGCCCGCTACCCGACGTCTTGAGGGTTCACTAGGCGCACGTCCGGAGGTCGACCAACTTTGGTCCCGGCGGGGCAGGACCTTCGGCAGGCGAGATCGACGGTTTTCGTCAATAAGGTCGTCCCCATGACGAATCAAACGCAAACCGATGACGGCGCCATCGT
Organism: Mycobacterium ahvazicum; assembly: GCF_900176255.2. Lineage (GTDB taxonomy): Bacteria > Actinomycetota > Actinomycetes > Mycobacteriales > Mycobacteriaceae > Mycobacterium > Mycobacterium ahvazicum. Next base: position 530,130 of record NZ_FXEG02000003.1, read on the forward strand.
CTTGCCTGCGCACGAGTGTTGGGATCTGCTCTCAAGTGCCACGCTGGGACGGCTGGTCACGAGCGTGGATGGCCGGCCGCAGATCTTTCCGGTCAACTATGCCGTCCAGCGGCGAACGATCCTGTTTCGTACCGCGCCGGGCACGAAGCTGGTCAGCGCCGCGATAAACAACGAGGTGGTGTTCGAGGTCGACGACCATAATGTCGCCGGGGGCTGGAGCGTGATCGTGCGCGGCACCGCACGCTCTCTTCGCAGCGACGAGGAGATCGCGGATGCGCAGCGGGCTCAGGTATTGCCGTGGACGACTTCCGAGAAGTCGCACTATGTACGGGTGATTCCGGAGATGGTGACGGGCCGGCGTTTCCAATTCGGCTCTCCGCCGAGGGAACAGTCCATTCACATCTGACCGAGCTCGCGGAGCTGCTGCTAACGTCGCACGACGCCGGTTCGAACTGGCCGCGCGTGGTGCGGCCGCGGTGTGAACTCCAGCGACAGCAATACCGGCAGCGCCGCGGGAATATGGCCGGCGCGCAGCAGGACGTATCGACGCTCGCCCAGCGAGTGGTACTTGCGGAGATACCGGTATAAGGACTCGAGCCGGATAAATGGGTCCAGCAGATGAATCAACCGGTACGCGACCCGCTGCATCCCGCCGGGATGGGCGGCTTGGAAAATTTCCGGAAACGCTGCGAACGCGAGCGAAAGCCTTTCTGCATTCTGACTTTTCGCCGCGGTAATCATGTCGACGGTGAGTCGCTCGTCCACGCCGTTGGGAGCGTCCGGTTGACGGTACGGCACATCGAGACTTACTTCCGTTCCGCGCCCGGCGGTCGCATATCGGTGAAAAGCCACTACCCGACCGTCGCGGTCCCGGGCGATCGCCAACTTGATCCCCGGGAATCGGCCCTGCAAGGCTGCGTCCAGAGTCATACAGAACCCGCGCTCGGTACCGGCCGCGTGATGCGCGGCGTACAGGACCTCGGTCAGTTCGTCGACCAGCCGGCCGCAAATCTCCTGCTCGTCAACGATTTCGGTGGTAATGCCGTAGTTGTGGGTGCGCTGCACACCTTGCCGCAGGTTACGAAAGCGTCTCCCCTTCAGGGTGAAGTGACGAACGTCAACGACGACATCGCGCCCGATCGGGACCTCGAGCTTCAGCCGTCCACCCGTCTTCGTACGCCAAAGTTTCAGATGCCGTTCACCACAGGCTAATACGACGATCCGCCAGCCCCGACTGCGGCACATGTGGGTGAAATCATCCACCAACGCCTGGAATTGGATATCGTCACCGATCGGGTCGCCGCTGACTACGGCGAACCCAAGCCGGGTGCGATAGGCGATAGCCGCGGTCTTGTCGAGGTTGAAGTAATAGCTCTTGCTCGAGTGCATGGCGAATGGCGCCAAGGGATCTCCGTGCGTGGCGTCCACGAGAGTCCACACCTGAGGCAACAACTCGGGCTGTGCTCGTGCCGTCGCGGGCCACATCAGAGCGAGTCCACTGCCACCCAGCAGAATGTTGCCCAGGGCCCCGTATGACAAGAAATGCGCACCGAGACCTAAACACACGCTCGCCGCCGCGGCCATCGCATGCCTACTCGTCACCGGACGGCCGAGAAAAACCCCTCGCGCAATCAATGCCACCGCGGCAAGTAACGCAAGTGACCAACCGAATCGGCCGGGCGCGACCGGGCGGTAACCGAAGTGGTCACTGACGACCAGCGCCGCCGTCCACGCCACGACACCCAGCATCGTCAACCCGCAGACCAAGCGGCCCATCCGAACATCGCTTTTGACCAGCACCCGCTCGCCGGCGTTCACCATTGCAGCGTCACCACTTCGGTGCTTGATCTTCACTGGCGGCCCTATTCGCGAACGACGAGAACTGAACATTCGGCGTGATGGAAGAGCGGGTGCCCGGAGGGGCCTACCAGTTGCGCCAGCGCAGCGGCCTCGGCGGCGCCGATCACGGCGAGTTGCACTCGCTCCTCGTTGACGCGCAGGAAGCTGGCGATGGCGTACTTGGTGGTAATCGGGTATACGCGCACCTCGGGATGACGGCGCTGCCAATCCTGTACTCGCCGTTCGAAAGCGCCGTCGGCTTGCTCGGTCAGGTCTTCGGGCCGCCCCCCGAGGACCAACAAGGGCGCCGTGCGCAATTTCGCCTCCCACGCAGCGCACTCGATGATGCGGTCGTTGCCGGGTGCGTCGGTCATCCGCACCACGATCCAGTTGATGTCGGGTGGCGGTTGGTCCGGATCCGTCCGCAACACCGCAACGGAGCAGTGGGCCTTTTCGGCGAGTTCCGTTGCCGTGGAGCCTAAGAGGGCGCGGGCGTAGCGCCCGATGCCTGTCGAACCGACGCAGATCAGCTCGGCATCGCGCGACGCCTCCACCATCACCGATCCAGCCGGTCCGCGCGGAATGTCGGTTTCGATTTTGACAGGCTTCTGGCCCGCCTCGATCGCGGATTGTGCGTCACGAAGCGATTTCTCGGCGTGCTCGAGATCGCGGGCGTAGTCGTCCGGCGATGAGTGCGTCTGCTTGATGACCGAGATCAGCCGGAGCGGGACGGCGCGCTCGATGGCCTCATCGACAGCCCAGATCGCGGCGGCGATCGCGGCCGATGAACCGTCGATACCCACGACGATTGGTTTCATGGTCCCTATTCCTTCCCCAGCCACCAATGCCGGCTTACCCAGCGCCGGAATAACTACCCACGTCGTGCTGATCGGCGACCCCGTCCGTTGTCGGCCGGGCTAGCCGATAGACCTCGATCAGGCGTGCCACATCACTTGGCGTGACGATGCCGACGACCGTGCCTGCGTCTACGACCAGAGCGCGACTGCGAGGACCGGCGGGCGCCATCCGACGCAACAGATCTTGAAGCGGCTCTTGCGGAGTGGCAGTCGGTACGCTCTGCAACGGAAGGGCGATCGCGCCGACGCTCGTGGTGGTGCGCTGCTGGGGTGCGAGTTCGCGCAACTGCCGCAACGTGACCAAGCCGGTGATCGATCCGTTCGGGTCGGCAACCGGGTACGCCGAGTGGCGATCGCCGAGCACATAACGCTGGATGAAATCTTCGACCGTTATCCATCCGGGAGCGGTATGCGGCTGCGGGGTCATCACCTCGGCAACGCGCACTCCCGCGAAGATCTGCTGACTGGTCGCCTGCGCCTCTTCTTCTCGAGCGGCGACGAAGATGAACCAGCCGATGAATGCCAGCCAGACGCCACCGATCATGCCACCAGCGAGAAACTCAGCCAGCCCCAACACAATCAGGACGATTGCGACCACTCGTCCGGCACGTGCCGCGCCGATGGCCGCGCGCACACTGTCGCCGTGGCGGTGCCACAAGTAGGCGCGCACCAACCGCCCACCGTCCAGCGGGGCACCGGGCAACAGGTTGAACAGTGCGAGCAGCAAGTTGATGCTGGCCAGCCACCAGGCGACGCTGCCGATGATCGTCGGGGCGTGCAGGGTCGACAGCGCCACCGCGATCCCTCCGAACACCGCCGACAGGACCAGGCTGGTGGCTGGGCCCGCCAATGCGATGCGAAAGGCGGCCTTCGGACTCTTCGCCTCTCCTTGCAAGCTCGTCACACCGCCGAAAAGCCATAGTGTGACGTCATCGACGGGCACCCCGCAGCGACGGGCCAACACCGCGTGGGCGAGTTCGTGGGCCAACAGCGAAGCCAGCAGTACCACCGCGCCGCACGCTCCGGCCAACCAGTAAGCCGGCCGCGAATATCCTGCAACGGTGTGGGGCAATGTGGTCGCCAGGCTCCAGGTGAACAGCCACAGGATCACAATCACGCTCCAATGAACCCGCACCGGGAAACCCGCAAATCGTCCCAACGGAATTGCCTCAGACACCGAACCTCCGAAAGCGTGTGTATCGCATGACTCGAAGGTCGGCCAGCGGACCTCCGGACTTCATCCGATCGTCTTCGCACGCGTTTGAAAAGGGACCGAAGTCCCATGTGGCTGAACTAGGGACTTAATGCCCTAGCACCTAGTGACTTTCAGCGAGAGGTAACCGGCCTTCCGGCGCTACAGCGGCACCGGTGCAGCGGCCATTGTGGACACATGGGCACCTGTCATGCCGGCTACGCGGGTAGAACCAACGGGTCGGCTCTCGGCGATGTCCCTGAGTTCTCCGCCCGATCGCTGCAGGACGTCGCGAGCGCACCGCTTACCGACGTGATGGGCTCGTTGCATACCTCTCAAGAGGGGCTCTCCTCAATCGAGGCGGATACCAGGCTGGCATCAATCGGACCGAATTCGGTTCGGACTCACCGAGTCAGCGCTCTGGCAGTGCTTGGCCGTCAGTTGAATAACGCGGTGTTGGTGCTCTTGGCGGTGACCGCGATACTGTCCTTCTTCCTGGGCGACGGAACACAAGCCATCATCATCGGCATCATTTTGTTCATCAGCGTTGGCCTTTCGTTCTTCAACGAATACCGCGCGGAACGGGCAGCGGCCGCTCTGCACGAGCGGGTCCGTCATACCGCTGTGGTTCGCCGCGACGGCCAGTTCGGTCGTGTCGACGTCACCGCTCTGGTCCCCGGGGACGTCATCCGCCTCCAACTCGGCGAACTGGTGCCGGCCGACGTGCGACTGATCACGGTGAACGGACTTGAGTGCAACGAAAGCATCCTCACCGGCGAATCGGCGCCGTCGGAGAAGTCGGCGGAGCCCGCCGCACCGGATGCAACCATCACCGACGCATCCAGTTTGGCGTTCATGGGCACCGTGGTCAGTGCGGGTGAGGCGACAGGCGTGATCTTCGCGACGGGCGCCGCCGCCGAATTCGGTCGCATAGCAGTCGGCTTGGGCTCGCGCCAGCCGGAGACCGACTTTCAGCAGGGACTGCGACGCTTCTCCTATCTGCTTCTGAAAGTCGCGTTGACACTTACCGTCATCATCATCGTCAGCAATCTGCTCCTGCGACGGCCGCTGATCGATGCGGCGCTGTTCGGATTGGCAATCGCGGTCGGCATCACGCCCCAATTGCTTCCCGCTGTCGTCAGCACGAGCCTGGCCTCGGGTTCACGACGGCTGGCCCGTCTGAAGGTCCTGGTGAAGCGCCTCGTGTGCATCGAGGACCTCGGCGACATCGACATATTGATCACGGACAAAACCGGCACGCTGACCGATGGCCGCCTCGACTTGATCGACGCCGTCGATGTCCGCGGTACCCACGCAGACTCGGTGCTGGGTTCCGGCTTACTCGCCGCCGATGTGGACCCGTCGGCAGGCGGGGTAAGCGCGAACGATCTCGACGCCGCCCTGTGGCGTGATCGGCCCCCCATCGCCGGGGTCACCCGCTTGGCGACGTTGCCCTTCGATCACACCCGACGGGCCACCTCGGCGCTCGTCGATGGCGAAGGTGGTAGGCGCATCGTGGTAAAGGGCGCACCCGAACAGGTCATGGCACGCTGCGACGACGTCACCGAAGCCGCGCACCGGACCTTGACGCGGTTGTTTGCCGACGGACGTCGGGTCGTGGCGATAGCCAGTAAACCGGCGCCGGGTCAGGAGACGTTGTGCGTAGCCGACGAGGCGGCTTTGACACTCGAGGGCTTCCTGGTCTTCGCGGACAATCCTAAAGCCGACGTGCATGAATCATTGTCACGACTCAAGGCGCTGGGCATCGAGGTAAAAGTGGCCACCGGCGACAACGCCAGTGTCGCCGAAAAGGTCTGCAACGACATCGGATTACCGTCGAAGGGCACGATCAGCGGCGCCGAGTTGCAGCAGCTCAGTGACGAAGAACTCACCGTGGCGGCGCGCAACCACACGATCTTCGCACGCATCTCACCGGAGCAGAAAGCCCGCGTTATTTCGTCGTTGCGCAATTCCCAGCGATCGGTCGGTTTTCTCGGGGACGGAGTGAACGACGCCCTGGCCCTTCATTCGGCGGACGTCGGCATCTCGGTCGATACGGCCACCGATGTCGCCAAGGACGCCGCCGACGTGGTCCTCCTGGAGAAGGACCTCGGCGTGCTGGCCGACGGTGTCGCCGAGGGCCGGCGTATCTTCGCCAACACGATCAAATACGTATTGATGGGCACCTCAAGTAATTTCGGCAACATGTTCAGCGCGGCCGCGGCGTCGGCCGTTCTTTCGTTCCTGCCGATGCTGCCGAGCCAGATCTTGCTCAACAATCTGCTCTACGACACCTCCCAGCTCGCGATTCCCACCGACCGGGTGGACGAAGAGCAGTTACACGCACCCGCACACTGGAACATCGCGTTTATCCGACGGTTCATGCTGTCGTTCGGGCCGATCAGTTCGTTGTTCGACTTCCTCACCTTCGGCCTCATGCTTGGCGTCTTGAATGCGGGGCCGATCGAGTTTCGCACCGGCTGGTTCGTGGAATCCCTTGCTACCCAAACGCTCATCATCTTCGCGATTCGCACCAGGCGGGTGCCGTTTCTGCGCAGCAGACCGGGCGGATTACTCACCGCCGCCACTTTGTCGATAGTCGCGCTCGGCGTGATCCTGACGGTGTCGCCGCTCGCCGCCAACCTTGGATTTCGGGCGCTGCCGTGGCAATTCTTCGCTGCGCTGCTAGGACTCACCCTCACCTACATGGTCCTCGTGGAGATCACCAAGAAATGGTTCTATTCGAGTCCGACGCACATCGGGGACCGGCTGCTGCGGACCCGGGGAACGGCCCACCGCATTCACCGGCGAGCTGCCCGCTTCAGCCATTCGGGCCCACTGCCATCGCCGACCGGCTAAGCGGCGCAGTGATGCTCGAAATCCACGGTCTCGGGACTTTCGCCCCTACCGTGGCCGGTCTGCAAACGATCGGATGTTTGCTATGAGCATCGCGCTATCGACGCACCTGAATACGGACTTTGAGCGCGCGGTCAAATACGCCCGAGAAGCCCTTGCGCAACAGGGGTTTGGCGTGCTAACCGAAATCGACATCAAAGCAACGCTCAATACCAAGCTCGGCGTGGAGATTGAGGATTATCTGATACTCGGTGCGTGTCACCCGGCTTTGGCGTACCAAGCGATCAATATCGATCGAGAGATTGGACTGCTACTTCCCTGCAATATCCTGCTGCGTGCCGACCAAAGCAACCCAGGCACGATAATCGTCGAGGCGATGGATCCGAGGCTTTTACTGGAGGTAACCGGCGAATCGGCGCTCATCGCGATCGCCGACGAGGTCACCGCCAAGCTGGGCGCCGCCATCGCCTCGCTCAATGCCAGTTGCGGTTGATTTCGTCTACTGCCATTCCGATCACGTCCGGAATGGCACGCGCGACCTGTGGAGTCAAACCGATGCCGTGATCGGTAGCCGCGATGTCGATGGTGAACACGACAAGCTCGTCGGGTACTCGATTTCCAAGCGCCTTACCGAGCGCGTAAGTGCGGCCGATATCCACCGTGTGCGAACTCAATGCGCCGCAAGAGTCGACCACATCACCGACCGAGCAGCGGCGGATGTAGCCCGGCGTTGGCGGCGACGAAACCGTGCCGTCGATCACTACGGCAAGCCGCGCCCCCGACCACGCATCGAGCAGGCTCAGCGGCTCCGCAACGCCGGCTACTACGCAAACACCGGGCAAGTCAAGGTCTTTGAGCGCCACAGCGGCGACGATGCCCACCGCGTCGTCCTTGCGAAGGATGTTACCGAGGCCGACAACGACCACCTCGCCGGTCAATGATGCTCAACCCGAAGCGTCAAGAAGTGCGTCGAGCAAGAGATGCAGGGGTCGTAGCTGCGGATTACTTTCTCGCACAGCATGGTCAGCGCGGCATCGTCAAGGGACAGATTGTCGAAGACGGCGCGGCCCAAGTCGGCCTCGATGGCCGCTTGGTTCTGCGACGTTGGCGGAATCATGGTCGCGGCGGCAACAAGTCCATCCGTGTCGATCTCATATCGGTGATAGAGCAGGCCGCGAGGCGCCTCGCTGACCCCGTGTCCGATACCACTGCGGGCTCCAACGTCAACAAAAGGGTGTGCCGGACGCTGATACTCGGCGATTATCCGTAACGCCTCTTCGATCGCATACACCACTTCGACGGCGCGGACGACTATGCTGCGAAAAGGATTTCGACATTCCGGCGGTAGTCCGGCGCTTGCAGCCGCCTGGGCAGCGACCACCGATAGTGCCGACGAGTTCAACGAGTATCGCGCCAACGGCCCGGTCAGGTAGCGACCGCCATCGAGGGTCGCGTGCAGCGCCGTGGAATGAGGCACCTGAGCTTCGGCGATGTGGCTGGTGAAATCGGCAACCGGAAAGGGCAAGCCCACGCTGCGCGCGATGGCACCGTTTTCGATCGGGTACCGGCCTGTCGCCGTGAGTGCCAGAAACTCGTGTTCAACTTCCAGGTCGGGGAACTCAAAGCGCGATACCCACTCGACGGTGGCCAGTGCGTCGTCCAGCGCTCGGCGCAACTGCTCAGCGATCGGCGCGAACTCCAACCGCGTTGGCACGGAATAGAAGCCGCCCAGCCGGACGTTCACCGGGTGTATGGCGCGACCGCCGACGAACTCCATCAACCGGTTGCCGGCCTTCTTCAGGGCCAGACCCCGCTCCACGGCCGCCGGGTGATCGCGTGCCATGCCCACGATGTCGGAGTAGCCGAGGAAGTCCGGCGCATGCAGCAGGTAGATGTGCAGCGCGTGGCTGTTGATCCACTCGCCGCAGTACAGCAACCGCCGCAGCGCGACGATATCCTCATCCACCTGGACGCCGCACGCGTCTTCGATCGCATTACATGCACTGACTTGATAGGCCACGGGACAGATTCCACAAACCCGGGCGGTCAGGTCCGGCGGCTCCGTATAGGCGCGCCCACGCAAGAACGCCTCGAAGAACCGGGGCGGTTCATAGATATTGAGCTGCACGCTCTCGAGCTCGCCAGCCCTGAGCGAAATATTCAGTGCGCCTTCGCCTTCCACCCGCGTCAGCGCGTCGACCCGCAGACTGCGGGTTGGTGGTGTCATTCCTTGCTCCGCTCGGCGGCGAAACTGGCGACATTGAATGTCGAGAAAACCCGGTCGACGTCTGCGTCGGACATACCGTCGCGGCGCAGCAGTGGAATGAGCGTAGCGGTCTTGGGCGCCGCGGACGGCCCGAAACAGCCATAGCAGCCGCGACGATGTCGCGGGCACAGTGCTCCGCAGCCGGCGTGGGTGACTGGTCCGAGACACGGGGTACCGTCGGCGACGATAACGCATGTCACCCCGCGCAATTTGCACTCGGTGCATACCGTTTTGGCCGGCAGTCGCGGCTTGCGCCCGATCAGCAGCGCCGCGAGAGTGTCGAGCAGCTGTCCGCGGTCGATCGGGCACCCCGGCAGCTGGTAGTCCACCTCGACGTGTGCCGATGCGGGCGTGGAGGTGGCCAGTGTGTCGATGTACTCCGGGTTGGCATAGACGACCGAGGTGAACTCGGCGATGTCGCCAAAGTTGCGCAGCGCCTGCACTCCCCCCGCGGTCGCGCAAGCGCCGATGGTGACCAGCAGTTTCGATTGGTCCCGGATTGCCCGGATCCGTTGTTCGTCGTGTCGAGTAGTAATCGAGCCTTCGACCAGTGACACGTCGTAGGGGCCGCCGACCGTCGCGCTGGAGGCCTCGGCGAAGTGAGCGATCTCGACGTGGTCAGCGAGGGTCAGGAGTTCGTCTTCGCAGTCGAGCAGCGTCAACTGACAACCGTCGCACGAGGCGAACTTCCATACGGCCAAGCGGGTTCGGGCCATCAAAGCTCCTTCACCGCCAGCAGTGGTCCGGCTACGTCGTAGCCGACAACCGGGCCATCACGGCACAGCAGGAGCGGACCGAGCTGGCAATGGCCGCACCACCCGACCCCGCACTGCATGTTGCGCTCCAGTGACACGCGAATATCCTTGGCGGCCAGCCCTTTCGCGATCAGTGCTGCCGCCCCGAAGCGCAGCATCGGCTCTGGTCCGCACAGAAAGGCCGTGGTGCGATCGGCATCCAGCTCTAACCGGCTCAGCGGCGCGGTGACCAATCCGACCTCGCCCTTCCAGCCGGGCGTCGGCGCGTCGACGACGAGATGCAGTTCGATTTGCGGTTCGGCAGCCCACTTTTCGAGCTGGGCCGCGAAGACGAAGTCGGCTCGGGAGCGCGCGCCCGCGATCAACGTCACTTTGCCGTAGCGCGTGCGCTCGGCCAGCGCCCCGAGCACGGCGGGACGCAGTGGGCACAATCCGACGCCGCCGGCGACCATGACCAGGTCTCGCCCGGCGGCCTCGGCCAATCCCCATGACGTACCGAACGGACCCCGTATCCCGATCACGGCGCCGGGTTCGGCGTCGTGCAGGGCACGGCTGACCGCACCGACGGCGCGGATGGTGTGGGTGATCGACCCGTCGGTGACCGTCGGGTCACCGCTGATCGAGATCGCCGCTTCGCCTACACCAAAGGCGTACAACATCATGAATTCCCCCGGCTGCGGACTGCGCAGTGCTTCGCCGAGCGGGACCAGCGTGAGCGTCGCCGAATCGGGGCTCTCCACGACGCGGCTGCGCACTCGATAAGGCACCGGCGCCATCGCGGAGTGTACAGCCGGCGCAGCGCCGGTCACCGTGTCAGTCATCGTTCGCCGTCCGGGCCATCTTGTTCATCTCCGCGGTGATGTCGATCCCGGTGGGACACCAGGCAATACATCTTCCGCAGCCGACACAGCCGGACATCCCGAACTGGTCGTGCCAGGTGCTCAGTTTGTGGGTCAGCCAATGCCGGTAGCGCGATGCACCAGACTGACGAACGCTGCCTCCGCCGTGGATGAAGGTGAAATCGAACTCGAAACATGACGCCCAGTGCCGCCACCGCTCGGCATGCTCTCCGGTGAGGTCGCTCACGTCCTCGGTGCTCGTGCAAAAGCAGGTCGGACACACCATCGTGCAATTGCCGCACGTCAGGCAGCGGCTTGCGACTTCGTCCCACTGCGGAGACTCTCTCGACTCGATCAGCAGGTTACGTAGGTCCGCGTCCGGCATCTGCCGGCCCATCCGATGAGATGCCGATTCGACATCTGCTCGCGCACAATCGATTTCCTGCCTTTCGGCGAAGCGATGCGGTATCTGCGCGAGCACGTCTTCGCCCTGCGGGCTACCGATGTCAACCAGATACGAAGCAGTAGCACCCTCCAACCGCTCCGTGAGCGCGAGGTCATAACCGGACCCGACCGCGGGACCGGTACCCATCGATGCGCAAAAGCAAAGTCCGCCAGGCTCAGTGCAATTCACCGCGACGACAAAGGTCCGCTGCCGGCGTCGGACAAAGGAGTTGTCGGGATGTTCGGCACGGCCGAGCACGCCGCCGAGGGTTGCGATCGCGGCCAGATCGCACCCTCGCACTCCCAGGAATGCGTATCGGGGGATCTCGTCGTCCTCGTCGACGCTTGTCCCGTCCCGGGTACCGGCCCACAGTCGCTGCCGCGGTGGATGAAGGAACTGTTTCCAGGACTGGGGGCCGGCCGAATGCCCGAATGCCGCGTCATCCTCGCGCCGGCGCACCCGATAGTGTCCCGGGCGCACATCTACACCCCAGCCACGGGGCAGATCGTTCGCCGACTCGAGCTCTGCCAGCACGATCGCGTCGTCCCGCAGTGTCGGTCCGATCACCCGATAGCCCCGTTCGATCAGCACCTCGACGAGACGATGCAATGCAGCCGCGTCGAACACTGCGACCTGAGAATCTTCGCCGGCCATCGACATATCATCCGTCCCGTGGGTTGCGGTGCATAGAGGCGTTCGTCTCAAGGAATCGTCTTGCCGCCGTCTGCCTGCAGGCAACTCAGCTCCCGACCCCATTGGGCGTCGCGGGCGCGATGGAGCCGTGAACGCACGCTGATCACCAGGGCTGCCACCCCGACAGCGATAACCAGCACCGTCCCCAGGGCGGCGGCGAACGCGTCCCCCACCGCCTGCCAGGTCGGGGTGGGCGGCGTCACGAGATCGCCATGCATATCAACCCAAACCGTGGTGCGATCGCCCAACGCGGCAGCATCGGCAAGTTCGAGTTGACCGGTGCGCTCACCCTGCGGGGCAGGCCACTTCGCCTGCACGAGCGTGATACCCGAATCGTCGTTCGAGGTCTGCGTAATCGTTGCCGTGACCGTGTGACGCTGATGCGCCTGTTGGACGTAAACCCGGTCCCGAACACCGTAGGTGATGCCGGCCGCCACTCCGGCGAAGGGAATCGCCATCAGAGACACAACGAACGCGATCAGTGTGACCAAAGCTTCCATGCGGTCGGATCGGCGAAGCAGCGCGTTGCGGCCGAAAATGCGAGCGACCGACCAGTGGCGCGGGTCAAGCGTGAATGTCTCCATCTCAACTTTCCTGCGCAACGGAGTGTTTCGCGTTTGGCGCCTACTCGCCGGCATCTGCGAGGTCCGACATCCACCCGACGAAATCGGAGAGTTCGCGCCGCGGTGTCGATGGCAACGGATCCGCATTGATCGGCGCCCAGCCCACCCGCAGCAGCATTTGTGGATAGCTGTCGCTCCCGAAAATCTCGGAGCGCACCGCCTCGCGTGTCTCAGCGACTTCGAGGGGTTCGGTCACCGGGCAACTGGCCAGGCCCGTCGACGTAGCGGTCAGCAGAACAGCACTGGTGGCCTCGCCGGCGCGCAGCCGCGCCAACCGGTCGTCGGCACGCGTTCCGAGCGCGAGAACCACGGCGTTGTCTTCGGCGGATGACGAGCCGGGCGGCTCGGCGAGTACGGGACCTGCGAAGTACCGGCCAGGAATCGTGGCCTCACGATCGGACTTCGGCGTGTTGCGCGCCGGAACGCCGGCTAAAGAGCCGTAGCGGCCGCTCCACTCCGTGAGCTCGGCGAGATACTCGTGGTTCATGTGATCCCACACGGACTGCGCCACGATCTTGTTCAGCTTGTCGGTGTCTTCCACCCGGCACAGCGTCACACCGTGGCGCGCCGAACGCGCCGCCATCAGCGCGATGTCGCCGACGGGTACCTGCCAGGAGCTGTAGTGCCGGCGGTCGGTTCGCCGCCGGGGTATCGCCGCGGCGAGCGCAATGTCGGAGGAGTCAGCGGTGTGCTGTGAAAGTTCAATTGCGGCAAGGTGGTTCGGGTCCGCCGGGTTGGGCAGGCGGGACACTTTGGCGTGCCATCCGACCGCCGCGAATGCGACGACGCAGTGATTCAGCGCCGCGCCGCAGCTCAACATCAAGTCGCGCCCGTCCGGATCGGTGTTGGGTAGTTGCCGGGTTGCGTCGGAGTAGAGATGCAGACTCTGCTCGCCCACCAGCCACCGCCAGGGTTGGGTGTTGTGGACGGAGGGGGCCCGAGATGCCAGTGCCAGGACCGTGCGAATCGTGCCCGCATCAGGAAAGTGCGCATTCATGGCAGTCGCCCCTTTCTGAAAATTCTGATGTCAACGATTCCGGGTTTACCGCCACGGGACGAGGGAATGACGACCTTGATCCGAGGGACTTTGTGCCACGCCCGGTGGGAGAGACACGCTGACCGAGTTCAGCTAGGCCGCCGACGCAAGCGTCACTTCAACGGACAACTGGTTGCCCACGGCATAGGCAGCAGACCAGTCGCCGACGCACGCTGCTCGCGCGAGGTCCTCAACCAGCGGACTGTAGGCACCCAGCTCTCGCAGCCACTTCGTGACGATGGCTGCGATCTCGTCACCGTGCACATGAACCGTACGGCCACCGTGCAGGCGATCGGTCACGCAATACATCCGCTCCCCATGCGTCGTGTGCTTTACGAATCTCATCGCAGCCTCCTCCACCGGCCTTGAGACCAATCCGACCAGTCGATCGATGCGGCCGATAGAGGCGAACGAAACCGGCCAGCGGTGCTTCGGTCGCATCGAGGACCACGCCGAAGTCCCTGTCTGGGGGGCCTTTGGTCCCCGGACCCGGGAGGCCCAAGGTCCTTCGACGACGACCACAGATCACCTTGTTGGACAGTGCTTTTCGTGACTGCCGATCTCATCGTCGGCTAGCACGAAGTAGTTCTCTTCTTCCTGCACGAAGTGCAACCGCAGCAGGGTGTACAGACCGTAGAGGCACGCGAGCAAGTCATGGACTTGCCCCGGCTGAATCTCCCCTTCTGCTTGCGCAATCGCGAGGTGCGTTCCGATGCGATCGGAAAGCCTACGGATCTCGGCGTGCGTCCGACTCATTGTCGGGGTGGCTTGGCTGCCCAACGGCTTGGCCAGCGCCGGGTAAAGCTGGGTTTCCTCGGCCAATTCGTGGGGCAGCACCCGATCGATCAATACCGCATGGGCCGCGGCAAGCGATTCCAACGCCACGGCGTCGGGACCCGCGACGAGCCGATCCGCACTGTCGCGGAGCAGCCCGATGGCGTCGCGCAGTTCGTCGTGTTCGGCGGAGAAGCGTTGCAGCAACTCCTCGGTGCCGGTGGCCAACGGCACCTCCGTTTCCGGGTTGCCTCGCAGAGCCCGCAACGCGTTGACGATCACCGCGACATCAATGCCTTCTTGCAGCAGGGCGCCCGCTGCCGGCGGGAGCCAACCCAGTGCGGCAATCCCCATCGCGAGCACGGACAACGTCATACCGATGACCGCACTTTGCACCGCGATCCGCCGAGACCACCGGGCAATGTCCATCGCATCGGCAAGGCGATCGATGCGATCGGTGGTCAGCACCACGTCGGCGGCTTCCGAGGAGGCAGTGGCGCCGCGGGCACCCATTGCCACCCCGACAGTGGCGGCGGCCAATGCGGGAGCGTCGTTTACTCCGTCACCGACCATCACCGTGGCCGCCCGTTCACTTTCGGCGCGCACTGCGGCGTACTTGTCGGCGGGTGTCTGTTCGGCAAAAACCTCGTCCAGTCCCAAGACGGTAGCGATCTCGCGGGTGGGCTCGAATCGGTCGCCGGTCAGCATGATCAACCGATTCAGTCCCGCCTCGCGCAGTCGTCGTACGGTGCGCGGCGCCTCTCGGCGCAGCGGATCTCGCAGGAAGACAGCACCCAACGCCTGATTGTCGGTGCAGACCCATGCGACGGCTGAGCCGTCGAGACGAGCGCGATCGAGCACCGTGCGTGTCCATGCGGCGGTCACCGCCTCGGCGGGGAGTTTGCCGACAGACAACCGACGTCCGTCGACGCTGGCTACGACACCAGTGCCAGGCTGCTCGAGTACATCGACGGGCAGCGACAGCCGCAAGCCGCGGCGCAGCGCTTCGGTGACGATGGCCTCGGCCAGGACGTGCGGAGAAAACTGGTCGACCGATGCGGCCAGTCGCAGCACCGACGTCGCGTCCTGACCAGGAGCGGCTATCACGTCGACCACCGTCGGCCGTCCCACCGTCAGGGTGCCGGTCTTGTCCATCACCAACGTTTTCGCACGGCCGAGGTTTTCCAGGACCCCACCGCCGCGGATGACCACGCCGTCCCGAGTTGCCCGGGACAACCCGGAGACAATCGCGACCGGTGCCGCCAGCAGCAGCGGACATGGAGTCGCCACCACCAGCACCGCCACGGCGCGCACCGCCGAACCGCTCGCCAGTCCCGCGACGGCGGCGACTATCAACGCCGTAGGAAGAAACCACGCCGCGTAGCGGTCTGCCAACCGCACAATGGGCGCGGTCTGCGCACCTGCCTGTTGCGCCAATCGAACGATGCCCGCATACGTGCTCTCCTCGGCCGTTGCGGTCGCATCCAGTTCGAAAGGGCTGCCCGCGTTGATCACGCCGCTGCGCACGGGCTCACCGATGCCGCGTTCGACGTGCAGCGATTCGCCCGTCAGGGCGGACTCGTCGAGTACCGCCACCGCGTCGGCAACCCGCCCGTCCACCGGCACCACCTCGCCGGGGCCGACGACCAGCACGTCGCCGGCACTGACGTCAGCCAAAGCGATGGTGGTGACCTGCGTGCCCGTCCGTCGCCGGGCGAATCGTGGGGCGCGCTCGAGCAGGGCACGCAAATCGTGTGCCGCGCGACGCTCGGCCGCCGAATCCAGCGCACGGCCACCCGCCATCATCACAGCAATCAGCGCTCCGGCGAGATACTCACCGACCAATAGGCTCCCGGCCAGCGACAACACCGCGATAATGTCAACGCCGCCGCGCTTGCGCCGCAATCCTGACACCACCCACACCGATGCCGGCGCGATCGCGACGGCGGTACCGGCGATCCAGCAGCCGTCGGCCAACTCCCGCCAGCCGGCCAGCCAGGCGACGCCACCGGCCGCCAAGGCGGCCAACGTGAATACCGCCAAGATTGGCTCGACCAACGAGCGCGCCCGAAGGATAAAGCGGCCAGCGCAACGGCTGCCCATGACAAACCCCTTCGGCTACAATGACTTTCGGAATAAAGTCGATCAGTCGCCGGGTTCTCTGGCAAGTGCCGTAATACCCGTTCGTCGCGGGTCTTTGGGCCGTAGTGGTCCGTTACTCGCGTTTGTCGCTTGGTGCTGCGCCATCCGCGCCGGTCGCCGGCTGCCGCCGTGCCGCCAACGCGCCGGCGATCGAGGTGGCCGCGACCGTCAGCAGGGCGCCGAGCATCAGCGCCGAACCTTCGCCCGGCGCGAGCAGGTTTTCCTGGTTCCCGATCGTGGCCGCGGCCACTGGCACACCGAGCTGGGCGGCCGAGAGCACGGCCAGGCTTATCGGCTGGCCGAGCAGCCTGCCCACGCAGTGTGCCGACACGGCGCCCAGCCCCAGTGCCACGCCCAACAGAATCAATTTCGGGTGCGCGCCCAGCTCGCGCACGTGCAGCGAGGCGCCCAGCCAGACGAAGAACAACGGACCGAAGAACCCCTCGGTGATCCCGAACAGCTGGCGCGCAAGCCGTCGCGGCTCGCCCACCGACGCGATCACCAATCCCAATGCGAAGCCGGCCAACATGATCGACACGTGGGTGCTGAGTGCGAGTGCCGCTAGTGCGAACAACACCAGTAGATTCGTGCGCAGCTCCAGCGCGAATTTGTGATCCTCGGAAAAGTCGTGCGCGCGCTGGCGCCAGCCCCGGCGATCGACCGCGAGTAGAACCAGGTAAACCAGTCCCGCACACGCCGCGATCGCCAGCGCACCGAGTGCTGCCGTCGGCGCTCTGCTCAGGTCGATCACCAAGGGCAGCAACACGACACAGGCCGTGTCAGCGATGGCGATCTGTGCCGTGAGCGAGAGCACGGACGGCCCCTGCAGGCGCAGCGAGCCGATCACCGGTAGTGCCAGCGCCGCCGATGACGACGTCATCAGCACGGCGTACAGTGCCGCGTGGCCGGTACCGAAATACCACGCCAACGCCACACCAAGGGCCGTTGCGACGACGCCGCACAGCACCGCTCGCGCCAACGCCCGCGGCAGTGCCCCGCGCACGTCAGGATTTCGCACCGGCACATGGGTGCCCGCGACGAACATCACCAGCGCGAAGCCGATGTTGGCGAATAGCTGAAAGGTCGGGTTCGACTCGTCGAGCACACTGAAACCGGTTTTGCCGAGCACGAGTCCCGCGAGCAGCTCACCGACGATCAGCGGAATCCGCAGGCGCGGCAGCGAAGCCACCAGCGGGCCGGCAAAACCCACCGCGGCCAGCAGCGCCAGCGTCTCGAAGCCGAACCCCGACATCTCAGTAGCCCCGCGGCGCGATCAGCCGACCACCTCGAAGATCGCCGCGGCCGACGTCACGGCCTTGTCCGCGTTGCCCTCGTCGTGCAGCAGCATGCGCACGCCGATGCGTCCGGGACCGCCGGCATGGGCGGTGCCCGCCACCCGGAACGGCCCGGCCTTCCCGCGGGACATGAACATGACGTGCCAGCTGACGACCTGCAGCTTGCGGGTACAGGCGAGATCGGCGGCCAGGTCGATCGCCGCGGTCTCCAGCACGACGTGCTGGGGCCCGATGTGCAGCGCCGCATCCGGCGAGGCGAGTTCAGCGCTGAGCGCGGGCAGTATCCAGTGTCCGTCGTCGCGTCTGGAGGCCCCGAAGGCAGCCCACAGCGGCGGCAGCTCGGGCGAGTCCTCGACAACCAGCTCGGTGCCCGAAACATCCATCCTGTCAAGCCCTTCCGGCGGGATCCCAATGATCGCGCCCTGGCCCTCGTTGAACGCGATCACCCGGTCCGGGTTGTCGGCGTCGACGATCTTGCACCGCCCGTACCCCATGGTCCGGCCTTGGTGCACGATGCCGGAGCCGACGATCTCGACGGCAGAGACGTCGTAACCGGGGTCGATGATCTGCACCGACGCGATGACCGGATTGGGCACCGCGACCATGTCGGTCTGACATCCCTCGGGCGACGAGATGGCCAGCGGTGCAACCATAATGCCGCCTGCCTCGTTGCGCATGTCGCGGCGGATCACGACGGTGTCGTCGACGTCGCCGATGTCCATCGACGAGTGCTTGCGGCCGATGTAGCGGTAACTGAGCAGACCGGTCCACCGGCGGTACAGCTCATCGCGATAGGCATCGGCGTCGCCGGCCAACTCTCGGATGTCTCGCAATTGGTCGCTCACTTATGGCCACCTCTCCCCGACTTCGGTCCGTCAGGACAGTCTGTTTCGCCGCACCTGGTTGAACGGCACGCCGCGGTCGGCGGCGTACTCGCGGGGAAAGTTCAACACCCGCTCGCCGATCACGTTGCGCGCCATTTCGGTGGTGCCGCCGCCGATGCTGGCGATCTGGCGGCCCAGATACCGGATGCCGATATCGAGCAGCTGCGCGTCGTCCTCGACGACCGCGGAGGTCCCCGCGACGGCGATCGCGGTATCGATTTCGACGTCGTGGACCGCGGCCATCTGCAAGCGAATGATCGATCCCGCGGTCGGCGGCAGCGCACCGCCGGCCACGGCGTGGAAGACGTGCTCGCTGAGTTGACGCGCCACCGTCCGGTGGACCAGGGCACGTCCGATCATCTCGCCGACGCGTTCGTCGTCCAGCTGGCCGGTCTTTTCGGCGAGCGCCAGTAGGTCGATCGAAACGTCTTCGGCCTCAGAGATTCCCGGGCCGCTGGTGTACTCCGAGCCGTCGCCCATGCTGCGCCGTTCGTGGTAGAGCTGTCGCGAGGCGACTTCCCACCCCTTGCCCGGCTCGCCGACGACGGCTTCGTCGCCCACCTCGACGTCATCGAAGAATTCCTCGCAGAATTCGATGGAGCCGTTGATTTGCCGGATGCGGTTGATCGTTATTCCGGGGTGCTTGAGCGGCACCAGGAACATCGTCAACCCTTCGTGTTTTGGCGCGTCCCAATCGGTCCTGGCCAGGCATAACCCGTAGTCCGCGGCGAACGCCCAGGTGCTCCACGTCTTGGCGCCTTTGATGATCCACCGCCCGTCCCGGCGGTCGGCACGGGTGATGACGCCCGCGAGGTCCGATCCCCCACTCGGCTCAGACAGCAATTGGACCAGCACCTCGTCGCCCCGCAGCGCCGCGGAGATGTGGGTGCGCTTCTGCTCCTCACTGCCCATGTCGAGGATGGTGGCGCAGCAGATGGCGAAGGACGGCACGTTGAGCAGCAACGGTGTTTCATAGCCTTGCGCCTCGGCGTCGAAGGCCTTCTTGTACTCGTAGCCCAGTCCGAGACCGCCGTACTCCCGGGGAAAGCAGATGCCAGCGAATCCGCCGCCGTACAACGTCTTTTGCAATTCGCGCGCCCGGTGCCAGGACACCTCCGCATCGCGTTCGAGAAGCGCCGCTTCGGCGGGACCCTGCCGCGGCATGTTCTCGGCCAACCAGGCCCTGGCCCGGCGGCGAAACTCCGCTACGGTCTCGTCGATCACCAGGCGTGCCGAATTCGTCTGTGCGTCATCGCCGCTGACCTCCCGACACCGTTGTCGTGCCCAAACCTCGAGCGTGTGCTGGGCGACCGTACAGCGCCCGGCTAATGACTGTACACATCGACGTCCTGCCGCCGCAGTGTCAACGAGTACGCGTCCACCGCTTTGAGTCTGCGCCCACGGCGAGAAATCTCGGAAATTTGCGCCCTAGGCGCAGGCTCGACGCATTCGCCGCCCTGCCGATTACGCGTCCGGGGCTGATATGTTTGGGAATCGGCGCTATTTTAACCGGCGATCGGAGGATCGGCGCATGGCCGCTGCCGCAACGGGTTTCGACGTTCCGCGGTTTCGCGATTGGCTGGCCGAGGCAACCGGCGAGCCGGCGGACGTATCGGTGGCGCCCATTCGCGGAGGCGGCAGCTGCGAGATGTTCCGCATCGACCGGCTGGGGCAGGCCTGGGTGGTGCGCCGGGCGCCACTGGCCACGGTCTCGGACACCGCTCACCAGGTGATCCGCGAGGCGCGCATCATGGAGACGCTGGGCGCCGCCGGAATACCGGTGCCCACGGTGCTGGCTCGCAGCGAGGACCCCGCCATTCTGGGCGCGCCTTTTTTCGTGATGTCCTACGTCGACGGTGGCGTGATCCGCCGCGACGGACTCCCCGAAGCGCTGCACCGGGCTCCGTCGTCACACCACTTGATCGGCGAACAGCTGATCGACACCCTGGTCGCGTTGCACTCGGTCGACTGGATGGACACGGCACTGGCCGAATTGTCGCACCCGCAGGGGTTTCTGCCGCGCCAGGTCGATCGGTGGCTCGCGCAACTGCAGAATTATCGAACCCGCCCGCTGGACGGCGTGGACGAGCTCGCCGGCTGGCTGCGCGAGAACCTGCCCAACGACGGCGATCTCACCGTCATGCACGGGGACTACAAGCTGGACAACGTCATCTGGTCACCCGCGCCGCCACCACGGATCGCCTGCGTCGTCGACTTCGAGATGACGACGGTGGGCGATCCCCTGATCGACCTGGCATGGGCGATGATCTTCTGGCCCGAGGCAGGAAATCCCATTGCGCTGGGGTCGCCGGACGCAGCGCACGGCATTGATCGCGACCATTGCCAGACACCGGATCAACTGATCGAGCGTTACGGCGAGGCCACCGGCCGCGATTTGTCACAGTTCGGCTGGTATCAGGTGTTCAGTGCGTGGAAGCTGGCGATCGTCCTGGAGGCGTCCTACGCGAAGTTTCTGCGCGGCGAGTCCCGCAATCCCGTCCATGAGTTCTTCGGAGCGGTGATCGATGAACTGCTCAGCCGCGCAAGGAGGTTCGCGCAATGATCGACGAGCTGTTCGACGTCGCCGACCGGGTCATCCTGGTCACCGGCGGCAGCCGCGGACTAGGTGCCGCGATGAGTGTCGGGCTGGCCGCGCGCGGCGCACGAGTGGTGATCGCCAGCCGGAAAATCGAGTCGTGCGAGGCACTAGCTGCCACGATCACCGAGTCGGGCGGACAGGCCCACCCGTTGGCCTGCCATGTCGGTGATTGGGAGTCTCTCCCCGGCATCGTCGAGACCACCGTTTCCCGGTGGGGCCGACTGGACGGCCTGGTCAACAACGCCGGCATGAGCCCGCTTGCGCCCTCGCTGCTGGAAACCTCAGAGGTGTTGTTCGACAAGGTGATCGGCGTCAACCTGAAAGGCCCAACCCGGTTGACGGCGCTGGCTGCCACGGCAATGGCCGCGACCGGCGGTGGATCGGTCATCAACATCAGTTCGCTGGCGTCGGTGAAACCCACTCCCGTTACTACGGTCTACGCGGCGGCCAAAGCCGGCCTCAACGCGCTGACCACCGCCTCGGCCATCGAATACGCCGGTGTGGGCGTGCGGGTCAATGGGATCATCTGCGGGACCTTCGATACCGACGCGGCGTCGGGCTTCGTCCGCGACCCCGACCTGCTGCCGGAACTGGTCCGCCGCATCGCGCTTCGTCGGGTGGGCCGGCCTGACGAGATCGTCGGAGCTGTCGTTTATTTGCTCTCCGACGCGTCGAGTTACACCACCGGGTCACTGATGACCATCGACGGCGGTGTCTCCGGCTGATCAGCGGCACCGCTTCGCTGCGGCATCGACGCCCCGGCCTCGGCGCGCACCCCGGAGATCACCCACTCGACCAGCCGGGGAAAATTCCGATCGATCTTGGCTGTCTCGGACTCCGAGCGCTTCGGTTCGCGCAGCCCGCGCACCTCGACGATGGAATGATTGATCGTCATGTGCGCCAGGCCACGGCAGCACTCGGTGGCCAGCGGGCGCGGAATTCCTTCTTGCAGAGTGGCTTTGAGTAAGGCGTTGACGTAATCGGCAACGGCGCTGCGGTCGTCGATGGTCATCAGCTCGGTCAGAAACGGATGCGCTCGCAGGGCGTCGTGCAACGCCTGACACCAATGCAGTGCCGTCGACTCCCAGGTGTCGTATTCCTTGAAGTCGAGCTTCAGCTGCGCAAAGTGGCGCGCGACCAGCGCCCTGATCAACGCTTCGCGATTGCCGACCTGCTGATACAGCGTCCGAGGCGAGATCTTCAGTGCGGCCGATAGTCGACGGACGCTGAGCGCCTCGATGCCTTCGGAATCCAGCATGTCCAGCGCGTGGGTGAGGATGTCGTCGGCCGGGATCAGCGGCTTGGCCATCGCTGCATCGTACAAGCCCCGGCCGCGGCGACCCTGCAGGCTAAGCGCTGTCGCGACGAATACCTTCGATCAGGTAGTCGATGTGCGTGGCGAACAACTCGTCGACTTCCTCGCGAGTCACGCCGGCCGGATCGCTGCCGGCCAGGCGGCCCCGCCGGCGCGTCGAGTTCGTGCCCGGCGGATGGTCCATCGCAACGAAACCCACGGCCGCCCAGGTCAACAGGCGGCAGGCCCGCACCGACATATCGGTCGACATACCGTCGCGGCGCATGCTTTTCAGCAGCGGGCGCGATGCTTTCAGATAGGCCGGGCGCTTCGCCTGCAGGAAGAGCCGGCAGTCGGCGGCATCGGTCAGCCGTGCGCGGAGTTGACGGGTCCAGCGGCGCGCGTAGTCCGGCCAGGATTCGTCGCTTTCCAGCTCCGGAGCGAGATCGTCGAGCATGTGCTCGGCGATCGCATCGATCAGCGCATCCTTGTTTCCGATTCTGGAATAGACCGGTGGCGGCGTGACGCCCAACCGGTTAGCCACGCTGCGCATGCTGATCGCGTCCAGGCCACTTTCCCGCATGATTTCCACTGCGGCAGCCACGATCTGGTCCGCGTCCAGCTCCAGTTCGCCGGGCACGTCTTACTCCTCGCAAGCTACGGGATAGTCAGGGCGATCTTGCCGATATGTTCGTTTGCCCGCATTACCCGAAGCGCCTCGTCGAGCTGCTCCCAGTCGAGGACGTGGCTGATCTGCGGTTTGATGCCGGCCGTGGACACCACCTCGCACATCTCGCGGTGAGCGCGCACGCTGCCCACCGTGATTCCGATGACGCGCAGGTTGTTCAGCATCACCTCGGCAACCGCGATGGACGCCATGTCGAATCCGCTGAGCACACCGATCACCGCGATGGTGCCGCCTATCGCGGCCGCGTGCAGCGAATGCGGCAGCGTCGCAGGACCACCGAGGTCGACGACCAACTTGGCGCCGCGACCGGCGGTCAGTTCCTTGACCTGCGTCTCCCAGTCCGGGTGGGTTCGGTAGTTGACGAGATGCGTTGCCCCCAAATCCGATCCGACCTTGAGCTTGTCGTCAGACGACGAAGTCAGGATCACGGTGGCACCCCGCAGCCGGGCTAATTGCACGGCGAACAGCGATACCCCACCGGTGCCCTGGGTCACCACCACGTCCCCGTCGCCGATGTTGGCTTCCACCAACGCACTCCACGCCGTGACGCCCGCGCAGGGGATTGTCGCGGCTTCGACATCGCTGAGGTGCGCAGGCGTGCGGACCAGGCCGGCGACATGTTCGACCCGGTATTGCTGCAGCCACCCGTCGCAGGTATCACCGGGCACCTCACGCTTGGCTTCCGGGTTGGGCGGCCCGTCCTGCCAGCCCGGATGAAACGCTCCCATGACCCGATCTCCTGGCCGCAACTCGTCGACTCCCGGCCCGATCGCCACCACTTCCCCGGCGCCATCGGTCATCGGTACGCGCGGCCAGGGCCCGGGCAGCAGGCCCATCAGATTGATGTTGTCGTGGAAATTAAGGCTCGAGGCGTTGACCTTGACCAGCACCTGCCCGGGACCGGGCTCACCCACCGGCATCTCGACGGTCCGCACGGGCTCGCCGGGCCCGGGCATGACGATGGCCTGCTGACGGTCCGGAATACTCATGCGACGCCTGCCTCCTGACGTAGTGCCTGCCACTTCTGTTCCGCGGCCGGCCGCCGCGACGGAAGGTGGTCGGTCGGCCAGGCTTCCACCGGACGGTACTTCTTGAGCACATGCCGGGCCAACACCGACTTGTGCAGCTCGTCGGGCCCGTCGCCGATCGATCCGAACCGCGTCATCCGGTACCACGATTCGACCGGCAGGTCCCCGGAGTACCCCAACGCCCCGCATACCTGGATGGTGCGATCGAGGACCGCGAGCACCACCTTCGAAACATGAGCCTTGATCATGCCCAGCTCGGCGCGCACCTCCCCCGCGCCGAAACGGTCCATCTTCCAAGCGGTCTGGAAGGTCAGCAATCGCGCGGCCTGAATCTCTGTATGCGACAACGCGATATAGTCCTGCACCAGCTGGTGTTCGCCCAACAGGCGGCCATGTGACCGGCGCGAGACCGCACGTTCACCCATGATATCCAGGGCGCGCTGCGCCTGCCCGAGCCAACGCATCGAGTGGTGAATACGTCCGCCGCCGAGACGCTGCTGCGCCAGCACGAATCCGCCGCCACGCGGGCCGATCAGGTGATCCGCGGGAACCCGACAGTCGGTGAAAACCACCTCGGCATGGTTGCCACGCCGGCCGAACTCCGGATCGGGATGCGCCATGGTGGGAATGTCCCGGACGATGTTGCACCCCGGCGTTCCGGTCGGCACCACGAAGATCGACGCGTGCCGGTGCGGCCGGCCGGCGGGATCGGTCTCCGCGACCACCAAGATGATGTCGGCGCAGGACGCGTTGGTGGTAAACCACTTGTGGCCGTTGATGATCCAGTCTCCGCCGTCGAGCACGGCGGTGGTGGCGATGACGGTCGGGTCGGCGCCGGCCAGGAACGGTTCGGTCAGCGCGAACGCGCTCGATATCTCCCCGCTGAGATTGGGGTACAACCAGCGCTGCTTCTGCGCGTCGGTCGCCCCGTGTGCCAGCAACTCCATGTTCCCGCTGTCGGGCGCCTGGACCCCGAACAGCTCCATCGACACCATGCACCGGCCGATGATCTCCGACATCAGCGCGAGCTTGAGCTGGCCCAGCCCCGCACCGCCGAGGCCGGGATCGAGGAACAAACCCCATAACCCCTGCG
Organism: Mycobacterium ahvazicum; assembly: GCF_900176255.2. Classification (GTDB taxonomy): domain Bacteria; phylum Actinomycetota; class Actinomycetes; order Mycobacteriales; family Mycobacteriaceae; genus Mycobacterium; species Mycobacterium ahvazicum. Next base: position 555,328 of record NZ_FXEG02000003.1, read on the forward strand.
CCTTGACCTGGTCCTGCAGGTAGCGCTTGACCGGCAGCCACTGGTCGGGCGAAATCTCGGCAAGGATCGGTTCCAGCGGGATGACCTCGGAATCGATGAAACCGCGCATCCAGGACAGCTTTTCAGCGAAATCCGGATCCGTCTCGAAATCCCATGCCATCGCGTTCCTCGCCATCGACCGTGCTCGCGGCATCGACAATTCCTTACAGCGAAATCACAGTGTAATCATGGTTTCATGCATTGGCGCAACTCCTGCCGCACCCTCGATCGATCATGAGCTGAATTGCGCTGTCGCATGGGCAACGTCGAGATACTCCCAGACCCGGATAATCAACCCGTCCTGCACCTGCACCCACACGCAGTACTCGTTCTCGTAGGATTGCCGCCCGGCGAACAACGCTGTTGCCCGCATCGTGAAGCGCGCCGCACCCATGTCGTCATCACAGAGCACGTGGTGCACCGTCGTCCGCACGTCGGCGTACAGCTGGCCGAAAATGATGCGCATGCCGGCCCGGATCGCGTCGCGCCCCACCGTCGGGCTGCCCAGCACCCCGACCGCCGGGGTGATCCACCACTGCGCCTTGGGCGCTAGCAGTTCGGTGACACGCTCGGCATCGCCGAACGCGGCCACCAGTGCCGTGAGCAACGCCCGCGTCGACGACTCGGTCATATCGGCCCTCCCAGGCAGCCGCGGCGGGTTCTCAAAATAACACCGATTTCCAATGCGCCGGGGCTTCAGCCGAATGTGATAACCCCGGTGTCCGGAGTTCGGGTCGCCGCGAAGTAGTCTGCCGTCAGCATGACGCCGATCCACCCTTTCGACAGAGCCCTGCGGCTCGATGTCCTGGATGCCGACACCAGGCGCGGCCGCACGCATCCGGAGTGGGCCAACATGGTCGGCCCGTTCGGCGGGATCACCACGGCAATCCTGCTGCGTGCCATCGAGACTCACCCCGGCTGTATCGGTGAGCCGCTGGCGGTGACCATCAACTTCGCCGGCCCCGTCGCCGACGGCGACTTCGACATCCGCCTTCGGACCCCGCGCACCAACCGCAGCAGTCAGCACTGGATTGCCGAGCTCAGCCAAGGCGGTGACGTCAAGACCACCGCGACCGCGGTCTTCGGTATCCGGCGCGATACCTGGGCCGACACCGAAGCCCGGCCACCGAGCGCGCCTCCCCCGGAACAACTGGCTCCCGGAGGCGGCCCGGAGATCGTCGTCGCCTGGGCGCGCCTGTACGACATGCGCTTCGCCGAGGGTGCGTTTCCCGGCCCCGGCGCCCAGCCCAGCCCGGCATCGGAGATCGCACTGTGGGTGCGCGACCGCGCGCAGCGCCCGGTCGACTACCCGGCGCTGGCCGCCCTGTGCGACGTGTTCTACCCGCGGGTGTTTCAGCGCCGCGGCGGCGTCGTCCCGGTCGGGACCATCTCGATGACAACCTACTTCCATGCCGATCAGCAGGAGCTGGACGCGCTTGGCGGCGACTTCGTCCTGGCCTGCGCTCACGCCGATCGGTTCACCCACGGATACTCCGATCAGAGCGCGCAAGTGTGGAGTCGCCACGGCGTGCTGCTGGCCAGCACGCATCAGATCGTCTACTTCAAGGCCTGACCGGCCCCGCTGATGAGCGGCTCGCGCATCAATGTCAGGCTGGGCATGACCTCGCAAAAGACCGGTGCACCAGAATCGAGCCGCAATGACTGAGCGCCCGAACGATGTGATCGCGGACGACCAGGCCGCCGCACTGCTGGCGATCGAGTCCATCAAGCAACTCAAGGCCCGCTACTGCCGGCACCTGGACACCAAGGACTGGGCCGCGTGGCGTGCGATCTTCGCTGACGACTTCGTCAGCGACACCTCCGAGGCGGGCGGAAAACTGATCACCGGCGCCGACGACTTCGTCGCGTTCACCCGCAAGAGCATCGGACGCGCCGCACAGGCCACGGCACACCAGGTACACGCCCCCGAGATCGAGCTCACGTCGGCGACGACGGCGCGCGGGGTGTGGGCGCTGCAAGATGTCGTGCGGTTCGGGCCCGGCGTCAGCCTGGTGGGCTACGGCCATTACCACGAGACCTACGAAAACGTGGCCGGGCAGTGGCTTATCAAGAGCTCCAAGCTAACTCGGCTGCGTGAGGACATCGTCACACCGGTTTTCTCGTTCTACATCTCCAACCGGATCCGCAATACCGCCGCCAGGTTCGCCAACCGGCTGCTGGAGAAATAGGAGACTTCATGACTGTCGACACCATCCTGGTTACCGGCGCGTTCGGACAGGTCGGCAAGCGATGCGCTCAGATTCTGCTCGAGCGGGGCCGAACGGTCATCGCGACCGACCTACGAAACGACAAAACCGTTGCGGTGCAGAAAGAATTGTCGGCCAGCGCCAAACCCGAGGCGCTGATTACCAGCTACGTCGACTTGACCGACGCCGAAGCGGTGCGGGAGCTGATCATGACCCACCAGCCGGGAGCCATCATTCATCTGGCCGCGGTGGTCGCACCGGTTTCGTACCGCAATCCCGCGCTTGCACGAAAGGTCAACGTCGGGGGCACCGAAAACCTGTTGGCGGCGGCCACCGCACTGCCGCGGCCTCCGCTGTTCCTGCTGGCGTCCAGTGCCGCGGTCTACGGCTCCCGCAATCCCCACCGGTTTCCAGAACGAATCACCCCCGATACTCCGGTGAACCCCATCGATCAGTATGGGCAGGACAAAGTGCTGGCGGAAGCCGCGATCCGGGCCAGCGGTCTCCCCCATGCGCTGTACCGACTGGCCGGCGTCATCTCGCCGGACACCCAATCGGGTGGGGTGGACGGTGACAACCTGGTGATCATGCGTTCTATGCCCGTCGACAACCGGATTCACACGGTAGACGCACGAGACGCGGCGCTGGCATTTGCCAACGGTGTCGATCGCGAAGCCACGATTTCCGGCAAGGCGCTGCTGATCGGGGGAAACGAAACGTGCGTCATGCTTCAGCATGAACTCGAGGGTGACCTGATGACCGCCGTCGGACTGGGTCGCCTCGGTCCGTCAGCGGGTCTGACCGGCGATCCCGACGACGACCGGGGCTGGAGTTTCACCGGCTGGTACGACACCACGGAAGCGCAAGCGCTGCTTGGCTTTCAAGAGCACGACTGGCAGCAAACCATGGACTGGGTTAGTAAATCCCAGGGGAAAACGCGCACCGTCTTGCGTGTCCTGGGTCCGATACTGCGGCCGGTACTGCGCATCGTGATCAAGCTGCAGAACCGCGCCGAGGGCCGTGGTCCCTACTCCGACCCCTGGGCGATGATCGAAAACAAGTACGGCCCTGCGGCGCTGGCCCATGCCGACAAGCAATCGGACTGATACCCCTAGCGGGCGGATGCCTGCAGTTGCTGGATGCGTTCCTCACGTGGCAGAACCGGACCGTCGTCGATCGGCTCGGTGATACCGAACTCCGACAGCCCGACCTGGGTGAGCATCGAGGTGCCGTACGCGGCGAGCAGCATTTTCTGATCGTCGCTATGCCCATCATCGACGAGCATGGCAGCGATCAGGCAGATGACGGCCATCTTGTACGCGTTGAACGCGCGATACCAGGAACGGTTCTGCAGCGTGATGCCGCTGGCCTTTTGGTAGTGCTCGAGAAGTGCCTCGATGCCCAGCGCGTCAGGGTGACTGGTGATGCCGACCGGCTGCATCCAGAGCAGTTCGAGCCAGCCGATGTCGGTCAGAGGATCACCGATGGTGGTCATCTCCCAGTCGAAGACCGCACTGACCTCCCCGTCGGTGAACGCGAAGTTGCCCGGTTTGGCGTCCCCGTGCACCAGGGCGACTTTCGGACACGGCTCCGGCAAGCTGTCCCGCAGTGCCTGCAAAAGCCGTTCCAGCGCGGGCAATGAATCCCGCTTGACCCGGTCCATTTCGGTTGCCCAATGGTCGAGTTCGCGGCGCAGGTGGTTGCCGCCGTCGTCAAGGGCGTCAAGCCCGGTCTGCTCGAGGTCGACAGAATGGATGGCCGCAAGCTGTTCGGCCAGGCTTTGACACATCCGCACCACCGTCGCGCCCGGCGCGTCGGCGGGTGCTTCCATTTCGTAGACGTCACCGCCGACCCGCTCCATCACGAAGAATGGCCGTCCCAGGACGTCGCCGCTGTCCTCGAGCCACAGTGCCGGCGGAACACGAACAGCGCTGTCCTGCAACGCCCGCAGGATCGAGAACTGACGCGCGAGATCGTAAGGTTCCAGCAGCGCAGGCGGTTTGGGGCGCAGCCGCACCACTACATCACGGCGGGTGTCCCCGGTGACGACCGTGAGCACCATCATCTCGGCGGAGTGGCCGAAGTTCACCCGATCGAGGCCCTCGATGCGGACCTCGGCGGCGTTGAGTTGGGTGCGCAGCCACGCGGTCAAACACTCAGCGACGCTGGTGTCGTGCGTCATTGGCGCACTCCATCGTCCGGCAGCCGTTCGACCGGGGTTTTGTCCTGCGTGAAGGCCGACATGTCCATCGCCGCCCAGTTCGGGTAACGGGCATAGCCCCGGCCGCCCATCAGCAATTCGAAGATGCCCCAGCCGGTGTCGCCGTCGAGTTCAAACCGCATCAACTGGTCCAGCGCCATCGATTTACCCTCGGTCTCGCTGAGTTGCGCGGAATCAGTGCTGTCCCATTGGAAGTGGATGAAGTATGCACCGTCGCCGAGGTCCTGATACTGGCAGTGCGCCATCGGCAGGCCGTAGTAGGCGTTGACGTGTTGATGCGGAGCGTCGGCCGTGACCCGGTAGGTCGTGCCGTCCTCGTCGGTGAAAACGAGCACCGCCCGCGCGGGCCGTTTGCGGTCGGCGTCGAATTCTACGTCGTGCTCGATCTTCACGAATCGCTTCGATAGCGTGCCGTTATTGTGGGTGATGCCGCCGTCTACGTAGTTGACTGTGCCATCGGATGATTCGATGATCCATGCCTCGATCGCACGGTTTTCGAAACCGGCGTCGAGCCACAACCAGAAATCGATCTTGTCGGAGACACGCACCCCGAAAGTGCGATCCCGGCCGCCGTGGAAGCCGTCGACACTGATCCGCTCGCCGTCGATCTGCACCCAGCCGGTCCATCTTCCCGGCTCTTTCATGTGGTACATGTCGGCGAGCATCCGGCCATCGGAGTCGTGCACCTTCATCGGCAACAGCTCCCACATCGGCGCGCTGGGCTCGTAATAGAGCTCCCACGCGATTCCGGAATCGTTGGGCTCCACGTCGAGACGCCACTTCTTCAGGGGCTCGACACAGGTCCAGCGCATCGGACCCGCCCTCAGATCGCCGCGGCCGCCACCGTCAATCGGACGTCCGGCCAACAGATCCCAGTGCCGGCCGTCGGCGAAACTGACCTTGACGTATCCCAACCCGGTGCCGGTGTTCGGGTTGTTACCGTAGCCGCTGGCCAGCAGCAGGGTGCCGTCCGGCGAGGCGGCGAAGAAGTAACACCGGTCCGACCAAGTCGGATCGGGATCATGCACCTGATCGAATGTCGTCGGCAGCTGATGGGTGAACGACTCGTCGGCGGCACTGTAACCCATGAATTGCCTTTCCACCTGATGACGAAATCGACTGTCGTCGAACGGTTTTAACGACCACATCGGGTCGGCGAAAAATTTGTGACGAAACCTCGCGCATCAGATACTCAATGGCACAACGCATCCCCTACTATCGCTGCAATGGAGCCGAGCCGGTGGTGGGGCGACGACCGCGCGATCCTCGATGACGAGGAGGCGCGGCGGCGGCTGCTGGACGCTGCGGGCCGCTGCATCGTGCGTCGGGGCAACGCCCAGATCCGGATGGCCGAGTTGGCCGATGAGGCTGGCGTATCCCGCTCGACGGTGTACCGCTACTTCCCCAACCGCGACGAGGTCCTGCTGGGTTTGATGCTGGCGCGGGTCGACACGGCGCTGGGCGAGTTGGTCGGCTCGTTGCGTCACCCCGACGACCCGGTGCGTTCGCTACCCGAGATGGTGTTGGCGCGGGTGGAGTCGGTGGCGGGCAACCCGTTGAACGAGGCGCTGTTCGCCGCGGAGAGCACCGCCGTGCCGGCGGCTCTACAGCTGGGCTCCGAACCGATGATCGAACTGATGTTGGCGCACTACGGCCCGCTGCTGCAGCGATGGAAGGACGCGGGCAAGCTCTACACCGACCTCGACCCCCGCTCGATCGTGCAATGGCTGAGCACGACGACGCTGTTCCTGCTGTCGCCGGCATGGCGACTCCGCCCGGTTGCCGACAAGCGCGAATTCGTCGAGCAGTTCCTGGTACGAGCCCTGGTGCCATAGATCAGACATTAGTCTCACTTTGTCTGATGTCCAGACATTGAGCTATTTTTGTCTCGGCAACTCGTACGCGCGCGCCGCTCCCTGGATCCGGCGCCGGTGCACCCAGGGATGGACAGTCATGACACATGCGGTTGAACAGGCCATTTCCGTCGTCGGACTGGCCGCGCATCTCGGCCGGGGAATCGGCCGGGTGACCGCCGACGCCGTCGTCGGCAGCCGGGCGGGACTGCCCCGTACGGTCGACGACCTCACCACCGCCGCGCTGTCGCGCGTGATGGGCCGAAATGTCAGGTCGATCCGGGTGCTCAACAGCGATGCCGGCACCTCGTCGCGGGCCCGGCTCGTGCTGACGGGCGACGACGTACCGGAGTCGGTCTTCGTCAAGATCACGGCGCAGACCGCCGCCACCCGGCTGATGGGTGAGCTGGGCCGGCTGGGCCACACCGAGGTGCGCTTCTACAGCCAGCTCGCCCCGGAACTCCCGGGCGTCCCGATCGCCTACGGCGCGGCTTTCGACACCTGGACCGGTCGCTACCTGCTGGTGCTGGAAGACCTGCCCGAGTCGTGCGTCTTCCCCGACACGTTGCACCCGCTGTCCACCGACCAGGCGGGCCTCGTCGTCGAGTTGCTGGCGACCCTGCACGCGACGTTCTGGAACCGCATGCGCCAGAACGGGCGCGGCCCGCTGGGCTGGCTCTACACACCGTCGGGTGACGTCACATCGCTGTTGACCGGTTCACTGATGACCACCTCGATGAAGCGCCTCGCTGAGCGCACCACCATCCCGGTGGAGAACGGCCGATTCATCGCCGAGAACTACCGCGCGGTCGCCGCGGTGATCGACACCGCACCGCATACCGTCATGCACGGCGATGCCCACCCCGGCAACATCTACTTCCGCCACGGCGAGGCCGGGCTACTGGATTGGCAGGCCGTGCGACGCGGCCATCCGTCCCGCGAACTGGCCTACACCCTGGTCACGAGCCTTACGCCCGACGACCGCCAGAGTGCCCAGCGCGAACTGCTCGACATCTATCGACAGGCACTGCTCGCAGCCGGCGGACCCGATCTGGACCGCGACGACCTCTGGCTGCGCTACCGGCAGGCCGCACTGTATGCCTATGTCGCACCGTTGATCACCGCGGGCATGGGCGGAATGCAGGTCGAAGACATCGCGATGGAAGGCTTGCGACGCGGTGTCGCGGCCCTCGAAGACCTGGAAACCGTTGCCGCGCTGAAACGTTCGTTGTAGCCAGCGGCTAGCGGTCGATCCATTCCATTTGCGCTTCGGCGTGATGGCCCCCGGCGGCCGGGGTGAGTTGGTCCAGCCGGGAGAGCTGCTCAGGCGAGAGTTCGACGCCGTCGGCACCGACGTTCTCCTCAAGGCGCGCAACCTTTTTGGTCCCCGGAATGGGCACGATGTCGGATCCCTTGGCCAACAGCCAGGCCAGTGCGACCTGAGCCGGGGTGGCGCCGATGTCGGTGCTGATCTCACGCAGCTCGTCCGCGCTGCGCAGGTTGTGCTGGAAGTTCTCGTCGAAGAAGCGCGGGTTGGTCTTGCGATAGTCGGTGTCGGGAAACTCCGCGTTGGATCGTATTGTGCCGGTGAGGAAGCCCCGGCCCAGCGGCGAGTATGGGACGAACCCGATTCCCAGCTCGCGCAGCACCGCCAGGATCCCGTCTTCGGGGTCGCGGGTCCACAGTGAGTACTCCGATTGCACGGCGGCGACGGGGTGCACCGCGTGCGCGCGGCGGATGGTGTTGACACCGACCTCGGAAAGACCGATGTGCCGAATCTTGCCGGCGGCGACCAACTCCGCGAGCGCTCCCATGGTGTCCTCGATCGGGGTGTCGCGGTCTAGGCGGTGTTGGTAGTAGAGGTCAATGTGGTCGGTCGCCAGCCTCTTCAGCGATCCGTCGACCGCGACGCGGATACTGGCGGGGCTGCTGTCGAGGCCGTTGCGTCCGGTGTGCGAGATCAGGCCGAATTTGGTGGCCAGCAACACGCGGTCACGCCGGCCCTCCAGCGCGCGGGCGAGCAGCTCCTCGTTGACGAAGGGGCCGTAGATCTCCGCGGTGTCGATCAGCGTGACACCGAGATCGATGGCGCGGTGCACCGTGCGGATGGATTCGGCGTCGTCGAACCCACCGATCGAATACGCGGCGGACATACCCATCGCGCCCAAGCCGATACGGCCGACCTGCAGGTCGCCGAGGTGAGCCTGTTTCATGCCACGTTCTCCTGTTCGTGCCTGTTGGACTCGAGGACCAACGACCCTGGCGCTGTTCGCGCTCGTGTTCCACGATTGACCTTAGATTGGAGGTCGAACATGCCGGATGCGTTGGTGGACATCGACGTAGTCAGGGACGCCGTGCAGCTGGCCTGCCGGGCCCCGTCGTTGCACAACAGCCAGCCCTGGCAGTGGGTTGCCACCGGCTCACGGTTGCTCCTCTACATCGATGAAAGCCGCAGCCTGCCGGCCGCCGACAAATCGGGCCGCGAGGCGCTGATCAGTTGCGGCGCCGTGCTCGACCATCTGCGCGTGGCGTTGGCAGCAGCAGGGTGGGACAGCCGGGTCGATCTCTTTCCGGACCCGGAGAACTCCGATCTACTCGCGTCCGTCGATCTCGGCCCGCAGCGTCCCGTCACCGATGACCGGCGCTCGCGAGCCGAGGCCATCGCGCACCGGCGCACCGATCGGCTCCCCTTCTCCCCACCGAGCAACTGGGCGGCGTTGGAGGCGAGGCTGCGCGAAGCCGCGGACACCGCCACAGTTCACCTCGACGTGATCCCTGAAGAGCTGCGGCCACAATTAGCCCGCGCGTCCCGGCTCACCGAGTCGCTGCGGCTATACGATACCTCGTATCATACCGAATTAGACTGGTGGACAGGTCATTTCGAGAACGTTGACGGAATTCCGCGCACCTCGCTGTTGTCGGCAGCCGAGAACGATCAGGTCGACATCGGAAGGGCCTTCCCGGTTAGCCCGCACAACGAGCGGCACACGCCGCTTGGAAGAGACCAATCCACCGTGCTCGTGTTGTCGACCGACGAGGACACGCCCGCTGATGCTCTGCGATGTGGCGAAGCGTTGTCCGCGGTGTTGTTGGAGTGCACGTTAGCCGGGATGGCGACGTGCACACTGACCCAACTCACCGAACTGTGGGCCAGCCGCGATCTCATCGCGACCCTGATCGGGCGGGCGGCGATGCCACAACTCCTGATCCGTGTCGGCGAAGCACTTGGCCCCACCGACGCAGCCCCACTGACGCCGCGGCGGCCGCTCGGTGAGGTTCTGACATTCAATCCCAACGAATCTGGTTGAGCTCCGCCAGACTCTGCGCGATGCGACCTACGGCCTCCTGGAAGGGGCCGTAATGCCCTCGTCGGACGTAATGCGGAAAAGTAATGTTCAGGAGATTGGAGTATTTGAGCGCTCGGGCAGACGAAGATTGCATCGGCAAAGGAGTACGCAAATGTCGAACAGCGTAACGGTCCATCACAATCGGTCCCCTCAGCAGCGAGCGCAGGACGCCAAGATCTTGAAAGAGTCGGGTGTACACAAGTTGGTCGTCACAGATCGTGACGGCAATTGCTTGGCGTTCGTATTGGCTTGGGACAGCTTCGACTACGACCCCGAGACCGACACCTACGTGTGCATCGCGGACAGCGATGGCAGAGAGCTCATGACCATATACACCGCCGGCGAAATCAAGTCAGCACCCGGTGCGAACACGCACGTGATCACCGCACCGGATGCGACGGGCTCGCGGGCGTTGAAGGCCCTCTGAACTACCGGACACGATCCACGCCGGCTCGACCGGTGGGCGGCTTCTCATGTCCCGGAGGTTATGATAGACCGTTCGTACGGTTAGCCGAAGGGTTCAAGATGCCCCGATTGCCTGGTAGACGCAGCGAGATTCTCGACGCGTTTGTCCGCTATGTCGCCGAACGCGGTTACGACAGAACGAATATGGGTGACATCGCCGACGAGCTCGGCATGTCTAAAGGCACCATCGTCCATCACTTCGGAACCAAAGCGCAGATGTTGCGCGAATTGGAAGAGGCCCATCTGGGCCTGCAGCTCGACGCGCTCGGGATGGTATGGGATCGGCTGGACACGCCGCACGAACGCATCGCAGCGATCATCTACGCCTCGGCCATGTTGCAAGTGATCGCCCGCAATGCGACGGTGGCAAGCCAGCGTGAAGTCGTGCAGTTGTCCGACGATCCGGCTATGCAGCACGTGCGTAAGCTGCGTCAGCAACTACAAGCTCTTGCCGTTGACGAGATCCGCAACGGGATTGAGAGCGGTGTGTTCCGTACCGTGGACGTCGAGCTGGCGGCATTGCAACTGTGGGGGTCATTGCAGTGGATGTGGGTTTGGTTTGATCCCGCCGATTCCCGAACTCCGGAACAAGTCGGCGCCGCTTTTGTCGACGTGTTTCTCGGCGGGCTGTTACTCGACCGCTTAGGGCTGAGCAAGTGGGCGGACCCGTCGGCGAACGTCGTCTCGGTGGTGCGCGAATGCCTTGCCGCAGTAACGAGTGCGACAACTTGACCGCCTAACGCGGATTATTTTGCGCGCCAAGGGAATTGGTGCATCAAATTATTTGGAACCGCCGAGGCGTCGGCGGCCGTTCGCCGTTGAGCGCGGTGTTTCCAGCGGGCATCCGACGCTGCGGCGCCCGCCAGGCAGGCAAAGACGCCCACGCGGCCTATGGCCCGGCGCGGGGCGGTTGGCACGGTCGGACCACGTCGTCCGAATTTATTGACTGACCGTACGGTCTAGTGCCATAGTTGCTGCGTGGAGCAAACGCGGCCGATAGTTATCCGGGGGGCGATAACCCGGACTCCGGGGCTCCGCGCGGAAAGGCCCGAAATCGCCGTCGTCCCGACCGGATCTGAAATCTCATATGGCGGACCAGTTTTCGCGACAACCTTATATCGCGGGCGCATATGACGACGGCGACGAGAACACCGGCTGGGGACGCGATCCGCCGAGCGTGGTTACGTCGAAGGCCGCGCCGGTGACAACGACGAACGTGATAGGCGGCCGAGTGCTCGCCAGGATCCGACCGGGGACAGAAGTTGCCGGCGGGTTCTTCCGGATGTGCGTGCTGACCGCGAAGGCCCTCAAGCAGCCGTTCGAATGGCGCGAGTTCATCTGGAACGGCTGGTTCCTGATGCGGGTATCGCTGCTGCCCACCATCGCGGTGTCCATCCCGGAAACCGTGTTGCTGATCTTCACCCTCAACCTCCTGCTCGCCGAGATCGGCGCCGCCGACGTCTCGGGTGCCGGTGCCGCGATCGGCGCAGTCACCCAGCTCGGCCCGATCGTGACGGTGCTGGTGGTCGCCGGCGCCGGGGGCACCGCCATCTGTGCCGACCTCGGTGCGCGCACCATCCGCGAGGAGATCGATGCGCTGGAGGTGCTCGGCATCGACCCGATCCACCGGCTGGTCCTGCCGCGCGTGGTCGCCTCGACGATCGTCGCGGTGCTGCTCAACGGCCTGGTGGTCGCCGTAGGCCTGGGCGGCGGCTACCTGTTCAGCGTGTACCTGCAAAACGTCTCGAGCGGGGCTTACCTCTCGACGTTGACAGCGCTCACCGGCTTACCCGAGGTGGTGATCGCGTTCATCAAGGCCGCGACGTTCGGCCTGATCGCCGGACTGGTCGGCTGTTATCGCGGACTGATCGTCCGCGGCGGATCCAAAGGTCTCGGCACTGCTGTCAACGAGACGGTGGTGCTGTGTTTCATCGCGCTGTTCGCGGTTAACGCCGCGCTGACCACCATCGGCGTCCGCTTCGGAACGGGGCGCTGACATGACGACAGCCGCTGCGCCCCATATCCGTTTCCCGCGGGCCGCCTTACTTCGATACCGGCACATCCCGGTGCGGCTGATGGTCGAGATCGGAGAGATGGTCTGGTTCGCGCTGAGCGCGGTCGCACAGATCCCGTACGCACTGCACAACTACCGCAAGGAGTTGCTGCGGATGGTGGCCCAGATGGGGATGGGCACCGGCGCCATGGCCGTGGTCGGCGGCACGGCCGCCATCGTCGGCTTCATCACCCTGTCCGCCGGCTCCCTGGTCGCCATTCAGGGCTACGCGACGCTGGGAAACATCGGTGTCGAGGCATTCACCGGATTTCTGGCCGCACTGGTCAATGTGCGGTTTGTCGCACCGGTCGCCGCCGGTCAGGCGCTGGCCGCCACGGTCGGTGCCGGGGCCACCGCCGAACTGGGCGCGATGCGCATCAGCGAGGAGATCGACGCCCTGGAAGTGATGGGGATCAGGTCGGTCGCCTTTCTGGCGTCGACCCGCGTGATGGCGGGTCTGGTCGTCATCGTCCCGCTCTACGGATTCGCGATGACCATGGCCTTCCTGTCCCAGCAGGTCACCACGGTGTTCTTCTACGGGCAGTCCATCGGCACCTACAACCACTATTTCCACACATTCCTGCGCCTCACCGACGTGGGGTGGTCTTTCGCGGAGGTGATCCTGGTTGCGGTGGTCGTGATGACCACCCATTGCTACTACGGTTACACCGCCACCGGCGGCCCGGTCGGCGTCGGTGAAGCGGTCGGCCGGTCGATGCGGCTGTCGTTGATCACGATCGTTGTCGTGGTCGTGCTGACCGCCATGGCGGTCTATGGCAAAAGCCCGAACTTCAACCTCACCGTGTAGCCGCCAATGACAGCCCCGGCCCCGAAAGTCAAGGAGAATCAGCCGCGTATCCCGCCGTATAAGACCGCGGCCGCGGTGTTCTTGGCGGTCGCGGCGCTGGTGCTGGCGCTCGTGTGGTTGCAGTTCCGGGGCGAGCTCACGCCGAAGACGAACTTGACGATGCTGGCGCCCCGGTCCGGATTGGTGATGGATCCGGGTTCGAAGGTCACCTACAACGGCGCGGAAATCGGCCGGGTGTCCAGCATTTCGGAGATCGAACGTGACGGTGTCCCGGCGGCCAAATTCGTCTTGGATGTCGATCCGAGGTACGTCAACCTCATTCCGGCGAATGTGGACGCCAATATCAAGGCCACCACGGTGTTCGGCAACAAGTACGTGTCGCTTACTTCGCCGAAAAACCCTACCCCACAACGTATTACACCTAATCAAATCATCGATGCAAGATCGGTGACGACGGAGTTCAATACGCTGTTCGAGACCCTCAACTCGATCACCGAGAAGGTGGATCCGGTCAAGGTGAATCTGACGCTGGCCGCGGCCGCAGCCGCATTCACCGGGTTGGGCGACAAGTTCGGGCAGTCGATCGTCAACGCCAACGCGATTCTCGACGACATCAATCCGCAGATGCCGCGGATCCGGCACGACATCCGGCAACTGGCGGCACTGGGCGACACGTATGCCGACGCGGCACCCTCTCTGTTCGACGCCCTCAACAACTCCGTGATAACGGCGCGTACGTTGCACCGCCAGGAATCCGACCTGGATGCTGCGTTGTTGGCGGCGGCGGGATTCGGCAACACGGGCGAGGACATCGTCCGGCGAGGCGGCCCCTACCTGCAGCGCGGGACCGCCGATCTGGTGCCCACCGCGCAGCTGCTCGACACCTACAGTCCCGAAATCTTCTGCACCGTCCGCAATTACTACGACGAAGAACCCCACGCCTATGAGACAACGGGCGGCGGCAACGGCTACGCGCTGCACACCATGACCGAGCTGACGTCAGGGTTGGGAGGCCTGCTGACCCTGCCCGGGCTGGCCGGCACCGCGGCCACCATGGGGCTCCTCGGGCTGGCCGGTGTGGTGGGCGGGGCGCCGAATCCCTATGTGTATCCCGACAATCTGCCGCGGGTGAATGCTCGAGGCGGTCCCGGGGGCGCTCCGGGGTGCTGGCAGGCCATCACCCATGACCTGTGGCCGGCACCGTCCTTGGTGGTGGACACCGGCGCCAGCCTCGCGCCGTATAACCATCTAGAAACCGGCTCCCCGTACGCAATTGAGTATGTGTGGGGCCGCCAGGTCGGGGACAACACGATCAACCCATGAAAATCACCGGACCCGCCATCAAGCTCGGCACCATCTCATTTGTCCTGCTGCTGATCACCCTGTCGATCGTTGTGGTGTTCGGTCAAATGCGCTTCAACAGCACCAACAGCTATTCCGCGGAATTCAGCAATGCCACCGGCCTGAAAGACGGCCAGTTCGTCCGCGCGGCCGGGGTCGAGATCGGCAAGGTCGAAAAGGTACAGCTGGTGCAAGGCGGCACGCGAGTGCGAGTGGACTTCACCGTCGATCGCTCGATACCGCTTTATGAGTCCACGACCGCGCAGATCCGCTATCTGAATCTGTTCGCCGACCGCTATTTGGAGCTCAAACGCGGCGAAGGCGAGGGCGCCGACCGGGTCTTGCCGCCGGGTGGGTTCATCCCGCTGGCTCGAACGTCACCGGCGCTGGATCTCGATGCCCTGATCGGTGGTTTCAAGCCGCTGTTCCGGGCGCTCGATCCGGAAAAGGTCAACACGATCGCGTCGGCCATCATCACTGTGTTTCAGGGGCAGGGCGGCACGATCAACGACATCCTCGATCAGACCGCACGGCTGACCGCGCACCTGGCCGAACGCGACCAGGCAATCGGCGAGGTAGTCAAAAACCTGAACGTCGTGCTGGACACCACGGTCAGGCATCGCAGGGAATTCGACCAGACCGTGGACGATTTCGAGAAATTGATCACGGGGCTGGCCAATCACGCCGATCCACTGGCCGCGGGCACCGCGAACATCAGCAACGCCGCCGGAACGGTAGCCGACCTGCTGGCCGAGGACCGCGCTCTGCTGCACAAGGAGATCAACTACCTGCAGGCGCTGCAGCAGCCGCTCATCGACCGCAGCGATCAACTCGACGACCTGATCCGCAAGACTCCGACAGCGCTCAACCTGATCGGGCGCAGCATCGGACTCTACGGCGACTGGGTGAATTTCTACCTCTGCGACCTCACGATCAAGTGGAACGGACTGCAGCCCGGCGGCCCGGTCCGCACGGTCCGGCTCTGGCAGCAGCCCACGGGCAGGTGCACGCCGCAATGAGAACACTGACGGAATTCAACCGCGGCCGGGTCGGGCTGATGGGCATCACCGTGCTCGCTCTCGTCGTCGCCGTCGGCCAAAGCTTCACCAGTGTCCCGATGCTGTTCGCGAGTCCCAGCTACTACGGGCAGTTCACCGATACCGGTCAACTGAACAAGAACGACAAGGTGCGCATCAGCGGTGTGAACGTCGGCACGGTGGAGGGGCTCGACATCGACGGCGACCACGTCGTGATCAAGTTCTCCATCGGCGCCAACACCATCGGCACCGAGAGCAGGCTCGCGATCAAGACCGACACCATCCTCGGTAAGAAGGTGCTCGAGATCGAGCCGCGGGGAGCCCAGACGTTGCGGCCTGGGGGCGTGTTGCCGCTGGGTCAAAGCACCACCCCCTACCAGCTCTACGACGCGGTCTTCGATGTCAACAAGGCCGCCGCGGGCTGGGACATCGACAGGGTCAAGCAATCGCTGAATGTGTTGTCGCAGACCATCGATCAGACGTATCCGCACCTGAGCCCTGCCCTCGACGGATTGACCAAATTCTCCGACACCATCGGCAAGCGCGACGACGCGATCAAGCACCTACTCACTCAGGCCAGCCAGGTTGCCAGCGTGCTCGGTGACCGCAGCGAGCAAATCAACCGGCTGCTCGTCAACGCCAAGACGCTGCTTGCCGCGTTCAACGAACGCGGCAGGGCGATTGACGCACTGCTGCAAAATGTTTCAGCTTTCTCGACACAGGTGCAGGGATTCATCAACGACAACCCGAACCTGAATCGCGTCCTCGAACAGTTGCGTGCCCTCAGCGATGTGCTGGTGGCGCGCAAGGACGACTTGGCTCAAACTCTCACGTACGTAAGTCAATTCGCGGCATCGCTGGGCGAATCCGTGGCATCCGGACCGTTCTTCAAGATCGTCCTGTCCAATCTGCTGCCGTACTGGGTCCTGCAGCCGTCTGTCGATGCCGCCTTCAAGAAGCGTGGGATCGACCCGGAGGACTTCTGGCGCAGCGCCGGCCTGCCCGCGTTCCGCTGGCCCGACCCCAACGGCACCCGGTTGCCCAACGGTGCGCACCCCCAGTGTCCGAAGGCACCCCGGATCATCCGGGTCCGGCCGTCCCACCGGGAACGGCGTGTTCGTACGTTCCGGCGCCCGGTGCTCCCCCGCGGCCGTGGAACCCGCTGCCCTGCATGGGCATAGACGCCGGGCCGTTCGGCGGCGCCTTCCCGGCACCGATCGACGTGCAGACCTCACCGCCAAACCCGAATGGTCTGCCACCGACACCGGGGATCGCGATCGCCGGGCGTCCGGGTGAACCGCCGCCCGACGTGCCGGGCACGCCGGCGCCCCTGCCCGCCCAGGCACCGCCGGGCGCACGCACGGAGAACCTGCAGCCCGCGGGTCCCGTCCCGCACTCGTCGACGTTGGCGCCGGGTCTGCCGCCAGGGCCACCCGCGCCGCCCGGACCCGGGACCCAGCTGCCGGCGCCGTTCATCAACCCCGGCGGCACGGGAGGCAGCGGCATCACGGGAGGTAGCCAGAATTGAGCGCTATCTTTAATTTCCGCCGCCCTGGGCGCCGCAGCGTCGTCGGAGCATTGGTACTGGTGCTGGCCATTGCTGTGGGGCTCGCCGGCTGGCGGCTCTACCAGAAGTTGACCACCAACACCGTGGTCGCTTATCTCCCCGCCGCCAACGCGCTCTATTCCGGGGACAAGGTCCAGATCATGGGCGTTCGGGTGGGTTCAGTCGACAAGATCGAGCCGGCCGGCGGCAAGATGAAGGTGACGTTTCACTACAACAACAAATACAAGGTGCCCGCCAACGCGTCCGCCGTGGTCGTGAACCCAACCCTGGTGGCATCGCGGAGTATTCAATTAGAGCCACCGTATAAGGGCGGCCCGGTGATGACCGACAACGCCGTCATCCCGATCGAGCGTACCCAGGTGCCAACGGAGTTCGATGAACTGCGCGAGAGCGTCGCCAACACCATCAACAAACTCGGCCCGACCCCCGAGCAGCCCAAGGGCCCCTTCGGTGACCTCATCGAGTCTTACGCGGACGGACTGGCCGGCAAGGGCAAGCAGATCAACGCCACGCTGGACAGCCTGTCGCGGGCACTCACCGCGCTGAATCAGGGCCGTGGCAATTTCTTCGCGGTGGTGCACAGCCTGGCTTTGTTCGTCAACGCCTTGCACAAAGACGACCAACAATTCGTCGCGTTGAATCGTAACCTAGCTCAATTCACCGACAGGTTGACCGGGTCTGACGGCGACCTTGCCACGGCGATACAGCAATTCGACAGCCTGCTCTCGACACTGCGCCCGTTTTTGGCCAAGAACCGTGGCGTGTTCGCGCACGATATCGCCAACCTCGCCAACTTGACCACCACGCTGGTACAACCCGAGCCGCTGAATGGTTTGGAGACCGCGCTGCATGTGCTGCCGACGCTGGAGACCAACCTCAGCCAGATTTACCACCCGGCGCACGGTGCGGTCATGTCGATCCCGGCGATACCGAACTTCGCGAATCCAATGCAGTTCGTGTGCAGCATGATTCAGGCCGGCAGCAGGCTCGGTTATCAAGATTCCGCCGAATTGTGTGCGCAGTACCTGGCGCCGATTCTCGACGCGATCAAGTTCAACTACCTGCCATTCGGGTTGAACCTGTTCAGCACCGCCGAGACGCTGCCTAAGGAGGTCGCTTACTCCGAGCCGCGGTTGCAGCCGCCCAACGGGTACAAGGACACCACCGTTCCGGGGGTCTGGGTGCCCGATACGCCGTTGTCGCACCGCAACACCCAGCCCGGTTGGGTTGTCGCGCCCGGGATGCAGGGCGTCCAGGTGGGCCCGATCACCGGGGGCCTGTTGACCCCCGAATCGCTGGCCGAACTGATGGGCGGCCCCGACATCGCACCGCCGGCGTCAGGGCTGCAGACGCCGCCCGGACCGCCGAATGCTTACGACGAGAACCCAGTCGCGCCTGTTATCGGCCTGCCCCAGGTGCCGATTCCGCCACCGCCCCCGGCACCGGGTGTGATCCCGGGACCGGTCGCACCGACTCCAGCTGGACCACCACCGCCCGCGCAGGCCGCCGCGTCGACGGGACCGGGCTCGTGAGAGGCTCAACCACGTTGCGCACGTGGGCTTCTCGCAGTCGCCACCGCGCGTGGCAGGGGCTAGCTCTGCTCGCGGCCGCAGTGACGCTGACGTCGTGCTCGAAGTGGCACGGAATCGCGAATATCCCGATGCCCGGGGGCCCGGGGAGCGGGCCCGGCTCCTACACCGTCTACGTCCAGATGCCCGACACGCTGGCGCTGAACGACAATAGCCGGGTTCGGGTGGCCGACGTCTTTGTCGGCACGGTGCGCGCGATCCAGCTGAAGAATTGGGTCGCCACGCTGACGCTGCGTCTGGACAAGAACGTCAAGTTGCCCAAGAACGCCACCGCCAAGATCGGGCAGACAAGTCTCCTGGGTTCTCAACATATTGAGCTGACCTCCCCGCCCAACCCGTCCGCAGAGCCGCTCAGGGACGGCGACACCATCCCGCTGAAGAATTCGTTCGCCTACCCCACGACCGAGCAGACCCTGGCCAGTCTGGCGCTGATCCTGCGCGGCGGGGGTATCCCGAACCTCGAAGTGCTGCAGAACGAGGTCTACAACATCCTCAATGGGCGGGCCGAGCAGATCCACTCCTTCCTGGGCAAGCTCGACACCTTCACCGCCCGACTCGACGAGCAACGCGAGGACATCACTGCAGCGATCGATTCCACCGACCGATTGTTGGCGTACGTGAGCTCGCGCTCGGATGTCTTGGATCGGGTCCTCACCGAGTTCCCGCCGCTGTTAAAGCATTTCGCCGACAAGCAGAAACTTCTGGTTGATGCGGTCGACTCGACAGGACGGCTGAGCGCAGTTGCCGACCAATATCTTTCCGGCTCGCGAAGCGACCTGCATTCCGACCTGCTGTCGCTGCAATGCCCGTTGCGCGAACTCGGCCGGGCCTCGCCGTATCTGATCCGCGCCCTCAAGCTGATCCTCGTGCGGCCCTTCGACGTCGACGCCGTGCCGAAGTCGTTCCGCGGCGACTACTTCAACCTTTCGCTGACGCTCGACCTGACCCTCAGCTCGGTCGACAACGCAATCCTCACCGGGACCGGTTTCTCCGGAGGGCTGCGCGCGCTCGAGCAGTCGTGGGGCCGTGACCCCGAAACGATGATCCCCGACGTCCGATACACGCCGAACCCCAACGATGCCCCGGGCGGTCCGCTGGTCGAAAGGGCGGATAGGCAATGTTGACGCGCTTCATCTGGCGCCAGTTGATCATCTTCAGCATTCTCAGCGTGATCACGGCAATTGCCTTGGGGTGGTACTACTTGCAGATTCCCACCGCGGCGGGGATTGGCCGGTACACGCTGAAGGCGGACCTGCCGGCATCGGGCGGTCTGTACAAGACCGCCAACGTGACTTACCGCGGTGAAACCATCGGCACCGTGACCGCGGTCGAACCGACCGAGACGGGCGCGCGAGTGACCATGAGTATCGCCGACAGCTACAAGATCCCGATTGACGCGTCGGCGAACGTACATTCGGTGTCGGCGGTCGGTGAGCAGTATCTGGATCTGGTGTCGTCGGGCAACCCGGGCACGTACTTCGCGCCGGGACAGACGGTTACCAAGGGCACCGTGCCCACCGAGATCGGGCCGGCGGTGGACGCGGCGAACCGCGGGCTGGCCGCCCTGCCCAAGGAGAAAATCGCCGCCCTGCTTGACGAAACAGCGCAAGCGGTAGGAGGTTTGGGCCCCGCGCTGCAACGCCTGGTCGATGCGACGCAGGCGATCGCCGGCGACTTCAAGACCAACCTCGGCGACGTCGACGACATCATTGAAAACTCCGGGCCGATCATCGACAGCCAGGTCGATTCGGGTGACTCGATCCGGCGCTGGTCGCACAATCTGGACATCCTGGCCGCCCAGAGCGCGGAAAACGACCAGCGGGTGCAAAGCATTTTGACCCACGCCGCGCCGACCGCCGATCAGGTCGATGCGGTCTTCAACGACGTAAGGGAGTCGCTGCCGCAGACACTGGCGAATCTCGAGATCGTGTGGGACATGCTCAAGCGCTACCACAAAGGCGTCGAGCAACTGCTGGTCGCATATCCCCAGGGCGCAGCGGAAGGCCAGACGGTGACGACGCCTTTCCCGGGCTACGCCGCGCTGGGCACCTCGCTGACGATCAACCACCCCCCGCCGTGCCTGACCGGCTTTCTCCCGGCATCGCAGTGGCGGTCGCCGGCCGATACCAGCCTGGCGCCGATGCCATCCGGAACGTATTGCAAGATCCCGCAGGACGCTCCGGCCAACGCCGTTCGCGGAGCACGCAACCTCCCGTGTGTCGACGTCCCCGGCAAGCGCGCCGCGACCCCCCGGGAGTGCCGCGACCCCAAACCCTACGTTCCGGCGGGAACCAACCCCTGGTACGGCGACCCGAACCAAATCCTGACCTGCCCGGCGCCCGCGGCGCGCTGCGACCAGCCGGTGAAACCCGGCCAGGTGATGCCCGCGCCGTCGATCGACAACGGCCTCAACCCGGCGCCTTCCGACCGGGTAGCGGGAACACCGCCTCCGATCAGCGATGTCCTGCAGCGGCCGGGATCGGGGACCGTGCAATGCAATGGGCAACAGCCGAATCCCTGCGTCTACACTCCCGGCGCCCCTCCCCCGGCCGTCTACAGCCCACAAAGCGGTGAACTGGTGGGACCCGACGGTGTCAAATACTCCGTCCAAAATTCGGCCAAAACGGGAGACGACGGCTGGAAGGACATGCTCGCACCACCCGGCTGAGCCCCATGTTGCGTCAATCTCCCTTATTCACAGCGCTTTTCAAGAACAATCGTCCAGCCCTCAACGTCGTCGTGCTGGTTTCCTCAATTCAGCGCCGAGTACGGCAGAATCGTTGACACTGACCGCACGTACAGTCATATACTGGCGGTCGACGGTCGGCTCCGTCAATCGGAGCGTGTCGCGGCTTTGCGCCCAGCCCGGCGCAACGCACCGCGGATGCAGACCGAGATCGGAGCGAAATGCGGGAAGTGATTGGCCTAGGCCAACTCCGGAGCAACGCGTGTGCGTATCTGGAGCAGGTAGCCGCCGGGGAGACTATCGACGTCGTCCGTCGCGGCAAGGTGGTGGCCCGGATCGTGCCAGTCGGCGACTGGCGGGTGGCTCCGATTCCCGCACGCTCTGCCACGGTCGTGGCACCGGACGCCGGCGGCTGGGTCGGGCTGGACGAACTGCGAACGCGCGCCGGGCGGTGCCTCGATCGGGTCGCCGGCGGGGAGACGATTTGTGTCGTCCGAGGCGGCAGGTTGCTGGCGCGGATCGTGCCGGCGGGTGATTCGAGGATGATCCCGACCACGGCGGACGCTGGCCGACGGATCGAACTCGGCGAACTGCGAAAGCGCGCGGGGCGTTATTTCGACAGGGTTGCCGCTGGGCAGACGATCGAGGTGGTCCGGGGTGGCAAGCTGGTTGCCCAGATCGTGTCAGCCGATGGCGACACCGCCGAATCGCTGGAGCTGCACCACGCGCTGTGAAAATCGGCGCGCCGCAACCACATAATTTCCACCAGCTGATCTCCGATGCGGCTTGACCGCGAACGGGTACCGTGGCGCTGTGTATCCGCTCGAGCTTCGCGCGACCTGATGGACCAGGCAGACACCCCGCGTCCGGACCGCAATCTGGCAGTGGATTACTACCGCGTCTCGGGCGTGATCCTGATCGTGCTGGGACACTGGCTGGCCGGATCCGTGACCTACCATGACGGTCAATTCGGACGGCAGAATCCGCTCGTCGACATGCCCTGGACACAGTGGCTGACCTGGCCGTTTCAGGCGGTCCCGGTGTTCTTCCTGGTGGCCGGTTATGCGGGTGCGGTGTCCTGGACGCATCACCGCGAAAGCGGCGGGGTGTCGCGCCAGGCCTGGCTTCGGCGCCGGCTCGCGCGGGTTCTGGGCCCGACCGTCGTTTACGTCGCGCTGGTCTCGGCGATCGTGGTGGCTGCCGCGGCCTACGGTGTCGGCGGCTCGCTACTGGAATATGCGGGCTGGGCGGTGGCGATGCACTTGTGGTTCCTCGCCGTTTACGTCTTGGTGGTTTCGCTGACTCCGATTGCGATTGCCGCACAACGCCGTTGGGGGCTGTGGGTGCCGGTAGTGGTCGCCGTGGCGGTCACCGTGGTGGACACCACGTTGAAGCGGGGGCCGTTGCACGACCTCGGCTGGCTGAACTACTTGTTCTGTTGGGGAACTCTGTATCAGCTCGGCATCGCTTGGCATGGTGGGCTGTTGGCCGGCCGTAGGCCCCTGCTGCTCGCCACCGGATCTGCTATCGCACTCGCACTCCTGATCTGGCTGGCGCGCTATCCGGTCAGCATGATCGGCGTTCCCGGCCAGGCCGTGCAGAACACCTCACCCCCGACGGTCGCCATGCTCGCATTCGGCTGTGCGCAGGCCGGAATCGCGATGGCGGCCGCCCCGGCGCTCAATCGCATCCTGCGCGCGGGCGCGATCCGGCGAGTGCTCGCCGTCGGCAACAACAACGTGATGGCCCTCTATCTGTGGCACATGATTCCCGTCGTGATCGTGGCCCTCGTCTGTTACCCGGCCGGCTTGCTGATGCAACCCGCGGAGGGCACGGCGCAGTGGTGGCTGGGCCGGCTGCAATGGGTTGCCATCCTGGGACTCGTGACGGCGGTCGAGATGATGCTGTTGTGGTGGGGACGGCGCCTGTTCGCCGCTCCACTCCCCCTGCTCGGAATTCCACTGCCGCAGCGCTGGGCCGAACCGGTCATGGTGCTGGGAGCCGTGCTCGCGGCATATGGCCTCGAGTTCGTCGCCGCCGACGGGTTCGCCCCGGACGAGCACTTTGCCCGGGTTACGGTCGGGGTCTTCGCGGTCGGCACGCTCCTGGTGGCGCTTCGTCCCAAACAGGTCAGCCCGCGACCCGCGGCGCCCGCGACGACGACAGGTTGAGCGCCGGCGACGATCACTCGTCGACGTGACGCCGATTTATGGCTGACCTAGCCTTGGCTGAACGCGTCGGGCAGCGGACGCCGACAAACGTCGCGGGCCTCGTCGGCCCCCAACCCGAACAGGCGCAGCACATTTTCGGTGACGGTGTCGGCCGCACGCGCGTCATCGCGGCCCGGGTCGTCGCGCAGTAGCTTTCCGAGCCCGAGCAGTGCACCGCCGGCCATGGCGAGGGCGAGTTCCGGGTCGTCGACGTCGAACCTGCCCGCATCGACGCCGGCCTTGATATCGCGCAGCGCCCGGGGAGCCAGGCCGCGGTCGGACGATAGCAACGCGGGCCCATGCGCGAGCAGAATCTCGCTCTCCTGGGGTCGTTGACGAAATAGCCGACCGGTCAGCCGGAAACTGGCGGCGAAGATTTCCGCCGGATCGTCGATCGATTCGGTCAGCCGGTCCAGCATCGCCCCGTGGGCATCGAGCACGTCGGCGACCGCGGCCTCGAACAACTCCTCCTTGGTGCCGAAGTGGTTGTAAAAGGAACCCATTCCGACGTCGGCGGCCTGGGTGATCTCGAGCACCGGCACGTTGAGCTTGCCCTCGGCGATCAATCGCTGCGCCGCCTGGATCAGCGCCGCCCGGGTGCGCTGCTTGCGCCGCTCCAGCCGATTGGGCGGAGCGGCCTCCTCCGGCATCGCGCTCATCTCACAAAGTATGCATCACTTTTGAGGATTTCGTCAGATACCTTGACTGAGCATTGTCTCGTATGTGACGATTTCGTCAGTTATGTTTACTCAAGCCAGCACCACGCACCGGGATCTGCACAGCGAGCAGGGCGCACTCCCGGGTGAACCGAGCGGCCGGTCCCGGAACCCGGTGATCAAGGTCGTCGACATCGCATGGCTCGAGTTCGAGAAGCCGGAACTGCTCCGCGCCGAGGCATTCGCGCGAGACTTCGGGTTTCACACGGCACAGCGCAGCCCGGACGAAATCCAGCTCCGTGGGACCCGGACGGGTGCACCCTGTGTGATCGTGCGGCGCGGTCCCCGAACCCGGTTCACCGGCGCGGCCTTTCGGGCCGGCGACGAGGCCGACGTGTTGCGCCTGGCCGACGCGTGCGGCACCCGCGCGCGGCCGCTGCCGGATTCCCTCGGCGGCGTGACGGTCGACCTGGTCGACCCCGGCGGCATGCCGGTCCGGGTGGTCGCCGGCACGCACGAGCTGCCGGAACTGCCGAGTCAGCAGCCTCACACGTTCAACTTCGGAGACCACCCGCAGCGGATCAACGCCGGCCAGCGCCCGGCACGGGTGCCCGCCCGAGTGCAACGGCTGGGTCACCTGGTGCTGCAGACCACGAAGTACGTCGAAACTCTGAACTGGTATCTGGACAATCTGGGGATGGTCGTCAGCGACTTCCTGTTCTTTCCGGGTCAGCGCGAGCGCGGACCGACCATGAGCTTCATCCGGTGCGATCGAGGAGCGACCCCCGCCGATCACCACACGCTGGCGCTGGCTCTGGGTCCGGCGAACCGCTACGTCCATTCCGCTTATCAGGTCAGCGATCTCGATGCCCTGGCCGCGGGCGGCGAATACTTGCACGAGCGTGGCTACTTTCGGTCGTGGGGAATCGGCAGGCACATCCAGGGCAGCCAGATCTTCGACTATTGGCGCGATCCCGACGGATTTCTGGTCGAGCACTTCGCCGACGGAGACCTGTTCGACAACACCGTCGAACCCGGCTGGGCACCGTTTCGCGCGTCCGGCTTGGCCCAGTGGGGACCGGCAGCGACCAGAGACTTTTTAGGAACTGATCTGAAATCGGCTCGCCACGAACTGGTTTCGATAATCACCGCGCTGCGTGCCCGCAACGAGTTCGACATCAGCCGCCTCATCGGCCTACTGAAAGTACCCACATCATGACCGTTTCCGTCCTGCGTACTGCCGAAGCCTGGTGGCTCAAAACCGGGACGGGTGCGGCCAAGATCGACACCGCGGCGACCACGACCGGCGCGCTGCTGGCGGATCGAGCGGCGATCGAAGCCGCCGCGCACACCGACACCGTCTCGGTGGCCGACCTCCCGTTGCTCTCGCCGGTGACCCGGCCGTGCCGAGTAGTGGCTCAAATGACCAACTTCGAGTCGCACGTCAGGGACGCGGGCATGGACCCAGCATCGGTTCCGCTGACGTTCTTTCGCAAGGCCTCGGCATCGATCACCGGTCCGTTCGACGAGATCGTCAAACCGCCGCACGTTCAGTTGCTCGACTACGAGGTGGAAATCGGGTTGGTGATCGGGCGCGCAATCCCGGTCGGCACCACCATTTCCGAGGCGAACTTGGCCGAGTTCATCGCCGGATTGGTGGTCACCAACGATGTTTCGGCGCGTGACGTCCAGCTTCCGCAAACCCAGTTCTACGAGGCCAAGTCGTATCCGACGTTCACCCCGGTGGGACCGGAGCTGGTGTTGCTGACGGCCGACGAGCTCGCCCGCTTCGGCGATCTGCGGCTGCGTCTGAGCGTCAACGGCGTCGAACGGCAGAACGCGCTGGTAGACGGGGATATGTTGTATCGGCCGCTGCAAGCTCTGCAGTCACTCACCCAGTTCCAGGAACTCGCCCCCGGCGACTTGGTGCTCACCGGCACCCCGGCCGGCACCGCGCTCAGCGCTCCACCCAAGCCGCTGGCGATGATCGGGAACCTGCTGCCGACCTCCCTCAAGTGGAAGGTGTTCTTCAGTCGTCAGGCCGGCAACCCGAATTATCTGCGACACGGGGACGTCGTCGAGGCGTCGGTCGCCACCGATGACGGAGCCATCGACCTCGGGGCGCAGCGCAACACAGTCCGATTCGATTGAGCACTAAGGCAATTCGGCGCGTTCCCGTCGTGATCGTCGGCGCCGGACCTACCGGCATCACCGCCGCCACATTGTTGGCTCAGTACGGCGTCGACAACCTGATCCTCGATCGCTGGCGCGGCGTCTATCAACAACCGCGCGCCGTCCATCTGGACGACGAGATTTACCGGATTATCGCCCGGCTCGGCATCGCCGACGAATTCGCCGCCATTTCCCGGCCGACGCTGGGCTTGCGATTGCTCGACCGTCGTCTTCGCGTCCTCGCCGAGTTCACTCGCGACACCGCCCGCAGCCGCAATGGATTTCCGCAGGCCAACATGTTCGACCAACCGGAGTTGGAGGCACTACTGCGGTCAAACCTCAAGCGACGCCCGCAGGCTCAACTGCGCGGCGACGCCGAGGTTACCGATGTGACCGACACCGGCGAATACGTGCGCGTCACCTTCACCGACCGCACCGACGGCACCGTGCACCAGGTCGATGCCGACTACCTGCTGGGCTGCGACGGAGCCAACAGCCTGGTGCGCGCCCAAATAGGCTCAGCGATCAAGGATTTGAACTTTGAACAGCGCTGGCTGGTGGTCGACGTCGCCACCGACACCGACCTGCACCAGTGGGAAGGCGTGCACCAGGTGTGCGATCCGGCGCGCGCGGGCACCTACATGCGCATCGGAGCGTCACGCTACCGCTGGGAGTTTCGGTTGCTCGACGACGAAAGTGCGGACGAATTCGGCACTTTGACTGCCTTGCGGCCGTTGATCACACCTTGGACCGCCGGTGTCGAGGACCACCAGCTGACGCTGCTGCGCGTCGCGGAGTACACGTTTCGCGCCCAGATCGCCGAGCGCTGGCGCCGGGGCAACATCTTCATCCTCGGTGACGCGGCGCACCTCACTCCCCCGTTTATCGGCCAAGGCATGGGAGCCGGGGTACGCGACGCGATGAATCTCGCCTGGAAGATCGCCGGGGTACACCATGGCAATCTTGCTCCTGCCGTTCTGGACACCTATGAGCAGGAACGTAAACCGCACACCCGAAGCCTGATTCGCTTGGCGCTCAACGTCGGTCGTGCGATGACCGGCGGCGCCCGGGTGGGCGACGCGTTACGCCGCGTGGTGCTGCCCCGGCTGCGGCTGATCCCTGGCCTGCGCGACAAGGTGGTGGACTCCACCACACCGGCACTGTCTTCTTCCGCGCTGGTGGGCAGATCACGCCGGCCCGGCCACCTCGCCGGCACGCTGTGCCCGAACCCGCAGCTGGGCGGTGATCAGCGGCTCGACGAGGTGTTGGGAAGCGGCTTCGGCCTGATCACCACCCGCAGCCCGAGTGCCGCCGATGAAGCCGCGCTGGCGCGGCGCGGCTTCATCGTGCTGGTTGCCCAGCCAGGCGACGAGCTGGCGCGTTGGCTGCGCGAGGGCCACGCCACCGCCGCGCTCATCCGCCCGGATCGGACGGTCATGCGCGCGGGGCGCGACGTCTGCGCACTGTGCGCATGGGCATGTGACGTCGTGAATGGCCGATTCGGTCCTACACCTGCGTCGGCCGCGCAACGATGACCGGCACCAACACCGAATGCAGGACGGTATTGCTGACCGATCCCAGGATCAGGCCGGTGAGACCACCGCGGCCGTGACTGCCCACCACCACCAGCTGCGCTTCCAGAGACTTCGTCTGTTGAATGATCTGTTGGGCCGGCAGGTCCCGAGCCAGGAGACGGCGCACGGTGACATCGGGATACTGTTCGTGCCAACCGGCCAGCCTTTCGGTGAGGCTGCGCTCGGCCTCGGCCTCGACCGACTCCCAGTCGAATGCTGGAAGTTCGAGGATTGCGACATCACTCCATGCATGCAGCGCCACCAGATCGACTCCCCGATGAGACGCTTGATCGAACGCGATCGCCGTTGCGAGTTCCGACGCCGGTGAACCGTCGATGCCCACCAGAACCGGGCCGCGCTGCGGGTCCGGCACGTCTTCGTCACGGATGACCGCGACCGGGCACTTAGCGTGGCGCACCACGGTTGAACTGACCGAACCGAGCACACCGCGCGCCAGCAGCCCGCGACCCGAGCTGCCGACGACGATCATCTCGGCGTCGTCGGACATCTTGATCAGGGCCAGCGCCGGAGTCGAGTAGACGAACTCCTTGGTAATGGTGACCTTACGGCCTGCCGGCATTGCTTCCTCGGCCAACTTGAATGCGTGAGCGAGTTGCTGGCGGCAATCATCTTCCAGCTTGACCAACAGCGAGTCGGGATAGGGAACCGGCGGCCAGGTCGTGGTGGGAGTCACCACCGCGTGGAAAAGGGTCAGCGGAATGTTGTGCATCGCCGCGTCGCGGGCCGCCCAGACAACGGCGGTGTCCGATGCGGGTGAGCCATCGACCGCAACGACGATACCGAGTGTTTTGACAGGTGCCGACATTTCGTACTCCTTTCGTCAGGAGTAACGCTATTGACCCGCTGGGGGTCGGTCGTGAGGCTTTGGTCCCCAACCACCGGGACTTCAGGACCTTCGCGCTCTAGATCTGGCGCCGTTGCAGGCGCGCGATGCCCCAAAACGGCAGGGCCACGAACAGCGTCCCGCCGACCAGGTTTCCCACGGTGGTGATGCAGATGTCGGTGAGCAGCCCGTCGTCACCGAAGCCCCAGCTGATCCCGCCACGCGGTGCCGCGGGGTGGAAAAGGTTGAGCAGCAACGGAAAGCCGAGAAAGCCGACATTGGCGATCACGTGTTGGGTGCCGCCGATCACGAAGGCGAAGGGGCCGTAGAACGCAAACGCCATTCGTGCGATGTCGCTGCGCGCCTTGAAGTACATGCACATCGCGGTCTGCAGGAACCAGGTGCACGCCACCGCCAGCAGGAACGCCGTCCAGAACGGCTGGCCGGCTTTCAGCGCACCGACGGTAGCCGCCCGCTCGGCGAACGCGCCCAGGTACGGGCCGCCGGCCCCGCCACAGACCGTGACGAATACCAATGCGCCGGCGATGTTGCCGACCAGGCCGACCGATACCAGGAACACGTAAGTTCGCAACCGCATGCTGCGTTTGAGCACCGCGAGGAATCCCGCGGCCATGTCCGCAGTGATCAGCGACATCCCCGATACCAGAATCAGTACGAAGGACATGCCGAACGCCAAGCCCATCAGCAGGCTCCCGATGCCCGGCGTCTTGACGCCGGTGCTCACCACCAATGCCAGCAATACCCCGAACGCCACGAACACGCCGCCGACCAGGGACCGCACGAAGAACGCCCAGGGATGTGCCGCCTTTTCCACGGCCATGGCGGCGACCCGTTCCACCATGGCACCGACGCTGAGCGGCTCGAACGGGTCGTCGCCCAGCCGGCCGATGGCGGCACCAGAAGTCGAGCCGGCCAATGTGCGCTGCATCGGTACTTGTAATTCTCGTTGCGGTGCCTGCGCTTCGATCGTCATCCTTGATCGCCTTCCTTGAAGTTGTTGAGTCCATTGAGGACCCCCGCGATGTGCTCGTCGCTGAGCTTCTCCCCCTCAAAGACGTGGTTGAGCAGAATCTTGAGGTCGAGCATTTGTTGCAGATAGACCAGGCATGGCGGGCAGTCCTCGAGATGTTTGGCGACGATCGGACCCCACTGGTCTGGATCCGAGTCGACGAGATCGTCGACCAGCCGGACGAAATCGACGCAGTCGATCGCGGGAACGGTGTTGTCGTAGATGGTCATTGGCAGTACCGCTTCTCCAGTTCGTTGCGGAGGTTTCCCCGGGCGCGATACAGCAGCGCGCGCTGCGCCTCAGCGGACAGGTCAAGAAGCGTCGCCGCCTCTTCGCTCGAGGTGCCGACAAGGTCGCGCAGGATAATGAGCTGCCGCTGCCGTTCCGGCAATGCGGCCAGGGCCGCTCGCAGGTAGCCGATCAGTTCTTGGGCCACGGTGCGGTCCTCGGGAAGAAAGCGCCGCGACGGCGGAAGACTCCAATGCCCGGCATCGCCGTGGCCGGCGAGATGCATGCGGCCCGACAGCGGATCGGCGTCCGCGTCGGACAGTACCTCGTAGTCGCGGATCCGCGATTCGCGACGCCGATGCCGCGAGGCGGTGTTCTTGACGATTCCGAACAGCCAGGTGCCTACCGAGGAGCGGCCTTCGAAAGACGCCGACGACTGCAAGACCTGGACCCATGCCTCCTGCACCGCTTCTTCGGCTACCGTCGCCGAATCCACCATCGTGCGAGCGAAATTCACCATCGGCCGATGAAAGTCGCGAACCAAAGTGGCCAGCGGAATCCCGCCGACCAGATGCTGAGTGCCCTCCGGTGGCACCGCCACCGGAGTCACCATCGGCCCGAACTCAAGCGCATCTTCCTAGTTCCCAGCGCAGTTGCGCTTCCGAGGGCGACTGCACCGGAATGAACGCCGCCTCCCGGTAGCGCCGACTGGCCGAAGTCCGGCTCGCGTACCCCTTGCCGCCGGCTGTCCGGATTTCTAAATCAGCACTAGCACTTGATAATTCAGCGGCGGCGAGGCGCAACGACAGCAGCTGCTTCTTCGTCGGTGACTTCGGCCCGCCGACAGCGCCGGCCAGATTGGCCAATGTCGCCTGTGCCGCGCCAAGCTTGTCCGCGATCGCGTCGACTTCGGCGGTGAACACCGCGTTGACCCCGGTGAGCGCCTGCTTGCTCTGCTCGACGGTGGTCCTGGTCAACCCCAGACACATGGCCGACTGCAGGACCAGGAAAGTCGGTCGCACCGCCTGCAGAAATGCGTCAAAGTCGTTGGACAGCACCTGTTCCGCATTGACGTAGGCGTTTTCCAACTTCAGGTACGACGAGGCGGTGCTTCCCATGGCCAACAGGTTGAAGTGATCGCCGATCACAACGCCCGGGGTGTCCAGCCGAAGCGCGACGATCAGCTTCTCGCCCGCGTCGCTGCGCGCCGCGGTGATCATCGTCGAGTCGGGATAGAGGTTGCTGGCCCACCGCAGCGAACCGCTCAGCCGATAGCCTCCGTCGACCGGAGCGGCGGTCAGCTCCAGGCTGCCGCAGCCGGCTGCCTCCTTGAAAGCCGACGCCATTCCGCTCACACCCAGCGTGGTTCCGGAAAGCAGCGACTCGGCCGCCGTGCGGCCGAATGGCGTTGCAGCCGTGAGTAAATACTCCACGGCCATCCGGTTGGCCCACACGGAGAATCCCGTGCTCATGCACTCGGCGGAGATACCGCCGATCACATCGGCCATCTGCGGGAGCTGTCCATCGTTGTTCCCCGGGGCGCCGAGGCCGAGCAGGCCGGCGGCACCGAGCCGAGTGAAGCTGCGGCGAGCGGTCTCCTCGCCGCGGTCCAGCGCGCCGGCGTGGGCACGAATGTCTTCCAGCAGCTCCGGATCGAGCCGCTGGACTGCGGCGTCCACGGTTGCGGTCACGCCAGTGCCTCCTGTTCGGTGTGTCTCCAGCTGTAGTCAAGGAATTTGCCGTCAAACGTCACGATCACCCGGTCGCCTGCCGGGTCGGGACGGCGTTGCACATCCAACTGAAAGTTGATGGCGCTCATGATCCCGTCGCCGAACTCCTCGTGAATCAACTCCTTGAGCGCGGGCCCGTACACGGACAGCGCTTCGAGGAATCGGTAAATCGTCGGATCGTACGCGGGCACGTCGCCGCTTCCCCGGTACGGCGCCAGCTGCAAGACGGCGACCGCCTCCTCATCGAGGTCGAGAAGCGACGCCACCGTCGAGGCATCCTGCGCCGAGAGGGGATGTTGTCCAAGCAGCGCCGCAACAGTCCACACCCGGTCCTTGCCGATCGCCTCGGCGATCTTCGTCCAACTCAGCCCGCGCTTGAACCGAGTCAACCTGATGACCTCGCCGAGGTCCGTCTTGGTCAATCTATGTGTCACGGTCGGCTCCTTGCGGACTAGTCGATGACTAGGGTCGAGTCGACGCTTGCCGGGCGGCGGAACGTGTTCACCACGGGCGACCAGGCGATGGCGTTGTCGTGGATCTGCTTGAGCGTCTCGTCGTCGGTATCTCCGGCCAACGACACCTTGCAGCGCACCGCGGTGAAGCCGAGAACCTTTCCGTCCGGGGTGTCACCGACTCCCCACACCGCCGAGATGTCGATGTCGCCTTCCATCTCAACTTC
Source organism: Mycobacterium ahvazicum (assembly GCF_900176255.2). Lineage (GTDB taxonomy): Bacteria > Actinomycetota > Actinomycetes > Mycobacteriales > Mycobacteriaceae > Mycobacterium > Mycobacterium ahvazicum. The sequence goes on from NZ_FXEG02000003.1 coordinate 587,664, forward strand.
GATCTTGGTCAGTCGCACACCGCGGTGCGTGGCATTGGCCAGCATGCCCACCGAGATGCAGGATCCCAAGGCGGCCAAAGCGGTTTCGGAGGGATTGGGTGCGGAGTCGTCACCGAGCAGTGCTGGCGGTTCCCCGACGAGCATTGGTGTGAGGTCGCGCACATAGGTCATGTTGCGAAACCCGGCCTCACAAACAGTTTTAGCCTTCAGTGTCTTCTTTCCGGTGGTGGGGTTTTCCTTGGCATTACAGGACAGCCGGTCGAGCCCTGCAGCGTCGATGACGAGCGCGTCGGTCATAAAGTTTCTCCTTGTAGTTTTCGATCTTCACGGCGTTAGTGCTCGCGCGACACCCGTGCGTGACGGTCGACCGGATTGGTTTACAGAGCCGACACGAAAGATCACATGCCCGAAACGCAACGGCGGTCGGCAGCTAGCCGCAGGCAGGCGAAATTTGCTTAGCCGAAAAGACTTTGCGCGATGTAGTGGCCTTCTGCCGGCGCGGGCGGCACTGCGAAGATAGCTGATCCGATGTGACGGATGTACTCGTTGAGCAGGTCGTTGGCGCCCAGCCGGTTCTGCAAACGAATAAAATCTTGGGGATCTTTTTGATACGAGACGAACAGCAGTCCGGCGTTCAGTTGGCCGTTGGGGTCCAGGCCGTCGGTGTAGTTGTACGAGCGGCGGCGGATCATGATCCCGTCGTTGTTTTCCCGGGCGGCCAAGCCGACGTGTGAGCGCGGATCGATCAGCGGTTCGCCGTCGGCGCCCTTGGCGGCGAAATTCGGCGTGTCGAATTCGGCCTTGCCGCTCAGCGGCGCTCCTTCCTGCTTGGTACGGCCGAAGATCTTCTGCTGGTTGCCGATCCGGTCGACGTCCCACGTCTCGAGCAGCATCCGGATCTTGCGCACCACCTGATAGGTGCCGCCGTTCATCCACGACTGGTCGCTGTTGTGGACCCAGACGAAACGTTCGTACTCTGCCTCGGTGGTGACGTTGCGGGTACCGTCCTTGAATCCCAACAGGTTTCGCGGGGTCTGCTGACCGGGGCCGGCCGAAGCTCGGCCGAAGCCCAGCACCGCCCAGAACGGCGAAGCGATAGTGCGCCCGAGTCGGGCCAGATTACGCACCGCGTGGTAGCAGACCTGCGGGTCGTCGGCGCAGGCTTGCACCGACAGGTCGCCACCGTGCAGCCTCGGATCGAGGTTGTCCCCGTTGAGCGGCGGCAGATCAGTGAATACCGCCGGACGCCGCGCGGCAAGTCCGAACCGATCACCGAACAGCGACGGCCCCAATCCGATCGTGACGGTGAGGCTGGCGGGGCTCAGTCCGTAGGCCTCCCCGGTGTCGGCAGGAGGTTGCACCTCGACCTGGGGCGCAACCGTGCCGACGGGCTTACCCTGCTGCAGCACCGCCACCGCGGCCGACCAGCGCGCCAGCAACCCCTGGACATCGGCGCGAGCCGCGGCCGAAGCCAACGAGAACGACATGAAGACGGCGTAACGCTGTGGGAGCGTGGCGATTCCGCCCTGATGCAGCTGGCCGTAAAAGGGATAGCTACGGCGCATGTCAACGATGTCGTCCCCAGCATCCGACCCGCCGTGGTGGGCTGTCGCGGACGCATAGCCGGCGAACCCGCCACCGACGGCACCGATCGCGGTCCCGGTGAGACCGGCCAGCATCGCGCCGCCGAGCATCCGCCGCCGCGATACCGACGCGTCATCGGCCGGCGTCTCAACGCCGTCAGGTTCAGCCAGTTCGTCGTCAGCCATGATCAGTTGGCGGAGACCACTTTTTGAGCAACCATCGACAGGCTCTGGTGCAGCGGCTGAATCACCGCGGTCAGTTTCGGCGCATCGCTACCCTGCAGTACCGGGGTGTACGTTCGGTAGCCGCCCAGCGCGGCCGGGTCGCGGTAGCCGTCCAGCACACTGAGCACCGCACGGAACTGCTGATCGATCTGGCTGACCAAGTTGGCGTCGATCTTCTCCAAGCCCGGCCGAAGTGACGCGTAAGCCTGTTGGGCGCCTTCGACATTGCCCGAGAAGTCAACCAGGTCAATGTGACTGAATGCCTCTTCCTCACCGGTGATCTTGGTGTTCTGCACCTCTTCGATCAAATCACTTGCACCGTTGGCCAAATCTTCGGGCTGGTATTGCAAGCCGGCGACCACATCTTTCAATTTTCCTACGTTACCGACCAATTCGGTGCTCAACGCCTTGGTGCCGGGCGTGATCGCGTTGCCCTGCCACAGGTCGCGCTCGATGGCGTGGAAGCCCTTCCACCCGACCTTGGCGTCAACCGGAGTGGAGGCACGCATGTCGATCAGATAGTCCAGGCTGCCCGCGTTGTCGCCGACCGCGAAGCCCGGCAGGACGAAGCCTTCGACGCTGGATTCCGCGCGCTCATAGAACAGTCGGGCTTTGGCGTAGGCCGCCCTGGCGGCGTCGAGGTTTCCGGACTGGATGGCGGCGTCGAGTGCTTTCACTTGGTCATTGAGCTGGCCGATCTGAGTCACGATGTAGGTCGCGTAGTCCTTGGTGCCCTGACCCAGGATGCTTGCCACCGTGCCCGTCGGCCCGGCGGGCGCCTGACCGGTCACCGCCAGGGTTTGGTATTCCACACTCGCACCGGGGCAATACAGCTGATACGAGCCGCCGTCCAGAGTGACGGTGAACGACACCGGGTTCAATCCGGGTGCGAGGTTCTCCTTCTCGCCGACGATGCGCTGATCCCGGAGCAGCTCCATCTCGCTGATGCCCGGCGCGCTGGTGTTGACGACGGTGAAGGTCACCGGGCCGGCCGGCACGCTGGTGGTGTCCAGCGCGCAACCGTCTTTTCCGCCGCTGTTGGCCATCGTCACTTTGACAGCGTTCGTCCCGCCTGGTGGACTGGCTTGGCGAGACGGCGGGGAGCTCGCGGCTGGGCTCGAGTGGTTGCAGCCGGCCGCGGCCAACACCGTGATGGCGACCAAAGCCGGTGCGGTCAGCCGGAATTCACGAGACCGCGACCTTGCCCGGGCGGTGCGATTCGCTATCACTCGTTTTCCTCTCCTGTTGGCCTCGCGCGTCGCCGCGCATCGTGATTATGGCGCCAAGGGCACAGACCAGCGCGAAGCCGGCCAGTACCAACGGAAGCCAGACCCGCCATAACTGTCGCTCGGCGTGCTTCTGGGTGCCGGCGGCTAGTTGTGCGGCGGTCGACTGGTCTTCGGCGGCGGCGGTCGACCAGTCTGTTGGTAGCCCACCGAGACTGACGGTCTTGGCCCCGGTCAGCCCGCCGCCGGTCAAGATCGCCGTGCGGTTGCTCGTCGCTTGCGCACTGATCACGGAATCACCCTGCGTAAGAACGGCATACGCGGTATTCGTCGCCCATTGCCCCACAAACGGCCCCGGGGTGCGGCCGGGCGCGAGACCGACCGGCAGCCGGCCCCCCGCCATGTCTCGCAACTGATCCAGCGTGACGGCCGGCGCACCATCGGCCCCGGCGGGCTCGGAAGCCTGCCACGCCTGGACCGGTAAGCCGTCCACGGTTTGGTCGTCCGCCGGGATCAGCGGGATACTGCGGCCGGTCGGGGTGCCCTCGGCGGTGACAATCAATTCGCGTCCGTGCGGCCCGGTCGTGATCGACACCTGGGCGGTGTGCCCGGAGTGGTCGATGGCGGTGCGCGTCCGCGCGCTCGGCGACGAGCTACCGGCGGGCGTCATCGTCGCCAGCACCGCCGCGATGATGACCAGGACCGCCGCGGCGGCCAGCTGTAGCCGGCAGCGGCTACGCGGCATTGCGGCCAGGCGCGCGGGCCACAGGAAGACGACGAGCACGGGCACCGCGTACAGCAGCCAGCCCAGCACCTCGATGAGGCGAGGGTCGGTGGGGATGCCGAACACGCCGGCGAGCAACGCGCCCAGCACGGACTGGCTCGGTACCCAGGACGAGAAGTCGAGCACCTGCTGCTGGCCGATGGTCACCCAGCCCGCCTCGTGTGCGGTGCGCAGTGCGCCCAGCACCAGCCCGGCGGCAATCAGCACCAGGAACACCCCGGTGATACGGAAGAAGCGGCCGAGATTGAGCTTCAGACCGCCGAAGTACAGACCGACACCCAGCACGACCGACGCCCCGAGTCCGACCACGCCGCCCAACACGGCGAACCACCGGTTGCCGTGCGACGTCTGTGCGGCCGCCAGCAGGAAGACCGATGTCTCGAAGCCCTCTTTGAGAACGGCGAGGAACGCCATCGCGACGAGCGCGAGCGCTCCGCCACGGTTGAGCGCCTGTTGGGCTTCGCGCTCGAGTTCGCCTTTGAGCCGCCTGGAGTTGCGGTTCATCCAGATGATCATCGAGGTCACGAACACCACGGCGATGGCGTTGATGACCGTCTCCATCATCTCCTGCTGGGCCTGTGGAAGCGTCGCCGAGAACAGATCCAGACCGACGCCGACCGCAATGCTGATCAGCACCGCTAAGGCCACGCCGGCAAACATCGGGCGGGTCGATTGCCTATTTCGCTTGAGGAAGGCCGCGACGATGCTCACGATGAGCGTCGCCTCCAGGCCTTCGCGCAGGCCGATGAGGAACGTGCCGAGGAAAACGCCGAATACGCCTTGCATGCGTCCGATTCCCATCCCGCGGATCGGGACCTTCGACTTAGCCTAACCTAACTTGATGTCGCGATTAAGAGCGCCGGCACTTCCCGCCCGCGTCAGCGACCGGGCTCGGTCACGAAGTCGATGAGTTCTTCGACTTTGCTGATCAGCGCGGGTTCCAGGTCGTTCCAGTCCCGCACCCGCGACCGGATGCGCTGCCACGCCCGGGCGATGTCGGCCTGGTTGGCGTGCGGCAAGCGAAGCGCCTGGCATACGCCGTGCTTCCATTCGAGGTGCCGCGGCACCTCGGGCCAGGCTGCCAGCCCGAGCCGTTGCGGCTTCACCGCCTGCCAGATGTCGACATACGGATGGCCGACGACCAGCGTGTCGGGCCCGCCGGGCCCCCGGCGCACCGCCTCGGCAATGCGTGCCTCTTTCGAGCCCGTGACGAGGTGATCGACGAGAACACCGAGCCGGCGCCCCGGACCGGGAGCGAACTCTGCCACGATCCCCACCAAATCGTCGACGCCACCGAGATGCTCGACGACGACACCTTCGATACGCAGGTCCTCACCCCAGACCTGCGCGATGAGTTCCGCGTCGTGACGGCCTTCGACGTAGATCCGGCTGGCACGCGCGACGCGGGCGCGAGCGCCCGGTACCGCGACGGATCCGGAGGCGGTACGGCTCGCGGCGGCCGGCGCCGCGCGGCGCGGCTCGGTGAGGATCACTGGACGCCCCTCCAGCAGGTATCCGGGCCCGAGCGGAAAGCCTCGGACGTGGCCATGCCGGTCTTCGAGGTCGATGCGTCCGTACTCGACCCGTACCACCGCACCGACGTAACCGGTCTCGACATCCTCGACAACAAGTCCCAGGTCGGCGGGGTGTTCGGTCGAACGCGGCTGGCGCCGACCGGCGGCCAGCACATCGGTTCCGTAGCGATCCATCACGCGGGCAATACTAGGAACGCTCGCGGCCGAAATCGGTGATCGGCGCGCCATGAGCGCCTGCCGACGGCCGTCAATGAAGCGGCAAGATCGGCGCGAAACCCGTAAGGACCGCGTTGTCTCACCCGCGAACCAGCGCTTAGCTGCTACGTTAATTAGGTGCGCCTTGCGCGCAGCAGTTGATGAGGTGGAAGCAATGGGGATTGCCGGCCTGGTGTCGAAGGCTGTCGCGTTTTTGCGCGCCGGCTATCCGACCGGTGCGCCGAAGCGCGGTTACGTGCCGCTGCTGGCGCTGCTGCGCCGCCGCGTCACCGATGACGAAATCACCACCATCACAAGTGAATTCATGACGCGTAAAGCAGGGCCGGTCAGCACCGTCGATGTCGGAGTCGCGATCTTTCGGATCACGAACGAGATTCCCTCGCTGGACGACATCGCGCGCGTCGAGCAAAGGCTCGATGCGATCGGGTGCGCACGGCGCTAACCCTGTGCGACCGGCCCGCCGCAGGCCGCCAAATAGTCGGCATAGTTCCAGGTCTTCAAAAACTCCTGGCCCGCGACCAATCCGCGCTGGTAGAGGGCGTCGCGCTGCGCGGCGGTGATGTCGAAGTCGATCGGGCTCACCTCGTCGGCGGGCACGAAGATGGTGCGTCGCACCGTGCATGGATCGTCGATGTAGGCGTTGTCCTGATTGCTTACCAGCGTCTCTATCGCCGCGATGCCCAACGACACCGGCCCGTGCACCGGATGCGTGGGCGCAATGCCCGGCCGTGCCGATAGCCGGATCCCGAACGTCGGCCACCGCGGCTGAGCCCGGTCGAACAGCTCCACCGGAAAACTCGACAACAAGCCGCCGTCGACCCAGGTCGCGCCGCCCACTCGGACCGGTTCGAACACGTAGGGAATAGCCGCCGACGCGTGCACCGCGCGTGCCACGGAGAAGTCGTTCGGGTCGATTCCGTAGGAGTCGAGGTCCCACGGTATGCGCACCAGCCGGCGCCGGGACAGGTCGCTGGCGGTGACGACCAGCGACCACGCGAATTGCTCGGGTTCTTCACCGGTGCGCAGGTCGCCGAAGGTCCGCACACCCAGGTCGGCCAGCAAGCCGGCGAGCAGGTGTTCGAGATAGGCGCCGCGGTAAACCCCATCCGATACCAGCAATGACAATCCCCCACCGATCAGCGGAACATGCCCGATCAGGTTGCGGTCCAGGAACTTTCGGTAGTCGAGCGAACGCATGATCTCGGCGAGCCAGCCGAGTGGCTCGCCCGCCGCCTGCAGCGCTGCCACCAGCGCTGCGACGATCGCGCCCGCGCTCGTCCCGGCCACGCGAGGGAACTGGTAGCCGGCCGCTGACAGCGCGTCCACCGCCCCCACCAGGCCGATACCCCGGACGCCGCCGCCCTCGCAAACCAGATCGACGGGCTGCGTACTCACGAGATCCGCTCGCCGTCGACCCCGAAGAAGTGCACATGCCCGGGTTCCGGATGCAACCGCACCCGGCTGCCCTTCTGTGGCGGATTGCGCCCATCGGCGCGCGCGACGACGTCCTGGTCGATTGCCTTCGCGGAGTCGGTGATCCGGCCGTACAGGTAGGCGTCGGCCCCGAGCTCCTCGACGACGTCGACCTCCATCTCGACACCGAGGCCGCCCAGCTCGAAGTGCTCCGGCCGGACACCGACGACGATCTCGCTCGCATTGTTGGCGATCTCACGCGGCAACTGGATCGGCCAATCCCCCAGCGAGACAGCGCTATCGACGATCGGCAGAGTGAACAGATTCATTGCCGGCGACCCGATGAATCCGGCCACAAACACGTTGGCCGGGTTGCGGTAGAGCTCGCGTGGCGCCGCGAATTGCTGCAGCACGCCGTCGCGCAGCACCGCCACGCGGTCCCCCATCGTCATGGCCTCGACCTGGTCGTGGGTGACGTAGACGGTCGTGGTCTGAAGCCGTCGCTGTAGGGCGGCGATCTGATTGCGGGTTTGCACCCTGAGTTTGGCATCGAGATTCGACAGCGGCTCGTCCATCAGGAACACGTGCGGGCGCCGCACGATCGCACGTCCCATCGCCACCCGCTGGCGTTGCCCGCCGGACAGGTCCTTGGGTTTGCGATCCAGATATGGTTCCAGATCAAGCAGTTTCGCCGCGGCGAGCACCCGGTCGGTGATTTCGGCCTTGGAGGTTTTCGCGATCTTCAACGCGAAACCCATATTCTGCGCGACCGTCATATGCGGGTACAACGCGTAGTTCTGGAACACCATCGCCACGTCGCGATCCTTGGGGTCGACATGGGTTACGTCGCGCTCACCGATGCGAACGCATCCGGCGTCCAGCGTTTCCAGTCCGGCGACCATCCGCAACGAAGTCGTCTTGCCGCATCCCGACGGCCCCACCAGAACGACGAACTCGCCGTCGCCGACAAACAGGTCGAGGCCGTCCAGGGCTGGGCGTTCCGCGCCCGGAAAGTGTCGTGTCGCCTGCTCCCAACTCACTGACGCCACGATTCACCCACCAAGCCCGGTCACGGCGATGCCGCGCACGAAGGAACGCTGCGCGACCGCATAGATGATCACCAGCGGCACCATGATGATGATCGAAGCAGCCATGATGATCGGCCAGCGGGCAACGTACTCGCCTCGCAGCCGTACCAGGCCGAGCGTCAGCGTGGCCAGGCTGTTGCGCTGAATCATCAACAGCGGCCACAAAAAGTCGTTCCAGACGTTGACCCAGGTGAGCACTGCGAGCACCATCACCGCGGGCCTGGCATGGGGCAACAGAATCCTCCAGTAGATCTGCCACGGCGTACAACCGTCGAGAATCGCGGCTTCCTCCAGATCGGCGGGCAGCGTTTGGAAGAACTGCCGCATCAGGTAGGTGCCGAACGCACTGCCGAACAGGCCGGGCACGATCATCGCCCAGGGTGTATCAACCCAGCCCGCCGTCCGCATCAGGATGAACTGCGGAATCACCGTCACGGTCAGCGGTACCATCAGCGTGCCCAGGTACAACACGAACAACGTGTCGCGACCACGGAATTGCAGTCGCGCGAAGGCATATCCGGCCAGCGAGCAGAAGAACACCTGTCCCGCGGTTACGCATCCGGCGTACAGCACGGTATTGAAAAACATTCGCCAGAACGGCATCACGTTGAACACCTCGACGTAGTTCGACCACCTCGGGTGGGACGGCAACAGCTTCGGCTCGCTGATCTCGCCCTCCCGCTTCAGCGAACCCGACACCGCCCAGGCGACCGGGAACAGCCAGCACCACGCGATGGTGACCAGCAGCGCGTAGACCACCACGGCGCGAAAAGCACTGCGCTTGAACACTCCCTCAGCTAAGGCCACGCGAAGCCTCCCACGATCGCCGATGCGTCAGCCGCAACTGCACCAGGGTCAATACGAGCAAAATCGCGAACATCACCCAGGCCAGCGCCGACGCGTACCCGAATTCCAGGAATGAGAAGGCGTGCTGGAACAGCATGATGCCCAGCACATACGTCGATGTCTCCGGGCCGCCATTGGAACCGTTGAGAACGTAGACCACGTCAAACGCCTGGAACGCGTGGATGATTGAGATGACGACGACGAACGACACCGACCCGCGGATTAGCGGCACCGTGATCGACCAGAACTGCCGGATCTCGCCGGCACCGTCGATTTTGGCTGCCTCGTAGACGGTTTGCGGCACGCCTTGCATCGCCGCCAGCAGAATGACGGTCGCGAACGGCACACTGCGCCACACGGCGACCACGCAGAGCGAGGCCATCGCCCAATTCGGGTCGACAAGCCACGGGACCGGACCGAGTCCCACCCAGCCGAGCATGATGTTGAGCAGCCCGTTGTCGGTGTTGAAGACGAACTGCCAGACGACCGCCAGCACCACCGAGGAGATCGCCAGGGGCATGAAGACGATTGTCCGAACGATGGCTATGCCCTTGACTTTCCGGTTCAGCACGGCCGCCACGATCAGACTGATGACGACCGTCGGTATGACTGTTCCGACAGTGAAGACGATGGTGTTGCGGATCGCGATGAGGAACAACGGGTCTGATGTGAAGAGTTCTTCGAAGTTCTTGAGGCCCACAAACTTCGGCGGCCTGAACACGTCCCACCGCTGAAAGCTCATGTACAGCGAGAACCCGAGCGGAAACAGCATGAACACCGCGACCGCGGCCAGGTTGGGCGCGACGAACACGCGTCCCGCCCAGGCTCGCCGCCGTGACGGATACGGCCCCTGCGGACGGCGTTTCGCGGCGACCGGGGTGAGCACGGCTGACCTGTTGACCGATGTCATGGGTTGCGCAGCACCTCATCAACTGCGACCGACAACCCGGTCAGCGATGTCGCGGGGCGCGAGCCACGCAGGACGGGTCCCATGTTGCGATCCATCAGCGCAACGACCTTTTCCCAAGCCGGGGTGACGGGCAGCGGTTCGGAATAAGCGGGTCCTTCGGTGAGCACCGAGAGGTTGCGAATCCTCTGGTGAGCCTTGGCGAAGCCGTCCGAGGCAAGCACGGATCGCAACACCGGCACGAACAGGCAGGATTGGGCGATGATCGCTTGACCCACGGGACCGCAGGCGAACTTGACGAATTGCCAGGCCTGGTCCTGATGTCGGCTGCTCGCCGAGACGGACAGTCCGGTGGTGCCGATGTTGGAGCAGGCGCTGTGCCCGCTGGGCAGCGATGGCCCCACCGGTAGGGGCGCGACGTCGAAATCCAATCCCTCGGCGCGAATAAAGGTCTGGTATCGCCAGTGACCGCCCAGCGCCATGGCCGCCCTGCCCGCGGCGAACAGATCTGGCGTCGACATCGATTGCACCTCGGACGCATTCGGTGCCACCTTGTGTTTGTTGGCGAGGTCGGCGTAGAACTGCACGGCCTCCATGAACGCCGGGTTGTCGAAATTGAAATGGGTCGGATTCCGAATCGGCGTCGACCACGGTACGCCGTTGTTCATCGCGAACAACCCGGCCGAGTAGTACGAGACAAAGGTGTTGACGAAACCCCACTGCGTGACGCGCCCCGATCCGTCCCGCTTGGTCAGGGCCTTGGCGGTGTCCAGGAATTCGGCGAACGTCCATGTCTTGTCCCACGACGCGGGCGGGGGCGCCACCCCGGCTTCGGCGAACAGCCGCCTGTTGTAAAACAAGAAGTTTCCCGACCACTGCTCGGGAAAAGCCGATTGCTGATCGTCGAACGTGAAGGTGTCATAGAGCGGCCCGACGCTGTCCGACTTGAGCTGGGCGGCGAAGGCTTTCTCGCGCGCCAATCGGTCGTTCAAGTCGAGCAACACGCCCCGGGCGGCCAATTCGGCATAGCTGAGGTCCCACGTCTGCAGCACATCCGGGCATTTGCCACCCGCGCAGAACGTGGACAACTGCTGCATTACTCCGGGCCCGGACCGCACCGCCCGAACCTTGATGTCGGGGTGGCGGCGCTCGAACTCGGCGACGACACGAAGGCGGGCGGCGGCCTCGTCCGGGTTGGCGGCGAAGAAGAACGTCAACGCGTCGTCGTCGGAAGCACACCCACCGGCCCACGGCGCCAGAGCCGCAGCCGTAAGCGCGCCGGCGCCCCGCATCAAGCTGCGCCGTCCGAACGGCTTATCGGGCATCGTGCTCCCGTTCTCGCCCCGTCGCCGACGCCCCCGCCGGCGGTGTCCCATGTCCTTGGTACCCGATGGGGCTGGGATATGTCTGAGCCGGCCACTGCGGCAGCGCGAGTTCGGCCCGCCGCGGACCGCCGTCGGCGGTGATGTCGATGGTGTGAATGCGGTTGTCGGCGCCGATGCCGAGCTGCAACAGAATCTGCGCGCGCCCGCGCGGCGCGATCACGATGCCCGGCGCCCCGTCGATCAGCATGACCACGCCGGCCCGCGCACGCCGTGCGAATCGACGCGTCTCCTCGGCGACCTCACGGGCCCCGCGAACCTGCACCGCCACGTCATCGGGAACCAACACGCGATCGACCCTGCGCACGACATCGGGGGCCAGCAGCTCGAGCAACGTGGCGATATCACCGCCGCGGGATGCCGTCAGAAACGCTTCGACGATCTCAAGGTGCCCCGCGAGCAGGCGGGGTTGAGCGGGCCGGCCGCCGTGCAGTCGCGAACGGGCCCGACTCGCCAGTTTCTTCGCGGCGGCCGGTGACCGGCCCAGCACATCGCCGATCGTCTCGAACGGCACCGCGAACACGTCGTGCAGCACGAATGCGACACGCTGCGCGGGCGACAGGCGGTCCAGCACCACCAGCATCGCGGTGCCGACCGAGTCGGCCAGCAGCGCATCCTGGTCCGCAGGCGCCGAAGCAATGGGTGTCAGCCGGTCGAATTCGTGGGCGTCGGCCAGCGGCTGCTCGGCGCGGCGCTTTCGCGCGCGCAGCTGGTCGAACGCCTCATGCGCGGTGATCGTGGTGAACCAACCGGTCAGGTTGCCGATATCGCCGACGCCGTGGGCCCGGCTGGCCTTCAGCCACGCGGACTGCACCGCGTCGTCGGCATCCGCGGTCGAGCCGAGCAGCCGAAACGCCACCGCCCGCAGGTGCTGACGATCGGCGTCGAACCGCTGCGCCAGATCGTCGAGGTCCACCGGATCTTCGGCTGTCGCATTCATGGGTCACCTTTTCCGCACGGGAGTCGTCAAGAAGATGACCGCATCGATCGAGCTCTTTGCACCCAGGAGACCAGCACCATGACCCTACCGATTGTGCGCCGCGGCGCGCACCGCGGCCACTGGGCTCGCCGCAGCGGAAATAGCTGCACCACAAGGGTTTGAACGAAGGAAGGACCTGATTGGCATGCACATCGCTTACCTGGTGATCACCGTGATCACCGTGATCGCCACCGGCGGGATCGCCGTCGCCGACCTCATCCCGGCGAACTTCGTGTTGGCGAACTCCGCCGAGGTCGGCGTGCCTCGTTCGTGGCTACCGGCGTTGGCGTTGACGAAGCTGGCCGGGGCCGTCGGACTGGTCGCCGGGCTGGTCGGTCTGCCGGCGTTAGGTATCGCGGCCGCGGCCGGCCTGGTCCTGTTCTTCATCGGGGCGGTGCTGACTCACGTCAGGGCACACGTCCTGTACAACATCGCCTTTCCGGGCGCGTTCCTGTGCCTGTCCGCAGCGTCACTGGCGCTGCTGGTGAGTCGGCGCTACTAACTGGTCATGCGGGTCTTGACCGCGTCGTCCTGCTTCTTGGCCACGTCCATCACGAAGTCCTGCGGCGCGGCGTCGTTGGGTCCGCTGTCGAACTCCAGGTCGACGATGACCTTGCCCTCGGAGAACACCACGTAGGTCACCGATTTGGTGTTATCGGGCGACGGCCCGACCACGATGACTCCGTTGGTCCCCACCGCGAACGGCTGCGGGGCACCGGTGACGTATTTGCCCAGGGAGGCCGGGCGGTCCTTGGCGCCTTGGGCGGCCGACGCCGGGTCGGTAAACACGACGAGGAGATCGGTGATCGTGTGAGTCTTGGAGGTGTTGCTGAAGGTCACCGCCACCCCGGCCACGCCGCCCGGGTTCTGCTCCGGCGGACCCAAAGTCGTGTCGGCGCCGATGTCGGCGGCCGAGATCAGCAGGTTGGAGTAGTCGGCCAGCGGCGCGGTCCCCGACGGCGCCGCACTCGAAGCGGATGAGGACGCGGCCGAACTCGACGATGCCGCCGAGGTCGACGAGGACGTCGACGAGGACGAGGACGAGGACGAGGAAGATGACTTTTCGTCTTTGCCACAGGCTGTCGTGACGGTCAGCAAGGCGGTGACCGCCACCCCAACGCCGACGGTTCGTATCACACTCATCGCTTGCCTCCGTTTCATGACAGCTATTTCTACGGCACCTATCAGGTTCTCGGCAATACATGCAGCCATGCGGTACGCAGGGTCGAACGAGTCGCGGTGACCCGCTAACTCCGCCGTCGTTGCGGGCGGTGCTCGCAGCAAGCCGATCGGGGAACGCTCAGGCCGGAAAATAGCGGATGTGATCGATCGCTTTACCGCGCCGGCCCAGGTCGGCGAACATGATGGCGCGCCCATGAGCCGAATTGATCGACACGGTGACCGTGGACCCGGCACCGATCATCTTGGTCCAGTTCCCGCCCGCGAGTTCCGCTGCGAGTTCGGCGATGTCGAGCGGGTCATTGTCACCTAAAGTGATTGCGGCAGCAGGTGATAGCGCGTGAGCCGCAGCCAAGATATCGCCGCGCGAAACAGCGCCGAGAAATGTCTGCACCAGCCTCTTGTGCCGGGCACCCGGCCGGCGAAAGCCGGCCATGAAGCCCGCAGTTCCGGGCAGCCCTTGATTGTGGAGCAGATCTCGCGACAGTGCCACCGCGGGCGACACCGCCGACGATCCGGTCCGCAGGAACTGCAGCATCATCGCCGGTAGCTCCCAATACGCGCGCAGATGAGCAATCTGCCATTGGCCGTTCGCTTCTCGCAGGTCGTAACGGAGGAACGCTGGTATGTACATCGTGACGGCCGCACCCATCGACACCTCGAGTTCGAGGTCGCGCAGCACGACGGTGCCGAAGACGATGTCGAGGTCGCGATGGAACTTGATCACGCGCGGACCGATGAAAGTGTCGTAGAAGTTCCCTATCTGGACCCGACCCAGATGCGGTCGCGAGCCGACCGGGTCTTCGATACGGCCGTCCTCGGTGAACAACCCCACCCATCCGGCGCGGTCGTGCGCGGCGGCCGCCCGGGGGGAACGCTCGACCGCGGCCAGCAGCGACTCGCGGTCCAGTGGCACCACCATCAGATGCCCTTGACCAATTCGATTCCGGCACTTCGCATCTCGACCAGTGCTTGCGCTGCCGAACTCGGCGACACGGCCGCGGTCAGGTCGAGCAGCACCCGGGTGCTCAAACCGTTGCGCGCCGCGTCCTCGGCGGTTCGCCGGACGCAGTGGTCGGTGGCAATGCCGACGATGTCGACCTCGTCGACGCCGCGCTGCCGCAGCCACTCGAGGAGCGATGTCCCGCTCTCGTCGGCACCCTCGAAGCCGCTGTAGGCCGCCGCGCGGGCACCCTTGCGAAAGACCGCCTCGATCGGCCGGGTGTCGAGGTCGGGACGAAATTCCACTCCCGGACTTCCGGCAACGCAGTGCGGCGGCCAGGACGACGAGTAGTCGGGGTGGTCGGAGAAATGGCCGCCCGGGTCGATATGGAAATCCTTGGTGGCCACCACGTGTTGGTAGTCGGGCTTGCGGGCCAGATAGTCGTTGATGGCACCGGCCACTTCAGCGCCGCCGCGCACGGGCAGCGAGCCGCCCGCGCAAAAGTCGTTTTGCACGTCGACGATGATCAACGCTCGCACGCGCTCCACCATATCGCCGTCAACTGTCGCCGAGTCGGTTTGTTTGCCGACTCCTCGGGTACACCCCCTGCCATGGTGATCCGCAGAATCGCACGTCCCCTCTTGTCGGTTGCCTTTATCGGCCAAGGAGTTGAATCCCTGCTTAATCCCAAAGCTGCGGCCGAGGCCGCAGCCCCCGCGGTGGATGGCCTGCAGGCGTTGCCGGACCAGGTGGCCCGCAGTATGCCCAACGACCCCCAAACGTTCGCCCAGATAACCGCCGGTGTTCAGATCGGCGGCGGGCTGCTGCTGGCCACCGGGAAAATGCCGCGCGTCGCGTCGGCCGTACTCGCCCTCACGGTGCTGCCGGCCAATTTCGGCTCCTACTCGTTCTGGAACGAGAGCGATCCGCAGCGCAAAGCGGAGCGACGCCGCGAGTTCCTGAAAGACTTGAGCCTGCTGGGTGGGCTGATGATCGCGTCCGCCGACACCGCCGGCAAGCCATCGCTGGGATGGCGTGGCCGCAAGGCAGCCGAGCGCCTTTCCGACCGGGTGTCCTCGGTGCTGCCCGGGTCCGACGACGCATTGTTCGACGCCGACTTCGCCGAGCTCGGCGAAAAGATCGCGCACGGCCTGCATGTCGGTGCCGAACGCGGTCGCGAACTGGCCAGCACGGCCGCCGAACGAAGCGCCCCATACGCCGAGGCCGCCCTCGACCGCGGTCGTGAACTGGCCAATACCGCTGCCGAGCGCGGCGCGCCGTACGCCGAGCTCGCCTTGGATCGCGGTCGCGAACTGGCCAGCGCGGCGGCCGAACGCGCCGAGCCGCTGGCCAAGAAGGCACGCAAGCGCGGTGAGCAGCTCGCCGACGAGGTGGCCGAGCGGGCCGAAAAGGCGCGCAAGCGCAGCGAAAAGCTGGCGGAAGAGGCCGCCGAGAAGGCCGGACCGCTGGCGAAGAAGGCGCGCAAGCGCAGCGAGAAGCTGGCCAAGAAGGCTCGAGTGCGTGGCGAAGACTTCGCCGAAACCGCACGCACGCACGGCAACCAGTTGGCCGACGCGGCGCGCGACCGAGTCGGCGGGCAGGTCAAGACCCGCCGTCGTCCCTGGTAGCGGCTAGCACGCCAAGAAGGTGTCGACGATTGCGTCGACACCCCGATCGATGTCGACGGTGACCCCGGGCTCGTCGGCCCCCAGCGGTTCCAAGGTGTCGAATTGTGATTGCAGCAGTGCGGCCGGCATGAAGTGGTCCGACCTGGCCGCCAGTCGCGCGCCGATCAGCTCCGGGGAGCCGCTCAGATACAGGAACTCCACGCCCGGCCAGTGTGCCCGCAACTGGTCTCGGTAGCTGCGTTTGAGAGCCGAGCAACTCGCCACCCCACCCGCACGGTGATCGGCCAACCACTCCCCGACGCGCTCCAGCCACGGACCGCGATCCTGGTCGGTCAGCGGTTGCCCGGCGGTCATCTTGGCCACGTTGGCCGGTGTATGGAGACTGTCGGCGTCGACGAAGGGTACCCGCAACCGCTGGGCGAGCGCGCGACCCACCGTCGACTTGCCCGACCCGGACACACCCATCACCACGATGGTCGACGCCGCGGCGGTCGGCACCGCGCCTAGGTCTGTCGCTCGAGGTTGCGGTTCCATTCCATCCAGCCGACGCCGCTGCGGCCGTCCGCGGTCTCGATGCTGACCCAGGCGCGGGCGAACTCACTGACTTGTCCGTCGGGGCCGGTTAGCAGCACCGGGGCGTGGCCGTGGATGTCGACGTCGCCGCGCAGGCCGCCGGGGTCCAGACTCAAGGTCATTTTAAGCGGTAACCCGTTGTCGCCGAATGCTCTTGGGTTCGTCACGGTGTGCAGTTCGGTGACGTTACGGTCGGCGTCCTGGATGTAACCGATACCCACCGGCGGAACATTCGGGATGTTGATGTCCAACCCGTGCAGGTGCGTGCCGTCGCCGAGGTGCAGCGCACTCCACATCCAGTCCATGCTCCACCAGTCGCGGACACCCCACGAGTGATCACGCTGTCCGGCAACGGAATCCATCCGATAGGTGGTGCCCTCGACGGTGACGGTTCCCGTTACGGTGCAAGGGATTTCGTAGCGTGTCGTCACCCGGTACTTGTATGGGGCACCGTCGGTGGTCCACACCAGATCCATTGTCACGTCGACGGGTGTTCCCGGTTCGCCGCGCAATATCGCCGACGGGTCCGCGTAGGACTGTCCCTTCGCCCGCACGTCGACCCGGTAGGTCTGCAGTGGCGCGCTGGCGGCGTGGCTGATTTCGAAGGCGTCGGTGCGCAGCACCCACGGGTCTTCGGGCAGCGGAACTTCGTAATCGAGCACCGCGACGGTCGGCAGGTCCGGTCCGCACAGCAGCACCTGAACCCAGGCGGCCCGCTGGTTGGCGACCAGGCCGATGCGGAACCAGCCGCCGAATCCCTGTGCCGCATCCACGAAGTCGGCATACCAGCTCTCGCTCCACAGCGGCTCGTCGGTCGGCACATGCGCAAGTTCGTCGTCATCGGTTGGCCGCAGCGGTTCGGGCGCGACCGCATTGGGCAGCGTCGCCAGCGCGTCGGTATCGAGCACATGATCGCAGTGCCGCGCCAGCATCGTCATGAACATCTGGTCGCCGCGCTCGGTGCGTTCCACCAGCATCGACGACACGATGGCCATCATCACGCCGAAAAAGCTTTGCCTCCGAACCCCTTCGGTGACCTCGGCAAGCGTGATCGGCACTTGGGGACCGAGCGCCTCGTGGTAAGCCCGCAGCAACGCGCCGTAGTGTGTTCGACGATCCTGCGTGCACAATGCGCAGCCGAGGAAGTAGGCCAGGTCGGTAAACGGCGCACCCCAGGAGACGGTCTGCCAGTCCACGACGGTCAGCGCGCGGTCGGCTCCCTCGGCGCCGAACAACAGGTTGTCCAGCCGATAGTCGCCGTGCACCAGGCCCAGGATCCGGTTTCGTTCCGTTTCGGCGGCCAGATAGGCATCGAACGCTCCGACCAGGCGTTCGCACACCATGCGGTGCGCCGGCGCGATCTGGTCGCCGTAGCGGTCGAGGAACCCGGCATAGAGCGGGGCGATCATGGCCTGGTTGAGCGGAGCATGCCGATTGAGCCAGGGCGCGTCGGCCAGCGACGTATCGCCGAGTAGCGGGCCGTGCAGCCGCCCCAACTCAACGACCGCGATGGTGGCCTGTTCGATTGTGGCACCGGCGATTTCGTTGCCGACAACTGCCGGAACGGCGTCGCCGAGCAGCAGATCGAAGACACCGGTCGAGGTGTCGATCGCGGCGTGATAGCACGGTGCGACAGGCCCGCCGAGGCGTGGCGCGATATCGCTGTAGAAGCGGACTTCTCGCTCGTAGAGGCCCAGCGCCAACCCGGTTTGCCGACTGATCGGATCGCTGGCCGCGACCTTCAACACCACCGACTCCGGTCCCGCGGCCCCATCCGCGTAGCGCAGCCGCACCCGGTAGCACTCACTCATCTGGCCGGTCCCGATGCGTTCGGTCTCGAAGTCGGCGACCTCGCCGGCTCCGATCGCGGCGGTCAACCACGAAGCGGTGAGATCACTGGGTCGTTCGACTGGCTGGGTCTGCATTGACGTCCTTTGGCCGAATTTCGCTGACGGGTTCAGCGTGCCACGTCAGCGTGCCAGGTCACTGCGCCAATGAGAAGCCTGCCCACGCCATCCGGCGATGCGGGTGCGGATCGAATTCGACACGGCTCTTGCGGTCGAACACCATCACGGCGCGGTCGTCAACCGTGTAGGCGGGCCAGTCCTCACCCGGCACCCCGTCGCGACTGAATGCTCGCCAACGGCGCTGCACCTGGTTGCTGACCCGAATTGCGGCGCGCTGATCGGCCGCCGCGGTCAAGAACGCGCCGAGCCGGGTTCGATAGAAGTCGAAAACGGCCAACAACTCGGTGGCATGGGTCGCACCCAACCCCGACCAGCGCAGCATCCGCGGAGCGTAGTCGTAGCGATACAGATACGTCGGGGCGTGATGACTGTGCGCCTCGGCGAGCTGCCAGGCCGCCGAGCTGAACGCGAAGTCCCCGCCCAGCTGGATGCATGCCGAGGATGACGGGTAACCGGGGTATGCGGCCATAATGCGTTCGCGGGCAACCGGTTCCAGGTCTGCCAGCAACTCCTCGATCATCGACTCATTGGTCGGCAACATCTTGAGGAACCTGGTGAACAGCCGGCCTTCCTCGGCGTTGGTGCCCACGATCAGCGGGACCCGATGCGCCCGACCGTTCTCCATCGCCACGACGGGGTCTTCGGGCAGGCAGTCGTCGCCGATCACCGGACCGATCGGGAAGGCGCCCAGCCTGTTCTCCATGCCCTGGTCGATCAGCCGGTGTTGGGTCTCGACGAGTTGCGCCGGGGATGCCTGCATCAGCGCGTTGGCGGCGTCCTCGGGACGCGCGCCCAGCAACTCGGCGAACCTCGTCGCGAACTGGGCCGAAATCTCCTTCGACCGAACCAGACCCGACGCCGGGCTTTCGGCAATCGCCTGCGCGAACAGGCCCTCGGCCGCCGGCACCGCCAACAACGTGGCGGCGATACAGGCACCGGCGCTTTCGCCGAAGATGGTGACGTTGCCGGGATCGCCGCCGAATCCCGCGATGTTCTCTCGAATCCACTGCAGCGCCATCACCAGGTCGCGCAGATACAGATTGCTGTCGATGGTGGTGTCGGCGGTCGACAACGACGACAGGTCAAGACATCCCAGCGCACCCAGCCGGTAGTTGACCGATACGTACACACAGCCGCGGCGGACCATCGCCGCGCCGTCGTAGAGCGGGACCGCGGAGCTGCCCAGGATGTATCCGCCGCCGTGAATGAAGACCATGACCGGTAACGGTCCGTCGTGGCCCGACTCCGGCGCAACGACGTTGAGCGTGAGGCAATCCTCGCTCATCGGCTGATATCGGCCGACACCCAGCATGGTGTAGCGGCGCTGCTGGGGCGCGCAGTTGGTGAAACCGTGGCAATGACGGACGCCTGACCAGGCCTGCGCCGGCTGCGGCGCCCGCAACCGCAGCCGTCCGACCGGCGGCCGGGCATAGGGAATGGAACGCCAACGGTTGACGCCGTCACGGGTGAAGCCTTCGACGATGCCGTTGGCGGTGCGTGCGCGGATAGTGCGCTCGTGCATACGCCGACGGTAGCCGACACTACGTATACGGGGCGCGCGTAGCGGCTAAATCCACGGTGTGACGGATAGCCTGTCGGCATGCGAATGGCCGTCTGGGTCACACTCTCGGTGCTGATTGCCGCCGGATGCTCGCACGGCGGCGGGGGTCAATCGGCAACCAGGCAGGCGCCGAACACCACCGCGGTGTCGGGTTTCTCCCCCACCAGCACGGTCTCACCCGGGAGTAAACCGCCGGGGCCGTCGGCCCCGCCAGCGGCCGGCGCGCCGATCTCGGCTGTCATCACCTGGATCGAGGCAGGTCATCCTGCCGATCCGGCCCGATATCACGCGGTCGTCCGCGACGGTGTCACCACCCAGCTCGGAACCGACGTCGCGTTCAGCGTCCCGGCCGCCAAGCTCGACTGCACGACGGATTCCGCGCACACCGGCGCCGCGCTGACCTGCCTGGTCGATCTGTCCAGTCCGCCGCCCCGCCCGGACACCGCCTACGGCGAATGGAAAGGCGGCTGGGTCACCTTCGACGGGGCGAACCTGCAGATCGGGGCGGCCCGCGCCGACCCGGGGCCGTTCGTCTACGGCAACGGGCCCGATTGGGGGGGGGGGGACACATTGTCCTATGACGACTATCGCTGCCGCCCCGCCCCGGCCGGCTTGTTTTGTGTGAACTACGCCCGCCAGTCGGCCGTAAGGTTCAGCAGCGCCGGAATCCAGCAGTTCGGCTGTCTGCGGTCGGTGCCGCCGCCCGACGGCATCGGCGTTGCGTTCAGCTGCTGAGGACTTTGTTGCACCCCCGCGGCGACCAGCGCCGCCAGTGCGGTTACTCGGCCATGATCATGGCGAAGAGCTCGGCCATCTCTTCGGCGGGTCCGCCGGGCACCGTGTAGCCGGCTTCGTCGCGGATTTGCCCCAGGTTGTCCCGCACCTCTTCGATTGACAGTTCGGGACTGTAGAAGCCCTTGGTCCGCCCGATGAAGAATTGCGAAACATGGCCTGCGCCAACGGTATAGACCTCGCCCGACACCGGACAATCGCGATGGGTCAGGAAAGCCGCCACCGGAGCAACCAGGGCCGGATCCAGCTTCTTGAGGTATTGGTTCGTCAGGTCGTCCAACACGGCTCGCGCCGCGGCGTCGGCCGGGGGCGCGGCACCGTCGATCGAGTGCGTCAGCATCCGCGTGTAGGCGATCGGGGCGACCGCGTTGACCTTAATGTCGCGGCCGGCACCTTCGGCGGCCAACACGCGGGTAAAACCGAGCAGCCCGGTCTTGGCCGAGCCGTAGTTGCTCATTCCGACATTGCCCAGGATGCCGGCTGCCGAAGTGGTGTTGAGGATCCGGCCATATCCCTGCTCGCGCATCGCCTTCCATGCCGGTCGCGTCACGTGAAACGCACCCCGCAAATGCACGTCCAGCAGCGGCTCGAAGCGCTCGGCGGTCATGTCCTCGAACGGCGCATCCCGAACGATTCCGGCATTGTTGATCACGATATCGACACGACCCCATGTGCTCAGGGCGGTGTCGATAATCGCTTGTCCCCCTTCGGCGCTGGTCACGCTGTGCGTGTCCGCGACGGCCTGACCGCCCAGCTCGCGAATCTCGCGTGCGGCAGCGTCCGCCACTCGGTTGCTCGAGCCATCCCCCGTCACCGAGCCACCGACGTCGTTGACGACGACTCGCGCACCCCGAGAGGCCAGCAGCAGCGCGTACTGCTTGCCCAGGCCGCCGCCGGCGCCGGTGATGACGGCGACCTGATCGTCGAACCTCAGCTCGTTCACCAACTGACCGGCAGTTCCTTCATGCCGTAGATGTCCGCTTCTTTGAACTTCAGCTTGTCCACAGAGACCGCCAATGTGAGGCCGGGCAGTCGCCGTGCCAACGTGGCGAACGCGACCTGCATCTCGACACGGGCCAGATTCTGGCCGATGCACTGATGCGCGCCGTAACCAAACCCCAAGTGCCCATGGGTATTCCGTTCGGGGTCAAAGCGTTCAGGGTTGTCGACGAACTCGGCGTCCCAGTTTCCGGCGGGTATGTTCATCAAGACCATGTCACCGGCCCGGATCATCTGACCGCCGAGAACGAAGTCTTCGGTCGCCACCCGGTCCACCTGGCTGTGCACGATGCTGAGATACCGCATCAACTCTTCGACGATGTTGGCGATGACGGAATGGTCGTCGGTACGGCCCAGACGTTGGTAAACCTCCGGATGCTCGAGCAGCGCAACCGTTCCCAGCGAGATCATATTCGCGCTGGTTTCGTGACCGGCAAGCATCATCACCACGCCGTTCATCGCCGCCGTCTCGCGGGTGAGCTGGCCCGTCGCGACGTAGTCGGTGACAAGGCGGCTGATCATGTCGTCGCCGGGATCGTGCGTCCGGCGTTCCACCAAATCCTGTATGTAGACGTACATCTCGGCGAAGGCCTGTGCCCTGACGTCATCGGGTGTGGCGACCTCGAGCCCCAGCGTCGAGTTGCGCTGGAACAGTTCCAGGTCTTCGGGCGGCACGCCCAGCAACAGCGCTATAACCAGCGACGGGATGGGCAGCGCGAAGTCGCTGACCAGGTCGGCGGGCGGCCCGTTGCCGATCATCTGTTCGATGAATTCGTCGACCGTTTCCTGGATCTGCGGCCGCATCGACTCGCAACGCCGAAAGGTGAAGTCGCGCACCAACATCCGGCGCAGCCGATTGTGTTCGGGATCGTCGATGCGCGCGAACATCACCGGCACGGTGCGGTCCGGGCTCTCGGGCTTCAGCGAGGCGGGGATGGTGTCAGCGGACAGGCGCGGGTCGAGCAGCGCCGCCCTGATGTCGCGATAGCGGCTCACCACCCAGGCCGGTCGGCCGTGATACATCGCCTTGCGCAGTCCGGGCTCGTCGCGCCAGTTGACGAACTCGGCCGGCGGGTGTAGCGGGCAGTGCGTCGCACGTTGAACGGGTATGACGGGAAGGCTGGATTCGGAGGTTTCGAAAGCGATTGACATTAGCCGCGTTTCCCCATAAGTGTCAGTTGGCTGCCATTTGCCTCAGCGTAGGACCTAGCGGACTGGCAGTCAACGGGAAGTTAAGCTGTGAGAATGACGGCGGTTGCCGACCGAACCTTGCGCGCGGACGCGGCTCGCAACGTCGAGCGGATCCTGCGAGCCGCCCGGGACGTTTACAGCGAGCTGGGACCCGACGCGCCGGTGGAGGCGGTCGCACGCCGGGCCGGAGTCGGCGAACGAACGCTCTATCGCCGGTTTCCCGCAAAGGCCGACCTGGTGCGGGCGGCACTGGATCAGGGCATAGCCGAAGACCTGATGCCCGTCATCGCCGACGCCCGCAAGTGCGAGGACGCATTGCGCGGCCTCACCCAGCTCTTCGAAGCAACGATTGCGCTGGGCTCGCGGGAGCAGAACCTGTTGATCGCCGCGCAACGAGCGGGATCGCTGAGTGCCGACATGTCCGACTCGCTGAGCGAAGCGCTCAACGAGCTGGTACGGCGCGGTCAGCAGGACGGCGTGATCCGCGCCGAGCTGGTAGCCGCGGACCTGTTGCGCCTGATCGGAATGCTGTACAGCGTGCTGTCGACGATGGAGCCGTTCAGCGATGGTTGGCGGCGCTACGTGGCGCTGATGCTCGACGCGATATCGACCGGTGAACGACGGCCGCTTCCGCCGGCGGCCACTTTCCGCGCAATCGACCCGGACAACTGGCCGCTGTAACGGTCAGCCCTCGGCCCACATCGCGCCGCGCATCGTCGCGGACAGCGGAATGTCCTCCACCGCAACAAGTCCCTGCGGTGCGCGACACACCCACTCGATCGCGTTGACCGCGCGACCCGCCGTCGAAATGCAGCCTGCGTCAGTGGAATCCAGCACCGGGTGCGAAAGATGGGTGTTGATCTCGACGCGCGGCTCGCCCTCCACGACGACACGGTGCACCCCGGTGTGGCCCTCGGGCGGGAATTCCCAGTGCGGTGCCGCCGCGTTGGTGAGCCTGGTGACATGCTCGAGGGTGATCACCGGCTTGCCGCCGAGCACGCCCTCGGTCGCAAAACGCACCGCGGCCATCTGTCCCGGCTCGACCGTCATCATCGTGCAGTCGATTCGTTGTGGCGTGTACCAGGGCTCGACGCGCTGGCGCACCTCGTCGAGGTCGATGTCCAGATTGTCCGCCAGACTCCGGGCCTGACCACCCCACATCGACACAATCACCCCGGGCAGAAACATCATCGGCGAATCGTCGTCTTCAGTCGATCCGAACCCCATTGCGGCGCCGGTGAACTCGGCATCATCGTAGTTCCCGTAATCGAAGATCTCCTGCACGGTGATCGAATCGACGCGAGTCGCCAGGCTGACCGCCGCATGAACGAGCGTATCGCCGGAGAAGCCGGGGTCGATGCCGTTGACGTAAAGCGAGGTGTTGCCCGCCGCGCAGGCGCGCTCCAGCGGCTCTCGCAGCCAGTCTTCGGCGTGATGCGGCGTGACCAGCCAGACCATCGAGGTACCGACGACATTGGTGCCCGCGGCGAGGAACTTAGACATCTGCTCGATCGCTTCCATCGGCCGGGTCTCGCCCTGCGACGTGTACACCACACAATCGGCACCGAGGTTCACCAGGGCATCGATGTCGTCGGTGGCGACGATGCCGGTCGGTGCGTCGAGTCCGCACAGCTGGGCCGCGTCCTTGCCGATCTTGTCCGCGCTTGCGGCGTGCACGCCGACAAGTTCGAGGTCCGGCCGGCCGATGATCGCCCGCAGCGAATGTCGGCCCACATTCCCAGTGGAGAACTGGATCACTCTGCGCATCGTTACGTCGTCCTTCCCGTGGCGGTTACTGTATCGCCTTCTGGAAACCGGCGTAAGGGGTGCCGGCGGCAGAGCCACCGCTGGGGACGCGTTGGGAATTCAGCCGATCCGCGAGCCAGTCCGGCTCGCTCGTCCGCACCGGCCGGCTAAAGCACGCAGATTTCGCCCGTCGTTCCGTCGACCTCGATCAGCGCGCCCGACGGCAATGAGGTGGTGGCGCCGTGAACATCGACCACACACGGAAACCCGAACTCGCGAGCCACTACGGCGGCATGCGACATCGGGCCGCCGAGTTCTGTCACGACGGCCGCGGCGTAGCAGAAAGCCGCCGTGTACCCGACGTCGGTAACCTCCGCGACCAAAATCTCACCGGGTTGCAGTTCGTCGATGGTTTCGGGCCGCACGATCCGCACCCGGCCGCGCACCCGTCCACCACACACACCGACACCGCGCAGGGTGTCTCCGCTGGAAAGAGCGGGGGCCGACGTGGTGGACGGCTCCCACCTCCCGCTGAATACCGTTGGCGGAGCGACGGTGACCAGACGGCGCCGCTCGGCCCGGCGGCGTGCCACCAGCTTTTTGACGTCGGGCGGCAGGGCGTCGAGTTCGTCGACCAGCAGGTAGAACACGTCGTCGGGGGCGTCGAAGACCCCGGCGTCGACCATCCTGCGCCCGTATTCGCGCAGCAGACCGCGCAGTACCCAGTTGGCGCGTACCACCTTGTCGCGACGGGCTTCGCGGTCGCGCAGTTGGCCTGCAGCCAGCACCGCTACCGGCTTGGCCCGCAACGGAATTCGCGGCTGGTGCGGCTTGGGCGCCGCAGGGGCGCTCATTGCCCTGGCCACCATCCGGATCAGCAGCTCGGGGTCGTCGGCATAGCTCGTTGAAAGCATCTCGAGCTCCGCGGGACCGCGGTGACCGATCAACGCCAGCTCGGCCAGCACCGCGGCGTGGAATTGCGGCGCGTCGACGGCCAGCTTGTCGAGCCGCTCTCCCGGTTCGTCCAACAGCCGCACTACATTCGGATCGCATTGTGCCGCGAGAACCAACCGTTGCATCGCCGTTACCGAGCGAGCACTGACCAGTTCGGGCCCCGCAGCCGGGGAGGTGTCGCGACCGCACAAGCCGCGCAGCAATACGTTGAACGCGGCGCACAGCATGAACGACGCCGAGGCCAGCACCCATCCGTGCACCACCTGGTCGCGCGCCAACCCGATCAGGCTCAGCAACCGGCGATCGTCGAGCTGGGTCACATCTTCGGTCAGCCGTTCCAGGCGGTCCACGTCGGCGATGAAGTCTTCGGTATCGCGGGATGCGCCGGCGCTCAGGCCGACGAGATTGACACCGAATACCCCGATGTTGCGGGCATTACGCAGTTGCCTTCGGCCCCGGCCGATTTCGGCGGGGCGCTGCTCACCGAAGACGGGTAGCGAGGCCATGCTGGGGCCGAAGAACCCACTGTTGCTGACGATCATCGACGGCTTGGCGAACGGCACGGTTTCGGCCATGAAGTGCGCCGACGTAATCGCCCCGTACAACCGATGGGCGAACACCGCGACGGTACGCATGGCGATTTCGCGCTGGACCATTCCGCCCGGCCGCAGCCGCTCGGCAATGATGGCACCGCCGGCGCGCAACCCGCGTACGGTCGCCGACGCCGAGGCGGGCGAAAACGGCCCTGGCAGCGCCTCGGACAAGTTGGTGGCCAGGAAGGTCGGAAACCGCGGGTCGATCGGGGTGTCGAACTCGCCGTTAACTCCTGCCGGCCCAGCCAATCTGGGGATCTCCCCGTCATCGGCCGCCGCATCGACGGCCGGCAGGTCCGCGACGTTGGCCAGCCGCCACGGCAGCGACACGACCCGCTTGCCCAGCGCGATGCGGCCGCGCACCGCAACCGCGAAGTCCTCGATACATTCGTCGCAGTTCCACGCCGGCTGGAATCCCCACTGCTCGCGCAGCCGCGTGGTATCCATCAGCGGGGCGCCGCGCACCAGCTCCAGCTCGCCGCGTCGTCCCCAGGGCCGCAACGGCCCGCGCCGCCGTCGGATCGGGCGACCCAGCGCGGCGGCGATCTGACGGAACGTCTGCCCGCCCGCGGCGGCCAGATTGACTGGGCCGTTGGCAATGTCGGCGTCCGTTACCGCGCGAGTGAACAGCCGCAGTGCGTCGTCGAGGTGGACGACCTGTATGCGGCGATCGTCAGATCCCTCGGGGAACACCGGCGACGCCAGCAGCCCGCGCACCCAGTTGTCGACGTTGCGTCCGACGATCAGCGCCGAGCGGATCGCGACCCACTCGGCGTCCAACCCACCCAGCAGATCCTCGACGCGGGCCTGATGCACGCCGTCGGCCAGCACCGGAACCATCGGCTGCTGCTCGCCTTTCGGCGCGTCGGCCCTGCCGTAGACGTGCGCGGACGAGGCGAAAACAAGGCGCCGGGAACCGGTCTCGGCCATCGCTTCCAGGACGTTGACCGTGCCCCCGACGTTGACCTCATGGCCGATACGTTCGTCAGGTCCGGGGCATCGTGCCCAGGCGAGATGCACGATGACGTCCGCGCCCCCGATGCCGCGTTTGACCGCGCTCGCGTCCCGGATATCCGCCTCGATGAAATCGGCCGCGCTCGACCAGCTTTGGGGCCGGTGTCGCGCGATCCCCACGACCTCGTGGCCCTGGCTGAGCAGTCGGGCGGACAGACCGCGGCCGAGGACACCGCCGGCCCCGGTGACCGCGACTCTCACTGACTTCCCTTGCTCAAGCGCCGCTCCTCCTCATCGCTACGCTCTGCATCGTCGCCGGCGCGCCTTCGTCGGCTATTCGTCGTCGTCGCTCAACGCGGCATTGAGCAAGTCCTCGAGGTCCATGTCCGCGATGTCCTTTTCGGCACTCACCCCTGCAGCCGGCACCGGCACGGTTGCGTCTTCGGTTGCCAATGCCAGCAACAACTCCAGCACGCCGGCCTGCCGCAGTCGCTTCACCGGAATCGAGCCCACCACACGCTGGATGTCGGCTTCCCCGGGCGCGGCCGACGGAGTACTTTGCTTTTCGGTTCCGATGAGCTCGGAGTGCATATAACCGGCCAGCGCCGCGCAGTTCGGGTAATCGAAGATCAGCGTGGGTGAAAGTGCCAGGCCGGTCGCGGACTTCAACCGGTT
The DNA here is from genome assembly GCF_900176255.2 of Mycobacterium ahvazicum. Lineage (GTDB taxonomy): Bacteria > Actinomycetota > Actinomycetes > Mycobacteriales > Mycobacteriaceae > Mycobacterium > Mycobacterium ahvazicum. The sequence goes on from NZ_FXEG02000003.1 coordinate 615,603, forward strand.
GCGCATTTCGACCGCGGTCAGCGAGTCAAAGCCGAGCTCCTGGAACGCGCGGTCCGGATCGATGGACTCGGGGCTGGAGCTCCCCAGCACCGTGGCGATATTGGAGCGCACCAGATCCAGCAGCACGGCGTATTGCTCGTCTTCGGGTAGGCCTTCAAGGCGTTGCAGCAGAGCCGATTTCGACTTGGCAGCAGCCAGCGAATCGTCGACCTGGCGCCGGGTCGGCGCGTTGATCAGATCGACGAACATCGGCGGCAGCGTTCCGCCGTCGAACTTCACCCGCAGCGCGGCAAGGTCGATGTGAGCCGGCAGCAGGAACGGCTCGTCGACGATCAGTGCGGTGTCCATCAACTCCAGCGCCTGATCGGAGGACATCGCGACGATGCCGTCCCGGCCGAACCGGGCACGATCGGCGGCGCCCAGCGCACCGGTCATGGCGCTGGCCTGGTCCCACAGTCCCCACCCCAGCGATATCGCCGGCAACCCGGACCTTCGCCGGTGCAGCGCCAACCCGTCCAGGAACGAGTTGGCGGCCGCGTAGTTGGCCTGGCCGGACGCCCCCGCCAACCCGGCCATCGACGAAAACAGCACAAAGGCGGACACATCCAGGTCGCGGGTCAACTCGTGCAGATTCCAGGCGCCATCGACCTTGGCCCGCAACACCGCATCCACCCGGTCCGGGGTCAACGAGGAGATGACTGCGTCGTCGAGCATCCCGGCCGCATGGATCACCCCGGACAGCGGTCGGGTCACCGGGATATCGGCGATCACCTTGGCCAGCGCCTCGCGATCGGCGACATCGCAGGCCACAACCTGCACCTGGGCCCCGGTTGCGCTGAGCTCGGTCATCAATTCCGCGGCGCCCGGCGCATCCAGACCACGCCGGCTCACCAACACGACATTGCGGGCGCCGTGTCGCGACACCACATGACGGGCCAGTGCCGAGCCCGCCATCCCGGTTCCACCGGTGATCAGCACGGTGCCGGCACCCAGCCAGTTACCCGGTCCAACAGGCACAGTCATCACGACCTTGCCGACATGGCGGGCCTGGCTCAGGTACCGCAACGCCGCCGGAGCGCGTCGCACGTCAAACCTGGTGACCGGCAACGGCCGTAGCACGTCGTCGCCGAACAGTGCGGCCAGCTCGTCCAGCATCTGCTGGATGCGCTCGGGTCCCGCCTCGAAGAGATCGAACGCGCGGTAGCGCACACCCGGATGCTCGACGGCGACCTGATCCGGTCCACGGATGTCGGTCTTGCCCATCTCCAGCAAGATTCCGCCGGGGGCCACCAGCCGCAGTGAAGCGTCGACGAAATCGCCGGCCAGCGAATCCAGTACCACATCCATGCCGCGCCCCGCGGTGACCGCGCGGAACTTGTCCTCGAAGTCCAGGCTGCGCGAGTCGGAGATGTGGTCGTCGTCGAAGCCCATGGCCCGCAACGTGTCCCACTTACCGCGGCTGGCGGTCGCGAAGACCTCCAGGCCCAGGTGCCGGGCGAGCTGCACGGCGGCCATCCCGACACCGCCGGCAGCCGCATGCACCAGCACCCGCTGGCCGGGCCTGGCCGCGGCCAGATCCGTCAGGGCGTAATAGGCGGTCGCGAAAACCACCGTGGTGGTCGCGGCGGCGGTGTGCGACCAGCCGGCCGGCACCTTGGCCAGCAGTCGCTCGTCGGTAACGGCGATTGTTCCGGTTCCGTCGGGGAACAGGCCCATGACGCGGTCGCCGACAACGAAACGGCCTTCCCGCGAGGCGGTTTCCGGCCCCGTCTCCACGACGACGCCGGACGCCTCGATGCCCATGACCGCGTCCGGGTCCGGGTAGAGACCAAGCGCGATCATCACGTCGCGGAAGTTGGCCGCGATCGCCGACAGCGCGACCCGAACCTGTCCGGGACCCAGCGCCGCGTCGGCGTCGGGGATCCGTTCCAGTCGCAGGTTCTCGAAGGTGCCGCGACTGGTCATCCCCAGCCGCCACGGGCCATCGCCCGGCGGCACCAAGAGACTGCTGACCGCGCGGCTGCCATGCACGCGGGCGATGTAAACCTTTGCGCCACGCAGCAATACCTGCGGCTCACCGGCGGCCAGGACCGCGGCGACCGCCTCGTCGTCGAGCGGACCGTCGGTGTCGACCAGTACGATCCGCCCGGGATGCTCGGTCTGCGCCGAGCGCACCAAGCCCCACACCGCGGCACCCGCCAGATCGGTGATGTCCTCCCCCGGCAACGTCATCGCACCCCGGGTCGACACCACCAGCGTGCCTGCGCCCTCACGAGCCAACCACGACTGCAGCACCGGCAGCACCGCGCGGGTGGCGGCGTACACCCCGGCCAGAATGTCGTCGGCGACCGGCGTCGACTCGAACACCACCGCGTGCCGCTGTCCCTCGACGGCCTCGGATTCCGTTGCGCCCCAGGCGGACACCGCGACCGGTTGTACCGAGGATGACGGCTGCACGATCCAGTCGAGTTCGAAGAGCCGGTCCGGACCCGAGTTCGAGACCGCGGCCAGCAACTGCTGATCGGTGACGGGCCGGGCGACCATCGACGCCACCGAAAGCACCGGCAGCCCAAGGCCATCCGCCAGCTCGATGGACACAGCTGAATCTCCCACCGGCACGATCCGCGCCCGGACCGCCGCCGCGCCCGCGGCATGCAACGAGACCTGCTGCCAGGAGAACGGCACCAGCATCGAACCTTCGGCAAGCTCGTCGGCATCGGAAGCCAGGATCACCGCGTGCAGCGCGGCGTCGAGCATCACCGGGTGAACCCCGAACCCGGCCACCGACACCCCGGCGTCCGCGGGCAGCGTCACTTCGGCGAACACTTCGTCGCCGCGACGCCACATCGAGCTCAGGCCGCGGAACGCGGGCCCGTATCCGTAGCCGCGTTCGGCCAGCCGCCCATAACCGTCGCCGATGTCGACGGCAACCGCACCGACCGGCGGCCAGGCCGACAGGTCTGCGCTCGGTTCGGCCGAGCCCATGCGCAGCATCCCCTCGGCATGCAACGCCCAGTCGGAACCGGCCTCGCCGCGGGAGAATACCGACACCGCGCGAACGCCCTCGACGGCACCGCCGACCACCACCTGGACCGCGACCGACCCGCCGGCCGGCAACACCAGGGGCGCCGCGAGATTCAATTCGTCAACGGTTCCACAGCCCACCTCGTCACCGGCGCGGATCGCCAGCTCGACGAATCCGGCTCCGGGGAACAGGACGACCCCACCGACGGCGTGGTCGTTCAACCAGGTCTGCACGCTCGGCGATAGCCGGCCCGTCAGCACCACCCCGCCCGAGGCCGGCAGCTCGACCACCGCCCCCAGCAATGGATGTTCGCCGGCCGCCAGCCCCAGGCCCGCCGCGTCGGCCGGGGCACGGTCGCCGGCCAGCCAAAAGCGCCGTCGCTCAAAGGTATAGGTGGGAAGCTCGACGAATTCAGCCCGGCCAATGGCGGCGCGCCAGTCCACCTCCATGCCCGCGACGTACCCCTGCGCGATCGCCGTGGTCAGGGTTTCCGGCTCCGAACGGTCCTTGCGCAGTGCGGACATCGTGATGATCGGGGCATCGGGAAGCGATTCTTCGATGGAAACCGTCAGGCCGCCGCTGGGCCCGACTTCGAGGAAACGGGTTGCACCCGCTGTGTTGACGAACCGGATGCTGTCGGCGAATCGCACCGCCTCGCGCACGTGCCGCTTCCAATACGCCGCCGTGGCGAAGTCGTCACCGGCCAGCTGGCCGGTCACATTCGACATGATCGGGATGGTGGGCTTGCCGATGGCGAGTCCGGCCGCGACCGTACCGAATTCGTCGATCATCGGATCCATCAACGGCGAGTGGAACGCGTGCGAAACCGTCAGCTTGTGCACGCGGCGGCCGTCGGCACGAAGCCGCTCGGCGATCGCGGTGACCCCGTCTTCGGCACCCGAAATCACCACGGAGCCCGGCGCATTGACTGCCGCGATGCCGGTATCGGCCGTCAGCAACGGGCGCACCTCTTCTTCGCCGGCCTGCACGGCCACCATCGCCCCGCCCGCCGGTAGCGCTTGCATGAAGCGACCCCGGGCGGCCACCAGCACCGCGGCGTTCTCCAAGGACAGCACCCCGGCCACGTGCGCGGCGGCCACCTCGCCGATCGAGTGACCCATCACGAAGTCGGGTCGCACACCCCAGGATTCGAGCAGCCGGAACAGGGCGACTTCCACCGCGAACAAGGCGGGCTGGGCGAATTCGGTAGTGTTCAGCAGCGCCTCGTCGCGACCCCACATGACGTCGCGCAGGGGGCGCAGCAGGTGCCGGTCGAGTTCGGCGACCACACTGTTGAACGCCTCGGCGAACACCGGATATCCGGCGTGCAGGCCCATGCCCATGCCCCGAATCTGGGCGCCCTGGCCCGGGAACACGAAGACGGTCTTGCCCGTCGTTGCGCTGCCGCGGATCACCGAAGCGGCCTCGCCGGTGGCCAATTCGTCCAGGCCGGTCAGCAACTGCGCGCGATCGGCACCGGCGATGACGGCACGATGTTCGAAGTTCGTCCGGCCCGCCAGCGACCACGCCACGTCGGCGGACTCGAGGTCACGGTGGCCGCGCAGGTAGGCGGCCAGCCGTGACGCGTGAGAGCCCAACGCCGACAATGACTTTGCCGACACCACCCACGGCAGCACCGGTCCCACTGCGCGCTCGACGATGTCGTCGACGTCGGTGGGGGCAGCCTCGATGATCACGTGGGCGTTGGTGCCGCTGATGCCGAACGACGACACACCCGCCCGGTGCGTGCGCCCCACGGCGGGCCACGGCCGCGCTTCGGTCAGCAACGACACCGCGCCCGCCGACCAATCCACATGCGGGCTGGGCTGATCCACGTGCAAGGTCGCCGGCAGCAGCTCGTGGCGCATCGCGAGCACCATCTTGATCACACCGGCCACACCCGCGGCGGCCTGAGTGTGACCCATGTTCGACTTGATCGAGCCCAGGAGCAGCGGCTCGGTGCGGTGCTGGCCATAGGTCGCCAACAATGCCTGGGCCTCAATGGGATCGCCCAAGGTGGTGCCGGTGCCGTGGCCTTCCACCACATCGACGTCGGCCGTCGACAGGCCGGCGCTGGCCAACGCGGCGCGCACCACGCGTTGCTGCGACGGGCCGTTGGGGGCGGTCAAACCGTTGGAGGCCCCGTCCTGATTGATGGCCGAGCCGCGGACCACCGCCAGCACCGGATGACCCAGCCGCCGAGCGTCCGACAACCGCTCGACGACGAGCATGCCGCCGCCTTCGGAGAATCCGGTGCCGTCGGCGGCCCCCGCGTACGCCTTGCAACGACCGTCGACGGACAGCCCACGCATCCGGCTGAACTCCACGAAGATGTCGGGGGTGGCGTTGACCGTGACACCACCTGCCAGGGCCAGGTCGCACTCGCCGGAGCGCAGCGACTGTGCGGCCATGTGCAACGCGACCAACGACGACGAGCATGCGGTGTCCACCGACACCGCGGGGCCTTCCAGGCCCAGCACGTAGGACACTCGGCCCGACGCGACGCTCGAGGACTGACCGGTCAGCCGGAAGCCCTCCGCGGTCGGTGCGGCGCCAATGCCGTACCCCTGGGTGTAAACGCCGGCAAACATGCCCGTCGCGCTGCCCCGCAACGCACCGGGCTCAATCCCGGCCCGTTCCAAGGCTTCCCACGAAAGTTCGAGAAACATCCGTTGTTGCGGGTCCATTGCGAGTGCCTCAGTCGGGGTGATGCCGAAGAAGGCGGGATCGAAGTCGCCGACCCCGTCGACGAAACCGCCGGTGCGGGTGTAGCAGGTGCCCGGAACATCGGGGTCCGGGTTGTACACACCGGCGATATCCCAGCCGCGATCGCTCGGGAATTCGGTGAGGACATCGCGGCCCTCGGTCAGCATCTCCCACAGGTCCTCGGGAGAACTCACCCCACCCGGGTAGCGGCATGACATGCCCACGATCACGATCGGGTCGTCGCCGGTGACCGCCACGGCCGGGGTATGGGCGATTTCTTGCGGAACTCCGGCGAGCTCCTTGCGGATGTAACCGGCCAGCCCGTTCGGCGTCGGGTAATCGAAGATCAGAGTGGGCGAAAGCGCCAGTCCGGTAGCGGTTTTCAGCCGGTTGCGCATTTCGACCGCGGTCAGCGAGTCGAAGCCCAGATCCTGGAAGGCCTTATCGGGGTCGATCGCCTCGACGGTCGTATTGCCCAGCACGGTCGCTATGTGCGAGCGGACCAGATCCAACAGCACCGCGTGCTGTTCGGGCTCGGAGAGCCCGTGCAGCCGGTGCGCCAGAGCCGATTTCGACTTCGCGGCGGCCAGCGAGTCGTCGACCTGGCGCCTGACCGGCGCGTTGAGCAGGTCGGCGAACATTGGCGGTACGGCGGCCGCATGCGCGCGCAGCGCCGCCAGGTCGATGCGGGCGGGCGCGATGAAGGCCTCGTCGACAATCAAGGCGGTGTCGAACAGTTCCATCGCTTCATCCGACGACAACGCCAGAATGCCGTCACGGTTCAAGCGGGCGCGGTCGGCGGCGTCGAGTCCGCCGGTCATGGCGCTGGCCTGGTCCCACAGCCCCCACCCCAGCGAGATCGCCGGCAGTCCGTGGGCGCGGCGATGCGCGGCCAACCCGTCCAGGAAGGTGTTACCCGCGGCGTAGTTGGCCTGGCCCGACGAACCCACCAGGCCGGCCATCGACGAAAACATCACGAACGCAGACACATCGAGTTCGCGCGTGAGCTCGTGCAGGTTCCAGGCCGCGTCCACCTTGGCGCGCAACACGGCATCCACCCGCTCGGGCGTCAGCGAGGTGACCACGGCGTCGTCGAGCACGCCGGCGGCGTGAATGACCGCGGTCAGCTCAGGAATCTCGGCGATCACCGCGGCCAGTTCGGCCCGGTCGGCGGCGTCGCAGGCGACCACCTTTGCGCTCGCCCCGGCCGCCTCCAATTCGGCGACCAGCGCGGCAGATCCGGCGGCATCCGGACCGCTGCGGCTCAGCAGCACCAGGTCCCGCACGCCATGGCGCGTCACCAGGTGACGGGCCAGCGTCGAACCCGCCATCCCGGTGCCACCGGTGATCAACACCGTTCCCGCCGCCCAAGCGTCGGGCAGCGTGAGAACCACCTTGCCGATGTGGCGGGCCTGACTAAGATACCGCAACGCCGAACGGGCGCGCCGCACATCGAAAGTCGTCACCGGCAGGGGCTTAAGCACCCCGCTGTCGAACAGTTGCGCGAGCTCGAGCATCCACTCGTGCATGCGGGGACGGCCCGGCTCGAACAGGTCGAAGGCGCGGTAGCGCACACCCGGGTACTCGCGGGCGACCGCACCGGGGTCGCGGATGTCGGTCTTGCCCATCTCCAAGAACACACCGCCGGGGGCGACCAGACGCAGTGATGCGTCGACGAATTCACCGGCCAGCGAGTCCAGCACCACATCCATGCCACGCCCGCCGGTGACCGTGCGGAACTTCTCCTCGAAGTCCAGACTGCGCGAGTCACCGATATGGTCGTCGTCAAAGCCCATGGCCCGCAACGTGTCCCACTTGCCGCGGCTCGCGGTGGCGAAAATCTCCAGACCCAGGTACCGGCCCAGCTGTACGGCGGCCATGCCCACGCCGCCGGCGGCCGCGTGCACCAGCACCCGCTGGCCCGGCTTGACGTCGGCCAGATGGATGAATGCCATGTATGCGGTGGTGAAAACCGCCGAAATGGCGGCGGCTTCGGCGTAGGACCAGTCGTCGGGCTTCGGCAGCAGCAGACGGGTATCGCCGGGCACCAGCGTGCCGCTGCCGTCGGGGAAGAATCCGTAGACCGAATCGCCGACCGCGAATTCGGTGACACCCGGACCGACTTCGACCACCACGCCCGCACCCTCGCCGCCGAGCAGGGCGTCGTGGGTGAACATGCCCAGGGTGATCATCACGTCACGGAAGTTGGTGGCGATGGCCCGCAGTGCCACCCGAACCTGGCCCGGCTCCAGCGGTGCCCCGGCGTTGGGAACCGGTTCCAGGCGCAGGTTCTCGAAGGTGCCTGCGTTGCTGATGCCCAGGCGCCAGGGCCCCTCGGCGGGCGGCACCAAGATGCCGTCGACTGCGCGACTGCCCCGTACCCGTGGGGTGTAAAGCGTTGCGCCACGCAGCAATACCTGAGGTTCACCGGCTGCCACGACCGCGGCTGTCGCGTCATCGTCGAGAGGCGCATCGGAATCCACCAGCACGATCCGGCCGGGGTGTTCGGTCTGCGCCGATCGCACCAGCCCCCACACCGCGGCGCCCGGCAGATCCGTGACGTCCTCCCCCGGCAATCCCATCGCCCCACGGGTCGCGACGACCAGGACGCCCGAGTCGTGTTCGGTCAGCCACGATTGCACGGCGGCCAGCACCTGATGGGTGCGCGGATAGGTAGCTGCCATCGGATCATCCTCGGTGGCAACGGATTCAAGCAGTCGGTGAGACGGAGCCGGGTTGGTACCGGTGACCGCAGGTGACCACACCACCTCGAACAGCCGGTCCGCGCCCGAGCCCGCGATCGCCGCGCGCAGTTGCTGCTCGTTGACCGGGCGGGCGACCACGGTCCCCACCGAGAGCACCGGCAACCCCAGCCCGTCGGCAAGCTCAATCGAGAATCCGGCGGCGCCCGCCGGCGCGATGCGCGCGCGAACCGCCGAGGCGCCCCCGGCGTGCAGCGAAATGCCTTGCCAGGCAAAGGGCAACACCACATCGGCGGCCTGATCGTCACCCTGGTGAGCCATGACCATGGAATGCATCGCCGCGTCGAGCAATGCCGGGTGCACCCCGAACCCACTGACGCCGCCGGCCGCGTCAGGCAGTCGCACTTCGGCGAACACCTCGTCGCCGCGGACCCAGATGGCGGTCAGGCCCTGGAAGGCCGGGCCATGGCCGTCCCCGCGGGCCGTCAGCTTCTGGTACCCGCCGGCCGCGTCCCCCGCGCCCGCCCCCGCCGGCGGCCACACCGACAGATCGGCGCCCGGCTCGACCGGCGCGGAGCTCAGGGCCCCCTCAGCGTGGCACACCCACGCGGAGTCGGCGTCGACGCGCGAGAAAATCGCGACACTGCGCTGCCCCGACTCTTCGGCCGGGCCCACCACGACTTGCACTGCCACCGAACCGAACCCGGAATCGGCGACCGGCAGCAGCAACGGCGCCTGCAGCGTGAGCTCGTCGACCGTCGAACATCCGACTTCGTCGCCGGCGCGGATGGCGAGCTCGACGAAACCCGCGCCGGGGAACACCACCGTGCCCGACACGGCGTGATCGGCCAGCCAGCCCTGCACGCTGGGTGACAGGCGCCCGGTCAGCGCCACCCCGCCCGAGGCCGGCAGCTCGACGACCGCGGACAGCAGCGCATGCTCGCTGGTGCCCAGCCCCAAACCTGCGACGTCGGCGCCGATGCCCTCGCCCGACAGCCAAAACCTGCGTCGGTCAAAGGCATACGTGGGCAGCTCGACGAAACCGGCTCCGTCGAGTACGCCGCGCCAGTTCACGTTCACGCCGGCGGTGAAGGCCGCAGCGGCCGACGTCAGGAATCGCTCGAGTCCACCGTCGTCGCGGCCCAGGGTGGGAACGACAATCGCCTCGGTGTCGCCGGGGGCGCCCGAGTCGTTGTAGGTCTCCTCGATGCCGGCGATCAACGCGGGATGCGGACTCGATTCGATGAATGTCCGGTATCCGCTCTCGCACGCGGCGCGCACCGCTTGCTCGAATTGCACAGTCTGCCGGATGTTGCGGTACCAGTAGGCGGCATCCAAACCGGCCGTGTCCAAACGGCTTCCGGATACGGTGGAGAAGAAGGCGACCCGCGAGGTGCGCGGGTCGATGCCGGCCAGCGCCGCGGTCAGCTCCTCGCGTATCGCCTCGACCTCGACCGAATGCGACGCGTAGTCCACGTCGATACGGCGGGTCCGCAGGTCGAGATCGGCGCAGAAGCCGATGAGTTCCTCCAACGCGGCGACCTCACCCGAGACCACGACCGCGGACGGGCCATTGACGGCGGCGATGCTGATCCGACTGCCGTAGGGCGCCAGCAATTCTCGCGCGCGCTCGGTGCTGCACGCGATGGACACCATGCCGCCGGGGTGAGCCAGCGAGCGCAGCAGTTTGCTGCGCAGCGTCACCACGCGCGCGGCATCCCGCAACGACAGCGCACCGGCGACATAGGCCGCGGCGATCTCGCCCTGCGAGTGACCGATCACCGCATCGGGGTTGACCCCGACCGACTTCCACAATTCGGCCAGCGACACCATCACCGCGAAGAGCACCGGCTGCACGACGTCGACGCGGTCCATCCTCGGAGCGCCCGGCGCGCCGCGCAGAACGTCGATCAGCGACCAGTCGACGAATTCGGCGAACGCCTCCGCGCATGCTTCGATGTGCTGGGCGAATACCGGTGCGGCATCGAGCAATTCGATGCCCATGCCGAGCCATTGCGAGCCCTGGCCGGGAAAGACGAAGACGTGTTTGCCCGCAGGCAACGCTGTGCCCCGGATGATCGAGGCGCCCGGCTGGTCGCCGGCCAGCTCCTCCAGCCCGGCCAGCAACCGGTCGCGGTCACCACCGACGACAACGGCCCGGTGCTCGAAGGTGGCCCGGCCCGCCAACGACCACGCCACGTCGGCGATGTCGAGCCCGTCATAGGCCGCTACGTGCGCGGCCAACCGAGAAGCCTGAGAAGCCAACGCCGGCAACGACTTTGCCGACAGTACCCACGGCACGACCGCGGGGGTTGGGACGGGTTCGGCCGGTTCTTGCGGCGGGGCGGACTCGACGATCACGTGGGCATTGGTGCCGCTGATACCGAACGACGAGATCCCCGCGCGGCGCGCGTGATCCGCTGCCGACTTAACTTTCCAAGGCCGCGCCTCGCTCAGCAACGACACCGCGCCCGCGGTCCAATCCACGTGCGGGCTGGGCTGATCCACGTGCAACGTCGCGGGCAGCGTCTCGTGATGCATCGCCTGCACCATCTTGATCACGCCCGCGACGCCGGCGGCGGCCTGGGTGTGACCCATGTTCGACTTGATCGAGCCCAGCCACAGCGGCTCGCTGCGATCCTGGCCGTAGGTCGCCAACAACGCTTGCGCCTCAATGGGATCGCCCAATGTGGTGCCCGTGCCGTGGCCTTCGACGACGTCCACCTCGGCGGGCGACAATCCGGCGTTGGCCAACGCCGCGCGCACCACCCGCTGCTGCGACGGGCCGTTGGGCGCGGTCAATCCGTTGGAAGCGCCGTCCTGATTGACCGCCGAGCCGCGCACCACCGCCAGCACCGGATGACCCAGCCGGCGCGCGTCCGACAAGCGCTCCACGACCAGCATCGCGCCGCCCTCGGACCAGCCGACCCCGTCGGCCGCGCCGGCGTAGGCCTTGCACCGGCCGTCCGGGGCGAGCCCCCGGTGGCGACTGAACTCGATGAAAACGGTGGGCGTGGCATTAACGGTCGCGCCGCCGGCCAGGGCGAGGTCGCACTCGCCGGACCGCAGCGACTGGACCGCCATGTGCAATGCCACCAGCGACGACGAGCAGGCGGTGTCCACCGACACCGCGGGGCCCTCCAACCCGAGCACGTAGGACACCCGCCCGGAGGCGACGCTGGAGGTCATGCCGGTCAGGCGGTAGCCCTCGATCTCCTCGGCGAGCATGCCGTAGCCCTGGACGATGAGTCCGGCGAACACTCCGGTGGCGCTGCCGCGCAGCCCGCTGGGGTCGATGCCGCCGCGCTCCAACGCCTCCCACGACAGCTCCAGCAGCATTCGATGCTGCGGGTCCATGGCGAGCGCCTCGGTGGGTGCGATACCGAAGAACGCCGGGTCGAAGTCCGCGACATCGTCGACGAACCCTCCGGTGCGCGCGTACGTCTTGTGCCGGGCGTCGGGATCCGGGTCGAACAGCCCCGCCAGATCCCAGCCGCGATCGGTCGGAAAGTCCGAGATCACGTCGCGGCCGTCGGCCACCATCTGCCACAGCCGCTCGGGGGTATCGACCCCGCCCGGGAAGCGACAGGACATGCCGACGATCGCGATCGGCTCGCTCGAGCGCTCCAGCAGCGCACGGTTGGTGCGCTTCAGGCGTTCAACCTGGACCAGCGCTTTGCGCAGCGCCTCGGTCGCATGCTGGAGTTGATCCACCTCAGTACCCCTTGCCTAACACTGGCCGTTCAACCACCGGATGCGAGTCACGGCAGTTGCGGCACGAGCGACGTGGTCGTGCTGCTACGACCCAAGATGTCGCTGGTGAGTATGGCCAACTCCGACAGGATTTCAAAACGTCCCGTAATCCGCAGGCACGGGCGCCCGTCCATGGCGCGACTGTACCCGGCTAACCATCTGTCATGGTCAAGTGCGGTCAGACGACCGCTCGACGCCAGCCGTCGGCGGCCTGGGCCGCGCGGATCAGCACCTGGCAGAGCTCGCGCAGTTCGGTCGCCTCGGCGCCTTCGTCCAGCGCCGTCGCGACATCCTCCGCAGCGCATCGGACCTGGTAGACGCGATCTGACAGGTCGGACGCATCGTCAGCCGAGAGCACCACGGCATCGACCGGCACGGCCGTCACCTCACCCCGGTTGATCGAAGCCCGCTGCTCGTAGGCCCGCTGCCGGCAAGACTGCCGACAGTATTGCCGGCGCCGACCCATCCCGACTTCGGTCACGTCTCGACCGCACCAGCGGCATGGTTGTGGGTGGGAACGGCGGCTCACGCTGCCGACTTTAGTCGGCCCCACTGCGCGATCCCGGTATCATTGACGGTCGAGTCGCGTATGCCGCGTGTCGACTCGGGAACTACGCACAACGTCCTAACGTTTGCTATGCGAATAGAATCGCGTCACCGGAGCCTAGGGCTCAGAGCAATTTAAAGGAGTAGCAGCCATGGCTGATCGTGTACTGAGGGGCAGTCGCCTCGGAGCCGTGAGCTACGAGACCGACCGCAACCACGATCTCGCGCCCCGTCAGCTCGCGAAGTACCGCACCGAGAACGGCGAGGAATTCGAGGTTCCGTTCGCCGACGACGCCGACATCCCCGGCACCTGGCTGTGCCGCAACGGCATGGAAGGCACCCTGATCGAGGGTGACCTGCCCGAGCCGAAGAAGGTCAAGCCGCCGCGCACCCACTGGGACATGCTGCTGGAGCGCCGCAGCGTCGAAGAACTCGAAGAACTGCTCAAGGAGCGCCTCGAGCTGATCCGCTCGAAGCGACGCGGCTGACCCGGACGGTGCGCCCGGCCCGCTAGCTGTGGTTGGCCGCGCGCGCGGCCCGTGCGCCGTTGCGGCGGCTCTCAATGCCCCACTTCGCGACCTTCACCAACGCCTCGCGAATGTTGGATCCACTCATTTTGGAAACGCCGAGTTCGCGCTCGGTGAAGGTGATCGGCACCTCGACGACGATGAATCCGTTGTCCAGAGTGCGCCGGGTCAGGTCGATCTGGAAGCAATAGCCCTTGGAGTCCACGCCGTCGAGATCGATCGCCTCGAGCACCTCGCGGCGGTAGGCCCGGTAGCCGGCGGTGATGTCATGGATGTCGATGTCGAGCGCCAGCCGCGCGTAGGTGTTGGCGGTCCAGGACAGGGCCCAGCGGCGCTTCGGCCAATTTCGCACCGCGCCGCCCTCGACGTAGCGAGAACCGATGGCCAGATCGGCTCCGGCGTCGACGGCGTCCAGCAGCCGGCGCAGCTGCTCGGGCGCATGACTGCCGTCGGCGTCCATCTCGACGAGGACCGCGTAGTCCCGACTCAATCCCCAGCCGAAACCGGCGAGATAAGCGGCGCCCAGGCCGTCCTTGGCCGTGCGGTGCATGACGTGGGTGCGGCCACCGTCGGCAGCGGCCAGCTCGTCGGCGAGTTCGCCGGTCCCGTCGGGGCTGCCGTCGTCGACGATCAGCACGTGCACATCGGGGCAGGCGTCGGTCAGCCGCCGATGAATCAGCGGTAGGTTCTCCCGCTCGTTGAAGGTCGGGATGATAACCAGGACACGCTGGCTGGGACGATTGGCCGGAGCCCGGGTCGCCTGCTCGCCGGTGGTCATTTATCTCCTCTGTGTCGCCCGAGATACCGAGGTTGTCGGCCGCCCTTTTGGTGGAGCGGAGTGTAGTCGCCGAGTGTGTCCGGCGCAGCGTCGTGCTCGGTCGCCGGCCGAGCCTTCTCGTCGGACCCGGGTTCGTCCGGGGCTGCCCCGACGTCTGCCGATTCAGCCGACGGCCTGGACCGCCGCCGAATCGAACGCGGGAAGCTCCCATTGTGCCGTATTCCGGCCAGAATGACCGCTCCGGCCGCCGCGACCAAGACCCACTGCACTATCGGGGCCCACTGCGTCGCCGGCGTCAGCACCGTCTTGAGGCGCACCTGGATGTCCAGGTAAGCGGGCTGGAAGAAGTCGGTACGGACCAGCTCGGCGCCGTCCGGAGCGATCACCGCACTGACCCCGGTGGTGCCGGCGACCACGACGTAACGGTCGTGCTCGACGGCGCGAACCTTGGCGAATGCGAGTTGTTGCTCACTCATGCGCTTGTTGAAGGTGGCGTTGTTGGCGGGCACCGCCAACAACTGGGCACCGTTGAGCACGGCCTTGCGCGGCACCCGGTCGAAGATCACCTCCCAGCAGGTGGCCACGCCGACGGGCACACCGGCGATCTGCACCACGTCGGTGCCCGTGCGGGGGACGAAATTGCCCGCCAGCCCGGCCTTGCTCGACAGATGCTCGAAAAGCCACCGCATGGGCAGGTATTCGCCGAACGGCTGGACGATCTCTTTGTCGTGGCGATCGGCCGGCCCGGTGACCGGATTCCAGACGATCGCGGTGTTGGTGTACTGCTCGGGTCCCTGGTCGTGGTTTGGCACCGCGAGTACCGACCCGATCAGGATCGGCGCGTTGATCGCGTGCGCCGCCTCCGCGATGCGCTGGGCGGCATCGGCGTTGACGAAGGGGTCGATGTCGGAGGAATCCTCGGGCCAGATCACGAACTGCGGTTGCGGGGCGGCCCCGGCCCGGACGTCCTCGGCCAGCCGCAGGGTCTCGTCGACGTGGTTGTCGAGCACCGCGCGCCGTTGTTCGTTGAAGCCGAGGCCGAGCCTGGGCACATTGCCCTGCACGGCCGCGACCGTGACCGTCGGTTCGCCGCCCGACCCGGCGCCGGAGTGCCGCACCTGCGGCCAGACCATGACCGCGGCAAAGAGCACCAGACAGAAGCAGACGCCGGGCAGCACGACCGCGGGCGGGGGCGCGGCTGACATACCTTCCTCCGAGGCGTCACCGCGCGACCGGCTACCAGTCCGCCACCACTTGGCGATTTCCAGCGCGATCGCGGTCACGCTGAAGCCGAGCAGGACGACCCCCATGGAGAGCAGCGCCACCCCGCCGAGCTGGACCAACGGCAGCAGTGGGCCCTCGGCTTGGCCGTAGGCCACCGCGCCCCAGGGAAAGCCGCCGAACGGCACGATCGACTTCAGCCACTCCTGGGCCGTCCACAGCAGTGCGAACCAGAGCGGCCAGCCCGGTAGTCGCCGTACCAGGACGGCGAAGAAGCCGAACAGGCCGGGGAACAGCGCGCACATCGTGGCCAACGCCAGCCACGGGATGGCGCCCACCAGCAGGCTGATCCAGGGCAGCAGCGGGGCGTAGAACGCGAACCCGAACAGGAATCCGTAACCGAATCCGCCCGCCAGTGTCGTGGCGGGATGTTTGAGCACCCAGGCCAGCAACGCGGCCGCGACGACGGCCGCCCACCACCAGTTGACTGACGGGAAGCTGGCGCACAGCAGCGCTCCGCCCGCGACGGCGGCCACCAGCCGCGTCAGCCTGGGCCGCAGCGCGGCCCCTGTGCCGGCGAGCCGGGTGATCGCCCCCTTGCCCAGCCGGGTCAGCCCGTGGCCCGTGGCGGCGGCAGCGCGAGTGGCCCGGCCCGGACGGTTCGGCTCGGCCTCGTCTTGCTGAGCGTCTTCCTGAGCAGCGGAATCTTCGAGCGGGTCCGGCTCCTCCCTAACCATGGATGACAGCACCTCGGTGCACGGTGCGCCGGCACCGCGGGAGCTCGTCGGCCGGGCCCAGGCGAGGCAACGCGGGAACCCGCGACCGTGGATCGGTCGACCATCGCTGGACGCTGTCGTCCGGGGCGTGGACGTCGAGGTCTCCGGCGTCCCAGACCGCGTAGGAGGCCGGAGCACCCGGCACCAGGGCGCCGATGTTCTCGTCGCGCGCGCCGCACGCGCGCCAACCGCCGCGGGTGGCGCCGGCGAACGCCGCCCGGGCCGAGAGCCCACTGCCCGCGGTGTGGTGATTGACGGCCGCGCGCACGCTTTCCCACGGGTCGAGCCCGGTCACCGGGGCGTCGGAACCTAGCGCGAGGGGCACGCCTTGGGATGCTAACAGCGCGAGTGGATTGAGCCGGCTGCCTCGTTCGGCGCCGAGACGGTCGGCGTACATGCCGTCGCGACCGCCCCAGAGGGCGTCAAAATTGGGCTGCACGCTGGCGATGACGCCCCACGCGCCCAGTTTGGCGGCTTGGTCGGCGGTCACCATCTCGAGGTGCTCGAGCCGGTGGCCGCAGCGGGCCACGGCGACCACCCCCAGGTCGGCGACGACCCGTGCGAACGCGTCGACCGCCGCCGACACCGCGGCGTCGCCGATGACGTGGAAGCCCGCCGTCACCTGCGCCTCGGTGCATGCCCGTACGTGGGCTTCGATGACGTCGGCGTCCAGGTAGCGGGTTCCGACGCGGTCCGGAGCGTCGGTGTACGGCTCGTGCAGCCAGGCGGTGTGCGAGCCCAGCGCTCCGTCGACGAACAGGTCACCGGCCAGGCCACGGGCTCCGGTCTGCTCCATCAGCGCGCGGGCCTGGGTGGCGGTGCTGACCGCCTCACCCCAATAGCCGATCACCTCGACGCCGTGGTCGACGGCCTCCAGCCGTAGCCAGTCGTCGAGGCCACCGATCTCGGGTCCCGCACATTCGTGGACGGCGACGATGCCGACCGCCGCCGCGGCACCCAGCGCGGCGGTCCTGGCCTCCGCTAGCTGCGCGGGCGTGAGCAGGCCGCGGGCGACCGCACGGACCAGGTGGTGAGCGTCGCCGGTCAGCGGCCGGTCGGCGATGAAACCGCGCGCTGCCGCCAGGTCTGGCACCAGCCTGCGCAGCCCGGTCGAGGCCAGCGCGGAGTGGACGTCGACGCGCGCCAGGTAGGCCGGCCGGTTGTCGAGCACCGCATCGAGCTCGGCGGTGGACGGCGGGCTGTTCTCGGGCCACGACGACTCATCCCAGCCGTGCCCCCAGATCGGCTCGCCGGGATGGGCGGCGGCATAGTCGGCGACCATCCGCAGGCACTGCCCGCGCGAGGTGGCCCCCCGCAGGTCCAGGCCGCTGAGGGCGAGGCCGGTCGCGGTCACATGAATGTGGCTGTCGACGAATCCCGGGGCCACGAAGCCGCCTTCGAGGTCCACCAACTCGGCGTCGGGAAACTGCCGGCGGCCGACGTCGTCGCTACCCAGCCAGGCAACGACCTCACCGCGCACCGCCATCGCGGTCGCGTCGGGATTGGTCGGGCTGTGCACCCGCCCGTTGAGCAGCAGAGTGGTCGGAATCGGGTTCACAGAGCAAAACTACGTGGCGCAAGAGCCCATCAGTACGGGCCGGACGCGTAACGGGGTCCGCCCCAGTGCTCGTCGGCGGGCCGGTTCTTCGGCAGCGCGGCCGGCTCGACGTCGTAGACGTCGATGACCTCTCCGTCGATGTAGTCCCCGCGGTTGGCGGTGAACTCGGTCATGACCAGCGGTGCGTGTCGCTGGAAACCGCGCAGCGCGATCCGGGTCAATCCGGGCCCGGCCGCCGCCCGCACCGGCGGCAGCAACAGCAGCATTCCCACCAGCGTGGTGACGAAGCCGGGAACCAGGACCAGCGCGGTCGCCACCGTCACCAGTGCGCCGTCGCCCAGGGTGGTGCGCGGTTCCTTGAGCCCGGAGCGCATCCGCCCGATGTCGCGAATCAGCTGCGACCCCGCGATCGGGGCCAGCAGGCCCCAGCCGATAACGAACGTGGCCAGCAGGCCCAGCAGGGTCCAGCCCCACCCGACCGTCCAGACCAGCGCAAAGATCGCCGCCAGCTCGACGACGGCGTAGACGAGTAACAACCGGCTCACCATGTGATGCCAACGTCTGTGCATTGCGCTCGAGTTCCCCTGGTGATCCGTGTCGCGGCTGCAGTTAGATGACGATATGACCACGATTGAGATCGATACGCCGGACGGACCGATCGATGCGCTATTGAACATCCCGGCCGGTGACGGCCCCTGGCCGGGTGTGGTGGTGATCCACGACGCCTTCGGCTACGGCCGGGACAAGGAGCAGACCAACGACCGCATCGCGCGGGCGGGCTATCTGGCGCTCACGCCGAACATGTACGCGCGCGGCGGCCGCATCCGCTGCATCACCCGGGTGATGCGTGAGCTGATGACACAGCGTGGCCGCGCTCTCGATGACATTCTTGCGGCCCGCGATTACCTGCTGAAGCGGCCGGACTGCACCGGGCAGGTCGGGATCGCCGGCTTCTGCATGGGCGGCCAGTTTGCACTCATCATGTCGCCCAAGGGTTTTGGCGCTTCCGCTCCGTTCTACGGCGCTCCCCTGCCCCGGCACCTGAACGACACACTGGAGGGGGCGTGCCCGATCGTGGCCAGCTTCGGCGGGCGCGATCCGCTGGGCAAGGGCGCACCCGAGAAATTGCGTGAAGTGGTTGCGGCCAAGCAGATCACCAGTGACGTCAAGGTCTATCCCGACGCCGGGCACAGCTTCGCGAATACCCTTCCCGCCCAACCACTGCTGCGCATCGCGGGGTTCGGCTACGACGACGCCGCAACCGAAGACGCGTGGAGCCGCGTCTTCTCCTTCTTCGGGGAGCAGCTAAGGACGTAGTTTGTCCGACACGACGCCCGCGAAGGTGTGGGTATCGCCGGGCCAGCGCGCCGAGATGTAGTTGCCGTCGTCGACGACGAATGCGGGCCGCGAGTCCGTCGCGGTGTCCCGCGCCATCCCGGACGACTTCAGCCGCCAGTGCGGCGTACCGCGTTCGACGTCGCGGAAATCCGCCGGATCTTCAAGCGCGCGTGTGACTTCCGACTGCACGGACATAAAGCCCCTCGCCTGACCGGGCGCTTCGGTGTAGGTCCGGTAGTAATCGGGATCCCAGAACCGGGTGATTCGGGTCAGCCGCCAGGCTGCCCGTTCCATCGCCCAGGTGAGCGCCGTGGTCTTGCGTCCATAGAGCACCGAGCGACCCGTGTCGGGGTCGATACTGCGCGCGGCCAGCAGCACCCCGTGGCAAATCGCGGCCACGATCATGTCGCGGGCAAACGCCTCGACGACGAGGCGCTGCAGGACGTCGCTGTCGACGTAGCTGCGCATCCCGCGGGCGCGATGACCACCGGGCAGCAGCACCGCGTCGACACCGTTCAGCGTGGCCGCTGTCCAGCTGACGGGATGCCGGTATTCCGGTGAATCCAGCATGGCGGCGTAGGCGTCGCGACCGTTCTTGTCGGCGCGCAGCGCCAGCCCGACGAGTGACAGTGAGCCCACCAGCGGCAGCGCGGACCAGATGTCGAGCCCTCGACCGGTCACCATGATGTCGTCTGCCACACCGGGCGCTCCGCTTTCGGTCGCAAAGATCACCCGGTGACCGTTGTCGGTCAGGACCCGCCAGCTGACGGCGACCTCGGTCGGGTCGAAGTCACGGTCGGGGATCGGAATGAGCACCGTACTCATCAGCGCCCTGCGGGCCAAACTAGCCTTGGGCCACGCGGAGTTCGAGGCCGATGTTGCTTTCCATGCCGCCGCGCAGCTTGCTGAAGAAGTTGAAGACCGTGCCAACGATGCCGTAACGCTTGCCGATCGCGTCGTAAACGGTGCCGGTGTCCGATTTGTCGAGCAGCGCCGCGGTGCCCTCGACCGCCTCGCTCGTCGGGCGACCACGCATGGTGCAGGTCGCCATCGTCACGCGGGGTGTATGACGAATCCGCTTGACCTTCCAGGAGTTTGCCTGCGTGATCACCAGCAGGCGGTCGCCGTCCACAGCGGTCCAGACCGGGGTCGGCTTCGCTCGACCGTCCCTGGTGAAAGTGGTCAGCAGGATGTATTGCGCCTTGGCGAGATCGGCAAAGGTGGGCGTCACGGTCTCAACCTACCTGTGAACGTTGACATTCTCAGCAGTCGGCTGCAATCCTGTTAAGTGAAAATATTGTTTTCGTTTAAGCATCTGTGGCTACGACCGGAGCGAGGACACGCGTGAGCGATCCGAACAGGCCGCTGGCATGGCTGCCGTTCTCGATCACCGAGGCGGCGCTGGCAGGCTCCGACGCCGACGAGGTCGACCTGTCCCAGGCGTGGTCGTATCTGCAGGACCAGCTGCGCGACGCGGCGCGGATCGTGCAATCGGACCCGGCCGGCCGCAATCGGGTCGACCTCGCCGCGGGAATGCGTCACCTGCTGGTGCTGCTCACCGCCGGCATCCACGAGGTGCTGCGTTTCGACCCCGATCCCATCCTGTGTGTGCAGCGCACCAGCACCGACGATCTGGTGACCTGGGGAATGGAGTGTCCGGACTGCGTCTACACCAGCGCCGTGCTGCGCGGGGGTGAAAGTTACCGGTTGTTCGGCAATCGGGGCACCGCACGCTACGTCGGTCTGCAGACGATGAACGGCATTGTCGCAACGGCCAACGAACTGGTCGACGAACTCGAGGTGGATGCCGACGGGAACTTCGAGGTGGTGCTGTCCGCTTCGAAGCCGGCGGCCGGCGATTGGATGCGACTCGACGGCGATCACCCCATATTGACGGTGCGGCATTTCTTCTACGACTGGAACACCGAAGTCGCGTCGTCGTTGCGCATCGAGCGGATCAGCGACCCGGTTGCCGCAACCGGCCGCACGCTCGATCCGGCCGTGACGGTGTCACGACAGCTGGTTGCCCTCGGCGATTTCGTAAAGGACAACCTCGCGTTCTTCCTGCAATTCGGCGCCGCGGCACCGACGAACGGATTCCTGGCGCCGATCGACCGCTCCGATATCGGCGCGGCCGCGGAAAACCGGCCGGTGATCGGCCGGTGGGAGCTGGGCCCGGGCGAGGCGCTGATCGTGGAATCCGAACCGCCCGAAGGGATTTACTGGAGTTTCTCCATCGGCAATCCGTGGTGGGAGACGATTCACTACGGTCGTCATCAGTCCAGCCTGAACGCCTTCCAGGCTGCGGTGGATGCCGACGGACTGGTACGCGTGGTGCTGTGCTCGGAAGACCCCGGCGTCGCGAATTGGCTTGACACGGCGGGCTTCAGCAACGGGTCGATCATCTTGCGTTGCGTACGGACCAAGACGGCGCCAACGCCGTCGACGCGAGTCGTGCCGTTCGACGACATTCGTGCGGCATTGCCGCCGGACACCGCGTTGGTGACACGCGAGCAGCGGGCCTGCATCATCGCGGCGCGCCGCACCGCCGTGCGCGAAAGGTTCGCCCGATGACGTTTGACGCCGACGAGTTGGAGAACGGTGCCAGGGCGGCAACCGGTCTCGACGATTTCGGATCGCCTTACTACCGCGAGGGACTCGATCGCATCGTCGACGCGCTGAACACCGAAGCCGACCTCAATGACATCGGCCAGGTCATCCAGCACGCGACCATCAGCAACGCGCTGATTCAGCGCCTCAAGGTCGAGGACACCTACCGGCGGCATCCCGAGATCGACGACGAGGTGGTGGACGGTCCGGTGTTCGTGATCGGCCTCCCCCGCACGGGCACCACGGCATTGAGCCAACTGGTCGCCGCCGATCCGCAATTCCGGTCGCTGCGGACGTGGGAATCTCAGGCACCCACCCCGCCGCCGGAGTCCGCGACTCAGCACACCGATCCGCGAATCGCGCAGACCGAGGCGAGCCTGAAGATGCTCGACGACATGTTCCCGTTGATGAAGACGATGCACAACTCCGAAGCGACGGCCGCGACCGAATGCCAGGACCTGATGGGAATGAGCTTTCGTACCTTCCACTTTGACGGCGCGGTGCGCGCTCCGGGATATCTGTCGTGGCTGATGGACTGCGACATGCGCGAGACGTACACCTTTCACCGGCGGGTGCTGCGGCTGTTGCAGTGGCACTGCCCGCCGACCCTGTGGCACCTCAAGACCCCGGTGCACATGTTCGCCCTCGACGCGCTCGTCGCGGCCTATCCGAACGCCAAATTCCTGTGGAGTCACCGCGATCCGGCCAGGGTGCTGGGTTCGGTGTGCAGCCTGATCCAGTACGTCCGCAGCTGGAGCAGCGACCGCAACGATCCGCACGAGCTGGGCGCCGAGCAACTCGACAGCTGGGTCGAAGCCATCCGGCGGGCCATGGATTTCCGTTGCCGGATGGGCTCGGATGGTGGCCAGGACCGCTTCGCCGACATCTCCTTCGCCGATTTGCAAACCGATCCGGTGCGCACGTTGCAAGCCGGCTACGAACGCCTGGGGTTGAGCTTCACCGACGCCGCCTCGAACGCGGTCAGGCAATGGGCGCAAGGCCACAAACCCGGCTCTCGCGGCGCACACGACTATGACCTCGCCGAGTACGGCCTGACATCGGAGGAGGTTCGCGAACGCTTCGCGGACTACCTCGCCGCCTACGATGCCACCGCCTGAGGGCACGAGCGCTCCCCGGACGCGGCGCCGCGACAAGCTGGAGCCAGATCCGGCGGTGCGTCGCGAGATTTTGGCGGCCGCGTCGACGACCCTGCGTGAACAGGGGGTTCCCGGCTTGAGCGTCGCGGCGGTGCTGGATCGCGCCAATTTGAGTACCCGCGCCTTCTACCGGCATTTCGACTCGAAGGACGAACTGGTTGCCGCGGTGTTCCTGGATACCGCGCGCGCGGAGAGGCGGCGGCTGCAACGGCGAATGTCGGGCGCCGCCAACGAGATCGAAGCGGTCGCGGCCTGGATCGACGGTCGGCTCGACCTAGCGTTCGACGACAACGTCAAATCCGATTTGCGGCGGCTGTCGCTGGAAGCTCAATCGCAAACGTCGATCTCCCCCAGCCTGATTCAGCCCGCATACGCCGAAATGCTCAAGCCGCTCGGCGATGCGCTGCGGCGGGGCCTGCAGGCCGGGGTGTTCCACCACATCGACCCGGTCAACGACGCGGAGTTCATCCAGGGCGTGGTGTGGGCAAGCATCAACCGGCAGTGGCGAACCGGCGATTGCGACCGCATCGAGGTCCGCAACGACGCGCTCCGGTTCTGCCTGCGTGCGCTGGGCGTAGCGCTGGGTGCGATCAATCAGATCTGTTCACAAGACTGACCGAGGGAGTATCGATGGACCTGGGTTTTGCCGAATCGACGGCGGTGGTGACCGGCGGCAGCAAGGGAATGGGCCTGGCCATCGCCGAAACCCTTGCGGCCGAAGGCGCCAGCGTGGCGGTGATGGCACGGAGCCGAGAAGCGCTCGATGCCGCCGTGGAATCACTTCTGAAAGCCGGCGCGCCCGACGCCGTGGGAATCAGCGTGGACATGGGTGACGCCGAATCCATCGCCGATGGTTTCGCCGCCGTGTCCCAACGCTGGGGCCGCCTCAACTCTCTGGTGCACACGATCGGGCCGGGCGACGGCTACTTCGAGCAGATGGACGACACACAATGGGACGAGGCGTTCGCGCTGGGAACGATGTCGGCCGTGCGGTCGATTCGCGCGTCGTTGCCGCTGCTGCGCGCGGCGGACTGGGCCCGCATCGTGACGCTGTCCGCACACTCCATTCAACGACAGAACCCGCGCATCGTCGCCTACACCGCATCCAAGGCGGCGTTGGCCAGTGTCACCAAGAATCTTTCCAAAAGCCTTGCCGCCGATGGCATCTTGGTCAACTGCGTGTGCCCGGGGACCATCGTGACCGCCAGCTTCACCGAAAACCTGAAGGACATCCTGGCGGCCGACGGCCTGGACGCCACCGACCCGGTGGACGTCATGACCTGGATCGACAACCACTTTCATCAACCCTGTGACCTTGGTCGCGCCGGGCTTCCCGAGGAGGTCGCATCCATCACCGCCTACCTGGCGTCCCGGCGCAACGGCTACGTCACCGGGGCGACGGTGAATGTGGACGGCGGATCCGACTTCATCTAGGTCAGCCTTCGAGATCACCTTCGGCTTCCAGCAGCGCCTGGCGCAGCCCGTCCAGGGTTTCCGGTTGCGGCTGCTCCCACATCCCGCGCCCGGCGGCCTCGAGCAGTCGTTCCGCCATGCCGTGCAACGCCCACGGGTTGGATTCCGTCATGAACTTGCGGTTCTCCGGATCCAGCACGTACCGCTCGGTGAGCTGTTCGTACATCCAGTCCGCCATCACCCCGGCGGTGGCGTCGTAGCCGAAGAGGTAGTCGACGGTGGCCGCCATCTCGAATGCGCCCTTATAGCCGTGCCGGCGCATCGCGGCCATCCAGCGCGGATTGACCACCCGGGCCCGAAACACCCGCGTGGTCTCCTCGGACAGCGTGCGGGTGCGGATCGCGTCGGGTCGGGTGTTGTCGCCGATGTAGGCGGCCGGCGCCTTGCCGGTCAGCGCTCGCACCGTGGCGACCATGCCGCCGTGGTATTGGAAGTAGTCGTCCGAGTCGGCGATGTCGTGCTCACGGGTATCGGTGTTCTTGGCGGCCACGGCAATTCGCCGATACTGGCGGTTCATGTCGTCGACCGCCTCGCGACCGTCGAGGTCGCGTCCGTAGGCGAAACCACCCCAGGCCGTGTACACCTGGGCGAGGTCAGCGTCGTCGCGCCAGTTCCGGCTGTCGATCAGCTGCAGCAGCCCCGCGCCGTACGTACCCGGTTTAGAACCGAAAATTCTTGTGGTGGAACGCCGTTGGTCGCCATGCTGGGCCAGATCGGCCTGCGCGTGCGCGCGGACAAAATTAGCGTCGGCGGGCTCGTCGAGTTCGGCGACCAAGCGCACCGCGTCGTCAAGCATCGTCACGACATGCGGGAACGCGTCGCGGAAGAATCCCGAGATGCGGACGGTTACGTCAATTCGCGGGCGGCCCAGCTCAGTCGGCGAAATCGCAGTCAATCCGACCACGCGGCGCGACGCGTCGTCCCACACCGGCCGAACACCGAGCAGCGCAAGGACTTCGGCGATGTCGTCACCGGCGGTGCGCATAGCGGAAGTGCCCCACACCGACAGCCCGACCGATTGCGGCCACTCCCCGTGGTCGTTGCGATACCGGTCCAGCAGTGAATCGGCAAGCGCGACACCGGCTTCCCAGGCCAGCCGCGACGGTACCGCCTTGGGGTCGACGGAGTAGAAGTTGCGGCCGGTGGGCAGCACATTGACCAGGCCACGCAACGGTGACCCCGAAGGTCCTGCCGGTATGAACCGGCCGTCGAGCGCCCGCAGCACCTGGTCGATCTCCGATGCGGTACCGGCCAGCCGGGGCACTACCTCGGTGGCCGCGAATCGCAGCACCGTGGCGACCTCGGCGTTGTCCGTGATCGTGTCGGCGGTGTCCGGGTCCCAGCCGCTGGCTTGCAGCGATGCGACCAATTCGCGAGCAACCGCCTCGGTTTGATCGACCGTCGTCCGCTCGTCGGTGCCGTCTTCGGCGAGACCGAGCGCTTGCCGCAGACCGGGGATGGCCTGCTCGCCGCCGAACAGCTGGCGAGCCCGAAGAATGGCGAGGACGAGGTCGAGTTCTGCTTCCCCCGTGGGCTTTTGCCCGAGGATGTGCAGCCCGTCGCGGATCTGGACATCCTTGATCTCGCACAGCCAGCCGTCGACGTGCAGCAGCATGTCGTCGAACGAGTCTTCTTCGGGCCGCTCAGTCAGGCCCAGATCGTGGTCCATCTTGGCAGCGCGGATCAGCGTCCAGATCTGCTGGCGGATGGCGGGCAGCTTGCCGGGATCCAGGGCGGCGACATTGGCGTGCTCGTCGAGCAGTTGCTCCAAACGCGCGATGTCGCCGTAACTTTCGGCACGGGCCATCGGCGGGATCAGATGGTCGACGAGTACCGCGTGCGCCCGGCGCTTGGCCTGAGTGCCCTCGCCGGGATCGTTGACGAGGAACGGGTAGATCAGCGGCAGGTCGCCCAGTGCGGCGTCGGATCCGCAGGCCGCCGACATGCCCAGCGTCTTGCCCGGAAGCCACTCCAGGTTTCCGTGCTTGCCCAGGTGCACCACCGCGTGCGATCCGAATCCGGCGTCGAGCCAGTGATAGGCGGCCAGATAGTGGTGGCTCGGTGGCAGATCGGGATCGTGATAGATGGCAACCGGGTTCTCGCCGAACCCGCGCGGCGGCTGCACCAGTAATACCAGGTTGTCGGATTGCATTGCGGCGATGACGATCTCGCCGTCGGGATCGTGGGTGCGATCGACGAACAGCTCCCCGGGTGCGGGGCCCCAATGGGTCTCGACGGCCTCGCGGAAGTCGTCGGGCAGGGTGGCGAACCAGGCGCGGTAGTCCGCGGCGGACACCCTGACCGGGTTGCCGGCCAGTTTCTCCTCGGTGAGCCAGTCGGGGTCCTGCCCGCCGCGTTCGATCAGCGCGTGGACCAGCGCGTCCCCGTCGTTGGCGTCGATGCCGGGCAGATCCCCGACCCGATAGCCGCGCTCGCGCATCGCCTGTACCAGCGCCACCGCACTGGCCGGGGTGTCCAGTCCCACCGCGTTGCCGATGCGGGCGTGCTTGGTGGGATACGCCGAGAACACCAGGGCCACCCGCTTGTCGGCGGGGGCGATGTGTCGCAGCAGCGCGTGCCGGATGGCCAGGCCGGCGACCCGCGCGCAGCGTTCGGCGTCGGCCTCATAGGAGATCAGCCCGTCGTCGTCGATCTCTTTGAACGAGAACGGGACGGTGATGATGCGCCCGTCGAACTCGGGCACCGCCACCTGGGTGGCTACATCCAGCGGGGACAGGCCGTCGTCGTTCTCGTCCCACTGATCCCGCGAGCTCGTCAGGCACAGCCCCTGCAAGATCGGAATGTCCAGGGCGGCAAGGTGTTCGACGTTCCAGCTGTCGTCGTCCCCACCGGCCGACGCGGCCGCGGGCCGCAGTCCCCCGGCGGCCAGCACCGTGACCACCATCGCGTCGGCGTCACCGAGCCGTTGCAGCAGCTCGGGCTCGGCGGTGCGCAGCGACGCGCAGTAGACCGGCAGCGGTCGTCCGCCGGCGTCTTCGATTGCCGTGCAAAGCGATTCGATGTAGGCGGTGTTGCCGGCCAGGTGTTGCGCGCGGTAGTACAACACCGCGATGGTGGGGCCCGCCGTCTGCCGGGCCGCAAGCCGCTCGAGTTCCCCCCAGGTCGGGGTCACCACCGGCTCGGTGAAGCCGACGCCCGTCATCAGCACGGTGTCGGACAGGAAGGCGTGCAGCTGGCGCAGGTTCTCCACGCCACCGTGGGCCAGGTAGATGTGCGCCTGCACCGCGATTCCGGCGGCCAGGGTGGACAGTCCGGTCAACTCGGCGTCGGCGGCCTGCTCGCCGCTGACCAGGAGCGTCGGAATGCCACTCGCGAGCACGGTGTCGATGCCGCTTTGCCAGGCGCGGTAGCCGCCGAGGATCCGGACCACCACGATCTCGGCGTCGGCCAAAAGGTCGGGCAGCTCTTCGTCGGACAGCCGCGCGGGGTTGGCCCACCGATAGTTTTTCCCGCTGGAACGGGCGCTGATCAGGTCGGTGTCGGATGTCGACAGCAGGACGATCGTCGGCTCAGCCACCCATCATTCGTACCGTAACGCGACCGGTGGGCGGACGGCGCCCGCTCAGATCCCGGTGCAGATGCTGATGAAACGGATGGGAAGTCTCTTATACACATCTCCGAGCCCACGAGACGCTACGCTATCTCGTATGCCGTCTTCTGCTTGAAAAAAAAAAATAACAAAAACCCGTAAGACGTTTGCCGTCGATCTTGCGCGGCGGCGACGACGCACGTGTTGGTTGGCGCGTCGTAGACGGTCCCTTCGCCACATTGGGCTGCTCGACTAATTGCCGGCGACATCGCGGTCGCGGCGACGGCGAGCGCGAAAGCGGGCGGGAGGGTGAGTGCCAAGCGATTCGCTATCCCGAACATCACAGCTCTCCGTGCGTACCGATTCCCCCTCAGCAAACATTGCCACAAATGCCGCCGGAACGCGCGTGTTCATACCGTTTTCAATGGAGTACCGCCGCGATCCGTGCGGCGACTTCGCTCGCGACGTCAGCCTGCTCGGCAGCGTGATAGCGGTCGGCAGCCGGGTCGTACTCCGCTCCGGCGATCGACCCGTGATCGGCCGCCAACTCCACCAGCTGCACCGGCCACCCGACGGCTTCGAGCCGGCTGGCGAAGCCTCGGCTGGCGGTCACCGGAATCACATCGTCGGCCAGGCCGTGCAGCAGGGTGAACGGCGGACCGGCCGGGCCGGGACTGAGCCCATCGCCCGGGATGCGACCCGTGATCGGGTCGGGGACGGTGAAAGCGCCTGCCAGACAAACGGTATGGGTCAGCGGGACATCCCCGCGAGTCAGGCTCAGACCCGCCGCGGCGAGGCCGCCCATCGACCACCCGACCAGCACGAAGCCGTCGCTGCGCTGCCGCATGAACTCGACCGATCCCAGCAAGTCCGCGCGGCCGCCGTCGTGGGAATGCGAATCCCAGTCGGCCACCACGACGTAAGCGCCGCACTCGGCCAGCAAGCGGGCCAGCGGCCGGACGACAGTGCGGGCATTGGCCTGCATGCCGTGCCATACGAGAACGGCCGGCTGAGTCCGATCACCGAAGACATCGGCCAAGCGTCCTGGGGCGTACTCCATCGTCTGCACCACAGGAGGGTGCCCACCGCTACCCGTGGCAATCTTTTGTCGGTGGACGTCTGTCCTGCGTCAAGAAGTTGGCAGGGTTCTAGGTGGAGGTAGGCCTGTTTGGGGGTGCGGTCTGATGTGTCGTAGACGATCCGGAAGTCTTGGATTTCCATGTCGAGGGCGTCGCCATCGAAGAGGGTCCGGATGTTTGTTCGCCGCGACCGAACCGTGTAAACAACCTTTCAGTCACGCCGCAGTTATCCACAACATGCGACCCTGCCAAAAAGTCTGAGTCAGTAGACTCGGGTATACTCGAACGTATGTTCGATGGATTGCAGGGTGCGGAAGAGTTAATGCGCGCCGACGACGCGACCGTGGTCGCGGCAATCGCGGAGTGGACGCGGGCCGAAGCCGCCGCTTCCTCGCGCCGGCTGGCGGCCATCGCCGAACTGGTGCGCCGCCGCGCGGTGGGTCCCGTCGACCATGCCATGTGGTCATGTGACAACTGGGATGCGATGGCCGCCGAAGTCTCTGCTGCACAAGGCATCAGTCATTCCATGGCGTCCGGTCAGATGCATCAGGCCGTGGCATTGCGCGACCGGCTACCAGAAGTAGCAGCTCTCTTCTATGACGGCGCCATCAGCGCTCGGCTGGTCGTGGCCATCGTGTGGCACACGGAATTGATCAAGGACCCGGACACGCTGCGGCTGGTCGATACGGCACTGGCCAAGAGCGCGGCCCGATATGGGCCGCTGTCGGTGAACAAGACGGCGCAGGCCATCGACGCGATAGTCGACCGCTATGACCCCGGTGCACTGCGCAGGACCGGAGCGGCCGCGCGCAGCCGGGACTTGGTGGTCGACCTTGCCAATGACGAGTCGGGAACCGCCGCGGTGTGGGGCCGGCTGTACTCCACCGACGCCGCGGCTTTGGATCGACGGCTCCGGCAAATGGCCCACGATGTCTGCGACGACGACCCGCGGACCCTCGCCCAGCGCCGCGCCGACGCGTTGGGCGCGCTCGCCGCGGGAGCAGAGCGACTCAGCTGTGGCTGCGACAACGCCGAATGCGCGGCCCGCCTACAGTACGACGAGCGCGCGACGGGTGTCGTCATCCATGTCGTCACCGAGCCGTCGGCGCTGCAGAGTGCGCCCGCACCCTCAGGCGCCAACCGGCCATCCGCGTTGATCACCGGTGGCGGAACGGTTCCCGCGCCACGGCTCGCCGAGCTGATTCAGGATGGTGCGAAGGTGCGGCCACTGCGTCATCCCGGCGACGACCATGCGGGCGAGCCGAGTTATCGTCCGTCGGCGGCGCTCGAAGCATTTGTGCGATGCCGCGATTTGACCTGTCGATTTCCCAATTGCGATCGTCCCGCCGAGATCTGCGACATCGACCATACGATCCCCTATCCGTTCGGCCCCACGCATCCGTCGAAGGTTAGATGCTGCTAATATACCCCCATGGCGAAGATGAAATCCGCTGGTCAGCGGGCTGGGGTGCGGTCGGCGGCGATTTACGCGCGTATCTCGGCTGATGTGGAGGGCACCGGGTTGGGGGTGGCGCGGCAGTTGGAGGATTGCCGCAAGCTGTCTGCTGACCGCGGTTGGCCGGTTGGCGATGAGTATGTCGATAACGATGTGTCGGCGTTCTCGGGCAAGCCGCGTCGGCAGTATGCGCGGATGCTGGCCGATCTGGCATCAGGGGCGCGGGATGCGGTGATCGTCTACAACTTGGACCGGTTGCATCGCCGACCGGTGGAGTTGGAAGAGTTTGTCGCTTTGTGTGAGTCGGTGGGTGTGCGAGACGTGGCTACCGTGACCGCCGATATTGACCTGGGTAACGATGACGGGTTGTTCATGGCCCGGATTTTCGCCGCGTTCGCCGCCAAGGAGTCCGGGCGCAAGTCCGCACGTATTCGCCGCAAGATGTTGCAGAACGCCGAACAGGGACTACCGCACGGCTCGGTGCGCCCGTTCGGCTACGAGGACGACAAGATCACGCTGCGGACGTCGGAGGCGGCGGTGGTGCGTGAGATGGTGGACCGCTACTTGGCGGGCCAGTCGTTGTTGTCGTTGACGGTGTGGCTCAACGACTCCGGCGTTTCCCCGGCGGTGGCCAAGTCGTGGCAGACCTCGGCGGTGCGCCAGATCCTGTGCTCGGGCCGTATCGCCGGGCTGCGGGAGCATCGTGGTGAGGTGATCGGGCCTGCGAAATGGCCGGCGATCATTACGCCGGCGGAGCGGGACCGGATCTTGGCGCGTATCGCGGCGCGGTCGGTGACCAAGACGCGGGCGGCGCGCACATATGTGTTGTCAGGGATGCTGCGGTGTGGGCGTTGCGGTAATCGGCTGTATTCGCAAGCCCGGCACAGTAATCCCGATCATCGGGTGCGCCGCTATGTTTGTCTGAAAGGACCCGATCATGGCGGCTGTGGTCGGCTGACGGTGGTCGCCGAACCGGTTGAGGCTTTGTTGACTGATGCGGTGTTGACCCGCCTGGATTCTCGGGATCTGGCGAAGGTGTTGGCCGGCAAAGCCAGCCCTAATCATGATGTGGCTGCGTTGGCGGCGGCCGTGGAGGCCGATCAAACGCGCCTCGATGAGCTGGCCGGTTTGTATGCCGACGGCGCGATCAGCGCGCGGGAGTGGATCGCGGCCCGCGACCCGATCACCAGCCGCATCCAGCAGGCCAGGCGTGACATCGCTGAGGCCACCGATACCAGTGAGGTTTATGAGTTGGCGGGCACCGGCGGGGCGTTGCGCGGCCAATGGCCGGACCTCGACGTGGAACGCCAGCGGAGCATCGTCAAATCGATCCTGGATCACGCGGTGATCGCACCGGGCACCCCCGGTTCCCGCAGTCTCGACATTAACCGCGTGCAACCCCATTGGCGCATCTAGGTTTTCGGCGTCGCGGATGCTCCCTGGCGAGTGCCGAGTGTGTGTCTGGGCTGGTGGGCCGTCAAGGCCAAAGCCGCACGCGGTCGAAGCCAGCTTCGAGCCTGGACGGCCCACCAGCCCAGACACCAGGAATGCTCTTATCGCCGGGAAGGGTTGTGTTGAAATAACTTTCGTCGTCTATCCGGTTGGCCGGTGACGGTACGGTGCCTTTGCGTGCTCAGCGCAGGAGGGTTGCGATGGCAGCCAGGGTGGTGGGGTCGGTGACGGTGACGGATAGGGCTTGGCGTTCACATGAGGCGGTCAGCCAGGCTATGAACTCCGGGCGCTCGTGCAGCGGGACCGCGCCGGCATCGTGGTTGTTGGCGGCGCCGCCCGCGGGCGTCGTGGCCATCACCCTGCCCCGCGTGGTGGCGGCGAGATGCGGGTGGAGACAGTCCGGGATTCGGTGATACCGGTGATGCGGGCGCTGATGTGGCGCAGGGCTGCGGAGATGACCAGGACGCGGTCACCGGCGCTGGCGTGTCCGGCGCGGTCGAACTCCCACAGCATCTCATCGGTGTCGATCGGTTGCTGCTGCCTGCCGGTGCTCGCCGTCACGTCGTCAGCGAAATGGGCGGATTGCGTATCGTCCTGTCGCCCTGAATGTTTGGCTATCTGGTTACGGGTCCAGGTGGCGCGGGCGGCGCGCAGGGCACCCATGGTGGTCGAATAGCGCCGCGATTTGGTAGTGATGTGGCCGCGGTAGCCCAGGGTGTGCAGCCAGCGCCCAATCCCCGCCAACGACGGACCCGCGGACGCTGGGTGTTCGGCGAGTCCGGCGATGGTGGACAGGATGGCCCGCACATGTTCAGTAACGTCGAGTTCGCCGATCGCTTCTGCGGACAGCCGGCGCGCGGTGATGCCGAAGTCGTGCAGGGATTTGGTGACGTATTTCGCCAGATATGCCGCAACCCTGCGCGGCGACAACCGCGAGGCCGAAGCGACTGCGGTGTCGTCGACTTCGGAATCGCTTGCGGTTATTGGTTCGGGTGTCAATGGTTGGGTATCAATTTGGGTGCCGAACCGCACCGTGCGCACCCCGCCCGGGTTGGCGTAATCGTCGTCGCCGGCGGGCACGTCGATACTGACGCGACTGGCAGCGTGTTGGATCAAGGCGGCCAGCTCGGCGGCGGTGATCGCTGACGACCAGCCGGGATGCTGCTCGGCTACCGGACGAGACAACCTGCCACCCCGCGGGGCGGCGGGGCCGTGACGATCGTGGTCACCTGATTTCGTGGTGTCGTTGGTGGCGGGTGGCGGGTCGAGGCGGATCAGGGCATGGATGTGGGGTATGGCGCGGGCTTGCAATTCAACGACTTTGACGAAGCTGACCCGCACCGAGCCGGGCTTGACGCCAACTGTTTTCAGGTGCGTCGCCACGGCGCGCCGTAGTGCGATGGTGAACCGCCGCCACAGCTCGGGCAGATGCCAGGTGAACAAGATATGTCCCAGATAGTCGTAGCAGTCCGCGCACAATGGTTGGCCCACCAGAGGGTCATCGACACTGTGGATTATGGTGCAGCGCAGGCAGTTTCCGTGCCGGCAGCGGCCCGCCGACCTGTTGGGTATGGCGTGACACGGAGTTCCGGTGGCGTTGTGCACGGCCCCGTAGCTGGGGGCGGTCAAGGTGGTGAACACTTGCGGACGGTTGGCGACCTCGACGGGTATGTCGTGGTGGCCGCCGGCGGCTCCGGCGTGCACGAGTTGCCAGGTGTCGCGGGCGTAGAGGTCTGAGCATGACGGGCACACCGCGTGACGGCGGTTGTTGCAGCGCGTCCACACCGTGTGCTGACGCCCGGCGGTGTCGACACCGAGCAGCTGGATCGGGTGGGCGCAGTAACCGACCGATTCCACTCGCCGCCACCACGACCCGAAACCGGGTGAGGAGGCGCGCCGGCACATCTGGGTGACCACCGCATCGGCATCGATGGTGGCCGGCAGGCCCGGCAGCACGATCACCGGGCTCTGCGTCGTTACGGTCTTCACCGATTTCCCTGTTCGCCTGAACGCGGTGCCCGAAAGGTGCGGGCCAACAAGGTGATATCGCGATCGGTGACGTGAAAGGCCCGGACCCGTATCGGGTCGGCGGTGCCATCGATCATCACGTACCCGATGCCGGGGGTGGTATCAGCGATCAGGTCGCATTCGGCGCCGGCATCGCGGGCTCCTTGGCCCAAGACCATGGCGGTTTGGGTAGCCTCGGTCATCCGCAGCCCGATCCGCACGGTGAACAACTGCCGTACCGGCAGGGTGTCTTTGGCCGGGTCTTGCACCGCGGCTACCACCGATATCCCGACCGCACGCCCTTGGGATAACAGCAGGCCGAGGAGTTGTTCTGTCTCGGCGCGGAGTTTGCGGTCGGTGACATAGGCGGTCAGCGCGGCGATCTCATCAATGATCAGCACGATCAACGGCTCAGCGAGGGCGGGGGTGTGCAGGCGGGTGTGCCCGCGCAGCCGGGTGGCGCGGGTCTGCATCAGCTTCACCAGCTCGCGCAGCAGTTCCACGGTGGGCTGACCGGTGTGGTAGCAGAACCGGGCGAACAGCGGCGCGCCAGCACCGAGTTCCATGCCGCCTTTGGGGTCGATCACCCACAACCGCACCCGCCCCGTTTTAACGTGGGGTGCCAGCCCGGCGATCAGCGACCACAACACCGAGCCTTTGCCGGCTCCGGTGGCACCGGCGGCCAGGATGTGCTGGCCCAACACCGGTAGGTGCCACCAGCGCCGCGATTCGGTGACCCCGACCCGCACCGCGCCCAGATCGACCGCCGAACCCGGGGTTGGCATGGGCACCGCGATCGGCTGGCCGAGCACATCCCCGCGGCCGATGATGATCCGCAGCTGGCCCGGCGTGGTGGCGCGGATCGTCAACCGCTGCGCGTCCCAGGTCGCCGCCAGTGCGAGGGCGCGTTTCTGCCAGTCGGCAATCGACTGGCCGGTCACCACCTTGACGATCAGCACGTCGGCGTGATGGCCGATCCGCACCGATTGCAGGGCAGGCACCAACGTGCGTTCACCCAGTTTGGCGGTCAGGCCGTGCAGGGCGCAGACCGATTCCCAGTTGCGGTGATAACGCCACCACGCCCAGAAACGCTGCCGCAGCGGAGCGCTGACCCACCGGGTGAATGAGGCCGGCTGGCACACCCACCAGCCGAGGTATGCCACGGCCTCCACAACGGCGGTCAAAACGCCGGCTCGGGCGCCGTGACTGAAACCGACCCAGATGGCGACGACGGTGGGAATGCTCAGGGAGGGAAACAGGATTGCCCACCACAGCAGATACCCGGCGGCTTTGAGTAGTCCGACGATCAGCTCGCCGATCCAGTCATCATCGGGTGATGGATTGTTGTTGTGGTTCTTACGGTTTGGACTATTCGACATGACGGTCTGCCTTCACTTACGACGGGGAAAGAAGGGGCGGGAGCGTCGGCCCGGCAGCCCATAGGCGCACGCTGTCGCGGGGCTGCCGGGCCGGCCTGCGGTTACCGGGCCTGCTGGCCCGTCTTGACGGTGGCGAGGTCGGTGGCGGTGATGGCTTCGGCGCGGTACGCGATGCCCGAGCGGCCGTCTTGCGACCACGGCAACGCCACCAGACCCGTCACAGACACCGGCTGGCCGACAACGACTTTCGGTTCCCCGACCACGGTGACCGCCAGCACTTCACCGCCGGTGGCGTCCAGGGCGATCAGCTGCACCTGCCACAACGCCTGCCCGGTGGCCTTGTCCACGCGCGGTGCACCGGTGTCGAAATTCGTGCGCTGCTCGGGAATCCGAGTACAGAGGAACGTCACCCCGGTGGTGTCGATACGTAACTTCATGGATTGCTGTCCTTCCTTGCGGTGTTGGCGCGGTCTGTTCGGCCGCGACTCAAGGACAGCGCCATCCCGGATGCGCCCGGAAGTGACAGGCAGTGATACTGGTGATGACCGCACACGCGCACACGTAGCTGACCTGCGCTGATGTATGCGGCATGATCGAAGCCATGGCCGCAGTCGACCCGATCCGGGCACTCAATGCGCAGCGGCTCAGCCAAGCCCGCAAACGCTACGGCTACAGCTTGCGTGAGTTGGCGATCGAGGTCGAAAACGTGCGCAAGCTACGCGGCGACCCCGACCTGCCCGCGCGGGAATCCCTGCGGCAAAAAATCGCCCAGATCGAGCGGACCGGAATGCTCGGCCCGCTGTGGCGTGAAGACCTGGCCGCGGTGTTCGGCGTCGAACCCGACGAAATGTTCAGCGTGCCGATCGCCACCGAGCTGCCGCACCCGCTGCTGATACAACTACCCGTCGACCGTGACGTACTCGCCGTCATCGAGGCCCAGCAACATGCCCACATCCAAGCTGAGCACACCTTCGGCCCCCAACACGCCCGCCCCCTGGTGGAATCCGATCTGGTCACCATCGAATCCCTGATTGCCCACGCACCCTCGCAGGTCAAGGCAGAGATGCGGCGCGCCGCTGGGGCTATCGCCGAAGTTGCCGGGTGGATCGCCCAAGACCTCGGAGATCACGCCGCCGCGGAGAAGCTCACCCACACCGCAGCCCTGCACCTACGTACGGCCGGCCCGCCATTCAACGCCATAATCTTGATGCGCCAATCCAACATTCTCACCCGCACCAACCCCGACCTGGCCACCGCCTTGGCCACCGATGCCGCCGACCTCATCGACGGCCACGACGTGGGTCGCCTGGCCGCCAGCATCGCCCGCCAACAGGCCCTTGCCGAGCTGGCCAATCACAATGAGCGGGGATTTCATCGCTACGCCGCCGCAGCCCTCGAACTCGGTGACCTGCAACCCCACCCGCATGATCATGCGATCTATGCCCACGGCGCCTACGTCGCCAGCGAGATCGCCTCCGGCTACCTGCGCATCGGTGACCCGGATAAAGCCCTAACCCTGCTCGCCGGGCACCATCACGCCTGGACATCACAGCAGCACCGCGATCAGACCGTGGCCGATATGCGACTCCTGCACGCCTACATCGCCACCGGCGAATACCAGCAAGCACTGGCACTGACCGCCGCAGCGATCCCGGGCTACCTGGCCGCGCCCTCGCAGCGAGCCAGGATTCATCTGGCCAGGGCAGGCACAATCGTGCGAGACCGTCGACGGCGAAACAAAGACCCGATCCTGCAACAGCTCGCCGGCCGCATCAAAAACGCCACCCAAGGAGTCACCCCGTGAGCCGTCGAATCATCCCCGACACCACCACCACCACCGACCCCGCGGCCACCCACACGGTCGCGGTGCTGCCGGTCGGCTCATTCGAACAACACGGCCCCTACCTTCCGCTGGGCACCGACACCCTCATCGCCACTGCCATCGCATCCGCAATCAATCAGCACCACAACGTATTTCAGCTACCACCGGTCGCGTTCAGCTGCTCCCACGAACACGCCGCCTACCCCGGCACCATCAGCATCAGCGCCACCACCTTGGCCGCGATCGTCGCTGACATCATCGAATCGCTGGCACAGCAGAACATCGCCGGGCTGATCGTCGTCAACGGCCACGGCGGCAACGCCGTACTCACCAACGTCGTCCAACAAGCCAACCACCCCAACAACCCCGTCAAGGTTGGGCTCTACCCCAGCCGCGAAGACTGGACCGAAGCCCGCACCGCCGCAGGAATCCACAGCAGCAACCACGACGACATGCACGCCGGCGAACTAGAGACCTCCATCCTGCTCGCCACCCATCCCGACTACCTGCGCGACGGCTGGCAGACCAGCGACCACACAGCCAACGACCGCCGCTACCTCACCAGCCTCGGCATCCACGCCTACACGCCCACCGGCGTCATCGGCTCACCATCCCAGGCCACCGCCGCCAAGGGCAGCAGTGCCCTCGACCACCTCGGCCGCAACGCCGACACCCTGATCGAACTCCTCACCACACGTTGAGCACAAGCGACAGCTCGGCGGCTACCTTCCGGGCTTCGCTGCGCTCCCTTCGCTTCCGTCCGCTGGCGCTCCCGTCCGCGCCGGTCGCTCCACTGCGCCCTGCGTCCGCCGCCGAGCACCAGACCAGCGCCCACCACTCAGTGAGAACACCGGCCGTGTTCGCGCCTGCCACCGCCAGGCCAACGGCGTTTGCGCCTCTCGCGCGGCGACCAGAGCCGGGCCAGACCGCCGGCCACCGTGGGACACATGCCCTGACCTCGCACGTGAGGACTTTCTTTACTGCTATCGAGAAAGTTCCAGTTCGGCGTTGCGGTAGTCGTCGTAGGTGTCGCGCAAGATTCTGTCGACCCACAGGCCGATGACGACGAGTTCGGTACGCTGTCGTACGAGATCCTCGTCGTCGACGCCGACAGTTGACTGCAAGGTTTGACGCACCCGCTCGGCCTCCCAGGAGCCGGGCCGCCCGGCCAGGATTTGTTCGGTGCCTTCGATGTTGACGGCGGCCGCGGCCAGGGCGTGGGTGACGAACTCGGCCCAGTCGATCGGTAGCGCTGCGCGGGAGTCGCGATCCGGTTCCCATTTCCCCGAACTATGTTGACGCATCGGCTGATTCGTCAGATGAGCGGCCTCCGTCAGGGCGGCGATCACGTCGTAGAGGACTTCGTCGTACGGTCGGGGAACCATCGTCTCGGCCGCAGTCAGATATCCGGTGTCGAACAGCGCCGCCGAGAGGACCTGACGATAGGGCCGGCCGATCTCGGCGGCCATAGCCCGCAAGTTGTCTCGTGTTGGCAGAGAGGTCAATTCGCTGATCGTCACTGCATCAAGGATTGCCGCGTGACGCCAATACGGTTCGCCCAAGCCGGTGTCGGACGCGTTGTGACCGCGCTTGTACTCGTCGATCACCGAGCCCGGTGCCTGGTGTCAGGCAGCGCCAGCCGGTAACTCAGCATGTCTGCCGCCGATACCAACGACGAATCACTCAAAGGTATTAACCGACTACACCCCATGAATGACCGGGGCTAACCACGGAGGCCTCTATCCGGTCCATATTCCTTACGGTTTTTGCAGGGTGTTCGTGGCTGTCGGCCGTAGGCTTCGAGTACCCAGGGACGTCGGGTATGGCTTTCCATATTCTGCCTTTGGTGATGGCTCGAATCGATTGGCCGCCCGGGCGTCCCGCGACGACTCGACCGCTAATTGAGAGGTGCGATCTAATCGCTGTGTAAGGACACGTCGGCGTGGTCGTCTGGTGGGTTCAAAGACCGACAACGAACACGGAGGTGGTTGTGCCACAGCAACTATGGGCGGGTGTGGATGCCGGCAAGTCAGAGCACCATTGCGTCGTCGTCGACGTTGATGGCAGGAGGGTGCTCTCGCGGCGGGTAGCCAACGATGGCGACACTAAACGAGTTGATCAACGCGGTCACCACGCTCGCTGATGGGGGCGACCTCACCTAGGCGATCGACCTGGCCGGTGGTGGTGCTGCGTTGCTGATCACGCTGCTGCTGGACGCCTCCCAGCGGCTGCTCTACATCCCGGGCCGCAGTGTCTATTACGCATCGGGCGCCTATCGCGGCGACGCGAAAAGCGACGCCAAAGACGCGGCGATCATCGCCGATCAAGCCCGGATGCGCCGTGATCTACAGCCGCTGCGTTCCGGTGATCAGATCACCGTGCAGCTGCGCATCCTGACCGCTCGGCGCGCTGATCTGGTCGCCGATCGCACCCGAGCGCTAAACCGGCTGCGCGCTCAGCTGCTGGAGTACTTTCCCGCCCTCGAGCGGGCGTTTGACTACGGTCAACACAAGGCTGCGCTGATCTTGCTCACCGGTTACCAAACCCCCGAGGCACTGCGTCGCGCGGGCGCCGCGCGGCTGGTGGCCTGGCTGCGCAAACGCAAGGCCCGCACCGCCGAGGCGGTCGCCGCCGCCGCACTCGAAGCTGCCCACGCTCAGCACACTGTGCTGCCCGGACAAGACCTGGCCGCCGCCATGGTGGCCCGGCTAGCCCAGGAGGTGATCACCCTCAACACCGAAATCGCCGACACCGAGACGATGCTCGAGGAACGATTTCGCCGCCACCGCCACGCCGAAATCATCCTGAGCATGCCCGGCTTCGGGGTCATCCTCGGCGCCGAATTCCTCGCCGCAACAAGGGGAGACATGAGCGCTTTCGACTCCGCCGATCGTCTGGCCGGCATCTGCGGGCTGGCGCCGGTACCGCGCGACTCCGGGCGCATCAGCGGCAACCTCAAACGCCCCCGCCGCTACCACCGACGACTCCTGCGCACCTGCTACCTGGCCGCCCAAAGCGCCGCCCGCACCGACCCGGCGTCTCGCGCCTACTACGAACGCAAACGCGCTGAGGGCAAACACCACCGACAAGCCGTCCTAGCCCTGGCCCGCCGACGCCTCAACGTCCTGTGGGCCATGCTGCGCGACCACACCACCTACCAAATCCCAACCGCCGCAGCGGCTTGACAAACCCATTGAGAATCGAATGGGTCACACGAGGCTGCAGCTGACCACGTTTTAGCCGCTAGACGGTACGGTACTGGACTGTACTACGGCGACGGTTCTATCGTGGGCGCTGTGTCTCGGATTGCCGATCACCCCGCGGAGTCCGCGCCGTGGTCGCCGCGGGAGGCCGAGTTGCTTGCGGTGACATTATGGCTGCTGCAGCAACACGGGTATGACCGGTTGACGGTGGACGCGGTGGCGGCCACCGCCCGCGCCAGCAAGGCGACGGTGTACCGGCGATGGCCATCGAAAGCCGAACTGGTATTGGCCGCGTTCATCGAGGGGACCCGCCAGGTCGTGGTCCCGCCCGATACCGGCACACTGCGGGGAGATTTGCTGGAACTTGGGGAGTTGGTGAGCCAACAGGCCCGCCAGCACGCCAGCACCATCCGCGCGGTGCTTGTCGAGGTGTCGCGTAACGCCGCGCTCAACGAGGCGATACGGCATCAGTTCCTCGAGCAGTGGAAAGCCTTGATCCAGCACATCCTGAAGCAGGCCGTTGACCGAGGTGATATCGCGGGCGCCGCCATCGACGACGAACTTTGGGACCTACTTCCCGGCTACCTAATGTTCCGGTCCATCATCTCTAGCCGACCCCCCACCCGTCGCACCGTGCAAGCCCTGGTCCTTGACTTCATCATCCCCAGCCTCACCTGATCCACCGGGTAGGGCGGTTTAGCCCCTGTTGTCTTCGGCGACGCCTCGCAGGCGTGAAAATGTGGTCGGGTTGCCCACCGACGCCGACTTTCACTCTGGTTTGTGGGCCCGTGGTTTAGCCTGGCGCCGGGCCCGACCTGGGAGGGTCACGCACTGTTGCTTCGAGCAGCCGGTCAGAATTTCGGTTCCTCGACCGAGGCCCCAGCAACCTCCCCATGAAATATCGATGTGATGGGAGGACAAGCGAAGTGAAATGGTCAACGTCCGCGACGTGAACAACGACACGGTGGACGCGGTGTGGCTGGTCACGTTCACAGAAGGGCGTGCTGCGGCCATCGTTCGTGCCGGCACCGGCGCGGCGGCTGCACGATGACACCCGGCTACGGGTCGACTGACCGGCGAACGCGCCCGCTACTGGGAGCGGCTCGAGAAGCTGCTCGAGGACGCGTTGATTTAAAGTGTCGGCGGTGGCGCGTAGAAGCTAGACACCGTCTCGGTTCGCGACATGCTTGAGGTGTTGATCGCTGGCGAGCGCGACGCCGGACAACTCGCTGATCTGGCCCGCCGCCGGGTGCGGGTCGAACACGGCGCCTTGGTCGAGGCTTGACGGGCCGATTTCGATGACCACCACGCGGAGCGGAGCCGGATGCTTGCTCACCCGATTGACACCCTCAGCGCGTGGATCGAACCCTAACCACTCGTATCGACGACCAACTGAGCGTCCTGATCGACGTGGCAGCCACAGCGGCGACACCAACGCGAGCGCGGCCGGCGGCGGGCCAGGCCAGATCATCGTCGACGACACCATGGCTGCCCGACAGACGCTTGCGGCGATCGAGTGTCTCGACGAGATCGCCGGCGTCGGGCGGCTCGGCGTACAGCTGATCCTGGCCGCATCGGCGCCGATATGGCCCCAATTCCCGACCGCCGCGCGCCTGGTGCAAACGGCAGTCGCTACCGGATTGGTTCGCGGTCAGCCCG
This sequence comes from Mycobacterium ahvazicum, assembly GCF_900176255.2. Classification (GTDB taxonomy): domain Bacteria; phylum Actinomycetota; class Actinomycetes; order Mycobacteriales; family Mycobacteriaceae; genus Mycobacterium; species Mycobacterium ahvazicum. Next base: position 657,380 of record NZ_FXEG02000003.1, read on the forward strand.
CGGTTCAGTACGCGTTTCCGCACAGCGGCGGGACGCAGGTGCGTGGCGGCCACCCGTCCAGGTCTCCTCCGGGGCTATCTGTCGTTGCCGATCTCGTGGTCGGCGAATTGGCCATACTCGGGTAGCCGGAGCGGCTGCTGCGGGAAGCTGGTTTGCGGAGGGTGAGGGGGGCCTACGTTGCGGGCTCATCGGCATGGCGGCGGTGCGCGGCAAGGAAGTCATCGACGATGCGCTCACAGTCTTGACGATCGATGGCACGCAGGCCGGTGAGTCGAGCGAACGCGAGTGGCCCCACGAGTTGACACAGGATCAGCTGCGGGTCGAATTCATCGAGGTCGGCGCGGGCTTTGGGGCTTTGCAAAAGGCGATCGAACGGCTGGCGATACTGGTCGACGATTCGTGTCCGCAGCGCGTGCCGATCGTAGGTTTCCTGGGTGCTGTTCGGTGTTGGGCCAAGCGCGACCCAGGCCAGTGTGGTGACGTGCAGCGGTGCCTCCTGGAACAGCGTGGCTTGTCGGCTCAACAGTTCGATGAGTTGGTCGCGCAACGGTCCCGTCCCCGGCGGAGGGTGGACTTGCGGCAGCAGCCGTTCAAATGTGGCGGCCAGCAGTTGAGTGGAGCTGCTGAAGTGGCGATACAGGGTCGTGCGCGCGACTTTGGAGGCTTTGGTGACCGCGTCGATGGTGACGGCTTCGATGCCGCCGGCGCTGAGGAGTTCGGTGGCCGCATCCAATAGCCGGGTCCGTGAGCGTAGCCGGCGTGGGTCGACGTCGTCATCGTCGTCGACGGGGAATTCAAGGGCGTCGCGCTCCATGTAGTCACCGTAAGCCCCGCCCGTACCTGGCCCGCACCGAATCGTGCCTGCATCGGGCGATTGACCCGTCCGCAACGCAATTAACACTACTGGTAGTGGTGTAGCGCTACTAGTAGTAGTGTAGCGCTACTAGTAGTCCACTTATGCATATCCGTCTTTGCGCCCGGGGGAGGATTCATGTCAGGCAACGGGCCGAACGATCCCTGGTTCACAAGCTCCTCGATGCTGCCACTACATGCCATGTCGTCTGGCTGTCGAACGAACTTTCCGAGTTGTGCGAGCGAAATCGCGCAGACGAAGAGCGATGGTCCGCGATGAGTGTGCTGCTTGCGCCAACCAAGCCTCACGTGTGGACGCGTGCGGTTCGGGCTTTCAAGCGCACCGGCCGCGCGATTACCAGTGGCGTGCACCGACCGCCGCCGGTCGAGCAAGGCCGCGTGCGTCCACGTCATTACCCGCCTCGCTGCTGCTCATACCTCGACGACGACCTAATGAACCGCGAAATGTATGACCACTTGCGCGAGGAGCCGATCAGACTAACCTCCCGGCTGGCATTTCGCCTACGCCGCTCATGAAACTAACAAGGTTTCGACGATGGTGCATCGGGATCGTCAAACCACCTGCGCGCCAAGGGCGTTACGTGCTGTTGGTTAGGACTCAGACCAACGCCCCGCGGACGCCGCCGTATAAGTGGATTGCAGTCGCGACGCTGCTCGTACTCGCGGTGATTTTAGCCTCGGTGTACGGGCAATTCCGCGGTGCCTTCACCGAAAAGACGCAGCTGACCATGATCGCCGCCCGCGCCGGGCTGCTGATGGATCCGGGTTCGAAGGTGACCTATAACGGGGTGCAGATCGGCCGGGTGGGGTCGATTTCGGAAACCGTTCGCGACGGCAAGCCCGCCGCGAAGTTCACCTTGGAGGTGTATCCGCGGTATTTGGCGTTGATTCCATCGAACGTGAACGCCGATATCAAGGCGACGACGGTGTTCGGTGGTAAGTATGTGGCGTTGACGACGCCGGCCAATCCGTCGCCGCAGAAGATCTCGACGCACACGGTGATCGATGCCCGCTCGGTGACCACCGAGATCAACACGCTGTTTCAGACGATCACCTCGATCGCGGAGAAGGTGGATCCGGTCAAGCTGAATTTGACGTTGAGCGCGGCGGCGCAGTCGTTGACGGGGCTGGGGGAGAAGTTCGGTCAGTCGGTGACCAACGCCAACGCGTTGCTTGATGATGTGAATCCGCAGATGCCGCAGGCGCGCAGGGATATTGCGCGGTTGGCGGCGCTGGGGGATACCTATGCGAACGCGTCGCCGGATTTGTTGGATTTCTTGGACGACGCGGTGATCACCTCGCGCACCATCAATGCCCAGCAGAAGGATTTGGATCAGGCGTTGCTGGCGGCGGCCGGGTTCGGCAACACCGGTGCGGAGTTGTTCAACAAGGGCGGGCCGTATTTGGCGCGCGGTGCCGCCGATCTGGTGCCCTCGGCGCAGCTGCTGGACACCTACAGCCCCGAACTGTTCTGCGCCCTGCGCAACTACCACGACATCGTGCCCATCACCGGTGCCTCGGAGGGCGGATTCAACGGCTACTCGTTGAACATGGACACCGAGGTGCTCTCCGGGCTGGGACTGATCGCGAACCCGGTGTCCGCGGCGCCCGTCATCGCTTCGCTGGTGGGCGGTGTCGCCGGGGTGGTCGGTGGGGCGCCCAACCCCTACATCTACCCCGAAAATTTGCCGCGGGTGAACGCCCGCGGTGGGCCCGGCGGTGCGCCGGGGTGCTGGCAGCCGATCACCCACGACTTGTGGCCCGCACCGGAGTTGGTGATGGACTCCGGCAACAGCCTTGCGCCGTACAACCACCTGGACACCGGATCGCCGTATGCGATCGAATACGTCTGGGGCCGCCAGGTAGGGGATAACACAATCAACCCATAAAAATGGGCATTGCCGCATAGAGTGGGCGATGATCTTTTGTGGTGGGAGGGTTTTCGTGTGCGAGCCCAGTCAGCATCCGGGACAGCTCTCGACGCAATCCCGCGCCGACGCCGATCTGGTCATCCAGCAGATCCCGGCGATGCAGCATCACGTGGTGCAGATCCCAGTCAGGCTCATCCAGGGCGCAAGCAATATCGGCCAGTGGTGATTGGCTTCGCGGGGCGCAGCCGATTCGCGAGCCGGAATTCCACTGCGGCCTTTGTTGAACACTCGCGTGGAATCGATGAGCATTCGCATGGAATGATCGAGGCGACGACCCGCACTTGGCATCATGCCGCCAAAACCGCTAAATGTCGCACCGGAGCGAATGACACACTGTAGTGGCGCCGCAAAAGGGTAATCGCAGACCGGGCCGCCCGCCTGCCGCGACCGCCGGCGACGCGCGCGAGCGAATTATCCGAGCTGCTCGTTTGGTGTTTAGCGCACGCGGCTACGACGGCGCGACGCTCCAAGACATCGCCGCGCGCGCCGACCTGAGCCGGCCGGCGATCAACCACTACTTCTCGAGCAAGCGAGCGTTGTATCAGGAAGTGCTGGTTGAGACCAACGAATGCGTCATCGGAGCCGGTGTTAAACATGCGGACATCGAGAATTCGCTGGTGGCTCGCCTGATGGCGTTCATCTCCGCGATGAGAGCCGGTTCGGAAAATTTCGCCGGGTCTGCGTTTTTGGTCACTGGCGTACTCGAATCGCAGCGCCATCCCGAATTGGTTGGCACCGAAAACGATCCCCTTTGGATCATTCGGAAAGTATTGACACGCTTCGTCAACGATGCGATTGAGCGCGGCGAACTCGCTGCGGATATTGATGCATCGGCAATGGTCGAACCGCTGCTCGTCGTGGGTTGCGGCGTGGGGGTATACGCGGGCTACGTCCGGACTTACCCAGAGATGGTGGCCATGACCCCAATGCTGCGCCAACTCGTGGAAGGGGCGCTTTGCCCGCCCACCCGAGGACTAGCGGGACGGCCGTTACGGTGGTGACCCGTTGTGCTCAGCCGTGCTGAAGCCGACCATCCCCCGTCGAAGATCGCCAAAAACTCACCCGACGCCACCACGGTGATGGACGGCACCGCCCCCAACGACGCCGTCCCGCTCATCCGCTTCCTGGTCAGCGATCCTGATTCGGTACATGCGGCCGCGCCTAGGCAGGCTGACCCTTTTGCAGCGCGAACGCCTGACTGGTTTCTTTGGCTGGTTCATCGACATCGCACGGGGCGCAGCGCCCCGCCCCCTGAAGGCCTGCAGGACTGGCCTGTCAAACTACGGTCGGCTCGTCCTCATGCGTTATAAGAGTCTCTGAAGGGACAGCTTGGATGCTGGGTCGTCACTGGTGCCGTCAAGCGCGGATACGTTTTTCCGACATGACGACCAAGCAGACCGCGCTCGAGAGGACGACACCCACCGGAATCCGGGCCGGACGATACGAAACAGCCGACGACACTCTCCTTGCCTTCCTCCAAGCCCTCTGATTATGCCGACCTCACGGCTGCGGGCACCGCCTCCACCAGGCGCAACACCGACCATGTCGGCAGAACCCAGACGTCGTCATAAAAGGGATCCATCACCGCCGCCTCGGGCAGTTCGGTGGTGGTGGCGGTCTTGAATCCGGAGAATCCGTCCATGGCAACGACGTCCACACCATCGCGCCAGTCCTGTGGCCGGTCGGCCAGCCAGTCGGCGAATGCTCGTTTGGAGCGTCCTTCGACCATGTCGAGCAACCGCGCCGGACCGGTCTTGTCGCGCACGGGGGTCAAGTCGATGATGACGGTGACGTACTTGTCGGCGCGACGGGTGTGCCGCCACACATGCTCGTCGACGCCGATCACCGCGACCCCGTCGAAGCGGGCCGCATCGGCGATGAGCACCCGGCGGCCTTCGGCCAACACCGCGTTGTTAGCGGTGTTCCACGACACCGCGAGCGCTTCGGCGACTCGGGCCACCGACAGATGTTGGCAGACCAGGGCTTCCAGTGCCCACCGCAGGCCCCGGCGGGACAGCTTGGCCCGCGGCTCGGCGGCCTTGCTGGTGTCTTGGCGCCACACATGAGCGCAGCCGGCGCACCGATACCGGCGGATCGTGACCAGCAAGCATGTGGGCCGCCACCCGAACGGCTCATGAGCCAGTTGCCGGGTCACGGTGTCACGCACCGCGCCCTGCTCGCCGCAGCGGCGACACCACGAGTCGTCGTCGATAATCCGGCAAGCCAACACCGCCCGGTCCGGCTCCAGGCGTTGTCCGGTCACCTCCAACCCGAGCTCGTCAAGGCGGCAGAATGTCCTCAGATCAGGGCACGCGAAGGTAGCGTCAGGCACGTCGAGGTCTTTCAGATGGGCGGTGTGAGAACTCCCATCATCGGAAGACCTCGACCCCTATCCCGGCAGCGACGCGCCGACCACCTCTACACCCTCAACTGCGAAGAGCCGTCAACGCGTCCAACAGGCCACCTGCGACATCGCGGCCGCACCAGGGATCCGCTCTACGGCGTGCGCCGCACCCTGCGCACCCGATTCCCGCTGCTCACCGCCCGCCAACGCACCCGCCTGGAGGCGGTGTTCGCCGACGACAACCACCTCCCCGTGCAGCTCACCTGGGGCGTCTACCAGCGCATCATCGCGGCCTACAGCCACCCCGACCGGCGGCGCGGCAAGACCATGATGACCGCCATCATCAATGAGCCCCTTTGTCGCTAGGACTATTTGTCCACCGTATTCGGCGACGCTGCCATCGAGAAGAAAGAGCCGTTCTTAATGCTTCTGTGGATTACAAGAAATTGTCCTGGCGCGCTCGCAACTGAAAGTAGCTCGTAGTCAAGCTCAAGCTCACCGAAGTCTCTATGTCGGAGCTGCTTGACCTTGCCGTCGGAGACATTGACATCGTGGCTGTTCCACATCTGGACGAAGTCGCTGCTCTTTTTGGAAAGTTCGAGGACGATATCGGTGATATCTGGCTGATCAATATCGATACCTGCGGTGCGGTGCACGGTGGCGATGGCGGTTTTGACGTATGATTCCCAGTTCACCCAGAGGGTTTTCGCCTCGGGATCCAGGAACAGTAAGCGCAAAACGTTCCCTGTGATCGTGAATTGGGAGAAGAGCTCTGAGGCTTGCGGGTTTTCGGCCAGCACATCGCACCGGCGGTTGACTATGTAGGCCGGACCGAGTGTCCAGGCTTGCATGATGAGAAGCAAATACTCAGCCGGGTTTTGCTGCGAACTGGCCTTCTGCCGCCAGCGGTGTCGCGGGGTCGCGAGGTCATACAGATAGGTCGCCTCACTGGGAGACAGGCCGAGCGCGATCACCAAGGCGTCCAATATCCGCGCGGACGGGTGGTTTTCTCGTCCTTGTTCCAACCGCGCGTAGTAGTCGGCACTGATGCCGGCCCGCACGGCCACCTCCTCGCGGCGCAGCCCAGGGGTGCGCCGCCGTCTCGCAAGATCGCCGTGGCGCTGCTGGTTGGGTGTGATCGCCTCGCGGCGCGCCCGAAGAAATTCTCCCAGTGTCTTGGTCACGAAGCGATGCTAGCCAGCGCGGCGTCCTGGGTGTCAAATTCCTAGGTTAAGCTCCCCCTTCCGCGACCTGCGGTTCCTCGCCACCATATGTACTCGTGGCATCAATCGACCGCTTGGCCGAAGGGAACAGGGTTTTAGGCCGCTTGCTGATATCGACACGGGCGGAGGATGGGCCTGAGCATGGGCGGGGCTACCCAGCGCGGATACGGCGGTACGGCGAAGGGTCGGTTCGTTGCCTGGTCGCGACCACACCGACGACGTACTCGGGTCAACGCCCCAAACGTAGCAGCCTGGAGTGACAGCAACCCGAACCGGAAGGACAACGACTTTGCTGGGCATTCTCAAGCGGGCGTGGATTCCGCTGGTGATCGTCGCGGTTGCGGCCGTCGGGGGCTTCGTGGCTTACCGATTGCAGGGTGTGTTCGGCTCGCACCGAGTCGCGGAGGTGGGCCCGGTCGAGCAGATTGTGCCGATCAACGTCAAGCGCGTGGTTTACGAGGTTACCGGGCCCCCGGGCACGGCGGGTGTGGTCAATTACCTGGACGAGAACGCTCAGCCTCAGCGCGCAAGTTTCACCACCTTGCCGTGGTCATACACCGTGACCACGACCATGCCGGGAATGTTCGCCAACGTGGTGGCACAAGGGGACAGCAACATGCTCGGTTGCCGGATTCTGGTCAACGGTGTCGTGCGCGACCAGCAGTCCGTAGCCCGTTTCGACGCACAGGTTTTCTGCTTGGATAAAGCCGCATGAGCGGCGGCCACGCCGAGCGGCCTCTTGCGGCGCGGATGTTGCGGCGGTTGGCGGGGCCGGTCGTGTTGGGTTGGGTGGGGTTCGCCGTCGTCGTCAGCGGCTTCGTGCCTCGACTGGATCTGGTGGAACGGCAGAACTCGGTCGGCCTGTTGCCTAAGGATGCTCCGTCGCTGATCGCGATGAAGCGCATGGGCAAAGTTTTTCACGAGTTCGACTCCGACAGCGTCGCGATGGTGGTGCTGGTGGGCGACAAACCGCTGGGCGACGAGGCGCGTCGCTTCTACGACGATCTGGTGCGCCGGCTCGAGCGCGACACCGCGCATGTCGAGAAAGTGCAGAACTATTGGGGGGAATTGGTCACGGCGGGCGGCGAGCAGAGCGCCGATAGTAAGGCCGCTTACGTGCAGCTCAACCTCGCCGGCGACCAAGGCTCCTCGCGGGCGGATGAGTCGGTGCACTCAGTCGAGCAGATCGTGGCGCACTCTCATCCGCCGCCGGGTATCAAAGCATATGTGACCGGTCAGGCGCCGCTGACCACAGACTTGACTGAAGCCGGCGACCGGGGTCTGGCCAAGCGCACGGCGATCACGATCGCCGTGGCCGCGCTGATGTTGCTCATCGCTTACCGGTCGATAGCCACCTTGCTGATCGTGCTGGTGGTGATTTTTGTCGAACTGGCCACCGCGCGGGGAATCGTGGCATTCATCGGCAACTTTCACGTGATCGGCTTCACCACGTTCGCGGTCAGTCTGCTCATGGCGCTGGCCATCGCGGCCGGCACGGACTACGCGATCTTTTTTCTCGGCCGCTATCACGAAGCCCGTCAAAGCGGCGAAGACCGTGAAACCGCTTACTACACGACATACCGTGGAGTTGCCCATGTCGTGTTGGGTTCCGGGCTAACGATCGCCGGCGCGATGCTGTGTCTGCGGTTGGTCCGGCTGCCCTACCTCAATACGTTGGCGATTCCGTGCGCGGTGGCACTGGTCATCGTGATCGCGGCCTCGCTGACGTTGATGCCGGCTCTGCTGGCCATCGACGCGCGGTTCGGCTTACTCGACGCGAAGCGAAAGACCAATATTTACCGGTGGCGGCGACTAGCGACGGCCACGGTGCGCTGGCCCGCCCCGATCCTTGCCAGCGCTGTGGTTGTCTCAATAGTCGGGGGGCTGACCCTGCCGGGGTATCACACAAACTACGACGACCGCTATTACGTTCCCGCGAGCCTAGCGTCCAACGTCGGCGACCGTGCCGCCATCCAGCATTTCACCCATGCCCGGCTGAATCCGGACCTGTTGCTGGTCGAAGCCGACCACGACCTGCGTAACCCGGTGGACATGCTCGACCTGGATAGGATTGCGGCGAGTATCTTCCGGGTGCCGGGCATCGCGCGGGTGCAAAGCATCACCAGGCCGCTGGGATACAACATCGAGCACGGCACCATACCGTTCGCGATCGGCATGCAGCCCGTCCCGATCCGGGAGAACCTGCAGTATCTGAAGGACCGCTTGGCCGATATCCTGCGGCTGACTCGAGATGACCTCGGCGTCCAGATCGCGACGTTAGAGCGCATGTACACCGTGGAAAAGGAACTATCCGGGTCGATTAGCGACAGCGCTCGCGTCACAACTGACACCGCTGCAATCACGGATGGAATACGTGACCATCTCGCAGATTTTGACGATTTCTGGCGGCCACTTCGCAGTTACTTCTACTGGGAAAAGCACTGCTTCGACGTTCCGATATGTTGGTCACTGCGCTCCGTCTTCGACGCGTTGGATGGCTTCGACAAACTCGCCGAGAATTTCCACAAGCTGGCCAAGGACCTCCAACAAAGCGCTGACGCAACACAAGAGATGGTGACGTTGATACCGCCGATCATCGACGTTGCAAAGTCTATGCAGACTACCTTCTTCACGCTCTACAGCAGTTTTTCGGGGCTGATCACTCAAATGGACCGCATGACCGACACCAGCACACTCATGGGCGAATTCTTCGACAAAGCAAAAATTGACGGCCTCTTCTACATCGCGCCAGAAGTGTTCGACAGCCCTGACTTTAAGACCGGCCTCAGGCTGCTGGTTTCCCCCGACGGCAAATCCACCCGTATGATCATCACCCACAACATCGACCCCGCCAGCCCCGAGGCGATCTCCCACGTCGACGCAGAACTCAAGGCCGCACGCGAGGCGGTCAAAGAAACCCCCTTGGCCAGTGCGAAGTTATACCTGGGTGGCACGGCGGCTACTTACCGAGATATCCAAGAATCCACCAAATACGACGTCATGACCGAGGCCATCGCCGCGCTCATCCTGATCTTCATCGTCATGCTGGTCATCACCCGCGCGCTAGTCGCCTCGATGGTCATCGTCGGCACAGTCGTGCTCTCGCTAGCGACCGGCTTCGGCCTGTCGGTGCTGTTTTGGCAACACATCTATGGCTTGGAACTGCACTGGATCACCTTGCCTTTCGCAGTCACCATTTTGCTGGCCGTGGGATCTGACTACAACCTGTTGCTGGTCTCGCGGTTCAAGGAAGAAATCGGCGCAGGACTGAAGACCGGCATCATCCGGTCCGTAGGCGGCACCGGCGGAGTCGTGACCACGGCCGGCTTGGTGTTCGCCTTCACCATGGCCTCTTTGGCGGTCAACGAGCTGTACACGCTCAAACAGGGCGGCACCACCATCGGGCTGGGCCTGCTCATCGACACGCTGATCGTGCGCTCGCTGATGATCCCATCCACCGCTACCCTGTTGGGGCGCTGGTTCTGGTGGCCGCTACGGGTACGCTCCCGCCCAGCCAGCGAACTGCTCCGATCTGTGGGCCCCCGTCCACTGGTGCGCGCCCTGCTCCTGAGGGGGTAGTTTCCCGACTTGCCACTAATCTCAAATGCCTGTGCCGAAAACATCACCTGCTCAAGACTTTCTGGACAGCTTGGCGCGACGAGCAGCGCCCCGACGGTGCCGTTGTCTGGACTTCACCCAGCGGGCACACCTACACCACCCGGCCCGGCAGTCTCCTGCTATTTCCCACGCTGTGCCTGCCAACGGGCGAATTGGCCGGCGGGCCAAGGGCTGCCGACCGGCTCGACTGCCGCGGGGTCATGATGCCCAAGCGGCGGCGCACCCGAGAGCGAGATCGCGTCCGTCGCATCAACGCCGAACGTTCACTGAACGCCGCTCACGTCGCCGAACGAAATCAACCGCCGCCGTTCTAGAACTTTGGCAGGCCAGCTCCGCTCTACCGTGGATTGCATGGCCCGAACCCGCGACAGCGACGCGTGCCCCGGTGCGCTGCAGGTCCATCAGGCCGCCGACGGCGCTCTGGTGCGCGTGCGATTGCCCGGCGGGATGATCACCTCCGCGCAATTGGCGGCGCTGGCCGGCCTGTCCAGCGGCTTCGGCTCGGGAACGTTGGAACTGACGGTGCGCGGCAATGTGCAGTTGCGCGCGATCACCGACGTGGCGGCCGTCGCTGAGGGCATCGCCACGGCGGGGCTATTGCCGTCGGCGACGCACGAACGGGTGCGAAACATCGTCGCCTCGCCGCTGTCCGGCCGGGCGGGCGGACGCGCGGATGTGCGGGCCTGGGTGGACGCGCTGGATGCGGCGATCTGCGCCGAGCCCAAACTGGTCGATCTGGGCGGCCGGTTCTGGTTCAGCATCGACGACGGCCGCGCCGACGTGTCCGGGCTGGGCGCCGACGTCGGTGTGCACGTCTGCGACGACGGCTACGCGCTGCTGCTGATGGGACGCGACACCGGCCTGCGCATGGCGGCCGACGATGTGGTCACGACGCTGGTCGGGATCGCCGTCCGATTCACTGAGATACGCGAAAGCGCTTGGCGTATCAATGAATTGACTGACATCGAGGACCTGCTGCCCGGCCTGGATTTCGGTGCCGTCCCGTTTGCGCCGGTCGCCAAACCGCCAGTGGGCTGGATAGCCCAGGACTGGCCGGGTCACGAAGGCCGGGTTGCATTGGGCGCCGCAGTACCGCTGGGTGTGCTGCCCGCACAAACCGCGGAGTATCTCGCCCTGATCGAGGCCCCGATGGTGATCACGCCGTGGCGCTCGCTGCTGGTGTGCGACCTTGACGAGGGCGTCGCCGACGCCGCGCTGCGGGTGCTCGCGCCACTGGGTTTGGTATTCGACGAGAATTCCCCCTGGCTCGACATCAGCGCCTGTACCGGCAGTCCGGGCTGCGCGCGCTCAGCCGCCGATGTGCGGGCGGATGCGGCCGACCTGGTCGGGACGGATTCGTCGGCGCATCGTCACTTCGTGGGCTGCGAACGCGCGTGCGGCAGCCCGCCGACCGGACAGGTGCTGGTCGCCACCGGCGACGGATACCGGCTGCTTCGAAGTTAGGGGGCCGTAGGGTGGGCAGGTGCTCGACTACATCCGCGACGCGGCGGAGATCTACCGCCAGTCGTTCGCGACCATCCGCGCCGAGGCCGACTTGGCCCGATTCCCCGCCGACGTGGCCCAGGTCGTCGTCCGGCTGATCCATACCTGCGGGCAGGTGGACGTCGCCGAGCATGTCGCCTTCACCCGGGACGTGGTGGCCCGGACCGGCGCCGCGCTGCGAGACGGCGCTCCCGTGCTGTGCGATTCGTCGATGGTGGCCGCCGGGATCACCAAAGCACGGCTGCCCGCCGGCAACGAGGTCGTGTCGTTGGTGGCCGACCCTCGCGCACCCGAGTTGGCCGCGCGACGGCAGATCACCCGGTCGGCGGCGGGCGTCGAACTGTGGGCCGACCGGCTCGACGGCGCGGTGCTGGCGATCGGCAATGCCCCTACCGCGCTGTTCCGGCTGCTCGAGCTGATCGACGAGGGCGCCCCGGCGCCGGTGGCGGTGCTGGGCGGCCCGGTCGGATTCGTCGGCTCGGCACAGTCCAAGGTGGAGCTGATCGAACGCCCGCGCGGGATGTCGTATCTGGTGGTGCGGGGCCGCCGCGGCGGCAGCGCGATGGCCGCCGCAGCCGTCAACGCGATCGCGAGCGATACCGAATGACTGACTCCTCAGACCAGCGAGGCGTGCTGTGGGGCGTCGGCCTGGGCCCCGGCGATCCGGAGTTGGTGACCGTCAAGGCGGCGCGGCTGATCGGCGAGGCCGACGTCGTCGCGTACCACAGCGCCCGGCATGGCCGCAGCATCGCGCGCGGCATCGCCGAACCGTATCTGCGGCCCGGCCAGATCGAGGAGCACCTCGTCTATCCGGTGACCACCGAGGTAAGCGATCATCCCGGCGGCTACGCCGGTGCGATGGAGGACTTCTATATCGAGGCCACCGAGCGCATCGCCGCGCACCTCGACGCGGGACGCAATGTGGCGCTGCTGGCCGAAGGCGATCCGCTGTTCTACAGCTCGTATATGCATCTGCACACCCGGCTGACGCAGCGGTTCGACGCCGTCATCGTGCCCGGCGTGACGTCGGTAAGCGCTGCCTCGGCGGCCGTGGCTATCCCGCTGGTGGCCGGCGACGAGGTGCTGTCGGTGCTGCCGGGAACCCTGCCTGTCGCCGAGCTGACCCGCCGGCTCGCCGACGCGGACGCCGCCGTGGTGCTCAAGCTGGGCCGTTCGTATCGCACTGTGCGAGAAGCTCTTTCGGCGTCCGGGCGACTGGACGAAGCGTTCTACGTGGAGCGGGCCAGCACCGCCGCGCAACGTGTCTCGCCGGCCGCTGCCGTAGACGAGGCCAGCGTGCCCTATTTCTCGCTGGCCATGCTGCCGGGCGGCCGCCGGTTGCAGGAACGCTCGCCGGCCGGCGCCGTCGCCGTCGTGGGTCTGGGCCCCGGCGACCACGACTGGATGACACCGCAGAGCCGACGTGAGCTGGCCGCCGCGACCGATCTGATCGGCTACGGCAACTACCTCGATCGCGTCCCGGTGCGCGACGGCCAGCAGCGCCACCCCAGCGACAACACCGACGAACCCGCGCGGGCGCGCCTGGCCTGCGCACTGGCCGAACAGGGCCGCGCCGTCGCGGTGGTCTCGTCGGGCGATCCGGGGGTGTTCGCAATGGCCACCGCCGTGCTGGAAGAGGCCAAGCAGTGGCCCGGGGTTCAGGTTCGCGTGATCCCGGCGATGACCGCGGCCCAGGCCGTCGCCAGCCGCGTCGGTGCGCCGCTGGGTCACGACTATGCGGTGATTTCGCTGTCGGATCGGCTCAAGCCGTGGGACGTGATCGAGACGCGCCTGAGCGCCGCGGCGGCGGCCGATCTGGTGCTGGCCGTCTACAACCCCGCGTCCAAGAGCCGGACCTGGCAGGTCGGCGCCATGCGCGACATCCTGCTGACCCACCGCGAACCGGGGACGCCGGTGGTGATCGGCCGCAACGTGTCGGGGCCCGACGAGGATGTCCGCGTGGTGCGGCTGGCCGACCTTGATCCGGCCGACGTCGACATGCGCTGCCTGCTGATCGTCGGTTCGTCTCAAACCCAGTGGTACACAGACGATTCCGGCGACAAGGTGTTCACGCCGCGGCGCTACCCTACCTGAAGCCCGCTAGTCCTTGCCCCAGGTTTTCGGCAGCATCGGCACGGACGGACCGTCATTGAGCCCGTCACTGGTCAGCGTCGTCAGCCCCGCGGCGCGGTCCGCGCCGGATTTGGCTGCGGCACCGGCGAATCCGAGCGGCCCGGCGCCCGACTCCCCGGCCGTGGTGGCGGGTTCGTCGTCCGGCGCGGCGGGGGTGTCCTCGAGGTCCATGTACTCGTATCGGTAGGCCTTGTCCTTTGCGGTTCCGCCGCGACGGCGGCGGGCCTTCAACCGCTCCTTGGCGGATGCCGCCGCCGACGCGGCCGGAGCGTCAGCGTCGTCCGGTGCGGGCTCCTCGGACTTGCGGCGGGATCGGTTTCGCGCGCTGGCACTCCCCGAAAGGCCGGACAGCCCAACGGCATACAGCGCGTCGGACAGGCCGGCGCCGAGTCCGGTCGTACTGGTCGGGCCGAAGCCAACCCCGGGGCCGCCACCGACCGGTGGGGCACCGTGCGCGGGCATGGCCGTTGCCGTCGCGGGCGCCGGAGCGGGCGCGCTGACACTCGAGCTGGTCGGCACATTGCCGAATCCCGCTGGAGCCGGCGCGGTGGGCATTGGCGTGGGCGCCATCGCGGGCAACGGCGGCTGGATCGACAGGGGAACCGCGGTGCTCACCGCGATCGCCGCGGCGCCCGCCGCCGCCCCGGCACCCGCCGCAGCGGCGACGGCCATCATGGCCGGGATGGCGACGACGGCCAGCTGAACCGCGACCTGGATGAACGGCCAGAAAATCATCAGGGTGTGGAAGATGGCCCAGCCCATCGCGCTGGCCAGCGTCGGCGACAGCCCCAACTGCGTGAAAAAGGAGGCGAGGCTGTTGACCCAGGGCACCGGCGGGAACGGCCAGCCACCGGGGTTGAGTTCCTTGGATACCGGCCAGGCAAAACTGGTCGTGTACTGCCGAATCCACGCCTCGAGCTGATCCATCCAGGACGGGTACTGCGGCGCCGCGGTGGTGGCTTGCTGCTGGGTGGTCGACGTGGTGGCGGCCGCCGTCATGATCTGTGGTGCGGGGGTCGACGGCGGCACCGCCGCGAGCGCGGATTCGCTGACCGCCTCATAGGTGCTCATCGTCGTGGCCGCCTGCACCCACATACGCGCATAGTCGGCCTCGTTGACGGCGATCGGGATCGTGTTGATGCCGAAGAAGTTCGTCGCGACCAGAGTGCCGTGAATCACGTGGTTCGCGGCGAGCTCGCCCATCGTGGGCATCGCGGCCAGCGCGGCCGTGTAGGCGCCGGCGGCCGTCTCGTGCAATGCGGCCGCGGCGGTGCTGTCCGCTGAGCTGGCGAGCAGCCAGGTCAAGTACGGGGCGTGGACGGCGACGTACTGCTCCGCGCTTGGGCCCTGCCACTCCCCGGCCTGCACCGCGCCCAGCAGCCCGGTGAGTTCGTCGGCGGCGTCGGCGTATTCGGTGCTCAACGCCGACCACGCTCCGGCCGCCGCCAGCAGCGGCCCCGGTCCGGGCCCACTGCTCAGCAGCGTGGAATGCACCTCGGGTGGAAACGCGAGCCAGATCGGGGCGGTCATGAAAGCGGGCCTTCCGGGGCGATGTGGGCTGTCCTCAGTGGTCGTTGCGGCGCACGATTTAGTTCCCACCGGGTTTCTTCTTTGCGCCCGGCGCGTGCATGCGCAACGATGCAGGGATGCGGTGTGATGTTGCGCGTGAAGCGCTTTCCGCCCGATTGGACGGCGAGCGAACGGACGTGCTTGCCCAGCAGGTGGATGCCCATCTGGAGACGTGCCGTGGGTGTCGTACCTGGTTAATCGGTGCGGCAACCCAGACTCGGCGGCTGGCCTCGATCGAACCCGGTGACGGCCCGGACCTGGTCGCCCGAATCATGGCGAGCATCGACGAGGACCCCGCAGCGCGTAACGGCTGGATGCGCGCCGTTCGGGCGCGCTACGCGCGGTGGGGACTCATCGCCGTGGGCGCCTTCCAAGTCTTGATCGCGGCTGCGCAAATCGGCGGAATGAGCTTCGGGATGGTGTCGCATCACATGCACGGCGCGATGTCCGGCGAGCACCTGCTACACGAGTCCACGGCCTGGTTGTTGGCGTTGGGGGCGGCCATGATCGCGGCCGGAGTCTGGCCGGTGATGGCGACCGGCGTCGCGGCGATAGCCGGCGCGTACTCCCTCGGACTGATGGGTTATGTGGCCGCTGACGCCCTGGACGGCCAGGTGACCGCGACACGCGTCGCCAGCCACGTGCCCGTGCTGCTGGGGCTGGCGTTCGCGGTGTTGGTGGCGCGCGAGCGAACCGGCGGCCGCGGGTCGGGCGAGTCCGACTTCGACGCTTTCGACGGCGAGCTGCCCGCCAGTTTCCCCACTCGCCGCCGTGGCCATCTGCGGCCGATCAACCGTTCCCCGTCGGACCTCGCCGCAACGTCTACGACGGCCCGTCGTAGACTGATCGAACCCGCGCAACTAAGGTGGTTGGCCATGACCGCGTCCAGCGACGACGAGGCCGTGACCGAACTGGCCTTGGCAGCCGCACGCGGGAACGAGCGAGCTCTCGAGGCATTCATCAAAGCCACCCAGCAAGACGTGTGGCGGTTCGTCACCTACCTTTCCGACGCGGGCAACGCCGACGATCTGACTCAGGAAACCTTCCTGCGGGCAATCGGGGCGATCGAGCGGTTCTCCGGCCGCTCCAGTGCCCGCACCTGGCTGCTGTCCATCGCGCGCCGCGTGGTCGCCGATCACATCCGCCACGTCCAGTCGCGGCCGCGCACCGCCCCGGGTGCTAATCCCGAGCACGTACGCAACAGCGACCGGCACGCGCGCGGATTCGAGGACCTGGTCGAGGTGACGACGATGATCGCCAACCTCACTCCCGAGCAACGCGAGGCCCTGCTGCTGACCCAGCTGCTCGGGCTGCCCTACGCCGACGCCGCCGCCGTGTGTGGCTGCCCGGTGGGCACCATCCGGTCCCGTGTCGCCCGGGCCCGCGATGCACTGATGGCCGACGCGGAACGCGACGACCTCACCGGTTAGGCCTGGCGCGCAACCCAATCCGCCGCCTGTTCGACGGTGTCGGCCTTGAGCACGCCGTCCGGCAGTGGCGGTCGCTGGACCATGACCACCGGAATGCCCAGTGCCGCAGCCGCATCCAGCTTCGCCTTCGTCATGTCGCCACCGCTGTTCTTGGTCACCAGGGCGTCGATGCCGTGCTCGCGCATGAGGACGATTTCGTTGTCGTAGTCGTACGGCCCACGGGACAACAGCACCTGGTGACTGCGGGGTAGGTCGGCCTTCTCCGGTTCGGTGACCGCGCGGATCAGGAACCATGCGTCGCTTTTCGCGAAGGCCTTGGTTCCCGAGCGGCCAGTGGTGAGAAATATCCGTTCATACCGTTGGCTGGCAACGGCTTTCGCGGCTTCGCTATCGGACTTTACGACCTGCGCGGCGCCGGGTTCCCAGGCCGGGCGGGCCAGCACCAGGTGCTTGATGCGCAGTTCTGTGCAGGCCTGCGCGGCGTGCGCGGTCATGGTCGCCGCGAAGGGGTGGGTGGCGTCGACGACGGCATCGATGTCGTGTTCTCGCAACCAGTTTTTGAGGCCGTCGACGCCACCGAATCCGCCGATGCGCACTTCGCCGACGGGCAGCGCCGGGTCGGGGACTCGCCCGGCCAGCGAGCTGATCACGTCGACGTCGGGGTGCAAGACTTTGGCGAGCGCGCGCCCCTCAGCGGTGCCACCGAGCAGCAGTACCCGCATCAGTGCCGACTCCCGCGGGTTCGCCCGGCCGAGTACAGGTAGCTGTCCGTATAGCCCTCGGCGGCAAGCACATCGCCGACGATGATGACGGCGGTCTTGGTGATGCCGGCCTGGTGCATTTGGTCGGCGATGTTCTCTAGCGTGCCGCGCAGGGTCATTTCTTGCGGCCAGCTTGCGAAAGCCACGACAGCTGTTGGGGTTTCGGGCGGGTAGCCGCCTTGCAGGAGTTGCGGAACAATGGCGTCGATCTGAGCGGCGGCCAAATGCAGCACCAGCGTGCCGCCGGATTGGGCGAGGGTGGGCAGGTCTTCACCGGCGGGCATGGCCGTCGACAGCGTCGATACCCGGGTCAGCGTGACGGTCTGCGCCACTCCCGGGACGGTGAGCTCTTTCTTCAGGACAGCCGCTGCAGCCGCGAAAGCCGGTACACCGGGCACGATTTCGTAGCCGATTCCCAGCGCTTCGAGCCGGCGGCATTGCTCGGCCACCGCGCTGTACAGCGACGGATCGCCGGAGTGCAGTCGAGCGACGTCGTGGCCTTTGTCGTTCGCATCGGCGAGTTCGGCGACGATCTGCTCGAGCGTCAACGGTCCGGTGTCAACGATTTTCGCGCCGGGCGGGCACAGGGCCAAGAGGTCGTCCGGCATGATCGAGCCCGCGTAGAGGCATGTTTCACATCGTTGCAGCAATCGTTGGCCGCGAACGGTGATCAGGTCGCCGGCCCCGGGGCCGGCGCCGATGAAGTATACCGTCACTTCGTCACCGCCCACTGAGTGACCGGGTATTGCGGGCGCCAGCCGGTGAAGCCGCCCAGCGGTTCACCCTGATAGAGCTGAAAACGTCGCAGTTCACCGCCGAGTCGTGAATATGCCTGCAGTAGTTCAGCTTCCGATTCTATGGTCACGACATTGGCGACCAGGCGCCCTCCTTGTGCAAGTCGCTCAAGGCAAGCGTCGAGGAGGCCTTGATGGGTCAGGCCGCCACCGATGAAGATGGCGTCCGGCTTTGCGGCGCCGTCGAACTGGCCGGGCGCTTCGCCCCGCACCTCGACGGTGACGCCGAAGGCGGCGGCATTGAACTCGATGTTCTTGCGGCGCTGCTCGTCACGCTCGAACACCACTGCGGTGCAACCCGGCCAACTGCGACACCATTCGACCGCGATGCTGCCCGAGCCCGCGCCCACGTCCCACAATCGCTCACCGGGCCGTGGTTGCAGAGCCGCGAGGGTGACCGCGCGCACGCCCTGTTTGCTGATCTGCCCGTCGTGAGCGAACGCTGCGTCGGGCAACGGCGTGATGCGTTCGTCGGGCAGATAGCGGACGGCGATCACGTTGAGGTCGTCGATGTCGTCGTCGGCCCAGTCGCGGGCGATGCCGTCGCGGCGGCGTTCGGCCGGGCCGCCCAGTTGTTCGAGCACGCTGAACTCGGAATCACCGCGGCCGTGCGCGATGAGTAATTCGCTCAAGGCTTTCGGCGTGGACCCGCTCTGCGACAGCACGATCGCTTGTCCGCCGCGGCGTACCGCGGTGCTCGGCGCCGCGGTGACGAGGCTGATCACCTCGGTGTCGTGGACGTTCCAGCCCATTCGGGCGCACGCCAGCGTCACCGACGAGACGTGCGGTAATACTTTGATCTTTTCCGTGCCGTGCAGGCGGATCAGCGTGCCGCCGATGCCGTGCAGCAGTGGGTCGCCGCTGGCGACGACGTGAATGTCTGGGCCGTCGAGCGGAAGTGCTTGCAGGGCGGGCATCATCGGAGACGGCCACTCTCTGCGTTCGGCGGTGAGTGTTTCGTCGAGCAGTTTCAGCTGTCGTTCGGCGCCGTAAATGACTGTGGCCATTTGCAATTCGTGCTTTGATTCTGCGGATAGGCCGGCCATGCCGTCGGCGCCGATGCCGACCACGACGATCATCGCGGCATCCTGCGCCAGAGGAACTGTGGCAGCATCCGCATCACGGCCGCCGCAGGTCCCAGCGCCCACGGGATCCACACCGTTCGCCGACCCTTGTCGAGGGCTTGGGCCGTTGCGGCGGCCACCTGCTGCGGGGTGCTGGACAGCGGTGCCGGGGTCATGCCCTCCGTCATACGCCCGATCACGAAGCCGGGGCGCGAGATGAGCAGGTGCACCCCGCTGCCGTGCAGCGCGTCGGCCAAGCCGCTGGCGAAGCCGTCCAGGCCGGCCTTCGCTGAACCGTAGACGTAGTTTGCCCGACGTACCCGTGCGCCCGCGATCGAGGAGAACACCACCAACGAGCCCCGGCCCGCGGTGCGCATGGCGTTGGCCAGATGGGTGAGCATGCTGACCTGGGCGACGTAGTCGGTCTGCACGACGGCCACCGCGTGTGCGGCATCGGCCTCGGCGCGGGTCTGATCGCCCAGGATTCCGAAGGCCAGCACCGCGGTGGCAATGGGTCCGTGCTCGGCGATGACCGCTGCGACCAGCGGGGCGTGCGAGGCGAGGTCGTCGGCGTCGAACTCCCTGGTGTGGACCGCTTTCGCGCCGGCGGTTCTGACGGCGGCGACCTGCTCGTCGAGCTGATCGGCTCGGCGAGCGGCCAGCACCACCGTTGACCCTTTGGCAAGGCGGCATGCGAGCTCGATACCGATCTCGCTGCGGCCGCCGAGAATTAGAACTGGACCTGCGCCCGTGTCGTCCACGGCTGCGATTATCACCTGCGCTAGCGTGAGCGGTGATGGCGAACACTACGACGCGGCTGACCAACGATGCTTTGGCGTTCCTGTCCGAGCGTCACCTGGCGATGCTGACCACGCTGCGCGCTGACAACTCGCCGCATGTGGTGGCCGTCGGATTCACCTTCGACCCGGTGACTCACATCGCGCGGGTGATCACCAGCGGGGGCACGCAGAAGGCCGTCAACGCCGACCGTGCCGGGGTGGCCGTGCTCAGCCAGGTCGACGGCGCGCGCTGGATTTCGCTTGAAGGCCGGTCCAAGGTCAACAACGACGCCGATGCCGTGCGCGACGCGGAGCTACGGTATGCGCAGCGCTATCGCACGCCGCGCCCAAACCCGCGACGGGTGGTCATCGAAGTGCAGATCGAGCGGGTGCTCGGGTCGTCAGACCTGCTCGACCGCGGCGGCGAGTAGTTTTCGCCGTTCCCGCTTAGCCGAAACCTTATACAGGGGTTCCACGATTATTGCCGGGCCTTTGCAAGAGTAGATCGTCGTGCTCATGCTTACGACAAGCCTGTACGAATTCGATCGCCGCTGTGCGGTCACGTAGAAAATCACGATACTGATCTGGCGTTAGTTCGTAATACTCTTCATAGTCAACGATGCCATTACTTACTGGTATTGATGCATAGCACCGACCGGAGACGGACTCTATTCCAATTGAATATCTGTCGTCTCTTGAAAAATACGTGTCTTCAAATTTCATCGGTATTCCGCCCTACTGGAAGATATCCGTGACAATGTATTCGCCGGGAGGTATATCCTTACCATCCACGACCGCCTCCGATGCGCCGTTGGGTAGGCGCCCGCCTGGGATCCATTGGTCGTTCGCTCCTGCTTCATTGCCCGAGGGAATCCGTAACTTAAATTCTGAGGGATCAGATATGTCTATCCTAACAATACTATTGGAATCGAGAAAGCCTTCAGGAAGACCGAGCTCAGCCTCCATCGCACGTGGACCACCTTTGCTGCCATTGATCATTGCGTCAGCTTCGCTTCTCGGCATTACGAACGAGGTGCCGTCCCGTTGAGCAATCCCATATTTTTCCAGATTGCTTTCTGGCATGAACCGTGTAGCCCCTTCAGCGAATTTATCGAGGTGTCGCTGAATATACTCCGGGGATAGGTACTCCGAGGGGTCAGGACGACTACCTTTCGGTGTACTGAGGATTTCGTCGCGCTTCTCATCGCTGAGCCCGTCCATCGAAGAGACGTCGCCATGGGCTCCGTCACCATGGTCAGACGATTCTGACGCGCCGTTATTTGGCTTCCCGCCTTCCGGCTTGCCGTCGTGGGGGGATCCTGTTGAGTCGCCGCGGCCAAGGGGCCAACCGTCGCCAGGGCCGCGGGGGCTTCGACCACCTGCCGCATCGTGCGGGCTGCCCGGGGAGCCGTCCTCGCCAAGCCCGCGCCATCCGCCGCCACCTGGAGGAGTTAGTTCGGCTGATGGCGCGCTGGAGGGCGCGAGATGTGAAGGCGATCCGTTGGGTGCCGCAGATGCGAGCGCCGGTGCCTGCTGCGCAGAGGGCGCGGCGGCCGGCGGTGTTTCAAGCAGAGCCCCATCAGCCGCCCGCGGTAAAAGAGCCGGATTTGGTTCTTCGAGCTGCGAATTGCGTGACGGCAAGTGCTCGGTGGGTGCGGCCGACACCGATGCGGGCTCTCGCGGGCCTCCCGCGGGCGCGGACAGTGGCCCGTGCGGCACCTCGCCGGGCCTAGGAACCGATTCGTACGGACCGACCGGCGCCTCTGGGCGACCCGGGGCCGAACCACCTGGCGCCGTTGGCGAATGAGGCGCTGGCGCACCGGGCGGCGCTGGTTCCACCGGTCGTGGCGGCGGCACCTTTGGAGCTTCGAGCGGCGGCGGGTTGACCGGACGACCGCCTGCCGGAAGATCTGTTTTGGGCAGGTCGAGTTTCAGGTTGTCGAGGTCTTTACTCAGGTTGGTGCCGGCCTTGCCGATGTCGCCCAGCGCGCCCCCGGTAACCGCGAATTCTCCGGCACGCCCCGCTGCGCCTGCGCCTTCCGCGGCCTCTTCGGCACCACGTGCAGCCGCAGACCCTGCTTTCGCCCCCGCACCGGCTTCGCCAAATCCGGGCATAAACAAGGTCGCGCCATCAAAAACGTTCTCCCCGAACCCCAAGCCCGGCCGAGCTGTGCTCCAATCATCAAGATGCAGAAGCGATTTCCACATCTGCAGGTTGGCCGCCCCGCCTTCCCGCGGATGCAGAATTTCGTTGAGAAGACTTGCCCTGAACTGGCCCTGCACCATGTCCTTCCAGGTGGTCTCCGCGCCCTGGGGATCGAGGAGCGACCATGGCGCTGCTAAATCGCCTAGGCCTAGGGCCGTTTGGGCGGCTACTTTGACAACCCCCTCATTCGCATTGACGAAAAAGTCGAATGCAGTCGCGACCTGGTTTCCGACTGCGTCACCCAGGAAGTGGGTGAAATGACCGCGCATGGACTTCTCCATGTCGACAACCAAGCCGTCGGCAACCTGCATCAGCAGTCTGATCCCGTGCTCGAATTCCCGCGCTTGCCTTCCCAGGTCGTGCAACACGGCGTTGACGTCACGGGCGATCTCTTTGACTTCTTCGAGCGCATCGCCATCGAGTATCGAGACGATGTCATGCCAGACGTCGGTCAGCGATTCCAAGCGGCGCAACAGCTTTCGGATGTCGTTCTGAGCTTTGGAAACCTGCCCGGCGAAATCATCGAGGACGGTCGCCATATGCCAGCATTGAGCCCCCAACTTGGCCATCGCGACGCCGATGCGCGATAAGACTTGATTGATCTTTTCGCCTTCGGGGATCTGCTGTGTACCGACCAGCGTCTTCGATCCATCCAGCGCACCCTGCATCCCGCTCACCGCTGAGCTAAATGTGCGCCAGCACCCGGCCGCTGAACGTATAGCTACCACGTCGCCGTTCGGCCAGACATCGTCGACGAAGGACTGCACGACCGCCCACAACAGCGGCGGGGGCTCACCTGGGCCCAATGTTCCCGGCGGCCCCGGCGCGCCAATGCGGGCCGGCTCCGCTGGTGGGTGCAGCACGCTCGCACCGCCACCCAGGCGCGAGGCCGCTTCAGCCTGCGACCAGTTCGATGCGTCGACTTGGATCATGACGCCATTGCGCCGACAGGCATTGATCGCTGCCGCCGCAGCCTTCAACAACGACTCCGCCGTCGCTTGATACGACAGCCCGAACACCTCACCGGCAACATCCAAACCAGTGTTGGCGCCGAATCCCGCCGTCAACACTGTCATCGCCGCGTACGGGCCGCCCCCCGCCGCAACCACGGCGCTGCCCGCGGCGGATAGCGAGTCTGGGTCGACAGCAACGGGTGCCACAGGCGAGATTTTTGCCCGAGCGGGCCGTCGACGCTATTCACCTCGGATAGCGTTGCGACGCTAGCCAAGAGCATTTCGCCACTCCAGGCCGCCCATCAACTTCCCTGCGTGTGGCTACTCGTGTCTATGTCCGGGCGTGGCTAGTAACGGTGAATTGACCGACATCCATTGCCGTAGTTAGCCTGACGGTTACCACAGCGCGAGGTCTATAGCGCATTTTGGAGTTTCGGGGCGCGTGCGGCGGGAAAGAGTTGGCGGGCTGTCCGAAGTCGGAGGGGTGACGATGTTGATTGACACCGAACATCTGCCCTCTTCGCACGCTCATAACTCGGTTCGTCATCCTTCATGCGGGCTGCTGCCATCGACGGTGTTTTGCGCCTCCCTAACGGAGCCTCGGACGTCACGATGCAACTTCGCTGGATAAGTGTCCCCGAGTTGATAGCCGAAGCTGGCGGTGACCCCTGGGCGATCAACCGGAGCTTGCAAGTCGGACGCCCAGCCCAAATTTCGGACTTGGCGGAGGCCTTTCATGCCGCAGGCCGGTGCACGACCGAGTCCAGCAATGCATTCGACGAAGCGCGTCGGCGCTTCGAGGCTTCGTGGAACCGAGAGAACGGCGATCACCCCGTCAATGACTCCGCCGAAGTACAGAGGGTGGCCAAAGCGCTCGGCGCACAATCGCTAGAGCTGCCCAAAATCGGGGTCGAGTTGGAACGCATCGCCGCCACCTTGGCCGAAGCCCAACGAACCGGCGCCGTGTTCATCTCTAATCTGGAGACCCAATTAGAAGTCATCGATAGCGAACTCGGCGCAGACTTCGAGCTGGAAAACAGCGGGCAGCTTACCGGTGCGGAATTGGCCGTCGTTTCGCAACACGTCACAGACCTGATAGACCTGGCGATCGCCGACACCAGGTCAGCACTTGGCCAGCTGAAATCAATCCGTGGCGCATATTCCAGCGACCTGCAAAGTGCGCTGAATACGTTGCGTACCGAGGGCTACGATGCGACAGCAATTCAGCCGATGGATGCGCCCGGAACTGCCGCGGACGCCGGAGCCCAGGCCGATCAAAGGCAGAACCAAATCGATGCTTTTGCAAAGGTTTTCGGCCGGACGCCAAGCTCAGCGGCCGACTGGGAGACAGCTGCAGCGCTCGACCCGCACAGCTATGCACCCAAGAACGGCGGCCACCCGCCCAACATAATTGTGGGGCGCATCAAACCCGTACCTGGGCAGGGCGTGGTCCGGACAAACATGTTCATTCCCGGCCGCGCAGTATGGGATCCACAGGTTGACTGGCCGCCGATACATGACAATCTTGGCGATAACCGAGGCTTCTCCCCTACTGCTGGGCCCGAGGAGTCACGGGTGTCCATCTATGTCGATTACGAGAACGGCATAATCGTTGCGCGGCAGAACCCGTCAATCGACGAGAAGACCGGTCAGATCCGCGCCGGAACACCCAGCATTTCGGCGGTCCAACAAAGCAACGGCTCAGTACTGATCAAGTACAGCGCCGCGGATCCACTCTCGCCTGGAGGGGAAGACATTGCCAAGGCAATACCTTTCGATGTCAATGGCACTATCGCGATCGAACCTACGCCCGGAGGACCACGCGTAGGCGGCACCGTGACAAACTTTCCTGCGATCGAGATTTATTGCGATACACCGGGCGGAACAACTACACCACTAGTCCAGTCGTGGCCTCTGTTCGCGGATGACGCCCGCGGACCTGCGGCAGGTCTCTGGTGGCACAGGCCAATTGGTGATGCAGCTCTTGAGCTGTCCTTCAACGATCAGGGCCCGGCTCCCAGGGTTCCGACCCCTCCGCATAGCGGTCACTTGCCCCCCGTGGCGCCAATCGGCCCGGCCCTCGTTGCGAGCCCACCGGGCATGTATCCCCTCGGACCTGTCGACCGTCCACCGGAAATCGGCGTGCACGATCCCGTTATAATTTTGCCGCAGCTGCCGGCCAGATAGAAAGAGGGGACTGGTCGAATGAAAGAGCCAATCGACTGGATACGTACAGTATTTCTCGGCGCAATCTTTGGCGGCTTCCTCTGGGCGATCATATTAACAGTGCCGTATTCTGCGATATACGGACATACGACATCGCTCGATTTTTACTCATTTGTCTCTACCGTGTCGATCGGTATCCTCGTCGCTGGATTCACCCTGTACTTCAGGGCAAGAACGTCGCGCTGGCGCAGTACAGCCGTTGGGATTATTTTGGCCCCCATGACCGGTTGGTCGGTCTTGCTGTTCATTACCTTGACTGTGGTATTGCCTAGGCATGGGCAGTACTGAGGTGGGATCTGCGGAACGCAACGACTCATTCAAGTACGCCCAGAATCATCCGATCCAGCTCCTAGCCGGACTTTTCGCCGGCGTTATGTCGACGCTTCTCACATTCGGTTTGTTGTGGTTCTTTGCGCCCGTCCTGCCCCTAACTTTATCCGGAATTACTATGCCGTTCCGCCGCGCAAGAGCATTCTCTATCGGGGCCCTGGCCGCGTTTGCGGGCGTCGTTGCTTTCGTCGGGTCGTTCGCAATATTGACTGTCATATTGTCGCTGGCAATTGGATCGACGCCTCCGCCATCTGCAGGTTTCCACTAAGAGTGCGGTCATGAATGCCTGCGGTGAATTGACCAGCATCGGTGGCCGGGTTAGCCTCGCCAGGGGATAAGGGGGCCAGGCGACCAAGTCGGATCCACAGTGTCCGGAACATACGAACAGCACGACGGTCGTAGTGACGACGACACACGCTTAGCAACGGGGGATAACGATGTTCATCGGCTGCTTCACCAACGATGGCTCCGGCTCCGTCCGCCTTAAGGAGCGCGGGGGGCGTCATGAGCGGTGACGATGAAATTCGAATAATTCTCGAGCACCTGGCCAAGTTGAGTGGCGGTCCACCACCCCCGGGGATCACGCCCGATCAGCTGGCCACCGGCACAGTTCCGTTGAGCCAGCTACTGAGAGCGCTTGGCCTCGCCGCCAATAGCGGCGATCCCAGCGACATGACCGATGCCCAAACCGGTCACGCCGAACGGGGCGCGAAAACCGCTGACGCTATGGCCAAATTCCCTGCGAACGAAGCAGAGTCGGCCGGGAAGTTGGGCGGTGCCGGCAGCCCGGCCGAGATGGCGCAGCAGATTCCGCAGATGATCTCGGGCGTCGCTGGTGGTATTTCCGGGGCCATGCAAGGGCTGCTCCAGCCGTTGAGCCAGCTTCCGCAGCAGGCGGCTCAAATCGGACAGCAGATGATGCAAGCGGGCATGGGTGCGATGCAGCACGGAGCGGGAGAAGCGGCGGCGATCCCGGGTGAGCTGACGGGATCCACCAGCGGCGCCGGTGCAGGCGCGGGCGGTGGCGGCGCGGGCGGCGGCGGACTCGGCGGCGCCACCACACCGACAGGAAGCCTCAATCCACTGCCTGCACCATCTGCCGGCACTGAGCCCGCGTCAGCGCGTGCCAGCTCAATCCCGCCGGCGAGTGCGTCGGCACCGACTAGCGCGTCGCGGGGTGGGATGGGCGCGATGCCGATGATGCCGCCGGGTGCCATGCACGGAGCCGGTAGCGGCGGCAAGGACGAGAAGCCCGACACCAAAAGGATTGTCGCGCCATCGGTCAAGAACGGCGCTCCGGTCCAGGGTCGTATCACAACACCACCGCCGGTTCCTGAAGTCGTCAAACGTGTTGAAGGCAAACCAGTTGCGAGTCGACGCATCATCCTGCCGGAGCAAAAGCGCGACGACGACGACAAGGATGCGAACCGGTAGCGACGGCCGACACGAGGCGCTAGCTAATTTTGCTGGCAGCTAGATCGTCTGTGCAGGAAAGATTTTCGGCTGCTTTTTCTGAGCATCACGTTGTTGTCGATCGCCGACTCGCATCAGGCACATCCCAAAACGCGACCCGGCGGAAACTGGGGTGCTCGATGCCACTGAAGAGGTACGCTCCCCGCGTGTCCAACCCGCCTTTTCCGCCGCCGTCACCTACTCCTGCTCTATGGCCTACGCCGACCGTCGCACCCAAACAGCCGTCGCGGTCATTCACGATTGCCGCGTTCGCGATTGCGCTCGCGGCAGTCGCCGTCGCGATCGGTAGCTGGTTTCGTCCTCTACCAGACAACAAACCGACTGGACCGAACTACACGAGCAACCAGATTACAGACGCCAATCAAGGGTGTGCGCGGCGTTTTCGAAGGCGAACAACGCAGTAAGGGCAGCGACCGCGCGGGACAAGGGCTCAGACTACGCCACGCAACTAGCTTCAGCGGTGAACGTCCGGCAAGCGCTACTGGCAGCCAGTCAGTCCTTGTCAACCACCTTAAACGACGCACCAGCCGCCCCCGCCGACATCGCTTCAAACGTTCACAATCTCATCAGCTCCTGCTCGCGGGTGGGCTCAAAGATCCACGGCAGGCGAGCTCCTGGTGGTCGGGCCCTACCTCGGATGCCTACCAGGCTCTGACGGTCGCCCTAATTGCCGGCACTTCCGAATCAGAGAAAAGCCCGATCTTGCATTCTGGCGATGAAGCGACTTCGGCACTTGAGGACCTTTGCAGATAAGCTGCGACTGAACAAACCATTGCACGTTACCCATTTCTGTGGTTCTTTCGGGAACTTTTATAGATTCGCTCGAGAATGGGTGACTGGCATTATTTCGAATGGGCGATAAGATTGAGGCTGTGTCGAACTTCGGACTACCTCCGTCGCCCACATCACCCTCGTGGCCAGCACCCATGCCATCCTCGCGCAGGCAGCCTTGGCTGATTTCCGCGCTACTCAGCGTTGCGCTGCTGGTGACGTTCGGTGTCGCGATCGTCGGCTGGTTTCGACCGGTGCAGCCCAAACCGCCACCCGCTCCCACCTACACCGCGAAACAGGTTGCAGACGCAAAGGCGCAAGTGTGTGCCGCCCACGAAAAGGTGCATAATGCGATCAAAGCGAGTTCGGCTCGCGAGCGGGGCGCCGACCCAACCGCCCAATTAGTGTTCGCAATCAATGGTCAACAATCAATTCTCGCGGGAAGCGAGTTTCTTCGGACAACGCTTTCGCAGCAGCCAGCAACGCCAGAAGATCTGGCTAGAACAGTGCGGAGACTCACCGACGTTTTTCAAGAGCTTGTGGTTGACTATCAGAATGGAATTCCCGATTCTGAAATGGAGCCAACCCTACGCGCAAGTGACGATGCAACTATAACAATCCAAGGTATGTGTAAATGATCTTCCCGCCAGGGGACTACTCGATACCCATTGTCGGTGACCAATGGGTGTTTGACCAAGACCTAATGATACTTTCGCATGGCAAGGTTAACCGCGGGACTATCAAGACGGGATTTTCCAATTTTGCAGACACGCTGCGCAATGCGCAAACTGGACCGCTAGCCGACCAACGGGGCCATACGGCAGATGATCTCCGCAGCGCTTACCGCCAGGGCGAAGAGCAATCACGAGAGGTCGCAGAGAAGAACGGTGTGAAGGAGAACGCTTACGGCACCGCATACGATAGCATCGTAAGCCTCCAGCACGACCTAACTAACATCGCCGAGGAGGCCAATAACCGGATCAAGGAAATACAGAATTCCAAGTTGCCGACGGAAGCTAAGGTAACCCAGACAATTGCATTGGTGCACCAATATCGCGCTCAGGCGAGCATGGTTGCAGCAAAATATTCCGGCAACATATTTGATGCGATGCAACAGATCCTTGATTTAGAGGGAACCGGGCAGTCAGCACGTCAATTCGCACAAGCCAACGGTGTCAATGTCGGGCAAATGTTTCGGCCACCCGAAGACGAAAAAAATCTAGAGGAATACGTTAGGGGCAACCTCGGCCATAGCGGGGCGCAGGCAGGCGCCCCACCAGGCTTCACCACACCACAGCCGGGCACCACACCACAACCGAGCGCCACTCCCGGCTTCGCCACACCACAGCCGGGCACCACACCACAACCGAGCGCCACTCCCGGCTTCGCCACACCACAGCCGGGCGCGGCACCGCCCGTCGGAGGGCAGACTGCGCCTGCCGGCGTCGCCACTGGGGCCTCGACAAACTTCCATTCCGCAACTGGCAAACCGCCTCCGTCTGCCGACGGGCAAGTTGTTCCTGGCGCACCCGGCTCTCGCACGAACCTGACGTCGACGTTTAAATCTCCTTCGCCTCTTACGCCTGCGGACGCACGGTTGCCGTCCCCCTCGATCTTGCCCAGTGCACCATCCGCGTCTGCCCCATCCCCGCTCGCGCCACCTAACCCGGGTGTACATACTGCGGTGCCGTCAACGGCCGCTACCCCTGGCACCCCCCTAATCGCCGCACCGACCGCGCCCGCGAGCCCGGTCCAACCCGTCACGCCAGCCGACTTGGTGCATAGCTTTGACAAGGGAATGCAAGCGGGAACACCGATTTCGGCTACTGCTGGCGCCATGCCGCCGCCTCAACCCCCGGAGCCGCAAGCCCCGCCGACGGTACCGACATCCGGCATGGGCAGCGCGCCAGTCAACGCACCGGCATATGAGGCACCGCCGGTCGCCCACGCAACGACCCCGGACGCGACCCCGGCACCGCAGGTCGTTGCGGGACCATCCGCACCAGCTGCCCCCACCGCTCCCGCACCCTCGGGTCCGCTGCCTGCTTACGCCTCCGACATTCGGCCGGCGGTCCCCGCGGCCTCGGCCCCTGTCGTCCCGTCGAGCGCAGCGCCCTCCGCAATGGCAAGCTCCGCGCCGGTCCATCCCTCAGCAGGACAGGCGAGCCCCGCCGGCCCCACGGTCGTGCGTCAGACGCCGACCCCGGCCCCGCCGTCGTCGCCGTCCAGTTTGGGCACCGAGGCCGTCGCGGCGACAGCTACCGGCGCTGTCGCCGGGGCCGCCTCTGCCAACGCTGCCGAGCGGGCACGGCTGGAACGATTCGTCGCCGCGGTCGCCCGTCAGCAGCCCCGACTGGCCTGGGCAGCCGGTGACCGGGCCGACGAAACTACCGTGCTCACAACCGATCTCGCCAGCGGCTGGATCCCACCGGGCATCGAGCTCCCAGCCGCGATCACGCTGCTCTCCCCCGAACGTCGCCGCGGAGATATCGAAACTCTGCTCGGTGAAGTCACTCTCGCCGCCGGTTACACCCCGATCCACCTCGTCCCCGAGGAGGACGAGCCGATACCCACGTCGCCACGACCGCGGCGACTGCCCGACATCGACGAACTCGGTTGGGAATTGAACCAAGCAACGCAGTGGCGCGATGGCCTGCCGCGATTAGCCCACACCCTGGCCAAGGCCGCCACCAGCGGCACCGGCGTGCTGGACAAAGAGGTCGAGCTTCTACAGACGCATCTGCGCGAGGTCAGCACCCGCGTTCTGGACAGCTACCCGGACAACGTCGACTTCCACGATGTCGGCAACTGGCAGCTGCTGGCCGCGATCGAAGCCCTTGTGGCCGGCGACAAGTCGGCCGCTAACTATCACCTCGCCTGGTTCCAGGCCTGTAGCACCTCGATGAGCCAGTAAGGAGGGCAGCGATGTTCGTCGACATGGGATTACTGCACTCGGGCGGAAACCAGACCCACCGCGCGGGTGGCCACGCGCAAGACGCGGCCAGTCGCCTGTCGCGGGGACCGGTCATGTCGGGAATGTTCGGCGACTTTCCCGCCGCCGACCAGTTTCACGAAGCGGTGAGCGTAGCCCACGGTAACCACGTGAAAAGCCTTCAGTCCCATAGGGAAACGCTGACCTCGATCGGCGGGAAGGCGCACCAAGCCGCCGCCGGCTTCACCGAGATGGAAGAGCATAATACTGCCGAAGTGCGGGCCGTCTACCCCACCTAGGACACGGGCACCACGACCAGCTCGTGCGGGCGGTTGTTGACGGGCAGTGCGCCGTCCTCGGTCACGATGACGATGTCTTCGATGCGCGCACCCCAGCTACCCGGAAAGTAGATTCCCGGTTCGATCGAAAAGGCCATTCCCGCAGTCAACGGCAGATCATTGCCCTTGACGATGTACGGCTCTTCGTGCACCGAGAGCCCAATGCCGTGGCCGGTGCGGTGCACGAAATATTCACCCAACCCGGCTGAGGTCAACACATCGCGCGCAGCGGCGTCGACCTGCTCGGCGGTCACTCCCGGACGAACCGCCTCGAGCGCCGCCTGCTGTGCCTGCTGCAGCAGCGAATACTGCTGCGCGACAACAGCATCGGGCTCTCCCAGGCTGTAGGTACGCGTCGAGTCGGAATGGTATCCGGGCTCGTAGGCTCCGCCGATGTCGACGACGACAATGTCACCGGCCTGCAGTTCGCGATCCGAATAACTGTGGTGCGGGTCGGCCCCATGCGGTCCGGAGCCGACGATGATGAAGGACACATCCGAATGCCCTTCGGCGACAATGGCTTCGGCAATGTCGGCGGCCACGTCGGCTTCGGTGCGGCCCGGGATCAAAAACTCCGGCACCCGGGCGTGTACCCGGTCGATGGCCGAACCGGCCTTGCGCAGCGCGTCGATCTCGCACTCCTCCTTGACCATCCGCAGCGAGCGCAGGATGTCGGTCGCCAACACCGGCAACACGCCGAGCACCCCGGCCAGCGGCAACAGATGCAACGCCGGCATCGAGTCGGTGACGGCAATAGCGGCAGGGCCACCACCCAATGCCCCAAGAACCAACTGGTACGGATCGTCGCCGTCGACCCAATCGCGCACCGCCACGCCCAGTTCCGTCATGGCCGATCCCTTGAGCGAAGCCAGCTCCAGCCGCGGCACCACGACGGTCGGCTCACCCGAGGCCGGCACCACCAGCGCGGTCAGCCGCTCGAACGTCTGCGCGCGCGAGCCGCTGAGATAGCGCAGGTCGTATCCCGGGGTGATCACCAGGCCGTCGAGGCCGGCCTGGGCGGTCGCCGCGGCGGCCGCTGCCAGACGACGGGCATAGACCTCGGCGTCGAATCGGTGAGAGTCCATGGCAGCCAGGCTAACCGCGCTGGCAGGATAGCCGCATGCCCGCACCTCTGTGCCTCCTCGACGGCGCCAGCATGTGGTTCCGCTCGTATTTCGGGGTGCCGTCGTCGATCACCGCCCCCGACGGCCGGCCGGTCAACGCCGTCCGGGGATTCATCGACTCGATGGCCGTCGTCATCACCCAGCAACGGCCGAAAAGACTGGCGGTCTGCCTCGACCTGGACTGGCGCCCGCAGTTTCGGGTCGACCTGATCCCGTCGTACAAGGCGCATCGGGTGGCCGAGCCGGAACCCGAAGGCACGCCCGACATCGAGGAGGTGCCCGACGAGCTGACACCGCAGGTCGACATGATCATCCAACTGCTGGACGCGTTCGGGATTGCGACGGCCGGTTCGGAGGGCTTCGAGGCCGACGACGTACTCGGCACGCTGGCCGCGCAGGAACGCGACGACCCGGTCGTCGTGGTCAGCGGGGACCGCGACCTGCTGCAGGTGGTGACCGACGACCCGGTCCCGGTTCGGGTGCTCTACCTGGGCCGCGGCCTGGCCAAAGCCACCCTGTTCGGGCCCACCGAGGTGGCCGAAAACTACTCGGTGCCAGTCGACCGCGCCGGGCCGGCCTACGCCGAACTCGCGCTGCTGCGCGGCGACCCGTCCGATGGCCTGCCGGGTGTGCCGGGGATCGGCGAGAAGACGGCCGCCACCCTGTTGGCCCAGCACGGCTCGCTGGATCAGATCCTGGCCGCCGCCCACGACCCGAAATCCAAGCTCGCCAAGGGCTTGCGGGCGAAACTGCTGGGCGCGACCGACTACATCGAGGCCGCCGGCCAGGTGGTGCGGGTGGCTACCGACGCACCGATCGCCTTGTCGACGCCCACCGACGAATTACCGCTGGTCGCCGCCGACCCGCAGCGCACCGCGGCGCTGGCGACGGAATTCGGCGTGGGGTCCTCGGTCGCCCGACTGCAGAAAGCGCTCGACTCGTTGCCGCAGTGAGTTACTGCGGCCGGCCGACCTCGTAGGTGCCCTTGTCGTCCTGGAAGGTCACCGTCACGCGCTTCTGAGCCCCGTCGATGCTGACGGCGCAGTCAAAGGTGGCGCCCTTGGTCACGGTGGGATCGGCGCCGTTGTTGCACTTGACGTCCTTGACGTTCTTGGCGCCATAGCCGTTGGTTTCGTCGGTCAGCACCTGCTGCACACCGGCCTGGGCTTTGTTGACGTCCAGCTTGGTGGTGACGAAGAAGCCGGGCTCCCAGAATCCGAGCACCAGCACCACCGCGATCAGCAGGAAGGCGACCGCACCGCCGATGCCGGCGATCAGGCCCATCGAGCGCTTCTTCTGCGGCTGACCCGGGTACTGCTGCGGGTACTGACCGTACTGGCCCGGCTGACCGTATTGGCCGTACTGACCGGGCTGCTGACCGTACTGACCAGGCTGGCCGTACTGACCGGGCTGACCATATTGACCCGGCTGGCCGTACTGGCCGGGCTGACCGTACTGCTGCTGCTCGGGCTGCCCGTACCCCGGCTGCGGTTGCTGGGGGTACGGCTGCTGGTACTGGGGGTACTCGGCGGGCGGCGTATACGCCGGCGCCTGCCAGGTCCCTTCCTGGGCCGGGGGTTGCTGCTGTTGCCAGGGCGAGCCCACCTGACCCACCTGAGTCGGTTCCTGGGAGCGATCGCCACCCTCGCCGGGCGGCTGCCACTGCTGGCCCGGGTCCGATCCGTGCGGTCCGCTCATCATTTCTCCTCAATCACCTTGTGTCCTGGCCCTGTAACGGTAGCTCGGAGCCAGCCTACCCGGCGTCAACTGCGACGACGCCGCGCCGAACATCGTTGATGGCCCGCTTCGCCGTGGCCCGCAGTTCGGCATCCGGCGCGGCATTGCGAACCTGGTCCAACAGGTCGAGCACCTGGCGACACCACCGTACGAAATCGCCTGCCAATAACGGGGAACCGCTGCCGGTCGCGTCGGCCGCAGCCAGCGAGGCGGCCAGATCGCCGGTCCGGGCCCAGCGGTAGACGACGGTGACGAAACCGTCGTCGGGTTCTCGGCTCGGTGAGATGCGATGTGTTTGCTCGTCGGCGCGCAGCGCGAATGACAACTTCGCGGTCTGCAGCAACGCCTGCCGCAACCGCGGCGTGGGCGCCTCGGCCGCAAACGGAGCGCTGGGCCCGTCACCGCCGCGGGTCTCGTAGAGCACCGACGAGACGACGGCGGCCAACTCGGCGGGCTTCAGCTCCGCCCACGCGCCGGTGCGCAGGCATTCGGCGACCAGCAGATCGCTCTCGCTGTAGATCCGGGCCAACAGCCGACCGTCGTCGGTGACGCGCGGATCACCCGCGGAGCCCTGGATGAACTCGCGTTCGGTGAGCAGCCCGACGATCCGGTCGAACGTGCGCGCCAGCGAGTTGGTGGCGGCGGCGACCTTCTTTTCCAGCTGCGCGTTGTCGCGTTCGATGCGCAGATAGCGCTCGGCCTCACGAACCTGTGCCTCGACGCCGGGGCTGTTATGCGCCGGGTGGCGGCGCAACTCCTCCCGCAACGACGCCAGCTCCGGGTCGTGGAAGCCGCCGTCGGGATCCGCGGCGCGACGACGCGACGGAACGTTGAGCCCAGCCGCGGCCGACCGCAGCGCCGAAGCCAGATCGCGGCGCACCCTCGGCTGACGATGTTCGACGCGCTTGGGCAACGACATCGACCCCAGCGGCGCCGAGGCACCCGAGTAGTCGGCCGACGAAATCCGGCCCGCCCAGCGGTGTTCGGTGAGCACCAACGGCCGCGGGTCGTCGCCGTCGCGCGCCGATTCCAGCACCACCGCCAGGCCGCTGTGCCGGCCGTTGGTGATCGTGATGATGTCGCCGCGGCGCAATCCGGCCAGCGCGTCGTTGGCTGCCTGGCGCCGGTGCAGTCGCGACGCCCGGGACTGCGCGCGTTCCATCTCGGTGATGCGTGCGCGCATCCGGGCGTATTCCAGGATCGGCGCGTCGGCCCCACCGAGTTCGGCGGCGATCTCGTCTTGCATCCGCTTGCCGCGGTCGATGCCTTTCACCAAACCGACGACAGACCGGTCGGCCTGGTACTGCGCGAACGATTGCTCCAGCAGTTGGTGCGCCTGCTCCGGACCCATGTGCTGGACCAGGTTGATCGTCATGTTGTACGACGGCGCGAACGAGCTTTTCAGCGGGAACGTCCGGGTGGACGCCAGCCCGGCCACCGCCGACGGCTCGGAGGTCTCCTCGGTGGGATGCCAAAGCACCACCGCGTGCCCCTCGACGTCGATCCCGCGCCGGCCGGCCCGGCCGGTCAGCTGCGTGTACTCCCCCGGCGTCAGCGGCACGTGCGCCTCGCCGTTGAACTTCACCAGCCGCTCGAGCACCACCGTGCGGGCCGGCATGTTGATGCCCAGCGCCAGGGTTTCGGTGGCGAACACCGCCTTGACCAGCCCGGCCGTGAACAGTTCCTCGACGGTGTGCCGGAAGGCCGGCAACATGCCGGCGTGGTGGGCCGCCAACCCGCGCAGCAACCCCTCCCGCCACTCGTAGTAGCCCAGCACCGCGAGATCGGCTTCGGCGAGGTCGCCGCAGCGGTGGTCGATGACCTCGGCGATCTGGGCGCGTTCCTCCTCGCTGGTGAGCCGCAGCGGCGAGCGCAGGCACTGCTGCACAGCGGCATCGCACCCCGCGCGCGAGAACACGAACGTGATGGCCGGCAACAGCCCCTCGGAGTCCAGCGTCGCGATCACGTCCGGTCGCGCGGGCGGCCGGTAAAACCGTGGGCGCTCGGGGCGGCCCCTGCCCGACTGCCGGCGAGGACCACGCCAATCACCCATCCGGTCGGCTTCGCGGCGGTGCGCAATGTGGCGCAGCAGTTCGGGATTTACCCGCGGCTGACGATCCTCGGCCGGTTTCTCGTTCTCGTAGTCGAACAGGTCCAGCAGGCGCCTGCCGACCAATACGTGTTGCCACAGCGGCACCGGCCGGTGCTCGTCGACGACGACCGTGGTGTCGCCGCGCACAGTCTGGATCCAGCCGCCGAACTCCTCGGCGTTGCTCACCGTCGCCGACAGGCTGACCAGCCGCACCTCCTCGGGCAGATGCAGGATCACCTCTTCCCACACCGGACCCCGCATCCGGTCGGCAAGGAAATGCACCTCGTCCATCACCACATGGGAAAGTCCTTGCAGCGCAGCCGAATCCGCGTAAAGCATGTTGCGCAGCACCTCGGTGGTCATCACCACCACGGGCGCGTCGGCATTCAGCGACACGTCACCGGTCAACAGCCCGATCCGGTCGCGACCGTAGCGTGCCGTCAGGTCGGTGTGCTTCTGGTTGCTCAATGCCTTGATCGGAGTGGTGTAGAAGCACTTACTGCCGGCGGCCAGCGCCAGGTGCACGGCGAATTCGCCGACCACTGTCTTGCCGGCACCCGTTGGCGCACAAACCAATACGCCGTGACCGCGTTCTAGCGCCGCACACGCCCGGGTCTGGAAATCGTCGAGCCCAAACGGCAATTCCGCGGTGAACCGTGGCAGCTCGGTCAGTTCGGTCACGCCGCCGTCAGGTGGTGCAGTCATCTACGTGACGTCATCATGTTGCCCGGCGTGCAACGACGGCTCGGGCTGCGGCTCGGATAGGGGTCCGGCCGGCTCGATGACCGACGCCTGGTCGTCGGGGATCGCGGTTTGCGCTTCGCGCTTGGCTTTTCGCTTGTCGTGGACGCGGGCGATCTGGATGGCCAGCTCTTGGAGTACGGACAGCGCGACGCCCAGCGCGGTCATCGAAAACGGGTCGGAGCCGGGGGTGAACACCGCCGCGAACACGAACATCGCGAAGATCAGGCCGCGCCGCCACGCCTTGAGCTTCTCGTAGGGCAGCACACCGACCATGTTGAGCATGACGATCAGCAGCGGGAATTCGAAGCTGAATCCGAACACCAGCAGCAGGTTGATCAGGAAGCCGAAATAGCGATCGCCGGACAGCGCGGTCACCTGCACGTCGCTGCCGACGGTCAGCAGGAAGCCCAGCGCCTGAGACAGCACGAAGTAGGCCAGGATCGCACCGCCGACGAACAGCAGCGCGGCGGGGATCACGAACCCGATCGCGAAGCGGCGTTCCTTCTGATACAGCCCAGGCGTGATGAACGCCCACAGCTCGTAGAACCACACCGGGCATGCCAACACGATCCCGGCCGTCATCCCGACCTTGAGCCGCAGCATGAATTGGTCGAACGGCGCCGTCGCCAGCAACCGGCACTGCCCGTCGGCGCTGATGTCCGCGCGCGCCGACTGCGGCAGCGAGCAATAGGGATGGCGTAGCCACTCGCCCAGGCTTTCCAGCCCAAACACCGAATGGCTGTACCAGATGAAGCCGAAAATTGTGGTGACCAGGATCGCAGCCAGCGAGATCAGCAGCCGGGTGCGCAGCTCGGTCAGATGGTCGACCAGCGACATCGTCGCGTCGGGATTGGTCCGACTGCGCCTGTTGCGCGGATTGAGATGCTTCAGAAACGCAGCAGTGCGCGCTGAAGTCTTGAATGCTTTCACGACGCTCGGTCAGTGGCGCTCAGGCACCGCGGCCGATACCCCCTAAGCGGGGCGCGCTTCGGTGTGGCCCTGCTCGGAGGCCGACGGGTCGACCCGTTGCGACTGCACGGGCTGCGGAGCCGCCGCAGGGGTTTCGATGGAAGGCGCGTCGGACTTGCTCTCCGTCTGCATTTCCCGCATTTCGGACTTGAAGATGCGCATCGACTTGCCCAGCGAACGCGCTGCGTCCGGGAGTTTCTTGGCGCCGAACAGCAGGATGATGACGACCGCGAGGATCGCCCAGTGCCACGGACTAAGACTGCCCACTTTGATTACCTCCAGACGTCCACCCGATGCTACCGCAGCACGGCCGACTGCCGGTGTGCCCGCGCCGTGCGGTCAGGACGTCACAGCCTGATAGGACTCCAAGGCGGCCGCCGCGGCATCCCGTACACGCTGGGCAAGCGACTGCGGTTCAACCACTCGCACGTCCGGCCCGAAGCCCAGCACCAGGCGTGTCATCCAGTCCTCGGAGGCATACGTCATGACCGCCTCGCACGACCCGTCCGGCAGCTCGTGCACGTCGCGCATCGGGTAGTACTCGAACATCCACGACGCGGCCGGAGACACCCGCAGCTTGGCCGACGGCAGCGAGGGATCCCCGTCGAACAGCGAGGTGTCCGGCGGCGCCTGCAGCGCCGGCCGGGGTGGGGCGGCCGGCTCCCCCAGCTCGGTCGCCTCGACGATCCGGTCGAAGCGGAACAGCCGCACGCCCTCGGCTTCGCGTGACCACGCCTCCAGATAGCTGTGTCCGCCGATCAGCAGCACCCGGATCGGGTCGACGATCCGGCTGGTCAGGGTGTCGTGCGAGGCCGAGTAGTAGTCGATGGCCAGCGCGTGTTTGTACTGCACGGCGGTGCGGACCACGGCCGCGGCCCGGCTCTCGATGGGTGCCGGCTCGTCGATCGCCGTGACCGTACCCGTCGCGTCCTGCCCGACGGCGCCGGCCGCGGCGGCGATCTTGGCGATCGCGCTGCGGGCCGCCTCCGGATCGACCACGCCCGGAATGTCGGCCAGCGCCCGCAGCGCGACCAGCAGACCGGTGGCCTCCGGCGAAGTGAGCTTGAGCGGGCGGTCGATGCCCGCCGAGAACGTGACCTCGATGGTGTCTCCGGAGAACTCGAAGTCGATGAGATCACCCGGGAAGTAGCCGGGAAGACCGCACATCCACAGCTGGTTGAGGTCCTCCTCCAGCTGCTTGGCCGACACCCCCAGCTTGGCGGCTGCCTCGGCGCGGGTGATCCGCGGGTTGGCCTGGAAATACGGCACCATGTTGAGCAGCCGCACCAGGCGGGTCGACACGGGAGTCACTGGACCCCCGCCTGGGCGCGCAACCGGGCCAGCACGTCGTCGCGCAGGGTTTGCGGCTCCAGCACGACGGCGTCGACCCCGTAGCCGGCGATTTCGCGGGCCAGCCGGTCGCTCGAGCTGATCTCGAGCTCGATCACCTCGCCGTCGCGCCCGCTCAGCTGCCGCGCACCCGTGGAGGTTCCCGCGCGCCGCAACGCGGTGGCCCGCCCGTCGGCGACCCACACCAGGGCCTGCGCGCCGGTGGGTGCCCCCGACACGTCGGTGACGGTCTGCGCGACGATCTTGCGCAGGTCGACGCCGTCGGGGACGGTGACGGCGCCGGCTGGGCCGATCGGCTCGACGTCGACGCCGATGCGGGACAGCCGGAAGGTGCGGGTGGCGTCGCGGTCACGGTCGTGACCGACGAGATACCAGCGGCCCTTCTCGGTGACCACCCCCCACGGCTCGACGGTGCGCATCGTGTAGGGCTCGGCGCGCGACGGGCGGTGCGGAAACCGCACGGCCTGCCGGGAATCGATGGCGGACAACAGGATTCCGAGCACATCTTCGGAACCACGCAGACCCGGCACACCCTCCGGGGAGGCGATGGCCACCGGCGCCTCGGGGTCGACGTCGACACCGGCGGCGCGCAGCTTGAGCAGCGCGCCCTGCGTCGCGGTGATCAGTTCGGGTGACTCCCAGAGCTGGGTGGCGACGGCGACGGCGGCCGCCTCGTCGGCGGTCAGTTCGACCGGCGGCAGCGCGTAAGCGTCGCGGTTGATGCGGTACCCCTCGCTGGGGTCCAGCGCCGACACCCGGCCGACCTCGAGCGGGATGCCCAGGTCGCGCAATTCGTTCTTGTCGCGCTCGAACATCCGGGAAAACGCCTCGAGGCTCGGGCTGTCCGAATAGCCGGCCACGCTGGACCGGATCTTTTCCGCGGTGATGTAGCCGCGAGTGGACAGCAGGGCGATGACGAGATTGACCAGCCGTTCGACTTTCGAGGTCGCCATTTGCTCCAGGTTAGATGGCCCGCACCCGCCGCGCGCACCGACTCGCGGTGGGTCACATGCTGGCGATGAGCCGCTTCACCCGCTCGTCGACGGCCCGGAACGGGTCCTTGCACAGCACGGTGCGCTGGGCCTGGTCGTTGAGCTTGAGGTGCACCCAGTCGACGGTGAAGTCGCGGCCGGCCGCCTGTGCGGCGCTGATGAATTCGCCGCGCAGCCGCGCCCGGGTGGTCTGGGGCGGGTTGTCGACCGCCTCGGCGATGTCCTCGTCGGTGGTGACGCGCGCCGCGAGGCCCTTGCGCTGCAGCAGATCGAACACACCGCGACCACGCTTGATGTCGTGGTAGGCCAGGTCCAGCTGGGCGATCTTGGGGTCGGCCAGCTCCATGTTGTAGCGGTCCTGGTAGCGCTGGAACAGCTTGCGCTTGATCACCCAGTCGATCTCGGTGTCGACCTTGGCGAAGTCCTGGCTCTCGACGGCGTCGAGCTGGCGTCCCCACAGGTCGACGACCTGCTCGATCTGCGCGTTGGGCTCGCGGGTCTGCAGGTGCTCGACCGCGCGGGTGTAGTACTCCCGCTGGATGTCCAGCGCGCTGGCCTGACGCCCGCCGGCCAGCCGGACGGGACGGCGGCCGGTGATGTCGTGGCTGACCTCGCGGATGGCGCGGATCGGATTGTCCAGCGAGAAGTCGCGGAACGGCACACCGGCTTCGATCATCTCCAGCACCAGCGCGGCGGTGCCCACCTTGAGCATGGTGGTGG
Source organism: Mycobacterium ahvazicum (assembly GCF_900176255.2). Classification (GTDB taxonomy): domain Bacteria; phylum Actinomycetota; class Actinomycetes; order Mycobacteriales; family Mycobacteriaceae; genus Mycobacterium; species Mycobacterium ahvazicum. Next base: position 698,359 of record NZ_FXEG02000003.1, read on the forward strand.
TCTCGCACATGTTGGAGTCGCCGACGATGACGTGCAGCCGCCGGTACTTTTCGGCGTCGGCGTGCGGCTCGTCCCGGGTGTTGATGATCGGGCGGCTGCGGGTGGTGGCCGACGAAACGCCTTCCCAGATGTGCTCGGCGCGCTGCGACAGGCAGAATGTCGCGGCCTTGGGGGTCTGCAACACCTTGCCGGCCCCGCAGATCAGTTGGCGGGTGACCAGGAAGGGCAGCAGCACGTCGGAGATCCGGGAGAACTCACCGGCCCGCACGATCAGGTAATTCTCGTGGCACCCGTAGGAGTTGCCCGCGGAGTCGGTGTTGTTCTTGAACAGGTAAATGTCGCCGCCGATGCCTTCGTCGGCGAGCCGCTGCTCGGCGTCTACGAGTAGGTCTTCCAGCACCCATTCCCCGGCCCGGTCGTGGGTGACCAGCTGCACCAGGCTGTCGCACTCGGCGGTGGCGTACTCGGGGTGGCTGCCCACATCGAGATACAGCCGCGCGCCGTTACGCAAGAACACGTTGGAGCTGCGACCCCATGACACCACCCGGCGGAAAAGGTAGCGGGCTACCTCGTCCGGGGACAGGCGGCGATGGCCGTGGAACGTGCAGGTGACACCGAACTCGGTCTCGATGCCCATGATTCGTCGCTGCACATTATCGAGGGTACTGGTTGTCTGAGCGCGACGGTCAGCAGCCGCGCCCAGGGGCTAAGATTCGCCGTCTGAATCCGGGGCATCGCCCTCGGATTTCGCGTCCTTCGACTCCTGCAGCAAGTTCTCCAGGGTGGCCCCGCCGATGCGCCGGAACGCGCGCCGCGGCCGGTTGGCGTCCAGGATGGCGACCTCGAGGTTGGCTACGTCCAGACTGTGTTCGTCACTGCCGTTGGAGCTCCCGGCGCGCAGCGCGTCGACGGCAATCCCCAAAGCACCGCGCAGGTCGGCGTTTTCGGCGTACGACTCCTTGAGCGCGGTGGTGATCGGCTCGGTGGTGCCGCCCATCACCACGAAGTGTGGCTCGTCGGCGATGGACCCGTCGTAGGTGATCCGGTACATCTCAGGCGCTTTGGTCTCGCCGTAGTGCGCGACCTCGGCCACGCACAACTCGACCTCATACGGCTTGGCTTGCTCGGTGAAGATGGTGCCGAGCGTCTGCGCGTAGACGTTGGCCAGCTGCCGGCCGGTGACGTCGCGGCGATCGTAGGCGTAGCCGCGGGTGTCGGCGAACTGGATGCCGCCGCGCCGCAGGTTGTCGAACTCGTTGAACTTGCCGGCGGCCGCGAAACCCACCCGGTCGTAGAGCTCACTGATCTTCTGCAGGGACCGCGACGGGTTCTCCGCGACGAACAGCACACCGCCGGCGTAGGCCAGCGCCACCACGCTGCGGCCCCGGGCGATGCCCTTGCGCGCGAGCTCGCTGCGCTCACGCATCGCCTGCTCAGGCGAGATGAAATACGGGAAGCTCACTTCTCACCGCCATCCGGGCCGAAAGTGTCTGCGCGCGAACGGCTTTCGATGACATCGCGGGCCAATTCGGCGATCCGGCTCTCGGGCACGTCGGCAGCCCCTTCGGCGCCGATGGTGACCGCCGTCGGGAAGATGCCGCGCACCAGATCCGGTCCGCCGGTGGCGGAATCGTCGTCGGCGGCGTCGTACAGCGACTCCACGGCTACCCGCAGCGCGGAGTCGACGTCGGTGACTTGGGCATAGAGCTTCTTGATCGACGACTTGGCGAAGATCGACCCCGACCCCACCGACTGGTAGCCCTCTTCCTCGATGTTCCAGCCGCCCGCGGCGTCGAACGAGACTATGCGCCCAGCGCTTTCCGGGTCGGCCGCGTGGATGTCGTATCCCGCCAGCAGCGGCAGCGCGACCAGCCCCTGCATCGCGGCGGCCAGGTTGCCGCGCACCATGATCGCGAGCCGGTTGACCTTGCCGGCGAACGTCAGCGGGACGCCTTCCAGCTTTTCGTAGTGCTCCAGCTCCACCGCGTACAGGCGGGCGAATTCGACGGCGATCGCGGCGGTGCCGGCGATGCCGGTCGCGGTGTAATCGTCCGTGATGTAGACCTTCTTGACGTCCCGGCCCGCGATCATGTTGCCCTGGGTGGAGCGCCGGTCACCGGCGATCAGGACACCGCCGGGGTATTTCAGGGCGACGATCGTGGTGCCGTGCGGCAGCCCGGCGTCACCACCGGATCGGCCGGAGCCACCGCCCAGGACGGCCGGAAGCAACTCGGGCGCCTGACGGCGCAACAGGTCCGCGAAGGACGACGTATTTACAGCAGATAATCCGGGTTGAGCCGAGTTAGTGGACAGGCGATCGGGGAAAGGCCAGGTCACTGTCCGCCCTTTTGGACATACGCGCGGACGAAGTCCTCGGCGTTTTCCTCCAGGACGTCGTCAATCTCGTCGAGCAGATCGTCGGTTTCCTCGGTCAGTTTCTCGCGACGCTCTTGGCCCGCAGCCGTGGTGCCAACGACGTCATCTTCGTCGCCGCCGCCACCGCCACGTTTGGTTTGCTCCTGCGCCATCGCCGCCTCCTGCTATGTCTGGGCTTGCTTACTGGCCGCTTAAGCCGCCCGCTGGTCTCTCTACCCTACCGGTCAAAGCCGACGTTCTTTGGTTAACAGACCTCAGCTCGTCAGTTGTTCCACCAGTTCGACGGCGCTGTCCACGGAGTCCAGCAGGGCTCCGACGTGCGCTTTGCTGCCCCGTAGCGGCTCCAGCGTCGGGATGCGCACCAGCGAATCGCCACCGAGATCGAAAATCACCGAGTCCCAACTGGCCGCGGCGATGTCGGCGCCGAATCGGCGCAGGCATTCGCCGCGGAAGTAGGCGCGGGTGTCGGTCGGCGGGTTGTCCACCGCCTCGAGCACCTGGTGTTCGCTGACCAGACGCTTCATCGAGCCGCGCGCGACCAGCCGGTTGTACAGGCCTTTGTCCAGCCGGACGTCGGAATATTGCAGGTCCACCAGGTGCAGCCGCGGCGCCGACCAGCTCAGGTTCTCGCGCTGCCGGAACCCCTCGAGCAGTCGCAGCTTGGCCGGCCAGTCCAGCAGCTCCGCGCACTCCATCGGGTCGCGCTCGAGCAGGTCCAGCACGTGCGCCCAGGTCTCGACGACGTGTGCTGCCCGCGGGTCGGGGTCGCGACCGTCGACCAGTTTGGCCACCCGGTCGAGGTAGATCCGTTGCAGCGCAAGCGCGGTCAGCTCCCGGCCGTCGGCCATGGCCACCGCGACGCGCAGCGAGGGGTCGCGACTGATCGCGTGCACCGCGTGCACCGGCCGGGCCAGCGCCAGATCACTCAGGTCGATGCCGTGCATCGGACCCTCTTCGATCAGGTCCAGGGCCAGCGCCGTGGTGCCCAGCTTGAGGTAAGTCGACGTCTCGGCGAGGTTGGCGTCGCCGATGATCACGTGCAGCCGGCGATACCGGTCGGCGTCGGCGTGCGGCTCGTCGCGGGTGTTGATGATGCCGCGCTTCAGCGTGGTCTCCAGCCCGACCTCGACCTCGATGTAGTCGGAGCGCTGGGACAGCTGGAAGCCGGGCTCGTCCCCTGAGGGGCCGATGCCGACCCGCCCGGAGCCGGTGAACACCTGCCGGGACACCAAAAACGGCGTTAGACCGGCGATGATGGCCGAGAACGGCGTTTGCCGGCTCATCAGGTAGTTCTCGTGCGATCCGTACGAGGCGCCCTTGCCGTCGACGTTGTTCTTGTAGAGCTGCAGCTTGGCCGCTCCGGGCACGCTGGCGACGTGCCGCGCGGCGGCCTCCATCACGCGCTCACCGGCCTTGTCCCAGATGACCGCGTCCAGTGGGTCGGTGCACTCGGGCGCGGAGTACTCGGGGTGCGCGTGGTCGACGTAGAGCCGCGCGCCGTTGGTCAGGATCATGTTGGCCGCGCCGACCTCGTCGGCGTCGACCACCGGTGGCGGGCCGGCCGAGCGGCTCAGGTCGAAACCGCGGGCGTCACGCAGCGGCGACTCCACTTCGTAGTCCCAGCGGGTGCGCTTGGCGCGCTGAATGCCGGCGGCGGCCGCGTAGGCCAACACCGCCTGAGTCGAAGTAAGGATCGGGTTGGCGGTCGGGTCGGTCGGCGACGAAATGCCGTACTCGACCTCCGTCCCGATAATCCGTTGCATGCGTTAAGCGTAGGCCCGCCGACGAGAACGACCCGCGCTGGGGAGCTGCCGATCGTGGATCCCCGCACGAGGCAACGGCGGCCGCACCCCACTTCGCCCGCCACGGGGCATGCGGGCGACGCCGGGAGGCGCCCGACGCTGGCACGCGAGACGGCCGACCACGTTCTCCGCCTGACCAACACGAAAAGCTCTGCAAATTAGTTCGTTTCGCCACGATGACGGCTTGGTTTTCCCGCCCGGCGAAGGACGACGTTGCCGATCCGGTCGGCGATCTATACGGTAGGGGGTATGGTATTTACGGATACGTACCTATATGAAGATCGACCGCAATGCGATGGCGGTACTGCGATTTCTGGACCAGCCAGCGCGAAGGGCCCGATTTGTGTTGCAGCAGCTAATGACTGACGCGGGGACCATCGATCGCGGGCAAACCGCGGTAACTTTGTGGCTGGACCCGGTGTGTCCTTTCTCGTGGAACACCGCACGCTGGTTGAAAGCGGCCGCCGACGAGGCCGGTTTCGCGATTGACTGGCAACTGATGAATCTGGCGCTTCTCAACGACGGACGCGAGCTGCCGCCGCCGCAGCGGGCCCGCATGACCGACCCGCAACGGGTCGGGCGGCTGATGGCGGCTCTGCGCGAGGAGCTCGGCCAAGACGCGATAGCCACGGCGTATTTCGCCTTCGGCGAAGAATACTTCGATCGATCTCGGGCTCTGGGCGACGAAATTGTCGAACACGTTCTACGGGCGGTCGGGGCGCGGCGTACCACGGCCGCAGCGGTCTGCGACACCGAGCTGGACGCCGTGGTCTCACGGTGTCATCAAGCGAGCCAAGACGCACTGGGAGAAACGGGCGGCAGCCCACTGATCACCATCGACGGCCACACGGCTTTCGGGCCGGTCTTCACCTCCGTCCCCACGGCAGATCGGACGCTGGCCGTGTTCGACGCGGTCAAGTCCCTGGTGCTCACACCGCAGTTCAGCCAGCTCCATCGTCCTCGAGCCCACGCTTAGCAACCCGAGACAGGACAACGTCCATGTGTTACGCGGTGCGTTGCCCCGCTTGCGGAAAGACAACCTGGGCCGGGTGCGGGGCGCACATCGAAGCGGTCAAACGCCAGGTCCCGGCGGGTCACTGGTGTGACGGTCACCCGGATGACGGCGCCACTCGTGCCCGTACGCACGCCCCTTCAGCAAAGACCTAATGGAAAGGCAAAATTATGACGAAGCAGCTGGTCATCCTCGGTGCGGGAATCGGCGGTCTCAGCGTCCTCAAGGAACTCGCCGAATCGGCGGTCTCACTCGACGATCTCGACATCACGGTGGTTGATGAGGACTTTTCGCACTTCCTGGGCTTCACCTTGCCGTGGGTCATGCGCGGCTGGCGTGACCAGGCAAGCGTGGCGGTCACGCCCAGCGCCAGCGCACTGGCCGGAGTCCGTCGCGTCGAGGGCACGGTCCGCAGCATCGATCCCGCGTCGCGCACCGTCAGCCTCGCGGACGGCACCGACATCGCATTTGATGCGTTGGTGATCGCCACCGGCGCGCGCAACGCAATCGACAATATCGCCGGCCTGCGCAGCGCTATGGACAACGGCACTGCTGTGCACTTCTACAGTTCCGACGCAGCGGCGAAAGCGCACCAGGCGCTGCGCGCCTTCACCGGCGGACGGCTGGTGGTGCTGGTGACGTCACAGCCATACCGCTGCCCGGTCGCTCCCTACGAAGGAGCACTGCTCGCCGCCGATCTCCTCCGCGACAATGGATCGCGCGACGCCACCGAAATCTCGGTCTACACCCCAGAAAAGCACCCGATGCCCTCGGCGGGTCCGCACGCCGGACCTGAACTCGTCGCCCTACTGCGCGAGCAAGCCATTGAATTCTTCGGCGAGCACGCCGTAGCTCGCATCGACGCCGATCGCCGCCAGATCCACTTTCGCAACGGCGCCGCGACAAGTTTCGATCTGCTCGTCTTCGTGCCCCCGCACGAACCCGCATTGACACTGGACGGCCCGGGTTGGATCAGCGTCGATCCGGCCACGATGCAAACTCGGTACCCGGGCATTTTTGCGATCGGCGACACCGCGGCAGTCATCTCGCCGTCAGACCGCCCGCTACCGAAAGCGGCGATATTCGCGAAAAACGGCGCGACTAGCGCGGCCGCCAACGTGCTGCACTATCTGGGCAAGACGGCCACCGGCGCTCCCCTATCGGGGCAGGGGTATTGCTACATCGATACCGGGCGCGGCACGTCAGCTCAAGGCAAAGGCGATTTCTTTACGCTGCCCCACCCCGCCATCCACCTAAGCCCACCATCGGCGGCGTTGCACCACGAAAAGCAAGATGAGGAGCGCGAGTGGCGAGCGGTGTGGGAACACGGCACCGCCCCAACACGGTGACCCGAACACGAGTAGCCCTAGCACTGACGCTTGGCACTTGAGAACCGCCAGCGCATCAGGCGTCTGCGCCATTAGGGTGTGCCGGTGTGGACATAACTGCGCGCCGCACGCCGAACAGCCAGAAGGCGGCGACGGCCGCGGCTGAAAAGTGGTTCTTGGAGCGCGGTTTGCCGTCGGTGCTCACGACGCGGGGCCGATGGCGACGGCTCTGGCCGCGGTCGTCACCGATGCTGACCGCATGGGCGACCATCGAAGCCTGCCTGCTGGGTTGCTTCTTCGCCAGCGACGGCAATGAGGTCTTCATCGACGGGACACCCACGACGCGGCAGTGGGTGATCCTGGCCTTGCTCGCGGCCGCCCTGCCGCTGGCCGCCCTGTTCGGCTGGCTGGTGTCGCGCATATCGAGCGGGCGCACCCGCGCGGCGGTCGCATCGCTGGCGCTGGCGTTCGTCATTTTCTGTGGAGTCGTCGAAAGCGGCCCCGTCCGGCTGACGCGCGACGCGGTGATTCTGGCGCTGGTGTTGGTGCTGACCGGTTCCGGTGTCGGGTCGGTGCTCGCGTGGGCGGTGCGGATGACGGTCGAACACCTCGCGACGGTCGGCACGCTCGCGGTACGGGCCCTGCCGATCGTGCTGCTGACCGCGTTGGTGTTCTTCAACACTTACGTCTGGCTGATGGCGGCCACCATCAACGGCGAACGGCTCTCACTGGCGATCGCCTTTCTGCTCGGCATCGCGGGGGCATTCGTCGTCTCCAAAACCGTCGAGCGGGTCAGGCCGCTGCTCAGGTCGACGGCGTCACTACCCGAGGGCAACGAGGCCCTCGCCGAAACTCCGTTCGCCGCGATGGCCGACCCGTCGCCCGGCTCGGCGCTGAAGAAAGCGGAACGCCTCAACGTGGTGTTCCTGCTGGCGACCTCGCAGCTGGTCGAGATCCTGGTGGTCGCGCTCGTCGGCGCCACCATGTATCTCATTCTCGGCCTGATCGTCCTGACGCCGTCGCTGCTCAACGAATGGACGCACACCTCGGTGAGCACCGCGACGGTGCTGGGATGGACGCTGCCCGTACCGGATTCGCTGATCCACATGTGCCTGTTCCTCGGCGCGCTGACGTTCATGTACATCGCGGCCCGCGCGGTCGACGATGCCGAGTACCGAGCGATGTTCCTCGATCCACTGGTCGACGACCTGCACACCGCCCTGGCCGCGCGCAACCGCTACCTGGGCAACGTCGCCGACGAATCCGACACAACGAGAGAAAGCGAGTAAGCAAGTGACCGACCTGTCCGGGAAACGTTATGGCGAAGTACTTCTCGTCGAGGTGGGTGAATCCGGCCCACAAGCCACCGTTTACAACAGCTTTCCGCTCAACGACTGTCCGGCCGAGTTGTGGTCCAAGCTCGACGCGGCGGCCATCGCGGCCGAACACGGCGCCGCCGCGGCCTTGCTCAACGGCCCGCGCTACTGGCTGATGAACGCGATCGAAAAGCAGGCCGATGGTCCGCAAGAGCGGATGACGTTCGGCGGCATCGAGATGATCAAGCAGGCCACCGTGGAGCTGTCGTCGATGAACCCCGCGCCCTACACCGTCAACGAAGTGAGTCGCAATACGGTCTTCGTCTTCAACGCCGGCGAAGAGATCTACGAGCTGATCGATCCCGACGGCAAGCGCTGGGTCATGCAGACCTGGAGCCAGGTCGCCGACCCCAACCTGTCGCGCGCCGATCTGGCCGGGCTGGCCGAGCGACTGACACTGCCCGAAGGGTGGAGCTATCAGCCGCGGGTGCTCACCGAGACGCTGCGGGTCGACACGACAGGTCGTCCCGCGCGTGTGACGCAGGACGACCTGACGAACACCTACTCGTTCGAATTCGACTGAGCCGCTTAGGGATTGGATCCCTAGAGGTACTGGCCGAGGTTCGACTCGGTGTCGATGGCGCGCGACGCGCTCGACGACTTGCCGGTGACCAGGGTGCGGATGTACACGATCCGCTCGCCCTTCTTGCCTGAGATCCGCGCCCAGTCGTCGGGGTTGGTGGTGTTGGGCAGGTCCTCGTTCTCGGCGAACTCGTCGACGATGGAGTCCAGCAGGTGCTGTATCCGCAGACCGGGCTGACCGGTCTCCAGCACCGACTTGATCGCGTTCTTCTTCGCCCGGTCGACGACGTTCTGAATCATGGCCCCGGAGTTGAAGTCCTTGAAGTACATGACTTCCTTGTCACCGTTGGCGTAGGTGACCTCCAGGAACCGGTTGTCGTCGATCTCGGCGTACATCCGCTCGACGACCTTCTCGATCATCGCGTGGACGCAGGCCGACCGGTCGCCGTCGAACTCGGCGAGATCGTCGGCGTGCACGGGCAGCGTCTCGACCAGATACTTCGAGAAGATGTCTTGTGCCGCTTCGGCATCGGGCCGCTCGATCTTGATCTTCACATCGAGACGTCCGGGCCGCAGGATCGCGGGGTCGATCATGTCCTCGCGGTTGGAGGCGCCGATCACGATGACGTTCTCCAGACCCTCGACACCGTCGATCTCGCTCAGCAGCTGCGGGACCACCGTGGTCTCGACGTCCGACGACACCCCGGTACCGCGGGTACGGAAGATCGAGTCCATCTCGTCGAAGAACACGATCACCGGCGTACCCTCCGACGCCTTCTCGCGGGCCCGCTGGAAGATCAGCCGGATGTGCCGCTCGGTCTCGCCGACGAACTTGTTCAGCAGCTCGGGACCCTTGATGTTGAGGAAGTACGACTTCGCCTCGCGGGCGTCGTCGCCGCGCACCTCGGCCATCTTCTTGGCCAGCGAATTGGCGACCGCCTTGGCGATCAGCGTCTTACCGCAACCGGGCGGACCGTAGAGCAACACACCCTTGGGCGGACGCAGCGCGTACTCCCGGTACAGCTCCTTGTGCAGGAACGGCAGCTCCACCGCGTCGCGGATCTGCTCGATCTGCCGGGTCAGACCGCCGATGTCCTGGTAGCTGACGTCGGGCACCTCTTCGAGCACCAGGTCCTCGACCTCGGCCTTGGGAATGCGCTCGAACGCGTAGCCGGCTTTGGTGTCGACCAGCAGAGAATCGCCAGGCCGCAACTTGCGCGGCCTGGTGTCATCGTTGAGTGCGTCGGGAACCCCGTCGGGCAAGTCCTCGGCCACCAGCGGCTCGGCCAGCCAGACGATCCGTTCCTCGTCGGCGTGGCCCACGACCAGTGCGCGGTGTCCGTCGTTGAGCACCTCACGCAGAGTCGAGATCTCACCCACGGATTCGTACGTCCCGGCCTCGACGACGGTCAGGGCTTCGTTGAGCCGAACCGTCTGTCCCTTGCGCAGCGCCGGCACGTCGATGTTGGGCGAGCAGGTCAGTCGCATCTTGCGACCCGAGGTGAACACGTCGACGGTTTCGTCCTCATGCGACGCAAGCAAAACGCCGTAACCACTCGGCGGCTGCCCGAGCCGGTCGACTTCTTCCCGCAGCGCCAGCAGTTGTTGCCGGGCCTCTTTAAGAGTTTCCATTAATTTGGAATTGCGGGCCGCAAGCGAGTCGATCCGCGCTTCGAGTTGATGCACATCGCGTGCGGAGCGCGTGCCGGCCGGCGATTCGGCGGCTTGCTCAAGTTGCTCACGCAGCACCGCGGCTTCGCGGCGCAGCTGTTCCAGCTCGGCAGCATCGCTGCTGGACATGCCGGTTTCATGATTGATCCCGAATGCTTCAGAACGCTCTGACTCACCCATGTTGCGCTCCTTTCCCGCCCCGAATTGATGCGGTGGATCCTTACAACGCTACCGGCGATTGGCCGTTCATGCGTGAACTCAAAAGCCATCAAAAGTCGCGTCTTTACTCCCGCTGGTAACCTCGGCGTCGATTTGGGACCACCGAAAGGACACCCCTTGACCGCAAAACCCCTCACCACAGGCCCTGCCGTGGTCGCGGTCGTCAACGCAATGTTTCCAACTGTGACTTCCATTGCACCAGTTGGCCAGATCGCGGCAACCACCGCCCTCCAAGAATCAGGCCTCGAATCAGACGGCGCCGAATAGCCCGGGCGGTCAACGGATGCACCGACACCTGTCGCTAGCGCTGAGCGCCGCCACCGCCGTGGCGGCGTTCGGGGTCGCGGCATGCTCGCACAGCGAACCCAAGGTGCTGCCGTCGACGAGTCTGGCGGTGCCGGTGCCGACGTCGAGTCCGCTGATCGTCGCGGCTCCACCGACCGCGCCGCTGCCCGTGCCCGAAGCTCTGGTCGAGGTGCTGAACCGGCTTGTCGATCCGAATGTCCCCGGGATGAACAAGGTGAACCTCGTCGAAGGCGCGACGCCGGAAAGCGCGGCCACGCTGGACAAGTTCGTCAACGCGCTGCGCGACAACGGCTACCTCCCGATGACGTTCGTGGCGAACAACATCGCATGGTCGGACAAGAATCCGGCCAACGTGGTGGCCACGGTCGGCGTCAACACCGCCAAGGGGCCCAACGGCGCGTTCACCTTTCCGATGGAGTTCGCTCCGTTGACGGGCGGCTGGCAGCTTTCCCGGAAGACGGCGGAAATGCTGTTGGCGGGCACCCGCTTCACCGCCGACGCCCGCGCCTCCTGCCGAGTCCGCGCCCGCCCAACCCGCACCCGGCTGATGTGGATCGCCTGGCTGGAATTCGACGTGCTGCTGGGCCCGGAGCTTGGGGTGCGATCGCTCAAGGAGAAGCGCTCAATGATCCGTCCCGTCGTCGCCGAGTTGCGCCGCAAGTTCAGCGTGTCGGCCGCCGAGACCGGTTCGCAGGAGCTGTATCGGCGAGCGGGCATCGGGGTGGCCCTGGTGTCCGGTGACCGGGCGCATGCCGTCGACGTCCTGGATGCGGCCGAACGTCTGGTCGCCGCGCATCCCGAGTTCGAGCTGCTGTCGGTGCGACGCTCGCTGGTGCGCAGCGAGGACCAAGACTAGCTGGGACTAGCCGGGCCTAGCTGGGACTAGCTGGCCCTAGCCGTCCCGGCCCGCCCGCTTGCGGCCCAACGGCATCGGGGCCACTGTGCCCGGCGCGAGCCGTCGCGACGCCACCAGGAAGGCGGTGTGGCCGCGCATGGTGTGCTGTGGCCGGACGGCCAGGCCGACGACATGCCAGCCGCGCTGCATCGTCTCCCAGGCGCGTGGTTCGGTCCAGCACTGCCGGGCCCGCAGCGCCTCCACCACCTTCGACAGCTGGGTGACCGTGGCCACGTAGATCAGCAGCACCCCGCCTGCGACGACGAGCCGCGATACCGCTTCCAGCACCTCCCACGGCGACAGCATGTCCAGCACCGCCCGGTCGAAGGAGCCGTCGGGCAGCCCGGAGTCGACGACGTCGCCGATGATCAGCTCCCAGTTGCCCGGCGCCCCGCCGAAAAAGACGTCCACGTTGCGCCGCGCATGTTCGGCGTGATCCGCACGCACTTCGTAGGACACCACCCGCCCCTCGGGACCCACCGCGCGCAACAGCGAACAGGTCAGCGCGCCGGAGCCGGCTCCGGCCTCCAGGACGCGGGCTCCCGGAAAGATGTCGCCCTCGTGCACGATCTGCGCGGCGTCCTTGGGATAGATGACCTGCGGCCCGCGCGGCATGGACATGATGTAGTCGACCAGTAGCGGGCGCAGCACCAGGTACGGGTTGCCGTTGCTGGATTTGACCACGCTGCCCTGCTGCAGCCCGATGATCGTGTCGTGCGGGATCGCACCGCGGTGAGTGTGGAACTCCGCACCCTCGGTCAGCTCCACCGTGTAGTGACGGCCCTTGGCGTCGGTGAGCTGAACACGCTCGCCGACGACGAATGGACCGGTGTTGGACACGCCGTTCAGCGTGCCAGCCGACTCGCCGTTGGCGATGCTCGGGGTTGTCGGCACGGCGTCCTAGGCTGCGAATATGACCGACCAGCCAGAAGACCAGGCGCGGGCGGCTTCCAGACCGGCTTCGCGGCCGGCACTGTCGCCGTCGCGTGCGGCCGACTTCAAGCAGTGCCCGTTGTTGTACCGGTTCCGGGCGATCGACCGCCTGCCCGAGCCGCCGTCGACCGCGCAGATCCGCGGGTCGGTCGTGCACGCCGCGCTCGAGCAGCTCTACGGTCTGCCCGCGGCATCGCGCGATCCCCAGACGGCGATCTCGCTGCTGGAGCCCGCGTGGGAGCAGGTGATCGCCGCCGAACCCGGCCGGTTCGGCGAGCTGGACGCCGTGCAGCGCGCCCAGGTACTCGAGGATGCTCGCGCGCTGCTGTCCGGCTATTACCGGCTGGAAGACCCGACCCGATTCGACCCGCAGTGCTGCGAGCAGCGGGTGGAGGTGGAACTCGCCGACGGCACGCTGCTGCGTGGCTTCATCGACCGCATCGACGTCGCGGCCACCGGCGAGCTGCGGGTGGTCGACTACAAGACCGGCAAGGCGCCGCCGGAGGCGCGGGCACTGGCCGAGTTCAAGGCGATGTTTCAGATGAAGTTCTATGCGGTGGCGCTGCTGCGCACCCGCGGGGTGCCGCCGACCCGACTGCGCCTGATCTACCTCGCTGACGGCCAGGTGCTGGACTACTCGCCCGAGCTCGACGAGCTGGAGCGCTTCGAGAAGACCTTGATGGCGATCTGGCGTGCCATCCAATCTGCCGGTGCGACAGGCGATTTCCGCCCCAGCAAGTCGCGGTTGTGCGACTGGTGTCCGCACCAGGAATTCTGCCCGGTTTTCGGCGGCACCCCGCCGCCCTACCCCGGCTGGCCGGACGACGTTCGGGCGCAAGCCATTTCGTGTTCGAGCGAACCGGCGGCCTAGACGCCGCTAGTCGAGCGGTGTCATCTCCTGCAGCATGGTGGGAATGAGCTCGCTGACGGTCGGATGAATGTGCATCGTGCGCGACAACGTGGTGTAGGGCACCTTGGCCGACATGACATCCAGAATGGCGTGGATGGCCTCGTCACCGCCGACCCCGAGGATGGCCGCACCGAGGATCTGGTCGGTTTCCGCGTCGACGACCACCTGCATAAAGCCTTGCGTCTCACCCTTTTCCACTGCTCGGCCGACTCTGGTCATCGGCCGCGTACCGATCAGCGCCTTGCGGCCCGACGCGCGGACCTCGCCGACCGTCATCCCGGCGCGGCCCAGCGGTGGATCGATGTAGAGCGCGTAGGTGGTGATGCGGTCGCTGACCCGGCGTGGATCGTCGTCGAGCAGATTGGCGGCCACGATCTCGTAGTCGTTGTACGAGGTGTGAGTGAAGGCGCCCTTGCCGTTGCAGTCGCCCATCGCCCAGATGTGATCAACGTTGGTCTTGAGCGCGTCGTCGACGACGACGTAGCCTCGCGCGTCGGTCTGCACACCGGCAGCCTCGAGTCCCAGATCGTCGGTGTTGGGCCGGCGGCCCACCGCCATCAGCAGGTGGCTTCCCACAATGGGGTCGGCACCGGCGCGTGGGGTGAGTTCGAATCCGTTGTCTGTCTTGGCGATCCGCACATCGTCGGCACCCAGGATGATCGCGATGCCTTCGGATTCCAGAATTTCCTTGATGGTGGCCGAGACGTCCTCGTCTTCGCGGGAGGCCAACCGCGGACCCCGCTCCACCACGGTGACCGCAGCGCCGAAGCGACGGTACATCTGGGCGAACTCCAGAGCGATGTAACTACCGCCGACGATAACGAGATGCGTTGGCAGCGTGTCGAGTTCGAGGATGGACACGTTGGTGAGGTAGTCGACATCGGCCAGGCCTGGGACGTCGGGCACGACGGCGCGGCCACCGACGTTGAGGAAGATCCGGTCGGCGTGCAGCTCCCGGTCGTCGACGCGCAGGGTGTGCGGGTCGATGAAACGGGCATGGCCGCGAACAACGGTGCAGCCGTCCATGCCCTCGAGCCAGTCCTCGACACCCTTGCGGTCGGCGAGCACGATGCCCTCTTTGCGGTCCTTGACTTTCACCATGTCCACGCTGATCCACCCGGTCGCCACACCGTATTCGCCGCCGCGGCGGGCCAGATGGGCGGCGTGCGCGCTGGCGACCAGTGTTTTGGTCGGGATGCATCCGTTGTTGACGCAAGTGCCACCGATCAGCTTGCGCTCGACGATCGCGACGCGCTGCCCCGCGGCGGTCAGCCGACCCGCAAGCGGGGGTCCCGCTTGGCCGGCGCCGACGATGATCGCATCGAAATGCTCGCTCACTTAACGGCCGAGATCAGGTATTCGGCCAGTACGTGACCCGTCAGTGCCGCGACGGCGAACCCGCCCAGGATCGCGACCGCATCCTCGAGCAGCGCGATCGGCAGGTCCCGCCCACCGCTGACCGCCACCAGCCGCTTGCGCGCCTGATAGCCACCGAGGGTGCCCAGCACCGCGCCGATGATGCCGGCCCCGAGGGCGGTGAACGTCCAGTGCGGCCACGCGCCCAGCGCCGCGCCCGCGAGCCCGCCCATCAGCAGCCGGGCCGCGAAGACTGGTGGCGCCGTCCGCGGCGGCGTCTTGGGCAGCTTGTCGTTCACCAATTCGCCGACGGCCAGAACGCTGAAGATGACGACGGTGATGATGTTGCCCAGCCACGATGCCCAGGTGCCGTGCAAGTCGATCCAGCCGAGGTACGCGGCCCACGCGACCACCGCGGGCGCCGTCAGGGAGCGCAACCCCGCGACAACGCCAATCAGCAAAGCCAGCAACAGAACAAGGACATGCGTCACGGCGACCCTCCTGGGGGATGAACAGCGCGGCAACCAAAAGAGCGGGCGGCGGCCGTTCGGGCCCCTACCCCTAGCCGGACGCTAACACAGCCGGGGCCGAGCTGGTGAGATCAGAATCGGCAGAACCTGATATCGGACGCCAGGATCGCTTTGGCGCCGATGGACGCGAGCTCGTCCATGATCTCGTTGACACCCCGACGCGGCACCAGCGCGCGGATCGCGACCCAGTCCGGGTCGGCGAGCGGGGCGATGGTCGGCGACTCCAGGCCCGGCGTGATCGACGTGGCTTGATCCAGCACCGAGCGCGGGCAGTCGTAGTCGAGCATCAAATACTGCTGCCCGAACACCACACCCTGAATCCGCGCGACCAGCTGATCGCGTGCCGCCCGCTGCGCTCCGTCGCGGTCCCCGGTGGCGCGCTCGATCAGCACCGCCTCCGAATCACACAGCGGCTCACCGAAGGCCACCAGATCGTGCAGGCTCAGGGTGCGGCCGGATCCGACCACGTCGGCGATCGCGTCGGCCACGCCGAGCTGCACCGAAATCTCCACGGCGCCGTCAAGTCTGATGACCGTCGCTTCAATTCCCTTGTCCGCCAGATCTTTTCGTACCAGATTCGGGTATGCGGTGGCGATCCTCTTGCCGGCCAGGTCGGCCGTCGTCCAGTCGAAACCGGCCGGCCCCGCATAGCGGAAGCTGGACGAACCGAAACCCAGTGCCAGGCATTCGGTCACCGGCGCGTCCGAGTCGAGCACCAGGTCGCGCCCGGTGATGCCGAAGTCGAGCTGTCCCGAACCGACGTAGATGGCAATGTCTTTGGGCCGCAGGAAGAAGAACTCGACATGGTTGGCGCGGTCGATGACGGTGAGGTCTTTGGAATCGGTGCGCCGCCGGTAGCCGGCCTCCGAGAGGATCTCACTGGCCGGCTCACTGAGCGTGCCCTTGTTCGGCACGGCGACTCGCAGCATGCTCATAGCTTCCGATAAACGTCGTCGAGGGACAGTCCGCGCGCGATCATCAGCACCTGAGCCCAGTACAGCAACTGACTGATCTCCTCGGCCAATGCGTCGTTGGATTCATGCTCGGCGGCCAGCCACACCTCGCCGGCCTCCTCCAGGATCTTCTTGCCCAGCCCATGGATCCCGCCGTCGAGCGCGGCGACCGTGGCACTGCCGGCCGGTCGGGTGCGGGCACGGTCGCCGAGTTCGGCGAACAGGTCCTCGAATGTCTTCACGGCCAGCGATTGTTTCACGAGGCAGCGAGCAAAGTCACCTCGGTTTCTCCTGGTGACGTTGCCTACCGGAATCCCGAAGTTGCACAGGTTGTTTCGCAGTGCGGGCAACCCGCTAGTCGAACCCGGCGAGCGTCATGCGCAGCGCCTTTTCGAGCTGAACGTGAAACTCCGGTCCGTCGACGGGTTCGGTGAGCCAGCGATCGATGACGAATTTGGCCGTGGCCAAACTGGTGTGCACCAACAGTGCGGGCCGGATGTCTGACGCTGCGTCGACGCCCATGCGGGAAGCCACCTGCGCGATGAATTCGCGATGTTCGGTTTCGGTGACCAGCACCGATTGGCTCAACAGGTGCGGGGCGGTGGCGACGGCCTGGCGCCAGGTGTCCAGCGTCTGGACTTCGATCACCTCTTGCGCACGCGCGACGAACAGCCGGATCAACGCCTCGACCGGTGACTCGTCCGATGGTCTGGCGCTGTAGGACTCGACGATCTCCGCGCTGGCCTCCCGGACGGGACCGACCAGCAGGCTCTCCTTGGTGGGCGCGTACCGGAAATAGGTGCTGATCGATACGCCGGCCGCCGCGGCGATGTCCTCGGTGGTCACCGCGTCGAAACCACGTTCTGCGAAAAGCCGCTGGGCGGTCTGCTGGATCTGCGAAACTAGCTCAGCACGGCGACGGTCTCGCAACGAGCCGGTGTTTGCTGAGGGCATGCGTTCACCTTCGCCAGTCCGACGTTTCAGCCCATGGAGTCGCTCAGCGGCGATCCAGATGAGTGACTCTACACTATTGAAAGTCCCTATCAAGTAGGCTAATGTGACTCAGCACACGCCTATGAGCTGCGAAGTTACGGAACCTGATAAGGCTATTTTTGTAAAGTTAGGCTTCACGAGCTCCGAACCCTCCGCTCGGCGGTCAGGACGTAACTGGTTCGCGATGACGGGTGCCGTGAGTTTGCTAGACATACGACAAATAGTCGCGCGATGACGACCCGGGAAGACGGCGTCATCGCCATCCAGAACTGGTCTGTCGGCTACGTCAAACGTCACCCGATTGCCTCGCTGACGACGGTGGGCGAACAGTTCGTCCTTGGTGTGCGCACCATTCAGTACTTCTTTTTCGACCTGTTGACGGGCCGATTTCAGTGGCAGGAGTTTGTTCGACAGGGTGCGTTCATGGCGGGCACCGCGGTATTGCCGACGATTCTGGTGTCACTGCCGATCAGCGTCACCCTGTCCATTCAATTCGCCCTGCTCGCCGGCCAGGTGGGCGCCACCTCGCTGGCCGGCGCGGCCAGCGGTCTGGCCGTCATCCGGCAGGGCGCGTCGTTGGTCGCCGCCGTGTTGATGGCCTCGGCCGTCGGCTCGGCGATCACCGCCGATCTGGGGTCACGAACCATGCGGGAGGAAACCGACGCGATGGAGGTGATGGGCGTATCGGTGATCCGCCGCCTGGTGGTGCCCCGCTTTGCCGCGGCCATCATGATCGGCGTCGCGCTCACCGGTGTGGTGTGCTTCGTCGGATTTTTCGCGAGCTACATGTTCAACGTGTATTTCCAGAACGGCGCGCCCGGCAGCTTCGTGTCGACCTTCGCGTCGTTCGCGACCACCGACGACATGGTTTTGGCGTTGGTGAAAGCGGTCATTTTCGGTGCGATCGTCGCCGTTGTGTCGGCGCAGAAGGGCCTGTCCACCGTCGGTGGCCCAACGGGCGTCGCGAACTCGGTCAATGCCGCTGTCGTCGAAGCGATCCTGCTGCTGATGATCGTCAACGTCGCGATCAGCCAGCTCTACATCATGTTGGTGCCCAGGACGGGGCTCTGACATGGCGGCCGCCCCCTACCTGCCGTTGGCCCCCATCACCGTCCCGATGCTGCGGCTGTATCGCCGGGGCACGGTGCCGATTATCCGGCTGGGCCATTTGCTGGTCTTTTTCATCCGGGCGCTGGTCGCGGTGCCGCTCGCGTTGCGCCAGTACCGCGGCGAGTTCCTGCGGCTGCTGTCGAACATCACCTGGGGCAACGGCTCAATCGTGGTGGGTGGCGGAACCGCCGGTGTGGCCGTCGTTCTCGGCATGACCGTGGGCGCGCTGGTCGGCATCGAGGGTTACAACTTCCTGGACCTGCTGGGCCTCGGGCCGGCCACCGGCTTCGTCTCGTCGTTGGTCAACACCCGCGAGCTGGCACCGCTGATGGCGTCGCTGGCGTTCGCCATGCAGGGTGGTTGCCGCTTCACCGCCCAGTTGGGGTCGATGCGGATCGCCGAGGAGATCGATGCGCTGGAATCCATTGCGATCCGCCCGATTCCGTATCTGGTGACGACGCGACTGATCGCCTCGGTCGCGGCCATCGTCCCGCTGTATGTGGCGTGCCTGGCGATCGGCTATCTGACCACCCAGCTGGTGGTGGGGATCAGCAGCGGTGGCTCGACGGGCTCCTACCTGCATTACTTCACGCTGATGCTGGCCGGCCAGGACATCGTCTACTCCTTGATCAAGGCCGTGATCTTCGTCTGGATCGCGTCCACCATTCAGTGCTACTACGGCTATTACGCGACCGGCGGGCCGGAGGGCGTCGGGGTGGCCGCCGGGCACGGAATGCGGGCCAGCATCACCGTCGTGATCATGGTGAACATGCTGCTCACCATGGCGTTGTGGGGGGTAGACGCCGGCGCAAGGTTCGGTGGTTAGCCAGATGGGTAAGCCGAATTCCTTTGAGCTGGACGGCCGCGGGCCCTCGGACCGGCAGTTGCTTCTCACCGGCACCGTGGTGGTAGTGGTCGCGGCGCTGCTCACCGTCGCGATGCTGCTCAAGTCCACCGGCCGGCTCAACGACTATGTCCGGGTGGTCGCCGATCTGGTCAACGTCGGCGACGGGCTGCCGCAGAAGTCCGACGTCAAGTATCACGGCGTGCTCGTCGGGACGGTCGATGATGTGATCCCGGCGTCCAACGGAAAACCCAACTACGTCCACATCGATCTCAAAACCGAGTACGCCAAGTCGATTCCGGCCGGGGTCACCGCTCGCGTGGTGCCCAGCAACGTTTTCGCGGTGTCGTCGGTGCAGCTGGTGGGCTCGGCGAGACAGCAGGGCCCGGGCGGGGCGATCCGCCCCGGCGCGCACATCCCCGAAGACACCCGGCTTCCGACCGTGCTGTTCCAGACCACCGTCAGCAAGTTGCGCGACCTGCTCGCCGCCGCCGGCCGTGGCCGCGACGACAGATCCATCGGGATCCTGGCCGCGCTGGGAGCGGCCACCGACCACCGCCGCGTTCCGTTGCTGAACGCCGGGGCGCAGCTGAATCGCCTTCTCGACCAACTGAATTCGATCGTCAGCACCGACACCGGGCCGTCGACCGTGTCCGCGCTGGTTGACGCGGCTCGTGGGCTGCAGGCCACCGCACCCGATCTGCTCGACGCCTTGCACCAGGCCGTCGAACCGATGCAAACCTTCGCCGAGACGCGGGGGCAGTTGACCGCGCTGCTCTCCGGCGCCGAAGACACCGTCGCCACCGTGCATCAGTCCTTCGACCATCACATCGACCAGCTCATCCACATCACCAGCGATTTCACCCCGGTGCTGGGTGTGTTGGCGATGAAGTCGAACAACTTCGTGCCCGCGGTCACCAAGTTGGACAACCTCGCCAACAGGTTCATGGAGGAAGTCTGGGTGCCGGGCCAAGACGTCGGCAATATGCGCGCGATGCTGACCTTTACTCCTAGCTCCACCTACACCCGCGCGGACTGTCCACATTACGGAGACCTGAAGGGGCCCAGCTGCTTTACCGCACCGCTGATCCCGGTGCGCCCCGACCTGCCGGAAGTGCTGCTGCCGCAGAACTATCAGCCGCCCAAGGATCTGGCGCCGCCGCCGGGAACCGTCATCGGGCCCAACGGAAACCTCGTCGCCGTCGGACCACCGTTGATCAACCCGAATCCCGACCTGACCGACCCCAATCCCCCACTGGCCCCTGGGATTACACCGTCGCCGCCGGTACCCGGCAGCGCCAACCCCGATAACCCGGCACCCGGTGCTCCGGCAACTCCGTCGCCGAACGCACCGTGGGTTCCGCCGGTGGCGCCGAAAGCACCGTGGATACCGCAATCGTCCTTCGGAGGCAACGTCGGACCCGTCGGCAGCCAATACGAGCGGAATATGCTCAGCGTGATCACCGGCCAGACCGCCACGCCGGCCACCGAGCTACTGCTGGGACCCGTGGCCCGCGGATCCACGGTCTCTTTGAAGTCCGGAGCAGCGAGATGAGATTTCGTGCGCCGCTGATCGGTCTGACGCTGTTCATGGTCGTCGCGCTGACGCTGACCTGGCTGGTGTACGTGAGCCTGCGACGTGACGTCGCCGGCGACACGACCAAGTATTCGGCACTGTTCACCGATGTCTACGGGCTGCGCGAAGGCGACGATGTCCGGATGGCCGGAGTGCGGGTGGGCCGGGTGGAAAGCGTCGAACTCGACGGAAAACTCGCGAGAGTCGCTTTCGTGGTGCAAACCGCTCAGCACCTGTACGGCAACACCGTCGCGTCGGTGACGTACCAAAACATCGTCGGACAACGTTACCTCGGGCTGTCGTTGGGGCCCCAGGGCAGTCGAGGCCTGCTGCCGCCGGGCAGTGTGCTGCCGCTGGAACGCACCGAACCATCCTTTGACGTCACCGCGCTGCTCAACGGTTACGAGCCGCTGTTCAGTCTGCTGAACCCGCAGGACGCCGACAACCTCACCAAGGGAATCATCGCGTCGCTGCAGGGCGACACCTCGTCACTGACCACGCTGATCAGCCAGACGTCAACGCTCACACAGACATTCGCCGGACGAGACCAGGCCCTCGGCGACGTGATCACCAACCTCAACAAGGTGGTCGGCAACCTGGCGCGGCAGAACGACAATTTCGACGGCGTCATCACCCAAACCCGCGACGTGGTCGACCAACTCGACCGCCGGCGTCCCGAGCTGGTGGCCTCGCTGGGTTCCCTGTCCCGGGTGATGGGCCGGCTCTCGACGTCGGCCAACGACGTCTACCCCGCGCTGCGTGAATTCATCGACCGCAAACCCGGGGTGGCCAGGCACCTGATGGATGTCGAGCCTCAGGTGGCCTTTTTCGGCGACAACATCCCGCTGCTCCTCAAAGGGCTTGTCCGAGTGGGTAACCAGGGCGCCTACGGCAACGCCTATGTGTGCGACGTCAACTTCATGGGCTTCTTTCCCGGCCTGAACGACGTCGTGCCGATCATCGTCGCCGCCGCCACCCCGGGAAACAAGACGTGGCACACACCCAGATGCAGGAGCACCGCCGGTGGCTGATACGTCTGTCCGGCTTCGGCTTTCGAGGATCAGGAAGCGTCCGCTGGAAAGCTACAACACCACCTGGATGGGGTTTATCGCCGTCACGGTGGTGGCGGTCGTGATCGGGGGCATGCTGGCGGTCCACGCGCTCGGTGCCGGTTACCGGCACTACACCGCCGAGTTTCTGCAGGCCGCCTCGCTGCGGCCCGGCAACCCGATCGTGGTCGCGGGCATCCCGGTCGGCGAAGTGACCAGCATGGAACTCGACGGCGATCACGTCGAGGCGGGGCTGAAGATTCGCGACAACATCGTGCTGGGCAAGGATTCTCGAGCCACGATCAAGGTCACCACGATTCTGGGATCGCGTTATCTCTCGGTGCAGCCCAACGGCTCGGCCGCACTGCCCCGCGGAACCTTTGACCTGGCGCACACCGAGGTTCCCTACGACTTGCAATCCGCATTGCAGGATGCCACCACGACATTCGAGCAGGTCGACCCCGACCGGTTCGCGCAATCGCTCGCGGTGCTGGGCAAGCAACTCGAGGGCTTGCCCGCGGTGGTGCCACAGGCGATGACGAACATTCACTCGCTGTCGTCCATCATCGCTGTGCGACGCGACCAACTCGGTCAGCTGCTGGGGAGCACCGAACGGGTGACCAACACATTGCGGCGCCAGCAGGCCGGCCTCGGCAACCTGATCAACCAGGGACAGGACCTGCTGGGCCAATTCGTCGCGCGGCGAGCCGTTTTCCACGCGATGATGCAATCGCTGACCAACCTCGTCGACACCATGAGCCAGATCATGGTCAACGACCGGTCCGGTCTTGACTCGCTGATCGCGGACATGCGCGACTTCACCGCGATGATGGCGCAACACGACGACCTGATGAGCAACCTGCTGCAAATCAGCCCAATCTTCTTCCGGGAGGCGGCCAACCTCACCGGCGAGGGCAACGCGCTGAATTTCAACGCCAACAACGTCCCGCTCGTCGACTCGTGGATGTGCGCCATCAGCGGCCGCGCTAAACAGTTCGGGATGATCCAATACTTCAAGGACTGCAAGTGATGGCCTCGAAGATCCGGTCCAGGGCGGTGGCCATCGTCGCCGCCCTGGTGGTGGTGGCCACCGCCGCCGGGGTCGGCTGGTGGTACCTGGCACCTGATCAGGACACCATCACGGTAACGGCCCAATTCGACAGCGCCTCAGGCCTTTACGAGGGCAACGTGGTCGCCGTATTGGGAATGCCGGTGGGCAAGATCACCAGAATCAACGCCAAGGGCGGCTATGTCGAAGTCGAATTCACCGTCGATCGCCACGTCAAGGTACCCGCTACCGCCCAAGCCGTCACGGTGTCCACCTCGATCCTCACCGACCGGCAGATCGAGCTGACGCCGCCCTATCGCGGCGGTCCGGTGCTGCAGAACCACGACACCATCGGCCTGACCCGAACCAAGACGCCCGTCGAATTCAGCCGCGTGCTCAGCGTTCTCGATAAGGTCACCAAGTCGCTCGAGGGCGACGGCCACGGCGGTGGCCCCGTCGCCGACGTACTCAACAACGGAACCAAGGTTGTCGAAGGCAACGGCGGGCAGATCAAATCGGCGCTCGACGAGCTGTCCCGGGCGCTGCGCCTGTCCAGCGACGGCGGTGCGGCGACCCGCGAGCAGATCACCACAATCGTCAAGAACATCAGCGCGCTGTTCGACGCGGTTGCCGCCAACGACGGCAAGCTGCGCGAATTCGCCTCCACCATCCACCAAGTCAGCCAGATCATGGCCGACGAGGACATCGGCGGCGGCAGTACCGGACGGAGATTCGACCAGCTGGTGCAACGGGCCGGTGAGCTGCTCGACACCAACCGGGACGCCATCAAGAAATCTCTGTCCAGCGGCAACAAAATGCTGACGATGGTGACCAATCAGCGGCGCGACCTCGCCGAGCTCCTCGATGTGGCACCGATGCTGGCCGACAACGCCTACAACATGATCGACCGCGCCAACGGTGCCGTGCGCGCCCGTTTCCTCACCGACCGATTGGTCTTCGACAGCCAATACACCAAAGAGATCTGCAACCTGATGGGCCTGCGGCAACTCGGATGCAGCACCGGAACAATCCAGGACTTCGGGCCGGATTTCGGGTTGACCTACGTGCTGGACGGCATGGCCGCGATGGGGCAGAAATGATCACCGCCCGCGCCCGCGTCGCACTGGCCATCGCGGCCACGGTGCTGATCGCCTCCGGATGCGGCACGAATGGTCTTGCCAGCCTGCCTCTTCCGGCTCCGGGGCTGGGTTCGGGCGGATACAGCTTGACCGCGGTGTTCTCCAATGCACTCAACCTTCCGATGAACGCCAAGGTGAAGCTCGCCGGCGCCGACGTCGGGCAGGTCGAAGCGATGGTCGCACGTGACTACACCGCGGTCACCACGCTGCGGATCAGAAACGGGGTGCGGCTGGCCCGCGGTAGTACCGCCGAATTGCGCACCGCCACACCGCTGGGCGACGTGTTCGTCGCGCTGAAGCCCCCCGCCGACGATCCCGTCGACGATCCGATGCTGCACGACGGCGACACCATCGGCCTGGATTCGACGGCCGCGGCGGCGACCGTCGAATCGGTGCTGAGCTCGGCGGCGATCCTCGTCAACGGCGGAGCGGTGCGCAATTTCACCAACATCATCAACGGTTTCGGGAAGGCCACCGGTGATCAGGGCCAGGCGTTCGGTGAGCTGATCCGCAAGTCCAACCAACTGGTCGCAACGCTCGACGGCAGATCGGGCCAGATCTCGGGCGCGCTGACCGAATTATCACGTCTGGCAGACGAACTCGATGCCAAAGACGCCACCGTCACCGACTTGATGACCGCGGCCCGGCCCGCCACCTCGGCCCTGGCCGACAACACCACCCAGCTGTCGGATCTGGCGGTGCAGGTGGGCAACACCTCCCGGTTGCTGGCCAGGTTCCCGTCGATCGGGGGAACCGACACCAGCGGGCGCAGCATGATCCGCGACCTCAACACGATCGCCGGGGCCGCCAACGACGTTGCGGTAAGCCCGGATACCAGCTTTTACGCGATCAACCGGCTGATTCCCCCCTTGGTCAAATCGACGTCGGGAAGCGCGATTTCGGTGCACGTGGGCGTCGACAAGCTGATCCTCGGATCGTTGCCCGACATCGGATATCCCGGCGACATCGGGCTGCACGGGCCGCACCACTACAACATGAACCTTCTCGTCGGCACCCTGAAATACACCCTCTGGCGCCTGCAAGAACGCGTGGTCGGGCGCGGCCCGAACTCCCCGCAGGTTCCCGTCGTGCCCGACCCGAACGTCCCGGGCCAAATCGACATCGCCCCCGGTCCTTTGTCGCCGGCGCCGGGACCGCGGCCATGATCGCCGCGGCGGCCAACGTCGTGGTCCGGGTGGTGCGGGCGGCTCACCGCCAGCAGGTCTGGCTGTCGGTGGCCGGACTGGTGCTCACCCTGGTGGTCGGAACCGCTTACCTGCTGATCGGGGCATTGCGGGTAGCACCGCTGGCGTCGTCCTATCGAGTCACCGTGCAGCTACCCGAATCCGGTGGCCTGCTGCCCAATCAGGATGTGGCGTTGCGCGGCGTGCGGATTGGTCGCGTCGAGTCGTTGCAGATCACCGACAGTGGAGTCAACGCGATCGCCAGCATCTCCTCGAAGGTGCGGATTCCGGCCAGCAGCGTCGCGCGCGTGTCGGCGCTCTCGCCGGCCGGCGAGCAGTACATCGACTTCCAAGCCGAATCCGACGCCGGGCCGTACCTCCACGACGGCAGCCTGATCGCGCCGGCCCACACCAGTGTTCCGGTCAGCCTGGCGCAGTTGCTCGGCGACGCCGACGGGATGCTGGCCCAGGTCGACCCCCGCAAGGTCGAGCTGATCAAGAAGGAACTGAGCCTGAGCAGCCAGGGCCCGGCGAAGCTGGCCGCCATCGTCGACGGCGGCACGTTCTTGTTGTCGACGCTCGACTCGGTGCTGCCCCAGACGACCAGCATCATCAAGACCAGCCGGGTGGTGCTCACCCTGGCGAGTGATAAGAACGCCGGATTAGCCTCCACCGCAACCGAACTCAACCGCACGTTGTCCGGGGTTGCGCGCATGCAAGCCGGCTACCGGCGGCTGACCGCGCAGACACCGCAGACGCTGTCGGCGGTCGACAAATTGTTCTCGGACAATTCCGAGACGATGGTGCAGCTGCTGGGCAGCATGGCCACCATGTCGCAATTGCTCTATCAGCGGGTGCCGGCGCTCAACGCGCTGTTCCCCGACTACCGTGGCTCGGTGCTGGACGCGGTGTCGAGCTCCTTCCACGACCAGGGAGTCTGGGCAATCGCCGACCTCTATCCCCGTTATGTGTGTGATTACGGGACGCCCGCGCACCCGCCTTCGGCCGCGGACTACTACGAGCCGTTCATGTACACCTATTGCCGCGACACCGACCCCGCCGTGTCGATCCGCGGGGCCAAGAACGCGCCGCGCCCGGGCGGCGACGACACCGCCGGTCCGCCGCCGGGAGCGGACCTGGGCCGCAGAACCGACCCAACACCCAACGGCCGCTTCACGATTCCGACGCCGTACGGCGGACCCCCGCTGCCGATCGAACCGCCCCACTGAGACCGACCTAAACTCTGACGGAGGAGTTGACTGTGACCGCTACATCCGAGAAAGTTGCCGAGGCCGAAATGCCCGAAGCGCCAAGCTCAGAACCCGAAGACGTCGAGGGCACCGACGTCAAAGACGATGACGCCGAGGGCACCGACGGCATAGACGAGGGCGTCAAGGACGCCGAAGTGGCCGACGAGGACGACGAGGACATTCCGTTCGGGCGCCAGGCCAACAAGGACAAAGCCGACAAGACCCGGCTGCGCGATCGGCCCTGGGGGCGCTACCTGCGCCGCAGCGCGTTGCCCCTGTTACTCGTTGCCTCGCTTGCGGTTAGCGGCCTGCTGGGCTGGAAGCTGTGGCAAGAGCATCAGGTGAAGGAGGCCGGCCAGCAGGCTCAACAGGCCGCGATCGCCTACGCACAGGTGCTCACGAGCATCGACTCCAACAAGGTCGACGAGAATTTTCGGCAGGTGCTCGATGGCGCGACCGGCGAGTTCAAAGACATGTACACCCAATCCAGCGTGCAACTTCGGCAGCTGCTGATCGACAACAAGGCAAGCGCGCACGGCGTGGTGGTGGATTCGGCGATTCAGTCCGCATCCACGAACAAGGTTGTGGTGCTGGTCTTTATCGACCAGACCGTGGCCAATTCGCAGTCGCCCGATCCACGCATCGACCGCAGCCGGATCAAGATGACGATGGAGAAGGTCGACGGCCGCTGGCGGGCCAGCAAAGTCCAGCTCCTCTGAGCCGATGAGCCAGGCCATGCGTAAGAGACTGAGCGCCGCACTCCTGTTGCTCGCCGCGACGGCGATTCCCGATGCGGCCACCGCGCGGGCCTCCGCCCCGTCGTTCTGCGGTGAGCTCGGCGGCGACTGGGACGGCCAGTACTGCCACACCACGGTGACCTCGGAACGCAATGCCGTCCGTGACATCAAGGTCGCGCTGCCCGGTGAGCTGATCGACAACCCCGCCACCAGTGGTGTGGTGCGCGACTATCTGCACACCCTGGTCAACAACTGGCGCAATGCCAACGCGCACATGGCCGCCGACAGCTATGGCGAGGAGAACTACGAAATCTTCCGGCACGGCAACCTGCTGAGCGCGGTGTTCCACGAGGACTACCACGCCGACGGGCCCAAGCCGAACAATGCCTACCGCACCTTCACGTTCGACATGGCCAGCGGCCGGCGGTTGCAGCTGTCCGATGTGACGACGTCGAATCCGCTGACCGCGATCCCACCGCTGGCGCAGCCCTTCATCGAAACCGCGCTCAATCAAGCACCGCCCCCGCACGACCCCGGGACCTACCCGTTCATCGTCGATCGCTGGACTCCCGACAAGGTCTACTCCGGGGCGTACAAGGCGTGGGCACTGACTCCCGACGAGTTGATCCTCTACATGCCGGACTATCCCGTCGGCCACGACGAGCCGATCAACTTCTCGCCGGGGCTGCCGCAGTGGTACATGGACGGCGGCACCGTCCAGGCCCACATCCCCCTGGCGGCGCTGGCCCCGGTCCTGCGCATCTAGTCGGCGGCCTCGCCGCGTACAGTGGCAGTGGTTAAGTCACCTAACTAACGCGGAACCAGGAAGGGAATGCCCATGGCGCGCACCGAGAATGACACCTGGGATCTGGCCTCCAGCGTCGGCGCGACCGCGACGGCAGTCGCGACGCAACGCGCGATGGCGTCGCAGGGACCGGATGCGCTGCTCGACGACCCCTGGGCCGATCCCCTGGTGCGCGCGGTGGGCAGCGACACCTTCATCAAGCTGATCGACGGTGAGCTCGGCGACACCAACGATCCGGTGATGAACCGAAAGGCTGTGATCGAGCAGATCACCGTGCGCACCCGGTTCTTCGACGACTTCTTCCTGCAAGCCGCCGGTGCCGGCGTGCGGCAGGCGGTGATTCTGGCGTCCGGTCTGGACACCCGGGCCTACCGGCTGCCGTGGCCGGCCGACACGGTGGTCTACGAAATCGACCAGCCCGGGGTGATCGATTTCAAGACCCGCACGCTGGCCGACCTCGGTGCACAGCCGCCCGCGCAACGTCGCACGGTCGCGATCGACTTGCGCGAGGACTGGCCCGGCGCGCTCGTCGACGCCGGATTCGATCCCTCCAAGCCGACCGCGTGGAGCGCCGAAGGCCTACTCGTCTATCTGCCACCGGAGGCGCAGGACCGCTTGTTCGACAACGTCGCCGCACTGTCGGCCCCGAGCAGCCGAATCGCCTGTGAGCACATGGATTTCCGCAACATTCCCGCGGATTGGGCAGACAAGCTCACCGAGAGGTCGCGGCGCATCGGCTCGAAGATCAATCTGGCCGAGTTGTTCTACACCGGTGATCGCAACGCCGCCGGCGAGTACCTCAGCGAGCGCGGTTGGCGGGTCGACATCACCACGACCGAGCAGGCCTTCTCCGCCCAGGGTTTCCAGCTTCCGCAAGACGAGCTGGCGTCGTTCGGTGGATCCTCCGGTTACCTGTCGGCGGAGCTGGGCGCGGACACCGAGGCGACGGAGTCCGTGTAAGCCGGGCTGACGCGGGTACACCTCGGTGGTGTCCTCGCTGCCCGACGATCTACGCCGACTCGCCAAAGCCCATGGGGTGGCGACCTTTTACCGCAATGAACGGCGTGAGCCGGTAGAGGTCGACGCCGACGTCGTGGTCAAGGTGCTTTCCCTGCTAGAGGTGGAGGCCGCGACCGAACCCGCCCGCCTGCGCGAGCTGGACAAGCTGGCCGAGCGGGAGGGAGCCCTGGCACCCACGATCGCCGTACGGGTGGACGGCCGCAGCCGGCCGTTCCCCGGTGCGGTGGGATTGGTCGGCGAGGATGGGGCCGAGACCACCCTGCGCGAGGAACTGCCGGCCGATCTATCACCGGGGTGGTATCGGCTGCACACGCGTGACGGCCAGGAAGTCACCCTGGTGGCAGCCCCGCCCCGGGTGCCGCAGACACCGGCCACCTGGGGATGGATGCTGCAGCTCTACGGGCTGCGTTCCGGACGATCGTGGGGCATCGGCGATTTGGCGGACCTGCGCGAGTTCATCGAGTGGACCGCGGCCGAACACGGCGCGGGCGCGGTCTTACTCAACCCGCTGAATGCGCCCGGGCCGACGCACCCCGTGCAGCCCTCGCCCTACACGCCGTCCAGCAGACGATTCGCCAATCCGCTGGCGCTGCACATCGAGGACCTCGACGCTTACCGTCGGGCCGACCCCGCGATGCGCGCGGAAGTCGATGCGCTGCGCGTCGCGCCCGATACCGAGCGCGTCGACCACGATCTCGTGTGGGCGGCCAAGCGCTCCGCGCTGGAATTGTTGTGGCGGGCCGAGGGCCGGCCCAGCCCGCTGGACGAACCGGGGTCGTCCACGGGGCTACGCGATTGGGCCACCTACTGCGCGTTGGCCGAGCGCCACGGCGGCCGCTGGCCGCAATGGCCTCAACCTCTACGAGATGTCAACGGACCGGCCGTGATTGCGGCCCGCAGCGAACTGGCGCACCGAATCGCCTTCCACGCGTGGGTTCAGCAGCGTTGCGCGGAGCAACTCCGCGCGGTGCGCGATACCGCGCGCAATGCCGGTATGGCGCTCGGCGTTCTGCACGACCTGCCGGTGGGGGTCGATTCGGACGGGGCTGACGCGTGGGCGCTGGCAGACATGCTGGCGGCCGGGGTGCACGTCGGTGCACCGCCGGACAACTTCACCCCACGCGGCCAGGATTGGGGATTACCGCCATGGCGTCCGGACCGGCTCGCCGCCACCGGATACACCGCGTTGCGAGACATGTTGCGCGCGATAGTCGTTCACGCCGACGGCTTACGGATCGATCACGTCGCCGGCTTGTGGCGGCTGTGGTGGATTCCTCCCGGCGACACCCCCGATCGAGGCACCTATGTGCATTACGACGCCGATGTCATGCTCGCGGTCCTTGCTCTCGAGGCACACCGGGCGGGCGCGACCGTCGTCGGCGAGGACCTGGGCACCGTCGAACCGGAAGTCACCGAGGCACTCGGCGAAAACGGCATGCTGGGTTCTGCCGTGTCCTGGTTTACCCGCGACGAATCAAAGCCCGAACAACCGCTACTGGCCGCATCGGACTGGCCAACGCGGGTGGCCGCCAGCCTCTCCACGCACGACTTACCCACCGCGGCGGGTTTTTTGCGTGGTGAACATGTGCGCGTGCGCGCCGAACTCGATCTGCTCAACGACATACCGGCCGAACAAGCCACGGCCGACAAGGAAAAAGCCGAGTGGCTGGCATTGTTGCGTGCCCACGGGCTATTGCCGGCCGATCCGGACGAAGCCGCGATCATCTCGGCGATGCATCGCTTCTTGGCGGCGACCCCGAGCCGGTTGAAGCTGATCTCGCCGTACGACATCATCGCCGAACCGCGGCAGCCCAACTTGCCTGGCACCATCGACGAATATCCGAATTGGCGGCTGCCCCTGCCGCAGACGCTCGAGCAGCTGCGTGTCGATCCACGAGTGTCCGAGATCGCCACCGTCTTCCAGGCCGCCGCCGAAAGCTGACCCGGGTAGTTCGTCAGTTGGCCTGGCGGCGGCGCAGGTCGATCGAAATGACATCCGCGATGTGCTCGTCGTGCACGCGCTGGTCATGATCGTCCGCGGCCGTCCTGCTGCGGTGGGTGGACCAGCGCACGCTTGCCGCCAATTCGTGGTAATCCCACGCCAAATCGCCGATTTCGCGCTTGGCCCGGCCCACCGCGGTGTGCAGCGCCCCGACGATGCGCCGGACATGCAGCACCGTCACGCCGACGGCCTCAACCGCTATATCCGCAATGCGATTGCGCTCTCGCTCAACCATGACATCCCTCCCAGATGCCTATCGAGTTTAAGGCTCAGTCCTCCGGGTTGTAGCCGAGGTTGGGGCCGAGCCAGCGCTCGGCTTCGGCCAGGGTCCAGCCCTTGCGCTTGGCATAGTCGGCGACCTGGTCCTGAGCCATCCGGCCGATCACGAAGTACTGCGACTGCGGATGCGAGAAATACCAGCCGCTGACGGCGGCACCCGGCCACATCGCCATCGACTCGGTCAGCTCGATGCCAGACCGCTGAGTGACGTCCATCAGTTGGAAGAGCGTCACCTTCTCGGTGTGCTCCGGGCAAGCCGGGTAGCCAGGTGCCGGACGGATTCCCCGGTATTTCTCGCCGATCAGGGCCTCGTTGTCCAGCTGCTCGTCCGGCTGGAATCCCCAGAACTCCTTGCGGACCCGCTGGTGCATCCGTTCGGCGAACGCCTCGGCCAGCCGGTCGGCGAGCGACTCCAGCAGGATCGCGCTGTAGTCGTCGTTGGCCGCCTTGAACTCCGCGATCTTGTCACCGCTGCCCAGCCCCGCGGTGACGGCAAAGGCACCGACGTAGTCCCGGTGACCCGTATCTTTGGGGGCGATGTAATCACTGAGCGACCGGTTCGGAATGCCGTCGCGGTGCTCGCCCTGCTGGCGCAGGTTGTGCAACGTGGTCAGCACCTCGGTACGGGTCTCGTCGGTGTAGATCTCGATGTCGTCACCCACCGCGTTGGCCGGGAAGAACCCGATCACGCCATTGGCCGTCAGCCACTTCTCCTTGATCAGGGTGTCGAGCATCTCCTGGGCTTCGTCGTACAGCTTGCGGGCGGCCTCGCCCGAGGTCGGGTTGTTGAGGATGTCGGGGAACCGGCCCTTCATCTCCCAGGCGTTGAAAAACGGCTGCCAGTCGATGTATTCGCGCAACTCGGCAAGGTCGTAGTCCTGAAATTCTCGTATTCCCGCACCGATCGCGGGCACCGGCGGCGTGTAGCCGTCCCACTCGATCGGCGTCCGGTTCGCGCGGGCTTTCTCCAGCGTCAGCATCGGCCGCTCGTTCTTCTGCGAGTGCCGCTCGCGAAGGGCCGCGTAGTCCTTCTCGGTGGCCTCCAGCAGGGCCGGACGCTGCTTGTCGTCGAGCAACGCCGCGGCGACCGGCACCGAGCGCGACGCGTCCTTGACCCAGACCACCGGACCGCTGCGACGCGGCGACACCTTCACGGCCGTGTGGGCGCGCGAGGTGGTCGCGCCCCCGATCAGCAGCGGAATTTCCAGCCCCTCGCGTTCCATCTCGACGGCGAAGTTGACCATCTCGTCCAACGACGGGGTGATCAGCCCGGACAACCCGATGATGTCGGCCTCGTGCTCCTTCGCCGCGGCCAGGATCTTCTCGGCGGGCACCATGACACCGAGGTCGATCACTTCGAAGTTGTTGCACTGCAGGACAACTCCGACGATGTTCTTGCCGATGTCGTGGACGTCGCCCTTTACGGTCGCCATGATGATCGTGCCGTTGGTATCCTTACCGGCGGCCGCGCCGGAGGTGACCTTCTCCTCCTCGATGAACGGCAGCAGGTACGCCACGGCCTTCTTCATCACCCGGGCCGACTTCACCACCTGGGGCAGGAACATCTTGCCCGAGCCGAACAGGTCGCCGACGACGTTCATGCCGTCCATCAGCGGGCCCTCGATCACCTCGATCGGGCGGCCACCCGCGGCGGCGATCTCGGCCCGCAGTTCCTCGGTGTCCTCGTCGACGTGGGCGTCGATGCCCTTGACCAGCGCGTGGGTGATCCGCTCGCGGACCGGCAAGTTGCGCCACTCGGCCACCGCCGCTTCGTCGGACTTCTCCGTGCTGTTGAACCGCTCGGCAATCTCGAGAAGCCGCTCGGCCGCGTCCTCGCGTCGGTTCAGCACCACGTCCTCGATGCGCTCGCGCAGCTCGGGGTCGATGGAGTCGTAGGGCACCAGCGCACCGGCGTTGACGATGCCCATGTCCAGGCCGGCCTTGATCGCGTGGAACAGGAACACCGCGTGGATCGCCTCGCGGACGGGGTTGTTGCCCCGGAACGAGAACGACACGTTCGAGATACCGCCGGAGATGTGCACCCCGGGCAGGTTCTCCTTGATCCACGCGCAGGCCTCGATGAAGTCGATGCCGTAGGTCGCGTGCTCTTCGATACCGGTGGCCAGCGCGAAGCAGTTCGGGTCGAAGATGATGTCCTCGGGCGGGAAGCCGACCTCCTCGGTCAGGATCCGGTAGGCACGCCCGCAGATCTCCTTGCGGCGCTCCAGGTTGTCGGCCTGCCCCTGCTCGTCGAAGGCCATCACGACGACCGCGGCACCATACTTGCGGCACAGCCGTGCTTCGCGGATGAACTTCTCCTCGCCCTCCTTCATGGAGATCGAGTTGACGATCGGCTTGCCCTGCACGTTCTTCAGGCCCGCCTCGATGACCTCCCACTTGGAGGAGTCGATCATCACCGGGACGCGGCTGATGTCGGGCTCGGCCGCGATCAACTTGGTGAACCGGTCCATCGCGGCGACGCCGTCGATCATGCCCTCGTCCATGTTGATGTCGATGACCTGCGCGCCGACCTCGACCTGCTGCAGGGCGACCGACAGCGCGGTGTCGTAGTCCTCGGCCTTGATCAGGTTGCGGAATCGCGCCGACCCGGTGATGTTGGTGCGCTCACCGATGTTGACGAACAGGGAGTCGTCGGTGATGTTGAGCGGCTCCAGCCCCGAGAGCCGGGTGGCCACCGGGATCTCCGGCAACTCGCGCGGCGCTTTGCCCTCGACGACCTTGGCGATTTCGGCGATGTGCGGCGGCGCCGTTCCGCAGCAGCCGCCGACCAGGTTGACCAGGCCGGCCTCGGCGAAGTCGGCGATGTAGGAGGCCTGCCGCTCCGGGGACTCGTCGTACTCGCCAAAGGCGTTGGGCAGACCGGCATTCGGGTAGCAGGACACGAAGGTGTCCGCGATCCGCGACACCTCGGCGATGTAGGGCCTCATCTCCGGTGCACCCAGTGCGCAGTTGAGGCCCACCGCGATCGGCTTCGCGTGCCTGATCGCGTTCCAGAACGCCTCGGTGACCTGACCGGACAACGTCCGCCCGGATGCGTCGGTGATGGTGCCCGAGATGATCAACGGCCAGCGGCGGCCGCGCTCCTCGAACAGCGTCTCGACGGCGAACACCGCCGCCTTGGCGTTCAGCGAGTCGAAGATCGTCTCGATGATCAGCAGGTCGGCACCGCCGTCGACCAGGCCGTTGACAGCCTCGAGGTAAGCCGCGACCAGCTGGTCGTAGGAGACGTTGCGGGCGCCGGGGTCGTTGACGTCCGGCGAGATCGACGCGGTCCGGGTCGTCGGTCCGATGGCGCCGGCGACGTAGCGCGGCTTGTCCGGGGTGCTGTACTCGTCGGCGGCCTTACGGGCCAGGGCGGCGCCGGCGTAATTCAGCTCGTAGGCCAGGTCGGCCATGTCGTAGTCGGAGAGCGAGATCGCGTTCGCGTTGAAGGTGTTGGTCTCGAGGATGTCGGCGCCGGCCTCGAGGTATTCGCGGTGGATCCCCTCGATGATCTGCGGCTGCGTCAGGGTGAGCAGGTCGTTGTTGCCCTGAAGGGCGGTCGGCCATTCGGTGAAGCGGTCGCCGCGGTAGCCGGCCTCGTCCGGGCGGTCGCGCTGGATCGCCGTGCCCATCGCGCCGTCGATCACCATGATCCGCTGGCGCAGCGCCGTCGTCAGTTCGTCGGTGCAGTCGGGGCGGATGTTCGGCGCGAAGGTTTTCGACACCGTGCTCGATTCGGAGGCGCTCACGTACGTTCCTTCCATAGCGGAAGGCGTCCTTGACTCTGCCGAGCGTGGCGGCTACCGGCAGGAACCGGCAAACCGTTGCAACGCCTCTCGACCAGAAAAGTCTACGTCCTCCCCCGACGTCTGGACGCCCAGCTCGATCAGACCCACTCGGTGCTCGCGGATCGTGTCGGCAGTGTAGTAATTACCAATGGTAACCAGTTTGCTGCCGAGCGTATTTCGTGTCGACCGCGTCGGGCAGGCCCGTGACGCCGTCGTGTGCGCTGGTAGCAACCACGCCACAAGGATAGTCGGCCTATGCAATACCGAGGTGCGCCGGCCGCCCGCGCGGCTGGGAATCGTCGCGGGGCGGGCAGGCCTTAGGCTGATTCTGTGACTCCGCCGGATCGTGGCCCGGAAGCATCAGCGCTCCCCGACCTCCACAACACGATTGTTGTGGCGGCGTTCGAGGGCTGGAATGACGCCGGTGACGCGGCCAGCGACGCGTTGGAGCACCTCGACGCGATCTGGGAAGCCCACCCGATCGTGGAGATCGACGACGAGGCGTACTACGACTACCAGGTGAACCGCCCGGTCATCCGTCAGGTCGACGGGGTGACCCGCGAACTGGTGTGGCCGGCGATGCGGATCACCCACTGCCGGCCACCGGGCAGCGACCGCGACATCGTTCTGATGCACGGCGTGGAGCCCAACATGCGCTGGCGCACGTTCTGTGCCGAGCTGGTGGCCATCGCCGACAAGCTCAACGTCGACACGGTGGTGATCCTCGGTGCGCTACTGGCCGACACCCCGCACACGCGGCCCGTCCCCGTTTCGGGCGCCGCCTACT
The DNA here is from genome assembly GCF_900176255.2 of Mycobacterium ahvazicum. GTDB lineage: Bacteria > Actinomycetota > Actinomycetes > Mycobacteriales > Mycobacteriaceae > Mycobacterium > Mycobacterium ahvazicum. The sequence continues at coordinate 734,162 of NZ_FXEG02000003.1, forward strand.
CCCCCGAGTCGGCGGAACGTTTCGGCCTGCAGGAGACCCGCTACGAAGGTCCGACCGGGATCGCCGGGGTCTTCCAGGACGCTTGCGTGGCCGCCGGGATCCCGGCGGTGACGTTCTGGGCCGCGGTGCCGCACTACGTGTCGCACCCGCCGAACCCGAAGGCGACGGTGGCGCTGCTGCGCCGGGTCGAAGACGTGCTCGATATCGAGGTTCCGCTGGCCGATCTGCCCGCCCAGGCCGAGGAGTGGGAGCTGGCGGTCACCGAGATGGCCACCGAGGACGAGGACTTGGCCGAATACGTGCTGTCGCTCGAGCAGCGCGGCGACGCCGAGGTCGATGTGAACGAAGCCCTGGGCAAGATCGACGGCGATGCGCTTGCCGCCGAGTTCGAGCGCTACCTGCGCCGCCGCCGCCCCGGATTCGGGAAGTAATCGACGGGCCTGTCCTGTTGCCGTCGGCGGCCGACTGCGAAAAAATCGCGGGCACCAACCGGATCAACAATCCCCGGTCTTGGCGATTCGGGGCCGCGCCGCAGGTTGGGCGAACGACGACGATGGGACCTCGATGACCGCCCTGCCTGACACGCCGCAACCCGACGTCCCGCCGGCCACTCTCAACGAGGAAGCCGGCTACCACAAAGGGCTCAAACCCCGCCAGCTGCAGATGATCGCGATCGGCGGCGCGATCGGAACCGGCTTGTTCCTGGGCGCCGGCGGACGCCTGGCCAACGCCGGGCCCGGGCTGTTCATCGTCTACGGGGTGTGCGGCGTCTTCGTCTTCCTGATCCTGCGCGCATTGGGCGAGCTGGTACTGCACCGTCCGTCGTCGGGTTCGTTCGTGTCCTATGCGCGCGAATTCTTCGGCGAGAAGGCCGCCTACGTCGTGGGCTGGATGTACTTCCTGAACTGGGCGATGACGTCGATCGTCGACACCACCGCGATCGCCACCTACCTGCGCCACTGGACGACGTTCGCGGTTGTCCCCCAATGGGTTCTCGCGCTGATCGCCCTCGTGGTGGTGTTGTCGATGAACCTGATCTCCGTCGAGTGGTTCGGCGAGCTCGAATTCTGGGCGGCGCTGATCAAGGTGTTCGCGCTCGTCGCCTTTCTGATCATCGCACTTGTGTTCCTGGCCGGGCGCTTTCAGATCCAGGGCCACGACACCGGGACCGGCATCTGGGACGACCATGGCGGTCTGTTCCCGACCGGTGCGATAGCCCTGTTGGTGACGACCTCAGGGGTGGTATTCGCTTATGCCGCAGTCGAATTGGTCGGCATTGCCGCCGGCGAGACCGCCGAGCCGGAGAAGATCATGCCGCGGGCGATCAACTCGGTGATCGCCCGAGTCGCGGTGTTTTACGTCGGTTCGGTCGCCCTGCTGGGGGTGATGTTGCCCTACACCGCATTCAAAGCCGGGGAGAGCCCGTTCGTGACGTTCTTCTCCAGCATCGGCTTCCACGGTGCCGGCGACTTGATGAACATCGTGGTGCTCACCGCGGCGCTGTCCAGCCTCAACGCTGGACTTTATTCGACCGGCCGCGTCATGCACTCGCTGGCGATGAGCGGCAGCGGCCCTAAGTTCGCGAAACGGATGACTAGCCGTGGCGTGCCGTTCGGCGGTATCGCGATGACCGCTGTCATCTGTCTTTTCGGCGTCGCGCTCAACGCCTTCAATCCCGGTAAAGCCTTCGAGATCGTGCTGCACAGCGCCTCGTTGGGCATCGTCGCGTCCTGGGCGATGATCGTGTTGTGTCAGCTCCGGTTCTACCAGCAGACCCAGGCCGGAATCCTGGAGCGCCCTCGCTTCCGGATGCCGCTCACCCCGTACAGCGGCTATCTCACCTTGGTGTTCCTGGTCTGCGTCGTGGTGCTGATGGCCTTCGACAAACCGGTCGGCATCTTCACCGTCGGCTCGTTGCTGGTGATCGGTCCGGCGCTGGTCGTGGGTTGGTTCGTAGTGCGCAAGCGGGTCGCCGCGACCACGACGCGCTGGTGAGCGGGCGCTAGGGCTGGCCCAGCTCCTGGTTGTAGGCGCTGGTGGAACGGCCGAGCGCGGCAACCTCGGCGTCCATCTGGGGCATCAGTTCCGCGGTGGTTCGGCGAATCGGCAGTTCGCCGGCGCGGGTGGACAGCACCGGCTTGAGCCAGCGGAACGCGGCCACCCAGCCCGGGCAGTAGACCCGGTCCTTGCGCCCCTCGATGCCTCTGACGAAGGTGGTCGCGCAACTGTCCACGTCGGTGGTCTTGTTCAACGGCCAGGGCAGTTTCCTGAGCAGGGTGGTGAACGCGGGCAGGTCGGCCTTGGTGTCGCGGACCAGAGCCGTGTCGATCCACGACATGTGCGCCACCCCGATGCCGACGCCGCGGTAACCCACCTCGAGTCGCAGCGCGTGGGCGAAGTGCTCGGTGCCGGCCTTCGACATGTCGTAGGACGCCATTCCCGGGGCCGCCGCGAACGCCGCCAGCGACGACACGATCAGCAGGTAACCACGCCGCTCAATCAACGCGGGCAGCGCGGCGCGCGCGGTGTGAAAGACGCCGAGCAGGTTGACGTCGAGCACCCGCTTGAATGCCTCCGGGTCGACCTGCAGCACCGAGCCGTAGCTGGCGATCCCGGCGTTGGCCACGGCAACGTCGAGCCCGCCGAAGCGTTGCACGCCGGCCTCGACGGCGGCCTGCATGGTGGGCAGGTCACGCACGTCGGCGACGGCCGTCAGCACGTGCTCGTCGCCACCGAGTTCGGCGGCCAGGGTGTCCAGCGCGGCCTTGTCGAGATCGGTCAGGACGAGTTTGGCGCCCTTGCCACGCAGCCGGCGGGCGACCTCGGCGCCGATTCCTCTTGCGCCCCCGGTGATGAGAACGACTTTGCCCTGTAGCGATGTCATGGCCGTCAACTACCTTTCACAGTTCCACGCCGAGCAGCGCGTCGATCGCGGTGGCCACCAACTTTGGCGCAGCCTCGTCGTGTCCGCCGTACTCGAGCGCGTCGGTGGTCCAACCATCAAGTGCCGCAATCGCTTTGGGAGTATCGAGGTCGTCGGCCAGGTACTTGCGCACCCGGGCGATGACGTCGGTGGCATCCGGGCCGGCGGGCAACGTCGTCGCGGTGCGCCAGCGCTGCAACCGCGCGGCGGACTCGTCGAGCAGCTGCTGGCTCCAGGAGCGGTCCGCGCGGTAATGCCCGGCCAGCAGACCGAGCCGAATGGCGGCCGGCGGGGCGCCCTGCGCGCGCAGCACCGACACCAGCACCAGGTTGCCGCGGCTCTTCGACATCTTGTGCCCGTCCCAGCCGATCATCCCGGCATGCACATAGTGCCGGGCGAATCGCCTTTCTCCCCTTACACATTCGGCGTGCGCGGCGGTGAATTCGTGGTGCGGGAAGATCAGGTCGCGGCCGCCACCCTGAATGTCGATGCCACTGCCGATGCGGCTGAGTGCGATCGCCGCGCACTCGACGTGCCAACCGGGCCGCCCGGCGCCGAACGGTGACGGCCAGCTGGGTTCGCCCGGCCGCTCGGCCTTCCACAACAGCGCGTCGAGTTGGTCGGACTTGCCGGTGCGGTCCGGGTCGCCGCCGCGCTCGGCGAACAGCCGCAGCATGGTGTCGCGGTCATAGCCCGACTCGTAGCCGAACTGCGGCGTGGCATCCGCCCGGTAGTAGACGTCCGGATATTCCCCGATTTCGGGGTCGACGACGTAGGCCGCCCCCGACGCCAGCATCTTTTCGACGAGCTCCACGACTTCGGGAATGGCTTCGGTGGCGCCGACATACTCGCGCGGCGGCAGCACCCGCAGCGCGGTCATGTCCTCGCGGAACAGCTGCACCTCACGATCGCCGAGCTCACGCCAGTCGATGCCGTCGCGCGCGGCCCGCTCGAACAGCGGGTCGTCGACGTCGGTGACGTTCTGCACGTAGTGCACGTCGTGCCCGAGATCAAGCCACAGCCGGTGAATCAGGTCGAAGGCGAGATAGGTGGCCGCGTGGCCCAGATGCGTGGCGTCGTACGGGGTGATCCCGCAGACGTACATGGTGGCGACTGAACCAGGACCGGACCCGGCCGCCACCGGGCGGACCTGGCGGTCGGAAGTGTCGTAAAGCCGTAGCTCCGGGCCGCGTCCGGGCAGCACCGGAACCTGTGCGGGAGACCACGACTGCATGCTGTCGACTTTAGGCCCGGTGACGATGCGGCCCGCGCAGCGGGCCGTTGTGGGGGTACCTCCCAGCCGCGCTGCGGCGAGGGGGCGAGGCGGGCAATCGGGCCGGCCCGGTGACGATGCGGCCCGCGCAGCGGGCCGTTGTGGGGGTACCTCCCAGCCGCGCTGCGGCGAGGGGGCGAGGCGGGCAATCGGGCCGGGCCGGTGGTCAGCGCCACGCGTCGCGGATGGCGCCGAGCAGGATCGGTGCCACCTCCGCGCGACACATCACGAAGTCGGGCAGGTATGGGTCTTCCTGGTTGTAGCGCATCGGCGAGCCGTCCAGCCGCGACGCGTGCATACCCGCCGCCATCACCACCCCGGCCGGGGCCGCCGAATCCCACTCCCATTGACCGCCGGCGTGCAGGTAGGCGTCGACGTCGCCGTCGATGATGGCCATCGCCTTGGCGCCCGCCGAACCGATCCCCACCGGCTGGATCGCCAGCGACTGCCGGATGCGGTGCAGCACGGCCGGCGGCCGGGTCGCGCTGACGGCGATGCGCAGTGTGTGCGGAATCCCGACCCGCGCCTGGCTGCCGTCCACGGTGTCGCTGCGATACACGACGTTGTCGCGCGCGGGCAATGAGACTGCCGCATCGGTGATTTCGCGCCGGCCATCGACGGGACGCTGCCACAGCGCGATATGTACCGCCCAGTCGTCACGCCCCGGGGTGGAGAACTCGCGGGTGCCGTCGACCGGGTCGATGATCCACACCCGGTCGTGCTGGAGCCGCTTGAGATCGTCGTAGGCTTCCTCGCTGAGCACGGCATCGTCGGGACGCTCGGCCCGCAGCCGGCGCAGGATCAGCTCGTTGGCCAGGCTGTCACCCGCGTCGCCGAGCATCCACGGATGACCGAAGCCGACCTCCTCGCGGACTTTCAGCAGCAGCTCCCCCGCGTCGGCGGCGAGATCGGCGGCCAATTCGGCGTCCGTCATCTCCGCCGATTGGTCGTGGGAGGCCGGGCTCACCGTCTCAGTATCGCCGACGGCGATGCCGGACCCTAAAAGGCGGGCCAAGGAATGGGGCGATGCCGGTTGGGGACGGGCATCACGGGGTTGTCCAGCAACGCGTGCGCCCGCATGCCCAACGCCGCGATCTCGGTTCGGCTGATCTGCCCGGCCAGCGCGTCGCCGAATTCGCCGCCCAGCACGTCGCACAGGCCGGCGATGGCCTGGCACGTCTGATCGTCGATCGGCTTGCCGGCCCAGCCCCACAGCACCGTGCGCAACTTGTTCTCGACGTGCAGGGACACGCCGTGGTCGACGCCGTAGATGTGGCCCTCGAGGTCACGCAGGACGTGGCCGCCCTTGCGATCGGCGTTGTTGATCAGCACGTCGAACACCGCCATCCGCCACAGCCGAATGTCGTCGGCGTGCATCAGGATGACCTCGTCGCCGCGGTAATCCTGGGCGCGCAGCACCGGCAGATAACCCGGCTGCTGGCGGCCGGCGGGAAACAGGTCCACCAGATCCGGCCCCGGCCGCGGATCGCTGTCCACCTCGTCGCCCGGCTGCTTCACCCACAGCTGCAGCATGCCCGGTCCCGCCGGACCATGACGAATGATGGTGTAGGGCACCAGGTTCCAGCCCAGCTGCGCCGACACCTGGTACGCGGCAAGCTCGCGGCCGGCCAGCGTCCCGTCCGGGAAGTCCCACAGCGGCTGCTCACCGGAGATGGGCTTGTAGACGCAGTGCACGCTGGACTCGCCCAACGTGGCCTCGCACAGGAAGGTGGCGTTGCTGGCCGAGCGGATCCGTCCGAGAACCGTCAGCTCGCCGTCCCGCAAGACCTCTCGATCGTCATTCTTGTTATTCAGGCGGGTCATCGCTCGACCCGAGCAGCGCGCCGCGCTTGTATCCGTTCGTGCGCGCGCAAATGTGGCCCTCTGGGTCCAGCGGTTCGTCGCACAGGGGGCAGGGCGGCCGTCCCGCCGAAATCACGCGAGTGGAACGGGTGGCGAACTGCCGTGCCGATTCGGGGGTCAAGAACACGCGCACCGCGTCCGGGCCCTCGTCGGTGTCGTCGAGCACCACCGAGGCGTCGAACTCGGCGTCGGTGACGGCCAGCAGTTCGACCACGACCGTCTGGGCCTCCGAGTCCCAGCCCAGGCCCATGGTCCCGACCCGGAACTCCGCGTCGACGGGCGTGATGAGCGGGTTGAGGTCGTCCACCTCGGACGGTTCCGGCGGGACCGGCGTGCCGAACCGGCGGTTCACCTCGAGCAGCAGCGCACCGATGCGTTCGGCGAGCACCGCGACCTGTTGCTTCTCCAGGACGACCGACACGACCCGGGAATCGCCCACCGCCTGGATGTAGAAGGTCCGATTTCCGGGCTGACCGACGGTCCCGGCCACGAAGCGGTCGGGAGTGCGGAATACATGGATTGCGCGAGCCATGGCACCTCCAAAATACCGGCTGTTGCCGTCGCAGGGCGATTCGATTCGGTTGCAGCAACCGACTTAGTCAGTGGATCCCCCGACGACCGCGTCGCTCGACGGCTCCGGGTCGGCCGGTTGTTGTTGCGGCTCTTCTGATTTGTCGCCCTCGTCGCCCGTCTTGGCCGGCGGACCGGCCCGCAGCGCCGCCGCCAGCCGTCCACCGGTGTGGTTGACGTGTAACACGAACGGTCGCAACGGGGTGTACCGGATGACGCTCACCGACGCCGGATCGGCGGTGACGCGCTGGAAGCCGTCCAGATGCATGCCGTACGCGTCGGCGATCAACGACTTGATGACATCACCGTGAGTGCAAGCCACCCACAGCGCGTCACCGCCGTGCTCCTCGCTGAGCCGCCGGTCGTGTTCCCGCGCCGCGGCCCCCGCGCGCGTCTGCGCCTGGGCCAACCCCTCGCCGCCAGGAAACGCCGCCGCGCTGGGGTGCGCCTGCACGACCCGCCACAGCGGCTCCTTGCCCAGCTCGCCGATCTTGCGGCCGGTCCACTCGCCATAGTCCACCTCGGCCAGCCGGTCCTCGACGAACGGCTCCAGGCACAGCGACCCGGCCAGCGGCGCGACCGTGTTCCGGCAGCGCAGCAGCGGCGAGGTGATCACCGCACGGATCGGCAGGTCGCCGATCCGGTCGATCAGGCCCACCGCCTGCTCGCGGCCCTTGTCGTCGAGGTCGACGCCCTCGGAACGGCCGGCCAGGACGCCCGCGGTGTTCGAGGTCGAACGACCGTGGCGCAACAGGATCACCGTCACGTCGCGGCCACCGTTTGTGTCACGACGACGACCGTACCCGCTGCGAATCGCCGGGCTGGGAAGTGACTAGCGAGACACGGGGACCGCGGCGGCGACCGAGTCGCGCACCGCCGCGGTCAAACTGCGCTCGTCGGTGAGGTCGATGTCAACCAGACCGCGCACCGCCGTCGCGACCACGTCCTCGGCCTGCGGAACGGGCCCGGCAAGGCACGGCCGGTAAATTTCGACGACGAGCGAGCGATGCTCGATGTGGAACGAAAAACTGCGTCCGTCACCAACTTGTCCATACCCGCTGGCAAAGATGCCCGTCGAAATGTCTTCGACAGCAAACTCTTTGCCTGCGGTATGCCGGTCGGCGATGACGGTCATAGTCCGACCATACCTCTCCAGTACGGGCGCATGTCGGCAACATCGCCCTATTGGATGCGGAGCCGTTCCTTAGAATTTGTATTCCATGTCCACCGATTCAAGGTTGGTTGTTGCTATCACGTCGTGAGGCCAAGAAACGGACAGCTCAACGATCTTTTGTTGGCCTGATCACTTTGCTGGCATTGGTCGCTGGCTGTTCATCCAATCCGCTCGAGCGCGCGGGGCCGACCATCGAATCCGCGTATCCCGCCCAGTCACCGCCGGTGTCGCAGAATCCGGCCGGCACGGTGCGGCCGCTGGCCGCTCACGCCGCGGCGAGCGTCTTCGACGACGGCACCCGGCAGCTGGCGGTGCTGATCCCCGGCGCCGATCCGGCAGCGCCCGCCGGTGTCGCTGTGTTCGGCCCAGGGCAGCTCGCGCCGCGGGTGATCGCGCTGCCGGGCCCGGCGACCGCGCTGACCAGCGACGGCCACGGCAATGCCTACCTCGCCGCCCGCGGCGGCTACGTCGTGCTGGACCTGACGGGCGGCCACGCCAGGCAGGTCAATGTCGCCGATTCAGCCGGGGTGGACTTCACCGCGATCGCGCGCCGAGCCGACGGCAAGGTGATGCTGGGCAGCGCCGACGGTGCGGTGTACACCGTGGGCTCACCGAGCGGGGGCACTGCGCCGGTACAGAACCGGACGAAGATCTTCGCCCGGGTTGACGGGCTTGTGACACAGGGAAATACGACGGTGGTGCTGGATCGTGGACAGACCTCGGTGACGACGATCGGCCCCGACGGCCGTGTCGCACAGTCGCTGCGGGCCGGCGCGGGTGCGACCACGATGGTCGCCGATCCGGCGGGGCGGGTCCTGGTGGCCGACACCCGCGGCGACGAACTGCTGGTATACGGCGTCGACCCGCTGATCCTGCGGCAGGCCTACCCGGTGCGGCAGGCCCCGTACGGACTGGCCGGTTCTCGGGATTTGGCCTGGGTGTCACAAACCGCATCGAATACGGTTATTGGTTACGATTTAGCAACCGGAATTCCCGTCGAAAAGGTGCGTTACCCAACTGTGCAGCAACCCAACTCGTTGGCCTTTGACGAGGCGTCGGACACCTTGTACGTGGTGTCGGGGTCCGGTGCGGGAGTCCAGGTCATCGAGCGCGCGGCGGGCACGCGTTGACGGCGCCGCGGTGGAGTCGTCTGCCCGCCGGCTGGGTCTCGGACATGTCCGACGACTACGAATGGGTGCCGTTGCGCCTGCCCCCCGAGGTGACCCGGCTCAGTGCCTCCATCCGGCTGTCCATCGAGGCCGAATACCGTGGCTGGGAGCTCACCCGGGTGCGGCTGTATAACGACGGCAGCAGACGGGTGTTGTTACGCCGCAAGAAAACACGTGTCAGCGACCGACGGCCCGATCAGCCGGAACTGTGACGGTGGACAACGGTCTGTACGGTCTGCTGCGCCGCCTGTTCTTCTTGATCCCGCCCGAGCGGATTCACACGCTGGTCTTCGCCGCGCTGCGCGCCGCGACCGGCGTAGGGGTGCCGCGCCGGCTGCTGCACCGGCTGCTGGGCCCGACGGATCCGGTGTTGGCCAGCACGGTGTTCGGTGTGCGCTTCCCCGCGCCGCTGGGGCTGGCCGCCGGCTTCGACAAGGACGGCATGGGGCTGCGCACCTGGGGCGCCTTGGGTTTCGGGTACGCCGAGGTCGGCACCGTGACCGCGCACCCGCAACCGGGCAACCCGGCGCCGCGCCTGTTCCGGTTGCCAGCGGATCGGGCGCTGCTGAACCGGATGGGTTTCAACAATCACGGTGCCGGCGAGCTGGCCACCCGGCTGGCCCGCCATCGGCCGGACGTGCCGATCGGGGTGAACATCGGCAAGACCAAGGCCACGCCGCCCGCCGATGCCGTCGACGACTACCGGGCCAGCGCGCGGCTGGTCGGCCCGCTGGCGTCGTATCTGGTGGTCAACGTCAGCTCGCCGAACACGCCGGGGCTGCGTGATCTGCAGGCGGTCGAAGCGTTGCGGCCCATCCTGGCCGCGGTCCTCGCCGAGACGTCGGTGCCGGTGCTGGTCAAGATCGCCCCGGATGTCAGCGATTCCGACGTCGACGACATCGCGGACCTGGCCGTCGAGCTGGGACTGGCCGGCATCGTCGCGACCAACACCACGGTGTCGCGCGAGGGTCTGCGCACCCCGGGTGTCGACGAGCTGGGGCCCGGCGGCATCTCCGGGCCGCCGGTGGCACACCGTGCGGTCGAGATACTGCGCCGGCTCTACCGCCGGGTCGGCGGTCGGCTGGTGCTGATCAGCGTCGGCGGTATCGAGACCGCCGACGACGCGTGGCAGCGCATCACCGCGGGCGCCTCACTGCTGCAGGGCTATACCGGCTTCGTCTACGGGGGTGGCTTGTGGCCCAAGCACATTCACGACGGCATCGCGAGGCGGCTGCACGACGGCGGGTTCGCCTCACTGAGCGACGCGGTCGGGTCGGCGGCGGGCTAGCGCGACCTAGGCCGCCCCGGGCCTTTCGCCGGCTCGCAGATCTCCGGCAGATTCGCTGTCTCAGCCCGGCGATCGCTGTATGGTGGCCGCACCACAATCGATCCTCCTGAGGAGGCTTGCGGTGCGATTCAACCGATTGACGATTGTCGGAACGACTGGCATAGCAGTGGTCATCGCGGGCTGCTTCGGTGGCACGGCGAACGGCGAGCCGCCCGACACCGCGACGTGTTACGACCTTGGCAGCGCTAAGGACAACCTCATGGTCGCGTCGAAACCGGAGACCGCCCGTAAGGCTGCCGACACGCTGGAGCATTACAGCCCGCCCGACGCGGTCAAAGCCGCGATCGAGCATTTCGTCACCACGGTCGGCGCCCAACCCAGCGATCCCACTCTCGACGCCAATCGCAGTTCAATTGCCAACTGGCTCAAGCAAATATGCCCTATGCTGAACACTTACTGAAGGTACTCGGCGACGAAATCGACTGTGCGGCGCTGCCATTCACGGTACGGCCGCATCATCGAATGACCTGCACCCGCGATGCCCACCCATTGGGCGTCCAGACCGCGCTGACGGGCTCGTAACGTTTGGATCCTCGAGGCTTCGGGGTCGGTGCGGGTGTCGGCGGTGCCGTGTACCACCAGCAGCCGGGTCGACGGCGGAATCAGGTCGCCGTCGTCGCGGGGCCAATACGGTGCCAGCGCGACCACCGCACCGACCTGTCCGCCGGCGGCGAGCCGGGTCGCGACTCGACCACCCATCGAATGGCCAACCAGCACAATGCTTTTCGCGTCGAAACGATCCCGAACGACGTCAAGTACCGCGGTGGCGTCGGCGACCGCGTCGTAGCTCGGACTGTTCCAGCCGCGCAGTCGGTACTGCACGCGTCGCACCTCGACGTCGCGGCCCAGCCGCCATCGCAGGGCGGCAACGACCAACATCATCCGGACGTTGGCCAGCTGCCACCACCGCGACGCCTCGTCGCTGCGCACCCGCCCACCCGGGAGGACGAGCACACACGCGCGAGGTTTCACCTACTGCTGTTCGTAGGTGCCGTGGATGTAGGCCCGCGCGATCGCGTGCTGGAACAGGTTGAAGCCGAGGAACGCCGGGCTCGCGTCCTCGGAGAGGTCGAGCTTGTCGACGTCGACGGCATGCACCGCGATGTAGTAGCGATGCGGACCGTGTCCGGGCGGCGGCGCGGCTCCGATGAAGCGCCGCATGCCGGCGTCGTTGACCAGTTGCTGTGCGCCGCCGGGCAGCTCGCGCCCGTCCCCGGCGTCCTCGGGCAGCTCGGTGACATCGGCCGGCAGGTTGGCCACGGCCCAGTGCCAGAACCCAGACAGCGTCGGCGCGTCGGGGTCATAGACGGTGACCGCGAAGCTGCGCGTCTCCGCGGGGAATCCCGACCAGCTCAGCTGCGGGCTCACGTCTTCTCCTCCGGCGCCCATGATGCCGCTGACCTGCGGCATGGCCAGCGGTTGACCGTCGGTGATCGAGGTCGAGGTCACGGTGAATGTCGGTAGCTTCGGCAGCGCCTCATACGGGTCGGGCTTCACGCTCATGGCGATCCTCTCGTGTCGGTTCGTTCTAACAGTGGGTCAGGAAGTGGGCCAGCACGTCGGTGCCGAACCGCAGCGCGTCGACGGGTACCCGCTCATCGACGCCGTGGAACAGTGAAGCGAAATCCAATTCCGGCGGCAACCGCAGCGGCGCGAAGCCGAAGCAACGAATTCCTATGCGCGCGAAGGCTTTCGCATCGGTACCACCGGAGAGCATATAGGGCACGATGCGGCCGTCCGGGTCGACCGCCAGCACTGCGGCGTTCATCGCGTCGACCAGATCCCCGTCGAAAGTGGTCTCGTAGGAAGGCAAGTCCCGGATCCACTCCCGCGTCACGTCCGGGCCGAGCAACCCGTCGATCTCCGCCTCGAACGCGGCCTGCCGGCCGGGTAGCACGCGGCAGTCGATCACCGCCTCGGCGCTGCCGGGGATCACATTGGCCTTGTACCCCGCCTTCAGCATCGTCGGGTTGGCGGTATCGCGCACGATCGCCTTCAGCATGCGAGCCATCGGGCCGAGTTTTTCGATCACGCCCTCCAGATCGCCGGAGTCGGTGTCGAAGGTCAGGCCGGTCTCGTCACTGATGGCGGCCAGGAACTCGACCACGGTGTCGGTCATTACCAGCGGAAACTGGTGCCGGCCAATCCGGGCAACGGCCTCGGAAAGCAGCGTGACCGCGTTGCGGTCGTTGGCCATCGAGCCGTGCCCGGCCTGGCCCCGGGCGGTCAGCTTCATCCACTGGATGCCCTTCTCGGCCGTCTCGATCAGATACAGCCGGCGTTCACCGCCGTCACGACGCGGCACGGTCAGCGAGAACCCGCCCACCTCGCCGATCGCCTCGGTGACACCCTCGAACAGCTCCGGGCGGTTGTCGACCAGCCAGTGTGACCCGTACTTGCCACCGTGCTCCTCATCGGCCACGAACGCGAACACCAAATCGCGTGGCGGCACGATGCCGGCCTGCTTCAACTGGCGGGCGACGACGATCATCATGCCGACCATGTCTTTCATGTCGACCGCGCCGCGGCCCCAGACATAGCCGTCCTCGACCGCGCCGGAAAACGGATGCACGCTCCAATCGGCGGGTTCGGCCGGCACGACGTCGAGATGCCCATGGATCAGCAGTGCGCCGCGTGCGCTGTCGGCGCCCTTGAGGCGGACGAACACATTGCCCCGCCCCGGGGCGCCGGATTCGAGGTATTGGGGCTGGTAGCCGACCTCCGCGAGCTGTTCGGCAACCCAGTGGGCGCATTCGGCCTCGCCCTGTGTGGTCTCGGGGTCACCGGTGTTGGTGGTGTCGAACCGGATCAGCCGGCTGACGACTTCGACCACATCGTCGCTCGGATGGTTGGGAACTCCGTTCTCAACTGTCACAACCACCTTTCCTACCACTGCCGAGGATGCCCGGCTCAGGCAGCGGAACCCAGGCGGTCCGCGGACGGGCTGGGCGCGCCGCGAGCCTCCGCTAGTACCCAAGGGGGGTATGGTATTTTCTGCGGATGCGGAGACTAGCGATCGTGGTGGCCGTGACCGTTCTCGGAGCCGCCGTCCTGGGGCTGGTTGAGGTGGCTACCGCCGCTCCCGGACGCGCCCAAGTCGCCGGGCGTGCGATAGAGGGTCATCAGGGCGGTTGTCTGCCCTGTCGCGTACGCCACCACCACCGCTAGCTTGCGGTCGATTCAAACCGCCGTCGGCGAGCTAAGTTGGGCCCGTGCGGGCCGATCCGCTAGCCTTAGCTGCCAACTCTCGTTGGTCTGGTCCGAGTGGCGGAATGGCAGACGCGCTAGCTTGAGGTGCTAGTGCCCTACTAATGGGCGTGGGGGTTCAAGTCCCCCCTCGGACACATTTGGCGACACGACTCAGGTCGGCAGTCGCCGTGACTCGCCGAAGATGCGGGTCGTAGTCGAGACGCAGGCCCAAGCTTGCGTACACCTCGGCGCGCTCAGCTCCGGTTGCCGCGCCGAGGATGACCGACAGTCCGCCTAACTCCTTAACTAACTCACTGATCTCGGCGGCACACATGGCGCGGGGCCGCTCCACTCGCTCAACGCGTGCCCTCAGCTCGTCGCGCTCGGCGGTACGTTGACGCAACGCAGCAGTTAGATCCTCAACGGCCACGCCAGACTCCACGGCGGTGATCAAGGCAGCCACTTTGGCATTCGCCTCGCTCAGCTGGCGCTGCAAGGCGGCGTAGCCAGGTCCGGCCGCCGGGTCCACGTCTTGCCCGCGTGCGAGGTCTTCTGGATCGGCCAGAGTGGCGATCCATTCGTCGAGTCGCGCTGTCACTGCGTCTTCGCGGAGATAGACGGTGCGCGGATGATCACTCAGGTCCACAGGTACAGAACGTGACTTGCCGAACTCACAACGGTAGAGGATCCGCGTTGTTTGCTTCCCCGGCCGGGCGGCGCCCTGCATTCGCCGTCCACATGCGGCGCAGAACAGCAGCCCACGCAGCGCATACGGCACTGTCGATTCTCTGCTGCACACGCGACCGGGACCACGCCGCGCCTGCATCCGGAGACGAACAGCCTGCGCCAGCTCATCAGGGATCAGCTCTTCGTGCGTGCGTCGATCGGGTGCGATCCAGTCGGCCCGATCGCGCCACCGCATGCGAGTCTCATATCCCGCGGCGACATCATCGGGGTTCAAAAGGACCTCATACTTCTCCTGCTTGCCCCAGACACGGATACCGCGGTACGCAGGGTTGTCGAGAATGGCGCGGATCGCCGAATGGGACCATCCACGTGGGTCACGATGCCGGTTCCGTGCCGGGTCGTATTGGCTCGGTGATGGCACTCCATCGTCGGTGAGCTGCTGTGCGATGAAGCGCAAGCCAGCACCATCGGCATACATGCGATAAATCCGCTCGACGGTCGGGGCGGTCTCGGGGTCAGGCTCCAGGCGGTGAAGACGCTGCCCAAGACTTGCCTTGGCGGGGTTTGGGTGCGGGCCGGCATCGACGAGTTGATAACCGTACGGTGGGCGACCGCCGAGGTATCTGGTTGTGTCCTGCGCGAGTGCCGACATCGCGGTACGCACGCGCATCTGGATTCGCGCACGTTCTCCCTTGCTCATTCCGCCAAAGAGCGTCATCACGAGGTCGTGTGCCTCGGATCCGGGATCAACCGCTCCGCCAACTTCAGGCACCCATAGGCCGACCCCGTAGTGCGTGAGCACCGGGAAGGTGAGCGCAAATTGCGGTCCGTAGAACGCGCGAGCAGGTTCCCCGATCACGACGGCATCGAAGCCACGGTCACGAGAAGTGACATCTGCGAGCAGACGTGAAGCCTCCGGCCTGCGTTTCCAGGGAAGCGACCGGCTCTGTCCTATATCGAAGTAGTCGGCGGCGAGGACGCCGCCATGCGGACTGATCAGATCGATGGCACGACGTTTCTGCCAGCTGCGGCTCGCCTCCGGATCTTGGGCGTCCTCGGTACTCACTCGGCCATAGAAGGCGAACCTGAGGCTCATGCCACTCCCCTCCCTGATCTAGGCGTCCGGTCCCGCATAGCCAGTATGACGTTTACCAGCGCGCGGTTGGCCTCGCGCGGGAGCCGATACCGGTTCGGCAGGTCAATTTCAACACCTCCCTCTGACATGTTCGGAGCATCGACTCGAACGTCACACTCGGAGCGAGCATGTGTCGTAGTCGGGCATCTTTCAGCCATCGCTTGCCCCTAGCGGATCCCATTGTTCGTTGTGGGCTTGGCGACGTGCTTCTACCAGTCCGATGAGGCGGGAGTGGATGCGTTGGAGGGCCGCGGAATAGACGAGACTGCGATCGCCGAGGCTGCCGAGGCCGGCACGTTCGAACTCCCACGCCACCAGATCATCGCGACCGGCGAAGTCACAGTTGGGATCGTATTGGTATGCAGTGCTTTTCAAGCGTTCTTCACGCGTCCAAATGGCGCGCTGTTCGCGCAGCACGGTCATGGTAGTGGAATAACGGCGGGATTTGCTGGTGATGTGGCCGCGGAATCCGAGGGTGTGCAACCACCGCCCGATGCCGGACAGTCCTTTGTCCGCGAGATCGCTGATGGTGGTCAGGATGGTCCGCACATGCTCTGACACGTCCAGGTCGGGTATGGCTTCCGTAGATAGGCGGCGCGCGCTGATTCCGAGGTCTACCAAGGATTTGGTGACATACTTGGCGAGATAGCGTGCCACCAGCCGGCCAGACATGGACCGTCCTGAGCCTGACCCTGGTTCTGGTTCTGGTTCTGGTTCTGGTTCTGGTGGAGCACTTTTCACTGGTTTTGCGGATGCGGCGAGGGGTTGGGTGTCGATCTGTGTGCCGAAACGTATCGTCCGCGCATCGGTATCAGCGGTCGGATCGTCGATGGTGAGCGTGACGGTGCGGGCGGCGTGTTGGATGATGGTGGCGAGTTCGACTGCACCGATGGGTGATTCCCAATCGGTCTGATCGGGGTCGTCTTGGGGGTCCAGGCGGATCAGGGCGTGGATGTGTGGGATGGCGCGGGCTTGCAGTTCGACGATTTTGATGAAGCTCACCCGCACCGCATCCGGATCCACACCGGTGGCTTTCAGTTCTTTGCGGAGGGTGCGCCGCATGGTGATGGTGAAGCGTCGCCACAGTTCGGGAAGATGCCAGGCGAACAGGACATGCCCGGCATAGTCGTAGCACTCCGGACAGAGCGGCTGACCGACCCGCTCGTCGCCATGATCATGGGACATGCTGCACCACAATTGTTTTCCATGCGGGCAGCGGCGGTAGCCGCCGATCCGGTGCTGGTCTCGGCATACCTGCGCTTTCTTGTCCCCCGACGTCGTGGCGGTGTGGACGGCCCCGAAGCTGGGGGCAGTCAGGGTGAGGAAAACTTGCGGATGATCGCCCACCGCGGTGGGCATGCCGTGGTGGCCTCCCGCAGCGCCGGCGTGCACGAGTTGCCAGGTGTCGCGGGCGTAGAGATCTGAACACGACGGGCAAATGTGGGCGCGACGGTTGTTGCACCGCGTCCACACCACCCGCTGACGCCCGTACTCATCGGTACCGATCAGCTGGATGGGGTGAGCGCAGAATCCGACGGATTCTGCTCGTCGCCACCAGGATTGGTATCCCATCGACGCGGCCCGGCGCACCATCTGCTCGACCACTCGGGTGGTATCAACTGTATCCGGAACACCCGGCAGGGCAAGCTGCGCCGATGTCATGGAGCTATTCACCGCTGCCCTCACTCACGGTGTGCCCGGTATCGGTGTTGTGTGGCTGGTGGGTCTTGTTCGGTCGGCTCGGGGGTCGGCGGAAGCGAGTGGCCAGCGCGGTGATGTCGTGGTCGGTGACGTGGAAGGCCCGCACCCGCTGGGCGTAGGCGGTGCCGTCAACCATCATGTAGCCAACACCCGGTGTCGCGTCGGGGATGCGGTCACATTCGGCGCCGGCATCGCGTGCTCCCTGTCCCAGGACCATAGTGGTTTGGGTGGCTTCAGTCAGGCGCAACCCGATCCGCACCGTGAACAGCTGCCTTAACGGCAGGGTGTCTTTGGCGGGGTCTTGCACCGCGGCGACGACGCTGATGCCGACTGCGCGGCCTTGCGAGAGCAGGAGGCCCAGGAGTTGTTCGATTTCGGTGCGGACCTTGCGGTCGGTCACATACGCACTCAGTGCTGCGATTTCATCGATCACTACCACGAACAACGGCTCCGACGTCGTGGGAGTGTGTAGTCGGGTGTGGCCGCGCAGACGATTCGCCCGGGCGTGCATCACCGTGACGAGCTGGCGTAGCAGCTCCAGGGTGGTGTCGGTGGCGTCGTGGGTGAACACGGTGAACAGGGGTGCTCCGGCACCGAGTTCCATGCCACCTTTGGGGTCGATGACACATAACCGCACCAGTCCGGTCTTCACCGCGGGGGCGATGCCGGCGATCAACGACCACAGCACTGAGCCTTTGCCTGCGCCGGTTGCCCCGGCGATCAGCACATGGTGACCGAGCAGCGGCACTTGCCACCAATGCCGCGTTTCGGTGATCCCGACCCGCACCAGCGCCAGGTCCACCGGGGTTGCCGGGGCGGGCATGGGCAGGACGATCGGTTCAGCGAGCACGTCTGCCCGCATTAAAGTGATGCGCAGTTCGCCAGGCGAGGTGGCGGTGATGCTGATGCGGTCGGCGCGCCACGCGGCGGCCAGCGCGTCGGACTGTTTATGCCAATCTGCCACGGACTGGCCGGTGACGATGCGCACCGCCAGCACATCGGTGGTTTTACCGATTGTCACCGTGCGCAGGGTGGGAGTGAGGGTGCGTCCGCCGAGTGTGGCCGTCAGGCCGTGCAAGGTGCAGGTCGATTCCCAGGTGCGGGTGTAGCGCGACCACGTGAGCCAGCGCCGCCGTACCGGTTCGGTCACCCAGGCGCGAAATGACCCCGGTTGGAGCCAGGCCCAGCCCGCATACCCGGCACTGCACACGATCGCGCAGATCAGGCCCACGCGTGGGCCGTGGCTGATGGCAAGCACGAGGCTGGCGATGATGGGCACGCTGATCGCCGGGAACAGCACCGCCCACCAGAGCACATACCCGGCTGCGGTGAACAGCGACATGACCAGTTCTCCGAACCAGTCGTCATCGCCTGATCCACTGTTGGTGGTGTTCTTATTGTTCGATGTCATGAGAGATGCCCTCCGTGAGCGTGTGGTCAACAGCAATGCCCGGGGTGGCGGGGTGCGGTGATCGGTTCACCGCACCCCACACCCGCTTGGGGTTACTTCTGCGGGCGTGTCTGCTCACTCGGCGCAGCACCACTGGCGGTGGCGGGGGTGAGGGCATCAGCGCGGAACGCCACCCCGCTGCGATCACCTTGGGCCCACGGGATGGCCACCAGACCAACCACCGAAACAGACTGCGTGACTGTAACTTTGGGGTCTCCTGCCACGGTGACATTGAGTACTTCGCCGCCGGAGTCATCCAGCGCGAGGACCTGGGTGGCGTACATCGGCATCCCGGTGGCGGTGTCGACTTTCGGGGCGCCGGTTTCGAAGTTCAGCCGTGGCTCCGGAGCGCGGGTGACGATAAAACGAGTTCCAGACGTATCGATTCTCAAACGCATTGTCCTACTAGTCCTTTCGTGAGATGTTGACGCCGGTCCGGCGCTGGATTCAGTTCACGTGGACATCACGGACGTTGCGAGAGACATGTGCCGACATTTCCGACACATCCACGGGCATTTCGGACACGGCCGGACATACCCACGGACATCACACCGACACTATCGCCGCAGGGTGGCGGCAATCGCATGGCAAACTAGACACCACGCGCTGAAGGATGGATACGGACGACACGGGAAGATGTGCGCTGACACGATGGACGAGCAGGACGGCACCGAGGCCGCCATCACTCCCAACGATCGCCTCGCGCAGCGGCTACAGGCCAAAGGTCTGTCCTCGCAGCGGTTCGCCACCGCGGTGGGTGTCGATATCAAGTCGGTGCGACGCTGGCTGGCCGATAGCGACTACAGAATTCGCGAACACAACGCCCGCAGCGCCAGCGAGGTGCTCGACTGCACTCCGCATGACCTGTGGCCCAAGCAGTACCCGGCCGCTACCGCCCGTGCAGTGACAACAGCGTCTGCGGGTGGGCCATTCACCGCGACCCTGTATGCCAGCCGTACTCAGCTGCCGATCACGACGTGGCAGCAGCATTTCGCCGACGCCACCACCGGCATCGACATCCTCGTGCTCGCGGCCACGTTCCTGTTCGACACCCTCGACGGATTCCTCGACACCCTGCTCGCCGCCGCCGCCCGCGGTGTGTCGGTGCGGTTTCTCGTCGGGGATCCCGACACTGCGACCACGATCTTGCGCGGTGAGGAGGAAGGGATCGGCGAGGCTGTCATCGCCCGCTGCCGCACGTCGGTGGAGTTGCTCGCCCCTCACGCCTGTACCCCGGGGCTGGACATTCGCACCCACGACACCGCGCTCTACACGTCGATCTTTCGGGTCGATGACGCCATGATTGTCAACTTCCACATCTACGGCTCACCCGGGCGCAACAACCCTGTGCTGGTTCTGTCACGTCACCATGAGCCAAGGCTCTGGACCACCCTCGAAGACGCTTTCACCCAGGTCTGGAACCGCGCCAGACCGCTGACCGCGAAAGGCTGACCCCCGATGCGCACCGACTACTACAATGACCCCAACGCCCCGGCGCCCAACAGTGTCGTTCCGTCCGCCTCGGCCATCGTCACCGACGAACAAGGTCGTATTCTGCTGATCAAACGCCGCGACAACACCCTGTGGGCGTTACCCGGCGGCGGACACGACATCGGCGAAACCATCGCCGACACCGCCGTGCGGGAAGTCAAAGAAGAAACCGGGCTCGACGTCGAAGTCACGGGTCTGGTCGGTGTCTACACCAACCCCCACCACGTGGTCGCGTTCACCGATGGCGAAGTGCGCCAACAATTCTCGCTACTGTTCGCCACCACGGTGCTCGGCGGGACCCTCGCCATCGACCACGAAAGCACCGACATCGCCTGGACTGCCCCCGACGACATCGCTGGCCTGGATATGCATCCGTCGATGCGACTGCGCGTCGAGCACTACCTGCAACGCCGCGACAGCCCCTACCTCGGCTGACCGCTGGGCTACAGCCAGTCGCGTACTCGCCGGACCGCCGCCAACAATTCGTCGCGGCCCGCGTCGACCGCCCGGTGCACCGGGTCCTCGGATCCATAACGCGCCAACACGTCGCGTAGTCGATCTCGCGGTGATATCGGCGCCCCGTCAGGTCCAGTCGTCAGATCGCAAAAAGTCAACGCATCAAGGACATTGCTGGGCGGATCGCTGAACGCGGACAAACCCGACAAGCCCCGCTCGGCAGCCTCCGCGTGCGCTCCGGTATGAAAGGCCACCAAGGAAGCGACCAGCTCCCCGAAACCCGCCGATCGCACGAACTCCGCTCCATCAAGGGGATGAAAACCGGTCCGGCGCACCGACGGTGCGTAACCGATATCGTGCAACCACCCCGCCGCGACCAGACAGTCCGCCGTTTGAGCATCGAAACGCCGGCTCAACCGCTCGGCAGTCGTCGCGACCCCCCGGACATGCGCCAACCGCCGCGGCTGCTCAGCCAGCCGCGCCTCGGCCTCGCGCCGTGCACGCTGCGCCAAAACTACGCTCACAACCGCCAGCCTACGAGCCCCAGCACCATGCCGCAGCCCCGTCGCGGCTGATGGCGCAGATCCTGGACACCCGCGACCCGCAGGAACCGGCGGCCACCAGCAGGCTTCGCTACGCTCGCTCTGCTCCCGTCCGCTGGCGCTCCCGTCCGCGCCGCTCCCTGCGCTCCGCCCTCCGTCCGCCGCCACGCATACATGCACCCACGACCGGCGCCGGAACTAAGTCGCAGGCCACAGGGCTGGCATCACGACGAGGCGCAGCTGCCCTCGCTGCTCGCCGCATCGAGACGCCGCGAGCGGCAGGCCGGACCAATAGCCTGACCGTCGCTGACCTGCGATGTGAGAACTTTCTTTACTGGTATCGAGACACCTGCTCGATACAGCGGCGAAGGCGTACCGCCGCTAACAGGAAGAAGTGCAGGTCACGTTCAAGAGTTTGGAGTTCCACGTGGTCGGCGTGCCGCTTGTTGAAGCGTCGGTCGATGCGTCCTGATTGGAGCGCCACGGCGTTGATCCAGTTGGTTGCCTCGGTGCGAAGACGCTCGACAATGACGCCCTCTGATGGGGCATTGCGTTGACGTTCCGTTGCCCTCATTCTGTCCCTGCTGTGTGATCCATGGGGTGCGTTACACCGGGGAGGAAGTGGTGTCGGGGGCCGCTGGCCGCGTGCGGCAGAGCGATGAGGTGTGTGCCCGAAACCGCGGAGTCCGGTTGTTGGAGGTGGCTTCCGATCAGGTTGACGAGTGTGGCTGCGACCGCTACGAGGTCGGCTGCCGAGCCGTGGAATGTGGGGACCGAGCAGCCCCTGGTTGGTATAAGTTCGTCATCGCTGGGTTCTTGCCACAGCGTGTGGTAGAGCTCAAGTCCGCTGTCGCCCTGGATTGTTCGGCCAGCGTCTTGATCGATGCTGGAAACTGTCGCTGTTGCGCTTGCGGCGCACAGCACGGCTAGGCCGAGCGTGCCAGAGCGAGCGTCTGTGGCGACCTGAGCGATCAATGCCTTTCGCGTCGGCGCAGTTGCCAACGCATCGAGACAGCTCGTGATGCCGTTGTTCACTGTGGCGTCGATGATGAGATCCGCTGCCAGGCACGACGTGTGGTCTTCTGGGAGGTGCCCTTCTGCGACGGTGACCGTCAGGTCATCACGGATCGCGCGGAGCCGTCCAGCGAGTGCCTCGGCTTTGGAACGGCCAATGTCGTCTTCGACGTAGTTTTGTCGGACGAGCAAGCCGCCGGTGACGATGCCAGGGTCGCACACGGTGATCTCCGATGCTCCTGCGCGAGCGATGAATTCGGCGATCCATGATCCGAGCCCGCCGCAGCCCCAGATGTGGACAGTCTTTCCTTGAAATCCGTTCACGGGGCGGCCGTCGTCGCGACGGGTTGTCACTTCGGGTCGTTCGTCGGACATCCTGCACCACTCAATCGGGATTTCAGTGTTGATCTTCGCGGGGTCGAGAACAATCCCCACACCCCGTTGCTGCGCGACCTCGCGGAGCGCATTCGCCGTTGGGGTGGGGAGCCGTCCGCCCAAGAGGTGGGGTGGGCCTCCAGCGGGGTGCGGCACGGCGAGGACGAAGTATTGCTCGGCGTCGTGGTGATTTCGTAACGCACTCGCCAGGAGGGCGGTGAGGAACGCCGGCGATTGCGGTGCGATCCGGGGAGCCCGTCCTTCGAGGCGGTCAAGGTAGGGGTCGTCCAGGAGAGCAAGCAGTAGCGCGAATGTGGATGCGGCACCGAACGGCAGCGCGGTGGCCAGGGTAATTACCGGTACGCGATGCCCGGCAGCTCCAGGCGAGTACGTCAGGTCGTATCGGTGCGTTGACCGGGCGATCAGGTGAGCCGTTTGGTGGCGCTTCGCCGGTCCGGGTTCTCGGGTAACGATCGTCGGTGTGTCATGTGCCTGATGCGGCACTCCGCCAACAGCGTGGTACATGGCGGTGGCGGCGTGGAAGTTTCCGGCGGCCGCGTCGACGAGCCAGTCCCAAAGGCGGGTGAGTAGGCCGGCCACACCAAGCGTCGGCTGCCATTCCCGTGAAGGATCCAAATAGATGCATAGTCGTTGACCCGCGAGCACATGGGGGTAGCCGAGAAACCGAGTGTGATCAACGTCGATAGCCGGTAGCGAGTACGAAGAGGGGCGAAGCTGAAGGATGAACTCCTCGGTCTCTTGAAGTTGCAGGCCACCCGGATGATGCGGGATGGCGGCCGTGCGTAGCGAGATGCGGAGCGACGCCTCGCCGCTAGCGTCGAGCGTGGGTCTTCCTCGGACCTGGATTTCGTTGGGACGTTGTTGCGCTAGCGCTTTGAGTTCGGCGAGGAGATGCTTCTGCCAGCCCGTCAGCGTGGGCTGGTGGCGTCTGGTCACCCTGCCCGACCAGAGCGCCCCACTGTTGAGTCCGCGGCAGAGGTGGCTGCTGGAAACTTCGCGCTAGCGGTTGTTGTGGCCGGCGCCTTGAATCCGTCGCCGAAGATGTTCTGCCACAGCTGGACACTGCGGTCTTTGTCTTTCTCCTCGTAGGCCGCTTCGATGTCGGCGGCATGCACGTGGATTCGGTCACGGAAGTAGCTGTAGGTCGCCTGAGCGCTCTCGGGGTCTGGTCCCCACCGGTGGTCGAACGTCACGCCGGAACCGGACGGGTCGGCGATGGAGGGCTTGATCGGGTTCGCTTGCAACCAGGTGTCGAGGTCTTGCACGACATGAAGAAGAGTTGTGGGGACGTTGCTGTAGTAACTCGGGTCCAGGAGCTTGCGCAAGTCTGTTACCTGCTCCCCCAGCATGGTGGTCAGCAGGACTGAACGTGTGCCGGTGAACGAATTCTTGTGATCACGAAGGTATTTCATGAGTCTGATCACTTTGCGTAAGTTCCCGCTGGCGATAGAGTCCTGTTTCTTCATCCAATCGGTGAAACCCTGCGGGTTGGTCAGCTCCCACTCGTTGTCGTCGCGGTTGACGATGACCTCTCGACCGTCGGCCAGGTTGAGGTGAGGGACGATGTCGACGTGCATGGAGTTGGCGTAGACGAGCCGCGCGCAGCGGCACTTACGTGAGTGCGGCATGGTGCCGTAGGTGCTGTGCCGATGCAGGGCTGCGTAGACCTCATCGATGTAGGTCTTGGGGTTGTCGGCCCAGTCCGGGTTCTGGCTCATGTCGAGCATGAAGTCGGCGTCGAACTCGTTGTCACCGACGGGGTTGATGATCGTGCGGTGTGCCCAGGAGCCTTGCGGCGTCTTGCCGGTGATCAGCGCACCGATTTCGACGTCGGCTTTGAGTGCCTTATAGATGGCTTCGACGCGCTGGTTGAGTAGGTCCAGTTTGAACTGGCTGAGATTGACCGTGTCTTTCAGCAAGACGTTGAAGTGGTCAGCGAGTTGCATTGGGGGCCTCCGTGTGTGAAATGCTGCCCGGATCGTCGCGGTGTCGGCGTCCGTTCACCGGTGTGTATGCGGGCGCCTGGTGGTCAGCGAATTTCGCGGTGTAGCTAGGGCTGAGTTCTCGGCTGACTGAGGCAGCGAGGCCGGCCACGTCCTTTGGGTCCGCCGAGTCCAGTGCGTAGAGGCCGCCGGGCACTAGAGCGTCGAAGCGCGTGTAGTTGGATTTGCCGATCAAGTGTTCGGCGAGGCCCTGTCCGCCACGGCTGCTGGCGTTAAGGATCAGCGGGGCAATCGGTCTTGCCCAGTGTAAGAGTCCGCCGCGGTCCAAGCGCTTGGGGTGATCGGTCAGCTGATCAATGGTGCCGACGTTGAGGACGGTAATCGCGTCGAGAGGAACACCGAGCATGCTGACGGCCTCGGCGATCGCGACGACAGCCGGGTTGTTGGCCCATACTCCGCCGTCAATGAGCCTGTGTCCGTCGACGTACGCCGCGGGGAAGTACAGCGGCGCCGCCGAGGTCGCCAGTGCAACGTCCACCATCGGTATGCGCCAGTCGCGGGTCAGCCGTGTGTGGTGCGGAGTCTTGAAGATGTGCACGGCCCCGCGTTGTACATCCCACGCGGGAATGACGAGTCGCTTCGTGCTGTCGCCAAGGAGTCGGGCTCCGAGGACGCCGGTCAACGCTTGCCGCAGCGCCTCTGCGTCATAGATGGGCGATCTCAGCTGCCGTGGTCGGCGCCATCCTCGCCGCCTCGACGCCGGAAAGACTTTCTCGACCAGTTCTTCGTAGTGGGAGACAATCTCCTTCGGCGTGAGGCCCGCACCGAGACCCAGTGCGACGATGCCGCCCGCCGACGTGCCAGCAATGAGGTCGAAGGAATCGGTGATCCTAACGCCCAGATCCTGCTCCAGACGTGCAAGCACATGCGCAGTGAACAACGCCTTGGCGCCCCCTCCATCGAGAGCGAGGACCTGGAAGCGCTCGGGGCGCGGGCCAGCCGCCTCGCGCTCGGCTGCTGGATAGACCTGCGCGGCGAATTCGCCAGGTCCCGGCGAGGACGTACCATTACCAAGGTTGGCAGGCGTCGCGGGAACTACATCCATGTAACTAGACTACGCCGCTCCGCCGACAACGACCTAGCCGTTATTGCCACCGGCGTGGGGACCCGCGCAGCCAGCAGCCATGTCAATGCTCCGGCTCAGCATTTGCCGGCTCCGTCGAGACCGAAACCGTTTCGCTCGGCGTAGCCGCACGGAAACGAACGACTGTCTGCTGGTGCGTCATCGCGACACGATGGCGACATGGCGCCGGAGCAGCGCCCGCACTCTGGCCGGCACCCTCGTCGGCGGACTGGAGATCATCTGCGCTGCCACACGCGCAGCGTCGCCGCGCTCGCCGGCCTTTGTGATCTTGGGGTCGCCCAGGCGCCACGGCGAAGCGTGGTAATCGGGTTGTGACGCGACGATCTCCAGTAGTGTCTCGATATCCTGGAGGTCACGTTCGGAGTCGCGAACGGTACGTGCCAGCATCTTCAACACGAATGCTGCCTCGACGTCGGGAACCGGAACTTCGAACTCAACCGTGTCGCCGTCGGTGAGTCGGGCTGTGACGGCGACTTCGATCGGCGGTAGGGCGAGCGCCAACCGCAGCCCTGGCGCTCCGTCGAAGGCTCGTTCGCCGATGATCCGCTTGCCTGGTTTGGCTGCGGTGGGAACTAAGAGGTCGACCGCTTGCTCACCCCGCTCGTAGCGGTTGCCGCACTCAGCGGTGTACCCCAGTGCGGTGAGTCGATCGTGGAGGTTCCCGGTGGACGCCACGTTGACGTCGATCCCGGTGTCTGCGTCGGAGGTCAGTCGCGGTATGCCCGACACGTTGTAGACGTGCCGCAGCAGTCGCACCATGTGACCGCCGATGACGCGGTACTCGATGTCGGCAGTGACTGCGGCCACGTCGCGCAGTGCACGCATTCCGTTGTCGTCGGCCACCGCAGTGCAGGCGATTTGCACCGATGCTGTTCCGGTCACCGGTGCACGATCCAGTCGCTGAGATGCTGCGGTGCACCGTCGCCAAGATCGGCACCGCCGCTGAGGTCCTGAAGCGCAATCACTGGATCCACAGTGATGATGTCGGAACGCTGCGTATCACGAATCCGCCGCCACCAGGCCGCGGTCGTCCAGACGGTCGGGTCGGCGGGAACCCGCACAGTCAAGGTCGCTTCCTCGGCGGTGGCCTCCACCAAACCGAACTCGGAGAGGTCGACCAGTTCTTTGGCATAGACCAGACCTCTGGTTGGTACCCGCCACGGTCGCAGGACGTCGGCGGCGACCTCGCCGCCAGCAAGGATCGGCACGGTGAGCTCGGCGCCGAGTCGGGTCGCACTGCGCACCTGCTCCACTACCGGATCCATTCCATACCAGTACGTTTCGACAAGTCCGCTGTCCGCAGGTACCAATGCCAGTTTCACCAGGAGCTCCCGGCGCGCAGCCTCGGTCATCGGCGTGTCCGGCAGCGGATCCTTCTCGGTCATTTTGGACACCGCCTGCTGGCTAACTCCGATGGCCGCGGCAATGTCGCGTTGGCGGAGGTGACCGCGCGTAAGCACACAGACCCGTTCAGCCGCCCGCCGCCGCCAGCTGCGCTCGCTGGCGGCGCGGGGCGGCCGTCCTGGTGTTGGCGTTCGGTAGGTTCGCCCGGAGAGCACCAGTTCGCCGGTGCTGCCGACGCTGAGATCCACGTCAGCCTGAGCCAGGAGCGCTGAACGTGCCTCATCTGAGATGGTCTCGCACACCACGAATACGCGGCGGCCTGGATGGCGGCGCACACGACTAAGGACTGCGGCCGGAGATGGCACACGTTCTGCCAGAACCAGGTCCGCTACTACGGCGCGGCCATCGATTCGGTATGTGATGCTGTGTGCATCACCAGTCACCATCCGCACGCCTGCGTCGACCAAGCGGGCAGGAATCGAAGCAGAGAGCACGTCTACTACTCTACTCAGTGACTACTTGTCAAACAACCTATTGTCGATAAATAGCGTTCTGGTTGTTTGACTTCGACCAACCAGTGGCGTAAAAACCGTCCATTGATCCGTCATACGCTGGTGGAGTTTAACGGGTCTAGCGTCGAGGAACCTGAGCAGATAGGGCTACTCTGACGTTTTCGCGGCGACGCCGGTAGCCCAGGCATCGCTGACAGCCGCTGACTCTTAATCAGCGGGTCTGGGGTTCGAAACCCTGACGGCGCACCATGCAAACGCACTGCTCAGGCAGGGTTGTTGTCGTTTCGGAGTGTTTGCTGCCTGTGACAGATGTGACCGATGTGACCGAAAGGTCTCCATATTGTCCCCGCGCTGCGGGAGCAGACCCACCACAGCAAACGGCGCGTCGGCGTGACATGTGAGACCGCCGTCCTAAGGTCGTGCCGTGTCTAATATGCCTCCCGACCCCGATGCATCTGACTCACGCGAGGACGGTGCACCTACCAAAGAGGCCTGTGCCAAGCTCTATCAGGAAGTGGGTCTGCTGCACGATCAGGTGACAATTTCGGTCACGCGGCCTGACTGGCCGTCGTGGTCATGATGGCTTCGTATTCGACGGGGGTCAACCGGCCGAGGGCGCCTTGGCGGCGACGTCGGTGGTAGGTGCGTTCGATCCAAGTGACGATGGCGATCCGCAGCTCCTCTCGGGTGGCCCAGCGGCGGCGGTCGAGGACGTTCTTCTGCAGCAGGCTGAAGAAGCTCTCCATCGCCGCGTTGTCGCCGGCCGCGCCGACACGTCCCATTGGGCCGACCATGCCGTGATGGTGCAGGGCCTGGACGAACTTTCGACTTCGAAACTGCGACCCTCTGTCCGTGTGAACCACGCAGCCGGCGACCACCCCACGGCGGCCGACCGCGTTGCGCAGCGCGGCGGTCGCCAGGCGTGACTTCATTCGGGAGTCGATCGAATAACCCACGATGCGGTTGGAGAATGCATCCTTGATCGCGCAGAGGTAGAGCTTGCCCTCGCCGGTGTAATGCTCAGTTATGTCGCTGAGCCACAACATGTTTGGCGTTTCAGCGGTGAAGTCGCGCTGGACCAGATCGTCGTGCACCGGCGGTCCTGGTTTGCCGTTCTTGTCGCGCTTCTTGCCGAACACGCTCCACAACTGCTGCTGTGAGCAGATGCGCCAGGCGGTGCGCTCGGCCATCGGCTCGCCGGCCTCACGGGCCTCCTCGACGAGGTAGCGGTAGCCGAACTCGGGGTCCTCGCCGTGCGCGTCGAACAGGGCGTTGGCGCGGTATGCCTCGACGAGTTCGGCATCGGTGATGGGATTTGCCCGCCAGCGGTAGTAGGGCTGGCGGGCGAGCTTGAGTACCCGGCGCGTCACCGCGACGGGAATCCCGTCGGCGGCGAGCTCACTTACGAGCGGGTAGACCCTTTTCCCGGCAGATTGGCCTGCGACAAGTACGCCGCTGCCCGCCGTAAGACTTCATTCTCTTGTTCCAACAACCGATTTCGGCGTCGTAGCTCGCGCAGATCAGCGGAGTCATTGGTGCTCTTACCCGGCTTGGCGCCCTCGTCGACGTCGGCTTGGCGCATCCACTTGGTCAACGTCATCGGGTGCACGCCGAAATCGGTGGCGATCTGCTCGATCGTCACCCCGTCGTCGGGTTACGGGCAACGCGGACGACGTCGTCGCGAAATTCACGGGGGTAGGGCCTAGGCACACTGACATCCTTCCAGCCCGCCCGCTTTGGGCAAGCCAACTCAGATGTCACCTATTGGTGCAGCAGACCCGATGATCGTGGGCTGGCGGGTAGCGTCGCACATGCGTACCACCATGGTGCTGGATGCGTTGGAGATGGCTCGTTGGTGACGCGGAAACACGTTGCCGGGCTTGACATGTCACTCCGATGCCGGATCGCAATTCACCTCTATCCGCTATGGCGAACGGCTCGCCGAGATCGGAGCGGTCCCCTCGATCGGCACGATCGGAGACAGCTACGATAATGCCCTGGAGACGGTGAACGGCTACTACAAGGCGGAGCTGATCTACGGGCCAGTCCGCACCAGGCCGTGGAAGACCGTCGAGGACGTCGAACTCGCGACCCTGAGCTGGGTGTACTGGCACAACACCAGCCGCTTACACAGCTACCTTAATGACATCCCACCCACCGAGTTCGAAGCCGCGTTCTACGATGCACATGGGACCGACCAACCCCTGGCCGGAATCCAATAACCCGAGCCTCCGGGAAAGTCAGGGCGATTCAATCAAGTAGCTAGAGTCCGATACGTTTGGCGATGACCTCGTTCATGATTTCGTTGGTGCCGCCGCCTATTCCGAGAATTCGGCAATCTCGATAGTGTCTCTCGATCTCAGACTCACGCATGTAGCCCATCCCACCGAAGATCTGAACCGCCTCATTGACCACGTAGTCGCACGCATACACAGCGGTGTTCTTGGCCATCGACACCTCGGCAACGACATCCTCCCCCGCTAGCCACCTCTGCATGACCGCACGGGTGTAGGTGCACGCCACGTCGACCTGTCGAGCCATCTCCGCAAGCTTATGGCGAATGATCTGGCGCCCCGTCAAGGGTCTACCGAACGTTTCACGTTCCCGCGCCCAACTCTTGGCAAGGTCGAGAGCCCGACCCGCCGTCGCGTACGCCTGGACGGCGATGCCGAGCCGTTCAGCCTGAAATTGCTGCATGATCTGCAAAAACCCACTGTTCTCTGCCCCCACCAGGTTGTCAGCCGGTACGCGAACGTCGACGAAAGACAACTCGGCGGTGTCGCTACATCGCCACCCCATCTTGTCTAACCGGCGGGACACTTCGAATCCAGGCGAATTCTTGTCGATCACAAGCAATGAAACTCCACCGTAACCCGGTCCGCCGGTGCGTACCGCCGTAGTAACGAAGTCCGCTCGAACTCCGCTGGTGATGAACGTCTTTGCTCCGTTGACCACGTAGGTGTCCCCTTCGCGCACCGCGCGTGTGCGCAAATTCGCGACATCTGAGCCTGCCCCAGGCTCGGTAACGCCCAGCGAGCCGATCATCTTTCCTGCGAGCGTAGGACGGACATATCGTTGAATCAGGGCGTCGGAGCCATTGGCGGCAATGTGGGGAAGGGCAATGCCATGGGTGAACAAGGCGGCGCAGACGCCAGTGGACCCGCCTGCGGCCAGGATGGCCTCAGTGACCAGTGCAGAGTCAATCGCATTGCCGCCGCTGCCGCCGACTTCTTCCGGGAACCCGATTCCGAGAAGCCCCACCTCGGCAGCATTGAGATGCAGGTCGCGCGGAATCTCACCCACGTGCTCCCATTCCGCTAGCTTCGGCGCGATTTCACGTTCGACGAAAGACCGCGCCATTTGGCTCAGCGCTCGTCGCTCCGGCGTGGTCCACACCTCCGGGGCGATAGCGAAACGAGCAGCCCCATCCCTGCTTGCCGTGGTCGTGCCAGCGTCCGTCATCTCAGCCTCCCAGAGAATGTGATAGATGATCGATGAGGGGTCTGATGCTTGCCGTCCTCACGACGGGAAAGAAGGGCCCGACGCCAACCACCCAAGCGGCCCGGCCGCATGATCTGCAGCAACGCAAGGACATGAAGACAGCAGTGGGCATGATGCTCTTCAGAACCGGACCAGCCCTCGGATATTTTTTCCTGAACGCATATCCTGGTAGCCCTCATTGATTTGGTCGAGGGAGTATTCGCGGGTGACCAACTCGTCGAGCTTCAACAGCCCCGCGGAGTACAGCTCGACCAGTCGCGGAATATCGTGTGGCGCATTGGATGAGCCATACAAAGCGCCACGAATCTGCTTCTCGTAAAGCGTCATTTCAAGCAGTGATCCTGAGATCGATGAGTCGTCGGGGTGCCCGATGGCCGTGACCACGACGCGTCCGCGCTTTCCGACCAAGGCCAGCGCTTCCGCGGTGTAGGAGGCCTCAGCCACATCGGTGGTGAGGATGCAGACATCAGCCAGCTTGCCCCGCGTCATATCGCTGACCAGCGACCAAGCTTCATCCATCGAGGCCGCGGTGTGCGTCGCACCGAACCCGCTCGCTTGCTCTCGCTTGAACTTCACCGGATCGACCGCCACAATCGCTAGCGCTCCCGCGATTCGCGCGCCCTGAATCGCATTCATTCCGATCCCGCCTGTTCCCACTACCACGACGGTGTCCCCGGCGCGCACCTCCCCAGTCCGCACCGCAGATCCGTAACCGGTCGTGACGCCGCAACCGATCAAGGCTGCCCGATCCAGGGGGATTCCGCCGTCAATCTTGACCACGGATGCCTGCGGCACCACTGTGTACTCGGAAAACGTCCCGAGCAAACACATCTGCCCGACGTCCTCGCCTCGTGCGTGAAAGCGATAGGTGCCGTCGATCTGCGGTCCCATCATGAGCGCCGCTCCCAACTCACAGAGATTGCCCATGCCGCGCGCGCAGTACGAGCAGCGCCCACACGAGGGAAGGAAGGTCAAGATGACAGAATCACCGTCGGACAGTTCCTCAACCCCTTCGCCGCACTCCACGACTGTGCCGGCACCCTCATGGCCCCCTACTACCGGCAATGGGATCGGGAGGTCGCCGGTCACCAGATGTTCGTCGGAATGGCACAAGCCGGTGGCCGTCAGCCGCACGAGGACCTCCCCGGGACCTGGCGGATCCAACTCGACTTCTTCGACCTCCCACTTCTGCTCCAAGCCCCACAAAACAGCGGCACGTGTCTTCATGTTGAAGTCCCTTCTATCGAATTACGCTTCTCGAGTAGTTATCCCGACCGCGCACGGTGGTCGCGCGAACTGTCCTGGATGATCTCCGGGCACATCGCCCAGAGGCCCGCGCCGGCCGCTCACCCGGGCCCGGGCGCGGTACCGCACCGACATCACACATTGAGCAGGTCGTGACGCTTGTCGGCTTCGAGGATTGCCCGATATTCTGGAAAGAGGTTTTTGGCCTGCGGTATGAGCTTGATCAGTTTCGTGACAGGACCTTTCGCTCGTACAGTTCCTTTGGCCATCGCCATGGTCAAGTTCACCTTTCCCAACCAGAACTTGTTACCGGTATCCGCGGACATGAACAATTCGACATTCGGTGTAACGCCACTGTCCGCGCCGGTCTCTATCACCTTCTTCGGCATATCCACGGTTACTACCGCGTCCGGATCGGTGTAGTGGATCCGTAACACCACCCCGGACCCGGCAAGTCTGTTCGCAAGGTCTTCGTTCTCCAAACCTCGTCGAAAGATGCCGGCGAGGTAGCGGTAAACCTCTTCCGCATCAGCGAAGACAGCCATCGTGAATCTCCATTCTATTGACGCAATCCAAGCACTCACAAAGAAATCCGTTGGGTCGCACCCAGGTTGATTTCCTCCACAGGCAATCAGGACTCATAGGAGTAAATTCCCTGCCTCCCTCAGCGCCTCCGCAAGTCGACGTTCGGCTCGCGGCAACTGCGCAGCGAGGGACGCGGCGCCACTCGCTCGCCGGCGCGGATCTGCACCGCGTTTGTATGCGGTGTGCGCAACAGCGGTCCACAACTCAGATGCGGTCTTCGCAGCCTCCGCTGCTCGGAACGCAGGTTCGAAACTCAACTCTTCAGCGATGCGTCGACATCCACGTGCCTGCAGATCTCGGAACAGACCGCCTCCGGTTCCAGCCTTTTCGATGAAGGCGCTCAGCGCAAACAAGGCACCGTCGAGGGTGTCGTCGTCAAAGATCTCCGGCCACCGCTTGAGGTCCTCCACAAAGGTCGATACCCCTGATAATCCACGCACCTGAATCTCACAATCGGAGCCCTCGGTGATCGGCGCGCTCACAAACGAACCCTGCATCGCGTCCGCGGACCTACGGAAGGCCGACCGGGCAGCATTGCCGAGATCTGGTGCGGCGCCGGGCCACTCGACCACGTAGGTGGTGTGCCGCGTGGGGACGGGAAATCCCGTCGATGCCCGCGCCTTCCGTAGATTCTCGTAAGGCACGGCTTGAGGTGTATCGCGATCGTTATCAACCACGAACGCGAGTTCCTCGTCGTCGTCGTACCCTACGATCACGACATCGTGTCGGCTCATACTCAGACGCGTTCTCAGATAGGGTAATTCGGCGATGTCAGTCCACACCATGACCGGCGTACCGGCATCGATATGTTCGGTCACCCATTTCCAACCGAGATCGGGGTCGTCTGTCGAACGACACTCGAAGCGCGCGCCCAACCGGGTCAAGTATTCGTCTTCGAGGTCCGCGCTGCGTCCAACGAGGTAGATCGGTGGACGTAGGTGGGCCGAGCGAACATACGAGAAGTCGAGGGCCCCGCCGAGAGCAAACACGATGCCTTCGTCCGGGGTGTCATCACTCCAACGGATCCCGGCCCATTCGGTCAAATCCCGAAGAGCCCCCGATCCGCAATGGCCGCCCATGTCGTGGCGATACGGCACCACCATCGATGCCATCAATCCTCCTCCAGGTGACTAACGTGCAGGCGGCAACTCATCTGCGTCATAGGGAACGCGAGATGATTTCCTTCATCACCTCGTTCGTGCCGGCATAGATTTTTTGCACGCGCTGATCCACCCACAATCTCGAGATGGGGTACTCGGTCATGTAGCCATATCCGCCGTGAAGCTGCATACAGTCATCGAGTACCTTCATCGCTCGCTCAGTGGTCCACCACTTCGCCATGGCGACGGTCTGCACGTCGAGTTGACCCGCAAGGTGCAGGTCGATGCAGTAGTCGAGGAACACTCGTGCGATGCGCGTTTCGGTCGCGGCTTCAGCCAGCGTGAACTTGGTGTTCTGAAAGCCAAAGACAGGCCGACCGAACGCCTCCCGCTCACGCGTATACTTGAGCGTCTGCTCCAGGGCAAGTTCCATCGCTGCGACAGCCCCCACCGCGACGATGAGTCGCTCTTGTGGCAGCTGCGTCATCAGCTGAATGAAGCCCTGTCCCTCAGCCTGGCCCAGTAGATGCGAGCGCGGAACTCTCACTTCATCGAAGAACAACTCGGAGGTGTCCTGGCCGCGCTGGCCGATTTTGTCGAGAACCTTGCCCCGCCGGAATCCCACCCGGTCAGCCTCGACAGCGATCAAAGAGATGCCCGCAGCGCCCTGGCTCGGATCTGTCTTGGCAACAACGATGATGAGGTCGGCCTGTTGGCCGTTGGTGATGAAAGTCTTGGAGCCGGTGATCACGTACTCGTCACCGTCAAGGAGGGCCTTTGTCTTGACGCTCTGGAGATCGGACCCGGTCCCCGGTTCTGTCATGGCGATCGCCCCGATCATTTCACCGGACGCCATCTTGGGAAGCCACTGCGCGCGCAGCTCTTCAGTCGCGTACTGCAGGATGTAGTGGGCGACGATTCCGCTGTGCAGTCCCGCGCCCCATGAGCTGTCACCGATGCGGGCCTGCTCTTCGAGCACGACCGCTTCGTGCGCGAAAGTGCCACCGCCTCCGCCGTATTCCTCAGGTATAGACATGCAGAGCAGGCCCAGCTCGCCCGCTCGGTTCCACAGTTCTCGGTCGACGTGGTGCTGGTCTGCAAAGCGGTTCGCATGCGGCGCCAATTCGGCCGAGAAGAACTTCGCAGCGAGGTCACGAAGCTCGAGTAATTCGGCATTCATCCAGGGAGAGATTGGTGAGGACATGATTACCTTCCGACTGTTGGAATTCCTGGGATTCGACGTTATGACGTTTCGATTTCGATGAGGTATTCGCCGGCAGAGTGGCGGGCACGGATGGCCTTTTTGTCGTACTTTCCGACGCTCGTCCTCGGAATATCGGACACGAAGCTCCATCGCTCAGGAATCCACCATTTGGCGACTTTGCCCGAAAGGAACGATCGGAGTTGGTCAATGTCAACGTCGGTTCCGGGGTGGACAACGACAAGCGCCAACGGCCTTTCCTGCCATTTATCGTCCGCGACGCCGACTACCGCCGCTTCGTACACGGCAGGGTGCCCGATCAGCGTGTTTTCCAGCTCTACCGAGGAGATCCACTCGCCACCTGACTTGATGACGTCTTTCGAGCGGTCGGTCAGTGTCAGATAGCCCTGGGGGTCGATCCTGCCCACATCACCGGTACGCAGCCATCCTTCATCGAACTTCTCCGTATCGTTGTCTCCGAAATAGGAACCGGTGATCCAAGGGCCGCGCGCCTGAATTTCCCCAACTGACCGACCGTCCCACGGCACGTCTTTCCCGTCGTCGTCCCGCAACCGGATTTCGACACCGCAGATCGGTCGACCCTGGCTTGCGCGCATCTCCCAGCGTCGCGTCTCGTCGGCTCCGCGAGCCGGGCGTGCAACGGTAGCCAGTGGAGAGGTTTCGGTCATACCCCATGCCTGCACAATGGGCACGTTGTACTTCTCTTCGAACGCCCGCATCAGGGAAAGCGGAACAGCAGATCCCCCGCATGCGACCAGCCGCAGTGAAGAAATGTCTCGGTCAGGGTGCGAATCCAAATATCGGTCGACGTCATTCCAGATCGTCGGCACTGCACCGGCCACGGTCGGCCTGGTGTCTTCGATGATCGACACCAACGGTTCGGCTTGGAGATACCGGTCAGGCAGCACCAGATCCGCACCGGACATCAACGCTGCGTAGATAAGCCCCCACGCATTGGCGTGAAACATCGGGACGATGGCCAGCACACGGTCGGCCTCGCTAACTGACAACGCGTTAGCCGTGCAGGCGGTCAGGGAGTGAAGGTACGTCGAACGGTGACTGTAGACGACCCCTTTGGGATCCCCGGTGGTGCCGCTCGTATAACACATGGCCGCGGCGGACAGCTCGTCGAGCCGAGGCCAGTCAAATGACTCTTCCTGGCCGGCAAGCACTTCCTCGTAACGCAGAACGGTCTTCCCGCATCCCTGTAGCGGGGCAAGGTCGCCCTCCCCGGTCGCGATGACGGTGTGCACCGACGCCATCGCCGGGAGCGCGCAAGCCAACAACGGCGCAACCGAAGCATCTACTAGCACAATCTGATCGCTCGCGTGGTTGGCGATGTACGCGAGTTGCTCCGGAGCCAAACGAATGTTCAGAGTGTGCAGCACCGCACCCATGGAGGGAACCGCACAGTAGGCCTCCAAATGTTCCTGGTTGCTCCACTGGAAGGTGGCCACGCGTTGGTCCGCCGTGATGCCAAGGCTGCGCAGCGCATTGGCAAGGCGAGCCACTCGCGCCAGCACAATGCGGTAAAGCGTTCTCCGATATCCATTTCCGGTCGGAGTGACAACCTCGCTGTCACCGTGTATGGCTGCCGCATGCTGAACGATCGCCGAAACCGTGAGCGGAACATCTTGCATCGTGCTTTGCATCGCGTAGTGCCCTTTCAGGCGAAGAGGTCGGGACGACAGTTCGGCTGGTCGATGAATGTGCCGTAATACGTTCTCAGTGCTTGCAGGATGTCTGCCAGGGGTAGATCGTCGTAGGCTCCCCGGTCGCGCAGATACTCCATGTGCTGGGTGCCGTCACCGGTGAAACCATGGAGCAGCGCGTCGCTACGGCCGTCGAATTCGATCGGCGAGACACCGAAACGTGCGCACAGCTCGCGATTGAACGCCGGGGTCGCCTTTACCCACGCACCGTTGAGAAACATGAGACTGTAACCGTGGTAGACGAAAACGTCGGTACCACCCATCCGCTCGCGCAATGTCTTGGTCTGGAGGTGGTTTCGGACGTCGGCGAACCCCAGCCGGGCCGGGATGCCCGCCGCTCGGCACGCTGCAGTCAAGAGCACGGCCTTCGGAACGCAGTAGGCGCGTTCTGCGGTTGCGACGGTGCTGGCGCGATAGGCGTGCGGGTTATCGGTCACCGTGTAGGGGTCGTACCAAATGGAGTCGCGGACCGCGGTGAAGATGCCGATGGCCTTCTCGGTGTCGCCGCAGGCACCACGGATCGCCGATGACACGAAGTCACGTACCGAATCTTGTTGCCAGTCAAGGAACTCCGTGGGTTCGAGGTAGGGCCTGTGGTCAATGGTCATCGGCGCTTCATTTCCAACGGAAGTCCGTCCACCGGAATGGGCAGCGAAGTGTTGTCCCATCGGACGTGATAGTTCTCCGGAACCGTCCAGGTGAACGAACGCAGCATCCTGTGCAGGATCGCCTTGACCTCGAGCGTCCCGAATTGCATGCCGATGCACTTGTGCGCTCCACCTCCGAACGGAACCCAGGCGAATCGGTGGTGTTGATCTTCGCGCCGAGGCTCGTCGAAACGTGAGGGATCGAACCGCTCCGGATCACTCCAGATCGTTCGATCGAAGTGATTCACGGCAGGCGTTATGGCGCACAAAATGTTCGCGGGGATGTGATATCCGTCGATGGCGACATCTCGAACCGTCTTGCGCATCACCAGCGGAACAGGTGCAAGCAGTCTGAGCGCTTCCTTGATCACGAGGTCGATGACCGTCATCTTCTCCAGGGCATCGATGTCCGGCAACCCGTCACCGACGGCATCGGCTTCCGCAGCCGCTGCCTCCTGCCACTGCGGATACTTGGCAAGGAAATAGGTGACCGCTGTGGTGGTGATCGTCGATGTGTCGTGGGCCGCCATCATCAAGAAGATCATGTGATTCACCACATCCTCGTCGGAAAACCGCTCCCCGTCTTCGGTGGTGGCTTGACAGAGAGCAGCGAACAGATCCTCCGTTTCACCGGCTCGCGCGGCCGGCAGATGCCGGAAGAAGTAGTCCTCCAAGACGCGCCGCCCTTGCACACCAGCGCGGAATCTGGTTCCCGGAAGCGGAACACGCACAAGGGAACTCGCCGCCCGGACGGTAGCGACGAACGCCTTGTTGACGGCATCGCTCTCGTCCTTGCCACGGCCGCCCATGAAGACGTCGGTAGCTATGTCGAGGGTGAGTTCCTTCAACAGTGGGTAGATACGAACCGACGGGCCCACCGGCCACGCAGGCACTGCCGAGCGAACGCATGGGGTTACCTGTTCGACGTATCCGGTCAGGCGCGGACGCGTAAACGCCTCCTGCATGATGCGCCGGTGCATCAAGTGCTCGTCGAAGCTCATGAGCATCAAACCGCGATGGAAGAAGGCGTCGATCAGGAAAGACCAGCCATCCTGAGAGAATGCCTTCGCTTCGCTCGTGAACGCCTCTCGAGTGGCGTCCGGGCCGGCGATGACCACCATCTTGGTGCCGAACGCGCCCATCCACGACACCGAACCCAGACGGTCGTAGCGCTCTCGACTGAAATCCGAGCCGAATCGGATGTAGTCGAGCGTGTGACCCACGAAGGGCAGTCCGGCATCCCCCCGGACGGCTTTCAATCCACTGCCCGCGGGTGCCGGTGCCAGTTCACGAACCGGCCAGTCCCGGCTCCATCGACGCCATCTGTCGTCGACGGCGTGAGGCGCAGGCACCATGATCACAGAGGACAACCGCTCCTTCACGTGGTGGGCGGGTGCGAGACGGTGATTCGTCATGGTTCCTCCTGGACGCTGAGCCGCTCTGACCGTGTCATCGCTAGTCTTTACATAAGCGCGCTAGATGTCAATATCTGGACAATATTGGGCTAGGAGTTAAGTGCGCGTCTCGCACCCATGGCCGGCCCAGGACCCGGCAGACTCGGTGCAGCGGGGCCTCCGACCTTTAGACGCCCGACCCTTCTCAAGACGTAATCGCCGCCGCGCAGCTTCCGCGTGAGGAGTCGATAAACCAAGGTAGGCCCCGGCCAGTTCGTCGGGATTTCCCCACTCGAGGTTCGATACCAGCTCGCACACAGCGCCCACACCGACCTCCGTAGTCGCCTTCTCAAGCGCGTGTTGTAACGGTGCGCGATCTCTGACTTGACCTCGACCGCATGACCCGGATGAGCAGCCACGACCTTGATGAGCGTTGCGATGTGACGGACTTGTGACTCGATCATGTAGAGGATCGACCCCGAGCCCACATTCGTGTTGGGACCATAAAGCAGGAACAAGTTCGGGAACATGGGGACAGTGATGCCCAGATATGCGTATGCCTGGGTCTTCCACACCTCGGCCAAGGAGACTCCGCGAGAGCCGCGCACGGACATCGGGGCGAGAAAATCGGTGGCGCGAAACCCGGTTCCGTAGATCACGACATCTGCAGGACGAAACTCTCCATCCACGGTCTTCACACCCTTGTCGCAGAGCTCTGCGATAGCCTTCGGCACCAACGACACGCGATCACTCGCGATTGCTGGATAGTAATCATTCGAGAACAGCACTCGCTTGCACCCTGGCGCGTCGGAAGGCATCAATTGCTCGCGCAAAGATGGGCTAGCAACCTGCCGATGTAGGTGGCGGCGCGCGATCGCACCGAGAACGCGTGAGAGGGGCTTCGCGTCGACTAGCGTCACAGCGAGCAACTCGAAAAGTAGCCATACCGCGAAACGCTCGAGGCGCAGCGCCATCGGCAATAATTCGCTCACCCTGTGGTGAAGGACTCCATACCTGCTTTCCCACTTCGGCAAGATCCACGGAGCCGTGCGCTGATACAGCGTGACATGCTCTGCCTCGCGGGCGATGTGTGGCACGAATTGGACCGCACTTGCCCCTGTGCCGATGACGGCTACTTGCTTGCCGCGAAGCGAAACCGATCGGTCCCAACGCGCCGAATGAAAGCGCGGCCCCTGAAAGGTGTCTGCGTCGGCGATATCCGGTATGTGGGGTAAGGAGAGCTGACCCACGGCCGAGACGACGACATCACAGCATATCGTCTCGTTCGAGCTCGTAGCCAGGGTCCAACGCCCGGACTGATCGTCGAAGGTCAGGTCGACAACTTCGGTCTGTGTGCGTAGATGTGCGGCCAGTCCGCCACTCTCCACGAGTCGTTGGAGGTACTCGAGTATCTCGGGTTGCTCGGCATACCGCCGTGACCAACGAGGATTGGGCTTGTACGAGAGTGAGTACAACGCTGACGGCACGTCGCAGGCCGCTCCCGGATAGGTGTTGTCACGCCAAACACCCCCGATGTCTGCAGCCTTTTCCAGGATCGTGAAGTTCGTGAACCCGTCCTTCTTCAGCCGGTGGGCCATCGCAACCCCGGCGAAGCCGGCCCCGATGATCACGATCGACGGATCGTATGCGCGACAGGCCGTCGCGAAGTTGCTGCTCATGAGGCAGAGACGACTGACTTCACGCTGCGGCGGTGGAGGTGGTGTAAGTGTAGGTGTAGGTGCATTGCCTGTTCGGACACTTTCACCTGACTCCCGAGGCTTCAAGGAAGCGTCCCGCTCGATGAATCGCGTCTCGGGCTTCGGGAAGAATCCGGAACATAGCCTGGAATACATGGATCTGTCCCCGGTATACCTGGATCTCGACGTGGGATCCAGCTGATTGAAGTCGCTCGGCGAGACGGCGCGAGTCATCGATCAACATTTCTCTCCCGCCCACCTGAATGAGGATCGGCGGCATCGAGGTGAGGTCCGCGTCAAGCACGCTGAGGCGCGGATCTCCGCGATCTGCACCACCTACGTAGAGGTCAAGAGCGCGCGCCGCTGATTGAGCGGAGGCAAAAGGATCCCGGCGGCGAAGTTCACGCGCTCTGGCGAGTTCGCACCTGAGATCCAGGACGGGAGACATCAGCAGCATCGCATCAGGGAGCGGCAATCCAGCTGCACGTGCGCCCAAGGCCGTGGCCATCGTGAGCTGACCGCCCGCTGAATCTCCGGCAACCGCGACGGTGCGCTGGCAAGAACCTGGGGACCCTCCGCTGGTAAGCCAGCGATACGCGTTCAGTGCATCGTCCGCGGCTGCGGGATAGGGATATCGTGGCGCAAGTCGATACTTGACGGCGAAGATTGGGCGTCCGCTTGCGGAGGCGAGTTCGCCGAGAAGACCGCGGTGCGTCTCCGGCGAGCACATAGAATAGGCACCGCCGTGGATGTACAGCAATGGGTTCGCATGCGGATGTATCACAGGTGTGGTGATCCAGTCCCCACGAACCGGGCCTCCGGCGAATACAGTGTCAACCTTGCGCACTGTGACGCCGCGCCGAGGCCGTGAGGCGACGAGCGCTGTTCGCAGCACGCGATCCATCACCGCAAGTCCGTAGGCGTTTGATGGCATCAGCTGTGTCAGTGGGCGCAGCGTGGTTCGCGAGGACATCGCGACGAGATGGCTGGCAAGGCTGGGCTGCCAGTCGGGGGCATCCATTCTGGTCACCGGGGACACACCTCCTCGGGCCGATTCTCGAATCGGTAGTCCGAGAGGCGAAAGGTGCGGCTTCGCCAATACGTCTCCAGAGTCGTTGATGGACGGAGTGGAACGTCGCCGTGCTTGTCGAAGTAGTAGCTGTTGGCATTGGAACAGCTCGGCTGCCAGAAAACCTGCCTGTGACGACGACTCAGCACTTCGGCGAAGTAACGGTCATTCGCCTCCTTCTTAACCTCGACGAGGCTCGCACCCAGTGCCCGCGCGCGACGAAGACAGCGGACGATGTGCCGACTCTGCGCCTCGATGAGCGTGAAGTACGAGGCGCCGTTGTAGCCGTAGGGACCGAAGATGTTGAAATGATTCGGAAATCCCGGGACGCTCACCCCTTCGAAGGCCTGCAGTCGATGCTCGTCCCACCATGTAGCCTGCTCCAGCCCGCCGCGTCCCTTCAACACGTACGTTGGCATGTTGCCCGACTCCATCACTTTGAAGCCGGTGGCCAGGATCAAGACGTCAATGGGATGAGCTTTGCCGTCTCGAGTATGGACGGATGCATGGTCGATATGGGTTATGCCGCTCGTCTCGAGCGAAACGTTGGACCGGTTGTACGTTGCGAGATAGGAATTGTGGAAGCTGGGTCGTTTACAGCCCAACGAGTAGCGCGGAATGAGTTGTTCTCTCGTCGTCGGGTCATGGACTTCACGCCGCATGTACCGCTTTGCGGCGCTCTCCATGACATCGGCGAACGGTATCACCGTATGAAAGTGAGCGGCGATTGGGAAAGTGATTTCTACGAACGCCTGGCTCGCGGTCCGGGTCGCCAATTGTGCCCCCGGCAGGAAATGTAGAAGCCTTCCAGCCCACGTCGGTATTGGGAAGTCTGGCTTGGGCAGACAATAAATTGGAGTTCGCTGAAAGACCGTCAGACTCTCTGCTTTTCTTGCGATTTCGGGTATCAGTTGCACGGCTGACGCACCGGTACCGATTACTGCGACCCTCTTCCCGCTGAGATCTTTGGTATCGTCCCATCTAGCCGTGTGGAGCGTAACGCCGGCGAAATCTCGCACCCCCTTGATTTCAGGCCATTTCGGCCGACTGAGAACGCCGGAGCAATTGATCACGAAGCGTGCGGTGATCTCCTCACCTTTTGCGGTCGTCAGACGCCAAAATGTTGCATTTTCGTCAAAGCAAGCTGCGGTGATGGTTGTATTGAAACGAATATGGTCTCCAAGCTCGTACTTTTCAACGCATTGCTCCGCATAGGCTTTGAGCTCGTTGCCGTGGGCGTATGTACGCGACCAAGAGGGCCGCATTTCGTATGAGAATTGATAACTGTACGACGGTATGTCGACCGCGATACCGGGATAGGTGTTCCAGTGCCACGTACCACCTACGCCATCGGCGTCGTCAACCATCAAGAAGTCGGTAAATCCCGCCTTCATCAAGCTAATGCCAGACCCGATGCCGGAAAATCCAGCTCCTATGATGATTATCTCGTAATTACGGTCGGACTTGCGATCCATTGCTGTATTTCACCGTTCTGACGGTCAGCCTTGCAAATTTGTATTCAGAGTGATTGCGTCAGCTCGAGGTGTGTATCGTCGCGCCGGGTTATCACGTAATCATGAGGATCCAAGTGGGATAGTTCTCTCATAAACTGGGTCGCGAAACCTGGGTACATGGTCCCGTTGTAGCCGTCCTCGGTCAAATACCAGCTGCTGCAGCCAGAATTCCATGTTGTACGTCGAAGGCGGCGCTGAATTTCGGAGTGATAGCGGTCCTGGCGATCCTCCCTCACATCCAAAGTACCGATGTCATTTTGCTGAAGGAGCTTGATCGCCTTGACTATATAGTCAATTGCGGCCTCCATATATACGAGCGCCGAATTGTGGCCTGGCCCGGAATTCGGTCCGAAAGTGAAGAACAAATTCGGATACCCGGCCACGCTCACGCTCTTGAAGGCGTATCGCCCCAAGAACCATTCATCGCCGAGCTTCCGACCACCGAGGCCGCTGATCGGGAACGGGGTGCCACGTTTGGCCACATCGAAGCCAGTGGCAAACACCATACAGTCCACCTCGTGCTCCACACCGTCAGCGGTCCGAATACCGTTCGGTGACAACGTGGCGATCGGCCAACTGATCAGCTTACAGTTATCCGACTGTAGCGCAGGATAATAATCGCTGGTCATGAGCATACGTTTGCAACCTGCTCTGAAATGGGGCGTCAATTGACG
The DNA here is from genome assembly GCF_900176255.2 of Mycobacterium ahvazicum. Taxonomy (GTDB): domain Bacteria; phylum Actinomycetota; class Actinomycetes; order Mycobacteriales; family Mycobacteriaceae; genus Mycobacterium; species Mycobacterium ahvazicum. The sequence goes on from NZ_FXEG02000003.1 coordinate 777,846, forward strand.
TCTCAACCAGGGATCTTTCACCTGCCGACGCAGATGAGCCTTCGCCATCAGTTGTATCGCCGATGTCGCGGCGGTGTTCCAGACCATACCCACTGCCATCACTTCGTGTGCCCAGAACCAAGCGTCACGGAGCGCCTGTTCGCTCGCCGGCAATTGCTTAAAGGTCGAGCGCGCCCAAGCCGGATGCTTGAAGTTAAACCTGGGCAATACCCAGCCGGGCGTTCTTTGGAAGACTTTGACCGACGCAGCCGACTTCACGAGCTCAGGAATGATCTGCACCGCGCTCGCGCCCGTCCCGATGACTGCAACCCTCTTGTCGCGGAGGTCGTAGCCCTGGTCCCATCGAGCGCTGTGGATTTTCTTTCCCTCGTACGAGTCGATACCTCGAATATCCGGAAAGCTCGCGTCGGCAAGTGGTCCACTGGCCATCACGACCGAACGAGCTTGATAACGCGTTCCGTCGGCCGTGTCGGCCACCCAGATGCCGGCACCCTCATCGAATTCCAAGGCGGTTACATCGGTATCAAACTGGATGAACCGGGCAAGGTCGTACTTAATGACGATCTCGTCGATATATTCGAGGATCTCAGCGCTCCCCGAGTAGGTACGAGTCCAGCCCGGATTCGGCTCGAACGAGTAGGAGTAGAGAAGCGAGGGAATATCGCAGGCCGCACCGGGATAAGTATTGTCTCGCCAGGTGCCTCCAACGCGATCTGACCGTTCCAGGATGACGAAGTCATCCGTGCCCTCCTGAAGCAGTCTGATCGCCGCACCGATACCTGCGAACCCGGCGCCGACGATCAACGTCGTCGTGGTGCCTGTCATTTGGCAACCGGTTCGTAGGTCAGTTCGTCCGTCCAGGATGGCGGCCGACCGAAAATCTGAACAGGGAAAACATCAATCGCATTGCCAAGGCGCTGAGACACGAAGTGCAGAGGCTGGGACCGCTTGATGGAAGACGACATGTGCGCCTTCAAGATGTGATAACCGGGCACCCTCCGCGTATGCTCACTCCGGTCGCCGACATTGGCATACCGCGTCACTGCATTGTATAACTTCTCCTCGGACAGACCCATAGCGTTGAGATTCATCAACATACGCGTCAGGAGCGGGATATACAGCAACGCGCCGGTGAGAATGCGCGGGTCGACCAGAGCACCCGCAGTTTGAATGGCGTGGATTCGCATCGGGCTGGCGCCCAGGTCATTCAAGACCTGGAAGCCAACCGCGAGATGCCGCGATTCGTCGCTGTTGACCTTGTTGAACACCTCCCCGCACACAGGGTCGTCAACCTCATCGAGGAGAAACTTCAGCAGCGCTCCATCGAGCGCAGTCTCCAGTGCCGGAATCGCGGCCCCGATGACGGTCAGGGGCAGGGCTTCGGCATAACGGTCCAACCATTCGATCACCAGCCGAATATTCTTGTTCGGGACCGGTTTCTCGCCTTCCTCCAGCATGCCCCAGCGACGCATCAGGGCAAGTTCGGCATTGGCGTGACGCTGCTCCTCGGCGTGAAAGTAACGGTAAATGTCTCCGAGCGCTTCGAATGGCGCCTTCGGAGCCATCGCGGCGAAGGCACGTGCTCCAACATGCTCAATCCACACCACGTCGGACATGAATTGCTTGAGTGTGGGACGCTGTTCATCGGTGATCAGTTCCGCGCCAGGGGCGTCCCAATCGATATCGGCGAGAGCCCATTGCTTGTTCTTGATTGTCTCGAGCATGTCGCTGTATGCGAAAGCCATTTTCCTGCTCCTCTACTCGGCTGAATCGTTCCTTGAGGCCATGCGCTCCACGAGGCCCAGCGTGCGTGTAAAAGGACCGGGTAGGGCTCTCTTGAGTTGCCACAAGACTTTGGCATCGAGTTGGGGTACTACATAAATTCGTCCGCGATCGTGCGCGTTCAACGTCGTTCGAGCAACGTGCTGTGGCGAAATGCCGGTCCATTTCATCAGGTTGGTCGCGAGTCGTGCAGCCGCCTCGTCGATGTGAGGATTATTGGCGATGTTCGTCTTCACGAAGGTGGGACAAAGCACTGTGACGTTGACGTCAGTACCGCTCAGTTCGGCCGCCAGTGTCTCCGACAGAGCGAGCACTCCGGCCTTGCTGACGTTGTAAGCCGCCATCCGAGGGGCCGAGCCAAAGCTCGCTGCGGACGCCACATTGATGACTCCGCCATGCCCATTGCTCCGGAGCCGAGGCACAAAAGTCTCGCAGCCGTAGATCACGCCCCAGAGGTTGACAGAAATCGCCGCTTTCCAGTCCTCGATTGACGTCGCGCCGATGCGGTTGCCGCCTGCACCGATTCCGGCGTTGTTGATGACGAGGCTCGCGGCCTTCCCGAACCAGTCTTCGCTCACATCAGCGAGGTTGCGGATCTGCTCAAGATCGGTGACGTCGCATGCGATGTCGAAGCCCTCGCCGCCAGCCTGCCTCACCAACTCTGCCGACTCTTTTGCGGTGACGGGATCTCTGTCAGCGCACACCACGCGTCCGCCTCGGCGTGCAAGCTCAACGGCGAATGCGCGGCCGATACCGCTTCCTGCGCCCGTAACGACTGCATCGGCTCGGTGCGTTCTGCCTGGTGCGCCGCCGAATGGCAGCAATCTCATTCGTCTGCCTTTCGGGTCGCGACATTGACGTCTGCTGTGAGGGAACTCTCATCTGGGGGCACCAGCCACCATTGGTGTCGCATGCCACCAGTTTTGTCGTGGACCGAGCACCTTGTCAAGATGGAGAGGTGCGGTCGAGAAACAAGCGCTGGGGTGGTCGAACCGGGGCCGAGCGTCGTGCAGAACGACGGCAGCAATTGATCGAGGCCGCAACCGAGATTTGGAGTGAGAGCGGTTGGGCCGCAGTGACTATGCGCGGAGTATGCGCCCGCACGAGGCTCAACGATCGATACTTCTACGAGGACTTCAAGACGCGCGATGAACTGCTCGTCGCAGCGTGGGATGGCGTCCGCAACGACATGCTCGGCGAGGTCGCCGCGCTCTTCAACGAGCGCGTGAATCGGCCGCCGATCGAAACAATCACCGCAGCGATCACCATCGTGGTCGACCGGATCGCACGCGATCCCGGCCGAGCACACATCCTCCTCGCTCAGCACGTAGGTAGCTCACCGCTACAAGACCGCCGCGCCGTGGCGCTACAGGAAGCAACGCAGTTAGTCGTTGAGGCAAGCCGGCCACACCTCCGACAAGATGCCGACGAGATAGCCCTTCGCATGGACACTCTCATCGCAGTCGGCGGGTTCGTCGAAGTCATCACCGCCTGGCACTCGGGTCTGCTTACGGTCACCGAGAAGGAAATGGTCGCGCACACTAGCAGACTTGCTGAAACCCTGGCTCAACGCTATATCGTCAGCGACTGATCCAGGCTCACAGGCCAGCCAGCTCCGTGGCGATCGCTGCCGAACCGCATTCTTGGTCCGACCGCCTTCAGCGGCCGAGCACCGCGCCCGTGACGCTGCCGGCGCTCACGCTGTTCGGCAGGAGCGACGCAGGAACGGTGCTCCTGCGTCGCCGAACTTCCGCACCTCTGCTATCCCAGCTGAGCGATAACTCTCTGTGAACCGTCTTGCTCGAACAGTTCCTTGCTCCAACGCTCCAGGACCGCAGCACTGTCCCAATCATCAGGATGGAAACCCGGGCGGTTGTAGGAACGGAATCGCCGCAGCGCATCAGCGGTGAACATCGGGGTGCGACTGAAGCGGTACAGACTGCGCACCAACGTGACCGGGTTATACGAGGCTCTATCAGCGGCCATGGACAGGGCAGTCTGCAGAATGAGTTCGCCAAACAAAATTGCTGAAGCGATCCGCATGCCCCGTACACGGGTGCGCTCGGTTCCTCCAATCAACTGGTAGACATCGAAGGCGACCGCTTTGTGCTCCGACTCCTCGAACGCATGCCACAGCAGAATCGGTCGAACCTCTGTCTGTCCGATGAGCTTCTGGGCGTCTTCGCTGGTAAGAATGATTTCTGCCAGCGTAGCGGTGTAGTGCTCCAACGCGGACGTCATGGACAGCCGCATTTCCGGCGAAAAGCGCCGTTCCAATCGCTTGATCAAGCGTGCGACATGACGATCGATCCGCGCGGTCGGATACCCCATGACCTGGAGTCGCTCGTTGAGGAGACGATGCTGGTGTCGGTGCGTGGCCTCTTGTCCGATGAAACCCTTGACCGCTGTCTCCAATTGGGGATCCTCGATGGAACTCTGGAAGTTCCTGACCGAACGGATGAAGAAATCCTCGCCTTCCGGGAACGTCGCAGAAAGCACCGAGATGAAATGGCTCATCACCAGGTCGCCATCGACAAAATGTTGCCGCTTCGTGGAGGTCGGCATCGGAAAACGAACACGCCTGGGTTTTGGCAGCACGCGGGTCCTGGTCGGGGCTTGATCTTCCGACATTTGAGGTCCTTCCTCGAAGTTGTATCTGACTTTATACCTTGTCAGATAAGACTGCCAGACTGTAGGACATGAGTCCAGCACGTGTTTATGGCGGGCTGTCCGCAGCTCAACGCGATGCGCAGCGCCGGATGATGTTGATTGATGCCGCAGTCTCAATCATGGGCACCCACGGAGCTGCCGCGTGCACCGTGACCGCCGTGTGTGCGGAGTCAGGAGTGACGAGCCGGTACTTCTACCAGCAGTTTCGCGACCGAGACGCGCTGTTGCACGCGGTATTTGCCAAGATCTCCGCCACCTTCCAAGCGGTGGTAACCAGCGCCATTCCGGACGACACGGTTGCGCCTCAAGAACTCGCTTACGCTCCGATCAAGGCCCTGGTTCAGGTGATCGAGAACGATCCCAGCATGGCCCGCATACTGTTTGTCGAGTCGGGCGCAGAACCCCTTCTTCGGCAACTGCGAAGCGAACTGATGACCGATTTTGCGGAGCTGGTCCTCAGAGAGGCCCGTTTGCACCTCGATATACCCAGCGATGTGCTTCAAGTCGCAGATCTCGCCGCTACCTACGGTGTCGGGGGCCTGTTCGAGATACTCCGTCGCTGGATAGACGGACAACTGAACCTCTCGACTGAAATGCTTATCGAGCACGGTGCGGGTTTTCTCGGCAGTCTCGGGCTGTATACCCTCGGGCAGGCACCTGATCAGGCCGCTCCGCGGCTGGCCGCAGTTGACGAGAACCGATAGATTCTGAGCGACCCGGCGTTATGCAGGCTCGGTTGGCTGAGGCGCATGGCGCGACGCTGACAATCACTGCTGGCGTTCACCCGAGATCGCGACCGTAGACCACACGCGCCGGACGAGGAACTCGATACGACCTCGCAAGGGCCCTGTGTGCCGTCGCGCCTGCAGTCTATTTCGATCGCTCGATCTGCAGCGAAGCGCACCGCTTCGTCCATCGCGATTCGACGGAATCGCGGCGCGGGAAACAAATCTGACGCCCGGCCTGCCGCCGTTGTCACCTGATGTTAATTGCGGCTAACATCAGCGCCTAGCAGATCGACGTCGATGCTCGCCCGGAGGGAAAACTTTGGTACAGGTCCTGCCCGATCGGGTCGACGACACCGCGCCCAGCTATCTCAAGAACCGCGAAGGACTGAGCGCGCAACTCGACACCATCGCGGAGCAACTGGCGCTGGTCAACGGCGGCGGCGGCGCAAAATATGTTGCGCGCCACCGCAAGCGGGGCAAGCTGCTTGTCCGCGAGCGCATCGAGCTGATGCTCGACCCCGACACAGCGTTCCTCGAACTATGCCCCTTCGCCGCCTGGGGCAGTAAGTTCCCCGTCGGCGGTAGCGTGGTGGTAGGCATCGGCGTGGTCGAGGGCATCGAGTCGATGATCATCGCCCACGACCCCACCGTCCGCGGCGGCGCATCGAACCCCTATACCTTCCGCAAGGTGTTCCGCGGCATGGCCATCGCGCGGGAGAACCGGCTGCCCATCATCAACATCGTCGAGTCTGGCGGCGCCGACCTGCCCACGCAGGCAGAGATCTTCGTGCCCGGCGGACAGCTGTTCCACGACTTGACACAGCACAGCGCAGCGGGGCTGCCGACACTGGCCTTGGTCTTCGGCAACTCGACCGCGGGAGGTGCGTACGTCCCGGGCATGTGCGACTACGTCGTGATGGTGCGCAACCGTTCCAAGGTGTTCCTCGGGGGTCCGCCGCTGGTCAAGATGGCCACGGGCGAGGTCTCCGATGACGAGTCGCTCGGCGGCGCCGACATGCACGCCCGCACCTCGGGGCTGGCCGATTACATGGCCGAGGACGAGCAGGATGCGATCCGCATCGGCCGTCGCATCATGGCGCGGCTCAACTGGCGGAAGAACGGCCCCGGACCCACCACGCCGCCGCACCCGCCGGTGCACGACCCCGATCAGCTGCTCGGCATCGCGTCGGTCGATCCGAAGGTGCCCTTCGACCCCCGCGACGTCATCGCCCGAGTGGTCGACGGCTCGGCCTTCGACGAGTTCAAACCTCTCTACGGCACGTCACTCGTCACCGGCTGGGCCTCGATCCACGGCTTCCCGGTCGGCATCCTCGCCAACGCACGGGGCATCCTGTTCAGTGAGGAGGCCGAGAAGGGTTCGCAGTTCATCCAACTGGCAAATCAGATCGACACCCCCCTCATCTTCCTGCAGAACACCACTGGTTTCATGGTCGGTGCCGAGTACGAACAGGGCGGCATCATCAAGGACGGCGCCAAGATGATCAACGCCGTATCAAACAGCACAGTCCCCCACGTGACCATCACCATGGGTGCGTCCTACGGTGCCGGGAACTACGGCATGTGCGGGCGGTCGTACTCGCCGCGTTTCCTATTCGCTTGGCCTAACTCGAAGTCGGCCGTGATGGGTCCGGCGCAACTGGCCGGAGTGCTGTCCATCGTGGCGCGCGAGTCCGCCGCCGACCGCGGGCTGCCCTTCGACGAGGAGGCCGACGCCCAGATGCGCGCCGCCGTCGAGGAACAGATCGAGCGCGAATCCGTCGCACTGGCCAACAGCGGCCGCCTGTACGACGACGGGATCATCGATCCCCGCGATACGCGGACCGTTCTCGGGTTCTGCCTGTCGGTGATCCACAACGGCGAGGTCCGTGGCCAGCGTGGCTACGGCGTGTTCCGGATGTGATGGCGATGCCCGAGATCCGCAAGGTCCTGGTCGCCAACCGTGGCGAGATCGCGCGGCGGGTGTTCCGCACTTGCCGCGACCTCGGGATCGCCACCGTGGCGGTCTATTCCGACGCCGACGCCGACGCGTGGCACGTCGCCGACGCCGACGAGGCCGTGCACCTTCCCGGCTCGTCTGCCGCCGAGACCTACCTCGATATCCACCGGATCATCGCCGCTGCCTCGCTCACCGGCGCGGACGCAGTACACCCCGGCTACGGCTTCCTTTCGGAGAACGCCGGGTTCGCGCGTGCCTGTGCCGCCGCCGACCTCGTCTTCATCGGTCCGCCGCCCGGGGCGATCGACGCGATGGGCTCGAAGCTGCAGGCCAAGAAGATGATGTCCGACGCGGGGGTGCCTGTGCTGCCCGGTGGCGACACGACGGGGCTGTCGGCCGAGCAGCTGGCGAAGCTGGCCGCCGACGTCGGCTACCCCGTAATGGTCAAGGCCAGCGCCGGCGGGGGTGGCCGAGGCATGCGCGTTGTCGCGTCGCCGGACGAGCTCGACGAAGCGGTCACCTCCGCTTCGCGTGAGGCCGCCGCCGCGTTCGCCGACGGCACCGTCTTCCTCGAGCGTTACGTCCAGCGCCCGCGCCATGTCGAGATCCAGGTCATGGCCGACACGCACGGAAACGTCGTGTCTCTGTTCGAGCGCGAGTGCTCCGTGCAACGTCGACACCAGAAGGTGATCGAGGAGGCGCCGTCACCGGTCGTCGACGACGCGTTGCGCGCTCGGATGAGCGACGCCGCCATCGCCGCCGCGCGCGCCGTCGGCTACGTAGGCGCCGGGACGGTCGAGTTCGTCTACGACGCCGCTCAGGATGGCAAAGCCGACTCCTTCGCCTTCCTCGAGATGAACACCCGGCTGCAGGTCGAGCACCCGGTTACCGAGCTGATCACCGGCCTCGACCTGGTGCGTGCCCAGCTGCTCGTAGCCATGGGCCGCCCGCTGCCTGAGGAGATGCACAACCCGCGAATTCGCGGTCACGCGGTCGAGGCCCGTCTGTGCGCCGAGGATCCGGCCGATGACTACCGGCCCTGTACCGGCACCCTGCGCACCTTGGATGTCCCGGCGCTTGCCGGCGTGCGGGTTGACTCGGGTTTTCGTGCCGGTTCGGTCATCAGTCATTACTACGATTCGCTGCTGGCCAAGGTCATCGCGTGGGCACCAACGCGCGACGAGGCACTTGCCAGCCTCTCGGCGGCGCTGGCCGGCGCCCGTATTCACGGCGTGACCACCAATCGCAACCTGCTTGTTCGCGTCCTGCGCCATGACGAGTTCGCCGGGCGGGGCACCGACACTGGGTTCCTTGACCGACACGACGTCGCCCAACTCGGCGCTGCCCTCCCAGACACGCAGTCCGAGCGCCTGCACGCTGTCGCGGCGACCGTGGCCGGGGTGGCCGCGCGGCGTGCCGTCGCAACTCTGCAGGCCACGTTGCCCGCCGGCTGGCGCAACAACCCTTCGCAGCCGCAGACCACAACCTGGCAAACCCAGGGCGGGCGCGAAGTGCGCGTCGGGTACACGTTAGGTTCGACAGGGACCGGCCTGCAGGTCGACGACGAGCCGTTGGCCGACGTCGAGGTTGTCGAGGGCAGTAGCGAGCGGGTGGTGCTGCGCGTCGACGGGGTGCGCCGCACTTATGATGTCGTCCTCGACGGCGATGTTGCCCACCTCGACTCGGTCGCCGGCTACTCCGCCCTGCGGCTGGCGCCACGCTTCGTCGACCCGAGCACTCTGAACCCGCCCGGGTCGCTCACCGCGCCGATGCCGGGTTCGGTGGTCCGACTACCGGTCGCCGAGGGCGAAACGGTGTCAGCGGGTCAAACGCTCGTCGTCCTGGAGGCGATGAAGATGGAGCACACCGTCGCGAGCCCGATCGACGGGGTGCTGAGCGCCCTGCCGGTCCAGGTCGGCCATCAGGTCTCGAGCGGTGACGTCCTCGCCGTGGTCGAGGCGGTGGACGGCGGCGAAGTGGCGTCGGACGCCACGAAGCTCAAATGAACCTCGCGCGCTGCCGATCGGTGGCGCGTCGATACCGACGTGAGGAGTGTCATGGAATTGCACGAGACAGAGGAACGGCAGGACCTGCGCAAGGCGGTCGCCGAGATCGCCAAGGACTTCGGACACGAGTACTACCTGGAAAAGTCGCTGGCCGGCGCGAAGAGCACCGAGCTGTGGCAGGCCGTGGGCAAACAGGGCTTCCTCGGGGTGAACCTTTCCGAGCAGTACGGCGGCGGCGGCGGCGGCATCTACGACATGCAGATCATCGGTGAGGAGCTCGCCGCGGCGGGCTGCCCGCTGCTGATGACCGTCGTCTCGCCGACCATCTGCGGCACGATCATCCAGGCATTCGGCAGTGAGGAACTCAAGCAGCAGTGGCTGCCGGGCATCGCCAGCGGCGAGACGATCATGGCCTTCGCGATCACCGAGCCGGACGCGGGCTCGAACTCGCACAACATCTCCACGACCGCCAAACGCGACGGCGACGACTGGGTCATCAACGGCACCAAGTACTACATTTCTGGTGTCGACGAAGCCGAAGCGATCCTGGTCGTCACCCGAACGTCTACCAATGACCGTGGCCGCGGACTACTCAGCCTGCTCGTCGTGCCCACCGATGTCCCCGGGCTCACCAAGTCACTCATCCCGGTGCAGGCGGTCACTCCGGAGAAGCAGTTCACTCTATTCTTCGATGACGTCCGCGTGCCGGCCGCCAACCTGATCGGCACGGAGAACGAGGGCCTGCGCCAGGTCTTCATGGGCCTGAACCCGGAGCGAATCATGGGGGCGGCGCTCGGCAACGGCATCGGTCGCTACGCGCTGGATAAAGCCGCCGATTACGCCCGCAACCGCCACGTGTGGGGAGCGCCGATCGGCTCGCACCAGGGCGTATCGCACCCGCTCGCCCACGCCAAGATCCAGGTTGAGCTGGCCCGGTTGATGACTCAGCGTGCCGCCGCCCTGCACGACGCCGGCGACCCCGGGTCGGGTGAGGCGTCGAACATGGCGAAATATGCCGCAGCCGAGGCGGGCATCCTGGCGCTCGACCAGGCGATTCAGACCCACGGCGGCAACGGCATGGCCACCGAGTACGGCCTCGCCACGTTGTGGGGTCCGGCCCGGCTCATGCGCACCGCGCCGATCAGCCGCGAGATGATCCTCAACTTCGTGGCGCAGCACAGCCTGAAACTGCCCGCGTCCTACTGAGTCGCCGCGGACTGAAAGGGAATCGCATGCAACTCGGCATCGGTCAGTGGGTCACCCGGCGCGCCTTCCTCAACGGCGGGCGCACCGCGTTGATCAGCAACGGCGCGCACATCACCTACGCCGACCTCGATCGGCGCACCAACCAGGTCGCCGCCGCACTCATCGCCCTCGGCGTGCGCAAGGGCGATCGGGTCGCGATGCTGCTGGTCAATTCGACCGAGTTCATCGAGGTGCTGCTGGGCTGCGCCAAAATCGGCGCACTTGCAGTTCCGCTCAACGTGCGCCTTGCCGGACCCGAGATCGGCTACATCCTGGCCGACTCAGGCGCCGATGTTCTGGTCTTCCACGAGCCGTTGGCCGCGCAGGCCAGGACCGCCGTCACCGAGCCCGGAGTCCGCGTGCGCCACGTCATGCGCGCCGGTGGGGTGCCGGCGCCGGGCGAGCTCGGCTACGAAGACATCGTCTCGGCGGGAGCGCCCGAACCGCTCGGCGGTGACGTCGACGGCAGCGACCCCGCGTTCATCATGTACACGTCGGGGACGACGGGCCGACCCAAGGGCGCGATCCTCACCCACGACAACCTGCTATGGAACGCGATCAACGTCCTCGGCACCGACATCGGCCTGCGGGGCGAGGACGTCACCGTCGCGGTGGCGCCGATGTTCCACATCGGCGGGCTGGGAGTACACACCCTGCCGCTGCTCTACGTCGGCGGCACCAGCGTCATCATGCCGTCCTTCGAGCCGCGAGCGACGTTACAGGCGATGGCCGACCACCACGTCACGGTCCAGTTCATGGTGCCGGCCATGTGGACCGCACTCAAACAGGTGCCCGACTTCGACTCCTTCAACCTGTCTGCGCTGCGTTTCGCCATGGGCGGCGGGTCGCCCGTCCCCCTCACCGTCATCGACTTCATGCGCGAGCGAGGCGTGCCCTTCACCGAGGGCTTCGGCATGACCGAGACCGCTCCCCTGGTGACCGTCCTCGACGCCGAGAACATCAGCACGCGGGCCGGGTCGATCGGCCGCGTCGCAATGCATGTCGACGCCCGCATCGTCGACGACGACGACCGCGACGTCGCGACCGACACCGTGGGCGAACTAATCGTGCGCGGCCCGAATGTGTTCACCGGCTACTGGATGAAGGCCGAGGCGAGCGCCGAGGCGTTACGCGGGGGCTGGTTCCACACGGGCGACCTCGGGCGCATGGACGCCGAGGGCTTCATCACCCTCGTCGACCGCAAGAAGGACATGATCATCTCCGGCGGCGAGAACGTCTACCCGATCGAGGTCGAGCAAGTTCTCTTCCGCCACCCGGCGGTACTCGACGCCGCCGTGATCGGCGGCAAGGACTCAAAGTGGGGCGAACGCGTCGTCGCGATCGTCGTCGCCGACCCGGCAACACAGGCACCGAGCGCCGAGGAGATCGTGGCGTGGTGCCGGGAGCGGCTGGCGCACTTCAAGTGTCCGCGTGACGTGCACTTCGTCGCCGAACTGCCGCGCAACGCCACCGGCAAGCTGCTCAAGACCGAGCTGCGCGCGCAGTTCACGGGCATCGAGGGCGGAGTCGTTTTGCGCTGAGTCGTGCCGCTGCACATCGCGGGTTCGAAGCAGGGCCCCTAAATCATGAACTGGGAAGAGGATGCGACAGCATCGGCGGGGGCTAGCGGTTTCGTTCACCTCCCTTGATTTGGTGCGGCGGGTGCCGACGCAGGCAACCCCAGCGCCGGTAGGATCCCAGCCCGGCCCAGCGGATCGGACGGCGAACAACGTAACCACAAATCGACAGGAGGCCTGAAAGTGGCCGGTTTGCGCCGCAAACTGCTCCTCGAGGCCGCCGCCGACCTGTTCGCGCGGCAAGGCTTTCACGCCGTGGGCATCGACGACATCGGTGCCGCAGCAGGGGTGAGCGGGCCGGCCGTCTACCGGCACTTTCAGAACAAGGACGCGATCCTGCGCGAGTTATGCGACGCCGCCATGACTGAGCTGCTGGCCGGCGCCCGGCGCGCCACCAACGCCGGCACACCGACGGAGGTCCTGCACGCCCTTGTCGACCTACACGCGGCCTTCGGCGCGCGACGACGCGGCCTGTTGGCCGTCTACGCCCGCGAGCACCGCTCGCTGTCGCCGCTGGCGACCCGCGCCCTGCGACGCCGACAGCACAGCTACGAGTCCATCTGGGTCGACGCGCTCGTACGAGCACGCGGCGATCTGGACCGTGAGCGCGCACAGGGCCTGGTCGCCGCCGTGCTGTCATTGCTCAACGCGTCCGCGCACATGCCGGCGTCGCTGGACGACGCGACGATCGAGGCGATGCTGGCCGCCGCGGCCACTGCAGCGCTGTTCAGCGGCGCGCCGTGACCGGATTTCGGCGTGGCGGTCGGCTGAGTCCCCTCAGGGGTTGAAGCCGCCCCAGCATTGCACGACCTGTCCGCTGACGTAGTCGGACTCGGGGATACACAGCGGCTAGGTGTCGTGACCTGGGAGGTTGTTGACGGCGTGGCTGCTTGAAATTGGGAGGACCTCCTGACGGAGTGGATGTGTCTGGCATTCACCCGTAGGAGGTCCTCGTGTCTCACGCTAACGCCCGTACCAACGTGTTCGCTCGTCGCCTGATCGTTGAGCGTGTCGCTGCTGGTTGGCCGCCTGCGCATGTGGCTGAGCAACTGGGGATTTCGCGCGCGACGGTGTACAAGTGGCTGCGCCGATATGCCGAGGGAGGCGGGGACGCGGCGTTGGCCGACCGGTCGTCGCGGCCGATCCGGATGCCGCAGCGCACCAGTAATCGGGTCGAGCAGAAAGTGCTTGCCGCTCGGCGCCGCCGCAAGCGTGGCGCGGTGGTGCTGGCCGCCGAACTGGATCTGAATCCGTCCACGGTCGGACGGATCCTGGCACGCCATGAGGTGCCGCATCTGTCTGACATCGACCCGATCACCGGTGAGTCGGTGCGCTTCTCGCGGCGCAGCGCCCACCGCTACGAACACCGCACACCCGGATCACTGGTCCATGTCGACGTCAAAAAGCTCGGCCGCATCCCGGCAGGTGGCGGATGGCGCCTGCACGGCCGCCATGCCCCGGTCTCCGTTGCCCACAGGAACAAGACGGTCAGGATCGGCTACGACTACGTGCACACGGCCATCGATGACCACTCCCGGTTGGCTTACAGCGAAGTACTGCCCAACGAGAAGGACCTGACCTGCGCTGGATTCCTGCACCGGGCGCTGACCTGGTTCGCCGGCCACGGCGTGCGCGTACGGCGTCTGCTCACCGACAACGCGTGGGTCTACCGGCGCGGCACGAACTGGGGCTGGGTGTGCTCGGCTTGGCAGCTCAAACGTCGATTCATCCGACCAGGATGTCCCTGGACCAACGGCAAAGCCGAGCGCTTCAACCGGACCCTGCTCACCGAATGGGCCTACGCCCGCCCCTGGACCAGCAACAGCTTCCGTAAAAGCGGTCTTGACCGATTCCTTCGCCGCTACAACACTCAACGAGGCCACTCCGCCCTCGGCGGGAAACCACCCATCAGCCGGCTCGCCGCCTGACAACAACGTGTCGGGTCACGACAGCTAGACGGTGCGGCGCGCGCACCGGATTGTTCAGCGTGTGTCGAGCAGCGATTCGGGAATGTCCACCACACGGGACCGCACGTACTCCCCCAGCCCCTTGGCCTGCGCGTCCGGCCGGGTCGAGGAGGCCACCCCGTCACCGAGCAAACCGTGCACGACCACGTTGAGGGCGCGCAGGTTCGGCAGTTCGAAGCGCTCGATGCGCAGGTCCGCCGTCTCCGGCCCGAGCAGTGTGCGCAGCCGCTCGACGCTGAGGTAGTCGCGCGCCCACGCGTAGCCAGGGTCGTCGCGTGCCCACAGGCCGAGGTTGGCGTTGCCGCCCTTGTCTCCGGACCGCGCGCCGAGTACCGACCCGAGCGGTGCGCGCCGCGTCGGCCCGGACGGCACCGGCAGGTTCGCGGGCGGCGCGATCTCGGCGGGCGGAACGGCACCGGTCGGCGGGTCGGAGATTTCGTGCCGTGTGCCGTTGGCGTCGACGAGTACGTGCGTGAGGGCCGAGCGCGGCACGTGGGCCGGCCGGTAGACGCCGAAGGCGGTCTCCGAGGACGGTGGCGTGGTGGTGTGGAAGCCGGCGAAACCGGCCAGAGCGATCTCCATGACCCCGCCGGAGAAGGCCCGGCCCACCTTGCACGGGTCGGCGTCCTTGACCGTCACACGCAGGTGCGCGCAGGCTTGCTCGTTCGTCGGGGCATCGGAGACGTCGAAGCGCAGCAGTTTCACGTCGACCTCGTCGAAGGCTTCCCGCCCGCCGAGAACGTCGAAAAGCTGCTGCTCGGCGAAGGCGGCCTTCGCCTCGATGTCCAGGCCGGTGAGCACCATGGTCATCGTGTTACGGAAGCCGCCCACCTCATTCAACGCCACCTTCAACGTGTCCGGCGGCGGACTGCCTTTAGTGTTGCTGATCGCGACGCGGTGCTCACCCTGTTGAGCCAGGCGGATGGTGTCGAAGTGGGCGACGACGTCGGGGCCGAGGTAGGCAGGTTCAGCGATCTCGTAGAGCAGCTGGGCGGTGACCGTGCCGACTGAGACCAATCCCCCCGTGCCGGGATGCTTCGTGATCACCGAAGAGCCGTCCTCGGCGACCTCGGCGATCGGAAACCCCGGGTAGCGGCGGTCGGTGATCTCGTTGAGGAACGCGTAGTTGCCGCCCGTCGCCTGAGGGCCGCACTCGATCACGTGCCCGGCGACGACCGCGCCCGCGAGCCGATCCCAGTCCTCGGGCGCCCAGCTGTGCCACCAGGCAGCTGGACCGACGACCAGGGATGCGTCGGTGACCCGGCCGGTCACGACGACGTCGGCGCCCGAACGCAGCGCCTCGGTGATGCCCCAGGCGCCGAGGTAGGCGTTGGCCGATACCGGTTTGATGTCGCCGACGGGCGGCGTGATTGCGTGGAGGTCGCCACGTAGGTCGTCGCCCTCGACGTGTGCGACGCGCGCGGTGAGGCCGAGACGTGCGGACAGCTCGCGTAACGCGGCGGCCAAGCCGGCGGGATTCAGCCCGCCCGCGTTCGCGACGACCTTGATGCCACGATCGAGACAGGTGCCCAGCACCTGTTCCATTTGGGTGAGGAAAGTCCGCGCGTACCCGCCGGCCGGGTCTTTGGCCTGGGCCTTGGCCAGGATGAGCATGGTCAGCTCGGCCAGGTAGTCACCGCACAGGACGTCGATCGGTCCGCCCTCGACCATCTCGCGGGCTGCGGCGATGCGGTCGCCGTAAAAGCCGGAGCAGTTGCCGATGCGAACCGGGACGCTCACCGCTGACCCCCTGCGAACTGGCCCGCCACGCGCCCGCCGCCAGGGGGCCCCGCGAAGGCCTGGGCGATCGCGAGCCACTGGTCGGCCAGCGGTCCGTCGGCGACCAAAGCGGTGTCGTCGCGGTGGCGGCGTTGGGTCACCAACAGGCAAAAGTCCAGCGCCGGCCCGCTCACGCGGTTGGCGGCGTCGGCTGGCCCCCACGTCCAGACGCTGCCGTCCGGAGCGGTCAGCTCGACGCGTACCGGGTCCGCGGGGAGGTCCCGACCGTTGGCCAGGTAGCTGAACGCGCGCGCACCCACCCCGATGTGGGCCACGTGCCGCAGCCGTGCCGTGGCCTCGCGGGTCGCGCCGAGCGCGTCGACGATGTCCTGGCCGTGCGCCCAGGTCTCCATGAGTCGCGCTGTCAGCGACGAGACCGCGCTCATCGGCGGCCCGAACCACGGCAGGCGGGTCGCCGGGGCCATGTCCGCGAACGCCGCAACGAGGGCTGCACGCGACGTGTCGAACCACGCGAGCAGGTCGGCAGCCGGCATTTGACGGTAGCGCTCGGCGATGACGTCGGGTGAGATGCTTCCGTCGGCCATCATCGGCAGGTAGTCGCTGCTGAAACCGTCGGGGTCGGTGGCCGAGCGCACCGCCACGTCGTCGAAGAACGCCAGATGGCTGATCTGGTCGCGGATCGCCCAGCCCACGGCCGGAGTCGGTGCGTCCCAGCCGCGCGGACCTTCGGGCAGCGGTGCGACCAATCCGCGTAGGGCTGCCGTTTCGGCTTCGATGTCGGCGATAACCGACTGCATGGTCACCGCCATGTCAGCGTCCCTTCCACTGTGGTGCGCGCTTCTCGCGGAACGCCGTCGGGCCTTCCTGCGCGTCGTCGCTCAGATAGACCGGCTCCCAGATCTCGTCGGCCAGGTCGTAGGCGGCGGCGAGGTGGTGCTGCGCCGAGAGGTACACGGTGCGCTTGGCCGCGAGCACCGATAGCGGTGCGTTCGCGGCGATGCTGAGCGCCAACTGCTGGGTACGCTCGCGCAACTGATCGGCCGGCACCACCTCATTGACCAAGCCGACCTGGTGGGCGCGCTCGGCGGTGATCGGGTCGCCGGTCAGCAGGATCTGCATGGCAACGCGTGGGGAACCAGCCACGATAGCGGTGCCGCCCAGGGCGACCCGCGGCCGACTTTGACCTCGCTGACGGCGAAGGTCGCGTGTTCGGCAGCCACGACCAGGTCGCACTGCTGCGCGAGCAGGAAGCCCCCGGCGAACGCGACACCGTTGACGGCCGCGATCGTCGGCTTCGCGACATCGATGTTGCGGCCGAACTGCGGAGCGAAGTCCTTCGGGGGCACCTTGAGCGCGTTCTGCGCCATCTCCTTCAAGTCCCCGCCGGCGCAGAACGCCTTATCGCCCGCGCCGGTGAGGACCAGCACCCTAGCCGCGTCGTCGTCATTGAAGCGGCGTACCGCGTCGAAAAGCCCCGCGCGCACAGCGTTGTTCAGCGCGTTGCGCGCCTCGGGCCGGTTGATCGTCAGCCAGGCCACGCTGTCGACGACCTCGTAGCGGATCGCTTGCTCGGCCACCGAGCCTCCGTCCCTCACCGTCGCCCCGGATGTGAGCGGCAGTTCACCCCGGCACCTCGACAAACGGGTCGGCCAGCTCAACGGTGGCTTCACTCGGCACACACGGACCATCTTCGCTCGAGACGAGCAACTCGAGGTCGACGAGGCGCCGTCCACCATCCTCGCGTTTGGCCACGACCTTGCCGCTCAGAGTCGCGGTCTGGCCCGGATAGATCGACCGGATCATCGAGATTCTGCGGCGCCGGATCAGCGCGTCGGGTCCGGCCCACTCGTTGAGGCCGCGGTCGATGAAGCCATGGAAGAAGAGGGTCGACAGGTAGATCGTGCGCTGGCCCTGGCTGCGCGCGTACTCGGGGTCGTGGTGACCGGGGAACCAGTCCCACGTCGAAGCCGCGTTCATGCAGATGCGCTTGTAGCTGATCTCGATCGAGACGGGCGTCAGGGTGTCGCCGACGGCGATGTCCTCGAACCGCACGGGGAAGCGGACCATGCTGTGCTCGGTGGAGTCGTTCATGATGCGCCTTCACTATCGGCGGTGTCGTATCGGAACAGCACGTTGGTGTTGCGGCCGATGACCTCACCGTGCTGGTCGGAGAACGTGCTCACCGTAGTGATGAACACGCCGGTGCCCACCCGCGTCGTCTTCGGCTCGGAGATCGAGGCGATCTCCTCCACGATCGACACGTGATCGCCCACCCGGGGCCGGCGTTCGAACTCCGTCGTCGTTGAGGCGTTGATGATGTGGTGGCCCGGCAACGGGACACTGAGCGCGAACATCATGTCGGCACGCGCTAGGTACTCGGGCACCCACTGCGGCGCGAAGCCGAGGCTCATCAGCAGCCCGGGCGGGCAGTCCTCACCCTCCCAGTAACGGGGGTTCGCGTCCTCGACGAGCGAGCAGTAGTACAACACCATCGAGCGATCGATCGGGAACCACGCACGCCGCGGCTCGGAGCGATGACCGACCCACGCCCGGCCTTCGTCGAAGGTCCCGAACGTCATGCCGAGGCCGGTGACGTCGCTCGTCGGCGCGCTCACCGGGCCACCTGCACGACGGCGCTCCCTTTTATCACGGGTTCGCCGGACTGGCGCGTGACCACGAGTTCGAGGTCGGCCACCTGCTGCCCTCCGGCCTCGCGCACACCGGTGACCCTGCCGCCGAAGCTGAGCAGGTCACCGGGCCATACCTGACCGGTGAACCGGATGCGGAACGAGCGGATGTTGGCCAGCCCCACCCAGGCGGTCAGCCGCTGCGCGAGCACACCGCCGTGCAGCAGTCCCATGCCGAACACACCGGGCATGCCGGCCGCGCGGGCGAACTCTTCGTCGTGGTGGATCGGGTTGAAGTCGCCGCCGGAGCCGGCGTAGCGAACGATGTGCGAGCGCGTCAGCGGGCCGAACTGTGAGGTCGGCATCTCGTCGCCGATGGCCAACGCCACCGGCGCGGGGGATGTCGTCATTGGGTGGAGCCTCCGGTTTCGATCAAGACGTCGGTCTGGCGCACGACGAGCTCGTCGCGCTGGTTGGTGAAGTCGGTCTCGATCGTCACGATTGTCATGATGCCGCCGCGCTTCCCCTCGCGGCTGGTCACGTTCGACACCCGACGCGTCTCGGTGAGCTCGTCGCCGACGAACACCGGCGCGAAATACTCCCAGCCGCACTCACCGTGCAGTACGCGGCGCAGGTCGAGCCCGAGGGCGCCGAACATGTCGTCGGCGCGCCAGTGAGCCGAGGAGACGACGAAGGTCGGCGGAGCGGGGATCGCGCTGAAGCCGGCGGCCCGGGCCGCTGCGGCGTCCTGGTAGATCGGGTCGCGGTCGCCGAGCGAAAGCGCGAACTCGCGCACTTTGGACCGGTCGACGGGAAATGTGGTGCTCCCGAGTTGCGTGCCGATAAGCGAGGCGTCAGCCACTCTGGTCTCCTTTCCCGCCGGCTAGAGCCGGCGCACAATCGCGGATGAGGTTGCCGAGGTTCTCGGCGATGCGTTCGGGTGCGACCCCTATCGAGGGTGAGTACAGAACGATGTGGTCCAGCACGCCCTCGTAGCGACGCAGCCCGTCACGGACCTCGGCGGCGGTGCCGGCCACCGCCATCGCGTCAATCATGTCGTCGGTGACGGCAGCGAACATGGCCGGCAGGTCGCGCCGTGCGAACGCCTCGCGAATCGCCGCCCCCTGCCTGGCGAAGCCGCTCACATCGAGAACGTGCTCGTAGGTCTTCACCGAGGAGTAGAACGCGATCTGCTGCGCGGCCTCACGACGTGCGATCTGAGGGTCGTCGTGCACCGCGCAGATGACCATCGAGACGATCTCAATGTCGGCGGGATCGCGTCCGGCCCGCTCCGCACCGCGCACGACGGCTGGGCGGGCGACCTCCTCGACGTAAGCCGTGGTGAACAGCGGATGACCAGCCAACCCGTCGGCCACGCGCCCTGCCACCTCGCACATCCGCGGACGCACGCCCGCGGTGATGATCGGGATCGCTCGCTTCGGCGGCGCGACGTCGCCGGTTGGGACGAGATTCATCCGGTAGAAGCGCCCCTCATGGCGCACGGGGCCCTCGTGCAGGTTCCATATCCGACGCACGAGCGGGACCAGCTCCTCCATGCGCAGAGCGGGAGCGGAGGTGTCCTCCACGCCGTGCCAGTCGCTCATCATGCGGCGTGTGCCGTTGCCGAGCCCGAGCACGACGCGCCCGCCTGAAAGCTCGTCGAGGTCACGCGCCTCTGTGGCGAGCACGAGCGGGCTGCGCCCGACGCCATACAGGATCGACGACCCGATGCGGCAGCGCTTTGTGCGCGCGGCCATCGCGGCCATCGAGATCGAGCCCGAGCGCGAGTAGAACTCCGAGGCCCAGGCGGCGTCGAAGCCGGCGAGGTCGGTAGCCTCGGCCGTATCGACAAGGGTGACCAAGTCCGCGCCGAGCACCGAGACCCCGTACGTGCTCACGACGCCGCCGGCCTGAATCGGACCAGCCCAAGGTCCTCGTTCACCCGCTCGAACACTGCGCGCACTCTTGCCCCGATCGCAACTTCATCTGGGGCCACGCCCTCGAGACTGGCCAACAACTGCGGCCCCTCGTCCAGACGAACGAGCACGACGACGTACGGCTCGCTGCGCGGGAACGAGTCCCACGGGGGGCGGTACACCGGCGCGAAACTGACGATCTCACCAGTACCCGCCGCGGTCTCCCAGGCCAACTCACCGTCATGGCAGACGGGACACACCAGCCGCGGGTAGAGGAACGGGTGGCCGTTCGCGCACCGCTGGAAGACGAGTACGCCGCGGGCCGCTGCTGCGAAGTAGGGACGGTTGACATCGGTCAGCGGCGGCAGCGCCTCAGGATCGTGCAGACCGTCGAGGGAACTCGAAGCTGCGGTCATCACGATCCCTCCATCACCATGCTGACGTGACTGCACAGCATCGAGCCGTAGCTGTGCACGAACGCGGTATCCGCCCCGGGCACCTGACGGCCCTCGGCGCGACCGGACAACTGCCAGTAACCCTCGAGGATCTGCGAAATGCCAGAGGAGGTCCCGGTGTGCCCGAACCGGATCAGGCCGCCGTCGGTGTTCACCGGAAGGTCGCCCCCCGGATCGGCGCAGCCGTCACGGTAGAAATCGCCTGCCCCGCCGGGCTTCACGAAACCCGCCTCCTCAAGGATCATCGCCGGGTTGGAGGCGAAGGCGTCGTAGAGCAAGGCGATGTCGATGTCGGCCGGCGCCCGTCCGGAGCGCTCGAAGGCCATCGGACCCGAGCGGGCGGCCCCGGTACGACCCGGCCGGGCCAGCGAGGTCAGAAAACCGTGGGTGTGACCCTCTCCAAACCCGAGCAGGTGGACCGGCCGGTGCTTGCCCGCGCGGGCCCGGCGGGCCGAGCCCAGCACGAGCGCGCCACCGCCCTCGCAGGGAATCGAGCAGTGGTAGAAGTGGAACGGCCCGGCGATCGGGCGGGACGCCAGCACGTCCTCCACAGTCAGGCGTTGTGAGCGGTGCGCGATCGCCGCGGGATTCAGCGCGGCCCACCGGTCCTGCGACGCCGTGACCTCGGCGATGTCCGCCTTGCCCTGTCCCGTCTCGTGCATCCAGGCCTGCGCGATCAAACCGTACAGCGCCGGCACAGACGGTCCGTAGGGCATCTCGAACGCGTGGTCACACACCAGCGCCATCAGTTCGCGCCCGCCATCGCGGATCGGCGGAAACTTGCCCGCCGACACGACCAGCACCGTCTCGGCCTCGCCCCGGGCGATGACGTTACCCGCCATGCGCGTCATGGCCAGATGGGTCCCGCCGCCAAGCTGACAGGTCATCTGAAGCTTCAGCTTGTGCAGCCCGAGATAGTCCATCAGGTCCTCGGACAGGAAGACCGAACCCTCGTTCGTCATCGGGCCGGCGCACACGAGGCCGTCGACCTCGTCTGGGACCACGCCTGCGTCGGCGAGAGCCGCGACCGCGGCGCGCACATGCAATTCAGTCGAGGTGTACGGAACGTTTCTTCCTGGAGCGAGTTCGGCGGCACCGATGATGGCCGGCTGGTCATGTGGCATCCGCGCTCCTCTCGACCACGCGTTCAACGCCGGTCGCGACGTGAACGACGGTTAGCATAGCGTGACTAGGGGGTCCGCGTCACCCCCGCCGCTAGCGCGGTATGGATTCTCTGGATGTCGTTGCGCCTCTTCCCAAGAGGGTGCTGCGATGACCGAAACCCGCGCCGATCGTGTCGTTTTCGACGATGTCCAGGTGACAGATGAGGCCGATCGCGAAGCCCGCTGGTTCCGGTGGACGCCCGGCACGCGCCCGGGCGGACCTTTTGCGCGCTCAGTCGCGCGTTTTTCTGAAGTGGCGCGGTGAACGACCGGTCCACCGTTTGAAGGCATGTGTGAAGTTCGTGAGGTCCGCGTACCCGAGTTCTGCCGCGATCTCGCTTACAGACACCGATCTGTCGAGAAGTCGCAGAATTGCTCGCTCCTGCAAGAACGACTGACGTAATTCGCGAAAGGTGGTCCCCTCTTCGCGCAGGCGCCGCTTCAACGTGCTCGGGGATATCGAGAGCTCGCCCGCCGTCCGGCTGATGTTCGTTTGTCCGGGATCTTTCTCGAGCAGGTCCCTTACTTTTTCGGAGAACGACGTGTCACGTCGTTGATCGAGAGTTCGCTGCAAATCGGTGACGGCAATCCGGTACGCCACAGGATCGGAGAATCGACAGACCTCCTCGAGCGTAGCCGCGGGAACGTGGACGAACGAGCTAGGGGCGTCGAAGAAGATCCGACCCGCCAACACTTCTTCACGAAGAACCCACGACTCAGGCGCTGAATGACTCAGATGCAGTTCAATATTCGGTACGGCACCCGCGAGCATGTCGAGCAGACGCAGCAGCGCCAGCCCACCGTAGGTGACGGCCAGGCAGTTCAGGCCGGCGTCACCTGTGCGACCGGTGAGCCCGATCGTGAGGCCGCGTTCAGTCGAATGGAACGACGGGCTGAGGGCCGTGGTGATCACCGGCAGATAAGCAAGTAACTCGACAACCTCGGCTACCGAGCCCGCGCTGACCAACGGAACACTGAGTGCCCCAAAGGACGTCAGTTTGGCGTGTTCAGCGAACGCGAAACCCAGACGGGTTCCCTGATCGCAATCGAAATCGGGGTATATCTCCCTGAACCACCGTAAGGGGACCTGCGCGTCGCGCCCCACCAACATCGACTCGGTGACGTGCTCGCGAACCATGAGGCTGCGCAGCGCAATGCTGGCGTCATGCCCCAGCGCCTCGCTGTCCAGCATCTGCAGGAAAGCAAGCGCTGGCATACCCGAGTCGTCGAGTTTCACGTGCCTCCCTGCGCGTGAGCTAAAAACACAACTCTTTGACTCTTGCGAGCCTAGCGACGCTGGTCACGCGCGACAACACTAATTACAAGGAGTTCCAGATTGAGGAGAGTTAGTCATGGCAGTCGTCACCTTCGTCTCTCATGATGGCGAGAAGTACGAAGCCCCCTTGGCCGAAGGGCAGTCCTTGATGCAGATTGCGGTCAACAACGCGGTGCCCGGCATCGACGGCGATTGTGGAGGGGAAGCCGCATGCGGAACGTGCCACGTGATCGTCGCTCCCGAGTGGTCGGACACGGTGGGACTCTGCGGCGCCAACGAAGAGGAGATGCTCGCGATGAACCCCGAGCGTCAGCGGACGTCGAGGCTGTCCTGCCAGATGGCCGCCTCCGAGGCATGGGATGGCTTGACGGTCGAGCTACCTGAGTTCCAGCTCTGAAACAACGCCATGGATTTGGAGGAAACAATAATGAGTATTCCCGCGGCAGTGGCCGCCAAAGCCCAGTCTGCCGTGCCTCTGGAGCTGCAAATCCGCGGCGCACACCTCTACGACAAGACACGCCGGTGGGTAACCGGAACCAATGGTAAGAAGATCTTCACCGAGACGCCCATTCCTCCGGTCGAGGACGTCGATATCGCCGACATCGATCTCAGCAACCCGTTCCTCTACCGCCAAGGCCGCTGGAAGTCCTACTTCGAACGCGTGCGCAACGAGGCGCCGGTGCATTACCAGGCTCGCAGTCCGTTCGGCCCGTTCTGGTCGGTGACCCGCCACGCGGACATCATCGCCGTCGACAAGAACCACGAGGCTTTCTCCGCAGAGCCGTTCATCATCATCGGCAGACCCCCCCGCTTTTTGGACATCGCCATGTTCATCGCGATGGATCCGCCACAACACGACTTGCAGCGCGCTTCCGTCCAAGGGGTTGTCGCGCCGAAGAACCTGCGCGAGATGGAGGGGCTGATCCGCTCGCGTGTCCAGGAAGTGCTGGACGATCTACCGGTGGATCAGCCGTTCAATTGGGTGCACCACGTCTCCATCGAGCTGACAGCGCGCATGCTCGCGACCCTGCTGGACTTCCCGTACGAGCAGCGGCACAAGCTCGTGGAATGGTCGGACCTCGCCACCTCCATGGAGCAAGCCAATGGTGGTCCTTCCGACAACGACAGAGTGTTTCGTGGCATGGTCGACATGGCGAAGGGGCTCAGCGCTCTCTGGCATGACAAGGCGGCCCGTACCGCCAACGGGGAGCGACCGGGCTTCGATCTGATCACGATGCTGCAGGCCAACGAGGACACTAAGGATCTCATCGACCGCCCGATGGAATTCCTCGGCAATTTGGTATTGCTGATCGTCGGGGGAAACGACACGACTCGCAACTCGATGAGCGGAGGGGTTCTCGCCTTGAACCAGTTCCCCGACCAGTTCGAGAAGTTGAAGGCGAACCCTGACCTGATTCCCAACATGGTGTCCGAGATCATTCGCTGGCAGACCCCGTTGGCGTACATGCGCCGAGTCGCGAAAAAAGACATCATGTTGAACGGGCAATTCATCCGCAAGGGCGACAAGGTCGTGATGTGGTACGCCTCGGGTAACCGCGATGAGCGTGTCTTCGAGCGGGCCGATGAGTTGATCATCGATAGGAGCAACGCCCGCAATCACATCTCGTTCGGGTTCGGCGTGCACAGGTGCATGGGAAACCGACTTGCTGAGTTGCAGCTTCGAATCCTGTGGGAGGAATTGCTCCCTCGCTTTGAGAACATCGAGGTGGTCGGCGAACCCGAGTATGTGCAATCGAATTTCGTCAGGGGTATCAGCAAGCTGATGGTTCGCCTCACTCCCAGGCCAAGTGCGTGACTCCCGAACGAGCGGTGATCGTCGGCGCGAGCCACGCCGGCGCGCAGTTGGCAGCTAATCTTCGAAGGGAGGGGTGGTCTGGGGAGGTCGTGCTCATCGGCGACGAGGGGGGACTGCCCTACCACCGGCCTCCGTTGTCGAAGGGATACCTGGCCGGCAAGAACGGCCTCGACGATCTCCTGATTCGCGGCGCGGATTTCTACACCAAGCAGAATATTCAGCTCACGAACGCGACCGTGGAGGCCATCAACCGGACTGCCAAGCACGTCTCTCTGAACACCGGCGACACGCTGGCCTACACCAAGCTCGCGTTGTGCACCGGTGCGAGGGCCAGACGACTCCCCACACCAGGGGTGGATCTTCCCGGAATTCACTACCTGCGTACCGCTGCAGACGTCGAGTTGATCCGTGCCGCCACCGCATCAGGTCGGAGGGTCGTGATCGTGGGCGGCGGTTACATCGGCCTGGAAACGGCGGCCTCGCTGCGTTCGCTGGGCATGGCAGTCACTGTGCTCGAGGCAACTGAGCGTGTACTCCAAAGGGTCACCGCGCCGGAGGTTTCCGCATTCTTCACGCGAATCCACCGCGGCGAGGGAGTGGAGATCCGGACACACGCTCTCGTCGAAGCCTTCTCCGGTGACGGCAGAGTGCAGCAGGTCGTGCTGGCTGGCGGCGAATCGATTCCCGCCGACTTGGTCATCGTCGGCGTCGGTGTGGTGCCGAACACCGAGCTCGCCTCGGCCGCAGGATTATCCGTCGACAACGGCATTGTGATCGACGACCAGGCCCGCACCAGCGACCCCGACATCGTGGCGGCTGGCGACTGCACCAGCCACACCATGGCTCGATACGGCTCGCGTATTCGCTTGGAGTCCGTACCTAGCGCCGGCGAGCAGGCCAAGATCGCTGCGGCGACCATCTGCGGTAAACACAGCGCAATCGCTGCGCTTCCCTGGTTCTGGTCCGACCAGTACGACCTCAAACTCCAGATTGCCGGTCTCAACACCGGGTACGACGAAGTAGTCTTCAGCGGCGACCCGTCGCGTGACCGTGACTTCAGCTGCTTCTACTTCCGCGAGAGCGAACTCATCGCCGCCGACTGCATCAACCGTCCTCGCGATTTCATGTCCAGTAAGCGGGCCATCAGCCAGCAACTTCGGGTTGACCGCTCAGACCTGCTCACCGGCTCGATCTGACACGAGAGCTTGCTAGTTACAAACTGTGGACAACTCCCAGGTACCTGAGTGCTACGCGGGAGATCCGCTCACCGGTGGTGGCGATGTCCGCGGCTGGGAGTACAACATGACTCACTGTCAGTCGCACCAGAACATCTGCGACCTCCTCAACGTCTTCGGGATCGAGATCGTCGAAGTGGTCGTTAAACCACGTGATCAGAGCCGCGGAGCAGAGCTGAAGCAGGGAAGCCGACGTCGGCAGAAGAGGTAGGACTCCAGTAGACGACGAGCCACCGCGATCATTCCCCGAAGGGTTGGACGTCAGAACTGCCTTGAGGAGCGGACTGTCTTCTGCTTCACAGAGGGTGAACTGCACCGCTGCGGTGATGCCGCCCCGCACGTCGCCCACATGTTCGGCAAGGACGGCACGAATGCCTTCCACAAAGCGCTGACCCTCCGACACCACAAGCGCGTCACCGAGCCCCTGCTTGTCGCCGAACTCTTTGTACAACGTCGGGCGGGACACGCCGACCGATTCGGCAACCTCGCTCATCCGGACCTGATCCCAGCCCTTCTCGATGGTGAGTTCTCGTGTCGCCCTCAAAACCTGTTCGCGCACATGCCGACGGAAAGACATCCGCACGGGTTCAGTTGACATAGGAGCAGGATAGGCGCCAGCCCTACAAGGGCAGTAAACCGACTGCAGGGTTCATATGGTCCTGTCGAGGAATTCGACGACAGCCGTCGAGAATGCGTCGTTGTTGTCGCCGGCAATCATGTGGCCCGCGCCCGACACGTCGACGGTTTGCGCGTGCGGAACGACGGTGAGGAAATGCCTTACTGTCTCTTCGGAGACGATGTCCGATAGCAGGCCCCGGACCAGCAGCGTCGGCGCGGACACTTGCCGCGCACCATCGAGAAGGAACGCGCTCATCATCTCGAAGTACTCAGCGCCCTCGGCTGGATCGCCCTGCAGGAACTGGAAATTCGACGTCACGAAGGCTGGATCCCATCGCCAGGCCCAGCGACCGTCTTGGCGACGTGCGAGGACTTTTCGGAGGCCGTCGAGGTTTTCGGGGCGAGGGCGGTGCGGGTTGTAGGCGGCGATCACGTCAGCGGCCGACTCTAGGCTGTCGAAACCTTCGGGGTGTGCCGACATGAACGCTACGACTCGTCGGGCGCCGTCCATCTCCATTCGCGGAGTGACGTCAACCAGCACGACGGCCTGCCATAGGTCCGGCGGGGCGAGCAAGTGTGTTCCGAGAATGGTCAAGCCGCCCAGAGAGGCGCCGATCGCGGCGACGGGGCGGCCGGAATCGGCGTATGAGCGCACGGCCAATAGGTCGGACCCCAGCCGGTCCCCGTCATAGCGTCCGTCAGGGTCCCAGTCGCTGTCCCCGTGCCCCCTCGCGTCGTACGCGGCCACCGTGTAACCCCGATGGTGCAGGCGTTGGGCGGTGACGTCCCAGGCGTGCCGGCTTTGACCTCCGCCGTGAAGGAGCAACACGACCGCCCGCGGCGCGTCACAGCGGTAGAGGTCGACCGCCAGCGCCAGCCCGTCCGCCGTGGGCACGCGCTCGACCACAGGAGCCGACGAATCACCTGTTCTCTTTGCCGACATCAGGAGCTCGTCTTCGGTGCGACGACGGTGACGGTTCCCTGGGCCGCACACACCGCTCTGCCGTCGTTGCAGATGTCGATACGCGCCACACCGCTGGTTCTGCCCAGCGAGATGATCTCGGCTGTGGCTACACAGGTGCCGCTGGAGACCGGACGAAGCAGATTCAGTTTGAACTCCGTTGTCGCGACCCAAGATCCCATTGGAATCACGGGATAAAACACCACTCCGAGGCAGTGGTCGACCATGGCCGATAAGCAGCCCCCATGCAGGTTGCCGAAAGGCGTCTTCAGGTCGTCGCGTGCGTCCATCTCCGCGACGAGCCGTCCCGCAGTGAATTCGGTGTGACGGAAGCCGAGGTAACCGGCCAACCCGCCCGTGGTTTCTGCTGCGCTCTTTAGTTGCTCAGCGACCTGTTCGTTGAACGTGGTGAATTGCACAGGCCCTCCTACTCATCTGCCGTCGAGACATTACGCCATAGATGTCACATCGGTCGAGCGTGGTCACCCGCCAGGATCGCAGGAAGGAGAAACCTCGACAGAAACGCCCGGAGTCCGTCACGACTGCGCTCCCGCGGCCCTCGAACAGTCAGCAGGCTCAATATCGTGCGGACAACCCACTCGGCGGCGTCGTCGACGGAGACGCCCGGTTCCACGCAACTCCAGTGTCTGGTGAAGATGGGACGCAGAAATTCGGTGACGATTTCGAAGAGGGACGTCGAGGTCCCCGCCGCGAGACCCACGCCGGCGAGTTCCTCGTCGCTGCCGAACAACAATCCGATGATCTCTTCGCGGCGCGCGGCCTCAACCGTGTATTCCACGAAATCGACGAGCGCGGAGCCCAGGTCGGCGTGCGCCGCGATCCGCGGGCTGATGCGGTCGAGATAGCGCTTGGCGGCGCGAATGATGACACCCGACATCACCGCCTCCCGACTGGGGAAGTAGCGATACACCGTTGCCCTGGACACACCCGCTGTTCTGCCGATGTCCTCCATGGTCGTGCCCACCACACCGCAACTCTCGAGGCACCGCTCGGCAGCATCGAGCAACCGGTCGCGAGCGGACCCACGATCTGTCGGCGCGGCGGCGCCCCATCTCAACAACCTCGTCGACACACAGCCATTATGCCGCGAGCGCACACCATTGTGACTTGCCCACGCACATGACACCATCGCAGTTATGTCTCAAGTCAGCCCCGTGGCCCTGAGCGGATGCCGATGCCGATGTTGGTAGAAGCGCGTACCCCGGTTGTCGTCGGCGTGGGCGAAGTTACCCATCGCGGGAACGACTTCGTGGACCCGATCGACTTGGCGGTAGAAGCCGCACGCCGCGCGGTCAAAGACGCAGGTCGCCCGGTCGAGCGGCGCATCGACACCGTCGCGACTCCCGGCATCCTGGTCATACCGCGCGACAATCCCGCCAGCAGGATCGCCGAAGCGATGCACATCAGTCCCGCCCGCCGCATCAGCTGTCCCGTCGGCGGAAACACCCCGCAGTATCTCGTCGAAGTGTTGGGTGGCGAAATACGCGAAGGCCGTGCAGATGTCGTCCTGGTCGTCGGGGCGGAGAGCGGGCATTCCGCACGCAAGCTTCAGGGCAGGGCACTTCTCGACTCGCCGCCCCCACCCCGCTCCGGCGACGAATCCCTGGGCGACGCCCGCCCCGGGCTGAGTCAAGCCGAATTGTCGGTGGGTCTGAGTTGGCCGCACGAGGTGTATCCCATCTTCGAGTCCGCAATCGCCGCGCGCCACGGCCGCGACTTCGATGCTCAACGGGAGTGGCTGGGCACGCTGATGGCACCGTTCACAGCCGAGGCGGCACGCCATCCGGAACAGGCCTGGTTCCCACGCGCACGAAGTGCCACCGAACTCAGCGAAGTCACCGCGGAAAACCGCATGGTCTGCTTGCCCTATCCCAAGCTGCTCAACAGCATCATGTCCGTCGACATGGCTGCCGCCTTCATTCTCATGGCGGCCGAGGTGGCGGACGAATTGGGCGTCGCGCGCGATCGTTGGGTCTTTCCCTGGTCAGCAGCGACTTGCAACGACGTGTACTTCCCCGTGGAACGGCCGGACCTCAGCCGCTCATCGGGTATCGAGGTAGCAGCACGGAAGGCTCTCAATGCGGGCCGGTTGACCATCGACGACATCCGGTGGTTCGACCTCTACTCCTGCTTCCCGTCGGCAATTGAGATGGCTGCCGAGGCTCTCGACTTGGACCCCCTCGACGACAGAGGCCTCACAGTAACCGGAGGCCTGCCGTATCACGGCGGTCCCGGAAACAATTACGTCAGCCACTCGATCGTTGAGATGGTCCGACGGTGTAGACGCGACCCAACCGATGTCGGACTCGTCACCGGCCTCGGGTGGTATTCGACGAAGCATTCGGTCGGTCTGTGGTCGGCCACCCCGCCACCAACCGGGTGGCGACTGCTCGACACGACGGTCGAGCAAGCTCAGATCGATTCATCGAGGTTGGGTGTCGCAGGCGTCGACGAGGCGACCGGTTGCGCGACAGTGGACGGATACACCGTCGTCTACGACCGAGACGGGCAACCTCGATGGACTCCGATCATCGCGCACCTGTCCGACGGGCGAAGAGTCGTCGCACGCAGCGACGATCCGCAGATTGCCGAGGCGATGGGCGGGGAAATGTATGTAGGTAAAACGGTGTGCCTCCGAAACACAGGGTCGTTCACCGGATTCGAGCTTCCATGATCGCCGAGGCGATGGTGCTGACCGGACCGCGGAGTCTGCAGCGGCGCCAGATGACCATCCCCGACGTCGGCGACCGGGGTGCGATCCTGCGAGTTGAAGCATGCGGTCTGTGCGGAACAGATCACGAACAATTCACCGGACACCTGCCTGCCGGCTTCTCATTCGTTCCAGGGCACGAAATCGTCGGCATCGTCGAACATGTCGGCGCTGCGGCCGGCCAACGCTGGGGTGTACAAGCCGGCCAGCGCGTGGCCGTTGAGGTGTTCCGGTCCTGCCGAGACTGCCCCGAGTGCCGCCGCGGCGAATACCGGCGGTGCGCGGTGAACGGCATCGCCACCATGTTCGGGTTCGTCGACGTGGAGATCGGCGCTGGCTTATGGGGCGGATACGCCACCCATGTGGAGCTTCCGTGGGACGCGATGCTGCTCCCGATTGCCGAAGACATGGACCCCGTTCTCGCCACGTTGTTCAACCCTCTCGGGGCCGGTATCCAATGGGGGGCGACTCTTCCCGACACCAAGGCCGGGGACGTCGTAGCGATCCTGGGGCCCGGCATCCGCGGAATCTGTGCGGCGGTGGCGGCCAAAGAGGCGGGAGCCGCGTTCGTCGCGATGACCGGCGTCGGCCCACGCGACGAACAACGACTGGCCATAGCCAGATCATTCGGTGTCGACCTGCCCATCGATGTATCGCAGGACGATGCAGCGACCGCGCTCCAGCGTGAGACAGGCGGACGGCTTGCCGACGTGGTCGTCGACGTCACCGCTAAAGCACCCTCCGCGTTCGCCGATGCCGTCGGCCTTGCCAGGCCCGGCGGCACAATTGTGGTGGCCGGCACCCGCGGAGGAGGCGGCGCGCCCCGGTTTGAACCAGACTTGTTGGTCTATAAAGAATTACACGTCGTAGGCGCACTCGGCGTGGAGTATCCCGCCTACCGGGCAGCCCTCGAGATTCTCGCCATGGGCCGCTGGCCGTTCGACCGGATCACCAGAGAATCAACCGGCTTCGCTGGGCTCGCGCAGCTGCTCACTTCGCTTGCAGATGAAAGTGCCCGATCAAGTGGGGCGCTGCACAACGTCTTTTTGCCCACGCCCGAACGGCGTGGGCAGAGGTTCAACAGAGAGGGCCACCCGTGACCATGGCGGAACGCGTACCGATGCTCGACCGTGAGCAGGCCCAGCTGCGAGCTGCCGAATGTGGGTTGCCCGAAGAGTTGGCAGAACTGTCGGTATTCCGCGTGGCACTTCATCAGCCGCGTGTGGCGGTTGCGCTGTATGGGCTGCTGGACGCGTTACTCTTCCGCGGTTCCCTTGACGCGCGGCTACGCGAGCTAGTCATCTTGCGCATCGGCTGGATCACTGGCTCCGAATACGAATGGACTCAACATTGGCGAATCGCTACACTGCTCGGCGTGCCTGAGCATGATCTCCTCGCGGTGCGCGACTGGCAGAATTCCGAAAGCCTCGGGCCAGTCGAGCGTGCGGTCCTCGCAGCGACCGATGATGTGGTACGCGACGGGGTCATCTCCGAGGAAAACTGGGCTGGGTGCCAGAAGGCATTCAATAGCGATCACGCGGTTTTGGTCGAACTTGTCGGAGCAATCGCCAATTGGCGGCTCTTTTCGATCCTGCTTCGATCTCTGAATATTCCGCTTGAGTCCGGTACCGACGGCTGGCCGCCCGATGGGCGAGCTCCTCAGCGTCGCGATTGAGCGAAAAACGTGGACCGGTGCTTGACCGAAGCGGTCAGCGCCCCAATCGCCAGACCACGACCCGTGTCGTAGACGGACAAGTCCCCCCTCGGACACACTGTGATGTCGCGAGACATTGAGGACAGATGTCTCGCGACATAGTGAACACCTTCAGTTGTTGGCTGGGGGTGTTTTTGGTTTTTGGGGTTGGTAGTTGCGGGTGGTGTCGAGGGTGAGTTCGCGGATGAGTTGGCCGCCGGTGGTGGCGATGATGCGGATGTCTAGGTCGGCGATGAGCATGAGGACTGCGGTGTTGGCCCAGCGGTGGCCGATCCCGATGTGGTGCAAGCGGCCGGCGTGGCGCAGGGTGATTTTGCCGTAGCGGTCGACGTGGTCGGTGCGGACTCGCCAGTGGATGCCCGCGGGTGTGCCGGCGGGCCCGGCGTGGGGTCGGGCGCGGTAGGTGTGGTCGGGGGTGTGGCGGTGGCAGGAGCGGTGTGGGCGCACGGTGTTGTAGTAGTCGGTGAAGGCGTCGAGCTGGGCTTGTAGGTCGGCCAGGGTGGCTGCGGGGGGTTGGCGGGTGAGCCATTTTTTGAGGGTTTGGTGGAAGCGTTCGACCTTGCCGCAGGTCTGGGGGTGGTAGGGCCGGGAGTTTTTGAACACGACGCCCAGGGTGGCCAGTTCTGTTTGCAACGCTGTACGCCCGCCGGGGCCGGTGGCGTGTCGGGCGGTGAAGACCATGCCGCTGCCGGCGAGCACGGCGGCGGGCAGGCCGTGGGCGGCGAACGCGTCGCGGAAGCAGTCGCGCACGGCCACCGCGGTGGACGCGGGGCGGGCGGGTCCGATCAGGGCGTTGCGGGCGTGGTCGTCGCGGATGTTGCGGATCTCGGTCTGGGCCCCGGGGGACGCGGTGGTGTCGGGGCCGGCCAGCTGCCAGTGGGTGATGTCGGCTTGCCAGCATTCGTTGGGTTGTTCGGCCTGGAAGCGGATGTAGCTGCTGCGGGGGCGTTTGCGTGGTTGGGCGGTGATGAAGCCGCGGCGGCGCAAGATCTTGTGGATCGTCGATAGTGCGGGAGCGTAGCCGCTCTGGCGGTGCAGGTGAACGGCGATCGTCTGCGGCCCGGCGTCGAGGCCTTGTTCGCTAAGTTGCTTGCGCAGCTGGATAATTCGTTCTTCGATGCTGGCTGAGAGTTGGCGCGGATTAGACGCCGGGCGTCGGGAGCGCGGCTCGAGGCCGGCTGAGCCCTCGGCGCGGTAGCGGGCCAACAGGGTGTAGATCCACGAGCGCGCGACCCGGTACTCGCGGGCGACCTCACTGATTGGGCGGTGCTCAACTTCGACGGCGGCGACGACCAGACGGGCCTTGGACATGAGGACACCTCGCGATCACTGAACTGTCCTCAATGTCGGGAGACATCTGTCCTCGATGTCAATGAATCACAGACCCCCTCGGACACACGACTGAGGCGAGCGAAATGACCGCTTGCGTTCATTTCCGAGCCGATGGAGTGTGTTGAGCGGCGAAGCCGCGATCACACAATGTGAATGGCCGCGCCGAATCCGGAGGTCTTCAGCGGGTCCGGCGCCGACACAGCCGACGTCGTCGCGGCAATGTGCTAGAGCGCCGCCAGCAGGCTGTTGAAGCCCTCGGTCATCGACGGGTGGGTGTAGATCGAATCCCGCAGCTCCGAGGCGGTGATGCCGTGCCGCATGGCCAGCGCCACCGTGTTGATGACCTCGTGCGAGTCGTAGGACAACAGCGCCGCCCCGAGAATCATGTCGCTGCCGGAGTCGACGACGACCTTCATCATGCCGGCATCCTCGCCGACGATCCGGGCACGCGGCATCGTCGCCATGTCCGCGACACGCATGCTGGCGACTTTGACGTCGTGCGCCTGCCGGGCCTCCTGCTCGGTCAGGCCGACCCGAGCCAGCGGCGGCGTCATGAACAGCGCGTAGGGCACGGCCGCCCGCGTCGTGGTGCTGCGTTTGCCGTCGCCGTCCAGCTGCGACAGCACGACGCGGTAGTCGTCGAGCGAGATGTAGGTGAATTGCGGTCCACCGTTGACGTCGCCGACGGCGAAAATGTGCGGCTGGCTGCTGCGCAGGTGGTGGTCGACGACGATGGCGCCCTTGGCCGTGGTGTCGACACCCGCGGCGTCCAGGCCGAGGCCGTCGGTGACGGGTTCCCGGCCCAGCGCCACCAGGATCGCGTCGGTGTCGATCTCGCGGGTGGCGCCGTCGACGTGGTACGACACCGTCGAGCCGCCGGTACCGTTGCCGGACACCGAGGTGACCGATGCCGACGTGACGACGTCGATGCCGCGGGCGACGAGGATGTCGCGGGCGCAGTCGGCGACATCGGCGTCCTCGCGGCTCAGCACCCGCGGCCCACGGTCGAGGATCGAGACCTGCGAGCCGTAGGCGGCATACATCGCCGCAAACTCCAGACCGACATAACCGCCGCCCAGCACGGTCAGCCGCTTGGGCAGTTCGGCCGTGCCGAGCAGGTCGGTACTCGTGTACACACCGGGCGCGTCGGCGAGCCCGGGAACCGGCGGCAGCACCGGCCGCGAACCGGTGCCGACCACGATCCATTTCGCGGCAACTGTAATTGCTTGTCCGTCAATGGTTTTGACATTCAGCGTATGGGGTTCGGTGAACTGCGCATGTCCGGTCAGCACCGTCACCGTGTCGATGCGATCGAGGGTCGCGAAGTTGATGTCACGCAAGGACGCGGTCAGCTGTCCGGTGGCAGTGACGGCCTCCCGGTAGCGATCGGGATGGGTGGTGGACGCGTCGAGATGCTCGGAGCGGAACACCATCGATTTCGTAGGTACGCAACCGATGTTGATGCAGGTGCCGCCGTACATCAACGGGGACTGCTCGATCATCACCACCCGCCAGCCACGCTTACCCAGCGCGGCCGCGAGCGTCTTGCCGCCCTTGCCGAAGCCGACAACCGCCAGATCCACCTCGAGTGACGTCACGCCAGCAGTGTATTGGCCCAATCCCTTTGATGCACAAGCTATTCGATTGGCCGGAAAGCGCTTGGTAAGGTGGTGCGCACCTGATGAATCCACGAAACGGCTTTCTGCGCCGCCCGGCGACGCGATCCTCGCGATTTTCGCGGTCCTTCAAGGACCGCCAGGAAGCCGGTCGCGCGCTGGCCGAGCAGCTAATGTCTTACCGCGACAAGGACGACGTGCTGGTGCTGGGCCTGGCGCGCGGTGGCCTTCCGGTCGCCTGGGAGATCGCCTCGGCGCTACACGCCGAGCTGGATGTATTCCTGGTTCGCAAGCTGGGGGTGCCGCGCTGGTCGGAACTCGCGATGGGCGCGCTGGCCAGCGGCGGCGGCGTGGTGATGAACGACAACGTGGTCTCCAGCCTGCACATCACCGACGAGCAGGTGCGCGAGGTCATCGACAGCGAAACGGCGGAGCTGGCGCGACGCGAGCACGCGTATCGGGGTGGCCGGCCCGTCGCCGACCCGCGAGGCAAGACCGTGATCCTGGTCGACGACGGCATCGCCACCGGCGCCAGCATGATGGCCGCCGTCCGGGCTGTTCGGGCCGCCGAGCCGCAGTACATCGTCGTCGCCGTCCCGGTAGGGCCGCAGTCTGTTTGCCACGACCTCGCACAAGTGGCCGACGACGTCGTATGCACAACGATGCCACCGGGATTCGAAGCCGTGGGACAGGTTTACGGCGACTTTCATCAGGTCGGCGACGATGAGGTGCGCCAGCTGCTGCGTACGCCGACGCGCTGAGGCTACTTGGCCGGGTCCTCGCCGCGGGTGTCGGCCGCGACCGTCTCGTCGGCCGGCTGCTCAGCGGTTTCGTCCGCAACTTCCTCCGGGTAGTCGACCGCCTCGGCCTCTTCGGCCGGCTGCTCGTCGCGGGCTTCGTCACTGGTGTCGCGGCGCTGCCGTTCCCGCAGTGCGTCGACGATCAAAAGCACGACACCCAGGACGCTGGCGCCGATGCACACCCAGGCGACCAGCTCATTGCTCGTCACGACTGCGAACACCAGCGCGACAAGCCCGATCAGGGCCAGTACCAGCGCAATGATCAGCATCGGTCATCCTCCAGCCGACGGGCGGGACTGCCAGGTCCAGTGCACATAAGTGTGCCGAACAGGGCGTCCGGCACTAGTCCCGGCTAGTTATTACCCCGATTGAATTGGTCGAACCCACCAGCATCGGCGCTCGAGTCGACGGGAGCCGCCGATCCGCGCTGGCCGAGTTCCTCGAGCTGGGACTCGAGGTAGGTCTTGAGGCGGGTGCGGTATTCGCGTTCGAAGGTGCGGAGCTGCTCAAGACGGCCTTCCAGCACGGTGCGCTGCTGGTTGATGGTGCCCATGATCTCGGAATGCTTGCGTTCGGCGTCGGCCTGCAGGGCGTCGGCCTTCTCCTGCGCCTGACGCAACTGCGTCTCGGAGCGGGTTTGCGCGTCGGCCAGCATCGCGTCGGCGCGCTGACGGGCTTCGGTGACCGTGGTTTCGGCGGTCTGCCGGGCCTCGGTCAGGATCTGGTCGGCGTTGGCGCGGGCGTCGGACAGCAGCTTGTCCGACTCGGCCTGCGCGGTGCTGGTCAGCCGATCCGCGGTGTCCTGGGCCAGGCTCAGCACGCGGGCCGCCTTGAGGGCCTGCTCCTCGTTGGTCCCGGTTGCGGCCGCCGGCGCGGGCGCCGCCTTGACCGGTTCCGGCTCGGGCTCGGGCTCGAAAACAGGGGCAACAGGGGCGGCCTGAGCGGCAGGGGCGGCGGCGGCGGCGCCGCCACCGGCGGCCAATTCGCGGTCCAGCTCCTCGACCCGCTGGCGCAGATCGGAGTTCTCTTCGATGAGCCGCGTCAGCTCGTTTTCCACCAGGTCGAGGAACGCGTCGACCTCGTCCTCGTTGTAACCGCGCTTGCCAATAGGCGGCTTACTGAACGCCACATTGTGGACGTCGGCTGGTGTAAGCGGCATTGTTTCGTCCCCTCAAGTTCCCGTCAAACGTTCTCGAAAGTGTAGAACGGAGTGGCAGCGGTTGTGCAACTGCCGCCCATCCTGTCACACCAGACCCGGCGGTTGCCGATTAGCCCAATAAATAAGATCCAATTTCAAACACTAAGAGTCATAAAATCCCAATCCTTAGAATTTGCAAATCGCGCGCATCAAACCGAGGCCGATCCGTGCCCAAACCGTCGCTTAGGGCCGCCAACACATAACGCGACTCACGCCGCGGCGCCGAAAGCGAGCTGCATGCCGATGAACGCGACCAGCAGAAGGACCATGATGGACAGGTCGAAGCGGACCGCTCCGATGGTGAGCTGAGGGATCAGTCGGCGCAGCAATTTCACCGGCGGATCCGTGATCGACATGATGATCTCGAGGATCACCACGGTGAGGCCGGTGGGATGCCAGTCACGGCTGAACGAGCGAATGAACTCGACGACGACCCGAGCGATGAGCAGCAGCCAGAAAATGAACAGCGCAAACCCAAGGATCTGAAAGAACAGCACCAACGAGAGCCCGACCTTACCGATGAGACCTCAACCGCCGCGCGACAGCGCGACATCGCAAGAGTACCGACTCACCCTCGAGCGGACATCTCAGATGCACCGCATCGGCAGGCGGATGCCAGCCACCTGACGCCGCGCTGTCGCGGGGAAAATGCGGCTATTGGTAAGCGTAGAAGCCGGTTTCCGCGATCCGGCGGCGCTCCTCCGGCGAAACGTCGACGTCGGCGGGCGACAGCAGGAACACCTTGGTTGCCACCTTGTCGAACGAGCCACGCAGGGCGAACGCCAGCCCAGCCGCGAAGTCGACCAGCCGCTTGGCGTCCGCGTTATCCATCGACACCAGGTCCATGATCACCGGGGTGCCGTCACGGAACCGCTCGCCGATGGTGCGAGCTTCGCTGTAGTCCTTCGGCCGCAGCGTCGTGATCTTCGACAGCGGGTGGCCGTCCTCGAACATCATCGCCATCCGGCGCGGGTCCATGGCCAGGGCGCCACGGGTGCCGCCACCGCGGAGGAAGGAACCCAGCCGCGGGCGGCCCATCTCCGGGCGGTCGAACTCACGGCCCCGGAACGGCGGCGGCTCGTCGGCGTACCCACCGCGGTAGCCGGCCGGCGCGTAGTCGGCGGGCTCGCCGCGTGGGTCGTCGTATTCGGGGCGGTCATAGCCGCGGCCGTAATCTTCGTCGAAGCGAGCACGAGGGAATCCGCGCGACGGTGCGCGATCGTCGTAGTACTCGTCTTCGTAGTCGTCCATCGGGGCCATACCGAAATAGGCCTTGACCTTATGCAGTGTGCTCATTGCGTACGACCCCTTCTAGCCCCTGGGATTTCTGTTGTCTGTGATGAAGGTGTGACTACAGTGACTACTCACGGTGACGGTAGCCGCCGTGGGCCCAATAGCGCGGTACCGACACGCACACACGTCGAACCGTGTTTTACGGCAATTTCGAAATCGTTGGACATACCGGCGGACAGACCGACGGCGTTCGGATGCGCTTCCAGCACCCGGCGGTGTTCGGATTGCAGCCGCTCAAAGGCCGGTTCGGGGTCGGCGCCCAGCGGCGGAATGCCCATCAGCCCGACCAATTCCAGACCTTGCGACTCCTCGACCTGCGCACAAAGCTCGTCGAGGGGCCCCGGCGTCGTGATGTCGATGCCGCCGCGCGAGACGTCGCCGTCCAGACTGACCTGAACGTAGACGCGCAGCGGCTGCTGTCGGCCACCTTCGGCCAACGTTGCCGTCACCGCCCGTTCCAGCGCCGTTACCAGTTGCGGGCTGTCGACCGAGTGAGCGGTGTGCGCCCACCGGGACAGCGCACGCGCCTTCTTGCGCTGAATCCGTCCAACCATGTGCCAGTGCAACTCTCGCGAATCCGGCCGCCCCGAAGTCGCGGAAGCACAAGCCAAGCGAGTGAGTTCCGCCACCTTTGCGGCCGCTTCTTGTTCCCGCGATTCGCCTACCGATCGACAACCCAATCGAGACAAAATCGCGACATCGGTTGCCGGAAAGAATTTGGTAATTGGAAGAAGTTCAATTTCGCCGACATTGCGTCCCGCCGCTTCCGCGGCCGCCGCTAGTCGCGAACGCACTGCGGCCAACGCGTGAGTCAATTCAGTTTCGCGGTCGCCCTGACTCGAGGCCGAGTCCGCCATTCCAACCGCCATCGGGGTCACTCCATCCAGACCAGCGACGCCAGCCGCCCGGTCGGGGCGTCCCGGCGGTGACTGAACAGGGCGGCGTCGGCAACCGTGCAGCGCGGATCGACGTCAATCGACGTGACGCCCAAAGCCTTTAGCTGGCAAGCGATTCCGGCCCGAAGGTCCAGCCCTGGCTTGCCATTCGCGGTGGTGGCGCGGCTGCCCGGCAGGGCCGCCTCGACCTCGTCGGCCATCGCCGCGGGCACTTCATAGTTGGCTCCGCTGACCGCCGGGCCGAGCAGTGCCGAGATGTCACCTTCCTGCGCGCCCAGCTTCAGCATCGCCTCCACCGTGCGTGCGACCACACCCCGCGCCGCGCCGACGCGTCCGGCGTGCACGGCCGCGACCACCCCCGCGCGCGCATCGGCCAGCAGCACCGGCACACAGTCGGCGGTCACCACGGCCAACGCCAGTCCGGGCGCGCCCGTCACCAAGGCATCGGTGTCGTCGAAGGCGGTATCCCGCGGCGCGTCGACCACCTCGACCCGATCGCCGTGGACCTGGTTCATCCACACCACCCGGTCGGCGCCCAGGCCGATGGCGCGGGCCAGCCGGGCACGGTTGGCGGCGACCGCCACGGGATCGTCACCGACGTGGTCGCCGAGGTTGAAGGTGTCGAAGGGCGGTTTCGAGACGCCGCCCGCGCGGGTCGTCGTCACTCGCCGGATACGAACGGTCACGTAACCAGTATCCGGAGCGTCGCGTCTGCGCTGGTTCGGCTCAGCGGCGCATGAAGGGCGGCACATCGACGTCGTCGTCATCGCCACCGATACTCAGCGTCGCGCCATTGGTGTGCACCGGGACGCTGACGGCGTCGACCGGCTCGAACAGCGTCGAGGTGAGCTTGCCCGCCTTGGCCGACTCGATCCGGTGGGCACCGCCGGCCTTCTCCCCCTTGTCGGCGCTGCCGCCGACCACGGGTTTGCGCCCGGGTCCCTGGGCATCGAAGCCCGCGGCGATGACGGTCACGCGCACTTCGTCGCCCAGCGAGTCGTCGATCACGGTTCCGAAGATGATGTTCGCGTCCTGGTGGGCGGCGTCCTGCACCAGCGACGCCGCTTCGTTGATCTCGAACAGGCCCAGATCGCTACCGCCGGCGATCGACATCAGCACGCCCTGGGCGCCCTCCATCGAGGCTTCCAGCAGCGGGGAGTTGATCGCGATCTCGGCGGCCTTGAGCGACCGGCCTTCACCGCGGGCCGAGCCGATGCCCATCAACGCCGTTCCGGCGCCGGACATGATGCCCTTGACGTCGGCGAAGTCGACATTGATCAGACCGGGGGTGGTGATCAGGTCGGTGATGCCCTGGACGCCGTTGAGCAGTACCTCGTCGGCGCTGCGGAACGCGTCCATCAGCGATACCGCGGCATCGCCCATCTGCAGCAGCCGGTCGTTGGGGATCACGATCAGGGTGTCGCAGCTCTCGCGCAGCGCGTTGATGCCGTTTTCGGCCTGGTTGCTGCGCCGTTTGCCCTCGAACGAGAACGGCCGGGTGACCACGCCGACGGTCAGCGCGCCCAGCTTGCGCGCGATGCTGGCGACGACGGGCGCGCCGCCCGTACCCGTCCCGCCGCCCTCGCCGGCGGTGACGAACACCATGTCCGCACCGCGGAGCAGCTCTTCGATCTCGTCCTTGGCGTCCTCGGCGGCCTTACGCCCGACCTCGGGATCGGCACCGGCGCCCAATCCGCGGGTGGAGTCGCGGCCCACATCGAGCTTGACGTCGGCGTCGCTCATCAAGAGTGCCTGCGCATCGGTGTTGATCGCGATGAACTCGACGCCCTTGAGGCCCTGTTCGATCATCCGGTTGACGGCGTTGACGCCGCCGCCACCGATACCCACAACCTTGATGACGGCCAGGTAGTTATGCGGGGGGGTCATCATCTCGTCTTCCTCCCTGGTGGGGATTCGGTCCTTGCCGGTAAAGTTGCGGTTCCCCTGGCAAACTCTCAACCTCAACCATAGAGTTAGAGTTATGTCAAGTAGTTCCGCGCAACCAGAACGGTATGGGTACTACGCGCACTAACCCCGCAGGCGCGCCGACGCGCCGCGTGCAAATTTTGGTCAATTTCAGGCCGCGTTGCGCGAGCGTCACGCCAGCGTGGCAATCGAGCGCGAGCGTTGCGCCAGCCTCACACTCGGCGAGAAAGCCGAGCCTGGCCCTACTTGACGGTGGGCAGATCGGGACTGGACACGTCGTAGGTCTTGCCCGGCTGGGTGAGCAGGGCGGCGAGCTTTTCGGCCTTCTCATCCGTGCGGTCGGTCGTCCCCCAGATCACCACTCGCCCATCGCCGAGGGTGAGCGTGATCGAGGCCAGCGACGGCGCCGCGATCCGGCCCACCTGGCCCGCGACCTCGGGGCGCAGCGCCAGCAGCACCTGTAGCGCGGCCTTGGTCGTCGGGTCGGTCGGCCCGGGGTTGGCGACGTCGATATACGGCAGCGCCGGCGGCGGCGGCCCGGTCGCGAAGTCGACTCCGTCGCGGTCGAACAGGTGCGGCCCGTCGGGAAAGTCCTTCACCACGACGGGAATTCGCTCGACGATCGTGATCCGCAGCGCCGACGGGTACTGCCGCTGCACCCGGGCGCTGGCCACCCGGCGGATCGCGGCCACCCGGTCGGCGACCTGGTTGGTGTTGATCTGCAGTAGCGGCGTGCCGACCCGCACCTGCGCGGCGTCGAGGACCTCTTCGCGGGTTACCGCGCCGGTGCCGGTGACCACGATGTTGCGCGCCGACATCACCGGCGTGAAGTAGAGGATCAGCGCCAGTCCGACCCCGACGACGACCAACATCACGGTCGCGAGCAGCATCTTGAGGCCCCGCACGACGCCGCGCGCAGGTTTTTTGGGGGCGTCGGGTCCGCCGCCGACGCGGCCGCTGGCCCGGCGCTTGGCTTCGCGGCGCGCCTCCTCGATCGCGATGGCCCGTTCCTGCGCGGCGCGGCGCTCGGCTCGTTCGCGGCGGGCCCGGCGGCGCGGTCCCTCGAATTCGACCTGCTCGTCCTCGGCGCGGCCGGCAACCGGGCGGGCCTCTTCGACGGGAATCGGTTCGGTGACCGCGTTCTCGTCGGCCGGCGGGGTGCGTTCACCTGGGTCGGCGGCCAGGTCGTTGGGCTCGGTCATCGCAATACCCCGGGCTGGCCGGGCGCGCTGCGATTGGCGCGCACCCGCAGCGCATTCACGATTTCGGGACCCAGCAGCGTCACGTCGCCGGCCCCCATCGTCACGATCACATCCCCGGGGCCGGCGGCCGCGGCAACCTGCTCGGCGACGGCGGAGAAATCGGGCAGATAGCGCGCGGGCACGCTGACGTGCTCGGCGACACTGGCCCCACTGACACCGGCCAACGGCTGTTCGCGCGCCCCGTAGACGTCGAGCACGAACACCTCGTCGGCGGCGTCCAGGGCGTGGCCGAACTCGGCGGCGAAAGCCTTTGTCCGCGAATATAAGTGAGGCTGAAACACCACCAACGAGCGACCCTCGCCGCCCTGCTCGACGACCGTGCGGACCGCCGCCAGCGTCGCACTGATCTCGGTCGGATGGTGGGCGTAGTCGTCGAACACCCGCACCGAGCCGACCGTTCCGACCAGTTCGAAGCGCCGGCGTACGCCCTCGAAACCGGCCAGCCCGTCGAGCACCTCGTCGGTCGGGGCGCCGACTTCGATCGCGGCCAGCAACGCACCCAGCGCGTTGAGCGCCATATGCCGTCCGGGCACCGACAGGCGCATGGCCCGCACGGGTTCGTCACCCAACCGGATATGTGCGACGGCTCCGGTGCCCTGCTGTTCCCAGGAGAGCAGCGTGCCGGCCAACTGCTGGTCGGGCGCGGATCCGTAGCG
Source organism: Mycobacterium ahvazicum (assembly GCF_900176255.2). GTDB lineage: Bacteria > Actinomycetota > Actinomycetes > Mycobacteriales > Mycobacteriaceae > Mycobacterium > Mycobacterium ahvazicum. The sequence goes on from NZ_FXEG02000003.1 coordinate 821,009, forward strand.
CAGCACCCGGATTCCCAGTTCGCTGCTGCGCTGCGCCAGCGCGGCGGCACCCGGGTCGTCGGTGCAGACCACCAGCGCTCCGCCCGGGGCCAGCCGCTCGACGAAGGCGTCGAAGACCGCGACGTAGGCGTCCTCGCTGCCGTAGAAATCGAGGTGATCGGTCTCGATGTTGGTGATCACCGCGACGTTGGGCGTGTATTCGAGCAGCGAGCCGTCGCTTTCGTCGGCCTCGGCGACGAAGCAGTCACCGCTGCCGTGGTGGGCGTTGGTGCCGGCCTCGCCGAGATCCCCGCCGACCGCGAACGACGGGTCGCGCCCGCAGTGCTGCAGGGCCACGATCAGCATCGACGTCGTCGTGGTCTTGCCGTGGGTGCCGGTGACCATCAGCGTGGTCCGCCCGTCCATCAGCTTGGCCAGCACGGTCGGCCGCAATACCACCGGAATGCCGCGGCGCCGGGCCTCGACCAGCTCGGGGTTGGTCTTCGGGATGGCGGCGTGGGTGGTGATGACCGCGGTCGGGCCGCCGGGCAGCAGGTCCAGCGACGACGGGTCGTGCCCGATACGGATCTGGGCGCCCCGGGCCCGCAGGGCGTGCACACCGCGGGATTCCTTGGCGTCGGACCCGGACACCTGGGCACCGCGGTCCAGCAGAATGCGGGCGATGCCCGACATCCCGGCTCCCCCGATGCCCACCATGTGCACCCTTGAAAGCTCGGGGGGCAACTGGTCGGCGCTCATCGCGCTCCCCTGGCTGCCTGCCCCCTATCACGTGCTTGTCGCGCGATGTCCAGGGCCGCCGCGGCGACCTGGCGCGCCGCGTCCGGATGCCCCACCCGGGCGGCGGCCGCGGTCATCGCCGCCAGCCGCGGCGGGTCGGTGAGCAGCCCGCTCACCTCCCGGGCCACCAGGTCCGGCGTCAGAACGGCATCGGGGACGACAATGCCGCCGCCGGCGTTGACCACCGGCAGCGCATTGAGCCGCTGCTCGCCGTTGCCGATCGGCAGCGGGACGTAGATGGCCGGCAGACCCACGGCCGACACCTCGGCGACCGTCATCGCCCCGGACCGGCAGATGGCCAGGTCCGCGGCGGCATAGGCCAGGTCCATCCGGTCCAGGTACGGCACCGCCCGGTACGGCGGATCGCCGTCCTGGGGTTCGCGCAGCTCGAGAGTGTTCTTCGGCCCGTGCGCGTGCAGCACGGACACGCCCGCGGCGGCCAGCTCGGCGGCGGCCCCCGAGACCGCGCGGTTGAGCGAGACCGCGCCCTGCGAACCGCCGAACACCAGCAGCACCCGCGCGTCGTCGGCGAACCCGAAGTGCCGGCGCGCCTGGGCCCGCAGCGCCGCGCGATCCAACGAGGTAATCGTCGCGCGGACCGGCACCCCGACTACCTCGGCGTGTCGCAGCCCGGAATCCGGCACCGCGGACAGCACCCGGTCCGCCGAGCGGGCCCCGACACGATTCGCCAGCCCGGCACGGGCGTTGGCCTCGTGAATGACCACCGGGATACGACGCCGGACCTTGGGGAAACCGCGGGCGGCGAGGTACGCCGGCAGGGCCACATAGCCGCCAAAACCCACCACCACGTCCGCGTCGACGACGTCGAGCACCGAGCGGGTCTCGCGCACGGCGCGCCACACCCGCGGTGGCAGCCGGGCCAGGTCACCGCTGGGTTTCCGGGGCAGCGGCACCGGGGTGATCAGCTCGAGGTGGTAGCCGCGTTCCGGCACCAGCCGGGTCTCCAGTCCGCGCGAGGTGCCCAGCGCGGTGATCCGGACCTGCGGATCCAGCGCGCTCAGGGCATCGGCGACGGCCATCGCGGGCTCCACATGGCCGGCCGTGCCGCCGCCGGCCAGTACGACCGACAAGGCACCGGCGGGCGAGGGACTAACCCCCTGCCCGCCGGTCGGCTCGCTGAACGTGTGATTCACCCGTAACGCTGACCTTCCAGTGCGCGAGCGCGCCGTGTTTGGCGCTGACCGGCTCCCTGTCTGGGGTAGCGCTGATCAGATCCATGATGCCTTGACCGCGGTTCGGTGCGAACAGCTGTCCGCGGAAAAACCGGGCGCAGCGGCGGCTCGGGCTGGCGGCGTCCCTTACGCGCGGGTGGCTCGGCCTTCCGGGCGGGGGCCTTACGCCCACGTGCCGGGGCCGACGGCCGCGGCGCTCGCGGCTGCGACTTCTTGCGGTCGCGGAACGACTCGAGGCGCGTCGGCGAATACGGCTCGGGCAGCGGCAGCCGCAGCAGCCGGTTCATCTTGTCGTCGCGCCCGGCGCGCAGGGCCGCCACCGCCTCGGGCTCATGACGCGCCGCGTTACACATGATGCCGATCATGAAAAGTGTTGCGGCCGTGGATGTTCCGCCCGCCGATATCAATGGCAGCTGCAGGCCGGTGACCGGCAGCACGCCGATCACGTAGCCGATGTTGATGAAGGCCTGACCGAGGATCCACATCGTGGTGGTGGCGGTCAGCAGCCGCAGGAACGGGTCGGCCGACCGGCGGGCGATCCGCATCCCGGTGTAGGCGAACAACCCGAACAGCGCCAGCAGCCCGAAGGCGCCGATGAAGCCCAGCTCCTCGCCGATGATCGCGAAGATGAAGTCATTGTGCGCATTGGGCAGGTAGTTCCACTTCGCGGTGCCCTGGCCGAGGCCGTCGCCGAAGATGCCGCCGTGGGCGAGCGCGAACTTCGCCTGCCGCGCCTGGTAGCCGGTGTCCATCGGGTCGTTCTCGGGGTTGATCCACGAGCGCACCCGGTCCGACCGATAACCGGCGGACATGGCCAGCACGGCGCCGGCCATGAAGACCGCGAGCAGCGATGTGCCGAAGACGCGCAGCGGCAGGCCGGCGTACCACAGCAGGGCCAGCAGGATGATGCCCATCGACACCGTCTGGCCAAGGTCAGGCTGGGCGACGATCAGCCCGAGCGCGATGACCGCCGCCGGCACCAGCGGAATCAGCATGTCGCGCAGCGAGGCCCGCTCCATGCGCCGCGACGCCAGCAGGTGCGCACCCCAAATGGCGAAGGCGATCTTGGCCAGCTCGGAGGGCTGCATGGAGAAGCCCGCGACCACGAACCATTTCCGCGAGCCGTTGGCGAGGTTGCCGATGCCGGGAACGAGCACCAGGACCAGCAGGATGATCGTGACGACGTAGCCCGGGAAGGCCACCCGGCGGATGAAGCGGATCGGCACGCGCATCGCGACGTAGGCCGCGAAGACCCCGATGACGGTCCACAACACCTGCTTGCCGAAAATCACCCACGCCGACCCGTCGTCTCCGTAGGACCGCACCCCCGAGGCCGACAGCACCATCGTCAGGCCCAGGGTTGTCAGCAAACCGGCGATCGCGATGATCAGGTGGAACGAGGTCATGGGCCGGTTCAGCCACGCGCCGAACCGGGCGCCCGGACTGTGCTGCGGATCCTTGACCTCGACTTTCGCCGTCGCCGGGGCCGTGTCAGGGGCCGCGTCCGGCACTTCGTACGGGCTGGTTTCGGAGGCGTCGGACGGCTCGACGGCTTCCACCGCGTCCGTCGGTTCCCCGGCGTCCGTCACGGTGTCGGCCCCGGTGCTTTCCGGGAGGGCACCGGCCGCCTCGACCGGCTCGGCCGGCGACTCGATGTTCTTCTTGCCCCGGCGTAGGCGCCGGGTCAGCGCGTTACCCACACCCGCCTACCGCAGCGCCGCGCGTACGGCGGCGGCGAATGCGTCACCACGGTCGGCGTAGCTGCTGAACTGGTCGAATGATGCCCCCGCCGGTGCCAGCAGCACCGTGTCTCCCGACTTGGCCAAATCACGAGCCGCCGCCACAGCAGCGGTCATCACGCGAGCGCCGAGACTATCCCCCACACTGTCAACTTTTGTCACATTAGTATCAGCAGTCGCATGCATACCAGCATCCTCGCCTGTCACAACCTGGACGACGGGGACATCGGGCGCGTGTCGCGATAACGCCTCGGCAACCTCTTGACGGTCTCGGCCGATGAGTACCGCCCCGACCAGCCGAGATGCCATCCGGGCGACCTCCGCGTCCAGCGTCGCGCCCTTGAGCAAACCGCCGGCCACCCACACCACCCGCGGGTAGGCCATGACCGACGCCTCGGCGGCGTGCGGGTTGGTCGCCTTCGAATCGTCGACGTAGGTGATCCCGTCGGCCACCGCGACGACTTCGGACCGGTGCCGTCCCAGCCGAAACGTCGAGATGGCGTCGGCGATCGCGGCCGCGGGCACGTCAACGCAGCGGGCCAGCGCCGCCGCGGCCAGGGTGTCGAGCACGCCGACCGGGCCGGGCACCGGGATGGCCGAGGCCGGCAGCAGGGTCAGGTCGTCGGCAAACGCGCGGTCGACCAGCTGACCGTCGCGCACCCCGAGTTCGCCGGCAACCGGCTCGCCCAGCCGGAAACCCACCCGCACCGGAGCCGCCGCGGTGCTGAGCAGGGCAGCGGCCCGGCCGTCGTCCAGCCCGACCACCGCGACCCGGCCGTTCAGCACCCGGGCCTTGGCGGCGGTGTACTCGGCCATCGACGCGTGCCAATCGAGGTGGTCCTCGGCGATGTTGAGCACCACACCCGCATCGGGCCGCAGCGACGGTGCCCAGAACAGCTGGAAGCTGGACAGTTCGACGGCCAGCAGATCGGCCGGCTGGTCCAGCACGTCGAGCACCGGGTCGCCGATGTTGCCGCACAGCAGGCTGCGCCGCCCTCCGGCGACCAGCATGGCGTGCAGCATCGACGTCGTCGTGGTCTTGCCGTTGGTGCCGGTCACGACCAGCCAGCGGCGCGGTGTGCCGTAACACCCCGCGGCGTCCAGCCGCCAGGCCAGTTCCACGTCACCCCAGATCGGGATGTCCGCCGACGCGGCGGCGGCCAGCACCGGCGCCGACGGCTGGAATCCGGGGCTGGTGATCACCAGCGCATAGTTCGCGATCCGCTGTACCGCGGTCGCGGGATCGACTGTGGGAACCCCGTTTTCGGCATAAGGCGCCAGCATGGCCGGATCGTCGTCGCACAGGGTGGCCACGGCGCCGAACCGGGTCAGCGCACCCAGGATCGCCCGGCCGGTCACCCGGGCGCCGGCGATTAGGACGGGTGCACCCACGGACAGCGGTTCGAGCCCGGACATGTCATGCGCCGATCGTGGCGAGCCACTCACCGTAGAACAGCGCCACTCCCAGCCCGCACGCGATCGCGGTGAGCAGCCAGAAGCGGATGATGACCGTTGTTTCGGCCCAGCCGCTCAACTCGAAATGGTGATGGAAGGGCGCCATCCGGAACACCCGGCGCCCGGTGGTCCGGAAGGTGAGAATCTGCAGCACCACCGAGACGACCTCGGCGACGAACAGCGAACCCAGCACCACCGCGAGCAGCTCGGTGCGGCTGGTGACCGACAGACCGGCGATGATGCCGCCCAGCGCCAGCGAGCCGGTGTCACCCATGAAGATCTTGGCGGGCGCGGCATTCCACCACAGAAAGCCGATGCAGGCCCCCGCGGTCGCGGCGGCGACCAACGCGAGGTCCAGCGGATCGCGCACGTTGTAGCAGCCCAGGCCCGGCGCGGTAGCGCACGCGTTGCGGTACTGCCAGAAGGTGATCAGCACGTAGGCGCCGGTGACCATCGCCATGCAGCCCGCGGCCAGTCCGTCCAGGCCGTCGGTGAAGTTGACCGCGTTGGACCAGGCGCTGACGATGACGACGCAGAACAGCACGAACAGTCCGGGAGCCAGTGTGACGGTGGCGATTTCGCGCACGTAGGAAATGTCCGCGCTGGCCGGCGTCAGGCCGTTGGCATTGTGGAACTGCAGGACCAGCACGCCGAACAGCACCGCGGCCACGATCTGCCCGACCGTCTTGGCCGTCTTGTTCAAGCCCAGGTTGCGCGAGCGGCGGATCTTGATCAGGTCGTCGAGGAAGCCGACGCCACCCAGCATGGTGGCCAACCCCAGCACCAGCAGACCGGACGCGGAGGCGCCCTCCCCGTCGAACGCCAGCCCGGCGAGGTGCGTGCCCAGGTAGCCGGCCCAGATGCCCGCCACGATCGCCACGCCGCCCATCGACGGGGTGCCGCGTTTGGTGTGGTGACTCGGCGGGCCGTCCTCGCGGATCTGGTGGCCGAAGCCCTGCTTGGTGAACAGCCGGATCAGCGCAGGGGTCAGCAGAATCGACACGGTCAGGGCGATCGCGACGGCGACGAGGATCTGCCTCACGAACGGACCTCGCCCGCGGGTGCGTCGGCGACCAGCGCCTCGGCCAGCGCGCCGAGTCCGGCGGCGTTCGAGGCCTTCACCAGGACCACGTCGCCGGGCCGCAGTTCGGCCCGCAACACCTCGAGGGCGGCGTCACCGTCGGCCACCTGCACGGCCCCTCTATCACCGGAAGCACCCCACGAACCCCATGCCCCTTCCAGGACCGCAGCGTGGTGCATGGCGGTTACCGACCTCCCCATTCCCACGACAACAAGTCGAGACACATCTAAGCGCACCGCCAGCCGGCCGATGGCATCGTGCTCGGTTATCGCGTCCTCCCCCAGCTCGGCCATCTCGCCGAGCACCGCCCAGCTCCGGCGCGCGGTGGCAGGGGCAGCCCCGCTACCGCGGGCAATCTGAGCCAGCGCCTGCAGTCCCGCGCGCATCGAGTCCGGGTTGGCGTTGTAGGCGTCGTCGATCACCGTCACCCCGTCGGCGCGATTGGTCACCTGCATGCGGTGGCGCGACACCGGGCCCGCCGCGGCCAGCGATGCGGCGATCTGCTCGACACTGGCGCCGCACTGCAGGGCGACCGCACCGGCGCACAGCGCGTTGGTGACCTGGTGTTCGCCGTACACACCGAGCTGCACCTCGGCCTCTACAACGCCTTGCGCGCCCATCGCGTGCAGGGTAAATCGCGGCCTGGCCAATTCGTCCAGCGACACGCCCTCGGCCCAGACGTCGCTGGGCCCCGAATCGGTCTCGCTGGATCGGCTGACCCGAACCACCCATCCCGCGCTGACGTGCGCCATCGCCGCCACCGATGGATCGTCGACGTTGAGGATGACCACGCCCGACGGTGGAACAGATTGTGGCAGTTCGGATTTGGTGCGCGCAATCGCCTCTCGCGAGCCGAACTCGCCGAGGTGCGCGGTGCCGACATTGAGCACCACGCCGATGACGGGCGGGGCGATCTGCGCCAGCGCGGCGATATTGCCGGGATGGCGTGCCGACATCTCCAACACCAGGTAGTCGGTGCGCCGGGTCGCCCGCAACACCGTCCAGGGATGGCCCAGCTCGTTGTTGAACGACCCGGGTGGCGCCACCACTTCACCCAGTGGCTCGAGCACCGCGGCCACCAGATCCTTGGTCGACGTCTTGCCCGACGACCCGGTGATCCCGATGATCGCAAGCCCGCCGGCCACCAGCTCCTCGGCCACCGCCTTGGCCAGCTTGGCCAGCGCGTCGAGCACCGCCGCGCCCGAACCGTCCGGGTCGTGCTCGAGCACCCCGGCCCGCGAACCCGAAGCGCCTTGTGGGGCAACGACAATGGCGGGCACCCCGACCGGCCGCGCGGCCAGCACCGCGACCGCACCGGCCGCGACCGCCGAGGCCGCGTGGTCGTGTCCGTCCGAGCGGGCGCCGGGCAGCGCCAGGAAGAGGCCGCCTTGGCCGACGGCGCGGGAGTCGAATTCGACGGTCCCGGTGACGCGCAGTTCGGCGGCGTCTTCCGGCGTGATGTCGGCCAGGGTGCCGCCGACGATTTCAGCGATCTGCGCGACGGTCAACTCGATCATCGGCGGTCTTCCAGCGCCTGCGCGAGTTCGACGCGGTCGTCGAACGGGCGGACGACATCCCCGGTGCGCTGGCCGGTTTCGTGGCCTTTGCCCGCGATGAGCACCACGTCGCCGGGGCCGGCCCAGCCGACCGCGTGCCTGATCGCCTCGCGCCGGTCACCGATCTCGACCACCTCCGCTTTCAACCCAACCGCTCCATTGAGGATTTCGCGGCGGATGGACGCGGGGTCCTCGCCGCGCGGGTTGTCGTCGGTGACGACGACCAGGTCGGCCAGTTCGGCGGCGACGGCGCCCATCGGCGCCCGCTTGCCGGGGTCGCGATCGCCGCCTGCGCCGAACACCACCGCCAGCCGACGTCCCGGCCGCAGCAGGGTGGTCAACACCGCCCGCAGCGCGCCCGGCTTGTGGGCGTAGTCGACCAGGGCCAGGAAATCCTGGCCGCGGTCGATCTGTTCCAGCCGCCCCGGAACGCGGGTATTCAGCAGCCCGTCCGCCGCCTGCTCCGGGGAGACCCCGACCGCGTCGAGAATCGCCAGTGCCACAAGACAATTCGCGATATTATAGGCGCCCGTGAGGCGAATGCCGATCCGGTGCTGAGCGCCGGCGGGGTCCACGGCGGTGAACTCTTGTCCCACTCCCAGCGGCGTCACGTCCGTCGCGCGCCAGTGCGCCGGCCCTCCGGTGGCGCTGACGGTGATCGGATCGATGGCCCGCTCGGCCATCGCGCGCCCGGCCTCGTCGTCGATGCACACCACGGCCCGGTGGGCCCGCAGCGGCGAATTCGCGTCGAACAGCAGGGCTTTGGCGTCGAAGTAGTCGGCCATGGTGGGGTGAAAGTCGAGATGGTCGCGGGACAGGTTGGTGAAACCCCCTACCGCGAACCGGGTTCCGTCGACCCGGCCCAATGCCAGCGCGTGACTGGAGACCTCCATGACGACGGTGTCCACCCCGCGTTCGGCCATCGCGGCCAGCATCGCTTGCAGCGCGGGTGCCTCCGGGGTGGTCAGGGCGCTGGGGATGTCGGCGCCGTCGATGCGGATGCCGATGGTGCCGATCAGCCCCGCGGTGCGGCCGCCGGCGCGCAGACCCGACTCGACCAGATAGGTGGTGGTGGTCTTTCCTGACGTGCCGGTGATGCCGACGACCGTGACGGCCTCGGACGGGTTTCCGTACACGGTGGCGGCCAGCCCGCCGAGCACGCTGCGCGGCGCGGGATGCACCAGCGTCGGCACCGCGCATGAGCCCATCTCGTCAACTCCGGCAGCGTCGGTGAGCACCGCGACCGCGCCGCGGCCGATCGCGTCGCCGGCATAGCGGGCGCCGTGGGTGGCCGAGCCGGGCAACCCGGCGAACAGGTCGCCGGGACGCACATCCTGGGCACGCAGCGTCACGCCGGTGATCGGCAGGTCCGGGACGGCCGCCAGACCATCCGGGTCGTCGGCCGTCACCGCCCCCACCTGCGCCGCCAGCGCGGGCAGTCGCACCGGCGCGGTGACGCGGGGGCGCAGCTCGGTGAGTACCGACACTTCCGTCACACCTCCCTGGACGCCGCGCGATCGCCATGATCAGCCATGACACCCTACCGAGACCGGCCGGGGCCGCGGGCACGCCCGCGCCCTCGTCGAGTGTGCGCCCAGGGCGGCCGGTGCACGGTGCGGGCGCCCCGGAGGCGCACCCGAGCGCGGCGCTTAGGTGGCCTGCAGGGTCAGCGGCGGCCCGGGGTCCGGTGACAGCGGCACATTCTCACGCTGCATCAGCCAGCCGGCGATGTTGTGGAACAGCGGTGCCGCCGAGTGACCGGGCGTGCCGTCGGCGTTGCGGTCCGGGTTGTCCATCATGATGCCGATCACGTAGCGCGGATTGTCGACGGTGGCCATCCCGGCGAACGTGATCCAGTACACGTTGTCGAAGTAGCAGCCGCAGCCCGGGTTGATCTGCTGAGCGGTACCGGTCTTGCCGGCCATCTGATAGCCGGGCACCGCGGCCGCGGGTCCGGTGCCTTGCTGGTAGCCCATCGGGTCGTGCTGCACGACGGCGCGCAGCATTCCCCGCACGGTCTGCGCGGTCTGCGGCGAGACCACCCGAACACCTTCCGGGCGCGCTTCTTCGGTGCGGGTGCCGTCAGAGGCGATGGTGGCCTTGATGATTCGCGGCGGTATCCGCACGCCATCGTTGGCGATCGTCTGGTACATGTCGGTCATCTGCAGCAGGGTCATCGAAAGACCTTGACCGATAGGCAGGTTGGAGAACGTGCTGCCCGACCACTGGTCGATCGGCGGCACCAGGCCGGCGCTCTCACCGGGCAACCCGACGTTGGTCCGCTGTCCGAGACCGAACTTGCGAACCATGTCGTAAAACCGTTCCGGGCCGACGCGTTGGGCCAGCATCAGCGTGCCGACGTTGGACGACTTCCCGAACACGCCGGTGGTGGTGTACGGCATCACGCCGTGCTCCCACGCGTCGTGGATATTGACGCCACCCATGTTGATCGAGCCCGGGACCTGCAGCACCTCGTCGGGGTTGGACAGGCCGTATTCGATGACCGAGGACGCGGTGACGATCTTGTTCACCGAGCCCGGCTCGAACGGCGAGGAGACCGCGAGGTTGCCCAGTTGCCGGTCGCCCTGCCGCCCGATGTCCTGCGACGGGTCGAAGGTGTTGTCATTGGCCATGGCCAGCACGTCACCGGTCTTGGCGTCCAGCACGACGGCCGAAACATTGTGCGCCCCCGACATGTTCTTGGCCTGCTGAACCTGCTGCTGCACGTAGAACTGGATGTCGTCGTCGATGGTCAGCTGGACGGTCGAACCGTTGACCGCCTTGTGCCGGTTGCGGTAGCTGCCGGGAATGACCACGCCGTCCGAGCCGCGGTCGTAGGTGACCGAACCGTCGGTTCCCGACAGCACGGAGTCCATGCTGTCTTCGAGTCCGAGCAGGCCGTGGCCGTCCCAGTCGATGCCGCCGACGATGTTGGCCGCCAGCGACCCGCCCGGATATTGACGCAGATCCTGCCGCTCGGAGCCGACCTCGGGGTACTTGTCCGAGATCGCGCTGGCGACCGCCGGGTCGACGGCACGCGCCAAATAGGCGAAATTGTCGTCGGTTTGCAGCTTCTTCAGCACCGTCGCGTAGTCCGGCTTGTTATTCAGCCGGCTGGAAACCTCTTTGGCGATATCGCGCAGCCGCGCCTGCGGATCGGGAGCGGCCGGGTTCTTCTTCTTGGCCTCTTCCAATTGCTGGCGGATCTTCTTCGGCTGAAACGTCAGGGCACGCGACTCGATGGTGAACGCCAGCTGCTGGTTGTTGCGGTCAACGATGCTGCCGCGGATGGCCTTTGAGACATCGGTGACCTTGAGCTGGCCCGCGGCCTGGGCGCGCAGCTTCGGTGCGTTGGTGACCTGCAGGACGAACAGCTGGGCGGCCGCCACCAGCGTCAGCGCCAAGATGACCACATTGCCGGCGCGATGCCGGAAGACGAACGACGAGCCCCGGACGCCCGCCCCGACGAGCTGCCGGGTGCGCCGCTGATTGGCCGAATGGCCGAGCGGCGCCTCACCGGGTTTCTTGGCCTTGCGAAATCCCGTTGTTTCCTGCGCGTCCCGGCCCTGGTGCGCCTTTTCCGATTTCCTGGCGCGGCTGGTCTGCCGGACGTCCCTGACCCCCTGTGGTTTACGCGGACCGCGCGTCGACCGGGACCGGCGGGTGCGGCCGTCCTCGCCGCGACTCACCGGGCGGGCCCTGGCAACACGGCGGCGGGCGGCGCGACGCTATTCGGTGCGATCGGCCCCGGCAGTCCGGGTGCGACCGGGACCGCGGCCTGCGGCGCGCGTTGCACGGGGACCGGTACTTCCGCCGGCAACGGCGCGGGGGGTACCGAAAGGGGCAGTCCGCCAACGGGAATCGGCACTTCCGCCGGAACCGGAGCGGCCGGCGCGGGCTGCCCCGGCATCGGCAGGCCCGGCGTGGGCATTCCTTGGGCCGGCAGCGGCTGTGCCGGAAGTCCTTGCGTCGGAAGTAATTGCGTGGGAAGTCCTTGGGTCGGCAGTCCTTGCGCCGGCAACCCCGGCGTCGGCAGCATACCCGGGAATTGGCCGCCAACCTGGCCACCGGGCACCCCCGGCGCGCCGGGTACCAGCGGCGCGGCCGGCGGCAGGTGCTGGCCGCCCACCGTCGTCGAACCATCCGGAGCCCGCAGCAGTGCTTCGGGCCCACCCGGCCGGCCCGGCACCAGAGCAGCACCGGGATCCGGTTGCACGCGGACCGGGACTTCCGGCGGGACCGCCGCCGGTTTGGGCAGCGGTTGCGGGCCTTCGTCCGGCAGCTTGGCGTTCAGCGGCGGCGGCGGAACGCCGTCGGCGGGCTTGGGCGTACCGACCACCACCCAGCTACCGGACGGGTCCTGGACCAGGTGCGCGGTGTCACGCGTCGGGATCATGCCCTGCTTGCGCGCGGCCTCGGCCAATGCCGGCGCCGCCTCCGCCTCGCGCACGTCGCGCTCCAGCGCCTCCTTCTGCTGCTGCAGCATCCGGGTCTTCTCCCGCGCGTGACTCAACTGGTAGGAGCGTTCGGCGGAGTCGGTGGACAGCCACAGCGTCAGCGCCAGCCCGGCACCGAGCGCGCCGATGACCAGCACGACGAACGGAACCTTGGCCACCCACGTCTGCGGCCGCAGGTCGATCGACGCCAGCCGGATGGCAATCCGTTCGGTCAGCCGGGGCCGAATAACCTTGGGCGCCTTTGCCTTGCGCGCCTTGGCGCGGGCCTTGGCCTGGCCGCTGCTCTTGGGGCGGGCCTTTCGCTCGACCGGCCGCGCATTCGGACTGGTCTGCGGGCCGGAATTCGACGCTCGCGCCTCGCGGCCGGTCGCCGCACCCCGCGCCGGCCGGGTGCGCCGCGCCGTCGAGTCCGCCGCGTCGCGCCGGGTCTTGCTCTTGCGGGCCGCGACGTCACGCCCGCCGCGACGGTCGCTGCCGCCCCGGCGTTTCGGCGCCTCGCGCTTGGCTTTCGCTTTCATGAGTCGCCCTTCGTAGTCACCCGCTGCTGTGGTTGTCCCTCGGATTCCAGCCGTTGCAAGGCCCGTAGTCGCACGGCGGTGCTGCGAGGGTTACGTTCGATTTCGTCGGCGTCGGCGCGCTCGGCACCGCGGGTCAGCGATTGGAATCGCGGGCCACGGCCGGGCAGCTCGAACGGGAGGTCCAACGGCGTGCGGGAGGCGACCGCATCGGCGAACTCGCGCTTGACGATCCGGTCTTCCAGCGACTGGTAGGCCATCACCACGATGCGCCCGGCGACACTGAGCGCGTCCAGCGCGGCCGGAATGGCCCGGCGCAGCGTGTCCAGCTCGTCGTTGACCGCGATCCGCAGCGCCTGGAAGGTGCGCTTGGCCGGATGGCCGCCGGTGCGCCGGGTCGCGGCCGGAATGGCCTGATACAGCAACTCGACCAACTCGGCGGTCGTGGTGAACGGCGCGCGGGCCCGCCGGCGGACGATGTGGGTGGCGATCCGGCGCGCGAACCGCTCCTCGCCGTAGCGGTGCAGGATGGTCGCCAGCTCGGCCTCGTCGTAGGTGTTGACGATCTCGGCCGCGGTCAGCGGCGACGACGGATCCATCCGCATGTCCAGCGGCGCGTCCTGGGCATAGGCGAAGCCCCGCTCGGCGCGGTCGAGTTGCATCGAGGAGACGCCCAGATCGAACAACACCCCGTCGACCGATTCATGTGCGGCATAACCGCATTCGGCCAGCGCCTCGTCGATGCCGTCATACCGCTTGTGCACCAGGGTGATTCGGTCGGCGAACGGCGCCAGCCGCGCGCCGGCGATCTCCAGCGCGCTGGGATCGCGATCGAGGCCGATCAGCTTCAGGCCCGGTAGGTCGGTCAGGAATCGTTCCGCGTGCCCGCCCGCGCCGAGGGTGGCGTCGACGAGCACCGCGCCGGACCCGTCGGAGTGCTGGCGGGTCAACGCCGGGGTGAGCAGTTCGACGCAGCGGTCCAGCAGCACGGGTACATGCCCGAAGTCCTTGTCAGCCACCGCAACACCTCCCCGGGTCTGGAGAAACTCGTCAGAACGAGGGACGGCCTTGCCAAGACGCGCCCCTGCACCGAGGTCCCTGTCCGAAGTTACGAACCAGGCGTTGGGGAAGTACGCCAGGGTCGGTTCGGGCAGAGGCCACGATGCACGGGCATGCGCCTCAGATGATGTCGCCGAGTGCTTCATCGCTGGCCGCGGAGAAGTTCTCTTCGTGTGTTTGCTGGTAGTCCTGCCAGGCCTGGGCATCCCAGATTTCCAGGTAGTCGACCGCACCGATCACCACGCAGTCCTTGGAGAGGTTCGCGTAGCGCCGGTGGTCGGACGACAGGGTGATGCGGCCCTGGGCGTCGGGATGCTGCTCATCGGTGCCGGCGGCCAGATTGCGCAGGAACGCCCTGGCTTCCGGGTTGCTTCGAGACGTCTTGCTCGCCCGGCGGGCCAGCTGCTCGAATTCCGCTCGCGGGTAGACGGCGAGGCTGTGGTCTTGGCTCTTGGTGACCATCAACCCCCCTGCCAGCGCGTCGCGGAACTTGGCGGGCAACGTGAGTCGCCCTTTGTCATCGAGCTTGGGCGTGTAGGTGCCGAGAAACACCAGCTCACCTCCTGTCGAGGCCGGTTCTCGGCTCGCCCAAACACTTCAGCCACCATACCCCACAGTCCCCCACTTTGCCCCATAAAACGGGTGTCGCCGGGGTGTTTCGCTGCTCATCTGCCACTACGGGCGCGTCCGGCCGCGTCCGAAGGACGGTGCGCTGGTCTCGCGACCCGATCGTGACCCCGGAAACCCCCACTTCACGGGCCTAAAACCGCCGCGTGGGGGCCGGTGGGGCCAAAGGTGGGGCGCAGTGGGGCACGGCCCATCTACCGAAGACTCGATTGGGACTCGATCGCAAATCAGCGGGGACTCGGGGCTCGCGTCGATCAGCGAATGCGCTCGAGCCTGCGACCATGCCGCCGAGCCTGCGGTGCGTGCGTCGATCCGAGGCCGATCCGCGTCCCCACCGCAGGCTCGACACAGCGAGCTGGGGTGGAGCGCCAAAAAAACGGGGCAGCCGGTGGCTACCCCGTCCCGTCTAGCGTTCGGTTACTCGTCGAAGCGGCGGCGGAAGCGATCCTCCATGCGGCTCGTGAACGAGCCCCCGCCGCCTTTGTTGCGGCGTTGGCGCGAGCCCTGCGCCGGCCCGGGCTGGTTGGGGCGCCCGGACATCCGCGGACCGGTGATGGCGAACACCACACCACCGAACATCACAACGAAGCCAACGACGCTGAGAATCGGGAAGCTGCCAATCATCGTGGCCTTGAACGCCACGCCGGAAACCAGCATCGCCAGACCGATAACGAAGAGCGCCGCACCCTGCAGACGGCGCCGCGCGGTCGGTGCGCGGAACCCCCCACCCCGTACGCTCGAAGCGAACTTGGGATCCTCGGCGTAGAGAGCGCTCTCGATCTGGTCGAGCATCCGCTGCTCATGATCGGAGAGTGGCATTCGTCCCTCCTTGCCGACAGACTGACACGTAACTATCGATAGCACGCGGATGCCCATTGTATGGGCAACTAAGTCAAATGATACGAGGTCAATCTGACCCGTACCACTGGTTCGTCCGCGATTCTATCTCCGTTGCTTCCCGACGATCATCGGGCCGCAACGCCGATGCGTTACAACACCCTTGCCGAAACCGACGCGGCGGTCGGCTGGTTGCCACCACCGCCCGTCCGCCGATCGGTCCCGGACCCGATAATGGCGATACGGGCACGGGGCCGACGACGACAGAAGGCCCGCCCGCTCATTGCGACGAGGAGGACACCGCGAGTTGGCGATATTCCTCATCGATCTGCCGCCGAACGATATGGAGCGCCGCCTCAGTGAGGCCCTCGGGGTCTACGTCGACGCGATGCGCTACCCGCGCGGTACCGAGAATCAGCGTGCGGGCATGTGGCTCGAACACATCCGCCGGCGCGGTTGGCAGGCCGCCGCCGCGGTCGAGGCGGACGCGGCCGAGGGCGCCGATGTGCCGTCGGCGTCCGAACTCAGCGATGCACCGCTACTCGGGGTGGCCTACGGCTACCCGGGGGCGCCGGGCCAGTGGTGGCAGCAGCAGGTTGTGTTGGGCATGCAGCGCGGCGGTCTGCCGGCTCACGAGATCGCGCAGCTGATGAACAGCTATTTCGAGCTGACCGAACTGCACATTCATCCGCGCGCCCAGGGCCGCGGCATTGGCGAGGCGCTGGCCCGCCGGCTGCTCGCCGGCCGCTGTGAGCGCAACGTCCTGCTCTCGACGCCGGAAACCAACGGTGAGGCCAATCGCGCCTGGCGGTTGTATCGCCGGCTGGGCTTCAACGACATCATCCGCCGCTACCACTTCGCCGGTGACCCACGGGCATTCGCGATCCTGGGCCGCTCGCTGCCGCTCTGAGGGCACCGCCGGCGGACCGGCAAGCCGACGACGTGGGCAAGCGTCACACCAGATCTGGCACGATAACCTGGTGCGCGCCAGCTCTCCCCCACGCCGAAGCCGAGCAACCACTCGCGTGCTGGCCATCGCGATGCTGATGCTCCTGGTTCCGCTGGCGACCGGATGCCTGCGGGCCAGGGCCTCGCTGACGATCTCGCCCGACGACCTGGTGTCCGGCGAGATCATCGCGGCGGCCAAACCGAAGACGCCGAAGGACACCGGCCCGCAGCTGGACACCAACAACCTGCCCTTCAACCAGAAGGTCGCGGTATCGAATTACGACAGCGACGGCTACGTCGGGTCGCAGGCGGTGTTCTCCGACCTGACGTTCGGGGAATTGCCGCAGCTGGCGAACATGAACTCCGACGCGGCGGGCGTCAACGTCTCACTGCGCCGCAACGGCAACGTGGTGATCCTGGAAGGCCGCGCGGATCTGACGTCGCTGACCGACCCGGACGCCGACGTCGAGCTGACCGTCGCCTTTCCCGGCGTCGTGACGTCGACCAACGGCGACCGGGTCGATCCCGATGCCGTGTCGTGGAAGCTCAAGCCGGGCGTGGTCAGCACGATGACCGCCCAGGCGCGCTACACCGATCCGAACACCCGTTCCTTCACCGGCGCCGGGGTATGGCTGGGCATCGCATCGTTCGCGGCGGCGGGCGTGGTCGCGCTTCTGGCCTGGATGAGCCGGGACCGCTCGGAGCGGTTCACCACGCCGGGCAATCAGCCACCGAGTAGTTAGACCCGCTGGGCGGGCGACCAGTAATCGATCATCTCGGCGAAGGTCGCGAACGCCGGGCCGGACAGCCCGTACGTCGCCTCCAGGTGAACGCTCAGCGGGAAGCCGAGCTCGGCGACGCCGTCGATCACCCGCTTGTACAGGTCGAGCATCATCTGGCGCTTCTGCGGCGGTTCGCGGCCGGCCAGCTCCTTGACGAACTCCTGCTCGGCGGCCACCGCGGCGTTGCCCGGATCCTGGATAAGCCAATTGATAAGCCCGGTTTTGTTCTCCATCTTCGGCACGAAGCCGAACGACAGCAGGATCTCGGGCCGGTGATCGGTGGTCTTGGCGAACTCGGTCAAAAAGCCCACGATCGCATCGGAATACAGCAACTGGGTCATGCCGTAGGTGGCGCCCCGGTCGCACTTGAAGTTGAACCGGCCGTGTTCGCCCTCGCGGGTCGGGATCAGGATCACGCCGCGGTTGGGCACCAGGTCGCGATAGATCGACAGGGCGTCGGTCGGCGCGACGCCGGAGCCCTCGCCGTCGTTCATCGTGCGCGGGACGCCGACGAACACAACGCCTTCCATGCCGGACTCGGTGAGCGAAGTCAGCCGCCCACGCAGTGTCGATTCGTCCAGAAACGCGGTGACCTGCGTGCAGAGACCGCTGATCCCCGGCAGTTCGGGCTTGATCACCGACCAGAAGTCCAGGACGTCGAACTTCGGCTTCATCGCGATGGGACGGTCGTCGTCCTCGGCGATGATGCCCGGAATCATCACATGACGGATGCGGCCGGTAAGACCGGACTCCGCGGAGTACTGCAGGACCTTGCGCGCCTCGTCCAGCGCCCGCTCCCGACCCTCGTCCACGTTCGGCGGCACCAGCTCGAGCGCGACGGTGTTGAGAGTCACGCGGCTCCTTTCCCTCGGACGAACAGCACCTCGCCAGCATAGGGGCGCCGGGTTACCGCCCGGCCTGGCGGGGACCGGCGGTCATGGGGAGACGACCATCACTATGACGGCGAATACACTGGTCGGGCCTAACGAACACAGGGGCATGCCGAGGGAGAAAGGGGCGCCGCGCTGAGCCTGAAAACCCCAGCAGAGGCGGCAACCGCCGAGTTGACCGGCGCGATCGGCGAACAACTTCGCCGGTACTTTCACGCGCGGCGCGCGGAGACCGCCTACATCGGCGGCGACTACGCCGCGTTGATCTCCGCTCTCGAAGACTTCGTGCTCAACGGGGGCAAGCGGCTGCGGCCCGCCTTCGCGTACTGGGGATGGCGTGCGGTGGCCGACGCGGAACCCGGCGCGCACGTGCTGCTGCTGTTTTCCGCGCTGGAGCTGTTACAGGCCTGCGCGCTGGTTCATGACGACGTCATCGACGACTCCGCCACCCGTCGCGGCCGGCCGACGGTTCACGTCCATTTCGCCGCGACGCACCGCGCCCGCCAGTGGCGGGGCTCGGCAGAACGGTTCGGGATCTCGGCGGCCATCCTGCTCGGCGATCTGGCCCTGGCCTGGGCCGACGACATCGTGTTCGGGGCCGACCTGCCCGCGGATACGCAGCGCCGCGTGCGGCGGGTCTGGGCCGATATCCGCACCGAGGTGCTCGGCGGGCAGTACCTCGACATCGTCGCCGAGGCCAGCGCCTCGGAGTCGATCGCGTCGCCGATGAACGTCGCCACGTTCAAGACGGCCTGCTACACGGTGACGCGACCGCTGCAGCTCGGCGCCGCGGTCGCCGCCGACCGGCCCGACGTGCAGGCCGTCTTCGGCCGGCTCGGGACCGACCTCGGCGTGGCGTTCCAACTGCGCGACGACGTGCTGGGCGTATTCGGCGATCCGAAGGTGACGGGCAAGCCGTCGGGTGACGACCTGCGCTCCGGCAAGCGCACCGTGCTGCTCGCCGAGGCAATGGAGTTGGCGGACAAGTCAAACCCCTTGGCGGCCAACTTGTTACGGAGTTCCATCGGTGCACCGTTGACCGAGCCTCAAGTGGCCGAGCTGCGCGACGTGATCGAGTCGGTGGGCGCGCTCGCCGCGGCCGAGCAGCGCATCGCCACGCTGACCGAGCGGGCGCTGGCCGAGCTCGCCGCCGCTCCCGTCAGCGATGCGGCCAAGGCGGGGCTCTCCGAACTGGCCAGAATGGCCACCGACCGGTCCGCCTGAGTCGATGACCACACCGGACACCGGCGCGCCCACGGTGAAAAGAACTGTTGCGCAGCGATTTTCGGAGCTGAAGGAGTTCGCCTCCGCACCGCAGGCCCGCACCGCCAAGCTGGGCTTCCTGGGTTCGCTGCTGATCACCGCCGGCGGGCTGGGGGCGGGAAGCACCAAGCCACACGACCCCTTGCTGGAGTCAATCCACATGTCCTGGCTGCGATTTGGCCACGGGTTGGTGCTGTCTTCGATCCTGCTGTGGACGGGCGTGGCACTGATGCTGATCGCATGGCTGGCGCTGGGCCGCCGCGTGGTAGCCGGCGAGACCACCGAATTCATGATGCGCGCCACCACCGGCTTCTGGCTGGCGCCGCTACTGCTCTCGGTGCCGGTGTTCAGCCGCGACACCTATTCCTACCTGGCCCAGGGCGCGCTGCTGCGCGACGGTTTCGATCCCTATGCCGTTGGTCCGGTGGCCAATCCGAATGTGTTGCTGGACAACGTAAGTCCGATTTGGACGATCACCACAGCGCCGTACGGTCCGGTGTTCATTCTGATAGCCAAGCTCGTCACGGTGCTGGCCGGAAATCACGTGATCCTCGGCACCATGCTGCTGCGGTTGTGCATGCTGCCGGGCCTGGCGCTGTTGATCTGGGCCGCCCCCCGACTGGCTCACCACATCGGCACCAGCGGTGCGACCGCGTTGTGGATTTGTGTGCTGAACCCGCTGGTGCTGATCCATCTGATGGGCGGGGTGCACAACGAGATGCTGATGGTGGGCCTGATGACCGCCGGCATCGCGCTGACCTTCGCCCGGCGCCACGCCCTGGGCATCACCCTGGTCACGATCGCGGTGGCGGTCAAAGCCACTGCGGCACTGTCGTTGCCGTTTCTGGTCTGGGTGTGGATGCGGCACCTGCGCGACCAACGCGGTTACCGGCCACTGCGGGCCTTCGCGGCGGCCACCGCGATGGGCCTGGTGATCTTCGTCGCGGTGTTCGCCGTCTTGTCCGCGGTGGCCGGCGTCGGCCTGGGCTGGCTGACCGCGCTGGCCGGCTCGGTGAAGATCATCAACTGGCTGACCGTGCCGACGGCCGCCGCGAATGTGATCCATTGGGCCGTCAACGGTTTCGTCCCGGTCAACTTCTATGCCACGCTGCGCGTCACCCGCTTCATCGGCATCCTGATCATCGCGGTGTCCCTGCCGCTGCTGTGGTGGCGGTACCGTCGCGACGACCGGGGCGCGCTGACCGGGATGGCGTGGTCGATGCTGATCGTGGTGCTGTTCGTGCCGGCCGCCCTGCCGTGGTACTACTCATGGCCGCTGGCGGTGGCTTCCCCGCTGGCGCAGTCGCGACGGTGGATCGCGGTCATCGGCGGGCTCTCGACCTGGGCCATGGTGATCTTCAAGCCCGACGGGTCGCACGGCATGTATTCCTGGACGCACTTCGGGCTGGCCACGGCGGCCGCGCTGATCGCCTGGCGGGCGCTGTACCGCGCCCCGGAAGCGCCCGCTGAACAGGCCGAAGAACCTCTGGCCGTCTAGTAGGCCGCTTAGTACGCCATGGCCTGGGCCCGGCGCAGCACCTCACGGGCCTGATGCGCGTGCAGCGCGTCGACGGGACGCGCGTTGCTGAGCGCATCGCGGCTGCCGTCGCGCGTTACCGTCAGCGACGCATCGGGGGTGAACAGCCAGCGGACGATCTCGGTCTCGTGATAGCCGCCGTCGTGCAGGATCGTCAGCAACCCCGGCAGACTTTTGACCACCTCGCCCGAATTCGTGAAGAAGACCTGCGGTATCACCACACCCCCGGCGCGGCGCACCGCAAGCAGGTGACCTTCTCGCAGCTGCTGCTGCACCTTGCTCACCGGCACGCCGAGCAACTCGGCGACCCGGGGCAGGTCGTAGGTTGGCTCGTCGGGATCCAGAACATCGTCGCCGGCCGGAATACTGCCCACGGCGCAAGTGTAGGCGGTGGCAGCGGGTGCGGAGGTGCCTTGAACGGATGTTCTCCTCGCCAACCGCCGGCCCGCACCTACGATGGCCCCGTGACCAGACCCGCGACGGGCGACCCGTTGGACAGCGCGTTGCTGGATGGCCGCTACCTGGTCCAGGGCAAGATCGCCAGCGGCGGCACCTCGACCGTCTACCGCGGCATCGACGTCCGGCTGGATCGGCCGGTCGCGCTGAAGGTGATGGATTCGCGGTATGCCGGTGACAGCCAGTTCCTGCACCGCTTTCAGCTCGAGGCGCGCACCGTGGCCCGGCTGAAGGACCCGGGACTGGTCGCCGTCTATGACCAGGGCCTGGACGCGCGTCACCCGTTTCTGGTGATGGAGCTGATCGAGGGCGGCACCCTGCGCGAGTTGCTGGCCGAGCGCGGCCCGATGCCACCCCATGCGGTGGTGGCGGTGCTGCGGCCGGTGCTGGGCGGCCTGGCCGCCGCGCACCGCGCCGGGCTGGTGCATCGCGACGTCAAGCCCGAGAATGTGCTGATCTCCGACGAGGGCGACGTCAAAATCGCCGATTTCGGGCTGGTGCGTGCGGTCGCGGCCGCAGGCATCACCTCGACCAGCGTCATCTTGGGCACCGCGGCCTACCTGTCGCCCGAACAGGTCCGCGACGGCAATGCCGGCCCGCGCAGCGACGTCTACTCCGCCGGGATCCTCACCTACGAGCTGCTGACCGGCGGTGCGCCGTTCTCCGGGGACTCCCCACTGTCGGTCGCCTATCAGCGATTGGACCGCGACGTGCCGCGCCCCGGCAGCGTGATCGAGGGCGTGCCCCCGCAATTCGACGACTTCGTCGCGTGCGCGACCGCGCGCGACCCCGCGCAGCGCTACGCCGACGCGATCGAGATGCTCGCCGACATGGAGGCGATCGCCGAGGAGTTGGACCTGCCCGACTTCCGGGTGCCGGCACCGCGCAATTCCGCCCAGCACCGCTCGGCGGCCCTGCACCACAGCCGAGCGAGCGAACAGCTGCCCCCGGCGCCGCCGCAGATCCGGCAGCCCACCCGGCAGCTTCCGCGCGGACCCGCCGACTGGCCGGAACCCGAACCCCGCGCCGAGGCCGACGCCGAACCCGAGGAAGATTACGAATACCAGCCCGTCACAGGCGAATTCGCCGGCATCGCGCTGAGCGAATTCGCGGTGGCACGTCAGAACGGCCGCCGCATGGTGCTGATCTGGGTGGCGCTGGTGCTGGCGTTGACCGGCCTGGCCGCGACGGCAGGATGGACACTGGGCAGCAACCTGAGCGGCCTGCTGTGAAGGGTGACGCGCAGCCTACGGCTACCGGATACCTTTTCAATGCCGGTTGAAATGATATGGTTCGCGCGTGTCCTCAACTGGGGAAATGACGAAGCGACGCGGCCGACGCCAAGGTGAGCCGGTGTCGCGCGACACGGTGCTACGCGCGGCAAAGCACCAGTTCGCGATCAACGGCTACGACAAGACGACCCTGCGAGCGATTGCCGACGACGCGCGGGTCGATCCGTCGATGGTCCTCTATCTCTTCGGCTCGAAAGCGGAGTTGTTTCGCGAGTCGATGAAGTTGGTGCTGCCGTCTGACCTGCTGACAACCGTGCTCACCGAGAAAGACGACGATTTGGGCTACCGCGTGCTGCGCGCCTACCTGAGCATCTGGGAACAGCCCGACACCGCCGCGAGCATGGCCTCGATCGTGCAGTCGGCGACGTCCAACAGCGATGCCAACGAGGCATTTCGCGTTTTCCTGCACGACTATCTGATGACCGCGGTGTCCGGCGCGATGGGCGGTGGCGACGAGGCACGACTGCGCGCGATGCTGGCCGCGACCAACCTCGTCGGCACCGCGATGCTGCGCTACATCATGCGCGTGCCGCCGCTGTCGTCGCTCGGGGTTGACGACGTCGTCAGGTTGTTGGGGCCGGTGGTGCACCGGTTCTTGACCGCCCCCGCCGATGAGCTGGGACTGGACCTGCCATCGCAACAGCCGGCCAAGGCGCCGCGACGGAAGGGGAAGCCGCGCGCGGCCACCTCGGCTACACCGCGGTCGCCTCGACGACGCTGAGCGGCGACACGGTGTCGACGATGCGGGTCAACCGGAAACCGGCCTGATCGAACAGCCGGGCGTACTCGTCCGCGGTACGTTCGCGTGCGCCGGCGACAACCAGCATCTCGATATCCACCCACTTGCCGTGGAAATCGCGGTCGTGGTCGGGAATGACGAACTCGCAGAGCAACACTCGTGCGCCCGCAGGGGCCGCGGTGCGGACGTTGGTCAGGATACGAACCGCATCTTCCTCCGACCAGTCGTGGATGACGCTCTTGAGCACGTACGCGTCGGCGCCCTCCGGCACGCGGTCGAAGAACGACCCCTCTTCGACCCGGACGCGGTCGTCGACTCCGTACTTGCGAAACAACGCCGGTGCACCCGCCACGACCTCGGGAAGATCGAACAGCACGCCACGCGAATTCGGAGCCGCCTGGAGAATCGCCGCCAAGAGCCGGCCGTGTCCGCCGCCGACATCGACGATCGTGCCGAACGCGCTGAAGTCGTAGGCCGCGGTCAAGGGCACGATCGCGAACTCGGACAGATTGGTCATGGCCGAGTTGAAGATCTCCCCCAGCTCCGCCTGGTCCGCCAGGTATTCGAAAATCGGTTTGCCGCGAAGCTCGGGAACCACCGGATGCCCGGTCCGGATCGCGTCGGTCAGGTGGCTCCAATGCTCCCGATGCTGCGGCGACCCGACCCATCGCGCCATCCCGGCCATCGACACGGGCGCGTCGGTGCGCAGCGTTTCCGCCAGCGGGGTGAGTGCGTAACGCCCGTCGCGCTGCTGACGGAAGATGCCGATGCCGATCAACGCCCGCAGGAGCCGGCGCAGCGCGTCGGGGTCGGCGCCGACCCGGTTTGCCAGTTGCTCGGCGGACAGCGCGCCATCTGCGAGGGCGTCCGCCACGCCAAGATCGGCCGCCGACGCGATCGACTGAGCGACCCACGCGTTCAGGATCAATTCCATCATCACCGCCGCAGGCGGAGCGGAACGTTGGCGCAGTCGCGACAGATGGTGGCGGGCCCGCTCAACGACGCGCGCAACCTTGGCCGGCGGAACCTTAGACGTCACGTGACTACCTTCCCTCGTTTCACCTTCGCCACGATGACGCTTCCCGTGGCCGAGTTCTCTTGTGGGCTCGGACAGCGGCGACAGTGCCGCGATGCCGGCGCTCGGCAGGCGTCCACACCGCGGAACCGAGCGCCAACGCGCCCAAAGGTACTTGTTCACCGGAGCGTCCCGACGGACCCGTCCACGTAGCACTATGCCCGCAACCTTTTCTTATTTCAATGACCATTGAAAAAACGGCTGGTTTGATCTACCGTTCTCCTAGGAAGTCAGATGAACGGAGTCGTCATGTCAGGTCTAGCCACAAAGATCGTCGTCGCGGCGGTCCTCGCGTTCACCGCCGTCGCCGCGACCGGATGCGTTCCCACCGCGGCCAGCGTTGAACCGCCACTCGGGGTTGCAGCGGGATAATCTGCACCACCCCGAATATCGTTGCAGTACTTCGTAATACAGGAACAGCCAACCTCTGGTCCTGCCCCGCCGTCGATCGGGCGTTCACCTGCCGGGTGCTACCTGGCGGGTGAACGCCCGCACCCGCTGACCATTTCGCGTCGGGGTGACCGTCACAAAATCCACCATGCCGACTCTCAGCCGGCAGCGGTTTGAGCCCACTCCAACAGCCCATCCACGTTGAGCTGAGGCTGTATTCCTGCGGTGCCCGCCAGACCTGGTGTGCTGCTCAGCCCGGCTAACACGGGCAACGCTCCCGCCGTGCCAGACGACGTGGCGACGACCGGGGCCACGGCGGGGCCGGTGATGACGGTGCCGGAGTTGACGGCGATGACGGATCCGCTGGCGAGGGGGACGTTGGTACCGGCGCCGACTGCGGTGATGGAGCCGCTCGGGACGGTGAAAGTACCAGCGGCGCCCGAGGAGCCAGACAGGACGGTGAAGGTTCCGCTGTCGACGACGCCCGGAACGCCGAAGGAAGCATCGGTGCCGGCGTCGAAGGTAAAGGAAAGTCCGCCGTTGATATTGAAAGTGACGGTCACCTGGGTGACGGCCAAGAACTCGGAATGTGCCGCGAATGTGACCGGGTAGCCGTTGCCGGCGGTGGCGGTGACGCCGATGTCGAGGACGGCTCCGCCGGGCGCGACGTTGGCGGCGCTACCAGCAGGGAGGACGGGGTCGCCGGTGCTGGCGGTCGTGGCGAGTTGCTGGGAGCTGGTTTGTGCGCTGAGTTGCGCCAGTGATTGGGTGCGGGCGCCGGTGGTGTTGGCGGCGGCCTGCGCCACCGCGCTGGATTGGTCACCCGGCCCCGCCGGGTTGGTGGTCTGGGGCGGGTCGTCAAAGGTGGTCAGGGTGCTGGCGATTTCGGAGTCGGCCGCATAGCCGTACATGGCGGTGGCGTCCTGAACCCACATCTGCATGTACTGCGCCTCGGTCGCCGGGCGTGTCTCATTGACTGTGTAAGTGGTTGGGCCTGAATGGTGGGTGACCACCAGACAGGAGTTCTCAGTTGTCTCAATCTGACTCGCCCAGGGACGTTGCGGCTGCCAAGCTGGCCGAGCTGTTGCCGGCGGCGGCGGTGGATGCTTTGTTGGCCGATGCCGAGGCCTCGGGCACGCCGATCGATGGTCCTGACGGACTGTTGGCGCAGATGACCAAGGCGGTGCTCGAACGCGCTTTGGATGTCGAGATCGCCGATCACCTGGGCTATGAGCACGGCGATCCGGCCGGTTATGGCTCGGGTAACTCCCGCAACGGGCGTGGCCGCAAGACCGTGTTGACCACGGCCGGGCCGGTCGAGCTCGAAGTGCCCCGGGACCGCAACGGCACCTTTAGCCCGGTGATCGTGCCCAAGCGTAAACGCCGCTTGGGCCAGGTCGAGGACATGATCTTGTCGCTGTACGCGCGGGGAATGTCCACGCGCGATATCACCGAGCATCTGGCCGAGGTCTACGGCGCCACCGTGTCAGCAGCCACCATCTCGCGAGTCACCGACGTCGTGACCGAGGAGATCGCCGCCTGGCAGTCCCGACCGGTCGATCCGGTCTATCCGATCCGGTATATCGACGCCAGCCGCCTCAAAATCCGCGACTCCGGGGTGGTGGCCAACAAGGCCGCCCACGTGGTCATCGGCGTCGATATCGACGGCATCAAGCAGGTCCTGGGGATCTGGATCCAGCAGAGCGAAGGCGCGAAGTTCTGGCACGGGGTGCTCACCGAGCTGCGCAACCGCGGGTGTCGCGACGCGCTGTTCGTGTGCTGCGACGGGTTGAGCGGGCTACCCGAATCGATCGCGGCGGTGTGGCCAGCCGCGGGGATCCAGACCTGCGTGGTGCACCTGCTGCGCTCCTCGCTGCGCTATGCCTCCTACACCGAGCGCCGCAAGATGGCCGCCGCGATGCGTCCGATCTACACCGCGCCCACCGAAGAGGCCGCCAAACTCGCCCTCGAGGACTTTCGCGCCCAATGGAAAACCAAATCGCCCGGTGCGGTAGCCGTATGGGATCGCGCCTGGGCCGAATTCGTGCCGTTTCTAGCGTTCCCCGTCGAGATCCGCAAGATTATCTACACCACCAACGCCGTCGAGTCGCTCAACTATCAACTCCGCAAGGTCACCAAGGCCCGCGGCTCGTTCCCCTCGGACGCCGCCGCCCTAAAACTGCTCTACCTGGCCATCCGCAACATCAACCAGAAACGAGGATCCCCCGGACCAGGAACCTACCGCTGGACCGAAGCCCTGAACACCTTCGCCATCCAATCCCCCGACCGACTCCCCCTATGACCCCAAAGATAAACGGCTACAACAACTTACACAGTTATCTTGACACGCCCGCCTGGCGGCGTGCCCGCCGCGGTGTTCTGCCCGAAGAAATTGGTAGCGACCAGCGCGATCAACTGCGCCCGGTTGACCGCGATCACCGGCGGCGGCACCGTCATCGCGAACGCCGCCTCATAAGCCGCCGCCGCCGCGGAGGCCTGAACCCCGGTCTGCGCGGCCTGCGCCGCGGCGGTAGACAGCCACTGCACATACGGTGTGGCCGCGGCGCTCATCAGCACCGACGACGGACCCGACCAGGCCTGACCGGTCACCCCGGCCAGCTGCGCCGCATAACCGCTGGCGGCCGACTCGAGCTGGGCGGCCAATGCGTCCCACCCCGCCGCGGCCGCCAACAACGGCCCCGACCCGGCACCGGCATACATGAGCCCGGAATTGACCTCCGGAGGCAGCAACGCAAAATCCATCAGTCCCGACCTTTCGCGTGCACCACGATTTGTCTACCTTCAGCCGGCAATCGTTTCAGCCCACTCCAGCAGCCCATCCACATTGAGCTGAGGCTGAATGGCCGCGGTGCCCGCCAGGCCCGGCGCGGCCAGCCCGCCCAACGGGGCGGCCCCCACTGCGCTCGACGAGCTCGGGACGATGGGAGTGGCGGAGGCGACGGTGACCGAGCCGAACGCGTTGGTGATGGACGCGCCCGCGGGGCCGGCGATGGCGGTGGCGGTGTTTGCGAAGGTCTGGACGGCGGTCTGCCCCACACCGGCACCGGGGAGTGTGGCGGAGCCGTTGACGAGGGTGACCAGGACCTCCTGGAACGACGCGGGAGTCAGCACGACGGGGTTGGCTCCGGCAGTGAAGTCAACGCCTTCCGGAATCAGAACACCGTCCGCGGAGCAGTCGATGATCGTGTGAATTGTGCTGCCGGGGTTCATAATTACCGAGCCGTAGGTGATGAGGTTAGTGCCAGGGCCGGTGACTGTGATCTCGCCGCTATTGATCAACATGCCCGTGTCGGTACCGAGGGTGATGGTGTTGCCCGGCGACACGGTCACGGTCTGGTCCGGAGCAACAGGCCCGGTGAAGTCGGTGGTGGCGGAGCTCAGCGAGTGCATCGTGGCATTGCTGGTGGCCACCTGCCGTGTCGCGTCGCCGGTCGTCTGCGCCGTTGTCTGCGCCATCGTCTGGGCCTGGGCATCCTGCCCCGCCGGGTTGGTGGTCTGGGGCGGATCGTCAAAGGTGGTCAGGGTGCTGGCGATTTCGGAGTCGGCCGCGTAGCCGTACATGGCGGTGGCGTCCTGAACCCACATCTCCCCGTACTGCGCCTCGGTCGCCGCGATCGCCGCGGTGTTCTGCCCGAAGAAATTGGTGGCGACCAGGGCTATCAGCTGTGCCCGGTTGGCCGCGATCACCGGCGGCGGCACCGTCATCGCAAACGCGGCCTCATAAGCCGCCGCCGCCGCGGAGGCCTGAACCCCGGTCTGCGCGGCCTGCGCCGCGGCGGTAGACAGCCACTGCACATACGGTGTGGCCGCGGCGCTCATCAACACCGACGACGGACCCGACCACGCCTGACCGGTCAACCCGGCCAGCTGCGCCGCATAACCGCTGGCGGCCGACTCGAGCTGGGCGGCCAATGCGTCCCACCCCGCCGCGGCCGCCAACAACGGCCCCGACCCGGCACCGGCATACATGAGCCCGGAATTGACCTCCGGAGGCAGCAACGCAAAATCCATGTCGTCAGTCCTCCCGGGCGCGAAGGGATTATTTCAATAATCATTGAATATTTTTTCAACGGCCATAGAATAACCGCCACCGTGGCCGGGCGCCAGCAAAACGACGTAAACGTCGGGTGACAGCAAGCGCCGGCCGACCCGATGTCACGGTCGCGACACGAATCTTAAAGTAACCTCAGAAATCTCTTATTTTTCTTAATTTTCGTGTAGCGTATCGCTGCATGGGTTCGACAATGCTCGGCATCGACTCGCCGCACCGGCTCGGCGAACACGCGGTCGTACTGGGCGCCGGAATGGCGGGTTTACTTGCGGCGCGCGTACTTTCGGAGTTCTACGACTCGGTCAGCGTGGTCGAGAGGGACAGGTTGCCCGACTACCCGTGCCATCGCAGGGGTATCCCCCAGGGCCGCCATGTGCATAACTTCCACAGCCGCGGCCTGCAGGTGCTGGAGGAATTGTTTCCCGGGCTGTTAGCGGACCTCGCCCGAGCCGGGGCGGTCGTCGTCGACGACGGCGAGCTGTCGAATTTCTATGTGCGCGTCGGGCGTTATGAGTTCAAGCGGTCCGGCAGATTCGCCGATCCGGACGCACTGGCGCTCTGCCTGGCAAGCCGGCCGTTCGTGGAATTTCATCTGCGCCGACGCGTCAAGGCGTTGGCCAACGTCACGTTCCTCGACGGACACGACGTCGCCGAACTGGTCAACACCTCAGACATCGTCAATGGGGTGCGAATCATCAGGCGCTACAACGGTTTTGTCACGACACTGGACGCCGATCTGGTGGTGGACGCGATGGGCCGGGCCGCGCGCACCCCGGCGTTTTTAGAACGGCTGGGTTTCCCACGGCCCACCGAGGACCGGCAAGTGTCCAGGCTTGGCTACTCGAGCCAACACATAAGTGCCCCCGAGGGATCCATCGCCCAGCGGCTGGTGCTGTTCAATCCGGGTGACGGCAAGCCCGGCGGCCTGTTGCTGGCCTGCGAGCACGACACCTGGATGCTGGCGATCGGCCAGCACACCGAATCCGCAGAGCTGCCAACCGATTTCGCAGAGATGCTCGAGCTGGCCGCGCCGTCCCTCCCCCCGGCCGTCGTCGAGGGTCTGCGCCAAGCGCACCCCATCGGGGAAGCCGTCACCTATCGCCACGCCGCCGCGGTCTGGCGGCGCTACGACCAGATGCCCCGCTTCCCTTCGGGTCTGCTGGTGATCGGCGACGCGCTCTGCAGCCTCGACCCAACCCACGGTCAGGGCATGACGATTGCCGCGCTGGAAGCGCTGACCCTGCGCGAGTGCCTGAGCTCCGGCGGCAATACGGCCCTTGCGCCACGCTATTTTCGCGCCACTGCGCGCTACATCGGGGCGACCTGGGTCGCCAATCAGGCCCGGTCGCGAGTCCCTTCCCCGACTCGCGACCGAAAATCCGTCAGAGCACGGCTGCAGGGCCGGCTCTCCAACGCGGCCCTGAACGCCGCCGCCCATGACGTCGTGCTGACCGAACGCTTCTTTCGCGTTTCGAACTTCGTCGACCCGCCGTCGCGGCTGCGCGATCCCGCCCTGCTGCCCCGCATCCTGTGGGGAAACCTGCGGGCGCGATTTTCCCGGAGCAGAAATCGTGCGGCCGCGGCTTCGGTTGTGCCGCAACGGGAGCGGCTTGCTGCGCGAAGCTAGTCGCGCAGCATCTCGGCGACCAGGAACGCCAGCTCCAGCGACTGCTGGGTGTTCAGCCGCGGGTCGCACGCCGTTTCGTAACGGCCGCCCAGATCGTGATCCGAAATGTCTTGTGCCCCACCCAGACACTCGGTGACGTCCTCGCCGGTGATCTCGACGTGGATGCCGCCGGGATGGGTGCCCAGCGCGCGGTGCACCTCGAAGAAGCCCTGCACCTCGTCGACGATGCGGTCGAAGTGCCGGGTCTTGTACCCGGTGGACGACTCATGGGTGTTGCCGTGCATCGGGTCGCACTGCCAGATCACCTGGTGACCGGTGGCCTGCACCTTCTCGATGATCGGCGGCAGCAGGTCGCGGACCTTGTTGTTGCCCATCCGGCTGACCAGCGTGAGCCGGCCCGGCTTGTTGTGCGGGTCGAGACGCTCGACGTACTCCATCGCCAGCTCGGGCGTCATCGTCGGGCCGAGCTTGACGCCGATCGGGTTCGCGATCACCTCCGCGAACGCGACGTGCGCGCCGTCGAGCTGGCGGGTCCGCTCCCCGATCCACACCGTGTGCGCCGACAAGTCGTAGAGCTGCGGGTCGCCGTCTTCACTTTCCGACAGCCGCAGCATCGCGCGCTCGTAGTCGAGCACCAGAGCCTCGTGGCTGGCGTAGATCTCGGCGGTCTGCAGATTGCGGTCGGCCACGCCGCACGCGCTCATGAAGCTCAGCGCGCGGTCGATTTCGGCCGCCAACGCCTCGTACCGGGCACCCGCCGGCGAGGTGCGGACGAACTCCCGGTTCCAGTCGTGCACCCCGTGCAGCGAAGCCAGCCCCGACGACGTCAGCGCCCGCATCAGGTTCATCGCGGCGCTGGCGTTGGCGTAGGCACGGATCAGCCGAGACGGGTCGTGCACGCGCGCAGCGCCATCCGGGGCGAAGCCGTTAATCATGTCGCCGCGGTAGGACTTCAGGCCCAGCGCGTCGATATCGGCCGACCGGGGCTTGGCGTACTGACCCGCGATGCGGGCCACCTTGACCACCGGCAGGCTGGCGCCGTAGGTCAGCACCACCGCCATCTGCAGCAGGGTGCGCACGTTGCCCCGGATGTGTGGCTCGGTGTTGTCGACGAACGTCTCCGCGCAGTCGCCGCCCTGCAGCAGGAAGGCTTCACCCTTGGCGACCTGGGCGAGTTGGTCTTGCAGCCGCACGACTTCGGACGGCACCGTCACCGGCGGAACGCTTTCCAGAACCGTGCGCATCGCGGCGGCCTGCTCGTCGGGCCACGACGGTTGCTGCGCGGCAGGCTTAGCCAATGCAGCGTCCAGCCGCGTCCGCAGGTCAGCGGGCAGCGGCGGCAGCGCCGGCAGCTGGTCGATCGGTACGTCGACGGTCCAGTTCATCGGTCCATGATATCTGTGGCCAGCCAGGGCCAAGGCCATTCGTCAGTCGGGCTGGGGCTGCTTTGCAGGACGCTCACGCGCCCGCATCGTCGCCGGACACTATCAGCCGGAACCGGCGCATCTGATCGCGGGCATCCACCAGCGCATCGTGCACGTCGCGGTGTCGCGGGGGCAGCCGCGGCGATCCCCGGTCCTCCCAGAGCTGGCGCAGCTCCCGGGTGAAGCGCGGAATGGCTTTGGGCAGTCCCGGCATCGGCCCCCACAGCTGGCACAGCGCGACATGGTCGTAGGCCGCCACCCAGGCCCACAGCTCGATCGGTTCGGCGGCCTGGCCGCCGGAAATGCCGAAGAAAGCTTCCAGGTCGTGGCGAATCTGCTTGCGCGAGCGCCACAGCTGCGAGGCGGGCGGCGGCAGCTTGGGCAGCACGTTGGCGCGCACCCAGACCCCGGCGCGTTCGGGATCGAATTCGGTGGACACGGCGTAGTACTCGCGGCCGTCTTCGGCGACCACCCCGATCGAGACCAGCTCGATGGTGCGGCCGTCCTCGATGAATTCGGTGTCGTAGAAGTACCGCACTCCGAAAGGCTAGCTGCCGATCAGGATGGGTTCGGTTCCCTCGGGCGGCCGTGCGGCGTGAACGTCGTGGTCGAGCTGGGCGTCGACCAGACGTTCGTCGGGCAGCCGCGGCGTGCCGGCGATCGCGCACTGCAGCCACAGCTTGGCCTGCACGACGGGCCGGCGCCATTTACGTTCCCGCTGCAACGCGCGCCGCATCTTGTCCGGCGCCGCGGTGTATCGCCAGCGCGCCCACGGCGCATGCGGACGCGACAGCCGGATCGCCCCGATGACCAGCAAGACCACGATGAACATGCCGAGCAGACCGGTCCACACCTTGCCCTTGAGCACCACCACCACCGCCAGCGGCAGCGTCATCACCATCGTGGCGACCACCGCGGCATGCCAGACGAACGAGTCGGTGCCGTGCCAGAACGGAAAGAAGAACGTCAACGGGTGCAGCCCCATGATCAGCAACCCGGCTACCGCCACGGCGGCGAACACCGCGTCCACCGAGCTGCGGCCGTCCTCTTCCCAGTAGACGTCGGATAGGTGCAGGATCAGCGCGTACTCGTCGAGCACCAACGCCGCGCCGATACCGAAAAATATTGCGGACAGCGTGTTTTCGGGCTCCTGCCCGTTGACCGACAACGCCACCAGCGACACTCCGGAAATCATCACCAGCACCACCCCGAACGTCACGTGGTGGATGTGCACTCCCCCGACGTGGACGTTGCGCGGTTGCCACCAGCGGGCCGGGCGCCCGGACGCGACCCGGTGCCGGATGAAGCGCACGAAAGTCCGGGTGACGAAGAAGGTCAGGATGAAGGCGACCAGGCAGCAGAGCAGGGGAAGCCGGCCGCCGTGGACGATGTCGTGCGAGAACCAGTGGGCCACCCTGGGCGCGAACCATCGCAACACGCTTGCAACCTACGCCCGCACCTGTCCGCGGCGCGGGAGCCGCGCTGCGCGGCATCGCGGCCATCGACACCGATTACGCTGATGGACAACATGAGTAATTCGCAGGCGCCCGTTGTGGGCAGCCGACCGGGGCGGGCGTTGTTGTGGGGCGTGTTGTGGCTGCTGGCCGCGGCGGCCCTGGGCTACGCGGCCTGGGGCTTGTTCGCGCACACGCCGTACCGCATCGACATCGACATCTATCAAATGGGCGGCCAGACCTGGCTGGACGGACGTCCGCTGTACCGCGGCGACGTGTTGTTCCACACACCGATCGGGCTGAATCTGCCGTTCACCTACCCGCCGCTGGCCGCGATCGTGTTCTGCCCGTTCGCCTGGCTGCACATGCCGGCGGCCAGCGTCGCGATCACGGTGCTGACCCTGGTGCTGCTGATCGTGTCGACCGTCATCGTGCTGACCCGCCTCGACGTGTGGAACACCTCGACGGTGGTGCCCGGGCCGGCCTGGCTGCGCCGCTGGTGGCTGGCCGTCGTGGTGGTGGCGCCGGCCTCGATCTGGCTGGAGCCCATCGCCTCGAACTTCGCGTTCGGCCAGATCAACGTCGTGCTGATGACGCTGGTGATCGCCGACTGCGTGCCGCGCCGCACGCCCTGGCCGCGCGGGCTGCTGCTGGGGCTGGGCATGGCGCTCAAACTCACCCCCGCGGTGTTCCTGCTGTATTTCCTGGTGCGCCGCGACTTCCGCGCCGCACTGACGGCCATGACGTCGTTCGCGATCTGGACGCTCGTCGGGTTCATCCTGGCCTGGGACGACTCCTGGGAGTACTGGACGCACACGGTGCACCACACCGACCGGATCGGCTCCGCGGCGCTGAACACCGACCAGAACATCGCGGGTGCGCTGGCCCGCATCGGGCTTTCCGAGCACCTGCGTTTCCTGCTCTGGGTGGGCCTGTGCCTGGCCGTGCTGGCCTTGACCATCTGGGCGATGCGGCGGGTGTTGCAGGCCGGCGAGACGACGCTCGCGGTCATCTGCGTGGCCCTGTTCGGGCTGATGGTGTCGCCGGTGTCGTGGTCACACCACTGGGTCTGGGTGCTGCCGACGCTGCTGGTGACCGCGATCCTGGGCTGGCGGCGGCGCAACATCGCGCTGGCCGTCGTGACGCTGGCCGGAGTGGCGCTGACGTACATCGACTGGACACCGATCGAGCTGATGCCCAAGCACCATGAGGAGACCGCCAACTGGTGGCGTCAGCTGCTCGGGATGGGCTACGTGTGGTGGGCGCTGGCCGTGCTCGTCACGGTCGGACTCACGGTCACCGCCCGGGTCGCGGGTCGGGATTCGCAGGGGCGCAGTGATTCCGGCACCGGCCACGAGCTATTGCGCGACGTGAACGTCGCGACCTAGCCGGCAGCGGTCTCGGGGATCCGCGCGGCCTCGTCGTCCGGCCCCTGACCGTTGGAGTCGTTGCTGCGGTTCTTGACCGTCGCGGCGTAGACGTCGACGTACTCCTGACCGGACAGACCCATCAGCTCGTAGATGACCTCGTCGGCGACGGCCCGCTCGATGAACCGGTTACCGGCCAGGCCCTCGAATCGGGAGAAGTCCATCGGCTTGCCGAACCGGACCGTCACCTTGCCGAAGCGCAGCATCGTGGTGCCCGGCGGGTTGACGACGTCGGTGCCGATCATCGCGACCGGGATCACCGGCACCCCGGTCTCCAGCGCCAGCCGGGCCAGTCCGGTCTTGCCCTTGTACAGCCTGCCGTCGGGCGACCGGGTGCCCTCGGGGTACATGCCCATCAACTTGCCCTCGCCCAGCAGCCGCTGGGCGGTTTGCAGTGCGGCCTGTGCGGCGTCGGCGTTGGTGCGGTCGATCGGCACCTGGCCCACGGCGGTGAAAAACCAGCGGCTCAACCAGCCCTTGATTCCGGTGCCGGTGAAATATTCGGACTTCGCCAGGAAGGTGATGCGCCGCCGCACCACCAACGGCAAGAAGAAGCTGTCCATCACCGCGAGGTGGTTACTGGCCAAGATCGCCGGGCCCGTGCTCGGAACATATTGCAGGCCTTCGACTTTCGGCCGGCCAAGCAATTGCAGCAGCGGACCCAGGAGGATGTACTTGAATAGCCAGTACGCCATGGCCCTCCCTCTCGCCCGAAACCCGCCGGTGTTCTGCGCCAACTGTACCCATCCGCGACGGAGGGGACCACATTCAAACCCTGAGGATCAATCTTCGATTGTGACCGCGATGGGCTGGTAGCGAGTCCGCACCTGCGCCTCGCCCGCGGGGGCGCCCTCGGCCGCCGCCGCGCCGCCGGGCGGACCGTCCGGAGGCGGTGGCGGTGTTGGCCCGGACGACCGGTCGAGGTCGTCAACGATCGCGCGGATCACCTCGAGCAGCGCGATGCTGTGATCGGCGATCACGGTCAGCAGCGGGTGCTGATCGCCGGTCGCCAGCGCGGCCAGCGCGCACACCGGACACCAGATCTGCTGACACTTGCCGGTGCCGACGCCGTTGCCCGCGGTCATCGCCGCGGCCATGCGCACGGC
This sequence comes from Mycobacterium ahvazicum, assembly GCF_900176255.2. Classification (GTDB taxonomy): domain Bacteria; phylum Actinomycetota; class Actinomycetes; order Mycobacteriales; family Mycobacteriaceae; genus Mycobacterium; species Mycobacterium ahvazicum. Next base: position 856,787 of record NZ_FXEG02000003.1, read on the forward strand.
GGGATCGATTCCGTTCAGAATCGCCTCGGCCAGTTTGCGTAGTTCGGGTGCGATATCGGGGTGCGGCTTGTTCACTTGGGCCACACCTCCGGATCTGGTCGAAAACGAACTGTCAGCTCACCGCCCCGCAGATGCGCGTCGAGCACCGTGCACCGCCGTAGTACCGACGCCAACCGAACCCGGCGCCGCAACCCGCCGGCGCTGATGATCAGGTCGTCGTCCACCCGGCCCAGGGACAGCGATCCGGGGTCGAGCTGGGGCAACGTTAGCCGCATCCGGTAGATCGACCCAAGTCCCGACCCCGACTCGAGATCCACAATAGGACGCAACGGTCCTGGTGGGGCGGCTCCACGCCGAAGACGCGCGCTGTCGAGCAACCCGCCCAGCGCCTTGGGTCCGATCGGCTCACCCGCCAAGTGCGGGGTCATCACGAGCGCCACGTCACCGATCGTGGCATCGAGCTCCTCGAGCACCGCGCGCTGCTCGGAGATCCGCTCGCCGTACCAGTAGAACGCCGGGTGCTCGGGCAGGTTGCGGTACTCGTAGGACTCGTCCTCGACCAGAACCTGGTTGATGATCAGCTCCTCGACCCGCACCCCCATCAGCGACAACGAGCCCAGCGTCCGGACCGCTTCGGCGGCCACCACGCGCTCGGGCGTCAGCACCAGGTGCGCGCTGACCAGATCCCCGTCGGTGAGCAGTGCGCTGAGCCGCTCGACGCTGGAGCTGATGCGTTCGATCAGCTCCACCACCGCGGCCGAGCGGGCGTCGTCGGCGGTGATGGACAGCCGGCGATGGCGCGGCCAGGCGCGCTCGACGTAGAGCCCGAACGTGGCCGGCAGCGTCAGCATGCGCAGCGCGTCCGCGGTCGAGGCGCAGTCGACGACGACGCGATCCCATCGTCCCGACGCCGCGAGTTCGCCGACCGCGTGCAGGCCGAGCACCTCCTGGATGCCCGGCAACGCCGAAAGTTCTTCGGGGGCAATACTACTCAGCTCGGAGTCGGGGAACCGGCGATCCAGCGCGGTGACCACCTCATGCCAGCGGGCCTCGAGCAGGGCTAACGTGTCCAGCGCCAGCGCGTCGAGCAATCCCGTCTCGGCGGCTCCCCCAGTTTCCAGGCCGGCAAGCACCCGAACCGGTTCGCCGCGTCCGTTCGGCGGGACCGGGATGCCGAGCACGTCGCCCAGCGAGTGCGCCTGGTCGGTTGAGACCACCAGCACGCGCTGCCCTTCGATCGCGTCACAGACCGCGGTGGCAGCAGCGAGGGTGGATTTTCCTACCCCACCCTTCCCCACGAAGAGGCTGATCCGGGCGCCGGTAACGGGCGGGGTGGGTGAAACGGACTCACTCAGCCTCGACTCGTTTCTTCAGATCCTTCAATGCGGTGTCGGTCAGCCGGCGCTCGGCCTTGCGCTTGAGCAACCCGATCATCGGGATGGCCAGATCGACCGAGAGTTCGTAGGTGACATCTGTCCCAGAATCCTTGGCCGCCAACCGATATGACCCTTCGAGCGAGCGCAGCAGCGAGCTGGAGACCAGGGTCCAGCTCAGCGACTTGTGATCGGCCGGCCACTGGTAGGACATCACCATGGTGTCCTTGATGACACCGGCGTCCATCACGAAGCGCACGGTCTTCGGGTAGCCGTCGGCCCCGCGCTCCTGAACCTCGGCTTCCTTATACTCCGAGATCCAGTCCGGGTACGAATCGATGTCGGCGATCACCTGCAACACCGTGCCGGGGTCTGCCTCGATGTGAATCGTCTGGGTCGTCTTTTCCGCCACCTGGCCGCTACCTTCTCTCCGCAAGGGGGCACACGCCGGTCCTCTCCGGTAGTACCCCGCCTTTGGACCGAAACGCTACTCTCCGGGCGAACCTTGACCGGAGTTAAGCTACCGGAGAAACGCCGACCGGTCGTGACCGTTCCACTGTCGCCTTGACCTCGAAAGCCATCTTCTTACCCGCCACCCGACGGCGGTGCGTCATTTTCGCCAAGTTCAGTTTGGCCAGCTGGTAGGCCGCCACGCCAGTGGGTTCGGCGTGCACAAAGTAGTGCAGCACCACCCCGTCCAGCGAGGGCTCCAGCCACACCTCCATCGTGCCGGTCAGCGCCCCGGTGACCGTCCAGCGAATTCCCTTTTCGGCCCGGTCCTCGACGACCTGTAGCCGCAGATCCGGCCACCACCGTCTCCAGCACGCCCGGTCGCCGATCGCGGCGCCGACCAGTGCACCGTCGGCGGCCACGTAGGTCTGGTCCGCGATCTGGATGCTGTGCATCGTGTCAGCTTCACATATCAATATCCGAGGCACGTCGCCGAGGGCGCACCGCAACAAAGCGGCCGCCCAACCGACTGCTTGGTTGCTGCGCGAATACCGCGATTAGTCTGAGTTACAGCAAGCCGGCCACCAGTCACCAGATCAATCGGAGTCAAAAGAGTGCGTGAGTACAGCGTTCCTGCCCGCTTCTCCGTCGGCGAGCACGACAACATCGCGGCCATGGTCTTCGAGCACGAGCGCGACGACCCCAGCTTGGTCATCTATCAACGTCAGATCGACGGGGTGTGGACCGACGTCACCTGCGCCGAGGCCGCCCAGCAGATCCGCTCCGCTGCATTGGGCCTGATCTCGCTGGGCGTGGAACCCGGCGACCGGGTGTCGATCTTCTCGGCCACCCGCTACGAGTGGGCGATCCTCGACCTGGCCATCCTGTCGATCGGCGCCGTCACCGTGCCGATCTACGAGACTTCGTCGGCCGAGCAGGTGCGCTGGGTGCTGAAGGACTCCGAAGCCGTGGTGGCGTTCGCCGAAACCGACGCGCACGCCGCGACGGTCACCGAGCTCACCGGCGAACTTCCCGCCCTGCGCCGGGTGCTGCACATCGACGGGTCGGGCCCCAAGGCGCTCGACCAGCTCGTCGAGGCCGGCGCGTCGGTCGACCCCGAGCAGCTGACCGCTCGCCAAGCGGCGCTGCGCTCGGAGCATCCCGCGACGCTGATCTACACGTCCGGGACCACCGGACGTCCCAAAGGGTGCCAGCTCACCCATTCCAACCTGCTCTACGAGACACGGGGTGCCAAGGAGTGTCTGCCAACCCTGCTGGACGAGGGGCAACGGCTGTTGATCTTCCTGCCCCTGGCCCATGTGCTGGCCCGCTCGCTGACCCTGTCCGCGTTCGCCAACAAGGTGACATGTGGGTTCACCAGCGACATCAAGAACCTGCTGCCGATGTTCGCGGTGTTCAAGCCGACGGTCGTGGTCTCGGTGCCGCGGGTGTTCGAGAAGGTCTACAACACCGCCGAGCAGAACGCCGCCAACGACGGCAAGGGGCCGATCTTCGCGCGCGCCGTGCAAACCGCGGTCGACTGGAGCGAGGCGCAGGAAAACGGCGGGCCCGGGCTGCTGCTGCGCGCCAAGCACGCGCTGTTCGACCGGTTGGTCTACCACAAGCTGCGCGCCGCGCTGGGCGGCGACTGCCACGCGTCGGTGTCCGGCGGCGCGCCGCTGGGCGCCCGGCTGGGGCACTTCTACCGGGGTGTGGGCCTGACCATCCACGAGGGGTACGGCCTGACCGAGACCAGCTCGGCGATCACGGTCAACCAGGTCGGCAGGGTCAAGATCGGGACCGTCGGAACGCTGTTGCCGGGCAACAGCATGCGCATCGCCGACGACGGTGAACTGTTGGTGCGCGGCGGCGTGGTGTTCAGCGGCTACTGGCGCAACGAGCAGGCCACCGCCGAGGCGTTCGCAGACGGCTGGTTCAAACCCGGCGACCTCGGCGCGCTCGACGAGGACGGCTTCCTGAAGATCACCGGCCGTAAGAAGGAGATCATCGTTACCGCCGGCGGCAAGAACGTCGCGCCCGCCGTGCTGGAAGACCAACTGCGGGCGCACCCGTTGATCAGCCAGGCGATGGTGGTCGGGGACGCCAAACCCTTTGTCGGAGCACTGATCACGATCGATCCGGAGGCATTCGACAGCTGGAAGCAGCGCAACAGCAAGGGCGAGGGCTCGTCCGTCGGCGATCTGGCCACGGATCCGGATCTGGTCGCCGAGATCGACGCCGCGGTCAAGCAGGCCAACCTGTCGGTGTCGCATGCCGAATCGATCCGCAAGTTCCGCATCCTGCCGGTCGACTTCACCGAGGACACCGGCGAGCTGACCCCGACGATGAAGCTCAAACGCAACGTGGTGGCCGAGAAGTTCGCCTCCGACATCGAGGCGCTCTACGAGAAGGACTAGCGGGCCGCTGCGCGGCCCACATCGTCGGCTCGCCAGACCGGATTTCTCGCCTCCTCAGCGGGCCGCCGCGTGGCCCACATCGTCGGCTCGCCAGACCGGATTTCTCGCCTCCTCAGCGGGCCGCCGCGCGGCCCACATCGTCGGCTCGCCAGACCGGATTTCTCGCCTCCTCAGCGGGCCGCCGCGCGGCCCACATCGTCGGCTCGGAGAAGATCGGCCAGCCGCGCCGCCAGCGTGTCCCAGCGCCAGTTCGTGGTCACCCAATCGCGTCCGGCCGCGCCCATCAGCGCGGCCCGGTCCGGATCGGCCAGCAGTTCGGTGACGGCGTCGCCGATCATGCGCACCGAGTTCCCGTCGACGACGAGTCCAGTCTTGTTGTGCTGCACGGCTTCTGGAGCTCCGCCCGAATCGCCGGCGATCACCGGGACGCCGGTCGCCGAGGCCTCCAGGAAAACGATGCCGAGGCCCTCGACGTCCATGCCCGCGCCGCGGGTGCGGCACGGCATCGCGAAGACGTCGGCCAGTGCGTAGTGGGCGGGCAGTTCGGCCGAGGGCACCGCGCCGGTGAAGGTCACGTGGTCGGCCACGCCGCAACTCTGGGCCAGCTTGCGCAGGGCGTCCAGGTACGGGCCGCTGCCGACGATCACCAGGGCGGCGCCATCGACGCGTTCCCGGATCGAGGGCAGCGCCTTGATCAGCATGTCCTGGCCCTTGCGCGGGACCAGGCGGGACAAGCACACGACGGTGGGCCGCTCGCCCAGTCCGTAGCGGTTGCGCAGCTCGGTGCGCCCGGCGGGGTCCGGGCGGAACCGGTCGGTGTCGACTCCCGACGGCAGGTATTCCAGCGACGCCGCGGGCCCGAACGCCGTCGCGAACCGGGACCGGGTATAGCGGCTGACGAACGTCACCACGTCGGTATCGTTGCCGATGCGACGCAGCACCGATCGCGCCACCGGAAGCATCGACCAGCCCACCTCATGACCGTGCGTGCTGGCCAGCACCCGGGTGGCACCGGCCTGCCGGGCCCGCGCCGCCAGCAGCGCCAGCGGTGCGGCCGCGCCGAACCACACGGTGTCGATGCCGTGGTCGCCGATCAACCGTCGCATCCGGGCATCGACGGCCGGCCCCGGCAGCATCAGCGTCCCCGGATGGCGCACCACCCGATAGCCGGCCGCTTCGGCGTCGAAGACGTCCGCGCCCTTCCATTGCGGCGCGTACACCAACACCGCATGCGACCCGGTGCTCACCAGCCGGCCGACGAATTCGCGCAGGTAGGACTGGATGCCGCCACGCCGCGGCGGAAAGTCGTTGGTTACCAGCAGAACCCGGCTCACTTGCCTTAGGCTAGCCTGGCGACGATGCAGAGCGCGCAGCGGTCTGAGGTGGGGGTGCCCCCAGCCGCGCAGCCGCGAGGGGGCGAGTCGGGCAATTAGGCCCCGCCGACCATCCATTGCTGCCAGCGCGCGAGCAGGCCTGCCGGGTCGATGTCCAGCACGTCGCGGCCGGCGGTGTACGGGTCGGCATGGGTGACGCCGCAGACGGCGAGATAGTAGGCACGCAGCTTCGGCGTCCCGAAGGTATCGGCGACGAAGCGGGCGAACCACCAGGCACGGTCGTAGGCCAGCGAGCGCTGCGGCCCCGGGGTGTCCAGGTCGAAGTCCGACGGCAGCGACACGGGCCGCGAGCGCTGTCCGGCGGGGACCGGGCCACTGGGCCGGGCAATGAAATCGGCGACGCCTTCAGCCAGCCATCGCGGCGCGTCGAGCGCGGTGTCGGCGCGTGCCGCGTAATGAAAAAGCTCGTGTGTCAACACAATTCGCAACGCCGAGTCGCTCATGCCGGTAGCACCGGGGGCGAACACGATCCGCTGGCCGACCACCACCCGATGCGCGGGATCGATGCGATCCGCGACGGTGATCGCGGCGATGTCCGCCCACTGCTCCGGCGATCCGCCACCGGCGGCGGCGCGGAACTGGTCGTCGGAGCCGGCGACCACTACCGAGATGTCGGGCGACCAGTCGGCTCCCCAGAATGCCTCGACCTTGTCGATCGCGGTGGGTATCTCGGCTGCGATACGGGCCAGCAGGCGGTCCGCGGCCGCACCGCCCAGGCCGATCAGCCGGACCTGGCGGTCACCGACGATCAGCGGCGCCCGCCCGGCGATCGGTTGGGTGCGCGCGGGCACGACCAGCTGTGCGGGTCTTATCCGGCCGTCGCGGGCATTCAGCGGGACGGCGGCCGCGACCACGATCTCAACGACGAAGACCCAGGCCAGCAGGATCGATAGCCACCGGCGACGCCGACGGTATTGCCTGGACGGAAAACGGTCAGTAACGGCGGGCGTCGTGAATCGGGCCCGCGGCATTCATCGGCACCACCCGTACCGGCACGCCGTAGGTGGACGAGTGAATCACCATGCCGTCGCCGACGTAGATGCCGCTGTGCGACGCGTCGGAATAGAAGGTCACCACGTCCCCGGGCTGCAGGTCCGACAGCGCCACCGGCTGACCGCCGTTGGCCTGCGCCTGGCTCGAGTGCGGCAACGAGACACCGGCCTGCTGGAAGGCCCACATGACCAGTCCGGAGCAGTCGAACCCGCCAGGTGCGGCACCACCCCACGAGTACGGCGTTCCCACCTGGGTCAGCGCCGCCTGGACGACGTTGGCGCGGTCACCCCCAGGGCCACCCGGACCACCGGGAGCCATTCCGGGAAGGCCGGGCATCATCCCCGCCGGCTGCGGAACCTCGCCGGGCGGCAGCGCGCCGGGTGCCGGCGGCGCACCGGGCGGCAACGCCTCCGGGGCGGGCGCACCGGGAAGCGGCGCGGCGGCCGGCATCGGTCCGGGATCGGCCAGCGCGGTGCGCTGCTCCGGCGACAGGGACACGTACTGCGATTTGACGACCGCGATCTGAACCTGCAGCTGGCTCTGCTTGGACTGCAGACTGGCCCGCACCGCGGCAGCCTGCTCGGCCGCACTCTTGGCCTCCGCGGCGGACTTGGTCGATGCCTGCTCCGCCTTGGCGGCTTGCTCACTGGCCACCCGGAAACTTGCCATCTGCGTGGACATTTGAGTCGCCATCACGCGCTGTACGGCCAGCTTGTCGATCAATCCCTGCGGGGATTGCGCGGTCAGCATCGCCTCCATGCCGTCGACGCGGCCACCCATGTAGGTCGCTGCGGCCAGCTTGTTCACGGCGCTCTGGAAGGTGGCCAGTCGAGCCCGCGCCCCATCGACGGCGGCCTGGTCGTCCAAGTGCTTCTTGTCGGCGGCCTGCTGGGCGGCGAGCTTCTCGTTGAGGTCGAGCTGCGCGCTGTGCATGGCCTCGGTGGTCTGCTCCGCCTGCCGGGAGAGCTCGGTGAGCTTTGCCAGGGCGTCGTCGGCCGGATCGGCCGCCACATTGGCGGCACAGACACCCGATAAGACCGTGAGGCCTGCCAGCGTCCCGATGACTGACCGCGTGATGACACGCGAGATCGAATGCGCGGAGCCGAAACTCAAAGTATTGCTTCCTTAAACTGCCATCGACGTTAGAGGTCGAGCTGGGTTTAGGTCTCAAACAGGTTACGAAACGATATCGGCGTTTGTCCAAACCAGATCGTTAAGAAAATGGAAAGATTTATGACATAAGTATGTGAACGAGACGGGGTACGCGGAGCGGTCCTGGGGTTTTGGCACTCAAGGGCATTAGGCGACACCGGACCCGCGATTTCGATGAATCGGCACCAACCGCAACCGCGGCGCCATCCCCACGTCCGCGAGCACCTCGAGTGCGGCCCGTTCGTCTTCCAACAAAGTTTCCGGTACCCCGAGTAGCACGCTGACCACACAATCCCGGCATCCCGGGCCGCGCGCCGCGCAGTCGTCGCAGTCGATCACCACCGGGGCACCCGGTCCTGACGCGGCGACACCTTTGCTCTCGGTTCGTCTGCTGTGGGCCATCGGAATCGGTCCTCTCATCCGGCTTGTCGTGCTCGGCCCGAACGCTAACTGCGGGCACCGACATCTTTTGGTGCGCGCGACACCCCGCGCCCGAAACACCGCGAGTGTCGGCCCCGATGCCTAACGTCACGCGCATGGGTGTGACTGGTGGGACTCAACTGAGTTTTGCCGACTTGGGAGCGAACCGGGAATCCGGCGGCGACCCGAGCTGGACGGCCACCGACGAAACCCCGCTGCGCGAGACCACCTTCGTCGTCGTCGACCTGGAGACGACCGGCGGGCGCAGCCGCGCGAAAGACGGGGCGGCTGCCGACGCCATCACCGAGATCGGGGCGGTCAAAGTCCGCGGCGGCGTCGTGCTCGGCGAGCTCGGCACCCTGGTGGATCCACAGCGCAGCATCCCGCCGCAGATCGTCGCGCTCACCGGCATCACGACGACGATGGTGTGTGACGCCCCGACGATCGACGCCGTGCTGCCGATGTTCTTGGAGTTCGCCGGGGACGCGGTGCTGGTCGCCCACAACGCGGGGTTCGACATCGGCTTTCTGCGGGCCGCCGCCGAACACTGCGAAATCCGTTGGCCCCGACCGCAAGTGCTGTGCACGGTGCGGCTGGCGCGCCGGGTGCTGAGCCGCGAGGAAGCGCCCAGCGTGCGACTGGCCGCCCTGGCGCGGCTCTTCGCCGTCGCCACCCAACCCACCCACCGCGCGCTGGACGACGCCCGCGCCACCGTCGACGTGCTGCACGCGCTGATCGAGCGGGTGGGCAACCAGGGTGTGCACACCTACGCCGATCTGCGCGCGTATCTGCCGAACGTGACACCGACCCAGCGCCGCAAGCGCGTGCTCGCCGACCACCTGCCGCACCAGCCCGGCGTGTACCTGTTCCGCGGCCCGTCGGGCGAGGTGCTCTACGTGGGCACCGCTGTCGACCTGCGGCGCCGGGTCAGCCAATACTTCACCGGTGGCGACCCCCGCGGCCGGATGAAGGAGATGGTGACGCTGGCCGGCGCCGTCGACTATGTCGAGTGTGCCCATGCCCTGGAGGCCGGAGTCCGGGAGCTGCGGATGCTGGCCGCGCACGCGCCGCCGTACAACCGCCGCTCGAGGTTCCCGCAGCGGTGGTGGTGGGTGACGCTGAGCGACGAGGCGTTCCCCCGGCTGTCGGTGGTACGGGCCCCGCGACATGATCGCGCCATCGGGCCGTTTCGGTCCCGCACCGACGCCGCCGACACCGCGCGGCTGCTGGCGCGGTTCACCGGGATCCGGACCTGCACAACGCGACTCGGCCGTTCAGCCCGCCACGGTCCGGCCTGCCCCCAGGTCGAGGTGTCGCCCTGTCCGGCCGCGCGCGACCTGAGCGCGATGCAGTACGCCGCGGCCACGCAGCGCGCCGCGGCCCTGATCGACGGCAGGGACAACTGCGCGTTGGGGGCCGCCGTCGATCAGGTCGGCGTGCTGGCCGGCCATCGCCACTTCGAGAGCGCGGCGCGGCTGCGCGCCCGCACCGCCACGACCGTCGAGGTGCTGTGGCGGGGTCAGCGGCTGCGGGCGCTGGCCGCGCTGCCCGAGCTGATCGCCGCGGCCCCGGACGGCAGCGGGGGCTATCACCTCGCCGTGATCCGTTACGGCCAGCTCGCCTCGGCGGGCACCGCCCGGCGTGGGGTGCCGCCGATGCCGGTAGTCGACGCCATTGTGGCCGGGGCACAAACGATTTTGCCGGCCGCCGCCCCGCTGGGCGGTGCGCTGGTGGAAGAGACCGCGCTGATCGCGCGCTGGCTGGTCGCCCCGGGAGTGCGCATCGTGCGGGTCGCCGACGACATCGGCTGGGCCTCGCCGCTGCGATCGGCCGGCCCCTGGTCGGGGTGGGCGGCGACGGCGCGCTCGGCGCGGCTGGCCTCCCAACAGGCCGCGCGAGAGCTGGACTCAGGCCTGCTGGCTGAACCGCACCCAACGCGCGAGCAACTCTTCGGCGGCCCCGGAGTCGATGGCCGCGCCGGCACGCGCCAGCCCGTCCTCCCACGCCGGCAACCATTCGGCGCGGCTGGATAGGCCCGCGTGCGCAACGATCGCGCCGGCGGCGTTGAGCACGACGGCGTCGCGGACCGCGCCCTTGGCACCGCCCAGCACGGCACGGACCTCCGCGGCGTTGGCGTACGCGTCGCCGCCCAGCAGCTGGTCGAGATCGGCACGAGCGAACCCGAATCCCGCCGGATCGAACGTCAGCTTGTCCACCGTGCCGGCCTGCACCCGCCAGATCGTGCTGGTGGTGGTCGTGGTCAGTTCGTCCAGGCCGTCGTCGCCGTGCACGACCAGCACGCTGGCGCGGCGAGCGGCAAACACCCCGGCCATCACCTCGGCGAGGTTGGCGAACGCGCAGCCGATCAGACCGGCCCGCGGCAACGCCGGGTTGGTAAGCGGCCCAAGGAGATTGAAGACCGTCGGTATCCCGATCTCACGGCGCACCGCGGACGCGTGCCGGTAGGACGGATGGAACGTGGGCGCGAAGCAGAACCCGATCCCGACCTCGGCGAGACTGCGCGCAACCTGATCGGGCCCCAGGTCGATGCGCACGCCGAGCGCCTCGAGCGTGTCGGCGCCACCAGACAGCGACGACGCCGCACGGTTGCCGTGTTTGACCACCGGCACCCCGGCGGCGGCGACCACGATCGCGGCCATCGTGGACAGGTTGACGGTGTTGACGCCGTCACCGCCGGTACCGACGATGTCGACGGCGTCATCGCGGATCGCTTCGGCCGGGATGCGCAGCGCGTGACTGAGCATCACGTCGGCCAGCTCGCTGACCTCGGCGGCGGTGGGCACCTTCATCTTCATCGCGACCGCGAAGGCGGCGATCTGGGCCGGGCGCGCATTGCCGGTCATGATCTGGTCCATCGCCCACGCGGCCTGACCGCGGGCCAGCTGCTGCCCGTCGGTCAACCGGCCCAGCAGCTGCGGCCAGGTCGGGGTAACCCCGGAAGCCGTCGCGGAAAACGCCCGGGGCGATCCAGCCTCAGATGAGAGAGCCACGCGCCGATGGTCCCACGTGGACCAACCGACACCCAACCGTCGTTTCCCGGCCCGGAAAAGTTCCACAAAAGCGACGCGCGGAGGCGAATTTCCGCCCCGGGTAGAGTTCAACAACTACAAAGCGTCATACTTGCGGATGTGACGAGTGCTGTAGGGACCTCGGGGACCGCGATCACGTCGCGAGTTCATTCGCTGAATCGGCCCAACATGGTCAGTGTCGGCACCATAGTGTGGCTGTCCAGCGAGCTCATGTTCTTTGCTGGCCTGTTCGCGTTCTATTTCACGGCGCGGGCGCAGGCGGGCGGGAACTGGCCGCCGCCGCCCACCGAGCTGAATCTGTACCAGGCCGTGCCGGTGACTTTGGTGTTGATCGCGTCATCGTTCACCTGCCAGATGGGCGTGTTCGCCGCCGAGCGCGGCGACGTGTTCGGGCTGCGCCGGTGGTACGTGATCACCTTCCTGATGGGACTGTTCTTCGTCCTCGGGCAGGCCTACGAGTACTACCACCTGGCCACCCACGGGACGACCATCCACGGCAGCGCCTACGGCAGCGTCTTCTATCTGGCCACCGGCTTTCACGGCCTGCACGTGACCGGCGGGCTCATCGCCTTCATATTCCTGCTGGCCCGCACCGGGATGAGTAAGTTCACCCCGGCGCAGGCGACGGCCAGCATCGTCGTCTCCTACTACTGGCATTTCGTCGACATCGTGTGGATCGCGCTGTTCACCGTGATCTATTTCATCCGATGAGCCGGCGGCTCCGAATACAGGGAAATAGACAGGAGTGCTCGGTTGAAGAACCTGGGGTTCATCCGATCCCGCGGCCGTAAGCCGCAGAGTCAGCCTCGCAAAAAAGCCCTGCGGGAGCAGAGCAGGCGGCGCCTTCGCCGTCGGCTGTCCGGTGGGGTGCTGCTGATGATCGCGCTGACCATCTCCGGCGGGCTGGCCGCCGTCCTGACCCCCACCCCACAGGTCGCGGTCGCCGACGAGTCGAATTCGGCGCTGCTGCGCAACGGCAAGCAGCTGTTCGACACCTCCTGTGTGTCCTGCCACGGCGCCAACCTGCAGGGCGTGCCGGACCACGGGCCGAGCCTGATCGGCGTCGGCGAGGCGGCGGTGTACTTCCAGGTGTCCAGCGGCCGCATGCCGGCCATGCGCGGCGAGGCCCAGGCCCCGCGTAAAGCGCCGATCTTCGACGAGGCCCAGATCGACGCGCTCGGGGCCTACGTCCAGGCCAACGGTGGCGGCCCGACCGTGGTGCGCAATCCCGACGGCAGCATCGCGATGCACTCGCTGCGCGGCGAGGACCTGGGCCGCGGTGGCGATCTGTTCCGTCTCAACTGCGCCTCGTGCCACAACTTCACCGGTAAGGGCGGCGCGCTGTCGTCGGGCAAGTTCGCACCCGACCTGGGTGAGGCCAACGAGCAGCAGATCCTGACGGCGATGCTGACCGGCCCGCAGAACATGCCGAAGTTCGCCGACCGCCAGCTTTCCTTCGAAGCCAAGAAGGACATCATCGGCTACGTCAAGAACGTCACCGAGGAGCGATCGCCGGGTGGCTACGGCCTGGGCGGGTTCGGGCCGGCACCCGAGGGCATGGCGATCTGGATCATCGGGATGGTCGCGGCCATCGCGTTGGCATTGTGGATTGGGGCACGGGCATGAGCTCGGAAAGCACCGGCGTCGGTAAAGAACCGGACCAGGCCGCACTGGCGGCGATGTCCAACCAGGAACTGCTCGAGCTGGGCGGCAAGATCGACGGCGTCGAGACCGTCTTCAAGGAGCCGCGCTGGCCGGTCGAGGGCACCAAGGCCGAGAAGCGTGCCGAGCGCGGCGTGGCCCTGTGGCTTTTGCTGGGCGGCGGATTCGGGTTGGCACTGCTGCTGATCTTCTTGTTCTGGCCGTGGGAGTACAAGGGCGACGGGCAGGCCGGCAACTTCCTCTACTCGCTGGCTACGCCGCTGTACGGTTTCACGTTCGGGATGTCGGTCCTGTCGATCGCCATCGGCGCGATCCTGTATCAGAAACGCTTTATCCCGGAAGAGATTTCGATTCAGGACCGCCATGACGGCGTCTCGCGTGACATCGACCGCAAGACGGTCGTCGCGAACCTGACTGACGCCTACGAGACGTCGACGATCGGGCGCCGCAAGCTGATCGGAGCGTCGTTCGGCCTGGGCATGGGCGCGTTCGGCCTCGGCACCCTGGTGGCGTTTGCCGGCGGCTTGATCAAGAACCCGTGGAAGCCGGTCGTGCCCACCGCCGACGGCATGAAAGCAGTGCTGTGGACCTCGGGCTGGACCCCGCGCTACCACGGCGAGACGATCTTCCTGGCGCGCGCCACCGGCGCCACCGAGGGTGCCCCGTTCGTCAAGATGCGCCCCGAGGACATGGACGCCGGCGGCATGGAGACCGTGTTCCCGTGGCGGGAGTCCGACGGCGACGGCACCACGGTGGAATCGCACGAAAAGCTGATCGGCATCAAGATGGGGGTCCGTAATCCGGTGATGCTCATCCGGATCCGGCCCACCGACATGCCGCGGGTGGTCAAGCGTCAGAACCAGGAAAGCTTCAACTTCGGCGAGTTCTTCGCGTTCACCAAGGTCTGCTCGCACCTGGGCTGCCCGTCGTCGCTGTACGAGCAGCAGTCCTACCGAATCCTGTGCCCCTGCCACCAATCGCAGTTCGACGCTCTGCATTTCGCCAAGCCGATCTTCGGCCCGGCGGCCCGTGCGTTGGCGCAACTGCCGATCACCATTGACTCAAACGGGTATCTCGTCGCCAACGGCGACTTCATCGAGCCCGTCGGTCCTGCGTTCTGGGAGAGGACGACAACATGAGTCCGAAACTGAGTCCCCCGAAGATCGGTGATGTCCTGGCCCGCCAGGGCGAGGACATCGACAGCCGGTATCACCCGTCGGCCGCGGTCCGCCGGCAGCTCAACAAGGTCTTCCCGACGCACTGGTCGTTCCTGCTCGGTGAGATCGCGATGTACAGCTTCTTCGTGCTGCTGATCACCGGGGTGTACCTGACGCTGTTCTTCGACCCGTCCATGGTCGACGTCACCTACAACGGCGTGTACCAGCCGCTGCGCGGCGTCGAGATGTCGCGGGCCTACCAGTCGGCACTCGACATCTCCTTCGAGGTCCGCGGCGGCCTGTTCGTCCGCCAGATCCACCACTGGGCCGCGCTGATGTTCTCGGCGTCGATCATGGTGCACCTGGCGCGCATCTTCTTCACCGGCGCCTTCCGCCGGCCCCGCGAGGCCAACTGGGTGATCGGCTCGCTGCTGCTGATCCTGTCGATGTTCGAGGGCTACTTCGGCTACTCACTGCCAGACGACCTGCTCTCCGGCATCGGTCTGCGGGCCGCGCTCTCGTCGATCACGCTGGGCATGCCGGTGATCGGAACCTGGCTGCACTGGGCACTTTTCGGCGGTGACTTCCCCGGCACCATCCTGATCCCCCGGATGTACGCCCTGCACATCCTGCTGATCCCGGGCATCATCCTGGCGCTGATCGGGCTGCACCTGGCCATGGTGTGGTTCCAGAAGCACACCCAGTTCCCCGGTCCGGGACGCACCGAGCACAACGTCGTCGGCGTGCGCGTCATGCCGGTGTTCGCGGTCAAGTCCGGCGCGTTCTTCGCGGCCATCGTCGGTGTGCTGGGCCTGATGGGCGGCCTGCTCCAGATCAACCCGATCTGGAACCTGGGTCCCTACAAGCCATCTCAGGTGTCGGCCGGCTCGCAGCCCGACTTTTACATGATGTGGACCGAAGGCCTGGCGCGTATCTGGCCGCCGTGGGAGTTCTACTTCTGGCACCACACCATTCCGGCCGTGGTCTGGGTGGCCCTGATCATGGGTGCCGTTTTCATCCTGCTGATCATCTACCCGTTCCTGGAGAAGCGGTTCAGCGGCGACAAGGCCCACCACAACCTGCTGCAGCGGCCGCGCGACGTGCCGGTGCGGACCTCGATCGGCGCGATGGCGATCGCCTTCTACATGCTGCTGACGCTGTGCGCGATGAACGACATCATCGCGTACACGTTCCACATCTCGCTGAACGCGACGACGTGGATCGGGCGTATCGGCATGGTGATCCTGCCGCCGCTCGTTTTCTTCATCAGCTACCGCTGGTGCATCGGGCTGCAGCGCAGCGACCGGGCGCTGCTTGAGCACGGCGTCGAGACCGGCATCATCAAACGGCTGCCGCACGGTGCCTACATCGAGCTGCATCAGCCGCTCGGCCCGGTTGACGACCACGGCCACCCGATTCCGCTGGAATACGCGGGCGCGGCGATTCCCAACAAGATGAACAAGCTGGGCTCCGCCGGTACGCCGGGCAGCGGCAGCTTCTTGTTCGCCGACCCGGCCTCTGAGGACGCGGCGCTGCGCGAGGCGGCCCACGCCTCGGAGCAACGCGCGCTGACCGCGCTGCGGGAACGCCAGGAAACCAACGGATCCAGCAACGGCGAGCACTAGCCGCCGCTGCGGCTAGCTCAGCCGGTGGTGCGTTGCTGTTGGGCCGCGCGCAGGATCGACCCTGCGGTCACGAAGATGGGCTTCTCCCGGTCAGCGGCACAGACCGGCAGGTCGGCGGCGCAGCGCAATACCATCAGCGCGAGTGCGCTGTAGGTCGCGTACGGGACGATCAGCAGGTTGGCGCGGCGGTCGCCGGCCTCGATGGTCATGACGTGGTGGTGCTTCTGGTCCCATCCCCCGGCCAATTGAAGTCGGGTGGTCGTTGCAGCGGTTGCCAATTGACGTTGATCGTCGTGATGTCCCCCAGCATCGGAGTCAGCAGGGCAACCAGGCCGGGCAATTCAATGCTCATGCGGTCGGCGCGCGGCCACCACGCGCCGTCGATGACGCGGCCGAGCTCACGCGCCAGCGACAACCGGATGGGTTTGGCTGCGCCGCGACCGCCGACGGGTCGGCTCATCGAAGATGTCGGCTTGCGCTGCTGAGTGTCATAGACTTCACGGGCGATCCCTTCACCGTCGACATCGCCCCCAAAGTCGGGGGCGGCGGAGCGGGGCGCCGATGCGGTTGTACTACCGCTGACAACGAGGCCAACTCACGCTTGACGCTACGCCACAGCTAGGTAATTCCGGAATGTGACGGCGTGACGCGGCCCAAAACCGGGGATGGCTGGTTGATGGCAGTTCAAGACTGGAACGACGCACCCGAGATTCACCCGTCGCAGATTCGGGTGGGTGACGTCATCGGGACGAGTCGCCCCACCGGTCTGCGCTACACGGTCAAGATGATCGGCTCACCGCACACAGGTCCGCGACAGTGGACGTTTTTCTGCCGGGACGACGGAGGCCTGCAGCACACCAGCACGTTCCGCGAGGACGAGTTGGTCCGCAGGTACGCCAAAGCTTCGTGACAGCCGACTAGGTTGCGGCGACTTCCCGGCGTAACTGGCGCACGTAGAGCCATTCGACCGCCGGCATCGCCGCGGTGACGGCGGCGGCCAGCCCGTAGCCCACCCAGGACGGGCCGTCGTGCCCCACGGCCATCGAGTAGGTCGCCGCGGCGACGGCAATCAGTGCGATGCCCATCGTCGTGGTCAACACGACGGTGCCGCGCAACCAGATTCGGTCCACGGCCTCGCCGGACCACTCCCCGTTCGCGTCGGCGGCCGGGGCGCGCTGCGGGCGCACCCGTTCGACCACGGTGCGCGCGTTGGACGTCCGGGTCGGCGGCCTTCCCTGCAGGGCCGTCGACCGAACGATCGGCGGTTCGGCGTTGGTCATCCGGCGGGCCCGCAGCAGCACCGGGATGGCGCCGGCGATGATCAACGCGGACACGACGATGACGGTGTACAGCACCCACGGCGTGCTGTGCGAATTCCGGGCCGCGCTGTGCAGGCCGCCGCCGAGATCGGCCAGCGCGACGGCAGCGGCCACGCTGACCCCCAGCAACAGCAGCCAGATCACGGCGCACGTGCCCAGCAGCAAGCGATCGATGACATCCGGCGGAACGGTGTCGGACCCGCGACGGTACGCGGAGTATCTGCTGACCATCAGCAGCTCGTCTGGGGCTGGTCGGCATTGTTCGACGACAGCACCGTTCCGTCACTGGTGGTGATCGAGCAATTGAGCCGGCTGACCCGGAAGAGGCTGGACGCCTGCACGGAGCCGACGTCGGATTGCGAGATCGGGGTGACCGTCATCGACCACGGGATGTAGACGTTGTGCTGGGTGCGTGAGCGGCCCGAGGCGTCGACGTAGGTCACCGAGATGATGTCGCCCGGGGCCTTGGTCCCGGTCACCGAATAGGTGACTTGCCGCGGACCGGCCGGTGTCGTCGGCGCCGGAGGCGGGGCCGCGGTAGCCGAAGTCGTGGCCGGCGGGGCTGCGGGGGGGGGGGCGGGGGGGGGCGGGGCGGGGTTGGTGGTGGCGGCGGCGGTTCGGTGGTGGTCGGCGGCGGTGGCGGCTTGGTCGTGGTGATTTCGTCCTGCACGGGAGGCGTCGACGACGTGGTGGTGCCCGGATTGGCCAGTTGGCTGGTGTCGGTGCGCGCGAACAGCAGCGACACCGACACCACCAGCGCGATCGCGGCCACGATGGCGGCCACGCCGACCACCCACGGCCAGCGAGGGGCGCCGTCGTGGTCTTCGTCGTCGTCGGCCGCGTCGTCGTAATTCTCGTAGTCGTAGAGCCTCAGATCGGCCGGCAGATATGGGCCGCTGATGAAATGCTCGGACTCCGGCGCGGAGTAGGCACGCGAATATGCGTCCGTCTCGCCGGTCTGCTCTGCGGCCGGTATCGCGCCGCTGTCGCCGAATGGCTCGAGTTCGTGACGGCCGTGCAATTCGTCGTCGTGCTCGTCTGATTCGTCGTCGGGCTCGCCGCCGGAATTCGGTTCGTGGGTGAGCTCACTGGCCGAATCGGATTCGTCGGGTTCCCATCCCGGGGGTTTCGGCCCGCTCATGTCTGCCTGCCCTGTCCAACTGCGTCACCTGCGCACGCGGCTTCAGGGGTACCTCGTGTCGCACGCGCTCGGGAGATTCTCATGTGCCTGCGCAAACCCTACCGAACCGGGCAGCGCATAGAAGTCTTGGCAAACGGGCGACAGCTCAACTGATGCCCAGATTGTTACCTTTGAGACGCAAATCAGTGCTTCTCGGGGCCCACGTAGTACTCAAAGACCAATCCGGCGGCCGAAGCAAGGATGAACACCACACCGGCGACGATCAGCCAGGGCAGCCACAGCGCGATACCAACCGCGGCCACCGAGCCCGACAATGCGAGCATCAGCGGCCACCAGCTGTGCGGGGCGAAGAATCCCAATTCGCCTGCACCGTCGCTGATTTCAGCACCCTCGTAGTCCTCGGGTCGGGTGTCGAGGCGGCGAGCCACGAACCGGAAGAAGGTGGCCGTGATCAACGCCAGACCGCCGGTCAGCGCCAGCGCGGTGGTACCCGCCCACTCCTCGCCGCCGGTGGCGTACAGCGCCGTCAGTACCCCGTAGAGCACCGCGCAAAAGACGAAGAACGCGGCGATGAATTCGAACAGCCTTGCTTCGATATGCATTGCGTGTCCTAACCGACTGGTTGCGTCTGTTCGCCGCGGCGAGTGTCGAACGGATGAGTGGTCACCGCGACCGGAGACTGGGCGATCGCCTGCAACGCTTGAGCGTTCGTCTTTCCTTCGCTGCGTTGCTGCAAATAAGCCTTGAAGTCATTGGGCTCAACGACGCGGACCTCGAAGTTCATCATCGAGTGATACGTGCCGCACATCTCCGCGCAGTGGCCGACGAATGCCCCGGTCTTTTGGATCTCTTCGACCTGGAACACGTTGACCGAGTTGTTCTGCTTGGGATAGGCCATCACGTCGCGCTTGAACAGGAATTCCGGCACCCAGAAAGCGTGGATGACGTCGGCCGAATTCAAGACGAATTCGATGCGCTTACCGGCCGGCAGCACCAATACCGGAATCTCGGTGGGCGTTCCCAGCGTCTCGATCTTGTCGAAGTTCAGGTAGGACCGGTCTTCGGTGTTGATCCCGCGCACCGGGCCGACGCGCTCTTCGCCGTGCTCATCCTTGCCCTCGGGCTTGGAGACCATCGCCTTCTTCCGGGCCTCGTCGGCGCCGTCGTAGGTCAGTGTGCCGTCCTTGAAGTTGACGCTCTGATAACCGAACTTCCAGTTCCACTGGAAGGCCGTGACGTCGATCACAACCTCGGGGTTTTTGTCCAGGTGCAGCATCTTCTCCTGCACCACGACGGTGAAGTAGAACAGCACCGAGATGATCAGGAACGGCGTCACCGTGAGCACCAGCTCCAGCGGCATGTTGTAGCCGAACTGCCGCGGCAGGTCGGTGTCGGTGGCCTTCTTCCGGTGGAACGCCGACGACCAGAAGATCAGGCCCCACACGATGACCCCGACGACCAGCGAAGCGATTACCGCGCCGATCCACAGCTCTCGGTTGAGGTGGGCCTGCGGGGTGATGCCCTCGGGCCAGCCCAGCGCAAACACCGTCTGCCAGCTGCAACCACTCAGGGTGACCGCCAGCACTCCCAGCGTTCCGGCCAGCGCCAGCGTTCGAAATATGCGATGCGACAAACGCTGCGAACGGAACTGCCCGCCGGGTGTCACGTTGGCGCCTCCTGCTCGAACGTCGAATACTACGCAGCGTAGACCACGCCGCTGCGCCCGGCGACTAAACCCCGGCCGGTCGGGCGCCGCGTCGTCGCGACCGGCCCGGTGCGGCGCCCACAAGCGTCACCGAAGTACGGCATATTGGTGGCCGTGTGTGGACTGCTGGCGTTCGTCGCGGACCCGGACAGTGCTGATGCGGCCCGGGCCGACGATGCAGTCGCGCGCGCGTCGCATTTGATGCGCCACCGCGGACCCGACGAGCCGGGCACCTGGGCCGACCCTGGCGCCGACGGAACGGTTGTCTTCGGCTTCAACCGGCTGTCCATCATCGACATCGCGCATTCGCATCAGCCGCTGCGCTGGGGACCGCCCGAGACGCCCGACCGCTACGTGCTGGTGTTCAACGGCGAGATTTACAACTACCTCGAACTGCGCGAGGAACTGGCCGCCCAGTACGGCGCCGCCTTCGCCACCGACGGTGACGGCGAGGCCATCGTCGCCGGCTACCACCATTGGGGCACCGGCGTGCTGACCCGGCTGCGCGGCATGTTCGCCTTCGCGCTGTGGGACACAGTCACCCGCGAATTGTTCTGTGCCCGCGATCCTTTCGGCATCAAGCCGCTGTTCATGGCGACCGGCACCGGCGGCACGGCGGTGGCAAGCGAGAAAAAGTGCCTGCTGGATCTCGTCGACTTGGTCGCGTTCGACACCGCGATCGACGAGCGCGCAGTGCAGCACTACACCGTGCTGCAGTACGTGCCGGAGCCCGAGACGCTGCACCGCGGGGTGCGCCGGCTGGAATCGGGTTGCTACGCGCGCATCCGGCCCGGATCCCCGCCGCAGGTCAGCCGTTACTTCGCGCCGCGGTTCGCCGCGGCGCCGTTGACCCGCGACACCGAGCAGGCCCGCTACGACGAGATCACCGCGGTGCTCGAGGACTCGGTGGCCAAGCACATGCGCGCCGACGTGACCGTCGGGGCGTTCCTGTCCGGCGGCATCGATTCCACCGCGATCGCGGCACTGGCCATCCGGCACAACCCGCGGCTGATCACGTTCACCACCGGATTCGAGCGCGAGGGCTTCTCCGAGATCGACGTCGCGGTGGCCTCGGCCGAGGCGATCGGTGCCCGCCACATCGCCAAGGTGGTCAGCGCCGGCGAGTTCGTCGCCGCCCTGCCCGAGATCGTCTGGTATCTCGACGAACCGGTCGCCGACCCGGCGCTGGTGCCGCTGTTCTTCGTCGCGCGTGAGGCCCGCAAGCACGTGAAGGTGGTGCTCTCCGGTGAGGGCGCCGACGAGCTGTTCGGCGGCTACACGATATATCGAGAACCGTTGTCGCTGAAGCCTTTTGACTATCTGCCCCGGCCGCTGCGGCGGTCGATGGGCAAGATGAGCAAGCCGCTGCCCGACGGGATGCGCGGCAAGAGCCTGCTGCATCGCGGCTCGCTGACGCTCGAGGAGCGCTACTACGGCAACGCCCGCAGCTTCTCGGATGCCCAACTGCGCGACGTGTTGACCGGGTTCCGCGACGATTGGACGCATACCGACGTGACGGCCTCGGTGTACGCCGAATCGGCGGGCTGGGACCCGGTGGCTCGGATGCAGCATGTCGACCTGTTCACCTGGCTGCGCGGCGACATTCTGGTCAAGGCCGACAAGATGACGATGGCCAACTCGCTGGAGCTGCGGGTGCCGTTCCTGGACCCGGAGGTGTTCGCCGTCGCGTCGCGGCTACCCGTCGAGGCGAAGATCACCCGCACGACCACCAAATACGCGCTGCGGCGCGCGCTGGAGCCCATCGTCCCCGCGCACGTGCTGCACCGGCCCAAGCTCGGGTTTCCGGTGCCCATCCGGCATTGGCTGCGTGCCGGCGAACTGCTGGAGTGGGCCTACGCGACGGTGGACGCGTCGCAGGCCGGGCATCTGGTCGATACCGCCGCCGTCCGCCGGATGCTCGACGAACACCGCAGCGGCTTCGGTGATCACAGCCGCCGGCTGTGGACGGTGCTGATCTTCATGCTCTGGCATGCGATCTTCGTCGAGGGCACCGTGGTGCCCCAGATCAGCGAGCCGGTGTACCCGGTTCAGCTTTAGCGGGTCGTCGAGTGTGAAACCTGGGCCTTGAGTGTGAGGCCACGGCGCCCTGAGCGCACACTCGGCGCCGCGGGTTCACACTCGACGGCTGCCTAGCACTAAGCAAGCACCGCGGCGATCTCGGCGGCCGCCTCGTCGCCGTAGGCGTCCGCCAGCCGCGTCTTGGCTTCCGCGTGGTCCCACTTCCACTCCTGCGTGCCGGTCGTTTCCAGCACCAGCACGGCGACCAGCGAGCCCAGCTGAGCCGAACGCTCGATACTCAGCCCGGCGCTGCGCCCGGTGAGGAAGCCGGCCCGGAACGCGTCGCCGACGCCGGTGGGGTCGGTCTGACTCTTCTCCGGCACCACGCCGACGTGGGTGATGGTGCCGTCGCGGTCGACGATGTCCACGCCCTTGGCACCCAGCGTAGTCACCCGCAGGCCGACCTTTTCCAGCACATCGCTCTCCGACCAGCCGGTCTTGTTGAGCAGCAGCTCCCACTCGTAGTCGTTGGTGAACAGGTAGGCCGCCCCGTCGATCAGCTTGTTGATCTCCTCGCCGGACAGGCGAGGCAACTGCTGGGAGGGGTCGGCGGCGAAGTCCAGGCCGAGCTTGCGGCATTCCTCGGTGTGCACCACCATCGCGTCGGGGTCGTT
Source organism: Mycobacterium ahvazicum (assembly GCF_900176255.2). Lineage (GTDB taxonomy): Bacteria > Actinomycetota > Actinomycetes > Mycobacteriales > Mycobacteriaceae > Mycobacterium > Mycobacterium ahvazicum. Next base: position 879,338 of record NZ_FXEG02000003.1, read on the forward strand.
GGCCCCGATGATGACCAGATCCGGCTTGCCGACCGCTGACACGACGTCGGAGAGCTTGATGTTGCGGGCCTCCGACATCGCGCCCGGGTAGAACGACGCGATCTGGGCCATGTCCTCGTCGGTGGTGCAGGTGAACCGGGCGGTGTGCGCGGTCTTGGAGATCAGCACGTTCTCGCAGTTGACCCCGTGGCGTTCCAGCCACTCGCGGTATTCGCCGAAGTCCTCACCGGCCGCGCCGACCAGCGCGACATCACCGCCGAGCACGCCGATGGCGAAGGCGATGTTGCCCGCCACACCACCGCGGTGAATCACCAGGTCGTCGACCAGGAAGCTGAGCGAAACCTTCTGCAGATGCTCGGCCAGCAGATGCTCGGAGAACCGGCCGGGAAAACGCATCAGGTTGTCGGTCGCAATCGAACCGGTTACCGCGATCGTCACGAAATATCCACCCTTCATTGGTAAGCGCGTCTAGCCTACCTACGCGTTTCGACGGCCAACCAGACAGCGCCAGCGTCGGCGGTCGGCGCACGGGGGTGCGCTAGCCTCCCTAGGGAACTCACCTGAAGTCGCCGGGACCGACTATTCGGGCGGTACCCGCTCGTGGTCGGTGTCTACCAACGTAGGAGATCCACAATGGGCGGTCCGCATTCACCGAACCACGGTGTCGGCGGCGACGGACCGGTGCCCTACACCGAGCCCGTCGACTTCCCGCACGACCCTCCGGTCGGCGAAACCGCTTACGCGCCAGGGCCGGGCAACGAGCCTGGGCGGGGCGCCTACCCTGGCCCGACACCGCCGCCGGGCTACCCGAAGCGGCGCTCCACGCGACGGTTGGTCATCGGGGTGCTGGCGGCCGTCGCACTGGTGGCGGCCATGACGGCGGCGATCGTGTACGGCGTCCGGACCAACGGGGCCAACACCGGTGCCGCCTTCTCCGAAGCCTCGGCCAAGACGGCGATCCAGGGCTACCTGGACGCGCTGGAGAACCGCAACACCGACGAGGTCGCCCGCAACGCGCTCTGCGGCCTCTACGACGGCGTCCGCGACCGCCGGTCCGACCAGGCCCTGGCCAAGCTGAGCAGCGACGCGTTCCGCAAGCAGTTTTCGCAGGTCCAGCTGACCTCGATCGACAAGATCGTGTACCTGTCGCAGTACCAGGCGCAGGCGCTGTTCACGATGCAGGTATCGCCTGCCACCGGCGGCCCGCTGCGCGGCCAGGTTCAGGGAGTCGCGCAGCTGCTGTTCCAGCGCGGCGACATCCTGGTGTGCTCGTACGTGCTGCGTACCGGGGGCTCGTACTAGCCCGGCGTGCTGGACACCGCGCTCAGTTGAAGGAATCCCCGCATGCGCACGAACCCGTGGCGTTCGGGTTGTCGATCGTGAAGCCCTGCTTCTCGATGGTGTCCACGAAGTCGATCGAGGCGCCTTCCACATACGGAGCGCTCATCCGGTCCACCGTCAGCTTCACGCCACCGAAGTCGGCGGTCAGGTCGCCGTCCAGCGAGCGGTCGTCGAAGAACAGGTTGTATCGCAGGCCAGCGCAGCCACCCGGCTGAACTGCGATACGCAGCGCCAGGTCGTCACGTCCCTCCTGGTCCAGCAGGGACTTCGCCTTGGTGGCGGCGGCCTCGGTCAGGATTACGCCATGGGTCTTGGCGGTCGACTCGTTTTGCACCGTCATTACTTCTCCTACATGCCTGTTGTTGGGTAGGTGCCCGGGCACCCGAACCACTCGGTGAGAACCCAATGCCTCAACGGTACCTCGCAGGACCGCTATTCCCGAGTCGCGCCGCCACCTGTGACGCTAATCCCATCAGCTGGTTTGCCGCGTCGGCCAGCGCCAATCCCACCGAACCGGCGTACTCGGCCATCGACAGCGCGGACATGATGCCCGCCGTCCGGACCGCGGTTTTCTCCAGGCCGACCTGACCGGCCAGCACGATCACCGGAATTCCGAGCGGGCCGGCCGCCGCGGCGAGCGAACCGACCACCTTTCCGTGCAGCGACTGCTCGTCGAACTTGCCTTCGCCCGTGACGATCAACTCGGCGATGTCGAGATCGTCGGCCAGATGGGTGTGCTCGGCGATGATCGCCGCACCGGACTCGCAGCGGCCCCCAAGCGCGAGCAACCCCGCTCCGATACCCCCGGCGGCGGCGGCCCCCGGCTCCGAGCTCACGTCGCGTCCGGCCACCGCCTCCAGCTGCAGCGCCCACGCCTCGAGGCGGACTTCCAGCGCCGCGACGGTCGCCGTGTCGGCGCCCTTCTGCGGCCCGAACACCCGAGCCGCGCCCCACGGCCCCACCAGCGGATATTCGGTGTCCGAGGCGGCGATCAGCTCAACACCGGCCAGTTGGTGCCGGGCGACCTCCAGACCGCCCAACTCGGCGATCATGCCCTGCCCACCGTCGCTGCACGCGCTGCCGCCCAGCCCCACCACGATGCGCCTCGCCCCGGCGCGCAGCGCCTCGGCGATCAGCTGCCCGACTCCCCTGCTGTGTGCCGCCAGCGCCGTCTCGGGGTCGGCCGGGCGGCCAAGCTGCGCCAGACCGCAGGCCTGCGCAATTTCCAGGTAGGCGGTCGCCGTCTCCGCATCCCAGACCCACTCGGCTTCGACCGTCGTGTCCAGCGGCCCGGCGACCTCGACGCGCCGCTTCTGCCCGAGCCGGTTGGCCAGCACCTCGATGAAACCGGGACCGCCGTCGGACTGCGGGGCGACGATGAACTGGTCGCCCGGGCGGGACCGCGTCCAGCCGGTCGCGATAGCGGCGGCAGCTTCTAGCGCCGAGAGACTGTCGCCGTAGCAATCCGGGGCCACCAACACCCGCATAGCCGGCAATTGCAAACGACCCGGAGAAAGACCAGTGGCAACATCGTCCGAGGCCATCGAGCCGTTGTCCATTACCCGTAGCCGTTCATCACTGTTAAGGGTAGGTCCAACTAACGTGCCGCCGCAGAGCTATCGCGATGCCTGACGAGCCCATTCACCGAACCGGGCGGGTCGCGAAGTAACCTGGCGGTTGTGAAGTTGTTGGGCCGTAAGAAAACCCATGAAGAGGCCGGCGAAGACGATCTCGTGACACCGGTTGCCTCCGATGCCGCCCTGGAGGCGGCATCGCGCGGATCACGCACAACCGGGCCCAAGGGCCGGCCGACACCCAAGCGCGAAGCTGCCCGGCGCAGCGCGAAGAAGGGCCCCGTCGCCCCGGCGCCCAAGACCGCCGCCGAAGCGCGCGCTCGCCGTAAATCGCTGGCGGGCCCGAAACTCAGCCGCGAGGAGCGCAAGGCCGAGCGCACCGCCGGCCGGGCCCGGATGACCGACCGGCGGGAACGCATGATGGCCGGCGACGAGGCCTACCTGCTGCCACGCGACCAGGGTCCGATCCGCCGCTATGTGCGCGACGTGGTGGATGCCCGGCGCAACCTGCTCGGCCTGTTCATGCCGGCGACGCTGGGTCTGCTGTTCGTCATGTTCGGCGCTCCACAGCTGCAGCTCTACATCTCCCCCGCGATGCTGGTGATCACCGCGATCATGGCCATCGACGGCCTGATCCTGGGCCGCAAGGTCAGCAGGCTGGTCGACGAGAAGTTCCCGAGCAACACCGAAAGCCGTTGGAAACTCGGCATTTACGCCGCCGGCCGGGCTTCCCAGATGCGCCGCATGCGGGCGCCGCGGCCTCAGGTCAAGCGCGGCAGCCGTGTCGACTAGCCGTTGCCGGAAAGCCTGCTGACCGCAGTGCGCACCCTGGTGCTCGGCGGGATCAGGTCGGGCAAATCCGAGTGGGCCGAGCAAACCATCGCCGCGTCGGTGCCGGCCGGGCAACCGGTCCGCTACCTGGCCGCCGGACAAAGCGACGCCACCGATCCGGACTGGGTTGATCGGATCGCGAAACACCGCGGTCGTCGGCCCGCGCACTGGTCGACGGTCGAAACCCAGGACATCACCACCGAATTGCGGCAGTCCCCGGCCACCCCGACCCTGGTCGACGACCTCGGCACCTGGCTCACCGGGACCCTGGATCACCACCAAGCCTGGGAGCACGGCTCGGTGGGCGCAGCGGTCGACGAGATGCTGGACGCCGTCGGTGCGTTCGAATCCACGCTGGTGCTGGTCAGTCCCGAGGTCGGGTTGACCGTGGTGCCCGCCACCGCCTCCGGCCGCCGGTTCGCCGACGAGCTGGGCTCACTCAACCAGCGCGCCGCGGCACTGTGCGATCAAGTGGTGTTGGTGGTGGCCGGCCAACCGTTGTCGATCAAACCGTCAGGGACATGATGGAATTCGCGCCGATCTCTTCCCCCGACGCGGCCGCGGCCGCGGCAGCCCGAGCCCGCCACGACACCCTGACCAAGCCGCGCGGTGCGCTGGGCCGTCTCGAGGACCTGTCCGTGTGGATCGCGTCGTGCCAAGGGCATTGCCCGCCAACGCAATTCGCGCGCGCCCGGGTGGTGGTGTTCGCCGGCGATCACGGGGTCGCTCAATCCGGGGTCTCGGCATACCCGCCGGAGGTGACCGCACAGATGGTCGCCAACATCGACGCCGGTGGCGCGGCGATCAACACGCTGGCCGCGATCGCGGACGCGACGGTGCGGGTGGCCGATGTGGCGGTGGACGCCGAGCCGCTCTCGGAGCAGATCGGCGCGCATAAGGTCTGTCGCTCCAGCGGCGACATCGCCGTGCAGGACGCGCTGAGCCAGGAGGAAACCGCCGCCGCGATCGCGGCGGGCCAGCGCATCGCCGACGAAGAGGTCGACGCCGGCGCCGACCTGCTGATCGCGGGCGACATGGGCATCGGAAACACCACGGCGGCAGCCGTTCTGGTGGCGGCGCTGACGAACGCCGAGCCGGTTGCGGTGGTCGGCTTCGGTTCCGGCATCGACGATGCCGGCTGGGCCCGCAAGACGGCCGCGGTGCGCGACGCGCTGTACCGGACCCGGCCGGTGCTGCCCGACCCGGTTGCCTTGCTGCGCTGCTGCGGCGGCGCGGATCTGGCCGCGATGGCCGGCTTCTGCGCACAAGCCGCCGTGCGGCGCACCCCGCTGCTGCTGGACGGCATGGCGGTGACGGCCGCCGCGCTGGTCGCCGAACGCCTGGCACCGGGCGCGCGGCAGTGGTGGCAGGCCGGCCATCGATCCACCGAGCCGGGTCATGCGCTGGCGCTGACCGCGTTGGACCTGGACCCGATCCTGGACCTGCGCATGCGGCTGGGCGAGGGCAGCGGCGCGACGCTGGCCTTGCCGGTGCTGCGCGCCGCGGTGGCCACGTTGTCGTCAATGGCGACGTTCTCCGAAGCCGGTGTTTCGAGCCGGCCCGACGATGCTCCGCCATCTCCGTGATTCGTTCGCTGGCAACGGCTTTCGCGTTCGCAACGGTACTGCCCGTGCGGGGCGGCGCGATGGGCCGCGGCGCCATGACCGCGCTGCCGGTGGTCGGTGCGACCCTGGGCGCACTGGCCGCGGGCATCGCCTGGGGCGGCGCGCTGGCCTTCGGTGCGTCCAGCCCGCTGCCGGGATTGCTTGCGGTGGCGGCACTTCTGCTCGCGACCCGCGGACTGCACATCGACGGCGTCGCCGATACCGCCGACGGGCTGGGCTGCTACGGGCCGCCGACACGCGCCCTGGCGGTGATGCGCGACGGATCGACCGGACCCTTCGGTGTCGCGGCCGTCGTGCTGGTGATCCTGTTGCAGGGCTTGGCGTTTTCGGCCCTCGGCGCAACCTGGCGGCACGGGCTTGCCGCGATCGTCGTGGCGGGTGCCGCCCGCCGGGTCAGCGCCGTGCTGGCCTGCCGGCGCCCGGCGACGGCAGCCGACGGTAGCGAGTTGGGCGTCGACGTCGCCGGCACTCAGCCACTGCCGGTCGTCGCCGGCTGGATCGTGGCGCTGCTGGCGGCTTCGCTGCTGGCCGGTCCGCAACCATGGCAGGGCCCGGCCGCGGTGGTGCTGGCGTTGTGCTGCGCCGCGGTGCTGGTCGCGCACTGCGTGCGCCGCTTCGGCGGCATGACCGGCGATGTGCTGGGCGCCGCAATCGAACTCACCACCACGGTCAGCGCTGTGACGCTCGCGGCACTGGTCCGGTTCTAGCCCAACCGTGTCATCCAGCCGTGCGTGTCGGCGAAGGTCCCCCGCTGAATGCGGGTCAGCGTGTTGCGCAGCGCCATCGTCACCTCGCCCGGCTGGCCGTCACCGATGCTGAACTCGCTGTCAGCGTACTTCACTCGGCCGACCGGCGTGATGACCGCCGCAGTGCCGCAAGCGAATACCTCGGTGATCTCCCCCGCGGCGGCCTTCTTCTGCCACTCGTCGATGTCGATTTTGCGCTCTTCGACCGTGTAGCCCGCGTCAAGTGCCAACTGCAACAACGAATCCCGTGTGATCCCCGGCAGCAGCGAGCCGGACAGCTCCGGGGTGACCAGCCGCGAGGTGCCGCCGCTGCCCAACACGAAGAACAGGTTCATGCCGCCCATCTCTTCGACGAAGCGACGCTCGACCGCGTCGAGCCAAACCACTTGGTCGCAACCGTGTTCCGCGGCTTCGGCCTGGGCCACCAGCGACGCGGCGTAGTTGCCGCCGAACTTCGCCGCACCGGTACCGCCGGGGCAGGCCCGCACGTAATCCGTTGACACCCAGACGTCGACGGGGTTGATGCCGTTCTTGAAGTACGCGCCGGCGGGCGAACCGATCAGCAGGTAGCGGTAGTGCTTGGCCGGTCGCACACCCAGCCCCGGCTCGGTCGCGAAGACGAACGGCCGCAGATACAGCGCCTCTTCGCCGCCCGCCCTGGGCACCCAGGCGTTGTCGACAGCGATGAGCTGGCGCAGGGATTCGAGGAAGAGCTCGTCGGGCAGCTCGGGAATCGCGATGCGCCGCGCCGACGCGCGCATCCGGGCGGCGTTGGCGTCCGGGCGAAATGACACGACCGAGCCGTCGGCCCAGCGGTATGCCTTGAGTCCCTCGAACACTTCCTGCGCGTAGTGCAGCACGATCGCGGACGGGTCCAGCTGGATTGGGCCGTACGGGATCACCCGCGCGTTGTGCCAGCCCTGGCCCTCGTCGTAATCGACCGAAACCATGTGGTCGGTGAAGAACTTGCCGAATCCGGGGTCGGCCAGGATGGAGTCACGTTCTGCGCCACTAGCGGGATTGGACGCGTGTTGAACGGTGAACTCTAGAAGGCCGCTCGTCATGCGCCGATTGTATATGCGCGTACCAATAGGTTTTTCCCGCATGAAGCGGCGGTGGCTAGCGCGTTTTCAGCTCGACGAACGGCGGGCGCACCACTTCGCACTGCGCCGCACGACCGCGCACGTCGACGGTGACCTGCTGACCGTCTTCGACCCCGGCGTCGGTGTCGATCAACGCCAGCGCGATGCCGGCCTGCAACGTCGGAGAAAACGTCCCGGATGTGGTGAGCCCGACCGGGTTTTCCCCGGCCAGCACCGTCAGCCCGGGCCGCAACACACCCCGGCCCAGCATTTTCAGACCCCGCAGCAGCCGGGCCGGCCCCGCCGACTTCTCGGCCAGCAGCGCATCGCGGCCGAAGAACGCGCTCTTCTTCCAGCCGATCGCCCAGCCGCAGCGGGCCTGCAGCGGCGAGATGTGCAGCGACAACTCGTGGCCGTGCAACGGATAACCCATCTCGGTGCGCAGGGTGTCGCGGGCGCCCAGACCGGCCGGTTCGCCGCCCGCATTCGACACCGCCGTCACCAGCGCGTCGAACACCACACCCGCGGTGTCCCAGGGCGGCAGCAGTTCGTAGCCGTGTTCGCCGGTGTAGCCGGTGCGGCAGACCCGCACCGGCACCCCCGAGAAGGAGGCGTCGGCAAAGGCCATGTAGTCCATGTCGCTCGGCAGCCCCAACTCGGCGAGCACCTCGCTCGAGCGCGGGCCCTGCACCGCCAGCACCGCGTAGGAGCGATGCTCGTCGGTGATCGTCAGACCCGACGGTGCGGCCGCCTGCAGCGCCTCGACCACCGCGGCCGTATTGGCGGCATTGGGCACCAGAAAGATCTCGTCGTCGTCGACGTAGTACGCGATCAGGTCGTCGATGACGCCGCCGGAGTCGGTGCAGCACAACGTGTATTGCGCCTTGCCGGGCTCGATACGGCCCAGGTCGTTGGTCAGCGCGGAGTTGACGAACTGGGCGGCACCCGGACCGCGAACCAGCGCCTTGCCCAGATGGCTGACGTCGAACAGGCCCACGGCATTTCGCGACGCGTTGTGCTCGCTGACGGTGCCCGCGTACGACACCGGCATCAGCCAGCCGCCGAATTCGGCAAAACTGGCGCCCAACTCACGATGACGATCTTCCAGCGGTCCCCTGAGTGCCTCCGTCGCATCGCTCACGACGATCCACCCTAATCGTGGGAGCACCTGGCAGACTGCTGTAGGTGTCCGATTCCCTGGATTTCGAGGCGCTGGAAGCCGCCGGGGTAGCGAACGCGCGCGAGCGGGCCGACTTGATCAAATATCTGGACGACCTCGGCTTCACGGTCGAAGAAATGGCGGAAGCCGAACTCCGCGGCCGGTTGTTCGGCTTGGCCGGTGACGTTTTGTCGTGGTCGGGGCGACCGATTTACACGGTGCAGACCGCGGCCCAGGAACTCGGGATATCAGCCGAAGACGTCGCACGAGCCTGGGCTTTACTCGGACTGACCGTCGCCGGTCCCGATATTCCGGTGCTCAGCCAGGCGGACGTCGATGCCCTGGCGACCTGGCTGGCGATCAGGGCGGTCGTCGGCCATGAGGGGGCCTTCGGCCTGTTGCGGGTGCTGGGCGCTGCGATGGCCCGGCTGGCTGAAGCCGAGTCGACGATGATTCGCGCCGGGACACCGGATATTCAGATGACCCACACCCGTGACGAGCTCGCCACCGCACAGGCGTACCGCTCCGTCGCCGAGTTCGTCCCCCGGCTCGGCGCCCTGATCGACGTCGTGCACCGCCATCATCTGACCAGCGCTCGAACACACTTCGAAGGCGTTTTGCGCGACACATCGGCCGCCGTGGTGTGTGGTGTCGGTTTTGCGGATCTGTCCGGCTTCACCGCGCTGACTCAGGCGCTGACGCCGGCCCAGCTGTCGCATCTGCTCAACGAGTTCGCCGGCACCGTCTCGGATGTGGTGCACGCCGACGGCGGCCGGATCGTGAAGTTCATCGGCGACGAGGTGATGTGGGTGAGCTCGGCGCCCGAGCAGTTGCTGCGGGCGGCGGTTCACCTGGTGGAGCACCCCAAAGCCCGTGACGAAGGATTGCAGGTCCGCGCCGGCCTCGCGTACGGCACCGTCGTCGCCATCAACGGCGACTACTTCGGCAACCCGGTCAACCTGGCCGCCCGACTCGTGGCCGCAGCGGCCCCAGAACAGATCCTGGCCACCTCCGAGCTGCGCGACAAGTTGCCCGGCGTGCCCGCGCTCGCGTGTGGACCGTTGACGCTCAAGGGATTTGACGACCCGGTACCCGCGTTCGACCTGCGTGCGGGGACGCTGCCGAGCTAGACACCACCCCCGTTGACTAGGGTGTTTACGCGTGAGTACCGAACCGGGATACCAGGCTCCTTCTGTCACTGTGGCCACGTCGCTGTCCAAACGCGGTGCGGGTTCGTCGGTATTGGTCTTGCCGGTCGTTTCGACCGGTGACGAAGACCGGCCGGGCACGACCGTAGCCGCCGCCGAACCCTTCCTAGCCGAGGAAGCCGTCGCCGAGATCCTGGCCGGCCTGCAGGCACTGGACGCCACCGGCGCCAGCGAACAGGTGCACCGGCTGGTGGTGTCGTCGCTTCCGGTAGCCAGCGTGCTCACCGTCGGCCTCGGGAAGCCGCAATCCGAGTGGCCCGCCGAAACCGTCCGGCGCGCCGCGGGGGTGGCCGCCCGCTCGCTGGGCAAGGCCGAATCGGTGATCACCACGCTGGCCGAGCTGCCCGGCGAGGACGTGGCCGCCGCCGCGGTCGAGGGACTGATCCTGGGCAGCTACCGGTTCACCGAGTTCCGCAGCGAGAAGACCGCGCCCAAAGACAAAGGGCTGAGCAAGATCACGGTGCTGGCCTCTGAAACAGGGCGGGCGAAAGACGCCAAGAAGCAGGTCGCGCACGGTGCAGCCGTCGCGGCCGCGGTCGCCACCGCACGCGATTTCGTCAACACCCCGCCGAGTCACCTGTTCCCTGCCGAATTCGCCAAACGCGCAAAGGCTTTGGGCGAGTCGGTCGGCCTCGAAGTGGAGGTGCTCGACGAGAAGGCGCTGCAAAAGGGTGGCTACGGCGGCATTGTCGGCGTTGGGCAGGGCTCGTCGCGGCCCCCGCGCCTGGTGCGGCTGATCCACCGCGGCTCGAAGCTGGCCAAGAAGCCCAAGCAGGCCCGAAAGGTGGCGCTGGTCGGCAAGGGCGTCACGTTCGACACCGGCGGCATTTCGATCAAGCCCGCCGCCTCGATGCATCACATGACCTCGGACATGGGCGGTGCCGCCGCGGTGATCGCGACCGTCACGCTGGCCGCGCAGCTCGAACTGCCGATCGACGTGATCGCCACCGTACCAATGGCCGAGAACATGCCTTCGGCGACCGCGCAGCGCCCCGGTGACGTCCTCACCCAGTACGGCGGAACCACCGTCGAGGTGCAGAACACCGACGCCGAGGGCCGGCTCATCCTGGCCGACGCCATCGTGCGGGCGTGCGAGGACGATCCGGATTATCTGATCGAGACGTCCACGCTGACCGGTGCGCAGACGGTGGCGCTGGGCGCGCGCATCCCCGGGGTGATGGGCAGCGACGAGTTCCGCGACCGGGTCGCCGCGATCTCGCAGCGGGTGGGCGAGAACGGCTGGCCGATGCCGCTACCTGACGAGCTCAAGGACGACCTGAAGTCTCAGGTCGCCGACCTGTCCAACATCAGCGGGCAGCGCTTCGCCGGCATGCTGGTGGCCGGGGTGTTCCTGCGCGAGTTCGTCGCCGACGGGGTGAGCTGGGCGCACATCGATGTGGCGGGGCCGGCCTTCAACACCGGTAGCCCCTGGGGCTACTCCCCCAAGGGTTCCACCGGCGTGCCGACCCGCACGATGTTCGCGGTGCTCGAGGACATCTGCGAAAAGGGCTAGTGAACGGCTAGCGGCTCAGCCGGTCGAGCACGGCCTTGCGGAATCGACGGCGCGGCCAGCCCGTCAGACCGTCGGCGGCCAGCGCGGCGCGGGCCGCGTTGCGTCCGCAGGCGCCGTGCACCGAGCCGCCCGGCGTCGCCGACGCGCTGCCCAGATACAGCCGCTCGACCGGTGTTTCGGCCCGGCCCATTCCGGGCGCGGGACGAAAGATCAGCATCTGATGCAACTGCGCGGTCCCGCCGTTGAGCGCCCCGAGGTGCAAATTGGCGTCGCTGGCCTCCAAGTCGGACGGGCGTTGCACAAAGCGGTCGATCACCGCCGCGCCGAAGCCGGGCGCATGCTCTTCGATGACCCGGTCCATCGATGCCGCCAGTTGCTGCGCCGAAGCGTCGTCAGCCACATTTCGCGGCAAATGTGTGTAGGCCCAGGCACTTTCGGTGCCCGCCGGTGATCTGCTGGGGTCTGCCGTAGTGGTCTGACCCAACAGCATGTAGGGATGATCGGGCACCACGCGGGTATTCAGGTCTGCCATCCAGCGGATCAGGCCGTCCCCGTCGGCACCCAAGTGCACGGTGCCGACCGAGCTCAGACTCTTCGCTCGCCACGGAATCGGGGTTGCCAGCGCGTAGTTGACCTTCACCACCGGCGGATCCCAGCTGTAGTGCGCGAGGTCGCGACGCAGCGCGGCGGGAACCGCGTCGGGCGGCAGCATGTCGCAGAACAATCTGGGTGCGGTCACGTCGGCCACCACCGCACGACGCGCGTTCACTGTTCGTCCCTGCGCGGTGCTCACACCGACCGCGCGGCCGGCCCGCACGTGGATGCGAGACACGTTCTGATCGCACTCGATTCGCGCACCGGCCGAGCGCGCCCGCGCGACCAGCGCCGCCGTCAATTGACCGGAACCGCCCACCGGAACCGGCCAACCCTGATCCTGGGCCAGCATCGTCATCAGAAAGCCCATCGCGCCGCTGATCGGCGCGTCCGGTGGAACATCGGCGTGCATCGCGTTGCCCAACAACAACCTTCGCGGTGCCTCGCCGTCGAACAGCTGGCTCGCCATGGCGTTGGCCGGCTGCACCAGCAGCCGCGCGACTCGGAGCGCTTCGGGCGTGCCGAGTCTGCGCAGCAGTCCCAGCAGCGGACGCACCGGCGGGAACGGCGCCAGCATCGCGTCCAGCAGCGGCGTCTTGATCTTGTCCCACAACTCCACCAGACGCCACCAGTTGTCGCCGTCGGCCGGGGATCGCCGCGCGAATTCCGCTGCCGTCCGGGCGGCGTCGGGGTAGACGACGGGCGGGTCGTCGTCGGCGCCGTCACGCGGGTGGCCGACCACTGCGGGCGCGCGCGACCAACGCAGCCCGTGGTCTTCGAGCCGCAGCGACCGCATGGCCGGTGAGACCACCGTCATCGGGTAGAACGAGCTGAACAGATCGGTGATGTAGCCCGGAGTCAGCTCGGCGCTGCGTACCGCGCCACCCGGCTCAGGTTGCGCCTCGAGCACCAGCACGTCCCAGCCGGCGTCGGCCAGCATCGACGCGGCCACCAGGCCGTGGTGTCCGGCTCCGATGACGACCGCGTCTGCCGTATCCACGGCCACGGGCTACTTGACCTGGCTCGGCTCAAGGCGTTCGGCCAGCGCCGCCAGCCGCAGCAGGCACTCGCGGTTGCGCGGGTAGACGGCGGCCAGCGCCAGTCGGTCGGGGATGATCTTCATCGGACCCGTCGCGGGCACCTCGATCATGTCGATTCGGCATCCATCGCCAATGTCGTTGAGCCGCAGCGTAATCCGGGCAGCGCCAAGGACACCCAGGTGTGCACGAAGTATCAGTTCCTCGCCTGGAGTGCAGCTTTCGACGACGGTTTTGTCATTGATCACCAACGGCCAGACGCCCACCGAGTGCCGGATCGCCGAGCCAGGCTGCGGCCAGTCCGAGTCGACGGCGCGGGTACGGCTGTTGCCGACCACCCATTGGGTGTAGGTCCATCCGTTGGCCATCGCGTCCCAGACCTGCTGGCGGGAAGCGCGCACCTCCCGGCTGGTGGCCATCTGTTCCTTCGACGTCATGTGAAGTCCTTCGTATCGGGGTCTCGGCTCGGGTACCCCGGCAGCTGCGGCCCAAGCGCGGCAACCACGTCCGCGCGGCCGCCGGCGGACAGTTCACCGTTTAGCCACCTCTTTCGATGGATAACCTCCCTGCGATCAGTACTCGAACGGGAGGCGAATCATGACGGTGCGTCGGTTGATCCTTGCTGTAGCCGCCGTGCTGCTACTGGCCGGCGTGATCGGGCTGCTGGTGCCGGTCTCGGTATCCGACGGCAATGGCGGTTCTTTGGGGTGCGGGAACGCTGTTGTCGCGGATCTCACCGCGGCGCGTAACGCCAACGACAAGAGCGTGGCCAACATCCCGATCGTCAACCAGGTGGTGCCGCACACCGACTACGTGGCGCGCTGCGAGTCGGAGCTGGGTACCCGTCGGACCTGGACCATCCCCTTGACGATCGTCGGGCTCGTCGCGATCGCGGGTGCGCTGCTGGTGCGCCGTGAGGGAGCGCCGGCGGCCTGAGCGAAGCGGGCTGAGGGCGAGTCAGATCACCCGCAAGCGCGCGGTGCTGCGCAGTGCTTGCGGCAGTAGCCGCGAAACCCCATACAGCGCATAGGCTTCCGGCGCCACGGGGCGAATCGGCGTGTTCTTGCGGACCGACGTCAAGATCGCGTCGGCGACCTTCTCGGGCCCGTAGCGGCGCAGCGCGAACATCTTGCCCAGCTGACCCCGTCGGCCGTCGACGTGGTCGTCGTGTTTGCCGGCGGGCGCGTCGAACCGGGTGGTGTTGATGATGTTCGTGTCGATCAGACCCGGGCAGATCGTGGTCAGACCGACGTTGGCGGCGTCGAGTTCGGCGCGCAGACAATCGGAGAACATGTACGTCGCGGCTTTGGACGTGCAGTAGGCGTTCAGCGACTGCAGGGGGGCGTAGGCGGCCATCGACGACACGTTGACGATGTGCCCGCCGGTGCCGCGCTCGACCAGGCGCCGCCCGAACGCCCGGCTGCCGTTCACCACGCCGCCGAGGTTGACGTCGAGCACCCGGTCGAACTGTTCGGCGGGGGTGTCCAGGAACTGGCCGGCCTGTCCGATGCCCGCGTTGTTGACCACGACGTCGGGCACCCCGTGGGCGGCGCAGACCCGCTCGGCGAACGCCTCGACCGCGTCGGTGTCGGACACGTCGAGCACGAAGGCGTGCGCGACCCCGCCGCGTGCGGCAATCGCGGCCGCGGTCTCCTTGACGGCGGCTTCGTCGATGTCGCTGACGATCAGCTCGGCGCCCTCCCGGGCAAACGCGTATGCGGTCGCGCGCCCGATACCGCTGCCGGCACCGGTGACCGACACCAGCGTGTCGCCGAAGGCCCGGCGGGGACGGCCCACCTGCGCGCGCAGCAACGCACGGCTGGGCGCCTTGCCGTCGGTCAGGTCCGCGAACTCGTGCACCGCGGCGGCCATCACCTGCGGGTGCGACATCGGCGAGAAGTGCCCGGCCCTGATGTCGCGGCGCCACAGCCGCGGCACCCACCGCCCGGTCTCGTCGTAGCCGTAGGGCCGGACGTACTGGTCGCGGGTGTTGACGATCAGCTGCACCGGCACGTCGACCGCGTGGATGGGTTGGCCGCGCACGGAGAACGAACGAAAGTAGTTGGCGGGATAGGTTTTAACCGAGCTGGCCGCATCCGCGGCCATGTTCGGGGAGTGATGGATCTGCTCAGCGGGAATGTTATCGACCACCATCCGCCGCAGCGCGCGCACCGAGAAGGCCGCCCGAATCAACAGCGGCGCCAGCACCGGGACCGAGAAGAAAAGCATGTAGGTCAGCCGCAGCGCCTGACTGACCGAGCGGGCGAACCGACGCGGGCGCCACGGTTGGCGCAGTCCGCTGAAGATGTATTCCACGAGTTGCTCGTGGCTCGGGCCGGACACCGACGTGAACGACGCCACCCGGCCACCGGCGCCCGGGCGTTTCAAGTACTCCCAGATACCCACCGAACCCCAGTCGTGGGCCAGCACGTGCACCGGCGCGCCCGGGCTCAGTTCGTTTGTCACCGCCGCGAAGTCGTCGGCGAAGTGCGCCATCGTGTACGACGAGACCTTCTTGGGCGACCCCGACAGCCCGACGCCGCGGTTGTCGTAGCGCAGCACCCGGAACCGCTGGGTCAGCAGCGGTACGACACCGTCCCACAGCACGTGCGAGTCGGGCCATCCGTGCACCAGTACGACGGTGGGACCGTCGGGGTTGCCTTCCTCGTGGACGGCGACGCGGACACCGTCCGCGCTGTCGACGAACTGCTGTATTGCCGGCATCGAACTTCCGCCTCCCCGCGATCTAGCGTGACCGCCCCCTGACAATTCGGCCCACCGCAGCAAGCGGGTCAGCCCTGGTTGTGTGCCGACGCGGAGGCAATGACAGGATAGTTTCGACGTCAACTTGCAGACACCGCGGTGTGGTAAGTCAGATGTTGACCTGCGCAGACCCACGAGCGATCGAGGAGTCAAAAGACATGGCCTTCTCCGTCCAAATGCCGGCACTCGGTGAGAGCGTCACCGAGGGGACGGTCACCCGCTGGCTCAAGCAGGAAGGCGACACGGTCGAGCTCGACGAACCGCTTGTCGAGGTGTCGACCGACAAGGTCGATACCGAAATCCCCTCGCCGGCCGCGGGTGTGCTGACCAAGATCGTCGCCCAGGAGGACGACACCGTCGAGGTCGGCGGCGAGCTCGCCGTCATCGGCGACGCCTCGGAGAACGGCGCCTCCGCCGCGCCCAGCCAGCCGGCAGCCGAGCCGGAACCGGAACCCGAGGCCCAGCCGGAGTCGCAGGCCCAGCCGGAACCCGAGGCCCAGCCGCAACCCGAGCGTCAGCCCGAACCCGCTCCGCCGGCCGCGAGTTCGGGCAACGGCAGCGCGACCCCGGTGCTGATGCCCGAGCTCGGCGAGTCGGTCACCGAGGGCACCGTGACCCGCTGGCTCAAGAAGGTCGGCGATTCAGTCCAGGTCGACGAGGCGCTGGTGGAGGTGTCGACCGACAAGGTGGACACCGAGATCCCGTCGCCGGTGGCTGGAGTCCTGGTCAGCATCACAGCCGACGAGGACGACACCGTCGCCGTCGGCGGCGAGCTGGCCCGGATCGGCAGCGGCTCGGCCGCGGCCGCCACCCCGGCCCCGGCCCCCAAGCCGGAGCCCAAGCCCGAGCCGGCACCGGCGCCCAAGGCCGAGGCGCCGCCGGCGCCGAAGCCCGCTCCCGCGCCGGAGGCCCCGCCCGCGCCGAAGCCGCAACCGACGCCGCCCGCGCCGAAGCCGCAACCGACGCCCGAGTCGGCCCCAGCCCCCAAGGCCGCACCGTCGGAGCTGGTCGCCGAGCCCCAGGGTGACGGCAGCCCGTACGTGACCCCGCTGGTGCGGAAACTGGCCAGCGAAAACAACATCGACCTTGCCTCGGTGAAGGGCACCGGGGTCGGTGGCCGCATCCGCAAGCAGGACGTGCTGGCCGCCGCGCAGCGCAAGCAAGAGGCCGCGAAGGCCCCCGCTCCGGCCGCTCAGGCTCCCGCCGCACCGGCGGCCAAGGCCTCGGCCGCGCCGACTCCGGCACCGGCGCTGGCCCACCTGCGCGGTACCACGCAGAAGGCCAACCGGATCCGGCAGATCACGGCCAAGAAGACCCGGGAATCGCTGCAGGCCACCGCGCAGCTCACCCAGACCCACGAGGTCGACATGACCAAGATCGTGGGACTGCGCGCGAAGGCGAAGACGTCGTTCGCCGAGCGTGAGGGCGTGAATCTGACCTACCTGCCGTTCATCGCCAAGGCGGTGATCGACGCGCTGAAGATTCACCCCAACATCAACGCCAGCTACAACGAGGACTCCAAGGAGATCACCTACTACGACGCCGAGCACCTGGGTTTCGCCGTCGACACCGAGCAGGGCCTGCTCTCCCCCGTGGTCCACAACGCCGGCGACCTGTCGCTGGCCGGGCTGGCCCGCGCGATCGCCGACATCGCCGAGCGCGCCCGGACGGGCAACCTGAAACCGGATGAGCTGTCCGGCGGCACCTTCACGATCACCAACATCGGCAGCCAGGGCGCGTTGTTCGACACCCCGATTCTGGTCCCGCCGCAGGCCGCCATGCTGGGCACCGGGGCGATCGTCAAGCGCCCGCGGGTGGTGGTCGACGAGAGCGGAAACGAATCGATCGGCGTGCGCTCGATCTGCTACTTGCCGCTGACCTACGACCATCGGCTGATCGACGGGGCCGATGCCGGACGATTCCTCACCACGGTCAAGCACCGGCTTGAAGAGGGAGCGTTCGAGGCCGACTTAGGTCTTTAGAAGGGCTTGAGCACATTGGCCAAGCCCGTCGTCGCGATTGCGGGTTCCTCCGGCCTGATCGGTTCCGCCTTGGCTGCGGCCCTACGCGCCGCCGACCATCGGGTGTTGCGCATAGTGCGCCGGACGCCGGCGAATCCCGATGAGCTGCACTGGAATCCGGAGAGCGGCCAGTTCGATCCCGACGCGCTCAGCGAGGTCGACGCTGTCGTCAACCTGTGTGGTGTCAATGTCGGCAAGCGCCGGTGGTCGGGCGCGTTCAAGCAGAGCCTGCGCGACAGCCGCATCGCCCCGACGGAGGTGTTGGCCACCGCGGTTGCCGACGCCGGCGTCGAGACCCTGATCAACGCCAGCGCCGTGGGCTACTACGGCAACACCAAGGACCGCGTGGTCGACGAAAACGACCGCGCGGGAACGGGTTTCCTGGCCCGGCTCTGTGAAGACTGGGAGGCGGCGACGCTGCCGGCCCAATACGGCGGTGCCCGGGTGGTGCTGGCCCGAACCGGCCTGGTGATGGCCGCGGCGGGCGGCGCGTTGCGCCGGGTGCGTCCGCTGTTTTCGGTGGGCCCGGGCGCCCGGCTGGGCAGCGGCCGTCAGTACATGTCGTGGATCAGCCTGGAGGACGAGGTGCGGGCGCTGCTGTTCGCGATCGGGCACCCGTCGCTGTCCGGGCCGGTGAACATGACCGGGCCCGCACCGGTGACCAACGCCGAGTTCACCACCGCCTTCGGCAGCGCGGTCAACCGTCCGACCCCGATGTTGCTACCGGCGGTCGCGGGGCGGGCCGCGCGCGGCGGGGTCGCCGACGAGGGGCTGTTGACCGGGCCGCGGGCCATCCCCTCGGCTCTTGAACGCGCCGGATTTCAGTTCCACCACAACACCATTGGCGAGGCGCTGGCCTATGCCACCGCGCGGCGCGACCAGGACTAGCGCCCTACGCGACGTCCGGGTCACCTTCCTCGTCGCAGAGCAGTTTCTGCGGGTGGTGGTAGGTGTTGGTGCGGGGTTGGCCGCGGTCGAGGTGCGGCGGCGGTATCCATTCGGTGTCGCCGTTCGCCCGTTTTCGGGTGCTCCAACCGCGCGGTTGCAGCAGGCGGTGGTGGGTGCCGCAGGCCAGGGTCAGGTTGTCGATGTCGGTTTCGTGACATTGGGCGTAGTCGGTGATGTGGTGGACTTCGCAGAAGTAGCCGGGGGTCGTGCATCCGGGCGCTGAGCAGCCACGGTCCTTGGCGTACAGCACAATTCGCTGACCCGGTGAGGCGAGCCGTTTGCTGTGATACAGCGCCACCGGCTTGCCGTTGTCGAACACGGTCAGGTAGTGATGGGCGTGGCGGGCCAGGCGGATCACGTCGCTGATCGGCAATCGGGTGCCGCCGCCAGTCGTTCCCTGGCCGGCCGCGGCGTCGAGTTCGGCCAGGGTGGTGGACACGATGATGGTGGCGGGTAGCCCGTTGTGCTGGCCCAGTTCTCCGGAGGCCAGGACCGCGCGCAGGGCGGCATTGAGGCCGTCGTGATGGCGTTGCGCGGTGGAGCGCGGATCGTGATCGATCGCGTCTTGGCTGGGCGCGCCGTCGACACACGGGGTGTCGTCGGTGGGGTTGCACATGCCCGGTGCGGCGAGCTTCGCCAACACCGCCTCGAGCGTGGCCCGGGCCTCCGGTGTCAGCCAGCCACTGAACGCCGACATGCCGTCGGCCCCTTGCTTGCCCAGGGTTATTCCGCGGCGCCGGGCCCGGTCATCGTCGGTGAAACTGCCGTCCGGGTTCAGGCAATCGGTCAGGTGTTCGGCGAACCCGGCGAGTTGATCGGGGCGATACTGGGTGGCCAGACGCGCCAGGTCGGCTTCGGCACGGGTGCGGGTCTCGATATCGATCCAGCCCGGCAACTGGTGGTAGAAGCGGCGGATCACCGCCACATGTTCGGTCCCCAGCTTTCCGGCTCGTTGGGCGGTGGCGGTCGCGGCCAGCACCGGTACCAACGGCTCCCCGGTCAACGCCCGCCGCTCGCCCAGGTCGGCGGCGTCGCGCACCCGCCTCCCAGCTTCGGCGCGGCTGATCAAGATCCAGTCCGCGATGGCATGGGAGAGTTTGCCGCCCAACTCCGCCGGGGTGGCTTCCTGCTGGAGTTGGTTGATCAGCCGGTGTTCACCGGCGGACAGGCGTCGGCGCACGTTTTCGTAGCGTTGCAGCCTCGTCAGGCGTTCGCGGGTGTCCAGCATGTGTGAGTCCAACCCGAGCACGATCTCGAGGGCCGCGTCCAAGGCATCAAACGCCGCGTCCTCGTCGATGGCCACTGCTGAACTCATACCCCGAAACTATCGACAATCACCGACAAAAAACCCGGCAATGTGACTACAGAAACACAAGTGGCACAAGAGATTTGACGAGTGTGCACTGGCGGCGATCGTCGCTCAAATATGGCCGCACGCGGCCGCCCCGACATCGTTGGGTCGAGGATCCAATCGCCTACCCAGCATCACGGAGCCAGTCGTACATCTCTCACCGTCGCGATGGGATTTGGGTTTCTACTGTCGTTCAACACAGATAAACATAAGCGGCACAAATACATTCACCGCGATGGTTGTTAGAGCGCGGTCGCGCTATCGGCCGTCTCGGCGTTCATCCGTCGGTCTCACTCTCCGCGAGGTGCTCGGCGACCTGTTGCCCCGCCTCGAGCACTCCCCCAACTATCGAGCCAATGCCCGCCAGCGTTGGCACCGCCGGTATGTCGACGACAATGGTGACAATCGACGCCGCGACCTTCAGACAGCGACCGAGGAGCCTGAGCTTCGCGCGCCGTCGCCGGCGCCCATCCTTTCCCTGCTGGATCGTGGCGAGCTCGTTCTGAGCGCTGCAGACGGCCCCGGCCATTTGGTCAATGCCGTTCCGCAACTCTTGGGTCGCCGGCGCGGAGCCGGGGCGGTATCGCTCAAGTTGTCGCCTCAGGCTGCGGACCAAGTCTGCGGCCACCCGTTCATCGACGCCTGCCGCCACCAGGAGCTGGTACTCGTCGTCCTCAAAGTCGTCCAGACTCTGCAGAATCTCAGTGATGTCCGGCTGGCCGTCAATGACACCCCCCAGCACGCCCCAAAAATTGTCGTCCGACACCACCGTCTGAAAAAACTCACACAGCACTGACGCCGCGAGCCCAAATCGCTCCGGTCCTTGCTGGGTGTTGCGAAGGATAATCGCGGCCCGGTCGAATAGTTCGAGCAACCGGCCGCCGTCATATAGCGGGGGATGGGCCATCGCCACTCCTTGATCGATGACGTCCGTCGAGGCCCCCTACCCGGCGAACTCCGCTTAGAAAGCTATCGCCATTACCCCTTGCCTGCAATGACAAGTGGCGACGATTTATCCATCGGTGTCTCGTGGTCCGCCGCCCGGGGCGTAACCTCGCCAACGTGACAAGCTCCATCCGGTCCAGCGCGGCACCCATCGACGTCCGTCAACTGGGAACGGTCGAATACCGCACCGCCTGGCAACTACAGCGCGACCTGGCCGACACCAGGGTCGCCGAGGGCAGCGACACCCTGCTGCTGTTGGAGCACCCCGCCGTCTACACTGCCGGGCGGCGCACCGAGCCACACGAGCGACCGGTGGACGGCACTCCCGTAATAGACACCGACCGCGGCGGCAAGATCACCTGGCACGGGCCAGGGCAATTGGTCGGCTACCCGGTGATCGGACTGGCCGAGCCCCTGGATGTGGTGAATTACGTTCGGCGCCTTGAGGAATCGCTGATCAAGGTATGCCGCGATCTGGGGCTGGATGCGGGCCGCGTCGACGGCCGCTCCGGCGTCTGGCTGCCCGGCCGGCCCGCGCGCAAGATCGCCGCGATCGGTGTGCGGGTCTCCAGGGCGACCGCCCTGCACGGATTCGCGCTCAACTGCGACTGCGACCTGAACGCGTTCGAGGCCATCGTGCCCTGCGGCATCACCGACGCCGGGGTGACGTCGTTGTCCGCCGAACTCGGCCGCACCGTCACCGTCGACGAGGTTCGCGCGGCCGTCGCCGCGGCGGTGTGCGACGCCCTGGACGGGGTCTTACCGGTGGGGGCACCCGACGCCACCCGCGTAGCATCAGCAATGTGACTGTCGCTCCGGAAGGCCGCAAACTGCTGCGGCTCGAGGTGCGCAACGCGCAAACCCCGATCGAGCGCAAGCCGCCCTGGATCAAGACGCGGGCCCGGATGGGACCGGAGTACACCGAGCTCAAAAGCCTGGTCAAACGCGAAGGGCTGCACACCGTCTGCGAAGAGGCCGGCTGCCCCAACATCTTCGAATGCTGGGAGGACCGGGAAGCCACCTTCCTGATCGGCGGCGACCAGTGCACCCGCCGCTGCGACTTCTGCCAGATCGACACCGGCAAGCCCGCCGAGCTGGACCGCGACGAGCCCAGGCGCGTCGCCGAAAGCGTGCAGGCGATGGGGTTGCGCTATGCCACCGTCACCGGCGTCGCCCGCGACGACCTGCCCGACGGCGGGGCGTGGCTGTACGCCGAAACCGTGCGTGCCATCAAGGAGCTCAACCCGTCGACCGGCGTCGAGCTGTTGGTCCCCGACTTCAACGGCGAGCCCGCCCGCTTGGCGGAGGTGTTCGCGGCGCGCCCAGAAGTGTTGGCGCACAACGTCGAAACCGTCCCACGTATCTTCAAGCGGATTCGGCCGGCGTTCACCTACCAGCGCAGCCTGGGCGTGCTCACCGCGGCACGCGAGGACGGACTGGTCACCAAGAGCAACCTGATCCTCGGCCTCGGCGAGACGCCCGACGAGGTGCGCACCGCGCTGGCCGATCTGCACGACGCCGGCTGCGACATCGTCACCATCACCCAGTACCTGCGCCCGTCGGCGCGCCACCACCCGGTCCAGCGCTGGGTGAAGCCCGCGGAGTTCGACGAGTTCGCGCAGTACGCCGAGGGGCTGGGCTTCGCCGGGGTGCTGGCCGGGCCGCTGGTGCGATCGTCGTATCGGGCCGGCCGGCTCTACGAGCAGGTGGTACGCAGCCGCGCCTCCGACGCCCTGGGGTAACTCGAGGCCATCACGGGCGTGGCGCCTCGTATCCTTGGTGATTATGGCTAAACCCCGCACCACCGCCGAGAACAAAGCCGCCCGGGCAGCGGCGGCCGCCGAACGCAAGGCCGCGGCCAAGGAGCGCCGCGGTCAGCTGTGGCAGGCGTTCAACGTGCAGCGCAAGCAGGACAAGCGCCTGCTCCCCTACATGATCGGCGCCTTCGTCCTGATCGTGGCCGTCTCGACGACGGTCGGTGTGCTGGTCGGCGGGTTCACCATGTTCACCCTGATCCCGCTCGGCGTGGTGCTGGGCGCGCTGGTGGCGTTCATCATCTTCGGGCGCCGGGCCCAGAAATCGATCTACCGCCAGGCCGAGGGGCAAACCGGTGCGGCGGCCTGGGTGCTGGACAACCTGCGCGGCAAGTGGCGGGTCACGCCGGGGGTGGCCGCGACCGGCCACTTCGACGCGGTGCACCGGGTGCTCGGCCGGCCGGGCGTCATCTTGGTCGGCGAAGGGGCAACGGGCCGCGTCAAACCGCTTCTGGCGCAAGAGAAGAAGCGCACCGCGCGACTGGTCGGCGACGTCCCGATCTACGACATCGTCGTCGGCAACGGCGAGGGCGAGGTACCGCTGTCCAAGCTGGAGCGTCACCTGACCAAGCTGCCGGCCAACATCAGCGTCAAGCAGATGGACACCCTGGAGTCGCGGCTGACTGCGCTCGGGTCGCGGGCCGGGGCCGCCGTGATGCCGAAGGGGCCGCTGCCGGGCGCCGGCAAAATGCGCGGCGTACAGCGGACGGTGCGCCGCAAGTAGGCGCGTCTAACGCCGGACGACGGCGGTGTTGGTCACCCGGTCCTGAATGCCCCGCCCGTCCCAGTCGGTGAACAACGCCGGCACCACCAGGGCGACCAGCAGCCCGCGCGCCGCCACGCGGCCCACACCCAGGCGTCCGTCCAACGCGGTCACCCGAAGGCCGAGCGCCAGCTGACCCGGGGTGAACCCGTACAGCCGCACCGCCACCACACCGAGCAGAAACCAGATCACCAACACCGCCGTCGACAACATCCGTTCGGAGAACATGCCGAACGCCATCGCCAGCGCCGCCAGACCGTATGCGATCAGCCAGTCGACCATCAATGCGGCCAGCCGGCGTCCCATCGACGCCAATGCGCCCGGGCCGCTCTTCGGCAAGCCGAGCGTCTCGCCGGGATACGCCGGGCGCGACTCCGGCATCATCGCCCGTTCGTCGGGTCGGAGCCGGCCGCCGACGGCAGGGACGGGTTGCTGCGCCCGCGCGGCCGACCAGATACGATTTTGCGGTCCATGGGCCTCACAATAGAACCCGCCGTTGCTCCACTCCGATCTGTGGGACGCGTGGTCACGTAACCTCCGCGCAACACGGGGTTGATGGGCGGGCAACATCACCTTCATAGCGTCAGGCCGCGGATTACCAAGCAAAGGAGCAATCAGTGACGGAAAAGACGCAGGATGACGTCTTCAAACTCGCCAAAGACGAAAACGTCGAATTTGTCGACGTCCGGTTCTGTGACCTGCCCGGCATCATGCAGCACTTCACGATTCCGATTTCGTTCTTCGACGAAAGCATCTTCGAAGACGGCTTGGCCTTCGACGGCTCGTCGATTCGCGGCTTCCAGTCGATCCACGAGTCGGACATGTTGCTCCTGCCCGACCCCGCGACCGCGCAGATCGACCTGTTCACCGAACACAAGACGCTGAACCTCAACTTCTTCGTGCACGACCCCTTCACCCTGGAGGCGTACTCGCGCGACCCGCGCAACGTCGCCCGCAAGGCGGAGAACTACCTGATCAGCACCGGTGTCGCCGACACGGCCTACTTCGGCGCCGAGGCCGAGTTCTACATCTTCGACTCGGTGAGCTTCGACTCGCGCACCAACGGCTCGTTCTACGAGGTGGACGCGATCTCCGGCTGGTGGAACACCGGCGAGCCCAGCGAGAACGACGGTTCGCCCAACCGCGGCTACAAGGTGCGCCCCAAGGGTGGGTACTTCCCGGTGGCCCCCGTCGACCACTACGTCGATCTGCGCGCCGAGATGCTGTCGAACCTGATCAAGGCCGGCTTCAGCCTGGAGAAGGGCCACCACGAGGTGGGCACCGGCGGTCAGGCCGAGATCAACTACAAGTTCAACACGCTGCTGCACGCGGCCGACGACATGCAGTTGTACAAGTACATCGTCAAGAACACCGCCTGGCAGAACGGCAAGACCGTCACCTTCATGCCCAAGCCGCTGTTCGGTGACAACGGCTCCGGCATGCACACTCACCAGTCACTGTGGAAGGACGGCAGCCCGTTGATGTACGACGAGACCGGCTACGCCGGCCTGTCGGACACCGCGCGCCACTACATCGGCGGACTGCTGCACCACGCGCCGTCGCTGCTGGCGTTCACCAACCCGACGGTGAACTCCTACAAGCGGCTGGTGCCCGGCTACGAAGCGCCGATCAACCTGGTCTACAGCCAGCGCAACCGGTCGGCGTGTGTGCGTATCCCGATCACCGGCAGCAACCCGAAGGCCAAGCGCCTGGAGTTCCGTTGCCCCGACTCGTCGGGCAACCCGTACCTGGCATTCGCCGCCATGCTGATGGCCGGCCTGGACGGCATCAAGAACAAGATCGAGCCGCAGGCGCCGGTCGACAAGGACCTCTACGAGCTGCCGCCCGAAGAGGCCGCCAACATCCCGCAGGCGCCAACCCAGCTGTCCGCGGTGATCGACCGGCTGGAAGAGGACCACGAATACCTCACCGAGGGAGGCGTTTTCACGCCCGACCTGATCGAGACGTGGATCAACTTCAAGCGCGAGAACGAGATTCTGCCGGTCCAGATCCGGCCGCACCCCTACGAGTTCGCGCTGTACTACGACGTCTGAGTCGGCTTAACGACAACACCCGCGTGGCAATCGCCGCGCGGGTGTTGTCGTCGATGCGGGTCAATTCCTGCCGATGCCGCCTCGTCGCCCGGGACGGGCGCCGGGACCGGGACCCCCGCCGCCCGGGCCGGCGCCCGCACCGGGACCCGAGCCCACCCGCCCCTGGCCGGGACCGGCGCTGGGGCCAGCGCCGGGACCGGGGCCGTCGCCGGCGAGGGGGCCCGAGCCGGGACCATTGCCCGCGAGCGGACCGGAGCCATCGGGAGCCTGCCGCGACGGGGCCGGCGCCGCGGGTTGCGGAGAGGCCTCGGCCGCCTCGGCCGGTGGCGGAGCGCCTTTCGGTGTCTGAGTCGCGGGCGCGGCCTGCTGCTGTGTCGCCTGCTGCTGTTGCGGTTGCCCCTGCGGCTGCTGGGCCTGCGTCGTCGCCTGCTGTTGAGTGGCCTGCCCTTCGGGTTGACCACCCTTTTGGGTCGGCTCAGCGGCCGGCGGCGGAGCTGACTGCGCGGTAACCGGCGGCGCGGTGCCGGTCGCAGGCGGCGGATTCTTCGTGACCGGATCGGCCGGGAACGGCGCCGGGGCCGCGGGTGCGATGGCTTGCGCGGTCCCGTCGGCAGACACGATGGGTGCCACCGTGATCAAACCCGCGGCCAATACGGACCCAGCGGCCAACCCGAGGCCGACGGTGCGACAACGCGACGCGTGACTCATGTGCGATCCTTCGCTGTATGTTTTGCGCGAAAACGTATCTCGCACAACAAAACCAGGCAGCGACATCGCGGAGTTTTCGACAGTTGGTAATCGCCCGTTCGCTAACGTCGCGGGCGGATCCCGCCGCAGGCCGCCGGCCTACTCGTATCCGGGGCGACCGAGCGTCACAGCAAGTTGCCGGAGCAACGCGGTCCGGAACCGGTCGGCCGAGGGGCTGGGAAACCGCAGCACCCGCGGAATCATGGCGCCGACGATCGTGGCGAACAGCAGATCCACGACGTCGTCCGCGGCGATCGAAGGCGTGAAGACGCCGGCGTCGCGGCCCTCGATCACCGTGCGCAGAAACGGCGCCCGGTAACGGGCCCAGCCCTCTTCGCCGTAGTCCCGCAACTCCCCGTCGCGGATGCCCGAGCGCCAGAACTCGATCAGCATCTGGTGGTTGCGCAGCGGCGTATTGAGGTTGCGGTCGATCATCGCGACCAGGCGGTTCCACGGGTCGTTCTCGGCGTCGGCCACGGCCTCGAGCGCGGCCACCTCGACTTCAGTCGCATGCCGCATCGCCTCGATCAGCATGTCCTCGCGCGAGCCGAAGTAGTTCTGCAGCGTGCTGATCGCCGTACCGCTGGCCTGCGCGACATCGGCGAACCGGGCATTTTCGTACCCTCGATCCGCCAGCACCCCGGCCGCGGCTTCGACGGCCGCGGTCCGGCGTGCACCCCCGGCCCGGCGTGTTCGACGTTCGACAGCCATTTTTGTATGGTACGGAAATACCGGGTCCGGGCAAGCCAGGGGTCCCGGCGCGCCCTAGGCGGCGGAACGCGGCGGGATGTTGTGGTTGAGCCGGAATCTGTTGTACGGGTCGTAGCGCTGTTTGACCGTCTGCAATTTGTCGTAGACCTCGGGCTCATAGACCCGCCTGATCCGCCCCCCGGATACGTCGGCCGGTCCGACGAAGCTTGGGTTGGTCATCTCGTGCAGCCAGGGCCGCAGTGCCGCAAGGAGTTCACGGCCCGAGTCACGGTAGGCCGCGACGTCTTGTCCCGGCGGCACTACGGTAAGACCGAACATCGCATACGCGGCGTCACGGGCTCCTACCGCGTTGGGGAACGGCGCCGGCCTGCTGAAAGCTCCTTGCAAATGCCGGATATCGACGATGTTGATCGTGCTGCCGGAATCGGGCCCAACCGTGTCGACGATTGCCTTGACGGTCTCGTCGGTCAGTTCTCGAAGCAGTCCGAAATGCTCGACCGCGGGCGCGGGATCGGTCGGGTCGTTGCTGATGGTGGCGAACTGGGTGTATGGGATGCTGGCCACGGTGTCCGCTAGCGTAGGCGCCGCCGCGCGCAGCGGGTCGATCAGCTTCGAGCCAATCTCGGCTTCGCCGACGTACGACACTCGTACCGCTATGGTCAAGTGCCCCTGCATGAATGGCGGTACGCCGGGCAACGGGGGCAGGTTCAGCACTGCGAATGATGTCGTCAACTCGTCGGGCGCGGACGCGGTGAGTTCTCGGTACGCCTGCAGTACCTGCCGGATGTGCTCACCGGAGTAGAAGAGTGCACCGGCATACAACTGTGTCACCGGGAAGAGCGCGAATTTCATCGCCACCACCACGCCGAAATTGCTCTTGCCGCCAAGTAAGGCACCGAACAAATCGGATTCGGATTCTGCTGACACACAGCGTAGTTGGCCATCAGCGGTCACCACGTCGATGGCACTGACATGATCGGCGGCCCACCCGTACTTACGGCCCATCGTCGAGCTTGCCCCGCCGCTGAGTGTGTAGCCGACAACGCCGACGCCGGGTGAGGAGCCTGGCAGCGGAGCCAGCCCGTGCAACGCGGCGGCGTCGACCAGCTGACCGAAGCGAACCCCGGCATCGACTCTTGCACAATGCTTTTCGGGGTCGATGACGAGGTCGGACATTCGTCCCAGGGTGATCATCAACGTGTCGTCCGAGGCGGCCACGCTCGGCCCGTGGCCGGTGTTGAGAACGGCGATGTTCAAGCCGTGCCGCGCTGCGAACATTACCGCCTCGGATACGTCCGCGGCGTTGCCGGCGCCGACGACGAGCGCGGGCCGGTGCCGCACCGCCATATTGAACACCGCCACCTCGTCGTCGTAGCCCACATCGTCAGCGGTGAAGACCGGTCCCCGCAAGGCGCCCCGAAGTTCTGGAACACCGTCCCGCCATGATGCCATCGCCGCCCCTTTCGCTGGCACTTCCGGTATTAAAATACGGTATCACGATACCGATAATCTTGGCCGATGTGTGCGAGAGGCCGCCCGGACGGCCGGCGGGTGCCGTTGTCGTGGTTGGCCGGCCACGCGCACGCGTCGATGCCGGTCGTGCTTCGCTCCCCTTCAGGCCTGAGGTCTAACGAGCCGGCCTGACACCCAAGATCCCGCGAGATGCGCCTGCGGGCTGCCCGTCGGCCATGTCGACAACCTCGAGCCAACTTCCGGGAGCGATGTAGTGGCGCTTGACGTCCTCACGATACATGTCGATGACCAACACGCCCGCATCCGTGACTTGGTACTTGTCGAATGCGCCATAGTCGCGCGGTTCGCCGTTGCTGAACACCACCGTGAAAGGCATGCGTTCGAGTATGGCCGCGACCGAACTCACCGTCTAGCCGTCGAGCGCGAGATCCTTGCGGAAGCGCTGCAGGCCGTCGATCTTGTCGTCGAGCGTCGCCTCGGGTCCGGAGTAGAACATCCACGGCATCGTGATGATGCCGGTGATACCGGCATCCGCGACGCGTTGGTAGTCGGCGGTGGTGAAGGCGTCGGTCAGCGGCGTGAGAATGGTGAAATCGCGCATCGTCAAACCATTTTGGGCGCGCAGTTCGCGCAGCTTCCCGACCGCCTCGATGGCATGCTCGGTCTTGATCAGGTCGCCGATCCAACCGTCGTTGCGCGCGGCCCGGCGCAATGCGGCATCGCTGAGCCCGCCGACGTAGACGGGTATCGACGGCGGAGTCGGCTGCATCTCCAGACGCGGCGTCTGGTAGAACTCGCCGTCGAACTCCGTCCAGCCCGGCGACCACAGCGCGCGCATCAATTCGATCATCTCGTCGGTGCGCTTGCCGCGGCGGTCGAATTGTTCGCCCATCAGCGCGAATTCCTCACGGCACCAGCCGACTCCGATGCCGAGCTCGAGGCGCCCCGACGCCAAGACAGCCGCGGTGCCAATGGCTTTGGCCGCCGAGTACGGATTGCGCATCGCGGGGATGTAGACCGTGGTAACGAACCGCAGCCGGGTGGTGACCTGGGCCAGCGCGCCGGCCAGCACCCAGGGGTCCAGCCAATCCGTAAACGGCTGCCAGCGCCGTTGCCCGTCTTTGGTGTACGGGTACGGCGTCTCGAGGGTCTCCAGGTTCACCACATGGTCGGGTATACCGATACCGTCGTAGCCGAGTTCGTCGGCGGCCTTGGCGATCTCGACGATCTCCCGGGTGTTCAAAAACGCACTGCTGACGTAGAACTTCATTGGCCGTCCCGCGCCCACGCCGGTTCGATGAAGATGCCGTCGGCCTGCACGGTCACCCCTTTCGCATCCGAAATAGTGCCCTTTGCAAAGACTTTGACGCCCTGGGCGCGGTCGATCCAGGCATCGCAACGCAGCGGGCCCAACGGGGTGCCGCGCAGGTACTTCACGCTGATAGTTCCGGTGAAACGCGCCTTGGACAATCCGTCGCTGGCCGCCTCGCCGAGCATGTGGTCGAGCACCAGTGCGCTGACGCCACCGTGCACCAGACCGGGCGGGCCCTCGTAGGCGGTTCCCAGCACGAACTCGCTGTGGCAGCGCCCGTCTCCGTCGTGTTGGACGACCACCGGCGGCGCGATCGGGTTGCACGCACCGACGACGGCGTTGCCCAACGGCAGCGGACGGCCATCCACCCGAAAGTTGACGCCGACCGGCCGGGTCCGTTCGCGCAGCAACCGGGTCACAGCCTCGATCTCGTTGCGCGCCTTGGCGACGACGTCGGCGTCGGCCTCGGTGCGGATGGTGGCGTCGATGAGCTCACGAACCGCGTCGGCCAACGGCGCGTAGCGACCCGTCAACCGATCAGCCTCTGCGGTGCTGAGCACCTCGAACATTGCCTCGAACGCGCCGGCTCCCTGACTCAACTCCCGAACACCTTGCGCACCACCGCTTTTGCACGTCGCGTCACCCGCAAATAGTTGTCCAAGAACTCACTTCCATCATCGTTGTGCCAGCCCGCCGCGACCGCGACCGCATTGAGCTGACGTCCGGGCCCCGGTAGTTGGTCGGTCGGCTTGCCCCGCACCAGCACCAGGGCGTTGCGCGCCCGGGTGGCGGTCAGCCACGCCAGCCGCAGCAGCTCCACCTCGTCGGCGGGAACCAGCCCCGTCTCGGCGATGACGTCGAGCGATTCCAGCGTCGAGGTGTTGTGCAGTGCCGGGATCTCGTGCGCGTGCTGCAGTTGCAGCAGCTGCACCGTCCATTCGATGTCGGCCAGTCCCCCGCGGCCCAGCTTGGTGTGCGTCTTGGGGTCGGCGCCGCGCGGCAATCGTTCCGACTCGACACGGGCCTTGATCCGGCGGATCTCGTGCACCGCCTCGGCGGACACACCGTCAGGTGGATAGCGGGTCTTGTCGGCCATCAGCATGAAGCGCTGGCCCAGATCAGGGTCGCCGGCCACCGCGTGCGCACGCAGCAGCGCCTGGATCTCCCACGGCTGGGCCCACTGGTCGTAGTAGGCGGTATAGGAGCCCAGGGTCCGGACCAGCGCGCCGCTGCGACCCTCGGGTCGCAGATTGGCGTCGACTTCCAGCGGAGGGTCGACGCTGGGCGTCCCCAGCAGCGTGCGAACCTGCTCGGCGATCGGCGTCGCCCACTTGACCGCCGCGGAATCCTCGACGCCACTGGCCGGTTCGCACACGAACATCACATCGGCGTCGGAGCCGTAACCCAGTTCGGCGCCGCCCAGCCTGCCCATGCCGATAACCGAAATCGTCGCCGGCGCCTTGCCGTCTTCGGGCATGTTGGCCCGGGTCAGCGCGTCCAGGGCCGCCTGCAGCACGGCCACCCAGACCGACGTGAGCGCCTGGCACACGTCCCGAACCTCGAGCATGCCGAGCAGGTCGGCCGACCCGATGCGGGCCAGCTCCCGGCGTCGCAGGGTGCGCGCGGCGGCGATGGCGCGTACCGGGTCGTGGTGCCGGGCCGCGGAGGCGACCAGCGCGCGCGCCACCGCGGCGGGCTCGGTTTCGAGCAGCTTCGGCCCGGCCGGCCCGTCGCCGTAGTCCTGAATCACCCTCGGCGCGCGCATCAACAGGTCCGGCACGTAGGTGGAAGTGCCCAGTACGTTCATCAGCCGCCTGGCCACCGCGGGCTTGTCGCGCAGCGTGGACAGGTACCAGGTCTCCGACGCCAGCGCCTCGGACAGACGGCGGTAGGCCAGCAGTCCGGCGTCGGGATCCGGCGTGTACGACATCCAGTTCAGCAGCCGGGGCAGCAGCACCGACTGCACCCGGCCGCGCCGGCCGCTTTGGTTCACCAACGCCGACATGTGTTTCAGCGCGGTTTGCGGCCCCTCATAGCCCAGTGCGGCCAGCTGGCGCTCGGCGGCTTCCGACGTCATGCCGTGCGAGATCTCCAGGCCGGGCGGCCCGATCGACTCCAGCAGCGGCTGGTAGAAGAGCTTGGCGTGCAGCTGGGACACCCGCACGTTCTGGTGCTTGAGCTCCTCGCGCAGCACGCCGGCCGCGTCGTGGCGGCCGTCCGGGCGGATGTGGGCCGCGCGCGCCAGCCAGCGCACCGCCTCCTCGTCGTCGGCCTCCGGCAGCAGGTGCGTGCGCTTGAGCCGCTGCAGCTGCAGCCGGTGTTCGAGCAGCCGCAGAAACTCATAGGAGGCGGTCAGGTTCGCGGCATCCTCGCGGCCGACGTAACCACCCTCGCCCAACGCGGCCAGCGCGTCGACCGTGGAGGCCACGTGCAGGGACTCGTCGCCGCGGCCGTGCACCAACTGCAGTAGCTGCACGGCGAACTCGACGTCGCGCAGTCCCCCACTGCCGAGCTTGAGCTCGCGAGCGCGGACCTCGGACGGCACCAGCTGCTCGACGCGCCGGCGCATGGCCTGCACCTCGACCACGAAGTCCTCGCGCTCGCAGGCGATCCAGACCATCGGCATCAACTCGTCGAGGTAACGCTTGCCCAGTTCGGCATCGCCCACGGCGGCGCGGGCTTTCAGCAGCGCCTGGAACTCCCACGTCTTCGCCCAGCGCTTGTAGTAGGCGACGTGCGATTCGACCGTGCGGACCAGCTCACCGCTGCGGCCCTCCGGGCGCAGGCCGGCATCGACTTGGAAGCATGCGGTCGACGCGACCCGCATCATTTCGGTGGCCACCCGGGTGGACAGCGAGTCGGCCTGCTCGGCGACGAAAATGATGTCGACGTCGCTGACGTAGTTCAGTTCGCGGGCACCGCATTTGCCCATCGCGATCACCGCCAGCCGCGGCGGCGCCTTGTCGCCGCACACGGTCGCCTCGGCAACCCGCAGCGAGGCCGCCAGCACGGCGTCGGCGGTGTCGGACAGCTGGGCGCCGACCACGGTGAACGGCACCACCGGCTCGTCCTCGACCGTCGCCGCCAGGTCGAGTGCCGCCAGCACCAGCAGATGGTCGCGGTACAACGTGGCCAACCGTGGCACTACCGAGTTCGGCACGGCCAGCGCGTCTTCGACGCACCCGATGAACGCTTCGTGCAGCTCGTCGCGCGTCGGCAGTTTCACCTTGCCCCGCAGCAGCTTCCACGACTTCGGGTTTGCGACCAGATGGTCGCCGAGGGCCAGCGACGAGCCCAGCACCGAGAACAGTCGGCCGCGCAAACTGCGCTCGCCGAGCAGTGCGGCGTTGAGCTCGTCCCATCCGGTGTCGGGGTTCTCCGAGAGCCGAACCAATGCCCGCAACGCGGCGTCTGGATCGGGTGCTCGCGACAACGACCACAACAGGTCGACGTGCGCCTTGTCGTCGTGTGCCGTCCAGCCCAGTTGTGCCAGGCGGTCACCGGCGGGTGGATCGACCAAACCGAGCCGCCCGACGCTGGGCAGCCGCGGGCGCTCGGTCGTGGGTCTGGTCACGACCAAAACGGTAGCGCAAGCTGCCGATCTCTCAGACCAACCGGCGGCCTCTGTGAGCTACAGCGACAGGTAGGTGCTCAGCTCGTAGGGCGTGACGTGACTGCGATAGTTCGCCCACTCCGTGCGCTTGTTGCGCAGGAAGAAGTCAAAGACGTGCTCCCCCAACGTTTCCGCGACGAGCTCGGAGGCCTCCATGGCGTGCAATGCGCTGTCGAGGCTGGTGGGCAGCTCGCGGTAGCCCATCGTGCGGCGCTCTTCGGGGGTGAGGTCCCAGACGTTGTCCTCGGCCTGCGGACCGAGCACGTAGCCCTTCTCCACCCCGCGCAGTCCGGCGGCCAGCAACACGGCGAAGGCCAGATATGGGTTGCACGCCGAGTCGGGGCTGCGGACTTCGATGCGCCGCGACGACGTCTTGTGCGGGGTGTACATCGGCACCCGTACCAGAGCGGACCGGTTGGCCGCGCCCCAGGACGCCGCGGTGGGCGCCTCGCCGCCATGCACCAGACGCTTGTAGGAGTTGACCCATTGGTTGGTGACCGCGCTGATCTCCGAGGCGTGCTCGAGAATCCCGGCGATGAACGACTTGCCCACATCCGAGAGCTGCAGCGGGTCGTCCGGGCTGTGGAAGGCGTTGACGTCGCCCTCGAACAGGCTCATGTGGGTGTGCATGGCCGAGCCCGGGTGTTCGCCGAACGGCTTGGGCATGAACGACGCCCGCGCGCCATTTTCGATCGCGACTTCTTTAATGACGTAGCGGAACGTCATCACGTTGTCGGCCATGGACAACGCGTCGGCGAATCGCAGGTCGATCTCCTGCTGGCCGGGCGCACCCTCGTGGTGACTGAACTCCACCGAGATGCCCATGAACTCGAGCGCCTCGATGGCATGCCGGCGGAAGTTGGACGCGGAATCGTGGATCGCCTGGTCGAAGTAGCCGGCGTTGTCGACCGGCACCGGCGGAGTTCCGTCGTTGGGGCCGGGCTTCAGCAAGAAGAATTCGATTTCCGGGTGCACGTAGCAGGAGAAACCAAGGTCGTTGGCCTTCTGCAGCTGCCGACGCAGTACGTGGCGCGGATCGGCCCAGGACGGGGAGCCGTCCGGCATCGTGATGTCGCAGAACATCCGCGCCGAGTGGTGATGGCCGCTGGGCGAGGCCCACGGCAGCACCTGGAAGGTCGACGGGTCGGGGTTGGCCACGGTGTCGGACTCCGAGACGCGCGAAAACCCTTCGATCGAGGACCCGTCGAAGCCGATGCCTTCCTCGAAAGCCCCCTCCAGCTCGGCCGGGGCGATGGCGACCGACTTCAGGTAGCCGAGCACGTCCGTGAACCACAACCGGACGAAGCGAATGTCCCGTTCCTCCAGCGTGCGGAGGACGAATTCCTTCTGTCGATCCATACGTCGAACAGTAGGCAATTGCTGTTAATTCCGTGTTACACGGGTGCTTAGTGCTCGGCACCGTTGTTACAGCCACCAGCGCAAACACCCCCATCGGACGCTCCGGCGGACACCACCGCTGCGCGACGCCTGGCGTGTCGCCCGCAACCGGCCGAATTCCGATGATTCCTCAGTGTCGGCTCAGCCGCGGATCCGTACCGTCGGGCCCCAAGAGCAACACCGGGGCTGGGCGACCCTGCCATGACGCCCAGCAAATCCGTAACCGACTGGTGCGGTTACCGTTGTTCGTCCGAAATACGTAACCTGTTAAAGTGGTTACACGCCGTAAGAGGCATCAGCAGGAGGTACTGAACGTGATCACCAAACTTCTCGCCGTCACCGCTATCGGTCTCGGAGTCGCTCTCGGACCAGGCCCGAGCCAGGCGCTCGTGGCGGACCCCGCGTTCAACGACCTCAGCTGCACCTGCCAGACGCCGCCGCCCGCGCCGGGTCAGACGACCGAGGACCGGATCAATCAAGGCCTGCAAGACGCGCTCAACAGGTGAGGCCGCGGACAGGCTATTGGTCGTCGCGCCGGAAACGCCACTGATTTATCTGAATTCCGGCGGTGCGGCGAATTCGTATGAATCCGGCCTGCGCCCGGCAGTGTCGCTTGTCCGCCGCCTTTGCGGCTGTCACCTTGGCTAGTCAGGGGCTAATCAGGGCAGCTACGCCCCCAGCAGAGAGGCTAGGAATGATCAGCAAAGTAGTGGCGGGTTTCGCCCTCGTTCTCGGCACCGCCGTCGGGCTGGCAGCGCCTGCTGCCGCCGACCCCGCGTTCAATCAGCTCCAATGCAGCTGCCAAGCGCCCACCCCTGACCGCAGCCCGTTTGCCGAAGAGCACATCAACCGCGGGCTTCAGGACGCTCAGGGTCGCTGATCGGTAGATCGGCTCAGGGTTGGCAATGCAATGCCGGCGGCGGTGTGCCCGTTACGAAATAGCGCATCACGGTGCCGTCCACACATTGGTTTCCGCCGAAGACCGCGGTGTGCTGCGTCCCGTCGAAGGTGATCAGCGGCGCACCTAGCTGGCGGGCCAAGCTCACGCCCGCCTGATACGGGGTGGCCGGATCGTGCGTGGTGGAGACCACGACGACCTTGCCGAGCGGCATCGCCGGGGCGGGATGCGGTGCGGACGACGCGGGCACCGGCCACAGGCCGCACAGGTCGCGCGGGGCGTTGCCGGTGAACTGCCCGTAGCTGAGGAACGGCGCGGCCTGGCGGATCTGCTGATCGGCGGCTACCCAGGTGGCGGGATCCGTCGGCGCCGGCGCATCGACACACCGGATGGCGTTGAACGCGTCCTGGTCGTTGTCGTAGTGCCCCTGCTTGTCGCGGCCCTGGTAGTCGTCAGCGAGCAGCAGCAGGTCGCCCGCGTCGCTGCCGCGCTGCAACCCGAGCAGGCCGCTGGTCAGGTACTTCCAATGCTGCGGGGTGTAAAGCGCGTTGATCGTCCCGGTGGTCGCGTCGGCATAGCTCAAGCCGCGCGGGTCCGACGTGCGTCCCGGCTTGGCGACGAGCGGGTCGATCAGTGCGTGGTAGCGGTTGACGAACTGGGTCGGATCGGTGCCCAGTGGGCATGCCGGTGAGCGCGCGCAATCCGCGGCGTAGTCGTTGAAAGCGGTTTGGAATCCTGCGGTCTGGCTGATGTTCTCCTGGATCGGGTCGACGGTCGGGTCGATGGCGCCGTCGAGCACCATCGTGCGCACGTGGTCGGCGAAATGCTCGAGGTAGGTGGTGCCCAGCTCGGTGCCGTAGCTGAAGCCGAGATAGTTGATCTGCTCGTCGCCCAGCGCCTGACGCACCATGTCCATGTCGCGCGCGACGGACGCGGTGCCCGTGTTGGCCAGGAAGTCCTTGCCCATCCGGCTCACGCATTCCTGCGCCAGTTGCCGGTAGATCTGCTCGATGTGCGCCACGCCCGTCGGGCTGTAATCGACCATCGGTTCGGTGCGGTAGGCGTCGAACTCGGCATCGGTGCGGCAGCGCAACGCGGGGGTGGAGTGCCCGACGCCGCGCGGATCGAACCCGACCAGATCGAAGTGCCGGGTGATGTCGCTGTTCTGCAGATCCGGCGCCATCCCGGCCACCATGTCGACGGCCGACCCGCCGGGTCCGCCCGGATTGACCAACAGCGACCCAATCCGCTGGCCCGTCGCAGGCACTCGAATCACCGCCAACTTCGCTTGTGCCCCAGTGGGATTGCTGTAATCAATCGGGACCGACACGGTGGTGCACTGTGCGGTGGGGACCTCGCTGCTGTCGGTGAGAATCTGGCTGCAACTACCCCAGTTCACCGGCGACGCCGCGACCGGCGGCGTCGGGTTCGGGGTCTGGCCGGCACCGGGCTCCGGTGTTGCGCCGGCCACAGGCAGCGCCGGCTGGACGGCAACCAGGAGACCTAACGACAGCAGCGCCGAACTCAGCGATCTCAGGCGCGACATGGCTGTCAATCGTCGCAGCCTTCGGTACCTGTGACGGCGCGAATCGGTCACGCCTTGGTCTCGGGCCCGGCGCGTCGCGACGGCGAATCAGCTTCGGGTGCCACTAGCACTTCGCGCCGCTCGGCGGGGTGGTGCCGCCGATCAGATACGCCGTCACATAGTCGTCGACGCAGCTGTCGCCCTGGAACACGACCGTGTGCTGAGTGCCGTCGAAGGTGAGCAACGAGCCGCGCAGCTGGTTGGCCAGATCTACGCCGGCCTTGTACGGCGTCGCCGGATCGTGCGTGGTTGACACCACGACGGTCGGGGCGAGGCCCGGCGCCGACACCGAGTGCGGCTTGCTGGTCGGCGGCACCGGCCAGAACGCGCAGGTGCCCAGCGGCGCATCACCGGTGAACTTGCCGTAGCTCATGAACGGGGCGATCTCGCGGGAGCGGCGATCTTCGTCGATTACCTTGGCACGGTCCGTAATTGGCGGCTGGTCGACGCAGTTGATCGCGACCCGCGCATCGGTGGCGTCGGAGTAGTGCCCCTTCTGATCGCGGCGCATGTACATGTCGGCCAGGGCCAGCATCGTGTCGCCGTGGTTGTCGGTCAGCTCCCTGAGGCCGTCGGTCAGGTGATGCCACAGCGTCGGTGAATAGAGCGCCATGATCGTGCCCACGACGGCGTCGCTGTAGCTCAACCCGCGCGGGTCCTTGGTCGGGATCGGCCTGCCGACGAGTTGATTGTTCGGGTCGACCATCGGGTCGATCAGGCTGTGGTAGACGTCGACGGCCTTGGACGGGTCGGTACCCAGCGGGCAGGCCGCCTGCTTGGCGCAGTCGGCGGCGTAATTGTTGAAGGCGTCCTGAAATCCCTTGGCCTGACGCAGATCGGCCTCGATCGGGTCGGCGTTGGGGTCGACGGCGCCGTCGAGGATCATCGCCCGCACTTTTTGCGGGAAGGCCTCGGCGTAGGCGGACCCGATCCGGGTGCCGTACGAGTAGCCCAGGTAGGTCAGCTTGTCGTCACCGAGGGCCGCGCGGATGGCGTCCAGATCCTTGGCGACGTTGACGGTTCCGACGTTGGCCAGAAAGTCCTTGCCCATCTTGTCGAGGCAGCGGCCGACGAACTGCTTGGTCTCGTCCTCCATATGCGAGACGCCGGCCGGGCTGTAGTCGACGTTCGGCTCGGTGCGCAACCGGTCGTTGTCGGCATCGGAGTTACACCAGATCGCAGGACGCGACGACCCCACGCCCCGCGGGTCGAACCCGACCAGGTCGAACCGCTCGCGGACCCGCTTGGGCAACGTCTGGACGACGCCGAGCGCGGCCTCGATGCCGGATTCGCCGGGGCCGCCGGGGTTGATCACCAGCGAGCCCAGCTTGTCGCCCGTCGCCGGGAAGCGAATCATCGCCAGCGTCGCGACGTCGCCGCCCGGTTGGTCGTAGTCGACCGGCACGGCGAGCTTGCCGCACATGGCGCCGCCGGGAAGCTTCACCGATCCGCTGACGACCCGGCACGGCGTCCACTCCACGGGCTGCCCCAATTTCGGGCCCGCCATCAGCGGATGTCCGGCGACAACGCGTATGCAGCCCCCCAGCAGCAGCGCCACGGCAGCGATCGCTGTCGAGACCACCAGCATGCGCGCGACCGTGTCGCGGCGAGTCAGACTCATGCCAACACATGCTGCCAGAGAGAACCTGAGACTTTCGTGAGCGGCCGCGGTAGGTCGGCTACCAGTGGTTATTCCGGGCCACCAGGAACTCGCCCGCGCGCGTAATGGCACGTTTCACACTCCCGCGACGGTGCAACCGCCCCGAAGAGATGGCAGAATAGCGCACGTCAGACGAACCCGGGGACCTATCACGGCCACGAGGATCGACCCGACCACCATTTAGGGACAATGATGTCTGAGCAGCACGTTTACGGTGCGAACGCGGCGGGCGAAGCCGCCAAGGCGCCCCGCATCAAAATCCGCACCCATCATTTACAGAAAATGAAGACCGAAGGCCACAAGTGGGCCATGCTCACGGCCTACGACTATTCGACGGCGCGCGTTTTCGACGAGGCCGGCATCCCGGTCTTGCTGGTAGGCGACTCGGCGGCCAACGTCGTGTACGGCTACGACACCACGGTGCCCGTCTCGATCGACGAGCTGATCCCGCTGGTTCGCGGCGTTGTCCGGGGCGCCCCACACGCCCTCGTCGTCGCCGACCTGCCGTTCGGCAGCTATGAGGCCGGGCCAGCCGCCGCACTGGCCGCCGCCACCCGCTTCATGAAGGAAGGCGGCGCGCATGCCGTCAAGCTCGAGGGCGGCGAGCGGGTCGCCGAGCAGATCGCGTGCCTGACCGCGGCCGGCATCCCGGTGATGGCCCACATCGGCTTCACCCCGCAAAGCGTCAATAGCCTGGGCGGCTTCAAGGTTCAGGGCCGCGGCGACGCGGCCGAACAGACCGTGCACGATGCGATCGCCGTGGCCGAGGCCGGCGCCTTCTCCGTCGTGATGGAAATGGTGCCCGCCGAATTGGCCACCCAGATCACCGGCAAGCTGACCATCCCGACCGTCGGGATCGGCGCCGGACCAAACTGCGACGCGCAGGTGCTGGTCTGGCAAGACATGGCCGGCATGAGCAGCGGCAAGTCGGCACGATTCGTCAAGCGATTCGCCGACGTCGGCGACGAATTCCGCCGGGCCGCCATTCAATACGCGGAAGAAGTGGCCGGCGGCGTTTTCCCCGCCGACGAACACTGCTTCTGAGCTACTGCATTTGGCATCGAATCTTGAAGTCGGTCAGCGGCTGCCGAATTGCTTCGAGGTCGGCGTGCGTCTGCGGGTTGGCGTCCATGTACTGCTTGACCTGATCGCCAATCTCGCTCCGCGGCTGGCCTTTCAGGCTGGTGAAGTACGCGTTGACGTCCGGGTGAGTGAACAGATACACCGACGTCGCCGCGGCAACCCCCGAGGAAACCTGGGCGAGATCGGCTGCCGTGCAGTTCGGCGGCAGCGGCCCCGGTTCCGGGTCCGCTTGAGCCGAGCCCATGGCAGCGAAAAGCATTGCACCGCTGATAGCGCCGGCGGCAATTCCGCCGACAACCGCGCGCGAAGTGGCGAGCGCCAAAAACACCATCGTTAGCTCCTCCGTCAGGTATCGATACCTACCCGCACGCAAACCATAAGCGGTTTCGGCGATTCCATGGACGAAATCCATTCATGTGGCAAAGAAGCGAAACCCCGCCGCATGGCCGCCAGGGCCGATATGCTTGCGAAATGAATCGGCGCCGCTGGATCGGGACACTGCTGGCAGTGTTGGCGATGATGCCAATTCCCGGAATTGTTGTCGCGACGGGATCTGCCGGGCAGGCCCACGCCACGGTCTGTGTCGGCGCCGGACGACGCGTGTCGGTCAGCGGTTGCGCCAACGTCGGCGACGCGATCCAGCGCTACGTACCGCCGCCGACGGATTACGCGCCGATGCCGGAGGACACTCCGCCGCCTCCCCCGCCCCCGTAGTCGATCGCGCGGCGGGACGTATCCGTCCGCCCAGGCCAGTGGTCGCGGACACGCCGCAGCAACGATCGCTGCCGGCGGTGCAAGTGTGGTGTGGCACCCTATGGGTAACCAGCTACGAGCGTCGATGACCGTGTAATGCCGCGTCGGCGCGACCCCCTATGGAGCCGAAAAAATGCCAGAAACCTCGCGTCATCTGGAGGTCGAGCGCAAGTTCGACGTCCTCGATTCGACGGTCACACCGTCGTTCGAAGGCATCGCGACGGTGGCCCGGGTGGAGACGTTGCCGACGCAATCGCTGGACGCGATGTACTTCGATACGCCGACGCAGGACCTCGCCCGCAACAAGATCACACTGCGTCGCCGCACCGGCGGCCACGACGCCGGCTGGCACCTGAAGTTGCCGGCCGGGCCCGACGCCCGCACCGAGATCCGCATGCCGCTGGGCTCCGCGGACGACGAGACCGTGCCCAGCGAATTGCTGGACGTGGTGCTGGCGATCGTCCGTGACCGGCCGCTGCGACCCGTTGCCCGAATCACGACTCAGCGCGAAAGCCAGGTGCTGTACGGCACCGAGGGCGCGCCGTTCGCGGAGTTCAGCAACGACCATGTCCGCGCCTGGTCGGCCAATTCGAGCGATAGCCCCGACTCGGAGCCCGTCGTCCAGGAGTGGCGGGAATGGGAGCTCGAGCTCGACGAATCCCGTGGGGCCGCCGACACCGAACTGCTGAGCCGGCTGAGTAACCGGCTGCTGGATGCCGGCGGCGAACCCGCGAATCATGCGTCCAAGCTGGCGCGGGTGCTCGGTACAACGTTGCCGACCAACGGGTCTGAGCCGCCGGACGATCCGGTGCAGCGGGCGATCGCCGAGCAAATCGACGAGCTGGTGGTGTGGGACCGCGCGGTGCGCGCCGACGTCTTCGACTCCGTGCACCAGATGCGGGTCACCACCCGCAAAATCCGCAGTCTGCTCAAGGACGCCCAAGCGGGATTGTCCGAGGACACCCACGCCTGGGTCCTCGACGAGCTGCGCGAGCTCGCCGGTGTCCTGGGCGTGGCGCGCGACGCCGAGGTGCTTGCGCAGCGCTACGAGCAGGAGCTGGACCGGCTGGCACCGGAGCTGGTGCGGGGGCCGGTGCGCGAACGCCTGGTCGAGGGCGCCAAGCGCCGCTACCAGTCGGGGCTGCGGCGGTCGCTGATCGCGATGCGGTCGCAGCGCTACTTCCGGCTGCTCGACGCGCTCGATTCGATAGTGGCCGAAACGCCGACGACCGCGACCGGTGAGCAGCCGGCGCCGGTCACCATCGACGCCGCGTACAAGAAGGTACGCAAGGCCGCCAAGGCGGCCGCCGAAGCAGACCAGGCCGCGCAGGCGCACGAGGAGCAGCTCGCCGCGGGCACCGACGAGGATCCCGACGACGACGAAGAGCACGATCGCGACGAGGCGCTGCACGTAATTCGTAAGCGCGCCAAGCGACTTCGCTACACCGCCGCGGCGACCGGGGCGGACGACGTCTCCAAGCAGGCCAAGGCCATCCAGTCGCTGCTCGGCGACCACCAGGACAGCGTGGTCAGCCGCGATCACCTGGTCCAGCAGGCCGACGCCGCGCACGCCGCGGGCGAGGACACCTTCACGTACGGCCTTCTCTACCAGCAGGAGTCGGATCTGGCCGAGAGCTGCCGCCAGCAGCTCGACGAGGCGCTGCGCAAGCTCGACAAGTCGGTGAAGAAAGCGCGCTGACTAA
The DNA here is from genome assembly GCF_900176255.2 of Mycobacterium ahvazicum. GTDB lineage: Bacteria > Actinomycetota > Actinomycetes > Mycobacteriales > Mycobacteriaceae > Mycobacterium > Mycobacterium ahvazicum. The sequence goes on from NZ_FXEG02000003.1 coordinate 921,643, forward strand.
GGGCGGGCGAGTCTGTAACTGGCGACGCTGCCTCTGGGGCGATGTGTTGCCAGTTTCAGTCTCGCGCTAATACCCGGCGGGGCGGGCGAGTTGGCCTGTAAGCCGGATTCTGTTCCCCACCGCCGCGGCGTAACCAACGGCGGCACGGCGGCGACCATCCATCTGGACACACCGTTGCCGGGTGCCTCAAGCGGCCTACCCGCAGGCTCGGGCGAGCTACCCTCAATCGCCTGCGCGGCCGCACCTTTCGGTGCGGCCTTCTTGACCTTGCTTCGGGTGGGGTTTGCCTAGCCACCCCGGTCACCCGGGATGCTGGTGCGCTCTTACCGCACCGTTTCACCCTTACCACCGCGAGGGTGGCGGTTTGTTTTCTGTGGCACTTTCCCGCGAGTCGCCTCGGATTGCTGTTAGCAATCACCCTGCTCTGTGAAGTCCGGACTTTCCTCGACTCGTCAGCACGAGCCGCGGCCGCCCAGCCAACTCGTCCGCACGAACACGGTACTCGCTGGTTAATCTCCTGGCCAGCGGCACGACGGCGGTGCGGGCGATCGATCACCCGGGCCGGGCTATTGCTCAATTTTCCAATCATTGCCTAAATAAGAAGTTGGTGCCACGCTGACCGCATGACAGAAGCGCAAGGATTCGTCGACCAGTCGGTCACCGGCCTCGCGGAGCCGCAACCCATGTACAAGGTGTTGCGCGAATCGAACCCGGTATTCCGGTCGGAGCAGGCGGTGGTGCTCAGCCGCCTCGCCGACATCGAGATGGCGCTCAAGCACACTGAGCTGTTTTCGTCGAACATGGACGCGGTCAACCTCGGCAACATTCGACCGCTGATTCCGTTGCAAGTCGATCCTCCCGAGCATGCGAAGTACCGCCGTGTCCTCGACCCGCTGTTCACTCCGCGGGAAATGGCCCGACGTGAACCCCAGGTCACCGAGCTGGTGAACGAGATGATCGATCGCTTCGCCGGGCGCGGCGAATGCGACTTCCACGCCGAGTTCGCGGTGCCGCTGCCCTGCACCGTCTTCCTGCAATTGCTCGGCTTGCCGCTGGAAGATCTCGACAAATTCCTGGAATGGAAGGACGGCGTGATCCGCCCGGAGGGCGACTCCGGGTTCAACCGCCGCCACGAGAGTTCAGCGCCGGTGGCACAACAGATCTACGACTATTTCGAGCGTGCCATCGACGACCACATCGCCAGCCCGCGCGATGACGTGCTGTCGGCGATGATCGCGGCGAACCTGAGCGCGGAGGGCCGGCCGCTGTCGCGCGAGGAGTTGCTGGACATCTGCTTTTTGTTCCTGATCGCCGGGCTGGACACGGTCACCGACTCGCTGGACTGTTTCTTCGTCTATCTGGCGCGTCATCCCGAGCACCGTCATCAGCTGGTCGAGCAGCCCGATGTTCTGCCGCACGCCGTCGAAGAGTTGTTGCGTTGGGAGACACCGGTTCCCGGTGTAGCCCGTGTCGCCATGCAAGACGTCGAGGTGGGCGGATGCCCGATCAGCAAGGGTGAGCGAGTCAGCCCGTTGCTCGGCGCCGCCAATACCGACCCCGCCGAGTTCCCCGACCCCGAGTTGGTGGACTTCAACCGCAACCCGAACCGGCACCGCGCGTTCGGCGGCGGGCCACACCGCTGCCTCGGATCTCACCTGGCCCGGATGGAGCTGCGGGTGGCGTTGCGTGAATTTCACCGGCGCATACCGGATTACGAAATCAAGCCCGGCACGCAGCTGACGTACACGGCCGCACTGAGATCGGTGGAGTCACTGCCGCTGGTCTTCGACGTGTCATGAGTCGGGTGTCCGTCGACCTCGACCTGTGCACCGGGCACGGACGCTGTTACAGCCTGGCACCCGAGGTCTTCGACTCCGACGACGTCGGCCACTGTGTGGTGCTCGTCGAGGACGTCTCGGGTGAACTGGAGGAGCAGGCCGGCGTGGGTGAGAAAAACTGTCCCGAGCGAGCAATCACGTTGTCGCGCTGACCAACTCACCCGGCTGCCCGCCGTACGTGCTCTCATGTTGAATAGCCCAAATCTCGCTCTCAGTGCACGTTCGGCGACCAGCAGCGGCCTATTGCCGGGCAATCGCGTGGTAGGCCAGGTCGACGATCGCCGAGCAATATTCCTCTTCGATGAGAGCGTCGGAGTACAGCGCGCGAATGTTGATGGGCGCCAAAAGAACCTGGGTGGCGGCCACCGCGGTGATTCCGTCGCGCAGTTCACCGCGCCGCCTGGCCCGGTCGATGATCTGGCGCACCACCGCGAAACGGGCCCGCCAGAACATCATTCGGGTTTCTTCGTCATGACGCCCACGCGGTGCCATCACCAAAGCCCGCAAAAATGCCCGGCCCACTTCGGTGTTGACGCGCTTGGCGACGCTGATGGCCAACGCTTCCAGGTCCCCGCGCAACGAACCCGTGTCCGGCACATCACCCCAGGTCTCGAGATCAGCGAGTGCCGCGTCGACGATCAGCCGTTGCCGATCGCCCCAGTAGTGGTAAATCATTTCCGCGTCGATGCGATGACGCTCGGCCAGTGCCTCGATGCTGAATCGCTCGACGCCCCAGCGGGCCAACTCGTCGAGCACCGCCGGCATCACCTGGGCCCGGACATCCGCCGGAACGGCGTCCGGCAATCCGTCGGGTGGTTGATCCGGCGACATCTACTACTCCTAATTGGCTAGAGGTAGCCGGTCTGATTCACGAGTCGCACCGAAGATGCCCCGTCCGAATAGAACTCGGCGATGCTCAAGGATGCCAGGTCAAGGTGCAATCTGTACAGGATCTCGGGTCCGGCCTCCAGCGCCAGGCGCAGCAACATCTTGATCGGCGTGACGTGCGAGACGACCAGCACCGTGGCGCCGGGATGACTGGCCAGGATTCGCTCGCGCGCCTGATACACCCGGTCGGCCGCGGCATCGAAGCTCTCGCCGCCCGGCGGCTCCGTGCTGGTATCGCGCAGCCAGCGGGTGTGTAAGTCGGGATCGCGTTCGGCGGCCTCGGCGAACGTCAGCCCCTCCCAGCCCCCGAAGTCGGTCTCGATCAGGTCGTCGTCCACCGTCACGTCCAGGCCCAGCGCCTTGGCCGCCGCGGACGCGGTGTCGTAGGCGCGTTGCAGTGGCGAGGAGATCACCGCGGCGATGCCACCGCGCGCTGCCAGATACCGCGCGGCCGCTTGGGCCTGCCGGCGACCCAGGTCGGTCAGTTCCGGATTGCCGCGCCCCGAATAGCGCCGCTGCACCGACAGCGCGGTCTGCCCGTGCCGCAGCAACAGCAGTCGGGTCGGGATGCCGCGCGCTCCGGTCCAGCCGGGTGGCGAAGATGGTTGTGCCGCAGCTGATTTCGCGTCCGAAGCCACCGTGGATTCGGCTGGCGCCGGCTCGGAGATCGCCGACTCGGCCTCCTGCGAACACACTTCGGCCGCGGCGTCCATCGCTTCGTTGGCCAGCCGATCGGCATGCTTGTTGCGTTCGCGCGGTATCCACGTGTAGCTGACCCGTTCGAGACGGACCGCCAGCTTTCGAGCCTCGGCGTGCAACTCGATCAGGTCGGGGTGCTTGACCTTCCATCGCCCCGACATCTGCTCCACCACCAGCTTGGAATCCATGTAGACGTCGGCCTCGCTGGCGCCGAGCCGCACGGCGTCTTCCAAACCGGCTATCAGCCCGCGGTATTCGGCGACGTTGTTGGTCGCTCGGCCGATCGCCTGCTTGCTTTCGGCTAGCACGGTGTCGCGGTGCTCGGCGTGCACCACCGCGCCGTAGCCAGCCGGCCCGGGATTGCCGCGGGACCCGCCGTCGGCTTCGATGACGACCTTCACTGGCCGGGCCCCTTGACCCGCAACAGGATCGCGCCGCACTCCGGGCAGCGCACCACGTCGTCGTCGGCCGCCGCGGAGATCCGGGCCAGCTCGCCCCGGTCGATCTCGATCCGGCATGCGCCGCACCGATGCCCGAGCAGCGGCCCGGCGCCCGGTCCTCCCCCGGCCCGCTGCCGCTCGTAGAGGGCGGACAAATCGGGATCCAGCGCCGCGGCCAGCCGGTCCCGTTGCGACGCGTGCGCCTGGCGGGTCTCGTCGATTTCGGCCAGCGCGGCGTCGAGGCCCTGCTGTGCTCCGGCCAGCTCGGCCTGCAATGCCTCCATCGCGTCCTGCTCGGCGATCACCTGGGCCTGCAACTCCTCGCGTCGTTCCATGACTTCCAGCAGCGAATCTTCCAGGCTGCTCTGACGACGCATCAGGGTTTCCAGTTCGTGCTGCAGGTCCGCCAGCTGTTTGGCGTCGGTAGCCCCCGACTCCAGCAACGACCGGTCGCGGTCTTCGCGCTGGCGCACCGCCGCGATCTCCGATTCGTAGCGTGACACCTGAGTGTCCAAGTCCTCCAACGCGATTCGTACCGCGCCCAGCCGGTCATTGGCGGCGTCGTGTTCGGCGCGCATCCGCTCGATGGCCTCGCGCTGCGGCAGACGAGTGGCCCGATGCGCGATCCGGGTCAGCTCCGCATCCAGCTCGGACAACTCCAGCAGCGAACGCTGCTGTGCTACTTCGGCTTTCATTATTGATCTCCACATGTTTCGTCGCCGATATTCCAGGGGTCGGTGCGAGTGGTGGACACGTGTACCGGCAGGTCCGCACCGAAACGGGACCGCAGCACCTCGGCGGCCTGCGTGCACCAAGGGAATTCGCTGGCCCAGTGCGCGACGTCGATCAGCGCCACGTCCGACCCCCGGCAATGCTCGTCGGCCGGATGGTGGCGCAGGTCGGCGGTCACATAGGCCTGCACGTCGGCGCGGGCAGCAAGGCTCAGCAGCGAATCTCCGGCGCCGCCGCACACCGCGACCCGCGACACGACCCGGTCCGGGGCACCGGCGGCCCGCACGCCCCAGGACGTCCGCGGCAACGCGGCACCGACGCGGGAGACGAAGGCGCGCAACGATTCGGGTTGGGCCAGCGTGCCGATGCGGCCCAGCCCGGCCTCGCCCGGTGCGGGCTCCAGGGCGAAGACGTCGAACGCGGGCTCCTCGTAGGGGTGGGCGGCGCGCATCGCGGCCAGCACGGCCGCGCGGGCCCGCGCCGGTGCGACGACCTCGAACCGGTCTTCGTCCACCTTCTCGACGGTCCCGACGCTGCCCACCGCGGGTGTGGCGCCGTCGTGGGGCAGGAACTGCCCGATACCGCTGACGCTCCAGCTGCAGTGCGAGTAGTCGCCGATGTGCCCGGCGCCGGCCTCGAACACGGCCGCCTGCACCGCTGCTGCGTTCGCGCGCGGCACGTAGATCACCCACTTGTCGAGATCGGCCGGCTCCGAAAGGGGTTCGAGCACGGCCTCGACGGTGAGACCAAGAGCGTGCGCCAGCGCGTCGGAGACACCCGGCGACGCCGAGTCGGCGTTGGTATGCGCGGTGAACAGCGAACGCCCGCTTCGGATCAGGCGGTGCACCAGCGCGCCCTTGGGCGTGTTGGCCGCAACCGTGTCGACCCCGTGCAACAGCAGCGGGTGATGAGCCAGCAGCAGGCCCCCCTCGGGGACTTCGTCGACGACCGCCGGCGTGGCATCGACGGCGATCGTCACCGAATCCAGCTCATCGCCGGGGTCCCCGCACACCAAACCAACCGAATCCCACGATTGGGCAAGCCGCGGCGGGTAGGCCTCGTCCAGTACCTCGATGACGTCGGACAGCCGTGCGCTCACCGTTGCCTCCCACCATTCGAGACCGGCGTGGCCTCCGAGATCGCCTGGACCAGCAGCGGCCACTCCCGGCGCACCGCGACCCGCAGATAGCTCTCGTCGAGGCCGACGAACGTGTCGCCGCGGCGCACCGCAATACCCTTGTCGTGCAATGCTTTTCGCATACGAACAGCATCGGGGATGCGGAACAGTACAAACGGGGCGCGGCCGTCGACCACCTCGGCCCCCACCGCCGTCAGAGCGGCCGCCAGCTCGGTGCGCAACAGCATCAGCCGCGCAGCGTCGGCTTGCGCGTCGGCAACCGCGTCGGCCGCACAGCAGGCGTCGATGGCCGTCAGTTGCAGCGTGCCCACCGGCCAGTGCGCGCGCCGGGAGGTCAACCGCGCCAACACCTCTGGGGCACCCAGCGCATATCCCACCCGCAATCCGGCCAGCGCCCAGGTCTTGGTCAGACTGCGCAGCACCAGGACGTCGGCCAGCGAGTCGGCGGCCAGCGACTCCGGTTCGCCGGGAATCGAATCCGCGAACGCCTCGTCGACCACCAGGATCCGCCCGGGCCGGCGCAGCGCCAGCAGCTGCTCGCGGCGGTGCAGCACGCCGGTCGGGTTGGTCGGATTGCCCACCACGACGAGATCGGCGTCCTCGGGCACGCCGTGAGCGTGAAAGGCTCCGTCAAGGCCGAACGGCGGCTCGAGGACGACGTGGTGCACCGGCACACCGGCCGCGCTCAGGGCGACGGCCGGCTCGGTGAACGAGGGCGCGATCAGCGCCGCCCGGGCCGGCCGCAGGTTGGGTAGTAGCGCGAACCCTTCGGCGGCCCCGGCCAGCGGCAGCACCTCGTCGCGGGCCCGGCCGTGCCGCCGCGCGACCGCGTCCTGCGCCCGGTGCAGGTCCTCGATGCCGGGGTAGCGCGCCAGGTCGGGCAGCCGCGCTGCCAGCCGCTCGATCAACCAGTGCGGTGGCTGCGCATGACGAACGTTGACGGCGAAATCGAGCATGCCCGGCGCGGCGGCCTCATCACCGTGATAGCGCGCCATCGCCAGCGGGCTCGGGTCCGGACTCGCCATCCGTGAAACACTAGTGCGCCGTCCTGGGAGCCCGGCAGCAACACCGTCACACCGCGACGAAGGACATCTAGGACAATGGTGACGTGACACGCGCAGTTTCGGCCGATGGTCAGGCCCCGCAGCTGGTGATCTTCGATCTCGACGGCACCCTGACCGATTCCGCGGCGGGCATCGTCGCCAGCTTCACCCATGCACTCGAGCACGTCGGCGCCCCGGTGCCCGAGGGTGACCTGGTGGCCCAGATCGTCGGGCCGCCGATGGACGAAACGTTCCAGCTGATGCTCGGCGAGGACGCCGACGCGGCGTTCACGGCGTTTAGGGCCGAGTACGGCGCCCGGGGCTGGTCGAACAACACCCTGTTCGAGGGGATCGAGCCACTGCTGGCCGATCTGCGCGCCGCCGGGGTGCGGCTGGCCGTGGCCACCTCGAAGCTGGAGCCGACGGCACGCCGGGTCCTGGCCCACTTCGCGCTCGATCACCATTTCGAGGTCATCGCCGGCGCGTGCCCGGACGGTACCCGCCGCAGCAAGGAAGAGGTGCTCGCCCATGCGCTGGCCCAGCTGCAGCCGCTGCCCGAACGCGTGCTGATGGTCGGCGATCGCAGCCACGACGTCGACGGGGCGGCCGCCCACGGCATCGACACGGTCGTCGTCGGCTGGGGCTACGGCAAGTCCGACTTCGCCGACGGATACGCCGTGACCGGAGTTACCCACGCGGCGACGATCGCCGACCTGCGGAGGGCGCTGGGTGTCTGAGGCTTTGCACGTCACTTTCGTGTGCAGCGGCAACATCTGCCGCTCGCCGATGGCCGAGAAGATGTTCGCCGATCAGCTGCGGCAGCGCGGTCTGGCCGATGCGGTGCGGGTGACCAGCGCGGGCACCGGCAACTGGCACGTCGGCAGTGGCGCCGACGAGCGGGCGGCCAAGGTGCTGCGGGCCCACGGCTACTCCACCGCTCACCGCGCCGCGCAGGTCGACGATGACCACCTGGGCGCCGACCTGGTGGTGGCCTTGGGCCGCAACCATCTTCGGATGCTGCAGCAACTCGGTGTCGAGAACGACCGGATCAGGATGCTGCGCTCGTTCGACCCGCGATCGGGCGCCCACGCCCTCGACGTCGAGGATCCTTACTACGGCGACCATGCCGACTTCGAAGAGGTGCTGGCCGTCATCGAGGCCGCGCTGCCCGGGCTGCACGACTGGGTCGACGAACAGCTGGCGAAAAACGGGCACGGTTGATGCGGCGTTTTCTCGCACGGTGGGCATTCCTGCTCCGGCCCGGCTGGATAGCGCTGATCCTGGTGGTCATCGCCTTCACCTACCTGTGCTTCATGGTGCTCGCGCCGTGGCAGCTGGGAAAGAACGCCCGCACGTCACGCGAAAACCACCAGATCGAGAATTCGCTGAACACCGTACCGGTGCCCTTGAAAACGCTTTTGCCGCAGCAGGATTCGTCGGCGACGGCTGCACAGTGGCGACGCGTGACCGCGACCGGGCACTACCTGCCCGACGTCGAGGTGCTGGCCCGATTGCGGGCGATCGAGGGAAATCAGGCGTTCGAGGTGCTGGTCCCGTTCGTCGTCGACGACGGGCCGACCGTGCTCGTCGACCGCGGGTACGTGCGTCCCGAGCCAGGCTCGCATGTCCCGCCGATCCCCCGCCCGCCGCCGGACAGGGTGACCATCACGGCGCGGCTGCGCGACTCCGAGCCGGCGGTTACCGACAAAGAGCCGTTCTCCAGAGATGGTGTGCAGCAAGTGTATTCGATCAACACCGACCAGGTATCGGTGCTGACCAAGGTGCCGCTGGCCGGATCGTATCTGCAACTGGTCGAAGGCCAGCCGGGCGGTCTCGGCTTGATCGGCGTACCGCACCTCGACGCCGGACCGTTCCTGTCCTACGGCATCCAGTGGATTTCGTTCGGCATCCTGGCCCCGATCGGGCTGGCCTATTTCGCCTACTCCGAAATCCGGATCCGGCGTCAGGAAAAGCAAGCGAAAGCGCCCGAAACCCCGATGACCGTCGAGGAGAAACTCGCCGACCGCTACGGCCGCCGCCGGTAACAGCCGTCGAGTGTGCGGTGCGGGCGCCCTAGCCGCACACTGGACGCCGCACCCGCGCGCTCGATAGCGCGCCCAGCAACGCCGCGGCACCCAGCTGCACCGCTCGCGACAGTGCGACCGCGCGGCGCAGATCGGCCGCGATCGGCTGACGCCCGTCGCCCAGGGTGGGGCGGATCTGCAACTCGTGGTGATACTGCGTGGGGCCGCCCAGCCGCACACCCAGCGCGCCCGCGAAAGCCGCCTCAACGACACCGGCGTTGGGACTGGGATGACGAACCGCGTCGCGGTGCCAGGCCGCGGCCGCGCCCAGCGGCGACCCGCCGACCAGCGGTGCGCACGCCACCACCAGCACCGCGGTCACCCGGGCCGCGACGTAGTTGGCCGCGTCGTCCAATCGTGCTGCGGCCCAACCGAATCGGATGTAGCGGGGCGAGCGGTGGCCGATCATCGCGTCCAGGGTGTTGATGGCGCGGTACATCAGCACACCGGGCACCCCGGCCGCGCCCGCCCACAGCAGCGGCGCCACCTGCGCATCGGAGGTGTTCTCGGCGACGGACTCCAGCGCCGCGCGGGTCAGCCCCGAGCCGTCCAGCCGGGACGGGTCGCGCCCACACAACGACGGCAGCAGGCGCCGCGCGGCCTCGATGTCGTTGCGATCGAGCAGCTGCGCCATGTCCAGCCCGGTGCGCGCCAACGACGTTCCGCCCAGCGCGACCCACGTCGCGGTGGCCGTGGCGGCGATCGACCACAGCGGGTTGCGGTTTGCGGCGGCCCGCGCCACGGCCGTGCCGATCAGCCCCACCGCGCCGACCGCGAGGCCCACGTGCACTGCACCGGCGATCTTGGCGTCGCGATAGGTGAACCGCTCCAGCCTGGCGGCCGCGTCGCCGAATGCCGCGACGGGATGGCCCCTTTTCGGATCACTCAGCGCGAGGTCGGCCAGGTAGCCGACCAGCACGCCGGCGATCCGGGTCCGCATCGCAACCACTTCGGCAGCGTCTCACATGTACCTTGCGGGCGCGCCGCTAGGCGATCGACACGACGATCAGGACTGCGGCCACGACGGCGGTGCCGGCCAGCACCCAGCACAGCAGTGACGACGTATCGAGGTCCATGAGTCCACAGATGCCCACTTCCGGCCGGAACTAACGTCTGGTCTACTCGGGTGCATGAAGCCCGCGACCCGGGTCGCCGACCTGCTCAACGCGGCAGCGCTGCTGCTGCCCGCCGCGAACGTGATCATGCAGTTGTCGTTGCCGGGTGTCGGCTACGGCGTGCTGGAAAGCCCGGTCGACAGCGGCAACGTCTACAAACACCCGTTCAAGCGGGCCCGCACCACCGGCACCTATCTGGCGGTGGCGACCATCGGGACCGAGTCCGACCGGGCGCTGATCCGCGACGCCGTCGACGTCGCGCACCGCCAGGTCCGGTCCACGGCGGTCAGCCCGGTGTCCTACAACGCGTTCGACCCCAAGCTGCAGTTGTGGGTGGCCGCCTGCCTGTATCGCTACTTCGTCGATCAGCACGAGTTCCTCCATGGCCCACTGGACGAGGCCAGCGCCGAGGCGGTCTATCAGGACGCCAAGCGGTTGGGCACGACGTTGCAGGTGCCCGAGCGGATGTGGCCGCCGGACCTCGTCGCGTTCGACGAATACTGGAAGCGTTCGCTCGACGAGCTGCGCATCGACCCGCCGGTGCGCGAGCACCTGCGCGGCGTGGCCGCCATGGCGTTTCTGCCGTGGCCGTTGCGAATGCTGGCCGGTCCGCTCAATCTGTTCGCGACGACGGGGTTCTTGGCCCCGGAGTTCCGGGCGATGATGCAGCTGGACTGGTCGCAGCGTCAGCAGCGCCGTTTCGAGTGGCTGTTGTCGGCGCTGCGGCTGGCCGATCTGTTCATCCCGCACCGCGCGTGGCTCTTCGGCTATCAGCTTTACCTGTGGGACATGCGATTTCGGGCGCGCCACGGCTGGCGAATCGTCTAGCTGATGCGCTCGGCTCGTACAGTCGAGTCATGACCTTCCCCGCCCTCAACCACGTCGCGGTCACGGTGCGTGACATCGGCGTCAGCGGCCCCTGGTATCGCAATCTGCTCGGGACCGATCCCATGCTCGACGAACACACCGACGCCGGATTCCGCCATCAGGTGTGGCTGCTGCACAACAGCACGGTGTTCGGCATCCATCAACACGACCACGAGGCGCCCGACGAGGAGTTCAGCGAACATCGCGTCGGCCTGGACCATGTCGGGTTCGGCTGCGCCAACCGCGCCGAACTCGAAGACTGGGTCACCCGGCTCGACGAGCTCGGGATCGCCCACGGCGGCATCGTCGACGCGCCCTACGGCTCGGGCCTGAGCTTCCGCGACCCCGACGGCATCGCGCTGGAGTTCTTCGCCCTGCCGGGCTGACGCAACGGGCCCCGCACCCGCCGAGTGTGAAGCCCACGACGCGCACCCGGCGTGTTGCGTCGTGAAATGCACACTCGAGCACCGAGGACGGCTGAGCGCCTAGCGGACCGTGGCGAAGAACGCGCGCACGTCGTCGACGAACAACTCGGGCTGTTCGAACGCGGCGAAGTGACCGCCGCGCGGCATGTCGGTCCAGTGGGTGATGTTGTAATTCGGCTCGCACCAGCTGCGCTCCATCTTCAGCAATTCACCCGGGAAAGCGGCGACCCCGGTGGGCAACTCGACGCGGCCGCCCGCGCCGAAGTTGCGGAAGCTCTCCCAGTACATCCGCGCCGACGACGTAGCCGCGTTGTTGACCCAGTAGACCATCACGTTGTCGAGTAACTCGTCTCGGCTGATGACATTCTCTGGATGCCCGTCGCAATCGGCCCAGGCCCAGAACTTTTCAACGATCCAGGCCAACTGACCGACCGGTGAATCGGCCAGACCGTAGCCCAGCGTCTGCGGCCGGGTGGACTGCTGCTTGGAATAGCCGGTGCCCCACTCGCGGTGCTCAGCCATCGCGGCCAGCGCGGCCTTCTCCTGCTCGGTCGGGTTGTCCAGGTTGCCCGGACGGCCGATCGGCATGTTCAGGTGAATTGCCTTGCAGTGCCCCCGGTTTCGGCCGATCGCGGTGGTGACCGCCGCCCCCCAGTCGCCGCCCTGGGCGCCGTAGTTCTGATATCCCAGCCGGACCATCAACTGCTCCCATGCCTGGGCGGTCTTCTCCACCCCCCACCCGGTGCGGGTGGGCTTACCGGAAAAGCCGTATCCGGGCAGCGACGGGCACACCACGTGGAAAGCATCCTCGGCACGGCCGGATGCCGGATTGGTCAGCGGCTCAATCACCTTGTGGAACTCCACAATTGAGCCCGGCCAACCATGCGTGATCACCAGCGGGAAGGCCTCGGAGTGCGGGGATCGCTGGTGAATGAAATGAATGTCCAGCCCGTCGATATCGGTGACGAACTGGTCGAAGCGGTTCAGCGCGGTCTCGCGCGCACGCCAGTCGTATTCGGTGGCCCAGTAGTCGGCCAGCTCGCGGGTGTAGGCCAGCGGAATGCCCTGACTCCAGTCGTCCACACATTCGGCTTCCGGCCATCGAGTGCGCGCCAGGCGCGACCGCAGATCATCGAGTACGTCGTCGGGAACGTCGATTCGAAACGGCTTCACGCATTCATAGTGCCGCCGGCGATGAACCCGGCGACAGCCGCCCCGTGGACCGTCACGTCTCGCGCGAAGCCCTTACCGTTTTCTTAGGATTTGTGTAGCGTGTCCGCCATGAGCGACGTGATCGCTACCGGCCCGCGGCGCCACCTGCGCTCCAGCGCCGACGCCGCGGCGGCGTACCGCACGGTGCAGGGCCGCGTCGATGCGTTGCTGCGGGGCCGCACCGACCTGTGCGAGCGCGTCGTGCCGGCCTGCCCCGGGTGGTCCGTTCGCCAGACGGTGTGCCACCTGGCCGGTACCGCCCAGGACGTGGTCGCCGCCAACCTCGCCAATGTGGGCACCGACGAATGGACCCGAGCCCAGCTCGACCGGCTGGCCGACCGTCCCCTCGACGAGGTGCTCGACCTGTGGGCGACGGCCACCGAGACGGTCGTCGAATTCTTGACCGATAGCCCGAAACTCGTTGGTGCCCAAGCAGTTTTCGATGCCCTCACCCATGAACACGACATCCGGGGCGCGCTCGGCGAACCCGGTTCTCGGACAGCGGATCCGGCGTTCGCCGTGGCCATCGGATTCTTGACAACGATGATCGACCGGACCATCCGGCGCAATGCGTATCCTTGCCTGCGGTTGACGACCCCGACCACGGGAACCACGCAACTCGGCGACCCCGCCTCGGCGCCCGGCCAAATCGCGGTCGAACTCAGCGATTTCGAGGCGCTGCGCGTCTTCAGCGGCCGGCGCAGCCGCCGTCAGCTGGCGAATCTGCCCTGGGTTGGCGACCCCGCGGGGCTGCAGCCGATCTTCCACACGGTCGCGGTGCGGCCGCCCGCCGACGATCTCTGCGAATAGAGCGGGCTGCCGGTCGGGGGTTGGCACTGCCCGGTCTCAGGGTGCGACCCTGATCAACCCCGGCTCCTTCGGTGGCGAAGTCGGCGGAGGCGGTGGCGCGGGCGGCGAGGGTGGCGGCAACTGTTGCGGAGCAGGAGGCGGCGGTTCCTGTGGCGGAGGCGGCGCCACCTGTTGCGGAGGAGGCGGCGGCTCCTGCGGCGTGGGCGGCAACTGCTGCGGAGGCGGTGGCTCCTGTGGCGGAGGCGCAGGCAACTGTTGCGGAGGCGGCGGCTCCTGTGGCGGAGGCGCAGGCAAACGTTGAGGTAACGGCTGCTGTGGTCGAGGGGGTGCCGCGATCGGCGGCGGTGGTGCCTGGAGGTGCGCCAAAGGCGGTGGTTCGGGAATCGTCGGCGGGTCTGGATCGGCGATCCCTGCGGGGCGAACAATTCCGATCAGCGAGACGGGCGCGCTGCCATGAACCTGAAAGCCCGCCGGGCGAATGCCATCGGCGGCCCGCCGGGTCGGTTCATTCCATCCCGCTTTGGGACGGGTGATGAGGACCGCGAGTTTGCTCTTGTCGTATGGGCAGTAGGCCCCGACTGCTGCAATGACGAAGCGCCCCTCGGTGCGTGTGAGGGGGCCGCGGGCGATCTGGCTCTGGGACGGATCATCGCTTACGGCATTGTCAACCAGAGTGTCCACAACGCGGTTCGCCGGCGTGCCGTTATCCAGTGCCTGACAAACCTTGTGAGCCGACTCGACGAGGCTTGGCACGCCCGCCAGGGCGGGAATGCCTTCATCATCGAGAAGCGCCAGAAATTGGTCGTCGTTTGGGTCAGCCGCTGCTGCACCGCCGCGCACGATTGCAAAGCCGCCGAGCAACGCGATGGCGGCAATCGGAATTCCGACATACCTGGTGATGCCAGTGAATCTGGAGGTGCCGGTCAACATGAGAGGGCTTCCATTCTGCAAGAGCCCGTCCCGACGGACTTCGGATAATCACCTAGGCCGCAGGTGTGATTGTCTGCGGGTGTCGTCGTTGACGGGCGCCGGATCCGTCTCTCAGGAGACATCGGCAGTAGGCCTCGTCCGGCGAAGGCGCCGGTGCTCGGTGCTCTGAGCGATGTGCCGCCGGGCAAACGGAGATGACGGGCGAAGTGAACTTCGTCCATCTCAATGCATCCCAGCAGCCGCAGGACGATGCGCCTGGCAATCGCACTGCCGCTGGCCAACGACATAGCAAGATCGTACCGCCGGCGCTCGGCGTTGGCTGACTGTGAGTACGAGCTGCGAATGATGTTTTGCGGATTGTGAAACATCAACTGAACGAGCGTCTTTCGAGCGGCGGTTCGACTGGTTAGAGTGCTATGACACCGGCACTGCGCGACGATCCCGCCGACTGAGACCCATCACCACGCGTCGTCGAGACCGTCGCGATCGTCGCCCGTCACGCGCTCGGCGTCAGTCACCTGACGATCCGCTTCCTGAATCAGCTTGCGGACCTCGTTCATCAGCTCGCGCATGTCGGCGCGCAAGGCATCGACAGCGGCGTACAGATCGGCCTTGGTAGCCGGTTGATTCGCCGCCGAAAGCGGCCCGACGCCAGGTGCCGGGTGGGCCGCACTGGCGCTCTGAGAACCGGGTACCTCGCTCACGCTCCCAGACAATGCCATACCCAGGCAAGCAGCGACAACGGAACGCCGCGTTATCCGAACGGCTACCGTGCATTCACCCGTCGTCGCGGCCTAGCCGCCCCGCCCGGCACCGGCGGCGTCCTCGAGAAGATCGGCTGCCCTCGCAACGCTTTCGGCGGGGTCGGGCATGGTGGCCGCTAGCTCGCGGGCCCGCGCAACGCAGTCCGGCGCGGGAACAGAGCGCAGCCCCGCGACCAGCAAATCCGAGGTGGTGGACCAGAATTCGCGGCCGAAGCCGACGCCCAACCGGGTGACCGCCGCCGCCCACACCGGTTGATCGTCGCTGGCTTGCCACAGGATCAATGCCGGAACGCCGGCGCGCATGGCGGTGGCCGTGGTTCCGGCGCCGCCATGGTGGACGACCGCTCGACAGGCCGGGAAAATCGCCGCGTGATTCACCGCGTCCGCGAACTTCACATGGCCGGCAGGTGCAATGCCGGGCGGGCCGCCACCGATCAACGCCCGCTCCCCCAACTGCGCGCAGGCGGCGGAGATCATTGCGGCCGTCTCGGCGGGATCGGGCAGCGTGATGGCGCCGCCGAAGCCGAAGTAGATCGGCGGTGTTCCCGCGGCGATCCACGACAACACCTCGTCGTCGGCGCCCGTCGGCAACTCCAGCGTCAGTGCCCCGACGAAGGGCCGCCGCTTACCCCGTTGCGCCCACTCGGCGGACAGCCCGGGAAAGCAGAACTCCTCGTATGCTTGGATTTCCAAGGGTTCTCGAGCGGGCGCGGCGATATCCGGCAAGCCCAGATCGCGACGCTGAGCGTCGTGCGCCCGCTGCGTCAGCTCTCCCATCAGCCCGCCAGGGATCGCGGGGTCGCCCGGGAAGAAA
Source organism: Mycobacterium ahvazicum (assembly GCF_900176255.2). Lineage (GTDB taxonomy): Bacteria > Actinomycetota > Actinomycetes > Mycobacteriales > Mycobacteriaceae > Mycobacterium > Mycobacterium ahvazicum. The sequence goes on from NZ_FXEG02000003.1 coordinate 937,442, forward strand.
TGCAATGCCGCATGCGGGATTCCGTAGTACTCCGCGACGTTGGCCGCCACTCGTTGCTCGCCCTTGCCCGTCACCAGCAGGTCGGCCCCGTTCGCCAGCGCCGTGAAGCCCGTGCTCCAGTCCGCCATGATCTGCGTGACACGCCTTACGACGTCCTCGACCCCGCCCAGCGGCGGCGGGGTGGTGCCGAACGTGACCGCGTCGAGCCCCGTCGACTCGATGAAGCCGAGCATCCAGGGCGGCACCGCCAGGCACACCTCGTGAGCCCGGCTCCGCAGCTCGCGAGCGAGCGCGGCGAACGGCTCGACATCGCCGCGAGTGCCGTAGCCGGCCAGCACGAATTTCACGCACCCTCTCCCTCCACACCCTGCGAACCCAGTTTTGCAGGGTGCGTCCGCTAGGGCTCAAATGCCGGAAGAACAGATCCGGAATCGCGAATCTCCCAGATGCTGATTTTGCTCACGCCATCGAAGTTGATCTTGTTCAACGTTGCTCGCGAATACGTGAGGTCGATAGCCACCTGAGTCGAGGTGTTGCCGTACGGGTCGGTCATGGGGAAGGTGCCCTGAACATTCACCGCGGAGGCATCGGGGTAGGTCGCTCGTGCGTACCTGAGAATGTCGATGGTGTCGCGGCGCGCACCGTCTTTGATCATCGTCTCGGTGTAATTGTCACGAATCGCGAATCGGGCCTCGACGACGTCGCCATTGGGGCCGGGAGAAACGGTGTAGTTGACTCCGTCCGGCTTCTTGGGGCCGGTCGGGGTCGGTGGCATCGCCTCGGTCAGTGTCGACGGTCCAGTCGCGGCCGGACCGCTCGACGACGTCGACTGATTGTCGTTCCGATCGTTGAAGCTCCAACTTTTGCCGACGATGATCAGGACGACGAGCGCGGCCAGGGCCGCCAGCGCCAGGGCCGCCTTTCCGGACGCGTCTTTCTTCGGCTCTGTGGCAAGCGTTTTCGGGGGCTCGGTGGAAAAGGCCCACTCGCTGGTCCAGTTGCGGCCATCGAAGTAGCGCTGCAGCCCGTGGCCCACCCCGGCGGGATCCGGGTACCACCCCGGCGTGGATTTGGGCGGGGGCGGCGCATGTTCAGACGGCATCCTGGCACCTTCGTCGCGAGGGTGCCCTTACGACTGTCCGCCGCAATGGCCGCTCAAAACCGTGCCGGCCACGTAAGCACCTGGAATTGCTAGCAGCGGTAAGCGCACGCATATTCCCACAGTGCCACCACCGGACGCCGCGGCGCAGAAGATCGATCCTGGTGGGCGCGGACGGTATCGAACCGCCGACCGCTGGTGTGTAAAACCAGAGCTCTACCACTGAGCTACGCGCCCTTGGAACCAAACGGGACCCGCAGCAGGTTACCTGGCGCGGGCCTGCCACCCAAAACGTTCACGGCGTGACTGCAGTAGTCCTTCGGCGCACCCGGCCTGGCGGGAACCGCCGGAATCCCACCACAGCTCAACATCGACGCCCTTGCAGCCGCCGGGAAAACCTTCAGCCGCGCAACGCCTTTAGCGCCTCGGTCCACAGGCTTTGATCGCGCGCTTCGCCGGGCTCTTTCATCTCGGCGAACCGGATGATCCCGGACCGGTCGACGGCGAACGTGCCGCGGTTCGGATAGCCGGCCTGGTCGTTGAACACGCCGTAAGCCGCAGCGACCTCGCCGTGCGGCCAGAAATCCGACAACACGGGAAACGTGAAGCCACTCTCGCGCGACCAGATCTTGTGCGTCGGCGGTGGTCCCACCGAGATGGCCAGCACCACGCTGTCGTCGTTCTCGAATTCAGGCAGGCGATCACGCAGCAAGTCCAGCTCACCCTGACAGATCCCGGTGAACGCCAACGGGAAGAACACCAGTAGCACGTTCTTGTCGCCGCGATAGCTGCTCAGGGTGACGCGCTGCTGGTTCTGGTCGCGCAGCGTGAAATCGGGGGCCGTCGTCCCGACCGGCAGCATCAGCGCTTGTGCGCCCGCGACTTCGGCTGCACCAGCCGGCTGGCACTCCAGTCCCCCAGGTTGACCGACGACGTCGGCATCAGGCCGGCGGTCGGAGCCGCTTCGGCGATCTCGGCGGGCAGCACGTGGCCGGGCTTGCCGGTCTTGGGCGTCAGCACCCAGATCACGCCGTCCTCGGCCAGCGGGCTGATGGCGTCCATCAGGGTGTCCACCAGGTCGCCGTCGCCGTCTCGCCACCACAGCAGCACCACGTCGACCACCTCATCGGTGTCCTCGTCGAGCAGCTCGGAACCGCAGGCCTCCTCGACCGCCGCGCGGATGTCGTCATCGGTGTCCTCGTCCCAACCGAACTCCTGGACAACCTGGTCTCGTTGGACGCCCAGCTTGCGAGCGTAGTTCGAGGCGTCATCCGCCGCGACCACCGTGGGACCTCCTAACAACACAACCTGCGCGCCATGCGATTGGGGATTATCGTCGCACAGCCAGAAGCTGGTTCACACTCCGCCTCAAAACGACGCCAGGCACAATTTCAGCGCCTTGGTCTTGGTGTCGTTGAGTTGATCGACTCGACGGTTGAATTCACCGGTCCCCGCGTGGGTGCCGATCGCGTTGGCGACGCCGCGCGCGGCGTCGATATACGCGTTGAACGCGTCCTTCAGCTGGGCCGACAGCGCATCGTTGAAATTGTTGCTCACCGTCGAAGCGCTGTTGTTGAGGGCGTCGATGGCCGGACCCTCGAACGGGCCGGTGCCGCGGCCCCCGTTGAACGCCCCGACGTAGGCGTTCACCTTGTCGATGGCTTCCTTGCTGGTGGTGGCCAACGAGTCGCACGAGCTGCGCACCGCCTTGGTGGTCAGCGATTGCTGCCGCTGAGACTCCCGGACGCTTGACGTCGCGATCGAGGCCGACACCGACGACGAGACCGACTGCCGGTAGGCGGGGGCGACCTTCGTGTCGGGTGTGGCCGTGCCGTTGGTGACGGTGGTACACCCCACGATGCCCATCAGCGCGGTGGCGATGCAGCCCAGCGCCAGCACGCCACGCTTGGGGAACTGTCCCCCGTGCGTGCGAGGGACGACTTTCCATCCGGTGAGCACGGTTTCTGACGTTACCGGGTAGCGATTGCCGCCGCCGTCAACGCACCGCGGTTTCGTGTCGCCGGGTGATGTTCGCCGGCGATCCGATTGCGGCTACCCGCCCGAGGCGCCGGTACGGCACGATAGGAAGACGAACACCCGTGCAGGAAACCGCCGACAACAGGAGCGGAAGTTGACGACCGAGTTCGCGCGCCACGACCTGGCCAAAACCCCAAGCAACGGAAGCGAACCCGATCGCGTCCGGGTGATCCGAGACGGGGTCGCGTCGTATCTACCCGACATCGATCCCGAGGAAACGTCGGAGTGGCTGGAGTCCTTCGACGAGCTGCTGGAGCGCTCGGGTCCCGCGCGGGCCCGCTACCTGATGTTGCGGTTGCTGGAACGAGCGGGCGAACAGCGGGTATCGCTGCCGGCGCTGACGTCCACCGACTACGTCAACACCATCCCGACCGAGCTGGAGCCGTGGTTCCCCGGCGACGAGGACGTCGAGCGCCGCTTCCGGGCCTGGATCCGCTGGAACGCCGCCATCATGGTGCACCGCGCCCAGCGTCCGGGAATCGGCGTGGGCGGCCACATTTCGACGTACGCCTCCTCAGCGGCCCTGTACGAGGTCGGGTTCAACCACTTCTTCCGCGGCAAGCAGCATCCCGGCGGCGGCGACCAGGTGTTCATCCAGGGCCACGCGTCCCCAGGTATCTACGCCCGCGCGTTCCTGGAAGGCCGGCTGAGCGCCGACCGACTCGACGGTTTTCGGCAGGAACACAGCCATCCGGGCGGCGGGCTGCCGTCCTATCCCCACCCGCGGCTGATGCCCGACTTCTGGGAGTTCCCGACGGTGTCGATGGGCCTGGGCCCGATGAACGCCATCTACCAGGCCCGCTTCAACCACTACCTGCACGACCGCGGCATTAAGGACACCTCGGATCAGCATGTGTGGGCGTTCCTCGGCGACGGCGAGATGGACGAACCGGAAAGCCGCGGCCTGATCCAGGTGGCCGCCAACGAGGCGCTGGACAACCTGACGTTCGTCATCAACTGCAACCTGCAGCGCCTCGACGGCCCGGTGCGCGGCAACGGCAAGATCATTCAAGAGCTGGAGTCGTTCTTCCGCGGCGCCGGCTGGAACGTGATCAAGGTGGTCTGGGGCCGCGAGTGGGACGCCCTGCTGCACGCCGACCGCGATGGCGCGCTGGTGAACCTGATGAACACCACGCCCGACGGCGACTACCAGACTTATAAGGCCAACGACGGCGCCTACGTCCGCGACCACTTCTTCGGCCGCGACCCGCGCACCAAGGCGCTCGTCGAATCGATGACCGATTCGGAGATCTGGAATCTCAAGCGCGGTGGCCACGATTACCGCAAGGTCTATGCGGCCTACCGCGCCGCCGTCGACCACAAGGGACAGCCGACGGTGATCCTCGCCAAGACCATCAAGGGCTACTCGCTGGGCGCGCACTTCCAGGGCCGTAACGCCACGCATCAGATGAAAAAGCTTGCGATAGAAGACCTTAAGTATTTCCGCGACGCCATCCGGATTCCGATCAGCGACGCGCAACTGGAGGAAGACCCCTACCTTCCGCCCTACTACCACCCCGGACCCGACGCCCCCGAGATCCGCTACATGCTGGACCGGCGTCGCCAGCTGGGCGGCTTCCTGCCCGAGCGCCCGACGAAAGCCAAGGCGCTCAAGCTTCCGAGCCGCGACATCTACGCCCCGCTGAAGAAGGGCTCGGGTCACCAGGAGGTCGCCACCACGATGGCACTGGTGCGCACCTTCAAAGAAGTGATGCGGGACAAGGAAGTTGGCCCGCGCATCGTGCCGATCATTCCCGACGAGGCCCGCACCTTCGGCATGGACTCGTGGTTCCCGTCGCTGAAGATCTACAACCGCCTCGGCCAGCTCTACACGGCCGTGGACGCCGAATTGATGTTGGCGTACAAGGAAAGTGAAGTCGGCCAGATCCTGCACGAGGGCATCAACGAGGCCGGCTCGACGGCGTCGTTCACCGCGGCCGGCACGTCGTACGCGACGCATAACGAGCCGATGATCCCGCTGTACATCTTCTACTCGATGTTCGGGTTCCAGCGCACCGGCGACGGCCTCTGGGCCGCGGCCGACCAGATGGCACGCGGATTTGTGTTGGGGGCCACCGCCGGTCGCACCACGCTGACCGGTGAGGGCTTGCAGCACGCCGATGGTCACTCGCTGCTGTTGGCCGCCACGAACCCGGCGGTCGTCTCGTACGACCCGGCCTTCGCCTACGAGATCGCCTACATCGTCGAGAGCGGGCTGGCGCGGATGTTCGGCCCCAACCCGGAGAACATCTACTTCTACATCACCATCTACAACGAGCCCTACGTACAGCCGGCCGAGCCGCACAACCTCGATCCCGAGGGCGTGCTGCGCGGGATCTACCGCTACCGGGCGGCCGGCGAGCGGCGCACCAACACCGCGCAGATCCTGGCCTCCGGGGTGGCGATGCCGTCGGCGGTGAAGGCCGCCGAGATGCTGGCTGCCGAGTGGGACGTCGCCGCCGACGTGTGGTCGGTGACCAGTTGGGGTGAGCTCAATCGCGACGGGCTGGCGATCCAGCAGGCGCAGCTGCGTCATCCCGATCAGCCGGCCGGCGTCCCGTACATCACCAAAGCCCTCGAAGGCGCCGCGGGGCCGGTGATCGCCGTCTCGGACTGGATGCGCGGGGTGCCCGAGCAGATCCGGCCGTGGGTGCCCGGCACCTACGTGACGCTGGGCACCGACGGGTTCGGCTTCTCCGACACCCGCCCGGCGGCGCGGCGCTACTTCAACACTGACGCCGAGTCGCAGGTGGTGGCGGTGCTCGAGGCGCTGGCCCGCGACGGCGAAATCGACCCGTCGGTGCCGCTCGCCGCGGCGCGCCAGTACAAGATCGACGACGTCCAGGCCGCGCCGAAGCAGACCTCCGACCCCGGCGTGGCCTAGGCCGGGCGCTCGACCAGCCCGCCGAGTGCCCGGCCAGCCGGGCGCTGGCCGCCGAGTGCCCGGTAAGCCGGGCACCCGCGCCCCCATTCGCCGAGCGTCACGCCAGCGTGGCTCTCGACGCGGAACGTCACTCTGGCGTGACGCTGGACGACGCGGCCGTCGCCCGCCCCACGTCGCCGCGTCCCATCCCCGCCACCAGCACGCCTCGCCGCCCGCTTTGGCGGAAAGTTCTATAAATTCGGCGTAGGTTTTAGGGGTGAATGACAACCCATTCGCCGGCCCGTTCGCCAAGCATCCGAGGTCCCCACTCGAGACCCTGGACACGGTCCCGGACTCCGTGCTGCGACGGCTCAAGCAGTACTCCGGGCGGCTGGCCACCGAGGCGGTCACGGCCATGGGCGAGCGGTTGCCGTTCTTCGCCGAGCTGGAAGCGTCCCAGCGGGCCAGTGTGGCGCTGGTGGTGCAGACCGCCGTCGTGAACTTCGTCGAGTGGATGCAAGACCCACACAGCAACGTCAGCTACACCGCGCAGGCCTTCGAACTGGTACCCCAGGAGCTCACCCGCCGGATCGCGTTGCGCCACAGCGTGGACATGGTGCGGGTGACCATGGAGTTCTTCGAGGAAGTCGTGCCGCTACTGGCCCGCTCCGAGGAGCAACTGACCGCACTCACGGTCGGCATTCTGAAGTACAGCCGCGACCTGGCATTCAGCTTCGCCTCGGCCTATGCGGACGCGGCCGAGGCGCGGGGCAGCTGGGACAGCCGGATGGAGGCCAGCGTCGTCGACGCAGTGGTGCGCGGCGATACCGGCCCCGAGCTGCTATCCCGCGCGGCCGCGCTGAACTGGGACACCACCGCGCCGGCCACGGTCGTGGTCGGCACCCCCGCGCCCAGCCGTGACAACAGCGACGGCGAGGTCGCCAGTGAGCGGGCCAGCCAAATCGTCCGCGACACCGCCGCGAAGCACGGCCGAGCGGCCCTCACCGACGTGCACGGCACCTGGCTGGTGGCCATCGTGTCGGGCCAGCTGTCCCCGACGGACAAGTTTCTGGGCGATCTGTTGAGCGCATTCGCCGAGGGCCCGGTGGTCATCGGGCCCACCGCACCGATGCTGACCGCGGCCTATCACAGCGCCAGCGAGGCGATCTCCGGGATGAACGCCGCTCCCGGCTGGGCCGGTGCGCCGCGGCCCGTGCACGCCCGCGAGCTGCTGCCGGAACGTGCCCTGATGGGAGACGCCTCGGCCATCGTCGCGCTGCACACCGACGTGATGGGACCCCTGGCCGACGCCGGGCCCACTCTTATCGAAACTCTTGACGCTTACTTAGATTGCGGTGGCGCGATTGAGGCCTGCGCACGCAAGTTGTTCGTTCATCCAAACACCGTGCGCTACCGGCTCAAGCGCATCACCGACTTCACCGGGCGCGATCCCACTCAGCCGCGCGATGCGTACGTGTTGCGAGTGGCCGCGACCGTGGGCCAACTCAACTACCCCACCAACCCCTCCAGTGTTGGTCACAGCGGGGTAACGGCGGTTCCGCTGCCGGTCAGAGGCAGTTCTGCGGCGCCATCCGTACGATAGTGACCCAGGCAACAGATCGCGGCACGGTATCGAATACGTAGCTTGTCGAGCGGTTTTGTGGAGTATCTACAAAAACCTAAGACGAGGTTCATAATCTGTTACACCCGCCAAAACCGTTTCCACAGTGTTCTCTTAGACACGTGATTGCATTACTCGCGCCCGGACAGGGCTCGCAGACAGAGGGAATGCTCTCGCCATGGCTGGAATTGCCGGGGGCGACCGAGCAGATGACTCTGTGGTCGAAGGCCAGCGGCTTGGACCTGGTTCGACTGGGCACCAGCGCCTCGAATGAAGAGATCACCGACACGTCGGTCACTCAGCCACTGGTCGTCGCGGCCACCCTGCTCGCACACCAGGAGCTGACGAAGCGCGGCGTGCTTGCCGGTAAAGACTTCATCGTGGCCGGTCACTCGGTCGGCGAGATCGCGGCCTACGCGATCGCCGGTGTAATGGCCGCCGACGACGCCGTCGCCCTGGCCGCCACCCGTGGCGCCGAAATGGCCAAGGCGTGCGCCGCCGAGCCGCCCGGCATGTCCGCGGTGCTGGGCGGCGACGAGACGGAGGTCCTGGCCCGCCTCGAGCAGCTGGACCTGTTCCCCGCGAACCGCAACGCCGCCGGCCAGATTGTCGCCGCCGGTCCGCTGACCGCGCTGGAAAAGCTGGCCGAGGACCCGCCGGCCAAGGCCCGGGTGCGCGCTCTCGGCGTCGCCGGAGCGTTCCACACCAAGTACATGGCGTCCGCCATGGAGGGCTATGCCGCCGCGGCGGCCGCCATCGCGACCGCCGAGCCCACTGCCACGCTGCTGTCCAACCGCGACGGAAAGCCGGTCGCTTCGGCGGCGGTGGCGATGGAAACGCTGGTCGCTCAATTGATCCAGCCGGTGCGGTGGGACCTGTGCACCGCAACGCTGGCTGAGCACGATGTCAAAGCGATTGTGGAGTTCCCGCCCGCGGGCACACTCGCCGGCATCGCCAAGCGTGAACTTCGGGGGGTAACGGTCCGTGCCGTCAAGTCGCCCGCAGACCTGGACGCACTGGCTGACATCTGACAACAGCCGCGGCCAGGACAACCGCATAAAATCACATCAAACCGATTGCAACACAACACATTACGAAGGGAAGTAAAGGCTGTGGCCGTTTCGCAGGAAGAAATCATCGCCGGTATCGCCGAGATCATCGAAGAGGTCACCGGTATTGAGCCCTCTGAGGTCACCCCGGAGAAGTCTTTCGTCGACGACCTGGACATCGACTCGCTGTCGATGGTTGAGATCGCCGTGCAGACCGAGGACAAGTACGGCGTGAAGATCCCGGACGAGGACCTGGCCGGTCTGCGTACCGTCGGTGACGTCGTCTCCTACATCCAGAAGCTGGAAGAAGAGAACCCCGAGGCCGCCGAGGCGCTGCGCGCCAAGATCGTGTCGGAGAACCCCGAGGCTGCTGCCAACGTCCAGTCGAGGCTGGAAGCGGACAGCAAGTGACCAAGCCTTCCACTGCTAACGGCGGTTACCCCAATGTTGTGGTAACCGCTGTCGCGGCGACGACGTCGATCGCGCCGGACATCGAGAGCACGTGGAAGGGCTTGCTGGCAGGCGAAAGCGGCATCCGCGTCCTCGAAGACGAATTCGTCGACAAATGGGATCTGCCCGTCAAAATCGGCGGGCACCTCAAGGAGCCGATCGACAACCACATGGGACGGCTGGACCTGCGCCGTATGTCGTATGTCCAGCGCCTGGCCAAATATCTCAGCGGTCAGCTGTGGGAGTCGGCCGGCAACCCGGAGCTCGATCCGGACCGGTTCAGCGTCGTCGTTGGCACCGGTCTGGGCGGCGCCGAGCGGATCGTCGAGAGCTATGACCTGATGAACGAGGGCGGCCCCCGCAAGGTGTCGCCGCTCGCCGTTCAGATGATCATGCCCAACGGCGCCGCTGCCGTAGTTGGTCTGGAGCTCGGCGCGCGGGCCGGGGTGATCACCCCGGTGTCGGCGTGTTCCTCGGGCTCCGAGGCAATCGCGCACGCCTGGCGCCAGATCGTCATGGGTGACGCGGAGGTCGCCGTCTGCGGCGGTGTCGAGGGACCGATCGAGGCGCTGCCCATCGCGGCGTTCTCGATGATGCGGGCCATGTCGACTCGCAACGACGAGCCCGAGCGTGCGTCGCGGCCGTTCGACAAGGACCGCGACGGCTTCGTGTTCGGCGAGGCCGGGGCCCTGATGCTCATCGAGACCGAAGAGCACGCCAAGGCCCGCGGCGCCAAGCCGCTGGCCCGGCTGATGGGTGCCGGTATCACCTCGGACGCCTTCCACATGGTGGCGCCCGCGGCGGACGGCGTGCGTGCCGGTCGCGCGATGACCCGGTCGCTGGAACTGGCGGGCGTGTCCCCCAAGGACATCGACCACGTGAACGCGCACGGCACGGCGACGCCGATCGGCGACACCGCTGAGGCCAATGCCATCCGGGTTGCCGGATGCGAGCGGGCCGCCGTGTACGCGCCGAAATCGGCGCTAGGGCACTCTATCGGCGCAGTCGGGGCGCTCGAGTCGGTGCTGACAGTGCTGACCCTGCGGGATGGCGTCATCCCGCCAACCCTCAACTACGAAACCCCCGATCCCGAGATTGCTTTGGATGTCGTCGCGGGCGAACCTCGCACCGGCGATTTCCGTTACGCGATCAACAACTCATTCGGGTTCGGCGGCCACAACGTGGCCCTCGCCTTCGGGCGTTACTGAGCACGACGTCCGGTGACGATGCGGGCCGCAACGGCCCGAGGAGGAACCGGACAAGCACGAGAGGAACGTTCGCCACTCCCATGACAGAGCTGGTTACGGGGAAAGCATTCCCCAACGTGGTCGTCACCGGCATCGCCGCGACGACTGCCTTGGCACCCGACGCGGAAGAAACCTGGAAGTTATTGCTAGACGGCCAGAGTGGAATCCGCACCCTCACCGACCCGTTCGTTGAGGAGTACAACCTGCCGGTTCGCATCGGCGGGCATCTCGTGGAGGAGTTCGACAGTCAGCTCACTCGTATCGAGCTGCGTCGCACCGGTTATCTGCAGAGAATGTCGACCATCCTGGGCCGCCGGGTGTGGGAGAACGCCGGTTCGCCGGAAGTCGACACCAACCGGTTGGCGGTGTCGATCGGCACCGGCCTCGGCTCGTCCGAGGAATTGGTGTTCAGCTACGACGACATGCGCCAGCGTGGCATGAAAGCGGTTTCCCCGTTGGGCGTGCAGAAGTACATGCCCAACGGCGCGGCCGCAGCGGTCGGGCTGGAACGGCAAGCCAAAGCCGGTGTGATGACGCCGGTTTCGGCGTGCGCATCCGGTAATGAGGGCATCGCCCGGGCCTGGCAGCAGATCGTGCTCGGTGAGGCCGACATCGCGATCTGCGGTGGCGTCGAGACCCAGATCGAGGCGGTGCCGATCGCGGCGTTCGCCGCGATGCGCGTCGTGATGTCGACCACCAACGACAACCCCGCCGGCGCGTGCCGTCCGTTCGACAAGGACCGCAACGGCTTCGTGTTCGGCGAGGCCGGCGCGCTGATGGTCATCGAGACCGAGGAGCACGCCAAGGCTCGCGGCGCCAACATCCTGGCCCGCATCATGGGGGCCAGCGTGACCTCGGACGGGTTCCACATGGTGGCACCGGATCCCAACGGGGAACGTGCCGCGCACGCGATGCAGCGGGCGATCCAGCTCGCGGGCATCACCCCTGCCGAAATCGACCACATCAACGCCCACGCCACCGGCACCCAGGTCGGCGACCTCGCCGAAAGCAAGGCCATCAACCGGGCCTTGGGCGGCAACCACCCCGCGATCTATGCGCCCAAGGCGGCACTGGGTCACTCGGTGGGTGCGGTCGGTGCGTTGGAATCGATCTTGACGGTCCTCGCGTTGCGGGAGCAGGTAATCCCGCCGACACTGAATTTGGAAAACCTCGATCCAGAAATCGATTTGGACGTGGTGGCGGGTAAGCCGCGGCCGGGCAACTACCGGTACGCGATCAACAACTCGTTCGGATTCGGCGGTCACAACGTGGCGATCACCTTTGGACGGTATTAGAACCCAGCGGTATTGACCCCGAGCTCACCGGAAACAGGAGATCTGCGATGACACTCATGGCCCCCGAGGCGGTCGGCGAGTCGCTCGACCCCCGAGACCCGTTGCTGCGTCTGAGCAACTTCTTCGACGACGGCAGCGTCGAGCTGCTGCACGAGCGTGACCGCTCGGGTGTGCTCTCCGCGTCGGGCACCGTCAACGGCGTACGCACCATCGCGTTCTGCACCGACGGAACCGTGATGGGCGGCGCGATGGGCATCGAGGGATGCCAGCACATCGTCAACGCCTACGACACCGCCATCGAGGAGCAGAGCCCGATCGTCGGCATCTGGCACTCCGGTGGTGCCCGGCTGGCCGAGGGTGTCAAGGCGCTGCACGCGGTGGGCCTGGTGTTCGAGGCCATGATCCGGGCGTCGGGCTATATCCCGCAGATCTCGGTGGTCGTCGGCTTCGCCGCCGGTGGTGCCGCTTACGGGCCGGCGCTGACCGATGTCATAGTGATGGCGCCGGAAAGTCGGGTGTTCGTCACCGGCCCCGACGTGGTGCGCAGTGTCACCGGCGAGAACGTGGACATGTGCTCGCTCGGAGGTCCCGAGACCCACCACAAGAAGTCCGGTGTGTGCCACATCGTCGCCGATGACGAGCTCGACGCCTACGCGCGCGGCCGTCGGCTGGTCGGATTGTTCTGCCAGCAAGGACATTTCGACCGCACCAAGGCCGAGGCCGGTGACACCGACATTCATGCACTGCTGCCCGAATCCGCGCGACGCGCCTACGACGTGCACCCGATCGTCACCGCGATCCTGGACAGCGAGACGCCGTTCGACGAGTTCCAGGCCCACTGGGCACCGTCGATGGTGGTCGGCCTGGGCCGGTTGTCGGGACGGACGGTCGGCGTGCTGGCCAACAACCCGCTGCGGCTGGGCGGTTGCCTGAATTCCGAAAGTGCCGAGAAGGCAGCGCGTTTCGTGCGCCTGTGCGACGCTTTCGGGATTCCGCTGATCGTGGTCGTCGACGTGCCCGGCTACTTGCCGGGCGTGGACCAGGAGTGGGGCGGAGTGGTGCGCCGCGGCGCGAAGCTGCTGCACGCGTTCGGTGAGGCCACCGTTCCCCGCGTTACGCTGGTCACCCGAAAGACCTACGGCGGGGCCTACATCGCGATGAACTCCCGCTCACTGAATGCCACCAAGGTGTTCGCGTGGCCGGACGCCGAGGTCGCGGTGATGGGCGCCAAGGCCGCGGTCGGGATTCTGCACAAGCGCAAGCTGGCCGCCGCGCCGGACCACGAGCGCGAAGCGCTGCACGACGAGCTGGCCGCCGAGCACGAGCGGATCGCCGGCGGCGTCGACAGCGCCATCGAGATCGGCGTGGTCGACGAGAAGATCGACCCGGCGCACACCCGCAGCAGGCTCTGCGAGGCGCTGGCCGAAGCGCCCGCGCGCCGCGGTCGCCATAAGAACATCCCGCTGTAATTTCTCAGCGCTCGCGATTCACTCGCGACACAGCATCGCCGAAAGCGCCTGGCGTAGTTCGGCTTCCGGGTCGGCGGGCAGCTTCTCGGCACGCCAGCCGACGAAGTCGTCCGGCCGAACGAGCAGCGCGCCGTCCGACGAGAGTCCGGTCGCCGCGGCCCACTCGTCGCCGTCGATGCGACGGGCGGCGATCGACGCCGAAGCCGCGGCGGCACACCATCGCTCGTCGCCGCTGAGCACGGTGAACTCACCGCCGATCAGATCGAGCGTCGAGACCCCGTCGCGCACCCACACGTGTGGCACCCGGGTACCCGGCTCGCCGCGCAACTGCTCCACCAACTGGCCGTCAGACGAATCGTCGGTGACGATCGCGGCCGAGCGGTAGCGGTAGCCCACCAGCAACGCGAACATCGAACACTCTTCGCCCGGCGGCAGTAGCGGCCGGTCATCCTCGAGCCGGAGCAAGGAAATGGTTGGGCCGGAAAGCGATTGACGGGCGGCGAACAGCCCCACCGGATACCGTTCGGTCTGGTAGGTGTCCAGCAGCGCCGGCCGGGCCGTCCCATGCAGCACCGCGGCCAGCTTCCAGGCCAGATTGTGTGCGCTCTGAATCGCGGTGTTGGCTCCCCCGGCTTTGAACGGCGGCATAGTGTGCGCCGCATCCCCGACGAGAAATACTCTCCCACAAGAGAATTGGTTAGCAACTTGCTCGTACGGCTGCCACGCCGCGATCTCGATGATGTCAATGTCCATCTGCTCGCCGATCGCTTGGGTGAGCATCTCGCGGCACCGCTGCGGCGTGAACTGGTCTGCGGTTTCGCCCTTGTCGGGGAAATAGGTGGTGATGAACATCCCGAGGTCGTCGTCGGCGGCAATGAAGATGCCTTGTACGTCAGCATTTTTGACCTGCACGCCACCTCCCTCGCCGATGTGTGCGACGAACTTGCGCCAGGGTGCCCGAAAATACATGAAAACCACGAAGATCGGCAGCGCGCCGTAGCCCGAGGTCTCGATGCCCAGCGCTGTGCGGACGGGACTGTGCACTCCGTCTGCGCCGACCAGATAGTCGGCCCGGACCGTTTGCGTCTCCTGGAAGTCCCGGTCGCGAATGACGGCGGTGACGCCGGTCTCGTCCGATTCAAACGACAGCAGCTCGGTGCCGTACCGAACCTCGCTGCCGCGGTGGCGCGTTGCCGCCAGCAGCATGGGCTCGGATCTGCTCTGCGGGCAGTACTGCACGGTCGGCTCGGGACTCAACGCGTCGAGGCCGGCGAACATCGCCTCGAAGTCGATCGCAGGCTCTTCCGTCGTGCTGTTGAGGGTCGGTTTGGTCACCACGACCGGCTCGTGCTCGCCGATCGCGTGCACCTCGTCGCTCAGGCCGAGGCCGCGAAGGATCTCCAGACTGCGGAAGCTGAGGTTGCGGGCTTTGGGATAGATGAACACCTCGCCGCGCCTTTCCACCAGCAGCGAGCGCACACCGTGCTGTGCGAGCAGCGCGGACGTGGCCAGCCCGCCCGCGCCGGCGCCGACAATCAGTACCGGAACCCGCAATATGGCAGTCACTATAAAATGATAGCTCATGTCATATTTGAATACCCACTAGCTCCCGGCGACCCCCGCGAGGAACTCCGCCGCCTCGTCCACCACCCGCTCACGATCACGGAGTACCAGTCCGACCCGGGTTCGGCGATCGAGAATGTCGTCGACGTCCAGCGCGCCCTCGTGAGTGACGGCGTATTCGAACTCCGCGCGGGTCACGTCGATGCCCTCGACGACGGGCTCGGTCGGGCGCGCGCAGGAGGCGGACGCGACGACGGTCGGCGCCTCGGCGCCGTAGCGGGCGATCAGCGAGGCCGGCAGCCCGGCCGTTGCACCGGCTACTGGCCCGGGATTGGATGGTGCCCCGATCAGCGGCAGCTGGTGGGTCCGGCAGCTGGCGGCCGACAGTCGCCGCAGGCTGACGGCGCGGTCCAGGACGTCCTGGGCCATGAAGCGGTATTCGGTCAGCTTGCCGCCGATCACGCTGATCACCCCGGCGGGCGACTCGACGACGGCGTGCTCGCGCGACACGTCGGCGGTGCGACCCTCACCCGTGTCGATCAGCGGTCGCAGGCCGGCGTACGCCCCGATCACGTCGGTGGCCTGCAGCGCGGTGCCCAAAGCGGTGTTGACCGTGTCCAGCAGGAATTCGACCTCGCCAGCAGACGGCTCGGGCACATCCGGAATCGGGCCCGGCGCGGCCTCGTCGGTGAGCCCGAGGTAGACGCGGCCCAGTTGCTCGGGCATCGCGAACACGAAGCGGTTGAGCTCGCCGGGAATCGGAATCGTCAGCGCCGCAGTCGGATTCCCGAAAGCGCTGGCGTCGAAGACCAAATGTGTGCCACGGCTGGGCCGCAGGCGCAGTGAGCCGTCGATGTCGGCCGCCCACACCCCGGCAGCGTTGATCACCGCCTGGGCGGACACGTCGAACGACTGGCCGGTGCGCTGGTCGGTCAGCCGCGCCGACGTGCCCGTGGCCTGCGATGCCGCGACGTAGGTGAGGATTCGGGCGCCGTGCTGAGCCGCGGTGCGGGCGACCGCGGTGACCAGGCGCGCGTCGTCGATCAACTGCCCGTCGTAGGCCAACAGTCCACCGTCCAGGCCGTCGCGACGCACCGTGGGCGCCATCTCCACCACCCGCCGGGCGGACACCCGGCGCGAACGAGGCAGCGTCGACGACGGCGTTCCCGCCAGCGCACGCAACGCGTCGCCGGCCAGGAATCCCGCGCGTACCAGCGCACGCTTGGAGTGACTCATCGACGGCAGCAGCGGAACCAATTGCGGCATCGCGTGCACGAGATGAGGGGCGTTGTGCGTCATCAGGATTCCGCGTTCGATGGCGCTGCGGCGAGCGATGCCCACATTGCCCGTCGCCAGGTAGCGCAGACCACCATGGACCAGCTTCGAGCTCCACCGGCTGGTGCCGAATGCCAGATCGTGTTTCTCCACCAGCGCCACGCGCAGCCCGCGTGACGCGGCGTCCAGCGCGATTCCGGCCCCGGTGATCCCGCCGCCGATCACGAGCACGTCCAACAACGCACCGTCGGCCAGTGCGTTCAAATCGGCGGCACGACGGGCGGCAGTCAAACGCGCGCCATTCAACTCGGTCATGAGGACAGGTATCCGTTCAGCGAATGAGTGAGTTCTACGGTCAGCGCCTCGGCGTCGAGAATCGGCCGCACGATTCGCTCGGACTGAATCGTCGACTGCGCGATCAGCAACACCATCGTCGCCATCTGCAGCGGATCGCCCGGGCGCACGCTGCCGTGACGCTGGGCGACCCGCAACCGGTCGGCGAGCGCGCCGATCAGCATCTGCTGGCTTTCGCCGAGCCGTTCGGTGATGTAGATCGGCGCCAGGTGCGAGTGCATCACCGACATGATCAGCTCGTCGCGGCGCAGCAGATTGGCCACCGAAACAATTTGGCGCACAAGCGATTCACGGTCTTCCCCCAGCAGCGGCGCCTCGTGCATCACACCGGTGATCCGTTGGGTCAGCAGCGCGGCGACGATCGCGGGCGTGTCCGGCCAGCGTCGGTACACGGTCGGCCGGCTCACCCCCGCGCGCCGGGCGATCTCGGCGAGGGTCACCCGGTCGACCCCGAAATCGACCACACAGCTGGCGGCCGCCGCGAGGATCCGGTCGGCCACATCCACACCTGCGTTACTGATTGACAGCATGTGTAATACTGTAACGCATGACGCATGATCTTGGGACCGAGCACCTTCTCCCGCCGATGAAATGGAACGCGTGGGGCGATCCCGCTAGCGCCAAACCGCTCTCGGACGGCATTCGGTCACTGCTGAAACAGGCTGTCGGCCTGGACGATTCGACCGGCAAAGAACTCACGCCCGACCAGGTGCAGCTGCGTCCGTCCGCATTGGCGCAGGCCGACAAGGACGCGCTCGCCGGGATCGTCGGCGCCGAATATTGCCGCACCGACGACCGCGATCGGCTGCTGCACGCCGGCGGCAAGTCCACCCTCGATCTGCTGAAGCGCAAAGCCGCGGCTCAAGACGCGCCCGACGCCATCCTGCTGCCGGCGGACGACGACGCCGTCCGGAAAATCCTGCGCTACTGCTCCGAGCACGGCATCGCCGTAGTCCCCTTCGGCGGCGGCACCAGCGTGGTCGGTGGCCTCGACCCGATCCGCGGCGACTTCACCGCCGTGATCTCACTCGACCTGCGCCGTTTCAACGAGCTCATCTCACTCGACGAGGAGTCCGGGCAGGCCGTCCTCGGCGCGGGCCTCACCGGTCCCGACGCCGAGCGCCTGCTCGGCGAACGCGGCTTCTCGCTCGGACACTTCCCGCAGAGCTTCCAATTCGCCACCATCGGCGGCTTTGCCGCGACCCGGTCCTCGGGTCAGGGCTCGGCCGGCTACGGCCGCTTCAACGACATGGTGCGCGGGCTGCGGGTGATCACCCCGGCCGGAACGCTGGACCTGGGCCGCGGACCGGAGTCGGCGGCCGGGCCCGACCTGCGCCAGCTGCTGATCGGGTCGGAGGGCACCTTGGGCGTGATCACCCAGGTGCGGCTGCGGGTGCATCCGGTACCGGAGGCCGTCGCCTACGAGGCCTGGTCTTTTCCCGACTTCGCGACGGGAGCGGCCGCGCTACGGGCGGTCACCCAAAACGCGACGGGGCCCACCGTGATTCGGCTTTCCGACGAGGCCGAGACCGGAGTCAACCTGGCCACCACCGACTCGATCGGTGAGAACCAGATCACCGGCGGCTGCCTGGGCATCACGGTCTTCGAGGGCACCAAGGAGCACGTCGAGAGCCGGCACGCCGAAACCCGCCAATTGCTCGCGGAAAAGGGCGGCACGTCGCTGGGCGAGGGTCCCGCGCAGGCGTGGGAGCGCGGCCGGTTCGGCGCGCCCTACCTGCGCGACTCGCTACTGGCCGCGGGCGCACTGTGCGAGACGCTGGAGACCGCCACCGACTGGTCTAACATCCCAGTCCTCAAGGCCGCCGTCACCGAGGCACTGACCACCGCGTTGGCCGAAACCGGGACACCGGCGCTGGTGATGTGCCACATTTCGCACGTGTATCCCACCGGCGCATCGCTGTACTTCACCGTCGTCGCCGGCCAGCGAGGCAATCCGATCGAGCAGTGGCAGGCCGCCAAAAAGGCCGCATCTGATGCGATCATCGCCGCCGGTGGCACCATCACCCATCACCACGCGGTCGGTGCCGATCACCGGCCCTGGATGCGCGACGAGGTGGGCGAGCTCGGCGTGCGGGTCCTGCGCGCGGTCAAGGCCACACTGGATCCGGCGGGAATCCTCAATCCCGGCAAGCTGATTCCGTGAATCGCCGCGAGATCGGCAAGGTGACCGCGTTGACCAATCCCCTCTCGGGGCATGGCACCGCCGTGCACGTCGCCGAGGTCGCGATCGCGCGACTGCACGCCCACGGTATCGAGGTCAACGAGATCATCGGCGACGACGCCCAAGACGCCCGCCACCTGGCCGCCGCGGCGATCGAACGCGGCACCGACGCGCTGGTGGCCACCGGTGGCGACGGCGTCATCTCCAACGCGCTGCAAGTGTTGGCGGGCACCGACATTCCGCTGGGCATCATCCCGGCGGGCACCGGCAACGACCATGCCCGCGAATTCGGCATTCCCACAAAGGATCCCGAGGCCGCCGCGGACATCGTCGCCGACGGCTGGACCCAGACGATCGACCTGGGCCGCATCCGGGACGGCAACGGCCAAGACAAGTGGTTCGGCACGGTCGCGGCCGCCGGGTTCGATTCCCTGGTCACCGATCGCGCCAACCGGATGAGTTGGCCGCACGGGCGGCTGCGCTACTACGTCGCGATGCTCGCCGAGCTGACCCAACTGCGGATGTTGCCGTTCCGTTTGGTGCTCGACGGCACCAGGGAGATCGACACCGACATCACGCTGGCGGCGTTCGGCAACACCCGAAGCTACGGCGGTGGTCTGCTGATCTGCCCGGACGCGGATTACACCGACGGCTTGCTCGACATCACGATGGCACACAGCGCATCCCGGACGAAATTCGTCCGGCTCTTCCCCACCGTGCTGAAGGGAACCCACGTGCAGCTCGACGAGGTCACCACGGAGCGCGCCAAGACGATCCATGTCGAATGCCCCGGCATCAACGTCTACGCCGACGGTGACTACGCGTGCCCACTGCCCGCGGAACTGTCCGCAGTGCCCGGCGCTCTGCGGATCCTGCGCCCCAAGATGTAACAACTCGTGCGACAAACGCGACATCAGGGCATACCTGCGCCGTGGGAGCGCTGCCCTGGGAGGAACGATGTCGGGACATCGCACAACGGCGGTCGTCGCCCTGGCTCTGTCAGTGGGCGACGCGCTGGCAACGGCCCCCACGACATTCGCGGCTGATCCGCTGTGGAACGGGCAGTACATCCTGACGCTGTCCGCCAACGCGAAGGCCGGCACCAGCATCGCGGCCCGCCAACCCGAATACGCGCACCGGGCCAGCGTCTCGATCACCTCGAAATGCGCGGCCGGCGTCTGCACCGCCACGGTGAACGACCCGCCGCCGCCCAAGAACGAGTTCATGCCGCAGACGGTCGAATTCACCTGGAATGGATCGCAGTGGGTACGCGAGATGACCTGGAAATGGGACTGCCTGCTGCCCGACGGCACCGTCGAATACGACCCGGCGAAATCGATTACGGCCTACACCCCGGGGCCGAACGGAGTGCTCACCGGCGTCTTCCACACCGACATCACCAGCGGAGCGTGTCGGGGCAATGTCGATATGCCGGTGACCGCGGCGCCGGCGAACCCGCCGACCGTCCCGCCCACCGTGTGATGGTCGTGACCCGCGGCGCCCGGCTGCGCCGCGCTTGCGATCACGACGGAGGTTAGCCGACGCCCCGGCTGAGCCAGGTGACTTCGCCGGCCTCGCCGCCGTCGCGGTAAGCCTCGAGCGCGTCGTCCCACGCGGTGCCCAGCACTGAGTCCAGCTCGGCGGCCAGCGTGTCGGCACCCTGCGCCATCATCGACCGCAGCCGCATCTCGCCGACCATGATGTCGCCGTTGGCGCTCATCGCCCCGCTCCACAAGCCCAGTTGCGGCGTGTGGCAGAAGCGGTGGCCGTCGACGCCGGGGCTCGGGTCCTCGGTGACCTCGAACCGCAGCACCGACCAGGACCGCAGCGCGTTGGCCAACCGGGCACCGGTACCCACCGGACCGACCCAGTTGGTCACAGCACGCAGCTGTCCCGGCATCGCCGGCTGCGGTGTCCAGACCAGGTTGGCCTTGGACTGCAGGGTCGACGACAACGCCCACTCAACATGCGGGCATACCGCCGCGGGCGAGGCATGGATGTACACCACACCTGCCGTCACGTCGGCGAATTGATTCGACGCACGCATTTACCTGCTCCTTCGGTTCCACGAGGGACGTCTTCCCCAACGACCTGGCGGATCCGATAAGCAGATGTTTTGTTTCGTGCGTGTCTATTGTGCCCTGTGATACCCGTGTTGCGCTAGTGCTCGATGCCTATTTGATGTATTGGACGAGCACCGCTTCGGCGAGGGCCGGCCACAAGTCGAGCGCCCAGTCGCCGAAATCGCGGTTCGTGCACGCCACCAGGGCCAGGTCCGCGTCGGGATCCGCCCAGATAAAACCGCCTGCCTGGCCGAAATGGCCGTAGGTTCGCGCCGAGTTGCGCGCCCCCGTCCAGTGCGGCGATTTGCCGTCGCGGATCTCGAAACCCAGGCCCCAATCGTTGGGCCGCTGCACGCCGTAGCCCGGCAACACCCCGTCCAGGCCCGGGAACTGCACGGTCGTCGCCTCGGCGTGCATCTCGGCCGACACGGTCGACGGGCGCAACAGGTCGCCGGCGAACGCCGCCAGGTCCGCGACCGTCGAGGTCGCCCCGTAGCCGGCCTCCGCCGCGCCGCCGTCCAGCCGGGTGGCGCCCATGTTCAACGGCTCGCAGACCGCCTCGCTGAGGTAGCGGCTGAACTCGATGCCCGACTCGCGCTCCACGGTTTCGGCCAGCACGGCGAAGCCGTAGTTCGAGTACATGCGCCGGGTGCCGGGCTTGGCCAGCACCCGACCGTCCAGCATCGCCAGGCCCGACGCGTGCGCCAGCAGATGCCGGACCGTCGCGCCGGGCGGGCCGGCCGGGGTGTCCAGCTCGACGACGCCCTCTTCGACCGCGACCTGCGCG
Source organism: Mycobacterium ahvazicum (assembly GCF_900176255.2). GTDB lineage: Bacteria > Actinomycetota > Actinomycetes > Mycobacteriales > Mycobacteriaceae > Mycobacterium > Mycobacterium ahvazicum. The sequence continues at coordinate 958,796 of NZ_FXEG02000003.1, forward strand.
GCGCGGGCCACCAGCGGCTTGGTGACCGACGCCAGCGTGAACACCCGCTCCGTGTCGCCGTGCGTGGCCAGCACCCCGCCGGGTCCGATCACCGCGGCGGCGGCAGCCGACACCGGCCAGTCGTCGAGCGCATCGAGAGCAGCCATCAGATCGGGCGGGTCACTTCGTCGCGATGTAGTAGTTGTTGATCGGGTCGGAGTCGACCTCGAGCACCCGGACGTCGTCGAACCCGGCGTCCACGAGCATCGAGGTGGCCAGCTGCGTGCCCCAGGCCGTCCCGAGTCCGGCGCCGCCCAGCGCCAGCGACACCGTCATGCAGTGCATCAGCGAGACGGTATAGAGGTAGGTGCTCATGGGGACGTCGATGTTGTCCTCGAGTCGGCTGGAAGCCTTGATGTCGGCCATCAGAAACACACCGCCGGGTCGCAGGGCGCGCTGGATGTTCTCCAGCACCCGGGCCGGCTGCGCCTGATCGTGGATCGCGTCGAACACGGTGATGACGTCGTAGGCCTCCGTCTTGTCCAGGTCGGTCAGGTTGTGGGCCTCGAAGCGCGCATTGGTCAGGCCGAGGCTGGCCGCCTCGGTGGTACCCGTGGCAATGGCCTGCTCGGAGAAATCGATTCCGGTGAACCGGCTCGCCGGAAAGGCCTTGGCCATCACATTGATCGCGTGACCGCTGCCGCACCCGAAATCGGCGACGTCGGCGCCGGAGCGCAGCCGGTCCGGCAGGCCGTCGACCAACGGCAGCACGACGTCGACCAGCGCGAGGTCGAACACCGCCGCGCTCTGCTCGGCCATCAGCGCGTGGAACCGTGGAAATTCGCTATACGGCAGGCCGCCGCCCGCGCGGAAGCAGCCGATGATTTTCTGCTCGACTTCGCCGAGCTGCGGAAGAAACATGGCCACCACAGCCAGGTTGTCGGGCCCGGCGGCGCGGGTCAGCACCGCCGCGCGATGGGCCGGCAGCGAGTAGGTTGCGTTGCCCGGGTCGTAGTTGACGACATGTCCGGTCGTCATGCCGCCCAACCACTCCCGCACGTAACGCTCGTTGAGGCCCGCGGCGTCCGCGATCTGCGCGCTGGTGGCCGGACCGAGTCCGGCCATCGTGTCCAGCAGATTGGTTTGATGTCCGATACTCAGCAGGATCGCAAGGCTCGCGCCGTCGATTGCCGAGACGATGCGTCCCGCGAAATCTTCGACAGTCTCTTGACTTTGGCGCTGTGCGCCGTCCGAACTCTTGTCGAGTGTCGTCACGCTCTGAGACGCTACACCCGGTTGTCGGTCCCTGGAACGGCGCTTGTTGATGGGTGGACACCGGCCTGCCGAGTGTATGGCCCTCACAGTAGGTTGTAGCCCATGAGTCAGACAGTGCGCGGAGTGATTTCACGCAAGAAGGGCCAACCCGTCGAATTGGTGGACATCGTCGTCCCGGACCCCGGCCCGGGCGAGGCCCTGGTCGACGTGATCGCCTGCGGGGTCTGCCATACCGACCTGACTTACCGGGAGGGCGGCATCAACGAAGAGTACCCGTTCCTGCTCGGCCACGAGGCCGCGGGCACGGTCGAAGCCGTCGGGCCGGGGGTGACGTCGGTGGCGCCGGGCGACTTCGTGATCCTGAACTGGCGCGCGGTCTGCGGCCAGTGCCGCGCCTGCAAGCGCGGCAAGCCGCACCTGTGCTTCGACACGTTCAACGCCACCCAGAAGATGACGCTGACCGACGGCACCGAGCTGACGCCCGCGCTGGGCATCGGGGCGTTCGCCGACAAGACGCTGGTGGCCGACGGCCAGTGCACCAAGGTCAATCCCGAGGCCGACCCCGCCGTCGCCGGGTTGCTGGGCTGCGGCGTGATGGCCGGAATCGGCGCCGCGATCAACACCGGCGCCGTCAACCGCGACGACACCGTGGCGGTAATCGGCTGTGGCGGTGTGGGCGACGCGGCGGTGGCCGGCGCGGCGCTGGTCGGTGCGAAGAAGATCATCGCGGTCGACACCGACAACACGAAGCTGAACTGGGCCCGCAAGTTCGGCGCCACCCACACCGTCAATGCCCGCGAATTCGATGTCGTCGACACCATCCAGGACCTCACCGACGGCTTCGGCGTCGACGTCGTCATCGACGCGGTCGGCCGGCCCGAGACCTGGAAGCAGGCCTTCTACGCCCGCGACCTGGCCGGAACCGTGGTGTTGGTGGGGGTGCCGACGCCGGACATGAAACTGGAGATGCCGCTGGTCGACTTCTTCTCCCGCGGCGGATCGTTGAAGTCGTCGTGGTACGGCGACTGCCTGCCCGAACGCGACTTCCCCACCCTGATCGACCTCTATCTGCAGGGCCGGCTCCCCCTCGAGAAGTTTGTCTCCGAACGAATTGGGCTAGACGGCATCGAGGAGGCGTTCGAGAAGATGCACGACGGCAAGGTATTGCGTTCGGTGGTGATGCTCTGATGGTTCAAATCGACCGCGTGGTGACCCACGGCACCTTCGAACTCGACGGTGGCAGTTGGGAAGTCGACAACAACATCTGGGTCATCGGTGACAACTCCAATGTCGTGGTGTTCGATGCGGCCCACGACGCGGCGCCGATCGTCGACGCCGTCGCCGGGCGTCACGTGGTGGCGGTGGTGTGCACCCACGGCCACAACGACCACGTCACTGTGGCGCCCGAACTCGGCAAGACACTGGACGCGCCGGTGCTGCTGCACCCCGCCGACGAGGTGCTGTGGCGAATGACCCACCCGGACAGCGACTTTCGCGCCGTGTCCGATGGCGAGAAGTTGAAGATCGACGGCACCGAACTGACCGCGATACACACGCCCGGACACTCCCCCGGATCGGTCTGCTGGTACGTGCACGACCTCGGTGTGGTGTTCAGCGGCGACACCTTGTTCTCCGGTGGCCCCGGCGCGACGGGCCGGTCGTACTCCGACTTCCCGACCATCCTGAAGTCGATCTCCGAGCGCTTGGGGACGTTGCCGGGTGAGACCGTCGTGCACACCGGCCACGGCGACAGCACCGTCATCGGCGACGAGATCGTGCACTACGAGGAGTGGGTGGCCCGGGGTCACTGACCCAGTCACACCCACCACCCACACCCATACCCGGGAGTCGGCGAGGCACGTTGTGCCCGCCTCTGAGCGACAACACTTGTGTTTATTCGGCGTTTGCCTTGGTACTCGGCCGCGCCTGGCGCATTCCCACCTCCCCCCAGTTTGTCGCTCAGAGGCGGGCAAAAGGCCGCACACCTCAGTGCCCTTCGAGGATCCGCCGCTTCTCGGCCTGGAACTCCTCTTCGGTCAATGCCCCGGAATCCCGCAGCGCCGCAAGCGTTTTGAGGCGCTCCAGGCGAACGCCGTCGTCGGTGGGTTCGTATGCCGTGGTGGGCGACTGCTGGGGTGTCGGCCATGACCCCTCTACGACGGCCGCCGCCGCCTTGCGCCGGGTGCTGCGCAGCCAACGCCCCGCCACAATCGAAGCTGTCAGGCCCACCACGAACATCCCGACGAACAGCCAGATCAGAAATCCGTAGGAGCTCGAGTGGCCGAAGGCGAGTCGCGGTGCGATGAATCCGTTGACCTGGCCGTCCGTGGTGATGTTGTAGGTGCCGTCGGCCGGAATCTGGGCTACCCACACCCGCACGTGCGCGTCATTGTTGACTGAGGTTGTGCTGCCGATGTTTTCCGTCATCGTCGGCTGCGCGACGCCGTCGGGCGGCGAAATCGTGATGCCGAGCGGCGGCACCGGCAACCCACCGTTTGGGCTGCCGATCACGATGGTGTGCAGGCTGACGGTGACTTCACCCTTTGGCAGCTGCAGGCTGCCCGAACCGGGGACCGGAACCTCGCCGTAGGCGTTGTAATCGTCCAGAAAGAATACGTTGAGAACGATGGCGACGACGATGCCGGCCAGTGACATGATCGTGACGACGACGGCTGAGACAAATGAAATCTTGGCGGGCAGTCTGCTCCACATTCCCGGAGTGTGTCACCGCTAGTGACCAGGGGCCAGCGAAAGAGCACACTGATACCCATGTCGAACGATCTCGTCGCCACCGTGCCGGACCTCACCGGGAAGCTGGTCGTCATCACCGGTGCCAACAGCGGTCTGGGCTTCGGGTTGGCCAGGCGGCTGTCGGCGGCCGGCGCCGACGTGATCATGGCCATCCGCAATCGGGCCAAGGGTGAGGCCGCGATCGAAGAGATCCGCCACAGCGTGCCCGACGCGAAGCTGACCATCAAATCCCTCGACCTGTCGTCGCTGGCGTCGGTCGCCGCGCTGGGTGAGCAACTCAACGCCGAAGGCCGTCCGATCGACATTCTGATCAACAACGCCGGGGTGATGACGCCCCCGGAGCGCGACACCACCGCCGACGGCTTCGAATTGCAGTTCGGCAGTAACCATCTCGGGCACTTCGCGCTGACCGGGCACGTGCTGCCGCTGTTGCGCGCCGCGCAGCGTGCCCGCGTGGTCTCGCTGAGCAGCCTCGCGGCCAGCCAAAGCGGCAAGATCCACTTCGACGACCTGCAGTTCGAAAAGTCCTACGCGCCGATGTCGGCCTACGGCCAGTCGAAGATCGCGGTGCTGATGTTCGCGCGCGAGCTGGACAAGCGCAGTCGCGCCGGCGGCTGGGGCATCGTCTCCAACGCCGCACACCCCGGCCTGACCAAGACCAACCTGCAAATCAGCGGACCCTCTTACGGTCGCGAGAAGCCGGCGCTGATGGAGCGCTTGTACAAGACGTCATGGCGCTTCACGCCGTTCCTGTGGCAGGAGATCGACGACGGGATTCTGCCCGCGCTGTACGCGGCGGCCACGCCGCAGGCCGAGGGCGGCGAGTTCTACGGACCCCGCGGTTTCATGGAGCTGGCCGGCGGTGGTGTGAAAGTAGCCAAAACGCCGGCGCGGGCCCGCAACGAGGACGATTGCCGGCGACTGTGGGAGATTTCCGAGGAACTGACGAAAGTCACCTATCCGGCGACCAACTAGCAACTGCCGCACAGCTTTTCGCGGCGGGCTCCGCCTACCTCTGTCAAATGCACCCCGGTGCATATGCCCTCTGGGCATGCACATGACCGCTGGTCACGCAGAAAAGATTGCGGTAACGAGAGTTTCGACACAGCGCGGCGACGGGTAACCGAGACCGGACTGCGACTCAACAAGGGGGTATTCGAATGAGCGTGCAGGACGAAAGAACAGCTGGTGACGAGGACGACCAGCAGGTGAGCGGTAAGTCCGGCGACAGCGACCGACCCGAAGGTGTCAAGGGCGACCAGCATCCGCAAGAGAAGCCGGAGCCCGACGAGGACGACAAGAAGGCAGCCGCCGAGATGATGGTGGCCTACGAGGACCGGCCGACGCTGGTACTGCCGGGATCCGGTGGGGCGGTCTCGGGCACCGCGGTCAACGACTGGCTGGACGAGGACGGCAATCCGAAGACCACCGACGGCCCGGCCAACAAGGATTCGGACGGCGACGGCTCGGACGACAAGGCCCGGCAAGAGCAGGTCGAAAAAGACAAGGCCTTGAACGAAGAACTCAGGAAACTCGCCGCCGAGGAGAACAAGGGCGAAAAGCGGCCCGCGACCGGCGCTAAGTAGTTACACGCCGCCAAATCCGGGAATCGGCAAGCCCAGTCCAGGAATTCGCGGGATGGGCGGAATCGCCGGGATCGGCGGGACCCGGGGTGCGGGCGCCGGTATCGCGGGTATGGGCGGCGGCGCCGGAGCCTCGACGGGAGGTGGCGGCGGAGCCGCCGGGACCGGCGTGTCGACCGCCGCGGGCGGTGGCGGGTCCACGGCCGCAGGGGCCGGAGTATCCGCGGGAGCGGGAGCGTCGGCCGTCGGCGGCGGCGCGGCCGGTTGGGGTGCGGCCTGACCCGTCATCGGCGCCTGGCTCGGCGGGGCAGGTTGCGGCGCAGCACCGTTGGCAGACGGCGCGGTAGCCGGTGTCGTCTTCACACCCGGGTTCGGCGTTGTGGCGGGTTTGTCGTCGGACAGGCCGATCGCCAATGCGATGCCGACCAGCAGTACCGCCACGGCCGTGCCGATGACCACCATGCCCGGCACCCGCGACCAGGGAACCACCGGCGTCTTTTTCTCCCGGCGTGGCCGCCCGGGCTGTTCGAAGTTCAACGCCGGTCGCGCCGACGTATACCCCGACCCGCCAACATGATTCGGGATTTGCTCGGCCGCAGCGGGGGCAGCGGGCATCATCCGCGACTCGTCGCCGGCCTCCGACCACGCCAGCGCGGGCATCAGCCTCGACACCGGCTCCGGGGCATCGGTCAGCGCGGACGGGCGCTCCTCGACCGCGACCGGTGCCGCTGGTGCCGCCGCCACGGCTGCCGCGGTCGCGCGGGATACCGACGGAGTCAGCAATGTCGCGCTGGTCTCCGCCGGCCCACGCGTCGCACGCAACGCCCCACCGATGGCCGGGGCCAGGTGCGGTCGCGGCGTCGTCACGACCGGAACCCTCAAGTGACCGGAGAGCATCGTGGTTACCGCCGGGATGTTGGCGCCGCCGCCGACCGACACCACCGCGATCAGATCACGAATCCCGTTGCGCACCAACGTTTCATCCAGCACCGCAACGAAATTGGTCAGGGAGGTACGAATCGCGTCGTCGAGTTCGTTACGGGTGAGCCGGATTTCGCCGGGTATGCCCGGCAGCCCCTCGGCCAGGGTCGCGACCGTGGTCGACGAAAGTTGTTCCTTGGCAATGCGGCATCCGGTGCGCAGCCGGCTCAGCGGCCCGATCGCCGAGGTGCCGGACGGATCGAAGGAATCGGCGCTGGGCAGGTTGGCCAACACCGTGGTCAACAGCGCCTGATCGATCAGGTCACCGGAGAAGTCGAGGTGCCGCACGGTCGGGGCAATCGGCTGATAGTCACCGGCGGCGTCCATCAGCGTGATGCTGCTGCCGCTGCCGCCGAAGTCGCATACCGCGACGGTGCCGCGCGCCGGGATGCCGGGGTTGGCCCGCGCCGCGAACAGCGTCGCGGCGGCATCGGGGATCAACGTCAGCGGCCGCTCGCGGTTTGCCCATTCGGGCACCCGGCTCAGCGCGGAACCCAGCGCGTCGACGGCGTTCGATCCCCAGTGCGCGGGGTGGGTCACCGCGACGTTTTCCGGAAGGCCGGCGCCATTGGTGGCGGCGTACGCCAGGGCACGCAATCCGTCGGCGGCCAAGACATCGCTGCGGTGCACGGAGCCGTCGGCCGCCACGATGCCGATCGGGTCGCCGACGCGATCGACGAAGTCGGTGATCACCAGGCCCGGCTGGTCCAGCCGCGGATTCTCCGACGGCACCCCGATCTCGGGCAGGCGCTCGCGGAACAGCGTCATGACAGGCTTGCGCGTGATGGCCTGGTCGGCGGTGACCGCGGCGAAGTTGGTGGCACCAATCGAGAGCCCCAGCGCGGGCGTAGCTCCGTCTGACATGGTCCCAATCCCCGTTATCGAGCGGTATGCCCCCGCATCCGCCTACCCCGATTTTGACGGTTATACCTATAGCCAATCTCTGCGTTGGCTATGCGTGAGCTGTATAACGTCTCGGCTCAGTCTAAAGCCCTGGTCACCGTATGTTGCCGGTTCCCGCGATAAGCGGAAGATCCAGCGGCGTGACCCAGCCGGGGCGCAGATCGTTGACCGCCGGCACCGCATTCAATGCCCGCAGTCCGGTCGCCAGGCACCCGGCCGCGGCGGCGTCGCGGCCGGAGCCGTCGGTGAACCGGAACGCGGTCTCCTGGAAGATGCTCGGGGTTCCTTCGATGTCCACGCGGTAGACGTCGTTGTCGTGACCGGTCGGCCAGTCGGGCGCGGCGTCGAGTCCGATGCGGTTGACGTGCTCGAGCTGGATGCGAGTCTCGCCCTTGTAGACGCCGCTGATGGTGAACCGGACGGCGGCGACGTGCCCGGGCTTGATGACGCCCCGCGCGGAGTTCCGTTCGGTCGGAGTCACCCACTTGTCCCAGGTGGTGGTGATCTCGTCGAGCATGATCCCGGCGGCGTGCGCGATCATCGGGACGGTCGCGCCCCAGGCGAAGATCAGCATGTCGCGGTCTTCGAGCATCGGCTTGAATTCGGGCTCGCGGCCGATGCCCATCTCGAACTCGTAGTCACCCTCGTAGTTGGTGTAGTCCAGCAGCTCGGATGCCCGCACCTTGCGGATCTCCGATGTCAGGCCCATCAGCGTCATCGGGAACAGGTCGTTGGCGAATCCGGGGTCGATGCCGGTGGTGAAGCAGGACGACTCACCCAGCTCACAGGCCTCGGTGATGGGCTCGATCCAGTTCGGCGGGTTCAGGTGCATCGTCGGCCACACCCATGGCGTCATGGCCGTCGAGCACACGTCGATGCCGGCGCGCAGGAAGCTGGTGATCAGCTTGATGTTCTCTTTGGCGTGCATCGCCGTCGGGCCGTAGTGCACCAGCGCGTCGGGCTTCAGCGCGATCAGCGCGTCCATGTCGTCGGTGGCCAGAACGCCCACCTTCTCCGACATCCCGCAGATGTCGCCGACGTCGCGGCCGACCTTGTCCGGATTGCTGACGCCGACGCCCACCAACTCAAACAGCGGGTGCTTGACGATCTCGGGGATCACCATCCTGCCCACGAAGCCGGTTCCAAACACCACCACGCGCTTTGAGCTGCTTATCGACATACCCAACCTTCCGGTCACCAGCCCCCCGCTTCACATTAAGTGGGCGACAGGTGTGGCACCTAACATCTGACTGTGCGAACAGGGATGCCGCGATGAGTCGCCCCGACGCCGCTATTAGTAAGGGCCCGGTCTGGCTCACCCGGAATGTGTGGGTGCTGTCGCTGGTGTCACTGCTGCAAGACGCCGCGAGCGAGTTGCTTTACCCGCTGCTGCCGATTTACTTGACGACCGTTTTGGGGGCGCCACCGTCGGTGGTCGGGGCGGTGGAAGGCGCCGCGGAGGGCGCCGCGTCGATCACCAAGCTGGTGTCGGGCCCGTTGGGCGACCGCTTTTCCCGCCGGCCGCTGATTGCGACCGGATACGGAATGGCGGCGCTCGGCAAGGTCTTCGTCGCCGTCGCCAGCGCGTGGCCCGGCGTGCTGCTCGGACGGGTTGTCGACCGATTGGGCAAGGGACTGCGGGGTGCGCCACGCGATGCACTGCTGATCGACGGAATCGATGCCGCCCAGCGTGGCCGGGTGTTCGGGTTCCACCGCGCGTGGGACACGCTCGGCGCGGTCATCGGGCCGTTGCTCGGGCTGGCCGGATATGAGCTGTTTCATCACCGGATCGGTCCGGTGCTCTATCTGGCGGTGATCCCCGCTGTGCTCAGCGTGCTGGTCATCGCCTGGGTTCGGGAACGACCGCGAGAGGTGCGGCGAGGCACCGGCGTTCGTGTGTTCGCCGAGACCCGGCTGCTGCCCCGCCGGTACTGGGCGGTGGTTTCGTTTCTGGTGGTGTTCAGCCTCGCCAACTTCCCTGACGCGCTACTTCTGTTGCGGCTCAAGGAGATCGGCTTCTCGGTGGCCGATGTCATCCTGGCCTACGTCGGCTACAACCTGGTCTACGCGGTGGCCAGCTTCCCGGCCGGGTGGCTGGCGGACCGTTTCGGTCGTTCGGTCGTCTACGCTGCCGGTCTGGTGTTCTTCGCGATCGGGTATATCGGTCTGGGCATCACCGCCGACGCGGCGCTCGCGTCGGCCCTGATCGTCGCGTACGGGATGTTCACCGCCTGCTATGACGGCGTCGCGAAGGCCTGGATATCGACACTCGTCGGGGAATCCCTGCAATCGAGCGCCCAGGGCGTCTTCCAGGGGCTCAGCGGGTGTGCGGTGCTGGCGGCGGGCCTGTGGGCCGGCTTCTTGTGGGGCGCCGACGGTCGGCTGCCGTTGCTGATCTCGGGTGGGGTCGGGGCGGCGTGCGCTGTTGTTCTGCTGGGCGCCCTGGCGGTTCGCCGCATCGGCCGGGTCTCCTGACAGCGTCTGACGCCAACCGCTTCCCTACCGTCGCCGGTGGTGACACGATGCAATTCATGAGAACGCACCTCGCCGCACCGTCGATGCTGCTGGCTGTCGGTTTCGGGTTCGCGAACGCCTGCGGCGTCGCGCACGCCATTCCGCAGATGCCCCAGGTCCGTTACGAGGTCAATGGCCCGGCGGTCGCGCAGTTCATCTACTACCAAACCGACACCGGGCAGTTGCATCAGGTGAACGCGCCGCTGCCCTGGTCCACCGAGTTCACCGCGTTCGGCGGGCAGGTGTTCGCGATCAGCGCGCAGGGGCCGGGCCCCATCTCCTGCAAGATTTTGATGGACGGCAACGTGGTCAGCGCCGCGACGGCGACGACGGGCGTTCCCGCGAGAACCGTCTGCACGCACTGATCCGGGTCTAGGCTCCGCAGTGTCAGCTCTTGATACCCCTTTCAACGTCGAAGGGAAGGCCACGTGAGTACCGAAACCGGTATTGCGTCGCGACCGAATGGAACACCCCCGCCCGAACTCCCGCTCGCCGATGTCCAGCTCGAGTCGCTCGATTTCTGGGTGCGCAACGACGACCTGCGCGACGCGGCTTTCGCCACCTTGCGCCGGGAAGCCCCGATCTCGTTTTGGTCGCCGATTCAGTACGAGGGATTCGAGACCGGCAATGGGTATTGGGCGCTGACCAAGCTCGACGACGTCCACTTCGCCAGCCGCCATCCCGACATCTTCAGCTCCGCCAGCGGCATCACGATCAACGACCAGACACCGGAATTGGCCGAGTATTTCGGCTCGATGATCGTGATGGACGACCCGCGACACCAGCGGCTGCGCTCGATCGTCAGCCGGGCGTTCACACCGAAAGTCGTTGCCCGCATTGAGGCTTCGGTGAAGGCGCGGGCCCACCGCTTGGTCACCTCACTGACCGCCAACCATCCCGACGGCCAGGCCGACCTCGTCGCGGAGCTGGCAGGGCCACTGCCGCTGCAGGTCATCTGCGACATGATGGGCATCCCGGAAGAGGACCATCAGCGAATCTTCCACTGGACCAACGTGATTCTCGGGTTCGGCGACCCCGATCTGACTTTGGATTTCGAAGAGTTCATGCAGGTGTCGATGGACATCGGCGCCTATGCGACCGCGATGGCCGACGACCGCCGGTCCAACCACCACGACGACCTGACCACGGCGCTGGTGGAGGCCGAGGTCGACGGCGATCGGCTTACCTCCCAGGAGATCGCGTCGTTCTTCATCCTGCTGGTAGTGGCGGGCAACGAAACCACCCGCAATGCGATCAGCCATGGCGTGCTGGCCCTGTCGCGCTTTCCCGAGCAACGGGAGAAGTGGTGGTCCGACTTCGAGGCCCTGACGCCCACCGCGGTCGAGGAGATCGTGCGGTGGGCCTCCCCGGTGATCTACATGCGCCGCACCCTGACCCGCGACTTCGAGTTGAGCGGCGTCAAGATGGCCGAAGGCGACAAGGTCGCGCTGTACTACAACTCGGCCAATCGCGACGAGTCGCGGTTCGACAACCCGTGGGCTTTCGATGTCGCGCGCAACCCCAATCCGCATCTGGGCTTCGGCGGCGGCGGCGCACATTTCTGCTTGGGCGCCAACCTGGCTCGTCGCGAGATCCGGGTCGTCTTCGACGAACTGCGCCGCGAAATCCCCGACGTCACGGTGACCGGCAAGCCAGCGCGGTTGCTGTCCCAATTCATTCACGGGATCAAGACGCTGCCGGTGTCCTGGACTACCCCGGGCTAGGGCCTCCGAAGCCACGCCGGAAGCCACAGCGCTCGCGATATCAGCAGCACCGCCCGGGATTACGCTGGCCGGATGACAGCCCCCGCGTTTCCCGCCCCCGAAGTGCTGGCCGCACGCCAGAAACTCGTGCTCGACCACTTCCACGACGAGGTCCGCCAGGACTGGGACGACGTGCTGGCGACCTTCCCACACCCCCACTACGAGCTGATCCCGCAGCTGGTCGTCCACGACGGACACGACGCGGTGCGTGGCTACTACAACTACACGCGCACCGCGTTCCCCGATCAGGACCACGAAATCATCGCGCTGCGGCACAGTGCCGACGCGGTGATCGTCGAGTTCTGGTTGATGGGCACCCATCGTGGTTTCCTCGGCAAGGTTCCGCCCACCGGCAGCCGCTTCCGGGTCCGCATGAACGCCTACTTCGTCTTCGACGACACCGAAACGCTTGTCTGCGAACGCATTTACTTCGACACGCTGACGATGATCAAACAGCTCCTCGGCGGGCTGGACATGAAGAAGCCGGCGAACTGGCTACTGGCCGCACGCGCGGTGCGGGGCCTGTTATCGATGGCTTCGGAGAAACCGGACCCGGCGCTGACCAATACCGTACCGCCGGCGTTCACCGTTCAAGACGGCCACCAGACGCCCAGCTGATCGGCGAGGTCGAGGAAGTCCGAGGCGTTGATGTCGAACTCGTCCGAATACTCCACGTCGGGATCGCCGTCGGCGCCGAATTCCAGCGGACGCGCGATGAACGCCGTGCGAAAACCGAGTTCGGCCGCCGCGCGGAGGTCGTATTTATGGCTGGCCACCATCATGATCTCGGCCGGTTCCAGGCCCAGGTAGGTCGCCGCCATCCGATAGATCGCCGGGTCCGGCTTGAAAACCCCCGCCATCTCGGCGGCGAAGATCGCATCCCACGGCAATCGCGCACGCTTGGAGATATTGATGACGGCGGACACGTCGGCGTTCGACAGCGTCGCCAAGGTGAAGTCGCTCTTCAGCCAGGAGAGCCCGGGTGCGACATCCGGCCAGGGCTCGAGTCGTTGCCAGGCCAGGGTGAGTTCCTCGCGCTCGGCATCGGTGAAGCCGTCGATGCCGCACTCGGCCAGCAGGGTGTCCAGCGCGGCGCGGTATACCGAGTGCACCGAAACCCATCCACTCTGGCTGCTGCGCGCAGCCTCGAGCGTGGCGAAGTAGCCTGCCCGCCAACGCCGGACCAGGTCGGGCCAATCGAGCTCCGGGTGACGTCCCGCGCTGATCCGGTGCGCCTCGTCGCAGACGGTCGAATGGAAATCCGTCGCGGTGCCCTGCACGTCGAACAACAACGCCTTAACCACAACCTTCATCATGCAACGGCGCGGCAGAAGGCGCGCTGGTCAGCAACGCGGTTAGTTAAAATCATGGGTAAAGAAATGCTTGTTCCCATATCTCCTGCGAGGTAGCCGTGTCCGACAAGGCCATCACCGAGCGTCACCTGGACAGCACGGAAGAGCCCGACTACCGGTTCACCATGGCCAACGAACGGACCTTTCTGGCCTGGCAGCGCACCGCGCTGGGGCTGCTCGCGGCGGCGGTCGCCCTGGTGCAGCTCGTTCCGGAGATGACGGTGCCGGGTGCCCGCCGCCTGCTCGGCCTCGCCCTCGTGGTGCTAGCGATCCTCACCAGCGGGATGGGGCTGTTGCGCTGGCAGCAGGCGGATCATGCCATGCGCCGCGGCGACCCCCTGCCCCGTCATCCGTCGCCGGCCTACCTCGCGGTCGGTCTCAGCCTGGTCGGGGTCGTCGCACTCGGGTTGGTCGTTCTGAAGGTCGTCTCGGGTTGACGGCGGCGCACGGCAATCCGGTCCGCGGGCTACAGGCCGAACGCACCACGCTTGCCTGGTCCCGAACATCGTTCGCGTTCCTGGCCAACGGCGTGCTGCTGGCCGTCAGGGAAATCCACGGTGCCCGGGGATGGCTGCCGTTGATCCCGGCGGGTGTGGCTCTGCTAGCGGCAATGTGTACCTACCTGATCGCGTTCCGGCGCCAGGCGATCCTGCAGCGCCGACCGCTCCCGGCCGACATCAGCCCTCGTCGCCCCGTGTACGTCATCGGAATCGCCACGCTGCTGCTCATCGTCATGGCCACGGCCGCGCAGCTGGTGTAAGCGGTTTCACCCGCCCTTTGCGTTCACCATGACCAAACCTGCTGTTTACCATAACTTTTCGGTGCGCCCCTGCGGATGCGGCTTGGCTGAATAGCTCCTTACAATCGGCGTGCCGCTGGGATCCAATGCAATGTATCGGGAGGCAGGACATGACGACGACGGGTTTGCCGGAGACGCCGCGCGGCGTCCGTCTTCGCAGGCAGGCAAACCTGGTCGCCGGCTTCGGTCTGGCGCTGCCGGTCGGCGCGGGCGCGCTGGCCGTTGGCCTGCTCAGCCGCAACCGTCGACGCGGGCTGAACTTCTTCCTGTCCACCTGGCCGCAGTTGTTGCTCGCCACCAACGGCATTCGCTACCGCGTGATCGGCACCGAGAACTTGGCGGCCCAGCGCCCGGCCGTCTTCCTCTACAACCATCGCAACGGAGTCGACCCCTTCATCGCCGCCGCACTGCTGCGCAACGACTGGATCAAAATCGCGAAGAAGGAACTGGCGAGCGACCCGATCATCGGCACGCTGCTCAAGTTGAACGACGGCGTCTTCCTCGACCGCGACGACCCCGCCGCCGCGGTGGAAACCCTGCACGACGTCGAGGAACGCGCGAAGCACGGCCTGTCCATCCTGATCGCCCCGGAAGGCACCTCGCGCGACACCATGGCCGGGGTGGGGCCGTTCAAGAAGGGAGCGTTCCGGATCGCGATGGCCGCGGGCATTCCGATCGTGCCGATCGTGATCCGCAACGCCGAGATCATCGCCGCCAAGAACTCGCTCAAGATCACCCCGGGCACAGTCGATGTCGCCGTGCTGCCGCCGATCCCGGTCGACGAGTGGACGCTGGAGACGCTGCCGGAGCGCATCGCCGAGGTGCGTCAGCTCTATCTGGACACGCTCGCCGATTGGCCGACCGAAGTCCCCAAAGCAGCCGTCCCAGGCTGAGTTTCAGCGACCGTCCAGAAACGCAACGATCCCCTGCGTGACGGCCGCCGCGTACTTCGCGCGTCCGTCCGCGCTTTCCATCAGCGCCGCTTCGTCCGGATTCTTCATGTTGCCCAGTTCGACGAGCACCGCCGGGTACTGGGCCAGGTTCAGCCCGGCCAGGTCGGCGCGACCGTAGAGGCCGTCCGACCCGACGTAGGTGGACGGATGAAAACCCGCTTGCACCAGGGCGTCTCGCATCGTGTGGGCCAGTTGCACCGCCGGGACGGCCTGGACGTCGTTGAGTGGCGGGGCCGAGTAGTTGACGTGAAATCCGCTGCCGGACGGGGGACCACCGTCGGCGTGAATGCTCACGATTGCATTAGGGTGCATCGCGTTCGCCTGCGCGGCGCGCTGGTCGACGCACGGCCCGACGGAGCTGTCGTTGTCGCGGGACAGCGCGGTATTCACACCCAGCTGCCGCAGCGAGTCATTGATCAGGCCGACGACGGCCCAATTGAACGCATGCTCCGGATAACCACCGGTCGTCGCGGTGCCCGACGTTTGGCACGCTTTGGTGCCACCCCGGCCGTTCGGAACTTGCTCATTGATCGAGGCGTCATTGACGGCGTTGTGGCCCGCGTCGAGGAAGACCGATGAGCCGGCGGCTGATGCGCACGGGGCAACAAGCGTTGTCACACCGAACAACGGGGCCGCACCGGCAACTTTCAAGACGTCGCGTCTAGAAACAGATTTCAGCCGGGCGAGCCCCCGATACGCAGCCGGATCGCTCACCGCGCGATGGTAACAATCCGTCTGTATCCTCAAGATCAAGCCGATTGATTTGTAAAGGCACGACATCGGGACCGGCCAGCAGTCCTTCGGTATTGACCGGGGATATCAGGCCGTACAAGACCACCACCGAACTTCTGCGTGTCGCTTTTGTGGTCCTTGGCAACGGTGGTGAACTGGTCTTGGAACTCAAAGGTTTGGGATGGGCACCGATGGGCACTTACTTCGGCATGATCGCCGGTCACATCATTCGATTCATCAAACCCACCGCGATAGCAGCCGTGGGCCTTGGTAGCAGTTTCCTAGTCTCCCCTACTCCGTCGGCTCTGGCCGAGCCATGTCCCGACGCCCAAGTGGTGTTCGCGCGTGGCACGGGCGAACCGGAGGGCATCGGTCCCACCGGGCAGGCCTTCGTCGACGGTCTGCGCGCGCGCGAAGCCGGAAAATCCGTCGACGTCTACGCGGTCAACTACCCCGCCAGCAATGAGTGGCAGACCGGCCTTGACGGAATCAGGGATGCCGGCGCTCATGTCGTGTCGATGGCGAGCAGTTGCCCGAAGACCAAGATGGTGCTCAGCGGATTCTCGCAGGGCGCGGCCGTGATGGGCTTTGTCACCTCGGCGCAGGTGCCCGACGGTGTCGACCCGGCAACCGTGCCCAAGCCCCTGGCACCCGAAATCGCCGACCACGTCGCGGCGGTGGTGCTCTTCGGCACGCCCAACGTGCGGGCGATGAACTTCTTGGGCCAGCCGCCTCTGGTCATCGGGCCGATCTATCAGGCCAAGACGCTCAAGGTCTGTGCGACGGATGACCCGGTGTGCTCGGACGGCATGAACTTCGCCGCCCACGACACCTACGCCGACGGCGGCGCCTACATCGACAAGGGTGTGTCCTTCGCCGCCAGCCGACTCGACGACACCGCCAGCGGACCGGCCATCGTGGTGCACGCGCCGACCGATACCGGATTCGGCAACTGACCGCCTGAACATACTAAAAAGTATGTTACCGTGGCCGCATGTCCGCGGTTGCCAGCCGCCCGTTGCACGGAATCACCGACGAATTCGTCGCGCGGTTAGCGGCGCGTGCCGAGGAGGCCGAGCAACTGCGGCGCCTGCCCGCGGCGACGGTCGGCGAGTTCAGGCAGACGGAGCTGTTCCGGCTGCTGCTCCCGGACCGGTTCGGTGGTATCCAGGCATCGTTTCCCGAAGTGCTGGAACCGATTCGGCTGATGGCACACGGCTGCGCGTCGAGCGCGTGGACGCTGGGGTTCTACGCGCTGCATAACTGGATGCTGTCGCTGTTCGACCCGCGGCTTCAGGAGGAAGTGTTCGCCTCGGGTCCGGTACTGGCGCCGGCGCCGTTGGCCCCGACCGGCCGTGGCACTCCGGTCGACGGCGGCGTGCGACTGACCGGCAAGTGGTCATGGGCAACGGGGGCGATGGACGCCGACTGGGTGATCGTGGGTGCGCTGATCGAGCGCGACGACGGCATCGTTGCGGCGCTCGTGGTGCTGCCCGCCGACCAGGTCGAGGTCGACGACGTATGGCACACCGCGGGCATGCGCGCGACCGGCTCCCACGACTTGATCGTGACCGACGTCTTCGTCCCTGAACACCGCATCGCGAGCGTGGCCGACATCTACGGCGGCACGGCCCCGGGCGCGCAGGTGCACGGGGCGGCTACCTACCGGTGGCCGCTGGTGCCCGCGCTCGCGTTGGTGGCCTCGATGCCGGTGCTCGGTGCCGCCGAACGGGTGACCGAGCTGTTCGCCGAACGGCTAAGCGGCCGCGTGCTGGCGTATAGCGGTGTGGCGCAAAAGGATCAGCCCGCCGCGCAGATCAGGTTGGGCGATGCGACCGTGCGGCTGCGCGCGCTGCGGGCGCTGGTGGCCGAGACTGCCGCGACCATCGACGAGCTGGTGGTCAGCGGTGAACGTGTGCGTCGATCCGTCCGGGCGAATGCCCGGCTGGCCGCGGCGTACACCGTGCACGAGTGCCGGGCGATCATCGCCGATCTGCTGGAGGCCGCCGGCGCGAGCGCTCACTTCTTGTCCAGCCCGCTGCAGCGCGCCAAGCGCGATGTGGACATTGCCGCGGGCCATGTCGTGTTCGACTACGACGTGAGCCGGGAGTTGGCCGGGGCGTTGGCGATTGGCGCCAAGATCTCGCCGATCGCGATGGTGTGATTACTTCGCGTCGGCCAGCATCAGGTCCAGGAAGCGTTCGTGTTGAGCCAGCTTCTGCGCTTGGCCGGGCGAGGCGGTGAGGTGCAGCAGTCCGATGCCCGCCGCGAAGGTCAGCTCGGCGCGCAGTTTGGCGTCCTCGTGGCTGAATCCACATTCACCATAGGCCTTCGTGACGGCGCGAAGCAGCCGGCGATCGGCGTCGCGAATGTTCGCGGCGGCGGTTTGATCGGTGCGGGCCCACTCTCGCATCGCGCGTTCCAGCATCCAGTGTTGCGGCCTCACCAAGGAAATCATCAAGGCGGACAAGCGTTCCCGGGGCGGCAGCGCGTCGATCTCGGCCAGGATTTGCCGATCCTCCTCGCGGAACGCATTCCACGAGTCGACCAGTGCGGCGCGGTAGCCGTCCATGTCCTCGAAGTGCCAGTAGAAGCTGCCGCGGGTGGCGCCGACTTGTTGGCACAGCCGTTCGATCTTGAGGGCGCGCGCCCCCTCCTCGGCGAGCAAGGTGTAGCCGGCCTGCAGCCAGTCGTCGGCTGACAGACGCGTCAACGGGGGCTTGCGCGCGACCACGTTGTGCAACGTTACGGGCAATCAGGACCGCATCGTTAGACTTGTGCAAAATTAGTCACCGATGGGCAGCGTGGGCAGCCGCGCGGAGTCGTCGAGGTCGACGTCGAGCGCATTGAGCATCAACGCCAGGCCCGCGTACCTGCTGATAATCATCAGCACTTCCACGGTGGCCTCCGGCCCCAGGGCCGTCCGCACGCTTTCGAAAAGCGAGGCCTGCACCGCGCGCGTACTGACAAGTTCGGTTGTCAGCCGTAAGACCGCGAGTTCGGTCCCCTCGAAATAGCCTGTTTCCCAATCGGACTCGGTGGTAACCGCGTTGATCTCGTCGGCGCTGACGCCGCCGTCGCGCGCCACGTCCCGGTGCTGGCCGAGTTCGTAGGCGCAGTCCATCAGATAGGCGGTGCGCAGCGTCACCAATTCGCGCAGCCGCCGCGGCACCACCGGACTCGTCAGGCCACCACGCCCGGCCATCATCCAGCCGGTGTACACGTTCTCGGCGTTGGCCATCGTGCGGTAGACGTTGAGATTGCCGCGCTCCAAGGTCAATTCGCGAGCTTGGTCGTTCATGTCTTCGGGCCGCAGGTACGGGATGCGCGTCATTCGATCTCCAAGTCCACCGCGTTGAGCACCAGCGCCAGCCCGTAGTAGCAGCCGACGAGGGTGAGCAATTCGGTCAGCGCCGCGTCGCCGAACACGGCCTGGGCGGCGTCGAAGGACTCGTCGCGCAGGTGGTGGGTGGTGCACAACTCGGTGACGACGTCGAGCGCCGTGCGTTCGTCGGCGCTGAAGCCGGCGTCATCGAGGTCGCCCGTGGCCAGGGCCTCGAGCTGGTGCTCGGTCAGCCCGGCGGCGCGGCCCATTGGCAGATGCTGGGCGAGTTCGTAGGCTGACTCCTGCAGGTTGGCCACGCGCAGCACGATCACTTCGCGCAGGCGCGCGCTGAAGGTCGGGCTGGCATACAGCTCGTCCACCTGTTGTATCCATCCGGGAAATACGTTGGGCGCGTTGGCCAGTAGCCGGAACACGTTGAGGTTGCCGCGACGGGCCGCCCACTCGCGGGTTGACTCGGGCTGCTGGTCGAGGTCGGCTAACGGGAGGCGTGTCATGGCTTCACTGTGCCGCGAGGGTGAACGTCCAGTCCAGCGTGACGAAGGGTTCGTCGACTTTCGTTCCGTCCGGCGCGACGCCCGGTTCGTGGCGCACGAAGTCGGCCTTCAGTGACTCCTGCGCCGAGAACACGGCGTCGCAATCGATGTAGGGGTCGTCTTTGAGAAAGAGCTGCGTGATCAGCGGCTGGTAACCGTCGGCGTGGAACCAGAAGTGCACATGTTGGGGCCGCATCACGGATCGATTGGCGGCGCGCAGGATTTCCCCGCACGGGCCGTCGGTGGGCACTGGGTAGTAGCGCGGCGTAATCGAGCGGTACCAGAATTTGCCGTCGTGATCCGTGGTCAGCAATGCGCGCATGGCGAACTCGCCGTGCAGCGGCTCGGTCATTTGCACGTCGTAGAACCCGGTGCCGTCGCTGTGCCAGGTGTCCACCTGGGCGCCGGCGATCGGCCTGCCCTGCTCGTCGACGACCCGGCCGGCCATGAACATCGGGGTTCCCGCAACACCATTGGCGATGTCGGCGCCATTGGGCGCGGTCGGGCGGTCTTGGACATAGAACGGACCCAGCAGCGCCGAGTCGGTGGCCGATCCGCCGGTCTGTTCGTTGATTTTGTCCAGCAGCATCGACAGACCGAGGATGTCGGAGAGCAGCACCACCTCCTGGCGGGTGGGGCTGGAGATCTTGCCGAGCCGTTCGATGAAGTCCATCGCGGTGAACCACTCGTCCCCGGTCAGCCGCACCTCGCGGGCGAAATCGTGCAGATGCTGGACCAGGCTTCGGAAGAGTTGGCGGAAGCGTTCATCGGTGGCGGTGTCGAACGTTTTCAACACTTCGTCGGTGATGGTGTGTTCGGTCAGGTCCGTTGCCATTGCGGTTGCCTCTCTTGGGGATTGATCACGACGCGGCCCGGGGTGTGGCTGGCGACCGCGTTGTAGGCTGCTGCGCTGTCGTCGAGGGAGTAGCGGGCGGTGATGGGCAGTGGGCGGAACTCGCCGGATTCGAAGTAGGGCAACATCTTTTCGAGTAGTTGCGCACAGTCGACGACGCTGAGCTTGCCGCTGTCGACGCCGAGGATGCGGGTTTCGTTGCGGTACAACGCTCTGAGATCGATGTCGACTGTTGGCGAGCCGACGACGCTGATGACCACCAGCCGGCCACGCCGGGCGAGCGAGGCCAGCGCGGCTGGTGTGGTCACGCCGCCGACCGCGTCGTAGACGATGTCGACGCCCTTGCCGTTGGTGAGTTGTTTGATCTCGGCGGCGGTGTCTTTGTCGAGGGTGACGAATTCGTCGATGGCTTGGGCGGCGGGGGTCTGCGGGTCGGGTTTGCGACGGCCCACGCCGATCACCCGGGCGCCGAGGGCGTGCGCGATCTGCGCGACGGCGCCGCCGACTCCCCCGGATACGCCAAAGATGGCGATCGTTTCATCGGCTTGCAGCTGGGCCGTCTCGACCGCGCCGGCCCACGCGGTGACGAAGTTGACGCCGACGGCGGCGGCCTCGTCGAAGCTGAGTTTTTCTGGCTTGCGCGCCAGCGCTTCGATGGGCACCTTCATCAGCTCGGCGTGTGAGCCGTCGCGGGTGAAGCCGACGTCACCGCCGGTGCCCCACACTTCGGCGCCTTCCCATTCGGACGGGCCGCCGACGACCACCCCGGCGAAGTCGCGTCCGGGCGTGCGCGGCAGCACCGTCCAGTCCATCAGGCCGGCAACGTTTTTCACATCGGACGGGTTGACCGATGCGGCTTCGACGCGGATCACCGCTTCCTGCTTTGTTGCTTTCGGGGCGGGCAGCTCGGTGACATGCAGGACGGTGGGGTCACCGAACGTGTCGAAGCGCAAGGCTCGCATGGGCTGTTCCTCCGTCACTCACGTTCGTCGGTATCGGCAATCTGGATGCCTTCCGACTTGAGGAGGTCGATGAGGTCTAGCGCTTCGTCGTCGTTGTCGCCGGCGGCACCGCTTTTGTCGTATAGGAAGCGCTCGCGGTAGGCCCAGTACGCGGCGTCGGCAATGTCGTTGACCGCTTTCCAGTTCAAGGCCGCGCCGATCCCGACTCCAACGACGGGTGCGAGTTGGAAGAGTTTTGACCTGGCCAGTTTCTCGGTGAACTTGACGGCGAACTTCTGAGCCACCTTGGCGAAGGTCTGTTCGTCGAGCTCATGCCACGCGGCGTTGCGGGCTAGGCTTTCCGTCAACAGCGTAAGCTGTTGGTAGGCAGCGGCTTTCGCCGATGTTGTTCCGGCTAGACCCAGCCCGATCACCTGCATCATGAAAATTTCTTCGGCGGGCTGGGACGGGTCATAGCCGTAATACAAAGCGTCTTGCGCCACCACGCTGCTGCACGCGGTCAAGAGCACTGCGGCGTCGACACCCATGGCCGTGACGACTGTCCCCAGTCCTGGCCCGGCCGCGACACCGGCGGTTCCCGCCGCACCGACGGTCGCGACTGCCTCACCAGTGCTGATGGCGAGACCGGCTGCCGCACCTTCGACCGCTGCCGAGATTGAGTAGGCGTGCCGCGTGAAAGCAAACGCCGCCACGTCGTCGATGGTGCTCAGGTCGAGCTTGCGGATGTCGTCGAGGTGGTGGACCGGATGGCCTTGGCGCGCATAGGCACCGATCACCAGGCTGGGCGACGTTGTCATTTGACCGGTTTTGGTCATCGCTTTGCCGGCGTTCGCGGCCGTGGTGCCGAGCAGCGCCGCCCCGGAGTCGGTCACCTTGTCCAGACCCGACACCTTCAGTGCCTTATTGACCAGCCCCGGGCCAATGCCACGCACGCTGTCGGGAATTGCGGGGATCAGGCGACGCGACGGACGAAGGGCGCGCTCTTTATGCGCGGTGACCTTCTTGAGCTGTTCTTGCTCGTAGGCAGATAGCGCCACCGCCTCATCACAGCACAAGTGGGGTCACTGCGCCGCGCGCGCTCTGCGCCGGGCCCCATCGTCGAAGTCGGCACCGAGCGCTGCGTAGGCGCCGCCGTACTTCTGGGTCAGTCGGGCGCGGTCGGACTCGGTCAGCGTTGCCATCCGGTCGGGGTCGGTGTTGTCCGCCAGATCCGCCAGCTTCACTTCCCGGGCGATCGGGTGGTCGTTGATTTGTTGGTAATACTCGGCGGATGGTTGGTCACTGCGTCGGGTGAGCAGCTCGATTGCATCGATGGCTGCCTGCGGGATTCTGCGATCGCTCAGTGCGATCGCGTCGATGTCGGTGTCCTCGATGACGTCGTGCAGCAATGCCGCGACGACGGCATTGGTGTTATCAGGGTCCACGTAGGAGGCGACCCGACGGACGTGCCCGATGTACGGCATGCCGGCCTTGTCGACCTGGCCCGCGTGCGCCTCGGCTGCGATTGCGTCTGCCATAGCAATGGGATCCAACGCGTCGATCCTTTGTTACGCGGCTGATTCGAAGCCGTCAGCAACTTCCTGCCTGTAACCATAATGCCCATCAGTGCGCAGGATCGGAAAGATTCAGACGTGGTTGTTCCAGCAACATCACAACAGGCACGAAGAGTCAGTAGGCCAGCACGGGCGGCAGGGCGAGCCGAGTGCTCCAGAGATGGATCCTCACACGCGAACCCCTGACCAAAGGATTCACTCACCGGTATCTAGAGGAACTGGCGGACACGATCTCGAAAGCCACGCGGCGCCTTGCCGGCGCGCACTGTCCTTGCCAAGCAGATTAGGCGGCAGTCCGCCTCGTAGGGGACACGAGGGCCGATGCACCTCGGATGCTGGGCGCCGTTCGCCGTCCCAACTAGCCTGAGACAGTGCTGGCCATCCCGACGCTCAAGTTCAGCTATGGCAACCTACTGCTTGCCCGCCTTCGCGACCTTGGTTCGGCCAGTATTGAAGACCTCCTCGGCGACGACCCCGGGCGGCTCTTTAAGTCCGAAGGACCGTTCGAGAACCCGCACCGACGGGCTCGTGATTGTCTTCGGTTCGCGCGAATGCTTGGTCTGGTGGTCGAGGACGAGCGTAAGTTCAAGCTGACCGCGTCCGGTATCACGTACGCCGAAAACGTTGATCCCGGCAACCCGTGGATTGTGAATGAGTCCCAGGCTGCCGTCCTTCGTGACCGGCTATGTAGCAGTGCTGAGCTGGCGGACGACGCCCGCATCGCTCTTGAGATTGGTCGTGACTTGACCGCCGGCTGGTCCAACGACGGTCTTGGGCGCGCGCTAGCAGAGCATTCGAATTCCGACCAGTGGCAATCGGACCGAACCTTCGAGTCGCAAGGCGCTCGCTACCGAGAACTCCTCATAGAGAGTGGGCTCATCGAAAGGAGCGGTGAACTAACCCTGCACGGGGTCAGCTTTCTCGGACTACAGGCATCGGTCTGGTGGGTGAACCAAGGTGCCACGTACGCGAAGGAGCGCGATGGAGGGTTTCTATGGGCGCCGATGCTGAACAGGGCGGGGCGCCCGCAATATCACTGGGACACAATGGATGAGGTTCGCGAAGGCGACGTTGTTCTGCATTACAGCAATGGCTCATTGCGGGCCGCGAGCCATGTAACCAGAGCTGCGAGACCGGCGCCAAACCCGCTCGACGACCAAGCATGGGAGGCCGCGGGCCGACTAGTTATGTCGCAGTATCAGGAGCTGAATGAGCCAGTCGCGCTCGCAGCTATCGACGAGGGTGCCCGAATTAGGCAGGGTTCACCGTTCACGGTGACTGGATCCGTCCAGCAGGTGTATCTCGTTCGCCTTCAAGGAGAACTCGTGAACGAACTGGCCCAGCGGTTCCCCGAGCTCGCGCAGCACCTGCCTGCCGTCCCGGCTGCTGCGCGTTCAACGCCGACTCCGGCGGACGCGCCCAAGACACCCGAACTATTTCATGACTTCGCCGAAGCGGTGGAAGCTTCTGGACTCCGCTTCCCAGCAAGCTCGAACCTCGTTCGATCGTTCTTCTGCAGTTTGCTCGCCAAACCCTTCGCGATCCTGACGGGACTTGCTGGCTCGGGCAAGACTCAGCTCGCGATGAGACTCGGTGAATGGTTCGGCACAGATGAACACGGACGTCATCGCCACGTCGTCGTGCCTGTGCGACCTGACTGGACAGGCCCGGAATCCATTTTTGGTTACGAGGACGCGCTGCGTTCGTCGGCGTCTGGCGCCCCAGTGTGGTTTGTTCCGGAAGCATTCGACTTTGTTCTCCGCGCGGCGAACGACCCCGACCACCCGTACCTGCTGATTCTCGACGAAATGAACTTGGCCCATGTCGAGCGGTACTTCTCAGACTTTCTCTCCGGGGTCGAATCGCGGCGACCGGTCTTACCGGATTTGGTCTTCGACCAACCATCTCGTCAATGGGTTCTGCGCGACGCAGAACAGAGGCAGCCGTTGCCGCGGAACCTATTCGTAGTCGGCACAGTCAATGTGGACGAGACGACCTACATGTTCTCGCCAAAGGTTCTCGACAGGGCCTCCACCTTTGAATTTCGGGTGACCTCCAATGAACTCGACGCCGAACTGCACCGGCCCATTGCTGCGCCGGCGGGAGAGGACCAGCGATTGCGCGCCTTCACGTCGCTGGCGGAAAGCGACGATTGGCAGCAAGAACATCCTCATCCGGCTCGCGGCGAGATCGTCTCGACCCTTCGAGAGGCGCACGTGATCTTGGCTGGCGCAAACCAAGAGTTCGGACATCGCACGCTATACGAGATCCTGCGGTTCTGCGCGTTCTTCGCGGCGACGGGAGATATCGACGTCGATACTGCGCTAGACCTCGCGATGATGCAGAAAGTTCTGCCGAAGGTACACGGCTCGCGACGGCGCGTCGAACCAGTTCTGACAAAGCTCGATACGCTGGCGGTAGGCGCCGGTCCTGCCCCGCGGCTTCCTATCACGCACCACAAGATCCTCCGCATGATCGAGACCGTTCGCGCGAATCAGTTCGTCAGCTTCGCTGAGTAACCATGCCCAGAGGCCCAGTGCAGTTGGTGCTTCAAACTGAAGATGGTCACGTCGTCGGTGAACTGCTGGTCGCAGACCTGCCAGGTCGGCAGGCTATGACGTTCTCGGTGCGCGGCGATGTCGCATTGCGTGAAGCGGCGATATACCGTTACGAAATTCAAATGTTCTCCGGCGCAACGGAAGTAAAACTTGAGCCACGGGAGCTGTTCGATCCCGACGATGTGAGTTGGAAGCAAGGGCGGTTACGTCCCGGTCAATCCGTTGGGCGTCTACGGATCCAAGTAGTTGACCCCGCAACGGAGCTAACAGGGACAACCGATGTCGACGTCCTGGCCGTCAAGCTGGATCACGAGACCGAATATCGCCAGATGCTGACTGACATATCCTCTTTCGCCGCCGAGGCAGTATTGCAGGGATTTGCGCCAAGTTTGTTGGATCTTGCACCAAGCGAGTTGCCTGCCGAACTTCTGTACGTCCGCTTCGCGATGATCGCGGCCTACCTGCAGAATCCAGCGTTCGAAGCCGCGATTTCGCGTGTCACCTCGCAACCGCACCGCACATGGATATCTGAGCAAGAGATCCGTCCAATTGGATCATCTTTTCCAGCTGGAGCTGCATTTCGTCGCGCAGTATGCGTACCCGGTCGACGGGTACCGTGGACGGGCGGCTCGGCCGCACTAGCATCGCTACCTGCTGCCCTAACCCGTGATCGCGCCGAAGCGAGTGTCGACAACTCAGCCAACCAATTCGTCAAGTTCGCTTTGGAGCGTTGGCGAGCGGTCGCGCTCGAGTTACTCGATCTGCTATCTGATGCCTCGCAGAAGGTGGCATCAGGGCCGCTGCGTCGCGGTCAGCAGATCGCTGCTGACGTCGGCGACCGACTCGACGAGTACCTTGCGCACCCGCTATTCCGGGAGGTTAGCCCTCTACAGAGAATGCCTACTACGGACCAGGTATTACTCAAGCGGGCCGGTTACCGCGAAGTCTTCCGAACGTTCGCGATGACTGAGGCGGGGCCTACCATTCGCTTCGACTGCGGAGACATGACCGATGTCTTCGCAGCTTCGCAACGCAACATCGCAACGCTGTACGAGTTTTGGTGCTTTCTCGCGGTAGTGAATTCACTCGGACGAGTGTGTGGGCAAGACCAGACGGCGCGTGCATTCACCGTCGCCGGCGATGGCACCTCCATGATCATGCGGTCGGGCGGCGCGTCGCGGTTATCGTGGTCAATCATTCGCGGAGGCCGTCCACTTTCTGTCGAGGTCTTCTTTAATCGGACGTTCGCCGGACGAGATGATCGACGGGGCTCGTGGAGCCAAGCGATGCGTCCTGACTGCTCGGTCCGCATTCGACCAGAAGGCAGCACGCCTTCGCGCGTCCCCACGCGAGAGCTCGAGATCTGGCTCCACTTCGATGCGAAATACCGTGTCGACAACCTCCTCGAGCAGCTGACATCCACTCCCAATTCGGATGAGTTGCTTGGCGAAGCGACGACCTCTGGTGTTGCTAAGCGAGACGACCTGCTCAAGATGCACGCATACCGAGACGCAATTTCGCGAACGGCAGGAGCATACGTGCTGTATCCGGGATCGGACATCAAGGACATCCGACGACATCCGGGTTTCAAAGAAGTCTTGCCTGGCCTCGGCGCCTTCCCGCTCAGACCGACTAGTGAGGGTTTGTCATCGTCATCCGGGACCCTCGACTACTTCTTGGGCGATGTGCTCACACACGTCGCCAGCCAAGTCACGCGCGACGAGCGGCATCGCTTCTGGACCGCGACTGTGCATCGGCCAGGTGAGCCAATCCTCACGTCGTCACTGACAACGGACTTTCTGGACGAACCTCCTGCGGATACGGATGTGCTGCTCGGTTTCGTTCGAAATGATGAACACCTTCGATGGATAGAACGGTTGCGGCAGTACAACGTTCGCGCGGGAGATCGGGCTGGCGCCGTCGAAATCGGCGGACGAGAGCTCGGTGCCAAGCTTCTTATCTTGTACGAGACCCGGAACGGTTCCCTCCATGTTGCCCGCGCCGCAAAGGTAGCGCGTTGGCGGCCAGCGACTGCAGGCGACTTGTTGGCAACTGGGTACCCCAGCCCTCGCGGTGATATCTACTTCGTGGCTGACCTCGATTTCGTCGAACATCTGCCCTCGTGGGTCGACTCGATCGACCTCAAGCTTCTAACAACGAAGGTCCGCGGCGGGGCACCTGTTGTCGTGACCTGGTGGGACGTGGTCCGAGCAGCGTCGATCGTCGAACCGTAACGACCAGACGATGCCCCGTCGCCATGTCGCCAGAGGGGTTCTTATCTGGTGTTCTAGTGCTCGTGGTCGTGCCGCCCCACGTCGATTGCGACGAACCAGTTAGCGCGCGAGTGTCAGGGACTTGCCACTCGCCAGACGCCCTAGGGCCGCGGCGGGAGCGCCGCCAGCCAGCCATCCGTGACCAGCTCGATGATCTGCCCGTCCGGGTCCCGGATGATGCCCATCATGTCCGACACCGCCTCCTCGACCACCGATCCCCCGAACTCCGGAATCTTCGCCAGGACTGCACCCAGATCCGAGACTGACAGCGAAATGTGTGTCAGCCCAACCTCATCCATGACGCGCGTCGGCCCGGCATGCACTTCGCGCTTCGAATAATCGATGAGCTCAAGCACAAAGCCGTTCTTCACCAGATATGTTGCCTTCACTCCAAGCGGCTCGGGAAGCTGTACCACTTGCGCCGTCATGTTGTCCGGCGGTTCGAGCTCCCACCAGTACTGGAAACCGAGCACTTCCTCGTAGAACCGTCGCGACCGCGCGGTATCCCGAACACACAGACCGACATGGTTGAAAACCGTTCGCTGTTCCGTCATCGCTCCTACTTCAGTTGCGGACCCAGAAGCTTAATAATGCAAAGATAGCCAGAATGCAGTCAACGCCCACCCCGCCCGACGTCAGCCCCGACGCCGTGGTCGACTTCGACCATCACTCGGATGAGTTCAACGCGGACCAAGAAGCGGTTAACGCCGAGCTGAGACAACGCTGCCCCGTCGCTTGGAATACCAACTACGACGGCTTTTGGTATCTCAGCAGCTACGCCGCGGTCAGCCAGTCGGCGCGCGACGGCGACACCTTCGCCCACAAATACGAATCCGACGCCCCCGACGGCGTCGACTACCAGGGCGAGATGGGCATCCCGCGCCCCGACAACCAGCCGGCCCTGGGCATCGGCGAAATAGACGGCCCCTACCACCTCGCGCTCAGGCACGCGCTGGCGCCGTTCCTCTCCCCCGGCGCCGTCGACAGACTCCGACCCTTCATGGAAGACACGGCACACCACTTCCTCGACCAGCAGGCCACCAAAGGACAGATGGACCTGGTGCTCGACTACGCCAGCCCCGTCCCGGCGATTCTCACGATGAAGCTGATGGGCCTGCCCTATGACAACTGGGCGCTGTACGCCACCCTGTTCCACAACGTCATGGCCGTCCCGCAGGACAGCGCCGAGTACGCCGACGCCATCGCCAAAGTCCCCGCCATGATGCACGAGGTGCTCGAGTACGCTGCCACCCGACGCGCCAAACCGACCGACGACCTGACCAGCTTCCTCATCCAATTCGAATTCGACGGCAAGCGCCTCGACGACGAGCAGCTGCTCAACATCCTGTGGAATCTCATCGCCGGCGGCGTCGACACCACCACCTCCCAAACCGCGCTCACGCTAAGGCATTTGGGCACTCACCCCGACCTGCGCCAGCAGCTCATCGACAGACCCGAGCTGTACCGCACCGCCACTGACGAATTCCTGCGCTATTTCTCGGTCAACCGGACGCTCAGCCGCACCGTCTCCAAAGACGTTGAGCTACAAGGCCAATGCCTACGCAAGAACGACCGCGTCATCATCAGCTGGCTGTCGGCCAACCACGACGAACGCGAATTCGCAAAGCCCGACGAAGTCGTTCTCGATCGCTCCCCCAACCGTCACGTCGCGTTCGGCCTCGGGCCGCACCGCTGCATCGGCTCGCATCTGGCCCGCGTCATGTCCGAGGTCATGGT
This sequence comes from Mycobacterium ahvazicum, assembly GCF_900176255.2. GTDB lineage: Bacteria > Actinomycetota > Actinomycetes > Mycobacteriales > Mycobacteriaceae > Mycobacterium > Mycobacterium ahvazicum. Next base: position 988,196 of record NZ_FXEG02000003.1, read on the forward strand.
CCGCGCGGTGCTCGCCCGCATCCCCGACTACCAGGTCGACGAAGACGGCGCCCAGCAATCCCGGGGCACCCCCGCCATGACCGGGCTGGGCACCCTGCCGATCACCTTCACCCCGGGACAAAGCCGGCAAACCCGGCGCCCATGGTGAACTGACTAAACCCGTTGCCTCACAACGGGATCAGCACGGCCTCCATGGGACCGGGCCCCAGCGCATGACGTCCCGGCGGTAGCCGCACCGCCTGACCGGGACCCAAAGCCTGCCCGTTGTGCTCGACGGTGGCCGTACCCGCCACCACAACCAGCACTCCCCCGCCGGCGAGCGTGACCTCCAGCGGCCCTCCCTCAGCCGGGCCGGTCAGCCGATAGGCCGGCCACGGGTGCCCCGGGTTTTCCACCCGAATCCCGGGCCCGCCGGGCAGGACGTCCGATACCGGCCGGTCACGGTGCAGTTCGACGCCCAGCATGCGGATCGGCGCGGCGTTGCCGGGGTTACCGACGACGCGGTGGATCAGGGGGTGCGTGCGGTGCGGCTGAGCGATGAGCGTGCCGGTGGGCATGGATATCCAGCCGCCGCGCACTTTACGGGCGAACAGCCACCCCAGCTGGCGCAGCAGCGGCGTGGACCGCCCCGGGCGGGTGCCCGGCTTCTGACGTCCCGGCTCCTCGGAGCGGAACCGACCACCCGCGGTGACGACGTAGAGGGTGTCGAAAGTGTGGCGGTGAAACATGGTGGCGGCCCCGGGCGCGATGGTGGCCTCGTAAATCCGCACGTCCGCGTCGCCGAACTGCTCGACGTGATGCGGCTCGATGGTGACATCTACCCAATCGACCCCGAAGTCAGTGCCTTTGTCGACGATAGTCATTGTCTGTCAACCCTTTCCGAACCCAACGACCCGACCTGCGTGAGCCAGGCGACGGTGTCGGCAAGTTGGTCTTTCAGCGGCGTGTGGTTCAGCCCGAGTTCCTCGCGGGCCACCCGGTCGTCTACCCGCAAATCCCCCACCGCACGCCGATACTTGGCGACAGTCAATTCCGGCTCGCGGCCGCTGAGCGCGGAGGTGGCCGTCGATGCCGCACACAGCAAGGCGACGACCAGTCGCGGGGTCACCCGCGTTGTCGGCGGTTTGCCCAGCAGCTCTTCGATGGTGTTGACGACGTCTTTGAAGGATGCGCGGACCCCGCCGAGGACGATGCGCCGCGCGGTGCCGCCGGCGGTCACCGCGGCCAGTTGTGCGTCCACCACATCGCGGACCCACGCCCAGGTCGCCGACCCGGGTGGCACCAGCCGCAGGCTGCCGCTGGCAATCGGAAGAATCAGTTGCCTCGACCAGTTGGATGAGTCGTGGGCACCAAGGATGTTGACGGGATTGAGGATCAGCGCATCGAGGCCGCGGCGTGTGCACGCATCCAGAATCAGTTCTTCGGCCACCCGCTTGCTTTTGCCGTAGTTGTCCCCGCGCTGCAAGACATTCGACGGGGTGCGCTCGTCGATCACCACACCGGGCTGATACCCGAACGAGGAGATCGACGACGTGTAGATCAGCCGCCGCGCGCCCCGAGCGAGCGCCGCGTCGACGAGCACCGCGGTGCCTCCGACGTTGTCGTGAAACTGCGCCCGCCTGTTCCGGGACCACGTCGTGGTGTTGGCGGCCAGATGGAAGACCGCGTCGGTGTCGGGCGACAGTGTGTCGGTGACGGTGGACGCATCGGTGACGTCACCGAATCGCACGTCCACTTCGGGCGGCAGCACCTCGACCCGGTCGGTTGGCCGGCACAGCGCCGTGACATGCCAACCGTCCGCGATGAGCCGTTCGGTCAGATGACGGCCGACGAAACCGGCCGCTCCGGTGACATAGGCGGTGCGGGGCATGACGTCCTTGCTGGTATCGCTGATGGCCGCGGGTTCACCAGGAATCCGACCATCTTCCGAACCGCCGCACCAGGGGCGGAAGTCCCCACCCCGCGCGGCCTGCTTGACCGGCGGTCAACCGAGGTCCACTGTCGATACATGAACGAGCCCGTCACGACGCTGGCCGACCTCAAGAACGACTTGGCGGGCCGGCACAAATGGACAGCGAGCGGCGGCGCCGCCGTCGACCCGGCGGTCGTCGACGCCGACATGGCGGCCCTCGATCGCGACGGCTACGTCATCTGGGAGAACCTGCTCAGCGCCGACGAGTGCCAGCAGACCCGCGACACCGTCACCCCCTGGCTCGGCCACACCGGACGCAACGCCTTCGAAGGCCGAAAACCCCAGCGCATCTACAGCGTGCTGAGCAGGACCCGCCAGTGCGACCGAATTGTCGAACATCCGCGCGTGCTGGCGGTACTCGATCGGCTGTTGATGCCCAACTACCTGCTTTCGGCGTTGCAGGCCATCAACATTCAGCCCGGCGAGACCGCGCAGCTGCCCCACCACGACGACGGGTTCTACCCGATCCCCCGACCGCGAGACCCGTTGGCCGCCGCGACAATCTGGGCGATCGACGACTTCACCGCCGACAACGGCGCCACCGTCGTCTTCCCCGGCAGCCACCGCTGGCCCAACCGCCCACCCGGTCCCGACGACAAGTCGATTCCCATCGTCATGCCGGCCGGCTCCTGCGTCTTCTTCGTCGGAACGCTCTGGCACGGTGGCGGCGCCAACACCACCGACCAGTCACGGCTTGCCGTCACCGCCCAGTACTGCCAACCATGGCTGCGGACCATGGAGGCCTTCGCACTGTCGGTGCCGCAGGACGTCGCGCGACGACTCTCTGCCGACATCCAACGCATGATCGGCTACAGCATCCACCCGCCGTTTGTCGGCGCGGTCGACGGCCTGCACCCCATCAGGTTGTTGGAGCAGCCGTAAGCCCTCAGTACGCCAGCGTCGGAGTTCGGCGGATCCACTCAGGTGTCTCCAATTGGTCGAGGCTGAAAGCCGCGAGGTCGGCCCGGGATAGCGTCCACCCTCCCGGCGGATTGCGTCCGTCTTCGATGCGGTAGTCACCGCGCGCGCGAGCGTCGGTCAAACGCGCCGCGCGGACCAGGGTCCACTTCAACTCGCTTTCTCGCACGATGGCCTCCATATCCTGCATGTCCGCGTACACCTCGCGCAGGAACAAGGGACGAATCACTGCGCGGTAGACAAGAGGAAGCGCCGGGTCGTGAAAATTGACCCCGCGCGAGGAGATGCAGATAAATCGCGAGATCTGTTGCTGCTGTAGAGAATTGACGATGTTGCGGGTGCCCGCCGAAAACAACCCATCGGGATGGCGCCCCGCACTGGCGATGGCCGAGATGACGGCCTCTGACTCGTGGACGGCAGCGTCGACCGACCCCGGGTCGCGCACGTCGGCGGTGGCGGTGCGCAGTCGGCCGGTACCCGACCACTTCGCCGCGATGTCGCCGAGGACCGCTGGGTTGCGGGCGACAGCGATGACGTGATGTCCACGCGTCAGCGCCTGATCGACGATGTGGGTCCCGGTTCGGCCGGTGGCGCCGAATACCACCACGGTGCTCAACGTCGAACCCTGATTCGCTCCAGGGTTCGATCGACCTGGTACACAGCGAGATCCGATGTCGAGTAGTGGTTGGCCACATCGATGTGTTCGCGGAACCGGTCGTCCTGGAACGCCGCGGTGAAGTGATCGGTCGACACCCACTGCACGAATTCGGTGAGGAGCTGACTGTCTTCGGCCATCAGGAAGCCGGCGGAGACGAAGCCGGGGAGGTACTGAATGTGGTCACGGGTTTCGCTCTGGTTGTATTCGTTGATCCAGCCTTGCTTGCCCGGTACGGGGTCGATGGTGATGATGCCGGTGACCAGTTGACTGCCCGGGTGCGGCACCTCGATGACTGCGCGGCCCAGGCCGTCGCCGCTCACCACGGCATCGACTCGGTACAGCTGAGTGCTCACGATGGCGAGATCCCCCTTGTCACGATGCGCCGCGGCCGGGTGACCCGCGGTTGCCGAGTCGGCGAGCAGAGCCCGGCCGTCTGCTCCGTTGTCCCATTGCAGATATTGCACGACACGCTCGATGCCGGGCGTGTGCGACTGCCCTGCCGCGGCCACCCTGGTCAACCAGGCCCCACCGGCGAAATTGGCTGTGTCCGAGGCGAATTCCTCTGCAGTAGCACACAATGACGCTAACACCGAAGCGTGCGCATGGGACACCACGTCGAACGTTGTCAGCACACCCAGGGTCATCGGCGTGGCGGTCTCGATGATCATCGGAGGTCGCCGTGGGCCGCGTCGGCGGAGACCCGCGACTGCTCCGGAGGTTCAGGGGCCATGCCCACTCCTTCACTATGTCAGGTTCCTTACATATGCGACGGTAGCATAGATGTAAGGTTCCTAACATGACGGAGGCAGAGCAGGGTCCGGGATACCTGGTCAAACGAGTACAACAGTCCCTGCGACGCCATTGCGATTCGGCGCTGAAGCCGACGGGTTTGTCGATGGCTCAGTACTCGGTACTGCGAGCACTCGCCGCCCACCCCGAGGCATCGGCAGCGGAATTGGCTCGCCTCTGCTTCGTTACGCGACAATCCCTGCAGGATGTGCTGAATACCCTGCGGGCCGACGGACACGTCGAGCCGTCCAGCGCGCCGGTGCGCGGTCGGGCACGCTCACTGCAACTGACCACACGGGGTGCACGACTGCTCGCCGGCGGGGACGCGGCGGGGCGCCACGTCGAATCGATGATGTTGCAGGGAATGTCGGCCCCAACGCGCAACCGACTCGCCGAACTCTTGATGCGATGCGCCGAGAACCTCGAAACCGCAGACGTCTTAGCCGTTGAATAACGCGCCCGAGTGACCCGGCCCCGGTCACGGGAGCGCAGGCGGCGACACCTGGCCCGGCTGAGGCCAATTGCTGAACGCCTCGGCATAACTGTGGCTCATCACCTCAATCACGGTGCCCCAGGGATCAGTGGTGTATGCCAGCATCCAGGGCCGGCCGGGCACGAAGTGATACGGCTCCGCCAGCAATGTGCCGCCCTGATCGACGATGCGGTCGACCATGCCCGCAACGTCCGGGTGGGTGATGCATAAGTGCCACAGGCCGCGGTCCAGCCAGCGCACCGAATCCTCCGGCGACCGCGGCCCGCGCGTAGGCGGGTCGACGAACTGGAAGAGTTCGATACCAACCGAATTGGCGCTCAGCAGATGCGCCTGCCGGGCTCGGCGAAACCCACTGCCGAACAAGCCGGCGGCCTCTGGGTGCCCGTCGGAATCAAGCTCTCGCGGGCCCATGATGCAGCGGAATCCGAAGACCGCGCCGTACCAGTCGATCGCCGCATCGATATCGGGGACCGTCACCCCCACGTGGTTGATGGCAAGACCGGCCATCGGTTCGACTGACATCAGTAATTCCTTTCGAGTCCGTCCTCACCAGGGCAGGTCGCCGGCATCCCAACGTTTTTGAACGTCGGGGTACAGCGCAGTGAGGTCGTGGGGCAGCGACGCCTTGACGCGGCGGGTCCCGTCGTCGGTCAGCACCTCCTCGTCACCGTGCTGAATCGCGGCCAGCGTCTGGGAAGCGACGTCGCCGGGTGAAAGCTTGGCTGCTGCAACGGTGTCCGCCATGTCGGTGTCGATCCACCCCGCGTGCACGCCGACGACGAGGGTTCCCTGCGCGCGCAGTTCGACCCGAATCGCGTTGGTCAGGGCCCACTCGGCCGATTTCGACGCCCCGTAAGAACCGTTGAACGGAGACGCGAACCAGCTGGCGATCGACAGCACGTTGACCAGCGCGCCGCCGCCTTGACGGGCAAGCACCGGTGCGAATGCGCGGCACATCGCCAGTGTGCCAAAGTAATTGGTTTCCATCTCACTGCGTGCCGCGCTCAGGTCGGGCGACGCCAACAGGGGACTTCGCAACATCGCTCCGGCGTTGTTGATCAGCACGGTGACGTCTGAGCACCCCGATGCCGCGTCTCGGATGTCATCGGACTTGGTAATGTCGAGACTAACCGGGACGACCCGGGCATCGTCAAAGTCGACCGCGTCAGGATTTTGGGCCGCCGCGTATACGCGGGCCGCGCCCCCGTCGAGCAGCTCCTGCACGAATGCCTTTCCGAGACCGCGGTTCGCCCCGGTCACCAAAACGCGCTTGCCCGCAATGGCAACGCCGCCAGGCGAATTGACTGTTGTCTCGTTCATGACCTTTCTCCCTTCGGGTTACGAGCCGGTGGGCGCGTTTCTAGGAGCGCTCAGCATCGGCAAGCCCAGCACCGTGGGCCGCCATCGCGTACAGCGCGACGTAGTCAGACTCGCCGTATCCGTGGCCGATGGCGGTCTGGAGCAGTTGGTGGGTGCTCGCGGCAATCGGCATCGGAACTTCCAGCTTCCGTGCCGCGGCCAGGCCAAGGTCGAAGTCTTTGCGCATGCCCGCAGTGGTGAAAGTGGGTTCGTAGTCGCGGTCGCGAATTGCTTTTCCCTTGGCCGACAACAACTTCGAGCCCAGCACCGACCCGTCGATGAAATCAAGAAACACCGAGGGTGCCACGCCCCCCTTCTCCGCCAGAGTCGTCGCCTCGGCCAGCGCTTCGGTGAAGATACCCACCAACAAGTTATGGGCCAGCTTGACCAGTAGCGCCTCCTCGCCCGTGCCGGCGTAGGTCACGCCGGCTGCGATCGCTTCCAGATAGGGCCGCACCGCATCGAACACCTCCGCCGGGCCCGAAGCGACAATGGACCCGGATCCACCGGCAATCGCTTCGGGGTTGCCGCTGACGGGCGCCGACAGAAACTCGACGTTGTGGCGTGCGGCCTCGGTTCTGACCTCGGCGGCGGCCTCGGCGGACACCGTTGAACAATTCACAATGATGCGCGGCGCGCGCTGCTGGCTTAACAATCCATCGGGGCCGACCGTGACGGCCAGAAGATCTGGCGAAGACATCACAGTGAGGAAGACGATGTCGCACCGGCCCAACGCACCGAGAGTTTCGGCGCGCGAGGCACCCAAGTTCACCAGCGGTGCGGTTTTCGATGCGGTCCGATTCCAGACGGTCACCGCCACACCATTGGAGATCATGCGGGCCGCCAGCGCACTCCCCAATCGGCCGGTACCCAGCCAACCGATCCGAATGTCAGGATCCATGCTTGTCTCAGCTCCTCGTTCGTTGCCTGTCCGTTTTACAGTACACAAGCGTGCAGGATAACGCACATCACGGCGGAGGCGACGACCCGAAGAAGCATGACTCTGCATAGCTTTAGCTGCGTGTTCGCACGGACTATGGCTGCTTTTGTGTACGCTGACCGGGAAGCAGCTGTACAACATAGCGGACGGTCTGAACAACTGTGACAGAAGATGGATCAACGGCTCCCACGGTCGGGGGGACGGCGACGGGCCTGGGCCCGCGGCTTCGACAGCTCCGGAACGCGCGGGGGATCTCGGTGCGGGAACTAGCGCGCCGGGCCGGCTGCTCGGCGAGTCTGGTCTCGCAGGTGGAACGCGGAGTCACCACACCGTCCGCTAGCGTCGTCTACGCACTGGCCAATGAGCTCGGCGTCTCGCTGGACTCCCTGTTCGGCACCGGCGAATTCCCGAAAACCGCGCCCGCGTCCTCAGCGCCAGGCGATACTTTCGCGGCACCACCCACCGCGTCGCACCACTGGGGTCGCGCCAGCGGCGCCAACGGGACGGGAATCGTGCAACGCGCTGGCGATCGCAGCGTCATCGAACTCTCGACGGGGGTCCGCTGGGAGCGACTCACTCCGACGCACGATGACCGGGTCGACTTCCTCGAGGTGGTCTACGCCCCTGGTGGCCAGTCCTGCGACGGTGGCCAGGCCGTAAGGCACGACGGCCGTGAGTATCTGTACGTGCTGCAAGGAGAGCTCGAGGCCGTCATCGGCTTCGACACACTGCGACTAGGTGAGGGCGACTCCCTGGCCTTCGACCCCGCGACGCCACACCAATACCGCAATCGCACAACGAGAATCGCGCGCGCTTTATCCGTCGTCGTGCACAACCCCACTAGGTGAGGAGTCCGCGTCTGCGCGGGTACTACCCGCCACACGTCTGCTGTTCGAAGGAAACAATTGCCGCGCAGATCTGCTGGGGGCTGTCCTCCTGAATGAAGTGCTTGGCGCCGCCCAGAATGACCGTGCGGTGGTGCGCGAACGCGGCTTCGAATCGCTGACGCTCGCTGGCCCGGAATCCGGTGTCAGCATCGCCCCATACGATCAGTGCCGGCTTGTCGGCCAGTGCAGGCAAGCCGGCTTGGACGTCGGCGAGAAAGGCTCGGCTGGCGAGGATTTCGTGAGGGAACAGTGCGGTGGGCACTCGGGATCTCGGTGTCGGGAACGGCCCCCGGTAGGCGGCCTTCTCGGCGGCGGTCAAGCTGCGGCTGATGCCAAACGGCATCAGCAGCCTCACGAAAAGATTGAAGCGCTTGATCAGCCACCGGCTGACCGGATTACCCGCGATACGCGAGAACATGGCGATGTGTGTGACATCTTGGGCCGGCCATGCCCAGGTGTTACCGATGATCAACGAGTGGATCAGGTCGGGACGGCGGCCGGCGAAGCCGAGCCCGATCGGGCCACCCCAGTCCTGCACCATCAACCGTATGTCGGTCAGCCCCAACGCTTCGACGAAGGCTTCGACGATCGCGGAGTGCTCGACAGGTTTGTAACCGTAGCCTTCACGGGCAGTGCTGAGCCCGAATCCGGGATAGTCGAGGGCAATGCATCGGAAAGATCCGGACAGCTCCGCGATCATGTGCCGATACAAGAATGACCAGGTGGGGTTTCCGTGTAGGAGCAGCAGCACCGGTCCGGCGCCTTCGTCGACGTAGTGCACGGTATTGCCATCGATATCGAGATAGTGGTTCACATAGGGGAACAACGTTGTGTCTAGCCACGGCGGAACTTCCGGTGCATCGGTCATGAAACTGCTTCTCTCGTTTGATGTTTGACGCTCAGCGTTCAGTTCTGCTCTTGGGTGACAAAACGATTCATGATCGAGAAGGTGCCGTTGGGCATCAGCCGTGACATCGGATAGAGAAATTTCACCTGCCCGATTCTCAACTCGGTGCGCCCTGTTGTCAGCCCCCGGACAACCGCTTTGCCAACCGCTGCCGGGGCGATTTTCGGGCCGCCGTAGCCACGGGTCAGTTCGGTGTCAACGGTCGGCGGCAGCACTTCCATGACCTGTAGCCGACCCTTCCTGGTCTGCTGGCGCAGCGCCTGGGTGAACGCGTGCATGCCTGCCTTGGCCGCCGAGTAGCCGGGATTGGCCGCCAATGGCGCATAGATCAGGCCCGTGGTCACATTGACGATCGCGCCCTCGGATCGATCGAGCAGCAGTGGCAGCAAGGCGATCGACAGGTGCATCGGCGCCAACAGGTCAACGGCCACCTCATCGTCCATCACGGTCTGGGCCGTCGAGTCCCGAAGGTCGATCCGGGTCATGGTGCCCGCATTGTTGATCAAAATATCCAGTGGGCGGCCCCCGCTGAGCTGATCGACAAGCCTTGTCCGCTCGGCACTATCGCGAAGATCGGCGGTCACGGTTCGGATATGGGGGTCGATGTCCTGGACCGCCTGAAGCCGGGCTCCGTTGCGGCCGACGATCAGCACGTCGGCCCCCGCGGTTCGCAACGCTTTCGTAATCGCCAAACCGATGCCGGCACTCCCGCCCGTGACCACGGCGAGCTTTCCTTCAACCTTCACCTGATGAACTCCTCGTTCGACGCCCGTGATCCACTCGATTCGCTAAACAATACGCTACGGTAGCGTAGCGTTACAACGGAGGTCAAGATCGCGATAATGAGTCCGTGGAGAAACCGACCGTTACCGGCATCGACAAGCGGGTCGAGCGCTCCGTCGAGGCAGTGCTCACGGAGACGTACCGTCTGCTGACCGAGGGCGGCATCGGCGGAGTCAGCGTGGAAGAGATATCCCGTCGTTCAGGCGTTGCGAAAACGACGATCTACCGACACTGGCCATCGCGCAGCGCCCTGCTGCTGGACGCGTGCTCCAAACTCGGCGCGTCTCGGCCGATTCCAGACAGCGGCAGCTTCGAGGCCGACATGGCCACACTGGTCCGCGACCTCGCCGCGGACTTGCGGGGCGCCCAATGGGCGTCGATTCTGCCGTCGATCGTCGATGCGGCCGAACGCGATCCGGAGCTGGCCCGCGTGCAGGCCGCCCTTCACGAAGCACTGATGTCGCCGTTCGTCGCCGTGACCGATCGCGCGCAACGACGCGGCGAAATCTCCTCGGACCGGCCGCCCAAGGAGGTGGTCGCCAGCCTGGTGGGCCCGCTCTTCTATCGACGCTGGTTCTCCAAAGAACCGGTGGATGACGAGTTCGTGACACGTCTGATCAACGCGGTGGCTGGGGGCCAGTGAGAGCAGGCATGGCGTGGCGTGCACGCCTCAGGCCCAAAGTGCTTACGAAACAGGCCTTCTCGGCCCGCGGGATCCCGATTACGACGCCGTGGCGTATTCCAGCACCCGCTCCGACGAATCGACGTGACCGTTGCTGATGATCTTCAGTCGATCGGGTCGGACCTGGTAGACGACGCCGTCGACCGGATTGGTGACGTCGAATCCATCGTCGACGCGTTCGGCGTTGGACAGTTCGATGTTGGCTCGGTCGCTGATCCGTTCACCACGGTAATAGTAAGTACCACTGAGGTTTTGGCAGACCACTGCCAGCGACTTGCGGGTGCGCACCACGGCGGCGGGCGGATTCCCCGGATCACATCGCGCGGTCTCGCCGACGAACCCCAACCCGTCGGCGCCCCGCACGGGCCGTGACAGCGTCGGCGCCTTGGGCGTCGGGGTCGTCGACGGCGCGGCCGACGGCACAGGTGGCGCCGCCGTCACCGACTTGGGTGGCGAGCCGTTGTGGCTGCCACCGAACACCGATATCACCGCCAGGATCAATCCGGCGATCAACACCACCACTGCCGCCGCGGCGAGAATCAGCGGTGCATGGATGCGACGCGCGGGCGCAGACCATGACGCCCCGGTAGGTTCCGCCGAAGGCGGCGCATACGGGCTGAAACCGGTGTCATCCGCATTCGGATAGATCGCCGGGAACGGCCGGGTGCGGGGCAGCGGCGGCCCCGCAGCAACCGGCTCATGAGAAGGCGACACCACTTCTCTGGCCGCCCGGGCGAACTCCCCCGCGGATCCATACCGTTCGCTGGGCTGCTTTGCCATCGCGCCCGCGATGACGTCGTCGAGGCCACGGCCGATGCCCCGGCGCATGATGCTGGGTCGCGGCGCCGGCAAGAACAGGTGTGCGTCCCGCATCTCCCGGTCAGCCCCGTCATACGGCGGTTGACCGGTGAGGCACTCGTAGAGCACGCAGGCCAGCGAGTAGATATCCGCAGCAGGTCCAATCCGGCCGCCGCTGAACCGTTCTGGCGCCAGGTAAGCCAATGAGCCGGAAAGCGACGTGCCGAAGTCGAGCAGGTACGCGAAGTCGTCTCGCGTGAGCAGCACATTCTCCGGCGTCACATCGCCGTGCACCAGCCCCGCGGCGTGCGCCGCATCCAGTGCACGTGCCACCTGCCCGGCGATCGACGCCGCACGCGACGGTTCCAGCGCACCCTGCTCGTGCAGCAGATCGCGCAGGCTGCGGCCCTCGATCAACTCCATATCGACGAAGAGCACTCCGTCGATTTCGCCGACGTTATGCACCGGGATGACATGCGGCTCCGGTATTCGTGCCGCCGTTTGGGCTTCTCGCCAAAAGCGTTGCTGGAAACCAGGACTCCGCGCGATCTTTGCACGCACCAGCTTGAGGGCAACCATCCGATCGTTAGCCGTGTCGTACGCCCCGAATACCTCGCCGGTGTCGTCCGCGCCGAGGAGCGATCGCAGCTCGTAAGGCCCGAACCGCGTACCCAGACGCGAACGGTAGAACAATGCGTATTCCTTCCGCCGACCCCGAAGACAGTCAGCCCCGCGAGTTCCCGCTATCGGCCTCGACATAACGTGCGGCGGCTCACGACGCCGACGGCTATAGAGTTGATCGGCACGCACAGTCAGAAGGTGAGGCCTTCATGAGCGACATCGCGACCCGCCTGAAGGAAATCGTCGGCGGCCACACCCTTCTCGCAGGCGACGCCATCCCCGACGACTACTGGCACGACGAGGAGTTGAATCATCCGCCGCAGCGGCCCGCATACGTCGCCAAACCCGCCACCGCCGAAGAGGTGGCACAGCTGCTGAAAGCGGCCACCGAGCACCAGGTTGCGGTGACCGCCCGCGGATCCGGCACCGGCCTGTCGGGCGCGGCACTGCCACGCGAGGACGGGCTGGTCATCTCGTTTGAGCGGATGAATAAGGTCCTCGAAGTCGACACCACCAACCAGGTCGCCGTCGTCCAACCCGGCGTGACGCTCACCGAGCTGGACGAGGCCACCGCCGAAGCGGGCCTGCGCTACATGGTCCAGCCCGGCGAGCTGTCCTCCAGCGTCGGCGGCAACGTCGGCACCAACGCCGGCGGAATGCGCGCGGTCAAATACGGGATCGCCCGCCATAACGTGCTCGGGCTGCAAGCCGTGCTGCCGACCGGCGAGATCATCCGCACCGGCGGCAAGATCGCCAAGGTCTCCACCGGCTATGACCTGACCCAACTCATCGTCGGTTCCGAAGGCACTCTGGCCTTGGCCACCGAGGTGATCGTCAAGCTGCACCCGCGCCTGGAGCACAGCGCCACGGTGCTCGCGCCGTTCGCCGATTTCGATCAGGTCATGGAAGCGGTGCCGCAGGTCATCGCCAGCGGCTTGGGCCCCTACATCCTCGAATACATCGACAACCTGACGATGGCCGCCCTCGTCCACACCCAGAACCTCGAACTCGGTGTCCCGGACCAGATCCGCGACAGCTGTCAGGCGTATCTCGTTGTGGGACTTGAGAACCGGACCGCGGACCGATTGGACCAGGATATCGAGCGGGCCGGTGAGCTGCTTGCCGAGCTCGGAGCCGTAGATGCCTATGTGCTGGAAGGTGGTTCGGCGCGCAAGCTGATCGAGGCACGGGAGAACGCGTTCTGGACGCTGAAGGCGATCGGCGCCGACGACCTGATCGACACCGTCGTACCGCGCGGGGCCATGCCGAAGTTCCTCGAGGCCGTGCGCGGCCTGGCGACGGCGGCCGGCGGCGGCGCGGCGGGCTGCGGCCACGCCGGTGACGGCAACGTGCACCTGGCGATCTTCTGTAAGGACCCCGACACCCGCAAGCGCCTGCTCACCGACATCTTCGCTCTCGCAATGGAATTGGGCGGCGCGATCTCGGGTGAACACGGGCTCGGCCGCGCCAAGGCTCCGTACTGGCGCGAGCTCGAAGACCCCGTCAAGGTCGACCTGCTGCACCGGATCAAGCTGTCTTTCGACCCGGCCGGCATCCTCAACCCCGATGTCATCTTTGCCGCAGAACGCCAGTGACATCGCATCACCGATTGCGAATTCATTCCCGAATCGCTATCACCGGCGTACTTCTGGTATAGCGCGACAGCCCACCCCGTAACGACCCGAAGACTTTTCGGCGAAATTGTTAAGAGCACCACTATAGAGAGCACGGACGCCCGCACCGTGCCTTATTCTGCTTCGGACAACCGCATACGACAGGGCAGGAGAAATGTTCTCACTGACGCGACGCCGAACCGCGCTGGCGTTGGCGACTGTCGGTCTGCTCGTGTTCGGCTTGCTGTTGTTCACCAGAACCGGTCCCTCAGATCGGGCGGCCACCGGTCCGATCGGACTCTGGATTATCGGCATGTTCTCCAATGACTGCGCCGTCGGCGCCGCGCGGATCGGTCGCGGTCGCCAACGTCTTGCGTGGACCGTGATGAGCATCGGGCTGGCCGGCTGGACGGCCGGCCAGGCGGTGTGGTGCTACGTGACACTGGGCGGCATTCCCCCGATGGCGGGCGTCTCGGCGGCTAACTTGGGCTTCGTCATTTTGCCGCTGTGCGCCTTGGCCACCGCCGCCACCATTCCCAGCCGCGACGACTCCCGGTTCGGGATCGGCCTCCTGCTCGACGGCATCCTCGTCGCGGCGTCGTTGTTGATCGTGTTGGCCATCCTGGTGCTGGGCCATTTCGGCCAACCCGAACAAATTGTCACCATGCCCTTGATGTTGTTGGCCGCCGCGTCCGCGGTGTACGCCGGGCTTTTCGTGATGTCGACCATCACCGTGTGGAAAGCCGAGCCGGGCCGCAAACTCTCGCCGACATTTATGACCGTGGGCTGGGCGGCCATTGCGACGGCCGGAATCGTCCACGTCTGGGAAGATCATCCCGAACGAGTGCCCCACGACATCGTCATTTTCGGCTGGGCCATCGGAATATATTTCATCGCCCTTGCTGGAATTGCGTCTCGCCCCGGGCCCGAGCTCGATCTCGGCTTTTCTCAGCCGCTGCCGAAAATTTCGCTGTGGCTGCCGTACGGGCCCGTACTGTTGGCCATCGCCGTCGGGGCCGTGCACTTTTGGCCCACGACCCGTGCCGAGGCATTTATTTTCTCGGTCTGCGTGGTGCTATTCATAACCACGGTCGCCCGCCACCTGCTATTGCTCGACCGCAAGCAACATCTGGCCGCCGAACTGTCAGAAGCGGCCTTGCGGGACCCGTTAACGGGGTTGGCCAATCAGCGACTATTCGACGATCGGCTCGCGCACGCGGCTCGGCTGCAAATTCACCACGGCGTCCCGGCCAGCGTAATTGCGCTGAACATCAGTGATTTCAAGATGGTGAATGACACGCTCGGTTATGCCGTCGGCGACGAGTTACTGCGCAGTGTCGGTGAGCGGCTCCAAATCAATGTGCGCCCCGCCGACACGGTCGCGCGGATGAACGGAGACGACTTCGCCATCCTGGTCCAAGACCGCCCCGAGGTCGCCGCACAGGTCGCAAGAAAACTCGTCTATGCCTTCGCCGAGCCTCTCGAACTCGAGAATCATCGGCTGCACATACACCTCAACATCGGCTTGGCCTCGGCCGGAACCGAACCTGGCTCGGTCCTGATGCCGGCCGAGCTTCTCGACCAGGCCAACGCGGCCCGCCGCTGGGCTCAGCAGGCCAGCTCGACCGATGTGCAGACTTTCACCCCCGCCATGTTTGATCGGCGCGGCAAACACCCGACACACGACGACAGCATGGCCCGCCTGCAACTGCTGGGTGAGCTGCGACGAGCCATCGACGATCGCCTGCTGACGCTGCTGTACCAGCCGAAATTCGACATGGCAACCGGATCCGTCTGTGGCGCCGAAGCATTGGTGCGATGGGAACACCCAGAACTCGGCACGCTCGAGCCCGGCGAATTCTTGCCGTTGGTCCGCGATCACGGGCTCATGGACGCTGTGACCGACCTGGTGCTGTCGCGGGCGGTCGCCGACGCGTCGGATTGGTACGCGGCTGGCGCGGCTATCCCCGTCGCGATCAACCTGTGGGCGCCCTCGCTGGACGAAGACGCCCTGCCCGACCGCATCATGTCGTTGCTCGATGCGCGCGGCATGTCCCCCAGTTCGCTCACGGTCGAGATCACCGAGGACCTGTTGGTGGCGGACCTGGCGAAGGCCCGCGCGGTGCTCGATCGCTTGCGCGAGTCCGGTATTCGGGTGGCGATCGACGACTTCGGTAGCGGTTACGCCTCACTGACCTACTTGCGCGAATTGCCCATCGACGACGTCAAACTCGACCGCCTCTTCATCGCGCCGATTCTGCACGACGAACGCGCCGCCACCATCGTCCGGTCGGTGATCGAGTTGACGACCAAGTTCGGCATCGCCTCGATCGCCGAAGGTGTCGGAGACGCGGAAACAGCCCTGCGGCTTAGGGAATACGGTTGCGACGCCGTGCAGGGCAACTTCTTCTGTCCCCCGGTGCCTGCCTCTGAGATTCCGCAAGTCTCGCAGAATGCCACGCTCGCGACCCAGTGATCACGCCAAGGCATAGGGTTGCGCCGTGCACATTGACGTGATGACGGTTCCGCAACCGTTGACTCAGATCGGCGGCGTGGCCCAGCGCACCCAGGCCGCGGGCTTCTCCGGCATGCTGTTCACCGAAACCGGCCGCACCGCCTACCTCAACGCCGCGGTGGCCTCGCAGGCCGCTCCCGGACTCCAGCTGTCCACCGGTGTCGCGGTGGCCTTTCCGCGCAGCCCCTTCGTCACCGCCGCCGCGGCATGGGAGCTACAGGAGGCGACCGGCGGCAACTTCCGGCTCGGCCTGGGCACCCAGGTGCGCACGCATGTCGTGCGCCGCTACGGTGTTGCGTTCGAACACCCCGGCCCGCGGCTGCGCGACTACGTGCTGGCAGTCAAGGCGTGCTTCTCGGCCTTCCGCACCGGCAAGCTCGATCACCACGGCGAGTTCTACGACCTCGACTTCATCACGCCGCAGTGGAGCGCGGGCCCGATCGACGCGCCCGATCCGAAAGTCGATGTCGCGGCAGTCAATCCGTGGATGTTGCGGATGGCCGGCGAAGTGGCCGACGGCGTGCACGTCCATCCGCTCGGCGAGCTCGGTTACCTCAAGCGTCATGTGCTGCCCAACATCGCCACCGGCGCGAAGCAGGCCGGGCGCTCACCGTCGGACGTCGCGATCATCGTCCCGGTCATGACGATCGTCGGCGACAGCGACGAAGACCGCGACTCTCAACGCGAGACGGTGCGCACCAGCATGGCCTTCTACGGCAGTACCCCCAACTACGCATTCATCTGGGACGAGGCCGGATTCGAGGGCACCACAGCCCGCATCCGCGAGAAGCAGAAGGCCGGCGATTTCGCAGGCATGGCGGCCCAGATCAGCGACGAACACATCGCGGCTTTTGCCACCGAGTCGACGTGGGACGGCCTGGCCGACGCGCTGACCCAGAAGTACGGCGGAATCGCCACGCGCGTGGCCCTTTACAACGCCCTGGGCGATGACGAGCGTTTCGAGCGGTATGGGGAGGTCGCCCGCCAGCTGCGTGAGTGACGCCAAGCCGCGAATTGTCGCTCAGAGGCGGGCAAAACGTCGTGCTCCCCGCCGGCGACAAAGTCACATGCCAAAACGCGTGCGGCGCACGGCCGCAACCGCCTCCGGCGGTCCGCCGACTTGCACCTGTGCGGCGGCTTGACGCCCAAAAATGTAAAGCAGGAGCTCGCCCGGCTCTCCGGTGAGCAGAGCCGCGGGATCTCCCGCTACAGCCGTCACCCACTCGCTGGTTCCGGCCCGGCGGATTTCGAGCCCAAAGCCCTGAAGACGTCTACTCAGAAATCGACCACCTCGGCGGACATTTCGCCACAGTGCGGCATCCATCGCGGGCGTGAGGCTCCGAGTGCCTCGCCCATTCGCTCGGCGCAGGTCCTCATGATGAACGAAGAACTCATTGAGATTCGCCATCGCGCGAACCCATCCGATGCGGAAGAGCCCGACGGGCGGTCCGGACCGGATTCGCGTGACGAGCCACGAGAAGTCCTCGCGACGCGCCAATCCCGCTCGCCGCCGCTCGGCGAACCGGCCGAAGGGCCCGGGCAACACGAGGCAAGGCCCGGCAACGAGATCACGCTCCCGCAACACCAGATGGGCGGCGAGATCGCGGGCAGTCCAGCCGTCAAGAAGCGTCGGCACCGACGGGCCGAGCTCGTCGAACAGATCGCAAAGCTCCAGGCGCTCTTGGGTGTCCAGCCAAACATCGGCCATCGCGGTATTTCAGCCCGAGGATCCACCGGTGAGCCGCTCGACGTCGAGGACTTCACCGCGATTGATGCTGACCCAATCGCGACCGTCGAGGTACGGACGCAGACTCTTCCCGATCAGCTCGGCGTCTGCCGCCGTCTTGGGCCGCTGCAACTCGTACACATGCG
This sequence comes from Mycobacterium ahvazicum, assembly GCF_900176255.2. Classification (GTDB taxonomy): domain Bacteria; phylum Actinomycetota; class Actinomycetes; order Mycobacteriales; family Mycobacteriaceae; genus Mycobacterium; species Mycobacterium ahvazicum. The sequence goes on from NZ_FXEG02000003.1 coordinate 1,006,003, forward strand.
GCAGCTCGGCCATCCCGGTCACCACGTCCCACAGTCTCAGCGCCGCCGACCCGGTCGGCGGATCCACCAACACCGGGCCGAACAGGCACTGTTCGTCGATGAACAGCGTCGGGACACCGTAGCCGCCCGCATCCACCACTGTCTGATGCTCGGCGCGAACCTCGTCGTGGGTCGTCGGGTCGGCAAGTGCCGCATCGAGATTCGCTTCGTCGACGCCGATGTCGCGCAACAACTTTCGCGCCACCGCGGGCTCGTGCGGCTTGCCGCCCAGGGTGTGCAGTTCGTGGCCGATCGCGGCGTACCACCGGTCGAGCAACATCATGTCGGTGCGACGCAGCAGCGCACCGATCCGCATCAGCGACCAGCCGTAGGACCAGTCGCGCTCCCACGGATGCTTCTTACCGTCGGCCCGGTTGATCTCTTCCAGACTGAAGAACCGCCAATTGATGGTGGTGCCCAGTTGGTCACGCACATCGCGGATCCACAACGACGTCTGAAACGCGAAGGGGCACATCGGGTCGAAGTGGAAGTCCACCACGGTGTTCATCGCTTGACCCTACGACTTGGGACGCACTCCCGCGGCGCGATAGACGAACACCGGGTCAACCGGGAACCGCAGCGAACGGGTCGGCAGCCGCTCCAACACCTCGTCGGGCACGTGTCGCTTGTAATGCAGTTTCATCGAACCGCTGAAAGCGGGGTCGACACCGCGCAGATCGATGTCGATCAGCAGACCCTTACGGGTGATCGTCGCGGCGGCCGGACCCTTATTGGTATCCCAAGGGCAGTCGATGGACCGCAGATCGGCGTCTCCACGCGTCGGGAAAGTGGCGACCAGCCGTGCGGCGCTGAATGCGAACGCACCCGAATAGCGCGCGACACCCGAGGCCGAGAAGACACCGGGGACATGCCCACTGAAATGCCGCACGACGCCGACCCGGCCGGCCAGAAAGATAAGCCCCTCGGCTTCGAGCTCGGCGTGCAGCTCGGCGGGCACATTGGTCAACTGCGCCCATTTGCGAAGTAAGCCAAGCACAGCCAGACGTTAGCTGAGGCAGTGGCCGTCCGCAGTGTTTTACTGCACAGTCACGATCGCGGTGTACTGGCACACCGGCGCGGTGTTCTTGCCCACGAAGCTCGAGTAATAGGTGGAAATCGTCGTCGTCCCCGGCTTGAGCGCCGTGAACATCCACATCTCGGTGCCGGGCGCGCCCATCGCATCGGTGCTCGGCTGTACGTACTGGTGGCTGGTTTGCTCGATGATCGAACCGTCGGCGATCTTCGTGTCGACCTGCCACCGGAACGGGGTGCTGTAGTTTGCGCCCAGCTGCAGTTTCAGCGTGTTCCCCACCGCCAACGTGACGTTCTGGGTGATGCTGTTCTGCTTGAGCACCTGTTCCATCGGAACCACAAGGGACTTGGACGTCGGCGGGTTTCTGCTCTCGAAGTGGCAACCCACCAGCATCGACGAGACGAGAATCGCGACGGTCATCAGTAACCTGATCTTCACGACAGTCATCGCCTCCATTATGGCGGGGCGCAGAATGTTCCCGTTCGGCGTCCTGGGGGCAGGACTGTGATGATCACCATTTTGGCAGCGCGATTTTCCCTCGCGGCAATCTTTGCCGTCGCCGATCACAGGTCGGCGTTTTTAGGCACGCGTTTGCTGTGGGTCGGGTAGCTTCTGTGCATGTTCGGCATCATTCGACCCTGCCGTCATCGACTCGGCAGTGAGCTCGCAGCAGCCTGGACCGCCCAACTGTGCGGACTGTGTCTGGCACTCCGCGACGACTATGGCCAGTCCGCGCGGATCGCCACCAATTACGACGGCCTGGTGGTCTCCCTCCTGGTCGAAGCCCAGTCCCCCGAGCAGCCCACCCGCCGCAAGGCGGGGCCCTGCCCGGGGCGTGGCATGCGGCGCGCCGAGGTGGCCACCGGCGACTGCGCACGACTGGCCGCCGTCGTGTCCCTGGCCCTGGCCGCGGCCCGGGTCCGCGATCACGTCGACGACCACGACGGCATGGTCGGGGCCGTCGGTGTGCGACCGGCCGCGCGCCGCATCGCCGAGCGCTGGGTGCGCCAGGGCACCGACACCGGTCACACCCTGGGATTCGACACCGGCGTGCTCGTCGCCGCGATGGACCGCCAGGGCAGGCTCGAGGCGACGGCCGGGCCGGGCAGCTCGTTGCTGCTGGTGACCGAGCCCACCGAAATCGCGGTCGCCGAGGCGTTCGCCCACACCGCACTGCTGGCCGGCCGGCCGGGCAACCAGGCGCCGCTGCGCGAGATCGGTCAGCTGTTCGGACGGGTCGCACACCTGCTCGACGCGGTCGAGGACTACCACGACGACCTCGCCCGCGGTAAGTGGAACCCGTTGGCCGCCACTGAAACTCCGATGGAGCAGGCCCGTGTGCTGTGTGACGACGCGGCGCTCGGCATCGAATTGGCCCTGGCCGAAGTCGAGTTCACCGACGGCCGCCTGGCCCAGCGGTTGCTGACCCGCGAGGTACGACGGGCGATCTCGCGCACCTTCAGCCGGTCCGGCCATCCCACCTGCGGGACCCCGCACGGCCAGCAGGAGGGCATCAACTTCGGGAATCAGCCCGTCGGTGCCGGCTATCCGACCGGCGAAAACCCCGAGGGCGAGACCCCAGACCCCGGCAACAAGCGCAAGGGCGGGCGCGGTGACGGCACCTGCATTTGCTGCTGCGATGGCTGCGACTGTTGCTGCGATTGTGGAGACTGCTGCGACTGCTCGTAAGGCGGCTCGTCGAACCCGTTGCGCCATTACATGTTTGTGACGTGTCTCGGCCCAGATAACTAGACGCGGTCCCGTACGGCAGGATGGGCACGTGTTTGGGCTCGAAGTCATCGTTGCGCTCGTGTCGGCCGTCATCGTCGGAACGGTGTTCGGCCGGCGCTATCGCGTAGGTCCTCCGGTGCTGCTCATTTTTCTGGGCACGTTGTTGGGCCTGATCCCCGCGTTCGCCCACATTCACATCAACGGCGAGATCGTGCTGCTGCTGTTCTTGCCGGCGATCCTGTACTGGGAAGGCCTGGACACCAGCCTGCGTGAGGTTCGCGCCAACCTGCGCATCATCATCTTCCTGTCCGTCATCCTGGTGATCGTCACCGCCGTCGCCGTGTCCTGGACAGCTCGCCTACTCGGCATGGAATCCCACACGGCGGCGGTGCTGGGCGCCGTGCTCTCCCCCACCGACGCCGCCGCCGTGGCGGGCCTGGCGAAGAAGTTGCCCCGCCGCACGCTCACCGTGCTGCGCGCCGAGAGCCTCATCAACGACGGAACGGCGCTGGTGCTGTTCTTCGTGACCGTGCACGTCGCAGTCGGCGGGGCCGAAATCGGCCCGACCGACCTGGTCCTGCGCTTCATCGGCTCCTACCTCGGCGGTATCGCCGCGGGGCTGCTGGTCGGCGGGCTGGTCACCCTGGCCCGCAAACGAATCGACGCGCCGCAAGAAGAAGGAGCGATGAGCCTGCTGACGCCCTTCGCGGCGTTCTTGTTGGCCCAGGCTTTCGACTGCAGCGGGGTGGTCGCGGTACTGGTGTCGGCGCTGGTGCTCGCGTACTCCGGGCCGGTGGTGATCCGGGCCCGGTCCCGGCTGCTGTCCTACGGCTTCTGGGACATGGCGACGTTCTTGATCAACGGCTCGCTGTGGGTGTTCGTCGGAGTGCAGATCCCGGGCGCGGTGCGCGGCATCAACGGCGTCGACGGCGGACTGCGCCACGCCCTGTTCATCGCGTTCGCCGTCACCGGCGTCGTGATCGTGTCGCGGATCTTCTGGGGCGAATTCACCACGTTGCTGCTGCGCCTGATCGACCGCCGTGAGGTGCAGCGTGAGCGTCGTGTCCCGTGGCGTCAGCGCTTCGTGACCGCGTGGGCCGGATTCCGCGGCGCCGTCTCGCTCGCTGCGGCGCTCGCCGTCCCGGCGACCACGCTGAACGGGGCACCGTTCCCCGACCGCAACCTGCTGATCTTCGTCGTGGTCGTCGTCATCCTGACCACCGTGCTGGTTCAGGGCATCACGCTGCCGGCGGTCGTTCGGTGGGCGCGCATGCCCGAAGACGTCGCCTACGCCGCCGAGCTCCAGCTGGCCCGCAGTGCGGGCGCCAAGGCCGCGCTCGACGCGCTGCCGGTGGTGGCGGGCGAACTCGGCGTCAGCCCGAAAATGCTGAGCCGCCTGCAAAAGGAATACGACGAGCACGCGGCGCTCGTGACGGAGTGTGACGACGGCACGTCGACCGGCGACCTGGCCCGGCGCGACGACATGGTTCGGCGGGTGCGCCTCGGGGTGCTCGAGCACAAGCGGCGGGCCATCGTCGGGCTACGCAATCAACGGGTAATCGACGACCTGGTGTTGCGCGAGCTGCAGGCCGAGATGGACCTCGAAGAGGTGCAACTGCTCGACACCGCCGACAGCTGACTGGGAGTCGGTGTGCCGCCGTACAGTCGGCGACATGTTGCAGACGGTCGCGATCCGCGGGTACCGGTCACTGCGCGAGGTCATCCTGCCGCTGGGGCGGTTGTCGCTCATCACCGGCGCCAACGGCGTGGGGAAGTCGTCGGTCTACCGCGCGCTGCGGCTGTTGGCGGACTGCGGCCGGGGTGAGGTCATCGGCTCGCTGGCCCGCGAGGGCGGGTTGCAATCGGTGCTGTGGGCCGGCCCCGAGCAACTGAAGGGCGCGCGGCGCTCCCAGAAGACCCAAGGCACGGTTCGCACCCGGCCTATCTCGCTCGAAATGGGCTTCGCCGCAGACGATTTCGGCTATCTAGTCGACCTCGGCATCCCGCAGTCGGCCGGGCCGTCGGTCTTCGTCCGCGATCCCGAGATCAAACGGGAAATAATATTCGCCGGACCGGTGCTGCGGCCCAGTGCGACGCTGGTGAGCCGATCACGGGCGTTCGCCGAAGCCGTCAACGCCGACAACGGTTTTGACGAACTGAGCCGATCGTTGCCCCTGTACCGCAGCGTGCTTGCCGAGTACGCCAACCCGCACGCGCTTCCCGAACTCGCGGCGGTGCGGGAGCGACTGCGCGGATGGCGGTTCTACGACGGGTTTCGTGTCGACGGCGGAGCGCCCGCCCGGCATCCGCAGGTGGGCACTCGCACCCCGGTGCTGAGCGACGACGGCAGCGACCTGGCCGCGGCGATTCAAACCATCCTCGAATCGGGATCCGACGAGTTAAGCCGGGTCATCGCAGACGCTTTCGACGGCGCCACGATCTCGGTAGCGATCCACGACGGGTTATTCGACGTTCAGCTGCGCCAGCGTGGCATGCTGCGTCCGTTGCGTGCGGCCGAATTATCCGATGGCACACTGCGATTCCTGCTGTGGGCCGCCGCGCTGTTGAGCCCGGAAGTGCCGTCGCTGATGGTGCTCAACGAGCCGGAGACCTCGCTGCATCCTGACCTGGTGCGACCGCTTGCCGCACTGATCCGCGCCGCCGCCGAGCAGACTCAGGTTGTGGTCGTGACGCACTCGCGGTCGTTGCTGACGTTTCTCGACACGGTGCCGGTCGCGGAGAGCGATCGCGGCGGGGCCGTGGAAATCGAGCTTTACAAGGACTGGGGCGAAACCCGCATCACCGGCCAGGACCTGCTCAGCACACCGCGCTGGGACTGGGGAAAACGCTGAGTGCCAGCGTCGCACCGAGTGTGCGTCCTGGGTGACCTGGCCCGGCTTGGGGTATCGCCACCGTGGCCGCACACTCAAATCCCCGAAGGCACACTGAAGGACGGCGAATAACCAGCCGAATTCATGGACTGTTAAGGCACACGTCAGGTCCGCATCGTTGAACGCACACAACCGCCGCGTGTCCTCTGCATATGCGCGTAGTACAGGTCGCTAATTTCTATGGCCCACGGTCCGGCGGTCTTCGTACCGCGGTGGACCGATTGGGCGCGGAATACAGCGCCAACGGGCATGAAGTTTTTCTGATCGTTCCCGGGCCGCGCGCCGAACGTACCCTACTGCCGACGGGTGTGGTGCGAATCACTATGCCCGCCTGGCTGATTCCCTTCACCGGTGGTTATCGCGCGGTGATGCCAGGTCCGGTCAAGGCGCTGCTGGAAGCGCTGCAACCCGACGCGCTGGAAGTTTCCGACCGCCTGACCCTGAGGTCACTGGGCCGCTGGGGCCGCGAACACGGCGCCACGACCGTGATGATCTCGCATGAGCGGCTGGATCGCCTTGCCGGACAAGTACTTCCGAAGCGACCGGCGCGGAGCCTCGCCGACTTTGCCAATGGCCGCACCGCCGCCGACTACGACACCGTCGTCTGCACTACCGGATTCGCGCGCGAGGAATTCGACCGCATCGGCGCCAAGAACGTCGTCACCGTGCCACTGGGTGTCGACCTGAAGACCTTCCACCCGAGTCGGCACTCCGCGCTGGTCCGCCGGCAGTGGGCCACGCCCAACCAGCTTCTGCTGGTCCACTGCGGCCGGCTGTCGGTGGAGAAGCGGGCCGATCGCAGCATCGACGCGCTGGCCGCGCTGTGCGATTTCGGCGTCGATGCCCGACTGGTCGTGATGGGCGAGGGCCCGATGCGGGCCAAGCTGCAGCGCCAGGCCACCGGGCTGCCGATCGACTTCACCGGGTTCGTCTCCAACCGGGACACCGTCGCCGGGCTGCTGGCCTCGGCGGATGTCACCCTGGCCCCGGGTCCGCATGAGACGTTCGGGTTGGCCGCGCTGGAATCGCTGGCATGCGGCACGCCGGCCGTGGTCTCGCGCACCTCGGCACTCACCGAGATCATCACCCCGGACAGCGGCGCATCGGCCGACAACCACCCGGAGGCCATCGCCAGGGCCGTCGGCACCGTCATCAGCCTGCCCGAATACCACCGCCGGACCTCCGCGCGGCGCCGTGCCGAGAACTTCACCTGGCAGCGGGCGGCGGCCGGCATGCTGGCGACGTTGGGACCCGCGATCGGTGGGCCGGACGACGACACCGAGAACACCGCCTAAAAGTCGGACGCACCCCACGAGCCCGCCGGATAGGGCGGCACGCGGCCGGCAAAGGCGCCGTCGGTGAGACTGCACAGGGTGTCGGTGATGGTTCCGGCATTTGCGATGACCGTCGGCGGGCTGCCCGGTGACACGCGTGCCACCACTGCTTGCCAGAAGTAGCCCGCGCCGCCGTGTTCGTACCAGATGAACCAGTCGGCGTCGCGGTTGCCGGCGCGGATCAGCCGCCGGAACGGCAACGAGGGATCGGTCACCGAATCCGTCTTGTTGAACGGCGCGCCGACGTCGGCGATCGGCGGAAGGAGTTTGACGAGTTCCGGCGGCAACTGCGACAGGCTGCGCACTTCCGTCACCGGTGTTGTCAGCGTGCACTGGGTATTTGGCATCGCATTGGCCGGAATCGCCGGCACGGCCGCGAGCGCGATGCCCGCTGCGAGCGCTATCCGATAGATGTTGCCCATATCGGCTCCCGTCGACGGCCGGTGCTGATAGCCGACGCTACGCCGTTGTTTGCTGAGACGAAACGCTTTCGGTCCGCGGGCTAGGCTCGCTGAAGACGACGAGGAGGTGGACCGTGGAACCGCGCGACCAGGTGTTGATCACCGCCACGGAGTTGGCCGAACTGATCGAGGCCGGTGATCCGCTGACCATACTGGACGTCCGTTGGCGGCTCGACCAACCCGACGGCCGGGCGACGTACCGGGACGGCCACCTCCCGGGTGCGGTCTATGTGTCGCTCGACGACGAACTCAGCGATCACACCGTGTCCGGCCGCGGCCGTCACCCGCTGCCCTCGGGACGAAGCCTGCAAAACGCCGCACGCCGCTGGGGTATCCGGCAAGACGCATTGGTCGTGGTCTATGACGACTGGAATCGCGCGGGTTCGGCGCGCGCGTGGTGGGTGCTGACCGCGGCCGGACTCGCGAACGTCCGCATCTTGGACGGCGGACTGGGCACATGGCGGGCAGCCGGGCGAAGCCTTGAGACGGGCGACGTCACCCCGGAGGCGGGGAATGTGACTGTGCCCCATACGGATTTGTACGCCGGAGCTCTACCTACCCTGACCGCCGAACAAGCCGGCGCGGGCGACGTGACACTGCTCGATGCGCGCGCACCGGAACGCTATCGCGGCGACTCCGAACCCGTCGACGCTGTCGCGGGTCACATTCCCGGGGCACGGAATCTGCCCAGCGGCTCGGTGCTGGCGGCCGACGGCACGTTTCTCGGTGACTACGCGCTCGCCCAGCAGTTGTCCGATCGCGGCATCGACAGCACCGGCCCGTTGGGCGCCTACTGCGGCTCGGGCGTGACCGCCACCATCGCGGTCGCGGCGCTCGCGGCGATGGGCCGCGAGACCGCGCTGTACCCGGGATCGTGGTCCGAATGGTCTTCGGATCCGAGCCTCCCCGTCGCTCACGGACCCGAATAGATCAGGCGCCCGGCCAGCGCCGCAGAAACGCTGCCGTCACGCGCGCGGCGTTGACCGCGGCAACCCGCTTGTAGACGAAGAACTGAAACGGGAAACCCGGCAACCGAAGTGGATCGCCCGGTCCGTCCGACATTCCACGGATCCCCAGGAACGGCACGCCATGCGCGTCCGCGACGGCCTGCGCCGCCGCGGTCTCACTGTCGGTGGCATCGAAGGCCGGATCCGCCGCCGAAACGATCTTCGCGTTGCTGATCAGGCCATGCCGCAGCCATGGCCACGCGGCCCGAAAGAAGTTGCCGGTGTGGAAGAACGAGTGATCTGGCGCCGTTCGCGGTTGGCAGCCGAACACCCCGCCACCGAGCGGGACACCCGGGAAGGCCCGCCCGTTGTTGTTGTCGTAGCTGCAGCCGTCACCGCCGACCAGCAGCCGCGGCTCATGACGCATCCGTTTGGCGCTTTCCAGTGTGACGGAAAGGGTCTCGGCAGCAGCCAGCATGTCGGCATCGACCGGATGAAATGTCTTGCCGCTGTCCAATGTCCAGCGCGCCGGCACGGCCACATCGGCAATGGAGGTCCGCCCGGCACCACCGGCCACGCCCGAAAACACCACCGCGCCAACGATGCTGGAGAAGTAGGTCAACGCGGTATCGGTGGCCTCGGTTGCGTTGACCATGCCAATGCCGGTCATCGCCACGATGACTTTCCTGCCGCGGATCGAGCCGAGATAGAAGTGTCGACGGTCGGCCACGACCACGGGGTCGAGGTCGAGTGTGGTGTGCGACAGCACCTCATCTGCCTCGACGGGAAAGGCCGTCAAGACCAGCGTGCGCTGTTCGGATGAATCCACCGTCACGTCGGGGCACTCCTCAGGTTCGGCGGCACCCACCATTATCGCCTTTTCCGCTCGTCACGGGCGGCCAGAAGCTAGTCTCAGGGCGCGACAAAGGAGTCTGCCCATGCTTGAGGTGATTGAAAAGGGACCGGGCCGCGATTCCGGGAAACCGCCGGTGCTCTTCGTCCACGGCGCCTGGCACGGCGCGTGGTATTGGGACGAGTACTTCTTGGACTTCTTCGCCGAACAGGGCTATCGGTCGCTCGCGGTAAGCCTTCGCAGCCACGGCAAGAGCGCTGAGCCGAAGCGGAATCTACTCTGTTCGATCGCTGATTACGTCGACGATGTCGCGTCCGTTGCCAACGACTTGCCGACCCCGCCGATCGTGGTCGGCCACTCGATGGGTGGGTTCGTGGTCCAGAAGTACCTGGAGTCACACGACGCTCCAGCCGCCGTGTTGCTCGCCTCCGCACCGCCCAGCGGGGTCACCGGATTCATGCTGCGCCTCGGCAGGCGGCATCCGTGGCATACCGCACGAACTCTGTTGACCACCAAGTCATTACACGGCGTAGGTGGCACACCGAAATTAGCCCGCGAGCAGTTCTATTCGCGATACACCCCGGAAGCCGACGTGGTGCGCTACACCGCACCGCTGGGCGAAGAATATGCGGGCAGATGGTTCCTCGATATGTTGTTCCTCGACCTGCCCAAACCTGAGCGGGTCAACACTGCGGTGTTGGTCCTGGGCGCCGAAGACGACGGGTGTTTCACCCCGCGCGAAGTGCATCAGACCGCACGGGCCTACGGCACCACAGCAGAGATCTTTGCCAACATGGGCCACAACATGATGGTCGAGCCCGAATGGGCCCTGGTGGCCGCACGAATTCACGCGTGGCTGGAAGGCCTAACCGCCCCGCGTACTGCACGGCAGGCGCTTGATGCCGTGGAAGAACGACGAGCGTAATCGGTCGGGGGGCCCAGTGACCGTCAGGCCCGGCACATTTGGGTACAACTCTTCGAGCATGACGCGCAGTTCCAGCCGGGCGAGCTGAGCGCCGAGGCAGAAGTGCACTCCCCCGCCACCGAACGCGGCGTGACCGGCGTCCGGGCGAGTGACGTCGAATTCGCCCGCCCGATCGAACACCTCCTCGTCGCGATTGGCCGACAGGTAATGCAGCAATACCCAATCGCCGGCGGGAATGTGCCAGCCACGGATTTCGACGTCACGGGTGACGGTACGACGAAAATGCATGACCGGTGAGGCCCAGCGCAGCAGTTCCTCCACGGCAGGCTTGACCGCCTCGCGATCACGGGCAAGCAGGGCCTGCTGCTCCGGGTGCTCTGAGAGCGCCAACACCCCGTGGCTCAGGGTATTGCGGGTGGTTTCGTTGCCGGCGATCGCGAGCAGCAGGAAGAACTCGTTCAGCTGGTCGCGGTTCAGCTTTTCGCCGTCGACCTCCGCGGCCAGCAGCGCCGACAAGATGTCCTCGGTGAGCCCGTATTTGCGCCGGTGGGCCACCAGTTCGCCGCAGTAGGAAAACATTTCGGCTGCAGCCTGCCCAAGGGCTTGCGGAGTCGGAGCGTAGTCGGGATCTTCGATGCCAAGGCTTCCGATGGCATTGCTCCAACGGAAAACCTCCATCCGGTCTGCGGCGGGTACCCCGAGCACATCGGCAATCACCTGTAGCGACATTTCCGCGGAAATGTCTGTAACGGCGTCGAATTCACCCTTGGCGGTGATATCGGCGACGATGTCTTGGGCGACCTTACGCATGCGTGGTTCCAGGCGCTGCACATTGCGGACGGTGAAGCCCTGGTTGATCAACTTGCGGTACAGCACGTGACGTGGTGGGTCGATGCCGGGCAGCAGCGCCGAGTCGGGTGCCGCCTCGACCTCCACAAGGGTGTTGCCCTTGCTGCTGGTGAAGGTATCGGTGTCGCGGCTGACGAGTCGCACATCGGCGTGCTTGGTGAGCAGCCACGCCCTGGGCAGGCCCGGTAACTGCACCGGGTGCACCGGTGAGCCGGCCCGTAACCGGGCCAACGCGTCGAATGGGGCGCCGGCGACGAAGGTGTCGGGATCGAGCACCGCCGCGGCATCCCGATCGTAAGCGGTCTGCTGATTCTCGACGACCAGGGACCCCAACACATTCGGCTTGGGAATGCTCATCAAGGCACCTAGGACGACGCCTTGATTCCGGCGACGATCACATCCAGTCCGGCGCGAAAATGGGTGGCCAGCTGGCGTTTGACGCGGGGCGTGGCGTCGCCGGAGCGGGTCTCTTCCAGGGCAATCGAGCCCAGCAGGTAGGTGTACAAGACCGTATGAGCCGCGGCCGCAGCGGGTTTAGTGAGGCCCGCCTCGGCGAGCAGGGCCCGGCTGTGTCGATCGAGACGGCGGGCGGGCTCGTTCCCGGCGCTGGTCTGCAGGATGCTCGCGACACCGGGGACTCCGAGAATCATCTCCCTGGCGGCACAATAGAGCTCGACCAGCCGTTTGTCCCATCGTCCCCCTTCCGGGACCGGGATTTCCGCGAGTACGGACTCGGCAACGAGCTCGAGCGCGGTCTGCTTGCTGGGGACGTGGTAGTACACCGAGGGCACGGCCGCGCCGAGTTCAGCGGCCAGCTCGCGCATCGTCACACGCTGCACGCCCACCCGCTTCGCCAAGTCCCGCAGCGCGACCACCACCTCATCGCGATCAAGACCGCCGTAGGCGCGGCGTGCGCCCGACGGCACGGCGGCCGGAGTGCCGGTTGCTACCACTACGTCATTCCTCCATCAGTTTCGATCGTCGTTAAAAAGCGATTCGAGCACCGTTCGAATTTACCCGGTATCGGGGTGCCGTAACCAATGAATCCGCTATGTAATATTTGCCCAATGACGGGCCGGTTAGCGGGCAAGGTGGCGATTATCACCGGGGCAAGCACCGGCCTGGGCCCAGTCCTCGGTTCGGTGTTTGTCCGCGAAGGCGCGCGGGTACTGCTCGCCGCGCGACGTGAGGAGCTGGTCCGCGAGGCCGCGGCGGCGGCCGGGTCCGGCGCGATCGCGATGCGGGCCGACGTCACCGACGAGGACGACGTCGCCGCCATGGTGGCGCGCGCGGTCGACGAGTTCGGGCACGTCGACATCCTGTGCAACAACGCCGCCGCGCCGGGCAAAGACCACTGGATCTGGGAGCAGACGCTCGACAACTGGAATGCCACGATCGCCATCGATGTCACCGCGGCGATGCTGTGCACCCGCGAAGTGCTCAACCAGTCGATGCTGCAACGTCGCAGCGGAGTCATCCTGAATTTCTCCTCTACCGCGGGCTACAACGGCATCGTCCGCAAAACCCATTACGTCACCGCGAAGGCATCACTGCGTGCCTTCACCAAGACCGTTGCCCTCGAAGTCGGTCCGCACGGCATCCGCTGCAATTGCATCGTGCCGGGCGCGATCGATACGGATCTATATCGCAATTGGTTACAGCGCACCGCCGACGAGCAGGGCCTCGAGGTCGAGGCCGTGCGCGCGAAGTCACTCAAAGGCGTCGCTCTGCGCGATATTTCGTCACCCGACGATGTGGCCAACCTGGCGTTGTTCTTGGCCAGCGACGAGAGCCGAACCATCACCGGGCAATCAATCCCCGTCGACGCCGGAGGGTACATGCAGGGATGAGCACCCCATCCGTGAAGCTGTCGTTATCCACACCGGTCGTGATCACGGTGCCCGGCGCCAGCGCGGCCTGGGAGCAGGATGCTTCGATCGAGGACCTGGCTCAGATCGCCGAGACCGCAGACCGGTTGGGCTATCACCACCTGAACTGTAGCGAGCACATCGCGCTGCCGGCAGTGGAACGTCAGCGCCGGGGTATGCGGTACTGGGATCCGCTGGCGACGCTGGGCTACCTGGCCGCGCGCACGCAGCGGATCCGGTTGGCCACCAACGTGTTAGTCCTCGCCTACCACCACCCGCTCGAAATCGCCAAGCGCTATGGCACGTTGGACAAGCTCAGCAATGGCCGGCTCATCCTCGGCGTCGGCGTTGGCAGTCTCAAAGCGGAATTCGACCTGCTCGGCGCCCCTTTCGACGACCGCGGACCGCGCGGCGACGACGCGCTGCGAGCGCTGCGCGCGTCCCTGTCGGTTTCAGAACCCGCCTACCACGGTGAGTTCTATTCGTTCGACGGCATGGTCGTCGACCCGTGCGCGGTTCAGGCCCATGTCCCGATCTGGATCGGGGGACGCACGTTGCGATCACTGCGCCGCGCCGTCACCCTGGCCGACGGGTGGTCTCCCTTCAACGTGACGTTGCAGCAGAGCCGAGAATGGCTGGGCCGCTTCGAACTTCCGGCCGGCTTCGAGGTAGTGCTTCCGCCGCCGGCGCCGCTGGACCCGATCAACGACCCTGAACGCACCCGCGAGATACTCGCCGACACCGCCGCCCACGGCGCCACCACCGTCACCACCTGGTTCACCCATACGTCGGTGCAGCACTATCTGGAGAACCTGCACGCTCTCGCCGAACTCCATCCCCCGGGCGGCGTCGCATGAACCGAGTCAAGGCAGGCATTTTCAGCCTCACCGCGCCGGCAGACGACGAAAGCGGTTATCTGCGTTGGCATCTGCTCGATCACATGCCGGAGCAGTATCAACTCCCGGGCATCGTGTACGGATTGCGCTGGATAGCAGACGGCGAGTACCTCAACCATCGTCTCGCGGCGGCCGGACCACTGGGCGAGGTCGGCAACGTCGTGCACTATCTGGTCAGCGACCCCGTCGAAGAAACATTCGACGACTTCGTGGCGCTCGGCCGTGAATTGCGCGAGAACGGTCGCTTCCCTGTCGCACGGCCGTTACTGCAAATCGCGGGACTGCGGCTGCTGCAGTGGCACTGCGCGCCGCAGGCGCTCGTTTCCGCTGAGGTCGTTCCGTTCCGCCCGCACCGCGGAGTCCTGTTCATCGTCGAGGAGCCCACCGACGGCCGTTCGAACGAATGGCTGCAATGGCTGCACGCCGAACACTTTCCGGCGTTGCTCGCCACCCCGGGCACCGCGGGCGCCTGGACATTCGGTTCGAGTACCGGATGGAGCCATTTACCCCGGGGATGGCGAGCCGACCACCAATACATCACCGTCGTTTACCTCGACGGGGATCCGCTGAGCACCACAAAGACCCTCGCACCGCTCGTCGAAGAACGTTGGCGAACCGGGGCGGTGCGTCCCGTTTTCGCCGGCCCGCTGCGCACAATGATCCAGTGGGAAGCCTGGCCGTAGCCCGTTGGGGGCCGGCACGCGCTGAACAGCGGCTTCGCGGCTACGGTAGGCACGGCGCGGTGCGCGCCTTCGGAGAAAGACCTCTAGGAGGACTTGCGATGAAGAATCCGGACGCCCGGCGGCGAATCGGCCGCGGTGTTGCCGGGCTCGGCGCGGTCGTGTTGGCGGTGGGCCTGCCGGGCTGTTCGAACAACGGCAGCAAGCCCGCGTCGCCGACGAGCTCAAGTCCGCCTCCGTCGCACACAATCTTGATGCTGGACCAGCACACCCACACGATCACCTCCCAAGTCAGCTGCACCAGCTCGGCCTCGGCGCCGCATGCAACGCCGCCGGAATCGGGCGACCTGACGACGCGAATCAGCGTCCACGACGATTCGGCGTCGCTGTCCTTCGCGCTCTCGGACGAGAAGCCGCCCAGCGTTGACGGCTTTTCGATTTCGCTGAAAGTCGGAAACGGCGAGTACCAACTGCCCTATCAACCCACCCAATCCGTCAACCAGGTGATGGTCGCCAAAGACGGCCCGAATTACACGATCACGGGCAATGGTCAGGGGACCATGCCAGGCCAAACCGGTATGCGACAGATCACATTCGGGATACACCTAACTTGCCCGTGAGCGCCCGATTCGCGAAACATCGGTTGTCTAACCACGATCGCCTCTGAGATGCTGGCATCTTGGACATCTTCGCGGAGTGGCAAAAGGGCGGGACCGAACTTCGCTGGCGCTCGACTACGGCCGCCAACGACGGGCAGGAAGTGGGGGTGTTCAGTCGCCGCTGCGGCACGGCTGGGGCACCGCCACTCGTGCTCGTTCATGGGTTTCCGACGTCGAGCATCGACTACTTCGAGCTGGCGCACGAGCTGAGTTCCGACTTCGATATCTACCTGTTGGATTTTCCGGGTTACGGATTGTCGGACAAACCCCCGGAGCCGTACGTCTATTCGTTGTACGACGATGCCCGTCTGCTGGTGCACGCGATCACCGAAGTGTGGCAGCTGACCGAATTTCGCATGCTCACCCATGATCGAGGCAGCAGTGTTGGCATGATCGCGCTGGGCATGTTGGCGGCGTTGGACCCGCCGGTGGCCCCTCTCGACCTCATCTTGACCAACGCCAACATCTACCTCCCGCTGGCGAACCTGACACTGTTCCAGACCGCGCTGCTGGATCCTGAAACGGGGCGAGCCACCGCGGCGGCGACCACACCGGAGACGCTGGCGGCCGGCATGGGGGCCAGCACCTTCATGCCGAGAAGGAAATTGGCCGATCCCGAAATCGACGCTCTGGCCAAGTGTTTTGCCCATAACGACGGAATCCGGGTGCTGCCGGACACCATCCAATATCTGCACGAGCGTGCCGCTGACGAAACCAGTTGGCTGGAAGCACTTTCCACCAGCGACGTGAACACCACCGTGGTGTGGGGACTGCACGACAACGTCGCGCCGCTGCGCGTCCCGAACCACGTGTGGCAGACGTACCTCAAGGCCAAGCCCGGACGTAATCGCTATTGGGTGGTGCCGGGTGCCGACCACTACGTGCAATGCGACGCCGCACGACAATTGGCCCAGATTGTCCTGATGACGGTCCAGGACGAGGACATTCCGCTGCACACCCTCGGGAACCAGCCCGACGGCGCCGTGCTGGTGGATCAAAGCCTGTAGGCTGCCGCGACTGTGCGGCCAGCCGCATGTTCGCGCTCGGGTGTGCTGCCAGCCGCACATTCGGCGCTGATCAGCCGGTAACGACGGGCAAGCGTGCCCAGCCGCGCACGCTCGCCGTATGCGCCCGTTGGGCGTTCGCGTAGTCGACTTCCCAATCCGGCCAGCGTTTGAGGACCTCTTCGAAGGCCACCCGCGCTTCCAACCTGGCCAGTGCCGAGCCCAAACAGAAATGCAGGCCCTGCCCGAAGCTGAGATGGCTTCCGCGGCGGTGGATGTCGTAGCGATCCGGATCCGTGAAATGGTTTTCGTCGCGGTTGGCGGATGCGTTCAGCAGCAGCATGAACGACCCCTCGGGAACCACGCGACCATAATGTTCGGCATCGCGTGCGACATAGCGGGCCTGCACCGGCGACGGCGGCTCGTAGCGCAGTGTCTCCTCGATCGCGCCGGGGATCAGTGCCGGGTCCGCGGCGAGCTCACGGCGTTGATCAGGGTGATCCGACAACAGCTGTCCCATGAAACCGATTAAGCGAGCAGTGGTTTCGTTACCGGCGCCGGCGATCATCGCGGTGTAGGCCAGCACCTCGGTCCGCGACAGGGGTCGGCGCGTCCCGTCCGGCTCGTCGATCTCGGCGCGCAGCAGTTCGGTCATCAGGTCGTCGGACGGATGACTGGCCCGCCATTCGATGTATTCGGCGAATAGCGCGATGGAATTCGCGAAGACGTTCGCATCCACGGCAGCCGGGTCACTGTCCTTGGACAATTCGATGTTGGCGACGCTGCGGTCGCGGATCTTCTCTTGATCCTCTTCGGGGATGCCCAACAGATAGCCGATGGTTCGCATCGGCATCATCGCGCCGAGGTCCGCGATGAAATCGAACCCGCTCCCGCCGACCAGGGGGTCCAACTCGCGGATGCAGAATCCCCGCACCATCGACTCGACGGCCAACATCCGCCTGGGCGTGAAGACACGGGACAGCAGCTTGCGGTGCAGATCGTGCAGCGGAGGATCCTCGAACAACAGGATGCCCGGTGGCACTTCGATATTCGCGAACAAGATATCGGCGGTGGTGCCCCGGCCGGAGCGGTACGTCTCCCAGTTCGGCAGTTCGCGAACGACGTCGTCGTATCGGCTCAGCGCGTAGAAGTTGTATTTTTCGTTGTAGTACAGCGGCGCTTCTTCACGCATGCGCTTCCACACCGGATACGGGTTCGAGTCGATCTCGACATCGAATGGGTCGTAATACAACTCGACGGCATTGGCGCTTGTCATAGTCGGATCCCTAACTCAGTCGTTGCGGTGCAAGAAGCCGTGCAAGAGCGCTTGGACGAGTTCTTCAACGATCACCTCCCGCGGGGGCGGCGTGTCCCCGAAGTAGGTCGAACGCAGTGCGGCCATCCCCGCGATCATCGAAACCGTGGAGTGGGCCGGCAAGTCGGGGTGGTCGGACCGCAACCCGCGCAATTGCATTCCCTCGACGCTGATTTGGCCGAGCACCGTGACCGCCCTGCGGATCTCGGCGATGCCGGCGTCGGTCTTTTCCTCGTCGCTGAGATTTTCGGCCGCCATCAGCGTCAGCAGCAGACCCTGGTGTTCGACGAACACGTCGTAGAGCTGCGATACGAAAAGCCGAGTCAGCTCCTGCTCGTCGGTCTCCTCGGGGACCACCGACTGCCAGGTCTTGCCGAATTCGTCGACGAAGCTGACGAAGGGCACGACGAGTGCCTCGCGGAACAGCGCCGCCTTCGAGCCGAAATTGCGGAACAGCAGGTGCTCAGTGACACCGGCGGCCTGAGCGATCTCACGCGTGGTGGTGCTGCGATAGTCCTGGCCGGCGAACAGTGCCCGGGCGGCGTCGAGCAGCAGCCTGCGCGGCTCTCCGCGGGGCCGACGCACCACCGTTGCCGGTATCGACCGCTTAGTCGCTCGCTGGGGCACCGATGTCCACTCCTCCATAACCCACCGCCGTGGGGATAGTATCCACTATCCCGATAAGATAGTATCCACTACCTTAAAAAGGCGCATCATCGAAAGGGTGACACCATGGGCGCTGTCATCATGCTAGGCACGCTGTTCGGCCTGATCATCCTGATTTTCGGGCTGGTACTCCGCTTCGATCCCGAGGCCCGGCGCGCGCCCGGCGAAAAGGGCCGCCAGTGAACACCGGGATGACGCCGGTGATGGCCGGGGCTCAGTACTTTTCCTACGCGGCGAGCATCACCTTCCTGGTGATCGGCAGCTATTTGAGCTACCGTCGCCGCCGCATCCATCCGCTGTTGTTGCTGGGCATTTCGGCGATCTCGTTCTCGTGGATCGAGTCACCCTACGACTGGGCGATGTACGCACAATTCCCGCCGGGGCTGCCCCGCATGCCGTCCTGGTGGCCGCTGAACGTGACGTGGGGCGGGTTGCCGTTGGCGGTGCCGATCGGCTACGTCTCCTACTTCATCATGCCCGCCGTCACCGCGGCGGCCCTGGGACGCCAGCTGAGCGCAAAGTTCAACTGGCGCAAGCCTATTACTCTTCTGGTGGTCGGCCTCGTCGTCGGGTTCTGCTGGGCACTGTTTTTCAACGGGTTCACCGGAGCCCAGCTCGGAAATTTCTACTACGGCTACGTGATCCCCGGCCTGGCGATCTTCGAGGGGGCCAAGCACCAGTACCCGCTGTACGACTCGCTCGCGATGGGCATCCAGATGATGGTCTTCACCTATTTGCTCGGCCGCACCGATGAACAAGGACGCAACGTCATCGATATGTGGGCCGACGCAAGATCCAAGAGCCGGGGGCAGTCCGCGGCGCTGTCCGTCGTGGCCGTCATCGTCGTCGGACACCTGGTGTACGGCGCGGTCTTTGCGCCGCATCTCATTACGAAGCTGGGCGGCTATGTGACCGCGGGCCCGACCGAGCAGCTGTACCCGGGGGTACCGAACCAACCCCAGTGAGCGGGTAGCCGTCAGCCCAGCGCCTCGGGCAGCACCTCTTCGCCCACCCGTTTGAGATACCGCCACGCGATGTCGGGCGACAGCCCGCCGCACAACGGCGACAAGTTGAGCACCTGACCGGCACGGACCCGCGAAATTGCTTCCGGCACAGAGATAATGATGTGCGACGTGGGATTGGCGCGCAGCTCGTCGACCGTCTTCACGTGCGAGAAACCCGCCGTCGTCTCGTCCCCGGGATTCCACGCCGCATAGGTCTGCACGTCGTGCAGCAGATGCTCCCCGATCTCCTTCCACGCCCGGTCCAGATCGTCGGCGACGAAGACGACCGACGGGGTGTTGCGGTCGGGAAACATCGTCGGACCGGGCTGATGGCCGTGCTCACGGCAGGCCTGCTCGTAGGCCTCCTGCATGCCGGGCTCGTTTGCATTGCCGAGCATGCCCAGCCCGTATCGACCGGCACGACGGGCCGCGGCCACCGTTCCACCGCCCCACATCAATCCCGGCCCGCCGGCGGTCAGTGGCCGCGGCGTCACCGTGATGCGCCGTCCGTCCTCCTCGACCGTTTCACCGGCCAGCAGTCGCCGTAACAGCGACAGTTTCTCGTCGCAGACGCGGCCGCGCTTCTTGATCGGCACGCCGAAGTGCTCGAACTCTTCGGGCCGGTAACCCAGCGCCAGGATGTACGACGCGCGCCCGTTGCTGATGATGTCGAGCACCGCCATGTCCTCGGCCAGGCGCACGGTTTCATAAAACGGCAGGATAAGGATCAGGCTCAGCGCCAGCCGTTGCGTTCGCGCGGCCACCGCTGAGGCCAGCAAGAACGGGGACGGCAGGTAGCCGTCATCGGAGCCGTGGTGCTCGCAGAGAACGGCGGCCAGACCGCCGTGATCCTCGGCCCACGCGCACATCTCGGGCGCCGCGGCATAGAGATCCGCTGGGGGCGCGGCCCACTCGGGGTCGCGCATGTCGAAGCGCAGTGTGTACACGGCTAACTCCTAGCTGGCCTAAACGTTGTGATGCACGTTACACGTTCAGCCGAAGGCGTAAAGCGGCAGCGTGGTCGGCGCCGAGTGTGAATCCTGCGACGCGACACGCCGTCGCAGCGTCGTCGGATTCACTCTCGCTGCCCGCCTGGTCCGGATTCTCAGCCCATGCGCACATTAACCTAAGATTTGTTCTTTAGGATAGTACTTACTCTCTTAAACCCTTGACCGTGCTGGCTCGCGGCTGTTAGCTTCCGTTCGAACGTTGGGTAACTGCCGGCGTAAGGGCAACGGCCGCCTCGGCTTTCATCGCGCACGCAACTGAGGAGGAACGAGATGACGGCTCAGCGGGTAGTGGTTTGGGCAACGGGCGGAATCGGTTCGATCGCCATCCGCGCGATCGATCGGCGCCCCAACCTGGAATTGGTCGGGGTGTGGGTGCACTCCCCGGAGAAAGACGGCAAGGACGCCGGCGAACTCGCCAACGGTGAGCCGATCGGCCTGAGGGCCACCACTGACGCCGATGCGCTGATCGCGTCCAAGCCGGATTGCGTGATCTACGCGGCCAGCGGCCCGGAACGCGACGCCCTGGCCATCCCCGACTACGTCCGGCTGCTCGAGGCCGGAATCAACGTGGTCACGACGAGCACGACGCGCCTGGTCAATCCACACGCGTACGAACCTGCCGAGTGGCGCGACCAGTTGGTCGCCGCGGCCAAGCAGGGCCAGGCGTCGCTCTACGCCTCGGGGATCGAGCCGGGCTTCGCCGCCGACTATCTGCCGTTGGTGTTGTCCACGCAGTCGTCGTCCATCGACAAGATTCACGCGTGGGAGATCGGCCTGTACGACGACTACGGCGTGCCCGACATCATGAGCGACGCGTTGGGCTTCGGACGGCCGCTCGACTACCAGCCGTGGATCGGCTTCCCGGGCGCGATCGCAGGCGAATGGCAGGGGCAGATCCGGTTGATCGCCGACGCGCTGGGAGTCGAAGTCCAGGAAGTCCGTGAGCATTTCGACCGCGCGGTCACCAACCGGACGCTGGAGGTCGCGATGGGAACCGTCGAGGCGGGTACGTGCGGCGCGCTGCGTATGCGGGCCACCGGGATCGTCGACGGCCGCGAAGCCATCATCATCGAGCACGTCACGCGACTGGCACACGACGTCGCCCCGGACTGGCCGGAAGGCATCGGCGACCTGTCCTACCGCGTCCAGATCAGTGGTGATCCCGATATCGACTGCACGCTCGCGGCCACGCTGAAGGATCCGCGGCAGGCCGGCATCGGGGGCATGACCTCGGGCGCGGGCGCCATGGTCGCCACCGCCATGCGCGTCGTCAACGCCGTGCCCTATGTCGTCGCCGCCGAGCCCGGATTGTTGAGTTCAATCGACTTGCCGTTGACGATCCCCAAGGGCGCGTTTGTGACCGGCTGAGCCGGCGCGCGGCACCCGCGGCTTAGTCTGGCGGGAATGACGGTCAATCCACTCGAGGAACTCACGCTGGGACAACTGCGGTTGCGCACCAGCATGAAGTGGCGCGCGCATCCCGCCGACGTCCTGCCGCTGTGGGTTGCCGAGATGGACGTCAAACTGCCGCCAACCGTCGCCGAGGCCCTGCACGCGGCGATTGACATCGGCGACACCGGCTATCCGTCGGGCACCGCACTCGCCGAGGCCGTCGGTGAATTCGCTTCGCGCCGTTGGCAATGGCACGACCTCGAAGTCAGCCGTACGACGATCGTCCCAGACGTCATGCTCGGAATCGTTGAGACACTGCGGCTTATCACCGACCCCGGCGATGCGGTCGTCGTCAATCCCCCGGTGTACGCGCCGTTCTACGCGTTCGTGTCGCACTCGGGCCGGCGGGTGATCGAGGCGCCGCTCGATCCTGAGGGCCGAATTGCGTTGGACGTGTTGGAGGAAGCGTTTACTTGGGCGCGCGCGTCGGGCCGCAAGGTCGCGTACTTGTTGTGCAATCCGCACAATCCGACGGGCACAGTTCACACCGTCGACGAGTTGCGCGGGGTGGCCGAATGCGCCCGGCGATCGCGAGTGCGGGTGGTCGCAGACGAGATTCACGCACCAGTGATCCTGGCGGGATCGCGCTTCACGCCGTACCTGAGCGTTCCGGGCGCCGAGGACGCGTTCGCCCTGACCTCCGCCTCGAAGGCATGGAACTTGTCTGGGCTCAAGGCGGCCCTGGCCATCGCCGGGCCGGAGGCGGCGGCGGATCTGCAGCGGATGCCGGAAGAGGTCAGCCACGGGCCGAGCCACCTGGGCGTCATCGCGCACGCGGAAGCCTTCCGGACCGGCGACGAGTGGCTCGACGCGCTGCTGCGGGGTCTGGACGCCAATCGGACGTTACTGGGCGACCTGGTCGCCGAACACCTTCCACAAGTGAAATATCAAGGCACACAGGGCACTTACCTGGCGTGGCTCGATTGCCGGCGTCTCGGCTTCACCGAGGATGCCGACAACGGCCTCGCCGTGGTCGCCGACCTGTCCGGGCCGGCACGCTGGTTTCTTGACCACGCCCGTGTCGCGCTCAGCTCCGGCCATGTGTTCGGTAGTGGCGGAGCCGGCCACGTGCGGCTAAATTTCGCTACCTCGCAAGCAATTCTCACCGAGGCCGTGTCACGCATGGGCCGTGCACTCGTTGACGCCCAGTAACACTGCGCGACAACGCCTTTCGACTATAAGACGAATTCCAGGGTTTCGCGGCCCAAGTTGCGGAAGCTCAGCATGACGGGCAACGAACCTCGCCTTGGCACCGAGGCGTCCGGGCAAGCCACCTTTTGCAGGCAGCGGTTCTCCCATCCGCTGGTGCGTCAGCGGCAGGACGCTTCGATGACGACGACTGTTATCAACACACACTCCGACACAGGCATCCGGTCCAATGCACCGAGCCCGGGTAGCCGCTGATGTCCACGATCAGCCGAACGCCGCGCCGGATGGCCATAAATTCGCTAGTTTAGTGACCTGCCAGGTTCTCCAAATTTCGTACTGGACGAAGTGGCGTAGCGGAGAGAGGCTAGCAGGGGTGCCCGTTCACCGGAGGAGCTGAATATGGATGTGCTGCGAACCCCGGACTCCCGATTCGAAAACTTGGAAGGCTATCCGTTCGTAGCGAATTACATTGACGTGACGGCGAGCGATTCTCCGCCGGTGCGCATGCACTTTCTCGACGAGGGGCCGGCCGACGGCCCGCCGATCGTGCTGCTGCACGGCGAGCCCACCTGGAGCTACCTGTACCGCACGATGATTCCGCCGCTGGTTGACGCGGGTAATCGGGTACTCGCGCCCGATCTGATCGGCTTTGGCCGCTCCGACAAGCCCAGCCGGATCGAGGATTACACCTACCTGCGCCATGTCGAGTGGGTGACGGCGTGGTTCGAGCGTCTCCGCCTGAAGGAAGTCACGCTGTTCGTCCAGGACTGGGGATCACTGATCGGTCTGCGCATCGCCGCCGAGCAGGGCGAGCGGATCGCGCGGATCGTCGTGGCCAACGGCTTTCTGCCTGCCGCCCAGCGCAAGCCCTCGCCGGGATTTCTGGCGTGGCGGGCGTTCGCGCGCTACTCCCCCATGCTGCCCGCCGGTCGCATCGTCGCGGCGGGCACCGTCCGCAGGGTCCCACCCAAGGTGCGGGCCGGTTATGACGCGCCCTTTCCGGACAAGACGTATCAAGCCGGGGCCCGGGCTTTTCCGCAGTTGGTGCCGACGTCACCCGACGATCCGGCGGTTCCGGCCAATCGCGCGGCCTGGGATGCCCTGGGCCGATGGGAGAAACCCTTCCTGACCATCTTCGGAGATCGCGACCCGATCTTGGGGCAGGCGGATCGCCCCCTGATCAAGCACGTCCCCGGTGCCACCGGCCAGCCGCACGCTCGCATCCGGGCCAGTCACTTCATCCAGGAAGACAGCGGGCCCGAGCTGGCCGAACGCGTCCTCGCCTGGCAGAAGCCCTTGCTATGAGCCCGTCACCGGGTGTTGGCTAGTCGCGCGATACCGCGCATGACGACTCTGCTGACCGCGTGGCGGACCTGATCGACCGCCGAGTTCGCGGGCGGCGGTGCCGCCGTCCCCAGACGGGGGAACAGTCGCAGTGCATTGGTGCGCTCGATCGCCGTGCGGGCCTCGACGCCGAGACCGGGGTAGATTTCCAAGCCGGCCGCGAACAGCTTAGCGGCCGCGGTCGGTGCGAAGGGAAAGTCGGAACCGAAGGTCACATGCCCGGGCTTCGCGAACGCGAGCAGGCTCGGCAGCGCCGCGGCGGTCGAGGACAACGCGGTGTCAAAGTAGAAGCCGGCGAAGTCATCCAGGATGTCGGTCAGGCCGCGGCCGGTGTCGCCCATGATCGCGACGGCCATGCGGTGCGAGGCATAGGGCACGAATCCGCCCGCATGGCTCAGGATGAACTTAATGCTCGGGTACTTGCGGCGTATCTGATTGCGGACCAGTAGAAATGCCGCGCGGCTGGTGTCGAGCAAGAAGTCGGCGGCAAATGGCGGAATTCCTGCCACCGCGGCGCCGGGCAAGTCGCTGGGGTGGATGAAGACCACCGCCGAACGCTCGTCCAATGCGGCAAAAAGATCGTCTTGGCCGTCTTGGCCGAGGTAGGTCCCCACGCTATTGCCCAGGAGCACAACACCATCCGCGTGTAGATCGTCGAGTGCACGGACGGCCTCGTCGACGGCTTCACCTACGTGCGGCATCGGTATGGTCGCGAAAAACCCGAACCGATCGCTTTGTGCCGCAACCAAATCAGCCAGGTAGTCGTTGAGGTCACGCGCGAGTGCGGCGGCATCGGCGGGGCTGGAAAGTATCGTGGTCCCGGGCGTGGAGACGGACAGAATTGCCGTCGCCACACCGAGTTCGGCCATCGTCACCAGTGAGCTTTCCGGACTCCATTCCGGTACGGCCCAGCCACCGGCTTCGTCAACACCCGCTTTTCGTAACAAGTCCCGGTAGAAGGATGGGATGGCATGGTGGTGCGTGTCGATCCGCATCGTTGCTGCTCCTTACGTGATTGGCGCTCAAGGGTCCGCGGTGTTCGGCACTGACAGTGCGGGGCGACGTCCTCGCCATCGCCGATCGCCGGTCCCCGGACAGACGTTGCCGGTGGAATGATCGCGCACCGCCCAGGAAGTCGATGGACAACCGATTGAACCATTCGCGGCGTGCCGATGGCATCGACTCCCCCGATCCGGCGCGGCGACCAGCGCCGGCGTGTCCACCGAATGCGGCAGTTTTCTTTTGTCGGGGGTTCCCGAGTGCAACGATCAGCCAATGGACATGATGACGATGGGCCTGATGGGCACGGTCGTGGGCGCTTCGGCCATGGGCATCGCGGGCATTGCTAAGTCGACCGTCGACAACCTGATCCCCGGCATGGCGATAAGCGGCACCAACCGGCATCAGATGCGGTGCCAGATACATTCGCAGCGATGCGAAGCGATCCAACAGTGGCGCAGCGGCTTGGCCGGGGCTCGAGATGCCTACCGACAGTGGTCCTGCGGCCCTCGCGTCGACGACCCGCCCAACGTCGTCGGCGACGAGTGGTTCGAGGGCCTGCGGCCCCATCTATCGATCACCGGCGAAGCCGCCAAGTTTCGCACCGCCCACGAAGTCCACTGCGATAACCCGACTCTGATGCAACTCTCGCTGGAGATCGGACGCGTCGAAAAGGAGTGGACCGAAGAGGCGAAAGGCCGTCGGCGCCGAAGGCAAAGCCGCAGCAGGTAGTACCGTTGGGCAGATTCATCTGACAGCGGGTCGCAATAATCAGCCTCAGTCGGACATCACCTGGGGCTGCATCAATTCGGCGGCGCTAACCGGTGACGGCCAGCACCGCTTCGGCGAGCTCGGGGCGGCAGACCACCACATCAGGCAACGTCGGGTCAGCCTGGTTGTAGAGCAGCGCCGACCCGTCGATGCGGGAGGTGTGCAAGCCGGCCGCACGCGCCACCGCGACGGGGGCGGCCGAGTCCCACTCGAACTGTCCGCCGGCGTGTACGTAGACATCCGACAGCCCCTGGATGACCGACGCGACTTTAGCTCCGGCAGAACCCATTTCGACCAGTGTGCCGTCCAACGCGTCGCGAACAGTCAACGCGATAGCCGGTGGACGAGTTCGTGATACGACAATGCGCGGCTTGGCCGGGGCGGCGGGCGGGGCGGCCACGTCGGGAGTCGCCAACGTGACACCCTGGGCCGGCAGCGCCACGGCGCCGGCGACCAGCTCACCGGCCTGCCAGAGCGCGACGTGCACCGCCCAGTCGTCGCGTCCCAGTTCGGAGAATTCCCGCGTGCCGTCCAGCGGGTCGACGATCCAGACCCGCTCCGAGCGCAGCCGCACTGGGTCGTCGGCGCCCTCTTCGGACAACACGGCGTCCTGGGGTCGTTCAGCGCCGAGTGCTTGCATCAGAAAGTCATGGGATCGCTTGTCCCCCGCCGCTTTCCGATCGCTCGCGTCGGCGTCGGCGAATTCCTCGCGCACCCCGAGCAACAGCTGCCCCGCCTCGGTGGCCAAGCGCGCAGCCAGTGCGTGGTCATTCATCGGTTACTCCTAACCCGTCGCGAGAGTTTCATACTTCCCTATGTTGGTAGCGTTGACCAAATTTACCGTGCCAGCTGGCTTGGCGCAGTCGGCACCCACCACCGGCTTCTGACATAACCTGGAGAACGTGAGCGGCAACGTCTCTCCGACGGGCGGGTTGCGGCACATTCCGCGGGGGCGGCTGACGGCGATCGGCATCGTCGTGGCCCTTCTACTGGTGGGTGTGCTGATCTTTGCTGGCGTGAAATTGACCCAGGGCCAACACAGCACGACGGCCCAGTCCACCAGCCAACCACCCGCCCCGCCGGACAGCTACGCCCTCCCGGGTTGTTACAACCCGTCGGTCCAGCCGAGCGCACGTCCGAAAAAGCTCAATGTCCTGGGATGCGCGAGCGTTGCCGTTGCGCTGCAAGACATGTCATGGAGTTCTTGGGGACCGCAGGGCGCCGACGGGACCGGAACCGCCGTTTTCAAATTGTGCGATCCGAATTGCGCCACCGGCACCCAACTCACAGAACCGGTTGTCGTTCATGCGTGGAATGCGCAGAAACCACGTCCGGATGCCATCTGCGTGGTCGGCCTCAGGATCTTCAGCGACATGATCATGGCCTTCCCGAAGGACGTCCCGCCGCCCAATGCGCAACCGATCGACACTCAGTACAAAGGGATGCCCGCGGTGCACTTCGTCAACTACTCGCCCAGCGATACCCACCAGACCGAGTTCATCGGCTACACGTTCTGCAACTGAACATCTCGGCAACGAGACGCGCCGAACGTGCTCTCAGGACGCAAAAATCGGCAGAATCTCACCGTCAGAGCACGTTCGGCAAGCGAAACTCGCTTAGACCTCGACGACGACGGCGCCGCCCTGGCCACCGCCGGCGCACATCGCGGCAACCCCGATACCGCCGCCGCGGCGAGCCAGCTCGTAGACCAGGGTCGTGACCATGCGGGCCCCCGAGGCGGCGATGGGGTGGCCAAGGCTGCAGCCACTACCGGAGAAGTTGACCTTCTCCTCGTCGAGGCCGTACTCCCGGCACGCCGCGATCGGCACCGAGGCGAACGCCTCGTTGATCTCCCACAGCGCCACATCCGACGGGGACAGGCCGGCCCGCTGCAGCACCTTTCCGATGACCTTCACCGCGCCCAGACCGCAGTCCCGAGGCGCCACGCCCGCGGCGGCCCACGCCTTGACCGTGCCCATCACGTTGAGCTTGTTGGCCGTGGCGTAATCGCTGTCGACGAGCGCGACGGCCGCGGCGGCGTCGTTGGTACCGCTGCTGTTGCCCGCGGTGATCGAAAAGCCTTCGATCTCCGGGTGCAGCACCTTCAGGCCGGCCAGCTTCTCGATGGTGGTGTCACGACGCGGGTGCTCGTCGACGGCGAACTCGGTGACCGAGCCGTCGAACTGGGTGATCTTCAGCGGCAAGATCTCGTCGGCGAACTTGCCGGCGTCCTGGGCCGCGACGGCGCGCTGATGCGAGCGGGCCGCCCAGGCGTCCATCTCCTCGCGGGTGATGCCGACGCTCTGCGCGGTGTTCCAACCCACGGTGATCGACATGTCCTTGGCGGGCGCATCCGGCGTCTCGACGTGCGTCGGCGGCATCCACCGCTCCTCGAACTTCAGTTCAGGTCCCGGGATGCGCCAGTTCGTCAGCGGCGTCATGGACAGCGACTGCACACCACCGGCGATCAGCACCCGCTCCATACCTGAGCCGATCTGCGCCGAGGCGTTGCCGATTGCCGTCAGGCTGCCCGCGCAGTGGCGGTTGACCGACTGACCGGGAACGTGCTCGAGACCGGTAGCTGTCGCGGCATAGCGGGCCAAATCGCCACCGCCATAATGCGATTCGGCGAAGATGATGTCGTCGATCTCTGATGGGTCGACGCCGGACCGGCGGACCGCCTCCGGGAGCACCGCGGTGATCAGCGTCTCCGGCGGTGTGTTGACCAGCGTCCCTTTGAACGACCGGCCAATGGCCGTTCGGACAGCTCCGACGATGACGGGTGTTCCCATGTTCTTAACCTCGCTGCGGTGGGCGGTCAGACGACGCGAATCGTATCAAATACTGTATAGGCAATAGTAATGGTCTAAATTCGGTACGCCGGGGTCTGTGACGGCGCTAACAATTAAGCGTTTCGGGTAAAACGGAGGCCGACCGTTGAAGACCAAAGGTGCGCTGGTCTGGGAGTTGAACGAGCCGTGGTCGATCGATGAGATCGAGATCGGCGATCCCCGCCGCGGCGAGGTGACCGTTGCGCTCGAGACGGCCGGCCTGTGTCACTCCGACCAACATTTGCTGACCGGCGACTTCCCGATCCCGAGCTTTCCGGTCCTGGGCGGCCACGAGGGCGCCGGGATCATCACCGAGATCGGCGAGGGCGTCGAGAATCTGGCCGTCGGCGACCACGTGGTAATGTCGTTCATCCCGTCCTGCGGGACATGCAAGCCGTGCCAGACCGGGCTGCGCAACCTGTGCGACCTCGGTATGGGCCTGCTGTCGGGCCAATCGGTATCCGACGGATCCTTTCGGGTGACCGCCAGAGGGCACAACGTCCTGCCGATGTCGCTGCTGGGCACCTTCTCGCCCTACGTGGTGGTACATCACACCTCGGTGGTCAAGGTCGATCCGACGATCCCGTTCGAAGTCGCCTGCCTGGTCGGCTGCGGGGTGACCACCGGCTATGGTTCGGCGGTCCGCAGCGCGGCGGTCAAACCCGGTGAGGACGTCGCGGTCATCGGAATCGGTGGTGTCGGCGTCGCCGCGTTGCAAGGTGCCCGAATCGCCGGCGCCCGAAGGATATTCGCGATCGACCCGTTTGATTGGAAGCGTGAGCAGGCGTTGAAGTTCGGCGCCACACAGGCTTTCGCCGATGTCGCCAGCGCCTTCGGTCGCATCGCGGAGGCGACACGCGGCTTCATGTGCCACAAGGTGATCGTCACCGTCGGCCGCACCGAGGGCAGCGAAGTCGAATCCTGGATGGGCCTGACCGCCAAGGGCGGCGTGTGCTGCCTCACCGCGATGGGCGGCGTGCTGGACACCGATGTCACGCTGAATCTTGCCGGGCTGTCGCTGCTCCAGAAAAGCCTGCAGGGCAGCATCTTTGGCGGAGGCAACCCGCAACACGACATCCCGGCGATTCTCGAGCTCTACAAACTAGGTCACATCAACCTCGACGACATGGTGACCCGCGAATACCGCCTCGAGCAGGTCAACGACGGCTATCGCGACATGCTTGAGGGGCGCAACATCCGTGGTGTCATCCGATTCACCGACGCCGACAGGGTTTGATCGCACCTGGTGCGCCAACGTCGAGATGTTGGGCGACTGTGACATTTCCCCCCGATAACTCGACGTTCGCGCGGCGTGAGCACAATGAGTCCATGACCACCACCCCCGTAGCCCAGCGTGAGGCCCAGAACGCCGCATACCGAGTCGCCGCGATGTTGATGAGTGTCGGCACGGTGCACTTCCTCGCCCCCAAACCGTTCGACACAATCGTCCCCGTCGAGCTGCCGGGAGATCCGCGCTTCTACACCTACGCATCGGGTGTCGCCGAGATAGCCACCGGCGCCTTGCTGGTGCCGCGACAGACCCGGCGGTTCGCCGCACTGGCCGCCGTCCTGCTGTACATCGGCGTGTTCCCGGCCAACGTCAACATGTGCCGGTTGTGGTGGAACAAGCCGTGGCCGATGCGCATTGCCGCCTTCGCCCGGCTGCCGCTTCAGATTCCGATGATCACCACCGCGTTGAAGATCATGCGCAACAGCTGACCGGAGCGTCAGGTGAAAACCACCGGACTCGCGGTACTGCTCGCGTTGGCGGCCGCGCTGATGATCGGCATCGGAGACGTCCTGGAACAGCGATCCGCCCAGCAGGTAACCGACAAACCGGTCAGCACCCCGGCGCTGTTCCATCGGCTGCTGCGCGATCGACGTTGGTGGCTGGGCAGTCTCGTGGCCGCCGCCGGGTTCGGGTTGCAGGCTGCGGCGCTCGGCCTGGGTTCGGTGGTTCTCGTGCAGGCGCTGTCGGTGACGTCGCTGCTGTTCGCGCTGATCATCAGTAGCACCACAAATCACCGCAGAATTTCACGCTGGCAAGCTATTTGGGCTTTCCTCCTCGTTGGTGCCGTCGCGGTGGTGGTGACGGTCGGGGATCCGCAGGCCGGCACTCCCCGTGGGTCCATCAAGACATGGACGATCGTGGCTTTGATCCTGGGCCCAGCCTTGATCGTGTGTGTGATCGGCGCTCGGTTGACCTCGGGCTGGCTCAGCGCGCTGCTGCTGGGGCTCATGTCGGGAGCGTTGTGGGGGCTTTTCTCGGTGTTGACCAAGGGTGTGGTCGACCAACTCGGCCGCGGCATTCCGGAGTTGTTGCGAACCCCCGAGTTGTACGTGTGGGCGGTACTGGGGATCGCCGCGACGGCCTGGGAGCAGTCGGCGTTTCGGGCCGGCTCGCTGACCGCGTCGCTGCCCGCGGTGACGGTCGCTGAGCCACTCGTCGGTTCGGTGCTCGGCGTCACCGTGCTGGGCGAGACGTTGAGCACCAACCACGTCGGCATGGTTGCGCTCGGTGTCTCGGTCGCGGTGATGATCGCCGCGGCGGTGGCGCTGGCACACAGCCAGGCCGCCGGAACCCCGGCCGCCGATCCGTCCGTCGACGCGCGATCAGCGTCGCCGCGAACCGATCCGGTGTAAGGTCCCGTCGGGATCGATGTAGGCGAATTCCCTTAAGCCGTAAGGCGTATCGACTGGTTCCACCAAACGGCCCTCGAGATCCTTCAGCGCGGCCCACTGCGCGTACAGGGCGTCGGCGTCGCTGACATAGAAGTACACGCTCGATGCCGTGCGCAGCGGATCGTGTTCGGCCCACTCGCTGAGGTGCATCGACACCGCGCCGCGGTCAACGAAGCCGTAACGCTGGGGACCTTCGTAGCTGCGGGCATCGAAGCCGAGTCGGCGGTAACGGTCCAAGGCGATGTCGAGATCTCGAACGGGAACGATCGGGGCTACCGAGGCGAAATCGATTTCGGGCACACCGTGAGTCTGTCAGCTCGTCGCGCTGATCGCGCCGGCGAACGCTGTCGTATGCTCCACCGAGTCGACCGCAGCAGGAAGGCACTCAATGATGAGTCAGCTATCGGCCTTCGCCGCAGTCGCCGCCACCGTGATGCTGACGGCGGCGTGCGACAGCAACGGGGGTGGCACCGGCACCTCTTTCCCATCGTCGACCGCGACGACTTCGTCGAAACAGGCACTTGCGCCAATGGCACTCGTGGATCTCTTGCTCACTCCGGCCGAAGTCGACAACGTTCTGGGGGTTAACGGCTCAAGGACCGACAAGGTGTCCGACTCGCTGCAAGAAGACCCAACCGCCGGAATGGGCCCCAAGGGATTCAGGTTCCCGGAGGAATGCTTGTACATCACCGGACCTGCCCTCGCACCGGTATTCGCCAACAGCGGGAGCACGTCGGTACACGGCGAGCGAATTACCGAGCCCTCCCCCGGCGGGTCGACTGAGTCCAGTCCCGACGCAAACCAGTATGTGGTGCTGTATCCGTCCGCCCAACAGGCGAACGCCTTCTTCAACAACTCTGCCCAGCGCTGGCCCGCGTGTGCCAACCGCCAAGGCACTGTTCCCGACGGCGCGATCTCCCCGGGCTTCCAGTGGACGGTCGGACCGGTTTCCACTGAAAACGGAGTTCTGAGCACGACCGTGTCGGTAAACCTCACCAAGGATGGCGAGCACATCGTCAAGGCCTGCCAGCGGGCGCTGACGGTACGCAACAACGTCGCGATCGACGTCGACGGGTGCCGCCAAAACCCGGGCAACGTGGGCGTCGACATCGCCAATATGATCGCCGGCAAAGTCGACAAACAGTAGACGTTGCACCGTCCGCACGAATTCAGCGTTTCCCTCTGCCATCTCGCTTGGCGTGTTGGATGCGTCCCGCTGCCCGCAAACACCCCAGGACCCGCGAAGCTGTCGTATGCTCCATCCGCAAACACCCTCTGACCGGCCGACGCGCACCATGCTCGCAACGCTGTCGAGTCGACTCGAGCAGGAAGGCACCAACGATGCGCCCATTTGCCGTCGCCGCCGCCGTCGTCACTACCGGGATATTGGTCGCTGCCTGCGGCGGTAGCAACGGCGGTGGCACAGCTTCGTCGACCACCACCACTTCGTCGAAGCCTCCCCTGGCGCAGGCCGCACTGCCGAGCCTGTTGCTCACTCCCGCCGAGGTAGACAGTGTTCTGGGCGTCACGGGGTCGAAGAACGACAAATCGTTCGACACGCTCCAAGAGGACAAGAGCACTGAGGTGTTCCCCAAGGGATACAAATTCCCCGCCGAGTGCCTCTACATCACCGGCGTGGGCTTGACGCCCATTTACACGGGCAGCGGCAACACCGCGGTGCACGGCGAACGTGACATTGCGCCGATTCCCGAGGGTTCGACCGATCCGAACCCGGACATCAGCCAATTCGTGGCGTTGTTTCCGTCCGCCGACCAGGCGAACGCCTTCTTCAACACGTCGGCCCAGCGTTGGCCCGCCTGCGCCAACCACCAGGAAACCGTTCCCAGCGGCGGCGACCCGGACGCACCGGATATTCAGTGGAAGGTGGGACCCGTTTCCAACAGCAACGGAATATTGAGCACGACCGTGAGCGTGACCCTGAGCAAGGGCACCGAGTCGATGGGCCAAACCTGTCAGCGAGCGCTGACGGTCCGCAACAACGTCGTGATCGACACTGAGGCATGCCGTAAGGATCCGGGGGACGCGGGCGTCAGCGCCGCCAAACAGATCGCGGCCAAAGTCGACAAGCAGTAATCATCGCGCGTCAGTTCCCCTGGCGTTCAGGCGATTCGAGCAAGCCCGACAAAACGACAGTGACTTTGGTAAGAATGGGATGCTATGCCGCGCTCATTCGACATCTTGACCGAATCGCCCGCCAGTGTTGACCAAATCCACGCGGCGTTCAGTAGTGAGGCCTATTGGCTGGCCCGGATCGCCCTGGGGGACGCCGCGACCACCACACTGGACTCGCTGGATGTCGACCCCGCCGGCAGGGTGACAGTGCGGGTTACTCAGCACGTGGGACGCCAGCTGCTGCCCGGACCGGTCGCCAAATTCGCACCTGGCGAGCTGAAACTCGTCCATGAGGAGACGTGGAAACCCAACGGCGACGGCCAGGTTCTCGGGCAGGTCAACGTCTCGACTTCGCCAGGGGTAGGCGGGGCCCGCGCACAAGCATGGCTGGAGCCCAGCGGTGCCGGCACACAGTTGCGGTTCGCGGTCAACGTGCACGTGAAAATCCCATTGGTGGGCGGCAAACTGGAGAAAACTCTCGGCGCGGGTTTGTCTGACAGCATCCCCGCGGTGCAGCGCTTCACCACCACCTGGATCGCCGACCACTCCTAGGCCTACTGCCCGGCGCTCGCCCCTTGCCATGCGAGTGCGTCGAGGTGTTAGCTCTGTACTCGTTAGCAACCAACGCTGCCTGGCTAATGGGAGGCTTTGCCCAATGCTTCGTCAGATGTTCGCCGTGGGAGCTATTGCGGCAGGGATAGCGGGGATGCCCCCAGCCCACGCTGCGCCGTCCACCACCACGTCTCCTGCACCGACGACGGGTTCGAGCGTCTACTACCCGAACTGCAAGGCCGCCTGCGATGCCGGTGCGGCTCCGATTTATCGGGGACAGCCGGGCTATCGGGCTCCTCTTGACCGTGACAACGACGGCATTGCCTGCGAAATCTGCCACTGAGAGGTACCCATGTTCCGATTGAAGGCCACCATCGGCGTGTGCTGCGTCGCCGTGACGGCGTGCGGTTCGCACCAGGCGTCCGGCCCGAGCACGTCCGGCTCGAGTTCGGCGAAACCATTGGCCAGCAGCAGCATTGCCGCTTCTCCCCCTGCCACTACGACCGTCGCTCCCCCGGCTACGAGCAGCGCACCGCCCGATTGTGTCGGATTGTCGATCTGCACTCCACCGCCGCCGGACGCCGAGGGGAATCCTGCGTGTTATTACTCCGATGGCTGGCAATCGAATTCAGCCGGGGCGGGCATCGAAGTCTGGTACTTCCACGAGCCGCAGAACATGTCGAAGCCGGACAAGGTCACGGCAATAGTGCGCAAGAAGGACGGCACCAACGAGTCTCAAGATGCCGCAATCGCGGCCGGCCAACAGACACATCGCTTCGAATTCCCGGCCATCGATAAGTCCGCCGTTCAGGAAGTACTGCTCGCGTCGAGCAGTGGCCGTTGTTTCGTGGTCGGCAGTTAGACACGTACCTGGTTCTCCCCCTGGTGTTTTCGCGTCGTTGAGAGGAACTGGCTTCCTTCTCGGAGGGTAAACCTTTCAACCGCAGGGTGTTTGGCCGCTGGTCAACTAGGTAGGCTGCGTCGTTAGTGCAGGCGACGGATAGAGGAACAACAGATGACCCGCATACGCACCATGACACAGGCAGACACCAATGCGGCCGCGCGGATCTGCTACAAGGCGTTCAACGCGATCGCGGCCAGGCACAACTTTCCGTCGGACTTTCCCTCGGTCCAACATGCTCACGATCTCGTCGGTGCGTTGCAGCCTCACCCCGGATACTTCAGTGTCGTAGCCGAATCCGATGGTCAGATCATTGGCAGCAATTTTCTCGACGAGCGCTCCGCGATTTTCGGAGTCGGTCCCCTCAGCGTGGCTACCGATGCCCAGGACAGCCGCGTCGGTCGCACCCTGATGCAGGCCGTGCTGGACCGAAGCGCCCAGCAGCAGGCATCGGGAGTGCGGCTGGTACAGGTTGCGTATCACAACCGTTCGATGAGCCTTTACACCAAGCTGGGCTTTCAAACCCGTGAGCCCCTCGCCGCAATTCAGGGCAAGCCACTATTGATGCAGATCAACGGATTTGACGTGCGCAGGGCTCACGAAGGGGATCTGGCGGACTGCGACAAGCTTTGCTTACAGGTGCACGGCCATGATCGAAGCGGCGAACTGCGCGATGCGATCGCACAGGGATCGGCCAAGGTCGTCGAGCGCGACGGCCAAATAACCGGCTACACGACCGATGTCGGGTTCACCGGCCACTCCGTCGCCGTGAGCAACGAGGATATCGAGGCGTTGATCGCCGACGCAGAGAAGTTCTCCTGGAACGGATTTCTTGTTCCGTTGCGCAACGCCGACTTGTTGCGATGGTGTTTCGACCACGACCTGCGCGTCGTCTACCTGCTGAACATGATGGCGCTTGGTTACTACCAAGAGCCGCGCGGTTCCTTCCTGGCGTCGATCGGTTATTGACGAGCGCTGCAAACCCGTCCTGCCGCGAGCGCGGACCAGGGATACTGGCACACCATGGACAACACGCAATGGTGGATACCCTGGCTGCCCCTGCTGGGGTCGATACTCGTCACCGCGACCGCATTTCTCGGCGTCATGATCAACAACAAGAACAGCCGCGCCGCCATCCGATCGGCGCGCATGCTCGATCATCACAAGTGGTTACGAGAAACGCTATTGCAGCTCGGATCGCATGCCGCCGGGCACGCATTCGAGATCGACCGCCTGTACAACGTGCGCTCATTCGCCACCAACGACGACGTGTTCACCCAGAATATGCTCACTCTTGCGGGTGAAATCCGGCGACTGTCAGCCACAGCAGACAGCCTGAGCCTCATCGGATTTCCTGAACTGGCGGACACCTGCGCGCAGATCCGTCACGCGGCCGATCAAGTGGTCGAACCCGCCAATGCCCACCGCGAAACCATCCGATCCGATGCTCCCACCGAACACATTCAGCGGACTCGCGCCGCCGTCGACACCCGACTCGCCGAGCTGAGCGAGGCGCGGAAACGCTTTGTCGCCCACGCCCAGTCGACACTGAAAATGCACGCGCTGCTTCAGGTCGACGGCATCTGACGATCACCCCGAACGGCTGACCGTCATGCCGGTGGCCACCGACTCGAAGACCTGCGTAACGAGGTCGTTTACTCCCGGCTGGCGCGCCGAGTACCGCGACGACTCCCCTACTGCGGCAGCACCTCGCCGTGCGTCTCGGGCGCCAGCGGAATGATCAGGAGCCCAACCACGAATACGATCGCCGTCAACGCAACCGGCAAGCCCAGGGTGTGCGTGTGCAGTACCGCGGCGCCGAGCACGAAGTTCACGCCGGCCCCGACGAAACGGCCGAATGACGTGCAGAATGCGAATGCCGTTGCGCGCACCCGTGTCTCGAACTGCTCGGGCAGCCAGAGACTGAACAGCGCGAAGTTACCGCCGAAGAAGCCCAGCACGAACAGCCACCCGATAAACGGCCCGAGGCCGTTGGGCAGATAAAACGCCCAGCCGAAGCTGCCGGTGATCGCGACCGCCATTCCGGCAAAATAGAACGCGGCCGTCTTCCTGCGTCCGACGCGCTCCGCGATCAGGGGCAAGACAAGACAGCCCAGGATGGTTCCGATCGACAACAGGCCCGTCGCCCACGACGCGGTCTTGGTCGCGTCGCTCTTGCCCAGACCGGCATGC
The DNA here is from genome assembly GCF_900176255.2 of Mycobacterium ahvazicum. Lineage (GTDB taxonomy): Bacteria > Actinomycetota > Actinomycetes > Mycobacteriales > Mycobacteriaceae > Mycobacterium > Mycobacterium ahvazicum. The sequence goes on from NZ_FXEG02000003.1 coordinate 1,043,175, forward strand.
TGCGCGAGCTGAATCACGGCCGTCGGTTCGTACACCGTGCCCGCCCATAAGCCCACGATCGCAATCGTTAGCAGCGCGCACGCCACCCAGGTGCGGCGCCGGTAACGGGCGCCGAGAATTTCGCGCAACGGGTTGACGCGCACCGGGCTGCCGGCGTCGGCCCGCTGCCACTTCTCGGTCTCCTTGACTCGCGTCAGGATCAGGATGGCGATCACGACCGGCAATGCACCGGTCAGAAACATTGCGCGCCAACCAAACTGGACGCCGACGGTGTAGTTGAGCGCTGCGGCCAGGAAGAAGCCGGCGTAGTAACCGGTCTGCAAATAGCCAGCGCCCATTTTGCGTCGATCCTCGGGCCACGCCTCGGCCACATAAGTCCCGGCAAGCGCCCATTCGCCGCCGATCCCGACCCCCGCGATGAATCGGAAGGTGGCAAGCTCCCAGACGTTTTGCGCCATGGCGGAAAGCCCGGTGAAGATTGCGAAGGTGAAGATCGTCGCCGCGAGCACCTTGGCTCGCCCGAAGCGGTCGGCGATCGGCCCCCAGACGAAGGACAGACCCCAGCCGACCAGGAACAGGGCGAACAAAATCGAGCCCACCAGCCCGACATTGGCCGGAGTCGCGGCAATGCCCGAGCGCGGCAACAACTCAGTCAACGCGGGCGTCAACACCAGCGCGTAGATGAACGAATCCATCCCGTCGAGCGTCCAACCGGTCCATGCCCCCCAAAAGCCCACGATCTGTGAGCGGTTGAGCGGGGTGCGACGGCGCGCGCGCACTACCTGTTCTGTCGTTGAACTCATGTCGCCCTCTCGCTGAAAACCATCGGCCGAACGGCCATCGCGTGAGTACGCAAAAGTGGCGTTGCTGAATTCGCTTTGGCATTGCGCGATTTCGTGCGCGGTTGCGATGGCAATCGTGTCACGACAGCCTATTTCGCAGCGACGTGCCAGCGAAGACGCACGGCAAGCTCGACCCCAGAAGGCAATGGGTGTTGTCGTTCGCCAATCGAGTTTCGATCGAGGCATCCACGACCAAATCGCGTGGTGGCGCTACATTGAGTAATCGCCTACCAGGTTCAACGCGGAACGGGGCCATCATGGGATTCATCACGCCGGACCTTCCCGACGTCGACCACGACACCTGGCCCACGCTGCCTCGGTCCGCGCGGATGCAAGTGGTGACCCGGCACTGGGTGGAACACGGCTTCGGCACGCCGTCGGCGATCTATCTGCTGTATGTGCTGAAAATGGCCGCCTATGCCGGCGGAGCCGCGGCGGTCATCGCGTTGACCCCGGGGCTGGGCGGCCTCGATCGCATCGAGCAGTGGTGGACCCAACCGATCGTGTACCAGAAGGTCGTGGTGTTCACGCTGCTGTTCGAGGTCCTCGGTCTGGGCTGTGGATCCGGGCCGCTGACAGCACGGTTCTGGCCTCCGATCGGAGGTTTCCTGTTCTGGCTGCGGCCCAAGACGATTCGCCTGCCACCCTGGCCACGCGTGATTCCCTTCACCCGCGGGGATACTCGCTCGATCGTCGACGTGGCCCTCTACGCGATCGTGCTGGGCTCCGGCATCTGGGCACTGCTCTCGCCGGGCCGTGGCGGCCCGGTCACCGCGGCCGGCGACGTCGGCCTGCTCGACCCGATGTTGGTCGTGCCGGCGATCGTCGCCCTGGCCTTACTGGGTCTGCGTGACAAAACGGTGTTCTTGGCGGCGCGCGGCGAGCACTACTGGCTGACCCTGTTCGTGTTCTTTTTCCCCTTCACCGATCAGATCGCGGGATTCAAGATCGTCATGCTCGCGCTGTGGTGGGGAGCGGCGACCTCCAAGCTCAACCATCACTTCCCTTATGTCGTAGCGGTGATGACCAGCAACCACCCGCTATTGCGCAGCAAAATGTTCAACTGGGTCAAACACCGGCTCTACCTGGACCCGGTCAACGACATACGTCCCTCCTGGGTGCCGAAAATCATGGCGCATGTCGGCGGCACCACGGCCGAATTTCTGGTGCCCCTGGTGCTGGTCTTCTTCGCCGACGGCCACCGCTGGGCCTGGTTCCTGATCGCCTTCATGGTGATCTTTCACCTCAACATCATTTCCAACCTCCCGATGGGAGTTCCGTTGGAGTGGAATGTATTCCTGATCTTCTCGCTGTTCTATTTGTTCGGGCACTACAACGCAATTCACGCCACCGACCTTCAGTCACCGCTGTTGCTGGCCATCCTCGTCGTCGCCCTGGCCGTCGTTCCAATTCTGGGAAACATTTTCCCTCAGCAATTTTCGTTCCTACCCGCGATGCGCTACTACGCCGGCAACTGGGCGACCAGCGTCTGGTGCTTCCGCGCCGGGGCCGAAGAGAAGATCGAAGCCAACGTCGTGAAAAGCTCTGCGCTCACGGCCAAGCAACTGGCCAGGCTGTACGACGAGGCGACCGCCGAGATCACCATCGACAAGGCCGGCGCGTTCCGGTCGATGCACACTCATGGTCGCGCACTCAACGGGTTGCTGCCCCGCGCCGTCGACAACGAAGCCGACTACCGGATGCGCGAGGGTGAAGTCGTCGCCGGTCCGCTGGTCGGCTGGAACTTCGGCGAAGGCCACCTGCACAACGAGCAATTGTTAGAGGCCCTGCAGCGGCGCTGTCAGTTCGAGGAGGGCGATGTGCGGGTGGTCATTCTGGAGGGCCAGCCCATTCAGACGCAACGACAGTGCTACCGGATCGCGGACGCCAAACTCGGGGTGATCGAGGAAGGCTACGTCACCGTCGCGGACATGCTGGCGCGTCAGCCGTGGCCCGAGCCGGGTGACGAGTTCCCCGTGCACCTGACGCGCGCGGATAAGCGGTTATCCGCCGCCGACTAGCTACACCTGGGCGCCGGCGTACGCCGTTTGCCTGGACGACGGCTCGCCGGGGCGGTGAAACCCCCGGTGTCGTCGAACAACGCCCACGACCCGTGGTCGTCGACTTCCATTCGCCAACCCAGCTCGCAACGGCCCGCGATGGTGTCCATAAACCATGCGTGCGCATCCTCTGCGCTGTCGAAATTCTTTGCCGCGACTATCTCGCCGTGTGGGTCGATAGCTCGAAACGTGGGCATGCGATGTGTTTATCCCCTCCGGACGAGTTTCAATCGCACGCAATTTCGACCGACGGAGATCGTGTTGCCTGCTTACAGGGTGCGAGTCAACTGATTCGCCAGTAATTGGGCGAATCTGGCCGGATCTTCGAGGGCACCGCCCTCGGCCAATAGCGCCGTTCCGTACAACAATTCCGCGGTCTCGGCGACCGTCGGATCGTCGGCGCGCTCCTGGTGAGCCTTGCGCAATCCGGTGATCAGCGGATGGTCCGGATTGAGCTCCAGGATCCGCTTCCCGATCGGGATGTTCTGCCCGGATGCCTGATAGATGCGCGCGAGCGCGGGACTTATCCCGAAAGCGTCGGTGATCAGGCACGCCGGCGATTCGGTCAGGCGGGTGGACAGCCTGACCTCCTTGACGTGCTCGGTCAAAGTCTCTTTCAACCAGGTCAGCAGGTCGGCGAATTCCTTCTCCCGCTCCTCACGTTCGGCGTCGCTCGACTCCTCGTCGGAATCCAGGTCCACCTCGCCCTTGGCCACCGACTGCAGCGGTTTGCCGTCGAATTCGGTCACGGTGCCCACCCAGACCTCGTCGACGGGGTCGGTGAGGATTAGGACTTCGTAGCCCTTGGCCTTGAATGCTTCCAGATGCGGCGACTTCAGGATTTGCTGCCGCGTCTCGCCGGTGGCGTAGAAGATCTGCTCTTGCCCGTCCTTCATGCGCTCGACGTACTCGGCCAGCGTGGTGGCGTCCTCCTCGCTGTGCGTCGACGCGAAGGAGGCGATTTGCAGCAAGGTGTCCTGGTTGTCGGCGTCGGACAGCAGGCCCTCTTTGAGAACCCGGCCGAACTGGGTCCAGAAGGTCCGATAGTCCTCTGGCCGCTCGGACTGCAAGTCCTTGATCGTGGACAGGACCTTCTTGGTCAGCCGGCGACGGATCGCGTTGATCTGCCGATCCTGTTGCAGGATTTCGCGAGAAACGTTGAGCGACAAGTCTTGTGCGTCGACCACGCCCTTGATGAACCGCAGGTATTCCGGCATCAGCTGGTCGCAGTCGCCCATGATGAACACCCGCTTGACATACAGCTGGACGCCGATTTGGGCGTCCCGGTTGAAAAGGTCGAACGGCGCGTGCGAGGGAATGAAGAGCAAGGCCTGGTACTCGAAAGTGCCCTCGGCCTTCATCACGATGACCTCGAGCGGGTCGTCCCAGGCGTGCGCTATGTGCTTGTAGAACTCCTTGTATTCCTCGTCGGACACCTCGTCCTTCGGCCTGGCCCACAGTGCCTTCATCGAGTTCAAGGTCTCGGTCTCGATGGTGACGACCTCGTCGCCGCCCTCTTCCCCTTCTTCTTGAGAGGGGGGAGTACGTCGCTCGACCTCCATTCGGATGGGCCACGCGATGAAGTCGGAGTACTGCTTGACGAGACTCCGCAGCTTCCACTCCGAGGTGTAGTCGTGCAGCTCGTCTTCGGTGTCTTCCGGTTTGAGGTGCAGGGTGACGGCCGTGCCCTGGGGGGCGTCTGCCACGGATTCGATCGTGTAGGTGCCCTCGCCGGTCGACTCCCACCTGGTGGCGTCGCTCTCGCCCGCCTTACGCGTCAGCAACTCGACCTTGTCGGCCACCATGAACGACGAATAGAAGCCGATACCGAACTGACCGATCAGCTCTTCCGATGCGGCCTCGTTCTTGGCTTCTCGCAGCTGCTGGCGCAGCTCGGCGGTGCCCGATTTGGCCAGCGTGCCGATCAGGCCGATGACCTCGTCGCGCGTCATGCCGATGCCGTTGTCACGGATGGTCAGGGTGCGCGCGGCCTTGTCCACGTCGATCTCGATGTGCAGGTCGGACGTGTCGACGTCGAGGTCTTTGTTCCGGTACGCCTCCAGCCGAAGCTTGTCCAGCGCGTCCGAGGCGTTCGAGATCAACTCGCGCAGAAACGAGTCCTTGTTGGAGTAGACCGAGTGGACCATCAGATCGAGTAGCTGGCGCGCCTCGGCCTGGAATTCCAATTGCTCAACACCGGCATTCATGGGATTCAAATTTACCGAGGTGGGAATCGTTACCGTGCAGGGGTCCGGCCTGCCTACCCTGAAGAGGCCAGCCCAACCGGTGAAGGGAATCCAGGTGTCTGTTGCACAACGCGAACGTGCCGCCCTCGTCGAGACGATGCGCAGCGTCGGACCGGATGCACCCACTCTGTGCGAAGGCTGGACGACGCGAGATCTGGCCGCCCACCTGGTGATTCGCGAATACCGTCCGGACGCCGCACCCGGCATCCTGATCCCGTTCTTCGCCGGCCACACCGAGAAGGTGCAAAATGACGTGGCCGGGCGGACCGAGTGGGACACGCTGCTGGACAAGGTCGCGTCCGGTCCGCCGGCCTACTCGCCGCTGAAGTTGCTCGACCCGGTGGCCAACGTTGGAGAGATGTTCATCCACCACGAGGACGTGCGCCGCGCGCAGCCGAACTGGGCACCGCGTGTCCTGGAGCCCGCCCTGGTCAAACGCCTGCGCCGCACGCTGCCGTTGATGGCCCGGATGACGCTGGCGAAAGTTCCGGCCCGGGTCGCGTTGCGCACCCCGGAGGGCAAGACGGTGCTGATAGCCGGCAGTGGCCCGGCCGTCACGGTGACCGGTGCGCCCGAGGAGCTGCTGCTGTTCTCGGTCGGGCGCGAGGCCCGCGTCGAATTCGACGGCGATGCGTCCGTTGCGCAGACCGTCCGCGATGCGCCTAAGGGTTTGTAGGCTCGCGCCGTGTTCCAGCGTGCCGCCCCAAGGCCTCGGCCCACGATTACGGACGGCCGAAGGCCTCGCGCAAGTCCTTCTTGATGACTTTGCCGAATTGGTTGCGCGGCAAGGTGTCAACGATGACGAGGCGTTCGGGATGCTTGTAGCGGCCTAGCCCTAGCGAACGGCAGTGCTGCACCAGGGATTCCAACGACACACCATCGGCGGACGTGGGCACCACGACGGCGCACACCCGCTCCCCCGCGCTGTAATCGGGGACTCCGATGACGGCGACATCGGCGACGGCGGGATGGGTGGCTAGCACGTTTTCAATCTCGAGGGCCGAGATGTTCTCCGCATTGCGGATGATCGCGTCCTTGATTCGGCCGGTAACACGGACATTGCCGTCAGCGTCGATCAACCCGAGATCGCCGGTGCGCAACCAGCCGTCGCGGTCGAATGCGTCGGCGTCCAGTGCGGCGTCTGCGTAACCGAGGAAGCATTGCGGCCCCTTGAGTCGCAGCTCCCCTTCCTGTCCCGCGGGCAGTTCGTTCTCGCCGTTGTCGACGACGCGCACGCTAACCCCCGGTACCGGTGCGCCGACGGTGTAATCGAGGACCTCGGGCGCGGCGCCGAGCGGTGGTGAGGTCGCCACCGGAAACTCGGTCATTCCCCAGGCGTTGGCGATTCCGGCCACGCCGAAGGTCTCGCGGACCTGTCGCCCCAGTTCGGCGGTGATCGGTGCACCCCCAGCGATGCAACCCCGCAATGCACCGAAGAGTGGCTTATCGCCATGGGCCCGCTGCGCTTCCAGGAAAGCCACGAAAAACGGCGTGGCGGTGCCCAGGAACGTCGGGCTGTGTGCCGCGATAGCAAGCGGTGTCGCGGCCGGATCGAATACCTCGAAGAGCGCCAGCCGCATACCGGTCATCAGCGCGGCGGCCATCATCGCGGCCCCGCCGATGTGGGCGATCGGGAAGGCGATCGGATCCACGTCGCCGGCGGTGATACCCATCGCGCTCACCATTCCGCGCGAACCGGCGATCACGGTGCTGTCAGTATGACGAATTCCCTTGGGCGCCGCCGTAGTTCCCGATGAGTAGTAGATCCACTGGTTGTCGCCACCGGGCGCCGTCGTGAGCGCATGGGCGTCGGCACAGGGCAACCGCAGCTCACCGGCCCGCGGAGGCGTTGCCAGGTCTACCGCGACGACCTCGAAGCCCTGAGCCGAGGCCAGTGAACGCGCCAGCGCGCCGTGATCGTATCCCCGCCAAACTTCAGGTACCACAAGGAATTCCGTCGACAGCTGCCCAGTGATGAAGCCGACTTCACGCTCGCGCAGGATCGGGATGATCGGGTTCTGCACCGCGCCGAGTCGGGCCAGCCCGGCCATGACGACCACGGTCTCGAGTGTGGTCGGCAGCTGCCAGGACACCACGGTTCCCGCGCCAATTCCCCGTTCGGCGAACGCCGCCGCCGTCACACAAGCGGCGTCGTGCAGCTGACGAGCGGTCAGGCTGCGGCCATAGTCGTCGGCGAATAGTGCCCGATCCGGCTGACGCAGTGCGGCTTCGGCAATCAACGTCCAGTAGGTGACGTCCGTTCCGGTCGTCATCAGACCGACGGCAAGTCCGAAGGTGGTCGAAATCCGGAGTGCGCTATGGACACCGACACCGCGCTGCCGATCGGACCGAGGTGGTCCAGGACAACGGCTGAACCGTTGGCCACGCCGTCGTCGCTGTAGTGGGTCAGCGCGGCCAGCCCGATATGAGGTCCTTCGGGCAGTCGGCTCAGCGTCAGCGTGTAGTCCACGTTGATGAACTCCAGCGCCTTGGTGCCCCAGTTGGCGATCGCGGCGGTGACGTCGGCACACAGCGCGGCGCGAGCGAACGGTGTGAGCGGCTCGTCGTCGATCAACGGACGCGTTTCATGTAGCCAGGTGTACTTCGGTCCGGTCATGTCCCACTCGGGATCGGGATTCTGCAGGTCTCCGCCCCAGCCATAGGTCCGTAGGAACAGCGTCGGCTGGTCGCCGTCAAGCTCGACGGGCAGCCGCGGCATCTGCGGGGTTTGTGACCACACCTTGCCGTCGGGCTGCGAACCCCGCCGCAGGAACAGCGCGCTCGCTCGCGCGACGGGTTCACCACGCTGGATGAGAAGCGCCTCAACCAGGCGCAATCGCCGGCGTTCGTGCTGGACCTTGGTGTGCACCTCGAACGGCTCCAGCGCAGCGGGGGCGGGCAAGTCGACCGTCAGGCGCGCAGGCTGCAAGTCCGCGTCGTCGACCGTACCGTCGAGGACCGCGGCCAGGATGCCACCGACCACATGGCCGCTCATTGTCGGGCCCCACCCACCGCGTGCTACCGCCGTTGGCACGTAACGACTTTCGTCGCGCATGAAGTACGGCCCGGGCGTCATCGCATCGACGTCATCCGCCAGAATGTTCGGTTCGGTCACCACGCGAATCTCCGCGCGAACAGGGCTTTCATCCAGATTCCTCCTCTGAGGTGAGCAACAGTAGATGTTACAGTTCGTTTTCCCGGGCATCGGATGCGCGGTCGCTGTTCGCATCAAAAATCAACGCGCACAGCAGTATTGACAATCACGCAAAACCGCTTGGTCCGCTGGTCAACCTGACTGGCGCCTAAGGCCGAGGGTCAGCCAAAGGCTTCGCAGGGCCCAGTCACAGCCGACGCATAGCTAACCTATCTAGCGTCGAGTGGGTTGGGGGTCAGCATTCGAATATCCACCAAATAATTTGAGTGGGGGGAATAAGTATGAAAATCAAGCAACTGATTGCGGCGGGCACGCTGGCCGGCGCCTTCAGCGCGGCAGCGCTCGGCGTGGGCGCCGGTTTGGCAAATGCCGCTCCTGGTTCACCACCTTCGGCCCCGGGGGGCCATGGCGCTCCCGGACCCGGGGGCGGCCACGCTCCGAACGGGCCAAACGATCCCGGTGGTCCCGGCGGCCCCGGTGGTCCTGGCCCGGGTGGACCCGGCGGCCCGGGTGGTCCGGGCGGCCCCGGTGGTCCTGGTCCGGGCGGACCCGGCGGCCCGGGCGAGCACGGCCCGGGCGGACCCGGCGGTCCTAACGGTCCTGGTGGACCCGGCGGCCCGGGTGGGCCTGGTGGTCCTAACGGACCTGGTGGACCCGGCGGTCCGGGCGGACCTGGACACCCAGGCGGCCCTGGCTTCAACGGACCGGGCGGGCCTGGTGGCCCCGGCGGTCCGTGGCACGGCGATCCCCATCGGGGCTACTTCAACAACGCGCCGTGGGGCGACGGACCGGCCCCTTGGGGACCGGGTGAGCCGCCTCGGCCGGTCTGGGATCGTCCGCTTCCGCCCCCAGGGGGTCCGTGGAACTACGGCCCGATCAACTACTGGGGCTACCCGGAAACTCCCGTATGGGATCCCGGATTCAACGCATGGGGCTTCTGGTTCTTCGGAGTCTGGATCCCGCTGTAAATAGCTGACCAACGACCCACCACGACGCCCGTTTCGCCATTCGGCGAGGCGGGCGTCGTGGGATGGCCGACCGGGTGTGCAAGCGTCCCGCAGTGACAAGCCGACGTTTGCCGGGCTTGCGCAGCGCGGATGATCGGAACGACTTACACTTCTCGCGTGAAAACTGCGGACGATCGCCAACGTCGGCGCGCGCGTGAAATCACGGTGACCATACGAAGTTTCGTTGCCATCCTCATCATTGCGATGCTGGCGACAAGCTGGGCGCCGGCGCGGGCCGCCGGCAATCGCACTATCACGTTGACGCTGGTGCGACATGCCCAGTCGGCGGCCAACGCATCGGGATTGATCGACACGACGGTCCCGGGCCCTGAACTTTCGCCCCGCGGGTTCTGCCAGGCGAGCGTGGCGGCTGCGCAGCTGGCGCCCAACCATTACGACGGTGTCTATGCCTCGACGATGATCCGCACCCAGGAGACGGCCACACCGACGTCGCAATTGCTGGGCGAACAGATCACCGTGCTGCCCGGGCTGCGCGAGATCGAGGCCGGCAAGTTCGAGGGCACACCAGAGGCCGACATCCCGCAGACCTACTTCGCCGCTCCGGCGCGCTGGCTGCAGGGTGACCGCAGCGCGCGGATCCCCGGCTCGGTGGATGGCAACGAGTTCAACGCGCGGTTCACCGAAGCCGTTCAACGCATCTACGACAGCGGCGAGCAGAATCCGGTCGCGTTCTCGCACAGCGCGGCGATCATGTTCTGGGTGCTGATGAACGCACGCAATGCCGATCCGTCGTTGCTGAAAACCAAGTCACTGACCAATGTCGGTCACGTCATCCTTACCGGGAATCCGTCCGACGGCTGGACGATGACCGAGTGGGATGCCGATCCCCCGCCGTGCTGATCTCCTGACCGGCGTCAGGACTTGATACCGACGGTAATCACGTCCGAAACGAACCGGAGCCAGATTGGTCGCGGGATCCGGTGCTGATCGACGACGGTGAACCCGGCGCCCTCGAAGATCGACCGCACCTCGGCAGGTGACGCGTTGTGCTGCGGTTTCCATTTATTCGTCGACACATGAAGCAACGTTTGTCGCGTACTCAGCGCGGACACGGCCGCTAATCCGCCCGGCGCCAAAGCGCGATGGAATTCCCGGAGCGCTGCCGGCTGATCAAAGAAGTGAAACGCCGAGGTGGTGACGACGGCGTCGAGTGAGCCGTCGTCAAACGGCAGCTGCTCGGCCGGGGCGCGCAGCCATTGCACCCGATCGGATCGGGCGCGGGCCTGGGCAAGCATGCCGTCCGACATGTCTACCCCATAGATCGCGTCGGGCTGCAGTTCACGCTCGATGCGATCACTCAGAATTCCTGTCCCACAAGCGATGTCGGCGATCCTGCGCGATTGGTGGTCACGCAGTCGCGCGATCACCTCGTCATGGGGCGGGCGATACACCCACTGCTGCAAAGTTGGATGGTCGTAGGCGGGAGCCAGAAAACTCCACACCCCGGTGATGGCGCTGTTGAACCCCCGACGTCGCGGTGCGGTCATACAACATGTCTAGTGGTGGCCCGGCAACCCGGGTCCACCGGGGCCCCCGGGTCCGCCCGGTCCGCCGGGCCCACCAGGTCCGCCCGGGCCACCCGGTCCGCCTGGTCCGCCTGGTCCATTTGCGGCAGGAAGCACGAACACGCACTGGTTCAATTCGACGCTCCAGGCCCACCCCGGCGCGCAATACGGGTCGGCCCGGCTGATCGCGGGCGCGGCGATCCAGGCCATCGGCAGCCCTGCCAATACGACCGCGAATACACCTATCGCGCAAGGGCGTAGCAATCGTGGGCCGCTGATTGTCTTGGTCATGTCGGTTTCTCCTCCCCGCCAACATCTGGCCAGCAACCGGAAATATCATTGTGCGTCAAGCCGAAGACTTTGCGGTCCGGATTCGACGGCTGCGTCGTGGCCGGCATTGGCCCGAAGGCGATGGCGGAAGATCGCCGCTACGCTGCGGCGCATGGATGCGTCCACGATCGAACTCGGAGCCGTGTTCCGGTTCCCGCACGATGAGCGGCCTAACCGAGTCCTGCTACACGACGGCGAGGTCGTGATGTACGACGTCTGGTGGCCGCACCAGAATGGCTGGGGCCTGGCAAACCTCGCCACCGTCCAACGCAAGCGCATCGCCTACTACCTCACCACGGTCACCACACTGGTGGAGAAGGCGACGCAGCTACGGTCCGATCCCCTCACCGACGACGAGCGGGCAATTCACCGGCCCGACCTGCCGTTCGCCGCACTGCAGGACGCGGCGATCACGTGGTCATCAGATCCCGTCGGGCGGCCGGGCGTGCGTGGCGCAGAGCTGAACGTCGCCCGCGTGTATCTGTCACTCTTCGGACCGGCCGGAGGCACCAAACCAGGAAGGCGAGTCGACGCCGATGACGGCTCCGCCTTTTCAGCCGGGGAACTCTTCCGTAAGGCCCAGGCCGCTCAGGCCCCATACCTCGGAGACGAGTTGCCAGTCACCGGCGTAGGAATCTACCGATCGGGCTTGCAACGGGGTGTTCCCGAATTCTATCTGTGGGGATCCGTCAGCCGATTGCACGAAACGCTTGCAGCGCACGGGAATCACTAAGTTCGGACACAGGTGAGCGGTTTAGCGTGACGGTGTGACTGATCGTCAAGAACGCGCAATGTCTTTCGGATCGATCGCCGAAGACTATGACGGACTGCGGCCGCGGCCGCCACAGGATGCAGTCGACTGGCTGGTGCCGCCCGGGTGCCAGGTGGCCGTCGACGTCGGGGCGGGCACCGGGTTATTCAGCCGCACCCTGGTGGACAAGGCAGCAGAAGTCATCGCGGTGGAGCCGGATGCGCGAATGCGCAAGGTGTTGACCGAGCGGTCCCCGGGCGTCCGTGCGCTCGAGGGGCGCGGCGAGTCGATCCCGCTTCCGGACGCCGCCGCCGACGCGGTATTCGTGTCGTCGGCGTGGCACTGGATGGATCACGAACGAGCCCTGCCCGAGATCGCTCGGGTGCTGCGCGACGGCGGTCGCTTCGGCCTGATCTGGACCAGCCGCGACCGTGAGGTGGACTGGGTGCGCGACCTCGGCCGGCTGCCCGGCCAGGACCTCGAAGAGGTCCAGTCGGTCGACCGCTTCCGGCAGCGCCTGCACTTCGACCTTCCCGAACCGCAGACCTTCCACAACATCGAGCGCGAGATCTTCCGGTTCGTGCGGACGATGACCCTCGAGAACGCCGTCGCGATGCTGGCCACATACAGCCGGGCGATCATTGCCTCCCCGCAGGACCGCGCCCAAACGCTCGACGCAGCACGCACGGCGATGCAGGCACACTTTCCCGGTGTTGACGCGATCGATATCCCGATGCGCGCATGGTGCTGGCGCGGCGACCGTGTTTCACGCGGGGCCGAGCATTGACGTTGCGCCGCGATTCTCATGCGTCACAAGAAGACCGGGGCGTGGCCGCTCACCAACGCGACATCGCCTGCGCGGTCAGCACCTGCTCCAATTTGCTGGCGGAGCACGTTAGGCTGAGCCGGCACGACCGCCACCGATGGCCCCCTGAGGTCGGATCAGGTGCACTACAACTGAAGATCCGGGATCCGCAATGAAATTTGTGCTCGCAAGTTATGGAACTCGGGGGGATATCGAGCCGTCAGTCGCTGTCGGCCGCGAACTGCTGCGCCGAGGGCACGACGTGCAGATGGCCGTCTCGCCGGATCTCGTCGACTTCGCCGAAGCCGCCGGCCTCACCGCGGTCGGCTATGGCCTCGACACGCGGGAGTGGCTGGATACCTACCGCGACTTCTGGGCGTCTGCGTTCCATAACGCGTGGAGGATCCCCGCTCTGATCGGGATGTGGCGCGAACTTCGCGACTCCGTCATCCGCAGCTGGGTGCAGATGAGCGAAACACTGGCTCCGCTGGCCGACGGGGCCGACGTGATGTTCACCGGCGAGAGCTTCATGGAAACCGCGGCCAACGTCGCGGAGTACTACGACATACCGCTGGCTACCCTGCATTACGTCCCGATCCGGGCGAACGGCCAGCTTGTCCCGATGGTGCCCGCGCCATTGGTGCGCTCGGCCATGGGTGTGTCCAACTGGCTGACGTGGCGGATGACTAAACATCTCGAGAATGCGCAGCGCCGTGAATTGGGCCTGCCCAGGGCAACTCGTCCCGCCTCACGACGCATCACCGACCGTGGATCGTTGGAAATCCAGGCCTACGACGACGCTTGCTTTCCCGGCCTGGAAGCCGAATGGGCGAAATGGAAAGGACAGCGCCCGTTCGTCGGCGCGCTGACACTGGAATTGATGACGGATGCCGACGAGGAAGTCGCGTCGTGGATCGCCGCGGCAGCGCCACCGATCTGCTTCGGCTTTGGCAGCATGCGCGTCGAATCCCCTGCCGAAACGGTCGAAATGATCAGCGCGGCATGCGCGGAACTCGGTGAGCGGGCGTTGGTGTGCTCGGGGTGGAGCGACTTCGGCGGGGTGCCGCATTTCGACAACGTCAAGGTGGTCGGCGAAGTCAACTATGCGGCAATTTTTCCCTCTTGCCGGGCGGTCGTGCACCACGGCGGCACCGGCACCACGGCCGCGGGCCTGCGCGCCGGGGTTCCCACGTTGGTCCTGTCGATGGACCTCGTTCAGACGATCTGGGGAGCTCAAGTCACCCGGCTGAAGGTCGGTGCCGCCCGGCGATTTGCGAACACGACCCGCGCATCGTTGGTGGCCGACCTACGCAAGATCCTCAGCCCGGAGTGCGTGGCCCGAGCCCGCGAATTCGCGACTCGGATGAGCAAACCCGATGCGAGCGTTGCCGAAGCGGCCGATCTGCTCGAGGGACTTGCTGGCCCCGAGCGGCCTGCCTGGGGCCTTGGTCAGCCCAGTTCTGCGCTCAGGTAGCTGATGGTGCGCCGAAACTCGGCGAGCAGTTCGTGATCCGGCAGCTCGAATCCGTTTTCGGCGTAAAGGTCTTCGGTGAGGTGCTTGGTGACGGTCCAGCCGGTTCCCGCCAGGTGCTCGCCGGCTTGCCGCCGCTGCCCGGCCCACACCAGATCGGCGACGTCGAAATCGAGTCCGTGCTTTTTCCAGCCGCTGCGTAGCGCCCGCGCGCGCTCGTCGGTGAACACGCGCATGTCGGTGATGTTTTCGGTGGCCAGCATGCTGCGCGGCGCGCTGAGTGCGGTGATGTTGTCCAGCAGCCGGTCCTGGGCATCCGGTGGCAGATACGGCAGCAGGCCTTCGGCGATCCACGCCGTCGGCGCCGCGGTGTCAAAGAAGTTGTCGCGCAAGGCGGTAGGCCAATCATCGCGCAAGTCGACGCCGACTGCCCGTCGTTCCGCGGTGGGTTCGGCTCCGATCTGAGCCAGCGTGGTGCCCTTGAACAGGATCACCTCGGGCTGGTCCACCTCGAAGACCACCGTGCCCGCCGGCCACGGCAACCGGTAGGCCCGGGCGTCGAGCCCGGCCGCCAAGATGACCGCCTGACGGATCCCACTGTCGGCTGCTGCAAGAAGGAAGTTGTCGAAAAACCTTGTGCGTACCGCCATCTGCTCGCAGCGCTGCCGCGCGGTCAAGGGTATTTCGTTGTCGTCCAGCGGAATATCGCCGTCGAGCATGCGGGTGAAGAATGGGTGTCCCACCGCCCGGACCAACGGCTCAGCGAATCGATCGTCGAGCAGTGGATCCGGTTCGCGTGACGCCAGCGCGCGAGATGCGGCCACCATCGTTGCCGTCGCTCCCACACTGGAGGCGAGATCCCAGCTGTCCCCTTCGGTGCGCGCTACGCCATCCGATGACACCGTTACCCCCATCCTGAAAGCGGCCGCGAGAGCAGAAAAGCGATAGCAGTCACCATAACTTGCACCGGGTCGGCACCATCCGTTGGTAGCGGACCGACAAGAAACGACGAAGATCGCCACACACGTCGCACGCGACACTAAAGTGCTCAGCGTGAGCAGGAACGTGTTAGCCATCGGCCGAAGCCGCTGGATGGCGATCGCGGCCTCGCTCGTCGTGTCCGCCGGCATGATTTACGCCCAGGGACTGAAGTCCACGGTTAGCCCCGAGGCCCCGACCGCGCCCCCGACGGTTACCGCGGCACCGCCTCCGAAAGACCCGGCGACCGGACTGGGCCCGCACGTCGCGACGCCGGCGGAAGCGGAGTCGTTGGCGGCGCTGGCGGCGACCGCGCCCACCGGGGCGCAGGGCTTCCAGTTCCCGTTACCGCCCGGCATCGCCTCCGAGGACCGGTTGCAGGTCAAGACCATCTGGGCGGCTCGCGTCATCAGCGTGCTGTTCCCGCAGATCAAGACCATCTACGGGTACCGGCAAGATCCACTGCCGTGGCATCCCAACGGGTTGGCGATTGACGTGATGATCCCGGACCACGGCAGCCCGGACGGCATCGAACTCGGCAACCAGATCGCCGGGTATGCGCTGGCGAATGCCAAGCGCTGGGGCATCAACCACGTGATCTGGCGACAGAAGATCTACCCGGGCCCCAACTCGGGCGCGTGGACGGCCGACCTCGGAAACGAAACGGCCAACCACTACGACCACGTCCATATCGCCACCGGTGGCGGCGGATATCCCAAGGGCAACGAGGTCTACTACATCGCGTCCATGACGCCGGCACCGCCCGAGTAAGAAGTATTAGCTGGCCCTGAAGTCAAGGGCAGCCGTGACTCGTCGGCGCGGCACCTTTACTCGACCTTGACCGGGTATTGAATTGCTCCTCCGACGATGGTTGACGTGAGTACGCTTTCAACCGTGGAACTGGGGGTTTTGGGACCTCTCCAGGTCCGGCAGGACGGGAAGACCGTCGCGATCCCGGGCGCCAAGCCGCGTGCCATCCTCACGATGCTGGGGCTGCACGACGGTTCAGTTGTGCCCGCCGACGCATTGATCAAGTTGCTGTGGGGTGACGATCCGCCGCGCACCGCCGGCAAGGCCCTGCAAACCCACATCTCCGCGCTGCGCCGCGCGCTTGGCGACGGCCTCGTGGTCACCGAGGGAACGGGCTGGCGGCTCGACGGCGCCGAAGTGGATGCGTCGCGCTATAAGTCGGCGGCGAAAACGGGACGCGATGCGGCTGCCGTGGGCGACACCAGCCAAGCGGTGGCGTCCTTGGAGGAGGCGCTCGTCCTGTGGCGCGGAATCCCCGAACTCCCCGAAGGCCCGCGGGGACTCTCCGAAAAGACGCGCTGGATCGAAAGCCATGCCGCACTCGTCGAGGATCGGGCAGACGCGCTGCTGGCCACCGGACGCGCCGCCGAAGTCATCGGCGACCTCGAGGCCGCCGTCGCCGAGGCGCCGCTGCGTGAAAGACGATGGGCGCAGCTGATGCTCGCCCTGTACCGGGCAGGCCGGCAAGGTGAAGCCCTCGGGGCATATCAACGGGTGCGGTCGCTGCTCGCCGACGAACTGGGTGTCGATCCCGGCCCGGAGCTCAGACGGCTCGAATCCGCGATCGTTGCTCAGGATTCGTCACTGGATGTTGCTGTCACACAGCATCTTCCGTCGGTGACACGCGCTGTGACCTTCCTGCTCACCGATATAGAGGGATCGACCGCGGCCTGGGAGGCCGACGCCGATGGAATGGCGTTCGCCCTCGCCCGTCACGACGAGCTGGTCGAACAGGTCGTCACCTCACGTGGCGGTCGGCTGATCAAGACACGTGGCGAGGGCGATGCGACGTTCTCGGTCTTCGAGCGGCCGTCTGCGGCTGCCGCCGCGGCAATTGAGTTGCAAGACGCAATCGCTCACGAACCGTGGGCATCTGTCGAGCCCATCCGCGTCCGGATGGCGCTACACACCGGTGAGGTCGAGCTTCGCGGCGGTGACTACTTCGGCCGGGCGGTCAACCGGGTTGCGCGCCTGCGCTCGCTGGCCGAGGGCGGCCAGATCCTGTGCTCCGGCGCGACCGCCGAACTCGTCATCGACTCGCTGGCCGACGACGTCATGCTCAACGACCTCGGGACGCGTCAGCTGAAAAACCTCGCACGCCCCGAGCATGTTTTCGAGCTGCGACTCGAAACCGCCGCGGCCCCGCCCCAACCGCACGCACCCGAACCGCCGATGGAGCGCCCCGGCCTTCCCGCGGTCCTCGTCGGACCCGGGCCGTTCGTCGGACGCAGCCGCGAGCTCGAACGGCTGCTGTCGGTGTGGCAGACCGCGCTCGCAGGCGGGGTGCCGACGGTGCTGATCGCCGGCGAACCGGGCGTCGGCAAGACACGACTGGCCGGCGAATGGTCGCAGCGGGCCTATGCGCAAGGAGCGGTCGTGTTGTACGGCCGGTGCGACGAGGACCTCGGCGCGCCCTACCAGCCGTTCGCCGAGGCGCTGCGTTCGCTGGTGCCGTGCATGGGCGCTGACCGACTGCGGGGACTGCGCGGCGTCGAAGCGCTGCTAACGCTGGCGCCCGGGCTGACCGACGTCCTGCCCGATCTGGTCTCCCGGGCTCATCCGGATCCCGACACCGAGCGCTACGCGCTTTTCGATGCCGTCGTGGCGCTGCTGGAAATCGCATCCCGCAGCGCGCCGGTCCTGCTGATCCTGGACGACCTGCACTGGGCGGCCAAACCGACGCTGCTGCTGTTGCGCCATCTGCTGCGCTTCGGCGACCACGCCCGCGTGCAGATCGTCGGCACCTACCGCAGCACCGACCTCGACCGCTCCCATCCCCTGGCCGCGATGCTCGCCGATCTGCACCGCGGTGCCCCTTCTGGCACCGCAAACCGCTTGAGCCTCAGCGGACTCGACGAGGAAGATGTCACCGCTTACGTCGCCGAGGCCGGCTACGACGACGAGGAACTTGCTCACGCCTTGGCGACGGTCACCGGCGGCAACCCCTTCTTCCTGATCGAGGCGTTGCGCCACGTCGACGAAAGTGGCGGCGTGTGGGATCAGAGCACCCTGCCGCAGGGCGTGCGAGAAGCGGTGAGCCGCAGACTTTCTCGGCTGCCAGCCGAGACCAACAAAGCTCTGGCAGCCGCTGCGGTCGTCGGCAGCCGGTTCGCCCTGGAACTGGTCGAACAGGTCATCGGAGACGACTTGATCGACGCGTTCGACGAGGCGTGCCAAGCCGGCATCGTCATCGAAGAACCCGGCGGCAACTACCGGTTCAACCACGCAATCGTCCGCCAGTCACTGTTGGCCGAGTTGGCCTCGGTGCGGCGCATGCGACTGCACCAGCGCATCGCCGCGACGCTGGAGACGCGGCCGGGCGCCGACGACGAACTGTTGGCCGAACTGGCTCACCACTACTTCGAGTGTGCCTGGGCGGGAAACGCGGCGAAGGCCGTCTTCTACTGCCGGCGTGCCGCGGACCAGGCGATGGCGCGACTTGCCTACGAGGGCGCGGCCGACCTGTATCACCAGGCCTTGCATGCGCTGGAAGAAATCGACGACGAGTTGCCCGACCGCGACGCTCAAGCGGCCGACCTGTTGGTTGCGCGCTGCGAGGCCCTGCTCGCCGCCGGCGATGTGACGTCGGCGGCTGGCGCGGTCGCTCAATTGCAGCAAACGACCGTCGATTCGGCCCGGTTCGCGGCGTGGGCCGCATGCTTCGACGGCCAACTCTCGTTGTTGATTCACCCCGAGCGTTTGGACGAGGCCGAATCCGCGTTGAGCGCGGCCGCCGCCAAGCTTGCCCAACTGGACGATGCCGCCGGAGAAGCCAAGGCGCACACCGTCCGCGCGGGGTGCCTCGCCCGCCTGGGACGCATCGCCGACTGTGAAATCGCACTCGACGATGCGCTGACCGCGGCGCGGCGGGCGCGCGAACACCGCAGTGTGAACGCGGTTTTGGCGGGCGCACCACTCGCGGCGTTGTGGGGACCCAACCCCGTTCCGCGGGCGGGCGGACGGTGTCTCGACGTGGTCCGGCTGCTTCGCATCACGACCGACTCCCCCGCCGTCGAGGCCACCTCGACGCGGTGTCAGGCCGTGTTGGAGGCGTTCCGGGGGCGCGCCGCCGCCGCCCGGCGGATGATCGACTCGGCCAGGCGCACCGTCACCGAGCTCGGCTTGCGTCACGCACGGCTCGAAGTCGAGCAATTCGCCGGGATCGTCGAACTCATCGTCAATGACCCTGCTGCCGCGGAGCCGCATCTGCGCAAGGCGTACAACGGCTTTCGTCGCATGGGTCTCGACGCCGACACTGCCGAGACCGCGGCGCTTCTGGGCCGGGCATGCCTTGCGCTGGATCGGGTTGCAGAAGCGGACGAATTATGCACCGAGAGTGAATGTCTCGCCGGCCATGCGCTGAAGGCGTCGATGGGGTGGCGCACACTTCGGGCGCACCTGCTGGCTCGCGGCGCTGACCACGAAGCAGCTCGGCGCGTCGCCGAGGTGGCGGTGGCGTTGGCCGAGCGAACCGACGCCCTGGTCGATCACGGTGACGCGTGCCTCACGCTCGCAACAGTCTTGGCCGCCGCCGGCAATACCGCCGGAGCACGGGCCGCCGCCGAACAAGCGGTCGCCCTCTACGAACGCAAAGGCGCTGCAGCACTTGCCGAGCTGGCGCGGACTCTGCTCGGCGAACAGGTCGTGCCGATCCCCCCTCCTCTGACCGAAGCACCCAGCGTCGAACTGGACAGCGAATGCATACGAGTGGGCGAACGCGTGATGGCCGCCATCCATCGCCAGGACTGGGATGAGCTGGAGCGGCTGTTCGCGCCGGATGTCTTGATCCAGAGTCGCCGGAAGATCGTCGGCCTAACAGCGCAGTCGGCTGTGATGCGCCGTGAGATGCGGCGGGAGCTCGAGACTGGCGCGATCCGGATCAGTCACGTCATGGTCGCTGCACGGGGTGAGCGGTTGGCTCTGTCTCGATTGGTGACGAGTACTGCCGACGCAAGCCCCGGAGCGCCGCAGGACGAGCTTCTTCAGCTGTACGCCATTGACGACAACGGTCAAGTCGCGCTGCAGATTTGGTTCGACGTCGAAGACATCGACGCCGCGCTTGCCGAACTCGATGCCATGCAGGCGCAATTCGAGCGAGAAGAGCACGGTCAGACACACCGGCTCGACAACGCGTGTGTGCGAGCGGTCGGCCGGCTGGATGACGCTGCTTCCCGCGGGGCCTGGAGCGAAGTCGAGGAAGTGCTCGCCCCTAGCGTCTCCGTTGAGAGCCGTCGCAAGATAGTCGGCTTATCGCAGATCGGGCTCTCACCTAGCGAGTGGGCAAGCGAGGCAAGGCGTTTCCCGGATATTGGCATAGTGCGGTGCTCTCGTGCAGCGCTCGCCGTGCGCGGTGAACGCCTGGCTCTCGTCCGAACGACTCTGGGCGTGGCAGACGAGAGTCCCGGGGCGCCACAGGACGAGCTCCTCCATCTGTTGGGTCTTGACCCAGACGGCCGCATTTCGCTGCAGGTGTCGTTCGATGTCGAAGATCTCGATTCCGCGCTCGCCGAACTCGATGCGGCGCATGCCCGGTTCGAGCGGGAGGTGCAGCCGCAGGCACCGAGACCCGAAAATGCGGCCGCACGCGTATTTCGGGATGTCTGGTCGCACATGGCGACTCGCGACTGGGATGCGGTGGCCCAAACCGTGGCCGATAACTACATCGGCATCGATCACCGGCGAATCGTGAGCGCCGAGACTCAACACAGCCGCGATGTCGTGATCAGAGACCTGCAGGCTGCCGCCGAGGTTGGCTTCACAATCTCGATGGTGAACGCCCTTGCTGTTCGCGGGGAGCGTCTCGTCTTGGCACAAACCCGCGCCTGCGGCAACGACCCGGAAACGGCACAAAACGATGCCCTCAACGTCGTCGGGATAGACGCCGATGACCGAATCGCAACCGTCGTAACGTACGACCTCGAAGACTTCGACCCCGCCATTGCCGAACTCGAATCCCGTTACCTCGCCGGTGAAGCGGCAGTGCACGCAGAGACGTGGTCGGCTATTCTGTCCGCCTACGCCGCGGTCAATCGGCACGAACTCCCATCGACGACGCCAGACTGGGTGAACATTGACCACCGGCAAGGAAGATCTTTCGCGCCTGGCGAGCTGTTTTGATACACCCATGCGAC
This sequence comes from Mycobacterium ahvazicum, assembly GCF_900176255.2. Classification (GTDB taxonomy): domain Bacteria; phylum Actinomycetota; class Actinomycetes; order Mycobacteriales; family Mycobacteriaceae; genus Mycobacterium; species Mycobacterium ahvazicum. The sequence goes on from NZ_FXEG02000003.1 coordinate 1,064,506, forward strand.
CTGGGATATCACGGCGAAGTCGGAGATCTATATCGAAGCCGTGCATCGGTTGAGTGATCGTGGAGCAGTCGTAACCAACGCGATGAATGGCAGCTCGCGAGAGGGTTTCGACGCAGAGTGGCGGGAAGTCTTCCTACTAACGACAGAGGGCGAATCTATCAACCGCTGCGAGCTTTTCGACGAGGCGGACCTGGATGCTGCCATCACGCGGTTTGAACAGCTCAGCGACCACCCGCAGCGGGTCGAGAACGCGGCAACGCGCGTGTACGAGCACTTCTGGTCGTTCTTCGCCGCCCGTGACTGGAACGCCGCCGCTGGGATTGTTTCCGAAAGCCTTACCGGCGCCGACCATCGACGGGTCGTGAATGCCGGGGACCGAGGCAGTCGAGAAACCGTGATCGAGGATCTGCACGTAGCTGCCGATCTCGGATTCGCGATCTGGATGGTGGATGTCGTGGCGGTCCGGGGGCAACGCCTCGCCCTTACCCGCGTACGCGCATGTGGCCGCGACCCTGAGACGGTTCAAAACGATGCCTTCAACATCGTCGAGATCGACGCAGACCAGCGAATTGTGTCGATCGTCGTCTTCGATCTGGACGACACCGAGGCGGCGTTCGACGATCTCGACGCGCGCTACCTCGTCGGCGAAGCCGCATCGTGTGCAGCGACTTGGTCGGCCATCACACGCAGTTACACGTCAATCAACCGGGGTGGACCTCCGGTGACGACGCCGAATTGGTTCAACATCGACCACCGGCAGGGATCGTCGTTTCCGCCCGGCGGGCTGCCCGCATTACTCGCGTTGTGGAAACCGTCAACCGGACTCAGGAACTTTTCGTATATCGAGGTTGCGCATCGGCTCAGCAATCTCGGAGCGGTGATCGGCTCTGTGTCGCAAGAGATTTCAGACGAGGGCGTAGATGCCGAGTGGCGTACCGTCGACGTCTTCACAGTCGACGGTAGCCTGATCGATCGCTTAGAGGTCTTCGACGAGGCAGACATCGACGCCGCCCTTGCCCGGTTCGACGAACTGCACCCGACCGTTAGACGACTCGAAAACGCGGCGAGCAAGGTGGCCGACCAATTCCTTGCGCATTTTGCCGCTCGCGACTGGTCCGGTCTCAGCGAGGCACTCGCCGACAACTTCTGCAGTGACGACCGCCGTCGAGTGGTAGGCGCGGGAGTCCGGCACGGTCGAGACGCCCAGATGGCGGACATCCGGTCAATTGCCGACGTCGGGACCACGCGCATAACGTCGAAACCCATTGCGCTGCGCGGGCAACGCCTTGTCCTCACCCGCGGCCAGCTCACGTTCCGCGATCAAGGAGCCGACGCGTACTTCACAGAGTCGTTCTCCATCGTCGAGGTCGACGCCGAGGACCGGATCGTCGCACTGGTCTCGTTCGATCTCGGAGACATCGACGCCGCTTACGAAGAACTCGAACGTCGGTACCTGGCCGGCGAGGCCGCACCATATGCGCGCGTGTGGCAGATGGGAATCGACACTCTGGGCGAGGCTAATCGTCACCAGCCGGGGCCGATGATGGGACAAATCGCGTACACGGATCATCGACGAGTTCCTTTCGCGCCCGGGGATTTCGCGCACGCTGTCGAAGAGCTATGGTCTCTCGTGCCCGACGCTCGCTACCGTACGACGGTGGCCCACGCGCTCGATACCCATGGGATCGTGTCCGGTCTCGTCATCGAGGGCAGCGACAAACATGGGAACGAATTGCAGTGGGCACGAACCCTTTTGTTCGTTGCCGACGGACCACGGATGGAAGTGTACGAAGAAGACGACGTCGACGCCGCGCTCGCGCGATTTGAGGAATTGCGTCCACCAGCGCGACGGCTGGAAAACGCGGCAACCCGAATGGACAAGCGCTTCGTGGAAAATTTGGGGCAACGCAACTGGCCGGCAGTAGCCAATACGTTGGCCGCCGATAGTTCGGTCGAGGATCGTCGGCACGTGGTGAATGCGGGGATTTGGCACGGTCGCGACGAAGTGGTCGAGAAAATGAAAGCCCTGGCAGTAGACGGCGGGGCGAATACGACGTTGACCGTTATCGCGATCCGCGGCGAGCGCCTCGCGCTCACCCGCTTCTGCTCTTCCAATCGCGAACTGCGGCACGGCGAATTCGGTGTCGAGCTGCTCAGCATCACGGAGATCGACTCGGACGAAAGGATATCGGCACGCGTCGCCTTCGACCCTGATGACATCGATTCAGCCTTCGCCGAACTCGATGCTCGCTACCATGCCGGAGAGGCGGCCCCCCAGTCGCGTACGTGGTCTGCCATCACACGGGTGTTCGAGGTGCTCAACCGAGGCGAATTGCCGACGACGACACAGACCTTCGAGGATGTCGACCACCGACGCGGGGTAATGCTAGCGCCCGGCGATCTGATGGAGTTCCTCCATGCCGCGATGGTTGATACAAAGCAAAGCATCGTCTACGTTGAGGCAATTCACCGGCTGACCGGTCGCGGGGCCGTCGTCACCCACGTTGCTCAGTCGACGACACCAGATGGCTTCTACGCCGAGTGGCGGATGGCCGATGTCTTTATGGTCGAAGGCGATCTGATCAACCGCTACGAATTCTTCGAAGAGACAGACCTCGACGCGGCACTCGCGAGGTTCGAGGAGCTGCAGGCACCGACGCGGCAACTCGAAAACGAGGCGACCCGGGTAGCCAAGCGCTTTCCGGTGTACATGACGACACGTGACTGGGAGGGCATGGCGGACATCCTGGCCGCCGACGTCTCCATCGAGGATCGCCGTCCCGGCGCGAATGCCGGAATTCGACGCGGCCGGAGAAACTCGATCGACGATATGCGGGCGGCAGTCGAGGTCGGGTTCAGGCACATAACGTCGAAAGTTGTTGCGACCCGGGGCAACGACCTCGCGCTGATGCTCGTCCACGCATCGGGTTCAGAACCCCAGGACCCCGACGCATTTCAGCTCGACATCTATCACGTCGTCGAGATCGATTCCGAACGCCGGACTAAAGCAGTCGCGGTCTTCGACGTCGACGCTGTCGAAGCGGCCTTCGACGAACTCGACTCTCGTTACCTCGCCGGGGAAGCCGCGGCGCACCCGCACACCTGGTCGGCCATAACGGACGCGTATGGCGCGCTCAATCGGGGCGACATCCCGCCAACTACAGCGGATTTCGCGGACATCGATCACCGCAGTGGGGCAACGATGGCACCCGGCGACCTGATCGACTACCTTCATGTCGCCTTCGACGAGACGGAGAACAACTCCCTCCGTATTGTCGCCGTTTACCGGTTGACTGACCACGGCGCGGTCGTCACCCATGTGGCGAACGGGACGACTCCAGAGGGCTTGGACGTCGAGTGGCGCGTGACCAACGTCATCATCATCGACGGCAACTTGCTGAACCGCGTCGAGATGTTCGACGAGTCCGACCTCGACGCCGCCCTCGCCCGATTTGACGAGCTCGCCCGACCAGCGCCACCGCTGGAGAACGACGCAACAAAGGCCTTGGCGCAATTCGCCGCTGCGTTCAACCGGCACGACATGGCCGGAATGCTCGCGCTCGCCAGCGTGGAGGGCCGAGTCGACGACCGCCGAGAGGGTCTGCGAGCTGTCCTCGAGGTTCGTGCATGGCCGACGGCCGCCGAGTCGATGTTCGAGACCGTACCCAGTAGCTGGCGGATGGAGCATGAGGCCATCGCGGTCAGAGGGTCTCGCCTCTCGTTGAGCCGCGAGCGTTACCGCGACATTGATCAAGCCGATCGACCGGTCGTCGTCGAACTTCTGCGCCTCGTGGACTTAGCCGGCGACGACCTACTGCACGACACCGTGGTCTTCGATTCCGACGACATGGCCGCCGCCTTCGCCGAACTTGACGCCCGGTACCTCGCTGGTGAAGGCGCAGTGCACGCCCATACGTGGTCGATTGTTGTGGAGGGATATGCCGCGCTTAATCGAGGGGAAATGCCGTTGAGTACAAACGATTTCGTCGACGTTGACCATCGGCATCTCACAACGATTGGCCCCGGCGACCTGATGCCGTACCTGCGCGCCGCGCTGGCGGACTCGGTGGGCAACCGCCTCGACATTCTGGCCGTTCATCGGCTGACCGAGCTCGGCGCGGTCGTCACCCATGTGGCTAAGGGAACGTCACGAGAGGGCTTCTACGCCGAGTGGCGCATGACAAGCCTCTATACGGTCGCTGGCGACCTGATCAACCACTGTGAGATGTTCGACGAGTCCGATCTCGACGCCGCCCTCGCCCGATTCGACGAGCTCGCCCGCTAAGCAACCGGGCCGAGCCCGATTGACGATCGCCCCTGCCCATCAGCTTTCGCTGTTGATTTCATCAAGACCCCTACCGCGCTGCCCGGAACTTTGCCTCGGCTGCTCGTCAGGTTGACGTCGCCATCTCACGCGCAGCCGGTTGGAGGGGTGGCCGCCACGCAAGGAATGACAGCAAACCACGTCGATCGCCTGATTTTCTTCTCGAGCCTCCCATTTGGTCCTCGCAGCCTCGTAACCTGTGGGCTCGCCCAATCCTGGTTCAAAGGGCCCGAGCAACGCGAACAGCGGACGCTGCCACGGCCCCGCACCCCTTGTGTTCAACCGAATTGCGGTCTCTGTTCACTTCCCGACCGGTGCCGATGCGCGCCGTGAATCGTATTGCCGCCATGCCTGATTCGGCGATAGGGTAAGGGTCATGATCAACAACAGCATCGAGACAATGTTCATCGGCCACGGCGGTGGCGCCGGCGGCGGACGCGGTGGTGGCGCTGGTGGTGGCCGCGGTGGCGGTGCCGGCGGCGGACGCGGTGGTGGTGCCGGTGGTGGCCGCGGCGGCGGTGCCGGCGGCGGCCGCTAAATCTCATACTTTTTCCTCTGCGCCCCTTCAACTCTCACGGAGTATTAGTGGGGCGTAGGAGTTGCACTACGTTCGTTCCGCCCAGGCGATTGAGCCGACGCGGAGACCACCGTCGCACGCATACTGCGATAAACCGTGATACGGCCGCCGGGTCCATGACCCGGCGGCCGTTTGCGTGATCGCAAGTCTTGTGCGCCGATGACGACGCAGCGAAACCTGGACCCGCGATTCGCAGGCAAACCGAGCGGCTGCAAGACTGCTGGCATGCAAGCAATCAGCGGTACTGTGCGTTCGGCTACGCCGCAGGATGCAGCCGCCTGCGTTGCGATCTACCGGCCGTACGTCGAGAACACGCTGATCAGTTGGGAACTCGAGGCACCGAGCCCGGACGAGATGGCGGCGCGTATCGCCGGCGCCCAACGGGCGCACGAATGGCTCGTCCTCGAACATGACGATCAGGTCATCGGCTTCGCCTACGGCCATGCGCTGATCAGCCTGCCTTCCTTCAAATGGTCGGCCGAGACGGGCATCTACATCAGCGGCGACCGTCACCGCGCGGGTTGGGGACGCAGACTTTATGCCGAGGTGCTGCACCGGCTCGCCGATCGCGGATACCGGCGCATCTTCGCCGGTATCACCCAACCCAACGAGATCAGCAACGCATTTCACCGATCCTTCGGGTTCGAGGATATCGGCGCCTGGCCGCGTGTCTATTTCAAGAACGACCGCTGGCACGACGTCGCGTGGATGCAACTCGATCTAGGCCCCGGCGAGCCGCTGGGACCGCCCCCGGCGCTCGGATAATTGCCGATTATGTTGTGGCGCAGCCACATAGCCGTCTCACTTGCGCGTGCGCAACGCGACGTAGTACTCGTGTCGCCGGGTGTTGTCGACGGTGTAGCTGACCGCCCTCGTGACGCCGTCATGATCGACATCCACCCATCGCTCCGTGCGTTGGCGCTCAAATTCGCTCCAGGACGTCACGGTGAACCTCTCGAGGAACGAGTTGGGTTCCTCGACGCTGTGATAGAGCCGCCAACTGTGGCCGCCCGTCCGCAGCCGTGACTGCCTAACGTCCCGCATCGCTTCGATGAACTCATCGAGGTTCTCGGGCGGCACCTGGTAGCGGACGGCCACCAGCACCGGTCCATCTTGTGGGCACGGTTCGAACACCAGCGTCGGTGTCGGCCAGGCGCTGGAAACCTCGACACTCTCCGTCCCGGTGCACGGCCGCAGCGGCAGCACGGCAACGCTGAGGGCAGCAACGCCCAGCACTGCGGCCGACCACAGCATCGCGACGTCAAGTCCCCACCGGGTGGCAAGCAGGCCCCAGATATAGGCACCGAGCGCCTGAGATCCGGTCGAGACCAACAGATACACCGACAGTCCGCGGGCCCGAACCCATCGGGGCAGCGACAGTTGCGCTGCGGCGTTCAACGTCGTCAAAGTGATCAGCCATGCCGTCCCCGACAGCACCAGAAACGGAATCGCGGCCCCGAATGGCAGCCAGACCACCGCTACCGGCGCGAGGCCGTACGCCGCGGCAGAGATCGCCAGCAGCCGGTTATCCGAAATTCGTGCATGCAACGGTTCGGCAGCGATCACGGCGAGTATGGCACCCAAACCGATGGCCCCCAGCGCCACACCGTAGCCACCGGCGCCGAGGTGCCACGTGTGCGCGGCGGCAACCGGCAAAAGTGCGAGTATGGCCGACGCGGGAAACAGGAAAAGGGCTGTGCGCAACAGGATCCTGCGAAAGATCGGACTGTTCTCGACATATTGCAGCCCGGTGATGATGGCCTGGCCGATGCGTTCTCGCTCGATCGGCACGATTTGCTTCGGCCGATTCCACGCCCGCAAAGCGACGATGATCGCCGAGAACGACACCGCATTGATCGCGAAGACCGCCGCGGGGCCGAGCCAGGCCACGACGATGCCGCCGATAGCCGGCCCAATAGCTCGGGTGGAGTTCGCGGAGACGCTGCCCAAAACCGAAACCGCCGGTATCTGCTCGCGCGGAACAACCTCGGGCTGAATCGCCTGCCAGGCCGGTCCGGTCAATGCGGAAGCGAACCCGATGGCCAAGGTAAACATCAAGAGTGCGGTCGGGGTGAGGCGGCCGAGGTTCGTCAGCAGGGCCAGCGCGAGTGCCACCAGTACGGCATACGTCTGCAGAAATATCAGGAGGCGACGCCGGTCGAACAGATCGGCGAGCACGCCGGCGAACAACCCCAGGAGCAGCGTCGGCCCAAGACTCGCCGTCTGCACCAGTGCCACGATGACGTCCGGACTGTGGTTCTCCACCAAGAACCATTGCGCCGCCACCGCCTGCATCCACGTTCCGATATTGGAGACGAACTGGGCGATGAACAGGCCTCGGTACACGCGGTTGCGCAAGGGCGCCCACGTCGACGGTTTGCGCTCCTGGTCCTGAATCACCACACAGTCGATGGTCGACAGCCCCTCTGTTCGGCCAGTGCCAGCGACGAAGCTGACTGGCACGTTCCATCAAGGATTAGAAGTTTAGGACACCTACACCTAACGCTCCCATCATGGATGCACCCGTAACACCATGCGCGGGCAAATGTCGGTCCGCCGGTAACCACCAACTCGACTTGCGCTGCACCGTATTCCCTGTGCGACAACGATTCTGGTCGTGGCCGCGCGGCCCGCACGCGCACCGAAGCGGTGCCTGGAAACCGAGCCGAGCGCGGGGGCATTTCGCCGATAGGGTGATTTCATGTCCGAGGCCGATCGGAAACCGCGCCAACCGCTGTATCTGCTCGCGGACAGTCAGCTGCTGTTCTGGCGGCGACGTGGTCGCCCACTGCTCGAGGCGGCACTTCACGGGTTGGCTCGCGACACACGACTATGCGCGGCGTACATCGGGGCCTCCAACGGTGACCGTCCGGAGTTCTACGACATCTTCGAGGCGGGGATGGATGCGATTGGAATCACGGACCGCCGCATGGTCGATTCGTCGTTCGGACCAGACGACCGCACCTTCTTGGAAGGCGCGCAGCTGATCGTCCTCGCGGGCGGCGACGTGCCTCTCGGCTGGAGGACGTTCGAGGAAACCGGAATGAAAGATGTGCTGCTGGACCGCTATACCCGTGGTGCGATCCTGGTGGGCATATCAGCCGGCGCGGTCCAGCTCGGACAGTACGCAATCGTCGAGACTCCGAGACCCGAATTGCTCGAGGTGTTCAACCTCGTCCCCGCGGTTATCGACACCCACGACGAGCGGGAAGGCTGGGCGCGACTTTCCCGCGCGATTGCCTCGCTCGGCGGTGCGGCCACGGGGCTGGGAATCCCTGCCGGGGGCGGAGTCGTCGTGCACACCGACAACACCATCGAGCCGCTACGGCGTCCTGCGCACCAGTTCCGTTTCGAGGGCACACACGTCGCGCACTCACTGCTGCCTGCCGATGCGGCCGAGTGAAGCCGCTTTTCCCCGGGCTCTACCGACTGAGCCGTTGCGAGGACTCGGTTCCTAACCGTCGTCGCCTGCTGGTGCGGCTTCCAGGGTCGCTACCTTGTCCAGGCCGGTGATGGTAAGGACTCGAATCAGCAAGCGGTGGACGACGACATGCAGCCCGTCCACCTTGTCGGCATGGTCGAAAAGCGCGTTGATTCCGGCGCTGTCGAGGTACTTGACGGTGCTGAGATCGATGGTGATCGGACTTCGGGACCCCGCGCTCGCGGTGTTGAGTGCCTCGACGAGCTGGGCGACGTTGCTGAGATCAATCTCCCCCGTCGCGGTCACCCGGGGCGTCCCGTCGGGGCCGTGGTCGGTGTTCAGCGTGAGCTCTGCGGGCATTAGGCGATCCTCGCGTACAAGTGAACTGTGGTGCCGGCCTCGGTGGAGCGAATCGTGATGTCCTCCACCAGACCTCGCATCAAGGCGATGCCGCGGCCCCGGTTGGCTCCAGGGATGGTGCGGGGTGTCTTCCAGGTGCCGCCGTCGGAGACGGTCACGTGCAGTGCGTCGACGACCGCGGTCGCGCGCAACGAGACGGTGCCCTCGCGTTGGTCGCGGTAGCCGTGTTCGATGGCGTTGGCGACGGCTTCCCCAACAGCGGTGAGCAGATAGGTGATTTGGTCGGGCTCGACACCTACCTGGGTCAGCCAGCCGCGCAACGCTTCACGGCTCGGCGCGAGGTGATCGACATCGGCGGCGAATTTCATCGACAAGGGCGCAGGCTGCCGATAGAGCAACATGGCCACGTCGTCCGAATAGCCGCCACCAGGTTCGAGCCCGACCATGAGATCGTCTGCCACCTCATCAAGCGACTGGGCCCGGCCGACCTGAATCAGATCCGTCGCACTGGCGATGCCTTCGTCGATCGAATGGCCGCGGCGTTCGACCAGACCATCGGTGTAGAGCAATAACGTCGATCGCGGCGGCATCGTCACGCGAATTTCGGGCCGCGACCACTCCGGACGCAGCCCCAGGGGAAGCCCATGTTCACCATCGAGCTGCTCGCTGGTTCCATTGGCGTGCACCATGATCGGCGGCGGGTGACCCGCGTTGGAGTACACCAACTCTCCGGTGTCGAGGGTGAGCACGGCGCAGAATGCGGTGGTGCAACGGGCACCGGGCAGACGCGCGGCGAAGCGGTCCAAACCGGCGAGGACCGCACTGGGACCGGGCCGGTCAAGCAGCAGCGCACGACACGCGCTGCGAAGCTGACCCATCACCGTCGCTGCGGCCAGCCCGTGGCCGACGCAGTCGCCGACGATCAACGCAACCCGCCCGTCGTCGAGATCGACCACGTCGTACCAGTCACCGCCAACCTGCAGCGGATGGCTGGCCGGGTGATACCGCACCGCAAAACCTCCCGGCAAATTCGTCGGACCGAGCATCGCGTGTTGCAGCGCCAGCGCGGTCTCGCGTTGCTCGTCCAACCGATAGACGCGGTGCAGACCTTGGCTGAGCCGCCCGCCCAAGACCTTCAGCAGGTTGTGATCCTCGGAGGTGAACGGGCGTTGCTCCGATAAGTCGATCCACACGACGAGCACTCCGCGGGGATGCTGCAGCGAGATGCCCGCTGTGCCAGGCTCTTCGGCGACCGTGGTCAGCAGATCGGAATCGCGCAGCGACTCGATCAACAGCCGGTGACCCGGCGGCAGTTCGTCCCAGTTACACGGTTCACCGGCGCACACGAGCGCAGGCGTGTCGTCTTGGGGAGCGTCGCGAGCAAACGTCGCAGCCAGAACGCGGCGCGCATTCCAGGTCTGGCGTAGCTCTCCGACCGCGCCCTGCAGCGTGTCGTCGAGCGTATCCGCTTGTGCCAGTTGCTGGTTCAGCGCAGCCAGGGCGAGCTGACTCTGCACGATGTAGTGCTCGGTGGTGATGTCACGCAGGGTGCCCACCATGATTCGGCGGCCGGTGTCCGGGTCTTCGACGTGGTTGAAGTTCGCCGCCACCCACAGCCGGTGCCCGTCCCGGTGGACCACCGGCGCGGTGAACGCGCCTTGGGTCTCGTTCAGTAGCTGTTGGAAGACCCCCGCAACTTGGCGGTGGGCTTCCGGGCTGGTCTCGGCGTCCGGCCACCACGGGTGGGGCGCGTCATAGGGCAGCTGTTCGGGGCCGTAACCCATGAGCTCGCTGAACGCGGCATTGATCTCGATGACGGCACCCTGTTCGTCGCAGACGAAGAATCCCTCCTGCAGCGAATCCACCAGGGCGGTGCGCCACCGGTTGTGGTGGCTGCGCAACCGCGACAACTCGACGTTGGCGCGCACCCTGGCCAGCAGCTCGGCGGCGGCGAACGGCTTGACGAGATAGTCGTCGGCGCCGGCCAGCAAGCCTTCGATCGACGCTTCTTGTCCGGCGCGCGCCGATAGCAACAGCACCGGTAAAGCCGCGGTGCGGGGGTCACCGCGCAGCGCCGAGAGTAGTTGCAGACCATCCAGCCCGGGCATCATCACATCGCTGATGACGAGGTCGGGAACCTGCGCTCGGATGGCGTCGAGCGCCTGCTGTCCATCGGTGACGGCGGTGACCTGGTAGCCGGACGTCTGCATCAGGCTGATCAGGTATTCACGCATATCGGCGTTGTCGTCGGCGATCAACACGTGTGTCCGTTCGCCGTCTTTCCCGGCGGGCGCGACCGCGGTCATCATCGCTGTGCTGCCGGCGTCGGACGCTGTGGCGCCGGTGTCGCGGGGCAGCCAGCGCAAGGCTTCCTGTACGAAGGGCTCCGCGATCACGCCGGATGTGGTGCGAGCTGCCGGTGGCGTCGAGACTTCGTCGCTCGGCAGATGGGCCGAGCCGAAGGCCAAGCGGATGGTGAAGGTGGTGCCGACGCCCTCCTGACTGTCGACCGAGATGCTGCCGCCGTGTAGCCCGACGAGTTCTTTGACCAAAGCCAGCCCGATTCCGCTGCCTTCGGTGGAGCGGGCGCGCGCGTTCTCGACGCGGTGGAAACGCTCGAAGAGCCGGGGCATTTCGGCGGCGGGCACCCCGACCCCGGTGTCGGACACCGTGACGACGGCATCGGTGTCATCGCGGCTCACCGCGACCCTGATGGTCCCCTCGAAGGTGAACTTCAACGCATTGGAGAGCAGGTTGAGGATCACCTTCTCCCACATCTCGTGATCCAGATAGACCGGTTCGTCGAGCGGCGGGCAGTCCACCGTGAACGCCACGCCGGCCCGGTCGATGGCCGAGCGGAACACGCTGGCCAAATCAGCTGTGACAGTTGACAAGTCGACGGGCTCGAATCGGGCGCGCATCCGCCCCGCCTCGATACGGGAGAAGTCCAGCAGCGTGTTGACGAGCTTGGCCAGCCGTAAACCGTTGCGGTGCACCAGTTCCAGCTCCTGGCGGGCCTGCTCGTCCAACCCGGCTGCCCGGCCGCGCAACTCGTCGACCGGTCCGAGGATCAACGCGAGCGGAGTGCGGAATTCGTGGCTGACGTTGGAGAAGAACGCCGTCTTCGCCCGGTCGAGTTCGGCCAGCTCCTCGGCCCGCTGTTGCTGAGCCCGATAGCTGCGCGCGCTGCCGATCCCTCCGGCGATGTAGCCGGCCACGAGCTCGACGAAGCCGCGGTAGCCGTCGTCGAACTGGCGGTACCGATTCAGCCCGGCCACGAGGAAGCCGACTGGATCCCCGCCCTGCTGTAGGAGCGGCACCACGAGCGCCTGTGCGGGTGGTTCCGTCCAGGCGCCGGTGGGCAGATCCTGTGCTTCGTTGTCGAGGTCGATCAGTTGGGTTGTGCCCTGCGCCAACATTTCCGTGGGCCAGTCGGAAAGGCCGCCGGCGGGAAGCACTTGCGGCGCCGCGGGATGCCCGGGCTCGATTCCGCTGACCCCGGCCAGCAGTGCCTCGCCGTGCTCACCGAACAGATAGGTCATCGTGAAGGGGAGGTCGTACGGGTTGTTCGCGAGTTGTCGGGCGGCGTGGTCCAGCATCTGACGTTCGGTCCGCACGACGCTCGGATCCGAGCCCAGGTCGCGCAGCGTCGCCATCCGACGCTGAGCGATCACCCGATCGGTGTCTTCCCGCACCACGCAGAGCATCCCGACGATGCTGGCGTCCTCGTCGCGCAGCGCGCTGTAGGAGAACGTGTGATACGACTCCTCGGGGTATCCCGACCGCTCGATGATCAGTAGCAAACCCTCGTCCCAGGTGGGCTCGCCGGTCACCAACACGCTCGCGATCCGCGGACCGATGTCGTCCCAGATCTCGGCCCACACCTCGCTGGCGGGGCGGCCCAGCGCCCAGGGGTACTTGCGGCCCAGGGTGTCGCGGCGATAGGCGGCGTTGCAGAAGAAGGTCAACTCCGGGCCCCACGCCATCCACATCGAGAATCGGGATGACAGCAGGATGCTGACGGCCGTACGGAGGCTTTGCGGCCAATCTTCGACTGGCCCGAGCGGGGTGGCCGCCCAGTCGACGGCGGCCAGATCGAGGCCAATCTCCTGGTCTGCCCGGAAAACCACTGACATCCCTTCCGAATGTGCTCAGACCCAGAGACGGTCGCCTAACCGCTGCCCGTAGCGGCTCCCTCAAGACAACCATTCCCCGACGTCTCGTCGCCACTTTTTCGCTGGATAGTCCACAATTGTGACGTTTGCCCGGGCGGGCGGGTTCGGTTAAGTCGACTATCCGGTTTGCACTCGCGCGGCTACTGCGCGTGGTCGGCCAGATAGTCCGCGACGCGGATCGGTGCCGACGCGGCGTAACCGACGGGCAGCAACACGTCGCCGGCGGTCGTGACGTAATAGACGTCCCAGCGGTAGAAGGTGGCAAACGCCGCGGGATCGGCCCCGATCAACGCGGCGTAGTCGTCGACCGCCTGCACGTATCGGTGTGCGTGGTTGTAGCTGTAGACGGCGCGATCGCGGTCGTTGGCAAATCCGTTGGCGTTGAGCATCCGGGCTGCTGCCATGATGCTGTCGTGCGGCGAATTGACGTCACCGCCCTGGCCGTACGACGCGAACGTCGACGGCAAGAACTGCATGGGACCCTGGGCGCCGGCAGTGCTTACGCCGTTGATGCTGCCGAAACGCGTCTCGACCAGGTTGATCGCGGCCAGGTAGTTCCAGCCGACACCCGATTCCGCCTCTGCCGCGCGGTAGTAACCCATCAGCTCGTCGGGCGGAGCCGGCGGGTCGATCCGCCAAGCCGGCACCGTGTCCCGCACTTGCGCCATCGCCTGAAGCTGTCGACGGGCGTCGACGTTGCGGTCGTAGACATCGATCAACGACGCCGGGACTAGTGGCCGGACGGTCGCATCCCATTCCGGATGCCGTCCGATGGCCCGGTAGGCCGCCTGCTCGCGATGCGCCGCCGCGGCGAGCGCTGACTCCGGCGTCGCTTGGTCGCGCAGCGCGAGTTCGTCAGCGACGAGATCTTTGGCCAGCTGCGCTGGGTCGGATGCCAGCTGCGGCTGCACGCCGAGTGGCACACCCGGCGCCTCGGCGAACATCGCCGGTGCCGCCACCGCCCGCCCACCTGCGACGATTGCGACCACGATCACCGCCAGAGCCAGCGGCGCGGCGCACCCATGTCTGCGGTTCATTGCGTCCACCACCAACGATTACGTGAAGCCCTGCGACTGGTTGGCCCGCACCGAGTCTTTCGCATAAGCCCGCATGACTTCAATGGGTGTCCGAACCCGCGGGCAGAGCGAATGCGCAGGAAGCGCGCCTCGGTCGACGTAATCTGAGTCGTCACACAAGACGGCTGGCTGGGAGGTCGATCTGAGCGTGAAGGGCAGACCCACCAAGGCCGACGTCGCGCGCATGGCGAACGTGTCGACCGCGACGGTCAGCTACGTACTGAATAACTCGGTCGGGCGGACCATCTCGGCGCAGACGCGCGCCGCGGTGCACAGTGCCGCAGCCGAACTGGGGTACCGGCCCAACCTTGCCGCCCGCAACCTGGCCCGCGGGAAAAGCGGGGTGATCTTGTACATCGTGCCGCAGCTCGCCGGCGGTGAGATGCCCATGCAGGTGGGCACGCACATGACCACCGAGTTGACCCGCCGCGGCATCATGCAGGTCCAGCTGTTCGAGACCGAACACGACGACGCGGTCGCCGACGCCATCAATCATCTCCAACCGATCGCTGTGACGAGTCTTTTCCCCTTGGGCCGCAAGGCATCTGGCGCCGTGAAGGATGCAGCCATCCCCCATATCTGCGTGCACACCCTGCCGGGGCTCGGCGACCCGCAGTATTCGGTCGGACAGCTGCGTGTCGACCATCTCGTCTCCCGGGGTCATCGCAACCTCGGATTTGCCTACTCCGGCGATCGCCGATGGCGCGCTCTTGGCGACTACTGGATCGACGGCGTCCGGCGCGCGGCGCACCAGCACGGTCTGCCCGACGTCGTGGTGACCGCGTTGACGCCGGACGACAGCGCCGCACCGGTCCGCGACTTGCACGACGCGGGCGTCACCGCGGTCTGCGCACAGAGCGACGAAGTGGCCTTCGTGGTGCTCGACGGCATTCGGCGCGCCGGACTGCGTTGCCCCGACGACCTCGCGGTCATCGGGGTCGACGCCACCGCCCTGTCGCCCTTCAGCGTCCCCGCTCTGACGACGGTCATGTTCGACCGCACGGCGATCGCCGAGGTGGCGCTGACAGCGGTGTTGACCGAGCTCGGCGTGCCCGACGAGCCCCGTCCAGCTGCCCGGAACATCGCAACGCTGGTCGTCCGCGAATCCGCCTGAGCCGTACTGGACACTGACTAGTTACGCGCGTAACCTCTGTCGGGCAACGACGCCACGCGAGCAAAGGGCCGGGAACATTGACTGACGCCATAGCTGTCTACAACCCCTCCAACGAGGAGCTGATCACCGAGGTCCCCGATTCCGATCAGGCGGCCGTCGACGCGGCGGTGGCCCGCGCGCGCGAGACCTTCGAGTCGGGGGTGTGGCGCAAGGCGCCCGCGTCGCACCGCGCGAACGTGCTCTTCCGCGCCGCTCGCATCATCGAGGAGCGCACCGACGAACTCGCCGCGCTCGAAGGCCAAGACAACGGCATGAACCTGACCGCCGCGCGGCACATCATCCCGGTGGCGGTCGAGATGCTGAAGTACTACGCCGGCTGGGTCGGCAAGATCCACGGCGAGTCGGCCAACCTCGTGTCCGACGGCCTCCTCGGCACCTGGGAGACCTACCACACGTTCACCCAGCTCGAGCCGGTCGGCGTCGTCGGCCTGATCATTCCGTGGAATGGGCCCTTCTTCGTCGCGATGCTCAAGGTCGCGCCCGCCCTGGCGGCCGGTTGCAGCGCGGTTCTCAAGCCCGCCGAGGAGACGCCGCTCACCGCACTGAAGCTCGAGGAGATCTTCCGCGCGGCGGGCCTGCCCGACGGTGTCCTCAACGTCATCACCGGCTACGGCGAGACGACGGGCGCGGCGATGACCGCACACCCGGACATCGACAAGATCTCGTTCACCGGATCGACTGAGGTCGGACGGCTGATCGTCAAGGCGGCGGCGGGCAATCTCAAGCGGCTGACATTGGAGCTCGGCGGCAAGTCGCCGCTGATCATGTTCGACGACGCCAATCTCGACAAGGCGATCATGGGAGCCGGTATGGGCCTGCTGGCCGGTTCGGGGCAGAACTGCTCGTGCACCTCGCGCATCTACGTGCAGCGCGGCATCTACGACCAGGTGGTCGAGGGCCTCGCCGGCTTCGCCAAAATGCTGCCGATGGGCGGCAGCGACGATCCCGACTCCGTGCTCGGGCCGTTGATCAGTGACAAGCAGCGCACGCGCGTCGAGGGCATCGTCAACGACGGGGTCGCGGGCGGCGCGCAGGTGATCACCGGCGGCAAGCCGATGGACCGCAAGGGCTACTTCTATGAGGCGACGATCGTCACCGACACCACGCCCGACATGCGCCTCATCAAGGAGGAGATCTTCGGGCCGGTCGGCTGTGTGATCCCGTTCGACGACGAGGACGAGGTGCTCGCCGCGGCGAACGACACGCACTACGGGTTGGCCGGCTCGATCTGGACCGAGAACCTCAGCCGGGCCCACCGCGTCGTCAATGAGCTTCGCGCAGGCCAGATTTGGGTGAACGCCTCGCTCGCAGCCGACCCGTCGATGCCGATCAGCGGCCACAAGCAGTCGGGTTGGGGTGGCGAGCGGGGCCGCAAGGGCATCGAAGCCTACTTCAACACCAAGGCGGTCTACATCGGCCTCTGACGGGGGCTAGGCCGGCTCCCGCGAGCGTAACGTCACGCGGGAAACCGGGCCGATTTTCCACCCTGGCGTTACGCTCGCGGGTCGGCCCTGGGCCGCTTAAGCGAGGCTCTTGGCGAAGCCGCTGAGATCGCAAATGCTGGACACGAAAACCTCGGGCATCGCACCCGCGAATATCAGATCGCCGCCGTGACAGGTGCCCGCGACCAACCGGCCCACGGTGGGTACACCCGCGCGCACCAGACGGCGGTAGTAATCCAGTCCCTCGTCGCGCAACGGGTCAAGTTCGTTCACCGAGATCACATGTGGCGGAAGGCCATTCAGATCCTCGTCGGTCGCGACGCCGGCGAAACAGGTGGGGTCGTTCGAGTTCTCACTGTCGGGGTCGTACAGCGAACCCAGTAGCTCCAGCTGTTGAAGACTGATGAAGTAGCCGTCGCATTCTCGTAGCGAAGGCAACTCCGCGGGGGGTTCGTGCCATCGGTTGGAGATGAACGGGCACTGCGCATAGAAGCCCGCGATTTCGTGCAGCCATCCCTCGCGTTTCGCTTTGTGCGCCACGGTCAGAGTGAGATTGCCGCCGCCGGACTCGCCCGCGACGACCAGGTGGCTGACGCCGAGCTCTGCGCGATGCGATGCCACCCAACGAACGCCGGCTGCGCAGTCGTTCAATCCGGCGGGAAAGGGGTGTGGGCCGAGTTTGCCGCCGGAGTTGCGGAACTCGACGCCGACAACGACAAGGCCGGTGCCCGCGATGTACTCGCGCAGCCGCGTGTACGTTGCGTCGGCGGCGCTGGCGATGGCCATGCCGCCACCGTGCAGGTGCACCACGGCAGGCAATGGGCCATCCGCAGCGGGGCGGCTGACGTAAAGCGTCACATCGTTGCCGTCCTCGCCGGTGATCGTCGTGGCCGTCGTGGTCACGCCGCCCGCGTCCGGAACACCTGCCGCGAACAGGCCGAGAACGGCGCCCATCCCCTCCTCGGCCATCGCGGCATAGGCCAGCAGTTCCTCGAGTGGTGCATCGCGTGTCAGTGCCACCGTCGGCGCATTGCCGTCGAGACCCACCGGCGCAAGAGCGTTGACCATTCGCGGGTCCGCCCGAGGCTCGGTTCGCAGACAACAATCCGGATCAGCAAGGCGACCGTTGGCCATTTTGCGACCTTACTGTCGTCGGCCGCGCCGCCGCTAGACCGAAATGATCGGGGCGAGCGAAACACTGGGCCCTAGCCACCCGCGCTGGCATTGTGACCACTCATGCGGGTGTGGCTGAGCGGCTAGGCAGCGGCCTGCAAAGCCGTACACACGGGTTCGAATCCCGTCACTCGCTCCACGGACTCAGGGCCGCGCCTGCGGCGTCACGAGGAACTTCTCACCGGTCGCTCGCTTGAGGTATTCGTTGAACGCGTCAGGCTGCAGCATTCCGGCGAGCGACACCTCTCGGGTGTAGTTGCTCGCGAACGTCGTCGTGAGCTCGGCTGCCACCCGTGCGCGCAACCGGCCAAAGGTCTCCGCGCCGGCGCGCTGAATGAACGGCGTCAGCAGCCACCCTCCGACGCCCCACGCCATGCCGAAGCTCCTCGTGAGAACCGTGGGACTCGTATCCAGCGCGCCGTAGATGTACACCTGCTTGTGGACGTTCGACCCGTAGCGCGAATACTCCGCCGCAGTCGCATTGGCTGCCTTCTCCATGCCGTTGAGGATCTGGCTGGCCAACGTGCCACCACCGGTGGCATCGAACGCAAGCGTCGCTGACGTCTCTTTGAGCGCCTCGACGAGGTCGGTGCCGAATGAGGGCGAGGAGGAGTTGAGGACATGGGTTGCGCCGAGTGAGCGCAGCAGCTCCTCTTGCTCGGGTTTGCGGACGATATTGACCAGCGGTATCCCGTCTTTCAGGCAGAGCTTGACCAGCATTTGTCCCAGGTTCGACGCCGCTGCGGTGTGTACGAGGCCCGAATGTCCTTCGCGGCGCATGGTTTCCGTCATTCCCAGTGCCGTCATCGGGTTGACGAACGACGACGCGCCGTCGCGGGCCGTGGCCCCCTCGGGCAGGACCAGACAAGCCGACGCGTCGACCGCTCGATATTGCGAGTACATCGCGCCGCCCGCGATCGCCACGGCTTTTCCAACGAGCGGCTGGGCCGCGTCCGAGGGCCCCGCGGCCACAACGGTGCCCGCGCCTTCGTTGCCCACCGGAAGCGACTTGTCCAGGCGCGCCGACAGCGCACCCAGGGCGCCCTCGCCGAGGGAGGCGGTGACCACGGGGCGTTCGGGCGTGCCCGTCACCGCGGCCTTGGTCATGTCGGCGCTGGCAACCAGAAGACCCAGATCCGACGGGTTGATCGGCGAGGCCTCCACTCGCACCAGCACCTCGCTGGCGCCGGGCGTCGGGACGGGTACCTCGTGCAACGAAAGCTCGAGCGTGCCATCGGAGGTCACCAGCGAACGCAGCTCCAGTGCTTCGCCAGGTAGATCTGCGGTCATGGGCGGTGCCTCATTTCTGTTGTCGGTCAGCCTTACAGCGTGTCAACGCGAAAGGCGGCTACACATCTTCCGCCGCGCGGTCTGAAACGGCGTCGAGGTAAAACCACCGGCCGGCGCGGCGCTGGAAGCGACTGCGCTCATGCAAGCGGTCGGCGCGGCCCCCGGATTCGAACTGGGCGTTGAACTCGACCTCACCGCGATCGTCGTCGGGACCACCCGCGACGGTATCGATCACCTCGAGACCCGTCCAGGTGATGCCCGGGTCGACGGTCACGTCGGCCGGCCGAGTTCGCGGATGCCACGTACGAAAGAGATAAGCGGCGTCTCCACAGGCGAATGCCGAATACCGTGACCGCATCAGTTCCTCGGCCGATCGTGCCTGCGACTCGCCGTCGTGCAGCGGCTCGCAGCACCCGCGATAGCCATCACCACTGCCGCACGGGCACGCCGGCCCGAGGAATTCGTCCACGTCATCAAGCCTGACAGACGCTTACGGTCCTGCGGTGGCCGCCGCGTCCTGCAGTACCTGCTGCAACTTGTCGAGCGGATCGCCTTCGGTGGGGTCGAGCCGACGCGGCGGTATCTCGCGGCCATCGGGTGTGACGGCGGCGAGCACTGGGGGCGGTGGTGCGGGAGCGCGGACGGTGCGGCGTTGAGTTTGTTCGTCAGCCGGTTCGCGGTGTCCTGCCGAATGGCCCGCCGTTGCGGGTCCGAGTCGTTGTTGCCCGAGAAACAGTCGTGCGGCGCGGCGTCGACGACGGCCAGTGCGCTTCGGTAGCGTTCGTCAGCATGGGCTCGGTCCCCCGCCGCCGTGGCCTGATCACCCTGAGTTTCGCGTACCAGCTCGAGGTCGACTCGCACGGGGCAAGAACGGGCGGCATCGGTGCGGTCGAGGGCAGCCGAGAAGTGAAAGTCAGCATCGTCGAGCCGGCCGTCGAGAACGGCGGCCGCGCCGGCGGCGAACGAAGCCTTCGCCGGTTCCACCACATTGGCGATGCCGAGGACCTCTGCATCACTTTGGACCGCTCTTGCGTCACCGTGCTCGAAAGAAGTTCCGGCCGAATTACCGGCTACCACAACCGAAATCAGCTTGACGATTACCAATAGCGCCGTGACCGTCACCGGGGCCGAGTAGATCAGCAGCCGTCGTCGTAGCCGCAGCCTTGCCGGTCTATGCATCATGATGCCAAGTCTCGTCGGGCAATACGGCCGCGCCGGAACTCGCGCACCGAAAGATAGATCTCGGCCAGCAGCAGTCCCGCCGCAAGCAACGCAGGCAGCCAGTACAGCTCTACCCGTTCGACCCCGACGTCAAGGCCGCGCGCTGCATCGGGGA
Organism: Mycobacterium ahvazicum; assembly: GCF_900176255.2. Classification (GTDB taxonomy): domain Bacteria; phylum Actinomycetota; class Actinomycetes; order Mycobacteriales; family Mycobacteriaceae; genus Mycobacterium; species Mycobacterium ahvazicum. Next base: position 1,084,854 of record NZ_FXEG02000003.1, read on the forward strand.
GATCGAGCCGGAAGGGCTGACCAGGGTCCCGATGTACGTACCGCACCTCGAGTTGTTCTGCGATTTGCCGCAATTCGGCTTCGTCGATCGAGTCGGTGCGGCCGTAACCCAGCACCGCCCCGCTATTTACCGACCGTGGCGTGAGGTTGAGGTCGCCCTGCCTCGCGGGCGATCCCGGCGCACCGGAGCCGAAGTACAGCACTACGTTGCGCGAACCCGGATACTGTTGCAGCGCCTGCGTCAGCTGGTACCGCAGGACGTTGCCCGGTGCGGCGGCGTCGACATCGGCACCGTCCTGGGCGGCGCCGAGAGCCGCGATGGCCGCACGCAAGCTCCAGACATCTTCAGAAAGCGGCCAATTCAGCGAGGCCTTCGAAACGAAGCTGACGAGTGCGTACCGAGCCGCCGGGTACTGCTTGATCAATTCCGTGATGTCATCGCGTATCCCGGCGATGCGCGGAGTGTCGACGCCGTAGTCCTCGACACCTGAGGCGGCCGACCGATCGACGACGAGGAATACGTTGAGATTCGCTCCGGCCGCGGCCGTTGTCCCAGCGCGATTTTGGTCGTCGCGGATCGTTGGACGGGTGGTTGCCGCAATCAGCAGCAGCACCGCCACGGTCACGCCGCTCCACCGCAGCACCGCACGCAGACGCCGGCTCCCGGCCGACTGCAGCACCCGCCAAAGCGCCACCAGCCGCGCCAGGGCGAGCGCGCCAGCTACGACTGCGAGGATCGGCCAGGGCAGCACGGGCTGATACGTCATCGGCGCAATACCAGTAGGGCCACCGAGAGCACGGCCGCCGACAACAACGCGATCGCCAGCGGTATCACCGGTGCATCACGGAAATCCGCTGTCACGATGGTGCCGTCCGCGAGCCGCGCCGCCGGAGTGTGCGTGCGAATCTCGTTGAGTGCCGCGGTGACTGGCTTTGCCCCAGCCCTGACGTACCGGCCGTCGGTCTGCTGCGCGAGCGCGACCAGAGCACCGCTGGCAGGCGATGGGGCCGTGTCGACCACATTGACCTGAGCCCCCGTACGTTTGGCCAGCTCTCGCACAGAGTTATCGGTGAACAGCGAGGCACGCGACTCCCCCGACGCGCGAAGCTCCGAGGGCCCAAGATAAATCACCGAGCGCCGATGCGAGTCCTGCTGTTCGTTAGCGGTGAAGCCGGTGAGGCACAGCGCGATAACATCATTCACGCTGGGGGCATAGTCCGTGTAGGGCACCGGAGGGGAAAACGACGTCAACTGCCCCTCATGGGCGCCAACGTATCCGCTGAATTGACCGGCCGCGTATTGGTGATCGCGCGTCAACGGGACCAGACGCCGGTTCACCGATGTCAGGCCGATGCGTTGGGTCTGTGGCGAAGCGGTGGTCTGCCGCGCGAAGTAGTCGAGCAGTTCAGTCGTCGCGGGATCGGTTACCGGCTGCGCGACGCACAGCATGATGTCCTCGGGATGCATGGCGTCAAAATCATTGCCGGCCCGGCTTGGCCGGGCCGCGGCCCACGTCGCAGCGCTGAACATAACTGTCAGCACCACCAGTTTCACGATCGTCGACAGTGAACGAAGCCGAGCCACTCTTGCGTACTCGGGCAACCGGGTCAGCCGGGCGACGTTGGCCAACGGTCGCAGCTGTCTGCGGGCAGCGGTCATGGGCAGCAACGCCGCCAGCGCCACGGCGGCGAGGAGGCAGGACGATGCAATGGCCGCTACCGGCCACCATTTCAGGTCCACGAGCGGATCAACTCCTGCGCCGAGGCACTCACCTCGCCGACGTCGACTCGCGTCTCGGCGTTGAACTGCCCGTCTCCGAGGCGGGCCAGCAGGGGCGCGGCCGCGGCCAGACCCCCGTCGGCCACCGCGTCGATATGCAGGTACTGAGCGCGCTCACCAGTCGCCTGATGCAAGAAACTGCGTACCGTCCGGCCGATGGCCGCACACGCCTGCGCCGCCGACGTTCGGCCCGCGTCGTACTCGGCGGCGACACGCTGTACACCGCGCGCGAACCGGTTGCGGATGATCCGGGAGTGCACCCGCCGCACGATGGGGATGCGTCGCAACCGATGCGACGGCAGCGTCCATACGAAAAGGCACGCATACCAAGCGGTTACGCCAAGAACCAACAGGACGGACCACACCAGCCACCACGCCGAGTACGGCTGCGGCCCAAACGCATGGCGCAGCAAGTCATCCGGCACGGGCGGCTACCTCGGTCAGGCCGGCGAGTTCACGCCGGATGTCACTGCTGGCGCCGACAGTTGCGTGCGGAATCGCATGTCCGGTCAGAAACGCACCCAGACGGGCGCGGCGAGCGCGCTCGGCCCGGCGGTAAGCAGCGACGACCCGCGGGCCAAGGTCGGCTCCGTTCAGAACGAAGCGACCGGTGGCGACGTCATACCCGTCCGTGTCGTCGGGCCCCACCGCGGGCATGTCCGACACCATTGCCCACATCATGTCGTGGCGTGCGCGCAGTCGGGTGAGCACCGTGCGGAGCCGGTCATCGATTTCGGGTTCGTCGGACACCACGATGATCAGCACGCTGTGCCGGTAATGCGTTGCGGCGTAATCGAGTTGGCCGCAGATATCACTGGCTCCAGGTTCGTTCGTGGTGTGCTGGTACCAGCGATGCAGTAGTCCCTCGACGTGCGGCTCGCCGCGCTGCTGCGCAATGTTGACGCAGCCGCGGCGGTCGCCGTAGACCATGCCGATCTGATCGGAGCGCCGCAGGCCGATCAGCCCCACCGCACCCATGAGGTGCGCGGCTACGTCGCGCTTGCACTCCCCACTCGGGGCGAGAGCCGACATGTTGCGACCGGCGTCGGCGACGAGCAGGATCTTGTGGTGCTTTTCGGAGACGAACCGTTTGATGAGCACGCTGCCCGAGCGCGCAGAAGCCTTCCAATCGATATCGCGGACGTCGTCACCGGGAACATAAGGGCGTAGATCGTCGAATTCCATACTGCGCGTGTGTAACAGCGTGTAGCGGCCACCCTCGAGCAAGCCGCGGGTGTCGGTGCCGAAGTGGGCCTTCGCCCGGTTGAGATGCTTACCCACGACGACCGTCTGGCACCTCAGGGGACCCTGACGGCCCGCAGTGCGGCGTCCACGACGACCTCGGGGGTGATATCGGCACTGGCCGCTTCAAAGCCGAGGATGAGCCGGTGCCGCAACACCCGGTGGGCGAGCTTCGCGATGTCCTCGGGCAGCACGTGCGCACGCCCGGATAACACCGCCTGCGCCCGGGCCGCCTTACAGAACGCGATCGTGGCGCGTGGGCTGGCACCGTAGTCGACCAGCCTCGCGATCTGCTTGGGCAACGCCCGCGCCGGGTAGCGGGTCGCGTCGACCAGTCGGCTGGCATAGAGCATCAGCGCACGATCCATGTGGACGTGACGCACCACGTCCTGCAGGCGCAGCACGTCTTCGAGGGGCAGCAGGTCGGGCGTGCACTGGATGCGGTGGAAGCGGCCGTGAACCGACTCGGCGAGTACCTTCGCCGCGGTGGTCTTAGCCAGGCCCGGCACGCTTTCGAGCAGGATGTGGCCGCCCGCAAGCAGGCCGATCAGCAGCGACTCCCTGAGTTCTTGCTGCCCGACGATCTTGGCTGCGAATGCCTCGGAGATGGCGCCTATGACCCCCCGCACGCTGTCGAGTTCGCCCTGATCCGGTTGCGTCCGTGCTGTGCTCATACGCACGACGGGGTACCCGGCCACTGAATTTCCACACGTCGGCCGCCCATGAGGCGCACGCCCGACGGGCCGAGGCGGTTGCTCTTCTGTCGGGGCCCGAACGGGCTGCACCGGGGCCTCGAAACGTACGCGCAGATTTCATGTGCGATTCAAAGAATGCGCCGACTGTGCCGTAAGCGTGTCGCCGGTGCTGCGAAACTTATTGCCCTAGAACGCATTCCACACTTTTCGGCGGCCGGCGTAAGTCCCTATTAATTAAACGTTCAGACGAACCGGTCAGGTACCGTTACGCCCAAATATTGACGCTTCCGTAATTCGCAGAAGGGTTCGGGGTTATGGATTTTGGGTTGCTGCCGCCAGAGGTCAATTCGGGGCGCATGTACACCGGTCCCGGCGCGGAGCCTCTGCTCACCGCGGCGGCAGGCTGGGAAGCAGTGGCCGCTGAACTCGAGTCCGCCGCCGCGGGCTACTCCTCGCAGGTTGCGGGGCTGACCGGGCAATGGTTGGGCCCTTCATCGATGGCGATGTCGGCCGCGGCCGCACGCTATGTGGCGTGGCTACACGCCAGTGCTGCCGAGGCCTGGCTCACTGCTACTCAGGCGTATGCCGCGGCGGCCGCATACGAAGTCGCGTTCGCGATGACGGTGCCGCCGCCGGCGATCGCCGCCAACCGTGCACTGCTGATGCTGTTGGTGGCGACTAACTTCTTCGGCCAGAACACCGCGGCGATTGCAGCCACCGAAGCGCAATACATGGAGATGTGGATTCAAGATGCGATCGCCATGTATGGCTACGCTTTCGACTCCGCCACGGCGAGCACCCTGGTCTCATTTGACGAGCCGCCACAGACCACCAACCCGAGCGGGCCGATCACCCAGGCCCGTGCGGTCGCACAGACCGCGACCACTAACACCGTCGCCCGAACCCAAAGCCTGCTGACACAACTCAGCTCTCTGGACGGCACGACCGCACCCCTGTCCGGCGTTGACGTCGGCGCCTCCAACGTCGTCAGTAGCGGAGTCGACGCCAGCGTCGGCGGCTCCAGCGGAGTCAACATCGGAGTCGGCGCCACCGTGGGCGGGTCCAGCGGAGTCGACGCCGGAGTCGACGCCAGCGTCGGCGGGTCCACCGGAGTCGACATCGGAGTCGGCGCGGGCGGCGTCGGTAGCGGCGTCAACACCGGAGTCGGAGTCGGCGGCTCCACCGGAGTCAACACCGGAGTCGGCGCCAGCGTCGGCGGATCCACCGGAGTCGACGTCGGCGTCGGCGTGGGCGGCTCCACCGGAGTCAACACCGGAGTCGGAGTCGGCGGCTCCACCGGAGTCGGCGCCAGCGTCGGCGGATCCACCGGAGTCAACGTCGGCGTCGGTGTCGGTGTGGGCGCAAACGGCGCCGCAGTGTCGACTGGGCCGGTCTCGCCGTTGGTCGGCTCGCCGGGACTGGCCGGAACCGCGGCAATCCAACCTCAGTACAACGCTGAAGGACTCGCGGATTGGGTGGCGAGCACCTTCCCCGGGGCCGGTGCGATTCCTGTGGCGGCGGCCGGATAAGAAATTACCCGTTGCATCAACTCGCCGTCAGGATTCGATACTGGGCAGCCATCTCCTGCTGCACGTTGTCGAGTTGGCGGGCAACAGTTTTGATCGTGTAGCGGCCCGCCGCGGCCAGACACCAGTAGCGGGGCACTAGGCCGTTGGATCCGGCGACGCGCGTGCAGTGGCTGTCCGGAAGACCGGGAACTGAAGAAGCCGCTTGCGCAGCAGGGGTTTTAGCAGCGAGATCACTATAGGCTTGCGCGAGCGTCTGTGCGGCCGAGGGGTCTTTCGTTTGGTAAACGGTGGTCAGGTTCACCGAAACGAAGTCGACACCCGCCGCGGAAAGCAGCGGCCCGTTCTGCACCGGGTCGTCCTCGAGGTGCAGCGCGCCCGCCGGCGGGTAGGCGGCCCCGGACATCGAGGTGGTCTGGTCGTCCGGCGCCGGCAAGGTGCGCGCGACAAGGCCGGTGGGATCCAATGCAAGCGTGGGAAACTCGACGGCTTCGGTTGGCACAAAGGTGTCGATGAGCGGAACCTGGCGATCCAGTGTGCGCCCAGCGAGCTGGGCTTCGCAGTCCGTGCCGGCCGCACACCGCACCACCTGAACGAGTACATAGGGACCACGCGCGGTAAGCGCCGTCAGTTCACGAACCGTTTGGGTGCCCTCCTGGAAAGTCAGCACCGTGCCGTTGGCGTCGGGATGCCCTGGAATGGGCAGCGAGCTTTCTGGCTCGGTCACGATCGGGGTGGCGGTGGGATCTCGAGGCATATGTCGGGCCGCTGTGGTCATGTTCTGCGCCGCCTGCGCGGCCTCCGCGGGGCTGGCGAATCGCAGCACGGAATTGCGCAGCGCCATCTGTGGATTGGGGCCCGGGCTTTGCCGCTCGGTAACGAATCCGACCACCAGCGATAAGTTGTACGCGCCGCCGCCGATCGGCGCCCACACCGCGCGCGTCAGCCCCTTGGTTTCGGCGATCACAGCCGGACCGGAAGAGTTCAGGCCAATCAGACTCGGCTCGACTTCCCAGGGACCGACGACGTAGGCCGCCATACGACGGCCCTCGACCAGTCGCCCCGCGTGGTCGGAGCCGGCATTGCCCAGCGGCGGCTGCGGCGTGACGGGATAGCTCCCAGGGTCGAGCATCGAAGCGTTCACCGGCGCCGTGGACGATGACCTCGACCCGGGCGCGCGGGCGGCTTCTCCGCCGATGGTGTGGCTGCAGCCCGCCAGCACCAGCGCGAGTAGCACACTGACAACACTCGGGTTTGGTTGCAGCAGTTTACTTTTCATATCGACCCGGGCCTTGAGTGACTGGTCACGACGTCTTGCAGATCTTCCATCCGTCTTCGAGTTTCAACGGCAAGCTGACGGTGCGAGTGCCCAAAGTTTCGTTCTGACCCTCGAACGTGGCATCGGCGGTGTTGCCCGTAATCGCGATGTTGGTGATGTTCTTGATCGTGGTCACGCCGTTCTGGGCACGGCCCTTCTTGACGTAATTCATTGCGGTGCCGCTGAATTGGTTTCTCATCGCGGTGCACATCAATTGCAGGTAGGCGTCCCAGTTTTGGGTGTTGTACGCGTCCTGAAACGCCATCAGGGTCTCGCGGATCTGATCCTCGGCCGAAGGGCTGGCCGAGGGGGCCGGCGGCGCCGGGCGACCGGACGGGGCGACGACGGACGGCGAGGCCGAGATACCCGTCTTCTGCGGCAGCGCCGAGCCCCCGGTCACCGTTGTACACGATGTCGCCAGGGCGACGGTAACACCGACGGCCCACAGGCGGGCAATGACCGGCGCGGAACTATTCATCTGTCCCCCCTTGTTGCCTCATTGTCGAGGCACTTTGTTGGCGGTGGCGCTGACCAAAGTGGCGATGTCGGCACCTCCCGCGGCACGGCATTGGCGAATGTCGACTAAGACGTTGCCGCGCACCATCATTCCGTGGTCGCACGATCCGCCACCGCGAAGGGTCGCCGCCAGGGTCAGCACACCGGCGGTAGTCTGCGGCTGGCCGAAGTCCCAGATTTTGGCGGGCGCGCCCGGTTCGGTAACGGTGATGGATTTTCCGCCACACAGGGACCACTGCCCCTCCTGAGCAGTAAGGGCAGAGACGGCCTTGTCGCCGGGGAAGGCGAGAACCGATTGGGTGACGCTGTCTTGCCAGGCCTGTTCGTTCATGCCACGCAACGTTTGCACGGCCACGCCCGTGTAACCCTTTTGCCCGTAGACGCTCTGCTGCGCAGGCGCCCACGCGCCCAGGCATTGCTGGTTATCGACTTCCGCGGAATCGTCGAGCAGGCTGGCGCTGTCTTGCTCCAGAACCAGCGGATCGCCATTGGCCGTGACCGGAAGCTGTGCGGCGGGCAGCAAAATGGCGCGCAATTGGGCGGGCGCGACGTTGGTGGCCGGCGGTCCGGGAGGCGACACCGGCACACCGGGTGACCCGGCACCCTGGCGGGAGTCAGCGCTTGGTCCCGAGGCGTCGGGCCAGACCAGCACGGTGACCGTGGCGGCCAACAGCAGCACCACACCGGCCAGCGCGGCGGCGATCAGACCGCGCCGACGCTTAGGAGCCGGGCCGGGTGGCGGGAACGGTCCGGGTGGCGGCGATCCCGGCCACGCGGACACCGTCGGCGGCTGCGAGGTGTGCGGGTAGGAGTTGACGGCACCGCTGGGTATCGGTGGCAGTGGCGCGTAACGGTTGCGATCGTGCAGCGCCGAAACGGCGGCGTCGGCAAGGGCGCTCGCCGTCGGGAACCGGGCGGCCGGATCTTTCGCCATCGCAACCGCGATCACGTGGTCGAGGGCGGAAGGAAGCGAAGGCACCACGTCGGTGGCTCGCGGCGGCGGTTGGAACAAGTGGGCCATCATCACCGACGCGGCCCCGTTGGTTGCCGCGAAAGGCGTGTTGCCGGTAAGCAACCGATACAGCGTGCAGCCCAGTGAATAGATGTCGACCCGTCCGTCGATGCGCCCATTGGACAGCACTTCTGGTGCGGCGTAGCCGACGGTGGCCACCACCGCCCCGGTGGCCGTCAGCCCCACGTCGTCCAGGGCGCGTGCAATCCCGAAGTCGCCCAGCAGAACTCGCTCGTCGGGGCCGACGGGGCCGGACAGCATGAAGTTGCCGGGTTTGACGTCGCGGTGAATGACGTGGTTGGCGTGCGCGAAATCGAGCGCCCGGGCGACCTGCGTGATGATGTGTACCGCGCGGTGCGGGGTCATGGTTCCGTCGCACAGAGCGGCCTCGGCGTCCGTGCCGTCCACGAACTGCATCGCGATCCACAGCTGGCCGTCGTCCGTCTGGCCACGGGTGTAGACGGACACGATCTGGGGGTGTGCCAGGGCGGCCGCGGTATCGGCCTCGCGGATGAAACGTGCCCGGAAATCCCGATCGCGCGACAGCTCGGCGGATAACACTTTGAGCGCGACTTTGCGAGGCAATGCCGGGTCGGCGGCCAAGTACACAGTTCCCATGCCCCCGCTGCCCAGCACCGCCTGGATGCGGTAACCGCAGACCAGGGACCCGTTTGCCAGCACCCGTCAACCCTACGGTCCGGCGGCCCCCATCCGGGTCAGAACCGGCCGACACTCAGCGATCCCCATGCTCATCGCGCAGATGTGGTGCCCCGGCGTCGTGGTGCGCGATGAGCCGCGAGCACGTCGGCATTTGCCAACGTTTGCGCCTGCGCGGCCAGCGTCGATGCCCCGTTGGCATGGGCGAGGGCCTCGGCCTCGTTGCTCGCTTCCTTGCCGCGTGCGGCCGCCAAATGCCGCTTCGCCTCTTCCAATCGGCCCTGGGCCTGGGCACCGACGTTGTCGCGATGCTTGGCGACGTAGTCGGCGATTTGGCGCAATCGGGCGTCCGCGATGGGCAATGCCTGCACCAACGACTCGACGCGTTGCCCGTCGCGATGGTCGACCGGCCGTGCGGCGCGCCGACGCCGGGCGCGATAGAGCAGAAGAACCACCACGACGATGACCACGACGACGATGACGCCGATCGCGATCCACAGCCAGATCCGGTTCGACGGGCCGGACGCTTTATTCGGCGCCGGCGGTTTGGTCGCCGGTGCCGACTGTTCCAACCCGGCGGCAGCAGCGACGGCGGCACCGCTCCAGTCTTTTGCGCTCACTGCCGGTTCAATCTTGTTGCTGCGCAGACTATTCAAGTCGGCAGCAGTGAGACCCCGCACCTTCCCGGGCACCGAGAACGCATACGCCTTGGTATTGGTGGCCACTGCCAGCAGCGCGTCGTGGTCGTCCATCCCGCTGGCGGTGCGGGTTTTGTCGGCCCAGTTCTCGGGTTTATACCTCGAGAAGTTGTCGACGTAGACCACCCACAGTTGAACGTGCTGATCCTGATAGAGCCGGTCGATCGCCGAGCCGATCGTCGCCCGATCGGAATCCGTCAACACCTGGGTGTTGTCGGTGATGTGATCGGTGAGCTTGGTCGGCGGTTGCGCACCGGCGGGCGTTGTCAGCAGCAGGGCCACCAGCAGGGTCGTCAGGACTACTCCGACCAGGCGGACGATTCGCATACGGGTAATCTAGCCCGCCGCCGGCCGATAGCCCAGATCATGCCCCTAAACCGGGAACCCGCGCGGCCTTGGGCCTATTACCGGCGAGCGATGCTCCCAATCACAATGGCCACCAAGCATTTACAGCTCACTACTTCCGGCAGCCGACCTTACCGCCCGGCACGCGGATGAGCGTTCCGAGGCAGGTGTTCACCCGGGCGGGATCTCCCTCCAGGATGTGGGCACCGACGGGAATGCCGCCCGCGGTTCCCGGCTGCCCGGGGCTGCCGCGGTAGTAGTGGTGGCACATATCCATGTCCCAAATTACGTCCTGGTGCGGCAGAGGACCGCCGGGACACCAAACTCGGCTGCACATCCCCAAGCGGTTGCAGATGTGCGTTGACGGGTCGGCCTGGGCGCTGCCGGGGCCAAGCCCCGCACTGGCCGATGCCATGGCGCTCAAGAACAATGCTCCGACAATGATTCGACGCATGATGTGTTGTCCTGATCGGAGTGTCGCCGGTGCGGGCATTGTTGGCAATGGCACCGACGAAACCAAGTATTGGATTTCCGATCGTCATTGGTCACGAGTAGTGGGCTACTCGATTTCGGCTAAAAGCCTGTGCAGTGCACCTATACCGCCGGGCGCACCCCAAACCTCTTGAACGACTGCTTGACTCGCGTGGGTGTTCAACTCGACGCAGATGTCGCCCCGATTCAGACTCGAAACATCGCGCCCGTCATGCAAGATGAGCAGATGCAGCGCGACCTTGTCCGGCGTCGGCTGGACTACCTCCTGCTCCCGGCCTTCGTGCTCGGCATCATCAACGCCGCCTTGTTGAGTTTGCCGGAAGCCCTCGGAGTTCCTGTCGCCACTGACAGCCCGTGGCCACCTCTGCGTGCCTTGCACACCTGGGCGGTCGAGCAGGAACCGCAGCACCTCGTCATGCCGCCCGCCTTGAAGGCCTCACTGTTGTACGACGGTTTCGTTCAGCTTCCGCTGCTTGTTGTGCTGACCATCGGTGTCTGGAAGCTCAAATCCTGGCCGTGGCTGGGCACGCTGGCCCTGGCCTACGCCGTCAGCGCCGTGATGAACATGTACTTCTACTTCATGCAGACATTTCTCGGACCCGACAGTCCGCCACACCTGACGACCTACCTGCCACTCAACCTGCCCTGGCTGATCGTGCCGATGCTGGTGGCGTACCGCTTCTGGCCGCGGACAGCTTGAGCAGAAGGCGTCTCAGGCGATCAGCAAGGCGACACCACTGTCAGTGACGTCGACGCTGACGCAGGATAGATCGGTCACGACGACGTCGGCGTCGACCAGTTCGGCCGCGGGGTGAGTCGTCGTGACGGCTAGCACTTGCGCCCCCGCGGCTCGGCCGGCACCGACGCCCGCGGGCGCATCCTCCACCACCAGACACTCACGTGCCTCGAAGCCCAGCGCGGCGGCCGCCTTGAGGTAGCTCTCGGGGTCTGGCTTACCGAACGCCACATCCTCCGCGCCGATCAACAACATCGGAGCCGGGAGCCGTGCCGCCGCCAATCGAGCGGCCATCAACGAACGGGGCCCCGACGTCACCGCCGCCCAATGACTAAGGGGTAGGGCATCGAGCAACCGATGCGCTCCCGGTAGCGCCAAGACGCCATCCAGATCAGCGGATTCCTGCAGCGCGAGTAGCCGGGCTGTCGCTGCGGCCCGCTGCTGTGGCGCGACGAACTGCGCGACAGTGTCTTCGGTTCGCCTGCCGTGACAGACCTTCAGTACCTCGTCGTAGTCGACGCCGTATTCGTGGGCCCAGGTGCCCCAGGAGTGTTCGACCGTGGCGGTTGAGTCAACCAAGGTGCCATCGATGTCGAACAAGACTCGTTTGCCGTGCAGAACCGCCATCGACTGCAACCCTAATGCGGGTAGCGTCCGCACACCCGACGGTGTGTCCTAGGAAACAGGCGCGGTAGCCGGTCATGCACTCGGCTTCGGATCCGGCGACCAGAGGTTCAAGGGGCGGATACGGTCGGTCTGGGGTTTGCCGTCGCCGATGGCGTCGACGATGTTCAGACCGGCATCACTCGGCCGTCCCGCGCAGAAACCCGCACGTCAAACGGCTTCTTCGAGACCGCGTTGCGGCGACCGGGAGGCCCCGTCTCGTAAGATTGGTCGTTGCCCATACGCGAGTCGCCAGCTTTTGTAAAGGCGAATCAAAGGAAATTTAACTACCTTTATCCTAATACGTTCAATTTGCAGTGTCCTGATATCATACGTTAATCAACCACTTGGCCCTGTGCCTGCCGCTACCCAACGACGCAGCGTCAGGCATTTGCAGCGTGGGCGACGAAAGGATTTCTTGGTGCCAACAGCCACCAAACAAGCTCAATACGAGTTGATTCACGAGACTTTGCAACAAGGAACGGCGGCACTCGACTTCACGACGTCCCTGTTCGAAAAAAGTTACAAATCTCACTTCCCTGACCACACCAGCGAGGTGAGCACCCTGCTGCAGAACGCGTGGAAGTATCTGCTCGCAGCCAGCGACGGGCATGATTTATATCAGGTATGCACAGAGGTGCATGAGCAGTTCTTCACGTCCGAAGGATCCGGGTCGTGGTTCAGCGAGGGCTACTCGAGGTATAAGTCACTGCGCAAGCCGATACAGGATTTCAACAACCTCGCGGACGCCATCAAAGGCCGCACAGTGCTCGACTTCGGCTGTGGCCGAGGTCATTTGGCGGCACTGATCGCTCGTGCCGGCTTTGACTGCTCCACCACAGACGTCATGGACTACCGGGGCGAGGACGCTGCTGCCTTACCTTTTCGGCAGATGTCGTCGCCCATTGATGTGCCCTACCCGGACGACTCCTTCGACAGTGCGATTGTCAAGACGGTGCTCCATCACGTTGATGAGCCCGATCTGATTCCGCTGCTGGCAAATCTGCGGCGTGTTGCGCGGCGGTTGATTATCGAAGAGGATACCTACGCCGTCCGCCCAGCGCGGCTGGGAGCGGTAAGAAAACAGGCTGAATTAGCTGAATTCAACAAATTGAATGACCGGGATCAATTCCGCACGCTGATGCTCATTGATTTCTTCGGAAATGCTGTTGCGCAGGGCCTCGTCGATATGAATTTCGGCTTTCAGTTCAAGCGTGTCAGCGAATGGCATTCGATTTTCAGTAGCCTTGGCTTCCGTACCGTGGAAACGGAAATCGTGGGGTTCCGCCCTGGCAACATTCACAAATGCTGCCAGGTCCGCTTCGTCGTTGATCGCGAGGAAGTGTAAGGAAGCGGCTATTTGGCCGGCCGCTCGAGCCCGAGATGATCGCGCAAGGTGGAACCGGCGTACTCGGTGCGGAATCGCCCCCGGCGCTGCAGGATGGGCACAACATGGTCGACGAATGTCGTGAGCTCGTGCGGCAGTGTCGATCCCATGATCGTGAACCCGTCGACCGCGCCGGCATCCTGCCATGCGATCACGTGATCGGCCAGCTGCTCGGGCGTGCCGACGAAATGTGTCTGCCCCGCGAGCCCGCCGGTCACCTCCTTGGCGATCTGCCGCAGGGAAGCCTGTGGCCGCGCACGCGAAGCCGCGAAGAGCTGCTCGGCCCGGCTGGACGGCGCCGACCGCTGCGCCCAGAGCTCGGCAGGCAGCGGAGCGTCGGGGTCGAAGCCATCCGGATCAAGTCCCGCCGTGTAAAGAGTGTTCTGCCAACGAAATTCAGGATTCTCCAGGTCTTCGAGGCGCTGTGCCCGCGCCCGCGCTTCAGCCTCGGTGGCGCCGAGGGTGATCATCAACGCGGGCAGGACCAGCATCTGATCGGGCTTTCGGCCGATGGCCGCGGCCTGCTGATGGAGGTTGGCCCGGAAAGCCACCGCCGCCTCCAGTGAGGGCGGCCCGGAGAAGACCACCTCGGCGTATCGCGCGGCAAGCCCGACGCCCGCGGCGGACTGTCCCGCTTGGACGAGCACCGGGTGTCCCTGCGGACTGCGCGGAAATGGCTGGACACCCTCGACGTCGTAGTACTTGCCGTGGAAACGCGGCGCATGCAACTTGGCGCGGTCTGCCCACACGCCGCGTTCGCGATCACCGATGACCGCGTCGTCCTCCCAGCTGTCCCATACGTGGGTGACGGCGTCGACGAATTCGTGGGCCTGCGCGTAGCGGTCTGCGTGCTCCGGGTGGAACCGCTCGCCGAACGCGGCTGCGGCCAGCGGCGTGACGGTGGTGACGATGTTCCAGCCGGCGCGCCCGCCACTGAGGTGATCCAGCGTCGCGAATCGGCGGGCCAGCTCCCACGGCTTGCTGTAGGTCGTCGAGCCCGTCCCGATCAACCCGATGCGATCGGTAACCGCCGCCTGCGCCGAGAGCACCGAAATCGGATCGAACTGCGTCTGAGGCAGGTAGGTGGCGCGATATTCGGCGATGGCGATGTTGTCGGCCAAGAAGATCGAGTCCATCAACCCGCGTTCAGCGATCCGCGCGATATCCGTGTAATAGGACAGGCCCAAGACGTTGCGCACATCGTCGTCGACCACGCGCCACGCGGCCTCGTGATAGCCGTTCGGCCAGATGAAAGCGTTGAAGTGCAAAGGCCCCGTGCTCATGAGTTCGACTCCTTCGTGCGCGTGAATGCCCGCCAGGGTGTTGTTCATCCAGACATGGCCACAGCCCTGGCACTCCGAAGAGGCAACGTGGCGCGGGGCTGAAATAGTCCTGCTAGATCAACGTCCGCAGATTTCGAAGATGAATTCGTGACCGCAGATGCGGATGCGATCACCATCGGCCAGCGTCGCGCCGGCTAGCTGCTGATGGTGGCGATCTGGGCGTCAGACAGCTTCGCCACGGCTCCCGGCAGCGGCTGAGCGTAGAGGTGCGGCCTGCGCAGGTACCTCGGGGAACTCCCTGCGGTGACCGCCCAGTGCAGGAAAGCCCGAATCGTCTGCGCGACGGCGGGATCCTTCTGCTTGCTGTAGACCACTGCGTATTCGTAACCGACGATTGGGTATCCGTCCGGGACCGGTCCGTTGACCAGTGAAATCGCCTGGTTGGCCGGGGTTTGCGCAACGAAGCCCGACGCCGCGGTGTCAACGCTTTGAGCGCTGGCCAGCACGAAATTGCCTGAGGCATTGCCTAATTGGGCGTCGCCGAGGCCCTTCTCCATAGCGTCGTCGTAGTACCGGGTGCCGATGTAGGCCACGCAGCCAAGAGACTTGACGCAGCCACCCAACATGCCGGCTTGGCCCGCGGCGCCGACGGCGTTCGACACCGCGGGAAAGTTGACGGTGGTGCCGGAGCCGGGCGAGTTACCCCAGCCGTCGGGGTCTTGCTTGGCCAAGTACTGGGTGAAAAGGAATGTGTCGCTGCTCTGACCGTCGGAGCGGTGTAACGGGACTACCGGGATGGCCGGCAGTTCTACCTCAGGGTTCATCGCGGCAATCGCCGGGTCATTCCAGGATTTGATTGTTCCCTGGTACATGGCTGCCAGTACTTTGCCGTTGAGCTTGAGGTGGCCGGTGACACCGGGCAGGTTGTAGTGCACGTGCACCGAGGAAACCGCCATCGCGATGTTCATCAGGCCCTGGTGCGCGGCGATGTCAGCGTCGGACAAGTAGGCGTCAGAGGCGCCGATGTTGACTGCGCCCGCAGCCGCTTCGGCGATCCCGACGCCGGATAGCGCGCTTTGGGTATTGATCGTGACGTTGGGGTATCTCGAGTGAAAAACCCCGGCCCACGAGCTCATCAGCGGGTAGAGATTGTTGGAACCGGTCTCGGACAAGGTCACGTCCGACGTGGGGGGCGCGGTGGCCAGATTGCGGGAGGTGGACCCGGCGCTGCCTGAACCGCCTGTCGAGTTCGAACCGCATGCCGCCGCGAGCAGCATCACCGCCGCGGCAATAAGCACACGAAACTTCATCCGTCCTCCCCGTGCTTTTCCGGTGTGCAACTGTCTACGATCCCACCGAGCCAGCGAACATTATCGCTTTGGTTCAGGCTCGGGTGGCAAAAATGAGACGATCGGTCTCTTGGAGTATGGTCTGGCGCGGACCGGCGGACCCAATGTGTATGTGCGTCAACGCTTCACCGATACCCCGCTAGGTGTGCACTTTCCAGCCAGCCAATGGGGTCGGTGCAGCCGGAGCGTTGGGATCGTTGAACTCGATGTAAAAATCGCCCTGTTTCACATTGCTGTCGTAGGCGATGAATCCGTGCGCGGTTTGGCCGTTGGTGACGGTGCCCGAGCGCAGCGGCGGCGTCTTGCCGATCGTCTGGTAATCGACCATGGACGAGCCGCCCTGGATGTCCCGGTAGGGGTCTTGCCGCCACGGGGTGGAGGCGGCGGTGATGGACCTTTCGCTATAGCTGAAGGGTGCATCGGACTTACCGACGATGGTGAGCTCGATGACGTTGCAGCCTCCCCCACCGAGACTGGTGCATCCCGACGAGACCCAGGTCGCGTTGTTGAGCGTGACGTCGGCGGTCGCGGTGCTGTACTCCGTGACATGGATCGACGTGCCGGACTTGCCGGTCGGAAACGGCGACTGCTGGGCCGTCGGGTCGGCGTTGCCGACGGGCGCCGTCGCGCACGCCGTCATCGCCAGCATTGTCGCAACCGCTGCGCGGATGGGCGGAGGTATAGCCACCAGCAGACGATAGCGCGCTGTGGAGGAGGCATTTTCTCGTGTCGGGCGGCCCGCCCCCGATGCCGGGAGGTATCTCGAATCGCGGGCAGGCCTTGCGGCCCCTACTATTCGGCTAGCGGGGTGCTACGGATGTAGTCACCGCTGGAACCCGGGGCGGCAATACCGTCGTCTTCGACGAAAAGGAATCCCAGCATGAAGACGAGAGCATTGATGGCCGCCTTTGGCGCCGCATCGGCGGCCTTGGCCGCTGGTGTGATGTGGACAGCGTCTCCGGCGTCGGCCGGCACCCCGTATTGCGATTCGCTGGGCAACCCGCAGCAAGCTCATGAGTGCAACTGCGGCTTCGACTTCGCGCCGGCTAGTCCTGAGTTTCAGGACTGCATGCGCGGAACTGCGGCTGCCCCCGCTGCACCGCGGCCTTAGCCTTCCGGCCCACCCCGAGCCGGGGCCTTGGCCGGCACCGAATCCGTTTGCCGCAGAGTCCATTTTTGCCGGTAATCGGCGGTTATGATCTCGCCATCGCGAGACGACAGGAGCCGCCCATGCCCGGAGACCAGCAGCGTGTGGTCGACCTGCGCGCGCAACAGGTTGTCCCGGACGTCGGGCGGACGTTGTGGCTAGGCACTCTGCTGCAGTTCGGATTGCGCTCGGTGCTGATCGTGTTGGTCGTTGCGACCTTGTTGCTGGAGCCTCCGGACCACTACGAGTGGGTCTGTGTGTCCATCCCGATGGTGTACGTGATCGTCCTCGGATGCTGGACCGCGTGGGCGCTGCGACGTCGGGCGCCCACGACAACGTCCACCCGGACGGTGGTACCACTGCTCATGCTGACCGCCGACGTCGCGATGGTCTCTGTCCTGTCGATACTCGCCGGCGTGACGTCGCCGCAGGACTGGACATCGGACGTGATGAGGAATGGCTTCTTCCTGATTCCGTTGATCGCGGCCGCCCAACTGGATCCCAAGATCAGTGCGGCGGTGGCGATTCCGACTTTGTCGGTATTCGTTCTGACGTGCTGGATCACCAGGTCGGCCAACCAGGAGCCGTGGGCGTCGATCCTGCTGAGCTCGTTCGTCTTGGCCGCGCTGGCCGGCGGATCGGTTGTCTTATCGTTCATCCAGCGGTCCAGAGTGGACATGATCGCGGACCTGGCGCGGCAACGGCGCCAGCTGCTGGAAGAGTTACTCGAAGTGGAACGGCATGAGCGGCAGGCAATCTCAGAGCGTCTGCACGATGGCGCCCTGCAGTACATCCTGGTCGCGCGCCAAGACATCGAGGATGTGCGCGAAGGTTCGGCCGATGCCGCGGACCGGGTGGCATCGGCGCTCGCCGAATGTTCGGGCCTGCTGCGCGACGTGGTCCGGGAACTGCACCCAGACGTTCTCGTGCGGATGGGATTGAAATCAGCCCTGGCCGCTCTCGCCGAAAGCCTCGGTTCCCGGGCAGGGCTCACCGTCGATTTCGACGCGTCGAGTTGGCCCGATGGCTTGCGCACCGAGGCCGATGACGTGCTGTACAACGCTGCGCGTGAGGCGTCGAACAATGTCATCAAACATGCACGGGCGCAAAATGTTCGGATCGAGTTACAACACTGGGACGGGCTGGCCTCGCTGCGTGTGGCCGACGACGGCGTGGGCATCTCGGAGGCGGCCATGGCGCGAAAAGCTGACGAAGGCCACATCGGAATGACCTCGATGCGCGCGAGAGTGCTTGCCTCCGGTGGACAGTTCGACGTGCGTTCGACCTCTCCCGGAACCGAACTCGCCATCTCCATACCCCTACGGACGGCAAGGCATCTCACCGCCGCGTGACCTGCTCCCGTCATCACCGGTCGCAAGGTAAAGTCGTTTCGACGGCATCAGGGCTGTCCAATCACCGACCGCGCCACGTCACGGCGCTCAGACGTGAATAAATTTCCGGAAGAGGCCACAGCCATTTCTCGCGGATGAACCCGCACCGTCGACGCCGGCCCCGCCACGACGGCGCTGCGCTGCGCTACCTGGCCCAGTGGCGCAAATACGTCGAACTCACTGAACACCGAGCCCGTAGAGGCGAATTCAACCCCCACGCAGGCTGTCCATGTTGCGACGAACTCGCGCACGAGGACGGCCGCGGACAGCTCGAAAGCATGATGCGCAACGGTGGGCGGCGCGCTCATCGGCTGAGAGTGGCTGTCGCAAGACTCGACGAACGCTTCCGCGCGGCGACCGTCGAAAAGGGAACTGATGCTTGGCAATCGGCTCCCTGGTGGGAACGCCGCAAGGTATTAGAGCCGTAGCCCGAATTAGGTTGTCGTCAACCCTTTTAGCGCTTTGTGACCAGTCCGCCCGGTGGGTTTTCGTCCACGTCCTTGAGGATCAGCTCACGCACCGAGGTACGTGTTCCGTACGGTCGCAGCATGCTGCTGGCCGGCCGCGGGCGCACGTGCTGCGGCCACCAGAACCAGCGCCCGAGCAAGGTGGCCAGCGACGGTGTCATGAACGACCGCACGATCAAGGTGTCGAACAACAGGCCCAGCGCGATCGTCGTACCCACCTGGGCCATCACCCGCAGCGGGCTGAACGCGAACGTGGCCATGGTGGCGGCGAACACCAGTCCGGCGGCGGTGACCACGGAGCCCGAACCGGCCATCGCGCGGATCGTCCCCGTCTTGAGCCCGGCGTGGATTTCCTCCTTGAACCGCGATATCAGCAGCAGGTTGTAGTCCGAGCCCACCGCCAGCAGCAGGATGACCGCCATCGCCAGCACCATCCAGTGCAACTTGATCCCCAGGATGTACTGCCACAGGAGCACGGAGAGTCCGAACGAGGCGCCCAGCGACAGCAACACCGTGCCGACGATCACGCATGCCGCAACGGCGCTTCGGGTGATTATCAACATGATGACGAAAATCAGTGTGGCCGCGGCAATTCCGGCGATCAACAAGTCGATGTTGGAGCCGTCGTGCATGTCCTTGTACGTCGCGGCGGTACCGCCGAGGTAGACGTTGGCGCCCTCCCAGGGTGTGCCCTTGATCGCCTCGTGCACGGCCTGCTTGATCGGTTCGATGTGGCTGACGCCCTCAGGGGTCGCCGGGTCGCCTTCATGCGAGATGATCAACCGGACAGCGTGCCCGTCCGGCGAGATGAACTGTTTGAGACCCCGCGCAAAGTCCGGGCTCTTGAACGCCTCCGGCGGCAGGTAGAACGTGTCGTCGTTCTTGGATTTGTCGAAGGCGTCGCCCTGCGCGGTGGCGTTGTCGGCCTGCGCTTTCGCCTGGTCGTTGAGACCCTTGGTGATCGCGTAGTTCGACATGATCGTGTCGAGGTTGTGCTGCTGGCTCTCGATCTGCGGCGGGATCAGCGCCACCAGCTTCGGTTGGATCTGATCCAGCTTGTCCAGATTCGCGCTGAGGTTCACGATGTTCTCAGCCACCTGGTCGATGCCGTCGAGCGCGTTGAAGACCGACCGGATTGCCCAGCAGACCGGGATGTCGTAACAGTGCTTCTCCCAGTAGAAGTAGCTACGGATCGGCCGGAGGAAGTCGTCGAAGTTCGCGATGTCGTCACGCAACTTCTCGGTGATCTCCACTGTTTGCTTGGTGAGCCTGGTGGTTTCGTGCGTGGTGTTGCTCAGATCCTGGGTGACCTGCATCTGCTCATGCAGCGTTGCCATCGTCTTCTTGAGCTCGTCGGCCTGGTTCAGCAGGTTGCTCGCCTGCTCTTCCTGATAGTGCTGCGTCTGTAGCCGCGCCGCGGATTGTGCGCCCATCTGAAAACCGAGGGTGCTGTGGTCGAGCGGCGTGCCCAACGGCCGGGTGATGGTCTGCACTCGGCCGATACCGGGGATGTGGAAGATCGCCTTGGCGACCTTGTCCAGGACGATGAAGTCGGCCGGGTTACGCAGGTCGTGATCGGTCTCGATCATCAACAGCTCGGGATTCAGCCGAGCCTGGTTGAAGTGCCGGTCGGCAGCCGCGTAACCGACATTGGCCGGGGTGTCCGCCGGCAGGAAGTGGCGGGTGTCGTAGTCCGTCTTGTAACCGGGCAGCGCGAGCAGGCCGACCAATGCGGCGGCAATCGTCACCGCGAGAACCGGCGCGGGCCAGCGGACGATGGCGGTGCCGATGC
Organism: Mycobacterium ahvazicum; assembly: GCF_900176255.2. Lineage (GTDB taxonomy): Bacteria > Actinomycetota > Actinomycetes > Mycobacteriales > Mycobacteriaceae > Mycobacterium > Mycobacterium ahvazicum. Next base: position 1,105,349 of record NZ_FXEG02000003.1, read on the forward strand.
GTCGCCACCCCCGGGTCTGCAGCTGTCGCTTCGGGTCCAAGAGCTTGAAGAACGACGCCACGGTCAGGATCGCCGGTGCCAGAGTCAAGGCCGCGAGGACCGCGACCAGCATGCCGACGGCGCAGGGTATGCCGAGGGAGGAAAAATAGGGCAACCGGCAGAAGCTCAGGCAGTACATCGCCCCGGCGATGGTTAGCCCCGAACCCAGCACGACATGCGCCGTGCTGTGGAACATCGTGTAGAACGCTTTCACGCGGTCTTCGCCCTGACCGCGGGCCTCGTGGTACCGGCCGACCACAAAGATCGCGTAGTCCGTTCCGGCGGCGATCGCCATTAGCACGAGCATGTTGTTGGCGAACGTCGAAAGCCCCATGATGCCGTAATTGCCCAGCGTCGCGACGACACCGCGGGCCGCGGCCAATTCGATGAAGACCATGACCAGCATGACCAGCATGGTGATCACCGACCGATAGACCCACAGCAGCATCACGATAATCACCAGGAAGGTGATCATGGTGACTGTCGCAACGCCCTTCTCACCCGCGTGCGACTGATCGGCAAACAGCGGACCCGCCCCGGTGACATAAGCCTTGATCCCCGGCGGCGCGGGTACCGATTCGATGATCTTGCGGACGGCGTCCGTGGATTCGCCGGACATGGCGCTGCCCATGTTGCCGGCGAGGTAAACCTGGACGTACGCGGCCTTCTGGTCGTGGCTCTGGGAGCCCGCAGCGGTCAGCGGATCACTCCAGAAATCCTGGATGTGCTGGACATGCTTCTTGTCCTGCTCGAGTCGCTTGACGATCTCGTCGTAGTAGCGGTGGGCGTCCGCCCCCAGCGGCTTGTCGCCCTCCAGCAGGATCATGGCAGAGCTGTCGGTATTGAACTCTTTGAACGTCGATCCGACGCGCATCATCGACTGGAAGGACACCGCGTCCTTGGGGCTCTGCGACACCGATTGGCTCTTGGAGACAACCTCGAGCTGCGGGGAAATGGTGTTGGTGACAAAGACGATGCCCAACCACACCAGGACGATCGGCAGCGCAAGCCGATGGATCATCCGCGGCAGGAACGGCGGGATCAGTGGCTGATCGACGCGCGGCGCGGGTGCCTCGGTGGTCTCGCTCATGCGGACTTGTCCAGGCAGTAGACGAAGGCATTCACCGTTTCGTTGGGGGGCGAGTGATTAGCGCCCTTGATCACAGCACCGCGCCCGTCATGGTTGTCCACAACGAATTGGCAGGCAATCCAACTCCCGTCTCCTTGCGCTACCAGGTTTGCCGGGATACCGGGCTTGGTTGAACTCAAGACTGTGCTCCAGGGCAAGGTGACGTTGAGGGCCTGCTGCGGATGGGAGTTTTCATCTAAGTAGTTGACGGTCGCCGTGCTGCCCGGTGAGCCCCAGACCTGGAGGGTGATGGTCTTGGCGTTGAACTGGTCGAGGACCTCGCCCGACGTGCCACCACCGAACGAACCGGCGTGGACCCCGAAGATTCCGTGCAGTCGGTACACCATGAAACCCGAGAGAGCGACGACGGCCACAATAGTGAGGACGAGCCAGAACCGGCTGAACAGGCCTTTTTTCTGGGCGCGCGGTGGACGGGGTTCTTCCTCGCCGCGTGGCGCAGCCTTGGGATCTCGCGACTCTGTCCATGGCTTGGTGGTCGTCATGGGCGCTTTCCTAACCAGGGACGAAGGCTACTCGGATTGCTTAGCTAAGAGTAAGCTTAGACGCTCTAACCTACACCGCGATGGTCCGGGCCTCATGTTGTGAATTATGAGTGTGATGCGCGAACGCCGTACTTAGCTTCCCGGCCTTTGGGCGCACGTTGACTCTAGCGAGGCCGCCCCACCCGGTGCTCCTGCACTCGCGGGTGGGGCGGCTCACAGGCGCGCGCGGGCCGCTGCCCTCGCTGGGCGGGTATTGCTGCATCTCGGCGAACTTGGAGGACACGCAATGAGCGAGGAAACGCAACGCCAACTCGGCTCGCACAACAGCCCGATCGAAGACAAGCTCGAAGATGCTTTCACCAGGATGCTGAGTGAGGGAGCGCAGCGCCTGCACCGAACCTGGCGCGGTCTTTTGGTCACCGGCTTCTTCGGCGGCACCGAGGTCGCGCTGGGCGTGCTTGCCTACCTGGCGGTCCTAGATGCCACCCACCGGCCGCTGCTGGCGGGCTTGGCGTTTTCGATTGGCTTCTTGGCCCTGCTGTTGGGCCACAGTGAGTTGTTTACCGAGGGTTTCCTGGTGCCAGTCACGACCGTGGCGGCCAAGCGCGCCAGCTTCGTTCAGCTATTCAAGCTGTGGGGAGGGACCCTGTTCGCGAATCTCGTTGGCGGCTGGGTAGTGATGTGTCTGATCATGGTCGGATTTCCTCAGCTGCGCGCCCAGACCGTTGAATCGGCGACCCACTTCGCCACCGCGCCGATGTCGGCGCAAACTATGTCGCTGGCCGTGCTCGGTGGTATGGCGATCACGTTGATGACCCGGATGCAGCACGGCACGGACTCGATGACGGGAAAGATCGCCGCGGCCGTTGCTGTTGCTTTCCTGCTCGCTGGTCTGCAGTTGTTTCATTCAATCCTGGACTCCCTACTGATTTTCGGCGCATTGATTACCGGTCGCGCACCGTTCGGCTATTTCGACTGGCTGACCTGGTTCGGCTACACCGTCGCTGGAAACATGTTGGGCGGGTTGCTGTTTGTCACTCTGTTGCGACTGCTGCGGAGCACGGATCGACTGCGGGAAGAACGAGCCGACGCCGAGGCCTCGTGACGGCCACCGCCTTATTCGTCCGGGCAGAATTCAGCGAGTAGCGGATGGCACCAACCGCTTTGCCAGGTACGGGGCCGTGCGGCTGTCCTTAGCGCGAGCCACCTCCGTAGGCGGACCCGCCGCAACGACGCGACCGCCGTCGCCGCCGGCTCCTGGCCCCAAGTCGATCACCCAGTCCGCGCCCGCGACCATCCGCATGTCGTGTTCGGCCACCACGACGGTATTGCCCGCGTCGACCAGGCGATGCAGTTGACGATCGAGCAAATCCACATCGGCGGGGTGAAGCCCGGTGGTCGGCTCGTCGAGGACGTAGAGGGTGTGTCCTCGCCGCGGCCTCTGCAATTCGGAGGCCAGCTTGATCCGCTGCGCCTCACCACCTGACAGCTCGGTCGCGGGCTGTCCGAGTCGGAGATATCCCAATCCGACCTCTCGCAACGTGGTCAGGCTGCGCGCAGCCTTCGTGACGTCGGCAAGAAAGTCCGAGGCCTCGTCGACGGTCATCGCGAGCACGTCGGCGATCGTCCGATCGCGGTATCGCACTTCGAGTGTCTCGTCGGAGTAACGCGCTCCTCGACACGCCGGGCAGGTGGCGTATGTGCCTGGCAGAAAAAGCAATTCGACCGAAACGAACCCCTCTCCCTGACAAGTGGGACACCGACCTTCGGCCACGTTGAAGGAAAACCTGCCCGCCGTCCACCCGCGGCGACGAGCCTTTGGGGTCGCGGCGAATTCGTGACGAACGGCGTCGAACAAACCGGTGTAGGTCGCCAGTGTCGAGCGCGGCGTGCGCCCAATCGGACGCTGGTCGACAGCAACCAGCCGATTGATCTGCTCGACACCTTCTGCCGTCACGCCGATGCTCGCGTCACGATCGAGATCGGCGATCTCGGTGTCGGTTTCGTCGTCGTCGCTTGCGGCCGGTTCGGCTGCGCGTCCGTTGCCGTGATGGCTGTTCACGACGTCGCCGAGGACCTTGACGACGAGCGTCGACTTGCCCGAACCGGACACTCCGGTGACCGCGCTGTACGCACCAAGTGGCAGGTCCACGTCGAGATCTTTGAGATTGTGAAAGGAGATCCCGCGCAGCCGCAGCCACCCGGACGGCGTCCGAGTTTGACGAGCCAGCGGCCTTGCCTCCTCGAATAGGTACCTACGAGTGACCGACTCCTCGATGTCGGCGAGGCCCGGCACCGGCCCGCTGTACAGCACGTCCCCGCCACACTCCCCCGCCCCGGGCCCCACGTCGACGACCCAGTCGGCACGGCGTACCACGTCCATGTCGTGCTCGACGACGAAGAGCGAATTGCCCGCGCGCCGCAGGCGATCCAGCACATCGAGGAGCGGCTCGGCGTCTGCGGGGTGCAGTCCGGCCGACGGCTCGTCGAGCACATAGAGCACACCGAACAGGCCGGCACGCAGCTGCGTGGCCAGCCGTAACCGCTGCAGTTCGCCCGGCGACACCGTCGGAGTGCGGCGACCGAGCGTGAGATAGCCGAGGCCGAGATCGATGAGCACCTGCAGGCGTGCCACGAGATCGGCCGCGATCATGGTCGCTACGTCCGTCAGCTCACCGGAGTTTGTTGACTCGTATGCAGCGGCGGCATCGGTCCGAGAAGCCGTCGGGCGCAATGTATCAGCGAGGTCGGTCAACGGAATCGCCACGTAGTCGGCGATCGTGCGCCCGGCGAAAGTCACCTGCAACGCCTCCGGCCGAAGCCCGGAACCGCCACATGTCGGGCACTCGACGCTGTCGACGAACTGCAGTACGCGGCGACGCATCATCGCGCTCTGGGAGTTGGCCAGCGTGTGGCGGACATGGCGTTCGGCGCTGGAGAACGTGCCGTTGTAGTAATAGTCGGCCTGCACAGGGTGCTGGCTGGGATCGATTTCGACCGTTGGCTGCTCATCGGTGAACAGAATCCAATCACGTTGCCGCTTAGGCAGTTTCCGCCATGGCCTATCGATGTCGTACCCCAGCGTGACCAGGATGTCCCGTAGGTTTTGGCCCTGCCACGCCCCCGGCCATGCGGCAACGGCGCCTTCGCGGATAGTCAGCGACGGGTCTGGCACCAGCGTCTCTTCGGTCACCCGATGGATTCGTCCCAGCCCGTGGCATTCGGGACACGCACCGACCGCGGTGTTCGGGGAGAACGCGTCGGAGTCCAGTCGTTCCGTGGTTCCCGGCGGGTAAGTTCCGGCGCGGGAGAACAACATCCTGAGCAGGTTCGACAGCGTGGTGACGGTGCCGACCGTCGACCGCGACGTCGCCGAACCGCGGCGCTGCTGTAGCGCGACGGCGGGCGGTAGTCCGGTGATGTCATCGACCTTCGGCGCCCCAGAGGGCAAGAGCAGGCGTCGGGCGTACGGAGCGACGGATTCGAAGTAGCGGCGCTGGGCCTCGGCGTAGATGGTCCCGAAGGCCAACGACGATTTGCCTGATCCGGAGATTCCGGTGAAGGCGACCAGCGCGTCGCGGGGCGCTACGACGTCGACGCCCCGCAGGTTGTGGACCCGGGTTCCGTAAACCCGCACGCAGGGGTCGACGTCGTCTGTGCTGCTGTAGGGCGTTTGTGTCATCGTGCTCAGGTCTGTACCCCCTGCCGCGGCTGTGCAAGCACGAGTGTTCGCTGCTCGACCAGGAGCCGGACGCCTCATCGTCCGCGTTGGCATTCCCGCCTTCTCGCCGAAGTGCTGCATCGACGCCCCATCGGCAAGCGCCGCCGACATAGCGGCATACCTTCAGTCGGCCACGCTCAACTCCCCTATCCAGGGAGTGTCAAACATCAGCCGAGCTCAAACAGCTTCGAGGAGTGTGGCCGGTCGGGCATCTCGATCATCGGGGTCTCGGCATCCTTGTTTGTCCAACCACAACGACTACCCGCGTTGAGGGGCAAGGCGTTTGAGCGCAAGTCCACCTTCAAAGGGCCGGTAGCCGAACGCGGCCGGGGCGCGATATCCGGTTTCTCCCAGCGACGTATGCACCTCTGCCACAGTCGGCCCGATTTCCGCTGCGATGGGTGCCAGCGCGTCGAGGTCGAAGCGATAGAGTCGAGCGGCGTTCTCGGCCAGAATCTTTCGGCATTCCTGCTCAGACCGGTCGTGCAGAGCCCACCGTAAGGCGAGCGTCGATTGGGGCGCAAATCCCTCTTCGTGCGGGTAGTCGCTTCCCCACAGGATGTGGTCAGCGCCGAGATAGTCGATCATCGGTGCGTCAAAGGGGCCCAATTCGCTGGCGAGGTAGCAGTTGCGCTGAACGTACTGACTGGGGGTCAGGGTCAGCTGATCGACCGAGGATCCGCCGAACATGCCATAGGTGCGGTTGCCCGCTGCGGTTTTCATCGTCGGGACCATCGCGTCAAGTACCGCCAGCTGCTGCTGCACCCACAGGGTGCCCTGCTCGGTGGGAGCGAACCGCAACGTGGGATAGCGTTCGAAAACCCCGGCCAATATCAGGTGTCCGAGGGTGCGCTGGGCCCACAGCGCCATCTCCGTAACGAGCACGGCGTTGGATGCCGGCTGATCCATCGGCATCACCGGACTTCCCGGACCGCCATGCTGCACAATGGTCAGATCGAGCTCACTGCACAACTGCCAGATCGGCTCATAGCGCGTGTGAAACAGCGGAGCGACATTGGGGTCTCCTGGCGATACCGGGGGCAGCAACACCCCTCCAAAACAGTCTTGCTGGTTGCCCCAACGGATTTCGCCTAGTGCCACGTCAACATCGTTGGGGAACACTTGGATCAACCCTCGTCGCCGCGCAGGTACCAACGAGCAGAAGTCGACCTGCCATCGGTTGTGGGCCTGCACCCCGGCCCAGCGGTGTTCAAACTCTTCTCGAGTCTGCGGCAAAGAGATGGTGATGTTGGGAGATGTCGGGAAGAAGGGGGGAACGGTGTTGGGCAGCAACAGCTCTGCTGCAACCCCGTCGCTGTCCATCTCTGCGATGCGCAACTCGTGATCCCAGTTGCGCTTCGCGGTGGCGACGATCAAGTCATCGAACGGACTCGCATAGTCCTGAGCCCATGAATCAAAATCATCATGCAGGGCTTGCGGCAGATACGACCTGTACGCTAGGAGGTCAGCTCCAGCATGAGTGTCCGTCGAGATGACGGTGTAGCGCGAAGCGGTCTCGGAAACGGTCATGAATCTCTCCTCGATGAGAAATGTGATACCGCTCATCGTCCTCCGCCGAGCGGCTCTACGCCGACGAATGTTTCGTTCAGCGGGATCACGGATGCCCGGCTCCACCTGAATCGATGGGTGGCTATGCGCCGCGAACACGCCGGCCGCGCACCTCTCGGCCCTCTGGGCGGCATCAGCGAAGCCGAAGCACCGGGTCGCCGGATTTGCTGATTCAAGCGATGCCGGTCTAAGTCGGATCGAACGCCGAAATAAGCCAGACGCCATGGACTTTGGTCAGACCCACCATCACGCTGCTGGCAGTCTGGACGGGTTCGGGCGCGTCTTTGCTCGTTGTGGTCTGATCGAGGAAAACCAGCACCCTGGCCGAGTCTGGGTGCAGTTCGGTAATGGCTGCGCGCTTTACCGTGGCCTGGGTGTTGACGGCCTTCGTTTTGGCCGCGGGGGCCACAATCTGTTCGGAAAACTTGCTGTAATAGGTCAAGAAGTCACCGGTCAGGCGTGATTTCGCCGCAGCCAGGTCGCCGTCTAGTTTGTCCGGCGTGTAGGACAAAAGCGCGACGGTGCCGTCGGTTGCCGCGCGGATCGCCGACGCCGCGGCGGCATCGTCGGCGTGCTGGTCGCTGCGAAATTGGCCGAAGTACAGCTCGGCGGTGACCGCGGCGGCAGCCACCAAAACCGACCCGATGATGAGCAGCGGCCAATGCGACATTGCCCGACGTAACCAACTGCGGCGCACGTCAACCGGCGCATCCGCCGAGGACCCCTTCGAACCGCCGCAGACGGCGTCGCCGGCTTCTGGGTCGCCGGAATCCGTTACCGTCTGCTCAACGGGGGTGATGTCGTGGTCCTCGACGTCTCTGATAGTCACGGAATGAACTCCATGCTCGACATCTTGATCTTCCCGTCGTCGCGGGCCAGCTTGAGGCTCAGCCGCCACGAGCGCGGCTGCTCGGAGGCGCCGGCGGTATTGATCAGGGTCGAGCGGGCGGCGACGAGCACGACCGCTGTGTCGTCAGTCATTGCCTCGACGGCGGCGTCTTGCACGGTCGTCTTGGTCGAGACCTTCGCGCTCTGGGCAACTTTTATGAAATCGTCGGCTGCGCCACGGAATTCGTCTCTGAACTGGCCGGTGGAACTGTCGATGATGTGCTGCACGTCGGCTTTGGCGGTGTCAGCGTTGATCGACATCAGGGTGACGACGACTTGTCGCGCCGCTGCGGCGAACTCCGCGGCTCGTTGTCGTTTACCGACTAGCTGATCGTGATGGTGGACCATCACAGCGCTCATAGCCAGAAGCGCTGCGGCACAAACTATTCCGATCCCGCCTAGCACTGTGGTTAGTTTCGGACGCGCCAGCCGACGGCTCTTCCACTTTGATGCGGCACGCCTGCGGCTTTTATCACCGGCCACCCCGGCGGTGGGGCTGATTTCTAGGTCGGCGACTTCGGCTGCGGCACAGGGGGCGTCAGCGCTCTCTTCGGCCTCGGGGTGTGCCGACTTCTCGTCGGCGCCGGCCTCAGCAATTGGCGGCGAGGCGGTGTCGGTGGTCTCAGCGCGTTGGCGTTCCCGGATGGCCCGGACGCGGGCACGCGCGGCGGCAGCGAGCGCTTCGGCTTCGACAGCTTGCGCCTCGGCGGCTTCAATGAGGTGGGCTTCGTCGGGCCGCTTCGAGTCGAGATCGACAGGGCTCACGCCACGAGTCGGAGACGAATTCGCCGGGGGCATATGCCGTCCTCTCTCCGTTTCCGCTGGCTGCAATGGGCGCTGCCCGGTCGTTGGGTTGATCTGAGCGGCGGACAGGAAACAAGGTAATTTCTTTTGAGGCGATCCTCGGCTGAGGTTCCCACTCAGTGAGCCGTCACTTGAGCCCGTCGTTCGGCGGCTCACCAGTGGCGCAGCGAACACAACGCGCCTTTGGCACCGTTGTTGGTAGCCACCACTGCACCGTCCACGGCAAGTTCGCAGTGAAAGTTTGGCGTGACTGGCGCCAACCCACTGGTCGCACTGACCATCGCCCACTGGTCAGGGGTGGCCAGCCAGACATCACGGGTCCACCGCGCGCTGGGACCCACATTGGCCTCGACCTTCGGGCTGAATTGGTAAGGATTGTGGCTGTATTCGGCCCAGCTGGCTGGGTCAGCGTCGCGGAAATAGATGTCTGCGGCGGCGGATCGCTCCGCGCTGACGGTGTAGGTGACCCGGTGCAGAGCCGGCGGATCAGCATGCGTAGCCGGTGTCGCCGCTGAGGCCATCGCCACGAACAATGTCGCCCCTAGCCCGCACTGCGCCAGGCGCCCGCCCGCACCTTTCACCATCGCCATGCCAGACGGTCTAGGTGTCGCCACGGACCCAGCGGGGGGCACCGTCAACCGACAGGCACGTGAGGAACAGGCCGTCGGGTGCCTGCGCGACCGAATTCTCGAAGCCCTCGCAGTTGGAGTTCTCATCCTTAACCCCCCACATCGGCGGCGAACGGAAGTATCTGGGCTCATAACGGCGCGGAGACCCGCAAAACACCAGCCGCCCCCACGAGGTGGTGCCGAACACGAAGTGGGTGGTATCCGAGCAGGGCGCGCCCAGCACCACCCCTCCGGTGATGCCTGGAGCGCAGAACGGGTCGTTACACGCCGACGGTTCGGCCCAGGCGCGCGCACCAGGGCACGCCCCGACGATCATCACCGTCAGCACCGCTGCTGGGATCGATCGGACCACGTGACGGCCAGCGGCCCTGGGCCCGGACGAGTCCGGATATTCCCGCTGCATGGGCAACTTCATCTGCTGGTCTCAACCTGTCTTGATGAGTTTGAACGGCATGGTGATGAACCATGTTTTGCTGCGCCCGCAGGCACCACTGATGCCGGTCGTCTCGTCGGCGCCGGTCAACACCGGTGACGCCGGATCGACGGCATCGCCGTCGGGGTTGGTGGGGGCAAACCTGAAGACCTGCAACCCTTGCGACGCGCTGCCATCCGGGCACGGCTGCCAGTTCTCGACGATGTGCTTGACGAACCACACACCGCCGGTCTGATAGATCGGGGCGCGCCAGCCCCAGTCACTGACCACCGTGCCGGTGCATTCAGTGGGATAGCTGCAGGTTGTGCTGATAGTCCAGATGCTTCTGATGCTGGCCTCGTTATGGAAGATTTCGTTGGTCTTGGCCCACTCTCCGTTGGACGTCGCGGTGTAGGTGCCGTTGAGGCCCCAGCCGTCGGCCGCGCAGGCTTGCGGCACAATCCCGCCGAGTGTGACGATGGTGACGGACCACAGTGAGAAAATCGTTACTCCCCGCAACGTGCGGATCGTTTGCGGCTCATAATGTTTGGTTCGATTACCCTCGGGTGGGCGCGTGCTCATGTCGGGAAAAGATCCTTCCATGATCGCGTTGCGGTGGTTGTGGCCAGATCCGACTGCCGATACACCGTGCCATCGGGGGCGGCATACCGACCCGTGCGTGGGTCGTAGGTCGCGATGGCCACCGACGGGCCAGATCCATGGCGTGTGAATGCGCTCGGCGCTGCGCCGGGCACCGTTGCGTCGGGGCTGGACTCCGGCGAAGGACCGGTTTGGGCCAGCGGTCCGGGGGCTGGATTCGGTTGCACTGCAACAGAAGTCGGTACTGGGATGCTGCCAGGTGGTGGTGCAGGCGCTAGAGGTGTGCCAGCGAGCGGTCCAAAGATCTGGTCTCCGAAGCTCACGCGATCATCGGGCGGAATGCCTTGTGCGATGAGGTTCGGATCGGTCGGGTAGGGGCCCAGGATGTGCTGGCGGATCGACAATGGCTCGAAAGGCTGGTCGCTGTCGCAGATTTCGACGGTCGGCGCGCGCTTGCCGGGATGCCCCATGCACGGGTAGTTACGGGCGCCCCGAACGCCGATGGGTGAATCCTGGGGCAGTTTGCAGTACAGGCCGTCCGGGGTGTCGATCACGGTGGTGTCCTCCGGTGATCGCCAGGCAGACGGTGGCAGGAATCCCACGGTGCATGCTGGCGGGTCACCGACGGTGAGAGTGAAGTCGCCCAGCGAGTAACCGGTGGGATTGTTTTTGGGCGCGCCGTAGGACTGGGTGGACGCGATCGTCGGCGGCAGCAACACCAGCAGTTGCTCGATCGAGGGGTGATAGGTGACGCCGACCTGGCCCAGGGTGGTCAGGTTCGCCAACAGCAGCGGCAGCGTCGGTTTGACCTCGTTGAACAGCCGCGACGCTTCGTCAGCGGCCCCGGGCGCGGTGCGCAGCAGTGTCCGTATCTGGGGGTCGTTGGTGACCAGTTGCTGGGTGATCCCGGCGAGGCGGCGCGCCCATGTGCGGATCGCGTCGCCGGACTGCGCCTGTCCGTCCAGCAGGGGCCGGCTGTCGTCGATGAGGTCTCGCGACCGCTCAGCGTTGGCGTTCATGTCGCCGATCAGCTGTGCGGAGGAGTCGAGCAAGGATCCGACGTCGTAGCCGGATCCGTTGAATGCTTTGAACGTTTCGTCGAGTAATCCGCTGATCTTGGTCTTGGGCACGCTGTTGACGAGCGTGCTGACTTGATCCAACATCGGTCCGACCGCCTGCGGGATTGACGTGTGCGCCGCGGGAATGACTGAGCCGTCGTGCAGGTAGGGCCCTGCGGCGGTGACAGGCTGCAAGTCGACATACTGTTCGCCGACCGCCGACACGCTGAGCACTGCCGCGCGTAGGTCGGCGGGGATTTTCGGGTTGGTGTTCAACGACAGTATGGCCACCGCGCCGGCACGCGTGGGCTGTACGTCGGTGACTTTTCCGACCTCCACCCCTCGGTAGGTCACGTTGGAAAACCGGTAGAGCCCACCGGTTCCCGGCAATTCCAGCGTGACGGTCATGCGTCCGACGCCCAGCAGGGTGGGCACCTGCAAGTAGTCGACGATCATGACGGTCATGCCGATGATCGAGGCGATCGTGAAGATGATCAGCTGGGTTCGAACTAAACGGGTCAACATCAGCGGTCCCCCACGTCTTGGGGCACGAAGTCACTCGGCGCCGGAATAGCTGCTGCGGTGTGCTGTGCAGGGATCGCTGGTGTGCCGGCGCGACCGGGCGGGCCGGCGTTCGCAGGCGTCGCCACCGCCGTCGGCGGCGCCGTGAGCGGGGCGTTGAGCGGATCCTTGGTGAAGGTGCTGTACCAGGGGTCTCCCGGCGCGGGCACCAGCGTGGCGCCCTCTTGCCCCCATCGGGTGCCCAGCAACAAACCTCTTTTGAGTCGCGGGATCGTGAAGTCGAAGGTGATGAACTCGTTCAAATAGTCGCCCCGGATCGCGCGGTCGATGAAGTTTTGTGGGTACGGATAGTGGGGCACGAACGCCAAAACGGTGTCGAGGCTGGGTCCGACGTCAGCGAGCGCACGTACGGTGGGCTCCAGGTTTTTGAGGTTGGTGACCAAATCAGCTTGCGTGGCGTTGATTAAGCCGGTGGCCGTGTTGCTGAACACCCGGAATTTATCCAGCGCGGTCGTGATTCGCGGCCGCTCTTTGATCAGGACATCCAGCGCGGGCGGAATCCGTTGCAGCGCTTGGGTTATGACTGGGCTTTGCCCGGACAAGGTGCCGGCCAAGGTGTTCAACGCGGTGATGGACGCGTTGATGTCGTCACGTTGGGTGTCCAACACACCGACGAAGTCGTTGAGATGGGTGAGCAGATCGCGGATCTTGTCTTCGCGGCCACCCAGTGCCGCGTTGAACTCGTTGATGAGCCCGCCGACTTTGCCCAGTCCCCCGCCATTGACCACAACCGACAGCGAGGACAGCGTCTGCTCGGTGGACGGGTAGGTGGTGGAGCGTTGCAGACCAATAGTCGCCCCGGGGGCAAGTCTGCCGGTGGGCGATTGGCCTGGCGGCGGGTTGAGTTCCAGATGCATCGAGCCCAACAAGCTGGTCTGACCGATCCTGGCGACTGCATTGGCGGGCACAACGGCATCGGGGTGTACCGAGATGTCGATGTCCGCGTGCCAGTCGCGCAGCTTCATCGTGCCAACGCTGCCGACGACGACGTCGTTGATCATCACCGGCGAATTGGACTCAAGGGTACCGACGTTGGCGATCTCGACGTGGTAGGTCACCGCGTCCGGACCGCGTCCGGCAGTCCCTGGCAGGGGCAGCGAATTCAGGCCGTCGAACGCGCATCCCGTCGCGGTGACCACAAGCCACGACGTGATCGCCGCAAGGCGGTACATCGGTGCAGATCCGATCACGGTGTCCCTCCGGCGGGCAGCAACATGTCGCGCAGGTTGGCCGCTCCGGGCAGTGGTGGCGCAACCGGGGCCGCCCCGGGGGGGATCGGCGCGCCCGGGAATAGTGCCGGGGAGGGGACTGCGGGTAATCCGTTGGGCGCGTAGGCTCCTGGCGGGCCTGGCGGCATACCCCATCCTGGGGGTGGCGGGATGTCGCCGGCGCCGGTGTAGGCCGACACCGCCGGCGGGTCGGTCGGTATCGGAGGGATCCCGCCGGGGCCGCCGGGGGCCAGGTTCGGATCGGAATACAACAGATTTTGCGGGCTCGGCGACTTGGCTAGGTACGCATTGAAGGGGATCGGCAGGTAGTTGAAGTTGATTACCTTCAGCGCCGGGCCGAGGTACTGTGCGCACAGTTTGGCCGTTTCGGTTGCGGTGGCGTTCTTGACGGCGCCGATCGCCGAGCACACCAGGGCCACCGGATTGGCGAAGTTCGACAGCGCAAAGGCGCCCCGAGCCGTTCCTGAGTCAGGGCTATAGATGTTGTAGCCGTTGGCGATTGCGTTGGGCGCCACGTGCAGAAGGTTTTCCACCGCCATGCGGTTGTCGGTAAGGTTCTGGGTAACGTTGGCCAGTCGCTGCAGCTGTTCTGCGGTCTGGTCTCTGCTTCCGGCGATGAATCGGCGCACCTCGTCGACCGCCGACGACAGGTTGGTCAACGCAGCATCGAGATCGGCGCGATTGCCGTCCACAACGCTGGTCAAGGTGGCGAGGCGGTCCTGAAATTCGACAATCTGCACGTTGCTGTCCCGCAGCGCGGTGACGAACACTTGAAGATTTTTGATGATGTCGACGATGTTGCCGCTGCCGTTGGCGAGGATGCGGCCTACCTTGGACAGTTGGGTGATGGCCTGGCGAAGTTTGTCGCCGTTGCCGGACATGGCGTTGGCGGCGCTGTCGATGAAGTGTCCTAGCGAGGTGGTGGAAAATCCGTTGGCGGGGCCCAACTCGGTGGCAAGGCGCATCAGTTGTGTTTTGACCTGGTCCCACTCGACGGGCACCGCAGTACGCTCCACGCCGATCACGGCCCCGTCGGCCATAGTGGGCCCGCTGGTTCGGTTGGCTTCGTAGGCCGGCGTTAGCTGCACATAACGGGCCGCGACCAGGTTCTGCGCTACGATCACGGCTTTGGCGTCGGCCGGGATCGGCACGTCGTCGTCGACGGCGAGTGTCATCTTGGCCTGGGTTCCCTGCGGTTCAATGGATGTGATGGTGCCCACCTTGACCCCGACGACACGTACCTCGTCGCCGGGATAGATGGCCGTGGCTGAACTGAAATAGGCGGTAATGGTCTTGGGTCCGAACACATTGTGATGCACCAGAAATGCGGTGCCGGCCACCAGAAGTCCCACCAACGCCGTCAGTAGCGTCTTGGTGAACAGTGCCTTATTCGCCTTCACGGTCATCGTCCTCCGGGAATAGCGTTGTGCGGCCAGGGGAATTCGGCCCGCGGCCCGGCGTTGTCGGGCGGTTGTCCTGCGTTGACGCCTCGGCGGAATCCAAAAGCGTAGTCCAAGAACGGCTGCAGGGCTTGTGCCGGGATCAGATTGCCGACAAAAGCGTTGTAGTAGAAGCCGTTGTTGACCGATTCTCCCTGCGTGACTTGGTATTTCGCCAGGCCGACGATCGCTTTGGCAATGTTGTCGCGGTTCTTTTCCAGCATCGCGGTCACCGAGTTGAGTTTGGTCAGCGTCGGCGCGAGTTCTTTTTCGTTGTCTGCGACCAGGCCCGACAGTTGTTGGGCAAGCGCAGAGGTGTTGGCGAGCAGGTTGACGATCGCGTAGCGACGTTGGTTGAGCACGCCCAACAAGTCGTTGGCGTTGAGCAGCAGGGTGTTGACCTGCTGGCTGCGGACCGACAGGATTCCGGTGAGGTCGGCGGCGCTCTTGAGCAGATGGGCCAACGATTCATTCCTGCTGTTCAACGATTGTGAGAGTCGGCTCAGTCCTTCAAAGGTGGGCCCTAATCGGGGCGTGATCCGCTCGATCGTTTCGGCCAAGGTGTCCAATGACTCGTTGAGCGTGGCGGTGTCGGTGGCGGCGGTGTTGGCGGTGAAGTCGCTGACGGCATCGGTCAACGAGTACGGCGACGACGTCCGGTTCAGCGGGATGACGTCGGAGCCGTGCATGGTGCCCGAGCCTGTGGGCTCGATGGCGAGCATCCGTGCCCCCAGCAGTGTGCCCGTCCTGATATGGGCGGTGGTGGCCGTTCCCAGGTGCACCGTCGCGTCGAGGCTGAAGGTCACCAACGCTTTGCCCTGGCTAAGCGCGACATCAGAGACCGCTCCCATTTTCACACCCGAGACCCGCACGTCATTGCCGGCCGTCAGGCCACCGGCCTCGCTAAACAGCGCCTGGTATCGGATGGAGGTCGCCATCGACAACAACTGTCGAGGCTGCAGCCCGATGATGATGACCAACACGACGAGCACGAAACCGATGAAACCAGACCGGATAAGTTGAGCACCACGGTATTTCAGCATCAGGGCTCCCCGCACCTTCCGGTGTTTTGGACGATCCACGGGAAGACTGCCGTGCGGCCCTGAAGGTCGGTGACCCGCAGGGAGATCCCGCAGAGGTACTGATTGATGAAGCTGCCGTAGGCGCCCAGTCGCACCAGTTTGCGGTAGTTTTCGGGTGCCTTCTGCAGTGAAAGGTCGAGCAGCGCTTTGTCGTTGTCGAGCAGTGGCGCCAGACGGTTGAGTTGGTCAACGGTGCCGGCCAGTGGGGGACGAGCCTGGGTAAGCAGATCCGACAAGGATGCGGTTCCGT
Source organism: Mycobacterium ahvazicum (assembly GCF_900176255.2). Classification (GTDB taxonomy): domain Bacteria; phylum Actinomycetota; class Actinomycetes; order Mycobacteriales; family Mycobacteriaceae; genus Mycobacterium; species Mycobacterium ahvazicum. The sequence goes on from NZ_FXEG02000003.1 coordinate 1,121,283, forward strand.
GGTCCAGCGCGGTAATGGCGTCTGCGATGGGATCGCGGTCGCGCGCCAGGCCGGTGATGAGCTGCTCGAGGCGATCGATGGTGCCGGAGAATTTGTTGCCGTCTTGGGCCACCGTTGCGACCACCTCATTGAGGTTGTCGATCAGTTGCTGCACCACGTGCCCGTTGTCTGCCAGCGCGTTGGAGAACGACGACGTCTTAGCGAACAACGACTCCACGTCGCCGCTGCTGCCTTGCAGAATCTGGATCAGCGAGTTGGTCAGCGCATTGACCGCTTGGGGATTGAGACCCTGAACGACGGGTTTGAGGCCACCCAACAGCAAATCGAGGTCCAGTGCCGGCGCGGTGCGGTTGATGGGGATCTGTGATCCAGGTGGCTGAATCCCGGACGATCCGGGGGCATCGAGCAGTTCGAGGTACCGATCCCCCACCAGGTTCAAATAGCGCACCACGACTCGGGTGCTTGTGGTGAGCACGATTTCGCGGTTGGCGTCGAACCTCACCATCACGGTGTTATTCGGTTGCAGCGCAACGCCGTTGACTGTTCCGACGCGAATTCCGGCGGCGCGCACCGAGTCGCCGGATTTGAGGCTAGAGGCATCGCTGAACACCGCGGAATAGCCATTCGTGGAGCCCGTGCGGTATTGGCCGAGGATGGCGAACAGCGCAGCGGTCAAGACCAAGGTCACCACCGCGAACACCCCGAACTTCAGCGCAGTCCCACCGGCGTGCTTCATCCGGGCTGCCCCAGCTGCGGGGTGTTGCGCGGTGGCCCGTCGATCGGGCCGTACAGCATCTGCTTGAGACGGTCGGAGTTCAACAGAATTCCTTGGTTTCCGTACTGCGCTTGGTTCGCGTCGATGTCGGTGACCAAGTACGGCGGGCGGTGCCCAAATCCCACGTCCGGCAGGCCCATACACTGCGGACCCCCGGTGGCCGCGACCTTGGGGAGGTTCTGGGGATAGCGGTAGCGCTCGGTGCCCAGCAGAAATGAATCCAGCAATAAGACACCGGGCACCGGTAGGGGCGGGCCGGTGGCCAGCGGCTTGAGACCGCCCAGTGCGCAGGTGAGGGCCTGGTTATAGGTGTTGGTCAAGTTGGTGGTGGGGACCAGCAGATGAAGGGCGGCAGTGAAATGCTGTGCGTTGCTGGCAAGTACGTCGTTTCCGATGTCGGCTAACGCGATCGCGCTGACGAGCGCGGTGTCCAGATCGCGCTGCCGGTCCACGACCGTGTCGCTGAGCCGGGTCGAGTTCTGGATGGTGTTGACCAGATCGGGGGCCGCGTCGGCGTAGGCATTGATCACCTGCGGGGCGACCGCCAATTCATGGCTCAGCGTGGGAAGACTGGGGTCGATCTTGGCCAGCACCGAGTCCAGGTCGGCAAGTGTGTGGCCGAACTTGTCCCCCCGGCCACTGAACGCTTGGGCGAGCGCGCCGAGGGTCTCGTTGAGCTTTTCCGGCTCAATCTGGGATAGCACCGACACCAGTTGCTCAAATACCGTGTTGATCTCAACGGTGACATGGTCGGAGTCAAGTACTTGCCCGGCCTTCAGCGACTGCGGGGAGGGGTTCCGCGGCGGTATCAGCTGCACGAATTTCGACCCGAAGACGGTCGTCGATTCGATGTCGACGCCGGTGTTGGCCGGAATCAGGTGCAACCAGGACGGATTGATTGCCAGGTGAATCGCGGCCCGACCGTCCGGCAGACTCTCGATCGAGGAGACCTTGCCTACTTGTGCGCCGTGCAACTTCACCTTGGCATCGGGGTTCATGACTAAACCCGCGCGAGGCGATACCACGGTGACTGGAACGGATTCGATGGCACCGCCCTCAAACAACACGGCGGTCGCGGCGATGATCACGCCGATCACGCCGAGGGCAGCCAGACCCAGCAATGGGCGCACAGCGGAGTTCGACATCTGCTTTTGTCCCCTTCAGCCCGACAAGTTGAAGTTGCCGTTAGCGCCGTAGATGGCCAACGAGACCAGCAAGGTCACCGAGACGACAATGATCAGCGACGTTCGCACCGCGGTCCCCACCGCAACCCCGACACCCGCGGGCCCCCCGCTGGCGAAATAGCCGTAATAGGTGTGGATGAATAGGATGGCCAGGGCCATCAGGATGGCTTGCAGAAAAGACCACAACAAGTCGGTGGGATTCAAAAACGTGGAGAAATAGTGGTCATACAGGCCGCCGGATTGGCCGAGGACGACGACGGTGGTGAATTGGCTGGCCACGAACGACAAAATGACCGCGATCGAGTACAGCGGCGTGATCGCCAACATGCCGGCAATGATCCGCGTGCTCACCAGGTACGAAATTGGGCGCATGCCCATGCTTTCGAGCGCATCGATTTCCTCGTTGATCCGCATGGCACCTAGCTGCGCGGTGACGCCGGCGCCAAAGGTGGCCGCCAGGCCGATGCCGGCCACAATTGGCGCCGAGATGCGCACGTTAATGAACGCCGCCAAAAAGCCGGTCAGCGCCTCAATACCGATGTTGCCCAACGAGCTGTATCCCTGAATGGCCAGCGTCCCGCCCGTGGCCAAGGTGAGAAACCCGACGATGACGACGGTGCCCCCGATCATTGCCAAAGTGCCTGCGCCCATGCTGATTTCGGCGAACAAGCGCACGATCTCTCGCCGGTAGCGGGTGGCCGCAAACGGAGCGCCCGAGATGGCTTTTCCGTAAAACATGATGTGATCACCCATGACGCCCAGTGCGCTGACTGGCCGGGTGATTTCACGGACCAGTCCGGGATACGCTGCTCGAAACGTCATCGTGCTGCCTACTTCGCCGTCATCTGAATACCGATGGCGGTCACCACAACGTTGATGACGAACAACGACATAAACGCGTACACCACCGTCTCGTTGACGGCGTTGCCTACCGCTTTTGCGCCGCCGCCGGTAATCGTCAGGCCGCGATAGCAGGCCACCAGGCCGGCGATGAGACCGAACAGCAGCGCCTTCACCGACGAAATAATCAATTCGGGCACCCCGGTCAACAAGGTGATGCCAGCTGCGAAGGCCCCGGGGTTGACATCCTGAACGAACACCGAGAACAAGTAGCCGCCTAAAATGCCGATGATGCACACCAGGCTGTTGAGCAGTAGCGCGACCACTCCGGACGCCAGCATGCGCGGCGCCACCAATCGCTGAACGGGATTGATTCCCAACACTTCCAACGCGTCGATCTCGTCACGAATGGTGCGCGAACCGAGGTCTGCGCACATCGCCGTGGCACCCGCGCCAGCCACAATCAGCACCGTGACCAACGGGCCGACCTGGGTGACGGCACCGAAGGCGGCACCCGCCCCAGACAGGTCGGCCGCGCCCAGTTCACGCAGCAAAATGTTGAGCGTGAAGCTAACCAGCACGGTGAACGGGATAGCCACCAGCAAGGTGGGCATCAGCGAGACTCGCGCGACAAACCATGATTGGTTCAAAAACTCCCGGCCCTGAAACGGCCTGCGCATCAGGAACTTAGCCGCGTCCGCCGCCATCGCGACCAAGCCACCGATGGCTTGCATGGGACCGGCCAGCTTCGCGCCGACCAGCGAAAGCCCCGGCGACCAAGCGCCAGACACTTTACTTACCACCGGTTTGGGCTCCTCGCATTCGTTAATAGCTGATCACCGCAGCTCACGCTGATGCCTCAAGACACCCAATCGGAGCTGCGTCGAGGAGCAACCCTCTCAGTCTGCTGAGACGTGGGCCACATAACCTCCCGCTTACCGGGAGGCCTTCCATCGCCACAGCGACCTCGCGTTAGGGACGCCGGCGTCGCGCGCCTGCCTGCCGTCGTCACCGACAGAGGACCACCCACCGGGACACCCACCTGACATCGCCGGTCTCGCCGCGCACTATCCCCTTGTGAACAGTCATCAGAGATACGTGGATCGTCGGGTTCTCATCACAGGCGCAGGGTCAGGGATCGGACAGGCAACTGTGCTTCGCATCTTGGAGGAAGGGGGGCGAGTTGTCGCAGCCGATATCAGCGAGTCGGGGTTGAAGGACACCGTGGCCAAAGCTGATCCCTGTGATGGCCGGCTCACGACGGTGCAGGTCGATATCGGCGACGAACAGTCCGTCCGCGACGGCGTGGCCCAGGCGACTACCAGCCTCGGAGGCCTCGACACCCTGGTGAACGCGGCGGGAATCCTGCGCTCGGCTCATTTCTTGGAGACCACACTGACCGACTTCGAACAGGTCGTCCGCATCAACCTCATCGGCACGTTCCTAATGACCCGCGCGGCGATCCCTGCGCTCCGCCACGGCGTCGGTCCAGCGGTGGTGAACTTCAGCTCCACCTCGGCGGTCTTCGCTCACCCCTATATGTCGGCCTATGCCGCGTCCAAAGGCGGCATCCAGGCGATGACGCACGCGTTGGCCATGGAGTTCAGCAAAGAGGGTATCCGGTTCAATTGCGTGCAACCGGGGTCGATTTCCTCCGGAATGACCGATGGCACAGGCGAATCCAAGCAGAGCGTCGGCCCTGGGCTCCCCGCTGATGTGGACTTTTCCCTATTCGGCAAGGTTCAGCCGGTCCTGCCGCTGGCCGACGGATCACTCTTCGCCGCACCGGATGCGGTGGCTGCCGTGGTGGCCATGCTCGGTTCCCCCGACGCTTATTTCGTCACCGGCACCGAAGTGCGCGTCGACGGCGGCTCCCATATGTGAGCCGTCGCCTGGCGGCAGGTACGAGTCGCTGCCGGAACTGTCGGGCCAATTGCCTTTTCGTGCAACATGTTCTGCGACCCTGCCCCTCAAGCCGAATGGAGCGAACTTGAAGACCCTCATTGTGAGTGCCGTCTTCGCCCTGGCTGCCTTGGCGCTGGCTCCCGTGGCCCGCGCCGAGATGCGAACCGGCAACTACCAACTCCTCATCGAGGGTAGATACGACTTCCATACCTGGATCTGGGCGATTTCGTCCTGCACCGGTGACTGTGTGAGCGTGCATGCCATACCCCAACCCGTGGCCAAGGCATTCGAGTACGACGGTGCCGCGCAGTTCACCGCGGGGCGCTACACGTTGACTGTCGACGTGCCCGACGGACTGCGCTGTGGTGACGTCTACTACGGACCCGTCGTGCCCACCCACGACATCTACTCATGGGATGCGTCCACACTGGCCGGCTCGTTGGAATCGTCGTTTTCCTCCGGCTGTAACGGGTCGCCCGGGGGGACCTATACATATCCCTTCACGCTGGCGCGGATGTAGGTCACGCCGCTGAATCTCGGCCCGCCCGCACCGAGTTCCAAAGCTCCCCAGGCTGATCCTCACGGTCTGCCGGTACAACGGTCACGTCGGTTCGGATTCGGCTCCCCGGGCCAGAGCTGTCACCATCTGAGGCATACTGACGCGCAACATCGCCCAGATCAGCGGCCCAGCGAACGGGATCCGCGAACGAAACGTCGCCTCCCACACGATACGAGAACCGCTAGGCGTAGCGGATATGCGAACGTCGGCGCGATGATCGATGACAGGGATTCCAGACACAATCGTGTAGGCATGATGGTGTGGCCGGTTGGCGATCAAAATCGTTTCACGCATCACTAAGCCACTCACCGTAATTCGGCGGATAGCCCCCTCTCTCGAACTGGCGGGTCCGGGGTCCTCCCAGCCAGCGGCCCGCACACCCGGTAACCATTCCGGCCATCGCGCTACGTCAATGAGCAAGTCGTAAACGTCGTGTACGGGCGCGGCACACGCCCGCTCGAAGCGGCAGGAAAAGCGCATAGCGTTGAAGCTACGTCAGCGCCGTGTGCGCCGAAATCCTCGTCCCCAACAATCGGGATGCTTCAGGTTCGGTGAACCGTGCCGCGCCGTGGCTGAATCCACCAGCTGTGATCGAGACGACTCCCGGTGTATGGACACTCGCACCTATCTGCCTGCGGACTGAGCTGATGATGATCAGAACCGCAATGCGTATGACGGAAGGCATCGATATGGATACGCCAGACGGAGACGACGTGGTCACCTATGAAGTGATCACCGGGGTGGCTCTGGTCACCATGAACCGTCCGCGTTACCGCAACGCGCAGAACTCGGTGATGACCTACGCTCTCGATGCCGCGTTCCAACGAGCGGTCGCCGATGACGACGTCAAGGTGATCGTGTTGGCCGGTGCGGGTGAGCATTTCAGTGCCGGTCACGACATCGGCACCCCGGGCCGCGACCATGACGTGAGCTATGACAATCGTGCCGTGTTGTGGTGGGACCACGTCGACAAGCCAGGCGGGGACCAGCGTTTCGCCCGCGAGATGGAGGTGTACCTGGGGATGTGCCGCCGCTGGCGCGAGATTCCCAAACCCACCATCGCGATGGTGCACGGCGCCTGCGTCGCCGGCGGTTTAATGCTGGCCTGGGTCTGTGACCTCATCGTGGCGGCTGAGGATGCGTTCTTCAGCGATCCCGTTGTACGCATGGGCATTCCGGGCGTGGAATACTTTGCCCACCCCTGGGTGCTCGGGCCCCGCTTCGCCAAAGAAATCCTTTACACCGGCGACAGGTTCAGTGCGCGCCGCGCCTACGAGATCGGAATGGTCAGCCGCGTCATCCCCCGCTCACAGCTGAGACACGAAACCCTCAGCCTGGCAACACGTATCGCGACGATGCCACCATTTGGACTCGCCCTGACCAAGCGCGCGGTCAACCAATGCGAAGACCACATGGGATTACGTAACGGCATGGACGCTGTCTTCGGACTGCACCACTTCGCGCACGCCCACAACGCCGAAATCGGCATCGGCTCGCTGGGCGGAATGGACGCCAAGGCCATGGCCGCAGCACCCAGTCACCAGGAATCCACTTCCGATGCTTAGCAACCAAATACGCATCCGGTTAGCGGCCGAGTTGGCGCAGGCCGAGCGCAGCCGTGAACCGATCGCTCCGTTAACGTCCGCGCACCCGGATATCGACGTTGTCGACGCCTACGAGATCCAGCTGATCAATATCCGCCAGCGGGTTGCTGAGGGTGCGCGTCGGCCACGCCCAACTCCCTCATCTAGGGAGTGTCAAGGATCAGCCGAAACCGCTGTAAAGGATCAACCGAAACACTGTCAGGCATCACCCGGAATCGAAACGTCAAGCATCAGCCGAGGTCATACAGCCCTCCTCTGAAGTAGGGCGGGCGGGGCTCGAACCCGCGACCAACGGATTATGAGTCCGCGGCTCTAACCAACTGAGCTACCGCCCCTGGTATTCAACGGGTTCGACCTTAGCCCCAGCTCGCACTCCCGGCGAAGCCGTGGTGCTTAGTCCGCGCCTCGCCCCGTCGCTTGCTGCAGCTCATCGATGAGCTCCGAGGCTTGGGCTTTCGTCAGATCGTCGGGAACATCCCGGCCGGCCTCCTGAGCCAGCGTGTGCAGGTAACTGCGCTGCGGCCCGGTCATCGGCTCGTCGCCGGTCACCCATTCCGACGTGTCTTTCTCAGGAGTCTCTTGCGGTGCGGCTTGCGTGTTGTTTGTCATGGACGACCGAATATCCATCGCACATGCGTTCGAAACATTCAGCTGAAGACCGTCTGACCGTCGACATCGAGCAGGTAGGTCTCGGTTCCGGACTCAACTCGGGGAGCGTCCCCACCCAGCGACACCGCGATTTTATTGCTGGCATTGCGCATCACATCGAGGGCGATCTCGACGGCCTCGGCCTCGGAAAACCGGGCGCGCACCTCGGCGACAACGTCGGCGTCGAGGTGCGCCGGCGTCCAAATTAACCCATCTACATACCGCAGCGCGGCTTTTGCGCGATCGTCGATCAGCTCCGACTGCTCGAACCGCCCGATGTCGTCGTACAGCGTCTCCGAGCCCCCGGCATCCAGCGCCCTGCTCTCCCGCACCGACTTGCACAGCCGGCAGTTGTGCGCGGCCGCCCCGCGCAGCCGAACCAGCTCGGAGGTCACCGGGTCAAGCGAGCGCATCCGTCCCACCGAGGGCAGGAACTCGTTGAACACCTCACCGGACGGGTCGGTGGCGTGATCCCACTCGATCGGCCCGCTTGTCCAACCCAACAAGCTCGAACCGACATCCAACGCTTCGAGTCCGGCCCGCACCCGCGGCACCAGGTCAGCGATGTACATCGCCACCACGACACCAAAGGTGTTGTCCCCCAACGCCTTGAACAACCGCGTCCGCTGCTCGACGGTGATCGCGGACACGTCGGCGCTGAACTGCTCCGCGAACTCGGCGACGACGGCCTCAACGTCGGACACCGGCTCGGAAACCGAGACCTCGACCGGCAGCGGCGGCAACGACATCGTCTGCGCACACACCCGCCGCACCAGGCCCACCAGACGGCCATCGGGCGACGCCAGCGAAACCAACCGCGTCAGCTGTCCGTTTCGAACCGTAGCGGGAACCACCATGCCCGATACGTTACGACTACTGCGCCTGGCTCACCGAGGACATATGGAAATCCGGGATCCGCAGCGTCGGCATCGCCGCCCGGGTCGCCCAGTCGCCCCACTCGCGCGGCAGCGTCTTCTCGCTGACGCCGGCCTCGGTCGCGCGCCGCAGCAGGTCCAGCGGGCTCTCGTTGAAGCGGAAGTTGTTGACCGCCGCGGTGACCTCGCCATCCTCGATCAGGTACACCCCGTCACGGGTCAGCCCGGTGAGCAACAGCGTGGTGGGATCGACCTCGCGGATGTACCACAGCGTGGTCAGCAGCAGACCGCGCTCGGTGCCCGCGATCATGTCGGCAAGGTCCTTGTCCCCTCCAGTCATCACCAGGTTGTCCGCCGCGACGGCCACCGGCGCGTCGAACTTCGCGGCGGAGGCGCGCGGGTAGGCCAGTGCGTTGATCACCCCCTCGCGGATCCAGTCGACCTGGCTGATCTCCATGCCGTTGTCGAACACCGACACCGTCTCCGAGGAACTGCTTGCCATCACGAACGGCGTGCATGCCAGCCCGGGCGCCATCGGATCGGAGAACAACGTCAACGGCAGGTCGGTGAGCCGCTCCCCCACCCGCGTTCCGCCGCCGGGCGCGGAGAACGCGGTCCGCCCCTCCTGCGCGCCGCGGCCGGCCATCGACCAGCCCAGGTAGATCATCATGTCGGCCACCGTCGACGGCGGCATGAGCGTCTCGTACCGCCCGGCCGGCAACGCCACGGTACGCTCGGCCCAGCCCAGCCGCAGCGCCAGGTCCTCGAGCAGCGAATCCGTCTGCACACCAACGAAATCGTGCGTCCCGACACCGGCCCAGGCGCTCGCGTCGCCGCGCTTGCCGTTGATCTCCACCGCGCCGGTCGGCTGGGTGTAACGCCGCCGCAGCCCCGTCGAGGACGCCAGGAACGTCGTCGAAACACTATGGTGTGCAAAGCCGTACAGCCGGTCGGTGCCGGCGAACCCGCGGCTCAGCGAAGCGGCCACATCGGTGAACACCTCGGCCCCGGTGCCGGGCACCGGCGCATCCCAATCGACGGGCACCCCGGTATCGGCCAGCAGCGGCGCGGCATCGCCGGCTTCCGGCGCGGCGGCGGCCGCGTCCTGGGACGCCGCCACCAGACTCGGGATCACCCGCGGGTCAACCTCGGCGGACGTCACCGTGCCCAAAGACGCGCTATCGCCCTTGCGCACAATCGAAATGACCGTGACCGTTCGGCTGTGCGAAAGCCCATTGGTGGTCATCGAATTGCCGGCCCACCGCAGCGTCGCTTCGACCTTCTCGGTGACCAGCACCATCGTCTCGTCGGCGCGGCCCAGTTTGGCCGCCTCGTCCAAGACGATGTTGACGACGTGTTGCGGTGTGATCATCGGCCGCCCTCGGTCCGGGTGTTGAGCACGTTGACACCCCGGAACAACGCCGACGGGCAGCCGTGGCTGACCGCGGCGACCTGCCCCGGCTGCGCCTTGCCGCAGTTGAACGCGCCGCCGAGCCGCCACGTCGACTGCCCGCCCACGGCTTCCATCGAATTCCAGAAATCCGTCGTGGTGGCCTGATAGGCCACGTCGCGCAGCTGGCCGTCCAGCCGGCCGTCGCGGATTCGAAAGAACCGCTGTCCGGTGAACTGAAAGTTGTAGCGCTGCATGTCGATTGACCACGATTTGTCGCCGACGATGTAGATGCCGTCCTGCACCCGGCCGATCAGATCGTCGGTGGAAAGGTCGTCGGGACTGGGCTGCAGCGACACGTTGGCCATCCGCTGGATGGGCACGTGATGCGGCGAGTCGGCATACGAGCAGCCGTTGGAGCGCGACTGTCCCAGCCGCGGCGCGAACACCCGGTCGAGCTGGTAGCCGACGAACATGCCGTCGCGCACCAGGTCCCAGCTCTGGGCGGCCACCCCCTCGTCGTCGTAACCGATAGTGGCCAAACCGAATTCGACGGTGCGGTCGGCGGTCACGTTCATCACCGGCGAGCCGTAGCGCATGGTGCCGAGTTTGTCCGGAGTCGCGAACGACGTTCCGGCATATGCGGCTTCGTAGCCGATCGCGCGGTCGTATTCGGTTGCGTGGCCGATGGATTCGTGAATGGTCAGCCACAGGTTGGTCGGATCGATCACCAGGTCGGTGGGCCCTGCGGTCACGCTGGGCGACTTGACCTTCTCGGCCAGCAGCGCCGGCAGCTGCGCGAGCTCGTCGGTCCAGTTCCACACCTCGTCGCCGACAAGCACCTCCCAGCCGCGTCCCATCGGCGGGGCCAGTGTGCGCATCGAGTCGAAGCTGCCCGCCGCGGGATCGACCGTCACCGCCTCCAGCGACGGCATCACCCGCACCCGCTGCTGGGTGATCTCCGATCCGAAGGTGTCGGCGTAGAACGTCTGCTCCTTGACCGCGGTCAGTCCCGCCGAGACGTGGTCGATGCCGTCGGCGCTCAGCAGCCGCCCGGAGTACTCCTCGAGCACGCCGATCTTGTCGGCCGCGGGGATGTCGAACGGGTCGATCCGGTAGTTCGACACCCAGGTGGCGTCGGCGTAGACCGGCTCGGCCGCCAGCTCGACGCGCTCGGTGTTCAGCGCCGCCAGCGTGGTGGCCACGTGCACCGCGCGCCGCGCCGTCTCAGCCGCGACCGAGGGCGCCAGCTCGGCGTGCGAGGCGAACCCCCAGGTGCCGTCGACGATGACCCGCACCGCCAACCCCACCTCACGGCTGACGACCGCGGTCTCGAGTTCACCGTCGCGCAGCTGGATGATCTCGGTGTTGATGCGATGAATTCGCAGGTCCGCGTAGCTGGCCCCGGCCGTCGTGGCCGCCGACAACGCGGCCTCGGCGAGCTCGTGTCGCGGCAGGCCGAGGAAGTCGGCATCGATCCCCCGATTCGGTGTCACGGCTCCCACCGTAACGACTGTGCACTCCAAACCCCGGCAGCGCCCGCTTTAATTAGCTGCATGGCCAGCCGGAGTCAGCCGCGATCCAGCGTGCTGGCCTATGGGTTGCTGGCCCCGAGCCTGTTCGGGGTCATCACCTTTCTGCTGCTGCCCATCCTGGTGGTGATCTGGCTCAGCCTGTACCGGTGGGACTTGCTGGGTCCGCTGCGCTTCGTCGGCCTGGCCAACTGGCGCTCGGTGCTGACCGACTCCGACTTCGGGCACTCGCTGTTCGTCACCGCGATCTTCGTGGCGATCGTGGTCCCCACCCAGACCGTGCTGGGCTTGGTTGTCGCCTCGATGCTGGCCCGGCTGCTGCCTGGCACCGGCTTTTTCCGGACGGTGTTCGTGCTGCCGTGGATCTGCGCACCGCTGGCGATCGCGGTGCTGTGGCGCTGGATCCTGGCGCCCACCGACGGCGCGATCGCGACCATGCTCGGGCACAGCATCGAGTGGCTTTCCGATCCCACCTTCGCTCTGCCCCTGGTGTCGGCGGTCGTCGTCTGGATGAATGTGGGCTACAACTCGCTGTCCTTTTTGGCGGGCCTGCTGGCCATTCCCAATGACATCCACGCCGCCGCGCGCACCGACGGCGCCAACGCCTGGCAGCGGTTCTGGCGCATCACCCTGCCGATGCTGCGCCCGACGATGTTCTTCGTGCTGGTGACCGGGATCGTCAGCACCGCACAGGTTTTCGACACCGTGTACGCGTTGACCGACGGCGGGCCGGGCGGCAGCACCGACCTGGTGGCCCACCGCATCTACGCCGAAGCGTTCGGTTCGGCGGCCATTGGCCGGGCTTCGGTGATGGCGGTGGTGCTGTTTGTGATCCTGATCGGCGTCACGGTCGTTCAGCATCTGTATTTCCGGCGGCGGATCACCTATGACCTCGTCTAGCCGCGTCGCCAACGCGCTGATCTACGCCGGCATGCTCGTCGGTGCGCTGATCACGTTGCTGCCGTTCGCACTTGGCCTACTGACCTCGTTCACCTCGGCGCACCAGTTCGCGACGGGCACACCGCTGCAGCTGCCGCACCCGCCCACGCTGGCCAACTACGGCGACCTGGCCGGTGCCGGATTCGGGCGCGCCGCGGCGGTGACGGCGTTGATGACGGCGGTGATCCTGGTCGGCCAGATGACGTTCTCGGTGCTGGCCGGCTACGCGTTCGCTCGGCTGGAGTTCCCCGGGCGCGACGTGTTGTTCTGGGTGTACCTCGCGACGTTGATGGTGCCCGGGACGGTCACCGTGGTGCCGATGTATCTGATGATGGCCGAGGCGGGTCTGCGCAACACGTTCTGGGCGTTGGTGCTGCCGTTCATGTTCGGCTCCCCATACGCGATCTTCTTGCTGCGCGAGCACTTTCGCCTGATCCCCAACGACTTGGTCAACGCCGCACGCCTCGACGGCGCCAACACCCTCGACGTCATCACCCACGTCGTTGTTCCGTCCAGCCGCTCGGTGCTGGCGACGCTGACGCTGATCACCGTGGTCTCGCAATGGAACAACTTCATGTGGCCGTTGGTGATCACCAGCGGCCACAAGTGGCGGGTGCTCACCGTGGCGACCGCCGAACTGCAGTCCCGCTTCAACGCGCAGTGGACGCTGGTGATGGCGGCGACCACGATCGCGATCGTCCCGCTGGCCCTGCTGTTCATCGCTTCCCAGCGACACATCGTCTCCTCGATCGTCCTCTCGGGTGTCAAGTGAACAGGCCGCGCTCCTCCACACTGGCCGCCGGTGCGCTGGGACTGGTCGCGGTGCTGTTGGCCGCCATCGCCATGCTGCTGAACTATTCCGGCGATCCCCACGGCAACAAGATCGTGGTGCGCGTGCGGGTCTGGGGCACGCCGATCGCCGACGCCTACCGGCAGTCGTTCGCGGAGTTCAACCGCACGCATCCCGATATCGAGGTGCGCGTCGACCTGGTGGCCTACGCGACGTACTTCAACACGCTGCGCACCGACGTCGCGGGCGGCAGCGCCGACGACATCTTCTGGCTGTCCAATGCCTACTTCGCCGGCTACGCCGACAACGGCCGGTTACTGAACATCAGCAAAACCTTTAGCCCGGACGCGATTTCGGATTGGGAACCGGCGGTGGTCGACCAGTTCACCCGCAACGGCTCGCTGTGGGGCGTGCCGCAGCTGACCGACGGTGGTATCGCGGTGTACTACAACGCGGACCTGCTTGCCGCCGCCGGCATCGATCCCGGCCAGCTGAACAGCCTGCGGTGGGATCCCGACGGCGACGACACCCTGCGCCCGACCGCGGCCCGCCTCACCGTCGACGCCGGCGGAAAGGCTGCGGGTACACCGGGTTTCGACCCCGGCCGGATCCGGCAGTGGGGCTACAACGCGGCCAATGACGCCCAGGCGATCTACCTCAACTACATCGGCTCGGCGGGCGGGGTGTTCCAGCGCGGTGACGAGTTCGCGTTCGACAATCCTCAAGCCGTCGCGGCCTTCCGTTACGTGGTCGGCCTGATCAACAACGACCACGTCGCGCCACCGGCCTCGGACACCAACACCAACGGCGACTTCTCCCGCAACCAATTCCTCGCCGGCAGGATGGCGCTGTTCCAGTCCGGCACCTATAACCTGGCGGCGATCGCGCGTGACACCCAATTCCGCTGGGGCATCGCGATGCTGCCGATCGGACCCGCGGGCCGGATCAGCGTCACCAATGGCATTGCCGCGGCTGGTAATTCGGCTACCAAGCATCCCGACGCGGTGCGTCAGGTGCTGGCCTGGATGGGCAGCAGCGAAGGCAATGCCTATCTGGGCAATCAGGGTGCGGCGATCCCCGCGGTGCGCTCGGCCCAGCAGGTGTACTTCAAGTACTGGGCGGCGCGCGGCGTCGACGTCCAGCCCTTCTTCTCCGTCCTGCAGGGCCCGCGCATCCCGGCGCCGGGTGGTCCGGGCTTCGCGGCCGGAGACGCCGCGCTGCAAAGCTATTTCGACGAGATGTTCCTCGGCCGCGGCAACGTCGCAACCACGCTGCGGCAGGCACAGGCAGCGGCCAATGCCGCCGCGCACCGCTAGTCGGTTTCGTTGAGCGCGCTGTGGTGGCGGCCCCACCCGAAGTAGAAGATCAACGCCACGAAGATCCAGCCGCTGAACGCGATCCAGGTGTACCAGTGCAGGCTGGACAGGATGTAGCCGCAGGCCAGCACCGAAAGCACCGGCGTGACAGGGTAAAAGGGCACTTTGAACGCGCGGGGCAGGTCCGGCTCGCGCACCCGCAGAATGATCACGCCGACCCCGACGACTATGAACGCGGTCAGCGTGCCGATGGACACCATGTCCGCCAGCTTGTCCAGCGGGACGAGGCCACCCAATGTCCCGGTGGCGACGGCGACGATCACCGTGTTCGACACCGGAGTCAACGTGCGCCTGTTGATCAATGCGAATCGCGACGGCAGCAGCCCGTCGCGGGCCATCGCGTACAAGATGCGGGTTTGGCCGTACATCGTGATCAGGGTGACGGTGAAAATCGAGATGACCGCGCCCGCGCACAGAATCGTGCTGGCCCAGCGTTGATGTGTGACGTTGTCGAGGATGGTCGCCAGCCCGGCATCCTCCTGCCCGGCGAAATCCTGCCACGGCTGGGTGCCCAGTGCGGCGAGCGCGACGAGCACGTAGACGGTGGTGACCGTGGTCAGCGCCGCGATCAGGGCGCGCGGCATGGTCTTCTGCGGGTCCTTCACCTCTTCGCCCGCGGTGGACACGGCGTCCAGGCCAATGAACGAGAAGAAGATCGTGCCCGCCGCCGAGCCGATTCCGGCCACGCCCAACGGGGCAAAATCCTTGAGCTGGTTGGCGTCGAATGCGGTGAACGCGATGATCACGAACATGCCCAGCACGCCGAGCTTGATCATCACCATGATCGCGTTCACCCGCGCCGATTCGCTGGCGCCGCGGATCAGCAACAGCGCGCACATGGCGATCAGGATGACCGCCGGCAGATTAACGTAGCCGGGGTCGGAATCCCACGGCGCCTCCGACAACGCATGCGGGAGCTCGAATCCGAACAAATTGTGCAGCAGCTTGTTGACGTAGCCGCTCCAGCCCACCGACACCGCCGCGGTCGCTACGCCGTACTCCAGCAGCAGGCAGGCCGCGACCGCCATCGCGACCACCTCACCCAGCGTCGCGTACGCATACGAATACGAAGACCCGGAAACCGGGACGGCCGAGGCCAATTCGGCGTAGCAGATAGCGGCCAGCCCGGCCGCGACGCCGGCGATGATGAACGAGACGATCACCCCGGGACCGGCTTCCGGCACCGCCTGCGACAGCACGAAAAAAATGCCGGTGCCGATCGTCGAACCGACCCCGAACATGGTCAGCTGGAACGCGGTGATGCCGCGTTTGAGATGCTCCGCGGCCCCGGCTGCGACGGGCGCGCCGGATACCGGGCGGCGCCGCAGCATCTGTGCTGTCAGGCTGATCGAGCTGGCTGGCAAATGGCGCCCCCTCGTGCTGGATCAGCTGATTATGCCCGCAAGACGGCGACAAACTGGTCGATGACCCAATCGATTTCTTGCTCGGTAATCACCAGCGGTGGCGCGAACCGCAGCGTCGAACCGTGCGTGTCTTTGACCAGCACACCGCGCTCGGCCAGCCGCAGGCTGATCTCCTTGCCGGTGGCCAGGGTGGGTTCGATGTCGACGCCGGCCCACAAGCCGAAGCCACGCACCGCGATCACACCGTCACCGATCAGGTCCCGCAACCGTCCGTGCAGATGGGCTCCCAATTCGGCCGAGCGGGCCTGGAATTCGCCCCGCGCCAGCATCGCGACCACCGTGGTGCCGATCGCGGCGGCCAGCGGGTTGCCCCCGAACGTCGAGCCGTGCTCACCCGGATGCAGCACACCGAGGACATCGCGGTTTGCGACCACCGCCGACAGCGGGACGACGCCGCCGCCGAGCGCCTTGCCGAGCAGATAGACGTCGGGCACCACACCCCACCGGTCGCAGGCGAACGTGTAACCGGTGCGCGCCAGGCCCGATTGAATCTCGTCGGCGATCATCAGCACGTTGTGTCCGGTGCACAGCGCACGAACGGCCGGTAGGTAGTCGTCGGGCGGCACGATAATGCCGGCCTCGCCCTGGATCGGTTCGAGCAGCACCGCGACGGTGTTCTCGTCGATCGCCTCGGCCAACGCCGCGACATCACCGAAGGGCACCGCACGGAAGCCAGGGGTGAACGGACCGAAGCCGCCGCGCGCCGTCGGGTCCGAGGAGAAGCTGACGATGCTGATCGTGCGGCCGTGGAAATTGTTCTCGGCCACGACGATGTTGGCGCGGCCCTCGGACACGCCCTTGACGTCAGCGCCCCACTTGCGGGCGACCTTGAGGCCGCTCTCGACGGCCTCGGCGCCCGAGTTCATCGGCAGCACCATGTCTTTGCCGCACAACTCGGCAAGCCCGGCGCAAAACGGGCCCAGGTTCGCGGCGTGGAATGCGCGACTGACCAGCGTGACGGTGTCGAGCTGGGCGTGCGCTGTCGCGGTGATCTCCGGGTTGCGGTGCCCGAAGTTGACCGCCGAATACGCGGCCAGGCAATCCAGGTAGCGCCTGCCCTCGACGTCGGTGATCCAGGCACCGTCGGCGCTTGCCGCCACCACGGGCAACGGCGAATAATTCTGCGCTGCATACTTTTCGACGAGTCCGATCGCGTTCTCGGTTTCGTCGCCGGCCAACGAAGTCGGGTGGTCCAGAATCGTCATTCAAACACCTCCAATGCTGTGTCTCCCCCACCCCGGGCAACGGCGAATAATTCTTCGCTGCATACTTTTCGACGAGTCCGATCGCGTTCTCGGTTTCGTCGCCGGCCAACGAAGTCGGGTGGTCCAGAATCGTCATTCAAACACCTCCAATGTGCAGCACTTGACTGAACCCCCCCCCCCCCTTGAGCAGCTCGGAGAGATCGACGCCGACGCCCTCGAAGCCCGCTTCCCGCAACTGGGCTCCGAAAACCGTTGCAGCGCAAGGAAGCACGACATGCAGGCCGTCGGATACCACATTGAGGCCAAGCACGTAGGCGTCCGCGCTTCCCACCACGATAGCGTCGGGAAACAGCGCGTGCAGTTGATCCTGAGCCGCCACGCTGAAGGCGGGAGGGTAGTAGGCGATCGTGTGGTCGTCAAGGACGGCCAGCGCGGTGTCGAGGTGATAGAACCGCGGGTCCACCAGCTCGAGCGAGACCACCGGCATGCGCAGCGCCGCCGAGATCTCGGCATGTGCGCGCCGATCGGTGCGAAAGCCGTAGCCCGCCAACACCATTTCGCCGACCAGCAGCAGGTCGCCCTGCCCCTCGTTGACGTGGCGGGTCGTGACGGGCTGGTAACCCATCGACGACATCCACTCGCCGTACGCCACCGCCTCGCCGGCCCGCTCCTGGTAGCGGAATCGGGCGACGATGGCGACCTCACCGGCGACGAACCCGCCATTTGCGGCGTAGACCATATCCGGCAGACCGGGGACCGGCTCGACGATGTCCACGCGATGGCCGAGCCCGAGGTAGGTCTGCCGGAGGCCTTCCCACTGCGCGTGTGCGACGTCGACGTCCACGGGCGCACTGGTGTCCATCCACGGGTTGATCGCGTACTCGACCGCGAAGTAGGTCGGCGGCGTCATCGCATATCGACGAGTCCGAGCTGTTCTGGACCGCCTGGGGGCGGCGTCTTGCCATGCCTCGGGCCGGGCGCGCGGAGCCGGGTCGGCGACATAGTAATCCGTCATAGATCAAGGGTATTTGGACGTCTGTACACAATCAAACGACGATTCTTGCGTGTCTATGAATGATTTATTGCGATACAGTGCTGTCGACAGCGATTTATTGCACAAGCTTGAAATGGGGACAATGGACCGCCTGGATGACACCGACGAGCGCATCCTCGCCGAACTCACCGAGCATGCGCGGGCGACCTTCGCCGAGATCGGCGAGAAGGTGAATCTGTCCGCGCCGGCGGTGAAACGGCGCATCGACCGCATGCTCGACAACGGCGTGATCAGGGGCTTCACCACGATCGTCGACCGCAATGCGCTCGGCTGGAACACCGAGGCCTATGTGCAGGTGTACTGCCACGGCACGATCGCGCCCGATCAGTTGCGCGCGGCCTGGGTGGAGATGCCCGAGGTGGTCAGTGCCGCGACGGTGACTGGGACGTCCGATGCGATCCTGCACGTGTTGGCCCGCGATATGCGCCACCTGGAGTCCGCACTCGAACGCATCCGGGAGAGTGCCGACATCGAGCGCAGCGAGAGCATCGTGGTGCTGTCAAACCTGATCGACCGGATGCGGACCTAGCGCGCGCCGGGCTTCGCGAGCGTAACGCCAGGCCGGGATTTTGGTTGAATTTTCAGCGTGTGGTTACGCTCGAGCGCCGAACCAGCGCGCCGGCCGGGCCGCTGGCTGGCGAGTTGCATAGGGCCAAGGCTGGTTTCGTTCCGGCACCGAACTCGCCCGGGCCCCCTTGAGCTGCATCCGAAGGTGCTGCCGCAGGTCGTGCAGATTGGGATCGGTCCACCGGTTGTTTGCTTCGATCGGGTCGGCGGTCAGGTCGTAGAGCTCCCACTGATCGTCGAGCGGAGACGTCCGATACGCCTCTCCCCCAAGGCCATTGGCCGCCAGATGACGAACGCCCGGCTCGGTCCAGGTGCCCGGGTCGTCGAAGGTGCGAACCAGCTTCCACAGATGTCCGTCGCCGCCGGCCTCGTCAACCCGCAATACCAGACCCTCGAAATTCGTGGCGGTGTGCGCGGGAACCCGGATCCGCAGCGGCGCGGGCGGATTCACCGTCTGCTTCAGGCGCCGCGCCAGACCCGACGCGCCGCTATCCCCTTCGAGCATGTTGTCGCGGGTCATCAGGTAGACGGCCCGGGTGTCGTCGGCGGGTGCGCCATCGACGACCGGCATCAGATCGCGGCCCGGCAGTTCGTGTACCTCCGAGAACGACTCCGCCAGTGTGGCAGCCACTTCCGCGACATCGACCCCGGCGGCACCCAGCAGCGTCGGGACCAGGTCGACATGCGATGTCGGCGCCGTGACCACCCGGGGCTGCGTCGCGCGCGCACCGATGCGGGCGATGACGAACGGAACACGGGTGGCTTCGTCGTAGAGGTTGAACCATTTCTGATGCAGCCCGCCGTGAGCGCCCAGCAGGTCGCCGTGATCGGCGGTGCGCACCAAAACGGCGTCCTCCGAACCACCTTCGGTGACCGCACGTCTGACGCGGTCGATCGGCCCGTCCACCTCGGCATGCAGGCGGTAGTACAGATCGCGGTAGCGCTGCGCGCCGCGCTCGTAGGTCCGGTCGATCGCGGGTGCCGGGCCGTAGCCGGAGTAATACGCCTCGCGGAAGGCGATTTGCGCGGCGGGCTTGGTCGACAGGTCCTCGTCGGCGGTGGGCGCCGGGGCGACCGGTGGCGGGTCCAGCGGCGACGGCTTGACCGGGCTGCGCCGCGACCACAGCGGGAACAGCACGATGTCGTGCGGGTTGACGAAACTGGCGACCAGCAGGAACGGGCGCAGCGCGGACGGGTCGCCGGCGCGACGGCGCGCGTAGCGGTCGGTGAGCCACGCCACGACGCGATCGGCGATCAGCGGATCGCGGCGAATCCCGGCATTGCCCAGCAGCGCCCCGTGTGGCTCCGGGCCGACCCACCCGGAAAAGCCATACGGCCCAAGCGGATCCGCGTCCAGATAGCGTTGCACCGCGGCCGGGTCGACGACGCCGTCGTCGTCGTTGGTCGCCAGCGAACGGCCGGTGTCCGGGTCTTCGAGATCCGCGTGCGAGATGTGCCACTTGCCGTCGTAGTGCGTGTCGTATCCGGCCGCGCGAAACCAGTTGCCCAGGGTGGGCACCTCGCCGGGACGAAGCCAGCGCATCCGGGAATCGTCTGCCGTCTTCCCGATGCCGTCCGTCTGGGTGACGCCGTGCAGGTCCGGGTACTGCCCGGTGAAAATGGTCGGGCGGCTCGGCACGCAGGCGAGCGATCCCGTGTAGTGGCGGCCGAAACTGACACCGTGGTCGTCGAACCACTTGCGGCCCGTCAGTACTCGGTCGCGCCACGCCAGCACACCGGGCGTCTCGTACGGCGGCACCGCCCGTTCCTCGTCGGTCATCAGGATGACGATGTCGGGGCGATCAGACACGCGCATTCTCCAATCGGTTGGCAAGCCCGGCGAGCATCGAATCAGATTGTCGCGCAGCTACTTGACACACGACACGTTCGGCAAGCTGCTGCGGCGGCCAGGGCCCGATCTCAACCGTGGTGGTCAGCGTCACCACGGTCGAATCGCCCGAACCCGCCGCCAGCGTCCAGCGGTTGACCACCCGGCGCAGCAGCCGGGGCAGACCCTCGATGTCGTAGGCGAGCGCGTGGGGCGGGTCGAACTCGGTGATGCGCTCGACCAGTGTGTCGCGTTTGACCTGGACTCGTCTCGTGGTGCCGACCGGTGCTCCGTCGGCTCCCGAAGCCAAGATGCACGAGTGGTCGACGTTATCGGCCCACGAAACGATGGCGCCGAAGTCCGCCAGGACATCCCAGACCTCTTGCGGGCGCGCAGCAATGGTACGAGTGCGCTGGATGTCGGCCACGCGCTTACGCTACGCGACAAGTCTTAAATCGGAGTGATGTGCATCATTGTCTCGACCACCACCGACGCGGACCCCGCCGCGGCAAACAGCGCCAGCGCCACCCAGTCCGCCGGTTTCGGTCGGGCCGGAGACGCCGACAGCTGACCCGCCCCGCCGCGAGCGGTGATCGCGTCGCCCATCTCGTCGGCACGCCGCAACGTCACGACCATGGCCGTCGCGAGCAGGTCGATCAGCTCCCGGCCCTGTTGCTTGCGCCGGGCCCTGCGGGTCGCCGGCAACTCTTTGGGACGCAGCCGGCGGGCGGCGTAGAGCACCTGGAACTCCTCGATCAGCATCGGAAAGGCGCGCAACGCCAGCGCCAACGTCACAGCCCATTCGTCGACCGGGATCCGGAATACCTTGAACGGGCGGCCCAAAGTTGCCAGTGCTGGGCCGATTTCGGCGACATTGGTCGTCCAGGACACGAGCGCCCCGAGCGCTATCAACAAGATCGTCAATGCGGTCACCCGCAGGAAATGCAGTGATCCGCCGAGGCCAACATGAAGCCCGCCCGCCGATACCACCGGACTACCACCGGCGACCGCGGCGGTGATGAAGCCCAGCGCGATCATGAACCACATCCAGCGCGGCACCGATGGCATGGCGCCGCGCGGAATGTGCGCCAGCCACACCGCCGCGATCGTCAGGGCCCCGAGTAGCCCGATGGTCACCCAACCCGGATAGAAGGTCAGCAGCACCGCGGTGCCGACAACGACCAGAAGTTTGGTGCCGGCCCACAACCTGTGGATGACGGTGTCTCCGGGGACCGGTACCAACAGCACCACCGGACGACGGGGTTTCTTGGTGGTGGCCTTGGCGGCGCGCGGGGACGCGGTGTCGGTCATGCCGCACCCCCGGTCGCGGTGGGCACCGTTTCCAGCACGCCGTCGCGCAAATGCAACGTGCGCGGGCAAATTCCTTCCAGGCCGATGCTGTCGTGCGAGATCACCACCAGAGTCAGACCCTGCTCACGGCGAAGGCGGTCCAGCAGTGTCAGCAACCCGCGCTGACTGGCGACGTCCAATCCCGCCAGCGGCTCGTCGAGAATGAGCGCTCGCGGCGAACGCGCCAACATTCCGGCCAGCACCACGCGGCGCATCTGGCCACCGCTGAGTTGGTCGATGCGGCGCTCGGCCAACGCGGGCTGCAACCCGACCAAACCCAATGCCGCGGCGACCCGCTCTTCGTCTTCATGCGAAAAACCCGCCGCCGGGGCCACTTCCAGGTTGACGTGGCTGCGCATCAATTGCAGCCGGGCCGACTGAAATGCCAATGCCACCACGCCGACACGCTCATGGGTGGGCTCGCCGTCGATCAGGCAGGTGCCCGTGGTGGGGACCGTCAGCCCGGCCATGATCCACCCGAGTGTCGACTTGCCCGAGCCGTTGTCGCCATGGATCAACACACCATCACCCTGCTCGGCGACGAAGTTGATGTCGCGCAACGCGGTCTTGGCCCACGGTGTGCCACTGGCGTATTCGTGCCCGACGCCGACGAGTTCGATCGCTCCCGCGTCGTGGCGCCGCGGCGGCACGGCGCTTGACACCAACGATTCGTCGAATCCGATCGTGACGGTGTTGTCCGACGACTCGCTGAGATTGATCGTGCGGTTTGCCGACGCGGCCTCGTCGTCGAAGTGGGTGATGTGCACCAGGGCGGTCCGGTGCCGTGTGGTGAGGCCCGACATCACGTCCAGCAAGGCATCGCGACCCTGCTGATCGATCATGGAGGTGACCTCGTCGGCGATGAGCAAGGCGGGCTCCCGGGCGAGTGCCCCGGCGAGCGCCAGACGCTGTAACTGCCCGCCCGACAGACTGGACGTATCGCTTTCGGCAAGGTCGTCGAGGCCCACCTCGTGCAGGAGCCGGCTCACGTCGACCTTGGCGTCCGGGGGTAAGCCCCACACCACGTCGTCGGCGACCCGGGTGCCCAACACTTGACTCTTCGGGTGTTGCAGGACAAGCGCCGTGCCGCCCTGTCGGCCCAAACCCACCGCGCCGGGCCGGTGCACGGTTCCCGAGGTCGGCCGCCGGCCGGCCAGGATCAGCATCAGCGTGGTCTTGCCCGAGCCGTTGGCGCCGGTGATCGCGACGTGCTCGCCGCTTCGCACCTCCAGGCTGACTTCGCGCAGTGCGTCCTTAGCCGCCTTGGGGTAACGGAACCGCACCCGGTCCAGCCGCACCGGCACCGGACCGATCCCGGCATCCGCGGGCAGTTCGATGTCGGGTGGATCCAATTTGTGCACATCGGGGATGTCGCCCATCCGTTCCAGCAGCCGCGACAACCCCGACCAGCCGACCAGCGTCACCAGCACGACGACGAACATCAAGTACGGCAGCACCAACCACGGCCAGTACTGCAGCCCCTCCGCGACGTAACGCTGCAGCGCCGCGGCGACATTCGGCAGGTGCACCCAGCGCAAGAATGCGGCGACGCCGTTGACGTTCGCGGTCAGTACGCCAAAGATCAACTGCCGCAACCGAGTCAGCACGGCGAACACGCCGACCCAGGCGGCGCCCCAGAGGAATCCGGCAACCAGGGACGAGACGATCACCGTGGGTACGCCGCGGCCCTTGCGCTTGACGATGCCGCATATCCCACCGACCCAGGCGGCGTCGACAACCATCGCCGAACTGCCCATCCCGGAAATCAAGAAAGCGATCACCGTCGCGGCGACGGCCGAGGCGATCAGCACCCGAGGACGGAAGCGGTAGGCGAGCAACCCCATCGGCACCGTGCCCAGCACGCCGAAGCCCTGAGCGAACGGAATGACCGCGGCAATGATTGCGGTCACCGCACACAGCGCCCCCATCACCGCGGCCTGAGCTAATTCGTTCGGCTGCAGCGGTCCGCTCGTGCTGTGCCGAAGAGGGCGCAAGGTCACTTTCTCGATTGTGCCAGGCCGACACACCGGCCGCCCCGAGTTAGCGGCCCTTTGCTGGCCGGTGACGATTCTGTGCATCAGGGCGACAGCGGTTGGTCTCGCATAGCAAAGCTATGCAAGCATGGATCTATGGACAACGTTGTCGACACCGCAAACGTCGCGCTCCAGCAGGGGCTGGGCGCGGACCTGCTCGCTGTGGTCGCGCGGCTGAACCGACTGGCTACCCAACGTATCCAGATGCCGCTGCCTTCGGCGCAGGCCAGACTGCTCGCGACTGTCGAGGTTCACGGAGAAGCCCGCATCGGCGACCTTGCCGCCGTCGACCACTGCTCGCAACCCACGATGACCACCCAGGTGCGCCGACTC
This sequence comes from Mycobacterium ahvazicum, assembly GCF_900176255.2. Taxonomy (GTDB): domain Bacteria; phylum Actinomycetota; class Actinomycetes; order Mycobacteriales; family Mycobacteriaceae; genus Mycobacterium; species Mycobacterium ahvazicum. The sequence continues at coordinate 1,145,494 of NZ_FXEG02000003.1, forward strand.
GAGGACGCCGGGCTGGTTAGCCGAACCGTCGACCCCGGCGATGCCCGTGCGGTCCGGATCCGCATCACCGACGAGGGACGACGCACGCTGAACGCGGTCCGGGCCGACCGCGCCGCCGCGATCGAACCGCAGCTGGCGATGCTCGAGCCCGCCGACCGCGAGGTGCTCGCGGAGGCGGTCCAGGTGCTGCGCCGACTGCTCGACAATGCCGCGGCGACGCCGCGCCGCAACACACTGTGACCGGCGTGCACCCCTTGTGGGGCGATGACCGCCAGCGGGTAGACACTTAGTCAGTGGCTTCCGCCTTCCCAGCCTCACCGCTCACCGTCTTCGTCGGCCCGATGCGGTACGTGTTTGCCCCGGGCCGCGACGCGATCGTGGCGTACGGGGATTGGTGTGACATCCCGCTGGACCGCCTGGGCTTTGCCGCCCCGCCACCGCCGATTCCGCAGCCCGACGTGCTGCTGCGCTTTGCCGAGACGCGCTGGGTCGCCATCGATAGGAGCCGCGGCGGCATCTTCGTCGACGGCTCTCGGGTGCCGACGGTCGACATCCTTTCTCTCATACACATCTGACGCTATACACAACTGACGCCCATATTAACTTGGTTGGCACCTTCTCCATAGACTCAATTATCTATGTTTGTCGTTTCTGTCTTGTTAGAGGTTCTCTTGTTGTCTATCTGAAAGTGAGTGGGCTAGTCTGCCGCACCGCCGCCTCCGCCCGCGCCTCCACCGCTCGCGCCACGAGAGCAACCCATCGCGCCGGAGGAACAGCCCAAGGGCCGTGGCCTGATCGAGCGGATGACCGACGCGACCCGCAAGCTGCGGGCAAGCCGTCCCGCCGAGGCCACCACCAACTTCCGCGCCGAGGAGCCGAACACGACCTATCGGCTGCCGCTGGCGACCGGTGCCCGCACGGTCGGCGTCAACGCCTACCGGCTGGGACTGCGCACCGACAGCCACGATCTGCTCACGGACGTGTCGTTCACGGCGCGCCCGGGCACGCTGACCGCGGTCACCGGCCCGTCGGCCGCATGCAATTCGGCGCTGCTGGGGATGCTGGCCGGCACCCGGGCGCCCAGCACCGGGCAGCTCACCATCGACAGCCACGACGTGTACGCCGAACTCGACCCGATGCGCACCCGCATCGGGATCGTCGGACGCAACGAGACCATGCACCGGCGGCTGACCGTCGAACGAGCCCTGCGCTACACCGCCGAGTTGCGGCTGCCGCCCGACACGACACCCGAGCATCGCGACCGGGTGGTCGATCAGGTGCTCGAAGAGGTGGAGCTGACGCCGCACCGCACGACGCGGATCGGCAAGCTCACCCCGGAACTACGCCGGTGCGCATCGGTGGCGATCGAACAGATCACCCGGCCGAGCCTGCTGGTGGTCGACGAGCCGGGCATCGGACTCGATGAGGAGCAAGAAGATCACGTAATGGCCGTGCTGCGACGTCAGGCCAATCTGGGCTGTGTCGTCGTGGTGGCCACCACGACACCGACCCACCTCACGATCTGCGACCAGGTCCTGGTGCTCACGGCCGCCGGGACGCTGGCCTTCACCGGAGCGCCGCCGCAGGTCCAGTCCGCGCTGGGCACTGCGGACTGGTCCGAAGCTCTCGCGCGGATCAGCGCCGATCCCGACGGGGCGCACCGCGCGTTCACCGCACGGCAACAGGCACCCGGTCAGGCGGAACCGCCCGAGGTCGCCGCACCGTGGCCGCCGCAGCAAGCGCCGACCCTGACCCGCCAGGCCTGGCTGGTCGCGCGTCGCCAAGTGCGGGTGCTGGTCGCGGACCCGCTTTACACCGTGTTCTTGGTGGCGCTGCCGCTCGCGTTGGCGGGCTTGGCGTTGCTGATTCCCGGTGACTCCGGCCTGGGCCGGCCCGGGCCGACGAGCCGCAACCCCCATGAAGCCGTCGAGATCCTGGCCGCACTCAACATCGCCGCGGTAATCCTGGGTATCGCGCTGACCATTCGCGAACTGGCCGGCGAGCGGCGCGTTTTCCGGCGCGAGCAAGCCGTCGGGCTTTCGACGTCGGCATATCTGGCGGCCAAGATCGTCTTCTTCGGCGTGGCCGCGGCCGCGCTGGCGGGCGTCGTGTTCGCGATCGTCATCGCCGACAAGGGCCAGCCGACGCGTGGCGCTGTGTTGCTGCACAACGCCACCGCCGAGCTGTATGTCGGCGTGGCGCTAACGGCCATCGTCTCGGCGGTCGTGGGCCTGGCGCTGTCGGCCATGGGCACGTCGCTGCGCGAGGTCCTGCCACTGGCCATCCCGGCGATCCTGGCCTCGGCGGTGTTCGCCGGTGGCCTGATCACCCTGGTAGGCACCTGGGGCTACGACCAGATCTCCTGGTTCGTCCCCGCGCAGTGGGGCTTCGCGGCATCCGCCTCGACCGTCGACCTGCACCGAGTCGACGCCCAGGCCGCCGACATCCTGGTCTGGACGCACTATGCGGGCTGGTGGATGTTCGACATGATCGTGCTCGCCAGCTTCGGCGCGCTGTGGGCCGGTTTTGCTCGGTACCGGCTTCGGCCGCCGACCCGCGACATCGGCCCGCGGCCGCTACATCGCGAACAGCAGGAACTGAGTGATTCCCCGAGGTGAGAAATTGTTGTCGCTGACGAATACGACCGATTGACGGCCGTCGGTCAACTTCGGTCCCAGCGTGATGCCTTCGATGTTGCCCAGCGGCGACAGGCCCGGTGTCGCTGTCATGTCGACCGCCAACGACTTCGTCATCGGCGTCAACATCACGTTCGTCATCGACGGCATATCCAATACGTTTGTGGCAGAACCGATCTCGGCTCGGTAGACGCGGATCGTCTGCGGCATGGAATCGGTCCGCTCGATCACCAGAAACGTCGTATCCGTCAGCGCCACCAGATCCGAGACGCCGTTCTCCTCGGCCGGCGGTGTGGGTGGCTCCATCGGGTAGGCGTACTGGGCGGTGGGCTTTCCGGTGGCGACGTCGAATTTGGTGAACCGGGTCAGCACCCGGTTCCCGTCACCGGTCTCGGGGCCGTCGTTGTAGCCCGGGTCCTCCATCGAGGCGAACACCGATCGACCGTCAGGCGTCAGCGTCACGCCCTCGAGCGCCCGGTTGCGCCGCGGTCCGGTCTGCTGAGCGGACATGGCCAGATTGGCCGGCAACGTGAACTGCCCAAGATAGGCGCCGTCGAGTCCCGCGGTCCTGACCCACGGGTCCAGCAGCACCGGCCCCTCGGCCAGCCGCTCGCCTTCCGAACTCCAATACAAGCGTTGCCGGGCACGGTCGAACGCGATGCCCTCCGGGTCGGGAGGAACCACCGGCGGCGTCGTGTTCACCGCCAGCGGCCGAAACGGCTGATCCGACCGGTCCAGCAGTGGGTGGGTGGCGGTGAAGGTAACCCCGTCAATTCCTTTGTCCGACAACGACAATTGCACGGCGTAGAACCGGACGGGGTTCTTCTCCGAGCGGTCGTCGCTGATCACGTAGTAGAGTCCGCGCTCCGGGTCGTAGCTCAGAGCAGACAAGCCGCCGATCGTGGTGTCACCGAAAGTGGTGCCGAAGGCGACCTGGGCCTGACCGAGGTAGGCCAGCACCGGCCGCGGCGGACTCGGCGGAGCCGACGGGCGCGCGGCATCGCAACCGGTGAGCAAGCAGGAAAGACATAACCCGACCAGCGTCAGCGACCGGCCCCGCATCAAACGACTGCCGCCACGAGCAGGCAGGCGTCGTCTGACTCCGGGTTCTCCGGGCAAGGTGCCGGGCTGGGACATGACGTCATCTAATCGCATCCTGCCGCCTCCGCAACGCTGATACACCGCCACACGGTCGGCACCGGTGGGTTGTTCCCGCGGAGCGGCCGGCAGGTTACCGTCGGGTATGGCGCCAGACACGACAAACACTGCCGAGCACCTGCGCGACGCGTTGGACGGACGTTTCCGGGATGCGAAGAACGAGACCCGCAAATGGCTGAGCCAGGATCAGTTCCGGCCGCACTACACGCCGAACACGGTCCTGGCCCGCGCCAAGGTGTTCGAGCAGATGAAGCTCATCGCCGCCGCGGGAATCCCCGACGAGGGATTCCGCAAGGAACACGGCGGCACCGGCCACGTCGGCGCGGCGATCACGATGATCGAGATGCTCGCGATGTCGGATCTGTCCCTGATGGTCAAGGCGGGGGTGCAGTGGGGCCTGTTCGGTGGGGCCGTCGAAAACTTGGGCACCGAGCGCCATCACGAACCGTATGTGAAAAAGGTCATCAATCTCGAGCTCCGCGGGTGCTTCGCGATGACCGAGACCGGGCACGGCAGCGACGTGCAGGCGCTGGAGACGACAGCGACCTACGACACGCAAACCGAAGAGTTCGTCATCGACTCCCCCACCCCGACCGCCCGGAAGGACTACATCGGCGGGGCCGCCGAGACAGCAACGGTAGCAGCGGTTTTCGCGCAGCTGATCACCACCGAGAACGGTGAGCCGGTCAACCACGGCGTGCACTGTGTGCTGGTACCGATCCGCGACACCGACGGCAACGATCTGCCCGGCGTGACGACGTCGGACTGTCACTACAAGGGCGGCCTGCCCGGTGTGGACAACGGCCGCATCATGTTCGACCATGTCCGCGTCCCGCGGGTGAATCTGTTGAACAAGTATGGCGACGTCGCGCCAGACGGCACGTACAGCTCCCCGATCGACAACGCGAACCGCCGGTTCTTCACGATGATCGGCACGCTGATCCGTGGCCGGATCACCGTCGGCGGCAGCGCCGGTAACGCCGCCCGCGTCGCGCTCGACATCGCCACTCGATATGCGTTGCAGCGCAGGCAGTTCAGCGCTCCCGCCGACGAGGGCGAAGTCCTGATCATGGACTATCTGGTGCATCAGCGGCGGCTATTCCCGTTGATAGCCAAGTCGTATGCGCTGCAGTTCGCCCAGAACGAGCTGGTGTCCAAGTGCCACGACCTGCAGACGTCGGACTTTCCCGACGCCGAGGAGCAGCGCGAGCTGGAATCGCGTGCGGCCGGCCTGAAGGCGGCCAACACCTGGCATGCCAGCCGCGCCATTCAGGAAGCGCGCGAAGCGTGTGGCGGCGCGGGCTACATGGCCGAGAACCGGCTGATCGCCCTGCGGGCCGACACCGACGTGTTCACCACCTTCGAGGGTGACAACCACGTGCTGACCCAGCTGGTGGCCAAGGAACTGTTGACCGCCTACGCCGACGACATCAAGAGCATGAGCCCGGTCGATTGGGTTCGGTTCGCGGCCAACACCGTTGGCGAGCGGGTGCTGAAACGTACTGCGGCCGAAGCGATTATGCAAACCCTCGTCGACTCTCGCCAGGACAGCGAAGAAGAGGGCAGCCTGTTCAACCGCGGCACCCAGGTGAACATGTTCGAAGAGCGCGAGGAATACCTGCTGTCTTCGGTCGCGCGTCGCCTCCAGGGCAAGTCCAAGGAGATGTCGGAGTTCGACGCGTTCAACGCCGTGCAGGATCACGTGCTGCATGCCGCGAGTGCACACATCGACCGCATCGTGTTGGAAGCATTCGTCGCAGGTATCGACGCCTGCGAAAACGACGCGGCCCGTGAGCTACTGGAGATCGTGTGCGACCTGTACGCGCTGTCGGTGATCGAAGAAGACAAGGCCTGGTACATCGAGCACGGTTACCTGTCCACCGGGCGGGCCAAGGCGGTGACCCGCGGCATCAACGATCGGTGCCGGGCCCTGCGCCCGCATGCCGAGACACTGGTTGACGGCTTCGGCATCCCGGAGCCGTTGCGCTACGCCGAGATGCTGCACCCGGAAAACCTGCCCGAAGCCGACTGAACACGCGGCTCAACCGGCGTCGACCGCATCGGCAAGGCTGCGCAAGCTCAGCGGGCGCCGCACGTACCTGCCCCAGGTCAGCACCGCGGCAGCGACATAGACGGCCAGGAAGATCCAGAACGCCGACGTCATCGTGCCGGTGCTGACATAGGACTGGCGCAACGCGAGGTTGATCCCGACGCCACCCAAGGACCCGGCGCCGGCGACGACACCAATGACGATGCCCGAAATCACGCGGGACCACTGTCGCTGGTCGGCCTCGTCCATCTCCAGGTTCCGGCTGCACGTTTCGAAGATGGTCGGGATCATCTTGTAGACCGATCCATTGCCCAGCCCGGCCAAAGTGAACAGGGCGATGAAGCAGGTGACATAGCCCGCCATCGCCGAGCGGCTGACCGGCCCGGCGTGCGGATCCTCGATGGTGCCGACCGTGATCAGCAGCCCGGCGGCCACGACCATGCTGACAAACACCACGAAGGTGACGCGGCCCCCGCCGAGGCGGTCGGCCAGCCGGCCGCCGTAGATGCGGGACACCGCGGCCAGCAGCGGTCCGATGAAGGCCAGTTCGGCGGCATGCAGGGCGGCCTGGGAATTAGTCTGCCCGCCGGCCACGAAGCTGGTCTGCAGTACCTGGGCGAACGCGAACGAGAACCCGATGAACGTTCCGAAGGTGCCGAGATAGAGCAGCGAGAGCAGCCAGGTGTCGCGCGTGGAAAGCACCGCGGACAGCATCGATCTCAGCCGGCCGGGCTCCACCCGGTGCTGGGCGACGTTGTTCATGAAGAACGCGGCGCCGATGCCCGCGACCATCAACAGGACCACGTACAGGCCGCACACCCAGTACGGCTGCCGGTCGCCCGCGGCGGCGATCACCACCAGCCCGACTATCTGGATCACCGGCACGCCGAGATTGCCGATCCCGCCGGCGAGCCCCAGCGCCGCGCCCTTGAGCCGGTGTGGATAGAAGGAGTTGGCGTTGCTCGCCGAGGCCGCGAAATTGCCGCCACCCATGCCGGACAGGGCCGCGCACACCAGGTACGGCCACAACGGCAGCCCCGGATGAGCCAGCAGCACCATCGCCCCGATGACCGGGACCACCAGGACGAAGGCCGAGAACATGGCCAGGTTGCGGCCACCGAAGATCGCCGTTGCCACCGCGTACGTCGGCCGCAGGCATGCCCCGACCAGGGTGGCGGTGACACCGAGCAGCAGCTTGTCGCCGGCGGAAAAGCCATACACGTCTCGGGGCATGAACAGAGCCATAACCGGCCAGAGCGCCCATATCGCATAACCGAGGTGCACGGTCATCGCGGACCAGAACAGGTTGCGCCGCGCGATGGTCTTGCCGCCCGCCTCCCATGCCTCGAGATCTTCTGCGTCCCAATGCGAGAGGTGACGTGAGCTACCCACTCGCTTGACCGTTCGAAGCAAGTTGGCTCGGGAATTGGGCCCGAAATCGCTGGTGGATTCCTGTAGAAGTACTGGAAGCATCGCCTAGTGCGGGCACCGTAATCCCTTCGATACCAAGACCCAATGCGGCGGAATGTCGGAACATGATGTGCGGTAGACCTATTGGTGCGGAATCTTGCCTAGTGCTTGTAGTGTGCCGTCGGGCCCGATGTGGAACTTAACGGTGCCGATTCCCTTGGGACAACAAGGCTCTTCGTTCCCGGTCTGCCATTGGTACTGAACCGTGACCGCATCGTTGTCGCCGCCGGGCAACACCGTGATGTACGGCTTGGGGTTTGGCGTCGGCGTACCCAATGGCCGGGCATGGTCGAAGAACACCAGCTGCTGGGGAGTCGATTCGCTGGCAATGGTGGGGATGATCTGCACCCAGTACAACCGGCAATTCTTGGTGTGCCCGCGAGCGATCTCGACCCAACTCGACCCGGCAACCTCGATCGGAACGGCGGCGATGGCCTGGCGCACGGTCGCCGCGCTCGGCCCGTCGGCCTCCTTGCACGTGTCCGCTCGCGACGACGCCGGCGGTGCCGTTGGTTTTCCGCCGCAAGACGCTGCCAAGAAAGCCAGAAAAATCACAAAGTGACGACGCACATTGTGAGCTTAGCGAAAACTGTGAATGTGCCATTTGTTTGGTCGGAACCCCTGTTCTGAGGGGAAATTCCGAAGGATCCGTGGGTAATCTGGCCCCAGTCGCGGATCAATGCTGACCTGCGGCTACGCGCTTGACGGTGGATTTCCCGGACATCTCACATTTGCGTCCGGAGCCGGTGAGATCAAGCCGTAAAACGGCGGAAACATCGGACGCCCGATGCCGAAACATCCTTGTCGCACGATTTAGCGGATAGACCCGTGCGCGCCCGGAAGGAGGTCGTAGGCGTGGCTGCAGACCACGGTCAAGACACCGTGAACAGCATGTGCGCCTACTGCGGCGTGGGCTGCGGCATGGTGCTGCAGATCACAACCGATCCGGACAGCGACCGCCGTCACGTTGCGAAATCTGTTGGAAACAAAAGCCACCCGGCCAACTTCGGCCGCCTGTGCACCAAAGGCACAACGACCGCGGACATGCTGGCGGCATCGGGCCGGATGGATTCGGCGTATTGGTGCGCCGACCGTGGCGAATCCCCGGCGCGGATCGACATCGACGCCGCGATCACCCGGTCCGCCACGCAGCTGCGGGCCATTATCGACGAGCACGGCCCGGATGCCTTCGCCCTGTACGTGTCCGGCCAGATGTCGCTGGAGGCGCAATACCTCGCGAACAAGTTGACCAAGGGGTTCATCGGCACCAACCAGATCGAGTCGAACTCGCGACTGTGCATGGCCAGCGCGGGGTCCGGCTACAAGCTGTCGCTGGGCGCGGACGGGCCGCCCGGGTCCTATCAGGATTTCGAGAAGGCCGACGTCTTCTTCGTCATCGGCGCCAATATGGCCGACTGCCATCCGATTCTGTTCCTGCGGATGATGGATCGGGTCAAGGCCGGCGCCAAGCTTATCGTCGTCGACCCGCGCCGCACCGCGACCGCGGAAAAGGCCGACCTCTTCCTGCAGATCTCGTCTGGCGCAGACCTCGCTCTGCTCAACGGACTGCTGCACCTGATCGTCGAAAACGGCTACACCGACCCGGAATTCATCGCCGAGTTCACCGAGGGCTGGGACGAGATGCCGAGTTTCCTCGAACACTTCACGCCGGAGCGGGTCAGCAAGACCACCGGCATCCCCGCCGACGACATCCGGACCGCGGCCCGCTGGATCGGCGAAGCCGAGAACTTCGTAACCTGCTGGACGATGGGGCTCAATCAGAGCACCCACGGCACCTGGAACACCAATGCGATCTGCAACCTGCACTTGGCGACCGGGGCGATCTGCAAGCCGGGCAGCGGCCCGTTCTCGCTCACCGGGCAACCCAATGCGATGGGCGGCCGCGAAATGGGTTACATGGGGCCGGGTCTGCCGGGCCAGCGCGTGGTGACTTCTGCGGCCGATCGCGACTTTGTCGAGGACCAGTGGGGCATCCCCCGCGGAACGCTGCGCACCGAGGTCGGTACCGGCACCGTCGACATGTTCTCCCGCATGGCCAACGGCGAGATCAAAGCCTGCTGGATCATCTGCACCAATCCCGTTGCCAGCGTTGCCAATCGGAAGACCGTGCTGGCCGGCCTGGAGAACGCCGAGCTGGTGATCGCGCAGGACGCCTTCCTCGAGACCGAGACCAACGGCTACGCCGACGTGTTGCTGCCCGCCGCCCTGTGGACGGAGTCCGAGGGCGTGATGATCAACTCCGAGCGCAACCTGACGCTGTTCCAGCCGGCCGTGCAAGCGCCCGGACAGGCGATGCCGGACTGGCAGATCATCGCCCGAATCGCTTGCGAGATGGGCTTTTCGGATTCCTTCAGCTACGACTCCGCCGAGGACGTGTTCGAGGAGATCAAGCGGTTCTGGAATCCCAAGACGGGCTACGACCTGCGCGGTGCGAGCTATGACCGGCTGCGGCAGACTCCGCTGCAGTGGCCGTGCCCGCCCGATGGCGCCGATGACCGCAACCCGATCCGCTACCGCAACGACGGCGTCAGCCAGAATCAGCTGGTGCGCGAGGACGGCACCGTGCCACGGTTGGCTTTCCCCACCGCGAACGGCCGGGCGATGTTCTTCGCCCGGCCGCACCTGTCGCCCGACGAGATGCCGGATGACGACTACCCGTTCCTGCTCAACACCGGTCGTCTCCCCCACCAATGGCACACGATGACCAAGACCGGCAAGGTGGCCAAGCTCAACAAACTCAACTCGGGACCGTTCGTCGAAATCCACCCGGACGACGCCGCGCGGCTCGAGATCGCCGATGGCGACCAGGTCGAAATCGCCTCGCGCCGTGGGCGAGCCGTGCTTCCTGCCGTGGTCACCGACCGGGTGCGGCCGGGCAACTGCTTCGCGCCCTTCCATTGGAACGACGCGTTCGGCGAATACTTGTCGATCAACGCGGTCACCAACGACGCCGTGGACCCGGTGTCTTTCCAGCCCGAGTTCAAGGCGTGCGCGATTACCGTCACCAAGATCGCTGCCGGCACAGCCGAATCCGACGCAGAGCCCGAGCCTTCGTTGGCCACCGGCACAGCAGAGCCCGCTCCCACGGAAGTTATGGAAATCAGCGTGTCACAGGTGGACGCCCTCGCGGAAATCCTCGGTGTCGCAAACGAACCCGCTCCCCAGCTGGGTCCGCTGGGCCGCACCTATCTGGCCGGGGTGCTGGCCGGACTGCGCTCGGAGGCCGGCCGCCGCACGGCCGGGGTCCCCACCCTGCCGCTCAACGCCCCACTCGACGCCAACACCCGGCTATGGGTGGACGGTCTGCTCGCGGGGATGTTCGCTCGTACCGAGGCACCGCCGTCGATGCCGGCTTTCACCCCGGTCTCCCCCGCCGCACAGGAACCGGCCGGCCCGCCCGGCGCCCCGGTAACTGCGGCAGAACCGAAGCAGGCTCCGGTTGTGGTGTTGTGGGCGTCGCAGACCGGCAATGCCGAAGAACTCGCCGCCGACTGCGTCGCCCAGCTCGCGGAGGCGTCGCTGCAGGTCGCCTCGCACAGCATGGACGACTTCCCGGTGGCCGATCTGGCCACCACGCGGGAACTGCTGGTGATCACCAGCACCACCGGCGACGGCGACGCCCCCGACAACGGTGCCGCACTGTGGCGCGCGCTAACCGGCGACAGCGCACCGCGGCTGCCCGGCACCCGCTACGCCGTGTTGGCCCTGGGCGACTCCAACTACGACGACTTCTGCGGTTACGGGCGCAAGCTCGACGAGCGGCTGGCGGAGCTGGGCGCGACCCGGATCGTCGACCGCGTCGACTGCGAACCCGACTACGAGGAGGCCGCCGCCGGGTGGATGAGCGCAGTGCGCCACGTCCGCGCCCCGTCCGGCGGCCCGCCCCCAGGCGCCCGCCTACAACAAGAAGCGCCCGCTGGTCACCGACATGATCAGCAACATCACCCTCAGCGGGCCGAACTCCGCAAAAGACGTGCGCCAGATCGTCTTCGACGTTTCCGACGAGGCCGCTAGCTATGAAGCGGGCGACGCGCTCGGGGTGTGGCCGCGCAACAACGACCAGCTGGTCGACGAATGGCTGTCGGTCACCGGACTGAACGGGCAGACGCCGGTCGAGGTCGGCGAGCACGGCCTGATGTCGCTGCGTTCCGCGCTCACCGAGCGAATCGAGATCGCCCACATCAGCCGGGACCTGGTGCGGTTCGTGCAGGAGCGCACCGGTGACCCGAAACTCGCGGAACTGTTGCGACCGGAAAACAAAGCCGCCCTGAGCAATTGGACGTGGGGGCGCCAGTCCATCGACCTGCTGGCCCAGCTGCCGGTCTACGCGTCGGCCCATGAGTGGCTGCGCGTCCTCAAACGCCTGCAACCGCGGCTGTACTCGATCTCGTCGAGCCCTAAGGAATGCCCGGGCGAAGCTCACCTGACCGTCTCTCCGGTGCGCTACAACTTCCAGGGCGTCCCCCGCCGCGGGGTGTGTTCGACCTACCTTGCCGACCGCTCCCCCGGTGATCGCGTGGCTGTCTACCTACAGCCGTCGAGCAATTTCCGGCCGCCGAGTGAGTCAGAGACGCCGATGATCATGATCGGCCCCGGAACCGGCATCGCGCCGTTCCGCGGCTTCCTGCAGGAGCGCCGCGCCCTCGGCCACACCGGGCCCAACTGGCTGTTCTTCGGCGAACAACACGCCGAGACCGACTACTACTACCGCGACGAGATCGAGAAGATGCACGCCGACGGGCTCCTCACCGAGCTGGACCTGGCGTTCTCCCGGGACCAGCAAGAGAAGGTCTACGTCCAGCACCTGATGCGCAAGCGTGGGGCCGAGCTGTGGAGCTGGCTGCAGGACGGCGCCCAACTGTATGTCTGCGGCAGTGCCGACCCGATGGCCAAAGACGTCGACCGCGCGCTGTGCGACATCGCGGCCGAGCATGGCAACCTCGACCTGGACGAGGCAAAGGACTACGTCCAGTCGCTCAGCGCGGACAAGCGCTACCACCGCGACGTCTACTAGGACTTCGTAATACGGCGGAAACGCCGGACAAGCGTGGCCGAAACATCGCTGTCGCACCATGTGCTCAACAACAGGTGCGTACTCGATGAAGGGGTGCCCGCATGGCGACTGACGAACACCTCGGTGACCAGGAATTACCGACGGGTGAAGTTGCGTGGGCGGGACTGCCGATCAACCTGGATTTCGCGTTCTCCTACGCCCAGCGCGACAAGGTCTACGCGCAGCACCTGTTGCGGAAGCGTTGGTGCGCGCTCAGAAACGGCACCGACGCAAACGACGCTGAGGCCGCCACCGAAAACGGCTTGCTCGACTCCGGCGCGAGTCACCCGCGTGAGTGGCTGAGCGACGATCGGCGCCACGCCGGGTAGCACGCGGGCCGGCCTTCGCCGAAGCCAGTCGCCTCCGCGACCGCTCCCGCCCCCCTTGATCGGTCAGATCGCTTGTCGCCGTTAATATTTCATCGGTCGTAGGTACTGCCCGCACGCCGATACCGTAGGCGCGAAGCTTCACTAACCTTCAACAAGGAGCCCGACGCCAGCGACCTGAACTGGGGCTATGCGCCGTGCCCTATAGTGGTGCCTATGCATCAGGCCATACAGCCGCGCCTTGTCCTCACGCGCCGCCCAGCTGTGGACTGTTGTTGTTGCTGCTGTCGTTGATTTCTTGGCGCATTCTTGCTCATTAGAAATCACAGCACGAAAAGGCCTTTTGCGATCACCGATGAACCCCAACCAGGCAACCGCCGTATCCGGACTCATAGGACTATTCCAAGTGCCAATCCCGTTGATGTGCAGCATATCCGACATCACCAGCCCGGCTGACGGATCTTACATCGATATCGTGGAGGAAGTGTCATGAGCATCGCCGAGGACATCACGCAGCTCGTCGGACATACACCGCTGGTCCGGCTGAACCGGGTCGCCGACGGCGCGCGCGCCGACGTCGTCGCCAAGTTGGAATCGTTCAATCCGGCGGGCAGCGTCAAGGATCGCATCGGGGTGTCCCTGATCGACGCGGCCGAGGAAGCCGGTCTGATCAGGCCGGACACCATCATCCTCGAGCCGACGAGCGGAAACACCGGGATCGCCCTCGCCATGGTGGCCGCGGCGCGCGGCTACAAGCTGGTGCTGACAATGCCCGAGACGATGAGTGTCGAGCGGCGCAAGGTGTTGCGCGCCTATGGCGCAGAAATCATCCTGACCCCAGGTGCCGAGGGCATGCCGGGCGCCATTGCCAAGGCCGAGGAACTGGCCAAAACCGACCAGCGGTACTTCATCCCACAGCAGTTCGAGAACCCGGCCAACCCCGCGATCCACCGCAAGACCACCGCCGAAGAGGTGTGGAACGACACCGAAGGCAAGATCGACTTTTTCGTCGCGGGCGTCGGCACCGGCGGCACCATCACGGGAGTCGCGCAGGTCATCAAGGAGCGCAAGCCCTCGGTGCAATTCGTCGCCGTCGAACCGGCCGCGTCGCCGGTGCTGTCTGGCGGTCAGAAGGGCCCGCACCCTATTCAGGGCATCGGCGCCGGGTTCATTCCCCCGGTGCTCGACCTGGATCTGGTCGACGAGATCATCACCGTCGGCAATGACGACTCGATTAACCTGGCAAGACGGCTGGCCCGCGAGGAGGGCCTACTGGTCGGCATCTCGTCGGGTGCGGCCGTCGCCGCCGCTCTGCAAGTGGCCCGCCGACCGGAGAACGCCGGCAAGCTGATCGTCGTCGTGTTGCCGTCCTTCGGCGAACGATATTTGAGTACGCCGCTTTTCGCGGATGTGGCGGACTAGTCATGTTCGAAACCATGCGGCGCGACATCCGGGCGGCCAAGGAGCGAGATCCGGCCAGGCCCACCACGCTGCAGGTCATCTTCGCCTATCCCGGCGTGCACGCGATCTGGGGTCATCGGATCAGCCACCAACTATGGAACCGTGGCGCTCGGCTGGCCGCGCGCGCACTGGCGGAACTCACCCGCATCTTGACCGGGGTCGAGATCCACCCGGGCGCGATTCTGGGCTCGGGGCTGTTCATCGACCACGCCACCGGCATCGTGATCGGGGAAACCGCGGAGGTCGGAGACGACGTCACGATCTATCACGGCGTCACCCTCGGCGGCACGGGCGCGGATCTCGGCAAACGCCATCCCACGATCGGTGACCGCGTGATCATTGGGGCCGGTGCCAAGGTCCTGGGCCCGATCAAAATCGGTGACGACAGCCGGATCGGCGCCAATGCCGTCGTCGTCAAAGAGGTACCGACCAGCTCCGTCGTCGTCGGCGTTCCCGGTCAGGTCGTCACCCGCCTGGCCCGCGGCCACGAGGACGACGCACTGATGCCCGATCTGGTCGGGGTCAGCCTGCAGTCCCTGCTCACCCGGGTGGCCCGGCTCGAGGCCGCGAGTGGGGACGACACCGAGAACGGCCGGATGATCAGGCCCCCCGAAGCCGGGGTGTGGCACGGTGAGGACTTCTCCATCTGACGCGGCCTTCAGTTGCTCTTCAAGATCCGTTTACCGCGATCAGCGCTACCGTGACTGACGTACCGACTCGACAACGGAGGCTTCCGATGAGCGACGGCCACGTGCCGCGGATTCCAATAGCGATGTCCTCGCCCAGCCTCAACCGTGGCGTCGGCTTCACGCACGAAGAGCGGCGGCGGCTCGGGCTGACCGGGCGGCTTCCGTCGGCGGTGCTCACTCTGGAACAGCAAGCCGACCGGGTGTGGCACCAATTGCAAAGCATGTCAACGGATCTCGGGCGTAATCTGCTGCTCGAGCAGCTGCACTACCGTCACGAGTTGCTGTACTACAAGGTGCTCGAAGATCACCTACCCGAGCTGATGCCGGTGGTCTACACACCCACGGTCGGCGAGGCCATTCAACGCTTCTCCGACGAATACCGCGGTCAGCGCGGCCTGTTTCTGAGCATCGACGAACCCGACGAGATCGCCGACGCGTTCCAAACGTTCGGCTTGGGAGCCGACGACGTAGACCTGATCGTGTGCACCGACGCCGAAGCCATCCTGGGCATCGGCGACTGGGGCGTCGGCGGCATTCAAATCGCGGTAGGCAAGTTAGCGCTCTACACCGCCGGCGGCGGTATCGATCCACGCCGCTGTATCGCGGTGTCACTCGATGTCGGCACGAATAACGAACAGCTTCTGCAGGATCCGTACTATCTGGGCAATCGCCACGCGCGGCGCCAAGGCGGTGAATACGACGACTTCATCAAGCGCTACATCGAAACCGCCAACCGGTTGTTCCCCAACGCCATCCTGCATTTCGAGGACTTCGGGCCGATCAACGCGCGCAAGATCCTGCGGACCTACGGCGACGACTACTGCGTGTTCAACGATGACGTGCAGGGTACCGGCGCCGTGGTGGTGGCCGCCGCGCACGGCGGAGCGCATGTCACCGGGGTGCCGCTGCGAAAGCAGAAGACGATCGTGTTCGGCGCCGGAACCGCCGGAATCGGTGTCGCGGATCAGATCCGCGACGCGATGGTCGACGACGGCGCCAGTATCGAGCAGGCCACGTCTGCGATTTGGGCGATCGACAAGCAGGGCTTGCTTTTCGACGACATGGACGACCTGCGCGATTTCCAGGTGCCCTACGCCAAGAATCGTCAACAGTTGGGCGTGGCGCCCGACGAACGAATCGGTCTGATCGAGGCCATCAAATTGGCCTCCCCCACGCTGCTGCTGGGATGCTCAACCGTTTTCGGCGCATTCACCCGCGAGGTCGTGCAGGCGATGACAGCGTCCTGCGAACGCCCGATGATCTTCCCGCTGTCCAACCCGACCTCACGGATGGAAGCCATGCCGGCCGACGTGCTGGCGTGGTCGAATGGCCGGGCGCTGGTGGCAACCGGAACCCCGGTCGCCCCAACCGAATACAACGGCGTCACCTACACCATCGGCCAGGCCAACAACGTGCTGGTGTTCCCCGGGCTCGGGCTGGGCATCATCGTGGCCGGAGCACGGCGGCTGACCCCGGCCATGTTGCATGCGGCCGCGAAAGCCATTGCGGGACAGGCTAGCCCAGCGAAAATCGGGGACTCACTGCTGCCGGATGTGCAGAACTTGTGCGCCATCTCGTCTGCGGTCGCCGAGGCCGTCTATCACGCCGCCGTCGCCGACGGGGTCGCCACCCGAACACATGACGACCCCCGCCAAGTCGCGCTCGACACAATGTGGCGTCCCAGCTACGACTAGGCGGGTGACTACGCGGGCTGTTGGGTCAATCCGACGATCGCCGCGAGCCGGCCCTGGACGCGTTCGAGATCGGCCGCGCAGGGCAGTTCTGCCGCGACGCGGGTGATCGCCGCCTGGATGTCGCAGGCATCGATGTTGAGCTCACCGCGGGCCGCGACGTGGGTCGCCACCGCGGCCACCGCGTTGTCGGGCATGCGCCGCCGCAGCAGCGCCAACAGCGGGACGTAGTCGGCGTACGGCACGCCGTGCGGGTAGCCGGCGCGAATGACAGCGTCGAATGTGGTTACCAATCCGGTCAACGGCACCGCCCGACACCACCCTCCTGCCGTCATGTGCGGACACACACGAGTGAGACGGGCCAACCGTACGCATCGCTATTTAACTGACGGTGACGTAAACGCACCATGCTCTGTACACAGGTCAAATTTCTAACCATGGATGTCGAGCCCCCTGTTGCTGGCGCTCCCGAGCACGCTGGACTGGAGATGCGCCGTTGCCCGCTCCCCCGGGTGGACTCGAACCACCAACCCTTCGGTTAACAGCCGAATGCTCTGCCAATTGAGCTACAGGGGATTAACCTGGCCCGCGCGGAATCTGGCGCGGATCGCTGGACGACTCTAGCGTACTGGCACGGCCGCGCCCAAGTTCGCCGGGCGGCCGTGCGCGCCCAGCTAGACCGATCGGACGCGCACGCACTGCGCCGAGTGAGGCAGGATGGACCCATCCGCACCGCGTGGGGAGGGACGCTTTGATCCGCTATGTCGTCGTGCTCGGACTGGGCTACGTGCTGGGCTCGAAAGCCGGCCGTCGCCGGTACGAGCAGCTCGTCGGTACCTATCGCGCGCTGACCAGCAGTCCGATGGCCCGGTCGATGATCGAAGGGGGGCGGCGCAAGATCGCAAACACCATCTCGCCCGACGCGGGTTTCGTCACCGTGGCCGAGATCGACAACGAGACGGCCGTCGTGCGGCGGGAGGTCGAGCGGCCGGCCGACGAGGCCCTTACGCCGTCAGATCGTCGCCGCTAGCCTGCTCCAGCAGGCTGCGCCGGTACGCCTCCATAGCAACCAGGTCGCCGAACAACGCGTGGTACTCGTCGCCCTGGTCGATCGGTGACATGCGCTGCAGCTTGGACTTGACCTCGGCGATCTGGCGGCCCATCCAGACTTCCTGCAGGCGCGCCAGGACCCCGGCGATGTAGCGGGGCAGCTTCTCGTCATCGACGGTGACGGCCTCCACGCCGAGCTCGTTGATCAGTCCGGCTGTCAGGGTCGAGGTGGTCTGGCGGCGCACCGTGTCGATCCACTGCGCGCCGGTGATGCCGGTCGACGTGCCGCCGGCCGCGTCGATGGCCGCGCGCACGGCCGCATACCCGGGGTGGGTGAAGCTCTCGACAGTCAGCGTGTCGAACACCGGGCCGGCGAACGCCGGGTACTGCAACGCCGACTTGAGCGCCTCGCGCTGTGGCCATAACGTCGGGTCGCGCGGGTCGGGGCGTCCGGCGGCACGGTCGACCGGAGCGCTCGGGGCCGGCGCGTCGGCGCCGCGGCGCGGACTCGGTGCCGACCCGGGCCGGGCCGTCGGGACCTTGGATTTCTTGGCCTCGGTCCGCACCCGGTCGATGATCTGCGCGACATCGTCCCAACCCACCCAGCCGGCGAGCTGGCGGGCGTATTCGTCGCGCAGCGTGGAGTCCTTGATCTGGCCCACCATCGGCACACAGCGACGCAGCGCGGCGACTCTTCCCTCGGCGTTGTCGAGGTCGAACTCGGCGATCGCCGTGCGAATGGCGAACTCGAACAACGGAGTTCGTCGCGCCACCAGGTCACGCAGCGCGCCGTCACCGGACGCCAGCCGTAGATCGCAGGGATCCATTCCGTCGGGGGCGACCGCGACGAACGACTGCCCCGCGAGATTCTGCTCGCCGCCGAAGGCCTTGAGCGCGGCCGCCCGGCCGGCCGCGTCGCCGTCGAAAACGTAGATCAATTCGCCGCGGAAGAAACTGTCGTCCATCATCAGCCGGCGCAGCATGGACAGATGCTCGTCGCCGAACGCGGTGCCGCACGACGCGACCGCCGTGGTCACCCCGGCCAGATGCATCGCCATCACGTCGGTGTAGCCCTCGACGACGACGGCCTGGTGTCCCCGGGCGATGTCGCGCTTGGCCAGGTCGATGCCGAACATCACCGACGACTTCTTGTACAGCAGCGTCTCGGGCGTGTTGACGTACTTGGCTTCCATCGGGTCGTCGTCGAACAGCCGCCGGGCCCCGAACCCGATCACCTCACCGGCCGAGCTGCGGATCGGCCACAGCAGCCTGCGGTGGAAGCGGTCCATCGGCCCCCGGCGCCCCTCCCGGGACAGGCCCGCGGCCTCGAGCTCCTTGAACTCGAAACCCTTGCGCTGCAAATGCTTTGTCAGCTTCTCCCAGCCCGACGGCGCGAATCCGCAGCCGAAGCGACGTGCGGCCTCGGCGTCGAAGTTGCGCTCCTTCAGATACTGGCGCGCCGGCGCCGCTTCGTCGGACTCCAGCTCCGCCGCGTAGAACTCGGCCGCGGCGGCGTTGGCCGCGATCAGCCTGCTGCGACTGCCGCGATCGCGCTGCACGTTGGTGGCCGCGGCGCCGGTGTAGGTGATGGTGTGGCCGATCCGGTCGGCGAGCAGTTCGACGGCTTCGACAAAGCTGACATGTTCGATCTTCTGGATGAACGCGTACACGTCGCCGCCCTCACCGCAGCCGAAGCAGTGGAAGTGGCCGTGGTTGGGGCGGACGTGAAACGACGGGGACTTCTCGTTGTGGAAGGGGCACAACCCCTTCAGCGAGTCGGCTCCCGCCCGGCGCAGCTGGACGTAATCGCCGACGACTTCCTCGATGCGGGCGCGTTCACGAATGGCGGCGATATCACGATCGGAGATCCGGCCAGCCATCGGCTCAGTCTAGGACGCCGGATACGGCTGTCCCATCAAACCCGTGACGACCAGCTCAGCTGGCCGGACCGATCACGCCGCACGCCACCCGCTCCATCGCCATGTCGCTGTCCTGCACGCCGTGCAGCATCAGGGCCGTCCTGTTGCCCGCCAGCAGCTCGTCCCTGGTGAACGCGTCGGTGGTGGTCACCAGGTAAGCCGAGCCGTCCTTGCGCACATCCAGGGACGACAGGTCGCCGCTTTCGGGCTTCCCGGTGTGTCCCGGCGCCTGGTAGTGGCCACCCGCCGACAAGAAGTTCCCGGGCGCACCGCCGCTGGGGGCCACCGAGTTCGGCTCGCACTTGCCGATCTCATGCACGTGCATGCCGTGTAGACCGGGCGCCAGGATGCCTGGGGTGTCCGTCTTGACGGTGATCGTGACGTATCCGTCGGTGAAGTCGAAGGTGGCGGTGGCGACCTGTTTGCCGTCGGGCGATTTGAGTTGAGCCGAAAGGGCCTGGCCGCTGGGCGCCGGACCCGATGTCGTCGACGAGCTCGGGGACCCGCTGAGCACCGGCGGCGTCGTGCCCGGCTGAGTGCTCGCGTGCTGAGGCGAACTGCACGCGGTCATGACCACGACCGGCATCGAGAACAGGGCGGCGGCAACAACGGTGTTTCTGCTCATGCCCGCAGCCTAACGGGTGCCACAAGCCCGTTACGGGCTCGCCGGACTGGCATCGATTCGCTCCAGCCGGCCTTCGGTGAACGAGGCGATCTGATCGATGATCACCCGCAAGCGGGCGGCGTCGTCAGCGGCGGTGGTGAATGCCGAGGCGAAGAAGGGGTCAAGCGTGCGCGGAGCTCCGGCGTACAACCACTGCGCCACTTGATGAATGCGGTCGCGCTGCCGAGCCTGAGTCTCCAGATGCCGCGGGTCGGACATGATGAACTGCAGCGCCAGAATCTTCAGCAGCGCGACCTCGGCCCGCACCAAGTCGGGCACCTGCAAGTCGGCTTGGAAACGCACCAGCGGCCCGGCACCCGCCGCCGCGCGCGTGGTCGCGATCGCCGCCGAGGCGAATCTGCCCACCAGTTCACTGGTCAACTGCTTGAGGGCGACCGACGCGGCCAGCGTCGCGTCGAACTTGCCGACCGCAGCGACCACCGGCAGCCCCGACAGCCGGCGCGCGGCCGCCATGAAGTCGTCGGCGCTCACCCGGGAGAACTCGCTCTCCCCCAGCTTGGCCAGCGCCACGGCCTCGTCATCGTCGGCGAGTACCCGCAAATCGATGCGCTGTGAGACGACACCGTCCTCGACGTCGTGCACCGAGTAGGCGACGTCGTCGGCCCAGTCCATCACCTGCGCTTCCAGACACACTCGGTCGCGCGGCGCCCCCGCGCGCATCCAGTTCGCAACCTCGCGGTCCTCCTCGTAGAACCCGAATTTGTGGACACCGTCCCGACGTGTCCACGGATATTTCGTGACCGCATCCAGCGAAGCGCGAGTCAGGTTCAGTCCGGCACTATTGCCTTGCTCGTCAAGCACTTTGGGCTCAAGGCTGTTGAGGATGCGAAAGTTCTGGGCATTGCCTTCGAATCCGCCGTACTCGTCGGCGATCTCGTTGAGCGCGCGCTCGCCGTTGTGTCCGTAGGGCGGGTGACCGATGTCGTGCGCCAGCCCGGCGAGCTCGACGAGGTCGAGATCGCAACCCAGCCCGATCGCCATGCCGCGCCCGATCTGCGCGACCTCGAGCGAGTGCGTCAGCCGGGTGCGCGGGGTGTCGCCTTCGCGGGGCCCGACGACTTGCGTCTTGTCGGCCAGCCGGCGCAGCGCGGCACTGTGCAACACGCGCGCCCGGTCCCGGGCGAAGTCGGTGCGGTGCTGACCTTCCGTGCCCGGCAGACCCGCGGTCTTCGGCGCTTCGGCTACCCGCCGTTGACGGTCGAAGTCGTCGTATGGGTCTGGCACGTTCGTGATCACCTTCTTAGTCACCGCAGCACAGTCTGCCAGGGAATGCCGGGACATGGCCCCGGTCTCCCCCGGCGCTAAATTGACCTATGCCCATTGCCCGCTTCCTCGGCGTGATCCTGACGATGCTCGTCACCGGGCTGCTGGTGGCACCGGCCGCCGACGCACAGCCCCCGTTCCGGCTGCCGGGGTATGTCACCGACAACGCCGGCGCGTTGTCGCCGTCGGGCCGCACCGATGTAAGCGAAGCCATCGACAAGCTGTACAACAACCGCCACATTCGGCTGTGGGTGGTCTATGTCGACGACTTCTCCGGAGAGAACTCGGTGGCCTGGGCACAGCGCACCATCCGCGAAAGCGATCTCGGTACCTACGACGCGCTGCTCGCGGTGGCCACCACCGGACGCGCGTATGCCTTCCTGGTGCCGTCCGGGGTGAAAGGCGTGACCCAAACTCAGGTGGACGAGCTGCGCCGCAACAAAATCGAACCCGCTCTGCGCCAAGGGGACTGGCGGGGCGCTGCGGTCTCGGCAGCCAATGGCCTTGATGCACAGCCGAATCCGACAAGCCGCTTCTGGCTGTTAGCCACCCTCGGTTTGGTTATCGTCGCGGTCGTGGCCCTGGTGTTGGTGATGCGTTATCGCCGCCGCCGACGCCGCCGCGCCGATCTGGCCGCCGCACGCCGGGTGGACCCCACCAATCCGACCGCGCTGGCGGCCGTGCCACTGACCGCCCTCGACGACCTGTCGCGCTCGATGGTGGTGGAGGTCGACAACGCGGTACGCACCAGCTCCAATGAGCTCGCCCTGGCCGTCGACGAGTTCGGCGCCGAGCGCACCGAACCCTTCACCCGGGCCGTCAACAACGCCAAAGCCGCTCTATCCCAAGCTTTTACGGTCCGTCAGCAACTCGACGACGCCATGCCCGAGACGCCCGAGCAGCAGCGCAACCTGCTCACCCAGGTAATCGTGTCGGCGGCCACCGCCGACCGCGAGCTGGACGCACAGACCGCGGCGTTCGAGCAGCTCCGCGATTTGGTGGTCAACGCCGCCACCCGCCTTGATGCGCTCACCCAGCAGGTCGTTGAACTCACCAGCCGCGTCGAGCCGGCCGAACGGCGGCTGGCCGAGTTGAACAAGGAGTTCGGCCCTGTGGCACTGACTTCGGTGTCGGGCAACGTCGCCACCACCAAGGAGCGGCTGGCGTTCGCCGACCGCAACATCAGCGCGGCGCGCGCGCTGGCCGGCAATGCGGTCAGTGGACAGCAGAGCGGTTTGGTCGATGCGGTGCGGGCGGCCGAGTCGGCGCTCGGGCAAGCTCGCGCGCTGCTGGATGCGGTGGACAACGCGGCCGGCGACATCCGGCGTGCCGTCGAGCGGCTGCCCACGGTGATGAGCGACATCCAGGCCGGCATCCAGCACGCCACCGCGCAGCTGCAAGGGCAGAACGCGAAAGCCCCGCATGCCGGCGAGCTCGCGGCGGCCCGTGATGCCGCTATTCGAGCCGTCGACGCCGCCGGCGGTGGATCGGCCGATCCACTGAGCAGTTTCGCGCAACTGGCCAAGGCAGACTCCGACCTCAACCGGCTGCTGGCCACGGTGGCCAAGGAACAGGCGGACGCCGATCGGCTCAACCGTTCACTCGAACAGGCGTTGTTCACCGCGGAATCGCGGGTGCGCGGAGTCTCGGAGTACATCGACACCCGCCGGGGCAGCGTCGGACCCGACGCTCGCACCCGCCTCGCCGAGGCCCAGCGGCATCTCGACGCCGCGCACGCCCAGCGGTCGACCAACCCGGCCGAGGCGATTTCGCATGCCAATGCGGCGTCCACACTGGCGGCCACTGCGCAGTCGCTGGCCAACTCCGATGTGGCTTCCGCCCAGCGTGCTTACACCCGCAGCAGCGGGGGCGACGCCGGCGCGATGCTGGGCGGGATCATCATCGGCGACCTGCTCAGCGGAGGAATGCGGGGCGGATTCGGCGGCTGGAGCTCGACGTCGTTCGGCGGCTCGTCGAACTCGTCGCCGGGCGGCTTTGACGGGGGCTTCATGGGCGGCGGCGGGCGGTTTTGAGCCCTGCACAGTAGTAGGGGCGCACCGATTGCTCGGTACGCCCCTACTACTCGAAATCTGTCAGGCCCAGCTGGACCCGACGGCGCTGTCGGTGCTGGCCATGTTGTTGCCCGCGGTCTGCACCTTCTGCCCGTGCCGGTTGGCTTGCTCGTAGATGACCTGGAAGTTGCGACCCAACTGGGTGATGAACTCCTGGCACGCCACCGAACCGGCGCTCAACCGGCCCACGGAGAATGCGGTACAACGCGGCCGCTTCGTGGCGCTTCGAAACGAGGTTCGGCGTCGCCGCCCCATTCGTTCCAATGCCCCCATTCCTTCTTTTCACTCATGCCGTCGGCCGCCGCCTCTGTATCGGGCCCGTCGGTCGCCTTGCCAGCGGCATCGGAGCGCTCCGCGCGCTCCGGTGCCCAATGGTCATAGTCGTCCGGCGGAACGGCCACGCCCCAGCTGAGCGGAACCGTCAAGCGACCGAGCATGCCTGACTCACCCCGAACTGCCGCGACCGAATCGTCCGGCAGAGGTGAACCAAGAGGCAAAAGCATGATGCCCCCTTCCACACCCGAAACTCTGTTAACACAGACCCCAACGGCGCACAAATCGCCGCAAGTATTTTTCATACTAAAGCAAAGCTAAGGACAATTGTCGGAAATTTACGGTTCTTGTCGACGTTAATCATCAAAATTCAGCCACCCGCCAACCTGGGAGCGCGGTCGGCTCGAGCCGCTCGGTCGCGGCATCGCCGGATGCGACCGTGCGGGGTAGCACGCCACACCCGGCAGGCCGGCTGGCCCGAGCGCGAAAACCGTTGCTCGACAGGGATTTTGCGGGGAGGCGACCCGCCCGTTCGTGGCAACGGCCGCCGCAGGACCCCGGCGCGGCAACCACTTGTCCGGGCCCGCCGGACTCGGGCACCGGACCAGCGCCCGACGGGGAGGGTGCTTGCGGTACGTGTCTTCTGGCGAACATTGCGTGGGCCGGAATCATTCGCCGTCGCAAACCGTACCTAATAGTTTGATTAAGCGGGTAACCGATGAATAGAAGTTGGCTGCATCTCGAGAAATTTGCGACACACACGATTCATTCGTATGACCGCCCCGGCAATTGCGCCCGGCCACGCTCCGGCCCCCCTTCACGCGCCCTTTCTAGGCACCACCTTCGGCCGGGACTGCACCACGTGGGTCGCGCTGGTTCCGGCCTTGCCCACCATTTCGGCCGGTTTGTCACGATCCGCGGCCACCCGCGCCGGCATCGGCATGCCGCTGGTCGATCCGACCGGCTCTGCCACGGTGCCGGACGCTCCCGCACCCGCCATCGCGGAGGTGGCGATCGGGGCGGGCGTCGAACCCTGCCAGACCGGGGGCACCGATATCGCGCCCACCAGCCGCGCCCTGCCCAGACTGGCCGAGATGGACGAGCCCCAGCTCCCGTCGCCGCTCATCATTCTCATCGCCGGTGCGGTCGAACCGACGGTCTGCGACGCACCCGTGGCCGCCATGTTCGTCGCACCGGCCAGCGACGTCACCGGCGCGGTGCCCTGCGCCAGCGCCATCATCGGAGGCAACGTGGTCGCGGGATACATCCCGATTTGGGCTGCCGACATCAACGACGAAACCGGCGTCGAGGTGACGATCGACCCCACCTGGGTCAACGCGGACTGAATCGCGGTCACCGCCGACGAGAAACCCGGACCGAATATCTGACCGCCCACCGACGACAACGCCCCGGCGAATTGCGACGCCAGCGTGCTCAGCGGCGTCGTGAACAGGCCGGCCAGGCTCGACGGTGCCGACGTGATCGACGGCAACGCCGCCATGACGGATTGCGCCCCGGCGTGATACCCGAACATCGCCATCACGTCCTGAAGCCACATCTCCATGTATTCGAACTCGGTGGCCGCGATCGCCGCCGTGTTCTGGCCCAGGATGTTCGTCGCGATCAACACCATCAGCTGGATGCGGTTCGCTGCGATCGCCGCGGGAGGCACCGTCGCGGCGAATGCCGACTCGTACGACGTCGCCGCCACCCGGGCCTGCACGGCCGACATCGAGGCGTGCGCCGCCGCGGTGTGCAACCACTGCAGATACGGTGCTGCCGCCTGCGTCATCGATTCCGACGAGGGACCCGTCCACTGCCCATTGGACGCCAGGCCCGAGACGACGGAGTCGAAGGACGACGCCGACGCCCACATGTCGGCGGCCAGGCCATCCCAGGCAGCGGCCGCAGCCAACAGCGGCCCTGAGCCTGCACCTCCGTACATCAGGGCCGAGTTGATCTCCGGCGGCAAAAACGCGAAATTCAGAACCATCTACTACCTCGACACGACCAGCCGTTTCAACGGCCTTTCAACTGCACCCCGACAGTCACCAGCGACTGGACACTGCGTATAAGACACTGCGTATAAGACTAAGGCCGGATCGTAGGGCAGCACTACACCCAAATGGCCCGGTTTGCCGAAATAGCCGATCAACGGCCCGCTAGGCGCCCTTGAGTCGAACCGCCAGGTAGTCGGCGACAGCATCCAGTGACACCCGCTCCTGCGTCATGGCGTCGCGTTCGCGCACGGTGACGGCGTTGTCCTCCAAGGAGTCGAAATCCACTGTCACACAGAACGGCGTGCCGACCTCGTCCTGGCGCCGGTAGCGGCGCCCGATCGCACCCGCATCGTCGAAGTCGATGTTCCAAGACTTCCGCAATTCGGCGGCCAGGTCCCGCGCCTTGGGGCTCAGGTCGGCGTGCCGGGACAGCGGCAGCACCGCCGCCTTGACCGGGGCCAGCCGGTGGTCCAGGCGAAGCACGGTGCGCTTGTCCACGCCGCCCTTGGCGTTGGGGGCCTCGTCCTCGGCATAGGCATCGATCAAAAACGCCATGAACGACCGGGTCAGGCCGGCCGCGGGTTCAATCACGTACGGCGTGTACCGGGTGTCGCTGGCCTGATCATAGAAGGACAGGTCGGCACCGGAATGCTTTGCGTGCGTTGACAAGTCGAAATCAGTCCGGTTGGCGACGCCCTCCAGCTCACCCCACGGGTTGCCCTGGAATCCGAACTTGTACTCGATGTCGACGGTGCGGTCGGAATAGTGCGACAGCTTGTCTTTGGGGTGTTCGTACAAGCGCAGGTTCTCGGGGTTGATGCCGAGGTCGGTGTACCACTGGTGCCGGGTGTCGATCCAGTACTGGTGCCACTCCTTTGCGGTCGACGGCTCGACGAAGAACTCCATCTCCATCTGCTCGAACTCGCGGGTGCGGAAGATGAAGTTTCCCGGGGTGATCTCGTTGCGAAAACTCTTG
Source organism: Mycobacterium ahvazicum (assembly GCF_900176255.2). Lineage (GTDB taxonomy): Bacteria > Actinomycetota > Actinomycetes > Mycobacteriales > Mycobacteriaceae > Mycobacterium > Mycobacterium ahvazicum. Next base: position 1,172,287 of record NZ_FXEG02000003.1, read on the forward strand.
CCGATCTGCCCGATGCCGAACGGCGGCTTGCGCCGCGCCGTCGTCACCACGTTGGCGAAGTTGATGAAGATCCCCTGCGCGGTCTCGGGCCGCAGGTAGTGCAGCCCTTCCTCGGTCTCGATCGGGCCGAGGTAGGTCTTGAGCATCATGTTGAATTCGCGCGGCTCGGTCCATTGACCCGGCTCGCCGGTCTCGGGGTCGCGGATGTCTGCCAGTCCGTTGGGCGGCGGATGCCCGTGTTTGGCCTCGTAGGCCTCGATCAGATGGTCGGCGCGGTAGCGCTTGTGCGTGATCAGCGACTCCACCAGCGGGTCGTGGAACACCTCGACGTGGCCGGAGGCCACCCAGACCTGGCGCGGCAGGATGATCGACGAGTCGAGTCCCACGACGTCGTCGCGGCCGGTGACCACGGCGCGCCACCACTGCCGCTTGATGTTCTCCTTGAGCTCCACACCCAGCGGCCCGTAGTCCCACGCCGACTTGGTGCCGCCGTAGATCTCCCCCGAGGGATAGACGAATCCACGCCGTTTGGCCAGGTTGACGACGGTGTCGATGACGGACGCCACGGGGTGGTCCACTCCCTTTCGGATAACTGAGGAGGCGAGGCGACGAATCGTCGCCCGCGAAACACCAGCAATCGTATCGACCGGGCCGCGGTCTTTGACATGCGTCATCATGCATGTGACAGTGGAAGTCGTTCTCTATAGTGGGCACTCCACATACCCGGCACTTTCGAGGAGATGACGCTCGCATGGTGATGCCCTCCTCATCGCCGACCGCCGCCAACGGCTCATCGTCGGATCTGGTCGCCCACCGGCACGGCGAGGCGAGCGCCGGCGAGCATGCTCCCTTCGCCGAATATCCCGAGCCGCCGTCGCGAGAAATCCTGGATGCCGCCGGTGAGCTGCTGCGGGCCCTGGCCGCACCGGTGCGGATCGCCATCGTGCTGCAACTCCGCGAATCCCAGCGCTGCGTGCACGAGCTGGTCGACGCGCTGAGCGTGCCACAACCGCTGGTCAGCCAGCATTTGAAGATTCTCAAGGCGGCGGGAGTGGTTGCCGGGGAGCGGTCCGGCCGCGAGGTGCTGTACCGACTGGCCGACCACCACTTGGCGCACATCGTCGTCGACGCCGTCGCCCACGCCAGCGAGGACACGCCATGACCGGGCCGAGCGTCCGTTCCACCCGTCAGCGGGCGGCGATCTCCACGCTGCTGGAAACGCTGGACGAATTCCGCTCGGCCCAGGAGCTGCACGACGAGCTGCGCCGCCGCGGCGAGAACATCGGGCTGACCACGGTCTACCGGACGCTGCAGTCGATGGCGTCGGCGGGAATGGTCGACACGCTGCGCACCGACACCGGCGAGTCCGTCTACCGGCGCTGCTCGGAGCACCATCACCACCATCTGGTGTGCCGCCACTGCGGGTCCACCATCGAGGTGGGCGACCACGAGGTCGAGGAATGGGCGTCACAGGTTGCCGCCAAGCATGGCTACTCCGAGGTCAGCCACACCATCGAGATCTTCGGGACCTGCTCGGACTGCGGCCGCTAGGGCCCGCTAGCCCTGCCGAATGTGCGGCTGGCCGCACACTCGGCGAGAACTCAGGCCGTCAGGACGCGCCGCATCTGCGCGCCCGAGTCGAGCACCAACAGGATCAGGGTGCGCAGGGCGTCGTCGGCCAGGCCCGCGCCGGGAAAGTTGTAGCGCAGCATCACGTCCGCGGTCTTGGCCGCGCCCTCGCCGGAATTGCGCTGCGCGGCCTTGTCGCTGACCTTCTCGACCACGGTCACATTGCCGAAGTTGCTGTTGTGCGCCTGCTTGGCGACCTGATCGCCGAGTTTCTTGGTCAGCGGCAGATCCCACGCCACCACCTGGGTCAGCGACACCAGGTCGAGCCCCTCGGCGATGTTCACCACCCGCAGCGACGCGAAGGTGCCGTCATGGTGCACCGTCAGCCCGCCGTCGGGTTCGTTCTCGACCGTCAGCACGTCGCGCAGAATCGATCCGAGCCGCTCTTGTAGAGATGGCATCAGGCGCTCCCAAACCGTCGATTGCGGTCCGCGTATTCCTCGCAGGCCGCCCACAGGTCGCGACGGTCGTAATCGGGCCACAGCTTGTCCTGAAAAATGTATTCGGCGTAGGCCGCCTGCCACAGCATGAAGTTGCTGGACCGTTGCTCCCCGGAGGTCCGCAAAAACAGATCCACGTCGGGGATGTCGGGCCGCTGCAGGTGATGGGCCACCGTCGCCTCGGTGATGCGCTCGGGGTTCAGCCGGCCGGCAGCCGCCAAGCGTGCGATTTCCTTTGCGGACGCCGCGATTTCGGCGCGGCCGCCATAGTTGACGCAGTAATTGACGGTGATGACGTCGTTGCCTTTCGTCATCTCCTCGGCGACCGCCAATTCATTGATCACGCTGCGCCACAAGCGGGGCCGCGAGCCCACCCAGCGGATCTTGACCCCGATCGCCTGCAGGCTCACCCGGCGCATGCGCACCACGTCGCGGTTGAAGCCCATCAGGAAGCGGACCTCCTCGGGAGAACGCTTCCAGTTCTCGGTGGAGAAGGCGTACAGGCTGAGCCACTTGATCCCGATTTCGATTGCGCCGCAGACGACGTCGATGACGACGGCCTCCCCCGCCTTGTGGCCGTCGGTGCGGCTCAGGCCTTGTTGGGTGGCCCAGCGGCCGTTGCCGTCCATCACGATCGCCACGTGGTTGGGCAGTCGATCCGCCGGGATCCGCGGAGCGACCGCCTTCGAAATGTGCTGCGGCGGCCGGCTCGGTCCGCCGTCGGGAGACGGCGGCAACTCGGGGAACACCACCGGCCACGTCGACCTGTCGGGAAAAGTCGGATAGTCCTCGGGTGCGGCGGGCAGTTGCGGGAAGGCCCGGTTTGTCACGTCCGCCCCACTGGCCTCGGCTGGGGCTGGACGGTCCTTTGCCCGCCTCCGCGCGACAAAAATCGGCGTCCGGCGGTTGTCGCTCGGAGGCGGGCAAAGCACATGTCGACCGGCGGAGGGGCGGATGTGACGGATGTGACGGATGTGTTCACGGCCCGGTTAGCCATCCGATTAGCCACAGGCCTCATCCTGCCCGAGCAGCGCGGCGCGCTGCTCGGCGATGGTGCCGGTACCCCCGGCTTGCGGGGGACGGTCTGCCCGATAATTGCGCTCCACCAGCGGCAACGTCTTGAGCTGGCGTTCCAGATGCCATTGCAGGTGGGCGGCCACCAATCCGCCGACATGGCTGCGGTGGGATTGCGGCGTCGCCTCGGCGGCCTCCCAATGGCCATCGTGCAGCGCGGACATCAGTTCCAGCACGCCCAGCGGCGGTGTCGTCGAGCCCGCGGGACGGCAGTGTGGGCAGACGCTGCCCCCAGCGGCGATGTGGAATGCCCGATGCGGACCGGGTGTGGCGCAGCGGGCACACTCGGTCAGCGCCGGCGCCCAGCCGGCGATGCCCATGGCCCGCAGCAGGTAGGCGTCCAGGAGCAGGTCACGGGGGCGGCGTCCGTCGGCCACCGCCCGCAGCGCGCCCACGGTGAGCCGGTGCAGCGCCGGGGCGGGCGCGCGCTCCTCGCCGGCGAGGCGCTCGGCGGTTTCCAGCATCGCGCACCCGCAGGTGTACCGGCCGTAGTCGCTGACGATGTCGGTGGCGAACGCGTCGATGGAAACGACCTGGGTGACGATGTCCAGATTGCGGCCGGGATGCAACTGCACGTCGATGTGCGCGAACGGCTCCAGCCGCGCGCCGAATTTGCTGCGGGTGCGGCGCACCCCCTTAGCCACCGCACGGACCAACCCGTGATCATGGGTCAGCAGGGTCACGATTCGGTCTGCTTCGCCGAGCTTGTGCTGGCGCAGCACTACCGCTCGGTCTCGATACAGCCGCATATCAATAGTTTTGCACCCCGCCGCGACATCGCGGGGATCCGCGCCGATAGTCTCGTACCCCGTGATTGGCGCTCCTGGACCCGGTTCTGGGTCCGTTTCCGGGTCCCGCGGCACGCGCCTGCCCACACTCACTGACCTGCTGTATCAGCTGAACAGCCGTGCGGTGACCTCCGACACATTGGTGCGGCGTTCGCTGCATGCGATCGATGTCAGCCAGTCCACGCTGAACGCGTTCCGGGTGGTCCTGACGGAGTCCGCGCTGGCCGACGCGGCCGAGGCCGACCGGCGACGAGCCGCCGGCGAAACGGCGCCGTTGCTGGGCGTCCCGATCGCGGTGAAGGACGACGTCGATGTTGCCGGCGTGCCCACCGCCTTCGGCACCGACGGCCATGTGCGCCCCGCCACCCAGGACTCCGAGGTGGTGCGCCGCCTCAAGGCCGCCGGAGCGGTGATCGTCGGCAAGACCAACACCTGCGAGCTGGGGCAGTGGCCGTTCACCAGCGGGCCGGGATTCGGGCACACCCGCAATCCGTGGTCACGGCGGCACACCCCGGGCGGCTCGTCCGGCGGTAGCGCCGCCGCGGTGGCCGCCGGCCTGGTCACCGCGGCGATCGGCTCCGACGGTGCCGGCAGCATCCGCATCCCGGCAGCGTGGACGCATCTGGTCGGCATCAAACCGCAGCGCGGCCGCATCTCGACCTGGCCGCTACCGGAGTCGTTCAACGGGATCACGGTCAACGGCGTGCTTGCCCGCACGGTCGCCGACGCGGCACTGGTTCTCGACGCGGCGTCGGGCAATGTCGAGGGTGACCGGCACAAGCCGCCGCCGCTGCGGGCGTCCGACTATGTCAGCATCGCCCCGGGTCCGCTGAACATCGCGCTGTCAACCCGGTTCGCGTACACCTTCTTTCGGGCCAAGCTGCATCCGGAGATACTGGCCGCGACCCGAGTAGTGGGCAAGCAGCTGCAATTGCTCGGCCACACGGTTGTGAACGGTAACCCGGACTACGGCGTGCGGTTGGGATGGGATTTTCTGGCCAGATCGACTGCGGGACTGAGGGAATGGGAGGAGCGGTTGGGCGACGGCGTCGTGCTGGACCCTCGCACCCTGTCCAACCTGCGGATGGGCCATGTGTTGGGACAGGCGATCCTGCGCAACGCGCGGGTGCACGAAGCCGCGCTGCAACGGCGGGTGGGCTCGATTTTCGACATCGTCGACGTGGTGGTGGCCCCGACGACCGCGCAGCCACCGCCCCTGGCCCGATCCTTTGACCGGCTCAGTGGCTTGGGCACCGACCGGGCCATGATCAAGGCGTGCCCGGCGACCTGGCCGTGGAATGTGTTGGGCTGGCCGTCGATCAACGTGCCGGCCGGGTTCACCTCGGACGGCTTGCCGATCGGTGTGCAGTTGATGGGCCCGGCGAACAGCGAGGGCGTGCTGATCTCGCTGGCCGCCGAGTTGGAGGCTGTCTGCGGCTGGGCCGCCAAGCAGCCGAAGGTGTGGTGGGAGCACGACCACTTCCGTCCACACGATTAAAGCCATACCGTTAAAGCTCAGGCGCCCAACGGATTTCCAGTTTCTAGCGGCTGATCGGTATCGACTTTCCTTCGCAGCGACGACCAAGTCATAGACGCCCGGTCACCAGTGCCAACTTTGCTTGCGTCATGCGCACCGGCTACCCGCGGCCGGCATGCGCAAACGGTCTCTATGGGTACCTGGATAACCGCGTTTGGCGGCCAATGCCCCGGGTACCCGGCTGCGCACACCAGCCGTGCCGACACTCCAGGAGGCAATCAATGTTCATGCACAACAAAGATCTTCAGTTCGAAGTACGGGTCACCGAACCCGACCCGCGGTTCGCATCGCTGCTCATGGAGCAATTCGGCGGCGCCAACGGCGAACTCACCGCAGCGCTGCAGTACTTCACCCAGGCGTTCGTGCTGCGCCAAAAGAATCCCAAGATGTACGACCTTTTCATGGACATCGCCACCGAGGAGCTCAGCCATCTCGAGATGGTCGGATCGATGATCACCATGTTGCTCGATGGACTCAGCGACGATCTCAAGATCGCGAATCAACGGTGCGACTGGATGCCGGCCGTCGCCAGTACGAACGGGCGCGACAACATCATTCATCAGGTCGCCGTCAACCCGATGTTCCTCGTGCTCAGCGGCGGTGGACCCGACGTCAAAGACTCCGGGGGCAACAACTGGACCGGGGCATTCATCGATGCCAACGGCGATCCCACCGTCGACCTGCGCAACAACGTCGCCGCCGAGTCCCGGGCCAAAGTCGTCTACGAGTACCTCAAGCAGTTCACCGATGATCCGGGCGTGCAGGAGACCCTGACGTTCTTGATGACGCGTGAAGTGGCGCATTATCAGCAATTCACCGCTGCGCTCAACGAACTTCCGGTCAACTTCCCGCCGGGGCAGTTGGCGGGCGATCCCCGTTTCCAAAATGTGGCGTTCAACATGTCCGACGGCGGCGGCGAATCGATCCGTGGGCCGTGGAACGAGGGGCAGGGTCCGTGGCCGCAAGGCATGGAATGGGACTACGTGGAAAAGCCGGAAAAGCAATGGCTGGGCGGACAGGCGCGACAAAACAAGGGAGCCGAACAGAACCCTGAGGGCTCGCCGGCGGTCGAGGCCGAAAAGCCGTTCACGCACGAACAGCACTCGCCCACAACCTGATCGGGTAACAGCGAAGACTGGGCATCGGATGCTCCGATGCCCAGTCTTCGTATTGCCTAGTGGGCTTGTGGGTCCGGCGGGTTGTCTTGGCTGCGGCCGGTGACCGCATCGCGCACGTGGTCTATCACCGCCGCGCCCACTCCCATCGTCATCTGCACCGCAGCGTTCGGCGGAGTGTCGGGGTGCGGCCTGGTGGGGGCGATTTTCTTTGCCGCTTCCAGCTTTTCGCCGATCTTCTCCAGCTCCTCGCGACTCATTACCTGTTCGACCTGGGGCCACACCACCTCTTGCTCGTAGGCGATGTGTTCGCGGCCCGCTTCGACGAATTGCTGCAATGCTTCGTGGTAATCCGGCTCGCCGGGCTTGCCGTCTTCTAGCCGCTGGAGCAGCTTCTTGCCGGTCTGCTCCTGTTCGATTGCCTTGTCGGCGAACGCATCACCGAGCGCCTCGCGTACCGCGGGCCAGAAGAACTGCTCTTCGATCGCTTCGTGCTGCGACTCGGCGATGATCAGGTTGTTCACCGTGGTTTCCAGGCCGCTGGCTTCGGCGCCGGAGCCCGACGGGGCACCATCGAGCGTCTCGAACAATCCGAGCACGCTTTTGTGGTCTTGGCGGAGAAAAGTTAACGCATCCATGTCTTGCCTTCCGATTGAGGCCGTATCGGTCGGTCAGTGGTACCCGGCGCATGGATGTTGAAACGATTGCGCAGACGACGATGCCCTCCCACCGGGAGTGGGAGGGCATCGTCTTTCAGCGGCCAAGGAGTTGCTTGTCGATGGTGCCGGCCGCCAGCTCGTCGGTGCTGGCGTAGGCGGCGGCGGCCGTGCCCAGCTTGGCGGCGAGGTCCTGGCAGACACTTTGCATCGCCTCGACCGCGCAACGGCGCGCGGCCTCGACACGAGTCAGCGCGATATTGGAGGGCTCGCTGCCCACCCCGTGGGTAAGCCAGACGGCGGAGCTGATCCCCTCGGTCACCTCGGCCGCCGATCCGATCTTCGCGGATGTTTGCTTCTCAACTGTGGCCAGCTGGTCGAGGTAGTTCGGCGTGACGACTAAATCGGACATGGCGTGTTCTCCTTTTCAAGCATGTATTGGGTTGTTTGACAAGAACTTTGACTGCACGTGGACTTTACCCGGCACGTCGTACGGTGGCCTCGGGTGCGGCGAACGCGATGGGTGCGCGCTCGGTGCCCTGGGCACCCGGTGCCGCTACGCCGTCGTCGACGTCGTCGGCAAACCCGTCGTCCTCGGCAAGACCCGCCTTCTGGCCCGTTCGGGGCACGGGGTAAATCGGCCGCGGCCCCGCAGTCTGACTGAGTTGTGCGGCTTTGCCAGGCATTTGGGCGATTGGCGCCAAGGTAGGCGCGCCCGATGATGACGTGGCCGCAGCCGCCTCATCGCGCGCGTCCAACACGCCCCGTCGCTGCGAGGTTTCACCCGCGCCGGCGGGGGTGCTTTGCTTCGTCGAAGCATCCGGGCGTGCCGGCGTGGCGAGTTCGACCGCGCTGAACACATCAGTCATCTGCCTCGAGACCTCGCCGAAGTCGGGCGTGGTGGACTTCAGCGCGGTGGCCACGTGCGACTCGGCAGACGTGGGACCCGTTGGAACCGGAGCCAGCTTTTGGTATTTGGAGATTATTTCGTTGGCCTTACCCGCGTTGTCTTGCGAGTAGCGCAACAGCGTGAAAACGAAGGAGCTGGCAGCAGCGATCCCCAAGACGGCAACGGTGGTCGCGAATGTTTCGGCGAGGGCGAGGCCGGCCGGCGCAGGCACCGCTATCTTCAGGGCCACCTCAATGCCAAATGCCGCCATCAGGAGATCCTTCAATATGCCGAAGGCCAACCGCATATGGGTGACCCACTCGGCCTGATTCTTGGTGATGTCGGCAAGCTGACGGTCCAGCTCAGCCATCCCTTGCGCAAGAGTCCTCAGTGCCGTCACCTGTTGGGCATAGGCCTGGGACGCATCGCCCTGCCAGTCGTCATCCGGGAGCGCCGACATCAGCTGGTCCGAGATTTCGATGAGCTGTTGAGATCCTGCCGCGAAATCCCCGCCGTCGCAGGGCGGCCCGAATCCGGTCATCAGCTCCACGACGTCGACGACGGTGAGCGTCTTGAGGATGAGACTGGTGCTGTCCTTCATCCCCTTGTTCATCTCTTCCAGCTCTTCGGGAGACATGTTCCGGGACAGTCGATATTGCTGAACCATCTTGTAGCCGACGAGGCCGCCCGACAGTGCGTCGGCGCTCATGCTGGTCACACTCGACGCAATGTATTCGCCGCCGTAACTCGCGCTACCTGAGCCATTGAATTGGGCGCCTATGCCGCCCAGATTGGCGATCAGCCTTGCGGCATCTACGAATACGTTCATCTGCGTTTCCTTGCTCTCGATGCGTTTGGTGCGGTTCGGCGATGAACCGGGCCGGTGGCTTTCCGACCGTTGACTGAATTCTCGGCGATGGCCCTTGACAGATTCTTGGAAGGAATTCCAGAATTACGCCGCCTCGACGAGGGTGTCGTCTAGGCGCGCGGCGAGGTGATTCCAGTAGAGCCAGTCGGCGACGGTGTTGCGCTGGGCGACCGGATCCACCGTGGTGTGCGCCCGGTTCAGGAGTACCTCCCGGGTGTGCACGGCGTAAGACCGCATCGCCCGCAGATGTGCGGCTTGGCGGCCGGCAAGCTGGCTGGCCAGAGGCTGCATCACCGCGATCCACAGCGTGGCTCGTCGATCGGCCGGCCGGTCGCCGGCCGGTGCCGGCGATACCAATTCGAGCAGGTCCCGATCCGGGGTCGCCGCCAATCGATGAGCCGCTTGCGGGTCCACTACTTCGAGCCGGGTGCGCCCCACCATCGCGCCGCTGTCCGGGATGTCATCGGCGCTCAGGACGACCTTGGCCGCGCCGGGATCGCAATCGGCCAACTGCTTCTCGGTTCCGATAACCGCCCTCAGCTCACTGCCGCGATGTCTCGCCCAGGCCTGCACGGCCAGCACCGGATAGGTGGCCCAGCGCGCCCGCTCGCCGGTCGGTATCGCCTCGTCGGCGCTTGCCATGTGCACGTTTTCGGGCAGCTGCACGCCGTCGGGGATGTAGGCCAGGCCGTAGCTGTTGGCCACCACGATTTCGCCGTCAGTGGTCAGCGCGGTCAGCCAGAAGAAGCCGATATCCCCCGTGCTGCCGGCGACCGGCGCGTTCAAAGCGGCCGCGACCTGACGCGCCAACCGCAGCCGGCCAGACCCCACGCCACGGGCCGCGTTGCCCACCGTCGCATCGGCAATGGCATCACGAGAGGCCCGCGCCAAAGAGATCGGAACAAGTTGCGCTGCAACGGTATCCGGCGCCCTACGAGGCTCGGCTGATTCCCGGCGCGAAGCGGCCCGGTGCCGAGGTGCCGTCGTGCCAGCCGCGGCCGGGCGTACCGCGGACTTGTCCGCGCGGGTCTGTCCGATTAGAGGACGCGAACCCGAGCCCTGACCGGCGCCGGCCGTGGCCGATGTCATGGGCATGCCCGGCAGAGCGGCAGCCTCTTCGGCCTGCGTCGTTGACCGGTCGCCCGACGACGGTCGAACCGATACCACGCCCTTGCTCCGGACACCCCCATGCGAAAGCAGCGGTGTTGCCGAGCTTTTCGCGACGGCCGGTCCCCCACCCGAAGTCCACGGCATCGCGGCCACGGGGCGTCCAGCAGCCGCCGGCGTTACCGGGGCCGGGGCCGGCGACGAAACCGATGTCAGTCCCGGCAACGAAGGCAGCTGAGGGGTCGGTCGCTGGCCCACTTCTGGCACCGACGGCGACAGCGTTGCCGGCGTAAGGCCGGCGGGCGCGCACGAAGCCGGCCGATCGGGAGCGTCCGCCGGGGAATCGTGGTCGGCGGGCGCTAATGCCTGCTGGCTGAGCAGGTTCCGCGGTGCACTAGCCGGGAGCGCTCCCTGCTTGATTGCCCGAATCTGCTCGGCGGTGTCGCTCACCACGCTGACATTGCCGGCCAGCGTCGCACTCACCAGCGCCCCGATCGCGCCACTTCGCTCGGCGGCCTCGAGGCGGACGTCGTTCTCCAGTTCGTTGATCCTCCGGTGAGCGAGCTCCACGTTGTCGCCGATTTCGGCCTTGGCCCGGACGACCGACCCCGCGATATCCCGATGCCAGGCAATCACTCTCGCCAAATGACGCTGCAGCGTGGCCAGCTCGTCGATACGTATTGCCAGCTCGTCGCCGGCGGTGCCGGCCGACGCGCCCTTCCAGACACCGGTTTCGAAGATCGAAATCTGCTCGTGCCGGCAGGCTTCCAGGACTCCGGTGATGTCCGACATTACCCGCGTGTACTGCCGAGCCCGGTCATACAAGGCGTCCTCATCGACCTGGGGCCACCCGTTGGGTGCCAGCATCTGCTCGGCGTACTGACCCGTCGGCCGCACGATGCTCACGGCTTCTGACCTTTCTGGTCGGTAGCGCTCTTCGGCGCCGGGAGTCGCCCGATGATCCCCTCGGTCCACGCGCGGTTCTCGGTGTAGATCGCGTCGTCGTCGCGTTGCACGCGCTTGCCCTTGCCGGCACCCCGATCGCCCGGGGCGCCCAGTGGCGCCGCGCCCATGCCGCCGCCCGTCGCACCGCCCCCGCTGCGGCCGGGAGCCGCGAAGCCGGCGCCCTCGGTACCCTTCGCCGCGGCACCCGGCGACGCCGTGCCGTAGTGCGGATCCTGCAACGGGGTCGACGGCATTCCGAGCCCGCCGAGGCCGATCGACGCCGGCTTGAGCCCCGGCGCACCCGCTTTCGGCAGGCCCGCAACCTTGGTGTTGTTGATCCCCGCCAAGGCGGGGCTGGGCTGCGGCGGCGCCTTTGGGGTGCTGCCCATCGGCAGACTCGGGATGCTGGGGACGCTGGGTACCCCGGCCGGCGCATCGCCGGGTGAGCCGTCCGGATACAGTGACCCGCCGCCGTCGGGCAGGTCGTCGTCCGACGGCGGCTGGATTCCGGTGGCCGCCGGCGGTGTCGCAGGGTTGATCGGAGCCAGCGGCAGGTTCGCCTTCTGCTGGTATTGCGCGATGAGTTCGTCCGACTTTTCCTGGGCTTTCTGGAAAAACTCGATGTAGGACTGCTTGTATGCGGCCTGGGTGGGGTCGTCCCAAATCCGTTCCCAGGTTTGTTCGCAACGCAGAATTTCCGCGTAGTCGAGGACGTAGTCTCCGCCGGCAGGATTGAGATCGGGAAATACGATGTGCGCACCGCGCATCCAGCGATGCGCGGCCACGACGGTGTGGGCCTGAGTGACCAACTGGTTGCACAATTCCGCCATCCCGGTCAGCCACGATCGCTGTTGATCGAAGTTCGCCTCGACGGCCGCGCACGCCGTGCCCGACCATTCGGTGAACGGCCGGAAGCGAACGACGGCCTGCAGCAGCGCAACACGATGGGCCGCCCACGCATCCGCGAAGGCGAGAAATGCGGCACCTTGGTCGGGTTGCTCCAAGTCGAACGCCCGTTGTTTGACCGTCTGAAACTCGTTCGGCAACGGGTCGGCCGCCAGGCGCGTGTCCTTCAGCGAGGCCCGGTCCACCACCTGAGCGGCGTGCTGCACCGGCCGGTTCGACACGGAGGTTCCGTTGTGCAGAGCCTGCGCGGCGCCCTCGTCCGCGTCCTCGTACGCCTCGGCCGCGTTGCGCAGTGACTCCGCCAGATTTGCCCGCTCTTTTTCGCCCACCGCCAAATAGATCCGCATGTTGTTGGCGGACAAGACAAGTTGTTCGGCGGCCGCGACGATCGGCGCAAGGTTGCACGGCGCCTGCAGCGCTTGCAATTCCGACGGCAGACCCGGGATCGGCTGCTCCAGCTCGGCGGCCCGGGCCAGAAGTTCTTGCTTCTCGACGTTGACCGCCAACGGTTGCGTCATCGCCAGCGACCCTCCTTCTACCGTGATCGGCTTCGGTGCGTTCCGAATTCGCCGGTCCGCGTCGACCGTTAGAGAAACCTTCTGGGAAAGCCCTCAAAGGATTCTTGGAACGGATGCAGCCATCACTCAGCGTCGTCTGTGACCACGACGCGATTTAGCTAGAAGCCCAGTCGCCCAAGCTGTTTGGGGTCGCTCTGCCAGTTCTTGGCAACCTTCACCCGCAGGTCGAGATATACCTTGGTGCCCAGCAGCTTCTCGATTTGCCCGCGCGCCGCCGTGCCCACTTCGCGCAGCCGGGCCCCGCCTTTGCCGATGATGATGCCCTTCTGGCTGTCCCGCTCGACATAGAGCAGCGCGTGCACGTCGATCAGGTCGTCGCGGTCCTCGCGCGGGTTGACCTCGTCGATTACCACGGCCAGCGAATGCGGAAGCTCGTCGCGGACGCCTTCGAGCGCGGCCTCGCGAATCAGCTCGGCCATCAGGATCTCTTCGGGCTCGTCGGTCAGCTCGCCGTCGGGGTAGTACGCCGGGCCGGGGGGCAACGCGGCGGCCAGCACATCGATCAGCACGTCGACCTGGGTGCCGGCCACCGCTGACACCGGAACGATTTCGGCCGCACCGTCGACGAGTTCACTGACCGCGAGGAGCTGGGCCGCCACCCGGTCCTTGGGCACCTTGTCGATTTTGGTGACGATCACGACGAGGGTGGTCTTCGGAGCGACCGAACGAATCTGGTCGAGGATCCAGCGGTCTCCGGGTCCGATGGCCTCGTCGGCCGGGATGCACAATCCGATCACGTCGACTTCGGTGTAGGTGTCCCGCACCAATTCGTTGAGCCGCTTGCCCAGCAGCGTGCGCGGCCGGTGCAGGCCCGGGGTGTCGACCAGGATGATCTGAAAGTTCTCCCGGTGCACAATGCCGCGGATCGTGTGGCGGGTGGTCTGCGGGCGCTTCGAGGTGATCGCCACCTTGGTGCCGACCAGAGCGTTCGTCAGCGTCGACTTGCCGGTGTTCGGCCGGCCCACCAAACATACGAAGCCCGAACGGAATTCGCTCATAGCGGGTCGCCGGCGCGATCGGTGAGGATGATCGCCGCGGTCGGGCTGAGCTCGCGCACCGCGGCGATGCCGGCGTCGTCGGCCGACCCCGCCACCAGCACGGCGGCCTGCAGGCCCGTCGCCCCGCTGGATACGGCCGCGGCCACCGCGGCCTGCAGTCCGGTGAGCCGCAGCGCCGACAACTCCACGGGCGCAGCCGCATACGTGCGGCCGTCGACGTCGCGCACCGAGGCCGCGCTGCCGGCCTGCGCCCGGGCCATCGCCGACCGGGCCAGCACTACCAGCTCGACGTCCTCGGAGTCGAGTTGCTCAGCCATGATGCGCGCCCTCGAGCTCGTGGTCCTCCGACTCGGCCGGGCTCAGCAGCACGGTGCCGATCCGCACCCGCCCGCGATGGTCGGGCCCACCCTCGGCCCGCAGCCGCAGGCCGTGCGAGACCACCTCGGCTCCGGGCAGCGGAACCCGGCCCAGCTCCAGTGCCAGCAGCCCGCCCACCGTGTCGACGTCGAGATCGTCGTCGAATTCGATGTCGTAGAGTTCGCCGACATCTTCGATCGGCAGCCGCGAAGACACCCGAAAGTGCTTGTCACCCAAGTCTTCTATCGGCGCGACCTCGGCCTCGTCGTATTCGTCGGCGATCTCACCGACGATCTCCTCCAGCACGTCTTCGATGCTGACCAGACCGGCGATCGCGCCGTACTCGTCGACGAGCAGCGCCATGTGGTTGCGGTCGCGCTGCATTTCGCGCAACAGCGCATCCAGCGGCTTGGAGTCGGGCACGAAGACGGCCGGGCGCATCACCTGCGCCACCTTGATGTCGCGACCACCGTCAGGAGCCAAGAACGTCTGCTCGACAAGGTCTTTCAGATAGACCACGCCGACGATGTCATCGACGTTCTCGCCGATCACCGGAATCCGCGAATGTCCGCTGCGCACCGCCAAATTGGTCGCCTGGCTGGCGAATTTGTCACTCTCGATCCAGATCATCTCGGTGCGGGGCACCATCACCTCACGCGCCGGGGTGTCGCCGAGTTCGAACACCGACTCGATCATCCGGCGCTCGTCGGCGGCGACGACGCCGCGCTGCTGAGCCAGGTCGACGACTTCGCGCAACTCGATCTCGGACGCGAACGGCCCGTTTCGCAGGCCGCGGCCGGGGGTGAGCGCGTTACCGATGACCACCAGCAGGCGGCTGACCGGCATCAGCAGCGACGAAATGACCTGCAGCGGAATGGCCAACGCCAGTGAGATCGTGTACGCGTGCTGACGCCCGAGCGTGCGCGGGCCCACTCCGATCACGATGAAGCTGGTCAGCACCATGATGGTGGCGGCGCCGGACACCGCCCAGTTCAGGCCGAAGTTGTCGTACAGAAAGACCACCAGCAGTACGGTCGCGGTGACCTCGCACGTGATGCGTAGCAGCACCACCAGGTTGATGTAGCGCGGCCGGTCGGCCATCACCTTCGACAACGATCGTGCGCCGGGCCGCTCGTCGCGCACCAGCTCGGCCACCCGGGCCACCGACACCGTGCTGATGGCCCCGTCGATCGCCGCGAAGACCGCACCAAGAATTATCAACGCGAGCGCACCGAGGAGCTGAGATATCCCGGTCAACGGTGCTAATGCCTTGGCTCGGTCGCGGACTCTTTCTTGGCCTCGTCACTCTTGGCTCGACGGTTGAGCAAACCGGCGATCAGCACGACCGCCAGCACCAGCAGCCCGTACCGCACCGCCCACGGCCACCAGGGTTGGGACGGCGCAGCGGGCATGGCCGGTTGGGTCTGGTCCCCGTGCACGGCCAGCGTCACCAGGAAGTCGCCGTTGTCGGTCGGCCCGAAGCCCGGCAGTGACTGGGTCTTGCTGACCCTGATCTGCACGCCGCTGCTGGGATCGGTCACCTGGCCCCAGGCCACGGTGGTGTCGTCGAGCAGGAAGCTGTCCTGGCTGCCCGCGGGCTGACTTTCGTCGCGACCCAGCACCGCCACCTGGCCGACCTGCACGATCTGGTTGTCGGCGGGGACTTCGGCCAGGACGGTCTGGTACAGCGTCGGGGGCGCCGGCGCGGCGTACTCCGGCGGCGGCGGACCCTGCGAGTTGGGCGGCGGCACGAAGGCTCCGCCGTAGAAGCTGCCCGCGACCAGATAGCTTTCGCCGACCGCGGTGAACGGGACCAGGCCCGCGATGCCGGCATCCAGCACGATCCGGCCACCGGCCGGCAGGTACGCGTCCCGGGACGCGCCGTCGTAGGTGTAGCGGAAGGTCATCGCCTGGCTGAGCGGGTTGTACAGGGTCGGGCGGTGATCCTCGTCGTAGTCGACGAAGTCCCAGTGCCGGGGCCGGACCAGCACCTTGTTGTCGGCCCTGATCTGCTCGATGTTTTCGCTGTGGTTGGTGATGACGTTCTGTACCTGCTGATTGAAGTCCGTCGAGGTCGGCGGTTTCGGCGGGTCGGCGGGATTAAGGCGCGCCACCGGTGCGGCCTTGGCCGCCGCGATCGCCTGCGGCGGTGCATCCAGCTTCTTCGGCGGTGCCACCACCCCGACGTTGCGGGGCGCACCCGGGGCCGGCGGATTGATCTTCGGGGTCTGCACCGGCGTCGCCGCCGGACGCGTGGGACTCGGCGGCAGGGGCAACGGCGGCGGCTCCGGGATGTACACCGGGGTGCTCGTCGGTGCCGGGGCCGGCCGCGGCGCCGGGGCGTTACACACGTTCGCGGTGTGATAGGCCTCGACATAGAACATGCAGTGCTGGCAGGACACGGGGTTTGCCCCCTCGCCGGCGCACGGCGACGCCGCCGCCACGCCGGGCATGCTCACCAGCACCACCGAGGGTGCGAAGGCTATCGCGGCCGAAACCGCGATCCAGAGTGCTCGCTTCAAAAGGCTCAATTGTCGAAATACCTTGACTTGTCCAGCAACCGGCGGTCGCGCTCGTCCTGCCGGTCGTAGTGGTACGCCTCGACCTGGTCGGCTACCCACTCTTCGAGAAGCCGCCCCTGCAGGGCGAACATCTCCTTCTCTTCGTCGTGCTCGGCGTGGTCGTAGCCGAGCAGGTGCAGCACGCCGTGAATCGTCAACAGCGCCAACTCTTGTCCGAGGCTATGGCCCGCCGCCGCTGCCTGCTCGGCGGCGAATTCCGGGCACAGCACGATGTCGCCCAGCATCGACGGCCCCGGCTCGGGCGCGTCCGGACGGCCACCAGGCTCGAGCTCGTCCATCGGGAAACTCATCACGTCGGTCGGGCCGGGCAGGTCCATCCAGCGCATGTGCAGGTCGGCCATCGCCGCGGTGTCCAGCAGCACCATCGACAGTTCAGCGCCCGGATTGACATCCATTTTGGCGATGACGAAGCGCGCGACGCTGACCAACTCCGCTTCGGAGATGTCGATGCCGGACTCGTTGGACACTTCGATCGTCATGGCCTGCTCACCGAACCATCATCGGCGATTTCGGGTTCCGGATGCCCGCCGAGCCGCCCGATTCATGCCCGAGTCGGGTTCCTCAAACCTCGCGTAGGCGTCGACGATCTCCGAAACGAGCCGATGACGCACCACATCCACGCTGGTCAGCTCGGCGATGTAGATGTCGTCGACATCATCGAGGATGTCGACGGCCGACCGCAGGCCGGACCGGGCGCCGCCCGGCAGGTCGACCTGGGTCATGTCCCCGGTCACGACGATCTTGGACCCGAAGCCAAGCCGCGTGAGGAACATCTTCATCTGTTCGGCGGTGGTGTTCTGCGCCTCGTCCAGAACGATGAACGCGGAGTTGAGCGTCCGTCCACGCATGTAGGCCAGCGGCGCCACCTCGATGACCCCGGCCGACATCAGCTTCGGAATCAGCTCGGGGTCCATCATGTCGTACAGCGCGTCATACAACGGTCGCAGGTACGGATCGATCTTCTCGCTCAGCGTGCCCGGCAAAAAACCCAGACGCTCACCGGCTTCCACCGCGGGCCGGGTCAATATGATCCGGCTGACCTGCTTCGACTGCAGCGCGTGGACCGCCTTGGCCATGGCCAGGTAGGTCTTGCCGGTACCGGCCGGGCCGACCCCGAACACGATCGTGTGGGCATCGATGGCGTCGACATACCGCTTCTGGTTCAGCGTCTTGGGCCGGATGGTCTTGCCGCGGCGCGCCAGGATGTCGAGGGTGAGCACCTCGGCGGGTGACGCGTCGCCGGTGCCGACCAGCATCGCGACACTGTGGCGCACCACCTCCGGGGTCAGCGATTGGCCGCCGGCCACGATCGCGATCAGCTCGGAGAGGGCGCGCTCGGCCAGCGCGACGTCGGCCGGTTCACCCGAGATGGTGACGGCGTTGCCGCGAACATGCAGGTCGGCGGCCAGGATGCGTTCGAGGGCGCGCAGATTCTCGTCCGACGAACCCAGCAAGCCCACGACGAGATCAGGAGGGATGTCGATGCTGCTGCGAACCTGAGCGTCGGCCTGCAGGGCCCTAGCTGCGTCAGCAGCGTTGGTCTCGCGTGGCGTCACGTGGTTTCCGGTGCCTGCCTTCTCGGCTCGTCAGGGTTTGATCGGATGTCTCAGTCTACGCCGAGGGCTCCGTCTGGTCAGCTCCGAGCGGCTCCGCCGACTCGACCTCGGCGGTTTGCTCCCATCGCGCGGTGAGCACGCCGAGTGCGCCCAGGGCCACCGCGGCGGCCGTCGAAGTCCGCAGCACCTGCGGGCCCAGCCGTATCGCGACGGCGCCGGCGCCGGTCAGCAACGCGAGCTCATCCGGCGCGATACCTCCTTCGGGACCGACCACCACGAACAGCGAGTTCGCCCCCGCCACCGCGACGTCCGCGATGCCATCGGTCGCCGACTCGTGCAGTACCGCGACGGCCGCGCCGGCGGCCACCTCGTCGCGAATCCGCTGGACCAGTGCCGCCGTCGACAACACCCCGTCGACCGGTGGGATGTAGGCCCGTCGCGATTGCCGGGCCGCCGACCGGGCTACCGCACGCCAGCGGCGCAGCCCCTTCTCGACGCGGGCGCCCTGCCAGCTGGCCACGCAGCGGGCCGCCTGCCAGGCCAGGAACGCATCCGCGCCGGCCTCGGTGGCCAATTCGATCGCCAACTCCGAACGCTCGGATTTGGGCAGCGCCTGCACCACCGTCACCGGCGGCTTGCCGGGGTCGACGGTCCAGCGGTCCAGCACCCGGGCCCGTAAGCCGTCGCGCCCCGATTGGTCGACCACGCAGCGGGCCAGGCTTCCGGCGCCGTCGCCGAGCACCAATTCCTCGCCGGACCGGATCCGGCGCACCGTCGCGGCGTGGAATCCCTCGTCCCCGTCGACGACGGCCACCCCACCGGTGTCGGGCAGTGCTTCGACGTAGAACAGCTGAGAAATTCTAGCCACCATCTGCGGGGACCCCTCAGATCTGGCTAGCGCCCGGTGAAGGTCTCGCGCAGCCGGCTGAACAGCCCACCGCCGGCGTGCGTCGAGCGAACCTCGGGCACGTCGCGGCTGCGGCGGTTCTTCAGCTCGCGCAACAGTTCGCTGTCGTGGCCGTCGAGCCGGGTGGGGACCACCACCTCGACGTGGACGTGCAGATCGCCCCGGGGCGCCGAGCGCAGCTGCGGCATCCCGTGGCCGCGCAGCGTGATGACCGAACCCGGTTGTGTGCCAGGCGGAATGGTGATCTCGCTGGTGCCATCGAGGATGGCGTTGACGCTGAGGGTGGCGCCGAGCGCGGCGTCGACCATCGGCACCGAAACCGTGCAGTGCAGGTCGTCGCCGTCACGGACGAAGATGTCGTGGGTCTGCTCGTGCACCTCGACGTAGAGGTCGCCGGCCGGCCCTCCCCCGGGCCCGACCTCACCCTGGGCGGCGAGCCTGACCCGCATGCCGTCGCCGACACCGGCGGGAATCTTGACGCTGATCTCGCGGCGGGCCCGCACCCGGCCGTCGCCCATGCACTGATGGCACGGGTCGGGGATGACCACGCCGACGCCGCGACAGGTGGGGCACGGTCGCGCCGTCACCATCTGACCCAGCAGCGAGCGCTGCACCGATTGCACCTCGCCGCGGCCACCGCAGGTGTCGCAGGGGATCGGCGCGGAGTCGCCGTTGGTGCCCTTGCCCTGGCAGCGGTCGCACAGCACCGCGGTGTCGACGGTGACCTGTTTGGTCACGCCGGTCGCGCACTCCTCGAGGTCCAGCCGCATCCGCAGCAGCGAGTCCGAGCCAGGCCGGACCCGGCCGATCGGACCGCGCGACGTCCCGCCCCCGCTGAAGCCGCCGCCGAAGAACGCCTCGAACACATCACCCAGGCCGCCGAACCCGCCGAACCCGCCGCCGGCGGCAGCGTTCTCCAGCGGATCGCCGCCGAGGTCGACGATCCGGCGTTTCTCGGGATCGCTCAGCACTTCGTAGGCGGCGCTGATCTCCTTGAACTTGGCCTGCGCAGCCTCGTCAGGGTTGACGTCCGGATGCAGTTCGCGCGCCAGCTTTCGGTATGCGCGTTTAATCTCCGCGTCGCCGGCGTTTTTGCTCACGCCCAGCAGCCCGTAATAGTCGCGTGCCACGCCTGACCTTTCTGGGCCTTTTTAAGGCCGATTTACCACGTGTGTCCACAAACCTGATGGTGCGCGATCATCGAGCACCCAGGACTTCGCCAATATAAAGAGCAACCGCGGCCACGCTGGCGATAGTTCCCGGATAGTCCATTCGGGTGGGCCCCAGCACCCCCATCCCGCCGTACACGGTGTCCATGGTGCCGTACGCGGTCGACACCATCGAAGTGCCCGCCATCTGCTCGACCGCGGTCTCGTGGCCGATGCGCACCGTCACCTTGCCCGCCTCCTGCTGAGCCGCCAGCAACCGCAGCACCACCACCTGCTCCTCGAGTGCCTCCAGGATGGAGCGCAACGAACCGCCGAAATCCGCCGAGTTGCGGGTCAGGTTCGCGGTGCCGCCCATCAGCAGGCGCTCTTCGGTGTGCTCCACCAGCGACTCCAGCAACACCGTCGCCGACCGGCCGATCGCGTCGCCCAGGCCGCCGGCGCCGCCCAGCTGCTGTGCCAGGTCTGCCACCGCGACCGAGGCCGCGGAGAGCTTCTTGCCTTCCAGCGCCTGGCCCAGGATCTCGCGCAGCTGCGAGAGCTGATGGTCGTCGATGACGTCGCCGAGCTCGACGATGCGCTGATCCACCCGGCCGGATTCGGTGATGACCACCATCAACAGCCGGGCCGGGGTCAACGCGATCACTTCCAGATGCCGAACCGTCGACGTCGACAGCGTCGGGTACTGCACCACGGCCACCTGACGGGTCAGCTGAGCCAACAGCCGCACCGCCCGGCGCAATACGTCGTCCAGGTCGACGCCGGATTCCAGGAAGCTCTGGATCGCCTTTCGCTCCGCCGACGACAACGGCTTGACGTCATCGATCCGGTCGACGAACTCGCGATAGCCCTTCTCGGTGGGCACCCGCCCGGAACTGGTGTGCGGCTGGGTGATGTAGCCCTCGGCCTCCAGCACCGCCATATCGTTGCGGATGGTGGCGCTGGACACGCCGAGATTGTGGCGCTCGACGAGCGACTTCGATCCGATGGGCTCCTTGGTCGCGACGAAGTCGGCGACGATGGCGCGCAGTACCTCGAAGCGACGCTCGTCAGCACTGCCCATCGGTTGCTACCTCCTTGATCGCGTCCATTTTACGGTCTCATACGACGCGCTGACCTCGCTGCGCGAGCATCTGCTGCGCACGTCCGGCAACTTTGCGGCTAGCCTGTTCAGCAGGTATCCGCAGGTTTTTCTAGGGCCTCGACGACGCATCGGAGAAGATCTACCAATGATTTTCAAGGGCGTACGAGAAGGCAAGCCCTACCCGGAACACGGGCTCTCCTACCGGGACTGGTCCCAGATACCCCCGCAGCAGATCCGGCTCGACGAATTGGTGACCACGACGACGGTCCTGGCGCTGGACCGGCTGCTCTCCGAAGACTCCACCTTTTACGGCGATCTGTTCCCGCACGCGGTGCGGTGGAAAGGCATCATCTACCTCGAGGACGGCCTGCATCGCGCGGTCCAAGCCGCGCTGCGGAATCGCACCGTGTTCCATGCCCGGGTATACGACATGGATGTGCCGCTGAGCCAGCAGACCCAGGGATCGGGTTCCACGTTCGGGCACTAGCCCGGTCACGTTCGTGCGTCGCCGGGTGTCGACCTAATGAGGCCCAAAACGGGTCCGCACTAGGACTATTCGGGAGGTTCGCCATGTCCCGGCTTCAGGGAGTCTCGGACCACGACGCCAGCCTGGGCGCCAAGATCGCCTTCTTCTTCACCAGGCGCAAGCTCGGGCGGATGGCCGGCCTGGAAACGGCCGGCATGCTCGAGCCGCTGCGGATGTATGCCCACATCCCCGCGTTGCTCAGCGCCATCGGCAAGCTGGAAATGGCCGAATCGAAGCTGGACATCCTGTGCCCGCGCCACCGCGCACTGGCCGAGCTGAAGGCGGCGACGACGGTGCGCTGCGAGTACTGCATCGACCTCGGTTCGCAGATCGCCCGCCGGTGGGGCATCACCGACGACGAACTGGTGGGCATGGCCGATTACCGCGACGCCGCGTGCTTCGACGACGTCGACAAGCTGATCCTGGAGTACGCCACCGCGATGAGCCGGACCCCGGTCGAGGTGACCGACGAGCTGTTCGACGCGTTGCGCGCCCACTTCGACACCCCGCAGCTGGTCGCCCTGACCCACGTCATCAATCTGGGCAATCTGCGTGCCCGGTTCAATGTCGCGCTCGGCATCGGCTCGTCCGGCTTCTCCGGCAACCGGGTGTGCGCCCTGCCCGAATCCGGCCGCGCGTGACGGCTGCACTGGCGGCACGTTTCGAGGCGGCCCGGCCACAGCTTGGCGCCATCGCCTACCGGATGCTGGGTTCGATCGACGATGCGCAGGACGCCGTGCAGGAAGCCTGGTTACGGCTGAACCGCAGCTCCGCCGAGGACATCGCCAATCTGGACGCGTGGCTGACCACCGTGGTGGCCCGCATCTGCTTGAACACCTTGCGCGACCGCCACGGTCGGCATCGCGAGGAACTCCTCGCCCGGCTGCCCGATCCGATCGTGGACCCCCAAGGCGAGTTCGACCCCGAACATCGCGCGATGCTGGCCGACGCGGTAGGGCTGGCGTTGTTCGTCGTGCTGGACACCCTGGCGCCGGCGGAGCGGTTGGCGTTCGTCCTGCACGACGTCTTCACCGTCCCGTTCGAGCAGATCGCACCCATCGTCGAGCGCACCCCGGAGGCGACCCGCAAGCTGGCGAGCCGCGCACGCCGTCGAATCCGGGACGCGGACCCGCTTCCCGACGTCGGCATCACCGCGCAGCGCGAGGCCGTCGACGCCTTCTTCGCGGCCGGGCGCTCCGGTGACTTCGCCCGGCTGGTGTCGGTGCTGCATCCCGACGTCGTGCTGCGGGGTGACTTCGGTTCCGGCGCAGGGCTTTTCCGCGCCGAGGGAGCGTCATCGGTGGCCCGGCTGGCCCGCGGCTACGCATCCCCCGAGCGCGAGGTCCGTGCGGCCACCGTCAACGGTGCGGCCGGCGCGGTCGTGTTCGTGACCGGCCGGCCCACCGCGATCATGGCTTTCGTGGTCCGCGACGGCCTGGTCGCCGCCATCGACGTGCTGGCCGACCCGGAGCGCGTCGCGAAAGCCGTGCCCGACTAGTTGACGGCGGTCGCAGCCTGCAACAACGCCAGTGCGGCGTCGTGTTGTAGCACCCAGTTGCCACCCTGCTGGACGAACACCAGTTGCTTGTTGACCGGCCCGGCGAACTTCGGACCCGCGATGGCCACCTGGGCGGCGGCCATGTTCGGTCCGGCCGGGACGATGTTCGTCACGGTGAAGGTCTCCGGGAAGTTGCCGTTCCGGTAGGCCTTACGCAGGTCGTGGTCGGCAACGTGGCCCTCGTCGGGCGCGATGCCGTTTTCGACCAGACCGACCTTCACGGAGTAGCCCACGCCAGGATCGGTGGCCTGGATGCACAGGTTGGTCAACTGCTCGGCCGTCGGCAGCTGCTGGCCCGGCACCACCGGCGCAGGCGCGGGAGGAGGCGGGGGTTCCTGGGGCAGTGGCGCCAACGGCGCACCCACCGCGGCCAACTGCACCTCAGTCATGGGCGCTGCCACAGCAGCGATGCCGACGGCCGCGCCGCCGATGACGGCCAGCGCAGCCGCGCTCATAGCTATGGATTTCACATTTCCCCCTTTAGAGGCCCGGTCCAGGCCAACCTGACGGATGCTACTCACTGCCCGGCGGCTTGCAGCAGCTCCATCGCCGACGAGCGCGACAACATCCAGCTGCCCTGGTTGACGAACGTGACGTTCTGCATCACCGGGTTCGTCAGCTTGGGGCCGGAAACCGCGACGTCCGCCGTAACCGATCCCGCGGCGGCCGGCGCAATGTTGGTGATGGTGAACGACAACGGCAAGTCGCCGTTCTTGGCCGCCTTCTGCAGCTTCTTGTCCGCGATGTGCGCCACGGTCCCGCTGACGCCGCCTTCGACCAGGTTGCCCTTGTTCGTGAACGACACGCTGGGGTCGGCGAGGGTGTTGAGCAGTCCGGTCAGCTGGTCGGCGGTCGGAACGTCGACGGCGGGAGCCGGCAACGGCGGTGGGTCCTGCGGCAACGGGGCGCCGAAGGCGGCCAGCTGGACCGCGCTAACCGCTGGAATGGATGCGACCGAGGTGACGCCGATGGCGGCGGCGCCGACGGCGCCCAGGGCTGCCACACCCGTGACGATAGCTTTCAGAGATTTCATGATTCCCCCTTCGACGTGCAGCGACGTGACGGAATGTCACCCACACCCCCCACCTGGTGTAGATGGTGTGGTTGTGCACCTTGTGACAGATGCTACGCGGGATCGCACGGACTAATCTGTGCGCAACCTGTGTAGCAGCCCAGAATTTGGGTTCGCCGGCTAACCCGCCGAACGGCTCGCGGAGAGGGAGTCACGCAGGCTCTTCGGACGGATGTCGGGCCAGTTTTGTTCGACATAGTCCAGGCATTCGGCGCGGGTCGCTTCGCCGAAGACCACCCGCCAGCCCGTTGGGACGTCGCTGAACACCGGCCACAGGCTGTGCTGTTGTTCATCGTTGACCAGCACGAAGAAGGTGCCGTTGTCGTCGTCGAACGGGTTAGTACTCATCGCTTCTCCACCATCGTCGGGAATCGGGACAGACCAGCCGCCGGACCGACCCAGGACCCCAAAACCCGGTCCGACAACAGGCCCAGACAGCTCAGGTTCGGGAAACCGGGCCCCTGGGTGAGGCCGGAAAGGTTAGGCAGAAACAGCTTCGGGGCGACGTCGCTGACCGACAGGTCGTAGCCGATCCCCTCCTGCAGGCGATCGGACGCCAGCGGTCCACCCAGACCCAGCTCGAGCAGATCGAGCGCGTCCTGGCTGAACAGTGAGGTGAACCAGAGCGCGTCCGCGCCCGAGCCGTCGATGACGAGATCGAATCCGTGCACCGTCTCCAGGTTCTCGCTGAACCGGTTGGTGGACAGCGTCAGCCGGATCTGCCCGTCGCGGCCCACCGCGTGGGCGACCCGGCCGCGCAGGTGGTGGATGCGGTCGTCGGCCAGCAGCGCTTCCTGCACATTCGCCGAGAAGACACCGCGGTCGGTGCGGGCCAGCGCGTCGCGGCGCTCATCCAGCGTCAGGGCGGTCCAGTCGGTGGGGTCGGAGAACAACGAGTTCTCAAAGAAGCTTTCGCCCCGGGTGAACAACGTCACCTGCGGCGAGATGACCGTGATCGTCGAAACCCGGTGCCGGAAAAGCTCGTTGAGCATCGAGGCGGCCGTCTCACCACCGCCGATCACCGCGACCCGCTCGGCGTTGATGCGGTCGTGTCCGGCGGCGCGATCCCAGAACTGCGCGATCGACATCATGCGCGGGTTGCCGGGCAGCAGCGACTTCTCGGCCTGACCCGGGCCGGTGATCATCAACGCGTCCGCGTGCACGGTGGTCTCGCGGGTGTGCAGCGCCCAGCGGTCGCCCGCGATGCCGAGCCCGTCGACCTCGCCGTGCACCACGTGCATGCCGACCTGGTCGGCGACCCAGCCCAGGTATTGGCTCCATTTGCGATGCGGCGGAGCGGGTCTGCCGCGGTCGATCCACTCGGCGAACGACGCGGTCGCGATCAGATAGGACTGCCAGCTGTACCGGGTCATCAGCTCGTCGAGCTCGCCGTTGCGGCGCGGCACCAACGCCGACCGATACGGAAAGCCGACATCTTTTTCCGGGCTGGTTCCGAGCCGGTGTGCCCCGTCGGTCCAGCCGCCGCTCGCCTGCCAGTTCGCTCCGACTCCGGTGCGTTCGACGGCGATCACGTCGGGAACGTCTTGGATATCGGGGCCCATGTCGCGCAATGCCTTGGCCTTGGCGGCCACCGCCACCGCCTTGGCGCCGGCGCCGAGGATCGCCAGGGTGCTCATGTCACCACCTCCCGCAGTGATTCAATCCAAAGTTGTTGCAACGCAGAGATATCCGCGTCATCGAGAATGCCGGGCAGCGCGCGCCACTGCGCGGCCAGAACACGCTGGGAATCGAACGGCAGCACGGTGGCCATAATCGTGAGTTCGTGGCGCACCGCCACATCCGGCTCCGGCTGCGGCGACACCCCGGCCAGCAGTTCGCGCTCCAGCTTGACCACGGTGCCGCCGCCGGTGTGGGCCGCGCCCAGGTAGTTCAGCAGCACCTGCGGGCCGGGCAGCGGGGCCAGCTGTGCAGCGGTGTCTTTGCGCAGGTAGCGCAGCAGGCCGTAATCGAGTCCGTCGCCCGGGATGGCCGCCAACTGCTTCCCGACCTGCCGCGGGTCGGCCGAGGACACCCGCACCGGATAGATCGAACTGAGCAGTCCGATCGTGTCGCCGGTGTCGGTGGTGTCGTCCACCAAACTGTCTGCGCGGCCGTGGGTTTCCAGTGCCAGCAGCGGCGGCGGCGTGGCCTGGTTTCGCTGCTGGCGCCAGCGTGTCACCATCGCCGCGGTGGCGGCCACCAATAGATGCGGCAGCGGCAGCCCGGAATCCAGCAGCCGGTGGGTGGTGTCCGCATCGGCGGCGACCATCCGGACGATCAGATCGCCGGCCCGGTCGCGATTCGGATCCACCCGTCGGGCACCGAGATGGGGATCGTCCCCTTCGAGCTGCGCCGCCCAGAATCGCGTGGTGTCCAACTTCTCGGCGCGCTGAATTAGCGCCTCGGCCCAGCGCCGGTAACTGGTGTGCTCCCGGATCGGCGCGGGCGAGTGCCCGGTGGCCAAAGCCCGCAGCGCGGTGTCCAATTCGCCGAGAACGACCCGCCACGACGCCGGATCCATTGCCAACACGTGGGCGGCCAGCAGCAGAACGCTCGGTCCGGTCGGGGGGCGAAGCCAGACCCCGGCCAGCAGCACTCCGCGCTCGGGATCGAGACGTTCGACGGCCGCCGCGACGTGCCCGGGGACGGCGGCCGGCAGATCGCCGGACACGGCCACCTCGTCGACAAGGGTCGCGGTTGCCCCGGTCGGAACCAGAGTCATCGTGTCGCGGTCCAGTCGCGTGCGCAGCACTTCGTGCCCGGCGAAGATGCGGGCCAGCGCGGCAGCCAGGTGTTCGGGGCTGACGTCGGCGGGCAGCCGGATGGCTTCGGTCTGCGCCAGCCGGCGGGGTTCGCCGTATTCGTAGAGCCAGCGGCCGTTGGCCAGCACCGGCATCGGCCCGGCCGATTCGTCGATATCGCTTGCGGCAGCGTAACTCTCGGAATCGATGGCCTCCGATAATTCCCGGATGTTGACGCAGTCGAGGATCAGCCTGGCGCGCAACGCCAGACCGCGCGACCGCGCCGCCTGCACCACCGACAACGCCATGATGCTGTCCAGGCCCAGCTGCAAGAAGTCCGCGGTGACGTCGACCCGAGGTAGCTGCAGCAGCTCCGAAAGCACTTCTGCCAGTGCGGTTTCCGTCGGCGTTTCGGGTTCGGCCCAGGCGGTGCTCGCGGCGTCGGCCGCATCGAATGCGCTCAGCGCGGTTTCGTCGAGTTTGCCGTTTGCGGTCAACGGGATTTCGTCGACCCCGATGATGCGTTGCGGAATCATGTAGCGCGGCAACCGGGTAGCGAGCATGGCGCGCAACTGCGCGGTCGGCGGTGTGTGCCCGTCCGAGCTCACCACGTAGGCGGTCAGCCGCGCTCCGGTCTGCAGGCGCCGCACCAGAACACCGGCGTGCCGGACCGCGGGGTGCGACTCGAGTGCGGCGGCGATCTCACCCGGCTCGACCCGATAGCCGCGGATCTTCACCTGCGCGTCGGCGCGCCCCACGTACTGCAGCGAGCCGTCGATGCCCCGGCGCACCACGTCGCCGGTGCGGTACATCCGCTCGCCGGCGACGAATGGATCGGCAATGAAGCGGTGGCTGGTCTCTCCCGGGCGGCCCAGATAGCCGCGGGCCAACTGCGCGCCGGCCAGGTAGAGCTCGCCGGTCGCCCCGACGGGCACCGGGCGCAGCCCGGAGTCGAGCACGTACCCGCGGGTGTGGTGCGTCGGCCGTCCGATCGACGGCTCGTCATACTCGGCGATCGCGGCCACCACCGCCTCGACCGTGGTCTCGGTCGGGCCGTAACAGTTGTACGCGCGCAACCGGGTTCGTGCACACTCGCTGCGGATCAGGGTCCACGCGGACTTACCCAGCGCTTCCCCGCCCAGCGCCAGTACCGCCAGCGGAACCGTCGTCAGCAATCCGCAAGCGGTGAGTTGGGCGAACATCGACGGCGTGGTGTCGATCATGTCGACGCCGTGCTCGGCGATCGCGGCGACCAGAGCCTCGGCGTCGGTCTGGGTCCGCTCGTCGACGACGTGCACGCCGTGGCCGTCGAGCAGCGCGACCAGGGGCTGCCACGCCGCATCGAACGCGAACGACCACGCGTGTGCGATCCGCAACGGGCGGCCCAGCCGGGCGGCCGCGGGCCGCAACACGCTGTCCAGATGATCGTCGGCGTACGCGCCGACGGCCGCGTGAGTTCCGATGACGCCCTTGGGTTCTCCCGTCGTCCCCGAGGTGAAGACGACGTACGCGGCCTGCCCGGGGGTTACCTCGACGGCCCGGAAGTCGCGGGCCTCGCCGGTCCGCATCAGGTCTTCGTCGACGACGATCGACGCCCCGGTTTGGCGCAAAATCGACTCCACCCGCTCGGGCGGCAGCCCCGGCTCCATCGGCACGCACATCCCGCCGGCCTTGAGTACCGCGAGCATCGCGATGATGTACTCCGGGCCGCGGAAAAGCCTTATGGCCACTGGTGTTTCGGACCTCACCCCGCGCTCGGCGAGCCGGGCGGCCAGCCCGTTGGCGCGACCGTCGAGCTCGCGATAGCTCAGCGTGCCGCCCGCCCAGCTGACCGCGACGTGATCGGGCAGTGTCGCCGCGATCGCGGCGAACCGGGTGTGGATGCCGGCCGCGGGCGGAGCCGCTGCGCCGGCGGCCGCGACGGCCTCGTCGTCGAAGAGCACGCTGACCTCACGCAACGGCCGATCCCAGCCCTGCAGCAGTCGCTCGGCGGTGGCCATCACCCGTCGGCCGAGCCGCTCGGCGGAGGTGACACCCAGCGCGCCGTCCAACACCTCGACCAGCACCACCAATTCGCGGCCCGCCATGTGGGCGGCGATCGCGATCGGGAAGTGTGACAAGCTCTCCAGCGCGGATGGCCGGAATGTCGCACTGCCCGCGGTCAATTCACCGCCGGCGACCAGCCCGTCCATCGGGAAATTCTCGTAAACCAGCAGGGTGTCGAACATCTCGCCCACCCCGCCCAGCGCGCGCAGCTGTGCGTGCCCGAGATAGCCGTGTTCGCGCAGCAGTGCGGCATCGCGTTGCACGGCGCGGCATTGGTCGCCCACGCCGGCGGCCGGGTCGACTTGTACCCGCATTGGCACGGTGTTGATGAACAGGCCGATCATCGTCTCGACGCCGGCAAGCTCGGCCGGCCGGCCGGAGACCGTGACGCCGAAGACCACGTCGTGGGTGTCGGTCAGCCGCGACAAAACCAGGGCCCACGCCATTTGCATCAGGGTGTTGACGGTGATGCCGCGCGACCGGGCGCCCTCGACGAGCCGCTCGGCGACGTCGGGCGCCAGCCGCAGTTCGGTGGTGCGCGGCAGGCCCGCCGACTGGCCCTCGGCCGCCTCGGCGGAGCCGAGCGCGGCGGCCAGCAGGGTGGGGCCGGAAAGCCCGGCCAGGTGTTGGCGCCAAACTTGTTGGCTGGCCTGCGGATCGCGGCTCGCAAGCCACCCGATGTAGTCCCGGTACGGCCGCGGCGCGACGGGCAGCGCCGCGGGATCTCCCCCGGCCGCGTACAGGATCATCATCTCGTTGACGAACACCGGCAACGACCATCCGTCGATCACGATGTGGTGGGCGGTGATCACCAACCGCCATTGTGGCCCAGGCAATTCGATCAATAGGAAACGGATGGCCGGCCCGCGTTCCAAATCGAACGGGCGCCGACGTTCGCCGACCTCCAGCGCCGGTAGTTCGCCGGGTGTGGCCGTGACACGTCGCCACGGCAACTCGACTCGGGACGGCACGATCTGCACCGGGCGCGCAATGCCCCGACTGAAAAAACTGGCCCGCAGGTTCGGGTGCCGGGCCAACATCTTTGTCGCACAGTCGCGTAACAGCTCCACGTCGAGTACGCCGGTGATGTCCGCGGCCATGCCGATCATGTAGGGGTCGTCGGCCGCGTCGCCTTCGACGAACTCGGTGAGCGCGCTCAGCGAATACAGGCCCTCTTGCAGGGGACTCAACGCCATCACGTCCTCGATGTCGGGTGCGACATCGGTTTTGGTCGCGGTCATGACGTCCCGTCGCGCGACGACGCCCACAGCTGCGACACGGCGGCCAGGTCGTCGGCCGACAGTCCGGACGCGGCCATCGGCTCGAAGCGGGCATCGGCCGGCGCATCGGCCTGGCCGGTGCCGGCCTCGCCTTCGCCCACAGCGTCCAGGGCGGCGGCCAACTGCGCCACGGTCGGATGCTCGAAAACCATGCGCGGGCTGACCGCCAGGCCGGCCGCGCGGGCCCGCGAGGACAGCTGAACCGACAGGATGCTGTCGCCGCCGAGGGCGAAGAAGTCGTCGGAGCGGCCGACCTCCGGCGTGGCGAGCAGTTCGGCGAATACCTTGGCCAGCGCCCGTTCGGTGTCGGTGCGCGACGGTTCGATCCGGCCGCCGGTGCTGACCGCCGGCTTCGGCAGCCCGGGCCGGTTCAGCTTGCCCGAGTCGGTCTTCGGCATCGCGTCCAGCACGGTCAGCGACGAGGGCATCATGTAGCCGGGCAGCGTCATCGCGATCGCGGCGCGCACCGCGGCCGCGAAGCCGGCCTTCCCGGCATCGTCGACGATCGGCCGTTGCGGCACCACGTATCCGGCCAGCGAGAGACCTCCGTGCACCTCCCAGGTACGGGCCGCCGCCGCGGCGACGCCTTCGGCGGCCGCCAATGCGGATTCGACCTCGGCCAGCTCGACCCGGAAACCGCGCACGTGAACCTGATGGTCGGCCCGGCCGGCGAACTCCAGCTGGCCGTCCTCGGTCCACCGGGCCAGGTCGCCGCTTCGGTACAGCCGCGAACCGGGTTCGGCCGCATAGGGATTGGCAATGAACCGCGTCGCGGTCAGCCCGGGCCGCTTCCAATAGCCACGGGCCAGCTGGTCACCGGCGTAATACAGTTCGCCGACCACACCGACCGGCACCGGGCGCAGGCCGTTGTCGAGGAGGTAGGCATCACTACCCGGGACCGGCTTGCCCACCAGCGGATTCGGCGAATTGAGCGGCCCGCGCGACACCGCACCGGAGGTCTCGGTGGAGCCGATGTTGTTCAACAGCTGGATGCCCGTATTGCCCGCACACGCGGCCACCAGGCGCTGCAGCAGCGACGTGCTCACCGGCTCGCCACCGCACACCAGCCTCGACAGGGACCGCACCACATCGGGCCGGATGTCCACCAGCGCCCGGACCAGGCTGGGCACCGCGGTCACCTGCGCCACCGAGTGCCGATCCATCAGCGCCGCCAGTGCTTCGGCGTCCCGGTGCTCGGCGTCGTCGGCGAGAATCATCGTCGCCCCGGCCGCCAGGCCGGCCAGCATCTCCATGCCGCCCTCGAGGAAGGTGATCGAGGCCTGAGCCAACCGAATGTCGTTGGCGCAGGGCGGGTAATGCCGCAACTGCCAATCCAGCCGCGCCGACATCGATCGATGCGTGCCCACCGCACCCTTCGGCTTGCCGGTCGAGCCGGACGTGAACACCAAATACATCGGGTCGTCAGGATGCGGCACCGGTAGGTCCAGACGAGCCGTGCCGTTCTCCACCACCGTGCGCACCTGCGGATCGTCCAGCGAAATGACCTCTACCCCAGGCACTTCTGGCGTGCTGGCCACAGCCTCGGCCGTCGCCAGTACCACCGGCGGCACCACGTCGTCGAGCATGAATTGCTTGCGTGCCAACGGATAGCCGGGATCGATCGGGAAGTATCCGGCACCGGCCTTCATGATGGCCACCAGCGCCACCACCATGTCGATGCCCCGCCGTGTCGAGAGCCCGACCAGCGAGCCCGGTGCCACGCCATGTTCGGCGAGCAGCGCCGCCAGGTTGTCCGAACGGCGGTGCAGCGCGGGATAATCGAGCTGCTCGCTGCCACAGCGCACCGCGATCCGGTCGGACCCCCAATTGCGGCTGGGAGCGAGCAGCTCCGGAATGGTACGGGGCCGGTCGGGTGGCGGCGGGGCACCGCGGCTCCACTCGTCGAGGATGCGGTGCTGCTCGTCGTCGTCGATCACCGCAACGTCGCGCAGGGTTTGGTCGACGTTCTCGGCGAACTCGGTGATGATCCGGGCCAGCCAGCCGGCCAGTCGCTCGATCGTCGACCGGCTGTACAGCTCGGTGCGGTAGATGACGTCGCAGTCGTATCCGGCGCCGTCACCACCGTCGGTGCCCAGGAAGTTGACGCTGAGGTCGGCGTGCGCCATGTCCAAGATCGGGTCCAGCGAGGTGCACACCGTGTCCCCGCCGTCACCGGTGGCGGGTCCCGACTCGATGACCCGGGTGGCCGGCAGGTGATCGCGCACGTGCACGACGACCTGGAACAGCGGGTTGCGCGACAGCGAGCGCACCGGGCTCACGCTGTCGACCACCCGGTCGAAGGGCAGATCCTGGTGGGCGTAGGCGGCCAGCGCCGTCTCGCGCGCCCGGGTCAGCGCCGCACGCAGCGTCGGGTTGCCGTCCAGGTCGTTGCGCAGCACCAGGATGTTGACGAAAAAACCGATCAGCTGGTCTAATTCGGCCTCGGTACGCCCGGCGACCGGGGTGCCCAACGGAATGTCCACGCCGCCACCGGCCTTGTGCAGCACCACGGCGACGGCCGTTTGCAGCAGCATGAATTCGGTGATGCCCAACTCGCGGCACACCTCGGCGAGCTTGGCGCGGGTGGCCGAGTCGATGCGGAAGGCGACGGATTCACCCGCCCCGCTGGGCACCGGCTGGCGAGCGAAGTCCGGCCGCAACCCGGTGTCCTCGGGCATCCCGGCCAACTGGCGGGTCCAGTACTCGCGCTGCTCGGCGGCGATG
This sequence comes from Mycobacterium ahvazicum, assembly GCF_900176255.2. Lineage (GTDB taxonomy): Bacteria > Actinomycetota > Actinomycetes > Mycobacteriales > Mycobacteriaceae > Mycobacterium > Mycobacterium ahvazicum. Next base: position 1,205,416 of record NZ_FXEG02000003.1, read on the forward strand.
GCGGACTCCTGGCCGCCGGAGTCACCCAGGAACGTGCTCTGCCATGCCGCGTAGTCGGCATACTGCACCGGAAGCGGTGCCCAGGACGGAGCCTCCCCGGTCCGGCGGGCCCGGTACGCGGTGAGCACATCGGTGAACAGCACGCCCGCCGACCAGTGGTCGGAGGCGATGTGGTGGACCACGAACGACATCACATATTCGTCCTGGATGCCGTTGCGCAGCAACGCAATCCGAATCGGCCGTTCGGCGTCGAGCTCGAAGCAGTGCTGGCGCTCTTGGTCCAGCTGTTTTTGCAGCCAGGCCTCGCTGTCCTGCTCGGCACCATCGAAGGACGCGCGGCGGATCGCCACATCACCGGCCGGATTGACCACTTGGTAAGGCACGCCGTCGATTTCGACGTAGCTGGTGCGCAGGATTTCGTGACGGGCGACGACGTCGCCGATAGCGGCGATCAGCGCCTCGATATCCCACGGACCGCTCAGTTTCGCGGCGAACGGAATGTTGTTGACCCAGCTGGGCCCGTCGATACGGTAGGCGAACCAGCTGCGCAGCTGCGACGCCGACAGCGGCAACGGTTCGTCGTGCGCGGTCGCGATCAGCTTGGGTCGGGTCTCGACGAGCTCGCCGGACCCGAGTTGGTCGACCCGCTCGGCCAGCCGGCCCACCGTCCCCAGCTCGAAGACATCGCGGATACCGAGCTCCACACCGCAATCCGAGCGGATCGCGGTGACCAGTCTGGTGGCCACCAGCGAGTGGCCGCCCAAATCGAAGAACGAGTCGTCGACACCCACTCGGTCGTGGCCGAGCAGCGTGGCGAACAGCGCGGCGATGCGGCGTTCGGTGGGCGTCGTCGGGTCGCGATATTCGGCGGCGGCGGCGATCTCCGGTTGCGGCAGCGCGACGCGGTCGATCTTGCCGTGTGCGGTGATCGGGATCTCGTCGAGCACCAGGTAGCCGGCCGGCGTCATATAGTCCGGCAGAGCGGCGGCCACCCGGGCCCGGATACGTTCGACGTCAACGGATTCGGTGCCACAGTCCGGCGCCGGGGTCACATAGCCGACCAGGCTCTTGCCCAATCGGGGCAGATCCACGGCGAGCACCACCGCTTGCCCGACGCTGGGGTCCACCGAGATGGCGGCGGCGATTTCACCGAGCTCGATGCGGAAGCCGCGGATCTTCACCTGCTCGTCCGCGCGGCCGACGAATTCGATGTCTCCGTCGGCGTTGCGGCGGGCCAGGTCACCGGAGCGGTACATCCGCCCGCCCGCAGTGTTCGGGTCGGCGACGAAGCGTTCGGCCGTCAGTGCCGGCCTACGGTGATATCCGTGAGCGACATGTGTTCCGGCGATGTAGATTTCGCCGATCACGCCGACCGGGACCGGCTGCAGCGCATCATCGAGCAGATACACCTGCGTGTTGATCTTCGGCCGTCCGATCGGCACGATGCGGGTGCCTTGGGTGCCCTGCACGGGGTAGCTGGTGCAGTTGACGACCGTCTCGGTCGGTCCGTAGAAGTTGTACAGCAGCGCATCGAAGGTGGCATGGAACTTGTCGGCGATCTCGCCCGGCAGGGCCTCGCCGCCGATCGGCACCCGCCGCAGGGTGCGCCATCGGTTGACGCCGGGCAGCGAGAGAAACAGCCCGAGCAGTGAAGGCACGAAGTGCATCGAGGTGATGCCTTCGCGGCGCAGCAGTTCGGTCAGGTAGCCGATGTCGCGCAACCCGTCGGGCCTCGGAATGACCAGCCGTGCGCCCATGATCAGCGTGCCGAAGATCTCGCCCATCGACACGTCGAAGCTGGGCGAGGCGACCTGCAACAGCGATTCCGTTGCGTCGACCTGGTATTCGTCGCCGAACCAGACGAAGTACTCGGCGATCGGCGCGTGTGGAACCGGAACACCCTTGGGCAGCCCGGTCGAGCCGGAGGTGTAGATCAGGTAGGCCGTGTTGTGCGGGCTCAGTGGCCGAATCAGCTCGGGCGCGCTCACCGGGTAGTTCGACAGACCGGTAACCGGTTCGCGCAGCACCAGTTTGGCGTCCGCATCACCAAGGATGAACGTGATGCGATCCTGCGGGTAGGTGGGATCCACCGGCAGGTAGACCCCACCCGCTTTGAGGATGCCCAGCGCGGTGATGACGAGTTCGGGCGACTTGTCCAGCAGCAGCGCGACCCGGTCCTCGGTGCCGATCCCTTGGTCGATGAGCCAGTGCGCCACCCGGTTGGACTCTTCGTCGATCTCCCGGTAGCTGTAGTCGCGGCCCTCGTAGCCGACCGCGATGGCGTCGGGCGCCGAACTCGCGCGCCGACTGACCAACTCCGGCAACGTGGCCGCCGCAGTGGTGAACTCTTCGCCCGTCGACACTCGGCGCAGCCATTCGGCGTCTTCGCCGCTCATCAGCGCGCATGCCGACAGCGTCGCGTCGGGGTTGCTCAGCGCGCTGTCCAGCAGGACGACGTAGTGCCGCAACAGCTGTTCGACCAACGGGCGATCGAGCACCTCCACGAGGTATTCGGCCTCGATGAGCCCGCCGCCGTTGCCCGATCGCTGCAGCTCCACCATGAAACTCAGTGGCAGCTGGTTGAAGTGACCGCGCAACTCGGCGCGCGCGCACCGCACCCCCGGCGGGCAGAAGCCGGCGCCGTCGGCGTCTCGCTGTCCGAAGCTCACCCGGGTCATCCGGTCGGCGCCGTGGCGGCGATCGGGATTGGATTCGCGCACCAGCCAATCGAGGTCGGCGCGTGAATGTGCGAAGGCGCCCACCGCGCTGTCGCGCGTCTGGGCAAGCAGTTCGCGGAATGTCTGACGGGAGTGCGGTTGGAGCCGAATCACCACGGTGTTGCCGTAGTAGCCAATGGCATCCTCGGTCCCGACGCCGCGATTGAGCACCGGGACGGCGACCAGAAAATCGCTCGACTGCGTGTAGCGCTGGACCAGTGCCGCGAAGGCCGACATCAACACCATGTACGGGGTGGCGCCGGTTTGTCGGGCCAATTCCGCAACCCGATCGACCAGGTCGGCCGGCAACCGCGTCGTCGCGCGCTGCGCACGCCAGGTGCTGGGCACCACCGAACCGTTGGGCCCCGGAAGCTCAAGTGGCTCCGGCAGGTTCGTGATCAGGGGACGCCAGTAGTCCGCGTCCTGGTCATTTCTCGCGGCGTCGGCGAAGGCCGCCTCGACCGCGGGCGTCGGCACCGCCGGCGCGGCGGCGAATCCGTCCGGGTCGGTGTAGGCGTGCGTCAGATCGGCGAAGAACGGCGCCCATGACCCGTCGTCCCACGCGATGTGGTGGGCGGTGAACAGCAGCATCAGCTCGTCGGCCGACAAGCGCGCCACGGTGACCCGCAGCGGCGAATCCTTGGCCAGGTCGAAGGGACGGCAGAAGTCCCGCTGTGCCAGCACGTCCAGCCGCAACCGCCGCGACTGATCGGGCAGATCCGACAGATCGTGCTCGGCCCAATCCGGCCGAAGGTCTTCGCGGACCACCGGATATGGAAAGCCGTCGGCGTCGGTCTCGTAGGTCGTGTGCAGCACTTGATGCCGCGCGGCCACGGCATTGATGGCGTCCCCCAGCCGCGCTACGTCGACCGTGCCACTGACCCGGTACGAGACACAGACGTTGAGCAGCGCGCTGTCGGGGTCGACCGACTGTACGAACCACATCCGGTGCTGGCCACCGGACATGCGCGGCTCGTCGACGGTCGCCACCGGCGCCTCGGCATCGGGCCGGGTCAGGCCGCGCTCAGCGAGCTTGCGGCGCAACAACTCCAAGCGCTTTTCGTCGAGCCGGGCGCTGGCATTAATTTCAGTCACGCTAGGTGTCCAACCTTTCTAGCATCGCGAGCGTCGAATGGTGCGCCCCGATCGCAGCGGCGCCGCCACCCAACGTCGGCGCAGCTTTGGGCCCGCCGGTCGAGCCGGCGCCCAACGCATCGATCAATTCGTGGACGGTGATGCCGCCGAGCATCCGGGCCACCGGAACCGAGTTCCCCACCGTCCGGCGCAGCCGCTTGCGCAGATCCAGCGCGAGCAGCGAATCCACACCCAGGTCGATCAGCGAGGCACTCGAGTCAATCGACGACGAATCACCCAAGTGCAATGTCGCGGCCAGCTCGGCGCGCACCACGTCGGCGACCGGTTTGACAGCCGAGCCGTTGTCATGCTCAGAGCTCTCGCCGAGCGAGCCGCTGAACGGCATTGGCATTCCCTGGCTTTCGAAGAAGACCGCGAGCCGGTCGAAGTCCGCGTCGAAAATCAGTGGATCGCCGTCGTAACGGTACAGGCTGGCTTCGATCGCCAATTCGGGGTCCATGGCGATCAATCCCGAGCGTTCGGTGCGGGTGATCTCGTTGGCCGCCACCACACCGGCGGCCTGCCATAGTCCCCATCGAATCGCCGTGCAGTCCCGGCCCCCGGCCCGCAACTGGGCGGCCAGCACGTCGAGCATCCGGTTGGACGCCGCATACGCCGCATGGTGGTAGCCGCCCCACACGCCAAACACCGACGAGCAGGCCAGAATCCGGCAGCCGGGCCTGCTCGGCCAAACCTCGGCCAGCAGCGCCAATCCGCGAACCTTCGCCTCACATACCTCGGCCACATCCGTGCCGGTGAGATCCTCGCGCACCACCGCTTTGGCGATGCCGGCGGTGTGTATCAGCAACGACGCACCAGCGCCGGCGTATTCGAGCGCGGCGGCGGACAGCGCGACACGGTCGGTGATGTCACAGCGCGGGGCCTGCACCACCGCGTCATGGTTGTCGGCGAGCCGTGCCAACGTGTCGGGGTCAACGCCGTTGCGGCTCAACAAGGTAACCGTGCGCGCCCCGTGTTCGATGCAGTACCGCGCGTACCGCAGGCCGATCGCTCCGCTGCCACCGGTGATCACCACGTTGTCCAGGGCGGCGCCGTCCAATGGCCGGCTGATTGCCGAGTCTCGGCACTCCCGGAACGTCCGAGCATAGCGTCGGGGCGGTTCGGTCCCCCGCACCGCGATCTCGGCCCCTTCGCCGATCAGCGCCTCGACGACCGCGAGCGCGGTTGCGGCGTCGACATCGCGGCTGGGCAGGTCCAGGTGCCCGAAGATCTGGTCCGGGAATTCGAACCCGACGCTGCGGTGCATCGCCGCCAGGGCGGCCTGTGCGGGCGAGACATTCGGATCCTCTCGCTCGACCTGCTCGGCACCGACGGTCAGCAACCACACGGCCCGGCAACGTGGGCCGGTGATCGCGGCGTAGTCGGGTAGGCCCGCGTCGGATCGTCCGGCGATCTGCTCGATCGCGGCGAGCGCATCCAGCCGGTCGAGTTCCGGGGCGATCACCACGACGATTTCGGCCTCGCCGAGCGGCACCGCCCGGCAGCCGTCGTGCGTGGCGACGGCGTCGATCAATTGCCGCGTCAACGCGCCCGCAGCGGCCTCGCCGAAAAACCCGATGCTGCAACCGGTTGCACCCGTCGTCGACGTCACCTGCTGCCAATCCTCGACGGCAGCGGTCAGCGCGGGCACCGCGACCGGGTCGGTCAGCGGCTCCGGCGTCGCCCACAGGTGCACCGCCCGCATCGGCGCGTTCGGGAACCTCAGCAGCGGCGGCCGGATACCGCCCGGGATGGTTTTGGCCCACGGGCTGCCGGGGTCGGCGGTCGCGACGGCGGCGATGTTCGCCGAAAGGGCCTCGACGATGGGTTTGTCGCGATGCCCCGACCCGACGACCACCGCCGACTCCTCGTCGACGATATCGGCGAGCGGATAGAGCAGCGACGGGTGTGCGGACAGTTCCACGAATGTGTCGACGCCCAGCTTCTGCGCATGTCGCACGGCCCGGTCGAATCGCACTGTGCCACAGAGGTTCTCGTACCAATACTCGGAGAAGTCGATGTCGTCGTCCACCTCGCTGCCGAACGTGGAGCCGACGAACCGCGCCTCGCCGCGCCGGAAGCCCGAATCGGGCATCGACTCGATCAACGGAGTCCGCAACGGCCGCAGTGCGCTGGTGTGACCCGGATAGTCCACGGACAGTTGATGATTGAAGATGCCGCGACGCCCCGCCAGTCGCACTGCCGCGGCCACCGCGTCGTGCTCACCGGAGACCACGGTCGATGACGGGCCGTTGACCGCGGACACTTCCAGCCAGCCGGGCGCATCGGCCAGCACGGACTCCGCCTCTTCGAGGCCGACGCCCAGCACCGCCATCGCGTACCGGCCGGTCAGCCGGTCGACGACGCTCGCGCGCGCGCCGACCAATCGGACCGCGTCCGGCAAGGTGATCGTCGCTGCCACATACGCCGCCGCCACCTCACCGAGACTGTGCCCGATGGTGACCTCCGCAACCACCCCGTGGTTTCGCCATACCGCGGCCAGGCTGACCGCGTGCGCGAACTGCGCGCCCTGGATCTGCGTGCGCGACCAGTGCTGCTCCTGCTCCCCGAACAGGTAAGGCAGCGGCGAGGGCAACCCGGCCGCGACGAACGCCCGCCCGCACTCGTCCGCGGTCTCCCGATAGGCCGGCAGCACCCGGTAGGCGTCGGCTCCCATCGCCTGCCATTGGTTGCCCTGCCCCGGAAACACGAAAGCGATGCGCGGCGCCGAGCTCTTCGACGACCAGCTGGTCAGGGGGTGCTCGTCGTCGAGGGCCAGCGCCGACAAGCCGTCGACGAGCTCGGCCCGGTCGGCTGCCCGCACCACCGCGCGGTGACGTCGCAGCCGCCGCAGCCGCAACAGGGTCGACGCGACCGACGCCGCCAAATCCGGTGCGGCGTTGCCGCTGCGGTCCAGGTAGTCCAGGATCGCAGCGGCATCCCGGCGAATCAGCTCTTTGTCGTGCGAGGTGAGCAGCACCGGGACACGGCCGTCGGGCAACATGTGATCGAGCACTATGCCACCTCTGGCATCGAAACGATCAGATGCGCGTTGGTACCCGCGATCCCGAAGGCCGACGCCACGGCCGTGCGTTGTCCGGCAACCGCCGGCCACGGAGTCAGGGTCTGCGCCAGGCGTAACCCTTGTGCATCCCAATCGATTTCAGGACTTGCCTGGTCGGCGTGCAGAGTGGCCGGTACCGCGCCGTGCTCGGCCGAAACCAGAACCTTAGCCAACCCGAGCGCACCGGCAGCGGCCAACGAGTGACCCAGGTTGGACTTGACCGAACCCAGCAGTGCCCCGGCGCCGGGTTCGGTGTTCCCGTAAGTCTTTGCCAGCGAACGCAGTTCGGTGCGATCGCCGAGCCGGGTACCGGTGCCATGCCCCTCGATCATGCCCACTTCGCCGGGCTGGATTTCGGCTTGGGTGATCGCGCGGCGGAACAGCCGGACCTGAGCCTCCTCGCTGGGGGCGGACAGACCGGCACTGCGACCGTCCTGGTTGACCGCGGTGGCGCGGACTTCGGCGATGATCTGCCGGCCGGCCCTCAGCGCCGCCGATTTGCGTTGCAACACAAACATTGCCGCTCCCTCGGCCCAGACCGTTCCGCTGGCCTGCGCGCTGTACGGGCGGCAGTAGCCGTCGTCGGAGAGGGCGTGTTGCTTGGAGAATTCGACGAAGAAACCGGGCGAGCCCAATACGTTGACGCCACCGGCCAGCGCCAAGTCGCAATCGCCGTCGCGCAGAGCGCGCACCGCGACGTGGAAGGCCACCAGCGCCGACGCGCACGAGGAGTCGAGGGTGAGCGCCGGGCCGGTCAGCCCGAGCGTGTACGCCACCCGCCCCGAGATGACGCTCAGCGCGGTTCCGGCGAGCAGATGGCCACTGTGCCGGGAGAACTCGGCCATTTCGGGCCCATACCCGGTCATGGACGCGCCGACAAAGCAGCCCACATCGTGGCCGGCCAGGTCGTCGGGATTGATGCCGCTGTTCTCCAGCGCGCGCCAGGACACCCGCAGCGTCACCCGCTGCTGTGGGTCCATCGCGATCGCTTCGCGGGGCGAGATCCCGAAGAACTCTGGATCGAATGTTGCTGCCCCGCCGAGGAATCCACCGCGGTCGTGGATCTGTTTGAATCCGCTGCGGCGCGACCCGGCGAGCAGTTCGGCGACCGACCAGCCGCGGTCGGTCGGAAACCGGCCCAAGGCCTCACGGCCGTGCGCCAATAGGTCCCAGTAGCTGTCGGCGGTGTCGATACCGCCGGGTGCTTCGACGGCCATCCCGACGATCACCACCGGATCGATCTCGGTGGCTTGGACTCCGTGGTCAGACATCGGCGTTCACCTGTGCGGCGATCGCATCGACATGGTCGTAGACGTAGAAATGGCCGCCGTCATACAACGACAGCTCGAAGGACCCGGCGGTATGCCGTTCCCACTGGCGCAGCACGTCGATCGCGATGCGGTGATCGTCGCGGCCGCCCAGGACGTGGATGTCGGTGCCGATGCGGATATCGGGACTGGGGTCGTAGCGATTGAAGGCTTGATAGTCGGCGCGCATCGCGGTGGTGAGCAGTTCGGAGAATTCCTCGTCGGCCAGCAGTTCGGGATCGGTACCGCCGAGGTCGGCGAGCTCGGCGAGCACGCCGTCGTCGCTGGTCGGCAGTTCGGGCATGTCGGCGACGACACACGGCGGCGGGCCCGCGGAAGCCCAGAGCTTCCGCACGGCGACATCGCGCTCTTCGGCCACCCGGGCGAACTCGAACGCCACCACGGCGCCCATGCTGTGCCCGAACAACCGCAACGGTGCGACGCGGCGCCAAGGCCCGGCCTCGAAGAGCCCGAGGGCGAGGTCGTGCACGGTCTCGTGGGCAGGTTCGGCGAGCCGGTCGGCGCGCTGTGGGTACTGGACGATGTAGATGTCGCCGCCGGCAGCCAGTGCGGCGGCCAGCAGCCGGTAGCTCGCGGCGGCCGCGCCGGCGTGTGGAAACACCACGGTGGCGCCGTCAGCCGACGTGCGCCCGGGAACCAGCTTGATCCAGGACGGAAAGGTGGATGGCATGCTGATCAGGTCACGGAATGTCATGGTGCTCACCGGATGCCTGGGCGCTGTGGCTCAGAGCGCCGGCCGAGTGGGTAGCAGCGGCCCGGGACCCTGCCGCCACTCGCCGCGACCGGCCGGCCGGCGACGTCACGCGCAGCGAGCCCAAGGCCCGACACCGCAGGTTGCCGGCCTGCTGAACAGCGTCAACAGCAACGCCGACCCACTCGGCTACCTCCGCACGGATATTCTCCGAGCCCGCGGGGGCACGCACCACCAAACCTCCCTGAATTAGCACAGGCTGCCCTAATTTTTTTGGTTACCCTATCCTCTCTCCCTGCGCTGTTGCTACTAAGCCCCCGCCAAGGCACCCGGGTGATCCCGGACACAGCAGGGTCCGCGGAAGCTTGGGTGTCATCGAGCGCCGCGCATCCGGCGTTTGGCCGCCGGCCGGCATCCGTTTGCGGAGGCGCTGTCTCGGCTCGTGCGGCGTCGAGGGTGCGCTGACGGCGGGCCGTCCCGGCGTGTCGGCGCCCCGAGCGCACGGTGGGCACCGCGGGCGCAGACTCAACGCCGCGACCGCACACTCGACGAAGCTGCTAGTAGTTCAACCCGGAGAACATGACCCGGCCCGGATCGAACTTCTGCCGCACGGCCGACAACCGGGGCAGGTTCTGCCCGAAATAACGCGCCGGCGGCTGGTTGGCTTCGATGTAGTTCACATAGCCGCCGACCGAATACTGTTGCACCGCTTGGTGTGCCGTGCTGAGCCAGTTGGTCGCGGCCGCCGGGTCACCGGTTTCGACGTACCACTGCACCAGGGCGGCCTGCCGGCGCCACGGGTAGGCGGTGGCACCCGGGGCGACGGTGGCCAGGGCGCCGTCCAAAGCGTGCATGATGGCGAGCATGCGGCCGGCGCCGCGCGGAAAAGCGTTGACCGCGGCCGCGATTCCCTGAGCGGCGGCCGGGGTGAGGCTCTGGAAGACATCCGACCCGCCGACGTAACCCAGCGGCTGCGGGTTCAGATTGTTGACGGCCAGATACCGGACCAGGTCCATCCGGTTGAAGGTGTGGCTCTCGGTGCCGGTCGGTTGCAGGCCGACGGCTGAGACGATGGCGTTGGCCACGCCGGGTCCCGATCCGGCCGGGCAGGTCGCGAGAATGCGGCACGCCGTGCCCATCCCGTCGGTGGTGCTGTCCGCCAGCGCCCAGCTGTTGCGGTCGGCGGTGCGCAGCCAGTTGGCCCAACCGACGAGCACCTGGGCGAATGACTGCGGCGGAAAGTTCAGGTTGACGGCATCGACGTCGTGGGTGGGGAAGGTGTTGAAGGTCAGCGAGGTGGTCACCCCGAAGTTGCCGCCCCCGCCCCCGCGCAACGCCCAGAACAGATCCGGGTTGCTGTTGGCCGACGCGGTGACCGCCTGGCCGCCGGGAAGCACCACCTGGGCCGAGGTCAGTTGGTCACAGAGCAGACCGGCATGCCGCGAGTCGGCACCCATTCCGCCGCCCAACGCGTGTCCCGCGGCACCCACCGATGGGCAGGTACCCGTCGGCAAACCCCGGCCGGCACCGGCCAGCGTCTCGTGCATTGAATACAAACTCGTCGCCGGCGTCACCGTGACCTGCCCGGTGGCCGCGTCGTAGTTGACTCCCCCGGGCAGCTGACGCAGGTCAAAAACCATGGCGCCGTTGGCCGTCGACGCGCCGATATACGAGTGTCCGCCACTGCGCGGAGCGACCTTGAGGTGATTGGCGGCGGCGAAGGCCATCGCCTTCTGCACGTCGGCCGCCGACGTCGGAGTGACTATCGCCGCCGGCGTCAGTCCGTTGTAGTTGGTGTTGAAAACCTGCTTGGCCGAGCCGAATTGCGGGCTGTCCGGCAACAGCACCTTGCCACCAAGCGCGGACGAAAGACCGTCCCAGCCAGTGGCGTTCGGCGCGGCGGTCGCCGGGGCGGAACCGAATCGGCCCGTGCCGAATACCGCGCCGGCCGCTATCGCGCCGGCGGCACCGCGCAGAAACGTCTGCCGCGAGATCTCACGCGCCACCGTCGGACTCCCGCGATTGCGTCATGCCCGCATTGTTAGACCGCGGGATACGCGGCAGCGCCCGACGTGCGGCGCCATGACCGAAACGAGCTCGAACCGTTACCGCCGCCTGACCAAAGGCTGGCAGTGATTCCCCGCGCCGCACGCTCGGGCCTAAGCTAGTGCTCGGTCGCGTCCACAACGGCTACCGTCAGGCAAGGAGCGCGCAATGGAGCAAGGTTTATACGGGCTGCTCACCGTCGTTGCCCTGGCAATGGCCCTGGTGTTCGCCACCATTGCTGCCGGGTACGTCAAACGCCTGGGGGAACGACCGTCCCCTCCGATAGCCGACGAAATCGGCATCGCCAGAGCGGTCACCACCAAGGTGCGCAAACGCGAACCGATGTCGCAAGAAGAGCTCGACTACGCAAAGCGGATCGTGGCCGACCGCAGCTCCTTGCTGACGCTCAGCATCCCCGGCGCCTTGTTCTCGGTGGGTTGCTTTTACGTGTTCGGGAGCCTGTACCACCTGCACGGGGCGACCCCGTCGGAGCGGACCTTCCTCGGGGTGTTCCCCATGCTCGCCTCCTTGAACTTCACGACTCAGATCCTGCGCAGCGCGAGGTTGAAAAGACGTTTGCGGAAATTGTCGTGAGCAACACGATGGGTTCCGCTCGCACCCTTTCTGACAAGCCGTTTCACACGCCGGCGGCGCCCTAAGCAAACCGGCGTGGTCGCATCGGTTCGCGCTGCAATCAGCGCGACTGGGCGCATCCCCGTTGCCGTGAGCCCCGGTGGGTGGCAACGTCCGTAGTCGTCATGTTCTCGTATTGGCGCAAAGCCGCTACTCTTGACCATCAGTCCACCGCATTGGGCACATGACCGTCTACTATTCGGGCGGCGCGTAGGCGGGGATGACATGCGAGCGCAAGGCCTGAACCGTCGTCCGAAAAGGTGATCGAGTGAGCCCTCGTTCAGTCGGCAGGACCGTCCTGGCACGAGTCTGGATGCCTTTGGTTGCCGTCGTTGCGCTCACCGTCGGAGGGGTGGCCATGTGGAAGGTGCACGAGTTCTCCGATCCCCCGCCCGTCATCACCGTCAACGAGCCCGCGGCACCGCCGGAGTTCAGTATCAAACGGCTCACCTACGAGTTGTTCGGCAACGTCGGGCAAGGCGGGATGCTCGTCTGGGTGGACGTCAACGGACATCCGCATCGGGTTGATCTCACGACGCTGCCGTGGTCGCACACCGAGTCGACCACACTGACCGTGGTGTCCGGCAGCATCTCGGCCCAGGTTCAGGGCGGCCAAGTCGGCTGCCGGTTGCGGGTGAACGGCGTTGTCCGCGCCGAACAGTCCGATGCCCATCAGGACGCACACGTCTTTTGCCTGGTGAAATCCGCATGAGCGAGCATCGGTCGGAGCCCGTGGCGAAGCGACCATTCGTCCCCAGAATGGTCCGCATCTTCGCGATACCGATCATCGCCTTCTGGGCGCTTCTGGCCGTGTCGACGAACACCTTCATGCCGCAAGTGGAGAGGGTCGCAGAAGAACTCGCGGGGCCGGTGGTCCCGCACTACGCGCCGTCGCAGCGGGCGTTGTTGTCCATCGGCGCGGAGTTCCACGAGTCCAATTCGACCAGCTTGGCCATGATTGTGCTGGAAGCCAACCGGCCGCTGGGCGACGCGGATCATCAGTACTACGACGATCTGATGCGACGGTTCAAGCAAGACCCCAAGCATGTGCAGTACGCCATGGATCTGTGGGGCAAGCCGATCACCGCCGCGGGGGCGCAGAGCCTCGACGGCAAGTGCGCATACGTGCTCCTTCGTCTCGCCGGCGACATCGGCCAAATGCAGGCGAACGAATCCGTTGCGGCCGTTCGGGATATCGTCGCCAAGGACACGCCGCCACCCGGGCTCAAGGTTTACGTCAGCGGCGCCGCACCGCTGGCCTCGGACACCGTAGCTATTGCGAATTCGAGCCTGAACGACATCACGATCGTGACGATCTTTCTGATCATCGGGATGCTGCTGCTGGTGTACCGCTCCGTCGTCACCCTGTTTGTCCCGTTGGCCGGAGTTCTGTTCGAGATGTTGGTCGCGAAGGGGGTTATCGCTACCCTCGGTCATCTCGGGTACATCGAACTCTCGTCATTCGCCGTGAATATCGTCGTCGCGCTGACCCTGGGAGCGGGCACGGACTACGGCATCTTCCTGATGGGCCGCTACCACGAGGCGCGACATGACGGCGAGGGCAGGGAGCAGGCTTTCTACACCGCGTACAAGAGCGTCACGCCGGTCATCCTCGGGTCCGGATTGACGATCGCCGGGGCCTGCTATTGCTTGACTTTCGCGCGACTCAACTACTTCCACACCATGGGGCCGGCGGTTGCGATCAGCATGCTGTTCACCATCGCGGCAGCGCTGACGCTCGGTCCGGCCTTCTTGACGGTGGGCAGCCTATTTGGGCTCTTCGACCCGAAAAGCAAGGCCAAGGCGCATCTTTACCGACGGATCGGGACGAGCGTCGTCCGATGGCCGGTGCCAATCCTGGCGGCCAGTACCGCTGCCGTCATGCTCGGGGCGATCTTCGTGCCGACGTACCGGCAGAACTACGACGATCGTCAGTACCAGCCGCACAATTCCCCCGCCAATCTTGGTTTCCAGGCGGCGGATCGGCACTTCCCGAAGAGCAAGCTCTTTTCCGAGATGTTGATGATCGAGTCGGATCACGACCTGCGAAATTCGGCCGACTTCATCTCGTTGGACCGCGCCGCCAAGGCTCTCGAACGCCTTCCCGGCGTCGCGATGGTGCAGAGCATCACCAGGCCCATGGGTCGAGCTTTGGAACATGCCCATATCCCCTACCTGTTCACCACTCAGGGCAGCGGTCTGGGCCAACAGCTCCCGTTCAGCCAGCGGCAAAACGCCAATACCAGCGAGCAGGCCGAGATCACGCAGCACACCGTCGCGGTCTTGCGCAAAGAGATCGGCTTCTTCCAGACGATGTCGGACGAGATGCACAAGACGGTCCTCACGATGGAGGACATGCAAAAGGTCACCGACGAGTTGAGGTCGAACCTGGCCAACCTCGAAGACTTCTTCCGGCCGATGCGCAGCTATTTCTATTGGGAGAAACACTGTTTCGACATTCCCGTCTGTTACGCATTCAGGTCGCTGTTCGAATCGATCGACGGCCTCGACAAGATGGCCGACGACATCAAGGACGCCGTAGCCTCGCTCGAGGTCATCGACAAGACCTTGCCGCAAATCATCACCCAGCTGAAACTCACGGCCGACGACTCGGAGGCGCTGGCCAATCTATTGGTCAACACCTACGGCCAGTCGTCTCTGCAGACCACGCAGACCGACCAGACCTTCGACGACCAGATCAATGTCGGGCTCGACTTCGACCAGTCCCGCAGCGATGACTTCTTCTACATCCCCCACGAGGGTTTCGACAACGACGACGTCAAAACCGGTATGCAGCTGCTGATGTCGCCGGATGGCAAGGCCGCCAGGATCATCGTGACCCACGAGGGAGACGCCAACGGCCCGGAGGGTGTGCAGCACGTCGAACAGTTCCCCAACGCAATAACCGTGGCGCTCAAGGAGACCTCGCTGGCCGGCTCCAAAGTTTATATCGGCGGTTCCGGAGCAACCAATAAAGACATCAAGCAATACGCCGCGTCCGATCTGCTGATCGTGGCGATCGCCGCCTTCGTGCTGATCTTCTTGATCATGTTGTTCCTGACGCGAAGTCTGATGGCGGCCTTGGTAATTCCCCTGACGGTGGCCTTCTCCTACGCCGGCGCGTTCGGGCTTTCCATCCTCGTTTGGCAGCATCTCATCGGTCTGCCGCTGCACTGGCTGATATTGCCGCTCACGTTCATCATCCTGGTGGCGGTCGGTTCGGACTACAACCTGCTGTTGATCCTTCGCGTCAAAGAGGAGCTGCACGCCGGAATCCACACCGGCCTGATCCGCGCGCTCGGCAGTACCGGCGGTGTGGTGACGTCCGCGGGCTTGGTGTTCGCGTTCACGATGTTGGCAATGCTGACCAGCGATCTGCGAACCATCGGCCAGGTGGGTTCCACCGTGTGCATCGGATTGCTGCTCGACACGCTGATCGTGCGGTCGTTCGTAGTGCCGTGCATTATGCGCATTCTCGGACCATGGTTCTGGTGGCCGACGCTGGTGCGTAGTCGCCCGCTGCCGCAGGCACAAACCACCTAGGGCGTCATTGGGCGGTCCAGCCGCCGTCGATCGAATAACTGGCACCGGTGATGGTGGCCGCCGCCTCGCCGGCCAGGAAAACCGCAAGTGCCCCAACATCTTCCGGACGGGTGAAGCGGGCCATCGGCTGCTTGTCGGCGACGAACTCTTGCTTGGCCTCGTCAAAGGACTTTCCCGCTGACGTGGCGAACGCTTCGATCTGCTGCTCGATCAGAGGGGTCATGACCCATCCGGGACAGATTGCGTTGCAGGTGATGCCGTACTCGGCGGTTTCGATCGCCGCCACTTTGGTCAGCCCCACAACGCCATGCTTGGCCGCGACATAGGCGGACTTCTCCGCACTCGCGACCAGGCCGTGCGCCGAGGCGATGTTGATGATTCGGCCCCAGGCGCGCCGTTTCATCCCGGGCAGTGCGCACCGAGACGTATGGAACACCGCCGACAAATTCGTCGCGATCACCGCGTCCCACTTCTCGACCGGAAAGTCCTCCAGCTTCGCCACGAACTGGACGCCGGCATTGTTGACGAGGACATCGACCGATCCAAAGGTCCGTTCGGCGTCGCCGATCATCTCGGCGATCTCGGCCGGCTTGGTCACGTCGGCGCCCGAATAGGCCGCCGTCACCCCGAAAGCCTCTTCGATATCGGACCGCTGCTGCTCGACGGCGTCCGGGTCACCGAAGCCGTTGAGGGTCACGTTCGCTCCCTTGGCGGCGAAAGCCCGTGCGATCGCAAGACCTATACCCGACGTGGAACCCGTTACAACGACCGACTTTCCGTGGATCATCGCCACACTCTCCCCTTGGGGCCGCATCTCGGCCATCGGAGGTGATTATCCGCCGAAAGCTTCCCGGCCGGCGTTTCCTGAGGTGGATGCCCCTTGCCCGCCCTCATCGTCACGAATCTGCACGTGGTGATGTGCTGTGTGCTGTGTGCTGTCACCGGTGCGCAATGCTGGGCTGCGATGTGATGAGGGAATCGGACCCTCTGCACTGCCCTTCGTGCGCCAGGAGAGACCGGACTTCGCCCGCCGATCAGGGCTTGCGCACGCCTTCACGACAACTACCTGCTCCACCTCTTAATCCAGCAGATCTACCTCCCAGTTGGAGCGTTGGATCCGCACGTCTAGCTCACGAAGCTCGCGCGCCAGCACATCGGCCTGCGCGCGCAACTCGGCGACAGGCAACGCGGACTGCATTTTCAGCTCGGACCGCAGCTGCCGAGAGTAGCTGGGCTGGTTGGTGCCCGCGGCGGCATCCGCCGCCACGGTCAACACGTAGTGACGGTGGCGCAACGCGTCGCGGCGGGCCAACGCATCGGTCAGGGTGCCGTCCGCGTCGATGGTGGTGGCAGCGTTGGTGCGGTTGATACGCCGGATCAGAGTTTCGAACTCATCGAGCACCTCGCCGACCTCGGTCAGCAGGGCTGACGCGTCTTCAGCGGGCTCTTCGCCTTCTTGGTATCGAGCGTTGTTCACGATGCGAGTGCGTAACTGCTCGATCCGCCGCGCCGCGGTCGCGCGAAGCGACAAAGCCTCTGCGAGCTTCACGATTCCAACTCCTTTGTGATTGCCGGCCCGGCCAAGTGACCGCGTCGGGTAGCCCGGGCCACTAGCATCATGAACCCGGCTTGGGCGGCTGGCAATTCACCTTCCACGCAGTGCCCAAAGCGCCACCTCACGGGCAAGAAGCTATGCGTACCAACCGATCACGACTTGCTGTGCTGTTGATGACCACGACCGGCGCCCAGTCAGGCCTGCCGCGCTTGACCGCACTCGCGTACTTCCCGATCGACGACGCCCTGGTGATCATCGGTTCGCGTGGCGGCGCACCGAACGACCCCGCATGGGTGCACAACCTGCGCGCCAATCCACGGGTGCGCCTGGAGATAGGCACCGAATCGTTCGAGGCCACGGCCCGCGAGGCGCTGGGCGAGGAGCGCGATTCCCTGTTCGACCAGGTGGTGTCCCGGTCGCCGAATTTCGGGGTGTATCAGACCAAGACCACGCGTGTCATCCCGGTGTTCGCACTCCAGCGCGGCAAATAGTCGGCCTGCACGTCCGCTCCGCGATCCCGCTTTGCGCGAAGAGCCCCGCATTTCAGCAACCGGTAAGTAGCATACGACCGAGGTTTGGTCGGCGCCGTCGATTTCCGACGTCACCGGGGGCGAGGGGCGTCGGTAAATGGGGTGGATCAGCGCGTGGTGGCGGCAGCCCGACCACTATGACTGGCTGTCGGAATACCTTGCCGCGCGCGGACTGAAGCCGTTTGTCCGCTTCCTGCTCGTCGCGATCCTGACCACCCTGGTGGCAGCGACGGTGTTGATGCTCAGCAGCCCATCAGGTCCGCACGCACCCGCGCAGCGCGCCGCCGCCGTGGCGGCCATCGTCATCCTCGCGGGGTTCGCGCTGGTATACGGGCGGTGCTGGCCGACCCGGGCGCAATCCAAGGTCTTTTCAGCGGTCGGCGCGCTGGGCATCGCGGTGGTTTGCATTGTGCAGTCCGACCCGCGTAACGGAATGCTCGGGTGTGCGGCATTCGGCGGCCTGGCCGGTTACGTCGCGTTCTTTCACTCGGCTCGCGTGTTGGTTTTCACGCTCGGCACCGCATCAGGTGCGGCAGCAATCTGCGCCGCCCGCATCGCCGCGAACAGCGATGCATTGATCGCCACAGCGGATTGGCTGGTGCTCAGCGCGGGGCTGCTGGCAGTACCGTTCTGCGGACAGGTCCTCGTGCATTGGTTGTCGGTGGACGCCCTGAAGTCCTCGACCGATCCGCTCACCGGGCTGCGCAACCGGCGGGGCTTTTATCGAACGGCGCCCAAGCTGCTCGCCGGGGACGAGCGCCCGCTGTGCATCAGCGTGTTGATGATCGACCTCGACAATTTCAAGCGCATCAACGACACCTACGGTCACGCGACCGGAGACCGGATCTTGGTGGCCGTTGCCGACAGCCTCCGCCGAATTCGCGGCGGCAAGACGGTGATCGCTCGCGTCGGCGGGGAAGAATTCCTGGTCGCCGAGAGCATCGGGAAGCAGGAAGCGCTCCAGGCGGCCGAGGCCATGCGGGTGGCCATTGCCGCGACCCCCTGGTACGTGACCGCCAGCTTGGGTGTCAGCAGCGCTCGTCTGCCGATGGTGGTCGAAAGACCCGGGCGCCAGATCATCGAAAGCCTGGTCGAGGCCGCCGACGCCGCGATGTACGAGGCGAAACGCGCTGGCGGAAACCAGGTTCGGTTGTCCGGATACCGCTACCCGCTGGACTAGCCACGCGGCTGCCGCGCCGTCGACGGCCTGGCCGCCGCGTTTCCCGATCCCGCAGCGGCCCGTCGTCGCACCGCGGAGTCGGTTGCCGCCTTCACGACGCAATGGGCAGGCTGACCGCCGCTCCGGCCAAAAGCTGCCATTGACGAATGTCACCATTTGCTGTTGACTGCGTTGCATGGCGGACATCGTTCCGGCCCGCGGGTCATTGCGGTCCCGCGGCGCAGCGGCAGTAAGCACCTACACCCTGCGACCGTTCAGCGGGCTGGTGCCGCCCGAACGCGCGTGGGGAATCTGGCTGTCGCGCCAGATGATCGCGCGTGTGATGGCCACCTTCGGCCCCTCACTGTCGGGCACCCGCGTTGAACTGGTCGACACGAGACTGCCCGACGGTCGCCGGGTCAAGGGCGAATGGGTGTACGGGCCCCGGACGCCGACGAGCGAAACCAGGCATTCGTCCAGCAAAGCCGGCGCGATCTACTACGTGCACGGCAGCGGTTATGCCATATGTTCGCCAAAGACTCACCGCCGGTTGACATCCTGGCTGTCATCGCTGACCGGCTTGCCGGTGTTCAGCATCGACTACCGGTTGGCGCCGCGTCATCGCTTTCCGACCGCCGCCGACGATGTCCGGGCGGGCTGGGACTGGCTGGTGCAAACGTGTGACGTGCCGACGAAAAATATTGTGATAGCCGGTGATTCGGCGGGTGGTCACCTGACGGTCGACATGCTGCTGCAGCCCGAGGTCGCCGCGAACTCTCCTGCCGCGCTGGTGCTGTTCTCGCCGCTGATCGACATGACCTTCGCGCTCGCACTCGCTCGCGAGAAGATTCGTCCCGATCCCGCCATCCGAGTCGCCGACGCGGCCCGTCTCGTCGCGCTCTACCACCCGGAAATCGATCTCACCCATCCTCGGTTGACACTCGACGTCGCCGGCGGTGCGATGCTGCCGCCGACCCTGGTTCAGGCCGGCGGGGCCGAAATGCTGCAGGACGATGCTCGGCAGTTGGCCGCCGACATCAAAGCCGCCGGCGGCCGCTGCGAACTGCAGGTGTGGCCACACCAAGTCCATGTGTTCCAAGCACTTCCGCGCATGACACCCGAAGCGGCAAAGGCCATGGCCTACGTTGCGCGGTTCATCGCCCACGCCTTGCAGGATGCCCGCGCCGTGGTTGACGAGGTGGGCTGACGATGCTCGGACCACTGGATAAACTGCTCGGCACGTCGAAGACCACCAGCCACAGCGCGTTGGCCGTGGTGACCGGGGCCGGCAGCGGGATCGGCGCGGCGTTCGCCGTCGAACTCGCTCGCCGGGGCGGCACGGTGGTATGCAGTGACATCGACGAGGTCGCCGCGCAGCAGACCGCGGACGCCATCGCCGAGCACGGCGCGAAGGCGATCGCGAACCGCTGCGACGTTTCGCGAATCGACGACGTTCGCGCGCTGGCCGAAGAAGCACGGTCCTTCTTCGGAGCCGCGCCCACGCTGATCATCAACAACGCCGGTGTCGGCGCCGGCGGCGCAGCCATCGGCGATGTGTCCCTGGATGATTGGGCGTGGGCGCTGGGCATCAACCTGTGGGGTCCGATTCACGGCTGCCACGTGTTCACCCCGATCCTGCGCGAGGCCGGGCCCGCGCACGCGCCACGGGGCATCATCAACGTCGCCTCGGCGGCAGCGTTCGGTGCCGCTCCCGGCATGGCTGCCTACAACGTCGGCAAGGCCGGCGTGCTGTCGCTTTCCGAAACGCTGGCCGCCGAATTGTCCGGTACCGGCATCCGGGTCACCGTGTTGTGCCCGACGTTCGTCAAGACCAATATCGTCGCATCGGGCCGGATCAGCGAGCAATCCAGCAACCTCGCCAACACGCTGATGCGCTGGACCGGGTTCTCGGCACAGAAGGTCGCGCGGACCTGCCTGGACGCTCACGATCGCGGTGAGCTCTACTGCCTGCCACAACTCGACGCCAAGATCGGCTGGAACGTCAAACGCCTTGCGCCGCAAGCCTATACCCGTGCGGTTGGCCTTGTGTCGCGGGCTAACATGCACTGACAAATTAAAGAGAAGGGGGCTGCTGGTGGCCATCGACATGGAAGCCATGCTTGCCAAGATCAAGGATCGCCAGTGGGCGCTCGCCGATATCGATTGGGACGCACCGGGGGCCGACACGATCAAGCCCGAGTTCCGGCCCAAACTCCGGGCCTTCATGGCCGACCTGTGCTGGATCGAGAACATCGGCGCCCGGGGATTCGCGGCGCTCGCCAAGAAGGCGCCGAACCCCACCATCGCCGAGATCTACCGGTATTTCCACGCCGAGGAGCAACGGCACGCCAACGCCGAACTGGCACTGATGAAGCGCTGGGGCATGCTCGACGACGGCGAGATCCCCAAGCCCAACGTCAACATCCGGTTGGCCATCGAGTGGCTGGACACATTCGCCGACGATATGCCGCTGTCGGTGCTGGGCACCGTGATCCCGATGCTGGAGGTCGCACTCGACGGCGCGCTGCTGAAGTTCCTCCTCGACACGGTGCAGGACCCCGTCTGCCATCAGGTGTTCGAGAAGATCAACAACGACGAATCACGGCACATCGCCGTCGATTTCGAGGTGCTGGAGATGATCGGCAACGCCAGCGCGCGTCGACTCGCCATCGAATTCGTCGGGCGCTTCGCGTCCCCTGGTCTGATCATCGGCGTGCTGATGTACGTGCCGCTGCTCAATCGGGTCCGCAACGAGATGGCCGGCATGGGGATGGATTCGGAGCGGTTGTTCAACGCGGTCAACCGTTTCAAGCAACTCGGCGACCGGGGTGAACGCACCCGGCGGGTGCCCACCTACAAGTTGCTCAAGCGCCACGGCATGTGGGTGGTCAACCCCCGGCACCCCTATCAACTGCTGGCCAATTCCATGGTGTGGCTGTCGGATTTCTATCCCAAGCCGCTGCTGAGGCCGGCACCGAGCTGGTCGAAGGAACTCACCCACGAGCCGGCAGCGTGACCATGGCAAACGACCACACCTACGCAGCGCTGATCATCGGAGCCGGCTTCACCGGGCTTGGTACCGCAATTCGGCTAGCCGAAGCCGGAATTACCGACATCATCATCCTAGAGCGCGCCGACCGGGTGGGCGGAACCTGGCGCGACACCACCTACCCGGGGGCCAGCTGCGACGTGCCGTCGCTGCTCTACTCCTACTCGTTCGTGAAGAACCCGAGATGGTCGCGGACGTACTCCCCCGCCCCCGAGATCTGTCGCCACCTCGAAGACATGGCGACCAAGTTCGACATCCGTCCGCACATCCGTTTCCGACACGAGGTCGACGATCTGACCTTCGACGAGGCCGCCGGCGTGTGGACGGTGAAGACCAAGAACCGCAAGAAATTTCGCGCCCGCACCGTCGTTGTGGCCTCCGGTCCTCTCTCGGATGTCAGCTTCCCGAACATCCGTGGTCTGAACACCTACCGGGGGCACAAGATCCACAGTGCCCGCTGGGATCACGACTACGACTTCACCGACAAGCGCGTCGCAGTCATCGGAACCGGCGCCAGCGCGATCCAGATCATCCCCGAACTGGTCAAACAGGCTGGATTCGTCAAGGTATTCCAGCGCACCCCGGGCTGGGTGCTGCCCCGCCTCGATGTGGCGACCCCATCGGCCGTGCAAGCCCTATTCGCCAAAGTCCCTGCCGCCCAACAACTTGCCCGCCAGGCGCTGTTCTGGGGCCACGAAGCCAGCGCCACCGCCCTGGTGTGGGATACCCCGCTGACCTCGGTGGTGGCTCGGCTCGGCCAGGCTCATCTGCGCGCCACCGTCAAGGACCCGTGGCTGCGCCGGCAACTGACCCCCGATTTCGCCCCCGGCTGCAAGCGGATGCTGGTCTCCAGCGACTATTACCCCGCGCTGCAGCGCGACAACTGCAAGCTGATCTCCTGGCCGATCGCGACGCTGAGCCCCGTGGGCGTCCGCACCAGCGACGGTATCGAGCATCACCTCGACTGCATCGTGTTCGCCACCGGGTACGACGTCCACCTCACCGGCCCGCCGTTCGCCGTCACCGGCCTCGGCGGGCGGTCGCTGGCCGACGAATGGGCCGATGGCGCACGGGCTTACAAGAGCATCAACGCACACGGCTATCCGAACCTGTTCTTCATGACCGGCCCCAACTCCGGGCCGGGGCACAACTCGCTGCTGGTCTACATCGAGGGCCAACTCGACTACGCGGTGCGCGGCATCCGCACCATTCTCGACGACGACCTGCGCTATCTCGACGTACGTGAAGACGTGCAACGGCGCCACAATGAGAGCATTCAGCGCCGGCTCACCAAGACGACCTGGATGTCGGGTTGTCGCAGTTGGTATCTCACCAAGGACGGGTTCAACGGCTCGATGTACCCAGGTTTCGCGACCCAGTATCTTCGCCAGATGAGCGATTTCCGCTATGCGGACTACCAGGCGGTGGCGCGCGGAGTGACCGCGCGCGTCACGTCGTCGGCCTAAGCCGGCGCACTGAGATGGCACAGAAACCGGAACCCGGCACGATCGCCAGCGTCCTGTACAACGTGCGACGGGCGCCCAAACGCGTTCGGCGCCAATCGCGGGACTTCATCGACACCGCGGTGTCGCAGCTGTTCGACGCGGCGGTGCGGCACCCGCACGGCGATGCGGCGTCCGGGGAGTACCGGATCGACGACCTGGCCCGGCTGGCCGGCACCACCACCCGCAACATCCGGGTCTACCGGGATCGCGGACTGCTGCCGCCGCCAGTACGGGTCGGGCGCATCGCGTTGTTCAACGACACGCATCTCACCCGGCTGCGGCTGATCACCTCGATGCTCGACCGCGGCTACAACATCGCCCATGTGCGGGAAATGCTGGGCGCCTGGGAAGAAGGCAAGAGCCTCGGCGACGTGCTGGGCCTCGAGACGGCCATCGTGGGCAGCTGGACCACCGAGAAGCCGGAGACCATGCCGCTCGCCGACGCCCAGGCGCTCGTCGACGACCCGACCGCGTTCGACCGGCTGGTCGCCTTGCAGGTGATCCGCGTCGACGGCGCGCAGGCCACCGTGACCCGGCCCAAGCTGATCGAAGCGTTCAACGAGATCCGGGGCTACGGCGTCGAATTGGAGAAGCTGGTCGACCTGCACGAGCAGATCGTGCCCGAGATCGACAAGATCAGCGACCTGTTGGTGCGCGCCGGCGCCGAACACGTCATCGACAAGATCAAACCCGGCCAGGCGCTGCCCGCGGATGCCGAGATCGCCGAGTTGATCACGATGCTGGTTCGGTTCCGCACTCAGGCGGTGGCGACCGTCACCGCAACGCTCGCGTCGTCGATCGAGTCGAACATCGAATCGTTGACCAGCCGCATCCTGGCCGATTACCTGGAACGCTCACCGGAAGCCGGGACCGAGGCGCCGCCCGACGAATTGTCGGCACGCCGGCGCAAAGCCAATTAGCGCGCAATCAGTTGGGGCGCGGCCGACGTCGACAGCTTCACGCAGGTTTGCCATTCGGGTCCCCCGGGGCGCCGCGCACCGATCGATCGCTCCTGGAATTAATCGGGCGTCGCCTCTTCGGAGTAGCCGGGCGGTCGGCCGCCCGAGTTCCGTTTTCCCAGGCAGCAGCCGCGAACTCATCGCATGAGGGCCGATCGAGCGGTCCACCCGGAGGCACCGGTAGGCCAAAACGTTTGCCCCTCGTTCACCTGCTTGGCGAATAGGAAAGGGCTACCATGGCTGTCCATGGCTGTGTTCCCCGTACCATCATTGGCTCCGACGCGGACTGCATGGGGGGCTTGCCAGTGACCGGCGCGGAGAAGGGGGTAGCCCGGGTGAATCGCTACCTAAGGGATTCGTACCGCGGAAGCATTTCGGGGCCGGAAGAACCGTGCCGGACGTTTTCCACGGACCCTGACAGAAAAACGTAACAAAGGTTTAATCCGGCCGGTGCGGATGACCAGCAAATGCCCGATCGCGATTAAAACCCATCCACTGAGAGGAACATTATGTTCGTGATCAGGCTCGCGAACGGTGAGGAAGTCCACGGTTCGGACGGCGACGAACTCGAAATAAACCAGGAAACAGGCGTCCTTACGGTTTCCCGGGTCGACGGATTCGAAGAGATTACGACGCATTACTCGCCGTCCGCCTGGCTGTCGGTGACCCACCGCAAACGGGGCGCCGGCGTCCGGCCCTCGCTAATTTCTGGTTGAGCTGCGACACGCTAATCCTGACAGGAAATGCACAGCGAACTCACACCAGATTCACGCTAATCCCACCTTACCCCGTCCTACCAGCATCGCTGTGACCACGGGTTTTGGGATTCCCAGCCATTTCGGCGCGGCTTGGAACGACATGCACAATTCGGGTCAGATCCGAGTGGCGGTTTGGCAGCGGCAGAGCTAAATTTTCCACGGTCGTCGGGACGTTCGTGGTAGCCCCCGCTTGCGGACGGTGCTTCCCCCGGGCCACCGGACGGAAAAAGAGAGGCACCAATGCTGCAAGAGTTCTGGCATAACTTCACGCATAACCTGTTCAAGCCGCTTCTGCTTTTCTTCTACTTCGGATTCCTGATCCCGATCTTGAAGGTGCGATTCGAGTTCCCCTATGTAATCTATCAAGGCCTCACCATGTACCTGCTGCTGGCTATCGGCTGGCACGGTGGTGAGGAACTCGCCGAGGTCAATGCCTCCAGCGTCGGGGCGATCATCGGATTCATGGTGTTGGGCTTCGCGCTCAACTTCGTGATCGGCATCGTCGCTTATTACCTGCTCGGCTGGCTGACCAAATTGCGCAGGATCGATCGGGCGACGATCGCCGGCTATTACGGGTCGGACTCTGCCGGTACGTTCGCCACCTGTGTGGCGGTCCTGGCCGCGGTGAACATCGCCTTCAACGCGTACATGCCGGTGATGCTGGCCGTGATGGAGATTCCCGGCTGCCTGGTGGCGCTCTACTTGGTGGCGCACCTGCGACACCGGGGAATCGACGCCGCGGGCAACATGGCCGACGAGCCGGGTTACGCGCCGGTGAAGGTCGGCATCGGGCCTGGCACCGCGGCTCGGCCTCCGCAGGGCCAGAGCCTGGAGACCGAGCGCGCGATCGAGGACGAACTCGAACTCTCACTGGAAAAGCGCGAGCGCACAGAGGAACTCGACGTCAGCCCGAGCGCGCAGCTCACCAAGAAGAAGCCGTCCATCTTCTCCCGCGAGTTGTTCCAGGAGGTGTTCCTCAACCCCGGGTTGGTGCTGCTGATCGGCGGGATCGTGATCGGCCTGATCAGTGGCCTGCAGGGTCAAAAGGTCGTGCAGGACGACGACAAGTTCTTCGTGATGGCGTTCCAGGGTGTGCTGTGCCTGTTCCTGCTCGAGATGGGCATGACGGCCTCGCGCAAGTTGAAGGACCTGCGAACGGCGGGGCCCGGGTTCATCTTCTTCGCGGTACTCGCGCCGAATGTTTTTGCCACGCTGGGGATCATCGTCGCCTGCTCCTACGCGAGCCTGACCCACACCGACTTCAAGACGGGCACCTACGTGCTGTTCGCGGTCTTGTGCGGCGCGGCGTCCTACATCGCGGTGCCGGCGGTCCAGCGATTGGCGATCCCGGAAGCGAGTCCGACGCTGCCGTTGGCCGCGTCACTGGGTCTGACGTTCTCCTACAACGTCACGATCGGGATCCCGCTCTACATCGAGATTGCCCGCCTCGTCGAAGGGTGGTTCGGCGTTTGACGCCGTCACCCTAGCAGGGTCCGCACCACCCCGTCGGCCAGCAACCGGCCGCGGGGGGTGAGGACCAGCCGGTCGCCTCCGTCCACCAACAAGCCGTCGGCGACAACGGTTTTGGCTCGTTCGCGTTCGGCGGCGTTCAGCACCTCCAGCGGAAGCCCTTGACGCATACGGGTTTTCAGTAGCACATCCTCGGTGTGCAACGCCTCGGCGTCCAGCTGCTCGAAGCCCGCCACGGGTAACGCCGAATCCGACAATATCTCGGCGTATGCGTTGGGGTGCTTGACGTTCCACCACCGCGTCGCGCCGACATACCCGTGCGCACCCGGCCCCGCGCCCCACCACTGGCCACCGTCCCAGTAGCCCACGTTGTGCCGGCACTCCCCACCCTGCCGCGACCAGTTCGACACCTCATACCAATCGAACCCGGCCGCGGACAGGCGCTCGTCGAGCAGTTCATAACGGTGCGCCAGCACGTCGTCGTCGGGTGCGGCCAGCTCACCGGTGCGGACCCGGCGCCCCAGCGCGGTCCCCTCCTCCACGACCAGTGCATACGCGGACACATGGTTGACGCCGGTCGCGATCGCCGTATCGACCGAGCGCAGCAGCTCGTCGTCGGTCTCCCCCGGCGTGCCGTAGATGAGGTCAAGGCTCACGTGTTCGAAGCCCGCCTGCAGCGCCTCGCGGGCCGCGGCCGCCGACCGGTTCGGCGTGTGGATCCGGTCGAGGACACCCAGCACGAACGGCGACACCGACTGCATGCCGAGCGACACCCGGGTGTACCCGGCCGCTCGGGCGGCCTCGAAGAAGTCCGGCCAGGCCGATTCCGGGTTGGCCTCCGTGGTGACCTCGGCGTCCGGGGCGAGCACGAAGTGTTCACGGACCATGTCGAGCAGCGCGACGATGCGCGCGGGCCCCAGCAGGGATGGCGTCCCGCCGCCGACGAACACCGTGTTCACCGTCGGTGCATCCAGCCGCGCCGCGGCCAGCGCCAACTCGGTGCGCAGCGCCTCCAACCAGGCGTCCGGGTTGACGCCGCCGAGCTCGGCGGGCGTGTAGGTGTTGAAATCGCAATACCCGCAACGCGTTATGCAGAACGGGACGTGGACGTACACCCCGAACGACTGCCCAGGACTGCGCTGTATGCCGGGAAGCTCAACCGGTGCCGCGCGAAGGGCCATGCCAAATGATTGCACGTTCGCCGGACCCAGCCGCCCTCTCGACGGGGAGGCCATCGCCGAGCGTGGGGCCTATGGACGAATTCAAGACGGTTCTGGTACCTAGCACCCACGGTCGACGCGAAAGTTCCAGCCGCAGGGTCAGACGGGATCGACGTAGGCCTGAACGCACGGTGGGGCGATTGGGCACGTCAGACGCGGCCAGGCTCACCTCTCAGGGATTTCTCGGCTTTGTATGTCGAATTACCCAGGATTACCCGGTAGTTTTGCTCACCGTGAGGGCAAATTTGACCTGGTGGCGACTGCCGCCTCTATCCATGGCAGAATGGGCGCGTGACCGTCGCCCAGCCCAGCCAGCGCATTGCGCTAGTGGTTCGGCGGCACATCGATCTCAAGCGTGTCTGCAGCTGTAGCTGTCCGGCTTGATTCCGTAGACCCGCCCACCTGTACGTCCAGCTGGCGCCGGATCTGCGCCTGCCGTAGGAACCGGTGAGTCGCGCGTCCACGCCTGCACAGCCCGCGAAGGAGATCTTCGAATGACCACAGCCCGCCCCGCCAAGGCTCCTCGAAGTGAGGGTCAATGGGCGCTGGGAGAGCGCGAACCGCTGAACCCCAACGAGGAGTTCAAACAAGCCGGTCCCCCACTCGAGGTGCGCGACCGCATTTTGCACACCTATTCCAAAGAAGGCTTCGACAGCATCGAGAAGAACGATCTTCGTGGCCGTATGCGCTGGTGGGGTCTGTACACCCAGCGCGAGCAGGGTTACGACGGCAGCTGGACCGGCGACGAGAACATGGACAAGCTCGAGGCCCGGTACTTCATGATGCGGGTGCGCTGCGACGGCGGCGCCCTGTCGGCCGCGGCACTGCGCACGCTGGGCCAGATCTCGACCGAGTTCGCCCGTGACACCGCTGACATCTCCGACCGGGAGAACGTGCAGTACCACTGGATCCGGGTGGAGGATGTCCCGGAGATCTGGCGGCGGCTGGCCGAGGTCGGATTGCAGACCGCCGAGGCGTGCGGTGACTGCCCGCGCGTAATCCTGGGCTCACCGCTGGCCGGCGAGTCCCTCGACGAGGTACTCGACCCGACCTGGGCGATCGACGAGATCGTCAAGCGCTACATCGGCAAGCCCGAGTTCGCCGACCTGCCGCGCAAGTACAAGACGGCCATCTCCGGTCTGCAAGACGTGGTGCACGAGGTCAACGACATCGCGTTCATCGGCGTCAACCACCCCGAGCACGGCCCCGGGCTGGACGTGTGGGTCGGCGGCGGGCTGTCCACCAACCCGATGCTGGGCCAGCGCCTTGGCGCGTGGGTGCCTTTGGCGGAAGTGCCCGAGGTCTGGGCCGCGGTCACCTCGGTGTTCCGCGACTACGGGTACCGGCGGTTGCGCGCCAAGGCGAGGCTGAAGTTCCTGCTCAAGGACTGGGGCGTAGAAAAATTTCGTGAAGTTCTCGAACAGGAATACCTCAAGCGGCCGCTGATCGACGGCCCGGCCCCCGAGCCGGTCACGCACCCGATCGACCACGTCGGAGTACAGCGGCTCAAGAACGGACTCAACGCGGTGGGTGTCGCCGCGATCGCGGGCCGGGTCTCCGGGACCATCCTGTCCGCGGTGGCCGACCTGGCCGAGCAGGCGGGTTCGGACCGGATCCGGTTCACCCCCTACCAGAAGCTGGTCATCCTCGACATTCCCGACGACAAGCTCGACGGCTTCGTCGCCGGCCTCGATGCCCTCGGATTGCAGGCGAACCCCTCACACTGGCGCCGGAACCTGATGGCCTGCACCGGGATCGAGTTCTGCAAGTTGTCTTTTGCCGAAACCCGGGTCAAGGCACAGACTTTGGTGCCAGAGCTGGAAAAGCGGCTCGATGACATCAACTCGCGCCTCGACGTGCCGATCACCGTCAACATCAACGGCTGCCCCAACTCGTGTGCGCGAATTCAGGTCGCCGACATCGGCTTCAAGGGTCAGATGGTCGACGACGGCGACGGAAACTCGGTCGAGGGCTTCCAGGTGCATTTGGGCGGCAGCCTCGGGCTGGACAGCGGTTTCGGCCGAAAGCTGCGCCAGCACAAGGTGACCAGCGACGAGCTGGGCGACTACATCGATCGGGTGGTGCGCAACTTCGTCAAGCACCGCAACGAGGGAGAGCGGTTCGCGCAGTGGGCACTTCGCGCCGAGGAAGGCGAGTTGCGATGAGCACCGAAACGACCGACCCGGAATACGCCGCACTGCGGGAGCTGGCCGCCCGGGGCGCGGCCGAACTCGAGGGCGCCAGCGCCACCGAGCTGCTGCGCTGGACGGATGACAACTTCGGCGGTATCAACGGCCCGCGCGGCTGGGCGACGTGCAATTACATCGTCGCCTCCAACATGCAAGACGCCGTGCTGGTCGATCTGGCGTCCAAGGTTCGCCCCGGTGTGCCGGTGCTGTTCCTGGACACCGGCTACCACTTCGTCGAAACCGTCGGCACCCGGGACGCGGTCGAATCCGTCTACGACATACGGGTTCTCAATGTCGCGCCGGAGCACACGGTGGCCGAGCAGGACAAGCTGAAGGGCAAGGACCTGTTCGCGCGGGACCCCGGCGAATGCTGCCGGCTGCGCAAGGTCGCCCCGCTGAGCAAAGCGCTCAGCGGTTACTCCGCATGGGTGACCGGGATACGCCGGGTCGAGGCGCCGACCCGCGCGAACGCGCCGCTGATCAGCTTCGACGAGGCATTCAAGCTGGTGAAGATCAACCCGCTGGCGGCGTGGACCGACGAGGATATGCAGAACTACATCGACGAGCACGATGTGTTGGTCAATCCCCTTGTCTACGAAGGCTATCCGTCGATCGGCTGCGCCCCCTGCACGGCCAAGCCCGCCGAGGGCGCCGACCCGCGCAGCGGACGCTGGCAGGGGCAGGCCAAAACCGAATGCGGACTGCACGCGTCGTGACGCGCCGGCGACGATGCAGAGCGTAGCGATGAGCAGGAGTGGCGCCATCAAGCCTGCCCTCGTCCTGACCGCACACGGGAGCAAGGATCCACGGTCGGGGGCCAACTCACGGGCCGTCGCCGACCAGGTGGTGTGCTTGCGGCCGAACCTCGATGTGCGACTGGCCTTCCTGGAACACAGCTCACCGAGCCTGGCCGATGTACTCACGTCGGTGGATGGCCCGGCGGTCGTCACCCCGTTGCTGTTGGCCAACGCGTACCACGCCCGCGTCGACATCCCCGCCCAGATCGCCAATTGCGTTACGAACCAACAAGTGTGGCAGGCACCGGTGCTCGGCGAGGATGACCGGATGGTGGCGGTGCTGCGCCGGCGCGTGACCGAGCTGGGTGTCTCGCCCCGCGACGACAGCGTCGGTGTCCTCGTCGTGGCGATCGGCACCTCGGACTTGGCAGTGAACGCACGCACCGGCCGGGTAGCGCCAAAGCTGTTGGCAGGCACGTCCTGGGCGGGGGCAACGACCGCGTTCGCCACCCAACAGGAACGTTCGCTCTCCGAAGCGTTGGGCAGGTTGCGCCGCCAGCGCGCCCAGCGGGTAGTCGTCGCGCCGTGGTTCCTGGCGCCGGGACGCATCCCCGATCGGGTGGAGAGATTCGCCGCCAAGGCCGGCATCGAGATGGCGGCCCCGCTGGGAGCCGACCGGTTGGTGGCCGAGACGGTGCTGGATCGCTTCACCGCGACGGCCGCCGGCCAGATCGCGGCTTGAGCAGGCTGACGGTACGTCAAATCGCTTGCGGCACTAACATGGCGCAATGGGCGATTACGAACCACGTGGGCTCGCCGAGCATCTGGCCGGCCTGCCGCACTTCCACGTCGTCGCCCTGAACCGGAACAACGAGGTCATCTACAGCGACGGCCTGACGTGGCCCGGCGCAGAAGGATTCGCCGCGGACCTGATCTCACCGGCGCCGGGCGCCCCCGTCCCCGAAGTCGAACTCGAAGCGGTGTGGATCGTCGAAACCGATCCACGAAGGTGCCCATTCGCCCACGGCGACGACAACGCTGAATCCGACGAGCTGACGGTGACCGAGTACATCGAGCGACTGACCCAGCAACCGCCCTACTGGTCGCTGCAATAACTCTCAGGCCGACGTCAACGTGCTCTGCTCTTCGTCGGCCCCGCCCGACGGCGCCGCGGCGGCGACGCTGGAGGGCACCCGGGTGGCGCGCACGTAGACGGTGTCCCCGTCCTTGAGGGCCAGCGCCTCGGCGTCGCCTCGGGTGATTTGGGCGGTGAAGCTGCCACCGGTGGCAGCGCTGGTCAACTCGACGCGCACTTCGAATCCCAGTGCCACGACGCGGTCGACGGTAGCGCGGACGACTCCGATGGATTCGGCGGTGCCGTCACCACCGGCGATCGCCATCTCGGGATTGCGACCGACTCGAATGTCATGCGGGCGAACCAAACTGCCGTTCAGGGTCGAGACCGCACCGAGGAACGACATCACGAACGCGTTCGCCGGGGCGTCGTAAACCTCGGTCGGGGACCCGATCTGCTCGATACGGCCCTTGTTGAGCACCGCGATCCGATCGGCGACATCCAGCGCTTCGGCCTGGTCGTGAGTGACCAGCACCGTGGTGACGTGGACCTCGTCGTGCAGCCGGCGTAGCCACGCGCGCAGATCCTCGCGAACCTTGGCGTCCAGCGCCCCGAACGGCTCGTCGAGCAGCAGCACCTGCGGATCGACGGCCAAAGCACGCGCGAGCGCCATGCGCTGTCGCTGACCGCCGGACAACTGGTTGGGGTAGCGACCCTGAAATCCGCTGAGCCCCACGACTTCCAGCAGGTTGTCGACCTTCTCCTTGATTTCGGCTTTGGGTCGCTTGCGAATCTTCAATCCGTACGCGACATTGTCGCGGACCGTCATGTGCTTGAACGCGGCGTAGTGCTGGAACACGAATCCGATGCCGCGCCGCTGCGGTGGCACCCGCGTGACGTCACGGCCGTTGATCGTGATCGTGCCGGTGTCGGGCTGGTCGAGACCCGCGATGGTGCGCAGCAGGGTCGACTTGCCGGAACCGCTGGGGCCGAGCAGGGCCGTCAGCGAGCCGGTGGGGACCACGAAGTCCACGTGGTCCAATGCGACGAAATCACCGTAGCGTTTGTTGGCGTCGCGCACAGTGATCGCCAGGTCGGCGGTTTTGGCGTCGGTCATGTCCGAATCTCCTTGTCAGGCCTTGCTCGCCGCTCGTGCCCGGCGGGCATCCAGAATCACCTGGACGATCAGCACGGCCACGGCAACACCCATCAACAACGTCGACAATGCGTAGGCACCGTATTCGGCCCCACGGTTGTAGCGATCCGAGACCAGCAGCGTCAGTGTCTGCGACTTGCCCGGGAGGTTGGACGACACGATGGTCACCGCGCCGTATTCACCGAGAGTACGAGCGATGGTCAACACGACGCCGTACGTCAGGCCCCACCGGATGGACGGCAGCGTGATCCGCCAAAAGGTTTGCCACCAGCCAGAACCCAGGGTGGCCGCCGCCTCCTCCTGGTCGGTTCCCAGCTCATGCAGCACCGGCTCGACCTCGCGCACCACGAACGGCAGCGTGACGAAGATGCTGGCAAGCACGATGCCGGGCAGGCCGAAGATGATTTTGAAACCCAGGTCTCGTTCCACGAAGCCGAGCGCACCCGCCGACCCCCACAGCACGATCAACGCGACGCCGACAATGACGGGCGAGACGGCGAACGGCAGGTCGATGACCGCCTGCAGCACGCCCTTACCGCGGAATCTGTTGCGCGCCAAGACAAGCGCTGTGGGAATGCCGAAGCAGACGTTCAGTGGCACCACGATGGCCACCACCAGCAGTGACAAGTCCAGCGCCGATATCGCCGCCGGGGTGCTGATCCAGTCGACGAACTGACCGAACCCTGGCGCGAACGTCCGCCACAAGATCACCGCCACCGGGATGATCAGCAGCACCCCGACATAGGCCAACGCGACATACCTGGTGAGGTAACGAACCCAGCGTGACGATGTCACTGCGCCCGCTCCTCATGCCGGGCCGCCCGCGCGCCGACTAGGCGCAGAGCGAACAACACCACAAACGAAAGCAGCAGCAGCACAATCGATATCGCTGCCGCCCCGGTGCGGTCGTCGTTCTCGATCAACGTGCGTATCCACTGCGACGACACTTCGGTCTTGCCCGGTACCGCGCCGCCGATCAGGACCACCGAACCGAATTCGCCGATGGCCCGCGAAAACGCCAGGCCGGCACCGGACAACAACGACGGCAGCAGCGCGGGCAACACGACCGAGGTGAAGACCTTGGGCCCGCTGGCACCCAACGACGCGGCGGCCTCCTCGGTTTCCCGGTCGATCTCCAGTAGCACCGGTTGAACCGCGCGCACCACGAACGGCAGCGTGACGAACGCCAGCGCCACCGCCACACCCCAGGCGGTGTGCTGAAGATGCAGCCCGACCGGGCTGTTTTTCCCGTACAGAGCCAGCATGACCAGGCTGGCGACGATCGTCGGCAAGGCGAACGGCAGGTCGATGATCGCGTCGACGAGACGCTTTCCGGGGAAGTCATCACGCACCAGCACCCAGGCGATCAGCAGGCCGAATAACAGATTGACCACCGTGACCCCGACGGAGATGGTCAGCGTCACGCGAAACGACTCGATTGCGGCACGCGATGTGACGGCCTCCCCGAACGCGCGCCAGCCGCCACCGGCGGCCTGCCACACGATGGCGGCCAGCGGCAGCAGCACGATCACCGAGAGCCACAGCGTCGCCACCCCGACGCGAAGCGACGAGGTGCCGCCGCGCCCGAAAGACCGCGCGACCGGCTGGGTCCCACCGGGCGCGTCGAGGTCGGGCCGAACAGCTTTCGGGTCCGGGGGCGTCGTCACGGTCATCCGGTGGCCTTCGTATAGATCTTGGTGATGCTGCCGTTGCTCTTGTCGAACAGCTGCGGATCGACCGTGGCCCAGCCGCCCAGGTCGGCGATCGTCCAGAGCTTCGGCGGCAACGGGAACTGGTCGGCGAATTCGGCGGCCACCGACGGGTCGACCGGCCGAAAACCGGCCTGGGCCCACAACCTCTGCGCCGCGGCCGTGTATTGGAAGTTGCGGAACGCGGTGGCGACGTCGAGGTGCGGGCTCGTTGTCACCAACGCCAGCGGGTTTTCGATCTTGAAGGTCTGCGGTGGGGTGATGTGCTCGACCGGCTTGCCTTGTCGCTCAGTGGCGATGGCCTCGTTCTCGTAGCTGATCAACACGTCGCCGCTGCCCTGGACGAACACGTCGGTGGCCTCTCGCCCCGACCCGGGCCGCAATTTCACGTGGTCGCGCACCAACCGGCTGATGAAGTCGATTCCCGCTTGGCCATTCCGGCCGCCCTCGCTCTTGGCGGCGTACGGGGCCAGTAGATTCCATTTGGCCGAGCCGGAACTCAACGGGCTGGGCGTGATGACCTCGACGCCGGGCCGCAGCAGGTCATCCCAATCCCTGATGTTCTTCGGATTGCCCTTGCGCACTACGAAAGTCACCACCGACCCGAACGGGATGCCCTTGGTCGCATCGGTGTTCCAGTCCTTGGAAACCTTGCCCGCCTTGACCAATCGGGTCACGTCCGGCTCCACCGAGAAGTTCACCAGGTCGCCCGGCTTGCCTTCGGCAACGCCGCGGGACTGGTCACCCGAGGCGCCGTAGGAGGTGATCACCTGCACGCTCTTGCCCTCTTGGGAGTTGTTGAACGCGGGAATCACCTTGCTCCATCCGGGTTCTGGAGCGGAGTAGGCGACCAGGGTGATCGTGGTGTGCGCGCCCGAGGGCCCGCTGCCGCCAACGACATCGCTGGGACCGCCGCCGCAGGCCGCGACGACACCGACGATCAGTGCGAGCGCAACAAGAGGCCGCCAGCGCGGTGCGCCGGCGTTGTCGATAAGCATTGACGGCCTTTCGGTGCGGGCTTACGGATTTCGGTCCGTTGCTGCGGAAAGGCGATCAAACGTCAGGGGAATTCGCGAACTCCCTACCAAACCGCGCGCGGGTGGTAGTCAGCGACAACAGTGCACGAAGACATCACATTCCGGGGCTTCGGATGTCAGGTGCATGGCGCGAAGCCTAACAGGAATTCGCTGACCCGCCACCGGACCGGGTGGCATCGCAAGTCGGCGCGCCCGCCTCAGTGCGTCACCCACCAGGCGACGATCACCAACACCACGAGCGTGACGAGAACCAGCGTCACGTGAGAACGAGGCATCGCAGGTTACCTGGGCGTCCCGTCGGTCTGGCGGGCGCGCTGCATCAATTCGAGGCCTTTGCTGAGCACGGCGTCCAGCGCCACCGCCAGGAGGTAGGCGACCGCCAGCACGACGGGCATCACCACCATGGCCTGCAGCACGAAGGGAAGTCCGGAAAGCCAGAGCTCATTTCCGTCCCACCAATTGAGAAACCCGTTCACCCGGCTCACACTATTCGTCCGAGCTGTGGAAACACCAATGTGTGAAGATCGGCAAGTGCCTGTCGCATCCGAGGAAACTACGTGTGTCATCGCCGGCGGCGGTCCGGCCGGAATGGTGCTTGGCCTGCTCTTAGCGCGGGCCGGTGTAAGAGTCACGGTGATGGAAAAACACGCAGACTTCCTGCGTGACTTCCGGGGCGACACCGTGCACGCGAGCACGTTGCGCCTGCTCGACGAACTCGGTTTGGGCTCGCGCTTCACCCAGCTCCCGCATCGCCTGATCGACAGCATCACATTGGAGATGCAGGGCCAACCGCTGAACCTCGATTTGTCCCGGCTGCCGGGCGCGCACCAGCACATCGCCCTGGTGCCGCAGTGGGACTTACTGGAGATGTTGGCCACCGCGGCCGAGGCGGAACCCAGCTTCCGGTTGCTGCGCAGTACCGAAGTGACCGGGGTGGTGCGCGACGGCAACCGCGTCACCGGGGTTACCTATCGCGACTCGAACGGCGAAAGCAAGCAGATGCGCGCCTTGCTGACGGTGGCCTGCGACGGGCGCGGATCCACGGTGCGCTCCGCGCTCGGATTCCAACCGCGGCGGTTCGGCGCCCCGATGGACGTGTGGTGGTTCCGGTTGCCTCGTCATGCCGACGACCCGAGCGGGCTTGCCGGCATGTTCGTGGCCGGACACGGGATCATCATGATCGACCGCGGCGACTACTACCAGATCGCCTACATCATTCCCAAGGGCGCCGATGCCGACCTACGAGGCCAGGGCATCGAGGCGTTGCACCGGGTGCTGGTGGATCTGGTGCCCTGGCTCGCCGACCGAGTCGGCACGCTGACTTCTTTCGATGACGTGAAACTGCTTGACGTGCAACTCAATCGGCTCCGCCGGTGGTACACCGACGGCGCCCTGTGCATCGGCGACGCGGCGCACGCGATGTCGCCGGTCGGCGGTGTCGGGATCAACCTCGCGGTCGCCGACGCCGTGGCCGCCGCGCGCCTGCTGGCCGATCCGCTGCGAGCCGGCCGGGTTTCGACGCTGGAGCTGTTGCGGGTGCAGGTGCGCCGCTGGGTACCCACGGCGATCATCCAGGCGGTACAGCGGACAATCCACGCCCAGGTGGTCGCCGACGTGGTGGCCGGAAGCGACGGCGAAGCGCCCCGGGGCGTGCGACTGGCCGCCCGGCTGCCGTCTTTGCGGCGATTCCTCGCCTACCTGGTGGCGATCGGTCCACTGCCCGAGCACGCACCGAAGTTTGCCCGGTCAACCGGCTGACCCGCCGATCGCCGCCGCGCCAGCGGCTGGACAAAAAATGGACGCCGGGCACCTCGACAGATGATGATGGCGGGATGGTCATGCACGCCGAACCCGCCGACCAGCCCGCCAACGGGGAGTCCGACCAGTCATTTCCTTCCGCGCGCCAACCACCGCTGGCTTCGCCGCTCGATTTCAGCGCCGCGGCTCCGTTTACCTCCAGCAGCTCGCTGCGCAACCCGTTTCCGCCGATCGCCGACTATGCATTCCTGTCCGACTGGGAAACGACGTGCCTGATCTCCCCCGCCGGTTCGGTCGAGTGGCTGTGCGTGCCCCGGCCGGACTCGCCCAGCGTGTTCGGCGCGATCCTGGACCGCAGCGCGGGCCATTTCCGGCTCGGACCGTACGGCGTCTCGGTTCCCTCGGCGCGCCGCTACCTGCCCGGCAGCCTGATCATGGAAACCACCTGGCAGACCCATACCGGCTGGCTGATCGTGCGCGACGCGCTGGTGATGGGTCCCTGGCATGACATCGAGCGCCGGTCGAAGACCCACCGCCGTACGCCGATGGACTGGGATGCCGAGCACATCCTGCTGCGCACGGTGCGCTGCGTCAGCGGCACCGTCGAGCTAGTCATGAGCTGCGAACCGGCGTTCGACTACCACCGCATCGGCCCCGCGTGGGAATACTCGGCCCACGCGTACGGCGAGGTGCTCGCGCGCGCCAGCAAGCAGCCCGACGACCACCCGCAGCTGCGCCTGACCAGCAACCTGAACATCGGGCTGGAGGGCCGCGAGGCGCGGGCGCGCACCCGGATGAAGGAGGGCGACGACGTGTTCGTCGCGCTCAGCTGGACCAAGCACCCGGCGCCGCAGACCTATGAAGAGGCCGCCGAGAAGATGTGGCAGACCACCGAGTGCTGGCGGCAGTGGATCAACATCGGCAACTTCCCCGACCATCCGTGGCGGGCCTATCTGCAGCGCAGCGCGCTCACCCTGAAGGGCTTGACCTACTCACCGACCGGCGCGCTGCTGGCCGCCAGCACCACGTCGCTGCCGGAGACGCCGCAGGGCGAGCGCAACTGGGACTACCGCTACGCCTGGATCCGCGACTCGACCTTCGCGTTGTGGGGTCTGTACACGCTGGGCCTGGATCGCGAGGCCGACGACTTCTTCGCGTTCATCGCCGACGTGTCCGGCGCCAACAACAACGAGCGTCATCCGCTGCAGGTGATGTATGGCGTCGGTGGCGAGCGCAGCTTGGTCGAAGAGGAACTGAACCATCTGTCCGGCTACGACCACGCGCGGCCGGTGCGGATCGGAAACGGCGCCTATGACCAGATCCAGCACGACATTTGGGGCTCGATCCTGGATTCGTTCTATTTGCACGCCAAGTCACGCGAACAGGTTCCGGAGACATTGTGGCCGGTGCTCAAGAAGCAGGTGGAAGAGGCGATCGCGCACTGGCGCGAGCCCGATCGCGGCATCTGGGAGGTGCGCGGGGAGCCGCAGCACTTCACGTCGTCGAAGGTGATGTGCTGGGTGGCACTCGACCGCGGCTCCAAACTGGCTGAGCGCCAAGGCGAGAAGAGCTATGCCCAGCAGTGG
The DNA here is from genome assembly GCF_900176255.2 of Mycobacterium ahvazicum. Classification (GTDB taxonomy): domain Bacteria; phylum Actinomycetota; class Actinomycetes; order Mycobacteriales; family Mycobacteriaceae; genus Mycobacterium; species Mycobacterium ahvazicum. The sequence goes on from NZ_FXEG02000003.1 coordinate 1,244,024, forward strand.
CGGGTCATCGCCGAGGAGATCAAGGCCGATATTCTCAAGAACGGCGTGGACTCCCGCGGTGTTTTCACCCAGCGCTACGGCAGTGACGCGCTGGACGCCTCGCTGCTGCTGGTGGTGCTGACGCGATTCCTGCCGCCCGACGATCCGCGGGTGCGTAACACGGTGCTGGCGATCGCCAACGAACTCACCGAGGAAGGCCTGGTGCTGCGCTACCGGGTCGAGCAGACCGACGACGGGCTGTCCGGCGAGGAAGGCACGTTCACGATCTGCTCGTTCTGGCTGGTGTCCGCGCTGGTCGAGATCGGCGAGGTGGCACGGGCCAAGCGGCTGTGCGAGCGGCTGCTGTCCTACGCCAGCCCGCTGCATCTCTACGCCGAGGAGATCGAACCGCGCACCGGCCGGCACCTGGGCAACTTCCCGCAAGCGTTCACCCATCTGGCGCTGATCAACGCGGTCGTGCACGTGATTCGCGCCGAGGAGGAATCCGACGGTTCTGGCATGTTCCAGCCCGCCAACGCGCCCATGTGAACACTCTGGTAGCGAAAGCTATTACCCGGCTTGGAAATACAACGGAACACACCTGACACGATGGGCGGGCGATGAGAGCAGCGGTGAAAACGGTGGCCCTGGTCTGCGCGTCGATCGCGTGGCTGGCCGGGTGCGGTGGCCACAGCGGCGATTCGACCGCGACGTCGACCTCGGCGACGACCACCAAGCCGCATTCCAATTGGACACGTCCGGCAGCACCGCCCGACCCGCAGACCCTGCTGCATGCCGGATCCGTTGCGGTGGCAGCGGTTCCGAACGGCAAGCTGACGTTGATCAGATCCCAGGAGGCCGGATCGTGGCGGGTCCTGGTGGCCACCCCCGACGGAACAAACCAATCGATGGACGTGTCCAGTGACGGTGTCACCCTGATGGTCGGGCCGACCCCGGCGAACCAGAGCGACGCCGACAAAGCCCAGACCCGCGCCTGGGTGCAGGCCGCGAAACTGGACTACCGTGCCGCGGCGCAAAAGATCCTGGCCATCATCGCGGGCGCATCGATCAGCGAGCTGAGCCTGGGCGACAGCAACGGCGCCACCGTGTGGCAAGCCGTGGCCTGGGACAGCTACATCGTCGAGCACCGGGTCACGATCGATGCGGTGTCGGGCGATGTGATCGCCAACAAACAGGTGTAGCCGCGTCAGCTCAGCGCGCTGACCTTGTCCATTATCGCGTGCGCGATGTCGACACCACTGGTGTCGATGTTGCCCGATCCCGGGTCCGAAGAGCGTCGCTCACCGAAGAACACCACCTGGACCTCGACGAGGCAGTTGGACCGGACGCCGATGGCGCGGGCCTGCGGCGTCGGCCGCAGAGCCGGCATGTTGGGCAGCACCGATGTCGCGGTATTGGTCACTGCGACAATGGAATCCGTAACGCTAACGGTACCGATCTGATTCGTCGTTGCGATCGGGCCATTCCGTTCCGACGCCGTCACGCCGCCGCACTGTTGCCACTGCTGCGAGAAATGCCGGAACAACCCCTGGGCCTGCGCGACCGATCCAAGCGCGACCACTCCCTCGATGACCGTGATCACTTGCGCGGGTTCGCCGTTGTTCCACCACGATTCCGACGTCACGTCGGTGACTTGGGCAGGCTGGGAGGCGGAATCGTAAACGCTGGCCTGCAGCATTTCCGTCACGCCCAAGCAATCGGCCGGCGACACATGTCTGTCAACCCGGTAAAGCTTGCCGGGGCCGCCGACGTCGGCGGGATCATGCGCAACCAGTGGCTGGTCGAGCATCCGCGACAATGCGGGGCCGTCGAGCAGCGCCTGCTTGACCGCTTGGCCGGTGAGCGGTCGTGGCTTCAGATTCGGCGCGGGCCGGGCCACCCCGTCGACGACCGCACTACAACCCCCGGCCACAGCGGCCACGATCACCAACGAAGCGGTCAGCCGGAATAGACGCATGACAACCTCTTACCTTCTCGGCATCGACGGACAGCACGGCGGTGGGCAGTGCGCGCAACTCAACTCAACGCGCTGACCTTGTCCATCAACGCGTGCGCGATGGTAACGGCTTCGGTCTGGGCGGGCGACTGGTCCGACAACTCGCTGCTGCCGACATAGGCGACCTCGACCTCGACCAGGCAGTTGCCCCGCACCCCGAGGGCACGCACTTCCGGGACGGCATGCAAGATCGATTGCGCATCAGGATTTTTCGAAACATTGGCCACGGCAACGGAATCCGCGACGCGGACATTCGTGACGACGTTCTCGACGAAACTGCTGGACGGCACGGACACCGTTTTGCCATCGCAGTGCCGCCACTGGTCGTTGAATTGTGCGAACAACGCGTTTGCGTCCGCCCGCGTCGGCAGCGCGATGACGCTCTCGGCGATGTCGGCGGCCGTGGCCGTGTCGCCCTCCTGCTGCCACAGCTGCGTCGCGATGTTCTTCACCCCCGCGGACTGGTAGACGCTTTTCTGTGTCATGTAGATCACCCCTAGACACTCGGTGGGTGAAACGTCCGGATAGGCGTCATCCAATATGTCGGCACCGCCGAAGACCGGCGGGAACTGAGAGATGGCCTGGAACCGTCGGTCGAGGAGTTTCGACAAGGTGGTGGCATCCAGCGGTACCTGCCTGACTGTTTCACCAATGAGCGGATGCGGCAGCTGATTCGGCGCAGGCTTGGCCGTACCCCCGACAACCGCGTCACAGCCGGCCGCCGCGGCCGCGACCGCCAGCACCGCCGCCGCCAGCTTTACCGTGCGCATGGTTACTTCTAACATGTCAGCTCAGGGCGAGCCGGTCCATCATGGCGTGTGCGATGTCCACGGCGCTGGTCTTGGGGTCCGCGGTGCCCTGGGCACCGGGATTGTCTACCCCGTAGAAGCGCACCGCGACCTCGAACACGTAGTTGCCCCGAACACCCAGAGCCCGAGCAATCGGTATCCCGGCCAGAATCGACTGTGCGTGCGGGTTCATCAGAATGCTTGCTGCGACAACAGAATCCGCGACGCGCACGTCGGAGATGGCGGCGGTCGGAAAGGTGCGATCGCTGGTGGTCAATGTCGCGCCGTCGCATCCCTGCCATTGGGCGGACAAGGTTGCGAACGCGGCGGCGGCGTCCTTCGCGGAAGGAAACGAGACGACGCCCTCGTCGACGTCATCCACCCGCACCGAGTGGCCGTCGTTGGCCCAGATCTCGTCGGCCACGCCCTTCACCGGGACGGATGCGTACGCCATCTTCTGCATCATGAACCTGACGCCGATGCACTCGGCCGGCCGGGAGTCTTCCCAAGCCGTTCCGAGCTTCTCGCTGCCGCCGTACGACGGCGGCAGGTACGGTGCACGCTGGAACGGTTGGTCAAGCAGCTTGCTCAGCGTTGCGCCGTCGAGCAGGAGCCGTAGCAGGGGCGGAGCCGGCGCTGGAACTGCTTTGCCGCCGATCGTGGAAGTGCACCCGGTGGCCAGCAGGACTGCTATCAGCGGCGCCACGCTGCACCACCGGTAACTCATTTCTTGGCTTTGTCCCCCGCGGCATCGGTGGACAGCGCCGCGACGAATGCCTCCTGCGGAACATCAACGCGCCCAATCGTTTTCATCCGCTTCTTGCCTTCCTTCTGCTTTTCCAGAAGTTTGCGTTTACGCGTGATGTCTCCCCCATAGCACTTGGAGAGCACGTCTTTGCGGATCGCGCGAATATTCTCGCGCGCAATGATTTTCGATCCGATCGCGGCCTGGACCGGCACCTCGAACTGCTGGCGCGGAATCAGCTCCTTCAGCTTGGTGGTCATCTTATTTCCATAAGCGAACGCCGAATCCTTGTGCACGATCGCGGAAAACGCGTCTACCGCCTCGCCCTGCAGCAAGATGTCGACCTTGACCAACGAAGCTTCCTGCTCGCCGGCCTCCTCGTAATCCAGGCTGGCGTAGCCGCGGGTGCGCGACTTCAACGAGTCGAAGAAGTCGAAGATGATCTCGCCCAACGGCATTGTGTAACGCAGCTCGACGCGCTCGGGCGACAGGTAGTCCATGCCGCCCAGCTCGCCGCGGCGCGACTGGCACAGCTCCATGATGGTTCCGATGAACTCGCTGGGGGCGATGACGGTGGTCTTGACCACCGGCTCGTACACCTCGCGGACCTTTCCCTCGGGCCAGTCCGACGGGTTGGTCACCACGATCTCGCTGTCGTCCTCCTTGATCACCCGGTACACCACGTTGGGCGACGTCGAGATCAGGTCCAGGTCGAATTCACGCTCCAGGCGTTCGCGAGTGATCTCCATGTGCAGCAAACCCAAAAAGCCACAACGGAATCCGAAGCCCAGCGCGACCGAGGTCTCGGGCTCGTAGGTCAACGCCGCGTCGTTGAGCTGCAGCTTGTCCAGGGCGTCGCGCAGGTCCGGGTAGTCCGAGCCGTCCACCGGATACAGTCCCGAGTAGACCATCGGCTTGGGTTCCCGGTAACCGGTCAGCGCCTCCTTGGCGCCGTTGCGCGCCGTCGTCACGGTGTCCCCGACCTTGGATTGGCGGACGTCCTTGACGCCGGTGATCAGGTACCCCACCTCGCCCACACCCAGCCCCGCGCTGGGCTTCGGTTCGGGCGAGACGATGCCGACCTCGAGCAGCTCGTGGGTGGCGCCGGTGGACATCATCAGGATGCGCTCGCGCGGAACGATCTTGCCGTCCACCACGCGGACGTAGGTCACCACGCCGCGGTAGATGTCGTAGACCGAGTCGAAGATCATCGCGCGGGTCGGGGCGTCGGCGTCGCCCTGCGGGGGCGGCACCTCGCGCACCACGTGGTCGAGCAGGTCGGCCACGCCCTCGCCGGTCTTGCCGGAGACCCGCAGCACGTCGCCGGGGTCGCAACCGATGATGTGCGCGATCTCACCGGCATAGCGGTCCGGGTCGGCGGCCGGCAAGTCGATCTTGCTGAGCACCGGGATGATGTGCAGGTCGCGGTCCAGCGCCAGATACAGGTTGGCCAGCGTCTGGGCCTCGATGCCCTGCGCCGCGTCGACCAGCAGCACCGCGCCCTCGCACGCCTCCAGCGCGCGGGACACCTCGTAGGTGAAGTCGACGTGGCCCGGGGTGTCGATCAGGTGCAGGACGTAGTCGGTGCCATCGACCTGCCACGGCAACCGGACGTTCTGCGCCTTGATGGTGATACCGCGCTCCCGCTCGATGTCCATCCGGTCCAGATACTGCGCACGCATCGACCGCTCGTCGACGACGCCGGTGAGCTGAAGCATCCGGTCGGCCAGGGTGGACTTGCCATGGTCGATGTGAGCGATGATGCAGAAGTTCCTGATCTGCGCCGGCGCGGTGAAGGTCTTGTCGGCGAAACTGCTGATGGGGATCTCCTGGCGGGTGCTGTTGATGCTGCTTGACCGGTGGTTCGCGGGTACGTCCAGGGTATCTATGCAAGCTGGTCGGGACACACTCGGACACAGTCGCACCCGTGCACCGACGACTATGCTGCGACTATGGCGTCCAGCCGGAAATCGCAGTGGAAGACCTTCCAGCGGTTTGCCCAGAACGTCGTGGTCTACGGGGTTCCGCGTTTCATCCAGCAGGTTCAGACCGCGCACGCGGTCTACCGCGAAATCGAGCAAGTCGTCAAAACCACCGCGAACGCGCGGGCGTCCAGCGGCGACTCGCAGGCGACGTCGATCACCGAGGGCCGGCCGGTCACCAGCGACAGCTTTCCGACCGCGCAACGCGCCCGCAAGGTGGTCTACGCCCCGGACCTCGACGGGCGGGCCGATCCCGGGGAAATCGTCTGGACGTGGGTGGTCTACGAGGACGACCCCACCCAGGGCAAGGACCGCCCGGTCCTCGTCGTCGGCCGCGAGCGCGGCGTGCTGCTCGGACTCATGCTGTCCAGCCAGGAGCGCTATGCCTCCGACCCGGATTGGGTCGGGATCGGCACCGGCGACTGGGATTACGAGGGCAGGCAGAGCTGGGTGCGGCTGGATCGGGTGCTCGACGTGCCCGAGGAGGGCATTCGCCGCGAGGGCGCGATCCTGCAGCGCGAGGTTTTCGACGTGGTGGCCACGCGCCTGCGCGCCGACTACGCCTGGCGGTAAGCATGGCGTTGCGTCGCGAGCGTAAGCGCACGGCTATTTGCCGCGCCCCATGTCGCAGTGCGCTTACGCTCGCGGCAGAGTCTCCCGCACTCAGCCCTGGGTGATGTAGGACTGCAGCTGCTGTTGTTCGGCCTCGAGCTCTTCCATGCGCGTCTTGACGACGTCACCGATGCTGACGATGCCGATCAGTTTCTTGCCGTCGAGCACGGGCACGTGACGCACCCGGTTCTTGGTCATCAGGACGCTGATCTCGTCGACCGTGTCGGACTTCGTGCACGTCGCAACGGTCGCGGTCATGATCTTGGAGATCGGGCGAGTGAGCATGCCGGGGCCATGCACGTGCAATTGGCGCACGACGTCGCGCTCGGACACGATGCCGACGACTCCCTCGTCGCCGACCACCACCATGGCGCCGATGTTTTGCTCGGCGAGGCCCGCGAGCAATTCCCGGACCGACGCGTCGGGATTGATCGTGGTGACCGCCGCGCCTTTGTTCCGCAAAACGTCCGCTATCCGCATCAAGCCTCCAGCTGGTTGTGATCTGCTTCACACCAGGCTACGGCCAACTCGCGCGGTGGGAAAGCCAACGCGAAAACCGGCGGCCCGATCACCCGTCGATACCGGCAAATGAGCCACACTCCGCCGACGCGTCTTGAAGGATAAGGGCCATGATCGAGATCACCCTGTTGGGCACCGGCAGTCCCATCCCCGACCCGAATCGCGCGGGACCGGCGACGCTGGTGCGGGCCGGCGGGCAGGTGTTCCTGGTGGATTGCGGGCGCGGTGTCCTGCAGCGCGCCGCGGCCATCGGTGTGGGCGCCGCCGGGTTGTCGGCCCTGCTGCTCACCCACCTGCACAGCGACCACATCGGCGATCTCGGCGACCTGCTGATCACGCGATGGATCACCACGTTCACACCCGATCCGGCGCCGTTCCCGATCCTCGGGCCACCGGGCACGGCGGAGACGGTCGAGGCGACGCTGAAGGCGTTCGGCCACGACATCAGCTACCGGATCGCCCATCACGACGACCTGAACACCCCACCAGCGGTCGAGGTGCACGAGTACACGCACGGCCCGGTGTGGGACCGCGACGGCGTCTCGATTCGGGTGGCTCCGACCGACCATCGGCCGGTCGCACCGACGATCGGGTTCCGGGTCGACGCCGACGGCGCCTCGGTGGTGCTGGCCGGCGACACGGTGCCGTGCCCGGGCCTGGACGAGCTGGCGGCCGGGGCAGGCGCGTTGGTGCACACCGTGATCCGCAAGGACATCGTCACCCAGATCCCGCAGCAGCGGCTGCAGGACATTTGCGACTACCACTCGTCGGTCGAGGAAGCCGCGGCCACCGCGGCCCGCGCCGGGGTGGGCACGCTGGTCATGACGCACTATGTGCCCGCGCTGGTGCCCGGACAAGAAGAACAGTGGCGGACACTGGCCGCCCAGGAATTCGGCGGCCGCATCGAGCTGGGCGACGACTTGCACCGGGTCGAAGTCCCGCCGCGGTCGTAGCTGGGGTGAACGACGTCGCAGTCCACGAGGACGAGAATTGGGCAGATATCGAACCCGGCGCGCTGAGTCATCTGCTGCAGGTGCCTCGACCCGCGCTATATTTCGCCGCCAACATCGGCGACGCCGTCCTGACGCTGCCGACGGTGCGCGCCTTAAGCGACATGTTCGACGCCCCACTGACGGTGCTTTCCCCCAAGGTGTCCTTCGACCTCTGCTTCCGGGAAGTGAGCCCCCGCCTTGTCGACGTCACCGGAGTGCCGGAAACGGGGCCGTCCGCTCTTCCCGTTCGGTCCCCCGACTGTGCGGCCTTGGCCGCACAGCTCGGTCCCGTCGACGTGCTCATCAACGCCGTGAGCACGAACTTGCCGATGGACGCTTTTCGGGACCTCCGGCGGCGCCTCGGCCCTACCACGACCATCGGCTTCGCCGGCGACTACGCCGAATACGACGTCACGGTTCCCAAACAGGCGTGGCACGCCTGCGACCTGCTGTTCAAGTTGGCGCGTCTGTTCGATCGGTCGCTGCGGATCGAGGACTACGCCCAGCCGGTGTCCATTCCGTCGTCGGTGCAAGAGCAAGCCCGGTCGATGCGTGCGGCGCTGCGGCCCGGGACCAAGTTACTGGTCGTGCACGCGGACACCGATTGGAAGGAAAAGCGTTGGCCCGTCACACGATTCATCGATCTGCTGAACCGATTCCTGTCGAGTCGGCCCGACTTCGTGGCATGGGTCGTCGGGATGGGACTCGAGGACCTCACCGTCGGGCGGGAACGGGATCGCATCGTCCCCCATCTCGGGCTCCCGCTGGATCTGAGCATGAGCATGGTCGCCCACGCGGACCTATTCCTGGGCATCGACTCCTGCATGCTGCATGCCGCCGACCTGGCGAGGGTGCCGGGCGTCGGACTCTTCGGCCCGACGCGATCGCTGACGTGGGGATTCAGATTCGGGCCGCACCGGCACCTCGATCAACTGCGGATGGCCGACATCAGCGTCGAAGAGGTGTTCGCCGCATTGCACGACATTGCCGACGAACATTTCTGAACGATGGCCACTGCTCAGCTCCCGTTAACCGAAATCCGGCTTGTGGCAAGGCGTCCGCTGGCGCAATTTTGCGGAAATACCTTGGCCTCAACTCGATTAAGCTTATTGACCAAGCACGCCAAGCCCGCGACCGTTAGGTTGCTGGCCGCCAACCCTGATGCGGGGGGTTCGGCAACGGGAGAGGACCTAGGTTATGGGCATGGTCAAGCCGACGGGCGGGTTTGCCGAGGCCATGCTCGACGGTGGCGGATGGCCCGACGTAGCCGAGGACGCCTTCTACGACCGAGCCCAGCAGTACCTGCAGGTCTTGCGGCAGGTAACCGAAGTGCTGGACACCTTCCGCCGGCAGCAGGGCGAGATCTTCGCCAGTGGACTCTGGTCGGGCGGTGCAGCGGGAGCCGCCAACGGCCGGGTCGAATCGAATATCGACGAATTGGTGAAGTTGCAAGACGATTTGGCGACCGCGATCACCTGGCAGCGGAAGGTCGCCGGATCGATCGAGCAAGCGAAGTCGGACATCGGCGACAACGTGGAGGCCGCGCACCGGCGGATCAATCTGATCGAGCAGGATGCCAAGCTCGAGCCCGCCGAACGAACCGCCGCCATCAATTCGGTGGTCGCCGCGACGCATACCGCTAATGTCGGCGTGGTCCAAGGCACCGCGGAGCAGATTTTGGAGAGCAAGGACTGGAAGCCGCCTGAGCGCGCGCTGCAGGATCTGCTCGACCAGAAGGCACCGCCGGACTCCTCGTCCCCGGACCCATTGCTGGGCGATCGTGACCGGGGTGGCCGTTCCTGGGGACAGGGTTCCCCGGACGGCGCCGCGCCGCCCTCGACCGCGGCTCCCCCGCCGCCCCCCACCGCCACACCGCCGACAACTGTTATGGCCCCGGCACCGCCAGCGCCGGTAGCGCCGGCAACCACCGGCGGGACCGCTGCGGCCGTGCCACCGAGCGCACCGAAACCGTTGAGCCCGGCGGAATCCGCGCCACCCCTGGGCGCCGGCGGCCGCAACACCGCCATGCCGGCCGCGCCGGCCGCGCAGTGGGCGGGGCCGCGCGACACGGGTCCCGCGATGGCGCCGGCGTCGGCGACCGGAATGCCTGCCGCACCGGCGGCACCCGCCGGATCGCGCGGTGCCGCCGCGGGTTCGAGCACGGGGTCCGGTGCGCCGGTCGGGCAAAACTCGCCCGGTTCATCGGCCGGTATGCGACCGGCTGCGGCCCATCCGTCGCCGCGCAGTGCCGCAGCGGCCGGCCCGAAGGCGGCTGCGGCCCAGGCTCAGCGCACCGAATCCGATGCGGCCGCGGCGATTCCGGTTTCGTCGGCGCGGGCCGAACGCGATGCCGCTGCGGCGGCGGCGCGTCGCGGCGGGGCCGATCCCCTGGTGCTCGCGCGGCGCATCGCGGCTGCGCTGAATGCACCCGACAGCGGCGGCGCCGGCCATTTGAAGTTCTTCTGGGTGACCGCGGTGACCACCGAGGGCGTCATCGTGGTGGCCAACAACTACGGACTGGCCTACCTCCCCGACGGCGTGCGGCTACCCGAACAGGTTCACCTGGCCAGTGCCGAGACGGCGATTCCGGCCACCGAGCGCGCACGCTGGGCCACCTACCCGGTGGTCGCCGTGCAGGGTTGGGCAGCACACCGAAACACCAAGCTGCGAGCGGTGATTGCGACCGACGAGCAGTTCGGCGATTCCGATCCGGGCGTGGCCAAGGTCGTGCTGAAGCCCGAGGACATCCCGGAAAGCGGCGCAATGGCCGGGCGGTCCCGGCTGGAGGTGGTCGATCCTTCGTCGGCAGAGCGCCTGGCGGGTACTCCCGATTCGCGGTTGCTTGCCCTGTTGCCGGCGCCGCCGGCCAGCGCGCCCACGGACGGGCGCTCGAAGTTGTGGCTGGAGGTGATGCGTCCCTTGGCGAGCCGTGCCAGTGGCCGCGAGAAGGCCCACTTGCGGGCCTTCCGCGGCTACGCCGCGCACGCCCAAGAAGTGATCCTCGGCGAAGCGCGCGTGGCGGCCGATCCGGTTGCCCAGCGTTGCGCCGTCAGCGACTGGCTTTACTGGAAGCACGTCACCGCGTTGCTCGATGCCGCAACCGCGCCGTCACCGGCGCAGCCCGCGACCACGCCCTAATCCCAACGGCCATCAAATGCCTTGCTGCTACTCCGGTTTCGCTTGAAACGAGCTCGTCGCCGCAGTAAGCGAGTCCGCCATCTGTCCCAGCGACTCGATCAACTGCTCCTGTTCGGCATCGACCACCGGCGCCGCGGTGGCCTGCGCGTTTTGTATCGCCTCGTTGACCCGCAGCGCCACGGTTTCGATACCCAGTCGCAGCAGGCCGTCGTCGATGTGCAAGCCGGTAAGCCATTGGTGACCGTCGACCGTGGCCCGCACGGTTTCGGTTTCATCTGAGCCACTGAAGGATTCGGCTTTCAGATTGTCCGTCTGCGCGTCTGCCATCGATTGGATCTGCTGCGCGGTGCGCAGCACCTCGGCCACGACGGGGTGCATCTCGGTACTCATCTGACGTCCTTACTAATCGTTGCCGTAGCGCGTGGCGAACACATCCGCCTGTGCGCGAATAGCCTGATCAGGCGATCGCAACTGCGTTACGCCGGTCTCCAGTGCTTCGGCAATAAACTCTTCATCCTCTTGATCTGTTATCCCCAAGTGCCGGAAGGCGTCGAGCACGAATGAGTGCTGAATCGACAGTGCCCGTTGCCGAGCGAGGTCCGCGATGGCGAATATCTCTGCCGCAAGCCCGGATTCGGTCATCTTCGCCGCATCCGCCGACAGCTCGACCAGTGAAACTCTGCCGTCCATGGTCGCCGTTACCGACACGGTCTCGGGGGGATTGGTCACCTTGGCCGTCGGTACGGCATCGTCATCTTCAGCGCCGGCGGCGTCAGGGTCACCATCGTTCTCGGCCAGCGCATCGATCAATTCGTCCCCGGTGTGCAGGGGCGGGGCCGGCTCGCTGACCACCAATGAGTCGATCACCGACGGCTCGGCGGCATCGACCCCGTCCCCGAAATCCAGGAACGCGCCGCTCTCCTGTCCGAAACCGTCGCCGCTGTCGGGTGCGGGGTTATCGCCGAAATCCCAGGCGGCGTAATTTCCGTCGTCGCCGTGCCCGTGCTGTGTGGTGTCCACTCTGGCGTCTCTCCTTCGAACTGATAACGGTAAGCGGCCGATCAGCCGGGTAACACCTGCCGTTTGAGGTTCGCGCCGGTCTGGGTGTCGGTGCTGCCATACGCGGTCGCACTGTCACGCAATTTTTGGGCCAGGTCCTCGCACACGCTGATCATGTTGGTGCACGCGGCTTCTCGTTCTCGCTCCGTGACGAACATGACGCCCCAGAACGCCGCCGAGATCAAACCGTGGTCCCAGATCAGCTTTTGGGCCAACCCATTGGCCGTTGCCATCGCGTTGCCGATTGCGACGGCGGATTCATCCTGCTCGACAGCGGCCGCTTCCAGGGCGGCGGGCTCGACTTGCAGATTGTCTGTCATGGATTCTTTCCTCGACCTTGGTGTCTCAGCGGACGCGTTCCTGCGCCTGTTCGGCGCCGGCCGCGGGGGTATCGACGGGGGCACGTTCTCCGACTCCGGCGCCCGTGGCCGCCGTTTCGAAGTCCCGACTGAGAACGTCTTCCTCGGCGGCGGCGCTCTCCCGGACAGGCGACTTCTCCGAGGACGCGGCCGACCCCGACGCGGCCCGCGAGCCCGACTGTCGGCCCGACACCTGACCGACGGGGGGCATGGCGTATGCCGCCGCGGTACCGGTCTGCGGGACAGCCCGTTCGGACGGCTCGCCGGCCCAAACACCCTGCGGACTTTCACCTTCGCCGGTGCTCGCCGCGCCCGGGGAAGGTGTCCCGGCGGATTGCGATGCCGGCCCGTCGAAACCACCCGATACCGCGGCCGAGGACCCCGCGTTGATCTGGTCGAACCCGCTCACGCTGGACTTCGGCGCGGGCGCCACCTCCGGCGTCGTCGACTCCGAACCCGTGACAACCGCGCTGGCGGCGATCCCGGTGTATTCGAGGTTGATGAGCTGGAGCTGATTCGCGTTTTGCCCGGCTTTGAGAGCAGCCAGACCGGTCGTGGGGAGCGCCACCGCCATACCTATCCCGAAGGCCGCCCACTGGAACCAGCGTGAAATCGCTGGGCCGGCCGGGCCCGCGGCCCATCTCAGGGTCGCCGCTATCGGGATACACACGGTGAAAAAGGCCCTGACACTCGTCAGGGTGATTTTGCAATTTCCCAGCATGTCGGAGTTTTGCAAGAGCAGCGCCGCGACCTGGAGATCGAGATCCGCCGCCGTTGACGCCCATTGCATTTGTTCGGCGTTGCGGGCGTTGTAGGCGTCGGCCGACGCGCCCGACCAGGATTCACTGTCCACCGCAGCATCTTTGAGGTTCTGCCACGCCAGGTCGAAGTCTTTGGAAGCCGATTCGTACGTCTGACCCTGCTCCTTGCCGCTGCCGAGGAGAAGCGTCAAAGCGGTCACGATCTGTATGCCGCGTTCCAGGATGACGGCCTCGACCCCGAAGGCGTCCCTTAACGATTCCTCGCTACCCCAGTTGCCCGAGAGCAAGTCGAGGCCCTTGGATTTGGGCAGGTAGTTCTTACCGATCGCATATCCGCCTTGGCCCAGCGCCAGGAAAAGGTTGAGGGCGCCGTCGGCGTAATTGCCCGTCGCGAAGGCTTTGCCGGCCGCGACCGCGCTGAAGCCGGGCTTCCAGGTATCCGAAATCTTGGGCATCGTTGATTTCCTCCGAATTTCACCGGAACCCGGCGGCCGTAATTCGAATGGAGTCTAACAGCGCACTGGATGAAGTGTGCACCAATCTTGCTGCGCAGCAGGCACTTTCGCCTACCGACACTTGTGCGACGCTCGTTGGTCGACTGTTGTTCACCTTTGCTGGCAACGCCATCTCAGCCACGCCGGCGCACGATTACTCGGGTGTGTCGTTGCGTCGGCGAACACCGATGACCGACGAAGTCCACGGTCGATCCTCGGTGTAGATGTCCTCTTCGTCCCCGTAGCGCTTGGCCTTGGAGTCCTTGCCCTGGCCCTGATTAGCGCCGGCGCCCATCGGCATCCCGCCGCCCATCGCGCCGCGGCCGGCCGCCGCGCCGCCCGCACCCGGACCAACGCCAACCCCGCCGGCCGCGGGTCGTGTCGAACCACCCGAACCCGCTTCCGCGTCCGACGAGCCCTGCAACGGCATCGACGGCATGCCGCCGCCGCCGAACGACGCCGGCTTGACCCCACCGCCGGTCGAGAGTCCGGGCACTCCCGTCGGCAGTGGCGGTGCCGCCTGGGCGAATGGGGCACCCGCCGGGGCGGGTTGGCTGGGGGCCATGTTGCTGAGGCTGCTCACCGTGTCCGCGATGTTGGTGTTGCCCAGCTGCGACGCGAGCGCACCGGGGTTGGCGACACCGGTCCCCGAGTCGACGACACCACCGATAGCGCCACGGATGACTTCCCCGGCGTTATCCGGTATTTGCAGCGGCGCCTTGATCGTGACCGCGGCCGGCGGATTGGAGGGATACACGAGCGCCAGCGGCAACGCGGCGCGCTGATTGTAATCGGCCAGCACCGTCTCCGACCTTTCCTGCATATCCACGTACCACGTCAGAATTTCGTTCTGCCGGTTGATGTCTCCCCTCCTTCCGTACTCGTCGTACCAGAAGTCGGCGATGTAGAGGTCGTAGGACGTGGGGTGGACCGTGACGGCCCATTTGTGGGCGTCTAAAACAGCTCTGGATTGACCGGTGATCTGATAGCACGAGCCGCCGCCCAGCTGGATCAAATATTTCTTCTGTTGTTCGAAATTGGCTTCGACCGCGGCCGCGGACTCGCCTTCCCAATATTCGAATGGCCGGAACCGCTGCATGACGGCAGCGGATTGCAGCACCAAAACATAGTTGTTCCACTCGGCCTCGAATCTGGCGTATGCGATGCCTTGATCCGGCGCCTCGATATCCGCGATCGCTTTCCTGAGGTCGTAATAACCGTCATATCCCGGCGTTTCCGGCGGTGGCGGGAATTGGTCGTCCCTGCCGGTTTTCTGCGCAGCAGGCGTGCTCGCGGACTCGGGCGTGGTGGATGACCCCGCGGTGAGCGCGTCCGCGGCCGCCTGATCGGCTTCCTCGTAGGCCAGCGCCGCGTTCCGCAGCGATTCCGCAAGTATCAGGTATTCCTGCTCGGCACGTTTGATGCTTTCGCGAATCGCGGCGGCAGAATAATCCAGCTGGGTGCCGGAATCCTCGACAAAAGAAATGGCGCACGGGGGCCGGGCGTTCTGCTGCGGCGGAATGGGCAGTGGCACCTCGAGTTCGGCCGCCCGGGCCATCAGCTCGTCGTACTCGACCTTGAGCATCTCGGCCATGAACGACTCTCCTTCGGCGCCGAAGCGATCATCACGAGAACCAATCGCCCGGCTGAAACTGCACTCGTCAGCTTTGCTGCGCCGTGCGGGCGAGGCTCATCGTAATGCAGCAAGGTCGGAGTCGCAGCGCGATCGTGCGATCGCCGATCCGATGCCGCTAGGCCAGGCGGGTGACCTCGACGACGACGTCGAGGTCGGTTGCGCCCTGCCCCGAGAAGATGCCCTTGAGCGGGGACACGTCGGTGTAGTCGCGCCCGACGCCGACGCTGACGTATTGCTCGCTGATCTCGGTGTCGTTGGTCGGGTCGTAGTTCCACCACCCACCCGTCCAGGCTTGGAGCCACGCGTGGCTTCTACCGTCCACGGTGTCCCCGACGACGGCGTTCCGTTTGGGGTGCAAATACCCCGATACGTAACGGGCCGGAATTCCCATCTCGCGCAACAGCATTAGCGACAGGTGAACGAAGTCCTGACAGACGCCCTTGCCCGCCCGGAGCGCCTCGATCCCGGGCGAGTGCACCCCGGTGGTCCCCGGAAGGTATTCCAGCTCGCCGTGCACCCAGTTGGCCGCGGCGATCACGGCTTCCTGTGGCTCGTGGCTTTTGATGATCTTCTTGCCGACCGAGCTGAGCCGCTTGCTTGCCGGGGTGTAGTCGGTGGGCTGGAGCAATTCGTCGAACCGATCGATCACCGCGGCGGACTGTAGGTCCGTCCAGCTGACGTCCTTGGCGGCCGGCTCCGGCTGCTCGGTCTCGACGACCGACGACGACGTCACCGTCAGATCGGTGTGCGGCGCGTGCAAGTCGAACGCGGTGACGGCGGTGCCCCAGTAGTCGATGTAGCGGTAAGACCGGGTTGCCGGAATGGTTTCGACCCGGTTGAGGATGACGTTTTGCCGGGTGTCCGAACTCGGGGTCAGCCTGGCCTCGTTATAGGACGCGGTCACCGGCGATTGGTAGGCGAACCCGGTCGTGTGCACCACGCGCAGCCGCCACATCAGGTATCCCCGTTCCGGGCGACCAGGCTGGCGCTATTGCCCGCATCCGACCATGCCACCCATGGCGTGACATGGAAGTACTGCAGCGACAACGCATCTCCGACATCTCGGCAGGTTGTCTGCAGGCCGTCCAGCCGCGTCTCGAGCGTGTCGAGCAATACGCCCGGTGGCAGGAATTCCAGTTCGCTGCGGGCCTGTCCGAGCAGTCGCTGCGCCTCCGCGGTGGCCCCCACCCGGCTCATCGGGTTGCGCACCAACTCTTCGATGCTCTCCTCGGCGAGCTTGAGCGAGTAGAACACCGAACGCGGGAACAACCGGTCGAGCATCATGAATTCGACCACCCGGCCGGCGTCCAGCACCCCGCGATAGGTACGCAGATAGGTGTCGTGAGCGCCCGCCGAGCGCAGCAGGGTGACCCAGGCCGGCGAGGAGGCGCTGTCCCCCACCCGAGACAGCAAGAGCCGCACCGTCATGTCGACGCGCTCAATGGCGCGGCCCAACAACATGAATCGGTATCCGTCGTCACGCGAAAGAGTCGAATCCGCCAGGCCGGCGAACATCGCGGCCCGGCCCTCGATGAACGACAGAAACTCATGGGGCCCAAGGCGTTTGGCGGCACGTTGGCGTTCGGACAGGGCGTGGTAGGTGGTGTTGAGACATTCCCAGATTTCGCTGGACGTCACCTCGCGGGCCGACTTGGCGTTCTCGCGCGCCGCCGTAATTGCGTCGACGATCGAGGAACCGCCCTTGTTGTCGGTGCTGTAGGCCACCATGTCGGTCAACGACCAGACGTCCAAGTCGTGGTCCGGCGCCTCGATGCCGAGCACCCGCAACAGCAGCCGGGAGGCCTGGTCGGGGTCGACGCTGGAATCCTCCAGCAGTTGGTGCAGCGCCACATCCAGAATGCGCGCGGTGTCATCGGCCCGCTCGACATAGCGGCCAATCCAGTAGAGCGCCTCGGCATTTCGGGCCAACATCAGCGGACCGTCCTCTGCTGTTGTTGCTGCTGCTTTTGCTTCTGCTTTTTCGGCCGCTTCTCCTCCTGCGGTTGCTCACCCTGCAGCGGCTGCTGATGCGACGAGGCCGACGAGTCGTCGGCCTCGTGATCCGACCTGGACTTCGGCAACGACCGCACGACTTCGGCGGCGCCCAGCTCGCGTTCGGCGCCGGATGTGCGCGGCGCCAGCACCCAGGTGTCCTTGGAGCCGCCACCCTGACTGGAGTTGACCACCCGCGAGCCCTCGACCAGGGCCACTCGGCTCAACCCGCCCGGCAGCACCCACACCTCGTCGCCGTCATTGACCGCGAACGGTCGCAGGTCGACGTAGCGCGGGGCCAGCGCGTTGCCGATCCGCGTCGGCACGGTGGACAGCTCCATCATCGGCTGCGCGATCCAACTGCGGGGCTCGTCACGGATTTTCTTGCTGACCGCCGCGAGTTCTTTTTCGGAAGCTTCCGGACCGAACACGATGCCGTAACCCCCGGATCCCTCGACCGGCTTGATGACCAGCTCGTCGACCCGGTCGAGCACCTCCTCGCGTTCGTCGTCCAGCCAGCACCGGTAGGTGTCCACATTGGCCAGCAGCGGCTTCTCGCCGAGGTAGTACTCGATCATGGTCGGCACGTAGGTGTAGACCAGCTTGTCGTCGCCGACGCCGTTGCCGATCGCGCTGGAGATCACGACGTTGCCGGCGCGGGCGGCGTTGACCAGGCCGGCCACCCCCAGCACCGAGTCGGCCCGGAACTGCAGCGGGTCGAGGAAGATGTCGTCGATGCGCCGATAGATGACGTCGACCTGGCGCTCCCCCTCGGTGGTGCGCATGTACACCTGGTTGTCGCGGCAGAACAGGTCGCGGCCCTCGACCAGTTCGACGCCCATCTGACGGGCGAGCAGCGAATGCTCGAAGTAGGCGGAGTTGTAGACGCCGGGGGTCAGCACCACCACGGTCGGGTCGGCCTCGTTGGTCGCCGCGGAATTGCGCAGTGCTCGCAACAGGTGCGAAGCGTAGTCGTCGACCGCACGCACCCGGTGGGTGGCGAACAGGTTCGGGAAGACCCGCGCCATCGTGCGCCGGTTCTCCATCACATACGACACGCCCGACGGGGAGCGCAGGTTGTCCTCGAGGACCCGCCAGGTGCCCTTCTCGTCGCGGATCAGGTCGATGCCGGCGACGTGGATACGCACACCGTTGGGCGGGACGATGCCGACAGCCTGACGGTGAAAGTGCTCGCAGGAGGTGACCAGACGGCGCGGAATCACGCCGTCGTTGAGGATCTCCTGATCGCCGTAGATGTCGTCGAGGTACATCTCCAGGGCTTTGACCCGTTGGACGATGCCACGCTCGAGTCGGTTCCATTCGGCCGCGGAGATCACCCGCGGCACCAGGTCCAGCGGAAACGGCCTTTCCTGGCCCGATAAGGAGAACGTGATGCCCTGGTCGATGAACGCTCGGGCCAGCGCGTCGGCGCGGGCTCGCAGGTCCGACGCGTCCGACGGCGCCAGTTCGGCGTAGATGCCCTTATACGGGCCACGCACGTTGCCCTGCGCGTCGAACATCTCGTCGAAGGCCATTTCGTAGGCGTCCGACGAGTTGTACCCGCGGAAGATGCGCTCGGACCGCGCCGGCGCCTGTGCAGCGCCGCGCGAACCCCGCCTGGCTGTTTCAACCTGGTTCGCAAGACTCACTTTTAGGATGCTGCCTCAAATCGACGTTATGGCAGGCCACGAGTTCCCGTTTTGGGAGAAAACGTAACCGACTGCTAACCTGAGCAGTCGCAATCGGGTGTGGGGCGCCCCCCGAGACGAATACTTGCAAACACCAGAGACGACGAAGGAAAGTTCCGCGTGGCCAACATCAAGTCGCAGCAGAAGCGCATCAAGACCAACGAGCGCGCCCGACTGCGCAACAAGTCGGTGAAGTCGTCGCTGCGCACCGCCGTGCGCGCGTTCCGCGAGGCGGCCGAAGCCGGTGACAAGGACAAGGCCGCGGAGTTGCTGGTGTCGACCAACCGCAAGCTGGACAAGGCGGCCACCAAGGGCGTCATCCACAAGAACCAGGCCGCGAACAAGAAGTCGGCGCTGGCGCGTTCCCTCAACAAGATCTGAGCCCTGGGCTATCGGGCCCGCTCGGCGACCAGTTCCGCTACCTTTCGGACCGCTGACTCCAACGCGTAGTCGGCGTCCGCGGCGGCACCCTTGACGTCGGCGTTGAGTTCGGCGACCACTTTCATCGCGGTTGCCACACTGTCGCGCGACCAGCGCCGGGCCTGCTTCTGAGCCTTCTGCACCCGCCAGGGCGGCATCCCCAGCTGCCCGGCCAGCCGGTACGGGTCGCCGGAAAGCGGCCCGACCCGACCGATGGTGTGGATGGCTTCGGCCAGTGCGTCGGCCAGCACCACCAGCGGCTCGCCGCGCATCATTGCCCACCGCAGTGCCTCGGCAGCGCCCGCGACATCGCCGGCCACGGCCTTATCCGCGATATCGAAGCCCTTCACCTCCGCCTTGCCGCTGTGGTAGCGGCGCACCGCGGCCTCGTCGACCTCACCGCCGGTGTCCGCAACCAGCTGCGAGCACGCCGAGGCGAGCTCGCGAACGTCGGAGCCGACGGCGTCCAACAGGGCGGTGACGGTGTCCTCGTCGACCTTGACTCGCAGCGCGCGGAACTCCTTGCGGATGAAGTCGATGCGTTCGCTCAGCTTGGTGATCCGTGCGCAGGGATGCACCTCGGCGCCCAACGACTTCATCTGGTCGGCCAGCGCCTTGGCGCGCCCGCCGCCCGAATGCACCACCACCAGCATCGTGGCCGGCGGCAGGTCCGCGGCGGCCGCGGCGATCATCGTGACCGCGTCCTTGCCCGCTTCGGCCGCGGCCTCCAGCACCACGATGCGTTCGTCGGCGAACAGCGACGGACTGAGCAACTCGGCGAGCTCGAAGGTGCTGACGTCGCCGGCCCGCATGCGGTTGACCGGGATGTCGTCACTACCGGCACGCTTGCGTGCCGCCCGCAGCACGTCCGCCACGGCCCTCTCGACCAGTAGTTCCTCGTCTCCCAGGACCAGGTGCAACGGCGACGCCTCACTCACCCCACGATGGTGTCACGAAGGGCCGACCAATCCGCTCGGGGATCCAGCAGCTCCGACGCCGACCAGGCCAGCGCACACAGCACCGCGAGCAGCCCGGCCACCCGGGTCGACGCGCGAAACCAGGGCCGTCGCCACAGCAGCACCGCGAGCGCGAGTAGCAGCGCGGTGGCGCAGCCAACCAGCAGCACGCCGGCCAGGCCATCGGGTACCGGCACGGTCGCCGCGGGCGCCCCGGCCGCGATGTGCGCCACCGCGGACACCCACCACACCTCCGGGCCGGTGAAACGCATCAGCAGCTGCGCCCCCGGCAGCCAGAACACGCACATGACGGCCGCCGCGCTGCCCAGCACGGTGATGGGTGCGATGACCGGCGCGGCGGCCAGGTTGGCGGCCACGGCCACCAGGCTGAAGCGCCCCGAGATGCCGGCAACCAGGGGCGCGGTGACCAGCTGCGCGGCGACCGCAACAGCGAGTCCATCCGCGAGCGGCTTGGGACAACCCTTGGCCGCCAGCCGACGCGACCAGACCGGCGCGATGACCACCAGCGCGCCGGTCGCCAGCACCGACAGCGCGAAGCCGGCATCGACAGCGAGCTGGGGAGCGAGGGCAAGCAACAGCAGCACCGTGGCCGACAGCGCCGGAATCGCTTGCCGCCGGCGTGCAGTCAACATCCCCGCCAGCGCGATGGCGCCCATCACCGCCGCCCGCAACACGCTGGCGGTCGGTTGGACGACGATCACGAACGCCACCAATGCCACACCCGCGAGCAGCACCGCCGCTCGCGGACCGATGAGCCTCGCCGAGAACAGCACCGCGGCGCACACGATCGTGACGTTGGCTCCCGAGACGGCCGTCAGGTGCGTCATGCCGGCCGCCCGGAATTCGCGGCCGGTGTCGGCGGTGAGCGCCGAGGTGTCGCCCAGGACCAGCGCCGGCAGCATCGCCGCCTGCGCGGCGGGCAGCACTTCGTGCGCGGTGGCGGCAAAGCGGCCGCGCACCACGTGCGCGGCCCGCTGCACCGCCCCCGCCCGGCCCGGGACGGGCCGGCCCGCCGCGTTGAGCACCGCGACGGTCAAGTCGTGGCGAGTGGGGCGACTGATCCGCGCGGAGAACCGCACCGGTTGGCCCACCATCACATCGAAGTCCGATGCTCGCGCGAAAACGATTACCCGGCCCGATATCGCGTCGTCGCGCAGCCGTTGCAGGGTGGCACGAAACATCAGCCGGCCCGCGCCCAACGACAGCGCGCTCTCACTGGGCGTCACGGTCACCGGGGCGACCGTCCCGAACGCCGCGGTCATCGGATGCCGAGCCACCGCGTCGGCGCGCAGTGCGATCGCGAATCCGAATCCGGAGCCGACCGCTCCGATCGCCACCAGACCGGCAGCGACGGCCCGCAGCCGCCGGTGGCGGGCGGCTTGTCGTGCCCCTCGCCAGGCCAGCGCTGCGGCCGCGGCGACCAGTGCGACGCAGCACCACGCCAGCACACGGCCGACGGGCCACACGATGCCCGACGCGGTGACGATCCAGCCGGTGAGTGCGGCGGGGACCAGCCGTACATCGAGGCGGGCGAGCTCCGACAGCGCCCGCACCGGCGCGTCAGACACGAACCAGGGCGCGCAGCTTATCCAGCCGAGACGGCCCGATGCCATCGACGTCGGCGAGCTGGTCGACACTGGTGAACCTGCCGTTGGCCTGCCGCCAGCTCACGATCGCGGCGGCGGTGACCGGGCCGACCCCGGGCAGATCGTCCAATTGCTCCACGGTCGCGGTATTCAGGTCGAGCACCTCGCCCGCCTTCGGCCGCCCGGAGGCCTTGACCGACCCCGTCGGCACCGGCGTCTTCGCGGACGGCGACGAGCCGGGCGTGACCGAGCTGCCCAGCGCGGTCGGCTGCCCGGACACCGGTGCCAGCCCGACGACAATCTGCTCACCGTCACCGAGTGGGCGGGCCATGTTCAGGCCGATCGTGTCGGCGCCGTCCAGGGCACCGCCGGCGGCCTGCAACGCATCGGCGATCCGCGCACCCGGGGTCAACGTCACCAGACCCGGCTTGTGCACCAGGCCCACCACACTGACCACCACCGGCCGGTCCGGACCGGGAGTCGCTGAGGACCTAGGGCTCGGCGTGGACGCCTTCTCGACCGGGGGCAGCTTTGCGGACATCACCGGTGTGGGATGGTCGCGAACCAGCGTGAATATCGTGATCAGCACGGCCAGGGCTGCAATCACGGCCAACGCGATCGCACCGGCGCGGCCCGGATCGGCACGCAGCCGGGCCCGCCAGTTCCCGCTCTCCGACACGGCGGGAAGCCAACGCGGCAGCAACGAGTTCTGGTCCTCGTCCGGTTCGTCCTGGCCCGGCTCCTCGGCATCCGAATCGGCATCGGGGTCGGCGCCGAGGCGCCGGTGTAACCGCTCGGCGGGAAGTTCTGTTCGCATGCGCCCGACGGTAGGTGCGCCGACCGCCCGCACGGTTCCGCCCGGCGCCGTCTCCACCGCACGCTGTGGATTAACCGGAGGCTGTGCACAAGCACAGCCCCGGATGGGTCAAGATGGAACTCGGAGCGCACGACCGGACGGGGCGCCCATTCCGTCGGAACAGCGGTCGCCACGCTCAACCCAGGCAAAGGAGTCTGCATGCAACTGGCGCTGACGCCGGAGGAAGCCGCGTTCCGCGACGAGCTCCGCACCATTTTCACGACCAAGATCCCGCAAGACGCGCGCGACCGGGTACGCCGGGGCTCGGCGGAGGTGGTGCACGACGACGTGGTCACCAGCCACAAGATCCTGCACGAGCACGGTCTGGCCGTACCGAGCTGGCCGGTGGAGTGGGGCGGCAAGGACTGGACGCCCACCCAGCACCAGATCTGGGCCGACGAGATGCAGCTGGCATGTGTCCCGGAGCCGTTGAACTTCAACACCAAGATGGTGGGCCCGGTGATCGCCGAATTCGGGTCTCAGGAGATCAAGGAGCGCTTCCTGCCGCCCACGGCCAGCCTCGACATCTGGTGGTGCCAGGGCTTTTCCGAGCCCGAAGCCGGCTCCGATCTCGCGTCGCTGCGCACCACTGCGGTGCGCGACGGCGACAGCTACGTCGTCAACGGACAGAAGACCTGGACCACGCTCGGCCAGTACGCCGACTGGATCTTCTGCCTGGTCCGCACCGACCCGCAGGCGCCCAAGCGCCAGGCCGGCATCTCGTTCCTGCTCTTCGACATGAAGACGCCGGGCATCACCGTACGGCCCATCAAGACGATCGACGGCGGCCACGAGGTCAACGAGTTGTTCTTCGAAGATGTCCGGGTGCCCGCCAATCAGCTTGTCGGAGAAGAGAATAAGGGTTGGACTTACGCGAAGTTCCTGCTGGGCAACGAGCGCACCGGCATCGCCGGCGTCGGACGTACCAAAGTGCGCCTCGCCGAGGTGAAGAAGTTCGCCACCGAGACCGGCATCATCGCCGATCCGCTGTTCGCGGCCCGGCTGGCCGAGGCCGAAAATGAGCTGCTGGCACTGGAACTCACGCAGTCGCGAGTGGTGACGGATTCCGCGGACGGCCAACCCAACCCGGCGTCGTCGGTGCTCAAGCTGCGCGGCAGCCAGTTGCAGCAGATCGCCACCGAGCTCCTTGTCGAGGTCGCCGGCCCGGACGCGCTGCCCGCCGATGGGGACGGCATCGCGTCTCCGGACTGGGCACAACACAGTGCGCCGCGCTACCTCAACTACCGCAAGACGTCGATCTATGGCGGCAGTAGCGAGGTGCAGCGCAACATCATCGCGTCCACCATTCTGGGATTGTGAGGCAGCCATGGACTTTCAGTTGACCGACGAGCAGGGCCTGCTGCGCGACACGACCCGCGATCTGCTGTCCCGCACCTACGACCCGGAGAGCCGCATCAAGGTCATCGGCAGTGATCTCGGCTGGAGCCGTGAGGTCTGGAGTCAGCTCGCCGACACCGGGATCCTGGGCCTGGGCTTCGACCCGGACGAAGCCGGCCAGATCGAGATCATGGTCGTGCTCGCCGAGGCCGGGCGCCGGTTGGCCCCCGAACCGATCCTGCACGCCGCGCTGGCGCCGGGTGCGCTGATCGCCGAACTGGGCACCGACGCACAGAAAGAACAACTCGACGACGTCGCGGCGGGCCAACGGCTACTGGCCTTCGCCCACCTGGAGCCGGGACATCGCACGCCGACCGCAACGGTCACGACTCAGGCTGCGCGGCAAGGTGATTCGTGGACGTTGACCGGACGCAAGAACCCGGTTCTTGCCGGTGACTGCGCCGATGCGCTGGTGGTCAGCGCCGCATTGCCGGACGGCGGCACCGGCCTGTTCCTGGTCGACGCCGGCTCAGACAACACGTCAGTGACCCGTCATCCCTACCGCACCTTCGACGGACAGCGCGGTGCGCAGGTCGATTTGGACGGCGCGTCCGCCGAGCCGTTGGGTGACGCCGTCGACGCGTCGGGTGCCATCAGCGGCGCCCTCGTTCGCATCCAGTCGGCGCTGTGCGCCGAGGCGGTCGGGGCGATGGAGGAAGCGCTGCGGCTGACCACCGATTACCTCAAGACGCGCAAGCAGTTCGGCGTCACGCTCAACAAGTTCCAGGCGCTTACGCAGCGAGCCGCCGACATGTACGTCTCGCTCGAGATGGCGCGCAGCATGAGCCTGTACGCGGCGATGTCGATCGCCGACGGCAACCTCGACCCGCTGATCGCGTCGCGGGCCAAGGTGCAGATCGGCCGGTCGGGCCGACACATCGCGCAGGAGTCGATCCAGATGCACGGTGGAATCGGAGTTACCGCCGAATATCCGGTGAGCCACTACGCCGCTCGGCTCACTGCCATCGAGCACACCCTGGGCACCTCGGGTGATCACATGCACAACCTGATCGACCATCTCGGCGACTACGACCTGGCCCGGCTCTAGCGGATGGCCGAGCTGTCCGACAGAGTCGTCGAGTTCCTCTCCACCGGCACCCGCACCGGGATGCTGGGGTATGTGGCCGCCGACGGCAGGCCGCTGGTCGCCCCGGTGTGGTTCGTCGTCGACGATGGGCAACTGGCGTTCAACACCGGCCGTGACACGTCGAAAGGGCGAGCGCTGGCTCGTGATTCGCGTGTCGTGATCTGTGTCGACGATCCGCACCCGCCCTACTCCTTCGTACAGGTGCAGGGCTGGGATAAAAGAAGCGACGGTGAGCGAGGATCCGGCCGACGTGCTGGACATCGCGACCCGCACCGGCGGCCGCTACATGGGCGCCGAGCGTGCCGAGGAGTTCGGTCGGCGTAACTCCTCGGCCGGCGAACTGGTGGTGCGGGTCAACCCGACCAGGGTCGTCGCCGGATTCGATATCAGCGGCTGACCCGCCGGACTCAGCTCGCCTCCGGCCCCGCGACCGCCTCTGCCCCCGCGACCTGTTCGGTGCTCGACTCCGCCTGTCCGACCGGCGATTCCGCGTCGGGCAGCTGAGCCACCAGGTACTCGGCGAGACCACCGATGGTCGGATAGTCGAAAACCGCGGTGGCGTTGATCGTGAACTTGCCACCGAACTGACTGTGCAGTCGGTTGCGCAGTTCGATCGCCATCAGCGAATCCGTGCCCAGGTCCAGGAACCGACTGGTCGCCGCCGGCGGCTGCGCGAGCCGCAGGAAATGCTGCACCTCGCGTTGCAGGAACTCGGTCACGAAGCCCGCGCGCTGCGGCACGGGTATCTCCATCAGCTGCTTGAGCAGCTCACTGTCACCGGTGACTTCCCCGACGGCACTGGGCAATACGAGGTCGAGAATCGGTGGGCGCGAACTGCCCAGCACCTTCGCGGCACGCTGCCAGTTGGCTTTGAGGACGGTGGCCTGGCCGGTCCCGTTCGCGACGACTTCGGCCAGCGCGCTCAGCGCCGCCGAGGATTCCAGCGGAATCAGGCCTTGCGCGGTGATATTCGCGATTGCGGCCTCCGACGAGGCCATGCCGCCCTGGGCCCAGGGGCCGAAGTTGGCACCCGTGGCGGGCAGGCCTTGCGCCCTTCGTTGCGCGACCAAACCGTCGAGCAGGGCGTTGGCCGTCGCGTAGTTGGACTGACCGGGCGACCCGAACAAGCTGGACACCGAAGAGGACACGATGAAGAAGTCCAGCTCGTCGTCCTTCGTCAGCCTGTCTAAGTGGCAGGCACCGAACGCCTTGGGCGCCAACGTCGTCCGGAATCGCTCCAGGCTCTGTGCAGACAGCAGCGCGTCATCGAGCACCCCGGCCAGATGCGCCACACCCGCGAGCGGTGGCAGTTCCGCGCGAATCCGCTCCAGCAGCTTCTCAACCTCGGACTCGTCGCTGACGTCGGCCGCGAAGACATGGACGCGGCATTTGAAGCGCTCGGCGATCTCCTCGATTGCGCGTTGTGCGTCCACATCGGGTTGGCGCCGGCTGGTCAACACGATGTCACCGGCACCGAGTTGGGCCAGATACGACGCCGTGTGCAGGCCGATGGCTCCAAGTCCGCCGGTGATCAGGTAGCTTCGATCTGTCCGTGGCGCAAGCGGATTCGGTATCTGCACCACGATCTTTCCGATGTGCCGGGCCTGCTGCATGCGCCGGAACGCGGCCCTCGCCTCGGTGAGCGGGTAGATCTCGGCGGGCAGTGGCGCCCACTCCCCCTTGCCCAGTCCCTCCGACACCTCGGTCAACAAGCCACGAATACGCTCGGGCTCCTGGAAGGTCACCGTGTCCAGCGCCACAATCTCGTAGGCGATATCGGGGCGGACCTGCGCCATCTGCTCGGGCGTCCAGATGTCACGCTTGGCGATCTCGGCGAACCGGCCATTCTGCGCGGTGGCCCGCACGGTCGCTTCGAGGAATCCTTCGTTCGTCAGGCTGTTGAGCACCACGTCGACCCCGGCACCGTCCGTGTCCGCGAGGATCTGGTCGGCGAAATCCGTAGTGCGCGAGTCGTACACGTACTGCACGCCCAGCTTGCGCAGCGTCGCGCGCTTGTAGGTGCTGGCGGTGGCGAAGACGGTGGCACCGCACTGCTGTGCCATCTGGATCGCTGCCAAGCCGACACCACCACTGGCTGCGTGGATGAGCACCCGATCGCCGGGCTGCACCTGCGCCCAGTCGAACGCGAGCCGGACCGTCAATGCCGCAGCGGGAATGGTCGCCGCGGCCACCGCCCCCACCCCGTCGGGAATCGGCGCCAGCAACTGGGCCGGCACATTGAACCGGCTGGCGAACGCACCCTGCATGAAGCCGTAGACGCGCTGGCCCACCTCGAGTCCGGTGACGCCGCCGCCCAATTGGGTGACCGTCCCGGCGAAGTCGCCGCCGATCGGGCCCGGATCACCCGGGTAAAGGCCAAGGACGTTGAGCACATCCCGGAAGTTGAGGCCGGCGGCCTCCACCCGAACCTGCACGTAGCCCTCGTCCGGCGCCGATACCTCCGCCTCGGTCAGCCGCAGGTTGTCGATCGCGCCGCGTTCGGTGGGCGCCAGGATGTAGTCCGACGAGCGAGGCACCGTGAGATGACCGCTGCGCGACCATGGCAACAACCGAGACGCCAGCAGCTTGCCTTGGCGCAAAGCGAGTTCCGGCTCCTCGAGGGACGAGCCCGGGGTGGCCAACAGACCGGCCAACGCTTGCACGGCTTCCTCGGATCCGTCACAGTCGACGAGCTTGCAGTGCAGAGCCGGTTCCTCGTTGATGGTGGTGCGCCCGAAGCCCCACAGCGCCGCCTGTACCGGATCAACCGGCTCGCCGGATTCGGTGGCCACACCTCGTTCGGTGGTGATCCACAGTCCGCCGGGCAGTTTCACCTCGCCGCGTTGCACCGTGTGTACGGCGCTGAGCAGGTTGGCGATCTCCGTCTCGAGCCGCGCCGCGCTCTCGGGACTCGACTCCGTTCCGGTGGGCGCGGCGCTGCGCCAGACGACTCCGGCGAACGGCAGACCACGCTCGTGGGCCTGTGCCAACAGCTCACCCAGCAGCTCCGGATCAGTATTCCGGTCGAAGGGAATGCAGCCCGCGACTTTGCCCGCCAGTTCTTCGAATCCGGCGATCAGCCAGGTGCCGCTGACACTGCCGGCATCGTCGCTCGGCACCGGCAGCGGCACCTCGTGCCAGCCGAGGGTGTAGAGCAGCCGAGTAGCGTCGCCACCCAGGCCGCGCAGCAAGGCTTCGCGGGGTGCCCGTTTGACCGTGAACTCGCGAATTCCCCCCAGGTGCCGGCCATCTCGGTCCAGGTACTCGAGGTCGAATACCTGGGTTTCGCTGTCCAGCGCGCTGGCATGCCACTTCGCCCGGCAGTAGAACCGCCGCGGCATCTTCTCCCGCAGGGTCACCTGCCCGTACCGCAGCGGCAGGAACAGATCGTTGACACCCTGTTCGGCCGCGAGAAGTGCCGGGAATGCCGGGAAAGCGACGCCGGTGCACAGGTCCATCAGCACCGGGTGCATCGGCTCGGCCCCGAGTTGCTCGGCGAGCTGTTCGCCGACGACGATGTCACCGATCGCCTCGCCGTCACCGAGCCACAGCGACTTCAGCGAACCCGACCAGGTCGGGCCCCAGGACAATTCCAGGTCGGCGAAGGTCTCGAACAACTCTTGCGGCCGCATCCGGTTCAACCGCTCGAGCGCTTCGTCGACCGGATCATCTTCGGATTCCGGCTCACCGTCGGCACCGGCGACCACCGCACCTTCGGCGTTCAGCGGCCATTCGGCGCCGCGTTCACCATACGGTCGGCTGTGTACCTGGAATTTCCACCCGTCACCGTCCTCGTGCGGGTGCAGTGTCAGCTGGACCTCACGAGAACTCTTCTCGGGCAGGATAATCGGCTCGTAGAAGAAGACATCCTTCGCCCGCGCCGGAGTACCGACCGCGGCCAACGCCATCGCGGCATACGTCGCCCCGGGGACGACGACGGTGCCGTAGATGACGTGGTCGGCAAGCCACGGCTGAGACTTCACCGACAACCTGCTGGTGTAGACGGAGTCACCGGAGGCGAGGTCTTTCGCACTACCCAGAATTCCGGACACGGCCGGTCCATCGATCGCGATTCCGGACGACTTGGGCCAGAACCGGCGGCGCTGGAACGGATAGGTGGGCAATTCGAGTCGGCGACCGTTCGGCCGATGCAGCGCAGCGAAATCGGGGCGGTGCCCACCGACGTACGCCGCGGCCAGCGCGTCGGCGATCTGGCGCCGGTCGGCCACGCCCTTACGCAGCGAGACGATCGCGCGCGGTGCGGCCAGGTGCTCCGGCCAGACCTGCACCGCGGCCGCGGTCAACACCGGTTGCGGGCCGATCTCCATCACCACCGAGCAGCCGAGCGCCGCCACGGTGCGCACGCTTTCGGCGAACTGCACCGGCTGGCGGGAATGTCGCCGCCAGTACTGGGCATCGAGCGGGGTCTGGGCCGTGAGCACGGCGCCGGTGCGGTTGCAGACCAACGGCAACGTCGGTGCGGCAAATTCGAATTGCGCTGCGTACAACTCGAATTCGTCGAGCACCGGATCCAGCAGTTCGGAGTGGAAGGCGTGGCTGGTGTCCAGCCAGGTGCAGCGAACCCCCTCGTCGCTGAACTTGGCGACGATCTGTTCGAGATCGTCGCCCGGACCCGAGAGCACCGTGTTGGGTCCGTTGTAAGCGCCGACCGACACCCGCGGGAACTCGCCGGCGATCTGCTCGGCCTGCTTGGCGTCGGTGAACACGGCCACCATTCGCCCGCCTTCGGGCAGACTGCCGAACATCCGGCCACGTTCGGCCATCAGCCGCGCGCCGTCCTCGAGGCTGAAGACGCCGGCCACACAGGCCGCCGCGTACTGGCCCACGCTATGCCCCAGCACCACGTCAGGCTCGACGCCCCAGGACTGCCATAGCCTCGCCAGGCCCATCTCGATGGCGAAAAGCGCCGGCTGGGCGAACGACGTGTGCCGCACCGCTTCTCCGGCTTCCCTATCCGCGGCGAACAGCACCTCCAGCAACGGGCGGGGCAGCATATCCTCGATCGCGGCCGCACACCGTGTCACGGTGTCGGCGAAAACTGGCTCGGTGTCGAACAATTCGCGTGCCATACCGGGATATTGGCTGCCTTGCCCGGTGAACAACCACGCCGTTGTCGGGTGGTGGGCGTGCTCACCACGGACTACGCCGGGCCGCAGGCGGTTCTCGGCCAGTTCGGCCAGACCCTCACGCGCGCCCTCGATCGAATCGACGACCAGCGCAGCGCGGTGCTCGAAATGCGAACGACCCGTGCCCGCGGTGAGGCACACATCGGCGAGGTCCGCATCCGGGTGGGCACTCAGCCACGCCTCATAGCGTTGCGCCAACGCCACCAGCGCTTCCGGTGATCGGGCGGACAACGCGAGCACATTGACCTCGCCGGTGTCGACGACCGCGGCGTCGTCCGCCGAGTCCGACGGGTCTTCGACGGCCGATCCGGTGCAGGCCGGCGCCTCCTCGATCAACACGTGTGCGTTGGTGCCGGTAAACCCGAAGGAGCTCACGCCGGCGCGCCGCGGCCTGCCGTTGGCCTGCCACGGGGTCGACTCGTCCACCACCCGCACCGGCAACGACTCCCATGGGATATGCGGCGACGGTGTGTCGAAATGCAAGCTCTGCGGCAGCAATTCGTGCTGAAGGGACAGCACGACCTTGATCAGACCCGCCGCGCCCGATGCCGACTCGGTGTGTCCGATATTGGTCTTCACCGATCCCATCAGCAACGGCCGGTCCGCACTGCGCGAACCTCCGTATACGGCCGCGGCCGCCTGCACCTCGATAGGATCACCCAGCGGGGTACCGGTTCCGTGCGCCTCGAGGTAGTCGACATCCCCGCCCACCAGACCGGCGCGGCTCAGCGCCGCCCCGATGAGTCGTTGCTGCGCACCACCATTGGGTACCGTCAGACCACTTGAAGCGCCATCGGAGTTGACCGCGCTGCCCGGAATGACGGCGAGGACCCGATCGCCGTCGCGCTCCGCGTCGCTGCGCCTCTTGAGCACCAGAATTCCGCAGCCTTCACTGCGCACGTAGCCGTCGGCGGAGGCATCGAAGGTCTTGCATCGGCCGACCGGCGACAGCATCCGGGCGCGCGAGGCCGCAATCACGGTCACCGGAGAAAGCAGCACGTTCACGCCGCCGGCCAACGCGAGGTCGCAGTCACCGGCATGCAATGCCTGGCACGCCTGATGCACGGCAACCAGGGCCGAACTGCACGCGGTATCGACGGCCACCGCGGGCCCTTCGAGCCCGAGCGCGAAGGCGACCCGGCCGGCAATGGCATTGAGCGCATTGCCGGTGATGAAGTACGGCTCGATCTTGTCGATCGGCTCCGCGGACAGCAGGTGCGCATACTCGTTGGCGGCCACCCCCGCGAAGACGCCGGTTCGGCTGCCACGTAACGCACCCGGCGCGTACCCGGCGCGTTCCAGCCCCTCCCAAACGGTTTCGAGCATTAGTCGCTGCTGCGGTTCGATCCAAACCGCCTCGCGCGGTGAGATGCCGAAGAATTCCGGATCGAATCCGTCGATCTCGTCGAGGAATCCGCCGAAGCGCGTGTAGGTCTTGCCCGGTGTCTCGGGGTCCGGATCGTAGAACTCGTCGATGTCGAAGCGGTCCTCCGGAACTTCCCGGATCGCATCGACACCGCTGGACAGCAACTCCCAGAAGGCTTCCGGGTCGGGCGCGCCGGGGAATCGGCACGACACCGCGACGATCGCGATCGGTTCGTCCGTGCGCGTCGTCACCGCTGCCACCGGCCGAGGCGCCGACTGCACGCTGAGCTCGAGAACATCGCCGAGCAGGTAGTCGGCCACGTCGGACAGCCGCGGGTGATCCATCACCAGGGTGATGGGAATCTCCCGGCCGACCCCGTGCTCGATCCGGCGCCGTAATTCGACGGCCATCAGTGAGTCCATGCCGAGGTCGAAGAAACCCGCGTCCTCGCGGATCTCCGCGACATCGACCCGCGTCACCTCGGCGACCGCGTCACGCAGGTAATCGGTGAGCAGCCGCTTACGTTGCTGCAGTGGGGCGTTGGTCAGTTGCTCGACGAGTTCGGTCTTCCCCGACGGCGTCACGGGCGGCACCGCACCGGGCACCTCGCGCTCCAATTCCGTCAGGAACGCCCGTCGGCCGGCCTGCTCGTAGAGCGGCAGGAAGCGGGCCCAGTCGATCCGGGCCACCACGCCCTGCGCGGACGCCGACGCGGCGGCATCGGCCAGCCCCGCTAGCGCATCGGCGGGTGACAGCGTACGGATGCCGCGCTTATCCAGTCGCGCACGGGACTGGGCGTCGGCCATACCCGCCGACCAGGGACCGAAGTTGACGCTTGTCCCCGAGACGCCTCGTTCGCGCAGGCGCCAGGCCAGCCCGTCGAGGAACGCGTTGGCCGCGCCGTAGGCGGTCTGACCGTATCCGCCCCATACCGACGCGATCGAGGACGTGCTGAGGAAGAAATCGAGCCGCAGGTCGGCCGCCGCCTCGCTCAGATGCCAAGCACCCCAGACTTTCCCGGCGAAGACGCGGTCGACTTCGGCGTCATCGAGGTCACTCAGCGGGGTGGTGCCGATCTCACCGGCGGCGTGCACGATGCCGGCCAACGGCGGCTGCAGACCGGCCAACAGCCGGGTGACGTCGTGCGCGTCGGCGACGTCGGCGGCGATGGCTCGGATCTGGCAGCCATGCTGGGCGGCCAGCGCGTCGATACGCTTTTGTGCGGCTTCACCGGGCGAACGACGGCTGGTCAGAACGAGATGCTTGGCGCCTTGGGCGGCCAGGTAGCCGGCGATCTCCAGTCCGATCGAACCCAGCCCTCCGGTCACCAAATACGTTGCATCAGCATGTATTTCCAGCGGAGTTCCGCTCGGCTGTGGGCCCCGTCGAACCAGCCGCGGCACGTAGACGGTTTGATCGCGCAGCGCCACTTGGTCTTCACGCGACGCCGAATCCTGCGACGTCGAGATCCGGCCGAGGAGACGGGCCCACTCGTCGGCGGTGCCGTCGGCCAGATCCGCCAGTCCGCCCCACAGCTGCGGATGTTCCAGCGACGCGGCACGCCCGAATCCCCACAGCGAGCTCTGCTCCGGCACCACGGTGTCCCGGTCAACGACTCGCTGGGCGCCGGCCGTTACCAGCCAGATGGGGGCGCGCAGGTCGGCGGCGACCGCGGCGCGGAAAAGGCGCCGCGTTCCGCCCAGGATCCGGTGTTGCATCCGCAACAGTGACTGCATCGACGACGCGGCCTGCCCACCCAGATCCGCATCCACCGCCGCAACGCTGACAATGCGCAGCGCCGAATCCGCCTGTGCCGCAGCGCGCAACGCATCGGCGAACTGATCCTCCTCGGCGTCGGACATCGGCAACCCGAGGAACCGATACCGCTGTCCACGGGCGACGAGTTCGTCGACCAACGGCTGCAGGGCCGGAGAATCCTGGCCGATCAGCAGCAGCTCCTCGCCGGCTTGCGCGCGGGACGGCGCAGCAGGGGCTTTCTCCCACCGGATCTCGTAACGGTCGTCGGCGATAGACCGGGTAGTCCGTTCTTGATTATGTTGTGCCGCAAGCTTCGTCAGCACGCGCAGGATTTGAGGATCGTCGCCGTCGGCGTCGAGCAAGGCCGCCAGTTCCTCGATCCGGCCGTCCTCGAGCAGACGGACGGCTTCGGTAGGTGGGCCGCCGGGCCGCTGCTGGTGGTCGGGGCGGTCGCGGTCGTCGCGGAACCAATATTGGCGACGCTCAAACGGATAGGTGGGCAGATCCAGTTTGCGCGCCTGCGCCTGCCGCAAGGCGGCGAATTCGGGCAGGTGGCCCAACACGTACGCCTCGGCAACGGCTTCGGTGATTTGTCGGTGGTCGGCGGTGTTGCGCCGCAACGATGCGATCGCCCGCGGCGCGGTGGCCGGCTCGGGCCAGCAGCTCAGCGCCGCCGCGGTGAGCACCGGTCGTGGGCCGACCTCGAGCAAGACCTTGCAATTGAGCCCGGCGAGGGTGTGCGCGCTTTTGGCGAATTGCACCGGTTGGCGTGCGTGCCGCCGCCAGTAGGCACCGTCGAGCTTCACGCTGCGGCCGAGCGCGGCGCCGGTTCGGTTGTCAATCAACATCCGTTGTGGTGCAGCGTAATCGAACCGATCCGCAAACGACTCGAATTCGTCCAGAATCGGGTCGAGCAGCGCCGAGTGGAACGCGTGGCTGGTGTCGAGCCACTCGCACCGGACACCGTCGGCAGCCAGCCCCGCAACGGCTAGTTCCAAATCCGCTGCAGGCCCTGACAATACGGTATTCGCGCCGTTGTAGGCGGCGACCGACAGGCTCGGGAAGTCATTGGTCAGGTTCTCGACACGCTCGGCGGCGGTGAACACTGCGACCATCCGGCCACCTTCGGGCAAGCTCGCGAAGAGGCGACCGCGTTCGGCCATCAGCACCGCGCCATCCTCGAGACCGACGACGCCCGCGACGCAGGCCGCCGAATACTGGCCGACGCTGTGGCCGAGCACGACGTCCGGCTCGAAACCCCACGACTGCCACAGCCGGGCCATGCCCATCTCCACCGCGAACAAGGCGGGCTGTGCGTAAGAGGTCTGCCGCAGCGTCGCTTCGCCATCGGGGCCGTCGATATCGAAAACAACGTCCAGTAACGGCTTTTCGAGAATCGAAGCGACCGCTGCCGCGCAGCGGTTCAGCGTCTCGGCGAACACCGGCTCGGTGTCGAACAACTCCCGGGCCATGCCGGGGTATTGGCTGCCCTGCCCGGTGAACAGCCACGCGGTCTTCGGGGTGTCATGGGATTCGCCGCGGAACAAACCGGGCGCCGGCCGGTCGTCGGCAAGTGCGCCGAGGAGCTCCATCGCGGATTCTCGCGAGTTGACCACCAACGCGGCGCGGTGCTCCAAGTGCGCTCGCCCCGTGCCCGCGGTGAAGCACACGTCGGCCAGGGAGGCCTGCGGGTGGGTGCTCAACCAGCTGCGGTACTCGCCGGCGAGCCGCACCAATGCGGCGGGGGTTCGGGCCGAGAGCGGAAGAATGCGCAACCGTCGGTCCCCGGGCTGCTCGACCGGAACCGGTGCGGCCAGCGGTGCTGCCGCGTGCGCTGGCGCTTCGGAGACAATGACGTGCGCGTTGGTCCCCGCGAACCCAAAAGAGCTGACCCCGGCAATGCGCGGCCGACCGTTGCGTTCCCAGGCAGTGGCCTCGTCGACCACCCGCACCGCAAGGCGGTCCCAGGGAATGTGCGGCGACGGGTTCTCGAAGTGGAGGTGCTGCGGCAGCAGCTCGTTCTCGAGCGAGAGAATGACTTTGATCACACCGGCGATACCCGCGGCCGCTTCCAGGTGACCGATGTTGGTCTTCACCGACCCCATCAGCAGCGGTTGGCTGGGTTCGCGGCCGGCGCCGAGCACCTCACCGGCGGCCTGGGCCTCGATGGGGTCGCCCAGCGATGTCCCGGTGCCGTGCGCTTCCAAGTACCCGACGTCGCGGGGCTGGAGGTCGGCGCGCTTCAACGCCTCGGCGATGACCCGTTGCTGGGCAACGCCGTTCGGCACCGTCAATCCACCCGATGCACCGTCCTGGTTGATCGCGCTGCCGCGGATCACGGCCCGAATCCGGTCACCGTCGCGAATCGCGTCGTCCAGGCGCTTGATCACGATGACGCCGCATCCCTCGCCCCGAACATAGCCGTCGGCGGCCGCGTCGAATGTCTTGCACCGGCCGTCCGGCGCGAGCATGTGAGCACTGGAGAACGTGATCATGGTTGCCGGCGTGAGCAGAACGTTCGCCCCCCCGGCCAGCGCGAGGTCGCATTCGCCGAGGCGAAGCGCTTGGCAGGCCTGATGGATCGCCACCAGCGACGAGCTGCACGCCGTGTCGACGGCGACCGCGGGACCCTGCAGCCCGAGTCGATAGCTGATTCGGCCCGCCGCAGCGGCATTCGAGGTACCGATGGCCATGTAGGCCTCGATCTCGGGGTAAGTCAGCTCGTCGGACGCCATTCCGAGGTAGTCGTGGGTCGCCAGACCGACGAAGACGCCAGTGTTGCTGTTGGCCAGGGCCGTTGGCGCAGTGCCCGAATGCTCCACCGCACGCCATGCCGTCTCCAGCAAGATCCGGTGTTGCGGGTCCATCAATCTGACCTCGCGCGTCGACATGCCGAAAAACGGCGCGTCGAAGCCCGTCACGTCATCGACGAATCCGGCACGACGGGTCACGACCTTGCCCGGTGCGCCCGGTTCCGGGTCGAAGAATTCGTCGACGTCCCAGCGGTCCCGCGGCACCTCGGATATCGCATCCCGGCCGTGCCGCAACACATCCCAGAACTCATCCGCATCCGCGGCACCCGGAAACCGAGCGGCGTAGCCGACGATCGCGAAACCCGAAGCCGGCTCGTCCAGCTCTTCGACGGATGCCATTTCCTTGACCTCCCCTGCGTTGGCGGATGAAGACTGGATCCCCACGGGCGGTTGCGCTTCAGAGTCATTTTCCGAAGGCCAGCACTGCAATCGCAGCACCCCCACCGCGCAACGACAGCCACTGTGTCCGCCGCTCTGCGTCTCCCGCCCGGGCGTTCGATCGCCACAACCGCACGCCGGATCCGTCAGTGAGTGTAGGCCGTGGACCGCGCGTGTCTGCGGAGGCAATCGCCCGGCGGGTTATCTTGGTGGCGCCGCCAGTGGCCGGACGGGGACTGTTTACACCGAGGGGGACGTAGTTTTGCGCATCGGGAAAATTACGATCGGCGCGCTCGATGATTGGACGCTGACCCCGGGCTCCGTCACCTCGTGGCACCCGACGGATGCGGCAAAAGACAAGGTCCGACAAGCGCCGGTCAGCTCTGTGCCCGTCAGTTACATGCAGCGCCAGCACCTTCGGAATTACTGCGAACGGACGGCGGCGGGGCTGAACTTCTCCCGGCAGATCATCGCGACCTGTGAGTTAGCTGGGACTTGTGATGTCGCGGCGATGAACCACGCGGTCAACGCCTATCTGCGGCGACACGACACATTCCGCAGTTGGTTCGCACAAGCCGACACCGGTGAGTTCGTCCGGCATACCCTGCACGATCCGGCGGATATCGAGTTCGCGCCAATCGACCACGGCCAGATGACCGTTGACGAAATACACGCTCATGTCGTGGCCATACCAAACCCGTTGCAGTGGGGCTGTTTCACTTTCGGGATCATCCAGAACGAGAGCCATTTCACATTTTTTGCCGCCATGGATCACGTGCACGGGGACGCGACGCTGATCGGCACCACGATGATGGAAGCCAACGGAATGTATTCGGCCCTGAGCAGCGGCGGTGCGGCGCTGGCTCTCCCCGATGCCGGTAGCTTCGACGAATTCTGCATCCGCGAACACGAGTACACCTCGACATTGACCGTCGATTCGCCCGAGGTGCGTGCGTGGATCGACTTCGCCGACAACAACAATGGCGGGTTCCCTGAGTTCCCGCTACCACTGGGCAACCCGTTGGAGTCCAGTCGCAGTCAGATGACCTCCGAACTTCTGATGGACGTGGCCCAGACGGAGCGATTCGAATCCGCCTGCACCGCCGCCGGTGCACGCTTCGTCGGTGGCCTGTTCGCCTGCTTCGCCCTGCTCGAGCATGAATTCACCGGCGCCCTGACGTATTACGGACTCACGCCTAGAGATTCGCGCACCGCCGCCGACAATTTCATGACACAGGGCTGGTTTACCGGATTGATTCCGATCACCGTGCCCATCGCGGCCGCGTCTTTCGGTGATGCGGCATGGGCCGCACAGGCCTCCTTTGATTCCAGTCTGGACATGGCGAAGGTGCCGTACTACCGCGTACTGGAATTGGCGCCGTGGCTGCGCTGGCCGCAGCCAAACTTTCCAGTGTCGAACTTCTTTCATGGCGGCGCCGCTCCGCTCAATGCGATTCTCGCCGCGGCCGAGTTGGGCCTCGCGGACAATATCGGGATCTATCCCGACGGCCGGTACTCCTATCAGCTGACCATTTACGTATTCCGGTACGGCGAGGGCACCGTCATGGCGATCATGCACCCCGACAATCCGGTCGCCCTGAAATCAGTCAGCCGCTACATGGCGGCTATGAAGTCCGTATGCGGCCGCGTCGCCGGCAGTGGGCACTGGGGGCGCGTCGCGTAGCGTGGGTCCATCCGAGGCTAGGGCTTTTCTCAAGTGCGCGAACTGCGGTCGCGCACGGTATGAACGAGCGCGGCGTGGCAGAACGCCGGCAAGCGCCGCCGGCGGGCACACCCGACCGCGCCGACCAGGGGCGAGGGCGATATGCGACGGCTGACCGATTTCGTGGTGCGGTGGCCCTGGGTAGTGATCGGGGCCTGGGTCGCGGCCGCGGTCGCTCTGGCACTGACTTTGCCCTCGCTGGGGGAGATGGCCCAGAAGCATCCGCTGGCGCTCCTGCCCGATGATGCCCCCTCCAGCGTCACCGCGCGCGAGATGACCAAGGCTTTTCACGAATCGGGTTCCGAGGACCTGTTGCTGGTGGTCCTGACGGACGACAAGGGGCTCGGCCCCGCCGACGAAGCCGCGTACCGCTCCTTGGTGGACACGCTGCGCCACGACACGCGAGACGTCGTGATGGTGCAGGATTTCATCAGCACGCCGCCGCTGCGCTCGGTCGTGACCAGCAAGGATCACAAGGCATGGGTGCTGCCGGTCGGCGTCGCCGGCGAGCTGGGCACGCCGCAGTCCTACGCCGCGTTCAACCGGATCAGCGACACCGTCAAACACTCCCTCGCCGGAACGCCCGTGACGGTCAACCTCACCGGCCCCGCGGCGACCGTCGCCGACCTCACCGTCGCCGGCGACAGGGACCGGCTTCCCATCGAGCTGGCGATCGCCGTGCTGGTGCTGATCGTCCTGCTCGTGATTTACCGCAGTGCGGTCACCATGCTGCTGCCGTTGCTGACGATCGGGATATCGCTGGTCATCGCGCAGGCCGTGGTGGCGGCTTATTCCCTATTCACCGGAGCCGGCGTCTCGAATCAGTCCATCGTTTTTCTGAGCGCCATAATGGCCGGCGCCGGTACCGATTACGCGGTCTTCCTGATCAGTCGCTATCACGATTATCTGCGCTCGGGGGCGGATTCCGATCAGGCGATCAAACGCGCAATGATGTCGATCGGCAAAGTCATCGGCGCATCCGCGGCCACCGTCGGCATCACTTTTCTGCTGATCAGCTTCGCCCGAATGGGCGTGTTCAAAACGGTCGGTGCGTCGTCGGCGATCGGGGTCGGCGTGGCCTTCCTCGCCGCGGTGACATTGCTGCCGGCGATTCTGGTGATCGCGGGGCCGCGTGGCTGGGTCAAGCCGCGTCGCGAATTGACGGCCCGATTCTGGCGGCGGTCGGGGATCCGCATCGTGCGCCGGCCCAGGGCCAACCTGGTCGCCAGTGTGCTGGTGCTGATCATCCTGGCCAGCTGCGCGGGGCTGGTGCGTTACAACTACGACGACCGCAAGGCCCTGCAGGCGTCCGCTCCGAGCTCCGCAGGGTATGCCGCGCTGGACCGTCATTTCCCGGTGAATCAATCCATTCCGGAGTACATCCTCATCCAGTCGCCGCATGATCTTCGCACGCCGAAGGCCCTGGCGGACTTGGAGCAGCTGGCGGACCGAGTCAGCCAACTGCCGAATATCGCCGCGGTCAGCGGCATTACGCGACCTACCGGAACCGTGCCCGAACAATTCCGGGCCACCTATCAGGCGGGCGCCATCGGCACCCTGCTGGCCGGCGGGTCCACCATGATCAGCGACCACACCGGTGACCTCAACCGCCTGGTCGCCGGGAGCGGCACGCTGGCCAACAGCCTGAGCGAGGTCCGCGGTCAGGTCAGCCAGCTCGCGGCCAGCCTGGAGGAACTGCAAAGCGCCTTCTCGTCGGCGAAAAGCCAGTACAGCGGCGACGCGCTGGTCAAACAGGTCGACATCGCAGCCCAGCTCATCGATCACGTCAACTCGCTCAGCAACGCGATGGGCTGGAATTTCTCGGCGGCCAAGAACGTGTTCGCCTGGATAGGCCCGGTGCTGGCAGCGCTGCAGGGCAACCCGATCTGCGATGCCGATCAATCGTGCAGCGCGACCCGCGGGACGTTCGAACAGCTGGTGGGTTCCCGCGATCAAGCGGACCTCGACGCGATCAACGATCTGGCCCACCAACTGCAGGATTACCAGGACAAAAGGGCGCTGAAGGCGTCGACGGACCGGGTGCGCGCCGCGTTGGGGAAGCTCACCAAGGTGATGCACTCGATGGGCATGGACAAACCCGGTGGCCTGCAAGCGAATTTGAACAGCGTGCAAGACGGCGCGAACCGGCTCGCCGGCGGCAGCCGGCAAATAGCCGACGCCGTGGCCCAGCTCGTCGACCAAGTCAAACAGCTAGGTTCCGGGCTCGGCGAGTCCGCGGCATTTCTGTTGTCACTGAAACGCGATGCGGCACAGCCGGCCATGGCCGGATTCAATATCCCGCCCCAGCTGCTGCAGTTAGAGGAGTTTCGGAAAGCGGCCAAGGTATTCATCTCGCCGGACGGCCACTCGGTGCGGTATCTGGTTCAAACCAAACTGAATCCGTTCAGCACCGAAGCGATGGATCAGGTCAACGCGATCACCGCGGCCGCCCGCGGAGCACAACCGAATACCGCGCTGTCCGACGCCACGATTTCGATGGCGGGGTACACGGTCGGTTTGAAGGACACCCGTGACTACTACCAGCACGACATCAGGTTCATCATCGCGGTCACCCTGCTCGTCGTCCTGGTGACCTTGGTCGCGCTGCTTCGTGCGATCGTTGCGCCGCTGTATCTGGTCGCTTCCGTGGTCATTTCCTACTTGTCGGCGGTCGGTATCGGCGTACTGACCTTTCAATACGTACTGGGTCAGCAATTGCATTGGAGCGTGCCACCGCTGGCGTTCGTGGTGCTGGTAGCGGTCGGGGCCGACTACAACATGCTCCTCGTCTCGCGAATGCGCGAGGAGTCCGGACACAGCATGCGCTACAGCATCATTCGTACGCTCAGTTCGACTGGCGGCGTGATCACCGCGGCCGGCCTGATCTTCGCCGCGTCGATGTGCGGACTGTTGTTCTCCAGCATCGGCACCGTGGTGCAGGGCGGTTTCGTGATCGGTGTGGGGATTTTGCTGGACACCTTTTTGGTGCGCACCGTCACGGTTCCCGCCATCGCTGCGCTGGTCGGGCGGGCGAATTGGTGGCCATCGCGAGTGGGCGTGCGCCGACGCGCCGAGCCACAGCCCGGTTAGGGGGTACGCATGATCTATGTGAGACTACGAGACGAATCCGAGCGGTCAGGATCAGGAATGAAGAAGCTACTCGCAGGAGTTTCGGCGCTGGTAACTGTGGGCGCCACAGGCTATTTCGGCGTCGCAACCGCGTCGGCTGACGACACGCCGATCGGCGGACCGCCGACTCCCGGCGCGCCGGGTGACCAGACCGCGTTCGCACTCGGCGGCGCTCACGTGCTGGGCATCCCCTACGACGAATACATCCGCCAAGAGGGCGCGCAATGGTTCCCTGGGCAGCAGCGCGAAATCGTCCGCTACCCGGCGGGCCAGGTGCAGGGCCATGTGCTGGAGCGACTCTTCCCCGGCATCGGCCGCTTCGATGAACTCTTCCCGGGCCTGGGTCTGGACGGCCCCAGCGTCGGCGAGTCGGTCGACGTCGGAGTGAACAACCTGGATGCGGCGATCCGTGGCGGTCGCCCCGGAACCGCGATTGGTTTGTCCGAGGG
The DNA here is from genome assembly GCF_900176255.2 of Mycobacterium ahvazicum. Taxonomy (GTDB): domain Bacteria; phylum Actinomycetota; class Actinomycetes; order Mycobacteriales; family Mycobacteriaceae; genus Mycobacterium; species Mycobacterium ahvazicum. The sequence continues at coordinate 1,285,872 of NZ_FXEG02000003.1, forward strand.
CGGGTTCGTGGTCGACGGCGAGCAGGCGCGGCTGGCCAATGATCCGACCGCTCCCCCACCGGACCGGCTGAACTTCGCCACCTTCGGCGACCCGATCGGGCGCCACGCCTTCGGTCAGAGCTTCCTGAGCGCCATGTTCCCGGTCGGCAGCACCGTCCCCGCTCTCGACTACACCATGCCACCGCCATACGAAAGTCAGTACGACACAAACAGGTTCGTGGCCGCGTACGACTCGATCGCGGACTTCCCCGACCGACCGGACAATCTGTTCGCGCTCGCCAACACGCTGCTGGGCCTCGCCACCGGTCACACCGCGGTGGCCTTCACGAATCCGAGCATGGTGCCGCCGCAGAACATCAGGACGACGATCAACTCTCGCGGTGCCAGGGACACGACGATCATGGTGCCGGAAAAGCATCTGCCGCTTGTCATGCCGCTGAAATACGTCGGGATCGACGAAGACACGCTCAACAAGCTGGACGCGATCCTGATCCCCCGCGTGAATGCCGGGTACTCGCGCAACGACGACCCGGCGACCGCTCCGGTTCAGGTGGACCCGGTGCACGGGTTTGACCCAGCCGAAGTCACGGCACCGGCCAACCAGGCGACGTTCGGCGGCGGCGCCGATCCGCTGTCACAGATTCTCGCCGGTGCCACGTCGGTGCTGTCCCACGGCACCGGCTGATAACACGCCGATGTCCGGATCATCGATTCTCGCCATGCTGCATGGGCGGGCCAGCCTGCGGCCGCATGACGTGGCGTACACGTTCACCAACTACGAAGGCAATCCGGACGGGGCTCGCGAGAGCCTCACCTGGGCGCAGACCTCGCGCCGAACACTGAATGTCGCAGGCGATCTCGGCCCGTACGGGTCGGTCGGGGACAGGGCGGTCATCCTGGCTCCGCAGGGCCTTGACTACATTGCGGCGTTCCTGGGATCCATGCAAGCAGGGCTCATCGCCGTCCCACTTCCGCTGCCGCATCGCGGCTCGAGTCACGAGCGGGTAAGCGCGGTCCTCGCCGACACATCGCCCTCGGTGGTTCTCACCACATCCGCCTTCGCCGAAGACGTCGCCGAATTCGTCGACCAAGCACACCTGGACGATGTGCCGAAGATCATCGAAATCGATTCGCTGAATCTAGACGTCGATGTCGAAAAGAGTGCTCGGACAACCGATTTGCCGAACATCGCGTATTTGCAGTACAGCTCGGGTTCGACCCGGACGCCGACCGGCGTGATGATCTCGCACCGAAACCTCGAGGCGAATTTCGAGCAGCTGATGCACAGCTTCTTCGCGGCCGCGCGGATCACCGTCCCGTCGAACGTCACCCTGGTGTCGTGGTTGCCCTTCTACCACGACATGGGTTTGGTGCTGGGAGTCTGCGCTCCGATCCTGAGCGGCCATCGTGCCGAGTTGACCAGTCCGGTCGGATTTTTAGAGCGACCGGCCAGGTGGGTCCGAGCGTTGGCCGAGAATCCTCACACCTGGTCGTCGGCACCCAACTTCGCCTTCGACCTGGCCGCGCGCAAGACCACCGACAAAGACCTGGCCGGGCTCGACCTCGGCGGTGTGCTGGGCATCATCAGCGGTGCCGAGCGTGTCGAGCCGGCCACCTTGCGACGCTTCGTAGATCGGTTCGCGCACTTCAACTTTCAAGACCACATGATGCGCCCTTCCTACGGCATGGCCGAGGCCACCGTCTTCGTCACCACCGGCACCTGGAGTGAATCCTCGCCGGCGGCCCATTTCGATGCCGAAGCGCTGGGCGCGGGCCGGGTAGAGCCGTGCGGGGCCAGGAACGGCACGGCGCTGGTCAAATACCGGGTACCGCACTCCCCTACGGTGCGCATCGTCGACGGTGAGACGAATCGGGAATGCCCACCGGACTTGATCGGCGAGATCTGGGTGCATGGCGCGAATGTCGCCGACGGCTATTGGTGCAGGCCAGCTTCTGAGCAGCGCTGCTTCGGCGCAACACTGGTCGACCCGTCGCCCGGCACGCCGGATGGTCCGTGGCTGCGAACCGGGGACCTGGGCTTCATCTACTCCGGTGAGCTGTTCATCGTCGGGCGCATCAAGGATCTGCTGATCATCCGCGGGCGCAATCACTATCCCGAGGACATCGAGACCACGGTTCAGGAGATCACCCGTGGCCGGGTCGCGGCGATTTCGGTTCCGACCGACGGTACCGAGCAACTGGTCACCGTCGTCGAGCTCAAGAGGCGAGCCGACTTCGACGAGGACGCGACGCGATGGCTCAGCGGTGTCAAGAGCGAGGTCACCTCGGCGATATCCAATGCGCACGGTCTCAATGTCGGGGACCTCGTGCTGGTAGCTGCCGGGTCGATCCCCACCACGACCAGCGGCAAGATCCGCCGCGCCGCCTGTGTCGAGCAATACCGCCAGGACCAATTCGTCCGGCTGGACGCCTGACACCCCGACCGATACTCGGGTTGCACCCTTCGCATAATGGTTCCACCCCCGCAGCGGCAAAGGAGCCACGATGAGCACAGTCCGCCCAGACCGTCCGTTACGTGTCATTCAGTGGACGACCGGCAACATCGGGCGGCGCTCGCTGCACGCCATCATCGGCAGGCCCGACCTGGAACTGGTCGGGGTGTACGCGCACGGCGCGGACAAGGTCGGTGTCGATGCCGCCGAACTCTCCGGCTGGCCGGAGCCGACCGGGGTGCACGCCACCAACGACATCGACTCGCTGATCGCGCTGGGCGCCGACGCGTGTTGCTACAACCCGTTGTGGCCCAACATCGACGAATTGGTGCGGCTGCTGGAGTCAGGGGTCAACGTGTGCACCAGCGCGGCCTGGATCACCGGCGGCAAACAGACCCCGCAGGACCGCAAACGCATCGAGGATGCTTGCCAGAAGGGCCATTCGACGATCTTCGGCAGCGGCGCGCATCCCGGCATGACGAACATGGTCGGCATGGTGCTGTCGGCCTCCTGCGAGCGCGTGGACGAAATCCGGATCACCGAATCGGTGGACTGCTCGACCTACGAATCCGCGGAAACCCAGACGGCGATGGGGTTCTCCCAAGACCCCGAGACGCCGGGGCTGGCCGAGAACGTTCGTCGGGAAAGCGAAGTCTTCGCCGAGTCGGCGGCGATGATGGCCGACGCGATCGGCGCCAAGCTGGACAAGATGACCTTCGACGTCACGTTCACCGCGGCCACCGGTGACTCCGATCTGGGCTTCATGAAGATCCCCGCGGGCACGGTCGGCGGTGTGTACGGCTTTCACCGCGGCTGGGAAGGCGACCGCAACGTCGTCAGTGTCGGGTTCAACTGGACCATGGGTAACCACGTCGTCCCGCCCAAGCCACTAGAGCACGGCCACGTAATTCAGGTCTTCGGAATGCCCAACATGCGCACCGTCCTGCATTGCCTGCCGCCGAAGGATTGGACCGAGCCCGGGTTCATGGGCCTCGGCATGATCTATACCGCGATGCCGGTCACCAATGCGGTCCCCGCGGTGGTGGCCGCCCGGCCCGGGATCGTGACCCTCGCCGACCTGCCGCCGGTGACCGGCCGCCTGGCGCGCTAACCATATGACTTTGGCCATAGTCAGGGGCCCCCGGAGGAACGGTTCCGTCCTCTAAGGTTTAGAGTGCTTAGCCGAGCAAAGGTTCCGCCGACAATTAAGGTTGTCGACACGGTGGCGAGCGTTCCGAGGCAGGACGGCAGGCCGCCGCAGCGGTGAGCGGAAGGGCGGTCAAGGTGAGCGGTTCGCCGAACTCGGATGCCATATCCCAGGTGCTCAAACGGGCGTGGATTCCGCTGCTGCTGATTGTCGTACTGGCAGTCTCGGCGTTGGTCGTGTCGCGGCTGCACAAGATATTTGGCTCGCAGGATCTCAACGCGAATGCCGGCAAGGGGATCGAGATCGTGCAGTTCAATCCGAAGGTCGTCGTCTACGAGATCTCCGGCCCGCCGGGTGCTACCGCGAACATCAATTACTGGGATGCGGACGCCAACACTCATCAGATCGATAACGCGCCGCTGCCGTGGACGACCACCATCTCGACCACGCTGCCGTCGGTGAGCGCCAACATCATGGCGCAAAGTGACGGCAGCCGAATCGTCTGCAAGATCACCGTGGACGGCGTCGTCCGCGACACGCAAAACTCCGATGGCCACAACGCCCAAACCTTCTGCTTGGTGAAGTCCGCATGAGCGATCTCAACAGCAAGAGCCACCTGGGTGTCGACGACGCCGCCGACACCGGGCCGATCGGCACCCAGGGTTCGGATAAGCCCGAGCGCGGACACCGGCCCTACCTCCCCCACACCATTCGCATCTTCGCGGTGCCGATCATCCTGATCTGGGTAGCCGTGACGGTCCTGGTCAACGTCATCGTTCCCACCCTGGAGGTCGTCGGCGAGGCCCACTCGGCGCCGATGACACCCCTGGACGCACCGTCGATGAAGGCGATGATGCGCATGGGCCACAACTTCCACGAATTCGATTCCAACAGCACCGTGATGATCGTGCTGGAGGGCCAGCAACCGCTGGGCCCGGAGGCACACCAGTACTACGACAAGCTGATTCGGCAACTGCGCCAGGATCCCAAGCACGTCCAGCACATCCAGGACTTCTGGGGGGACCGGCTGACGGCGGCGGGCGCCCAGAGCGCCGACGCCAAGGGCGCGTACGTACAGATCAACCTTGCCGGTAACCAAGGCACCACGCTGGCCAACGAGTCCGTCGACGCCGTCCGCAAGGTGATCGACGAGAACAAGGCACCGCCCGGGGTGAAGGCCTATGTCACTGGTCCCGCCGCGCTGTCCGACGACATGCACTTGATCGGTAACGCCAGCCTGGCGACGATCACGCTGTTCACCCTGGGCGCGATCGCGGTCATGTTGCTGCTGGTCTACCGGTCCATCGTCACCACGCTGGTTCAGTTGTTCATGACCTTTGTCGCGCTGGCCTGTTCACGTGGCGTGGTCGCGGTTTTGGCCTACCACAACGCATTCGGGCTCACGACGTTCGCCGCCAACATCCTCACCATGCTGGCGATCGCGGCGGGAACCGACTACGGGATCTTTCTCGTCGGCCGCTATCAAGAGGCCCTGCGCGCCGGCGAGGATCGAGAATCGGCGTACTACACCACATTCAAGGGAGTTGCGCCGGTCGTCTTGGGGTCGGGCTTGACGATTGCCGGGGCGACCTACTGCCTGAGTTTCTCGCGGCTGCCCTGGTTCAACACCATGGGCGCACCCGTGGCGATCGGCATGCTGGTCGTGGTCTTGGCCGGCCTGACGCTGGGTCCCGCGGTGATCTTCATCGGCAGTCGCTTTCACCTGTTCGAGACCAAGCGCGCCGCCAAACAAGGCCGACTGTGGCGCCGGGTGGGCACCGCCGTAGTGCGTTGGCCCGCACCGATTTTGGCCGTCAGCGCGGCCGTGGTGCTGGTCGGCATGATCGCCCTGCCGAGCTACGTGACGAGCTACAACGACCGCTTCTACCTGCCGCTGTCGGCGCCGTCCAACCAGGGACAGGAGGCCGCCAACCGGCACTTCTCCGAGGCCCGGATGAACCCCGACCTGTTGATGGTCGAGTCCGACCATGACATGCGCAACACGGCCGACATGCTGGTGCTGGACCGGGTGGCAAAAAACGAGATGCGCACGCTCGGCATCGCGATGGTGCAGGACATCACCAGGCCGCTGGGCATTCCGATTCAGCACAGCTCGATTCCGTTCCAGAACAGCATTCAAAGCCAGACAACGATGCAGAACATGGGCTTCCTCAAGGACCGCATCGCCGACATCCTCAGGATGGCCGACGACCTGCAGACCCAGATCGACACCACGCAGCGCCAGTACGAGGTGTCGAAAGACCTGGCCAATGCCGCCGAGGACAGCGCGAAGACGACCGAAGTGACGTCACAGATCACCGACAGCTTGCGCGACCACATCGCGGATTTCGACGACACCTTCCGGCCGGTGCGGACGTACTTCTATTGGGAGAAGCACTGCTACGACATTCCGTTGTGCTACAGCTTCCGGTCGCTGTTCGACACATTGGACGGCTTCGACCAACTCGCCGAGCAGTTCCACTACCTGACAACGGACATCAAGCACACCGCCAAGGCCTCGCGCGACCTGACCGAGCTGTTCCCCACGCTGATCACCACCCTGAAGACCACCCGGGGCATCACGCTGACGCTCTACCAGACGTTCAAGGCGATGATCAACCAGATGGAGGCGATGAGCAACACCGCCATCGTGATGGGGCAAAGCTTCGACCAGTCGAAGAACGACGACTTCTTCTATCTGCCCCCCGAGGCGTTCGACAACCCCGACTTCCAGACGGGTCTTCGTATGTTCCTGTCGCCGGACGGTAAGTCGGCGCGGTTCTTCATCACCCATCAGGGCGATCCGATGACGCCGGAAGGGATTTCGCGGGTCGACGCCGAACGCACCGCCGCGCAGGAGGGCTTGAAGCAGTCCTCGCTGTCCGACGCCAGGGTGTATCTCGGTGGAACCGCCGCGACCTTCCGGGACATGGCCGACGGCGAGAAATACGACCTGATGATCGCGGTGGTGTCCGCGCTGACGCTGATCTTCATGATCATGTTGCTGCTCACCCGCAGCGTGGTGGCCGCGCTGGTCATCGTCGGCACCGCGGCCAGTTCCATCGCCGCGTCATTCGGTCTGTCCGTATTGATTTGGCAGGATCTGTTCGGTATCAAGATCCACTGGATCGTCGCCGCGCTTTCGGTGATCATCCTGTTGGCGGTCGGATCGGACTACAACCTGCTCCTGGTCTCCCGATTCCGAGAAGAGATCCACCACGGACTCAAGACCGGCATCATCCGGTCGATGGCCGGCACCGGTGGAGTGGTGACGGCCGCGGGTCTGGTGTTCGCGTTCACGATGGCATCGATGCTGGGCAGTGACCTGCGAGTGCTGGGCCAGTTCGGATCCACCGTCTGCATCGGTCTGCTGCTCGACACGCTGATCGTGCGAACGCTTTTGATGCCGTCCATCGCGACGCTGCTCGGTCGCTGGTTCTGGTGGCCGCAAGTCGTGCATCCGCGCGGTGACTACGGTCTGCCGCCCGCCCGGGTGGCGCCGGCCGCGTCAGCTGCCAGGAGCTAGGTCCAGGCACACCGCGACGGCGCCGGGGCCGACATGCAGGCCAAGCACCGGCCCCAGCGAGGTGACGATGGCGGGCTCGCAGGCCGGTAGCCGCTGGGCCAACGCGGCCGCCACTTCGTTCGCGCCGTCGGGGTTGACGACGTGGTGCACCGCAACCGCCGCGGCCTCGTCGCCGACGATTTCGCAGACCCGGTCCAGCATCGCCGTCGTCGCCTTTCTGACCGTCCGTACCCGTTGGGCCAGAACGAGTTTGCCGTCATCGATACGGAGCAGCGGCTTCAGCGACAATGCGGTGCCCAGCCACGCCTTGGCGCCACCGATCCGGCCGCTGCGCCGCAGATTGTCCAAGCCGTGCACCACGATGAACGCGTGACCGCGCTGTACCGCCGAGTTCGCCGCGGCGACAACGGCTTCCAGATCCGCGCCGCTGGCCGCGGCCCGTGCGGCGGCCAGTGCGACGAATCCGGTGCCCATCGCCGCCGACCGCGAGTCGATGACGCGCACGGCCGGACCGATTTCAGCCGCGGCCCGTTCACCCACGCCACAGGTGCCCGATAGCGCCGATGAGATGTGCACTGCCACCACACCATCGCCGCCGGAGTCGGCCAGCGCCGTGCGGTAGGCGGCGCCTAGTTCGGCGGGGGTGGCCGCCGCTGTCGTGGCGTGGTGCGCGTAGACGTCGTCGGGGATCTCGTCCACGCCGTCGCGCAGGTCGCCGCCGTCGAGCAGGACATGCAGCGGGACGACGCGTATCGCCCACTGTGCGAGCAGATCGGCCGGCAGGCGCGACGAGGCATCGGTCACCACCACGACTGTCATTGCTTAGCCGCGTGACTTCTCGCTCGATACGCCGGCCTCGGCCAGCGCCTTGAGCATCAGTTCCGCGACGGCTTGGTGGGCTTCGAAATTCCAGTGAATGCCGTCGGGATTGCCGCGTCCACTCATCACCTGTTCAGCCACCGCAGCTTTGAGATCGACCAGCGGAATGTCGTGCTGTTGCGCCCATTGTGAGATCGCCGCCACGGTGCCGGCGCGGCTGTGGTGGGCCTTGCCATACGTCTCGGCGATGTGCACCGACGGCAGCGACGCTACGATCGGGATACCCGGACGGTTGAAATCGATTGCACCGCGGGTCTGTTCGAGATACTCCGCACTCAAGTGCGCAGGCAGCGCCGGTCGGGCCACCGGTGAGAGCCGCGGCTGCAGCCATCCGTAGCCGTCGCGCACCCAGCGCCGCAACCACGGCGGCCGGATATATCGGATCAGCTCGCGCAGGGCGGTCGGCAACACCGACGGCAGCGAATCCATCCCGCCGGTCGCGAAGATCACCGCGCCGGCTCGCGGCAACGCCGCCCATGCTCGCGGGTCCTGCGTGGCGGCCCACCACACGTCGCGGCACGTCCAGCCGATCCGACCGATCAACTCGACATCCCAACCCAATTGGGTGGCAACAATATTCGGCCAGATCCTGGGATCGTCAGCGGGCAATCCCCCGGTGGGACCGTAGTAGGCCAGCGAGTCGGCGAAGACCAGCAGCGTGGGCCTTACCTCAGAGGACATCGTTGGAGACCTGCGCCGAAGCGTTCCACACGTCGAGGCGCCAGCGGATGCTGTCGAATTCACCGTCGGAGTCCTGGGAGTGGCCGGAGAGCTGCACCCAGCTGGCATTGCCCATCCCGCCCAGGACCGGCCAGTCGGCGACCGGAAGCCTCAGCAGCGCAGCCGATAACGCAGCGATCAGACCGCCGTGGGCCACCAGCACCACCGGCCGGCTCGGCTCGTCCGCATTTCCCCACTCCGGTTCACCGGCCACCAGTTCGGCGACCAGCGGCACGCTGCGGGCGGCGACGTCGACCCTGCTTTCCCCGCCGTGCGGTGCCCAGGTGGCGTCGTCGCGCCAGGCGAGCCGGGCACCGGGAGCCTGTCCGTCAACCTCGGTGTGCGTCAAGCCCTGCCACTCACCCAGGTGCGTCTCACGTAGCCGCTCGTCGACCCGTACCCGCAGCCCGGTCCGCTCCCCCAGCTTGACCGCCGTGTCGTAGGCGCGATGCAGATCGGAGGACACGATCAGCAGCGGCTGCATTTTGCCCAGTACCTCGGCCGCGGCAGCCGCCTGCGCATGGCCCAGTTCGGTGAGCGCGGAGTCCAGCTGTCCCTGCATCCGGCTGCCGGCATTGAAGTCAGTTTGCCCGTGGCGCAACATCAGCAGCCGACGAATACTCATTGCGCGCTCGCCGAATCCTGCGAACCGTCCGACAAGTCGACGGGAATGACCGGACAGTCACCCCACAGCCGGTCGAGGGCGTAGAAGTTGCGGTCGTCCTGGTGCTGAATGTGCACGACGATGTCGCGGTAGTCCAGCAGCGTCCAGCGTCCCTCCCGGGCACCCTCGCGGCGCGCGGGTTTGTAGCCGGCCTTCTGCATTCTCTCCTCGACCTCGTCGACGATCGCATTGACCTGCCGCTCGTTGGACGCCGAGGCGATGACGAAGCAGTCGGTGATGACCAGTTGCCCCGAAACGTCGATCACCACAACATCGTTGGCGAGCTTCGAGGCCGCGGCGTTCGCCGCGATCGTCGCCATGTCGATGGCTTCCTGCGTGGCGCTCATGAGTTGTTCCCCGTCGACAGGCTGGACTGCGTGGGGCCGAGCGTCGCTTTGGCCTCTCCCTCGACGGGGGCGCGGTAGAGCCGGCGTTTGGAGACGTATTGCACCACGCCGTCGGGCATCAGGTACCACAGTGGGCGGCGCTGGGCGGCACGCTGGCGGCAGTCGGTCGACGAGATCGCCAGCGCCGGAACCTCAACCAGGGTCAGCGCATCCTTGGCCAGCTCGCCAAGCACTTCGGTGATGTGTTCGTGGCGCAGCTCGTAACCCGGCCTGCTGACGCCGATGAACCGCGCCAACTCGAACACCACTTCCCAGCCCTGCCAGGACAGGATGGACGACAGGGCGTCGGCTCCGGTGATGAAGAACAGCTCGGACTCCGGGTTGAGGGCGTGCAGGTCCTGCAAGGTGTCCTTGGTGTAGGTGGGGCCGGCGCGGTCGATGTCGACGCGGCTGACCGAGAACCGGGGGTTAGACGCGGTGGCGATCACCGTCATCAGGTACCGGTCCTCGGCGGCGGAGACATTGCGGGTCTTCTGCCACGGCTGACCGCTGGGCACGAACACGACTTCGTCGAGGTCGAACAGGTCGGCCACCTCACTGGCGGCGACCAGGTGCCCGTAATGGATCGGGTCGAATGTCCCACCCATCACTCCCAGCCTGCGGCGGCGCTTTTGCACGATTTGCCAGCTTACCGGGCCGCTCGAGCCGGGCAGTCGCCGCGCTGTGGTCACCCGTTAGCTCTGCGCCGAGTGTGGGGCTTATGGATGAATTCACGACAGTTCGCGTACATGGGGCCCACACTCGGCGCCCAGGCGCAGTCTCAGACCGGCAGTAGCTGGTCGATCACCGTGGCGAGCTGCTTAGCGGACCGGCATTCGTGCATGGTGATCACTTCTTCGTAGCGTGGCACCGCCGAATCTCCGCTGCCCCAAAGGTGTCTGGGCTCGGGGTTGAGCCAGTGCGCGTGCCGGGCGGCGTTGACCATGTCGGACAACACGTCGATGGCCGGATCACGGTAGTTGGTGCGCCCGTCGCCGAGCACCAGCAGCGAGCTGCGCGGCGACAACACATGCGGATTGGCCTGGAGGAACGAGACGAACGCATTCCCGTAGTCGGAGTGGCCGTCGCGGCTGTAGACGCCGGCTTCCCGGGTGATCCGCTGGATCGCCACGGCCAGATCGCAATCCGGGGAGAACATGTGAGTCACCTCGTCGGTGGTGTCGATGAAGGCGAACACCCGGACCCGCGAGAATTGTTGGCGCAGCGCATGAACCAGCAGCAGGGTGAAGTGACTGAAGCCGGCCACCGAACCGGACACATCGCACAGCACGACCAGTTCGGGGCGGGCCGGACGGGGTTTGGCCAGCACCACGTCGATCGGCACGCCGCCGGTGGACATCGACTTGCGCAGCGTCTTGCGCAGGTCGATCGTCCCGGCCCGGCTACGGCGTCGCCGCGCCGCCAGCCGGGTCGCCAGGGTGCGGGCCAATGGCGCCACCGTCCGCTGCATCTGGCGCAGCTGGTCACCGGAGGCCCGCAGGAATTCGACATTCTCGGCAAGCTGTGGGATGCCGTACATCTGGACGTGATCACGGCCCAGCTGCTCGGCGGTGCGCCGCTTGGTCTCGGCGTCAACCAGCTTGCGCAGTTGGGTGATCCGTTGTGCGGCAAGGGCTTTGGCGATCTGCTCTTGCGTGGGACTCGGCTCGTCGCCGTAGGGCGCGAGCAGGCCGGCGAGCAGTTTGCCCTCCAGCTCGTCCAGCGCCATCGCCTTGAGCGCCTGATACGACGAGAACGAGGGACCGCGGCTGGAACTGTATTTGCCGTAGGCCTCCACGATTCGCGCGATCATCGCGACGAGCCGTTCGTCCATGTCGGCCAGATCTTCGTTCTGGGTCAGCAGATCGAGGAGCATCTGCCGCATCGCGTCGACGTCGTCGGCGGGCAGGGCGTCGTTGTCTTGGCCGGCCCCACCTTCGTCTCCGACGACGACCGCCCGCGCACCCATCGCCGCGGGGAACCACAGGTCGAACATCGCGTCATAGGTGTCGCGGTGGTCGGGCTGGCGCAGCACCGCGCACGCGATGCCTTCGCGCAGCACCTCGCGATCACTCAAACCCAGGGTGGCCATCACCCGGCCGGCGTCCACCGTCTCCGACGGACCCACCGAAATACCGCTTCCGCGAAGCGCTTCCACGAATCCCACCAGGTGGCCCGGCAACCCGTGCGGGGCGAGTGGCCGTTTGGGGCGGACGCGGCGCGGGGGCATCAGTTGAGCCTGAGTTCCCCGGCCGCGCGTTGCTGGTCGGATTGGTGTTTGAGGACCACGCCGAGCGTCTGGGCGACGACCGCGTCGTCAATGGTGTCCAGCCCCAGCGCCAGCAGCGTGCGGCCCCAGTCGATGGTCTCGGCGATGGACGGCACCTTCTTCAGCTGCATGCCGCGCATGACGCCGATGATGCGCACCAGCTCCTCGGCGAGATGCGCGGGCAACTCGGGAACCCGGGACAACAGGATGCGCCGTTCCAGGTCGGGGGTCGGGAAGTCGATGTGCAGGAACAGGCAGCGACGCTTGAGCGCCTCGGACAGTTCACGGGTGGCGTTCGAGGTCAGCACGACCAACGGCGTTCGCTCGGCGGTGATGGTGCCCAGTTCCGGCACGGTCACCGCGAAGTCGGACAGCACCTCGAGCAGCAGGCCCTCGATTTCGATGTCGGCTTTGTCGGTCTCGTCGATCAGCAGCACCGTCGGTTCGGTGCGCCGGATCGCGGTCAGCAGCGGGCGCTGCAGCAAGAACTCCTCGCTGAACACGTCGTCCTTGGTCTGATCCCAGTCGCCGGAGCCGGCCTGAATACGGAGTATCTGCTTGGCGTGGTTCCACTCGTACAGGGCGCGAGCCTCGTCGACGCCCTCGTAGCACTGCAGCCGAACCAGACCCGAGCCGGTGGCCTGCGCGATCGCACGCGCCAGCTCGGTCTTGCCCACGCCGGCGGGCCCCTCGACCAGCAGCGGCTTGCCCAGCCGATCGGCGAGAAACACCGCGGTCGCGGTGGCCGTGTCGGGCAGATAACCCGTCTCGGCCAACCGTCGTGAGACGTCGCTGATGTCCGCGAACAGCGGAGTGGACCGGGCGGGCACGCTCACAATCTCAGTTCTCCTAAAACTAGATCGGGGTCAGGCTGGACGAATCTGGCCGTCACCCCATGCGATCCATTTTGTCGAGGTCAGTTCGGGCAGGCCCATCGGACCGCGGGCATGCAGCTTCTGTGTCGAGATGCCGATCTCGGCACCGAAGCCGAATTGCTCGCCATCGGTAAACGATGTCGATGCGTTGACCATCACGGCGGCCGCATCGACGCCGTCGGAAAATCGTTGGGCCGCAGCCATATTGGTGGTCACGATGGCTTCGGTGTGTCCGGTGCCGTATTCGTTGACGTGGGCGATCGCGGCGTCGACACCGTCGACCACCGCCACCGCGATGTCCATCGACAGGTACTCGCGACGCAGATTGTCCTCATCCGGGTCGAGGTGCACCGTCACGCCGGCATCTTGCAGGGCGCCCACCAGCCGGGGCACCGCGGTTGCGGCGATCGCGGCGTCCACCAACAGGGTCTCGGCAGCGTTGCAGACGCTGGGCCGCCGTGTCTTGGAGTTCAGCAGGACCCGTTCCGCGACGTCCAGGTCCGCGCCCCCGTCCACGTAGACGTGACAGTTGCCGACACCGGTCTCGATGGTGGGCACCTGGGCGTCGCGGACCACCGCGTCGATCAGGCTCGCTCCCCCGCGCGGGATCACCACGTCGACCAGGCCGCGCGCCTGAATCAGGTGGGTGACCGTGGACCGGTCGTCGGACGAGAGCAACTGGACGGCGTCGGCGGGCAAGTCCTCGCTGACCAGCGACGACCGCAACGCCTCGACCAGCGCCTGGTTGGATCGTGCCGCCGACGAACTGCCGCGCAACAGCACGGCATTGCCGGACTTGAGCGCGAGCCCGAACGCGTCGACGGTGACATTGGGCCGGCCCTCGTAGATCATGCCGATCACGCCGAGCGGAACCCGCTGCTGGCGCAGCTGCAGCCCGTTGGGCAACGTGTAGCCGCGCAGCACCTCGCCGACCGGGTCGGGCAGGCCCGCGACCTGCCGCAGACCAGCGGCGATTCCCTCCACACGCGTGGTGTCCAGCGCCAACCGGTCGAGCATCGCGTTGGACGTCCCGGCGGCCCGGGCGGCCTTCAGATCCTCGGCGTTTGCCGCCAGAATCCGGCGGGTGTCGGCAACGATCGCCGCGGCGGCGGATTGCAGCGCCTGGTCCTTGGCCACCGTTGGCAACAACGCCAGCACGCGGGACGCGGCGCGGGCGCGGCGGGCGGCGTTGTGAACCTCCTGACGCAAGTCAGGACGCGACGGTGCTTGCAGACTCATTGATCCAGGGTATCGGGCTTGAGCTGGCCAGGTAAGGCGGCCTGGGTGGCGACCGGGCTCAACCGACGCGCTCACCACGTTCGGCTTGCCGCACTTTGCTCTGCCGTTCCTCCAGGATGTTGCCAAAGTCCTGCAGCAGCAACGGTTCACGCATGACCAGGTGCTCGAGGTGATCGCGATCGATGATCAGGGCAGTGACCTCTTCCAGGGCATACGCGCTGGCGAGGTTGGGTTGGCGGGTGAGCGCGGTCAGGCCGAGGAAGGAGCCCGCCTCCAGCGTGCTGATCGGCACCACCGACCCGTCCTCGGTCGTGGCCATCATCTGCACCCGCCCGGCGATCACGAACGTCATCCCCGCCGGCACCTGCCCCGCGTATTCGACGATCTCGTCCGCGCTGTACAGGACGATTCGCGCCGAGGAATGCAGCGCCTGCTGATCGGCAACGCTGAGCCGCAATGCGGGCGCCACCACGGATCGCAACGCGTCTTCGACCCGTTCCCTGGTCGAGTAGTCGTCGTCGGCGTCGTCGAGGTGCAGTTCTTCGCGCCGGGCCGCGTACCAGATCCAGCGCAGAAAGGTCGATCGCGCAGCGCCGTCCTCAGCGGGCGAATTCAGCCCGAAGCTGGTCGCGTACTCGCCCTTGCCGACGGGAACCGACCGGGGAACGCTGCCGGCCTTGAGCTGCGGCAGCTCGCTCGCGACACGCGTCAGCATTGCGCAGACCCGATCGGGCGGGTCCGCGGCCGCGAACGTCGTCTTGATCGACAGCTTGTGGGTGCCTTGCGGGCGGCTGAGGTTCGTGAACGAGGTACTGGCCAGCATCGAGTTCGGCACGACCCGTATCCCGCTGCCGGTTTGAATGTGCACGGCCCGCCAGTTGACCTCGACGACGCGGCCGCGCTCGTTGGACGCGTCGAGCCAGTCGTCGATGCGGAAGGGCTGCTCGAACAGCATGAACAGGCCGGACACGATCTGGCCGACGGAGTTCTGCAGCATCAAACCGAGGACGACCGACGTCACCCCCAACGCGGTGAAAAGACCGCCGACCCGCACACCCCAAATGACGGACAAGATGACGGCCAGGCCGGCACCGATCAGCGCGAACCGGGCCACGTCGAGGAAAATCGTGGGCAGTCGTTTGCGCCAGCTGTTTTGCGGTGCGCCCTCGAATACGGTCGCGTTGAGCCCGGACAGCAACATGACCAGCACCAGGAAGCCGAACAGCGTGGACAGGATGCGTACCAGACCGTCTCCGGCCGAGACCTGTGCGGCGTTGACCAGCAGCACCAACAGCGCGCCCAGCGGCAGCACAAAGTTGCGGAGCAGGCTGACCTGGCGGGCCAGGCGATTGTTTCGGCGAAGCAGTGCATGGTGCAGCTCGGTCAGCAGGATCAGCATGACCGGGAATCCGATCGCGACGCCGATGGCCCAGTAGAACCACGTCGAATGGAAGGCGTTCATTACCGCTCCGACAGCCGGTAGATCGCCTGGTCTGATCCGGCGACCGAAATCGTGCCGGCCGGCGTGAATTGCCGGGCGTCCCGCATAGCCTCGTACACGCTCGCGGTGACGTAGATGCCGGGTTGCGGTGCACCACTGTGCATTTGGTAGGCCAGGCTCACCGCGCCGCCCCACATGTCGTAGACGAGACTTGATCGTCCCACCAGTCCGCTGATCACGTTGCCGGTGTTGATGCCGACGCGCAGCTTCAGCTCGTGTGAGCTCTGGGAGTTGAACCGATCGATGATCTGACGCATCTCCAGGGCGAAGTCGAGGCTTCGGTAGATGCTGTCCAGCCGCGGCGTCACGACCCCACAACTGGCGAGGTAGCCGTTGTGGAAGGTGCGAATCCGTTCGACGCCGAGGGCTTCGGCTGCCGCGTCGAACTGACGGAAGAGATCATCGACGATGCCCACCAGTTCGTCGCCGGACAGGTCGATCGAAATCTCGTCCAGGCCAACGATATCGGCGTAGATGATGGCCACGTCCTGGTGCTTTTCGGCGATGGTCTCCTGACCCTCGCGATAGCGTTGCGCCACCGACTCCGGCATCAGCGCCAGCAGCAGGCGGTCGTTTTCTTTGCGCTGCTCGTTGAGCAGCTCGTCCTTAATTGCCAGGTTCCGGCTCATCTCGTTGAAAGCCTGAGTGAGGTCCCCGATTTCGTCGCGCGAGGTGACCGGGATATTGACTTCATAGTCGCCGGAGCTGATCTTCTGGGTACCGGCTTGTAGCCGGCGGACGGGCCGCAGCATGATCTGGGCAAGCACCATCGAGGCGACACACACGACGAAGATCATCGACGCGACACCGACCACCAGTGTTTGGCTGA
Source organism: Mycobacterium ahvazicum (assembly GCF_900176255.2). GTDB lineage: Bacteria > Actinomycetota > Actinomycetes > Mycobacteriales > Mycobacteriaceae > Mycobacterium > Mycobacterium ahvazicum. The sequence continues at coordinate 1,302,360 of NZ_FXEG02000003.1, forward strand.
ATCTGCCCAGCCGCGCAAAAGCATCCGAGTCGTCGCGCGTCACCAAGATTGACCAGTGCAGATCGGAATTGGGCACGTTGAACGGGGTATAGGCCTCCATCTCGCTGTTGCCCGTGTAGTCGGTGCCGGTGACGGTTCCGGTCTGCCCGCGTTGGGCGGCACGAAAGCCCGCCGTTTCCGCCGGCTGCACGAGGATCGTCGTCCCCAACTGAATCGCTCTGTTGGCCACATCGGGCGGAGTTCCGGCCGCGATGGCCTCCTTGCGATATTCCTCCGGATCCTCGAGGAATATCCGGGAATCGGAGCGCATCAGGCCGTCGGGACCCACCAAATACGATTCGGTCGACGGGCCCATGCCGGCGGCTTCCCATTGCTTGTCGGCGGTCATGATCCGGTTGATCTTCGGAGTTGGCAGCGGCCAAGCCATTACGCCGTCGATCTTGCCGTTCATGCCGATCGGCGACACCACCCACCCGGTGGGAGCATCCAGCGCCGGTTGATACGTCTGGAAGTCGGTGATCCAGACGAAGTCGACATCGTTGGAACGCAAGGCCTTTTGATAGGCATCGCGCAGATTGGATTCGCGATAGGGGCCGGTGAAGATGTTGGTGCCCAGGTCGGGCCCCTTGGCCACGGAGTAGACGACATTGCCGCCGTTGTCGAGCAACAGCACGTCTCGGTAGTCGAAGCGAGTGACGATGCCGCGCATGTAGAAGTCGAATCGCGCGTTAGCGGCCGACCATGCACTGCCGTCGCCCGCGTCCACTACCGGCAGCCCGTCAGCACTGGTCCTGGGCGGCGCGGTGTAGTTCGCCTGAAGGTATTTCTGCGCGTTGGTACTCGGCATCACGGCGTTGATATCGATCGTGTCGCCGGTGATGCGTTTGATCGGTTTGATCATCTCGTTGTCGTAGTAGTTGACTAGCGACTGCTGCTGGGCGGGACTGATCGTCGCGTTGCCCAACTGGTTGAAGCCGGCGGAGAACGCTTCCATGGCCTGAACAATGCTGAACCCGCCGCTGTAGACGATGAGCGAGTTCGTCATCTGCTTGAACAGCGATTCCAGTTGCCGCTGCTGAGATTCGCGCAGCTCGGTCAGCCGTTCGGCCTCGACTTGGCGTAGTGCGCTGCGGCCGGTAAGAGCCCCGATGAGGCCAACGACGGCCACCGAAAAGATGCTGCAGATCAACAGAGTCATCAACAGCTTGGACTGGATGCCTACCCGCAGGAAACGCCGGCGGCGAAACCTGCGCGTCGTGCGAGACGCACCCTCTTGGGTCACTGCTTCTTGGGCCGGGAGGGTTTCGGTGTCCGATGCGGCGTCGGTCAGCTCACTCGATGTCACTGGCTTCCTTCTTCCCAACGAGGCGCTGTTCACGCAGCACATTAGCGCGCGGACATCACAAAATTGTCGTTTGCGGCATGCGATTGCCGTCGAATGGCAAGCAACACGCGACTAACGTTGAACAGATGGCTCGGGTCTGCGTCGTCGGCAGTGTCAACATGGACATCACCTGCGACGTCGCCGCGCTTCCCCGCCCGGGTGAGACGGTGCTTGCGTCGTCATTGAGTTACGCCCCCGGCGGCAAAGGCGGCAACCAGGCCGTGGCCGCTGCACGCGCGGGGGCGCACGTGCAGTTCGTCGGGGCGCTCGGCGACGACGGCGCGGCTGCGAGCTTGTGGGCACATCTGGTGGCCAACGGTGTTGGGCTGGACGCGACCGTGACCGTCCCCGGTCCCAGCGGCACGGCGATCATCGTGGTGGACGCCGGCGCCGAGAACACCGTCGTGGTGGCGCCGGGGGCCAACGGACAGCTCACCGCGAGTACGGCGGCCACCCGGGTGATCACCGACAGCGATGTGTTGTTGACCCAGTTGGAGATTCCGATCGCCACGGCGGTGGCCGCGGCACGCGAAGCCAAGACGGCGGGTGCGGTCGTCATCGTCAACGCCTCGCCGTGCCACCAGGTGCGAAGCGCGCTCGCCGAACTGGCGGATCTCGCGGACGTGGTGATCGCCAACGAGAACGAAACCGAGGAATTACCTTGGCGACCAAATCATTTGGTGACCACGCTTGGTGCCCGCGGCGCTCGCTATGTCGGCCGGGACGATGAGCTGTGGGTACCCGCGCCCGTAGTCCACGCGGTGGACACCACGGGTGCCGGTGATGTCTTTGCCGGAGTGCTGGCAGCGAGCTGGCCGCGCGACCCGGGTTCGCGGGCTGAGCGATTGGCGGCCTTGGAACGGGCTTGCACCGCGGCCGCGCTGTCGACACTGGTGCCCGGAGCCGGTGACTGCGCGCCGGATGCCGACGCCATCGCCGCGGCACTGTCCGGGCCCACGTGATGGACGGCGTCGCCGTCGTCGCCCTGACGCTCTTTGCCGCTTTCGGGGTGCTCGGATTCGGTTGGCGTAGTTGGCTGCAGTATCGCCGCACCGGATCCACCGGCTTTCGCGGCATCCGCGGCGGGTCGACGGAATGGGTCGCGGGCGCCGGTTTCGCCGTCGCACTGGCGGTGACGGCGAGCGCTCCAATCCTGCAGCTCTGCAACGTCGTTGAGCCGTTGCGTGCGCTGACCGCCGGATGGATCCAGTACGTCGGGATCGTGGTCGCGATCCTGGGCATCGCCGCCACGGTCTACGCGCAACTCGAGATGGGCGATTCCTGGCGGATCGGGGTGGACGAACGGGAGACCACGACGCTGGTGCACACCGGCGTATTCGGGCAGGTGCGCAACCCGATCTATACCGCGATGTTCATCTTTGGCTTCGGGATCGCGTTGGTAACCCCGAATGTCGTTGCCTGTGCCGGATTTATCCTGCTCGTCGCCACCGTCGAGCTACAGGTACGCCGTGTCGAGGAGCCGCACTTGTTGCGAACCCACGGCGACGCGTATCGGGACTATGCCGCCACCGTCGGCCGCTTCGTCCCGGGGGTCGGCCTGATTCGTTAGCGCGAGTCCCGCCGCACATCGTGGGCGATCGCCAGGCCGTCGCCCGTTTCCAACTCGACGGCTGACTGACTCATCAGCACGCGACTGCGGCTCGGCGACAACACGATCGACAGGTAATGGTGCGGCAGGTCTGCCACGAATGCGAGCCGGTTGACCCGTAGCAGCGCGGTGCCGATCGCGGTGTCGAGCAGCCGGGCAAAGCGCGGACCCGCGATCTCGGCGGTGATCTCATGGCGCATCCGCTCCACCACGACACCGGCATCGGCCAGCAGTTCGTAGAGCGGTTTGCGCCGCATCGCCGACTCGGGCAGCTTGTCCGCCAACGCGTTTGGCAGCCAGGCTTCGGTGACCATCAACGGCTCACCGGTCCGGCGCTGGCGGCGCACCCGCACGATGTGCAACAGTTCGCCGGAGGTCTCCAGCGCGTCGGCGACGGGACGTGGCGGGCGCCGGTGCGAGTCGTATTCGAGCACGTCGACCTCGGTCTCGAACTGGGCCTGCCGCAGCCCGTCCATGTACGAGCCGCCGGCCGCGGGCAGGTCGGCCGGCGCGTGCTCCCGCACGAACGAGCCGACGCCCTGCCTGCGCTCGATGTATCCCTGGTCGGCCAGGTCCGCCAGGGCGCGGCGAACCGTGATGCGCGAAACCCCGAACTGATCACACAGCGTCTGCTCGGTCGGCAGCGCGTCGCCGGGAGCCAGCACGCCGCGGTCGATCTCGTCGTGCAACACCAAAAACAGTTGCCGGTGCAGCGGCACACCGGCGCCGGCGGACACCGCACTGCTTTCTGCATCGGCCCCCTGCATGTTCGCCATGCTCCCACACCGCCTTCCTTGCGCCCGTGGATCAGTTGTTATATAGCTATAACAACTGACCGTTCGTGAAGGAGTTTCGATGACCGCGGTTCAGCAGCACGCCGCCAGCGATCCGGCGGGCCCGACCGGGCGATTGGCCACCTGGGTCGCGGGCCTCACGCTCGGCGACGTCCCCGCGGACGTGATTGAACGGGCGAAATATCTCCTGCTCGACGGGTTGGGCTGCGCACTGGTCGGTGCGCAATTGCCCTGGTCACGGATCGCGACTGGCGCGGTGCTGGAGCTGGAGGGTGCCGGCGACACCGTGGTGATCGGCACCGGCCACACCACCGGCGCACCCGCGGCCGCGGTGCTCAACGGAACCTTCATCCAGGGCTTCGAGCTTGACGACTTCCATCCACTGGCGCCCTTGCACAGCTGCTCGCTGTTGATTCCGGCATTGCTGTCGACGGCGTCGGTTCGGCCGCATCCGACGACCGGTGCCGAGTTCCTGCTCGGGGCGATCGCCGGGTTCGAAGTGGGTCCGCGCGTGGGCTACACACTGCACGGAACTCAGATGCTCGACCGTGGCTGGCACTCCGGCCCGGTCTTTGGCACCCATTCGGCGGCCATGGCGTCGGGCAAGCTGCGCGGTCTGCCGCCCGCCCAGCTCGAAGACGCCCTCGGCCTGGCCGGCACCCAGTCCGCCGGGCTGATGGCCGCGCAGTACGAGGCAATGAGCAAGCGCATGCACCATGGCTTGGCCGCCCGCAACGGCTGCTACGCCGCCGGGCTTGCCGCCGCCGGCTATACCGGCATCAAGCGGGTGTTCGAGCGCGAATATGGCGGATTCCTCAGTGTTTTCGGTGAAGGCCACAATCCCGATGCCGCTGTGCTGACCGGTCAGCTCGGCCAGCGCTGGGAGACCACCTTCATCATGGTCAAGTCCTACGCCGCAATGGGCGGTCTGCACGGGGCGATCGATGCGGCCCGGCGATTGCGGAGTTCGATTGCGCCGAAAGATATCTCGACGGTAGACATCACCGTCGGCGAGACGGTCTACAAGCACGGCTGGTGGCGTCCGGAACGTCCGCTCACGCCGATCGGCGCGCAGATGAATATCGGCTACGCCACCGCCGCAGCACTGCTGGACGGCAACGTGCTGACCGAGCAGTTCACCCCGGCACGGCTGGACGCCGACGACATCTGGTCGCTGATCTCCAATACCTCGGTGCACCTCGATGAATCGCTGACCAACGCGCCGATCACCGAGCGGTTCCGGACCGATGTCACAGTGACCACGCGAGACGGCGCGGTGCACCGGGCCCGCGTCGACCTGCCGCACGGCGCGCCCACCGACCCGGTCACCAACGACGAACTCGTCGCGAAGTTTCATTGCCTCGCCGATCGGGTGACGAGCCGGCGACGCGCCGATGCCATCGAGCGGGCGATGGTCGGTCTGGAAAACCTGGATGACATCGACGAACTGAACGACCTGCTCGCCGCGCCTGTCGCGGGCGCCCTGGACTGAAAGGACGGCCATGGCCAGCACACCGGCCCGCCAACGGCTGCGAGACCTGTTGGACACGCGCGAACTCATCGTCGCACCAGGGGTTTTCGACGGTATCTCGGCACAGTTGACCAAGCGCACCGGACATGTAGCTGCGTACATGACCGGAGCGGGTGTCGCGGCGTCCGGGTTCGGCCTGCCCGACATCGGGTTGGTCACCGCGACCGAGATGGCCGACCGGGTCCGGATGATCGCCGGCGCACTGGGCGACATTCCGCTGATCGCCGACGCCGACACCGGCTACGGGGCACCGATGAACGTGGTACGCACGATGCGCTGTTACGAGGCGGCCGGAGTAGCCGCAATTCAATTGGAAGACCAGGTATTTCCGAAACGCTGCGGCCATTTGCCCGACAAGCGGGTCGTCGACGCCGCGGTGTTCGAACAGACGCTGGCTGCCGCGCTGGACGCCAGGTCCGACGACAACCTGCTCGTCGTGGCCCGCACCGACGCCCGCGGCCCGCTGGGGCTGGACGTCGCGATCGAGCGGGCGAATCGTTATGCCGAAGCGGGAGCGGACATCATCTTCGTCGAAGCGCCACGCGACGAGCAGGAGGTCGAGCGCATCGCACGCGAGGTCGATGCGCCCTTGCTGATCAATCTGGTGCTCGGCGGGCTGACCCCGCTGGAATCGGCGTCCCGGTTGCAGGAGTTGGGCTACGCGATCTCGATCCACCCGGGCAACCTGCTGATGCAAGCGACATTCGGCATGCTGCAAAGCCTTTGCCAACTCAACGGCAGCGACGTGGTCACCCATCTGCCCGCCAGCCCCGCCGACTTCTTCAACCTGGTCGGCATGTCAGAGTGGCTGGAGCTCGACGCCAAGTACACAGTTAAGGATGCCTCATGGGCATGACCGTCATCGAGAAGATCTTCGCGCGCAAGGCCGGCCTGGACTCGGTGGCGCCCGGCGATACCGTGGTGGTGGACGTCGATATGACCGTGCTGATCGATCTGCAATTCGCGACGATGTGGATCCAGCCCAACAGGATTCACGACCCCGACAAACTGGCCGTCGTCATGGACCACGCCGTGCCCGCACCGACCATCAAGGACGCCGCGGGCGGTCCGCAGGCCCGCAAATTCGTCGCCGACTTCGGCATCGAACGCTTCTACGATGTCGGGCGCCACGGCATCTGCCATCAGGTCATCGCCGAGAATGGCCTGGCCCGACCCGGAGAAATCTTGGCCTGCACCGACTCTCACACCTGCGCTGCGGGTGCTTACAACCCCGCGGCCCGCGGACTCGGCCCCGCCGAGATCTACTCGATCATGTGCACCGGCACCACGTGGTTCCAAGTCACGCCGACCGTCCGCTACGAACTCGAGGGAAACAAACCAAACACGTTGAGCGGCAAGGACATCTTCTTATACATCGCCGACAAATACGGCGACGCCGCCAACCTCAATCTGGAATTCGGCGGCCCCGGCCTGGGCGGGATTCCGATGCACGACCGGCGCACCATCGCGACCCAGGGCGCGGAGGTGTCGGCCGATTTCAGCACCTTCGAAGCCGACCACGTGCTGGCCGCATTCCTCGACGACACCGGCGTCACCGGATATACCTCGGCCGCACCGGATCCCGACGCTACCTATCACGATGTGCGGCACATCGACCTGTCCGCGCTGGAACCCTATGTGGCGCGGCCTGGCACAGTCAGCCGCAACGGCTTGCCCGTGTCACAGCTGGGCCGGCAGAAAGTGAACCAGGCGTTCATCGGGTCATGCGCGAACGGTCAACTCGAGGATCTCGAGATCGCCGCACAAGTGTTGCGCGGCAATACCGTTGCCCCAGGGGTGCGGCTGCTCGTCACGCCAGCCTCCCAGTCCGTGTACCGAGATGCCATGCGGCTCGGTTACCTACAGGACATCGCCGACGCGGGTGGTGTCGTCACCAACTCGACGTGCGGCGCCTGTTTCGGCTACCACATGGGCGTCATCGGCCCCGGCGAAGTGTGCGTCACGTCCAGCACCCGCAACTTCACCGGACGCATGGGCAGCACCGAGGCCGAAATCTTCATGGCCTCTACCGCGACCGTTGCCGCGTCGGCGATCACCGGTTACATCACCGATCCGAGGAGTGTGGCGGCATGGCGGTGAGTTCGCTGACGTTTCAAGGCAAGGTATGGGTGTTCGGCGACAATCTCAACACCGACGCGATGTACCCGGCCTTCGCGATGAAGATGGATCCTCCCGAAGCGGCCAAGCACATCTTCTACGAGGTCCGGCCGGGTTGGGCCGATCAGGTTTCCCCGGGCGATATCGTGCTGGCCGGCAAGAACTTCGGGATCGGCTCGTCGCGCCCGGTGGCTGCTCTGTTCACCGAACTCGGTGTCGCCGGGCTGGTCGCCGAGGAATTCAATTCGCTGTTCTTCCGCAATGCCGTGAATGCCGGACTGCCTGCGATCACCGTGCCGGGCGCCACCGCCGTGTTCACCGAGGGTGATACCGGCAGCTTCAACCTGACCGATGGCACCTGGCGCAATGACAGCACCGGAGCGTCGGGAACGGTTCCGAAGTTGCCCACCCTGATTCTCGAGATCATTGAGAGCGGCGGCGTCATGCCCCGGCTGGCGGCGCAGGGTTATCTGCCCGCCGAACTCGCCGACGTGCTGCGTTCCAGCGCGGTCGCCATGCGCGGCGCCGGAAGCGGCGCTTGATGGCGCTACTTGGCCCGCTGCTGCGGGGTGTCCGCGCCGGTGCACAGCGAGGCCCGTTGTGCGGTGCTGACTTTGCAGCGCCCGAATCCATCACGGTCACCAGTGCGGCGTTCGCCGACGGCGCCGCGATGCCGTCATCCAGTGCGGGAAAGGGCGTGGGTGGGAACACCTCGCCGCCGCTGCACTGGGACGGCCTGCCGCCCGAGACCCGGCAGACCGTCCTCATCATCGACGACATCGATGTTCCGCTGCACCGCCCGCTGCTGCACACGGTCGCGCTGATCGAACCGTCACTTGACCGAGTCGCGGCGGGCGCGCTGCAGCCGGGAACGGCGGGGGTCCGGTTCATCCGCGCGGATCTGGGTCACCGCGGCTACGCCGGCCCGCGGCCGATTCCCGGCCACGGAGCGCATCACTACCGCTTCCAGTTGTTCGCGATCGATTCGCCGATTCCGGAAAATGTCAGTACCCCAAGGGCTCTATTGGCGGCAATGGCCGGGCATGTACTGGCCCGCGGCACACTCACCGGCACCTACGAGCGCTAGCCGGCGGCGGCCGCCGGACTATGGCTGAGCTGCGGTTGGCAGTAACTGGCAGCGCCTGGCGTCGATCTGGCAGTGCTTTGCGAGCAACGTCGATGCCATCGGTAACCAACCAGAAAGGAACCTCATGTCCGCCACCACTGTCGACCGCACAGGTACCCGCGACGGATTTCTTCGCCTCGCGATGCGCGCAGACGCCGCCATCAGCGGCGTGGCCGGCCTGGCCGGCGTCCCGCTGGCCGGTTGGCTGGCCGCGACATCGGGCACCACCACGGCGTTCGAGTACGGCATGGCCGGCTTCTTGATCAGTTACGGCGTGCTGGTGCTCTGGCTGGCCTCACTGCCATCGGTGCGCCGCGCCGGCATGGCCGTCGTGATCGGCAACCTGCTCTTCACGGTGGCCGCCGTCGCTCTCGTGCTCGCCGATGTCTTCCCGCTGACCACCTCGGGTGTGGTTCTCACCTTGGCATCCGGCATCTACACCCTGTTCTTCGCCGAGCTGCAATACCAGGGCTGGCGCCGCGCGCGGGCATAAACCCCGCCACAGCTCGGGCCCGCTCGGTCATATCCGGGGGGGCTTCGAGCCGGCTAGTCCTCGGGAACCTCACGGTCGATCTCGTCGAGCCAGATGCGCGCGGACATGTCCGACGGGGCGCGCCAGTCTCCTCGCGGCGACAGCGCGCCGCCGTGGGACACCTTGGGGCCGTTGGGCAGTGCCGAGCGTTTGAACTGACTGAATGAGTAGAACCGCTGCACGAAGATCTGCAGCCAGTGCCGGATCTCCTTGAGCTGATAGGACGGTCGCTTGTCCGCCGGGAATCCTGGCGGCCAGCTGCCCCGCTCGGGATCCATCCAGGCGTGCCAGGCCAGGAACGCGATCTTCGACGGCCGGAACCCATAGCGCAGTACGTGAAACAACGAAAAGTCTTGCAGGGCATAGGGTCCGACCTTGGCCTCGCTGCTCTGCAGTTCTTCCTCCTCGCCGGTGGGGACGAGTTCGGGAGTTATCTCGGTGTCGAGCACCGACTGCAGCACCGCGTCGACGTCGGATTCGAACTGTCCCGACGAGATGACCCAGCGAATCAGATGCTGTATCAGTGTTTTCGGCACACCGGCGTTGACGTTGTAGTGCGACATCTGGTCGCCGACGCCGTAGGTCGACCAGCCCAGGCCCAGCTCGGAGAGATCGCCGGTGCCCAGCACGATCCCGCCACGCTGATTGGCCAGCCGGAACAGGTAGTCGGTGCGCAATCCGGCCTGGACGTTTTCGAAGGTCACGTCGTAGACGCTCTCGCCGCGGGAGAACGGGTGATCCATCTCCTTGAGCATCAGCGCCGCCGTATCGCGGATGTCGATCTCGGCGAAAGTCACGCCGAGCGCGCGGCACAGCTCGACCGCGTTGCGTTTGGTGCGCTCACCCGTCGCAAACCCCGGCAGAGTGAAGGCCAGAATGTCGCTGCGCGGCCGGTTTTCGCGGTCCATCGCCCGCGCGGCAACGATCAGCGCGTGGGTGGAATCCAGCCCGCCGGAAATCCCGATGACGACCTTGGGGTAGCTCAGCGCACGCAGCCGCTGTTCGAGCCCGGAGACCTGGATGTTGTAGGCCTCGTAGCAATCCTGTTGCAGCCGTTGCGGGTCGGCGGGAACGAAGGGAAAACGCTCGATCGCTCTGCGTAATCCGACGTCGCCGGTCGGCGGGTCGAGCGGAAACTCGATGAGCCGAAACGTGTCCGTCAGGGACCGGTGATGTCGCCGGTTGTCGTCAAAAGTGCCCATGCGCAGCCGCTCCGAGCGCAGCAACTCGGTGTCGACGTCGGCGACCGAACGTCGCTCTCCCTTGGGGAAGCGCTCGGATTCGGCGAGCAGCACCCCGTTTTCGAAGATCATCGTCTGCCCGTCCCAGGCCAGGTCGGTCGTCGATTCGCCCTCGCCCGCGGCGGCGTAGATGTAGGCGGCCAGGCATCGCGACGACGCCGAGCGAGCCAGCAGCCGACGATCCTCGGCACGCCCGATCGTGATCGGGCTGCCGGACAAGTTGGCCAGCACCGTCGCACCCGCCAGCGCCGCTTGCGCGCTGGGCGGAATCGGCACGAACATGTCCTCGCAGATCTCGACGTGCAGGATGAAATCGGGATAGTCGGAGGCCACAAATAGCAGATCGGGCCCAAACGGCGCCTCGAACTCGCCGATCCGGATGATGCCGTGCTCGTCGTCACCGGGCGCGATCTGGCGGTGCTCGTAGAACTCGCGATAGGTGGGCAGGTAGGACTTGGGCGCCACTCCGAGCACGACGCCGCGGTGGATGACGACGGCAGTGTTGTAGATGCGCTGCCGGTAGCGCAGCGGGGCGCCGACCACCAAGATCGGCAGCAGGTCGTTGGATGCGGTGACGATGTCGGCCAGCGCGGTTTCGACGTCGTCGAGCAACAGGTCCTGCAGGACGATGTCCTCGATGGAGTACCCGGACAGCGTCAGCTCCGGGAAGACGGCCAGCGCGACACCCTCGTCGTGACACTGGGCGGCCAACCGCAACACCGAGGCCGCATTGGCTGCCGGATCGCCGATCGTGGTGTGGTGCGTGCACGCGGCAACCCGGACAAACCCCTGGCGGTAGCTGTTGTAGAAGTCCATCGCCCTCCCATTGTCGCCCGATCGGTGTTAACAAGCATGCGCCGGGTATCACCTCGACATGAGTGATACCGCTGTCCTGGTGGTCGACATGATGAACAGCTATCAGCATCCCGACGCTGATCTCCTAATACCCAATGTCGGCAAGATCGTCGACCCGCTGACCGATGTGGTGCGCCGCGCACGCGAATCCGACGACGTAGACCTGATTTACGTCAACGACAACTACGGCGACTTCACCGCCGAGTTCACCGACCTCGTCGAATCCGCATGCCACGGCGCACGGCCCGAGCTGGTGGAGCCGATCGTGCCGGCCAAGGGCAGCCGGTTGCTGACCAAGGTCCGCCACAGCGCGTTCTATTCGACGTCGCTGGCGTATCTACTCAATCGCCTCGGCACCGAACGGCTGGTCCTGACCGGACAGGTCACCGAGCAGTGCATCCTCTACAGCGCGCTGGACGCCTATGTGCGGCATTTCCAGGTCGTCATTCCTACGGATGCCGTCGCCCACATCGACGAAGAACTCGGCGCGGCGGCATGCAAGATGATGGAACGCAACATGTCTGCCGAGCTGACGACTGCGGCATACTGCCTCGGGTAGGGAGCGTAGTTCGCATCAATTCGGTTGTGCCGAAACGGTATTCGGCTGACGCAATGTGGCAAATCGTCTGAAGCAGGCCTATGGGCGCCCGCGCCGGCCTGGCCTGCACGGACCAGCGTCATGTCTTCATCGTTGCGCAGCGTTGAACGGAATCGCAATCAGCGAACGAATGCTCCGCCCGCGATGAGGCGTGCGGGCGCACCCGAATGTTCTCTGCCTGAGAAATGAGAATGGCCTTAAGTACTGAGGCCCGGGTATTGCATTTCCTAGGTACGGGGCCGTCGCCCGATTTATCGTGTTCTCGACCGTGGCTGCCGGGAGGCTGAAATGGATGGGACCCCGTTCGGGCGGTACCGCTTGGTGGAGTTATTGGGCCGCGGTGGCATGGGCGAGGTGTGGCGCGCTCACGACACCGCAACCGACCGCATTGTCGCGATCAAACTCTTGCCCGCGTTCTTGTCCGACGATGAGGAGTTCCAACAGCGTTTCCGCCGGGAAGCCCACGCCGCTGCCCGGCTGAACAACCCGCACGTCATACCGATTCACAACTACGGCGAAATCGACGGCCAACTCTATGTCGACATGCGGCTCATCGAGGGCCGCGATCTGCAGACCATATTGGCCGACGGGCCGCTGGATCCGGTACGCGCGGTACGCATCATCGAGCAAGTCGCCAATGCCCTGCAAGCGGCCCACCGGGTTGGGCTGCTGCACCGCGACATCAAACCCTCCAACATCCTGCTGGACCACGACGATTTCGCCTACCTGATCGACTTCGGCATCGCCCGCGCGATCGAAGAAACACGAATGACCAAGTCCGGCGACACAATTGGCACCTTCCAATACATCGCACCCGAGCGTCTGGACGCCACCGCGCACGAAGACGCCCGCGCCGATATCTACTCGTTGGCGTGTGTGCTCTACGAATCCCTCACCGGCCAGCCACCTTTCCCCGGTAGCTCGGCGGCGCACCTGATCACCGCACACCTGAACACCCCGCCGCCTCGACCCTCAACCACCCAACCTGACGTGCCCGCCGAAGTCGACGACGTGATCGCGACCGGGATGGCCAAAGATCCTGCACAGCGTTATGCGACCACGGTGGAACTGGCCAACGCTGCTCGCGACGCGGTCACCGACCGCATCCACACGCCGACGGCCGGTGCCGCGCAGCCCGCCACCATGCTGGCACCGGATCCCCGCCTGCCGGCCACCGCTTACGCGTCTTCGACCGCGCCCACCCAATTCGGTGCACCGGCCGACACCAGCTCGCCGCCGGCGCCACCCGCTGCGGACGGACGCAACCAGAGACGCCGGCGGATCGCGATGGTGGGCGGGGCGGTGGCCACCGCGGCCGTCGTGGTCGTCCTTGTCATCGCATTCACCAACCTCGGATCCTCCAAGCCACCCGACAACCCGAAGCCGGTCGCGGTTCCCAACACCGGCCCCTTCACCGGCGTCTACCGCGCCGACTTCGGCCCTTCGGCCACCAATGGCAAGCCGGATGACGGAGGGACGCCGTCAACCGGGCAGTGGTCGGTCCGTTCGGTATGCCGCCAAACGGGCTGCATAGCAACAGCGACGGCAAACGGAGGGCCAACCCTGCAATCGTCGTTTGTGTTCGATGACTTCGGCGGACAGTGGCATGCGGTCGGCGCATACCCGGTGGCCTCGCCGCCACCAGGCGTGTCAGGCTTCGACGGCTGCCAGTTCCCCGCCGAATACTGGACGGTCATCACCGTGCAACAGCGACCTGACGGAACAGTGGCCGGCCAGTACCGTGCAACGGGCCCCCCCGAGTGCGAGACCGAGCGCACGGTCACCTTCACCCGGATCGGCGACGTCGATGTGAACACGCTCCCGGACCCGGCCGGCCTGCCCGCGCCTGTGGGGTCCCCGGCCAGCGCATTCCACGGCCGCTACCACGCGACGCAGACGCCACTGGACATTCACAAAACGGGCACCTGGGAACCCATCGTTGCGACAGACTGCTTGCGCACGGGCGAACGCTGCGTCAGCAAGGTCGGGTACGACGTCTACCACTTTTCGAACGGAAAATGGGTTTTCAACCTTGACACCAAGCGGACCTGCGAAAAATCGGAAACCAGGGACGCGACCAACTTCTATTGGGAATTCCCCTTGCCGCAGCCACCGCAAGACCCGATCACGCTGTTGACCGGACACGGCCACAAGCAGGTAAGCGGCACCGATAGCTGCGCCGGCTCGTATGACGAAAACGTGAAGTTCGAACGCACCGGCGACTGACCGGTCGAAGCCGAAGCCGTGAAACGAATTCTGATCTCGCCGCGATAACAGGAAGGTAACGGTTCGCCGGCCGGCGAGAGGACGCCCATGAAGCGCACCGGAATCATGGCCGCAGTCGCCGTCAGCAGCGCCCTGTCGCTGGGAGCGTCCATGGCCCCGGCACCGGCCAGCGGAGACCCGGCAGCAAGCGTAGGCCGCACGATTGACCACAACCCCTTTAGCGGCGACTACGAGGGGTACTGCACGTGGGGCGCCCAAGAACAGATTCACGCCCATACCGGCTACTACATCAAAGCGCTGACCGGAAACGCTGAAGACTGGGCCAACCAAGCCCGAGCGGCAGGCTGGACGGTCAGCAACGATGCGCAGGCCCACTCGATCGCGGTCTTCAGCAGCGCGCTCGTCGGCGGCGTCGGACACGTCGCCTGGGTCGACGCTGTCGACGGCAATCGCCTCACGATCACCGAAATGAACATGGGTTACGGGGCCACCGCGGCCAACGGATTCCGAACCACGGGTTTCCACCAGTTCGACACGCGCAGCGTCGCACAGGCACCGGGAATGACCTACATCCTGATCCCATGAACGGGACCACGAAATATTCGACACGCCAACACATTCGGCCGCTGTCACTGGTACGTTTTGGCGCGCAGTGTCCGCTGCTCAGTGATTGGTCCGCAACGGATATCGAATCGCTCCCGCACCGTGTTGAGAACATGACGCTGCCGCTCGCGTTCGCGGCGATGCGTCAGCACGAACCGTGCCAGTCCCGGTAGGCGGCGCGGTAGCGGATACCACTTATCGAAATCAAGACCGTTCTCGCTGAACACAGCTCTCGGGACGTTGTCGTAGATCAGGCTGAGGTTGTGTTGGACGAGCGCGAAAAGCACATACGGAAATGCCATCGGCGCCTTGTCCCTCAGTCCCCGCCAGTCGAGTTCATAAAGCGGAATCTGCGTGAGTTTGTCCAAGAACAGCAGATGCCCCAGGAAGTACCCCATGAATGCGGGCAAATGCAGCACAGCCGAACGCACGTTGATCGAAACGACTGCGCCGCTGGGTGAAACGTAGGGTTCGTAGGGGTAGTCATCGGTGACTTTGACGTAGCCCGTGCAGTTGACCACCCAGCTGCCCGGCTCGATCGTCTTCGTCGATCCGCTTCGGAGTAGCAACTCGGTCGTGCCGTTGCAATCGACGACATCTGCGAGATAGTCCATGACGACATCGTTGAGGCCGGCGGAGATCGTGTCGTTCTCCGCCTCCGATAACACTCCCAACACGAAGTTGTCCGATTGAGGTGTCAGGAACGTGCCGTGGGTCGCGCGGTACCAATCCTGGACCTCCGATTCGTTGGTGCCGTCGAACCGGCGACTCAGCTGTGCGGCCAGGGTGCTCGGCACGGTGCCCGTCCACCACCTCCGGGGGCCACTGGGTAACAGCCTGTCGCGGCTGGAGAAGAATGTTCCTCGGCCCGCGACCAGATTCACCTGGCGACCGGGGTAGGCCGTAATCAGTGCGTGCGCGGTGTCCATCGCGGTTTTCCCGCCACCAATGATCCACACCGGCGCACGGCTTTCCCTGATGTCGCCCGACCGGATGTCGCAATAGTCAGGCGACACCGAATGGACCCGTTTGCTGGAGATGTCCAGAGGCTCGTTCGGCGTGACCGCCAGACCGAATGCCTTGATCAATCGCTTGGCCTCCACGACGAGCATCCGGCCGTCCGCAGCCCGGCAAGTGGCCCGCACGACTCCGTTCACTTCGTCGTGAGACTCGAATTCCCAGCCGAAGTACTCGTCGACCGGCACGCGTTCGGCTATCACGTCAACGCAATAGCGAAGGTGGTCGAGCACCTCCCTTTTGGTCGCCAAGTGGGCGCGATCCTGGTCGAGGGTCCACTCGATATTGCCCGCGGTGAACATCGGATGCGGTTGATGCAGGCGCACATACGAGTACACATCGACCCACATGCCGCCCGGACGCGGCCGACGATCGATCAGGATCACCTTCTGGTCCCGCGACAGGTACCGGCTGGCCGCGAACAGAGCGTTCAGCCCGGCGATGCCGGCCCCGATGATGCAGAGGTCGCAGGTTTCCACCCGCGGGGACTGGGATTCGGACATGATCCCGCCTTTCCGTGCCGAGGCGTCAAGTATGGGTACGCACCCGCACTGCCGGGATGCGTAATCGACTACCCCACTAGCGCCGGCATCGCTGCACGATGAACCCGTACTCTCGAATACGTGCCTCGCCGAACCGAATCTCCGGAACTGGTCGCGTTGTTGGCTGGACGCCGGGTCGCGGTGCTGACCGGCGCGGGGATTTCCACCGACTCGGGCATTCCCGACTACCGGGGGCCAGATTCGCCGCCGAGCAACCCGATGACGATTCGTCAGTTCACCTCGGATCCGGCGTTCCGCCAGCGCTACTGGGCACGCAACCACGTGGGCTGGCGGCACATGGACGCGACGCAGCCAAATGCGGGGCATCGGGCACTGGCCGCGCTGGAGCTGGCCGGGGTGGTGACCGGCGTGATCACCCAGAACGTCGATCTGCTGCACACCAAGGCCGGCAGTGCCAACGTGATCAATCTGCACGGCACCTACGCGCGGGTGATCTGCCTGGCCTGCGGGGACACCATGAGTCGCGCCGCGTTGGCCGACGAACTCGAGGCACTCAACCCGGGATTCATCGAGCGCGCCGAGGCCATCGGCGGTCTGGCGGTGGCGCCCGACGCCGACGCCGTCGTCGCCGATACCACGTCATTTCGGTATCTGGACTGTCCGCGCTGCACCGGCATGCTCAAACCCGACATCGTCTATTTCGGTGAGAGCGTCCCTAAAGATACTGTGACGCAAGCCTTTTCGCTGCTCGACGAGTCCGACGCGCTGCTGGTCGCGGGATCGTCGCTGACCGTATTCTCCGGCTACCGATTCGTGCGGCACGCTGCCGCACGAGCCATTCCGGTCGCCATCGTCAACCGCGGACCCACCCGCGGTGACGAACTGGCCACCGTCAAACTCGACACCGGATGCTCGGAGCTGTTGGTGCTACTCGCCTCGGAACTGGGAGGTGCGCCGGCGCCGCTGGCCTTGCACTAAAACGTGCAGGGCAGGGTGCGCACCGCGTGCACGAAATTGCCCGCCACGTACGTCGCCTCGCTTGCCTGAATGTCGGGCAGCTGACTCAGCAACTCACCGAAGAAGGCGCGCAGTTGCGCGCGCGCCACGTGGGCACCGAGGCAGAAATGCAGTCCGCCGCCCCCGAATCCGACATGGGGATTGGGACTGCGGCTCAGGTCGAAGCGATCCGGATGCGCGAAGGCATCGGTGTCCCAGTTACCCGACGAATAGAACATCACCACTTTCTCACCCGCGGCGATTCTCTGGCCGCCCAGTTCGAAATCGGTTGCCGCCGTCCGACGAAACGTCATAACCGGTGTCGCCCAGCGGACGAACTCCTCGACCGCCACGCCGATCCTGTCCTCGTAATCGGCTAGCAGCCAAGCCCTTTGGGCCGGGAAATCAGTGAGCGCTTTCATGGCGTGGCTCATGGTCTGACGAGTGGTGTCGTTACCCGCCACCGAGAGCAGCACAAAGAACGCGGCCACCTCAGCGTCGGTCAGCCGGTCGCCGTCCACTTCGGCATGCACCAGGCTGCTGATCAGGTCTTCGCCCGGCTTCTCGCGGCGCTGCGCGGCGAGCGTGCCGACGGCCCGGTGCAGGTACATCTGCTGTTCGAAGATGACCTCCAGTGCGGGGTGCCCATCGAGAAATTCGGGGTCGGCCCACGACACCAGCGCGTCGGTGGCGTGTGCCATGCGCTCGCGCTCGGACTCCGGAATGCCGACCATGTCCGACAGCGTGCGGATGGGCAGCTCCTTGGCGCACAGGTCGACGAAATCCGCACCGCTGCCGGCGTCGCGAAGCTCCTCCACGATCGCCTTCGCGTTCGCCTGGATCGACTCCTCGATGCGGCGGACCTGCCGCGGCGTGAATGCGGCGTGGGCGAGTTTGCGCAGCTTGGTGTGCCGCGGTGGGTCCATCGCCAGGAACGACTGGGACGCCTCGAGCAGCTCCACCGGAATGCTTTCGAACATCACCCCCTTGCCGGATAGGAAGACGTCGCTGTCGCGGCTGACCGTGACGATGTCCGCGCGCCGGGTGACCGCCCAATAGCCGGGGTCGTCGGGGTCCGGCATCAGGGCGTCTTCGACCGGAGGATGCCAGCTCACCGGCCGCTCGGACCGCAGCACCGCAAACGAGCGCTCGCGGTCGGCGGCCGTCGTCGACCAGAACTCGCGTGAGGACAGGTCAATCGCGTCGTAGGCGCGTGGGCGGCCGGACCGCCCGGTCATTACTGCCATCGTGTGTCCTCCATCAGGTCGTGAAACTGCTGGAACACTATGCCTAGACATCATGTCTAGTCAAGATGTTGAAATGTCGGTTATGCTCGGCAAATGCCCTCGGTCACCCGCAAGCCGCAGCCGAAGCGCGAGCAGTCGCGCCAGCAGCGGCGAGAGGAGATGGAGCGCCGCCTGCTGGACGCCACCGAGCGACTGATGCGCGGCGGGGCCAGTTTCACCGAGCTGAGCGTGGACCGGCTGTCGACGGAGGCCGGGATCTCGCGCGCGAGCTTCTACATCTACTTCGAGGACAAGGGCCACCTGCTGCGCCGGCTCGCCGGACAGGTGTTCGCCGATCTGGCCGACAGCGCGAATCAGTGGTGGAGCGTGGCGGGGCGCCACGATCCGGCCGACGTGCGAGCGGCCATGACAAGCCTGGTGGCCAGCTATCGGCGCCATCAGCCGGTGCTCGTCGCGCTGAACGAAATGTCGGGCTATGACCCGGTGGTCGGGGCAACCTACCGCAATCTGTTGACCGCAATCACCGGTCGATTGACCCGGGTGATCGAAGAGGGCCAGGCCGACGGTTCGATTCGCACGGAGCTATCCGCAGCCACCACGGCCAGCGCTCTGACTTGGATGGCCGAGCGGGCGTGCCAGCAGAATCTGCCCGGCGCGCCGGGCTCCTATGACGCCGAGCTGGCCACGACGTTGTCCGAAATTATCTGGGCCACTTTGTATCTCAAGCCGCTGTCGGCTGGCTGATCCGTCAGACGGCAACCAGGTCGTCGGCATGCACCGCGGGCCGGCGCAGCTCGTCGGGCAGCTCCGAGGTCGACCGGCCCATCATGGTCGCCAGCTCGGCCGCGTCGTAGGCGACCACGCCGCGGGCCACCATGGTCGCGTCCGGTCCGTGCAATTCGACAACGTCGCCTGCGTAGAACCGGCCCGTCACGGCGGTGATGCCGGCGGCCAACAGGGAGCGGCGTTGCTGCACCACCGCGCGCACCGCGCCCGCATCGAGGTTGAGCGAGCCGGTGGACTCGGCGGCATATCGCACCCAGAACCGCCGGGCCGACATCCGCGCGGGCCGGGCGGCGAACACCGTACCCGACGAGGCGTCGGTGAGCGCCGTCGCGGCATCCGACGCCGCGGCCAGCAGCACCGGCACCCCGGCGTCGGCGGCCAGCAGCGCCGAGGACATCTTCGACGCCATGCCGCCGGTGCCCAACGCGCTGCCCGGACCGGCCACCACACCGACTAGGTCCGACGTTCCGGCCACCTCGGGAATGAAGCGGGCCCCGTTGGTCTTTCGCGGATCAGCCTCGTAGAGGCCGTCGATGTCGGAGAGCAGCACCAGCGCCTCGGCACCCACCAGATGGGCCACCAGTGCCGACAGGCGGTCGTTGTCGCCGAACCGGATTTCGTTGGTGGCCACCGTATCGTTTTCGTTGACGATCGCCACCGCATGCAGCGCGCGCAACCGGTCCAGGGTGCGCTGGGCGTTGGTGTGCTGGGCCCGCATCGAAATGTCGTGTGCGGTCAGCAGTACCTGCCCGACCGTACGCCCGTAACGGGCGAACGCGGCACTCCACGCGTTCACCAGCGCGACCTGACCCACGCTGGCCGCAGCCTGCTTGGTCGCCAAATCCTTTGGACGACGGGATAATCCGAGCGGCTCGATCCCGGCGGCGATGGCACCCGAGGACACGATGACGACGTCGGTGCCGGCTTTCATGCGGGCCTCGATCGCATCGGCCAGGCCGGCCAGCCGACCCCCGTCGAACACCCCGGACGGTGTGGTCAGCGCGTTGGTCCCAATCTTGACGACCAGACTGCGAGCGGTGCGGACGGCTTCGCGATGACTCACAGCTCGTCACCGCGTTCGCGCCGCCGGCGCCGGGCGGCCTTGCGCTCGTCGGCGCCGATGCGCTCGGTGCGTTCCAGCCGTGCGTCGGTGCCGCGGCCGGTCAGCGGAACCTGTTGGCCCGCTGGGGTTTGCGGCTCCCAGTCGAATGTCATATCGCCGATGGTCACCGCACAGCCGGGCTGGGCGCCCAACCGCAACAGCTCCTCCTCGACACCGAGGCGCGCGAGGCGATCGGCCAGATAGCCCACCGCTTCGTCGTTGTCGAAATTGGTCTGGCCGATCCAGCGCTCGGGCCGGGCCCCGGTGACCACGAAGCCGCCCTCGCCGTCGGACTCGACGGTGAAACCGCTGTCGTCGACGGGCACCGGGCGGATCACCGGGCGTCGCGCTACCGGCGCCGGGCGCGAGGCGTTGTACTCCGAGATCATCTTCTGCAGCCCAAAGATCAACGGCTGCACCCCTTCCCGGGTTGCCGTCGATACCAGGAACACCGGCCAACCGCGCTCGGCGATCTCGTCGCGGACGAACTCGGCGAGCTCACGCGCCTCGGGTACGTCAATCTTGTTGAGTACCACCGCCCGCGGCCGCTCGGCCAGGTCGACCAGCGCCGCATCGCCTTGCAGGGTCGGGGTATAGGCGGCAAGTTCGGCTTCCAGCGCATCGATGTCGGAGATCGGGTCGCGGCCGGGCTCGGCAGTGGCGCAGTCGACGACATGCACCAGCACCGCGCATCGCTCGATGTGGCGCAGGAAATCCAGCCCCAGGCCCCGCCCTTGCGAGGCGCCCGGGATCAAGCCGGGCACGTCGGCGACGGTGAACGACTGCTCGCCAGCCGAGACGACGCCGAGATTGGGGACCAGCGTGGTGAACGGATAATCGGCGACCTTGGGTTTGGCCGCCGAGATCACCGATACCAGCGACGACTTGCCCGCCGACGGAAAGCCGATCAAGCCGGCATCGGCCACGGACTTGAGCTCGAGGGTGAGGTCGCGCGCCTGGCCGGGCTCACCGAGCAGCGCGAAGCCGGGCGCCTTGCGCGCCCGCGACGCCAGCGCCGCATTGCCCAGGCCGCCACGGCCGCCGGCGGCCGCTTCGAATCGGGTGCCCGCACCGACCAGATCGGCGAGGAGCCGACCGTTTTCGTCCAGCACGACAGTGCCGTCGGGCACCTTGACTTCCAGGTCTGCACCGGCCGCGCCGTCGCGGTTGCTGCCCGCCCCCTGCTTGCCGTTGGGAGCGGTGACGTGCGGACGGAAATGGTAGTCCAGCAGCGTGTGTACGGCGGGATCGACGACGAAGACGATGCTGCCGCCGCGGCCGCCATTGCCGCCGTCGGGACCGCCGAGCGGCTTGAACTTCTCGCGATGAACCGAGGCGCAGCCGTTACCGCCGGAGCCAGCTCGGGCGTGGATGACGACTCGATCGACAAACCGAGGCATCGGGGGTCCTCTCAGCTACCCGCATGCACGGGCGCGACGACCTCAGTCGGTGGTCTGCCCGGCCGCGACGATGTTGACGGTCTTGCGGCCGCGCTTCTTGCCGAACTCGACCGCACCGGCCGCCGTCGCGAACAGCGTGTCGTCGCCGCCACGGCCGACGTTGACGCCGGGGTGGAAGTGGGTGCCACGCTGGCGGACGATGATCTCGCCGGCCTTGACGATCTGGCCGCCGAATCGCTTGACGCCAAGCCGCTGAGCGGCGGAGTCGCGACCGTTGCGCGAGCTGGAAGCGCCCTTTTTGTGTGCCATGTCTGTCGCCTCCCGCTATTTGATTCCGGTGACCTTCAGGACCGTCAGCTGCTGACGGTGACCCTGACGCTTGTGGTATCCGGTCTTGTTCTTGAACTTGTGGATACGGATCTTCGGGCCCTTGGTGTGCTCGAGCACCTCGCCGGTCACGGCTACCTTGGCCAGCGCGGCAGCGTCGGAAGTGACGGTCGCACCGTCAACCACCAGCGCCACCGGCAGCGACACCTGGGCGCCGGGGTCGGATTCGAGCTTCTCGACCTTGACCACGTCACCGACGGCAACCTTGTACTGCTTGCCACCGGTCTTGACGATTGCGTAGGTCGCCATCGTTGCTCCTGCCTCTTCTTCACGTCTTCCGCGCGCGTACCAACTGCGACGCGCGTGGTGGGTCTGGGGAGCGGGAGAATCTTCCCGCCTGTCGTCCGCCGAAGTCAGCTGCCCGGCTTGACGACAACTGTCCAAGGGTACGTGACCAGCGGCTACAGGGTCAAACCAGCACCCGGGCGAGCCGCAGCAGGCTACCCGCGTTCCCGAGGCCGGCTTGGCAACCGGGCAAATCGCTTTGTTCAGGCATATCTTAGCTTCTAGCTAACTCCACACGGCACGGGAGGCCGGCCAAAGCGCTGCTCGGCACGATGTTCCCGCCGCCGCGTGACGGTTCAGTCCGCGTGAATGGGCGGACCTGCCGGCCTGCCCGCGGCGCGCCGGCGACGCGGACGTCCAAAGCCCGGGTCGCTCTCGGACCCGTTCGCCGAACCGTTTTCGTCGTCGGAATCCTCGTCGTCGTCGAGATCCTCGTCCTCGTCGTCAAGGTCTTCGTCGTCATCGTCGAGATCCTCGTCGTCGTCGAGATCCTCGTCGTCATCGTCGAGATCCTCGTCGTCGAGATCCTCGTCGACCGCGTCCTCCTCGTCGACGTCGTCGGTGTCCTGATCGGTGTCGTCGTCCTCGAAGGCATCGGAGTCGGTGTCCTCCAGGTCGGCGGGACCCTCCACCTGGGTCTGCTCGTCGATCTCGGTGACGTCCTCGCCGGCTTCCTCGGCGTCACCGTTGTCGCGAGTGGCCATCGCCTTGAACATCGGATGCTCGCCCGGCGCATGCACGGGCACCTTGGCGACGGCGGGCTGATCGGCGGGCTCTTCGGATCGATTCTTCTTCGATCGCTTGCCGCGACGGCCGCCGCCCGACTCGGACTTGCGCCCGTTCGACGGGGCCGAGTCGACCGGGTCGGCGTGCAGCAGAATCCCGCGTCCGCCGCAGTTCGGGCACGACGTCGAAAATGCCTCGATCAGACCGGTTCCCAGTCGCTTGCGGGTCAACTGCACCAGGCCCAGCGATGTCACCTCGGACACCTGGTGGCGGGTGCGGTCCCGGGCCAGCGACTCGGTGAGCCGGCGCAGCACCAGGTCGCGATTGGACTCGAGCACCATGTCGATGAAGTCGATGACCACGATGCCGCCGATGTCCCGCAGCCGCAGCTGACGCACGATCTCCTCGGCCGCTTCGAGGTTGTTCTTGGTGACCGTCTGCTCGAGGTTGCCGCCGGATCCGGTGAACTTGCCGGTGTTGACGTCGACCACCGTCATGGCCTCGGTCCGGTCGATGACCAGGGTGCCACCCGAAGGCAGCCACACCTTGCGTTCCATCGCCTTGGTCAGCTGCTCGTCGATGCGGTGCACCGCGAACACGTCCGGCCCGGGCTGCCCTTCCGCAACGGGCGGGGCATCGTATTTCGTCAGCTTCGAAACCAGATCGGGGGCAACGGAATTCACGTAGTCGTTGATGGTGCTCCACGCCTCGTCGCCGGAGACGATGAGACCGGCGAAATCCTCGTTGAACAAGTCCCGGATGACCTTGACCAGCACGTCAGGCTCTTCGTAGAGCGCGACCGCCCCGCCGGCGGCCTTCTCTTTGGTCTCGCCCGCCTTGGCCTCGATCTGCTCCCACCGCTCCTGCAGGCGGGTGACATCGTCGCGGATGTCTCCTTCTTTGACACCCTCGGACGCGGTCCGGATGATCACTCCGGCGTTGGACGGCACCACCTCACGCAGGATCTCCTTGAGCCGCTGGCGCTCGGTGTCGGGCAGCTTGCGGCTGATCCCGGTCGACGACGCGCCCGGCACATAAACCAGGTAGCGGCCGGCCAGCGAGACCTGGGTGGTCAACCGGGCACCCTTGTGTCCGACCGGGTCCTTGCTGACCTGAACGACAACGTAATCGCCTGGCTTGAGCGCCTTTTCGATCTTGCGCTCCGACCCGCCCAGCCCCGCGGCCTCCCAGTTGACCTCGCCGGCGTACAGCACGCCGTTGCGGCCGCGACCGATGTCGACGAAGGCCGCCTCCATCGAGGGCAGCACGTTCTGCACGATGCCGAGGTAGATGTTGCCGACCAGTGACGCCGATGCCGCCGACGTCACGAAATGCTCGACGACGATGCCGTCTTCGAGCACGGCGATCTGCGTGTAGCGCGCACCCGGGTGCGGCGGCTCGGTGCGGACCCGGTCGCGCACCACCATGACCCGTTCGACGGCCTCGCGGCGCGCCAGGAATTCGGCCTCGGTGAGTACGGGCGGGCGGCGCCGTCCGGCGTCACGCCCGTCGCGGCGGCGCTGCCGCTTGGCCTCTAGCCGCGTCGACCCGTCGATGCCCTTGATCTCGGCGTTGCTCGAGGCGTTGTTGCCCCTGCTGTCATCGGAGGAGCCGCCCTTGCCGCGCGGCGCTCGCTCGTGCACCACGGTGTTCGGCGGATCGTCCGGTGCGGCGCTGTCGTCGTTGTCGTCACCCGAACCCGACTTACGACGACGACGCCTGCGACGACGCCGGTTGGCGCCGTCCGGCGAACCGTCATCGGCGCCGTTGTCGTCGTCGGAGTCGTCCGAGTCGTCGTCGGAGTCGTCCGAGTCGTCGGAGTCAGCGGATCTCTGGCCGCGCTGATCGCCGTCGCCGTCGTCGTCCGGGTCGGGACCGCCCTGTTCGCCACGGCCACGGCCGCGACCCCGCCGGCCCCGGCGCCGCCGCCGGTTAGCCGGCCGATCGGCCTGTTCCTCGTCATCGTCGTCACCGTCATCGGAATCGTCGGTGTCGGTGTCGGCGCTGTCGTCGGCCCGGCGTTGAACGTCGGTTGCGACGGGCTGTGGCGCGACGAACAGCGGCATGTAGGCGGGGCGGTCGATCGCGTTCTCGACCGCCACCCGGGACTCGGATGCCCCGGGCGAGCTGACCTCGGCGCTGCTGAAGGCCACGAAGTTCTCCGGTGGCCGCGGCGACAGCAGATCGCGCACCCGAATCGCGTCCTCATAGTCGACGCCGGAATGCGCGCTGCGGATGCGTCCGTCCAGCGCGCTGAGCGCGTCGACCACCCGCTTGCTGGTGGTACCCAGCGCTCGCGCCAGGGAGTGGACTCTCAGACGGTCCGGCAGGTCCTCCTGAGCCGGCGTAGTTGAACTGTCTGAAGTTTGGTCACCGTCAATCACGTATTCTCCTCAAGCCCCCGGGCGCGTCATGTCGACGCGGCCACGCGAGGGCTTCGCTATGTGCCCGGGTCACTTCTCCCGGACTTGTGATGGTCTTGCCCCGAGCGACTTGGCTTGAACCCACTCGGCGCCGTGCTGAATGTCGGCCTGACATGCGGCGCAACATCGCGAGCTGGCAATGGTCGCGCTTGTCTAAGTCTTCATTCGGGTGTCTGACGCCGGTCCGGCGACGTTCACCCGCAGTCAGTATCCCACATCACGCCGCTGGCCCAAACGAGCCTGACCTGGAACCCCGGCGACGGGGCGTGGGTCTAAGGGCCTAAGCGCCGGGAAACCATAGCGCGATTTCGCGCTTGGCTGAATCGACCGAGTCGGATCCGTGCACCAGATTCAGCTGCGTTTCCAGCCCGAAATCGCCGCGGATGGAGCCGGGGACGGCCTTCTCCACCGGGTCGGTACCCCCCGCGAGCTGCCGAAACGCCGCGATGGCGCGCGGTCCCTCGACGATCGCCGCCACGACTGGTCCCGACGTGATGAAGTCGAGTAGCGAGTCGAAGAACGGCTTGCCGTCGTGCTCGGCGTAGTGCTGCGTGGCCAGTTCTTTGCTGACGCTGCGCAGCTCAAGCGCCGCGATCGCGAGGCCCTTGCGCTCGATGCGGCTGATGATCTCGCCGATCAGCCGCCGTTCGACGCCATCGGGCTTGATCAGTACCAGGGTCCGTTCCGTCACGGCGGTCAGCGTACAGAAAGAATCGCGACTCAGCCCGGCGGTGTTTGCCGCTGACGCCGGCGGACCTCGGCGCGGAAGTACGCGATCAGCAGCCACAGCCCGGTGAACAACACGCCGATGAATCCGATGCCGGAGTACACCGCGAACCCGGCGAGGACGACGAGCTGCACGCTCAGGTTCACCCAGATCGCCCAGGACCTGCCCTGCACTCCGGACAGCACGATGAGCAACCCGGCCACGCTGACCAGATAGCCCAGGGACACCGAGGTCAGTCCGCCGCCGACCGCGCCGACCACCGGGATCGCCAACAACACCACGATCGCCTCCAGGATCAGCGTCGCGGCCATCACGCCCCGGAAGCTCTTCCAGGGGTCGGCCGGCGGCGGACTCTGCTCGCTATCGGTCATTCGGGGTCACGACCAAACAAGGTACGCGCCGCCCCAGCGGTGAACACCGAGCCGGTGATCACCATCCCGGTGCCGGAAAACTCTTCCGCCTCGCCCTCGGCGGCGGCGTCGTCGACCAGCGCGGTCGCGACGTCGATCGCGTCACGAAGGTTTTCGGCGGTCAACACCCGGTCGGGCCCGAACCGCTGCTGGGCGGCCAGCGACAGCGCCTCGACATCCAGTGCCCGCGGCGACCCGTTGTGGGTCACGACGACGGCATCGAACGCCGGCTCCAGCGCGGCCAGGATGCCGTCGACGTCCTTGTCGGCCATCACGGACAGGACCCCGACCAGGAAGCGAAAGTCGAACTCACTGTCCAGCGTCTGCGCTAGCGCGGCCGCTCCGGCGGGATTGTGCGCGGCGTCGATGAAAGCCGTTGGCGCGCTGCGCATGCGCTCCAGCCGGCCCGGACTGGTGACAGCAGCGAAACCGGCCCGCACCGCCTCGACGTCGAGCTGACGCTGCGTCCCGGCGCCGAAGAAGGCCTCGACCGCCGCCAGAGCCACCACCGCGTTGTGCGCCTGGTGCTCGCCGTGCAGCGGCAGGTACATGTCGGAGTACACCCCGCCGAGGCCCTGCAGCTCCAGGACCTGCCCGCCGATTGCGACCCGACGGCTCAGCACCGCGAACTCCGAGTCCTCACGCGCGACGGCGGCATCGGCCGAAACAGTCTGTGCCAGAATCACTTCCATCGCCTCCGGCACTTGGCGGGCGATGACCGCGACGGTATCGGGCGCACCTTCTGGAGCCTTGGTGATGATGCCCGCCTTCTCGCCCGCGATCCCGGCGATGTCCTCACCGAGGTATTCGACGTGGTCGATGCCGACCGGGGTGATGACCGCGACGGGCGCGTTGATCACGTTGGTGGCATCCCAGCTCCCACCCATGCCGACCTCGACCACGGCGACCTCGACGGGCGCATCGGCGAAGGCCGCGAATGACATCGCCGTCAGCACCTCGAACTTGCTCATCGCCGGACCACCCGCGGCCTGCGACTGCGCGTCGATCATCTGGACGAACGGCTCGATCTCGCGGTAGGTCGCCACGTATTGCGCTGGGCTGATCGGCTTTCCGTCGATCGCGATGCGCTCGATCGCCGACTGCAGATGCGGGCTGGTGGTGCGGCCGGTGCGCCGGTGCAGCGCGGTCAGCAGCGCGTCGATGATGCGCACCACCGACGTCTTTCCGTTGGTCCCCGCGACGTGGATCGACGGATAACCGAGCTGCGGCGAGCCGAGCAGATCCATCAGGGCGCTGATACGGGTCAGGCTCGGTTCGATTTTCGTCTCGGGCCAACGCTGGTCCAGCAGGTGCTCGACCTGTAACAGGGACGCGATCTCGTCCGGCGTCGGAGCGGCATCCGGCGCCGGAGCAGAGCTGGTGGCCCCAGGTTCGTCGAGCCAGTCGGGCTCGTCGGTCATTGCAGCCCGGCCAGCCGGGTGTTGATGCGTTCGGTTTCCTCTTGGGCAACCCGCTGACGATCGCGGATCTTGGTGACGACTTGTTCCGGCGCCTTGGCCAGGAAGTCAGTGTTACCCAATTTTGCTGCAGTGGAGGCCAATTCCTTCTGCGCTGCGGCCAAGTCCTTTTCCAGGCGGCGGCGCTCGGCGGCGACGTCAATGGTGCCCGACGTGTCGAGTTCGACGACGACGGTGCCGCCGTTCAGCCGAACTTCCACCGATGCCGACGGGTTGAACTCGGCGCCCGGCGCGGTGAGCCACGCCAGCGATGTCACCGCGGACACTTGAGTGCTCAGACCGCTGTCCTCGACTCCGGCCAGCCGGGCCGGCACCTTCTGCCGGTCGGCCAGACCCTGGTCGCTGCGGAACCGGCGAACCTCGGTGACCAACCGCTGCATATCGCTGACACGCTGCACCGCAACGGAATTCAGGCTGATACCGGAGGGCTTCGGCCACTCGGCGATGACCAGGGACTCCTCACCGGTCAACGCCTGCCATAGCTCCTCGGTTACAAAAGGGATGACCGGGTGCAGCAACCGCAGCAGCGTATCGAGGGCCGCGGCCAGCACCGCGGTGGTGTGGGTGAGCCCGTCGGCGAGCTGCACCTTCGCCACTTCGACATACCAGTCACAGAATTCGTCCCACGCGAAGTGGTAGAGCGCCTCGCAGGCCCGGCTGAACTCGTAGCTGTCGAACGCCGAATCCACCTCGGCGCGAACCCCTTCCAACCGCCCCAGGATCCATCGGTCGGCGTCGGTCAGCTCTGCGACCGGCGGCAGTGTCTTTTCAGGGCGCCATGCCACGCCGTTGAGCAACGCGAAGCGGGTGGCATTGAACAGCTTGGTGACGAAGTTGCGCGACGCGCGGACGGCATCCTCGCCGACGGACAGGTCGCCGCCGGGACTGGCGCCGCGGGCGAGGGTGAACCGCAGCGCATCGGCCCCGAACATCTCCAGCCAGTCCAGCGGGTCGATCACGTTTCCCTTGGACTTGCTCATCTTTCGGCCGAACTCGTCGCGGATCAGCCCGTGCAGGAAGACGTCGGTGAACGGCACCTGCCGTCCGCGGGAACCGCCGAGCGTGATCGCGTCGTCGGCGCCGACAAAGGTGCCGAACATCATCATCCGCGCCACCCAGAAAAACAGGATGTCATATCCGGTCACCAAAACACTTGTCGGATAGAACTTTTCCAGTTCCGGAGTCTTATCCGGCCAGCCCAGCGTGGAGAACGGCCAGAGCGCCGACGAAAACCAGGTGTCCAGCACGTCGGGGTCTTGAGTCCAGCCCTCCGGCGGGGTCTCGTCCGGGCCGACGCAGACCTGTTCGCCGTCGGGCCCGTACCAGATCGGGATGCGGTGGCCCCACCACAGCTGTCGCGAGATGCACCAGTCGTGCATGTCGTCAACCCAACCGAACCAGCGCGGTTCCAGGCTGGCCGGGTGAATCACGGTGTCCCCGTTGCGCACCGCGTCGCCGGCGGCCTTGGCCAGCGACTCCACCCTGACCCACCACTGCAGCGACAGCCGGGGCTCGATCGGTTCGCCACTGCGCTCCGAGTGCCCAACGCTGTGCAGGTAGGGACGCTTCTCCGCGACCACCCGGCCCTGCGCGGCCAGCGCCTCACGAACGGCGACACGAGCTTCGAAGCGGTCCATGCCGTCGAATTGTGTTCCGGTAGCCGCGATCCGGCCCTTGGTGTCGAGGATCGAGATCATCGGCAACTCGTGCCGCAACCCGATCTCGAAGTCGTTCGGGTCGTGCGCAGGCGTGACTTTGACTGCGCCGGTGCCGAATTCGGGGTCCACGTGCTCGTCGGCGACGATGATCAGCTGCCGATCGAGGAATGGGTGCGGCAGCGTGGTGCCGACCAGGTGACGGTAGCGCTCGTCGTCGGGATGCACCGCGACCGCCGTGTCACCGAGCATCGTCTCGACCCGGGTGGTGGCCACCACGATGTGCGGCTGCGAGTCGTCGAGCGACCCGTACCGGAACGACACCAGTTCGCCTTCGACCTCCTGATAGTCGACCTCGATATCGGAGATCGCCGTCTGGAGCACCGGCGACCAGTTGACCAGTCGTTCGGCCTGATAGATCAGCCCCGCGTCGTAGAGCCGTTTGAATATGGCCCGGACCGCGCGGGACAGGCCCTCGTCCATCGTGAACCGGTCGCGGTCCCAGTCGACCCCGTCGCCGAGGCGGCGCATCTGGCCGCCGATGGCGCCGCCGGACTCGCGCTTCCAATCCCAGACCTTGTCGACGAAGAGCTCGCGGCCGAAGTCCTCTTTGGTCTTGCCGTCCACCGCGAGCTGCTTTTCGACGACGCTCTGCGTCGCGATGCCGGCGTGGTCCATTCCCGGCTGCCACAACACCTCGTATCCCTGCATGCGCTTGCGGCGGGTCAGGGCGTCCATCATCGTGTGTTCCAGCGCGTGGCCCATGTGCAGGCTGCCCGTGACGTTCGGCGGCGGCAGCACAATCGAGTACCCGGGCTTGGAACTGGTCGGGTCCGCCTTGAAGTAACCGGCGTCAACCCATTTCTGGTAGATCGCCGACTCCAGCGCGCCGGGATCCCACGACTTGGGCAGGTCGGCGGCGGAGCGGGGGCTGGCGGTCACCGGTCAATTCTAGGAACCGCGACAGGCCCGCGTGTAAGCGCCCGAACACGCGTGTGCTCGGTCACTCTCGGTACCACCGCCCCGATCAGGGAATCGTGAGCACCTGACCGGGGTGGATCAGGTCTGGATCAAAGACACCGCTGGCGTCCGCGATCACCTGATACTTGCTGCCGTCACCGTAGAACCGCTCCGCGATCGCCCACAGCGTGTCGCCGGAGACGACGGTGTAGGTGCGCGGCGCGGGCTCGGGGGGCGCCTCGCCCGCGGGCTCCGGAACGCCGCCGACGGGACCGGACATCGGTTCCGGGGCGGGCTCGGCGACGGGCTCGGACGTATCGGTCGTCGTGTCCGCGGGTTCGGCGGCCGGCGCCGGAGGTGGCGGACCGTCGGTCTCGGTGTGGGTGGACCACGCCGGTCCGTCCGCTGCGTAAAGCACGAGGTTGCAGTCGTCCTGAAGCACCAGCCGCACGTCCTTCTTGCCTTTGGTGTCGGTGTGCCATACCGGCCTGTCCGACGTGTACAGGACGAAATTGCCGTCGCGCTGCACCTCGGCGCGCTGCACGTCTTGGCCGTTGGTCGCCGTCGCCCACAACGCTTCGCCGCGGGCGGCCAGCACGAGGTTGCCGTCGTCTTGCAGCGTCAGCGTGTAGGCCCCGTTCTTGGAAGCCAGCGATTGCCCCCGCTGCAACTGTTGTCCTTCAGTAAGCGTGTCTGACATGGCTTTTCCCTCTCGTGATCTGGGCCGGCGCGATGACGCCGGACACGTCTGCTGGCATACCTCCCTCGACGGAATCGAAACCATCGGAAATCTTCGACGATCGCGCCAGACGTGCTGTGACGCTTGACTACTTCGCGCGGCGCGGTCTGTGGCGACGAATCGTCTCTTGCGGATGTTCGGGCAAGCCGAGTAGGACATTAGTCCGATGCAGTGCCGATCGAAAGCCGTTGTGGCAGCTGGTTTAATCCAACCGCTCGGTCCGCAGCGACACGCCGGCAGCGGGCAGCCGGGTCAGCAGAACGTCACCCATCGCGGCCGCCGGAGTGAGCACACCGCGCAGGTCCGTGAGCTTGTCCCGGTCCAGTGCGAGGGCCAGGCCGCACTCCCCCAGCAACACCGCCGTCGCCTTGTATCCGGGGTCCCCCCGCTGCTCCATCCTCGCCACATACCGGGCACCACGGGTTGTGGTGGTGTAGGTCTCGAGCCGGTAGTAGCCGCGGTCACGCGCCTTTTCGCTCGGACCGGTGCCGGGTTTGGGTGTGATGCGGTCCACCAGCGCGCCCGGCAGCAGCCGGAAGTAGCGACTGCCCAGTCCCAACGAGGCGTTGCCGATCCCGGCCATGATCGCCGACGCCACCGGCGCGAGCGGCGACGAACCCAGGCTCATGTGCTCGGTGTAGCGGAACCGCCGGCCGTATGCCCAATCCTGTAATGCGTTGCTGCGGCGCACGATTCGGGTGTTAATCGACGACATCAGAAAACCGGCTGTCCATACTCCCGTCAGCTCGGGCGCGATATAGCGACCTCGCCGCCAGGGCAGATCGGGCTGCCGCCCGAGTTCGGGTTCGGCGCCGCGATCAGTACTCAGCGTGTAGGGGTCGGCGATCAGGCTGCGGACACCCGGGTCACTGGACGCGGCTCGCAGCACGCCGACGAGCGACGCGACCGTCCCACCGGAGAACCCACCCATCAACGCGCGCATCACGAAGTTGGTGTCGCCGAGCTCGCCAGTGCCGTCGTCTTGTGCCGTCCGGTACAGCGCATAGACCGTCAGATCCGAAGGAACTGAATCGAATCCGCAGCAGTGCACGATGCGGGCGCCGTTGTCGGCGGCTTGCTTGTGATACAGGTCGATGGCCTCGCGGATGAACATCGGCTCGCCGGTCAGGTCCGCGTAGTCGGTGCCCGCCGCGGCGCAGGCAGCCACCAACGGCATTCCATAGCGGGCGTAGGGCCCGACCGTGGTGACGACGACCTGGGTGCGAGCGGCCATCTCGTCCAGGGTCGAGGGCGACGCCGCATCGGCGCTCAGCACCGGCCAGGACTGCGCGGTCTCCCCCAGGCTGTCGCGAACGGCGCGCACGCGATCTTCCGACCTGCCGGCCAAGGCGATCCGCGCACCGGCTCCGGCGCGTGCCAGGTATTCGGCGGTGAGCTTCCCGACGAAGCCGGTCGCCCCGTACAGCACGATGTCGAATTCACGCCCCGATGCGGTCATCGTCGCGACGGTACCGGATCGACATCGGCTGATCCGCGGCCGCGCGTACCCGCGGCTTCCTCAACAGAAAATGCCGGGCACAAGGCCCGGCATTTTCTGTGGTCGTTGAGGTCAGCCGCGACGGCCGCAGACCGGCCACGCGCCGATCCCCTGCGAGTGCAGCACGTTTTCGGCCACCCGGATCTGCTCCTCGCGGCTCGCGCCGGACGGGGAACCCGACCCACCGTTGGCACGCCAGGTGCTCGGGGTGAACTGCAGGCCACCGGAGAAGCCGTTGCCGGTACTGATCCCCCAGTTGCCACCCGACTCGCACTGCGCGATGGCATCCCAGTTCACGCTGTACGCCTTGAGGTCAAAGCCCACCGGCGCAGGCGGCGGGGCGTCCGGTGCCGGAGGCGGCGGAACGTCGAAGCCCACCGGCGCGGGCGCGCCGGGAGCCGGGGCGTCGGGAGCCGGCGGCGGGGGCACATCCGCGCTCGCGGTGGCGGACGGAAGCGTCACCAGCGAACCTGTGATAGCAGCGAGGATGAGCGTCTTACGGACGTTTTTCAAAGCGTTCCTTTCGCGAGTGCGCGCGCCAAAGCAAACCCACGGATGGGTTTAGGTGGTTCGTGAAGTGGAAATAGGTGCTCTGGACCATGCCGTCTCGTTCCGGCACGACAGCGAGGGCAGGGTCTGCCCAGCAGGCACAAAGCCGCTGGCTGCCAGGCGGCGATAGCCGTCCGCAACCTCGCTCACACACGGGTATGTGGATTAAATTTTGTTTAACCCCTTTCGGGCTAAAAGGCACCGTATGGGACTAGGAAGCATTCGTCATATCCGACACGCCGATATCTCGGAACAATAACGAGCAGATCACGACGTGAACCGAGAATAATTTATGCAGGTCAGCGACGCCTTTTCTTCGCAAACTCCCAGGTCAAGATCATGCCGTTTTCGTGACTCGAATCACGCACATTTTGTGAGCTGGGCCACCCGTTTGCCAGACAGTCGAGGTATCAGCCGGTTCCGCTTGCCGGCAGCCGCGACCGAGATCGATCGGCCGGCACGAGAACATTGATCTTGATCGGTTCAGCTCGACTCGAATCACTCCAAAAAATATGCCGCTAGCAGCTGAAACATGCTCTTCCACAACGCCGTTGGTCGACGCAAGCGCGGGGCACCCAAACCACGGGCGTTAGCATCGCGTAAACATGTCTCGACAACCGTTTCAGTCGAGTTACGCAGTGCTTCAACGGCTTTAGCGAGAAATATGCCCAGCGACGCCGCAACGTCCGTCCGGCGCGTCGGCCGTCGCGCCTAAGGCCAGAAGGTGCGCGGCGCACCCCCCGCATTTACACAAAGCAATTTGCTGGAGAAAATCTGCCTCGCTCCTTCAGCGGCCCACATGACCGTGCCGGTGACGACCCGGCCCCGCCGGCGGGCTGAGCAGTGCTCGAAAACTATTGTGGCACAACGTGATCCGCTGCTGATGGAATCGCCCTGATTCCGGCACATGCGGCAATAACGCGCCGACCAGCCGGATATTCCCTGCATTTGAATCGCAAACAAGGATGAACGAACGGTTAACTGATCGCGCATTTAAGCGATTTCTTTATCGCGATAAATCCAGATGAAACCGAATAACTAATCTCAAGAATGGCGAAAACTCGCCGGGGCGCGTCAGGCGCCGGGAAGGACCAGGGCGCGCAACTCGGCGTCGGTATTGACGTTGGTCAACGCACGTGAATCCGGCAGCACGATCTGCTGGGCGTCGGACGCGTCGATCAGCGCGCTCATCCTGCGCTCCCCGGTGGCCACCAGTGCATCGATGCGGTCGGCCAGAACGGTGCGGTACACCGCGGCCAGGAAGTGGCTGCGGCCGTCCCAAGGCACGATCACTTCGGCGTTGGTCTTGGTGGCGAGGGCCATCAGCTCGTCGATCAATTCCGGTGTCAGCAGCGGCATGTCGACCGCGCAGACGAAGGCGAACTGGGCACCCGCCGCCGCGGCGGCGCGCAGTCCTCGCCCGGTTGCGGGCAGCGGCCCCAACCCCTGGATCTCGTCACGGATGACATGCGCCGCTAGCTTAGGCAGCGGCTGGCCCGGCGCTGCGACGACGAATACCGGCTCACAGCGCTGCGCCACGACACCGACGACATACTCGGCCATCGTGGCGGCTCCGCCGGGACCCGGCAGGGTGGCCTTATCGCGGCCCATGCGCCGCGATTCGCCCCCGGCGAGTACTACTGCGGCCAATGACACTGCATCGGACACGAGCGCAGCCCCTTAGTCGACGGTCCAGGTGTCACGCCCGCGCAGGAGAGACTGCAGCGCGGCCGCGTCGTACGCGGTGGCGGCCCGGGCCGCGGCGACCTGAGCGCGGGCCGCGTCGTCGTAGGTGGGCCGCGAGACATCCCGGAAGATGCCCAGCACGGTGTGATCGAGGTTCTGGTCCGACAGCCGCGACAGCGCGAACGCGTAGGCCGGGTCGTCGGTGTGCGCGTCGTGCTTGACGATCTCCTCGACGGCCACATCGGCGGTCTTGGCGGCCTCGAGACTGAAGCCCGATTTCACCACGCAGTATTCGCCATTGGCGCCGAACACAATTGGCTCGCCGTGACGCACGTTGATCACGCGGTCCTCGGCTCCTTCTTTACGCAGCGCGTCGAACGATCCGTCGTTGAAGATCGGGCAGTCCTGCAGGATCTCGACCACCGCGGCACCGCGGTGCTCTGCGGCACCGCGCAACACCTCGGTCAGCCCGGCGCGGTCGGAGTCCAGCGCCCGACCGACGAAGGTCGCCTCGGCGCCCAGTGCCAGCGACACCGGGTTGAACGGGTGATCCAGGGAACCCATCGGCGTCGACTTGGTGATCTTGCCGACCTCGGACGTCGGTGAGTACTGGCCCTTGGTCAACCCGTAGATCCGGTTGTTGAACAGCAGGATGGTGATGTTGACGTTGCGGCGCAGCGCGTGGATCAGGTGGTTGCCGCCGATCGACAGCGCGTCGCCGTCGCCGGTGACAACCCAGACCGACAGGTCCTCGCGGGAAAGCGCCAGGCCGGTCGCGATCGCCGGCGCGCGGCCGTGGATCGAGTGGAACCCGTAGGTCTCGAGGTAGTAGGGGAAGCGGCTCGAGCAGCCGATACCGCTGATGAACACGATGTTCTCGCGGCGCAGGCCGAGGTCCGGCAGGAAGTTGCGGATCGTGTTGAGGATGACGTAGTCACCGCAGCCCGGGCACCAGCGGACCTCTTGGTCACTGGTGAAGTCCTTGCCCTTCTGCGGCTGATCGGTGGTGGGCACACCATCGTTCTTCTTCAACCTCGGAGTCAAGCCGAGGTCGGTGCCCGCCAGGTCGCCGCTGATCGCGTTAGTCACGAGCGCCGCTCCTCCCCATCGCTTTGTCCCCCGCCAGCGGGAGGTAGCCCCACTGCATCGTCGCCGTCACGCGTCATGCGTTAGCTCCAACCGTTGCTGCCGCCATTCTGGCGACCATCGCTTTGTCTTGCTCGATCTCGGCCAGGGTCCCGGCCAGGGCCGCGCGGATGAGCCGTCCGACCTCGTCGGCGAGGAAGGCAACGCCTTGCACCTTGGTGACCGACTGCACGTCGACCAGGTACTTGGCGCGCAGCAGCATTGCCAGCTGCCCCAAGTTCATCTCCGGTGCCACCACCCTCGGGTACCGACGCAGCACGTCGCCGAGGTTGGCGGGAAACGGATTGAGATAACGCAGGTGGGCGTGGGCGACCTTGATGCCCTTGCGCCGCGCGCGCCGGCAGGCTTCACCGATCGGGCCGTACGAGCTGCCCCAGCCGATCAGCAACAGCTCGGCATCCCCGGTCGGGTCGTCGACTTCCAGGTCGGGCACCGAGATCCCGTCGATCTTGGCCTGGCGCAGCCGAACCATCAAGTCGTGGTTGACCGGCTCGTAAGAGATTGCGCCCGAACCGTTTGCGGCCTCCAGGCCGCCGATCCGGTGCTCCAGACCCGGCGTGCCCGGAACGGCGAACTGGCGGGCCAGCGTCTCCGGGTCCCGCGCGTAAGGCTGGAAGGGCTCGTCGGGCTTGGCGAAGTTGTGCGTGATCGGCTTCAGCGTCGAGACGTCCGGGATCTTCCACGGCTCCGAGCCGTTGGCGATCGCGCCGTCGGACAACAGGATCACCGGCGTGTGGTAGGACACCGCGATGCGCACCGCCTCCAGGGCGGTCTCGAAGCAGTCGGACGGCGACCGCGGCGCCAGCACCGCCACCGGTGACTCGCCGTTACGGCCATAGAGCGCCTGCAGCAGGTCGGCCTGCTCGGTCTTGGTGGGCAGGCCGGTCGAGGGTCCGCCTCGCTGCACGTCGATGACCAGCAGCGGCAGTTCGGTCATCACGGCCAGGCCGAGTGCCTCGGATTTCAGCGAGATACCCGGCCCGGAGGTGCTGGTCACGCCCAGCGCGCCGCCATACGAAGCCCCGATCGCGGCGCAGATGCCGCCGATCTCGTCTTCGGCCTGGAAGGTGATCACGTTGAAGTTCTTGTGCCTGGACAGCTCGTGCAGGATGTCCGACGCCGGCGTGATCGGGTAGCTGCCGAGCACGACCTGAATGCCGGACAGCTGGCCGGCCGCCACGATGCCGTAGGCCAGCGCGGTGTTGCCGGAGATCTGACGGTATTCGCCGGTGGGCAGGGTCGCCCGGGACACCTCATACGTGGTGCCGAAGGCCTCGGTGGTCTCGCCGTAGTTCCAGCCTGCCTTGAGCGCGAGCACATTGGCCTCGGCGACGTCGGGCTTGCGGACGAACTTCTCCCTGATGAAGTTCTCGCTGGTCTGGATCGGTCGCCCGTACATCCACGACAACAGGCCGAGCGCGAACATGTTCTTGGCGCGCTGTCCGTCTTTCTTGGACGCGCCGATCGCCTCGACGGCGCCGAGCGTCAGCGTGGTCATCGCGACGGAGTGCACCACATAGTCGGACAGCTCGTCGGTCTCCAACGGGTTTGCTACGTAACCGACCTTGGTCAGGTTTCGCTTGGTGAATTCGTCGGAGTTCGCGATCACCATTCCGCCGCGCGGCAGGTCGCCGATGTTGGCCTTCAGCGCGGCCGGGTTCATCGCGACGAGCACGTCGGGCCGGTCGCCGGCGGTCAAGATGTCGTAGTCGGCGATTTGAATCTGGAATGACGAGACCCCGGGCAATGTGCCTGCGGGGGCGCGGATCTCGGCGGGATAGTTCGGCTGGGTCGCGAGGTCATTGCCGAACAGCGCGGCCTCCGAGGTGAACCGGTCACCGGTTAGCTGCATACCGTCGCCGGAATCGCCGGCGAATCGGATGACGACCTGTTCCAGGCGTTGACGGTCCGACCCGACAAGAGGGGCCCCGCCATGAGAATCTGACCCGGCTCCACTGCCGTTCGGATCCACGTCTCCGCCTTCCATTTGTTAACCGGACAGGCACACTGCCGAAGTTTCAGGTTACGCGCCGTCAAAGTGAGTCCCACGCACTTAGGGTTGTATGAGACTCGTAGTACCAATTATTGCACTGGTTTTCGTGTCACAAGGACATCCTTGGCTACGCGTACTTACCAATATCTTAAGCAAAACACGTAGTCAGCAAGGGCTACCGACGAGTACGACACAAAACTGTGGTCTTGGTCACGTCGTCGCCAATGCGTTTGTCTGCCGTAATCGATCGTTATCCGGCATGTTGTTCACGCACCGCCGTCTCCGGCATCGCGAGCAGATACAGCACGAAACCCGCACCGGCGAGGCCGCCCAGAGCCAAGAAGGCGACGTTGTAGCCGGCCGCGACCACGATGGCGCCCGCGGCGTAGTTCGACACCGCGGCACCCAATCCGGTCGCCGCTGTGATCGCTCCCAGGCTGAGGTTGAATCGGCCCGTCCCATGGGTCACGTCTTGCACGACGAGAGGAAACAGCGCCCCGAAAATGCCGGCACCCACCCCGTCCAGTAGCTGTACGCCGACCAACCAATACGAATTGCCCGACAGCGGGTAGAGAAAGCCGCGAGCCGTCAGAATCGCGAATCCGAATAAAAAGATCGGCTTTCGTCCCCAGGAGTCGGCCTTGGCGCCGGCCAAATAGGCAACCGGCACCATCACCACTTGCGCCGCGACGATGCAGAGAGCCATCAGCGCGGTCCCGACTTGCTTGTTATGCAGCGCGAGCAACTGGCCGACCAGCGGCAGCATCGCGGCGTTCGCAAAATGAAACGCGACAACCGAGGCGGCGAAGATCATCAGCCTGCGGTTGTGCCACAGCACGCTCAGGTGTGAGGGCTCGGTGTGCTGCGCGCCGGGCACGTGATCCATGCCCCGGGCGACGTCATGGTCGATGGCATCGCGCGGGATACCCAGGGTCGCGGCGATGCTGGCCGCCGCCATCACGGCAAGCACCCAGAAGACCACCGCCGGACCGAAGAAATAGGCCAGCCCCCCGGTAATGGCTGCGGCCGTGGCGTTTCCGGCATGGTTGAACGACTCGTTGCGGCCGATTCGGCGCGAGAACCATCTCGGCCCGACGATGCCCAGGGTGATCGCGGCCAGCGCCGGCGCGAATACCGAGCCGGCGATTCCGGCCAGCACCTGCAGCACCGAGATCGAGTAGAAGCCGGGAAACATCGGCATCGCCAGCGACGCGACCGTGACTGTCGAGGCACCGGCGATGATCAGGGCTCGCTTGGCGGTGGTGTTGTCGACCAGCGCGCCCACCGGTGCCTGCGCAAGAATGCCGCCGACACCGCCGATCGCCATGACGAAGCCGATCGACTCCTGGTCCCAGTGGTGGGTCAGCAGCAGGTAGATCGAGAGATAGGGCCCCAGCCCGTCGCGCACGTCGGCCAGCAGGAAATTCAGCAGGTCCAGCGGACGAGCCAGTCGGCGCGGAACTGCGTCGCTGGACGGAACGGGCGTGCCCGAGTCCTAGTTAGGCGCTCTTGTCGCGGCGCTCGGTGCGCGAGGGCTTACGCGGCACGATCGTCGGCAAGACGTTGTCCTGCACGGTCTCCTTGGTCACGACCACCTTGGCGACGTCGTCGCGGCTCGGGATGTCGTACATCACCGGCAGCAGCACCTCTTCCATGATGGCGCGCAAGCCGCGGGCACCGGTGCCGCGGTGGATCGCCTGGTCGGCGATCGCCTCGAGCGCGTCGTCGCTGAACTCCAGCTCGACGCCGTCCATCTCGAACAAGCGGGTGTATTGCTTGACCAGCGCGTTCTTCGGCTCGGACAGGATCTTGACCAGCGACTCCATGTCGAGGTTGGTGACCGAGGCGACGACCGGGAGCCGGCCGATGAACTCGGGTATCAGACCGAACTTGATCAGGTCCTCGGGCATCACTTCGGCGAAGTGGTCCGTGGTGTCGATCTCGGCCTTGGAACGAACCTCGGCGCCGAAGCCCAGGCCGCGCTTGCCGACGCGCTCGTAGATGATCTTCTCCAGACCGGCGAACGCACCCGCGACGATGAACAGCACGTTGGTGGTGTCGATCTGGATGAACTCCTGGTGCGGGTGCTTGCGGCCACCCTGCGGCGGAACCGACGCCTGCGTGCCCTCCAGGATTTTCAGCAGGGCCTGCTGGACGCCTTCGCCGGAGACATCGCGAGTGATCGAAGGGTTCTCGCTCTTGCGGGCGATCTTGTCGACCTCGTCGATGTAGATGATGCCGGTCTCGGCGCGCTTGACGTCGTAGTCGGCGGCCTGGATCAGCTTGAGCAGAATGTTCTCGACGTCCTCACCGACGTAACCGGCTTCGGTCAGCGCGGTGGCGTCCGCGATGGCGAACGGCACGTTGAGCATCTTGGCCAGGGTCTGGGCGAGGTAGGTCTTGCCGCAGCCGGTGGGGCCGAGCATCAAGATGTTGGACTTGGTCAGCTCGACCGGCTCGCACCGGGAGTCACGGCCCTTTTCGCCGGCCTGAATTCGCTTGTAGTGGTTGTAGACCGCGACGGCCAGCGTGCGCTTGGCGGTGTCCTGCCCGATCACGTAGCCCTCGAGGAACTCCCGGATCTCAGCGGGCTTGGGGAGCTCGTCGAGCTTGACGTCGTCGGCGTCCGCCAGCTCCTCTTCGATGATCTCGTTACAAAGATCGATGCACTCATCGCAGATGTAGACCCCGGGGCCCGCAATGAGTTTCTTGACCTGCTTCTGACTCTTTCCGCAGAATGAGCACTTCAGCAGATCACCGCCGTCTCCGATGCGCGCCATGGTGCCTCAGTGCCTACTTCCTGTTGCCGTACGTCTTTTAACGTGCCGCATGTATTCCCCCGACGCTACCCGTTGGATCGGGCCCGCCGCGACCATTAGCGCCGAATCGCGTCGGTGGTATTCATGCCTGTCCGAAAACATATAGCCCGACAACCCCCGTCACTGCCGCAGACGCGCTTTCCGTGTCTTTGGCGTGTCGCGGTCGTTACCCCACCGAGGCTGCTAACACCAAACGGGCTGGTTGCCAGGCCACCACCATACAGTGGCCAGGTGGGATTGGCTGGGGGAATTTTCAGGGCGGACGAATCGGTCCTGATCAGCGATGGCGGTCTGGCCACCGAGCTGGAAGCACGCGGTCACGACCTGTCCGACCCGCTGTGGTCGGCGCGGCTGCTGGCCGATGCCCCGGAGGAAATCGTCGCGGTGCATGCCGCTTACTTTCGGGCCGGCGCCGCGATCGCGACGACCGCCAGCTATCAGGCGTCGTTCGACGGCTTTGCGGCCCGCGGGTTCGACCGCGACCGCTCCGCCGAATTGTTGCGCCGCAGTGTCGAACTCGCCCGGGTGGCGCGCGAAGAGAACGGCGCCGCCGGCCTTCTCGTCGCCGCCT
The DNA here is from genome assembly GCF_900176255.2 of Mycobacterium ahvazicum. GTDB lineage: Bacteria > Actinomycetota > Actinomycetes > Mycobacteriales > Mycobacteriaceae > Mycobacterium > Mycobacterium ahvazicum. The sequence continues at coordinate 1,344,080 of NZ_FXEG02000003.1, forward strand.
CGGTCGGGCCCTATGGCGCAATGCTGGCCGACGGATCCGAATACCGGGGTCGCTACGGCCTCTCGGTTGAGGCGCTGCGGCGCTGGCATCGGCCGCGACTGGAGACCCTGGCCGCGGCCGGCCCCGATGTGCTCGCCTGCGAAACCGTGCCGGACGCCGACGAGGCCCAGGCGCTGGTCGACTTGGTGCGTACGGTCGGCGTGCCGGCCTGGCTCAGCTACACGATCGACGGGCCGACCACGCGTGCCGGCCAGCCGCTCGCCGAGGCGTTCGCGGTGGCTGCCGGGGTCGACGAGATCGTCGCGGTCGGTGTCAATTGCTGCGCACCCGACGACGTGCTGGGAGCCATCGAGATCGCCTCGACGCTGGGCAAGCCGGTGATCGTCTACCCGAACAGCGGCCAACGGTGGGACGGCCATGGTTGGACCGGAACGTCGCGGTTCTCCGCCGGACTCGTCCGGCAGTGGATCGCCGCCGGCGCGCGCATCGTCGGCGGATGCTGCCGGGTCGGGCCCACCGACATTGCCGACATTGCCGATGTTCGCCGAGTGTGCACTCAGCGCGAAACCGCCGCCGAAAATTCGCAGTGAGCGCACGTTCGGCGCAAACTCATGCCGTTTGAGCGGACAGCTTCCGGTACTCGAGAACGGTGTCGATGATCCCGTAGTCCTTGGCCTCTTCGGCGGTCAGGATCTTGTCCCGGTCGGTGTCCTTACGGATGACCGAGGGCTCCTTATTGGTGTGCCGGGCCAGCGTGGTCTCCATCAGCGTGCGCATCCGCTCGATCTCGGCGGCCTGGATCTCCAGGTCGGAGAATTGCCCCTGGATCACTCCCTGCAGCGATGGCTGGTGGATCAGCACCCGCGCGTTGGGCAGCGCCATCCGCTTGCCCGGCGTGCCGGCGGCCAGCAGCACCGCCGCGGCCGAGGCGGCCTGACCCAGGCAAACCGTCTGGATGTCGGCGCGCACGTACTGCATGGTGTCGTAAATCGCCATCAGCGAGGTGAATCCGCCACCGGGCGAGTTGATGTACATGGTGATGTCGCGGTCGGGGTCCAGCGACTCCAACACCAGCAACTGCGCCATGATGTCGTTCGCTGAGGCGTCGTCGACCTGCACGCCGAGGAAGATGATGCGTTCCTCGAACAGCTTGTTGTACGGGTTGGATTCCTTGACGCCGAAGCTCGAGTGCTCGATGAACGACGGCAGGATGTAGCGCGCCTGGGGCTGGGTTTCGGGGTTCTGGAAACTCATCGGGCTTCTCCATTGGTGATGTGGGCGGCGCGGGTGATGATGTGGTCAACGAAGCCGTATTCCAGGGCCTCCTGCGCGGTGAACCACCGGTCGCGGTCGGAGTCGGCCTCGATGCGCTCGATCGACTGACCGGTGAACTCCGCGTTCAGCCGGAACATCTCCTTCTTGATGACGTGGAATTGCTCGGCCTGAATGGCGATGTCGGCCGCGCTACCGGTCACCCCACCCAGCGGCTGGTGCATCAGGATGCGGGCGTGCGGCAGCGCGTAGCGCTTGCCCTTGGTCCCCGCCGCCAACAGGAACTCGCCCATCGACGCGGCCATCCCCATCGCGTAGGTGGCGATATCGCACGGCGCCAGCACCATCGTGTCGTAGATCGCCATGCCCGCGCTGATCGATCCGCCCGGGGAGTTGATGTAGAGGTTGATGTCCTTGTCGCTGTCCTCGGCGGCGAGCAGCAGAATCTGCGCGCACAACCGGTTGGCGACCTCGTCGTTCACCTCCGAACCCAGGAAGATGATGCGCTCGGAGAGCAAGCGCTCATAGACCGAGTCCGTGAGGTTGAGACCCACCGAATTCGAACGCATATCAGTCACGACTGGGTTACCTGCTTTCTTTGCGATCTGTACTGACGACACTAACCAACCAAGCGCAGCGTTTCGCGGCCACGCACCCCCGAAACGGGCGCGTTCGCTCACAGCGTCACGGTCGGGTCATTCCTCGCTGGACTCTTCGGCCGCGTCGTCAGCGTCCTCTGCGTCCTCGGCATCGGCGTTCTTGGTGCGGTCCGGGAAGAACTCGCTCGTGTCGATGGTGTTGCCGTCGGTGTCGGTGACGGTCGCCTTGGACACCACCGCGGCGATCGCCAGACCGCGCCGCACATCGGCGAACATGGCCGGCAGCTGGTTGTTTTCCTGAAGATAGGAGAACAGTTGTTGCGGCTCGATGCCGTACTGCCGCGACGTGGCCACCAGTCGCTCGGTCAGGTCATCCTGGCCGACCTGGACTTCCAATTCATCGGCCAGCGCGTCGAACAACAGCTGGCGCTGGACGTCCTTCTCTACCGCGGCGCGCGTCTCGGTTTCGAACTCCTCGCGCGTCTTGCCCTGCTCGGCAAGCACCTCCACGAACTTGGCTTCGTCATGGTTGACGCTGTCGATGGCGCCGTGCATGGCGCTGTCGAACTGCTCGGCGACGATGCCCTCCGGCAGTGGCACCTCGACCTGCTCAAGCAGGGCGTCCATCGTGGCTTCCTGAATCTTGCCCGCCTGCTCGGCGCGCTTGAGGTTGGCCACTTGATCGCGCAGATTGCTGCGCAACTCCTCAATCGTGTCGAATTCGCTTGCCAGTTGCGCGAATTCGTCGTCCGGCTCGGGCAGTTCGCGTTGCTTGATCGTCTTGACGGTAACGGTCACCAACGCGTCCTTGCCGGCGTGTTCGCCGGTGGCCAGCTTGGCGGTGAATTCCTTGGACTCGTCGACGGACAGCCCGACGATCGCGTCATCGAGGCCTTCGATCAGCCGTCCAGAGCCAACCTCATGCGACAGGCCCTGCGCGGCGGCGCCCGGAACCTCCTCGCCGTCGATCGTCGCCGACAGGTCGATCGAGACGAAGTCGCCCTCCGCCGCCGGACGGTCCACTCCGGTCAGGGTGCCGAATCGGGCCCGCAGCGACTGCAGCTCGGCGTCGACATCGTCGTCGCTGACCGCGATCGGGTCCACCGACACCTTCAGCGCACTGAGGTCCGGGAGGGTGATCTTGGGACGGACGTCGACCTCGGCGGTGAATGCGAGGTCCTCGCCGTACTCCTTCTTCGTCACCTCGATTTCGGGCCGGCCGATCGGGTGCACCTCGGTCTCGGTGACCGCTTGTCCATACCGGGTGGGCAGCGCCTCGTTGACGACCTGGTCGAGCATCTCTTCGCGGCCGAAGCGCGCCTCCAGCAACTTCATCGGCACCTTGCCGGGCCGGAACCCGGGCAGCCGGACCTGCCTGGCCAGTTCCTTATAAGCGCGCTGGAAGTCGGGCTCGAGTTCGGTGAACGGCACCTCCACGTTGATGCGCACCCGGGTGGGGCTCAACTGCTCGACGCTGCTCTTCACGGATGTGCTCCTCGTTCTTTGTTTTCGGTGGTGCGGCGCGTGGTCGGGGTGACAGGATTTGAACCTGCGGCCTTCCGCTCCCAAAGCGGATGCGCTACCAAGCTGCGCTACACCCCGCGCTGACCTCGCGATCCTACGGCGCGACGGCGTCGGCCCACCAACGGCCTCGCAGACCTAACAGAGCGGTCACAAGGCCGCGTCGATTAGATTTGATGTTCGCCGCCAGATAAAGTCACGCTCGACTAATACATGCGGGCGTAGCTCAATGGTAGAGCCCTAGTCTTCCAAACTAGCTACGCGGGTTCGATTCCCGTCGCCCGCTCCGGGTAAGTAGTGCTCCACAGAAAGGCGCCATGAGCGACCTGAAACTGGACGTGGACATCAAGGGCTCATGCACGCCGGACTTCGCGGGAGTCCGCGACGCGTTCGAGCGCAACTTTGCCGAGCGTCTGGAGCAAGGCGCGGCCGTCGCGGTATGGGTCGACGGGAACCTCGTCGTCAACCTCTGGGGTGGCTGGGCCGACGCGGCCGGCACCCGGCCCTGGGAGCAAGACACGCTGACGACGGTGCTGTCCGGCACCAAGGGCCTGTCGGCCACCTGTGTGCACCAGCTCATCGACCGCGGTGAACTGGACCTGCACGCGCCGGTAGCGCGCTATTGGCCCGAGTTCGGCCAAGCCGGCAAGCAGGACATCACGCTGGCCATGGTGATGAGCCACCGATCCGGGGTCATCGGACCGCGGGTGCCGATGAGCTGGCAACAGGTCACCGACTGGGACTACGCCTGCGCACAGATCGCCGCCGCCGAACCGTGGTGGGAGCCGGGGACCGCGCAGGGCTACCACATGACGACCTTCGGCTTCATCTGTGGTGAGGTCTTCCGCCGCACGACGGGCCGCACGATCGGTCAGTACCTGCGCACCGAGATCGCCGAGCCGCTGGGCGCCGATATCCACATCGGCCTGTCCGACGCCGAGCAACGGCGTTGCGCCGAGCGGGTGAACAAGCCGCATATGCGCGACCTGCTCACCCATATCCCCAGCGACCCGACCAGCCTGTCCGACCACCCCAAGGCGGGGCTGGCGGTCGCCATGGGCTTCGCGCCCGACGACGAGGTCAGCTCCTACGACCTCGAGCTGTGGCGCCGGCTCGAATTCCCGGGCACCAACGGGCAGGTGTCGGCCCTGGGATTGGCCACGTTCTACAACGCGCTCGCCCAGGAGAAGCTGCTCAGCCGCGAACACATGGATCTGATCCGGGTGTCGCAGGGCGGGCTGGAGAACGATCTGGTGCTCGGCCCCCGTGTCGCCGACCACGGCTGGGGCCTGGGTTACATGCTCAACCAGCGGTGCGTCAACGGCCCGAACCCGCGCATCTTCGGTCACGGCGGGCTGGGCGGCTCGTTCGGGTTCGTCGACCTGGAGCACGGCATCGGCTACGCGTATGTGGCGAACCGCTTCGACGCCACCAAGGCCAACGCGGACCCCCGCAGCCTCGCCCTGTCCAACGCGGTGTACACCGTGCTGGGTGTCGACGTCTGCTGAGTCACCCGAGCTAACCGCGCCCTGCCGGACAACGCCGGCAGGGCGCAGTTGTCACTACGGACGTGTGAATCAGGGGTGCCATCCGGGAGGCGGCGGCGGTCCAGGCGGGCCCCAGCCGGGCGGCGGCGGAGGTCCGGGCGGGCCCCAGCCAGGCGGCGGCGGAGGTCCGGGCGGCCCCCATCCGGGCCCACGGTCCCACGGATTTCCGGGCGGCCCCGGCGGGCCTCCGCGCCAGTCATGGCAGTTGTTCCAGTCCCAGTTGTTGCCCCAGCCCGGGTCCCACCACTCCCCCGGACACCATTGCGGGAACGGGCCGGGCTGTGCCGCAGCCTCGGCGGCCACGCCCACGCCCGCCAGAGCCAACGCGGCTCCCGCGAAAATCGTTGCAGCTAAACGCGGTATCGGTTTCACAAGCGCAACTTCTACCCACGATAAGACGATCGAAAACTAGAGACGCCAGCGTTTCTTCCTGTCAGTTTCCTGGCAGTTCGAACGCGTCACTTTTGGCAGTTCGGGCACCAGAACACGTTGCGGCCCTCGAGGACTGCCGTGCCGATCGGGCCGCCGCACACGCGGCACGCCTCGCCGGCGCGCCGGTACACATACGTGCGGGGGCGGTCGGGTGCATACGACGGCGGGCCGTGGTCGTGTTCGGGGCGCACCACGACGATCTTGCCGCCCCCCAAGCCGACCTTCATCAGCGCGACCAGATCGGTCCATGCGGCGTCGAATTCCGCTTCACCGACCCCTCGCCCGGGCCGGTACGGATCGATGCGATGACGGAACAACAACTCGCTTCGGTACACATTTCCCACCCCGGCGATGACGCCCTGGTCCATCAGCAACGCGCCAATAGGCCTGCGGGACTTCGTGATTCGGTTCCACGCCCACGCCGGGTCGGCATCGCTGCGCAACGGGTCGGGACCGAGCTTCGCGACGACGTCGCTGACCTGAGCCTCGTCGATCACCTCGCACACCGTCGGGCCGCGCAGGTCGGTTCCGAACTCGGCACCGACCATCCGCATCCGCACCTGCCCGACCGGTTCGGGAAGCTCGTCGCAGCGTTGCCATTCGGTGAAGGTGCCGTAGAGACCCAGATGCACGTGCACGATCGGGCCCCCGGCGTAGTGGTGGAACAGGTGCTTGCCCCAGGCGTTGGACGTGCGCAGCACCTGACCGTCGACCACGGACGCCGCATCGGCGAAGCGGCCCTGTGGGCTGGACACGGCGACGGGCGCGCCACCGAAACGCCGTTGGTGCAACCGGGCCAAGCGGTGCAGGGTATGGCCTTCGGGCACCTTAAACCTGCGCGCCGGGCACCGGCGGAGCCTGGTGAGTGCGCTCGTACTCGTCGAGAATGTCGATACGCCGTTGGTGGCGTTCGGCTTTCGACCACGGCGTGGAGAGGAAGGCGTCGACGAATGTCAGCGCCTGGTCGACGGTGTGCATCCGGCCGCCGATGCCGATCAGCTGTGCGTCGTTGTGCTGGCGCGCCAGCGACGCGGTCTCGACGCTCCAGGCCAGCGCGCACCGCGCGCCCGGCACCTTGTTGGCGGCGATCTGCTCGCCGTTGCCCGATCCCCCGATCACGATGCCCAGACTGTCGGGGTCGGCCACCGCGCGGCTCGCGGCGTCGATGCAGAAGGCCGGGTAGTCGTCCTCGGCGTCATAGGTGAACGCGCCGCAGTCGATCGGCTCGTGGCCGGTCTTTTTGAGGTGGTCGATGATCGCTTGCTTGAGCTCGAATCCAGCGTGGTCTGAACCCAGGTAGACGCGCATGACCGCAATCCTTACCTGGTCGCCCGGGCGACGCAACGCGCGGGGTCACGCCGGGCGGCGCCAGACGGCTCAGTCGAACTCGGGCTTTTCGTGGCGCGACCGCTTGAGCTCGAAGAAGTGCGGGTAACCGGCGAAGGTCACCGAGGCGTCCCACAGCTTGCCGGCTTCCTCGCCGCGCGGGATCCGCGACAGCACCGGCCCGAAGAACGCGACGTTGTTCACGTGGATGGTGGGCGTTCCGACGTCGTCGCCCACCGCGTCCATGCCGGCGTGGTGGCTCTTGCGCAGAGCCTCGTCGTACGAGTCGTTGTCGGCGGCGGCAGCCAGCTCGGCCGGCAGGCCGACCTCGTCGAGCGCCAGCTTGATGACGTCACCGAGTTCCTTGTTGCCCTTGTTGTGAATCTGGGTGCCCATCGCGGTGTAGAGCGGGGCCAGCACCTCGGCGCCGTGCGCCTGCTCGGCGGCGATGGCCACCCGCACCGGACCCCAGGCCCGCTTCATGTTTTCGCGGTACTGCTCGGGCAGGTCTTCGCGGTTCTCGTTGAGCACCGCCAGGCTCATCACGTGGAAGTTCACCTCGATGTCGCGCACCTTTTCGACTTCGAGGATCCAGCGCGACGTGATCCATGCCCAGGGGCACAGCGGGTCGAACCAGAAATCGGCCTTGTCTTTCGCGGGGGCCTTCTCGGACATTGCGCAGTCCTCTCGGAAGAGATCGGAAACGGTTAGGGCACCGTTGTGCACAACCGTAGTCGCCGCGCGCGTGTTCCCGTTCCGCACTGTGAGCCCGCGACGCTATTAAGTTGGACGGGTGGCCCTTCCTAACCTCACCCGCGACCAAGCCGTCGAACGCGCGGCTCTGATCACCGTCGACAGCTACCAGATCAGCCTCGACGTCACCGACGGCTCCGGTGTTTCAGGCGGGCCCGGCGAACGAACCTCGCGTACTTTCCGGTCCACCACCACGGTGGTGTTCGACGCACTCGCCGGCGCCGACACGGTTATCGACCTGTCGGCCGAGACCGTGCGCAGTGCCACCCTCAACGGGCGCGACGTGGACGTCTCGGGCTACGACGAGTCGACCGGCATCCCGTTGCGGGGACTGGCCGACCGCAACGTGGTCGTCGTCGACGCCGACTGCCGCTACTCGAACACCGGCGAGGGACTGCATCGCTTCGTCGACCCGGTCGACGACGAGACCTACCTGTACTCGCAGTTCGAAACCGCGGACGCCAAGCGCATGTTCGCCTGCTTCGACCAACCCGACCTCAAGGCGACGTTCGACCTGCGGGTGACCGCGCCCGCGCACTGGAAGGTGATCTCCAACGGCGCCACCACGTCGGTCGAGGACGGCGTGCACAGTTTTGCGGTCACCCCGCGGATGAGCACCTATCTGGTGGCGCTGATCGCGGGCCCGTACTCGCAGTGGACCGACTCCTATCGCGACGAGCACGGCGAGATCCCGCTGGGCATCTACTGCCGGTCCTCGCTGGCCGAACACATGGACGCCGAGCGGTTGTTCACCGAGACGAAGCAGGGATTTAGCTTCTACCACAAGAACTTTGGGGTGCCATACGCATTCGGCAAATACGACCAGCTGTTCGTTCCCGAATTCAACGCCGGCGCAATGGAAAACGCGGGGGCGGTGACCTTCCTGGAGGATTACGTCTTCCGCAGCAAGGTCACCCGCGCCTCCTACGAGCGGCGCGCCGAAACGGTGCTGCACGAGATGGCGCACATGTGGTTCGGCGACCTGGTCACCATGACGTGGTGGGACGACCTGTGGCTCAACGAGTCGTTCGCGACGTTCGCGTCGGTGCTGTGCCAGGCCGAGTCGACCGAATACACCTCAGCCTGGACGACATTCGCGACGGTCGAGAAGTCGTGGGCCTACCGCCAGGACCAGTTGCCGTCGACGCATCCCATCGCCGCCGACATCCCCGACCTGCACGCGGTCGAGGTGAACTTCGACGGCATCACCTACGCCAAGGGCGCTTCGGTGCTCAAGCAGCTGGTGGCCTACGTCGGGCTGGAGCACTTCCTGGCCGGACTGCGCGATTACTTCCGCACGCATGCCTTCGGCAACGCCACCTTCAGCGACCTGCTGTCCGCGCTCGAGCAGGCCTCGGGCCGCGACCTGTCGAACTGGGGACAGCAGTGGCTGAAGACCACCGGGCTCAATACGCTGCGGCCCGAATTCGACACCGATGCCGACGGGAAGTTCACCCGTTTCGCGGTGACCCAGAGCGGCGCGGCCCCGGGGGCCGGTGAAACCCGGGTACATCGGCTGGCGGTCGGGATCTACGACGACGACGGTGCGGGCAAGCTGGTGCGGGTGCACCGTGAGGAACTCGACGTCGACGGGCCACAGACGGAAGTGCCTGGACTGGTTGGTATTTCGTCAGGCAAGTTGATTCTGGTCAACGACGACGACCTGACCTACTGCTCGCTTCGCCTGGACGCACAGTCGTTGCGGACCGCGCTGGAGCGCGTCGCCGACATCGCCGATCCACTGCCCCGCTCGCTGGTGTGGTCGGCCGCGTGGGAGATGACCCGCGAGGCCGAGCTGCGTGCCCGCGACTTCGTCGCGCTGGTCTCCGGCGGCGTGCAGGCCGAGACGGAAGTCGGTGTGGCACAACGGTTGCTGATGCAGGCGCAGACCGCGCTGGGTTCCTACGCCGAGCCGGGCTGGGCCCGCGAGCACGGCTGGCCGCAGTTCACCGATCGGGTGCTGGCGCTGGCGCGGGCGGCCGAACCGGGATCGGATCACCAGCTCGCCTTCGTCAACACGCTGTGCTCGTCGGTGCTTGCCGACCGGCACATCGCGGCGCTGGCCGATCTGCTCGATCGGGATCCGTCCGAATTGGGCCTGGCGGGCCTCGAGATCGACACCGACCTGCGCTGGCGCATCGTGACCGCGTTGGCCACCGCCGGCGATATCGACGCCGACGGCATCGAGACGCCGTTCATCGACGCCGAGGTGCGACGCGACCCGACCGCGACCGGCAAGCGCCACGGCGCCCAGGCTGCCGCGGCCCGTCCCCAGCTTGAGGTCAAGGAGCAGGCGTTCATCACGGTGGTCGAGGACGACACCGTGGCCAACACGTCGGCGCGTTCGATCGTCGGGGGATTCGCGGCGCCCGGCCAGGGTGAGTTGCTCAAGCCGTTCACCGCGCGCTATTTCCAGGCCATTCCCGGCGTCTGGGCGCGGCGTTCCAGCGAGGTCGCGCAGACCGTGGTGATCGGGCTGTACCCGTCCTGGAACATCAGCGAGGAGGGTATCGCCGCCGCCGACGAGTTCCTGTCGGCGCCGGACTCCGAGGTGCCCCCAGCGCTGCGCCGCCTGGTGCTGGAGGGCCAGGCCGGGGTGAAGCGGGCGTTGCGCGCGCGCACGTTCGACGCGGGCCAGCAGTAACGGCGGGCCGAGCACCATCAGCGAACGTCACCGCCGCAATGGCGCGCCCCGTGGTCGCGAACCGGGACGTGCAGTGGCTCATGGCTCTAAGCCGGGCTGATACCCGCGCTCAGCACGCGAATCGCGCTGACCAGACCGTCGACCAGGTGCCCCTGCTCGAACGCCGACGAGGCCGCGGCAACGCCCAGTGGGGCGGCCGATTCGGCGCCGCGTCCGCGGACCTCGGAGCCGTAGACCACCTCGATGACCGCTTGGTCGGGCGAAACGGCCAGTAGCACCGCGTTGTTGGGCGTCGGCACGTCGGCCAGGATCTCGCGCGCCCGGGCCGCGGTGTCGCTACCCAGGTCGCCGATGTAGATGGCGAACCGCGTCATCGACTGGCGCGAGCCGTACTTCAGGGCGTCGTCGATCGCGACCAGGTCCGTGATCGGGAACGGGTAATGCACCGACAGCTCACCGGGCTCGGTGACGCCGGAAACCCGGCCGCTGGACGTGATCGCAAAGCCGGCAGGCAGTTCCGCCGGGGCCTTCGTCGCTACCTCACCATGTGCCACTGGCGCCACCTCCGACTGAGAACTCCGATGCGTGATGTCCGTGCGAGTGGCCGACGAATTCGTCGGTAGCCGCCCACAGAATCGGCGGATGCGTCCACGGCTCGGACATCTTGTAAGTCGCCGGGTGCGGCCCCTTGCGCGACCAGATCAGCGCCGCCAGCACGATCACCAGCAACGCCGGGATTCCGATTAAGTACAGGTGAATCTCCATAGCGCTCACGACGGAAACCGTATCCCACCGAGTGATCCCGCGGCGCGCTTGGACACGAGATTGGCCGTCAGGCCGCGCCCTCGCCGAGGTATCGGGCCCAGGACGGATCCATTTCCTTGACGGTGGACAGCAGTCGCCAGTGCTGCCCGGTCGGCGGCAGCGGCGCCCGGCGCAGTGCCCAACCGAGTTCGGCGAGCAGCTTGTCGCCCTTGCGGTGGTTGCAGGTCGAGCAGCAGGCGACGCAGTTCTCCCAGGAATGGCCGCCGCCGCGGCTGCGCGGCACGACGTGGTCGACGGTGTCGGCCTTCGCTCCGCAATAGGCGCAGCAGAAGCGGTCGCGGTGCATCAGGGCCGCGCGGGTCATCGGGACCCGGGCCCGGTAGGGAACCCGGACGTAGGTCCGCAGCTGGATCACCGACGGCACCGGGATCGACTCGCTCGCCGAGTGGATGACCGGCCCGGATGGGTCGTGGTGCACCACGTCGGCCTTGCCGCAGATCACCATCACGATCGCGCGCCGCATCGGCAGCGCGGTCAGCGGTTCGTAGGTGGAATTCAGCAGCAGAACCCGGCGGCGACTCCAGATCGAAGCGCTTTCGTGGGTATCGACGCCGGGGGCGGGGCGGTGGGAAAGACTATGCAGGGACGACGCGGGTGTGGGTCCGGTCAGCCCTGCCGCGGCCCCTGAACTTCGGTGGCTGCGGCGTCTCTTGCCCTGCGCCATAAATCCTCCGCCGATAGTCCACCATGATTCGTCGCCAATCGCACGCCTAATTGCTGGTGCACGCCGTGTCGAACCGGTGAACAGCAGGAGCGACTCCGCCCGTTTGACTGCGCCGGCTTGCCGATGCACCACAATGGGGGGTGATGGATCAGGTACAACAGTCCTTTTACGACGCCGTCGGCGGTGCCGAGACCTTCAAAACGATCGTGGCGCGCTTCTATGCCCAGGTCCCCGAGGACGAAATCCTGCGTGAGCTCTATCCGCTGGATGACCTGCAGGGCGCCGAAGAGCGGCTGCGCATGTTCCTCGAGCAGTACTGGGGCGGCCCGCGCACCTATTCCGACCAGCGCGGGCACCCGCGGCTGCGGATGCGTCACGTGCCGTTCCGGATCACCCCGATCGAGCGCGATGCATGGTTGCGCTGCATGCACACCGCCGTCGCGTCGATCGACGCACACACTCTCGACGACGAGCATCGCCGAGAGCTGCTCAACTATCTGGAAATGGCAGCTCACTCGCTCGTCAATTCGCCCTTGTAGATACCTCGCAACCGAACGGAGCAATATGAGCCCCGCCGCATGGTGGTCGAACGCCGTCTTTTACCAGGTCTATCCACGCTCCTTCGCCGACAGCAACGGCGACGGCGTCGGGGACATCGACGGCATCGTCGCCCATCTGGATTACCTGGAGCGGCTGGGCATCGACGCGATCTGGCTCAGCCCGGTCACCGTCTCGCCGATGGCCGACCACGGCTACGACGTCGCCGATCCGCGTGACATCGACCCGCTGTTCGGCGGGATGCCGGCGATCGAACGGCTGATCACGGCGGCCCACGAGCGCAACATCAAGATCACCATGGACGTGGTGCCCAACCACACCAGCTCCCAGCACGCGTGGTTCCAGGCGGCGCTGGCCGCCGGCCCGGGCACCGAAGCGCGGGAGCGGTATTACTTCCGCGACGGCAAGGGACCCGACGGGGAACTGCCCCCGAACAACTGGACGTCGGTGTTCGGCGGGCCGGCCTGGGAGCGGGTGGTCGAGCCCGACGGCAATCCCGGCCAGTACTACCTGCACCTGTTCGACACCCACCAGCCGGACCTGAACTGGGAAAACCCCGAGGTCTTCGACGACTTCGAGGCGTCGCTGCGGTTCTGGCTGGAGCGTGGGGTGGACGGCTTCCGCATCGACGTGGCGCACGGGATGGCCAAGCCGGCCGGCCTGCCCGACGCACAGGAAGCCGTCAAGGTGTTGTCGCACCGCGACGACGACCCGCGTTTCAACAACCCGGCCGTGCACGACATCCATCGCAAGATTCGCAAGATCGTCGACGAGTACGACGGCGCGGTGACCATCGGCGAAGTGTGGGTGCTGGACAACATGCTCTGGGCCGAGTACCTGCGGCCCGACGAACTGCATCTCGGCTTCAATTTCCGGCTCACCAAGGTCGCCTTCGACGCGCACCAAATTCACGACGCCGTCGAGAACTCGCTGAAGGCCACCGCCATATACGACTCCGTTCCGACCTGGACGCTGTCCAACCACGACATCGACCGCGAGGTCACCCGCTACGGCGGCGGTGAGATCGGGCTGCGCCGGGCGCGGGCGATGGCGATGGCGATGCTCGCACTGCCCGGCACGGTGTTCATTTACAACGGCGAGGAGCTCGGGCTGCCCGACGTGCTGGACCTGCCCGAAGAGGTGCTGCAGGACCCGACCTGGGAACGGTCCGGGCACACCGAGCGGGGCCGCGACAAGGTCCGGGTTCCGCTGCCGTGGTCGGGCGACACTCCCCCATTCGGGTTCTCCAGTTCGCCCGACACCTGGTTGCCGATGCCGGCCGACTGGGCGTCGCTGACGGTCGAGAAGCAGGACACGGATCCCGATTCGACGTTGGCGTTTTTTCGCACGGTGCTCAAATTGCGCAGGGAGCGCACCGAATTCGACGGCGTCGAGCTGCAGTGGCTGACGGCAACCGACGATGCGCTGGTATTCCGGCGGCCGGGCGGCCTGGTGTGCGCGCTGAATACCGGAGATCGTCCGATGGCGCTGCCCGCCGGCGAACTCATTTTCGCCAGTGCACCGTTGGTCGACGGTGAGTTGCCGGCCGATGCGGCGGCCTGGTTGGCCTAACCTTCCACCGGGGGCCGATTCGCGCCGCGGCCCGCGCTGGCCTATATGTGTTACATGGCAGCGTATGCGTGGGCAGTGATCGGAGCCGGCCCCGCCGGAATAGCTGCGGTGGGAAGGCTTTTAGATCACGGCATCGCGGCGGAGAAGATCGCCTGGATCGATCCCGCCTTTGCGGCAGGCGATCTCGGCCAGAAGTGGCGAGCGGTGTCGAGTAATACCATCGCCGAAACCTTCCTGCATTTCCTGAACGGCTCTGCGGCATTTCGGTTCTCGGAGGCACCGCCGCTGCCGCTGCGAGACGTCGAGCCGGGCCAGACGTGCGCCCTGGACCTGGTGGCCGATCCGCTGGTGTGGATTACTTCGCACCTGCGCGAGCGGGTACACGTTTTTCAGACAACGGCGACCTCGCTTTTCCTGGGCAACAGGCAATGGAGAATTGAAACCGGACAACAAGAGGTCGTCGCCGAAAATGTGATCCTCGCCGTCGGCGCCGTGCCCAAGAAGCTTGCTTACCCCGGCCTGCAGGAGATTGACGTCGAGGTCGCGCTGGATCCCGACCGGCTGGCCGAGCAGTCACTCGACGGCGCGACGGTGGCCGTCTTCGGCTCGTCGCACTCGTCGATGATCGTGCTGCCGAATCTGCTGCGCAACCCCGTCGAACGGGTGATCAACTTCTACCAGAGCCCGCTGAAATACGCTGTGTATCTGGATGATTGGATTCTGTTCGACGACACCGGCCTCAAAGGCCAGGCGGCCGCGTGGGCGCGGGAGAACATCGACGGCGTCTATCCGGAACGGCTGGACAGATGCTGGGTATCAAGCCCGGAGTTCGACGACAAACTCGCGCAATGCGATCGCGTGGTCTACACCGTCGGTTTCGAGCGCAGAAAGCTGCCCGAGACGCCGCAGTGGGGCCCGCTGGATTACAACAGGAGAAACGGAATCCTTGCCCCGGGACTCTTCGGGCTGGGCATCGGGTTTCCGGAATATGCCGAAGATCCGTACGGATTCGGGCAATACCGGGTGGGGCTCAAGAAGTTTATGGATTACCTGGATGCCGTCTTGCCGTTGTGGTTGCTGTACCCGACCTGAGCCGCTTCACTCAGCGCAGCACCATCGCCGCCTCGCCGCGCCGGCGGTAGACCGATCCGAAGCGGGCGTCCAGACGCAACCAGGCCGGAAGGGTACGAACCCGGATGATTTCGCTCGCGTCGATTGCATCCCTTGACTGCGGCAGGAAACCCATTGCGGTCAAAGCGAACACACAACGCATCGGTAACCCGACGCTGGTGTCGGCCGAGCTGACCCGGATCACCTCCTGGTCGAGCAGCGAGGCCGGCGGGCCGTGCGAGCTGCTGTGCTCCTTGGCCAGCCGGGCACCTTCTTGGGCCAGATCCAGCATCACCTGGGCCGGCACGTCGTCGAGGTGGGTGAAGCCGGACTCCGGCGGCAGTGCACCGCGCCAGGACGAGTCCATCGCGAAACCCGGGTCGACGTAGCCGGTGTCATCCATCGCCGACAGCCCGCGACCCAATCCGTCCGCGGCGACCGTCATGTCGTCCGGGCTCACCCGGCCCACCACTACCCGGCTGGCGAGCACGTCGAAACCCGTTGCCATCCAAGCTGTTAGCAAACCGGATGAGCGAGTCCGCAGCCGAACGACCGCGGCATCGTCGAGGCGCAGAGCACGGTCGACGAACGCAGCCAGATCGGAGCGATGGGCCGCCATCGATGCCGGGCCCAGCCACAATCCGCGATCAGCTAACGCAGCCACCGTTGCAAGTACTCCCGATGTTGTGGCCCGAGGCGCACCAACCGCTGCTCCTGGATGTGAACCGCGGCCAGCTGTGACTCGGCGATGACGGCCGGCTTGGACTGCGGATCGGCGCCGACCGAACGCACCTCGTAGCCGAGCGTGAAGTCGACAGTCCGCAGCTGTTTGGTCCAAATGGTGACCTGCAGAGGCGAATCGACCAACTTCAGCTGCGCCTTATAGGTGACCCGTACGTCGGCGATCAACAGCCCGATCTCCAAGATATCGACCTCGAACGCCGGTTTGAGGAAGGGAACCCGCGCCTCTTCCAGCAGCGTGACCATCGTGGCGTGGTTGACGTGCTGGTACATGTCGATGTCCGACCAGCGCACCGGCACCTGGGCGACGAATCCGACGGTCACCCGGAAGTCCCCCGTCCGCTGGTGCGGGTCATGCGGCGGATCTGGCGCGCGGCCACCGACAGCGTCGCGAGATCCTTGGCGCCGCTTGCATAGATCTCGGTGAGCGTTCGCCTGGCCCGCTCCACCCGGGACGCGCTGATGTGCTCCCACTCCGCGATCTTCTCTTCCCCACTTTCGTCCGGCTCCCCCACCGCGAGCACGTCGAGACACAGCGACCGCAGCGAGGCGTAGATGTCGTCGCGGATTGCCAAGCGCGCCAAGGAATGCCAGCGGTCGTATCGGGGCAGCGCTGATATCGCGGTGAGCAGGCCGTCGGTGCCCAACCGGTCCATCAGCGCGAAATACGTGTCCGCGACGTCGGCGGTTTCGGTATCGGTGATGTCGGCGATGTCGATGATGTCGAGCAGGCTGAAGCGGTACAGGCCGGCCGCCACCAGGTAGGCCAACTCTTTCGGCGCACCCCCGGCAGCGAACGCCGCGGCTTCCTGTTCGACGATGGCCTTGTCGTCACCGCGCAGCCACTCCGACATCCGGGGGGTCAGCGTTTTGACCTTGGCGGCGAAGCGGTTGATTTCGGCGCCGACGGCCAGCGGCTGGGGGCGGTAGTTGAGCAGCCAGCGTCCGGCGCGGTCGATCAGACGTCGGGTATCCAGCGTCATCTGGTCCGAGAGCGCGACCGGGATATCCGCCGCGCGGATACCGCGCCAGATCTCGTCGATCCCGAAGATGGCGTCGGTGGCCACCCAGGTGCGTACCGCGTCGATCTGCCCGACCCCGACGTCCTGGGTGATCCGGAACGCGTAGCTGATGCCGGCGGCGTCCACCATGTCGTTGATCAACATCGTCGTGACGATCTCGCGGCGCAGCTGGTGAGTGCGGATCTCCGGGGTGAATCGCTCCCGCAACGGCGTCGGGAAATAGCGGGGTAACCTCGACGCAAAGACGTCCTGCTCTGGCAGTTCGGTGGTCAGCATCTCCGCTTTCAGGAGCAGCTTCACGTGGGCCATTAGGGTGCAGAGCTCGGGTGAGGTCAGCCCCAGACCGGCTTCGGTGCGCCGCGCGACGTCCTTTTCCGACGGCAACGCTTCCAGCTCGCGGTCGACGCCGTTCTCTTCGAGGAACTTGATCTGCATGGCGTGCACCGGCAGCAGGCTCGGGGCGTTGGCGCGGCTGGTGCCCATCAGGTCGTTCTGGTCCTCGTTGTCGGCGAGCACCAGTTTCGCGACCTCGTCGGTCATCGATTCCAGCAGCGCGCTGCGCTCGTCCCGGTGGACCTTGCCGGCCGTGACCAGCGAGTCGATCAGGATCTTGATGTTGACCTCGTGGTCGGAGCAGTCCACGCCGGCGGAGTTGTCCATCGCGTCGGTGTTGACCCGCCCACCCGCGAGGTCGAACTCGACGCGGCCCAAGGCCGTCACGCCGAGGTTGCCACCCTCGCCGATTACCTTGGCGCGCAACTGGTTTCCGTTGACTCGCACCGGGTCGTTGGCCCGGTCGCCGACGTCGGCGTCGGACTCGGACTCGGCCTTGACGTAGGTGCCGATACCACCGTTGAACAGCAGGTCCACCGGTGCGAGCAAAATTGCCTTCATCAGGTTGGGCGGGGCCATCTCGGTGACCTCGTCGTCGATGCCCAGGGCCACGCGCACCTGCGGGCTGATCGGGATCGACTTCTGCTCGCGGCTGTACACCCCGCCGCCCTCGCTGATCAGCGACTTGTCGTAGTCCTCCCAGCTGGAGCGCGGCAGGTCGAACATCCGCTGGCGCTCCGGCCACGTTCTCGCCGCGTCGGGGTCGGGGTCCAGGAAAATGTGCCGGTGATCGAACGCGGCGACCAGCCTGATGTGCTTGCTCAGCAGCATGCCGTTGCCGAATACGTCACCGCTCATGTCGCCGACGCCCACCACCGTGAAGTCCTGGGTCTGGGTGTCGACGCCCATCTCGCGGAAGTGTCGTTTGACGGCCTCCCAGGCGCCCTTGGCAGTGATTCCCATGGCCTTGTGGTCGTAGCCGACCGATCCGCCGGAGGCGAAGGCATCACCCAGCCAGAACCCGTAGGAGTGGGCGACGTCGTTGGCGATGTCGGAGAAGGTCGCGGTCCCCTTGTCCGCGGCGACCACCAGGTAGGCGTCGTCACCGTCGCGGCGTGTCACTTGCGGTGGGGGGCTTACCTTTCCGGTTGAGTGGTCGACATTGTCGGTGACGTCCAGCAACCCGGAGATGAAGAGCTGATAGCAGGCGACGCCCTCGGCGCGGGTCGCGTCACGGTCGGCCGCGGCGTCGCCGGTGGGCAGCGGCGGGCGTTTGAGGACGAAACCGCCCTTGGCCCCGACCGGAACGATGACGGCGTTCTTGACCGCCTGGGCCTTGACCAGACCCAGGATCTCGGTGCGGAAGTCGTCGCGCCGGTCCGACCAGCGCAGCCCGCCGCGGGCCACCGGGCCGAACCGCAGGTGCACGCCCTCGACGCGCGGTGAGTAGATGAAGATCTCGTACTTGGGCCGCGGCAACGGCAGCTCGTCGACCAGCTGGGCATCCAGCTTGATCGCCAGCACGTTGCGGACGCGGGCCGAACCCTCGCGTGTCACAAAGTAATTGGTGCGCAGCGTGGCCTGCACCAGTGACGCGAAGGCACGCAGGATGCGGTCAGTGTCCAGGCTGACCAATGCGTCGATGTCCGCGGCGACGGCGGCGGCGGCCGTTTGCGCGTCGCGGCTCGTCGCCGATCCGCTGGGATCGAACAATGCCTCAAACAGCCGCACCAGCGATCGCGCTGTCGAGGGGTGCTCGTTGAGCACCGATTCGATGTAGGACTGACTGTAGGGAAAGTTGGCTTGCCGCAAGTACTTTGCGTAGGCACGCAGCAACACGACCTGCTGCCAGCTCAGCCCGGCGCGCATCACCAACTCGTTGAACCGGTCGACTTCGACCCGGCCGTGCCAGATCGCGGTGACGGCCTCGGCGAAGCGTTGTGCCGTGGCGTCGCGGTCGGCCTGCGTCTGCGCCACCTGGATGGTCGGGTGCGGCGAGATCCGGAACTGGTAGATCCACACCGGCAATCCGTCCGGTCGCATGACCGTGAACGGCCGTTCCTCGAGCACTACGACACCCATGCTCTGCAGCATCGGCAGCAGCTGGCTCAGCGAGGCGCTGTGCCCGCCCAGGAACCAGGTCAGCTGTGCGGTTCCCTCGCCGCGATCGGTGAACACGAGCTTGACCGAATCGCTGGTCAGGTCGTTGATGATGTTGACGTGGCCGATGGCATCGGCCGGGGTGACCGCCGTCTTGTAGGCCTCGGAGAAGGCGCCGGCGTAGTGCTCGGCGTCGGCGTGCGAGATCGCTCCGGTGGGTGCGGCCGCGACGAGCCGGTCAGACCAGGTGCGCGCGGCCTCGCTGATCAGCGCCTGGATTCGCATCCGGTTCTTTTCGGAGACGTCGACCGGGCCCGCATCTTCGGGCAGTCGCACCATGAAATGCATGAGCGCCCAAGGTGATTCACTGACCCGCGCAGTGAATTCCAGTCGCGTACCGCCGAATTCGCGGACCAGGATGTCCTCGATCTGCAACCGCACGGCAGTCGTGTAGCGATCGCGGGGCACATAGACCAGGCAGGAGACGAAGTAGCGCAGCCGGTCGTCCCGGACGAACAGCAACGCCCGGCGCTGGGATCCCAGATCCACCACGGCTTTGGCCATCGTGAATAGCCGTTCGCCGCTGAGGGTGAACAGCTCCGAACGCGGGACGGTCTGGATCACGTCGAGGATCAATTGAGCCGGGTGGACGGGGTCGCTGTCGGCCAGCGCCAGGGCTTCGCGGACCCGGCGCGAGATCGACGGGATCTCCAGCACGTCGGCGTTCATCGCGGCGACGGTGAACAGCCCGACGAAGCGGTGCTCGATCACGCCACCGTCGACGTATTCGCGCACCCCGATGGCGTAGGGATAGGCGCCGTAGCGCAGGTAGCTACCGACGGTGGCCTGGGCTAACACCAGCAGCTTGTCGTCATCGGTCAGTCGCGGGCGAGAACCGGTCCGGCTGCGCAGCACGCCGAGCTCGCTGGTCCCGTCGCCAGAGACCAGACCGTCGTGCACCCGGCACCGCTGGTAGCCCAGCAGCAGGAAGTTCCCCTCACCCAGCCAGCGCAGCAGCGCCGCGACATCCTCGCGGTCGGGCGCCGTGAAACGCCCGCCGGGGTTGTTTTCGACGTCGGCGGCCAGGTTGCTCAGGGCGGCGATGATCGCCGCGGCGTCGGCGGCCACCTGTTGGACGTCGCTGAGGACCTTGGGCAGCACCCTCTCGACCTCGGCGAGCGCTTTGGTGTCGACGGTTGGCACGAACTGGATGTGGATCCACGCCTCGCCGACGTATTGCGGGGTGCCCGGCGCCTTGGGTTCGATGCTGATCAGGTCGCCCGCCGGGTTGCGCTGCACATCGAACACCGGGGTCATCAGCACGGAATAGGAGACACCGAGCCGGTGCAGCAGCACGGTGACGGAGTCCATCAGCATGCCGCCGTGGTCGGTGACGACCTGCAGCGCGGGCCCGAAGCCCGCGGGATCCTCGGGCGGATAGACCGCCACGCAGCTCTCGCCGGGCGGTCGGTGCTGGCCCAGCCGGTAGTGCGCGTTCAGCAGCGCCGGGGTGAGGATGGTGGCCGGGATGGTCAGGTCGATGACGCCGGTTTCGAGGGTTCCGGGTTCTTTGTCGTGGGGGCCGCGATAGGTCTCGACGTAGGCCTTGGAAATCCAGTCAGGAACGTCCGACATCGTGGAGAACGCGGTCCACGGGATGGTTGCCTGCTTCGGTCCGGAACCGATCGTCATGCCGTTAGCTCCCTACTCAGGACGGTTGGCACTACGCGCAGTCACCCCACATCTCGGCGACCGAACCGGGCGCATCGTTGCGGGGCTGCTGGCAAAGGTGACACTAGTCCCGCGTGAGCTTGCGGTGCGTCACCCGGTGCGGCCTGGCGGCTTCGGCTCCAAGTCGTTCGACTTTGTTTTCCTCATATGCACCGAAGTTGCCCTCGAACCAGAACCACTTGGCCTCGTTGTCCTCGTCACCCTCCCAAGCCAGGATGTGTGTGCAGGTGCGGTCGAGGAACCAGCGGTCGTGCGAAATCACCACCGCGCAGCCGGGGAATTGTTCGAGGGCGTTCTCCAGCGAACTCAGCGTTTCGACGTCGAGGTCGTTGGTCGGCTCATCGAGCAGGATCAGGTTTCCGCCCTGCTTCAGGGTCAGCGCGAGGTTGAGCCGGTTGCGCTCACCACCGGACAGCACACCCGCCGGCTTCTGCTGATCGGGGCCCTTGAAGCCGAACGCCGACACGTAAGCCCGCGACGGGACTTCGCTCTGGCCGACGATGATGTGGTCCAGCCCGTCGGAGACGACTTCCCAGACGGTCTTTTTCGGATCGATGCCGGCGCGGCTCTGGTCGACGTAACTGAGCTTGACGGTCTCGCCGACCTTGACCGTGCCGCTGTCCGGCTGCTCGAGACCGACGATCGTTTTGAACAGCGTGGTCTTACCGACACCGTTGGGACCGATGACGCCGACGATGCCGTTGCGGGGCAAGGTGAACGACAGATCCTTGATCAGGGTGCGTCCCTCGAAGCCCTTGTCCAGGTGGTCGACCTCGACCACCACATTGCCCAGCCGCGGCCCGACCGGGATCTGGATTTCCTCGAAATCGAGCTTGCGCGTCTTCTCCGCCTCCGCGGCCATTTCTTCGTAGCGGCCGAGGCGGGCCTTGCTCTTGGCCTGGCGCGCCTTGGCGCCGGAGCGCACCCAGGCCAGTTCTTCTTGCAGCCGCTTCTGCAGCTTCGCGTCCTTGCGGCCCTGAACCGCGATCCGCTCGGCCTTCTTCTCCAGGTAGGTCGAATAGTTGCCCTCGTAGGGGTAGGCGCGGCCGCGGTCGAGTTCCAGAATCCATTCGGCGACGTTGTCCAGGAAGTAGCGGTCGTGGGTGACGGCCAGGATCGCGCCCGCATAGCTGGCCAGATGCTGTTCGAGCCACTGCACGCTCTCGGCGTCCAGGTGGTTGGTCGGCTCGTCGAGCAGCAGTAGGTCGGGCTTGGACAGCAGCAGTTTGCACAGCGCCACCCGGCGTCGCTCACCACCGGACAGGTTGGTCACCGGTTCGTCGGGCGGCGGGCAGCGCAGCGCGTCCATCGCCTGCTCCAGCTGCGAGTCGAGGTCCCACGCGTCGGCATGGTCCAGCTCTTCTTGCAGCCGGCCCATCTCCTCCATCAGCTCGTCGGAGTAGTCGGTGGCCATCAGCTCGGCGACCTCGTTGAAGCGGTCGAGCTTGACCTTGATCTCGCCCAAGCCCTCTTCCACGTTGCCCCGAACGGTCTTCTCCTCGTTCAGCGGCGGCTCCTGTTGCAGGATGCCGACCGTGGCACCGGTGGCCAGGAACGCGTCGCCGTTGTTCGGCTTGTCCAGTCCGGCCATGATCCGCAAGACGCTCGACTTACCGGCGCCGTTGGGGCCGACGACACCGATCTTGGCGCCCGGGAAGAAACTGAGCGTGACGTCGTCCAGGATCACCTTGTCGCCGTGCGCCTTGCGGACCTTTTTCATCGTGTAGATGAACTCAGCCATGCCGGGGTTATGCCTTTCTGGTCTTCGAGAACGATCTCGCGGACCATCCTATGCATCGCCCGGGATGCCCGACCCGCCCGCTAAGCCGACAGAGGCAGCGCGCTGGGGTTCTCGGCGCCGTCACCGGATCCGACCGAGCCCGCGTCCTCCGCGCTATTAACCGGCTCCTCCGCGCTATTGGCCGGCGCGGACTCCGCGTCGGGACCGGCGTAGCCGGGCTTTTCGATGCGCACGATCGCGCGCGAGCAGTCCGGGCCGACCGATGTCGCGCGCATTTCCAGCGACGAACGGCGATTGCCGTCGCGGTCTTCGTACTCGCTGGTGTAGACGTGGCCCACCACGATCACCGGCGCGCCCTTGCCCAGCGCGGCCCCGACGCCGGTGACCAGCTTTCCCCAGCAATTGACGGTGATGAACAGCGAGTTTCCCGGCTCCCAACTTCCCTCGCCGGTGCGCCGGCGAGAATTGCTGGCTACCCGGAACTTGATGAGTTCCTGCCCGCCGACGGTGCGGCGCTGCAGATCGTTGACGATGTGACCGACGACGGTCAGCTGGGTTTCGAACATGGGCTCAATTTCCTTTCGCAGGTGTCTCAGGTAGTGCTCGTACTTGCCGCTCATTGAGCGCGCAGACACCGACGAGTCAGGCCGGTCGTCCCGCCGCTGCCGGGCCCGTCTGTGGACAAAATCGTGACTGTGGATAAGGACGCGAGGCGGGTGCGGCGCGGGGTCGGGCGGCCGGGATTTGTCGGTGGTGGTCGCGATGATGTCGTTATGTCGTTGACCGCCTCGCCGAGCGTCGTTGAATCGCGCCCGCCGGATCGTCTGGGGGTGTTGTTCGAGGAGTTGGCGGAGTTAGCGGGTCAGCGCAATGCGATTGATGGGCGCATTGTGGAGATTGCTGCCGAGATCGAGCGCGACGAGCTGTGCGGGGCGACCGGTGCGCGCTCGGTGGCGGCGTTGCTGGGCTGGAAGCTGGCCCTGTCCTCGGCGAATGCCCACACGATCACCACGATCGCGGGCCGGCTCGAGGAGTTCCCGCGGTGTGCGGCGGGCATGGCTGAGGGTCGGCTGTCGCTGGATCAGGTCGGCGTCATCGCCGCCGGCGCGGGTCAGGGATCCGATGCACACTATGCGGGGTTGGCCGAGGTCGCCACGGTCAGCCAGCTGCGTACCGCGGTCAAACTCGAACCACGACCCCAGCCCGACCCGCGGCCCGAACCGGCGCCCTCGATCACCCAGACCTCGGACGAGGAGTTCACGTGTTGGCGGATCAAACTCCCCCACCTAGACGCCGCGAAGTTCGACGCCGCGTTGGCCTCTCATCGTGATGCGCTTTTCGCCGAATGGAAACGCGATCACGGCGAAAGCGACCCCGAGCACAGGCCCCCGCTGCCGAACGCCACCGACGCGTTGATGCGGCTGGTGGAGGCCGGCTGGGATAGTGAGGCGGCCCGCCGCCCGCACGGGCAGCACACCACCGTGGTCGTGCACCTCGATATTGAGCAGCGTGCCGCCGCGCTGCATCTGGGTCCGCTGCTGACCGACGCCGAGCGCCGATACCTGACCTGTGATGCCACCTGCGAGGTCTGGTTCGAACGTGACGGCGAGGTTATCGGTGCCGGGCGTGCGACGCGGGTGATCAACCGGCGGCTGCGCCGCGCCCTGGAGCATCGTGACCGCAGCTGCGCGGTGCCCGGGTGCGGGGCCACCCGTGGTCTGCACGCCCACCACCTCCGGCACTGGGAAGACGGCGGCCCCACCGAACTAGCCAACCTGGTGCTGGTCTGCCCGTACCACCACCGCGCCCATCACCGCGGCCTGATCACCCTCACCGGACCCGCCGACGCGCTCACCATCACCGACGAGGACGGCCGACCACTGAGCGCAGCCACCCTGCCCCGGACCCACCGGCGAACGCGCCCAATGGTGGTGGTACGACCCCTTCCAACCCCAACCACCACCAACCAACAACTAGGTTGGTTACCGGCCCCCAGCCATCGGTCCGAAGCCAAACAGGTTGGGAAATCAAGACATACGCACCGAAGCACTATGCGACCCCAATGCCCGAGCGGAAGCACACAGCAAAGAACCGTGCCAATATTCGCAGAGTGCTTACGCTCGTGCGTGGCGGGATTACTCTCCGGCGGCGCGTCGAACTTATGGTGGACGAGTGGTTACGGTCGGTGCGTTGGAGATCGTCGATGATCTCCGTGCTGCGCAATGGATGATCGAAAGGCCGCATGGCTTTGGGGAGAACGTCGGGTCGCTGGTTCCGGCCGTTTTCGACGCCTACGCCCGCGTGTTCCACCCCGCCGCCATCGGCGGGGTGACGGTGAGCTGGGCCGACGTCGCCCGCGCCAACCACAAGTTGGCGCACCCGCAGATGCAATTCAATCGGCTGATCGGTTGCGCATCGCGGTACACCCCCGGGTACCGCGCCCGACAATCCGCCGTCGTAGACGAAGCACCTTCGGTAGGGACACTTCCAGCCGATGTCGCCGCTTCGCTCATCCGCACCCTCGCGAGACATACCGCGGCCGTGGACCATTGCTGGTTTGCGGTATGGGATGGCTGGGGCGGCATCGACCTCGCATTTGACGACCTGCCGACATTTCAGCTGCCTGGTCGCGCCTACTACCTGGCTCGCGGACCACTCACCGCTGCCGCCCAGTCGGTGCAATCGCCGTCCCTTGGCCACCAGTCCGCCAACCTGTGGTGGCCCGAAGACCAAGCCTGGTGCGTGGCCACGGAAATCGACCTCGACAGCACCTACCTCGGGGCCTCGGAGGCGTGCATCGAGCAGCTGCTGGCGGACTCGGAACTTGAAGTGGCGCGCCTGGACCGGACCGCGCGCGTCGCCGCCGACAGCGACACCCTCAACCCGGCTTCCGAACCTCCCCCGGCATAGTCGATCCGGGCCCCTGAGATGCCGGCTTGGGCCCCCTCGCGAGTTCGGCCAGCATGGCGTTGTAGGCGGTCAGATCGGCGTCGTCGTCGCGGTCGGCCGCCCGGTCCAGACGCCGCGCGGTGCGCGCATCGCTGCGGGCCCACTGCATCAGCAACGCCAGCATCACGATCACAAGCGGCACTTCGCCTGCCGCCCAAGCGATTCCGCCGCCCAAGCGCTGATCGCCCAGCAGGTCGGTATGCCAACTCAAGCCCAGGGATCTGTAGTAGGCCTCCCCCAGCACGGTTGGGGTGCCCATCAGTTCCACACCGAAGAACGCGTGCATGGGCAGCGACGCGAACACCACGCCGACCTTGGCCAAATGCGGGATCGGCCGCGGCGTCGGGTCGACGCCGATGACCACCCAATAGAAGAGGTAGCCGCTGACCAGGAAGTGCACGTTCATCGCCAAATGCCCCGCGTGACTGGCCACCGCGTCGTCGAAGATAGACGTGAAATAGAGGCCATAAAAGCCCGCGACGAACAACACCGTGGCCACGATCGGATTGGTCAGGATGCGCGACACCCGGCTGTGCAGGGCGGCCAGCAACCATTCGCGCATTCCCGGCGGGTCGTTGCGACCGGCGGCGGGCAGCGCCCGCAGCGCAAGGCTGACCGGCGCGCCCAGCACCAGCAGGATCGGCGTCAGCATCGACAGCCCCATGTGCGCGACCATGTGCATGCTGAACATCGCCGGCATGTAGCGGCCGACCCCGGACGAGGTCACGAACAGCAGGGTCAGACAGCCCAGCAGCCAGGCCACGACCCGACCGGCGGGCCATTGGTCGCCTCGCCGGCGCAGCCTCAACACCCCGGCAACATACAGCGCGGCCAAAATGATTGCCGCCGTGCCGAAGACAAGATCGAAGCGCCAGTCCAGCAGGATTCGCACCACCGTCGGCGGGCCGTCGAAGTCGTAACCAATTTCGGCCTCGGGGATTGACGGCAACCGGATCGGCGGTGGCGGCGGCGGGGTGCGGCCCAGCCCGACGGCGATGCCGAACGTCACGCCGAACAGGACCACCTCGACGAGCGCGAGCCGGATCAGGGCGCTGCGCGAACTGGGAGCACGTTGCAGCGCAACGACTCCGACGCGACGCTGACGCCACCCCAGCACACCCAGCCCACACAGCGCGACGAACTTGGCCAGCACCAGCCGCCCGTAGGTGGTGGTCAGCAGATCCGACGGCAACACTCGCACCAGGGCGTTCATCACGCCGCTGAGCGCCATCGCAACCCAGCACCACAACGCGAGCATCGAGAACCGCCGGGCCGCGAGGGCCAGGTGATCGCCGCCGCGCAGCGCATGCGCGAGCAGAGCCATCAGCCCGCCGGCCCACAGGCTGGCGCCGACAAGGTGGATCAGCAGGCTGTTGGTGGCCAGGTCATGTGAGCCGCCGGCCGACGAGTGACCGGTCAGCCCCAGCGGGATCAACGTGAGCAGCGAACCGGCGAGCAGCAGCGGCGTCCACGACCAGCGCAGCACCGCCAGGCTGGCCAGTGTGACGCCGGCGGCCAGGAACGCCGTCCACCGCCACGAGGAGGCGGTATTGACCAGGCTGGCCAGCGACCAGAGCCGCACCGGATCGAGCATCTCGGCCAACCGGTGACCGGATACGTCGGAAATGGTGAGCGGGATCAGCAGTGCGGCACACACCGCCCACACACCCGACGCGACCGTCCCGAGCCGCAGCGCGCGGTAGCCTCCGGCGTCGAGCACGCCGGACTTCTGCGGTGGCACCAGAAACGCCGCGAACAGGAACGACCCCACGGCCAGCACCGCGGCGATCTCGCCCGCCGCCCGGACGAACGGCAGGCCCAGCGTGGTCGCCGGGCCCGGATTGGGCAATCCCGTGGCGGTCAGCGCGTCGGCCAGCGACAACGCTCCGATGCCGGCGGCCGTGCAGCCGGCCAGCACCGCGACGCCGGTAAGCAGTGGCCACACCAGCTCCCTGGCCTTGGCTGCGGACTGGCCAATCGTCATACACCCAGGGTATGGGCGGGCATCGGCAAAGCCCGCGCTACCCGGCCGGGCGAGCGGTGCGCTCCTCGCGTGCCTGGAATTCGCGGGCCACGAACTGGTTGCGGGCGATGTGCTCGACGTAGCCGAAATCCCGCAGGATCGCCCGCAGTTCCCGCCGGAAGGCGACCCGGCGTTCGGTGAGATCCGGGGCGGGCGCGATCAGATCCTGGTCGGCGACGACCTGACGCGCGGTGGCAAAGAGCAGCGTGGACACCGACTCACTGCTGCGCACCCGGGTCTGCGCGACGTACTGCTGGCCGACCCCGAGTGCGGACTCGGTGAGTTCTTTTTGGCCGACGTCGGCGGGCGCATCGCGCAAGACGTCGGCGACGATCTCGTAGGCCTCGAAGAACACCCGCAGCATCGCGTCGGACATCAACGGCCGCTTGGCGAACAGCAGCGCATCGATCGCGGCGCCGCCGGCCGCGACGTGAGACTCCCAATCGTCATGCCATGCCATCTCTTCGGCGATGTTGTCACGGAAGGCCGTCGAATCGGCGAAGTAGAAGTCGAATTTCAGCAGATCGCGCAGCCGCATGGCTTGCGACCAGAAGGCTTGCATGCGGTCGCCTTCGGTGTGCCGGGCGTGCGCCAGGGCGAGTTCGACGATCGAGGTCTCCAGGAAGGCGTGGATGACCGAGTTCCGGTAGAACGCCGCGGCGTGCTCCTTGTCGGGGGTGATCAGCCACACTGGTTCGCGGCCGCTGTCGACGCGAGTGATCGGGTGTCCGTTGGACAGTGCGTCGACCGCCGCGCGCACCCCGTCGCGGGTGCGCAGCCGCAACGCACTGTTCGACACCGGGGTGTTCTTGCGGTCCAGGTAATCCAACGAGTCCTGCAAGGTGTGGTGGAGTTGGTCGAGCGTCAGCGCGGCACCGCGGGTGGTGAGCAGCAACGCGCACACCAAACCCGTCGCCGTTACCGGGGTCGCGCGCAGGATCCGCCACGCGACTTCGAACGACATCTTCTGCAGCGCAAGCCGTTTGGCGTCGTCGTCTTGACCCAGCGGGCCGTGCGGCGGGCCGAGGTACTGGCGCATCGAGACGGCCTCGGGGAAGCGGACGTAGATCTTGCCGTAGTTGCGTTCGCCCTGGGCCTTGATGAAGTTGTACAGCCAGAGCACGCCCTCGGGTGTCTTCTCGCCGCCCCGCGCGTAGGCCGCGTATTCGGCGGTCTCGTGCAGCTGGTCGAAGCCGATCGAAACCGGTTGCAGCAGAATGTCTTCGCTGCGGCCATCCAGATACGCGTTGGCCACATAGGACATCAGGCCGAGCTTGGGAGGCAGCATCTTGCCGGTGCGCGAGCGAGTGCCCTCGATGGACCAGCTCAGGTTGAAGCGCTTCTCGACGATGTAGCCGACGTACTCGCGTAGCACGTATTTGTAGAGCGGGTTATCGGCGATGTCGCGGCGGATGAAGATGACGCCGGAGCGGCGCAGCAGCGGACCCATCAATCCGAACGACAGGTTGATGCCGGCGAACACGTGCACCGGCGGCAACCGGTTCTCCTGCATCGCGACCGGCACCACCGCGCCGTCGATGTAAGACCGGTGCGAAAACAGTAGCACCGCCGGATGTAGTTCGAGCCCGGTGCGCATCGCGGCGACCTGAAACGCGTCGTAGTCGATTTCGGGTTCGAATCCGCGGCAAATCGCCCTGGCCAGAACGGAAACCAGGTCCACCGACACCCGGCTCCATCCGGTGGCCAGCTCGTCGAGCATCTTGCCTGCTTCCTCGACCGTGGCACCCGGAATCTTTTTCAGTCCCGCACGAAACCGCGTGGACGCCAAGATCTCCGGCTTCATCAACCGCGGAGACTTGTACTGCGGGCCCAGGATGCGGTATTCGGCCCGCTCCAACGCCAAAAGGGCTCGGCGCGTTACGAATTGGGCGAAGTTCCGTTCATCCCCGCCGACAGTGGTATCGCGCCACTGCTCGCGGAGCTCGGACATCTTGGCCGCTTCGCCGGTTACCACCCGGGCACGGTGGCGATCCTTGTGCAGGATCTGGCGCTGCCGACGTTGGTTGGGGTGGTACGGATCCCAGCCGGGAAGCAGCCCGGCCAGCTTCGCGGCCCTGCCGCGGTCGGGAGCCGGCAGCCAAAACACCCGTACCGGCACGATCGAGCGGTCTTCGCCGGACTCCAGCTGGTCGACAAGCAGATTCAACGCTGTCGGTGGCGCGCCGCCGGGAGGAAGCTTGAGCACGTCGAACTTCACATCCGGATTCCGGGCTCGCTGCTGCCCCAGCCATTCCATCACCAGCTGCGTCTCGATGCCGGACTCCATGGACGCCAACACCAGCGAATCTTGCGCGGTCAGGACTGCGCTGGTGTCTGCGGCCGGTTGTGTCACGTGCGCCCTCTGGGCCGAGACGTAGACTCGGCACCGCCGGGCTGGTCCGCACCGGGCTGCGTTGCCTCACCGTCTTTGAGAGCGACCTTTGATTCGTTCGGATTCGGCTGCGCCGGTTGCGAATTGGCTGCGGGCTTTGCAGCTTTGGCCGCAGACTTCCGGGGTGCGGTCTTCTTCGCAGGCGCTTTCTTCGCCGGGGCTTTGGTTGCCTTCGTCGCGGTGGCCTTCGGCTTGGCCGCTGCCTTTTTGGCCGCCTTCTTCTCGGCGAACAACTCGGCGTCCGGCACTTCGTCTTCAGGCCAGTTGGCCAAGGTGTCCAGATAAAGCTGACGCACCTCGGCGATGTGCTCAGGCAGCGTCTCAACTGTCCAGTCCGCCACCGAGATCGGCGGGAACACCGCGACATCGACCGTGCCCGGGTTGATCGTGGTGGAGTTGCGGGCGGCGACGATCTCCGCGTTGCGAATCACGATGGGCACGATCGGAATTCCCGCTGCCATCGCGATGCGAAACGGCCCCTTCTTGAACGGCCCGACCTCGGTGGTGTCGATTCGGGTACCTTCCGGGGCGATCAGGATCGACAGGCCCTTCTTGGCGCGCTCCTCAACTTCGGCCATCGTCTCCATCGCGGCGATGGGGTCATCGCGGTCGATGAACACACCATCGGTGAGCTTGCCAAGGGTGCCCACCAGCGGGTCCTTCTGCAGCTCCTTCTTGGCGACGGCGACCCAGTTGTCGCGCACCAGCGCACCGGCGATGACGGGGTCAACCTGGTTGCGGTGGTTGAAGATAAACACCGCGGGACGCTGTGCGGTCAAATTCTCTTTGCCGATGACGTTCAGACTGACGCCGCTGGCTCCCAACAACGTCTGGGGGAACATCGAGGTGAAGAAGTTCACCCCACGCCGCCGGCTCAGCGTCGCCAGCCCGACACCCAGTGCGCCGGCCGCGACCGGGAACATCGAGCTGATGCCCGCCAGCGTGCGCACTTGTGGCCGGATGCCCACGCTGCCCCGGCTGTTGAATTCCAGGACCGGCCAACCCCGGCGCTTGGCGACGGCGGCCATTTTTCCCTCGGGGTTGGTGGGCCGTGGGTTGCCGACCAGGTACATCAACGCGACATCCTCATCGCCGTCGGCGTAGAAGTAGCTGTCTTTCAGGTCGATGTCGTGCTCGGCCGCAAACCGTTGTACCGCATCGGCTTTGCCCGGCCCCCACAATATCGGCTCGACGACCTCGCCGGTCAGCATCCCGTCGTCGTTGACCGCGAACTTGTTGGTGAGTGTGTTGGCGATCCCGAGGAAACGGGCTACCGGATTGACCTGGATGGTCAGCGCCGACGAGCTGAGCACCACGGTGTGACCGCGAGCAACGTGGGCACGCACCAGCTCGCGCATCTCCGGGTAGATGCGCGACTCGATCCGTTGAGCGAAGAGCCGCTCGCCGATCTCGTCCAGATCGGTCAGCATCCGGCCGCGCAGCGCTTCGGATGCCTTACTGATCAGATCTTCGAACTCGAGACGCCCGAGCCGGTGGTTCAGGCCGGCCTGGACCATGCTGAGCAGCTCGCCGACGCCCATGTCTCGCCGGCGCAAGCGTTCCTGGGTGAGGATGACCGCGGTAAACCCGGCGACCAGCGTTCCGTCCATGTCGAAGAATGCACCGACTTTGGGGCCGGGGGCGCTGGCACGGATTTCGGCGACCGAGCCTGGCAACCGTAAATCCTTTGGCGGCGTTGGTATCCCGCGATCTTTGGCGGCGCTCATGAGCCCGACACCGATTGCGCCATCGCACCGGGTTGCGCAGAAAACGACGCCGGCACCGCGTGCGGCGCCGGATCACCGGCCAGCGCGAGAATCTCGTTGAACCCCTCCAACAGGCATTGAGCGAACAAGGCTTCCTTTCGTACCGATGCTCTGTCGTAGCGCACCGTGATGGTGCACCATCCGCCACGCGAAATTAGCACCACCATCATCGCCACGCCGGGAAGTGGTCCGATACCGTACTGCCGCAACACCTTTGCGCCGGCGATGTAGGTGTCGCCCGGGTAAACGGGGACATTGCTGGCTTGCACGTCGGCGCCGACCACCGAGCCGGTGATCCCCTCCAGCACCGCCGTAGGGAGCACGCTGAGCACCGGCGCCATCGAGCCGATGATGTTCATCGCGGGTTCGTCTCGCCGCTGCGTCATCTGGGCGCGGATCTTGCGCATCCGGGAGACCGGGTCGCCGGCACCCACCGGCGCCGACAGGTTGACGCCGGTGAACCGATTGCCACCAGCGGTGTCAGCGTCGGCTCGCAGGCTGACCGGGACCGCCATCGGCAGCGAGCCGATCGGGACGCCGAGTGCTTGGTGGTAGCGCTGCAAGGCGCCGCACAGCCCGGCCAGATAGGCGTCGTTGATCGATCCCCCGCCGGCTTTCGCGGCCTTATGCAAATCGGCGAGCGGGATGTCGATCGCTTCGGAACGGGTGGCCAGACTGCGCCGGCGCAGCAGCGGCGAGGGCTCGGCGGCCCGGTTGACCACCCGGATGCCGGAAATGGCGTAGTTCACGATCCCCGACACCGTCGATACCGGTTCCATGAGCACGCGCCCGGCTGCCGACACCGCTCCGGAGACCGCGCCCACCACACCACCGATCAAAGCGAACGGCAAGTGGGTGAAGCCCTCTCGCATCAGATCGTTGGGCGAGAGATCTTGCGGGACCGGCAGCGGCGGCGTCGGCCGGGCCGGAGGATCACGCTCGAGGTCATAGATCTCGGCGAACATCTCGACGCCGCCGACGCCGTCGGTGACGGCGTGGCTGACGTGCAACAACGTTGCGGCCTTGCCGTCGGGCAGGCCCTCGACCAGCGTCGCGGTCCACAGTGGCCGCGAGATGTCCAGCGGCGACTGCAGGATCAGCTCGGCGAGATCGAATACCTCGCGCAGCGTGCCGGGTTCGGACACGCGCACCCGCCGCACGTGGAAGTCCAGGTTGAAGTCGGGGTCCACCACCCAGCGCGGATTGGCCGTCGGCAGCGTCGGCACCACGACTTTCTGCCGCAGCCGCAACACCTTTCGCGACGCGTTCTCGAATCGGGTGCGGAACCGCTCCCAGTCCGGCGTGCTGTCGAGGAGTTCCAGCGCCATGATGCCCGACCTGGTCCGTGGGTTCGCTTCGCCTCGATGCAGCAAGTAGTCGACCGGCCCGAGCTCGTCGGACAATCCGATGCCCCCCTCGGGCTCAGTCATGATCGCCGCATCGACGCGCCAACCTTGTCACCGCCGTCAAGCCTCCTGCCTCAGCTCCGCCAACCGGATAGCTCCACCAACGCTAGTCGCGTTGACCCGCTGGTGAAAGGCACGATTCAGTGGCCGCGGCAGGCGCGGCGAACCGTCGGATGAAACGTTGTGGCAGGCAGTTGATCTGCGCGACTCAACTGGCCGACGTCGCCGACAGTGACCACGAATCGAGCAGCGCGGTGGCCCGGCGCCCGTAGATGATGCCCAAGAAGTCCGCCACGGCCTGGGCGGCCAGCCGCGAGCGGGCCGTGGACAAGATGTCGAATGCGTGGTGAGCGTTGGCCAGCTCGGCGTACGCCACGAGCGGGGCTCCGGCGTCGCGCATCGCGGCGCAGAACGTGCGCGCCTGCGTGCAGGGAACCAGTTCGTCCCGCTCGCCGTGCAGCACGAAGAATGGGGGCGCTTCGTCGTGCACGTAGTTGATCGGCGACGCCGCGGCGAAGCGCTCAGGGGTTTCGGCGTATCGAGCGCGCATGACGAACTGCTCGAGGAACGGCAGCATCAGTTCGTGCATGACCTCGGCGTTGGTGAAGTCGTAGACGCCGTAGTAGGGCACCGCCGCCTGGACCGTGGTGTCGGCGTGTTCGAACCCGGGCTGAAACCGTGGGTCGTTGGGCGTCAGCGCGGCCAACGAGGCCAGATGGCCACCGGCTGAGCCGCCGGTGATCGCGATGAAGCTAGGGTCGCCGCCGTAGTCGGCGATGTTCTCGCGGACCCACGCGATCGCCCGCTTCACGTCGATCAGGTGCGCCGGAAACGTCGAACGCGGGCTCTTGCTGTAGTCGATCGACACGCAGATCCAGCCGAGTTCGACCATCCGGCTCATCAGGGTGTAGGCCTGGCCGCGTTTGCCGTTGACCGCCCACGCCCCACCGGGAACCTGGATCAGCACCGGCGCGCGACGGCCCGGCGCCAGGTCGTGACGGCGCCAGATGTCCAATAGGTTGTCCCGACCGCCCGGGCCATACGAAATGTCCGATGTCTGAGCGGCATAGCGCGCGTGCGGCCCCGGCCGGTGCAACAGGCCGCCGCGGGGGACGCACTCGGAGGCTTCGAAGGCCGGGTGGCTCACCAGATCGGCGTAATCCGGCCCGAACGACTCGGTGAGGCTGGCGGTGAGCGTTTGCTCGGCCCGCTGGCCGGCCCAGGAGGCCCCCACCCGTCCGATGGAGGGGGCCGAGATCCGCGACAACGCATGCCCGGTAACCACGTGCGGGGGAAATTCCGTCGACAACCAACCGGCGAACCAGCCCAGGGCGAACGGTGATCCGCGCAGCAGCAGACCCGCGGCCCGAGTGGCCCCTCTGGCATCTGCTACCAGGCGGAACGCCTGGGATCCCGCCCTCGCGTACCGCGCAGTCATACTCATGGCCACGCCCATTGAACTGGTCTCCTCGACCCTTGTGCACACGCCTCGTTGCGGTTAACAGCTGTTTACCAGCTGGTGTTGTACGTGTGTCGAGGTTCTATACGATAACTGATTTCGTTAGCGGTGCAAGGCTTTTCGCGCGTGTCGCGTCGGCGAGTCGGGGTGTTGTCGTTTGTTGGATAGACTGACCTGCGCATTGCCTCCGTAGCTCAGGTGGATAGAGCAAGGGCCTTCTAATCCCTAGGTCGCACGTTCGAGTCGTGCCGGGGGCGCTCAGGTCGATGTATGACCTCGGCTGATGCTTGACGTTTCGATTCCGGGTGATGCCTGACAGTGTTTCGGTTGATCCTTTACAGCGGTTTCGGCTGATCCTTGACACTCCCTAGATGAGGGAGTTGAGCGTGGCCGAGCAACGGTATGCGGCCGTGTTGGCGGTGATCAGTGATGGGTTGTCGATTTCGCAGGTCGCCGAGAAAGTGGGAGTGTCGCGCCAAACGCTGCACTCGTGGTTAGCCCGCTATGAGGCCGAGGGCCTCGATGGGTTGGCGGATCGGTCGCATCGGCCGGTGAGTTGTCCGCATCAGATGCCCGCGGCCGTGGAGGCCGCGGTGCTGGAGTTGCGGCGGTCGCGTCCGTATTGGGGGCCGCGGCGGTTGGTGTTCGAGCTCGCCAAGCGCCAGGTGTCTCCGGTGCCGTCGTCGTCGGCGGTGTATCGGGCGTTGCTGCGGGCTGGCTTGATTGACCCGACCGCCCGGGATCGGCGTTCGCGCAAGTGGAAACGCTGGGAGCGGGGGGCGCCGATGGAGTTGTGGCAGATGGACATCGTCGGCGGGTTTCCGCTGGCCGACGGCACCTCGGCGAAGGCGTTGACGGGTATTGATGATCATTCCCGGATGTGCGTGTGCGCTAAGTTGATGGCGCGTGAGCGCACCCGTGCGGTCTGTGACGGCTTGCGGGCGGCACTAGCGACCTACGGGGCGCCCGAGCAGATCTTGACCGATAACGGCAAGGTGTTCACTGGCCGGTTCTTTCATCCGCCGGTGGAGGTGCTCTTCGATGCGATCTGCCGCGAAAACGGGGCGTGTCAAGATAACTGTGTAAGTTGTTGTAGCCGTTTATCTTTGGGGTCATAGGGGGAGTCGGTCGGGGAATTGGATGGCGAAGGTGTTCAGGGCTTCGGTCCAGCGGTAGGTTCCTGGTCCGTGGGATCCTCGTTTCTGGTTGATGTTGCGGATGGCCAGGTAGAGCAGTTTTAGGGCGGCGGCGTCCGAGGGGAACGAGCCGCGGGCCTTGGTGACCTTGCGGAGTTGATAGTTGAGCGACTCGACGGCGTTGGTGGTGTAGATAATCTTGCGGATCTCGACGGGGAACGCTAGAAACGGCACGAATTCGGCCCAGGCGCGATCCCATACGGCTACCGCACCGGGCGATTTGGTTTTCCATTGGGCGCGAAAGTCCTCGAGGGCGAGTTTGGCGGCCTCTTCGGTGGGCGCGGTGTAGATCGGACGCATCGCGGCGGCCATCTTGCGGCGCTCGGTGTAGGAGGCATAGCGCATCGAGGAGCGCAGCAGGTGCACCACGCAGGTCTGGATCACCGCGGCTGGCCACACCGCCGCGATCGATTCGGGTAGCCCGCTCAACCCGTCGCAGCACACGAACAGCGCGTCGCGACACCCGCGGTTGCGCAGCTCGGTGAGCACCCCGTGCCAGAACTTCGCGCCTTCGCTCTGCTGGATCCAGATCCCCAGGACCTGCTTGATGCCGTCGATATCGACGCCGATGACCACGTGGGCGGCCTTGTTGGCCACCACCCCGGAGTCGCGGATTTTGAGGCGGATGGCGTCGATATACAGGATCGGATAGACCGGATCGACCGGTCGGGACTGCCAGGCGGCGATCTCCTCGGTCACGACGTCGGTGACTCGCGAGATGGTGGCTGCTGACACGGTGGCGCCGTAGACCTCGGCCAGATGCTCGGTGATATCGCGCGTGGACATTCCCCGCGCGTACAGCGACAAGATCATGTCCTCGACCTGGCCCAAGCGGCGTTTACGCTTGGGCACGATCACCGGGCTAAAGGTGCCGTTGCGGTCCCGGGGCACTTCGAGCTCGACCGGCCCGGCCGTGGTCAACACGGTCTTGCGGCCACGCCCGTTGCGGGAGTTACCCGAGCCATAACCGGCCGGATCGCCGTGCTCATAGCCCAGGTGATCGGCGATCT
Organism: Mycobacterium ahvazicum; assembly: GCF_900176255.2. Lineage (GTDB taxonomy): Bacteria > Actinomycetota > Actinomycetes > Mycobacteriales > Mycobacteriaceae > Mycobacterium > Mycobacterium ahvazicum. Next base: position 1,380,772 of record NZ_FXEG02000003.1, read on the forward strand.
CGACATCCAAAGCGCGTTCGAGCACCGCCTTGGTCATCTGCGCCAACAGTCCGTCAGGACCATCGATCGGCGTGCCCGAGGCCTCGGCATCGGCCAACAAAGCATCCACCGCCGCCGCCGGCAACAGCTCGGCCAGCTTGGCAGCCGCATCGTCCCTGGGCGAGTCAGATTGAGACAACTGAGAACTCCTGTCTGGTGGTCACCCACCATTCAGGCCCAACCACTTACACAGTCAATGAGACACGCCCCGAAAACGGGGTCGAGCATTTGCTCACCCAGCCCCGTTCGCCGACAACGACGGGCAAGATCGAGCGGTTCCACCGCAGTCTGCGTGCGGAATTCCTAGGCAGCGCAGCACCTTTTGCGACTTTGAAGGCCGCCCAGCAAGCCCTCGATGAGTGGGTGGATGACTACAACACCGCCCGACCACACCAATCGCTGAACATGGACACCCCCGCCCAGCGGTTCGCCCGCCCCGCCGCCGTGGCCCGGGCCAGCGCGCCGGCGCCACCGGGGGTCGACCGTAGCGGCGATGCCTGGGTCAGTCGCCGGGTGACCACCAACGGGGTGGTCTGCGTGGCCTGGCAGCAGGTCAGCATCGGGCGCTACTACGCCGGTGCGCGCTGCGATGTCCACGTCGACGGCCAGCTGCTGCGGTTTTGGATCGGGGATCAAATAGTCAAAACCACCGCCCGCCGCAGCACCGGCGAGGTACGAATCAAACGGGCCATGCGCACCAGCACAGGACCCTAAAACACAACACGAGTGTCAAGGATCAACCGAAACAGAAACGTCACCCATCAACCGACTCTGAACAGGGGCGCTCAGGTCGACATTTTGCCGCCGATCCGCACCCGTCCGCCGGGCCCGCGGCGACGAATAACTTCTCGGCGCCGGTTCGGGGGGCGCACCTATTCCGCGACCGCACCACCAGCGTCTGCCGGTTCACGCGGTCACGAAGTCGACAAGGACTTGGTCAGTGACTTTTGACGCTTTCGCCTACGAGTTCCAACTCCTCGGCGACATCTACGTGCTGCATGAAATCGGTTCCAAACGGATTCACCTGATCGGATCCCCTCAGGAAATAGCGCAGGCCCTGAGCCTCCCGCCGCACCGAGGTGCCGTACGCAGCAGACTTCTCGAGGTGTTCGACACCGCCGACCAGCTGAGGGGTGCCGCGACCCACCTGGAGAAGCAAGCGCCGCTGCCGGACGGACCGGCCATCGCCAAGATGTTTCGGAGGGTCGCGGATAGCCTGGTCGCCTGACCGTCGATGGTTTGCTGCCAGCCAATGCTCGGACGCGCGCAGCGGTCGTTGAGAACCGGGTATTCGGGCAAAAAATCTGAGTGCTGGACCGCAATGTGCAGGTGGGCGATGCTTGGCCTGCACTCGCGGGCGCGGCGGGCCTGAAGCCAGGAGGACGGCAAAGGCACATGGCCACGAAAGAGCCAGCAACCGCGTCGTTTTCACGCGCCGGCGGCACGGTTCGCGACCGACCTTAAGCGTTAACAATTCTGTTACTCGCGGTTTCTCTGAGCCGCTATAAATTGCAAGATTCCCGAGTACGCTCCTGCTGACAAATCAGCGCGCTTAACCCCTCAAAGCGAATGACATGCCGGATTTTGCTCTTTTGCCGCCGGAGATAAACTCCGGCCTGATGTACACGGGCCCCGGTTCGGGGCCGCTGCTCGCTGCCGCCGCGAGCTGGGACGTGGTGGCCGGGCAATTGGAGTCGACTGCCGGCGGCTGGTCTTCGGCGGTCTCGGGTCTGACCCTGACCTGGTTTGGCCCGTCGTCGATGCGGATGGCCGCGGCAGCCGCCCCTTACCTGGCGTGGCTACACGCCACTGCCGCCCAGGCCGCGCAAACCTCGGCGCGGGCGTATGCGGCGGTGGCTTCCTACGAAGCCGCGTACGCGATGACGGTGCCCCCGCCGGTGATCGCGGCCAACCGTACGCTGCTGATGGCGTTGATCGCGACCAACTTTTTCGGGCAGAACACCCCGGCGATCGCGGCCTGCGAAGCCCAGTACATGGCGATGTGGGCTCAGGACGCCGCCGCGATGTACGGCTACGCCGCAGCCGCCGAATCCGCCGGCACGCTGCAACCGTTCGACGAGCCGCCACAGACCACTAAGTCCGACCGTCAGCTCGACCAGGCTCGCGCGCAGGCCCAACGCGGCGGCCGGGGCGGGAACTGGTGGAATCACTGCGGCGACGGCACCCACGAGACCAGCCCGACCACCATCGGGCCCGGCGCCGCCAATACCGCCGGCTCCGAGGGCGCGACGGTCGTCGTCAACGAGGGCACCGTCACGATCGGCCCGGGCTCGCCCTTCACCGCCACCCAAGGTTCGGTCACCGCCGGCGCCGACGGCGCCGTTCTCACCTACCCCGAGTTCAAGCCGATCATCCTCGGGCCCTTCGAATCTGCGTCCTTCCCCCGCTTCATCGGCACCAACATCACCGTCTCCTCCGGCTCCGTCACCGTCGGCCCCGGTTCCACTGTCACCCTCGGCCCCAGCGGTTCGCTGACCGGTGGCCTTCAGGGCGCCACAGTTACCGTCACCTCTGGCACCATCACCCCGGTCGCGCCGGTGACACCGGCAACCACCGCGACGCCGGCCGCGGCGGCCCCGGCGGCGACCACAACATCAACGGCCCCGGCGACATCGACGTCGGCGACGACGTCCTCATCGACGGCTGGGACAACGTCGTCATCGGGGACGACGTCGGGGACGACGTCCGGGACGACGGCGGCGCCCGCGGAGCAGGTCCCGGGGGTCCAGCCGCAGTCAGTGCCGGCCGCTCAGCCACAGGCGGTGCTGCAGGCGGCACCGGCGTTGGCGCCGCCACAGGCCGTACCGGGGATAACTGGGCCGCTCGTAGTTCCCGGGGGTGCGGGCGGCGGCGTGGTGCCGGCGATGCCGGCGGCCCCCCTGGGGGATCCGATGCAATTCGTGACGGACGTGCACCAGCCTGCGGGGGCTGCGCCGGACCTGGCCCTCGGGGACCAGGTGGGCTGGCAGCCGTTCGTGCACACCGATCGGGTTGCGCTGACTTCGGGTGCGACGCTATTGGGCGCCGGGGGCGGCGGCGGCCTCACCGCATTCGTCAACACCAAACCCACATTTTATCGCGGCGAAACTGTCGTAACCAAAATTCAGCATGAAGCTTTGGTGCGCGATGCGTCGCTTCGATTCGCGAAAAGCTTGGATATGGTACAGGCCGGGATTAGTTCGTTGTCGACGTTGAATTTATCCGCCGGCCTTGACGAATTAGTGTCGTCAAATGACGCTGTCAGAAACCTCTTCGGGCAGGTACAAGCCGGCGCGGCCGCGCCAACCGCCGATCAGGCGCTCAAACTCCTCGCGGGCGCAGCGGAATCGACTACCACACTTGACCAAATCGCAACCGCCACCTTCAGCGCGGCGCTGGGCGCGGCACCTCAAATGGCTGATCTGAACAGCCTGATGACCGAAATGAAGTTCATAATGCCTCGCGATGTTTTGCTAAAAGCTCAATACGCCGCGATCGCAACGCTTTTTGCGGCCCATGTTTCCGAAGCCGATACACCGACCAGCAACTGGAGCCAGGTCTCGAGTGCAGCCGTCGCGGACTTTATCGACGCGGTACGAAGCGATTTCGGTTTGGACCCAATGGCGTCGAGCTAAAATTCTCAAGGGATAGGATTCGCATATGCACATGGATCAAGCTGTACTCACTTCGCTTGCGACGTTGCTTGGCGCCGGCGTTGGCGGCTTTACGACGTTCATGTCATCCAAAGCCGCGTTTCACCGAGGCGAAACCCTGGAGACCAAGCGGCAGCACGACTCTTTGATGCGCGATGTGTCGGTTCGCTTCGTGAAAACTTTGGACATCGTGCAGGGCGAGGTTAGTTCGTCGAAGTTCAAGGGATTATCTGCGGAATTCGATGAGCTGGTGTCGTCCAATCAAGAGGTCAAGCACCTCGTCGAGCAGGGAACCGGCGGCGCGGCCACGGCCACAGCGTCTCCCGCCCTCGAGCTGCTCTCGCACGCAACGGAACCGACTCCCTCCATCGCTGAGCAAATTGCGGCCCCCACGTTCCGCGCGGCACTCGTCGCGACGCCTTCAATGGTTGACTTGAACAGCGTTATGGCGGAAATGAAGTTGATAATGCCCAACGACATTCTGCAAAAAGCCCAATACGCCGCGATCCTCACGCTTTTTGCGGCCCTTATCTCCGAGGTCGGCGCACCGTCGAATAACTGGAACCAGGCCTCGAGCGCGGCCGTCAGTGACTTTGTCGAGGCCGTACGAACCGATTTCGGTCTCGACCCGATCGCGTTGACCTAAGACGCCCGCAGGGAGTCGACCAGCCGCTCGATTACCGCGCCCCGAAGCGCGTCCGCGATGTGTCAGCATGGGAACGTGAACGCACGCCGGTTCGCTTACGCGCTGGGTGCCGCAATGGTGACGACCTGGGCCGCGCTGAACGCACCCCAGGTGATCGCCCCCGCATCCGCCGTCACCTGCCCCGACATCGAAGTGACCTTCGCACGCGCCACCAACGAGGCACCCGGTGTCGGCGTGGTCGGCCAGCAGTTCATCGATGCACTGCGCCCGCAGGTCGGCGGCCGGTCCCTCCGGGTGTATGCCGTCAACTACCTCGCCGGCGAGGATTTCGCTCCGTCGGCATCCGCCGGCGGCAGCGATGTACACGCTCACGTTCAGTCGATGGTCGCGACCTGTCCCGGCACCAAGCTCGTGCTCGGCGGATATTCCCTGGGTGCCATGGCGATCGACGAGGCCACCATCGCCCGCGCACCGATTGCCGGCTTGATCCCCGACATCCTGACGGCCGACCAGGCCGACCACGTTGCGGCGCTCGCCTTGTTCGGCAATCCCTCGGACCGGTACCTCGGAGCGCCGGTCAGCGAGGTCAGCCCCTGGTACGGCGCGAAGGCCGTTGACCTGTGCGCTGCCGGCGACCCGGTGTGCACGCCGGGCGGGGCGCTGGCGCTACCGACACACGACGAACTGTTCTCGCCAGCGCACCTGTCGTACGCGCAGTCCGGAATGCCCAGTCAGGCCGCGACTTTCGTGGCACACCAGCTCTGACACCGCGCCTTTCCCTTCGCGTCGCCGATGAGGCACAATCGCGCTGGTGACGACTCCGCGAGGACCCTCGGGCGGCGAACCGCCGGAACGGGCTCGTCCGCCCATACCGGGCGGACCCGCCAATCGACCGGCGCCCCAGCGGCCTCAGGTTCCCGGCCCGCCGTCGGAATCAGAAACTCGCCGCATCCCCCTGCGCGACGTTCCGCAAGATCCACCCACCGTGCACGCCGCGCGGCCGCTGCCACCAACTCAGGGTCAGCCCCCACGGGGTGGGCCACCGCGGCCACCGGGCCCGCCGCCGCAGGGGCGGCCGCCCTCAGCCCGCTCCGCCACCCCAGCAGGAAGCTGCCACCACCAGACTGCCCACATTCACGCCGCCAGAAGACGCACCGCCGGCCAAGAGGCGGGGGTTGCCGCGCAGGCGGAAGTGGTCTCTTGCCGCGATCCTCGGCGTGGTGGCCGCCGTCGTGGCCGCCGCCCTGATCGGCGGCGAGTTGTATGCCCGGCACGAGGCCAGCAGCAGGGTGGCAAACGCGGTGCAATGCGAGGTCCAAGACAGCGCAGCTGTCTCCTTCGCCACCGCGCCGCCGGTGCTCTGGCAATACCTCACCAAGCACTACCCCGACATCGCCGTCCAGACCGCGGGTAACCAGGTCCGCAGCGTCAAGGGCATGAAGGTGAGCATCGACATCCGCAATATCCGGCTGAACCAGGCGAACAACTCCGCGGGCACGATCGAGTCCTTGAAGGGCACCATCACCTGGTCCACAGATGGCATCAAGCAGTCGATCCAGGACGCCATCCCGACGATTGGCAGCCTTGTCACGGGCGAGGTGACCACCAACCCCGGTGATGGCACCGTCTCGCTGAAAGGCCTGCTGGACAGTGCCACGGTCAAACCGCAGATCGTGAACAACGGGTTATCGCTACAGGTGGTCAGCCTGACCGCACTGGGCTCCACGATGTCGACCGATAGCGTGCAGAAGAGCCTGGACGAGCTCACTTCGAAAGCCAACAACTACCCGTTGGGCATACACGCCGACAACGTCAAGGTGACCGATAGCGGTGTCGAGGCGAGTTTCTCGACGAACAACGCCACTATTCCGGCCGGTGGCGGCAGCCAGGACAGCTGTTTCGCCAACTTCTGACCGCAATAGGCAAAGCCGTTGGCGGACAGCCAGTTTCAAGATTATGGTCGGCCGGTGCGTTCGCGGTGCTTGCAGCCCGGCCAGCAGCAGGGTCGGCGCTGGCCTTCTTCCAGCTCCTCCTGGGTACGGCGAATGCGGCGCTCCCGGGTCGCCTGTTGCTTGGCGTCCTCGACCCAGCAGATGAACTCGTTGCGCGCCAGGGGCGTGATGTCGCGCCACGCCGCTAGTGCGGTCGAGTTCGCGGTCAATGCCTCGCGCAGATCCGCGGGCAGCTTGTGCACCACCCCACCGGGCACCTGGTTGCCGCTCACCCGGCCAGATTAGCGACGATCACGACCCCGGGGTGTACTGCCACACCAGTCCGTGATTCCCGTTCGCCATCCGCTCGCACTGCATCATGTGTCCGTCCGCGTCGCGCATCGTCGCGTACCGCAGGGAACACTGCTGATCGTGCAGCGGCGGGTTGGCGTGTGCGACACCGAGACCGAGCGCGAGTAAACCCAGCACTATCGCCGCGAAGACCGCCCAGCGGATCGCCTGGGATTTGGTGCTGATGATCGTCGTAGTGCTCATGGATACCCCCTCGTCGTGGTGCCGCTCACTGGTGTTTCCAGGATCGGCAGCCAGGCTTGCGGGATCCTCTACGAATTCTTGAAGCGGCGGCCCCAAGTACCCTTTAGCTCGCCGATGACGTCGCCGACCGGAGGTGCCCCGATGGCCCAGTCCGATTCCGTCCTGTTCAGCGTGGCCAATCGCGTCGCACTGATCACCGTCAACGACCCCGACCGGCGCAACGCGCTGACCGGCGAGAGCTCAGCCCAGCTGCGCGCCGCGGTCGAGCGGGCCGAAGCCGATCCGGAGGTGCACGCGATCGTGGTCACCGGGGCGGGCAAGGCGTTTTGCGCCGGCGCGGACCTGGGTGCCCTGGGCGCCGCGGGCGCCGGAGCCGCGGAATCGGGACTGCAGCAGCTGTATGACGGCTTCATGGCCCTGAGCAGTTGCACGCTGCCGACCATCGCCGCGGTGAACGGCCCCGCGGTCGGTGCGGGCCTGAACCTGGCCCTGGCCGCCGACGTGCGCATCGCCGGGCCCGGCGCCCTGTTCGATCCCCGATTCCAGAAGCTGGGGTTGCACCCCGGCGGCGGTGCGACCTGGATGCTGCAGCGGGCGGTGGGCCCGCAAGTCGCCCGCGCGGCCCTGCTGTTCGGCATGCGCTTCGACGCCGAATCCGCCGTGCGGCGCGGGTTGGCGCTCAGCGTCGCCGACGATCCCGTCGCTGCGGCATTGAAGCTTGCCGCCGGGCCCGCGTCCGCTCCGCGCCAGGTGGTGCTGGCGACCAAGGCCAGCATGCGTGCCACTGCTAGTCCGGGATCGCTGGACAACGACGACCACGAATTCGCGATGCGCACCGAACTGGGGCCGCAGGTGTCGTCGATCCAGTCGCCGGAGTTCGCCGACCGGCTCGCCGCTGCCCAGCGTAGGTAAGTCTTAAGCCGCGGGTTCGCTCGCGAGGGTCTCGGGCTGCGCCTTCACGCGAAACGCGGGGTCCAGCAGGCGTACCGCCCCGATGAACGTCAGGGCCATCAGCGGCGAGAGAGCGCCGTAAATCGCCACCGGCGTTGCCATTTCGACGCTGTTGAGCAGTTGCGGGCTGAGCGCCACGCCGAGGGCCACCACGGTGTTGTGCAGACCGATCTCCAGGCTGATCGCAATGGCCTGCGGCGGACCCAGGCGCATCAACCGCGGCACCAGATAGCCGACGGTGAGGCTGACCGCGCAGAAGGACACGACCGCCGCGCTCACCACACCGAAGTTGTGCAACAGCGTCGTCTCGCCTTGGGCGATCGCCCCGCCGATCGCGACGATCAGCAGCAGTACCGCGACGACCTTGACAGGCGTTTTCAATCGACGCGCCAGCTCGGGGAAGCGGTGGCGTATCGCAATACCGATCGCGGTGGGGATGAGCACCAGCGCGAACACCGTGACGAACTTGTCCAGCTGTAGCGGGATGAAGCGTCCCTCGCCGAGAAACCAGGTCATCGATGCGGCCAGGATGGCCGGAAGGGCCACGATCGACAGCGCGGCGTTGATCGCGGCCAGGGTCAGGTTGAGCGCCAGGTCCCCGTTGAACAGGTGACTGACGATATTCGCCATCGTCCCGCCGGGCGTGGCGGCCATCAGCATCAGGCCGACCGCCAGATGTGGCTCCAGATGGAAGGCTTCGGCGATCAGCAGGCACAGACTCGGCAGCAGCAGGGACTGGCAGATCAGCGCCACCGCCAGCGGTCGCCGCATCGTGGCGGCCCGCTTGAAGTCGTCCACGGTCAGGGTCAGCCCGAGGGCGAGCATGACCACCGCGATGACCAACGGAAAGTACTGGTTGCCCATAACACTCCACGGTGTCGTTGCGCGGGAGCCGTCGGTTTGAACGGCGCAATTAGTTAGCTTGCCTTAGACAGCAGCTATCCGCGCGGCAGGCAACCCCCTGATCGCGGGCGTCCCCCGGGTGCATCGTGCGGTGATAGCTCAGATCCCCTGAAACCCAAGGGTTTCAGGGGATCTGAGCGTCGAAATGTCAGGAAGCCGACTTGATCGCGATCTGGTCGACCTGCGTGTACCCGGGCGGGTTGCCGCAGGCTCCCGTCACGTAGGTGTGTGCGGCCGTGCCGGTCAGCGTGTTGGGATCCCACACTGTGTGAGTGGTCGTGCCGTAGAGGGTGTAACCACCGCCCACGCAATTGACGTTGCTCATCGTGTCCATGACCCATTGACCATCGACCAACGTTGCCTGGCTGGCCCCGAGCCCGGCCTTGATCCAGAGGCATCCATTTCCGCAAGAGTTGATCGTCCAGCTGTTGTCTATGCTGTGGCCGCCTGGCGTCGTCACGGTCTCGGTGTAGCTGCCACTCATGGTCGGTGTGTCAGCCCACGCTGTGCCGGCTGAACCGACAGCGAAACCGGCGCAAATAGCGATTGCGGCGAAGCCCCGCGCGATGGTCATCATTCGTTCCTTCCGTGGACCTAAACTTAATGCAGCAAGCAACTGACATGTGCTGGATCAAAGATTACGACAGATTTGCCGGCTCGGCGTTCGCGAATGTTTCTGCTCTTTTGCAATCTCGTTAAGACACCGAAGGTGCCGCATTAGCGAGTTCCCTACGGCCAAAGATCTTGACAACAGCGGAAACAACGCCGTTACACGGGCGACACATGTTGAGGCCCCCGCATTCCGTCAGCGCCCTATTTGACCATGTAGCCCGCGTCGACGGGGAGTGAGATGCCGGTGATCCGGTGACGATGTAGCAACGGCCGTTGAGTTTGGGATCGGTAGCGCACCGCGTGTTGTGAACTATCCCCATGATCGCCACTCGGAACCGGATCGTCGCGGCGGCATTGCTGAGCAGCGGTGTCGCGGCGGCCGGATTCGGCTTGGCCGCGGGAACTGCTCAGGCACAGCCGAGTCCCGCGCCGCAGGTGTATTGGTGCCCCAACCAACCGTGGAATCCGGCGTGGGGCGAGAACAAGTATTGGAACCAGTGCTGGGACACCGAGCATCCGCCGACGTACCCGCCGCCACCGCCGTCCAAGCAGCCGAATTTCAATTGCGGCCTGTTCTGGTGCCCGGTACCGCCGCACCCGTGAGTGCCGGCTAGGCGGAATCTCCGGCTCGCCGGACCAGGGCCGCCGCGTGCTTGAGCACCGGCGAATCGACCATCTGCCCTTCGAAAGCGAACACCCCGCGCTCGCCGCGCGCCGCCGCCAAGACCCGGCGCGCCCAGTCCAGCTTCTCTTCAGTGGGCCGAAAGGCCTTGCGCACCACCGGAATCTGCGTCGGGTGAATGCACACGGTTCCGGCGAAGCCCAGCGCCACCGCGTCTTGTGCCTCGGCGCGTAAGCCGTCGAGGTCGCCGATGTCCAGGTGCACCGCGTCGAGCACGGCCAGCCCGAACGCCGACGCCGTCAGCAACGCCGTCGACCGCACGTGACGGGCGACATCGCGGTAGGTGCCGTCGGCCGTGCGACTGGAGCTGCCGCCCAGCGCAGCGACCAGATCCTCGGCACCCCACATCAGCGCCACCGTGCCCGGCGCCGCGGCGATCTCTCTGGCGAACACCGCACCACGTGGGGTTTCCAGCAGCGCGATCACCTCGAGTGGCGCCAGCGCGGTCACCTGTTCCGCCGATTCGGTCTTGGACAGCATCACCGTCGTATACGGCGTCGGCTTCAGGGCCTCGAGATCGCGAGAGTGTTCGTCGGTGTCGGCGGCGTTGATCCGCACCACGGTGCGCTCGGGGTCCAGCGGGGTGTCCTGCAACGCCTTGCGGGCGGCCGGCTTGTCGGCCTGCGCCACGCCGTCCTCGAGGTCGAGGATCACCACGTCGGCCGCCGCGGCAGCCTTGGCGAAACGCTCCGGACGGTCGGCCGGGCAGAACAGCCACCCGGGGCCGGCTGCGTGTAAATTCATCGAGGCTCCTCGTCGGCTGGTCGCTTTTGCACCAGGGTCTTGCGGACAGCGCGAGCGACCACGTCGCCGTCTTGATTACGTCCGGTGTGTTCGAGGCTCACGATGCCCTCGCCCGGGCGGCTCTTCGATTCACGCTTGTCGGTGCACACGGTTTCGGCGTACAAGGTGTCGCCGTGGAAGAGCGGTTTAGGGAACGACACCTCCGAGAAGCCGAGGTTGGCCACGATGGTGCCCAGCGTCAGCTGAGTGACCGACAGGCCCACCAGTGTCGACAGGGTGAACATCGAGTTCACCAGCCGCTCACCGCGAAAGCCGGGTTGCTCGGCGGCCCATGCCGCGTCGAGGTGCAGCGGCTGGGTGTTCATGGTCAGCGTGGTGAACAGCACATTGTCCGCCTCGGTGACGGTACGTCCGGGGCGGTGCAGGTAGGTGGTGCCGATCTCGAATTCCTCAAACCACAAGCCGCGCTGGACAACCGACTTGCCCACTCGGTCCGGCAAGCTCACGACAGCCCCAGCGATCGCGCGATGAGCATGAGTTGCACCTCGGTGGTGCCCTCACCGATCTCGAGGATCTTGCTGTCGCGGTAGTGACGCGCCACGGGATATTCGTTCATGAAGCCGTATCCGCCGTGAATCTGGGTTGCGTCGCGCGCGTTGTCCATTGCGGCCTCCGAGGCGATCATCTTGGCGATCGCCGCCTCCTTTTTGAATGGCTTGCCCGCCAACATCTTTGCAGCCGCATCGTAATAGGCCGTGCGGGCGACGTGGGCACGCGCCTCCATCCGGGCGATTTTGAAGCTGATCGCCTGATAGGAGCCGATCGGCTGGCCGAACGACTGTCGCTCCTTGGAGTACTTGACGCTCTCGTCGACACAGCCCTGCGCCGCACCGGTGGCCAGTGCGGCGATCGCGATTCGGCCTTCGTCGAGGATCGACAGGAAGCCGGCGTACCCCCGGCCGCGGGCGCCCAGCAGATTCTCTTCCGGAACGCGGGCGTCTTCGAAAGTCAGCGGATGGGTGTCTGAGGCGTTCCAGCCGACCTTGCTGTAGAACGGTTCGACGGTGAATCCCGGTGTGCCGTTGGGCACGATGATCGTCGAGATCTCCTTCTTGTCGTCGGCAAGCGTGCCGGTGACTGCGGTGACGGTGACCAGCGAGGTGATGTCGGTACCCGAATTCGTGATGAACTGCTTGGAGCCGTTGATCACCCACTCGCCGTCGTCGAGTTTGGCTGTGGTGCGAGTACCCCCCGCGTCCGAACCCGCGCCGGGCTCGGTCAGCCCGAAACCGGCCAGCGCGCGGCCGGCCACCAGGTCGGGTAGCCACTTTTGCTTCTGGTCGTCAGTGCCGAATCGAAAGATGGGCATGGCCCCAAGGCCCACCCCGGCCTCCAGCGTGATCGCCACCGATTGGTCGACCTTGCCGAGTTCCTCGAGTGCGAGCGAGAGCGCGAAGTAGTCGCCGCCCATCCCGCCGTACTCTTCGGGAAACGGCAGCCCGAACAGGCCCATCTCCCCCATCTTGGCGACGACCTCGTACGGAAAGCTGTGCTCCTCATCGTGTTTGGCCGACACGGGAGCAACCACGGTCCGCCCGAAGTCGGCGACGGTGGCGCGAAGGTCTTCGTATTCCTTGGGTAAGGTCCCCGCGGTAATCGTTGTCGTCATGATCTTTCAATCCTTTTTCTCTTCGGAGTCTGGGACCAGGCGGGCCAGCACCTGGTCAACCGTCACCTGATCGCCGACCGACACCAGCAGCTCGACGCGTCCCGAAACCGGTGCGGCCAACGAGTGTTCCATCTTCATCGCCTCGACGACCACCACCACGTCGCCTTCGGACACCGCGGCGCCGGAGTCGACCTGCACGGCGATCACACTGCCGGGCATGGGGCTGAGCACCTCCGCCTGCCGGGTGTCGGACGCGCGGTGAATCTTGGTTTCCTGCGCCTCGCGCAGATGCCAGGTGCCGCGCTCGTCGGCGATCCACAGATGCCGGTCGGCCTCGGCCCACCGGTACTCGCGGCGCAGCCCGTCCAGCGTCGCACTCATGCTGCGGCGCTCGACTTCCACACTGGCCGAATGGGTTTCGCCGTCACCGACCTGTACCGTGGCGGCACTCGGCAGACCGGACACCGAGACCGTCTCGGTACGCAGCGCCGTGTGCATCGCGGTGCGCACGGGGGCGGCCTCGGCGCCGACACGCCAACCCGAGGGCTGCGCCCACACATTGTCCCGCGCGCGTTGGGCCAGTACCCACTGGCGGTAGAGACCACCGGCCGCGAGCACGTCGTCGGGCGCCGGCAGCGGCGCGAAGTCCGGCAGCCGTTCCTCGAGCAGTGCGGTGTCCAGGTCGCCGGCTTGCACTCGGTCGTCGGCCAGCAGGAAGCGCAGGAATTCGATATTGGTCTGCACGCCCAGAATCGTCGTCCGCGCCAGCGCCCGGTCGAGTTCGGCCAGCGCCTTGGCGCGATCGTTGCCGTGGGCGATCACTTTGCTCAGCATCGGGTCGTAGTCGCTGCCGACCACCGTGCCGGGTAGCAGCGAAGAATCCACTCGCACAGCGGGTCCCGACGGCTCGAAGACGTCGAGCACCCGCCCGCCGGTGGGCAGGAAGCCGCGGCCGGGATCCTCGGCGTACACCCGCGCCTCGATCGCGTGTCCGTTCAGCTCGATGTCCTCCTGGCCGAAGGTGAGCTTTTCGCCGGCGCCCACCCGCAGCTGCCACTCGACCAGATCGAGCCCGGTGATCGCCTCGGTGACCGGGTGTTCGACCTGCAGCCGGGTGTTCATCTCCATGAAGAAGAACTCGTCGGGTTGCTCGGCAGAGACGATGAACTCAACCGTGCCGGCTCCGATGTAGTCGACGCTGCGGGCGGTGTTGCAGGCCGCGGTCCCGATCCGCGCGCGGGTCTGCGAATCCAGCAACGGCGAGGGCGCCTCTTCGATGACCTTCTGATGACGCCGCTGCAGGCTGCATTCCCGTTCGCCGAGATGCACCACGTTGCCATGGCCGTCGGCGAGAACCTGCACCTCGATATGCCTGGGCCGCAACACGAATCGCTCCAGGAAGAGCGTGTCGTCGCCGAACGACGACGCGGCCTCCCGGCGCGCGCCGACCAGCGCCTCGGGCAGCCGGGCCGGGTCTTCCACCAGCCGCATGCCCTTACCTCCGCCACCGGCCGACGGCTTGATCAACACCGGATAGCCGATCTCGGCAGCCGCGGCGACCAGCTCGTCGTCGGTCAGTCCCGATTTCGCCACCCCGGGCACCACCGGAACGTCGAAAGCGGCGACCGCGTTCTTGGCGGTGATCTTGTCGCCCATCACCTCGATCGCACGGGCCGGCGGCCCCAGGAACACCACCTCGGCGCGCTCGCACGCGGCAGCGAAATGAGCGTTCTCGGAAAGGAATCCATAACCCGGGTGGATCGCCCGAGCGCCGGTGCGGGCCGCGGCATCGAGCACCTTGCCGATGTCGAGGTAGCTTTCGCGCGCCGGCGCCGGCCCCAGCCGCACCGCCGCATCGGCTTCTTGCACGTGCCGCGCCTGCGCATCGGGATCGCTGTAGACGGCCACCGACCGGATGCCGAGCCGACGCAAGGTCCGGATCACCCGCACCGCGATCTCGCCGCGGTTGGCCACTAAGACGGTGTCGAACACTGCACTCACATCCGGAAGACGCCGTAGGAGACCGGTTCCAGTGGCGCCTGCGCGCACACCGAAAGGGCAAGCCCGACATACATTCTCGTATGTGCCGGGTCGATGATGCCATCGTCCCACAACCGGGCCGTCGAGTAGTACGGGTTGCCCTGATCCTCGTACTGGGCGCGGATCGGCGCCTTGAACGTTTCTTCGTCGTCTGGCGTCCACGGCTTACCTGACGCGCTGAGCTGTTCGCCGCGCACCGTGGCCAGCACGGAGGCCGCCTGCTCGCCACCCATCACCGAGATCCGGGCGTTGGGCCACATCCAGAGAAAACGGGGCGAATACGCCCGCCCGCACATCGAATAGTTGCCCGCGCCATAGGATCCGCCGATCACGACGGTCAGCTTGGGCACCCGGGCACACGCCACCGCGGTGACCATCTTGGCGCCGTGCTTTGCGATGCCGCCGGCCTCGTAGTCGCGGCCCACCATGAAGCCGGCGATGTTCTGCAGGAACAGCAACGGAATCTTGCGCTTGTCGCACAGCTCGATGAAATGCGCTCCCTTGAGCGCGGATTCGCTGAACAACACCCCATTGTTGGCGATGATCCCGACCGGGTGGCCGTGGATTCGCGCGAATCCGGTCACCAGCGTCTTGCCGTATTTCGCCTTGAATTCGCTGAATTCGCTGCCGTCGACCAGCCGCAGGATCACCTCGTGCACGTCGTAAGGCACCCGCGGATCCGGCGGGACGACGTCGTAGAGCTCGGTCTGCGCGCCTTGGGGCTCGACCGTGGGCAACACCTCCCACGGGCTGGGCTGGCGTGGGCCGAATGTGGCCGCGATCGCACGCACGATGCGCAGCGCATGCTCGTCGTCGTCGGCGAGATGGTCGGTGACTCCGGAGACCCGCGAATGCAGGTCGCCGCCGCCGAGGTCTTCGGCCGAAACGATTTCTCCGGTAGCGGCTTTCACCAATGGCGGGCCGCCGAGGAAGATGGTGCCCTGCTCGCGGACGATGACCGCCTCGTCGCTCATCGCCGGCACATAGGCGCCGCCCGCCGTGCACGAACCGAGCACCGCGGCGACCTGCGGAATTTCCTTCGCGCTCATCGTCGCCTGGTTGTAGAAGATGCGCCCGAAATGCTCGCGGTCGGGGAACACCTCGTCTTGACGGGGCAAAAAGGCGCCGCCGGAGTCGACCAGGTAGATGCACGGCAGTCGATTCTGCAACGCGACTTCCTGAGCGCGCAGGTGCTTCTTGACGGTGATCGGGTAGTAGGTGCCGCCCTTGACGGTCGCGTCGTTGGCGACGATGACACACTCGCGCTCCGACACCCGCCCGATGCCGGTGATGATCCCGGCCCCGGGGGATTCGTCGTCGTACATCCCGTTGGCGGCCAACGGGGTCAGCTCGAGAAAGGGGCTACCGGGATCGAGTAGCCGGTCCACTCGTTCGCGCGGCAGCAACTTGCCACGACTGACGTGACGTTCCCGCGCACGCTCATTGCCGCCCAACGCCGCGGCCGCCAGTTTGGTGTTCAACTCATCGACCAGCCGACGGTGCTCGTCGGCGAACGAAGGTGCGGTCGTAACCGACACAGTCACGACAGGCCTCCTCGCCGTCACGCGACTTTCAGTTAATGATCATTAACTCGGCGCCGAGAATACCACCGGGTGTGCTACCCCGTCCAGGGACAGCCACCTTGACGCTGCAACATAAATCGCGCGCAGATCCGATGGAAAGCGAACGGCTCTACTGGGACCGGGCCGCGGTGCTGCGCCAGCTCGGCCTGATCGACCAGAGGCTGCCGGTGGCTGACGTCACCGAGGTGTCGGGGTACCTGCGAACACTGAGTTAATCACCAATAACTCGTGCTACGTTAGCGACGATTAACCGAAACTTCCGGATGTACGCGGGAGGTCCGTCATGACAGCGTCCACCCCGGACACCCCGCCCGGTCAATGCGAAGCGCCAAATCGACGCAGCCAGTTGAAATCCGACCGGCGGCTGCAACTCCTGGCCGCTGCCGAGCGACTCTTTGCCGAGCGCGGATTTCTCGCGGTGCGTCTGGAAGACATCGGCGCCGCCACCGGGGTCAGCGGCCCGGCGATTTACCGCCACTTCCCCAACAAGGAGTCGATGCTGGTCGAGTTGCTGGTCGGCATCAGCGCCCGACTGCTCGCCGGGGCACGCGAAGTGACCGCCCGCAGCACCGACGCGGCCCGCGCGCTGGAAGGGCTGATCGATTTTCACCTCGACTTCGCATTCGGCGAGCCCGACCTGATCCGCATCCAGGATCGCGACCTGGCACACCTGCCCGCGGCCGCGCAGCGCCAGGTGCGCAAGGCGCAGCGGCAGTATGTAGAGGTATGGGTCGGCGTGCTGCGCGAGCTGGACCCCGCGCTGGCCGAAGCCGATGCGCGGCTGGCGGCGCACGCGGTGTTCGGCTTGCTGAACTCGACGCCGCACAGCATCAAAACGGCGGAGAAGCCGGCCCGCGGAACGCGGTCGCGCGCCGTCATGCGGGCCATGACGATCGCCGCGCTGGCGGCCGGGGGCCACGTCGGCTGATTGGCGTCATCGAGAGATTCCACGCCCAGCCGCTCGGCTTAGGTACCCTGCAATCTGTGAGGTGGACATGAACGATCCACGTCGACCCGACCGGTTTGGTCCCCCTCAGGCGGGATCCGAACCGACCGGGCCGATTGGCCCGCGAAACGCGCCGCTCGCTGACCCGGCCTACGCCGACCAAGCGCCGTACGCGCCTGCCTACGGCGGGTATGCGCCGCAGTGGGCGCCGAGCGTGAACGAGACCAACACGACCCGACGCCTGCCGGCGTACTGGCAGCAGGACCAGGACCAGCCGCCGGGCGGGATGCCTCCCGGGGGCGACCCGCCCCCGCCGCCGGAAGGCCCGCGATCTCCGCGCTGGTTGTTGATCGGCGCCGGCGCCGCGGTGTTGTTGGTGGTCGCGCTGTTGATCGCGCTGGTCCTGACCAATGGCGCGCTGAAGACCCAGACCGCCGTGCCACCGTTGCCCGCCATGCCCACGTCGAGTGCGCAAAGCCCGACGCCTCGCACGTCGACCCGGGCTTCGCCGCCGCTGCAGACGCTGCTGCCGGTGCCGCCGCCCAGCGGCTCGGCCGGACCGGCGCCCACTCCGGGTGCGATGCAAAACGTGGTCTACACCGTCAGCGGCGAGGGCCGGGCCATCAGCATCACCTACTGGGACACCGGCGACGTCATCCAGACCGAGTTCAACGTCTCGCTGCCGTGGACCAAGCAGGTCAGTCTGTCGCAGTCGGCCGCGCATCCGGCCAGCGTCACGATCATCAACATCGGCCATAACGTCACCTGCTCGGTAACCGTGGACGGCGTTCAGGTGCGCCAGCGCCTCGGGGCCGGCATCACCGTCTGCGACGCCGCCGGACGCTAGGTCTGTTCGACCGGTTCGGCCACCGCGGTGTGGCGCGGCGGAACCCGGACCGCGATCATCGCGATCAGTCCGGCGATCAGCACCAGCGATATCCCGCCCAGCCCGGCGCGCACCGCGCCGAAGACGTCGACAAACACCGAGAACAGCCAGGGCGCCACGAACGCGACGGCCCGGCCCGTCATCGTGTACAGGCCGAACGCGACGCCTTCCCTGCCGTTGTGCGCCATCTGCAGCAACAGCGCACGCGCTGAGGACTGCGACGGCCCGATGAACAGGCACAGCGTCAGGCCGCACACCCAGAAGGCCACCGGACCGGAGAGCACCATCATGGTGAGCGCCGAGGCGACGATCGCGACCAGCGACGCGACGATGACCGGCTTGGACCCGATCCGGTGATCGACAAATCCCCCCGCGACGGCGCCGACGGCGGCGACGACGCTGGCCGCCACCCCGAAGATCAGCACGTTGGCCTGCGAGATGCCGTACACGTTGACCCCCAGCACGGCACCGAAGGCAAAAATCGCCGCAAGCCCGTCACGGAAGAGCGCGCTGGCGCCCAGAAAGTAGACCAGATTGCGGTCCCGGCGCCATTCCGCGGAGATCTCGGTCCACAGCTTGCGGTAGCCGCCCAGCATGGTCGTCGGCTGGTACACCTCCCCGCTGTCGGGCAGCCGGTGCGCGACCAGGAGCAACGGCAGCCCCAGCAGCGCCAGCCAGGCCGCGGCGGCCAGCATGGCCTCCCGGACGTAGAGCCCGTCGGCCACGGGCACCCGGAGCAGCCCCCGCACGGCATTGGGCCCGGAGCCGGAGCCGGCGATGAAGCCGGTGTAGATCAGCAATAGCAGCAGCACGCTGCCGAGGTAGCCCGACGCCCAGCCCAGACCGGAGATGCGGCCCGCCGTCCGCGGGGTCGAGAGCTGCCGCAACATCGCGTTGTACGGGACGCTGGCCAGGTCACCGCAGGCCGCCGTCGCGCCCAGCAGCACCAGCCCGGCCCACAGATAGGCGGGCCGGTCGTGGATCAGGAACATCGAGCAGGTCAGCGTCACCGCCAGGCCGGTCAACACGCTCAGTGCCACGCGCCGGCGATGCGGCGACTCCACCCACACACCGACCAGTGGCGCCAGCAGCGCGACCGTCACCCCTGCGAGTGCCCCCGCGCGGCCCAGCCAGCTCTCCGGTGTGGTCCTGCCGGGCAGCCCCTCGCCCACGCTGCTGGTCAGGTAGACGGAGAAGACGAATGTCGCCACGATCGCGTTCAGACCCGTTGACCCGCAGTCCCACAGCGCCCACGCCACCACCCGAGATCGCGCGACCTCGCCCACCCCCGGTTCCGGCTGCCCCATGCCCGGCACTCTATTTGTTAAGCCGAGAAGCCGCCGCGCACGGTTGCGGCCCGGTTGCAGCCGCTGTCGCACGGATGTGGCCGCTGTCTACGATTGGCCCATGCCAGTACCCGCTCCCAGCCCCGATGCGCGCGCCGTCGTCACCGGAGCTTCGCAAAACATCGGCGAAGCGCTGGCCACGGAATTGGCCGCGCGCGGGCACCACCTGATCGTCACCGCGCGACGCGAGGACAAACTCAACGACCTTGCCGCTCGGCTAGCCGAGAAGTACGGCGTCACCGTGGAAGTGCGGCCCGCCGACCTCGCCGACCCGGCGGAGCGCGCCAAACTGTGCGACGAACTGGCGACGCGCAACATCTCCATCCTGTGTGCCAACGCGGGCACCGGAACCTTCGGTCCGCTCTCCGGCCTCGACCCGGCAGGTGAAAAGGCTCAGGTGCAACTGAATGCCGTAGCGGTGCATGACCTCACGTTGGCGGTACTGCCGGGGATGGTCGAGCGCGGCGCGGGCGGCATCTTGATTTCCGGTTCAGCGGCGGGCAATTCGCCGATTCCTTACAACGCGACCTATGCCGCCTCGAAGGCCTTCGTCAACACCTTCAGCGAGTCGTTGCGCGGCGAACTGCGCCGCTCGGGTGTGCACGTCACGCTGCTGGCGCCGGGCCCGGTGCGCACCGATCTGCCTCAGGATGCCGAGCGGTCACTGGTCGAACGGCTGGTGCCCGACTTCCTGTGGATCTCGACCGAGCACACCGCCCAGCTCTCGCTGGATGCGTTGGAGCGCAACAAGATGCGCGTCGTTCCGGGCCTGACCTCCAAGGCGATGTCGGTCGGCAGCGGATATGCCCCCCGCGCGATCGTCGCTCCGATCGCCGGCGCGTTCTACAAGAAGCTCGGCGGCAGCTGAGCCTAACCGTTCGCGAGCCTAACCTGGCTGCGAAAATCCGCTGACTAATTCGCAGTGGCGTTAGGCTCGCGGCCAGACCGGCGGGAGTCTGAGCGGGCGGGGCGGGTAACTCGAATCCACGAGCGTAAGCCCACTGCGACAATCCGGGCGTAATTTCGCAGCCTGCTTACGCTCGCGTGCGCTGACGGCTATCTGCGGCGCCGGCCGGTGCCGAAGAGGTTCTTCACTACTTCGCGTATCGCGGTGTTGATGCCGCTTTTCACGGTCGGATTCTGCAGCACTTCCTCCCACCGGGCCGGCCCCTTAGGCTCCGCCGGCGCGGGCATCGGCGGGATGTCGTAGGGGTCCGGATACGACACCGGCGGGACTTGCGGAGGAGAAGCCTCCGTTGACGACGACGGAACCGATTGGCGCACTTGTGGTTCCGGCGGCTGCTGAACCGTCTGGCCGTACTTTGCTTGCAGCGGGCTGTCTTTCGCGGCCTTGGCGATCTCATCGGCGTCGATGGCGCCCATCAGCGACCGCGGAACCCGCATGCGCGTCCAGGCGACCGGCGTCGGAGCGCCCTTCTCGGACAGCACCGTGACGACGGCTTCACCGATACCCAGCGACGTCAACGCCGACTCCAGGTCGTAGACATCGGTTTTGGGATAGGTGCGAACGGTCTTGGACAGTGCCTTCTGGTCATCGGGGGTGAACGCACGCAGGGCGTGCTGAATTCGCGCGCCCAGCTGGGACAGCACGTCGTTGGGTAGATCGGTGGGCAACTGGGTGCAGAAGAAGACCCCGACGCCCTTGGAGCGGATCAGCTTGACGGTCTGCTCGACCTGGTCGAGAAACGCTTTCGACGCGTCGGTGAACAACAGATGCGCCTCGTCGAAAAAGAACACCAGCTTGGGCTTGTCAATGTCACCGACCTCGGGCAGTTCCTTGAACAGGTCGGCGAGTAACCACATCAAGAAGGTGGAGAAGATCACCGGGCGCAATGACTGACCGCTGAACTCGAGCAGCGAGATGGTGCCGTGGTTCTGGTTGTCGACGCGCAGCAGGTCGTGCGGATCGAGCTTCGGCTCGCCGAAGAAGGTGTCGCCACCCTCGCCTTCGAGGTTGACCAGGGAGCGCAGAATGACGCCGGCCGTCGTGGACGACACCCCGCCCAGAGATTTCAGGTCGGCCTTGCCCTCGTCGCTGGTCAGGTGACTGATCGCGTTGCGAAGTTGATCCAGGGTGATCAGCGGGCGGTTGTTCTCTTTTGCCCAGTGGAAAATCAGGCCGAGGGTCGACTCCTGAGTAGCGTTGAGCCCCAACACTTTTGACAACAACACCGGGCCGAAACTGGCGACGGTCGCGCGGATCGGCACGCCGAGCCCCTCGGTGCCCAACGACAAGAACTCCACCGGGAAGCCGGTCGCCACCCAATTGTCGCCGGTGTCTTTGGCGCGCGCCGCGGTCTTGTCGTTGGCCTCCCCCGGCCGCGACAGTCCCGACAGGTCGCCCTTCACGTCGGCCATCAACACCGGAACCCCGGCCGCGCTGAGCTGTTCGGCGATCAGCTGCAGCGTCTTGGTCTTACCGGTCCCGGTCGCCCCCGCCACCAGACCATGGCGGTTGACGGTGGCCAACGGGATGCGGATCTGCGCGCTCGGGTCCGCGGTGCCGTCGATGACGACGGTGCCCAACTCCAATGCCTGGCCTTCGACGGCGTAGCCGCCGGCGATCCGGCCGGCCGCCGATTCTGTGGTCATCGCGCCGCGCCCCTCTCGGGAGAAAAATGCAACGCCCAACACTACTTGCCAGGGGGCAACGGGGGCAGGGCTCACGTGGGAATACGCTGGGCGCTGTGCGCGACGAATTGGTGTGGATCGACTGCGAGATGACCGGGCTGGACGTGGGCGCGGACAAGTTGATAGAAATCGCGGCCCTGGTCACCGACGCCGATCTCAACATTCTCGGTGACGGGATCGACGTGGTGATCCACGCCGATGACGCCGCCCTCTCGTCGATGATCGACGTGGTCACCGACATGCACACCCGATCGGGGCTGATCAACGAGGTGCGGGCCTCGACCGTCGACCTGGCCACGGCCGAGGCGATGGTGCTCGAATACGTCGGCAAGCACGTCAAGACGGCCAAGACGGCGCCGCTGGCGGGCAATTCGATCGCCACCGATCGTTCCTTCATCGCTCGCGATATGCCGGCCCTGGACTCGTTTCTGCATTACCGGATGATCGACGTCAGCTCGATCAAGGAACTGTGCCGCCGCTGGTACCCCCGCGTGTACTACGGCCAGCCGGCCAAGGGGCTGGCCCACCGGGCGCTGGCCGACATCCGCGAGTCGATCCGCGAGCTGCAGTTCTACCGCCGCACCGCCTTCGTACCCCTTCCCGGGCCTTCTACCAGCGAAATCGCCGCGGTGGCCGCCGAGCTGCAGGGCACCGACGGCGCGGAACCGACAATTGATTCGGCCGTCGAGCCACCGAACCGCTAGTATCGACAGTCGCCGCTTCTCGCAAGCGGTCGTGGTGGGTGTAGTTCAGCTGGTAGAGCGTCAGGTTGTGATCCTGAATGTCGCGGGTTCGAGTCCCGTCACTCACCCCACAGGGTCAGAGGGCATTTCCGCCCTCTGACCTTTTTGCTTCTTCAGGCCGATCGCAAGCTCGGCGGCAGCGAAACCGCCACTCGTCGGGCGCCCATTCCGATGCCGGCTCACGACCTATTGCATTGTGGCGCAATGACCTTGCGATGCGGGCCAGTCTTGTTGGCTGCCGGCGGCAAATCCCTACATCGGCCGGGGCCGGCATTTGCCAGCGCCCGCCTTTCCCGGCCTTTTGTGGCGTACTATCAGCCCATTGCATAGGTTCGGAGTGGTCATGTCTGGTCTGAAGTACAAGGTCGTCCTCGCCCTGGTCCTCGCGTTCACGGCCCCGGCAGTATCGGGGTGCACGGCCACCCTCGTGTGCGACCCGCTCTTCACCTGCGCTTAGCGCTTTGGTTGTAATCCATTGCGTCGCAACTAATTAACACCGCGCCGCGAATCTCGAGCGGACGGGTCGGCCGAAAGATATGCTGACCGAATGGCCGAGGCTCCGGCACAAGCAAGTCGGTGGGCTGCGTTTCGCAATGCCCTTTCCAATGCCAATATCGCCAGAGCGGAATCATCGATCGCCGCCGGCGTCGTCGCCCATGTGGCCTGGGTATCGACGATGTTGGTGGTCACCTTCGACCTGCTGGGCCCGGTGGGGCCCGGCTGGTTTTTGATCGTTCGCCAGATCACCGGGGCGATCAGCGCTCCGGTGTATGCCGCCCTGGCGGGCCGGTTCCGGCGCGAGCGCGTCCTGGCCGGCTCGATCGTCGCCCGCGGAGTCGCAGTGGCGCTTGTGATTCCGCTGTTGGGATATCACACCGTGAGCGCACTGCTGTTTCTGGTGATCGCGCTGGAGGGGTTCACCCAGTCGGCCCCGAAGGCGCTGTACGACGCCCTGCTGCCGTGGTTGGCCGACTCACCGGCCCAGCTGGTCGCCGCAAATGCCGTTTCCGCGCTGCTCGAGACCTCCGGGGTGCTGGTGGGCGCGGGTGTGGCCGCGATCGCCTTGGGATCCTCCGGTCCTGCCGCCGCGCTGGTGACCATCGTGGTTTTCTGCGCGCTGGGAGCGTGGCCGCTTTTCACTATTCGCGGAGTCGACACCCGGGTGCGCAACGAGGGTTCCCGAATCGTCCACGAACTCGCCGGTGGCGTCGCCGTGCTGCGCAGTTCAACGAACGCCAGGGTCGTGGTCGCCGTCATGGCCGTCACCGCATCGCTGACCGGTACCGCGCAAAGCGTCGTCGCCAGCATCGCGAGTGACCTGTTGCATATCGGCGCGTCGGGGACCCCGGTGCTGATCGGGGCGGTCGGTATCGGCGGACTGGTCGGTGGTATCGCAAGTCTCTCGCTCGGCCGTCATTCGATGTCGCTGCCGATGGTCTTCGGGTTTCTGGCGTGCGTGGCGGTCTTGTTGGCCCTCGCGGTGACTTCGGCGGAGGCTCTGGCGATCCCCCTGCTGAGCGCCTTCGGCATCGGGATCGCCTACCAGATCGTGTGCGGGCGCACCCTGCTACAGCGCAGCGCGACCGGCCGGTCGCTGGACCTGCTCGCCGGAATCAACGCGGTGATCGCCGTCTCGGTCGTCGGCGTGGCCGGGTTGTGCGCGGCAGAGGTGAACGCCGCGATCGGAGTGCGCGCAACGCTGCGTGTCGCAGCGGGTTTGGCGCTGCTGGGTGCGACCTACGGCCTGTTGCGCGTGCTGCGGGTGGAACGGCGCGCGCCGGCGCAGCGCGAGGAATTGGACGCCATCAGGAGCGTGGCGGCTTTTCGGCCGTTGTCGGTCGCGGCCGCCGACCAGCTTGCGTCGTCGTTGATCGCCACCCATACCGCCGACGGCGATGTCGTTGTCCGGCAGGGTGAGTCCGCCGACGACATGTTCCTGATCGGTTCCGGCGTCTTCGAAGCCGTTGTCGACGATCAGCCGGTGCGAACGCTGCGCGATGGTGACCACTTCGGCGAGATCGCCCTGCTGTTCGACGTGCCGCGCACCGCCACGGTGCGATGCCTGCAGGCGGGCACGCTGTGGCGGCTGCGCCGGCAGGATTTCCTGCGCGCCATCACCGGAAATTCGACCACCCAGGACGCGATCAAAGCGATCGTCGACCAACGGCTCGAGCACGCCGGCAACCTCGGCCTCAAACCCACGGACTAGCCGCGTCAGGTGTTGGCGTTGCCGGCTTTCCACTGCGGCCAGGGGATGTTCCAGTCGCCCAGGCCCTCGGTACCGGGCAGCGTCGGCCCGACCGTGTTGACGACCTCGACGATGTCCCCGCTCTTGCTGTGGTCGTAGAACCACTCGGCGTTACTCGGGCTGACGTTCAGGCAGCCGTGGCTGGTGTTGGTGTGGCCCTGCGCACCGACCGACCACGGCGCGGAGTGGACGAAGACGCCGCTGTAGGACATCTGCGTGGCCCAGTCGACTTCGGTGCGATATCCGTTGGGCGAGTTGACCGGAACGCCGTAGGTCGACGAGTCCATGATGATGTGCTTGTAGCGGCCGCCGATGATGTAGAAGCCGTTGGCGGTCGGGGTGCTGTCCTTGCCCATCGACGTCGGCATCGTTTTGACGACCTCACCGTTGACTCGGACGGTCACCATCTTGGTGTTGTCGTCGGCGGTCGAGATGACCTCGTCGCCGATCGTGAAGTGGGTCTTGACGTTGTCCTCGCCGAACATCCCGTCGCCCAGATCGACGCCGTAGGTGTTGACCGCGACGTCGACCGCGGTTCCCGACTTCCAGAAATGCTCTGGGCGCCAACGCACTTCGCGATTGTTCAGCCAGTAGAACGCGCCCTCGACGGGCGGGTTGGTGGTGATTTTGATCGCCTTCTGCGCGGCGGCGCGGTCGGCGATGTTCTCGTCGAACCGAATCGCCACCGGCTCACCGATGCCGACGACCTCGCCATCGCCCGGCGCGACGTACGGCATCGTCAGGTGTGCGGGCGAACTGGTCGAAAAGCTCATCTGGCGACTCGCCGCGCCGCCGAGCCCGGTCGCCTTGACGTTGAGCGTGTAGTGCCGGTTGTAGCCGAGCTGCTCGGTGGTGGACCAGCGCAGTCCATCCGGACTGAGTTGACCATTGATCGCCCGGCCGTTGTCGTTGACCATCGTGACCGACGCCAGCACACCGTCGGCAACGTTGACCGTGACCGGCGCGTCGACGGTGACGCCGACGGCGCCGTCCGACACCGAGGAGGTCAGCTTGGGGACCAGCAGGTCGGCAAACGGCGTGCCCTTGTCGAAGATGATCTTCGGCGGCGCGGCGGCGTGGTTGCCGCTACAGGCGACGCCGACCACGGCAAACATGACCATGGCGATAACCAGCCATGGTCGGTGTCTGCGCAAAGCCGTCATCAAGTGACCTTCCACATTCCTCGGTTATGTTCTGGTCACCGCTGACCGGAGAATACTTGCGAATATTCTAATGGGTTACGCCCCGTGCTCAGGGCAACTCAGCTGGTTTGTCCCGACCAGCGATCTTGAACAACAGCCCCGTGACTCTAAGTCAGCAGCCCGAAGCCCGCAAAACACGCGACTCAGCGCCTCTACACTGGGAGGTCCGACGATTTCGTTCCGCGACGGGATGCCTGTTAAAGTCGCAACGCGGTCGTGGTCGACCAAGCGCCGTTAGCTCAGTTGGTAGAGCAGCTGACTCTTAATCAGCGGGTCCGGGGTTCGAAACCCTGACGGCGCACTTCAAGTCTCGTATCGGCGTCACACCGGCTCCGGATCGGAGCCGGCCGCGGCGTGGACCGCGACTCCATTGCTACTCCTGGGTGGTAGGCCAGTGAGACCACCGGCGCCGTAACTGCTTTGGGGAGCCTACCTGCCAAGTCATCGTGACGATGGCGATCTCCGCGACCGCCGGACAGGCACATGTGGACTTGCCGGCCCGGGAAAGGTGTGTTCCAACCTGTGGTTGCTCGGAGTAGTTTTTTCTCGGTGCCTGGCGCACGATTGGCACCCCTGGTCAACGAGCTGCGTCGAAGGAGCCTCCATGGGGTTCATCCAGCCAAACCTGCCCGTCGTCGACGTTCCCGAATGGAGCAAGCTGCCCCGCGCCGAGCGGATCATCCCGATGCAGCGCCACGTCGCCGAGAACGGTTTCGGCACTCCGCTGATCATGCATGTGATGTACGGCGTGAAGATCGCGCTCTACATCCTCGGCGGCTGGTTCTTCGGATGGTGCACCACGGGCATCGGCGGCTTCGGCGAGGTCAGTACGTGGTGGTCGGAGCCGATCGTGTTCCAGAAGGCCGTGCTGTTCACCATGCTGTTCGAAGTCGTCGGTCTGGGTTGTTGTTTCGGGCCGCTGGCCGGGCGTTACTTCCCGCCGATGGGGTCGATCCTCTACTGGCTGCGGCCCGGCACCATCCGGTTGCCCCCCTGGCCGACGCGAGTGCCGCTCACCAAAGGCATCGACCGGACCCCGGTCGACGCGACGCTCTACGGCGCGTTGCTGGTATTGCTGGGGATGGCACTGGTGTCCGACGGTTCCGGCCCAATTCCGGCTCTGGGCACGGCAATTGGTGTGCTGCCGCGGTGGCACACCATCGCGATCCTCGCGGTGTTGGCCGCAATCAGCCTGCGCGACAAGGTGATCTTCCTGGCTGCCCGCGCCGAGGTGTACGGGCCGCTTGCGCTGGCGTTCCTGTTCGTCGGGGCCGACATCGTCATCGGAGCCAAGCTCGTCTTCATGGTGATCTGGTTAGGCGCAGCCACCTCGAAACTCACCAGACACTTCCCGTTTGTGATCTCGACGATGCTGGCCAACAACCCGTTCCTGCCCTCGGGCGTGCTCAAACGCTCGCTGTTCAAGCACTATCCGGACGACCTGAGGCCCAGCGCGTTGTCGGGTTTCATCGCGCACTTCTCAACGGCGATCGAGGGTTTGGTGCCTCTGGCGCTGCTCTTCTCTCATGGCGGCTGGCCGACCGCGATCGCCGCATTCGTGATGATCGTGTTTCACCTGAACATCCTGCTGGCGTTTCCGATGGGGGTACCGCTCGAGTGGAACGTGTTCATGATCTTCGGGGTGCTGTGGCTGTTCGTGGCCCACGCACAAATCGGTCTGTCGGACCTGACCAGCCCGTGGCCCGTCGTGCTGTTCGCGGTCATCACGACGGTCGTCGTGGTGGGAAACCTCTTCCCCCGCAAGGTTTCCTTCCTGCCCGGCATGCGCTACTACGCCGGCAACTGGGACACCACCGTGTGGTGCGTCAAGCCCGCGGTGGACGACAAGTTCCGCACCGGCTCCCGTGCGCTGGGTCCGATGCAGCACCTGCAACTCGAGCGGCTGTACGGCAGCAAGGAGGAGACGCTGATCCCCTTGCACCTGGCGCTGGCGTTCCGCGGGATGAACACCCACGGGCGGGCACTGCTGACGCTGGTGCACCGCGCGCTGGCCGGCTACGACGAGGACGACTACAACCTGTGCGAGGGCGAGGTGCTGTGCTCGATGGTGCTCGGGTGGAACTTCGGCGACGGCCATATGCACAACGAGTGCCTGATCGAGGCGCTACAGCAGCGCTGCGGCTTCGAGCCCGGCGACGTGCGGGTGGTGATTCTGGACGCACAGCCGATCCAGCGACAGCGGCAGGAATACCGGTTGGTCGATGCGGCGACGGGAGAATTCGAGCGAGGCTACATCGACGTCGACGACATGGTCACCACCCAGCCGTGGGCCGACGACCTGCCGGTGCACGTGCAGCACAGCGCGGCATCCGACACCGCCTAGCGTGGCGACGACAACAGCCGTCGCGCACCGAGATCCAGCACGTATCCGATCAAGCCGATGACCACGATCACCGCGACCACCTGGCCGTAGGCCAGCTGGTCGCGGGCGTTGAGGATCTGGTAGCCCAGACCCGAACGCACACCCAGCATTTCGGCCGGCACCAGCACCACCCACGCGATGCCCAGCGCTACCCGGAAGCCCGTTTGCAGATGGCCCCGGATGGCGGGCAACACCACAACCGTCAGCCGCTCGGTTCGGGTCGCCCCGAAGGATTTGGCCACCTGCAGATACCCCGGGTCCACGGCGTGCACGCCGGCTGCGGTGTTGATCAGGATCGGCCACACCGCGGCCGCGGCAATCAGGAAAATGACCGGCTGGTTGCCGATTCCGAAGATTGCCACCGATATTGGCGCCCAGGACAGCGGCGAGATCATCCGCAGAAACTGCACGACCGGACGCGTAGCGCGGTCGGCGACGTCGTTGAGCCCGATCAGCAATCCGGCGGGAAGTCCGATGACGGCGGCCACCAGCAATCCGACCAGCAGGCGCCACAGGCTGACCCCGGCGTCGGACAGCAGCACGCCGCGGTTGTAGAGCTCGGCCAGCGACGTGGCCACCCGGCCGGGTGTGGTCTGGTGCAACAGCGATTGCGGGCCGGCCAGCACGGCAGTGCCCAGCCACCAAATGCCCACCGCCACCGCGATCGCCAGCACCGGCGGCCACCAACGCCGTAGCGGCGACCACCCGGGCGTTGTCTCGGGCGCGGACAACGCGGCTTCACCCGATGAGTCGACGGAGCGGATCTCTTCGGTGGTCATAGCGGCTGCACCTGTTCGACGCGGGTCAGATCAGTTGGGAGACCAAAGCTTTGCGGGCCGCCGTGGGCGGTCAGCGCGGTTCGCACGAAGCTGTCGTCGACAAGCTGAGCATGGGCGGTGGCGGGATCCAGCCGGTTGAGAAATTGCCGGTCGCCGTCGACCACGGTGTCGTGCATGGCCTCGACCAGCCGCCGCGTGAAACTCGGGAACGGGAACGGCTGGAAACCCAACCGCTGCGGCTGCCAGTCCGGATGGGCGAAATGGTAGTCCTGGGCGCGGTACGTCAGTGCGGTCTTGATGGCCGGTATCGGCTGGGGCAGATAGGCCCCGGTCGACAGCGCAGTGGCCGCAGCGGGCCGGTCGGCGTTAATACGTTGCTGCGCAAGCACAATCGAGTTGACCAGTGACGCCGCCGCCTGCGGCCGGTTGTCGATCAGATCCTGGTGGGCCAGCACCACGCAGCAGGCGTGATCGCGCCACACGTCACCGAGGAATGTGTGGATTCGCCCGATCTTGCGCACCTGGGCCATAGCGTTGAACGGGTCGGCCACCACGTAGCCCCCGATCGATCGGTTGGCCAAGGCCGGCACCATGTCTGACGGGCTCATCACGATCAGCTCGACGGTCCGGGCACTGCGCGAGGCACTTCGGCGCACCACCGGCACCAGGTCGTGGGCGCGCAGCAGCTCTTGCAGGATGATGTTGTGGATCGACCACCAAAACGGGATCGCCACTTGCGTTCCGGCCAGCTGCCCGACTTCGGTGATGTTCGGTGCGACGGTCAACGCCGAGCCGTTGGTGTGGTTCCAGCTCAGCACGCGCACCGCGCTGCCCAGCAAGAAGCGCAGCTGCAACGCGGTCGGCATCAGCATGTGCACGGCATCGACCTGGCGGGTGACGAACGCCTCGGCCAGCGACGCCCAGCTGCGGAACAGCACCGGCTTGGCCGCACTGACCACACCCGGCTGATAGAGCCCGGCGGCGTGCGCGATCAGCAGCGGCGCGGCGTCGGTGATGGGCAGGTAACCAATCCGCAGTTGACCGCTGGTGTTGGTCCGGTCGACGGCCGCGGCACGGGCGAGATCAACCAATCCGGCCACGCCCCCCGCCGCGGCCAGGCCGACCGTCCCGGCCAGCAGCGAGCGCCGGGAGAGCAGCGCAGGGCTCATCAGTCGGTCACCCGGTAATGGCTCAGGATCTCTTCTCGGAGTTCCTCGTTGCCGCTGTCCGGCCGCCATTCCCGGCGGATCCGCCCGTCCGCACCGAGCAGCACGATGCGGCTGGCCAACTGCAGCGCCTCGTCGACGTCATGGGTGACCAGGACGACGGTGATGCCCAATTCGGCGGCGAGGTCGGCCAACCAGGTCTGCAAGTCGCCGCGGATGGCGGGGTCCAGGGCACTGAACGGCTCGTCCAGCAGCAACAGCCGCGGCCGGGTGGCAACGGCCCGGATGATCGACACTCGCTGAGCCTGTCCGCCGGAGAGCTGGTCAGGGTATTGATGCGCCACCCGCTGCAGGTCGAAACGTCTTAGCAGTTCGCGGGCGTACTCGGGTTCAAACGACTTGCGGTTGGCGGCGAATCGTCCGGCGAACACCACGTTTTCGCCGGCCGTCAGCCACGGCATCAGCAGGGGCTGCTGAAATACGACCCCGGTGTGCGGGCGCGTTACCCCGTTGCCCGAAGACCATTCGACGATTCCCGATGTGAGCGTCTCCAGGCCGGCGATCACCCGGAGCAAGGTGGACTTGCCGCTGCCGCTTCGTCCCAGGATCGCGAGAAAATCGCCGTCGTCGATGGTCAGGTCGATACTGGCAAGTGCATGGCTGTCGGACCCAAAACGCTTGTGGCCGTCTACTATTCGCACCGTGCCAGTCGCCACCGTGATCGTCCTTTCGCCAGCCCGACGCTGCCATAGGCAGGCCGCGCTGTCCACGCGACGGGTTGTGGTGTCGCCCACGGCAACCAAGGGTCGCGCGGTTACCCAAAGGCAGGATCGAGCGTTGAAAGGTACTGTTACGCAGGTGCTTTCCGGCTAAGGACGTGACGTTGCGCCACGATAAGGATCGCCCGCCCTACCCAATCGGATCCCGCTGATCGCAATCAACGGCCGCGGTGGCCTCAGCCGCGGTCAGCGATTCCTGACCCGGCGTACCACCACGATGACGACCAGCGCCCCGACGCCCGCCAGTGAAGCGGCAACCGCGGGCTTGGTGACGAATCCGATCACCCGGATCTTGAGGTCGTCGGCCAGGCGGCGAGGGTTGGCACGCTCGGCGAGTGAGTCGACGGTCGCCGCGAGCTGGTCGCGGGCGAGGTCGATCTCCTGCTTGATGGCTTCGGGGTCCCGGTCGGCCACGGTCCTGTCCTCCAAGTCCTCGTCGGCGTGGTGCACCTGAGGAACTACCCTAGATCAGCTGGCCTTGACCCCAGCGCGCCGGGAACAGAAAGGACCCACGTTGACCGAGACCACGCGGCTGGCGCCGGGCGATAAAGCGCCCGCCTTCAGCCTGCCCGACGCCGACGGCAACAAAGTATCGCTGGCCGACTACAAGGGCCGCCGGGTCGTTGTGTACTTCTACCCGGCCGCTTCCACGCCGGGGTGCACCAAGCAGGCCTGCGACTTCCGCGACAGCCTGGCCGAGCTCAACGAGGCCGGCCTCGACGTCGTCGGGATCTCCCCCGACAAGCCGGAGAAGCTGGCCAAGTTCCGCGACGCCGAGGGGCTGACGTTCCCGCTGCTGTCCGATCCCGAGCGCAAGGTGCTGACGGCCTACGGCGCCTACGGCGAGAAGCAGATGTACGGCAAGACCGTCACCGGAGTCATCCGTTCGACGTTCGTCGTCGACGACAAGGGCAAGATCGCGATCGCGCAGTACAACGTCAAGGCCACCGGCCACGTCGCCAAGCTGCGTCGCGACCTGTCCGTCTAGCCGATGACGGCTGCCGCCGTGTGCTCGGTGATGGGCCGCGCGCATCCCTGGTCGTCGCAGACCCGCTGCAGCTTCTGCAGCGTCTCGTCGAGCCCCGGCCCCAGCCGCCTTCCGGGGGTGAAGGTGGCCGGCAGATGCTGCATGCCCTGAATCACGCCGATGGTCGGATAGTGCACGGTGCCCTCGGGGTCGCAGCGGTAGTCGGGCATCCGGTCGAGCACCGCCGTGAGCATCGACTTGAACACGACGCGCGCGACGTTGGAGCCGATGCAGCGGTGGATGCCGAGGCCGAAGCTGAAGTGCCGGTTGTTCTTACGGCCGAGGTCCAACCGATTCGGCTCCGGAAACACCGCGGGGTCGCGGTTGGCCATCGCCCAGGACAACCACAGGCGATCGCCCTCCTTGAAATGTGTGCCCGCTATTTCCAGATCGGCGGCGATCGTGCGACCGTCCCCCGGCGCGGGCGTGAAGTACCGCAGGAACTCCTCGGTCGCCGAGTCGAGCAGCGTTTCGGATTCTTCCCGGAGCAGTGCGCGCTGTTCGGGATTTTCGCCTAGCCATTCGAGCGCGTGCGCGGTCAGCGCGGTCGTTGTGTCGAACCCTCCGCCGATGATCAAGCCGAGCATTCCGAGCAGCTCGCTGTCGGGGGCGGGTTCACCGTCGATCTGAAGCCTTGCCAACGCATCCACCAGGCCGGGGCGCGGGTTCTCGCGGATCTCCAGGAGGTGGTTGAACAGGTCCATGCCCATCGCCATCGTCTGCTCCAAAACCCTTGGGGCGTCCGGGGAATCGGCGGGGGTGTAAACATTGGCGTGGGCCGGCTCGCAATAGAGCTGCCACTTCTTCAGCGGAACGCCCATCATCGCCAGGGTCAAGACGGCGGGCACGACGTTCGCGAGATCGTCGACGAAGTCGATCCGCCCTCCTTCGATTTTCTCGTCGATGCTCGCCCGCACGATCTCGTCGACAAACGGCTTCCAGCGCTTGACGGCCGCCGGCGACAGGTAGGGGTTGAGGATGCTGCGGTAGCGGGAGTGTTCGGGTTCGTCCATCTCCAGCATGCCGCCACGGACGCCGGTGCCCTGCGGGAGCGTCGGAATCGTGATGCCCTTATAGCCGGTGCCGTCGCCGGTCACGTCGTGGTCGTTGGACACGTGCGGGCATCGGGCGAGCTCGAAGACTTCCCGGCTGCCCGCGGCCACCCAATGCCCGTCATAGGTGTCCGTCCACGCCAGCGGGCAGGTGGCGTGCATCTCCTCGGTGATCGCGGTGAACCGCTCGCGGTACTCCGGGGTGTGGCGATCAAAGTGGTAACGGTGGGGCTTGCCGGCCTTCGCTGCCTTGCCGGTCCGGGTGTCTTCCGTAGTCACCGTGGCCTCTCCTGCGGACGAGTGGCTGCCTGTAGAAAGCAGTATGCGACGAGACGGTCCGTCTACAAAGCCATTCTGGATTTCGATTGGGATCGGTAGCCGCCGGCGATCGCCAGAATTTCGGTAATGGATCACCTGACGGACGGCGCAATTGACATCAAAGGGACTATCGATGAATACACCTCGGGCTTTCGGCCGGATCGTTGCGGGCGCGCTGATCTCTGGCGGTGTAGCCGTGGCCGGCCTGGGCCTGGCCGCACCTGCCCAGGCTGGGCCGTCTTATTGGCATTACTGCCCCGGTCAGAAATGGGGATACACCGTTCCGATACCGCCGGGATTCGACTTGAGTGTGTGCCACTGGTTCGCCGTCACCGTGACCAACGGCCCGTCCGGCCCGGTGTATCACTTCGAGGAGGCCAACCCGGCCGACGTACCACCGCCGGCACCCGGGTTCCCCTGGCCGTGAAATACCGCGACCCGGCGTAATCACACCAAAACCGAATTGCAGAGCGGAATATCGAGTCATGGCCCCGGAAGAAGACCCAGAGAAGCGAGACCCAGAGGAATACATACGCGACCTGGAGCGCGGCGCGGGGCAGCCGTCCGGGGGCGCTCCGCATTCGTCCGGAACGTCAAGCAGCGGCCGGGTAGTCCTCCGGTGGGTTGGGGACGTCGCGAGGCTGGCGAACACCCCCCGTGGTCGGGTGGTGTTGGTGGGCGCGTTCGCGGCGGTGTTCGCGATCGCGGCCCTCGTCAGCCATTACTCCGGCACCACCGTGCACGGAAATCTCACGATGATCAATGGCGGAGCTAAGGACACGATCGACTGCAACGGCGGAAACCTCAGGCTGGAAGGTGACAACAACACCTATACCGTCACCGGCCACTGTCGCAGGCTTGACGTCTCCGGAAGCGCGAATCACGTCACCGTCGACAGCGCCGACATCATCAGTGCTTTCGGCGACGACAACGCGATCACTTACCGTTCCGGGTCCCCAACGATCAACAAGACGGGTAACAACAACATCGTGTCTTGGCGCCAAGACGGGTGACGTCTATACCGTGCGCTTGGCGTGAATGCCCGACCTAGGGCACAAGTCCCCTTGTGAATCACCGGCCACGGCTACAGACTCCGGCGACATGAGCGGTGATCATGGACGCGGGACCGATCCGCGCCCGCGGGGTGCACGTGGTGGTGGCAACGCAGAGCCACCGGCCCACCTCGGCGATCGAGGTCATCACCCCTTGGTCGGACAGCCGCACAGTGACGACGAGGGACCGATCGCCGACGCCGAACAGCGCGCCGAGCGATTGCGTTCCCACGAACACCAATTCGGCCAGCGCGGCGAACGATTCGACCGGCGCTCCCCGTTCGTCGTCGGATTGACCGCATCGGCCGGCGTGGCCGTGACCTACGGCGCGGTCCGCGTGCTCGGCGCGATGTCGTCGGTGTTGGTATTGATCGGCGTCGCGATGTTTTTCGCGCTCGGACTCGAGACCGCCGTGTCGTGGCTGGTCAACCGCAAGGTGCCGCGCTGGGCGGCGGTGGCCGTCGTGGTGACCCTGGTGTTCGCCCTGATTGCCGGGACCTTGGCCGCCACTATTCCCCCGCTCGTGCAGGAGGCACGCCAGCTCGCCGAGCAACTGCCGCATTACCTGCAGCACGCCCACGACCGTTCGTCGCTGATCGGCCGGATCGACGAGCGCGTCCACCTGCAGCAGCGCATCACCGAGCTGGCCAACGGGTCCGGCCGCTTCACCGTCGCGGGGATCGTGCACACCGGGTCGCAGGTGTTCGGGGTCGTGTCCCACGTCGGCATCGTGGCCATGCTCACCGTCTACTTCCTGGCCGATATGCGTCGCATCCGCACCGGCTTCTACCGGCTGATGCCCAACTCCCGGCGTCCGCGCGCGATCCTGATCGGCGACGCGGTGGTGGCCAAGTTCGGCGCATATCTCTTCGGGAACGTGCTGACGTCGATCATCGCGGGGTTCGCGACGTTCGTGTGGTGTCTGCTTCTCGATGTCCCCTACGCGGTCCTGCTGGGCGTGGTCGTGGCCATCTTGGACCTCTTCCCCTACGGCTCAACGGTCGGCGGATTCATCGTCACCGCGGTGGCGCTCAGCGTCTCCATCCCGGTCGCCATCGCGACGGTCGCCTTCTACATGGGCTTCCGGCTTGGTGAGGATTACCTGTTGACCCCCAAAATCATCGGCCGCGCCGTGCGCGTGCCGGCCGGCGTCACCGTGGTCGCCGTGCTGCTGGGCGCGGCGTGGTTGGGCGTCGTGGGAGCGCTGGTGGCGATCCCGCTCGCAGCGGCCCTGCAGCTGCTGGCTCGGGAACTGCTCTTTCCCATCCTGGACGATGCGTGAGGGTGCCGAAAGCTGTTGCGACGACGGTCAATGCGCCGCCGCGTCCGACAGATCCAGGGCGATGTCGACCAGCATGTCCTCCTGGCCGCCGACCATGCCGCGACGCCCGGCCTCGACGAGCAGCGCGCGTGCGTCCACCCCGAACCGCTCGGCCGCGGCCTCCGCATGGCGCAGGAAGCTGGAGTACACCCCGGCATAGCCGAGGGTGAGCGTCTCGCGATCGACGCGCACGGGACGCTGCTGAAGGGGGCGGACCAGGTCGTCGGCGGCATCCTCGAGGGCGTTGAGATCGCAGCCGTGCTGCCAATTCATCCGGGTCGCGGCCGCGATGAAGACCTCCAGCGGGGCGTTGCCCGCACCGGCGCCCATGCCGGCCAGCGACGCGTCGACGCGGCGGCACCCATGCTCGACGGCCACCATGGAATTCGCCACGCCGAGCGACAGGTTGTGGTGAGCGTGGATACCGACTTCGGTTTCCGCGCAGAGCCTTTGGCGCACCGCGTCGACGCGCTCGGCGACGTCGCGCATGGTCATGGCGCCGCCGGAGTCGACGACGTACACGCAGCCGGCGCCGTAGCTCTCCATCAGCGCGGCCTGCTCGGCCAGCGCCTGCGGAGTGGTCAGGTGGCTCATCATCAAGAAGCCGACGGTGTCCATGCCCAGGTCGCGGGCGGCCGAGATGTGGTGTGCCGAAATGTCGGCCTCGGTGCAGTGGGTGGCAACCCGCACCACGCCGGCGCCCGCCCGGTGTGCCGCGGCGAGGTCCCGGATGGTGCCGATTCCCGGCAGTACCAGCGTCGCGACCTTGGCGCGGTGCACCACGGCGGCGACCGCCTCGATCCACTCCAGATCCGTGTGTGCACCAAACCCGTAGACACAGCTGGACCCGCCGAGCCCGTCGCCGTGGGCGACCTCGATCGAGTCCACCCCCGCGGCGTCGAGCGCCGCAGCGATGTCGGCGGCCTGTCGCAGCGTGTATTGGTGGCGCACCGCGTGCATTCCGTCACGCAGGGTGACGTCACTGATGTAGAGCTGCTCGGTCGTATTCATGGTCACACACCCGCCTTTGCCATCGTTTGTGCCGCAATGCTTTTCGCGGTGGCCAGCGCCGCGGAGGTCATGATGTCGAGGTTTCCGGCATAGGCGGGCAGATAGTCGGCAGCGCCGGTCACCTGGAGCAGGCTGGTGATCCTGGTGCCGATGAACTTTCCGGTCTCGGGAATGGAGAGCGGGTTGTCGGGACCGAAGGTCTCGAACTGCACCGGCTGCTTGAGTCGGTAGCCGGGCACGTAGCGCTGGACCCGCTCGATCATCGCGGCGATGGACGCCTCGATGGCGACCTGGTCGCAATCACCCTCGACCAGGCAGTACACGGTGTTGCGCATCAGGATCGGCGGATCGGCCGGGTTGAGGACGATGACCGCTTTGCCCCGCTGGGCGCCGCCGACCACTTGCAATGCGGTGGCGGTGGTCTCGGTGAACTCGTCGATGTTCGCGCGGGTACCGGGCCCGGCCGACCGTGACGAGATCGACGACACGATCTCGGCGTAGGACACTGGTGCCACCTGGTTCACCGCGGCGACGATCGGCACCGTCGCCTGCCCGCCGCACGTCACCATGTTGAGGTTCGGTGAATCGATGTGGTCTTCGAGATTGACCACCGGAACACAGAACGGGCCGACGGCCGCCGGGGTGAGGTCGAGCACGCGTACCCCATTGTGGCGCAACGCCTCCCAGTGCCTGAGGTGAGCCTCGGCGGACGTGGCGTCGAAGACCAACCGAATCTGGTCGAAGCCGGGAAGGGCGAGCAACCCGTCAACACCGTCGGAGGACGTCGGCACGCCAAGTTGTTTCGCCCGCGCCAGTCCTTCCGAGGCCGGGTCGATGCCGATCATCGCCGCCATGCTCAGCGGTCCGTCGCTGCGCAGGATCTTGAGCATGAGGTCGGTGCCGATGTTGCCCGAACCGATGATCGCCACGGGAAATGCCGGACTGGCCATGGGGTTTCCTTTCGGTCTACGCGAAACTGAGGCCGACGGTGCCGAGGCCGATGATCGTCGCCGATGCCCGATCGCCGGCGTGCACGAACGCGGCGGTGGTGTAGGAGCCGGACATCACGAATTGCCCCGCCTCGATCGCGGTTCCGTACTCCGACAGGGCGTTGGCCAGCCACGCGACGGCCACGGCCGGGTCCCCCATCACGGCGGTGCCCTGCCCGGTTTCGACGAGCGCATCGTTGAGGTACAGCGCCGCGGTGGTGTCGGGCAGCCGCGGCGCGTCCGAGATCGGCACCCAGCTGCCCAGCACCACCGCGCCCGAGCTGGCGTTGTCGGCGACGGTGTCCGCCAGGCTGATCCGCCAATCGGCGATGCGGCTGTCGACAACTTCCAGCGCCGCGGCCACCGCTTCGGTGGCCGCCAGCACCTCGCCGGCCGTCACCCCCGGACCGCGCAACGGCGCCCGCAGCAGGAATGCCACCTCGGGCTCCACCCGCGGTGCGCAGAAATCACCCCTGGGCACCGTCGTCCCATCGGCCACCATCATCGTGTCCAGGACGTAGCCGAAGTCGGGCTCATTGACGCCCAGCAGGCTTTGCATGGGGGCCGAGGTCAGCCCGATCTTGTGGCCGCGCAGCCGCGCACCCGCACCGACGTGACGAGCCAGATTACACCGCTGAACCGAATAGGCCTGAGCCACATCAAAATTGGGGTACGACTCGGTCAGCGGCGGAATCGGGTCACCGCTCACCTGTGCGGCGTACAACCGCTGGGCCGCCGCCTCCAGCTGCGGGTCCGCAGCAAACACATCGGTCATCTGAGGTCCCCGGATCCCAACAGCTGAGTCGCCGACTCGAAGACCAGGCGGGCGTGCAGTTCGAACAGCTTGAGCAGATCCACCGAGTCGCCGCCGATCTCCTTGGCGATAAACAGCCCGTCGGCACCGGCGATCGCGTAAGTGGTCAGCAGTCGCACGCTCTCCTCGTCGAGTTCGGGCGCGACGTCGCGCACCATCGTCTCGAACCGGGCAAACGCCCGGTCGCGCACTTCGAGAAACATCGCGCGGGCGCGCGGCTCGATCGGGCGCCGCTCCAGCGCGAGCATCAGTCCCAGGCGGATGAAGTCGGGCGCATCCAACAGCGCCTTGGCCACCTGCGTCCCGAGTTCGACCACCCGCGCCCGGACCATGGCGCCGCCCGGGAGGTCCAGCGCGGCGAGCCACCGGCCGAAACTGCGCTCGATGACCGCGGCTATCAGATCGTCCTTGTCGGCGAAGTGCCAGTAGATGGACGTCGGGGGCAGGCCGCTTTTCTTGCTGACCAGCGAGATCGTCGTGCCCTCGTAGCCGCGTTCGGTGGCGACCTCGGTCGCCGCATCGAGGATGCGCTCGCGCGACTGCTCCCCGTTGCTGCGGGTGCGTCTGCGGGCGCGCGGTTCGGCTGCGCCGGGGCCTTCCGTCACGGTGCCTCCTCGGGGGTGTTGACGGTCACGCTACAAAAGCTTACTGTATGGATCGCTACATTAACAATCGGCGAAGAGGGTCGACATGGCTGACCAAAAAACCTATGACGTGGCGATCGTCGGCTACGGACCGGTGGGCTGCACCGCGGCGAACCTGTTAGGCCAACTGGGTCTCAATGTCGTGGTGGTGGAACGCGACCCCGACATCTATGCCCGTGCGCGGGCCATCTCGACCGACGAGGAAGTTGTCCGCATCTGGCAACAGATCGGGCTCGCCGATCGCCTCAACGCCGACATGCAACCCGGCTCCGGGGCAGCGTTCGTCGACGCCAACGGAGTGCCGTTCGTCAGGCTGCTGCCCGTCTCGCGGGGCAACGGCCACCCGCCGCAGCAGTTCATCTATCAACCCGCGCTGGAGAAGGTGCTGCGCGATGGGGTCGACCGCTTCCCCAACGTGTCCGTCCTGCTCAACCACGAATGCCTGCGGCTCATCCCGCAGGAAGACGGCGTCGAATTGCTGCTGGCCGACCTCTCGGTTGACGGGTTCCGCCGCGTGCGGGCCTCCTACGTGATCGCCGCCGACGGCGGGTCAAGCGCCACCCGTGCCCAGCTGGGTGTCGGGTTCAGCGGCCGGACCTATGCCGAGCGCTGGATCGTCATCGACACCAAAGTGCTCCGGGAATGGCCCGGCCACGACCGGCTTCGCTTCCACTGCAATCCCGATCGGCCCACCGTCGACTGCCCCACCCCGCTGGGACACCACCGCTGGGAGTTCCCGGTACGCGACGAGGAAGACGAACGCGATCTGCTGTCGGAGGAGGCGATCTGGAAGGTGTTGAGCCGCCAGGGAATATCGCCGGAGAACGTGCAGATCCTCGGCTTCGCTTGCTACAGCCACCATGTCCGCTTCGCCGACCGGTGGCGAGCGGGCCGGATCTTTCTGGCCGGAGACGCGGCGCACGCGATGCCCCCGTGGATCGGCCAAGGTATGTGCGCGGGCGTGCGCGATGTGGCGAACCTGTGCTGGAAGCTGGGGGCGGTGCTGCACGGGTCGCTGCCGGAGTCCGTTCTCGACACCTACCAGGCCGAGCGCCTACCCCATGTGAAAGAGGTGACCAACCGCGCGGTCAAGACCGGCAACCTCATCATCCAGCGCAATCGGTTCCGGGCGGCGATGCGCAATCACGTGCTCCGCACCGCCAGCAGGGTGCCGTATTTCACCACCTGGTTGCGCGATCACCGCTGGCTGCCCGACGCGCGCTATCACGACGGTTTGTTGGCGCGCAACGGAAACGGGGCGGTCGGCTGGCTCATCCCACAACCGTGCGTCCTCGATGAAAAGGGCGACAACGTGCGCCTCGATGACATGCTCGGCGGCCGCTGGACCGTACTGCACACCGGGCGCGCGGCCCAATGGCTGGACTGGCGGGCGGCGGACGTACCCGTCCTGCAGGTCGCCCCGCCCGGAACCGCTCCTCGCGCGGACTGCGTCGTCGACACTGACGGGTCGCTGATCGCCTGGCTCGGCAAGAAGGGCGCCTCGGTGGTGGCCGTTCGGCCCGACGGTTTCATCTACGCGGGCGCCAGTGACCGCCAACCTCTGCCCCCGCCGCCGGCCGGCCTCAAACCTTAAGGAACACAATGAGTATCGGCACCATCACCGAACACACCGTACGCGTCAACGGCAAAGAGATCTTCGTCGCCGAGAGCGGCACCGGCCCTGCCGTCGTCCTGCTGCACGGGGGCGGCCCGGGCGCGTCGGGCATGTCGAACTACGCCCGCAACGTCGACGCCCTCGCCGCGCAGTTCCGCGTGCTGGTTCCGGACATGCCGGGTTACGGCCGCTCCAGCAAGGGCGTCGACCGGCGAGATCCGTTCGGATACCTCGCCGTTCATATCCGCGGCATGCTCGACGAGCTCGGCATCAAACGCGCGCATCTGGTCGGCAATTCCTACGGCGGTGCGTGCGCGCTGCGGCTGGCGCTGGACACCCCGGACCGCGTCGACAAGCTCGTGCTGATGGGTCCGGGTGGCGTCGGAACCACCCGCGGACTGCCCAGCGCCGGTCTGAAAAATTTGCTGGGTTACTACGGCGGCGACGGACCAAGCCTGCAGAAGCTGCGCACGTTCATTCGCTCCTACCTGGTCTATGACGCGGATGCGGTGCCCGACGCGCTGATCGAGTCCCGTTACCAGGCGTCGATCGATCCCGAGGTCGTTGCCAACCCGCCCCTGCAGCGCCCGTCCGGTTTGCGCACCCTGTGGCGGATGGACTTCACCCGCGACCGCAGACTCGGCAGCCTCTCGACGCCGACGCTGATCGTCTGGGGACGCGACGACAAGGTCAACAAACCCAGTGGCGCCGCGATGCTGGCCGACCGGATGCCCAACGCCGACGTCCTACTCGCAGCGCGCACCGGGCACTGGGTGCAGTGGGAGCGCGCCGCACTGTTCAACGCGGTCACCACCGCCTTTCTGAAGGGCTAACACTCAATATGTCTGCCACACAATCATCTTCGGTGTTCGGCAACGTGCATCTGGGTTATGTCGTGATCGAGACCAACAAGGTCAGCGACTGGAAACGCTTCGGCCGCGACGCGATCGGCATGCACCTCGACGAGCTGGCCCCCGACACCGTCCGATTCCGCCTCGACGACAACGAATGTCGCGTGCTGCTACGACGGGGGCCGGCCGAGGATGTCGTCGCGCTGGGCTGGCAGCTCGACGGCCACTCGACGTTCGACGAGATCGGCCGTCGCATCGCCGACCACGGGGTGCCCAGCGTCGAGGGCACCGAAGAAGAAGAGAAGCTGCGCGGTGTCGAGCGCTTCCTGCGGTTCCCTGGTCCGAACGGACTCGCACAGGAGATCTACACCACCGCCCGTACCGCGCCGCTGTCCCTGGACATACCGGGGAACGGATTCGTCACCGGCGCAGGCGGAATGGGCCACGTGGCCCTCACGACCAAGAAGCCACACCAAGTACGCGGCTACTACAACCACGTGTTCGACGCGCGGCTTTCGGACTACATCGACGAAACGATCAGCGGAATGAAGTTCAAGATCCGATTCCTCCGGGTCAACGAACGACACCATTCCGTGGCAATCGCGGCGGTAAACGCTTTGCCGCTCAACCCGATTCGCACCCGAGTCCAGCACGTCAACATCCAGGTCGCCACACTCGACGACATGGTCGCTTCCTATCGGCGCGTCAAGGAACTGGGCTTCGGCATCGCGCTGTCGGTCGGCCAGCACACCAACGACAAGGAGCTGTCCTACTACGCGGTGACGCCGTCGGGATTCGAGTGGGAGGTCGGTTGGAACCCGATCGTCGTCGACGAGTCCACCTGGAACCCCACCACGCACCAGGGCATCAGCATCTGGGGGCACCAGCCGGAAGGGCAAACCGTCATCGCCAAACTCAACCAATTCGCGGTCGCCGCGCGCTCGGTGCTGCAACGGGAAGACACCGTCGCGGCGCTCAGCGCACCGGGGATCGCCGACGACTAACAGTGGCGTCGAGCTAAGCCAGATTCGCCAACAGCAGGGCCTCGGCGATGGCCGCGCGTTCCAGCACGCCCAAGTGCAGGCTCTCGTTGATGCTATGAGCCTGCGTCGCTGGGTCTTCCACCCCGGTCACCAGGATTTTCGCCTGTGGGAAAGCCTCGGCGAACTCGGCGATGAACGGGATCGAGCCGCCCATGCCCATGTCGATCGCGTCGACACCCCACGCCTGCCGGAACGCTGCTCGCGCCGCGTCGTAGACGCTGCCGCTGGCATCGATGGCGTACGGCTCACCGATGTCGCCGCGGGTGACGCTGAGCTGGGCGCCCCACGGGGTGTGCTGTTGCAGGTGCGCGATCAACGCGTCCAGATGTGCGGCCGCGTCGCCGCCGGGGGCGACCCGCATGCTGATCTTGGCGCGCGCCCGCGGGATCAGCGTGTTCGACGCCTTGTCGATCGGCGTGGTGTCGATGCCGATCACGCTGATCGCGGGCTTGGCCCATAGCCGCTGCGGCGCCGAACCCGAGCCGATCTCGGAAACCCCCTCCAGCAGACCGGAGTCGGCGCGCACCCGCTCGGGCGGGTAATCCACCGCTGCGGCGGTGCTTTCGTGCAAGCCCGCGACGGCCACGTTTCCGTCGTCGTCGTGCAGGCTGGCCAGCAGTCGGACCAGCACGCTCAGCGCGTCGGGCACCACGCCGCCCCAAATACCCGAGTGCAGGCCGTGGTCGAGGGTCGCGACCTCGACCACGCAGTCGACCAGGCCGCGGAGCGTGACTGTCAGCGCCGGGGTTTCGGTGCTCCAGTTGTCCGAGTCGGCGATGACGATCACGTCGGCGGCCAACGCGTCCTTGTGCGCGGCGAGCAGGCGCCCCAACGACGGCGAGCCGGATTCCTCTTCGCCTTCGACGAAGACCGTCACGCCGACCGGCGGTTGACCGCCGTGCGCCCGGAATGCGGCCAAATGCGTTGCGATACCGGCCTTGTCGTCGGCGCTGCCGCGCCC
Source organism: Mycobacterium ahvazicum (assembly GCF_900176255.2). Classification (GTDB taxonomy): domain Bacteria; phylum Actinomycetota; class Actinomycetes; order Mycobacteriales; family Mycobacteriaceae; genus Mycobacterium; species Mycobacterium ahvazicum. The sequence continues at coordinate 1,424,608 of NZ_FXEG02000003.1, forward strand.
ATACAACCGTCCGTCGCGCTCGGTGGGCTCGAACGGTGGCGACGCCCACTGGTCGCGGTCGCCCTCGGGCTGCACGTCGTGGTGGGCGTACAGCAGCACGGTAGGCGCGCCGACGGGTGCGGGATGCTGGGCGATGACGGCCGGGGCGCCGCCCTCGCTGACGATGCGCACGTCGCCAAAACCGGCCTGGGACAACAGATCCGCCACTGCCTGCGCGCTGCGATGCACCTCGTCGCGACGGCCCGGATCGGCCCATACCGATTCGATCCGGACCAGGTCCTCGAGATCGCGGCGCACCGACGGTAGGACGTCACGGACGCGCTCAACCAGATCGCTCATGGTTTCGAGGCTAGTCACTGCGTTTCGAGAATCGCGACCGCGGCCGCGGTATCCCCTTCGTGAGTCAGCGACACATGGATCGTGACGTCGGCCAGATGCGTGGCGATGTCTCCGGTCAACCGCACCCGCGGCCGTCCCCACATGTCGGTGACGACTTCGATGTCGCGGTGGATGTCCTCGCGCAGGATCGGCCGCTGGGAGAACCGCGAACCGGACCACGCCTTGATCACGGCTTCCTTCGCGGCCCATCGTGCCGCCAGGTGACGCGCCGCCGACGAACTCTTGTCGGAGGCGTCGCGACGCTCACCCGGCGTAAATGTCTCGGAGAACACCGTTCCCGGTTGGTCAACCTGGTCGGCGAAATCCGGAATGGAGACGAGATCGATCCCCACACCGACAATGCCCATGGCTGGCCAGGTTAACCGATCGCCAAAGTCATCCGGCAGGCACCTCATAGGCCTCGTCATCGCCCAGTCGCGCGACCGGGTTCAGCAGCATCGATGCCTCCTGGCGCTTCTCCGGCGCGCTGTGGTCGAAACGACGGTCCGGCGGCCGCTGGTACATCGGTTCGCCGCCGGCGATGGCCGACACCAACCGGCGCTGACCGGCCAGCAGGCGCGCGTCCGCCCGCCGCTGGTAGTCCTCGCGTTCGCTGGGGTCCAGCGTCGCGATGAACGCCTGCGGGTGCACCAGCGCGACCAGCCCGGACACGTGACCGAACCCGAGGCTGGTCAGCATGCCGGCCTTGAGCGGGAACTTCCCGCCGAGGCGCAAGGTGTCGCGCACCCAGACGAAGTGGGCCGATCCGGACAGCTCGTCGTCGACGCAGTCCAGGCTGCGGTTCGGTGGGATCACTCCGTCGCGCAGCATCTGGCACAGCCCCATCATCTGGAAGACCGCGGCACCACCCTTGGCGTGCCCGGTGAGGCTCTTCTGCGACACGACGAACAGCGGAGCACCCTGCGAGCGTCCCAGCGAGTCGGCGAGGCGCTCGTGCAGCTCGGTCTCGTTGGGATCGTTGGCCAGCGTCGACGTGTCGTGCTTGGAGATCACCGCGATGTCGTCGGCGCCAACACCCAACTTGGCCAGTTCTCGTGCCAGCGGCGACTCCTTGCCGCCGCGGCCCGCACCGAGCGCACCCAGGCCGGGGGCCGGGATGGAGGTGTGCACGCCGTCGCCGAAGGACTGCGCGAAGCCCACCACCGCGAGCACCGGCAGACCCATCTTCAGCGCCAGGTCACCGCGCGCCAGCAGGATGGTGCCGCCACCCTGGGCCTCGACGAAGCCGAGCCGCCGACGGTCGTTGGGCCGCGAGAACTTCGAGTCCGTGATGCCGCGGTCGCGCATCATCTCGGTGCTGGCGGTGGCCGCCATGTCTCCGAAGCCGATGATGCCTTCCAGCGTCAGGTCGTCGATACCGCCGGCCACGACCATCTCGGCCTTGCCCAGCTTGATCTTGTCGACGCCCTCCTCGACCGACACCGCGGCCGTCGCGCACGCGGCGACCGGGTGAATCATCGAGCCGTAACTGCCGATGTAGGACTGAACCACGTGCGCGGCAACGATGTTCGGCAGCACTTCCTGGAAGATGTCGTTCGGCTTGTTACGGCCCAACAGGTTTCCGTGGTACATCGTCTGCATCGAGCTGCCGCCACCCATGCCGGTGCCCATGGTGTTGGCCACCAGGCTCGGGTGCACATAGCGCATCACTTCGGCCGGACTGAATCCGGCGGACAGGAACGCGTCGACGGTGGCGACGATGTTCCACACCGCAAGGCGGTCGATGGAACTGGCCATGTCCGCGCTGATGCCCCACACGGTCGGGTCGAAGCCCGTCGGGACCTGGCCGCCGACGACGCGCGACAGCTTGTTCTTGCGCGGCACCCGAATCTCGGTGCCGGCCTTGCGGATAACCTGCCAGTCGCTCGACTCGGGCACCGGCCGGATCACCGTGTGCTCGGGGTCGAATTCGGCGAACGCGCGGGCGTCGGCCTCCGACGAGACGACGAACGCGAAGTCCTTGTCCAGGAACACCGACACCAGCAGCGGCGACGCGTGGTCCGGGTCGATCGAGCCGTCGTCGACGAACTCCCGGATGCCGCAGCGCTCGACGACGATGTCGTGGTAGCGCTCGATCAGGTCGGCCTCGTCGATCAGGTCACCGGAAGCCGTGTCATACCAACCCGGTTGGGGGTCGTCCTCCCAGCGGATCAACCCGGTGGTCCAGGCCAGCTCGAGGACACCCGCGGCCGACAGCTCGTTGTCGACCTCCATCTCGAAGCGGGTGCGCGACGATCCGTACGGGCCGAGTTCGGCGCCGCCGACGATCACCACGAGGTCGGCCGGGTCGAGATCAAGGTCGGCCCATTCCGGCGGCGGCGCCGGGGTGAATCCGCGCGGCGGGGACGGCAGCGCGGCGATGGTGCCCGCTGCCGGCTGGTCGTCTTCGACTGCCTCCGAGGACATCTCCTCGCGGGCCTTGGCGGCCAACTCCGCCATGTCGATTTCGACGTCGCCGAGACCGCCGGTCAGGTCCGCCTCGATCGGCTTGCCGGCCGCGGCCACCTTCGACTCCACATCGCACAGCGCCAGCAACATCCCGGCCATCTCGTCGGTGGAGTAGGTGGTGACACCGGCCTCCTCGACGGCGGTGACGATGGCGTCGTTGTGACCCATCAGCCCGGTGCCGCGGGTCCAGCCAATCAGCGCGTGCGCCAAGCTGACTCGCGCGGCCCACGAGGATTCCGCGTGCCAGCGGCTCACCAGGGCGTCCAGCGCGGACTTGGCCTCGCCGTAGGCGCCGTCACCGCCGAACATTCCGCGGTTGGGCGAGCCCGGCAGCACGACATGCAGCCGTGACGCGATGTCGCGCTCGGCGCCGATCTTGGACAGGCCGGCGATCAGCCGCTGTACGGCCCACAGCAGCACCTTCATCTCCATCTCGGACCGCGAACCGGCCTCCGACAGGTCGCCGGCCACCCGCGGTGCCGCGAACGGGAACAGCAGCGTCGGGGTCTGGGCGTCCTTGATGTGGATCGACTGCGGCCCAAGGCTTTCACTCTGCTCGGTACCGACCCATTCAACCAGGGCGTCGATGTCGGAGTAGGAGGCCATGTTGGCCGCGACCACCCACAGCGTCGCGCCGAACCGGGCGTGGTCGCGGTAGAGGTTGCGATAGAACGCGAGCCGGTCATCGTCCAGCTTGGACGTCGTCGCGATCACGGTGGCACCGCCGTCGAGCAGACGCGCCACGACCGACGCGGCGATCGAACCCTTCGACGCACCGGTGACGACCGCGACTTCGCTGCTGTAGTGACCGGGGTCCGGGTTCTCGGCACCCGCGGCGATGCGGCCGAACAGTGAGGCGTGGATTGCGCGGCCCGCCGCCAGGGCCTTGCCCTGCCACCACGTCGCCTGGGTGGCGACGACATGGCCGGCGCCCTCGAACCGCTGCGAGAGGTTCACCCAATCGGCATCGATGTCACCCTCGTCGGTCAGCCATAGCTTGACCAGGTCCTCGCGGGCACTGGCCCAGCGGTCGTCGAACACGACGGCCTTCTTGGCCTCGAACGCCGGCGCCACCAAACGTGGCCATTCCGAACCCAATTCGGCGGTGACCAGGTCGATCAGCTCGGCGTCGGTGGCCACCGGGGAAGCGCTGACGGTGTCGTCGAGACCCAGCTGGCCCAGCACCAGGCGGGCCGCCGAAGCGAGTACGCCGTCGCGGCCGGTGATCTGGTCGGTGAACTCCGACAGTGCGGCGGCGTCGATCGTCGCTCCCCCGCCACCGCCCGCCGAGGGCAGCGACACCGAAACACCTTGGCGCGCAGCGACCGCAGCGACCGCGGCGTCGATGACCTTGTCGACAGCAGCAGCGTCGGCCAGCGCACCCTCGTGCAGGTGCCCCATGGCTCCGCCGCGGACGCTGGTGCCCTCGCGGGTTCCCAGCGCGACCTCGACGACGACGTGCTTGGCCCAGCCCTCGCCGAGCTCCCAGGTCTTGGTGACCCGCTCGATGATCGCGGCCGGCCGCTTGCCGGACGGCCCGAGAATCGTGCGCAGCTGGTCGTTGATCGCGTCGGAAAGCACTGGGCCGTACGGCTTGTAGGTACGCGCCAGCTTGGTGACCTGCGACCGCAGCCCGGCCAGGTCGGCCTCGGCGGCACCGTCGATGGCCCCGAGGTTCAACTCCGAACCAAGGTCGACCAGCAGCTGGTTGCGTCGCGACGACGCACCGTCGGTGATGGACTCGATGGAGTCCAGCTGCTCGATCTGGTCGATGCGCATCTTCGCCGACAGCGCGATCAGCGCCAAAGTGGCGTCGGCCGCGTCGAACGTGATGTCGTCCGGTCGCGGAGCACCCGAGGGCGCGGTGGGCGCGGCTGCCGGTGCCGCCACTTGCGGCGCGCCGTCCGACGCGGCAGCGCCGGAATCAACGGCTTCTTCAGCCTCGGCCTCCGGCTCGGGGTCGGTGTCGTTGGCGAACAGCACCGCGGCGTCGCGCTCGGCGTTGAGCACTTCGACCGTGCTGTGGGCATATTCGGGCAACTTGAGGGTGTTGGTGGCCAGTCCGGCGACGGTCGGCGCGGATTTCACGCCGATCTCGACGAACCGCTCCACGCCCAAGCCGCCGGCGGCCTCCTCGATGAAGAGCAGGTCCTGGGTTTCGATCCAGCGCACCGGGCTGGCGAACTGCCACGCCAACAGCTCGATGAACACCGTGCGGGCCATCTCACGCGGCCGCTCGGCCAGCCAGGTGTCGTAGTCGGCCAGGATCTCATCGAGCGGTTCGGCCGGCACCAGGTCCCGGATCTCCTGGATGAAGTCGCGATCCAGCGTGAACGGCCGCGGCACCAGGTTCGGGATGTAGCGCCCGATGACCAGCTCGGGGTCCTGGTCACGGGGCATGACCCGCTCCAGCGAGCGGCGGAAGTCGGCAACGCCGACCCGCAGCACCCGCGAGTGGAACGGCACGTCGATGCCCGGCACCAAGATGAAAGACCGCTTGCCGCCGCTGATCTCGCGACGCTTCTCCACGGCTTCCTCGAGTGCCTCGAGGCCGCGGACCGTGCCGGCGATCGCGTACTGCGAGCCGCGCAGGTTGAAGTTCACGATCTCCAGGAATTCCCCGGTGCGCTCGGCGATTTCGGCGACGAAGTCGGTGACCTGGTCGTCGGGCAAGTCGATCTGCGAGGGGCGGATCGCGGCCAACCGGTAGTTGGAGCGGCCCATCTCGTCGCGCGGCACGATGTCGTGCATGTTCGACCCGCGGTGGAACACGGTCTCCAGCAAGGCTTCCAGCTCGTAGACGCCCAAAACGCAGGCCAGCGCGGTGTATTCACCGACCGAGTGACCGCAGGCGATGGCACCCTCGACGAATGCGCCCTGCTCGCGCATCTCCGCGACCTGGGCGGCCGCCACCGTCGCCATCGCGACCTGAGTGAACTGCGTCAGGTACAGCACGCCGTCGGGGTGGTGGTAGTGCACGCCGCTGGCGATCAGGCTGGTCGGGTTGTCGCGCACCACGTGCAGCACCGAGAAGCCCAGGGTGTCGCGGGTGAACTTGTCCGCGTCGTCCCAGACCTTGCGCGCGGCCTTGGACCGGGCGCGGACCTCCATGCCCATGCCCTTGTGCTGGATGCCCTGGCCGGGGAACGCGTAGACGGTCTTCGGTGCGGCCAGTCGCGCGGTCGCCGACATCACCAGGTCGGTTCCGACCTTGGCCGTGACCTCCAAAACCTCTGCGCCCTGGTCGATTCCGACGCGATCGACCCGGAAGTCGACCTCGTCGCCCGGACGCACCATGCCCAGGAAGCGCGCGGTCCAGCCGATCAGGCGGGCCGGCGGGCGGGCTTGGCCGTCGGTGGCGGTCACCGTGTGCTGCGCGGCGGCCGACAGCCACATGCCGTGCACGATGGGCGATTCCAGGCCGGCCAGCAGTGCGGCGGCCCGGTCGGTGTGGATCGGGTTGTGGTCACCGGACACCACGGCGAACGGACGCATATCGACCGGTGCGGTCATGGTGACGTCGCGGCGGCGACGGCGCGGGGTGTCGGTGGTGTTCTTCGACACCGCACCACCGGCCCGGGACGGGTCGGTGAGTTCGGCCGGACCGGTACGCCCGAGAATCGCGAATCGCTCCTGCAGGGTCGCGATCGTCGTACCGTCGGGGGCGGCCACCGTCACCGAAACCGGGACAACTCGGCCCATGTCGGTGTCGATTGCCGCCGAAGCCGTTGCGGTAACGGTCAATTGGGCCGGTTGCGCGGGCAGCTTGCCGACCACATGAGCGGCGTGGTCGAGGTGGACCAGGCTCAGCAGGCCCTCGACGACCGGCACGCCGGCCCCGGTGACCGCGGAACCGATCGTGGCGAAGACCGCGGGCCAGCACAGGCCGACCAGCGCGTCGGGCACGGTGGTGAGGCTGGGTGCCAGGCGCTCGCCGAAGGTGGCCGTGACCCCGGTGTGGTCGGCGACGCGCTCGGGGTCCCAATCCACCGTCACGGTCGCGGTCCCCTCGGTGACCGTCGGGAGGAATTCCGGCCCGTCAACACCGGCGGCGATCGCCAGGACGGCGCGCATCGCGGCGGTGGCGTCGTCGGCGGAGACCACCGGTGCACCGCCGTCAATGGTGTTGGCGTGCAACGTGAATGGGATGTCGATCCAGACGCCGGACACCGGGACGCTCAGGACGACGCGCTCCTCGGACTGGACCTGCAGGCGAGCCCCGGTCGACGAGTGCGTGGCGCGCTGACCTTCGTGGACCAGCCAGTCGGCCGGATCGGCGATGCGGTGGACCGGGTTGGTGGCGGTGCGCCCCGCCCACAGCACGTCGGGGGCGTCGAGCACGACGGCCAGCGCCCCGGTCACATCCGGGCGGCCCAGCCGGCGCGAGCGGACGGGTTTCGCCTCGCCGCCGGCGGCCAGCACGTCGTCGATCGCGGCCTGCTCGAAACGGTCGAGCAGTTCGCCGACGGGCTCGTCGACCCGGGTGATGCCGGCGACGGCGGCGGTGCCGGGGATGATGCACACCTGGTCGGCGTCGTAGCGGGCGTCGTGCGCCTGCCACAGCGAGTCGCTGCGCCACCAGCGCCGCACGTCCTTGTCGATGACCGGCACGAAGTTGACCGGCTTGCCCAGCGTCTTGCACAGCGTGACGAAGAACGGCACGTCGGCCGGGTGCAGCAGCACGGTTTCGGCGTCGGGGTAGCTCGCGAGCAGCGCGGCGATCGCCGCCTGCGGGTTCTCCAGCAGCGCCGCCCCCCGTTCGTCCGATTCGAACAGCGTCGTGATGGGGCCGTGGTCCTGGGAGTGCAACCGGGCCTCGGCGCGCTGCAGCATCTGCTGGAAACGGTCGCGCCAGGTGTCGGCCAGCCACGGGCTGCCGGGTGTAGCGGTGTCGGCGGTCGAGTTGCCCGCACCGATGGCGAGCTCGACGTAGCGCTGCAGCCACTGCAGGTAGGTCATTTCCCGGACATCGCCGAAGTACGGCTTGGCGGTGCCGGCCATCGCGGCGATGATCTCGTCGCGGCGCTGCGCGACGGCGTCCGCGTCACCGGCGACCTCGTCGAGTAGCCGGCCGCACCGCGAGGCGGAGTTGTCGATCTCGTGGATGTCCGCGCCGAGCTGGCTGCGGCTGGAAGCCATGCCGCCCTGCGCTTTTCCGGCGCCGATCCACTGGTCGGTGCCGGTGGTCTCGACCAGCATCTGCTTGACCGACGGTGACGTGGTCGCCTCGAGGGTGGCCATCGCCGCGGTGCCGACCAGGATGCCGTCGATCGGCATCGACGGGAAACCGTACGACTGCGACCACCGCCCGGACAGGTACTCGGCGGCCCGCTCGGGCGTGCCGATGCCGCCGCCGACGCACACGGTGATGTTGGAGCGCGAACGCAGCTCCGAGTAGGTCGCCAGCAGCAGGTCGTCGAGGTCTTCCCACGAATGGTGGCCGCCGGCGCGCCCGCCCTCGATGTGCACGATCACCGATTTGGTGGGCGCCTCGGTCGCGATGCGGATGACCGAGCGAATCTGCTCGATGGTGCCCGGCTTGAACACGACGTGGCTGATGCCGACGTCGTTGAGCTCGTCGATCAGTGCGACGGCTTCCTCCAGGTCCGGGATGCCGGCGCTGATCACCAGGCCGTCGATCGCGGCGCCGGCCTGACGGGCCTTCTGCACCAAGCGCTTACCGCCGACCTGAAGCTTCCACAGGTAGGGGTCGAGGAAGAGGGTGTTGAACTGGTAGGTGCGGCCGGTGTCGAGCAAGCCGGACAGTTCCTCGATGCGCGCGGCGAAGATCTCCTCGGTGACCTGCCCACCACCGGCCAGCTCGGCCCAGTGTCCGGCGTTGGCCGCGGCGGCGACGATCTTGGCGTCGACCGTGGTCGGGGTCATGCCGGCCAGCAGGATCGGCGAGCGCCCGGTCAGCCGGGTGAACTTCGTCGAGAGCTTGACGCGGCCGTCAGGCAGGGTCACGACGGTCGGCGCGTAGCTCGACCAGGGCCGTGCCACCTCGGGGGTGGCGCCGACGGTGAACAGGTTGCGCTGCCCGCCGCGGGTGGCGGCGGGCACGATGCCGACGCCGAGGCCGCGGATCACCGGTGCGGTGAGTCGGGTCAGGATGTCGCCGGGACCCAGGTCGAGAATCCAGCGCGCGCCCGCGTTGTGCACCGCGGTGATCTCTTCCACCCAGTCGACGCCGCTCACCAGGATGGCATCGGTCAGGCGCCGGGCCAGCTCGACGTCCAGGCCGACCTTCTCGGCCCAGCCGCCGACGATGTCGATGCCGTCGGCCAGCCGTGGGGTGTGGAAGCCCACCTCGACCTGAACCGGGTCGAAGGTCGGCGCGAAGACGTCGCCGCCACGCAGCTTGTTCTTGCGGTCGGCTTCTTCTTTCTCGGAGATCTGCTGGCAGTACAGCTCGAAGCGGGAGAGTTGCTCCGGCGTGCCGGTGATGACGACCGAGCGCCGGCCGTTGCGGATGGACAGCACCGGGGGCAACACGGTGCGAACGTCTTGCGAGAACTCGTCGAGCAGCGCGACGATGCGCTCCGGGTCGGCGTTCGTGACCGACACCATCGGCGGGCGGTCGCCGAGCACGGGGATGCCGCGGCGACGGGCCACCAGCGTTCCGGCCGCGCCGATCAGCTGGGCCAGCGCCAGCAGCTCGACGTCGCGAGCTCCCTCGGCCTTGAACGCCTCGACGGCGAGTACGCCCTGCGAGTGGCCGGCTACGGCGACCGGCGGGGTCGCGGTCCAGTCCATGCCCTGTCGCGCCAGGGCACGCCCGGCGGCGATCTGGCTGAGCAGCACGCCGGGCATCGACACCGCGGCCGACGTCAGGTGCTTGTCCGCCGGCGTCGGGTCCTCGGCCGCCAGCGCACGCACCCACTGCAGCGGCTCGAAGCCGATCGGACGCACCACGACCAGCTCCTTGGCCACCGGCTCGAGCAGCAGCTCCGCTTCGCCGACCAGCGTGGCGATATCGGTCTCGATGCCCGCCGACGACACCAGCTCTTCCAGGGTTTCGAGCCAGGCGCTGCCCTGCCCACCGAACGCAACAGCGTACGGCTCGCCGGCCGCGAGACGGTCGACCAGAGCATGGGTGTTGTGCGGGCCATTCCCGTCGCGGTCAGCGGACACCCGGTCGTGCTCGTGGATCGTCACCTTGTATATCTCCCTGTATGCGTCTTCACGTATCGGTTCGTTCGGCCTGCTGATAGTCCCGGCGGGCCGGGCCCCAGCCGGCTCTAGGTCGATTCCGCTTTGAATCGCAGCCCTAATAGCGGCTGACCGGTGTGTTGTCGGCGGGCCACTGATGTCGACCTAGCGGCGCGGCGGACTTCATCGGCTGTACTAAGAGTGTCATAAGGATTCGGGTCGTTTTTCTGCGCTGATCGGTTACTGATGAGTTCTACGCACGGGTAACCGTGTCGTGGGTAACACCCGGATTAACCGGCCTTCCGGGTATCCAGAACAAACGTCCTGCATGCAGGTGGTTACGGTCGAGTAGCTATAACTGCGCTGTTCAAGGCGTCATTGTTACCAAATCGTTATGTTAAGAATTCGCAGTGCGTGCCGCCCTTCGCGCCGCCACGGCCGCGGCGTCTCGCACTCGGCGGCGTTCGCACGACACGACGAACGGCGAACAAGTGTTTGCTGGAGTCGAGTTGCGAAAGCGCGGCCGGATGGGCTAAAGGGTCAGAAGTATTCGCGACGCCGAGCGATTGCTAGGCCCACTGCCCGAATTGCGGCTTGAGGATCTCGTTGACGTCCACCCCGACGCCGCCCACGCTGCGCTTATCGATCTCGACCTGGTGCAAATTGGCCGCCGGATGGGCATAGCCCTTGGGCGAGCCCCAGTTGTGCTGCCAGAAGCAGCAGCCCAGGCCGTCATGCAGCGCCCAGTCGATGGTCTTGGAGTTGGCGTAAACGCCCGTCCGCTGGTGTCCGATCACCGACTCCCAGGAGCGCAGGTACGGAGCGATCTGGCTTTTGTACTGCTCATAGGACGGGTCGTCGTCGATCGATGCGTAAATCGGCGCGTCGGGGGGTCCGCCGGCCGCTTCGTGTAGCTCCATCCCCCGCTTGGCGTGCTGCAGCCCGGCATTGGCGCCGCCCAACCAGTCGGCGGAGCTGCCCTTGCCGTACTGATAGCAGGAGACAATCTTGAGCCCGCTGCTGTGCAGGTCACGCGCTTCGGAGAGCTGGATCGGCTTGCCCAGCATCCAGTTGCCACCCGGCCGCCGGTCCGAGACGTAGCGGATCGACCCCACGGCGCCGGCCGCGCGGATCTCACTGGCCGGGATCACACCCGCGGCGTAGTCGAGCAAAGTGCCCAGCGATGCCGAAGCCGTCGGCGTGCTCAACGACGACGCCGCAACACCCATGCCCACCAAGGCCGGGGTCGCGGCAGCGAATTTGAGCACGTCACGACGCGAAATCGACACATCGGACAGGGTACGTGACAAACCCCATCAGACACATCAGCCACATACATAACATTAGTGTCACTTCTGTGCGTCGCGGGTTTAGTCCGCGGCAATCCAGGCCCAGGCCCAATCGTTGTTGTCAATACTAAGTTTATAAAGTTAACGTCGGAGAGTGCAGCAATCACAGGGGGCAACCGATGGACCGTGACCAGCTCATCGACCTGACCCGACGGGCTTTGAAGTTGGCCCGCGACAACACCACCGACCTGGCCCCGCGGCCACATACCGTCGACGCCGGCGATTACACATCACATGAGCGACACCTCAGTGAACGGGCGTTGCTACTGGCCAGCCCGCAGCTGGTCGGCTACATCAGCGAGCTGCCCGCACCCGGCGCCTACTGCACCAAGACCGTGATGGGCAGATCGATCCTGCTGACGCGGACGTCCGACGGGTCGGTCCGCGCCTTCGAGAATGTCTGCCTGCACCGCCAATCACCGGTCGTGACGGGGTGTGGCGCCGCGAAGCGGTTCAGCTGTCCCTACCACGCCTGGACTTACGACAACACCGGCAAGCTGGTCGGCGTGCCGGGCCGCGAGGGTTTCCCGGATACGACGGTCAAGTCCGATTCGCTGACCGAACTCCCCGCCGCCGAATTCGCCGGGTTCCTCTGGGTGGCGCTGGAAAAAGACGCCACCCTGGACGTCGCCGCGCACCTGGGACCGCTGGCCGACGAGCTCGACTCGTGGGGCATCGGCCGGTGGTCTCCGTTGGGCGAGAAGGTCCTCGACGCGCCGATCAACTGGAAGTTGGCCGTCGACACCTTCGCGGAGAACTACCACTTCGCCACCGTGCACCGGGACACCTTCGCCACAATCGCGCGCAGCAACTGCACGGTGTTCGATTCGTATGGGCCGCACCACCGGTTGATCTTCCCGCTCAACGCGATTCTGGAGCTGGAGAATGTTCCCGAGGAGCAATGGGACCCGTTCCACAACATGGTGGTGATCTATGCGTTGTTCCCCAACATCGTGATCTCGGTGACGATCGCCAACGGCGAGCTCTTCCGGATCTACCCGGGCGACGAGCCCGACAGGTCGATCACCGTGCACCAAAACTCAACGCCGCTGGACATTTCCGAAGAATCCGTGGCGGCCGGCGCTCAAGCCGTGTTCGAGTACGCGCACGCGACGGTGCGCGACGAGGACTACAAGCTGGTTGAGGGGTTGCAGGCCAATCTCAACTCGGGCGCACGCGACCACTTGGTGTTCGGCCGCAACGAGCCGGGACTGCAGCATCGCCACATCGCGTGGGCCAAAGCCCTCGAAGCCGCATCAGCTGCCCTCGGCTGACTGGACCTCGGACAACACCGCGATCAGATCATCGAGAAGCGTTGCAAGCATGTCGTTTTGGGCAGGAAGAGCACCGGCCAGCAGTTCGGCCGCCGCGACGCGACGGCCCGCCGCAACCAACGGCACCAGCTCGTCGACCATCGACTGCAAGCCCGGATCGACGGCGGCGACGGTGGTGGCCAGCACCTCGACCAGCTCCCAGTCCCGGTACAGCGCGAACGAACGCTCGTTGAACGCGAAGCCGCTTACCGGCTTACCCCACAGCGTGCCCTGGTAACGGTACGGGCCTTCCATGTATTCGATCGGCAAACCGTGCGCCGGAGCCGGCACCAGCGGCTCGCCGATGAGATCGAGTTGCAAAGTGGCACAAGTAATTCGGTGCCGATCGGGCAGGTACCGGGCCAGGGCCGGCGGACGCACCAACGGCCGCACGGTTTCCGGCCATCGCACGTAGCTGCTGACGGTAACCTCCACGTCCTCGGCACACTCCGGCGCGATGGCAGGGTCGGGGTGACTCGTCGTCACACCGGTAAATGGTTGCAGCGCATTGCCGTTCGTGCGGTCGAACTGCCGCCATATACTCAGGTCGACGCCGTTGTCGAAATTGATCGTGCGCCATTCGTGCGAGCGGGCCCGCGGGTCTCCCCCGGATCCGCCGCCGCCCGCGTACTTGGGGAACCACTGCCGGTCGACATGTCCGGCGCTACCGGAGACCTCCTCGACCGTCTCCCCCCAGCGCAACGTTCCGGTCATCGACATGCCGGTCTGGAAATACGAGTACGTGTCGTCCTGGCCGAAACAGACGATCTTGCCGTTGTAGGTGGACGCCCCGACCGGTGTCGGCGCGCGCGTCGGGGTGACGACCAAATCCAGCCGCATGGACCGGCCCTGGTGATCCTGCCCCACCAGGCTGACGCGATACGTGTACGGCAGCAACCCACCGTCGCCGTCGCGGCACGTCATCCACGACGCGGTACCGGCACTGCTCTGATAGCTGATGTCGAGATAGCCTGCGGCCATGGTCATTTTGCGCTGCGCGCCCGGTTCCATGTTTTTCGGCGGCATGTCGTAATCGGTGTAAGTGCCGTAGTCACCGGTATCCAGGTCGAACAGCGCCATCGTGTAGAAGTCGGCGACGACCGTTCCCCCGGGTTGGTTCTTGTTGAAGATGGTCAGGAACGCGAACGACCGGTCAGTCTCGACGGCCTGCAGTTGCCCGGCGATGAACCACGTGTCGGACTCCTGGTCGGGATGTTCACCCTCGGCCTCGGGGAAATCCAGCTGGCTGTCACCGGGCACCAACTGATACGGGTAACGGCGCCAATCGGTGTTCATTTCGGCTTCCTTGCCACGGCGCTATCCTTATTCTTTGCTATGTTAGCGTCAATAGCGAAGTTACGGCCACGACCTCATCCCCGGCCCAAGGAAGTGCCCCGATGACAGAAAAATCCGACCATCGGACCTACGCCGAACTGTTCATCGGAGGGCAGTGGCGCAAGCCCGCCAATCCGCAACAGCTCGCCGTGATTTCGCCGCATACCGAGGAGCCGGTCGGGCACGTACAGGTGGCGGGACCCGAGGACCTCGACGCCGCGGTGGCCGCCGCGCGACAGGCTTTCGATCACGGCCCGTGGCCACGCATGGCCCACGCCGAACGGATGGCCAAGGTCGAAGAGCTCGCCGCGATCTATGCCGGCCACGTCGACGAGATGGCCGATCTGATCACCGACGAGATGGGGTCGCCGCGCGCCTTCAGCCGGATGGGTCAGGGTGCGGCGGCGGCGGCGCTGATCCACCTCACGCTGGCCGCCGCCCGCGACTTCCCCTGGACGGAACGGCGCCAGGGCGTTCTCGGCGAGGTGCACCTGCGCAGGGCTCCGGTCGGGGTGGTCGGCGCGATCGTGCCGTGGAACGTGCCGCAATTCCTGATCATGCCCAAGTTGATCCCGGCCTTGATCGCGGGATGCACGGTCATCATCAAGCCCGCACCCGAAACACCCCTGGACGCTTTGTGGTTGGCCGAAATGATCGAGCAGCTGGACCTGCCCGAAGGTGTGGTGTCGGTGCTGCCCGGCGGACCCGACATCGGCGAGGCGCTGGTGCGCCACCCCGGCGTGGACAAGATCGCGTTCACCGGTTCCAGCGCGGTCGGGCGCCGCATCGCAGCCTTGTGCGGCGAGCAGCTCAAGCGCGTGAGTCTCGAGCTGGGCGGTAAGTCCGCGGCCATCATCCTCGACGACGCGGACATCGACAAGACCGTCGCCGGGCTGAAGTCGGCCGGCCTGATGAACAACGGGCAGGCCTGCGTCGCCCAAACCCGCATCCTGGTCAGCGACAAACGTCACGACGACGTCGTCGACGCCCTGGCCGGCATGATGTCGTCGCTGACGGTCGGCGACCCGGCCGACGAGGCCACCGATATCGGCCCGCTGGTCGCCCAACGTCAACAACGCCGGGTCCAGGATTACATCAAGTCGGGGCAAAGCGAGGGCGCACGCATCGTACTGGGCGGCGAAGCCAGCCCGTCCGATCGCGGATGGTATGTGCAGCCAACGCTATTCGCCGATGCCACCAATGACATGCGCATCGCCCGCGAGGAGATCTTCGGCCCGGTCCTGACGGTGCTGCGCTACCGCGACGAGGCCGACGCCATCCGGATCGCCAATGAGACCGACTACGGATTGGCCGGTTCGGTGTGGACGTCCGACATCGCGCACGGCCTCGAGGTCGCCGCCGGTGTGCGCACCGGCACGTACGGCATCAACATGTACACCCTCGATATCGGCGCCCCGTTCGGCGGTTTCAAGCAGTCGGGAATCGGACGCGAATTCGGCCCAGAGGGCCTGCACGAGTACGTCGAGCTTCAGACGCTGGTGTGCAAAGGGCAACTGCCGCCGTTAACCGGTTGATAATCAACCGCATTGGGGCATCTGCAACGTGAGCTCGACCGGGCAGCACAGGACGCCGTGTTGGTTGGTCACATCGATCGTGATGTCGACCAGCCGGCGCGGTGGGTCCACCGAAGTGTCCAGCCGCTTGGCCACCGCCCGGCCCCGCCCGATCATCGTGTCACCCGCGTAGATCGAACCGGCCAGCCGCAGCGAGCGGCGCACGACCCGGCTGCTCGGCCCGGCCCAATCGGTCGCGACGCGGTCGGCGAACCCGGCGAGATGCATGGTGTTGAGGTAAATCGTTGGATTGCCTTGCCGTTGGGCATATTCGTGATCGAAGTGGCCGGGAAAATAGTCCCACGTCGCGCCGGCGTTCTCCACCACCCGCTGGTAGCTGATCTCGTCGACCACCTCCGGCAACTCCGCGGGAACCGTGATCTCGTTCCAGTCCAGATCGGTCATGCCGGGTTCGCCGGGGTGAAGCGGAACAACGTATTTCGCGATCGGGCAACGACCGTTCCGTCCTGCCGGCGATAGGTCTCCAACGTCTCGATGAAATGGCCGGTACCCAGCCGGGTCTGCTTCTCCGGTGATACCGACACCAGTTCTTCGATACTGGTGAGCACGTCACCCTCGACAATGGGTTCGGTGAACTCGACGTCGTTGGCGGCATTGATGAACGTGGTGCCCGGCAACGGCACTCGCAAGATCAGCGACGCGGCCGGGCGCCGGCCGCCGGGCTCCCATGGCGGGGGTATCAGCCATCCCATCAACAGACCCGGCGGGGCCAGCAGGCCGCCCCACTGCTGCCGGGCGAATTCCGGATCCCAGTACGACCGGTTGCCGTCGTGAATCATCGAGGCATACAACTGAATACGGGCACCGCTGACCGGATTCACCGCGGTCCGCGGTTCGCTTGCCGCGCCAACCATCCGCAGCGCGTCTTCGTATGTGCCGAAGGCCAATTGGTAGCTGAGATCCGAATCCACGTATCGGTGCCGCTTACATGACAAGCGGGTGCCGGCTCGGCACCAGATCCCAGGAGAGATTGCGCGAGGTGTAATACCAGCCGCCGCGCTCGTAGATCAGCTCATCCCGGTATGTCCCGGTGGCGCGCAGCGTGGTATCGCCGAAAGCGGCCGAGAACAGCACCGCGACACAACGCTGCATCGCGTGGACACCGTCGACCGCGATCTCGTGATCGATGGTCACCAACCGTTGTCCTTCGCCCCCGTCGAAGGCCAGACGCAGGTCGGCGAACAGTTCGCCGTCGCGGACGAAGCTGGCACCGGAATGACGAAACGTCGCGATCCAGCTATCGCGGTCACCGTCGGAGTATGCGCGATTGTGCCGGGCGTTCAAATTCAAGATCGCATCGCGGCCGGTCGCGGCGTGCAAGAACTGTTCCTGCTGGTAGGACAATGTCATTTCTACTCGCCAGCCTCTCCCCGAAGGAAAAAGAAACGCACCACGTAACATGGACTTTACTTACCGCTTAACAATATATCCGTATTCTTCCCGATCCCAGACCCCCGAAGTCAAACCTTTGGCTCGCAATAAATCTTTACGCACGCGCCCGATAACGTTCTTCGGGAGTTCGTTGACCTCCTCGACGTACCGGGGCACGCAGAAGTAGGGCATCCGGTCGGCGCAGAAGTCGAGCAACTCGGCACAATCCAGCACCGCGTCCGGCCGCAGCGCGACCACGACCAGGATGTCGTCCTCGCCTAATTCGCTGGGCACCCCGATCGCTGCCGCCTCGGCGACCGCGGGGTGGCCCATCACGACGCGCTCCACTTCGACCGAGGAGATGTTCTCGCCGCGCCTGCGCAGCGAATCCTTGATCCGGTCCACATACGTCAGGTTCTGATCGGCGTCGAGCCGGCCGAGATCACCGGTGCGAAACCATTCCGGGTGCGGATCCACCCGAGCGTCCCGGCCTAGGTAGCCCTCGCTCATCACGTGCGGGTGCCGGGGCCGGCAGGCGATCTCGCCGACGACCCCGGCGGGCAGCGGGTTCCCGTCGCCGTCGACAATGCGCACGTCGAAGTTGGGATTGGGCCGCCCCGATGTCCCCGGCACACCCTCGTCGGCCACGCCCTTGACCGCGATCGGGAAGGCCTCGGTCATCCCGTACATCGTCACAATGCGGCAGCCGTAACGCTTTTCGATGTCGCGGTAGCAGCCGGCGTCGATCGGCGCGGCGGAGATGAACCGCAGTGGCAACTCCGCATCGCTGGGCTCCGCGGGCTGGTTGTACAGCATCGACACCATCGCGCCGGCTCCGGCAAAGCCGACCGCGTCATGGGCGCGGATGTCATCCCACACCTGAGCAGGATGGAACGACTGCGCCAACACGGTCGTCGCGCCCACCAGCATCGGGGCCAGCACGCTGGGAGCCGCGCTCAAGTGAAACAACGGCATCGCCGTCCACAACGCCTCCCCCGCTCGCAACTCCCAGGCCGCCGCAACGGTCGCAGCCACCGAGAACAGGTAATGCCAGCTCGTGGCAACGGCTTTCGACGGTCCGGTGGTGCCCGACGTGTAGAACAACGCCCCCACGTCCCCCTCCCGTGCCGGGTTGTCCGCGCAGCGGACAGCTCCGGCGTCCACAGCCTCCTGAAGCGAATCATCCTGCACCACAACGTTGGTCACCGTGTCCAGCCGGTCGGCAACCTCATCGACGCGGGCACGGCGCTCGGCGTCGGTGAGAATCACCTTGGGCCGCGCCAACTGCAGGGTGTGCAGCAGAAAGTCTCCCTTGTTCGCGGCGTTGACCGCCGCACTCACCGCGCCGATGCGGGCCGCGCCCAACCAGAAATACACCCATTCGGGGCAGGTTCCGGTGAACAACGCCACCCCGTCACCGCGGCCCACTCCCAATTCGCTGAGCATGTTCGCCGCCGCGCACGCGCGCTGCCGCATCTGCTCGAACGTCACCTCGGTCCCGGCGATCGACATCATCACTCGATCCGGGTACTGCTCGGCCCGCCGATCCAACACGTCCGCAACGCTGAACCGCTGCGCGCCGAAATCGGAGGGCCCCAGGGGCTTACTCCGAACCGAATGCATCACTTAGGCTTTCGCGGCCGCCGGGTCGGGCTCGCCGCCGGCGGTGTACCCGAAGTCGTCAGGCGACGGCTCGGCGTCCGGGTAGAAGCGGTGCGCCCAGCGCCGCAGTGCCGCGTAGTCGCGTGCCTCCTCGGGAGCCAGGTTCGGCTTCTCCAGGTACTTCATGTTCTCCCAGGTGAAGAAGTCCTGTTTGATGACTTCTTGTTGCAGCGCAAGGAATTTCGCGGCCCGGCCGGTGGGCTTGTCACCCGTGTCGCCGGGTTCGCGGACGGAAGCCTGCGTGTAGAAGTAGTCGGTGTAGTCTTCATCGACCGGCGTCTGCCCGGTGACCTCGATGGTGGCCACCAGGTCACTCGGGAAGCGGACGAGCCCCAGTCCCAACGAATAGTTGTCGTAGATGATCTTGGCGTCGACCGGCCCGTTGGGGGTCAGCCACGTCTTGGCCCGGCCCCCACCGAAGTGAGCGTTGACGGTGGCGTGCAGGTGATAGCCCGCCACCTCGAACGAGGCGGTGTTGGCCGGGTTGGCGGCCTTGTGCACGTACTGCACGTGATACGGGTCGGCCGCGTTCTCGATGATCATCTGCGCGTGCACCTTGACCCGATTGAGCATCCGGCTGTGCGGGTGCAGGGGGTAGTACTCGCCGGTCTCCAATTCGGGCAGCGCCGGCGGCTGCCAGTACGGCGCCCTGCCGTGACGCTCGTGCCAGACCAGGATGAAGCCGTACCACTCCATGGTCGGATAGGTGCGGATGCGCACGTTGTTCTTACAGCCGATCTTGCTGTATGGAATCAGCGCGTTGCTGCCGTCGCCGCGCCATTGCCAGCCGTGCCAGGGGCAGACGATGTTCTCGTTGTCGACGGTGCCGCCGACGCCCATGTTGGCGCCGAGGTGCTGACAGTAGGCGTCCAGCACATTGACCTTGCCGGAGGCGGTGCGGAACAGCACCAGCTCCTCACCGAAGTAGTGCAGACGCTTGACGTCACCAGGCTTGACGTCGCTGGCGAAGGCGACGATGAACCACCCGGTCGGGAATCGATAGGTGGACAGCGCAATGCCGGACTGTCCGAACTCGCGTTCCGACGGGTCTTGCTCCGAAATCGTATGCGTCACGAGAACTCCGTTTCCCACGCGGCCGGGCCGCTCTTACCTCACCGCGCTTCGACGACTAGAGTCTATTTTTACTATCTTAAGCATTGAACGTCAACGCGGCACCAGGCAGGGTGCCGCACGTTAGGAGAGCGAGCGGGGTTGCGCATGACTGCTGCTGCAGTGGACCTATCCGATTTCGCCCTGTGGCGTAACGGTTTTCCCGACGAGTTGTTCGCCGATTTACGGCACGCCAGACCCCTTTTCCGGCACGAACTGACACCCGGTGTCGCCGACACGGTCAAGCGCCAATTCTGGGTCGCGACCAAGCACCGGCATGCGGTCCGCCTGCACCGCGACACCGAATCGTTCACCGCCGCCGACGGCCCGCTCATCCAGCCGGTCGCCCTGTTCTCGTCGTCCCCGACGATCATCACGCTGGACCCGCCGGACCTGAACAAGCGCCGCAAACTCATCTCCAACGCCTTCAATCCACGCGCGATCGCCAAGCTGGAGGCCGGCATCCGGGCGCGAGCGGCGCAGATGATCGACGCGCTGCTCGCCAAGGGCGGTGGGGACTGGATCGAAGATGTAGCCGACGCGTTGCCGATGACGGTGATCGGCGACATCATCGGCATCCCGGACGAAGACCGGCCGCGGATCTTCGACATCTTCGACCGCATCCTGAAGGCGCTCGCACCCGAGGCAGGCCCGAGTGGGCAGGTAGAGCTCGAGCTCTTCGGATCGGTCTTCGCATACGCGATGGACCTCACCGCGGACAAGCGCGGCAACCCGACCGACGACATCTGGAGCACGCTGGCGACCGCGGTGATCACCGGCGACGACGGCGAGGAATTCCGTCTGCCCGAAAACGAGCTGGAGTTCTTCTTCTTCGTGCTCGCGTTCGCCGGCAGTGACACCACCAAGAACGCGCTGGCCATGGGGCTGCAGGCGTTCGTCGCCGACCCCGAGCAGATCGAACGCTATCGCGCGGACGAAGCGGTGCGGCCCGGCGCCGTCGAGGAGGTGCTGCGCTGGGCCTCCCCGGTGGCGTATTGGACCCGCACCGCGAAGGTCGACGTGGAGATGGACGGTCAGCACATCCCCGCGGGCGACCGGGTGGTGTCGATGCTGCGTTCTGCCAATCGCGACGAGGAGGTCTTCGAGTCGCCGTTCACCTTCGACATCGGGCGGCAACCCAACCCGCATGTCGCGTTCGGCGGCGGCGGGCCCCACCACTGCCTGGGCGCGATGCTGGCGCGCGCCGAACTTCGGGCCGTGCTCGACGAACTGCTGCTGCGCTGCGATCGCATCGAAATCGGGCCGGCCACCGTGTCGTATCCGAACCTGACCACCAATATGTCGATCTTCGACGAGATGCCGATCTCGCTGACCCAGCGCTGAGTCAGTCCTCCTGCAAGCGCAAAGCGGCCTTGGGGCATTGCTCCACGGCGGCGCGCACGTCGATCTCGCGATCCGGCGGCACCGGACCGTCCGCGATCTGCACCACGTCCTCGTCGCCCAGTTCGAAGATGTCCCCGGCGAGCGATTCACAGAATCCGTTCGCCTCACACAGGGTCTCGTCGACGGTCACGCGCATCAGTTTCCTCCTTATAGGCCCTTCGGGCGGGTTCCGATCCCCCCGCCGGCAGCGAGGTTCGCCAGTTCCTCGTCGGTCAGCCCGCACCGATCGCGCAGTACTTCTGCATTGTGCTCGCCGAGGGTCGGCGGTGGGCGAAGCAGCCACCGATCCTGCCCGGCAAGCGACGCGAACGGCGGGCACGGATACTCCGCTGACCCGATGCTCGAATGCTGCAACTCTTCGAAAAAGCCCCGGTCGCGCAGTTGGGGGTTCTCGGTCACCAGCGACGGCGAGATCACCGGCGCCGCAGGCACACCCGCGCTCGCCAGCCACTCCACCGTCGGCCCCAGGGGCTGCCCGGCAAACCACTGCCGCAGTCGGTCGTCGATGTCGTCGGCGCGCTCGCGTCGTCCGGCGGCGGTGTCCAGAGATTCGTCACACCAGGCCGGTTGCCCCATCACAGCGACGAGCGCGGCCCACTGCTGGTCGTCGCGCACGGTGACCGCGATCCAATCGTCGTCTCCGGTACACCGGTAGAGGTTTTGGATCAGCCCCCCGAAACCACGATTGCCGTTGCGGCTCAGCGTCTTTCCGTATACCTCGTACTCGATCGCCTGGATCGCGGCGGCGTTGAGCACCGTCTCGAGCATCGGCAGCTCCAGCTGCTGACCCGTTCCGGTGCGTTCGGTGAAGTTCAGCGCGGCCAGTACGGCGAAGGCGGCGTGCACCCCGGCCAGCGGATCGCAGGTGCCGCGCGGCGTCACCGGCGGGGCATCCGGCAGGCCGGTCACCCAGGCCAGCCCGGCGAGCTGCTCCATCGTGGGGGCGAATCCGACCCGGTCGCGCCACGGGCCGTCCAGACCGAACGCGGGCATCCGGGCGACGACGAGTTTGGGATTGACTTCGAGCAGCACGTCGGCGGTCAGTCCGAACTGGTCCATCACGCGCGGTGAGAAGTTCTCGATCACGACGTCGGCGCCGGCCGCCAGTTTCTTGAACAGAAGCCGTCCCTCTTCGGAGCCCAAATCCAATGTGACCGAACGCTTGTTGGTGTTCATCGCGTGGAACACCCAGCCGTACTCCCACCAGTCGTCCACGTCTTTGCGCATCCCGCCGGAGTACCGAATGCCGTCGGGACGCTGGATCGACTCGACCTTGATCACCTCGGCCCCGAACGCCGCCAGCAGGTGGGTTGCCGCCGGCCCGGCCCAGAACGCGGTCAGGTCCAGGATCCGCACACCCTCCAATGGCCTAGCGCCGCGCGCCAGCGCGCGCTCCTGTTTGCTTGTGCGCCAAGGTGGCTCGTCGTTGTCGGCGCCCAAAGGGGCGGTCTCGCCCACCGGAGCCGCCGCGCACGCCGACATCAGCCACGGCGGGCGGGGCTGATGAAAGCCGGCGGGATTGGGTTGGAATACCCCGCGTTCGGTCGCGTACTCCGTGTCGCGGATCGTGGCGCCGTTGCCCAGTGCCGCGATCGGCAGCCGGAACAGCTGGCCGAGCTCGACGATCTCCGCGACGGTGCGTTCGGCCAGCCACGGGCCGATCTGCTCGCGGATCAGGTCGCGATAGCCCCACCGGCCGATCTGAAAACGCAGCTGCTCAATCTCTTCCAGCTGCGGGCATTCCACCATCGCCAGGAAGTCGAGCCATTGCTGACCGGTCACCATGGTGATCCCGACGTAGCCGTCCTTGGCCGGTTCGATCGACGGGACTTCGGTGGTGCGGCTGATCGGGGGCACCCGCAGCAACTGCGAATGCAGCCATTCGCTGCTCTGCATCAACGTCATCGCCTCGAGCATCGAGAGATCGAGATGCTCACCGGGACCGCCGTGCTCGACGCGACGACGCACGGCCAGCGCACCGAACGCGGCGAACACACCGCCCATGTACTCCCCCAGGTCGCCGCCGATCGAGATCGGGGGCCCGGCCGGATCGCCGCGGAAACCGGGCGAGCCGGCCCAGGCCTGCAGGGTGAACTCGCTGGCGGGCCGGTCGGCATATGGTCCGGTCCAGCCGAAGTCGGAGATCGTGACGACGACCGCTTGCGGCGCATCCGCGAGCAGCCGGCGCGGATCGATACCCAGCGCTGCGGCACGCGACGGGCCGGCGGTGAGGATGATCACGTCGGCCGCGGCCAATTCGGCACGCAATCGCTGCGAGCCGGGCGCAAACGTCATGCTCTGCTTGCCGGCGTTGAGATAACTGTAGAACGGCGACGGCCGGTCGGCGGGCACCGGCGAGCCCGACGCCGTATAACGCCGCAGCCAATCGCCTTGCGGCGGTTCGATTTTGCGCACCGATGCACCGGCATCGACCAGCAACTTGCCGCAGTAGCTGCCAGCTATCCGGTCGCTGATCTCGACCACCCGCAGCTCGCGCAGCGGTGTCGGACGGTCGTCAGACCCCTGGCTCAATTGCATCCGCCCTTCCGATCGACACGCGACCAGAGATGCTATTTATATCATTACTGCTAAAATAGCTAAGCCAGCTGAGTGCGGGTTCGCCGCTCTGACGCTGCTCCTGCGAGGAATGGATGACCACCCTGGGAATTGGGCCCGATGCCCGTCGCCGGTTGTCGGCGCCGAGGATCGCCGAAATCGTAGCCGACGAACTGCGCCGGCAAATCATCGACGGCGAGCTGGCCGACGGCGATCTCCTGCCGCGCCAGGAAGTACTGGTCGAACAGTTCAACGTCAGCCTGGTCTCGCTGCGCGAAGCGCTGCGCATCCTGGAGACCGAGGGTCTGGTGTCGGTGCGCCGCGGTAACCGCGGCGGCGCCGTCGTGCATGCGCCGGCCAAGACCAGCGCGGCCTACATGCTCGGGCTGTTGCTGCAGAGCGAGTCCGTTCAGGTCGCCGACCTGGGCATGGCGTTGCAGGAGCTGGAGCCCGCGTGCGCCGCGCTGGCGGCTCAGCGTCCGGACCGGGCGGACACCCTGGTGCCAGAACTCAAGCAGGTCAACGATTCCATGGCCGAGCACCTCGACGACGGGCGACTGTTCACCGAAATCGGCCGTCAGTTCCACGATCTCATCGTGCAGGGCTGCGGAAATCACACCATCATCGCGGTCGTCGGCAGCCTGGAGACGCTGTGGAGCAGCCACGAGCGTCAATGGGCAGACGAGAGCGCGGCGCGCGGCACCTACCCCTCGCTGACCCAGCGGCGTGCGGTTCTCAATACACACGTCAAGCTCGCCGAGACGATTGCCGAAGGCGACGTCGACCGGGCTCGGCGCATCGCGGGACGTCACCTCGCCGATACGCAGACCTATGTGCTGGCCGGTCGGCCCAGCCAACGGATCTACGCCCTGTCGCCGCAGTCTCTTTCTCGTTCGGGGTCGCGCCCGCGCGATCTCCGGCAGTCCTAAGTCCCCCTATGCGAACCGCGTTGGTCACCGGCGGCAGCGGCGGGATCGGAAAGGGCTGCGGGCGCAAGCTTGCCGAACTCGGTTACGACGTGGTCCTGGTGGCCCGGCGCGAGGGCCCGTTACGCGCGGCGGCCGAGGAGATCGGGGCCCGTCACATCGTGGCCGACGCATCCGATCCGGACGGATTTAGCACTGCGATAAGCAGTTTGGAGACGATCGACCTGGTCGTTCACGCCGCCGGCACGCTCGGTGGAACGTATGCGCGCAAGCAGACCTTCCAGCAGTGGCAGGCCATCATCTCGGCCAACCTGGATTCGTGTTTCGTGGTGACCGCCGCGGTGCTGGCGCGGATGCGCCCCGGGTCCCGCTTCGTCTTCATCTCGTCGTCGGCCGCGCACGAGCCGATGATGGCCCGCACCGCCTACTCCGCGTCGAAAGCCGGCATGAACGCGTTCGCCCGCGCCCTGGCGCTCGAAGTCGACCGCGACGGCATCGCCGTGCACATCGTGACACCGGGCCCGGTGGAAACCGAGATGCTGCAGGACGTTCCCTTCGAGATGTTCGCGATTCAGATCTCCGATGTCGCCGAGGCGGTCGCCTGGCTGGACACCGTGGACCCGTCGGTGGATCTGCCGGAGATCCGGCTTTCCGCGGTGCAGCGCGGTCCGTACGCCCGGCCGCCGGTCGTTCCTAACGAAGCCCGCCGCCGCCGTCAGGGAACGGCTTGATCACCGTTTCGCCGAACTGGTGCAGCGAGTCCGGCTTCGCGAAATCCGCGAACCACACATAGAATCGCTCGACGCCCTGGGCGGCCAGGCCCGCGAAATGCCGGATCAGATCGTCGGCGTCGCCGCACACCAGACCCGCCCCGAGCACGCCGAAGCGCCGGGTGCTGACCTCGCGCACGGTCTCGGGATCGGCACCGGAGTGGGCGAACCCGATCATCTGCTGCACCGAGATCCGGGCGCTTCCCGCCGACGGGGCCAACTTGGCCAACCGGTCGATGTGGTCGGCCTGCAGGTTCCACCAATCCGCATGATTGCGAACAAGTTCCATCATGCGAGGCCCGCTGCCACCCAGAACCAGCGGTATCGGATGGCTGCGCTTGGGTAACTGAGCCACGCCGTCGTCGGCACCGTCGCCCCAGTACTGCCTGATCAGGACCAAGTGACGGCCAAGCTGCGCAACGCGGGCCACCGGATCCTGCTGACCGACATCGAATCTGGTGAACTCGGAAGGCCAGGATCCCGAACCGAGGCCCAGGTCGAAGCGGCCGCCCGATGCGTCCGACAGGGTGACGGCTTGCTTGGCGAGCACGGCGGGATGCCGAAAGGCGTCGCACAGCACCAGATGTCCGACCCGCAGCCGCTCGGTATTGGCCGCCACCCAGGTAGCGACGGCCATTGCCTCCCAAATGCTTTCGCTCGGCAACCCGGGAGCCTCGAGGTGGTCGATGAACGCCATTCCGTCGAAGCCACTGGCTTCAGCGGCGCGCGCCCGTTGCGTGATGTCGCCCACCGACAACCGCACCTGCGGCAGGAACAGATACCACTCGACCATGCGCCACCTATGCTCGTGCCGATTGCAACAGCGCGGCTAGTTTACTATCTTTATTATGTTAGGGGTCTTATGGATGTCGGACTGACTTCGGATCAGCTGTCGCTGCGCGACACCGTGCGCGACGTTTTGCGTACCGAATGTCCTCCCGATGCCGCCCGGCAGGCCCTGACGGACCCGGAGCGCTGGCGCGCTCTGTGGAAGACCGTAGTCGACTTGGGCTGGACCGAACTCGCCGCACCCGCAGGCGGTGACTTCGGACCCGTCGAGCAGGCACTGGTGCTCGAGGAGTGCGGTGCCGCGTTGACCCCAATTCCGTTGCTCAGCAGCGTCGGTTTGGCCGCCGGCGTCTTGCGGGCCTGTGGTCTGGACAAGTTCCTCACCGACATCGCCGGCGGCGTCGTCGCCACCCTGGCGGTGCACGCCAAGGGATCTCGGCTGCCCGGACCACCGATGACACTGCGCGGCGGACGGGTGCGCGGCCGGGCGGTCGCGGTCCCCGACGCGGCCCGGGCAGAGCTGTTCGTCACGCTGGCCAAATCCCTCGACGGCCATGTCGCCGTGGTGGTGCGCGCCGGGGAGGGCATGACGATCACCGCGGGCGAATCCACCGACCCCGCGCACCCGGTCGCCGACGTCGAGATCGACGCCGAACCCGTGGCCTCGGCGCCCGTCGACCTCGAGTCGGCGCTGACCGCACCGATGGTGGCCGTCGCGGCCGATCTGGTCGGGACCGCCGGCGCCGCCTTGCACCTGTCCGTCGAGCACGCGAAGTCACGCCGTCAGTTCGGCACGCCGATCGGGGCGTTTCAGGGCATCAAGCACGCGCTGGCCGACAACTATGTCGGCGTCGAGCGCGCCCGCAGCCTCACCTACGCCGCCGCCGCCCGCCTCGCCGCGGCGAACACCGCACCCGCGGACGCCTGGACGGCCGCGGCACTGGCCAAGGCGGCGGCCGGTGATGCCGCGGCCAACTGTGCCCGCACCGCCGTCCAGGTGCACGGCGCACTCGGACAGACCTGGGAGCACGACGCCCACCTCTATGTCCGGCATGCCTGGCAGGGTGCGGCGCAGCTGGGAGACAGTCGCGCGCTCTACCACCAGGTGGGCTGCCGCTTCGTCGCCGGAGGCGCGGCGTGACGACTCCATCCGAGGTCGTCGCCGAGTACGTCGACTGGTTAGCCGCGTTCCTGCCCGACGACTACTACGAGAACTACCGCCGGTATCGCTGGGATATCCCGCTGCGCCGCGACCACCAACGGGCCGCGTTCGAGGCCGGGTGGATCCAGCCGACCTGGCCGCGCGAGCATGGCGGACGATCGCTGGGCCTGCGCGACGCGATGGAGATACGCATCGAGGGCGCGCTGCGGTCGGCGCCCAAACTGCCCAACATTCAAGGGCCAGGCGTCGCCGCACCCGGCATTCGCCAGTTCGGCACACCCGCCCAGATCGAGCGCCTGCTGGTGCCCCTGCTGCGCGGCGACGAATGGTGGGCGCTGGGCATGTCCGAACCGGAAGCCGGATCGGATTTCGCCGGACTGCGCACCCGCGCCGATCGGGACGCAGACGTCTTCCGGGTCAACGGCCACAAGATCTGGACCACCCAGGCCCACGAATCACGGTGGTGCACGCTGTATGCCCGCACCGATCCGGATGCGCCCAAGCACCGTGGCATCTCGTGCCTGATCCTCGACCTGCACTCCCCCGGTGTGCGCATCGAACCCATCCGGATGTCGTCGATCTCCGATGAGACGTTCTGCGAAGTCTTCCTAGACGACGTCGAGATCCCGGTGGAGAACCTGCTGGGCCCGGTCAACGGCGGCTGGAACGTCGCGCTGTCGTCGCTGCACCACGAGCGCCAGATGATCTGGATCATGAACTGGGTCGAAATCAAGCGCGGACTCGACGCGGTGCGCAAGGCCGGCGCCGACGACCAGGGCCTGTGCGCCGAACTCGGGTCGCTGCTTGCCGATGCCGAAGCGTTGCGGGCCACCGGATACCGTGCGCTGGGCAACGAGCTGGCAGGCCGCAACAGCCCGGAAGCCGACATCATGAAACTACTCGGATCGGTTACCTTGCAACGGGTTTGGGAACTCGCCGCCGCCGCCGAAGGACCGGGCTCGGCCGGCGACCCGGATCTGCTGTTCGAACGCCAGGACGCGCTCGCCGCCACCATCTACGGCGGAACCTCGGAGGTGCAGCGCAACATCATCGCCGAGCGACTACTCGGGCTGCCGAAGGGATAACGATGGATTACGACCTCGGCGACGACGCCGTCGAACTGCGACACCGGCTGCGGGAGTTGATCGCTCATCACGTGCCACCCGACTTCCTCGGGGCCTGCACGGAAGATCCCGAGGACCTCGCCACCACCGAGACGTTCTGCAAGCTGCTCGCCGTCGAGGGGCTGCTGGCGCTGGCCTGGCCGAAAGAGCATGGCGGCGGCGGTGGTTCGGTCTGGCAGCAGACCGTGTTACGCGAAGAGATGTGGGCTCAGCACGAGCCGCGCGGTCCGCAATACATGGGCATCAACTGGGTCGGTCCGGCACTGATGCGCTACGGCACCCAAGAGCAGAAAGCCAAACACCTGGCGGCCATCGCCTCCGGCGATGTGATTTGGTGCCAAGGCTTTTCCGAGCCGGAGGCCGGATCCGACCTCGTCTCGTTGCGTACCCGGGCCGTGCCCGACGGCGAGGGGTGGCGCATCACCGGCCAGAAGGTGTGGACGTCGTACGCCCAGATGGCGTCGTGGTGCGTACTGGCGACGTGCACCGACCCCGACGCGCCAAAGCACAAGCGGCTCACTCTCTTTCTGATCCCGATGGATCGGCCCGGCTTCACGGTACGGCCGATCCCGTCGATGCTCGGCCCGCATCACCTCAACGAGATGTTCCTCGACGGCGTACCCGCATACCCCAGCGATGTGCTCGGTGAGGTCGGTGACGGCTGGCGGGTGATGCGCGAAGCGCTCGCGTTCGAGCGGGTCGGAATCGCACGCTACGCACGCTGCGAGTCGCTGCTGCACCGCATGCAAAGCGAGCTCGGCGAGGACTGGGACCGGTTGCCCGAAACGCTTCGGGCCCGGTGGGTCCGGGCACTTGTCGACTTGCGAGTGGCCAGGCTGCTGGCCTACCGCGCGGTATCGCTGCAGGACGATCCGTCGGCGGGGGCGGCGGCCAGCGCCGCCCGCATCGCGACCACGACCTGCGATCAACAGGTCGCCGAGTTGCTGTTCGACGTGCTGGGACCGGTCGCGCTGGACAGCGGGGCCTCGTCGGCACTGCACGGGGCGATTGAAGACCATTGGCGCTATGCACAAGCGGCCACCGTCGCATCGGGCACCATCGAGGTGCAACGGATGCTGGTGGCACGAGACGCCCTGGGAGAACACCGGTGAAAACCACACTGCCACAAGATATTAGCGACTTCGCGGCGGTCGCAGCCAAACGTTTCGATCGGCTGGGCGGGCCAGCGGCCGCCCTGCGGGCCGAGCGAGACGACAGCGTCCGGGACGCGGCGCGCGTGGCGCTGAGCGAGCTCGGCGCGTTCGAACTCGACGTTCGGTCCGGTCCCGACGACGTGCTGGCCGCGGCGGTGCTCTGTCAAACCGCCGGTGCGCGCGCGCTGCCCTATCCCCTCGTCGAGGAGCTGCTGGCGATCGACGGTGCCCGGCTGGCGCTGGTCAATCCCGAGGCGCCGCGCATCGACCACGGCGACCTGCCCGGCGACTGGATCGCCGCGGACCTGGACGGCAATCGCTACCGGCTGCGGATCGCGTCGCGGACCAACGCCAAATTGGGGCCGTTCCTGGTGCCGGCCTCAATCAGCGCACCCGACGGGACAGTTCCGGCCGCCGACGTTAATCTTCATCTCGTGCTGGGATCATGGCGGATTCTGGGTGCGATGCAGCGCTCGCTGCAGATCGTCACTGACCATGTGCAAGCACGCATCCAGTTCGGCAAGCCGCTGGCGGATTTCCAGGCCGTCCGGTTCGCCGTCGCGGATGCCTCCGTCGCGGTACGCGGACTGCACGAGCTGGCGAAATACACCATTTGCCGCCCCGAATCACTGCCGGTGCGGGTGCATTCGGCCGACGCGCTGGTGTTGCGGTTCAAGGCCACCGACACCGCACGGCAAGTGCTGCGCACCTCCCATCAGCTGCTCGGCGCCCTGGGGTTCTGCGACGAGTCCGATGTCAGCGTGCTCGACCGGCACACCCAGCCGCTGATCCGTCTTCCGCTGGGCGCCGAGGCACTCGGGCTGCGCCTGATCTCCGACGTCCGCGACGGCTCTCTGGAAACCCTGTTCACGGAGCCGGTATCAGCGTGAGCACCCAGCCCGCCGAAGCCTCGGCGACGCCGAACCCGTTCGAAGACGGGGTCCCGTTCGGAACCAAACTGGCCGAGCTCGCCGAGGAGCTGGGCGACAAGCCGGCAGTGACGATTGTCGCGCTGGACGGCACCGCCCAGACGCTGACCTTTCGCGAGCTCGATGCCCGCGCCAACCAGTGGGGACGGGCACTGGCCGCCAGCGGGGCTGAGACGGGTTCGCTTGTCGCGCTTGCGATTCCAAATTCACAGCACCTGGTGCTGGCCACGCTGGGGTGTTGGAAAATCGGCGCGGTCCCGATTCCCATGCACTGGGATCTGCCCGAATGGGAACGGGACCGGGTGCGCGCGGTGATCGATCCCGCCGTCGTCGTCGACGAGACAAGCCGGTGGGAGCTGGAGGCCAGGGCCGCCGCGGAACCGGCCGGCCCGCTGCCCGAGGCCGTTTCCCCGCATGCCAACGGAATCTGTAGCAGCGGGTCGACGGGCGTACCCAAGGTGATCCTCAGCCTGGCTCCGTCGCTGTGGATACCGCAGCAAGGCGAACCGTTTCTGTCCAACTGGACGCCGGTGGACAAGCCGCAGACGATCCTGGTGCCCGCGCCGATGTATCACACCAACGGCTTCGCGACGTTCCTGATGCTGCTCAGCGGCGACCATCTGGTGATCCTCGAAAAGTTCGATGCGGCAGTGTTTGTCGACGCAATCGAGCGCTACCGGATCACC
The DNA here is from genome assembly GCF_900176255.2 of Mycobacterium ahvazicum. GTDB lineage: Bacteria > Actinomycetota > Actinomycetes > Mycobacteriales > Mycobacteriaceae > Mycobacterium > Mycobacterium ahvazicum. Next base: position 1,455,842 of record NZ_FXEG02000003.1, read on the forward strand.
AACTTCACGGCCACGCCGACGATGCTGGCACGCATCGCGGCCCTGCCCGACATCGCGCAACGCGACCTGTCCAGCGTCGTGTTCATCCTGCAGGGCGCCGCGGTGATGCCGCCGTCGTTGCTGCACACCTGGTTCGAACTGCTCAGCCCCGAGCAGATCGTGACGGCCTACGGCATGACCGAGAATCTCGGTCTCACCGCATTGCGCGGCGACGAATGGCTGGCGCATCCCGGCAGTGTGGGTCGCGGCTTCCGCGACACCGAGATCCGGATTCTGGATGCCGACAAGAACCCGCTGGGCCCCGGCGAACACGGTGAGGTCTACCTGCGCTCGGTGATGAGCGCGGGCTACCGCTACCTCGGCGGGGCGCCGCCGCTGCCGTCGACCGACGACGGGTTCCGGTCCGCCGGCGACATCGGCCACCTCGACGAGGACGGCTTCCTCTACATCGTCGACCGCCGCGTCGACATGATCGTCAGCGGCGGTGCGAATGTCTTTCCCGCCGAAGTCGAATCGGCGCTCGCGGGGCACCCCGGCATCGCCGATGTCGTGGTCATCGGACTCGCCGACGAGCGGTGGGGCCGACGCGTGCACGCGGTCGTGCAGGCCGCCGACGGCGTGGAGGTCACCGAACAACACGTGATCGAGTACGCCAAGAACCGGCTGGCACCCTACAAGGCGCCCAAGACGGTCGAATTCGTCGACGCTATCCCCCGGACCGCGGCGACCAAGGTCAATCGCTCGGCGATGATCAAGGCCCGAGGCGGGTAACGCCCAGGAGTTGTCAGCCCAGCCTCCTATGATCGAACCTATGTTCGAAGAATCGGCGGCCGTGATCGATCGGATCTGCGCGGCGTCGGCTGCGGAGAACCGGGCGGCCGGCGCGCGGCTGGCGGCCATCGGGGAACTCGACCTGCTGCGGCTGCGCGAGTGCGGGGAACGAGAGTCCTGGGTGAGTGACACCTGGGACGCCATTTCGGCGGAGGTCGCGGCGGCGCTGAATATCAGTCAGGCGCTCGCGTCGAGTTATCTCAACTATTCACGCGCCATGCGAATTCGGCTGCCCCACATCGGCGCCGCGTTGATCGCCGGCGAGATCAGCTATTCGACGTTCCAGACGATCGTGTACCGCACGGACTTGATCACCGACTCCGACGTCATGGCCGCAGTCGACGCGGAGCTCGCGACAAGGGTGCGACGGTGGCCGGCGATGACTCGCGGCCGGCTGAGCGCGGCGGTGGATCGAGTCGTTGCGCGGGCCGACCGCGACGCGGTTCGCCGCGCCCGTGAGCGGCAGGCCGATCGCGAGTTCTCGCTCTGGGACGGCGGCAACGGGTTGACAGAGGTGTTCGGCCGGCTCGTCACCACCGACGCCCGCGTGCTGGATGCGCGGTTGAATGCATTGGCGCACAGCGTGTGTGACGGGGACACCCGCACCGTGAAGCAACGCCGTGCCGATGCCTTGGCAGCGCTGGGCGCCGGCGCGGACAGACTGCAGTGCCGATGCGGGCAACCGACGTGTCCGCGCGCGACCGCGGCCGCACCGAGCCCCGTGGTGATCCACATAGTCGCCAACCAGTCCAGCGTTGATCGCACTTCGTTGGAACCCGCCGCGATCATCGGCTCCGAAACGCTCATCCCGGCCGAGCTCGTTGCGCAACTGGCGGACTCGGCAACACTGCGGCCGGTGGTGCATCCCGGCAATACGACGCCGGAACGCGGCTACGTTCCGTCGCGCGCGCTGGCCGATTTCGTGCGCTGCCGTGACCTTACCTGTCGATTCCCCGGCTGCGACCACCCGGCCACCGATTGCGATCTCGACCACACCATCCCGCACGCCGAAGGCGGCGCAACCCACGCCTCGAATCTGAAATGCCTTTGCCGTTCTCACCATTTGGTCAAGACCTTCTGGGGCTGGCGAGATCGGCAGGTTGCCGACGGCACGATGATCTGGATGTCACCGTCCGGGCGCACGCATGTGACCACTCCCGGCAGCGCACTGCTATTCGCGCAGTTGTGCGCACCGACCGGCGAGCTGGTTCCGGACGTCCGGCCCGACCCCTGCACCGATCGATACGCCATGATGCCGCGGCGGCGCCGCACCCGAGCCCAGACCCGCGCTGACTACCTCACCACCGAACGGCGGCGTAACCGGAAAGCCCGCAACCAGCTCCAGACCAACTCGGCCGCAACACAACTCACGTCACAGGGCCGACCCCCGGACGGCGAGCCACCACCCTTCTAGATGTGGTGGCCGAAGACGTCTTCCATGACTTCACCGACCGCCGCCAGCGAACGGCTGGAGTGCTGCTTGACCAGTACGTGGCCGCCCAGCACGACGAGTGCGATCGGCAGCTCGACCGCCCCGAACACCAGCAGCGCGGTCAGTCCGGCGACGTAGACGACATCGTGCTTGTCGGGCCGGTGGAACTTCCCGATGACCGGCAAATCGATCGCCCGTGACTCCAACTCCCGCAGGGTGCGCAGGGTACGGGCGCGCTTGGAATTCGGGTGCGCCTCGGCGTAGGCCGCCCACCGCTGCGCGAAGCTCGGTCCGAAACGCAGCTCTTCCTGCAACTCTTCATGAAGCTCTTCGTGCAACTCGTCATGGAGCTCATCGTGCAGCTCGTCGTGGAGCTCTTCGTGCAACTCGTCGTGCAGCTCGTCATGGAGCTTGTCCGAGTCGGAATCCGTTGCAGCCGAGCCGTTTTGTTCTTCGTCCAGCGTGGTCATGTCTGTCTCTCTCTGTTGTGTAGTCGGTTAACCGGCTGGTGTGAGTTCCAGTTGTGGTGCGCGCTCACCCTTGGCGCCATTGCCACTGTCCATACCCGGCAGCTCCTGGGCCCACGTCGTGAGCGAGCCCACCATGTTGTTCAAGACGTTGTCAGCCTCCCCGCCGTACTTTGAGACGCGTTTGCCGATCATCGCCGCCATCCGGATCAACAGGTCGGGCTTGGCAGCGGTAAGCACGGTCAGCGCCACGGCCGGGGCCACACCTTCGATCCACCCCAGCGGACCCAGCGGCACGCAACCGACAAGCTGGCTGAGGCCAGGGGTCGTGATCAGGGCGCCCATCGCCACGAATGTGCCGACGACAGTGCTGACCACGAGCGGATCGCGCGAATCCAGCAACGTCTGCCCGAGCTGCGTGGTGACCAGGCCGACCAGACCGACCGTCGCCGCACGCTGCGGGGCGGCGCGGGTAAAGGTGGCCAGACTCCACGAGGTGCTTGCTCCAATCGTGGTGGCGGCCCCGCGGATAGCGACGGTCTCCATCAGATCGTCCATGTTGATCCCACGCTCCGACGGCGGCCGCATGTTGCGCACCGCGCTCACCGCGACGGCCGTCGTGGGGAACACGTCGGTCAGGATGTTCACCAGCAGGATCTGCCGTGCCGTCAGCGGCGCCATGCCGCGGACCATCGTCCCGTACATGTTGAAAGCCACTTCACCGGCGTTGCCGCCCAACAACATTCCAACCGCGGCCTGCGCTTGCTGCCACAGCCGGTGCCCTTCCTCGATCGCCTCGAGAAGGCTGCCGACGCGGCCCTCGGTCAGCACCACGTCCGCGGCGCCGCGTGCCGGGTCGCTGCCGTGCGAGGACACGCCCACGCCCACCGCGGCGGCACGGATGGCCGCGGCGTCGTTGGCGCCGTCGCCCACCATCGCGGTCACCACGCCGGAATTGCTGATCTGCTGGACGATCTGGACCTTCTGCTCGGGCGACATACGCGCATAGATCACGTTGGTCTTGACGACCTCGGCCCGTTCGGCGATCGACAACCGCTCCCAGCGCGCTCCGGTGATGATGCAGTCCTCGGGCACGTCGAGCCCGATCTCGCGGGCGATGGCGCGGGCGGTGGCCGGGTGGTCACCGGTGATCACGCGCACGCCGATGTCCCGTTTGGCCAGCCCGAGCAGGAGCTCCCGCGCGTCGGGCCGGGGGGTGTCGGTGATCCCGAGGAAGCCCAGCAGGCGAAGGCCGTTGCGGCACAACGGTTCCAAGCCCTTGTCCTGCGCGATCTCGAGCTCATCGTCGGTCAGTGTCTTGTCGGCGACCGCGATCACCCGAAGGCCTTGGGTCGCCATCCCGTGCACGTGTGCCAGTAGCTCCTCGCGAAGGTCGTCGTCTTGACCCTCGACGCACGCGGAGAGGACGATTTCCGGACCGCCCTTGACCGCCAGGGTGTCGCCGTCCAGACCCGCCGCGTAGGCCCGGCCGGCGCGGAACGGCAACTCGCGGTCGCGCTTCGGCTGGCTTCCGGCCCGGTTGACCACCGCGGCATCCGTCGCCTGCAGCGGAGCGTGCTCGGTCAGCGCCACCGGGGTCGCCAGCGCCGCGCGCTCGAGAATCACGTCCTCGTCGAAACCTGGCTGTGCGGAGATATTCGTCACCACCAACCGGTTTTCGCTGAGCGTTCCGGTCTTGTCGAAGCAGACCACCTCGACACGACCGAGCGTCTCGACCGACCGCGGCGCGCGGACCAGAACATTGCGCTCGGTCAATCGCCTGGCCGCCTCGCGCTGAGCCAGCGTCGCCACCAACGGAAGGCCTTCCGGCACCGCGGCGACCGCGCAGTACACACCGCTGGTGACGGCCTCTTTGATGCCCGATCCCCGCAGCAATGCGGTGGCGATCACGCCCACACCACCGGTGAGGGTCCACGGCAGAACTTTCGCGGTCACCGCGGCCAACTGCGCGTGCAGCCCCACCTCGTCGCGGCGGCGCGGAGCCAACGCCATCGCCCGGCCCGCGGCGGTCGAGTCGCCGACGGCGATGACCACCGCGCGGCACACTCCACTGAGCACGGTCGAGCCCTCGTAGATCATGCAGGCGCGTTCGGCCAGCGGTCGGCCCGGTGTCGGCGCGGGGTTCTTGGTCACCGGCAACGACTCACCGGTCAGCGACGATTCGTCCACCTCCACGGCAACCGCGCTCAGCACGCGGGCGTCGGCGGGGACCAACTCGCCGGACCGGACCTCGATGATCCTTCCCGGCGTCAGATGCTCGGTGGCAATGAGCTCGAACTGGTCGGGGCCGGTCAGGACGCGCGCGGGCGGCGTCTGGGCGCTGAGCAGTCTGTTCAGCTGACGATCCGAGCTGAGTCGCTGCGCCGCGGCAATCGCGGCGCTACCGACGAGCACGATCCCGACCAGCACACCGTCCATCGGCGAACCGACGAGCGCGCTCGCCATGGCGCCGGTGGCAAGGATCGGCGTGAGCGGATCCTGCATCTCGTGCCACATCGCGTCCACGACATCCTTGCCGCTGTCCGCGAATTTGGCGGCCAGCGCCTGCATCCGGGTCTTCGGCAGCTGTGCTGCCGGTGCAATGGGACCGGTGGAGTCGGCGAGCTCGGGCCACAGCGCCCGAATCTGTTCCTGCGCCTGGTCGGCATCCAGGGCATGCCATTCGGTGTCGGAGGCAGCGGCCGGATCCGGCTGCATCGCCACACCCCGCCCGATCACGTATCCCGGGATGAGCGCGATGGCGGCAGCCGCGATGCTGGGGCGCACGCCCGCTGCCCGAACTCCGGGCAGCAGCGTCAGCGAGCCGAGAAGCGTTCCGGCAGCGGCTAACTCGACGCCGCGACGTGCGGCCGATTTGGCCGCGGGGATGGCGTCGATGATGCGGCAGGCGACCTTCAGATTCGGGATCAGGACGTCGGCCGTCCACGCGGGCGCCGCCCGCCCGCCAGGCCAAACCCCCAGCGCCAGGTCCGCGGCCGCGAAAGCAAGCCGAAGGTCACGCCCGATCACGGCGACGATCTTTCCGTCGGCCTGCAATTGGCGGACCGCTCCGAAGATGGTGAGGTCCACGTCGGCGTCGTCGAACGGCAGCAGTTCGTCGAATGTCCCGCGCAGGTGGCCGGCATCGGCCTGATCCACCGAGATGAGCTTGAGATCGGCCGCACGCGCCGCGGCCATCAGCGGTTCGGCGTACGGGTCGGCGTTGCGCGCCACCACGACCTCGAGGTCCTCCAGCTCGGGCAGGTGATGCGCGGGCGACAGCGAGCAGCCGGTGTGGACACCCGGGCCGAGCAGGCCGTCGTTGACATCCGTTTGGGCGCACTGCCATACCTTGGTGCGCAGTTCGCCGTCGACGCCGCTGATCTCGGCGACGCGCAGGGTTTCGCCGATCAGTACCGCGGGCTCGACGATCAGGACGTCGATTCCGTCCAGGCGGCGGATCGCGTCGGGTCGCATCACCAGGGTGTGGTGGTAGCGGTTCAAGCCGGCGCAGAACGTGGTGGCGAAAGACTCGCGCGCGTAGTTCAGTGCCCGCGGCGCGGCAACGATGACCGCCTCGCTCGCCAGCATCGCACCGCCGCTGACGGTCAGGGCGATGGCGCCGGCAAGGCCGGCCGCGGTAGCTGCGCGGGCGTAGTTCTCCGACGCGGTGTCCGGCACCGGGCGGGGCCGCGACGTTTCCGGGTGCGGTTCGCACTGCGCGCTGAGCGCGAGGTTGGGTTCGTGCTCGTTCCAGGCTTCCACGGCTGACAGCGCCTCGATGAGGCGCAGGCTCCGAAGGCACATGTCGGCGGCGATCACCGACGGGGTGTGCCCGAGCGACTGGGTGACGGCGGTGCCCAACGCGAGCAGTGCGTCGGCGCGCCCGCGCCCGAGGGCCCGCTCGAACACCCGGCGGACGTCGGGCTGCGCCTCGGCGAAAGTTGTCGCGGCCGCGAAGGCCCGCGGCAGTCTCGGCATCCGCGTCACCTGCAAGAACGTGGTCACACCGAGCGAGATGGCCTTGGCTCCCAGCAGGCTCATCCGGTTGACGACTTCGGCGCCATCCCCGGGGATGTCGATCACCGGCAACCGGTCCGGGGTCTGCGAACCGAACTCGTCAGCCGGCCTGCTTCGATCGGCTTTGGCGGTGAAGGCCCGCTCGATCGCCTCCACCATCAGCGCCAAATCGTCTACGGTAGGCCCATTTTCGTCGATGTCGACGATCAGGCGCGAGAGCGGCCAGTTCACCTGGGTGCGTGCGACACCGAGGGTGCTGCCGATCGTCCTTTCCAGGACGGTCTCGTACTCGGACGAGCGGGTCGCCTCGGGCATACGCAGCTCAATCCACCCCCGGCCATTGCCGGACCAGCGGCGGCGGGGACGGTCCCCGCCCAACAACTCAGCTGCCGCGGCTGCGCCGCCTGCGACCACCATTCGAAGCCCCGAGACGATCGGCTCGATGACCATATTGCGCTTTACACCCTCTCGCGATAGTTAGCTTTGACATTGCAGATTCACGCAGCAGACTCGTCGAAGTAGTACGTGCGTGCTACACCGTAAGGACTGAGAGGATCTAAGAGCGCCACTTAGAGCTTCTGAAAAGCAAACGGACGACAAATTATTGGCCACGCACACGACAACTCGAATCTTGGGAGGGCACAGTGACGCTCATCGAACGAGCCACTAAATCGGCGAACTCGGTTGCCGACCAAACGGTTTCAACAGTTAGCCAGATCGGGACCGCGGTCGCCGAGGGCGTCGTTGTTACAACGAGGGACATCCGCACCGGAATGCGGGAGGGCCACATCCGCCCCCGGACCGCCGTCGTCGCCGCGGCCGTCGGCCTGATCGCCGTCGTCGAATGGCCGCTGCTGCTCGCGGCCGGCGGTGTCGCGCTGCTCGCCAGCAAACTGAAGAAGCGGTCCCCAGAGGCCGAAATCGACGGCGCAGCCGAGGTCGAGACCATCGACGTCGAGACCGAAACCCCCGAATAGGTTTCTGCCCGATCCCGGGCGGCCGGGCGCACCGGGCGGCCGACACTCCACGACCCGCGGGCCCGCGCGGTAACCTCATTCTCGACGCGCACGCATGCGCGACGGAAGGGGACCTAGCGCACATGACCGCCCCCAGCGATGAACCCGAGGTGACGCGCGGCGACCGCTTCATCAAGACGGCCGTGGAGATCCTGCGCGAGACGGGGCGCACCGACTTCACCGTGCAGGAGATCGTCGCCCGCTCCAAGACCTCGCTGCGGGCCTTCTACCAGCACTTCAGCAGCAAGGACGAACTGCTGCTGGCGCTTTTCGACAAAACAATTTCGCAATCTGTGCAGAGCTGGCGCGCCGAGATCAACGGGCTGGACAGCACATCCGCGCTGAAGCTGCTGCTCGACCGCATCAGCCAGCAACCGGAATCCACCACGCAGGACAGCCTGAACCGGGCGCTGGGTCTCTATAACCAGCATTTGGCCGAGACGCGCCCCCGCGAATATGCCCGCGTGCTGTCCCCATTGCATCAACTGATTCGCGACATCGTCGGGCAGGGAATCACCGAGGGGGTGTTCAACCCGGGGCTCGATGTCGCGGCGTCGGCGGCCATCGTCATGCAGACGATGGTCGGGGCGCAGCGGTTGCATTGGCTGGGCACCGAATTGAACGGGACCCCGATCGACGCCGGCCAGCTGTACGACTTCCTCAGTCGCGCGCTGGGCATTCGCGACGTGGACGACGAAACCGGCACGCCCTCGCTGGCCGAGCTGTTCGCCCAGATCGGCTTGCGCGCTGGCTCCCGCAACGGCGAATTCGCGATGACAATGCCGGTAAGTCCGAACGTGGTCAACACTTCTGGGGCGTTGCAGGGCGGCCTGATCGCCACCCTCGTCGACGTCGCGGGCGGCCAGTACGGGCTGGATTTTCTGGAGCCGGGGACCACCATGACAACCGCGGATCTGTTCGTCCGCTACCTGCGTCCGATCCGGCAGGGTGCCGCGTTCGCGGTGCCCCGGATGCTGCGCGCCGGCCGGCGGGCGATGGTCATGCAAATCGACATCTACGGCGACGGGGACGACGAGGTGGCCGCGACGGCGACGGTGAATTTCGCCATCATCAACGGCGCGACACCCAAGGGTCTCCGGGCGGACACCTAACGCCGATACATGTTATTGCACGGCAGTGGTAACGTCATTACCACCCAAAGAGAATCCAGCCTTCAAGGAGATCGCTATGCCGTCTCGCGAGCTTCCATTCCCCGTATTCGACGCCGATAACCACATGTACGAGCCGCAGGAGGCGCTGACCAAGTTCCTCCCGGACAACCGCAAGAACGTGATCGACTACGTGCAGGTTCGCGGTCGTACGAAGATCGTGGTGCGCGGCCACATCAGTGAGTACATCCCCAACCCGACTTTCGAGAAGGTCGCGAAGCCGGGCGCCCAGGAGGACTACTTCCGCAACGGCGCGCAGGGCAAGAGCTACCGCGAGATCCTCGGCGAGCCGATGAAGGCCATCCCCGCGTTCCGCGAACCGGGCGCGCGGCTGGAGGTCATGGACGAGCTGGGCATCGACTACGCGCTGATGTTCCCGACGCTCGCCAGCCTGGTCGAGGAGCGCATGAAGGACGACCCGGAGATGACCCACGACGTCATCCACGCGCTCAACCAGTGGATGCACGAGCAGTGGACGTTCAACTACCAAGACCGCATCTTCGCTACGCCGGTCATCACCCTGCCGATCGTCGAACGAGCGCTCGAAGAACTCGAATGGTGCCTGGAGCGCGGCGCCCGCACGGTCCTGGTCCGCCCGGCGCCGGTGCCCGGGTTCAAGGGCAGCCGGTCGTTCGGCCTCCCGGAGTTCGACCCGTTCTGGCAGGCCTGCATCAAGGCCGAGATCCCGGTCTCGATGCACGCGTCCGACAGCGGCTACTCGGAGTTCGCCAACGTCTGGGAGCCCGGCGATGAGTTCCTGCCGTTCAAGCCGACCCCCTTCCGCAGCTTCGCGATGGGCCACCGGCCGATCCTGGACGCGATGGGTGCGCTGGTCTGCCACGGCGCCCTGTCGCGCAACCCGGAGCTGCGGATCCTGTCCATCGAGAACGGCGCCGACTGGGTGCCGGACCTGTTCAAGGGCCTCAAGGGCGTCTACAAGAAGATGCCGCAGTCGTTCAGCGAGGACCCGATCGAGGCGTTCAAGCGTTGCGTCTACATCACCCCGTTCTGGGAGGACCGGTTCACCGAGATCGTCAATATGGTCGGCACCGACCGGGTGTTGTTCGGCTCCGACTGGCCGCACCCCGAGGGCCTGAAGGACCCGATCTCCTTCGTCGACGAGCTCACCGACTTCTCGGAGGAGGACGTCGCCAAGATCATGGGCGGCAACCTGATGGGGCTGATGAAGGTCTCCAAGCCGGCCAAGAAGCCCGTCTCAGCCTGATCCGGTACCAAGCCTCGCCCGCCTCCGAGCGACATCCCGCCTACGTTGTCGCTCGGAGGTGGGCTTTGTATGTCCTGGTCGAAAGCCGGACTATAGACGCGGCCTTCGACCTTGCTATAGAAAAGAAACTTCCCTCCGGGTTAGGAGCGCACGATGAATCTGGCTCCGGTCGAGTCGTCAGTGACCAGAGTGACGCTGAGCCCCCGGCTGGTTTCCGAGCTGGGCGATCCGCACAGCACGCTACGGGCGGCAACCCAGCGCAGCGGCGCGGTCGTGATCATCCGCGCGGGCGGCGAGGTCGACGCCTCCAACGAGCACACCTGGCGGGGGCTGGTCGCGGAGGCGGCCGCGGTCGCCACCGCGCCGGGCCCCTTTATCGTCGACATCAACGGCCTTGATTTCATGGGTTGCTGCGCGTTCGCGATCCTGGCCGCTGAATCCGAGTGTTGCCGGGCTCGCGGCATCGCACTACGCGTGGTCAGCTGCGATCCCGGCGTTGCCCGGGTCATCCAGGCGTGCAATCTCGGCAGCGAATTGCCCCTGCATCCGACCATCGACACCGCGCTGGGTACGTCGGTGGGCTGAGGCCGGGTCATCAGGGTGACCGGACGTTAGCAAACTGATGCATGAAGCACCCTCGAGCCATTGCTAATCTGATTACTTGCGCGTGTCGAATAGAACCGCGCGTTGTTGGATTTCTCGGCCCATAGAAAGGCCCGCCGGGAGGCTCAGGAGGGACGGCCATATGGTGGCCGAAAAGGACTGGGACAAGATTGTCGGTGCGGCTGACGACGTGCGTCGCATCTTCGAGAAGGTCCCCGCGATGCTGATCGGCCTGCAAGGGCCGGAACACCGCTTTGTCGCGGCCAACGCCGCCTACCGCGCCCTGAATCCGGCACTCAACCCGGTAGGAATGCTGGCGCGGGAGATCTATCCCGAGCTGGAGAGCCAGCAAATCTTCCAAATGCTCGACCGGGTCTATGAGACCGGCGAGCCGCAATCCGGGGCCGAGTGGCGGCTGCAGGCCGATTTCGAAGGAACCGGACTCGAGGAGCGCTACTTCGACTTCCTGGTCACCGCTCGCCGCCGCGAGGGCGGAGCGATCGAGGGCGTGCAGATCATCTTCGACGACGTCACGGATCGGGTGCAGGCGCGCTTGGCCACCGAGGCCCGCATCGAGGAACTCTCCGAGCGCTATCGCAACGTCCGTGATTCCGCCATCGTCATGCAGCAGGCGCTGCTGGCCTCGTCGGTCCCCGTGGTTCCCGGCGCCGACATCACCGCGCAGTACCTCGTCGCCACCGAAGACACCGCGGCCGGCGGCGACTGGTTTGACGCGATACCCCTCGGGGACCGGCTGGTGCTCGTCGTCGGCGACGTGGTCGGCCACGGCGTCGAAGCCGCGGCAGTCATGTCGCAGTTGCGCACCGCGCTGCGCATGCAGATATCGCAGGGTTACGGCATCACCGAAGCGCTCGAGGCCGTCGACCGGTTCCACGAGCAGGTGCCCGGGTCGAAGTCGGCCACGCTGTGCGTGGGCTCGCTCGACTACGCCACCGGTGAACTCCACTACTGCACCGCGGGGCATCCACCGCCGCTGGTGGTAAGCGCGGCCTCGACCGCACGCTACGTGGAACCATCGGGCGCCGGTCCGCTCGGCAGCCGCGTCGGGTTTCCGGTTCGCACCGAAATGCTCGACATCGGCGATTCGATCCTGTTCTATTCCGACGGCCTGATCGAGCGGCCCGGGCGCCCATTGGGCGCCAGCACCGCGGAATTCGCCGACCTGGCCGCCAACATCTCCGCCGGTGTCGGCGGGTTCGTCATCGACGCGCCGACGCGAACCATCGATCGCATCTGTTCGGAGACGCTCGAATTGCTGCTCCGGTCAACCGGTTACAGCGACGACGTGACGCTGCTTGCCGCGCAGCGCCGCACTCCCCCGGCTCCGCTGCACATGACGCTGGACGCGACGATCCACGCCGCACGGACCGTGCGCTCCCGGCTTCGCGGCTGGCTTTCCGAGGTCGGCGCCGACGCCGACGACATCTCCGACGTCGTGCACGCGATCTCCGAGTTCGTCGAGAACGCGGTCGAACATGGTTACGGCACCGAGGTTTCCGACGGCGTCGTTGTCGAGGCATCGCTGTCCGGCGATGGCAACATGCACGCCGCGGTGATCGACCGCGGACAGTGGAAGGATCACCGTGAAGGCGAACAGGGTCGCGGGCGCGGGCTCGCGATGGCAGAGGCGTTGGTTTCCCAGGCCCTCATCACCCGCAGCGACAACGGGACGACGGCCAGCGTGACACACCGGCTGTCGCGACCGGCCAACTTCGTCACCGACACGATCGTCAGTCGGGCAACCTACCGCCGGGCCGTGGACAATGAATTCGTCTCGACCGTTCGCGAGCCCGGCCACATCGTCGTCAGCGGTGACGTCGACTCGACCACCGCGTCCACGCTCGACCGCCTGATTGCTGTCGAAAGCCGTTCGGGCATAGCGCCTTTGACGATTGATCTCAGCGCCGTCACCCATCTGGGGTCCGCGGGCGTCAGCGCGCTCGCGGCCGCCCGGGATCGGGCGTTGCGACAGGGCGGCGCCTGCGTGCTGATCGCCCCGCCCGGCAGCCCCGCCCAGCACATATTGTCGATGGTCCAGATTCCCGTCAGCAGCGGTGACAGCGAGAACGTCTTCGCCGAGGACTAGTCCTTGCCGTGTCGCACCTGATTGAACGGCACTCCTCGGTCGGCAGCGTATTCACGCGGGAAGCCCAGCACCCGCTCCCCGATCACGTTGCGCGCCATCTCCGTTGTGCCGCCGCCGATGGCGACGCTCTGCCGCACCAGGTACCGCAGTCCGGCCTCCAGGCCGTCGCCGGCCTCCCCGACCACACCGGCCGCTCCCGCGACCGCCACCGCGGTGTCGACGTCCACCTGCACGGTCTCGGCGTGGAACAGCCGAATCAGCGTGCCGGCCGCCGGAGGCAGCACACCGTCGCGGACGTTGCGCGACACGTGTTCGATCAGCTGCTCGGCCACCGCCCGATGCACCAACGCCCGGCCGGCCATCTCCCGCAGACGTTCGTTGTCGGCCTGACCGGTCTTGGCCAAAAGCGCAACGTAGTCAATAGGATTGGCGTTGCCGCCCTCGCTGCCGCTGCCGCTGGCGAACTCCGAACCCTGACCGACTGCCCGCCGCTCGTGGTACAGCTGACGTGAGGCCACCGCCCAGCCGCCGTTGACCTCTCCTACCACGGCGTCGTCGCCGACGTCCACACCGTCGAAGAACTCCTCGCAGAACTCCGTGGAGCCGCTGAGCATGGTGATGTGGCGCAACGTGATGCCTGGGTGATCGATCGGCACCAGGAACATGGTCAAACCTTCATGCTTGGGCACATCCCAGTTGGTGCGGGCCAGGCACAGGCCGTAGTCGGCGGCGAACGCGCTGGTGCTCCAGGTCTTGGCGCCGTTGATCACCCATCGGTCACCGCGCCGTTCGGCCCGGGTGATGACGCCGGCCAGATCCGATCCGCCGCTGGGTTCGCTCAGCAGCTGCACCAGCACCTCGTCGCCGCGCAGTGCTGCGGCGATGTGTTGCTTCTTCTGCTCTTCGGTACCGGTGTCGAGCAGGGTGGCACAGCAGATGGTGAACGTCGGGATATTGAGGATCAAAGGCAGCTCGTAGCAAAGGGATTCGTCGTCGAACGCCTTCTGGTAGGTGTAATCCAGACCCAGGCCGCCGTATTCGCGCGGGAAGCAGATGCCGGCGAATCCGCCCTCGTAGAGCCGCTTTTGCAGTTCCCGGGCACGTTTCCAGGCGTCCCCGTCGTCCCGGGGCGCAGCCGGCGGCGAATCGGGGTCGATGGGCGGCATATTGTCCGCCAACCACACTCGGGCGCGGGCGGCGAATTCTGCGACGGATTCCGTCGGCGTCTGGTCGTGCGTCATTTCGCGGTACGGCCGGCTTTCTCTGAGTCATACACCCGCAAGTTGTGTTCTTCCGGGGTGCCGAACATGGCGCGGTACAACGTAACTCGCCTCAGGTAGAGGTGCAGGTCGTGTTCCCAGGTGACACCGATGCCGCCATGCATCTGCACACAACCCTGGACGATCCGCCCCGCCATCTCGGAAACATAGGATTTCGCGACGCTGGCCGACAGGCCCGCGTCGGGGGCGCGGTCGGCGACGTCGGCAACCGCCGCCGCCGTGGTGGCGCGGCACGCTTCCAGCCACAGCTTCATGTCGGCGAAGCCGTGTTTGAGCGCTTGGTAGGACGCCAGCGGCCGGCCGAATGTGTGCCGGTCCAGCGCCCACTGGACGGTGAAGTCGAACACCGTTTGCACAATGCCGACCACCTCGGCGCACTGCAGAACCACAGCGATCTGGCTCTGGCGGTCGATCAGCGCGGCGGACTCGGCGGCGCTGCCGATGGCCGCGGACGAGTCCACGACCACGCCGTCGAAATGCACTCGCGCGTATTGCTTGACCAAGTCGACCGACTGCTGGGGCTCGACCCGAACCCCGGGCGCGTCCGTCGGGACCAGGAACTGACGAACCTCGTCACCGCAGCGCGCCACCACGAGCAGCAGGCCGCTCTGGGCACCGGCCTCGACGCGGTCCTTGGTGCCATCAAGACGGTACCTGCGATAGCCGGCATCGGCCTGGGTGGCTGTCACCGACGGATCCAGTGGCCGCCAGCCACGTCCGGGTTCCGAGACCGCCCAGGAGGCCACGGTTTCGCCGGAGATCAACTCCTCGATGACCGCCGCGTGTGACTGCGCATCGGCACTTTCGGCGAGCGCGGTAAGCACGACACTGACCGGGTACAGCGGGCCGGGTGCGACGGTCTTGCCGAGCAGCTCGGCGACCGAGGCCAGATCCGCGACGCCACTCTCCGAGACGCTGCCGCCGCCCAACTCCTCCGGAACCAGCAGGCCGGTCCAGCCGAGCTCCGCGGCGCGCCGCCACCAGGCCGGGTCGAAGGAAACCCCCGCGGCGTGCAGCTCCCGCACGCGCGACAGCGGCGCTTCCTTCTGCAGAAACGATTGGGTTGTCGAGACGAAGAGCGCCTTTTCGGGCGTGTCCACGGCCGTCATGACACCGACCGACCCTTCCGCGCCATTCGGTCGCCGCCGCCAAGAATCACGTTCTCGATATTAGCAAATGACAATACCGTAAGCGGTACCGGAGTTCGGTCGCACTTACCCGATCGAGGTGTTACATCGCGAACACGCGGCGCACTGACTGCGCGTGCAATGCCCGGTTCTCTTGTGAGACGACCCAGTCCGGCACCAGCGAATCGAAGCCGTTGAATGTCGCGGCGATGACATGCAATTCGGTGTGGACGAAGGCATGCAGCAGCCGGTTGGCATAGTCGATGGCTTCGTCGCGACACGGGTCGATCTCCGAGCAGCTGATCAACGTGGGCGGCAGGCCCTCCAGGTTCGCCCGGTGCGCCGGAACATGTTGACCGCTGGCGCTGGCCGGCCCCAGGTAGTGACCCCACGCCCGGCTCACCGCCGGACCGTTGAGCCCCGGCGTGCGCTGAAACTCGCGCCGCGACGGCGTGGCATCGCTGTCCAGCATCGGCTGGTGCAGGATCTGCATCCGGATCTGTGGCCCCTCGGCGTCGAACATCCGCTGCGCCAGGCTCGCGACCAGGGCGGCACCCGCATCCCGGCCCATCACGGCCAGCCGGCCGGTGTCGACGTTCAGCTCGGCACAGTTTCGGATGGCGTAGTACAAACCCGCCTCGACGTCGTCGATCGCCGCCGGGGCCGGATTCTCCGGAGCCAGCCGGTAGTCGACCGAAACCACCAGACAACCGCCCTCGCGAGCCAGCTCCACGCATGCCGCGTGGTCCGTGTCCAGGTTGCCGGACACGAAGCCCCCGCCGTGGGCGTAGACCAGCAACGGCGCCCCCGAGTCACCCTCGATGGGTCCCCGGTAGAAGCGGAGGTTCAGCTGCTGGGCGCCCGGGCCGGAGATCGGGCGGGTGTCGATGGTCACGCCCTCGGTGTCGACTGCCGCGGCACGCTCGGCGGCGGCCCGGTTGGCCTGCTCTCGCTCGGCGGACAGTGTCTCGGTACGGAATTCGACGATGCCCACCTCGCCGGCGGCGTCGCGCAGCACCGGGTCGAGGCGGTTAATGCCTTGCGGGCGGGTCAGATCCGTTTGCGTCATACCCTCTCAACTTTCGGGCTTATGGTGCGGGCCTGGCGGGAGGCCCTGTCGGAAACCATAGTCAAGGTAGACCTGGTCAGCCGCGAGCCGTCACACCGCCGCAGCTGCGGGTAACCGGAGACTGGCCCGGAGGGCGGCTCAGCTGCCCGGAGTGGCCGCCTCGCCGGGGAGTGCCTGGACCGTGGCCGGCAACCCGTAAAGAGCCGTCGCGTTCCCGCGCATGATCCGTTCCCGCTGCTCGGCGGGGAACCGGTTGATCGCATACGCCGGCGAGTCGTAGCTCCAGTGCGGGTAGTCGGTGGAGAACATCAGATTGTCGCCCAGGTCCATCATTTCCAGGTACTCGCGGAACTCGACGGTGTCGACGTCTTCCAGCGGCTGGGTAGTGAAGCGGACATGCTCGCGCACGTA
Organism: Mycobacterium ahvazicum; assembly: GCF_900176255.2. GTDB lineage: Bacteria > Actinomycetota > Actinomycetes > Mycobacteriales > Mycobacteriaceae > Mycobacterium > Mycobacterium ahvazicum. The sequence continues at coordinate 1,472,599 of NZ_FXEG02000003.1, forward strand.
GTCCGACGGACGGCGTCGCACGTGCGGCAGGTCGGCGCGGCGGGCCTCCCAGATCCGGTCCATGCGTGACATCACCGGCATCGCCCAGGTGAAGCCGCCCTCGATGAAGACCACCCGTAGATCGGGGTGCCGATCGAAGGCGCCGTCGAACACCAGGCTCATCAGATGCGAGACATACAGCAGCGGCCAGGACGCGAAGAAGTCGTGCCAGTGCGCGGGATTGCCAACCGGGTAGAGGGGGATCAACTCGAACGGCGTCTGCCCCATCAGATGCGTGGAGATCGGGAGTCCGTTGCGCGACGCGGCTTCGTAGAGCGGATCGAAATGCGGGTTGCCGAACGGGATTCCGCGGGTCTGCGGCGTCATCAGCACCTGCGCCATATAGGGATGGCCGGCCCAGCGTTCGACCTCACGCGCCGCCTGCTCCGGTGTCTGCGCGCTGACGCTGATCGACCCGCGCCAGCGACCGTGCGCGTTGTGCTTGTCCAGCCACACGTCGGCGAGCCAGTCGTTGTAGGTCGACTTCAGCACATGTTCGGCCTGCGGCAGCTGCGCGTCGCACATCGGTTCCAGCGACGCGATGCTGACGCCGGCGTCGACGAGCAGTTGCTTGGCGGCGTAGTCCGGGTCGCTACCCGCTACGCCGCCGCCCGGCGGCCACGAGTCCATGCGCAGCGACGACGTTTTGAACGCGTCCGGGGTGTCGTAGAAATACGACATCGGGCCGACCGCATTTCCGGTGGGCCAGATCTTGTCCACCCATTCGGCGGGCGCGTAGGACTTGAGCACGTCGGTCGAGACGGGCAGCGGATGCACGTCGGTGTCGACGATGCTGACCGCGATTTCGTCGTTCTGGTCCGTCGAGTCCTCGACTCGTTCGATGGTGGTCATCAGACACGCTCCTTGAGTCCGTATAGCTCGTGCGCGTTTCGCCACAACACCTTGTCGCGCTGCTCGGCGTCGAGCCCCTGGGCCGCCACGTCCGGCGACGAGGTCGACCAGTGCGGGTAGCTCGACCCGTACATCAGCAGGTCGGTCTTGCCGGAAAACTCCATCCAGCGCGGCGTCTGGGCCGTCTCGAGCGGCCCGTCGAAGGCCGACGAGCAGAACCGCACATGGCCAGGCAGGTATTCGCTGGGATAGCGGTCGACCCAGGGCGTCTGGTCGCGCATCGACAGCCAGAAGGTGTCCAGCCGCCACATCAGCGGGGTGAGGATGTCGTAGCCGCCGTCGGCGAACACGAATTTGAGATTGGGCAGCCGGCCGAACACGCCCTCGATGATCAGCGTGGCCAGATGCACGAAATAGTTCAGCGGCATGAACGCCGCGTACCCCGGGTAGGTGTGGGCGTGGCCGGCGAATGTCGGCGCATGGTCGACGCCGTTGCCGCCGTTGATGTGCACCGCGACGGGTAGGCCGTGGGCGGCCGCCGCCTCCCAGATCGGCTCGAACATCGGCTTGCCGTAGGGCTCGCGCGACTGCATCGGAATGCCGACCTGCACCAGTTTGGGGTGATCGGCGAGGCGTTCGATCTCGGCGACCGCGCCGCGCGGGTCCTCGGGGTTGACCCGGATGGTGCCTCGAAACCGGTCCGCGTATCGGTGGGTGGTGTCGGGCTCGAGCCATCGGTCCAGCAGCCAGTCGTTGACCGCGGCGCAGATTCGGCTGTTGAGCAGGTAATCGGCGATATTGCCGCGGGTCAGCGGGTTCAGGATGGCGTAATCCACTCCGGTGTCTTCGAAGAGATGGCGGCCGACGGTCTCGGGATCGGAGCCCGGGTACTGCTCGCCGTAGAGATCCTGGCGATAGTCGCCACCCGGGGCCTGATACCACTGCTGCTCGACGTCGGGGATCGCCCGCAGCTGATGCGCGTCGGACAGGTAGCGCCGAATCTCGGCGTTGTAGCGGAAGTGCGGCTGCACATTGGTGTCGATGACGGGCGTGCTCATGCGGTCAGGTACACCTCCCCGTCGGTGACGTCGACGTGGTACGTCCGGATCCGACGCTTCGGATCGGCGAGGTTCTGACCCGTCGTCACGTCGAATTCCCAATTGTGCCAAGGGCATCGGACGATCTGGCCGTCACGCACCCGGCGTATCCCGCCGGGTTCCTCCGGCGCCGCTTCGGTGGTACCCCCGAGCAAACCCAGACACAGCGGGGCGCCTTCGTGCGAGCAGTAGTTCACGATCGCGTACAGCGCGCCGTGCACGTTGTAGACGCCGACCCCGAACTTGCCGACGTCGACGAGTTTCATCCCGCCGGGCGGCAGCTCATCGAGGGAGCACACGAAACGCCGCTGGGCCACTCGAGAATCACCGCCTCCGGGACCTATCCAGGACCTATCCAGGACCTATGCAGATCAATACTGTGCTCGTTACGGTAACCACCACAAGCCGTTGGGCTTCGTTGCTATTTATATTATGATAGCGAAAATCCGCTCGGATAGATCCCCGCCTTTCCGGTTGCCCAGGAGGAGCGCTTATGCCGCTAAGCACCGACCCCGTCGGCCAGCCCGTCACACTCGATTTCACCGGTGAAACCAGCCCGTATCCGTTTTTCGAATACATGAGGCGCACCGATCCGGTCTGGCACGGCGCGCTCGGTGACCACTCGCAGATGCCGGAAGAACTGCGGCCGAGCGACGAGTGGGTGCTGTTCGGATATGACGGCGTATTTCAGGCATTCCGCGACGACCGGGTCTTCACGTCGGCCGCCTACGACAAGACGATCGGTTTGGTGATGGGCCACACCATCTTGGCGATGGGCGGCAAGGAACACCACGACCACCGCAGCTTGGTGGCCAAGGCGTTTCGGGCCACCGCGCTGGAACGCTGGGAGCCCTCGGTCATCGGCCCGGTATGCGATCAGCTCATCGACGAGATCAAGAACGACTGCCACGCCGACCTGGTGCAGGCGCTGACGTTCGAGTTCCCGACCCGGATCATCTCGGTGCTGCTCGGACTTCCGCCCGAGGATCTCGACATGTTCCGGCGGCTGTCGCTCGACCTCATCTCGATTCCGACCGACATCGTGGCGGGGCTCAATGCCGCCACTGAGTTGCAGGGTTACTTCCTCGAGCAGGTCGAGCAGCGGCGCCGCAAACGCACCAACGACATCATCGGCGACCTGGTCGCCGCCGAGATCGACGGCGAGAAGCTCACCGACGACGCGATCATCGCGTTCCTGCGCTTGCTGCTGCCCGCCGGGCTGGAAACCACCTACCGCTCGTCGGGCAACCTGCTGTATCTGCTGCTGAACCACCCCGACCAACTGGAGATGGTCCGCCAGGACCGGGCCCTGATCCCGGCCGCCATCGAAGAGGGCCTGCGCGTCGAGACACCACTGACGATGGTCATGCGCACCACCACCGAGGAAGTCGAAATCGGCGGCAAGACAATCCCGGCCGGCGCCCAGGTCGACATGTGCATGGGCTCGGCCAACCGCGACGAAAGCCGTTGGCCCGACGCCAATCGCTTCGACATCCACCGCCCGCGCAGCTCCCACATCGCGTTCGCCGGCGGCATCCACATGTGCCTCGGTATGCATCTGGCCCGGCTGGAAACCCGGGTGATGCTGAACAGCCTGCTCGACCGGGTCGAGAACCTCGCGTTCGTTCCCGACGACGGCACCGGCGAGGAGTCCAGGATCGTCGGCCTGATTTTCCGGTCGCCGAACAAACTTCCCGTCACGTTCACCCCGGCCGCATGAAAAGCCGCGCGGCGATCCTGCACGACGTCGGCGGGCCGTGGTCTGTCGAGGAATTCGAGTTGGACGCACCGCGCGCCGGCGAGGTGCTGGTCGAGATGGCCGCCGCCGGGATGTGCCACTCCGACGACCACATCCTCAAGGGCGACATGTCGGCGCCCAACGAAATGCTGCGTTCGCTGGGGCTGCCCACCATGTTCCCGATGATCGGCGGCCATGAGGGTTCGGGCGTCGTGCGTGAAGTCGGGGACGGGGTAACGGAATTCGTCCCGGGTGATCATGTCGTGATGTCGTTCGTCGCGGTGTGCGGGCAGTGTCGCTGGTGCGCCAGCGGCATGGAGTACATCTGCGACATGGGTGCCAGCGTGCTGACACCGGGCATGCCGACCGACGGCACCTACCGCCACCACACCGCCGATGGCAAGCCACTGGGACATCTAGCGAAGGTGGGCGCGTTCTCCAAACACACTGTGGTGTCGACGAATTCACTGGTGAAGATCGAGCCGCACCTGCCGCTGGCGCCCAGCGCGCTGCTTTCGTGTGCGATACCGACCGGGTTCGGCTCGGTGGCCAACCGCTCCAATATGCGACCGGGTGACAGCGTCGTCGTGGTCGGCGTCGGCGGCATCGGTACCGGTGCGATTCAGGGGGCCCGCATCGGTGGCGCCGCGCAGATCGTCGCGGTCGATCCGGTGGAGTTCAAGCAGAAGTCGGCGCTCCAGTTCGGTGCCACCCACACCGCCGCAACCGCCGCCGAGGCAATGGATTTGGTGCGCGAGCTGACCTACGGCGTGATGGCCGACGCCGTCGTGGTCGCACCGTCGCTGATCACCCCCGACGATGTCCGCGACGCGGTGCGGCTCACCCGCAAGGGCGGGACCTGTGTGCTGACCGGCATGACCTCGCAGTTGACCAGCTCGGTCAAGATCGAGCTGCAGGACTTCATCCTGTCGAACAAGACGCTGGCCGGCACCGTGTTCGGTTCGTGCAACCCCAAGGCCGATGTCTTCCGGTTGGCCCGCCTCTACCAGACCGGCCAGCTACAGCTCGACGAGATGATCACTCGGCGCTACCGGCTCGACGACATCAACGAGGCTTACGACGACCTGCTCAGCGGCAAGATCGTCCGGGGCATCATCGACTTCGGGATCGAGTGACGTCACTTTCCGCGATTCTTCAACCGCTGCACCTGGCCGTAGGAGTCGATCGGGCTGTGCAGCGCCAGACCCCCGTCAGCGTGCACGATCTGTCCTGTCACCCAAGGCAATTCGAGCACGCCCACGATCGCCTCGGCCACGTCGTCGGGTTGCCCCAGGCCGCCGAGCGGCGTCCGCTCGGTCAGGCCTTCCACCCAGCCGGGCAGCGCTTCGGGGTTGGGCAGCATCGGCGTTCGGGTGACTCCGGGCCCGACGGCGTTCACCCGGATGCCGTGCGTCCCCCACTCCACCGCGGCGACTTTGACCAGCATGTCGACCCCGGCCTTCGACACGCAATAGGCGCCCATGTCGCGATCGGCGATCGAACCGCTGATGCTGGACACCGCGACGATCGAGCCCCCCAGACCGGCGTCGATCATCGCCCGCGCCGCCGCGCGGATCGTCAGCCAGGTGCCGGTCAGGTTCACCGCCAGCACCCGCTCCCACTGCGCGGGTGACTGCTTGAGCAGCACGCCCGCCGCGCCGACCGCGGCGCAGGTGACCACCCGGGTGGGCACACCATATTCCCGCACGGTTGCCTCCATCGCGACCGATACCGCCTCGGGATCGCTGATGTCGCAATCGATGTCGCCGCCCGATAGGTCCCACACCACGACGTCGTGACCCGCGTCGCGCAACCGCGTTACGACGTCATGCCCGATGCCGGACGCGCCCCCGGTCACCAGCGCGGTGCTCATTTCGCCCGTCCGATCAGCTCGACGAGCACGCCGTCGGGTGCGGTGATGACCGCCATCGCGACGGTCTTGCCGTCCGGGGCCACCACGTCGATACGACGGACGCCGTCGGTGAAACCCAGCGCCGCCAGCGCGGCCAGCGTCTCGTCGACCTCGCGCTGCAGCGAGAGCAACATGAAACCGTGCCGTAGTGCGGTGGAGTCCGGCAGTTCCGCGTCGGCGCCTTCGAGCTGCACTAGTTCGACGCTGCCGCTGCCCGGCTGCTGCGGATCGCCGAGAAAGATCGACCGCAGCCGGTCGGACTTGGCGCCGAACAGTTCTGGCCAATCGCCGGTGAACTCGTAGTCCATCACCTGGGTCAGGCCCAGGCCGTCGCGCCAGAACCGAAGGGACCGTTCGACATCGGAGGTGCAGATCGCCGAGTGGTGCACACCTAACATGGGCTCTCCTCTACATCTTGATCGCCGGGATCAGCCTGTCGACATTCCAGGTTCGGTCTCGTCGCGCCGACACCGATGAGATCGCCAGCGCGACAGCCGTTATCACGACCAGCACCACGATCGCCTGCCACAGCCGGGTGTCGATGCCGCCGAGGATGAGCTGTCGGAGCCCGTTGACGCCGTAGGTCATCGGGTCGAAGCGATGCAAGATCTGGAAGGGCCGTGACGTGGTCTCCACGGGGTACATGCCGCCGGCGCTGACGAGCTGGAGCATGAGCAGGGCCATGATCAATACGCGGCCCACCGCCGGGCCGACGAGCGCGTTGATCGCCTGCGTCGCGGCCACGAACGCGCCGGAGATCAGGATCATGAATCCCAGCATCGCCACCGGGTGCACCGCGTGCATACCGAGACCAAATCGGACCACGCAGTAGAGAATGACCGCCTGGAATAACGCGATCGCGGCTGCCGGCAGATAGCTGGCCAGCACCACGCGCAGCGCGAGCACCTCCGCGGCGATCGCGCGACTCTGCAGGGGCCGCAGCACCATCCACAGCACCAACGCGCCGAAGAACAGGGCCAGCGTCAGGAAGAACGGCGCCATGCCGGTGCCGAAGTTGGGCGCGGCGTTCTCGTGCGAGGCTTCGAGTTGCACCGGGCCGCCGATGGTGTCCGCGACCGCATCCTTTTGCTGGGTCGTCCAGTTGGGCAATTGCTTGGCACCGTCGGCGAGTTTGGTCGCCAATTCGGCCGATCCCGCCTTGAGTTGGTGTGCTCCGTCGTCGAGTTTCACTATGCCGCCGGCCAATTCAACGTTACCTGCGGCGAGCTGCTGGGCGCCGTCGCGCAGTTGGGTGAGCTTGTTCGTCAGCTCCTGGCCCCTGTTGCCGACTTGATCGAGGGCTGAGCCCAGCGGGCTGCCGGGAGCGCGCAGCGAAGTGGTCATCGCGATCGCGGCGTTCTGCGCGTCGGTGAGCTGCTGGCGGATCTGCGGCGTGAACTGATGACCGCGCAGCTGATCCTGGATGCCGCGCAGGTTATTCGCCAGCGGATCCTGTCGCGCGGAGAGCTGATCGATGACCAACTGAAGCGAGTTCGCGGCGCCATCCTGTGCCGTGGCAATGGCGCCGATCTGATCGTTGGCCTGTTGTAGCGCGCTCGCACCCTGTTGCAGTTGCTGCGTATTACCGCCGATCTGGGATACCGCTTTGGTGATCGCGATCAGCGGGTCGGTGGCCTGGTTGATTCCGTCGGACAGTTGCTGGGCTCCGGCGGCGAGCTTCGCCGAACCGGCCCGGGCGCTGTCGAGACCCGCTACCAGTTGTCCGGCGCCGTCATCGAGCCGAGCCGCCCCGTCGGCGGCCTGCTTGATCCCCGCTCCGGACGAAACCACCACCGAAAGCATGTGATTGACCGCCTGCCCCGAGATCCGGTCGGACACGGCGTTGAGCACCTGGCTGATCGCGGTGCGACCGATGCTGGTCGAGATGTAGTTGTTGGCGTCGTTGTAAACGGCGATCAGGTTGGCCTTCTTGGGCTGCCCGGTCACCGGCGACGCGATCGCCGCGCTGAAGTCGGGCGGCAATTCGACCATGAAGTAATACTTGCCGTGGTCGACCCCGTTGCGTGCTTCCGCCAAGTCCACGACGTGCCAGTCCAGGCCGCCGTCCGCGGTCAGGCTCTTGGCGATCTCCGCGCCGGCGTTGAACTGCTCGCCCGACACCATGGCGCCACGATCCGAATTGACCAGTGCCACCGGCATTTTGTTGGTGTGGCCGAAGGGATCCCAGAAGGCCCAGAGGTACAGTGCGCCATACACCAGCGGCAGCAGCATCAGCACCACGACGGCCACACGCGTCAACCGGTTGCGACCGAAACGCTTTATCTCCGAGCCGAATGCGAGTCCAGCCAGCATCGTCAATCCCCTTCGGTCAGGATGCGGTGATCGTGAAGTTCGTGGTCGGGCGCGTCCGTGCCGAGCGGATTGGTGACACCGACGACGACCGTGCGCTGCTCGGCGATCGCGCCGAGGCGCTCCACCGCGATCGCGCGCCGGGCATTGTCTCGAACCTGCTCGAGGTCGCCGACCACCAGGATCGGTCGCTTCGACAACAGGGCCAACGTGATGCGCAGCAAAAACAGTTCCAGGTCGGACAATTCGACGATGTAGGCATCGCCGGGCGGCGGGTCCGTTTCGCCGAACACCTCTGCCAGCTCGGCCTGACCGCCTCGCAGCGGCACCAGTGAGTACCAAGGCGCCAACCACCGCCGTTGCTCGGCGAGCACGGTCTCCACGGTCACCGACTCCTCCAGGTCATCGATGTCGTCGAAGGCCGCGATCGAGCAGTGCCGACGGATCGCGTGCGGTGTCGTCGCGCCGAGCACGGTCAGCGAGCCGTGGGTGGCCTTGAAGCGCCCGGCGAGGGTCAACAGCAACGTGGTCTGCCCCGGTCCGCCGGGCATCTGAATGGCGTGAAAACCCTGCGCGAGGGCAAGATCGACACCCGAGAACAGGGGCCCGTGCTCGCCGTTCACCCCTAATCCGGTGGCGGCAATTACCGGCGGACTCACGTCTTCCGTCGCATCCATGTGGACCCCTCCCCTAATCGCCGGATTCCAGCAGCGCGGCCATCAATTGTGTGAGCAGGTCCGGGTTTATGCTTCCGGGGCGCAAGACCTCTTCCATCGCGACACCCAAATTGAGGGTGATGACGAGCTGGGCGAGGTCGGCCAACCGCCGATCCGACGGCACCGTGTCGGCCGATTTGACGATCTGTAGCGCTTGGTCGGCGGCGGCACGACGGCGTTCGATCAGTCGCTCACGAAGCTGCGGATCGCGCTGTGCCCGCAGCCAGTACTCGACCAACAGGACGTAATAGTCGGAATGGTCGCGAACCGAGTCGAGCACCGAACGACTCAATTCGCTTGCCGCCAAAACGTTGTCACCGCCACTGCTGTCTAGGACTGTCGCGATTTGCTCACCCCGCAATTCGAATTCGCGATCGAGTAGGGCCAGGAACAGTTCGTCCTTGGACTCGAAGTTCGAGTAGACCGCACCCTTCGTAAAGCCCGCGGCCTGACCGACCGCATCGATGGTGGCACCGGCGAACCCTTCACCGGCGAACACCCTGGCGGCCGCGTCCAGGATCCGGTCGCGCACCTCGCCACGAGTGGGGCGGGTTCGATGTGGTTTCACCGGCGACATGTCCAGCAGCATACTCGCTAGTATCGATTGGATACTAGTCGGTATCGAAAGGTGGAGCCTCAGCCGAGCCTGGCCAGCGTGCGATCCCACAGCTCGCGCGCAAGCGCGGGGTCGTTGGCCAAGCGGCTGGCTTTGGCGACCGCACGCTTCGCGTAGTACTCACCGGGCGCCCACGCGACGCCGGGAGCACTCGACGCGAGCCACACCAACTGGTCGGCCCCCTCGTCGACGCTCGCGGTGAACCGCGCCTGCGGCGTGTACTGCTGCATGAACACCAGGAACCGCGACCCCGAGGCGCGGCCGAAGTTGGAATTGACGTAGCCGGGATGAACTGTCGCAACGGACAATCCACCGCCCTGATGGCGCCGGTGCAACTCCTTCGTGAACAAGACGATGGCCAGTTTCGAGAACGCGTAAGCGGTGCTGGCCCGGCGCCGGGCGGTGTTCTCCAGGTCGTCGATGGTGGCGCGGCGGACCAGCTTGTGCGACGAGCTGGTGGTGTTGACGATCGTGGCGCGTGAGGCCAGCAGCACCGGCATAAGCTGCGTGGTCAGCAGAAACGGCGACAGATAGTTGACCTGATAGGTGTGTTCGTAGCCGTCGGCGGTCAGCTGGATCTTGGTGCCCATGCCGCCGGCATTGTTGAGTAGCACGTCGATGCGCGGATAGTTGGCCCGAATCTTGTCGGCCAGGGCTCGCACCTGAGCCAGGTCACCGAAGTCGGCCACGAAATAGTCGGCGTCCAACTCGGCCGCCACCGCCGCCGTCTTGCTTTCCGAGCGCCCCACCACCACGATGTCATCACCGCTATGGCGCAACCGCCGAGCCGCGGCAGCACCGATGCCGTCGCTGCCACCGGTGATGAGGATCGTCCTATACGTCATTGCGTAGTCCTCCGCTCGGAGTGTAGCGAGCCGGAAGTAACCGATCTGCTCAACGACGCGGGAGCGGGCAACCGGCGTTGTCACTGGGAGACCCGCGCTTTGGGTGCCCGTGGAAGTCGGCGCGAGTACGGTGAAAAGTACGAGACCGCGCGGACCTCAACTCATTCGGAAATAGTGGATGTGGACACCAACATGAAGTTGACTGCGCTCATATCCTGCGTTCTGGCGGTCCTGCTCATACCCACTGGTGTGGCACGGGCCGACAGCAATGACGATAATTTCGTGAAAGTGCTAGCCGACCAAGGGATTACCGGCGATCCGAATCAGCTTGTCACCGAAGGGCACACCGCCTGCGACGACATCTCGAATGCCCACCTGGCCACCAGCTTGCCCCGATGGACCAGGACACCGGCGTTCGGCCCGGTGATGGGCGACCTGGGACTCTCGGTCTTTCAGGCCGGCTTTTTCATCAGTGCCGCCGAGAGTGCTTACTGCCCACAGTTTCTCGGGGTTGGCCGCTGAGAGCGCGGGTGCTACGGGTCAGGCAGTGGCGGCGGCGTTGGCGGCCTCGGTGGCCGCGTACGAGCCGGAGCTGGTCGACAGCGTGTTCACGAACTGCTCGTGAATCTCGGCCGCCTGGGCGCTGACCGCCTGGTAGAACTCCCCGTGTGCGGCGAACCGGGCCGCGGCGAGCGCCGAGACCTCGTCGGCCGCCGCCGGGATCACCCCGGTGGTCGGGGCTGCCGCGGCCGCGTTTTGGGCGCTAAGCGCTGACCCGATGCCCTGCAATGCTCCGGCTGCCGCGGCCAACGCCTCCGGCTGCGTCGTCACGAACGACATGGTGTTCCTCCTCCGCGATCCCAATGCTGCACTGACAGTAGACGCAGACATTCGCTCGAGGCCGTTCTGGGACACCTGTACCGCAACTGTTCACGAGCCGGTACGAGGAATTTACCGTTCGGTCAATATAACGACGAGGTCATGCGCGTTCCGATAGCAACGCCCCTGACGCAGCGCGCGAAATGATCTTGAAAAGTACTGTCCCGCTTGACTTCCCAACGAATTGAAGTTCAGAGCGGCGTCATCAAGAGTTCAGCGCGGTCGGGTTTAGTTCGGAGGGTTTGTTTGTACTCTTGGCCAGGATTACCGGGTCGACTCGAGAAAAGGTTTAAGACATGGATTTTGGATTGCTGCCGCCCGAGATCAATTCGGGTCTCATGTATGCCGGCCCGGGGTCCGGGCCGATGCTGGCCGCCGCGGCGAGCTGGGACGCGGTTGCGGCGCAATTGGAATCCGCCGCTGCCGGGTGCTCGTCGGAGATCTCGGGATTGACCGGTCGCTGGTTGGGGCCGTCCTCGATGCGGATGGCGGCCGCGGGCACGCACCAGGTGGTGTGGCTGCAAGCCAGCGCCGCCCAGGCGGCGCAGACCGCAGCGCAGGCCTACACCGCCGCGGCTGCCTACGACGTCGCCTACGCGATGACGGTGCCCCCGCCGGTGATCGCCGCCAACCGGATGCAGCTGATGGTCTTGGTCGCGACCAACTTCTTCGGGCAGAACACCCCGGCGATCGCGGCCACCGAAGCCCAGTACATGCAGATGTGGGTCCAGGACGCCACCGCTATGTACGCCTACGCCGCCGACTCCGAAGTCGCCAGCACGCTGGAGTCCTTCGACGAGCCGCAGCAAACCACCAACCAGAACGGGCAGGCGGACCAGGCCAACGCAGTCGCCCGCAGCACCGCCCAAAACACCGGCAGCCGTGCGCAATCGGCAGTGCAGCAAGTTAGCGCCAACGCCCAACAGGCCATCGGCGTCACACAGCCAGTGAACGTCGGCGACACCGTCACCGCTCCGGCCGGCAGCACTATCGACATCAGTAACGGAGTTGTGGCAGTGAACAGCGGCTCTTTGACCAGCGGGACAGTCGGCACCTACCTCTGGAGCGCCGACTCCATTATCGTCAATGCCGGCAGCACCGTTACCCTTATGTACAACTCCGCCTACGAAGGCACCACATTGCTGCCTGCCGGTACCACCATCACTGCCGGCTCGAGCCCGATCACCCTGACCCCCTACGGCACAGCATCGGTCGTTGTCACTCCCGTCAGCGGCACCGCGACCCTCATCGGTGCCCCTGCCGGCGCAGGAACGGGAACTGGCATCCAATCCTTTGGCATCAGCGCCACTGCCACCGTCGGCTCCGCCGGCGCCTCCATAACTAACTTGAGCGCGACAGTCGGTATCGTGACAGCCACACCAGCTGCCGCCCCCGCCGCATCCGGCGGGCTGGGAGCCGCCGCGGCACCGCTAGCAGCCTCCCCAGGCCTGGCGGGGACCGCGGGAATTCAGCCCCAGCTCGACGCGCCGGCGCTGCTGCAATGGGCCCAAGGCCTCTCGGGTGTGGACGTCGCGGCGGCCGATCTGGCAGGAGTGGCGGGCTAAGTCCTCACTCAGGCCAGCGTATAACGCACCGGCAGGTGCTTGAGGCCGCCCACGAACGTGGTGGCGACCAGCTCCGGATCACCGTTCAGCTCAATGGATTTCAGCCTCGGCAGTAGCTCGGAGAAGAAGCTGTTGACTTCCATGCGGGCCAGCGCCGCGCCCATGCAGAAGTGCACGCCGTAGCCGAAGGCCAGATGCTTGTTGGGGTCCCGCGCTATATCGAAGCGGAACGGGTCGTCGAAGATGTCCTCGTCACGGTTGCCCGACACATAGGACAGCAGTAGCGAATCCCCCGCGGCGATCGGCACCCCGCGCACGGTGGTGTCCTCGTTGGCGGTCCGCATGAACTCCTTGACCGGGGTGACCCAGCGGATCATCTCCTCGATGGCCAACGGCATCAGCTCGGGATTGCCGCGCAAACGATCGAGCTGGTCCGGGTTTTCGATCAGTGCCTGCATGCCACCGGAGATCGTCGCGCTGGTGGTGTCGTGACCCGCGGTGGCCACGATCAGGTAGTAGGACACGGTGTCGATGTCGGACAGCGGTTCGCCGTCGACGCGGGCGTTGGCGATCGCCGACGCGAGGTCCTCGGTCGGGTTCGCGCGGCGCGACGCCGTCACATCGTTGAAGTAACCGAACATGTCGAGCAGCGCGGGGATCTGATCCTCGTTCGAGGTGCCGCGCTTGAATTCGCTGTCCTCGCTTCCGAACAGCTCCTGGGTGAGCTTGAGCATGCGAGCGAAGTCGGCCTCCGGAATGCCGAGCAAGGACATGATCACGTAGAGCGGGTAGTTCACCGCGACCTGCTGGACGAAGTCGCATTCGGGCCCGACGGCCAGCATCTTGTCGACGTAGATCTTGGCGAGTTCGTCGACGCGCATCTTCATGGCGCGCATGGCCTTTGGCCTAAACCAGTCCGAGCCGATCGCGCGGACCACCCGGTGCTGCGGATCGTCCATGTGAATCAGCGTGCGCACGCCGGCGTTGGCCTGCAGCTCGTCGCCCACGGTGGTGGTCAGGACCGGGCGCGGCCAGTTGGTGAACTTCATGTTCTCGCGCTCGATGTCCATGATGTCGGCGTGTTTGGTGATCGCCCAGAACGGCTTGTAGTCCGGCACCTCAACCCAGGACACCGGCGCGGTGGCGCGCAGGTGGGCCAGCTCCGCGTGCAACCGCTTTTCGTCGGTGTACGCCAACGGATTTGCCAACGACTTTCCGGCGTCGTCCATCGTCGTGGTGCTCACTGGCGAAACTCCTTCATTGCGGCGGTAATACAGGACTGGGAAGCGTTATAGAAGATCGGCAGCACGCGATCGACTCCCTCACACCGGGTACGCAGGGCAGCGCCGACCTCCTTGACGGTGCCGACGACCGCGAAGGCCGCAAGCATGTCGTCGTCGATCAGCGACCCCATCGCGTCCCATTCGCCTTGCTTGGACAGGCGATTCAGCTCGGCGTGCAACTCGCCCCAGCCGTGCACCTCCAGCACCTTGCGATACGCGGGCGTGGAGCCGTAGAAGGCGATCTGCTTGCGGGCGGCCGTCATCGCCGCTCGCAATTCGGCGTCGTTTTCGCCGGTCGCGACCATCACCTCGGCGCAGACCTGGATATCCGAACGACCACGGCCCGCGCGCTGCGCCCCACGCAGCAGCGCCGGCACCGTCACCTCGTCGAGGTAGCGCTTCGAAACCATCGGGTGGCCGAGATGGCCGTCGGCGACCTCGCCGCACAACTCGGTCATCACTTCACCGACCGCCGCGATGAACACCTTCGGCGCCGGGTACGGGTGCTGCTCCGGGGTGAACATCGGCGTCATGATCTTGTGGGTATAGAAGTCGCCCTCGAAACTCAGCTTGGCTTCGCCGTTCCAGGCCGACCAGATGGCGTGCAACGCGGAGACGAATTCGCGCATCCGGCGGGCCGGATGACTCCACGGCATGCTGAATCGCTTCTCGATGTGGGGCTGAATCTGGGTGCCCAGACCGAGGATGAAGCGGCCCTGCGAGTACGCCTGCAAGTCCCAGGCGACGTTGGCGACGGTCATCGGGTTGCGCGCGAAAGCCACCGCGATGTTGGTGCCCAGTTCGAGCCGCGACGTGTGCTCGGCGGCCAACAGCAGCGGCAGGAACGGGTCGTGACTGGTTTCGGCGGTCCAGCCCCCGTCGTACCCCTGCTGTTCCAGGTTGCCAACCGCTTCCACCACGCGATCGAGTCGATTGGGGATGCCGCCGTCGATCTTCAAGCGGGGGCCGTCAGGCATGCGGGTAACTTTACAGTAAGCAATCCAGTATGTGACCCTGCAAGACCTAGGGACGATCGCAAGCGCGGCGTAGCCGAGCGCAGCGGGTCGTCACCATCGGACCAGGCGCGCGCGATCGCGTCCGTAAGAGGTAGGACTGACGCATGACAAAACCCCCGGATTGGGAGGACACGCTCTCCGACCTTGCCCGTCGGCGCCAGCACGCCCGGGGCATGGGCGGGCCGGAGCGGCTCGACAAGCACCGCGGCAAGGGCAAGCTCGACGCCCGTGCGCGCATCGAGCACCTCCTCGATCCGGGTACGTTCCGCGAAATCGGCACGCTCGTCGGTGGCGAGGTCGCCTCCGACGCGCTGATCGTGGGCTCGGGTGAGATCAACGGCTCACCGGTGATGCTGGGCGCCGAGGACTTCACCACGATGGCCGGCAGCATCGGGCCCGGCGGCAACTCGAAGCGCTATCGCATCGCCGAGTTGGCGCTGCGCGACAAGACTCCGCTGGTGATGCTGCTGGAAGGCGCCGGCTTCCGTCCCGGCGGTGGGCATTACGGACGTGCCCCCACCGACCTGCTCGCCCAGGCGCAGTGCTCGGGCAAGGTGCCGACGGTCGCCGCGGTGCTCGGGCCCTCGGCCGGCCACGGCGCGCTGGTGGCACCGGTGTGCGACTTCCGGATCATGAGCCAGCAGGGCGCGATCTTCACTGCCGGGCCCCCGGTCGTGAAAGAGTCAACCGGAGAAGATATTTCGAAGGAAGACCTCGGCGGACCCGTCACCGCCCTGCCCAGCGGGGTGATCCACAACGTCGCCGACGACGACGAAGCCGTCATTGCCGATATTCGGCGTTACCTGTCGTACTTCCCGCCCAGCGCATGGTCGTACCCCACCCCGCTGCCCCGCGACGAAGACAGCGAACCACGGCCGACACCGGAACTGCTCGAGATCGTGTCGCGCGACAACCGCCGCGTCTACGACATGCGCGCCGTGCTCGATGCGGTCTTCGACCGGCCGGACTGGTTCGAAGTCCAGCCGCAGTACGGCAAGGCGATCATCTGCGCGCTGGCCCATCTCGGCGGCCATCCGGTCGCGGTCGTCGCGAACCAGCCCAACGTGCTGGCCGGCTCCATCGACGCCGACGCCGCCGACAAAGCAGCGCATTTCATCATGGTGGCCGACTCATTCCACCTGCCGCTCATCTTCTTTGCCGACAATCCCGGCATGCTGCCCGGCAGCCGATCCGAACGCAGCGGAGTGCTGCGCGCCGGCGCCCGGATGTTCGCCGCCCAAACCGCGGCCACCACGGTGAAGCTGCATGTGACGCTGCGCAAGGCGTACGGGTTCGGCTCGATGGTCATGTCGCTGTTGGGTTTCGACAGCCAATCGGCGACCTTCGCCTACCCCGGCGCGACGATGGGCGCCATGAGCGCGGCAGCGCTGGGCCGCGCGACGCACGCCGGCGAGGACGTCACCGCGAAGTTGCGTGACGCGGAGTTGCAGGCGTCCTTCCGCTCGGCGGAAAGCATGGGATTCGACGAACTCATCGATCCCCGCGAGACCCGCGACGCCCTGCTGGCTTCCCTGCTGCGGGGCCTGTCGGCCCGGCAGGCCGCCGCCGAGCCCGTGAGCCGGACCCTGATCCTGCCCTAGT
This sequence comes from Mycobacterium ahvazicum, assembly GCF_900176255.2. Taxonomy (GTDB): domain Bacteria; phylum Actinomycetota; class Actinomycetes; order Mycobacteriales; family Mycobacteriaceae; genus Mycobacterium; species Mycobacterium ahvazicum. Next base: position 1,489,069 of record NZ_FXEG02000003.1, read on the forward strand.
CTCCCGCTCGGTAGGCCGTGACCACGGGTTCGAGTTCGTCGGGCGTCGCGCCGTGCATGATCAGCGCGTCGGCCCCGTATTCGAATTCCTTGCGGATCCGATCCGCACATTGCTGAGCCGACCCGGTGGCCGAGGGTTCCAGCCACTCATCGGGAATCAGCGTCGCGATGTGCTCGATCTGCTCGGCGGTGGCCTTGTGGTCGATCCCGCCGGCGATCGAGGTCACCACCGCGTCCGCCCGGAAGCGTTCCAGTACAGCCGGATCCCAGTCATTGGTCCGCACCATCAGGTCGCCGTAGCCCTGCAGGTAGGTGGCCAGCCGTGCGACGGTCTTCTTCAGGCGCAGCTCCTCGGGAAGGTGGTCGCCCACCGTGGCGAAGCACGACCATACTCGCACGCTGTCGGGGTCGCGGCCCGACTTCTCCGCCGCGGTCTTGACGGTTTTGACGCAGCGCTGCAACGTCTCCGGCGTGAAGTAGGTGTGCAGGATGACGTCGTCGAAGGCGCGGCCGCCGAGCGCTAAGGTGTTGGGCCCGAACGCAACCAGCGCCAGCCGGATGTCCTCGTCGAAGTCCGGGTCGAGAAACAGGATCGGGTACTTGCCCATCGGGCCTTCGTGATTGAAGATCAGCTCGCCGTGGAAGAGGCGGCGCATGACCTGGGCCCAATCCTCCATCTGCGCGGTCGTGACGGCGGGGATGCCGAAGGCGCCGTAGATCGCGGCGATGCCGCGGCCGATGCCCAGCGTGAACCGTCCGCGGGAGAGCCGGTGCATCGTGGTCGCCCAGGATCCGGTGATCAGCGGGTGCCGCGTGTTGTGATTGGTTGCGGCGGTAGCGATCTGCATCCGGTTGGTCACCGCGCAGGCCGCACCGACCAGAGACGACGCTTCCTTGACGTTCCAGCGCTCGGAGATGAACCCGGTGCCGAAGCCCAGCTGCTCACCGCGGCGGGCCTCGTCCATCAACGTGGCCGGGCCCTCACCTCCGGCCCCGGCCAGCAGGTAGTAGCCCAATTCGTCGAGTGCACGTTCAGTCAATTCCAAACTCCTTGGTGGTAGCCACAATTCCAGACTTCGGTGATCCGGCCGGCAACGACCCGGAACACTTCGATACTGGCGATGTGGGTTTCACCGCCGTCTTCGGTGATGATGGTCGAGTCGTAGACGATGGCGACGTGTTCGCCGTCGTCATTGGCGATGACGATGTTGAGGTCGAAGTGCAGTGACTCGACCTGCTCCCACATGTCCGACACACGGGCCACGGCCTCGGCGTGGGTGAGCGTTCGCGCCGCACCGACCTCGTGCCGGATGACGGTGTCGCCCAACAACTCTTCGGCCAGTTCGATGTTGCGTTCGTTCCAGACCACCAGGTTGTAGAGTTCGACGACCTCGCGTGCGGTCCGGGCGGCCGTCATCGCTGCGACACCGCTTCTGGCCCGTTTTGCGAGACCACCTCGCGCAGGAAACGCTCCGACACCTTTTGCACGCGACGGGAGAATATGTGGCCCACGTGGCCGCCGTCATACCAATACAACTGGCCGCCCCAGCGTTCCTGCAACGCGTCGGTGGGCTCGCGCATCGCCATGCGGTCGTGCCAGGCCCCGACGATGAGCCGACGCTGCGGCGGCGGCGCCGGATCGACCGCCAGCGGGTCGATCACCGATGTCAGCTGCGCGACCACCGGAGATCCCAGCAGATCCCGGAACCCGTCGCGCGCCGATCCCCAGCGGGACAGGTGCCGGGCGATCATCGCGTTGAGCCCCAGAATCGGGGTGTACAACGCCACCGCGTCGATCTCGCGCTCTAGGTGCGACACCAGTGCGGCGACCGGGGTTCCCATCGAAATACCGGACACCACAACGGCACTGGCTTGCGATTGCACCCACCGCACCACGGCGCGCACCTCCGACACCGACCGCATCATGCCCGCGACATTGCCGAGTGGATCCATGTCCGGATAGGCCGGCCATTCGCGGCGCCGGCACCCGTGGCCGGGCTGCACCGGCATCGCGACGTTGAACCCCAGCGTGTGGTGGATGCGACCGATGCGCGACAGCACCAAATCCTCGGTGCCACCCTGACCGGCTCCGTGTACCCAGACCAGCCACGGCCGGGGCCGGTCGCGGTGGCGGCACAGGTGCACCACCGCCCGCGCCGGACCACCCAGGCCCTCGGCCGCCAGCGTCGCGGGCAGCTGTGGATCGTGCTCGAAGGTCATCCGTTCGAACGCCAGCCCACCGATACGGTGCCGCCGTATCGACTTCACCTGCAAGGGTTTTGGTGCGGCATGCGCGCCGTCGATACCCAGCGTCGACAACTCTTCGGCCGCCGGTTCGCACGCGCTCAGCGGCCGGATGTCGGTGGTCAGCTTTCCGCCCAGTAGCGAAAAGCCACTCAGGACAAGTTCGTCCAGCATGACCTCGCCGAACTGGCGTGCCCCCCGCGGGGTAAAGGGATCCCAGCCGGTGGATTCGTTCAGGCCGGCCACCGTGCGCGGGAGCACCATGCCCAGTTCGCGGCCCAGGTCCAAGGAACGTTTCGCCAGCGAAGATCCAGCCATGCCGCTCACCTTAAACCAGCTACGCCAACTTGAAACCGGCATATCCACCGGAGGCGATTTCGTCGCAGCGGCGCCGATATTCGGGGATGCCGCCGGTGTAGCCCATGTACATCCGCTTCTTGCCGGGCACGTTGCCGCCGTTGTACCAGGAGTTGCAGGACGGATGAACCAGCACCGTCGGGGCGACGAGCGCGGTGGCGTGGTCGATCCATTCCTGTTGCGCCGTGCCGGACGCCTCGATCGTGCGGATTCCGTTGTCGCGCAGGTATGCGATGCAATCACCGATCCACTCCACATGCTGCTCGAGCGCCGCGACGAAGTTCGTGGCCGCGCTCGGGCTGCCCGGCCCCTGGATGGTGAACAGGTTCGGGAAGCCGGCGATCGCCAGTCCCAGGTAGGACAGCGGCCCCTCGGTCGCCCAGAACTCGCCGAGCGACATCGCGTCGCGACCGCGGATGTCGATGCGGCTCAACGCTCCCGTCATCGCGTCGAACCCGGTGGCGTAGATGATCACGTCGAGCTCGTACTCGTCGCCTTCGGTCCGGATGCCGGTCGCGGTGATTTCGCGAATCGGTGTCTTGCGCAGGTCGACGAGCGTGACATTGTCCCGGTTGAACGTCTCGTAGTAGCCCTGGTCGATGATCGGGCGCTTGCACGCGAACGGATGCACGGGCACCAGCGACGCCGCGGTCTGCGGGTCCTTGACGATGCGGGCCACCGCCTCGCCGTAGAGCCGGCCCGCCATCCGGTTGGCTTCGATGTCGAAGAAGATGTCGCTCCAGTTGAGCGCGCCCATCACGCCGTTCTCCTCGATGGCGCGCAGTTGCTCCGCGCGCGAGGCCGACTTGATCGGCGGACTGCTCAACATTTCCAGTAGCACCGAGAAGGCGCTCAGCCGGGCGGCGCCGATCGGGTGAGCCCGCTGAGCTTCCCGGATCTCGCCGTAGCGACCCTTCATCTCGTCCAACTCGCCGGGCGCGAACTGGTGCACGCGCCAGGGCAACGTGTATGCCGGGGATCGCTGAAACACGCAGAGCTGCAAAGCTTGTCGAGCTACAACCGGGATGAGCTGCACGCCGGTGGAGCCGGTGCCGATCACACCGGCGCGCTTTCCGGTGAGGTCGAAGCCCTCCTTCGGCCAGCGGCTGGTGAACAGCGGCGTTCCAGCGAAGGTCCGCATTCCCGGGATGTCGGGCTCCAGCGGCACCGACAGGATGCCGGAGGCCGCGACGACGAACGGGGCGACAAAGGATTCGCCGGTGTCGGTGCGCACCCGCCACACCGCGGACTCTTCGTCGAACTCCATCGCGACGACCTTGGTGTTGAACGCGATATCGCGGCGCAGATCCAACCGGTCGGCAACGAAGTTCAGGTACGCCTCGATCTCGGGCTGCGCGGGCATCGACTCCGTCCAGACCCATTCCTGCTGAATCTCTTCGGAGAAGCTGTAGGAGTACTCGATGCTTTCGATGTCGCAACGCGCACCGGGATAGCGGTTGAACAGCCAGGTGCCGCCGACGTTTTCGGCCATCTCCAGCACCCGGGCGCGGATTCCGAGCTGCCGCAGCCGATGCAGCATGTAGAGACCGGAAAACCCGGCCCCGATCACCAGCACCTCGAGTTCAGGCACCCTCACCGCCTTTTATGTAGCGGGCCGAGTTTGCGGAGCTCTTCCAGCTCGTCTGCCGCCGCCGTCATTTCACTCCTTGCCGCGCCTAGACGAATCCGGAACGAACTGCTGAAATCTATACTGTAATGGATTTAGTATCAACGATCGCGAGAGGCGCCAGTGTGAAAGTGCCGTTCACCTGGAAAGTCACCGGCTGGTTCATGGTCGGGTGGTCGAGTTTCCCGTCGGCGAGGTCCGGCCGCTGCAGTACTTCGGCGAGGATCTGATCGCCTATCGCGACGAGTCGGGCGAGCTGCACGTGCTGGAAGGACACTGCAAACATCTGGGCGCCCACATCGGTCACGGCGGCAAGGTGGTCGGCGACTGCGTCGAGTGCCCCTTCCACGGGTGGCGCTGGGGACCGGACGGCACCAACCGATACATCCCTTACCAGCCGGACCGGCCCAACAAGGCGCTGCGGCTGAAGTCGTATCCCGTCCGGGAGCAGTACGACTGCGTGTTCATCTGGCATCACCCCGACGGCAAGGAACCGCAGTGGGAGATGCCGGACATCTTCCTCAAGTTCCCGCAGTTCGAGACGGATCCGGCGGGCTATTACCGGGCCTATCCGGAGTTCTCCCGGCGCGCCGCGCGCGAGCCGGTGCATCCGCAGATCGTCGCGGAGAACGCACCCGACAGCGCCCATTTCGAGTACGTCCACCACGCGACGGTCACACCCCGGGTGCTGGACTGGAAGATCGTCGACCAGGAATGGCAGTTCATCGCGGGCTGGCCGGATGCGCGCAGCGACAACCCCGACGATCTCGCATTGCGGTTCCACAGCCACTTATTCGGTCTCGGCGGGGCGATCAGCGTCTTCGAGGGAGCGCAGAATCACCGGCTGATCTTCACCTGCACGCCGGTCGACGACGAGTGCTCGGACCTGTTCTATTCGATCTGGTGGCCACGAACTCCCGGCGACGACGCCGACGTACCGGAGGGCAAGCTGCGCGACCTGATCGAAAGGCAGTTCCTGTCCACGGTCTTCGACGACCTGCAGATCTGGCGCTACCAGAAGTACGTCGAGAATCCGGCGCTGTCCAAGGTCGACGCGAAAGGCTATATGGCACTGCGGAAATGGGCGACCCAGTTCTACGACGTGCCAGCATGAAGCCTCGACTCGCCGACCTCGTTGTGCCCGGACACACCGCGATCGTCGCCCAGGAATGTCAGGGCGCGGTCATGGGCCCGGACGCCGGGCTGGCCATGCTCGCCGAGGAAGCGCGCCGCGAGGCGCTACCCAACATCGTGCGGTTGCTCCCGGCGGCCCGGGCCGCCGGGGTGCACGTCGTGCACTGCCTGGTGCAGCGGCGGCCCGACGGGCTCGGGTCCAACCACAACGCCAAGATCTTCGCGATGAGCGGCGGCAACCAGGTGGACATCACCCCCGGCACGCCGGGAGCCGAGGTACTGCCCGAATTAGGTCCCGAGCCAACGGATTTGATTCTGCGCCGCTGGCATGGCGTGGGACCGATGGGCGGCACCGACCTGGACGCGGTGCTGCGCAACCTCGGGGTGTCCACGATCGTCGTGGTCGGCGTCTCGCTGAACATCGCGATACCCAACGTCGTCATGGATGCGGTCAACGCCGCCTATCGCGTGGTCGTGCCCCGCGACGCCGTCGCGGGCATCCCCACCGAGTACGGTGCTGCGATGATCGCCAACACGCTGTCGCTGCTGGCAACGATCACCACGACCGACGATCTGCTCCAGACATGGAACGAAGGATCCGCATGACCGACACCGCCTCCGGAACCCGCGGCGGGTTCCCCGACGTCCAGCCCGTCGAAAATGCTCCAGTGGAGCTCGGACCGTTCGTTGCGGCGCTGCGCCGACTGCAGGATTTGACCGTGTCCACCAATCCCGATCCGGAGCTGTGGGCCGCGGCCACCACACATTTGGAGAACGCCTGCGCCCTGCTGGACGGGCATCAGGTACCGGAGACCGAGGCGGTGGCCGGCCGGGTACTGAGCCTGCCGGGGTTGGCGCACCCGCTGATGCCGCCCTGGATGGTGACGGAATTCGGCCCCGACGGCGTCACGATGGAAGGACATTTCACCCAATCACACGTCGGCGGCAACCACGCCGTGCACGGCGGCATGATCCCGCTGTTCTACGACTGGATGTTCGGCATGGTGGTGTCCACCGCGGGCATTCGCCCGACCCGCACCGCATACCTGCACGTCGACTACCGCAAGATCACCCCGATCGACGAACCACTGATCGCACAGGGCCGCATCAGCAGTACCGACGGCCGCAAGGTCTTCATCTCCTCGACGATGACGTCGGCCGACGGATCGCTGCTCAGCGAGGCCAACGGCCTGATGGTCCGCCTGCTACCCCACCAGCCGTGAGAGGCGCTCGAAGGACAAAGATGTCAGAAACCGCAACCGAATTCACAGTCCCCGCAGTCGCGGACGCCGTCGCGGCCACGATCGGCGATCGCGACCTGCTGATCCAGGGCGACAAGCGATTCAGCTATGCCCAGACCATCGAGCGGTCCAACCGGCTGGCCTCCTATCTGCACTCGCGGGGCCTCGGGTGTCACACCGAGCGCTCCGGCCTGGCCGGCCACGAGGTGGGCCAGGACCTGCTCGGCCTGTACGCCTACAACGGAAACGAATTCGTCGAGTCGTTGCTCGGCGCGTTTGCGGCGCGGGTGGCCCCGTTCAACGTCAACTACCGCTACGTCAAGAGCGAGCTGCAGTATCTGTTGGCGGATTCGGGCGCTACCGCGCTGGTCTACCACGCCGCGTTCGCGCCGCGGGTGGCCGAGGTCCTGCCCGAGTTGCCGAAGCTGCGGGTGCTGATTCAGATCGCCGACGACTCGGGCAACGACTTGGTGCACGGCGCAGTCGATTACGACAGCATCATCGGTTCCAGCCCGGCCAAGCCACCGCCGGTGCGGCACTCCCCCGACGACCTCTACGTCCTGTACACCGGCGGCACCACGGGAATGCCGAAGGGCGTGCTGTGGCGCCAGCACGACATCTTCATGACGTCCTTCGGCGGCCGCAATCTGATGACCGGCGAGCCAGCCGGTTCGGTCGACGAGATCGTGGAACGGCTCACCCCCGGCCCCGGCACCAAATTGATGGTCCTGCCACCACTGATCCACGGTGCCGCACAGTGGAGCGTGATGACCGCCCTGACCACCGGACAATCCGTTGTATTCCCTTCCGTCGTCGACCATTTGGATGCCGAGGACGTAGTCCGCACGATCGAGCGGGAGCGGGTAGCGGTGGTGACGGTGGTCGGCGACGCGATGGCCCGCCCGTTGCTCGCCGCCATCCAGAAGGGAATCGCCGACGTGTCGTCACTCGCCGTGATCGCCAACGGCGGCGCCTTGCTCACCCCATATGTCAAGCAGCGGTTGATCGAAGCGCTGCCGAACGTCATCGTCGTGGACGGCGTCGGATCCTCTGAGACCGGCGCGCAGATGCATCACATGTCGGCCTCGGGCGCGGTGTCCACCGGCACCTTCAACGCCGGCCCGGATGCATTCGTCGCTAGCGAGGATCTGTCGTCGATCCTGCCACGGGGACATGACGGAATCGGCTGGCTGGCCCAGCGCGGCTACATTCCGTTGGGCTACAAGGGCGATGCAGCCAAGACCGCCGCGACCTTCCCGGTCATCGACGGTGTGCGGTACGCGGTCCCGGGCGATCGGGCCCGGCACCGCGAGGACGCCAGCATCGAATTGCTGGGCCGTGATTCGGTGACGATCAACTCCGGCGGCGAAAAGATCTTCGTCGAGGAGGTCGAGACCGCGATCGCCTCGCATCCCGCGGTGGGCGACGTGGTGGTCGCGGGGCGGCCGAGTGAACGATGGGGCCAGGAGGTGGTCGCCATCGTCGCGCTGACCGACGGTGCGCACGCCGAGGCCGACGAACTGGTGACGCACGCCGCGCAGTCGCTGGCCCGCTACAAGCTGCCCAAGGCGATCGTCTTTCGCCCCGTCATCGAGCGCAGCCCGTCGGGCAAGGCCGACTATCGCTGGGCGCGCGAGCAAGCGGGACAGGGGAATTCATGAAATATCAGGATCGGGTCGCCGTCGTCACCGGCGCCGGCTCGGGAATCGGGCGCGCCTTGACCCTCGCGCTCACCCAGGACGGGGCGCACGTCGCGGCATCCGACATCGACCAGGCGAATCTGGCCGCGACACAGGCGATGTGCAGTCCCGGTCAGGTGAGCACCTATCGGGTCGACGTCGCCGACCGCGACGCGGTGTGTGGGTACGCCGAGGACGTGCGCCGCGATCTCGGGCCCGCCTCGATGCTGTTCAACAACGCCGGCGTCGACCTGTTCGCCAGCATCGCGGACATGTCCTGGAAGGACTTCGACTGGCTCGTCGGCATCAACATCGGTGGCGTGGTCAGCGGGACGAAGGCCTTTCTGCCGCAGCTGATCGAATCCGGCACCGCCCGGCGGCCCGCCAGGCTGGTGAACCTGTCCAGCGCCTTCGGCCTGATCGCGGTCCCCTACCAAGGTGCTTACAGCACTTCGAAATTCGCGGTGCGGGGCTTCACCGAAGCGCTGCGCCAGGAGATGATCATGGAGCGCCATCCGGTGACCGTGCACTGCGTGCACCCGGGTGTGGTGCGCACCAACTTCGGGACCAACATGCGCACCGCGGACACCGAGGATCCCGAGCAAGCGGCGAAGTACTTTTCGCGCCTGGCGCTGACGTCGCCGGAGAAGGCCGTCCGGGCCATCCTGCGGGGTGCCGAGAAGAACCGTCCCCGCATCGTGATCGGACCCGACGGCTGGGCAATGGCGGCGATGCCGCGCCTGCTCGGTGTCCGGTACGCCGACCTGATGGCGCGGGCCGCGCGGCTGAACCCCAACGCGCGCTAGGCGCGCGGATCGCCCCGGAGTCGGCGGCGGGTCCGGGCCCGCGTCACGCGCATCATGGCGTCGGCATACATGCGCATCGATTTCCCGAAGGGTGGCGCGGCGCTGCCGGTGACGCTGAACGGCAGATCGCTGCCCACGACTGACCGGTGGTGGGAGAACGCGTCGAAGCCGGCCTTGCCGTGATAGGCCCCCATCCCGCTGCGGCCCACGCCGCCGAACGGCGCGCCCGACGGAATCATCTGTGCGGCAAAGTCGTTGCGGGCCACCCCACCGCTGCGGGTGGTGCAGACGAAGGTGCGGAAGTCGGCGTCGTCGGGTCCATACCAGTAGGCCACCAGCGGCGCCGGCCGCGCGTTGATGTAGTCGATCGCATCGCCCAGGCGCGAATATCCCTTCACCACCAGGACCGGGCCGAAGATTTCTTCGGTGGCGATCTGCATGGTGTCGTCGATGTCGCGAACGATGGTCGGTGCGATCTTGCGGGAACCGCGGTCGGGCAATAGCTCGCCCTCGGGTGCAACGGTTTCCACGGTGGCACCGTGGGCACGCGCGTCGTCGATCAGACCGACGACCCGGTCGAAGTTGGCCTCGTTGACACTCGAGCAGTAGTCGTCGTTGGCGACGATGTTCGGGAACATGTCGCGTAACGTCTCCCGTGCGGCGCCGACGAAGTTGTCGAGCTGGTCGTCGGGGACGAAGACGTAGTCGGGGCACACGCAGACCTGTCCCCCGTTGACCATGCGGCCCTGCGCGATCCGGGTGGCGGATCGGCGGATGTTGGCGGCGGGTGCGACGACGACGGGATTCTTACCGCCGAGCTCCAGCGTCACCGGAACCAGGTTTTCGGCGGCCGCCCGCTGCACCAGCGCGCCGACCGAGGGCGAACCCGTGAAGAACAGGTGGTCGAACGGCAGCGTCGAGAACATCGCGGCGACCTCGGGACCGCCGGTGACGATCTCGAGCTCGTCGGAGTCGAAGTACTTCGGCGCGGTCGCCTTCATCAACTCGGCGGTATGCGCGGTGATCTCCGACATCTTGATCATCACGCGGTTGCCCGCCGCGAACGCGGTCGCGGCCGGCAGCACCACGAGATTGAGCGGGAAGTTCCACGGACCGATGATTCCGACCACGCCGAGCGGCGACGGCTGGACCTCGGCACGCAGCCCGACGAGTCCGGCCGCGCGCAGCAGCTTGGTGGCCCGCATCCATTGCCCAACATGGGATCTCGTGTGCTCGATCACCGAGATCATGCCGATGACCTCGGTGAACAGCGTTGCGGCCTTGGACCGGGTGCCGAAATCGGTGGCCATGGCGTCGACGAACGCGTCGGTGTTGTCGAGCACCAGCGCCATCAACCGGTCGATCCGGTTGCGCCGTAGCGCCAGGCTGGGTGGTCCGTCGGCGATGAATGCTTGGCGCTGCCGGGCCAGGATCGCACCCAGGGCCGCCCGCTGCTGTTCGACGGTGCTGCCGGCGCGTTCCTCGAGTGTGCTCATGCCAGTGCTGATCCTAAGCCCATGTTGTCTACTGTAATAATTACAGTACGATCTTACGTAACGACGGCCCGTTCGTGCCGAGGCGGAAGAAGATGCTGGAGATTTAGGTGACGACAAACGTTCACACCGCCGGCACCGGCGAGGAAACCGTCAGTCTGCGCGACCCTTATCCGTACTTCGCTCACAAACGCCGTCAGTCCGGGGTTTTCCGCGGAACGGTCATGGATTACACCAAGACGCCCGAGTCGATGCTGCCCAAGAACGAGTACTCCGCGGTGTCGTTCAACGCCGTCAACACGGTGTTCCGGGACGGGCGGGTGTTCAGCTCCAAGCCCTACGACAAGACGATCGGCCTGTTCATGGGTCCCACCATCCTGGCGATGGAGGGCAAGAAGCATCGCGAACACCGCAACCTGGTGTCGGCGGCCTTCAAGTCCAGGGCGCTGGAGCAGTGGGAGCCGACGATCGTCCGGCCGATCTGCAACGCGCTGATCGACGAATTCGTCGAAACCGGCAATGCCGACCTGATCCGGAATTACACCTTCGAGTTCCCCACCCGCGTCATCGCCCGGCTGCTCGGGCTGCCCGACGAAGATCTGCCGATGTTCCGCAAGCGAGCGGTGCAGTTGATCAGCTACCACGTCAACTACGAGAAGGCCTTCGAGGCGTCCGCGGCGCTGAAGGACTACTTCGTCGCGCAGATCGAGCAACGCAAGTCCCAGCCGACCCAAGACATCATCGGCGATCTGGTCACCGCCGAGATCGACGGCGAAAGGCTGACCGACGAGGCGATCTATTCCTTTCTGCGGCTGCTGCTGCCCGCCGGCCTGGAGACGACCTACCGGTCGTCCGGAAACCTGTTGTATCTGTTGCTCACCCATCCCGAACAGTTCGCCGCGGTGCAAGCCGATCATCAGCTGATCGGCCCGGCGATCGAGGAAGGTCTGCGTTACGAGACGCCGCTCACCACCGTGCAGCGGTTCACCACCGAGGAAACCGAGCTGGAAGGCGTGATGATTCCACAGCGCGCCGTGGTCGGTGTGTGCATCGGTTCGGCCAATCGCGACGAAACGCGCTGGGAGCGTGCCGAAGAATTCGACATCTTCCGCAAGCCCGTGCCGCACATCTCGTTCGCCGCCGGCGAGCACACCTGCCTGGGTCTGCACCTGGCCCGGCTGGAAACTCGCGTCGCGGTCGAATGCCTGCTGCGCCGGTTGACGAACTTCACCGTGCTCACCGATGACGATCCGCACATCCACGGTCAGCCTTTCCGTTCGCCGACGGCGCTTCCCGTGACGTTCGACGCCAAGTAGCGTCCGCGATAGGTCTTCTGACGTCGAGACGGAGTTGGTGGGAGAAATGGTCAAGGTAATGCAGGGCATTCGTGTCCTCGAGGTTGCGCAGTTCACCTTCGTCCCGGCGGCGGGAGCGATTCTCGCGGACTGGGGTGCGGACGTGATCAAGGTCGAGCACCCGCTGCGGGGCGACACGCAACGTGGCTTCCTCAATATGGGAGGTATTCAGGTCAACCCCGACCGGCATCCCTTGATGGAACATCCCAACCGCGGCAAACGCAGCGTCGGCATCGACGTCTCCACCCCGGGTGGTCAGGAAGTGATCTACGAACTGGCCAAGACCTCCGATGTGTTCCTGACCAACTACAAGCCCTCTCAGCGCCAACAGCACAAGTTCGACGTCGAGCACATCCGCGCGGTGAACCCGAACATCATCTACGCCCGGGGTTCGGCCTACGGCGACAAGGGCGCCGAGCGCAATGTCGGTGGCTACGACGGGACGGCGTTCTGGACGCGCAGCGGCATCGGTTATGCGTTGACGCCGGAGGAGCTGGGCGGCGCACTGGGACAAGGCATTCCCGCGTTCGGCGACTCCATCGGCGGCATGTTCATCGCAGGCGGCATCTCGGCGGCGCTACTGCATCGCGAGCGCACCGGAGAGGCGGTCGAACTGGACGTCTCGCTGCTGAGCACGGCGTGGTGGGCCGCCGGCGCCAGCATGACCCAAGGCATGGAGACCGGAGAGGTGATGCGCACGCCCATGCCGGGGTCGGCCGCTGCGATATCGGTGAATCCGTTCATGGGCAACTACGAGACCTCCGACGGCGGCACGATCAACCTGTGCATCATCAGCCCGACGGGCGTGATCCGGGACACCTTCGAACACCTCGGCATCCCCGAGGCCGCCGACGACGAACGCTTCTCCGAGGTGCTCCCGTTGATTCAGAATGCCAGCGCGGCCGCCGAGCTGATCGCGAAGGCGTTCGCCGCCAAGCCCTTTGAGTATTGGCGCCAGCACCTCAAGACGATGAAGGGTCAGTGGGCGCCGTTCCAGAGCCTGCTCGACCTGGCCAACGATGAGCAGGCCATCGCCAACGACATGATCGCCGAGGTCGAAGTCGCCGCAGGCGGGGCGCCGTTCAAGGTGGTACGCGGCCCGGTCCAGTTCAACCACGAGCCACTGGAAACCACCCGGGCGCCGCAGGCGTCCGAGCACACCGAGATCGTGCTGATGGAGATCGGCATGGACTGGGACCGCATCGAGGAACTCAAAAACGCAGGAGCCATAGCGTGACGAATTGCGCCGGCGACGATGCAGAGCGCAGCGATGAGGAGGAGTGGCGCCGTGAATGACGTGGCGATCATCGGGGTGGGCCTGCACCCGTTCGGCCGGTTCGAGGGCAAGTCGGCGATGCAGATGGGCGTGGACGCCATCCTTGCCGCGGTCGCCGACGCCGGTATCGCCTGGCAGGATGTGCAATTCGCCACCGGCGGCAGCTGGACCGTCGCCAACCCGGATGCGATCGTCGGCATGGTCGGGCTCACCGGCATCCCGTTCACCAACGTGTTCAACGCGTGCGCGACGGCGGCCAGCGCGGTCAAGGCCTGCGCCGACGGAATCCGGTTGGGCGACTATGACATCGGCATCGCGATCGGCTTGGACAAGCACCCGCGCGGGGCCTTTACCGAAGACCCGGCACTGGTGGGCATGCCGAGTTGGTATGCGGAGAACGGGCAATATCTGACCACCCAGTTCTTCGGCATGAAGGCCAACCGCTACCTGCACGACCACAACATCTCGCGGGAGACGCTGGCCAAGGTTGCGGCGAAGAACTTCCGCAATGGAGCGTTGAACGCATGCGCGTTTCGCCGTAAGCCGATCTCCGAAGAGGACATTCTCAATTCGACGATGCTCAACTATCCGTTGACCCAATACATGTTCTGCGCACCCGACGAAGGTGCCGCCGCGGCGGTGATGTGTCGGGCCGACATCGCGCACCGCTTCACCGCCAAGCCGGTCTATCTGAAGGCGGTGGAGGTCCGCACCCGGCGCTACGGCGCTTACGAGGTCAACACCACGTGCGCTCCAGTCGAAGAAGACGTCGCGCCAACGGTTTACGCCGCCCGTGCCGCGTTCGAGAAGGCCGGTGTCGCGCCCGCCGACGTCGACGTGATCCAGTTGCAGGACACCGATGCCGGCGCCGAGATCATCCACATGGCCGAGTGCGGGTTCTGCGAGCACGGCGACCAGGAAAAGCTGCTGGCCGACGGCGCTACCGAGATCAGTGGCCCGATGCCGGTCAACACCGACGGCGGGCTGATCGCCAACGGCGAGCCTATCGGCGCCTCCGGGCTGCGGCAGATCCACGAAATCGTCCGCCAACTCCGCGGTGAGGCGGGCGACCGCCAGGTGCCCGGGAATCCAACGGTGGGGTTCACCCAGCTGTACGGCGCCCCCGGCACCGCCGCGGCGACCATCCTGACGACCTGACGGGACCATTCGATGGCTCAGTTCACTCAGGCGCCGATTTTCGACGCCGACCAACACATGTACGAAACCCCGGAGTCGTTGACCAAATATCTTCCGGAAAAGTACGCGCGGGCCGTGCAGTTCGCCCAGATCGGGCGCCAGACCCGAATCATCATCAACAACAAGGTGACTGACTTCATCCCGAATCCGACATTCGAACGCGTGGCCGCGCCCGGCGCGCACGAGAAGTTCTTCGCCGGCGAGAACACCGAGGGGCTCACGCTGCGCGAGATGCAGGGCCCGGCGATCGCGGCGCCGGCTGCGACGCGCAATCCCGACGACCGGATCACCGAACTCGACCGCCAGGGCGTCGTCGAGGCTCTCAACTACCCCACGCTGGCCAGCCTGGTCGAGCACTCGTCGGCCGACGATCCCGAGTTGACGCTCGCGATCATCCACGCGCTGAACCAGTGGATGCTCGAACACTGGACGTACAACTACCAAGACCGGGTGTTCTCCACGCCGATCATCAACCTGTCCGAGGTCGACGCCGCCCAGCGCGAACTGGAGTACCTGCTGGACAACGGTGTTCGTGCCGCGTTGATCAAACCGGGGCCGGTGAACGGGATTCACGGCTGGCGCTCGCCGGCGCTCCCCGAGTTCGATCCCTTCTGGCGTGACGTGGAAGCCGCCGGGCTGCCGATCGTGCTGCATGCCAGCTTTCCACCGCTGGACGACTACGTCGCCAAATGGGAACCACCACACACGCAGAACTTCATGGCGCAGAGCGCCTTCCGCTGGATGACGTTGGGCCATCGCGAGATCGCGGACATGATCACCAGCTTGATCTGTCACGGCACGCTGACCCGATTCCCGAAGCTGCGCATCGCCAGCGTCGAGAACGGCAGTTCGTGGATCTTCCCGCTGTTCGGTGACTTCGAGGACCTACAAAAGAAGATGCCGCAGAATTTCCCCGAGCATCCGCACGAGGTGTTCCGGCGCAACATCTGGGTCAGCCCGTTCTGGGAGGGCTGTGTGGCCGACGTCGTCGACACCGTCGGCTGGGACCGCGTGCTATTCGGCTCGGATTACCCGCATCCCGAAGGGCTCGCCGAGCCCAAGGGGTTCTGGAAGTACGCCGACGACATGGACGAGCGGCGCACCTACGACTTCATGGGCGACAACGCTCGCCGCTTCATGGGCCTTCCGATCACCAACCCGGATCCGAACGCCGCCAATCCACCCGCGCTGGCGAACGCCTGAGCGTTTGCGCCACGGGACCGTCCTACTGGGGCACTTGCGTTAGGAAATCCGAATCGCGGACTCAACGTCTTCGACACCGAGTTCCTGAGTGCAGAAGAACCAATCCTCGCAATGCGTGCTGTCGGCGTGTCCGGCCATGCGCTCTTGCGCGGTGCCGAGGGACCCGGGCGGGGGCAGGATTACCGGTTCACCTGGTCGCCAGTCGGCTGGTGTCGCGACGCCGAAATGGTCCGCTGTCTGTAATGCCTTGACAACACGAAGCAATTCATCGAAGTTGCGTCCAAGGCTCAACGGATAGTAGATCATCGCGCGGACAACGCCGTTGGGGTCTATCACGAAAACAGCCCGAACCGCTTTCGTCGAGTCCTCCCCAGGCATTATCATTCCGTACCGTCGCGCGACATCCATTGAGACGTCTTCGATTACCGGATAGTTGATCTCGACTTCCTTGAGGTCGCGGAAGACAATTCGGGCTTTGATCGTTCGTAGCCAGGCGATGTGGCTGTAGAGCCCATCGACTGATAGACCCACCAGTTGTGTGTTGTAGGCCGCGAACTGTTGCTGCATCGAGGCAAAGGTCATGAGTTCGGTTGTGCAGACGGGGGTGAAGTCGGCGGGATGCGAAAACAGGATGACCCACTTGCCGTTGTAATCGCCGGGGAAGTTGATCTCGCCCTGAGTGCTAGTGGCGGTGAAAGCGGGGGCTGGGTCACCAATACGCGGCATAGGCGATGTCTCAGCGGCTGCTTCGATACTGTCGGTCATAAGATTGATCCCTTCTCACTACTTCTAAGCGTGCGCCTGATTCGCCTCGTCCCCATAGGGTCGATGGTCACCAGCGGGCGGGCGTCAAGACCTTTGTGCACATTCCTGCTTCGTCAGTTGGTTCTGCCCCGCAATGAGGCCTACTGCTGACGCAGCGGCCCGTGAAACACTGGTCTAGTTGGCATTCGAACATGTCGTCGTGGCAGGGACACGTTATCTGGGGGCGCTAGGGCGACAGTTACAACGTTGGTCGGCGGGCACATGTCTCATCACGCTTTCGGCGTGCAGACCACAACCGGCCCACGTGATCTTGCCGCAGTGGGAGCACCTTACGGGGTAGCACATGGCAACTCACTTGCTGCCAAGGTCTGAAAGCCTTGGGCGACTAGGCATTTGCCGCAGCCTTGCGCTCGGCGATCTTGGCGCGGACTCTCGTCATGTCGAGGCCCTCTACCTGGTCGAGCAAATTGTCCAGTACTGCTGGTGACATCGCGCCCGGCTGGCTGTACACAAGGATCCCCTCGCGGAATGCCATGATGGTTGGAACAGAACGGATGCCGACGGTCGCGGCTAGTTCACTCTCGGCATCGGTGTCGACCTTCGCGTGAAGAACATCCGGGTGGTTTTGCGCCGACCGTTCGAAAACCGGCGCGAAAGACCGACATGGCCCGCACCACGGGGCCCAGAAGTCGACCAGCACGATCGGACTTGAGATAATCGTCGCCTCGAAGTCTGCGGCGGTGAGCGTTTTGACGGTCATTGGTTTCCTTTCGAACTTGAGGGTATTGACCCAATCTCAGGATTTGTCCGGCTTCCAGGGTCGGCCCTGGGGTCTCTAACGGCGGACCTACTCCGGTGTAATCATTGAGACGAGCCGGGGACGGCTTCCGAAGCCCTGTCGGCGAATTCACAGAAGGCGTCGTAGGCACGAGCACCGTAGATCGTGGCCGGCCCGCCGTGCATCAGAATGCTGACGCCAATGGCCTCGGCGGCCTCCTCTTTCGATGCACCGGCACGAGCCGCTCCTTGGGCGTGGGAGGCGATGCAACCGTCGCATCCGGCTACGACCCCGATCGCCATCGCGATCAGCTCCTTGAATTTCTGGTCCAACGCCCCCGAGTTCAGTGCGCCATTGCTCATCTCTGCAAAGCCCCGGTACACCTCCGGGATCATCTTGCGTAGCGCGCGGTGCTGAGGGTTGAGGTCGTCGAGCACGTGGTGGTAGTGGTTGTCTTCAGTCATGCCTATTACAATACTTATACGGGTGGGGGTATTCCAGATTCCGCCCACAATTGATCCGACGCAACACCGTAGAAAGGGATGGCCATGACCATGGGGCTAACTACCAAGTTGAACACCACATTCGAAGATGCGGTCGAACGGGCCACCCGGGCTCTGGCCGATCAGGGCTTCGGGGTGCTCACCAGAATCGACGTCAAATCCACACTGAAGCAAAAGCTCGACTTGGACATGGAGGACTATCTGATCCTGGGTGCCTGCAACCCGGTCCTGGCACACAAAGCCCTGAATGTGGACCGCCAGATTGGTCAGTTGTTGCCCTGCAACGTAGTGGTGCGAGCCGACCCCGACAGTCAAGCTGGCGCCGTACTGATTGAGGCGATGGACCCGCAGATCATGATCAAGGTCACCGACCAGCCGGCACTTCGCCCAATCGCCGACGAAGCCGCCGCAAAATTGCAGGCCGCAATCGAGGCGCTGGGCAACAGTCAAGGCTCGTAACCGATACTTTGGATCGAGCTGTGCCACACTGGCGGCCAATCTAATTCGTGAAGAGGGCCGGGTTGCCGCGATGCCCGAAAGCTAGGGTCGCGCTCGAGGACCCATCGGCCCCATTTCACCAGGTGGCATCATGCCGCCTGTGCCCATCATCGGGCAAGTGCCGTAGTGACCACCGGCCCGGTCGGGCCAGCCGTCACGTCGCCATCCAAAGTCGTCCGACGACCGGCCCAACAACACCCCAGAGAAGAAGATCACGGCGACCACGAATACGACGCCGGCAGCAATGCCCACCCACGCCGCGGATTGCCCTAGCCGACTTGGCCGCTCGGATCTTTCCGTGCCGAGCGGCCGTTCGAAAGAGACGGGGTTGGATTCAGACGTATCAGCCATGGTCGAACGATGCAGCACATATTCCTGCGGCGGTAGGGTCAATCGGCCCTAGGAATGCGCTGTCGTCGCGCGCATTCTGGGCTCGGAGTGCGAGTTCTGCCGCGCCCGCTGGGTATACCCATGGGGGTAAATGCCAGGCTGCGACCGTGCGATCAGATCGCCACAGTTGACGGAGGAGTTTCAATGGCACGAGTCGTCATCCTCGGTGCTGGTATCGCCGGACATACGGCCGCGCTGCACCTGCGCCGATGGCTAGCCCGCACGCACGAGGTCGTCGTGATCTCTCCCAATGCCGACTGGAACTGGATCCCATCGAACATCTGGGTGGGCGTCGGCCGGATGGACGCCGCCAAAGTGCTCATTCCACTGAGGCCGATTTACCGGCGCAAAGGCATCGTCTTTCATCAAGCGCTGGCCACAGCGCTGCATCCAGAGGGCACCGCAGGCCAGTCGGCACCGTCGGTGGACTTCACCTACACCGACGAGGAGCACGGTGGCCAGACCGGCTCCATTACATACGACTACCTCGTCAATGCCACTGGGCCGCAACTGAATTTCGCCGCCACACCCGGGCTCGGCCCTGCCGGCCACTCATACTCGGTGTGCACCGCGTCCCATGCCGTCGAGGCCGCCAAGGCACTCGACCGGGTCATCGCCAGGCTGAAGGCCGGCGAGAGACAGCGTCTGGTCATCGGCGTCGGACACGGCACCTGCACCTGCGAGGGCGCGGCGTTCGAGTACACCTTCAACGTTGAGCACACGCTGAGAACCGCGGGAGTACGAGATCTCGCCGACATTGTCTATCTCACCAACGAGTACGAATTGGGCGACTTCGGGGTCGACGGCATGAGTTTCGTCGACAAAGGCTTCGTGCAGTCCAGTCGGTTGTGGACTGAATCGCTGTTCCGTGAGCGCGGCGTCAAGGCCATCACGCAGGCAGCTGTCCACGAGGTGATGGATGGCAAGCTGCGTTACGAACAGCTCGACGGCCAAGAGCACGACTTGGAGTTCGACTTCGCCATGCTGTTGCCGCCATTCAGGGGGGCTGCCCTTGCGGCATATGACAAGAGCGGCAACGACATCACGTCCGCGTTGTTCGCACCGTCTGGTTTCCTGAAGGTGGACGCCGACTACTCGGGCAAGCCCTTCGACGAGTGGTCTGCCGAGGACTGGCCGCATACCTACGAGTCTCCTGTCTACCCGAACATCTTCGCGCCGGGCATCGCGTTTGCACCCCCGCATCCGATCTCTCGGCCGCGTACCAGTCCGAACGGAACGGTCATCACGCCCAGCCCGCCGCGGACCGGTATGCCGTCGGGCATCATGGCCAAGACCGTGGCCGAGACCATCCGCGATCGAATCACCACGGGGGAAACCACTGCTGCACACCGTGCCTCAATGGCAGGTATGGGCGCCGCATGCGTGGCGTCGGCCGGCACCGGTCTGCGGCAAGGCTCGGCCGCCGCGATGACGATGTTCCCAGTAGTCCCCGACCCGGTGAAGTATCCGCAGACCGGTCGTGACATCGGCGGCACCTCCGGCGAACTCGGCCTGGCCGGGCACTGGATCAAGCTGCTGTTGCATTACCTGTTCATCTACAAGGCCAAAGGCCGCCCATTCTGGTGGCTCATCCCCGAGTGAAAGGCACTCCGATGGATGACGAAAGCACGTATTCAGACGTGAACGCGCAAACTGCCGAGCGCATTGCCGACGCACCGCTGCCGACCGCCGCGACGTTGCGAATGCGTCAGAACATCTTCGTCCAGTTTTGGCGATTCGTTCGAATCAATCTCAAGATGCTGCGAATCATCTACGGGCACGGCTGAAGGGCGATCGCAACGGGTGTGTTTCGGCGGAACACGAACGCCGCTCGAAATGGCTGCCGGACAGCGCGCTCGCCAATCTGAAAGTTACTTATGTTCGGGCCTTCCGGCGCTGGCAAAGCTGGCTGCACCGGCGCTCGAAAGCGCTGCTCGCCGGCATCGACAGCGTTGCCAGTGCTCGATCATTATGACCGGCCCTATTCGACGAGCATCACTCGGCCTCGAGTCGGACGAGATCACCCCGGCGATCGTTGCCGCGCTGGGACGCGGCCCATTACAGCCAACGGCGTTTACGTTCGCCGCGTCGGATTCACGTGATGTCCTATGGATTCGCATCAGCATGACTGGCCTTTTGCCCATTGGGTGTTGAGCCTTTGGGCATCGCAGCATCGGTATCTTCGCCCAGCAGGAGGGAACGAACCAGGCGGCGGGGCCCGAAGGGCCGCAGCATGAAGCTGGCGGGGCGCGAGCGCACGCGCAGCGGCCACCAGAACCACCGGCCGAGCAGCGCCGCGATCGACGGCGTCATCAGCGAGCGCACGATCAACGTGTCAAAAAGCAGGCCCAGGCCGATGGTGCTGCCGGCCTGGCCGATCGAGCGCAGGTCGCTGGCGACCATCGACATCATGGTGAAGGCGAAGACAAGGCCCGCCGTGGTGACCACCCCACCCGTCTCGCCCATCGACCGAATGATGCCGGTCTTGAGGCCGGCGCCGATCTCCTCCTGGAACCGTGACACCAGCAGCAGGTTGTAATCGGATCCGACAGCCAGCAGGATGATCAACCCGAACACCGGCGCGATCCAGTTGAGCTCCAGACCGAAGAGGTGTTGCCACACCAGCACCGAGAGCCCGAAGGCGGCACCTAGCGACAGCAGCACGGTCCCGACGATCACCAGGGAAGCAACCAAAGCCCGCGTGATGATCACCATGACGACGAAAATCAGCGTCAGGGCCGCCAGTCCCACGATCAGTAGGTCGTAATGGGATCCCGACTGGATGTCACGGTAGATAGCCGCCGTCCCGGCGAGGTAGAACTTGGCACCGGTCAGGGTCGTTCCCTTCACCGCTTGATGCGCGGCGGCCAGTTCGGGCATGACGGCTGAAATACCCGGCGGGGTAGCCGGGTCCGCGTCATGGGTGATGATGAAGCGCGCGGCCTTGCCATCCGGCGACAGGAAGAGCTTCAGACCGCGCTGGAAGTCGGCATTCTGGAAGGCTTCCGGCGGCAGGTAGAAGTAGTCGCCGCTGCGGGAGGCGTCGAAGGCCTGCCCCATTGCGCTGGCGGTGTCCGTCATCTGCGCCATCTGTGTGACGAGGCTCGAGAAGCTGCTGTGCATCGTGAGCAGAGTTCCCTGCATGGATTTGGCGACCGCGATCATCGGCGGGAACTGCGCGGCCATCTGAGGGATGATCGCGTCGACATTGTCCACGTCCTTGATCAGCGTGCTCATGTTCTCGCTGAACTTGTCCACACCGTCGATCGCCTCGAACACCGATCTCGAAGCCCAACACACCGGGATGTTGAAACAATGTTGTTCCCAATACAAATAGCTGCGGAACGGACGGGCGAAATCGTCGAAGTCCGCGAGATGATCACGCATCTCGTCGAGAGTTGCTTGCATATCGCGCATGTCGCCGACCATGTGGTGCGTCGCGTTGCTCATCTGTCCGAGCAGGCGCTGCATCCGCTGCATCGAGCCGATCATGGCGCCGAGATCGTCGCTCATCTTCAGCATGTCGGCCGTGCGGTCCTTCATGAATTGAAGGTTCTCTTGGATCGGGATGGATTGGGCACTGATCTGGAATGGTATGGACGTGTGCTCGATCGGCCCGCCCAGCGGGCGGGTGATGCTCTGCACCATCGCGATTCCCGGCGAACGAAACACGTCTTTGGCAAGCCTGTCCAGGATGATCATGTCGCCGCTGTTCCGCATGTCGTGATCGCTTTCGATCATGAGGATGTCGGGATTCATTGTGGCCGCGGTGAAATGACGCTCCGCCGCGGCATATCCGACGTTGGACGGCAGGCCGGCCGGAATGTAGAAGCGGTCGTTGTAGCTGACCTTCATGCTCGGCATGATCAAGATGCCGACGATGGCGATGACCAAGGAGGCCGCGAACACCGGACCGGGCCAGCGCACGGTGGCGGTGCCGATGCGCCGCCACCCGCGAGTCTTGATCATCCGTCGTGGGTCGAGTAAGCCGAACCGGGTTGCCACCGCGACGACGGCCGGGGCTGCGGTCATTGCCCCCGCGACGACGACGAGCAACCCGAGCGCGGATGGAATGCCCAGCGCCTTGAAGTACGACAGCCGTGCCAGGTGCAGGCAGAAGGTGGCCCCGGCAATCGTTAACCCCGAGCCCACGATGATGTGCGAGGTTCCGCGGAACATGGTGTAGTAGGCCGTCTCTCGGTCCTGACCGGCCTGCCGCGCCTCCTGGTAGCGGCCGATGAGAAAGATCGCGTAGTCGGTTCCCGCCGCGATCGCCAACGAGGACAACATCGCGACCACGAACGTCGAAAATCCCAACAGTTCGTAATTTCCGAGGAGCGCGACAAGCCCTCTGGCCGTGCCCATCTCGAAGCCGACCATGACGAGGACCAGCAGCACCGTGCTGACCGATCGATAGGCGATGAAGAGCATGATCATGATGACCACGCCTGTCACGCCCATCATCTTGAACATGCTCTTGTCGGCGGCCTCGTTCATGTCGGTCGTCAGCGGTGCCGGACCGGTGAGGTAAACCTTCAGCCCGTGGGGCGGGTTCGGCTTGTCGATGATTTTGCGCACCGCATCGACGGATTCATTGCCCAGGGTGCTGCCCTGGTTGCCGGCCAGGTTGAGTTGGACGTAGGCCGCCTTGCCGTCCTTACTCTGGACGCCCGCGGCGGTGAGTGGATCCCCCCACACGTTCTGCACGTGCTGCACGTGCTTGGGATCCTCCTGCAGCTTTTTCACCAGGCCGTCGTAATAGCGGTGCGCCTCTTCGCCGAGTGGCTTGTCGCTCTCCAGGACGATCATCGCGATGCTGTCGGAGTCCGACTCGTGAAACGTCGCGCCGATACGTTTGGCGGCGATCATCGCCGGCGCGTCCTGCGGCGACATGGTCACCGCGTGCTTGCGCGCGACCGACTCGATCGGCGGCACAAGCACGTTCAGGGCAACGGTCAGCAGCAGCCAGCCGATGATGATCGGCCACGCGAACGTGTAGACGAATCGCATGAATTTCGGACGGGCGTCGCTATCGGTGTTCATGCGGCCTTCACCAGGCAGGAGGTTTGGGCGTGGTGCCCGGCCGCAAGCCTTTCGTCCTTGACCTCGTCGTTGACGGTGATGCGGCACCCGATGTGGTCGCTATCACCCTGTGCCACGACGTTGGCGATCACGGCTGGCACCGTCGTGGTGATTGTGTAGGTCCATGGCAGGCTAGTGAAGTCCGCCTGTTCCGGCTGGGCACTCTTGTTCAGATAGCTCACGCTGCCCGCCGTGTCGCTCGGTCCATAAATCTCATACGTCACCCGCTTGATATGCGACGGCTCGAGCGGTTCGGCGCTGCTGCCAGTAGCCGTGAAGATTGCGTCGGAGCCGAAGACGCTGCGCAACCGGGTGACGGCAACACCGCCGAGTGCGACGGCGACCACGACCACGAGCGGCACCCATCCTCGTCTGAGAAATGTGAACATCGAAGTTTCCCTTGGTTTCGTTCCCTCGTCTGGCCAGTTTCGCGTCAGGTCGACACACCGAACAGGGCCGTTCGGCCCATGATCCAGATGGCTTTGGGTAGCCAACTGCGATTACTAGAAATTGCCGAGTGATCTGGCCGATCGCAGCGGTCGCTCGTTCGCCGCTAACGGGATAGCGCCGATCCGCCCTGTGACATGCACGATCTCCCATCTGCCCCTCGATCACCCGCGTCATATATACCCTACCCGGTATAGCATAGTAACCCGGGCTATGTCAGCGACTACTCGCTGCCTGTACGAGGCTGCTGGACAGCAGCCCGGTTTCTCAAGCGCTGCAGGTATTCTGGCTTTTTACGATCCGACGGGCCCGCGGCGCCAGTTGACCCCAAGCCACGCCTGACCTGCCCCCAGCGGCAGCAGGCTGCACCCGACGGCCACCACACAACCTTTGACACCTATCGCGTGAATCTGCAACACCCCTGCCAGCACCGGGATGGTGAATGCCGCACCGATCAGCACCAGGCACAGCGCCAGCGCCCACCACACCAGCGGGTTGCGCGTTACGGCGTTGTCCAGCAACGTGGTACGGCGGCCACGCATGTTGAAGACATGCCATAGCTGGGCCAGCGCGATGGTCAGAAACGACACGGTCGTCGTTGCCGCGCCACCCAGCCCAACGACCTGCGTAACGAAGACGATTGACAAGAGGGTGCTTGCCGCGATGGCCACACCGTAACCCGTCATTGTGCGCCAGTGACCGGCGGTGATGATGGGTTCATGTGGGCGGCGTGGCGGCCGGTGCAAAACATCCCCCTCGCCCTCACCACTGGCCAACGCGAACGCCGGAAAAACGTCGGTGACCAGGTTCAGATACAAGATTTGCAGCGGCAGCAACGGCAGCGGCATGCTGACGAACACCGCCAGTGCGACCACCAGGACTTCCGCTAAATTGCACGACAGCAGGTAGACCGCGAAGCGCCGAATATTGTCGAAGATGACTCGGCCCTCGCGCGCCGCGGTCACGATCGTCGGGAAACTGTCGTCGAGCAGCACTATGTCGGCCGCATCGCGCGCAACCTCGGTGCCCCGCTTGCCCATCGCTACGCCGATGTCCGACTTCGTCAGCGCGGGCGCATCATTGACGCCGTCGCCGATCATGGCCACGATCTGCCCTTCGGCTTGGAACAGCTCGATCAAATCAAGTTTCTGCTGGGGGCTCACCCGCGCGAAGACCCGCCTCTGGGCCAGCTCCGCGCGAACTGCTTCCGGAGCATCCCTCAGGCGCGGCAGGTCATTTCCGGTCGTCACGGCACCGTCGGTTGCGGAGATGCCCACCTCCCGGGCGATGGCCAGCGCCGTACTCGGGTGATCGCCGGTGGCCATGACAACGCCGATCCCCGCGTCGCGCAATGCGTTGACCGCGTCCGCGATGTCAGATCGTGGCGGGTCGCGCAGTGCTACCAAGCCGATGAACGCGATCCCGTTCCCGACGAGTCGCTGCGGATCCGTGCACGGTGCAGCGGCGAGGGCAAGCACGCGCAACCCGTCGGCCGCGAGTTCTTCGGCGGCCTCGAGCCACTCGGCCTTGCGGCGATCGTCGAAACGCTCAGCCACGACACCCCTGCGATCGGCGAGCGCCAAGACCGCTTCGGGCGCGCCCTTGATGGCGGCGAGATACCGATCATGGTCGCGATGGACGGTGGCCATCCATTTGGTGGCGGAGTCGAACGGGTACTCGCGGACTTCCGGGTAGTGGGTCAGCTTTTCGCTACGGTTTAGCCCCGCGACTGCGCCGGCGCGTAACAGCGCAACTTCCATCGGATCACCGGTACCGGTGTCGGTTTCGGCGTCGTAGTCGGCGTTCCCGCACAACACCGCGATAAGAAGCGCCCTCGCTAGTTCCGCATCGGTGGACGGGTCGACCACGACACCATCGGTGCGAACGGTCTTGGTGTGGTAGTCGAGCTCGAATGCACCCGTGGCCGTGACAATGCGCTCGACGGTCATCCGATTCTCGGTCAGCGTGCCCGTCTTGTCGGTGAGCACGACCGTCGTCGAGCCGAGCGTCTCGACGGCGGGAAGGTTCTCCACCAGCGCGTTGCGCCGGGCCATCCGCAGCATTCCGCGGGCGAGCGCGAGCGTGGCAACAATGGGCAGGCCCTCGGGGATCGCTGCCACCGCGAGCGCGATAGCGGTCTCGACCATGAGCGGCACCGACCTGCCGGTGACCAGTCCCGTCGCCGCCACGATGGTCGCCAACACCAGGGTCAACCAAATGAGCTGGCGAGACAGCCGGGCGAGCTGGCCTTCCAACGGAGACCTTCCCTCATCAGCTTCCTCGACCAGCTGGGTGATGCGACCGAGTTCGGTGGCCAACCCGGTACCCACCACAATGCCCACGCCGCTGCCCGCGACCACATGCGTGCCCTTGAACAGCATTGCGTCGCGCTCGTGCAGGGCGGCAGCTCCGGCGTCCGGCGCCACGGACTTGCTGACCGGCACCGACTCACCGGTGATCGCCGACTCGTCAACACCCAGAGCCGCGCTGTCCACACACCGTAGGTCGGCCGAAACGACGTCACCGGCCTCCAACAGCACCACGTCGCCGGGCACCAACGCGTCGGCGCCGACGACCTCCGACCGGCCGCTCCTGCGGACCCGAGCGCTTCGTCCGCCGAGCGCGCGCAAAGCCTCCATCGAGCGCACGGCCTTGCGCTCCGTGCCATAACCGATCGCGGCGTTGAGGACCAACACGATCGCGATCGCCGTCGCCTGGTGCCATTCAGCGAACGTCAAAGACACCGCCATCGCCGCGGCCAACAGCGCCACGACAGGATTGGCGAACTGGCGCACCAGCAGGATCAGGTCGGAAGTCGGTTTGCGGGTCTGCAGGAGATTGCGTCCGAATAACAGCTGCCGACGCTCGACCTCCGCCGCGTTCAGGCCGACGGCAGGGTCGACGCCCAATCGGACGGCAATGTCCGCAGCCGACATCGCGTGCGGAAGCTGCGGTAGTAGCTCTGGTGAAGCGACAGCGGATCCCATCGGTTCGAGCCTGTCATTGGGCGCATCCGCAGTCTGGGGTCAAAGGTCACACATCGAACCCAATTCGGCCGCGCCCTCAGATTGAGTCCCGTTGCGCCTCAGAGTAAACGCACATGGCTATAGCCGGGCACCTCAGGCCAGCGCCAGAAAGAGCTTCTCCAACTCGTCTTCCGTTAACGGCTTCTTCCCCTTCGCGCCTTTGCCGGTGGTGCATTCGCGCATACCAGTGGCGACGATCTTGAACCCGGCCCGATCGAGAGCACGCGACACCGCTGCGAGTTGCGTGACCACGTCCTTGCAGTCACGACCCTGCTCGATCATCGAAATAACGCCGGCCAGCTGGCCTTGCGCGCGCCGCAACCGATTCAACACGGCAGCGATGCTGTCTTCGTCACCAACCATCACATCTCCTTGCTTGTTATACGCCAATATAAGCCATCATCCCCCCGGGGGTATTCCGCAGGCGATACCACGACCGCATGAGCTCAGCGGTCGGTGTGTGGCGCGGGGCTAGGAAATCTTCTTGACCGGCGGTGAGTAGCTGGGCTTACCCAGCCCCAGCGTGTACTGGCCGATCATGTTGCGGAACACCTCGAGCGTGCCACCGTAGATTCCCACCAAAGGTGCGAACCGGTAGACGTATTCGGCGCTGCCGTCATCGGCGGCCCCGTCGGCGCCGAACGGCAGGGTCGAGGCCGCGCCGTGGATGTCCATCAGGTCCGGGGAGATATCGCGCATGGTCTGGGCAATCGCCACTCGTCCGTAGATGTTCGGGGATGACAAAGCCGCCTCCAACCGTGCGACGCTGCGGCCCAGCCGGTATGCGACGGACTGGTCGTCAACGAGCTTGCGCCCGTTGGGATCCGGCCGTGTCACGGCCCTCACGGCGTTGTCGACCGCCAGCGCCATCGAACCGGCCTGGTGCATCATTATCGAGGTGTCCTGCAAGCCGTCGGGTGCGGCCGCGACCGCGCCGTGCTCGGTGTTGAGCGGCTCGCGCAGCACGGTCCAGCCGGCGTTCACGTCGCCCAGCCGGTACTTGTCGTCGACGCGGACATCACTGTAGTAGACGATGTTGGTCCGGTCGCCGTCCACCGTGCGGATGCCCTGGATCTCAATGCCCGGGGAGTCCAACGGCACCAGGAACATGGTCAGGCTCTTGTGCTTTGGCGCATCCGGGGCGGTGTTCGTGATCAGGAAGACGTACTGGCAATTGTGCGCACCGGTGGTGAACATCTTCGAACCGTTGATCACCCAGTTGTCGCCGTCGCGCACGGCGCGGGTTTTGCAGGTCGCGATGTCGGAACCGCCCTCGGGCTCGGTATAACCGAGGCAGAGCCGGACTTCGCCGCTGAAGACTCGCGGCATCACCTCGTCGTGCAGCTCGGCCGAGCCGAACCTCGCGACCGACCGGGCCACCATGGCCGTCGTCCCCCAGGTCACCCAAGGAACGTGAGCGCGGCGCTTCTCCAGCTCGTAGATGCGCCGGCGCACGCGACTGAATCCGCCCTCGGATTCCGGCTTCCATTCGCACGCCAGATAGCCCGCAGCGCCGAGTGCCAGATGCACGCCCTCGTCGAAGTTGTCACCGGTCTCACGGTCGCGCCGCAGCACATCTTCGGTCACATGGGTTTTCAAGAAGCTGCGCAATTCCTCGCGAAAGGTTTTGTCCTCATCGGAGAGTTCCACCTGGGAGAAATCCATGTTTGCTCCTGTCCTAGACGGCTGCCGCGGCGCCCTCGCGGGCGGTCACGATCTCAGCGACACGCTTCGCGGTGGCGCCGGGGTCTCCGGCCGCGAGCGGCCATCCCCGGGCACGCACCAGGTAGGCCGTCGCCGCGGCTTCGGACGAAACACCAAGTCCACCTTGGATATGGACGGCCATGGTTGCCGCCTTGGCGGCCTCCTCCGACATGAACACGAACGCCGACGGCGCCAGCTCCGCCCGTGCGCCCGGTTCATTGTCCAGGAACCAGGCCGCTCGCCGGGCCAGGTTGCGTCCGCCCGCAACGGTGATGGCCATGTTGGCCAGCGGATGCGAAATGGCCTGCAGCGTCGAGATCGGAACTCCCAATGTGTAACGGGTCTTGGCGAATTCGGCGGCGATGGTCATCGTCTCCTCGACCAGGCCCACCAGAGCAGCCGCGGTGAGCAGTCGCCATTCGTCCAGCGCGAGTTCGTAGTTCGCCAGCGCTTCGGGCCCCGCCGCCACGACCGTGCGGGTGTCGGCGTTGGCCGGATCGACCCAGGCCATCGGCAACCGGCCGAGATTGTCGACCTTGGCGGGCCGGGTCCCGAATGTCAGGCGCACCACCTGGTCGCCGTCGCGGACGACGATGTGGTCGGCGATCGATCCGGTGGGGATAAGACGGAGGCCCGGCGCACTGTCGATCCGCGCGTCAATGCCCGCGAGCTGCTCGCCGTCGGCGACGCCGGCGGTATCGGCGTCCAGCGCGCCGAGCCGGCCCAGCAGCCGCGCCGTGCACACGTGATCGATCCACGGGACCGGCGCCATGCACCGCCCGATCTCCTCGGCCACCAGCGTGAGGTCCACCAGCGTCGCCCCGTCACCACCGCAGGATTCGGGCAGCGCCATCGTTGTCGCACCCATCGCGCACAAGCGCTCCCACAGGTTCTTGTCGAATCCGGAAGGCTCAGCGGCGCGCACCGTTTCGATGGAGCAGTGGGTCTTGAAGAACTGCTTGTAGGCATTCTGCAGATCCACGTGGTGGTCAGACAGGCTGTAGTCCAGTCTGCGTAGCTCGAAGCGGTCCATCTCTATGCTCCTGTCCTCAGGCTCGGTCGCCGAAGAAAAACTCCTGTGCGTTGTTGTACAGGTAGTTGTCCAGTACCTCGGCGGGCAGGTCAAGCGCTCGGGCTTCGGGGATCACCCGGTGCATCCGCAGGACCGGCCAGTCGGATGCGTAAATGACCTTGTTCGGGCCGCGGGTGCGCATGTAGTGCAGCAGGCTTTCCGGCAGCCGCTTGGGCGACCAGGCCGAGGTCATCAAGCGCAGGTTTTCATACTTGAGCATCAGCCGGATCGCGACATCCCACCACGGATCGGCACCGTGGATCATGCACAGCTTCAGTTCGGGGAACCGCACGCACACCCGGTCGAGGTGAATGGGATTTTGCACCTCTCCGGGGATCGGCGGCCCCGGAATACCGGTGTTGACGCATAGCGGCAGGTCGAGTTCCGCGCACTTGGCGTAGAGCGGGTAGTAGACGGCATCGCTGGGCGGATATTGGCCGTCGCCCCAAAAGCTAGGTCCCACAACGGCATACGCGACGGGCAGGTCGCCCACGATGGCGGTCAGTTCACGTAACGGCGCTACCGGGCGCAGCAGGTTGACGCCACCCATGGCCAGGGCGAATCGGTCCGGCTTGGCTTCGACGAATTTGCGCGCGGTGGTCGACGGGCTGGCCAGGTTGTCCATCAGGATGGCCTTCTGCACGCCTTGGTCGTCCATCTCGTCGAGCAGCTCGGCCAGATCGACGGGCGCGAACATCGACTGCGGGCCCTTGAAGTAGTCGTCGCGGACCTTGAGCATCCAGGTCGGCTGGGAGTCGACCTCGCCGAAATGCACGTTGACCAGGCAGTCGATCGCTTTGTCGTTCATGCCGGCCCCTCGGCCTCGGCGCCGGCCAATGCGGTAGCCGGAAGCTGTTCTGCGGCAGCTTGTTTAGCCCATCGGTAGTTCGGTTTGCCGTTGCCGAGCCGCTGAACCTGCTCGACGAACAAGATGGCCTTGGGCGCTTTGAAGTGCGCCAGCTGCGACTTGCACAATGCGGCGAGTTCGGCTTCTTCGACGGCGGCGGCGCCCGGCGCGACGGCGACCAGCGCGACGACCTCCTGGCCCCAGCGATCGCTGGGCCGCCCCACCACCAGTGCGTCGGCGACGCCGGGGTGGGTACGCAGCACCTCTTCCACCTCTTCGACGAAGACTTTTTCACCGCCGGTGTTCACCACCAGCGAATCACGACCGTACAGACGCAGGGTGCCGTCGGATTCGATACTGGCCCGGTCGCCGGGGATCACCACCCGCGTACCGTCGATCTCCGGGAAGGTGCGCTCGGTGGCTTCTGCATCGTCGAAGTAGCCCAACGGAATCCGGCCGCTGCGCGCCACCCAGCCGATCTCGGGATCACCGGGCGCCAAGAACCTGCTGCGATCCTCCGACACCACCGCTCCGCCCTCGCGGAGGTGAAAGGTCTCACTCTGCGTGCCGCGCTGACTGTGCCCGAATCCCATGTTGCCGGATTCCGACGAGCCGTACCCATCGATGATGGTGACCTGCGGCAGCTTTTCCATCAGCGCGCGCTTGAACTTGGGATTGGTTGCGGCTCCGCCGGTCCCGATTGCGTTCAGCGTCGACAGGTCGTAGGCACCTCGTTGCAACTCATCGACCAGGGGGCCGGCATACGCGTCGCCCACCATGGTCATCATGCCGACGCCTTCGCGCTCCGCGGTCTCCCATACCGCGCGCACGTCGAGTTTGCCCCGGCCGTCGTAGAGCACGGCGGTGAACCCGCCCATGATCGCCGCGAACGCGGTCCACATGCCCGCGGCGTGCATCAGCGGAGAGACGGCGAACCATGGCTGGCCGCCGCCGCGCACCTTGGCGTGAATCTCCTCGACGCTGACGTGGTCGGCCCCGACCATCGACGCCACATACATGTCGCTTTGGCGCCACAGCACGCCTTTGGGACGGCCGGTCGTTCCGCCAGTGCACATCATGATCAAGTCGTCGGGTGATCCCGGCGCCGGGTCGCCCGAACCGCCTTGCGCCAGCGCATCATCCAGCGATACCGCACCGGGCAGTTCGGGGGCGTCGCTGCCGTCTTCGATGGAGATCAACAACTCGGGCAACGGCAGCACCTCGGCGCACCGCGCGCCAAGCGATCGGTGATAGATGATGCCGCGCGGCCGGACGTAGGAGAGCAGGTCGGCGATCTCCCGGGGCGAATAGCTGTAGTTCACGTTGACCGGGACCACGCGGGCTTTCAGGCACGCGATCAACGCGTCCGGGTACAGGTCGTTGTACATCAGCAGCGCGACCCGGTCTTGACCGCACTCCCAGCGGCTCAGCGTGTCGCGCTCACGGTGCACCCCGAAACCGTTGGCGCTCAGAAAGTTCGCTAATCGACT
The DNA here is from genome assembly GCF_900176255.2 of Mycobacterium ahvazicum. Lineage (GTDB taxonomy): Bacteria > Actinomycetota > Actinomycetes > Mycobacteriales > Mycobacteriaceae > Mycobacterium > Mycobacterium ahvazicum. The sequence goes on from NZ_FXEG02000003.1 coordinate 1,521,282, forward strand.
GGTCCGTTCTGCCGACTCGGCGAAGGTGCTGCGACGTGATCCGCACACCGTCATCAAGCGGTCACCGATGACGTCGGCGATGGCGTCGAGAACCGCACCGACGGTCCATTCACCCACTGCCGTGGCCGCCTAGGCCGCCACGGTGGCTTTGACGCCGAGCAGATCTAACGCATTGTCGCGCATGATCTTCCGGATGTCCGATTCGCTGAAGGCCGTGAGTTCTTCGGCGAACGACACCGGCGATTCGAGGCCCTCGCCGTGCGGCCAGTCGGAGCCGAACAGGATCTTGTCGACGCCGATGACCTCGGCCAGCTCCGGCAGGTCGTCCTCGTAGTACGGAGCGATCCACACGTTGTTGCGCAGCTGCTCCACCGGATCCTCGGGAAAGTCGCGCGGCTGGGTGTTGGCTGCCTTCTTCAGGCGCTTGACGAGCCGATGCACGAAATACGAACCGTTTTCGATGCTGACCGCTTTCAAGCTCGGATGGCGGGTGAACACACCATGCACGATCATCGAGGCCATCGTGTCGTGAATGGCACGGTCGTCGAGGAGCACATTGTCCAACGGATCCTTGGCGCCAAACCCTTCGAACGTCGCCTTGCCGCCCCAGGCCGCGGCGATGTGCAGATAACCGCTGTCGCTCAGGTGGAATCCCACCGGCACCCCAGCCTCGGCCAGCCGGGCCCAGACCGGGTCGTGGCTGGGATGCCCGAGCGAGCGCGGCTTGACCAAGCCCGGCACCGGCGCCGGACGAACCAGCACCAGTTTGGCGCCGCGTGCCAACACGAAGTCGACCTCCTCGAGCGCCTTGACGGGGTCGGCCAGTGAGATGATCGGCGCGGAAATGATGCGGCGGTCCGGGCGGTCGAAGCCCCAGTCCTCGTCGAGCCACAGGTTGAACGCGTGCACCGACGCCATCGTCGCGTCGATGTCATGCTTGAGCGCTTCTTCGACTCCGCACCCGAATGTCGGCAACATGAAGACGGTGTCGATGTCCTGGGTGTCCATCACCGTGATGCGGGCGTCGCGGTTCTGGTACTCGGGGTGTTCGCCAAGCCGCTCGACCTTCATCAGCGATGCCGGATCGACGCCTTCGGGAATCTCACCGCGGAACAACAGGTCGAGGCAACCGGGCACGATGATCGGGTCGAAGGTGGGGTTGGGAATAAAGTGATTGACCTGGCCCCCGATGACCGCCAAGGTGCGCTTGCCCTGAGTGACCATCTGCACGCCGCGGCTCTTGAACGCTTTGTCCAGGTGGCGGGTGAACGCGTCCAGCGGTTCGTAGTAGTGGTTATCGACGTCAATCGCCTTGTAGCTCAAGCTATTCATCATCTTCCTTCCCTGGAACTACGCGTCTGTCGGGCGCAGCGTCGGAAAATGCGGGGGCCGCTTCTCGAGGAAACTCGTGATCCCTTCGATGACGTCCGGCCGCGACATCGCCTCGTGCACCAGGACTTCGGAACGGGCATTGGCGTCCACGACGTCGCGGATGTCGTCGCCGTAGACCTGCCGTTTGATAACGGCCATCGATGCCGGCGAACAGTTTTCGGCCATGTCCTCGGCGTACTCCAGGGCGCGTTTCATCAGGTCCTCGGCCGCCACGACCTCTTTTACCAGGCCCAGCTCGACGGCCTCCTCGGCAAGAAAGGTCCGTGCGCTCAGCAGCAGGTCGAGCGCAATTCCCATGCTGGTCAGCCGCGGCAGAATCCAGGAGATGCCGAATTCGGCGATCAAGCCCCGGCGAGCGAACACGGCGCCGAATTTGGCTCCGGCAGCGGCGAACCGCACGTCGCACATCAGCGCCTGGGTCAGCCCGATGCCGACACAGGCGCCGTTGATGGCCGCGATGACGGGCTTGCGCAGCGTGGTCAGGAAGTGCGGCGGTCGCTCGCCGACCAATTCGGCCAGGTTCGTCGCACTGGCCTCCTCCATCGCTTCGCCGACCGTGGCCGCCGCGCTCGGCGCGCCCAGATAGGCACCGGCGCAGAACCCCGTGCCCCGGCCGGTCAGCACGATCACCCGGATCGCGGGGTCGGATTCGGCGCGGTCGATGGCGGCATAGAACCCGGCCGCAATGTCGGGACCCCACGCGTTGAGGCGGTCCGGCCGATTGAACGTCAGGATCGCGACGCCGCTGCCGGTGGTCTCGTACAGCACCGCGCCGCCGGCCTGAGAGTCCTGGGAGGCGCCGTTGCTGCCGGACATCTTCCGCGGCACCTCCTGATGCTTTCGAGTACGGATTTCATGGGCTTTGTACCCATACTGTATACCTATCGGTACCGCATTCCACAACCGCCTAGCGGCCCCGTGAACCCGCGCCAAACAGCGAATTTCGCAATGCACAACCGCGGTCCGGACGGCCCTGAATCCGTCCCGATGCACACCGCGTTGTTTGGGATCGGGGTGGACCGGGTTATCGACACCTCGACACCACGGACGTGCATTTGAGGCAGCTAAGGGGATCAGCAGTGAAAGAGGCAGCAAAAGCGGTTTGGCACCGCGTGAAACAGGCGCGATCGACCATCATCAAGTTCGAGGCGACGTGGGCGGGCATTCAATTTCTGTTCGCGCTCGGGCCGATCGGCGTCGTGATCGGCATCATTCTGTGGGTGCGAGGGCAACGAAAGCGCGCTGCGCAGGCGCATCCGACAGCGCCGGCCGGGACTGACGCCGCAACCGAAGCCCCCACGCCGGTCACGGCGGACGCCGCCGCCAACGGGCTGGCCCGCTGACACTGTGTCGAGCGCCACGTCCCGATCGTGTTTTCCCGTCAGGCGGCTGGGAAGAGGAAGAAGTGGCACCCACTAGGCAGGAGGAGGGAATCGCCAATGGTTGACGTCATCAGGGGCATGGTGGAAGACGTTGTCGGCAAGGCCAAGGAAGTAGTCGGTACGGTCGCGGGTCGCAACGACTGGATCACCGAAGGCCAGGCGCAGCAAGACAAGGCAGAAGCGCTGCGCAACGCCTCGAAGAAAGAGGCCGAAGCCGACAAGGCGCGTGCCGAAGCGAAAGTTCACGAGGCGCGTCAACACGCCGAGCAGAACTAGTCCACGCGCATTCGCAAGGCCCGGTCACCCCCTCGGTGGCCGGGCCTTCGTACTGGCTGCGGCACAAGCTGTTTGGACGTTCAGCTGCTAGTTGATGAGCCCAAGCTTGCGATACGCCGATTCCATTTGAGCTTTGGCCGCCAGCGGCAGTTCGGCCTGCGGAGGCCGGGAATGCGGATACGAACCTATCGGCAGGCCCAATAGTGAGGCGGCATACTTGAACGCCCCTCCCCAGTGGGTGAAGTAGTCCGATCGCCCCGGATAGCAGGTCCACCACGGACCGACGTCGAGATCGAATTGGTCCAGTCCGGACTCGCGACCGTAATCCATTGCCTCGAGCAGCTTGTCGGACATCACCAGATCCCAGTACTCGGAAAAGAGTCGCCGGTGCGGGGTTTCGAACAGGTAGCCGGCGGTACCCAACTGTGCCGGACAGACGATTCCGTCCCGCAGCCATCCGGCGCGGTAGACCGTCTTGTCGCATTCCCACACCGCCAGACCCGGTGCCAGTTCATGCAGCATTCTGCTCGCCGCGGGCCGGAACGCGCCCTCCTTGGTGGCGCATACCGCAGGCACCTCATCGTAAATGCGGGCGCTTTCGGCTGGCGTCAGCACATAACCCGAGGACGGGGAATTGAACATGCCCAGCGCGATATCCGTCCGCGCGGCAACGTATTTGAAGAAGCGCAGCACGCCGTCGCCGCCGTGTGCCTCCATCATCGGTGTTTGGATGTAGACGATGTCCGCACCGGAGGCCTGGGCGTGCAGAGTCAAATCCAGACAGTCCTTGGCTGACATGGCCGCCGTGCAGGACTGCACCACCACATCGGGATTGATGCGGCGCGCCTCCTCGATCGCCACCTCCAGCAAGCGCTTGCGCTCGTCGTTGGTCAGCGACCAGAACTCGGAAAGCCCGCTGGTGCACCACAACATCGGGTGCCCGAGATCGCCGACGCAGTACCGCACCAGCGTCCGGTAGGCGTCCCAGTCGATGTCGTCACCGTCGGTACCGCAAAACGGCGTGTAGAGGGAGTCGCCGATTCCCCGCAGTGCTCCGCGCGCCCAGGCGCGTGCCTCAGTAGCTGTCGCCACAATCCACTCCTTTTGTCGGCCAAGCGATTTGAGTCAGGTGAAGTCCGAACCACCGTCGACGTTGATGTTTGCGCCGGTCATGTAGGAGTTGCGCCGCGATGCGAGAAATGCGACGACGGGTCCGATCTCTTCCGGCAGGCCGGCACGCGGCATATGCGCCGGATGCCCAAAGTGCTTGTCGATGGCCTCCATCAGACGGTAGGGGTCGCTACCGTCGACACCGACCGAGTCGGCCCAGCCGACGAGCGACTCGGAGGCGATGCTGCCCGGAGACACCACGTTGACCAGGATCTCGTGTTTGGCGAGCAACAACGACAGGTTCTTCGACACGCTCGTCAGCATCGACTTGGCCGCGGTGTAGGCGGGCAACATCACACTTTGCCGCTGCGTCGAATGCGCCGAAAAGTTGACAATCCGCGCCCACTGCGCCTTGCGCAGCAGGGGGAGCGCCGAACGCACACAGCGCACCATGCCCAGCACGCCGTCTTCGACGGCCTCGCGCCACTGGTCGTCGGTCAGCTCTTCAAAGCTGCCCGGCGCTCCGGGCCCGACCGTGTTGATCAGCACGTTGAGTTCGCCGTCCCAGCGGGTGGAGATCTCGGCGAAGACCCCGTCGACCTCGGCGGCGTCCCCGATGTCGACCGCGAACCCAACCGCGTCCGGACTGCCGCGTTCAGTGAGATCCGCCACCGCGTTGTCGAGGACGGCTTGGGTTCGGCCGACCAGCGCCACCCGTGCGCCGTCCTCGGCGAGGCAACGGGATGCGGCCAAACCCATGCCACGGCTACCGCCGACAACTACTGCTGTCGCATTCCCCAGACCTAGATCCATCGAGATTTCCGCGGCTCATGCGGTGCGGCAGCCGATGGCTTGCGTCCGGTCATCTTCGCCCGTCCAGCCTTCTATACCAAAAAGCCTACGATAGGTATTACAGTAGCAGATGGAAAAGCGTACGAGAGCCCGGTTGACGGCCATACCCGAATGGCGACACGCCTACGTATACGCAGGTGGGAGCACATCTACCGGTAGATTTGAATCAATCGGTGGCACGATTTCCAACCGTACGCGCAGGATACATTTTGATGGAGGTGCCCGTAGTGGCAAAGCAGGCAACCGCTGATAAGCGTCAACGACGCGAACGCGGGTCCATCAACCCCGATGACATCATCAGCGGCGCATTCGAACTCGCCGAGCAAGTCTCGATCGACAACTTGAGCATGCCGCTGCTGGGCAAACACCTCGGCGTCGGAGTCACCAGCATCTACTGGTATTTCCGCAAGAAGGACGACTTGCTCAACGCGATGACCGACCGCGCGTTGAGCAAATACGTGTTCGCCACGCCCTATGTGGAAGCCAGCGATTGGCGCGAAACCCTGCGCAACCACGCCCGCTCGATGCGTAAGACGTTCATGGGCAACCCAATTCTGTGCGATCTGATTTTGATTCGCGCGGCGCTGAGCCCCAAGGCGGCCCGACTCGGCGCCCTCGAGATGGAGAAGGCGATCTCCAACCTGGTCGAGGCCGGCCTCACGCCCGAAGACGCCTTCGACACCTATTCGGCGGTTTCGGTCCACGTCCGCGGCTCGGTGGTACTGCAGCGGCTCTACGAAAAGAACCAGTCCTCCGACGTCGGCCCGCGCGCCATCGAGGACGCCGTTGCCATCGACCCGGAAAACACTCCGCTGCTCGCGCAGGTGAGCCGGATAGGTCACCGGATCGGTGCGCCGGATGAAACCAATTTCGAGTACGGCCTCACCTGCATCCTCGACCACGCCAAACGATTGATCGACGAGGGGTCAAAAGCCGCCAAGTCGACGACATCCCGGCCGCGCAAGGCGACGAAGTCGGCCTCTCCACGTGCCCGAGCGAAGGCAACCGCGGACCGTTAGGCGCGAATTTCCTTGCTAAGCTTCGGGTTCCGGCACATGAAAGTGCTCGTCGCGTAGCCGGAACGCCTCCTTGGTGCCGTGCTCGGCGCGGGTTTTGACGAAGTTGAATTCGTCCGGCCCGAATTGCAGGTTGGTGCCGTAGGCGTGGAAGAGATAGCTCGCGACTTCCTCACCGCTGTACGCCTGGGATTGCTCGACGAGGCGGAATGCTTCCTTGGCGATCACAACTCCGTCGGCGGGCATCTTCGCCGCCTTCTCGGCCCAGTAACGAGCACGCGCAGTCACGGCGCCGGGATCGCAAGTGTCGGTGAAGATTCCGAAATGTTCGAGCTCGCCCGCTTCGATGACGTCGCCGGTCAACAGCAGGCGCCGCGCCAGGACCGGGCCCAACCGGTGGAAGAACATGTGCAGGCTGCCGAGCGCGGGTCCCAGGAACCGGGTCGCCGGCATGCCGATCTTGGTGTCACGCGCGATCACCGAGATGTCGGTCATCAGCGCCATCTCGAAACCGCCGCCCAAGGCGTACCCCGATATCTCTGCTACCGTCACCTTCGGGAAGCCCATGAAGTTGTGGTAGAAGCTGAATGACTTGCGGTCCACCGCAAGTCGCCTACGCTGGCTGGGCCGGCGCTTGGGGGCGGCCGCGTCGGGCGCCTTGGACTTCTCGTCATACCAGCCGTATGCGTTGTTCATGTCGGCCCCGGCGGAAAAGACTCCCTCGGCTCCGCGCAGCAGTACCACAGTCAGATCGTCGTCTTCAGCCACCTGATCCAGGCACCGGCCGATGGCCTCGCGCATGGTGGCGTCATAGGAGTTGCGCTGCTCGGGATTGTTCAGGGTGATCGTCGCGATTCTCTTGCCCGGATCAACCTCGAAAAGCACGCGATCGTCGCTCGGGCCCGTCATGTCGCGGATTCCTTTCGCCGCCTGCCGAATCGATAGCCGGTCAGCTTGTCCGGCTGCGACGCCAGGGTATTGACCCGGCCGATGCACAACACTTCATCGCCACGCAGCAGCCGTGCGGTCGACTCGATGCCTCCCTCGATCTGCGATCGGGCAATCTCGAAGCGCAGCTCGGTCAGCAACGGCGTGGGCCGCCGGAAACTCACGTGCATCGATCGCGTCTTACCGGATAGTCCCATGACGCAACTGTGATGCTGGATCACGCAGTCGAAGAACACGGACAGAAAGCCACCGTGCACCAGTCCCGGCGGCCCTTCGTAGACGACGGGGAAGACGACCCGCCCCTCGGCCTTGTCCGCATCGAGGTAGTCGAACGAGTACTCCGGGAAGGACGGGTTGTAGGCGCCGATGTTCGTGGCGTGGTTGAGGTACACCCGGCGCGGGTCGTCGTCCATCTCACCGATTCGGGGCGCGTGGTCCTGCGGCGCGGCGGAGGCGAGCTCACTTTCCCATTCGCCGAACTTCGCCAGCATCGCGTCAACCGTTGGATGCGGATGTTCCAGGGAGAGCAGTAGTGAACTCAGCCGCCGCATCGCGCGGGCGGCCGCCATGGTTTGAGCAAGGGGCATCTCGCCGAATTTTGCGTCATCGGCGCGTACCGGTGTCCCCTCGGGCATTGGCGCCGCTCCTGTTCATCCTGTGCATCGTCGCCGGCGCGGGGCATGGTCCTCTTCCGCCGGGTATGACCCGGTTGTTCCGTCGGCAGCGTTTACTTGATAACTTATACAGCGTATCAATCGTATTGCCTACTGTATGGGTAACCGTATCGCTGAGAAAGGCCGGATTCGACGGTGAGTCACGACGCCGATGCGGCCGACGCCGAGGGGTCGGTGATCCCACGTCGGGACGGCCCGATTCTGCGGCTCACTCTCGATCGCCCACAGCGGCGTAATTCTTTGACCCACTTGATGATCGAGACGTTGGTCCGCGTACTGACCGATGCCGCCGCCGACGACTCGTTGCGCGCGATCCACCTGCGCGGCGCCGGCGAAGACTTCTGCTCGGGCGCCGACTGGGTCGCTACCAACAACGGCAGTCGACAGCGGCCGCGCACCGGGGACCTGGTGCGCCGGATTCCACACGCCGCGCACCGGCTGATCGAGCTGGTGCAAACCATCCACCTCCCGGTGGTCTGCACGGTTCGGGGCTGGGCAGTGGGCATGGGTTGCAATCTCGCCCTCGCCGCCGACTTCGCCGTGGCGGCCGACGATGCCGTGTTCTGGGAACCGTTCATCGAACGGGGTTTCAGCCCGGATTCCGGTGCGAGCTGGCTGCTGCCCCGACTCGTCGGGATGGCGCGGGCCCGGCGCATGCTGCTGCTCAGCGAGAAGGTGGGCGGAGCCGACGCGGCCGACTGGGGCTTGATTCACCAGGCCGCCCACCCGGCCGAACTCGACGACACCGTCGAGCAGCTGCTGGCGCGCCTCGCCGACGGGCCGACCGTCGCGCTCGGACTGGCCAAGCAAGCCCTGAACTACGGCCAGCACGCGTCGTTGGGCGAGTCCCTGACACAAGAGCTGTTCAACCTCGAATTGTCCTGTCGGACCAATGATTTCAAAGAGGGCCTGGAAGCCTATCGGCAACGACGCGTGCCGAAATTCGATGGACGCTGAAGGGAACAAGGATGCCTGCTGACTCGTTCGACACCATCAAATACGAGGTCGACGGGCACACCGCCACGATCACACTGAACCGGCCGGAGGCGCTCAACGCGCTGAGCCCGCACATGGTCTCCGAGTTGCGCGCCGCCTACCACGAGGTCGAAAACGATGACAGCGTCTGGCTGACCATCGTGACGGGTACCGGACGCGCGTTCTGCAGCGGGGCCGATGTCAGGGAGATTCCCAAAGACGGCAAGGTGATTTACGAGCGGCCGTATCTGTCGACCTACGACCAGTGGGAGGCCCCGCAGGAAGGCACTCCCCCGTTCCGCACGATGGCCAAGCCGATGATCACCGCGGTGAACGGAATCTGTTGTGGCGCAGGCATGGACTGGGTCACCACGACAGACATCGTCATCGCATCCGAACAGGCGACGTTTTTCGATCCGCACGTCAGCATCGGGCTGGTGGCCGGCCGTGAATTGGTGCGGATCTCCCGGGTGCTGCCCCGCTCGATCGCCTTGCGAATGGCCTTGATGGGTAAGCACGAACGGATGAGCGCCGGGCGCGCGTACGAGCTCGGATTGATCAGTGAGGTCGTCGAGCACGACCAGCTGCTGGGCCGTGCCCGCGAGATAGCCGACATCGTCAACTCCAACGCGCCACTGGCGGTTCGGGGCACCCGGTTGGCGATTCTGAAGGGCTTGAACGTGCCGTTGCACGAGGCCGAGATCATGGCCGAAACCTTCCGGGAACGGGTGCTGCGCACTGAGGACGCCGCCGAAGGCCCTAAAGCCTTTGTAGAGAAGCGCAAACCAAACTGGCAGTGCCGTTGAGTACCCCGCGTTTCGAAACCATTCTGCTCGACGTCGGCGCGGACGACCACGTCGCGACCATCACGCTGAATCGTCCCGATCAGCTCAATGCGTTCAACCGCACGATGTGTGAGGAGATGGCCGAAGCGTGGCGCACCGTCAGACTCGACGAGTCGGTGCACGCGGTGGTGCTGCGAGCCGCCGGCAGCCGGGCCTTCAGCGCGGGCCTGGACATCAAGACGCCGTACGGGCAACCCGAAAACGTATGGAATCACCAGGATCCCGGCGAACTGCTCAGCCCCAAGTGGCAGAAGTTGTGGAAGCCGGTGGTGTGCGCCGTTCAGGGCATGTGCACCGCTGGTGCGTTCTACTTCATCAACGAGTCCGATGTGGTCATCTGCGCAGATGACGCAACGTTCTTCGACTCACACGTCTCGGTGGGCCTGGTCTGCGCACTGGAGCCGATCGGCCTGATGCGCCGCATCGGTCTGGGCGAAACGTTGCGCATCGCATTGATGGGCAACGACGAACGGGTCAGCGCCGACACGGCGTTGCGGATCGGCTTGGTGTCCGAGGTCGTCGCGACCGACCAGCTCTGGAGCCGAGCCCACGAGATCGCCGCGGTGATTGCGGCCAAGCCGCCGTCGGCCACGCAGGGCACCGTCAAGGCGATCTGGGAATCGCTGGACAGGCCGTACCGCGCCGCCATGGAGCAGGGGTTGATCTACACCCGGCTGGGCAACCCCCTGGGCACCGCCGAACTGGCGGCGCAGCAGGGCGCCGATGCCAAGGCTGCGAATCCAAAGATCCGCTGATGAGCCGTCATCCGCTGAGTCGACGCATCGCCGACGTACTGGAGCTGCGGCCGAGCGCACCCGCGATCGAGTACGACGGCCGATGGCTGTCGTGGGGAAGGATCGCCGACGCGGCCCGGCACATGGCGTCGGTGACCGCCGAACACCGCCACGACCCCGCGATCGGGATGCTGCTGCGCAACCGGCCGGGCCAAGTGGCGGCGTTCCTCGGCGTGCTGCTGGGTGGCGGGACAGTGGTCACCATCAATCCATCGCGGGGCGACGAGCGCACCCGAGCCGACATCGCCGCACTCCGACTGCCCCTGGTGGTCGGCGAGCCCGAAGATCTGGCTACCTTGGTCACGCCCGGCACGCCGACCATGCCGATCTCCGGATGCCTCGCCGAGCCCGGCGAGCCGGTACGCGAGTGGCCCACGGCCGCAACGCAAATCGCGGTGCGGATGCTGACCAGCGGAACGACGGGTCCGCCCAAGCGAATCGACCTCGGCTACGACATGCTGGCGCGCAGCGTGATGGGTCCGGACCCCGATCAGACGCCGGCGCCGCAGGAACTGCGCCGCGGTGTCGCGATCATGAACTCACCGCTGGTGCACATGGGCGGCGTCTTCCGGGTCCTGCAATGTGTCACCGAAGCAAGATCCTTTGTGCTGCTGGAACGCTTCGAGCTCAACGCCTGGGCACAGGCGGTGCGCACGCACCGGCCCCGCGCTGTCTCGCTGGTGCCGGCCGCGTTGCGGACGGTGTTGCATTCCGAGCTGTCGCGTGCCGATCTGGACAGTATTCGAGCGGTCACCTGCGGCACCGCCCCGCTGTCGGCCGACGACGCCGACGCCTTCACCCAGAAATATGGCATACCTGTCTTAACATCTTATGCTGCAACAGAATTCGGTGGCGGGGTGGCCGGCTGGACCCTGGCCGACTACCGGCAGCATTGGGCCACCAAACGCGGTAGCGTCGGGCGGGCCAACCCGGGCGCCCAGCTGCGGGTGGTCGACGACGCCGGCACGCCACTGGGAGCCGACCAGGTCGGGCTGCTCGAGGTCAAACCGGGACAACTGGGGCGTTCGGTGCCCTGGATGCGGACCACGGATTTGGCGCGCATCGACGCCGACGGCTTCCTCTGGATCGTCGGGCGCGCCGATCAGGCGATCATCCGCGGCGGCTTCAAGGTGATGCCCGACGACGTGCGCGTCGCATTGGAGGGCCATCCGGCGGTAGCGGGCGCGGCCGTGATCGGCCGGCCCGACGCCCGTCTGGGCGAGACACCGGTCGCGATGGTGCAACTGCGCGACTCCGGCGGCACCGATACCGATGCGTTGGTGCAGTATCTGCGAACGCGGTTGGCCCGCTACGAGATTCCTACCGCGATCGCGATCGTCGGTGAGATTCCGCGTACCCCGTCGGGTAAAGCCGACCTGAGTGAGATCCGCCGGTTCTTCGACGAATCCGCGGCGCAGCGCGATCATGCCCGGTGATTCGACGGTCGCCGACGTCCTACGGCAGCAAGCCGGCTCGCGGGACAACCACCCGCTGCTGGTGTGCGACGCAGAGCGGATCAGTTACGCCGAAGCCGACATCGCATCGGCGGAGCTCGCCCGCGGACTGATCGCCCTCGGCGCGGGCAAGGGGACCCATGTGGGCGTGCTCTACCCCAACGGCACCGAGTTCGTGGTTGCGATGCTGGCCGCCGCCCGGATCGGCGCTGTGGTGGTCCCGTTCTCGACGTTTGTCACCGCCCGCGAAATGGGCGAGCAACTGGTCGACAGCGATGTCGAAATACTGCTGACCGCGGCGTCTTTTCGCTCCCACGACTATGCGCGGCGGTTGGCCGAGGTCCTCCCGAACGTCGATCTCGACTCCCGGTTGTTTTCACCCGCCGCCCCGCAACTGCGCCACGTTGCAATCACTCACGAGACGGTATGCCGACGAGCCGGCACCGTCGACCCCGAGCTGCTGCGGGCGATGGAAGCCGACGTCTACGGCTGCGATCCGCTATCGATCGTCTACACGTCGGGATCGACCAGCGCCCCCAAGGGCGTGGTGCACACCCATGCCGCGCTGCTGGGACATCAACGCAACCTCAACAAGATTCGCGGATTGACGCCCGCCGACAAACTGTTCTGCAATTCGCCGTTCTTCTGGATTGGCGGGTTCGCGTTCGGTCTGCTGGCCAGCCTGGTGGCCGGTTCGACCTTGGTGTGCTCCAACGCCACCGACGCGGGGGCGATGCTGGATTTGCTGGAAGCCGAAAAGCCGACGGCGACCAACGGATTCGCGGCCGGCATCGCACACCTGGCCGACCACCCGAGTTACCCCGGACGTGATCTGTCGTCCATGCGGCGCGGCAACCTCTACCCGATCATGGCCCCCGACACCAGGCCGGCCGATCCGGAGCTGCGGCACAACATGCTGGGCATGACCGAGGCCGGTAGCGTCGTGCTGATCGCCGAGGACGAATCCGATCAGCCCGAAGCGCGGCGCGGATCGTTCGGCAAGCCCGCACCCGGATTCGAGACGATGCTGATCAACCCCGATACGGCCGAACGCGTCGCCGTGGGAGAGGTGGGCGAACTCTGCATCCGCGGGCCGTATGTGATGCAGGGCTACTACAAGCGGGCGCGCGAAGAGTGCTTCGACGCCGACGGCTGGTTGCACACCGGCGATTTGGTGCGCACGGATAGCGACGGCTTCGTCTACTTTGCCGGCCGGCGCAGCGCGATGATCAAGACGGCCGGCGCCAACGTCTCGGCGGCCGAGGTGGAAAAGGCCATCGCCAAGGTCACCGACGGAGCTGCGGCGTACGTCATCGGCCTACCCGACCCACGACGCGGGCAACTCGTCGCCGCGGTGGTGGTCCGGCCGGACGGCGCCACTGCGCTGGACACCGTGACGTTGAGCGAACGACTCAAATCCGTACTGTCCGCGTACAAGATCCCCAAACGGTTCATCAGCTTGGCACGCGCCGACGTCCCGCTGATGTCCAGCGGCAAGGTCGACATCCAGCGCCTGAAGCAGCTCTTCGATGCCTAACACCATCGACGCGCTGGTCCGGCTCCGAGCCGGCCGCGACGGGGATTCGCCGATGGTGATCGATCCCACGTCTCGGCTTAGCTACCGCGAACTCGATTCGACTACAAGCGATTTGGCGGCGGCATTCATCGAAGCCGGCGTCGGCAAGGGTACCCGGGTCGGATTGATCATGCCCAACAGCGTCCGTTGGGTGCGGATCTCCATGGCGCTGGCCCGCATTGGCGCCGTGCTGGTTCCGTTGAGCACCCTGCTGCGGGCCCGCGAACTCGTAGCGCAGCTGCGCATCGCGGCCGTGCAGTTCCTGGTGAGCGTCGACCAATTCCGGGGCCATCGCTATCTCGACGACCTCAAGGCGGTACCGCAGGCCGAACTGCCTGCGCTACGCCACGTTTGGTCGACCGGGCAGCTTGACAAGGCTGATGCGAGTGATCGCGCCCGCCATATCGTCGACGCCATGACCGCAACGGTGACCGCCGCCGACCCGCTGGTCATCATGTTCACCTCCGGCAGCAGCGGAACACCCAAAGGAGTCATGCACTCCCATGGCAGCGCGTTGGGCGCCGTGCGGTCGGGACTTGCGGCGCGGTGCATCACCTCCGAAACCCGTCTCTATCTGCCGATGCCGTTCTTCTGGGTGGGGGGTTTCGGCAGCGGAATACTGTCCGCCCTGCTGGCCGGCGCCACCCTGGTGACCGAAGAACTCCCCCGGCCCGAAACCACGCTGCGATTGCTGGAACGCGAGCGCGTCAACCTGTTTCGCGGCTGGCCGGATCAAGCCGAGGTACTGGCCCGGCACGCGAGCGCAGCCGGCGTAGACCTGTCGGCACTGCGACCGGGCAGCCTGGAAGCCCTGCTGCCGCCCGAGCAGCGAGCCGCGCCCGGAGCTCGAGCCACGCTGTTCGGCATGACCGAGGCTTTCGGGCCGTACTGCGGCTACCCCGCCGACACGGATATGCCGACGACGGCGTGGGGCAGCTGCGGAAAACCGTTCGACGGCATGGAGGTCCGCATCGTCGACATCGACAGCGGCCAGCCCCTCGCGGTGGGTACCACCGGGATGATCCAGCTCCGTGGACCGCACACGATGCGGGGGATCTGTGGTCGCGGTCGCGAAGAGCTGTTCACCGTCGACGGCTTCTACCCGACCGGCGACCTCGGCCATCTGGACGAGGACGGATTCCTGTTCTACCACGGGCGATCCGACGACATGTTCAAAGTCAGCGGCGCGACGGTCTACCCGAGTGAGGTCGAACGAGCGTTGCGCACGATCGAGGGCGTCGATAATGCCTTCGTCACGAATGTGCCTGGCACCACGGGGGAACGGGTAGGCGCGGCGGTGGTGCGCGGTGATCGTGGGCTGACAGCCGCGCGGCTGCGCAGTGCGGCGAAGGCCGCGATGAGTTCGTTCAAGGTGCCGACGGTGTGGCTCCTGCTGGACTCCGATGACGACGTTCCGCGGGGCGGCACCGGCAAGGTCGACATCCGCCGGCTGCGCGAAATGCTGGCCGATGCGGACCGGCGCTAGGGCACCCGGGTCCAGGGTTGACAGTTCAGCGACTCGAAGGCCTTCACCGAAGTATTGATATTCGCGAACATCGGACCGATCGAGGTGTTCGTCTGCAGTACATGATCCTTGTTCGCATCGGGGGTGCTGTAGGTGAACCACGAGCACATCGAATCCTGGGTCGGCACATTGTTGATCCACACTCCGAATGCCGAGCCCGATCCGCCGGTGTGGTAGAGACCGGGTGCGATGTCAACCCCGACGACAAAGACGCCATTACCGGGGATCGGGTCGAGCAAATCCGCATGCGCCGGTGCCGCGAACGCGATCGCCGTCGCGGTTGCAACGAAGAGGGCCGATACCCGAAGTGTTGGAGTCATGTTGTTCTCTCCATTCGTTGCCCACCCTGATGGCAGCGTATGCCCCGCCCCGCCCCAGCAACAAGCGATGGCGACGGCTACCGGCGAACCCCCGATACCGCCGAGCGTGGCAATCGGCCGGCGCGAGAGTGTCCGCTCAGGACATCACCGTGGACCAGTACGTCGAAAGCCAGATTCAGCCGCATGGGCCTGCTCACCGACTGACGCCAGGTGAGTCGGGTACCACCATCCGCCGGCTCGCTCGTAAGCCCTTGCAGCGCAACGGTTTCGTCTTTGTAAGTCGCCGTACCGGCGAGCCCGTCGCGCAGCTGCGTGAACGCGTACTGCACCGCCAGTGTTCCGATCGGAGTCTTGATCGTCACGTCCCAGTCGCCGTCGATGCTCAACTAAACCTCCACAGGCTCTCGGCCCACGGGCCGCCATACGGTGCCGCGCCGTTCGTATTCGAAGAGTTCCTCGACGGCGTGCGCGATTCGAGGACCGTAGAGGCGATCGAGCAGATGCAGGGCCAGGTCGAGTCCCGACGTCACCCCGCCCGCTGTCACGAGATCTCCGTCGTCAACGACTCGGGCCGCCACCGGGTGCACACCTGCGGCCTCGAGCAGATCCAGACCCAGATGATGCGTCACGGCGTGGCGTCCTTCGATCAGACCCGACATCGCCATCACCACCGAACCACCACACACCGCCGCCATGGTCACGTCGGGATTGGCAAATGCCTTGTGCAGCAGTGGAGTCAGCTCCGTCTGCGCAGCCCGTGCCAACAACACCGGAATGGTGTCGACGCCGTCATCGGGGTCACCAGCGATCGGCCCGCTGGCACCGGGGACGATCACGCACCCGGGTTCGGACGGATCGAGCACGGCGGTGGCGGCCAGCGTCAAACCGCGGGTCCCGCTGGTCACGCGGCGAGGGCCTTCCGCCGCTACCAATGTCACCCAAAGCTCGCCCGCGACCATATCCGAGCCGGCGGCCAGAACCTCGAACGGAGCGATGACGTCCAACGGGTCGAAGCCGTCGTACAACACGATTTGCGCATGCACCCGGCTATGTTCGCCGGTCGCGGCAACTCAGACCAGTGGCTGGATTGCCACATTGCGCCGGTATATTGCCAAGCCATGCATTCTGTCGCTGTTCTGGCCGAGCCCGACACCATCGCGTTCGATCTCGCGATCGCGGTCGAGGTCTTCGGCCGTGTCTGGCTCGCCAACGCAGCGCCAGGCTACCGCGTTCGAGTGTGTGGCTGCGAACCCGTGGTCGCGGCGGGGCCAATCCGGATCGCGACGGACTTCGGCCTGGACGAGCTCGCCAACGCCGACACCATCGTCGTGCCGGGCCGCAACGATGCCGCGGCAGCAGTCCGCGGCGACGTGATCGAAGCATTGAAGTCGGCTTACCACAGGGGAATTCGAATTGCATCGATCTGTAGCGGTGCTTTTACCGTCGCCGCCGCGGGCATCTTCGACGGCAAGCGGGCGACCACGCATTGGCTTCCGGCGGAATTGTTTTCCGCGACTTACCCGAATGTCAGGCTCGATGCCGATGCGCTCTACGTCGACGAAGGCCAAGTCCTCAGCTCGGCCGGAGCGTCGGCCGGACTGGATCTGTGCCTGCACATGGTCGCCTGCGATTATGGCTCGGCCGCAGCCGCTGACGCCGCCCGCCTCGCCGTCACCCCGCTGCACCGCAGCGGCGGCCAAGCACAATTCATCATCCGCAACCGCCGCATGTCCAACACCGAACTCGACGGCCTGCTGGTTTGGATCGAGAACAACGCGCACCTGCCACTGACGCTGCGAGACATTGCCCGCCGGGCAGCCAGCAGCGAGCGGACAATCAATCGCCGATTCAAGCTCGAGACCGGTCAGACGCCGATGCAGTGGGTCAACAATGTTCGGGTCCGCCATGCGCAACGACTGCTGGAGAGAACTGCCGACAGCGTCGAAACCATTTCGCGTCAAGTAGGTTTCGCGTCAGCGACGAATTTCCGCGAGCAATTCCGTCGGCTGTCCGGAGTATCGCCGCAGAGTTACCGCAACACCTTCCGCCAGAGCTAAGACTCTTCGTCGAGCACCACACCACGCGCGACGAGATGATCGATCAACGGGATCGCGCCGGCGGCAAGGTGTTCCGACATCGCCGCGCGGGCAAGCTTGTCGTCGTGAATTTCAAGCGCCGTCAAGATCTCCCGATGGTCCTTGATCGACTGGCTCGGCCAGCCCTCGATCGAGGGAAACACCGATTCGGGGGCGTAACGGGTGATCTGCGACATCAACTGAGCGAGTTTCGGCGAGTCCGCCGCGACGTTGATGGCCCGGTGAAACTCGTGGTTGAGCCGGACCGTCCGCTCGTGGTCATCGCCGGCATAGGCCTGTTCCAGCTGGGCCTGGAGTTCCTTGAGTTCATGCAGCTGCTCGGCAGTGATGTTGACCGCGGCCCGCGCGGCCAGCTCCCCTCCGACATGTGCCTGTACGTTCGCCACGTCGGTGACGTCTCGGCCGGTGACCGGCAATACCACGAAGCCGCGGCGGGGCTGCTGGGCGATCAGCCCCTCGGCGCGCAGCGCGAACAGCGCCTCACGGACCGGCGTGACGCTGATCCCCAGCTCGGCAGCCAATTGATCCAGCCGGATATAGGACCCCGCGGTGTAGACGCCGTCGAATATCCGCCCGCGGATAATCCGCGCGACGTCCTCGGAGAGCTGAGGCCGCGCAACGAAATCCGGAACGCTCATCTGCCTACACCTGGTATTCCGCGAGCAATCGCTTGCTGATGATGTTCTTCTGGATCTCGCTGGTTCCCTCGCCGATCAGCAGGAACGGCGCGTCGCGCATCAACCGCTCGATCTCGTATTCCTTGGAATAGCCGTAGCCGCCGTGGATCCGGAAGCTCTGCTGAGTCACCTCGGTGCAGTATTCGCTGCACAGATATTTGGCCATGCCGGCAGCGACGTCGTTACGCTCGCCCGAATCCTTCAGCCGCGCAGCGTTGACCATCATCAGATGTGCCGCTTCGACTTTTGTCGCCATCTCGGCCAGCTGAAACGCGATGGCCTGGTGCTCGGCGATCGGCTTTCCGAACGTCTGGCGCTGTTGCGCGTAGCGCACCGCGAGCTCGAAGGCACGCAACCCGACGCCACACGCGCGTGCCGACACGTTGACCCGGCCGACCTCGATGCCGTCCATCATCTGGAAGAAGCCCTGCCCGGTGATGCCGCCGAGCACATCGTCGGCGCCGGCCCGGTAACCGTCGAAAATCATCTCGGTGGTTTCGATGCCTTTGTAGCCGAGCTTGTCGATCTTGCCTGGAATGTGCAGGCCGGCAACGACTTCGCCGAATCCGACTGGCTTCTCGACCAGGAACGCGGTCAGGTTGCGGTGCGGTTTGTCCGAGCCTTCGTCGGTGCGCACCAGCACCGCCACCAGGGTGGAGGTGGCGCCGTTGGTCAGCCACATCTTCTGGCCATTGATGGTGTAGGTGCCGTCGGCATCGCGACGGGCGCGGGTGCGGATCGCCGCGACATCAGAACCCAGCTCCGGCTCCGACATCGAAAACGCGCCGCGAGTCTCGCCGGCCGCCATCCGGGGCAGGAACCGCTGCTTCTGCTCGTCGGTGCCGTGCTGACGCAGCATGTACGCCACGATGAAATGGGTGTTGAGCACTCCGGATACGCTCATCCAGCCGCGCGCCAGTTCCTCCACGCAAAGCGCGTAGGTCAGCAGCGACTCCCCCAGCCCGCCGTACTGCTGCGGAATCATCAGTCCGAACAGGCCCATCTCGCGCATCTGGTCGACGATGTGCTGCGGGTAGGTGTCGCCACGTTCGAGTTCGGCCGCGTTGGGGATGACTTCTTTCTCGACGAATTGGCGCACCGTGGCGATGATCTCGGTCTGGAATTCGGTCAGCCCGAGGGTTTGGGCGAGCTTGGTCATGTGCGGTGGGTCCTTCCGGCTCAACAGGCGATGGTGTTCGCGCTGGCGAGGCGCTCGATGTCGGCGGTGGTCAAGCCCAGGCCGCGCAGGACCTCGGCGGTGTCTTGCCCCAGGGCGGGCGCGGGCGCGGGACCCGGATGCGCACCGTCGAACGCGGTCGGCAGGCCGGGTGCCAGATAGTCGCCTACGCCGGGTTGCCGCAGACGCGAAAACAAGGGATTAGCAGTTACTTTCGGACCAGCCGCAACCTCGGCGAAGGTGCAGTAGCGCTCGAACAACACCGTGGTGTCCGACAGCGCGGCGGTGATTTCTTCGGCGGTATGGTCGGCGAACCAGGTGGCGAATAGACCGGACAGCACGTCCCGGTACCGGTAACGATCACCCTCGGAGCCGAAATCCACCCCCAGCGCCTCCCCGAGCGCCGACACCGCGGCGCCCGTGCCCGTCACCGTGAGCAGGTCACGAAAGTGCCTGCCGGTCAACAGGACAATCATGAACCGGGCCCCGTCACGGCTGGTGAAGTCCTGCCCGTACTGACCGTAGATGGCATTGCCCAGTCGCTCACGCTGCGTCCCGTTGACCTGAGGTTCGGTCAACAAGCCAAGATTCGCGGCGGTGGCCAGGGCGACATCCTCCAACGCCAGGCTGATCCGCGCCCCGGCCCCGGACTGCTCGCGACGCCGGACGGCGGTCACGACCGCCAACGCCGCGTACAGTCCGCAGCACACATCCCAGGCCGGCAACACATGATTGATCGGACCGGCCGCGTCGGCCGGGCCCGTGACGAGCGGGTAGCCGATGCCTGCGTTCACGGTGTAGTCCACCCCGGTGGAGCCGTCACCGCGCCCGAGCAACTGGACGTGAACCACGTCGGATCGCTTGGCTGCCAGCACATCATGGCTCAGCCAGGACAGGCCGGCGGCATTGGTCACCACGATCCCGTCGCCCTCGGTGATCAGCCGCGCCACCAGTTCCTGCCCCTCGGGCGAACGCATATCGATGGTGGCCGAACGCTTTCCCTTGTTCAGGCCGGTCCAATAGATCGAGGTGCCGTCCGCCGACAGTGGCCAGCGCTGGACGTCGGAAGCGCCGCCGATCGGGTCGACGCGGATCACCTCTGCGCCAAGCTGACTCAGCGTCATTCCACACAGTGGCGCGGCGACGAAACTGGACACCTCGACCACGGTGAGACCGGCCAGCGGCAACCCGGGATTGCTCACCGTCAGCCGACCCGTTCGAAGATCGCGGCCAGCCCTTGGCCGCCGCCGATGCACATGGTCTCCAGCCCGTAGCGTGCCTGGCGACGGTTGAGCTCACGCGCCAAAGTGGCGAGCATCCGCCCCCCGGTCGCGCCGACCGGATGTCCCAGCGATATTCCCGAGCCGTGCACGTTGGTTCGGTCGAAATCGCCCGCGCCGAACTTCCATTCGCGCGTCACGGCAAGGGCTTGGGCGGCAAAGGCTTCGTTGAGTTCGATGAGATCGATGTCGGACAGTTGCAAGCCGGCCTTGGCCAGCGCGGCCTCGGTAGCGGGCACCGGGCCGATTCCCATGACGTTGGGCGCCACCCCCGCCAGGCCCCACGACACCATGCGGACCAGGGGTGTCAGGCCATACTCGTCTGCCTTCTCCCGCGTGGTCACCACACACATCGATGCGGCGTCGTTCTGCCCGCTGGCGTTGCCGGCGGTGACCGTCGCCTCCGGATCATCCTTACGCAGAACCGGTTTCAGCTTGCTCAGCGACTCGACCGAGGTGTCGGCACGGGGATGCTCGTCGGTGTCGATGACTTCCTCGCCGCCGCGGGTGGTGACCACGACCGGGATGATCTCGTCGACCAGCACGCCGTCCTTCTGCGCGGCGACGGCGCGCTGATGCGACCGCACCGCAAGTTCGTCCTGCTCCTGTCGTGAAATGCCGTACTCGCGGCGCAGATTCTCCGCGGTCTCGAGCATCCCGCCCGCGACCGGGTGGTGACGGCCGCCGGCCGTCGTGCGCCCGCGTGCCAGTCCGTCGTGCACCTGGACGCCGTTGCGTGCACCACCCCAACGCATGTCGGTCGAATAGAAGGCGACATTGCTCATGCTTTCGCATCCCCCGGCGACGACGAGGTCGCTGTCGCCGGCGCCCACCTGCAGGCAGGCGTGGATGACCGCTTGCAGGCCCGAGCCGCAGCGGCGGTCCACCTGCATGCCGGGCACGGTCACCGGCAGGCCGGCATCCAACGCCACCACGCGCCCGATTGCGGGCGCATCACTGTTGGGATAGCAGTGACCGAGAATCACGTCCTGTACGGCATCGGGAGCCAGACCGGTGCGCTCCAGCAGTCCTTTCAGGGCGGTGACCCCGAGATCGACGGCGCTGAGCGAGCAGAACATTCCGCCGTAGCGGCCGATCGGCGTGCGGACGGGCTCGCAGATGACGACCTCGGCACTCATAGGTGGCGGCCGCCGGTGATTTCCATAACGGTGCCGGTCATGTACGACGACAGGTCGGATGCCAGGAACAGCGCCACGCTGGCCACCTCACTGGGCTCGCCGGCGCGGCCCATCGGCACGTCGGCGACCTTCGAGTCCCAAATGCGTTGCGGCATAGCCTCTGTCATGGCAGAACGGATCAATCCCGGAGCAATGGCGTTCACCCGCACACCCAGGTAAGCCAGCTCCTTGGCAGCGGCCTTGGTCATGCCGACGATGCCGGCCTTGGCCGCCGAGTAGTTGGTCTGGCCGACCATGCCGACCTTCCCGGACACCGAGGACATGTTGATGATCGCGCCCCGCTTGTTCTCCCGCATGACCGCCGCGGCGAGCCGGGTCCCGTTCCAGGTCCCCTTCAGGTGCACGTTGATGACCTGATCGAACTGCTCCTCGGTCATCTTGCGCATGGTGGCATCGCGGGTGATACCGGCGTTGTTGACCATGATGTCCAGGCCGCCGAAATGTTGCACCGCGGTCTGGATCAGCGCCTCGACGTCGGACGATTGGGTGACATCGCACCGCACCGCGACGGCGACGTCGTCACCGCCCAGCTGTTTGGCCACGACTTGGGTTTCCTCGAGGTTGACGTCGCCGAGCACCACGCGCGCGCCCTCTGCCACGAACCGCTCCGCGATGGCCAGACCCAGTCCCTGCGCTCCGCCTGTGATTACCGCCGTCTGACCTGTCAACAACGACATCTGGCTCCACATCCTTCACTGTTCTCGCCACCACCGGGCGGTTCCAGGCAAATATCATATTTGATATAAGATCCTGCGCTGGACCGGGGTATCCCGGCTCGGGAGAGGAGTGTCTGATCATGGCCACCGCCGAATCCGTGGCAGTCAGCGACGATGACTTCCGCGAGATCCTCGCTCAGACAAGGCAATTCGTGCGCACCGCAGTCGTTCCCCGGGAACAGGAGATCCTCGACGAGGATCGCGTCCCCGACGACCTGCGCAACGAGGCCAAGAAGATGGGTTTGTTCGGCTACGCGATTCCTCAGGAATGGGGCGGGCTCGGCCTCAACCTGACGCAAGACGTCGAGCTCGCCATGGAGCTGGGCTACACCTCGCTGGCGCTGCGTTCGATGTTCGGCACCAACAACGGCATCGCCGGGCAGGTTCTGGTCGGATTCGGCACCGACGAACAGAAGTCGCGCTGGCTGGAGTCGATCGCGTCCGGCGACGTCGTCGCATCGTTCGCGCTGACCGAACCCGGCGCCGGATCCAACCCGGCCGGCTTGCGCACCAAAGCCGGCCGAGTCGATGACGATTGGGTGATCTCCGGCCAGAAGCGCTTCATCACCAACGCGCCGGTCGCCGATCTGTTCGTGGTGTTCGCGCGCACCCGCCCAGCCGACGACCAGGGTCCGGGGATCGCGGTGTTCCTGGTTCCCGCCGATACCGCGGGTGTGGAGGTGGGCGTCAAGGACGCCAAGATGGGCCAGGAAGGCGCGTGGACGGCGGACGTCAACTTCACCGATGTTCGCGTCGGCTCGGATGCGCTCGTCGGCGGCAGCGAAGACGTCGGCTATCGGGCTGCGATGACTTCGCTGGCGCGGGGACGCGTCCACATCGCCGCGCTGGCGGTCGGCGCCGCGACACGCGCGCTCGACGAGTCCGTCGCATACGCGGCCAGTGCGACGCAGGGCGGTGAGCCGATCGGCAGTTTCCAGTTGGTCCAGGCGATGCTCGCCGACCAGCAGACCGAGGTAATGGCCGGCCGGGCGTTGGTCCGCGAAGCCGCGCGGCTGTGGGTGACCGATGAGGACCGCCGGGTGGCGCCGTCGTCGGCGAAGCTATTCTGCACCGAAATGGCCGGGCGGGTAGCCGATCTCGCGGTTCAGATTCACGGTGGCAGTGGTTACATGCGTGGCGTTGCCGTCGAACGCATCTACCGCGACGTGCGCCTGCTGCGGCTGTACGAGGGCACCAGTGAGATTCAGCGTCTGATCATCGGCTCGAACCTGGTCCGGGCGGCCGGGCGAGCCACGAAGAAGGAGCGCTAATGGCAGGCAAGCTCGAGGGGCGTGTCGCTTTCATCACCGGAGCCGCGCGCGGCCAGGGCCGCGCCCACGCCGTGCGCATGGCCGCCGAAGGCGCCGACATCATCGCCGTCGACATCGCGGGCAAGCTGCCGTCCTGCGTGCCTTACGATCCGGCGACGGAAGAAGACCTGGCCGAAACTGTTCGCCTGGTTGAGGAAACCAACCGTCGCATCCTTGCCTCGGTTGTCGACACCCGCGACCTGGAAGCGTTGCGCAAGGCCGTCGACGACGGCGTCGCCGCATTCGGACGTCTGGACATCATCGTGGCCAACGCCGGGGTCGCGGCCCCGCAGCCGTGGAACGAGATCACGCCCGAGGACTTCGGCCACGTGCTGGACATCAACGTGACGGGCACCTGGAACACCGTGATGGCCGGCGCGGACAAGATCATCGAAGGCGGGCGCGGCGGCTCGATCATTCTGATCAGCTCGGCGGCCGGAGCGAAGCAGCAGCCGTTCATGGTGCACTACACGGCCAGCAAGCACGCCGTCACCGGGCTGGCCCGGGCCTTCGCAGCCGAACTGGGCAAACACTCGATCCGGGTCAACAGCGTCCACCCCGGCCCGGTGAACACGCAGATGGGCTCCGGCGACATGGTCGCGGCGGTGGCCAGGGCGATGGAAACCAACCCCCAGCTGGCGCATGTATTGACGCCGTTTCTGCCCGACTGGGTTGCCGAACCGGAAGAGATCGCCGACGCCGTCTGCTGGCTGGCCAGCGACGAGTCGCGCAAAGTCACCGCGGCCCAGATCCGGGTGGATCAAGGGTCGAGCCAATACTGACGCGTGGGCCCACGCACCCCAGATCTGGCACCCCGCTCACAATCGGTTGCGAACGCGCGAACATCGGCAACCACAACCTGATCCCGAGCTACGAAATGCCCCAACACAATTCATTCCGACAACGGCAAATGTAGCCGTTTGCCGGCGACCCGATGAGCTGCTCATTACGGCGCCGTAATGTGATATACATCACATCGTTATTGAACGACCTGGGCGACACACCCACCCGGTGGAGCAAAAGACTAAGAGCGTTACTTATTCTTTCAACATGGGACGGCCCCATTTGTCGATTGACGCTGCTAAGCCACTAGCGGCTGACATTAATGATTACGTCCTCGCTGACGGCTCCATCGTCCTGCCGGACGGTTTGACGCTCACGTCGTTCTTCGACCAAAACCGTGCGGCATTCGGCGACCGTCCGTCCTACCGGTTCATCGACTACGCCAAAGAGCAGGACGGCCGCGTCCTCGAACTGAGCTGGAACGAGCTGTGGACCCAGGTCCGCTCGATCGGCGCCCGTCTCCAGCAGGTTGCCAAGCCCGGCGATCGCGTCGCGATCCTGGCGCCCCAGGGTCTGGAGTATGTGGCCTCGTTCTTCGCCGCCGTCAATGCGGGCAACATCGCGGTTCCGCTGTTCGCTCCCACCCTGGCCGGTCATACCGAGCGGTTGACCGCCGTGCTGGCCGACGCGCGCCCCGCCGTGGTGTTGACGACCAGCGCGGCGGCCGAGTCAGTGCGGGAGTCGTTGCGCGCGCATCCGGTGGCCGGGCGCCCGCGACTGATCGCGGTGGACGCGATCCCGGCGTCGCTGGCCTCGATGTTCGTCGAGCCGACGATCGGCACCGACGACATCGCATACCTGCAGTACACCTCGGGGTCGACCCGCAGCCCGGCCGGCGTGGAGGTCACCCATCGCGCCGTCTGCACCAATGTGCTGCAGATGATCCTGGCCGGCGACCTGCACCGAAACACTCACAGTGTCAGCTGGCTGCCGCTCTACCACGACATGGGACTGATCATGATCATGTTCCCGGCGTTGTGCGGTGGCGAATACCTGACGCTGCTGGATCCCATGGCCTTCGTGCGCCGGCCGTTCCGCTGGATCAAGGAACTGAGCGCGGAAGCCGCCAACGGCCCGACATTCGCCGCCGCACCGAATTTCGCATTCGAATTGGCCGCCGAGCGCGGGCTGCCCCCCGAAGGCGCCGACATCGACCTGCACAATGTGGTCGGCCTGCTCAACGGCTCGGAGCCGGTGACCATTGCGGCCATCGAGAAATTCACCAAGGCCTTCGCGCCGTACGGACTGCCAGCGACGGCGGTCAAACCGTCCTACGGGATGGCGGAGGCGACGCTCGGAGTTGCCAGCACTCCCCCGCATTCCGGGTTCAAGGCGGTCTACCTGGACCGCGCCGAACTCGCCGCCGGGCGCGCGGTGATCGTCGAGCCGGACGCCGACGGTGCGGTTGCCTACGTGTCCTGCGGCCACCCGTTCCGCGATCTGTGGGCCGTGATCGCCAGCCCGGACGGTGGCGAGGTACCGGACTACGGAGTCGGGGAAATCTGGCTGCACGGCAACAACGTCGCCCGCGGCTACTTCGGGCGCGAGGAAGAGTCGCAGCGCACGTTCGGCAACAAGCTGCAGTCCCGCCTCGAGCACGGCAGCCATGCCGAGGGCGCGCCGGACAACTGCTACTGGCTGGCCACCGGCGATCTCGGCGTCTACATCGACGGTGAGATCTACCTGACCGGCCGGATCAAAGACCTCATCATCATCGACGGTCGCAACCACTATCCGCACGACATCGAAACCACGGTCAGTCATTCGTCCCCGGCCATCCGGACCGGCTACGTGGCGGCGTTCTCCGTACCGGCCGAGGCTTCCGACGGTGGCTCGGCCGAGCAACTTGTCATCGTCGCCGAACGCGCCGCGGGCGTCGGGCGCGCGGATCCCGAGGCGATCGCCGCGGCCGTGCGAGCGGCGGTCGCACGCGAGCATCAGGTTCGGGTAGCCGACCTGCGGCTCGTTGCCGCCGGCGCGATTCCGCGCACCACCAGCGGCAAACTCGCGCGCAACGCGTGCCGGGCCGAGTATCTCGACGGCCGGTTCAACCGATAACCGGGCTCAGCCGAACAGTTCCAGCGTCCCCAGATCGCGGACGGCCTGGCAGCCACGACTGAGCATCGCCAGCACCATGTCGTCACCACGTTCGGTCGAGGTTGCGAAGGCGAAGCCCAGGGCGGAAATCAGCAACGCCTGCGGCATCCCGAGTCGGTAATCACGCCAACATGTTTCGCGGTCGTAGCCGGTGACGCCGTAACCCAGCAGCGCTTGATGATAGTCGTCGACAAGGTCTTTCTCGACAATAGATCGAAGCTCCGGATTCAGGCTCGTCGCCGTGAAATACGCGAGATCGCGTGCCGGCAGACCCACACCGAGCGTTTGCCAGTCGACCACGCTCACCCGGGTGCGCTCCGGATCGAACAGCAGGTTGTCCAACCGGTAGTCACCGTGCAGCAACGCGAACCGCTCCCGCTCGGATGACAGCCATGGTGTCACCAAACCCATTGTCGTGGTGAAGGTCTCGCGATCTTCGGCACTCATCCGGTCGCCCAGTTTTTCCAGGGTGATGTCGGCGCTCATCTTCGCGACTTCGCCGAGACCCTTGGCCATGTCGTCATCCGGACGGGGAAATGCCAGCCCGGGCAGATCCAGCCAGTAGGCGTCGCACCAGCTGGGCCCGTGCAGGCCGGCCAGCGCCAGCACCGACAGCCGCGCCTCCTGCTCGCCGCAGCCGGCGATCTGATCGCCCTGCACCGCGGGT
Organism: Mycobacterium ahvazicum; assembly: GCF_900176255.2. GTDB lineage: Bacteria > Actinomycetota > Actinomycetes > Mycobacteriales > Mycobacteriaceae > Mycobacterium > Mycobacterium ahvazicum. The sequence goes on from NZ_FXEG02000003.1 coordinate 1,548,483, forward strand.
GCCTGGTCGGCCAGCAGCAGCGCGTATTCCATGGCGTCGTCGGTGATCTGGCAGTAGTAGCAACTCGGGGTAGGCACCCGCACGCGGTCGGCCACCGACGTGTAAAAGGCGCATTCGCTGCGGTAGCCGATGACGACGCGGTCGCGCACGGTGTCGTCCTGGGCGGGCAGCTTGATCACGAAGGTCTGCGGCAGCTCACCGGGATCGGCGGCGTACTCGGCCGTCACGCGATAGGTCGCCCCGGTCTGGCCGGTGCCGATGGCCACCACGTCGACTCCGGACACCTCGACCGGTGCGTGCCGTCCGCTCAGTGCGGCGGACAGCCATGCGGGTGTCACATCGCCGGGGTACCGCGGAATCGAGACCACAGCACTCATACGCAACCACGCCTCCGGGATTCAACCAGCTGACCGACCGATCAACTGTAAGGCATACCGCAAGTGCCACCCGCCGTGACCTGATCGGCGACTTACTCAGCGACTATGTGCCAGTCGGCAGCCTCATGCTGCTGCCGCCAGAATTCGCTGAATCGGCCACCGGCAGCCAGCAATTCGTCGATCGACCCGTCCTCGGCGACACGCCCGTCGTCCACGAACAGCACGCGGTCGGCGTGGCGGATGCTCGCCAGCCGATGGGCCACGATCACGCGGGTGCGCGCTTGCGGGTCGGCGGTGAGCGCGTCGACCACCGCGACCTCGTTCTCGGTGTCCAGGGCGCTGGTCGCCTCGTCGACCAGTAGCACGGGAGCGGGCTTCAGCAGCGCCCGCGCGATGCTGACCCGTTGCCGCTCGCCACCGGAGAGCGCCGAGCCGCCCTCGCCGACGACGGTGTCGGCGCCGTCTGGCAACCGGTCGATCAGCTCGTCGACCCGGGCCAGCGCGACGGCCCGGCCGAACTGCTCCCCGCCCGCGGTCGGATTGCCGGCCAGGACGTTGTCGCGGATCGTCCCGTGGAACAGGTACGGGTGCTGGAACACGACACTGCTGAGGCCGCGGCGCGCGTCGGCGTTCAGCGTGGCGGCGTCGGCGCCGTCGATGACGACGCGGCCGCGGGTGGGTTGGTGCAACCCGGCGATCAGCGCCAGGATGGTGCTCTTTCCGGAGCCCGACGGCCCGACGATTGCCGTCGTGGTTCCGGGGTCCAGTGCGAAGCTGACCCCGTCCAGCACCGGCGCGCGGGCGCCGTCGTAACCGAAGGCGACGTCGTCGAATTCGATGCGGGGGGCGGACATGGTGTCCGGCAGGTCGGCGGCGCCCGACGCCACGGCCGGTGCGGTGAGCACACTGCGGATGCGGTCCAGGGTGGCGCGGGTGCTCTCCAGCGCGGGTGCCAGCTCGCTGACGGTGGTGAACGGCTCCAGGTAGCGGGCGATCACGACGATCAAGGCAACCGCCTGCGCCGCGGTGAGCGTGCCGTCCATGGTCAGCGCCGTGGTGGCGCCGGCCAGCGCGATCAGGGCCAGCTGGCTGGCGACGCTGAACAGCAGCTGGCCGGGGATTTGCATGCCGAGCAGGCGCATCGTCGCGCGGTGTTGCTCGCCCAGCGCGGAACCCACCTGGCTGCGGGCCGGCTCGACCCGCCGCGCGGCACGCAGCGCCTGCTGGGTCCGCGCGAACTCGATGATCCGTTCGGTGAGTGCGGTATTGGCGTCCCCGGCCGCCACGTCGGCGCGCCGGGCCAACCGAAGCGAGGCCCACAGCGCGCCGAGCAGCAGCGGCACACCGGCCAGCGCCGCCACACCGAGCTGCCACGAGATTCCCAACAGCGCCAGGCCGATGACCGCGGGCAGCAGAATCGACGTCGTCAGCGGCGTCAGCAGGTTGACCACCAAGCCGACCAGTTCCGGACCGGTTGCCGCGATCGCCTGGCGGGCCGTCGCGGTGTTGTCGGAGTTGAACCAGTCCAACCGCACCCTGGGCAGCCGATCGGCCACGTCATGCTGCGAATGGTCGAGCACCGCGAAACCCAAGTCGAAGCTGGTGCGAGCGGTCATGGTGTCGACGACCCATCCGGTCACGGTGACGACGGTCAGCCAGCCCAGCCACGCCAGCGCACGCTGCGGTGCGTCACTGAACAGTGCGCCCACCAGCGGGACAAGCAGGACCGCGCCGACAGCACGCACGACGACGGAGATGAGCGCGAGGATCCCGTAGGCGGTCATCTTCGCGCGGCTGTGCGCCGGAACGAGGCTGATCCAGGTGCGCATCATCGCCCGCCCTCCTGCGCCGCGCCGGTCGCGGCCACCGCAGTGCCCTGACCGGTATCCCACAACCGCCGATACCGCCCGTCGGCGGCGAGCAACTCCTCGTGGGTACCGCGTTCGGCGACCTGCCCGTGATCGAGCACGACGATCTGGTCAGCCCGGGTGACGGTGTGCAGCCGGTGCGCGATCACCAACACGGTCCGATCGCGAGTCAGCCGGTTAAGCGCTTGCTGCACAAGGTATTCCGACTCTGGATCGGCGAACGCGGTGGCCTCGTCGAGGATCAGGACCGGAGTGTCGGCGAGAATCGCGCGGGCGATGGTGAGGCGCTGGCGCTCACCGCCGGAGAGTGCGGCATTCGCGCCCAGCATGGTGTCGTAGCCCTGCGGCAGTCGCAGTATCCGGTCGTGGATCTGCGCCTCGCGGGCGGCGGCCTGGATCTGTTCGCGGGTGGCATCCGGCACGGCCAGCGCGATGTTCTCCGCGACGGTGCCCTGCACAAGCTGGGTTTCCTGCAGCACGAAGCCGACCCGCGGGTAGAGCTCATCGGCGGTCAGTGACCGGATATCTTGTCCCCCAACACGTATCGCGCCGTGTTCGACATCGTGGAACCGCGCCAGCAGCGCCGCCAGCGTCGACTTGCCAGAGCCGGACGGTCCGACGAGCGCGGTCACCGTTCCCGGGCGCAGTTCCAGCGATACGTCCTTAATCACCGGAACCCCGGGGCGATAACTGAAGCCGACGCGGTCGAACACCACGGTGGCCACCGAGTCGCCGACCGTCGAGCCCGGATGCGCGGTCACCCCGAGATCTTGCTCGTCGAGCGCGATTTGCAGGCGCCGGGCGGCGAGCATTCCGGTGCGAATGCCGCCGAGCCCGTAGGCGATGCCGAGCAGCCGGACACCGAAGGTGGTGCCCAGCAACATAAACGGCAGCAGGTTCACCGGATCCATCCGGTGCGTGACGACCAGCAGGGTGCCGATGACCGAGATCAGCCACAGGAAGGTGGACGGGCGGGTAGCCAGGTCCATCGCGGTTTTCTTGCCGGCCAGCGGGCGCTGCCAGGCCACCAAAAATCCGACGTACTCGTCGAGCCGGCGCCGGAAACTCGACGCCGCCGCGCCACCGAAGACGCGGATCACCGGCTGACCCTCGAGGTAGGCACCGGCTTCCGACGTCATTCTTTCGGCCCAGCGCGCCGACTGCGCGATCTTCGGACCGGATTGGATCGACAACGCCGACGCCATCACGAGATAGACCAGCACCGGCCCGAACAAGACCAGCGCCACGCGCCAGTCGACGGTAAACAGATAGACCAGCACCGCCACCGGCGCGACGACCGCATTGACCGCGTCCGGGATCGCGTGCGTGACCAGATAGTGCAGCGACAGTGTGTCGTCGGTGACCAGTTGCTTAATCGCGCCCGATCCACGGGCGGTGAACCAGCCCAGCGGCAGCCGCGACATCTTGCCCAACAACCGCGAACGCAGCGCGCTGGCGAACCGGGCATCGATCACGTGCAGCCAGAGGGTGAGGGCGGCGCCGAGCACGGTGCCCAGCCCCAGCAGCAGGACGGCCGCGATGCCCACATCCCACAATCGCGAGGCGTCGGCGCCGGTCACCAGGAGCCGGGCGAGCTCGACCAGCAGCACGAACGGCGCGAGCTGCAGGAGCGTGATCACGGCCTGAAGCACACCGGAGAGGATCAGCGCCGAACGCAGCGGCGCGAGCAAACGGCCTGCGGCCTGAGCGCGCCAGTTGCCGGGGTTCGCCTCGCCAACGGCGGCCGTCGGTGTATCGGGCTGTGCAGCAACGCTTTCCAGCGTCGCCTCGTCGGCGGGCGCCGAGAGAGCCTGCGACTCACCGCCGCGGCTGGTGCCCATTTCGCGCCCGGCGCTCCAGTACGCCTGCGCGTGAACCTCAGATTTGGGAAAGCCGAAGGCCTCCTTCAGTCGCTTGCGCACGTTCTTCAGCGTGGTGGCCTCGGGTGTCGCCCAGGCATACCAATTCGACCAGTCGCGGGACTCGATGGCGTCAGCCAGCGATTTGTCGTCCCGGCGAGGTACCCAATGCACCCGCAGCCGGGGATGGTCCGTGATCGGGATCGCCGTGTCGTGGTCGTCATGCTGCTCGAGGTACATCTCGATCGGCACGTCGTCGGGAATCGTGCCGATGATGCCGTTCATCCCGGGGATCGACGCCGAGTCGCCGATCAGCAGGTAACCGGCCGGCTGCTCCTCGGGCGGGTCGAACCGCGACGAACCCATCAGCGACATCACCGCGATCGTGGTGCCGGGGGCGACGGTGCGGGCCCACGTCGATGCCGGGCCGGCGGGTTCGTGCAATACGACGTCGACCGCGAAGCGGCCGGTCGGGGCATCGGCTTCGGAGATCGTGTAGCCGCGCTGGAACTCGGTGTCCGATCCGGCCGGGTCGGGGAACCAGAACCGCAGCCACGCGGCGGGCTCGGCCTCGACGTCTTCGAACAGGGTTGCCGACTCCATCCGGACCCGCACGAAATGCGGTGCGATGTGCACGGTTTCGAGCACGGTTGCGAGGTGATCGCGCGCGCCGAATCCGCGCAGTATCGCGCCCTGAAACCCGCGGGCCATCAGCGGTCCTCTCCACCCTGGTCGTGGCTCAGCTCAAACTAAGGGTTGCCTTACCATAGCTGAAGCCACCAGGGCGGTCGAGGCGCGGTCCTAGAAGCAGCCGCGCGTCAGGCGGCTACTCAGTGCGCCTGTAGCTCGCGCAGCGCGGTGCGCAGGCCCCGCCGTTTGCCGGTCGCCGGGTCGACGAAGCTGTCCCTAAGTCCCTCACGCACGCGGAACTTCAACTCGGAGTGAGTCTCCGGGGCATCGTCGGCTGTTGCGGTGAGCAGTTTGTCCGGCAGGGCGAGCTTGAGGATCGTCCAGAACGACTGCCAGTACTGCCGTCCGAGCGAACCGGTGGTGTACGGCAAGTCGTACTTCTCGCACAACTCGCGCACCCGGACCGAGATTTCCGCGTAGCGGTTGCTGGGCAGATCGGGGAAGAGGTGGTGCTCGATCTGGTAGCACAGATTACCGCTGATGAAAGCCAACAGCGGCCCGGCGTGGAAGTTCGCCGAGCCCAGCATCTGGCGCAGGTACCACTCCGCCTGCGTCTCGTTCTCGAACTCTTCTACGGTGAATTTCTCGGCGCCGTCGGGGAAGTGACCGCAGAAGATCACCATGTAGGACCAGTAGTTGCGAATCAGGTTGGCGACCGCGTTGGCCCGCAGCGTGTGCTTCCAGTTGCGTCCGGCCAGCGCCGGAAAAACGATGTAGTCCTTGCCGACCTGCTTGCCGACCTTCTTGGCGATGATGCGCAGATCTTTGCGGACTTCGGCCCACGATTTCTCGTGTCGGCGGACATGGGAAAGCTCCAGCCCGTGCGCCGCCACACCCCATTCGAACAGGGTGCCCAGCAGCAGGTTGTAGATCGGGTTGCCGATCATCCAACGCGCCCAGGGCTCGTCGCGGGTGACCCGCATGATGCCGTAACCGACATCGTCGTCCATCCCGACGATGTTCGTGTACTTGTGGTGGATGAAGTTGTGCGACTTCTTCCAATGCACGCTCGGTGAGGTGGTGTCCCATTCCCATTCGGTCGAATGGATTTCCGGATCATTCATCCAGTCCCACTGACCGTGCGTGATGTTGTGGCCGAGTTCCATATTCTCGATGATCTTGCCGGTACCCAGCATCGCCGTCCCGGCAACCCATGCGTACCGATTATTACTGGCCATCAACACGATTCGAGCGCCAACGACAAGCATTCGTTGCAGGTGCACTGCTCGCCGGATATACCGGGCATCGCGCTCGCCGCGCGATTCCTCGATGTCGGCGCGGATCGCGTCGAGTTCGCGCCCCAGCGCTTCGACGTCCTCGTCGCTGAGATGTGCGTATTGCTTGACATCGGTAATAGCCATCGGATTTCCTCCTCAGATCTTGAGCGTGCAGTCGCCGGACGCCGTCGATATGCACGTCTGGATACGGTCACCCGCGCCGTGTTCGGTTCCGGACCGGAAGTCGCGCACGTGCCCCGCCTCGAGCGGGAGCACACACGTTTGGCAGATGCCCATCCGGCAGCCGAACGGCATCTGGATGCCGACTTTCTCTCCTGCCTCTAAAAGGGATGTGGCGCCATCAATTTCGATTGTCTTATCGGATATCGCGAAGTTGACGGTGCCGCCCTCACCGCCCTTGTCGGTGGCCGCGATGGTGAAGCGCTCCATATGCAGCTGGTCGCCGCGACCCGCGTCCTTCCACGCGCGTTCGACGGTGTCGAGGAGGGCGGGAGGCCCGCAGGCCCAGGCAGGGCGTTCCTTCCAGTCACCCACGATCCCGGTCAGGTCGCCGAAATCGAGGTGGCCCTCAGTTTCGGTGAGGTGCAAGTGAAGTCGATACCCGGGCTCGCTGCTTTCCAGCTCGCGCAGCTCGTCGTGGAAAATCACGTCGTCGACCGTCGGTGCCGAGTGAACGTGCACGACGTCGGAACTGTGTCCCCTGGACTTCAGGGTGCGCAACATCGCCATTACCGGCGTGATCCCGCTGCCGGCCGTGACGAACAGGATCTTCGCCGGCGGCGGGTCGGGCAGTGCGAACTCTCCTTTCGGAGTCGCCAGCCGCACGATGGTGCCCGGTTCCACGCCGTTGACCAGGTGTGTGGACAGGAAGCCCTCGGGCGTCGCCTTGACGGTGATCGTGATGTTCTTGTTGTCGCGCTGCGGAATTGAGGTCAGCGAGTACGAGCGCCAATGCCACCGACCGTCGATCCGTAATCCGATGCCGACGTACTGGCCCGGCCGGTATTTCCCGGAGAAGCCCCACCCGGGTTTGATGGTGACGGTCGCCGAATCCGCGGTCTCTGGGTGCACGTCGACGATGAGGCCGCGCAGTTCGCGCGCCGACCACAAGGGATTGAGCATTTTGAGGTAGTCGTCCGGCAGCAATGGAGTGGTCGCACGGGCGGCGAGTCCTCGTGGCACGTTGACCCAGGACTTGGCGGCGGTGACGCCCTTGGCGGGCGACTTGCTCCATCGAGTGAGGCTGTGCAGCGTAGAACCCATACGTCGTCCCAACGTCTTTGTCGGCTCACCGTGGATCGGCTGAGGCACGGTTCTTGTCCGACTACCCGGGCCGGAAATTCACTAAACACTTGTTCGCTGAATGACGCGGAGGCGATCCGCTGGTCACGAAATCGAGATCAGTTGAGCTCGGCACATCCGTGCACGGCAGGGCGACACGAACGCCAGAGTGCGCAAGGGGGGACTCGAACCCCCACGTCCTAAGACACTGGAACCTAAATCCAGCGCGTCTACCAATTCCGCCACTCGCGCCTGGGCGTAGCGATATTACCGCTGCGGCGCCCGTAAAGCCGTCACGTTGCTGCGGCCTGGCCCAGCAGCTCCCGTACAATTGGCATGCCTAACCTAACCTGAAACCGGGCTCGGGTAAGGTCAGCAAACGATGAACGGAGCCGCAAGCACCCAAACCGACGATACGTCGACCCAGGTACTGAAGCGCGAGCGCAAGGACCTCCCCGAAGAGGTACAGCGCGTTGGCCGGCCTCCGGTCCCCGCGCTGGAACCGCCATACGACATGCGCGCCGCGGTCGGCGACGACGCAGAGATGGTGTCGGAGTGGATGAATCGCCCGCATCTCGCCGAGACCTGGGAGTACGCGTGGCCGGCGCCGCGGTGGCGTCAGCACCTCGATGCGCAGCTCGCGGGGACCTATTCGCTGCCGCTGATCGCCACCCTGCGCGGCGAAGAGTGCGCCTACCTCGAGATCTATTGGGCAGCAAAGGACATGATCTCGCGTCATTACGACGCTCAGCCCTACGACATCGGGCTCCATGCGGCCATCGCGGATCTGAGGCTGGTCAACCGCGGCTTCGGCCCACGACTGCTACCGCGAATCGTGGCCAGCGTGTTCGACCAGGAACCACGCTGCGAGCGGATCATGTTCGACCCGGATCACCGCAACACCACCGTGCGCCGGCTGTGCGATTTCGTCGGATGCCGTTCGCTGGGCGAGCACGACGCGCCGAACCGGCGGATGGCGCTCTACGCGTTGGAGCGCGCGACCCAATCCTCGTAACCGGCGTGATCGGCTTTCATGCCGGCCGCGACCAATTCCCAGAGGACTTCGTCGGTGCCGCCGCCGACCCGGGCCAGCTTCATGTCCCGCCACACCCGGCCCAGCGGTGTTTCGTCGACGAGATAGCCGGACCCGCCGAAGATGTGCATGCACTCGCCGATGACTTCTTCGCCGAGGCGTGCCGCGGTGACCTTGATCCCCGCGGCCGCCCGCAGATCCAGCCGTCCCGCAGCGGCAATGCCGTGCAGCGCGAAACGCAACTGGTCGACCCGCGCCTGCAGGTCCGCCATCCGTAGCCGCAGCGCCTGATGCTCCAACAAGGTGTTGCCGAATTGGCGCCGATTCATCATGCGGGCCAGGGTAATTCCGATCACGCGTTGGCACGACGCCGCGATCTGGCCGGCGATCGACATGCGCTCGTGCGCCAACCCCCAACTTATGGCCGCCAGCCCGGTGCCGGCCCGCGCGACCATCGCGTCGGCCGGGACCAAGGTATCGATGTGGACCGCCGCCGTGTCCAGCGGCCCGGCACCCACCTTGTTGTACGGCTGCTGCACGTCGACATGTGTGGTCGGCACCGCCACCACGACGACGTTGCCGTGCCGGCTGGACGAGTCGTGGTCGACGCTGCGCGCCACGACCATGATGTGGTCGGCGATCGGAGACAGCGAGACGAACTTCTTGATACCGCGGACTGCGAAACCGCCGTCGTGCGAACGGACCTCGGTCTCAACGATCTGCAGATCCGACCCACCCGATTCTTCCGAGGCGCCGATGCAGAGCACGGCCTCGCCGCGAATCGCCTTCTCGCAGATGTCTTTCAGGTAGTCGGTTTTGCCGAACCGGCGCAACATGGCGATGGCCGAATCGTGCAGGCTGACGCCCACTCCGATACCGGCCGAGGCCAGGTGGCCCAGCGCCAGGGCAAGCTCGACGAGCTTGCTGACGTCGGGGTGAGCCTGGTCGGTCCACTTAGCGGCGAAAACTCCGCTTGCTCCCAGATGCTCGATCAGCTTGCGCGGAAAGCGTTGCTGCGCTTCGGCTTCGGAGGTCCACTCGGTGACACGGTCGTCGAACGCCTCGCAGAGCAGCGCACGGTAGTCGGCATCGAACACCGTCTGGCCTGTCGCGGTCACGTCAGTCCACCAGCTTGAGGGTGCGCCGCACTTCCAGCCGACGCAGCTTGCCCGACGAGGTGCGCGGCAGGGAACCAGGAGACATGAAAACCACGTCGGCCGGCACGATTCCGCATACCGACGCGATGCGCTGGATCACTTCGGTGCGGGCCTGGGTCTGGTCGTCGCCTTTGAACTCGGCGGCGACGACCAGGCCGGGACGAGCGGACCGCTCGCCGGTGCCCAGGGCGACCACGCAGCCTTCTCGCACCCCGGTGACTTGAGCGGCGATCAGCTCGATCTCCGTCGGGAAAATATTGCGTCCCGCGATCGAGATGATTTCTTTGGCCCGGCCACACACGACCAGACCGCCATCGTCGAAAAAGCCCAAATCGCCGGTGGGAAACCAGTCTTCGCGATCGATGGCCGGGTGCCCCAGGTAACCATCCATCATCGACGTGCCGCGAATTTCGATCTCACCGATCTCATGGTCGGCCGTGCCGGCATACCGATCGCTGGATACCACCCGGATTTCCATGCCCGAAAGCGCCTCGCCCAGAACGGCGTATTTACGCGAACCGCTCTCGTCCGAGACGGTGGCGAAGGTCAATCCGGTACCGGGCGTGGGCAGGGCGACCGCGCAGGTGGACTCGGCGAGGCCGTACGACGGTGCCGGCACACCAGCGTCAAACCCGAACGGCGCCATGGCTTCTGTGAATCGCGCAAACCCGTCGCAGTCCACCGGTTCGCCACCGTTGATGGCAACCCGCATGGCGCCGAGATCGACGTCGGACACCAGCGACGCGTACTTGCCGAGGATGTTGTAGGCGAGGTTGGGTGCGGCGGTGATCGTCGCACGGCTTTCCGAGAGCCACTTCAGCCAGTTGAACGGCGATGCGGAGAACGCCGTTGGCGAAGACAGCCACAGTGGCATCCCGGCCAGCGTCGAGGCGAGCACGCAGGTAAGCCCCATGTCGTGAAAAAGCGGCAGCCATGAGCAAACAACGTCACGGGACGCGTCAAGGGTGAATCGTTGATCGAGACCGCGCATGTTGCTGAGTACGGCGCCCGGCGACAGCATCGCGGTTTTGGGTGATCCGGTCGATCCCGCCGTTCCCTGCAGAATGGCGGGGCCGACTGGGTCGGCGTGGGGGATGCCCGAAGCCGAGCGGCGGGTGCCTGCCGCGGTGGCGAGGTCTTCGGTGACGATGCTCGGGTGCGCGGCCGCTCGCAGGCCTTCCAAGTGCGAGCCGTGGCTCAGTACCGCGCCTACCCCGATGCCGGCAAACCGGGTCAGCGTCGACTCCGCCCAGTGCTGAGAGTCAGCGCCTCGTACCGGCCCCGGCAGGATCGAGATGGCCGCGCCGGTTAGCCACGCACCCTGGATCGCGGCGATGAACTCGACGGTCGGCTCACCGACGAGACCGACCGCGGCGGGCCGGTCATGGTCAAGCAGCCAGGCCGCAACCCCTTCGGCTAACCCGTGCACTTCCGGCCACGGGAGCCGCTTCCAGTCCGACGACTCCTTGTCGAAGACGGCCAATTCGGAGGTCGCGGTCCGCATCGACCGGGTGATCGCCGCCGCAAGTTCGCTCATTACGGTTTTTTGGCCGCGATCGCCGCGTCCAGATCGCCGACGGTATCGCAGGTCAGCAGCTCTTCCTCGGACAGCGCGACGCCGAGCCGCTCTTCGATGGCAACCATGCCCACAGCAAAGGCCACGGAATCCAGGCCGACGTCATCGACCAGCCTGGCATCGGGGGTGACCCGGGCCATGTCGACGTTGAGGTCGTCACGCAGAATGCTTTGCAGCGCAGTGGTCACCGCAGCGGAAGAGGAGGCCATGGCGAGCGACGTTACACGTCTGAGTAAGGCAAGGCTAGCCTTCTATTGGCCGGTGAGAGTTTTGCCACATCAGCCGTCCAGCGAACCCACCGCGCTGCTGTCACGCGGCCTCAATAGCGCGCGGTACCGTCGAGGGGTGTCCAGTGAGGCCCGTCGTCAGCGCCATCACCGGCCCGCGCTGATCGTTTTGGCGATCGTCGCGGCCGGTGGCTGCCTGGCCTTGGGCTGGTGGCAGTGGACACGCTTCGAGTCCCCGTCCGGCACGTTCCAAAACCTCGGCTACGCATTGCAATGGCCGTTGTTCGCGTGGTTCTGCGTCTACGCGTACCGCAACTTCGTCCGCTACGAAGAGGCTCCGCCGCAGCCGCGCAATCACGGGGCGGTCACCGAGATCCCGGCCGGGCTGCTACCCGAGCGGCCCGCTCCCGCGCAGCCACCATCCGACGACGACCCCGCCCTGCGGGAGTACAACGCTTATCTGGCCCAGCTCGCTGCCCACGATGCCGAAAAGCAGAACAGGACCACCGCGTGACCACACCCGAGACACCCCCTGAAACTAGCTCTGAAACTAGCTCCGAAACCAGCCCAGCCGTCTCCGCCGACCGCATCCGCCCGGCTCTGCTCGGCTATCGGATCATGACGTGGACCACGGGTCTGTGGCTGATCGCTCTGTGCTACGAAATCGTCTCGCATCTGGTGTTCCACCACGAGATCCGGTGGATCGGAATCGTGCACGGCTGGGTCTATTTCGCTTACGTGTTAACGGCTTTCAATCTGGCGATCAAGGTCCGCTGGCCGATCGGTAAGACCATCGGCGTGCTGCTGGCCGGCACGATCCCGCTGCTGGGCATCATCGTCGAGCACTTCCAGACCAAGGACATCAAGGCCCGCTTCGGGCTGTAGATCTCGCCGCCGGGTGTGACGCTGGCTTCACACTCGAGGCCGAACGTGCGGCTGGCTTCACTACTCGCGGGCCGCCCGACTGACTCAGGCCAGCGCGCGCAACGCGGGCAACAGCAGCGCCAGGGCCCGACCGCGGTGCGAGGCCGCGTCCTTCTCCGCGGGACTCAACTCCGCCGCGGAGCGCTCGGAGCCGCCCGGGATGAAGACCGGGTCGTAGCCGAACCCGCCGTCGCCGCGCGGCGCGTGGGCGATCGTGCCCGGCCATTCGCCGCGGACGACGACTTCGCCGCTGTCCCACACCAGCGCGCAGGCCGACACAAATGCCGCGCAGCGCCGTTCGTCGGGCACATCACGCAGCTGGGCAAGCAGCAGCGCGGTGTTGCCGGCGTCGTCGCCGTGACTGCCCGCCCAGCGGGCCGACAGCACGCCGGGCATACCGCGCAGCGCCGCCACCTCTAGGCCGGAGTCATCGGCAACCGTCGCTAAGCCGGTGGCCGCGAACGCATCCCGCGCCTTCGCCAACGCGTTGTCCTCGAATCTCTCGCCGGTTTCCGGCGCCTCGTCGAACGGCGCGACGTCGTCGAGCGACACCAGCGTCAGCCCCGTCAGCCCTGCGCCATCCAGCACCCGGCGCAGTTCGGCCAGCTTCTTGGGGTTGCGGCTGGCGACGAGCAGGCGGGTCAGCTGCCGAACGCCTTCGACTGCCCGGGCCCTTCGGGGAGCACACCCGGATATGGCAACTCGAGCGACTCACGCTGGGCGGCGAAGAGCGTGTCGCAAGCGCCGAGCGCCATATCGAGCAGCTTGTCCAACGTCGAGCGCGGGAACGTCGCGCCCTCGCCGGTGCCCTGGATCTCCACCAGGGTTCCGGTGTCGGTGGCGACGACGTTCATGTCGACCTCGGCGCGCGAGTCCTCCTCGTAGGGCAGGTCGACGCGGATCCTGCCGTCGACCACGCCTACGCTGACCGCCGCGATCGCGCACGACAACGGCCGCGGATCCGACAGCTTGCCCGCCGCCGACAGATAGGTCACCGCGTCGGCCAACGCCACATAGGCACCCGTGATCGCCGCCGTGCGGGTACCGCCGTCGGCCTGCAGCACATCGCAGTCGACGGCGATGGTGTTCTCCCCCAGCGCCGCCAGGTCGATACACGCGCGCAGCGATCGACCGATCAGCCGACTGATTTCCTGGGTGCGCCCGGACAGCCGGCCCTTCACCGATTCCCGGTCGGAGCGAGTGTGGGTGGCCGACGGCAGCATGGCGTACTCCGCGGTCAGCCAGCCCAGGCCAGTCCCCTTGCGCCAGCGCGGTACTCCCTCGGTGACACTCGCGGTGCACAGGACCTTGGTTCCACCAAATCCGATCAGGACCGAACCCGCGGGATTCTCGGTGAACCCCCGCGTGATGACTAGCGGACGAAGCTCGTCGTCATTGCGACCGTCTTCTCGTTTCGACACCCAATAACCCTAGCCACCCCAGCCCGCCGGTGCGTCACGCAGGCAGGTCGGCTGAATCAGACTCGTTCGGAGTGCCGAACGTCGAATGTCTCGTTGCACACCACGGCGTGCACCGGACCGTCGAACTCGACCTTGGCCTCGCTGATCACGTCCTCCCGCGAGGTCCACGGCGGTATGTGGGTCAGCAGCAGCTCGCGGACGCCGGCCTGTGCCGCGACCCGGCCGGCTTCGGTGCCCGACAAGTGCAGTGCGGGCGGACGATCCGGCGCGTGCGTCCAGGACGCCTCGCACAGAAACACGTCGGCGTCACGAGCCAGCTCGACGAGCTGATCGCAGACTCCGGTGTCCCCGCTGTAGACGAACGACGCCCCGCTGGGATCGGTGATCCGCAAACCGTAGGACTCGGTGGGATGCGCGACAATGCGTGGTGTCACGGTGAGGGCGCCGACTTCGACCGGCTCGCCGTCGACCCAGTGACGGACGTCGAATATGTCCGAGCAGTCGTCGATTTCACCGCCGTAGGGCGACGACGCGGCGCCCAACCGCGACCAGGTGTCGCTGGGGCCGTACAACATCGCCTTGCCGAGCGGACGCGACGACGGGTGATAGCGGCGCCACACGAATAGCCCCGGCATATCCAGACAATGGTCGGCATGCAGATGGGACAACAGCACGTGCACGGAACCCGGGTCGGCATAACGCTGTAACGCGCCCAGCACACCCCCGCCGAAGTCCAGGACCAGCGGCGGAGTGTCCGGAGCCCGAAGCAAATATCCCGACGCCGGCGAGTCCGGACCGACCACGCTGCCCGAGCAGCCGAGCACGGTTATTCGCACAGGCACTACTGTGCCATGCCCGGAAGCACCATGAGAAAAACATCGCACGATTGATGTGATGAGAATCTCGCTGCCGACTAGCCAATCGGCGAGTGGTGCACCGGCCGGACGCCATTGACGGCCGGTCCCAAAAATCGCGCCGCCAGTTTCGTGAACGCCTCGGGGTCGCCGGTGGCTTCGAAAACGCGCGTCGCCGGCGGCGCGTCATGCGGGCGCAGCAAATCCCGTTCGCTGAGCACCCTCAGCACTTCCTTCGCGGTTTCCTCGGCGCTGGAAACGAGCGTCACGTTTTCGCCCATCGCCAGCTGAATCAACCCCGACAACAGCGGGTAGTGCGTGCAGCCCAACACCAACGTGTCGACCTGAGCGCGTTGCAGTGGCTCCAGGTATCCCTCGGCCAGACCCAAGACCTGACGCCCACTCGTCACGCCGCGCTCGACGAAGTCGACAAAGCGCGGGCAGGCCACCGCGGTGATCTCGGTGTCACGGGCGGCGGCGAACGCGTCCTGGTAGGCGTGCGAGGTGATGGTCGCCTGGGTGCCGATCACGCCGATGCGGCCGTTGCGGGTGGTGGCCACGGCGCGGCGCACGGCCGGCAGGATCACCTCGACGACGGGCACGTCGTAGCGCTCGCGGGCATCGCGCAGGCAGGCTGCCGACGCGGTGTTGCAGGCGATCACCAACGCCTTCACCCCACGGCCGACCAGGTCGTCACCGATGGCCAGCGCGTGGGCGCGCACCTCGGGAATGGTGAGCGGGCCGTAGGGGCCGTTGCCGGTGTCGCCGACATAGACGATGTCCTCGTCCGGCAGTTGATCGATGATCGCGCGGGCGACCGTCAGTCCCCCGACGCCGGAGTCGAAGACCCCGACGGGCGCCATGGGTGAGCTCATGCCTTCAGCCGCGGCACGGTGCCCGCTTTACGCTTCGCCCGGGCCTTGCGTTCCGGGGCGGACAACAGATACGCGGCGACAACTCCGGCGATGGCGCCACACAAGTGGCCCTGCCAGGACACCCCGCCGCATTGGCCGAGCACCGGCATTGCGCCGAGCAGCACGCCGCCGTAGATGAACAGCACCACCAGGCCGATGACGATGTCGACGAACCGGCGCACGAATATCCCGAAGACCAGCAGAAAGGCCAGCCAGCCGAAGATCAGCCCAGAGGCCCCGATATGGTCCGTCGGGCCGCAGTTGCTGCCCCAGTCGCCGATCAGCCAGGTGCCGAAGCCGCCCAGGATCCACACGATCGCGGTCGCCCACACGAAGCGGGACAATCCGGCCAGGGTCATCAAAAACCCCAGCACTAGCAGGGGAACGGTATTGGCCATCAGGTGCTGCCAGTTGGCGTGCAGCACGGGCGCGAAGACGATGCCCCACAGGCCGTCGGTTTCCAGCGGCCTGATGCCGTTTGCGTCCAAGGAATGCCGCGAGAGTTGATCGAACAGTTCGATCAGATACAGCAGCGCCACGAAGGTGAGGATCGTGGCCCCGCCCACCACCCACTCGGGCCGCTTTTTTTGGGTAGCGGGTACGCGTTGCTGTCTGGGGCTCATGCCCATAATTGCCCTTCTCGAGCGTCCACGGCAACATCCAGGCTACCGGCACAGGCGTCGCCAGCCTGGCACGTCCGCCCAGCGTCGGCACGGATCACCAGCACGTCAGCTCCCTGTCCCGAATGCACCCGGCAACGTGTCGCGGTAGGTCGGTACTCCGGCGACCGACTCGGCCGACAACACACCGACCAGCACGGCACGGGCCAGGCAATCGGCCGCGGCCGCACCCACCTCGGTGACCAGGGGCGTCTCCGGGGACATCGCCGCGGGCGCATCGGCCGGCGGCGGCACCTCGACCGCCCCGGTCGCCAGCGCGAACACGGTGTCGCCGTCCAGCGGGGTGTGCGCCGGGCGAATGGAGCGGGCCAGGCCGTCCTGGGCGGCGATGGCGACCCGTCGGCACGCCGCGGAACTCAGCGCCGCGTCGGTCGCGACCACCGCGATCGTCGTGTTGAGCGGTTCCAGCGGCGACGGTAGCTGCGCGAGCGCGTCGATCTGGTCCGCCGGCGGCGGCGTCAACGCGAACGCCTTGATCGCATCCGCCATCCACGGCAGGCCGGTGGTCCGGTCGACGACCTCGCCGGCGGAGTTGACCGCGACGACCGCGCCGACGGTGACGCCCGACGGCAATGTGGTCGACGCCGTGCCGATGCCGCCCTTGAGCACGCCGGCCCGCGCCCCCACCCCGGCGCCGACCGTGCCGACGGCCACCGCCGCGCCGGCGGCTTCGCAGGCGGCATAGCCGAACTCCGCCGTCGGCCGGCAGTCCCAGCCGCCGACCGGCAGATCGAAGATCACGGCACCCGGGACGATGGGCACCAGTCCGCCCTTCATCGCCACGCCGCGCTCGTGCTCCTCCAGCCAGCGCATCACGCCGTCGGCGGCCGCCAAGCCGTAGGCGCTGCCGCCGGCCAGTAGCACCGCGTCGACGAATCGCACCGTGTTGGCCGAGTCCAGCAGATCGGTCTCCCGGGTGCCGGGTGCGCCGCCGCGGCAATCGACCGCGCCGACGGTCCCCGGCGGGGTCAGCACGACGGTGACGCCGCTGGCCCACCCGGCGCCCAAGGACGCGTCCGGATCCAGGCGCTGATAGTGGCCGACGCGGATGCCCCCGACGTCGGTGAGCGCGTTCATCCGGCCTGCTTACCCATCAGCACCAACACCAGGTACTCCTGCAGCACGGTCAGCCACTGGTAGACGTCGAAGTGGGTGGCCATCGGATGATCGGCCGACAGCCGTTCCGGCCCGTCCGGCCCGATTTCCAGCATGACTCCCAGCGCCAGCCGAATGTCGTTGACGGCCGAGATCCAGGCGTTGGCCTGGTCCTCGCTGAGCTCGAACCGTCCGCCACTATCCGGAATAGTGCGCAATAACTGCTGTGCCGCAACACGTTTGGCGTCGATAATCTCGGGCTCGTGCAGACTGCGCAGCGCCGAGTTCAGCCCTTCGGGTGTTTGCGACCCAACGCTCGACGTGTCCTCGTCGTCGGGCCGGAAGAAGTCCGGCAGCAGCCGTCGCAGCGTCGGATCTTGAGGCGGCTCGGCGTTTCCGGTCTTGATGCCGGTGATCTCCTCGAGTTCGTCTGGCGGCGAAGAGGATTCGCGCTCGTCGAGCAGGCCGATCAACGCACCGACCAGATTCTTCAGCAGCTCCGCCTCATGCGGAGCCAGGGAAGACCGGAAACGGGGACCGTCGGCGGTCTCAACCCGCTTCCATTTGCGCACCGGAAATCGATCTCAGCGGTCCTGCTGCAGCGTCGCCCACAAACCGGCGGCGTGCAGCTTGGACACGTCGACTTCCATCGACTCGCGGCTACCCGCCGACACCACTGCCTTACCTTCGTTGTGCACCTGCAGCATCAATTTGGTGGCATGCGGCTCGCTGTAGCCGAACAACTTCTGGAACACGTACGTCACGTAGGTCATCAAATTGACCGGGTCGTCCCACACGATGGTGACCCAGGGACTGGCGGTGACCTCGACCGGAGCGGACTCGCGTTGCCCGGAGGTGCCGGGCTTGGTGGGCGCTGATGCGGCAACCATGGCCTCCAGGATACCGAGAGACCGGCCGCCCGCTGCCAGCCGTTACCGTTGGGAGAATGAACGAGCCGGCCTTAGCTGGGCTGTTAACCGACAAGTACGAGTTGACGATGCTGGCAGCGGCGCTGCGCGACGGCACGGCGGAGCGCCGGACCACGTTCGAATTGTTCGCCCGCCGCCTTCCCGCAGGCCGGCGCTACGGCGTGGTCGCCGGCACCGGTCGTTTGCTGGAGCTCTTGCCAGAGTTCAGGTTCGACGACGACGCGTGCCGGCTACTGGGGCAATTCCTCGACGCCGACACCGTGCGTTATCTCCGCGATTTCCGGTTCACCGGCGATATCGACGGCTACGCCGAAGGCGAGCTCTACTTTCCGGGCTCGCCCGTGCTGACGGTGCGCGGCAGCTTCGCTGAATGTGTGATGCTCGAAACGCTGGCGCTGTCGATCTTCAACCACGACACGGCGATCGCCTCCGCGGCGGCGCGCATGGTCAGTGCGGCCGCCGGGCGCCCACTGATCGAAATGGGATCGCGGCGAACCCACGAACGATCCGCCGTCGCCGCGGCCCGCGCGGCCTACATCGCCGGTTTCGCCGCGTCATCGAACCTCGAAGCCGAGCGTCGCTACGGCGTCCCCACCGAAGGCACCGCCGCACACGCGTTCACCATGCTGCACACCGGCGAGGGTGGGCCCGACGAGGTCGCCGCATTCCGGGCCCAGGTCGACGCGCTGGGCGTGGACACCACGCTGCTGGTGGATACCTACGACGTGACAACCGGCGTGACCAACGCCGTGGCCGCCGCCGGGGCGACGCTCGGCGCGGTGCGACTGGACTCCGGCGAGCTCGGCGTGCTCGCCCGCCAGGTGCGCGAGCAGCTCGACCAGCTGGGCGCCACCCGCACCCGCATCGTGGTGTCCGGCGATCTCGACGAGTTCTCCATCGCCGCGCTGCGGGCCGAGCCGGTCGACAGCTACGGCGCCGGCACCTCGGTGGTGACCGGCTCGGGCGCCCCGACCGCGGGCATGGTCTACAAGCTGGTCGAAGTCGACGGCATACCGGTGCAAAAGCGCAGCAGCCACAAGGAATCCCAGGGTGGCCACAAAGAAGCGCTGCGACTATCCCGCGCCACCGGCACGATCATCGAAGAGGTCGTGCACCCCGCGGGCCGGCCCCCGGCGACCACCGAGCCGTTCCGGGTGCTGACCGTCCCGCTCGTCCGCGGCGGCGAGGTGGTGGCGGGCACCGACCGCGTGGCCCTGTCCGCCGCCCGGGACCTGGTGGCGTCCGGGCTGCACAGCCTGCCTTGGGAGGGCCTGAAATTGGCGCACGGCGAACCGGCGATTCCGACGACGCGCGTCCCGGTCGAATCGATACGGTCGAGCTAGCCGAATCCGCGCGCAACAACGGGAGTTATCACGCCAGAGGTGTCTGTGCCCGAGCTGCTGGCGATCGCCGTGGCCGCGCTCGGCGGCAGCGAACGCAGCGGCCAGCAGGAGATGGCCACCGCGGTCGCGCGCGCATTCGAAACCGGCGAGCACCTCGCCGTACAGGCCGGCACCGGGACCGGTAAGTCGCTGGCCTACCTGATTCCGGCGATCGTGCACGCGATCGCCGACGAGGAGCCGGTCGTGGTGTCGACGGCGACGATCGCGCTGCAGCGCCAGCTTGTCGATCGTGACCTGCCGCGGCTGGCCGATTCGCTTGCCGACGCGCTGCCGCATCGACCCCGGTTCGCGTTGCTGAAGGGACGGCGAAACTATCTGTGTCTGAACAAGATTCACAACGGCTCTGCCGAAGAACCCGACGGCGACGAGACACGACCCCAGGAGGAGCTGTTCAATCCGATGGCGGCCAGCGCCCTGGGCCGCGACGTGCAGCGACTCACCGCATGGGCCGCGACGACGGATACCGGTGACCGTGATGACCTCAAACCCGGTGTGCCGGAACGATCCTGGTCGCAGGTCAGCGTCTCGGCGCGCGAATGCCTCGGGGTGGCCCGCTGCCCGTTCGGCTCGGAATGCTTCTCCGAACGCGCTCGCGGGCGCGCCGGCGTGGCCGACATCGTCGTCACCAATCACGCCCTGCTGGCCATCGACGCCGTCTCCGAATCGACGGTGCTGCCCGAACATTCGCTGCTGGTGGTCGACGAGGCGCACGAGTTGGCCGACCGGGTGACGTCGGTGGCCACCGCGGAGTTGACGTCGGCCGCCCTCGGGGTCGCCGCGCGGCGGATCACCCGATTGGTGAACCCGGAACTGGTCGGACGCCTGGAGGCGACCACCGCAACCTTCGCCGCGGCGATCCACGACGCCACGCCGGGTCGCATCGACCACCTCGACGACGAGCTGGCGACGTACCTGCGCGCGCTGCGCGACGTGGCCGGCGCGGCGCGCGCCGACATCGACACCACCAGCGACGCCAAGGCGGCCGCCGCGCGCGCCGAAGCCGTTGCGGCGCTGAGCGAGATCTCCGATACCGCGTCGCGGATTCTGACGTCGTTCGGGCCCGCGATCCCCGATCGCACCGAGGTGGTGTGGCTGGATCACGAGGACAACCGCGGCTCGACGCGTCCCGTGCTGCGGGTGGCTCCGCTGACGGTGGCCGGCTTGCTGCGCAACCACGTGTTCTCGCGGTCGACGACCGTGCTGACCTCCGCCACGCTGACGATCGGCGGTTCCTTCGATGCGATGGCCTCGGCGTGGGGCCTGGCCGGACCCGACGATGCGACGCAACGCCCGCCCTGGCGGGGTCTCGACGTCGGGTCGCCGTTTGAGCACGCGAAGGCCGGCATCCTTTACGTGGCAAAGCATCTGCCGCCGCCCGGCCGCGACGGCACCGGCTCGGCCGAACAGCTGACCGAGATCGCCGAACTGATCACCGCAGCCGGCGGTCGCACCCTGGGCCTGTTCTCGTCGATGCGCGCCGCGCGAGCCGCCGCCGATGCCATGCGCGAGCGGTTGTCCACGCCGGTGCTGTGTCAGGGCGACGACAGCACCTCGGCATTGGTCGAGCAGTTCAGTGCCGACCCCGAGACCTCACTGTTCGGCACGCTGTCGCTGTGGCAGGGCGTCGACGTGCCGGGGCCGTCGCTGTCGCTGGTGCTGATCGACCGCATCCCGTTCCCGCGTCCGGACGACCCGCTGCTGGGTGCCCGCCAGCGCGCGGTGGCCGCGCGCGGGGGCAACGGTTTCATGGCCGTCGCGGCCAATCATGCGGCGCTGTTGCTCGCGCAGGGCTCGGGACGGCTGCTGCGCCGCGACACCGACCGCGGAGTGGTGGCGATACTCGACTCGCGAATGGTCACCGCCGGGTATGGCGGCTACCTGCGGGCGTCGCTGCCGCCGTTCTGGCAGACCACTAACGCCGAGCAGGTCCGCGGCGCCCTGCAGCGCCTGCGCACCGCGCCCGACACCTAACGGGCGAGCGCCACCAGGCCGAGTTCGTTGCCGGCCGCGAGCATCGGGTGATACGGAAGCACCCGAACCGTGTAGCCGACCGCACCCGCCACCGGCAGCGAGGTCGTCGTCGAGAAGACCTGGTTGCCGCCTTCGGCCGTTCCGGTGTAGGACATCTGGACGGTGACCGGGTCCAGCAGTGCATCGCCGGAATCGACCCGGCCCACCGCCGCCTCCACGGTGACCTCGTCGGGCGCCAGACCGTCCAGCTGCACGGTCGCGGTCAGGGTGAGCTTCGAGCCGAGCACCGGAGTGTCGGGCAGACCGGTGGAGTCGACATCGGTGATCGCGACCTTCGGCCACGCCGCAACGGCACGGCGCCGGTAGTCGGCCAGCTCACGCGCCGCGCCGAAAGCGCCCTCGCCGGTGTCGGCAATGGTTTT
The DNA here is from genome assembly GCF_900176255.2 of Mycobacterium ahvazicum. Classification (GTDB taxonomy): domain Bacteria; phylum Actinomycetota; class Actinomycetes; order Mycobacteriales; family Mycobacteriaceae; genus Mycobacterium; species Mycobacterium ahvazicum. Next base: position 1,570,402 of record NZ_FXEG02000003.1, read on the forward strand.
GCGCAGCGACTGCGCAGCCGGCGTGTAGTACTGCTCGACGTAGTCGCGCACCATGCGGGACGCCAGCACCTTGGGCCCGAGCGTTTGCAAGGTGTGCCGAACCATTTCGATCCAGCGCGGCGGCACCCCGTGTTCATTGCGCTCGTAGAACTTCGGCGCTACCGCTTGTTCGAGCAGTCCGTACAGGGCGCTGGACTCCAGCTCGTCGCGGCGCTGCTCGTTGCTCACCCCGTCGGCCGACGGTATCTCCCAACCGTTTTCGCCGTCGTACCATTCGTCCCACCAGCCGTCGCGGATGGACAGGTTCAGGCCGCCGTTGAGCGCGCTCTTCATTCCCGACGTGCCGCACGCCTCCAGCGGCCGCAGCGGGTTGTTCAGCCAGACGTCGCAGCCCCAGTACAGCAGCCGGGCCATGGACATGTCATAGTCCGGCAGGAACGCGATGCGGTGGCGCACCTCGGGCCGATCGGCGAAACGCACGATCTGCTGGATCAGGGCCTTGCCCCCGTCGTCGGCCGGGTGTGACTTGCCCGCCACGATCAGCTGGATCGGGCGATCCTCATTGAGCAGCAGGCGCTCCAGGCGGTCGGGGTCGCTCAGCATCAACGTCAACCGCTTGTAGGTCGGCACCCGGCGCGCAAAACCGACGGTGAGCACGTCTGGATCGAATGCCTTTGCGATCCAACCCAACTCAGCATGTGGCGCGCCGCGCTCCAGCCACGAGCGGCGCAACCGCCGCCGGACGTCCTCGACCAACAGCGCACGCAGTTGGGAGCGGATCCACCACAGATGACCGGCGTCGACTTCGCGCAGCCGTAACCACACACCCGGATCGCTGAACGCGGCGTCGTCCGGCCCGGCCAGCTCGCGGCCCAGCTGCAGCCATTGTGGCGCCGCCCAGGTGCGGGCGTGCACGCCGTTGGTGATCGACCCGATCGGCACCTCGGCCCGGTCGAATCCCGGCCACAGTTCGTTGAACATGCCACGACTGACGCGGCCGTGCAGGAGCGAGACACCGTTGGCGCGTTGGGCTAGCCGCAGCCCCATGTGCGCCATGTTGAATTTGGTTTCATCGTCTTCGGCGCCGAGGGCGAGCACCCGGTCGATCGGGACCCCCGGCAGCAACGCGAGCTCCTGATCGTCGAGGTCCTCGTCGGAATGGTCGTCGAAGTACAGCTGCACCATCTCGACCGGGAACCGGTCGATCCCGGCGGGCACCGGCGTGTGGGTGGTGAACACGGTGGCCGAGCGCACCACCGTCAGGGCGGTGTCGAAGTCCAGTCCCTGATCGGTGATCAGCTCGCGAATGCGCTCCACACCGAGGAAGCCGGCGTGCCCCTCGTTCATGTGGAACACCTCGGGAGCGGGCAGGCCTTCGATCGCGGTGAACGCGCGAATCGCCCGCACGCCGCCGATCCCGGCCAGGATCTCCTGGCGCATCCGGTGCTCCTGGTCGCCGCCGTACAGCCGGTCGGTGACGCTGCGCAGATCGTGCTCGTTCTCGGGGACGTCGGAATCCAGCAGCAGCAACGGAACCCGGCCCACCTGTACCACCCAGATCCGCGCGGACAGCCGCGCGGAGTCGGGCAGCGTCAGTTCGACCAGCGCGGGATTCCCGCCGGCATCGGTGAGCAGCCGCAGCGGAAGCCCCTGCGGATCCAGCGACGGGTAGGTCTCGTTCTGCCAGCCTTCCGCGCTCAGCGACTGCCGGAAGTACCCCGAGCGGTAGTACAGGCCGACGGCGATCAGCGGCACGCCCAGATCGGACGCGGACTTGAGGTGATCGCCGGCCAGGATGCCCAGGCCACCCGAGTAGTTGGGCAGCACCTCGGCGACGCCGAACTCCATCGAGAAATACGCGATACCGGTCGGCATCGCGATGCCGGCTTCCTGCTGTTGCTGGTACCACCGCGGGCGGGACAGGTAGTCGTTCAAGTCGGCGGACAGCTCATCGAGCCAGCGCAGAAAGCCCTCGTCCAGCGCCAATTCGTCGAGACGGGCGGGGCTGACCGCGCCCAGCAGCGCCACCGGATCGTTGCCGCTATTCGCCCACAGCGTCGGATCGATGCTTGCGAACAAGTCTTGCGTCGCCTTGTCCCAGGACCATCGCAGATTGATGGACAGCTGTTCGAGTGCGGCAAGCCGCTCGGGCAGGTGGGCGCGGACCGTAAAGCGGCGGAGAGCTTTCACGCAAGACAACCTTACTTAGGATTGGCCCGCTCGCAGGGTCAGTCTTCGATGGTTCGCCGCCGGCCGTGTGTGACCAGACACTAGGGTGGGTACGGGTAGTAATTGGGGCCGCAAAGACGCTTCCCCTGCACAGGAACTTTCCCCACGTGACGATGTTTCCTCAGACGGCAAGCATTCCGCGCCGCAGCACAATCCGCGGTTTGCCCGTAACCAATCGGACGGAACGGAGTGGTGGTGCCCGGTCGTGTCGAGATCGATAACGTCGCACCCGTAATTTCCTGCGGCGCGTACCCCGCCAAAGCGGTGGTCGGAGAGATGGTCCCCGTGAGTGCCGCGGTGTGGCGAGAAGGCCACGACGCGGTCGCGGCAACCCTGGTGGTCCGCTACCTGGGGCCGCGCTACCCGCAGGTCAACGAGACGCGCCGCGTTACGGCGGTGCAGGCTCCCGAGAAGCCACTGCCCGCGGTGGACGCCGAACCGCGCGAGCGGGTCAAACCGCTGCAGCTGCCGATGACGATGGGCCTCGAGCCCTTCGTGTTCCATGGTCAGTTCACGCCCGATCGGGTGGGGCTGTGGACCTATCGCGTGGACGGCTGGGGTGATCCGATCGACACCTGGCGGCACGGACTGTTGGCCAAGCTGGACGCCGGCCAGGGCGAGAAGGAGCTGTCCAACGACTTGCTGGTGGGCGCCGGTTTGCTCGAGCGCGCCGCCACCGGGGTGCCACGCTCCGCGCGCGAGCCGCTGCTGGCCGCCGCGGCGGCGCTGCGTGCTCCGGGAGATCCGGTGACACGCACCGCGCTGGCGCTGGCGCCCGACATCGAGGAGATCCTCGGCACCTATCCGCTGCGGGAGATCGTCACCCGCGGCGAGCAGCACGGCATCTGGGTGGACCGGCCGCTGGCCCGCTTCGGCTCCTGGTACGAGATGTTTCCGCGCTCAACCGGCGGCTGGGACGCCGACGGAAAGCCGGTGCACGGCACGTTCGCGACGGCAGCCGCGGACCTTCCGCGCATCGCCGAGATGGGCTTCGACGTCGTGTATCTGCCGCCGATCCACCCGATCGGCAAGGTACACCGCAAGGGGCGCAACAACTCCCCCACCGCCGCTCCCGGCGATGTGGGTTCGCCGTGGGCGATTGGTAGCGACGAGGGCGGCCACGATGCGATCCACCCGGAGCTCGGCACGATCGAGGACTTCGACAACTTCGTCGCCGCGGCCCGCGACCTGGGCATGGAAGTCGCCCTGGACCTGGCGCTGCAGTGCGCCCCCGATCACCCGTGGGCGCGCGAACACCGGAACTGGTTCACCGAGTTGCCGGACGGCACCATCGCTTACGCGGAGAACCCGCCGAAAAAGTACCAGGACATCTACCCGATCAACTTCGACAACGATCCCGCCGGGCTCTACGACGAAGTTCTGCGCGTGGTCCGGCACTGGGTTGACCACGGCATCAAGTTCTTCCGGGTGGACAATCCGCACACCAAGCCGCCGGACTTCTGGGCCTGGCTGATCGGTCAGGTCAAAGACGCCGATCCCGACGTGCTGTTCCTGTCCGAGGCGTTTACCCCCCCGGCCCGCCAGTACGGCCTGGCCAAGCTTGGGTTCACCCAGTCCTACAGCTACTTCACCTGGCGCACCGCCAAATGGGAACTCACCGAATTCGGCAACGACATCGCGGATCTCGCGGACTTCCGGCGGCCGAATCTGTTCGTGAACACGCCCGACATCCTGCACGCGATATTGCAGCACAACGGCCCGGGCATGTTCGCCATCCGCGCGGTACTGGCCGCGACCATGAGTCCGGCCTGGGGTGTCTATTCCGGCTACGAGCTGTTCGAGCACCGCGCGGTACGCGAGGGCAGCGAGGAATACCTCGACTCGGAGAAGTACGAACTGCGGCCCCGCGACTACGAGGCGGCGCGCGCCGAGGGTCGGTCACTGGAACCATTTCTGAAGCAGCTCAACGCGATTCGCCGGGTCCATCCCGCGCTCGAGCAGCTGCGCACCATCTACTTCCACGCGGTCGACAATGACGCGTTGCTGGCCTACAGCAAGTTCGACCCGGCCACCGGGGACTGCGTGCTGGTGGTAGTGACCCTCAACGCATTCGGGCCCGAGGAGGGCACGCTGTGGTTAGACATGGCGGCATTGGGTATGGAGGCCTATGAGCGGTTTTGGGTACGCGACGAGATAACCGGCCAGGAATTCCAGTGGGGGCAGTCTAATTACATTCGCATCGACCCCGGGCAGGCGGTCGCCCACATCATCAATATGCCGATCATCCCGCAGGAGTCTCGAAACACGTTGCTGCGCAGGAGGTAAGAGGGCCCGGAAGGGGATACCAGCATGAGCCGAACCGAAAGCCGAACCGATACGAACCTGGCGCCCGACCCGGGCGACTTGGGCCGGCTGGTGAGCGGCACCCACCACAACCCGCACAGCATCCTGGGCGCTCACGAGTACGGCGACCACACCGTGATCCGGGCCTTCCGCCCGCATGCGCAGGAAGTTGTCGCGCTGGTCGGTGACGACGAGTTCGCGATGGAGCACGTCGACGCCGGATTGTTCGCCGTGGCGTTGCCGTTCACCAATCTGATCGACTACCGGCTGAAGATTGACTACGGCTCCGGCGCGCACGTGACGGCCGACGCGTACCGGTTCCTGCCCACGTTGGGCGAGGTTGACCTGCACCTTTTCTCCGAAGGTCGCCACGAGCGACTCTGGGAAGTCCTCGGTGCCCACCCGCGCTCCTTCACCACGGCCGATGGCGTCGTCGACGGCGTGTCGTTCGCGGTGTGGGCGCCAAACGCCAAGGGCATCAGCCTGATTGGCGAGTTCAACGGCTGGACCGGTACTGAGGCTCCGATGCGGGTGCTGGGCTCCACCGGGGTCTGGGAGCTGTTCTGGCCCGGGTTCGCGCCGGACGGCCTGTACAAGTTCCGGGTGCACGGCGCCGACGGCGTCGTCACCGAGCGGGCCGACCCGTTCGCTTTCGCCACCGAGGTGCCGCCGCATACCGCGTCGCGAGTGACGACGAGCACGTTCACCTGGACCGACGCGGACTGGATGACGCAGCGCGCCCAGCGCAATCCGGTGTTCGAACCGATGAGCACCTACGAGGTACACCTCGGCTCGTGGCGGCCCGGACTCAGCTACCGCCAACTCGCCACCGAGCTGACGGATTACGTTGTGGAGCATGGCTTCACCCACGTAGAGCTGCTGCCGGTGGCCGAGCACCCCTTCGCCGGATCGTGGGGATATCAGGTCACGTCGTACTACGCGCCGACATCGAGATTCGGCACCCCCGACGATTTCCGGGCGCTCGTCGACGCCCTGCACCAGGCCGGCATCGGCGTGATCGTGGACTGGGTTCCGGCGCACTTCCCCAAGGACGCGTGGGCGTTGGGCCGCTTCGACGGCACTGCGCTCTACGAGCACTCCGACCCCAAGCGCGGTGAGCAACTCGATTGGGGCACCTACGTTTTCGACTTCGGCCGGCGCGAGGTACGCAACTTCTTGGTCGCCAACGCGCTCTATTGGCTCGAGGAATACCACATCGACGGCCTGCGAGTGGACGCGGTGGCGTCGATGCTCTACCTGGACTACTCGCGGCCCGAGGGCGGCTGGACACCCAACATATACGGCGGACGAGAAAACCTCGAAGCGGTGCAGTTCCTGCAGGAGATGAACGCGACGGCGCACAAGGCCGCGCCGGGGATCGTCACGATCGCCGAGGAGTCGACGTCGTGGCCCGGCGTAACACGGCCGACCAACCTTGGCGGGCTGGGCTTTTCGATGAAGTGGAACATGGGCTGGATGCACGACACGCTGGACTACATCAGCCGCGACCCGATCCACCGCAGCTTCCACCACCACGAGATGACCTTCTCGATGCTGTATGCGTTCAGCGAGAACTACGTGCTGCCGCTCAGCCACGACGAGGTGGTGCACGGGAAGGGCACGCTGTGGGGCCGCATGCCCGGCAACAACCACGTCAAGGCCGCCGGGCTGCGTAGCCTGCTCGCCTACCAGTGGGCTCATCCCGGTAAGCAGTTGTTGTTCATGGGACAGGAATTCGGCCAGCGCGCCGAGTGGTCCGAACAAAACGGCTTGGACTGGTGGCAGCTCGACGAGCAGGGCTTCTCCAACGGCATACTGCGTTTCGTGCGCGACATCAACGCCATCTACCGTGACCACTCGGCGCTGTGGAGCCGCGACACCACACCCGAGGGTTACTCCTGGATCGACGCCAACGATTCCGGCAACAACGTTTTGAGCTTCCTGCGCTACGGCAACGACGGCTCGGTCATGGCGTGCGTGTTCAATTTCGCGGGCGCCGAGCACAGCGGCTATCGACTCGGTCTGCCCAGCGCCGGTCGCTGGCGCGAGGTGCTCAACACCGACGCGACGGACTACAACGGTTCCGGCATCGGCAATCTCGGCGGAGTCGACGCCACCGAGGACCCGTGGCATGGCCGTCCCGCCTCGGCGCAGCTGGTGTTGCCGCCCACGTCGGCGCTGTGGCTGGCACCGGAGTAATCCCCCGCGCGGTGTGGAGACGGAAGAACAAGTACGCCACCGCGGCGCCGATTGCGGTGACAAGCACGGCTTGGCAAGAACAGTTCGACGAGCTGTGGCGCCTGCTGGTGCCGCAGGGCGGTGCCGCCGCGAGCCAACAGGGCGAGGCGATTCGCCTGGCGGGCAAGCTTTCACGCGAGATCCTGGATAACGGCGCTATCAATTGGGACGCAGATTTCTGCGCTATGGCCGACCACCTGGCGCAGTTGCTGACCGGTGGGCGCCCGGTGGCCGATCAGAGCGAACTGAACACATTGAGAGACACCGTACGAAGCGGCGGGGGCGGAAGGGCCGAGTTATACCGAGTCGCCGAGCTGGCGGTCTCTTGGGTGCTCGCCAACCCGATCCCCGTGCCTGCGGCCCCGGCCCCCTACCGCAACTGAGGTTTGCTCTAGTACAGCGCGTTGGCGAGGTTTCGACGGCCGGCGATGACCTCAGGGTCGGCGGGATCGAAGAGTTCGAACAACTCGATCAGCCGGGTTCGGACCCGAGTGCGCTCATCGCCAGAAGTGCTGCGCACCAACGCCGTCAATCGCTCGAATGCCGCTGTCACGTCCTGGTTGAGGATCTGCACATCGGCGGCCGCGAAGGCCGCCTCGATGTTGCCCGGCGCGCCGTCCGCGACGGTCACCGCATCCGGACGTTGTGCGGTTGCGCGCGTGAGGAAGTCGATCTGGCGGATCGCGCCCTTGGCCTCGACGCTGTCCGGATTGGTGTCCAGCAACGCCTGGTAGGACTGTTTGGCCGCCTCGAAATCACCGGCTTCCAGCTGCTGGCGCGCCAGGGCCAGGGCCGGGTCGACCTCGGCGTCGTCCTCGGAACCGGTTGCGCCCTTGAGCTTTCCGGCCGTCGCCGACAGCAGTTGGTCCAGCCAGCGGCGCAACTGATCGGCGGGCTGCGAACCCTGGAAGCTGGACAGCGGCTGGCCGGCCGCCAGGGCCACGACGGTGGGAACGGCTTCCACACCGAAGATCTGGGCCACCCGTGGCGCCACATCGACGTTGACCGTCGCCAGCGCCCATTTGCCGCCGTCCTGGGCGGCCAGACCGGACAGCGTGTCGACCAGCTCGACGCATGCCTCGCTGCGCGGCGACCACAAAGCGACCACCACGGGCACCTCGTCGGAGCGGATCAGCACCTCGGCTTCGAAATTGGCCTCGTTGACCTCGGTGGTCCCCGGCCCCGCAGGCGTCGGCCGGCCCGCGGCACCGGCGGCTGACGGGGTCTGCTGAGCACGTTGCTTCAGACCGGACAGGTCGACCGCACCGGCAAGCGCGGGCCCGATCGATGATCTCGGACGCGTCACGCCGTCAAGTCTGTCATGCGCGCCGACCATCAATCCACCCGGTTGCGCAGGGGCTCCCGCACGGGCGGATTCGACCGAAAACCGGCCCCGCCAAGGCACCTGGTCGTCTCATGAGAGCAACATCACAACGCGCACCGCAGCCGGTCTTCCAGCAACGCTGACCGCTGGTCAGTCCGGGGTTAGCCGGCCCGCAGAATCAGTGCGTCGCCCTGGCCCCCGGCGCCGCACAGCGCCGCGACGCCGTAACCCGAACCGCGCCGCGCCAGCTCCAAGGCGACATGCAGCGTGATCCGGGCGCCTGACATGCCGATCGGATGTCCCACCGCGATCGCACCGCCGTTGACGTTGACGATCTCGGGGTCGATCCCGAGTTCGCGTGTTGATGCCAGTGCCACCGCCGAGAACGCCTCGTTGATCTCCACCACATCGAGCTGGTCAACCGTGATGCCCTCGCGGCCGAGTGCCTTTTTGATCGCATTGGCGGGCTGGGACTGCAGCGTCGAATCGGGCCCTGCCACGACTCCGTGAGCGCCGATCTCCGCCAGCCACGACAGGCCCATCTCCTGCGCCTTGTCCTTGCTCATCACCACGACCGCCGCGGCCCCGTCCGAGATCTGCGACGCCGAGCCGGCGGTGATGGTGCCGTCGCTGCGGAAGGCCGGTTTCAGGCCGGCCAACGACTCGGCCGTGGTGTTTGCCCGGATGCCCTCGTCCTCGGCGAACTGCAACGGATCGCCTTTGCGCTGCGGGATGTTCACCGGCACCACCTCGTCGGTGAAGACGCCGTCCTTCCACGCCGCGGCGGCTTTTTGATGCGACCGCGCAGCGAACTCGTCCTGCTCGGCGCGGGTGAACTTGTCGACGTCGTTGCGCTGCTCGGTCAGCGCGCCCATCGGCTGGTCGGTGAACACGTCGTGCAAGCCGTCGTAGGCCATGTGGTCGAGCACGGTCACGTCGCCGTACTTGTAGCCCGCGCGGCTGTCCATCAGCAGGTGTGGGGCCTTGGTCATGGACTCCTGGCCACCGGCCACCACGACGTCGAACTCCCCGGCCCGGATCAGCTGATCGGCCAGCGCAATGGCGTCGATTCCGGACAGGCACATCTTGTTGATGCTCAGTGCCGGGACGTCCCAGCCGATGCCGGCGGCCACCGCGGCCTGACGGGCGGGCATCTGGCCCGCGCCTGCGGTCAGCACCTGGCCCATGATCACGTACTGCACCGCGGAGGCGGGCACATTGGCCTTCTCCAGCGCACCGGCGATCGCGATCGCACCCAAATCGCTGGCCGAGAAATCCTTCAGCGAACCCATCAACTTGCCGATCGGGGTCCGTGCTCCAGCAACGATCACCGATGTCGTCATAACTACCTCCTAGCGACGCATGGACGGCCCATTCGGCCTCCCGGAGAAGCGCAATCTTTGCCGCCAGGTTACCGTTATGTGATGACGACCGATCAAGTTGACGCCCGTCAGATCCTGGCCACCTCATTGGTGACTGCGATCGATCACGTCGGCATCGCAGTCGACGACCTGGATGCGGCCATCGCCTGGTACCACGACACCCTCGGCATGGTGTTGGTGCACGAGGAAGTCAACGAGGACCAGGGAATCCGCGAAGCCATGATCGCCGTCCAGGACGGCGAACCCGGCACGGCGCAGATCCAGTTGATGGCCCCGATCGACGAGTCCTCGACGATCGCCAAATTCCTGGACAAGCGCGGCCCGGGCATCCAGCAGATGGCGGTGCGAGTCAGCGATTTGGACGCGCTCTGCGAACACCTGCAGTCCCAGGGCGTCCGACTGGTCTACGAGGCCCCACGTCGCGGCACAGCGAACTCGCGGATCAACTTCATCCACCCCAAGGACGCCGGCGGCGTCTTGATGGAGTTGGTCGAGCCGGCTTCCTAGCCGCTCTCTAGCCGCCCTGTCGTTTCACGACCATTTTCTGGTTGGGCCGCGGTTTGCTCTGTTCGTCCAGCACGGCGTGTGCCAGTGCCGACGCTCGTCCACCCCGCCCAGTGGTGAGTCCGTCGGCCATACCACCAGATGTGCTGTGCCGGAGCGGATTTCGTGATCGCAGCCGGGGCATCGGTAGGTCTTGAGTGCACGCGCGGCGGCAATCGGACGTACCTCGTAGTCGTCACCGCCGGGCCCGATTTCCACTCGCCGCAGCGCCGGCGACAGCGAAGGCAGCTGTTGCCGGCGGGGCGGGGTGCGGCGCCGAGCCATACCGACCAGTCTAATCGGGCAAGTCAGAACAGCCGGTACTCGTCGCTGTCCATTCCGCGCATCTTGTCGTAATCCAGTGTAAGACAACGTATTCCGCGGTCGGTGGCTAAAGTTCGGGCCTGAGGCTTAATCTGCTGCGCCGCGAACACGCCCTGGACCGGAGCCAGCACGGTATCGCGATTCAGCAGTTCGAGGTAGCGGGTGAGCTGCTCCACGCCGTCGATCTCGCCGCGCCGTTTGATCTCCACGGCCACCGAGCCACCGTGGGCGTCCCGGCACAACAGATCGACGGGGCCGATCGCCGTCATGTATTCGCGGCGCACCAACGTATATCCCTCACCCAGCAGCTGGACGTGTTCGGCGAGCAGCGCCTGCAGATGCGCCTCGACACCATCCTTGACCAGCCCGGGGTCGACGCCCAGATCGTGGCTGGAGTCGTGCTCGACCTCCTCGACGGTAATGCGCAGCTGTTCGCCCGTCTTGTTCTGCACCACCCACACCGGCGTCTCGCCGACGACCTCTTCGGTCAACCAGCACGGCGGACTCATCCAATTCAGCGGCTTGTAGGCGCGGTCGTCGGCGTGCACGCTGACCGACCCATCGGCCTTGAAGAGCAACAACCGACGCGCCGACGGCAGATGCGCCGTGAGCCGGCCAACGTAGTCGACGGTGCACTGGGCGATCACTAGACGCACCCGACTCACCTTAGAGCGTCGTTGACGAATTAGGCTGACGCCACCATGTCGGCGAACAAGAGCATGGCGCAACGCTTGGGACGGGTGCTCGAAAGGGTCACCCGTCAGAGCGGCCGGTTACAGGAGACGCCCGCCTACGGTTCGTTGCTGCTCGGACGGGTGAGCGAGAGCCAGGCCCGCCGGCGGGTGCGCATTCAGCTCATCCTGACCATCTTCATCCTGATCACGAATCTGATCGGGATCGGCGTGGCTGTGCTGCTTTTGGGCGTCGCGTTGCCGTCGCCCAGCATCTTCACGGACGCGCCGGCGTGGATCACCTGGGCCGTCGCACCCGGATACGTCGCCGTCGCGCTGGCGCTCGGCACCTTCTGGATCACCCACCGGACGACGGCCGCCCTGCGGTGGGCGATCGAGGAGCGCGCGCCCACCCTCGACGACGAACGCAACACCTTCCTGGCCCCGTTCTGGCTGGCGATCGGGGTGTTGGTGTTGTGGGGCGTCGGGACCGCGTTGCTGACCACGCTCTACGGGCTGGCCAATAAGCTGTTCATCCCGATCGTGGGCTTCTCGGTGAGCTTCTGCGGCATCTTGGTGGCCACCGCGTGCTATTTGTTCACCGAGTTCGCCTTGCGACCGGTGGCCGCCCAAGCGCTGGAGGCCGGCCGCGTACCGCAGCGGCTGGCGCCGGGCATCATGGGCCGCACACTGACGGTCTGGCTGCTCAGTTCCGGCGTGCCGGTGCTCGGCATCGCGCTGATCGCGTTCTTCGCGCTGGTGCTGCACAATCTGACCGAGACCCAACTCAGCGTCGCGGTGCTGATCGTCGCGATCGCGACGCTGATCTTCGGCTTCATCCTGATGTGGATCCTGTCCTGGCTGACGGCGACACCGGTGCGGGTGGTGCGCGCGGCCCTCAAGCGAGTGGAGCAGGGCGATCTGCGGGGCGACCTGGTGGTGTTCGACGGCACCGAACTCGGCGAGTTGCAACGCGGTTTCAACGCGATGGTCGACGGCCTGCGCGAGCGCGAGCGAGTACGTGATCTCTTCGGCCGGCACGTCGGTCGAGAAGTCGCCCTGGCCGCCGAGCGCGACAGACCGAAACTCGGCGGCGAAGAGCGCCACGTCGCGGTCGTGTTCATCGACATCGTCGGCTCCACGCAATTGGTGACCAGTCAGCGCCCGACCGAGGTCGTCAATGTGCTCAACCGCTTCTTCGCGATCGTCGTCGAGGAAGTCGACCGGCACCACGGATTGGTCAACAAGTTCGAAGGCGACGCATCGCTGGCCATCTTTGGCGCCCCGAATCACCTCGACTGTCCCGAGGACGAGGCGCTGGCCGCGGCACGCGCGATCTGCAATCGGCTGGCGCACGAAATGAGTGAGCTCGAGGCCGGGATCGGCGTCGCGGCCGGCCAGGTCGTCGCGGGCAACGTCGGCGCCAAGGAACGCTTCGAATACACCGTGATCGGCGAACCGGTCAACGAGGCGGCCCGGCTGTGCGAGCTGGCCAAGTCACACCCGGGTCGACTGTTGGCGACCGCGGACACCGTCCGGGGTGCGAGCGAAAGCGAAGGTGCCCGTTGGTGTTTGGGTGAGACTGTGACACTGCGTGGACACGATCACCCCACCCGGCTGGCCTCGCCCGAACGCGGCGAATAGCGGGGTCGTTCAGTGGACACCCTCGTCAATGTGCTTCGCTTGCTTCGGCTTCCGGCGCCCTACGAGGCCGACACGGCACGCACCGCGTACGCACCGCAAGCGTTCGGACTGGTGCTGCGCCATGAATGGTTCGTCGATCCGGGCACCGTGCGCGGCAATGTCTTCGACCGCTAGGACAGACTGCGGATCCGCACGGGCACCGTGGCCCTGACCAACGACGTCACCAGTAGCAGGGCAAGGATCAGCAGCGTTCCCACAAACCAGACGGTGGACCGCCAGCTGCCCACGCTGTAGACCAGCCCGCCCGCCGCCCCGGCCACCGACCCGCCCAGGTAGTAGCTGAACAGGTACAGCGCGGACGCCTCGGCGCGATCGCGGCGTGCCACGGACCCCACCCAGCCGCTGGCCACCGCGTGCGCGGCGAAGAACCCGCCGGTGAACACGCCGGTCCCGACGACGACCACCGGCAGCGCGTTCGGCAGTGTCATCAGCAGCCCCGCCGCGGTGATTGGCAGGGCGCATCCCAGCACGAGCAAGCGCCCCCGGCGGTCGGCGAGCCGTCCCGCCACGACCGACGTCCAGGTGCCCACCAGGTACAGCAGGAACAGCAGGCCCACCACCGACGGCTGCAACCCGAACGGCGCGGCGGCAAGCCGGTAGCCGAGGTAGTTGTACACGGTGACGAATCCGCCCATCAGCGTGAACGCCAGGACAAAAAGCTTCAGCAACAACGGGTTTCGCAGATGCGTCAGCAGACTCTGGGTGGTCGCGCGGATGCTCACCGGCTTCGGGGCGAAGAACTGGGACTTCGGCACCAGCAGGGCGAATATTACCGTCGCGGCCAACGTCATCACCGAACACACCAATAGCGCGACCCGCCAGCTGCTGACCTCGAGCACCAGCGCCGGGATGATCCGTCCCGCGCAGCCACCAATCGTCGTCCCGGCGATGTAGCGCCCCATCGCCGATCCCAGCGACGACGCGTGCACCTCCTCGGCGAGAAACGCCATCGCGACCGCCGGAATCCCGGCGAGCGCGACGCCTTGGGCCGCCCGCCCGACCAGCAGCACACCGAGCGTGGGGCTGAACGGCAGCAGCAAGCCGATCACGCTGGAGGCGACCCCCGAGACCAGCATCACGGTGATTCGCCCATAGCGTTCCGAGAGCACGCTGGCCGGAACGATGGACACGGCCAGCATTCCGGTGGTGAGCGAGACCGTCAGCGCCGACGTGGCCGGGGAGATCCGGTAGTACGCCGACAACGCGGGAAGCAGCGCCTGTGTGCAGTACATGGCGGCGAAACTGGCCAGCCCGGCACCGACCAGCGCCGCGGTGATACGCCGGTATCCGCGGCAGCCGGCTTGGTGCGCACTGGGGGTCGCGGTGAGTTGGGGCATAGACCTGATAGTCCGCCGTGACCCGGCTCAACGGAAATGAATTATTTCCCACATTATGATGCAGATGCGACATAAGTAAAGGCGGCGGTCATGGCCGATGGCGACTACGAGTGGTTCCTCACACTTGCCGAGCTGCAACACGTCACGGCGGCGGCCCAACAACTGCATATCGCGCAGCCGACGTTGACGCGGATGCTGGCGCGCCTGGAACGCCGGCTCGGGGTGGCGCTGTTCGACCGCCACGGCCGCCGACTCTCGCTGAGCACCTACGGCCGCATCTTCTACGAGCACGCGCGACGGGCGCAGTTGGAGCTCGATTCGGCCCGGCGCGAAATCGAGGACCTGAGCAACCCCGCGGCCGGTGAGATCCGGCTCGGCTTCTTGAGTTCGTTCGGCTCGATCGTCGTGCCGCGGTTGATCGCCGGGTTCACCAAGGTGTCGCCGCGTGTGACGTTCACGCTCGAGGAGGGCGCGGCCGAGTCGATCAGTGATCGCGTGTTGGAGGGCTTGATCGACGTTGCGGTGGTATCGCCTCGACCACAGAAGCCAAGCTTGGCCTGGCGCAGCCTGTTGCGTCAGCGCCTCGGCATCGCGGTGCCCCGCGACCATCGGCTCTCGGGCGCGACGGCCGTGTCGATGACGGATCTCGCCGACGAGCCTTTCATCACCATGCATCCGGGATTCGGTATGCGACAGCTACTCGATGAGCTTTGTGCCGCAGCACAATTCCAGCCACGCATCGTCCTGGAGTCGGCGAACCTGACCACCAACGCCGGGCTGGTGGCCGCGGGCCTGGGCATCAGCCTGACACCGATCGACGGCAGCGAGCATGCGCCAGGAGTCTGCGTGCTGCACCTGGCCGACGCGGACGGTTACCGCGACATCGGGATGATCTGGGACTCGTCGCGGCCGTTGTCGCGCGCCGCGCGGGACTTCATCGCATCCGCCGCGAGGGCTTAGCCGCCGGGTCGCCAGAGCTCGACCGTGCTGCGCGCGCCGCCGGGCAGCTCGAGAATCTCGATGGGCGTGTCATCGGGGTCGTGGACGAAGAACATCCGCACCCCACCGATGTCGACGATCGGCTCGGTGCGCACCTCGGGGTGCTGGCGCCGCACGGCCGCGTACGTGGCGTCGAGGTCGGCGACGCGAAAGGAGATGTTGGTGTAGCCACGGTGCGGGCCGGCCGGGCTGGCCGGTACATCGCCGAGAAACAGCAGTTCGACCATCGCTGCACCGATCAGTCCGCCGACCATGCGGCCTTTCTGGGCCGTGCCGCCGGTCACGGCGTCGAGGCCGCCGCCCTCGAGTTCGACATCGAAGACGACGTCGATGCCCAGCACCGCGGTGACAACGCCAGTGACCTGTCCATGTCGGAGACGCCGATGCAGACATGGGAGAAGTTCTCGACGGCAATGGGCCTCGGCTCGGTCATGGCAGACTCCTCGGGGCATCGGCAGTTCACAGCGTGCGCGTCCGCCCACCATCATGTCGCTTTTCCGCCAGTCTTGTCGGCCTTCTGGTGTAACTGTGGAGGCGTGCACGACGATTTCGAACGCTGTTACCGCGCGGTCCAGTCCAAGGACGCCCGGTTCGACGGCTGGTTCGTCACCGCGGTGCTCACCACCCGCATCTACTGCCGGCCCAGCTGCCCGGTACGTCCGCCGTTGGCCCGCAATGTGCGCTTCTATCCGGCGGCGGCGGCCGCGCAGCGGGCGGGTTTCCGCGCGTGCAAACGATGCCGTCCCGACGCCTCGCCGGGGTCGCCCGAATGGAATGTGCGCGGCGACGTCGTGGCGCGGGCCATGCGGCTCATCGCCGACGGAACGGTGGACCGCGACGGGGTGGGCGGTCTAGCCGCCCACCTCGGGTACACGCCCCGGCAGCTGGAGCGGCTGTTGCAGGCCGAGGTCGGCGCCGGTCCGCTCGCGCTGGCGCGCGCGCAACGAAGCCAGACCGCCCGGCTACTGATCGAGACGACCGACCTGCCGTTCTGCGACGTCGCGTTCGCCGCCGGCTTTTCCAGCATCCGCCAGTTCAACGACACCGTGCGCCTGGTGTTCGAGAGCACACCGACCGGCCTGCGCACGCGCGCGGCGTCCCGGTCGGGGGCTTCGAAAGCCGGAGTGACTTCGCCTGGGACAGTGTGCCTTCGGCTGCCGGTGCGCACTCCCTTCGCCTACGCGGGCGTCTTCGGACATCTGGCCGCGGGCGCCGTACCCGGTTGCGAGGAAGTGCGCGACGGCGCCTACCGGCGCAGCCTTCGGCTGCCGGCCGGCAACGCCGTGGTCGCGCTGACGCCGGCCGTCGATCACGTCCGCTGCCTGCTCGCCCTCGATGACTTTCGCGATCTCACGACCGCGATCGCCCGCTGTCGGCGCCTGCTCGACCTCGACGCGGATCCGGAAGCGATCGTGGACACGTTGAGTCGCGACCCGCTGCTGGCCCCAGTCGTGGCCAAGGCGCCGGGACAACGCATTCCGCGCGCGGTCGACGAGGCGGAACTCGCGGTGCGTGCGGTGCTCGGTCAGCAGGTCTCCACCAAGGCCGCACGCACCCACGTCGGCCGATTGGTCAGGGCGTACGGGCCGCACGTCCACGACCCCGAAGGCACACTCACGCATGCCTTCCCGTCGATCGAGCAGCTCGACGAGATCGATCCCGTCCATCTGGCGGTGCCCAAGTTGCGGCAACGGACGATGACCGGGTTGGTCGCCGGTCTCCTCGATGGCAGCGTGGTCCTAGACGCCGGCAGCGATTGGGACAGCGCGCGCACTCAGCTGCTGGCACTGCCGGGGGTGGGCCCATGGACCGCCGAAGTGATAGCGATGCGCGGTCTCGGCGACCCGGACGCGTTTCCCGCCAGCGACCTTGGGCTTCAACTCGCCGCCAAACAGCTGGGCTTGCCGACGAATCAACGCAAACTCATTGAGCACAGCGCACATTGGCGCCCGTGGCGCTCGTACGCCACCCAGCATTTGTGGACCACGCTCGAGCACCCGGTGAACCGATGGCCGCCACAGGAGGTCGCATGATCCAGTACCGCACCATCGACAGCCCGATCGGGCTGCTGACCCTGGCCGGCCACGGCACGGTGCTGACCAATCTGCGGATGGTCGACCAGACCTACGAACCGAGTCGCGCCGACTGGTCGCCCAATCCGGGAGCGTTCGGCGCGGCCGTCGAACAATTAGTGGCGTACTTCACCGGCGAGCTCACGACTTTCGACATTGAACTCGACCTGCGGGGCACCGAATTTCAGCGACGGGTCTGGAAGGCGCTGATGACGATTCCATATGGACAGACTCGTTCATATGGAGAAATCGCCGAACGGATCGGCGCCCCCGGTGCCGCGCGTGCGGTCGGACTGGCCAATGGCCACAATCCGGTCGCGATTGTCGTGCCATGCCATCGCGTCATCGGCGCCAACGGCAGCCTGACCGGTTTCGGCGGCGGACTCGGCCGCAAACGCGCATTGCTCGAATTGGAAAATCTGCGATCCAATTTAACGTTATTCGATTGACAGAGAACGCAAAAATGCCCCCTTTGCAGGGGGCATTTTTGTGTGTGTTCGGCGGTGTCCGACTTTTCCACCCGATAGGGCAGTATCATTGGCGCTGACAGGCTTAGCTTCCGGGTTCGGAATGGGACCGGGCGTTTCCCTGTCGCTGTGGCCGCCGTAACTCTATTTATTTTTCATTCAAGTGTTCTGGTGGGGGGTGTGGTATCGAGGTTTTCGCGGCAAATGCCGCAGAAAAAAATAGTGGTTGCGATTGTGTTGGTAAGTTTTCGGCCGGTTAGTGCCAGTTCCCTGCACTCATTGCTGAGCTTCTAGGTCTGGCCTATCAATCCCGTGGTCTGCGGGGGGCCTTATCCCTCTAAAAGGGTGAGAAACCTGATCTTGGAGAAGGTTTCCCGCTTAGATGCTTTCAGCGGTTATCCTGTCCGAACGTAGCTATCCAGCAGTGCCTCTGGTGAGACAACTGGTGCACTAGAGGTTCGTCCGTCCCGGTCCTCTCGTACTAGGGACAGGTTTCCTCAAGTTTCTGACGCGCGCGGCGGATAGAGACCGAACTGTCTCACGACGTTCTAAACCCAGCTCGCGTGCCGCTTTAATGGGCGAACAGCCCAACCCTTGGGACCTGCTCCAGCCCCAGGATGCGACGAGCCGACATCGAGGTGCCAAACCATCCCGTCGATATGGACTCTTGGGGAAGATCAGCCTGTTATCCCCGGGGTACCTTTTATCCGTTGAGCGACACCCCTTCCACTCGGGGGTGCCGGATCACTAGTCCCGACTTTCGTCCCTGCTTGACGTGTAGGTCTCGCAGTCAAGCTCCCTTGTGCACTTACACTCAACACCTGATTGCCGTCCAGGTTGAGGGAACCTTTGGGCGCCTCCGTTACATTTTAGGAGGCAACCGCCCCAGTTAAACTACCCGCCAGGCACTGTCCCTGAACCCGATTAGGGTTCGAAGTTAGGTGTCCAATACGGTCAGAGTGGTATTTCAACAACGACTCCGCTCTAACTGGCGTTAGAGTTTCACAGTCTCCCACCTATCCTACACAAACAGTACCGAACACCAATACCAAGTTGTAGTGAAGGTCCCGGGGTCTTTTCGTCCTGCCGCGCGTAACGAGCATCTTTACTCGTAGTGCAATTTCGCCGAGTCTATGGTTGAGACAGTTGGGAAGTCGTTACGCCATTCGTGCAGGTCGGAACTTAACCGACAAGGAATTTCGCTACCTTAGGATGGTTATAGTTACCACCGCCGTTTACTGGGGCTTAAATTCTCCGCTTCACCTTACGATTAACGGGTCCTCTTAACCTTCCAGCACCGGGCAGGCGTCAGTCCGTATACATCGTCTTGCGACTTCGCACGGACCTGTGTTTTTAGTAAACAGTCGCTTCCCACTGGTTTCTGCGGCCGGTTCCCGCTCCCAGCGCAAGGCCGTTCACGGTAAGCCGGCCCCCCTTCTCCCGAAGTTACGGGGGCATTTTGCCGAGTTCCTTAACCATAGTTATCTCGTACGCCTTGGTATTCTCTACCTGACCACCTGTGTTGGTTTGGGGTACGGGCCATGTATGCGCTCGCTAGAGGCTTTTCTTGGCAGCTGAGGATGACCGAATTCGCCTCAATCGGCTATGCATCACCTCTCAGGAATATGAACGACGGATTTGCCTATCGTTCTCCCTACAGGCTTGCCCCAGTATTACCACTGACTGGTACGGCTACCTTCCTGCGTCACCCCATCGCTTGACTACTACCCACCCGGGTCCCACGCAGCCGGCGGTCTTCGCACCCCGAAGGGATTGATAGACCACCATTTGGGTGGTTAGCAGAATGGATTCGTCAGGGACGCTCATACACGGGTACGGGAATATCAACCCGTTGTCCATCGACTACGCCTGTCGGCCTCGCCTTAGGTCCCGACTCACCCTGGGCGGACTGGCCTGGCCCAGGAACCCTTGGTCTTTCGGCGGGCAAGGTTCTCACTTGCCTAATCGCTACTCATGCCTGCATTCTCACTCCCCCAAACTCCACCATCGGTTACCCGACAGCTTCTCTGCATGGGGGACGCTCCCCTACCCAACCTTGCGGTTGCCGCGGCTTCGGCGGTGTGCTTGAGCCCCGCTACATTATCGGCGCACAATCACTTGACCAGTGAGCTATTACGCACTCTTTCAAGGGTGGCTGCTTCTAAGCCAACCTCCTGGTTGTCTCTGCGACTGCACATCCTTTTCCACTTAGCACACGCTTAGGGGCCTTAGCCGGCGATCTGGGCTGTTTCCCTCTCGACGTACGGAGCTTATCCCCCGCCGTCTCACTGCCACGCTATACACCACGGCATTCGGAGTTTGGCTGACGTCAGTAACCTAGTAGGGCCCATCGGCCATCCAGTAGCTCTACCTCCGTGGTGAAACACGTAACGCTGCACCTAAATGCATTTCGGGGAGAACCAGCTATCACGGAGTTTGATTGGCCTTTCACCCCTACCCACAGCTCATCCCCTCAGTCTTCAACCTAAGTGGGTTCGGGCCTCCACGCGGTCTTACCCGCGCTTCACCCTGGCCATGGGTAGATCACTCCGCTTCGGGTCCAGAACATGCCACTCAAGCGCCCTATTCAGACTCGCTTTCGCTGCGGCTACCCCACACGGGTTAACCTTGCGACATGTCCCTGACTCGCAGGCTCATTCTTCAAAAGGCACGCCATCACTCCACAAGGAAGCTCTGACGGATTGTAGGCACACGGTTTCAGGTACTATTTCACTCCCCTCCCGGGGTACTTTTCACCATTCCCTCACGGTACTAATCCGCTATCGGTCATCGAGAAGTATTTAGGCTTACCGAGTGGTCTCGGCAGATTCACAGCAGATTTCACGGGCCCGCTGCTACTCGGGAGTTGATACAAGGCAGGTGCCGGGTTTTCGCGTACCGGGCTCTCACCGTCTGCGGCAGACCATCCCAGGCCACTTCCGCTAACCACGACACTTTCTGACTGCCCCCCAGCTAGGTAGAGCTGAGAAATATCAATCCCACAACCCCGCACACACAACCCCTACCCGGTTACACATGCATGCGGTTTAGCCTGTTCCGCTTTCGCTCGCCACTACTCGCGGAATCACTTTTGTTTTCTTCTCCTACGGGTACTGAGATGTTTCACTTCCCCGCGTTACCTCCCGCACCCTATATATTCAGATACGGGTAACACGACATAACTCGTGCTGGGTTTCCCCATTCGGAAATCCTCGGATCAACGCTCGGTTGACAGCTCCCCGAGGCATATCGCAGCCTCCCACGTCCTTCATCGGCTCTCGATGCCAAGGCATCCACCATGTGCCCTTAAACACTTACGAACACAAAAACCAAAAGAAAAATTACACATTTTTGACGAATACGCAGCCCTAAGGCAACGCATCCGTCTAGATGCTCGCAACCACTATTCAATGCTCAAACACCACACCCCACCACCAAGATGGAGGGACACCACATCGACCAAAGCCGGCCGAGTGTTGTCTCAGGGCCCAATAGTGTGTCTGGCGATTGCCTGCTGTTGTGCACCCGGCTCCCGTCCACTACAGACGAGAACCCCTCACGGCTCACACTCCACCAATTGGAGTGTTTCTCGTGGTGCTCCTTAGAAAGGAGGTGATCCAGCCGCACCTTCCGGTACGGCTACCTTGTTACGACTTCGTCCCAATCGCCGATCCCACCTTCGACAGCTCCCTCCAAAAGGTTAGGCCACTGGCTTCGGGTGTTACCGACTTTCATGACGTGACGGGCGGTGTGTACAAGGCCCGGGAACGTATTCACCGCAGCGTTGCTGATCTGCGATTACTAGCGACTCCGACTTCACGGGGTCGAGTTGCAGACCCCGATCCGAACTGAGACCGGCTTTAAAAGGATTCGCTTAACCTTACGGCATCGCAGCCCTTTGTACCGGCCATTGTAGCATGTGTGAAGCCCTGGACATAAGGGGCATGATGACTTGACGTCATCCCCACCTTCCTCCGAGTTGACCCCGGCAGTCTCTCACGAGTCCCCGCCATTACGCGCTGGCAACATGAGACAAGGGTTGCGCTCGTTGCGGGACTTAACCCAACATCTCACGACACGAGCTGACGACAGCCATGCACCACCTGCACACAGGCCACAAGGGAACCGACATCTCTGCCGGCGTCCTGTGCATGTCAAACCCAGGTAAGGTTCTTCGCGTTGCATCGAATTAATCCACATGCTCCGCCGCTTGTGCGGGCCCCCGTCAATTCCTTTGAGTTTTAGCCTTGCGGCCGTACTCCCCAGGCGGGGTACTTAATGCGTTAGCTACGGCACGGATTCCAAGGAAGGAAACCCACACCTAGTACCCACCGTTTACGGCGTGGACTACCAGGGTATCTAATCCTGTTCGCTCCCCACGCTTTCGCTCCTCAGCGTCAGTTACTGCCCAGAGACCCGCCTTCGCCACCGGTGTTCCTCCTGATATCTGCGCATTCCACCGCTACACCAGGAATTCCAGTCTCCCCTGCAGTACTCCAGTCTGCCCGTATCGCCCGCACGCCGAGGGTTAAGCCCCCGGTTTTCACGACCAGACGCGACAAACCGCCTACGAGCTCTTTACGCCCAATAATTCCGGACAACGCTCGCACCCTACGTATTACCGCGGCTGCTGGCACGTAGTTAGCCGGTGCTTCTTCTGCGGGTAACGTCAATTTACTCCCTTCCTCCCCGCTGAAAGTACTTTACAACCCGAAGGCCTTCTTCATACACGCGGCATGGCTGCATCAGGCTTGCGCCCATTGTGCAATATTCCCCACTGCTGCCTCCCGTAGGAGTCTGGGCCGTATCTCAGTCCCAGTGTGGCCGGACACCCTCTCAGGCCGGCTACCCGTCGTCGCCTTGGTAGGCCGTCACCCCACCAACAAGCTGATAGGCCGCGGGCCCATCCCACACCGCAAAAGCTTTCCACCAAAAGGCATGCGCCAAAAGGTCCTATCCGGTATTAGACCCAGTTTCCCAGGCTTATCCCGAAGTGCAGGGCAGATTACCCACGTGTTACTCACCCGTTCGCCACTCGAGTACCTCCGAAGAGGCCTTTCCGTTCGACTTGCATGTGTTAAGCACGCCGCCAGCGTTCGTCCTGAGCCAGGATCAAACTCTCCAAACAAAAACTCCTCGACAAGCGAGGTGAATTTCGAATCAGAGAAAATCTGACCTAACAAAAAGACGCCATATAACTGGCATCAAAATAAACGACCACATCCCTATCACACGGGGAGTGTTTTGGGAGTGGTCAAAAAACAACAACAAACAAAAACACCAAACACACTATTGAGTTCTCAAACAACACTTTTCTTGCTTTTCTCGCCCGCTTCGGGGCAACCCTGCCAGCTTAATACAGATCCGGCAGAGGCGTCAACCCCCAATTTCTTGCGATCGTGGTGATCGCTGCGAGGGCAGCCGTGCCAGGTTAGTACCAATCCGGCGAGGGAGTCAAGCCCCGGTCTCGGTCTCCTTCGAGTGGTGACCGCGCCTGTGGGGCACTGACTTTGGTTACTGTACCCGCTCGATCTCCGCTCCCAAAATCGCCAGGTTTTCGACGAACAACGGGTAGCCGCGATCGATGTGAAAGACGTCGTGGACCTCGGTGTCACCGTCGGCGACGAGGCCGGCCAATACCAGGCCGGCACCTGCGCGAATATCCGAACACCAGACCGGTGCGCTGGAAAGTTGCGGCAGGCCCCGGACCACGGCGTGGTGGCCGTCGGTGCGCGCGTCGGCGCCCAGCCGGATCATTTCTTCGACGAATCGGAAGCGCGCCTCGAACACGTTCTCCGTGATCATCGAGGTGCCATCGGCGATCGATGCCAGCGCGATCGCCATCGGTTGCAGATCCGTCGGGAAACCGGGAAACGGCAACGTCGCAACGTTCATCGCCTTCGGACGCTCGTACTGCGTCACGCGAAAACTGTTGTCTGTCTGCGTGACGGTGGCACCCGCGTCATGCAGTTTGTGCAGCACCACCTGAAGGTGCGCCGGATCGATACCGCTGACCGTGATGTCGCCGCGGGTGATCGCGGCGGCGATCCCCCAGGTGGCGGCCACGATCCGGTCCCCGATCACCCGGTGCTCGGTGGGATACAGCCGGTCGACGCCGGTGATTGTCATCGTCGGCGAACCCGCACCCTCGATCCGTGCGCCCATCTGGTTGAGCATCGTGCAGAGATCGACGACGTCGGGTTCGCGCGCGGCGTTGTGGATCGTGGTGACACCTTCGGCGACCACGGCGGCCATCAAGATGTTCTCGGTGGCCCCCACCGAGGGGAATTCCAGTTGAATCTCCGCGCCGCGCAACGTATCTGCGTGAGCGACCACACACCCATGCTCGATATTGCACGTCGCACCCAGTTGCCGCAGGCCCGCCTGATGCATGTCCAGCGGACGCGAGCCGATCGCGTCGCCGCCCGGGAGCGCCACCCTGGCGCGCTTGCACCGGCCGACCAGTGGCCCGAGCACGCAGACCGAGGCGCGGAACTGTCGCACGGCCGCGAAGTCGGCGTCGTACTTGGGTTCGTCGGGTGAGGTGATGCGCGCGACGTCGCCGTCGAGTTCGACGGTGGCGCCCAGGCCGCGCAGCACCTCGGCCATCAGCGGGACATCGAGAATGTCGGGGCAATTGGTGATCGTGCTGGTGCCCTCGGCCAGCAGGGTCGCGGCCATCAGCTTGAGCACGCTGTTCTTGGCGCCCCCTACTGCGACTTCGCCTGACAACCGATTACCGCCGGTTACCACGAATCGCTCAGCCACCCGCGTCAGTCTAGTGAAGGGGTATCGGCTTGTCAGTCAGCTAACTCACTTCGCCGAGTACGGTTTGATCATGGCAGTACATCTGACCCGCATCTATACCCGGACCGGCGACGACGGAACCACGGGATTGAGCGACTTCTCCCGCGTCTCGAAAAACGACCCCCGCCTGGTCGCATACGCCGACTGCGACGAGGCCAATTCCGCGATCGGCGCCGCGATCGCGCTGGGCCGGCCAGATTCCGAAGTCGCCGCCGTATTGCGGCAGATCCAAAACGATTTGTTCGACGCCGGTGCGGACCTGTCGACCCCGGTGGTGGAAAACCCGAAATACCCTCCGCTGCGCGTCGCCCAGTCCTACATCGACCGGCTCGAAGGATGGTGTGACAAATACAACGAGTCGCTGCCGGCGCTGAATTCCTTTGTGCTTCCCGGAGGTTCGCCGTTGTCAGCACTGTTGCACGTCGCCCGCACCGTGGTGCGTCGCGCCGAGCGATCGGCCTGGGCCGCAGTCGACTCCGCACCCGGCGAAGTCAACGTGCTGCCGGCGAAATACCTGAATCGGTTGTCGGATCTGCTCTTC
Source organism: Mycobacterium ahvazicum (assembly GCF_900176255.2). Taxonomy (GTDB): domain Bacteria; phylum Actinomycetota; class Actinomycetes; order Mycobacteriales; family Mycobacteriaceae; genus Mycobacterium; species Mycobacterium ahvazicum. The sequence continues at coordinate 1,595,344 of NZ_FXEG02000003.1, forward strand.
ATCCTGTCCAGGGCCGCCAACGTGGATGGCGATGTGCTCTGGAAACCAGGAGGGAAGCCAGGCGGTGGCGCCTGAACAAGTTGAGCTGCCGGGCTTTTCGTCAGACGCTGCGACGGCGTGCGCGCGGTGACGGACGAGACTCCAGCCACGACAAGAACGCGGTCAACGCGCCCTGATCGAGCGCCAGTTCGTAGGCCGACCTGCGCTCCTGGGTGGTATCGCGCAGCTCTAGCACCACGATCTCGTCGGTCATGATGTCGAATTCATCGCCGCGCGGCGCGCGCCGGGCGACGATCTCGACGCCCCGGCGGGACACCCGCCGATCCGGCCACAGGCGCAGGCTGGATAGCCGATAGAAAGCGGCTTCGCCGCCGCGGTAACGGATCACGCCGTGCCGCCAGCCATGACCTCCCACCGCCGGAATGTCGCGCATGATCCCGGCCGTCCCGCCCTGCCGCAGCTTCCACAGCCGGTAGCTCAGGGCCAGAACGGCCGCCCCCAGCACGACGACGAGCACGACCATGCCAATCATGGGCGCGCTCATCGCCTCGTCCTGTGCGGCTAGTCGATTGCGCCGACGGCGCGTAATCTGGCGCGGCCCCTGGCGGCAACACGAGGATCGTCGGACTCGGAATCCTGCTTGGCCGCGGCCTCGTCGATCTCCGAAGCGAATTCGGCGGACTCCGCGAGAATGGTGACGCTCTCCTCGGTCACCGACAAAAATCCACCGTCCACCGCTACCCGCAGATCGTCCTGGCCGTCGCGCTCGACGCGCACCATGGCGTCATCGACCAACTGGGCCACCAACGGGATGTGTCGCGGCAGGATACCGATCTCGCCGACAGTGGTGCGGGTGAACAAGAACGTTGCCTCACCCGACCAGATCTTTCGGTCGACGGCGACGATCTCAACGTTCAATTCAGCCATGTCACACCATCTTTCGGAATCGCCGACTAAAGCTTGGCGCCAAGGCTCTCGGCCTTCTTGGCCAAGTCGTCGAGACCACCGATCAGGAAGAACGCCTGCTCGGGCACGTGGTCGAACTCGCCCTTGGTCAGGCGGTCGAACGACTCGATGGTCTCCTTCAGCGGGACCGTCGAACCCGGCTGACCGGTGAACTGCTCGGCCGCCATCATGTTCTGGGACAGGAACCGCTCGATGCGACGCGCCCGCTGCACCAGCTGCTTGTCCTCTTCCGACAGCTCGTCGATACCGAGGATGGCGATGATGTCCTGAAGGTCCTTGTAGCGCTGCAGGATTCGGATGACTTCCTGCGCCACCCGGTAGTGTTCGTCACCGACGACACTGGGGTCGAGGATGGTCGAGCTCGACGCCAGCGGGTCCACCGCCGGGAAGATGCCCTTGGAGAACACCGAACGCGACAGCTCGGTGGTGGCGTCCAGGTGGGCGAACGTGGTGGCCGGCGCCGGGTCGGTGTAGTCGTCGGCGGGCACGTAGACGGCCTGCATGGACGTGATCGACTTACCACGCGTCGAGGTGATGCGCTCCTGCAGCTCACCCATCTCGTCGGCCAGCGTGGGCTGGTAACCCACCGCGGACGGCATACGACCGAGCAGCGTCGAGACCTCGGAGCCCGCCTGCGTGAACCGGAAGATGTTGTCGATGAACAGCAGCACGTCCTGGCCCGCCTCGTCGCGGAACCACTCCGCCATCGTCAGCGCCGACAGCGCCACCCGCATACGGGTGCCGGGCGGCTCGTCCATCTGACCGAACACCAGCGCGGTGTCCTTGAGCACGTTGGCTTCCTGGAGTTCGACCCACAGGTCGTTGCCCTCACGGGTGCGCTCCCCCACGCCGGCGAACACCGAAGTACCACCGAAGTTGCGGGCAATACGGTTGATCATCTCCTGGATGAGCACCGTCTTGCCCACGCCGGCGCCGCCGAACAGCGCGATCTTGCCGCCACGCACGTACGGCGTCAGCAGGTCGACGACCTTGAGGCCGGTCTCGAGCATCTCGGTACGCGGCTCGAGCTCTTCGAAGGGCGGCGGCTTGCGGTGAATCGACCAGTGCTCGAAGTCTTCTCCGTAGCCCGGCTCGTCCATGCAGCGGCCCAGCGCGTCGAACACATGGCCCTTGACTTCCTGGCCAACCGGGACCGAGATCGAGGCCCCGGTGTCGGTGACGGCGACGCCGCGCACCAGTCCGTCGGTGGGCTGCAGCGAGATGGTGCGGACCAGGTTGTCGCCGAGGTGCTGTGCGACCTCGAGGGTGAGCGTCTTCTTGAGCTCCTCGAAGGTGATCTCGGCGTGCAGCGCGTTGAACAACTCCGGGACGGAGCCGCGCGGGAACTCGACGTCGACAACCGGACCGGTGATCCGCACCACGCGGCCGTTGGTGTCGGTATTGGTCGACTTCTTCTTTTCGGCAGTCGCAGTCATATTCTCTTCGCTTCCTCGTGGTGCTATTTGGCTCGGGCGTCGGCGAGCGCGTTTGCGCCACCGACGATTTCACTGATCTCTTGGGTGATCTGGGCCTGCCGCTCGCGGTTCGCCATCAGCGTCAGGGCCTTGATCAAGTCGTCGGCGTTGTCGGTGGCCGACTTCATTGCCCGTTGGCGCGACGCCAGCTCCGACGCCGCGGATTCCAGGAGCGCGGTGTACACGCGGGTGGTCACATACCGCGGCAACAGCGCATCGAAAAGTGTTGTCGCATCGGGTTCGAACGAATACAGCGTGTGCAGCGCCTCGGGTTCTTCGGCGTATTCGACGACCATCGGCGCCATCCGGTGGGCGGTGGTGGACTGAGACAGCATCGACTTGAATTCCGTGTAGACGATGTGCAACTCGTCGACACCCTCGACGTCGGAGTTCTCGTCGCTGCCTTCGCTGCCGGGAATGAACGCATCCACCAGCGTCGAGGCAACCTCGGCGGCCTTCTCCACCGTGGGTTGCTCCGAGAAGCCGGTCCACGATTCGGTGATGGTCCAGTTGCGGAAACTGTAGTAGCCCAGCGCCTTACGGCCGACCACGTACAGCACGGGAGTCTTGCCTTCCTCCCGCAGGAGCGAAAACAGCTCCTCGGCGCGGCGGAAGACACCGGAGTTGTAGGCGCCACACAGACCACGGTCCGACGACACCACCAAGACGGCGGCCCGCTTGGGCTCAGGCCGTTCGACCAGCAGCGGATGATCGAGTGCTGCCTCGCTGGACAGCGTGGTCAGCATATTGGTGATCTCTTCGGTGTAGGGGCGAGCAGCCTGAAGCCGAGCCTGGGCCTTGCCGATACGCGATGTCGCGATCAGCTCCTGGGCTTTGGTGATCTTCTTGATCGCACCGGCGGAACGGATCCGTCCGCGCAACTCGCGAAGTGTGGCAGCCATCGAGTACTACTTCTTCTTCTCTTGCTTCTTCTTGTCTTCCGGCGCCGGCTTGTTGACCTTGACCGACTCCTTGGCCAAGTCCTCTTCGTCGAGAGCCTCGACGTGCTCGTCCGGCACCACCGACCCGCCACCCGTAGCGGCGAAGCCCTTCTTGAACTTCTTGATGATCTCCTCGAGCTGGCTCTCGGCCTCTTCGGAAAGCTTTCCGCTATCCCGGATTCCGGTCAGAAACTTCTCCTCGGAGGCCCGCATGTGATCCAGCAGCTCGGTTTCGAAGCGGCCGACATCCTCGACGGGCACCGAGTCCAGGTGGCCGCCGGTGCCCAGGAAAATCGAAACCACTTGCTCCTCAACGGGCAACGGCTGGTACTGCGGCTGCTTGAGCAATTCCACCAGCCGGGCGCCGCGGTCCAGCTGCGCCTTGGAGGTGGCGTCCAGGTCGGAGGCGAACGCGGCGAACGCTTCCAGCTCGCGGTACTGCGACAGGTCCAGACGCAGCGACCCGGCCACTTCCTTCATGGCCTTGATCTGCGCCGCGCCACCGACGCGGGACACCGAGACACCGACGTTGATGGCCGGGCGCACACCCTGGTTGAACAGGTCGGATTCCAGGAAGCACTGGCCGTCGGTGATCGAAATGACGTTGGTGGGAATGTAAGCCGAGATGTCGTTGGCCTTGGTCTCGATGATCGGCAGGCCGGTCATCGAACCACCACCGAGCTCGTCGGACAGCTTGGCGCAGCGCTCGAGCAGCCGCGAGTGCAGGTAGAACACGTCGCCGGGGTAAGCCTCGCGGCCCGGCGGGCGGCGCAGCAGCAGCGAGATCGCGCGGTACGCCTCGGCCTGCTTGCTCAGGTCGTCGAAGACGATCAGCACGTGCTTGCCGTCGTACATCCAGTGCTGCGCGATCGCCGAACCGGTGTACGGCGCAAGCCATTTGAACCCGGCGGAGTCGGATGCCGGCGCCGCGACGATGGTGGTGTAGTCCATCGCGCCACCTTCGTCCAGAGCGCGACGCACCGAGGCGATCGTGGTGCCCTTCTGGCCGATAGCGACGTAGACGCAGCGCACCTGCTTCTTCTCGTCGCCGGTTTCCCAGTTCTGCCGCTGGTTGAGGATGGTGTCGACGCAGACCGCCGTCTTGCCCGTCTTGCGGTCGCCGATGATCAGCTGACGCTGGCCGCGCCCGATCGGGGTCATCGCGTCGATGGCCTTGATTCCGGTCTGCAGCGGCTCGCTGACGCTTTGCCGCTGAACCACTGAGGGCGCCTGGATTTCCAGCGCGCGACGAGTGTCGGTCTCGATGTCGCCCTGGCCGTCGATCGGCTCGCCCAGCGGGTTGACCACCCGGCCCAGGAACGCGTCACCGACGGGCACCGAGAGGACCTCGCCGGTGCGCTTGACCTGCTGGCCTTCCTCGATCTTCTCGAAGTCACCGAGGATCACCGCGCCGACGCTGTGCTCGTCGAGGTTCAGCGCGACGCCGAGGACACCGCCGGAGAACTCCAGCAGCTCCTGCGTCATGACCGAGGGCAAGCCGTCGACGTGCGCGATGCCGTCACCGGCGTCGACGACGCTGCCGACCTCCTCGCGGGAGCTGTCGGAGGTGAAGGAGCCTACGTACTCTTCGATCGCGCTCTGAATGTCATCAGCGGAGATTGTCAACTCGGCCATGGCTTTTCGTCTTCCTACTTGATTTCCGGCGTTCGCGGGGTGGTGGTGGCTGATTCGGGTTAGTCGGGTAGCTGCGCCTCGGCTGCGGCCAGACGCGACGAGAGCGACCCGTCGATCACCTCGTCGGCGACAGCGATGAGTAACCCGCCCAACAGGTCGGCATCGATCTCGAGCTGAACCGTCACCGGATGCCCGTAAATACGACTGAGAACTTCGGTGAGACGGGTGCGCTGGGCGTCGCTGAGCTCGGCGGCTGCGCGGACCGCGGCGACGACCTCGCCGCGGCGAGCCACCGCAACTTCCGCCAGGAACTGCACGGCCTCTTCCGCCTGCTCACCCCGGAGCAGCTCGACCGTCTGCGACAGCAACGCGACGACGAGCGGATTGACCGCACTGCCACTGGAGTCGAGTACCTTGTGCAGCAACTCCACCCGCTTCTCGGCCGGAGTGGCGTAGTCGCCCAACAAAATCGAGAGCCGCGGCTGCGCGTCCAGAATCCGGGAGAACCGGAACAACTGGTCTTCGACCTCGTCGACCTTTCCGTCGCGTTCGGCAACCTCCAGCAGCGCCTGGCGCGACATGTGTTCGATCGCGTCGACCAGGTCGGCGTTGGCCGACCAACGTTCCGAGACGGCCGCCCGCAGTACCACGAGCGTGGCGTCGCCGACCTTGCCGGACACCAGCCGTTCGAGCAGCCGGATCCGCGGTGCCGCGTCCTCGGCCGGCACGGTCAGGTACCGGGTGACCACGATCTCCTCGTCGAGCAGCTGGCCCACCGACACCAGTTCGCTGGACAGCTTCGAAAGTCCGGGTTTGTCAAGATCTTTGGCGATGGTGGTGAACCGGTCCGACAGGTTGCGCAGCGCTTCGCGACTCGACGAACGCATCTTGGTCATCAGCGGGTAGGAGACCTCCGCCGACGCCGGCGCCATCGCCTCGAGTTCGTCCAAAAACCGATCGACGGTGCCCGACTGCTGCGTCGCATCGGCGACGTAGGTCTGTACCAATTCCTTTGCCTGGCGCACGGATTCGTGTCCAAGCTCCAGGCGAAGCTGACGGGTCAGCTGGGCCCGCAGCAGCTCTACCTGGCGAGCGCCCTGTCCCGTGATGCGTTCGGCCTCGACTTCAGCCTGCGCGCGCAACTGCTCGGTGATGCGCTGGGCGTCGGTCTTGGCTTCTTCGACGACGTGCTCAGCTTCAGACTTCGCGGACTCCACCGCCTTGCTATGGGCGGTAGTGGATTCCGTCAGCCGGTCGGCAGCCTTGGCCGCGTCTTCCAATTGCTGGCGCACCGTGTTCTGACGAGCGGCCATCAAATTGCGGACTGGCGGCACGACATAACGCACCACCAGGAAAACGATGGCGGCGAATCCGATCAGCTGCCCGATAAACGTCGACATTGATAGTTACCTTGTCGCGGCAGTGGTTGTGACGTCGACGCCGAGGATGCGACTGGCCAACGTTGCCGACATGGTTGCCACGTTGGCACGCAGATCCAATTCCACAGCGTCCCTTTCGCGCTTCAGTTGCTCGGCTGCCGTCTGCACCGTCGAAGCGACCTGTTGCTCGGCTTTGGCCCGCGCGTCCTCGACGACCTTACGACCTTCCGCCCGGGCGTTGTCGCGCAACGACGACGCCTCGACCCGGGCTTCCCTCATGGCGTTCTCGTAATCCGCCTGGGCGGCCTCGAATTGCTCGTTCGCCTTCTTGTTGTCGGTGGCGGTCTTGGCGACCATCGCGTCGCGTTCGCGCAACACCTTCATGACCGGCGGCACGACGAACGTGCCGATGACGGCCAGCACGATCAAGAAGATCGCCAGCACGAAAAAGAAAGTGCCGTTGGGGACGAGGAAGTTGTTGCCTCCCTCGGCTACTAACTGGCTGGACGCCAGAACGCTGCGGCTCGCGTCACCCATCACTGCGAACTAGCCGACGGGGGTGGCGAAGACGAACAGCGCCATGAAGGCCAGGTTGATGAAGTACGCCGCCTCAACCAGACCGACGGTGATGAAGAACGGCGTGAACAACCGGCCTTGCGCTTCCGGCTGACGGGCAATACCCGCAACCAGTGCGTTACCGGCAATACCGTCACCGATACCGGCACCGATTGCGCCGCCGCCCATGATGATTCCACCGCCGATGAGTGCAGCGGCAGCGACTTGGGGGTCCAGGGCCATTCTTATCCTCCTTATAACTGGTAGTTGTCTACCAGGCTTCTGTAATCGTGTGTGGCTCAGGCCGATTCAAAGATGGTCTCAGTCATGGTGATCCTCGATCTCCATGGCTTGGCTGAAGTACAGGATGGTCAGGATCGAGAAGATGAACGCCTGGATCGCGCCGACGAAGAGGTCGAACGCTTTCCAGATCGCGTTGGGCGCCCACATGATGTAGGGCGGGAAGAGCGCGATTAGCGCGACCAAGATGCCGCCGGCGAAGATGTTGCCGAAAAGTCGCAGCGACAACGAGATCGGCTTGGCGAGTTCCTCGACGAGGTTGATCGGGGCCAGGAACGCCACGTGACCCTTGAGCACCGCGAGCGGGTGCCCGACGATGCCGCGGCGCCAGATACCGGCCACGTGGTAGCAGACGAACACGAAAAGAGCCAGTGCGAGTACGTAATTGATGTCCGCGGCCGCCGAGCTGAGTAACTCGGTGGTGCGCCCGGATTTGTCGGTGTACTGCAGCGGCAGCACCGAGAGCCAGTTGGAGATCAGAATGAACACGAAGATGGTGACCGCCAGCGGCAGGACGAAGGGCGCGATCCGCATCCCGACGGCCGCCTCGATCTGGTCACGCATCTGGACCGTGATGGCCTCCCAGAACAATTGGACTCCGCTGGGCACCCCGGTCGAGGTGATCTTCGCGCGCAAGTAGAAGGCGAGCGCCAGGACGATCAGAGCGGCGATCCCGGTCGACAGGATCGTGTCGGTGTTGACGGTCAGCCCGAGCCAGGTGGCGTGGGTGTGCTCGCCGACCTCGATCGCGCCCTCGGCCAGGAACCTCGTCTCACTCATCGCTGGTGTTCCCTCTTTCGGTACCTTCGGATGCGGGCTCCGCCCAGTCGCCGGCGCGCAGCTTCTTCCAGACCGGCAGGGCGGTCGAGAGCACCAACACCACCTGGAACAGGGCCAAGCCGAACACCACGCCTAAGCCGGCGGGCCGGAAAATGTAAGCAATGATCAGGCCGATGACGGTGATGATCGCCAGCCGAGTCGCCGAATTCAGCGCCATCGAGCTTTTCATCGGATGTTCTTTCGCCGTTATCGACGCAACGGAGCGACGCACCAGCAGCGCGTTGAGCAAACCCAGCAGCAGCCCGACGCCGAAGAACACTCCGACCATCAGATGACCCGAGAAAGCGGCGCCAGCTACCGCCACCGCGGTGATCGCAGCGCAAACCACCAGGAGCCGAGACGGGTTGAATGCAACGGACGGAAACACCAACGGCGCGTCCTGCGCTGGTGTCGTCACTGCAGCACCTCAATCCGGATTGGCGGAGCGGAAAACTTCCGACCGACTGATCGGTAGCCCGCCGAGCGTATCGCACGTCACAGGGGATTCACTCAAGGGGTATCTCCCTGCGTCGGTCGTCGATCGGCACGGTCGGAAAACGATCCGGCGGGCCGACTGGCCGGCAACCCTCAAGATTCTTTTTGGGGTTCTACCAGCACCGTACCACAAGGTCAGCGGCACTACTACTGCCCGTCGTAGTCCTCGTCGGGGTAATCGTCGCGGCGGCGCAGGAGCGGAATCACCGTCGCGACGCCGGCAACCACGATCGCGCCCAGCATCACCGCGCCGGTATCGCGCGGGTTGAAGAAGATCGTGCTGGCGGCGCCGAACGCGACGATCCCGACCCACAAATAGATGAGCAGTACCACCCGGCGATGCGAATGGCCGATCTGCAGCAACCGATGGTGTAGATGCATCTTGTCGGGGCTGAACGCGCTGCGGCCCGCACGGGTTCGCCGCACGATGGCCAGCAGCAGGTCGAGCATCGGCACGAACATCACCGCGACCACCAGCAGGAACGGTGACAGCAGAGCAAAGACGTCACGGGCGCCGTAGGCATTTTGCGAGATCGGTCCGGCCGCGGTGGTGGACGCGGCAGCAAGCATCAAGCCGATCAGCATCGAGCCGGAGTCGCCCATGAAAATTTTGGCTTTATGGAAGTTGTGCGGCAGAAAGCCCAGGCAGGCCCCCGCCAGCACGACCGAGATGACGGCCGGCGGATAGAACAGCACGTCGCCGCCATGGTCACGCAGCAGACCGACCGAGAACACGCAGATCGCCAGCGCGGTGATCAGTCCCAGCCCGGCCGCCAGCCCGTCGAGCCCGTCGACGAAGTTCATCGCGTTGACAATCGACACCGTCAGCGCCAGCGTCAGCAGGATCGACGACGCCTGGTCCAGCACGATGGTGCCGACACCACCGAACGGGATGTACAGCACGCTCCATGCGACACCCATCGTGACCAGCACGCTGGCCGCGGTGATCTGGCCGGCAAATTTCGTCAGGGCGTCCAGGCCCCAGCGGTCGTCGATGAGTCCGATGCCCATGATCACCGCGCCCGCCACCAGCACCGCCGGCATGCCGGTGGAATAGACGAAACCCCGGGTGAGCGCCGGGAGCTCGGATGCCAGGAACACCGCGGAGAGAACACCGACGAACATCGCCAACCCGCCCATGCGTGGGGTGGGCGTGACGTGCACATCGCGTTCGCGTGGGTAGGCGACCGCGCCTAAACGAGTGGCCAGCACCCGCACCGGTCCGGTCGCGAAGTAGGTGATGATCGCGGCGGTCAGTCCGACCAACGCCAGCTCGCGCAGCGGGACCCCGGCGCCACGGTCGGACAGGGTGTGCAGACCAGCGGCAAGGCTGACGAGATTGCTGGCTGGGTCGCTGGACACCACGAGACCGTACGCCACCTTCCTGAGACTTGAGGTCTCGCTTCATCACCGCTGCGCCGCTAGGCGATCAACCGTCCCGGGTCCATTCCAAGCACGTCCGCGATGCGCTCGACGCTTACCGGTCCGGCGCGCAGCAGGTGCGGCGTCTCGCCGGTGAGGTCAACGATCGTCGAGGCCGCCTGCTGCTGTGAGGGTCCCGCGTCGAGATAGACATCGACGAGATCGCCGAGTTGGTCACGCGCCTCGACGGCGTTCACCGCCGGCGGGCGACCGGAGACATTGGCGCTGGACACCGCCATCGGCCCGACCTCGCGCAACAGCTCGATCGCCACCGGGTGCAACGGCATCCGCAGCATCACCGTGCCACGGGCATCCCCGAGATCCCACTGCAGCGATGGCGCTTGCGCCACAACCAGACTCAGCGCACCTGGCCAGAACGCGCGGATCAGTTCGCGGGCCCCGTCCGGCATCGTGTAGACCAGGCCCTCAATGGTGTGCCACGAACCCACCAGCACGCCGACCGGCATGTCGCGCCCGCGGCCCTTTGCCGCCAGCAGCGCGGCCACCGCGGTGTTGTCGAACGCGTCGGCGCCGATGCCGTACACGGTGTCGGTCGGCATCACGACTAGTCGTCCACCCTTGAGCGCTCCGACAGCCGAGCTAATTCCAGCCGAACGCTGTTCGGGCTCAGCACAATTGAACACCTCAGTCACGGGCGCTCCTACACGCGGTCACGAATCTTGGCCGGCCGGTGAGATCTTGCCGTGCCCGGACGTCTTCGAAAAAACCTGTGCATTCGATTAATTCGACAGTCCGCGACGAGGTGGTGTCGTCGTGCTCGACGGCGAATACGCCGCCGGGACGCAGCCAGCGTCCAGCGAGGTCCACCACCGCGCTGATCACGGTCATGCCGTCCGGGCCGCCGAACACCGCGTGCGCCGGATCGTACTGAGCGACTTCGGGGTCCAACGCAACGTCATCCGGCACGTAAGGCGGGTTGGCCACGACCAGGTCGACTCGTCCGTCCAGCTCGGGCAGCAGACCTTGCTCGGTGACGTCGGCGCGGACCAGCTCGACCGCGGTGCCCTCCACGTTTCGCCGGGCATAGTCCAGGGCCGCATCGGAATCGTCGATGGCGATCACCCGCGCCGTCGGCCGATGCCGGGCCAGTGCCACCGCCAACGCGCCGGATCCCGTGCACAAGTCGACGATCACCGGCGCTGCGTCGAGCCGCCGCGCGACGGCCCACTCCAAGATGGCCTCGGTCTCCGGGCGCGGGATGAAGACTCCGGGGCCGACGTGCAGCAGGACCGGCCCGAACGCCGCGGTCCCGGTCAGGTGTTGCAACGGCACTCGCCGCGAGCGGGCGGCGACGATGTCGTGGTATCGCACCAAAAACTCGTCGTCGATCGACTCAACCAAGGTCAGCCGACCACGCTCGGCACCTGCCACATGAGCGGCCAATTCCTCGGCATCCCAACGCGCAGAATCGATTCCGGCCTCGGCGAGCACCGCCGCAGCAGAGTCGATTGCGCGCCGCAGGACGGTCATGCCTGTTGCAACCGGGCCTGTTTGTCGGCGGCGCTCAATGCGTCGAACAACGCATCCAGGTCACCGTCGAGAACCTGGTCGAGATTGTGTGCCTTGAAGTTGATTCGATGGTCGGCGATCCGGTTCTCCGGGAAGTTGTAGGTGCGGATTCGCTCGCTGCGGTCGACGGTGCGGATCTGGCTGGCCCGGTCCGCCGACGCGTCGGCCGATGCCTGCTCCTCGGCGAGTGCCTGCAACCGGGCAGCCAGCACCTGCATGGCGCGGATCTTGTTCTGCAGCTGCGATCGCTCGTTTTGGCAGGTGACCACAATTCCGGTGGGCAGGTGGGTGATTCGCACCGCGGAGTCGGTGGTGTTGACGCCCTGCCCGCCCTTGCCGGACGAGCGGTAGACGTCGATGCGCAGGTCGCTCTCGTCGATCTGCACCTGCTCGACTTCCTCGGGTTCTGGGTAGACCAACACCCCGGCGGCCGAAGTATGCACACGCCCTTGGGATTCCGTGACGGGGACGCGCTGCACCCGGTGCACGCCGCCCTCGAACTTCAGCCGCGACCACACCCCGTCGGCCGAGTCGCCCTTGCTGGCGATCGTCAGCGTCGCGTCCTTGTAGCCGCCCAGGTCGGAGGTGGTTTCGTCCAGCATCGTCACCGTCCAGCCGTGCCGTTCGGCGTAGCGGATGTACATCCGGGCCAGGTCGGCAGCGAACAACGCCGATTCCTCGCCGCCTTCACCGGATTTGACCTCGAGCACGACGTCGTCGGCGTCATGCGGATCGCGCGGCGCCAGCATGTCGGTGAGCTGGGTGTCCAGTTCGGCCACCCGCGCTTCGAGTTCGACGACCTCGTCGGCGAACGAGTCGTCGTCGGCGGCCAGTTCGCGGGCGGTCTCCAGGTCGTCGCGTGCCGACTCCAGCTTGCGATGCGTGGCGACGATCGGGGCCAGCCGCGCGAATCGACGGCCGGCCTTGCGCGCCTCGTCGGGATTGCTGTGCAGCTCAGGGTCGGCCAGTCGCCGCTCCAGTTCGGCGTGCTCGGCCAGCAGCACGTCAATCGTCTGTACCGGCTGCGTCATTTCACACCTCCTCCCCGGTCCCAGCGAGCTTATTTACCGCAAACGCGAACCGACGCCCGGCCTGCGCAGTTTCGTGCACAGTTCGGGCGTCGGTAAGGCAGCTATTTGTCGGCCGATTCGGCCTTGTCGGTTCCGCCCTTGCGCTTTCCGTAGCGCTTTTCGAAGCGCGCCACGCGGCCACCGCTGTCCAGAATCTTCTGCTTGCCGGTGTAGAACGGGTGGCACTGCGAGCAGACCTCGACAGTGATGTGACCGCCGTCTTTGGTGCTACGCGTGTTGAACGTGTTACCGCAACCGCAGAGCACGGTGGTCTCCCCGTATGCGGGATGAATGTCAGCTTTCATGATGTCCTCTTCGATCGTTGTCGCCCCGGCGCGAACTCCTGGGACCTGAACTGGTCCTCGGGGGTAGTCGACCGTCGATTATGCCAGGTCAACCTACATCAGCCCAAACAGCGAGATACGCCCGCGCATTCCCGGCGGCCGGTACGCCGAGACTGTAGCCACGCAGACACGGATCGGCGTGTCGTCTGCGTGGTTACAGTGTCGCCTCAGCGGTGGTCACGTCGGGACGCTAGTCGTTGTCCATGTTGCCCGGTGTCGTCTTGGACACCTGGACCAGGAATTCGTAGTTGGTCTTGGTCTTGCGCAGCTGCGACATCAGCAAGTCGATGGCCTGGTGGGAGTCCAGACCCGACAGCACGCGGCGCAGTTTGTGCACAATGCCGAACTCGTCGGGCGAGAGCAACAGCTCATCCTTGCGGGTACCGGACGGGTTGACGTCGACCGCCGGGAACACCCGGCGCTCGGAGATCTTGCGGTCCAGCTTGAGCTCGGCGTTACCGGTGCCCTTGAACTCCTCGAAGATGACCGTGTCACCGGTGGACCCGGTCTCGACCATCGCCGTGGCGATGATGGTCAGCGATCCGCCTTCTTCGATGTTGCGCGCCGCGCCGAGGAACCGTTTCGGCGGGTACAGCGCGGTGGAGTCGACACCACCGGACAGGATCCGGCCCGACGCGGGTGACGCGTTGTTGTACGCGCGACCCAGGCGGGTGATCGAGTCCAGCAGCACCACGACGTCCTTGCCCTGCTCGACGAGCCGCTTGGCGCGTTCGATCGCCAGCTCGGCGACCGACGTGTGGTCTGACGGCGGCCGGTCGAAGGTTGAGGCGATGACCTCGCCCTTCACCGAACGCGTCATGTCGGTGACCTCTTCAGGTCGCTCGTCGACGAGCACGACCATCAGGTGGCATTCCGGGTTGTTCTTGGTGATCGCGTTGGCGATGTCCTGCAGGATCGTGGTCTTACCGGCCTTGGGAGGCGACACGATCAGGGCACGCTGACCCTTACCGATCGGCATGATCAGATCGATGACTCGCGTGGTCAGCCGGTCGGGGGTGGTTTCCAGGCGCAGCCGCTGGTTGGGGTAGAGCGGCGTCAACTTCTGGAAATCGGGACGCTTCTTGACGTCTTCGACCGGTCCACCGTTGACGCTGTCCAGGCGAACCAGCGGATTGAATTTCTGCCGCTGGTTGGGCTGCTCGCCCTCTTTGGGCACCCGCACCGCGCCGGTCACGGCGTCGCCGCGGCGCAGGCCGTTCTTGCGCACCATATTCATGGACACATAGACGTCGTGCGGGCCGGCCAGATATCCGGAAGTGCGCACGAAGGCGTAATTGTCGAGGACGTCAAGAATGCCGGCTACCGGTTGGACGACGTCGTCCTCACGCAGTTCGGCCTCGCCACCGCCGCCGCCCTCGCCGGAGCGCTCACCGCGACGCCGGCGGTCGCGGAACCGGCGGCCACGCCGGCCCCCACGGCCGTCGCCGTCGTCATCCTGCTGGTTCGAGGCGCCGCGGCCTTGCTGGCCGCCCGAGCCCTGCTGATCGCCGGAATCTGATCCGCGGTCGTCGTTCTTGGATTCCTTGTGGCCTTGACCTTGGCCACCGTCGCGCTTGTCGGCCTGGTTGCCGTCGCGCTTGTCGGTCTCGCGAGGAGCGGTGCCGTTGCGGCTCTCCGAGCCCTCGCCGTCCGCCTCGTCGGCGGTGCGGGGGGCCGATCCCGCTTCGCGGGAGGCGCCGCGCCGTTCCCGGCGCTGGCTGCCCTCGTTCGCCGAATCCTTCTGTTCCCCTTGGGCAGTCGGTTCTTCGGCGGCAGTTTTCTCTTGGTTCTTGTCCTGTTCGGACTTGCCGGTGTCCTCGGACGGGGTGGCGGCGGATTTGCCGTTGGTCTGTCCCCTGATTTCCTTGATCGCGGCAATGAGTTCGTTCTTACGCATCCCCGACGTGCCCTTGACGCCGGCCTGATTAGCCAGCGCACGCAGTTCGGGCAGCACCATGGTGGACAGGGAGCCGGCCGAAACGTTGGTTTTCACGTCCGGAGTGTCGGTGGTCACGGCGTTCGGCAGCTGATTGCTGTCCGTACTCTCGTCAGCCGTGAACAGGTCCGTATCAGTCACGGATTTCCTTTCTTTCCCTCGCTGATCACGTCATACGAGGGGTTCGTCGCATTCAGCCAAATTGCCGAGTGCACCCAATCATCGACTCTGCAACGGTGATCGCCTGGGATGGCGGAGAAAACGGCGAACCTCGTCCACGAGAAGAATTGGTGTTATCCCAGCGGCAAGGCAGTATGTATGCAGATGCAGATGCTGCGATTGCTGGACGATGCCGAGGATAACCCGCATCTGTGCTCGAAGCAAGCAAACCCCCCGGCGAGCTTGTGGATTAACCAGCGACTGTGACACCCGGGCTCCAGCGAGCCCCTTCGCCGACCGTCACCTCGGTGATCCTGAATCCGTTGGCAACGCCGCAGTCCAACGCCTCCGAAGGCAACTCCGACTCGGTAGTCAATGCGATAACGGACGGACCCGCCCCAGAAAGCGTCGCTGACACATTAAGACGCCGCAGCAGCCGCAGATATTCCGCCGACGCCGGCATGGCCGGGGCTCGTTGCGGCTGATGAAGGACGTCTTCGGTGGCCGCCATCAGCAGATCCGGGCGCTGGGTCAGCGCGACCACCAATAATGCGGCGCGGCTGACGTTGAATCGTGCATCCTCGTGGCTGACCTGAGCGGGGAGCAGTACCCGCGTCTCGGCGGTCGATGACCGCTCCTCCGGGATCGCGCAGAACAGGCGGATATCAGGGTGCAGCGCCAGCGGGACGGCGGAGTAAGCCGGTGCGTCGTCGGCCCGCTCGGTCCACGAAACCACCGCGCCGCCCAGCACCGCGGCCGCGGCATTGTCGGGGTGACCCTCGAACTCCGAGGCCAGCTGGATCAGCTGCGCCTCGCTGAACGGGGCGGAATGAGTTTGCGCGACAAGGCCATTGACCGCGGCAAGACCGCTGACCACAGCCGCCGCGGACGACCCGAGACCGCGAGAATGTGGGATGGCATTGCGACAGCGCACCGCCAGGCCGGGGGCACGGACCCCGGCGGCCTGTAGCCCGCGCTCGATGGCGCGCACCACCAAGTGCTCGGGCCCCAGCGGCACCTGGCCGGCGCCCTCGCCCTCGACCTCGACGACCAAGCCGGAATCGATTGTCTCCAGCACGATCTCGTCGTACAGACTCAATGCGAGGCCGATGGTGTCAAAACCCGGGCCAAGATTGGCGCTGGACGCCGACACCACGGCGCTGGCCACCAGCCCGGCGGGCAGCAGCTGATTCACGACTAGGCCAGCCCGAGCTTCTCGACGACGAGTACAGGATCCACCGGCAACGGGGAAACGCTGGGCACATCCTTCAGCGCCGTGTCGGGGTCCTTCAGACCGTTGCCGGTGACCGTGCACACCACGGTCGACCCGCGGGGCACCCAACCGTCTTCGACAGACTTGAGCAAGCCCGCGATGCTGGCCGCCGAGGCGGGCTCGACGAACACGCCCTCGGATTCGGCCACCAGGTGGTAGGCCGCCAGGATCTCCTCGTCGGTCGCTGCCAGAAAGCGTCCATTGGATTGCTCCTGAGCCGCAACGGCGGCAGTCCATGACGCCGGCGAACCGATCCGGATCGCGGTGGCGATGGTCTCGGGGTTCTTGACGGGTTTGCCGTGCACCAGCGGCGCCGCTCCGGCCGCCTGGGTGCCCAGCATGCGGGGCAGCTTCTCGAACACGCCGTCCTGGTGGTACTCGGTGTAGCCCTTCCAGTACGCGGTGATGTTCCCGGCGTTGCCGACGGGCAGCGAGTGGATGTCCGGCGCGGTGCCCAGCGCGTCCACGATCTCGAACGCGGCCGTCTTCTGGCCCTCGATACGCACCGGGTTGACCGAGTTGACCAACGAGATTGTCGGGAAGTCGGCGGCCATCTTGCGGGCCAGCTCCAGGCAATCGTCGAAGTTGCCGTCGATCTGAATGATCTTGGCGCCGTGCATAACCGCCTGCGCGAGCTTGCCCATCGCGATCTTGCCCTGGGGTATCAGGACCGCGCAGGTGATGCCGGCGCGCGCCGCGTAGGCCGCCGCCGACGCCGAGGTGTTTCCGGTGGATGCGCACAACACGGCCTGCTGTCCGCGCGCCACGGCGTCGGTGACTGCCATCGTCATGCCCCGGTCCTTGAACGAGCCGGTGGGGTTGAGCCCCTCCACCTTCAAGTGGACCGTGCAGCCGGTCTGCTCCGACAGCCGGGCGGCCGGGATCAACGGCGTGCCACCCTCGAGCAGCGTGATCGCCGTCCAGTCTTCGCCGACCGGCAACCGGTCGCGGTAGGCGGCAATCAGACCCGGCCAGGGCTTGTGGACGGCGGTTCGCGGCGTGCTCATATGCTGGTTCCTTCCAGTCTCAGCACGCTTGCCACACTCTGCACGACGTCCAAATCGGCCAGCGCATCAACGGTTTCCGATAGTGCGGCATCGGTGGCGCTGTGCGTGACCACCACGATGCGAGCCCCCACCCGTCGCCCGCCCTCGTCCGCGACGCCTTCCTGACGGACCTCGGCGATGCTGACCTCGCGCTTGGCGAATTCGGCCGCCACCGAGGACAACACCCCGGGCTTGTCCGCGACGTTCATGCTCACGTAGTAGCGCGTGGAGATGAAACCCATTGGTGCGACCGGCAATTGGGCGTATTTCGACTCTTTCGGCCCGCGACTGCCCAGCACCCGGTTGCGAGCGGCCATCACCAGGTCACCGGTCACCGCGGATGCGGTCGGCGCACCGCCGGCCCCTTGGCCGTAGAACATCAGCCGGCCCGCTGCCTCGGCTTCCACCACCACTGCGTTGAACGCGCCGTTGACGGTGGCCAGCGGATGCTCCAGCGGCACCAGCGCGGGGTAGACGCGCGCCGAAACCCGTTGCTGACCATCGTCGGTCGTGATGCGCTCGCAGATCGACAGCAGCTTGATCGTGCAGCCCAACGCATGCGCGGACGCAAAGTCGGCCGGGGTGATCTTGGTGATGCCTTCGCGATAGACGTCGTCGGCGGTCACCCGGGTGTGGAAGGCGATGGACGCCAGGATCGCGGCCTTGGCCGCCGCGTCGTAGCCTTCGACGTCCGCAGTGGGATCGGCTTCCGCGTAGCCCAGCGCACTCGCGTCGGCCAAGGCGCTGTCGTAGTCGGTTCCGGTGCTGTCCATCGCGGACAGGATGTAGTTGGTGGTGCCGTTGACGATGCCGGCCACCCGGACCACCGTGTCACCGGCCAACGACTGGGTGAGCGGACGGATCACCGGGATCGCGCCCGCGACCGCCGCCTCGAAATACAGGTCGACATGCGCGTTTTCGGCGGCCTGAGCCAGCTCGCCGGTCGAGGTGGCCAACAGAGCCTTGTTGGCAGTCACGACCGACTTGCCGTGCTCGAGTGCGGCCAGGATTGCCTTGCGCGACGGCTCGACCGGCCCCATCAACTCCACGACGATGTCGACGTCTTCCCGCGAGACCAGCTCTTCGATGTTGTCGGTGAGCAGTTCAACGGGCACACCACGGTCGTCGGCGACGCGCCGTACCCCGATGCCGCGCAGCGCAAGAGGGGCGCCGACCCGGGCCGCGAGATCGTCCGCACTCTCCTCGATGATGCGGACCACTTCGCTGCCGACGTTGCCCAACCCGAGTACCGCTACGCCGACTGGCTTTGCATTACCCGACACAGTCACCTCACTTCCAGACTCAGCAGATCGTCGACCGTCTCGCGGCGCAGGATCAGGCGGGGCCGCCCATCGCGAACCGCGACCACGGCAGGCCGGCAGATCATGTTGTAGCGGCTCGACAGCGAATAGCAGTAGGCACCGGTCGCGGCCACCCCGAGCAGGTCCCCCGGCCCCAGGTCGCCGGGCACCCAGGCGTCGCGCACCACGATATCGCCGCTCTCGCAGTGCTTCCCGACGATACGGGCCAGCGCCGCCGGTGCGTCGCTGATTCTGGACACCAGCCGGGCGTCATACTGCGCGTCGTAGAGCGCGGTGCGGATGTTGTCGCTCATGCCGCCGTCGACGCTGACATAGCGCCGGATGGCCGTCGTGCTGACCTCGACGTCCTTGACGGTGCCGACCTCGTAGAGCGTGATCGTCCCGGGTCCGGCGATGGCGCGGCCGGGCTCGACCACCAGCCGGGGCGTGGGCAGCCCCACGGCCGCGGCCTCGTTGTTGATGATCGCGCTCAGCTTGGCCGCGAGTTCGGACATCGGCGGCGGGTCGTCGGAGGCCAGGTACGAAATGCCAAGGCCGCCACCGAGATCAACGGTGGATATCTGCGCGGTCTTTTCGACCCCGAACACCGCGACGACCTCCTGCAGCAGGCCGATGACTCGGCGTGCGGCCAGCTCGAATCCGGCCACGTCGAAGATCTGCGAACCAATGTGGCTGTGCAGGCCGACCAGCCTCAGGTGATCGGTCGCGAACACCCGCTCCACCGCAGCCATCGCCGCGCCGCCGGCGACCGACAGGCCGAACTTCTGGTCCTCGTGCGCGGTGGAGATGAACTCGTGGGTGTGTGCCTCGACGCCGACCGTGAGTCGCACGAAGACGTCCTGGACGACGCCGGCCTCCCCCGCGATGGTTTCGAGGCGCTCGATTTCGGTCATCGAGTCTACGACGATGTGGCCCACACCTGCTTTGACCGCGGTCGTCAACTCGGCGACGGATTTGTTGTTGCCGTGCAGGGTGATTCGCTCCGGCGGGAAGTTGGCGTGCAGCGCAACGGCCAGTTCCCCGCCGGTGCAGACGTCAAGGCAGAGGCCCTCTTCGTCGATCCAGCGCGCAATTTCGCTGCACAGGAACGCCTTTGCGGCGTAGTGGACATTGGCGCCGCCGCCGAACGCCGACGCGATCTCTGCGCAGCGGGAGCGGAAGTCGTCCTCGTCGATGACGAACAGTGGAGTTCCGTATTCCTGGGCCAGCTCGGTCACCGGGACTCCGGCGATGACGGCCACCCCGGCATCGTTGCGAACCATGTTGCGCGGCCAGACATTCGGAGCCAAGGCCAGCAGCTCCTCCGGAGACTGCGGTCGGGGCGGGCTGTCCGCGTGACGGATCTCTTCGGCATGCCGGGGACCGGCCGGATGGACGTTCACATTCTCTCCGGGGCGCTGACGCCGAGTATTGCCAGTCCGTTGGCGATAACCTGCCGGGTGGCCTGGCACAGCGCCAGCCGGGCGATGTGCAGGTCCGTGGGTTGTTCGTCGCCCTGGGGCAATACCCGGCACGAGTCGTAGAACCGGTGGTAGTCACCGGCAAGGTCTTCCAGGTAACGGCAGATCCGGTGTGGTTCGCGCAGCGACGCGGCGGTGTCGAGCACCCGCGGAAACTCGCTGATGGTGCGCAGCAGCGCACCCTCCTTGTCGTGGCTGAGCAATTCGAGATGCCCTTCAAAACCGGCACCGCCGGGAATCAGGCCGAGCTCGGCGGCGTTGCGGGCCAGCGCCGAGAGCCGGGCATGCGCGTATTGCACGTAATAGACCGGGTTTTCATTCGACGCAGAGGACCACAGCGCGAGATCGATGTCGATCGCGGTGTCCACCGACGAGCGGATCAGGCTGTAGCGGGCGGCGTCGACACCGAGCGCGTCCACCAGGTCGTCGAGCGTGATCACGGTGCCGGCCCGCTTGCTCATCCGCACCGGCTGGCCGTCGCGCACCAGGTTGACCATCTGCCCGATCAGGACCTCGACGGTGGCGGGGTCGTCACCGAACGCAGCCGCCGCGGCCTTGAGCCGCGCGATGTAGCCGTGGTGGTCGGCTCCGAGCATGTAGATGCACAAGTCGAACCCGCGTTGGCGCTTGTCCAGGTAGTACGCGATGTCCCCGGCGATGTAGGCGGGTTTGCCGTCGCTCTTGATCACGACGCGGTCCTTGTCGTCACCAAAAGCGCTGCTGCGCAACCAACTTGCGCCATCCTTGTCGTAGATGTTGCCGACCGCACGCAACCGGGCGATGGCTTCGTCGACGCGCCCGCTGGTGTGCATCGAGTCTTCGTGGGTGTACACGTCGAAGTCGGTGCCGAATTCGTGCAACGTCTCCTTGATGTGGTTGAACATCAGGTCGACGCCGATCTCGCGGAAGGTCTCGTGCATCTCGGCATCGGGCAGCCCCAGCGCGTCGGGCGCCTTCTGCAACACCTGAGTGGCGATGTCGTTGATGTAGCTGCCGGCGTAGCCATCCTGCGGCGCGGGTTCGCCCTTGGCCGCGGCGATCAGCGAGTTGGCGAAGCGGTCGATCTGGGCGCCGTGGTCGTTGAAGTAGTACTCGCGCGTGACGTCGGCGCCCTGCGTGGAGAGCAGCCGGCCCAGCGCATCGCCGACGGCCGCCCAGCGAGTACCGCCGATGTGGATCGGTCCGGTCGGGTTGGCCGAGACGAATTCCAGGTTGATCTTGGTGCCGGACAGTGTGTCGGAGTATCCGTAGCGGTCGCCCGCGTCGATCACGTCGTTGACGACCTTGGCCTGGGCCGACGCCTCGAGGCGCAAGTTGATGAAGCCCGGTCCGGCCACTTCCGCCGAGGAGACACCGTCGGCGCTGGCCAGCGCCTCGGCCAGCCATCCTGCCAACTCGCGTGGGTTCGCGCCGACCTTCTTGCCCAGCTGCATGGCCAGGTTGCTCGCGTAATCGCCGTGTTCGGGATTGCGGGGCCGCTCCACCGTGACCGTCGCCGGGAGCGCCGACGCGTCGAGGCCATGCTCGGCCAACACCGCGGATGCGGTGGCTTTGAGCAGCTCAGCCAGGTCAGCAGGGGTCACGAGCGTCCATCCTATTGGTTAGCGTGCCTATGCCCCGAATCCATTGGATGTCAGCTCGGCCACCCGGATGCGTTAGTCTGTCCCGGATAGTTTCAAGCCCATCGGCGCAGCATGTATATCGTGCGCCCCCGTAGCTCAGGGGATAGAGCGTCTGCCTCCGGAGCAGAAGGCCGCAGGTTCGAATCCTGCCGGGGGCACCAGGATTTACGCAGGTCAGACGATGTGCCGGTTAGTCAGCTCGGCTAATCAGATGGTGCATTTCAGCCCGACGTGGGCGGCGTGGTACCCGAGCCGGCGATAGAACGCCAACGCCCTTTCGCGAGCCTCGTCCGTGGTCACCTGCGCCAGCTGCGCCCCGTGTGCTCGGCCGTAGTTGTGCGCCCACTCGACGAGTGCAGTACCAAGGCCCTGTCCACGCTCGGCTTTGGCGACCCGTAAACCCTCGATCTGCAGCCGGGTGGCACCGCCGCGGGAAAGGCCGGGAATGACGGTCAATTGCACCGTCGCGACGACCATGTCGGAACTGTTCAGGACGACTCCGAGATAGTTGGATCGGTTGCGAACGACGAGGTCGTAGGCCGTCTCGTAGCGTTCGAGTTGGGCGTCTTCGCGATCCTGACTGAATTCGTCGTCGGAGAGCAGCTGGGCGATCACCCCCACGTGTTCGCGCGCCGCGCGCTGCACACGGAATGTGCGGCCCGACACCTGCAGCAGTCCTCGAACCGAGGACTGTGCCAGCGCCTGTAGGCGCGCCACCAACAGGTCCAGCCACGCCCCCACGTTGGTTCGTGCCTCCGCGGTATCTGGATAGCGGCATCGCAGATGCAGCCCCGACTCGTCCTGGATGAACCAGAGCATCACGCCGTCGGTGTCAACGCTCGCGCTCACATACTGGGCGTCGAGTCCGACCGAGTCGATGCGCACCGGAAGTTTGCGTTGGTCCAGCCAGGAAATCGCGAACATGCCCGGCGCAACGGGCATTCCACCCCACGGAGCCAGTACGTCGGCCAGTGGCCAGGAACCCAGCTGCACCGCTTCTTTGACGGCGGCGGCCGCGGCGGACGGCTCGGCCACCGCCGACTCCAATACCGAATTGGTGATGAACCAGCCCACCGAGTCGTGCCATTTTTCTTCAAATCGGCTGTGCACGGGGAACACCGCGCGCAGTGGGACCCCGGCCAACTCGCGGGTCACCGCAGTCATGGCGACCACCGCAAGCGCCAGCGTCGAGACACCGTCCTCGCGTGCCTGCTCGGCAAACGCGGCGCCATCATCGACGTCGAACACGTCACGCACTTCAACGCGTTCGGGATGCGGCCCGAATTCGTCCAACGGCAGCGGAAACCGTGGCATGACCCCACCGCTGTCGTTGATGATTTGTGCCCATCGGGCGCGCACATGGTCCGGTGCCGCAGGACGGTCCAACAGTGCTTGCGTGTGCACGACAAATGCCGGCGGCGGCTGCAGCAACGGCTTACGACCGATGCGCGCGTCAGCGAGCACCGACAACAGGTCCCGGGCAATCACCAGCATCGACCACATGTCCACGTGGGCGTGGTCGGCGGCGATCACCACCGTCAATCCGGCGGCAGTCTCCAACACACACAACCGATGCGAGGGCCGCGCATAGGGCGAGCACGCCGCATTGAGAACTACTCGCAATGCGTCGTTGACCGCCTGGCCCGGAGTGATCTCATGCTCGACCCATCTGTCCGGGTGAATATCGATCTCATGCAGCTGCGGTTCGCCGTCCGGCCCGGGTGTGAATGCCGTTCGTAGCGTGCCGTGACGGGCGATCACCGCCAGCCACGCATCGGCCAACGATTGGCGGCTGACCCCCGCAGACAACCGAATGGACAGAGCCATCCAGGAACCGGGCCGTGGGCCCGCACCAACGTGCATGCGTTGGTCAAAAGACACCGGGAGCTGCCGGCCGAGGTCAGACACCGACACGTCGTAGCCCCAGAGTCGTCCGAAGGGTAGCCGCAGGTGCGCCACGTTGGTCAGCCGCATGGCGGTACCCTAACGCCCCAGATAGCCTGAATGCTCGGTCAGCGCGGGGCGAGCCGTCGGGTCGTGAAAAGAGTTGCGTGATGTCCACTTTCGTGGTTCCTGGAGCAGAGCTTGCGGTTGAACTGAGCGACGAGGGTGGTCATCCGGTTGTTCAATTGCACGGACTTACCTCCAGCCGCGCGCGTGACCGGGTACTCAATCTCGACCTCGGCAGGGGCCTCAGCGGGACCCGACTGTTGCGGTACGACGCACGCGGCCATGGCAAGTCGACTGGGCGCAAGGTCGACGAGGATTACCGATGGGAAAGCCTTGCCGAGGATCTTCTGCAGCTGCTCGACAAATGGTTTCCCGGCGAACGGGTGCACGGAGTCGGCCCGTCCATGGGTACCGGCACGCTGCTGCACGCGGCTGCCCGCGAGCCGGACCGCTTCGCCGGCCTCACGCTCATGGTCCCGGCCACCGCGTGGGAAACCCGGCCCGCGCAGGCGGCCATCTACCGGGCTGCGGCCGAACTTATCGAAACCGAGGGAGTCGGGGCGTTCATCGCGTCGGCGCGTGGGGCGACTCCGCCGCCAGCCACGGTCGGCGCGCCCGAAACAGTTCCGGATGTGGCCGATGCACTGCTGCCGTCACTGTTTCGAGGCGCGGCTCTCAGCGACCTGCCCGCTCGCGAAGCGGTCGCACGAATCGATGTACCGACGACGATTCTTGCCTGGGTCGGTGACCCGGCGCATCCGATGTCGACGGCGGAATCGCTTGCGACACTGATGCCGCGGTCAACGCTCACCGTGGCGCACGTCCCGGCCGATGTCGAGACCTGGCCCCAGATCCTGAGCCAAGACGTCGCCCGCAGAGGCTGACTTGTTCGGCCGATGAATACCGCTGCTATTGAGCGCACCGCCCGACCACGACGTCGGCCCAACGCGGCGGCGACGTCGTCAGGTGACCAGATTGGGACCGGTTGTCGCACAACGAGCTCAGACCTGAACCAGATGTACCAACTGATGGATCCCCAGGCGACCAACCGTAACCGCTCCCGGACCGGCGCCGGCGAAGTCCGCAACAACGGAGCCACAGTCCTTGTCTCGCTTGCCTTTTAGCCTCGCTCGATTGAGTTTTTTCGAAGCAATGTTGGCTGCCGAAGGTCGGCCGAATCAGCCGAGATCGGCCCACGCAGTTGCCGCGCCGCGGCCGTGAACCAGCCGAGGTGGAATTCGTCACCGTCGGCCAAGAATGCCGAGCGAAGTTCGTACCAGGGCAGGCCCGGATGCCGGTGATGAACGCTGTGCAAATTGAATGCGAGGACGAATCGTTCCAAAGCTCGCGGCAGCCGAAGATTCAGCGCCTCCAACCGCGCGTCGAGCCGGGTGCCGTAGTGGTATGCGTTGTCCGCGATAGAGATCAAAACCGCGCGCGCAGCGATCGCGACGGCCAGCATCCAAACGTGCCGACCGTAGGCGAAGCCCGCGGCCGCATACACCGCGCCCACCAAAACCGCGTCCGAGCGGAACTCCCCCAGGTGCCGTCGGCTGATGCCCTCGAGCAACATGCCGCCGAACGTGTCGGGCGAGTCGAGCAGGCGCCCCAGGTAGCGCCAGAGCCGGCGCGGCGCGGCGACGAGCAACACTGAAGCGGCCTCAATGACGTAAAGCCCGCCCAGAAGGTGCAGGTAGTACGCGGGAGCCGCCGCAGCCCAACTTGAGGTTGCCGGATCAAAGACCTCGGTCCGCTCCCGGCGGGTCCGGTTGTACCGGTGATGCAACAGATGAGCGGACTTGAGCAGCACAAATGGCGCGCCATAGCCGATGGCAAGCACCCGACCGCAGCCATCGTTCCATTTCCTTTGCCGCATCAATGTGCCGTGGATGGCCTCGTGGATCAGCGACCAGAACGGCATCGAGAGCAGCGCGATCGGCGCCAGCAGCCATCCGAAGCCCGGATCCGCCGGCAGCAACCAGAGCGGCAGGACCAATAGCTGGAGGCATAGGCCGGCCAGCGCCACCGCCACTAACACGCACGAGGTGACGCGGCCAGACTTGCCATCTTGTTCGGCTCGCCAGGTCGACGACTGGATTACTGCCATGACCGCCTGCTCCCCTGTTCAGGATCGGTTGACGCGATACGGGCCGGACCCCGCCGCGAACGGTGGCGGCCGCGCGCTCAGCGAACGGACGCCCCCTTGGTGCCAGCGCCCCTTCTGGCCAGCACGAGCAGCGCACCGGCGTAAAGGAAGTCCGACGCGGTGCCCACAATCACGGGGGGTGCAATCGTCACCGCGATGTCGGGTGTGGCCGCCAGCTCGTGGCCCACGTACAGCCAAATCGCACTCAGCGTCGAAGTTCCCAGCGCGGCCAACCAGAAGCCGCGCACGGGATTCGACGGCACGCGGAAAAGCCGTTCGAGCACCAGCACCGCCACCAGGGTCGCGATCACGCTCAGTGCCAGCTGTGCGAAGCCCGCGCGCACCGCGACCTCCAAGCCGAGCCGGTGGTGAGTAAACGCCGCCCAGCAACCGTATGCCCCGCCCCCGATCAGCGCGGCCAACACTGGCCGGGCGTGCTCCCTCACGCGCCCACAGCGGGTGGCCGGTACCCGATCGACGCGAGCAGTTCTGTGACATGCAATTTGATGGAAGGTGAATTGATGGTGAGAGAATTTATCTCGTCGAAAACCGCAGTACGCATGACAACCCTTTTTCTTGGGTACGTTAAGCATTGATTCATCTTGCCGCTATTGCATTCTTCGCGAACATCCTCGCATCGCAGTGGCTAATCCGCAATGACATCGGCTCCGATTCCCGCGTCTCGAGCCAGTGGTAGCCCTCCGGCGGGCAAGATAACCTGTCAGTCCCGTTGCCATTACATGGCCGGTCGGTGACGAAACATGTTGGCCGGCGCGTGTGTTGAGCGAATAACGAGGTTGCGGCTAGGGTCGGGTCGGGCCCTTCGGGACCTGGACAGGATCGGCCCTATATGTATTGCGAGATAGCGGCCACAGAAAGGCTGAATTCATGGCAGGTTCCGTCCGGCGCACCGCGGGAATCGAAGACACTTTGAACCGGCCTGGACTCATAAATCGTGCGTTGATGCATATAGTCGAATGGGCCCAGGAGCTCAACGAGAAGTACGCGAAACTCGGTAATCGACCGATGTATGACGTCGAGGAGTTTCCGTGGGCGATGGACATCGAGCGTGAATGGCACCAGGTCCGCGCCGAACTCGATAGCCTGCTAATCCGCAAGGAGGAGCTGCCCGGCTGCCACGAGATCTTGAGTGAGCTGCGCTCGATCAGCACCGACCGCGACTGGAAAACGTTCGTCTTGGCCTGCTACGGCGCCAAGTCGGCCGAGGCCATTCGCCGGTGCCCGCAAACGTGGCGCATCCTGCACACGATCCCGGGTATGAAGACGGCGATGTTCTCGGTCCTCGAGCCGGGAAAGCACCTCAAGCCACATCGCGGACCCTACAACGGCGTGCTCCGCCTCCACCTCGGCCTGCTCGTGCCGGACGCCGCGCCCGGCACGGTTGCGATCAGCGTGGACGACACCGTCTGCGAGTGGGACGAAGGCAAGATCCTGATCTTCGACGACTCATACGAGCACGAGGCGTGGAACCGCTCCAACGAAACCCGCGTCGTGCTGTTCGTCGACTTCGTCAAGCCGCTGCGTTTCCCGGCCTCCCTCGTCAATTGGCTGCTCCTCAACATCGCCGCCTTCACCCCGTTCATCAGGGAGGGAAAGAAGGCGCACAAGAAATGGGAGAAGACCTTTTACCGAAACGGGGACTCGCTGGACACTGCCGCGCCGTCAGCGCCCGCCGTTGTCCCGACGCAACGCTCGAGCCGTGCGGTTTAAGCCGTACGAGCGAGCGGAATGTTCTCTAGGACAGCCGAATACAAGATGGTAGGGCTCAAGTCCGGCCGCGAACTGATCATCGCCTTCGGCCTCTGGCTGTTACCGATCATCGACTGGATCATGATGCGGTTCGCGGCGACTGAGGAATACCAGGTCTTCCCGAACGAAGTGTTTCCCTGGACGACCGACCTCGCCGAGAGCTGGACCGCCATCCGCGACGAGGCCCGGGAGGTGATGCGCGACCCGATGTCGGTTCCCGCGTTGCGCGAGATTTCGGTCGATCATGAAAAGATCGCGGTCGATGAGCGCTGGCGCTCCTTTTTCCTTTGGGGCTACGGGATCCGCAGCGAGGTCAACTGCGGCCGCTGCCCAGAGACGGCGCGGGCCCTCGAGCGCATCCCGGGCCTGATGACCGCCATGTACTCGGTAATGCTGCCCGGCGCACACGTGCCGCGCCATACCGGGCCGACCAAGGCCATCGTCACCGCCCATCTGGGCCTCACCGTGCCGCGTGACCGCCAGAACTGTCGGATGACGATCGGCGACCATGAGGTGGTGTGGCAGGAGGGCCACATCGCGATCTTTGACGACATGTTCCCGCACGAGGTGTGGAACGACACCGAGGATCACCGCGTGATCCTGCTGCTTCACGTGAAGCGGCCGCTGCGCTTCCCCGGCTCGCTGGTGCGCGACACCTTGTTCGGTCTGTTACGGGCGAGTCCTTTCGTGCGCGACGGGGTGCGCAATATTGAGCGGTGGCACCAGAGGCAAGCTGCCGCAATGGATTAACGGTGCGCCTTCGTCGTGACTGTCGGCGGACAGATTGTCACCGCCACCCTGAATCGCCCGTACGCACCCGACATCGTCCCGAGCGGCCACATCCCCTAAGCGCCGTGGGTCATGGGCGGGTCAGCATTCGCAGACAACTGGAGTCTTTAGTCCCTAGTGGCCGGTCCGGTACCGACGCGACGATGGGGTTCTGGGCGCAAGTCAGCAGGCACCCAGATGGGCCCGCGTCGGATCCGGATTCAGCACCCTTCCGGCGCGGGCCCGCTTACAGCATCACCGAAAGCCATCGCCTTGGTAGCCGCGACGGCCCGACGGTTGGGGTCAACAACATGAATTGGCGTGTGATCATCTATGCGGACATCCCTCACCAGGGCCCCGCAAGACCGTTTGTCGAGCAATCGCCGATGTTCACCGACTGGGAATCCATCGGTGGCACACAGCGCAGAGTCACGCTAACCGTGCCAGACACCGCCGCCGACGATCCCGGCTCGGCGTGTGAGGTCGCCAAGCGAGAACTTGAGAAACGCCTCACTATGTTGCGGGGCATCAGTGACTGCGTCGCAACTCCTCTGGACTAGTCGGTGAAGCGCACAAGCCGCGTCTCGGTCCATGCCACGGCAGTATGGTTTCGGAGTCTCGCGATCGGAAGTGCCGTGCTGATTGGGGCCACGGCGCTCGCCGCCATGGCGCGAGCCGCCGCACCTCCGATGCCGGGCGTCGAGGTCGACGATGAAAGCGGCAGATGCACAGCGGGTTTCGCGACTCAAGGCAGCGATAACAGCTACTACCTGTTGACCAGTGGGCACTGCGATGCGCACGACGGTTCGATATGGACTTACGAGCAGGATGTCCCGCTGGGAAGAATCACCGCGAGCGAGAACGATGGCGATAACAAGGACGCCGCCATCATCCGCCTTGACCCGAGCGTCGGGGTACCGGTGGGAGATGTCGGCGGCAAGTACCCGGTCCGAGATGTCCTGAGTCCCTCCCAGATTCAGGTGGGCACGCCGTTCTGCAAGCTCGGCGCGGTCACCGGTGAGACTTGCGGCACCGTCAAGAGCGTCGACGACGGAGTGGTCGAAGCCAGCGTCTACAGCTTGAAAGGCGACAGCGGGAGCCCTGGCTTCGTGAAGAACGCGGACGGCAGCGTTAGCGCAGTCGGCATCTTGATGTCTTCACCGGAAGGTGACGACCATACGACGTACTTCACACTCGTGTATCCACTGCTCGGCCGGTGGGGCTTGCGCATTCTCCCCTGAGCATGGCTGAAGGATCGGCTTGGCATTCTCACACCGCCTTGGCCGCGTCGACCTGGTCCCGGCCGTATTCGATGACAGGTGGCGAATCGCCGTACACGTTGAGGGTGTGGATAAAGCGATGCAACCCCATGACGCCCGCACAGGTGAACCCGAGTTCGATGATCTGTGCCGCGGTGAAGTGCTCACCCAGCCGCTGGTAGAACTCGTCGTCGATCGCATGATGGTCCGCCGAGAGCAGATCGAGGAACTCGACCGCCAGCTGCTCCTGTGGGGTGAGCGTGTCGTGGCCCGGCGCGAGCAGGCAGACGACGTCCTCGTCGGTGATCGAATCATGTTTGCGCGACTGGCTGCACGGCTCACATTCACCGAGTTGGGCGCTGCGGATGCGCAATAGCTCGAGAATGCGTCCGCCGAGCAGAGTGCCGGCACCGAGGTGGGTCCGCGCCGTGTTCACCTGTTCGAGCTGCGCGCTGCGATAGGCGAAGATCTGCAACGGTACCGGCGTCGCGTAGAGCCCGGCGGCCACGCCGGCATCGACGATCTCGCGCGAGTGCGCGCTGAGTTCTTCCATCGGGATTGGTGCAATACGCGGCATTAATTCAGGCTATCTTTTGCGTGCGGCACTGAAAAGGAGAAATCGATGTCCAGACTCGCCGGAAAGGTCGCAATAGTTACCGGAGGGGCTGGCGGGATTGGTGCGGCGACCGCGGCCGAATTGGCCCGTGAAGGCGCGGCGGTTGCCGTCGTCGATATCGATGAAGTCAAAGCCGAAGAGGTCGCCGACCGGATTCGGCACAGCGGCGCGCGAGCAATCGGCCTCGGCGGCGATCTTGCCGAGGAAGACGTGGCGCGCTCGGTGGTGCACGCCACCGTCGCAGAGTTCGGGCGCATCGATGTCCTGCACAACAATGCGGCGCTGACGGCCAGCAGCTTCCTGGCCCGCGACACCACCGTCTCCGAGATGCCTCTCGATGTGTGGCAGCGATCCATGGAGGCCAACCTCGGCAGTCAGCTGCTGATGTGCAAACACGCCGTGCCCGAAATGCGAAGCACCGGTGGCGGTTCCATCGTCAACATGTCGTCGGGCGCGGCGCTCTCGGGTGACCGCACCCGCCTGGCTTACGGCGTCTCGAAGGCGGGGGTGCACGCCCTGACGATGTATGTGGCCACCAGCGAAGGCAAGGCCGGCATCCGGGCGAACACGATCGTGCCCGGCTTGATCCTGACCGACGCCGTGCGCGCGCACCTGTCCCCCGACATCCTCGACGGCCTGGGCCGGGCCACGCTGACGCCGTACGTAGGACAGCCACAAGACGTCGCAGAACTTGTTCTTTTTCTGGCTTCCGAGCAGTCCCGCTACATCACGGGACAAATGATTTCTATTGACGGCGGGATGTCAGCGCATGTCTCGATGAATACCGGCGATTAATTAGTCGCAGCGGTTATCAACACAACCGCGATGGCGACCGGCGGACGTGAATTAACGAATCGTTATTGAGTTGTCGGTCCGAGAGCGTATGCCCCGGTTTCCGGGTGGTGGTACCAGCCGCTGGCGGCATGGGTGCCCCCGTCGACGTGGATCGTTTGGCCGGTGACGTAGCTGGACATGTCGGAGGCGAGAAACACTGCCGCCCCGGCCATTTCGTCGACGTGACCCGCGCGTCCCATCGGGACCGTGAAGCCCATCCGCTGCTGGGATCCCGGCGGCGCGATCTGCTCGAGACCTTCGGTCCAGGTGATGTCGGGGGCCAGCGCGTTGACCCTGATGCCGTGCGGTGCGAGTTCGAGCGCGGCGGTCTTGGTGTAGTTGATGACACCGGCCTTGGCGGCCGCGTAGGTCGCATAGCCGGGTGCGGCACGCACGCCCTCGATCGAGGTGACGCTGATGATGCTGCCGGGCAGCTTCTGCTCGACGAGGACGCGGGCCACTCGCTGCGTGCAGAGATAGACATGCCGCAGGTTCGACTTGTACAGGGCATCCCAGCCGTTCTCGCTGGTGTCGAGGATTCCCGACCAGAAGACACCGCCCGCGTTGTTGACCAGGATTGACACCGTCCCGAGCTCGCCCGCGGTCTGTTCCAGCGCGGCGTCGACCGCGGCGCTGTCCCGAACGTCCACCGGAATGCCCAGAGCGCCGATCTCGTCGGCGGCGGCCGCGCAGGTATCGGGGTTGCGTTCCCAGATCGCGACTCGCGCACCGAATGCCGTCAGCCCGGCCGCGATGCCGCGCCCGATGCCCGCACCGCCGCCGGTGACGACCGCGACGCGGTTGGTCAGCAGCACGCTGGCGGGGGTGAGTGCCATGGAGTCGACTATAGAACAATCCCACTTCAAGGCTTACAGTTCTCACTAAATATGTTCGATATGTAACGCATGGCTAGTTCCAGGGAGGCTGCGATGGCCAGCACGATCTTCGTCACCGGCGCCACCGGTCAGACCGGCGGCAACGTCTGTGAGCAGTTGATCGAGCGCGGCGACCACGTCCGCGCCCTGGTGCGCAATCCCGACGACGCGGTCGCGCTGGCCGAGATCGGCGTCGAGTTGGTCAAGGGCGATATCAGCGACACCGATGATGTGCTCCATGCGGCCAAGGGCGCCGAGGCCGCGATCCACTGCGCCGCGCTGCTGGGCGGTGCCAGTCAGGACCTCGACGACTTCAAGGCCGTCAATGTCGACGGCACGACAAACGTCCTAGACGCGGGCAAGGCGCACGGCATGCGCCGAGTCGTCGCCCTGAGCACCGCCACCTTCCTCGACCTGAGCACGGGCGTCGATTTCGAAGAGGCGCCATTGCTCGAGAACCCGCCCAACGACCCCTACACCGTCACCAAGCTCGCCGCCTTTCAGGAGGCCCACCGGCGCGCGGACGCCGGCGACGACGTGCTGACGTGTCACCCGGGCGCCATCTTCGGGCCCGGCCTGGTGGTGGAACGCGCGTTGCACCGCACCAGTTTCAATCGGGTGCTGTTGGCGGGCATGCGCGGAAAGATCAAGCGCTACTTGGCTTTTCCGGTGACCTGGGTGGCCGGAGCGGATGTCGCGAAGGGCTCGATCGCCGCGCTGGACAACGGGGTGGCCGGCGAGCGCTACCTGTTGGTCGGCCGGCCCGAGGACACCTTCAGCACGGCGGGCGGCATCAACCGCGCCTGCGAGGTGGCCGGAATCGAGCACCGCGTCGAGGATCTCGACTACCGCACCGATTCCGCGGCGCTGACCGCCGAATTCGGGCCCACCCTGATGGCCATCGCGGAAGCCGCGGCCCGCAGCGAGCGTAAGCCCAGAACCAAAGACAACCTGACCGCCCGGCGCCTCGGGTATGTGCCGATGTCCTTCGACGATGGGCTGCGGCTGTTGATCTCGTGGCTGCGCAAACTCGGCAAGCTGTAGGGGCCGCCACGGTGTCGACCGCCGAATCGCGCAGACCCCGTTCAGATCACGGAGATCTGTCCGACCGAATCCTGGACGCGGCGCAGCGGCTGATCTTCCGGACCGGCGCCCGCAAACTGTCACTGTCGGACGTGGCAACGCTGGCCGGGGTGTCGAGACCCACCATCTATCGCTACTTCGTGTCCAAAGAAGACCTGATCGACGCGATGGGAAAACGCGAACGCCGTCGGTTCGGTACGGCGATGGACGACGCGATGTCGGGAGTCGTCGGTGTCGCACGATTGGAGGCGGCGCTCGACGTCGTCGCAGCATTCCTCGAGGCTCAGCCGCCCGGGCGGCTGCTCGACCTCGAGCCGGGCTTCGCCCACGACCAGATGGCCGCGGCACTACCCATGATCACCCAAGGGCTGATAGGGGTCTTGCAGCGCTGCGCCCGCGAGGGGGCGCTGGCCGGGACGGTGGATCCCCGCGACCTTGCCGGCGCCATCGCACGGACTGCCTTGAGCCACTACATATTTCCCGAGACTGATCGCGGCGCGGCTCGTCGACAGATCCGGGCCGCCGCCGGTCTCGGCGGCCCCCGCCCATGATGGCCAAGATTGTCAGAGCTCAACGGCTATCCCGACTTTCTTTGTTCTTCACACATTTGGCGCACACTGACTCCATGTCCACATCTGCCTGGCTGGTCAGAATTACCGCTCCCGCAATGATTAGTGCCGCCCTGGTTGCGAGCGCACCGATGGCGACTGCCGATCCCGTCAATGACGGATACCTTGCTCAACTACGCGCCGCCGGCCTGTCCTGGCCACCGGGACACGAGGGCGCCCTGATCGGGATGGCCCAGCTCATTTGTGACGATCTCGGCTGGGGCTGGTCGGCGGACCAGATATCCCGGGACGTGCACGCCAACTTGGACCCCAGAGGCATTACGATCGGCGACGTCGCATCCATGGTCGGCATCGCGCACGCGACCTATTGCCCTAACCAGAGGTGCTGGGCCCCGCACTGCTGAATGCCGCGACACGGTAGCGATCCGGGACGCATGTCGACTTCATAGAAGATTTCGGGACAGCCGACCAATTTCTCTATCAATTCGCTATGCGTCTCGGAGCAAACGGATACTCCGCTTCAGTTTGCTGATACGTTCTCGTCTGGCCCGCGCGGCGGTGAAACCAGGAGATGAGGACGGAAAAGATGAGGGCAAGCGGATTAATCGTGGCGACCGCATTCTTTGCTGGCGCGGCCACGTTGCCGGCACTACCAGCCTCGGCCGAGCCACTGGCCGCTCCCGACGACACGAAATTGAACGGTGTCTACCACTACGCGGACGAGGACGGTGACACCGGAACGTGGACGATCAACACCACGTGCAAGCAGGTCTGCGTGGCTCACGTGACGACCGCTCCGGGTCAAGGATTCAACGCCCCGCTGATCGACGGCCAGTACAGCGTGACGCGCACCATCCCGGAGGCCGCGATCTGTCCGAACGACAACAGCCTGCATCCGGTCACCGTCCAACAATCGTGGGACCCGCTCACGCTCACCGGCCTTGCCGTCTTCTTGGACAGCACCGCGCCATGCGGCCTCACCGACTCGCACGACATCTTCACCCTGACGAAAATCGGCTAGCTGCAACACCTTTCGATCACACCTTGGAGCCCAGCCCCGCGATCAAATTGATCGTGACCGCCAGAACCACCGCGCCGAGCAGGTAAGACACCAGCGCCTGACGCAACACCGCGGCGCGAATGGACGTCAGATTGATCTCGGTGTCTGACACCTGATACGTCATGCCGACGGTGAAGGCGACATACGCGAAGTCCTGAAATCGCGGCGGCTCCGGATCATGGAAATCGATGCCGCCGGGATTGCCGGAGTAGTAGAGCCGCGCGTAGTGCACGGTGTACAGCGTGTGCACGGCGAACCAGGACGCCGCCACGCTCAGAATGCCGACGACGGCCGCTTGGAGGGCCTCGGCGCCGGAGCGTGACCCGGCGGCCACCACATATCCGACGCCACCCAAGCTCGCGACGCTTGCGGTCAGGATGATCGCGTCCGCGAGCCACCGGGTCGGGTCTTCTCGCGTCGACCACTCGCGGGTCTGGTCAGCGTCCATTCCGCGCAGGATGAGCTGCGTCCACACCACATACACCCCGGCGGCGGTGATCCAGCCGACCAGCGCATACCGCGAACCGAGGGCATGTCCCACCAGGATGGCGACGACCACGCCGAGCACCACGACTACCGCCATCCGAACCGCGACGGTGTCGCGGAACAATTTCACCCAAGACGCCACATCCCGACCTAACCATCATCCGATAGCGACACTCGGGAGAAACTCCGAAAAAGACATCATTGCCGATGTTCACTATTTCGTGGGTATGGGAATTTCACAGTTTTTCATGTCGTAGCCTGCCCATTTGCTGCCGGCCAGGACGACACCGAACCAATTGCGGTCCCCGCTTTGCCGTCGAATGGCCTCACCAACGCCGCGCCCAGCAACGTATCCGTCAGAAACATCGTGCTCTCAAGCGCGCCGACCGCGCGACGAGTACGGTGCTAATCTTTGCCCGCTGCGTCAATTCGGCGCGCACAGCCGCGTTAAGAATCGCATAATGATGCGGTTGCACCGCCCCTCCCAAACAAGGAGACGACCATGATTTCCGCTCGCAAACTGTGCTTATTGACGGTCCCCGCCATTGCTGCCGCCGCGTTGACCGTGGGCACCGGGATCGCGGTCGCCGACGACGACGCTTATCTCGCACAGATCAAGAAGATCGGCCTCACCGGAGACCCCACCGGGTTGATCCAGCTCGGGCACCTGATTTGCGTCGACCGCGCCAACGGCGAGACCCCGGACCAGCTGGCGCAGGTGGTGCAGAGCAAGAACCCGGGGATCAGCCTCAGCGACGCGACCGGCGTCGTCAGCGCCGCGGAATCCAACTACTGCCCCTAATGACTTGAGCGGGCCGCGGCTATTGCGGGCCCGCTGAAAACGCCGCCACCGGCATCTCCACCGTCCCGCGGCATGGGCCGCTGGAGATGTCGGTGTGCCAGGTGCCACGTAGCGAACCGTCCGGTTGCGGCGCGTAGAACGCCCATGACGTCGCGGGTGCCCAGACTTTCGGAACGCCTTCACCCATATAGCAATCCCACTGAAAATTGAAGTGCTCCACCCAGCGGGCTCCGTCCCAGGTGTAGTGGGACGGTTGGGGCAGCGTCGGGTTTTTCGGGACCGGCCCGTTCGTCGCGGTCGCGACGCACCTGCCCGACGCGCACGACGTCACGAAGACGTAGTCGGCGCTGAAGGTGGGTTCGGCTTGACCGGCCGCCACGCTGGTGCCGGTCTTGTTCACGGCGTATCTGACCAACGAGTACTTGCCATTCCACACGGGCGTCGCGGCGTGCGCCGAAATAGCGGGCACGCCAAGGATCGCGACGACGGCGAGCACCGCGGCCAGGTAACGCGCGCACACCGTGCCCATGGTGCGGACTCGATGACGCGATGCGATATCGGCACGGACACGATCGCACGGTAATGCCGCGTCCAGCCGAAACTTCGTGGCGCCGAACGGTTCCAACCGGCCCCGCCCCGAAACTCATCGCCCGTGCAACAGGAACAACCCGTAGGCCGCCACGGACTGCGCGTCGGCGATCACCCCTGAGCGGATCATCTCCTCGACGTCTTCGCGGGAAAACCATGCGCTGCGCATGTCCTGCTCCTCGTGCTCGAGGGCTGCTTGCCCCTCGGAGATCCCGGTGGCCAGGAACACCCAGCCGCGCTGACTGGTCATGCCGGGAGCGACGTCGAGCAGGCCGAGTGCCTCGAACGACGTCGCGCTCAACCCGGTTTCCTCGCGCAGCTCGCGCGCGGCCAGCTCGGCGGGCTCGGTGTCGGCCAGATCGGGCGCCGTGCCCTGCGGGAACTCCCAGCGCCGGGCGCCCACCGGATAGCGAAACTGCTCGACCAGCCGGAACCGGCGTTCGTCATAGGGCATCACCAGCGCATAGGTCGGCTTATCCACTACGGCGTAGATGCCGGGGCTGCCATCGGGGCGGCGGATGTCGTCCTCCCGGAGGATCAGCCACGGATTCCGATAGATCTCACGCGAAGCGAGGCGTTCGATGAAAGGCACGTTGCTAGTATCACCAACCCGAAGCGACCGCCATGGCGAACAGGTAGCGTCCGGAGCCATGCCTTCCCAAGAAGCCATCACCCACACCGTCAACAGCTACCTCGCCCACGTCGCCAGCGGCGCCACCGACGAGATTGTGAACCTCTACTCCGCCGATGCCACCATCGAGGATCCCGCCGGATCGGAAGTCCGGCACGGGCAGGACGCGGTGCGCGAGTTCTACACGGCGTTCCAAGATGCCAAGAAAGACACCGAACTCGCCGAAATACGCGTCGGCGGCAACGAGGCGGCGTTCTACTGGCACCTGACACTCGATGCCGGCGACACCCGCACCCGAATTTCGCCCATCTCGCTGATGACGTTCGACGACGACGCGAAGATCACGTCGATGCGGGCGTTCTGGGGGCCGTCCGACGTCCGTGTCCTCTAGCGCAAAACCATTACAGCCCAAGAAAATACGGATTCGGCGCCGGGCTGGCCGTCGCCATAGCGGGTGTTGCGCTGGCAGAAATCGGCACAGTAGCCGATAGTCATAGCAATGTGACGTTCCCGGGAGGCAGGTGAGCATGCACGGCCATATCATCGTCAGCGGTGACGACGCGCTGGCGACGACGATCGCCGAGGAGCTGGAAAACGCCGGCGCCACCGTGGTCAAGCTCATCGACGACTCCGTCGCCGACACCAAGGAAGACCTCATCGAGGCCGGGATCGTCCGCGCGGCCGCCGTGGTCTGCGCCGGCGACGACGACGCGATCAACCTCGAAATCGCTTTACTGGCAAGGAAAGCCAACCCGAATGTGCGCGTGGTCGCCCGGCTGGCCAACGACGTACTGCGCGAAGCGGTCGCCGACGACAACGGTCCCGGAGCGATCCTCGATGTCGCCGAGTTGGCGGCGCCGTCGGTGGTCGAGGCTGCTCTGGCGCATACCGTGCACCCGTTCGAAGCGGCCGGCATCGAGTTTCTCGTCTCGGGCTCGCAGGCACCCTATGACGCGACGTTGCGCGAGATCTACGCCGACCTGGCCCCGGTCGCGGTGATCCACGGCGAGAACTCGCCCGCGCCCGGGCTGCTGGAGACCTGTCCTGGCCGCGACCTCAAGGTCCGCGCCGGCGACTGGACAGCGATGATCGGCACCGTCGACGAGCTGACGGCGCGCGGCATCAAGGCCCCGCGGCCCAACACGACGCGGCGCCGTCAGCGCCGCGTGCGTCTGGCCATCGACGTCGCCCGCGGCCTGCGCAACGACGTCAACCCGATGTTCATGCGTGCGGTCGCCGCGGTGCTGACCGTGCTGATCGGCTCGACGGTGTTATTGCGCTATTGCTACCAACCGCAGGCGAAGATGACCTGGGTCGACGCGTTGTACTTCAGCACCGAGACGATCGCGACGGTCGGCTATGGCGACTTCAGCTTCCTGACGCAGCCCACCTGGCTGCGACTGTTCAGCATCGGTTTGATGTTCGGCGGCCTGATGACCACCGCGGTCCTGGTGGCATTCATCGCCGACCTGCTGATCTCGCAGCGCTTCGCCCACACCGCCGGCCGCCGGCGGGCGCGCCACTTGCGCAACCACATCGTCGTCGTCGGACTGGGTTCGTTCGGCAGCCGCGTCGTCGCCGACCTGACCGCCGCCGGATACGAGGTCGCGGTGATCGAGATCGACGAGAACAACCGCTACCTGTCGACCGCTGCCGAGGTGCCGGTGATCTTCGGGGATGCGACGCTGCGCCAGACGCTGGAGGCGGCCCGGGTCGACACCGCACGTGCGATCGCGGTGCTGACCCACGACGACATGACCAATATCGAGACCGGGATCGTGCTGCGCGAGATGCTCGGTCCGCGGGTGATCCCGAGGGTCATCCGGCCCGATGTGCCGATCGTGCTGCGCATTTTCGACCACGCGCTCGGCAGCGCGGTGGCCGAACGGTTCGGTTTTGACACCGTGCGTTCGACCGTCGCACTGGCCGCTCCGTGGTTCGTCGGCGCCGCGATGGGCCTGCAGGTGCTGGGGACGTTCTCGGTCGGGCAGCGCTACTTCATGGTCGGCGGCATGCACGTGGCGGCGGGCAGCGAGCTCGACGGGATGCGGATGTTCGAACTGTCCACGCAGACCCGCGTCATCGCGATCACCCGCGACGACACCCCGGTCCAGCTGCACCCGCGACGCGACGCCCGGCTGCGCGCCGGCGACACCGTCTACCTCGTCGGCCCCTACCGCGAGCTGGTCGCGACGCTGCAAAAGGGCCAACCCCCGCAGCCGGAGGTCGGTCGCGAGCGGCTACCGGCCTAGAGCCGCGCGGCGACGTCGGCGGCCCGGCGCACCTGGCCGACATCCGAACTGGTCGGAATCAGCTGAACCTCGTCGGTGCCGATCTCCTCGAATTTGCGCAGGACCGCGAGCAGCTCGTCTTCGTCGCCGGCCCAGCCGGTCATCGGGGCCATTGCGTCCACGTACTCCGCCGGGATCCAGTTCATGTAGCGGCGCAGGTGCCGGTGTACCTGGGCGCGCGACTCCTCGGGCGTGCCGAACGCGAACCAGAACGACGTCACCAGATGTGGTTTGGGCTTGCCGGCCCGCGCCCACGCTTCCCGTGTGACGTCGAAGAGCTCATTTTGCTTGCCGACGTCCAGGTCCAGGGTGGTGCCGGCCAGCCCGTCGGCCCAGGCGGCCGCGCTGCGGATGGTCTTCGGTCCGATGCTGCCGACGAACAACGGCGGACCACCGGGCTGGACGGGTGCCGGTCCGACCGGGAGCACCGACTCAGTGATCTTTTCACCGGCCCATACCCGCTTCATCACCGCGACCCGATCGGCCATGTCGCGCATGGTCTGCGACGCGGGGTCGGCGCCCACCGCGTGGTAGTCCTCGTGCCTGCCACCCACGCCGATGCCGACGGTCAACCGGCCGCCGGACAGCATGTCGCCGGTCGCCAGGCCCTTGGCCAACATCACCGGATCGTGCAGCTGCGGCACGATCACCGTCGTCATCAGGCGCACCCGTTTCGTCCAGGCCGCGAGCGCACCGAGCAGCGTGAGGTTGTCCGGGTTTTCGAACGCGATGCGTTCACCCCAGCACAGCGACGAGAAGGGGCCCTCGTCGATCGCGCGCGCCCAGGTCTCGAGCACCGCGGCATCCAAATCCGGCTCCATCACCGGCATCGTCATTGCTATCCGCACGACGGCGATTCTGGCATGCTCGGGTAAGTGCCCTTAGCCAGTACCTCCATCGCACATGTCCGGCTGACCGTCACCGATATCGAGCGATCGCGGCAGTTCTACGAGAGCGTGTTCGGCTGGCCGGTGTTGCTGGAACTTCCCGAAAATGCCGACGAGGCAACCCGCAACCAGTTCTCCTTCTTGTACGGCGGCGTCATCTACGACCTCGGCGGCACGCTGCTCGGGCTGCGGCCGGTCGCCTCGGATCGCTTTCACGAAGACCGGTGCGGTCTTGACCACATCGCTTTCCGGCTCGCCAGCCTGGACGAATTAGACACCGCGGCAGCACATCTCGACGAACTGGGCGTCGAGCACGAGCCGATCAAGGATATCGGGCCGTCCTACATTCTGGAATTCCGCGACCCGGACAACATCGCGCTGGAGCTGACCGCGCCCAAATAGGTGAATACTGGAAAGAACTATGTCCATCAGTTTCAACCACACCATCGTCGCCGCCCGCGACAAACACGAATCCGCGGAATTCCTCGCCGAGCTCTTCGACCTGCCCGCCCCGAAGCCATTCGGCCACTTCATGGTCGTCGCACTCGAGCACGGGGTGAGCCTCGATTACGCCGACGCCCCCGAGGGGGATGAGATCCGGCGCCAGCACTACGCGTTCCTGGTGTCCGAGCCGGAGTTCGACACGATCTACGGCAAGATCCAATCGCGCGGCCTGCAGCATTGGGCCGATCCACGGCAAAGCCGACCCGGCGAGATCAACCACAGCGACGGCGGCCGCGGGGTCTACTTCCTGGATCCCGCCGGGCACGCTATGGAGATCTTGACTCGGCCCTATGGGTCAGGCAGCTGAGCCAACCGGGCTAGTCGGCGCGCGGAGCGCCATGCCGCAGGCTTTCCTGGCCGCGATAGTCGTCGGCGAGCTTGGCCACGTGTTTGGGCAGGGCGCCCGACGCCACATCAGCCAGCGTTGTCTCCTCCAAGACCGAGCGCATGCTGGCGCGCAGCGCACGCCACACGTCGGCCAGGGGTGCCGTCGGCCCCGAGTACGGCAGGTCACCGAGGCCGATGTCGCGGACACTGGCCAGCGGCCCGTCGATGCAGCGCAGCACGTCGGCAATGCTGATCTCGCTACCCGGACGGGCCAGCTCGTAGCCCCCGTCGCGGCCGCGGTGACTGCGCACCAACCGATCGGTACGCAGGTTGGTCAGGATGTCGACCAGAAACTGCGGTGGTATGCCCTGCGCTTGCGCCAAATCGTCGGTCTTGACCAGCGTGCCGCTGTCCGCGGTGGCGAGCTGAATCATCGCCCGCACCGCGTACTCCGCTTTTGCCGACATGCGCACGTTGAGGATTGTGCCACCATCGGCCCGTTGCGCTGCGGATGCTTGGGTCTGCGGGCTAGGCGCGCAACTCCAGCATGTCGATGACGCGCTGGGCCATTTCCTCGAGCGAACAGTCCGGGATCAACCGCAGATCCGGATTCTTGGGCCGCTGATACGGACTGTCGATGCCGGTGAAATGCGTGATTTCGCCCGCGCGGGCTTTGGCATACAGCCCCTTGGGATCACGCGCTTCACACTCCGAGAGCGGGGTATCGCAGAACACTTCGAAGAACTCAAATCCGGCGTCGTCGTGCACTTTACGAGCCATCTCGCGGTGCTCGGCCAGCGGACTGATCGCGGGCACCAGCACCGTCTGGCCGGAATCGGCGAGCAGCGTCGCGACATGAGCCAGCCTGCGCAGGTTCTCCGCGCGGTCGGCCATCGAAAAGCCCAGGTCGGCGTTCAGGCCGTGGCGCAGGTTGTCGCCGTCGAGAACATAAGCGGGAGTGCCCTTTTCGAGCAGCTTCTGCTCGACGAGCATCGCCACCGACGATTTACCCGCACCCGACAGGCCGGTGAGCCATACCGTCCGGCCGCGAGCCGCCCGGTCATCGGCGGTGACCAGCGACTTGTGCCGCACGGTGTTCGGGCTGGCCTTCTGCGCCGCGACGTCGCGCAGCACCATGCCCGCCGCCACCGTGCCGTTGGTGTTCGGATCGATCAGGATGAACGAGCCGGTGCTCGCGTTGCGGGTGTATTCGTCGAGCAGCAGCGGCACCTGCGTGCGCAGCGTTATGCGACCAAGTTCGTTGAGCTTCAACGCCGTAGCACTCTTGTCCCGATGCAGGGTGTTGACATCGAGGCGGTAGTCCAGCGCGGTGACCCGCGCGCGGGTGGTTCGGGTGGTGTGCTTGATGACGTAGTCGCGGCCCGGCTCGAGTGACGCGCCGTCGGCCATCCAGCACACGGTCGCGTCGAATTCCTGCGTGACCCTGGGCTGGTTGTTGGTGCGGGCGATCATGTCGCCGCGCGAAATGTCGATGTCGTCGGCCAGGCTCACCGAGACGGCCATTGGCGGAAATGCCTCTCCCACAGAGCCGTTCGGGCCTTCGATCTCGGTGATCCGGGTGGTCTTGCCGATCGGCAGCACCACCACCTCGTCACCGGGACGCATCACGCCGCTGGCCACCGTTCCGGCATAGCTGCGGTGGTCGCGATGCTCGTGGGTCTGCGGCCGGATCACGTACTGGACCGGGAAGCGCACGTCGACCAGATTGCGGTCGCCGGCGACATAGACCTCCTCCAGATGCGAGAGCAGCGCGGGACCCTCATACCAGGGCGTCTTGTCCGATTTGGTCACCACGTTGTCGCCGTGCAGCGCCGACATCGGGATGGTGGCCACGTCCTGCACGTCCAAACGTGCGGCGAAGGCGTGGAATTCGTCCTTGATCGCTTCGAATTTCTCTCTGTCCCAGTCGATCAGGTCCATCTTGTTGACGGCCAGCACAATGTGCTGGATGCCCAGCAGCGAGGCCAAAAAGGCGTGCCGCCGGGACTGCTCGAGCAGGCCTTGGCGGGCGTCGACGAGCACAATCACCAGTGCGGCGGTCGACGCACCGGTGACCATGTTGCGGGTGTACTGGATGTGCCCCGGAGTGTCGGCGATGATGAATTTGCGCCTGGGGGTCGCGAAGTAGCGGTAGGCGACGTCGATCGTGATGCCCTGTTCCCGCTCGGCCCGCAGGCCGTCGGTGACCAGCGCCAGATCGGTGTAGTCGTGGCCGCGCTCTTTCGAGGTCTTTTCGACCGCGGCCCACTGGTCTTCCATCACGGCCTTGGAGTCGTACAGCAGCCGCCCGATCAGGGTGGACTTGCCGTCGTCGACCGAGCCGGCCGTTGCGATGCGGAGCAGTGTCGTCGGTGCAGCCATCAGAAGTATCCCTGCCGTTTCCGGTCTTCCATTCCAGCCTCGGAGATGCGGTCGTCCGCCCTGGTGGCGCCGCGCTCGGTCAGTCGGGACACCGCCGTTTCGGCGATGACCTCCGAGACCGTGGCGGCCTCCGATTCGACGCACCCGGTGCAGGTGACATCGCCGACCGTGCGGAACCGCACCGTCTTCTCCATCACCGGCTCGTCGGCGCGCGGTTGCATGTGGCGGTGCACGGCCAGCAGCATCCCGTCGCGCTCGAACACCTTGCGCCGGTGGGCGTAATAGATGGACGGCAGCTTCACCTTCTCGGCGCCGATATAGGACCAGATGTCGAACTCGGTCCAGTTCGACAGGGGGAAGACGCGGATGTGCTCGCCCTTGTGGTGCCGGCCGTTGTAGAGGTTCCACAGCTCGGGACGCTGGGCCTTGGGGTCCCACTGGCCGAATTCGTCGCGGAAGCTGAACACCCGCTCCTTGGCGCGGGCCTTCTCCTCGTCGCGCCGGGCGCCGCCGAACGCGGCGTCGAACTTGTTCTCGCGGATGGCACGCAGCAGCGTCACGGTCTGAATCGGGTTGCGCGACGGGATGGTCTCGACGACCCGGCCGGCGTCGATGTCTTCCTGCACCGATGCCACTACCAGGCGCACCCCGAACTCGTCGACGAGTTCGTCGCGGGTCGAGATCACTTCGTCGAAGTTGTGGCCGGTGTCGACATGCATGACCGGAAACGGCAG
The DNA here is from genome assembly GCF_900176255.2 of Mycobacterium ahvazicum. Taxonomy (GTDB): domain Bacteria; phylum Actinomycetota; class Actinomycetes; order Mycobacteriales; family Mycobacteriaceae; genus Mycobacterium; species Mycobacterium ahvazicum. The sequence continues at coordinate 1,639,655 of NZ_FXEG02000003.1, forward strand.
CCGCCTTATCTGTAACGGGTTGTGGGGTGTGTAGGACTGTCACCCACGTGGGTTTTAGATGGGGTTTTCTCGTAGGGGACACTGTTATCTGTAACGGTGTCACCGACGTTGGCTCGCGGTGGGTGTTGCTGTCAACGCGACAAACCGCCTACGTGCGCTTTACGCCCAGTAATTCCGATTAACGCTTGCACCCTCCGTATTACCGCGGCTGCTGGCACGGAGTTAGCCGGTGCTTCTTCTGCGGGTAACGTCAATTTACTCCCTTCCTCCCCGCTGAAAGTACTTTACAACCCGAAGGCCTTCTTCATACACGCGGCATGGCTGCATCAGGCTTGCGCCCATTGTGCAATATTCCCCACTGCTGCCTCCCGTAGGAGTCTGGGCCGTATCTCAGTCCCAGTGTGGCCGGACACCCTCTCAGGCCGGCTACCCGTCGTCGCCTTGGTAGGCCGTCACCCCACCAACAAGCTGATAGGCCGCGGGCCCATCCCACACCGCAAAAGCTTTCCACCAAAAGGCATGCGCCAAAAGGTCCTATCCGGTATTAGACCCAGTTTCCCAGGCTTATCCCGAAGTGCAGGGCAGATTACCCACGTGTTACTCACCCGTTCGCCACTCGAGTACCTCCGAAGAGGCCTTTCCGTTCGACTTGCATGTGTTAAGCACGCCGCCAGCGTTCGTCCTGAGCCAGGATCAAACTCTCCAAACAAAAACTCCTCGACAAGCGAGGTGAATTTCGAATCAGAGAAAATCTGACCTAACAAAAAGACGCCATATAACTGGCATCAAAATAAACGACCACATCCCTATCACACGGGGAGTGTTTTGGGAGTGGTCAAAAAACAACAACAAACAAAAACACCAAACACACTATTGAGTTCTCAAACAACACTTTTCTTGCTTTTCTCGCCCGCTTCGGGGCAACCCTGCCAGCTTAATACAGATCCGGCAGAGGCGTCAACCCCCAATTTCTTGCGATCGTGGTGATCGCTGCGAGGGCAGCCGTGCCAGGTTAGTACCAATCCGGCGAGGGAGTCAAGCCCCGGTCTCGGTCTCCTTCGAGTGGTGACCGCGCCTGTGGGGCACTGACTTTGGTTACTGTACCCGCTCGATCTCCGCTCCCAAAATCGCCAGGTTTTCGACGAACAACGGGTAGCCGCGATCGATGTGAAAGACGTCGTGGACCTCGGTGTCACCGTCGGCGACGAGGCCGGCCAATACCAGGCCGGCACCTGCGCGAATATCCGAACACCAGACCGGTGCGCTGGAAAGTTGCGGCAGGCCCCGGACCACGGCGTGGTGGCCGTCGGTGCGCGCGTCGGCGCCCAGCCGGATCATTTCTTCGACGAATCGGAAGCGCGCCTCGAACACGTTCTCCGTGATCATCGAGGTGCCATCGGCGATCGATGCCAGCGCGATCGCCATCGGTTGCAGATCCGTCGGGAAACCGGGAAACGGCAACGTCGCAACGTTCATCGCCTTCGGACGCTCGTACTGCGTCACGCGAAAACTGTTGTCTGTCTGCGTGACGGTGGCACCCGCGTCATGCAGTTTGTGCAGCACCACCTGAAGGTGCGCCGGATCGATACCGCTGACCGTGATGTCGCCGCGGGTGATCGCGGCGGCGATCCCCCAGGTGGCGGCCACGATCCGGTCCCCGATCACCCGGTGCTCGGTGGGATACAGCCGGTCGACGCCGGTGATTGTCATCGTCGGCGAACCCGCACCCTCGATCCGTGCGCCCATCTGGTTGAGCATCGTGCAGAGATCGACGACGTCGGGTTCGCGCGCGGCGTTGTGGATCGTGGTGACACCTTCGGCGACCACGGCGGCCATCAAGATGTTCTCGGTGGCCCCCACCGAGGGGAATTCCAGTTGAATCTCCGCGCCGCGCAACGTATCTGCGTGAGCGACCACACACCCATGCTCGATATTGCACGTCGCACCCAGTTGCCGCAGGCCCGCCTGATGCATGTCCAGCGGACGCGAGCCGATCGCGTCGCCGCCCGGGAGCGCCACCCTGGCGCGCTTGCACCGGCCGACCAGTGGCCCGAGCACGCAGACCGAGGCGCGGAACTGTCGCACGGCCGCGAAGTCGGCGTCGTACTTGGGTTCGTCGGGTGAGGTGATGCGCGCGACGTCGCCGTCGAGTTCGACGGTGGCGCCCAGGCCGCGCAGCACCTCGGCCATCAGCGGGACATCGAGAATGTCGGGGCAATTGGTGATCGTGCTGGTGCCCTCGGCCAGCAGGGTCGCGGCCATCAGCTTGAGCACGCTGTTCTTGGCGCCCCCTACTGCGACTTCGCCTGACAACCGATTACCGCCGGTTACCACGAATCGCTCAGCCACCCGCGTCAGTCTAGTGAAGGGGTATCGGCTTGTCAGTCAGCTAACTCACTTCGCCGAGTACGGTTTGATCATGGCAGTACATCTGACCCGCATCTATACCCGGACCGGCGACGACGGAACCACGGGATTGAGCGACTTCTCCCGCGTCTCGAAAAACGACCCCCGCCTGGTCGCATACGCCGACTGCGACGAGGCCAATTCCGCGATCGGCGCCGCGATCGCGCTGGGCCGGCCAGATTCCGAAGTCGCCGCCGTATTGCGGCAGATCCAAAACGATTTGTTCGACGCCGGTGCGGACCTGTCGACCCCGGTGGTGGAAAACCCGAAATACCCTCCGCTGCGCGTCGCCCAGTCCTACATCGACCGGCTCGAAGGATGGTGTGACAAATACAACGAGTCGCTGCCGGCGCTGAATTCCTTTGTGCTTCCCGGAGGTTCGCCGTTGTCAGCACTGTTGCACGTCGCCCGCACCGTGGTGCGTCGCGCCGAGCGATCGGCCTGGGCCGCAGTCGACTCCGCACCCGGCGAAGTCAACGTGCTGCCGGCGAAATACCTGAATCGGTTGTCGGATCTGCTCTTCATCCTGTCCAGGGCCGCCAACGTGGATGGCGATGTGCTCTGGAAACCAGGAGGGAAGCCAGGCGGTGGCGCCTGAACAAGTTGAGCTGCCGGGCTTTTCGTCAGACGCTGCGACGGCGTGCGCGCGGTGACGGACGAGACTCCAGCCACGACAAGAACGCGGTCAACGCGCCCTGATCGAGCGCCAGTTCGTAGGCCGACCTGCGCTCCTGGGTGGTATCGCGCAGCTCTAGCACCACGATCTCGTCGGTCATGATGTCGAATTCATCGCCGCGCGGCGCGCGCCGGGCGACGATCTCGACGCCCCGGCGGGACACCCGCCGATCCGGCCACAGGCGCAGGCTGGATAGCCGATAGAAAGCGGCTTCGCCGCCGCGGTAACGGATCACGCCGTGCCGCCAGCCATGACCTCCCACCGCCGGAATGTCGCGCATGATCCCGGCCGTCCCGCCCTGCCGCAGCTTCCACAGCCGGTAGCTCAGGGCCAGAACGGCCGCCCCCAGCACGACGACGAGCACGACCATGCCAATCATGGGCGCGCTCATCGCCTCGTCCTGTGCGGCTAGTCGATTGCGCCGACGGCGCGTAATCTGGCGCGGCCCCTGGCGGCAACACGAGGATCGTCGGACTCGGAATCCTGCTTGGCCGCGGCCTCGTCGATCTCCGAAGCGAATTCGGCGGACTCCGCGAGAATGGTGACGCTCTCCTCGGTCACCGACAAAAATCCACCGTCCACCGCTACCCGCAGATCGTCCTGGCCGTCGCGCTCGACGCGCACCATGGCGTCATCGACCAACTGGGCCACCAACGGGATGTGTCGCGGCAGGATACCGATCTCGCCGACAGTGGTGCGGGTGAACAAGAACGTTGCCTCACCCGACCAGATCTTTCGGTCGACGGCGACGATCTCAACGTTCAATTCAGCCATGTCACACCATCTTTCGGAATCGCCGACTAAAGCTTGGCGCCAAGGCTCTCGGCCTTCTTGGCCAAGTCGTCGAGACCACCGATCAGGAAGAACGCCTGCTCGGGCACGTGGTCGAACTCGCCCTTGGTCAGGCGGTCGAACGACTCGATGGTCTCCTTCAGCGGGACCGTCGAACCCGGCTGACCGGTGAACTGCTCGGCCGCCATCATGTTCTGGGACAGGAACCGCTCGATGCGACGCGCCCGCTGCACCAGCTGCTTGTCCTCTTCCGACAGCTCGTCGATACCGAGGATGGCGATGATGTCCTGAAGGTCCTTGTAGCGCTGCAGGATTCGGATGACTTCCTGCGCCACCCGGTAGTGTTCGTCACCGACGACACTGGGGTCGAGGATGGTCGAGCTCGACGCCAGCGGGTCCACCGCCGGGAAGATGCCCTTGGAGAACACCGAACGCGACAGCTCGGTGGTGGCGTCCAGGTGGGCGAACGTGGTGGCCGGCGCCGGGTCGGTGTAGTCGTCGGCGGGCACGTAGACGGCCTGCATGGACGTGATCGACTTACCACGCGTCGAGGTGATGCGCTCCTGCAGCTCACCCATCTCGTCGGCCAGCGTGGGCTGGTAACCCACCGCGGACGGCATACGACCGAGCAGCGTCGAGACCTCGGAGCCCGCCTGCGTGAACCGGAAGATGTTGTCGATGAACAGCAGCACGTCCTGGCCCGCCTCGTCGCGGAACCACTCCGCCATCGTCAGCGCCGACAGCGCCACCCGCATACGGGTGCCGGGCGGCTCGTCCATCTGACCGAACACCAGCGCGGTGTCCTTGAGCACGTTGGCTTCCTGGAGTTCGACCCACAGGTCGTTGCCCTCACGGGTGCGCTCCCCCACGCCGGCGAACACCGAAGTACCACCGAAGTTGCGGGCAATACGGTTGATCATCTCCTGGATGAGCACCGTCTTGCCCACGCCGGCGCCGCCGAACAGCGCGATCTTGCCGCCACGCACGTACGGCGTCAGCAGGTCGACGACCTTGAGGCCGGTCTCGAGCATCTCGGTACGCGGCTCGAGCTCTTCGAAGGGCGGCGGCTTGCGGTGAATCGACCAGTGCTCGAAGTCTTCTCCGTAGCCCGGCTCGTCCATGCAGCGGCCCAGCGCGTCGAACACATGGCCCTTGACTTCCTGGCCAACCGGGACCGAGATCGAGGCCCCGGTGTCGGTGACGGCGACGCCGCGCACCAGTCCGTCGGTGGGCTGCAGCGAGATGGTGCGGACCAGGTTGTCGCCGAGGTGCTGTGCGACCTCGAGGGTGAGCGTCTTCTTGAGCTCCTCGAAGGTGATCTCGGCGTGCAGCGCGTTGAACAACTCCGGGACGGAGCCGCGCGGGAACTCGACGTCGACAACCGGACCGGTGATCCGCACCACGCGGCCGTTGGTGTCGGTATTGGTCGACTTCTTCTTTTCGGCAGTCGCAGTCATATTCTCTTCGCTTCCTCGTGGTGCTATTTGGCTCGGGCGTCGGCGAGCGCGTTTGCGCCACCGACGATTTCACTGATCTCTTGGGTGATCTGGGCCTGCCGCTCGCGGTTCGCCATCAGCGTCAGGGCCTTGATCAAGTCGTCGGCGTTGTCGGTGGCCGACTTCATTGCCCGTTGGCGCGACGCCAGCTCCGACGCCGCGGATTCCAGGAGCGCGGTGTACACGCGGGTGGTCACATACCGCGGCAACAGCGCATCGAAAAGTGTTGTCGCATCGGGTTCGAACGAATACAGCGTGTGCAGCGCCTCGGGTTCTTCGGCGTATTCGACGACCATCGGCGCCATCCGGTGGGCGGTGGTGGACTGAGACAGCATCGACTTGAATTCCGTGTAGACGATGTGCAACTCGTCGACACCCTCGACGTCGGAGTTCTCGTCGCTGCCTTCGCTGCCGGGAATGAACGCATCCACCAGCGTCGAGGCAACCTCGGCGGCCTTCTCCACCGTGGGTTGCTCCGAGAAGCCGGTCCACGATTCGGTGATGGTCCAGTTGCGGAAACTGTAGTAGCCCAGCGCCTTACGGCCGACCACGTACAGCACGGGAGTCTTGCCTTCCTCCCGCAGGAGCGAAAACAGCTCCTCGGCGCGGCGGAAGACACCGGAGTTGTAGGCGCCACACAGACCACGGTCCGACGACACCACCAAGACGGCGGCCCGCTTGGGCTCAGGCCGTTCGACCAGCAGCGGATGATCGAGTGCTGCCTCGCTGGACAGCGTGGTCAGCATATTGGTGATCTCTTCGGTGTAGGGGCGAGCAGCCTGAAGCCGAGCCTGGGCCTTGCCGATACGCGATGTCGCGATCAGCTCCTGGGCTTTGGTGATCTTCTTGATCGCACCGGCGGAACGGATCCGTCCGCGCAACTCGCGAAGTGTGGCAGCCATCGAGTACTACTTCTTCTTCTCTTGCTTCTTCTTGTCTTCCGGCGCCGGCTTGTTGACCTTGACCGACTCCTTGGCCAAGTCCTCTTCGTCGAGAGCCTCGACGTGCTCGTCCGGCACCACCGACCCGCCACCCGTAGCGGCGAAGCCCTTCTTGAACTTCTTGATGATCTCCTCGAGCTGGCTCTCGGCCTCTTCGGAAAGCTTTCCGCTATCCCGGATTCCGGTCAGAAACTTCTCCTCGGAGGCCCGCATGTGATCCAGCAGCTCGGTTTCGAAGCGGCCGACATCCTCGACGGGCACCGAGTCCAGGTGGCCGCCGGTGCCCAGGAAAATCGAAACCACTTGCTCCTCAACGGGCAACGGCTGGTACTGCGGCTGCTTGAGCAATTCCACCAGCCGGGCGCCGCGGTCCAGCTGCGCCTTGGAGGTGGCGTCCAGGTCGGAGGCGAACGCGGCGAACGCTTCCAGCTCGCGGTACTGCGACAGGTCCAGACGCAGCGACCCGGCCACTTCCTTCATGGCCTTGATCTGCGCCGCGCCACCGACGCGGGACACCGAGACACCGACGTTGATGGCCGGGCGCACACCCTGGTTGAACAGGTCGGATTCCAGGAAGCACTGGCCGTCGGTGATCGAAATGACGTTGGTGGGAATGTAAGCCGAGATGTCGTTGGCCTTGGTCTCGATGATCGGCAGGCCGGTCATCGAACCACCACCGAGCTCGTCGGACAGCTTGGCGCAGCGCTCGAGCAGCCGCGAGTGCAGGTAGAACACGTCGCCGGGGTAAGCCTCGCGGCCCGGCGGGCGGCGCAGCAGCAGCGAGATCGCGCGGTACGCCTCGGCCTGCTTGCTCAGGTCGTCGAAGACGATCAGCACGTGCTTGCCGTCGTACATCCAGTGCTGCGCGATCGCCGAACCGGTGTACGGCGCAAGCCATTTGAACCCGGCGGAGTCGGATGCCGGCGCCGCGACGATGGTGGTGTAGTCCATCGCGCCACCTTCGTCCAGAGCGCGACGCACCGAGGCGATCGTGGTGCCCTTCTGGCCGATAGCGACGTAGACGCAGCGCACCTGCTTCTTCTCGTCGCCGGTTTCCCAGTTCTGCCGCTGGTTGAGGATGGTGTCGACGCAGACCGCCGTCTTGCCCGTCTTGCGGTCGCCGATGATCAGCTGACGCTGGCCGCGCCCGATCGGGGTCATCGCGTCGATGGCCTTGATTCCGGTCTGCAGCGGCTCGCTGACGCTTTGCCGCTGAACCACTGAGGGCGCCTGGATTTCCAGCGCGCGACGAGTGTCGGTCTCGATGTCGCCCTGGCCGTCGATCGGCTCGCCCAGCGGGTTGACCACCCGGCCCAGGAACGCGTCACCGACGGGCACCGAGAGGACCTCGCCGGTGCGCTTGACCTGCTGGCCTTCCTCGATCTTCTCGAAGTCACCGAGGATCACCGCGCCGACGCTGTGCTCGTCGAGGTTCAGCGCGACGCCGAGGACACCGCCGGAGAACTCCAGCAGCTCCTGCGTCATGACCGAGGGCAAGCCGTCGACGTGCGCGATGCCGTCACCGGCGTCGACGACGCTGCCGACCTCCTCGCGGGAGCTGTCGGAGGTGAAGGAGCCTACGTACTCTTCGATCGCGCTCTGAATGTCATCAGCGGAGATTGTCAACTCGGCCATGGCTTTTCGTCTTCCTACTTGATTTCCGGCGTTCGCGGGGTGGTGGTGGCTGATTCGGGTTAGTCGGGTAGCTGCGCCTCGGCTGCGGCCAGACGCGACGAGAGCGACCCGTCGATCACCTCGTCGGCGACAGCGATGAGTAACCCGCCCAACAGGTCGGCATCGATCTCGAGCTGAACCGTCACCGGATGCCCGTAAATACGACTGAGAACTTCGGTGAGACGGGTGCGCTGGGCGTCGCTGAGCTCGGCGGCTGCGCGGACCGCGGCGACGACCTCGCCGCGGCGAGCCACCGCAACTTCCGCCAGGAACTGCACGGCCTCTTCCGCCTGCTCACCCCGGAGCAGCTCGACCGTCTGCGACAGCAACGCGACGACGAGCGGATTGACCGCACTGCCACTGGAGTCGAGTACCTTGTGCAGCAACTCCACCCGCTTCTCGGCCGGAGTGGCGTAGTCGCCCAACAAAATCGAGAGCCGCGGCTGCGCGTCCAGAATCCGGGAGAACCGGAACAACTGGTCTTCGACCTCGTCGACCTTTCCGTCGCGTTCGGCAACCTCCAGCAGCGCCTGGCGCGACATGTGTTCGATCGCGTCGACCAGGTCGGCGTTGGCCGACCAACGTTCCGAGACGGCCGCCCGCAGTACCACGAGCGTGGCGTCGCCGACCTTGCCGGACACCAGCCGTTCGAGCAGCCGGATCCGCGGTGCCGCGTCCTCGGCCGGCACGGTCAGGTACCGGGTGACCACGATCTCCTCGTCGAGCAGCTGGCCCACCGACACCAGTTCGCTGGACAGCTTCGAAAGTCCGGGTTTGTCAAGATCTTTGGCGATGGTGGTGAACCGGTCCGACAGGTTGCGCAGCGCTTCGCGACTCGACGAACGCATCTTGGTCATCAGCGGGTAGGAGACCTCCGCCGACGCCGGCGCCATCGCCTCGAGTTCGTCCAAAAACCGATCGACGGTGCCCGACTGCTGCGTCGCATCGGCGACGTAGGTCTGTACCAATTCCTTTGCCTGGCGCACGGATTCGTGTCCAAGCTCCAGGCGAAGCTGACGGGTCAGCTGGGCCCGCAGCAGCTCTACCTGGCGAGCGCCCTGTCCCGTGATGCGTTCGGCCTCGACTTCAGCCTGCGCGCGCAACTGCTCGGTGATGCGCTGGGCGTCGGTCTTGGCTTCTTCGACGACGTGCTCAGCTTCAGACTTCGCGGACTCCACCGCCTTGCTATGGGCGGTAGTGGATTCCGTCAGCCGGTCGGCAGCCTTGGCCGCGTCTTCCAATTGCTGGCGCACCGTGTTCTGACGAGCGGCCATCAAATTGCGGACTGGCGGCACGACATAACGCACCACCAGGAAAACGATGGCGGCGAATCCGATCAGCTGCCCGATAAACGTCGACATTGATAGTTACCTTGTCGCGGCAGTGGTTGTGACGTCGACGCCGAGGATGCGACTGGCCAACGTTGCCGACATGGTTGCCACGTTGGCACGCAGATCCAATTCCACAGCGTCCCTTTCGCGCTTCAGTTGCTCGGCTGCCGTCTGCACCGTCGAAGCGACCTGTTGCTCGGCTTTGGCCCGCGCGTCCTCGACGACCTTACGACCTTCCGCCCGGGCGTTGTCGCGCAACGACGACGCCTCGACCCGGGCTTCCCTCATGGCGTTCTCGTAATCCGCCTGGGCGGCCTCGAATTGCTCGTTCGCCTTCTTGTTGTCGGTGGCGGTCTTGGCGACCATCGCGTCGCGTTCGCGCAACACCTTCATGACCGGCGGCACGACGAACGTGCCGATGACGGCCAGCACGATCAAGAAGATCGCCAGCACGAAAAAGAAAGTGCCGTTGGGGACGAGGAAGTTGTTGCCTCCCTCGGCTACTAACTGGCTGGACGCCAGAACGCTGCGGCTCGCGTCACCCATCACTGCGAACTAGCCGACGGGGGTGGCGAAGACGAACAGCGCCATGAAGGCCAGGTTGATGAAGTACGCCGCCTCAACCAGACCGACGGTGATGAAGAACGGCGTGAACAACCGGCCTTGCGCTTCCGGCTGACGGGCAATACCCGCAACCAGTGCGTTACCGGCAATACCGTCACCGATACCGGCACCGATTGCGCCGCCGCCCATGATGATTCCACCGCCGATGAGTGCAGCGGCAGCGACTTGGGGGTCCAGGGCCATTCTTATCCTCCTTATAACTGGTAGTTGTCTACCAGGCTTCTGTAATCGTGTGTGGCTCAGGCCGATTCAAAGATGGTCTCAGTCATGGTGATCCTCGATCTCCATGGCTTGGCTGAAGTACAGGATGGTCAGGATCGAGAAGATGAACGCCTGGATCGCGCCGACGAAGAGGTCGAACGCTTTCCAGATCGCGTTGGGCGCCCACATGATGTAGGGCGGGAAGAGCGCGATTAGCGCGACCAAGATGCCGCCGGCGAAGATGTTGCCGAAAAGTCGCAGCGACAACGAGATCGGCTTGGCGAGTTCCTCGACGAGGTTGATCGGGGCCAGGAACGCCACGTGACCCTTGAGCACCGCGAGCGGGTGCCCGACGATGCCGCGGCGCCAGATACCGGCCACGTGGTAGCAGACGAACACGAAAAGAGCCAGTGCGAGTACGTAATTGATGTCCGCGGCCGCCGAGCTGAGTAACTCGGTGGTGCGCCCGGATTTGTCGGTGTACTGCAGCGGCAGCACCGAGAGCCAGTTGGAGATCAGAATGAACACGAAGATGGTGACCGCCAGCGGCAGGACGAAGGGCGCGATCCGCATCCCGACGGCCGCCTCGATCTGGTCACGCATCTGGACCGTGATGGCCTCCCAGAACAATTGGACTCCGCTGGGCACCCCGGTCGAGGTGATCTTCGCGCGCAAGTAGAAGGCGAGCGCCAGGACGATCAGAGCGGCGATCCCGGTCGACAGGATCGTGTCGGTGTTGACGGTCAGCCCGAGCCAGGTGGCGTGGGTGTGCTCGCCGACCTCGATCGCGCCCTCGGCCAGGAACCTCGTCTCACTCATCGCTGGTGTTCCCTCTTTCGGTACCTTCGGATGCGGGCTCCGCCCAGTCGCCGGCGCGCAGCTTCTTCCAGACCGGCAGGGCGGTCGAGAGCACCAACACCACCTGGAACAGGGCCAAGCCGAACACCACGCCTAAGCCGGCGGGCCGGAAAATGTAAGCAATGATCAGGCCGATGACGGTGATGATCGCCAGCCGAGTCGCCGAATTCAGCGCCATCGAGCTTTTCATCGGATGTTCTTTCGCCGTTATCGACGCAACGGAGCGACGCACCAGCAGCGCGTTGAGCAAACCCAGCAGCAGCCCGACGCCGAAGAACACTCCGACCATCAGATGACCCGAGAAAGCGGCGCCAGCTACCGCCACCGCGGTGATCGCAGCGCAAACCACCAGGAGCCGAGACGGGTTGAATGCAACGGACGGAAACACCAACGGCGCGTCCTGCGCTGGTGTCGTCACTGCAGCACCTCAATCCGGATTGGCGGAGCGGAAAACTTCCGACCGACTGATCGGTAGCCCGCCGAGCGTATCGCACGTCACAGGGGATTCACTCAAGGGGTATCTCCCTGCGTCGGTCGTCGATCGGCACGGTCGGAAAACGATCCGGCGGGCCGACTGGCCGGCAACCCTCAAGATTCTTTTTGGGGTTCTACCAGCACCGTACCACAAGGTCAGCGGCACTACTACTGCCCGTCGTAGTCCTCGTCGGGGTAATCGTCGCGGCGGCGCAGGAGCGGAATCACCGTCGCGACGCCGGCAACCACGATCGCGCCCAGCATCACCGCGCCGGTATCGCGCGGGTTGAAGAAGATCGTGCTGGCGGCGCCGAACGCGACGATCCCGACCCACAAATAGATGAGCAGTACCACCCGGCGATGCGAATGGCCGATCTGCAGCAACCGATGGTGTAGATGCATCTTGTCGGGGCTGAACGCGCTGCGGCCCGCACGGGTTCGCCGCACGATGGCCAGCAGCAGGTCGAGCATCGGCACGAACATCACCGCGACCACCAGCAGGAACGGTGACAGCAGAGCAAAGACGTCACGGGCGCCGTAGGCATTTTGCGAGATCGGTCCGGCCGCGGTGGTGGACGCGGCAGCAAGCATCAAGCCGATCAGCATCGAGCCGGAGTCGCCCATGAAAATTTTGGCTTTATGGAAGTTGTGCGGCAGAAAGCCCAGGCAGGCCCCCGCCAGCACGACCGAGATGACGGCCGGCGGATAGAACAGCACGTCGCCGCCATGGTCACGCAGCAGACCGACCGAGAACACGCAGATCGCCAGCGCGGTGATCAGTCCCAGCCCGGCCGCCAGCCCGTCGAGCCCGTCGACGAAGTTCATCGCGTTGACAATCGACACCGTCAGCGCCAGCGTCAGCAGGATCGACGACGCCTGGTCCAGCACGATGGTGCCGACACCACCGAACGGGATGTACAGCACGCTCCATGCGACACCCATCGTGACCAGCACGCTGGCCGCGGTGATCTGGCCGGCAAATTTCGTCAGGGCGTCCAGGCCCCAGCGGTCGTCGATGAGTCCGATGCCCATGATCACCGCGCCCGCCACCAGCACCGCCGGCATGCCGGTGGAATAGACGAAACCCCGGGTGAGCGCCGGGAGCTCGGATGCCAGGAACACCGCGGAGAGAACACCGACGAACATCGCCAACCCGCCCATGCGTGGGGTGGGCGTGACGTGCACATCGCGTTCGCGTGGGTAGGCGACCGCGCCTAAACGAGTGGCCAGCACCCGCACCGGTCCGGTCGCGAAGTAGGTGATGATCGCGGCGGTCAGTCCGACCAACGCCAGCTCGCGCAGCGGGACCCCGGCGCCACGGTCGGACAGGGTGTGCAGACCAGCGGCAAGGCTGACGAGATTGCTGGCTGGGTCGCTGGACACCACGAGACCGTACGCCACCTTCCTGAGACTTGAGGTCTCGCTTCATCACCGCTGCGCCGCTAGGCGATCAACCGTCCCGGGTCCATTCCAAGCACGTCCGCGATGCGCTCGACGCTTACCGGTCCGGCGCGCAGCAGGTGCGGCGTCTCGCCGGTGAGGTCAACGATCGTCGAGGCCGCCTGCTGCTGTGAGGGTCCCGCGTCGAGATAGACATCGACGAGATCGCCGAGTTGGTCACGCGCCTCGACGGCGTTCACCGCCGGCGGGCGACCGGAGACATTGGCGCTGGACACCGCCATCGGCCCGACCTCGCGCAACAGCTCGATCGCCACCGGGTGCAACGGCATCCGCAGCATCACCGTGCCACGGGCATCCCCGAGATCCCACTGCAGCGATGGCGCTTGCGCCACAACCAGACTCAGCGCACCTGGCCAGAACGCGCGGATCAGTTCGCGGGCCCCGTCCGGCATCGTGTAGACCAGGCCCTCAATGGTGTGCCACGAACCCACCAGCACGCCGACCGGCATGTCGCGCCCGCGGCCCTTTGCCGCCAGCAGCGCGGCCACCGCGGTGTTGTCGAACGCGTCGGCGCCGATGCCGTACACGGTGTCGGTCGGCATCACGACTAGTCGTCCACCCTTGAGCGCTCCGACAGCCGAGCTAATTCCAGCCGAACGCTGTTCGGGCTCAGCACAATTGAACACCTCAGTCACGGGCGCTCCTACACGCGGTCACGAATCTTGGCCGGCCGGTGAGATCTTGCCGTGCCCGGACGTCTTCGAAAAAACCTGTGCATTCGATTAATTCGACAGTCCGCGACGAGGTGGTGTCGTCGTGCTCGACGGCGAATACGCCGCCGGGACGCAGCCAGCGTCCAGCGAGGTCCACCACCGCGCTGATCACGGTCATGCCGTCCGGGCCGCCGAACACCGCGTGCGCCGGATCGTACTGAGCGACTTCGGGGTCCAACGCAACGTCATCCGGCACGTAAGGCGGGTTGGCCACGACCAGGTCGACTCGTCCGTCCAGCTCGGGCAGCAGACCTTGCTCGGTGACGTCGGCGCGGACCAGCTCGACCGCGGTGCCCTCCACGTTTCGCCGGGCATAGTCCAGGGCCGCATCGGAATCGTCGATGGCGATCACCCGCGCCGTCGGCCGATGCCGGGCCAGTGCCACCGCCAACGCGCCGGATCCCGTGCACAAGTCGACGATCACCGGCGCTGCGTCGAGCCGCCGCGCGACGGCCCACTCCAAGATGGCCTCGGTCTCCGGGCGCGGGATGAAGACTCCGGGGCCGACGTGCAGCAGGACCGGCCCGAACGCCGCGGTCCCGGTCAGGTGTTGCAACGGCACTCGCCGCGAGCGGGCGGCGACGATGTCGTGGTATCGCACCAAAAACTCGTCGTCGATCGACTCAACCAAGGTCAGCCGACCACGCTCGGCACCTGCCACATGAGCGGCCAATTCCTCGGCATCCCAACGCGCAGAATCGATTCCGGCCTCGGCGAGCACCGCCGCAGCAGAGTCGATTGCGCGCCGCAGGACGGTCATGCCTGTTGCAACCGGGCCTGTTTGTCGGCGGCGCTCAATGCGTCGAACAACGCATCCAGGTCACCGTCGAGAACCTGGTCGAGATTGTGTGCCTTGAAGTTGATTCGATGGTCGGCGATCCGGTTCTCCGGGAAGTTGTAGGTGCGGATTCGCTCGCTGCGGTCGACGGTGCGGATCTGGCTGGCCCGGTCCGCCGACGCGTCGGCCGATGCCTGCTCCTCGGCGAGTGCCTGCAACCGGGCAGCCAGCACCTGCATGGCGCGGATCTTGTTCTGCAGCTGCGATCGCTCGTTTTGGCAGGTGACCACAATTCCGGTGGGCAGGTGGGTGATTCGCACCGCGGAGTCGGTGGTGTTGACGCCCTGCCCGCCCTTGCCGGACGAGCGGTAGACGTCGATGCGCAGGTCGCTCTCGTCGATCTGCACCTGCTCGACTTCCTCGGGTTCTGGGTAGACCAACACCCCGGCGGCCGAAGTATGCACACGCCCTTGGGATTCCGTGACGGGGACGCGCTGCACCCGGTGCACGCCGCCCTCGAACTTCAGCCGCGACCACACCCCGTCGGCCGAGTCGCCCTTGCTGGCGATCGTCAGCGTCGCGTCCTTGTAGCCGCCCAGGTCGGAGGTGGTTTCGTCCAGCATCGTCACCGTCCAGCCGTGCCGTTCGGCGTAGCGGATGTACATCCGGGCCAGGTCGGCAGCGAACAACGCCGATTCCTCGCCGCCTTCACCGGATTTGACCTCGAGCACGACGTCGTCGGCGTCATGCGGATCGCGCGGCGCCAGCATGTCGGTGAGCTGGGTGTCCAGTTCGGCCACCCGCGCTTCGAGTTCGACGACCTCGTCGGCGAACGAGTCGTCGTCGGCGGCCAGTTCGCGGGCGGTCTCCAGGTCGTCGCGTGCCGACTCCAGCTTGCGATGCGTGGCGACGATCGGGGCCAGCCGCGCGAATCGACGGCCGGCCTTGCGCGCCTCGTCGGGATTGCTGTGCAGCTCAGGGTCGGCCAGTCGCCGCTCCAGTTCGGCGTGCTCGGCCAGCAGCACGTCAATCGTCTGTACCGGCTGCGTCATTTCACACCTCCTCCCCGGTCCCAGCGAGCTTATTTACCGCAAACGCGAACCGACGCCCGGCCTGCGCAGTTTCGTGCACAGTTCGGGCGTCGGTAAGGCAGCTATTTGTCGGCCGATTCGGCCTTGTCGGTTCCGCCCTTGCGCTTTCCGTAGCGCTTTTCGAAGCGCGCCACGCGGCCACCGCTGTCCAGAATCTTCTGCTTGCCGGTGTAGAACGGGTGGCACTGCGAGCAGACCTCGACAGTGATGTGACCGCCGTCTTTGGTGCTACGCGTGTTGAACGTGTTACCGCAACCGCAGAGCACGGTGGTCTCCCCGTATGCGGGATGAATGTCAGCTTTCATGATGTCCTCTTCGATCGTTGTCGCCCCGGCGCGAACTCCTGGGACCTGAACTGGTCCTCGGGGGTAGTCGACCGTCGATTATGCCAGGTCAACCTACATCAGCCCAAACAGCGAGATACGCCCGCGCATTCCCGGCGGCCGGTACGCCGAGACTGTAGCCACGCAGACACGGATCGGCGTGTCGTCTGCGTGGTTACAGTGTCGCCTCAGCGGTGGTCACGTCGGGACGCTAGTCGTTGTCCATGTTGCCCGGTGTCGTCTTGGACACCTGGACCAGGAATTCGTAGTTGGTCTTGGTCTTGCGCAGCTGCGACATCAGCAAGTCGATGGCCTGGTGGGAGTCCAGACCCGACAGCACGCGGCGCAGTTTGTGCACAATGCCGAACTCGTCGGGCGAGAGCAACAGCTCATCCTTGCGGGTACCGGACGGGTTGACGTCGACCGCCGGGAACACCCGGCGCTCGGAGATCTTGCGGTCCAGCTTGAGCTCGGCGTTACCGGTGCCCTTGAACTCCTCGAAGATGACCGTGTCACCGGTGGACCCGGTCTCGACCATCGCCGTGGCGATGATGGTCAGCGATCCGCCTTCTTCGATGTTGCGCGCCGCGCCGAGGAACCGTTTCGGCGGGTACAGCGCGGTGGAGTCGACACCACCGGACAGGATCCGGCCCGACGCGGGTGACGCGTTGTTGTACGCGCGACCCAGGCGGGTGATCGAGTCCAGCAGCACCACGACGTCCTTGCCCTGCTCGACGAGCCGCTTGGCGCGTTCGATCGCCAGCTCGGCGACCGACGTGTGGTCTGACGGCGGCCGGTCGAAGGTTGAGGCGATGACCTCGCCCTTCACCGAACGCGTCATGTCGGTGACCTCTTCAGGTCGCTCGTCGACGAGCACGACCATCAGGTGGCATTCCGGGTTGTTCTTGGTGATCGCGTTGGCGATGTCCTGCAGGATCGTGGTCTTACCGGCCTTGGGAGGCGACACGATCAGGGCACGCTGACCCTTACCGATCGGCATGATCAGATCGATGACTCGCGTGGTCAGCCGGTCGGGGGTGGTTTCCAGGCGCAGCCGCTGGTTGGGGTAGAGCGGCGTCAACTTCTGGAAATCGGGACGCTTCTTGACGTCTTCGACCGGTCCACCGTTGACGCTGTCCAGGCGAACCAGCGGATTGAATTTCTGCCGCTGGTTGGGCTGCTCGCCCTCTTTGGGCACCCGCACCGCGCCGGTCACGGCGTCGCCGCGGCGCAGGCCGTTCTTGCGCACCATATTCATGGACACATAGACGTCGTGCGGGCCGGCCAGATATCCGGAAGTGCGCACGAAGGCGTAATTGTCGAGGACGTCAAGAATGCCGGCTACCGGTTGGACGACGTCGTCCTCACGCAGTTCGGCCTCGCCACCGCCGCCGCCCTCGCCGGAGCGCTCACCGCGACGCCGGCGGTCGCGGAACCGGCGGCCACGCCGGCCCCCACGGCCGTCGCCGTCGTCATCCTGCTGGTTCGAGGCGCCGCGGCCTTGCTGGCCGCCCGAGCCCTGCTGATCGCCGGAATCTGATCCGCGGTCGTCGTTCTTGGATTCCTTGTGGCCTTGACCTTGGCCACCGTCGCGCTTGTCGGCCTGGTTGCCGTCGCGCTTGTCGGTCTCGCGAGGAGCGGTGCCGTTGCGGCTCTCCGAGCCCTCGCCGTCCGCCTCGTCGGCGGTGCGGGGGGCCGATCCCGCTTCGCGGGAGGCGCCGCGCCGTTCCCGGCGCTGGCTGCCCTCGTTCGCCGAATCCTTCTGTTCCCCTTGGGCAGTCGGTTCTTCGGCGGCAGTTTTCTCTTGGTTCTTGTCCTGTTCGGACTTGCCGGTGTCCTCGGACGGGGTGGCGGCGGATTTGCCGTTGGTCTGTCCCCTGATTTCCTTGATCGCGGCAATGAGTTCGTTCTTACGCATCCCCGACGTGCCCTTGACGCCGGCCTGATTAGCCAGCGCACGCAGTTCGGGCAGCACCATGGTGGACAGGGAGCCGGCCGAAACGTTGGTTTTCACGTCCGGAGTGTCGGTGGTCACGGCGTTCGGCAGCTGATTGCTGTCCGTACTCTCGTCAGCCGTGAACAGGTCCGTATCAGTCACGGATTTCCTTTCTTTCCCTCGCTGATCACGTCATACGAGGGGTTCGTCGCATTCAGCCAAATTGCCGAGTGCACCCAATCATCGACTCTGCAACGGTGATCGCCTGGGATGGCGGAGAAAACGGCGAACCTCGTCCACGAGAAGAATTGGTGTTATCCCAGCGGCAAGGCAGTATGTATGCAGATGCAGATGCTGCGATTGCTGGACGATGCCGAGGATAACCCGCATCTGTGCTCGAAGCAAGCAAACCCCCCGGCGAGCTTGTGGATTAACCAGCGACTGTGACACCCGGGCTCCAGCGAGCCCCTTCGCCGACCGTCACCTCGGTGATCCTGAATCCGTTGGCAACGCCGCAGTCCAACGCCTCCGAAGGCAACTCCGACTCGGTAGTCAATGCGATAACGGACGGACCCGCCCCAGAAAGCGTCGCTGACACATTAAGACGCCGCAGCAGCCGCAGATATTCCGCCGACGCCGGCATGGCCGGGGCTCGTTGCGGCTGATGAAGGACGTCTTCGGTGGCCGCCATCAGCAGATCCGGGCGCTGGGTCAGCGCGACCACCAATAATGCGGCGCGGCTGACGTTGAATCGTGCATCCTCGTGGCTGACCTGAGCGGGGAGCAGTACCCGCGTCTCGGCGGTCGATGACCGCTCCTCCGGGATCGCGCAGAACAGGCGGATATCAGGGTGCAGCGCCAGCGGGACGGCGGAGTAAGCCGGTGCGTCGTCGGCCCGCTCGGTCCACGAAACCACCGCGCCGCCCAGCACCGCGGCCGCGGCATTGTCGGGGTGACCCTCGAACTCCGAGGCCAGCTGGATCAGCTGCGCCTCGCTGAACGGGGCGGAATGAGTTTGCGCGACAAGGCCATTGACCGCGGCAAGACCGCTGACCACAGCCGCCGCGGACGACCCGAGACCGCGAGAATGTGGGATGGCATTGCGACAGCGCACCGCCAGGCCGGGGGCACGGACCCCGGCGGCCTGTAGCCCGCGCTCGATGGCGCGCACCACCAAGTGCTCGGGCCCCAGCGGCACCTGGCCGGCGCCCTCGCCCTCGACCTCGACGACCAAGCCGGAATCGATTGTCTCCAGCACGATCTCGTCGTACAGACTCAATGCGAGGCCGATGGTGTCAAAACCCGGGCCAAGATTGGCGCTGGACGCCGACACCACGGCGCTGGCCACCAGCCCGGCGGGCAGCAGCTGATTCACGACTAGGCCAGCCCGAGCTTCTCGACGACGAGTACAGGATCCACCGGCAACGGGGAAACGCTGGGCACATCCTTCAGCGCCGTGTCGGGGTCCTTCAGACCGTTGCCGGTGACCGTGCACACCACGGTCGACCCGCGGGGCACCCAACCGTCTTCGACAGACTTGAGCAAGCCCGCGATGCTGGCCGCCGAGGCGGGCTCGACGAACACGCCCTCGGATTCGGCCACCAGGTGGTAGGCCGCCAGGATCTCCTCGTCGGTCGCTGCCAGAAAGCGTCCATTGGATTGCTCCTGAGCCGCAACGGCGGCAGTCCATGACGCCGGCGAACCGATCCGGATCGCGGTGGCGATGGTCTCGGGGTTCTTGACGGGTTTGCCGTGCACCAGCGGCGCCGCTCCGGCCGCCTGGGTGCCCAGCATGCGGGGCAGCTTCTCGAACACGCCGTCCTGGTGGTACTCGGTGTAGCCCTTCCAGTACGCGGTGATGTTCCCGGCGTTGCCGACGGGCAGCGAGTGGATGTCCGGCGCGGTGCCCAGCGCGTCCACGATCTCGAACGCGGCCGTCTTCTGGCCCTCGATACGCACCGGGTTGACCGAGTTGACCAACGAGATTGTCGGGAAGTCGGCGGCCATCTTGCGGGCCAGCTCCAGGCAATCGTCGAAGTTGCCGTCGATCTGAATGATCTTGGCGCCGTGCATAACCGCCTGCGCGAGCTTGCCCATCGCGATCTTGCCCTGGGGTATCAGGACCGCGCAGGTGATGCCGGCGCGCGCCGCGTAGGCCGCCGCCGACGCCGAGGTGTTTCCGGTGGATGCGCACAACACGGCCTGCTGTCCGCGCGCCACGGCGTCGGTGACTGCCATCGTCATGCCCCGGTCCTTGAACGAGCCGGTGGGGTTGAGCCCCTCCACCTTCAAGTGGACCGTGCAGCCGGTCTGCTCCGACAGCCGGGCGGCCGGGATCAACGGCGTGCCACCCTCGAGCAGCGTGATCGCCGTCCAGTCTTCGCCGACCGGCAACCGGTCGCGGTAGGCGGCAATCAGACCCGGCCAGGGCTTGTGGACGGCGGTTCGCGGCGTGCTCATATGCTGGTTCCTTCCAGTCTCAGCACGCTTGCCACACTCTGCACGACGTCCAAATCGGCCAGCGCATCAACGGTTTCCGATAGTGCGGCATCGGTGGCGCTGTGCGTGACCACCACGATGCGAGCCCCCACCCGTCGCCCGCCCTCGTCCGCGACGCCTTCCTGACGGACCTCGGCGATGCTGACCTCGCGCTTGGCGAATTCGGCCGCCACCGAGGACAACACCCCGGGCTTGTCCGCGACGTTCATGCTCACGTAGTAGCGCGTGGAGATGAAACCCATTGGTGCGACCGGCAATTGGGCGTATTTCGACTCTTTCGGCCCGCGACTGCCCAGCACCCGGTTGCGAGCGGCCATCACCAGGTCACCGGTCACCGCGGATGCGGTCGGCGCACCGCCGGCCCCTTGGCCGTAGAACATCAGCCGGCCCGCTGCCTCGGCTTCCACCACCACTGCGTTGAACGCGCCGTTGACGGTGGCCAGCGGATGCTCCAGCGGCACCAGCGCGGGGTAGACGCGCGCCGAAACCCGTTGCTGACCATCGTCGGTCGTGATGCGCTCGCAGATCGACAGCAGCTTGATCGTGCAGCCCAACGCATGCGCGGACGCAAAGTCGGCCGGGGTGATCTTGGTGATGCCTTCGCGATAGACGTCGTCGGCGGTCACCCGGGTGTGGAAGGCGATGGACGCCAGGATCGCGGCCTTGGCCGCCGCGTCGTAGCCTTCGACGTCCGCAGTGGGATCGGCTTCCGCGTAGCCCAGCGCACTCGCGTCGGCCAAGGCGCTGTCGTAGTCGGTTCCGGTGCTGTCCATCGCGGACAGGATGTAGTTGGTGGTGCCGTTGACGATGCCGGCCACCCGGACCACCGTGTCACCGGCCAACGACTGG
Organism: Mycobacterium ahvazicum; assembly: GCF_900176255.2. Lineage (GTDB taxonomy): Bacteria > Actinomycetota > Actinomycetes > Mycobacteriales > Mycobacteriaceae > Mycobacterium > Mycobacterium ahvazicum. The sequence continues at coordinate 1,660,778 of NZ_FXEG02000003.1, forward strand.
GTGAGCGGACGGATCACCGGGATCGCGCCCGCGACCGCCGCCTCGAAATACAGGTCGACATGCGCGTTTTCGGCGGCCTGAGCCAGCTCGCCGGTCGAGGTGGCCAACAGAGCCTTGTTGGCAGTCACGACCGACTTGCCGTGCTCGAGTGCGGCCAGGATTGCCTTGCGCGACGGCTCGACCGGCCCCATCAACTCCACGACGATGTCGACGTCTTCCCGCGAGACCAGCTCTTCGATGTTGTCGGTGAGCAGTTCAACGGGCACACCACGGTCGTCGGCGACGCGCCGTACCCCGATGCCGCGCAGCGCAAGAGGGGCGCCGACCCGGGCCGCGAGATCGTCCGCACTCTCCTCGATGATGCGGACCACTTCGCTGCCGACGTTGCCCAACCCGAGTACCGCTACGCCGACTGGCTTTGCATTACCCGACACAGTCACCTCACTTCCAGACTCAGCAGATCGTCGACCGTCTCGCGGCGCAGGATCAGGCGGGGCCGCCCATCGCGAACCGCGACCACGGCAGGCCGGCAGATCATGTTGTAGCGGCTCGACAGCGAATAGCAGTAGGCACCGGTCGCGGCCACCCCGAGCAGGTCCCCCGGCCCCAGGTCGCCGGGCACCCAGGCGTCGCGCACCACGATATCGCCGCTCTCGCAGTGCTTCCCGACGATACGGGCCAGCGCCGCCGGTGCGTCGCTGATTCTGGACACCAGCCGGGCGTCATACTGCGCGTCGTAGAGCGCGGTGCGGATGTTGTCGCTCATGCCGCCGTCGACGCTGACATAGCGCCGGATGGCCGTCGTGCTGACCTCGACGTCCTTGACGGTGCCGACCTCGTAGAGCGTGATCGTCCCGGGTCCGGCGATGGCGCGGCCGGGCTCGACCACCAGCCGGGGCGTGGGCAGCCCCACGGCCGCGGCCTCGTTGTTGATGATCGCGCTCAGCTTGGCCGCGAGTTCGGACATCGGCGGCGGGTCGTCGGAGGCCAGGTACGAAATGCCAAGGCCGCCACCGAGATCAACGGTGGATATCTGCGCGGTCTTTTCGACCCCGAACACCGCGACGACCTCCTGCAGCAGGCCGATGACTCGGCGTGCGGCCAGCTCGAATCCGGCCACGTCGAAGATCTGCGAACCAATGTGGCTGTGCAGGCCGACCAGCCTCAGGTGATCGGTCGCGAACACCCGCTCCACCGCAGCCATCGCCGCGCCGCCGGCGACCGACAGGCCGAACTTCTGGTCCTCGTGCGCGGTGGAGATGAACTCGTGGGTGTGTGCCTCGACGCCGACCGTGAGTCGCACGAAGACGTCCTGGACGACGCCGGCCTCCCCCGCGATGGTTTCGAGGCGCTCGATTTCGGTCATCGAGTCTACGACGATGTGGCCCACACCTGCTTTGACCGCGGTCGTCAACTCGGCGACGGATTTGTTGTTGCCGTGCAGGGTGATTCGCTCCGGCGGGAAGTTGGCGTGCAGCGCAACGGCCAGTTCCCCGCCGGTGCAGACGTCAAGGCAGAGGCCCTCTTCGTCGATCCAGCGCGCAATTTCGCTGCACAGGAACGCCTTTGCGGCGTAGTGGACATTGGCGCCGCCGCCGAACGCCGACGCGATCTCTGCGCAGCGGGAGCGGAAGTCGTCCTCGTCGATGACGAACAGTGGAGTTCCGTATTCCTGGGCCAGCTCGGTCACCGGGACTCCGGCGATGACGGCCACCCCGGCATCGTTGCGAACCATGTTGCGCGGCCAGACATTCGGAGCCAAGGCCAGCAGCTCCTCCGGAGACTGCGGTCGGGGCGGGCTGTCCGCGTGACGGATCTCTTCGGCATGCCGGGGACCGGCCGGATGGACGTTCACATTCTCTCCGGGGCGCTGACGCCGAGTATTGCCAGTCCGTTGGCGATAACCTGCCGGGTGGCCTGGCACAGCGCCAGCCGGGCGATGTGCAGGTCCGTGGGTTGTTCGTCGCCCTGGGGCAATACCCGGCACGAGTCGTAGAACCGGTGGTAGTCACCGGCAAGGTCTTCCAGGTAACGGCAGATCCGGTGTGGTTCGCGCAGCGACGCGGCGGTGTCGAGCACCCGCGGAAACTCGCTGATGGTGCGCAGCAGCGCACCCTCCTTGTCGTGGCTGAGCAATTCGAGATGCCCTTCAAAACCGGCACCGCCGGGAATCAGGCCGAGCTCGGCGGCGTTGCGGGCCAGCGCCGAGAGCCGGGCATGCGCGTATTGCACGTAATAGACCGGGTTTTCATTCGACGCAGAGGACCACAGCGCGAGATCGATGTCGATCGCGGTGTCCACCGACGAGCGGATCAGGCTGTAGCGGGCGGCGTCGACACCGAGCGCGTCCACCAGGTCGTCGAGCGTGATCACGGTGCCGGCCCGCTTGCTCATCCGCACCGGCTGGCCGTCGCGCACCAGGTTGACCATCTGCCCGATCAGGACCTCGACGGTGGCGGGGTCGTCACCGAACGCAGCCGCCGCGGCCTTGAGCCGCGCGATGTAGCCGTGGTGGTCGGCTCCGAGCATGTAGATGCACAAGTCGAACCCGCGTTGGCGCTTGTCCAGGTAGTACGCGATGTCCCCGGCGATGTAGGCGGGTTTGCCGTCGCTCTTGATCACGACGCGGTCCTTGTCGTCACCAAAAGCGCTGCTGCGCAACCAACTTGCGCCATCCTTGTCGTAGATGTTGCCGACCGCACGCAACCGGGCGATGGCTTCGTCGACGCGCCCGCTGGTGTGCATCGAGTCTTCGTGGGTGTACACGTCGAAGTCGGTGCCGAATTCGTGCAACGTCTCCTTGATGTGGTTGAACATCAGGTCGACGCCGATCTCGCGGAAGGTCTCGTGCATCTCGGCATCGGGCAGCCCCAGCGCGTCGGGCGCCTTCTGCAACACCTGAGTGGCGATGTCGTTGATGTAGCTGCCGGCGTAGCCATCCTGCGGCGCGGGTTCGCCCTTGGCCGCGGCGATCAGCGAGTTGGCGAAGCGGTCGATCTGGGCGCCGTGGTCGTTGAAGTAGTACTCGCGCGTGACGTCGGCGCCCTGCGTGGAGAGCAGCCGGCCCAGCGCATCGCCGACGGCCGCCCAGCGAGTACCGCCGATGTGGATCGGTCCGGTCGGGTTGGCCGAGACGAATTCCAGGTTGATCTTGGTGCCGGACAGTGTGTCGGAGTATCCGTAGCGGTCGCCCGCGTCGATCACGTCGTTGACGACCTTGGCCTGGGCCGACGCCTCGAGGCGCAAGTTGATGAAGCCCGGTCCGGCCACTTCCGCCGAGGAGACACCGTCGGCGCTGGCCAGCGCCTCGGCCAGCCATCCTGCCAACTCGCGTGGGTTCGCGCCGACCTTCTTGCCCAGCTGCATGGCCAGGTTGCTCGCGTAATCGCCGTGTTCGGGATTGCGGGGCCGCTCCACCGTGACCGTCGCCGGGAGCGCCGACGCGTCGAGGCCATGCTCGGCCAACACCGCGGATGCGGTGGCTTTGAGCAGCTCAGCCAGGTCAGCAGGGGTCACGAGCGTCCATCCTATTGGTTAGCGTGCCTATGCCCCGAATCCATTGGATGTCAGCTCGGCCACCCGGATGCGTTAGTCTGTCCCGGATAGTTTCAAGCCCATCGGCGCAGCATGTATATCGTGCGCCCCCGTAGCTCAGGGGATAGAGCGTCTGCCTCCGGAGCAGAAGGCCGCAGGTTCGAATCCTGCCGGGGGCACCAGGATTTACGCAGGTCAGACGATGTGCCGGTTAGTCAGCTCGGCTAATCAGATGGTGCATTTCAGCCCGACGTGGGCGGCGTGGTACCCGAGCCGGCGATAGAACGCCAACGCCCTTTCGCGAGCCTCGTCCGTGGTCACCTGCGCCAGCTGCGCCCCGTGTGCTCGGCCGTAGTTGTGCGCCCACTCGACGAGTGCAGTACCAAGGCCCTGTCCACGCTCGGCTTTGGCGACCCGTAAACCCTCGATCTGCAGCCGGGTGGCACCGCCGCGGGAAAGGCCGGGAATGACGGTCAATTGCACCGTCGCGACGACCATGTCGGAACTGTTCAGGACGACTCCGAGATAGTTGGATCGGTTGCGAACGACGAGGTCGTAGGCCGTCTCGTAGCGTTCGAGTTGGGCGTCTTCGCGATCCTGACTGAATTCGTCGTCGGAGAGCAGCTGGGCGATCACCCCCACGTGTTCGCGCGCCGCGCGCTGCACACGGAATGTGCGGCCCGACACCTGCAGCAGTCCTCGAACCGAGGACTGTGCCAGCGCCTGTAGGCGCGCCACCAACAGGTCCAGCCACGCCCCCACGTTGGTTCGTGCCTCCGCGGTATCTGGATAGCGGCATCGCAGATGCAGCCCCGACTCGTCCTGGATGAACCAGAGCATCACGCCGTCGGTGTCAACGCTCGCGCTCACATACTGGGCGTCGAGTCCGACCGAGTCGATGCGCACCGGAAGTTTGCGTTGGTCCAGCCAGGAAATCGCGAACATGCCCGGCGCAACGGGCATTCCACCCCACGGAGCCAGTACGTCGGCCAGTGGCCAGGAACCCAGCTGCACCGCTTCTTTGACGGCGGCGGCCGCGGCGGACGGCTCGGCCACCGCCGACTCCAATACCGAATTGGTGATGAACCAGCCCACCGAGTCGTGCCATTTTTCTTCAAATCGGCTGTGCACGGGGAACACCGCGCGCAGTGGGACCCCGGCCAACTCGCGGGTCACCGCAGTCATGGCGACCACCGCAAGCGCCAGCGTCGAGACACCGTCCTCGCGTGCCTGCTCGGCAAACGCGGCGCCATCATCGACGTCGAACACGTCACGCACTTCAACGCGTTCGGGATGCGGCCCGAATTCGTCCAACGGCAGCGGAAACCGTGGCATGACCCCACCGCTGTCGTTGATGATTTGTGCCCATCGGGCGCGCACATGGTCCGGTGCCGCAGGACGGTCCAACAGTGCTTGCGTGTGCACGACAAATGCCGGCGGCGGCTGCAGCAACGGCTTACGACCGATGCGCGCGTCAGCGAGCACCGACAACAGGTCCCGGGCAATCACCAGCATCGACCACATGTCCACGTGGGCGTGGTCGGCGGCGATCACCACCGTCAATCCGGCGGCAGTCTCCAACACACACAACCGATGCGAGGGCCGCGCATAGGGCGAGCACGCCGCATTGAGAACTACTCGCAATGCGTCGTTGACCGCCTGGCCCGGAGTGATCTCATGCTCGACCCATCTGTCCGGGTGAATATCGATCTCATGCAGCTGCGGTTCGCCGTCCGGCCCGGGTGTGAATGCCGTTCGTAGCGTGCCGTGACGGGCGATCACCGCCAGCCACGCATCGGCCAACGATTGGCGGCTGACCCCCGCAGACAACCGAATGGACAGAGCCATCCAGGAACCGGGCCGTGGGCCCGCACCAACGTGCATGCGTTGGTCAAAAGACACCGGGAGCTGCCGGCCGAGGTCAGACACCGACACGTCGTAGCCCCAGAGTCGTCCGAAGGGTAGCCGCAGGTGCGCCACGTTGGTCAGCCGCATGGCGGTACCCTAACGCCCCAGATAGCCTGAATGCTCGGTCAGCGCGGGGCGAGCCGTCGGGTCGTGAAAAGAGTTGCGTGATGTCCACTTTCGTGGTTCCTGGAGCAGAGCTTGCGGTTGAACTGAGCGACGAGGGTGGTCATCCGGTTGTTCAATTGCACGGACTTACCTCCAGCCGCGCGCGTGACCGGGTACTCAATCTCGACCTCGGCAGGGGCCTCAGCGGGACCCGACTGTTGCGGTACGACGCACGCGGCCATGGCAAGTCGACTGGGCGCAAGGTCGACGAGGATTACCGATGGGAAAGCCTTGCCGAGGATCTTCTGCAGCTGCTCGACAAATGGTTTCCCGGCGAACGGGTGCACGGAGTCGGCCCGTCCATGGGTACCGGCACGCTGCTGCACGCGGCTGCCCGCGAGCCGGACCGCTTCGCCGGCCTCACGCTCATGGTCCCGGCCACCGCGTGGGAAACCCGGCCCGCGCAGGCGGCCATCTACCGGGCTGCGGCCGAACTTATCGAAACCGAGGGAGTCGGGGCGTTCATCGCGTCGGCGCGTGGGGCGACTCCGCCGCCAGCCACGGTCGGCGCGCCCGAAACAGTTCCGGATGTGGCCGATGCACTGCTGCCGTCACTGTTTCGAGGCGCGGCTCTCAGCGACCTGCCCGCTCGCGAAGCGGTCGCACGAATCGATGTACCGACGACGATTCTTGCCTGGGTCGGTGACCCGGCGCATCCGATGTCGACGGCGGAATCGCTTGCGACACTGATGCCGCGGTCAACGCTCACCGTGGCGCACGTCCCGGCCGATGTCGAGACCTGGCCCCAGATCCTGAGCCAAGACGTCGCCCGCAGAGGCTGACTTGTTCGGCCGATGAATACCGCTGCTATTGAGCGCACCGCCCGACCACGACGTCGGCCCAACGCGGCGGCGACGTCGTCAGGTGACCAGATTGGGACCGGTTGTCGCACAACGAGCTCAGACCTGAACCAGATGTACCAACTGATGGATCCCCAGGCGACCAACCGTAACCGCTCCCGGACCGGCGCCGGCGAAGTCCGCAACAACGGAGCCACAGTCCTTGTCTCGCTTGCCTTTTAGCCTCGCTCGATTGAGTTTTTTCGAAGCAATGTTGGCTGCCGAAGGTCGGCCGAATCAGCCGAGATCGGCCCACGCAGTTGCCGCGCCGCGGCCGTGAACCAGCCGAGGTGGAATTCGTCACCGTCGGCCAAGAATGCCGAGCGAAGTTCGTACCAGGGCAGGCCCGGATGCCGGTGATGAACGCTGTGCAAATTGAATGCGAGGACGAATCGTTCCAAAGCTCGCGGCAGCCGAAGATTCAGCGCCTCCAACCGCGCGTCGAGCCGGGTGCCGTAGTGGTATGCGTTGTCCGCGATAGAGATCAAAACCGCGCGCGCAGCGATCGCGACGGCCAGCATCCAAACGTGCCGACCGTAGGCGAAGCCCGCGGCCGCATACACCGCGCCCACCAAAACCGCGTCCGAGCGGAACTCCCCCAGGTGCCGTCGGCTGATGCCCTCGAGCAACATGCCGCCGAACGTGTCGGGCGAGTCGAGCAGGCGCCCCAGGTAGCGCCAGAGCCGGCGCGGCGCGGCGACGAGCAACACTGAAGCGGCCTCAATGACGTAAAGCCCGCCCAGAAGGTGCAGGTAGTACGCGGGAGCCGCCGCAGCCCAACTTGAGGTTGCCGGATCAAAGACCTCGGTCCGCTCCCGGCGGGTCCGGTTGTACCGGTGATGCAACAGATGAGCGGACTTGAGCAGCACAAATGGCGCGCCATAGCCGATGGCAAGCACCCGACCGCAGCCATCGTTCCATTTCCTTTGCCGCATCAATGTGCCGTGGATGGCCTCGTGGATCAGCGACCAGAACGGCATCGAGAGCAGCGCGATCGGCGCCAGCAGCCATCCGAAGCCCGGATCCGCCGGCAGCAACCAGAGCGGCAGGACCAATAGCTGGAGGCATAGGCCGGCCAGCGCCACCGCCACTAACACGCACGAGGTGACGCGGCCAGACTTGCCATCTTGTTCGGCTCGCCAGGTCGACGACTGGATTACTGCCATGACCGCCTGCTCCCCTGTTCAGGATCGGTTGACGCGATACGGGCCGGACCCCGCCGCGAACGGTGGCGGCCGCGCGCTCAGCGAACGGACGCCCCCTTGGTGCCAGCGCCCCTTCTGGCCAGCACGAGCAGCGCACCGGCGTAAAGGAAGTCCGACGCGGTGCCCACAATCACGGGGGGTGCAATCGTCACCGCGATGTCGGGTGTGGCCGCCAGCTCGTGGCCCACGTACAGCCAAATCGCACTCAGCGTCGAAGTTCCCAGCGCGGCCAACCAGAAGCCGCGCACGGGATTCGACGGCACGCGGAAAAGCCGTTCGAGCACCAGCACCGCCACCAGGGTCGCGATCACGCTCAGTGCCAGCTGTGCGAAGCCCGCGCGCACCGCGACCTCCAAGCCGAGCCGGTGGTGAGTAAACGCCGCCCAGCAACCGTATGCCCCGCCCCCGATCAGCGCGGCCAACACTGGCCGGGCGTGCTCCCTCACGCGCCCACAGCGGGTGGCCGGTACCCGATCGACGCGAGCAGTTCTGTGACATGCAATTTGATGGAAGGTGAATTGATGGTGAGAGAATTTATCTCGTCGAAAACCGCAGTACGCATGACAACCCTTTTTCTTGGGTACGTTAAGCATTGATTCATCTTGCCGCTATTGCATTCTTCGCGAACATCCTCGCATCGCAGTGGCTAATCCGCAATGACATCGGCTCCGATTCCCGCGTCTCGAGCCAGTGGTAGCCCTCCGGCGGGCAAGATAACCTGTCAGTCCCGTTGCCATTACATGGCCGGTCGGTGACGAAACATGTTGGCCGGCGCGTGTGTTGAGCGAATAACGAGGTTGCGGCTAGGGTCGGGTCGGGCCCTTCGGGACCTGGACAGGATCGGCCCTATATGTATTGCGAGATAGCGGCCACAGAAAGGCTGAATTCATGGCAGGTTCCGTCCGGCGCACCGCGGGAATCGAAGACACTTTGAACCGGCCTGGACTCATAAATCGTGCGTTGATGCATATAGTCGAATGGGCCCAGGAGCTCAACGAGAAGTACGCGAAACTCGGTAATCGACCGATGTATGACGTCGAGGAGTTTCCGTGGGCGATGGACATCGAGCGTGAATGGCACCAGGTCCGCGCCGAACTCGATAGCCTGCTAATCCGCAAGGAGGAGCTGCCCGGCTGCCACGAGATCTTGAGTGAGCTGCGCTCGATCAGCACCGACCGCGACTGGAAAACGTTCGTCTTGGCCTGCTACGGCGCCAAGTCGGCCGAGGCCATTCGCCGGTGCCCGCAAACGTGGCGCATCCTGCACACGATCCCGGGTATGAAGACGGCGATGTTCTCGGTCCTCGAGCCGGGAAAGCACCTCAAGCCACATCGCGGACCCTACAACGGCGTGCTCCGCCTCCACCTCGGCCTGCTCGTGCCGGACGCCGCGCCCGGCACGGTTGCGATCAGCGTGGACGACACCGTCTGCGAGTGGGACGAAGGCAAGATCCTGATCTTCGACGACTCATACGAGCACGAGGCGTGGAACCGCTCCAACGAAACCCGCGTCGTGCTGTTCGTCGACTTCGTCAAGCCGCTGCGTTTCCCGGCCTCCCTCGTCAATTGGCTGCTCCTCAACATCGCCGCCTTCACCCCGTTCATCAGGGAGGGAAAGAAGGCGCACAAGAAATGGGAGAAGACCTTTTACCGAAACGGGGACTCGCTGGACACTGCCGCGCCGTCAGCGCCCGCCGTTGTCCCGACGCAACGCTCGAGCCGTGCGGTTTAAGCCGTACGAGCGAGCGGAATGTTCTCTAGGACAGCCGAATACAAGATGGTAGGGCTCAAGTCCGGCCGCGAACTGATCATCGCCTTCGGCCTCTGGCTGTTACCGATCATCGACTGGATCATGATGCGGTTCGCGGCGACTGAGGAATACCAGGTCTTCCCGAACGAAGTGTTTCCCTGGACGACCGACCTCGCCGAGAGCTGGACCGCCATCCGCGACGAGGCCCGGGAGGTGATGCGCGACCCGATGTCGGTTCCCGCGTTGCGCGAGATTTCGGTCGATCATGAAAAGATCGCGGTCGATGAGCGCTGGCGCTCCTTTTTCCTTTGGGGCTACGGGATCCGCAGCGAGGTCAACTGCGGCCGCTGCCCAGAGACGGCGCGGGCCCTCGAGCGCATCCCGGGCCTGATGACCGCCATGTACTCGGTAATGCTGCCCGGCGCACACGTGCCGCGCCATACCGGGCCGACCAAGGCCATCGTCACCGCCCATCTGGGCCTCACCGTGCCGCGTGACCGCCAGAACTGTCGGATGACGATCGGCGACCATGAGGTGGTGTGGCAGGAGGGCCACATCGCGATCTTTGACGACATGTTCCCGCACGAGGTGTGGAACGACACCGAGGATCACCGCGTGATCCTGCTGCTTCACGTGAAGCGGCCGCTGCGCTTCCCCGGCTCGCTGGTGCGCGACACCTTGTTCGGTCTGTTACGGGCGAGTCCTTTCGTGCGCGACGGGGTGCGCAATATTGAGCGGTGGCACCAGAGGCAAGCTGCCGCAATGGATTAACGGTGCGCCTTCGTCGTGACTGTCGGCGGACAGATTGTCACCGCCACCCTGAATCGCCCGTACGCACCCGACATCGTCCCGAGCGGCCACATCCCCTAAGCGCCGTGGGTCATGGGCGGGTCAGCATTCGCAGACAACTGGAGTCTTTAGTCCCTAGTGGCCGGTCCGGTACCGACGCGACGATGGGGTTCTGGGCGCAAGTCAGCAGGCACCCAGATGGGCCCGCGTCGGATCCGGATTCAGCACCCTTCCGGCGCGGGCCCGCTTACAGCATCACCGAAAGCCATCGCCTTGGTAGCCGCGACGGCCCGACGGTTGGGGTCAACAACATGAATTGGCGTGTGATCATCTATGCGGACATCCCTCACCAGGGCCCCGCAAGACCGTTTGTCGAGCAATCGCCGATGTTCACCGACTGGGAATCCATCGGTGGCACACAGCGCAGAGTCACGCTAACCGTGCCAGACACCGCCGCCGACGATCCCGGCTCGGCGTGTGAGGTCGCCAAGCGAGAACTTGAGAAACGCCTCACTATGTTGCGGGGCATCAGTGACTGCGTCGCAACTCCTCTGGACTAGTCGGTGAAGCGCACAAGCCGCGTCTCGGTCCATGCCACGGCAGTATGGTTTCGGAGTCTCGCGATCGGAAGTGCCGTGCTGATTGGGGCCACGGCGCTCGCCGCCATGGCGCGAGCCGCCGCACCTCCGATGCCGGGCGTCGAGGTCGACGATGAAAGCGGCAGATGCACAGCGGGTTTCGCGACTCAAGGCAGCGATAACAGCTACTACCTGTTGACCAGTGGGCACTGCGATGCGCACGACGGTTCGATATGGACTTACGAGCAGGATGTCCCGCTGGGAAGAATCACCGCGAGCGAGAACGATGGCGATAACAAGGACGCCGCCATCATCCGCCTTGACCCGAGCGTCGGGGTACCGGTGGGAGATGTCGGCGGCAAGTACCCGGTCCGAGATGTCCTGAGTCCCTCCCAGATTCAGGTGGGCACGCCGTTCTGCAAGCTCGGCGCGGTCACCGGTGAGACTTGCGGCACCGTCAAGAGCGTCGACGACGGAGTGGTCGAAGCCAGCGTCTACAGCTTGAAAGGCGACAGCGGGAGCCCTGGCTTCGTGAAGAACGCGGACGGCAGCGTTAGCGCAGTCGGCATCTTGATGTCTTCACCGGAAGGTGACGACCATACGACGTACTTCACACTCGTGTATCCACTGCTCGGCCGGTGGGGCTTGCGCATTCTCCCCTGAGCATGGCTGAAGGATCGGCTTGGCATTCTCACACCGCCTTGGCCGCGTCGACCTGGTCCCGGCCGTATTCGATGACAGGTGGCGAATCGCCGTACACGTTGAGGGTGTGGATAAAGCGATGCAACCCCATGACGCCCGCACAGGTGAACCCGAGTTCGATGATCTGTGCCGCGGTGAAGTGCTCACCCAGCCGCTGGTAGAACTCGTCGTCGATCGCATGATGGTCCGCCGAGAGCAGATCGAGGAACTCGACCGCCAGCTGCTCCTGTGGGGTGAGCGTGTCGTGGCCCGGCGCGAGCAGGCAGACGACGTCCTCGTCGGTGATCGAATCATGTTTGCGCGACTGGCTGCACGGCTCACATTCACCGAGTTGGGCGCTGCGGATGCGCAATAGCTCGAGAATGCGTCCGCCGAGCAGAGTGCCGGCACCGAGGTGGGTCCGCGCCGTGTTCACCTGTTCGAGCTGCGCGCTGCGATAGGCGAAGATCTGCAACGGTACCGGCGTCGCGTAGAGCCCGGCGGCCACGCCGGCATCGACGATCTCGCGCGAGTGCGCGCTGAGTTCTTCCATCGGGATTGGTGCAATACGCGGCATTAATTCAGGCTATCTTTTGCGTGCGGCACTGAAAAGGAGAAATCGATGTCCAGACTCGCCGGAAAGGTCGCAATAGTTACCGGAGGGGCTGGCGGGATTGGTGCGGCGACCGCGGCCGAATTGGCCCGTGAAGGCGCGGCGGTTGCCGTCGTCGATATCGATGAAGTCAAAGCCGAAGAGGTCGCCGACCGGATTCGGCACAGCGGCGCGCGAGCAATCGGCCTCGGCGGCGATCTTGCCGAGGAAGACGTGGCGCGCTCGGTGGTGCACGCCACCGTCGCAGAGTTCGGGCGCATCGATGTCCTGCACAACAATGCGGCGCTGACGGCCAGCAGCTTCCTGGCCCGCGACACCACCGTCTCCGAGATGCCTCTCGATGTGTGGCAGCGATCCATGGAGGCCAACCTCGGCAGTCAGCTGCTGATGTGCAAACACGCCGTGCCCGAAATGCGAAGCACCGGTGGCGGTTCCATCGTCAACATGTCGTCGGGCGCGGCGCTCTCGGGTGACCGCACCCGCCTGGCTTACGGCGTCTCGAAGGCGGGGGTGCACGCCCTGACGATGTATGTGGCCACCAGCGAAGGCAAGGCCGGCATCCGGGCGAACACGATCGTGCCCGGCTTGATCCTGACCGACGCCGTGCGCGCGCACCTGTCCCCCGACATCCTCGACGGCCTGGGCCGGGCCACGCTGACGCCGTACGTAGGACAGCCACAAGACGTCGCAGAACTTGTTCTTTTTCTGGCTTCCGAGCAGTCCCGCTACATCACGGGACAAATGATTTCTATTGACGGCGGGATGTCAGCGCATGTCTCGATGAATACCGGCGATTAATTAGTCGCAGCGGTTATCAACACAACCGCGATGGCGACCGGCGGACGTGAATTAACGAATCGTTATTGAGTTGTCGGTCCGAGAGCGTATGCCCCGGTTTCCGGGTGGTGGTACCAGCCGCTGGCGGCATGGGTGCCCCCGTCGACGTGGATCGTTTGGCCGGTGACGTAGCTGGACATGTCGGAGGCGAGAAACACTGCCGCCCCGGCCATTTCGTCGACGTGACCCGCGCGTCCCATCGGGACCGTGAAGCCCATCCGCTGCTGGGATCCCGGCGGCGCGATCTGCTCGAGACCTTCGGTCCAGGTGATGTCGGGGGCCAGCGCGTTGACCCTGATGCCGTGCGGTGCGAGTTCGAGCGCGGCGGTCTTGGTGTAGTTGATGACACCGGCCTTGGCGGCCGCGTAGGTCGCATAGCCGGGTGCGGCACGCACGCCCTCGATCGAGGTGACGCTGATGATGCTGCCGGGCAGCTTCTGCTCGACGAGGACGCGGGCCACTCGCTGCGTGCAGAGATAGACATGCCGCAGGTTCGACTTGTACAGGGCATCCCAGCCGTTCTCGCTGGTGTCGAGGATTCCCGACCAGAAGACACCGCCCGCGTTGTTGACCAGGATTGACACCGTCCCGAGCTCGCCCGCGGTCTGTTCCAGCGCGGCGTCGACCGCGGCGCTGTCCCGAACGTCCACCGGAATGCCCAGAGCGCCGATCTCGTCGGCGGCGGCCGCGCAGGTATCGGGGTTGCGTTCCCAGATCGCGACTCGCGCACCGAATGCCGTCAGCCCGGCCGCGATGCCGCGCCCGATGCCCGCACCGCCGCCGGTGACGACCGCGACGCGGTTGGTCAGCAGCACGCTGGCGGGGGTGAGTGCCATGGAGTCGACTATAGAACAATCCCACTTCAAGGCTTACAGTTCTCACTAAATATGTTCGATATGTAACGCATGGCTAGTTCCAGGGAGGCTGCGATGGCCAGCACGATCTTCGTCACCGGCGCCACCGGTCAGACCGGCGGCAACGTCTGTGAGCAGTTGATCGAGCGCGGCGACCACGTCCGCGCCCTGGTGCGCAATCCCGACGACGCGGTCGCGCTGGCCGAGATCGGCGTCGAGTTGGTCAAGGGCGATATCAGCGACACCGATGATGTGCTCCATGCGGCCAAGGGCGCCGAGGCCGCGATCCACTGCGCCGCGCTGCTGGGCGGTGCCAGTCAGGACCTCGACGACTTCAAGGCCGTCAATGTCGACGGCACGACAAACGTCCTAGACGCGGGCAAGGCGCACGGCATGCGCCGAGTCGTCGCCCTGAGCACCGCCACCTTCCTCGACCTGAGCACGGGCGTCGATTTCGAAGAGGCGCCATTGCTCGAGAACCCGCCCAACGACCCCTACACCGTCACCAAGCTCGCCGCCTTTCAGGAGGCCCACCGGCGCGCGGACGCCGGCGACGACGTGCTGACGTGTCACCCGGGCGCCATCTTCGGGCCCGGCCTGGTGGTGGAACGCGCGTTGCACCGCACCAGTTTCAATCGGGTGCTGTTGGCGGGCATGCGCGGAAAGATCAAGCGCTACTTGGCTTTTCCGGTGACCTGGGTGGCCGGAGCGGATGTCGCGAAGGGCTCGATCGCCGCGCTGGACAACGGGGTGGCCGGCGAGCGCTACCTGTTGGTCGGCCGGCCCGAGGACACCTTCAGCACGGCGGGCGGCATCAACCGCGCCTGCGAGGTGGCCGGAATCGAGCACCGCGTCGAGGATCTCGACTACCGCACCGATTCCGCGGCGCTGACCGCCGAATTCGGGCCCACCCTGATGGCCATCGCGGAAGCCGCGGCCCGCAGCGAGCGTAAGCCCAGAACCAAAGACAACCTGACCGCCCGGCGCCTCGGGTATGTGCCGATGTCCTTCGACGATGGGCTGCGGCTGTTGATCTCGTGGCTGCGCAAACTCGGCAAGCTGTAGGGGCCGCCACGGTGTCGACCGCCGAATCGCGCAGACCCCGTTCAGATCACGGAGATCTGTCCGACCGAATCCTGGACGCGGCGCAGCGGCTGATCTTCCGGACCGGCGCCCGCAAACTGTCACTGTCGGACGTGGCAACGCTGGCCGGGGTGTCGAGACCCACCATCTATCGCTACTTCGTGTCCAAAGAAGACCTGATCGACGCGATGGGAAAACGCGAACGCCGTCGGTTCGGTACGGCGATGGACGACGCGATGTCGGGAGTCGTCGGTGTCGCACGATTGGAGGCGGCGCTCGACGTCGTCGCAGCATTCCTCGAGGCTCAGCCGCCCGGGCGGCTGCTCGACCTCGAGCCGGGCTTCGCCCACGACCAGATGGCCGCGGCACTACCCATGATCACCCAAGGGCTGATAGGGGTCTTGCAGCGCTGCGCCCGCGAGGGGGCGCTGGCCGGGACGGTGGATCCCCGCGACCTTGCCGGCGCCATCGCACGGACTGCCTTGAGCCACTACATATTTCCCGAGACTGATCGCGGCGCGGCTCGTCGACAGATCCGGGCCGCCGCCGGTCTCGGCGGCCCCCGCCCATGATGGCCAAGATTGTCAGAGCTCAACGGCTATCCCGACTTTCTTTGTTCTTCACACATTTGGCGCACACTGACTCCATGTCCACATCTGCCTGGCTGGTCAGAATTACCGCTCCCGCAATGATTAGTGCCGCCCTGGTTGCGAGCGCACCGATGGCGACTGCCGATCCCGTCAATGACGGATACCTTGCTCAACTACGCGCCGCCGGCCTGTCCTGGCCACCGGGACACGAGGGCGCCCTGATCGGGATGGCCCAGCTCATTTGTGACGATCTCGGCTGGGGCTGGTCGGCGGACCAGATATCCCGGGACGTGCACGCCAACTTGGACCCCAGAGGCATTACGATCGGCGACGTCGCATCCATGGTCGGCATCGCGCACGCGACCTATTGCCCTAACCAGAGGTGCTGGGCCCCGCACTGCTGAATGCCGCGACACGGTAGCGATCCGGGACGCATGTCGACTTCATAGAAGATTTCGGGACAGCCGACCAATTTCTCTATCAATTCGCTATGCGTCTCGGAGCAAACGGATACTCCGCTTCAGTTTGCTGATACGTTCTCGTCTGGCCCGCGCGGCGGTGAAACCAGGAGATGAGGACGGAAAAGATGAGGGCAAGCGGATTAATCGTGGCGACCGCATTCTTTGCTGGCGCGGCCACGTTGCCGGCACTACCAGCCTCGGCCGAGCCACTGGCCGCTCCCGACGACACGAAATTGAACGGTGTCTACCACTACGCGGACGAGGACGGTGACACCGGAACGTGGACGATCAACACCACGTGCAAGCAGGTCTGCGTGGCTCACGTGACGACCGCTCCGGGTCAAGGATTCAACGCCCCGCTGATCGACGGCCAGTACAGCGTGACGCGCACCATCCCGGAGGCCGCGATCTGTCCGAACGACAACAGCCTGCATCCGGTCACCGTCCAACAATCGTGGGACCCGCTCACGCTCACCGGCCTTGCCGTCTTCTTGGACAGCACCGCGCCATGCGGCCTCACCGACTCGCACGACATCTTCACCCTGACGAAAATCGGCTAGCTGCAACACCTTTCGATCACACCTTGGAGCCCAGCCCCGCGATCAAATTGATCGTGACCGCCAGAACCACCGCGCCGAGCAGGTAAGACACCAGCGCCTGACGCAACACCGCGGCGCGAATGGACGTCAGATTGATCTCGGTGTCTGACACCTGATACGTCATGCCGACGGTGAAGGCGACATACGCGAAGTCCTGAAATCGCGGCGGCTCCGGATCATGGAAATCGATGCCGCCGGGATTGCCGGAGTAGTAGAGCCGCGCGTAGTGCACGGTGTACAGCGTGTGCACGGCGAACCAGGACGCCGCCACGCTCAGAATGCCGACGACGGCCGCTTGGAGGGCCTCGGCGCCGGAGCGTGACCCGGCGGCCACCACATATCCGACGCCACCCAAGCTCGCGACGCTTGCGGTCAGGATGATCGCGTCCGCGAGCCACCGGGTCGGGTCTTCTCGCGTCGACCACTCGCGGGTCTGGTCAGCGTCCATTCCGCGCAGGATGAGCTGCGTCCACACCACATACACCCCGGCGGCGGTGATCCAGCCGACCAGCGCATACCGCGAACCGAGGGCATGTCCCACCAGGATGGCGACGACCACGCCGAGCACCACGACTACCGCCATCCGAACCGCGACGGTGTCGCGGAACAATTTCACCCAAGACGCCACATCCCGACCTAACCATCATCCGATAGCGACACTCGGGAGAAACTCCGAAAAAGACATCATTGCCGATGTTCACTATTTCGTGGGTATGGGAATTTCACAGTTTTTCATGTCGTAGCCTGCCCATTTGCTGCCGGCCAGGACGACACCGAACCAATTGCGGTCCCCGCTTTGCCGTCGAATGGCCTCACCAACGCCGCGCCCAGCAACGTATCCGTCAGAAACATCGTGCTCTCAAGCGCGCCGACCGCGCGACGAGTACGGTGCTAATCTTTGCCCGCTGCGTCAATTCGGCGCGCACAGCCGCGTTAAGAATCGCATAATGATGCGGTTGCACCGCCCCTCCCAAACAAGGAGACGACCATGATTTCCGCTCGCAAACTGTGCTTATTGACGGTCCCCGCCATTGCTGCCGCCGCGTTGACCGTGGGCACCGGGATCGCGGTCGCCGACGACGACGCTTATCTCGCACAGATCAAGAAGATCGGCCTCACCGGAGACCCCACCGGGTTGATCCAGCTCGGGCACCTGATTTGCGTCGACCGCGCCAACGGCGAGACCCCGGACCAGCTGGCGCAGGTGGTGCAGAGCAAGAACCCGGGGATCAGCCTCAGCGACGCGACCGGCGTCGTCAGCGCCGCGGAATCCAACTACTGCCCCTAATGACTTGAGCGGGCCGCGGCTATTGCGGGCCCGCTGAAAACGCCGCCACCGGCATCTCCACCGTCCCGCGGCATGGGCCGCTGGAGATGTCGGTGTGCCAGGTGCCACGTAGCGAACCGTCCGGTTGCGGCGCGTAGAACGCCCATGACGTCGCGGGTGCCCAGACTTTCGGAACGCCTTCACCCATATAGCAATCCCACTGAAAATTGAAGTGCTCCACCCAGCGGGCTCCGTCCCAGGTGTAGTGGGACGGTTGGGGCAGCGTCGGGTTTTTCGGGACCGGCCCGTTCGTCGCGGTCGCGACGCACCTGCCCGACGCGCACGACGTCACGAAGACGTAGTCGGCGCTGAAGGTGGGTTCGGCTTGACCGGCCGCCACGCTGGTGCCGGTCTTGTTCACGGCGTATCTGACCAACGAGTACTTGCCATTCCACACGGGCGTCGCGGCGTGCGCCGAAATAGCGGGCACGCCAAGGATCGCGACGACGGCGAGCACCGCGGCCAGGTAACGCGCGCACACCGTGCCCATGGTGCGGACTCGATGACGCGATGCGATATCGGCACGGACACGATCGCACGGTAATGCCGCGTCCAGCCGAAACTTCGTGGCGCCGAACGGTTCCAACCGGCCCCGCCCCGAAACTCATCGCCCGTGCAACAGGAACAACCCGTAGGCCGCCACGGACTGCGCGTCGGCGATCACCCCTGAGCGGATCATCTCCTCGACGTCTTCGCGGGAAAACCATGCGCTGCGCATGTCCTGCTCCTCGTGCTCGAGGGCTGCTTGCCCCTCGGAGATCCCGGTGGCCAGGAACACCCAGCCGCGCTGACTGGTCATGCCGGGAGCGACGTCGAGCAGGCCGAGTGCCTCGAACGACGTCGCGCTCAACCCGGTTTCCTCGCGCAGCTCGCGCGCGGCCAGCTCGGCGGGCTCGGTGTCGGCCAGATCGGGCGCCGTGCCCTGCGGGAACTCCCAGCGCCGGGCGCCCACCGGATAGCGAAACTGCTCGACCAGCCGGAACCGGCGTTCGTCATAGGGCATCACCAGCGCATAGGTCGGCTTATCCACTACGGCGTAGATGCCGGGGCTGCCATCGGGGCGGCGGATGTCGTCCTCCCGGAGGATCAGCCACGGATTCCGATAGATCTCACGCGAAGCGAGGCGTTCGATGAAAGGCACGTTGCTAGTATCACCAACCCGAAGCGACCGCCATGGCGAACAGGTAGCGTCCGGAGCCATGCCTTCCCAAGAAGCCATCACCCACACCGTCAACAGCTACCTCGCCCACGTCGCCAGCGGCGCCACCGACGAGATTGTGAACCTCTACTCCGCCGATGCCACCATCGAGGATCCCGCCGGATCGGAAGTCCGGCACGGGCAGGACGCGGTGCGCGAGTTCTACACGGCGTTCCAAGATGCCAAGAAAGACACCGAACTCGCCGAAATACGCGTCGGCGGCAACGAGGCGGCGTTCTACTGGCACCTGACACTCGATGCCGGCGACACCCGCACCCGAATTTCGCCCATCTCGCTGATGACGTTCGACGACGACGCGAAGATCACGTCGATGCGGGCGTTCTGGGGGCCGTCCGACGTCCGTGTCCTCTAGCGCAAAACCATTACAGCCCAAGAAAATACGGATTCGGCGCCGGGCTGGCCGTCGCCATAGCGGGTGTTGCGCTGGCAGAAATCGGCACAGTAGCCGATAGTCATAGCAATGTGACGTTCCCGGGAGGCAGGTGAGCATGCACGGCCATATCATCGTCAGCGGTGACGACGCGCTGGCGACGACGATCGCCGAGGAGCTGGAAAACGCCGGCGCCACCGTGGTCAAGCTCATCGACGACTCCGTCGCCGACACCAAGGAAGACCTCATCGAGGCCGGGATCGTCCGCGCGGCCGCCGTGGTCTGCGCCGGCGACGACGACGCGATCAACCTCGAAATCGCTTTACTGGCAAGGAAAGCCAACCCGAATGTGCGCGTGGTCGCCCGGCTGGCCAACGACGTACTGCGCGAAGCGGTCGCCGACGACAACGGTCCCGGAGCGATCCTCGATGTCGCCGAGTTGGCGGCGCCGTCGGTGGTCGAGGCTGCTCTGGCGCATACCGTGCACCCGTTCGAAGCGGCCGGCATCGAGTTTCTCGTCTCGGGCTCGCAGGCACCCTATGACGCGACGTTGCGCGAGATCTACGCCGACCTGGCCCCGGTCGCGGTGATCCACGGCGAGAACTCGCCCGCGCCCGGGCTGCTGGAGACCTGTCCTGGCCGCGACCTCAAGGTCCGCGCCGGCGACTGGACAGCGATGATCGGCACCGTCGACGAGCTGACGGCGCGCGGCATCAAGGCCCCGCGGCCCAACACGACGCGGCGCCGTCAGCGCCGCGTGCGTCTGGCCATCGACGTCGCCCGCGGCCTGCGCAACGACGTCAACCCGATGTTCATGCGTGCGGTCGCCGCGGTGCTGACCGTGCTGATCGGCTCGACGGTGTTATTGCGCTATTGCTACCAACCGCAGGCGAAGATGACCTGGGTCGACGCGTTGTACTTCAGCACCGAGACGATCGCGACGGTCGGCTATGGCGACTTCAGCTTCCTGACGCAGCCCACCTGGCTGCGACTGTTCAGCATCGGTTTGATGTTCGGCGGCCTGATGACCACCGCGGTCCTGGTGGCATTCATCGCCGACCTGCTGATCTCGCAGCGCTTCGCCCACACCGCCGGCCGCCGGCGGGCGCGCCACTTGCGCAACCACATCGTCGTCGTCGGACTGGGTTCGTTCGGCAGCCGCGTCGTCGCCGACCTGACCGCCGCCGGATACGAGGTCGCGGTGATCGAGATCGACGAGAACAACCGCTACCTGTCGACCGCTGCCGAGGTGCCGGTGATCTTCGGGGATGCGACGCTGCGCCAGACGCTGGAGGCGGCCCGGGTCGACACCGCACGTGCGATCGCGGTGCTGACCCACGACGACATGACCAATATCGAGACCGGGATCGTGCTGCGCGAGATGCTCGGTCCGCGGGTGATCCCGAGGGTCATCCGGCCCGATGTGCCGATCGTGCTGCGCATTTTCGACCACGCGCTCGGCAGCGCGGTGGCCGAACGGTTCGGTTTTGACACCGTGCGTTCGACCGTCGCACTGGCCGCTCCGTGGTTCGTCGGCGCCGCGATGGGCCTGCAGGTGCTGGGGACGTTCTCGGTCGGGCAGCGCTACTTCATGGTCGGCGGCATGCACGTGGCGGCGGGCAGCGAGCTCGACGGGATGCGGATGTTCGAACTGTCCACGCAGACCCGCGTCATCGCGATCACCCGCGACGACACCCCGGTCCAGCTGCACCCGCGACGCGACGCCCGGCTGCGCGCCGGCGACACCGTCTACCTCGTCGGCCCCTACCGCGAGCTGGTCGCGACGCTGCAAAAGGGCCAACCCCCGCAGCCGGAGGTCGGTCGCGAGCGGCTACCGGCCTAGAGCCGCGCGGCGACGTCGGCGGCCCGGCGCACCTGGCCGACATCCGAACTGGTCGGAATCAGCTGAACCTCGTCGGTGCCGATCTCCTCGAATTTGCGCAGGACCGCGAGCAGCTCGTCTTCGTCGCCGGCCCAGCCGGTCATCGGGGCCATTGCGTCCACGTACTCCGCCGGGATCCAGTTCATGTAGCGGCGCAGGTGCCGGTGTACCTGGGCGCGCGACTCCTCGGGCGTGCCGAACGCGAACCAGAACGACGTCACCAGATGTGGTTTGGGCTTGCCGGCCCGCGCCCACGCTTCCCGTGTGACGTCGAAGAGCTCATTTTGCTTGCCGACGTCCAGGTCCAGGGTGGTGCCGGCCAGCCCGTCGGCCCAGGCGGCCGCGCTGCGGATGGTCTTCGGTCCGATGCTGCCGACGAACAACGGCGGACCACCGGGCTGGACGGGTGCCGGTCCGACCGGGAGCACCGACTCAGTGATCTTTTCACCGGCCCATACCCGCTTCATCACCGCGACCCGATCGGCCATGTCGCGCATGGTCTGCGACGCGGGGTCGGCGCCCACCGCGTGGTAGTCCTCGTGCCTGCCACCCACGCCGATGCCGACGGTCAACCGGCCGCCGGACAGCATGTCGCCGGTCGCCAGGCCCTTGGCCAACATCACCGGATCGTGCAGCTGCGGCACGATCACCGTCGTCATCAGGCGCACCCGTTTCGTCCAGGCCGCGAGCGCACCGAGCAGCGTGAGGTTGTCCGGGTTTTCGAACGCGATGCGTTCACCCCAGCACAGCGACGAGAAGGGGCCCTCGTCGATCGCGCGCGCCCAGGTCTCGAGCACCGCGGCATCCAAATCCGGCTCCATCACCGGCATCGTCATTGCTATCCGCACGACGGCGATTCTGGCATGCTCGGGTAAGTGCCCTTAGCCAGTACCTCCATCGCACATGTCCGGCTGACCGTCACCGATATCGAGCGATCGCGGCAGTTCTACGAGAGCGTGTTCGGCTGGCCGGTGTTGCTGGAACTTCCCGAAAATGCCGACGAGGCAACCCGCAACCAGTTCTCCTTCTTGTACGGCGGCGTCATCTACGACCTCGGCGGCACGCTGCTCGGGCTGCGGCCGGTCGCCTCGGATCGCTTTCACGAAGACCGGTGCGGTCTTGACCACATCGCTTTCCGGCTCGCCAGCCTGGACGAATTAGACACCGCGGCAGCACATCTCGACGAACTGGGCGTCGAGCACGAGCCGATCAAGGATATCGGGCCGTCCTACATTCTGGAATTCCGCGACCCGGACAACATCGCGCTGGAGCTGACCGCGCCCAAATAGGTGAATACTGGAAAGAACTATGTCCATCAGTTTCAACCACACCATCGTCGCCGCCCGCGACAAACACGAATCCGCGGAATTCCTCGCCGAGCTCTTCGACCTGCCCGCCCCGAAGCCATTCGGCCACTTCATGGTCGTCGCACTCGAGCACGGGGTGAGCCTCGATTACGCCGACGCCCCCGAGGGGGATGAGATCCGGCGCCAGCACTACGCGTTCCTGGTGTCCGAGCCGGAGTTCGACACGATCTACGGCAAGATCCAATCGCGCGGCCTGCAGCATTGGGCCGATCCACGGCAAAGCCGACCCGGCGAGATCAACCACAGCGACGGCGGCCGCGGGGTCTACTTCCTGGATCCCGCCGGGCACGCTATGGAGATCTTGACTCGGCCCTATGGGTCAGGCAGCTGAGCCAACCGGGCTAGTCGGCGCGCGGAGCGCCATGCCGCAGGCTTTCCTGGCCGCGATAGTCGTCGGCGAGCTTGGCCACGTGTTTGGGCAGGGCGCCCGACGCCACATCAGCCAGCGTTGTCTCCTCCAAGACCGAGCGCATGCTGGCGCGCAGCGCACGCCACACGTCGGCCAGGGGTGCCGTCGGCCCCGAGTACGGCAGGTCACCGAGGCCGATGTCGCGGACACTGGCCAGCGGCCCGTCGATGCAGCGCAGCACGTCGGCAATGCTGATCTCGCTACCCGGACGGGCCAGCTCGTAGCCCCCGTCGCGGCCGCGGTGACTGCGCACCAACCGATCGGTACGCAGGTTGGTCAGGATGTCGACCAGAAACTGCGGTGGTATGCCCTGCGCTTGCGCCAAATCGTCGGTCTTGACCAGCGTGCCGCTGTCCGCGGTGGCGAGCTGAATCATCGCCCGCACCGCGTACTCCGCTTTTGCCGACATGCGCACGTTGAGGATTGTGCCACCATCGGCCCGTTGCGCTGCGGATGCTTGGGTCTGCGGGCTAGGCGCGCAACTCCAGCATGTCGATGACGCGCTGGGCCATTTCCTCGAGCGAACAGTCCGGGATCAACCGCAGATCCGGATTCTTGGGCCGCTGATACGGACTGTCGATGCCGGTGAAATGCGTGATTTCGCCCGCGCGGGCTTTGGCATACAGCCCCTTGGGATCACGCGCTTCACACTCCGAGAGCGGGGTATCGCAGAACACTTCGAAGAACTCAAATCCGGCGTCGTCGTGCACTTTACGAGCCATCTCGCGGTGCTCGGCCAGCGGACTGATCGCGGGCACCAGCACCGTCTGGCCGGAATCGGCGAGCAGCGTCGCGACATGAGCCAGCCTGCGCAGGTTCTCCGCGCGGTCGGCCATCGAAAAGCCCAGGTCGGCGTTCAGGCCGTGGCGCAGGTTGTCGCCGTCGAGAACATAAGCGGGAGTGCCCTTTTCGAGCAGCTTCTGCTCGACGAGCATCGCCACCGACGATTTACCCGCACCCGACAGGCCGGTGAGCCATACCGTCCGGCCGCGAGCCGCCCGGTCATCGGCGGTGACCAGCGACTTGTGCCGCACGGTGTTCGGGCTGGCCTTCTGCGCCGCGACGTCGCGCAGCACCATGCCCGCCGCCACCGTGCCGTTGGTGTTCGGATCGATCAGGATGAACGAGCCGGTGCTCGCGTTGCGGGTGTATTCGTCGAGCAGCAGCGGCACCTGCGTGCGCAGCGTTATGCGACCAAGTTCGTTGAGCTTCAACGCCGTAGCACTCTTGTCCCGATGCAGGGTGTTGACATCGAGGCGGTAGTCCAGCGCGGTGACCCGCGCGCGGGTGGTTCGGGTGGTGTGCTTGATGACGTAGTCGCGGCCCGGCTCGAGTGACGCGCCGTCGGCCATCCAGCACACGGTCGCGTCGAATTCCTGCGTGACCCTGGGCTGGTTGTTGGTGCGGGCGATCATGTCGCCGCGCGAAATGTCGATGTCGTCGGCCAGGCTCACCGAGACGGCCATTGGCGGAAATGCCTCTCCCACAGAGCCGTTCGGGCCTTCGATCTCGGTGATCCGGGTGGTCTTGCCGATCGGCAGCACCACCACCTCGTCACCGGGACGCATCACGCCGCTGGCCACCGTTCCGGCATAGCTGCGGTGGTCGCGATGCTCGTGGGTCTGCGGCCGGATCACGTACTGGACCGGGAAGCGCACGTCGACCAGATTGCGGTCGCCGGCGACATAGACCTCCTCCAGATGCGAGAGCAGCGCGGGACCCTCATACCAGGGCGTCTTGTCCGATTTGGTCACCACGTTGTCGCCGTGCAGCGCCGACATCGGGATGGTGGCCACGTCCTGCACGTCCAAACGTGCGGCGAAGGCGTGGAATTCGTCCTTGATCGCTTCGAATTTCTCTCTGTCCCAGTCGATCAGGTCCATCTTGTTGACGGCCAGCACAATGTGCTGGATGCCCAGCAGCGAGGCCAAAAAGGCGTGCCGCCGGGACTGCTCGAGCAGGCCTTGGCGGGCGTCGACGAGCACAATCACCAGTGCGGCGGTCGACGCACCGGTGACCATGTTGCGGGTGTACTGGATGTGCCCCGGAGTGTCGGCGATGATGAATTTGCGCCTGGGGGTCGCGAAGTAGCGGTAGGCGACGTCGATCGTGATGCCCTGTTCCCGCTCGGCCCGCAGGCCGTCGGTGACCAGCGCCAGATCGGTGTAGTCGTGGCCGCGCTCTTTCGAGGTCTTTTCGACCGCGGCCCACTGGTCTTCCATCACGGCCTTGGAGTCGTACAGCAGCCGCCCGATCAGGGTGGACTTGCCGTCGTCGACCGAGCCGGCCGTTGCGATGCGGAGCAGTGTCGTCGGTGCAGCCATCAGAAGTATCCCTGCCGTTTCCGGTCTTCCATTCCAGCCTCGGAGATGCGGTCGTCCGCCCTGGTGGCGCCGCGCTCGGTCAGTCGGGACACCGCCGTTTCGGCGATGACCTCCGAGACCGTGGCGGCCTCCGATTCGACGCACCCGGTGCAGGTGACATCGCCGACCGTGCGGAACCGCACCGTCTTCTCCATCACCGGCTCGTCGGCGCGCGGTTGCATGTGGCGGTGCACGGCCAGCAGCATCCCGTCGCGCTCGAACACCTTGCGCCGGTGGGCGTAATAGATGGACGGCAGCTTCACCTTCTCGGCGCCGATATAGGACCAGATGTCGAACTCGGTCCAGTTCGACAGGGGGAAGACGCGGATGTGCTCGCCCTTGTGGTGCCGGCCGTTGTAGAGGTTCCACAGCTCGGGACGCTGGGCCTTGGGGTCCCACTGGCCGAATTCGTCGCGGAAGCTGAACACCCGCTCCTTGGCGCGGGCCTTCTCCTCGTCGCGCCGGGCGCCGCCGAACGCGGCGTCGAACTTGTTCTCGCGGATGGCACGCAGCAGCGTCACGGTCTGAATCGGGTTGCGCGACGGGATGGTCTCGACGACCCGGCCGGCGTCGATGTCTTCCTGCACCGATGCCACTACCAGGCGCACCCCGAACTCGTCGACGAGTTCGTCGCGGGTCGAGATCACTTCGTCGAAGTTGTGGCCGGTGTCGACATGCATGACCGGAAACGGCAGCCGCCTTATCTGTAACGGGTTGTGGGGTGTGTAGGACTGTCACCCACGTGGGTTTTAGATGGGGTTTTCTCGTAGGGGACACTGTTATCTGTAACGGTGTCACCGACGTTGGCTCGCGGTGGGTGTTGCTGTCTTATCTGTAACGGGAACTGTGAAACCGTTCGCTGCCGCTGGTAGGCACGTAAGTTACATGTGTACTACCGACCGGGTAGGTCTGCTAATCCGTACGCATGTGTAGGACGTGTGTCAGGGGTCTGACTTGGATCCCCGCGTGACAGATCTGTTGTCCAATGGGCGGTCGACAGAAGTCAGGCGCCACTGAAGTGAACGCTCCTGCGTAGCGCTCATGGCGACCGCCCATGATCTCCAGATCGATCCGGGGCATCGTCGATCGGTATTGGTGAGCTAGTGGTTCAGTGAAGATTCGATGAAGAACGCGGCGTTTCGATTCATCGCCTGGGTGGCATCGGCATGATCGAGTCATGACCGAAACGCCCGAATCCCGGACTGAACCGACCGCGGTGGCCACCGAGCAGGGGCGCGGGGAGCTGTCGCCTGGATCGGACCGTCCCAACAGGCTCACCCAGAGCGCGGCATGGGTGGGCATCGTTGCTGGTGTCGTGTTCATCGTCGCGGTGATCTTCTTCTCCGGGTTCTTCGTCGGAAAGCAGTACGGCGGCGGTTACCGCGACGGGCGCGGAATGTCTTACCCCGGCGGGATGATGGGGCCCGGCGGGATGATGGGGCCCGGCGGGATGATGGGGCCCGGCGGGATGATGGGCCCCGGAGGACCCGGCGGGATGATGGGCCCCGGAGGACCCGGCGGGATGATGGGCCCCGGAGGACCCGGCGGGATGATGGGCCCTGGATCGTGGGGACCGGGCGGGATGATGGGGCCTGGATCGTGGGGACCCGGGATGATGGGCCCCGGTCAGCAGCCATCGCCGACCACAACTCCGGCCGTCCCAACCACGCCTCAGCGGTAGCCCTTTCACCCCGCGGGTTGGGCTGCACCAAGCCCCTACCGCTGTGCTGCGACAGGGTGGTGGAGCCACCTCGTTAGGGCATCGGCGGCGTGCTTCTTGCTATGCGCGTCCGAAGAGTGGTTCGCCGTCGTTGCCAGAGTAGGAAGATGAACCGGTCCAGGTCGGCGCGCAGTTCATCGGCGGTGCAGCCGGGATGACCGACGTAGTGGGTCAGTGATGCGTCGAGGCGCCCGGTGTCGGAGGCGAGCCAGTCGTTGACGAACTGCAGCAGCTCGGTCAATTCGACGGCATCGGCGATATCCAAGCGGCATAAACACGCCTCCGGATCGGGGTTGCCGTCGACGACAATCGGATTAGCCGGCCTGACGAGTGCAGGTCGGCCTTTGATTGCGGGTGTTCTCCAACAGCGTGGCCGGTGGCCTACCGCCCCAGCAGCACGCACTTGTCATCGTTCGCGCGGCGAACGCGGCCGGGGGAGGGTTAGGTGTGGTCGAGTGCGTCGATGACGGCTTGCAGTTTGGTGGTGACCTGTTCGGCGACCTGTGCTACTCCGGGTGCGTCGCTGAGGTCGGCCATCAGCGCGGGATTGATGGCATCGACGATGACGGTGTCGTTGCCGTGGGTGGTGTCGGCGCGCACGACGACGTTGCAGGGCAGCAGCAGCCCGATCTCGGGGTCGCTGAGCACGGCTTGATGCGCCAGGGGCGGGTTGCAGGCTCCCAGGATCAGATAGTCGGCCATGTCGACGTCGAGTTTGGCCTTCATGGTGGCTTTCACGTCGATCTCGGTGAGCACCCCGAACCCGTGGTCGGCCAGGGCTTTTCGGGTTCGCGTGACCGCGTCGTCGAAGGAGGTGTGCAGTGTGGTTGATAGTGCCAGTTTGGTCATCGTTGTCTCTTTCCTGCTCAGCGGTGTGCGGCGTTTCCGATCTGTGCTGTCGCGCGGCGGGTGCTCACCCGCCGGCCGTGTGGTTGCGGGATCCCGGCTAGGGGTTGGGTGCGCCCGGCGCGGACGCCGTTGGCGATGACGACGATTTCGGCGAGTTCGTGCACGAGCACCACGGCGGCCAGGCCGAGGACACCGAGTAGGGCCAGGGGCAGCAGGATGGTGATGATCGCCAACGATAGGCCGATGTTTTGCAGCATGATGCGCCGGGATCGGCGGGCGTGGGACAGCACTTGGGGCAGGTGGCGCAGGTCTTGGCCCATCAGGGCGACGTCGGCGGTTTCGATGGCGACGTCGGTGCCCATGGCGCCCATCGCGATGCCCAGGTCGGCGGTGGCCAGGGCGGGGGCGTCGTTGACGCCGTCACCGACCATCGCGGTGGGCCGCCGGGAGCGCAGTTCCTCGATGATGCGGGCCTTGTCCTCGGGCCGCAGGTCAGCGTGCACGTCGTCGATGCCGGCGTCGGCGGCCAGCGCCCGGGCGGTGCGCTCGTTGTCCCCGGTCAGCATCGCCACCTGGTAGCCGTGGGCGCGCAGCCCACCGATCACCTCGGGGGCTTCGGGTCGCAGTTCGTCGCGCACCGCCACCGCACCCAACACGGCGCCGTCGCGTTCGACGAGCACCGCGGTCGCCCCGGCGCGCTGCATCCGGTCGATGACCTCGGCCAGCGGGCCAGGTTGGATCCAGCCGGGACGCCCGAGCCGGACCAGACTCCCGTCCAGCCACCCGGACAGCCCGGCACCGGGTACCGATTCAACATCGCGGGCCGGAGTGAGCTGATCGGTGGCGGCGAGGATGGCCGCGGCCAGCGGGTGTTCACTGCGGGCCTCCAGCGCGGCGGCCACCGCCATCACCTCGCCGCCCGAAACCCCGTCGGCGGGTACCACGGTGATGACGGTGGGCTGGTTGCGGGTCAGCGTGCCGGTCTTGTCCAGGGCGATCCC
Source organism: Mycobacterium ahvazicum (assembly GCF_900176255.2). Classification (GTDB taxonomy): domain Bacteria; phylum Actinomycetota; class Actinomycetes; order Mycobacteriales; family Mycobacteriaceae; genus Mycobacterium; species Mycobacterium ahvazicum. Next base: position 1,689,770 of record NZ_FXEG02000003.1, read on the forward strand.
ACGGATGCGGCCCAATGCCTCCAGCGCGGCACCGCCTTTGATGAGGACACCCATCTTGCTCGCGGCGCCGATCGCGGCGACCACGGTGACCGGCACCGCGATCGCCAGCGCGCACGGTGAGGCCGCGACCAGCACCACCAGCGCCCGTTCGATCCACACCCGCGGATCCCCGACCACGCTGCCCGCCACGGCGATGATCGCCGCGGCGACCATGACGGCCGGCACCAGCGGGCTGGCGACCCGGTCGGCCAGGCGTTGGCTGGAACCCTTGCGAGCCTGCTCGGCCTCCACAATCGCCACGATCCGGGCCAGCGAGTTGTCGGTGGCGGTGGCGGTGATCTGCACGTCGAGCACCCCGGTGCCGTTGATCGAGCCGGCGAACACCGCATCACCGGGGCCGGCTTCGATCGGCACCGACTCCCCAGTGATCGCCGAGGTGTCCAGCGCGCTGCGGCCCGCGGTGATGACCCCGTCGGTGGCGATGCGCTCCCCGGGTTTGACCACCATCACCTCGCCCACGGCGAGTTCGGTGGGGGCGACCCGGTATTCGCGCCCACCGCGGCGCACCGTGGCGACGGCAGGGACCAGCGACAGCAGCGCCCGCAAGCCCCGGCGGGTGCGGGTGATCGAGTACTCCTCGAGGCCTTCGCTGATCGCGAACAAGAACGCCAGCATCGCGGCCTCGCCGACCTCACCGAGGGACACCGCACCGACAGCGGCGATCGTCATCAGCGTGCCGACACCGATCTTGCCCGCCACCAACCGCTTCAACGTGGACGGGACGAAGGTCACACCGGCGATCACCAGTGCCGCGGCCTCCGCCACCAGCGTCACCGGCCCGGGTCCGCCAGCCCAGCCCACGATCAGACCCGCCAGCAGCAGCACCCCGGCCAGCGCGGCAGCCCGGATCTCGCTGACCTGCCACAGTTTCTCCGGGCCCCGCTCGCGCTCATCGCGCTCGGCACCGGGGTCGTCGTGGCCGCAGCAGGTGTCACTCACAGGCAGACCCCGATGCGCTGCCTGTGCCGTAATTGGGGCACAACGCGACCGCGTTGCCGGTGGCCGCCAGCAGTGTTTCGGCCGCCGCCAACAGATCGAGCAGTTCCGGGCGGGTCAACGAATAGAACACCTGCCGTCCCTGCGGACGGCCCGCCACCAGACCGCACTCGCGCAGACACCCCACATGCGCCGACACCGTCGACTGGGCCAACCCCAACTCCGCAACCAGGTCGGCCACCCGGGCCTCCCTGTGAGCCAACCGGCCCACGATCGCCAACCGGGTGCCATCAGAGAGGCCACGGAACAACGCCACCGCCGCATCCACACCCGACGCCGGTCCGGCCAGACAACCCGCACTATCCATCGTCATTGGACGATAATACTGTGTTTTAGCTGGTAATACCGAAAGACACCGATCATTGAGGACCATCGGCCCTACCTGGCATCGGCACTGCGCGAGCAGGCTGGCCTGAGCAGCCCCCGGTGCGGGGCTTGGTATTTCAGGCGAAAGGGACACGACCATGATGTATGACGGCTGGGGCTGGGGCGGCATGGGCTCCGGTGGCTGGATCCTGATGACCGTGCTGATGGTGCTGTTCTGGGCGGCGGTGATCACCGCCGTGGTCCTGGCCATCCGCTACCTGACCGGTCCGCGGCACACCGGCGCGCACCCGCCCGGACCGGGGCCGGCACGCGCGGAAGGGCTGCTCGCCGAACGCTTCGCCCGCGGCGAGATCGACGAAGACGAATATCAGCGGCGTATGACCCTGCTGCGTGAACACCGTTGACCGCGATGCGCTCCCACCGTCTCTGGCTGATCTTGGCCATCGCGATCGCATCGGTGATCCTCGGGGTCACCACCACCGCGATCTGGCACCCCGGCGGGCCGTTCGGCCGCCAAACACCGGTCGCCAACGCCCCCTACCCGAACGCCCCAGGCGCCTGGGGTCCGGGCTCGATGGGCCCGGGCATGATGGGCCCCTGGCGGTACCCGGCCGCCCCGCCGCCGTCCTGTTCCGCGCCCGCCCTACCCGGTGCGGTGGTCGACGTCACCCTCGCCGACATGGGAGCGATGATGGGCCCCGGCGGCATGATGGGCCCGGGCATGATGAGCCGCGGCGGCATGATGGGCCCCGGCATGATGGGGCCGGGCTGGAACGGCCCGAATGGCCCGGGGCAAACCGGCTACCGATGGCCGGGCATGGGGATGATGCGCATCGTCGTCACCCCGGCCTCCGTTCCGGCGGGACCGGTGTCGTTTCGGGTACTCAACACCGGCGGGTTGAGCCACGAGCTCGTCGTGCTGCCCCTGGCACAGGGCCAGTACCCCGGATGGCGTGTCACCGGTCCCGACGGCAAGGTCGACGAGGCCGGCAGCCTAGGTGAGGCCTCCCGCACCTGCGGCGCCGACAAAGGTGACGAACAGTCACCCCAATACGGCATCGGCCCTGGCGGCACCGGCTGGACCACCATCACCCTGACCCCGGGACGCTACGAGCTGATCTGCAACATCGCCGGCCACTACTGGGCCGGGATGTATGCCGAACTCGACGTCACCAGCCCACCCAAATAAGCGAGACGAACCATGTTCACCAGACGTGCAACGATCACCACCGCGACCATCCTCGCGCTAGCCGGATCGGTCGCAATCGGGCTCAGCGGCGGCGAGACGACCACCCTCGCACAACCCCCAGGCGGGGTTTCATCGACCAGCGGGCCCGCACTGCCGGTCCAGGGCCCATGGGACCAGTGCTGGGGACCCAACGGCTGGGACCCCAATTGCTGGGGACCCGGACCATGGGGTCCCGGCGGATACGGACCGGGCATGACGGGCCCCGGCGGATACGGCGGACCGGGCATGATGGGTCCCGGCGGATACGGACCGGGCACGATGGACCCGGGACAGTGGGGGCCAGGCATGATGGGCCCGGGACAGTGGGGTCCTGGACAGTACGGACCGGGCATGATGGGCCCCGGGCCGTGGGATTACTAACAGCGCTGCCGTCGCACCACCGAAGCCGCTGTGATCGCCGAGAGTTCGGTGACGTCAAGCCCAGGCGCATCCGCGGTCGGCGCGAGGAATCCGGCGAGAATGCGGACGGCGTCGAGCGACACGCACTCACCGGTTGACCAATCACACCTGTCTCACCTGTCACACTCACACACGTGTTCGATGCCTGCGCGGCCCTGACTTCGGCGCCCGGCAGCGTCGCAGGGTCGGTTCGCTCGGGGCGGCTCACTGCAGCGGATTCGACACCGCCGCACCACCTAAAACCAGTCGAAATGGCCGTGTTTGCACAGCATTTCACCTCTTACACATGTATACTACGAAGGTGCCTGACCAGCAGAAATCGTCCACGCGACACACGGCGCGCCTCCGTGACGATGTAGGAATAGACGTGCAATATTTCAGCCATGGACCTACAGGAGTTGGTCGAGCGGCTGATGAAGCAGCATCGCTCCGCCTTCGCCCGGCTGCTCGGGGAGATCGAAGCGGCCTACGACGAAGTGGTGGCCCTGCACGCGCGGCGGTTTCCCGACCCGCGTCAGATCCCCGGGGGCATGCTCTGCGGGGACGTGCGGGCGACCGTGCTGGCGATGAACGGTATGGATGCGCTGACCCGTACCGGCGAGTCGACGCGAGAGGTGCCCACGAGCGCGTCCTGCGGCCCGGATTCCACGTTGCGGATGACCTCGGGGTCCAATACGTCGGTACGGCTTGGCGATTCGAATATGGCCATGGCCAGGGTGCGCAAGCTGGCACCCGACGTGGTGGACGGTCTGGCGCTGTTTCTGCCGCAGGCCACACCTGCGGCGAAGCCGGGGGTGCAGTTGTTCCTCGACGACGGTGCCGCCGAACCGGTGATGGGGCCGCCGGGCTTGGAGCAGGAATACGAGTTGATCGTCTACTGGTGGCCGACACCGGACAAGGCGTCGGTGGCGGGTGCGATCCTGGCCGCGGTGGCCGACTTGAACACCAACGACGAGCGGATCCTGGTGTTCACCGCGTTGCCGCCGGCGATCCGGCCCAAGACGGCGGCCGAGGAGCAGCAGGCAGTCACCGATTACCAGCCCGACGGGGACTTCAACGAGATTTTCGGCAAGAAGTCCACCGACACTGGGGATCCGGGCGCGTAAATGAGTGCGGGGTACCGGCCGGGGTTTACCGGGGACGAGGTGGTCGGTGATGACGGTCGAGGTGTTCGGCGCACGGGTCCGCCAGGCCCGGGTGCTGCGGCAGATGACCGCCACGGCGGTGATGGAGCACATGGGGTGGCGTTCCCCGCGCCAGACGCGTCTGGAGCAGGCCGAGACCGCCACCTTGGACGCCCTCGAGTTCGAGGCGCTGGTCGCGTTGTTGCGTTTCCCGGCACGGTTTTTCACCACTGCACCGGTGTCACGGGTCGCAGCGCGGGATCTGCTGTTCCGGGCGCCCAAGGCTACGACGGTCACCGAGAAGGAGTATTTGGCGGTGTTCGCCAACGTGGTCGGTGATCTGGTCGATCAGCTCAACGGCGTGGAGAAGGGGCCCGTGGTGGCGCTGGAGCCGTTGCCGGTGGGCACCGATGTGGTCACCGCGGCGGCCAAGGCCAGGGCGTGGCTGGGCCGCGAGGCGTGCGAGCCGATCCGCTATCTGACCTATGACTTGGAAGCGGCCGGGGTTCCGGTGGTGTTGCGCACCAAGCATTCTCGCTCCACGGGTCGCATCGACTGGGACACCCAAGACGAGGAACCCGCCGGTGGGTTGACCGAGAAGCATCTGGGCTGCTCGGCGCGGACCGGGGAGTTCCGGCAACGCCCACTGGTGTTGATGCGCAGTATCGACTCCTGGGAACGCAGCCGCTGGACGGTCGCCCACGAGATCGGCCATCTGGTGTTGCACCGCCATGGCGAGGTCAGCGATGACCAGGAGAACGAGGCGTCGCGGTTCGCGTCGGAGTTCTTGGCGCCGGCGGCGGCGATCGCGGCCGAGATCACCGATGCCCCGACCCTGAATCATCTGATGCCGGTGAAGTTGAAGTGGGGAATTTCGTTGGGCGCGTTGATCATGCATCTGCGCGAATCCAAGCTGATCGATGAGCACCGCGCGGCGATGCTGCAGCGCCAGCTCTACACCCGGATCAACTCCGAGACCGGGCGCACCTGGGGAAAGACCGAACCTGGGTGGGACGCCCGCCTGCCCGAGCAGCCGCGGCTGCTGATCAAGTGGGTCGAGGCCTGCTACGGCGCGACGTCGGTGGAGATGCTGGCTGCATTGGATTTGATCTTCCCGGCCGATCTGCTGGCCGACATCCTAGCCGGACAGCGCGGGGCGAGCGCGCCGCGGCCGGCGCGGGTCGATGTTGCGCTGGCCCCGGTGGGCGGCACCGACCGTGGTGACACGGTGGTGGTGGCGGCCTCGGAGCGGTTCCGGTCGCGCCGGCAAGCCTGAACGGATTCGTGGGACATCGGCGATGGCACGCACGCAACGCATCGCCCTGGCCGAGGACACCGATACGTTCACCGTGGTGGGTCCGGATTTTCTGCCGATCGACCCGGCCGAGGAGTTCCTGCAGTTTCTGCGCGACGACGAGGCCTCCCCTAACACGGTGAAGGCCTACGCCGCGGGGCTGGCGGCCTGGTGGACGGTGCTGGAGCACACCGGTACCGACTGGCGTGAGATCAGCACCAGCCTGTTCGGGCAGTTTCTGGCCTATCTGCGCACCGGGGACCTGCCGGGCACCGCCCGCATCGGCGCCCCCGAGGGCTGGCTCGGCGCGGCCAGCACCGCGTTGCGGGCCGCGGCGGTGCTGGCCTGCTACCGCTACCACGCCGACGCCCACGGGCTCGTCGGCCCGTATCAGCGGCTGCACACCAGCCGCGGCAAACGTGGCCGGTCACGTTACATCCCGATGCTGGCCGGGGTCGGTGCGGCGCGGCCGGCCAAGGACCGCCCCATTTACACGGTGCGCCGCGGCAATCGCGCCGCCACCCCGGTGCTGCTGCCCGCCCAGGTCGGGCTCATTCTCGATGGCTGCGCCACCCAAACCGGCCATGAGTGGTCCGGGCCGGCATCGGGGCTGCGCGACCGTTTGTTGTTCGCGGTGCTGGCCGAAACGGGGATGCGGTTGGGGGAGGCATTATCGTTGCGGCACCACGATTTCCACATCGGCGCTGGCGGCACCCCGTGGATCGATATCGCCGCGCGCCAAGACCACCCCCGCGGAGCGCGCGGCAAGACGCTCTCCCCGCGGCGGGTCTATATCGGTGACGACCTGGAGGCGCTGTATTCCTCCTACGTGTGGCATCTGATCGATCACGGCGCGGATCTGGCAGTGCCGGACCTGACCACTCATTTCGTGTTCGTCAACCTGACCGCGGGGACACCGTTCGCGCCGACGCGTCCTGAAACCGTCTACGCCAAAGTCGATTCGGTCACCAGCCGCGCCGCCGGGGCGCTGCCACAGGGGTGGTCTCCGCACTGGCTGCGCCACACCCACGCCACCGCGCTGCTGCTCTCCGGCGCGGCCCCACACGTGGTGATGCGCCGCCTGGGCCACGCCGACATCCAAACCACCCTCTCCACCTACGGGTGGGTCACCGAGGACGCCGAGATGCGCACCCTGGCCCAATGGCGCAACTACGTGGCCGGCTGGAAAGGACTCACACCGTGACCACACCGATGGACCCACCGCCGCCCCGGGGCGCGGCCTCATCCCCGGTCGCGGTCAGTTCCTGGCAGTCCCAATGGGCCCGAGTGCCCGGGCAGTGGCGTAAGCCCGTCTATCCGATCGACACCGCACCCTTCCAGGAGGTGTTCCTGCGCAACCAGTTCTACCTGCGGGGCAACCGCGCCGGGGCCGCCCACGACTTCACCCCCGCCGCACCACCGCGATTCGCCGAGGAAATCGCTTGGTGGGTGTGGTGGTGCTGGGATCAGCAGCTGCGCAAGATCGAGCCGTCGCTGCTGGCGTGGCTGGTGCGCACCCTGCCCGCGGCCATCTCCGAGCACACCACCCGCACCGGCGCTGCGCCCACTAGTATCGCCGAGCTCGATCCCACCGAGCTGATCCGCCAGGCCGCGTTGAGCTTTCAGCGCCGCAACAACCGGCTGCCCTCACCCGGATCGCGGCGCAACATCAGCCACCTCATCGAACACCTGCACTTGAACGTGTCGGTATCGTGCACCGACACCCCGTGGTGGGCCCACGACATCTGGGATCTGCGCGCCGATCCCCGCATCCCGCAACGCCCGCACGAACCCTGCCACGACCAGACGGTGCGGCTGCGCGGGATCACCCCAGACTGGCTGCGCGAAGGCCTGCGGTTCTGGCTGCGCAGCGCCCTGACCTACGACCTGCTCACCTGGTCCTCGGTCGTTGACCGGGCCCGCAACCTCGGCTCGCAGCTGGGCCACTTCGCCACCACCGCAGGTCATCTGCAAGACCCCTTGATCAGCACCGACCCCGACCAGCTGCGCACGGTGTTCCTCGACTACCTCGACTACCTGCGCTCACCGCAGGCCGCCACCCATTCCGAGCGGCTCACCTCCGACACGGTCGCTAGCCTGCAAGCCCAAACCCAGTCGTTCTACACGTTCATGCACGACCACGCCGCCGAGGCAGCGACGGCCACCGCCACGGCACGCTGGCGCGACATCACCCTGACCCACACGGCGTTATGGTCGCCCATCAACGCCCCCAAACACCGCCGCCGCGCACGCGAACTCACCTGGCATTCCACCGCCGACCTGCAACGCATGCTCGCCTACCTCGACGTTTTGGCCGCAGAACCCAAACAGAAAGTGGTGCTCACCGGCCCCGACGGGGACCTCTCGGTCCTCGCAGGCCTCGGTGACCCCCAAGCCGCCCGGATCTGGCTGCTGCAAGCACTCACCGGCAGGCGGGCCTCGGAGATCTTGATGCTCGATTACGACCCGCTCGAGGCGATCCCGGGCCAGGACCGGCCCGTCGGCACCGAACCCGACAACGGGGCGTTCGTGGCGCGGCTGCGCTATCAACAGACCAAAGTCGACGGGATCGTCCCCACCATCCTGGTCGAGCAAGCCATCGTCGACATCATCGGTGAGCAACAACGATGGCTCACCACCAAATACCCTCAGCTGCAATCCAAATACCTGTTTCTCGGGCTGAAGAATCAGCACCGCGGGCAACGGCCCCGCTCCTACACCACCTACCGGGCCATGCTCGACAAACTCGACAAGTGCCACACCCTCACCGACAGCGCCGGGCGGGCACTGCGATTCACCCAAACTCACAGGCTGCGTCACACCCGGGCCACCGAACTGCTCAACGATGGCGTTCCGTTCCACGTCGTGCAGCGCTACCTCGGCCACAAAAGCCCCGAAATGACCGCCCGCTACGCCGCCACGCTGGCCGCGACCGCCGAAGCGGAATTCCTCAAACACAAGAAGATCGGGGCACACGGTGCCGACATCGACATCACCCCGCACGACATCTACGAGATGACCCAGCTGGCCGCCCGCACCGACCGCGTCCTGCCCAACGGGGTCTGTCTGTTGCCCCCGCTCAAACAATGCGACAAAGGCAACGCCTGCCTGGGCTGCGGGCACTTCGCCACCGACACCACACACCTGGACGAACTGCGCGCCCAGCTCGCCGCGACCGAGGCGCTCATCGCGACACGGCGCGACCAATACCGGCAACGCGCCGGCCGCGAACTTGGTGACGACAACATCTGGATCATCGAACGACACCGCGAAATCGACTCGCTGCATGCCATCATCGACCGCCTCGCCGCCACCGCCGACAACTCCGTCGCCGGCCCAGGCACAGGCAAACGACTGCCGCTGCTGCAGATCCAAACCCGCGGAGCCCACCAATCCGCCCTCGACAAGGCCAGCCGACCCCGCACCGGTGAGCAATGACCACACCGCGCTCCACCGACGCGATCGTCGCCCACGCCAAGAAGCGCTACGCCGCCACCGAAAACAAGATCGCCAAAGCGATCAAGGACATGCGCCGAAAAGGGCTCACGATCAACCCGCAAACCGTCGCCAAACACGCACGGGTTTCCCGCAAAAGCGTCTACAACCACAGCAACCTGCTCGACCAGATCCACGCCGAATCAGCCAAACCCACCCTCAACCCGGCACCCACGACACCCCAGCCCGACACCGAATCCAGCATCGTCACCGCCTTGCGCGAACAACTCCGCACCCAAAAGCAGCGCTACCAGACAGAGATCGCCGAACTCAAAGCCGAGAACAAAACCCTCGAACAAGCCCTCGCCACCGCACACGGCGAACTGCACCGCCTCCGCAACACAGCAACACCCACCGCGAGCCAACGTCGGTGACACCGTTACAGATAACAGTGTCCCCTACGAGAAAACCCCATCTAAAACCCACGTGGGTGACAGTCCTACACACCCCACAACCCGTTACAGATAA
>NZ_FXEG02000002.1 GCF_900176255.2 Mycobacterium ahvazicum
CCGCATGAATGCCCACAACCACACACACACGCCACCTCCACACTCAGTGATTTTATTTTTTTTAATCATCCCACCCACACAGAGCTCACCACACGGAGTCTCTTCGGCAGCGTCAGATGCTTATAAGCCCCTGGTGGTGAACCGCCGCGATCGCGGGGCCGGCCAGCCTCGTCCTGCCAGATACACAGGCAGGCCGACCCGCACGTAGGGGGGAACCCACGCCGGTCTGACGACCTCAGACCGGCGTGGCCCCCAAATCAATAGACGTCCATGCCGAACCGGGACCGGCCCCGGTTCGGCATGGATTTTCTTTACGGGTCGCGCGGCAGGCCCAGCAGCCGCTCGGCGATGATGTTGAGCTGCACCTCCGAGGTGCCGCCGTAGATCGTCGTCGCCCGGCTGGCCAACAGGTACTCGCCCCACTTGCCCGCCAGCTCATCGGGGTCGCCGATCGCACCGTCGGTACCGAACGAGGACACCGCGAATTCGGCGTAGCCCTGGCCCGTGCGCATCGACAACAGCTTGGAGATCGCCGCCGACGGCATCGCGTCACCGCCGGCCAGCGTCAGCAGCGTCGAGCGCAGGTTCAGCACCTTGGCCGCATGCCCTTCGGCGATCAACTGCCCGGCACGGTGCTGGGCGACCTGATCGAAGTGGCCATCGCGGACGAACTCGACGAACTGGGGCAGGGTGGCCAGGAAATTCGCGTCGCTGCTGCCGATCGACACCCGCTCCGCGGTCAGCGTGTTGCGGCTGACCTCCCAGCCGCGGTTGACCTCGCCCAGCACGCACTCGTCGGGGACGAACACATCGTCGATGTAGACGGTGTTGAACATCGCGTTCCCGGTCAGCTCACGCAACGGCTTGACCGTCACGCCTTCGCTGCGCATATCCAGCAGGAAGTAGGTGATGCCGTTGTGCTTGGGCGCCGAGGGGTCCGTCCTGGCCAGCAACGCACCCCACTGCGAGTACTGCGCGGCGGTGGTCCAGATCTTCTGGCCGGTGATGCGCCAGCCGCCATCGGTCCGCGTTGCCTTGGTGGTCAGCCCGGCCAGGTCCGACCCCGCGCCCGGCTCCGAGAACAGTTGGCACCAGACCATCTCGCCGCGCAACGTCGGCGGCAGCAGGCGTTGCTTCTGCTCCTCGGTCCCGAACGCGACGATCGACGGGATGATCCACGCGGCGATGCCGACCTGCGGCCGTCGGACCCGTCCGGTGGTGAACTCCTGGGCGATGATGACCTGCTCGATCGGGCTGGACGCCCGGCCCCACGGCTTCGGCAGGTACGGCAACACCCAACCGCCCTCGGCGAGTGCCACCGTTCGCGTCTCCCGATCCATCGCCTTGAACGCGGCGACCTCGGCGCGGATCTCGTCGCGCAGCTTCTCGGTCTCGGGATCCAGGTCGATGTCCACCGGGCGCATGCCGGTGGTGGTCGCGGTGTTCACCACCTTCTGCGGGTAGTCCGAGCTGCGGCCGAAGCAGGCGGCCAGCATCAGTGCGCGGCGGTAGTACACGTTGGTGTCGTGCTCCCAGGTGAAGCCGATACCGCCGTGCACCTGAATGCAGTCCTGCGTGCAGCGCTGGGCTGCCGCGGGCGCCAGCGTCGCGGCCACGGCGGCGGCGAACTCCACGTCCGGTGAGGCTTCGTCGATTGCGCGCGCCGCGTCCCACACCGCCGCGGTGGCCCGCTCGGTGTCGGCGATCATCTCGGCGCACTTGTGCTTGATGGCCTGGAACTGGCCGATCGGCCGGCCGAACTGCTCCCGGATCTTGGCGTACTGCGCCGCCGTGTCCGTCGCCCAGCGGGCCACACCGATCGCCTCGGCCGACAGCAGCGTCGACATCAGCGCGTAGGCGGTCGTCATGGTCAGGGTGCTCAGCAGGGCATCCTCGCCGACCTCGACAGCGTCGGCGCGTACGTGAGCAATCGGCCGCAGCGGGTCCAGGCTTTTCACCGGCTCGATCTCGAGCTCCTCGGCGCGCAGCACCACCCACTCGTCGCCGCTGTCGATCGCCACCGGCAGCACCAACACCGACGCCTGGGCCGCGGCCGGAACCGCGCGGACCTCGCCGCGGATCACCAGCACGTCACCCTTGCGGGTGGCGGTCAGCCCGGAGTCCAGGGCGTAGGCGGCGATGGCCGCACCCGACGCCAGCTCGGCGAGCACCTTGGCATCCGGGTCGTGCGATGCGATCAGGGCACTGGCGATCGCCGACGGAACGAACGGCCCGGGCACGGCGCCGTAGCCGAACTCGGCCAGCACAATGGCCAGCTCGAGCAGGCCGAAGCCCTGCCCGCCGACCGCCTCGGAGAGATGCACACCGGGCAGGCCTTGCTCGGCCGCCGCCTGCCAGTACGGCGGCGGGTTCTCGACCGGCGTCTCCATCGCCGCGTGCAACACCTCTGACGGCGCGACGCGCGCCACCAGGGACCGCACCGAGTCGGCCAGGTCTTGATGCTCGGAAATTATTGCGATCGGCACTGGTCGCCTTCCCATGCGTTCGGGGTTCGTTTCGGCCAAGCACTCTTCAATCTAATAACCGGTGGGTTGGTTGACCACAGGGGTCACCACGTGGGCCAGCGGCTCGCCGTCGCGCAGCCGACGGCAGTTGGCGACGGCCTCGACCAGGTAGCGCCGCATTGTGTCGACGGTGTACCAGGTGACGTGCGGTGTCAGCACGACGTTGTCCAGGCCGAACAGTGGATTATCGGGCGCGGCCGGCTCAACCTCGAAAACGTCGAGACCGGCGGCGGCCAGCCGCCCGTCGCGCAGCGCGCCGGCCAGCGCGTCCTCGTCGACGACGGCGCCGCGCGAGGTGTTCACCAGCACCGCGCTGGGCTTCATCAAGGCGATCGCATCCCTGTTGAGCAGATGATGGGTGTCGGGCGTCAACGGCAGGTGCAGCGAGACGATGTCGCTAGCGGCCAGCAGGTCGGTCAACGGGCGCCAGCCGGGATGTCCGTCGTCGCGGGTGCTGGTGTGCAGTACCTCGGCGCCCATCGCGCCGACGAAGGCGGCGACGCGCTTGGCGATGTTGCCGTAGCCCACCAGGCCGACGGTGCAGCCACCGATGTCGCGGACCGTCTCGCCCAGGTCGGGATCGAGCGGCCAGCCACGCCCCTGCCGGGTGGCGCGGTCCAGCTCCGGCAGCCTGCGCAGCGCGGCGAGCATCAACAGCACGGTTCCCTCGGCCACCGACGGCGCATTGGCACCGGGCATGTTGGCGACCGCGATGCCGCGGTCGGTCGCGGTCGCCACGTCGATGGTGTTAACCCCGGCCCCGAGCTTGTGCACCAGCCGCAGCTTCTCCCCGCGTTTCAGGTCTTCGCCTGACAACGGCCGTAGTACATGCCAAATCACTTCGGCTTCGGGCAGCTCGCGGTAGAAGCCGGCGTCGTCGTCGGCGGCACACCAGCGAATGTCGAGCCAATCTGCTTCGGCTGCAAGGAAATCGAGGACTTTGTCACCGGGAACGAAGTGGGCGAGAACTCTCAGCGCCACCGCTTGCTGATCCACCTGGCGATGGTATCCGCCTGCTCGCTGCGCGCGCCCGGGGTGGTGAAGTAGTGGTCGCTGTCGAGCGAGACCTGCAGCTTGTCAGTGCTCGCGAGCGCGTCGTAGATGCGTTGGGCGTCAGACGGAAACACGCCGGTGTCCGCCTCGGCGTTGATCACCAGGGCCGGGCAGGCGACACGGCGCAGGTGCGGCACGGCCCGGGTCTGCGCTACCCGCAGGCTCCACATGCCCAGCCAGTTACGCAGCGTGCAGGATGCGGCGATACCTTGTGCCGAGCGGTTGGCCCTGGCCGGCACGCCCGCGTAGCACAGGTTAGGCGGACGCTTGGTCGGCTCGATGGCCGGATCGACCATGCGGGGATCGGCCCAGGTTCGCATCACCGAGAACGGCCTATCCGAAAAGCCAGCCGCACGAACACGTTTGAGTTCCGTCTCGGCCCAGTCGGTGATGGCGTGGTTGCGCGCGAGCTGCGCCGAGCGATATCGGGTGATGAACTCCGGCGAAAACGGTGGGCCGTTGACCTCGTTGAACAGGTCGAGGTCCGGGTTGGTGGCGACGGGGTCGTTTTCGTCGATGACGGCGGCGTCCATCCAGGCGGTTAGCACCTCCGGGCGTCCGGGATGCGCCGCGGTGGCGATATAGCCGTCGGCGGGGAGCAACTCGGTCAGCCCGCTCGCCGGCCGCATGCCGGGCAGCGGGGTCACATTCGGCTCGACGGCCTGTGACTGGTAGGCGGACATCAACGATCCGCCTCCCGAATTGCCGAGCAGTACAACGGCATCCACGCCCTGAACCTCGCGTAGCCAGCGCACTCCCACGCCGATGTCGACCAGTGCGTGGTCGAGCAAAAAGTTGGTCTCGAAGCCGCGAAACCGGGTGTTCCAGCCGAGAAATCCGATACCCCGAATCGCCATGTAGTCGGCGAGATAGTGCTCGGAGAAGTCGATCTGGTAGTGCGTGGCGATCATGGCCACCTTGGGCTTGCGTCCCACGCCGCGGTGATACAGCCCCTGGCAGGGGTGCCCGCCCGCACCGGCGCGCCCGGCGGTGGGCGATTGGAGGCCGACGAACTCGCGGACAACCCCGGCGCTGCCGCTGGTAGGCGTCAATTCAGTGGCCTTCCTTCGAGTAGATCGCCCGGTAGTAGATGTTCGCCAGGGTTTGGATGCAGGCCCGGTCGTGGAGGTCCGCGTCGGTGGTTCGGCTGAGCTGGATGTAGCAGAACTGGTTGAACATCGCGACGATGGCCTCGGCGATCAGCCGCGGATCGTCGCCCGGGCAATACCCTTCGGTTTGCGCGCGACGGACTGTTTCGGTGATGAAAGAGGTTGGGATCTCACAGATTTCGGACCAGTACTGCGCGAAGTCGTCGTTGACCATAGCCAGCTGGGACACGCTGATCACCTCGGCCAGCCGGTTGCGGTAGGTGTACCAGTGCGCCGCGGCCGCCTCGTGGGCGCGTTCGCGGTGGGACAGGCCATGTCCGGTGACCGAGCGGGCGCGCTCATTGGCCTCGTCACGAAAGCGCAGCGCCCACTGCCGGACCATCGCCTCTTTGGAGTCGTAGTAGTTGTAGAAGGAGGCCGGCGAGCGGCCGGCTTCCGCGGCGATGTCGGCAATCGTCGTCGCCAGTATTCCCTTGCGCGCGATGACCGTTCGCGCGGCCGCGTCGATTGCCGCCTGTGTTCGCCGACCGCGGTGCGTCGGGAATCCGGCCGGCCGGCCGGCCGGGCCGTCGGATGCCGCCGCGATCGACACTGTATTCCTTCCTGGAGGGAAACTGAATCTGATGTTAGATTCAGTTCTACTGATTGGCCAGGCCCAACGCGCCGGGAATCCAGGGGAGCCGCAACATGATCAAGCCCGACAACCCCAACACCGAATTCGATCTCGGCGGAATCAATCACGTTGCGCTGGTGTGTTCGGACATGGCTCGCACGGTGGACTTCTACAGCAACATCCTTGGCATGCCGCTGATCAAATCGCTCGATCTACCGGGCGGCGCCGGCCAGCACTTCTTCTTCGATGCCGGCAACGGCGACTGTGTCGCTTTCTTCTGGTTCGCCGACGCACCCGACCGCGTGCCGGGCGTCTCCTCGCCCGGCGCGATTCCCGGTATCGGCGACATCACCAGCGCGGTCAGCACGATGAACCATCTCGCCTTTCACGTCCCGGCCGAGAAGTTCGACGCCTACCGGCGGCAGCTCAAGGACAAGGGAGTACGGGTCGGTCCCATACTCAACCACGACGAGAGCGAGATGCAGGTTTCGGCGACGCTGCATCCCGGCGTCTACGTGCGCTCGTTCTACTTCCAGGACCCTGACGGGATCACGCTGGAGTTTGCTTGCTGGGTCAAGGAATTCGGCGCGAGCGACGCCCAGGCCGTGCCGAAGACGGCGGCCGACCGGCGACCCCGGGAGCACGCCGTAACCTGAACGGCAAAACCGTTTGCCGAGCCGGGGGAGTCGATGATGACGGACGGCGTGTTGACCGACGAGCAGATCGCGGCGCTGACGCCCGCACAGCGGCGAGACTTGATCACGCGGCTGGAGGCACCGCTGTCGGAGGTGATCGACCCGGTGGTGATCGCCCGGATGAGACGTCTGCGGTTGGGCCTGATGATCGGTGGCTCGATCGCGATGATTCCCTGGCTGGCGTATCTCGCGCTGACCCTGCCGGAAAGTTACGTCGCGCACAACTGGGTACTGACCTGGGTCGGCTTCGACATCCTGTTGGTCGGATTCATGGTGGCGACAGCGGTTTTCGGTTACTTCCGCCGCCAGGTGTTGCTGTTCGCGGCCTTCACTTCCGGCGTGCTGCTGATCTGCGACGCATGGTTCGACCTGATGACCGCCGGGCCCGACGACATCTGGCTGTCGGTCGCGACCGCACTGGGCATCGAGGTGCCGTTGGCGATTTTCATGATCCGCGGCGCCCAGCGCATCATGCGGCTCACGATGTTGCGTCTGTGGCTCCTGGATCCCGGGATGCGGCTGTGGCAGGTGCCGCTGTTTCCGTGACCCCGTAAAGCCGCGGATGGGCGAGTTCGTCGAGCAGCACGGCCAGCTGATCGACGAGTTGATCGGGATCCAGCACCACGTCGCCGACCAGCCAGGCGCTGATCATCTGCCCGACCCCGCCCACCGCGAAGTGCGCGCCCGCCTTCATGCCGTCGTTTGCCGGAATCCGTAGCATGTCGCCGCCGTGCTGACCCAGCAGCATCGCGAACAGCGCGGTGGATTCGGCGCGTTTGCGCACGATCACCGCATCGGCGAGCTGCGTGCTGAACAGCAGCCGTCCGACCCGGGGATCCTCGGCGATGGTCCGCACGATGTTGGCCATGCCCGCGCGGGACTGTTCGGGTATCGGCACCGCCGCGACCGCGGCCTGGGTGGTGGCGGCCAGGTCGGCGATCACCGAGTCGAACACCGCGCTGACGAATGCGTCTCTGTCGCTGAAGCTTTCGTAGAAGTAGCGGGGGGTCAGGCCGGCGCGGCTGCAGACCGCGCGAACGGTCAACACCGAGGCATCGTGGCGGTCGGCGCCCAGCAGGTCCAGGCCGGCGGTCAACAGCCGACCCCGTCGCTGCGCCAGTCGCCGCGCGGCCTCGACGCCGCCGTAGGGGCGCTCGCGGGGGGTCTGGTCCATGAGCACCATCTTGACACCGGCCCGGTGCGCCGACAATATCAGGAAACAAGCGTTGTCACATTTAGCGTACGGAGCGGCGGAGGGTGTCCCGGATGGCGATTGACGAGACGGTTCAGCAGTCCATCCCGCACGTCGAACGCCCGATGTCCGACCCGCCCCGGCCACAGTCGAGGCGACGCAACCGGCTGGTCCCCGACGACTACGCACTGATGGGGGTGGCGCTGCTGGCCGGTCCGGCCAACGTGATCATGGAGCTGTCGATTCCCGGCGTCGGCCACGGCGTGGCGGAAAGCCGTGTCGAGAGCGGCCGCATCGACCGTCATCCGATCAAGCGGGCCCGCACCACTTTTACCTACATCGCGGTAGCCAATGGCGGGACCGACGAGCAGAAGGACGCCTACCGGCGCGCGGTCAATCGTTCGCACGCGCAGGTGTACTCCAGGCCCGGCGACCCGGTGCAGTACAACGCATTCGATCCGGAATTGCAGCTGTGGGTGGCGGCGTGCATCTACAAGGGCGGCATCGACATCTATCGCACCTTCATCGGCGAGGTGTCCGAGGAGGACGCCGACCGGCTCTACCGCGACAGCATGTCGCTGGGCACCACCTTGCAGGTGCCGCCGGAGATGTGGCCGGCGGACCGCGCGGCGTTCGACAAGTACTGGCAGGAGTCGCTGGAAAAGGTGCACATCGACGACACCGTCCGCGAGTTCCTTTATCCGATCGCCGTGTCCAGGGTGCGCGGTGTGCGCCTGCCGCGGCGGGTGCGGGAGCCGCTGGAGAACTTCAATCTGCTGATCACCACTGGCTTTCTGCCGCAACGGTTTCGCGACGAAATGCGGTTGCCGTGGGATGCCGCTAAGCAGCGGCGCTTCGACCGGCTGATGTCGGTCCTGGCGGTGGTGAACCGGATGCTGCCTCGGGTCGTCCGGGAGTTTCCGTTCAACCTGATGCTGTGGGACCTGGACCGCCGGATCCGGACGGGTCGCCCGTTGGTCTGAGCGCAGGGCGGCGCGCCGCCGTAACAGGTTCTGTTGATAACGACAATCATTTTCATTACGCTCAGGGCGACCTCATATCTGTCCAGCCCGAGGAGTTGCCGTGATGCCAGCTGGCGTTGTCCCAAGGAAGTATCGTCGGCAGCGTCAGAGGTGTAGAAGAGACCGCCCACGCCGCGTGCGGTCAGCGGCGCGGCGCCACCCGCGCCACCGGCTCCCGCCGGCCCCGGCTTTGCGCCCCCGTACTTCGTGGCGCCGCCCGGTGTCGGCTTCGGTTCCGGGATGAGCGCCGGTGCGGCCGCCGATGCGAAAAGACAAGCACCAGAACCGGATTCGGCCACCGCGTCCGCCGCGGCTACCGGCCGCGGGCAGGCCCGGGTGCGGCGCCGGGGACGGGCGCGCCAGCGCGGCGACGAGTTCATGCAGATGAACGTCGACGTCGACCCGGACTGGGTAGGGCCGGCGGTGTCGGAGGCGTCGGGCCGCGGCGCCGGGAGTCTCGGGTTCGCCGGCACGGCGCGTACGGCAACCGCTGAGGCGGCGGGACTGACCACTTTGGCCGTGAGTGAGTTCGGGGACGGCCCCCGGATGCCGATGCTGCCGGGCAGCTGGGACGCGCAGGGCGGTGACGTGCCGCACGACCGCGGCGACTAGCGGCGCGATGCCTGCCGTCGGCCGCGACTTCACCGTGCCGTCGACAGTTGGAAAGATGGGTCGCCGGCGCCCAATCCCGGTTGACCCCAGCGGGAAAGGTGTGTCGGCGCGGCGGCGTACTGTCGGTTGAGTGCGTAGCGAAGGTGACACCTGGGATATCACAACGAGCGTCGGATCGACGGCGTTATTCGTAGCGACCGCGCGGGCGTTGGAGGCGCAAAAGCCCAACCCGCTGGCCGTGGACCCATATGCGGAGGTCTTCTGTCGTGCCGTCGGTGGCTCGTCCGCTGACGTCCTCGACGGCAAGGAACGCGACCACCCGCTCAAGAGCGCCGACTTCGGCGAGCACTTCGTGAACTTCCAGGCCGCCCGCACGAAGTACTTCGACGACTACTTCCTGCGGGCCGCCGACGCCGGTGCGCGCCAGATCGTCCTGCTGGCGGCCGGGCTCGACTCGCGCGCCTACCGGCTGGACTGGCCCGCCGCGACCACGATCTTCGAACTGGATCGCCCGCAGGTCCTCGATTTCAAGCATCGGGTGCTCGCCGGCCACGGCGACCAGCCGCGCGCCGAGCGGCGGGAGATCGCCGTCGACCTGCGCGACGACTGGCCACAAGCGTTGCGGGACAGCGGCTTCGACCCTGCCAAGCCGTCGGCGTGGATCGCCGAGGGACTGCTGATCTATTTGCCGGCCACCGCGCAGGAGCAGCTGTTCACCGGCATCGACAGCCTGGCCGGACACGGCAGCCATGTCGCCGTGGAGGATGGCGCACCGCTGCAGCCCGACGAATTCGAGGCCGCCGTCGAAGAAGAGCGCGCGGCCGGCGCCCAGGGCGACAAGCGGCTGTTCTTCCAATTGGTCTACAACGAGCAACACGCCCCGGCCACCGAATGGTTCGGCCAGCACGGCTGGAAGGCGGTCGGCACCCCGCTGGCCGATTACCTGCGCGAGGTCGGCCGCCCGGTACCCGGGCCAGACACCGAAGCGGGACCGATGATTGCCCGCAACACCCTGGTCAGCGCCGTTCGGGCGTGAGTTCTCCGCGGTAGTCTCGCGCGACTCTTTCGCGGCGTCTTTCTCTGAGCTTTCGATGAGTTCAAGACGCGCGGGAACTAGTGCGCACTGTTCGCCGACTACTAACAGGCTGATAGGTGTGCCGTCCACTGCCCGGGCGTCGCCGATTCCGGCCAGGCGAGGAGTGCTGGGATGGCGCTGTCGATGCCGTACTCGGTCGGCGGCCGGGAATGACCGCACCGATATGGATGGGATCGCCTCCCGAAGTTCACTCCAGCCTGCTGAGCAGCGGTCCGGGACCCGGTGGTTTGCTGGCCGCCAGTGACGCGTGGGAGTCGTTGAGTGCCTCCTACGCCGAGACCGCGGACGAACTCTCCGCGATCTTGTCCAATACCCAGGCCGGGGCGTGGCAGGGGCCGACCGCCGAGGAGTATGTGGCTGCCCATGCGCCTTACCTGGCCTGGCTGACGAAAGCCAGCGCCGACAGTGCGGCGATGGCGGCCCAGCACGCGACGGCGGCAGCCGCCTACACGGCCGCGGTGGCGGCGATGCCGACGCTGCCCGAATTGGCCACCAACCACCTGGTACACGGCGTCTTGGTGGCGACCAATTTCTTTGGGATGAACACGATTCCGATCGCGGTCAACGAGGCGGACTACGCACGGATGTGGGTCCAGGCCGCCACCACGATGTCCACCTATCAGGCCATCACCAGCACGGCCCTGGCGGCCAGCCCGCAGGCCGATCCGGCGCCGGTGATCATGCAAGCCGACGACACCGGCAGCTCCGACAGTGGGAGCAATCTTCCCTACGACGACATCATCGACAACGACGACGGCAACCCGTACCAGCTGAGTTGGTGGATAAACCGCTTCCTCGAAATATTCCAGACGTTGGGCCGCGACTTAAAGTTATTCCAAACGAACCCGGCCCAGGCGTTCGCGCAGTTGTGGGCCGACATTGGGCTACTGGTCGCCGACGAGTTCACCCACGTCATCGAGGCCTTTCAGGCGTTCGCCCCGCAAATCGCGATCATTGTGGCGACCTCCAGCCTCGGATTCGCCGGAGCCTTGGCGAGCCTGGCGTCGCTCGCCGCGATCCAGCCCGACGTGGCCCCTGCCCCGGTGGTACCCGCAGCACTGCCCGATGCGCCTCGTCCGCCGGCCGTGCTGAGCGCCCCTGCTGCAGCGAGCGCCGCGGCTCCTACGCCGTCCCCAGCCCCGGCTTCGGCTCCCGCGTCCGCGCCGGCTTCGGCCCCGGCAGCCGGATCCCCGCCGCCGCCCGCCGGGATCGAGGGCGCGGCGTACCCGTACCTAGTGGGAGGCCCCGGCATCGGGTCCGGCTCGGGCATGAGCAGCGGCGCACAACGCAGAGCTCCGGAGCCCGATTCGGCGGCTGCCGCCGCCGCAGCCGCGGCAGCCGCGCGGGAAGAGAGCAAGGCGCGTCGGCGCCGGCGCGCAGCGATGAGGGGCCATCAGCCTGGCTACCGTTACGAATTCTTGGACGCCGATGATCAGGCCGGTCCTTTCGTCGACGAGCCGGTTGGAACTGGCCCCTCCGCGCCGTCCGAGCAGGGAGCCGGTGCTTTGGGGTTTGCTGGGACCGTCCGCAAGGATGCGGTGCCGGCTGCCGGATTGGCGACGCTGGAAGGCGACGGATTCGGAAGCGGCACGTCGGTTCCGATGGTGCCTGGAACCTGGCAGCTACCCAGCGATGACGGACCGACGTGAGACGCCCGGAGCGCAAACCGGGCGGGCGCCCAGCAGGGAACTTTTCCGGTCGAGTAGCCGACTATTAACTGCCTGCTCGCGGCGCCGCTTATCAGCTAAGGCGGTCGTTGCGCCCACCCGATCGGTTAGGAGTCGCTGCTGTGACCGCGCCGGTTTGGATGGCCGCACCCCCGCGCCGGCGTTTGGCGATCAACGACCACCGCGAATTCGAGTCGGCCCGGGAGCTTGCCGCCCGCCGGCTTCCAGCGTCAGCGCGCGGGTCTGGAGTCCCCGGCGACGTCGGGGCCACCGCCGCCCGGAGAAGCGCTTTGCTAATGAAAACCATTTTCAGTAGGCTCTGCCGTCGAGGGGAAGTGCGGCCAATGCCACAACTGGAGAGGTGGACCGGTGAACGCTCAGAAAACCCAGTTCAGGGGTGGAATCAGGGTGGGCAGGTGGTCGGTCGGACGGCCCCAAGAGCCTCGACACTTAGCTTATGCAATGCTAACTTCAGCAAATTAAGTTAGGGGAGACTATCTTCATGGAAAGTAGCGGCCGTGGAACTCGGTGACAGCGGTGTGCTCGCAGTCCAGCCCGGCACTTCCCGGGTGGACGCCAGAGTCGACGGCGACGTCGTCAGCCGTTTTGCTACGTGCTGCCGCGCTCTCGGTATCGCGGTATATCAGCGTCAGCGCCCCGCCGACCTGGCCGCCGCTCGCTCGGGCTTCACCGCCCTGACACGCGTCGCCCACGACCAGTGCGACGCGTGGACCGGGCTCGCGGCCGCGGGCGACGCATCCTTGCGGGTACTGGAGGCGGTGTCGCGCACCGCGGCCACGGCCGGGGTGCTGCAGCGGCAGGCCGATTTGGCGCCCGGAGCCCTGGGCTTCCGCTACGACAGCGGACTGTATCTACAGTTTCGCGCCGCCAACCCGGAGGAGTTTCACCTCGCCTTCGCCGCGGCCCTGGCCACGGCCGGACGGTTTGCCGAGGCCGACGAGATCGTCACCGGGCTGACCGCACGCCGTCCGAGCTGGCGTGAGGCGCGGTGGATCTCCGTGGTCATCAACTACCGCGCCGAGCGATGGTCCGACGTCGTGAAGCTGCTGACCCCGATCGTCAACGACGCCGATCTCGACGGCGCCTACGCGCACGCGGCCAAGATCGCGCTGGGAACCGCACTGGCCCGTCTGGGCCTGTTCGCCCCCGCGCTGTCCTACCTCGAGGAGCCGCAGGGCCCGGTCGAGGTGGCCACCGTCGACGGGACGTTGGCCAAGGCGCTCGTGCTACGTGCGCACGTCGACGAAGAGTCGGCGAGCGAGGTCCTCCAGGACCTGTACGCCGCGCACCCGGAGAACGAACAGGTCGAAACGGCCCTGACCGATACCAGTTTCGGGATTGTGACCACCAATGCGGCTCGCATCGAGGCCCGCACCGACCCGTGGGATCCGGAAACCGAGCCCAGTGCAGAGGATTTCGTCGACCCCGCCGCGCACGAACGCAAGTCCGTGCTGCTGCACGAGGCCGAACGTCAGCTCACCGAGTTCATCGGCCTCGAAGAGGTGAAAAACCAGGTATCCCGGCTCAAGAGTTCGGTGGCCATGGAGCTGGTGCGTAAGCAGCGCGGCCTGCAGGTCGCACAACGCGCCCACCACCTCGTGTTCGCCGGACCACCCGGGACCGGTAAGACCACGATTGCGCGTGTGGTCGCCAAAATCTATTGCGGCCTTGGGCTTTTGAAGAAGGAAAACATTCGCGAGGTGCACCGCGCCGACCTGATCGGTCAGCACATCGGCGAAACCGAGGCCAAGACCAACGCGATCATCGACAGTGCGCTGGACGGGGTGTTGTTCCTCGACGAGGCCTACGCCCTGGTGGCCACCGGCGCCAAGAACGACTTCGGCCTGGTCGCCATCGACACGCTGCTGGCCCGCATGGAAAACGACCGTGACCGGCTGGTGGTGATCATCGCCGGGTACCGGGCGGATCTGGACAAGTTCCTGGACACCAACGAGGGTCTGCGGTCGCGCTTTACCCGCAACATCACTTTCCCGTCGTACAACTCCCATGAGTTGGTGGAGATCGCGCGCAAGATGGCCGAACAGCGCGACAGTATCTTCGAGCAGTCTGCGCTCGACCACATGGACGACCTGTTCGAGAAATTGGCGACGGCCACGACCCCCGACTCCAACGGCGTCGAACGGCGCAGCCTCGATATCGCGGGTAACGGTCGTTTTGTCCGGAACATCGTCGAGCGCTCCGAGGAGGAGCGCGAATTCCGGTTGGACCATTCAGAGCAGGCGGGAACCGGCGCGTTCACCGATGAGGAGCTGATGACGATCACCGACCGAGATGTCAGTAATTCGGTAGAACCGCTGCTGCGCGGGCTCGGGCTATCGGTGCCGTCATGACCAATCCCGAACCTCAGGACGAACGACGTTCGTTCTCGTCGCGTACCCCCGTGAACGACAATCCCGACAAGGTGGTCTACCGCCGGGGGTTCGTCACCCGGCATCAGGTGACGGGCTGGCGTTTCGTGATGCGCCGCATCGCCTCGGGAATCGCCTTGCACGACACCAGGATGCTGGTCGACCCGCTGCGCACCCAGTCGCGCGCGGTGCTGATGGGCGCCCTGATTCTGATCACCGGCCTGGCTGGTTGTTTCGTGTTCTCGCTGATCCGGCCAAATGGTCAGGCGGGCAACAACGCGGTGCTCGCTGATCGGGACACGGCCGCACTGTACGTGCGTATCGGCGACGAACTGCACCCGGTGCTCAACCTGACCTCGGCCCGGCTGATAGCCGGCAAGCCGGTCAACCCCGCCACGGTGAAAAGCAGTGAGCTGGACCGGTTTCCGCGCGGAAACCTGATCGGCATCCCGGGAGCGCCAGAACGCATGGTGCAGAACACATCTCATGACGCGAACTGGACGGTGTGCGACGCGGTCAGTGAGGCGGCCCAGGGATCGCACGCCGTGCACAGCACCGGCGTGACCGTGATCGCAGGCACGCCCGACAGCAGCGGTGCCCGTGCGGCCACCATCGGGCCCGCCGACGCAATTCTCGTCGAGTTCACCGGCGACAAGGGTGCTAGCACCTGGCTGCTGTGGAACGGCAAGCGCAGCCAGATCGACCTGGCCAACCACGCGGTCACCAATGCGTTGGGGCTGAGTGCCGACCTGCCGGCACCGCGGCCCATCGCGGCGGGGCTGTTCAACGCGATCCCCGAGGCGCCCGCACTCGCGGCGCCCGGCGTCCCGAATGCCGGTACCCCGGCGACCTACCCGGTCCCGGCGCCGATCGGGTCGGTGGTGACGTCCTACGGCGTCGACCCGGGCAACGTGCGTTACTACGCGGTGCTGCCAGACGGTCTGCAGCCGATCTCGCCGGTGCTCGCCGCGGTCCTGCGCAACACCAATTCCTATGGCCTGGACCAGCCCCCGCGGCTGGGCGCCGACGAGGTGGCCAAGCTGCCGGTGTCGCGGATGCTGGACACCACGCGCTTTCCGGACCGCCAAATCGCCCTTGTCGACGCGGCCAGGAATCCCGTCGCCTGCGCGTACTGGAGCAAGCCGGCCGGGGCCGCGAGTAGCTCGCTGAGCCTGCTGGCGGGTTCCGCGCTGCCGGTGCCGGAGTCGGTTCGCACCGTGAACCTGATCGGCGGCGGCACGCAGGGGATCGCCACCCGGGTGGCCCTGGCACCGGGCACCGGCTACTTCGCGCAGAGCGTCGGTGGCGCAGCGACATCGCCGGGTGCGGGCTCACTGTTCTGGGTGTCCGACACCGGAGTGCGCTATGGCATCGACAACGAGGCCGAGAACGCCTCGCACGGCAAAACCGTTGAGGCCCTTGGCTTGACCACACCCCCCGTTCCCATTCCCTGGTCGATACTGTCGCTGTTCGCGACGGGCCCGACGCTATCGCGCGCCGACGCGCTACTTGCACACGACGGGTTGGCGCCCGACAGCAAGCCCGGACGTCCGGTGTCGGCCGAAGGAGGACCCCGATGAGCCGACTGATCTTCGAAGCCCGTCGGCGCCTGGCGCCGCCGAGCACCCGCCAGGGCACCATCACCATCGAAGCGCCGCCAGAGTTGCCGCGGGTGATTCCGCCGTCGTTCCTGCGCCGCGCGATGCCCTACGTGCTGGTGATTCTGATCGTCGGCATGATCGTGGCGCTGGTCGCCACCGGGATGCGGGTGATTTCCCCGCAGACCCTGTTCTTCCCGTTTGTGTTGCTGCTGGCCGCAACCGCGCTCTATCGCGGCAACGACAACAAGATGCGCACCGAGGAGGTCGACGCCGAACGCGCCGACTACCTGCGCTACCTGTCAGTCGTCCGGGACAACATCCGCACCCAGGCCGCCCAGCAGCGTGCCGCCGCGCAGTGGTCGCATCCCGAGCCGGCGGCTTTGGCAACGGTGCCCGGGTCTCGCCGCCAGTGGGAACGTGACCCGCACGACCCCGACTTTCTGGTGCTGCGGGCCGGGCGGCACCAGGTCCCCCTGGCCACCGCAGTGCGGGTCCAGGACACCGCCGACGAAATCGATCTGGAACCGGTGTCGCACAGCGCATTACGTAGCTTGCTCGATACCCAGCGCACCGTGCGCGACGTGCCCACCGGAATCGACTTGAGCAAGGTTTCCCGGATCACCATCCTCGGTGAACCCGACGAGGTGCGGGGGGCGTTGCGGGCCTGGGTCGCTCAGGCCGTCACCTGGCACGACCCGACCGTGCTGGGGGTGGCGCTGGCCACCCGCGATCCGGAGAACCACGACTGGTCCTGGCTGAAGTGGTTGCCCCACAGCGACATTCCCGGCGAGGTGGACGGTGTCGGCCCGGCCCGCTTCCTGTCCAGTGACCCCGATGAACTGGTCGCCCTACTGGGCCCAGCGCTGGCCGACCGGCCGGCGTTCACCGGCGATCCGGCCGACGCGCTGCGGCACCTGCTGATCATCATCGACGACCCCGAATACGACGTGAACGCCTCGGCGCTGGCACTCGGACGGGCCGGCGTGACCGTGGTGCACCGCACCACGACATCGCCTCACCGAGAACAGTATTCGGATCCGGAAAAGCCGATTCTGCGTGTCGTCGGGGGCGGTGGCCGGGCCATCGAGCGCTGGCAGACCGGCGGCTGGCAGCCGTTCATCGACAACGCCGACGCGCTCGGCGCCGACGAGACCGCCCACCTGGCGCGTCAGCTGTCGCGCTGGGATTCCAACCCGACTCACACCGGGCTGCGCTCGGCGGCCACCCGGGGCGCCACGTTCACGACGCTGCTGGGTGTTCCGGACGCGTCGCAGCTGGATGTGCCGACGCTGTGGGGACCGCGGCGTCGCGACGACGAGTTGCGGGTGCCGATCGGGGTCACCGCGACCGGCGAACCGCTCTACTTCGACCTGAAGGACGAAGCCGAGGGCGGGATGGGTCCACACGGCCTGATGATCGGTATGACCGGTTCCGGCAAGTCGCAGACCCTGATGTCAATCCTTTTGTCGCTGTTGACAACTCATTCGGCCGACCGGCTCATCGTGATCTATGCCGACTTCAAGGGTGAGGCCGGGGCCGACAGCTTCCGGGACTTCCCGCAGGTCGTCGCGGTGATCTCGAACATGGCCGAGAAGAAATCGCTGGCCGACCGGTTCGCCGACACGCTGCGTGGTGAGGTGGCACGGCGCGAAACGTTGCTGCGCGAGGCCGGCCGGCGGGTGCAGGGCAGCGCGTTCAACTCGGTGGTCGAATACGAGAACGCTCGGGATTCCGGCGCCCCCGGCGCCGAAGACCTGCCGCCGATCCCGACCTTGTTCGTGGTCGCCGACGAGTTCACGCTGATGCTGGCCGACTACCCGGAGTACGCGGAACTGTTCGACTACGTGGCGCGCAAGGGCCGCTCGTTCCGCATCCACATCCTGTTCGCGTCCCAGACGCTGGATGTCGGCAAGATCAAGGACATCGACAAGAACACCTCGTATCGCATCGGCTTGAAGGTGGCCAGTCCCAGCGTTTCTCGCCAGATCATCGGCGTGGACGACGCCTATCACATCGAATCGGGTAAGGAACACAAGGGCGTGGGCTTCTTGGTGCCCGCCCCCGGTGCCGCCCCGATCAAGTTCCGCAGCACCTACGTCGACGGCATCTACGAGCCGCCGCGGACCGCCAAGACCCTTGTGGTGCAGTCTGTTCCACAGCCCAAACTGTTCACGGCCGGACGGGTCGAGCCCGATCAGGGCACGGTGATCACCGGAGCCGACCAAGACGAGTTCGCCGGCCCGCCGCGCAAGCTGATCGCGACCATCGGCGAACAGCTGGCGCGCTACGGGCCCCGGGCGCCGCAGCTCTGGTTGCCGCCGCTGGACGAGCCGATCCCGCTGACGACGGTGCTGGCCAACGCCGCGGTGCCGGACCGGCAATGGCGTTGGCCGCTCGGTGAGATCGACAAGCCGTTCGAGATGCGCCGCGACCCACTGATTTTCGATGCCACGTCGGCGTCGGGCAACATGGTGATTCACGGCGGCGCAAAGTCCGGTAAATCGTCTGCGCTGCAGACGTTCATGCTGTCCGCGGCCAGCTTGCATTCGCCGCGCGACGTCACCTTCTACTGCCTGGACTACGGCGGTGGTCAGCTGCGTGCCCTGGAAGACCTGGCGCACGTCGGCAGTGTGGCGTCACCGTTGGAGCCCGAGCGCATTCGCCGCACCTTCGGCGAGCTCGAGCAGTTGCTGCTTTCCCGCCAGCACCGCGAGGCGTTCCGCGACAAGCACGGTTCGACTCACGACGATGGCTTCGGTGAGGTGTTCCTGGTCATCGACAACCTCTACGCCTTCGCCCGGGACAACACCGACCAGTTCAACACGCGTAACCCGTTGCTGGCCAAGGTGACTGAGCTGGTCAACGTAGGCCTTGCGTACGGCATCCACGTGATCGTCACCACCCCGAGCTGGCTGGAGGTGCCGTTGGCGATGCGGGATGGCCTCGGGCTGCGCCTCGAGCTCAAGCTGCACGACGCGCGGGACAGCAATGTGCGGGTGGTCGGGGCGCTGCGCCGCCCGGCCGACGCCGTGCCGGCCGACCAGCCGGGTCGCGGGCTGACCATGGCCGCCGAACACTTCCTGTTCGCGGCCCCGCAGCTGGACCAGATCGCCGCGATCAACGCCCGCTACCCGGGCATGGCGGCACCGCCGGTTCGGCTGCTGCCGACCAACCTGGCACCGGACGCCCTCGGGCCGCTGTATCGCGGACCGGAACAGGTCGTCATCGGCCAGCGCGAAGAGGACTTGGCGCCGGTCGTGCTCGACTTCGCGGAGAACCCGCTGCTGATGGTGTTCGGCGACAGCAAGTCGGGCAAGACCACCTTGTTGCGCCACATTATCCGCACCATCCGCGAGCACTCCACATCGGATCAGGTGGCGTTCACGGTGCTGGATCGGCGGCTGCATCTCGTCGAGGAGCCGCTCTTCGCCGACAATGAGTACACCGCCAACATCGACCGGATCATCCCGGCGATGCTGGGCCTGTCCAACATCATCGGATCGCGCCGTCCACCGGCGGGCTTGTCGGCAGCGGAGTTGGCGCGGTGGAGTTACGAGGGCCA
The DNA here is from genome assembly GCF_900176255.2 of Mycobacterium ahvazicum. Classification (GTDB taxonomy): domain Bacteria; phylum Actinomycetota; class Actinomycetes; order Mycobacteriales; family Mycobacteriaceae; genus Mycobacterium; species Mycobacterium ahvazicum. Next base: position 19,138 of record NZ_FXEG02000002.1, read on the forward strand.
CACCCACTACCTGATCATCGATGACGTCGACCAGATTCCGGACGCACCGGCGATGAGTGGCCCATACATCGGACAGCGACCGTGGGCCAGCCTCATTCCGGAGCTGAGCCAGGCTGCCGATCTGGGGCTGAGGGTGATCGTGACGGCGCGGGCCACCGGCTCGGGGCATGCCCTGATGACCAGCCCGCTGCTGCGCCGGTTCAACGACTTGCAGGCAACCACGCTGATGCTGGCGGGCAATCCGCAGGACAGCGGGAAGATCCGCGGTCAACGGTTTGGCCGGTTGCCTGCCGGGCGGGCAATTCTGTTGGGAGACACCGAAAGCCCGACGTATGTGCAGTTGGTCAACCCGTTGGTTGGCGAGTCTGTTGTAGGGGGAGCCGACGAAGGTTTCGCCCGCTGATGGTGATTAGTGAAGCGCAACAAAAGGAGTCAATATGACGTTGCGAGTTGTCCCTGAAGGCCTGGCGGCGACGAGTGCGGCGGTGGAGGCGCTGACGGCGCGGTTGGCGAGTGCGCACGCGGCGGCCGCTCCGGCGATCACCGCGGTGGTGCCACCCGCGGCGGATCCGGTGTCGCTGACGACGGCAGCGGGATTCAGTGCCCAGGGCCAGCTGCACTCGGTGGTGGCCGCCGAGGGCGTCGAGGAGCTGGGCCGCGCCGGTATCGGCGTCGGCGAAGGCGGGGCGAGTTACCTCGCGGGTGACACCGCCGCGGCCGTCACGTACGGCGTCTGACAATGACCGCGCCTATCTGGATGGCGTCTCCGCCGGAGGTGCATTCGGCGTTGCTGACCGCTGGACCGGGACCGGGGCCGCTGTTGGCGGCCGCCGGTGCGTGGACCTCGCTCAGCACCGAATATGCCGACGCGGCAGCCGAACTCAGTGGGCTACTGGGGGAAGTACAGGCGGGCTCGTGGGAAGGGCCGACCGCCGAGCAATACGCGGCCGCGCACATCCCCTATCTGGCGTGGCTGATGCAGGCCAGCGCCGACAGCGCGGGGGTGGCTGCCCAGCACGAAGTCGCGGCGGCGGCCTACACCGGCGCCTTGACGGCCATGCCGACACTGGGGGAGCTGGCCGCCAACCACATGATCCACGGTGTGCTGGTGGGGACGAATTTCTTTGGGATCAACACGATTCCGATCGCGGTCAACGAGGCCGACTACGCACGGATGTGGGTCCAGGCCGCCATCACGATGAGCACCTACCAGGTGGTGTCGGACGCGGCGCTGGCCGGGGCGCCGCGGACGGACCCCGCTCCCAACGTGCTGCGTCCCGGTGCCGAGACCAACAACTTCTCGACGCTGGCCCAGCAGGGTGACTCGGATTCCGGGAACTGGTGGGAGAACCTCCTGCGGCAACTGCAGCAGTTCTTCCAGAACCTGAACGACATGATTCAGCAGTTCATGCAGAATTTGGGGCCGTTCCTGGTGGCAAACGGACCGCTGCTGTTCTTCCTCGCCTATCAGCTGGTCACCAACCTGCTCGGCTGGCCCACCTGGGGCGCGATTCTGACCGCCCCCTTCCTGATCCCACTGGTCATCGGCATCGGCGCCTACCTGTACTTGCAGAACCCGCAGGACCTGCCCGAGGTGCCGGGCGCGGTCGCGGTCCCGCCGGTGCTGCCCGCCCAGAGTTCATCCATGCCGCCGGTGGCAGCCATGGCCCCGCCGGCTGCGACGCCCGCGTCGGCTCCCGCGTCCGCACCCGCCGCGCCCGCCACCGCGGCGACCGCACCGGCACCCGCTCCGGTCGCCGGGACTTTCGGCTATCTGGTGGCCATGGGTAGCGATCCGGAAACCGGCTTCGGCCCCACCCTGGGCGGCCGCGGCGGGATTAAGGCACCGGCCGCGACCATCCCGGCGGCCGCTGCAGCGGTACCCGGCCGCGCGGCCGCGGCTCGACGACGCCGACGGGCCGCGATGCGCGATCACGGTGACGAGTTCCTCGACATGAACGTCGACGTCGATCCCGACTGGGGTGGCGCCGAGGGGGTCACGGCCGCAATGGCTTCGGGCAGTGGGGCCGGGCGGCTTGGATTTGCCGGAACCGCGCGCAAAGACGCGGATCTGCAGGCATCGGGACTGACCGAGCTGGCTGGCGATGAGTACGGCAGCGGCCCGCGGATGCCGATGGTGCCGGGAACCTGGGACCGCGACGGCGCGGGTCCCGATGAGCCCGATCAGGCGGGGGGAGGGGGCTCCGAAAGTTAGCAGTAGCGCAGTCAATAGCCGAAATCGTAAGGGACAGAAGAGAAAGGAAATGTCATGAGTCTTCTGGATGCTCACATTCCACAGTTGGTGGCCTCGCAGTCGGCGTTCAGCGCCAAGGCCGCCCTGATGCGCAGCACGATCAACGGGGCCGAGCAGGAAGCGATGGCCGCCCAGGCATTCCACCAGGGCGAGTCTTCGGCTGCGTTCCAGGCCGCGCACGCCCGGTTCGTGGAGATGGCGGCACGGGTCAACACCCTGCTGGACATCGCTCAGGCCAACCTCGGTGACGCCGCGGGCACCTATGTGGCCGCCGACGCCGCCGCCGCGTCCGGCTACACCTCGTTCTGAGCTGACCCCTAGTAACCGCGAAAGGACTTGAGATGTCGCAGATCATGTACAACTACCCGGCGATGTTGAGCCACGCCGCCGACATGTCGGGCTATGCCGGCACGATGCAGGGCCTCGGCGCCGACATCGCCACCGAGCAGGCCGCGTTGCAGAACGCCTGGCAGGGTGACACCGGTATGACCTACCAGGTTTGGCAGGCTCAGTGGAACCAGGCCATGGAGGCGTTGGTGCGCTCTTACCAGGCGATGGCCAGCACGCACGAAAACAACACCCTGGCCATGTTCGCCCGCGACACGGCCGAAGCCGCCAAGTGGGGCGGTTAGTCCTCCGTCGATGAGTGTCGAGCCCAATGCCGTCGAGCTGACGGTCGAAAACGCGTGGTTCATCGCCGAAACCGTTGGCGCGGGTACCTTTCCATGGGTTTTGGCGATCACGACGCCCTATCGCGATGCCGCGGAGCGGGACGCGTTCTTCAAAGATCAGAAGGACGAGCTGACCCGGATGGGTCTGATGGGGCCCGACGGTGTGGTGAACCGGGCGGTCGCCGACTGGATCAAGTTGGTGTGTTTTCCCGACCAATGGCTTGATCTGCGCTACGTGGGCTCCGGCGCAGCCAGCGGTGCCGGCGAGTTGCTGCGCGGTGTGGTGGCGCGGCGCGCCGGCGCCACCGGCCAGTCCGTCGTCGCGCTACGCAGCGCGCAGCTGGTCACGTTCACCGCCATGAATATCGGCGACGCGCGGGCACTGGTTCCGGTCCTCGGTGTGGGGCTGGGCCAGCGTCCGCCGGCGCAGTTCGCGGAATTCAGCATGCCGGCGCGTGTGGGAGCGCGCGCCGACGAACGACTGCGCTCCGGTGCGCCGCTGACTGAAGTCCTTGACTACCTTGGCATTCCGCAATCCGCCAGGGCAGTGGTGGAATCCGTATTCACCGGCCCGCGCACCTACGTGGAGATCGTCGCCGGTCGCCATCGCGACGGTCAGCACGCCACCACCGAAGTCGGGATGAGCATCGTCGACACCACCGCGGGCCGGATCCTGGTCAGTCCGTCCCGCGCGTTCGACGGTGAATGGGTCTCGACGTTCAGTCCGGGAACCCCGTTTGCGATTGCCGTCGCGATCGAGAACTTGACCGCCTGCCTGCCCGAGGGACACTGGTTCCCCGGTCAGCGGCTGTCGCGAGATCTATCCACCCAATACGCCTAAAACACAACAAGATAGAGAGAGAACACGATGTACCAGGCTGATTCGAGGGTCCGTTGACCTCCGGTGCGGTCATGCCGATCGTTCGCGTGGCCATCCTCGCGCACAGCAGGCTGACAGAAGTAGCCCTGCCCACCGAGCTGCCGCTGCGTGAAGTCCTGCCCGCGGTGCAGCGACTGGTGGTCCCGACGGCACAGAACGGCGACGGCGGTGACCCCGACAGTGCGCGCACCGGCGCCGTTTCCCAACTGAGCCTGGCGCCGATCGGGGGAGCGCCGTTCAGTCTGGACGCCAGCCTGGATACCGTCGGCGTGGTCGACGGGGATTTGCTTGCGCTGCAGCCGGTTCCGTCCGGTCCGGCCGCGCCCGGCATTGTCGAGGATATCGCCGACGCCGCAATGATCTTCTCGACGTCGAGACTCAAGCCGTGGGGCATCGCGCAGATCCAGCGCGGGGCGCTGCTGGCGGCGATCCTGGTGGCCTTCCTGGCCACTGGACTGGGGGTGACCTACCGGGTCGCCACCGGCGCACTGGCCGGACTGGTCGCGGTCAGCGTGATCGCGGCAGCGACCGCGATCGCCGGTTTGTTCGTCACGCTGCGTTCGGAGCGCACCGGGATGGCGCTGTCGATGGCGGCGCTGGTACCCGTCGGCGCAGCCCTCGCGTTGGCCGTGCCCGGGAAGTTCGGTGCGGCGCAGCTGGTGCTGGCCGCTGCCGGTGTGACCGCGTGGTCGCTGATCGTGCTGATGGTGCCGACCGCCGAGCGGGAACGCATCGCCGGTTTCTTCACCGCGACCGCGGTGCTGGGGGCCGGTGTCTTATTGGCTGCCGGTGCCGAATTGCTTTGGCGGCTACCGGTATTGACTATCGGCGCTGGGCTGATCGTGGTGGCTCTGCTGGTCACCATCGAGGCGGCCCAGCTGTCCGCACTGTGGGCACGCTTCCCGCTGCCGGTCATCCCGGCACCGGGGGATCCGACTCCGTCGGCGCCCGCGCTTCGGGTGCTCGAGGACCTGCCGCGACGGGTGCGCATCGGGGACGCCCACCAGAGTGGCTTTATCGCCGGCGCGGCGCTGCTCAGTGTGCTGGGATCGGTGGCGATCGCGCTGCGACCCGAATCGTTGAGCGGCTGGGGCTGGTACGTGCTGGCCGCCACCGCGGCGACCTCCGTGCTGCGTGCCCGCGTGTGGGATTCGGCCGCGTGCAAGGCGTGGCTGCTGGCCCAGCCGTTCCTGGTCGCCGGTGTCCTGCTGGTGTTCTACACCTCGACCGAACGTTTCCTGGCCGCCTTCGTCGCGGCGGCGGTGCTCGTTGCGCTGGTGCTGGCGTGGGCAGTGGTGGCCCTGAACCCGAGCATCGCCTCGCCGGACACCTACTCGCTGCCGCTGCGCCGCCTGCTGGGCTTCGTCGCGACCGGCCTGGACGCTTCGCTGATTCCTGTCATCGCCTACCTGGTCGGCCTCTTCGCCTGGGTGCTCAATCGATGATTCGTGCCGGATTCGCCTGCCTCACAGCGGTGTTGGTCTTCGCGCAGGCCATCGTCCCGTGGGGCTGTCCGCAGGCATCGGCGATCGGCCAGCCCGCGGTCGACCCGGGCGTGCAGCCGCCTAGCGGCGCTGCCGGACCGGTGCAGCCGATGGAGCAGCGCGGGCCGTGCGCCGCTTCCGGCGTCATCGGAGGCAGCGATCCCACGGCCGTGACGCCCAGTCAGGCGATGCTGAATCTGCCCGCGGCATGGCAGTTTTCCCGCGGCGAAGGTCAGCTGGTGGCGGTGCTCGACACCGGGGTGCGGCCGGGACCCCGGCTGCCGAATGTCGATCCCGGCGGCGATTTCGTGGAGACGACCGACGGCCTGACGGACTGCGACGGGCACGGCACCCTGGTCGCCGGGCTCGTCGCGGGCCAGCCTTCCTCCGAGGATGGCTTCTCGGGCGTCGCGCCCGCGGCCCGCGTGCTGGCGATCCGGACGGCGTCGGGCAAGTTCTCGCCGCGCGCACCGGGCGGCGACCCGATGGTGGCGCGGGTGTCCCTCGAGGTCGCGACGCTGGCCCGGGCGATCGTGCATGCGGCCGACCTGGGCGCACGGGTCATCGATATCTCGCAGGTCACCTGCATGGCGGCCGACCGGCCCGTCGATCAGGCCGCCCTCGGTGCGGCGATCCGCTTCGCGGCGGTGGACAAGGACGCGGTGATCGTGGCGGCGGCGGGCAACACCGGGTCCACCGGCTCGGTCGGCGGCGGAATGTCTTGCGAGTCAAACCCGCTCACCGATCTCGCCCGCCCCGACGATGCGCGGAACTGGGCGGGTGTCACGTCGGTCTCCATTCCGTCGTACTGGCAGCCCTACGTGCTGTCGGCGGCGTCCTTGACCGCGGATGGGCAGCCGTCGAAATTCACCATGTCCGGGCCGTGGGTCGGTGTCGCGGCGCCGGGCGAAAAGATCGTGTCGGTGAGCAACCGCGACGGTGGCGGCCTGGCCAACGGCCTGCCCGACGACCATCAGCAACTGAGCGCGCTAAGCGGCACCAGCTACGCGGCCGGCTACGTGTCGGGTGTCGCGGCGCTGGTCCGCAGCAAGTACCCCACCCTGTCCGCCACCGACGTGGTGCGCCGGATCACCGCGACCGCGCACAACGGTGCCCGGGCGCCGTCGAACGTCGTGGGCACCGGCAGTGTGGACCCGCTGGCAGCGCTCACCTGGGAACTGCCCGCGAGCACCGGGCCGGCCGCGACGCCGGCCAAGCCGGTCGCCGTACCCCCGGCACCTGCGCCGAAAGACAACACCCCGCGAACCGTCGCGTTCGCTGGGACCGCCGCGCTGGCGTTGATTGTCGCGGCGGTTGCCGCCGCGACCGCGATCGCCGGCGCGCGCCGACGGAAGGAGACCACCTCGTGAGCTCGATCCCGATCCCGGGGAGCGCCCGGATCGCCCTGGCGGCGTTGGCGGTAGTGCCAGCGGCGCTGGCCTACCCCTGGCACTCGACTCGTGACTACTGGCTGATCGGCGTCGCCGTCGTGGCGGTGATCGTGTTGTTCGGCTGGTGGCGCGGACTGCACTTCACCACGATTCTGCGGCGCCGGCTGGCCATCATGAGCCGCCGCTCCAACCCGACCGGGGAAGCCGACATCCAATCCGTCGTTGCCGCAAAGACAACCGCGTTGGTGCGGATCGGGCCGTCCAGTGCCGACGACGCCGTGCTGCCGCTGCAGCTGATCGCCCGATACCTGGACCGCTACGGCATCCGCGCTGACAAGGTCCGTATCACCAGCCGCGACAATGCATCCGACGCATCGCGACGCGAGACGTGGATCGGTATCACGGTGTCGGCGGCCGACAACTTGCCGGCGCTGCAGGCACGTTCATCGCGCATCCCGCTGCATGAGACCGCCGAGGTTGTCGCGCGACGGCTTGCCGACCACCTGCGCGAGATCGGTTGGGAGGCCAACGCCATCGCGTCGGATGACGTGCCGCGGTGGCTGACGGCCAATGCCCGCGAGAGCTGGCGTGCGGTGCAGCGCGGCACCTCGGATTTCGTTGCCGCATATCAGATCGTCGTCGATGCGGACCTGCCCGCGACGCTGGAGGCCATTCGGTCGCATCCGGCCCGCGAGACGTGCACCGCGCTCGAGATCGCACGCTCGGGTGAGCAGGACACGGTTGCGGTCGCGTGTGCTTTCCTCACCGATGCGCCCCCGGAGGGCGCGCCGCCGGTGGACGGGCTGATCCCGCAGCGCGGCAACCAGGCGCCGGCCCTGGCGGCACTGGATCTGTTGTCCACGCAACGACTTGACGGTCACACCGCGGAGCCCGACGGCCTGCTGGCGACCCTGGATTGGCCGACGCCGGTGACCGGCGCCCACCGCGCGGTGCGAACCGAGGCGGCTAGTTCAGCATAAAACCGTTCAGGAAGCTGGTCATCCGCCGCAGGTAGTCCAGCTGGCTGGTGTGCAGCACGTGGCTGCCCGGAAACCAGTGCAGCGCACAGCGATCCCAATGCTCCCAGAGCATGACCGCCTGTCCCGGGGGAGCCATCCGGTCGGCGAGGCCGGTGATGATCATCCGCCGGTCCTTGGGAAGTTGCGGCTGGTAGTTCAGCGGGCAATGGTAAGCCAGCCCGGCATTCAGGTCGTCGCGATTGATGTTGGACAACGCAAGCCCCAGGCCGACCATCTTGTTGGCCGGGAACCACTGGTCGAACATCGTCGCCGGCGTGACGACCGGGCAGTTGGGGATGACGGCCTCCAGCCGGTCGTCGACGGAGGCCACCAGCGCCGACGTGTAGCCGCCCAGCGAAAGGCCGGTCAGCGCAATGCGTTCGACGCCGGTGTGCCGCAAATAGTCGACGACGGACCGGAAGTCGTGCACGGCCTGGGCCATCGCTTCGGCGAAGCCGCCGAGCCCGCCGGCGAAGTAGCCGAAACCGCTGAACGGCGAGCACTTTTCGGCACGCTGGCCGTGGAACGGCAACGTAAACAGCAAGACGTCGTAGCCGGACCGGTAATACCACGGCATAGAGAAGAAGCGGCCATTGGCCAGATACGACGACCCCATGAAGCCGTGAATCACGCACAGCGTGGGACGAGGACCGTCGTCGTGGCGCCAATGCTGAGCGCGCACGATGTTGTTGGACCCCCACGCATTCCACCGCTCGCGCATCGCGGGATTGATCGCGGTGAAACTGCTGGGGAACGAGATGTTGTCGACGGTGCCGCGCGCGATCCATCGCGCGAGCGGGCCGGCGGGCCGCGACGACACCCGGGGCAGTTCGGTCGGAGCAGGGAATGACTGCGCCGGATCGTGCTCGGCGGCCAGCTCGGCGTAGAAGTTCAGGTTGGCGCGTTCGCTCCCGGACTTGCTGTGCCGCAACGTCGTGGCCACCACCGCCGGCGCGGCTGTCACGGCCAGCAGCGACGACACCCAGGTGCGCAATGCGACGTCGCCGGCGGCGCAGGCGGCGACCACCCCGCGTTCACGCGGCGGCAACGCCGACAGCGGGGGCAACCCGTCGGCGCCGGGTGGCACATCGGCACCGGGAACGTCGGGAACCGGAATGGGCGGATCGATCGGATCTGTGTCGGACCCCACGAATGCCGATGCTATCCCGGCCCGGCGCCCGATCCTGGCCATTTGACCCGATTACGGGGCCACTCGGGCGCCACGGGGGCACCATGCGGTAATACGGTTTGTCTATATCGCCGACCAGCCACGGCGTTGATCAGGAGGACCGACATGTGGGATCCAGACGTCTACCTGGCATTTGCAGACCATCGAAGCCGTCCGTTTTACGACCTGCTCTCGCGAGTGGGGGCCGAGCGGGCGCGCCGGGTCGTCGACCTGGGCTGTGGACCCGGCAACTTGACGAAATATCTCGAGAAGCGCTGGCCCGGCGCGGCCATCGAGGCCATGGACACCTCGCCGGAGATGGTGGCCGCCGCCCGGGAACGCGGAATCGATGCTTCGGTTGCCGACTTGCGGGACTGGAAGCCGAAACCCGACACCGACGTGGTGGTCAGCAACGCCGCGCTGCATTGGGTTCCCGAACATGCCGACCTGCTGGTCCGGTGGGCCGGCCAACTACCGGACCGGTCGTGGATCGCGGTGCAGATCCCGGGTAACTTCGAAACCCCGTCGCATGCCGCGGTGCGGGCCGTGGCGCGCCGCGAACACTACGCAAAGACGCTGAAAGACATACCGTTCCGGGTCGGCGCGGTGGTCCAGCCGCCGGCGCATTACGCTAATCTGCTGATGGACGCGGGGTGCCGGGTCGATGCCTGGGAGACGACCTACCTACACCAGCTGACCGGGGAACACCCAGTGCTGGAATGGATTACCGGCACCGCGCTGGTTCCGGTGCGTGAACGCCTCGACGACGCGGGCTGGGATCAGTTCCGCGAGGAGCTCATCCCGCTGCTCGACGACGCCTACCCGCCGCGGGCCGACGGCACAACGATTTTCCCGTTCCGGCGGGTATTCATCGTCGCCGAGGTCGGCGGCGCGGCCGCGGGGTAGCGGCTGTCTACTCTTCGACGCCGCGGTCGACGGCGATCGCCGACCGGTTCGCCGGTGTCGTGTGATGGATCCGTTGATACGTTTCGGTATAGCGCATCGCGATCCGGGTACCGGCGAAGTCCGAGGGGATTACGTCGCCGGTGCGCTGACGCCAATCATTAAGGCGGACAGCCAAATCCGCGGCGATCGCATCCATTTCCGGATCGCCATCGGCCAGTAGATTGGTGGTCTCGGTGGGATCGGTTCGCAGATCGTAGAGTTCGCGTTCCGGGCGCGCGGCTTTGACGAACGGTGCGACCGCCATCCCGGACGGGCTTTCTTCGATATCCCACGGTAGGTCCAGCAGCGGACGCGGCGCGTAGTTCTCGATGTAGCTGTATTCCTTTGTGCGGATTGCCCGAATCGGATCGAACGAGTCGTGATAGGTCTTCATCGTGTAGACCTGATCGCGCACCGGGTCGGCCGGCGTTTCGGGTGCAAGCAGGGCATGGGCGTGCGAGACGCCCTCTACCTCGGCGGGCACGTCGAGACCCAGCAGCTCCAGCAACGTCGGAACCAGGTCGACGCCGCTGAACAGTTCTTCGTAGACCTGGGGTGTCGCGGCCCGGTCCGCCGAAGTGGGCGGGCGGATGAGCAGCGCGATGCCTGTTCCGGCGTCGTACAGCGTGGATTTCGCCCGGGGGAAGGCCGGCCCGTGATCGGTGAAGAACACCACCCAGGTGCTGGTGTCCAGACCCGTCTCGGCCAGGGTGTCCACGATCCGGCCGACCGCGGCGTCCGCCGTGCTGATCGCGCCGTAGAAGTCGGCGAGATCGCCGCGCACCTCGGGTGTGTCGGGCAGGTAGTCCGGTGGATCGACGGCCGCGCTGTCGGCCGGCTCGTAGCGGTCCCGCGGGTAGGGGCGATGGGTCTCGAAGAATCCCGCCGTCAGCAGGAACGGCTGTCCAGCCCGCGCCGCGGCGTCGTTGCGCAGCCAATCCTGGACGCTGTCCACCACGTAGTCGCAATAGGAGTTCGACACGTCCACCTCGTCGAAACCCAGCCGCTTCGGGTACGAAGTCTCGTGCTGCATACCGAAAAGCGCTGAGTGCCAGCCCGATTCGGACAGGATCTGGGGAAGGGTCTGGACGCCGGCGCGGTATTCCCAGCCGTGATGGGCCAGGCCGACCAGGCCGTTGCTTTGCGGGTAGCGACCGGTGAACAACGAGCCGCGCGACGGTGTGCACAGCGGAGCGGTGGCATGGGCCCGGGTGAACAGGATGCTTTCACTGGCCAGCTGGTCCATGCGCGGGCTGCTGACGTCCGGGTGGCCGTAGGCGCCGAGATAGCGCCCGAGGTCGTGCCAGTGCACGATCAGTACGTTGTCGCCGGTCACTGCCACCTCCCTACCATGCCTTGCCGACCGGCGACGATACCGCAGTCGCCTGCCAAGGATCTGAATGCGTCGCCGCATTCCCGTCCGCCGAACGTGCTCTGAGGGCGGGTTTTCCGCGGTATTCCATCAGTGAGTGCACGTTCGGCGCGTGGGTATGCCAAAGTCGCCGATCCCCGCGTCACACCGGCGGGGACGGCACCGTGCTGGCCGTTCCGGTGTCCGACGCCGGCCGGGTGTCCGGCGGCTGAGTCCATCGGTTTTCGGAGACGAACTCCGAGAGCGGTCGCGCATGCGTCCAGCCGTCGAGCTCCAGCGCCGGCCGGTCGGGGAAGTCGGGCACCGGGCCGACGCACAGGATGGCCACCGGCTCGGCATCGGCGGGCATGCCCAGCAGCTCGGCCAGGGGTTGCGGATCGAACAGCGAGACCCAGCCGACCCCGAGACCTTCGGCCCGGGCCGCCAGCCACAGGTTCTGAATCGCGCAGGACACCGACGCGAGATCCATCTGCGGCAGCGTGCGCCGGCCGAAGATGTGGACGTCGCGTTTGTCGGCCAGCGCCACCACCAGCAGTTCGGCGCATTCGAGAATGCCTTCGACCTTGAGCCGCAGGAACTCCGCGCCGCGCGGTCCCAGCGCTTCCGCGGTGCGCGGGCGTTCCTCGTCGACCAGGGCGTGGATGCCGCGGCGCACCGCGTCGTCGGTGATCCGGATGAAACGCCACGGCTGCATCAACCCGACGCTGGGCGCGGCGTGCGCGGCCTGCAGCAAGCGGGCCAGCACTTCCTCGGGCACCACGGCGCCCGGCACGAACCGGCGCATGTCCCGTCGTTCGGCGATTACCCGGTAAACGACGCGACGATCTTGCGAGCTGAACGCGTGTTCGCTCACCGCGCCATCGGAGTATTCGCCGGCGGAGAATGGCATTAGCGTCAATGTATCGCGCAGTCCCACAACACCACCAAGGGAGCGTGCAGTGAAGTATTCCGACGTGCTCGAGCAGCTGCCCACCGACCGTCAGTCGGGGCGTGTCTACGGCGAACCCTTCGAGACCACCGACGGTGCCACCGTGATCACGGTCGAAAGGCCGGTCGGCGTCTTCGTCATTCGTCAGGGCCGGGCGACCTGGGTGCCCGCCGTCAACGCCAATCGCGTCGCGCTGATCGGAGTGCTCACCGGCCTGCTCGCCGCGGTCATCGGAAGCCTCGCGGTGCTCCGCCAGCCGCCGTGGCCGTTGATGACGATCACGGAGAATAGGTGACGCCGACCGCGCGGACGATGCAGTCCGGCGCCATGTCGAACGTCAACGAACGCAGCGGCAGCCCGCTGAGCACATCCGCCGGGATCGCGGTCTTGTAGAGCAGCGACAGTTCGCCGCTGAACTTGTCGTCGACCCGCGCGACGTCGACGTGTACCTCCAAACCGTCCGACGAGATCTCGGCCCGGGCCGTGCCGGTCTGCGGTGCATCCCAGGGCACGTCGACGGTCGCACCGGCCAGCTTCGGCAGCATCGACAGCGTCGCGAGTACCCGTTGCCGGGTGAGTACCAGCGAGCCCGTGTAGTAGGCGACGCTGCGCGGCAACCGCACACCGGGGATGGTGCCGCTGAACCGCCTGGTCACCGGGACGTAGTCGGCGAGGTAGAGCACGCCTTCGGTTTCGACCTGAGCATGCAGGTCCTCGGGTAGCTTGCCGATACCGAGCAACCTGCGGACAAAGACCGCCATGACGCCAGTATGACGCGGAACCGGGTGGCGTCGCCGCCGCCGAGTGTGGCGCCTATGGACGAATTTCCAGATGCGGATGTGCATAACCCCCACACTCGCCGTGGCAGACGCCCTGGTATCGCTTAGGGATGACCCGCTCGCGGCTCCCGATGGCTGTTTGCGCCGCTCTCGTGGCCGCCGCGGTCTACGCGCTGATGTGGGTGGGCTACCTGCAGAATTGGGGCTGGCTGCACCGGATCGATTGGTCGCTGTTGAACGCTTCGCACGACGCCGCCGTCAAGCATCCGGCGTGGCTGCGGTTCTGGGGAGTGGTGACGAATGTGCTGGGGCCGGTCCCGTTGCGGGTGCTCGACACGGTCGCGGCGGTGGCCGCGTTGGTACGGCGTGACGTGCGCGCGGCACTGGTGCTGGTGGCTTGTGGGCTGCTGAACGGATTGGTGACGCAGGCGGCCAAGAGCCTGGCGGATCGTCCGCGGCCGTCGACCATGCTGGTGCCCATTGCCCAGACGTCGTTTCCCTCGGGGCACGCGCTCGAGACGACGGCGTCCCTACTCGCCCTGCTGGCCTTCATCATGCCGATGATGAGCGCGATGCTGGGTCGCATCGCGATGTCGCTGACCGCGATCATCCTTGTGTTGGTGGGCTTTTCGCGGGTCGCCTTGAACGTGCACTACCCGTCCGACGTATTCGCCGGCTGGGCACTGGGATACCTGTACGTCCTGGTGTGTCTGGCAGTGTTTCGTCCTAAGCCGCTGCCGCGGTGGGCTTTTCGTTGATCACGGCGCCGTGACCCAACCGGGGCTAAAGCTTGACTTGACCTTGAGGTTGGCGTCGCCTGACGATGGAATGCATGCGCCGATTGCTGACTTCGCTGTGTGCTGTGGCGTGCTGCGTGTGGGCATCGCTGCTACTCGCGCCGGCGGGAACCGCCGCCCCAACGGGCAACCCGCTGGCCGGCACGCCCTGGTTCGCGAATCAGGTTGGCAATGCCACACAAGTGGTTTCGGTCGTCAGCACTGGCGGCTCCAACGCGACCATCGACATCTACCAACGCACCGCCGCCGGCTGGCAGGCGCTGCGTACCGGCGTTCCGACGCACGTGGGTTCGGCGGGGATGGCGCCGCAGGCCAAGAGCGGGGTACCGGCCACCCCGACGGGCGTGTACAGCCTCGACGCCGCGTTCGGCACCGCCCCGAACCCCGGTACCGGGTTGCCCTACACCCAGGTCTCCGGACCCAACTACTGGTGGAGCGGCGACGACCACAGCCCCACGTTCAACTCGATGCAGATGTGCCAGAAGGCGCAGTGCCCGTTCAACACCGCCGAAAGCGAGAACCTGCAGATTCCGCAGTACAAGCACGCGGTCGTGATGGGCGTCAACAAGAACAAAACCCCCGGCGGCGGTGCGGCGTTCTTCTTCCACACCACCGACGGCCAACCCACCGAGGGCTGCGTCGCGGTCGACGATGCTCAGCTGGTGTCGATCATGAAATGGCTGCGGCCGGGCGCAGTCATCGCGATCACCAAGTAACGCTCAGTCGACGGTGGCGATGGCGCGACCGGGCTTGAGCGTGAAGTTCATGCCCTCCAACGACATGGTGGCGTCGTAGGTCCGGTCGTAACCGGTGCCGCAGATCTTCCAGCCGGCATCGGTGCGCCGGTAGGTGTCGCGGTAGAAGGCGGCGCCGATCAGCATGAAGTTCAGGTCGGCGACGATCACCCGGTCCTGCAGATACCAACTGCCCGTTGCGGTGTCGCCGTCGACGACGATGTCCGGATGCGTCACCCGGTGTTCTGTGATGACGTTCGCGGGCAGCGACGTCCGCATGTACTCGACCAAGTCGGCGCGGTTGGCGAAGTGCAACTCGTTGCCGATCGACGGCCCGTAGTCGGCCTTGATGTCTTCGGCCAGGGTGTCGTTGAAATCGTCCCAGTGCTTGGTGTCCAGCGCGCGCAGATACCGGTACTTGACTTGCTTGATGGCTTCGATATCGGCCAGATCGTCGAGGGTCATCCCGTCATTGCAGCACACGGGTAACCATGTCGATCAGGGCCCGTCGTTCCAGGCTCCAATCGATGGCCGTTCCGGTGACCATCTGAGCCAGCACCACACCCCGCAGTGTGGCCCAAATGACCTCGGCCACACCCGCATTCGCCGGGTCGGTGGTGATCAGCCGGCCTAACTGGGCGATCGCGGAGTTCATCTCGAGCAGGTGGCGGCGCGAGGAATCGCCCAGGCTGCCGCGGGTTGCCCGCAGGATCTCGAACGCCGCCATCGACGTCGGGCTGCTGTAGCAACTCCACGCGGTGTCGATGACGACTTCGATGCGTTGTTGTGGCGGCAGCTCGCTGACGTCGGCCGACGACAGGCTCTCGATCAGCCGGTCCACCCCGTCGTCGACGACGGCCATCAACAGGCCGTTGCGGTCACCGAAGTGGTATTGGATCACGCCCCATGTGACGCCGGCGCGTTCGGCCACATGCTTGGCGGTGGCCGCGGCGAAGCCTTCCTCCTGGATGCAGCGGACCGTCTCGTCGATGATCTTCGCGCGGGTGTCATCGCCGCGTTTGCGCGGCGCACTGGTGCGCCGGGTCGGGCTGACCGGGCGCCCAGACGTCTGGCCTGCGGCAATGGACATTGTTGACTTTATAACATAGCCGAGTCTATTTTTGTGGCGTGAGCAGCCCCTCGCGATACGCGCAGTTGTCCCGTGCCGAGCTGGTCGTTCTGCTTCCCGAACTGTTACTGATCGGACAGCTGATCGACCGGTCCGGAATGGCTTGGTGCATTTCCTCGTTCGGCCGCGAGGAGATGGTGCAGATCGCCATCGAGGAGTGGGCGGGCGCCAGCCCGATCTACACCCGGCGCATGCAGGAGGCATTGAATTACGTGGGCAACGACGTGCCCACCATCTTCAAGGGCCTGCAGCTCGACATCGGCGCCCCACCGCAATTCATGGATTTTCGCTACACCGTGCACGACCGGTGGCACGGCGAATTCCACCTCGACCACTGCGGCGCGCTGCTCGACGTGGAACCAATGGGTGAGCAGTACGTGTTCGGGATGTGCCACACCATCGAGGATCCGACGTTCGACGCGACCGCCGTGGCGACCAACGCGAAGGCTCAGGTGCGTCCCATCCACCGCCCGCCCCGGACGCCGGCCGACCGGCACCCGCACTGCGCGTGGACCGTCGTCATCGACGATTCCCATCCCGAGGTGCAGGGCATTCCCGCCCTGGACATCGTTCGTCAAACACGCGCCGCGACATGGAAACTCGATCCCATCGATGCCTCGGACGAGGGGCAGGCGGATTACTCGGGTCCGCTGCTCTCCGATTTCGACTTCGCCGCCTTCTCGCATTCGGCATTGGTCCGGATGGCCGACGAGGTCTGCTTGCAGATGCATCTGCTGTTTCTGTCCTTCGCGATCGCGGTGCGGGCACGCGCCGCCGACGAGGCCGAAGCCGTTGCGGTCTGCACCAAGGGCCTGATCGGCATCGCGGGCCTAGCCGCGGAGCGCATTCACCGCGCGCTCAATCTTCCCGGCGGGATTGACGGCGTGCTGAAGGTCCTCGAATTGCACCCGCTGCTGAACCCGGTGGGCTACGTTACCGCAGAACTGGAATCGAACCGGCTGCACGTCTACGCGTCTGCGGCCCACGACGACGGTGCCTGGATCTCGCTGTGCTCACCGCAATCCGTGCAACCGCTGCAGGCGATCGCCACGGCGGTCGATCCGCGCCTCCGAGTGCGGGTTAGCGGAACCGACAATGACTGGACGGCCGAGCTAATCGAAACCGACACCGACGCTCAGGAGCTGCCAGAGGTTTCGGTGGTCAGGGTCAGTGGCGGAGCGACATTCCAGTTTGAGCCGAGGCGTTCGCTGCCGCTGACCGTGGTCTGACGCGCAGTTCTTTGTCAAGGGGTTTTTAGTACCACTTCGGTGACACAACCGCATCGGGGCGATACCAATGGCATTGCAAGCCATCGGCTTTGCGCGTGTCGGGGGCTATCGTTAACGCTGGCCACCGACCCCTATAGACGAAAGTATTCGCTCTATGTACGACCCACTTGGGTTGTCGATCGGAACCACGAACCTGGTCGCAGCACGTGACGGAAACCAACCGGTTTCACGTCGAGCGGTACTAACGCTGTACCCGCACTGCGCACCGAAAGTTGGTCTACCCGAGGAGAACCCGCAGCTCACCGAGCCCGGCATGTTGATGAGCGGGTTCGTCGACCGTGTCGGCGACTCGGTGGCACTGGTGTCCGTCGATGGCTCCGCTCACGACCCCGACCTCTTGATGGTCGAAGCACTCGACGCGATGGTGCTGGAGGCCGGTGCGGACGCCGGCTCCTCGGAGATCTCGATCGCCGTTCCGTCGCACTGGAAACCGAGCACCGCACAGGCACTGCGCAACGCACTACGCACACATCTGGGCTTTGTCCGAAGCGGTATGGCACCGCGCCTGGTTTCGGACGCGATCGCATCGCTGACCGCGGCGAACGCCGAGCTGTGCCTTGCCGCAACCGGTGTCGTCGGATTACTCGACTTCGGCGGCTCGGGTACCTCAGCAACCCTGATCGACCTCGCCGGCGATTTCAAACCGCTCAGCGCCACAATGCGTTACACCGACTTCTCCGGTGACGAGATCGACGCGGCCCTATTGCTCTGTGTGTTCGAGGAGCTGGGGCACGGCAGCGGTATCGACCCGGCCAGCACCGCCGCGGTCGGGCAACTGGCCCGGCTGCGGGAACAGTGCCGTACCGCCAAAGAGCAGCTATCCACGGACCGCACAACGGAATTCGCGGCTGAGTTGGGTGGACGCCGGGCCACTATGAGGTTCACCCGCGACGAGCTGGGCGACCTGATCCAGGACCGGCTCACCGGACTCATCTACGCGTTCGACGACATGTTGTGCCGACACCGCAAGGGCTGGAACGACCTTTCGGCGGTAATCACCGTTGGCGGCGGCGCCTGCATTCCGCTTGTCAACGAACGTCTTTCGGTGCACAGCCGTCGCCCGGTCATGTCGCCGGCGCAACCCGCATTCGCCGCCGCCGCCGGCGCGCTGCTGCTGGCCGCCCGTGGCGAGGAACTCGACCTACGCACCCGCACGTCGATCGGTCTGCTCACCGCGTCGTCGGGCAACGACATCATCGAACTGCCCGCCGGCGACCTGTTGGTGATCGACGAGGAAGCGCTCACCGACCGCGAGTTGGCTTGGTCGCAAACCGAATACCCCGGTGACATCCGGGTGCCCTACACGCCCGAGGCATTCGACGAAGACAGCAGCCCCGGCGGCTGGTCGATGCGGTTGAACGTGATCGAGCCGCCGCGGGAACGGGCGTGGCGCCGGGTCCGCCTGTCGCAGTTGGTCGTCGGGATGTTCGCACTCGTGGCCATGACCGCGATCGGCGGTGTGGCATATACGTTGACCGGGATCGAAAATCACCAGGCACCGCCGGCGCCCTCCGTCGTCCCCGTGCCGCTGCCGCCGGCCAGTACGCCGCCACCGCCCACGACGACGTCGCCCCCGCCCACCTCGACGACGGTGCCGATGACCACCCAGTGGATCCACGTTCCGCTGCTGCCGGTGCCGATCCCGATCCAGGTGCCGGCCAATCAGGCGCCGGCGAACCCGGCTCCGCAGTACCCGGCTCAGCAATATCCCGGGGAATATCCGGGCGGTGGCTACGGGGGCGGCTATCCCCCCAGCGGGGGCGGGTACTCGCAGAACCCGTTCCTGGGCCCGGGCTACTAGCGGTGAGATTTGGCTGCGAGCAAACTCCGTGGCGCATCACCGCGCGCGGGCGCACACTGGGCAGTAACGCTACGAGCTGCGAGGAGGCCACGTGGGCGAGCATGGACCATTCGGGTTTGATCCCGAGGAGTTCGATCGGGTGATCAGGGAAGGCAGCGAGGGACTGCGCGACGTGTTCGAGCGGATCGGCAGGTTTGCTGCTCCGGGCGCCCGCGGCGGCTTTTCGGCGTTCTTCGACGACCTGTCACGGCGGCCCCGATCCGGGCCGGAAACCGCGGGCGAGGCCGGCGACGGCGTCTGGGCGATCTACACCGTCGACGCCGCGGGCGGCGCGCACGTCGAACAGGTGTATGCCACTGAGCTCGACGCGCTGCGGGCCAACAAGAACAACGTCGACCCCAAGCGCAAGGTGCGTTTTCTGCCGTACGGCATCGCGGTCGGCGTCCTCGACGACGACGCGGAAGAGCAAACGTAAGTTGCCGCTTTCCGGGCGTTTCCACTAACCGGGATTCCGCCTAGGGTTTCAGTCGTGACGCCAGCAGCGCCGGTGTGCCAGGTGTGCGGTTCGCAGCCGCGCCAGGGTGCGCGCTTCTGCGATGCCTGCGGCAGTCCGCTGGCGCCGGCCGCCGAGCCCGCCGAGTACAAGCAGGTCACCGTCCTGTTCGCCGACGTGGTGCGCTCGATGGACATCGCCGCGGCATTGGGTCCCGAGCGGCTGCGCGAGGTGATGACCGAACTCGTCGATCAGTCGGCGGCCGTGGTCCAGCGTTTTGGCGGCACCGTCGACAAGTTCACCGGCGACGGCATCATGGCGCTGTTCGGAGCGCCGATCACGTTGGAAGATCATGCTTTTCGTGCCTGCCTTGCGGCGCTGGAGATCCAGGAGGTGGTCCGGGCGCTGGCGGTCGAGGTGGGCCGCCGCGACGGGATCGACCTGCGCTTGCGCGTCGGGCTGAACTCCGGCCAGGTGATCACCGGCGAAGTCGGCGCGACTCATCTCGGCTACACCGCGGTGGGCGAACAGGTGGGGATGGCGCAGCGCATGGAAACGGTGGCGCCGCCGGGCGGCATCATGCTCAGCGAATCCACCGCGCGGCTGGTCGAGGATCGCGCGGTGCTGGGCGAGCCCGAAACCGTGCACATCAAGGGTTTCGCCACCGCCGTGCCGGCCCGCCGGCTGCTGGCCGCCGACGGTGAGCGCCGCAAGGCGCGTCGCCAGTCCCGCCTGGTCGGGCGGCAGCAAGAGAAGGACGCCGTCGCGGAATTGCTGGACCAAGCCAGCCGGGGCGCGGGAAGCGTGATCACGGTCACCGGTCGCCCAGGCGTGGGCAAGACCCGGCTGGTCCGTGAGTCGTTGGCCATCGCGCGCAGTGCCGGGTTCGAGGTGCCGGTCGCCTACTGCGAATCCCATACCCGCGAGATTCCGTTCCACGTGATCTCCCGGCTGCTGCGCAGGGTCTTCGGGCTGGGCGGGCTCACGCTCGAGGTGGCGCGGGCGCGGGTGCGCGCCGAAATCCCCGAGGCGGGCAACGAGGATCTGGTGCTGCTCGACGACCTGCTCGGCATCCGCGACCCCGACATGCCCTGTCCGGACATCACCCCGGATGCGCGGCGCCGCCGGCTCGTCGACCTGATCAACACGATTTCACTGGCTCGGCCCGACTCCGCGCTCTACGTCATCGACGATGCCCAGTGGATCGACAGCGTCAGCGAGTCGCTGCTCACCGAATTCGCGGCGGCGGTACCCGGCATGCGCGCGGTGCTGCTGGTCGTCTATCGGCCCGAATACTCGGGGCCGCTGGCACACATCCCGGGCGCCCATCCGTTCATCCTTGAGCCACTGGGTAATTCGCACATCACCGAACTGATCAACGAGCTACTGGGGGCCGACCCTTCGGTGGCCGGATTACCGACGGTGATCGCCGGCCGGGCGGCCGGCCTGCCGTTCGCCGCCGAGGAGATCGTGCGTGACCTCGCCGAGCGAGGCGAGCTCGAGGGCACGCCGGGCGCCTACGTGTGCGTGCGCGAAGTGCGCGAAATCCAGGTTCCGGCAAGTCTTCAGGGCATTATCGGGGCGCGCATCGATCGGCTCAACGCCACCGCGAAGCGCACCCTGAACGCCGCCGCTGTCATCGGCGCGCAGTTCGACACCGAATTGCTGAAATGTCTGCTGGGCACGGTCGACGTGGCGCCACTGGTCCAGGCGTCATTGGTCGAGCAGGTCGGCTTCACACCGCACGAGACATACGCCTTCTGTCATCCGCTGATTCAGGCGGTGGCATACGAATCCCAATTGAAAGCCGGCAGAGCCGAGTTGCATCGACGGGTGGCGGCGGTATTGCAGCGCACCTACGGCGAGTTCACCGGTCAGGAGGCCTCGATCGTCGCCACGCAGTACGCGGCCGCCGGGGATCTGCGTCAGGCTTACGAGTGGTACATGCAGGCCGGGACGTGGTACGGCGGGCGGGATATCCGCGCGGCCCGGGCCAGCTGGCAACAGGCGCTGCGATTCGCCGACCGGCTGCCGGACGATCAGCCCGATCGGCTGGCCATGCGCATCGCACCGCGAGCCCTGCTGTGCGGCAGCGTGTTTCAGGTGGGCGGCACGCCCGAGGAGACCGGATTCGACGAATTGCGAACACTGACCGCCCAGGCGGGTGACAAGAGGTCATTGGCCGTCGGCATGGCCGGCCACCTCACCACGCTGACGTTCAACTCCCATCATCGGGAGGCGGCCGCCATGGCGACGGAGTTCGCCACGCTCGTCGACTCGATCGGCGACCCTGCGATGACGGCCGGCCTGTTCTATGCGGCCGCCCAGGCCAAGTGGGAGGTCGGCGAGGCGACCGAATGCCTGCAGTTGGCGCAACGGATCATCGACGTCGCAGCTGGCGATCCCACCATGGGCAACTTTGTGATCGGTTCCCCGCTGGCCTGGGCGACCACGTTAAAGGGCGCGGCCGGAATGTTTTTGGGTCGGCATGGCTGGCGGCAGGACCTCGAGGAGGGCATCGCGATGGCCCGCTCGTTCGACCCGACCACCCACCCGTTCGCGCAGTTGTACAAGTACGCGGCCGCGGTGCAGAACGGCGGGGTGCTGCCCACTGCCGAAGACGTGGCGCAGACGGCCGAGTCGTTGGACATCGCCCAACGTTCCGGCGACAACGCCGCATTGGCGTACGCATTGGTCAATCGTGCTAACGCGCTGCTCCACTGCAACGGCGAAAACGCGGGGGAGGGCTTCGAATACCTGGCGAAGGCTCGCGAGATGCTCGTCGACGAGAAGCTGATCGTGGCGATCCGCCGCATGACCGACGCCGAGATTGCCCGCGGGCGTGCCCGATCCGGCGATCTCGACGGCGCGGCCGACCTGGTGTCCCGGGTTCTCAACGCGCAGTTCGACGCCGGGACGATGATGTTCCGGGCGCCCGCGACCACCGTGCTGGTCGAGACACTGCTGGCGCGCGCCGGCCCCGGCGATGTCGAGGCGGCGCAGCGCGCGGTCGACCGACTCGAGGCCGTCCCGACCGAGCCGGGCTTCGTGCTACACGAAATTCCGGTGCTGCGGCTGCGGGCGCTGCTGGCCCGCGCCCGTGGCGACGAGGCTGCCTATCGTCAACTCCTGCAACGCTTTCGGGCCAGCGCGCACGACGTCGGATTCGAAGGCTACGTGGCGCTGGCCGATGCGATGGCCGCGAACTGAGCCCTCACCCCTGCGTGACGACGTTGTCGAGCCCGGAGTTGGAGATCTTCGGCGCGCCCGAGTGGAACGTCACCTGGTTGTTCATCCCGGACGCTTCGATGGTGTCGGCGGAATCGACGGTGACCGAGTTCTTCATGCCGGACACGGACAGGCTCGCACAATGGCCGGTGATCACGATCGTGTTGTTGATCCCGCTGACGGTGACAACGTTGTCGTTGCACGCGATCGTCTTGTTCTCGTCGATGCCGGACACGTCGAGCGGCGCGCCTTGCGGCGGCAGCGGCGACGCCGAAGGACCCGAACTGCGGGTCGGGCTCGTCGCGCTGGTCGTCGGCCGCGGACTGCGCGTCGTCGTGCGGGGTGACGGCGTCGCCGGCGTGGTCGTCACCTCCGACGAGATGATCGACCGGACAGTGGAAAGCTGGTGTGCGGCAAAGGCTGCGATGACGCCGGCGAGCACCAGCACGCCGATCACGATGATGGTGCCGACGATCCACCACATCCGGTTGCCCGAGGATTTCGGCGACGACCCGCCGTAGGGGCTGCCATAGCCGTACATGGGCGGTGGCGGCGGCGCCGCACCGTAGGACGGCGATGGCACCGGGCCCGGTGGCGGTGGCGGGTAGGCCTGACCCTGCGGTGCGCCGCCCAATTCGGACGCGCGCGCGGTCTCGGCCAGCGGGCGCTCCAGGTCCCGAATCCGTTTTTCCGGGTCGTCCTGCGATTCCATGGGACAGATGCTCCACCAGACGACGTCTCATAGGAAGTTTCGGCTTCAATCGGTAGTTTCAGCACCGTGCCCGACATGCCGAACCGCCAGATCCTCCTTCGTCGCCGCCCGAGCGGGCTGGTCGCACCCGACGACACCGAGCTGATCACCCGGCCGGCACCCGAACCCGGCGACGGTGAGGCGCTGCTCCGAACCACCTACGTCGGGCTCGACGCGGCCGTCCGGACCTGGCTGAACGATCAGCCGAGTTACCTGCCGCCGGTGCAACTCGGCGAGGTGATCCGGGCGGCCGGCATCGGCGAAGTCGTCGCGTCCCGGTGTGACGCCTATGCCGTCGGCGACGTGATCACCACGCTGACCGGGTTTCAGGAATACGTGATCATCCGCGATGATGTGTTCAGCACGCCCATTCCGGGCGAGGACGATCAGCTCGCGATCATGTCGGTGTACGGCCCCACCGGGGCCACCGCCTACTTCGGCATGACCGACATCGGTAAGCCCAAGGCCGGTGAGACAGTGGTGGTCTCGGCGGCGGCGGGCGCCACCGGGTCGGTGGCCGGGCAGATCGCCAAGATCGCCGGCGCCCGGGTGGTGGGCATCGCCGGCGGGCCGGATAAGTGCCGGGCCGTGGTCGAGGACTTCGGCTTCGACGCGTGCATCGACTACAAGAACGACGACGTGCCCGCCGCGCTCAAGCAGCACTGCCCGAAACGCGTCGACGTGTACTTCGACAACGTCGGCGGGCCGATCCTCGACGCGGTGCTCGGCCGGCTCGCCAACAACGCGCGCGTCGTACTCTGCGGCGTCATCTCCAGCTACCTGACCGGTGAGCACCCCGGTCCGGCGAACTACGTGAACCTGTTGTCGAAGACCGCGCTGATGCAGGGCTTCAACGCCCTCGACCAATGGGGCCGCTTCGACGAAGCCTTTGCCGCACTGCGTCAATGGGAGGCCGAAGGCCGACTCAAGCACCGCCAGACCATCTTTGAGGGCATCGAGTCGTGTGTGGACGCCCTCAACGGGTTGTTCACCGGGGCCAACATCGGCAAGACACTGGTCAAGATCAGCGAACCCTCGACCCCCTGAGGCGAACGCCCCGGCTGGCCGGGCGCTCGGGCGCATAGGCCCGGCCAGCCGGGCACTCGGTCACTCCCTGAGCCGCTAGTCCTCGCCGAGGACGCGGTGCAGCGTCTTCTTGGCCTCACGCAGCGCTTCGAGAACCTTGGTCCGGGCCTGCGCGAGCTGTTGCTTCTGCTCGTCGGTGCCGGTCCAGGTGATCGTGCGCGACAGGCCGGCGAGCTCGAACATCTCCCGGCGGATCTTGAAGACGTCGCCGAATTGACCCGCACGCTTGAGGAAAGCGTGTGCGGTCTCGCTGCTGACGCCCCGCCACTTCAGCAGGTTCTGGCCGAACTCGGTCAACGTCGCGACGCCGTTGTCGACCGTCACCACACCGCGGCCGTCGAGCAGGCCGATGGCCAGCTCCGCGATCTCCTGCGGCGGAGTGAGCGCGCCGTCGGTTGCGTCGGACACCCGCGCGACGATCTGCGCGGCATCGGCCGGCCCGTCGAGTAGCAGCGCCGCTGTCACAAACGCCGCGCGCTTGAGCGGCGGACGACCACCCGGACCAAAACCTGGGCCGCCCGGCCCGCCATGACCCCAACCGTGCTTACCCCAACCGCCCCCGAAACCGCCGGGGCCGCCGCCAAAACCGAAGCCGGGGCCGCCCCCGAAACCGCCGGGGCCGCCGCCAAAACCGAAGCCGGGGCCGCCCCCGAAACCGCCGGGGCCGCCGAACAATCCGTCACCAGACATCCTTGTCATTCCTTTCCGTATCGGACCATCAAGCTCCTTGATACCACCGACTCCGACAATGTCAACAAAGTTGATGGTTCCCGGGGTCGCCGCGGAACTCAGGCTGCGCGTGGCACCGGCCGGGCGCGCGATGCAGGATCGTCTGACGCGGCGTGGCAAAGCGCTGCCGAGGCGCGCGGACTCCGTCGCGGCGGAAGCCGAAACGCGAATTCTGGCCCGGCTCGCCGTCGAACAGCAAAGCCGGCTCAAAGAACTGCTTTATGCTGCGGGCATCCCTTGAACCGAAAGTGCCAGGTATGGATCGTCGCCGGATGATGATGCTGGCCGGATTCGGTGCCCTGGCCGCGACGGTCCCCACCGCGAGTGCAAGCGCCGCTCCGGCCCGGTCCGGGACGTACCTGTTTCACGATGAGTTCGACGGGCCGGCCGGTTCGGCGCCCGACCCCTCGAAATGGGTTGTGGCGAGCCAACGTACGCCGATCAAGAATCCGACCGGGTTCGACCGGCCCGAGTTTTTCGGGCAGTACCGCGACAGCCGGCAAAACGTGTTCGTCGACGGCAAGTCCAACCTGGTACTGCGCGCCAGCCGAGAGGGTGGCAACTACTTCGGCGGCCTGGTGAGTGGCACCTGGCGCGGCGCCATCGGGACGACCTGGGAGGCGCGCATCAAACTCGACTGCCTCACCGGCGGCTGCTGGCCCGCCTGGTGGTTGTCCAACGACGATCCCGGCCGTAGCGGGGAAGTCGACTTGATGGAGTGGTACGGCAACGGGCAGTGGCCCGCGGGCACCACGGTGCACGCAAACCCGGACGGCACGGCATTCCAGACCCATCCGATCGCGGTCGACGGCGGGTGGCACACCTGGCGCGTGGCGTGGAATCCGGGCGGCATGCAGTTCTGGGAAGACTATGCCGAGGGCGCCGAGCCGTACTTCAGCGTTCCCGCGACCGGCATCGAGGATCTGCATGACCCGATCCGGATGTGGCCGTTCAACGACGTCGGCTACATGATGTTTCCCATGCTCAACCTGGCGGTCGGCGGTTCGGGCGCCGGCGACCCCGCGTCCGGCACCTATCCGGCGGAAATGCTGGTCGACTGGGTGCGCGTGTTCTAAGTCCCGGGTGCGGGATGCACGCCATCGGCGCGCATGGTTGTATAACACCGTTTGCGGGAGTTGGCCGGGGGGGACCGTGCCGAGCCGGAGCTCCGGCGTCTAGCGATGGGTGGTAGTGCAGATGGATCGTCGCCGCATGTTGATGACGACAGGGCTCGGCATGCTGGCAGCGGCGGCATCGATGCCTCTCCCCGAAGCGCTGGCGGCCCCGTCGGCGCCGGCCGCACCGGCCGCCGGACCGGGTGGGCCCTACCTCTTCTCCGACGAGTTCGACGGCCCGGCCGGTTCACCTCCTGACCCGGGCAAGTGGACGATCCAGACCTGGCAGGACGACGTCTACCCTCCGGTCGAGGGGATCTACCGCGCCGATCCCCAAAACGTGTTCCAGGACGGGCACTCCAACCTGGTCCTGCGCGCCACACACGATTTCCTGGCCAACACCTACTACAGCGGCAAACTGCGCGGCAACTGGCGCGGCATGATCAACACCACCTGGGAAGCCAAGATCAAACTGGACTGCCTGACCCCCGGCCTCTGGCCGTCGTTCTGGGCGGTCAACGAGGACCCGCTGCCCGACGGCGAGGTCGACGTCTTCGAGTGGTACGGCAACGGCCAATGGGCCCCGGGTACCACCGTGCACGCGGCATCCAACGGAAAGACCTGGGAAGGCAAATCGATCCCCGGTCTGGTCGACGGTGACTGGCACACCTGGCGGATGCGTTGGGACGACAAGGGATTCGCGTTCGCGCGCGACGGCGCCGAGTACTTCAAGGTTCCGCCCAAGCCGATCCACGTCGCCGGCAATCCGCCGGAGGACATGCGCTGGCCGTTCAGCAATCCCGGCTACTGGATGACGCCGATGTTCACGCTGGCGGTCGGTGGCGTCGGCGCCGGCGATCCTGCCGGCGGGGTTTTCCCGGCGTCCATGCTGGTCGACTACATCCGCGTCTGGTGATCAGCGCGTCGCTTTGAGCACCTGAACAAGGTTGAACTGCCAGCGCTCGACGAGCCGGAAGCCCAGGTCGTGCGGGACCGCGAAAGCGGGTGTCGCGCCATAGCGTGGGCCCGGCGGCAGCGCCGAACCCTCCTCGTGGGCGGGCATCGACTCGTCGGCCTGGGTGATGATCCACACCACGGCGCACTGGCTGAGCGGCTTGGCGACGACCTCCGGGATCAGGTTGGTGTCAAAGACATCCCGGCGGTCGGTGGCCCGTTGCCACAGCGTGAGGTCGATCAGCTTGCGGTAGGCATCGGGGCGCGCGGCCATCAAAGGACGCATCGGTGCCGGCATAAACGTCACAGTGTCGTTAATCAGCAGGCAATCTCCCGGTGCCGCCTTGGCCGTGATTAGATCCGCGACCTGGCTGTAGTCCATGCCGTACTTGGCATACGGGCTATGTTGCACCCATAGGTAATTCGGCGCCGCCGCGACCGCGAACAGGGTGACGACAGCCGGTGCCACCCACGGTTTGGCCGCCAGTGCGCCAACGCAGACGCCCAGGACCAACGCGATCGCCGGCGCGGTGAAGCACAGGTAGCGCGGCGTGTAGATCGGGTGCAGCAGCGCCGACCACACCACGATCAGCGCGGTCGGTATCAGCACCCAGGCGCCCGCCAAGGTCAGCAACTGCCGATCTGTCGCAACGAGTTTCACCGATGTCCAGCGCCACGCGGCAATGGCCACCACGATCACCAGCGCGGAAAGCACCGCGAACGGCGGGCTCCGCTCGAAGTACTGCTGAACCGTCACGTCCTCGATCGTCCGGTGCCCGATCGGTGCGACCCAACTGATCTGGTGCACCTGCCCCGCGGCCACGAGCAGGAACGGCGCCACGGCACAGCTGGCCAGAACCGACGTGACGACGAAGCCGGCCACCACGGTTCGCTTGCGCAGGAACGCGCAGACGAACGCGAAGTGAACCGGCAACAGCAGCACCAGGTACACGTCGAGCACGACCGAAAATGCTTGGGCAACACCGTAAGCCACCCAGATCCAGCCGCGGTTGCGACGCGTCGCGCAGACGAACAGGACGGTTAGCCACACCGCGGCCATCATCGACATGGCGTACGGACGAGCCTCGATACCGGCCCACGTCGACCGCGGTAATACCGCGCAGATCACCCCGGAGGCCAGCGCCACGGTGCGAGACGAAAATAGGTTGCCCAGCACCACGACTCCGGCCGCGGCACCTCCGACTGCCAGACCGCTCGGCACGCGCGACCAGAACTCGGTCGGCGCGCAGAGCTGGAACCAGCCGTGCATCAACAGGTAGTACAGACCCTGCACGGCGTCGACGTTGCCCAGCATCTGCCACAGCTGAGCCAGGGAACGGCTGTATGCCGCCGAAATCGTCGCGGCCTCGTCGTACCAGAAGGAGGGACGGCCGGCGCCGACAAGACTTATCGCGGTGGCCAGTACGCCGACGATCAGCGGGTCCAGCACGCGACGCCCTGACACACCGTTATGGTGCCAGAAGCAACCCCGGACTCTTTTCCGGGCGCTCCTGCTAGTTGGTCAGGTACAGGTAGTACAGACCGTCCGCGTGCTGGCGGCAGTCCCAGTGCGTCCACAAGTTATCGTTGTGGGCCAGTTCGACGTGCGGGCCGTCCGCCTCGCATGCCCCCAGGGTCGAGTAGACGCCGTCGACCTGAATTTCATCGGCATTGGCGACGCCCACCGCAGTGGTCATCAGCCCGCCCAGGGCCAGTAAGCCCGTAGCGATGAGCCTGATCATGCGGATCTCCCCGGTTGTAGCGATCGGTTGCGAGGCGAACTATATCGATTTGCCGGGGTCGCGGAGGGGCAATTGACCGGACGCAACCTGACCTTCACTTTTCGAACGTATGATCGAACAATGAGACCGCTCGCGTCGATCGGATATAACGGGCAGCCGGTCCGCGACCCGTTTCGGCTGGTGCGTCCGCCGATCGCGGTGCTGATCGATCTGACGGTGCTTTTTCCGCGCGAGCCACATCGCTCCGGCCGGTATCAGCCCAATGGTCTGCAGCTGCACAAGGTCGTCGAGGGGCGGCTGAGCTGCTGGGGTCTGTGCGAGCAGGGCGACTGGTGGGGACTGGTGACCTATCCAATCGCCTACGGGTCCAGGCAAAAAACCGTGACGCACTGGATACCGGCCTGGACGCTGCGCCGAAAAGGCTAGCGGCGGTGTGGGTTACAGCCGACGGTCCTGCACATACGTGCCGGCAATAGACGTCTCACGTGTTCGCATCAGCAAGCCGAACAGGGTCTGGTCGCGCGCCATCGGCTCCGAGCTGTGGGTGAAAAATGTGCCCAAGATGAATCCGAGCCACATCATCGTCCCCTAGTGTTTTCCCCGTCGCGCCGCAAATCACATACAACCACCTGGGCGTGTTCAGCGACGGGCCCCGGACAGCGAGCGCGGCTCGTTCGGTAGCACGCCGGCGACGTCGATGAGAGGATTGCTGCCCGTGGCAGGAAGCTGGAGCTCGCTGTTACCCACCCTCATTCCGCTGGCGCTCGTTACCGCCGTCTCGCCGCTGTCGATCATCCCGGCCGTCCTGGTGCTGCACGCTCCGCAGCCGCGGCCCGCCGGGCTGGCCTTCCTCGGCGGCTGGGTCTTCGGGCTGGCCGCGCAGACCGTGATCTTCGTGGCCGGCTCGGGTGGGCTCGGCGACATACACAAGTCGTCGCCACCGGCGTGGGCGTCCTGGACCCGGGTGGTGCTGGGCTCCGCACTGATCCTGTTCGGTATTTACCGGTGGCTGACCCGGCACCGGTCCACCGAGTCCCCGGCCTGGATGCGGCACTTTGCCACGATGCGCCCGCGGCGCGCGGCCATCACCGGACTGGTCCTGACCGTGGTCCGCGTCGAAGTGTTGCTGTTGAACGTGGCGGCCGGCTTGGCCATCGGCACCAGTCGCCTCGACGATGTCGACAAGCTGTCGGCCGGCATAGTCTTCGTCGCGGTGTCCGCGTCGACGGTGGCGATCCCGATCCTGGCCTATGCGGCCGCGGGCCATCGTCTCGACGATCTCCTGGAGCGCGTCCGAAACTGGATGGAGAAGCACAATGCCGCACTGATGGCGGCCATCCTGATCCTCATCGGTATTATGGTGCTGCACAACGGTATTCGCGCTTTGTAGCAGGATGCTGCGTGGTTACCGGTAGCCGCCGTCGGCCAGCCCGGCCTGCGCCTCGAGCCGGTTCGTCTTGCCAAAGAGCCTGTCGCGGGCCAGTTCCCAGAGGTAGGCAATGATCATCCGGGAATGACCCTTAGCGGCCCACTGTTGGGAGTGCAGCTCCTCGTGGTGCAGGACCCGGTCGAGCGCGAGAGTGCTTTTTACGGGCCGGCCCTTGCGATCGGTGTACCACGCGTGTCCGGACTCGACGATCTGGCGCAGCCGCCGGGCGGCGGCGGTCGGGTCCGTGACGTCGACCGCGACGTTGACCATGAAGATGTCACCCCACGCGGTGCCACCCTGCTGGCTGAAGAGCCGCTGGATCCAGTTGCCGCCCAGGCCCATAAGCATGCCGTTCGGGGTGGTGACGAGGCGTCCGCCAGTGCGGTGGACGAATCCGACGTCCTCGTCGTAACTCCAGCGGTTCGCACGCTGGCGATCGACGATTCGCCGCACTTCGTCGGCGCAGTACGGCGTCTCGGGGAAGTCGGTGGGCGGGCTTGCCGGGCCGCCGTAACCGGTGCCCGCGTTGAGGATGTAGGTCATCAGCGTGGCCGCGCGCACCTCGTCGCCGGGGGTGCCCGCCGGGACGAGGAAGAACGATTTGCCATCCGGATCGTTGATCTCGGTCATTTCGGCAAGGACCCGAAAGCTCTCAGGGGTGATGCCGTGTTGCGCCGCGATCGCGGTGGTGACTGCGGCGGGCACGCCCAGACGTTCGGCATTGGCCAGCCACGTGTGGTGATGGTCCGGTGGCGGTCGCCTGGTCATAGTCCGTCAATTGTTATCAGTCCCACCGCTAGGGTGTAGCGAATGAGCAGGGGGCCCTGGCAACGCGCGCGCGGAATCAAACAGATCACCCGGGGTTTGGGCACCCTTGATCGCGAGTTGTTCGTCGCCGTGGCCGAAACCCCCACCCCGCTGCTCGACACGGTCATGCCGCCGCTGACGCGGGCGGCCGACCATTCCAAGCTGTGGTTCGCCATCGCGGCCGGGCTGCTCGCGACCCGGAAGCCCGCCGCGCAGCGCGGCGCGACGCGCGGTGTCGTGACGCTGGGCGTGACGAGCCTGTTCACCAATCAGATCGCCAAACGAATCCGCCCGCGCTCCCGACCGCTCTACGAGTCGGTGCCGGTGGTCAGAAGAGCCCACCGCCGCCCGACGTCCAACTCGTTCCCGTC
This sequence comes from Mycobacterium ahvazicum, assembly GCF_900176255.2. GTDB lineage: Bacteria > Actinomycetota > Actinomycetes > Mycobacteriales > Mycobacteriaceae > Mycobacterium > Mycobacterium ahvazicum. The sequence continues at coordinate 50,484 of NZ_FXEG02000002.1, forward strand.
GGGACACTCGGCCAGCGCCGCCGCGTTCGCCGTAGGAGTGGGTCTGGAGAGTCCGCCGTTGGGCTTCGCGCTGGCGCTGCTGGCCGGACTGGTCGGGTTGTCACGCGTGGCGACCGGCGCACACTACCCCGGCGATGTCATCGCGGGGCTGGGCGTCGGTGCCGGGATCGCCGTGCTGGGCGGCAAGCTGGTCCCGCCCGTCATCGAAACCGCTCTGCCGCAATCGGAACCGCTGCGCGTCGAGACGCCGGAACGGCCGGACGGCTGCGGCGTGGTGTTCGTGGTCAATCCGGCCTCGGGTAGCGGTACCGGGGCTCGCGTCGTCGAAGAGGTTCGCACCGAGCTGCCGAAAGCCGAGGTTGTCGAGCTCGGTCCCGACGATGACCCCGAGCGGGTGCTGCGCGCCGCCGCCGCGCGCGCCGAAGTGCTCGCGGTGGGCGGCGGCGACGGAACGGTGGCCACCGCGGCGGCGGTGGCGGTCGAGGCGGGACTCCCGCTGGCTGTCTTTCCGGCCGGAACGTTCAACCACTTCGCAAAGGACATCGGCTGCGACACCGTCGGCAAGACGGTTGAGTCGATCCGTCGCGGCAGCGTGGCTTGCGTAGATCTGGTGTGCCTCAACGAAAGTCGGATGGTGATCAACACCGCCAGCATCGGCGCGTATCCGGCGTTCGTGCAGCAACGCGAAAAGTTGGAGAAGCGGATCGGCAAGCCGCTGGCCGGCTTCTACGCGATGCTGCACACACTGCGCAGCGATCAGCCGGTCCGCATCCGCTACGACAACAAGACCCTGCTGACGTCGCTGTTCTTTCTGGGCAACTCTCTTTATCTGCCAACGGGATTCGCACCGTCACGTCGAACGCGCATGGACGACGGTCTGCTCGACGTGCGCATTCTCGAAACCGGTCGCCGGTTGGCAACGACCAGGATCCTGACCGCGCTGGCGCTGGGACGGCTGCGGCGCAGCCCGCTCTACCACGAGCTGCAGGTGCCCGAATTCAGCTTCACGGCCGTCGACGCGCCGACGGTGATCGCCCATGACGGCGAGGTCGGCGACGAGTACCGCGACGCGAGCTTCACCGCGAAGTACCGGGTGCTGCCGGTGTTCTGCCCGATTCGCTGAGCTGGCCGTTCGGCTGATCGAACTCAATTGCGTTCTGCCCGATCGCTTTCCGCGTCAACACCCAGGTAGGCGTCGGCCCAGGCGCCGATGATTCGCCCGGCTCGGTGAGCTTGGCCACGGGTGGTGAGCAGGTGATCGGAGCCCTCGAGCGAGACGAAGCTGCGCGGATGCCGGGCCAGCCGGAAGATCTCGCTGGCGTTGTCGATGCTGACGGTGTTGTCGGTCGGCGAGTGCAGGATCAGCAACGGCAGCCGTAAAGCCTGGATCTTGTCGTGCAGCCGGGCCGCGCGGACATCCTCGACGAATGCGCGCTTGAGCGTCAGCTTGCGCCCGCCGACCATCCACTCGACGCTGCCCTCGGCCAAGCATCGGTCGACGACTGCGTCGTAATGCTTTTCGACGTGGCTGGGGTCAAACGGTGCCGCCACCGTGACGACCGAGCGCACGCTCGGGGCGCGCATCGCCGCGGCGATCACCGCGGCGCCACCCCACGAGTGACCGACCAGGATGTCGGCCGGCGTCCCGCGGTGCGTCATGAACTCGCATGCCCGGACCACGTCGTCGACCTTGACGGTGAACGACCCGTCACCCCAGTTCCCATCGGATCCACCGAGCCCCAGTGCGTCGAAGCGCAGCATCCCGATGCCGTCGGCCGCCAGCTGCTTGCAGATCCGGGACGCGGCCGGAGAGTCCTTGCCGAGAGTGAACCCGTGCGCGAACACCCCCCAACCGCGCACCTGCGACTCCGGGACCTCGATGACGCCGGCCAGATTCGCGCCGCTGGCGCTTTGGAACGTGACACGTTCGCCCATAGTGCCGATCTAACTACGCGACGCCGGGCCTCCGCGACGGCTGCTGATCTTTTCCCCAGCGGTGCCTTGGCGCGAAAGATAGGAATCGCAAAGGAAATTAGCGGTGTGAGAAGCGGCCGGCACGCGCTCCCCATAAGGTGGATGCGTGGCCTTTGCTGCGAGTCGCATGCTGGCGCGAAACGGGCAATTGCGCATGCTCATGGCGGCCTGGGTGGCCTTCTACGTCGGTGCATTCGCCCATATGGTCCTGGTGATCGCCTTCACCTTCTCGGTCGGAGGCGCTGCCGCCGTCGGTGCGGCGACGGTGCTGGTGACGTTGCCGGCCGGGCTGGTCGGGCCGCTGACCGCGCCGCTCGCGGCGAGCGCACATCCGCAGCGTCATCTGGCGTTCGGGAACGGGATTCGTGCCCTGACGATGGCCGCGACCATTATCGCGGTGCTCAGCGAAGCGCCTATCGGTGTCGTGTTGGTGATCGTGGCCCTCGACTCCGTTTTGTCGGGGGCTGTGCGGCCGCTGCATGGCGCGATGGTGGTCCGACTCTCGACTACCGCCGCCGAGGCGGCCGCGGGAAATGCCATGACCAGCTCACTCGTCAGCGCCAGCGCGCTGGTCGGGCCGGCGGTGGCCGGAGTGGCGTTAGAACTCTGGGGTTTCGGGTGGGCCTTCGCTCTCCCGGCGATTCTGTTCGTTGCCGGTGCGGCCGCGGCGGCGCTGATCCGCGTGCCGAGTGCCGACAATTCCCGACCCCATACCTCTGGGCCGTCCAGGCCCGCGACGTCGGTGCTCCGTCTGCTGGGGGTCGGGTTTCGCGGGATCTTCGCAAGTCGTCCCGCTGCCGCGGCCACCGTGCTGTTCTCCGTCAACGTCATCGTGCTGGGCGTCTGGTTTGCCAGCAGTGCGTCGGTGGCCAAGGAGCAGTTGCGTCTGGGCAAGGATGGCGTCACGACCATCATGACGTTTTACGGCGCCGGTGGACTGTTCGGAGCCCTGGCCATGCTGTCGTTCGCCGCGCGTCGCGGCCTGGCTTCCGTGCTCGCCGGTTCGCTGCTGGGCCTCGCTGCCGTCATCGCCTCGCTGGGAATGATCAGTTCGCCGGTCGTCGGTCTGGCGCTGGCCGGCGGGCTGGGTGTCGCCGGTGCCGTCACGTACGCGATCGCGCCCACTCTGGTGCAGCGCGGCGTCGCACGCGAGTCGATGGTGCCGGCCGTGGCCACCCTGCAGAGCCTGTATTCGCTTGGCATGGCCTCCGGCGCCCTGGTCGCGCCGTTTCTCATCGATCCGTTGGGCCTTCCCGCCACCCTGGGCCTGGTGGGCGGTGTGGCCGGGCTGATCTCGTTGCTGGCCTGGCCACGACTGCGCGGCGCCGACCAGCTCAGCGCAGAAGACGCCGCCAAGCTGGCAGTCATTCGCGCCGTTCCCATGCTTGAGCCGCTACCGGCGCTGGCACTTGAACAACTCGCGCGGGCCGCGACGCGCCTGACGCTGCCCGCCGGCTGCGAGGTCTTCCGGCAGGGCGACCCAGGTGATCGCTTCTACATGATCGCTGCCGGCGTGGCGGAGGTCGCGGTCGATGGTCACCGCGTAGCCACGCTTGGTCCCGGTGGCTCGTTCGGTGAAATCGCCCTGCTGCACGACGTGCCCCGCTCCTCGACCGTGACGGCGCGCGAGGAGCTGGATCTGGTGGCCGTCGAACGCGCCGAGTTCCTCAGTGCGCTGTGCACCGATAACGTGTCGGTCGGTCGCCTCGGCCGAATTGCCACTACCCGCATGGCCACCCCGCCGGTCGCCGAGCGCCTCGTCGAGGTGAACCGCGACACGACGCTGAGCAGCGGGGCCGCCCGCCAGCTGCTGGCCTCGCAGCCTCCGATGGCCGCGATCGAGGCCACGGCGCTCGGTGAGCTTGCCGATACGGCGCGGGTGTTCGCGGCCGGCGACGGTGCGCTGATCACCCGCGAGGGCGACTACGGCGATACGTACTACGTGATAGTCGACGGCGCCGCAAAGGTTTTCGAGAGCGACGCCGAGATCCGTGAACTGCGGGCCGGGGACGGATTCGGTGAGCTGGCGATCCTGCGCGACGTTCCCCGCACCGCCACCGTGCGGGCGCAGGGCGACACCACGTTGCTGGCCGTGGACCGCGACGCGTTTCACCGCGCTCGGCAATCCGGGTAACAGCCGCTATGCTGGCGCAACCCTGGCCAACGGAGGTTGCGGCGCGAATGAAAATTTCCACGGCGCTGTGCTGGGTCTTGTTCATCCTCACATTGTTCGCCGCTGTAGTCATGGCGGTGTGTCCCTCGCTGACGGCCCAAGCCGGTGCTGCCCAAATGGGATTTCTCATCCTGTTCGTCGTGGTCCATGCGTGGCTGGGCTACTCCGCCCGCGGCATGATCACGTTTGTCGTCATCGCGTGCGTCGTCGCGTTCGCGTTGGAGGCAATCGGTGTGGCGACCGGTTTCCCGTTCGGCTCCTACGTCCATCACCTGCCAGGTCCGAAACCCCTGGGCGTTCCCCCGGTGGCAGTCGCAAGCTGGATCATGTTCGGCTGGCTGGCCTGGGCACTGGCCCGGGTGATCATCCGGGCCGAACCCGCGGTGGCTGGTGTTGGCGCCGAACGCTTTACGACACCCCTCGTGGCGACGTTCATTCTCGGCGGTTACGACCTTGTTTACGACCCGGTCGGAGCGACGGCACACGACTGGTATTCCTACGACCACCCGACCGGAGCGCTGGGTGTCCCGTTGACCAACTTCCTCGGCTGGCTTCTCACCGGCTGGCTGATCTTTCAACTCGCCGCGCTCGTCGAAAGCAGATTCCCCGTCCGGCCCGTCACCTCGGGGCGCGGCTACTGGCTGCTGCCGTGTCTATTCTGGCTGTCCACCGCCACCCAGGTATTCGCCGGCCTGATCCACCCGGCCGCCGGGACGGTGGTCCGGGGCGGCAAGACCATCCGGATCGCCGACGTGTACGAATCCGGCGCTTCGGCAGCGCTATTCACCATCGTCTGCACGGGGATCATCGCGCTGGTGCGGCTTTACAGCCGTCGGCCGTCACCTCGCTGATCCCCTTGGCGCGGCGCAGTATTCGCGCTACCGACTTGTGACGGCGTCGTGACGTCACCATTTGGAAACGGCGCGGTGCGGCGCGCGCTGTGCCGCCGGTCGCCCACCAACAATGGGGGCGGTCGTCGAGGGGCGACTTGGCTACGGCTATGTGGTTCTGCTGCGCGGAATGAAGGAGTTGGACGTTGATGACGATCTTTGATCGATTCAACATCGGTATTGTTGCTAGCGCTGGATTGTGCGGTGCCGCTATAGCGTTGAGCCCGGACGCTGCAGCCGTCCCATATATGACGGGTGGCGGTGCGTGCATGTACGGCCAGGCCGGCGAGGCCGGCGCGCCGGCCGCGGGGCCCGTGGGTGCAGGGGGCGCAGCCGGAGCGGCAGCGCCGTGTGCGGCCCCTTTGACTGACATGGCGGGTGTTCCAATGGTGGTGCCCGGTCCGGGAATTGTCCCAGTTCCGGCCGGTGCTCCGTTGATCGCGCTCGGACCGCCGGTGCCGGTGGTCCCCCCGTTGCCGTTTGCGCCTCCGGTGCCGATCGGTGCTCCGTTGCCGCTGGGTGCTCCGCTGGTTGCCCTCGGCGGGGTCGCGGATGGGCTTCCGGTCGCTCCGCTGATTGACATGTCAGGGGTGAAGGACGCGCCGACCGGACCGGCGCCCACCGGCGGGCCGGTGGCCGGCCAGCCGGTATCGCCCGGTCCCTCGCCGGTGCACGGAGGCTAAACCTCAGCAGTGAAAATGACCCGCCGGGCCGCACCCGGCGGGTCATTTTCATTGCGGGACATCGGGTTCCGCGTGGCGTGTGAAGCCAGGGCGTTGCGTGTGACGCGAGGGCGTTGCGTGTTAAGCCACGGCGGAAAGTCCGCCGAAATGCCGCCGGGAGCTCACATTCGACGCCGTGAGTTCACACTCGACGTCGCGGCGCAACGCTAGAGACCGCGAACCAACGCTAGAGACCGCGAACCAACGCTAGCGCCTGTCTCACAACGGTTTACTTACGACGAGGGCAGTTCGTTTGTGGCCTCGCGCACGACGACCGGGTCACCGACGTTGACCGTGTTGTAATACCACTCGGCGTCCTCGGGGCTCAGGCTGATGCAGCCGTGGCTGACATTCTCCAGCCCCAACGAATTGACCGCCCAGGGTGCTGAGTGCACGAAAAGACCATGGTTGGTGATCCGGACGGCGTAGTCGACGTTGACGAGATAACCGTCGGGATCGTTGACGGGAATGCCGACGCTGCTCGAATCCATTTGCACTGAGCGGTCTTTGGACAGAACGGTGTAGGAACCGATCGGCGTCGGGTACTCGGGTCTACCCAGCGAGGCGGGCAGCACGCCCTCTTGGCCGAAGTGCGGCCGGTGGTGCGGCGATGGCAGTGACGGCGGCGGTCCCGCCTCGACCCCGTCGATGCTCACGGTGAAGGTGTGCTCGGAGATGCTGGCGATGCCGATGACCCTCGGACCCGTCTTGATCTCGGCGTGTTGGCCTTCCACGGTCAGCGCGATCGTGGTGTGCGCGGGCCAGTATCGGTCGGGAACCCACTGCACCACTTTGTTGTCGAGCCATTCGTACTTGCCCGACATCGGCGGCGTCGACTTCACGTCGAGGGCGCGCTCGGCGGCATGCCGGTCGGTGACGGGGGAGCGGAAGGTCACTATCACGGGGTGCGCCACGCCGACCGCCTTGCCGCTGGTGGGCTGCACCGACGCGATGGGGAAGGGGGTATACGACTGACTGGCCGACACGAGGCTCAGATCGGCCGGCGCCGGCACATTCACGACGGCGGTCCCCGCGACCACGCTCGCGCCGACTCCGATGACAGCCACGGCACACCGAATACCCGCGCGCATAACCCCAATTCCTTTTAACTGACAGAGTTGCAATAGGAATGGTAAATGTCTGCTGAACTGCGGAAGCGTAAGGGCGCGTTAGCAATTGATCAAGTGTCTGTCACGATTTGGCCACAGCGGTCCGATCTGTCAACGTGGGTCATACGCAGGGCGGATGTCTGAGCACCAGTGTTGTCAGCAGAGGAGGACGGTGTGTCGGGGCGTTGGGTTCGTGGGGTTGGTCTGGCGGGTGCCGCACTGCTGTGCGCGGTCGCATTCGCGGGCACGGCGGTGGCCGCACCGCCTCCCCCGCCCGGGATTCTGGTCAGCGATGGAATCACCAAGTGCACAACGGGGTTCGCGGCCCAAAGCGGTGACGGCAGTTACTACTTGTTCACCAGCGGGCATTGTGACCACGGGGCGCCGTTCACTTACGACGAGAATGTCCCGCTCGGACACGTCACTTCCAGTGAGATGCTGGGCGACCTGAAGGACGCCGCGATCATCCGTCTCGACCCGGGCGTCGGCGCCCCGGGCGCTGACGTCGGCGGCCAACGCGTTCGGGGCGTCTTGAGCGCTTCCCAGATCAAGGCGGGCATGCCGTTCTGCAAGTTCGGTGCGATGTCCGGGGAGACCTGTGGCTCCGTCAAGAGCATCGACGGCGAAGTCGTCGAAGCCAACGTGTTCGCCCAGCCCGGCGACAGCGGCGGGCCCGGCTACGTGAAGAATCCGGACGGCACCGTGACCGCGGTCGGCCTGGTGATGGAGACGTCCCTCGCGGGTGACCCCAACACGACGTACTTCGTCCTGGTGCAGCCCCTGCTCGGCAGATGGGGTGTGCACCTCGTCAGCTGACGACGGCGCCGCCCCCGCGGCGTCAGCTCGCGCCCGCCGCGATCACCTGGTCCACCTCGACGGCCCGCTCTGCCATTTCGGCATGCGCCTTGTCGAGCGCTTCGGCCTGATCCTCGTCGGCCTTCATCAGCGACTCGATGTCGAAGCCGGCCATGTCCAGAACACCCATGTCCGAGAAGGCCTTCTGCACCTTGTCGCCCCACAGGCCGATGTCCTTGACGATCGGCACGATGCGGCTGAACAGGTGTGAGCGGAACTGGATCATCAATGGCGACGTGTCGACCCATTCCGCGCACGCTTTGACGTCGAGGTCGAGGGTCTCGAAAACCTCCTCGGCGCGGAACCGGTCGCGCATCAGGTAGCAGGCTTCCACGACGAACTCTTCGCGCTCGTCCCGCTCGGTCTCGGTCAGCGCGCAGTAGTAGTCCTTCAGCGAGATTCGGCCGAAGGCGACGTGTCGGGCCTCGTCCTGCATGACGTAGGCCAGCAATTGCTTGGCCAGCGAGTCCGGCGCCGCCATGTCACGCAGCACTCCGAACGCGGCCAGCGCGAGCCCCTCGATGAGGACCTGCATCCCGAGGTAGGGCATGTCCCATCGGGAGTCGCGCAGGGTATCGTCCAGCAGCGCGGTCAGGTGCTTGTTGATCGGATAGACCAGGCCGACCTTGTCCTGCAGGAACCGCGAGAACGCCTCGACGTGCCGGGCCTCGTCCATCGTCTGGGTGGCCGCGTAGAACTTCGCGTCGAGGTCCGGGACGACCTCGACGATCTTGGCCGCGCACACCATCGCCCCCTGCTCGCCATGCAGGAATTGGGAGAACTGCCAGGCTTGGGAGTGCAGGCGCATCTCGGCGCGGCGTGCGTCGTCGGCAGCCTCCCACATCGGGCTGCCGAACAGCGGATGGAATTCGTCGGGCAGCCCGACCGGATTCAGCGGGTCGACGTCTTGTGCCCAGTCGATGCGCGACTGCGCGTCCCACTGTTTGTCCTTGCCCTTCTGATACAGGGACAGCAGCCGGGCGCGGCCCTCGTCGTACTCCCAGGTGAAGCGCGCGTCGCCGGCGCTGGGGACTGCCCACGAATACGGCTCGGGGACGTCCGTGTACTTGTCTCTCGTGGTCATGGGCTGCCACCTCTCTCCGACGTGACCAGTGGTCATGTGATGGCTATCACAGTGCGCCGCGAGTGGCGGCACTGTCAACCCTTGACGAGCGAGCAAAACGATCAGTGCATGCGCGCGCTGCCGCCCAGGCCGATCTCGAGCACGCTGCCGGTGATGACCCCTGGATCGGTAACCAGATACACCACGCCGCGGCTGACGTCCTCGGGCTGTAGCCAGGGCTGGGGGATGGGGTTGGCTCGCATCATCCGGCGCACCAGATCGTCTGGGATGTCGTCACTTCCAGCCGGTTGCACCATCGGGGTTTGGACGGTGGTGGGGCAGATGACGTTGATCGTGATGCCCTCTTTGGCGACCTCTAACGCGGCGGATTTCGCCAGGCCGATGACACCCCATTTGGTGGCGTTGTAGGCGGCCAGCTCGGGAATGCCCATGCGGCCGCCCATCGAGGAGGTCACGACGATCCTGCCGAACCGCTGCTGGCGCATCACCGGTATCGCGGCCCGCAACGTGTGAAACGCACCGGTCAGGTTCGTGTCGATGAGCTGTTGCCAGACCACATCGCTGACGTCTTCCAGCAGCCCGGTGCTGACGATTCCGGCGTTGGCCACCACGATGTCAAGGCTGCCCATATCGGCGACGATCTGCTTGACCGCGGCGCCGACCGCGGCCGAATCGCGCACGTCCAGGGTTAGCGGCAAGCACCGCCCGCCCAATTCCTCAACGAGCTTCGTCGTCTCCCGCAGGTCTTCGTCGCTGCCCAGCGGATAGGTCAACTCCGCCATCGCTTCGGGGGCATCGGCAACCACGACGTCGGCTCCCTCTGTGGCTAATGCCAGCGCATGCGCGCGCCCCTGCCCCCGAGCTCCGCCGGTGATCAAGGCCACGCGTCCATCCAAAGCACCCATGGGGATAGAAGCTACCAGCGAGTCAGGCGCTTACCGGCGCGTCATGAAAGATGTTGCTGCGGAATATATTTCGTGGATCGCAGTCGGCTGGTGGTTTACGACGGCTCGCCTTCGGTGGGGGAGTCGTCGGCGTTGGCCAGGTGGTGCAGGACTCGTTCGTTGAGGGCGGCGAGGATGTCGAGCTCGGCCGGAGTGAGCAGGTCGATGAAGTTTCGGCGGACGTCCTCCACGTGCCCAGGCGCTGCCTTCTCGATGGCGTCGCGGCCGGCCGGCAGCAGGCAGACCATGGTGCTGCGGGCATCGTCGGGGTTGGGCTCGCGGCCGATCAGCCCGTCCTTCTCCATGCGCCGCACTTGGTGGGAGACACGGCTCTTCTCCCAGCCCAGCGTGTTGCACAGGTCGCGCGCGGGCATGCGATCCCCGTCGTGGCTGGTGAGCACCGCCAGGATCTCGTAGTCGGCCCCGGACAGTCCCGATGCCTGCAGTCCGCGGTTGAGCTGCACGTCGAGCTGATGGTGCGCGTGCCTGAACGCCCGCCAGGCGCGGTCTTCTCGGGGGTTCAGCCAGTTCGGTTCCATCAGTTGCCATGGTACTCGTTTGGTTGACGCATCAACAAAGAATGCATAAGGTTGAGGAATCAACCTTTCTCACCGATACCGTTAGACGGGATATCTCATGAGCAGCATCAGTATCATCGGCACCGGGAACATGGCCCGCACCATCGGCGCTCTGGCAGTGGCGGGCGGCAATGCCGTGCAGGTCATCGGCCGCGATCGGTCCAAGGCTGCCGACTTGGCCAAGAATCTCGGCGGCAGCGCCACGACCGGAGAGTTCGGCGCCGTCCCGGCCGGGGACATCGTCATCGTTTCCCTGCTGTACGCCAACGTCGTTCCGGTTGTAGCCCAATATGGAGACGCCCTCGCGGGCAAGATCATCGTCGACATCAGCAACCCGTTCAATTCCGCGGCCGACGGGCTCGCCATCCCGCATGACACCTCGGTCGCGCAGGAAGTTGCCAAGGCGGCTCCGGCCGGAGCCAGCGTGGTGAAGGCCTTCAACACAATCTTCGGCGTCGTCCTGGCCGAGGGCCGACCGCTCGACGTCTTCCTCGCGGGCGACGACGCGCGCGCCAAGAAGGCCGTGGCGGAGTTCATCGACAGCCTCGGGCTACGCCCGCTGGACGTCGGTGGCCTGAACATGGCGCACTGGCTGGAAGGAACGGGCCTGGTCATGATGGGTCTTGCGCGCCACGGCGTGGGGAACTTCGACTTCGCCCTCGGCGCCGCCGTTCCCGGCTGATCACCCGGGCTTACGGACCTCGACGAGCAGCCGCGTCGAGTGCGCGACGAACGGCCCCTCGGCCTCGATGTGTTCGTGAAGTTGGCGTAGCCGGTTCCGATAGCGCTGCACGGTGAAGTCCGGCACCGTCCAAATCACCTTGCGCAGGAAGTAGACGACGGCGCCGATGTCGAAGAACTCGGCGCGCAGCCGCTCCATGCGCAGGTCCACGATCTGCAGGCCTGCAGCCTGTGCCTGCGCGCGCACGGTGTCCGGGTGCAACTCGGCCCATATCTCTGGCCGCGGCGCGGTGAAATACTCGACCAGCTCGCGCACCGTGGCGGGCCCGATGTGTTGCGCGAAGTAGGTGCCGCCCGGCCGCAGCACCCGACGGATCTCCGTCCACCACACGGAGATCGGATGGCGTGTGGTCACCAGGTCGAACGCTTCGTCAGCGAACGGCAACGGCGGCTCATCCCGAGTCGCCACGAGCACCACGCCGAGCGGATGTAAGCGTTTGGTTGCCAGGGCCGCGTTCGGCGGCCAGGTCTCGAGCGCCGCCATCGTCGGGGGAAATGGTCCGGCGCCGGCCAGTACCTCCCCGCCTCCGGTGTGAATGTCCAGCGCGGCCGACACCGTCGCCAACCGGCTGCTCAGCTGCCGCTGGTAGCCCCAGGACGGCCTTTCCTCGGTCGCACGGCCGTCGAGCCAGGAGAAGTCCCAGCCGTCAACGGATACCGAATCGGCTTCGGCCACCAGATCTTCGAATGTTCGAGACATCATTGCCTTCTCGTCAAAGTGTCGAGCGAACGTCCTGGAAGCGATCGTAGGCATGCTCGACACAAGGGCAATGGCCGCTGAAACTCTAGGTAGCGGCGTGCGGGTATGGGAGCAATCGCGGAGGGTCGAAGGTGACGAGACACGCGACTTATGTCATCGCCTCCACTCCCCGTTCGGGCAGTTCACTTCTGGCCGCCGGCCTGGTGGCGACCGGAGTTGCCGGGCGGCCCGAGGAGTACTTCACGCCCGAGCACATTGCGTCCTACAAGGAAGACTTGAACCTTCCCGCGAATTGCTCATGGGACGAATATCTGGCGAAGGTTATGGCGTTCGCGACGACGGAGAACGGTGCTCGGGGCGTGAAAATCCATTGGCGCCATGTCGTTTCGCTAGCGCAAGCCCTGGATATTCGTGGCGATCCGGCAGCTGTTCTCGAAAAGCTTTTTCCCGCAGCGGCTTTCGTCAATATCGTCCGTGCTGATCGGCGTGCGCAGGCCCTATCGCTGTTTCGCGCCGAAGCGACTGGCGAGTGGTTTCGTTCGCACGGCGCGTCAGGAAGTGTGCGCCCGTGGGGGCTCTATATGGCTCGGTCCACTCCTGGCGAGGGCGCGGCCGATCTCAGCGGCGTCGCGCCGACATACGAGCAGATTATCGAGATAGAACGCAATCTTGATGTCGAGCAGGCAGCGTGGATCGATTACTTCACTACTCGCCGTCTGAAGGTTTTGACCGTCCAGTACGAAGAGCTCGACGCGAATTATCGCGGTGAGATTGCGCGAGTTTTGCAGTTCCTCGGCGCCGAACCCGCGCGCGCCGCCGGCTTGCCCAAACCGCCGCTCGAGCGTCAGTCCGACCACATCAACGAAAGCTGGCGCCGACTAATCGACCGGCGGCAGCGCGAGTTTCGCGGCTCGTGATAGCAGCGTCGATGTTGGGATCGGTAGCACAACCTTCGGTGTGCACTTACCGCGACGAGATCATTCGCCCCGAGGGAGTTCCCATGAGGTTTGCCGCCATCGCACTTGCCGGCCTTTTGGCCGGCACATCGCTGACCGCGAGCACCGCCCACGCCGACATGGTGCCTGGGCCGGTGCCGGCCCACATCTATCCGCTGCAGCCACCGCCCGGTCCCGTTGTCAACCCCGATCCGGTGGTGGCGGTGCAGGACTTTCAGCGCCACATCTCCGATCTGCACGACAACTGGGACGCTCTGAGCCCGGACGAGCGGAATCAACGGCTGAAGGCCCTACAGCAGGAGGCCCCGATGGTCGAGGCCGAGACTCGCAATCTGCCGCCGGGTCAGCAGCTGCAGGTCGAGGGCATGCTCTTGTCGGCGATGTTTCAGCTGACTGATCTTCTGCGGCGCATGCGATAACTCGGGTGGAGCCGATGGCGGTCGAGTCTCGCGCTTGCGCGCTCATTGAACTATTGATTTAATAGTCTAATTACTTAAAGATAGTTTCAGTCAGCGTTAGCGGTACTCCGACCCGGCGGGTTGGCACTGCTCATGTTGATCGACCTATCCCGCCGCCCAGTTCTCGCGAGAGGGGCCCTCCATGCCCGTGTATCAATGCGTCAGTACTGCGGGGCTGGTGTCCGCCGACGCCCGCGCCCGCATCGCGGAGGGCATAACGCGCTTACATTGCGAAGTCACTGGCGCACCAGCAGCTTTCGTCAATGTGCTGTTCTCGGAATACGTCAGCGGTGAGTTGTTCACCGGCGGCCAACCGTCCCAGAATTCGTTCATTGCCGCAGAAATCCGGGCGGGCCGCGACTTGGACATCCGCCAGGCACTTCTACGGCAACTGAGTGCAATTTGGACCGAGGCGACGGGTCAGAACGAAGCCCAACTGCTGGTCGCGATCAAGGAGACTCCTGCCGAGAATGCAATGGAGGCCGGACTGATGTTCCCCAGGCCGGGCGAAGAAGCGCAATGGATGAGCGAAAACAGCGACAAGCTGGCTGCCCTCGGATGGACCGTCTCCACGTAGCATGCCCAAATGACCAGCGCGCCAGGTAGCAAGGGCTGGCTGCCGTATTGCCCTTACTACGCAGTGGCCGGCGACATTCTGAGCCAGCGATGGGCCGCGCTGATTCTGCGAGTGCTGGTGGCCGGCGCGGCACGTTTCGGCGAGATCTCTTCGGCGATCCCTAACATGACCGACCGACTGCTGTCTCAACGACTCAAGGACCTTGAAGCGGCCGGGCTTGTCGAACGTGCCCTCGGCGACGGCCGTCCAGCGCGAGTTCAATACCAGCTCACCGAGAAAGGCATCGAGCTTGGCGCGGTCCTGCTCGAACTCAACCGATGGGCCCTCAAGTGGGTGGACCCCGAGGAAGTGGAGTGGCCGACGTCCGTCGACTGAACTCTTTGGCGCCACTCCGTCGCGCGTAGCGCGTTATGCAGAATCGTCGGCTGATGGCCGCGGTTGCTGAGCTGCGGTTTTATGGAGCCGATGACGGGAATCGAACCCGCGTATTCAGCTTGGGAAGCTGATGTTCTGCCATTGAACTACATCGGCGCGGTTGCCCAAGAAGGCTAGCACCCGGGCGCGCAACCAGCCGCGACGGTCGAATGCCGACGCGTTATTGCGGCTATCCACCGAAATTTAAAATGCTCACATTTATTCTTTCGTTATCATGCCGTAATGTGCCGTGAGTGGGTCGGCACAGGTTAGCCAAGAAGCGGCGGAAGTCGCCGGTTGTCCTGGCAGCGATGCTTGCCCCGGCTGCGTTGTTCTTCGCGGTGGGCGGAGACGTCGGCCCAATTGCCGCGCCGGCAGAGGCCAAGGCCGTTATTGGTGACGTGGCTCCGAGCCGATTGGAAATCGTCGCTGCGGAAGCGAACTTGCCGCGCAGCTGGGCAGCCGCGGGTGCTCCCGATCGCCAGCCGATGGCATCTCGGTATCACGTTCGATCCCGCTTCTTGCCCGTCGGGCTCTGCTCGGAACAGGGCCTGCAGGTGCGCACGATCCTGGCGTCGCGCGCCATCAGCGCGACATTCCCCGAGATTCACGAAATCGGCGGTGTGCGACCGGATTCGCTGCCCTGGCATCCGCTCGGCTTGGCGCTGGACGTGATGATCCCGAACCCCCAGAGCGCGCAGGGCATCGCGCTGGGCAACGCGATCGTCGCGTACGTGCTGAAGAACGCGAACCGATTCGGCATCCAGGACGCGATTTGGCGCGGCGTCTACTACACGCCCACCGGTGCGCAAACGAGCAGGCTCGGCCACTATGACCACGTCCACGTCACGACGACCGGGGGCGGCTACCCCAAGGGTGGCGAAACGTACCTCGCCGACTGAGCGCGGGACAACGCAGCGGATAGGCTCGTCGCGTGCTGCTCTCCGATCGTGACCTCAGGGCCGAAATCTCCGCCGGCCGGTTGGGCATCGACCCGTTCGACGACACTCTGGTACAGCCCTCCAGCGTCGATGTTCGCCTCGACAGCATGTTCCGCGTGTTCAACAACACCCGCTATACCCACATCGACCCCGCCAAGCAGCAGGACGAACTGACCAGCCTGGTGGAACCCGCCGAGGGGGAGCCGTTCGTGCTGCACCCGGGCGAGTTCGTGCTGGGCTCGACCTTGGAACAGGTCGCGTTGGCCGACGACCTCGCCGGGCGCCTGGAAGGCAAGTCGTCGCTGGGCCGGCTCGGCCTGTTGACGCACTCGACCGCCGGATTCATCGATCCCGGCTTCACCGGTCACATCACCCTCGAGCTGTCCAACGTCGCCAACCTGCCCATCACGCTATGGCCAGGCATGAAGATCGGGCAGCTGTGCATCCTGCGTTTGACCAGCCCGGCCGAACACCCTTACGGCAGTTCCCAGGTCGGTTCGAAGTATCAGGGGCAGCGCGGACCGACACCTTCTCGCTCCTACGAGAACTTCATAAGAACTACATAGCTCCGGCGGGCTGCCCGCACGGTATTTGTAAGGAAGTATGTAGTAGTCGGGGTCGTTTCTTCCGCCCCGGGCATAGCTTGTCTTGCAACGCTTTTGGAGTGGTTCGCTTTGGATATCGTGCTCGGGGTATCGATCGCGCCGACTTCGGTTCAGATGGTCGTGGTCGAGGGCGAGAACGCCGACGGCGCCCTGGTCGAAGAGGATCAGTTTCCTCTCGGCGCCGTCGATGACACCCAACCCACAGCCGTTCCCGATCGGGTGATTTCCGCGATCCTCGGCACCCGCGAGGGTGCCGCCGATGCCGGGCTGGAACTGTCGTCGATCGGTGTGACGTGGACCGACCAGGCGCATGCGGCCGTGCTTCGCGACGCGCTGGCCTCCTACAAGCTCGAGAACGTGATGTTGGTCTCGTCGTTCCTCGCCGCTGCCGCACTCGGCCAATCCGTCGGCGGCGCAATGGGTTACGACACCACGGCGGTGCTGTTCGTCGAGCCCGACACCGCGACGCTGGCCGTCGTCGAAACCTCCGACGGTTCCATCACCGAGGTCTACAAAGAACAGATCGTCGCCGAGTCTTACGACGAGGCCACCGCACAGCTGACCGGGATGATCTCCTGGCTCGACGAGCTCTACACACCTCCCGGCGGGGTGTTCGTGGTTGGATCGGGTGTCGACGTGGGCCCGATCAAGCCGGCACTGGATTCCGCGACCTCGCTGATCGTGAATGCGCCGGAAGAGCCGGCAACGGCCCTGGCCCGCGGGGCCGCGCTGGCATCAGCCAACGCGCCGCTGTTCGCATCGTCGACCGCGGCGCTGGCCTACGCGCAAGACCCGGGCACCGGTGCCGTCCATCCGGATGCCGGGCCCGAATACCTTGGCGTGACGTATCTTTCCGATGCGACGCTCGGTCGCGACGAGCTCGCCTACAGCCTGGTGTCCGACGAGGACGCCGACGCGCCAACCGTCGTGATCGATCCGTCCGACTTGGGTGTGCCGAACGCCGGAGGACCTCGTCGCAGGCCGGTGCTGTTGGTCGGCAGTGGGATGGCGGTGATCGCCATCAGCGCGGTGGTCGCACTGGAAATCGCACTGGCCATCGGCATCCGCACCACGAACGTCGCGGTGCAGCCCAGCCCCAACCAAAACCTCATCGTGCCAACACAACCCGCGTCCGCGCCCCCGCCGGCCGAGGCGTCCGTCGCGCAGCCGAAGATCGTCCTGCCCGCACCCGTCGCGGCGCCCAAGCCGTTGCGTCCGGCGTTGGCGGCACCGTTGCCGGCAGCTCCTGCTCCCGTTGCGCTGCCGCCACTGCCCGCGGCTCCTGCTCCGATTGCTCCGGCGGTCCCAGCTCCGGTCGTGGTGCCGATCCCGGTGCCCCAGATCCGCATGCCGGCTCCGGAATGGCTGATGAGTCCGCCGGTGATCCAGGCCCCACCGCGACCGGTGTTGCCACCCGTGGTGGTGCAGCAACCGCCCCCGGTGGTGGTGCAGGAACCGCCGCCGGTGCACATTCCGGAGCCACCACAGTCACCACCGCATCAGACGCCTCCAGAATCTGGCCCGCGCGGCGGCCAGAGCGGTGGCCACCTTCCACCTCCCGGTTCGGGTTCGGGGGGCGTTAACGGTGGCGGCTCGGGTGGTCTTCCCGGTTCGGGTCCGGGTAGTCCTGGCGGTGGGCATGTTCCGCCTCCCGGATCGGGTTCGGGTGGGGGCCACGGTTCGGGTGAGCCGTCTGGCGGTGGTCCGTTCGGTGGTCGCGGCCATGGTGGTGCTGGTCCCATTGGCGGTGGACCCGTCGGCGGCGGTCCGGTTGGTGGGGGCCACGGTTCGGGTGGTCCGGTTGGTGGTGGTCCGGTTGGTGGTGGTCCGTTCGGTGGTGGCGGTCCCGTTGGCGGTGGGCCGATTGGCGGTGGTCCCGTTAGTGGTGGTCCGTTCGGTGGTGGCGGCCACGGCGGTGGTGGACCCATCGGCGGCGGGCCAATCGGTGGTGGATCAACTGGTGGTGGTCCGTTCGGTGGGGATGGCCACGGTGGCGGCCCGATCGGTGGCGGACCCGTAGGCGGCGGCCTCGGCGGTGGTGGACCCATAGGCGGCGGCCACGCCGGAGGCGGCTTCGGCGTAGGCGGCGGACTTGGCGGCGGTGGACTCGGCGGCGGCCACACAGGAGGCGGCTTCGGCGGCGGCGGACTTGGTGGCGGCGGCGGACTCGGCGGCGATCACAGCGGCGGCGGCCATGCAGGAGGCGGCTTCGGGGGCGGCGGAGGCGGCGGCCATAGCGGTGGTGGCTTCGGCGGCGGCGGCGGTGGCGGTCATAGCGGCGGTAGTGGCGGTGGCGGCGGCCATCACTAGTCATCGCGGCCCACGCGACCGAGCTCGAAGGCGCGTAAAGTCGGGTCGCTAGGGGAATACAGGGTGGGGAATCACGTCGTCTCGAGGCAGCCGGAGTCTGCGATGACGACGTCCTCCAAAACGCTGTCTAGCAAACGACTATGGGGGAGCAGTGGACACCGTACTTGGGGTGTCGATGGCGCCGACGGCAGTCCGGATGGTTCTGGTCGAAGGCGAAAATGGCGATGGCGCCACCGTCGATGAAGACAATTTCGACGTCGCGTCCGACGACGACGCGGCAACGACCAGCGCTGCCGATCAGGTGGTTTCGGCGATCCTGGGAACCCAGGAGGGTGCGGCCCAGGGCGGCTACCAGCTGACGTCGACCGGCGTCACCTGGACCGACCCCATCGAAGCCGCCGCCCTGCGCGATGCACTGGCCGCGCACAAGGTCGAGAATGTGATGTTGGTCTCGGCCTTCCTGGCCGCAGCCGCATTGGCGCAGGCAGTCGGCAACGAAACCAATTACGCGCAGACCGCGCTGCTGTTCATTGAACCCGACACCGCGACCTTGGCGCTTGTCGATACCGCCGACGGGTCGATTGCCGACGTGCACCGCCAGCCCCTGCCCGAAGACGATGACGCCGCGGTCGCGCAGCTGGCCACGATGGTCTCGGAGGCCGAGACGCTGGATACCCGCCCGGGCGCGGTGTTCGTCGTCGGCTCTGGTGTCGATGTTCCGCTGATCAAGCCGGCCCTGGAGGCCGCGACCACGCTCCCGCTGGCGATGCCCGAAGAGCCTGAGACGGCGCTGGCTCGCGGCGCCGCCCTGGCGTCGGCCCACGCCCCGCTGTTCGCCTCCTCCACCGCCGCACAGGCCTACGCCCAGGACCCCGGCACCGGTGCCATCGACCCCTTCGCGATAGCCCCCGGGTATTTCAACAGCCCGGCCTCCGAAGAGGGCGCCCTGGCATACAGCGCCGTTCCCGAGGACTTCGTCGACCCCTTTACGGGCGAGCACACCGCCGCCACCTCGCTCACCGATTACCAGGAACGCAGGTCTTTCGGGCTGGTGGGCAGTGTGGTGGCGTCGATCTTCATCGTCGGCGTAGCGGCACTGGTCGTTTCGCTGGCGGTAGCGATCCGGCCGACGGCCGGTGTGAAGCCCGTCCCCAGCCACAACATCGTCGCCCCAGCCACCCCGGCGCCGGCGGCTCCAGCTCCGGCGCCCGCCGCCCCGGCACCGGCTCCGGCGGCTCCCGCGCCCGAGGCGGCCCCGATCCCGGCTCCGGCACCCGTTGCTCAGGTGCCCGCTCCTCAGGCGCCCGCCCCGGCTCCGATACCGGAGGCCCCGGCACCGGTTCCGGTCCAGGTCCCGGACGCGCCTGCGCCGATACCCGACGCGCCCGCGCCGATCCCGGTGCCGGCAGCTCCGGCGCCCGCCCCCGTGGCGCCGATTCCCGTTCCGATCCCGCTCCCGATACCTCCGGTCATCGGAGTGCCTGGCGTCCCGATCGGGCCCGGCGGGGGTGGCTTCCCGAATAACCCAGGCCGCGGCGGTGGCGGGTTCCCCGGCAATCCTGGCCATGAGGGAGGCGGCTTCCCCGGCGGCGGCGGTCACCCTGGCGGCGGGTTCCCTGGTGGTGGCGGCTTCCCCGGCGGCGGCGGTCACGGGGGTGGTGGCGGCTTCCCGGGCTTCGGCGGTGGTGGCGGTCACGGCGGTTTCGGCGGCGGACACGGCGGGTTTGGCCGCCATTAGGTCTCCGAGAGCCAGCTGTCACCTCCCGTTTGCCTCCCGCTTAACGGAGCGATGCAGTTAGCTCATCGCGGCCCCTTACACACGGTGGTATGCGATGCACCGTCTTCGGCACTGGATATCTGGGTGCCACGCACGCAGTCGGCATGGCCGTGCTGGGACACGAGGTCGTCGGGGTCGATATCGACCCGGGCAAAGTCGCCAAGCTCGCCGCGGGTGACATCCCCTTCTACGAGCCCGGTCTCCGGGAGTTGCTGACAGACAACCTGGCTGCCGGCAGATTGCGGTTCACCACCGACTACGACTTGGCGGCCGATTTCGCCGACGTGCACTTCCTCGGCGTCGGCACGCCGCAAAAGAAGGGCGAGTACGGCGCCGACCTCAGCCACGTCAACGCCGTTATCGACAATCTCGTACCCCGGCTGACCAGGCCGGCGGTGCTGGTCGGCAAATCGACTGTGCCAGTGGGCACCGCGGCCGAGCTCGGCGAGCGCGCCGCTGCGCTGGCGCCCGCAGGGGTCGACGTCGAAATCGCGTGGAATCCGGAGTTCCTGCGTGAAGGACACGCGGTGCATGACACCTTGGAGCCGGACCGCATTGTGCTTGGTATACAGCAGGATTCGGTGCGCTCCGAGATCGTCGTCCGCGAGCTGTACGCACCCATCCTCGACTCCGGTGTGCCTTTCCTGGTAACCGATTTGCAGACAGCGGAATTGGTCAAGGTCTCGGCTAATGCCTTTCTCGCGACCAAGATTTCGTTCATCAATGCCGTCTCCGAGGTGTGTGAGGCCGCAGGGGCGGACGTCACGCTGCTGGCCGATGCGCTCGGTTATGACTCCCGCATCGGGCGCAAATTCCTCAACGCGGGCTTGGGTTTTGGCGGTGGCTGTCTGCCCAAGGACATTCGGGCTTTCATGGCCCGCGCCGGGGAGCTGGGCGCCAACCAGGCGCTGACGTTCCTGCGCGAAGTCGACAGCATCAACATGCGCCGGCGCACCAAGATGGTTGAGCTGGCGACCGCCGCGTGCGGCGGTTCGCTGCTGGGCGCCAACATCGCCGTGCTCGGAGCGGCTTTCAAGCCCGAATCCGACGATGTCCGGGATTCACCGGCGCTCAACGTCGCCGGCCAGCTGCAGCTCAACGGCGCCGCGGTCAACGTCTACGATCCGAAGGCTTTGGAGAACGCGCGCCGCCTGTTCCCGACGCTGAACTACGCGGTGTCGGTGGCCGAGGCCTGCGAGGGCGCGGACGCGGTCCTGGTGCTGACCGAGTGGCAGGAATTCACCGACCTCGACCCGAACGACCTCGCCGACCGGGTGCGGGCTCGCGTCGTCGTCGACGGCCGCAACTGCCTGGACGTCGAGCGCTGGACGCAGGCGGGCTGGAAGGTGTTCCGGCTCGGGGCGCGACGTCCCTAGACCGCACCCTTGACGAGTAGCCTGATCGCGTGGACTACGCGGCAGCCTTTCTCGACGAAAACCGCTCTTTTTCGGAGCTTTTCCGCGATGTCGACGAATCGCTCCCGGTGCCGACCTGCCCGGAGTGGAGCCTCAAGCAGCTGTTCCGTCACGTCGGCCGCGGCGATCGTTGGGCGGCGCAAATCGTGCGCGACCGACTCGATGAACGGCTCGACGTGCGCAGCGTCGAAGGCGGCAAGCCGCCACCGGATCCCGCCGACGCGATCTCCTGGTTGCACGGTGGAGCCCAACGATTGCTCGACGCCGTTGAACTGTCCGGCGTCCAGACAGCGGTATGGACCTTTCTCGGTGCGCGCCCGGCGAATTGGTGGATCCGACGCCGACTGCACGAGACGTCGGTACATCGCGCCGACGCGGCCATCGCGCTCGGGCGTCAATTCACCCTCGATCCCGCGGTCGCGGCCGACGGGATCACCGAGTTCCTCGAGCGCATCGTCGTCCAGGCCGGAAGCGACGGCGCCCCACTGCCGCTCGAGGACGGCCAGACCCTGCACCTGCACGCGACCGACCCTGGGCTGGGCGAAGCCGGCGAATGGACGATCAGCGTCTCCGACGGTGGCGTCGTCTGGTCACACGAGCACGGCAAGGGCAGTGCGGCGTTGCGCGGCGGTGCCACCGAGCTGTTGTTGGCGATGGCGCGCCGAACTCGGCTCGCCGACACCGGCATCGAGATGTTCGGCGACGACACCGTCTGGCAAACCTGGCTGCAGCGCACGCCTCTTTAGCAACGTCGGGGAAACGACGTGCCGAGAAGTGGTACACGGTAATTTTTAGTCCATGACCACATCGGAGATTGCCACCGTGCTGGCTTGGCACGACGCTCTCGCCAGCGCGGACATCGAGACCTTGGCCGCCCTGTCCAGCGATGACATCGAGCTGGGGGACGCGCACGGAGCAGCGCAGGGCCACGAGGCGCTGCGCACCTGGGCCACGTCCAACCCGGCGACCACCGAACTCGGCGAGATGTACGTGCACGACGGTGTCGTGGTCGCCGAACAAACGGGCGGCGCTCCCGGTGCGCTGGCGTTCCGTGTTGTCCACGACCATGTCACCTCGGTGTTCCGTCATCAGGACTTGGCGTCGGCACTGGCAGCCACCGAACTCACCCGGGACGACCTCGTCACCTAGGACTTAGGAGCCACTACATGCGCGGAATCATCTTGGCCGGCGGTTCGGGCACTCGCCTGCACCCGATCACGATGGGCATCAGCAAGCAGTTACTGCCGGTTTACGACAAACCGATGGTCTACTACCCGTTGTCCACCTTGATGATGGCCGGAATCCGCGACATTTTGGTGATCACCACCCCGCACGACGCGGCCGGCTTTCAGCGGCTGCTGGGCGACGGTTCGCAGTTCGGCATCAACCTCAGCTATGTCAAGCAGGAGAGTCCCGATGGCCTGGCGCAGGCTTTTGTCCTGGGCGACAAGCACATTGGCAATGACTCGGTGGCTTTGGTATTGGGGGACAACATCTTCTACGGCCCGGGACTGGGCACCAGCCTTGATCGTTTCCAATCCATCGACGGTGGAGCTATTTTCGCGTACTGGGTGGCCAACCCGTCGGCATACGGTGTGGTCGAATTCAGCCCCGACGGCCTGGCGTTGTCACTGGAGGAGAAGCCGGCCACGCCGAAGTCGAATTACGCGGTGCCCGGGCTGTACTTCTACGACAACGACGTCATCGAGATCGCCAAGGGTTTGCAGCCGTCGGCACGAGGCGAGTACGAGATCACCGACGTCAACCGGATTTACCTCAACCGCGGCCGGCTCGCGGTCGAGGTGATGGCCCGTGGCACCGCCTGGCTGGACACCGGAACCTTCGACTCGCTGCTCGATGCCAGCGACTTCGTGCGCACCCTGGAACGACGGCAAGGCCTGAAAGTCAGTGTGCCCGAAGAGGTTGGGTGGCGGCGGGGCTGGATCACCGACGACGAGCTGGCCACCCGTGCCCGCACGTTGCTCAAGTCCGGCTATGGCGGCTACCTGCTGGAGATGATGGAACGGGGCTGAGCTCGCCCGGTTTGGCGAGCACGGCGGCGATCGCCGTGGTCAACGGGACCGAGAGCGCGAGCGCGATTCCGCCCACCGCGGAGCGCACGAGTTCGATGGCCACGCTTTCGCTGATCAGCACGTCGCTCAGCGAACGGTTCGCGACGCTGAAGAGCAACAGCAGCGGCAGCGAGCTGCCGGCGTACGCCAGCACCAGGGTGTAGACGGTGCTGGCGATGTGATCGCGCCCCACCCGAATCGCGCTCAAGAAGATCGTCCGCCGCGAGGTGTCACCGCCGACATGAGCGAGCTCGAAGACGGTCGACGCCTGCGTGACCGTCACATCGTTGAGTACACCCAGCGAGCCGATGATGAACCCGGCGAGCAGCAGCCCACTGATCGACACACTGCCCAGATACGCGCTGACCGCCGAGTTCTGTTCATCCGACAATCCGGTCAAATGGGCTAATTCGATTGCCCCCCAAGATAATCCGGCTGCCAATAGCAACGCCGACAAGGTGCCCAGCAGGGCGGCACTGGTGCGCAGGTTGACGCCGTGGGCGAGGTAGATGACTACGTACAGGATCGCCGCCGAGGCCACCAGGGACACCGGAACCGCGGGTGCGCCGTCGCGCAGCGCCGGGAGCAAGAAGACCACCAGCACCAGAAACGCGACCACGATCCCGACCAGCGCCAGCAACCCGCGCCAGCGCGCGACCGCGACGATGACCAACGCGAACGCCAGGGCCAGCCCCACCAGCGACCAGCCGCGCTCGAAGTCGTAGAACGCGTACGTGGTGGCGCCTTGCGGGTCGACCTGCCGCACCACCCGGATGTGGTCGTCGGCTTTGAATTGCGGCTGGCCGGGGCCGGGCGAGAATTCCAACAGGGTTTTCGCGCCGGCATTGGGCCCGGAATCGATTGCGACCAACGTCTCGACGCATCGTCCCGCGCCCGGCGTCCCCGGCTGCGGAGCCGTGGTGAGCACCTGACTGGCCGACGGGCTGCCGCAGTCAGCCAGCCCGCTGGACAGCACGTGCGCGCGCTCGGTGGTCACCGCCCCGCCGGTCGCGCTCTGAAACGGCATCGGGATGGCGACATGCTGGCGGCTCGGCCACAACAACGCCGCACCCGCAATCACGGCGATCCCGATCGCCACCAACAGCCCGACGACGATTTTGGCGGGCAGCGGACCCAGCGGGGACGGTCCTGACGACAGGTTGTGCGAGTGCGAGTGGGTCACCCGCTCCACCGTAGAGGCGGCCTACTGCCGGTAGGCGGTCAGGAAGTTACCCAGCCGCTCGATCGCCGCCGACAGGTCGCGTGCCCACGGCAGGGTCACGATGCGCAGGTGATCCGGGGCCGGCCAGTTGAAGCCGGTGCCCTGACCTACCAGGATCTTCTCCTGCAGCAGCAGGTCCAGCACCAGCTGTTCGTCGTCCTCGATGTCGTAGACCTCGGGGTCAAGCCGCGGAAACGCGTACAGCGCGCCATCCGGCTTCACACAGGACACCCCGGGGATCTGGTTGAGCTTGGTCCACGCGACATCGCGTTGCTCGAGCAGTCGGCCGCCGGGCAGCACCAGGTCGTCGATGCTCTGGTAGCCGCCGAGGGCGACCTGGATCGCATGCTGGGCGGGCACGTTCGGGCACAGCCGCATGTTGGCCAGCAGGCTGATTCCCTCGATGAAGCTGCTGGCGTGATCCTTGGGCCCGGTGATCGCGAGCCAGCCGGCCCGGTACCCGGCCACCCGGTAAGCCTTCGACAGGCCGTTGAAGGTCAGGCACAGCAGGTCCGGCGCCAGCGTGGCCAGGCTGATGTGCTTGGCGTCGCCGTAGAGGATCTTGTCGTAGATCTCGTCGGCCAGCAGCAGCAGTTGGTGCTTACGCGCCAGCGCGACGATCTGGGTGAGGATTTCGCGGCTGTAAACGGCGCCGGTGGGATTGTTCGGGTTGATCACGACCAGCGCCTTGGTGCGCTCGGTGATCTTCGACTCCATGTCGGCGATGTCGGGCTGCCAGCCCTGGGTCTCGTCGCACAGGTAGTGCACCGGCGTGCCCCCGGCCAGCGACGTCGACGCCGTCCACAACGGGTAGTCGGGCGAGGGAATCAGCACCTGATCGCCGTTGTCGAGCAGGGCCTGCAGTGTCATCGTGATCAGCTCGGAGCACCCGTTGCCCAGGAAGACGTCGTCGACGTCGAATCGCGGGAAACCGTCTACCAGCTCGTAGCGGGTGACCACCGCGCGCCGGGCCGGCAGGATGCCCTGCGAATCCGAGTAACCCTGCGCGTAGGGCAGCGCCTGGATCATGTCGCGCATGATCACGTCGGGCGCGTCGAAGCCGAACGGTGCCGGGTTGCCGATGTTGAGCTTGAGGATGCGGTGGCCCTCGGCCTCCAGACGCGCGGCATGCTGGTGCACCGGGCCGCGGATTTCGTACAGAACGTCCTGAAGCTTGGACGACTGCGCGAAGATCCGCTGCCGGTGGTGGCCGGGGCTGTGCACGGGCACCTGGTGAGTGGTCACGTCACCAATGGTGCCATCGGCGTCCACCGATTTTTTCTGATAGAGCCCAATCTGTGATCAGCGCTTCCCCGGGGGGCGGGCCCCGCGTGCGATCCCGAGCCCCTTGACAGGGGCTGCCGGGGGCGCCGCGTCACCGTTGGTGTCCTCGGACGGCTCCGGCTCCGGCTCCGGCTTCGGCTCGGGTTTAGCGTCGGCCTTTTGCTCGGCGGGTGCGGGGGCCTCTGCCTTCGCTTCGGCGGCCGGGGCCGCGGCCTTCTTGGCGCCTGGTCGCTTGGCCCCTGCGGCGATGCCCAGGCCCTTGACGGGCGCGGCCGGCGCCTTAGGCTCTGAGGGCTCTGAGGCCTCAGAGGCCTCGGCCTTTGGTTCGGCGGCCGGCGCGCTCTCCGGCTCGGCTTCGGTCGCCGGGGCCGCAGCGGCCGGGGCGGCTTTCTTGGCACCCGGCTTTCGGGCGCCGGCGGCCATGCCGAGCCCCTTGACGGGTGCGGCCGGTGCCTTGGCCTCGGCGGCGTCGGCCTTTTCCTCGGCCGCGGCTGCCGAGGCGGCCGGGGCGGCTTTCTTCGCGCCCGGCTTTCGGGCGCCGGCAGCCATGCCCAGGCCCTTGGCGGGAGCGGCTTCCGTCTTGGCCTCCGCAGCCGGTTCCTCTGCTGCCGGGGCCGCGGGCTTCTTGGCACCGGGACGCTTGGCACCGCCGGCGATCCCCAGCCCCTTCGCCGGCGCCGCGGCCTTGGCCGGCTGCTCGGGCTCGGCGGCCGCGGGCGCTTGGGCCTCCGCGGGCGCCTCCTTCGCCGGTGCCGTCGCGGCGGGAGCAGCGGCCGTGGGCTCAGCCTTGGCGGCCCGCTTCTCTGCTTCCTTTGCGGCCGTGCCCTTCTCCGGCAGCGTGGCCTTGTCGTACTCGAGGGACCCGAGCAGAATCTGCGCCACGTCGAGCACCTCGACCCCGCTGCGGCCGGCCTCCTCCTGTCGGTCGTTGACACCGTCGGTGACCATCACGCGGCAGAACGGGCAGCCGGTCGCGATCGTCGCGGCGTTGGTGGCCAGCGCTTCGTCGACGCGCTCGTGGTTGATGCGCTTGCCGATGTGCTCTTCCATCCACATGCGCGCACCACCCGCGCCGCAGCAGAAGCTGCGGTCGGAGTTGCGCGGCATCTCGGTGAGATTCGCCCCGGCGAAGCCGATCAGCTCGCGCGGCGCCTCGTACACCTTGTTGTGACGGCCCAGGTAGCACGGGTCGTGATACGTAATGTCTTGCGAGACAGGCGTTACCGGCACCAGCTTCTTGTCGCGCACCAACCGGTTCAGCAGCTGGGTGTGGTGCAGCACGCTGTAGTTGGCGCCCAGCTGGCGGTATTCCCTGCCGATGGTGTTGAAGCAGTGCGGGCAGGTGACGACGATCTTGCGGTCGACGGTCTCCACGCCCTCGAAGACCCCGTCCAGCGTCTCGACGGCTTGGGCGGCCAGCTGCTGGAACAGGAACTCGTTTCCGGACCGGCGCGCGGAGTCACCGTTGCAGGACTCCCCGGTGCCCAGCACCATGAACTTCACCCCGGCGATGGCCAGCAGCTCGGCGACAGCCTTTGTGGTCTTCTTGGCCTTGTCGTCGTAGGCGCCGGCGCAACCCACCCAGAACAGGTACTCGTAGCCGTCGAAGCTCTCGACGTCCTCGCCGTAGACCGGGACGTCGAAGTCGACCTCGTCGATCCAGTTGGTCCGGTCGCCGGCGTTCTGGCCCCACGGGTTGCCCTTGGTCTCCAGGTTCTTGAACAGCACCGACAGCTCGGACGGGAACTCCGACTCCATCATCACCTGGTAGCGGCGCATGTCGATGATGTGATCGACGTGCTCGATGTCCACCGGGCACTGTTCGACGCAGGCGCCACAGGACACGCACGACCACAGCACGTCGGGATCGATCACACCGCCCTGCTCGGCGGTGCCGACCAGCGGGCGCGCCACCTGCTCGGGTCCGTGGCCGGGAACCCGGCCGAAGCCGGACTCCGGAACGTGGTGGCCTTCTTCTTCGACCGTCTCGAGGTCCAGACCTTCCATCGGCTCGGCGGTCTTCTCACCCAGGATGTAGGGCGCCTTGGCCATCCAGTGATCGCGCAGATCCATGATGACGAGCTTGGGCGACAACGGCTTTCCGGTATTCCAGGCCGGGCACTGCGACTGGCAGCGCCCACACTCGGTACAGGTGGCGAAGTCGAGGTTCGCCTTCCAGGTGAAGTCCTCGATCTTGCCGCGACCGAAAACGTCGTCCTCGCCCGGATCTTCGAAGTTGATCGGCTTGCCGCCGGATTCCATCGGCAGCAGCGGACCGAGGCCGTCGGGCAGGCGTTTGAAGGTGACGTTGATCGGGGCCAGGAAGATGTGCAGATGCTTGGAGTGCAGCACGATGATCAAGAAGAACAGCGCCACGGCGATGTGAGTCAGCAGCGCGAAGGTCTCGATCCATTCGTTCGCGGTCACGCCCAGTGGTTGCATGAGCGCACCCATGGCGTGGGAGAAGAACGCACCCCGACCGTAGGGGAAGTTGCCGGTGACGACAGAGGCGCCGCGGAAGATCGCGAAGCTGATGATGACCAGTGAGATCATGAACAGAATCAGCCAGGCGCCACCGGTGTGGGAGCCGTAGAAACGCGATGAACGGCCGTGTTCCTTTGGCTCACTTCGCAATCTGATGATCGCGAAAGTGATGATGCCGGCCAGCACGGCGAGCGCGATGAAGTCCTGCAAGAAACCCAGTGCATCCCAGCGGCCGACGATCGGGATGTGGAAGTTGGGTTGGAACAGCGTGCCGTACGCCTCGATGTACACCGTGATGAGGATGAAGAAGCCCCACATGGTGAAGAAGTGCGCAAGGCCGGGGATCGACCACTTCAGCAGCTTGCGCTGACCGAACACCTCGGCGATCTGCGTCCAGATGCGGGTGCCGACGTTGTCGGTGCGACCGCTCACCGGCTGCCCGGACATGATCAGTCGATACAGCCACCAGACGCGTTTGAGTGCGAACAACGCCACGACCGCGGTCAGGCCCAGCCCCAACACCAATCTGATGATCGTCTGCGTGGTCACCGAAGGTCTCTCCCCATTGCATCGTCGCTCAACGAAAATTCGTTCGATCTTTGCTAGCTCATAGTGACATCTGGGCTGCTACCGACGCGAGAAAGGTTGCCCTAACTGCGACTCCCGAAAGCCTTTGACCTGCGGCTTAGCCTTCCGGGGTGAGCATGGCACGTAACATAGACAACATCTCCGAGCGTGAGCCGGCGCCCAGCCGACGGCGAATACGGGCCACGTGATGCTCGACGGTCTTCGCCGAAATGAAGAGTTGGGCGCCGATGTCGCGGTATGGCATGCCCAGCAAGAGGAGTTCGGCGACTTCGCGTTCGCGCTGTGACAGCGGTGATCCCGAGGTGGGCTGATGGGAGGGCGACGAAGCCGCGCCGTCCGGCTCGTCGCCGGTCAACCCGGTGGGCAGGCCGCCCGGGTCCGCGCCCAACTTGAGATCTCGGGCCAGCTGCAGCATCGCGCCGGACACCCTGCCGTCGGGTGTTTGCAGCGCGGCCTGCCCGGCCAGCCGAGTCGCGTCGGACGTCAGCCCGACATGCGCCAGCGCCCGCGCGGACGCGGTGACTTCGTCGGCGTCGACCTGGTTGGCCAGGACCCGTAACCAGGTGCGGCCGGAATTCGACAGGGCCTGCGCCAGGGTGCTGGATCCGGCCGACGCTCCTAGGGCTTGCCCATGCGGGGCGACCAAATCGGGTGCGTTGGCCAGGATTCCCGCGTGCACGCCGGCCCAGTGCAGTGGGATTGACCACAAGATCGGGTTGCCCAGCGACTCCAGCAGGGTAAACGCCTGTTCCAGGGCGTGGCGTAGCTGATCGACCTGGCGTATCCGGGCAGCGCCCACCCACAACTCGCCCAACGGCAGCAGCGCGAACAGGTCGATGGAGTACTCGGACAGCACCTCCATGCCTGCGTACCAATGCTTTTGAAGTGCACCGGTGTCACCGCTGCGACGCGCGATCGCCGTCTGCAGGGCCGCTGCCCACAATGCGTCGCGCCGGTGTAAGCCGGTCGAACCGACCGCCGTGACGTCCGCACTGGCCGACGGCAGCTGCCCGTCCTGCATCTTGATCCAGCCGGACAGCAAGGTGTGCCGAGGCGCGAAGAGTGCGTCGCCGTCGGTGCGCACGGCGCGGCCGATCACGCTGCGGGCACGGACCGGATCGCCGCCGTGGATCGCGGCCAGGGTTAGCAGTGCCGCCGGACTGTCCGGAATCACTTCGCTCGCAGTCTGTTCGGCCGCGATCGCCTGGCCCAGTTTCGCGATCGCGGCCGGATACGGGTGGTCCATCGTCAGCAGTAGTCCCTCGGCCAGGCTGCGCGCCGTGCGGGCGGCGATCGTCGGTGGGCCGGCGTCCTTGAGGCGCAACGCGGCACGCGCCGTCACCAGATCACCGGTCGAGGCGAGCGTAATCGCGGCCGCCGCGGCAACCACCGCGTCCGGGTGCGGGCCCAGCCAGCTGAACAATTCCGCTGCCTGATTCGCGTTGCCCTCGTGGGCTGCAATGCTGGCCGAAATCCGAACCGCTGCAGCGCGTTCGGCTGAATCAGGTGAGCTCAGCAGCGCGTCGGCCAGTGCTGCCGCGGCGGCGCAGTCTCCGTTGAGGGCCAGCGCGTCGGCGACCCGAGATGTCAGCCCTGCGGCTCCGGCTGCAACGGCTGCCTGGTAAAGCCTTGCGGCCCTGGCGGATACGCCGCGCGATGCCGCGGCGTGCTCTGCGAGGATGGCCGCCAGCCGGTCGTCTTTGAGCCCGTGCTCGGCGAGCCGCAACGCGAACGGCAGCGAAACCGTCGACATGTCCAGTTGTGAACGCAGCAGCGCGGTTTCGACCTCGCGGTGGTGGGCATTGCCGACGATCTGGGTGATCGCGGCGTGGACCAGCTGGAGGAATTCGGGGGAGTGTGAGGGCTCAATCAGCCCGCTGGCGCGGGCCCGATCGACCGTCCGACGTGCATCTGCCGCTGAAATACCCAGTGCCGCAGCCACATCGGCTGGCCCTAGCTCTTGGGTCAGCGACATGATGAGAAGCGTGTCCAGGTCCGGTTCGTCGAGCCGACGCAATCGCGCGATCAGCGCGAAGGTCGCTGCCTGGGCCGGTGTGTCGGTGCCCTGGGACGTCGCGTGCACCAGAAACGGGAGTCCCGCAGTACACCCCAGCAGGCCTTCGTCGACGGGAAGGGGGCCCAGCGATATCGGCGGTCGATCCCGTTCCATCGCCACGGTCAGTTCCCGCAGGCGCTCCTGCGGCTCGGCGGCCACCACCACGGTGGCCCGCGGGTCGGCGACGCAGTCGGTGAGGCTGAGCAGTTCGGGCTCGGTCAGCAGGTGAGCGTCGTCGATCACCAGCGCGGCGTCGGGCGAATCGCCGGCCTGGGGTGGCCGGGTGAGCACGGTCAGTCCGGCACCCCGCAGCGCGTCGCGGGCGGCGGCCAGGGCGGTCGTCTTGCCGGCCCCGATGCCGCCACGGATCATGAGCTTCACCGGCTTTGTCGACGCGTCGGCCACGGCCCGGACGACCTGTTCGAGCATCGGGGAGTCGCTCATGTCGCGTCCCCCTAATCGGTGCTGCACTGGTGGTCAGGAGCAGTTTTTCCACCATAGCCCCACGAACCCCCGTATCCGGGGAGTCATCCCCGTAGCCACGCGATTCCCCTACAGTGCCACCCCCTAATGCTCTCGGGCGCCTGGTGGGTTGTGCACCGATCACAGCACTGGGTCGGACGGATAGCATCGTGGTAATTGACTGGGCGGTCCCTGTAAATGCCGCCGGCAAGGGCAACGAACGGCGAGGAGGTGTGCCCGATGGCAAACTCGTTGCTCGACTTCGTGATCTCGCTGGTCCGCGACCCTGATGCTGCGGCGCGTTACGCGGCCAATCCCGCGCAGTCCATCGCGGAGGCCCACCTTACCGATGTGACCAGCGCCGATGTGAATAATTTGATTCCGATGGTGACGGATTCGCTGTCGATGGGCACTCCCGCCGGTCCCGCCTCGGGCGTGCCCGCCCCCGATCACGGGAATGTCTGGGCAAGCGGTGCGGCCGCGGCCGCCCTGGATGCTTTCACGCCGCACACCCCCACTGGGATGGTCGATTCGCATGGCCCGGCGAGCAGCGTGATCCATCCGCCGTCGATTCCCGCACCCGTCGAGGCGCCGGTCGATCCGCGGCCCTTCGGCATTGAGTCTCCTGGGGCATCGGTGCAGCTCGCAGGCTCTGAAACACCGGATAACCCGGTCGATCACGGGGCATTCCCGGCGCACGACCTGAGCCTGTGGGATCACCAGGTCACCCACCCGCACCCCGGCGAGCCGGAGCACCACGACTTTGGCCTGCACGGCTGATCCTTCGCCGCCGCGGTCGCATCCTTGCCGTTCTGAGCTGCGCTAACGCTGTCCGATAGGGGCCTCTTGGGTGCTGCGTCGGGGTTGTGGCGCACATCCCCTAATCCCCTAACGCTCCGCCCCCACGGATCCCGGTGAGGCACCGATCGCCTGGGGGATCCGTCCCCGATTCCGAGGAGGGGCGGAATCCATAGCGTGTATTGCAGAACGCCGGTCGATCCGGCGCAGGGGATGTGAAGGGGAATCAATCATGGACCGGCTGATCCAATACATCATGGGTTTGTTTGGCAACCCGGACGCCGCCCGCGCTTTCGTTGCGGGCCCCGGGCAGGCCATGACCGACGCAGGCCTGGTCAACGTGGCTCCGGAGGAGTTCTCCTCCGCGGTGGCCAGCGCTCTTCCTGGTGTGCCCCTTGGCGCGGGCGACCCGATCGGTGGGTTGCAGCAAGTGCTGACCGACCAGTACGGCTTTGCCCCGGGTTATGACGGCTACGGCTACGACCAAGGCTACGGCGGCTACGACCCGGGCTACGGGTACGGTCCCGTCGGCCTTGTCGGCGAGGTTGCCCAGGGCGCGGGCGCGCTGGTGGGTGACGCAATTGCCCCTGTGGTCGACGGCGCCGACGCCGCTCTCGGTCTGGGAAGCGCGATCGTCGGCAATGTGGGTGGCGGACTGCTCGGCGCTGTCGACGCCGGACTCTACGGCGCCAGCTACGGCGGGTTCGGCCTGCAACCTGGCTGGGGCTTTGGTCCCGGCACCGGCGGGTTCGGTCCCGGTTTCGGACCTGGCTGGGGCGGCTTCGGTCCGGGCTGGGGCGAGCCGGGTTGGGGACATGGCTGGGGTGACGGGCGGCCTGGTTGGGGACACACGGTTGGGGTGACGGGCGGCCTGGTTGGGGTCATGGTTGGGGTGACGGGCGGCCTGGCTGGGGACACGGTTGGGGTGACGGGCGACCCGGCTGGGGACATGGCTGGGGTGACGGGCGGCCTGGTTGGGGACATGGCTGGGGTGACCGGCCTGGCTGGGGACATGGCTGGGGTGACCGGCCTGGCTTCGGTGAATTCGGCCATGGCACCGGGTTCGGTACCGGCTTAGGGGGCGAGTTCGGTCTGGGTGGTGGGATCAATGCCGGCCTGGGTCTTGGTGGTGGCTTTGGCGGACACACGGGCTTCGGTCTTGGCGGCGGCGGCCTGACGGGCATCGGGTTGGGTGCGCAGACCGGATTCGGCGGCCGTGCGGGACTTGGTTTCGGCGGCGAGAACGGCCTTGGCCTCGGTGGTGGCTTCGGCGGACACACCGGCTTCGATTTGGCCAGTGAGGTCGGCCTGGGCGGTCGCACCGGTATCGGCGTCGGTGGTGAGGGCGGCTTTGGTGGTCACGCCGGCTTCGGTGAGGGTGTCGGCCTGCGGGCCGGTGGTGGAGTTGACGGTGGCGCTGGGTTTGGTGGTGGCGCGGGTCTTGCTGGTGAGGGCGGTCTTGGTGGTCACGCCGGCTTCGGTGAGGGTGTCGGCCTGCGGGCCGGTGGTGGAGTTGACGGTGGCGCTGGGTTTGGTGGTGGCGCGGGTCTTGCTGGTGAGGGCGGCTTTGGTGGCCGCACCGCCGTCGGTGCTGGTGCTGGATTCAACGGCAGTAGCGGATTTGGTGGCGACGCCGCCGGCCACGCCGGTGTCGGTCTGCGGGGTGAAGCCGGTGGTGGTTTCGGCGCGGGCGGTCAGATTGGCGGTGGCTTTGGCGCCGGTAGTCAGATCGGTGCCGGCCTCGGTGCGAGCGGACAGGCTGGGGGCGGCTTTGGTGCTGGGGCTGGTAGCCAGGTCGGTGGCGGCTTGGGCGCTGGCGGTCAGGCTGGTCTGGGCGGTCAGGCCGCTCTGGCGAGCCAGGCGGGATTCGGTGCCGGTGGTCAGGCTGGTGGTGGCTTTGGCGCCGGTAGTCAGATCGGTGCCGGCCTCGGTGCGAGCGGACAGGCTGGGGGCGGCTTCGGTGCTGGCGCCGGCAGTCAGATCGGTGCTGGCCTCGGCGCTGGCGGTCAGGCTGGGGGCGGCTTTGGTGCTGGGGCTGGTAGCCAGATCGGTGGCGGCTTGGGCGCAGGCGGTCAGGCTGGTCTGGGCGGCGCGTTCGGTGCCGGCGGTGGACTGTCCGGCGGCAGCAACCTGGGCGGTCAAGCTGGTTTCGGCGGCCAGGCTGCTCTCGCGAGCCAGGCGAGTTTCGGTGCTGGCAGCCAGCTGGCGGGTGCCGGCAATGCGGGTGCACTCGCCGGTGCAGGCGGTAATGCAGCCCTCGGGGTAGGCGGCAACGCGGCCCTCGGCGCGAGCGGTCAGGCGGGGTTGATCGCTAGCGAGGGGGCCGCGCTCAACGGCGCCGCCACTCCCCACGTCGCCGGCCCGCTTGGGGGTGTCGGTGTCGGCGGTCAGGGGGGTGCCGCCGCGGCCGGCGGCGCTGGACTTGGTATCGGCGGCGCTCGCAGCACCGGCTCGTTGAGCGGTGAGGGCGGGTTGGGAGGCCACGCCTCACCGCAATCCGCGGCCGTTGCCGGTGGCGCCGGCCTGGGCAGTCACGCTGAAGTCGGGGGGACCGGCGGCGCTGGTCTGGGCGGCCACGCTGGAGCCGGCGGTGCCGCGGGGGCAGGCGTCGGCGGTGGCTTCCCGTCCGGCGGAGCCGGCGGCGGCATCAACGCGGGTGCCGGCGGGGGAGCCCACGGCGGCATCCTCGGCCCGGAGGGTGCGACGCTCGGTGGCGGCGGCGGTGTCGCCGGGGGTGGCGGCATCGGCGCTCACGGCCCGGCCGGGCCTGCTGGACAGGCCCCGGTAATTCAGGGCGGCGGCGGTGCGGCAGGCGGTGTCGGCGCTCACGTGACGCCGCCGTCGAACCCCGGCTCGGTCTTCCAGGGTGGAGGCTCGGGCGCTGCCGGCGGCCACGGCAGCGTGGGCGGACCGGTGATCCATGAGCCGGCGCAGCAGGCCCCGGTGCAGCACTCGCCGGCCCCGGCTCAGCATGCGCCGATCGAGCACTCGCCCGCGCCGGTGCAGCACTCGCCGGCCCCGGTGCAGCATTCGCCCGCGCCGGTGCAGCATTCACCGGCTCCGGTCGAGCACGCTCCGGCGCCGCACAGCCCATCGGTGTTCGAAGGCACTCCGCACGCTCCGGCTCCGGTGCACGAACCCGCGCCGGCACCGCACGCGTCGCCGTCGCACGTCGGCGGCCCGCACGGGTAACGCGCGCGGACCTAGCGAAACGGCGGGGATCTTTTGATCCCCGCCGATTCGCGCGCATACCGTAATCACAGATGCGAGAAAGTGGGGAACCGCGGTGACTCAAGCCAGTGATCCGAGGCGCGTCAGCGTGATCGTCGAGCTGATCGACCACACCATCGCAATCGCCGAACTCAACGACCGCGATGACCTCAAAGAGCGCCTCATGCGCGCCCGCGAACGCATCACCGACCCGCAGATCCGGGTGGTCATCGCCGGGCAACTGAAGCAGGGCAAGAGTCAGCTGCTCAACTCGTTACTCAACCTGCCGGTGGCGCGCGTCGGCGACGACGAGGCCACCGTGGTCATCACCGTCGTCAGCCATGGCGACCCGCCGTCGGCCCGGCTGATCGTGGCCGCGGGCCCCAACGGCGAGCCCGTGCCCGTCGACATCCCGATCGACGACATCAACACCGATCTGCGACGAGCGCCGCAAGCCGGCAACCGGGAAGTGCTGCGCGTCGAGATCGGCGCGCCCAGCCCGCTGCTGCAGGGCGGGCTGGCGTTCATCGACACCCCGGGTGTGGGCGGCCACGGGCAGCCACACTTGTCCGCCACGCTCGGACTGCTGCCCAACGCGGACGCACTGATCATGGTCAGCGACACCAGCCAGGAATTGACCGAGCCCGAGATGTGGTTCATCCGGCAGGCGCATCGGATCTGCCCGGTCGCAGTGCTGGCGGCCACCAAGACCGACCTCTATCCGCACTGGCGCGACATCGTCGACGCCAACACCGGGCACCTGCAGCGCGCCGGGGTGGTGATGCCGATCCTGCCGGTCTCGTCACTGCTGCGCAGCCACGCCGTCACGCAGAACGACACCGAACTCAACGAGGAATCCAACTTCCCGGCGGTCGTGAAGTTCCTCAGCGAGCGGGTGCTCTCCCGAGAGAGCGAGCGGGTGCGGGACGAGGTTCTGCGCGATATCCGTTCGGCAGCAGAACAATTGACGATGGCTGCGGGCTCAGAACTCGCGGTCGTCAACGACCCGGGGCTTCGTGACCGCCTCGCCGCCGACCTGGAGCGGCGCAAGCGTGACGCGCTGGACGCGCTGGAGCAGACCGCGCTGTGGCAGCAGGTGCTCAACGACGGCTTCACCGACCTGAGCACCGACGTCGATCACGACATGCGGGCCCGCTTCCGCGCGCTCACCGAGGACATCGAGCGACAGATCGATTCGTGTGACCCGACCCGGCATTGGGCCGAAATCGGCAGCGACGTCGAGGAAGCGGTGGCCACCGCCGTCGGGGACAACTTCGTCTGGGCTTACCAACGCGCCGAGGAGCTGGCCGACGACGTGGCGAATTCGTTCGCCGCGGCAGGGCTGGATTCGGTGCTGACGCCCGAGCTGAATCAACGCGCGATGGGCGAGGACTTCGGCCAGCTCAAGTCGGTATCCGACCTGGAGTCCAAGCCGGCGGGCAAGGGCCAGAAGATGGTGAGCGGGCTGCGTGGTTCCTACGGCGGCGTGGTGATGATCGGCATGCTGTCCTCGGTGGCGGGGCTCGGCTTGTTCAACCCCTTGTCGGTGGGCGCCGGGCTGATCCTGGGCCGCATGGCCTACAAGGAGGACAAGGAGAACCGGCTGCTGCGGGCGCGCGCCGAGGCCAAGACGAACGTGCGGCGCTTCGTTGACGACGTCTCATTCGTGGTGGGCAAGGAATCTCGCGACAGGCTCAAAATCATCCACCGCACGCTGCGCGACCACTACCGCGACATCGCCAACGAGATCTCCCGTTCGCTCAACGAATCGCTGCAGTCCACCATCGCCGCGGCGCATGTGGAAGAGGCCGAACGCGAGAACAAGATCCGTGAACTCGAGCGGCAGTTGAATATCCTGAACCAGGTCACCGACAATGTGGACAAACTGATGCCCCAGGTGACCGTAGGACGGGTGTGAGCACTAGCGATCGAGTGCGTGCGATTTTGGGCGGGACCATCCAGGCCTACCGTGGCGAGCCGGCATTCCGGAACCGACCGGAAGTCTTCTATGAACTGGACCGCATCGGCGCGCGGCTGAACGAGCCGATCCGCATCGCCCTGGCCGGCACGCTCAAGGCCGGGAAGTCCACTCTGCTCAACGCTTTGGTGGGTCAAGACATCGCCCCGACCGATGCCACCGAGGCCACCCGCATCGTGACCTGGTTCCGGCACGGTCCCACGCCGAAGGTAACCGCAAACCATTGGGGTGGAAGGCATTCCAACGTGCCGATCAACCACAGCGCCGGGTTGACCTTCGACTTCCGGACACTCAACCCGGCCGACGTGGCCGATCTGGACGTCGAGTGGCCCGCCGAAGAGCTGGTGGAGACCACGATCATCGACACCCCGGGAACGTCGTCGCTAACGCGGGAGGCCTCGGATCGCACGCTGCGGCTGCTGGTGCCCCCCGACGGGGTGCCGCGGGTGGACGCGGTGGTCTTCCTACTGCGCACCCTTAACGCCGCAGATATCGCCCTGCTCAAGCAGATTGGGCAACTCGTCGGCGGATCCGCGGGTGCCCTGGGCATCGTCGGTGTGGCATCCCGGGCCGACGAAATCGGTGCAGGCCGCATCGACGCGATGATGTCGGCGGCCGACGTGGCGCAGCGGTTCACCAAGGAGATGAACGAGACGGGCATCTGCCAAGCCGTGGTGCCGGTCTCGGGGCTGTTGGCGCTGACCGCGCGCACGCTGCGCCAAAGCGAGTTCATCGCCCTGCAGAAGCTGGCCGCGGCCGACAAGACCGAACTCAGCAAGGCCATGTTGAGCGTGGACCGTTTCGTTCGTGTCGAGAGCCCGCTGCCCGTCGACGCGGCCACCCGCGCCCAGCTGCTGGACCGGTTCGGCATGTTCGGGCTGCGGATTTCCCTCGCGGTGTTGGCCACGGGTGTCGCCGACGCGGCGGGGCTGGCCGACGAATTACTCGAGCGCAGCGGGCTAATGACGCTGCGTGAGGTCATCGATCAGCAATTCGCGCAACGCTCCGACATGCTCAAGGCGCACACCGCGCTGGTGTCGTTGCGCCGGTTCGTGGAGGCGTTCCCGATCGTCGCGACGCCCTACGTCATCGCCGACATCGACCCGCTGCTGGCCGACACGCACGCATTCGAAGAACTTCGGCTTCTCAGCCAATTATCCTCTCGCCCAACATCTTTAAATGAAGAAGAGCTGGCGTCGCTGCGCCGGGTCATCGGGGGATCGGGCACCCGCCCGGCCAGCAGGCTAGGCCTGGACCCCGAGAATGCAGACCCCGGGGAGGGGCCGCGGGCCGCGTTCGCCGCGGCGCAGCGCTGGCGCCGCCGGGCCGAGCATCCGCTCAACGACCCATTCACCACCAAGGCGTGCCGTGCCGCGGTGCGCAGCGCCGAGGCGATGGTCGCCGACTTCGCCGCGCACGGCGCCCGGCCTCAGTAGCGCCGCCACGGCCAGTGCGGCCTCTCCCGTTCGGTCGGCGGCGGCGGCGTAAAGGTGGTCGTGGGCGGCGGGGCCGTGGTGG
This sequence comes from Mycobacterium ahvazicum, assembly GCF_900176255.2. GTDB lineage: Bacteria > Actinomycetota > Actinomycetes > Mycobacteriales > Mycobacteriaceae > Mycobacterium > Mycobacterium ahvazicum. Next base: position 89,379 of record NZ_FXEG02000002.1, read on the forward strand.
TGCTTGGCGGCTGATAGGTCGTGGTGGGCGGCGCCTCGGTTGTGGTCGTTGTCACGGGTGGCGCCTCGGTGGCGGGGGTCGACGGTGGCGGCGGTGCCTGCGTCGTCGTCGTGGCCGGGTTGGTGTTCGACTCGGTGATTGTCACCGTCTGCTCCGGCGAGGGGGCAGTCGGTTGAGTAGGCGGGGTCTGTACCGGCGCGGGCTTCTCCTCGCCGAGCGTCAACGCCAGTATCACGGCCACCAGGATGGCCGCGGCCGCGGCAGCCAGGCTCAACACCACGGCGGGACGCTGGTACCACAGTGGCGGGGCGGGGTAAGGGCCGTCGTCGCCGTCCTCGAAATCCATTGCGTCGCGGACATATTGGCCGCTGTGCTCGGGACCGGTGTAGGGGACGGGATCTTCCTCGTCGTCGTCCTCCGACCACGCCAGCGGACGCTCTTCTTCGACCCGGGCATTCGGCATGACCTGGGTCATGTCGGCCGGCGCCGCGGCGGCCAATTGCGTCGGGTTCTCGGCGACGGGACTCGCCAGCGCGCTCGGGGAGGGATGCTGTTGACCGAAGACGGCGGCGCCGAGTGCGGCGGTGAGCCCGGGCTGCGGCGCGGTGCGCACCGGCACTCCGAGACGTTCGGAAAGGCGGGTGGCCAGCAGCGGGATGGCAGCGCCACCACCGACCGTGGCCACGGCGGTCAGGCTGGAGGTCGGAATTTCGTTGCGCCGCAGAATATTTTCGATGCCCGTTACGAATTCGTCCAGCGGACCGGAGATCAGTTCTTCAAACTCGTTGCGGGACAACTCGACATCCTCGCCGGTGACCGCGGGCAGTGTGGTCGTGGTCGCTGTCGACAGTTCTTCCTTGGCGCGGCGGCAGTGTTCGAGCAGGCGGGCCATCGAGCCCATCCGTGTCGTGCTGGCCACGCCGCCGCTGGTGTCGGCCGGAATGGCTTCACGCAGGTGATCGAGGATGAGCTCGTCGATCCCGTCGCCGGAGAATTCGGTGTACCGCACCGACGGCCCGATCTGCGCAAGGTCCGACCCGGCGTCGCTCAGCGTCACGGTGGTGCCGCCGGCGCCGAAGTCGCACAACGCGACGATGCCCGCGGTCGGAAAGTCGGGTTCGGCCCGCAGCGCGGTGAGTGCGGCGGTGGCATCGGAGATCAGCGCCGGCGGTACGCCGCCCGGCGCCAGGCCCGGCTGGGCGAAGAATTCCTCACGCAGGGCCGCGGCCTGCGCCGGCGACCAGTACGCGGGGACCGCGATCGTGACCGGTGTTCCGTAGTCGACGGTCCGGGCCATCGCCTCGAGCGCTTCGACCGTCAGCGCGTCGCCGAGGTACTTCGTCCCGTCGGCTGCCACCAGCGGAGTGCGGTCCCCGACCCGTTCGACGAACCCCCGCATCACCAGGCCGGCGTCGGCCGGATCCAGACTTTCCTCGGGCAGGCCGACTTCGGATGCCCGCTGGTCGAACAGGCTGAGCACGGATCTGCGAGTCACCACGTCACCACCGGCACGGGCCGCGACCAGGTTGGCCATCCCGATGGACAACCCAAGCGACTCGGACATCTGGCGTTCCCCTGTGCGTTGTCGTAAATGTGGCTGTGGGTTCCCGCGAGTCTAGGTGGGAGCCCGTTTCACAGACCGGGCGGCAGCGTGATCTCGGTCGGTAGCCCGGGCAGCGGGGGCAGCGTGATCACCGAGGGCAGCTGTGGCACTGGGTACGCATCGCCCGACGACGTGGTCGCAGTGGTGGTGGCGGTCGACGGCGGCGTGTCCTCGGTGGACGCCGTGGGGGTGTCGGTGGGTGTGGTGGCCGGCGGCTCGCTCGACACCGTCGGCGCCGCGCTGGTGGTGTTGAACGACCGAGGCGTCGTGGTGGAGGGAACCAAAGTGGGGCCCGTTACCGGCTCCTGCGGAGGGGCGCCATGCATGAGCTGGATGATGCCCCAGACGATCAGCGCGATCAGGACCGCGATCAGCACGCCCCACCCGGCCAACGCAATTGGTCTACGCCAACCCGGAATCGGGTCGTCAGGGTCGGGCTGGGCGGTGCCGTACGCGTCGTCACCGTAGTGGATGTAGACGGTCGGTTCGTCGTCGACGAACTGGTCTGCCGGCGCTTGCCTTGCCATGGTCGCTGAGACTATCGGGGCGGTGTCGGCCGAGGTGGGACCCACACGGGCAGGTTCCGATCGGCCGTCAAACGTTGACTTAATTGCAACCAACTCGTTAGGGGATCGCGGGGATGGTCGTCGGTAGCCAGGATGGCCAATGACGCCGACGCGTCGGTTCTTGGCGAGTCGGCTGTGGGGCCGGCGACTCGACGGGGCCGCTGGTGGGTGGCTCGGTGGTCGTGGTGGCCGATGGCGGACTCGTGGTCGTGGTGGTCGTGGCCGTGCTCGTTGTGGTCGGCGTTGTGGTCGGCGTCGTGGTGGTCGTCGTGTGGGTGCTGGGGGTGTTACTGGTGCCCTGGTCCCCGATGAGCTCGATGATGCCGTAGACGATCAGGGCGATCAGGATCAGCACGGACAGGCCCCAGATGATGAGCCCTACCGGTTTGCGGTACCAGGGGGTGGGTTCGGTGTCCTCGTCGAAAGGATCGAGCGGGGGCTCCGCCGGGTCGGGAGCGGGCGGCGGCGGTTCATCGGCCGACGGGTGATCGCCCCTACCGACGCCTCTATACCGCGTCGGTTCATTGTTGAAGTCGTCCGGGGGGCCTGCCACGGCACCGATCGTACTGACCGGCCTCAGAAGGTGGTGACCTTCTCCACGCTGACGAACATGCCGTGTCCGGTACGCGCGTTGGTGAACTTGGTACCGGCCTCGGACGCCTCGATCGTCCAGCCCTGCGCGTCGTAGGTCTTGTAGTCGATCGGGACCGTGGGAATGGCACCCAGGTTGCCCAAGATCCACTGCACGGAACCGGCAGAGGTGATGTGGACACCGTTGGCGTGTTCACCATCCTGCATGGGTGAGTCGGTGAACGGTGCCTCGCACCCGACGCTGTCCTTATTGATCTGGCAGCGCGTGACTCCGGACTTGGTCTCGATGAAGACGTAACCGTTCTGGTCGGGCGGCAGCGGAATCGCGCCGGCTGGTGCGTTCGGGTTGACCGGCGTCGTCGGTGGGATCCCGGTGGGGTACGACGGCGCGGCGCTGGGTCTCGGTGCGGGAAAAGCGGGTTCGGTCGGTCCGGCGCCCGGCGCGGCGACCGGTCTGCCCTCGATGACGGACGAACAGCCGTTGATCAGCATGGGACTGATCACCAATATGGGCGAAAGCAGCAAGGTTCCACCGGCAAGACTCCACCGTGTCCTCTGCGAAAACCGCACGCGTCGCTCCCGAATCTTGGAGATATCAGAAGCAGACTACGCAGCAGACGGCGCTATGTGCTGGGGCGACGCGCGTTTGGAATGCCGTCGATAGCAAAGTGTTATCGCTGGACGGCAGACTCCGGCGCGTCGCGCGCCTCGCGCGTAATCTCGGCGGCGCGATGCGCGGCGGCGACGATGCCCTGATACCCGGTGCATCGGCAGAAGTTGCCGGACAGGCCTTCCCGGATTTCCCCGTCGGTCGGATCGGGATTGTCACGCAACATCGCCGTGAGCGACATCACGAAACCCGGCGTGCAGAATCCACATTGCAGGCCATGGCACTCCCGCAGCGCCGACTGCACCGGTGACAGGGTGCCGTCCGGCGCCGCGATGCCCTCGACGGTCGTCACCTCCATGCCGTCCACCTGCACCGCGAACATCAGACACGACCGCACCGCATCGCCGTCCAGCAGCACCGTGCACGCGCCGCAGGCCCCGTGCTCGCAGCCGAGGTGGGTACCGGTCGGCCCGCACTTGTCGCGCAGGAAGTCCGCCAGCGTCATGCGTGGCTCGACGGTGGCGACGAACGGAGTTCCGTTGACCGACAAGCGGACTGATCGTTCATGCATGTCGTGCTCCCGCGGCGTGTTCGATGGCTTTGGTCCAGGCGCGTGCGGTCATCGTGGCGCCCACCTGCCTGCGATATGACGCCGACCCCTGCAGATCGACCGGAATCGCGTCGAGTCCCGTCATCGCGGCCCGACCCACCTCTTCGGCGGCCACGTCGCCGGCCGGCCGGCCGATCACCGCCTGCTCGGCGGCGGTGGCGCGCAGCGGCGTGGGACCCAGTCCCAGCAAGCCGATTGCACAGCGCGATATCCGGGCACCGTCATCGAGCGTCACCGCGACCAGCGCGCCCGCGATCGCGAAATCGCCGTGGCGGCGCGAGAATTCGTGCATCGAGAATCCGGATCTGCCGTTCCAGAGGGGGAAGCGGACTCCGGTCAGCACTTCGTCGGATTCCATCGTGGTCTCCCACACCCCGGCGAAGAAGTCCGCGGCGGTGATCTCGCGACGCCCGCGCGGCGAAAGCACCTCCATGGTCGCGTCCAGGGTCAGCGCGACGGCCGGGTACTCGCCCGCGGCGTCGGCGTGCGCGATCGAGCCGCCCAGGGTGCCGCGATTGCGGATCTGGAAGTGCCCGATGAACGGTGTCACCTGAGCCAGTAACGGAACCGATTGACGGACGCGGGGATCGGCGCCCACCTTGGCCTCGGTGGTGCCGGCGCCGATCCACAGCTCGTGGCCCCGATGGTCGATGCCCTGCAGTTCGGTGAGCCGGGAAATGTCGATCAGGTGGTCGAAGTAGGCCAGCCGCATCGACAGCATCGGGATCAAGCTCTGCCCGCCGGCCAGGATTTTCGCCTCGTCGCCGAGGTCGGCCAGCAGACCCACCGCCTCTTGGATCGTGGCGGGCCGGTGGTAGTCGAACGTCGCGGGTTTCATTGATTTCCCTCGGCCACCAATGCGGCAATCGACGCCGGGGTGGCCGGCAGCCGGGTGATCGCCACTCCCAGCGGAGCCAGCGCGTCGTTGATCGCATTGATCACCGCCGGCGTCGAGCCGATCGCACCACCCTCGCCGGCACCCTTGTACCCGCCCGGCCCGGGGCCGGGGATCTCGACGTGACCGAACTCGATTGGCGGCACCTCCGTGGCCGTGGGCAGCAGATAGTCGACGAAAGTTGTTGCCAGCGGGTTGCCGTCGCCGTCGTAGACCATGTCCTCCATCAGCGCGCCGCCAATGCCCTGCACCGTTCCGCCCGCGATCTGGCCCTCCACGATCGCGGGATTTATCATCGGCCCGACGTCTTCGCTGACGATGTAGCGCAACAACGTGACCTTGCCGGTCTCGATATCCACCTCGCAGGTGCAGGCATGAGTCGCGTTGGACCACAGGATCGGCGCCTTGGCGACGTAGCGTGCGGTGGCCTCCAATGACGTCCCCGGCGGCAGCTGCTGCGGTGAGTAGTAGGCGGCGTAGGCCAGCTCGGCGAAGCTCAGCTTCTTCGACGAGTCACCGCGCACCGAGGCGGTCGAATGTGCCAGTTCCACTTCGGATTCGGTGACCTTGAGCTGGTGTGCGGCCAGCGTCACGAGTTTTTGCCGCAGGATCGCCCCGGCTTCTTCGACCGCCCCGGCGGTCATCGGCCCGCTGCGGCTGCCCTGCGTCCCGGCGCCGTACGGAGTGATCGCCGTGTCGCCCTGGATGGTGGCCACGTCGTCGATGTCCGCGCCCAGTGCATCGGCGGTTAGCTGAATCACGGTGGTTTCCAAGCTGTTTCCGCTCGAGCCGCCGTTCACGTAGACGTTGATCCTGCCCGTCGGTTCCATCGTCATCGTGGCGCCTTCGGTCGCCAGGTGACCGGTCGCCGCGCCGGTGGGCTCGATGTACGCCGAGAACCCGAGGCCCAGGTAGCGGCCCCGAGCCAGCGCCTCGCGCTGTTCCTTGCGAAAGCCTTCGTGGTCAAGGATTTTCACGGCCTGCTCGAAAGTCTCGGCCGGGGCGACGTGATCGTAGGGCATGCCGTTGGGGTTGAAGTAGGGCATCTCGTCGCGGCGCAGCAGGTTTCGCCGTCGCAGATCGACGGGATCCAGGCCCATCTTGCGGGCGCCGATGTCGAGAAGTATTTCGCGGGCCAGCGTTTCGTACTGCCAGGGGCCGCGGTAGGCGGCCAGGCCGCTGGTGTTGGAGAACACCGTCTTGTAGTTGAAGCTGGCCTTGGGCACGCGGTAGGGCCCCGGGAAGAACATGCCGATGGCCGCGGTGGTCAACACCGGATACGGCGTCGGATACGCGCCGATGTCCTGGATGAAGTCGATGTCGGCGGCCGCGATGTGGCCGTCCGCGTCGAATGCCATCCGGGCGGTGCCGTTGACGTGGCGGGCTTGTCCGGCCGACATCAGATTCTCGCGCCGGTCCTCGATCCACTTCAGCGCCGCCGGAACCTTGCGGGCGGCCAGCATGATGCACATGTCTTCCCGCATCGGAACGACCTTCTGGCCGAAACCGCCGCCGGTGTCGCGCATGATGACCCGAACCCGTTGTGCCGCAATGCCTAACAAGCGCGCGCAAAATGCGCGCAGTTCGTGCGGGGTCTGGGTGGACGCCCACAGGGTGAGCTCTCCGGTGGCGGCGACCCACTCGACTACCAGGCCACGCGTCTCGATCGGCACCGGCGCGTAAATCTGTTGGTAAATCTCCTCTTTCACCACGCAGGCGGCCGAGCCGAAGATCTCTTCGTCCGGCGGCGCGCCGCCCATCCCGCCTGCGACGTTGTCGGCGTACGTCTGGTGCACCAGCACGTCGGAAGTCTGCGCTGCGGTGAAGTCGGAAACCGCGGGCAACGGCTCGTAGTCGACGTCGACCAGTTCGAGCGCGTCCTCGGCGACGTAGCGGCTCTCGGCGACGATCAGCGCGACCGGGTCGCCGACGAACTTCGCCTCGCCGTCGGCCAGCGGCGGCCGCGGGGTGTCCGCGACGTCCTTACCGGCGACGGCGTGCCAGGACTCCTTGACGTCGGCGTTGAGGTCGGCTGCGGTGAACACCGCATGCACGCCGGGCAGCGCCAGCGCCGCGGCGGCGTCGATACCGTTGATCCGGGCGCGGGCGAACGGGCTGCGCACAAAGCAGGCGTGCAGCATGCCGGGCCGCGAGATGTCGTCCACGAAGGTGCCGTGGCCGGTCAGCAACCGGCCGTCCTCGACCCGCGGCACCCGGGTCCCGGCATAGCGGGGCGGCGGGGCGGTGGGCGGCCGTTGCACATCCTGAGTCATATCGCTCCATGGGGCTGTCGCTGAGCGAGAAGGTGAATGCCATCATAGGAGAGTGCGGTTACCGCGGTTCACCGATCCGCCACACCACGTCGCAGTCTTGCTGGCCGCCGGTGCCGGTCGCCGGTACGGGAAGCCGAAAGTCCTGGTCGAGGGCTGGCTGGACATCGCGGTCCGGGCGCTGCGCGACGGGGGATGCGCCGATGTCGTCCTGGTCTTGGGGGCCGCGCAGGTCGTGGCCCCGCCCGGCGTCACGGCCATCACCGCGCCGCAATGGCACGAGGGGCTCAGCGCGTCGGTGCGCGCGGGCCTGGCCGAGGCGGATCGGATGGGCGCCGACTACGCGGTCGTGCACGTGATCGACACTCCCGACGTGGGCCCCGACGTCATCGCGCGGGTGCTCGGCCGGGTCACGGACACCGGGCTGGCGCGTGCGTACTTCGGCGACCGGCCCGGGCATCCGGTGGTCATCGCGCGCCGGCACTGGCCCGAGGTGCTGGCCCGGATCTCCGGAGACAAAGGCGCCGGGGCGTATCTGCGCGGCCGCCACGACGTCGAGATCGTCGACTGCAGTGACCTCGCCGGCGGTCACGACGTCGACGAGCCCGGTTAAGTCACAGACCCAGTAGCTTCTCGGCGTTGCGGTGGCTGATGCGCGCCCGTTCGTCGTCGGTCAGCTCGAGCCCCTCCAGGAACGCGCGGGCGGCCTTCATCGACCCGAACGGGTAGTCGGCCGAGAACGCCACCCGGTCGATGCCGACCTGGGCGACCAGGTTGGCGTATGTCGCTTCGTCGTTGAAGTTGGCGAACGTGTAGTGCACGTTGCGCCGCAGGTAGGTGCTCACGGGGTGGTCGAGTCCGGTCAGTTCCGGCCTCAGCGTCGCGTCGAAGCGCGGCAGCATGAACGACGTCGACTCCCCCATGTGCCCGATCACGATCTGCAACTGCGGGTAGCGGTCGAATACGCCGCCGAGGATCAGCCGCAGCAGGTGTGTGGCGGTGTTGATGTGCCAGCCCCACCCCACGGTCGCGAAGGCAAACGTGACCTCGGGGGAGAACCCCGCGTAGCTGGACTCGATGACGCCCGCCGGCGGGATCGTCGGGGGCAGATAGACCGGAGCGGTGAGCGCCGCCGCGCGATCGAGAATCGGCTCGAAGAACGGGTCGTCCAGATAGCGACCTTGGCTGTGCCCGTTGATCCCCGCGCCCACGAAGCCGAGCGTGCGCATCGCCCGCTCCAATTCGTCGGCCGCCGCGTCGGGCGCGCTGACCGGCACGCAGGCGAAGCCCGCCAGCCGCCCGGGGTACCGGGCGACCGCCGCGGCGAGTTCGTCGTTGCATTCGCGGGCCAGCGGGACCGCTTTCGGGCCGTCCAGCTGCTCGACACCGGGCGCGGCCAGCGACAGCACCGCCAGATCGATACCCGCCTCGTCCATCGCGGCGATGCGGCCGTCGCCGAGATCGGCGATGGGCTCGATCACGCCCGCGCGCGATGCGAGCCAGCTCCCCGGGCCGCTCAGGAATCCCGCTGTGGCGTAATGCTCTTCGAGTGCGATGGTCCGCACTTGGTCGTCCTCAGCTCTCCAGGACGCGGTTGGCCGCGGTCCAATACGGCAGTTCGTCGCGCTTGGCCGCCCACCGAATCGTCTTGGTGTAGCCGTATTCGGCCAGCGTCTCCTCGGCGTGCTCGCGTCCGAAGCCGCTGTGGCCCACCCCGCCGAATCCGGTGCCGATCGCGATCCGGACATAGTTGTTGACGAAGACGGCGCCGGCCCGGATCTGCCGGCTCACCCGCAACGCGCGGTCGCCGTCCTGGGTGAACACCGCCGCCACCAGTCCGAACGGAGTGCTGTTGGCGATCCGCACCGCCTCACCCTCCTCGGTGAACGGGATCAGGGTGACGACCGGTCCGAAAATCTCCTCCCGGGCGACCCGCATCCGCGGAGTCACATCGGTCAGCACGGTTGGCGACACGTAGAACCCGTCGGCCAGGCGAGGGTCGTCGGGCAGCGGCGCCTGGGCGGCGATACGCGCGCCCTCGGCCACGCCGAGCTTGAGGTAGTCCAGCACCTGCTTCTGCTGCGCCCGGGTGACCAACGGTCCGACATCCGTCGTGGGATCGGCTCCGTCGCCCACCCGCAGCTTTGTCACCGCCTTGCACAGCTTCGCGGCGAACTCGTTATAGATCTTGTCCTGCACCAGGATTCGCGACGACGCGGTGCACGCCTCGCCTTGGTTGAAGAAGCCGCCGTCGATGGCCGCCATCAGCGCCTCGTGCATGTTGGCGTCGTCGAAGACGATCAGCGGGTTCTTGCCGCCCAGTTCCATCAGCGTCGGGGTCAGGTTGCAGGCGGCATTGCGCATCACGGCCGAACCCGTCCGCGGCGACCCGGTGAAGGACACCTTGCCCACCAGGCGATGTCCGGCGAGCGCAGCACCCACCTCGCCCTTGCCCGGCACGGCGTGCACCACGCGGTCCGGCAGCACCGACTGAATCAGCTCGACCATGCGCAGCACGACCGAGGGGGTCTGCTCCGGTGGCTTCAGCACGACGGCGTTACCGACGGCGAGTGCCGGAGCGATCTTCCCGGCGGTGTGGATGGGTGGCCAGTTGAACGGCACAATGGCCGCGATCACGCCGTACGGCTCGAGCGTGGTGACGTCCAGGACGGTGTCGTGGTCGCGCGCCTTGTTCGGCAGGTTCTCCACGATGCTGCTGAAGAACTCGAAGATCGAGATCGCCGCTTCGAGGTCGAACTGGCGCGCCTGGGCGATCGGCTTGCCCATTTCCCGAGACTCGAGCACCGCGAGTTCGTCCGCGTGCGCGCGGATGACTTCGGCGATCTGGCGCAGATAGCCCCCGCGCTCCCGGGCCGGCCGCTGCTTCCAGCGCAGGTGTGCGGCGTGGGCTTTGCGCACCGCCTGGTCGACCTCGTTGGGTCCCGCTCCCTGCACCACGGTGACGGTTCGGCCCGTCGCGGGGTTCTCGACGACGAATTGGTCGTCGGTGGAGGCAGACGACCAGCGTGTTCTGGTCCTGGTCAGGGCGGGAGCTTGCAGAGTCATTGGCACGTCCAGCAAGGTTGGGGGGTGGGGGCGGTCGACGGGCGGTCAGTCACGCTCGACGTCGTCGACGCTACGTTTAGCTGCGGCATCAGGGCCAACGAAATGTTCTGATGGGTACTAGCACGGGCGGTGATAATTGCTGCATGGAGCTGCGTCATCTGGAGTACTTCCTCGCCGTCGCGGATAACCGGAGCTTCACCGAGGCCGCAAAAAAGTTGCATGTCGTCCAATCGGGGGTGTCGGCGACGATCAAGGCCCTGGAGCGAGAACTCGACGCAGAGCTATTCGTCCGGGGTTCGGCGGGCGTCGAGCTGACTCCGGCGGGGGAGGAGCTGCGACCCCGCGCCCGCGAAACCCTGGATGCCGCCCGCGCGGCCAAGGACGCCGTCAACGCCACCCGCGGCTCGATCCGCGGCACCGTCACGGTGGGGATTCTGACGTCGATCAGCGTGATCGACATGCCCGCGGTGCTGGCCGAACTGCATACCCGGCATCCGGGGGTGACGGTGCACTTGCGCGCCGCCAGCGCCGGATCGGCCGGCCTCGCCCGCCAGCTGCGCGACGGCGATCTCGACGTCGCCTTTCTGGTCTTCACCGGCCCGCCGCCGGCCGACCTGAACGCCCGGCTCGTCGCGGCTGTTCCGCTGCTTTTGGTCGTACCGGCCGATCATCCACTGGCTCAACGTGATTCGGTGCCGCTGGCCGAACTGGAAGGCATGTCGTTCGTCGACAGCCCGCCGGGATACGGCACCAGAACCGTGATCGACAACGCGTTCACCGCCGCCGGTGTGGAACGGACCGTCGCGGTGGAGGTCGCCGACCTCGGCACGGCCGCGACCTACATCCGCAACGGCCTGGGGATCGGCTTCCTCAGTTGGACCATCCTCGACGAGATCGACGATTTCGGCCTGGCCACGCTGCGCGTCAGCGACTACGACCTCGAATGGCGATTGTTCGTCACCACGTCCTCGGCCCGGTCGACCAGCGCGGCTACCCGCGCCGTCCTCGCGCTGATCGACGAAGTCGCTTCCCGCTGAATCAGCTTGCGATGGCTACCTGTTCAAGCACAGCGTCCTCGGCCACCGCCCCGTAGCCGTAGCGTTCGATGACCTCGGCCCAGCGCTTCGCGATGATCGCGCGCTGTTCGGCCGTCACTTCGTACTCGTTCGTCCGGTAGGAAGCCTTGTCGTCGAGGTATTTCCGCAGCCGTGGCAGGTACCGATCGAAGTCACCCAGCTCCAGGTGCTCGTACATTTTGCGCAGCTGACCTTCGGGATCGCCGATCAGATCCTCATAGCGCAACTCGTAAAACCGTGCCGGGTCAACGAGTTCGCGTCCTTCGTCCAGCTTGCGATGCAGGTCGAGGTAGTTGGACAGGACGTTTTCATCCAGTCCCTGGAACGTCGGCCGCTGCAGCCCGTGCACCAAGGAGAACGACTTGAACAGGTTCACGGTCGAGGGATAGACGACGTACGGATCCCGGACGATGTGGATGAACTTCGCCTGCGGAAATATGTCCAGCAGCACCTTGATCCGGAAACTGTGCGTCGGACTCTTCAGGACGATTGCCTTGCGGCGGCGGAAGTACACCTGCTGGACGAACCGGAAAAAGGTCTGCTTCCAGGTTTCCAGTTCTCGGGCGCTCAACTTGTCCATGTCCAGGTAGTGCTCGTCCTGGGTCGGCCGGTTCGGGAACGCGATGGTGAGGTAGGGCGAGGGCAGTCCCAGCATGCACCAGGCGAATTCGTCTTCCTGTGGGTGCGCCATGCTCATGTCCATGTTGTCCATCGCGCGATGCTTCGACGTCAGGAATTCGGCGAAACGGGCGAACCGCTCGGTCAGCAGAAAATGATGCGGCGCAATGCATTCGTAAGTCGTCGGACCGGTGTGATGCTCGTCGAGCACCATCATTTCGTGCAGCATGGTGGTGCCGCTGCGCCAGTGCCCGATGATGAAGATCGGCGCATGGCCGACCGCCGTGTTGGCGACTCGCCTGCTGAACACGATGTTCTGCCACGTCCCCAGGAAAGAGTTGACGACGGACAGGCCCGTGTAGAGCACGGCGTAGTGCCAGCGGCTCCAGTGCACTGCGAAGCGGTTGCGGATCAGCAGGCGCATCCAGGCGGTGAAGTTGCAGCCGATCCACAGCGGGGCGGCCCACTCGTGCCACCATCGCGAGGTCGAACAGCCGGCCTTCATCGCAGGTTGAGCCGACACTGTTGGGTGGCGCGTCGGGAAACGACGACCCAAGGAGCAGTCATGACGCATCGCCCTTCTGGCGGAGGAACTTGGACACATGTACTGGACAAGTGCGGACGCTACGGATTCGTTGTGCTACGCATGCGTAATTAACAAGAACGTCATTTCAACGACACGGCGAGTTTGGGAATCGCGCCGTATCCACTGGTACCCGGGCTGATCAAACCCGTCGCAAAAATCGTAAAGCCCCCGGGAACAAGCTCCCGACACCAATCGTTAGCATCATCGACAAGTTGAGTGACCCAGACTCAATACTGGGTTGACAGGTCGGCACCCTCGGGGGCAGGCTTGAGCGGGGTTCACTCAGCATAGTGGCACCAAAGAAGCTCTACACAATCAGGAGGAATCACTATGGCTCGTGCGGTCGGTATCGACCTCGGGACCACCAACTCCGTCGTCGCAGTTCTAGAAGGTGGCGACCCCGTCGTCGTCGCGAACTCCGAGGGCTCACGCACCACGCCGTCAATCGTCGCCTTCGCGCGCAACGGTGAGGTGCTCGTCGGCCAGCCCGCCAAGAACCAGGCGGTCACCAACGTTGACCGCACTATCCGTTCGGTCAAGCGGCACATGGGCACCGACTGGTCCATCGAGATCGACGACAAGAAATACACCGCTCAGGAGATCAGCGCCCGCATTCTGCAGAAGCTGAAGCGCGACGCGGAAGCGTACCTGGGCGAGGACGTCGCCGACGCGGTCGTGACCGTGCCCGCGTACTTCAACGACGCCCAGCGTCAGGCCACCAAGGAAGCCGGCCAGATCGCCGGCCTCAATGTGCTGCGCATCGTCAACGAGCCGACCGCGGCGGCATTGGCCTACGGCCTGGACAAGGGCGAGAAGGAACAGACCATCCTGGTCTTCGACCTCGGCGGCGGTACGTTCGACGTCTCGCTGCTCGAGATCGGCGAGGGTGTGGTCGAGGTCCGCGCCACCAGTGGTGACAACCACCTCGGTGGTGACGACTGGGATGACCGTGTCGTCGAGTGGCTCGTCGACAAGTTCAAGGGCACCAGCGGAATTGACCTGACTAAGGACAAGATGGCGATGCAGCGGCTGCGTGAGGCCGCCGAGAAGGCCAAGATCGAGCTCTCGAGTTCGCAGAGCACCTCGATCAACCTGCCTTACATCACCGTCGACGCGGACAAGAACCCCCTGTTCCTCGACGAGCAGCTGACCCGCGCCGAATTCCAGCGCATCACACAGGATCTGCTCGACCGCACGCGTCAGCCGTTCCAGTCGGTTATCAAGGACGCCGGCATCTCGGTGTCCGAGATCGACCACGTGGTGCTGGTGGGTGGTTCCACCCGCATGCCCGCGGTGACCGAGCTGGTCAAAGAGCTCACCGGCGGCAAGGAGCCCAACAAGGGCGTCAACCCCGACGAGGTCGTGGCCGTGGGTGCCGCGCTGCAGGCGGGTGTCCTCAAGGGTGAGGTGAAAGACGTTCTGCTGCTTGACGTCACACCGCTGAGCCTTGGCATCGAGACCAAGGGCGGCGTGATGACCAAGCTGATCGAGCGCAACACCACCATCCCGACCAAGCGGTCGGAGACCTTCACCACGGCCGACGACAATCAGCCGTCGGTGCAGATCCAGGTCTTCCAGGGTGAGCGCGAAATCGCTTCGCACAACAAGCTGCTCGGCTCGTTCGAGCTGACCGGTATCCCCCCGGCTCCGCGCGGTGTCCCGCAGATCGAGGTCACCTTCGACATCGACGCCAACGGCATCGTGCACGTCACCGCGAAGGACAAGGGCACCGGCAAGGAGAACACGATCAAAATCCAGGAGGGCTCCGGCCTGTCGAAGGAGGAGATCGACCGGATGATCAAGGACGCCGAGGCACACGCCGAGGAGGACCGCAAACGTCGCGAAGAGGCCGACGTTCGCAACCAGGCCGAGTCTTTGGTCTACCAGACCGAGAAGTTCATCAAGGAGCAGCGCGAAGCCGAGGGCGGGTCGCAGGTTCCCGAGGAGACGCTGGCCAAGGTCGACGGCGCGATCGCCGAGGCCAAGTCGGCGCTGGGCGGCACCGACATCTCCGCGATCAAGGCGGCGATGGAGAAGCTGGGCCAGGAGTCTCAGGCGCTGGGTCAGGCGATCTACGAAGCCACTCAAGCGGCCGGCGGACAGGCCGGCGGCGCCGAGTCCGGCAGCTCATCCGGCTCCGCTGATGACGTCGTGGACGCGGAGGTGGTCGACGACGACCGGGAGTCCAAGTGACTCAAGGAAATCAACACGGCAATCCGCAAGAGCAGGTAACTGTCACCGACAAGCGGCGGATCGATCCCGAGACCGGAGAAGTACGCGATGTCCCACCCGGCCCCCAAACTGCTGGGGCGCCGGGCGGGGCAGCGTCCGACTCGTTCGCCGGCGAAACTCCGGAGGAGGCGGGCAAGGCGGCCGAACTGATCGCCGACCTGCAACGGGTTCAAGCCGACTTCGCGAACTATCGCAAGCGTGCGCTGCGTGACCAGCAGGCCGCGGCGGATCGGGCCAAGGCCACCGTTGTCAGCCAATTACTGGGCGTGCTCGACGATCTCGAGCGCGCGCGCAAGCACGGTGACCTGGAATCGGGCCCGCTGAAGTCCGTTGCCGACAAGCTGATGAGCGCGCTGACCGGACTTGGTCTGGTCGCGTTCGGCGCCGAGGGCGAGGATTTCGACCCGGTGCTGCACGAAGCTGTCCAGCACGAAGGTGATGGCGGCGAGGGGTCCAGGCCAGTGATCGGCACCGTGATGCGCGAGGGCTACAAACTGGGCGAGAACGTTTTGCGTCACGCTCTGGTTGGCGTTGTTGACACGGTCTCGGGCGTGGGCGATGAAGCCGGCGCCTCGCCAAGCGCGGACCCCGGCGCGAGCGACACCGACGAAAATGCCGACACTGCCGGTGGTTAAGGCACAGAATCAGCACAACAGAAACAGCGAAAGGTGAAGGGAGGTGACGCGACATGGCCCAGCGTGAATGGGTCGAAAAGGACTTCTATAAGGAGCTTGGCGTCTCCTCCGACGCCAGCCCCGAAGAGATAAAGCGCGCCTATCGCAAGTTGGCGCGTGACCTGCATCCGGATGCGAATCCCGACAACCCCGCCGCCGGTGAACGGTTCAAAGCGGTGTCGGAAGCGCACAACGTGCTGTCGGATCCGGCCAAGCGCAAGGAGTACGACGAAACCCGTCGGCTCTTCGCCGGTGGTGGTCTTGGCGGTCGGCGGTTCGACACCGGCGGCTTCGGGGGGTTCAACGTGGGCGGCTATGGCTCTGATGGCGCCGAGTTCAATCTCAACGATCTGTTCGACGCCGCGGGCCGCAGCGGAGGCACCAACATCGGCGACCTGTTCGGTGGCTTATTCGGACGCGGCGCGAGTGGCCGCCCGAGCCGGCCCCGGCGTGGCAACGATCTGGAAACCGAAACCGAGCTGGATTTCGTCGAGGCCGCCAACGGCGTCGCGATGCCGTTACGGTTGACCAGCCCGGCACCATGCACCAATTGCCATGGCAGCGGCGCACGTCCGGGTACCAGCCCGAAGGTGTGTCCCACCTGTAACGGCGCCGGTGTGGTCAGCAGCAACCAGGGTGCATTCGGTTTCTCCGAGCCCTGCACCGACTGCCGGGGCAGTGGCTCGATCATCGAGCACCCCTGCGACGAGTGCAAAGGCACCGGCGTCACCACCCGCACCCGCACCATCAACGTGCGAATCCCTCCCGGCGTCGAAGACGGACAGCGGATTCGGCTGCCCGGGCAGGGTGAGGCGGGGTTGCGCGGAGCACCCTCGGGCGACCTCTACGTGACGGTGCATGTGCGGCCGGACAAGGTCTTCAGCCGCGACGGCGACGACCTCACCGTGACGGTGCCGGTCAGCTTCAGCGAATTGGCCTTGGGATCAACGCTTTCGGTTCCCACGCTGGACGGCAAGGTTGGCGTGCGGGTGCCCAAGGGCACCGCCGACGGCCGGATCCTGCGGGTGCGCGGACGCGGTGTGCCTAAGCGCAGCGGGGGCAGCGGAGATCTGCTGGTCACCGTGAAAGTCGCTGTGCCACCGAACTTGGAGGGCGCCGCGCAGGAGGCCCTGGAGGCCTACGCGGAGGCCGAGCGCGCCAGTGGGTTCAACCCGCGCGCGGGGTGGGCGGGTAACCGCTGATGGCGAAAAACTCCAAGCGAGAGGATGCCCGCACCTTTTTGATCTCCGTGGCGGCCGAGCTGGCCGGCATGCATGCGCAGACCTTGCGCACCTACGATCGCCTCGGGCTGGTGACACCGAGCCGCACTTCCGGTGGCGGACGGCGTTATTCGCAGCACGATGTGGATCTGTTGCGTGAGGTGCAGCGGCTCTCCCAGGACGAAGGCGTCAACCTCGCCGGCATCAAGCGGATCATCGAGCTGACCAATCAGGTCGAGGCACTGCAGTCGCGGCTCAAGGAGATGGCCGAGGAAATCGCCATGCTGCGCGCCAACCAGCGCCGCGATGTCGCGGTGGTGCCCAAGAGCACCGCGCTGGTGGTGTGGCAGCCCCGTAAGCGGCGTTAGTCCTCGGGCAGTTTGTCGAGAGTCTTTCGCGCTTCCTTGCGCCAGACCTCGTGCTCATCGTCGAGGTACACGGCCACGGCATCGCGCACGCCGGTGGCCTTCTGGCGCACCAGGGCTGCCATGGCCGCATCACGCGTCGCGGGATTCGAAAGCTGGCTAACGGCGAGCTCTTTGGCTTCCGCGGTTTTGAATCGACCGATCCAGCGCACCAGCCACGATTTGGTAGGGAAATCCCGCTCAGAGCGGATCGCGGCAGCGACCCGCGGGAAATCGGAGCGTTCAAGGATCTCGAAAAGCGCATATCCAACGGGCTCAAGTTCAAACCTGCCCAGTGGGGGGTCGATCTCGATTTGTTGAAACAAGACGTCGATCGCGGCACGATTACCTTTGGCGTTCTTCGTGATCAGGTTGCGAATCAGCCCCTCGCGCAATGCGTTCCGCTCTTCCCCCGGCGGGACACGCTCATCAAGATGTTGTAGCCAGTCTACGATGATGGGCACTGCCTGCGGGTAGTCGATCTTCGAATTTACTAACTGCCAGACGGTGTCTTCGGGAATGCCCGCCTCATTCAGTTCGCGTTTCAGTGCCCGTCGGTACTCGGGCCAGGCCTCTGGGTCTTCGTTGTGTCCACTCACGACAAGTTCCTGCTGTCATCGATCTCTACCTGTAAGCCCTGATAATCCCTTTGCAAGGTCTCTAATGCTCCCTGGTAGTCGGTGCGACCCTTGTCCACGACGATGACGAACTTGAAGCCACGTTCCTGCGCGTATTCGGCGAAGTCGCGAATCTGCTGCGTGACGCGGAGTTTCTGGACATTCTTTACCTCTCGAACCACGTGGTTGTCCCGGTCGAGCTCGTCAGGAATGCGGTATCTGGTTTTACCAGTGTTTGGATCGACTATCTGGATCCGTTGCTTCGGCACAGTCTGGTCGATGCCGGCGATCTCTTCGGCGCGACGGCCCTTGCGCCGGTTGTCGTTGACCCGCTGCGTCGGCGTGGGAGTAACGCTGCGCGGCACCAGCGCCAGGATCGACTTGACCGCCGGCAGTGCGGTGCCCATCGCGGTACCCGCTACTCCCAAGTCCTTCATCGACGCCGTGGCCGTCACCCGCAGCGCGGCGTTGAGCCCGTTGATCTGAGTGACGGCCGTTGCGATGAACGTGTTTTTGATGGCCTCGGCGATGAGATGCAATTGCGGCGGGTAGGCATCCAGGGCCGTCACGATCAGGTAGAGGCATTTGACGATGAATGCCATGTCGTCCTTGACCGATTTCAGCTCGTTGCCGTAATCCTTGGCCGCGCGCGACATGTCGCCGCATGCGCCCGCGATATCGGTGCTGACCATGCGCGCTTCATTGAGTCGGTCTATGACAAAGGCGATTTCAGCCGCCTCGACGTCGACGATCAGCCGTTGTTCCTCCGGCCCGGGTTGATCGTCGATGCCCACCAGGTCGTGGCCGAAGGTCTCCCACGCCGCCGAGGCCGATAGCGCGTGGTCGGGGTGACCGTCCGGCCAGCCGTCGGTGATCTGGCCGCGCACCAGGTCCCAATGCGGCGGCTCGGGATCGCCGCCTCCCGCAACCGAACTCACCTTTACGGCCGCGTCGATAAAGGTTCCCGCGGATTCACCCGGCGGTGTAACCGGCGCCCCGTAGGCATCCCGCTGGTTGAGGGTCGAGGCATCTTCGGTTTCGTCGTGGTTGACCCCGTCTTGGCGCAGCAGGCTGCCCAGATTGTGAAAGGCATTCACCAGCCGGTACGCGACCTGCCCGACTTCGTCGGCGGCGGCGTCGTAGGCCGTTGCCCACTGCGGGCCAACGCCGTGCGTGCCGGCCGCGTTGGCGGCGTCCACCCCGGTCAGCTTGTTCAGCGCGGCGGCGGTATGGTCGCTGTTCTCCTTATAGGCAGCGGCCGCATCGTAGAACAACTCTGGATCGACGTCCGTCACCAGTGGCCCCGCCCCACTCTCACGCTTGGCGGTTGAGTCTATGGCAGCCTGGGTCTACGCGTTAGTCACCTGAGCAGGAGCGTCGACGCAATGTCCTACGACCTGACGATCTATGCCCCATCCAGCATCGACGCCGACGAGCTGGACGCGATCGTCGCAACCATTCCCGGCCTGACCGTCGGCGAACGCGGTGACCGCGAGGTGAGTGTGCTGCGGGGCAAGCAGGAGAACTATGCGTTCACCGTGTTCGGTCCGTACGAGATCGATCCCGAGGATGTGCCCGACGACGTCATGCCGCACGTGCTGGAGCCCACCACCAGCTGGCAGGTCATCGTCGAAGGCAGCAACCCCGCCGAGACCAAGCCCGCCCGGCGCTTCGCGAAAGCCCTGGCCGTGGCCGCGGGGGGCGTGGCGATCGACGAGCAGACCGAGGAGATTCTCGGTGCCAAACGGGCCCGCAAAGTGCCGCGCCCCACATCCGAGCTGATCCGCATTCTCGACCTGCATTGGTACTCGCCGGAATCTGCACCCAGTGCCCCCAGGATCTGGCTGGAACTTGCCAGAAAGCTTCTGCCCGAAGCACTTCCACGCCGGTTTGGCAGCTACTATCCCTATCAACACCGGCTGGACCGCGATGGTGACGACGAATTCGTCTCCACCTATTCCGATGTAGCCTGGTTCACCGCGACGCTGCCGTGCCTGGACGGTGGGCTGTACTCAAACGTGTACGGCGGCAACATGGTCGACCATCTCAGGGTGGTCGCCGAGCCGTTGGACGAACCGCAGTGGCGGAACACGGTGCGGCGCTTCTTCGTCGAGTACGCCCGACGACGCGGCAGCTTGCTGGCCACCGGCGAAGTGCTGCGCAACCACAAACTGTCCGGACCCCCGGACCTCAGCTGGGACCGCAGCGGCACCCTGCGCGGCGCCGACGGAATTCTCGGCTTACCGGACCCGCCGATCTGGTGGACCTGGCTGGGCAGTGACTACCTGCCGTTGGTCGGTGACTACTTGCCGCCCGAGGACACGACATATTACGACGAGGGCGCCATGTATGTGCCCATCGACGAGCCCGCCGATCGCGGCCAACTGGCCGCACTGCCCGATCCTTTCCCGAAGTCGTTGCGCGTCACAGCAATTCCCTCTGAATACGGGCCGTCGAACCTGCCGACCAACAGCCCGGCAGCTATCCGCCCCACATCGCGGTGTTGACCTCCGCGTTGTGCACGTAGTTGCGATGGGCGATATGCGCATTGAGGTGCATGTCGAACACCACCTCGCTCATCTCGTCGGCCCAGCGTTGCCAGTGCTGCAGCCGCTCGAGGAACGCGTCGAATCCCACACCGTCCCAGGTTTGTTGCAGGCCCTTCAAATCGGTGGCGACTTCGTTCAGGCGGTCCTTCATCGTCTGACAGAACTGCCGCAATGCGTCGGCCGCATCCACCAGCTCGGCCTCGTTGACGGTGCGCCGCGCCACGATCAGAGCCCGCTCGCCGGAGGCGCGATGCTGCCGAGCGCGTCGGCCCCGGTGTCTTCCATTTTCGCGTAGGCCGCGGCCGCAGCGGACAGCGATTCTCCGATCCAGCGCAAGTCGCCGAGCATGTCGCCGCACTCGTCGTTGATCTCGGCCCAGATGCTCAGATACGCGCTGGCCGCCTGTCCGGTCCAGGTGCGGCCGAGGCCATCCAGCTGTGTTCCGAGCCTGGCACGCAGGCCCTCGATCTCGTCGGCCGCATCGGTGGCCACCTTGGACGCGTGTGTCAACCCCGCACAGTAGGCCCGTAGCTCATTCCCCGCCATCCCCCGCACCTTTCGAAAGAGGTCCTGGCTCAGGCTACCCTCAAACGCATGGCCGGTTGGCGTGACAACGTGACAGCAGAAGCCCAGGCCGATCTCGATGACCTGGTCGACGCCGCCGTCGATTTCGCGCTGGAACGCATCGCGTCGGCGGGGGAGTTCCTGCCCTTCACCCTCGCGGTGTCCATCGACGGCGAACGCCAAGCCCTCCAACCCAACTATCCCCGCGGCCAAGAGGTGCCGATCGGCGATCAGCTCGCCGCGCAGTGGCGCGCCGTCGCCGATCTGAAGGACAGCCTGCGCGCCGCCGCAGTAGCACTGAATGTGACTCTGCCCGAACGGAATCGGGACGGCATCGAGATCACCGTCGAACACCGCGACGGGGTGGCCATCGGACTGATATTTCCCTACGCCATCGACGCCGACGGCGAGGCAGAGTTGGTGGCGCCCACCGCGCACCGCGAAGAGCCGCGGGTGTGGACGGCCTGAGCCGTTACCGCGCCGGCGGTAAATCTCGCAGCTTCGCCAGCGCCTCGACGACCCGGCTCTCCAGTTCGCCCACTTCGGCATCGACATTTTCATTCGCGAAAACCATTGCCTCGCTCAGGGCTTCGTTGATGCGTTCGGACACCTCCCGAGCGCCGAGGCCCATAATCCCCGGATCGATGCGTAGGTCCACCAGGCGCAGCTGACCGTTGACGGTAACCTCGACGGTGCCGGTCTGATCGCTGACCGCGAAGGCCTCGGTGCGCATCCGCTCGACCTGCTCGTCGAGTAGTGACAGCACCGAGTTCCATTGCTGCAGCAGCTGCTCGACCTCCGGGCGCACGACTGCTAGAACCGGATGGAGAACACCGAGACCGCCGGCTCGCCGGGGCGCGCCGTGCGGTAGCCGCCGCGGCTCAGCGCGTCCGTAGGCGCGGTCATCGGCTCGAAGCAGACCAGGTCCTCGCCGGGTGGGGCGAAGATCTGGGTCGCCGAATACCCTTGCTCGAAGTGCACTTCCAGCCGGCGTCCGCCGCCGGACACCGCGAACACCGCACCTTTGGCCACCTGGTCGTAGGCATCGTCAAAAGCATTGTCGCCCAAGGGTTCTTTCTTGGCCGGCTGCTGGGAGAATCCGCCGGTGGGCAGGCCGCGCTCGTCGAGGCCCAGATGCCGCAACGGCGGTGTCTCGATGATCCACTCGCCGCGCGCCGCGTCGGGCACCCGAAGATACGGATGGAAGCCGAAGCACAGCGGCACCGCGGTCTCACCGGTCGCGGTGACGGTGGTGCGCACGGTCAGCGTCCGTTCGGCCAGTCGCACCGACACCGTCAGCAGGTGCGGGTACGGGAAGCCGGCCAGCAGCCGCGGCTCGGCACCGAAGTCGACCTCGACGGTCAGCTCGTTGGCCGACTCGGCGGCCACCCGCCAGTCGGGGTAGGCGGCCAGAGTGCCGTGGATCGGCAAGCCGTTGGGATCCGCGCGCACCCCGTTTTCACCCGGTGTCAGCTCGACGGTCACGTTCTCAGCGGTATAAGTGTTGCTGCTCAACCGATTTGCCCAGGGATACAGAATCGGGATGCCCATGGTCTTGCCGGCTTCGATGTAGGCATCCAGGCCGCGCCGCTGGCCGAGCAACTCCACTCCGGAGTCGGTCAGCGAGATGCCGATCATGCCCGCGTCCGGCACGAATTGTGCGGCCGCCGATGACGTGGGGTCGCGCAGGGTCACCACATGCACGCGGCCAGCCTAGCCGTTAGCGGCTGAGCGGGTCGTGCTGAATGCGCTCCGCCGGGGTGCCTTTGGCGATCAGTGCGGCCGTGGTCGCCTGGACCATCTTCGGCCCACCGCAGATCAGGATCTGCCGGTCGCCCCAACCGCCGTATTTGGTGACCACCTCGGGGAGTTGGCCGATCTGGTGGACATGCAGGCCGCGCGGCGGTGTGACGTCCGGGTAGTTCGTGGCCCACGCGGGATCGCTGTTGTATTCCGACACCGGCGAGACCGACAGCCAGGGGTTGTGGGCACAGACCTGCCACAGCGTCGGCAGGTCGTACAGCTCGCAGCGGTAGCGCGCGCCGAAGAACAGGTGTACCCGCGGGTTGTTCGCGTGGCGCGTCAGGTCCATGATCAGCGCGCGCAGCGGTGCCAATCCGGTGCTGCCGGCCACCATCAGGACGTCGCCGCCGTCGCGGTCGACGTGTAGGCCACCGTGCGGGCTGGACAACCGCCACCGGTCACCAGGTCGGCTTTCGTTGACGATCGCGGTGCTGACCAGGCCGCCGGGGACCTGACGGACGTGGAACTCGATCCCGCCACCGGGGTCGGCGGGAATGGCAGGACTGAGAAACCGCCACCGTCGCGGGCATTGCGGAACCTGGGCGTTGACGTACTGACCCGGGTGATAGTGCATCGGGCGGTCGAGTCGCAGCCGCACCACCGCGAGGTCCCGGGATACCCGCTGATGTTCTATGACGGTGCCGTCCCACCACGCGGGTCCCTCTTCGGCGTCGGCGGCCCCGCTCATCACTCCGGTGATCAAGTTCAGCGACTGGTTGGCGGCTTCGTCGACGGCATCTGTCCAGGCCCCGGGACTATGTTGGCCCAAGTGGGCGCGCAGTGTTGTCCGCAGCGCCCGCCGCAGCGACTCGTAATGTGCCGGCAGCACACCGTATTTGCGGTGATCCCGGCCGAGCTGGGCGAGAAAGGCTACCGGCTCCTGGGCGCGCTGCTCCACCAGCTCGCCGTAAACCCAGTGCAGTGCGTGGCCGAAAGCGGCTCGCTGAGCGGCCATTTCGGGCGGGAACAGGTCGCGCACCGAGCCGTCGATCGCGAACCAGTGCGTGTAGAAGCGATGGACCAGCTCGCCGCCGGCGCCCGAGTCGTCCGGGGCCAGCGCGTCGCGCAGTACCCGCAACGCAGCGGAGTCCTCTAATCCCACGGGGCCCGATTCTAGGCTCGCCCAGGCACGTCAGCCCTGGCCGACGGTGTTCGACGTTCCGGTGTTGGCGACATTCGGTGAGCCCCAGTGATACGTGACGATGTTGTCGGTGCCCGTCGTGCTGATCGCGTCCGTGCTGTCGATCGTGACGCGATTCCCCTTGCCGGCGACGCTGAGGCTGGTGCAGTGGCCGGTGACGGTGATCGTGTTATCCACGCCGCTCACCGAGAGATAGCCGCCGTTGCAGGGGATCGTCTTCGTGGTGCCGGACCCGTTGACCTGCAAGGTGCCGTAGCTGGGGACGTTCGTGGGCAGGCTGCCGCCGGCCAGGCCGGTGCGGGTCCCGGTCGCCGCCAAACCCGCCACGACCAGCCAGCCGATCACGATGAGAAACCAGCAGGCCATCCCCACCCGCAGCCGTGGGCTAAGCGTGCCGGCCCAATTGCCGTTCTCGTCGCGGTCGAGGTCGTAGGCGAAAGCGGTCACGCAGCGGGCCCGCGCCGGATTGCGCGTGTCGGCCAGGATCACCCCGTCGACGTATTCGCGACCGCGCGCCACCAGCTCGCCCCGGTGGCCGTCGAGTGTGTAAAACACCTCGGTCGTGGTGTTGGGACCGCTCCAGCGCTCCCGGGTGACCGTCCAATCATGTGCCATCGGCAGTCGTGTGTTGAAATGCTGTGCACGCGAGAGCTTTTCAGTGCGCGTGACGGTTGCGACCCGGCCCCACTTGAGCAATCCGATTCGCACCCGCGCGCCGAACAGCTGCACGGCATAAATCCCGGCCAGGGTGATTACCGCCGCCGCGGCGAAGGCCGCGGGCCGCCGGATCCACAGCACGACCGGGACGATCGCAACCGCGAGCAGCGTCCAGACGTACCACCAGCGAAACGGCAGCAGCTCGGCGAGCCAGAAGGTGGCCGGAACCCCGCGCGGCGGCGGCGCGAGGTCCTTATCCGTCTGATTCATGGACCAAAGTCCCCTATCGCATCGAGCCGAAAAAATCTAAACTTGAGCGGAACAGACTCAACCTTGACGGCGTTGAACAACGGGACAAGCATTTCCCCTATACCCGAACGGAGGTGTCTCGGTTGGCCAGCGACTCTTTTAACCCGACCACCAAGACGCAAGCGGCTCTGACGTCGGCGCTACAGGCGGCCAGCGCCGCCGGTAACCCCGAGATCAGGCCGGCTCATCTGCTTTTGGCGCTGCTGACACAAAACGATGGGATCGCGGCGCCGCTGCTGGAAGCTGTCGGTGTCGAGCCCGCGACCATTCGCGCCGAAGCCGAAAAACTTCTGCAACGGCTGCCGCAGGCCAGCGGATCCAGCTCGCAACCGCAGCTATCCCGCGAATCGCTGGCGGCGATCACCACTGCCCAGCAGCTGGCCACCGAGATGGACGACGAATACGTCTCCACTGAACACCTGATGGTGGGCCTGGCCACCGGCGACTCCGACGTCGCCAAACTGCTCACCGGGCACGGTGCCTCCCCGCAGGCGCTGCGCGAGGCGTTCGTCAAGGTCCGCGGCAGTGCCCGGGTCACCAGCGCCGATCCCGAGTCGACCTATCAGGCGCTGGAGAAGTACTCCACCGACCTGACCGAGCGGGCCCGCGAAGGCAAGCTCGATCCGGTGATCGGCCGCGACAACGAGATTCGCCGGGTGGTGCAAGTGCTTTCCCGCCGCACCAAGAACAACCCGGTGCTGATCGGTGAGCCCGGCGTCGGCAAGACCGCGATCGTCGAGGGCCTGGCTCAGCGCATCGTCGCCGGCGACGTGCCGGACAGCCTGCGCGACAAGACCGTCGTCAGCCTGGACCTGGGCTCGATGGTGGCCGGCGCGAAGTACCGCGGCGAGTTCGAGGAGCGGCTCAAGGCCGTGCTCGACGACATCAAAAATTCCGCCGGACAGATCATCACGTTCATCGACGAGCTGCACACGATCGTCGGCGCCGGCGCGTCCGGCGAAGGCGCGATGGACGCCGGCAACATGATCAAGCCGATGCTGGCCCGGGGTGAACTGCGGCTGGTGGGCGCCACCACGCTCGACGAGTACCGCAAGTACATCGAGAAGGACGCCGCACTGGAGCGCCGCTTCCAGCAGGTGCTGGTCGGCGAACCGTCGGTGGAGGACACTGTGGGCATCCTGCGCGGGCTCAAGGACCGCTACGAGGTGCACCATGGGGTGCGGATCACCGACTCCGCGCTGGTGGCCGCGGCCACGCTGAGCGACCGCTACATCACCGCCCGCTTTCTGCCGGACAAGGCCATCGACCTCGTCGACGAGGCCGCTTCCCGGTTGAAGATGGAGATCGACTCGCGGCCCGTCGAGATCGACGAGGTCGAGCGCCTGGTGCGCCGCCTCGAGATCGAGGAAATGGCGTTGGCCAAGGAGGAGGACGAGGCGTCCAAGGAGCGGCTGGAGAAGCTGCGTGCCGAGCTGGCCGACCAGAAGGAGAAGCTGGCCGAACTGACCACCCGGTGGCAGAACGAGAAGAGCGCCATCGACATCGTCCGCGACCTCAAGGAGCAGCTCGAAACGTTGCGCGGGGAGTCCGAGCGCGCCGAGCGCGACGGCGACCTGGCCAAGGCGGCCGAGCTGCGCTACGGGCGCATCCCCGAGGTGGAGAAGAAGCTCGACGCCGCACTGCCGCATGCCGAGGCCCGCGAGAACGTGATGCTCAAGGAGGAGGTCGGACCCGACGACATCGCCGATGTCGTGTCGGCGTGGACGGGCATCCCGGCCGGCCGGATGCTGGAGGGCGAGACCGCCAAACTGCTGCGGATGGAAGACGAGCTGGGTAAGCGCGTCATCGGGCAGAAGGCGGCGGTGACCGCGGTGTCCGACGCGGTGCGCCGTTCCCGCGCCGGGGTCGCCGACCCCAACCGGCCGACGGGGTCGTTCATGTTCTTGGGCCCGACCGGTGTCGGTAAGACCGAGCTGGCCAAGGCGCTGGCGGAGTTCCTGTTCGACGACGAACGCGCGATGGTCCGCATCGACATGAGCGAGTACGGCGAGAAGCACTCGGTGGCCCGCCTTGTCGGTGCCCCGCCCGGCTACATCGGCTACGACCAGGGCGGTCAGCTGACTGAGGCGGTGCGGCGGCGTCCGTACACGGTGATCCTGTTCGACGAGATCGAAAAGGCGCACCCCGACGTGTTCGACGTGCTGCTGCAGGTGCTCGACGAGGGCCGGCTGACCGACGGGCAGGGCCGCACGGTCGACTTCCGCAACACCATCCTGATCCTGACGTCCAACCTCGGGTCGGGTGGCAGCGAGGAGCAGGTGATGGCCGCGGTGCGCTCGGCGTTCAAGCCGGAGTTCATCAACCGCCTCGACGACGTCATCATCTTCCACGGGCTCGAACCCGGCGAACTGGTCTCGATCGTCGACATCCAGTTGGCCCAGTTGCAGAAACG
Organism: Mycobacterium ahvazicum; assembly: GCF_900176255.2. Taxonomy (GTDB): domain Bacteria; phylum Actinomycetota; class Actinomycetes; order Mycobacteriales; family Mycobacteriaceae; genus Mycobacterium; species Mycobacterium ahvazicum. The sequence continues at coordinate 116,453 of NZ_FXEG02000002.1, forward strand.
GCTGGCGCAGCGTCGCCTCACCCTCGAGGTGTCGCTGCCGGCCAAGCAATGGCTGGCCCAGCGCGGGTTCGACCCGGTGTACGGCGCCCGTCCGCTGCGCCGGTTGGTGCAGCAGGCCATCGGCGACCAGCTGGCCAAGCTGCTGCTGGCCGGCGATGTCCACGACGGCGACACCGTTCCGGTCAACGTCAGCCCGGACGGCGACGGCCTGATCCTCGGCTGATCCCCTTGACGCCGAACGTGCTCTCACGGCGTGAATTGAGCAGCGATATTTCCGCTCTCAGAGCACGTTCGGCATGTTCCGACTAGCGGCGCCGATCGCCCAGCTCGAAGTCACGGGTCTGGGCGCCGGCGTCGATTACTGCCTGCAGCAGTTCGCGGGCTTTCGGCTGTGCGAGGGTTTCGCGGAACAGCTGATCCTCGATGCGCAGCCCGGTCGGCAGGTCTGTGGTGGCGGCGTCGACCGCACGCTTGGCGTTGGCGATGGCGACCGCGTGCGACGACGCGATGCGGGCGGCGAGCTTGTCGACGAATCGCCGCAGCTTTTCGGCAGGCAGCGCGCGGTTCACATATCCCCAGGCCTCGGCGGTTTCGGCGTCGATGTCCAGGCAGCCGAGGATGACTTCCAGGGCGCGCGCCCGGCCCACCAGCCGGGGCAGCCGCTGGGTACCGCCACCGCCCGGGATGATGCCGACCGCCAACTCGGGATGACCCAGGACCGTCGCGCCGATCGCGGCGAATCGCATGTCGAAGGCCATCGCGAACTCGCAGCCACCGCCGCGGCAGACGCCCTCGATGACCGCGATCGTGGCCTTGGGCAGGGTCCGGATCCGCTCCGTCATGGCGTGAAACGGCGTCAGCTCGTCGTGCAGCCCGACGTCGTCTCCGGTTTTGCAGGCGGGCAGGTCCAGGATCAGCCCGACGTCCGCGTGGGCAATGAAGATTTCCGGGTCGGCGGAGTCGACGATCAGCACGCGCACCTCGTCGTCGGCCGCGACCTGGCGGGCCAGCCGGTCGAACTCGTTCAGTAGCGGCACGTCCAGCAGATTGATCGGAGGGTTGTCGATCGTCGCCCGGCAAACACCGTCGGCAGCGGCGACGCGAATCAGCTGATAGCCCTGGTAGCCCATGGCCGAACCCTACGGGTCTAGGACTCCGAAATCTTCACGTATCCCCGCTGCACGAGCCGCGCCATCGCATTGCGGTTGATCTTGATTCCGGGGATCAGGTCGGCGTTGCCCCAGCCCATCGCATTGGCCGTGGCGCCGCAAAGCTCGACCTGCGCGCCCTTTCGCGCGAGTTCGACGATGACCGCCTTGTACGGGTTGCCGGTTGCGACGTGCCGGTTGGCGTTGTACGTCGGATCGTCGAGGGTGGCGTGCCCCGCGTTGGTGTGGAAAACGATGACCACGTGCGGCTGCACCTGCCATTCGGCGGCATCTGCGAGGGCGAGCCCCGCGTGCAGGAGCACGGCCGGCATATCGCCCTCGAAGGACAGCGATGCCACGCTGAACACGACGTTCACCTCGTCGAGCTCGACGGGGACGTCGATATGCAGCGAATCGTCTTGACCTGACACTTCTTACTTCCAATCGGCCGGCAAACCGATCGGACACGCAGCGTCCTGGCAAACCTTAATGTGGTTGTGACCAGGTCGCATTCTCGGTTCGGGCGGGGTAGCAGATACGCTACTTAGGATGGTCCCCCTTTGGTTCACGCTCTCCGCGCTGTGCTTCGTCGGCGCGGTGGTGTTGCTGTATGTCGACGTCGACCGTCGGCGGGGGCGCAGCAGGCGCCGCAAGTCGTGGGCTCGCTCGCACGGATTCGACTACGAGCGCGAATCGACCGACATCCTCAAGCGCTGGAAGCGGGGCGTGATGTCGACGGTGGGGGACGTTTCCGCCCACAACGTCGTGCTGGGGCAGATCCGCGGCGAAGCGGTGTACATCTTCGATCTCGAGGAAGTCGCCACGGTGATCGCGCTGCATCGCAAGGTGGGCACCAACGTGGTCGTCGACCTTCGGCTCAAAGGACTGAAAGAGCCGCGCGAGAGCGACATCTGGCTGCTGGGCGCGATCGGCCCGCGGATGGTGTACTCGACCAACTTGGACGCGGCCCGGCGGGCCTGCGACCGGCGGATGGTCACCTTCGCGCACACCGCGCCGGACTGCGCCGAGATCATGTGGAATGAGCAGAACTGGACGCTGGTCGCGATGCCGGTGTCCAGCACGCGCACGCAGTGGGACGAGGGGCTGCGCACGGTGCGGCAGTTCAACGATCTGCTCCGTGTGTTGCCGCCGGTGCCTGCCGACAGCGACGAGCCGGCCGGACTGCGCAGCGCGGCGCCCAGCCGTCCGCTGGCGCCGGCCGGACGGGCGGAATTGCCGCCGCGGCGCTCGGCGCAGGATGTTTCCGGGTTGCTCGGAGACGCCGCGCGTCGTGCCCCGGAGTCCACCCGCCACGACGAGGGCCGTACCGAAGCCATCCGGCGCCCTCCGTCGTCGACCGGGCGCAACGGCCAGCAGGCCAGCAACTTCCAGCGCTGAAAGCCCTTGCGCCGCAATATGTCTGATCGCGACGAACTAGCCGAACTGGTGCGTCAATTGTCAGTGGTGCACGGCCGGGTGACCCTGTCGTCGGGCAAAGAGGCCGACTACTACGTCGACCTGCGCCGGGCCACGCTGCACCACCGAGCTTCCGCCCTGATCGGGGTGCTGATGCGCGAACTCACCGCCGACTGGGATTACTCGGTCGTCGGCGGGCTGACGCTGGGCGCCGATCCGGTCGCCACCGCCATCATGCATGCGCCCGGACGCCCGATCGACGCCTTCGTGGTGCGTAAGTCCGCGAAAGCCCATGGCCTGCAACGCCTTATCGAGGGCTCGGAGGTATCGGGACGACGGGTGCTGGTCGTCGAGGACACCAGCACCACCGGTGGCTCGGCGCTGACGGCGGTGCATGCCGTGCAAGACGCGGGAGCCGAAGTCGTCGGCGTGGCCACCGTGGTGGACCGCGCCACCGGCGCCGCGGAGGCCATCCAGGCCGAGGGCCTGCTCTATCGCAGCGTGCTGGGCCTGGCCGATCTGGGGTTGGGCTAGGGCTTCGTCGCTGTGCGCCGGTTCCTTGCGATAGCAATCTGTGCGGCCACCTGCCTGACAGGCTGCTCGGGTTCCAGCCACGCCGTTGCGCCGTACGGAGCGCAGGGCGCGCGACTGGGTGAATCGCTGGCGCTGCTGGGCTGGAACATGTCGGTGTCGAACCTGCGCTGGGACGGCGACTACGTGTTGGTCGACGTCGACGCCTCACCCGCCGATCCCAAGGCGCCGCACGCCAAACCGGAGGACATCCGGTTCGGGCTCTACGGCGCGCTCGCCCACCCCATGGAAGCCGCCGGGCTGGGCAGCTGCGACAAAGCGATGGCCACCGCGAACGACATCCGGACACCGCTGTCGGCGCCCCCCGACCGGCTGACCGGCGCGGTGTGTTTGGGCCCGCTGACCGACCGCAGCCAGGTGCGCGGCGTGTACAGCTACTCGGAGCGGGACCGGATCGCCGACACCTCCGCGGCCTACCCCGCGGCTTTTCCAGTGGGGCTGATGCCGACCAACGTCAACGACACCGGCCTGGTCGTCAAGACCACCAGCCTGTCGGCCTGGCACGGCGACGGTAAACCAGTGACCAACGCGCAACTCGGCGATCCGGGAGCCTTCAGCGGCGCCGGTTACATGCTGCTCGGGCTCGAGGCCGAGGCGGTCGCGGCCCGTTCCCGCGACGACTCCGCCCGCCGCGGCGGCCCGATGATGCTGCTCGCCTCGCCGACGGTGCCCGGCCGCGGCCTGAACCCCGCTTGTGCCGTGTACGGGTCGTCGGTGCTGATCTTGCCCGACGCCTCGCTGGATGCGGTGCGTGTCTCCGCGTCGTTGTGCACCCAGGGCGAAATCAACCAGGCGTTGCTGTATGCGACGGTCGCGATCGTCGGCACCCACGCCGGGGTGTGGACCTCGCGATGAGCGAGCGATGAGCGAGCCCGGGCCGGGGCCCACCGAATGGGCGGTTCCACCGGCCGCCGGCGTCGGGCCCTGGGCAGGCGAGCCGCCCGACGACCCACGGTATGACCCAATTCTGTTGCGCGACGGCGACACTCGCAACGTCGTCGACGCTTACCGGTACTGGACCCGGGAGGCGATCATCGCCGACATCGACCGGCGCCGGCACCCGCTGCACATCGCGATCGAAAACTTCGGCCACGACGCGAATATCGGTTCGGTGGTGCGCACCGCCAACGCGTTCGCGGTCGACACCGTGCACATCGTCGGGCGGCGCCGCTGGAATCGCCGCGGCGCCATGGTGACCGATCGCTATCAACGGCTGTGCCATCACGACAGCACCGCCGAGTTGCTGGATTTCGCGACGGTTGCCGGGTTGAGCGTCGTCGCGGTGGACAACGTGCCGGGCGCCGCACGCCTCGAGGAAGTCGCACTGCCGCGCGAATGTCTGCTGGTGTTCGGCCAGGAGGGGCCGGGCATCACCGACGACACCCGCCTCGGTGCGGCGATCACGGTGTCGATCGCTCAGTTCGGGTCGACCCGCAGCATCAACGCCGGCGTCGCCGCCGGGATCGCGATGCACGCGTGGATCCGCCAGCACGGGGACCTCAGCCGCGCGTGGTGATCACCGCGTCTGCCGCGTCCTGTGTGCGCTCAGGGTGTCGAGTGTGCGCTCAGGGCGCCGTCAGCGCACACGCGAGCCGCCGTCAGCTCCACAGCGTGACGTGCACCTTCGGGCGAAACCTGGTCACCCCGACACCGGAGCCGCGAATCATCGCCTGGATGCACCGCGGCGTGGTGATGAAGCGGACCAGCTCCGACACCGCGGGCTGACGCGCCGTGGGCGCGAGCGTCGTCGCGCACCACTCGCCCGACCGGTCCAGGCCCGGCCCGTTCACATGCACCAGCCTGCCCGCGGCGAGGTCCTTGGCGACCGCGAAACCAATCGTCAGCGCGACACCGCCGACCCGCTGCACCTCCTCGAGCGCCGCCGCGTCGCTCTGGAAGATTCGCTGCTGTGACTCCGGAATTGCCAAGCCGCGCAGCATGTTTGCGATTTCTCCGTCCACGCTGCCCGCCGACGGCCCGAGCATCCACTGCTGCTGACGCAACAGCCCCGGCGACGGATTACCCGCGGCCAGTGGACTATTCGGCGTGACGACGGTGATGATCTGATATTTGAGGAAGGGCCGCAGGAAGATCGACTCGTCGGGCGGCGCCGAGTTCTCACTGGCCGGACCGATCGCGATGTCGACGGCGCGCGATGCGATCAGCTCACGGAAACGGCTCGTCAGGTGCACACTCAACTCCACCGACAGGTCGTCGGCCCGCGACGAGAACAACTCGATCAGGCCGGGCGCGGCGTGTTCGGCGAACGCCGTCGACGCCGCGATGCGCAGCAGCCGGCGCCCGTGCGCCGCCTCGGTGACCTCGATCGCGGTTTGCTGCTGCAGGCCCAGGATTTCGACCGCGCGGCTGGCCAGCCGCAGCCCGCCCGGCGTGAACGCCAGCCCCGCACCGGTTCTGGTGAACAACGGGTCGTCGAGTTCCTTGCGCAGCGCCGCGACATGCATCGAGATCCCGGCGTCGGAAACGCCCAGTTCCGCGGCGGCGGCTCGCACCGAGCCCAACCGAACCACCGCCGAATAGGCCCGAAGTTGAGCCGGAGTCATGCTTGTGAGCCTACTTTGGGATTTGTGCGAGACGTGCTTGCCGAGTTGATGAAGATTTGGCGTGCTGGTGGCACCGCTGGTGTGGGAACCGTGGTGCGCACCTTCCGCTCGGCGCCGCGGCTGCCCGGAGCCTCGATGGTGGTCGGGCCGGACGGGTCCGTGAGCGGTTCGGTGTCGGGCGGATGCGTGGAAGGCGCTGTCTACCAAGCGGCCACGGAGGTGACGCAGACCGGGACACCGCGGCTGGAGCGCTACGGGGTCAGCGACGGCGACGCCTTCGCGGTGGGCCTGACATGCGGCGGCGTCATCGACATCTTCGTCGAGGCGGTGTCGCAGGCAACCTTTCCCGAACTGGAGACGCTCTGCGAGGACGTCGACGCGCAGCGCCCAGTCGCGCTCGCGGTCGTCATCGCCCATCCCGATCCGCAGCGGATCGGCCGGCGCCTCGTCATCCGTCGCGACTCGGAGGCGGGATCGCTGGGATCGGCGCGCGCCGACGCCGCGGTCGCCGACGACGCGCGCGGACTGCTCGCGGTGGGTCGCAGCGAGGTGCTCAAATACGGGCCCGACGGGCAACGGCTCGGCGAGGGCATGGAGGTGTTCGTCGCCAGCTACGCCCCGCGGCCGCGGATGCTCGTCTTCGGCGCCATCGACTTCGCCGCCGCCCTCGCGCAGCAGGGCGCGTTCCTCGGCTACCGCGTCACGGTGTGCGACGCGCGTTCGCTGTTCGCCACCCGCGCCCGTTTCCCGGCGGCCGAGCATGTCGTCGTCGACTGGCCGCACCGCTACCTGGCCGCCCAGGCCGAGGCGGACGCCGTCGACGAGAGCACCGTGATCTGCGTGCTCACCCACGATCCGAAGTTCGACGTCCCTGTGCTCGAGGTGGCGCTGCGGCTGCCGCGGGTCGGCTACCTGGGAGCGATGGGCTCGCGGCGCACCCACGACGACCGGATGCAGCGGCTGCGGGCGGCCGGGCTGACCGACGCCGAGCTGAGCCGGCTCGCCAGCCCGATCGGGCTGGACCTGGGCGCTCGAACGCCGGAGGAGACCGCGGTCTCGATCGCGGCCGACATCATCGCCAGACGGTGGGGCGGCGGGGGCTTGCCACTGGCCCAACTGGCCGGCCGGATTCACCACGACGCGCCGGAGCAGCAGGTCACAGGCGAGTTCGAGGCGACTTCAACGATCCCTTAACTCGCTATTGACGCCCCTGTCAGAGCGGCCGACACTTGGGTTCCCCGTCCAAGTGAGGTGCGTCACATGCAGGTGCCCGGGCCCTTCGAATACGAACGCGCAACCAGTGTCGACCACGCCATCGGATTATTGGATCGGTTGGGGGAGGGGGCACGAGTAGTCGCCGGCGGGCACAGCCTGCTGCCGATGATGAAGCTGCGCATCGCCAACCCCGAATACCTCGTCGACATCAACGACCTGGCGCTCGAACTCGGGTACGTGATCACCGATCCCACCCTGGTCCGCATCGGTGCCATGACCCGTCACCGCGAGCTGCTGGATTCCGATCCGCTGGCCGCCGTCTGCCCGATCTTCCGCGACGCCGAACGCGTGATCGCCGACCCGGTGGTGCGCAATCGCGGCACCCTCGGGGGCTCGCTGTGCCAGGCGGATCCGGCCGAGGATCTGTCGACCGTGTGTGAGGCGCTGGACGCGGTGTGCCTGGCCCGCGGGCCGTCGGGCGAACGTGAAATACCGATCGACGACTTCATCGTCGGCCCGTACGAAACCGCACTCGCCTTCAATGAGATGCTCGTCGAAGTGCGAATCCCGCTGCGGCACAATACGTCCAGCGCATACGCGAAAGTAGAACGGCGCGTTGGTGATTGGGCCGTCGCGGCGGCGGGCGCGGCACTCACCCTCGACGGTGACGCCATCGCCGGCGCGCGGCTGGGCCTGACCGCCGTCAATGCCGACCGCAGTGCGCTGGCCGACGTCGCGGCCGGGCTGGCCGGGCGGCCGGCCACCGACGAGGTGTTCGCCGACGCGGGACAGCGGGCCGCGCAGGCCTGCGACCCGGTGACCGATGTGCGCGGCACCGCCGAGTACAAGCGGCATCTGGCCGCCGAATTGACCACTCGCACCTTGCGCACCGCCGCCGAGCGAGTGCGTGCCGGAGGGAATTAAGGCGATCGCCAGCGCGGCCGAGCCGGGTGCAGCGGGTCGCCGACAGAAAGGAATTAGCAATGCAGGTGAATATGACCGTCAACGGCGAGCAGGTAAGCGCCGATGTCGAGCCCCGGATGCTGCTCGTGCATTTCCTGCGAGACCACCTGCGGCTCACCGGGACTCACTGGGGCTGCGACACCAGCAACTGCGGAACCTGCGTGGTCGACGTCGACGGCGTGCCGGTGAAATCCTGCACGATGCTGGCCGTGATGGCCTCGGGCCACAGCGTGCGCACCGTCGAGGGCCTGGCGAGCCCGGGTCCCAGTGGCCGGCTGGACCCGGTGCAGGAAGGCTTCATGCGCTGCCACGGCCTGCAATGCGGCTTCTGCACGCCGGGCATGATGATCACCGCCCGCGCCCTGCTGGACCGCGCCCCGGACCCCGACGAAGAGACCATCCGGGAAGCGATTTCGGGGCAGATCTGCCGTTGCACCGGATACACCACGATCGTGCGGTCCATCCAATGGGCCGCATCGCACTCAGCTCCCGTGGAGGCCGGCTCATGACCACCTTTAAAGGGGAGGCATCTCGCCCGCCGTCACCGGAAGACCTGGCCGACAACGACCAGAAGCCCTGCGGCTACGGCCGGATGATGCGCAAGGAAGATCCCCGATTCATCCGGGGCCACGGCAATTACGTCGACGACGTCGTGTTGCCGGGCATGCTGCACCTCGCGATCCTGCGCTCGCCGTACGCGCACGCGCGCATCGTCAGCATTGATGTGACTGCCGCACAGGCACATCCGAAGGTAAAGGCGGTGGTCACCGGTGCCGACCTGGCCGAGAAGGGCCTGGCCTGGATGCCGACGCTGTCCAACGACGTGCAGGCGGTGCTGGCCACCGACAAGGTGCGCTTTCAGGGTCAGGAGGTGGCGTTCGTCGTTGCCGAGGACCGTTATTCGGCACGCGACGCGCTGGAACTCATCGACGTCGAGTACGACCCGCTCGATCCCGTGGTCGACGTGCGCACCGCGCTCGATCCGTCCGCGGCGGTGATCCGCACCGATCTGGAAGGCAAGACCGACAACCACTGCTTCGACTGGGAGACGGGCGACGCGGCCGCCACCGAAGCCGTGTTCGCCAAGGCCGACGTGGTGGTCAAGCAGGAGATCGTCTACCCCCGGGTACACCCGGCACCGATGGAAACCTGTGGTGCGGTGGCCGATTTGGACCCGATCACGGGAAAGCTGCGGCTGTGGTCAACCAGCCAGGCGCCGCACGCACACCGCACGCTGTATGCGTTGGTCGCCGGTCTGCCCGAGCACAAGATCCAGGTGATCTCGCCGGACATCGGCGGCGGATTCGGCAACAAGGTGCCGATCTATCCCGGCTACGTGTGCGCGATCGTCGGCTCGCTGCTGCTGGGCAAGCCGGTCAAATGGATGGAGGACCGCAGCGAGAACCTCACCTCGACGGGCTTCGCGCGCGACTACATCATGGTCGGCGAGATCGCGGCCACCAACGAGGGCAAGATCCTGGCGATCCGCTCCACCGTGCTGGCCGACCACGGTGCCTTCAACGGCACGGCGGCCCCGGTGAAGTACCCGGCGGGCTTTTTCGGGGTGTTCACCGGCAGCTACGACATTGAAGCCGCCTACTGCCACATGACCGCGGTGTACACCAACAAGGCGCCCGGCGGCGTCGCCTACGCGTGTTCGTTCCGGATCACCGAGGCGGTGTACTTCGTTGAGCGGCTGGTGGATTGCCTGGCGTTCGACCTGAAGATGGACCCGGCCGAGCTGCGGCTGCGAAACCTGCTGCGGCCCGAACAGTTCCCGTACCGGAGCAAGACCGGCTGGGTGTACGACTCCGGCGACTACGAGACCACGATGCGCAAGGCCATGGACATGATCGGCTATGACGCACTGCGGGCCGAGCAGAAGGTCAAGCGGGAGCGCGGCGAGCTGATGGGCATCGGCATGTCCTTCTTCACCGAGGCCGTCGGCGCCGGCCCGCGCAAAGATATGGACATCCTCGGCCTCGGCATGGCCGACGGTTGCGAGCTGCGAGTGCACCCCACCGGCAAAGCGGTGGTGCGGCTTTCGGTGCAGACGCAGGGCCAGGGCCACGAGACGACGTTCGCCCAGATCGTCGCCGAGGAGCTGGGAATTCCGCCGGACGACATCGACGTGGTGCACGGTGACACCGACCAGACGCCGTTCGGGCTGGGCACCTACGGCAGCCGCTCCACGCCGGTGTCCGGGGCGGCCGCCGCGTTGGTGGCCCGCAAGGTCCGCGACAAGGCGAAGATCATCGCGTCGGGCATGCTCGAGGTGTCGGTCGCCGACTTAGATTGGGAGAAAGGCAAATTCCACGTCAAGGGCGACCCGTCGGCAGCGGTCACCATTCAGGACATCGCGATGCGCGCACACGGCGCCGGCGACTTGCCCGAGGGCATCGAGGGTGGGCTGGACGCGCAGATCTGCTACAACCCGGAGAACTTGACCTACCCTTACGGCGCCTATTTCTGTGTGGTGGATATCGATCCGGGCACCGCGGTGGTCAAGGTGCGGCGCTTCCTCGCCGTCGACGACTGCGGCACCCAGATCAACCCGATGATCATCGAGGGTCAGGTCCACGGCGGCATCGTCGACGGTATCGGGATGGCCCTGATGGAGATGATCGCCTTCGACGAGGAAGGCAACTGCCTGGGTGGATCGCTGATGGACTACTTGATCCCGACCGCGGTCGAGGTGCCGCATCTGGAGACCGGGCACACCGTGACGCCGTCGCCGCATCATCCGATCGGCGCAAAGGGCATCGGCGAATCGGCGACGGTCGGTTCACCACCCGCGGTGGTCAACGCGGTGGTGGATGCGTTGGCGCCGTTCGGAGTTCGCCACGCTGACATGCCGCTGACACCGTCGCGGGTCTGGGAGGCCATGCAGGGTCGCGCCAAACCACCCATCTAGCCGCGCCGGCGACGACGCAGACCGAGGGACGAGCGATGAGGAGGAGCGGCGCAATCCAGCCATGACAACGATCAGCCAGCGGGCTCAGGAATTGTTGGCGGCGCGGACACCGTTCGTGCATGCCACGGTGGTGCGTGCCCAGCCGCCCACGTCGGCGTATCCGGGCGACGAGGCAATCCTGTTGGCGGACGGGACAATTGAGGGGTTCGTCGGCGGGCAGTGCGCGCAGAATTCGGTGCGCAAGGCGGCGCTGGGTGTGTTGCAGGCGGGCGAGAGCGTGCTGCTGCGCGTGCTTCCCGACGGCGACGTGCATTTTCCCGAGGCCGCCGGCGCCTGCGTGGTGGTCAACCCTTGCCTGTCGGGCGGGTCGCTGGAGATTTTCCTGACGCCGCAGCTGCCGGCTCCGCTGATCCGGATCTACGGCGCCACCCCGATCGCCGACGCACTGATCGACGTGTGCGAGGTGCTCGGCTACGACGCGCGCCGTGACACCGATCTGTCCGACACCACCGCGGTGGTGGTCGCCAGCCACGGCGGACCGGAAGCCGAAATCATCCGTGCCGCACTGGATAACGGAGTCGGCTATATCGGCCTGGTGGCCAGCAAGGTCCGCGGCGAGTCGATCCTCAACGATCTCGAACTCTCCGAGGCGCAGCGGGCCCGCATCCATACCCCGGTCGGACTGCGGATCGGCGCCAAGACCCCCGCGGAGATCGCGGTGTCGATCGCGGCCGAACTGATCGCCGCCGTGCGCGACGGCAGCCTCGCCCGGCTGAGCTTCCCTGCGACCAGCGCACCGGCCGAGGCCGTCGATCCGGTATGCGGCATGACGGTGCCGACCGGCCCCGGTACCGAACACCTGGAGCTGGAGGGCGCCGACTACTGGTTCTGCTGCCCGGGCTGCCGATCGGCGTTCGCCGCCGACAAGGATGCCCAGTGACGTTCGACAGCCCCGAGGACGTGGTGCGCCAGTTCGATGCCGAGGACTATCTGCTCGACACCGGCACCGCGTCAGCGATCTATTTGGCGATCACTCTCGGCCGGCCGCTGCTGCTCGAGGGTGAGCCGGGCGTCGGCAAGACCACGGCCGCGAAAACCCTTGCGGCGGTGCTGAACACCCCGATGGTGCGGCTGCAATGCTACGAAGGCCTGACCGCGCACGAGGCGCTCTACGACTGGAACTACCAACGCCAGCTGTTGTCCATCCGGCTGGCCGAGGCCCGTGGTACCGGCATCGAGGAGGCCGACCTCTACACCGAGACCTATCTGGTGGACCGGCCCATCCTGCAGTGCGTGCGCCACGGCGGGCCGACGCCTCCGGTGCTGCTGATCGACGAAATCGACCGGGCCGACGACGAATTCGAGGCGCTGCTGCTTGAGTTCCTCGGCGAGTCCGCGGTGACCGTCCCCGAGCTGGGGACCTTTGTCGCCGAGCGCCCGCCGATCGCGGTGCTGACCTCCAACCGCAGCCGCGACCTGCACGACGCGCTGCGCCGGCGCTGCCTGTACCACTGGATCGACTACCCGGAACCGGCCCGGGCCGCCGCGATCGTGCGGCGCACGGTGCCCGGCGCGGCCGCGCCATTGATCGAACGGGCCACCCAGTTCGTCGGCAGCACGCGCGATCTCGACTTGGACAAGCCGCCCGGGGTGGCCGAGACCATCGACTGGGTCGCTGCCCTGGTGTCGCTGGGCGTCGCGGACCTCGTCGACGATTCCGCCGTCATGAGCCTGGGGGCGCTGGCCAAGACACCCGACGACCGTACGCTGATTCGCGACGCGTACCACGCCTTTACCGAATACAGCCGCACCTGAGAGGACCCGCAGCATGAAGATCGCCAACCAGTTCACCGTCAGCGCGCCCATCGACCGGGCCTGGGATGTGCTGTGCGACCTGGAACAGGTGATCCCGCTGATGCCCGGCGCCCAGCTGACCGGCCATGAGGGTGAGGACTACCTGGGCAAAGTCAAGGTCAAGGTCGGGCCGGTCACCAGTGAATTCAGCGGCAAGGTGCGCTTCGTCGAACAGGACCGCGAGCAGTACCGCGCGGTCATCGACGGCAAGGGCAAAGAAGCCCGCGGCACCGGCAACGCGGCCGCCACCGTCACCGCGCAGCTGCAGGCCGACGGCGAGACGACCAGCGTCACCGTCGACACCGACCTGAAGATCGTCGGCAAGCTGGCCCAATTCGGCAGCGGCATGCTGCAGCAAGTGTCGGAGAAACTGCTGGGCCAATTCGTGGAATCGCTGGAAGCCAAGTTGGCCGCCGAGAAGACCGGCGCCGTGGCGACGGCCGAGACCAACGGCGCCGCGGCAACAGCCGAGCCGACGTCGCAGGAGTCGATTCCGGCCTGGCCGGCCAATCCCGTCCCGGGAACGCGGCAGGCGCCCGTCACCGAGCCCGAGCCGATCGATCTGTTGCAGCTGGCCGGTGGCGACCAGCTCAAGAAGTACGCCGTCCCGGCGCTGGCAGCGCTCGCGGCGCTGGTGCTCATCTGGGTGCTGCTGCGGCGGCGTTAGCGACTCGTGGACACCCCCTTGCTGCTGCGGGGCGTCGACCGGGCGGCCCTCGCCACGGCGCTGGTCGCCCGGCTGCGCGGTGCCGGGGTGTCCGTTTCCGCCAGCGGTCCGGCGAGTTTTGTGCAGGCGTTGCGAAAGCTGGCCCCGGATAACACCTCCGCGTTGTACTGGGCGGCCCGGCTGACGCTGGTCAACCGGATGGAGGATCTGGGCGCCTTCGACGAGGTCTTCGCGGCGGTGTTCGGAGCGGTCGAACTCGACGGCACCGGCGGCCCCGATTCGCCGCTGCCGTTGCCGGGGCGCAAGACGCCGGCCGCCGGCACGGTGCGACCGGGCGGCAGCGGGTCCGGGTCGACCGAAAAGTTGCCCTGGGTGACGCGGGGCAGCGCCGCCGCGCACGACTCGGCAAGTGCGAGCCTGCTGCTGCCCGACCTGCTACCCGGCCGGATCGCGGCCCTGGCCGACGAGTCGTTCGACCGCTTCGATCCCGAAGATCTTCGCCTGCTTGGCATGTGGCTGGAAGAGACGGTCGCGCGCTGGCCGCGCCGCCGCAGCCTGCGGTCAGAGCCCAGCCCGGCCGGCAAGCGGATCGACCTGCGGGCCACCATGAACGCGTCGCGGTCGACCGGCTGGGAATCGATGGTGCTGGCGCGAACCCGGCCGCGCCGCCGGCCGCGGCGAGTCGTCCTGCTCTGCGACGTCAGCCGCTCGATGCAGCCGTACGCCGCGGTGTATCTGCATTTGATGCGAGCAGTGTTGCGCCAGCAGGGAACTCGGCCCGAGGTGTTCGCGTTCTCGACGTCGCTGACCCGGCTCACCTCGGTGCTGTCGCACCGATCGGCCGAGGTGGCGCTGCAGCGGGCCAACGCCAAGGTCGTTGACCGTTACGGTGGCACGTTCATCGGCCGCAGTGTGGCCGGCCTGCTCGCGCTGCCACACGGCAACGCGCTGCGCGGCGCGGTGGTGATCATCGCCTCCGACGGCTGGGACAGCGACCCGCCCGACGCGCTGGAGCACGCGATGGCACGGCTACGACGCCGCGCCGAACTGCTGGTCTGGCTCAATCCTCGCGCGGCACAGCGGGAATTCCAGCCGCTCGCCGGGTCGATGGCGGCCGCCCTGCCGTACTGCGATTTGTTCCTGCCCGCGAACTCGCTGACCGGGCTGCGCGACCTACTGCGGGCGCTGGCGGGTTGAGGCCAGCCCGTCATTACTCGGGATAGTCGCCGACTTCCAAGTCTTCGAGCAGGCTCGGATGTGTTGGCTTCCAGGCGAACCGCTGTTGCGTCAGGGCGCTCGACGACGGCTGGTCGACGCCGAACATCGCGCCCAGCGGACCGAAGTTCTCAGCCGGGGCGGATTCGACGGGCACGCCGAGCCGGCGGCCGATCACTTCGGCGATCGCCCGCATCGGGTCGCCTTCGTCGCCCACTGCGTGCAGCACTGAGCCGGGCGGTGCTTCTTCGAGGGCAAGCCGGAACAACGCCGCGGCATCGTCGCGATGCACTGCGGGCCAGCGTTGGGTGCCATCGCCGACGTAGGCCGATACGCCGGTGTGGCGGGCGGCCTGGATCAGCAGGCTGGAAAAGCCATAGCGCCCGCCGGCATCGTGCACCGACCGCGGCAACCGCACGACAGCGGATCGGACCCCGCGTTGCGCGAGATCGATGACGGCCTGGCCGGTACGGCCGCGTCCGGCCACCGGGCCCCCGGCGTTGAACGGGTCTTCTTCGGTGCTCACCCGCCCGGGCACCGCCGGGGTTCCGCTCGCGAGCACCAGCGGCTTATCGGTGCCGATCAGCGCCTCGCCCAACGCGGCGGTCGCGCGGGCTTCGTCGCCGACCGCGTCCCCGGCGGCGGTGAAGTCGTGCGAGAACGCCAAATAGACAACGCCGTCGGTGTCGCGGGCCGCCTGCTGCAAGACGGCGAGGTCGGTGATGTCCCCGCGCAGCGGCTCGGCGCCGAGTGCGCTGATGGTTGCGGCCGAGGCGTCGGATCGGGCCAGGCCGACGACGTGATGACCGGCGGCGATCAGTTCTGAGACGACGGCCGAGCCGATTCCTCCGCTGGCGCCGGTGACGAATACACGCACGAGCAGCTCCCTTCATGGTGATGCGACTATGGTCCCATCACGATACACAGTGATGGGACGACAGTCGCATCACTAGGGTGGGGTCATGGCTCGTTGGCAACCCGATGCGCGCGAACGCTTGGTGGCGGCGGCGCTGGACCTGTTCAACGAACGCGGATACGACCAGACGACCGTCGCGGAAATCGCCGAGCGCGCGGGCCTGACGAAGAGCACGTTCTTTCGGCACTTCCCCGACAAGCGTGATGTGCTGGCAGCCGGCCAGGACGCCATCGCTCAACTGCTGCGCGAGGGCATTGCCGCGGCGCCTGCCGACGCGACACCGCTGACCGTGGTGTGCTGCGGCTTGAAGTCGGCGGCGGCGGCGTTCACGTCGTTCAACAAGGAACTGGCTCCCCGGCTCAAGGCCGCGATCGCGGCCAGTGCTGAGCTTCAGGAACGTAACGCGCTCAAGCAGATTGGGCTGGCCCTCGCGATGGCTGAGGCGCTGCAATCTCGTGGCTTCTCCGAATCGACCGCGGAGTTGGCCGCCGAGCTCGGCTCCCTGGCATTCAAGAAGGCCTATGCCCGCTGGGCCGAACCCGGCGAAGACCTCGACCTCGGTGCCATGGCGTGCGAAGAGCTAAACGAACTACACACCGCCGCAACCGATCTCAGCTGAGCTGAACCGGTCTTTCAGTGCGATGCCGGATCGGCCCAGCGTTCGCGCCCCGGCGACCAACGCGGCGGCGACGGCCGCGGCGGTGCGGTAGTCGAGGCCGTCGGGCGGATGGATGTTCGAGATGCAGTTGCGTTCCGCGTCGGTGAGTCCCGGTTGCGGTCGGTGCGTCAGGTAGATGCCCAGGCTGTCGGCGACCGAGAGCCCGGGGCGTTCGCCGATCAGCACTAAAACCGTTGTGACGCCTAATGCGTGGCCGATGTGGTCACCGAGTGCGACACGCGCCTGGGTGGCGATCACCGGCGGCGCGATGCGATAGCGGCCGTCGAATGCGCGGACCAAAGCATCGACCATGCTCGCGGCGTGGTCGGTCAGGGCGCGCGGCGACAACCCGTCGGCGAGCACAAAACCGATGTCCGCCTTGGCTTTTGGCAGGACAGACAGATCCGCGGGGAGTCGACCGAGATCGGGCCGGCGCAGGTACTCACCGCGTGAGGTCGCTTGGCTGCGCACCCGCAGCGGCTGGCAGACGCCGATGCCGTGCAGCTGCTCGGTCAGGTCGTCGATGTCGGGAGGTTCGTTGACGGCGTCGCGCGCCGCGGCGTGCGCGGCCTGGAACTCCAGCACCCGCCGGGTGGGTAGCGAGTTTCCGGCCCGCCCGAGCCCGATGCGCGCCTGCGTGCTGGCCCGCAGCGGCGCCCAGAGGTCGCTCATCAGCCGGCCGCCAGGGCGCGCAGCGGCGACGTCGCGAGGTCGACGGGAAGAACCCGGCCGCCGGCGTCGACCATGCCCAGGCTGGCCAGCCACGCTTCGAATTCGGGTGCGGGCCGCAGCCCCAACGCTTTTCGGACGTAGAGCGCGTCGTGAAAAGACAGGCTCTGATAGCCGAGCATGATGTCGTCGGCACCGGGAACGGCGATCACGAATGCGGTGCCCGCCGCACCGAGCAGCGTCAGCAGCGTGTCCATGTCGTCCTGATCGGCCTCGGTGTGGTTGGTGTAGCAGACGTCGACGCCCATCGGCAGGCCGAGCAGCTTTCCGCAGAAGTTGTCTTCCAGCCCGGCGCGGATGATTTGTTTTCCGTCGTACAGGTATTCGGGCCCGATGAAGCCGACCACGGTGTCGATCAACAGCGGCTGCAGCGCCCGGGCCACCGCGTAGGAGCGTGCCTCGAGCGTCTGCTGATCGACCGGCTTGCCGCCGACCCCGAGATGCGCCCCGGCTGACAGCGCCGAACCCTGTCCCGTCTCCAGGTACATGACGTTGTCGCCGACGGTGCCGCGGCGCAGCGACCGGGCCGCCTCGTTGGCCTCGGTCAACATCGCGATCGAGGTGCCGAAGCTGGCGTTGGCGCCCTCGGTCCCGGCGATCGACTGGAAGACCAGGTCGACGGGCGCGCCCTGTTCGATCAGCTCCATCGTGGTCGTCACGTGGCACAGCACGCACGACTGCACGGGGATGGCGAATCGCTGGCGAATGTCGTCAAGCAGGTGCAGCAGGTCCGACGCCGCGCGCGGCGAGTCGGTCGCGGGGTTGACGCCGATCACCGCGTCGCCGCAGCCCATCAGCAGGCCGTCGAGCAGCGCCGCGGCGATCCCACGCGGGTCGTCGGTGGGGTGGTTCGGCTGCAGCCGGGTGGCCAGCGTGCCGGGCAGTCCGATCGTGGTCCGAAAGGCGGCGGTCGCCGTCGCGGCGGCGGCCACCAGGATCAAGTCCTGGTTGCGCATGATCTTCGACACCGCGGCCACCATCTCGGGAGTGAGCCCGGCGGAGACGGCGGCGATCCGCGCGGCACTGTCGTCGCGCGACGCCGCTTCCAGCAGCCAGTCGCGGAAGCCGCCGACGGTCAGATGCGCGATCGGGCCGAACGCCTCGCGATCGTGACTGTCGATGATGAGCCGGGTGACCTCGTCGGTCTCGTACGGCACGACCGCGTCGTGCAGAAACGTCGCCAGCGGTATGTCTGCCAGCACCCACGCCGCCGCGGCCCGTTCGGCGTCGGAATCGGCGGCGCACCCGGCCAGCTGATCACCGGAGCGCAGCGGCGTCGCCTTCGCCAGCACGTCGACCAGCCCCGCGAAGGAGTACGTGGTCCCCGAGATGGTCTGCCGGTAGCGCATATTCAACAGTAAGACACCTTCGGTTCAGCAGCAGGTCAACTCCGCCGTGCGGCCTCGGCCTCGAGTGTGGGCGGCGACACGCCGCGCCGCCACCGTGGGCGCACGCTCGAAGCCCTGGATACACACTCAAGGCCCTAGACGCCCACGCCGGCTCTGGCGCCATGAGGCAGGATCGGTAGGTATGGACCAGCTATGGGCCAACCGGGCTGCCAGCTCCGAAGCCGCTGTTACGCAGCGCCACCTGAAACGGTTGTGGGGGTTACCGGGAACGCAGCTGGGAGTGGTGGCGTGGCCCGCGACGCGGCAGGCTCGGCTGTTCGGCACCTGGCATTACTGGTGGCAGGCGCATCTGCTGGATTGCCTGGTCGACGCGGAGCTGCGTGACCCACAGCCGCACCGGCGCACCGAGATCAACCGGCAGGTTCGCTCGCACCGGCTGCGCAACAACTTTCGCTGGACCAACAACTATTACGACGACATGGCGTGGCTGGCGATCGCGCTGGAACGCGCCGCCCGGATCGCCGGCGTCGAGCGTGGCCGCGCGCTGCCGAAACTCGCCGACCAGTTCATGAAGGCGTGGGTGCCCGAGGACGGCGGCGGCATCCCGTGGCGTAAGCAGGATCAGTTCTTCAATGCCCCCGGCAACGGGCCGGCGGGGATCTTTCTGGCCCGGTACGGCGAGCACCTGAAACGTGCCGCGCAGATGGCCGACTGGATCGACCAAACGCTGATCGACCCCGAGACCCATCTGGTGTTCGACGGCATCAAGGCGGGCTCGCTGGTGCGCGCGCAGTACACCTACTGCCAGGGTGTGGTGCTCGGTCTGGAGACCGAGCTGGCGAACCGCACCGGCGCCGAGGCCCGGGGCCGGCACGCGGCGCGGGTGCACCGCCTGGTGGCCGCCGTCAACGAACACATGGCGCCGTCGGGCGTGCTGAAGGGGTCCGGTGGCGGCGACGGCGGGCTGTTCGCCGGCATTACCGCTCGCTATCTCGCGCTGGTCGCCACCGCACTGCCGGGTGACTCCGCCGACGACGCGGTGGCCCGCGACACCGCGCGCACCATCGTGCTGTCGAGCGCGAAATCGGCCTGGGATTACCGGCAAACGGTGGACGGGCTGCCGCTGTTCGGCGCGTTCTGGGACCGCGACGCGACATTGCCGACGACCGCGGGCGCCCAGGCGCAATTCGTCGAGGGTGCGGTGAACGCCTCCGAGACTCCGGAGCGCGACCTTTCGGTGCAGCTGTCGGGGTGGATGCTGATGGAGGCCGCATGTAACGTCACGGCCGAATCGTCGCATTAGAAGGAGCGATCCGTGAGTAAAGTCCACCCCGATGCCGAGGCGGCGCTGCGGGACCTGCTGAAGGACGGAATCACCATTGCCGCAGGCGGATTCGGCTTGTGCGGTATCCCGGAGAATCTGATCCTGGCGCTGGTGGACAGCGGCGTCAAAGAGCTGACGATCGTCGGAAACAACGCCGGCGTCGACGATTTCGGCATGGGTCTGTTGCTCAAGGGGCGTCAGGTCAAGAAAGTTATTGCCTCCTACGTAGGAGAAAACAAGGAATTCGAGCGCCAGGTGCTGGCCGGTGAGCTAGACCTGTCGCTCACCCCGCAGGGCACCCTGGCCGAGAAGTTACGGGCCGGCGGCGCGGGGATTCCGGGTTTCTACACCCGCACCGCGTTCGGCACCCAACTCGCCGAAGGCAAGGACATGCGCGTCTTCGACGGCACCGAATACGTCCTGGAGGAAGGCATCCAGGCCGACGTCGCGATCGTCAAGGCGTGGAAGGGTGATACCGCCGGCAACCTGATCTATCGGAAGACGGCGCGCAACTTCAACCCGATGATCGCCACCTGCGGCAAGGTGACGGTTGCCGAGGTCGAGGAACTGGTCGAGGTCGGCGAGCTGGATCCCGATCAGATCCACACCCCCGGCATCTACGTCGACCGCATCATCGCGGGCCCCAGCTACGAGAAGCGGATCGAATTCCGCACCACCAGCGGCGCCGCCGCGGCCAAGCACGAGAGCCCCATCCGCGAGACCATGGCCAAGCGCGCCGCAAAGGAACTGCGCGACGGCTACTACGTGAACCTGGGCATCGGCATCCCGACGCTGGTCGCCAACTACATCCCCGACGGCATCAACGTGACGTTGCAGTCCGAGAACGGTCTGCTCGGCATCGGGGCCTATCCGGCCGACGACGAGGTGGATCCCGACTTGATCAACGCCGGGAAACAGACCATCACCACGATCAGCGGCTCCAGCTTCTTCAGCAGCGCCGACTCGTTCGCGATGATCCGCGGCGGGCACATCGACCTGTCCATCCTCGGCGGCCTGGAGGTGGCCGAGAACGGCGACCTGGCCAACTGGATGGTGCCCGGCAAGATGGTCAAGGGCCCGGGCGGTGCGATGGACCTGGTGTCCGGGGTCAAGCGGGTGATCGTCGTGATGGATCACACCGCCAAGGACGGCAGCCCGAAGATCCTCAAGCAATGCACGCTGCCGCTGACCGGGAAGGGCGTGGTGGACATGATCATCACCGACCTGTGCGTGTTCGACGTCGACCCGGAACGCGGGCTCACGCTGACCGAACTACATCCCGGGGTGACGGTCGACGACGTCCGTGCCAAGACCGGTTGCGATTTCGCCGTCGCCTGAACCCGCTTTGGCACGTCGTCGTGCCAGGTAGCCGCGCGTGGCAGCGATGAATGCCGGCAGCATCGAGACGAACAGGATGACCAGGATGATCTTTTCCAGGTTGTGGTGCACGAACGGCACGTTGCCCAGGAAGTAGCCGGCCACCGTCACGCCGCCGCCCCACAGCACCCCGCCGACGATGTCGAACGCCAGGTACACCGGATAGCGCATGTAGGACACCCCGGCCACCACCGGCGTGAACGTCCGGATGAACGGCATGAAGCGGGCCAGGATGATGGCCGCGGGTCCGTACTTCTCGAAGAAGGCGTGCGAGTCGGTCACGTAATGCTGCTTGAAGAACCGGGAATCTTCCTTCTTGAACAGCGCCGGCCCGATGCGGCGGCCGATGAAGTATCCGGTCTGGTCGCCCAGCACCGCCACCACGGCGACCGCCGGCGCCAGCACCCAGATGTTCAGCGTTCCGTGCGCGGCCAGCAGACCGCCGGTGAACAGCAGCGATTCGCCCGGAAGTAGCGGAAACAGCAATCCGGTCTCGACGAAGACGATGACCAAGATGGTCGGCAACACCGCGGAGGCGAACAGGCCTTGGGGCCCGATCCAGAACATCGGATCGATGATGTCGGGCAGGGCCACGACGGCGGTGCTCATGGTGCCTCAACATACCGGCCCCGAGGTGGGTGCCCGCCGTCAACGTCGGGTTGCGATACTGGGACAACTGAAGTCTTCAGGAGGAATTTCATGCCCATCGCAACCCCCGAGGTCTACGCCGAGATGCTGGGACGCGCCAAGGAGAACGCGTACGCATTCCCGGCCATCAACTGCACCTCGTCGGAAACCGTCAACGCCGCCATCAAGGGCTTCGCCGACGCCGGCAGCGACGGCATCATCCAGTTCTCCACGGGCGGTGCGGAGTTCGCCTCCGGACTCGGCGTCAAGGACATGGTCACCGGTGCGGTCGCGCTGGCCAAGTTCACCCACCACATCGCGTCCAAGTACCCGATCAACGTCGCGCTACACACCGACCACTGCCCGAAGGACAAGCTGGACACTTACGTGCGCCCGCTGCTGGACATCTCGGCCAAGCGCGTGGCGGCCGGCAAGAATCCGCTGTTCCAGTCGCACATGTGGGACGGCTCGGCGGTGCCGATCGACGAGAACCTCGTGATCGCGCAGGAGCTGCTCAAGGCGTCGGCTGCCGCCAAGATCATCCTGGAGATCGAGATCGGCGTGGTCGGCGGCGAGGAAGACGGCGTCGCCCACGAGATCAACGACAAGCTGTACACCACCCCGGAGGACTTCGAGAAGACCGTCGAGGCGCTGGGCACCGGGGAGCATGGCAAGTATCTGCTGGCCGCGACGTTCGGCAACGTGCACGGCGTCTACAAGCCCGGCAACGTCAAACTGCGCCCCGACATCCTGGATCAGGGCCAGAAGGTCGCGTCGGCCAAGCTCGGCCTGCCCGAGGGGTCCAAGCCGTTCGACTTCGTCTTCCACGGCGGTTCGGGCTCGCTGAAGTCGGAGATCGAGGAGGCGCTGCGCTACGGCGTGGTGAAGATGAACGTCGACACCGACACCCAGTACGCGTTCACCCGCCCGCTGGCCGGCCACATGTTCACCAACTACGACGGTGTGCTCAAGGTCGACGGCGAGGTCGGCAACAAGAAGGTCTACGACCCGCGCAGCTACCTCAAGAAGGCCGAAGCGTCGATGACCGAGCGCGTGATCGAGGCCTGCAACGACCTGCACTGCTCCGGAAAGTCAGTCAGCGCCTAGTCGATGTCGGGCCAGGTGCCCGGCTGGCCGGGCGCTCGACGCCGAACGGGCGGCTGGCCGGGCGCTCGGCGGGCGAGATGACTAGCCGCTGGGGGACTGGCAGATCTTCCACTGGTCGTCGCGGTATTGCAGGTCGAGGCTGCGCGTCGAGCGGACCTGCGGGTCGTAGGCCATGAAGGTGGTGACGTTGGCCTCGGCGTGCTGGCCGTTGACGACGATCTGGTCGATGCTGGCGATCACCGGATACTGTTTGGCCGCCGAAACCCGTTGGTAGGTCTCGTTCCACGAGTGCTCGTCGTAGTCGACGTAGCCGTCACGGGTGGTGCCGCAGGTGATGCTGCGCAGCTGGGTCAGGTCGCCGCGCTGCACCGCGGTGTCGAACGCGTGGATCGATTGGCGCACCATGTCTTCCTGCGAGACGTGCGAGTGCTTGCCGCGGGTCAACAGCACGGTGCCCAGGATGGCGATCGCCGCCAGGGCCAACACGATCACCGTGATCGCCAGCACCCAGCCCCAGTTGAAACCCCTGCCCGACGGCTGCGGCTTGGTGCCGTCGCGGCCCGGAATAGATTGCGGCACAGCAGGTTTCGGAGGCATCGGGGGCTGTCCAGGCAGTGGCGGCTGTCCCGGCGGGCCGGCCGGGGTCGAGAACACCTCCGTCGCGGGCTCCGGCGCGGTGTGGATGATCGCCGTTTCCTTCGCGTCGAAGCCCGGCGCGGTGAAGCGACGTTCGGGTTGTTGGTCGTCCGGATTGGCCGCGGGATCGGTGCCGGGATCGGGCTTGTCGATCACCACGGTCTCGGTCTCGGGATCGGGAGGAACCATCGGATGGGCCTCGGTTGCGTCGTCGGCCTGCTCCGCGGTCGGGTCCACACCCGGCGGGGTGCCGCGGTCGGGCTCCGGTGGGTTAGGCATGAGTGGGAGCTTAGTCATCCGCGGCGGGACGGCAGAATAGAACGCATGACACCAATGGGTGATCTCCTGGGACCCGATCCGATCCTGCTACCCGGCGACAGCGAAGCCGAAGCCGAACTGCTCGCCAACGAGCATCCGGGCATCGTCGCGGCGGCGCATCCGTCGGCGTCGGTGGCCTGGGCGGCGCTGGCCGAGGAGGCATTGGCCGACGACCGGGCCATCACCGCGTACGCGTACGCCCGGACCGGCTACCACCGCGGCCTGGACCAATTGCGCCGCAACGGCTGGAAGGGCTTTGGCCCGGTGCCCTATTCGCACGAGCCCAACCGCGGCTTCCTGCGCTGTGTGGCCGCGTTGGCCAAGGCCGCCGACACGATCGGCGAGACCGACGAGCTGAACCGCTGCCTGGACCTGCTCGACGACTGCGACCCGGCCGCCCGCAAAGAGCTGGGCCTCTAGCAGTTCTCCGAGCAGTCGCTGTCGCGGCTCTCCACCTGCACGGTGGCGTGCTCGAGCCCGCGCTCGTGCAGCACCTCACGCGCGTCGCTGAGCACGGCGGTGGAGTCGGTGGAGCTGATCAGGTGCACGGTGCACATGTCCTTGCCCGGGGATAGCGTCCAGACGTGCAGGTCGTGCACCTCGGTCACGCCGTCGACGGCACCCAGGGCCGACCGCAGCTCCTCGACGTCGATGTGGGCCGGTGACGCCTCGGACAGGATCCGCAGCGCGGCGCGCGCCAGCGAGAATGCGCGGGGCAGCACCCAGAGGGCCACCAGCACGGCGACCACGACGTCGGCGTACGGCCAGTGCGTCGTGACGGTCACGACACCGGCGATCAGCACGCCCAGGCTGCCGACCGTGTCGGCGATCACCTCCATGTAGGCGCCCTTGACGGCCAGGCTGCCCTCGGAGTGCGACCGCAGCAGCATCGCGACCACGAAGTTGGCGATCAGCCCGGCCAGCGCCACGACGATCATCGGTATACCGGGGACATCCGCTCCGGTACCCAGTCGCTCGATCGCCTCGTAGAGGATGAACGTCGCCACGCCGACCAACAGCACCGCGTTGGCCACCGCGGTGAACACCTCGGCGCGGTGCCAGCCGTAAGTGCGATTCGGCGACGTGCTGCCGCGCTTGGCCAGGATCACCGCTCCCAGCCCCATGAACACCGCGACGACGTCGGTCAGCATGTGCCCGGCATCTGCCAGCAGCGCAAGGGAATTGATCAGCAGCGAGGTGGTCAGCTCGATTACGAAGAACGTCGCCAAAATCCCGGCGGCCATGATCATGCGGGGGATCATCCGAGACGCGTCGGCCTCGGCGGGGGTGTGACTGTGTCCTGCGCCCATGGCCAACAATATATGCGCGGCAACGCATATATTGCAAGACCTAGAACCAGCGGCTCCAGAAGCGGGTCAGCGAGTTGCCGGCGCTGGCCAGCAGGTGCGGCACCCCGGAGAAGTCGAAGAGCCAGTCCACGACCGCGAACAGCCACTGGTTGACTGCGGGCGCCAGCAGCAGGAACAGCAGAATGAACACGCCATACTGCTTGGCCGGCGCCACGGCGCGCTGCGTCTCCGGGCTCAGATGAGGTTCCAGGGCGTCATAGCCGTCCAGCCCGGGGACGGGCAGCAGGTTCAGCACCACCGCCATGATCTGTAGGAGGCCCAGAAACGCCACGCCCGCCCACAGCACCCAGTGCTCCGGGTCGAAGAACAGCCGGGTCAGCGTCAGCAGCAGCACCGCCAGCACCAGGTTGGCGGCCGGGCCGGCCAGGCTGACCAGGGTGCGGCGCGCCGGCGACATGAACCAGGTGCGCACATACACCGCGGCGCCGGGCAGGCCGATCCCACCGAGCGCGATGAACACCATCGGCAGCAGCAGCGACAGCCCGGGATGGGCGTAGCGCCGCGGGTCCAGCGTCAGGTAGCCGCGGACCTCCTCGTCGTGGTCGCCGAACCGCCACGCGGTCGCCGCATGGCCGAATTCGTGTAGGCACAACGAAACCAGCCAGCCGGCGACCACGAAGATGAACACCCCGGCGTAGGACATCGGCTTCACGGTCGTCCCGGACAGCCAGGCCAGCACACCGCCGACGGCTGTCAATGCGACCAGTGCCAAGAAGATTGGGCTCGGCCGCACCGATGCGTGCCCGTGTGAGTCCACCGGTCGAAACTACCGGACCAGCAACCAGCCTTCGACGTGACGGTAGAAGGTCGATCGCCTGGCCGGGCGGGGCGCGGCGACACCGTCGCGCACCACCAGCACGCCGGTGCTGCCCAACTGGACGGCGCGCCCGGCCACCCAGCGACGCCAGCGTCCGTGCACCGCGGCGCGCAACCCCGGCACCGCGAGCGTCGGCTCGATGTACGCGCCGGTGATGTGGCCGTCGAACAGCTGCGTGTCGTCGACGACGGCCTCGCCGTGGATGTGCCGTCGGTCGCCGGGTGGTTGCCAGCCGGCGCGGCCGACGATCACCGCGCCGGTCTCGTCGCGTACCAAGGTGACTCGCCCGGATGTGCCGCGCCGGGCCCGACGGACCGCTCGTCGTCCCACCGGCAAGCGGTAGACGCGGGTGGCGCGGGTGCGGCGACGCGGCACGTAGGCCACTTCGACGTCGAGTCGCCCGGCGCGCAGCAGCCGGTTCAGCACGGCGGCCAGTTCGGCGTCGGCGCCGAGCACGATCAGCCGTCGATAGGGCCCGATCGCGGCGTCGATGTCGGCCGGGTCCTCGACCCGATGAACGGGCAGCCCGTGCAGCGGACCAGGCAGTCGCCGGTCGCCGAACCACAACACGGCCATGTCGGCCGTGTCCGTGGCGATATTCATGGGCTCCTCGCGACCTGCTGGGCTCGAGCAAATTTGCCCGGTTCCTCAGCGGGCCGAAAGACGCCCGCATCGTCACCGGACTAAGGTAAGTCCCCGGCTGGACCACAATAAGCAGGCGAGACCAGGCGGGAGCATGTCATGCCGGCAATCGTCCTCATCGGCGCCCAATGGGGCGACGAGGGCAAAGGTAAGGCCACTGACCTGCTCGGTGGGCGCGTGCAGTGGGTGGTGCGTTACCAGGGTGGCAACAACGCCGGGCACACCGTCGTCTTGCCCACCGGGGAAAACTTTGCGCTACATCTGATCCCGTCGGGCGTGCTGACGCCCGGCGTCACCAATGTCATCGGCAATGGCGTGGTGATCGATCCCGGCGTGCTGCTCGACGAGCTCAAGGGCCTGGAGGATCGCGGTGTCGACACCACCAAACTGCTGATCTCCGCCGACGCGCATTTGCTGTTGCCCTACCACGTGGCCATCGACAAGGTCACCGAGCGCTACATGGGCAACAAGAAGATCGGCACCACCGGCCGCGGCATCGGACCGTGCTATCAGGACAAGATCGCCCGTCAGGGCATCCGGGCCGCCGACGTGCTCGATCCCGAGCAGCTGGCCCAAAAGGTCGAGGGCGCCCTGGAACTCAAGAACCAGATCCTGGTCAAGATCTACAACCGTAAGGCGCTGGATCCGCGGCAGGTGGTCGATGCCCTGCTGAAACAGGCCGAGGGTTTCCAGCACCGCATCCGCGACACCCGGCTGCTGCTCAACACCGCGCTGGAGGCCGGCGAGACCGTCCTGCTAGAGGGCTCGCAGGGCACGCTGCTCGACGTCGACCACGGCACGTATCCCTATGTGACGTCCTCGAATCCGACCGCGGGCGGCGCGGCCGTCGGGTCCGGCATCGGCCCGACCCGGATCACCACGGTGCTGGGAATTCTCAAGGCCTACACGACGCGGGTGGGTTCGGGCCCGTTCCCGACCGAATTGTTCGACGAGAGCGGCGAATACCTGTCCAAGACCGGCGGTGAATTCGGGGTCACCACCGGGCGCCGGCGGCGCACCGGCTGGTTCGACGCCGTCATCGCCCGCTACGCGACCCGGGTCAACGGCATCACCGACTACTTCCTGACCAAGCTCGACGTGCTGTCCAGCCTGGAAACCGTGCCGGTGTGCGTCGGCTACCGCGTCGACGGCGTGCAGACCGACGAAATGCCGATGACGCAAACCGATTTGCACCGCGCCGAGCCGATTTACGAAGAGCTGCCCGGCTGGTGGGAAGACATCTCGGCGGCCCGCGAGTTCGACGACCTGCCCGCCAAGGCGCGTGACTACGTGCTGCGTCTGGAAGAGCTTGCCGGAGCACATGTTTCGTGCATCGGAGTCGGGCCGGGACGGGATCAGACCATCGTGCGCCGCGACGTCCTGGCGGCGCACTAGTGAGCGATCCCGATCCAAAAGAACTCGATCCCGAATACGAACACCACGGCGGTTTTCCCGAATACGGCCCGGCCACCCCGGGCCCGGGTTTCGGCCGGTTCGTGGCGGCCATGCGCCGGCTGCAGGACCTCGCTGTCTCCGCCGACCCGGCCGACGCCATCTGGGACGACGCGGCCGATCGGGTGGTTGCGCTGACGGAGTTGCTGGGGCCGTTTCAGGCCCAGGTGGAAGGTCAGGCGCCGGCGGGCCGCACGCCTGGTCTGCCCGGCATGGGCAGCTTGCTGCTGCCGCCGTGGACCTTGACGCGCTATTCGCCCGACGGCGTCGAAATGACGGGCCATTTCACTCGTTTCCACGTGGGCGGCAACTACGCGGTGCACGGCGGTGTGCTGCCGTTGTTGTTTGACCACATGTTCGGGATGATCTCGCACGCCGCGGGACGTCCGATCAGCCGCACGGCCTTTCTGCACGTCGACTACCGCAAGGTCACGCCGACCGACGTGCCGTTGCTGGTGCGCGGGCGAGTGACCAGCACCGAGGGCCGCAAGGCGTTCGTCTCCGCCGAATTGGTCGACGGTGACGAGACGCTGCTGGCCGAGGGCAACGGCCTGATGGTGCGGTTATTGCCCGGTCAGCCCTGACGCGCGCCCGTAGCATGCACTTGTGACCGAAGGACGACGCGAGACCGCAGGGGTGCCCCGGGTGTTGTTGCTGGGTTCCGGCGAACTCAGCCGCGAGCTGACGACCGCGCTGCGCCGCCTGGGCGCGGAGGTTCACGAGCACTCGGACATGGACACCGTGTCGGGGGTGATCGACCGGCTGCAACCCGACGTCGTGGTGACCGCCGCCAGCCCGGTCTCCGTCCCGGCGCTCGAGGCGCTCGCGGCCCGCTCCGACAACGACGGCATCGAATTGGTGCCTAACCTGCGCACCGTCCGGTTGACCAACGACCGGGAGGGCCTGCGCAGGCTGGCCGCCGACCAGCTGGGTCTGCCCACCGCGCCGTTCTGGTTCGCCGGCTCGCTCGACGACCTCAAGGCGGTGGCCGCACACGGCGGCTATCCGTTGCTGGTCGAGCCGCTGGGCGGGACGGCCGGGCGCTCGATGGTGTCCGGCCCCGACGACATCGAGCCCGTGTGGCGGCGGGCGACGGGGCAGGCCGAGCAGCCGCGCGTGTTGGCCGAAACGGTGGTGGAGGTCGAGTTTTACGTCACGCTGCTCGCAATCCGCAGCGAGGGTCCGAGCGGGCCGGTGATCGAGTTCTGTTCGCCGATCGGGCACCGTCGCGCCGAACCCGACGTGCTGGAATCCTGGCAGCCCCAGCATTTGAATCCGGCGGCCCTCGATGCCGCCAAATCGATCGCCGCGCGCATCGTCAAGGCGCTCGGCGGCCGCGGCGTGTTCGGTGTCGAATTGATGGTCAACGGCGACGAGGTGTACTTCTCCGACGTGAGCGCCGTTCTGCCGCATAGTGTCTGGGTGACCGTGCGCAGCCAGCGGATTTCGGCATTCGAGTTGCAGGCCCGGGC
Source organism: Mycobacterium ahvazicum (assembly GCF_900176255.2). Classification (GTDB taxonomy): domain Bacteria; phylum Actinomycetota; class Actinomycetes; order Mycobacteriales; family Mycobacteriaceae; genus Mycobacterium; species Mycobacterium ahvazicum. The sequence goes on from NZ_FXEG02000002.1 coordinate 145,794, forward strand.
GATTCTCGGCTTGCCGGTGGATGTCCTGATGATTTCACCGGCCGCCGCGCGCACGAGTCACCCGGCGCCCACCGCCGAGGCACTGACCGCGGCGCTGGCCGTGCCGGAAAGCGACCTTCGCATCTTCGATCCGGGGCCGGGACCGCGGCGTGGGGTCGCGCTGGCCACCGCGCCGGATGTGGCATCCGCCCGCGACCGGGCCCGCGACGTGGCCACCGCGGCGGCCAAGGGACGTTAACTAGACTCACGAGAATGAGTTACGCAGGAGATATCACGCCGCTTGAGGCATGGAAGTTGCTCAGCGACAACCCGCAGGCGGTCTTGGTCGACGTGCGCACCGATGCCGAATGGCGGTTCGTCGGGGTGCCGGACTTGTCGAGCCTTAACCGCGACGCGGTCTTCATCGAGTGGAACACCTCGACCGGGCACAACAACAACTTCCTGGCCGAACTGAAGGACAAGCTTCCCGCGCAGGCGGGACCGGTGGTCTTCCTGTGCCGCTCCGGCAACCGCTCGATCGGTGCCGCCGAGACCGCGACCGAGGCGGGTATCGAGCCGTCCTACAACATCCTCGACGGTTTCGAGGGCAACCTCGACGCTCAGGGACATCGAGGTGAAACCGGTTGGCGGGCAGTCGGACTGCCCTGGAAGCAGCAATGACCCGCATCGACGACGATGATGCCGGCGCAGCCGGGATCAAGGAGCGACGGTAATGAACAATGTTCCGTCGGTTCGCATTCCGAAGGCACTGCCCGACGGCGTCGGCCAAGCCACCATCGGCGTGCGCGGGGGGCTGTTACGGTCCGAGTTCGACGAGACCGCCGAGGGGATGTTCTTGACCTCGGGCTACGTCTACCCGTCGGCGGCGGCGGCCGAGCAGGCGTTCTCCGGCGAGCTGGACCGCTTTGTGTATTCGCGCTACGGCAACCCGACCGTGTCGATGTTCGAGGAACGGCTGCGGCTGATCGAGGATGCGCCGGCGGCGTTCGCGACGGCCAGTGGCATGGCCGCGGTATTCACCTCGCTGGGCGCGCTGCTGGGCGCCGGCGACCGATTGGTGGCCGCCCGCAGCCTGTTCGGATCGTGCTTCGTGGTGTGCAACGAGATCCTGCCGCGCTGGGGTGTGGAGACCGTCTTCGTCGACGGCGACGACCTCGCCCAGTGGGAACAGGCGCTATCGGTGCCCACCCAGGCGGTGTTCTTCGAGACGCCGTCGAACCCGATGCAGTCGCTGGTGGATATCGCCGCGGTGACCGAGCTTGCGCATGCTGCGGGTGCAAAAGTGGTGCTGGACAACGTCTTTGCCACTCCGCTTCTGCAGCAAGGCTTTCCGCTCGGGGTTGACGTGGTGGTGTACTCCGGCACCAAGCACATCGACGGCCAGGGCCGAGTGCTCGGTGGTGCCATCCTCGGCGATCGCGAATACATCGACGGCCCGGTGCAGAAGCTGATGCGGCACACCGGCCCGGCCATGAGTGCCTTCAACGCCTGGGTGCTGCTGAAAGGCCTTGAGACACTGTCGGTTCGGGTAAATTACAGCAATGCCTCGGCGCAGCGGATCGCGGAGTTCCTGCAAGAGCATCCGGCGGTGAGTTGGGTGCGCTACCCGTTCCTGACATCGCACCCGCAGTACGACCTGGCCAAGCGTCAGATGTCCGGTGGCGGAACGGTGCTCACCTTCGAGCTCAACGCCCCCGGCGGCGCCAAGGAGCGGGCCTTCGAAGTACTGGACAAGCTGCGGCTGATCGACATCTCGAACAATCTCGGTGACGCCAAATCGCTTGTCACACATCCGGCTACGACCACACACCGGGCGATGGGGCCGGAAGGGCGCGCCGCGATCGGCCTCGGTGACGGCGTCGTCCGCATCTCGGTCGGCCTGGAGGACACCGACGACCTGATCGCCGACATCGACCAAGCCCTGAGCTAGCCGGCTCTCTGCTCGGCGGTCTGGCGTTCGGCTTCGGTCATCGCTTCTTGCGTTTGTGCTTCCATCCAGTTCGTCACGACTCGGGCGTACATCATCTGGTTGGTGATGGCCATCTGGCTGCGCCCGTCGCCCAGGAAGGTGATGAACCAGGCGATCACGGTGGTGAACCGGTTCTTGAAGCCGACGAGGTAGAGCAGGTGCAACCCCAGCCACGCCAGCCAGGCGATGAAGCCGCCGAACTCGAGCTTGCCGACCTGCGCGACGGCACTGAATCGCGAGATGGTGGCCATGCTGCCCTTGTCGAAGTAGTCGAAGGGCTTGCGGTTTGCCGGATCGTCGGTGCCCTTGACCATGTGCTTGATCAACGTCGCCGCGTAATGCGCGCCCTGAATCGCGCCCTGGGCCATCCCGGGCACGTCGGGCACCGACATCAGGTCCCCGACCACGAAGACGTTCGGGTGGCCTTTGATGGTCAGGTCGGGCTCGACGACCACCCGTCCGGCCCGGTCGACCTCGGTGCCGTCGGACTGGTCGGCGAGGATCTTGCCCAGCGAGCTGGCCTGCACGCCCGCCGCCCACACCTTGCACGCGCATTCGATGCGCCGCTTCGTGCCGTCCTTCTCCTTGATCGTGAGGCCCATGTAGTCCACGTCATCGACCATCGCGTTGAGCTGGACTTCGACCCCCATCTTTTCCAGCCGCTGCTGTGCCTTGAGGCCCAGCTTCTCGCCCATCGGCGGCAAGACCGCGGGCGCGGCGTCGAGCAGGATCACCCGGCAATCGCGGGGCTCGATGGTGCGAAACGCTTGCTTGAGGGTGCGGTGGGCGAGCTCCTTGATCTGGCCCGCCACCTCGACACCGGTGGGTCCCGCGCCGACGACGACGAAGGTCAGCCGGCGTTGCCGCTCGACGGGATCGTGGGTGAACTCGGCGGCCTCGAACGCACCGAGGATCCGGCCGCGCAGCTCGAGGGCGTCGTCGATGGTCTTCATGCCGGGCGCGTACGTCGCGAACTGGTCGTTGCCGAAGTAGGACTGCTGGGCACCGGCCGCCACGATCAGGCTGTCGAACGGTGTCACCGTCTCCATGCCCATCAGCTTCGACGTCACGGTGCCGGCGGTCAGGTTGATGTCGTAGACCTCGCCCAGCAGCACCTGCACGTTCTTCTGCCGCTGCAGGATCAGCCGGGTCGCGGGCGCGATCTCGCCTTCGGACAAGATGCCGGTGGCCACCTGATAGAGCAGCGGCTGGAACAGGTGAGTGGTCGTCTTGGAGATCAGGGTGACGTCGACGTCGGCGCGCTTGAGCGCCTTGGCCGCATTGAGCCCCCCGAACCCGCTTCCGATGACGACGACGCGATGGCGCGACATGATTCTCCTTCAGGTCCTGTGATCCGTCTGGCTCCTACAGTCTCCGCAGCGCATCTCCACCGTACGACTTCGGCGGGATGAACGTTGGGTGTGGCCGCAGGGTTGCTGGTGCCGGCGCCGTCGCGCCGCCGCCAAGAGAGACCGGTTCGGACCTTGATCTGTTGCCTACACTGCCGTCGGCCAGGGCCGCGGTGCCCTAATGGGTGGCATTCCAATGCGAGCTCCGATCACCGCTGTGTCACTCGGACCAGTTCGGCGTGCTCCAGCACCTGCATCGCCTCGTCTACCACCGCGTAGAGCTGCTCCGCCGGCCGTGACACCTTGTTGGCGCCGCGGTGCCGGTGCAGGAGCCCGCTGACAAGCTGTAGTCCTGCGCGGCGCGCGACATCCGCGTCATCGCCAATCGCGAACGGCCGCCGATCCACCGAGTAGTGTCCGTCCCAGCGGCCTGTTCAGGAGAGATCAATGAAGCAATTTGGCTTGGTCGGAACGGTTGTCGCGCTTTCGGTCGGCGCACTGATTGCCTCGGCGCCCCCGGCCGGCGCCGGCTGCCAGTTGGGCGGCGTCGTACTCAGTAAGTGCGACGGACCCGTCCAGCCCGACGGCACCTGGCAACGCTGCGTCGTGTTTCCCCCGGCCGGCGGGCGTGACGGTTCTCCCGTTTACGTCGCCAACACGAATTGCCAGACGTTGGGTCCCGACCAACATCCGGCTGGCGTCGCGTTCACTGACCCACCGACGCACATCGACGACTAGGACCCCGGCGCTCGGCTGCTGACGGGAGCGCCGTCTCCCGTATTTCCCGGACAGTTGGCCTACTTTCACGCCACGTTGAAAAGAGTCTCAACGCAAGGGGAATTTCACGCTACAATGAAACTCTTATGCCGAACAGATCGATAACCCCGGGGCCCCGAGATGAACGGGGGGTGCTCGCGGCGCGGATCACGGCGGCCGCTCGCGACGAGTTTGCCCAGCACGGCTGGGCGGGCACCACGATCCGCGCGGTCGCACGGGGGGCCGACGTCGACCCGGCGCTGGTCTACCACTACTTCGGGTCCAAGGAAGGTCTGCTGGACGCGGCGACGAACCCGCCGCAAAAGTTCCTGGAGAATGTCGCCAAGGTGTGGACCACGCCCGTCGATCAGCTGGGTGTCGCGCTGATCACCTTGTTGCTGGGGGCTTGGGCCGACGACGAAGTAGCGCCCACCTTGCGGGCCATCCTGCAGACCGCCGCGCACGAACCGGCCACCCACGAGAAGCTGCGCCGGATCGTCGAGGGCAGCCTGATGGGTGTATCGAACCTCGGTGTCGACGAACGCGACCGGATGATCCGCAGCGGGCTTGTCTCGACACAGATGATGGGGTTCGCGCTGATGCGCTACATCTGGAGGATCGAGCCGATCGCATCGATGACCGAAGGCGAAGCGATCGCGGCGATCGCCCCCAATCTGCAGCACTACGTCAGTGGTGACCTGACGGCGTGACCGGGCCGGGCCGTTCTCACGGGCCTCAGAACTACCTCATAAGCCCTGCCCAGCTGCGGCTGCCATCGTCTGACCATGAAGCACGTTGCGCCATATGCGATTATCGGCGTCCTTGCGGCCACCGGATCGGCACTGACCGCGCCGGCGGCGAAGGCTGACATCTCGCTGTATCGCCGACCGGGATGCTGGGGCGCCATCGCGGCGTCGCAGTCGACCGGCGAAGAATCAATCCGCACCGGCTACCCGACTCAGCAAAAGGCCGAGGACGCGGCCGTGATGTGGTGCGACGTGATCGGGAAAACCAACGACTGCCAGGTGGTCATCTCGGGGTTGGGCTGTCTGTCGATCGCGGAGAGCCCCGACGGGAAAATCCTGGCGGGGCGCCAGGCCTTCACCCAAGACGCCGCCGATGCCGCGGCGCGCGACGGCGCGGGGCCGGGTTCGATCATCGACCTCGACGGCTGCAGCGGCTGGTGAGTACCCGGCTCACGGCCACGGCGAGGCGGAGCTCTTGTAGTTCCCGTTGAGCGCGGTGCAGAAGTCGGAGTTCGTGCCGGCGAGCAACACGATGAAGTCGCCGCCCTTGTCGTTGAATGTCTGTGGTGGATAAGCCCATCCGCTGTTGCACATCTGGGTGGGGCTGCCCATCGATGGCCGGCGCCAGTTGGACATCTCGCACGCTTTCATGGCGGCGACGTCCGGGTAGGCGCTCTTGGCGATTACGAGCATCGCGCCTCCCCATTTCCCGTCGTTGCGGCGATAGCCGCGCGCGCCGAACCCGGCGTTGTTCTTCTGGCACCCCAGCGCGCGCTGCAGCGCCATGAACGGCAGGGCGAGGTCGCGATCACTGATACCGGCTGCGGCAGCGATGAATTGCGCCGCGTCGGGACCGTCGACTTCTTGGACGTTCGGATCGTTGAGGCTCTTGAGTTGCTGCGACATCTGCGACGCGGCGCCCCCGCCGCCGATGATCGGTCCGCCGTTGGTGGCTGTCATGGGCGGCAGTGTGCCGGTGGGATCGGCGACGGCGGTCGGCACCGCCAACGCGTTCAGCGCCAGCATGCACGCGATAGCGAGAATCCGCATACCTCAAACTCCTTCGCTCATCTCCCCGGTGGCATCGGTGGGGCCGCGTTCGGGGCCATCACCGCGCCGATCTTGCGGAACAGTATGTCGGCCTGATTACTGTAGTTGCCCTGGTCGTCGAATGCTTCCGGAGCGTAGGTGACCGCGACGGCGATCGCGATCTTCTGGGCCGGCAGATAGGCCTCGACGCCCGCGCAGCCGGAGAACAACGGGTTCTGCATCAGCCAATCGCCGGAGATGATGATGCCCAGGCCGTAGGTATAGCCCTCGCTTTGGTCGAAGCAGGTCGGGCAGCCGGGTTGGGCGTGGGTCTTGCCGCGCAGCGCCGTCGAGACCATCCTCCGGTACGAGTCGCCCGAGAGTAGCCTGCCCGAGCCGATCCCGACGGCGGTGGCTTCCATGTCGTCGATGGTGGTGGTCTGAATGGCACCGTGCGTGATCGTCCAGGACGGATTCCAGTAGGTGGACTCTTCGTAAAACGGTTCCCCCGCAGGGATTTTCAGCGCCTGGCGCCGTTCAGAGCTGAACGTGTGCAAGACGGGCCACGGGATTTCGGCCGTCTCGGCGTTCGCGGTGTGCTTGAGGCCGAGCGGGCCCAGCACCTCATTGGCCAGCAGCGTCGGCATGTCCTGGCCGGTGGCCTTTTCCAGCGCCAGGCCCAGCAACACGTAATTGGTGTGCGCGTAATTCCAGTTGGTTCCCGGCTCGTAGAGCAGCGGCCGCCCGGAGATCTGGGCCAAGATGTCTTGAGTTGTCCACTGCTGGAACGGGTTCGCGTATGACTCGTTGGCGAATTGTTCGTTGCCGATGACGTAGTCCGGATAGCCCGACGTCATCTGCGCCAGCTGCCCCAGGGTGACTCGTCCGGAATTGGGGAAGTCGGGGAGCCATTTCGACAACCGGTCATCAAGGCTCAGCTTCTTCTGGTCGACCAGCTTGAGCAGCAACGTCGAGACGTAGGAGATCGCGACCGCGCCGTTGCGGAAGTGCATGTCGGTGGTGGCCGGCACCCCGGTCATCGAATCGCCGACGGCCCGGGTGAGCACCTCCTTGCCGTCCACCGTGACGCGAACGATCACGGCCTTCAGGTGCGCCTGCGTCATGAAGTTTCCGACCACCCGCAGCACGGCATCGGCCTTGGCCTGGTCCGCGGAGCCCGCGTGCGGGGGCGTCGACGGCGGCTTGGGCCCACAGCAGGCCACCACCAGGCAGGCGATCACCAGCCAGGTGACAGGGCGCAGCTGCCGCACGCGCATCAGCGGAAGGCGTCGCTACCGGTGAATGCCTGGCCGAGCACCAGCTGGTGCATCTCGGGAGTGCCTTCGTAGGTCAGCACCGACTCCAGGTTGACCATGTGCCGGATCACCGGAAATTCCAGTGATATTCCGTTGCCGCCCAATATGGTTCGGGCGGTCCGGCAGATCTTGAGCGCCTCACGGGTGTTGTTCAGCTTGCCGAAGCTGACCTGTTCGGGGCGCAGCCCGACGCTGTCCTTGAGGCGGCCCAGGTGCAGCGACAGCAGCTGTCCCTTGTGCAATTCGACGGCCATGTCGACGAGTTTGGCCTGAGTCAACTGGAATCCGGCGATCGGCCGGCCGAACTGGGTGCGCTGCGCGGCGTATTCGAGCGCGGCCTGCCACGCCGTGCGCGCTGCGCCCATCGATCCCCAGATGATGCCGTAGCGCGCCTCGGACAGACACGACAGCGGCCCGCGCAGCCCCTTGGCGTCGGGCAGCATCGCGTCGGCGGGCAGTCGCACGTCGTCGAGCACCAGCTCACTGGTGATCGAGGCCCGCAGCGACAGCTTGTGGTGAATTGTGTTGGCGGTGAAGCCCGCGGTACGGGTCGGGACGATAAAACCGCGGATCCCGTCATCGGTGTTGGCCCACACCACCGCGACGTCGGCGACCGAACCGTTGGTGATCCACATCTTGCGACCGTTGAGCACCCAGTCCGAACCATCCAGTCGCGCATGGGTTTTCATCGCCGCGGGGTCGGATCCGGCATCGGGTTCGGTGAGCCCGAAGCAGCCCAGCAGCTCACCGGCGGCCATGCCGGGAAGCCACTGCTGCTTCTGCTCCTCGGAGCCGAAGTTCCAGATCGCGAACATCGCCAGCGACCCCTGCACCGAGACCATCGACCGCACCCCGGAGTCGGCCGCCTCCAGCTCGGTACAGGCCAGGCCGTAATGCACCGACGAGGACCCGCCGCATCCGTAGCCCTCCAGGTGCATACCGAGCAGCCCGAGCTCGCCGAACTGCTTGCCCAGTTGGCGCACCGGCAGGTCGCCGATCTCGAACCACTCCGCGATGTACGGGATGACGTGCTCGGCGCAGAATTTCCGGACCGTGTCGCGCACCGCGATCTCATCGCTGGACAGCGACGCGTCCAACCCAAGCGGGTCTTCTCGGTTGAACGCGGGAGGTTTGTGTGTGCTCATACCAGTCAGCCTGCCACCGCGTCCGACGCGAAGAACAGCCTCCGGTGCAGCCCGGTAGTCTCGCTCTATGCAACGGCTGGGGTGGCTGGCCTACCTGTTGTCAGACGTGGTGGGCGTTTTGGTGTTCTGCGCCGTGGGACGCCGCAGTCACGACGAGGGGCTCAATCTCGCCGGCATCGCGACGACGGCCTGGCCGTTTCTCACCGGCACCCTGATCGGGTGGCTGGTGTCCCGGGGGTGGCGGCGTCCCACCGCCGTCGCACCTACCGGGGTGATCATCTGGTTGTGCACCGTGGTGATCGGCATGGTGTTGCGCAAAGTCAGCTCCGCGGGCGTGGCCGCGAGTTTCGTGGTGGTCGCGGCGACGGTCACCGCGCTGCTGTTGCTCGGTTGGCGGGTGGCGGTCGGACTAACGGTGCGGCGCCGCTCCGACGTCTAATGGCACGGTCCGACGACGACAGCTGGGGTCCCGACGGCGGCGTCGGCATGACCGCGACGTTCGGCGCGGTCGCGCGGGCACTGGCCACCACGAAGGGTCTGGTCCACGACCCGTTCGCCGAGCAGTTGGTGCGCGCCGCGGGGGTGCAGTACTTCACCCGGATGCTCGACGACCAGCGGTACGTCGACGACGGCGGCGACAACGCGATCATGACCGGGCTCATCAGCCTGCTCGGGGCGCACACCCGATTCCTGGATGAATTCCTCGCCGAGGCCGGACGGGCGGGCATCGCCCAGGTCGTGATCCTGGGCTCGGGCCTGGACACCCGGCCGTATCGGCTCTGGTGGCCAGCCGGGACCACGGTGTACGAGATCGATCAGCCGGACGTAGTCGACTTCAAGACCGCCGTGTTGCGTCGGCTGGATGCCGAACTGACCGCGCACCGCCGGGCGGTCGGCGTCGACCTGCGTCGCGATTGGTTGACGGCGCTGCACCGGTCGGGGTTCGATGCCGCCCAACCCACGGCGTGGGTCGCCGAGACGTTGCTGATCGGGTTCCTGCCTCCCGACGGGCAGAGCCGGTTGCTCGACGACGTCTCGGCCGTCAGCGCGCCCGGCAGCCGGTTCGCCGGCGATCACCTGCCCACCTGGTCCTCCTTCCAGCTGGAGGCCGCGCAGACGTTCGTCAACACCTGGCGCCGATTCGGCCTCGACGTCGACCTTGCCGGTCTGACCTACCCCGGCGAATATCGCGCGGTCCCGCAGTATCTGGCCGACCACGGCTGGCAGACCGTGGAACGAAATGTCGCCGATTTGTTCAGTGCGATTGGAATGGCCACCCGCTGGCGCGGCACCCCCGATGACAACGCGATTACGCCTCGATATGTCACCGCCACACGATCAGCCGGGACCAGGGCAACACCCGGCTGGAATGCATCCAACTGGTAGGCGTTAGAGGTGAGGTGATGTCCAAGACCCAGCTTCGGTTTGTGCCGGCCGCGTTGGACGACGCGTTGGCGCAGCCATTGCTGGCCGAGCTGGCCGTCGAGTACGCGCAGCGTTACGAGAGCACACCACCAACCGTGTTGGCGTGGCTCAAGGACAACCCCACCGACGAGTTCGCGCCACCGGACGGGGGCATGTTGATCGGCCTGTTGGATGGCCGCCCGGTGACCGGCGGCGGATTTCGCCGCTTCGACGCCGAGACGGCCGAGCTCAAGAGAATCTGGACCGATAGCCGGCATCGTCGCCGCGGCTACGCGATGGCGCTGCTGGCCGAACTCGAGGCCGCGATCGCGGCACGTGGCTACCGGCGGGTCTATCTGATGACCGGCAACCGTCAGCCCGAGGCCGAGGAGCTGTATCAGGCCACCGGATACATCCGCCTGGACGCGCCGTTGCCGTCCGAAGGTCCGGTCTTCCCGATCGCTTTCGAGAAGTGGCTGAAGTGACCGGCGCACTGCATCTGGGCGTCGCGCTGGACGGATATGGCTGGGACCCGCTGGCGTGGCGAGCCACGTTGGCGGCCGACCCCAGCACCCCGTCGCAGCTGAGCGGACGTTACTGGGTCGGCCTTGCGGCCACCGCCGAGCGCGGGCTGCTCGACTTCCTCACCATCGACGACACCCTGATGCCGCAGCCCGGTCGCCGCGAGCGGATCGACCCGCGACGGCTGGCCGGCCGTGGCGACGCCGCCCTGGTCGCCGCGCGCATCGCACCCGCGACCCGGCACATCGGGCTGATCCCGGTGGCGACGGTGACCCATACGGAGCCGTTCCATATCTCCAAATCCATTGCCACGCTTGATTATGTATCGCACGGCCGGGCCGGTTGGCAGCCTCGCGTCAGCTCCACCACGCACGAGGCGGCGTTGTTCGGCCGCCGCGACGTATCGCTGGACGGCCTGTCGGACCTCTTTCCAGAGGCCGCCGACTACGTCGAGGTGGTGCGCCGGCTCTGGGACAGCTGGGAGGACGACGCGATCGTCCGCGACGTGTCGACCGGCCGCTACGTCGACATCGACAAGCTGCACTACATCGACTTCAGCGGAAAGTTCTTCTCGGTCAAGGGGCCGTCGATCACCCCCCGCCCGCCGCAGGGCCAGCCGGTCGTGGCGGTGCTGGCCCACCAACTACCGGTCTACGAATTTGCCTCTACCAGTGGCGATCTCGTGTTCATCACGCCAAAGGACGAGGCCTCGCTGCGCGGCATTCTGGACGAGGTGGCCGCTGCCGGCGGTGCGCGGCTGAAGGTCTATGCCGACGTAGTGGTGTCCTTTGGGGGCGACGGCGATCCCCGCTCCGATGCGCTCAACTTCACCGGCGGCCCAGCGGATTTGGTGGACCTGCTGCTCGATTGGCAGCGCCTCGGCATCGACGGCGCGCGGCTGCGACCTGCCGTTAATGCCACCGATCTGCCGGTGATCGTCGACCAGGTGGTCCCGCTGTTGCAGCGTGCCGGCCGATTCCGGGAGGCCTATCAGGAGGGCGAGACGCTGCGGGCCCGGCTCGGCCTGCCGGTCGCGCCCAACCGATACGCGGCGGTCCGGCGATGAACGCTGCGCTGTCCATCCTCGACCTCTCGCCGATCAGCGCCGGAAGCGATGCGGCGACGGCGCTGCGCGACACCGTCGAACTGGCCCAGCGTGCCGAAGACTGGGGCTTTCGCCGCTACTGGGTGGCCGAACATCACTTCGTCGGTGTCGCCAGCGCGGCGCCCGCTGTGTTGATCGGACAAATCGCGGCTGCTACCAACAGGATTCGGGTCGGCGCCGCCGCGGTGCAACTGGGCTATACCACCGCCGTCGCGGTGGTCGAAAGCTTCGGCGTGCTGGAGGCGTTCTATCCCGGACGCATCGACCTCGGTATCGGCCGGTCCGGGCAGCGCCGTACCGAAGAGCAGAAGCCCAAGAAGCCGAAGGAACCCCGTCCGCCGCGGGTGTGGCACGAGGTGGACGGCGTCGTCGTTCCGACCCCCTTCGACCTGCGCGGGCTGCTCGATCTCGAGCAGCTGCAAGCCACGATGGGGATCCTGCAGCAGCCGCAGGCCCTATCCCCGGACTTCGCCGAACAGGTCGACGATATCCTCGCGCTGCTCGAAGGCACCTACCACGTCGGTAGGTTCGACGTGCATGCCGTGCCGGGCGAACGAAGCGGATTGCGGCCGTGGGTCTTCGGCAGCACCCGGGGACAAAGCGCGCGGGTGGCCGGTGCCCGGGGGTTGCCGTTCGTGGCGAGCTATCACATCACGCCGGCCACCGCCCTAGAGGCGATCGAGGCCTACCGCGACGCGTTTGTGCCGTCGGCGGCGCTGGCCGAACCCTACGTCGTGGTGTCGGCCGACATCGTGGTGGCCGACGACTCCGATACCGCTAGGCACCTGGCCGCCGGCTACGGCCATTGGGTGTACTCGATCCGCAGCGGCATAGGTGCCATGCCTTATCCCGAACCCGGCAGCCTGCCGCCCCTGACCGACGAGCAGTTCGACCTGGTAAAGGACCGATTGGCAACGCAATTCGTCGGTGATCCCGACGAGGTGGCCGAGCGGCTGGAGGCACTGCAGCGGGTCACCGGCGCCGACGAACTCGTGGTCACCTCGGTGACGCACCGGTTCGAGGACCGGTTGCGGTCGCACGAGCTGATCGCCAAACGCTGGGGTCTGACGCAATGAACATCAGAAACGGTAAGCACCGCAAGCCGATTCATCTGGCCGCCCATTTCCCGGGTGTCAACAACACCACGGTCTGGACCGATCCCGGCGCGGGCAGCCAGATCGAGTTCGACTCGTTCGTCCACCTGGCCCGCACCGCCGAGCGTGGGCTGTTCGACTTCTTCTTCCTGGCCGAAGGGCTGCGGCTGCGCGAGCACCGCGGCCGGATCTACGACCTCGATGTCGTCGGGCGCCCGGACACCTTCGCGGTGCTGGCCGCGCTGGCCGCTGTCACCGACCGGATCGGGCTGACCGGTACGATCAATACCACCTTCAACGAACCATTCGAGGTGGCAAGGCAATTCGCCACGCTCGACCACCTGTCGGAGGGCCGCGCCGGCTGGAACATCGTCACCTCGTCGGATGCCTTCACCGGCGCCAACTTCCGCCGTGGCGGCTTCCTGAAGCACGCCGACCGGTACCGGCGGGCCGAGGAGTTCCTCACGGTCGCGCGCAGATTTTGGGACAGCTGGGAAGCCGACGCGGTGCTCGCCGATATCGAAAGCGGAACGTACGTCGACCCGTCCCGGATTCACGCCGTCGAGCATCGGGGCCCCGACTTCAACGTCCGGGGCTTCGGCACCCTGCCGGTCGGGAGGCAGGGTCATCCGATCCTGCTGCAGGCCGGTGACTCCGACGAGGGGCGGGCATTCGGCGCCCGGTACGCCGATGCGTTCTTCACCCTGCACGGCTCCTTGGAGGATGGTCAGCGCTACTACGCCGACGTCAAGGGCAAGGCTGTCGCGTCGGGTCGAGACCCCAACCAGCTCAAGGTTTTTCCGGCCGCGACCTTCGTTCTCGGTGACACCGACGCCGAAGCGCAGGACAAGGCGCGCCACATCCGTTATCAACAGGTCAGTGGCGCCACGGCAATCGCGATGCTCGAGCAGGTATGGGGCCGTGAGCTCTCCGACTTCGACCCCGACGGGCCGCTTCCCGAATTCGATCCGGTCGTCGACAGCGACATCACCCAGGGCCGGGTCCCCCACGTCGACCCGGTCAAGGTGGCCGGCGGGTGGCGCGAACGCGCCAGGGCCGAGAAGCTGTCGATCCGTGAGCTGATCATCGCGGTCACCAGCCGGGAGCAATTCGTCGGCACCGCATCCCGGATCGCCGAGGAGATCGACGAATACATCCAGGCCGACGCCTGCGACGGGTTCATCCTCGTCCCGCATCTGACGCCGCACGGCCTCGACGAGTTCGTCGACCGGGTGGTGCCGCTGCTGCAGGAGCGCGGCGCGTTTCGCACCGAGTACACCGGCGAGACGCTGCGGGATCACTTGGGGCTCAGCGAGTTCGCGGCGCATACATGATGACGGCCACGCCCAGCAGGCAGATCAGCGCGCCGGTGACATCCCAGCGATCGGGGCGGAACCCGTCAAAACCCATGCCCCACAGCAGCGATCCGGCCACGAAGATGCCGCCGTACGCGGCCAGGATGCGACCGAAGTGGGTGTCGGGCTGCAGGGTGGCGACAAAGCCGTAGCCGCCCAGCGCGATCACGCCCCAGCCCACCCACATCCAGCCGCGGTGTTCGCGCACCCCCTGCCATACCAGCCAGGCGCCGCCGATCTCGAAAAGTGCGGCCAGGACGAACAACGCGATCGACTTGGCGACGGTCACAACGCGCCTGCTTTTTCCAGCGCCGCATCGGTCGCTTCGCGGATCGGGCCGCGCCATAGCGGGCCGTGACCGGGCGCCAGCACCTCGGTCTCCAACAACGCCAGCGCCGAAAGCGTTCGGATGCAATCCTGCTGGCTGTAGCTGAAGATCGCCGGCAGCAGCTGCGGCCCGTCGTGCCGTATCAGCGGGTGCCCGGTGATCAGCGCGTCGCCGCTGGCCAGCACACCGTCGACCAGGTACGAGCAGTGGCCGTTGGTGTGGCCGGGGCTGAAAACGGGTCTGGGGTGGCCCGGCAGCGCCGCGGCGATTTCGGGCGTCAGCGGCCGGGTGGTCGGAATCCCGTCGCGGATCAGGCCGCCGCTGCGCACCACGTGCGCGGTCCACACCGCCCACCGGGGACGCCAGATGCGCAGCGCCAGATCGATCACCGAGACCTGTTCGAGGTACTCACGCTTGGCGTGGCCGACTTCGTCGGCGTGGCAGTAGACCGGAGTGCCGTGCTCGGCGGCGAACCAGATCGCCGAGCCCAGATGGTCGATGTGGGCGTGCGTCAGCAGGATCGCGCGCACGTCGCCGACGCCGTAGCCGAGGGCTTTCAGCGAGGCCAGCACCGCTGCCCGGTCACCGGGATAGCCGGCGTCGATCAGCATTACGCCGCTGTCGTCGGTGACCAGCGTCCAGTTGACGGCTTCACCCTGGGCGAGGTGCACGGTGTCGGTGACTTGAACAAGTGTTGGCGCTGGTGCCATGCCCGCGAGTCTAGGAGTAGAAAGAACGGGTGGCTGAACTGAAACTTGGATACAAAGCGTCTGCTGAACAATTCGCCCCGCGCGAGCTCGTCGAACTGGCTGTGGCCGCCGAAGCACACGGCATGGACAGCGCCACCGTCAGTGACCACTTCCAGCCGTGGCGGCACAAGGGCGGACACGCCCCGTTCTCACTGGCCTGGATGACCGCGGTCGGCGAGCGCACCGAGCGGCTGGTGCTGGGCACGTCGGTGCTCACCCCGACCTTCCGGTACAACCCGGCCGTCATCGCCCAGGCCTTCGCGACGATGGGTTGCCTGTACCCGAACCGCATCTTCCTCGGCGTCGGCACCGGAGAGGCGCTCAACGAGATCGCCACCGGATACGAGGGCGACTGGCCGGAGTTCAAGGAGCGCTACGCGCGGCTGCGCGAGTCGGTGAAACTGATGCGCGAACTGTGGCTCGGCGACCGCGTCGATTTCGAGGGCGAGTTCTACAAAACCAAGGGCGCCTCGATTTACGACGTGCCCGAGGGCGGTATCCCGATCTACATCGCCGCGGGCGGACCGCAGGTGGCCAAGTACGCCGGGCGCGCCGGCGACGGGTTCATCTGCACATCCGGCAAGGGCGAGGAGCTCTACAAGGACAAGCTGATCCCCGCGATGCGCGAGGGTGCCGAGGCGGCGGGCAAGAACCCGGACGACATCGACCGGATGATCGAGATCAAGATCTCCTATGACACCGACCCCGAACTGGCCCGGGAGAACACCCGGTTCTGGGCGCCGCTGTCGCTGACCGCCGAGCAGAAGCACTCCATCGACGACCCGATCGAGATGGAGAAGGCTGCCGACGCGCTGCCGATCGAGCAGATCACCAAGCGCTGGATCGTGGCGTCGGATCCCGACGAGGCGGTCGCCAAGGTCAAGGACTACATCGACTGGGGCCTGAACCACCTGGTGTTCCACGCGCCCGGCCACGACCAGCGCCGGTTCCTGGAGCTGTTCGAAAAGGACCTTGCGCCCAGGCTGCGGCAACTTGGCTGATACCGCTCGACCTGCTTCAGGGATTTACATCGCGGCGCCCGAGCCCGAGACCGGCAAGTCGACGATCGCGCTGGGGCTGCTCAACCGACTGACGGCCACCGTCGCCAAAGTCGGGGTGTTCCGGCCGATTACCCGGCTCGACGGCGATCGCAAGCGCGGCGGAGCCGGGCGTAGCGGGTCGCCGCATGATCCCGGCGAGGATCGCGACTATATCCTGGAGCTGCTGCTGACCCGTGCCACCGCGGGCCTGACCTACGAGGAATGCGTCGGCGCCACCTATCAGGAAATCCACGCCGATACCGACGCGGCGATCGCCGCCATCGTCGACGCCTACCACGCGATGGCGCAGGCATGCGACGCGGTGGTGATCGTGGGCAGCGACTACACGGATATCGCCGGTCCCGCTGAGCTCTCGGTCAATGCCCGCGTCGCAGTCAATCTCGGTGCGCCGGTGCTGTTGGCGGTGCGGGCCAAGGACCGCACCGCCGATCAGGTCGCCGGGGTCATCGAGGTGTGTCTTGCCGAGCTCGCCGCGCAGCGCGCCCACACCGCGGCTGTGGTGGCCAATCGGTGTGATCCGGCCGAATTGGGTGCAGTTGCCGAAGCGCTGCACCGCTTCGCCCCGCCCAGTTACGTACTGCCGGAAGACCCGTTGCTCTCGGCGCCGACGGTCGAGGAGTTGCGGCAGGCCGTGCACGGGACGCTGGTCAGCGGCGACGCCGAGCTGGTTCGGCGCGAGGTGATGGACGTACTGGTGGCCGGGATGACCGCCGACCACGTGCTGGAGCGGCTACGCGACGGCATGGCGGTGATCACCCCCGGCGACCGTTCCGACGTCGTGTTGGCGGCCGCCAGTGCCCATGCGGCCGAGGGGTTTCCGTCACTGTCCTGCATTGTGCTCAACGGCGGATTCCAACTGCATCCGTCCATTGCGGCACTGGTCGCCGGGCTGCACCTGCGGCTGCCGATCATCGGAAACGACCTGGGGACCTACGAAACGGCCAGGGCGGCGGCCTTGGCCCGCGGCCGCGTCACGGCAACCTCGCAACGTAAGATCGACACCGCAGTGGGGCTGATGGAGCGCCACGTCGATATCGCGGATCTCATTGCACAGCTGGCTATTCCGATCCCTACGGTCACCACCCCGCAGATGTTCACCCATCAGCTCACGCAGCAGGCGCGTGCCGATCGAAAGCACATCGTGCTGCCCGAAGGTAACGACGACCGCATCCTCAAGGCCGCCGGCCGGGTACTGAAACGCTGTGTCGCCGACCTCACGATCCTGGGTGACGAATCTCAAATCCGTTCGCGTTCAGCCGAACTCGGAGTCGACCTGCACGACGCCACGATCATCGACCCGTACGACGACGAACTGTGTGACCAGTTCGCCGCGCAGTACGCCGAACTGCGCAAGGCGAAGGGCATCACCGTCGAGCAGGCCCACGAGATCATGCACGACGTCTCGTATTTCGGGACCATGCTGGTGCACAACGGCATGGTTGACGGCATGGTGTCCGGCGCCGCGCATACCACTGCCCACACGGTTCGGCCGGCATTCGAGATCATCAGGACCGTGCCCGACGTCTCGACGGTGTCCAGCATCTTCCTGATGTGCATGCCCGATCGGGTGCTGGCCTTCGGCGACTGCGCGATCGTCCCGGACCCCACACCCGAACAGCTCGCCGACATCGCGATCAGTTCGGCGCGCACCGCCGCACAGTTCGGCATCGATCCGAAGGTGGCGATGCTGTCTTACTCCACCGGTGATTCCGGGACCGGAGTCGACGTCGACAAGGTCAGGAAGGCCACGGAATTGGTGCGTGCCCGGGATCCGCAGCTATTGGTCGAGGGGCCGATCCAGTACGACGCCGCGATCGAACCCTCGGTGGCCGCCACCAAGCTGCGCGACTCCGCGGTCGCCGGTCACGCCACCGTGCTGATCTTCCCCGACCTCAACACCGGCAACAACACGTACAAGGCGGTGCAGCGCAGTGCCGGGGCCATCGCGATCGGACCGGTGCTGCAGGGGTTGCGCAAGCCGGTGAATGACCTGTCTCGTGGCGCTCTGGTCGAAGACATCGTCAATACCATTGCGATCACCGCGATCCAGGCGCAAGGTGTCGGACATGGCTGAGCGCACTGTGCTCGTTATCAATTCGGGCTCATCGTCATTGAAATTCCAGCTTTTGCAGCCTGATTCGGGAATCACCCGGGCGCGCGGCGTGATTGGCGAGATCGGCGAGCCGTCCGGGCGGGCCGCCGATCACGAGGAGGCGCTGCGTCTGGCGTTTCACCAGCTGGCCGAGGATGGCATCGACCTGAAGTCGAGCGGCCTACTGGCGGTCGGACACCGGGTCGTGCACGGGGGCAGTGATTTCTACCGCCCGACGCTGCTCGACGACGAGCGGATAGCGGAGCTCGAGAAGCTGTCGGAGCTTGCACCGCTGCACAATCCGCCCGCGCTGCAGGGCATCAAGGTGGCACGCAAGCTGCTGCCGGATGTCGCGCACATCGCCGTGTTCGATACGGCCTTCTTCCACCACCTACCGGCCGCGGCCGCGACGTACGCGATGAACCGGGAGCTGGCAGAGCGATACCGGATACGCCGCTACGGTTTTCACGGCACGTCGCATCGCTACGTGAGCGAGCAGGCCGCCGCCTTCCTGGGCGCCTCGCCGGACAGCCTGAACCAGATCGTGCTGCACCTGGGCAATGGCGCCTCGGCCTCGGCGATCGCCGGCGGCCGGCCGGTCGACACGTCGATGGGCCTGACCCCGTTGGAGGGTCTGGTGATGGGCACCCGCAGCGGCGACATCGACCCCGGCGTCATCAGTTACCTGTGGCGCAGCGCGAACATGGACGTGGAGGCGATCGAGTCCATGCTCAACAACCGGTCGGGCGTCTGGGGCCTGGCCGGTGAGCGCGACTTCCGCCGGCTGCACGCGATGATCGAATCAGGCGACAGCTCGGCACAATTGGCGTACGACGTATTCATCCACCGGCTGCGTAAGTACATCGGCGCCTACCTGGCGGTGCTGGGGCACACCGATGTGCTGACGTTCACCGCCGGCATCGGCGAGAACGATGCTGTGGTGCGCCGTGATGCCGTAACCGGCCTCGAGGAGCTGGGCATCGTGCTGGACGAGGGTCGTAACCAGTCCAAAAGCAAAGGCGCACAGCGGATTTCGGCTGACCATTCGCCGATCGCCGTGCTCGTCGTCCCGACCGACGAAGAGCTGGCGATCGCACGCGACTGTGCGGAGCTGTTGGCGAGTTAGAGGAGGCCCAAGCTGGTGCGGCCCGCCCCCACCGACGGCGTCGGGTCCGTCCCAATCGTTTGCACGAGCAGCTCGTGGTAGATGTCCCGAAAGTCGGTGGTGAACTTGAGATCTCCGTGGTCGAGGTTGGTGAGGCTGGGCTCTTCGCCGTAGAAGCCACCCTTGACGGGCACACCCGCGATGAAGACCGGGCCCGCGGTGCCGTGATCGGTCCCCTGTGACGCGTTGGCCACCACGCGGCGGCCGAACTCCGAGTAGGCCATCAGCACGACGTTGCGTCCGCGGCGATCTGCGGCCATGTCCCGCAGGAACGGGGCCAGCGCTTCGTCGAGTCTTTGCAGCAGACGCTGTTGGGTATCGCGCTCGTTGGCGTGGGTATCGAAGCCGCCCAGCGTGACGGTGTACACGCGGGTCGGGACGCCGGCGCGTACCGCGGCGGCAACCATATTCAGCTGCGCGGCCAGCGAATTACCTTCCTTATCAGCGGGTTTGATCGCCCCGAACGCCTTACTGGTGGTGCCGCTGGCGCGATAGGCCTTGCGAACCGCCGCCATCGCCGGGGTGTCAACGGGGTCGTCGTCGCCCAGCGCGCTGATGATGGCTTCAAAGCGATCCGCCTGCTGCTCCGGTGCCCGCGCCGGTGAAAGCGCTGCCGCCGTGTACTTTTCGCCGACCGCCAGCGGCGGCAACACAGGTCCGATGTTCACCGCGCGCAACGGATCGTCGCCGGTGGCATCGAGCCAGCGGCCGATCCATCCGGTCGGGACCGGTTCGGCGGGCGACGCCGTCTGCCAGATGTCCATCGACCGGAAGTGACTGTGGTCGGGCTTCGGATAGCTCACACCGCGCACGATCGCGAGTTGGCCCTGGCCCCACAACTGGGCCAGGCCCTTCATCGCGGGGTTGAGGCCCAGCCGAGAATCCAGGTGCAGCACCTCGCCCGGGGTATAAGCGAGCTCGGGTCGGGAATCGTGGTATGCATTGTCGGAGTAGGGGATTAGGGTGTTGATGCCGTCGTTGCCGCCGTAGAGCGTGACGATGACCAGCACCCCGGCACCGTCGGCGAGCGGCCGGTCCTCGGCGGCGCGCATCAGGTCGGGCCAGCCGACTGCGACCGCTCCGGAGAGCAGCCCGGCCGCGCCCACCCCGGCGCTGGCGATCAGGAATCTGCGGCGATTGATCTCGGGCATGGCACTCTCGTTACGACGTCAGGTATTCGGGTGTGTTGACCGCGGCGGCGATCAACTGTGGCGGCCTGCGCACCAGGGGTTCGAGCGCGTCGGCGGACCGGTCCGACCAGGAGCCGATGCCGAGCCAATAGCCGACTGCGTCGATGCGGTCGGCGGGGGCCACACTCTCGATGCCCGACAGGTCGCCGATGTGTGCCAGCCGGGCGGCCGCGCGCAGCCGCGCCTCGGCGCTCGCGGTCGTCAGCCATACCTGACCGTGCGGCCAGCCGCCGACGCTCGGCGGGTAGAACGGCCGCTGCCCAAGGGCTTTCAACGTGGCGTCGGCCATCTTCAGGACCTCCAGCTTGTCGATCGGAACCCGCAGCGCCCGCATCACACCGACCAGCCACTCGATCGGAGTGTTGACGACGGTCGCGCGGTTGGCGGTGAACTCGTCGTCGGTCAGGATGGCCCGGGTCAGCGCACGCAGATCGCGCCCGGAGCCGTAGGCCGAGACCAGCCGGCCGAGCACCTGAGGGGAGGCTGGTTCGTCTGAGGCCAGCTGCTGCCACAGCCGTCCGGTGACATATTCCGCCGACTTCGGTTGCGCCAGCACGGTATCGCAGAATCCGGCGGCGTCGAAATCGCGGGTTTGGCCGAACAGTGTTTTGCCGCCCGGGTCGTGTCGTTTGGGGGTCAGCGAGGTTTGGCCGTCGGGGTCGATCACCCAGCCCGTCAACGCCCTGGCGCCGGCGCGTACGTCGTCCTCGGTGTAACCGTTGCCATGGCCCAGCGCGAACAGCTCCATGAATTCGCGGGCGAGATTTTCGTTGGGCGCCTTGGCGGTATTGCTCTGTCCGTCCAGCCAGCGCAACATCGCGGCATCGGTCAGCAGCGCGTAGGCAAGCGCGCGGAAATCGCCCAGCGACAGGGTGCGCAGCTTCTCGTTCTGCGCCGCCATGTGTGCGGCGGACCGGACTTTCTGCGCGGAGGTCGCAAAGTGGTTGTGCCACAGCACGGTCAGTTTCTCGTGCACCGGCTGTTGTGCGTAAACCATGCGCCGCAACCACCAGTCCGACAGCATGCTCTGTTGTTCGGAGACCTGGTGGTTGAACTCCTTGCGGGCGGCCGGGGTCGCGCCCTTGCCCGGCGCGCGCAGCGGCTCCAGCCGCGGCATCGGGGTGGCGGTCGCACCGGGATCCGTTTCGGGGTCGCCGGCCAGCATGGCATCGACATACGACGGCCAGTTCCAGCGCACCGCCACGTCGACCTCGGGTCCGGTCACCCCGAAGCCGGCTCGTCGCAGCACGCGGGCCGCTGCGATCCACTGGCTGGACTGCCCCGGCATGAATTAACTGTGCGGCATGGAGCTATGAATCAGCTGTGCATGCGTGGCGTCCAGTGTGCGCTCAGGGCACCCTAGCCGCCCATTAGTGAGCCTGTGGATAGCCGAAATCACGGCAGGCACCGACGTGCGAGTGTTCGTCAATGCTCTATCTGGGAAGACCGTTCATCGGCAGCGAGGCCCTGTCGGATGGCGCGCTGACTCGCCATGAACTGCAGACGCAATACCGCGCGCTCTTTCCAAACATCTACCTATCAAAAGATGCCGAGGTATCACTGGAACGGCGCATCGTCGCCGCCTGGCTGTGGTCGAAGCGCAGAGGAATTATCGCCGGCGCAGCGGCTGCCGCATTACACGGCGCTAAATGGATTCCCAATGCTGTCCCGGTAGAGCTGATTTACGCCAACTCGCATGCACCGCCGGGGGTGCTGACACGGCGTGATGCACTGCTGGACAACGAGATGCAGCTGCTTGGCGGACTCGATGTGACGACACCGGAGCGCACTGCCTTCGACGTCGGCCGGCGCGGAGCGGTCCACTCCGCGGTTGCCCGACTGGACGCGCTCGCGCGTGCAACGGGTTTCAAAGTTGACGACGTGTTGCAGCTGGCCGAGTGCCATGCACGCTCACCCGGAGTTCGTCGCTTGCAGGCCGCGCTTGATCTCGTCGACGCGGGGGCGCAGTCTCCGCGGGAGAGCTATTTGCGGCTGCTGCTCATCGACGCGGGTCTGCCGCGGCCGCAGACCCAGATACCAGTCCTCGGGATGGACGGGATACCAGTCGCCTACCTCGACATGGGCTGGCCGGAGTGGATGGTCGCGGTCGAATACGACGGTGACCAACACCGAACCGACCGACGGCAATACGTCATAGACATCCGACGGCTGGACATGCTCGAGCAGATGGGATGGAAAGTCGTCCGGGTGGTGGCAGAAGACGGCCCGGCCAATATCCTGCGCCGGGTGCGGGAAGCGCTGGGCGCGTCGAGTGTGAACTGAGGCCGTCGAGTGTGCACCCAGGCCGACAAGAATGCACACGCAACGCCGAAAGCGGTGCTGTTCGACGCAACGCCGAAAGCGGCCCCGAGATTAGAACGTGCTGGTCGGCCGGACCCTGTTGGCCATGTCGACGAGCGTGTAGCGATGCCGCTGGGTGGGCGCTACCCGGGCCAGGCTGCGCAGCGATGCCTCGACCCCGAGCCGCAGCCCGTGCTGGGTGAACGGGAAGCCGAGGATGTGGTTGGTGCTGGCCTGGTTGTCTTCGAGCCAGTCCATCGCACCGCCGAGCACCAGCGCCCGGATCTGCAGGACCCGCGGTTCGGTGGGGGGCAGCGCCTCGACCCGTCGGGCGGCGTCGCGGATCTGCTCTTCGGTGACTTCGTTCGACGAGCGGCCGGACAGCAGCATCACCGCACTGGTCAGCCGCGCGGTGGTGAAATGTCGTGATGTCGGCGGCACCTCGTCCAGCGTGCGCACCGCGCCTCGCCGATCGCCGGCGGCCGACAGGGATCTCGCCAAACCGAACGCCGCCGAGATCACGCCGTCGTTCGTGCGCCACACCGTCTTGTAGAACTTGTCCACGTCGACATTGCCGGCGAGTTCGCCGGTGGCGGCCAACGCCAGCTTCGGCGCCAGCTCGCCGGGAAAGGTATCGAGCACCTCGGTGAAATGCTTGATGGCGGAGTCGTAATCGCCGGTGAGCAACTCGGCGACGGCCCGGAACCAGACCAACCGCCAGCGCCAGCCCACTCGCTCGGCCAAGTCGTCGAGTTTGCGGGTCGCCTTGGCCACATCGCCGAGATCCAGCAGCGCGCGCACCTCCATCAGCGGCAACTCGACGGACTCCGAGACGTCGATGCCCTCGGCGGCCAGCGAGCCGTGCCGCGCCGCGCGCAATGAGTCCAGGGTCTGCACCGGCTGGGAGAGCACCGTCGCCTGCAGCACCGGGGCGGCGACATCGGTGGGATCGACCAGCGGCACCGACAGCGCGGTCACGATCTCCCGGGCGGTCAGCTTCTCCGAATGCACCTGCCCGTCCAGGTAGACGTCGGTGTGCGCGAGCGACAGGTCGACGCCGAAGGTCGAGCGGCTCGGGCTGAACAGCGTCGACAACCCGGGCCGCGGCACTCCGGAATCCTGTGCGACGACTTCCCGCAGCACGCCCATCAACTGCGTTGAGATCTCCTCGGCCGAACCGAACCGGCGCCGCGGGTCGGGGTCGATCGCGCGGCGCAGCAGCCGGCCGAACGAGTCGTAGGTCGACAGCACCGGGTCGTCTTCGGGCAGCCCGTCCACGTAACGGCCATTGCGGGTGCGCAGGTTCAACGTGAGCGCGGCCAGCGTGCGCCCGACCGTGTAGATGTCGGTGGCGATCGTCGGGCCGGTGCGCACGATCTCCGGCGCCTGATAGCCGGGTGTGCCGTAGAGGTAGCCGAACGAATTGATTCGCGACACCGCGCCCAGGTCGATCAGCTCCAGCTGCTCCTCGGTGAGCATGATGTTCTCCGGCTTGAGGTCGTTGTAGACCAGGCCGATGGAATGCAGATAGCTCAGTGCCGGAAGAATTTCCAGCAGGTACGCGATGGCTTCGGCGACCGGTAGCCGCGGGTCCTTCTTGCCCCGCTTGAGCGACTGGCCACCGATGTACTCCATGACGATGTAGCCGACCGGATCGCCGTGCCGGTCGGTGTGCTCGACGAAGTTGAAGATCTGCACGATCTGCGGGTGCACGACCTCGGCGAGGAACTGCCGTTCGGCCATCGCAATCGCCTGGGCCTCGGCGTCACCGGAATGCACCAGGCCTTTGAGCACCACCGGGCGGTCGTTGACGTTGTGGTCGACGGCCAGGTACACCCAGCCCAGCCCGCCGTGTGCGATGCAGCCCTTGACCTCGTACTGGTTCGCGACGATGTCGCCCGGATTCAGTTGGGGCAGAAATGAATACGGACTCCCGCAGGACGGGCATTTGCCTTCCGACTCGCCCTTGCCCGCGGAGCTGGACCGGCCCACCGGCTTTCCGCAGTTCCAGCAGAACCGCTTGCCCTCCGGCACCACCGGATTGGTCATCAGCGCTTCGAGCGGATCGATGTCGCGGACCCGGGGGATTTCGACCAGCCCACCACCGAGCTGCCGGGTAGGCGGTAGCACCCGCGTCGCGACCGTCATCCGGTCCTGCGGTTCGGTGTCTAGGCTCCCGATTGTGATGTGCGGCAGGTCGTCGTCGTCATCGTCGTCCCAGTCGGGCCGGAACAGTGCCTGGGTGGCATGCGCGCGCCCGGTCGTCGCGCCGGTCTGCGCTTCCCCCGCGTCGGTGCCCGGGTCGACGTCCTCGGTGTCGGCCTCGGTGTCGGTGTGTTCGGCCTCGGTCATCAGTCCACATACTTCGGTACGGGCGGGGCGGGCGCCGGTCCGAGAACCGTTAACCACTTGCGGTACAAGGTGTTCCAGGTACCGTCCCGGCGGATGCGTTCCAGTGTGCCGTTGACGAACCGGACCAGCCCGGTGTTGTCCAGGTTGATCCCGATGCCGTAAGGCTGGGTCGCCATGTTCGGTCCGACGATGTGCAGATACGGGTCTTCCTCGACCAGTCCGGCCAGGATCGAGTCGTCGGTGGACACGGCGTCGATCTCCCGCTGTTGCATCGCCACCAGGCAGTCCGCCCAGTTCACCACCGAGACGATGATCGGGGGCGGGTCGATCTGGCGGATCCGGTGCAACGACGTGGTACCCCGGGCCACGCAGACCCGCTTGCCGGACAGGTCGCCCACTTTGGCGATCGGCGAGTCGCGCGAGGCCAGGATCCGCTGGTTGGCGTCGAGGTAGACGGTGGAGAAGTTCACTTGCTTACGGCGCTCGCAGGTGATGGTCATCGTCTTCACGACGATGTCGACCTCGGAGTGCTGCAGTGCGGTGATGCGTTCGTCCGACGACAGGATCCGGTACTCGACGTGCGACGGGGCGCCGAAGATGTCGCGCGCGATCTCGCCGGCGATGTCGACGTCAAAGCCGGTGATCTCGCCGGTGATCGGGTCGCGGAAGCTGAATAGGTTGCTGCCGATGTCGAGCCCGACGATCAGCCGGCCGCGCGCCCGGATGGACGCGACCGCGGCGTCGGCCTCGGGCTTGGTGGCGAAGGGGCGCAGGCTGGCGGTGGCGTTGCAGTCCTGGCCGGTCTCGTCGGGCGGCAGCGGTGGCTCCGACGACAGCTGCTCCATGCCGACCGGGGTGGGCGGCGGCAACGTCGGCGCGGTGGCGACGGTCAATGTTTCCGTGTGCCCGCACCCCGCCAGCACGATCGCCGTGGCCAGCACGGCGGACGCCCGGCGGATCCTGGGCAGCGGGGTCATTATCGATACTCTTTCAGCCGCGGCCACAGACCCAGGGCGACCGCGATGGCGGCACCCAGGCTGAGCACCACGCCGCCGACCTGGGCGCCGGACAGCCCGCTGCGCGCGTTGATCACGTCGTTGCGCAGGTGCGTCCGGCACTGCGTCATGGCCTTGCCCAACTGGTCTTCGAGCTTGTCGAACGCGGGGGTGGAGTCGTCCTCGGCGCTGCCCAGCGCGATCTGGGTGGCCGAGCGGTAGTTACCGACCGAGATGTAGGAGTTGATGCGGTCGTTGGCCTGCCGCCACCGGACCAGCAGCTGGTCGGCGCCCTGCAGGTCGGGTTTGTCGACGGCATCGCTGCGGGCCATGTACTGGTCGATCTGCTGATGCATGAAGTCGATGCGCTGATAGAACGACTGTTTGCGGATCTGTTCGTCGCCACGCCGGATCAACGACAGTGTCTCGTCGGCCCGGGCCTGCTGCGCGGTGATCGCCACGCTGGTCACGGTCTTGAGCGACTCGGCCGCCGTGTTTTTGGCGCTACGGCTGGCAGTCGTGGAGATTGTTAGCGCAGTCCCGACCCACACCACCATGACGAGGATACCGAGCGCACCCACGACCAGCCCGGGATTAATTCGGCGCCGGGTGCGCCGGGCCAGCCAACGATGCGAGAACGCCCCGAAGACGACGGTGGTCGCGATGACGAGGACCACCGGAGCCGGAAAGTGGGTGGACGCTGTTGTTTCGGCGTCCACCCGTTCCGACGTCGCCTGATAGAGCTGCGCCGCGTCGGGCAGGATCGTCGACTGCATCAGGCCCGACGCTTCCGACAGGTACGACGAACCGACGGGGTTGCCTTCCCGGTTGTTGGTCCGCGCTATTTCGATCAGGCCGGTGTAGACGGCCAGCTCGGCGTTGATCTTGCCGAGTAGCTGGACCAGCGGTTCATCGGTCAGGCCGCTGGACGCCCGGGTCACCGCGACCGCCGCGTCGGTGATGGCCTGTTCGTAGCGCATCCGCACCGGCCACGGCTCGGCCTGGGCGATGAACGCGGTGGCCGCCGCGGCGTCGGCGACCGACAGCGTGGTGTAGAGCCGCCCGGCCGCGAACGCCAGCGGCTCGGTGTGGTTGAGCACGGTGGACAGCACTTGCTGGCGGTGGTTGATCGTCGTCGAGGTGGCGAACGCGCTGGAGACGCCGAGCGCCGCCAGCACGATGCCGATCGTCAGGATGCGGCCGGGTGTGGTCGAGATGAACCACCAACGGGGGTGGGCCGGTTCGCCCGGCGACCGCGACCCCAGCGGTTCGGTCGACGGGTGCGCCAGCTCAACCGTCACGTGTTTTCAGACCTCAACTTTCGGTCGATGGAATGCGCCGCTCGTACCTGTATAAGCGAATTCTAAGAGGATGTCGGCGCGGATGGGGGGAGGCGGCCCAATTTCGGTGATCGGCTGCATATCCTGAACGCGTGCATGGCGACGGTGACGGATGGGTGATATCCGACAACGGCGCCCACTACTGGGGTCGGTTCGGCGCGGCGGGTCTGCTGCTGCGGGCGCCACGGCCCGACGGTACCCCCGCGGTGTTGCTGCAACACCGTGCGGTGTGGAGCCATCAGGGCGGCACCTGGGGGTTGCCCGGCGGCGCCCGGGATAGCCACGAAACCCCGGAGCAGACGGCGGTCCGTGAAGCCCACGAGGAGGCCGGGCTGCGCGCCGAGCGCGTGGCCGTGCGGGCGACCGTGGTCACCGCCGAGGTTGCCGGGATCGCCGGTACCCGCTGGTCCTACACCACGGTCATCGCCGACGCCGGCGAGTTGCTGCACACGGTGCCCAACCGGGAAAGCGCCGAAATGCGCTGGGTCGCCGAGAACGAGGTGGCCGACCTGCCGCTGCATCCCGGCTTCGCCGCCAGCTGGGATCGGCTGCGCACCGCGACCGCGCTGATTCCGCTCGGCCATGCCGACCAACGGCGTCAGCACCTGCCGCGCACGCTCGAGATCGATGCCGGGGTCTTCGTCTGGTGCATGCCAGTCGACGCGGATCAGGCGCCGTCGCACCTGAGTCCCCGGATCAGCTCGCTGCTCGAAGCGCTGAACTGAGCTGTTCGGCCGCGGCGCGGGGGTCGTCGGCCGCGGTGATCGCCCGCACCACCACGATTCGCCGGGCCCCGGCCCCGAGCACCTCGGGCAGCCGTTGCGCGTCGATGCCGCCGATTGCGAACCACGGCTTGGCCGGGTTGAGCCGGGCGGCCGTCTCGACCAGCGGCAACCCCGGCGCCGAACGGTCGGGTTTGGTGGGAGTGGGCCAGCACGGGCCGACGCAGAAGTAGTCGACTTCCCCTGTTTCCAAGGCCGTCGTGGCGTCTTTGACCTGGTCGGCGTCGTGGGTGGACAGGCCGATCAGCGGGTGGGGCCCGGCGATGTCGCGGGCCACCTCCGGTGGCAGATCGCCCTGGCCCAGGTGCAGCACATCGGCCCCGGCCGCGCGGGCGATGTCGGCCCGGTCGTTGACCGCGAACAGCGCGCCGTGCCGGCGGGCCGCGTCCGCGAGGATCTCGCAAGCGGCCAGCTCCTCGCGCGCCTCCAGCGGGCCGAACCGCCGTTCACCGGCCGACCCCTTGTCGCGCAGCTGGATGATGTCCACTCCGCCGGCCAGGGCGGCCTCGGCGAACTGGGCCAGGTCGCCGCGCTCGCGCCGCGCGTCGGTACACAGATAAAGGCGGGCGCCGGTAAGACGGGTAACAGGATCGTGCACACCGCGACGCTAGCGCGCTAGCGTAGAACCCGAACAACGAGAGACACGGGAGTCCCGAGCGACCTGCGGGGCTGAGAGTGGGCACAGCCGGCGAAACCGGAGCTGCCCTTACCGTCACACCTGATCCGGGTCATGCCGGCGAAGGGAGCGGAAGATGCCTTCGGATGTAGGGACGCTGGCCGTGATCGGCGGCGGCGTCATCGGGCTGTCGGTGGCGCGCCGGGCGGCCCAGGCCGGGTGGTCGGTGCGGGTGCACCGCACCGGCGACCACGGCGCGTCCTGGGTCGCCGGTGGCATGCTGGCTCCGCACAGCGAGGGGTGGCCGGGCGAAGAGCACTTGCTGCGGCTGGGCCTGGAGTCGCTGCGGCTGTGGCGCGAGGGCGGCTACCTGGACGGGCTGCCGCCGGAGGTGGTCACCGCCCGCGAGTCGCTGGTGGTGGCCGTCGACCGGGCCGATGCCGCCGACCTGCGCACGGTCGCGGACTGGCTGGACGGGCAGGGCCATCCCGTCATTTGGGAGCCGGCCGCACGCGATGTCGAACCTCTTCTCGCGCAAGGCATCCGGCATGGCTTTCGGGCACCCACCGAACTGGCCGTGGACAACCGCGCGGTCCTCGACGCGCTGGCGGCGGACTGCGAACGTCGCGGCGTCGCCTGGGCGCCGCCGGCGCAGGACCTGTCGCGGGTCTCCGGCGACGCGGTGGTGATCGCCAACGGCATCGACGCGCCGGCGCTGTGCCCGGGCCTGCCGGTGCGCCCGGTGAAGGGCGAGGTGCTGCGACTGCGCTGGCGGAAGGGCTGTATGCCGTTGCTGGGCAGAGTGATTCGCGCACGTGTGCACGGCCGTCAGGTGTACGTGGTGCCGCGCGCGGATGGGGTTGTGGTGGGTGCGACGCAGTACGAACACGGCCGGGACACCGCCCCGGTGGTATCCGGAGTACGTGATCTGCTCGACGACGCGTGCGCGGTGCTGCCGGCGCTGGGTGAGTACGAGCTGGCCGAGTGCGCCGCCGGGCTGCGCCCGATGACACCGGATAACCTTCCTCTGGTACATCGCCTGGACGACCGCACCCTGGTCGCGACCGGACACGGCCGGTCAGGCTTTCTGCTGGCACCGTGGACCGCCGAACAAATTGTGTCCGAACTCGTTCCGGTAGGAGTCCAGTCATGATCGTGGTAGTCAACGCAAATGCGGTCGAGGTCGAGGGCCCGACCACGGTCGCCGGGTTGCTGGAATCGCTCGGATTTCCCGAACGGGGGATAGCGGTGGCCATGGACGATGCTGTGCTGCCCCGGTCCAGTTGGACCACAAAGCTTTTCGACGGTGCTCGGCTCGAGGTAGTGACGGCGGTGCAGGGTGGCTGATTCCAAGCTGACGATCGCGGACCGCAGCTTCGCTTCGCGGCTGATCATGGGGACCGGGGGAGCGACCAGCCTGGCGGTGCTGGAGGAGGCGCTGAGGGTCTCGGGCACCGAGCTGACCACCGTCGCGATGCGCCGGGTCGACGCCGAGGGCGGTACCGGATTGCTCGACCTGCTCAATCGGCTGGGTATCACGCCGTTGCCCAACACCGCGGGGTGCCGCAGCGCGGCCGAAGCGGTGCTCACCGCACAGCTGGCACGCGAGGCGCTGAACACCAACTGGGTCAAACTCGAGGTGATTGCCGACGAGCGCACGTTGCTGCCCGACGCGGTCGAATTGGTCCGGGCGGCAGAGCAATTGGTCGACGACGGATTCGTCGTGCTGCCCTACACCAACGACGACCCGGCGCTGGCCCGCCGGCTGGAGGACACCGGATGCGCGGCGGTGATGCCCTTGGGTTCACCGATCGGAACCGGGCTGGGCATCACCAACCCCCACAACATCGAGATGATCGTCGCGCGGGCCGGTGTTCCGGTCATCCTCGATGCCGGCATCGGCACCGCGAGTGACGCCGCGCTGGCGATGGAGTTGGGTTGTGAAGCAGTGCTGTTGGCCACCGCGGTGACCCGGGCCACCGATCCGCCCGCGATGGCTGCGGCGATGGCGGCCGCGGTCACCGCAGGCTATCTGGCCCGGCGCGCCGGGCGGATCCCGAAGCGCTTCTGGGCGCAGGCATCCAGTCCGCGCCCGGCGCCGATGCGGGCCGCGGACCGGCTCGCGCAGGAGCGGGCCATCGAGCGATGAGAACAGCCGGGCGATGAGCGAACCGAAGAGTCGATCGAAACGATATGTAGCGCTGGGCAGTTCGATGGCCGCCGGTCCGGGCATCCAGCCGCGCGTTCACGGCGCTCCACGATGGTCGGGCCGATCGGCGCGCAATTATGCCCACCTGCTCGCCGAGCAGATGAACCTCCAACCGGGCCGGGAGTTTGTCGATGTCACCTTTTCCGGCGCCACCACCGCCCACATCCTCACCGATCGTCAGCACAGCGCGCCGCCCCAGATCACCGCGTTGGACGGCTCGGAGAACCTCGTCACGATCACGATCGGCGGCAACGACGTCGGCTACGTTCCGCTACTGATGGCGGCAGCCCTGCCACGGGCGACGCGGCGGCTGCCGCTGCTGGGGGCGCGGATCGCCGAACTGCTGGACCGTGGGGTGCGCGACCGGGCCGTGGCAGAAGTGTCCGAGTCCTTGTGTGCGGTCGGCAAAGCCGTGTGTGAACGGGCCCCGCACGCACTGGTCTTCTTCGTCGACTATCTGACGATCCTGCCGCCCGAAGGCGTGCCGGCACCGCCGATCTCGGACGAGGATGCGGCCCTTGGCCGCCGCGTGGCGGCGGCGCTGGAACGGCTCACGGCCGACGCCGCCGCTGCATCCGGCTGCGGGGTGGTCAGCGCCGCCGCGGCCAGCCGGGATCATCACGCGTGGTCTGCCCAACCGTGGACGACCAAACCGGCGAAATACATTGTGCCGCTGCCGGGTCGGCCGGCCCCGCTACATCCCAACGGCGCGGGGATGAAAGCGGTGGCCGAACTCGTTGCGGCCCAGCTCTAAAACTCAGCCGTTGGACTGCCACCACTTGTACAGGGCGGCCGTGTCCCCGTTGGACGCGCGGATGAAGGCCAGCACGTTCTTCGCGTCGACGGTCCAGAGGACCTCTGCCTGGCCGGAATCCGTCCCGCAGGCCACCTGTCCGGCGGAGTCGGAGCTGCCCTGGTGCCATGTGGTGGGCGACTTGGCGTCCCCGCAGTTGGCGAGGGTGTCACTGCTGATGAGCTTGGTGAACGAGCTGGCCGTGTCGGCGCTGTTGGCGAACAGGAAGTACTTGCCGCCCATCGGGCCGCTGGAATCGGTGTTCTGTCCGCACTGCAGGACCGCCACCACCGTGGCGGTAAACGAGCCCTGCACGTCGGACACCGCCTGAGAGGAGCAGTTGCTGCTGCTGTAGCCCTTCGAGAGGGCGCTCAGGAGCGTGGCGTTGTTGTCTGCCATCGCGGTGGGAGTGGCGACGCAGAAGAAGGTCGCTGTAAAGGCTGCGGCCGTCACGGCTCGCAGCGTCTTGGCCGGGTGAGGCATCCTCGCTCCTGATATTGGGGTAACCGCCTGAAAAGGCTGCGCCGACGATATTTGTCTTTGCCAGAATGATCGTAGGGGCAAACCACAGCTATGCAACCCATTCCGCCGAATACGGTTTACACCGGCATCATTTTCGGCGGCATGAGCGTGGAACCTGTTGCGGCTCAAGTCCGATCAGTCGTTGTCCTGCCACCGCCCGCGGAGCGAGGGCACGTCGCTTCTGGAAAGCTGGAACAGCTGAGGTTATCGGCGCTCGGGAATAGCTGGTAGACGGCGGACAGCCGGAGGCAACCCGTTGGGTCGCATACCGTTTGCACTGGCGAGATTCTCACCAACTCGACTCTGGAAACGGTTGCGGCCCAACCGCAGAAGGCTCAGCCGTTGTCTCGCCACCACGTGTAGAGCGACGGTACGTCGTTGCCGGCGGCACGGATCACGCCCAGCATGTTCTTGGCCTCATTGGTCCAGATGATCTCGGCATGGTTCTGAAAAGTCCCGCACGCCACCGATCCCGCGCTGGCGGTGGAACTGCCCTGGTGCCATGGCGTCGGCGAGGGGGCATTCCCGCAGTTGCTCAGGGAGTCACCACCGATGAGGCGCTGAAATGAACTCGCCAGCGCGCTGTGATCGCTGAAGAGGAAATATTTGCCGAGCAGCGGCCCGCTCGGGTCCGGGCTCTGTCCGCACTGCAGGTAGGCCAGCGCGCCGCTGGGAACCCCCTGGGCGACGCAGTTGTTGAGGCCGTATCCCTTCGACAGCGCGCTGGCTAGTGTGTTGATATCCGCGCCGCTTCCGGTGTTGGGGTCCGCGGTCGCTGTCGCGGTGCCCGCAAACGCCAAACCACCCACGAGAACCGCGGCCGTCGTGGCACGCAGCGGGTAACTGCGAGGTGACATCCGGCGACTCCTTCCGGCGGTCGCGGTGGCGTGTGGCTACCGCAATCGTAGGGCTATATCGGGGCTGTGCAATACATTCCGCCGCGCCATTTCTTTATGCGCATTATTCGGTCCTGACCTGGGCAATTCCGGGGCGACAACGGGAAGGCGATCCACACAACGCATTTCGTCGATAAGCCGCGGATCGAGCCGGCCCAGCCATCGGGAGAGGCGCTGCGGCGGCAACGATGTCGGGGGTTCGGACGAACTGATTTTTGCGTACATAGTGCCCTCGCCACTCCGCTCATGTATGGTAAGCACGCTTCACGCCAGCTAACTTCTCGCGACTGGAGAATTCATGACTGCACAACCGCCGCCCCCGGGTTACCCGCCCCAGCAGCCCGCCGGGCAAGCACCGGATAACTATCTGGTGTGGTCCATCTTGGCGACACTGTTCTGCTGTCTGCCGTTCGGCATCGTGGCCATCGTCAAATCCACTCAGGTGAGTGGGTTGTGGGCGCAGGGTCAGTACGCCGAGGCGCAAGCCGCAGCGGACGCCGCCAAGAAGTGGGTGAAGTGGTCGGTCATCGCCGCCGTCGTTAGCGCCGTCCTGTACGGCATCGTGCTGGCGATCATCGCCATGACCGCCGACACCTCGACCCCCGCGGCCCTGGCCGCAATGCTGTAACGGGGTTGCACGGACGGTGACCCTCCAGCGGCCGCTCACGCTCGGTCTCGGCGCCCCGCTCATGGTCGCCGCGTCGACGACGTTGGTGTGCGCGGCCACCTGGGCGGGCGATCCGACCACCCCGGGTGGCCCGCTGCCGGTGTGTCCCACCAAGGCTCTGCTGGGAATCGACTGTCCCGGTTGCGGCAGCCTGCGGATGATCTATTCGCTCTTGCACGGCAACGTGATGGCCGCCGCCAGGTTCAACGCGTTGGGCTTGGCGGCGGTCGTGCTGTTGGTGTGGGCCTACCTGGTCTGGACCTACGGCCGGGTGACGGGCCGGCGGATCAGGAGCTGGCAACACCACCGCTGGGCCGCCATGGTGACGCTCTCGTTGGTATTGGTTTGGTTTGTGGTGCGCAACATTCCGTTCGCCCCCTTCAGCGGGCTATACGTCTGACCTCACGCCGCGGTGAGCCGAGTGCGCCCAGGCGCGACGGGCGTCTAACCTTGGGCGCGATGGTGAACAAATCCCGAACGATGGCGGCGCTGCTCGCCACGGTCGCCCTCGCCGTGGTCGTGACCGGTTGCTCGCACCGGGCGGCGAACTCCCAGCAGGTGAGCGATCCCGCCGCGGCGGAGTTCGCCAACACGGTGCACAACAAGGTCACGGCCGACGCGATGATGGCGCACCTGACCAAGCTTCAGGACATCGCCAACGCCAATAACGGCACCCGGGCGGTGGGCACGCCCGGCTACGACGCCAGCGTTGACTATGTGGTGAACACGTTGCGCCACAGCGGTTTCGACGTGCAAACCCCCGAATTTTCGGCGCGGGTTTTTCATTCCGAGAAGCCCACGGTGACGGTAGGCGGTAAGACCGTCGAGGCGCACGCGCTCGAGTTCAGCCTCGGCACCGGACCCGACGGGGTGAGCGGCCCGTTGCTGACGGTGTCGACCGGCAACGGCCAGGCCTGCGCGGCCTCGGACTACGACAATCTTGCGGTGCAGGGCGCGGTGGTCCTGGTTGACCGCGGCACGTGCCCATTTGCGCAGAAGGAGGACGCCGCCGCGCAGCGCGGAGCGGTGGCGTTGATCGTCGCCGACAATGTCGACGAGGAACAGATGGGCGGCACGCTCGGGGCGAACACCGTCGTGAAGATTCCGGCGGTCGGTGTCACCAAATCCACCGGTATGCAGCTGCGCGCCCAGCCCGGGCCGGTCACGATCAAGCTGGACGCCAACAGTCAGAGCTTCAAGGCGCGCAACATCATCGCGCAGACCAAGACGGGCTCGCCCAACGACGTGGTGATGGCGGGCGCACACCTGGACAGCGTGCCGGCGGGACCGGGCATCAACGACAACGGCTCCGGCGTCGCCGCAATCTTGGAAACCGCAGTGCAACTTGGGAATTCGCCCCAGGTGCACAACGCGGTGCGCTTCGCGTTCTGGGGTGCCGAGGAACTCGGACTGATCGGATCGCGCAACTACGTCGAATCACTGAATTTCGAAGACCTCAAAAACATTGCCCTGTACCTGAATTTCGACATGCTCGCCTCGCCGAACCCCGGTTACTTCACCTATGACGGTGACCAATCCCTGCCGGCCGACACCCGCGGCCAACCGGTGGTACCAGAAGGTTCGGCAGGCATCGAGCGCACGCTGGTCGCCTACCTGAAGGCGGCCGGCAAGACCGCGCAGGATACGCAGTTCGACGGACGCTCCGACTACGACGGCTTCACCCAGGCCGGTATCCCGTCGGGCGGCTTGTTCTCCGGTGCGGAAGCAAACAAGTCCGCCGACCAAGTCAAATTGTGGGGCGGGACGGCAGATGAGCCGTTCGATCCGAACTATCACAAGAGCACTGACACGCTCGACCACATCGACCGCACCTCGCTGGGCATCAACGGCGCCGGTGTGGCCTACGCGATCGCTCTGTACGCCCAGGATCTCACCGGACACAACGGGGTCCCGGCCATGGCTGACCGCACCCGCCACGTGCTCGCAAAACGATGATCCGCCACCTGTGCTCGGTGGTGGTGCTGATCGGGCTGGTGGCAGGGTGTTCGTCGCCGCGGCATCCACCGCCGGCGGCCGCGCCGGACCTCGGCCGGGTGCTGGCTGGAAAGGTCACTGCCGACGGGATGTTCGTGCACCTGCGGGCGCTGCAGGACATCGCCAACGCCAACAAGGGGAACCGGGCAGAGGGGACACCGGGCTATGACGCCAGCGTCGAATATGTCGCGAAAGCGTTGCGCAGCAAGGGCTTCGAGGTGGCAACGCCACAGTTCGACCGGCTGTACGCGGTGTCACCGGGTAAGCCGTCGCTGACGATCGCCGCCAACAGCTATTCGGTGGACCAGGCCTCGCTGCTGGTCCGGACAC
Source organism: Mycobacterium ahvazicum (assembly GCF_900176255.2). Taxonomy (GTDB): domain Bacteria; phylum Actinomycetota; class Actinomycetes; order Mycobacteriales; family Mycobacteriaceae; genus Mycobacterium; species Mycobacterium ahvazicum. Next base: position 181,967 of record NZ_FXEG02000002.1, read on the forward strand.
CGCCGGGCGGTCTCAGCGGCCAACCGGTGAAACCCACGCAACCGTCGGGCTGCGCGGCGGGTGATTACCCGGCCACGCTGCCCGCGGGCGCCATCGCCGTCGTCGACGACGCGCGCTGCTCGGTGGTCGACAAGCAAAACAGCGCGAGGGCAAAGGGAGCCGCGGCAGTGATCGTGGTCAGCACCGCCACCGGCGAAGGAGCTCCGCCCACGTTGTTCACCGCGGGCTACTACAAGCAGCTGACCATGCCGGTCGCCGTCGTGAGTAGCTACGGTGGCAGCGCGCTGTCGCACGCCACCGCACCGGTGCGGCTGGTGCTGGACGCCGAGAACGTCAAGATCACATCGCGAAATGTGCTGGCGCAGACCAAGACCGGCTCGACGAACGACGTGATCATGGTTGGCGCCCACCTCGACGGTCCGCGCAGCGGTGCGGGCATCAACGACAACGGGTCCGGGGTGGCCGCGGTGCTGGAAACCGCCCTGCAACTGGGCCCGCTGGCGCCGGTGAACAACGCGGTGCGGTTCGTGTTCTGGGGGGCCGACGAGGACGGGCTCAACGGCGTCATGGATTATGTGTTCGGCCTGGACGACCAGCAGCTCAACGACATCGCGATGTACCTGGACTTCAACCTGCTCGGTTCGCCCAACGCCGGGTTCTTCACCGATGACGGCGATCAGTCCGGGCCGCCCGGACAGGGGATCGCGTCCGCTGATGTGCCCGAGGGGTCGGCGGGTATCGAGCGCACGCTGTCCGGCTATCTCAATCTGGCCGGTAAGCGGCCCGCCGACATGCCGTTGGGCCCCCGGACCGACTACCACCCCTTCATGATCGCGGGGGTGCCGATCGGCGGCATGAGCACCGGCGCATCGCAACTGAAATCGCCTGTGCAAGCGCGCCTGTGGGGCGGCAGGGCCGGAGTCGGATACGACCCCAATTTTCAAACCCCCCGGGACACGATCGACAACATCAACCGGGAAGCATTGGCCGTCATGGGTTCTGGCGTGGCATACGCGGCAGGCAGCTACGCCATGTCCATTTCCGGTGTCAACGGCGTCCCGCTCCACGACAAACGGCATCGGACCCGATTGCCCTAGCGGCGTTTGCTGGGCCGCTGGTTTTCGCTACGCTGTTCAACCAGCGGACCTAGAATGAGAACCCTTTGATGCTGCCGTGCAGCCGGTCGGGATGAGGTTGGGCATGATGAACCGCGGGCAAGGTCGACTTCGGCTGCAGGGCAGTCGCAGGCGCGTCATCGGCGGTTCGCTGAGGGCGGCAATTGCCTGTGCAGCGACGGTGTTCGTGGTAGCGGGGTGTACCACAGTCCTCGACGGGCGGCCCCTGTCGATGCTCAACGACCCGTTCCGGGTGAGCGATCTGCTCGCCACCGACGGCCACAGCGGAATCCGCGAGAACCCGGCGCCACCGAGCGGCACGGTGATCAACACCGACAACGGGCTGATCGACAAGTTGTCGTTGCTGTCGGTTACCGACATCGAGGACTACTGGAAATCGGCGTACAGCCAGTCGTTGCAGGGCACGTTCCTGCCCGTCGCGAAACTGGTCTCCTACGACTCCAACGATCCGAGCAGTCCGATCGTTTGCCACAACGAAACGTACAAGCTCGTCAATGCCTTTTTCACGTCCCGCTGCAACTTGATCGCCTGGGACCGCGCGGTGTTCATGCCGGTCGCGCAAAAGTATTTCGGCGACATGTCGGTCACCGGCGTGCTGGCGCACGAGTTCGGCCACGCCTTGCAGCAGATGGCGAAGCTGGTGACCAAGCGCGACCCGACCATCGTCCGTGAGCAACAGGCCGACTGCTTCGCGGGGGTCTATCTGTATTGGGTGGCTGCCGGGAAGTCGCCGCGTTTCACGCTGAGCACCGCCGACGGCCTCGACCACGTGCTGGCCGGGATCATCGTCACCCGTGACCCGGTGATGGATGCCGAAACCGAGAACGACGACGAGCACGGGTCGGCGCTGGACCGGGTCGGCGCCTTCCAGATGGGCTTCATCAGCGGCGCGTCGGCGTGCGCGGGAATCAACCAGCAGGAAATCGCACAACGGCGCGGAGACCTGCCCAAGGGTTTGCAGACCGATCCCAACGGAGACCCCGAGACCGGCGAGGTCCCGATCAACGAAGACACACTGTCGACACTGATGGACTTGTTGAGAAAGGTGTTCTCGCCGAAGAGCGCGCCGACGCTGTCCTTCCACCCGAGTGCTTGCCCGGACGCGAAACCCAGTCCGCCCGCGTCCTACTGCCCGGCGACCAACACGATCATGGTCGACCTGGCCGGCCTGGCGGCGATGGCGAAGGTCTCCGACGAGAAGGAACACACTCTGCCGCAAGGTGATGACACCGCCTTGTCGATCATCATGTCGAGATACGCGCTTGCGGTACAACACGAACGCGGTCTACCGATGCAGAGCCCGTGGACCGCGTTGCGGACCGCGTGCCTGACCGGTGTGGTGCACCGCAAGATGGCCGAACCGATCGACACCCCCTCCCACAAGGAGCTGCTGCTGACTGCGGGTGACCTAGATGAGGCCGTCGCCGGGTTGCTCACCAATCACATGGTCGCCAGCGATGCGGACGGGACCAGTGTGCCCGCCGGCTTCACGCGCATAGCGGCGTTCCGCGGCGGCGTGGCCGGCAACATGGACGCTTGCTACACGCGGTACCCCGGCTAACCAAGGCGTAGAGTATGGAACCACTTGACCTCAGGAGGCGTCGTGACGGAAGAACCGCCTAGCTATCCGCCCCCACCCGGCGAATCCGGTTATCCGCCGCCGGGGCAGGGTTATTCGCCGCCTCCGCCGGGACCGAGCTATCCGCCGCCGGGAGGAAGTTACCCGCCACCGCCGCCGGCGCCGGGCTATCCGCCTGTGCCGGGAGGCGGTTACCCACCCGCAGCAGCCGGTACCAACAGCATGGCCATCGCCTCGCTGGTCTGCTCGTTGTTGGGATGGCTCTGCGGCATCGGGCCGATTCTCGGCATCATCTTCGGCATCATCGCCCTGGGCAAGATCAAGCAGACCGGTGAAGGTGGCCGCGGGTTGGCCATTGCCGGCATCGCGATCGGCGCGGTCCTGATCGTGGTCGGCATCGTCGTCGGGATCCTCAGCGCGATCACCGGGACGGTGGAGCGGGATCGGTATCACGACAGGTATTCGGGCGCTCCCGCCACCGTTTACGTCGACAGCGTCGACTTGCCGGCCATCCCGGGTCTGGCTGCCTGAACAGGCTGGCGCTCAACCGATCTCGGCGAGCCTCGGAACCAGCTCGTCGCCGAAGCGGCGGATGTAGCCGACCGGATCGGGGTTTCCGGGTAGCGGGCCGATGTTGATCAACGTGAATCCCAGCTCGGCGTACCGTTCCACGTTCTTCAGGTAGCCGTCGACGTCACCGAACGGGTCGGCAAGAATGCCAACGGTTTTGCGGATGTCACCGGAGTCCCGGCCCACGGTGTCGCAGTGCCGGTTCAGCACGTCGACCTTGCGCCGCAGCACGTCGACCTCTTGGACCGTGCTGTTCCAGATGTCGGCGTACTGCGCGACCATTCGCAGCGTCTTCTTCTCACCGTCGCCACCGATCAGGATCGGCGGGCGTCGAATCGGTTGCGGCTCACAGATTGTCTCGGCCAACTGGTAGTGCTTGCCGGCGTAAGGCCCGTTGTCGTCACTCCACATCTGCCGACAGATCTGCAGCGTCTCCTCCAGCATCTCGAAGCGTTGGCTCACCGGTGGGTAGGGAATGCCCAGGGCGGCATGTTCACGGTCGTACCACGCCGCGCCCAGTCCCAGCATCGAGCGGCCCTGCGACAGCACGTCCAAGGTGGTGACTGTTTTGGCCAGCACACCCGGGTAGCGATAGGTGACTCCGGTGACCAACAGGGTGAGGTCGATCGTGCTCGTTTGTCCGGCAAGGAAACCCAGCGATGTATAGCCCTCGAGGAATGGATCCTCGGCCGGGCGCCCAGTGTTCTCCATCTGCAGGAAATGATCGGCCAGGGTGAACATCGTCGCGCCCGCTTGCTCGGCGGTCGTGGCCGCGTTGGCCAATGTCGGGCCCAGCTCCGTGGTGTCGCCGGGTAGAAAGTCGATAAAGTGCACACCTATTTCCATTGCCACCAATGCCCTTTCAGGATTCGGTCAATCGTTCAAGCAGTGCCAGCGCATCGACGATGATGCGGCGTTCGGCTTCGGAGTAGCGGTCCTGCAACTCGCGCGCCAGCCACTCCTCCCGCACTTGGCGGTCGCTTTCGGCACGCTGACGGCCCGCCTTGGTCAACGAGACCACTTGGCGCCGACCATCTTCGGGGTCGGGTGTGCGCTCGATGAATCCGCGCTGGCCCAAGGCGGCCAGGATGGTTGCCATCGACTGGGGACGCACCCGCTCCGCACCGGCCAACACGCTGGCCGACGACGCGCCTTCCTTCCAGAGTCGGGTGAGTACCGCTGTCTGTGACGGGGTCAGGTCGTTGCGGACCTCGACATCGCGCAACCGACGTCGTAGGCGGCTGAACACCACTCGAATGTCTCGGGCGGCGGTTGCAGCGGACTCGCCGATGCCATCCATGCCACCACCGTAAACTAGACAGTCCAAACTGTCCAGTTCCAACTGTCTAAATAGACTACCGCGAGACTGCACCTACCGGCAGCGCGTCTTGCGGAAACGGGTCGGTAGGTGCAGTCTCGCGGGAGCGGGTCAGGTCATGCAGACGTTGGAGAACAGCAGCACCGGCCAGGACACGATCGAGCCGAGAAACGACACCACCAGGTCGGCGCCCTGCATGCCGCGAAGATGGTTGGTGTGTGTCGATGACCAGATCAGCCCGACAATCGAGTAAGGAATGCCCAGCAGCACCGCGAGTGCGATCCACTCGGCCACCGTCATCTCGTAGTTCAACAACTGCCGCAGCTTGGCGATCAACCGACTGACTCCTTCCGGGTACCTGGCCTATCGTTGCGCATATGGCAGCGCTGGCGGCAGGGATGGCCCGCATTCGCAGCGGGCTCGCGCGACGGGTCTCGGTCCAGGCGCTCATCGAGTTGGCCCTGTGGCTCACCCTGCCCTACCTCCTGATCGGCTTCTTCTGGGCCACCATCCACCCGGACCGGGTGCGCGACCTGCAAGCCGAATGGGCAAAAGTGACCCCGATCAGTCCGGACCTGGTCGCCTTCGGCGAAGCCGCCGCGCTGTGGCCCGCGATCCTGCTGCTCCCCACCACCTGCACCCTGCCGGGGCAGTGAACCTCAGCCCAACAGGCGCAGCGCCGCATCGACCGCGAGCGCGGGCACGTCGAGTGTCTTCGAGCGCAAATCGTGTCGTGCGCCGGCGATTTCGACGACCTCGGTCGTCGCGGGGATCAACGCCGCGGCATCACGCACCTCGGTCGGCGTGCCGAAGGGATCCGAGGTGCCGTGGGTGAACACGGTGGGCACCCGAATAGCGGGCAGGTGTTCGGTGCGGAGTCGTTCAGGCTTTCCCGGTGGATGGACCGGATAGGAAAACAATGTCAACGCCCCGACCTGGAGCGGGTCTGCCTCGGCGACCACCATCGACGTCTGCCGGCCGCCGTAGGAATGTCCGCCCGCGATCAGCGGGCCGTCGGCAAGGGTGCGGCACAAGGCGATTGCCTCGTCGATTCCGGCGCGGTCGGTGGCCGCCGAGCCGGACGGCGGGCCCTTGGGGCGGCGCCGCCGGTAGGGCAGGTTGTACCGAACAGCCAGCCAGCCGCGCCGCGCCCACTCGTCGCAAACCCGTTGCAGCAGCTCCGATTCGCGGTTGCCGCCGGCGCCGTGCGTGAGCACCACGACACCGTGCGCGATGCCGTCGGGTTGGTGCGCTATACCCGCGATCTGGTCGAGATTCACGACAGCCGGAACAGTGGCGAGACCGGGCCGTGGCCCCGGCCGAGTGGGTAGGCGGCACGCAGGCATTCGGTGACCCAGCGCTTTCCGAATGCGACGGCCTCGGGAACGGTCAACCCGTGGGCCAGCGCGCAGGCGATCGCGGCGGCCAGCGTGTCACCGCCACCGTGGTCGTTGCCGGTCGCGATGCGCTCGGTATCGAACTCGTAGAAATCGGCGCCGTCATAGAGCAGGTCGCAGCTGCGTTGCGACGAGCGTAGGTGACCACCCTTGACCAGCACCCACTGCGGGCCCAGCGCGTGCAGTGCCTTGGCCGCCGCGCGCTGCGACTCGGCGTCCACCACGTCGAGTCCGACCAGCAGCCGCACCTCGTCGAGATTCGGCGTCACCAGCGTGGCCAACGGAAACAGTTGCGTGCGAAGCGAATCCAGGGCCGCCGGCGCCATCAGCGCATCGCCGTGCATGGACGCCGCCACCGGGTCGACAACCAGGGGCACCGTCAATTCGAGCCGGCGCCAGGTGGCGGCCACGGTGTCGATGATGCGCGGTGATGCCAGCATCCCGGTCTTGGCGGCCTGAATGCCGATGTCGCTGACCACCGCTTCGATCTGACCGGCGACCACGTCTTCGGGGATCTGATGAAAGCTCTTGACTCCCAACGTGTTCTGCACGGTCACCGCGGTGACCGCGATGCAGGCGTGCACCCCCAGCAGCGCAAAGGTGCGCATGTCGGCCTGGATGCCCGCACCACCGCCGGAGTCCGAGCCGGCGATGGACAGCACGCGGCGCGGCGTCGCACCCGGCGGTGCCAGGGGCAGGTAGTTCACTGTGCCGGATTGCCGCGACCCGGGCCCCGCGTCCGTGTCACGGCTGCGTGATCGGTAGATACACCCGGTTGCCGTGCTCGGCGAACTCGCGTGACTTCTCGGCCATGCCGTTCGCGAGCATGGCTTCGATGTCTTCTTCGGTTTCCAGGCCGTGCTTGGCCGCGTAGTCGCGGACGTCCTGGGTGATGCGCATCGAGCAGAACTTCGGCCCGCACATCGAGCAGAAGTGCGCGGCCTTGGCGGGTGCGGCGGGCAGCGTCTCGTCGTGGTACTCCCGCGCGGTGTCGGGATCCAGCGACAGTGCAAACTGGTCGTTCCACCGGAACTCGAAACGCGCCTGGCTCAACGCATTGTCTCGGTCCTGAGCGTGCGGATGCCCCTTGGCGAGATCACCTGCGTGGGCGGCGATCTTGTAGGCGATCACACCGTCCTTGACGTCCTTGCGGTCCGGCAGCCCGAGGTGCTCCTTCGGTGTGACGTAGCAGAGCATCGCGGTGCCGGCCTGGGCGATGATCGCCGCGCCGATCGCCGAGGTGATGTGGTCGTAGGCCGGCGCGATGTCGGTGGCCAGCGGGCCCAGCGTGTAGAAGGGGGCCTCTTCGCACAGCTCCTCTTCGAGCCGCACGTTCTCGACGATCTTGTGCATCGGGACATGCCCGGGGCCCTCGATCATCACCTGCACGCCATGGGCTTTCGCGATCTTCGTCAGCTCGCCCAGGGTGCGCAGCTCGGCGAACTGCGCGGCGTCATTGGCGTCGGCGATGGATCCCGGCCGCAGTCCGTCGCCCAAGGAGAAGGTGACGTCGTATTGGGCGAAGATGTCGCAGAGTTCTTCAAAGTTGGTGTACAGGAACGACTCTCGGTGGTGAGCCAGGCACCAGGCCGCCATGATCGACCCGCCGCGGGACACGATGCCGGTGACCCGCTTGGCGGTCAGCGGCACATAGCGCAGCAGCACGCCAGCGTGCACCGTCATGTAGTCCACGCCCTGCTCGCACTGCTCGATCACGGTGTCGCGGTAGAGCTCCCAGGTCAGTTCGGTCGGGTCGCCGTTGGTCTTTTCCAGCGCCTGGTAGATCGGCACGGTGCCGACCGGAACCGGCGAGTTGCGCAGGATCCACTCGCGCGTCTCGTGGATGTTCTTGCCGGTGGACAGGTCCATGATGGTGTCGGCACCCCAGCGGGTCGCCCACACCATCTTGTCGACCTCTTCGGCGATCGATGACGTCACGGCGGAGTTGCCGATGTTCGCGTTGACCTTGGTCGCGAACGTCTTGCCGATGATCATCGGCTCGATCTCGGGATGGTTGTGGTTGGCCGGGATGACCGCGCGTCCGCGGGCGACCTCGTCGCGCACCAGCTCGGCGGGCATGCCCTCGCGCGCGGCGATGAACGCCATCTCGGCGGTGATCTCACCGGCGCGGGCCCGCTGCAGTTGAGTGCCGCGGTCGCGGACCACACCGGGTCGTGGCGGTAGCCCGGCACTCAGATCGATCGTGGCGTCCGTATCGGTGTAGGGCCCGGAGGTGTCGTACAGATCGAAGTGCTCGCCGTTGGAGAGGTTCACCCGGCGCAACGGCACCCGGGCTCCGGGAACTCCCTCGAGCTCCCGATACACCTTTGTGCTGCCCCAGATCGACCCGGTGGTCACGGAAACGGTGTCCACGGTGGTGGAAATAATGTCAGTCATATTTTCATCTCCCTACGCCGGCATTATCCGGTCAGGTTCGTACGGTCGACGGCCCCAAGCCGTCCTCTCAGCACACTCGGCGTGCGCTCCCGCGGTTGTTTACTTTTCGGTGGCTAACGCCCGCACGCGACGTTACCCCCACCCCGGGCCATCCGCGCCGCACGGGAGCGCCCAATCGGTCCAGATTGCGAAAATATCGACGGGGTCAACGGCGGAAACAGGTTCCAATCAGCGGATTGCTCTTCCGTGAATTTCCCGGAGTGAGATGATGAAGGACGTGCAGCAGCCTAAGCAAGCGGGTGCCGCGACATTCACCCGGACTCGGAAGCAGCCGACGAAGGGGACCGGGGGCCCCGCGATTTCATACCTGAACGTCGGCAGCTTCAAGTTCTGGTTCGACGGGGAACGCTGGGAGTGGTCCGACGAGGTCGCGCGAATGCACGGCTACGAACCCGGGACGGTCGCGCCGACAACGAAACTGATGTTGTCCCACAAACATCCCGACGATCGGGAGCACGTCCGCGATCTGCTCCACCATGCGTTGCACTCCGGGGAGTCCTTCTCGAGTCGGCACCGTTTTGTCGACACATCGGGCGCGGTGCACGATGCGATCGTCGTGGCGGACCGCATCGTGGACGACGAGTCGGGTGCGGTGCGGGGGACGGCGGGCTACTACATCGACCTGAGCGGCATCGACGAAGCCCGTCACGAAAGCCGCCAGGAAGTTCTCGACGAGGCGCTGCCGGATCTGTTCGAAAACCGAGCGGCCATCGAGCAGGCCAAGGGCGTGATGATGGCCATCTACCGGGTCAGCGCCGACCAGGCGTTCCGGGTGCTGCAGTGGCGTTCGCAAGAAACCAACATCAAGCTGCGCACGCTGGCCAGGCAACTGATCCAGGAGGTCAGCGACCTGCCGCCGATGTCAGCGGTGGTTCAGAGCCAGGTCGACCATCTGCTGTTGACGATCCACGAGCGCATTCCCGCAGAAGCCGATCGCTAGACCTCTTCCATCGCTTCGCCGATTTCTTCCAGCAGCTTGTTGTGGTGGTTGCTGGCCAGGATGTGTCCGGCGGCGATGACCAGGGCGACCGGCCAGTCGATCAGTTCGAGTGCGGCCAGGGCGGCCAGGCCGCCGTAGTAGGCCAGCTGTTCGGGTCGCGGAATCTCGGTCTGCCCGATCACGGGCAGCTTCACCACGAAGGTTTCGCCCGCGCGAATTTTTTCTACCGCTTCGCGTTGAGATGTTGCACGGCGAGTTTTCTTTTCCGCCATCATTTGCCTTTCAGTAACGAAGGGTTTCCCAACTCGCCTAGTGACTTGGCCACCGTCGGTCTATGTCGACGACCGACTCCCTGGCCGATCCGATATTTTCGTCTGTTGCTTCGGTGCTACGCGTGCCGTTGCTCGAACTCTATGCGCTGCTGTGGCGCGTCGGGATCGTGGAGATCGTCCAGCCCGATCGGACGCATCGCAGGCCACCGCGCTTTTCGTCGCGAGTGATTTCGCGACCCCGGGCGACGATCTGCCCCGACCCCTCCGCACACGCTGCCGGGCGGCCGCACGGCCGGCCGCAACGAGCGTCCGCGTAAGTCAAGCCCTCTAGTTGGTACTGCGCAACGCCGCGGCGCCGGCGCGACGTCCGGCCGTCTTCTTGGCGGGGGCCTTGCCGGCGGCCTTCGGCGGTGCCGACTTTGGCGGCGCCGACTCGGTCGGTACCGGCTTGAGCTGGGCTTTCGCCGGGCCCTGGGGCTTGCGGTTGAGCCGGTGCAATACCAGCGCACTGCCGCCGACCGCCAATAGCAGCGGCCACTCGACCAGCCCGGCCACGCCCAACGCGCCGATGGCCAGCGCGGCCGCCGGGGTCGAGTGACTGCCCGAGTTGATCCCGCGCTTGATGCCCTCGGCCGCTCCGGTTACCCCACCCACGATTCCATTGATTGCCGCGCCTCCGACGGCGCCCGCAGCGGCGGTGGTGGCATCCGCCGCGCGATTGACAGTTTTGCCCGCGCTGCGGACTGCCCCTCCGACGACACCCATGATGACTCCCTGATTCCTTGGTCGCTCTGGTTGCGACCGCGTAGCAACATGTATACCCGCCGAACGGGCGGTTAACAGCAGCCACGAAAATTGTGCACGTATCTAACAACGCAAAATGGTGCCACGTCGGAAACGTCCTCACAACGCGAAGTCGCCTGGAATTTGCGCGGTTACCCGGGATTCAAGTCGACTAATACCGGAGCGTGATCGCTGGGCGCCTTGCCTTTGCGTTCGTCCCGGACGATCTGCGCATCGGCGACCCGCCCGGCCAGCGCCGGTGAGGCGAGGATGAAGTCGATGCGCATACCCTGCTTCTTCGGGAACCGCAGCTGGGTGTAATCCCAATAGGTATAGACGCCGGGGCCCGGGGTGAAAGGCCGTACCACATCGGTGAATTGCGCCTCGACAATCGCATTGAACGCCCGGCGTTCCGGCTCGGACACGTGGGTGGCGCCGGCGAAGAATTCGGTGCTCCAGACGTCGTCGTCGGTCGGTGCGATGTTCCAGTCGCCGACCATCGCGATCTGTGCGCCGGGATCGTCGCGCAGCCAGCCGGCGGCCGTATCGCGCAGGGCGGCAAGCCATTCCAGCTTGTAGGTGTAGTGCGGGTCGGTCAGCGTGCGGCCGTTGGGCACGTAGAGGCTCCACACCCGCACGCCGCCGCAGGTCGCGCCCAGGGCGCGGGCTTCGGCGGTTGCGGCCACCTCCGGCTTGCTGCTCCAGGTGGGCTGGCCGTCGAATCCGACCTGCACATCGTCTAAGCCCACGCGAGACGCGATCGCCACGCCGTTCCACTGGTTGAAGCCGACGTGGGCGACCTCGTAGCCCAGTTCCACGAACGGCAGGGCGGGGAACTGGCTGTCGGAGCACTTGGTCTCCTGCATGGCCAGCACGTCGACCTCGGCGCGGGCGAGCCAATCGGTGACGCGGTCCAGACGGGTGCGAATCGAGTTGACGTTCCAGGTCGCTAGTCGCACAGCTAGACGGTATCCCAGCCGGGCGACCGGGCCTCGAAGTAGCGACGGCGGTGGTGCAGCCGGAAGCCAAGGTTGTCGGCGCGGCCGGCGGTTGCGGTGTCGCCCTCGGCAAGGACGATGTATGCGCGGGTGGCGCCGCGGCGGGCCCCCCAGGCCAACTGGTCTTCGCGCGGCGCCGAAAGTCCTGCCCAGCGGGTGCCGTCGGGCGCATCGGTCACGACGGCACCCTCGCCCGTGCCCGGCTCTGGGGTGATGCTCGGCACGTCGCGGACCAACACGCGCTCGGTGTGATCGGCCACCGCGGTGCGCGGCGGGGTCAGCAAGCGTTCCGGGATGGCCAGCAGCGGGGATCGGCCGCGACGCTCGTACCAGGCGACGATCGCCAGGACGGAGCTGAACCGGGCTGAAATATCCAGTGGCACTGCCGAATTCGAGGCAAAGCCGGCTTCGTCGCCGTCCCCCTCAGCCGGGCGATGGTCCAGTCGCAGCAGCCAGCCATCCAGCCAGGCGTGTTCGAGGCCGGGCCGGGCGGCCGCGGCGGCGTACTCCAGCGCGCGGATCGCCGACGTGCGCACCGGTGCGTCGGTCAGTACCCGCAGGGCCACCGCGTCGGCGGCGGCGAATTCGAGGACCGCTCCTGTCTTCGTCTGCACGCGCACCACCGGATCGGTCGCCAACAGGTGTCCGACCGCATCCGAGAGTGGCGGAACCGAGCCGGCCGGACGCCGGTAGCGAACCGTCACGCGGGTTCCGAGGTCCGGCCACGAGACCATCAGTGACCGAACGGATCCGGTCCCTCGCCGGGCGTCCAGGACAATCCCGGCACACCCCAGCCGTGGGATTTGACGGTGCGCTTTGCGGCGCGGGCGTGCCGTCCGATCAGGCGGTCCAGGTAGAGGAAGCCATCCAGGTGCCCGGTCTCGTGCTGCAGCATCCGGGCGAACAGTCCGGTGCCCTCGATGGTGATCGGTTTGCCCTCGGCGTCCAGCCCGCTGACCCGCGCCCATTTCGCGCGCCCGGTGGGAAACGACTCGCCGGGAACCGACAGGCACCCCTCGTCGTCGTCGCTCGGGTCGGGCATGGTCTCGGGTATCTCGGAGGTTTCCAGGATCGGATTGACGACCACGCCGCGGCGGCGCTCGGTCATGCCGCGGTCGTCGGCACAGTCGTAGACGAACACCCGCAGGCCGTGTCCGATCTGGTTGGCGGCCAGCCCGACGCCGTGCGCGGCGTCCATCGTGTCGTACATGTCGGAGATCAACGCGGCGAGGTCGGCCGGCAGCGAACCGTCGGTGTCGACGGGTACCGGTGTGGTCGGTGTGTGCAACACCGGATCGCCCACGATGCGGATTGGTACGACTGCCATGGTCGGCTAGCTTAAGCCCGCCGACGATGCGCGCCGCAAAGCGGCGGGCTGAGAAGGTGGGCAATCAGGATCAGGGCCGCGAAGTAAGCAATGAAGGCAATCCGCCGACTCGCGGGTCTGGATGAGGGCTTGAGGGTTCGCGGCGTGATTCAATATTCGCCGAAACATGCCCCGGTGTAAGTCAAGTCAGCAGAGCTACAGGGAATTCGGCGGAAGGGTCCAGGGGAAGCGATATGGACAGCGCCATGGCGCGGGCAAATCGATCGGGGGACGATCCTGAAGTCGCCGATGGGCTGACCCGACGCGAACACGACATACTGGCCTTCGAGCGTCAGTGGTGGAAGTTCGCCGGTGTCAAGGAAGACGCGATCAAAGAGTTGTTCTCGATGTCGGCAACGCGGTACTACCAAGTGCTGAACGCGCTAGTGGATCGGCCAGAGGCGCTGGCCGCCGACCCGATGCTGGTGAAGCGGTTGCGGCGGTTGCGGGCCAGCCGCCAGAAGGCGCGTGCGGCCCGGCGCCTCGGCTTCGAGGTGACCTGACTAGCTACAGTAGGGCTCGATGAAAGAGCGTGTGCCCGATTCCACCGGGCTCCCACTGCGGGCCATGGTGATGGTGTTGCTGTTTCTCGGCGTCATCTTTTTGCTGCTCGGGTGGCAGGCGCTGAGCTCCTCCGGGAAATCCGACGACGACTCGGCCTCGGCGGCCTCGAGCGCCACCAGCACCAGCAGCACCGCCTCTTCGACCGCGACGAGTACCAAGCCCGCGGCCACCGATGCCGACGTCCACGTGTTCAACATCTCCGGCAAGGAAGGTGTCGCCGGGAAGACCGCGGACCAACTCAAGGCCGGCGGCTTCAAGGTCGTCGACGTCGGAAACCTGACGTTGCCCGAAGTGACCGTCACGACCGTGTACTTCACCGATGCCGGTAGCGAGCACGCCACCGCGGACGCGATCGGCAAGAACCTGAGCGCGCCGGTCGAACCGCGCATCCCCGCGCTTAGCGGAGAACCGCCCGGCGTAATCGTCTTGGTCGCGGGCTGACTCTGAGTCGCGAGCCGGGTTAGGCTCTCGCTATGCCTACGCTTGCCGGTCATCGCAACGTCGTTGTCACCCTGTCCGCAGCCACCAGTATCGTTTTGCTGGGCGCGTGCTCCTCGCCCCAACACGCCTCGTCGGTCCCGGGTACCACCCCTGCCATCTGGACGGGATCACCCGCGCCGTCGGCAACCGCGGGAGCCGCGAGCGAGGGCAGGCGGAGCATCACGACCCATCTGCGCGCACCCGACGGCACGCAGGTCGCGACCGCGACGCTCGAGTTCGCCAATGGCTACGCCACCATCACGATCGCGACGACCGGGGCGGGCCAGATCGCGCCCGGCTTCCACGGCGTGCACATCCACAAAGTCGGCAAGTGCGAGGCCAATTCGGTTGGCCCCACCGGCGGTGCACCCGGCGACTTCCTGTCCGCGGGCGGCCACTTCCAAGCACCCGGCCACTCCAACGAGCCCGCCAGCGGCGACCTCACCTCGCTGGAAGTTCGCAAAGACGGTGCCGGGACGTTGGTGACCACCACCGACGCCTTCGCGATGGAGGACCTGTTGACGGGTGAAAAGACCGCGATCATCATCCACGCGGGTGCGGATAACTTCGCCAACATCCCGCCGGAGCGATACAGCCAGACCAACGGAGCGCCGGGTCCGGATGCGATGACGATGAGCACTGGCGACGCCGGCAAGCGAGTGGCGTGCGGTGTCATTGGTGCCGGCTAACAGGCCTCTCGCGCATATCGATTTCGCCCGATCGCCGCGGCCGACGCTCGGTGTGGAGTGGGAGTTCGCCCTCGTCGACGCGCAGACTCGCGATCTGAGTAACGAGGCCACTTCCGTCATCGCCGAGATCGGCGAAAACCCGCGTGTGCACAAGGAATTGCTGCGCAACACCGTCGAGGTGGTCAGCGGCATCTGCGATAGCACCGGGCAGGCGATCGAGGATTTGCGCGAGACGTTGGGTCCCGCGCGTCAGATCGTCCGGGCCCGTGGCATGGAGCTGTTCTGCGCCGGGGCACACCCGTTCGCGCAGTGGAGCACCCAGAAGCTCACCGATGCGCCCCGCTACGCCGAGCTGATCAAGCGCACCCAGTGGTGGGGACGCCAGATGCTGATCTGGGGTGTGCACGTGCACGTGGGAATCTCCTCGGCGCACAAGGTGATGCCGATCATGACGTCACTGCTGCGCTACTACCCGCACCTGCTGGCGCTGTCGGCCTCCTCACCGTGGTGGACGGGTGTGGACACCGGTTACGCGAGCAACCGGGCCATGATGTTCCAGCAGTTGCCCACCGCCGGGCTGCCGTTCCAGTTTCAGACCTGGCCGGAATTCGAAGGGTTCGTCTACGACCAGAAGAAGACCGGCATCATCGACCACGTCGACGAAGTCCGTTGGGATATAAGGCCTTCGCCGCATCTGGGCACACTCGAAGTGCGAGTCTGCGATGGCGTGTCCAACCTGCGTGAGCTGAGCGCGCTGGTCGCGCTGACACATTGCCTGGTGGTCGACCTGGATCGCCGGCTGGAAGCCGACGAGACCTTGCCCACCATGCCGCCCTGGCACAACCAGGAGAACAAGTGGCGCGCGGCGCGCTACGGCCTGGACGCGGTGATCATCCAGGACGCCGACAGCAATGAGCGCCTGGTCACCGACGACCTCGTCGATGTGCTGAACCGGCTGGAGCCGGTCGCCAAGTTGCTGCACTGCGCCGACGAACTCGCGGCGGTGGAGGACATCTGGCGCCACGGTGCTTCCTATCAGCGACAGCGGCGGGTGGCCGAAGAGCACGACGGCGATCTGCGTGCTGTCGTCGATGCGTTGGTGGGAGAGCTGGAAATCTGATGGAACTGGCGATGTTTCCGCTGGAGGCGGCGATGCTGCCGAACCAGGATCTGCCGTTGCGCATCTTCGAGCCACGCTTCGTCGCACTGGTGCGGCATTGCCTCGACACCGGCGAACCGTTCGGCGTGGTGCTGATCTCGCGTGGTCGCGAGGTCGGCGGCGGCGATTCGCGCTGCGACGTCGGCGTCCTGTGCACGATCGAAGAATGCGTCGAGCAGGGCGTCGAGCGGTACTCGGTGCGCTGCCGGACCGGCGAGCGGATTCGGGTGTCCGAGTGGCTCGCCGACGATCCCTACCCGCGGGCGTCGGTGCAGCCGTGGCCCGACGAACCCGGCGACGCGGTCACCGTGGCGCAGCTTGTCGACATCGAAGACCGGATGATGGCCTTGTTCGAGCGGATCGCCGAGGCGCGCGGCACCATGCTGCCGGAGCGCGAGGTGCTGCTGGGCCCCGACGAAGCCGACGCGGGACAGCGGCTGTACGCGTTGGCCACTCGTATCCCGATCGGCGCGGCCGATCGCTACAGTGTGCTCGCGGCGCCGTCGGCGGCCGACCGGTTCGCGGCACTGGGTGAGGCGGTCGACGCGATCGCCGAGATGGTGGAGTTCCAGCTGTCGGAGTAGCGGTGTGCTTTCCTATAGGGAAAATGATTGCGCGACTGGACGGTTGAGTGAAAGTACATCTGCAGGTACACGGATCGCCCACCGGTGCGTCGGCGAGTGCGGCCGAGATCGCCGAGACCGGTGCCGACGGCCTGTTCACCTTCGAGGGTCAGCACGACGTGTTCTTTCCGCTGCTCATCGCGGCCAAAGAGACCAACCTGGACATAATGACCAATGTCGCGATCGCCGCGCCGCGCAGTCCGCTGCATATGGCGCACGCCGCCTACGATTTGCAGGTTTACAGCGGCGGCAAGTTCCGGCTCGGGCTGGGCTCGCAGATCAAGGTTCACATCGAAAAGCGCTACGGCAGCACCTGGCATCGGCCGGCCGCGCGGATGGCCGAAACCATCGCCGCGATCAAGGCGATCTTCACGGCCTGGGAAGGCCAGTCCCCGTTGAACTTTCGCGGTGAGTTCTTCACCCACACCCTGATGGCACCCAACTTCAACCCTGGCCCGAACCCATTCGGGCCGCCTCCGGTTCTGATGGGGGCACTGGGCCCGATCATGACGCGCACCGCCGGCGAAGTCGCCGACGGCCTGTTGGTCATGCCGTTCAACAGCGCCCGTCACTTCGCCGACCGCACCGTCCCCGCGATCAACGAAGGACTGCGCCGTTCGCAGCGCTGCGCCAACGACTTTCAGGTGATCGCCCAGGCCATGGTCGCGGTCGGCAGCAACGAGGGAGACCTGGCGGCGGCGGTCGACGGCGTCGCGTCGCTGATCGCCTTCTACGGCTCCACGCCGGCCTACCTGCCGGTGCTCGAGGTGGAGGGCTGGGCGGATGTCCAACCGGAGCTCAACGCGCTGTCCAAGCAGGGACGCTTCGCCGAGATGCGGGCCCTGATCACCGACGACATGGTGGCCCGGATCGGAATCGTCGGGACACCGCAGCAATGCGCGCAGCAGATCGCCGAGCGGTTCGGCGATCACGTCGACGAAGTGTGTTGCTACTTCCCCTACTACACGCCGGTTAACGCCGACCTTGCCGGCCTGATCGAAGCCCTGCACCGAACGCCCGCCCGACGATGAGCAGCGACGTGGTGGTCGACGTCGACGCGGGCGTGGCGGTGCTCACCCTCAATCGGCCCGAGCACCTCAACGCCTACACCGCCGAGATGGGCGCGCTGCTGAGCCGGGCGTACCGGGAGTGTGACGAGAACGACGACGTCCGCGCCATCGTGGTCACCGGGGCGGGCCGGGCGTTTTGCGCCGGTGCCGATTTCTCCGGCGGCGCAACGCTATTCGACAGTCCGCAAGACGTTGCGGGTTTTTCCGCGTCGCCCATCGACCCGCCGGCGTTCGAATTGCGCAAACCGGTGATCGCGGCCGTCAATGGGCACGCCATCGGTATCGGGTTGACGATCGCGCTGCAGGCCGACATCCGCATTCTCGCCGAGGACGCCAAATACGGCGTGGTGCAGGTGCGCCGCGGAGTGATTCCCGATTGCATGGCGCACTGGACATTGGCGCACCTGACCAATCTCGGTGTGGCGGCCGAGGTGCTGCTGACCGGGCGCACGTTCGACGGGCCCGAGGCCGTCGCGTACGGTATCGCGAATCGGTCGGTGCTGGCCGCGCAGGTGCTCGACACCGCGCTGGAGATGGCCCGCGACATCGCGGTCAATGTGGCACCGATGTCGGCGGCATTGTGTAAGCGGCTGTTGTGGGACAGCGCGATTTACGGCTATACGCCGCGACAGGTTGCCTCGCTGGAGACGCGGTTGCATCACCGGGTGATGGGCACCGACGACGCTCGTGAAGGTGTCGCCGCGTTCCTCGAGGGGCGGGACCCGCGGTTCGGCTCGCAGCTGTCCCGGGACTGGAAACCGCTGCCGGAACCGTGAGTCGTCGGCCGAGCCTCGTCGAGTGTGTAATTTCGCAGGCTCGCACTCACACTTTGTCTGCGGATTTACCGCCTCGGCACAATGTGGCCCGAGCTTATGCGCTGGCACAAAGCTTTTCGGAGAGCAGCCAGAATTCGGCGGCGCGTTGGGGATCGCTCGCGTACGGGGCGACGTTTTCGCTGATTCGGCAGTCTTCCAGGTACAGCGCACCGCGCCCGGCGAGCTCGGGACTCACCGCGGCCCACACCTGGGTGGCCGCACCCTGCTCGGGGGTGGAGAAGTCGAGACGCCCGTCGCTGGTCTGGCCGCGCAGTGCGCTGTTGTCCACGACGAGCTTGCGAAGATCGGAGAAGTCCTCGCGTGACATGTATCGCGCCAGCGCGGTGGCAACCGTGCCGGGATGTACGGCGTAGGCGCGAATACCCAAGTCGCGCAACCGCCGATCGGCTTCGATCGCGTGCAGGACGTTCGCCGTCTTGGAGGCGCCGTATGCCACGAACTTGTCGTAGTCGCGGTGCTCCCAGTTCGGATCGGCGAAGTCGACGTCGCCCATCACGTGGCCCCCGGAAGACAGGATCACCACGCGGGCGCCCCGCGCGGCCCTCAGCTGTGGGACCAGCAATCGTGTCAGCTCGAAGTGCCCGAAATGGTTTGTCCCGATCTGCAATTCGAACCCATCCCGGGTGCGGCCGAACGGGGTGAACATGACACCGGCGTTGTTCATCAGTATGTGCACCGCCGGCACGATGTCGCCGATCGCGCTGGCCGCCGCGCGGACACTGGACAGCGCGGTCAGGTCGAGCTCGACAGCCGAGGTCGTCGCGCCCGGTACTTCGTCGCGCACCCACCGGGCGGTTTCGTCCAGGGCGTCGGAGTTGCGGGCGGCCAGGATCACGTGGGCGCCCGCGGCGGCCAGTGCCCGTGCCGACTCCCGTCCCAGGCCCGACGAGGCGCCGGTGATCACACATACCTTGCCGGACAGGTCGATTCCCTCGACGACGTCGGACGCGGTGCGGCGTTCGCTCATCGGGTCAGCGTAGGCACGCGGTCGAAGCGCCGGGCTTTCAGGCTACGGCTGTGACGTCCTCGAGCACGGAATCGGCGGCGTGGCGTGGATTGACAACGCAGACGGTGGCGATCAGGGCGGCGATGAAGAACAGGGCCGCGGCGATCTGCAGCAACCGGGTGAAACTGGCATCGGTGAGCGTTCCCGCGGCGATCAGCCCCACGCTCGCCACGGAGGTCAGCGCCGATGTCCGGCCCACCGCGTTTTGGATGGCCGCCGCGATCCCGCTGCGGGTGGCGTCGACCGAAGACAGGTTCAACGCCCCCAACGGTGTCGTGGTCAGGAGCAGTCCGATGGCCAGCACCGTCGTCCCGGGCAGCAGATGGGTGACGATGTTGAATCCGGCACCGGGCCGGATCAGCAGCAGTCCCAGTCCGGCCAGGATCGGGCCCGCCGTCAGGAACACGTGCGGTCCGATGCGCGCGGCCAAACCGCCGACGCGCTTGGCGAACAGAAACGACAGGATCGGGTTGGGCAGGGTGGCCAGGGCCGCGACCGTCGCGCAGTAGCCCGCGACCTCCTGGGTGTAGAGCGCGACAGCCAGGGAGGCCATCGCGATGGCGCCGTAGACGAAGGCGGTGACCAGGTGGGCGGCGGCGAAGTTCCGGACGGTGAACAGGCGCAGCGGAATCAGCGGGTGCGGGGCACGCCGTTGCCAGCTCACGAACGCCAGCAGGGCCGCGATCCCGACGATCAGCGTGGCGACGATGCGGCCGGACCAGCCGTGCTGGCCGGCCTCGATCAGGGCATCGACGGTGGCGGCCAGCCCCAACGCGGCCAAGACCGCCCCGCGGACGTCCAGGCTGGCGCGGTGGGCCGGCCGGGGCACCGGGCGCAGCCAGAACGTCAAGGCGAAACCGATGACTATCGGGACGGCCGACAGCGCATAGATCCATCGCCAGCTCAGCAGGTCCACCGCCAGACCGCCCAGCAGCGGGCCGATCGCGAAGGCGGTGCCGGTCCAGCCCGTCCATGCTCCGATGGCTCGGTGACGGTCCGTGGGGGCGAATGTGGAGTTGATCATCGCCAGCGATCCGGGCACCAAAAACGCCGCCCCCAGACCTTGGATGACACGGCCCGCGATCAGCATCACCGGCGAGGTCGCGCTGGCCGCCAGCACCGAGCCGGTCCCGAAGGTGGCCAGCCCGAAACGCATAACCGGCACTCGACCGAACAGATCGGAGATGGAACCGCCCGGCAGGATCGCGGCCGCCAGGGCCAGCAGGTAGCCGTCGACAACCCACTGCTGCAGGCACAGGCCGCCGCCGAGTTCGCGCTCGGTGGCCGGCAGTGCCAGGTTCACCACGGTGCTGTCGAGGAAGGCCACCATCGACACCATCACCGCCACCACCATGACCCGGGTGGTGGGCGCCGTCTCGCGCAATTTCGCGAGCCGGCGCGCCCGGGGTGCGGGTTGCATCGCCGCACGAGACGGCTGGGTCACGAGCACGACGGCCTCGCGGGGCGGTTGCTCATCCGAGTCCTCCTCGAGGCACGCCGGAACGTGTTGGGCCGACGGCCTCTTTAGCATGATGTATGCGAAGTGGTTACGGACCAGCGCCGTGAAACGTTCAGGCCGAACTCATATGACCGCCGCCCGGCGTGGATCGGACTCGGCGGCGTGCTGCATCAGCCGCGGTGCCACGGCCCGATGCAGCGGGGCGATCACCGCCCAGACCATGCGGGCGGACAGTCTGCGGCGATAGTGCACTCGCGTGGTGAGCGTGGCCCGCCGGCCGTCCGGGCGCCGCAGCGTCAGCTCCCCGCGCATCAGCGGCCCGCGCGCGGTCAGCACCAGCTCGTCGGGATCCGAATGCTCGATCTGCCAGCCGATCAGGTGGTGGGTCGAGGAGTGCAGCTGAAATCGCAAGACGTGGCGGTGGATCCACGACACCGCGCCGCCACCGCGTTGCTTGCCGAGCGCGTCACGGAACATCTGTTCGGCGGTGCGCGTGTCGCCGGGTGCGATCGGGACCTCGAAGACGTCGGTGTAGTCGGATGCGGTCTGGCCGCTCTCGTTCTGGTCGCGCAGTGCCGCGGCCGCAATGCGTTTCAGCGTCGCGTGCGCCACCACCCGGTGTGCACCGGTGCCGATGACCAGGGCGCGATAGATCCTTCCCCGCACACCCGGGAAGACGGCCCACGTGGTCGCGCGCAGCCGGGTGCGGCCCGCGTTTCCTGCCTCCAGCACGAACACCCACCGGTACACGGCGAACAGGTGGCGGCCCACGAGTGCGAAGCGTTCGGGCTCGCGGGCTTCGTCGAGCACGAATCCGATTGGCACCGTGAAGGGATCGCGCGGGTCGCGACACATCACCCGCAACAGCGCCGACCACGTTTCTTCCCGATCCGCGTCGATGGTTATGGCATGCTCGTCGATATAGGGTAATCGTTCCATATAGAAGGAATGTACTAGATCATGGCGCCTCCGCGGAAGCATGAAACCGACGTGATCCTCGATGCGGCCCGAACACTGGTGCTTGACGGCGGACCGCGCGCGGCAAGTGTCGCGGCGATCGCGAAATCCAGCGGCGCGCCGGCCGGCACGTTGTATCACCGCTTCGGCAACCGCGACGGCATCCTGACGGCGGCGTGGTTGCGCGCGCTGGAACGCTTCCAGTCCCGGGCGATGTCCGCGGCTGCCGATACCCCGACCGAGGTTGCGGTGGCGATGGCAGTGTCCGCGATCAGCTTCGCGCGCGAACTTCCGGCGGACGCGCGGCTATTGCTGACCATCCGACCGGCTGACCTGCTCGACGACCAGCCCGACGCGCAATTCCAGGAGACGGTGGCCGCGATGAATGCGCCGCTGATCGAGCGGGTCGGCGTGCTGGCTCGAGAATTGTACGGGCGCAAGGATTCCCGGTCCGTTGACGCTGTCTCGCGCGCGATCGTCGACCTGCCCTATGCCGTGGTCCGGCGGCACGCGCGCGACGATCCGATGCCGGCCTGGCTGGAGGACGATGTCGCGGTGTCGGTGCGTGCGGTGCTAGAAAGCTTTGGCGAACGCGCGTAGCGATGCCACCTGGACGGGATCCAGGGAGGGTCGCACGGTTTTGCGGGCCGCCTCGAGGTCGGCGGCGGTGACGTCGGCGGCATTGATGGAGCGCCGCATCGCGGTGAGTGCGGCCTCGCGCAGCAGAGCCACGCAGTCGGCCGCGCTGTACCCGTCGAGTTCGGCGGCGATGTCGTCGAGATTGACATCCGCGCTCAGCGGGATGGATTTTGCTGCGGTGCACAGGATTTCGCGGCGGGCGGCCCCGTCGGGCGGCTCGACGAACACCAGCCGCTCCAGGCGGCCCGGGCGCAGCAGCGCGGGATCGATCAGATCGGGCCGGTTGGTCGCGCCCAGCACCACGACGTCACGCAGCGGGTCGATGCCGTCGAGCTCGGTCAACAGCGCGGCCACCACGCGATCAGTGACGCCGGAGTCGAAGCTCTGCCCGCGCCGCGGCGCCAGCGCGTCCACCTCGTCGAGGAAGACCAGCGACGGCGCCGAATCCCTTGCCCGCCGGAATAATTCGCGAACAGCCTTCTCCGAGGCGCCCACCCACTTGTCCATCAGCTCGGAGCCCTTGACCGCATGCACGCTCAGCTGCCCGGTGCTGGCCAGCGCCCGGACCACGAACGTCTTGCCGCAGCCCGGTGGCCCGTAGAGCAGCACGCCGCGTGGCGGATCGACGCCGAGGCGCGCGAAGGTGTCGGGATGCTGCAGCGGCCACAACACCGCTTCGGTCAGCGCCTGTTTGGCCTCGACCATGTCGCCGACGTCGTCGAGCGTCACGTTTCCGACGGTCAGTTCCTCGCTTGCCGAACGGGACAGTGGCCGGATGACCGACAGCGCGCCGACCAGATCGTCTTGACGCAGCGTCGGCGGCCGGCCTTCGGCGCTGGCCCGCGACGCCGCCCGCAGCGCCGCCTCCCGGACCAGCGCGGCCAGGTCAGCGGCAACGAAACCCGGTGTACGGCCAGCGATTTCATCGAGGTTCAGCTCGCCGGTCGGCACGGATTTCAGCAGGGTCTCCAGCAGTGCTTTGCGGGTCGCGCCGTCGGGCAGCGTCAGGCCGAGCTCCCGGTCGCACAGCTCGGGGGAGCGCAACCGCGGATCGAGCTGGTCGGGCAGCGCGGACGTGGCGATCAGGGCCACGCCATCGGTGGCCACCGCGGTGCGCAGCTCGGCAAGGATCAGGGCGGCCACCGGCTCGGCGGTCGCGGGCAGCAGCGCGTCGGCATCGGTGATCAGCAGCACGCCGCCGCCGTCACGAATCCCGGTCACCGCGGCGGCTACCGTCTTGAGCCGGTCTTCGGCCGCCAGCGCGCCCACCTCGGGGCCGTCGAGTTGGATCAGCCTGCGGCCGGCACACACCGCCCGCACCATCGTCGTCTTGCCGACTCCGGCCGGGCCCGACACCAATACGCCCAAATTCGTGGTGGCGCCAAGGGTTTTCAGCAGGTGGGGTTCGTCGAGCGCCAGCTTGAGCCATTCGCTGAGCTTGCCGGCCTGTACTTGGGAACCCTTGAGATCGTCGACTCCGATGGCGGGATCCGCAACGGCGACCGGTTCCGGCCGGGCCGCGGCGGCGCCGACCGGAATCCCGTCGCCCCAGGAGACCAACGAGTTCGGTTGCACACTCACCGGCCCGTCGGGATCCACGCCGGTGACCGTGAGCAGCTCCGAGGTCCAGCTGATCCCGACCGCCGACGCCAGCGCAGTGGCAGCCGCCCGGCTGCCAGGAGGAGCCGAGGTGCCGGGCCCGAGGTCGCGGGGCAGCAGCGAGACCGCGTCGCCCACGGTCATCACCTTGCCGAGCAGGGCCTGCCGCAGCGTGGCCGAGGTGATCGATTGGATGGCAAGCGAAGAGCCGCTCAGCGTCACCGATCGCGCGCCGTACACCGTGACCGCGCTGACGATCACCGCGGTGCCCTCGCGCAAGCCCGCGTTGGACAGCGTCACGTCGTCGAGCAGCACCGTGCTCACCGGAATCGTCGTTTCGGCCAGCCCCGCCACCGCCGCGGTGGTTCGTGATCCCGTCAGCGACACCGCATCCCACTCCCGAATGCCAAGGGCGGCAACGGCGTTCGGGTGCATTCGGATGACGCCGCGGCGCGAGTCGACGGCCGAGGTGTTCAGCCGGGCGGTCAGCGTCAGGTGTCCGGACCCCGCGCCGGGATCCGTCATGGCAAGCGTCCACCCGGCTTACGCAGCCCCAGCCGCGCCATCGATCGTCCGTCGGGCCGTCCCAGCCGCACAATCGGGCGCCGGTGGGGCTGTGCGCGGCGGTTGGCGCGCCGCACGGCGCGCTGTTGCTCGGGCTTTTCGCCCCACACCTCGGGATGCGCGGCCAGCCAGCGCTGGTTGCGCACCGCGAAGGGAACGTGGCACAGGTAAGCGACGATGATGACCCAGATCAGGACGTAAGGAGCCAGCACCGCGGCCGCCGCGCAGATCGCGAGGATGGCCAGCAGCGGCGCCGCCCAGTTCGGTGGCACCGCCGCGGCGTGCATCTTGCGCATCGGGATCTTGCTGATCATCAACATCGACGTCCCGGTGATCCAGAGGCAGAGGAACACCGTCGACGACCACCAGCCATCGCCGAACTGCAGCTTGAGCCCGATCAGGCCGATCATCGAGATCGCACCGGCCGGCGCGGGCATTCCGACGAAGAACTCGTGCGCGTAGGCGGGCTTGGATCCGTCGTCCTGCAACGCGTTGAACCTCGCCAGCCGCAGCACCACGCAGACCGCGTACAACAGCACCACGATCCAGCCGGCCGGCGACGTCGACAACAGCGTCACGTAGAGCACGATCGCCGGAGTCACCCCGAAGTTCACCGCGTCGGCCAGCGAGTCGATCTCCTCACCCATGCGCGACTGCGCGTCCAGGATGCGGGCCACCCGGCCGTCCAGCCCATCGAGAATGGCCGCCGCGGCGATCAGCGCCATCGCCGCCTTCGGCTGATGTTCCAGCGCGAACTTGATCGACGTCAGGCCCGCGCAGATCGACAGCACCGTCATCGCGCTGGGCAGGATCTGCAGGTTGACCGCCCGGCCCCGAATCTTGTTGCTCATCGCAGATCGGCCAATACCGTCTCGCCGGCCACCGCGCGCTGGCCGACCGCGACGATCGGCTGGCTGCCCGGCGGCAAGTAGGTGTCCAGCCGCGAGCCGAACCGGATCAGTCCGTAGGTTTCACCGATCGACAACTTGTCCCCGACGTGCGCGTCGCAGACGATGCGGCGCGCGACCAGCCCGGCGATCTGCACCGCGACCACCTCGGCGCCACTGTCGGTCCGGATCCGCACGCTGGTGCGCTCGTTCTCGTCGCTCGCCGACGGCAGGTCGGCCGACCCGAAACGGCCGGGGCGGTGTTGCACGGCGATCACCTCGCCGCCGACCGGGGCGCGTTGCACGTGGGCGTCCAGGATCGACAGGAAAATGCTGACTCGCGGCAGCGGCGCGTCTCCCATGCTCAGTTCCGCGGGCGGGGCCGCGGCGTCCACCAGGCAGACGACGCCGTCGGCGGGGGCGACCACGACGCCCTGCCGCGTCGGCGGCACCCTGGGCGGGTGCCGGAAGAATGCCGCACAGGCACCCGCGGCCAGCAGGCCGACCCGGCGCGGCCACCGGTGGTTGCGGCCGACCAGCGCGAGGGCCAGGCCGGCGGAGATGAACGGCAGCCCCGCGGGATGCACCGGCGGCACGGTTTCTCTCACCAGCTGCAGCATGTGCCGTGGGCTGACGGCAGGGCCCTGGTAGGACAGGCCTTCGTCGGCGGAATGGCGGGGGCGTCGTGCCACCCGCGTCATCTTACGGAGCCCGGGTGGCGGCGCGCTTCGTGCGGGCCAGCAATGCAAGCATTGGTCTTTCACGCGCATAGGGGGTGTACGGATCTCGACTCGATCGCAGACTCCTGACCGCGCGGCGACGCGGCTGCGCCGCGCAAAAACAACCGTCACCATCGTCTTCACGGCTCACGCGGTGCTGGCCTCGGCCTGGGTCGCGTATATCCCGCAAGTCAAAGCACAGCTCGGCCTGTCCAATGCGGCGCTCGGCACCGCGCTCTTCGGTATGCCGCTGGGCTCGGTGGCCGCGATGATGTTTTGTCATTGGGCGCTGCCCCGATGGGGCAGTCACCGGTTGGTGCCCACCACTCTCGTCGGCTACGCGCTTGCCGGACCGGCCATCGGGCTGGCCTCCGGTGAGCTGTCGCTGTTCTCGGCGCTCACGGTGTGGGGTGTCTTTCAGGGTGCGCTGGACGTCGCGATGAACACCCAGGCCGGCACCGTCGAGCGGCTCGTCCGGGCACCGATCATGGCCCGCTTCCATGGCATGTGGAGCACCGGCGGACTGCTCGGAGCCAGCACTGGAGCGGCGTGTGTGGGCGCCGGAGTCGGTCTTGCCCCGCTGCTGGTGGCGGTGGGGGTGGTCGTGCTGGTTGTCGCGGTACCGTTCCTGCGTTACCTGGTACCGGATCAGGCAACGGCCGACGTTTCGGCTACGCGCTCCGCCAAGCGCTTCGGGTTGACGGCTGCCGTCGCCGTGCTGGCGTTGGTGTCGTTCGCGTCATTCCTGTCCGAGGGTGCCGCGGCCGACTGGTCGGCCACCTACTCGCGCAACGTCGTGGGGGCCAGCCCGGGCGTCGCCGCGCTGAGCTACGCCGCGTACACGTTGCTGATGGTCGTCACCCGGCTGGGCGCGACCCGTCTGCAGACGCGGCTGTCGGCGCGCCGGCTGCTGCCGGCCGTAGCGGTATTCGCGGCGATTGCGATGTGCGTGACGCTGGCGCTGGGCAACCCCGTCGTCACGGTGCTCGGGTTCGCCTGCCTGGGCGCCGGTGTGGCGCTGTTGGTGCCCACCGCGTTCAGCGCCGCCTACTCGGCCGGCAACGCCGGTTCGGCCATCACGATCGTGGCCGCCAGCGGCTGGCTGGGTTACCTGCTCGGGCCGCCGTTGATCGGCCATCTCGCCGACTGGATCGGGTTGCCGGCGGCATTGGTGACCATTCCGGTGATGGTCTGCGTGGCCGCAATCGCGATCCGCTGCACCACGGCGTTCGACGCCGCCGACGAGTTCCACCGGCAGGCTTAGCTCAGATCCCAGACCTGCAGCTCGGTTCCGGCGGACACCTCCACGACGTCCTCGGGGATGTCCAGCAGGCCGTTCGCGGAAGCCAACCACCGCAGATGGTGCGAGGCCGGCGGGCCGTAGCTGAGCACGCTGCCGTGGGCGGTGTCCAGAATCGCGCGCCGGAATTGACGCTTACCCTTCGGCGAGGTCAGCGACTCGGCGAGCACCGCGGGCCGGTGCGGGCGGTGCGGATCCGGCAGGCCCATCGCCGTGCGCAGCGCGGGACGGATGAACACCTCGAAGGACACCAGCGCGCTGACCGGGTTGCCGGGCAGGGTGACGATCGTGGTGCCGGCCACCCGCCCGATGCCCTGCGGCATCCCGGGTTGCATCGCCACCTTGACGAACTCGACGCCCTGGTCTCCGTCACGTCCGAACGCGTCCTTGACGACCTCGTAGGCGCCGGCGCTGACTCCGCCGCTGGTGATGATCAGGTCCGCGTCGGCCGCGTGCTTGTCCAGAATCGAGCTGAACTGCGCGACATCGTCTTCGGCGGTCGCGACGGCGATCACGTCGGCGCCGGCCTCACGCACGGCCCCGGCCAGCATGATCGAGTTGGACTCGTAGATCTGTCCGGGCTGCAGCGGGGTGCCCGGCGTCACCAGCTCCGTCCCGGTCGAGATCACCAGCACCCGCTGGCGCGGGATCACCGGCAGCCCCGGCAATCCCAGCGCCGCGGCCAGGCCCAGCACCGCCGGCGTGACGACCTGACCCTTGCGCAGCACGGTGGTGCCCGGCGCCACGTCTTCGCCCGCCCGCCGAACGTGCTTGCCCGGCTCCGCGCGTGCACGGATCGCCACCGAGTCCACACCACCGTCGGTGTTCTCCACCGGCACAACGCCCGTCGCCCCGGTCGGCATCGGCGCGCCGGTCATGATGCGGTGCGCGGTTCCGGGTCGCAGCGTCAACTGATCGGTGCGCCCGGCGGGAATGTCCTCGGCGACCGGCAAGACCACCGGCCGGTCGGGTGTGGCGCCCTCGGTCTCCTCGGCGCGCACCGCGTATCCGTCCATCGCGGAGTTGTCGAAAACCGGCAGCGCCAGCTCGGCAACCACGTCATCGGCCAGAACCAGGCCCTGCGCCTGCGTCAGGGGCACCGTCACGGCGGGGCGGGCGCCGATCATGGCAGCTACGACGCGCTGATGTTCCTCGACTGACCGCACTTGGCCATTATCGGCCTGCCGGATTCCGGAGCTGGTACTGCCCGCCTCAGGGGTCGCGCCGACGTAGAGTCGAGAACGTGATTACCGGGTTGGCCCACACCGGCGTGTGCGTACCGGATTGTGAGGCCGCAGTGGCCTTTTACCGTGACGTGTTAGGCCTGCGTGTGGTCTCGCCGCCGTGTGTGATGGGCGGTAACGCCATTCGCAACGACATGGGTGAGCTGGTGGCCGATCCCACGATGAAAGCCGCCATCGTCGGCTTCGACGACGGCAGCGACCGCGTCCTCGAGGTGATCGAATACCTCAACGTCGACGGCGGCGATCAGCGGGCCGCCGCGGCCCTCACCGATCACGGGCTCTCACACGTCGGGCTGATCTGTGCGGATCTCGAGGCCACCCGCGCCGAACTCGAGAGCAAGGGAGTCCGGTTTCTGGTGAGCGGAGTCGCCGACGTCGCGCGAGTGCGCACCAGCTGGTTCGTCGATCCGTGGGGTGTGGTGTTCATCCTGGTGGAGAAGAGCCGGCCCGGGCGACCCTACTTCGCGCAATGGGACTGAAGCCGCGCGTCGGGGTCATCGGCGCGGGCGCCGGTGGCATCGCAATGGGAATCCAGCTCGCCGAGGGTGGCTACGACTTCACCATCTTCGACCGCGCCGACGGATTCGGCGGTACCTGGCGGCACAACACTTTTCCGGGGGCGGCCTGCGATGTGCCGTCGCATCTGTACTCGTACTCGTTCGCGCTGAACCCGCGCTGGAGCAAGACCTACGCGAACCAACCCGAGATCCTGGCCTACCTGGAACGGGTGGCCACCGAGCGCGGGCTGGGCCCGCACCTGCGGCCCCACACCTCGATCACCACCGTGCGGTGGTCGGACAGCCGCCGGCGCTGGACACTCGTCACCGGTGACGGCGATGCGCACGAGTTCGACGCAGTGGTCAGCGCGGTCGGGATGCTCGACGTGCCCAACGTTCCGGATATCCCTGGGGCGCAACGGTTTCAGGGCAGGCAATTCCACTCCGCGCGGTGGGATCACAGCAAGTCGACGGCAGGTGAGCGGGTCGCGTCCATCGGCACGGGTGCCAGTGCGATCCAGTATGTTCCGGCGATCGCCCCGAAAACCGCACATCTCACCGTGTTTCAGCGAACCCCGATCTGGATCTCGCCCCGATTCGACTTTCCGTTCACGCCGGAACAACACGCGGAGTTCGAGCGCGATCCGGCGGCCGTGCAGAAGCTGCGCGACGAGGCATTCGACGCCTACGAGTCGTCCAGCTTCGACGTCGACGCGATTCAGACCCGCGAGGCCACCGAGCTCGCCCGCAGTTACCTGATGCGCAAGGTCGCCGACCCCGCGCTGCGCGCCAAGCTGACGCCGGACTACCCGGTGGGCTGCAAGCGGCCGCTGATGTCGCGCGAGTGGTACCCGACGTTCGGATTGCCGAACGTCAGTCTGGAAACCGGCGCGATCACCGAGATGACCGAGCGCGGGGTGCGCACCGCCGACGGCGTCGAGCACCGCGTCGACACCATCATCTACGGCACCGGCTTCAAAGCCGCCGACTACCTTGCCAGCATCGACGTGTACGGCAGCGGCGGCCGTGCGCTGCGCGAGGACTGGCGGGACGGCGCGGAAGCCTACCTCGGCACGTTGATCGCCGGATACCCGAACTTCTTCACGCTGTACGGCCCCAACACGAACGGCGTCAACTCGATCATCTACATCCACGAGGCGCAAACGACGTTCGTCCGCCGGCTGCTCGACGTGATGGGTGATCGCGGGGCGCGCACCATCGAGGTCACCGGGGATGCGCAGCGCCGCTACAACGACGAGATCCAGGCCGCGATGCAGGGCAAGGTCTGGCTGGCCTGTACCAACTACTTTCGCCATCCCAGCGGCAAGGTTGTCACTCAGCTGCCCTACAGCGGGCGGACCTTCTTCGAGCGCACCCGCACGATGGTGGAGCAGGACTACGCGCTGCGCGCGTGAACTACCGGCAACAGCAGCCGCGATGACGATCGAACGGTGTTGATCGTGCTGGTGCCGACGGGCGCATGCCGGAAGTCCATGATGGCCGGAACGTCGGGATTCTGGTCGTCGCTGGTGAGTGTCAACCGGATGCGGTGCCCGCGGCGAAATCGTCGGGCGTTGGGCAGCAAGGGGATTCGGTACACGACGTCCTCACCGATCGGTATCCCGACTGCTGTCCGGCACCGTAGCACCGGCGCGCCGGGACGGCTGGCGTCGTCGTCGACCTCACGCAGACTGGCCCGAAGCCAGCCGCTGGTGAGATGCTCGACAGCCGAGCCGTCTTCGGCAATGTCGGACACGGTCACGATCCATCCGGTGTCCAACGCCGTCGCCGAGGCGACCAGTCGCAGTTCGATGTCACCCGCCACATCCAAGTCTTCGTCCAGCGGCGCGGTGGTCCAGGTCAGCAGCGACGGCGGATCGATCTCACTGGGCTTGGCGCGGTTGAGTCCTGTTCCCAGGGACCAATATTCGCGACTGCCCGGCTCGCCCTCGTCGACGGCGAGGCCTGCGTCGGCGCGCAGGGCGAACTCGACATGTGAGCTGTCGGGCGGCGGCCACGACTCCTGAGCCTTCCACTCCTCGGCCACCGGCAGGAAGTAGCGGAAGGCGGGACCCTCGAGAATTCCGGTGTCCTGTCCCTTGAGCCAGTGGTCGTACCACGCGAGCGCTTCGATGTGCATGCTCTCCCACGGCCAGGTAAGGCCGTATTTGCCGAGCATCGCGACCCGGACGCACGGGCTCTTGGTCAGGTTGCGCAGCGTGGAAAAGGTCGACGGCAGGTGCAGCGGCACGTTCTCCCAATCGCATCCCAAATAGACTGGTATATCGATGTTTTCGAGCAGATCAGTCAGGTCCCGTTCGTCCCACCATTCGTCGCGTATCGGATGTCTGACGACGGCGTTCTGCCACAGCTCGTCCCATGGCCGCGGCTGATGGGGCAGTTTCATCAGCAGGTTGAGCATGCCATTGGCCGATTCGCCGTTCATCGTGGCGAACTTCTTGTGTATCGGCGCCAGATTCAGCAGCCGGCGGCCAATGGCGAAAGGTGCACTGCGGTAGAACCGGTCACTCTTGGGTGCCGTCAGCCCGAGCATCGACAAAAACGAACTGACGAATTTCGTACTGGGCAGGCCGTGGTGCGTCGCGCCATCGTATAGATCGCTGGTTACGGCGAACGGAAAGATGGCCTTGAGGTGTGGCGGTCGCTCGACGGCTGCCTCGAGTTGGGTCATGGCGAAGTAGCTGATGCCCAGCATGCCGAGATTGCCGTCACACCATGGTTGTTCGGCGACCCACTCGATCACGTCGTGCATGTCGCGGCGCTCTTGGCTGTCGAAGAAAGCGAAAGTCCCACCGGAACCGCCGGTTCCGCGCAGGTTGACGATGACGTGGACGTAGCCGCGCGGTACCCAGAAGTCAGTGGCGCCCGCCTCGATGAAGCCGGCTGGGGCGCCGAGGTCTTGTATCTGCCGGGCGTAGGGGGATGCGGCCACCAGTGCCGGAAACGGCCCGTCGGCGTCCGGGCGGTAGATGTCGGCCATCAGCTCGATGCCGTCGCGCATCGGGATCTTGACGTTGAGGTGCCGACGCGTGCCGTACTTCGGTTCGCTCAGGTTGCGGAATTCGCGCCCCGACGTCTGCGGTCCGTTCAGCCGGCGCTGGCCCGGTTCGATTCCGGCGACGCGCTTCGAGGTAGTGATCATGGCCTTCTCTCCCATTTTTTCACGGATCGTTGAAACTAGCTTCACGCTACGGTGAAACTAGTTTCAACGCAACAGGAAATTCACGCTGTGGTGAAACTTGACGTGAAAAATGCGCTAACGGCTGGCGCGTCAGACCCAGAAGTTGTCGTGCCGGACGAACCACTCGCTGCGCTCGTCGTCAGTCATGGCGGCCAGCGCGCCAAAACCTTCGAAGTACGTCTCGCGCGGCGCGCCGGGCGCGAACAGCATCAGGATCGACGCGGGTCCGTCGGCCTCGTTGCGGAAGCCGTGGATCCCGCCCGGCGGGACGTAGAGGAAATCGTGTGCGCGGCCGTCGACCCACTCGGTGCCGTCGTAGAGCTTGATCGTCCCGGACAGCACGAAGAAGGCCTCGGACATGGCCCGGTGATAGTGCGCCGGGGGTCCGCCGCCGGCCGGGGCGATATCGACCCGGTACAGGCCGTAGTCGCCGTCGGTGGCCTGCTGATTGGCCAGGTAGTGGTAGTTGACCCCGGCGGTCTCGTAATCCGGTGGCGCATCACCGCGTTTGAGCCAGGCGCTGACTTCCGGCCGGTCGGCGGTGTAGCGGGGCGATGGATACGGCGGCACGACGAGGGACATGGAATCCAGCCTGCCAGTTAGCATCGCCAGAGTGGAGGTCCCGGAAAGGGCGCCCGAAGAGGTGCGAGTAGCGCGCCTCCTGGACGCCGAGGCCAAGGCGGCGCGACTGTTCGGCGAGATCGAAGCTCGCGCGATGGTCCGCCCCGGTGTGGGGGAGCGGGCGCTGTCCGACGAGATCCGCGACCTGGCCGCGGAGATGTTCGGGGCGAGCCGGCATTGGCACCGGCGCATCGTGCGAGCCGGCGAAAACACTTTGTTGCCCTTCAAGGAGCATCCGCCGGACCGGGTGATCGGCGACGACGACATCGTGTTCCTCGATTTCGGGCCGATCTTCCAGCAGTGGGAGGCCGACTTCGGGCGCACTTTTGTGGTGGGCGGCGACCCGGCCAAAATCGCTGTCCGCGAGGCACTTCCGCGGGTGTGGCGGGCCGGGCGCGAGTATTTCGACCAGCATCCGGCGGTCACCGGAGCCGAGTTGTTCGACTTTGTCGTCGGCGCCGCCCGCGCCGCGGGTTTCGAGTGGGGCAGCCCGATCGCCGGCCATCTGGTGGGCGAGTTTCCGCACAAGAAGATCTCCGGCGATGGCGTCCAGTGCTACATCACGCCCGGCTCGCGCAAACCGATGCGGCGCGCAGACGCCGGCGGGCGGCCGTGCCATTGGATCCTGGAGGTCCATCTGGTCGACCGCCCGCGTGGTTTTCGGCGGCTTCTACGAGCAGTTGCTCGACTTGGCCTAGTCGATGCGAAAGACGACGCCGGTGAGCTCCTCGGAAACCGCCCACAACCGGCGCTGCCGCTCGGTGTCGTGCGACTTGGCGCTCGAGGCGACGACTTTGGGGTAGCCGCGGGTCTCGGCGAACCCGTCGGGGCCGTAGTACTGGCCGCCGAGGACGCCCGGGTCGGTGGCGGCACGCAGCGTCGGGAGCGCGCCCATGGCCGCGTCCTGAGCGATCACCGAGAAGAACACGTTGACGAGCGGCCGGAACAAAGCGGGCGTGTAGCGGCCCAGCTCGGTGTTCGACCCGCCGGGGTGGGCGGCGGCGGCGATCGT
Organism: Mycobacterium ahvazicum; assembly: GCF_900176255.2. GTDB lineage: Bacteria > Actinomycetota > Actinomycetes > Mycobacteriales > Mycobacteriaceae > Mycobacterium > Mycobacterium ahvazicum. The sequence continues at coordinate 215,910 of NZ_FXEG02000002.1, forward strand.
CGTCCCGTGCGGGGCAAGGCGTCGCTGCAGTTCGTAGGTGAACAACAGGTTGGCGAGCTTGGCCTGCCCGTAGGCCGCCACCCGGTTGTAGGAGCGCTCCCACTGCAGGTCGTCGAAGTGGATATCGGCCAGGATGCGATGGCCGACGCTGCTCACCGTCACGACCCGCGATCCGGGGACGGGCAGCAGCCGCTCCAGCAGCAGGCCGGTGAGCGCGAAGTGGCCCAGGTGGTTGGTGCCGAACTGCATCTCGAAGCCGTCTTTGGTGGTTTCCTTCGGCGTGTACATCACCCCCGCGTTGTTGATCAGCAGGTCAATGCGGTCGTAGTCGGCGTTGAGCTGTCCGGCGGCCGCGCGGACGGAGTCCAGCGACGTCAGGTCGAGCTCCTGCAGCGCGACGTCGGCGTGCGGGCTCCGGGCGGTGATCCGTGCGGCGGCGTCCTTGCCCTTGTCGAGATTGCGTACCGCGAGCACTACGTGGGCGCCCCGCTCGGCGAGCGCGGCGGCGGTTTCGTAGCCCAGGCCGGTGTTGGCTCCGGTGATGACGGCGACGCGGCCCTTCTGGTCGGGAATGTCCGCTGCTGTCCACTTGGCCATGGCAAACTCCTTTACGGATAAATTAAACGGGGCGAGCGCTCCGGTTGATTCGTACTATACGGAACGTGCGCCCCGCTTTGTCAACCGATGGGTGGTGAATAGATGGCGCAGCCTGAACGTCGGTTGCGTGCCGACGCGGCCCGCAACCGGGCGCGAGTACTGGAAGTCGCCTATGACACCTTCGCGGCCGAGGGCCTGTCGGTGCCCATCGACGAGATCGCCCGCCGGGCCGGCGTCGGGGCCGGCACCGTGTACCGGCACTTTCCGACCAAGGAAGCGCTGTTCCAAGCGGTCATCGAGGACCACATGCAGCACCTCGTCGACGAGGGGTACGCGCTGCTGGAATCCGCCGGCCCGGGCGAGGCGCTGTTCGCCTACCTGCGGTCGCTGGTGCTGCAGTGGGGCGCGGCGGATCGCGGCCTGGTCGACGCTCTGGCCGGTTTCGGCATCGACATCGCTGCCGCCGCCCCGGATGCCGAGGATGCCTTCCTGGCGATGCTTGACGAGCTGCTGCGCGCCGCTCAGCGGGCGGGCACGGCGCGGCCGGACATCGGCGTACGCGAAGTGAAGACGATCATGGTCGGGTGTCAGGCCATGGAGGCCTACAACGCGGAGTTGGCCGAGCGGGTTACCGACGTCGTCGTCGACGGTTTACGCGCTAAGCGATAGCCCCCGACAACCGCGGCCCCGTTCTTGCACTCGGCATGGGCGAGTGCTAAGAATGACGTTGGCACTCGCAGTGTGCGAGTGCTAGGTCGGGACGGTGAGGCCAGCTCTGGTCGTCCGTCGCGGGCACTGCGCCCGGCCAGCGTAAGTAACGGGGTATGCCGCCATCCGGCGGCCTCCGTTTCATTCCCAATCCGGAGGAATCACTTCGCAATGGCCAAGACAATTGCGTACGACGAAGAGGCCCGTCGCGGCCTCGAGCGGGGTCTGAACGCCCTCGCCGACGCGGTAAAGGTGACGTTGGGGCCCAAGGGTCGCAACGTCGTCCTGGAGAAGAAGTGGGGCGCTCCCACGATCACCAACGATGGTGTGTCCATCGCCAAGGAGATCGAGCTGGAGGACCCGTACGAGAAGATCGGCGCCGAGCTGGTCAAGGAAGTCGCCAAGAAGACCGACGACGTCGCCGGTGACGGCACGACGACGGCCACGGTGCTGGCTCAGGCGCTCGTCAAAGAGGGCCTGCGCAACGTCGCGGCCGGCGCCAACCCGCTGGGCCTCAAGCGCGGCATCGAGAAGGCCGTCGAGAAGGTCACCGAGACCCTGCTGAAGTCGGCCAAGGACGTCGAGACCAAGGAGCAGATCGCTGCGACCGCGGGCATCTCGGCGGGCGACCAGTCGATCGGTGACCTGATCGCCGAGGCGATGGACAAGGTCGGCAACGAGGGTGTCATCACCGTCGAGGAGTCCAACACCTTCGGCCTGCAGCTCGAGCTCACCGAGGGCATGCGGTTCGACAAGGGCTACATCTCGGGCTACTTCGTCACCGACGCCGAGCGTCAGGAAGCGGTCCTGGAGGACCCCTACATCCTGCTGGTCAGCTCCAAGGTGTCGACCGTCAAGGACCTGCTGCCGCTGCTGGAGAAGGTCATCCAGGGCGGCAAGCCGCTGCTGATCATCGCCGAGGACGTCGAGGGCGAGGCCCTGTCGACCCTGGTCGTGAACAAGATCCGCGGCACGTTCAAGTCGGTCGCCGTCAAGGCCCCCGGCTTCGGTGACCGCCGCAAGGCGATGCTGCAGGACATGGCGATCCTGACCGGTGGCCAGGTCGTCAGCGAAGAGGTCGGCCTCTCCCTCGAGACCGCCGACATCTCGCTGCTCGGTAAGGCCCGCAAGGTCGTGATCACCAAGGACGAGACCACCATCGTCGAGGGCGCCGGCGACACCGACGCCATCGCCGGCCGGGTGGCCCAGATCCGTGCCGAGATCGAGAACAGCGACTCCGACTACGACCGCGAGAAGCTGCAGGAGCGCCTGGCCAAGCTGGCCGGCGGTGTTGCGGTGATCAAGGCCGGAGCTGCCACCGAGGTGGAGCTCAAGGAGCGCAAGCACCGTATCGAGGACGCGGTCCGCAACGCCAAGGCCGCCGTCGAGGAGGGCATCGTCGCCGGTGGTGGCGTGGCCCTGCTGCAGTCGGCCCCGGCTCTGGACGAGCTCAAGCTCAAGGGTGACGAGGCCACCGGTGCCAACATCGTCCGCGTGGCGCTCGAGGCTCCGCTGAAGCAGATCGCCTTCAACTCCGGGCTGGAGCCCGGCGTTGTCGCCGAGAAGGTCCGCAACTCGAAGGCCGGTACCGGCCTGAACGCGGCCACCGGCGAGTACGAGGACCTGCTCAAGGCCGGCGTTGCCGACCCGGTCAAGGTGACCCGTTCGGCGCTGCAGAACGCCGCGTCCATCGCGGGGCTGTTCCTGACCACCGAGGCCGTCGTGGCCGACAAGCCGGAGAAGGCCGCCGCTCCCGTCGGCGACCCGACCGGTGGCATGGGCGGTATGGACTTCTAAGAAGTCGCATAGCGAAGAAGCCCGGTTCCCCTGGAAACCCCAGTGGGCCGGGCTTTTTCGTGTGTCAGGGCTGTTCGAGACGCAGGCAGTCGTCCTTGTAGCCCGTCGTGCCGGGCATAGGCCGCGAGTGTGGGGTGTATGGACGTCCACACAACGAAATCCGTCCACAGGTCCCACGCTCGACACCTCAGCATTGGATGATCGGTCGGCACGGCGGCCGAACATGCCGCCATGGAGGACATTCCGTTTCGCGGCAGTGAGGCGCTCGGAGCCGGTGCCATCACCCGAAGTCAGTTGCGCAGCCGCTACCGAGCGGTGTTCCGCGACGTGTACATCGGCAGGGATGCGGAGCTGACGGCTGCGACCAAGGCGCGTGCGGCTTGGCTGTCGACGGGTGCGACCTTGGCAGGCTTGTCCGCCGCCGCGGTGTTGGGGACGAAATGGCTTGACGCCGCTAAGCCCGCTGAGATCGTGCGCGGTGACCGGCACGGTCAGCCGGGCATTGTGGTCCGCAGCTATCAGCTGGCCGATGACGAGATACACACCGTCGGTGGGATGCGGGTGACGACGGCGGCCCGAACTGCTTACGACATCGGCGGCGGCCTGCCGCTTGCCGCGGCAGTCCCGATTCTCGACGCATTGCTCAACGCGACGGGTATCAAACCCGCGCACGTGATCGCTTTGGCCGATCGGCGCCCGGGATGCCGCGGCGTTCGGCGGCTGCGGCTCGCGTTGGCACAGGCCGACGGCGGTGCGGAGTCACCGCAGGAGACCAGAGTGCGGTTGCTGCTCGTCAACGCCGGACTTCCAAAGCCTGAGACGCAGATCGAGTTTCGGGACCTGCACATCCGGGTCGACATGGGATGGCGCGAGTGGCAGCTCGCCGTCGAATACGACGGTGTTCAACATTGGGAGAACCGATATCAGCGGTCGTGGGACATCGAGCGAATCGCCTTGCTAGAAGCGGCCGGCTGGGCTGTGGTCAGAGTCAGCGCTGAGATGCTGTCGCGTCGGCCAGAGGCGATCGTTCAGCGCGTGTGGGACAAGCTTCGCGAGCGTGGGGCCTATGGACGAATTGACGGCTGTCCCCGTACCTAGGGCCCACACTCGGCGTCCTAGGGTAATTCACCAGCACCGCCGTCGTCACCGGGGCGTCGTCGGGCATCGGCGCCGCGATCGCCCGCGAGCTCGCCGGTCGCGGGCACGGCGTCACCCTCGTCGCGCGCCGCGAGGACAAGCTGCGCGAGCTGGCCGACGAACTGGCGAGCCGGGTTCGCGTCGAGGTGGTCGGTTGCGACGTCGCGGATTCCGCCGCTCGCGCCGGCCTTCTCGGCGAGGTCGAGCGTCGCGGGCTGACGGCCGAGATCCTGGTCAACAACGCCGGCATCGGCACCATCGGGTCGGTGACCGACGCGTCGGTCGACGACGAGATCGCCCAGGTCCGGGTCAACGTCGAGGCCGTTATCGACCTCACCACCCGCGCGGTCCAGCAGATGGTGCCGCGCGGGCGCGGTGCAATTCTCAACGTCGGATCCACCGCGGGCTACCATCCCTTCCCCGGCCAGGTCGGCTACGCCGCGACCAAGGCGTTCGTGATCAGCTACACCGAAGGACTGCGCGGCGAACTGGCCGGCACCGGTGTCACCGTCGCGCTGCTCAACCCCGGGCCGGTGCGCACCGACTTCCTGAAGAACGCCGGCATGGACGAGCGCAAATTCGCCGACGCGTTCCCGAAGTTCATGTGGCTGCCCGCCAGCGAAGTGGCGCGCGCCGGAATCGACGCGCTCGACGCCGACCGCGGATCCGTGATCCCCGGGCTGCCAAGCCAAGTCAGCACCCGGCTGTTCCAGTTCATGCCGCGACGTGTGCTGCTGCCGCTACTGAAAAAGCAGCATCCCGGCCTCAAACGGGACCGCTCAGCGACCTAACGGCCAGCGCCGCATCCAGCCCTCCACCGGAAGTGCGAGCGCGTTGCACAGCGTGCAAATGGTGCGATACCAGCCGACGGCCGTGAGCAATTCGATGCGCTGCTCGTCGTCGAGGTCGCGGCCCAGCGCGGCCCACGTCGCCTCCGACCACGAACCGGTGCGCTCCAGCTCGTCGACCGCCGCGATCAGCGTCCGCTCGGCCGGGTCCCACCGCGGGTCGTCGGGGCCGCCGGTCACCAGCGCGTCACACTCGTCGTCGCTGACTCCGGCGATCGGTCCCCAGAACGCCGCCTGCCCGCCCCACTCGTACTCGCAACCGACCAGCGCGCAGCTGCGCAGGATCGCGATCGTCCGGGTCCGCGGAGGCAAAAGCGCTGCGATATAAAGGGATTCACCGAGCTTACGCAGCCGGCCGGCCAGCGCTGGATGGCGCTGCAGGCAGCGCACCAGCAGCAGCGGCTCATACGAGCGGTCGGGGTGGCCCCAGCTGTTGATGCTGTGGGCGTCTTCCTCGCTCCACGGCGGGGCTAGCGGCGCGACGCGACTCATGCGACTGACTGTACGAGGTCACGCCGGCAGGGAGAACACCACGCAGTCGTGCAGGGTGCCGGTGGCCGCGGAGTCGGGATCGGCGTCGCGGTGCAGGAGCGCGCGGGTCGGCACCACATCCAATCGGACTGTCTCGGAGTCGGACTCGGCGACTTCGGCGTGGCCGTCGACGATCAGCGAATAGCCGCCCGGCTCGCGCGGCGGCCACAGCAGGGTGACGTCGCCGCGCCGGCTGAGGTTTTCGCGGGTGCGGCCGCCGATGAGTCCGACATCGAGGACGGCGCCGTCGCGCAGCCGCGGCTCGACCGTCACGGTGTGAACGCGGTATTCGTCGTCGACGGTGATCAGGTACGCGAACGGGAAGTCGGGCAGGGCGGCGGCCAGCCTGTCCAGATCCACCCTCTTCTTGGTGCGCATGATGTCGAGGATAGGCGCCGCGGGCGTGTCGTCAGTCCGCCGTCAAACCCGTCGGTATGGTGCCCGAGCCCAGATTGCTGAGCAGGCCCAGGTTCGCGGTTCCCGGGTTGAAACCGGTGCCGGCGGTCGGTGAGTTGAGCAGGCTCGCGCTGAAGTCCGCCGAAGCCGAACTGCTCGGCACGGTATGGGCGAATCCGGTGCCGGGGGTGTCGGTCAGCCAGGACCCGATGTGGCCGCCGGTGTGATCGAGACTGGCCAGTGTGTTGATGTGGTGCGCCAGGCTTCCGGTGCCCGAGTGGGGTCCGAAGATCAGGTCGCCGTTGTTGAATTGCACGCCGAGGTTCTGCATGACCTGCTGCCAGGGCGCCAGCTGTTCGGCGGCCGCCGAGGCGTCGGCGTGATAGCCGGACATCGCTGCCACGTCGGTGGCCCACATCTGTTCGTAGGCGGACTCGATGTCCATGATCGTGGGGGCGTTTTGGCCCAGGTGGTTCTGCGAAGCCAGCGCCCGCACCAACGCGCGGTTGGCCGTCACCACCGCCGGCTGCACCGTGGCCGACAGCGCCGTCTCGAAGGCGCCCGCGATGGCCGAGGCCTGGCTGGAAGTCGCCTCGGCCTGGGCGGCCGCCGCCTTGAGCCAGCTCACGTATTGGGTCGCGACGGCCAGCATCGCCGACGCCGAGGGACCCTGCCACGAACCGTTGGCCAGATCGGAGGCCACGGAGAAAAACGAGGACGCGGACGAGGCCAGGTTCTCGGCAAGCCCATCCCAGGCTTCCGCGGCAGCATGCAGCGGCGCCGATCCAGGACCGGCGTAAAGGAGGGCCGAATTGATCTCTGGCGGCAACCACGCGTAATGCGGGCTCGTCACTGCAATAACTTAACCGGGACAGGGCCTTCTTCGTGGCGTTATGGCGTGGGCGCGGGCGCTGTTTGGCGGCCGCGGACCAGCTTGCCGGGACGCGCGTCGGTGGGTTTGCCGTTTTCGGCGATCACTTCACCGGACACGATCGTGGCCACATACCCGTCCGCGGTCTGGTCCAGTCGACGCCCTCCGGCGGGCAGGTCATAGGTGATCACCGGCTTGTGCAGGCGCAGCCCGGCGTGGTCGATCACGTTGAGATCGGCCTTGTACCCCACCGCGATTCGCCCGCGATCGGCCAGCCCGGCGACCCGGGCCGGTACCGACGTCAGCTCGCGGACGGCCTCGGAAACCGTGAACCGTCCGGACGCCCGGTCCCGCGCCCAGTGCGCCAGGAAGAACGTCGAGTAACTGGCGTCGCAGATCATGCCGTAGTGGGCGCCGCCGTCGCCCAGGCCGAGCACCACGTCGTCGCGGTGCAGCAGCTCGCCGACCGTGTTCAGCGAGTTGCGCTCCATATTGCTGGTCGCGACCAGCAGCATGGCACGGCCGTCGTCGTCGAGCAGCCGGTCGTAGGCCTCCTCCATCGGGTGCACGCCGCGGGCCCTGGCCCGGGCCCCGATGCTGTCCGCCGGGTCCGGCTCGTAGTTGGGGTGCTCGCCGAGCGGGAAGATCCAGTCCCACATTTGCGCGACGTAGAGGATCGGGTGCCCGTGGCCCGGCTTGTCGGCCAGGATGCGGGCGCGGACCTCGGGCTTGCGCATCTCGGCGACCCGCTCGGCCAGTGGCAGATGCGCGATCTCCTGGTAGCTGGGGTAGAGCACGAACGGGTTGGCGGTCAGTTGCAGCCCGATGATCAACCCGATCGGGCGGGGCAGCAGCTGCGCGGTGATATCGCCGCCGGCGGCGTTCGCCTTCTCGATCATGTTGATCGCGTCGGGCCACGTCGGATCCCCGGCGTTGGCGACGACGAGGGTGAAGGTGACCGGCAAGCCGACCTCCTCGGCGACGTCGAACACCGTCTGCAGCACCGGCTGGTAGCCGCCGGCCGGAATATCGGGCACGAACTGCAGCAGCCCGCCACCGCCGTCGACGACGCCCTTGGCGATCTCCTCGATCTCCTCGCGGGCGGCTTCGTAACTCGGTATGGGCGAACCACTTTCGGTCTTGTGGATGGTCAGCCGCGACGACGCGAAGCCCAGCGCCCCGACTTCCATGGCCTCCTTGGCCAGCGCCCGCATCTTGGCCAGGTCGTCGGGGGTGGCGGCTTCGCGGTCGGCGCCGCGCTGGCCCATCACGTAGACGCGCAGCGGCGAATGTGGCAGGTAGGCCGCCACATCGATGTCGCGGCGGCCCGCTTCCAGCGCGTCGAGGTATTCGGGGAAGGTCTCCCAGGTCCACGGCAGGCCGTCGGTCATCACCACGCCCGGGATGTCTTCCACCCCGGCCATCACGTCGACGAGGACGTCGTGGTCTTCCTGGCGGCAGGGCGCGAACCCGACGCCGCAGTTGCCCATCACCACGGTGGTCACTCCGTGCGCCGAGGACGGCGTCAGGCGCTCCGACCAGATGGACTGACCGTCGTAGTGCGTGTGCAGGTCGACGAATCCCGGCGTGATCAGCAGGCCGGTCGCGTCGATCTCGCGTACGGCGCTGTCGCCGTTCACCGACCCGACGGCCGTGATGACGCCGCCGGTCACCCCGACGTCGCCGACGTAGGGCTCACCCCCCAGCCCGTCGACGATGGTGCCATTGCGAATCAGCAGGTCGTAGCTCACCTGATCAATCTACGACCGTGCCCCGAGTCGTGCCACGACCAATCCGGGATCGACTACGCGGGTATTGACTGCGCGATCCGCACGGCAACAACGTCTGAGCGGGCTAGCACGGAGGTCCGTAGTGTCGTCGGTATGTCAGATGCCGACGCCGCCGCCCGCGAGTTACTGCGCGATGCCTTCACCCGGTTGATCGAACACGTCGACGAGCTCACCGATGGACTGACCGATGAAGTGTCCAACTACCGGCCCACCCCGGACGCCAACTCCATTGCCTGGCTGATCTGGCACAGCGCCCGGGTGCAGGACATCCAGCTGGCCCACGTCGCCGGTGTCGAGGAGGTCTGGACCCGCGACGGCTGGGTGGACCGCTTCGCGCTGGATCTGCCGCGCCGGGACACCGGTTACGGCCACGGCGCCGCGGAGGTGGCGAGGGTGCGCGCGCCTGCCGAGTTGCTGTCCGGCTACTACCACGCGGTGCACAAGCTCTCGTGTGAGTACATCGCTAGCGTCACCGCCGACGAGTTGGCCCGCGTCGTCGACAGCAACTGGGATCCGCCGGTGACGGCCAGCGCCCGGTTGGTGAGCATCATCGACGACTGCGCCCAGCACCTCGGGCAAGCCGCGTACGTGCGGGGCATCGCGCCGTAGATTGACGGCGTGCGATTCCTCGCGACGCTGACGCTGTGGCTGGCCACCACGATTGCGCTGGCGGTGGCCGTCGGCGGGGCGTGGGTGCAGCTCAACCTCGTCGACGAGAACGGCTACGCGGCGGTGGCCCAGAAAGCGGCGGGGGACCCCGCCCCGCAGTCCGCGATGGCCGGGGAGCTCACCAGCCGGACGATGACGCTGATCGCCGAGCATGGCGGTGGACGCACTCCGGTGGACAGCGCGCAGGTGCGCGACGCGGCCGGCACCTACACCGCCGGTCCGTCCTTCCCGCCGATGTTCGCGACGGCGAACCGGGCGGCGCACCGCTGGCTGTTCGCCGATGCGGGGTCCGATGATTCCTGGACGGTCGACGTGGCACCGATGCTCAACGACCCTGCGTTTCGGCAGATTTTGAGCGAGCACAACGTGTCGGTGCCCGCCACGCTGACCGTTCCGCTGACGGCGTCGGTGCCCCACTCGCTGCGGCAGGGAGAGCTGAGCCGGGTGGGCGCGTGGGGCAGGTGGGCGAGAGCTTGGGGGCGGTGGCACTGTGCGGGCTGTTGGCACTGCTGACGCTGCTGGCCGCCCGGCGCCGCGGCAAGGCGCTGACCGGTCTGGGTGTCTCGGCGCTGCTGGTCGGCGCGGCCGGGTGGGTCGGCATGGAGGTCGGTGCTCGCTACGTCAACGACGCGCTCAATCGCACCAGCGGCGACATCCGCCAGGTCGCCGATGTCATGGTGCGCACCGCCGAAACCGGGATGCGGGTCTGGCTGAACCTGACGTTGGCCGCCGGCGCGGGGCTGGTCGTGGTCGGCGTGATCGTCGCCGTGCTCGGCAGCCTGGTGAAGAAGGCCTAGCTCAGCGGCAAGGTCGCCAATATCGGGCTGGTGGGCTGGGGTGAGCCCGAGCCGGGTTCGACGGTGAAGGCCAGGGCCGTCGACTTGCCGAGGTTGGTCAGCGTCGCTGTCGTCGAGGGCGAGACGGCCGCGGTGCCCATCGTCCCCGCCGACGTCGGGCCCTTGGAGTCGATCAACCACATCTGGTAGACGGTGCCCGGACTGGGCGGCGGCACGTTGTTCATCACCAGCACTCCGGCGCCGCGATCGCGGGAGAACACCACCGTGGCCGTCCCGTTGGCCAGCGGGCGCGAAACCGTCCGCACGTCGGGGGCCGCCATCACCTGCTCGGCCACCGACTGCGTCGGCGTCGGGCGTAACAGCGTCTGCAGGCCGAATGCGGTCAGGGCCGCCACGATCGCCGCCGCGACCGATATCAATGCCGTGGTGCGCCAACGGTTTCGGCGCTTCGCCAGACTTGGGGTGGCCAGGGCCAGCACGGCGGACCGCAGATGCGCGGGCGGTTCGGCGACGGTGGAAGCCGAGACGACGGCCATCGTCTCGCGCACGGCGCGGACTTCCTCGGCGAAAGCCGACGCGACCGGCGCCGGTGCGGCCGCGAGGCGCGAGTCGATGTCCGCGCGCTCCGCGTCGGAGACCGCGTGCAGGGCGTACGGAGTCGCCAGCTCGAGCAGCTCGAAATCAGTGGGTTCGGTCACGGCACGTCCAGGCAGTTACGCAGCCCGCGCAGGGCGTCGCGGATGCGCGATTTGATCGTCGACAAATTGGCGGCCAGACGTTGCGCCACCTCCGTGTACGTCAGTCCGCCGTAGTACGCCAGCTCGATGCACTGCCGCTGCGCATCGGTCAGCCCGCCCAGGCAGTCGGCCACCCGGCGGCGCTCGTCGCCGGCGATCGCCGAGTCGGCGACCACGTCATGGTCGGTGTCGACGTTGGCCGCGCCGTAGCGCGATTCACGGCGACTGCCGGCCTGCTCGGCGCGCACCCGGTCGATCGCGCGCCGGTGCGCCATGGTCAGCAGCCAGGACAGGGCGGAGCCGCGGGCCGGGTCGTAGTCCGAGGCCGAACGCCACACCTCGAGATAGATCTCCTGCGTCGTTTCCTCGCTGTAGCCGGCGTCGCGCAGCACCCGGATCACCAGCCCGAACACCCTGCTCTTGGTCAGGTCGTAGACGGCGGCGAAGGCGTGGGTGTCTCCCCGCGCGACTTCAGGCAGCAACTCGTCCAGGTTGCTGCTCAGCTGCGGAAGTCCGGTCATTGTCAGGTAGCCTATCGCTGTTCACCTGGCCGCCTCGGCGACGGCTATCGACGTGCTGGTCTCGGCGGTCTCGGGACAAAACACGCGGTCCTTTGCTGATATTCCGCGAAGCCCGGCCGGCCGGTCATCAATTTCTCGGTCAGCCGGACCCCGGTCACATAGACCAGGAAGTAGGTCATCAGCAGCGGTGAGCCGACTGTCGCCAGCGACCACCAGCCGGTGATGGTGATCAGCCACAGACCCCACCACACGGCGGCGTCGCCGAAGTAATTGGGGTGACGCGTCCACGCCCACAGGCCGCGGTCCATCACCACACCGCGATTGGCCGGATCGGCCTTGAAGATCCGCAGCTGCCGGTCTCCGACCGCTTCGAAGGCGACGCCGACCAGCCACACCACCACACCGAACACCGGGACGGCGATCAGCGCTCTCGGGGTGGGCCCGGTCACCGCCGACAGCTGCAGCGGGAAGGAGACGAACCAGGTGATCAACGCCTGCAGCAGAAAAACTTTGCGCGCCACCTGCCCGGGCGTGGCATCGCCCAGCATGGCGGCATAGCGCGGATCCTCACCCTTACCGGCGGTCTTGCGGTGGATGTGCCAGCTCAGCCGCACGCCCCAGATCGTCACCAGCGCCAGCAGCAGCCAGCGCCGGACCGGGTCACCTTGGCCGAGCGCCGCGGCGACGGCGGCGATCCCGACGAAGCCGATACCCCAGGCCACGTCGACGACGTTGTAGCGGCCGATGCGTTTGCCGATGGTGAAGGTGACCGAATGCACCACGGCCAGAACCGCAACCGAGGCGCCGCACACCTGGGCCAAGTTCTGTACGAAGCTCACCTCACTCATCAGCACCCCTCGCGCGCGAACGTCCACTGGTAGACGTTCAAGTATCCCGATCGAAAGCCCGCCTCCGAATACGCCAGATACAGCTCCCACATGCGCTGGAACACGTCGTCGAAGTCCATCTGCGCCAATCGGTCTTGCCGCTGCAGGAAGCGCTCCCGCCACAGCCGCAGCGTCTCGGCGTAGTGCGGGCGCAACGAGGTCATGTCGACCGTGCGTAAACCGGTGCGGCGCTCGGTGATTGCGGAGATGGCCTGGGTGGACGGCAACAGTCCACCCGGGAAGATGTACTTCTGGATCCAGGTTCGCGTGTTGCGGCTGGCCATCATCCGCGAGTGCGGCATCGTGATCGCCTGGATCGCAACGCGGCCGCCCAGTCGCACCAGCCGTTCGAGGGTGGTGAAATACCGCTGCCACGCATGGAATCCCACCGCTTCGATCATCTCGACCGACACCACCGCGTCGTAAACTCCGTCAACGTCCCGGTAGTCGCAGAGGTCGATCGTCACCTTGTCGGTCAGCCCCGCCGCGGCAACCCGAAGCCGCGCCAGCTGCTGCTGCTCGACCGACAGGGTCAGCGAGCGGATCTCGGCTCCGCGGGTGGCCGCGCGGATGCACAGCTCGCCCCAACCGGTGCCGATTTCGAGCACCCGGCTGCCCCGGTGAACTCCGGCGAGGTCGAGCAGCCGATCGATCTTGCGCTCTTGCGCGGCAGCCAGATCCGACGCCGACGCCGGCAACCGGTCGAACAGTGCGCAGGAGTACGTCATGGTCTCGTCGAGGAATTCGGCGAACAGGTCGTTGGACAGGTCGTAGTGCTCGGCGATATTGCGCCGGGTGCGATCCCGGCTGGCACTCCACCACCGCGGTCGGAAGGCCGGCCCGATCGGACGCAGCCATTGCAGCGAGCGCGGCACCAATTCGTCGACCGAGCCGGCGAACACCGTAAGCATCCCGCTGAGGTCGTCCGACGACCATTCTCCTGCCATGTAGGACTCGCCGAAGCCGATCAGGCCGTAGCGCCCGATCCGGCGCGCCATCGCTTGCGGTTGGTGGACAATCAAACTCGGCACCGTCGGGTCGGCGGCACCGACCACCGTGCCGTCCGGGTAGGCCACCCGCAGCGGGAGCCGAGCGGCCGCGCGTCGCAGCAGCCGGTCGGCGGCGGCGGCAGAGGCCGCGCTCAGCGGCGCGGACGGCACCTTCGCGATTGCCGGCCAACGTTCGGAATCGATTGCGGCCGAGGGTTTTCGGATGGTTGATACGGTCATCGCCGTACCAACGGAACTCGACGTAACCACAGTGTGATCCCCTGAATTCGGATACGGACGGCCACCACCAGCGGCGCCAGCGGCGAAATGAGTTGCATGATCGCGACCTGCCCGGCGCTCGCCGGCCGCCGCTGCCCGTGCATGTTGGCCACGAACGCGGGCTGGCGGTCGCGGCGCAGTTCGATGGTGATGTTGACTTCGTCGTCTGGCCGCGGTGCTCGCACCAGGTAGTAGCCGTCCACCGCATTGAACGGCGAGACATAGAACTTCTTCTCGGTGACCACCGGCACGTCGGCCGGGGGCAGCAGGTAGGCGTGGCGCTCGCCGTAGGTGTTGTGCACCTCGGCGATCACATGGCGCAGTTGGCCGTCGCGGTCGTGGCACCAGAAGACGCTCAGCGGGTTGAAGACATACCCGAGCACGCGCGCCTGCAGTAGCGCGGTGACCCGACCTTCGGGCGCGGCCATTCCTCGGTCGGCGAAGAAGGCACCGAGCCGGTCGCGCAACGAGCCCGGCTGCCCCGCGGCGAAGTGATCCGAGGCGCGGAACCGGGCGAACGGGCGCAGCCACCAGGGCAGCCGCGGCAACTCGTCGACGTCGACATACCAGCTGTAGCTGCGGTATTCGAACGAATGGCGCACCGGGGCCTGTCGCGAATGACGGATCGTGGTGCGGTAGATCGCCGGTGTCAGCATCGGGCCACCGCGTCGCACTGATTCGCCGTCGGCCAGTCGGCACCGAGGCGCCGCGCCGCGGCCAGCCCCGAGGCGGCGCCGTCCTCGTGGAAGCCCCAGCCGTGGTATGCGCCCGCGAAGACCAGCCGATCGTCGTCCAGTGTGGGCAACAATGCTTGTGCCGCAACCGATTCCGGCGTGTACAGGGGATGGCTGTAGGTCATTTCGGCGATCACCGACGCCGGATCGACGCGGTCGTGACCGCCCAGTGTCACCAGGTACCGGCGGTCACCGTCCAGCCGCATGAGTCTGCTGACGTCATAGCTGACCACGACATGGTCCTTCCCGGGGGTAACCAGGTAGTTCCATGATGCGCGCGCACGGCGATTCCGCGGTAGCACCGATTCGTCGGTGTGCAGCTGCGCCCGATTGGTCGAGTACGGAATCGCGCCCAGCACCGCGCGCTCCCAGGGGGTCGGATCGTCGAGCAACAGCAGCGCCTGGTCGGGATGCACGGCGACGACGGCCGCGTCGAACAGCCGCGGCGGGTGGTCGCCCGCCTGCAGCCGCACGCCGTCGCGCACCCGGCGCAGGGAGTTCACCGGCGTCCCGGTCGACACCTCGGCGAGCCGCGCGGCGATGGCCTGTACGTAGTGCGCCGAACCCCCGGTCACGGTGCGCCAGGTGGGCGAGCCGAACACCGACAGCATGCCGTGGTGGTCGAGGAAGACGAACAGATAGCGCGCCGGGTAGCGCAGGGCGTCGTCGCCGGCACACGACCACACCGCCGCGACCAGCGGGGTGATGAAAAAGTCGATGAAATACGACGAGAAGCGGTGCCGGCGCAGGAAGGATTCCAGCGTCTCCAGTTCCTCCGGCTCGGTGCTGTCATCGCGCAGCAGCAGCGCGGCGGCGCGATGGAATCGGGTGATCTCGGCGAGCATGCGCAGGTGGCGGGGCCGCAGCGACTGTTTGCACGCGAACAATCCGCTGAGGCCCAGGGCGCCGGCGTATTCGAGCCCGATCTCGTCGGCGCGCACCGACATCGACATCTCCGAGGGCTGGGTAGCCACGCCCAGCTCGCCCAGCAGCCGGCCCAGCGTCGGGTAGGTCCGGTCGTTGTGCACCAGAAAAGCCGAGTCGACGCCGATCACCCGGTCGCCGTCGTCCAGGAAATGGGTGTGCGCGTGGCCCCCGAGCCGTACGTCGGCTTCATACAACGTGACGCGGTCGCGGCCGGACAGCAGGTAGGCGGCGGTCAGGCCGGCCACGCCGCTGCCGACGACGGCAACCGACCGTGCGGGTGAGGAGTCCACGACTCTCATTCGTAGCCACGCAGCTGGCGGATGGGCTGCTTCGTGCTTACGGATGTCTAGCCGAAAGTGAACGAAAACACCTGCAAGCCCCTGCTCACTTGCAGGTCGAATTGATCGCGGTGGGCACCGCCATCGGACACGATCTCGTGCAGCGTGGGGACGCCGCTGATCGGTGTGGCGGTGGATTTCCCGTCGCGGGTCATCGTGATGGTTCCGGTGCCGCCGACGACGACGAAGACGTTCTTGGCGGTGTAGTTCAGCCGGATCGCGGCGTCGTCGCTTTCGGCGGTGATGCCCTGGTCGTCGAGGGTCCACCGGCCGCGCAGGGCGAATTTGTCGTTAGCCAGCTGCGGCGGGAAGCTGAACCCGGTGGTGCCCGCCTGGTAGCTGCCGTCACCGCCGTAGGTGGTGGCTTTGTCGGGCGCCAGGTAGGTCTCGGGGGTCAGGTTGGTCTTGGGGGTGGTGTCGGCCCCGTTGACCGGCGGGGGCAGCGCGACATTCGGATTGGCGTCTACCAGCAGTTGGCGGATCAGCTTCTCGGTGCCGTCGTAGTCACCTTCGCCGAACTTGGTGTGCCGCAGCGTTCCGTTCCCGTCGATCAGGTATTCGGCCGGCCAGTACATGTTGTTGAAGGCGTTCCAGGTCGCGTAGTCGTTGTCCATCGCGATCGGGTAGTCGATGTGCAAGCCGGCCGCACCGCTGGCCACGTTGCCGGGAACCCGTTCGAAGGCGTACTCGGGGGTGTGCACCCCGATGACCACCAATCCGCTGTCGCGATACCGGTTGTACCAATCGACGACGTGCGGGATGGCGCGTTGGCAGTTGATGCAGGAGTAGGCCCAGAAGTCGATCAGCACCACCTTGCCCCGCACCGAGGCGGAATCGAGCGGTTTGCCGCCCGGGGTGTTGAGCCATCCGGTGATGCCGGTGATAGCCGGCGCCTGCCCGCACTGTTGCAGCTCGGTAGCGCCGTCGGCGCAGTTGGTGGGCAGCCCGTTGCTGGTGTTGCCCTGATTCAGTTCCAGCACGCTACCCGTGGTGGTCCCCGGTGGGCGGCTCGGAACCAAAGACCGTTGGATGTCGTTGGCGCCCAAGCGATTTTGCATCGCAGTCGTGTAGTCGGGTACGGCGCGCTGCAGCAGTGCGGGCAGGTTGAACACCAGCGCCACCGCCAGCACGATCATCATGATTCCGCCGGCGACCTGAATCTGGCGCTGATGACGGCGGAAAGCGGTAACCCGTTGCGCGACTTGCCGTCCGGCCAGCGCGAAAGCCAACAGCGGTATCGCGTTGCCGAGCGCGAACGTCGCGGTCAGCACGAACGTGGCCGGTCCCAGCGATGTCGTGCCGCCGGCCACCACGATCGCGGCCAGCACCGGCCCCGCGCAGGGTACATACAGGGCACCCAACGTCAGTCCCAGGCCGAAACCATCAGTGCTGCCGCTGTTTTGGCGTTGCGGTAGGAAGGTGAACGGCCGTTCGATCAGGTGTTGAAGCGGCGGGAAGATCAATCCCAGGCCGATCAGAGTGAGCACCACCAGGGCGGTCCACCGGATGGCGTCCTGCGGCAGGTGCAGTGCCGACAGCAGTGCGGAGCCGATCAGGGTGGCCAGGCTGAAGCTGCACACCAGGCCCGCGATCACCAGGTAGGGACGCATGGCCGAACTCAAACCGCGACTGCGGGCTTTGCCACTGCCGCCGTCCATGCCGGACAGAAAAATCACCGGAAGCACGGGCAGGATGCATGGCGAGATGCCGGTGATCAGGCCACCGAGTAGACCGATGAGCGCAATTGTGTGCATACGAGTTATTCGAGGCGGCGGAGGTTACGGACGGGATACAAGACGCTGACGACTCTCCACGGTAACCGCCCTGAAAAACACGTTATGTGCGTTATACAAATCACATGCTGTGCGTTACGCTCGGCCGGTGGCGCAACTCACGTTTCAGCGCGCCCGCACGGCAGAGAACAAGCGCCGGCGTGCGGCCGCACTCGTCGAGGCCGCACGCTCCCTGGCGCGCGAGACCGGTGTCGCGTCGGTGACGCTCACCGCCGTCGCCGGTCGCGCCGGCATTCACTACTCGGCGGTGCGCCGCTACTTCACTTCGCACAAAGAAGTCCTGCTCCATCTCGCCGCCGAGGGGTGGGTGCGATGGTCGGACACGGTGTGCGCGGAGCTGGCCGAGCCGGGCCCCATGTCGCCGGCGCGGGTGGCCGAAACGTTGGCCAACGGGCTGGCGGCCGATCCACTGTTCTGCGACCTGCTCGCCAACCTGCACCTCCACCTCGAACATGAGGTGGAGGTGGAGCGGGTGGTCGACATCCGGCGAACGATCTCGGCCGCCGCGGTCGCCCTCGCCGACGCCATCGAGCGCGCGCTGCCCAAGCTCGGCCGCTCGGGAGCGTTCGACAGCTTGATCGCCGCCTATTCGTTGGCGGCCGCCTTCTGGCAGATCGCCAACCCGCCGGAGCGGCTCACCGATGCCTACGCCGACCAGCCGGAGGCCGTGCCGCCCGAGGAGTGGAATATCGAATTCGGCCCCGCTCTCACCCGGGTACTCACCGCCACTTGCATCGGCCTTCTCGCTGAATCGCCATGACCAGCAAGCGAATTGGGATCGAACTCGGGGCCGGCGCAGTGTCGGCGAACCTGGAGCGGCCCGACGCGCGCCGGAGGCCGGCTAACGCACTCGGACGGGCGGTCGGTCGCTCGGTGAGCAGGAGGTGAGTGGGTGGCAAAGGCGCCTGTTGCCAATGCGGTGCGACGACTGTGGATCGTTCTCGTCATCGCGGTCGTGATCGCGGTCGCGGCCTTCTGCGTCCTTCGCCTGCGCTCTTTCTTCGGCAATCACGACACCTCGGGGATCGGCAGCAGCAGCCTGGACGACATCAAGCCGTTCAACCCCAAGCACGTGGTCTACAAGGTGTACGGGTCGGGGAGCACCGCCAATATCAACTACCTGGACATCAACGCCCAGCCGCGGCGCATCGACAACGTGCCACTGCCCTGGACGCTCTCGGTCACCACCACGCTCCCGTCGGTGAGCGTCAACGTGGTCGCGCAAACCGACGGAGGCCAGATCGGCTGCCAGATCATCGTGAATGACGTAGTCAAGGACGAAAGGTCGGTCACCGGAGTGAACGCCGAAACCTTTTGCATAGTGAAGTCCGCATGACCGACAACCAGGCCGCCGGGCTTCCC
Source organism: Mycobacterium ahvazicum (assembly GCF_900176255.2). Taxonomy (GTDB): domain Bacteria; phylum Actinomycetota; class Actinomycetes; order Mycobacteriales; family Mycobacteriaceae; genus Mycobacterium; species Mycobacterium ahvazicum. The sequence goes on from NZ_FXEG02000002.1 coordinate 234,618, forward strand.
CACATGCCGCTGTTTGCGCGGTCGGTGTACAGATTCGCGCCCGTGATCGTCGTGGGCTGGGTAGCGCTGGTGGTGTGCCTGTCCATGTTCGTGCCCGACCTGGAAACGGTCGGCAAGCAACACACGGTGCCGATGAGCCCGAAAGAGGCGGCATCGATGCAGGCGACGCAGCGCGTCGGCAAGGTCTTCAACGAATTCACCAGCGACAGCGCGATCATGATTCTGCTGGAGGGCGACAAGCCGCTCGGTGACGACGCGCACCGCTTCTACGACCAGCTGATCAAGAACCTCGAAGCCGACACGACGCACGTCGAGCACGTCCAGGACTTCTGGGGCGATCCTCTGACGGCGGCCGGCTCCCAGAGCTCGGACGGCAAGGCCGCCTACGTGCAGGTGTATCTGCGGGGTAATCAGGGCGAGACCAAGGCCAACGAGTCCGTCCGATCGGTTCGCCAGCTGGTGGACTCGACGCCACCGCCGCCCGGGGTGAAGGCGTATGTGACCGGTGCGGCGGCCCTGACCGCGGATCAGTCGGCGGCCGGTGACAAGGGCGTCATCCTGGTCACCCTGCTCACGTTCGCCGTGATCATCGTGATGTTGCTGTGGGTGTACCGCTCGGTCATCACCATGTTCATCACGCTGGTGATGGTGGTGCTCGAGCTGTTCGCGGCGCGCCAGGTGGTCGCGTTCCTGGCGCATAACGAGATCATCGGCCTGTCAACCTTCGCGGTGAACCTGCTGGTGTTGATGGTGATCGCGGCGAGTACCGACTACGCCATCTTCGTACTGGGCCGGTATCAGGAGGCACGATCGCTCGGCGAGGACCGAGAACAGGCCTTCTACACCATGTTCCACGGGACCGCGCACGTCGTGCTGGGGTCCGGTCTGACCATCGCCGGCGCGATGTATTGCCTCAGCTTCACCCGCCTTCCGTATTTCCAGAGCCTCGGCGTCCCGTGCGCGGTGGGCACGCTGGTCGCCGTGCTCGCCGCACTCACGCTCGGCCCGGCCATATTGGCGGTGGGCAGCCGCAGCCGCTTCCACCTGTTCGACCCCAAGCGCACGATGCGGACCCAGGGCTGGCGGCGCGTGGGCACCGCGATCGTCCGGTGGCCGGGGCCGATCCTGGGGGTCTCGATCGGCATCGCGCTCATCGGCCTGCTGGCGCTGCCCGGGTACAAGACCAATTACGACAACCGCCAGTACCTGCCGCCGAGCACGAAGGCGGTCGTCGGATACGAAGCCGCGGAGCGGCACTTCTCCAATGCCCGGATGAACCCGGAACTGCTGTTGATCGAGACCGATCACGACATGCGGAATCCGGCAAACATGTTGGTACTGGACCGAATTGCCCGGGGCGTCTTCCATATCCCCGGCGTCGCCCGCGTCCAGACGATCACCAGGCCGCTGGGGGCGCCGATCGAGCACACGTCGATCCCGTTCCAGATCAGCATGCAGAACACGACGCAGGTCGAGAACCAGGAGTACATGAAGAAGCGGATGGCCGACATGCTCACGCAGGCCGACGCGATGCAGATGTCCATCGACACGATGCAGCGGATGTACGACATCACATCGAAGATGGCCGCCGTGACTCACCACATGGACGGCCTCACGCACGAAATGCTGGACGTCACAAGCAATATGCGGGACGAGATCGCCAACTTCGATGACTTCTTCCGACCGATCCGCAGCTACTTCTATTGGGAGAAGCACTGTTTCGACATTCCGGTTTGCTGGTCGCTGCGATCCATCCTGGACGCCCTCGACGGCCTGGATCAGATCGTCGAAAAATTCCAGTACCTGTCGAATGACATCGGTCAGCTGGATGCGTTGCTGCCGCAGATGCTGGCGCAGATGCCGCCGATGATCGCCACGATGTCGACGATGAAGCAGATGATGCTGACGATGCACAGCTCGATGAACTCGATGTACGACCAGATGGACGTGATGAGCCAGAACTCGACGGCGATGGGTCAGGCGTTCGACGCGGCCAAGAACGACGACTCCTTCTACATTCCGCCGGAGGTTTTCGACAACCCCGACTTCAAGCGCGGCCTGAAGATGTTCCTGTCGCCCGACGGGCACGCCGCCCGTTTCATCATTTCCCATGACGTCGCTCCGGCGACGCCCGAAGGCATTTCGCACGTCGACCCGATCAAGTTGGCGGCCAAGGAAGCGATCAAGGGGACGCCACTGGAGGGGTCCAAGATCTGGCTGGGCGGCACGGCCGCGGTCTATAAGGACATGCGAGACGGGTCCAAGTACGACCTGATGATCGCCGGGATATCGGCGGCCAGCCTGATCCTGATCATTATGCTGATCATCACCCGCAGCCTCGTCGCCGCGATCACCATCGTGGGCACCGTGCTGCTTTCGTTGGGAGCCTCCTTCGGCCTCTCGGTGCTTGTCTGGCAGGACATCTTGGGCATCCAACTGCACTGGATGGTGCTGGCGATGTCGGTCATCCTGCTGCTGGCCGTCGGATCCGACTACAACCTGCTGCTGGTATCCCGATTCAAAGAGGAGATCCACGCGGGGTTGAAGACCGGAATCATCCGGTCGATGGCCGGCACCGGTGCGGTGGTGACGTCGGCCGGTCTGGTGTTCGCCGCCACGATGGCGACATTCGCGATCAGCCCGCTACGCGTGATGGGGCAGGTCGGAACCACCATTGCCCTGGGCCTGTTGTTCGACACCCTGATCGTGCGGTCGTTCATGATGCCGTCGGTCGCGGCGTTGATGGGGCGCTGGTTCTGGTGGCCGACGCAGGTGCGCACCCGCCCGGCCAGTCAGATGCTGCGGCCCTACGGGCCTCGCCCGGCGGTCCGCAAACTGCTCGATGCGCCCGTGCTGGTGCCCGGCAACGGCGGCTCACCCAACGGGGAGGCGGCCACTACGGATCGCTTCCCCGCGCACTACTGACGGACTACAGCGCAACCACTTGCGGCAGCACGTCGTTGGTCTCTTCCACCGACTCGCCGCAGGTGCGGCAGTGCGGGCTCGCATAGCGGCGAAGCCGGCCGACCTTTACCCGCGCCTCGGGCTCGATGTGCTGTCCGCGCACCACGCACAGCATGTCGACGATCAGCCCGGCTTCGCGGGCGTGCACGTGCACGATGCGGGTGGTCGGCGCGTCGGAGTCGCCGATGACATCACGCCAGTCGAGGGCTGCGGCGGGGATCGTGGCTGGGGTCGCGGTGCGCATGGCCCCAACTATTCCCGGTGCGCTGGTCACCAAACATCCACCGAACGGCCCGACAACGGCTGATTCTGTTGTCCCCCGATCGGGGGACAAAAAGCAATTAACCCCGGGCCGGGCCCGGGGTTAATCGGTGAGTGCGGGGGGTTACGCCCAGTTCCAGACCGACATGTCGCCGGGCGGGTACTGGTTGCAGATGTCGGTCGACTTGGCGACGACACCCTTGTTGTTGAAGAAGATCTTCATGTGGTTGGGCCAGGCCACCCACAGCGGGTCGGAGACCGGCGCGTAGAAGTTCTCGGAGTAGCCGCGACGGTCCTGCGGCGCCAACGAGTAGAACCAGTGCGCCTTGTCGATCGTCGCCTGCTGGACGTTCGGGTGGTTGTTGAAGTCGATCATGTACCGCTGGTAGTACACCGGGCTGGTGTCCCGGGTGGCGGCCAGGATCTGCTCGGCGTCACACGTGGTGTTGATCATCCGGCGGGGGATCGGGAAGTCCTCCGTGGAGTCCGCCGACGCGGTCGCCGGGACGGTCACAGCGGCCATCCCCATTGCAAAGAACATGGCGCCTGCTCGCAGGCACGAACTCAGCCGAGACATAGCTGTAACGGTAGCACTTCGGGCATCCTGCGGGCGAGTCTTGGCCGACTTTTTAGTCCAGCTTATTAGCCATCGCTATCAGGGACGATGACGTGCGAGGGATCGGGCCGCAGGTCAGGCGGGGCCTGGCTGTAGTCGCCGAACGGGCCGTCGCGGTGCTGCACCGCGGCCCGGACGCCCTCGCTCTGCGCGGTGTTGATGAAGCCGAGCGCGTCGGGCGTATTGCGCATCAGGCCGTCCAGGATGCCGCCCAGCGTTTGGGTGGAGGCCAGTCCCATGTTCTCGTAGGCCTGGTTGACGATCATTTTCTGCGCCTGCAGCTGCGACAGCGGGATGTGTGCCAGCTCGGCGGCGATCTGCGCGACCCGGGCTTCGAGGCGGTCGAACGGCACCGCCTCGTTGATCAGCTCGATCTCGGCGGCCTGGACGCCGGACAGCGGCCGGCCGGTCAGCGAATGCCACTTGGCCTTGGCCAGGCTCAGCCGGTAGAGCCACATGCCGGTCAGGTACGCCCCCCACATCCGGCTGTAGGGAGTGCCGATGACGGCGTCTTCACTGGCGATGATGATGTCGGCGCACAGCGCGTAGTCGCTCGCCCCGCCGACACACCAGCCGTGCACCTGAGCGATCACCGGCTTGGACGCCCGCCAGATCGCCATGAACTTCTGCGTGGGCCCGGTCGCACGGGCGCTGACCATCGCGAAGTCCTTACCCGGATCCCACTTCCCGTCGGTCATCATCGACTCGCCCCAGTGCTGGAATCCGCCGCCGAAGTCGTAGCCACCGGAGAACGCGCGGCCGGCGCCGCGCAGCACGATGACCTTGACACCCGTATCCCGCTCGGCGAGGCCGATGGCGGCCTCGATCTCGTCGGGCATCGGCGGCACGATCGTGTTGAGGTGCTCGGGGCGGTTCAGCGTGATGGTCGCGACCGGACCGGACGTCCTGTACAGCAGGGTCTCGAAGTCGGGCTGGGTATCTGACATAGGCCCCAGTGTGGGCTAGTGGTCCTCGACGGGCGGGTCGGGTTCGCGATTTTCCGGAGTCGACGCGTAGATCTGGTCGCCGATCTTCAGGTAGGGCGTGGTGAAATAGGCGGTGCTCAGCACGAGGGTGGAGAAGATCAGTGTCGTGATGACGGCGTTCGGCCACAGCTGTCCGGTCCCGAAGCCGAAAAGGACGATGCCGAGAGCCGAGGTCCCCCAGTAGAAGTACCGGGCCTTGCGGCGTTGCGAGATGAATCGAAATCGTGCCTGCGCCCACCCCGCGATGATCAGGATCAGACCAGCAATGACCATGCCGAATTCGATGATGTCGAGGATCTTCACGGTTGGCCTCCCAGCGTGCGCCATAGGAACGAATAACTCAGGGCCGATTTGAAGGCGGCTTGCTCATTGTCCGCCGCACCGGCGTGCCCGCCCTCGATGTTCTCGTACAACCAAACCCGGTGGCCCGCGGCCTGCAGTGCCGCGACCATCTTGCGGGCGTGGCCGGGATGCACCCGGTCGTCACGCGTCGACGTGGTGAACAGCACCTGAGGGTAATCACGTGTCGCCGAAATGTTCTGGTACGGAGAGTATTCAGAGATGAATTCCCAGTCGTCCGGGTTGTCGGGGTCGCCGTATTCGGCCACCCATGACGCGCCGGCCAGCAGCAGGTGATAGCGCTTCATGTCCAGCAGCGGCACATCGCAGACCAACGCGCCGAATTTCTCCGGGTATTTGGTCAGCATGATGCCCATCAGCAGGCCGCCGTTGCTGCCGCCCTGGGCGCCCAGCTGCGCGACGCTGGTGAGGCCGCGGTTCACCAAATCGTCTGCCACCGCGGCGAAATCCTCGTCGACCCGGTGCCGGTTTTCGCGCATCGCCTGGGTATGCCAGCGTGGCCCGTACTCGCCGCCGCCGCGAATGTTGGCCATCACGTAGGTGCCGCCGCGAGCCAGCCACAGCCGGCCCAACACCCCGCTGTACCCGGGCGTCCTGGAGGATTCGAAACCGCCGTAACCGCTCAGCAGGGTGGGACCGGGGCCTTCGATCGCGCGTGATCGCACCACGAAGTACGGGATCCTTGTCCCGTCGTTCGACGGCACGAAATACTGCTGCACGTCCAGGTTTTCGGCATCGAAGAATGCCGGCGCGGACTTGATCTGCTCGAGCTCCCCGTCGCCGGTGCCGCGCAGCAGCCGCGACGGCATATCGAATCCACTTGAATCCAAGAAGAATTCGTCGCCGGTGTCGTCGGCGGCCGCGATCACCGTGTTGGTTGCCGGCGGGATTCCGGCGATCGTTTCGCGCCGCCAGGTGCCGGGTGTGACGATTTCGACCCGGCTGGCGACGTCGGCCAACGTGACCAGTAACAGCCGGTCGCGGGTCCACGCCGTCTGGTGCAGGCAGGTGTGCTCGTCTGGTTCGAAGACCACCTGCACATCGGCTGTGCCGGCGAGGAATTCGTCGTAACCGGCGGCCAGCAGCGAGCCGGCGCGATAGGTGGCGGCGCCGAGCGTCCAATCGCTGCGCAGCTCGATCAACAGCCATTCACGGTGGATCGACGTGCTCGCGTCGGTGGGCACGTCGATGCGGATCAGCTCCGATCCGCGTATTTCGTAGAGCTCCGAATTCCAGAAGTCGATGGAACGGCCCGCGAAGCTGCGCTCGAAGCCCGGCGTCCGGTCGGCGTTCGCCCCGGCGCTGACGTCCGTGCGCGTGCCGGAGAAGATCGTCTCGGCCTCGCTCAACGGGGTGCCGCGATGCCATCGCTTCACGATGCGCGGGTATCCGGATTCGGTCAGCGAATCGGGACCGAAGTCCGTGCCGACCAGCACCGTATCCGGGTCGGCCCAGCCGATCTGCGACTTGGCTTCCGGCAGTGCGAAACCGTCGGGGATGAATTGGCGTGTGCGCATGTCGAATTCGCGCACGATCACCGCGTCCGAGCCGCCGGGGGAGAGATTGACCAGGGCGCGGGTGAACTCGGGTTCGATGACCGTGGCGCCCGCCCACACCCACTTCTCGTCGTCCGCGCAGCCGAGCTCGTCGACATCGATCAGCACGTCCCATTCGGGGGAGTCGCCGCGGTAGCTGTCCAGCGTGGTGCGCCGCCAGAGCCCGCGCGGGTTGGCGGCGTCGCGCCAGAAGTTGTAGAGGTAGTCGCCGCGGCGGCGCACATAGGGGATGCGGGCGTCGGTGTCGAGCACCTCCAGCGCCTCGGCGCGCATCCGTTCGAAGTCCGCCTCGTACCGGCCCCCGCAGAACTGCGCCAGCGTCGGCTTGTTGCGCGCGCGCACCCAATCCAGTGCCTCTTCGCCGGTGACGTCCTCGAGCCACAGATACGGGTCGTCGGAGCCGTGATCTGTCGCTGTCATGCAAGCCCTGTCATGGAAGCCATTGTGGTCCCAGCGGTAATGTGAGCTGTATTACAGGTGAAGCAGAACGGGAGTCGAGCTGATGACTGTCTTCGCACGCCCGGGTTCCAGCGGGGCCCTGATGTCGTATGAATCGCGGTACGACAACTTCATCGGGGGTGAGTGGGTCGCCCCCGCCAAGGGTCTCTACTTCGAGAACCCGACGCCGGTGACCGGCCAAACCTTCTGCGAAGTGGCGCGGTCCGACGAGGCCGACATCGACAAGGCGCTCGACGCCGCCCACGCGGCCGCCCCGGCATGGGGCAAGACGTCACCGGCCGAGCGGGCCGCGGTGCTGAGCAAGATCGCGGATCGCATTGAAGCGAACAAGGATTCGTTGGCAGTCGCCGAAGTCTGGGAGAACGGCAAGCCGATCCGCGAGACGCTGGCCGCCGACATCCCGCTGGCCGCCGATCATTTCCGGTATTTCGCCGCCGCGATTCGCGCCCAGGAGGGCTCGCTGTCACAGATCGACGAAGACACCGTGGCCTACCACTTCCACGAGCCGCTCGGCGTCGTCGGCCAGATCATCCCGTGGAACTTCCCGATCCTGATGGGCGCCTGGAAGCTGGCGCCGGCGCTGGCCGCCGGCAACACGGTGGTGCTCAAGCCCGCCGAGCAGACACCGGCGTCGATCCTCTACCTGATGTCGCTGATCGCCGACCTGATCCCGCCGGGTGTGCTCAACATCGTCAGCGGCTTCGGCGTCGAGGCCGGCAAGCCGCTGGCGTCCAGCGACCGCATCGCCAAGGTCTCGTTCACCGGGGAGACCACCACCGGGCGTCTGATCATGCAGTACGCATCGCAGAACCTGATCCCGGTCACGCTGGAGCTCGGCGGCAAGAGCCCGAACATTTTCTTCTCCGACGTGATGGCCGCCAACGACAATTTCCAGGACAAGGCTCTCGAGGGCTTCACAATGTTCGCCCTGAACCAGGGCGAGGTGTGCACCTGCCCGTCGCGCAGCCTGATCCAGTCCGACATTCACGACGAGTTCCTGGAGCTGGCCGCGATCCGGACCAAGGCGGTGCGGCAGGGCGACCCGCTGGACACCGAGACCATGATCGGTTCGCAGGCCTCCAACGATCAGCTGGAGAAAATCCTGTCCTACGTCGAGATCGGCAAGGGGGAGGGCGCCAAGGTCATCACCGGCGGTGAGCGTGCCGAGCTCGGCGGCGATCTGTCCGGCGGCTACTACATGCAGCCGACGATCTTCTCGGGCAACAACACGATGCGCGTCTTCCAGGAGGAGATCTTCGGGCCGGTGGTGACGGTGACGTCGTTCGCCGATTTCGACGACGCGATGAGGATCGCCAACGACACCCTCTACGGTCTGGGTGCCGGGGTGTGGAGCCGCGACGGCAACACGGCCTACCGCGCCGGCCGCGAGATCAAGGCCGGCCGGGTGTGGGTCAACTGCTACCACATGTACCCGCCGCACTCGGCGTTCGGCGGTTATAAGCAATCCGGGTTCGGCCGCGAGACCCACCAGATGGCGCTCGACCACTACCAGCAGACCAAGAACCTGTTGGTGTCCTACGCCGATAAGGCGCAGGGCTTCTTCTGATGCGCGCCACGGCGGCCCCAGCAGGTGTCGTCATCACCGAGGCCGCCGCCGAACTGCTGGTTCGGCTGCAGCAGCGGCACGGGCCGGTGATGTTCCACCAGTCCGGCGGCTGCTGTGACGGGTCGTCACCGATGTGCTACCCGCGTGGCGACTTCCTCGTCGGCGACCGCGACGTGCTGCTCGGCGTCCTCGACGTGGGCGCCGACGGCGTCGCGGTGTGGATCTCGGGCCCGCAGTACGCGGCCTGGAAACACACCCAGCTGGTCATCGATGTCGTGCCCGGCCGCGGCGGCGGATTCAGCCTGGAGGCACCCGAGGGTGTGCGGTTTCTCAGTCGCGGCCGCGTCTTCACCGACGAGGAGAAAGCCCAGCTCGGCGCCGTCCCGGTGATCACCGGCGCCGCCTATGAGCGCGGCGAGCGCCCGTCGGCTCGGGGCCCGGTGATTGACGAAGCCGTGCCGGAAACGTGCCCGCCTCGTAGTCCGTGACTCAGTACCCTCGATGAGGTGATACCGCTACCCCGGCCCTGGCTGCTGGCCAGCGCGATGCTGATCGGCACCGCGGTCGGGTTGCTGGCGGGGGTGGCGTTGACGGTGCTGGTCCATACCCCGGTGCGGCCCGACATCGTCATCGCCGTGGTGGTCGGGCTGCCCGGAGTGATCGGGTTGCTGACGATCCTGTTCTCGGGACGTCGATGGGTCACGACGCTGGGCGCGTTCATTCTGGCCATCGGTCCCGGCTGGTTCGGGGTGCTCGTCGCCCTCGAGGTGACCTCTCGTGCCTGACAAAAAGGCCGAGCACGACCCCGCGACCAGTCCCGGGACGGCGCCGTTCGTCCCGGATTTCGAGGACACCGGCACGCAGGGATTCGTCCCGGACTTCGACGACACCGGTGAGCAGTCGGTGCCGTTCGTGCCGAACTTCGACGACACCGGCGTGCAGCTCATCCCCGTCGCCGCGAAGCAGCCGGCCGAATCCGCGGCCGTCGAAGCCCCGGTCGAGGCGCCCGCTGTTGCCTCCGAAGCGGATGCCGAGCCGGCCGTTGCGCCGGTGCAGTCCGTCACCGTCCCCGGCCGCTACCAGTACCTGAAGTGGTGGAAATTGGCGCTGGTGATCCTCGGCGTGTGGGCCGCGACGGCCGAGGTCGGGCTGAGCCTGTTCTATTGGTGGTTCCACACCATCGACAAGACGCCGGCGGTCTTCATGGCGCTGGTCTACGTCGTCGCGTGCACCGTCGGCGGCGTGATGCTGGCGATGGTTCAGGGCCGGCCGATGATCGCGGCGCTGTCCATTGCGGTGATGTCCGGACCGTTTGCGTCCGTCGCCGCCGCGGCACCGTTGTACGGCTATTACTACTGCGCACGAACGGGTCACTGTCTGGTCGGCGTCATCCCGTATTGACCCATCAGGGTGGTTCGGGTGGCCCACGGTGTCGTGCGGGGAGAAGTCCTCGCCCACTAGTGTGGGCTCGTGACTTCTCACTATGACGTCGTTGTCCTTGGAGCTGGTCCCGGCGGATATGTCGCAGCGATTCGCGCCGCGCAGCTCGGCCTGAACACCGCAATCGTCGAGCCGAAATACTGGGGCGGCGTCTGCCTCAACGTCGGCTGCATCCCGTCCAAGGCGCTGCTGCGCAACGCCGAACTCGCGCACATCTTCACCAAAGAAGCCAAGACGTTCGGCATCAGCGGCGAGGCGACCTTCGACTACGGGGTCGCGTTCGACCGCAGCCGCAAGGTGGCCGAGGGCCGCGTCGCCGGCGTGCACTTCCTGATGAAGAAGAACAAAATCACTGAGATCCACGGTTACGGCCGCTTCACCGACGCTCACACGCTGTCGGTCGAATTGAACGAAGACGGTGGCGCTGGAAATCCGGTCACGGTCACGTTCGACAACGTCATCATCGCCACCGGGAGCAGCACCCGCCTGGTGCCGGGCACGTCGCTGTCGGAAAACGTGGTCACCTACGAAGAACTGATCCTGACACGGGAGCTGCCGCAGTCGATCGTCATCGCCGGCGCCGGGGCGATCGGCATGGAGTTCGGCTATGTGCTGAAGAACTACGGCGTCGACGTCACCATCGTCGAGTTCTTGCCGCGAGCGCTGCCCAACGAGGACGCCGAGGTCTCCAAAGAGGTTGAGAAGCAGTTCAAGAAACTGGGCGTCAAGATCCTGACCGGAACGAAAGTCGAGTCCATCTCCGACGACGGGTCCGTGGTCCGGGTGGCGATTAGCAAGGACGGTAAGTCGGAGGAGCTGAAAGCCGAAAAGGTGTTGCAGGCCATCGGTTTCGCGCCCAACGTCGACGGCTACGGACTGGACAAGGCCGGGGTCGCGCTGACCGACCGCAAGGCCATCGGGATCACCGACTACATGCGCACCAACGTCGACCACGTCTACGCGATCGGCGATGTCACCGGAAAGCTGATGCTGGCCCACGTTGCCGAGGCCATGGGAGTGGTGGCGGCCGAAACCATCGCCGGCGCAGAGACTTTGGCGCTCGGCGACTACCGGATGTTGCCGCGTGCGACGTTCTGCCAGCCGAACGTCGCCAGCTTCGGGCTGACCGAGGAGCAGGCCCGCGAGGAAGGCTACGACGTGGTGGTGGCCAAGTTCCCGTTCACCGCCAACGCCAAAGCGCACGGCGTGGGCGACCCCAGCGGTTTCGTCAAGCTGGTCGCCGACGCCAAGTACGGCGAATTACTGGGCGGCCATCTGGTCGGCCACGACGTGTCCGAGCTGCTGCCCGAACTCACCCTGGCGCAGAAGTGGGACCTGACCGCCACCGAGTTGGCCCGCAACGTGCACACCCACCCGACCATGTCCGAGGCGCTGCAGGAGTGCTTCCACGGCCTGACCGGCCATATGATCAACTTCTGAGCGCCGATGATCCGCGGCGAGACCATTCTCGGTGCCCTGGCCGGTGCGGCGACAGGTTATGTGCTGTGGCTGGTTGCCATTTCGCTCGTCGGTGACAACGCGACAGCGGGCCACTGGGGTCCGCTGGTGTTGCTGGGGTCGGTGCTGTTCGGAGTTTTCGCCGCGATTGGGGGCTTCGTGTTGCGCCGGCGCCGCAAGTACCTGTGGGCGGCGTTCGCCTTCGACTTGCCAATACTGCCGGTGATTTTGACGCTGGCTGTGCTGGCCGACGTCTACGGCTGAGGCACTATCTCGGGTTGTCCAACTCGATGTTCAAGGCGGATATCGTCGCGGCCAGCCCATCGTATTGCGTTGCGAGCAAGCAGAATTCGATGAGCCGGTGTCGGTCGAGGTGCATCGCGAGTTGTCGCCAGGTGTCCTCGCTGATGGACCGGTTCTTGATCAGCTCATCGGTCGCGTTCAGCAGCGCCTGTTGCCGCGCGCTCAGTATCACCCGGGGCCCGTCGCCGTCCGGAGCGTCGGGCCACGCGAAGATCGTCTCCTGCATGTGAGCGTCCAGACCGAATCGGCGTGCCATCTTCCGATGATGCTGCAGCTCGTATTCGCTCGAGCGCAGATGCGCGACGCGCAGGATCACCAATTCGGTGTCCACCCGGGGCAACCGGCCGCGCAACAGCCGGCCGCCGTAGAGCGACCATGCCCAGAACAAACCTTGGCGCTGACCGAGGGTGGTGAACAGATGCATCTCGGGTGCCTGCAATTTGCGGGCAGCGCCTTTGGCCAGCAGCCAGTTGATCGGGCCCAGCCGGCGAAACTTGGTGGACGACGGGATGCGGGCGACGGGGCCGGTCTGCGTGTCGCTCATGGCTGTTTCACCAGGTACGGCGACACCGTGCTGCGGTGCTCGTCGAGATCGAGGGCGCGGCCCAACGCGGGGAAGGCTCGCTGTGGACAGTTATCGCGTTCGCAGACACGGCAACCCGCGCCGATGGGTGTGGCTGAACGGCCTGGGTCTCCGGACAAGTCCAGTCCTTCCGAGTAGACGAGCCGGTGCGCGTGCCGCAGCTCGCAGCCCAGCCCGATCGCGAAGGTTTTACCCGGCTGACCATACCGGGCAGCACGGCGCTCCACGGTGCGGGCCACCCACATGTAGTTGCGTCCGTCGGGCATCTGGGCGATCTGCACCAGGATCTTGCCCGGGTTGGCAAACGTCTCGTAGACGTTCCACAGCGGGCAGGTGCCGCCGCTGGAGGAGAAGTGAAAACCGGTGGCGGACTGGCGCTTCGACATGTTGCCGGCGCGATCCACCCGGACGAACGAGAACGGCACTCCCCGCATCGACGGCCGTTGCATCGTGGAGAGCCGGTGCGCGATGGTTTCGTAGCTCACCGAGTAGAACGCCGACAGGCGCTCGACGTCGTAGCGGAAATTCTCGGTGACGTCGTGGAATTGGCGGTAGGGCAGCACCGCGGCGGCGGCGAAGTAATTGGCCAGCCCCAGCCGGGCCAGCGTGTGGGACTCGTCGCTGGTGAATTTGCCCTCGGCGACCATGCTGTCGATCAGGTCGCCGAATTCGAGGTAGGCCAGCTCGGCGGCCATCTTGAAGACCTGCTGGCCCAGCGACAGGTGATTGCTCATCTCCAGCGTCTTGGTCTTGGGCTCGTAGCGGTGCAGGACCGTGTCGCCCAGGTCGATGCGCCTGTTGATGTGGACGCCGTGCACCTCGGTGAGCCGCCGGGTCAATTCGCGGGCCAGGTCGCCGTGGTTCAGCCGGGTGTGGACCGTCAGGTCTTCGGCCGCGGTGTCCAGCTCGTGCAGGTAGTTCTGCCGTTGGTAGAAGTAGTCGCGCACCTCCTCGTGCGGCATCGTGATGGATCCGCTGCCGCTGCCGTCGGAGTAGCGCTCCTCGGTGGCGGCGGCCAGCTGGGCGGTGGTGAGCCGGTAGCGCCGGTGCAGGTTGACCACCGCGCGGGCCAGGGCCGGGTGGGCGTTGACCATCTCGGCGACCTCGGGTGCGTCGACGTTGATGTCCAGATCGCGATCCATGGTCACCTCGCGCAACTCGGCGACCAGGCGGGTGTCGTCCTGGGAGGCGAAGAAGGTCGCGTCCACGCCGAACACCTCGGTGATCCGCAGCAGTACGGCCACCGTGAGGGGGCGGACGTCGTGCTCGATCTGGTTGAGGTAGCTCGGCGAGATCTCGAGCAGTTGGGCCAGCGCGGCCTGTGAGAACCCGCGCTCGTTGCGCAGCTGGCGAACGCGCGACCCGACGAACGTTTTGGACATTATGCCAGCTTACCCGGGTTGCGAAGAATGGATTTGCAGACTTGGCAACCACGAATCCGCGTCGTCAGGTTTGGCGTTTGTCCGCGCTCGTTGGCATGATTCGCCTCGGGGTCTCGGGTAAACCCCCGGGATTCCGCACGTGAGGCAATTGGGGAGCGAAGTCGTGAGCCTGGACAAATCAATGATGCCGGTGCCCGACGGTCACCCCGACGTGTTCGACCGGGAGTGGCCGCTGCGAGTCGGCGACATCGACCGCACCGGACGGCTGCGGTTGGACGCCGCCTGCCGGCACATTCAGGACATCGGCCAGGACCAGCTGCGCGAGATGGGCTTTGAGGAGACCCATCCGCTGTGGATCGTCCGGCGCACGATGCTCGATTTATTGCGGCCGATCGAGTTCCAGGACATGCTGCGCTGCCGGCGCTGGTGTTCGGGCACCTCCAACCGGTGGTGCGAGATGCGGGTCCGGGTGGACGGACGCAAGGGCGGCCTGATCGAATCCGAGGCCTTCTGGATCAACATCAACCGGGAAACCCAGATGCCGTCGCGCATCTCCGACGACTTCCTCGAGGGATTGCACAAGACCACGTCCGTCGACCGGTTGCGGTGGAAGGGCTACCTGAAGCCGGGCAGCCGCGACGACGCGGCCGAGATCCACGAGTTCCCGATCCGGGTCACCGACATCGATCTGTTCGACCACGTCAACAACTCGGTCTATTGGAGCGTCATCGAGGACTACCTGGCGTCGCATGTGGACTTGATGCGGGAGCCGCTGCGCATCACGATCGAGCACGAGGCGCCGGTGGCGCTGGGCGACAAGCTGGAGATCATCTCGCACATTCATCCGGCCGGATCGACCGAGCAGTTCGGCGCCGGACTCGTCGACCGCCCTGTTAGAACGCTCACATATGCGGTCGGAGACGAGACGAAAGCGGTCGCTTCGCTCTTCAATCTCTAACCGGACAAGCGTCCTGGTAAATCGCTGGCTGACCTGCGGATACCGGTTACTGACGGGTAGCTTCTGTAACGGTTCAGTTGCCGTACATCTTTGCAAACTTTGCAAAATGGGCGCGGAGTCGTGGCCAAAATTGGCAATGAAAATGGGTGGACCAGCATCAACAGCCTGTGCCATGGTCGTGTTAGCACACGAGCGAAGTTGAGCCTTAATCATCGCAAGACGCGCGGTCCGGCTCAGAATTCAGAATCAAAGGAGTAAGCCCAATGTCTGTTGTTGGCACCCCGAAGAGCGCCGAGCAGATCCAGCACGACTGGGACACCAACCCCCGTTGGAAGGACACCAGCCGCACCTACACCGCTGAGGACGTGGTGGCCCTGCAGGGCAGCGTCGTCGAGGAGCACACCCTGGCCCGTCGCGGCGCCGAGGTGCTCTGGGAGCAGCTGCACGACCTGGAGTACATCAACGCCCTGGGCGCCCTGACCGGCAACATGGCCGTGCAGCAGGTGCGCGCCGGCCTGAAGGCCATCTACCTGTCCGGTTGGCAGGTCGCCGGTGACGCGAACCTGTCCGGCCACACTTACCCCGACCAGAGCCTGTACCCGGCCAACTCCGTGCCGCAGGTCATCCGTCGCATCAACAACGCGCTGCTGCGCGCCGATGAGATCGCCAAGGTCGAAGGCGACCGGTCGGTGGAGAACTGGCTGGCCCCGATCGTCGCCGACGGCGAGGCCGGTTTCGGTGGCGCTCTCAACGTGTACGAGCTTCAGAAGGCGATGATCGCCGCAGGCGTCGCGGGGTCGCACTGGGAAGATCAGCTGGCTTCGGAGAAGAAGTGCGGCCACCTCGGTGGCAAGGTGCTGATCCCGACTCAGCAGCACATCCGCACCCTGACCTCGGCGCGTCTGGCCGCCGACGTCGCCGGTGTGCCGACGGTCGTGATCGCCCGTACCGACGCCGAGGCGGCCACCCTGATCACCTCGGATGTCGACGAGCGCGACCAGCCGTTCATCACTGGTGAGCGGACCAAGGAAGGCTTCTACCGCGTCCGCAACGGCCTGGAGCCGTGCATCGCGCGGGCCAAGGCCTACGCGCCGTACTCGGACCTGATCTGGATGGAGACCGGGACCCCGGACCTCGAGCTCGCGGCCAAGTTCGCTGAGGGCGTCAAGTCCGAGTTCCCCGACCAGATGCTGGCCTACAACTGCTCGCCTTCCTTCAACTGGAAGAAGCACCTGGACGACTCCACCATCGCGAAGTTCCAAAAAGAGCTTGGCGCAATGGGATTCAAGTTCCAGTTCATCACGCTGGCCGGCTTCCACGCACTGAACTACTCGATGTTCGATCTGGCCTACGGCTACGCCCGCAACCAGATGAGCGCCTACGTCGAGCTGCAGGAGCGCGAGTTCGCCGCCGAGGAGCGCGGCTACACCGCGACCAAGCACCAGCGCGAGGTCGGTGCCGGTTACTTCGACCGCATCGCCACCACGGTGGACCCGACGTCGTCGACCACCGCGCTGACCGGCTCGACCGAAGAGGGTCAGTTTCACTGAGTCTGAGCGGGCGTAAGTCCGCGAGGAGGAAGTGAAACCGGCAGGTTAAGTCACTGAGTCTGAGCGGGCGTAAGTCCGCGAGGAGGAAGTGAAACCGGCAGGTTAAGTCACTGAGTCTGAGCGGGCGTAAGTCCGCGAGGAGGAAGTGAAACCGGCAGGTGAAGTCACTGATCTCGGCCTAACCAGGGCTGAAGTAGCATAGGCCCCGCCCGGCGATCCTGGGCGGGGCCTATTGCGGTCTAGACCATACGACTGGAGAAACGCAGTGAGCGACAAAGGAATTCAGCGGGTTGGGGTTGTCGGGGCCGGCCAGATGGGGTCAGGAATCGCCGAGGTCTCGGTCCGCGCCGGCGTCGCGGTCACGGTGTACGAGACCACCGAGGCGCTGATCACCGCGGGCCGGAACCGCATCGTGAAATCGCTGGAGCGTGGCGTCAGCGCCGGCAAGGTGACCGAGCGCGAACGTGACCGCGCCCTGAGCCAGCTCACCTTCACCACCGACCTGAGCGACCTCGCCGACCGTCAGCTGGTCATCGAGGCGATCATCGAGGACGACGCCGTCAAGGCCGAGGTTTTCGCCAAACTCGACGAGGTGATCACCGATCCCGACGCGGTGCTGGCCTCGAACACCTCGAGCATTCCGATCATGAAGATCGCGGCCGCCACCAAGAACCCTCAGCGGGTGCTCGGCCTGCACTTCTTCAATCCGGTGCCGGTGCTGCCGCTCGTCGAATTGGTGAGCACCCTGGTTACCGACGAAGCCGCCGCCGCGCGCACCGAGGAGTTCGCCAGTTCGGTGCTGGGCAAGCAGGTGGTGCGCTGTTCGGACCGGTCTGGCTTCGTGGTGAATGCCCTGTTGGTGCCCTACCTGCTGTCGGCCGTCCGGATGGTCGAGGCGGGATTCGCCACCGTCGAGGATGTGGACAAGGCGGTCGTCGCCGGCCTGTCGCACCCGATGGGTCCGCTACGGCTGTCGGATCTTGTCGGCTTGGACACACTCAAACTGATCGCCGACAAGATGTTCGAAGAATTCAAAGAACCGCACTACGGCCCGCCGCCGCTGCTGCTGCGCATGGTGGAGGCGGGCATGTTGGGCAAGAAATCGGGTCAGGGTTTCTACACGTACTGAGCCGAAAAGCGAAGTCATCCGCCGACTGTCGCATTGCGTCTTCAGAGCCATAAGCCAGCGTCAGGTATTATTTCCGCGGTCACCAACGCGAGAGGTATCTATCCCCCCATGACGCAGCTCAGGCCGTATTACGAAGAGTCGCAGTCCATCTACGACGTGTCGGACGAATTTTTCGCACTGTTCCTGGACCCGACGATGGGCTACACCTGCGCTTACTTCGAGCGTGACGACATGACGCTGGAAGAAGCCCAGAACGCGAAGTTCGATCTGGCGCTGGGCAAGCTGAACCTCGAGCCCGGGATGACCTTGCTCGACATCGGCTGCGGCTGGGGCGGAGCGCTGCAACGCGCCGTCGAGAAGTTCGACGTCAACGTCATCGGAATCACGCTCAGCCGCAACCAGTTCGAGTACAGCAGGAAGCGGATGGCCAAGGTCGCCACCGACCGCACCGTCGAGATTCGGTTGCAGGGCTGGGAAGAATTCGAGGACCGGGTCGACCGGATCGTCACGATCGGCGCGTTCGAAGCCTTCAAGTCGGAGCGTTATCCCGCGTTCTTCGACCGTGCCTACAACATCCTGCCCGACGACGGCCGGATGTTACTTCACACAATTCTGGCTTACACACAGAAGCAGATGCACGAAAACGGCGTCAAATTGACGATGAACGACATCCGATTCATGAAGTTCATCGGCGAGGTGATTTTCCCAGGCGGACAGCTGCCGGCAGTGGAAGACCTGCTGAAGCTCGCACCCGACGCTGGATTCTCGGTCGAACAGGTGCACTTGCTGCAGCCGCATTACGCCCGGACCCTGAACATGTGGGCCGCCAACCTTGAGGCCAATAAGGACAAGGCGATCGAGATCCAGTCCGAAGAGATCTACGACCGGTACATGCACTACTTGACGGGCTGCGAGAACTTCTTCCGCAAGGGCATCTGCAACGTCGGGCAATTCACCTGCGTGAAGTAGCTACCGACAGCAGTGGCGGGCCGGACTGATTCGGCCGGCCCGCTTTTCGTCTACTTCTCCAGCGTGAACTGGTCGACGTCGGTGTAGCCCTGACGGAACAGCTTGGCGCAGCCGGTCAGGTACTTCATGTAGCGGTCGTAGACCTTCTGCGACTGGATCTCGATCGCCGTGTCTTTGTTGGCTTCCAGCGCGGCCGCCCACATGTCCAGGGTGCGCGCGTAGTGCAGCTGCAGCGACTGGGTCCGGGTGAGACGAAAGCCGGCGTCGGCCGCGTGCTCTTCCACCAGCGCCGGCGTCGGCAGCCAGCCGCCGGGGAAAATCTCGGCCAGGATGAACTGCGTGAAGTGAACGACCTCGTGGGTCAGCGGCAGGCCTTTGGCCCTGGCTTCCTTGAACGAGGGGCGCACGATGGTGTGCAGCATCATCACGCCGTTGGCCGGCAGCACCGAGTAGGCCATCTCGAAAAAGCGGGCCCAGCGGGCGCGGCCGAAGTGCTCGAAAGCGCCGATCGAGACGATCCGGTCGACCGGCTCGTCGAACTTCTCCCAGCCCTCCAGCAGCACTCGCCGGGTCCGCGCGGTGTCGAGCTGGTCGAACGACTTCTGAACGTGCTCGGCCTGGTTCTCCGAGAGGGTCAGGCCCACGACGTTGACGTCGTATTTTTCGATGGCGCGCCGCAGCGTGGCGCCCCAGCCGCAGCCGATGTCCAGCAATGTCATGCCCGGCTCGAGTCCCAACTTCGACAGTGACAGGTCGATCTTGGCGAGCTGCGCCTCTTCCAGGGTCATGTCGTCACGCTCGAAGTACGCGCAGCTGTAGGTCTGGGACGGGTCCAGAAAAAGGCGGAAGAAGTCGTCAGACAGGTCGTAGTGCGCCTGCACGTTCCCGAAATGCGGCGTGAGCTGTACGGCCATAACGAAAGAAGCCTTTCTGTATCCCGGAGGCGGGGACGAAGTGGGGAATGCCCATCGGCCTCCGGTGCATGCCCTCTGCATGCTATCGGGTTGGGTCGGCGCAGTTCGTGCGCGCGGCCGTCACATAGGGTCACACGAGACGGCCGCAATTCACAAACGAATCGCACGCCAGGGGCGGTTTAGGGCTCCCGCGGTGGTGCGATCGGCGACGGATGCGGCTCCTCGCGGAACTTCTCCAGCGATCCGCCGACTTCGACAATTCCGCACAGGGCGTTCCAGCTGAGCATGGTCAAGTAGTCGATGAGTTCGTCTCGGGTCATCCGCGGATTAGACATCCACGAGTGTGTGGCCAACTGCACACCGCCGACGATCAGGTAGGACCATGGTTCCGCGCCGCCGGTGTCGATCCCGGCCTGCAGCATGCGCCGGCGCATCAGCACCGCGATCATGCGCGCGATGATCCGCTCGGAGTCGGCGATCACTTTGCTCTTGCTGGCCGAGCTGTTGGCCATCACGAACCGGTAGGGCTCGGGTTCGTTCGCCACGGTGTCGACGTAGACGCGGATGACCTCGCGGGTCAGGTCCAGGCCGTCGAGATTGGATGTCAGCGCGGCGGCCATGTTCGGAATCAGCGTGGTCTGCGCGAAGCGCATCATCACCGCGGTCGTGAGGTCGTTCTTGTCGACGAAGTAGCGATACAGAACAGTCTTGGAAACCCCGATCTCGGCAGCGATCTCGTCCATGCTGAGGTAGCGGCCGTGTCGGCGGATCGCGTCGATCGTGCCGTCAACCAGCTCGTTACGGCGTTCCACCTTGTGCTGGTGCCAACGCCGCTTACGACCGTCCGTCTTCACGATTACAGCCGGGATTTCCTCTGCCACTGTCGACGATTCCCATTCACTAGACGCTCTCGATACTACGGCGTGGGGGCCTGTTTGGCGGACGGGACGCCCGGTGTGAGGGGCTCCACCGGCGGTGTCCCAACACGAACTCGCCGCAGCGAGACATGATGGTGGGGTGTCACATAGAGCCGAGGGGTCGAATCCGGCCGCAACGCGGCCGGAGCCGACCACGCCCACGGCCGCGGCGGGCCGGACTCGTACGTCCTTCGCCGAGTCGTTCGCCGGCGCCGATCCCGAGGCGGACGCGCAGCGCCGGGTGGCGCTTCGCCGGATGAAATTGGTGGCACTGAGCTTCCTGGTCGGTGCCACGGTGGTATTTCTGGCCTGCCGATGGGCACAGGCGCACGGCGGTGCGGGCGCCTGGGTCGGTTACGTCGGCGCGGCCGCCGAGGCCGGCATGGTGGGTGCGCTGGCGGACTGGTTTGCGGTGACCGCGTTGTTCAAACACCCGTTGGGCATCCCGATCCCGCACACCGCGATCATCAAGCGGAAGAAGGACCAGCTCGGCGAGGGCCTGGGCACCTTCGTGCGGGAAAACTTCCTGTCGCCCGAGGTGGTCGAAACCAAGCTGCTCGACGCCGAGGTGCCGGGCCGGCTCGGCAAGTGGCTATCGGAGCGTGCGCATGCCGAGCGGGTGGCCAGCGAGGCCGCGACGGTGCTCCGGGTTCTGGTCGAGTTGCTGCGCGACGAGGACGTCCAGCAGGTGATCGACCGGATGATCGTGCGGCGCATCGCCGAACCGCAGTGGGGGCCGCCGGTGGGCCGGGTGCTGGCGACGCTGCTCGCCGAGAACCGGCAGGAAGCCCTGATCCAATTGCTCGCGGACCGGGCCTTTCAGTGGTCGCTGAATGCGGGCGAGATCATCCAGCGGGTGGTCGAGCGTGATTCGCCGACCTGGTCGCCGCGATTCATCGACCATCTCGTCGGCGATCGCATCCACCGCGAGCTGATGGACTTCACCGACAAGGTGCGCCGCAATCCGGACCACGAGCTGCGCCGGTCGGCGACCCGCTTCCTGTTCGAGTTCGCCGACGATCTGCAAAACGACCCGGACACCATCGCGCGCGCCGACGCGATCAAAGACCAGCTGATGGCCCGCGACGAAATCGCCAACGCGGCCGCGACGGCGTGGAAGACGCTGAAGCGGCTGGTGCTCGAGGGCGTCGACGATCCCTCCAGTGCGTTGCGGACCCGCATCGCGGACAGCGTCGTGCGCATCGGGGAGTCGCTGCGCGACGACGCCGAGCTGCGCGACAAGGTCGATGGCTGGATCGTGCGGGCGGCTCAGCATCTGGTCTCGCAGTACGGGGTCGAGATCACCGCGATCATCACCGACACGATCGAACGCTGGGATGCCGAGGAAGCGAGCCGGCGCATCGAGCTGCACGTGGGCCGTGACCTGCAGTTCATCCGGATCAACGGCACCGTGGTCGGATCGCTGGCCGGGCTGGTGATCTACACCATCGCGCAGCTCTTTTTCTAGGGGTGCTAACTACTGCTTGCAAATGCAAGCACATGTCCGTACGCTCGTTGCTGTCAAGGTCAGTCATCGGACCGTAGGAGCACGCAATGCCACCGGAGGAGACGCTCTCCGCCAAGGTGTCGACAGCGGCTTCCGACATCGGCAGCTTCATCAGAAGCCAGCGCGAACTCGCGCAGGTTTCGGTACGACAACTTGCCGAGCTGGCCGGTGTCAGCAATCCCTATCTGAGCCAGGTTGAGCGCGGACTGCGCAAACCTTCTGCCGACGTGCTGAGTCAGATCGCGAAAGCGCTGCGGGTTTCCGCCGAGGTCCTCTACGTGCGGGCCGGGATCCTGGAGCCGAGCGACAAGAGCCAAGTGCGTGACGCGGTCATCACCGACACGGCGATCACCGAGCGTCAGAAGCAGATTCTGCTCGAGATCTATACCTCATTTGCCCAGCAAAACGAATCGATCCACGAGGAGTGTTCGCCCGAACCCGACAACCACGAGTGAGGTAGCCCGGCCCGGGCCGGCTCAGCTGCGACAACGCCTGAGCACGAGTTGGTGACGTATCGCCCAACGGCCGCCGGGTTACCCAGAAGGGAAGGATGCACCGATTCCCACTTACTCCGCGGCGCGACGCTGCGCCGACACCCACTCGATCGTCAACCCGACCCGACCAACCAGGAGGTTTATCGGCAAGTCGCGTGCCAGGTCAATCCGCGGGTCTTGACCACTCCACGCACCAGGAGCCGACGCTTGCCTCGACTTCCATACCAAACACTCCAACCCTGAGAACGACAACGAACCATGAAAGGAAACACCATGGCTGAAAACACGAACATCGAAGAATTGCGGGCGCCGTTGCTGGCGGCCCTGGGCGCGGCAGACCTGGCCCTGGCCACCGTGAACGAGCTCATCGGCAGCCTGCGTGACCGCGCCGAGGACACCCGCACCGACACCCGCAGCCGGGTCGAGGAGAGCCGCGCTCGCATCGCCAAGCTGCAGGAAGACCTGCCCGAACAGTTCACCGAGCTGCGTGAGCGCTTCACCCCGGAGGAACTGCGTAAGGCCGCCGAGGGCTACCTGGACGCCGCGACCAACCGCTACAACGAGCTGGTCGAGCGCGGCGAGGCTGCGCTGCAGCGGCTGCGCAGCCAGCGGCCGTTCGAGGAGACCCAGGCGCGCGCCGAGGGCTACGTCGACCAGGCCGTCGAGCTGACCCAGGAAGCGCTGGGCACCGTGGCCAACCAGACCCGCGCGGTCGGCGAGCGGGCCGCCAAGCTGGTCGGCATCGAGCTGCCCAAGAAGGCCGAGTCGGCGACCAAGGCAGTGGCGAAGAAGGCTCCGGCCAAGAAGGCGCCGGCCAAGAAGGCTCCGGCCAAGAAGGCTCCGGCGAAGAAGGCTCCCGCCAAGAAGGTCACCCAGAAGTAGTTTCGGATACCGAGTTGCCCTTCGGGGCAACTCGGATTCGACGTTTACGACGCTGCCCGCATACCCTTGAGTCGTGAATCATGCTGTGGGTACCGTCATGTTGGTCTTGCAGATCGGCGTCCTGGTGATGTCGGTGTACGCATTCATTCATGCGGCGATGCAGCGACCCGATGCTTACACCGCTGCGGATAAGCTGACCAAGCCGGTATGGCTGGTGATCCTGGGCCTGGCCGTTGCGTTGACATCGATCCTGAGCTTCGTTTTCGGCGTGCTCGGCATGGCGATCTCCGCCTGCGCGGCGGGTGTCTACCTGGTCGACGTGCGGCCCAAACTTCTCGAAATCCAGGGCAAGTCGCGCTGACTCGGTGAAGGCCGTGCTGGCCGCGGGCTTCGCGCTGCTGGTCTGGGTGCCCACCGGGCCCGTTACGGGCACCGCCCGGGCCGATCCCGGCACCGGTGCGGTCAACCCCAACCCGCCGTTTGTCGGTCACACCGAGTGGACGCAGTCGGGGCGGCTGGCCAGCTTGCGGGTCTTTCCGACGCCATCGGGGCGGCTGGCCTCCCGCGAGCCCAACAACCCAGGTGCGGCCGACGAGGCCTGGGCCGAGGTGTTGGCGATGGCACCGAACGCCGATACCCCCGGCATGCATGCCCAATTCATCTGCCATTGGCAATTCGCCGAATTGGCGCAACCCGGCAAGACGAGCTGGAACCTCGAACCGTGGCGGCCCGTCGTCGACGACGCCGAGATGGCCGCGTCCGGCTGTAATCCCGGCGGCCCGGAGGAGCCCAACTGATGATGCGTCGAGAACAGCTCGCGGCACTCGTCGACCACACGCTGCTCAAACCCGAGGCCACCGGCGCCGACGTGGTCGCGCTGCTGGCCGAAGCCGCGGACCTGGCCGTCTACGCGGTGTGCGTATCACCGTCGATGGTCCCGGTCGCCGCGGCGGCCGGTGGGGTCCGCGTCGCGACGGTGGCCGGCTTTCCGTCCGGCAAGCACGTCTCGTCGATCAAGGCGCAGGAGGCCGCCCAGGCGGTGGCATCCGGGGCGAGTGAAGTCGACATGGTCATCGACATCGGCGCCGCGCTGGCCGGCGAGCTGGACGCGGTACGTTCCGACATCGCGGCGGTGCGCGCGGCCATACCCGACGCCGTTCTCAAGGTGATCGTGGAATCGGCTGTGCTGCTGGGTGATTCGGACGGGCGCACGCTGACCGACGTGTGCCGGGCAGCCGAAGAGGCCGGCGCGGACTTCGTCAAGACCTCGACCGGGTTTCACCCCGCGGGCGGCGCGTCGGTGCGGGCCGTCGCGCTGATGGCCGAGGCCGTCGGCGGTCGCCTGGGGGTCAAGGCCAGCGGCGGCATTCGCACCGCGGCCGACGCGGTCGCGATGCTGGACGCCGGGGCGACCAGGCTCGGCCTATCCGGGACACGGGCCGTCCTCGACGGACTCGGCTGACGCCGGCCCCTAGCGGCGGCCCCGCGGCGTGCCAGGGCGGCAATACCCAGCCGGGCAAGCCCTAGATGTTGGCGAAGCAGGAATCGTTGTTTTCACCGGCCGGGATCGTGGCGTTCTGGGTCGAGAAATGGCTCGTCACGCCGGTCGGGGTCACTTGCACGCTGTCCGCGTGAATACCCAGCGGGTAGTCGGCGGTCAGCTTCGCGGTGTACGCGTCGAGGGTGGACTGGACGCTTTCGCGAGGCAGCGTGAAGCCCAGCGCGTTGAAGCTCTGAATCTGCAGCTGAATCCCCTTGCCGGACACCACAGGCTTGGTCGTGATGTTGTCCAGCATTCCCTTCAGTTCGATGGTGCCGTCGGCGGGATGGGTAGTCACGCTGTTGGTGACAAACGGGCCCAGCACCGGGACCGCGTTCTGCACCGAATCCTTGATGCCGTCACTGGTCCAGGTGATGGTCGCATCGAGCGATCCGATGGTGCCCTTGGACGACGACGTCCGGTCCAGCTTGACGTCTTTGATGACGATGTCGATCTTCATGCCCTTGGCATCGCGGATCTGGTTGCCGGCCGTCGACACCGAGATGTTGGTGAAGTGCTGCGTCGCGAGCTGCCACAGCAGCAGCGGCGCGACTCCGAACGACGCCGTGGCCTGGTCTTGGACCTCGCAGGCCACCGCCTCGGCGACCTTGGTGTCGGCCACGTGGCGGGCGTAGAGCTCGCCGCCGATCAGCCCCGCGAGCAGCAGCGACACCACGATGACGCAGATCAGAACGATGGACAGCGGGTCACGAAATCTCTTCTTCTTTGCCGGCGGCTCGGGCTGCTCGCTGGGCCGGCTGACCCGCTCGGTGGGGCTCAGCGGTGGCAGCGGCGGCGGCGCATAGCTGGCCTGCTGCGTGTCCGCCCCGGCCGGATAGTGCTGCTCGGTCGGGGCGGAGGTCGGGCCGAACGGACCGTGATCCTCGCTGGCCCCCCACGTGGACGGGCCCTCGTGCGGTGGTCCTTGCGGGTTCGTCACCCAACCGATTCTGCCCTATCGCTACGAGCAAAGTCGGACTGGTTGCGCAGCACCGCGATGCTTTCGCGAGCCTTCGCGACCAAGGCGGTGTCGATGTCGGCCAGTACCAGTTGTGGGTCGGGACCGGCCGAGGCGACCACCTCGCCCAGCGGCGAGGCCACCAGGCTGCCGCCGACGCCGGTCGGGGCGCCCGCGGAAGATCCCGAGCCCGCCAGTGTGGCAGCGGGATCGGCTTGGCCGGCCGCGGCGACGTAGCTCATCGAGTCCAGCGCGCGGGCGCGGGCCAGCAAGGTCCACTGTGCGAGCTTTCCCGGACCCGAGCCCCAGGACGCGCAGACCGCGATGAGCTGGGCGCCGCGCCGGGCCAGTTCGGTGTAGAGCTCGGGGAAGCGGATGTCGTAGCAAACGGTCAACCCCACCCCGACGCCGTCGACGGTGATCACCACCGGTTCCCGGCCTGGGGCGACGGTGCGCGACTCGGTGAAGCCGAACGCGTCGTAGAGATGGATCTTGTCGTAGTAGGCGTCCGGCTGATTCGGTGTGCCGGGCCCGGCCGCGATCAGCGTGTTCGTCACGCGCCCGTCGCCGGCCGGGGTGAACATACCGGCGATCACCGTGACGGCGGACGCGGTCGCGATCTGCCGCACCCCGTCGGCCCACGGCCCGTCGACCGGCTCGGCGATCGGTGCCAGCGGGACGCCGAACCGGCACATGGTCGCTTCGGGAAACACCACCAGCGTCGCGCCGGCGTCGGCGGCCCGGGCGGTGTAGTCGCGCACCTGTTCCAGATTGGCCGCCGGATCGCTGCCACTCAGCATTTGCGCCAACGCGATTCGCATGGCCGCCAGCTTAGAAGCGAATCACGCGTTGTTGGTGATCCATTCGGTGGTGAAGCGCTGCTCCCTGCTCACCAGATCGGCCAGATGCGTGCCGATGATGTTCTCCACCTTGCCGCCGATCAGCGGAATCCGGACGTGGATGCTGACCCGGAACGTCAGGCGTGCGCCGCCGCGGTCAATCGGCGACAGTTCGGCGGTGCCCAGGACGTTCACCGGGGTGTCCACGATCGAGCCCTTGATGGACGCCGTGGCGACGCCGTCGGTGACCGGCCCCCACGTCTCCTCGCGTCTGAAGAACAGATCGCCCCGGTGCAACTGGGTGACCATCGCGGGCAGGTTATGGCTGTGCACTTCCTGCAGCGTCACCACTTCGATGGTGCCGTCGTCGCCGGATTCCCCTCCCAAGCGGATCGACTCCAGCCGCGCCTCGTCGACCGGAATGTCGGCCAGCCTGGCCCGCCAGTAGTCGGGCTCGGCGAACGCCTGGTGCAGGTCTTCGACGCTGTCCTGATAGTCGGCGGACAAGTCGAATGAGCGGGGCATAGCAGGTCAGGCTACCGTTACGGGCCGTGACCGGATCGATCTTCGCTGGTGCGCGCGTCGCTGAGGCGGTGCCGCTGGCGCCGCTGACCACGTTGCGCGTCGGACCGGTCGCGCAACGCCTGATCACCTGCACCAGCAGCGAACAGGTTGTCGGCGTGCTGGACGAGTTGGACGGCGCACGTGACGGGCCGGTGCTGGTGTTCTCCGGCGGCTCCAATCTGGTGATCGCCGACGACCTGACGGACCTGACCGCCGTGCACCTGGCCACCCGCGGGATCACCGTGGACGGCCACCTGCTGCGCGCCGAGGCCGGGGCGGTGTGGGACGACGTGGTCGTCGCGGCGATCGAGGGCGGGCTGGGCGGCCTCGAGTGCCTGTCCGGCATACCGGGATCGGCGGGAGCCACGCCGGTGCAAAACGTCGGCGCCTACGGCGCGGAGGTGTCCGACACCATCACCCGGGTGCGGGTGCTGGATCGCGGCAGCGGTGCGGTGCGCTGGATACCCGGCGACGAGCTGGCCTTCGGCTATCGCACCAGCATGTTCAAGCGGGCCGGTCAGCAGGTGCCTGGCGTGGTGCTGGAAGTGGAGTTCGCACTGGACGATTCGGGCCGCAGCGCGCCCTTGCGCTACGGCGAGCTCACCGCGGCGCTGAATGCGGCCAGCGGTGAGCGTGCGGACCCGCGCGCGGTACGCGAGGCGGTGCTGGCCCTGCGTGCGCGCAAGGGCATGGTGCTCGACGCCGCCGATTACGACACCTGGAGCGTGGGTTCGTTCTTCACCAACCCCGTCGTCGCGCCGCAGTTCTATGAGTCGCTGGCCGGGCGCACCGACGGGCCGGTGCCCAACTACCCGGCGCCCGACGGCGTCAAGCTGGCCGCCGCGTGGCTGGTGGAGCACGCGGGCTTCGGCAAGGGCTATCCCGGCGACCCGGCCGCGCCCTGCCGGTTGTCCACCAAGCACGCGCTTGCTCTGACCAATCGGGGCAACGCCACCACGGCGGATGTGATCACCCTGGCGCGAACCATTCGCGACGGGGTCCGTGACGTGTTTGGCATCACACTGGAACCCGAACCGGTGCTGCTCGGCTGCCGCCTTTAGCTGTGGATTCCGTGTGTCTGTAGGCTTTCGCGACTCGTCGTGGCGCAAGCGGTGTCGGTACTGCCGGTATCTTTTATTGTCGTGAGCACATCCCCCGAACAGCCGCCGATCAATCGGCGGCTGGCGTTGGCAGCCCTTGGGCTGGGTGTGTTCGCGCCGAGCGTGCTGGCCGCCTGTAGCGGCCCCGCGGCCAAGCAAGCGCAGAAGAACAAGGAGCAGTCGGCGCCGAGTCTGAAATACCAACCCGCCTTGGACAACGAGGGGGCCGCTGCCGACGTGGTTCCCATCGCGCCGGTCAGCGTCATGGTCAGCGACGGCTGGTTCCAGAAGGTGGCGTTGACGAATTCGGCCGGCAAGGTCGTTGCCGGAGCGTTCAACTCCGACCGCACCGTCTACACGACCACCGAGCCGTTGGGCTATGACACCAGCTATAGCTGGAGCGGCTCGGTCGTCGGCCACGACGGCAAGACCGTGCCCGTGACGGGCAAATTAACCACCGTCGCGCCCAGCAAGAAGATTGACGGCGGATTCCAGTTGGCCGACGGCCAGACGGTCGGCGTCGCCGCGCCGATCATCATCCAGTTCGACGCGCCGATCAGCGACAAGGCCGCCGTCGAACGGGCACTGACCATCACCACCAACCCGCCCGTCGAGGGCAGCTGGGCCTGGCTGCCCGACGAGCAGCAGGGCGCGCGCATCCACTACCGGCCGCGCGAGTACTACCCGGCGGGCACCACCATCAACGTCGACGCCAAGTTCTACGGCCTGCCGTTCGGCGACGGCGCCTACGGCCTGCAGGACATGTCTTTGAAGATCCAGATCGGCCGCAAGCAGGTCGTCAAGGCGGAGGTGTCGTCGCACCGCATCCAGGTCGTCACCGACGCGGGCGTGATCATGGACTTCCCGTGCAGCTACGGCGAGGCCGACAAGGCGCGCAACGTCACCCGCAACGGCATCCACGTGGTGACCGAGAAGTACGCGGACTTCTACATGTCCAACCCCGCGGCCGGCTACAGCCACGTACACGAACGCTGGGCGGTGCGGATCTCCAACAACGGCGAGTTCATTCACGCCAACCCGATGAGCGCTGGCGCACAAGGCAACACGAACGTCACCAACGGCTGCATCAACCTGTCGACCGAGGACGCCGCGGAGTACTACCCGACCGCGATGTACGGCGACCCGGTCGAGGTGACCGGCAGCTCGATCCAGTTGTCCTACTCCGACGGCGACATCTGGGACTGGGCCGTCGATTGGGACACCTGGGTGGCCATGTCGGCTCTACCACCGCCCAATGCGCACCCGCCGGCCAGTCAGATCCCCGTCACCGCGCCGGTCACGCCGTCGACGGCGCCGAGTCTGTCGGGGACGCCGACCACCACGACCACGACGACGACTACGTCCTCGCCTGGCCCTGGCGGTTAAACCGCATCGCATTGGCCTGATCGCGTGGCTTGAGCACGATCAGGTCCAGGTCGACGTGGGACGGCCGTGACGCCACGAACCCGATCACCTCGGCCACGTCGGCCGCCGTCAGCGGTGTGATGCCGGCGTAGACCGAGTCCGCGCGTTCCTGATCGCCGTCGAATCGCACCAGTGAGAACTCGGTTTCCACTGCGCCCGGCGCGATTTCGGTGAGCCGCACCGGCTTGCCCAGCAGTTCACCGCGCAGCGTGCGGTGCACCGCGCCCTGGGCGTGCTTGGCCGCGGTGTAGCCGGCACCGCCGTCGTAGACCTCGAGCGCGGCCACCGAGGTGACGGTGACGATCAGGCCGTCGCCGGAGTCGATCAGCTTGGGCAGCAGTGCGCGGGTGACCCGCAGCGTCCCAAGCACGTTGGTCTCCCACATCCAGCGCCAGTGCTCGAGGTCGGCGTCGGCGACGGGCGCCAATCCGCGAGCGCCGCCGGCGTTGTTGACCAATACATCGACCCGGCCCAGTTTGCTGGCGAGCGCGGCTACTGCCGCGTCGTCTGTGACGTCAGCCACAATTGCGGTGCCGGCTATCTCTTTCGCGAGGGCGGTTATCCGGTCCTCGCGCCTTGCCACAGCGACGACGTGAAACCCAAGGGCGGCAAGGGTTTTGGCTGTTGCTTCGCCGATCCCGGAACTGGCACCGGTCACTACCGCAACCCGTTGATGCGCGTTATTTGAACTCACTGAGCCAACTCTAATAAACGTGCTAAATTCCTGAGGTGCACCACAGCGCCCTGTTCAACAACACTGCCGCGTGTCTTTGCGCGGCATGTGCGTGTTGTTGCCGCGCACTTTGCCGCGCCTGAACCCAAAACAGGTTGTGGCCAAGACCGGCCATTGGAACTCGGACAAAGGACGCTCGTGCGCTCGACTTCTCTCACCCACACCCATCATTCGCCCAGCCGTGCGGGCCACCTGCGGCTGCACCGCCAGATCCTGCCGCCGTCGCTGCACATCTCCGACTCGGCCGCGGCCTCGGTGTTCCGGGCGGTCCGGCTGCGCGGCCCGGTCGGCCGCGACGTCATCGCCGGGGTCACCTCGCTGAGCATCGCGACGGTGAACCGGCAGGTCATCGCCCTGCTCGACGCGGGCCTGCTGCGGGAACGCGCAGACCTGGCCGTCTCCGGAGCCATCGGACGCCCACGGGTTCCGGTGGAGATCAACCACGAACCGTTCGTGGCGCTGGGCATCCACATCGGTGCGCGGACCACCAGCATCGTGGCCACCGACCTGTTCGGCCGCACGCTGGACACGGTGGAAACGCCGACGCCGCTGAGCCCGCCGGCCGCCGCTCTGACGTCGCTGGCCGAAAGCGCCACCCGCTATCTGAGGCGCTGGCACCGCCGGCGGCCGTTGTGGGTCGGGGTCGCCATCGGTGGCACTGTCGACGGCGCCACCGGCCACGTCGACCACCCGCGGCTGGGCTGGCGGCAAGCGCCCGTCGGGCCGGTGCTGGCCGACGCGCTGAGCCTGCCGGTGTCGGTGGCTTCGCACGTGGACGCGATGGCCGGCGCCGAGCTGCTGCTGGGTATGCGGCGGTTCGCGCCGAGCTCGCCGACCAGCCTGTACGTCTACGCCCGCGAAACCGTGGGCTACGCGCTGGTGATCGGCGGACGGGTGCACTGCCCGTCGAGCGGTCCGGGCACGATCGCGGGCCTGCCCGCGCACTCCGAGTTGCTCGGCGGCACCGGGCAGCTGGAGTCCACGGTCAGCGACGAGGCCGTGCTTGCCGCGGCTCGCCGGCTGCGCATCCTGCCCCCGGCCCCGGCTGGGCGCGCCAACGGACCCGCCGCTGGCATCACCGATCTGCTGCGTCTGGCCCGGGCCGGCAACCAGCCGGCCAAGGACCTGCTCGCGGAGCGCGCCCGAGTCCTGGGTGAGGCGGTCGCGCTGCTGCGCGACTTGCTCAACCCCGACGAACTGGTGGTCGGCGGCCAGGCATTCACCGAGTATCCCGAGGCGATGGAGCAGGTGGAGGTGGCATTCGCCGAGCGTTCGGTGTTGCCGCCGCGGGATATCCGCGTCACGGCCTTCGGTAACCGCGTGCAAGAGGCCGGGGCGGGCATCGTGTCCCTGGGCGGGCTCTACGCCGACCCGCTGGGCGCGATGCGCCGCGCCGGGGTGATCGGCTCCCGGATCCCGGAAGCCGTCGACGAGTCGTCCGCCTAACGCGAACGCCTTAGGCCGGTGGCCGGACCGTGCTGTAAAGATGAAGGAGTGCGGCACGACGACGTCCTCCTGCGCAGCGATCCGCGCCGGGTCGCGCTGTTGGCAGTGCACACCTCGCCCCTGGCTCAACCGGGTACCGGTGATGCCGGCGGGATGAACGTGTACGTGCTGCAAAGTGCGTTGCATCTGGCCCGGCGGGGCATCGAGGTGGAGATCTTCACCCGGGCCACCGCGTCGGCCGATCCGCCGGTCGTCGAGGTTGAGCCCGGCGTGCTGGTGCGTAACGTCGTGGCCGGGCCGTTCGAGGGCTTGGACAAATACGACCTGCCCACCCAGCTGTGTGCGTTCGCGGCCGGGGTGCTGCGTGCCGAGGCGTCGCATGAGCCCGGTTACTACGACATCGTGCACTCGCACTACTGGCTGTCCGGACAGGTCGGCTGGCTGGCGCGCGACCGTTGGGCGGTGCCGCTGGTGCACACCGCGCACACCCTGGCCGCGGTGAAGAACGCCGCACTGGCCGCCGGAGACAGGCCCGAGCCGCCGCTGCGCACGGTGGGGGAGCAGCAGGTCGTCGATGAGGCGGACCGGCTGATCGTCAACACCGAAGACGAAGCGCGGCAATTGGTTTCGATCCACCATGCCGTCCCCGAGCGGATCGACGTGGTCCATCCCGGCGTCGACCTGGAGGTGTTCCATCCGGGCGAACGCCGGGCGGCCCGTGCCGCGCTGGGGCTTGGGCTCGACGAACAGATCGTGGTGTTCGTCGGACGAATCCAGCCGCTGAAGGCGCCCGACATCGTGCTGCGGGCAGCGGCGAAACTGCCGGGCGTGCGCATCGTGGTGGCCGGCGGCCCTTCGGGCAGTGGTCTGGCCACCCCGGACGGACTGGTTCGCCTGGCCGACGAACTCGGGATCAGCGATCGGGTGACTTTTCTGCCGCCGCAGTCCCGGCCGAATTTGGCGACCCTGTTCCAGGCCGCGAATCTTGTTGCGGTGCCCAGCTATTCGGAGTCTTTCGGCTTGGTCGCCGTCGAGGCGCAGGCGTGCGGCACGCCGGTGGTGGCGGCAGCGGTCGGCGGGCTGCCGGTCGCGGTGCGCGACGGTGTCACCGGCTCGCTGGTGCCAGGGCATGACGTCGACGACTGGGCCCGCGCACTCGACGAGCTGCTGCGCCTGGACGGCACGGCGCGGGGCGCGGCGATGAGCCGGGCCGCGGCCGCGCACGCGGCGACGTTCTCGTGGGAGCACACCACCGACGCGTTGCTGGCCAGCTATCGGCGCGCCATCGGCGATTTCACCGCCGCACGGCAGCGCCGGGTGCGCGACCGGGTGGCGGCGCGTAAACCGCGTCGCTGGACGCCGCGTCGCGGGGTTGGCGCATGAGCCCGTCGGTGCAGCAGGTGATCGAGCGTGCGCTCGATGCCAGCGAGCTGACGTACTCGAAACATGAAGGCGCACATGGCGGTTTGCCGGGTCTGGTGGTGGAGTTGCCCGGCGAGCGCAGGCTCAAGACCAACACGATCCTGAGCATCGGCGAGCACTCGGTGCGCATCGAGGCGTTCGTGTGCCGCAAGCCCGACGAGAACCACGAGGGCGTGTACCGGTTCCTGCTCAAGCGCAACCGCCGGCTGTACGGAGTCGCCTACACGCTGGACAACGTCGGCGACATCTACCTGGTCGGCCGGATGTCGCTGGCCTCGGTGGATGCCGACGAGATCGACCGGGTGCTCGGGCAAGTGCTCGAAGCGGTGGATTCGGACTTCAATACGTTGCTGGAGTTGGGTTTTCGCTCGTCGATCCAGAAGGAATGGGATTGGCGGGGATCGCGGGGCGAATCGTTGAAGAATCTGGAGGCGTTCGCCCACCTGATCGACGACGAAGACGGCTAGCCCAGCTCGCGAGCGCAACGTGGCTGCGATTTCTGGGCCCGATTTTCGCAGTGCCCTTACGCTCGACGCGCGTCGCACCCTGCGTGAGAGACTGACCGGCATGGGTGACACTGCGACGCTGGTACTGCTTCGCCACGGCGAAAGCGAATGGAACTCGCTGAACCTGTTTACCGGATGGGTCGATGTCGGGCTGACTGAAAAGGGCCGGGCCGAAGCGGTTCGCAGCGGCGAGCTGCTGACCGAGCACGGCCTGCTGCCCGACGTGCTGTACACCTCGCTGCTGCGCCGCGCGATCACCACGGCGCACCTGGCGCTGGACGCCGCCGACCGGCTGTGGCTCCCGGTACGACGCAGCTGGCGGCTCAACGAACGCCACTACGGGGCGCTGCAAGGCCTGGACAAAGCCGAGACCAAGGCCCGCTACGGGGACGAGCAATTCATGGCCTGGCGGCGCAGCTACGACACCCCGCCGCCGCCGATCGAGAAGGGCAGCAAGTTCAGCCAGGATGGTGACCCGCGCTACGCCGACATCAGTGGCGGCCCGCTCACCGAATGTCTGGCCGACGTGGTGGTGCGTTTCCTGCCGTACTTCACCGACGTGATCGTCCCGGATCTGCGCTTCGGCAAGACGGTGCTGATCGTCGCCCACGGCAACTCGCTGCGCGCCCTCGTCAAACACCTCGACCAGATCTCCGACGACGAGATCTCCGAGTTGAACATCCCGACTGGCATTCCGCTGCGCTACGACCTGGACGCCGATCTGCGTCCGGTGGTGCCCGGCGGCACCTACCTGGACCCGGAAGCAGCGGCTGCGGGCGCCGCGGCGGTAGCCAGCCAGGGTGCCCGGTAGGATTCAAACGCGGTTCATTTTCGCCGCTTTTGAGCGCGGAAAGCCCGTAGGCCAAATTCCGCATGAACGACAGCCGAACACCTGTAGCGCAAGTTGTGACTTGTCCGATTTTGGCCTCGTTCCGCTAGGGCTGCGTTCACCAGATTTGTAGGATTTTGTTCGTGACTGTGTTCTCGGCGCTGTTGCTGGCCGGGGTCTTGTCCTTGCTGGCGCTGGCCGTCGGAGTGGCGGCCGGCACTCGGTTGTCCGCACGGGTGGTGCAACGGCGGCAGCGCGTGGCCACCGAGTCGACCGGCATCACCGTCGCGCAGATGCTGCAACGAATCGTCACCCTGATGCCGCTGGGCGCCGCGGTCGTGGATTCGCATCGCGACGTCGTCTACCTCAACGAGCGGGCCAAGGAATTGGGCCTGGTGCGCGATCGGCAGCTCGACGACCAAGCCTGGCAAGCGGCGCAGCAGGCGCTGGGCGGGGAGGTCGTCGAGTTCGACCTACAGCCCGGCAAGCGCGGGGCCGCCGGACGGTCCGGGATATCGGTGCACGGGCAGGCAACGCTGCTCAGTGAGGAAGACCGCCGGTTCGCTGTGGTCTTCGTTCACGACCAGTCCGACCATGCGCGTATGGAAGCCACGCGGCGCGACTTCGTAGCCAACGTCAGCCACGAGCTCAAGACGCCGGTCGGCGCCATGGCGCTGCTCGCCGAGGCCCTGCTGGCGTCGGCGGACGACTCCGAAACCGTGCGCCGCTTCGCCGAGAAGGTGCTGATCGAGGCCAACCGGTTGGGCGACATGGTGGCTGAGCTCATCGAGCTCTCCCGGCTGCAGGGTGCCGAGCGATTGCCCAACGTTGTCGCTGTCGAGGTCGATACCGTTGTGGCCGAAGCGATTTCACGCCACAAGGTGGCTGCGGACAATGCCAAGATCGAGATTCGCACCGACGCGCCCTCCGGTTTGCGGGTACTGGGGGACCAAACGCTGCTGGTGACCGCATTGGCCAATCTGGTCTCTAATGCGATCGCCTACTCGCCGCCGGGTTCGCCGGTGTCGATCAGCCGTTGCCGTCGTGGCGACAACATCGAGATCGCGGTTACCGACCGCGGGATCGGGATTGCGCTAGAAGACCAGGAGCGGGTCTTCGAGCGGTTTTTCCGGGGGGACAAGGCGCGTTCGCGAGCCACCGGTGGCAGTGGGCTGGGGCTGGCGATCGTCAAACACGTTGCGGCCAATCATGACGGCAGCATCGGGGTGTGGAGCAAGCCGGGAACCGGTTCGACGTTCACCTTGTCGATCCCGGCCTATCAGGACACCGATAGCGACGAAGAAACCGAGCAACCCCGGGCCCGCGAGGCGCGGCCCAACAGGTCCCAACGAGAGGAAGAACTAAGTCGATGACCCGCGGATACGACGATGCAGAGCGCAGCGATGAGGAGGAGTGGCGCCCGTGACCAGTGTGCTGATCGTGGAGGACGAGGAGTCGCTTGCCGATCCACTGGCCTTCCTGCTTCGCAAGGAGGGCTTCGAAGCCACCGTGGTGACCGATGGGTCAGCGGCGCTGTCCGAGTTCGACCGGGCAGGCGCGGACATCGTGCTGCTTGATTTGATGCTGCCGGGCATGTCGGGCACCGACGTCTGCAAGCAGCTGCGCGCTCGCTCCAGCGTGCCGGTGATCATGGTGACGGCCCGGGACAGCGAGATCGACAAAGTTGTCGGCCTGGAGCTCGGCGCCGATGACTATGTGACCAAGCCCTATTCGGCGCGCGAGCTGATTGCCCGGATCCGGGCGGTGCTGCGCCGGGGCGGCGACGACGACTCCGAGATCAGTGACGGCGTATTGGAGTCCGGTCCGGTCCGGATGGACGTCGAGCGGCATGTCGTTTCGGTGAACGGCGACACAATCACGTTGCCGCTCAAGGAGTTTGACCTCCTCGAGTACCTGATGCGCAACAGCGGCCGGGTGCTGACCCGTGGACAGCTGATCGATCGGGTGTGGGGCGCGGACTACGTCGGCGACACCAAGACGCTCGACGTCCACGTCAAGCGGCTGCGGTCCAAGATCGAAGCCGACCCGGCCAACCCGGTGCACCTGGTGACGGTGCGCGGGCTGGGCTACAAGCTCGAAGGGTAGCCCCAGCCCGCGGTCGGCAAGGGCACCGTCATGGGGCCCGCGGCGCCAACTCATCGCCGCGCGAGGAGTCGAACAGGGTCCGCTCCTCGTCGGCCGCGCCTACTTCGATGCGCCGGCGCATGTTCGCTGTCATCGGTGGCAACTCGTCGAGATCGAACCATCTCGCCTCGGTGCTCTCGTCGTCGGCCGCATACGGCTCCCCGGATAGCCAGTTCATCCGAAATATGTGATCCAGGTACTGCGCGTGATCGCCGTTGGCGTGCACCGTCGGCTGGCCCACCTTGACCCAGGCCAGTCTGACAGCCTGCACCTGAACCCCGGTTTCTTCGAGCACTTCGCGCACAGCGCAATCCGCCGGATTCTCGCCCGGTTCCACGATCCCCGTCACCGCTGTCCAGGCGCCATTATCCGAGCGCTTCACCAACAGCACTTTGTGCTCATGAATGGTGACGGCGGTAACGCCGGGCAACCACAACGGCGCATGGCCGATCGCGCGACGCAACTCAACGATGAAGTCGGGAACCGGCACTCCCCTTCCTAACACGAGTGGCGGCACCACCGGCGCGGCGGCGCCCGCGCCGCACCCTCGACCCGAGGATGCACACCGCATCAGCGAGCCGCGACCACCTCGTCCGCGACCGCCAGCGCCAGCGCCATGATGGACACCTGCGGGTTCACCTCGGGGCAGCTGGGCAGGATCGACGCGTCGGCAACCCACACTCCGTCGATGCCGCGCAATCGTCCCGCTGTGTCGACGGGGCAGACCTGTTCATCTGCGCCGGCCGCCGCGGTGCCGGTGGGATGGAAGGCGGCCAGGTGCAGGCTCCTGGGATTGCTGCGGCTCAGCGCATCCCTTAAGGCCGACAGCGACGTCACCGTCGGTGCGCCGGGCAGACCGGTGAGCACCTCGACCGCACCCGCCGCGAACAACAGGCGGCCCATCGCCTCGACGGCGGTCACCAGCTTGGCGATGTCGGCACGAGAGATGTTGTAGCGCATCACTGTCTCGCCGCGCACCGCGAAGACCGAGCCCACTCCGCGGTCGGCGACCATGGCGCCGACCGTCGCGACTTGAGGTGCGCGGTCGAGCCAGCCGAGCAGCTCGGCGCCGTAGCCGGGAAAGACCATCGACCCCATTCCCGGCGGCGTCGAGGTTGCTTCGATCAACACGCCGTCCGACTCGTGAAATTCGTGGACGGCCGCGCTCTGCAACACGCCGTGCCAGGCGTACACATCATCGGCGAAGCGCCCGGCGAGCATCGTCGCCGGATGCAGCGCGAGATTTCGGCCCAGGCGCGGATGCGCACCAAACCCGCTGCGCCGCAACAATCCCGGTGTCTCGGTGGCGCCGGCGGCAACCACCACCGACTCGGCGAGGATGTCCAGCGCGGTGTCGTCTGGCCGTCGGGCCCGCACTCCGCGGGCCCGGCCGTTGCGGTGCAGTACCCGTTCGACGCGCGCCTGCGAGATGATCCGCGCGCCCGCGGCGCAGGCTTGTGGCAGCGCGTTGAGGTGCACACCGAACTTGGCGTTGCGGGGGCAGCCGATCGCGCATTGGCAACAACCTTCGCAGCCCGGCGCGTTTCGGGGGATCGGTGCCGCGTCCCATCCCAGCGTCGCAGCGGCATCAAGCAACAGGCGCCCGTTGCGACCCATGATCTGCAGGGGCACCGGCGCGACCCGCAGCGTGCGCTCGACATCGTCGAGATGGTGGGCCAGCCGGTCCGGGTCAGCCAGGTCGAGGCCGAACTCGTCGCGCCAGCGCCGCTGCACCGAAAGCGGTGGCCGGTAACACGTTCCGGAGTTCACCATGGTGGTGCCGCCGACCGCCCGGCCCAGGGGCAGGACTATGGACGGGCGTCCCAGTGCGACGGTTGCGCCGGCGCCGCGATACAACCCGGCATATCGGTCGATCGGATGGGTAGTGCGCAGCTCCTCAACCGTCCAACGGCGTCCCTCCTCGAGCACCACGGTGTCGAGGCCGGCTTGCGCCAGGGTGCGCGCCGCCATGGCGCCGCCGGCACCGGAGCCGACGATCACCACATCGGCGGTCATCACGGAGCGACTATCGGCCGAGGAGATGACCGTCAGGCGCGCATCGGGGCGCGCCGTATCGTGCGCCTGCGCCCGTGAAAGTAGCTCTGGGGCAAAGGTATCCGCGCCGTTGGCAAGCAGGACGATCGCCTTCATCGCCTCGACGGCCACTCCGGCATCCGGGCCGAGTGCGGCGAGCCGGCGCAGCACTTGATCACGCTGGCCGGCGTCGAGGCGCGAATTCGAGCGACCGGTGGTGAGGTAGCTTGCCGCACTCATGCACAGCAGTCCGGCCCGCACCGCCAGCCGTGTCGTCGCGGGCAGCTGCGTGAGGTAGCGCTCGACGCGGTCGACCAATTGAGCCGATGGCGGACCGCCGTGCTCCTCGGGCAGCAGCGCGGTGCCGAACGAGGCCAACGCGGCCCGGCGGCTCATACCAAACGCCCGAGCCGGCGGCCCAATTTGATGAAGAACGGGTAGGTCGCGAAGATGGCCCCCGCCGCCGCGTGCAGCGGCCAGCCCGCCTCCTCGGTCTTGACGCCGAAAACCCCGCTGTTCCACATGAAGTCGCGGCCATTGCGGGCACGGAAGGGGCGCCACAGCATGCCCAGTCCGGGCACGTTGTGGTAGAGGCCGAACGATCCGCCGAAGAAGACGCCCAGCGTGGCGGCCTCGGCGGCATCGCGGCGATCCGGCGGCAGTTGGCGCTCGATGAGCAGTCCGGAGGCGAACAGCAGCGGCGGGTCGAGCAGAAAGCTCATGTCGTTGTCCTTTCGTTGAGGGCGGGCGCCTCGCTGCCGCGCAGGCCGACTTCGGCGTGGCCGGTGCCCAGCACCGACCACCGGCGTTCGTCGACCTCGACGTAGATGTCGGCCTGTTCGGTGTTGGTGCACACCGCCGTGCCGCCGTCGGGATCGGTATAACCCAGGCTCACGCAGCGCTCCGGCGGCTGGTCGACGCGGATGAGCACGCGGCGACCGCCGATGCGTCCTTCCAGCTGCCAGTGCCGCAGGCCGAGGGTGGTGCGCATTCTCAGTGACGGCAATGTGCTTGCGGGCCAATCCTTTCCGTCGATACGAAAGCGAACGAACGCCAGCGGCGCCAGCCTGCGCAGGCCCGGTTTGTGTGATACCGCGGTGACGACCTCCAGGACGTCGCCGTTCCCGAGGTCGGCGTGGATCCAGCCCCAGCGTTTGGCGTTGCCATGTCCGTAGATGTGGGCGACGCCGCCGCGCCAGCCGTCGACGTGATGGGTGAGGCCGCCGACGGTCAGTGCGCCGGTGAAGTCGGCGGTCGGAGCGAGAACGACTTGAGCCCCGGGCAGCAGTTCGCGATCCCACACCGGCTTCGGGAAGGTCCACAGTGGCGCGCCGGCGTCTTTCCAGGCCAGTTCCCAAGCCAGGGCTCCGGCTCGTCCGGTCAGTTCTTCGGGAGCCGCGCGCACCCCGGCCGAGTCGAACCAGGCGCCGATCGCCGGTTGAACCGGCTCGGGTCCGAAACGCTCGGTGTGCGGTGCGGCGTCGGCCGGAAACCAGGTCGCCCAGCCGTGTGCGTAAGGGGCGCGAGCGTCGCTCGGTGCGACCGTTTCGCAGTGAATCCACAGGCCGGCCCGGGTCGACGGGTCCGAGAGGGTGGCGTACCAGACCTCCAGCCGACCTGTCTTGCCCCGCCAGCGCGCGGCCGCGGCCAATAGCTTCTCGTCCACCGCGTCGCCTCCACCACGTTGTCGGTCTCGCCCACTATATTGGTTGAACCAATGAACCAGTCAAATGTGCTTCGGCCACCCGACCGCCAGCGGGTGGACGAACAGATCACCGCGTCGATCGCCGACGCGATCCTCGACGGCGCGTTCCCGCCGGGCTCGGCGCTGCCGCCGGAGCGGGAGCTGGCCGAGCAACTCGGGGTCAACCGCACGTCGCTGCGACAGGGTCTGGCGCGGCTGCAGCAGATGGGCCTGATCGAGGCCCGGCACGGCAGCGGCAACGTGGTCCGGGATCCTCAGCAACTCACCCACCCCGCTGTGGTCGAAGCGTTGATACGGAAGTTGGGTCCCGAGTTTTTGGTCGAGCTCCTCGAGATCCGCGCGGCGCTGGGCCCGTTGATCGGGCGGTTGGCCGCGCAACGGTGCGGTCCCGAAGATGACGAGGCGTTGCGCGCCGCGCTGGCCGGCGTGCAGGACGCCGACAGCGCCGCAGCGCGCCAGGCGGCCGACCTCGCCTTCTTCCAGGTGCTCATCCACGGCACGCGTAACCGTGCGTTGGGGCTGCTGTATCGCTGGGTCGACCATTCCTTCGGCGGTCGCGAGCATGAGCTCACACCGGCCTACGACGAGCCTGAGCCGGTGATTGCCGATCTGCGGGCGATCACCGAGGCGGTGCTGGCGCGCGACGACGCCGCGGCTGCCGCGGCTGTCGAGGCGTATCTGCTTGCCAGCGCGCTGCGAATGGTCGCGGCGTACCGGTCGCAGTCGACCTGACCTGCGGGGGCTACTCCGCGATTCGCGTCGCCGGGTGGATGGCGATGAGCCCTAATTGACTGCGGCGCTTGCACATTGCCGCCAATTCGGCATAGGCCTTGGAACCGAGGAGCTCGGTGAGTTCGTCGGCGAGGCTTTCCCACACCTGCTTGGCCCCGACGTGCGCTGCCGGATCGCCGGTGCAGTACCAGTGCAAGTCGGCACCACCAGAGCCCCAGCCGCGGCGATCGTATTCGGTGATCCAGGTCTTCAGGATCTCGGTGCCGTCGGGCCGCGTCACCCACTCTTGACTGCGCCGGATCGGCAGCTGCCAGCAGACCTCGGGTTTCATCGTCAACGGCGGCACGCCCAGCTTGAGGGCCTTGCTGTGCAGCGCGCAGCCGACGCCGCCGGGAAAACCGGGGCGGTTCAGGAAAATGCACGCGCCCTTGTATTTTCGGGTGCGGTGTTGCGGTTGACCGTCGTGCTCGTCGAGTTCGAGATATCCCTTACGGCCCAAACCTTTTTCGCGGAATTGCCAGTCGGCGTCGGTGAGTTGTTTGACGGCGTCGTCCAGGCCGGCGCGGTCGTCGTCGTCGGACAGGAACGCGCCATGCGAGCAACACCCGTCGTCGGGGCGTCCCTCGACCGTGCCGCGGCAGGCCGGGGTGCCGAACACGCACGTCCAGCGCGACAGCAACCACGTGAGGTCGGCCGCGATCAAGTGCTCCGGGTTGTCCGGATCGAAGAACTCCACCCATTCACGGGCAAAATCCAATTCCACTTCTTGCCCGGGCTCGGGGTGCGAATTCGCCACGGATGCAACGTTAGACCAATATTCCTGCTGTTCGCTTCGCTGACACCCGAGCCGGCACCGGTGTGAATTGCCACTCTCCTCAGCGGGGCGCAACCCACGGCTCATCGTTGTCCCGCTAGTTTGTTTTCGTGCGATTAGGCGTGCTCGACGTGGGTAGCAATACGGTCCATCTGCTGGTGGTGGACGCCCACCGCGGTGGGCACCCCACCCCGATGAGTTCGACGAAGGCCACCTTGCGGTTGGCCGAAGCCACCGACAGCTCGGGAAAGATCACCAAGCGCGGGGCCGAAAAGCTGATCTCCACGATCGACGAGTTCGCCAAGATCGCCGTCAGCTCAGGCTGCGCGGAGCTGATGGCCTTCGCCACCTCCGCGGTCCGCGACGCCGAGAATTCCGACGACGTGCTGAGCCGGGTGCGCAAAGAGACCGGTGTCGCGTTGCAAGTGCTGACCGGGGTGGACGAGTCGCGGCTGACCTTCCTGGCGGTGCGCCGCTGGTACGGATGGAGTGCCGGGCGGATCATCAACCTCGACATCGGCGGCGGCTCGCTGGAGCTGTCCAGCGGCGTCGACGAAGAACCCGAAGTCGCCTTGTCGATGCCGCTGGGTGCCGGGCGGCTGACCCGCGAGTGGCTGCCCGACGACCCGCCCGGGCGGCGCCGGGTGGCGATGCTGCGCGATTGGCTGGACGCCGAGCTGGCTGACGCCAGCCTCGCCGTGCTCGAAGCTGGCGCCCCGGACCTCGCGGTGGCAACGTCGAAGACGTTCCGGTCGTTGGCCCGGCTGACCGGTGCGGCGCCCTCGGCCGCCGGACCGCGGGTCAAGCGGACGCTGACGGCCAACGGCCTCAGGCAACTCATATCTTTCATATCTAGGATGACCACCGCTGACAGGGCGGAATTGGAAGGAGTCAGCGCCGAGCGGGCGCCGCAGATCGTGGCGGGCGCTTTGGTGGCGGAGGCGAGTATGCGAGCGCTGTCG
Organism: Mycobacterium ahvazicum; assembly: GCF_900176255.2. GTDB lineage: Bacteria > Actinomycetota > Actinomycetes > Mycobacteriales > Mycobacteriaceae > Mycobacterium > Mycobacterium ahvazicum. The sequence goes on from NZ_FXEG02000002.1 coordinate 277,627, forward strand.
ATCGAAACAGTGGATATCTGCCCGTGGGCGTTACGGGAAGGTCTCATCTTGCGCAAGCTCGACAGCGAAGCCGACGGAACAGCCCTCGTAGAGACTTCGGTGCGCAATGCTGGAGGTCAGGCAGCAGATCGGAACGCCAGCCGATCGAGAGGCGACAAACCATGACCGGACCACACCCAGAGACCGAGAGCCCCGGCACTCGGCCCATCTCGGTGGCCGAACTGCTGGCCAGGAATGGCACCATCGGCGCCCCGGCGGTCACCCGGCGACGGCGCCGCCGGCGCGGCGACAGCGATACGGTCACCGTCGCCGAACTGACCGGCGAGATTCCCGTCATCCGCGACGACGAAGAGCACGGCGAGACAACACACGAGGCCAATGGGGCCGTCGAGGTCGCCGAACCCGAGGCCGATCTCGAAGCGGCGCCCGAACCCGCCTCGCAAGCCGGCGTCGCCGAACCGGTCACCGAGGACCGGCCCACGCCGGCGGCCCGGCCCGAGGCGGCCCGGCCCGAGCCCCGCTGGCCCAAGTCGCCGCCGCAGCCGCCCCGGGTAGGGCCCGAGCGCAGTGCTTACCCCCGGCCCACGCGCCGTCCCGATACACCCGAGGCCGGGCCGCCCGCCGAGAACCCGGCCGGGCCCGCCGGTGAGCCCGCGGCACCCTCCGGCGCCGAGGACATGAGCCCGGACCCGGTCGACCATTACGCCGACATTCCGGTGGACGTCATGGATTCCGACGTGCGCGAAGCCGAACCCGCGACCGAGGATTCCGCTTACGTGCGCTCCTACCTGCAGACGTCTGATTCGACGCTGTTCGGCGGACAGACCCTCGCCGACGAAGTGGCCCGGCGGCGCAGCGACCAGCGAGAGGGTGCCGACGCGGACGCGTCGACCTCGGAAGAGGCGCCCGTTAAGGCCGGCGTCGACGTCGCGCGCGCGGACAAACCCAAGGACACCCAGCCGGCGCCCGGCAAACTCGAGGCGCTCTGGCGCGGCAGCTTGATCGTGTTGCAGTCGATGCTGGCCGTCGCATTCGGCGCCGGGCTCTTCATCGCGTTCGACCAGCTGTGGCGATGGAATAGCCTGGTGGCCCTGGTCCTGTCGGTGCTGGTCATCCTCGGTCTGGTGGCCGGAGTGCGGGTGGTGCGCAAAACCGAGGACATCGCGAGCACGCTGATCGCGGTGGCAGTCGGGGCGCTGATCACCCTGGGACCGCTGGCGCTATCGATGCAGTCCGGCTAGGCGTCGCCCCCAACAGTGCGCCCAGCAATCAAGGTCGGCCTGTCCACGGCCTCGGTCTACCCATTGAGGGCCGAGGCCGCATTCGAGTACGCGGCCCGGCTGGGCTACGACGGCGTCGAGCTGATGGTGTGGAGCGAGTCGGTCAGCCAGGACATCTCCGCCGTCAAGAAGCTGTCGCAGCGCTATCAGGTGCCGGTCCTTTCGGTCCACGCGCCCTGCCTGCTGATCTCACAGCGGGTGTGGGGCTCCAATCCGATTCCCAAGCTGGAACGCAGCGTGCGCGCCGCCGAGGAACTCGGCGCGCAAACCGTCGTCGTGCACCCGCCGTTCCGCTGGCAGCGGCGCTACGCCGAAGGATTCAGCGAACAGGTAACCGCCCTGGAAGCGTCCAGCGACGTGATGGTCGCGGTGGAGAACATGTTCCCGTTCCGGGCGGACCGGTTCTTCGGGACCGACCAGTCGCGGGAACGGATGCGCCGGCGCGGCGGCGGGCCGGGCCCGGCGATTTCGGCATTCTCGCCGTCTTACGACCCGCTGGACGGCGACCACGCGCACTACACGCTGGACCTGTCGCATACCTCGACCGCCGGCACCGACGCGCTGGAAATGACCGAGCGGATGGGCGCCGGGCTGGTGCATTTGCATCTGTGCGACGGCAGCGGCCTGCCCGCCGACGAGCATCTGGTGCCCGGGCGCGGCACTCAACCCACCGCCGAGGTGTGCCAGCTGCTGGCGGCCGGCCATTTCGCCGGCCACGCCATCCTCGAGGTGTCCACGTCCAGCGCCCGCTCGGCCAGCGAGCGCGAAGCCATGCTCGCCGAATCGCTGCAGTTCGCCCGCACGCATCTGATGCGCTGACCGCGCAGTGACCCCTCAGGAGACCATGACCGCGCTATTCACCACTGCAATGACGCTGCGGAAGGTCGATCCGGGGGTATTCGAGGGAGAGCTCAACACGCACTGGACCATCGGTCCCAAGGTGCACGGCGGCGCGATGCTGGCGTTGTGTGCCAACGCGGCGCGTCACGCCTGTGCCGAGGCGGGGCACGAACCGGTGGCGGTGTCGGCGAGCTTCCTGTGGGCACCCGACCCGGGGCCGATGCGGCTGATCACGTCGATCCGCAAGCGCGGCCGGCGGATCAGCGTCGTCGACGTCGAACTCACCCAGGGGGATCGCACGGCCGTGCACGCGGTGGTCAACCTCGGCGAGCCGGAGCACTTCGAACCCGGCGGCGACACCGCGCCGCTTTTGTCGGCGAATCCGGTCCTGGACCTGATGTCGCCGGAACCGCCCGACGACATCGAACCGATCGGGCCCGGCCACCCGCTGGCCGGCCTGGTGCACCTGGGCGAGGGCTGCGATGTGCGGCCGCTGCTGTCGACGCTGGCGCCCAGCACCGACGGGCGGCCCCCGATGCTGCAGATGTGGGCGCGGCCGCGTGGTGTCGCTCCTGACGGCCTCTTCGCGCTGATGTGCGGCGATCTGTCCGCACCGGTGACGTTCGCCGTGGAGCGCACCGGCTGGGCGCCCACGATCCAGCTGACCGCCTTCCTTCGCGCCCTGCCCGCCGACGGCTGGCTGCGCGTGATCTGTACCTGCCTGGAGATCGGGCACGACTGGTTCGACGAGGACCACATCGTCGTCGACAGCCTGGGCCGGCTGGTCGCGCAGTCCCGGCAACTGGCGCTGGTGCCCGCGCCCCGGTAGCCGGGCGAAGCCCGGCCGTCTGCGATGCTTTCTCCGTGGCGAGAATCGCGATCATCGGTGGTGGCAGCATGGGCGAGGCCCTGCTGTCGGGTCTGCTTCGGTCCGGGCGAAAGGTCAAGGACCTGGTGGTGGCCGAACGTGTCCCGGAACGCGCCAAGTACCTGGCCGACACGTATTCGGTGCTGGTCACATCGTCAGTGGGCGATGCGGTGAGCGGCGCGACGTTCATCGTCGTCGCGGTGAAGCCCGCCGACGTCGAGTCGGTGATGGAAAAGCTGAGCAAAGCGGCTTCCGCGGTCGAAGGCGACAGCGCCGAGCAGGTTTTCGTCACCGTCGCGGCGGGGATCACGCTCGCCTCCTTCGAGTCCAAGTTGCCCGCCGGGACGCCGGTGGTCCGGGCGATGCCGAACGCGGCCGCAGTGGTGGGCGCGGGGGTGACCGCGCTGGCCAAGGGCCGTTTCGTCACCCCGCCGCAGCTCCAGGAGGTGTCGGCGCTGTTCGACGCGGTCGGCGGCGTGCTGACCGTGCCCGAATCCCAAATGGATGCGGTGACCGCACTGTCGGGCTCGGGACCCGCGTATTTCTTTCTGATGGTCGAGGCGCTGGTGGACGCGGGCGTCGCGGCGGGTCTGAGCCGGGGCGTGGCGACGGACCTGACGGCACAGACGATGGCTGGATCGGCGGCGCTGCTGCTGGAACGGCTGGATCAAGGGCCGGGGCCGGCCGACAGCGAGGCAATGGGCAAGCAGTCGGATGCCACCGCGGCGCAACTGCGTGCCATGGTGACCTCACCGGGCGGTACGACCGCCGCTGCGCTGCGCGAACTCGAACGAGGGGGGCTGCGCACAGCCGTCGACGCGGCCGTTCAGGCCGCGAAAACGCGCTCTGAGCAGCTGAGAATTACATCGGAATAATTTAAAGATTTCAAATTGATTGTCCCCCACCAGTACCAGTAACCCCACTAGTCCCGCTATTCTCCTTTCTGTATGCCCGTGTGGGTGCCAGCGGAGGGGAAGCCGCTGGCGTTGCGCGGGCCTGACACGATTGGGTTGCGATGACGTCTACCAATGGGCCATCGGCGCGAGATTCCGCAGGTAAGCCGCGGGACACAGCTTCGGCCGATAGCCAGGCAAGGACACAATTTCTCACCGTCGCCGAGGTGGCGGCCCTGATGCGGGTCTCCAAGATGACGGTTTACCGCTTGGTGCACAACGGAGAGCTGCCGGCGGTACGAGTTGGCCGGTCCTTCCGCGTGCACGCCAAGGCGGTGCACGACATGCTGGAGACGTCCTACTTCGACGCCGGCTGAGCCCGCGCTCGCCGCGAGACGCCGGCGGACCGATCGGGACCGACGCGTGGCGCGTGGCCGTTCAACCGGCCGCGCGACCGGCGGTTTGGTGTTCGGTGCGGCCCGCCGGGTAAAGTGACCCCGAAGTTTTCAATTACTTCAGCAGTCCTTAAGAAGCGGTCACAGGTCAGATAGCGGAGTTCATGGGTTCAGTAATCAAGAAGCGGCGCAAGCGTATGTCGAAGAAAAAGCACCGCAAGCTGCTGCGCCGCACGCGAGTGCAGCGCAGAAAACTGGGCAAGTAAGCCCCGCTTCGCCGCACTCGCGAACTCACCGACCACCGCGCGGCCATAGCGCCGCGGCGCATCTCGGCCGCTAGGCTGTTCGGGTGGATTCGTCGAGCGGAGGCGGAGCCGGAACCGGCGACAACGCGGATAACACGATGCACTACCCCAAGGTGGTGCTGGTGACCGGTGCGTGCCGGTTTCTCGGCGGCTACTTGATTGCCCGGCTGGCGCAGAACCCATTGATCCAAGGGGTTATCGCGGTGGACGCGATTGCGCCGAGCAAGGACATGCTGCGCCGGATGGGGCGGGCCGAGTTCGTCCGCGCCGACATTCGTAATCCCTTCATAGCCAAGGTGATTCGCAACGGCGACGTCGACACGGTGGTGCATGCCGCCGCGGCGTCATACGCGCCCCGCTCCGGCGGCACGGCGGCACTGAAGGAACTGAACGTGATGGGCGCGATGCAGCTTTTCGCGGCCTGCCAGAAAGCGCCCTCGGTCCGGCGCGTCGTGCTGAAGTCGACCTCCGAGGTATACGGGTCAAGCCCGCACGACCCGGTGATGTTCACCGAGGACAGCAGTAGCCGTCGCCCGCTGCGCAGTGGATTCGCCAAGGACTCCCTCGACATCGAGGGATACGTGCGCGGGCTGGGGCGGCGTCGCCCCGATATCGCGGTGACGATTCTGCGGCTGGCCAACATGATTGGCCCGGCGATGGACACCACCCTGTCCCGGTATCTGGCCGGTCCGGTGGTCCCGACGATGTTCGGCCGGGACGCGCGATTGCAGTTGCTGCACGAGCAAGACGCGTTGGGTGCGCTCGAGCGTGCGGCGATGGCCGGCAAGGCCGGCACCTTCAACGTCGGCGCCGACGGCATCATCATGCTGTCGCAGGCGATCCGGCGTGCGGGCCGTATTCCGTTGCCGGTGCCGGGTTTCGGTGTGTGGGCGCTGGATTCGCTGCGGCGAGCCAATCGCTATACCGAGATCAATCGGGAACAATTCAATTACCTGAGTTATGGCCGGGTCATGGACACCTCGAGGATGCGCACCGAGCTCGGCTATCAGCCGAAATGGTCGACCGCGGAGGCGTTTGACGACTATGTTCGCGGTCGCGGCCTGACTCCCATAATCGACCCACATCGGGTACGCTCCTTGGAGGGTCGCGCCATAGCCTTAGCGCAGCGCTGGGGAAGCCGAAATCCAATTCCATGGGGTGGGGTCAGGTAGATATCGTGGCGGGTGAAACCAGAGCGAATGTCATTCCCCTGCACAGTAATCGGGGTCGCGTCGCAGCTCGCCGCAGAGCCGAAGCATCGCGTCAGCATCCTTCCTTGCTGTCCGATCCGCACGGTCATGCATCTGCCGAACAGATCGCCTCGGTGGTCCGCGAAATCGACGAGCACCGGCGCGTCGCGGGTGGGACTTCGTCAACTGAGGCTCCGCTCAACGAGTTTGCTCAACAGGTCGCCTCGGTCGCCGGATTTTTCCGGCAGCGTCTGACGGGCGACTACGCAGTCGACGAATTCGGCTTCGATCCGCACTTCAACAACGCGATCGTTCGGCCTTTGCTGAGATTCTTTTTCAAGAACTGGTTCCGCGTCGAGGTCAGCGGGATCGAGAACCTGCCGACTGAAGGCGCCGCGCTGTTGGTGGCCAATCACGCCGGGGTATTGCCGTTCGACGGACTGATGTTGTCGGTGGCGGTACACGACGAACATCCGGCGCAGCGGGACATGCGGCTGCTGGCCGCCGACATGGTGTTCGACCTACCTCTGGTCGGCGAAGCCGCCCGCAAGGCGGGTCACACCATGGCCTGCACGACGGACGCACACCGGCTGCTGGCCGCGGGCGAGCTCACCGCGGTGTTCCCGGAGGGCTACAAGGGCCTGGGCAAGCGCTTCGAGGACCGCTACCGGCTGCAGAGGTTCGGTCGCGGTGGCTTCGTGACGGCGGCGCTGCGCACCAAGGCGCCGATCATCCCGTGCTCGATCATCGGATCCGAAGAGATCTACCCGATGCTCACCGACGTGAAGCTGCTGGCGCGCCTGTTCGGCCTGCCCTACTTCCCGCTCACCCCGCTGTTCCCGCTGGCCGGACCGGCCGGGCTGGTGCCGCTGCCGTCGAAGTGGCGTATCGCGTTCGGTGAGCCGATCTACACCGACGACTACGCCGCGTCCGACGCCGAGGACCCGATGGTCACCTTCGAGCTGACTGATCAGGTGCGCGAGACCATCCAGCAGACGCTGTACCGCCTGCTGGCCGGGCGTCGCAACGTCTTTCTCGGCTAACGCATCGGCCAGCACTGACGAAAACGCCCCGGGCCGATTGGCACCGGGGCGTCTTGCGTACGGGTTACTTGACCAGCGTGAACTGGCAGACGTTGGTATAGCCGTCGCGGAACAGGTCCGAGCAGCCGCGCAAGTACTTCAGGTAGATGTCGTAGGTCTCCTGCCCCTTCAGGGCAATCGCCTCTTCCTTGTGCGCCTCGAGGGCATCGGCCCACGCGGTCAGCGTCGGGACGTAGTTCTTGCCGATGAAGTGGTGGCGCTCGATCTTGAAGCCGGCGTCAGTCGAGTACTTGTCGACCAGGTCCACCTGCGGCAGCTTCCCGCCCGGGTAGATCTCCTTCAGGATGAAGCTGATGAACCGCAGCAGGGTCATGTTGACCTTCAGGCCCATCGCGTTGCCCTCTTCGCGGCTGGGGACGACGATCGAGTGCAGCAGCATGCGGCCGTCGTCGGGCAGCAGGTCGTAGTACTTCTTGAAGAAGGTGGCGTACCGCTCGTACCCGGCGTCACCGGCGCCGTCGGCGAAGTGCTCGAAAGCCCCCAGCGACACGATGCGGTCGATCGGCTCGTCGGGGAATTCCTCCCAGCCCTGGATCCGCACCTCCTTGCGGCGGGGGCTGTCCATCTTGTCGAACTCCGCCACACAGTGGGCGTGCTGGTTCTCGCTGAGCGTCAGGCCGATGACGTTGACGTCGTACTCGGCCACCGCGTGCCGCATTGTCGAGCCCCAGCCGCTGCCGATGTCCAGCAGCGTCATGCCGGGCTCGAGGTTCAGCTTGTCCAGCGCGAGCTTGCGCTTGGCGTACTGCGCCTCTTCGAGCGTCTTGGTGAGGTTCTGCGGGTCTGGATTTTCGTCAAAGTAACCGCAGCTGTAGGTCATTGACGGGTCGAGCCAGAGCTTGAAGAACTCGTTCGACTTGTCGTAATGGGACCGGACTTTTTCGACTGGTGGCTTGAGCTGGGTGCCACCGGCTTCCCCCTGGGACGTCATCAAATCGACCCTACTTTCGTGCAGATATTGATGCAATCGCGGCGACGGTTTCTTCAGCGCGCGCGTCTGGGTGTGAGGCTTCCCCGAGCATGGTTACGACGCTGGTGACGATCGGTTTGCCGTCGGCGTCGGTCACCTCACTGCGGATCTCGGCGATCACAGTGCCGTGCGACTCGATGACCGAGTCTAGATAGGTATCGAAGTACAACTTGTCGTGGGCCAGGATCGGGCGGTGAAAGGTGAACTTCTGGTCGCGATGCAGCACCCGGGCGATGTTGATCGGGATGCTGAACTTCGTGAAAATGTCCAGCTGCACCCGGCGTCCGGCGATTGCCAGGAATGTCAGCGGAGCCACCACGGCCGGATACCCGGCTTCCCCGGCGTCAATCTCGCTGAAGTGCGTCGCGTGGTCGTCTTGCACCGAGGCCGCGAACTCGCGGATCTTTTCGCGGCCGACCTCGAAGTAGTCCGGTGCGCGGTAATGGCTGCCGATCAGGCCCTGGGTCCCCTCGGGAAGGGTCGTGGCCCCCTCTGATGTTGTCATGGCGTTGCGGGCTCCCCACTAATCGTTGCTCAGCGGCGCAGCCTATCAGCGGGATTGGCGCCGGGACGCCAACGCGGCCAGCGCACCGCCTGCGGCGCCGAGGGCCAGCGCCGACGGAACCCCGATCCGCGCGGCCTTGCGAGCGGTCCGGAAGTCGCGGATCTCCCATCCGCGCTCCCGGGCCAGGCTGCGCAGCCGGGCGTCGGGGTTGATGGCGACCGCGGTGCCCACCAGCGACAGCATCGGCACGTCGTTGTAGCTGTCGGAGTAGGCCGTACAGCGTTTGAGATTGAGGCCCTCGCGGATCGCCAGGGACCGAACGGCGTGCGCCTTGCCCGGGCCGTGCAGGATGTCGCCGACGAGCCGACCGGTGAAGACGCCGTCCACCGATTCCGCCACGGTGCCCAGCGCGCCGGTCAGGCCGAGCCGACGCGCAATGGTTGCGGCAAGCTCGTACGGCGTTGCCGTGATCAGCCACACCTGCTGGCCCGCGTCCAGATGCATCTGGGTGAGCTCCCGAGTGCCGGCCCAGATCTTGTCGGCGATGATCTCGTCGTAGATGTCCTCGCCGAGGGTGACCAGCTCTTCGACCGAGCGGCCCTCGATGAACGTGAGCGCTTTGCGTCGGCCGGCGGCGACGTCGTTGCTGTTCTCCTTGCCGAGTAGCTGAAACTTGGTCTGCGCGTAGATGAATCCGATCACGTCGCGATAAGTGAAGTAGTTGCGCGCGGCCAGACCGCGTCCGAAATGCACCGCGGAAGAGCCCTGGACCAATGTGTTGTCGACGTCGAAGAACGCCGCGGCGGTCAGGTCGATCGGCGGTTGCGGGCCACCTTGGGCGGCGGTCGCCTCTTGCAGGCCCTCGAGCGCGCGGGCGGCGCTGGCATTGGCCGCTACCGACTCCAGGTCAACTCGAACGGCGGGGTCGGCGTTGTCCGACTCATCCGACTCTGAGGAAGTCATCGCCACACCTCCTGGATCGCCGGGCCATCGGGTGGCCGGTCCGCGGCCGCTATCAACCCTATCCGGCAGGCTTGATGGCCGGTTTCACGCCTCCGACATGGGTTGGTGTTGTGGAGACTGCGGCGCGAAATGTGTTGTGACACTTAACTCTTCGATAGCACCGCTCGGCTTGGGATCGACAGGTCTCTCGACGTATGCATTTCTAGTGCACACGGCGTCACGCTTTTCGCAGTGCCGAAGAAATCCGAAAGGATGCGTAGCAAATCGTCATTGGCGGACAGGCCACGGAGATTCGCAGTCATCGAGATGTGCGTGAATCAGCGATTCTTTGGATCGTACTCAGTCCCGGAAATGTCATCCCAAAACTTTGGTGAGATTTCCTTGATTCGATCTTCCGGAGCGATAGCGTCCACCTCTCGCTGAAACTCGTCAAATGCTTTCCGTGCCCGTGCTAATTCTTCGGGCGTCGGTGGTGTGACGCCAGCTTCCTCGGGAGTTGAAAAGATCTTACCCGCGATTTTCTCGCTCATCATGCAATCTCCATATCACTCGCCTGCGCCTGTACCATACGCTATGCCTAGCGCTCAATCATCTCGATAATGGTCCGACCCGTTCTCGGGTCGACTGTCCTGTTTTCGACATAGAACTTTGATCCCGGCGGGAATAACACCTCTTTCTCGCCGGGATACATCGAGAAAGACGAAATATCTCGACCAGTGAGGGAGAAAATTCTAAACTCGACATTTCCGCCGAACGCCGGTCCCTCTGCGACGGCCCGGAGAGTTGTCGTACTCGTAAAAGCAGGTTCTGTAATGACTCGGCCAGGTTGATATCGGTCGAGAACTTCGGTCGGTAAGCTTGTGCCTCGAATGACCGGGCCTTGGTAGGCTGGAAGCTTTTCTAATGCTCGATTTATCGCGTCGACTCGCGCTTGATGAGATGCATCCAATGCGCCGTTCCTCAGGACGTCATTTAATTCTTGATAGCCAGGCCCAGTGTAATCGGTCAACGCCGCTATATCAGCCGGTGTCAACGGGATCGTTGAATGTGGGTGGCCGCTGCCGTCGCCGGGTTCGAGTGGTGAGCCATCAGCCGGTGGGTATGGCGTGCCCTCACCGGGATGGTGTGGGGATCCGCCGTCAGGAAGATGCGGCGTCGCCCCATTGGGTTGGTGTGGTCCGTGTGGGCCCGGTTCACCCATGTGAGGCGCCCCGCCGTGCGGGACTGGCGCCTCGCCTGGGCCGCTACCTGTCGGCACCGACGGCGGATGCGGCGCAGACGGGTTTGCGCCTTTCTGAGCCAGCTCGCCCGGATTTTCGCTCGGAGTCGTCGGGACATGCTCATGCGGCTGGGGCGCCTCCGCAGGTGCAGACGCGGGTGGCTTGCCACCGGACGTCGGTGGCGGCGCAGTCGGTTTGGGCGTCTTACCGGCTGGAGGCTTGGGCTCGGTTGGGCTATGCGGCGGTGCGGTGCCGGCGGGGGCCGGGCCCGGCTTGGGCGTAGGTGCTGGACTGCCTGGTTCCGGCGGTTTCGGGCCGGTCGGCGGTGGTTTGGGGCGCTCGACGGGCGGCTTAGGCGTCTCGGGCGGCTTGATTCCCGCGCGATCGAGAGGCTCCGGCAGGGGCGGCTTCTTCAAGCCCTTGATGGCATCCAGCGCTGCGCGGCCCCTGGTGCCCAGCCTGGAAAGCGGTCCGCCCGGCAGGGCCAACGTCAGTCCGTCAAACAACGTCCGGCCGGCCGCCCCGACGGGATCGGTCTGCCACTGATCCCAATGGGAGACGTCCTTGCCCAATGCTTTCCACGAATCTTGGACCGACGGCGAACCTTCCGGGCCCAAGCCGGCCAGCGGCAACGCACCCCGGACCATGTCGTTCGAATCGTGGTAGAAACCCACCGGGTCGAACAGGAGCCGCAGCTGGCTCATGCTCAACGCGCCTTCGACGAATTCGGCGGCTTCGCTCAGAAACTCCTCGCCGCCGTGCCCATTCCGACCGATGATTCGCCCGACATCGGTACCGTGCAGAAACTGATCCCACTGCTTGGCGGCGTAATTGCCCATCGTGGTAACAATCGCCTCGGCTTCGGCGAGGGCGGAGGCGATCTCGGCTTCCAGCGCCTTGACCTCGGAATTGAAATTGTCGATCACCGTGCGGATGTCGTTGGCGATCTTTCTGATCTCGTCTTCGTCCTCGTCGGTCAGGATGTCCCAGACCTCTTTGAACCCGGTCAGCGGATCGCAGATCCGCGACAGCAAGTCCAGGATCGCCGCATGAACCTTGTCGATCTTGGCGGCATAGCTGCTGAGCTGACTCGCGATCCGTTGGCACTGCTGCACGAGTCGGGTGGAACGGCTGTATGCGTCGGTGAAGGCGTTCTCGACGAGTGAGGCCTCCGGAAGTTGTTGGGCGCGAATAACTCCCATCGCCGTCCCGGTCCCGAGAATTTCCCCGAGCGCGAACTGCGTGCCGGCTGCCGTCCACGCCGTGGCGGCGGCCCGCAATTTCGCCGAATCGCCACTGGGCCAGATCATTCCGAGGTACGGCGCGACCCAGCCCCAACCCGGCGGGGCGCTATCGCTGTTTCCGAGCGACGACGGCAAATGGCCCGCCGAAATGAAACCTGAGGACGGGGGTGGCGGAACCGTTCCACCGTTACCGCCAACGTTAGACATCGCTTCGGCCAGTGAGTAATTGTGCGCCGACATCCGTACGCCATTACCCAAGCTGCACAGCCCGTTTCGGGTCGACACCATGGCCTCGATGAGCTTGGCTGCCGAACGGTCGTAGTCGCGGCCGAGTGCAGCACCGGCAGGATCGTCGCCGGCCATACCGGCACAACCTGACAGTGCCGCCGTCAGAGTCGAGATCACCGACGCCAACCCCTCGGCGGCGGTCACCACCTCGGCGCCTGCCCCGTCAAGGGCCGCGGTATCAACCGCTAGCGGCGCCATTAGCTCACGACCACATCGCCAAATTCGTCGTCATGGCGCCGGTGTAGTTGCTGTGCGCGGTCGCACCGGCCGTTCGCAGCCGAGCCAGCGCCTCGCGCATTATTGCCTCGCCGCGAGCCCAGTGTTGATGGGCTTCGGCATGGGCAGCCGCTCCCTCGCCCGTCCACGTCGTGTGCAGATTGCTTACAAGAGAGTCGATTTCGGTCAACATGCTCTCGGCATAGCGTTGAAATTCGGCCATCCGTTGCACGGCATCCGCCAATGCCTGCGGTTCCACCCGGAATGCCTCAGCCACGGTGCACCTGCCGGACCAGCTGCGCGGATACAGCCTCGTTGTTCAGATATTCCTGGCCGGCCCGGTCTACCGCCTTGGCCAAGATCGACAGTCCCATCTCGACCTCGCGAGCACCGCGATGCCACAGCTCCCACGCGGCCGAGTAGGCGCTTCCCGATCCGCCCAGCCAGCCGCCCAACATGTCGCCGACTTGACCGTCCAGCTCGGCCAGCTGACTCCGCAGCGACTCGGCCGCACCGAGTAGTCCCTGCGCGAACCCCTGCATCATGTGGGGGTCGACACGCAGATCCTCGTTTGCGGCCATAGCCGAAATTTAATCCGTGCCGTGGCCGCCCACAATTCACTTTTGGGTGTCCAAATGTGCCGATGCCACACTGGTGCCATGACCAAGCGCCCCAAGGTGGAGCTGCTGACTCGCGCCGGATGCACCATCTGCGAGCGGGCCCACGCACGGCTGGCGGAGTTAGCCGGGGAGCTGAATTTCGACCTGGCCACCACCGACGTCGACGCCGCCGCGGCGGCCGGCAACCCCGGGCTGCGGGCCGAGTTCGGCGATCGGCTGCCCGTGATTTTGCTGGACGGCCGCGAGCACAGTTACTGGGAGATCGACGAGCCGCGGCTGCGCGCGGACCTCACCCGATAATGGAGCGGGGTGGGCGACGACTCATTATTTGGTAGCCCACCGAATAAACGTTTACCGTAGATGGCAGTTCAGTTACTGGAGTAGCGAGGGAGCTGGCCAGGTGATGCTGCCGTGAGCATCTTGCTCTTCGGGGTTTCGCACCGTAGTGCGCCGGTCTCCGTTCTGGAACAACTCAGCATCGACGAATCGGATCGCAACAAGATCGTCGACCGGGTTTTGCAGTCGCCGCTGGTCACCGAGGCCTTGGTGCTGTCGACATGCAACCGGGTCGAGGTCTACGCGGTGGTTGACGCGTTCCACGGCGGTTTGGCCGTGATCGGGCAGGTGCTGTCGGAATACTCCGGAATGTCGATGGGCGACCTCACCAAACACGCGTACGTGCGCTACAGCGAGGCCGCCGTCGAGCACCTGTTCGCCGTCGCCAGCGGTCTGGACTCCGCGGTGATCGGCGAACAGCAGGTGCTCGGGCAGGTGCGCCGCGCCTACGCCGCCGCCGAGTCGAATCGCACAGTCGGGCGGATCCTGCACGAGCTGGCTCAACGCGCGCTGTCGGTCGGCAAGCGGGTGCATTCCGAAACGGCGATCGACGCCGCGGGCGCCTCGGTGGTGTCGGTCGCGCTCGGCATGGCCGAACGCAAGGTGGACGGGCTGGCGGGCAAGACCGCCGTCGTCGTCGGCGCCGGCGCGATGGGCGCGCTGTCGGCGGCCCACCTGATCCGGGCCGGTGTCGATCACATCCTGGTCCTCAACCGGTCGCAGTCCCGGGGACAACGGCTGGTCCGCAAGATTCGCGAATCGGGCGTGCGCGCCCAGGCGATGACGCTCGACCGGCTCGCCGATGCACTGGCCGACGCCGACGTGGTGGTCAGCTGTACCGGCGCGGTGAGTCCGGTGGTGTCGCTGGCCGACGTGCACAACGCGCTGGCCGCCGCGCAGCGCGACGACACCGGCCACCCGCTGCTGATCTGCGACCTGGGCATGCCGCGCGACGTCGATCCCGCGGTGGCCGGGTTGCCCGGCGTCTGGGTCGTCGACGTGGAGCGCATTCAGCACGAGCCCTCGGCGCACGCCGCCGCCGGCGACGTCGACGCCGCACGCCACATCGTGGCCGCCGAGGTTGCGGCCTACCTGGCCGGACAGCGGATGGCCGAGGTGACCCCGACCGTGACCGCGTTGCGCCAGCGCGCCGCCGACGTCGTGGAAGCCGAGCTGTTGCGGCTGGAGAACCGGCTGCCTGGCCTCGAGAGCGCCCAGCGCGAAGAGGTCGCTCGCACTGTCCGGCGCGTGGTGGACAAGCTGCTGCACGCTCCGACCGTGCGAATCAAGCAACTCGCCAGCGCCCCCGGCGGCGACAGCTACGCCGAGGCACTACGCGAACTTTTCGAACTCGACCAGACCGCCGTCGATGCCGTGGCTGCGGGTGAATTGCCGGTACTCCCAATGGGATTCGACGCCGGCACGCAGCAATCCGCCGAGTAACCCGATTGGCGCACGTGATCCGGTTAGGCACGCGGGGCAGTCTGCTCGCCACCACCCAGGCCTCCGTCGTTCGAGACACTCTGATCGCCAACGGCCACCCCGCGGAGTTGGTGATCATCAGCACGGCCGGTGACCAGTCGTCGGCGCCCATCGAAAGTCTGGGTGTGGGGGTGTTCACCACCGCGTTGCGCGAGGCGATCGTAGATGGCCGGGTCGACGCTGCCGTGCACTCTCACAAGGATTTGCCGACCGCCGACGACCCGAGGTTCAACATCGCGGCCATCCCGGCACGGAATGACCCGCGCGACGCGCTGGTTGCGCGCGACGGACTGGTGCTCGGGGAGTTGCCGGCGGGTTCGCTGGTGGGCACGTCATCCCCGCGACGGGCCGCGCAGCTTAGGGCATTGGGTCTCGGTTTGGAAATCCGCCCCCTACGAGGCAACCTAGATACCAGGTTGAACAGGGTAAGTAGTGGTGATCTAGACGCCATCGTGGTGGCCCGGGCCGGACTGGCCCGCCTGGGCCGGCTCGCTGATGTCACCGAGACGCTTGAGCCGGTGCAAATGTTGCCAGCGCCGGCTCAGGGTGCGCTCGCCGTCGAATGCCGCGCCGAGGACAGCGGGCTGGCGGCAGTGCTGGCGGAGTTGGACGACTCCGACACACGCGCAGCGGTCACCGCGGAGCGAGCCCTGTTGGCCGAACTGGAGGCGGGTTGCTCCGCACCGGTGGGAGCGATCGCCGAGGTGGTCGAGTCCATTGATGAGGACGGCCGGGTCTTCGACGAGCTGTCGCTGCGCGGTTGCGTGGCGGCGCTCGACGGATCCGATGTGATCCGCGCGTCCGGCATCGGCGCTCCCGAGCGGGCCCGAGAGCTAGGGCTCTCGGTGGCAGCGGAGCTGTTGGAGTTGGGCGCGGGAGAGCTGATTGGGGGAGCGCGGCAAGACCCCGCGCATGAGAACTGAATGACCTCAAAAAGGGATGACTTGGGAGCGACAATGACGACGCGAGGGCGCAAGCCGAGACCGGGCCGCATCACGTTCGTGGGTTCCGGCCCGGGTGATCCGGGATTGTTGACCACACGGGCGGCCACAGTGCTGGCCAATGCGGCTCTGGTGTTCACCGATCCCGACGTACCCGAACCGGTGCTGGCGCTGATCGGCAAAGACCTGCCGCCCGTTTCGGGCCCGGCACCCGCCGAACCACCACCCGCGACGAGCGATGGGTCAGCCGACGCGGATCCGCCACCGGCGGCGCCGACGGTGCTGTCCGGTGGTGCCGACATCCGCCCGGCGCTCGGCGAGCCCGCCGAGGTGGCCAAGACGCTGACCGCCGAGGCCCGCACGGGCGTCGACGTGGTGCGGCTGGTGTCCGGCGACCCGCTGACGCTCGACGCGGTGATCAGCGAGGTGAACGCCGTCGCGCGAACTCACCTGCACATCGAGATCGTGCCGGGCCTGGCCGCGACCAGCGCGGTGCCGACGTATGCGGGTCTGCCGCTGGGCTCCTCGCACACCGTGGCCGACGTGCGCGACCCGCAGGTGGATTGGGAGGCGTTGGCGGCGGCTCCCGGCCCGCTGATCCTGCAGGCCACGCCGACGCATCTGGCCGACGCGGCGCGCACGCTGATCGAGCATGAGCTGGCCGAGACGACCCCCTGCGTGGTGACCGCCCAGGGCACGACCTGTCAGCAGCGTTCGATCGAGACCACGTTGCACGGGCTGACCGACGCGGCCGTCGTGGCCGGCGCCGGCGACCCGGCGGGCCCGTTGACCGGACCGCTGGTGGTGACCATCGGCAAGACGGTCAACAGCCGGTCGAAGCTGAACTGGTGGGAGAGTCGCGCCCTGTACGGCTGGACCGTGTTGGTGCCGCGCACCAAGGACCAGGCCGGCGAGATGAGCGAGCGACTCACCTCCTACGGCGCGCTGCCGGTCGAGGTCCCGACCATCGCGGTCGAGCCGCCGCGCAGCCCCGCCCAGATGGAGCGTGCTGTCAAGGGATTGGTCGACGGCCGGTTCCAGTGGGTGGTGTTCACCTCCACCAACGCCGTGCGCGCGGTGTGGGAGAAGTTCGGCGAGTTCGGGCTGGACGCCCGCGCATTCTCCGGCGTGAAGATCGCCTGCGTGGGCGAGTCGACGGCTGACCGGGTCCGGGCCTTCGGGATCAGCCCCGAGCTGGTGCCGGCCGGGGAGCAGTCCTCGCTGGGTCTGCTGGACGACTTCCCGCCCTACGACAGCATTTTCGATCCGGTGAACCGGGTTTTGCTGCCGCGTGCCGACATCGCCACCGAGACGCTGGCCGAAGGTCTGCGCGAACGTGGTTGGGAGATCGAGGATGTCACCGCGTACCGGACGGTGCGTGCGGCGCCTCCGCCGGCGTCTACCCGCGAAATGATCAAGACGGGTGGCTTCGACGCGGTGTGCTTCACGTCCAGCTCGACAGTGCGCAACCTGGTCGGCATCGCCGGTAAACCGCACGCGCGCACCATCATCGCCTGCATCGGCCCCAAGACGGCCGAGACCGCCGCCGAGTTCGGCCTGCGGGTGGATGTGCAGCCCGACACCGCTGCCATCGGCCCACTGGTCGACGCGCTGGCCGAACACGCCGCGCGGTTGCGCGCCGAGGGCGCGCTGCCACCGCCGCGTAAGAAGAGCCGCAGGCGCTAGTGGCGTACCCGCGGCAGCGCCCGCGTCGGCTCCGTTCCACCCCCGCGTTGCGTCGCTTGGTGGCGCAAACATCCTTGGAGCCAAGGCATTTGGTGCTGCCGATGTTCGTCGCCGACGGGATCGACGAACCGCGCCCGATCCCGTCGATGCCTGACATCGTGCAGCACACCCGCGAATCGCTGCGCCGCGCAGCCGCCGATGCGGTGGCAGCCGGAGTGGGCGGGCTGATGCTGTTCGGTGTGCCGCTCGACGAGGACAAGGACGTGACCGGCTCGGCCGGTACCGACCCCGACGGCATTCTCAACGTCGCGCTTCGGGACCTGGCCAAGGATCTCGGTGACGCCACGGTGTTGATGGCCGACACCTGCCTCGACGAATTCACCGACCATGGTCACTGTGGCGTCCTTGACTCCCGGGGCCGGGTGGACAACGACGCCACGCTGAGGCGATACGTGAAATTGGCTGTGGCGCAAGCGGAATCGGGCGCTCAGGTGGTTGGTCCGAGCGGCATGATGGACGGGCAGGTGGGCGCCATTCGCGACGGCCTGGACACGGCGGGCTACACCGATGTGGTGATCCTGGCCTACGCCGCGAAGTTCGCTTCGGCGTTCTACGGCCCGTTCCGGGAAGCGGTGAGCTCGAGCCTGTCCGGCGATCGTCGCACCTACCAGCAGGAACCGGGCAACGTCCGAGAAGCGGTGCGGGAGATCGAGTTGGACATCGACGAGGGCGCCGACATCATCATGGTCAAGCCCGCGATGGGTTACCTCGACGTGGTGGCCGCCGCGGCGGAAGTCTCGCCAGTGCCGGTGGCCGCCTATCAGGTGTCGGGGGAGTACGCGATGATTTGTGCTGCGGCAGAAAATAATTGGATCGACAAGCGCGCCGCGGCCCTGGAGTCGCTAATCAGCATTCGCCGGGCCGGTGCCGACATCGTGCTGACCTATTGGGCCGCGGAGGCGGCGGGTTGGCTTTCCTAGCGGCCACATCGCCGGTAGACGATCAGGGGATGAGGCTTCCATGACGACAGCGAGGGATGTCGATCCCGGCCCGTTGTTCTACGAACCCGGCGCCAGCTGGCTTTGGGTGTTGAGCGGCCCGGCCGCGGCGGTGTCGATGATCCTGATCGAAATGTGGAGTGGCGCAGCGATATCGCTGTGGGTCCCGGCGATCTTCCTGGTGATGGTGTCGGCGTTCATCTCGCTGCAGATCAAGGCGGCGCGCATCCACGTGTCGGTCGAACTGACCCAGGACGCCCTGCGTCAGGGCACCGAGACGATCCTGGTGCGCGAAATCATCAAGGTTTACCCCGAACCGGAGAATCCGGCGAATTCCGACAGGGAGTTGGCGCGCTGGCAGTCGGCTCGGGCGCTCGGCGAACTGTTCGGGGTGCCGCGCGGCCGGACCGGAATCGGCCTCAAGCTCACCGGGGGGCGCACCGCGCAGGCTTGGGCCAAACGCCATCGTCGTCTTCGGGAAGCGTTGACCCCGTTGGTGCAGGAGCGCGTGGAGCCGGCCCGATCGGACGTCTGGGACATCGACGACGATGAGCCTCAGCTGTGATCGCCCGCTACCGGGCCGTGGTCGAACTCGTCGTCGCCGGCGTGGCGCTGGTCGGTGTCGGAGTGAGCTGGGTGCACGCGCGACACATCGTGAACGTGGCGCCGATCACCGATGGTCAGCCGTCCACGACGGCGTTGGTATACAACCCCCAGCTGCTGCTGCTGGCCTTGCTGCTGGCGTTGATCGCCGGAGTGCTGGCCGTCCTTGGGGCCGCCAGGCTGTGGCGCGCTCGACGCGCCGCTACGCCGTCTTCCTGAACAGCGGCATCGCCAGCCGGCGGCGGCAGACGACCGCGTCGGCCAGGTCGCCGAATGCCTGGGGCACCGAGCCGGCGATCGGAAACACCGAATCGCCGTTGCCGGCGACCAGCTGCTCGATCACGTCGGGGCCGGCGACCAGCGTCCACTCCACCCCGGCGCGGCGGCAATCCTCGTCGAATGTGTACAGCAACGAGAAGCCGGCACCGGCGAAGTCGGTCACGGCGCTGATGTCGAGTACCAGAGGATTGTCGCCGACGACGAAACGGCGAACGCAGCCGCTGACCCGGTCGACATTGACGGCGTCGACCTCTCCCCGGATGGTCACCACCGTCGCGAGGTGGCGGCAGTGAGCCCGAACCTCGGCTCCGCCGCAGTCGAGGCTTCCTTGTCGAGCTGTGGTCATCGCGATCGTCATGAACGCCCCTATTTCGGTGGTGGTGCGAAGGCCGTCCGCAATGCCGACCAAGCTAGCTACAACGGTGCCCGCCAAACTTAAGGAGACCGACAGTTACGTCTAACTGTTTGCTAAAAAGCTGACCGAGTAGATGTCTGCGGCGGCATGTCGGCGGGCACACCGTCGCCGTCACGCGATCCGGGCCGCCGCGCTGTTAGGCTGCTCTGGCTACCGGTTGCGAGTCGGGGGGCTTGGGATAGGGCGAAATGCCCGGTCAGCCGGGTGAGAAGGCAACGAAAACCGCAAGGGCCAGAGCGAAAGAGCGTCGTGCGCAGCGCAGAGATCAAGGGTGAGATCAAGGCCCTGACGGGACTCCGCATCATCGCCGCCGTGTGGGTGGTGCTGTTTCATTTCCGGCCGATGCTGAGCGACATCTCGCCCGATTTCCGCGAGAACCTGGCGCCCGTGCTCAATAGCGGCGCCCAGGGCGTCGACCTGTTCTTCATTCTCAGCGGGTTCGTGCTGACCTGGAACTACCTCGACCGGATGGGTCGTTCCTGGTCGACGCGCGAGACCCTGCACTTCCTGTGGCTGCGGCTGGCCCGGGTCTGGCCGGTGTATTTGGTCACCATGCACCTGGCCGCGTTGCTGGTGATCCTTTCGATGCACGTCGGCCATGTGCCGCTGCCCGAGGCGAACGACCTCACCGCGATCAGTTACATCCGCCAGGTCCTGCTCGTGCAGCTGTGGTTCGAGCCGTTCTTCGATGGAACCAGCTGGGACGGGCCGGCCTGGTCGATCAGTGCGGAATGGCTGGCTTACCTGCTTTTCGGCGTGCTGGCCCTGGTCGTGTTCCGGATGAAGCTGGCCACCCGGGCGCGGACCCTGATGTGGCTGGCCGTCGCGGCCTCGCTGCCGCCGGTGGTGATGCTGTTGGCCAGCGGGCACTTTTATACGCCGTGGAGCTGGCTGCCGCGGATCGTGACGCAGTTCGCCGCGGGGGCGCTGGCCTGCGCGGCCGTGCGCCGGTTGCGGCTGAGCGACCGCGGTCGCCACATCGCCGGATACCTCTCGTTGTTGCTGCTGGCCGCGGTGGTGGGCGTGCTGTACTGGTTTAACGCCCATCCGATCAGCGGGGTCGTGGAAAACGACAGCGGCGGCGTGGTCGACGTGCTGTTCGTCCCCCTGGTCATCACGCTGGCGGTCGGCCTGGGCAGCCTGCCCAGGGTGCTATCCACCCGGGTGATGGTCTACGGCGGGCAGATCTCGTTCTGCCTGTACATGGTGCATGAGCTGGTGCACACGTCCTGGGGATGGGCGGTCGAACAATTCGAGCTGACGCCGTGGGAGTCCGATTCCCCCTGGAAATGGAACGTGCTGGGCCTGTTCGCGATCGCTCTGGCGCTGTCCAGCCTGCTCTATCACGTCGTGGAGGAGCCCGCCCGGCGCTGGATGCGCAGGATGGTCGACGTCCGTTCCGCGGCCCAGCCAACCGAGGCCGGCGAGCCGGCCGCGGCCAGGGTTCGCCCGATCGACGGTGGACTGGAGCCGATCGCCGAGCGCACGGCTTCCTGAGTGCCCGCGAATCATGCTGTGCCCCATGCCCTCTCGGACCAGGAGTTCGCAGTGGTAGCCACGCCGCACTGGTAGCTTGGGGCATGCCGATCCATCCGGTCCTGTATCGCACCTGTGAAACAGCGCGTTGACGGCCGGTTCGCGTCGGTTATTCGTACGATTTCCGTTGGTCGGGTGCATTACCGGGCCATGCAGTGCACAGGGGTGCAAAAGGGGGGAGTAAGAGTGAGTCGTCTGGCCGCGTTCGTCGTCAACCTTGCTCTGCTGGTCGGCGTGGGCTGTGAAGTCGTGGCACACCCGGCATACGCGCTGCCTTACCAGGCATTGACTCTGGATGGCCGGCTGACCCACATCGCGGTGGTCGGCGACTCCTACACGACCGGCACCGACGAGGGCGGCCTGGGCCCGAACGCGTGGACCGCCCTTGCCTGGCAAACACTGACCAAGCGCGGCCTGCAGATCGACGCCGAGGTGGCGGCCGAGGGCAGGGCCGGTTATGCCGTACTCGGTGACCACGGCAGCATCTTCGAGGATCTCACTGTCAGGTCGGTCAAGGCCGATGACGTGCTGGTGGTGTTCTTCGGCTCCCGCAACGACCAGGGCACCGATCCGGGCATGCTGGCCGGGCGCGCGCGCGATACGTTCCAGATTGCGCGCATCCTGGCACCGACGGCGAGATTCCTGGTGATCGGACCGCCGTGGCCGACCGCCGATGTGCCCGAATCGGTGTTGCAGATTCGTGATGTGCTCAACTCGGAGGCCCGGGCTGCGGGTGCGGCGTTCGTCGACCCGATCGGCGCCCACTGGTTCGTCGACAGGCCCGACCTGATCGGCCCAGATGGCGTGCACCCCAATGACGCCGGGCACCGATACATGGCTGACAAGATTGCGCCGCTGATTCGCACGCAGTTATTCAGGTAGCGAGGCAATGGAAGTTTCGGCGGGCTGGCCCCCTCAAAACGCCAGCCGCGCAAGGCTTTACGCGCCGACCCTGAGCGCTTAGTCCTCTGCGTGCCGTTCGTAGTCCCACTGCTCCAGGCGTGCTTGTAGCTGCATCAAGCCGATTCCGGCGACTGGCGTAGCAGCCGCGATGCAGACCAACAACAGCGGGGACATTTCAAACCTCCAAAACCCTTACATTCCTAACACGTTCGGTTTCGCGGCGGGGTTCATTCGCAAAGAAAGTCATCGCAACGTCATCCGTCCGTTATGGCTCCGTCTGCGAGTGCGCCCATCACTGGCGCCAACAACTGCGCATATTCGGTTGTGACGTGGTTGTCGTCGCGAAACACCAGGGTGTTACCGACGATCATGGGGCACCGTTCGGACGTGCAGAACAGGTCGGTGAGGTCGGCGTAGTGGCCGCCGTTGCCGGTGGCCGCGGCCCGCTCGGCGGAGATACCGCCGTCGTTGACCGCGACCGAACGGCTTGGAGCGCAGGCGGTGGCGTCGTCCAGGTGTCCCGATAAGCAGGTGGGCACCGGGGACTGCGGATCCGGGGCGGGGCCGAGCACCAGCACGGTCGCGCCGGTGCGGCGCAGTTGTGCGACGGTGCGACCCAGCGTCTCGATCCACGCCGGGTCGTACGACACGAAGCCGAAATCGCCGCCGTAGCGCCGGCTCATGTCCAGCACGACCAGCCGCGGATGCTCGGCAGCCACCCGGGCCAGCACCTGCGCGCGCCATTGTTCGCACTCGGTGTACTCGCGGCCCAGATACGGGCTGTCGATGGGCAGGTCCTGGATCGGGCAGGTCACTTTGGCCATCGTCTCCAGTCGCCAGTGCCGCTGCTCGGCGACTTGGGCAAAGGCCGGGTTCCACATCGCCGCGTGCGAGTCGCCGATCAGCGCGACCGTCGTCGGCGAGCCGACGTCGCCTGCCGCACACTCGCTTTGCCCGATGTCGCGCCAGGAGCGCACGCAGCCGTTGACGAACACGGCGGCCTTGTCGGCCGGCGCCTGGGCCAGCGGCGGATCCAGATTCGACGGGACGGCACGCAGGCCGGCGGCCTGCCCGACGGCGTCGCGCACCTGCGCCAGAGCCTGCTGGACGGCCGTCTGCTGCGCACCGGCGTTGGGGGCGGCGGTGGGCAGCGCCATGATGGTGGCCTTCGCCGCGGCCGGGCCGTGGCCGACCGGAACCGGTATCACCGTCAGCAGCAGCACGCAGGCGGATGCGGTGGCGGCACTGGCGATCCCGGCTACGGCCAGGCTCGTCTTGGCCGACCGGCGCAGCGCGGCGGCGAACCGACCGGGATTCTCCACCAGATGGAACGTGATCACTGCCAGCCCGGCGGAGACGGCCGTCGCGGCCAATCGGGCCGCCAGGCCGGCTTCGCCCAGCAGCCGCGGCATCAGCAGCAGCACCGGCCAGTGCCACAGGTACCAGGAGTACGACACCCGCCCGATCGCGCGCATCGCCGGCCGGCACAGCAGCCGTCCGACCCCCAGGCTGCGGGTGGCACAGCCACCGCCGATCACCAGCGCGGTGCCCAGCACCGGCAGCAGCGCCGCGGTGCCCGGGTAAGGAGTAGCGGGGCCCAGCTGGGTGCAGGTCAGCAGAATCAGCGCCAGGCCGCCCCAGCCGGCGATCGCCGCGGGCAGCAGCGGCAGCCGGCGCCACTGCTCGATCGACAGCGCGACCAGGCCGCCGACGGCCAGCTCCCAGGCCCGGGTGGGCAACGAGAAGAACGCCCACGGCGGCGAGCTACGGGTCCACACCACGGCCGCCGCCAGGGAGGCCGCGGCGACCAACGCCAGCACCGCCGCGTACGGCGCCGCCTTGGCTTTGGCATCGGCATTGGGACTGGCCTCAGCGTCGCGCCGCACGCGTCCGGCCAACCACGCGGTGCCGATGATCAACACCGGCCATACCAGATAGAACTGCTCCTCGACGCCGAGTGACCAGTAGTGCTGGAACGGCGAGGGCCCCTCGGCGTTCAGGTAGTCGGTGCCAAGGTGGGCGAACCGGTAATTGCCGACGTAGAGCGCACTGGCGATGCCGTCGAGGAACACGCTTCGGGCCTGCAACGGCGGCAGCACGGCGGCCGCCGCGATGGCGGGGACGACGGCGACGGTGGCCGCGGCAGGCAACAGCCGTCGGGCCCGTGCTCCGTAAAACCGGCCCAGCGCAATGGTTTTCGCGGTGCTGACTTCGCGCCACAACAGGCCGGTGATCAGGAAGCCGGAGATGACGAAGAAGACGTCGACGCCGATGAAGCCGCCGGCGGTACCGGGAATGCCCGCGTGGTAGAGCACCACCGCGACGACTGCGACGGCCCGCAGGCCCTCGATGTCGGGGCGAAACCCGCGTCGGGGAATTTGTCGGGTGGGGCTATCGCCCGCTGGTGAGGGCGGGCTCGACGCGGTTTCCTGCCGGACTGCCATGCCTTTGTTGGGATGCCTCGCTAGGTCGCCAGCCAGGAAAGCTCGCCGGGTAATTGCAAACGCCACCACGTCATGTCGTGGCCTCCGACGGTGAAGCTTACCGCCGGAGGCGTTTTGAGTTGGCTCACGAATTGGCGTGTCGCGGGATAGAACCGGTCGAATGTTCCGCAGTCCACCCGCAGCGGAATCTGCGACAGCGCCGGCAGGCCCATGACGCTGTTGGTCATCCAGTCCTCTTCGCTGTCAAACGCTTTGGGTGCGCAGTCGGCGTAGGACGGGTACAGCGCCGGGCTGATTGCGCAGATCCCCGCGGTCCGCGACGGCCCCAGCTTGGCGCCCAGACGCAGTGCCCCGTATCCACCCATGGACCAGCCCATGAAGCCCACCCGAGACGTATCCATGCCCATCGAGCCCAGCATCGGCAACAGCTCGTCGAGGACCATCGCGCCGGAGTCGGTACCGTCGGCCCGCTTGTGCCAGTAGGAGTCGCTGCCGCCGTCGACACCGACCACCGCGAACGGCGGCTTGCCCTCCTTGACCAGCCGGGCCAGCGCGTCCTCGACACCGCAGTCCAGCATCATGTTCGCGTCGCCGTCCTTGCCGTGCAACGCGATTACCGGCCGCAGCGGCCCGCTTTGCGACATCTGCCCGGGCGGCAGCGCGATCACCCAGTTGGTCTTGACCCCGCCGCGCGCCTTGGAGATGAACGAGCCCGTCAGTTTGTTGGGCAGGTTGCTGCTCGCGGTCGACGGTTCGAACGGGGAGGGCAATGGCGCCGCTCGTGGCTGCAGCGGATCCAGCCAGGCGCTCAACGCCCACGCGCCCGCGGCCGCAACGGTGGCATTGGCGCCCAATCGCAGCACCGCGCGGCGGTTCGGTTCAGGCACGAGCGTCATAATGCCGCGCGCACCGCGTCATTCCGACCCCGTCGCGGAGTTTGGAAGGGCTTTGTGATGCGGCAGTCATCGAGCAGTGACGTGCGGCGCAGCACAGTCCGGCGGATGGAATCTGCGAGGTTTCAACCCTCGCGCGGCGCACCGCGCTTCGCGACGCTGGAGCTTTCGTGCATGGTTTCGAAACGAATGCTGATCAGGAACGGAAAAGGATTCGATGACTCTGGCATTTCACTGGTTCTTGCCGACGTACGGGGATTCGCGCAATCTCGTTGCCGGTGGGCACGGTACGTCGATGCACGGCGACCGGCCTGCGACGCTGCGATATCTGCACCAGATTTGCGCCGCCGCCGAGGACAACGGTTTCGAGGCGGTGCTCACACCGACCGGATTGTGGTGTGAGGACGCCTGGTTGACGACGGCGACGCTGATCGAGCGCACCGAGACGCTGAAGTTCCTGGTCGCCTTTCGCCCGGGCCTGCTGAGCCCCACCCTGGCCGCACAGATGGCCGGCACCTTCCAGCGCCACTCGGACGGACGGCTGCTGCTCAATGTCGTCACCGGTGGCGAACCCCACGAGCAGCGGGCCTACGGGGATTTCCTGGACAAGCAGGCGCGCTACGCCCGCACCGCCGAATTTCTCGACGTGGTGCGGCAATTGTGGACCTCGAAGGAACCGGTGACGTTCGCCGGTGAGCACGTTCACATCGAGGGCGCACAACTGAACAATCCGCCCGACCCGATTCCCGAGGTGTTCTTCGGCGGCTCGTCCGGGTCGGCCGGGCCGGTCGCGGCGAAGTACTCCGACGTCTACCTCACCTGGGGGGAACCGCTGGCGGCCGTCGGCGAGAAATTGGATTGGGTGCGCGGGCTGGCCGCCGATGTCGGGCGGACCCTGAAATTCGGGTTGCGGATCCACGTGATCAGCCGCCCGAGCGCCGAGGAAGCCTGGGCCGAAGCCGATCGGCTGCTCGAGGCGATCGACCCGGCGGACGTCGAACGCGTGCAGGCGAGTCTGGCCCGCAGCGAATCCGAGGGACAGCAGCGGATGCTGAAGTTGCACGGCGGCAAGAGCAGTGAGTTGCTGATCGCCCCCAACCTGTGGGCCGGCGTCGGCCTGGTGCGTGGTGGTGCGGGCACCGCGCTGGTCGGGTCGCACGAAGAGGTCGCGCAGCGACTGATCGAATACGCGGACCTCGGCATCGACCACTTCATCCTGTCCGGATACCCGCACCTGGAAGAGGCGTACTGGTTCGGCGAGGGCGTGCTGCCGCTGCTGGAGCGCCGGGGCGTATGGAAGCACCCCAATCGCAGGCCCCGGCAGCCGGCCTCGTCGACACCGTTCGCCGCGGCGTCGGCGCAATAGCCGTGGCGACGACGCTGCCCGCCCCCGCACCGGCGGACAACCTCGACGAATCCGACGCCGACCGGCGCCGGCGCCTGCGCACCGTCGTCGCGGCGAGCCTGCTCGGCACCACGGTGGAGTGGTACGACTTCTTCCTCTACGCCACCGCCGCCGGGCTGGTGTTCAGCAAGCTGTTCTTTCCCAACGCCAGCTCGCTGGTGGGCACGCTGCTGGCGTTCGCGACGTTCGCTGTCGGGTTTGTGATGCGGCCCGTCGGTGGCCTGGTGTTCGGCCACATCGGTGACCGGATCGGGCGCAAACGCAGCCTGGCGCTGACGATGCTGATCATGGGAGGTGCGACGGCGCTGATCGGCGCGCTGCCGAGCGCCGCCGCGATCGGGGTGTGGGCGCCGATCCTGCTGCTGGTGCTGCGCGTGCTGCAGGGTTTCGCACTCGGCGGTGAGTGGGGCGGTGCGGTGCTGCTGGCCGTCGAACACAGCCCCGGCGACCAGCGCGGCCGGTACGGGGCGATCCCCCAGATCGGCCTGGCCCTGGGCCTGGCGCTGGGGACCGGCATATTCGCGCTCCTGCAGGTCGAGTTGGGTTCGGCGGAGTTCCTCGCCTACGGCTGGCGGATCGCCTTCCTGCTGAGCCTGGTGCTGGTCGTGGTCGGCGTCCTGGTGCGGTGGCGCGTCGACGAGACACCGGCGTTCCAGGAGCTGCGCGACCTCGAGGCGGCGTCCACCGTGCCGATCCGTGAGATTTTCCGCGGCGGCCGCTCCAGGCGAAACACCTTGCTGGGACTGCTTTCTCGGTGGGCCGAGGGTTCGGCGTTCAACACCTGGGGGGTGTTCGCGATCAGCTATGCCACCGGGTCGCTGGGCTTCCACAAGGTGCCCGTCCTGGTCGTGGTGACCATCGCCGCCCTGGTGATGGCGGTGCTGTTGCCCGTGTCGGGCGCACTGACCGACCGGTACGGCGCCCGGCGGGTCTACCTGGTGGGCGTGGTGTGCTACGGCCTGGTGACCTTCCCGGTATTCGCTCTGTTCGGCACCAGGAATCTGGTGTTGTTCGGGCTGGCGATGGTCATCGTGTTCGGTGTCGTGCACGCGCTGTTCTACGGCGCGCAGGGCACGCTGTTCTCGTCGCTGTACCCGACTCAGACCCGCTACACGGGCCTGTCGTTCGTCTACCAGTTCTCGGGCATCTATGCCTCCGGGGTGACGCCGATGATCCTGACCGCGCTGATCGCCGCGACCGGAGGCACGCCGTGGCTGGCGTGCGGGTATCTGGTTGCCACGGCGGTGATTAGCGTGATCGCCACGGCGTTGATCCGCGACCAAGATCTCTACCTCTAAGCCCCCTGCACAGTCACTTTCCTCAGTAGGCTGCACTACTGGAGTTGTCGTTCCCCGTCGGCAGCCGCCGAGGAAGCGAGAAGGCAAGTGACTGACGCTAACGTCGCCGGTTTCGAGTCGTTGTATGACCAGGCGGAGCACACCGACCGGCGGATCCCCTGGGACATCGGCGGCCCGCAGCCCGCCGTTGAGCAACTGGTGGCTTACGGCGGGATCCGCGGCCAGGTGCTCGATCCCGGTACGGGTCCCGGCTACCACGCCATTCATTTTGCGGCGCAAGGGTATTCAGCAACCGGAATCGACGAGTCGCCGTCGGCTATCGAGCGCGCCAAACGAAACGCCGAACAGGCCGGGGTCCAAGTCGATTTCCAGGTGGCCGACGCCACCAGGCTGGAAGGTTTCGACGGCCGATTCGACACCGTGGTGGACAGCGCGTTTTATCACGTGTTTTTGAATGACGAGGACGTCCAGACCCGGTACGCACAAGCGCTGCACCGGGCCACCAAGCCCGGGGCACGTCTGTACATGTTTGAATTCAGCCCCCACAACGTCAACGGCCTGCAGTGGACGGGTATACCGGCCGACAATTTCGAGCGGGTGCTCGGTGGTAGCGGGTGGCATATCGACTACCTGGGTGCAACGACCTATCAGGCCCGCTTCCTCAAGGAGACGTTCGACGCGATGAAAACCTTTGCGTCCGACCAGCAGGGCGAGATTCTGGAGAAGATGCGACCGCTGGTGCATCGACTGGGCGTGATCGATCCGCTCCTGGAAGACCACCGGGTGCACCTTCCGGCGTGGTCGGTGGTGGCCACCCGCCTGGACTAAACAGCTTCAAGGGCGGGCGCTTGCAACGGCGTCGGGACACCGGCGTCGGCCTGGCCCAGCAGGCCGGCGCGGGCCGGCGTGCAGACCGTCTCGCCCAACAGCGCGCTGGCGTTGAGCTGGGGCTGGATTCCCGAGGTTCCCGCCAACCCCGGTGAGCCGCTCGCGACCGCGGTCGCCGGCGCCACCGGGGCCGTGCTGGGGGCGATGGGCGTCGCGACCGGGCTCAGGGAGGTGATCGCGAATCCCTCACCGCTGATGTTGGCCGTGCCGCCCCCGACCTCGACGAGGGCGGAGCTGCCGGCGCTGAGCATCACTGGGGCGTTTGGCTGGACTACGGTTGCGGCGCCCTGCTCTAAAGGGATTACGAAGCCGTCCCCCAGCAGGATGACGCCGTTGCCGCCTTGGAGGGTGACCGTGACAGTGGAGTCGCCTTGAGCCCCGACGAACGCCACGCTTGTTTCATCGAGAGTGGTTGTCACGGTGTAGGAGCCGGGACCGATGGCGGGGTCGGCGTCGGCGGCGGCGCTAGAGACGAGCTGGTTCGTGAAGCCGCTCGAGTTGAGTTGCTGCGTGGCGGTATTCGAGCTGAGCTGTACCAGGGATTGGGTGCGGGCGCTGGTGGTGTTGCCGGAGGCTTGGGCCACGGCGCGAGTCTGGTCCAGCTGCCCGTCCGGCCGGGTGGTCTGTTGTGGTTGGTCAAAGGGTTGCAGTGCGCTGGCGGTCTCGGAGTCGGCGGCGTAGGCGTACATCGCGGTGGCGTCTTGGACCCACATCTCCATGTACTGGGCTTCGGTGGCCGCAATCGCCGGCGTGTTCTGTCCCAGGAAGTTGGTTGCCACCAACACCATCAGCTGGGCACGGTTGGCCGCGATGACCGGCGGAGGCACCGTCATCGCGTACGCCGCCTCGTACGCAGCCGCGGCGGCGTACGCCTGTGCGGCGGTTTTCGCGGCTTGAGCGGCGGTGGCCTGCAGCCACCCCACTGGGTGTGCGGCCGCGCCCGCCATCACCAACGACGAAGGACCCAGCCAGCGGCTGGTCAGCTCCGCGACCTGCGCGGTGCAGTCACTCGCGGCCACCTCCAGCTGAGCGCTCACCGCATCCCAGCCCGCTGCCGCCGCCAGCATCGGTCCCGCCCCGGGGCCGGTATACATGAGTCCGGAGTTGACCTCCGGTGGCTGCAGCGCGAAATCCATGGCATGAGCCTCTTTTCGGCCATAAGCGTGTTTCTTACGGAGCTTCATGCATGCGCAGAGGATCTAACGCCGCTTACGTAAACGCGCGGCGACAGCGTGCTTAAGCTCCGCTATAGACCACGGGATTCATGCGTGAAAACGCTTCTGCTGTTGGAATTCCGCGGGCCTGAGGGTTTCAATTGCATTCTCTCCCAGCATTTCACGCGATATTTTTAAAACCCACGTCGAATCCAGGTAGTTCGGGCTAATACATCGCGGGTCCGGCTAGAGGTGACCGGGCGCCGCTCGCAAACCAGCGGCGTGGCGACTGGCTGCATAACCTGAGCGCCAGTCGTCGGGCGCTTCTGGTTGATGCATCAGCCACCATGTGCTGTGGTTAATTTCCATGACTAGCTGGGGCGCGCCGGGAGGCCCGAGACATGCAAGACGTGAGTAGCACTGCGGAGCTGCGCCAAGGGCTTTCGCAGCGGCAGCTGAGCATGATCGCGCTCGGCGGGGTGATCGGCGCCGGGTTGTTCGTCGGGTCGGGCGTGGTGATCCGGGACACCGGTCCCGCCGCGTTCCTGACGTATGCGCTGTGCGGGGTGCTGGTCGTCCTGGTGATGCGGATGCTGGGCGAGATGGCCGCCGCCAACCCGTCGACCGGATCGTTCGCCGATTACGCGGCCAAGGCGTTGGGCGGCTGGGCCGGGTTTTCGGTGGGCTGGCTGTATTGGTACTTCTGGGTGATCGTCGTCGGGTTCGAGGCGGTCGCCGGCGGCAAAGTCCTCAACTATTGGTTCCACGCGCCACTGTGGTTGCTGTCGCTGTGCCTGATGGTGTTGATGACCGCGACCAATCTGTTCTCGGTGACATCGTTCGGCGAGTTCGAATTCTGGTTCGCCGGAATCAAAGTCGCGACCATCATCGCATTCCTCGGCATCGGTGCGGCGTTCGTGCTCGGCCTATGGCCAGGGCATCACGGCGGGTTCGCCAACCTGACCGCTCACGGCGGATTCTTCCCCAAGGGCATCGGCGCGGTCTTCGCCGCGATCGTCGTGGTGATCTTCTCGATGGTCGGCGCCGAGATCGTCACGATCGCCGCGGCCGAAAGCCGCGACCCGGCGCTCGGCGTGCAACGGGCGACCCGCTCGGTGGTCGTGCGCATCGCGATCTTCTTCGTCGGCTCGGTCTTTCTGCTCGTCGTCATCCTGCCGTGGCACTCGGTCGAGCTCGGTGCTTCGCCGTATGTCGCGGCGTTCAAGCAGATGGGCCTGGCCGGTGCGGATCAGGTGATGAACGCCGTGGTGCTCACGGCGGTGCTGTCGTGTTTGAACTCCGGCCTCTACACCGCGTCGCGCATGTTGTTCGTGCTCGCCGCGCGCAACGAGGCGCCGATGCGGCTGGTCAAACTCAGCGGACGCGGGGTGCCGCACTTCGCCATCTTGTTCTCGTCGGCGATCGGGTTCCTGTGCGTGCTGATGTCCTGGCTGGCGCCGCGCACGGTGTTCCTTTTCCTGCTCAATTCCTCGGGCGCGATCATCTTGTTCGTCTACTGGCTGATCGCCCTGTCACAGATCATCCTGCGTCGGCGGACTCCCCCGGAGAAGCTGCGATTGAAGATGTGGTTCTTCCCGGTGCTGTCGATCCTCACGCTGGCCGCAATCACCGCCGTGCTGGTGCAGATGGCGTTCGACCATTCGGCACGCAGCCAGTTCTGGTTGTCGCTGTTGTCCTGGGCGTTCGTGCTGGGGCTGTATGCGGTGATGCGCGCGAGGGTTCGCCGCGCCGCCTAGGACGTCTTGGTGAACAGCACCGCCTGCTCGAACGGCAGCCGCCCGAACACCTTCTGCACCCCGTCGCTGACATGCTCGGCGGCCTCGTCGCGGCTGACGATCTGGGGGTCGGTGATGCCGAACGTCTTGCCGTGGCGCCGCATCTTCCCACCGCCGGCCGCCTTGAGGTTCTTCAGCCAGTCGCGGTCCGGGCCGTAGGTCAGCAGCACCGCGATGCCGGGTTTGCCGTCGACGGTCGCGTTGAACGCGCTCACCGGCGTGCGGAACTCCTTGCCGGATTTTCGCCCGGTGTGCTCGATGATGGCGAAGGACGGGGCCCACCCGGCCCACATCTTCTGGATGGGGTTGGTGACGTGCCGGTTGAACCGGGCCAGGCCTTGGGGAAGTTGCATGACACCATCCAACTCTTCCTCGGCGGGCGACTTCAAGGCGTCGCCGCTTAATCCGGCGCAAACGGCGTAGGTTCATTGCATGGCCGCCTCACCCGGCGATGAAGCCGCCCAACGCGCTCGCGAGCTGCTGCAGCGCGCCGCGGAGCTCGCGGAACGCAAGGCCGTCACGCCCGAAGACGCTGAACGCGCGGCCGAGCGTGCCGCGCACGCCCGGGTGCGCGACCAGCAGGCCCGCGACCGGGAGCTGCTGCGCCACTACGAGGCCGGCGCGGCCCACGAACGCGCCGCGGAGATCGAGGAGCTCGCTGTTCGGGAGGGTCTCGGCGATGTCGCGGCGCACCGTCGTGCGGGAGAACGAGAACGCGCGGCGGCCCGCCGGGACCTGATGGCCGCGCAGGAATCCGACCAACAGGACGCCTGACTGCTACACCCTGTAGTTGAGCGATCGGCGAAGGCTGGGACACTGGTCGGCATGGGCAGCACTGATCAGACGACCGCGTCGGTGCGCACCTCGGCGCGGTTGTTCGACGACGCCTGCAAGGTCATCCCCGGCGGGGTGAACTCGCCGGTGCGGGCGTTCACCGCGGTGGGCGGCACGCCGCGCTTCATCACCGAGGCGCACGGCTGCCGGCTCACCGACGCCGACGGCAATCGCTACGTCGACCTGGTCTGTTCCTGGGGCCCGATGATCCTGGGCCACGCGCACCCGGCCGTGGTCGACGCGGTCGCCAAGGCCGCGGCGAACGGTCTGTCGTTCGGGGCGCCCACCCCGGCGGAGTCCGAGCTGGCCGCCGAGATCATCGGCCGGGTCGCGCCGGTCGAACGGCTGCGGCTGGTGAACTCCGGCACCGAGGCCACGATGAGCGCGGTGCGGCTGGCCCGCGGCTTCACCGGCAGGGCCAAGATCATCAAGTTCTCCGGCTGCTATCACGGCCACGCCGACGCATTGCTCGCCGACGCCGGATCCGGGGTGGCGACACTGGGATTGCCGTCCTCGCCCGGCGTCACCGGTGCCGCCGCGGCCGACACAATTGTGTTGCCCTACAACGATATTGACGCAGTGCGCGAAACGTTCGCGCAGTTCGGTGACCAGATCGCCGCGGTGATCACCGAGGCCAGCCCCGGCAACATGGGTGTCGTCCCGCCGGGTGCGGGCTACAACGCGGCGCTGCGGGCGATCACCGCAGAGCACGGCGCGCTGCTGATCGTCGACGAGGTGATGACCGGCTTCCGGGTCAGCCGAAGCGGTTGGTACGGAATCGATCCCGTCGCCGCGGACCTGTTCACGTTCGGGAAGGTGATGAGCGGTGGGCTGCCCGCCGCCGCATTCGGCGGACGGGTCGAGGTGATGGAGCGTCTGGCGCCGCTGGGGCCGGTGTATCAGGCCGGCACCTTGTCGGGTAACCCGGTGGCGATGGCCGCCGGGCTGGCCACCCTGCGCGCCGCGGACGATGCCGTCTACGCCGCGCTGGACGCCAACGCCGACCGCCTGGCCGGGTTGTTCTCCGAAGCGCTCACCAATGCTGGTGTGCCGCATCAGATTCCGCGAGCCGGCAATATGCTCGGGGTGTTCTTCACCGACACGCCGGTCACCGACTTCGCGTCGGCTCGCAATAGCCAGACGTGGCGCTACCCGTCGTTCTTCCACGCCCTGCTGGACGCGGGGGTCTATCCGCCGTGCAGCGCGTTCGAGGCGTGGTTCGTTTCGGCGGCACTCGACGACACCGCGTTCGAGCGAATCGCGGCCGCGCTGCCCGGTGCCGCGCGCGCTGCCGCGAGCGCGACCCACGAGGGAGAAGCTTGATGGCCGAACAAACCCGGGTGCATGTGATGCGCCACGGCGAGGTGCACAACCCCGACGGCATCCTGTACGGGCGGCTGCCCGGATTTCACTTGTCCGACCGCGGGAAAGCGCAGGCGGCGGCGGTCGCCGACGCGCTGGCCGGCCGCGACATCGTCGCGGTCATCGCCTCGCCGCTGCAGCGGGCGCAGGAGACCGCGACCCCGATCGCGTCCGGGCTCAACCTGCCCATCGACACCGATCCCGATCTGATCGAGTCGGCGAACTTCTTCGAGGGCCGGCGGGTCAGTCCCGGTGACGGCGCCTGGCGCGACCCGCGGGTGTGGTGGCAGCTGCGTAATCCGTTCGCGCCGTCCTGGGGTGAGCCCTATCGCGAGATCGCGCAGCGCATGTCGACCGCGGTGGACAAGGCGCGTGCCCGCGGCGCGGGCCACGAGGTGGTGTGCGTCAGCCATCAGCTGCCGGTGTGGACGTTGCGGCTGCACCTGACCGGCCAGCGGCTGTGGCACGACCCGCGGCGGCGCGAATGCGACCTCGCCTCGCTGACCACCCTGGTCTACGACGGCGACCGGCTGGTCGACGTCGAGTACTCCCAACCGGCGCGAGGCACTTGACCGTGCTTCGGTCGATGATCGCCGTGGCTGTGTTGGCAATCTCCGGATTGCTGACCGGCTGCTCGGCTGGTCATGACGCCGTCGCGCAGGGCGGCACCTTCGAATTCGTCTCTCCCGGAGGCAAAACCGACATCTTCTACGACCCGCCGTCGAGTCGCGGCCGCCCCGGCCCGCTGTCCGGGCCGGACCTGGCCGACCCGTCGCACACGCTGTCGCTGGACGACTCGATCTTCTCCGGCAACGTCGTCGTCATCAACGTCTGGGGCCAGTGGTGCGGGCCGTGCCGCGCCGAAGTCACCCAGCTGCAGCAGGTGTATGACGCCACCCGCGAATCGGGGGCGTCATTCCTCGGCATCGACGTGCGCGACAACAATCGCCAGGCGGCCCTGGACTTCGTCAACGACCGGGCCGTCACCTACCCGTCGATCTACGACCCGGCGATGCGCACCCTGATCGCGTTCGGCGGCAAGTATCCGACCACCGTCATCCCGTCGACGCTGGTGCTGGATCGCCAGCACCGGGTCGCAGCGGTGTTCCTGCGGGAGTTGCTGGCGTCCGACCTGCGTCCGGTGGTGCAGCAGCTGACCCGGGAAGCGCCGCCGGGCGTGCAGGCGCCGGGGCAGCAGGGTTCGTCGCGATGAACGGTTTCGCACAGACCGCCGCCGCCGGGCCCTTGCTGGTGGCGCTGGGTGCCTGCGTGCTCGCGGGGCTGGTGTCGTTCGCCTCGCCCTGCGTGGTGCCGCTGGTGCCCGGCTACCTGTCTTATCTGGCCGCGGTGGTCGGAGTGGACGACCAGCCGGGCTCCGGTGTGGTCAAAGCCCCGCCCGCGGCCCGGTGGCGCGTCGCCGGATCTGCGGCCCTGTTCGTCGCCGGATTCACCACGGTGTTCGTCCTCGGCACCGTCGCCGTGCTCGGGATGACGACGACGCTGATCACCAACCAGCTGGCGCTGCAGCGCGCCGGCGGCGTGCTGACCATCGTGATGGGCCTGGTGTTCGTCGGGCTCATTCCCGCGCTGCAGCGCCAGGTCGGGTTCAGCCCGCAACAGCTGACGACGGTCGCCGGGGCGCCGGTGCTGGGTGCGGTGTTCGCGCTGGGGTGGACGCCGTGTTTGGGCCCGACGCTGACCGGCGTGATCACCGTGGCCTCGGCCACCGAAGGCGCGAATGTTCCCCGCGGCATCCTGCTGGTGATCGCCTACTGCCTGGGATTGGGAATCCCGTTCGTGCTGTTGGCTTTTGGCTCGGCGCGCGCGGTCGCCGGCCTGGGCTGGCTGCGCCGGCACAGCCGGGCCATCCAGGTCTTCGGCGGCGCGCTGCTGATCGCGGTCGGGGTGCTGCTGGTCACCGGCGTGTGGAACGACTTCATCTCCTGGCTGCGCGACGCGTTCGTCAGCGACGTGAGGTTGCCGATTTGAGGCACGCTTTCGCTTGGATGCGCAACACCTGGCGCGCGCTGACCTCGATGGGCACCGCGCTGGTGCTGCTGTGCCTGCTGGCGCTCGGCGCGATCCCCGGCGCGCTGCTGCCGCAGCGCAGCCTGAACGCCGGCAAGGTCGACGAGTATCTGGCCGCCCACCCGACCATCGGCCCGTGGCTGGATCGGTTGCAGGCCTTCGAGGTGTTCTCCAGCTTCTGGTTCACCGCGATCTACGTGCTGCTGTTTGTCTCCCTGGTCGGCTGCCTGACCCCGCGGATGATCGAGCACGCCCGCAGCCTGCGCGCCACGCCCGTCGCCGCCCCCCGCAACCTGGCCCGGCTGCCCAAGCACGCCGGCTCGCAACTCACCCTGGCCGACGAGGCGGACCTGAACGCCGTGGCGAACAACATCGCCGGGCGCTTGAACGGCTGGCGCACCGCGATCCGCCACGAGGACCACGCCGTCGAGGTCTCGGCCGAAAAGGGCTACCTCCGCGAATTCGGCAACATCGTCTTCCACTTCTCGCTGCTGGGCCTGCTGGTCGCGGTGGCCGTCGGCAAGCTGTTCGGCTACGAAGGCAACGTCATCGTCATCGCCGACGGCGGCCCCGGCTTCTGCTCGGCCTCACCGGCCGCGTTCGACTCGTTCCGCGCCGGCAACACCGTCGACGGCACCTCGCTGCACCCAATCTGTGTACGGGTCAACGACTTTCAGGCACACTACCTGCCGTCCGGGCAGGCCACGTCGTTCGCCGCCGATATCGACTACCAGGACGGTCGCGACCTGGCGGCCAACAGCTGGCGGCCCTACCGGCTGGAGGTCAACCACCCGCTGCGGGTCGGCGGCGACAGGGTGTACCTGCAGGGCCACGGTTACGCGCCCACCTTCACGGTGACCTTTCCCGACGGGCAGCAGCGGACGTCGACGGTGCAGTGGCGCCCCGACAATCCGCAGACCCTGCTCTCGTCGGGGGTGGCGCGCATCGACCCGCCGGCCGGCAGCTACCCGAACGCCGCCGAGCGCCGCCAGCACCAGATCGCGATCCAGGGCCTGCTGGCGCCGACCGCGCAACTCGACGGCGCGCTGCTGTCGTCGCGGTTCCCGGCGCTGGACGCCCCGGCGGTGGCCGTCGACATCTACCGCGGCGACACCGGCCTGGACACCGGGCGCCCGCAATCGTTGTTCACCCTGGACCCGCGGCTGATCGAGCAGGGCCGGCTGACCAAGGAGAAGCGGGTCAACCTGCGCGCCGGCCAGGAGGTGCGCATCGACCAGGGTCCCGGCGCGGGCACCACGATCCGGTTCGACGGGGCCGTGCCTTTCGTCAACCTGCAGGTTTCCCACGACCCCGGCCAGGCGTGGGTGCTGGTCTTCGCGATCACGATGATGGCCGGGCTGCTGGTCTCGCTGCTGGTGCGCCGCCGCCGGGTATGGGTTCGTCTGATGCCGGCGGAATCGGCCCCCGGTACGGTGAACGTCGAGCTGGGCGGCTTGGCCCGCACCGACAACTCCGGTTGGGGCGACGAGTTCGAAAGGCTCACCGAGCGCTTGTTGAGCGGGCTCGACGAATCCGCCGCCCCGGGCCAGGCCCAATACCCAGCGTCCAGAAGGAGTTCTGAGGTGGACGTCACGTGAACACCACACACGTCAATATCGGCTTGGCGCGCTACTCCGACTGGGCGTTCACCTCGGCGGTGGTGGCCCTGGTCGTCGCAATGCTGCTGCTGGCCTTCGAGCTCGCCTACGCCGGCAGCAGGCGATCCGACAACCGCGAGCGGGTACTGGCCGGCGTGCGCGCCGACAGCGCCACCCCCGGCATCGTCGAGGACGCCGACCGGCGGCCGGTCGACGAACGCGCCGGGCGGGCCGGGCTGGCGGTCGTCTACCTCGGCATCGGCCTGCTGCTGGCCTGCCTGGTGCTGCGCGGCCTGGCCACCATGCGGGTGCCGTGGGGCAACATGTACGAGTTCATCAACCTCACCTGCCTGTGCGGGCTGATCGCCGGCGCAATCGTGCTGCGCCGCCCGCAGTTCCGCCCGCTGTGGGTCTTCCTGCTGCTGCCGGTGCTGATCCTGCTCACGGTGTCCGGGCGCTGGCTTTACACCAACGCCGCTCCCGTGATGCCGGCGCTGCAGTCCTACTGGCTGCCCATCCACGTGTCGGTGGTCAGCCTGGGCTCCGGGGTGTTTCTGGTCGCCGGCATCGCCAGCATCCTGTTCTTGCTGCGCACCTCGCGGTTCGGCGACCCCGCCGCCGACCAGCGCGCTGAGGGCGTGCTGCAACGTGTGGTGCATCGGCTGCCCGACGCGCAGACCCTGGACCGCATCGCCTACCGCACCACGATCTTCGCGTTCCCGGTCTTCGGTTTCGGGGTCATCTTCGGAGCCATCTGGGCTGAGGAGGCCTGGGGCAGATATTGGGGCTGGGATCCCAAGGAGACGGTTTCGTTCATCGCCTGGGTGGTATA
Source organism: Mycobacterium ahvazicum (assembly GCF_900176255.2). Taxonomy (GTDB): domain Bacteria; phylum Actinomycetota; class Actinomycetes; order Mycobacteriales; family Mycobacteriaceae; genus Mycobacterium; species Mycobacterium ahvazicum. The sequence goes on from NZ_FXEG02000002.1 coordinate 316,238, forward strand.
CGCGGCGTACCTGCATGCCAGGTCGACCGCGGGTTGGCGAGACCGAAAGGCCGCCTGGGTCAACGTGGTCGGTTTCGTGGCCATGGTCTTCAATTTGTTCTTCGTTAACCTGGTCACCGTGGGCCTGCATTCGTATGCCGGCGTGGGCTGACAGTTAGGAAGCGACACCGCAACAAGGGGGAAATGCACGTGGCTGAGCAGTCATCGAGTGGCGTGGGGGCGCCCGAACATCCGACGGCTGATTTGAATCCGCAGGAGCAGCAGTCGGCCGGCGAGACGTCTGTCGATCCCAACACCGAGGCACCGACCAGGGCCTTCGCGGGCTTCCGCGCCCAGGGTCGGCCGCCGGCAACCGAGCGGCGCGAAGCACCGGCGCCGCCCCCGGGCGCGATGCCGCCCTGGGATTCCACGCCGGTGACCGGCATCCCGCGCGTCGACCCGACCGCATACGGCGCCTACTACAACGGCCAGGCCGACGCGCCCGCGCAAGCCCCGGCCCCGTACCGCCGCGAGCACCTGCCGCACACCCCGTATCCGGAGCTGTCCACCGGCATGCTGCTGCGCCCGATCAAGCCGCCGCCCTCCGAGGGCTGGCGCCGGCTGGTGTACGTGCTGTCCGGCCGGACGATCAACCTGGGCGAGAGCCCTCGGGCTGCCCGGCAGAACAACCTGGTGGCGTCGGTCAACCGGCCGCTGCGCGGCTCCTACCGGATCGCGGTGATCTCCCTGAAGGGCGGCGTCGGCAAAACCACGATCGCCGCCACCCTGGGTGCCACCTTCGCCGAGATCCGCGGCGACCGGGTGGTGGCCGTCGACGCCAACCCCGACCGCGGCACCCTGAGTCAAAAGGTTCCGCTGGAGACCGCGGGCACGGTGCGTCAGCTTCTGCACGACGCCGGAGCCGTCGAGCGCTACAGCGATGTCCGCCGCTACACCTCGAGGGGCCCGAGCGGGCTGGAAGTGCTGGCGTCGGACAGTGACCCGGCGGTGTCGGAGGAATTCGACGCCGACGACTACACCCGCACCCTGGGCATCCTCGAGCGCTACTACGGCCTGGTGATCACCGACTGCGGGCCGGGCCTGCTGCACTCGGCGATGTCGTCTGTGCTGGAGAACGCGAACGTTCTGATCGTGGTGAGTTCTGGTTCCATCGACGGTGCGCGCAGCGCCTCGGCGACGCTGGACTGGCTGGACGCGCACGGCCACGAAGCGCTGGTGCGCAATTCGATCGCGGTCATCAACGCGGTGCGCCCGCGGACCGGCAAGGTCGACATGAACAAGGTGGTCGACCACTTCTCCCGGCGCTGCCGCGCGGTGCGGTTGGTGCCCTACGACGCTCACCTCGACGAGGGCGCCGAGATTCACCTGGATCAGCTGCGGCGGGAGACCCGCGAAGCACTCACCAGCCTGGCTGCCGTTGTCGCCGAAGGGTTTCCGGGAGACCAGCCAAACCTCGGCCTGGGCTAGTCGAGCCTGACGGAGGGGTCAGCGGGGGCTATCGTCCCCGCTTCCCAACCGCCGCATGAAGTCTGGATCGTCGTCGGGCCCGATGACGCGCGTCTTCGGCCGGTGCGCCTGCGATCGCGCCGCGCGCCAGCCAACGTAGATCAGCGTCCCCAAGACCAGGACGACCACCAGGTAGAGCACTGCACACCTCCTGTGAGCGAATATACTCGCGCCGTAGGCTCGAGCTGTGTCAGAAAGGCCGAGCGACAACAGCACTGGGAACCATCCGCCGGACGGTGCGCAGCAGCGCACTCGAGACCGCGTGGTGGTCGACGTTTTGCTCTACGCGGCGGCACGACTGCTGCTCGCGGTGGTGCTCACCGCGGTGATCTATCTCGTCGCGCGGCTGCTCGGCGTCACCCAGATCCCGATCGTCGTCGCGGCGCTGTTCGCGTTGATCATCGCGATGCCGTTGGGCATCTGGGTGTTCGGCTCGCTGCGCCGGCGTGCCACGGCCTCGCTCGCGGTTTCCGGCGAACGCCGCCGCGCCGAACGCGAACACCTGCAAGCCCGGCTGCGCGGTGAGGCCGTCGACGACGAGCCTTCCGAGACCTGAGCTCAGTAGTTGGGCATCCGCACGACCTGCGCGGCGTAACTCAGGCCGGCGCCGTAACCGATCAGCAGGGCCAGATCGCCGGGCTGGGACGCCCCGGTCGCGAGCAGCTCGGCCATCGCCAGCGGAATGGACGCCGCGGACGTGTTCCCGGTGTGCTCAATGTCATTGGCGACGATCGCGTCCGAGCGAAGGTCCAGATTCTTGGCCAGCACCTCGTTGATCCGGGCGTTGGCCTGATGCGGGATGAACACGTCGATCTGGTCGGATCGCACGCCCGCGGCGTCCATCGCCTGCCGCCCGACCTTGCCCATTTCGAATGCGGCCCAACGGAATACAGCGCTGCCTTCCAGCCGGAGAAACGGGCGCGGGCCAGTCGGGTTCTCGGTGTAGGCGATCCAGTCGATGTCCTGACGGATGGCCATGGCCTGTTCGCCGTCGCTGCCCCACACGGTCGGCCCGATACCTTGCTCGGGCGTCTCGCCCACCACGACCGCGGCGGCGCCGTCGGCGAAGATGAAGCAGTTGCTGCGGTCGAGCATGTCCACGGTGGGGGACAGTTTCTCCGAACCGATGACCAGCATCTTGGCCACGCTGCCGCCGCGGATCATGTCGGCCGCGACGCCGACCGCGTAGCCGAAGCCGGCGCATCCGGCCGAGACGTCGAATGCGGGCACACCGGTTGCGCCCAACGCCGAAGCGACCGCCGGTGCGCTGGCCGGGGTCTGCAAGAACTGCGTGCTGGTGGCGACGATGACGCCGTCGATGTCGGTCGCTTCCAGCGAGGCCCTGGCGATCGCTTCCCGGCTGGCCTCGATCGACATGGACGCGACGGATTCGTCGGCGGCGGCGAAGCGGCGGGGCTTGATGCCGGGGCGCGAGTAGATCCACTCATCGGACGAGTCGATGTTGCGACACAGCTCCTCGTTCGTGACCACGCGTTCGGGGCGGTACGCGCCGACGCTGAGCAGTCCGATGTTCCTGGGCCCACTGGTCGCGGCGATCTGCTGCATTGCGCTCCTCGCTCGGTCTAGCGGTGTAAGGGCTGTCACACCGACGCTAACGTGTGTTGCCGGAATCCGACGACGTCTTCGTAAGGAATCCCGTTATCGGGTGTGTAATGACGGCGCCGTCACCGCACACTCGAAGCCCTCAGCGCACACTCAACGCATCAATAACGGGGGGCCAGCGCCAGGGCCGCGGCCACCGCGACCGCCCAGACCAGCATCGTCAGCCCCGTGTCCCGCAGCACCGGGATCAGCTCGGGGCCGCCGCGCCCGGATCGCACCGGCGCGGCAGCGCGCAGCGCCAACGGCGTGGCGATCAGGCCCGCCGCGCACCATGGCGTCGCCCACATCAACGCCAGGGTCAGCACCCCGGCGGTCGCCAGCAGCCCCTGGTAGAACACCCGGGTGTAGGTGTCGCCGAGGCGCACCGCGAGGGTGATCTTGTTGGCCTGCGCGTCGGTCGGGATGTCCCGCAGATTGTTGGCCACCAGCACCGACGACGACAGCGCGCCGGTGGCCACCGCCAGCTCCAGGCCTACCCAGTCCACCTGCAGTGCCTGGGTGTACTGCGTGCCCAGCACCGCGACCAGCCCGAAGAACACGAACACGGCGACCTCGCCGAAACCCGCGTACCCGTAGGGCCGCGAGCCGCCGGTGTAGAGCCAGGCGCCCGCGATGCACACGACACCGACCGCGATCAGCCACGGCGCGGACAGCAGGGCCAGCGACAGACCGGCCGCCGCGCCCACCGCGAGCGAGGCCACCGCGGCGGTCAGCACCGCCCGCGGCGTCGCCAGTTTCGAGCCCACCAGCCGTGCCGGGCCGGTCCGGACGTCGTCGGTGCCCCGGATGCCGTCGGAGTAGTCGTTGGCGTAGTTGACGCCGACCGTCAGCGCCACGGCGACTGCCAGCGCCAGCAGCGCTTTCCACCACACGGCGCTGTGCAGCCATGCCGCCGCACCGGTGCCCGCGACGACCGGTGCGATCGCGTTGGGCAGCGTCCGCGGCCGAGCCCCCGAAATCCACTGCGCAAAAGTGGCCACCAGGGCATCCTGCCCTATGCGCCAGAATGGGCGAATGCCCGCCGGTGACGATGCAGAGCGGAGCGATATGGGGGCACCACCCGCTTGCGGGGGAGAGGAAGCGGCGTCAATGCTCGGGGTGATCGGCGGCAGCGGTTTCTATACGTTCTTCGGCTCCGACGTTCACCACGTCACCCCCCAGACCCCATACGGCCCGCCCAGTGCCCCGCTGACGGTGGGCACCGTCGGCGAGCACGAGGTCGTTTTCCTGCCCCGGCACGGCGCCCGGCACGAGTACTCGGCGCACACCGTGCCGTACCGTGCCAACATGTGGGCGCTGCGCTCGCTGGGGGTGCGGCGGGGGGTCGCGCCGGGCGCGGGGGGGAGGCTGAACCCCCCCCATGGGCCGGGCTCCATCGTGGGGCCCGATCAGCTGGGGGGCCGCACCAACAGCCGCGCTGACACCTACTTCGACTCCGGCGCGATTCACGTCGACTTCGCCGACCCGTATTGCCCGGTATTGCGCGAGGCGGCCACCGGCCTGCCCGGCGTGGTCGACGGCGGCACCATGGTAGTGATCCAGGGCCCGCGTTTTTCCACCCGCGCCGAGAGCCAGTGGTTCGCCTCGGCGGGTTTCACGCTGGTCAACATGACCGGATATCCGGAGGCGGTGCTGGCTCGTGAGCTTGAAATATGTTATGCGGCAATCGCTTTGGTGACCGATCTGGACGCCGGTGTCAGCCATGGTCAGGGGGTGAAGACGGTCGACGTGATGGTGGAGTTCGAGAAGAACATCGAGCCGTTCAAGACGCTGGTGCGCGCGGCCATCGGCCGGGTGGCCGTCGAGCGCGACTGCACACACTGCCTGTCGCACACCGGTGTCACGCTGCCCTTCGAGCTGCCGTGAGGGTGCTGCTGACCGGTGCGGCCGGTTTCATCGGGTCGCGGGTGGACGCGGCGCTGCGCGCGGCGGGTCACGAGGTGATCGGTTTCGACCTGCTGTTGCCCGCCGCCCATGGTCCAAAAGCATTGCTGCCCAACGGGTGTCACCGGGTTGACATCCGGGACGCCGAGGCGCTGGCCCCGCTGCTCGACGGGGTGGATCTGGTGTGTCACCAGGCCGCGATGGTGGGCGCCGGCGTCGACGCGGCCGACGCGCCCGCCTACGGCGGTCACAACGACTACGGCACCACGGTGCTGCTGGCGCAGATGTTCGCCGCCGGGGTTTCTCGCCTGGTGCTGGCGTCGTCGATGGTGGTGTACGGGCAGGGCCGCTATGACTGTCCGCAACACGGGGAGGTTGACCCGTTGCCGCGACGGCGGGCCGATCTGGATGCCGGAGCCTTCGAGCACCGTTGTCCGCTCGGTGGCGAGGAGCTGGCCTGGCGGCTGGTCGACGAGGATGCCGCCCTGCGCCCGCGCAGCCTGTACGCCGCCAGCAAGACGGCCCAGGAGCATTACGCGCTGGCGTGGTCGGAGGCGACGGGCGGCTCGGTGGTGGCGTTGCGCTACCACAACGTCTACGGCCCGGGCATGCCGCGCGACACCCCGTACTCCGGAGTGGCGGCGATCTTCCGCTCGGCGCTGGAAAAGGGTGAGCCGCCAAGGGTTTTCGAAGACGGCGGCCAGATGCGTGACTTCGTCCACGTCGACGACGTGGCGGCCGCCAACCTGGCTGCCACCGCTGACCGCGACGGCTTCACCGCGGTCAATGTCTGCTCGGGACGGCCGATCTCGATCCTGGAGGTGGCCACCGCGATCTGCCAGGCGCGCGACGAGGCGGTGTCCCCGGTGATCACCGGGCAGTACCGCAGCGGCGACGTGCGCCACATTGTCGCCGACCCCGCGCGCGCCGCCGAGGTGTTGGGCTTCCGCGCGGCGATCGATCCGCGTGAAGGCCTGCGCGAGTTCGCATTCGCGCCGCTGCGGTAAGCCTCGCTACGAGGGGTCGTGCGGCGGCCGGTAGATCTGCGGCTTGGCGACCGGGATCTGGCTGGTGGCCGAATCGTCACCGCGGAAGATCCGCGGCGAGCCGGCCAGTTGCGGTATCGCGGTGGTCGGTGATTCGCCGGTGTGAATCCGGGTCGTCACATCGGCCGGCGCAGCGCCGGTCGGGATGTGGGTCGTCGGCGCCTCGGCGTTCTGCGCGACGGCACGCCGGCGCGCGGCACGGCGACGCCGCCGCAGCCGGCTCAGGTGTCCGGTGATGATCGCCGCCACCAGGATGCACACCGCCAGCGCGGACAGCGCCACGTCGAAGGTGCTGGTGATCTGCTGGGCGAGATCGTTTCCGTAGACCGGGTTTTGCACCGCATTGGGCGCTTCCTGGAACCGCGGCGCCAGCACGACGCCCACGATCACCCGCGAAATGCTCAGTGTGGCAACAAGTCCGCACAGCGTCGTGATCAGCCGGGCGGAGGCCGACGCCTGACCCAGGCTGCTCCGCAACCAGATGGCCAGCGCAGCGGTGGCCACGTCGAACGCGGCCAGCACCACACTGTCGTAACGCGAGTACGGGTAGTTCAGGCTCACCGCGACGGCCAGGTCGGTGATCCGCATCACCACCGACCCCAGGCTCCACATGACGATGAGCGACAGGCCGGTTCGGGCCGCCGCCCGCCAGGCGCCCTCCTCGGACGACACGGTGCGGGCGCGCCCGAACAGCGTGCGCGGCACGAAGATCGCCGCGACCGCGGCCCACGCCAAATAGCCCTCGAACCCGACGCCCGCCGTCGACGTGTTCTGCGCGATGCCGTGGAACGCGTCGATGTCACGGCCGACCGGGAGCAGCCAGACGATGATCCCGGCGACCAGCGTCGAGGCCCCCAGCGCGATCGTCGCCAGCCGGGCAGCCCTGGTGCCGCTGAGCAGCCACCGCGAGGCGACGAGCACCGCGATCAAGGCGACCAGGCCGTACACCGTCGCCGTCGCGATGACCGCGATGTTCTGCCTACCGAAGTCGCCGCCCGAGTCGCCCAGCGCGTACTTCACCCGCCAGTACAGCGTGAAGCCGAAGCTCAATGCCGCGGCCACCATCGAGACGTAGCCGATGATCTGGGCGGAGCGGTGCCGCCCGTCCGCGGTGTCGTCGTCCGGCGCGTCGACGTGGCCGCCGGCCTGCGTGCTCAGCACCGCGCCGGCCACGCCCAGCCAGGCGCCCGGCCCGACACCGCCCGGCACGGTCACGGTCCCGCCGAAGCGGACTGTCTCGAACGCGTCGAACCCGACGAAGGCGAGTACCAGCAGCAAATAGGGAACGTTGAGCGCCAGACGAAGCGTGCTGACCGTCCGCCCGGAACCGGGCAAAGCGATGGCGATCAGCGAAAGTAGGGTCACCCCGATCAGGGCCGCGAACACCGAGGTGTTGCTGTCGGCGATCGCGATGCCGAAATACAGGTTCCACGGCAACAGCGCCGCGGCGAGGAGCAAGACGGCGGCGCTCAGGTCGGCCACGACGTTGCGCCGCGGGGCCGGCGCCCCGGCAACCTGCGGGCCCGCGGCCGGCACACCTCTGATGGGGCCGGTAGGCGCCTCGTCGCTGCTCTGGCTCACGGTTCCCCCCGGGTATCGAGGACGGTTACGGACGGCGCACATTCGCTCAGGTGGCCAGGGAACCCCCTGCCGTGGCGACTTCGTTGCTTACTTGGAAACATAATCTCCGTTCGGACGACGCGGGAGTGACCGTCCGGTCTGGGAACGCGGTTACGCTGCGCCTGTAGGCGAACGGGGTCGCCCGAATGATTGTTACTGCCGACGGTACCGAAGTGTAATGATGCCGGGACAAGCTGGTTGCGGGGTCGGCCAGCCGAAGGAGAGCAGGTATGGACGTCGTTTTGGGGGTCGCTGTCACCGGCCCCGTCGCCCGCTTGGCGCTTGTCGGAGCGGGTGCCGGCGGTAGTGACGTGATCGACCAATCCGTCGTCGACCTGGCTAACAACCCCATCGAACAACTCACCGAAACCGTGGTCGGCACTAATCGGCTGCTGGCGAACGACAACCACCGGCTGGTCGGGACCCGGCTGTGCTGGACCGACCATCCCAGCGCCGACCAGCTGCGGCAGGCGCTGGAGGATTCCGGCGTTCACAACGTCGCCGTGCTGTCGCAGTCGCAGGCGGTGACGGCCCTGATGCGTGCGGCGGGCCGGTCCGGCGGCGCGCTGGTGGTGGACGACAACACCGCGACGCTGTCGGTGGTGGGCTCGGCCGACGGGGATCCGGACGCACCGCCGACCATGCTGGCCAGCGAGCTGCTGGGCGGCGACGCCACCGGCACGCTGGACACGATGATGGCCCGGCTGGGCGCGCACCCCGAGGCCACCAACGACGTGTTCCTGGTGGGCGCCTCGTCCGATCTATCCGGGGTCGCCGATCAGCTGCGCGACGCGACGGTGCGGGTGCAAATTCCCGAAGACCCGACTTTCGCGCTGGCCCGCGGCGCCGCGATCGCGGCCGCACCGCCGGCCGCGGACTCCACCGCGATGGCCCCTGCGGTCGGGCTGACCAGCGATGCGACGGCGATGGCGCCCGCGGCCGGGCTGACCGGCGACGCGACCGCGATGGCCCCGTCCGCCGGGTTGACCGATCCTGCCGCGGTCGACCAGCTGGCCTACTCGATGACCGACGATGACGACGATCTGTTCGAGGGCGAGGTCGACGATTTCGACGACTTCTACGAGGACGACCCCGACGCGGAGACCGGCCCGCTGAAACTGAGCCGCCGGTCGTTGCTGGTCGGCAATGCCGTGATCGCGTTCGCGGTCGTCGGGGTGGCCTCGCTGGCCGTCGCGGTGGTGGTTGCCGTGCGGCCGACCGCGGCCCAGGAGCCGGTGGTGGGTCACCAGAACGCCGCGCCGGGCAAGTTCATGCCGCTGTTGCCGACCCAGCAGCAGGCGCCGGTGCCCCCGCCGCCGCCGCAAGCGCCCAACGCGGGCTACCAGGGCGGCGTCATTCCGGCTGTGCCGCAGGCGCCGGTGGGTCCGGCACCGGTCGGTCCCGCTCCGGAAGCACCGGTCGCACCGGTTGTTCCGGGCCTGGTGCCCAACCCGGATGGGCCGATTCCGATACCGGTGCCGATCATCGTCCCGTACCCGGGCTGGCGGCCACATCCCTGGTATCCGCCGTACACGCCGCCGACGTACACGACACCGACCACGCCGACGACGCCGACCACACCGACCACCCCGACCACGCCGACGACGACCCCGTACACGCCGCCGACGACGACGACGCCGACGACACCGACGCCGACGACCACGCCGTACACACCGACGACGCCCGTCCCGCCGCCGACGACGACGTCCACGCCACTGACGCCGACGACGACCGTCGCGCCCACCACGGTCGCTCCCACGACGCAGGCGCCGACTCAGCAAACCCAGACGCCACAGACCCAGACGCAGCAGCCGACGGTCCAGCCGACGCAGCAGCCGACCGTCCAGCCGACGCAGCAGCAGACGGTCGCGCCCAAGCCGCCCACCCAGCAGCAGACCGCGGCGCCCAAGCCGCCGCCGCAGACCGTGGCCCCCAAGCCGCCATCCAGTGGCGGGGGCGGCCACTCGTCTTCCGGGTTCTGATCGCGGCTCATGCCCGGCGACCTGGTCACGGTGGTGCTGCCGTGTCTGAACGAGGAGGAGTCGTTGCCGGCGGTGCTGGCGGCCATCCCCGCCGGTTATCGGGCACTGGTCGTGGACAACAACAGCACCGATGACACCGCGGGCGTCGCCAAACGGCACGGCGCCGACGTCGTCGCCGAACCGCGGCCCGGATATGGCTCGGCGGTGCAAGCCGGCGTGGTCGCCGCGACGACTCCGATCGTGGCGGTCATCGATGCCGACGGCTCGATGGATGCCGGCGACTTGCCGCGGCTGGTCGCGGCGCTCGAGCAGGGCGCGGACCTGGCGACTGGCCGGCGGCGGCCCGTTGCCGGGCTGCACTGGCCGTGGGTCGCGCGGGTGGGCACCGTGGTGATGAGCTGGCGGCTGCGCACCCGTCACGGCCTGCCGGTCCACGACATCGCGCCGATGCGGGTCGCCCGCCGGGATGCGCTGCTGGGTCTCGGGGTCGTCGATCGGCGCTCCGGGTATCCGCTGGAGTTGCTGGTGCGCGCCGCGGCGGCCGGCTGGCGTGTCGTCGAGCTCGACGTCAGCTACGGACCCCGCACCGGTGGCAAGTCGAAGGTCAGCGGATCACTGAGGGGCAGCATCATCGCGATCCTCGACTTCTGGAAAGTGATTTCATGATCCCGGTGACGCTGCTCGTCGTCGCCAAGGCGCCGGAGCCCGGCCTGGCCAAGACCCGGCTGGCCGCTTCGGTCGGCGATAGGGTCGCGGCGGAGATCGCCGCGGCGGCGTTGCTGGACACGCTCGACGCGGTGGCGGCCGCCGCGGTGAGCTCGCGGGTGGTCGCGCTGACCGGAGACCTGGATGCGGCCGCCGGCGCGGCGCAGATCCGGCAGCGGCTCGAGTCGTTCACGGTGATCGAGCAACGCGGTGACGACTTCGCCGACCGGCTGGCCAACGCCCACGCCGACGCGGCCAACGGCTGTCCGGTGTTGCAGATCGGCATGGACACCCCGCAGGTGACCGCCGAGCTGTTGACCGACTGCGCGCGCCGGTTGTTGAATGCGCCGGCTGTGCTCGGCCCGGCCGACGATGGTGGTTGGTGGCTGCTCGGTGTGCAGAACCCGGCGATGGCCGAATGTCTGCGTGTCGTGCCGATGTCTCAACCCGACACCGGCGAGCTCACGCGAAAAGCTCTGAAAGACAACGATATTGACGTGATTATGCTAAAGCAGCTGAGCGATTTCGACGTCGTTGCCGATGTCGCCGCGGTACGGGAGGCCTGCGGGCCGGCCAGTCGTTTCGCGCGCGCCACCCGCGCGGCGGGACTCTAGCGCGCTCCCGGCGTGCATCCTGGGCGGAAATTCGGCGGCACATTTCCCGCCGCCACCGCACACTCAAGATCATTGCCGCACAATCAACGTCGTTGCCGCACTGTCGACGGCGCACCCGACCAGTTGTCTAGTGCTTGGCGGTCTAGCTCTTCCCGCCCTTGCCGGTTTCCTCGAGTTGTTTCGGGCAGTACGATTTCGCGGAAATCGTCGCGAACTGGGCGGCGCCGCTGGTGGTCAGCGCGGGGTTGTTTTCCTTGAGGTCGTTGAGCAGTTGCAGACCGGATACGCCACGAGAGATCAACCCGCACACCGATTTTCCGGCGGATATCGCTTGGCCCGGGTCCTGAAAGCTGATTCCCACCGCATGCAGGTCCGCCAGGAAGACTTCGTTGTTGTCATCGACGGCCGCCTCATCGACGCCGGTTTCGCCGTAGGCAGGCACCGCGACGACGAATCCCATCGAGATGCCGAGAACGGCGAGCAGCAGTTTCATAATTCCTCCATCTCCGTACTGATGTTCCTGCGCCGCAAAGGCTTTCCCGCGGTTATCCGAGCTTGGATTCGGTCGAAATGACCGGGGCCCGCGCGTCGTCGGTGACATGCACCGCGTGGACGCCGGGCGTGGTCGTCAATCTGGCAACCAAGTCGTCGAGCCCGGCTTCGTCGACACTCCAGTGCTGCACCTGGTCGGGCTGTTCTTGCAGTTGCGCGATGACGCGGTCGAGTTTGACCGGACCTACGCGGCGCTCACCGGTGATCGTGCGGGACTGGATGCCGGTTGAGCTGACGACGCGGGAAACCGGGCTGCCCAACGCACCACCGGACAGACTGCCCAGGGTCGCCTCGTTGATCAGGCCGGCATCCAGGCTCGCGGGAGCCGCTGCCACACTGGCAGGCAGTGCGGTCGAGGTCAGCCTGATCGCCGGGGTGGCGGTCGCCCAACTCGGCGGCACCGACATCGATCCCACCGTCGGCGCGCCGCCCAGCACCGCCGACACCGGCCGCACCGCGCCGACGGCGGCGAGATGTCCGGGCGACGCAAGACCGGCGCCCAGCGACGACTTGGCCATCGCGGCACTCCATGGCGCGTAGATGAAGAAGTTCTTCCACTGCGAAACACCAAGGCCGATACTGGCATTGACGACGTTGGTCCACGTGCCCTGACTGCCGATCGACGAAATGGTGGAGTACAGCGCTTCCCACATCGGTGCGACATCCGAGCTCCCCGTCACCCCGGTGATCAGTTGCTGCCAGAACGTCGCGTACTGACCCGTGAGCGAGTTGATGTAGTTCTCCAGCTCCGTCAGCCACGACGACAACGACTGCGGCGGTGCCGCGGCCGCCGCGGCGGCTTGAGTTGCCGGCGCGGTCGCGGAGGTGGTTTGCGGCGCCTCGCGGAACGCCGTCAGCTCACCGGCAGATTCCGAGGCGCTGGCGTAGCCGAACATCACCTCGACGTCCTGAGCCCACATCTCGCCGTATTCGGCTTGGTTGGCCGCGATTTCGCCGTTGTTCTGGCCGAGGATGTTGGTCGTTAACAGCTCTTCCAGCTCGAGACGGTTCTCGATGATCAGCGGAGGCGGAACGGCCGCCGCCAACGCGGCCTCGTAGGCGCGCGCCGCGGCCAGCGCCTGGGACGCGGCCTCCTCGGCCTGAGCCGCCGTCGTCGACGTCCACGTCACATACGGTGCCGCTGCCGCCGCCATGGCCTCGGACGACGGACCCGCCCACGACTCGCCGACCAGTTCTGAAATCACCGAACTGTACGAGGCCGCGGCGGAATGCAACTCGGCGGCCAGCGCCTCCCACGCCGCGGCGGCGGCCAAAAAGGATCCCGAACCCGGGCCCGAGTAGAGCAGACCGGAGATCAGCTCCGGTGGCTGCACTGCGAAATCCGCGAAAACCATTGCCGTGACTCTCCTTATTTCACGTTCGGCGGGATCACGATGACCGTCGAGGTCGTCGCGATGTCGTCGAGTGCCACCGCACCGGGAACCCGCACGGCGGGTGCAACGGCACGGGTGGCGGCCCCGCCGACAGCGCGGCCGGCCAGGCTCGACAACGCCGTCGGGGCGAACATGCCGTCGTCGGCGGCCACCGCGGGAGCCGCCTCGAGCATGGTCTCGGGCAACTCCGAGGCAACCGTTCTGATCGCCGGAACAGCCGACGCCCAATTCGCGGGCACCGACAGCGCGCCGACCGTGCCGGCACGCCCCGCCGCGGCCGCCACCGCCCCCGCCGGGTGCAATGCACCGGCCCCGGTCAACAGGTCGCTGTGCAGCAACGGCGCCAAAACCCCGAGCAGTGGTTTGGGGTGCAGCAGCGGGCCGATGCCTTGGATGCCCGTGCCCACAGACGGGATGCTGATCGCGACCTGGTACCAATTCCTGAACAGGCCCGCGATCCCGAGCGGGTTGTAGGGCCCGGCCACGAAGTTGGTCATGAAGCCGTTGAACGTCTTGAGAATCCCCGTGATGTCCTTGATGCCCAACGGGACCTCGGCCGCTGCCGCGTTCACGGTGGCGTTCGCGGCGAGGGCTTGCACCGCGGCCGGCGCCTGAACCGATGCTTGTGACAGCGCCGATTCCGCATCGGAGGCAGCCGACGACTCGGCCGCGGCGGCGACCACGGCCGACTGGTCGGCCGTCCCGCTCTCGGTCGTCGTCGTTGGGGGTGCGGTGAACGGAGTCAACCGGGTCGCAACTTCGGAGGCCGCGGCGTAGCCGTACATCGCGCCGGCGTCTTGGGCCCACATCTCGGCGTACTGGGCCTCGGTGGTCGCGATTGCCGGCGTGTTCTGACCCAGGATGTTGGTCGCGGTCAGCGTCGCCAACAACGCCCGGTTGGCCGCGACCACCTGGGGCGCAACGGTCGCCGCGAAGACGGCCTCGAACGCGGCGGCCGCGGCCTTGGCTTGCAATGCCGTCTGCTCGGCTTGCGCGGCAGTGCTTTCCAGCCACGCGATGTACGGCGCCGCGGCAGCCAACATCGACGTCGCCGAGGGTCCAAGCCAACCGCTGAGCAGCTCGGCGATGATGGACCCGTAAGACGCTGCCGTTGAACGTAATTCGCTGGCCAACCCATCCCAGGCAGTTCCGGCGACCAACAGCGGCGCCGACCCCGGCCCAGAGTAGATCTTGCCGGAGTTGATCTCCGGAGGTAACGCTCCGAAATCCATTGCCTTCCCTCCGCCGGCCCCTTGATCGCTGACATCGTTGAACGTCAACAACATTGACCGACTTCGACCATCGCCGGTCGACGACCGTGATTGGTTGTCAGTCATTGAGCTGCTCTCGTGGCCAGTACGCTAGCCAGCCCCGGCGGAAAACTCGGTCGCCCACTTGGCCGTCGCGACGGTGCCCGGCTCCGGGTTGAGATTCGGCGGCCGGCCAGGCGAGGCGCCGATGAACCCGTCTACCTCGCGTTAACGCCGAAGCTCGGCAGGGTGAACACATATAAAACACACACTCGACGTATAGCGGCCGACGATGTCGTTAATTTAAATCTCCCCACCAATAATTCGGGTCCGCGCCAGCAAACGTGCCGAACGGTAAGTGCGCACCCCGCGCGCTGCCACCGTGGCCGCAGATCCGACCCGTGCCACGAGACGCTCCGCGCCGGCAAAGGCCAGTTGAACGGTTTGATGCGTGGACAACACATGGCCCGAAATCGGCACCACAATCGGCCGGTGCAGCCGGCTGACCGGCTCGGCCCTGGTTAACTGCCGGAGAGCCTCAGTCGCGCCGGCTCAACACGGCCGCGCGTCCGGCGATCCCGACGGCGAAAACCGCCAGCCCCGCGGCCGCCGATTCCCACGGCAGGGTGGCGACCAGCAGCAGGCACCCGGCCAGTCCGACACCATTCATCAGCCGGCGACGGCGCAATGTATACGCGGCGGCGTTGGCGATCGCGTAGTAGATCAGCACCCCGAACGACGAAAAGCCGATGACTCCACGCAGATCCGCCGCACTCACCAGAACGCAGACCACCACGCCGATCGCGATCTCGGCGTGGTGTGGCACCCGGTGTTCCGAGTGCACCGCCGCCAGCCAGGCCGGCAGATCCCGGTGCCGGGCCATCGCCAGGGTGGTGCGCCCGAGTCCGGCGATCAGTGCCAGCAGCGCGCCTAGGCTGGCCAGCGCGGCCCCGATCGAGATCACCGGGACCAACTCCGGGGCGCCGGCCGCGCGCACGGCCTCGGCCAGTGGGGCAACGGCATTCGCGAGCCGGTCGGGTCCCGCGGCCAGTAGTGCGGCCACCCCGACAACCAGATAGATCACCACCGCGATCGCCAAGGCAATTGAAATCGCGCGGGGGATGGTGTGGGCCGGGTCGCGAACCTCCTCACCCATCGTCGCGATGCGGGCATACCCGGCGAACGCGAAGAACAACAGGCCCGCCGACTGCAGCACTCCGTAAATCGAGCCGGTGAACCACGAGCCGCTCAGGTGGGCGATATTCGGCTTGCTCATCGCGATACCGATGACCACGGCGGCCAGCGCAATCAGGGTGCATACCAACAGAATTCGGGCCAGCATCGCGGTCTTGGTGACGCCGCGGTAGTTCAGGGTGGTCAGCAGGACCACGGCGGCGATCCCGACGATTCGCTGCAACCACACCTGCGCCCCGGGAACCGCATAGGCGGCAACGGTGAGCGCCATCGCCGCGCACGACGCCGTCTTGCCGATCACGAATCCCCACCCAGCGATGAAGCCCCACCACGGGCCGAGGCGTTCCCGGCCGTAGATGTACGTCCCGCCCGACGTCGGATACTCCGCGGCCAGTTGCGCGGACGAGGTGGCGTTGCAGTAGGCGATCACCGCGGCCAGCGCCAGACCGATCAGCAGACCCGCGCCCGCGGCGCGCGCGGCCGGGCCGAACGCGGCGAACACCCCGGCCCCGATCATCGACCCCAATCCGATGACGACCGCGTCGGTCGTGTTGAGCCGGCGCGCCAGCTCGGGTTGATCTTCCATGTCCGCCTACCAGTGCGTGACCATGACGGTATTGACCAGGAGTGCACCGGCCGCGTTGATGGCCAGCCACATACGGTGCGACCGCACCGCCAGCAGCGCGGGCGCGGCGGTGAGCCAGATCGTGAACGGCAGCCAGATCCGTTCCACCTCGGCCTTACTCAGCATGCTCAGGTCGGCGCAGACGATCGCGGCCAGCATGGCCAGCAACAGCAGGTGAAAGCCGGATCGGCGGCGGATGGCGGCGCCGTCGAACACCCGGGTGATGCCCGCGACACCGCCGAGGCCGATCGCGCACACCACGCAGGCCAGATTAGCCCACCACCAATACTGGAACGGCCGGTCGTGGGCGATCCCCTGCCAATAGCGCTGCTGGACAAGGGTGTAGCCGTCGAACCAGTAGAACCCGGCGACGGCGAAGGTCACCGCGACCGCCAACGCGGTCACGGTGGCCGGGCCCAGTGCCCGCAGCGCCGGGCGAAAATCCTTGGCCGAGAAGAGCACGGCCGCGGCGGGAAGGCCCAGCAGCGCCAGGCCGTAACTGAGGAACACGCACCAGCCGAGTAGCAGCCCGGCGGCAGCGGCGATCAGCGCCGGGAAACGAACCTGTCGGTGTACGGCCACGGCCAAAAGCGCGATGCCCCACGCCGCGACGCCGGCGAAGTAGCCGTCGGCCGAGACCGCCACCCAGATCGCCGTCGGCGCTATCGCGACGAACGGGGCGGCCAGCCGCGCGGTCTGCTCGTCGGCCACAGCGCGGATGGCGATCAGCACGGCTGCCGCCGAGCTGGAGCCGACCAGCAGGCACCACAGGCCGGCCCACGCGCCGCCGTGCAGACCGAGGCGGTCCAGCCAGACGAACGACAGGAGCGCGCCCGGCGGGTGCCCGGACACGTGGGTGATCCAGGAGTTGGGCTGGTAGTCCAGAATCCGGGTGGTAAACGTGCGCACCGTCGCCGGAATGTCGCGGATGCCCGGCACCTGGGTCACATATTCGTCCCGGGTGGTCAGCCGGCCCGCGAAGCCGCGCTGCCAGCCGTCGATCATGGCCAGCGCGAATGCCCACCCGCAGGCCAGTGCCCAGGTGCCCAGCGTCAGCGTCCGCCACGAAAGCCGTTGTGCGACAGAGGGTCCCCACACGACTGCGGCAACCGCGAGCAGTATCGCCGGGCCGGTTCCCCAACTGGCGTGCACCTCCCAGGCGCCGAACAACGGTGCTGACTCGGCGTTGGTGGCAAAGCGCTCCGGACCCAGGTCGAGGCGGGGCCGCACGCCCCAATCCAGCGACGGCAGCACCACCGCGGCGGCAACCAGGCCGGCACCGGCCGCGGCGGCCAGCATTTCCCGGCGAGCCACCCTCACGATCGGCCGGCCTCGTGATCGGCACCGAACCGGTGGACCAGCGCCGCCCGGTCTACTTTGCCGATACCGCGGCGGGGCAACGCGTCGACGATGTGCAACTCGCGCGGGGCGGCGGTGGTGTGCAGGATGCCGGCCACATGTGTGCGCAGCGCGTCCAGCGTCGGCGGTCCGGAGCCGTCACGCACCACGATCGCCGCGACCACCCGCTGCCCCAACCGGTCGTCGGCCAGTCCGAACACCGCGCAGTCGCCGACCGCGGGGTGGGTGCACAGCGCGGCCTCGACCGGCTGGGGCAGGACCGTCAGCCCGCCGGTGCTGATCGCGTCGTCGGCGCGGCCCAGCACGGTCAGCACACCGGAGTCGATTGCACCCAGGTCGTCGGTGCGGAACCAGCCGGGCTCGGCGAACGGGTCCGGATCAACCGGGTTGCGATAGCCCTTAGCCACTGTGGCGCCGCCGATCACGATGCGCCCGTCGTCCACCCGCAGCCGTACGCCGTCCAGTGCGACGCCGTCGTATACGCAGCCGCCCGCCGTCTCGCTCATCCCGTAGGTGCGCACCACCGTGATTCCCGCGGCCGCCGCGGCGTCGAGCACCGGTCGGGGAGCGGGTCCGCCGCCCAGCAGTACGGCGTCTAATTCGGCGAGCGCGGCGGCAGCCGCGGGATCGGCCAATGCCTTGGCCAGTTGGGCGGCGACCAGCGACGTGTATCGCCGGCCGGCGCTCAATGTGCTTACCGCACGCGGCAATTCGGCGGCGTCGAACCCGTGGGAGACATCCAGCTCGACGGGCGCCGAACCGGCCAGCAGACTGCGCACCAGCACCTGGATGCCGGCGATGTGATACGGCGGCAGAGCCAGCAGCCAGCTGCCCGGCCCGCCGAGACGGTCATGGGTGGCGGCTGCGCTGGCGGCCAGGGCCGCGGCAGTCAGCAAGGCGCCCTTGGGTTTACCGGTGGTTCCCGACGTCGTCACAACCAAAGCGACGTCGTCGTCGATGGCCTCGCCCACCCGCAGCCCGCGCAGGTCGTCGTTATCCTGTTGCGCCGCAACGAACGCCGAGTCACGCCCGGCCAGCACCCGCTCCAGCGCGGGCAGCAACACTGCGGTGGCGGAGCCGGGCGAGACAAACAGCGCACGCAGAACAGCTATGCGTGCGCTCCGCCATCGAGGTCGTCGACTTCGTCGTCATGCGGGTCGTCCAACGGCCAGCCCTGGGCGGCCAGCCGCGCCCGCACCCGCTCGATGTCCTCGGGCGACGGCAGCTCATCGGTGAGTTTGCTGATCATCACGCCGATGTCGATATTGTCGAAATCGCCGCGTTCCATCAGCGCGTTGGCCACGAGTCGGACCTCGTCGTTGGACAGTCGGTTGGCCAACAGCGCCAGCAGGGCGAAGGTATCCGTCGGGGGAATGCCCTCCGGATAACCAGCGCGCAACCACGAGACGACGGAGGTTAGGAATCGGTTCATTCGATCAACTCCGCCCGGGGGCTCGGTAGTTCGGTGGACGACGATTCGATGTTACTTAAGCTTGGCCCCTAGGAAGGGGTACCCGGTGTGGTGCGCAATGAAATCGCGCGCGATGAACAACACACCGACGATGATCACGGTCACCACCAGTGCGTAGATCAACCAGGCCAGAGCCGACAGCATCGGGTTCGGTTGCGACGTGGAGCCGTCGGCGCCGGCGTGACCGGAGCCGAGCGCTTGCAGCCGGATCCCGACGGCGAACAGCCCGGGCAGGAAGGCGCCGGCCAGCATGCTGAAGAGCAGGATCTTCAGGGTTGCTTCGTAGTTGAACCACTCGCTCAGTTGACTCATCGGACGCTACCCCACACTCACGTCGTCGGAACCGGCCGCAGCGCCTACCTTGGCGCCACTGGACGGCTTGGCCTCGTCGAGCCCGGCGGTCAGGTCGCCCTTCCAGTCGTCGTTGACGTTGTGCTGGTCGACCTTGTTCTTGCGAGACCGGATGTAGATGGCCGCCGAGGTGGCGACCAGAAGCCCGAAGCCGACGACGGCGCCGGGGTATCCGCCGATGTAGTGGACGATCCAGTAGGTGACGGCACCGACCAGGCCGGCCAGCGGAAGCGTCACCACCCAGGCAACGGCCATCCGGCCGGCGACACCCCAGCGGACCTCACCGCCGGGCTTGCCCAGCCCGCTGCCCATCACCGAGCCGGTGCAGACCTGGGTGGTCGACAGCGCGTAGCCGAAGTGGGCGGACAGCAGAATCACTGCGGCAGAGGACGATTCGGCGGCCATCCCCTGCGGCGACGTGATCTCGACGAGTCCCTTGCCCAGCGTGCGGATGATCCGCCAGCCGCCCAGGTAGGTGCCCGTGGCCATCGCGATGGCGCAGCAGACGATGACCCACATCGGCGGGACCGCGGCGCTCTTGCTGACCGAGCCGTAGGACATCAGGGCCAGGAAGATGATGCCCATCGTCTTCTGCGCGTCGTTGGTGCCGTGCGCCAGCGAGACCAGCGACGCCGAGCCGATCTGGCCGCGCCGGAACCCGGCTTCGGTGCGCTCCTTCCCCAGGCCCCGGGTGATCCGGAAGACCGCCCAGGTCGCGCAGGCGCCGACCAACAGGGCCACGAACACCGACACGACGGCCGGGATGATCGCCTTGGACATCACGCCCGACCAGATCACCCCGTGCGCGCCGACGGCCGCGATCGTGGCACCGATGATGCCTCCGATCAGCGCGTGCGACGAGCTCGAGGGGATACCGAGAAGCCAGGTCAGCAGGTTCCAGACAACGCCGCCGACCAGGCCGGCGAACACCAGTTCCAGCGAGACGATGCTGGAATCGATGAGGCCCTTGGCGATGGTGGCCGCAACGGTGGTCGACAGGAACGCGCCCACCAGGTTGAGCACCGCGGAGAGCGCGACGGCTGTTTTGGGCTTCAGCGCGCCACTGGCGATCGAGGTCGCCATGGCGTTCGCGGTGTCATGGAAGCCGTTGGTGAAATCGAATGCCAATGCCGTGACTACGACAATGATTAGGAGGAACAGTTGTATGTCCACAGCGCCTGATTCTGGTGGTAGGGGGATTAAATTGTCGAATGCTGGCATGGGTGAAACTCAGGTAATTTATGAACCGTCGCCAGATGTTACCTGTCAGTTAACCGGTCGTTCCCTGCTGTTCACCTCGGGTGTCGCGGCGTAACGGGTGGTCGCCCGGGACCTCGACGAAGATGAGCGTAACGCCATCCGGATCGGTCACATGCATCTCTTTGAGACCCCACGGTTCGGTACGGGCCTCGCGGGCAATCGGCACCCCGCGGCCGACCAGCTCGGCCTGGGTTGCCTCGATGTCGCGCACCTGCAGCCACAACGCGCCGGGGAAGGGTCCGCGGGACCCGTGGGTATCGCTCCAGCCGGCCAGCTCCAGCAAAGACTGACCCGCGAAAAACACTGTGCCAGCGCCATAGTCGCGATAGATGGCCAGGCCGATTTCGTCGCGGTAGAACGTCAACGACCGCTGATAATCAGCCGGCCGAAGCAGCATTCGGCTGAACAGGATCTCCATAGCTCGTGTCTATCACGTCGCCGTCGCGCGCTGGCTTGGCGGCGCGGCCCCACAACCCTGCGAAGACCGGCGGTCAGCTCCCGTTTTCGCGATTGGGCTGAAGGTTCTGGCGCTGCATCAGGGTGTTCACCCAGCGGGGTCCGATGGTGTCGAGTGCCCGCGCCGCGATCGCCATCCGCGGGGCGATCCGCACCGGCCGGGTTCGGGCCGCGGTGACCATCCACTCGGCGGCTTCTTCTGACGTCAGCGCGGGCAATCCGTCATAGGCCTTAGTCGGCTCGATCATCGGCGTGGCCACCAATGGGTAGTACAGCGTCGTCGAGTGCACACCGCGCCGGCCCCACTCGGTTTCGGCGACCCGGCTCACCGCGGACAGCGCCGCCTTGGACGCGTTGTACGGAGCGAACAACGGCGACGCCTCGGACAGCACTCCCCAGGTCGAGACGTTGATGATGTGGCCGTCGCCGCGCTGCAGCATTCCCGGCGCGAAACCGCGGATGAGCCGCAGCGGCGCGTAGTAGTTGAGCACCATGGTCCGCTCGACGTCGTGCCAGCGCTCCAGCGAGTCGGCCAGCGGCCGGCGGATGGATCGGCCGGCGTTGTTGATCAAGATGTCGATCCCGCCGAGACGTTTGTCGACGTCGGTGACCAAGGCGTCCACGGCATCCATGTCCGAGACGTCGCACGGGACGGCGACGGCGTCGCCGCCCGCGACGGTGATGCGCTCGGCCAGCGCGTCCAGTAGTTCCTGGCGCCGGGCGACGACGACCACGGTGGCGCCGTGCTCGGCCAACCGTTCGGCGCCGGCTTCGCCGATGCCCGACGACGCCCCGGTCACCAGGATGCGCTTGCCGGCGAGCTCGACCGGCTTGATCGGTGGGCGGTTGACCAGAATCTGCGGCGATATCGGGGGCCGCATGGTGGCCAGGACCAGCTGGTCGGTGATTCGGCGAAGCGGACTCTTACCCACGGGACGCGAGTCTAGGTGGGGGCGCCGAGCGTCACGCCAGCGTGGCGTTCGGCCTCGAGCGTCACGCCAGCGTGACCCGCTAGAAGTAGCGGGGGAAGGGGCTCCAGTCCGGATCGCGCTTCTGCAGGAACGCGTCACGGCCTTCGACCGCCTCGTCGGTCATGTACGCCAGCCGGGTGGCCTCGCCCGCGAACAGCTGCTGGCCGACCAGGCCGTCGTCGAGCAGGTTGAACGCGAACTTGAGCATCCGTTGCGCCTGAGGCGATTTGGCGTTGATCTCGCGCGCCCACTGGATGGCTTCGGATTCCAGGTCGGCATGGTCGACGACGGCGTTGACCGCGCCCATGTGATGCATCTGTTCGGCGGTGTACGGGCGGCCCAGGAAGAAGATCTCCCGGGCGAACTTCTGTCCGACCTGACGGGCCAGATACGCGCTGCCGTAGCCGCCGTCGAAGCTGCCGACGTCGGCGTCGGTCTGCTTGAAGCGGGCGTGCTCGCGGCTGGCCAGCGTGAGGTCGCAGACCACGTGCAGGCTGTGCCCGCCGCCGGCGGCCCAGCCGTTGACCAGACAGATGACCACCTTGGGCATGAACCGGATCAGCCGCTGCACCTCGAGGATGTGCAGCCGGCCGGCGCGGGCGGCGTCGACGGTGTCGGCGGTCTCGCCGGAGGCGTATTGGTAGCCCGAGCGCCCGCGGATGCGCTGATCGCCGCCGGAGCAAAACGCCCAGCCGCCGTCCTTCGGGGACGGGCCGTTGCCGGTCAGCAGCACCACGCCGACGTCGGGGGACATTCGGGCGTGGTCGAGCACCTGGTACAGCTCGTCGACGGTGTGCGGCCGAAACGCGTTGCGCACCTCGGGGCGGTCGAACGCCACGCGGACCGTGGCGTCGTCGACGTGGCGGTGGTAGGTGATGTCGGTCAGATCGCCGAAGCCGTCGACTTCTCGCCAGACCTGCGCATCAAATGGGTTGTCACTCAAGGCTGTTCAACTCCTATACGGGGTCCAGGCGGAACACCGCGCAGCGGCCCGCCAGACGCTCGAACTCGTCGGGACTGCCCTCGGTGACGAGTCCGGCCCGCTTCATGAATCCCACACCCGTGGGCACCTCTTGAGGGAACACCCGCAGAATCGACCGGGCGTCGGCCGCGGACAACTCCACCATCCGCACCCGCTCGGTCCGGCGGCCGCGGGCCACGGTCGCCTGTTCGGCGGCCCGCACGTTGGCCACCCAGTCGGCGCCGGGGAATCCGGCGACGACGTACTGTTTGCCGTCGACGGTCATCGGTGTCACCGGCGTCGCGCGCTCGCGTCCCGATCTGCGTCCCCGCACCGTCAGCACGACAGGGCTTTCGCCGCCGAAACTCATTCCCAGCCGCGACATCTGGATGAAGAGTTTGTTCGCCGGCTTCAGCCACCACGGGGGCCTGATCGGTTTACCCATGCGACCACAGTAGTCAGGTTTGCGGCGCCTCCAAGAAGCGTTGGACTCCGTGCGCCCACGGGTCGGCGCCGGGGGTGGCGACGGCGTCCAGCCTTTTCAGGGCGTCCGCATCCAGCGTGACGTCCGCCGCGCCGATGTTCTCCTCGAGGTGCGCGATCGACTTCGTGCCCGGGATCAGCAAGCTGTTCGGCGCGTGCGCCAGGATCCAGGCCAGCCCGATCTGCGACGGCGTGGCGCCGATCTCGCCGGCGATGTCGACGACGACGGGGTTGTCGGTGGCCTTAGGGAAGCCCGGGAACGCCGAGCCCAGCGGGAAATACGGCACCCAGGCGATGCCCTCGGCCACGCAGACGTCGACCATCTCCTCCTGGGAGCGGTCCAGCAGGCTGTAGGCGTTCTGCACGCACACGATGCCGGCGGGCAGGGCGCGCCGCAGCACGTCGAGCGGCACGCTGCTGATCCCGATCGCGCCAATCTTGCCCTCGTCGCGCAGCGCGATCATCTCGGCCAGCTGGTCGTCGAGGTCGACGATCTGATCGCCCTCGGCGGCCACCCCGGGGCCAAGGTCCATGCGCCGCAGGTTGACCACCGGCACACGGTCCAGGCCGAGCTGGCTCAGGTCGTCCTCGACGGCGGCCCGCAGCTCGGCGGGCCGCTGCGCGGCGGCCAGCGGAATCGGTTCGTCGCCGGTGTAGCGCGCGCCGACCTTACTGACGATGACGAGGTCTTCCCCATACAGCGAGCGGTAGGGGGCCAGCGCCGCGCGGATGCGGCGATTGACCTCGCCGGGGCCGTAAAACGAGGCCGTGTCGATGTGGTTGACGCCGAGTTCGACGGCGCGGCGCAGCACCGCGGCGGCGTCGTCGGGCGAGGTCTCGAACAGCTGCATGGCGCCGTACCCGACGCGGGCGACCGCCGCCGTGCCGATGCTGCCCAGGCCGCCGGGCTGTGGTTTGTCCGTCATGGTGCTCCTTATCCCGTGCGACACTGGGGAATGCGGAGGCTCCTCCGCTTGGCCGAGAGTAGCAGAAACGGAGGGCCCTCCGCTTGGCTGACAGCTCCCGGTCCGACGCGCGCCGGAATCGCGAAAAGCTCCTCGAGGTGGCGACCGCGGCGTTCGCCACCGCCGACGGGCGCGCGGTGTCCCTGGAGTCGATCGCGCGCGCCGCCGGCGTCGGCATCGGCACGCTGTACCGCCATTTCCCCAGCCGGGAGGCGCTGGTCGAGGCGATTTTCCGCACCGAGCTCGCCGAGGTGGCCGCGGCCGCCGGGCAGCTGCTGGACCGGCACCCGCCCCAAGTCGCCCTGCGGCGCTGGATGGACCGCTACGCCGGCTTCGTGGCCGCCAAGCGCGGTATGGCCGAGACGCTGCATGCGATCTTCGACTCCGGCGCCATGGAACCCGGCCACACCCGCGACAGCATCCCCGGCGCCGTCGACCTGCTGCTGCGGGCGGGCGCCGACGACGGCAGCCTGCGCGACGACGTGCGCGCCGACGACGTGGTGTCAAGCCTGATCGGCATTTTTCTGGCCAGCGGCTCGCCGGAGCAGACCGGCCGCATGCTCGACCTGCTGGTCGCCGGCATAGCCACGTAGGCCGTTCCATCGACCGCCAGCGTCACGCCAGAGTGACCGCCGACCGCGAGCGCCACGCTGGCGTGACGCTCGGTGCGGAAACTCAGCCCACCGAGCGGCCGGCGCCCTCCCAGAACCGCGCGCGGACGGCCTTCTTATCGGGCTTGCCCAGCGCGGTCACCGGCACCGACTCGACGACGATCACCTGCTTGGGCGACTGCACCGAACCCTTGCGCTCCTTGACCGCGGACTGGATCTCGACGGTCACCTTCGCCACCGACTCCTCGTCGGACGGGTGGTCGGGCCGGAGCACTATCACCGCGGTGACGGCCTCGCCCCACTTCTCGTCGGGCGTGCCGATCACGCAGACCTGCGCGACGGCCGGATGCTCGGCGACGACGTCCTCGACCTCGCGCGGGAACACGTTGAACCCGCCGGTGACGATCATGTCCTTGACCCGGTCGACGATGAACCAGAAGCCGTCCTCGTCCTCGCGGGCCATGTCGCCGGTGTGCAGCCAACCGTCTTTGAACGTCTTGGCCGTCTCCTCGGGCAGGTTCCAGTACCCGCCGCTCAGCAGCGGCCCGGACACGCAGATCTCGCCGACGTCGCCTTGCGGCACGGGGTTGCCGTCGGCGTCCAGCAGTGCGGTGCGCGCGAACAGCGTGGGCCGTCCGCAGGAGGTCAGCCGCTTCTCGTCGTGGTCCTTCTTGGCCAGATACGAGATCACCATCGGGGCTTCGGACTGCCCGTAGTACTGGGCGAAGATCGGCCCGAAGCGGCGGATGGCCTCGGCCAGCCGCACCGGGTTCATCGCCGAGGCGCCGTAGTAGACGGTCTCCAGCGACGACAGGTCGCGGGTGTGCGAATCCGGGTGGTCCATCAGGGCGTAGATCATCGACGGCACCAACATGGTCGCGGTGATCTTCTGCTCCTCGATCACCCGCAGCACCTCGGCCGGATCGAACTTGGTCAGCACCACCAGCTCGCCACCCTTGATGATGGTCGGCACGAAGAACGCCGCCCCGGCGTGCGACAGCGGGGTGCACATCAAAAAGCGCGGGTTCTCGGGCCACTCCCACTCGGCGAGCTGGATCGTGGTCATCGTGGTGATCGACTGCGCGGTGCCCAGCACGCCCTTGGGCTTGCCGGTGGTGCCGCCGGTGTAGGCCATCCCGCCGATGTGGTCGGGCGGAAGGTCCGCGGCCACCAACGGCTTCGGGGAATACTTCGCGGCTTCGGCCACCAGGTCCACCGCGGAATCGCCCAACGCCTCGGGGACCGGGCCGATGGTCAGGACCTGCTTGAGGCCGGGCACCTTGTCCAGCAGGCCCAGCGCGCGCTCGACGAACATCGGGTTGGGGTCGATGATCAGCGACGTCACGCCGGCGTCGCCCAGCACGTAGGCGTGGTCGTCCAGCGAGCCCAGCGGGTGCAGCGCCACGCGCCGATAGCCTTGGGTCTGCCCGGCGCCGATGATCATCAGCACCTCGGGCCGATTCAGCGACAGCAGCCCGACGGTCGCGCCGGTGCCCGCACCGAGCGCCTCGAACGCCTGGATGTATTGGCTGATGCGCTCGGCGAGCTGTCCACCGGTCAGCGTGGTGTCGCCGAGATGCAGCACCGGCTTGTCCTTATTGCGCTTGAGCGCACCGACTGTCAGGTGTCCGGAATGAATGGGATGGCGCAACAGATCGTCACTCATGGGGCAAGACTAGAACGTGTTGCAATTCTTGTCTGCCACCCCCTCGGCAGGCGGCGGCAGCACTAGGCTTTCTGCCCATGGCGCAGGCAGATCTCGTCGTTACCGGAACCATCCTCACCGTCGATGACGCGAAGCCCACCGCGGCGGCGCTCGCCATCGCCGATGGCCGCATCGTCGCCGTCGGCGACCGGTCCGAGGTCGAGACGCTCATCGGCCAGGCCACCGAGACGATCGATATCGGCGACGGCTGCGCGATGCCGGGATTCGTTGAGGCACACGGACATCCGCTGATGGAGGCCGTCGCGCTGTCGGACCGGATCGTCGACATCCGGCCGGTCACCATCCCCGGCCCCGACGACGTCGTCGCCGCGATCCGTCGCGAGGTCGCCCGGCGCCGATCGACGGGCGCCTACCTGAACGGCTGGGACGCGCTGCTGCAGTCCGGCCTGCCCACCCCGACGCTGGCGTGGCTGGACGACATCGCCCCGGACGGACCGCTGGTGATCATCCACAACTCCGGGCACAAGGCCTACTTCAACTCGCACGCTGCGCGTCTCAACGGGTTGACCCGCGACACCCCAGACCCCAAGGGCGCCAAGTACGGCCGTGACGCCAGCGGTGACTTGGACGGCAGCGCCGAGGAGATCGGCGCGGTGTTCCCGTTGCTCGGTGGCGCCATCTCGGCCGACAGCTACCCGGCGATGTTGCTGGCCGAGTGCGCCCGGCTCAATCGGGCCGGGCTGACCACCTGCTCGGAGATGGCATTCGACCCGAACTTCGGACCGATGGTGGCGCAGTTGCACGACCGGCTGACGGTCCGGCTGCGCACCTACGAGGTCTCCAACCCGAAGATGGCCACCGCCGCCACGCCCGGCCAGGGTGACGACATCGTCCGTCAGGTCGGCATCAAGATCTGGGTGGACGGCTCGCCCTGGATCGGCAATATCGCGCTCTCCTTTCCCTACCTGGACACCGAGGCCACCCGCGCCATCGGCATCCCGCCGGGTTCGTGCGGCTGCGCCAACTACACCCCCGAGCAACTGCGCGAGATCGTCGGTGCCTACTACCCGCTGGGCTGGCAGATGGCCTGCCATGTGCAGGGCGACGCCGGCGTGGACACCATCCTCGACGTCTACGAGGAGGCCCTCAAGCGCCACCCCCGCGACGACCACCGGCTGCGCCTCGAGCACGTCGGGGCCATCCGGCCCGAACAGTTGCAACGCGCCCACGACCTCGGCGTGACCTGCAGCATCTTCGTCGACCAGATCCACTACTGGGGTGACGTCATCGTCGACGGGTTGTTCGGCGAGGAGCGCGGATCCCGTTGGATGCCGGCCGGATCGGCGGTGGCCACCGGGATGCGCATCTCGTTGCACAACGACCCGCCCGTCACGCCCGAGGAGCCGCTGCGCAACATCAGCGTGGCCGTCACCCGCACCGCGCCCAGCGGCCGGGTGCTGGCCCCCGAAGAGCGGCTGACGGTCGAGCAGGCGATCCGCGCGCAGACCATCGACGCGGCCTGGCAGCTGTTCGCCGACGACGTCGTCGGCTCGCTGGAGGTCGGCAAGTACGCGGACCTGGTGGTGCTGTCGGCCGATCCGCGCACGGTGCCGCCCGAGCAAATCGCCGATCTCGAGGTGCGGGCGACCTATCTGGCGGGCCGCCAGGTCTACAGCCAGTGAGGCCCGCTTTAGGCGAGCTGCTGGAGCGCCTGCATGTGGTGGCGCTGCCGATGCGGGTGCGGTTTCGCGGCATCACCACCCGCGAGGTCGCGCTGATCGAGGGACCGGCGGGGTGGGGCGAGTTCGGGGCCTTCGTCGAATACGGGCCGGCCGAGGCGTCGGCATGGCTAGCGTCGGGCATCGAGGGCGCCTACCGGCAGCCGCCGCCGGTGCACCGCGACCGCATCCCGATCAACGCCACCGTGCCCGCCGTGGCCGCGGCCGAGGTGCCCGGCGTGCTGGCCCGATTTCCCGGCGCCGGCACGGCGAAGGTGAAGGTCGCCGAACCCGGTCAGACGCTGGCCGACGACGTCGCCCGGGTCAACGCCGTGCGCGAACTGGTCCCGACGGTGCGGGTGGACGCCAACGGCGGCTGGACGATCGACCAGGCGATGCTGGCCGCGGCCGTGCTGACCGTCCACGGCCCGCTGGAATACCTCGAACAACCCTGCGCCACCGTCGACGAACTCGCCGAGCTGCGGCGGCGGATCGACGTTCCGGTCGCCGCCGACGAAAGCATCCGTAAGGCCGACGATCCGTTGGCCGTGGTCCGCGCCGGCGCCGCTGACATTGCGGTGCTCAAAGTCGCTCCGCTGGGCGGGATTTCGGCCCTGCTGGACATTGCCGCGCAGATCGACATCCCGGTCGTGGTCTCCAGTGCTCTCGACTCGGCGGTCGGCATCGCCGCCGGGCTGACGGCCGCGGCGGCATTGCCGCAACTGCGGCACGCCTGCGGGCTGGGCACCGGCGGGCTGTTCGCCGAAGACGTCGCCACGCCCGCTGCGGCCGTCGACGGCCACCTGGCCGTCGGGCCTGTTGCCCCCGATCCGGAGCGGCTGCACGCGCTGCGGGCATCGCCGCAGCGCCGACAGTGGTGGATCGACCGGGTCAAGGCGTGCTATCCGCTCCTTGTACCGTCGATCCAGTGATCAACCTGGCGTATGACGACCGCGGCAGCGGTGAGCCCGTGGTCTTCATCTCGGGCAGCGGCGGCCCCGGACGCACCTGGTTGCCGCATCAGGTCCCGGCATTCGTGTCCGCGGGTTATCGCGTGATCACCTTCGACAATCGCGGGATCGGCGCCACCGAAAACGCCGAGGGGTTCACAACGGACACCATGGTCAACGACACCGCGGCCCTGATCGAGTCCCTGGGTGCGGCCCCGGCGCGCATCGTCGGGGTGTCGATGGGCGCGTTCATCGCCCAGGAGCTGATGGTGGCGCGCCCCGAGCTGGTGAAGGCCGCGGTGCTGATGGCCACCCGCGGTCGCCTGGACCGCGCCCGTCAGGGTTTCCACGAGGGCGAGCAGGAGCTCTACGCTTCCAACACCGAACTACCGCCCGCTTACGAGGCGAAAGTCCGTGTGCTGGAGAACTTTTCGCGCAAGACAATCAACGACGACGTGCTGGTCGCCGACTGGATCACCATGTTCCGGGCCTGGCCGGTCAAGCGCACGCCCGGGTTGCGCACCCAGCTCAGCGTGTCCCCGCAGACCAGCCGGCTCGCGGCCTACCGCGGCATCAATACCCCGGTGCTGGTGATGGGCTTCGCCGACGACGTCATCACCCCGCCGCACCTGGGGCGCGAGGTCGCCGACGCCTTGCCCAATGGCCGCTACGTGCAGATCCCCGACGCGGGTCATCTCGGCTTCCTGGAGCGGCCCGAGGCGGTCAACAGCGTGGCGCTGAAGTTCTTCACCGACGTTTGAGTTCGTCGTCCGACGACGCAGCGCGGCGGCCGACGACGCAGCGCGGCGGCCGACGACGCGGCGCGTCGGGCATCGTCAGCGCGTGGGTTGATGGCGCGCTTCCTCTTCCCGACGCGACGCGTCGGGCATCGTCAGCGCGTGGGTTGATGGCGCGCTTCCTCGTCCCGACGCAGCGCGTCGGGCATCGTCAGCGCGTGGGTTGATGGCGCGCTTCCTCGTCCCGACGCAGCGCGGCGGGCATCGTCAGCGCGCTGTGACACCCTGTAGGAGTGAATCCCTCGACGACACAGGCTCGCGTCGTCGTTGACGAGCTGGTCCGCGGCGGCGTGCGCGACGTGGTGTTATGCCCCGGCTCGCGCAACGCCCCGCTGGCGTTCGCGCTGCAGGACGCCGATCGATCCGGCCGGATCCGGCTGCATGTGCGCATCGACGAACGCACCGCCGGCTATCTGGCCATCGGGTTGGCGATCGCGGCGGGCGCGCCGGTCTGTGTGGCGATGACCTCGGGCACCGCGGTGGCCAATCTCGGCCCAGCCGTCGTCGAGGCGAATTACGCGCGGGTGCCGCTGATCGTGCTGTCCGCCAACCGGCCCTACGAACTGCTGGGCACCGGGGCCAACCAGACCATGGAGCAGCTGGGCTACTTCGGCACCCAGGTCCGCGCCACGATCAGCCTGGGGCTGGCCGAGGACACGCCGGAGCGACTGGATGCGCTCAACGCCACCTGGCGGTCGGCCACCTGCCGGGTGTTGGCGGCGGCCACGGGTTCTCGCACCGCCAACGCCGGGCCCGTCCAGTTCGACATCCCGCTGCGCGAACCGCTGGTGCCCGATCCGCACAGTGCGGCGACGCCGCCCGGGCGGCCCGACGGCAGGCCGTGGACCTACACGCCGCCGGTCACCTTCGACCAGCCGCTGGAAATCGACCTGTCGCCGGACACCGTCGTCATCGCCGGCCACGGCGCCGGCGCGCAGCCCGCCCTCGCGCAGCTGCCGACGGTGGCCGAACCGACCGCGCCGGCGGCGGTCACCCCGTTACACCCGCTGGCCCTGCCGCTGCTGCGCCCGAAGCAGGTGATCATGCTCGGCCGTCCGACGCTGCATCGCACGGTCTCGACGCTGCTGGCCGACCCGCAGGTGCCGGTGTACGCACTGACCACCGGACCGCGCTGGCCGGACGTCTCGGGCAACTCGCAGGCCACCGGAACCCGGGCCGTCACCACCGGGACACCCAATCCGGCGTGGCTGGATCGCTGCGCACAGATGAACCGGCACGCGGTCGCGGCGGTGCGCGGCCAGCTGGCCGCGCATCCGTTGACCACCGGCCTGCACGTCGCCGCCGCCGTGGCGGATGCGCTGCGGCCGGGCGATCAGCTCGTGCTGGGCGCGTCCAACCCGGTCCGCGACGCCGCGCTGGTGGGGCTCGACACGACCGCCGTCCGGGTCCGGTCCAACCGCGGCGTCGCCGGCATCGACGGCACCGTGTCCACCGCGATCGGTGCGGCGCTGGCGCACGAACGCAACGGTACGGGCGAGAACCCGGCCCGCACTGTCGCGCTGATCGGCGACCTGACGTTCGTCCACGACAGCTCCGGGCTGCTGATCGGTCCGACCGAGCCGACGCCGCGGCATCTGACTATCGTGGTGTCCAACGACAACGGCGGCGGCATCTTCGAATTGCTGGAGCAGGGCGACCCGAGGTTCTCGGACGTGTCCGCACGGATCTTCGGCACCCCGCACGATGTGGACGTCGGTGCACTATGTCGCGCCTACCACGTCGAAAGCCGTCAGATCGAGGTTGACGAACTGGATGCGGCGCTCAACGAATCCGGCGCCGGCATGCGCGTGCTGGAGGTCAAGGCGGATCGGTCGTCGCTGCGCGGCCTCCACGCCGCCATCAAGGCTGCCTTGTGAAGTCACCAAAAGCATTGCTGCGCACTGTGATCCACGGCCGCAGCGATGAACCGCCGACCACGCCGGCGCGGATTACGTTGCGGCTGACCCGGATCGCGGTGCTGGTGATCGCCGGGCTGGTGACGCTGCAGTCGGTGTTGCTGGTGGCCGGCGCCTGGCGCAACGATCTCGCGATCCGGCACAACATGGGTGTGGCGCAGGCGGAGGTGCTCAGTGCGGGGCCCCGCCGGTCGACGATCGAATTCGTCACACCTGAGCGAGTCACCTACCGACCCGAGCTCGGCGTGCTATATCCGTCCGAATTAGCCACGGGTATGCGGATATACGTCGAATACAACAAAAACGACCCGAACCTGGTGCGAGTCCAGCACCGCAACGCCGGGTTGGCGATCATCCCGGCGGGATCGATCGCGGTCGCCAGTTGGCTCGTCGCACTGGTTGTGCTGGTGGGCCTGGCGCTGATAGACAAGCAACTGGACCGTCGCGACGCGGCCAAAAGTGCCGGTAGCAAAGACATATAACGTTTCAGCAGCAAATTTCGCGCCCTGTATGCCAGTCGGCAACCTTCGAGACAGGCAGTGCTGACACTATGGCCTGGTGCGCGTTGCGATCGTCGCAGAATCCTTTCTGCCTCATGTCAACGGTGTCAGTAATTCAGTAATCCGCGTACTAGAGCATCTGCGCCGAACGGGCCATGAAGCTCTGGTGATCGCGCCCGACACCCCGCCCGGTGAACCGCCCGCCGAGCGCATTCACGACGGTATCCGGGTACACCGGGTGCCGTCGCGGATGTTTCCGAAGGTCACCACGTTGCCGCTTGGTGTGCCCCGCCCGCGACTGCTCAAGGTGCTGCGCGGGTTCCAGCCCGATGTGATGCATCTCGCATCGCCCGCGCTGCTGGGCTACGGCGGCGTGCGAGCCGCGCGCTACCTCGGGGTGCCGACGGTCGCCGTCTATCAGACCGACGTACCGGGTTTCGCCGAGAGCTACGGCATCGGGATCACGACGCGCGCGGCGTGGGCGTGGTTCCGCCACCTGCACCGCCTCGCCGACCGCACGTTGGCGCCTTCCACGGCGACGATGGAATCGCTTGTCGCCCATCGAATCCCGCGGGTTCATCACTGGGCGCGCGGCGTCGACATCATGGGATACGCGCCGTCGGCGCGCGACGAGGAATTACGCCGGCACTGGTCGCCCGAAGGCAAGCCGATTGTCGGGTTCGTGGGCCGGTTGGCGCCGGAGAAGCATGTGGAGCGCCTGGCCGGCCTGGCCGCCGCCGGTGACGTGCAGCTCGTGATCGTCGGGGACGGCGTCGACCAGCAGAAGCTCCAATCGGCAATGCCCACAGCGCGATTCACCGGTGCGATGTACGGCGCCGAGCTCGCCGCGGCGTACGCCAGCATGGACGTTTTCGTCCACACCGGCGAGCACGAGACGTTCTGCCAAGTCGTGCAGGAGGCGCTGGCGTCCGGGTTGCCGGTGATCGCGCCCGACGCGGGCGGACCGCGCGACCTCGTCACGCCGTGGCGCACCGGATTGCTGCTGCCCGTCCCCGAATTCGAGCAGCGGCTACCCGAGGCCGTGGGGCATCTGCTGGCTGAGCGGCCGCGCTATTCACAAGCCGCACGCAAGAGTGTCCTCGCCCGCACCTGGCCCGCCATCTGCGACGAGCTACTCGGCCACTACACCGCCGTGCAATCCCCTATCGCCAGGGCGCGCGCCCGCAACGCACAACGCAAACTCGCGCAAGGCGAGTGACGTTGCGCCGCTAGCCCTGCGCCAGCTCGGAGACCGGCTGCCATTGCTCCCAGATGCGTAACCGGTTCTCGTAGTCGGCCTTTGCGGTCTGCAGCGGCGACGCACCGAAGAACACTCGCAGCGGCGGCTCGTCGGCGTCAACCACCTTCAGCAGCGCGGCCGCCGAGGCTTTCGGATTGCCGGGACTCGCCCAGCGCCGACCGCGCTCTTCTTGGACGGCGGCGCGCACCTCGTCATAGGCGGGCAGTGGTTCGCTGTGCCGCGACGACGAGCCGGACCAGTCGGTGTCGAAGCCACCCGGTTCGATCAGCGTGACGTGCACGCCGAACGGCGCGACCTCCTGAGCCAGCGCCTGGGAGAAGCCCTCCAGTGCCCACTTCGACGCGTGGTACATGCCGACGAGCGGGAACGCGGTGATGCCGCCGATCGACGACACCTGGATGATGTGGCCGCTGCGCTGCTCGCGCAGGTAGGGCAATGCGGCCTGGGTGATCCACAGCGCGCCGAACACATTCGTTTCGAGTTGATCGCGCGCGTCTTGCTCGGACAGTTCCTCGACGAATCCGAAGTGACCGTAGCCGGCGTTGTTCACCACGATGTCCAGCCGACCGAAGTGGTCGTGTGCCTGCTTGACCGCGGCGAAATCCGCGTCGCGATCGGTGACATCCAGCCCGATCGGCAGCACGGCGTCGCCGTACTCGGCGACCAGGTCGTCCAGCGCCGCGGTGTTGCGCGCGGTGGCGGCGACCTTGTCGCCCCGCTGCAGCGCGGCGATGGTCCACTCGCGCCCGAATCCACGTGATGTACCGGTGATAAACCAAACTTTTTCGCTCACGCCGTTGTGTAACGCACTGCCCGGCGCACCATTCCCGAGTGGGCAGACCGGAGCCGGGTAGCGTCTTCGTCGTGAGTCGTGCGGCCTTGGACAAGGATCCCCGGGAGGTCGCGTCGATGTTCGACGGCGTCGCCCGTCGTTATGACCTGACCAACACCGTGTTGTCGCTGGGGCAGGACCGCTATTGGCGACGCGCCACCCGCGCCGCGCTGCGGATCGGACCCGGCCGCAAGGTGCTGGACCTGGCCGCGGGCACCGCGGTGTCCACGGTGGAGCTGGCGAAATCCGGGGCCTGGTGCGTGGCGGCCGATTTCTCGGTCGGGATGCTCGCCGCCGGCGGTATGCGCAAGGTGCCCAAGGTCGCCGGCGACGCCACCAAGCTGCCGTTCGCCGATGGCGTATTCGATGCCGTGACAATCAGTTTCGGGTTGCGCAACGTCGCCGACCCGCTGGCGGGGTTGCGGGAGATGGCCCGGGTCACCCGGCCGGGCGGGCGCCTGGTGGTGTGCGAATTCTCCACACCCACCAACGCGCTGTTCGCCACCGTCTACAAGGAATATCTGATGCGGACGCTGCCACGGGTGGCGCAGGCGGTGTCCAGCAACCCCGATGCCTACGTGTATCTCGCGGAATCGATCAGGGCCTGGCCCGATCAAGCCGCTCTGGCAGCGCAGATGGCCCAAGCCGGATGGTCGGGCGTGCGGTGGCGCAATTTGACCGGCGGAATCGTGGCCCTACACGCGGGGCACAAGCCCCTGCGCTGACTCAGTTCGGGTGCTGCCCCGCGGCCTGCACCACACCCACCTGGTCCGGGCAGTAGTGGTCGACGGCCGCGCCGAGGAACTGGAACGCCTGTCCCTGGCTGGTGCCGCGCGGCAGGTTGCGCTGGATGAAGGTGGCCGACTGGTACGCGTCGTGGTCCACACCGCGGCCCAGCCGATCGCAAGTGATTTTGCCCAGCCACGCGAGCTGGTCCTGCGGCTGGTAGATGCCGAAGCCGTTGACGGTTTGCTTGAACGGGGCGTCGTAGTCGCTGGGCGGCGACGGGGTCCGCAGCGGCGTCGGAGCCGGAGGCGGCAACGGCGGCGTCGTCGGATCGGCCAATGCCGGCGCGCCCAGCGAAATAGCGGCAGCCGCAACGGCGGCGCCGGAAAGCAGCTTGATACCCCTCATTAGCCGGACTATACACCTCGATAACGACTCGGTCTCAAGGACGATCAGTCCCGGTGAGCAATCAACAGCCACGCGCTCGCTGACTTCAAACCGTTGGGTTCGTCGCGGAGTCCGACGAACGGCATCTCTGGGGAGTCCTCCGGCAGCTTGGCATGGATGCGGGCCGGCCGGATCTCGTCGATGACCCAGTAGTGGGACACGGCGTCGCGCAGCTCGTCGGCGGTCACCGCGTTGACGGGACCGTCGGGTGCGCCCGCCCTGTCGAAGACGAGGGCGAAGTAGGTGGCGCCGGGAGCGGCGGCCCGGCTGATCGACTGCTGGTAGCCCTCGCGCAGCTCGACCGGGATCGAGTGGAACAGCGTGCTGTCGACGATGGTGCCGAACCGGCCGTCGTATCCAGTGAACCTGCTGATGTCGGCAACCTCGAAGGTGGCGTTGGTCAGGCCGCGCTTCGCGGCTTCGCGGCGGGCCAGGTCGATCGCGGTCGGCGAGAGGTCCAGGCCCACCGTGGTGTGGCCCTGGGCGGCCAGCGTCAGGGAGATGGCGGCTTCTCCGCAACCCACGTCGAGCACGTCGTCGTGGAACTTGCCCTGCTCGATCAGTGCGGCCAGCTCGGGTTGCGGGACGCCGATGCTCCACGGCGGGCGCACGCCCTCGCCGAGGCTGGATTCACCGCGATAAGCCGATTCGAATTCGAAATCCGTTGGTTGAGTCATGGCTCCAGATATATCAATTAGCCTGATTTATGTCAACGAAGTTGATATTAAGCGAATGGGTGCATCGCGGGCGAAAAGTTGGTTCAGCTGAACGGTGTTCGGCGATCCAGCAGTCGCGAGAATCGGCCACCGCCGCGCCAGGCGCGCGCCACCCAGTCGGCGTCGTCGTCGGTGACCAGATTCGCCATCACCCGCACGGCGATGGTCATCAACGTGGTCGAGCGCATCGCGACGGGGCCGGTGGCGGGGAGGAATCGCTGGAAGGTCAGCAGCAGCGCCAGCCGGCGCGCGACGGAGAATCCGCGGCCGTAGTGGTCTTGCAACAGCGACGGCCAGGCCCGCGACACGTCACCCGAGTCCAGCAACTCGGCGGCCAGCCGTCCGGTTTCCAGCCCGTAGTCGATGCCCTCCCCGTTGAGCGGGTTCACGCAGGCCGCGGCGTCGCCGATCAGCATCCAGTTCGGCCCGGCCACGCCCGAAACGGCGCCGCCCATCGGCAGCAGCGCCGAGGAGACCGCCCGCGGTTCACCGGTGAAGCCCCACTCCTCGCGGCGCAGGTCGGTGTAATAGGAGATCAGGGGTCGCAGCGACAGGTCGGCCGGCCGCTTCGACGTCGAGAGTGCTCCGACACCGATGTTCACCTCGCCGTTGCCCAGCGGGAAGATCCAGCCGTAGCCGGGCAGCACGGCGCCGTCGGGGGAGCGCAGCTCGAGATGCGATGTCAACCACGGGTCCTCGCTGCGCGGGGTCCTCAGATAGCCACGGGCCGCGACGCCGTACACCGTCTCCTGATGCCAGCGCCGGCCCAGCTTGCGGCCCAGCGGGGAGCGCGCGCCGTCGGCGACGATCAGGTATCGGCAACCCAACTCGGTGCCGTCGGCCAGCAGCAGCGAAGTTACCTTGCGTGACGAGTCATGGTGTACGCCAACAACTTTGGTGCCGAGTAACATACGTGCCCCGGATTCCTCGGCGACTTTGCGGATCCGGTCGTCGAGTTCGAGGCGGGCGACCGCGCTGCTGGTGGACGGGAACGACGGCCCCGGCCAATCCACTTCGAGCTCGGCGCCGAACCCGCTCATCCGCAGGCCCCGGTGCCGGATGCGAGTGTCCAGCCAGTCGCCGAGTCCGAGGTGTTCCAGCTCGGCGACGGCACGCGGGGTCAGGCCGTCGCCGCACGGCTTGTCGCGGGGAAAGCTGGCGGAGTCGACGACGAGCACGTCGCGACCCGCGCGAGCCGCCCAGGCGGCGGCCGCCGAACCGGCAGGTCCGGCACCCACGACCACCACGTCGGCCCCCACGCCAAGCCCGGTCTCCACGCCCACCAGTATGTTGGTCGCGTGAGTACTCCGGCGACGGTGGTCGCGGGCATTGACTTCGGCGACGCCGCGTTCGCCACTACCGTGCGCGACGGCGTCGCGAAGATCGAGCAGCTGATGGACGCCGAGCTGCGCAGCGCCGACGAGATCATGACTGATTCGCTCACGCATTTGTTCA
Organism: Mycobacterium ahvazicum; assembly: GCF_900176255.2. Taxonomy (GTDB): domain Bacteria; phylum Actinomycetota; class Actinomycetes; order Mycobacteriales; family Mycobacteriaceae; genus Mycobacterium; species Mycobacterium ahvazicum. The sequence continues at coordinate 354,105 of NZ_FXEG02000002.1, forward strand.
AGGCCGGCGGCAAGCGGTTCCGGCCGTTGTTCACCGTGCTGTCCGCGCAGGTCGGGCCGCGCCCGGACGCCGACGAGGTGACGATCGCCGGCGCGGTCATCGAGCTGGTGCACCTGGCCACGCTGTATCACGACGACGTGATGGACGAGGCCGAGGTGCGCCGCGGGGCGCAGACCGCCAACATGCGCTGGAGCAACAACGTCGCGATACTTGCCGGCGATTACCTCTTCGCGACCGCGTCGCGGCTGGTGTCGCGGCTGGGGCCCGACGCGGTGCGGCTGATCGCCGAAACGTTCGCGCAGCTGGTCACCGGGCAGATGCGGGAGACCCGCGGGGTGGCCGACGGCGCGGATTCGATCGAGCACTACCTGAAGGTGGTCTACGAGAAGACGGCCTGCCTGATCGCCGCGGCCGGACAATTCGGCGCGATGTTTTCCGGTGCCGACGATGAGCAGGTCGCCCGGCTGAGCCGGCTCGGCGGCATCGTGGGCACCGCGTTTCAGATCTCCGATGACATCATCGACATCGACAGCGACTCGCACGAGTCGGGCAAGCTGCCCGGGACCGACATCCGCGAGGGCGTGCACACCCTGCCGATGGTCTTCGCGCTGCAACAACCCGGGCCGGACGGCGACCGGCTGCGCCAGCTGCTGTCCGGTCCCGTCGAGGACGACGGCGAGGTGGCTGAGGCGCTGCGGCTGTTGCGAGCGTCGCCGGGCATGGCCCAGGCCAAGGAATTTCTGGCGCAGTACGCCGCGAAAGCCCGTCATGAGCTGGGCCTTTTGCCCGACGTCGCCGGTCGGCGCGCGCTGGAGACGTTGGTCGACTACACGATCAGCCGGCACGGCTAGCGGGTCATGGAACCCGGAAGGTCGTCCGGGGCGTTCAATTGACAACAGTCAAGCAATGACCGAGTTCTTCTTAGGGGAGGACAACCCGATGACCTGGCATCCGCATGCCAACAAGCTGAAAACCTTCCTGCTGTTGGCCGGTATGTCCGCGATGATCGTGTTCGTGGGGTCGCTGTTCGGCAGGACGGCGATGTTCCTGGCGCTGATGTTCGCCATCGGCATGAACCTGTACACGTACTACAACAGCGACAAGCTGGCGCTGCGTGCGATGCACGCCCAGCCGGTGTCCGAACTTCAGGCTCCGGTGATCTACCGGATCGTGCGCGAGCTGGCCACCGCCGCACACCAGCCCATGCCCCGGCTGTACATCAGCGACACCAACGCTCCAAATGCCTTCGCGACCGGACGCAACCCGCGCAACGCCGCGGTGTGCTGCACCACCGGCATTCTGGACATCCTCAACGAGCGTGAGCTGCGCGCCGTGCTGGGCCACGAACTCTCGCACGTCTACAACCGCGACATTCTGATCTCCTGTGTGGCCGGCGCGCTGGCGGGTGTGATCACCGCCCTGGCCAACATGGCGATGTGGGCCGGCCTGTTCGGTGGCAACCGCGACGGTGAGAATCCCTTTGCGCTGCTGCTGGTTTCGCTGCTGGGCCCGATCGCGGCGACGGTGGTCAAGCTGGCCGTCTCGCGGTCCCGCGAGTACCAGGCCGACGAGTCCGGCGCGGTGCTGACCGGTGACCCGCTGGCCTTGGCGTCGGCCCTGCGCAAGATTTCCGGCGGTGTGCAGGCGGCCCCGTTGCCGCCCGAGCCGCAGCTGGCCAGCCAGGCCCATTTGATGATCGCCAATCCGTTCCGCGCCGGCGAGCGCATCGGCTCGATGTTCTCGACGCACCCGCCGATCGAAGATCGCATCCGCCGGCTGGAGGCGATGGCGCGCGGGTAAGACAGCGGGCGGGCGTCGTCCACGCGAGGCCGCGAATTGCCCAGCGCGATAGGGCTGTTCGGCTTCGATCAGAACCCGGAGCCGTGCACCTCGTGCCCCGGCACCTCGGCGATCAAGCCGCTGTAGGCCTGCTCGACCGTCGAGCCGTGATTGATGACGCCGTCGACTTCGCGGGCGATCGGCATGCTCAGGCCGAAGTCGTTGGCGAACTCCATGATCACGCTGGCAGCCTTCACTCCCTCGGCGACCTGGTTCATCGACGCAATGATCTCGTCGATGGGCTTGCCCGCGCCGAGTTGTTCACCGACGTGGCGGTTGCGGCTGCGCTGACTGGTACAGGTGACGATCAGATCACCCAGGCCGGCCAGCCCGGGGAAGGTTTCCGGATCACCGCCCAGCGCCACGCCCAGCTTCGTCATCTCGCGCAACGCCCGCGCGATCACCAGCGCACGGGTGTTCTCCCCGATGCCCAGCGAGTAGCCCATCCCGACCGCGATCGCATAGACGTTCTTCAGCGCACCCGCCATCTCGACGCCGATGACGTCGTCGGTGGTGTAGACCCGGAATCGCCGGGTGCGGAACAGCCCCGACAGCCGGGTCGCCAGATGCTGGTCGGGCATCGCCAGCACCGCCGCGGCCGCATAACCCTCGCCGACCTCGCGCGCGATGTTGGGTCCGGCCAGGATGCCCGCCGGATGACCTGGCAGCACCTCCTCGATGATCTGCGACATCCGCATATTGGTGCCCTGCTCGAGCCCCTTGACCAACGACACCACCGGAACCCAGGGCCGCAGTTCCTTACTCAGTTCGGTCAGCACCCCGCGGAAGCCATGCGAGGGCACGCCCATCACGAGAACGTCGGCACAGTGGGCGGCCTCGGCGAAATCGGTCGTGGCGCGCAGCGTCTCGCTGAGGATCACGTCGTTTCCGAGGTAGCGGGTATTGCGGTGCTGCTCGTTGATGTCATTGGCGGTCTCCTCGGAGCGCACCCACTGCAGCGTCGGTCCTCGGCGCGCGCAAATGGACGCCACGGTGGTTCCCCAGGAACCACCGCCAAGGACAACGACTTTGGGTTCGCGCTTCTCGGCTGCCATGAAGCTCAGCGTATTGCTGAAACCTCACATTTAGTAGCAGTTCACTCGGAGTGTGGGCCGGCGCCGGGTTCCCCGCGCAGACACCGAACGCGGCGGCCTGCGGGTGAAGTTAAAACCAACGACCTCCGAGCAGGGGACTTCGGTCCCTACCCGACGGCGCCCCGGCACCGGATCGTCAAGGTCATCGCTTCATCGAGGAGGAATCATGTCCCGACGAGCGGACCTGGCGAGTACAGGGTTCGTGGCCCGCGGCAGCCGGGCGTTCGCGGCTGCTCTGGTGGTGCTGGCCGGATCGCCGGGCGTCGCCGCCGCCGATGGCGCACGGCCCCAGGCCAACCCCGAGGAGAGGGCGGCCGCGCTGATACGGCCCGCCGTGGTCTATCTCGACGTCGAAACCTTCGGCCAGGTGCGTCTGCCCGACGGGCAGACGTTGTCTCCATTCGGCGGAGGCTTGAATCTTCCCTTCGATGCGAACTGGTCGTGCACCGGTTTCGTCGTCAACCCCGACGGCTGGGTCGCTACCGCCGGCCACTGCGTCGACCCGGAAAACGCGAAAGATTTCATCGCCAAGAGTGCCGCGGACGCCTACATCGAACAGTTTCCGGACTCACCCACCGGGAAGGATCCCGTCGCCACAGCGGAGTGGCTGCGCAAGAACGCGCGGATAGAAGGTAAGAGCCCCGACCGGGGTCCCGAGGTCGGCCTCACGGTGCTCTACGGCGCGGGGACCAAGCTCACCGGCAAGCTGCCCGCGAGCGTGGTCGATTTCCGGCCCCTCGGCAAGGGTGACGTCGCGTTGCTCAAGGTGGAAAGGCACGGCATGCCGTCCTCCGAGCTGGCCGGCGACGCCGACGTCAACATCGGCACCCCGATTCTCGCGGTCGGTTTCCCCGAAGCCACGCAACGGGTCACCGGCCCCTCGCTGGATCCAACGAACAAGAGCGGCAAGGTGAATAAGAAGTCGGCGATCCAGACCATGCCGGAGTACGAGATCGACGCCGCCGTTTCGGAAGGCATGAGCGGCGGCCCGACGATCGCACTCGACGGCAGGGTGATCGGCGTGAACAGCTTCGCCCCCGTCGGTGAGCCGCAGGCGTTCAACTTCATCGCCCCGGTCGATCGTCTGGCGGCGATGCTGGCCGGCAAGGCCGTCAAGCCAGAACTCGGCCCCGCCGACGTCTATTACCGCAAGGGGCTCAGCAACTACTACTCCGGCCGCTACAGCGACGCGATCAAGAACTTCGACCAGGCCGCGGCGTTGTCACCGGATTATCCCGGGCTGGCCGATCTGAAGACGAGCGCGGTGAATCTGCGCCAGCAGTATGGTGACGTGTCGGTGTTCCATACCTCAAACCTGTTGTGGTACATCGTCAGCGGGATTCTGATGATGCTGGTCGTCGGCGGCTGGGTGGCATTCATGGTGCTCAAGAGCCGTCGGCAGCGCCGCACGCAAGCGGGTATCGCGGCTTTGCCCGAGGTCGTCGGCAGGCACGAACGCGTCGATAGCCCGGTCGCCGAACCTCATGCGACTGCGACGGAGCCGCACTACTGCGCCAATTGCGGGGCGCAGCACCATCCCGCCGAAAAGTTCTGTCCCAGCTGTGGCAAGCACATCGAACTCTTGCGACCCGAGGCGGAAACCGGCCAATTATTCTGACGCCCGGACAGTTTGGGCCCAACGGGAGCTAACCCGCTACTGGCGCCCGGTCGGGGACGCGGCCGAATTCCATCGACTCCTCGATCCGGTCGAACCGGTAGTCGAGGGCATCGGCGAGGTAGTTCTGCCGCACGTTCCACGGCCGCTTGGTGCCCGACTTGGGTAACTGATGCGCGGAACGCAACACGTAGCCGGCGTTGATGTCCCAGGACGGTTTCTCGGTCATCGGCTGGTTGCCCAGGTGTGGGTAGGCGTGGGTGTAGCCATGAGAAGCCATGTGCGCCAGCAGTTTTGCGGTGGCACGGGCGGTGATGTCGGCACGCAGTGTCCACGACGCGTTGGTGTAACCCACGCACCAGAACAGGTTCGGCACGTCTTCGAGCATGTGCGCCTTGTAGACGAAACGCTCACGGTGGTCGACCTTTTCGCCGTCCAGGCTGATTGTGGCGCCGCCCAGCGCCTGCAGTTGCAAGCCGGTGGCGGTGACGATGATGTCGGCGTCGAGGTGTGCGCCGGACTTCAGCGCGATGCCGGTGGCATCGAAGTGGTCGATCTGATCGGTCACCACCTCGGCGCGGCCCTGGCTGATCGCGTTGTACAGGTCCGCGTCGGGGATCATGCACATCCGCTGGTCCCACGGGTTGTATCGCGGTTTGAAGTGGACGTCGACCGCGTACCCGTCGGGCAGATTGTCCACCGCCTGACGCCGCAACAGCCGCTTGATCAAACCGGGCAGCTTGCGGGACATGAAGAAGAACACGGCCTCGGTCAGGGCGGTGTACATCCGGATTACCAGGTGAGATACCTTGCGCGGCAACAGAGCACGAATGACGGCGTCGATTGTTCGATACTTCGTTGCAGAGACCAGATAGGTCGGCGAGCGCTGCAGCATGGTCACTTTCGCGGCCCGCTCTGACAGCGAGGGAAGCAGGGTGACCGCGGTGGCGCCGCTACCGATCACCACGATCTTCTTGCCGTCGTAATCGAGGTCCTCGGGCCAGCGCTGGGGATGGATGACGGTGCCGCCGAACCGCTCGATGTCGGGGAATTCCGGGGTGTAGCCCTCGTCGTAGTTGTAGTAGCCGGAAGCGAAGAACACGAACCGGCTGCGGTACACCGTGGTGGAGTCGCCTTGGTCGACGGTGATCGTCCAGGTGTCGGTGGACGAATCCCAATCCGCGGAACGGACATAGCTGTTGAACTGGATGTGGCGATCGATGCCGTACTTGTGTGCGGTGGCCGCCAGGTATTCGCGGATGTGCTCGCCGTCGGCGACGCCCTCCCTCCGGGTCCAGGGCTCGAAGGGAAACGACAGCGTGAAGATGCTGCTGTCCGAACGCACTCCCGGATACCGGAACAGATCCCACGTACCGCCGATCTGCTCGCGGCGTTCCAAAATCGTGTACGTCATCTGGGGGTTGCGCTCGGCGATGCGGTAAGCCGCGTCGATGCCGGAGATCCCGGCGCCGATGATGACAACGTCGAAGTAGCCGGCCTTGGCCGGTGGGCGGCCGGTGGCTTCCTGGGGAGTCACGGTCATCGTGAACCTCGCTTGCAGTGTGGGACTCGTCACTACATTAGGCACCGACTGGTTGGTGGAGCCAGCAGGCCGGAAATGTTCGTGTTACGAAGGCTCGATCAGCACGTCGACGTGCAGCGGCGCGCAGCGATCGATCAGCCAGATTTGGTCGGCCGGGCTGGCGAAGATGCGCGCGTGCGACGGATCCTGACTGAACCCCTGTGAGCACCTGTCGCCGAAGAATACGTATGCCTTGGTGTCGTTGCATTGCCGCGACATCCACACCAGCCCGTCGAACCCCGAGTCATGGGCGGCCTGCGCCCAGCGCACCGTGCTGGCGTAGCTCGATGCCGGGCTGGACGTGAGTTCACCGGCGGTGACCTTGAGCCGGCGCAGCCCGGTGCCGTGCAGTACGGCGAGGCGCAACTCCTGCTCGACTTTGAGCCGGACGAGCACCTTGGCCGCGTATTGGTCGTACGGCAGCAGACCGCCGTCGACCGGAATATCGTGCAGCAACGTCTCGGCGACGGCCGCGTCTTCGGTGTCTGCCGCGTACATGATCGGCACCACCGGCTTGCCGAAGAAGCCGAACCGGGTCCGCGCGCCGAAACCGGGGTTGAAGTCGGTGGCGGTTCGGGTGGCCGACAGGACCCGGTAAAGCAGCTGACCCTCCGGCAGCGTGGCGGTGGCCGGGTCGAAGGGGTCCGGCGGACGTCTCACCACGAAACGTTCAGCGCCTCCCCGGCGACCGCCAGGACGCGATCGGGATCCGTGACGAGGTGGTCGACGGGCCGGTCTCCGTCCAGATAGGTGGTGGGGGAGCAGAGCCACTGCACCAGGCCCGCCTCCGACCAGCCACTGTCGTCGGCCAGCGCGAGCAGGCGTCCGATCACGGGCAGCGGCTTGCCGTCCGGCCCGAACTGGAAACCGGGATAGGACAGATAGTTGCCCTGGCGGACCGCGAGCAGTGTCTTGTTGCGGCGCGCGGTGGTGGCCAGGTTACGCGGCGCGCTCGACCGCGACCCCATCCGCTTGCCGGCTTCGGTGCTGGTCAGCATCCCGAACTCGGCCGTGATGCGGGCATACAGATTCAGCTCGGCCTGCACTGCCCGCGCGACGGCGGGCTCGGTGTACCCGGCGACCGACGACAGGGCGACGCCCACCGCGTGGGCGCTTTCGCGGAGCCGACGGTGAGCGGCGTCCAGCTCGGCGACCGTGGGGGGCATGACCAGCTCCTACATTCGATCCGTGCGGCCCAGTTTACTGCACGAAACGAACGCTAAAGGGTGCGCTTTTTCGCGAGCGTAAAGGCACCGCGAAAAAGCGCGCTCCATTTCGCAGCGTGCTTACGCTCGGCTCGCTAGCGGTAGTTGACGAACTGCAGCGCCACGTCGAGGTCGGCGCCGCGCAGCAGCGCTTGGACGGCTTGCAAATCGTCGCGCTTCTTGCTGCTGACCCGAATCTCGTCGCCCTGGATCTGGGTCTTGACGCCCTTGGGCCCGTCGTCGCGGATCAGCTTGGTGATCTTCTTGGCGTTCTCGCTGTCGATGCCCTGCTTGAGGGTGCCGGTGACCTTGAAGGTCTTGCCGGAGGCCTGCGGCTCGCCGGCGTCGAAGGCCTTCATCGAGATGTCGCGGCGGATCAGCTTCTCCTTGAACACGTCGATGGCGGCCTTGATGCGCTCCTCGGTGGAGGAGGTCAGTTCGACGCCCTCTTCGCCCTTCCAGGCGATCGTGGTGTCGGTGCCGCGGAAATCGAACCGGGTGGCCAACTCCTTGGCGGCCTGGTTAAGCGCGTTGTCGACCTCTTGCCGATCGAACTTGCTGACGATGTCGAACGATGAGTCCGCCATGCGAACGCCCTTCCTCGTTGGTTCCGGGTTGCTCCTAGCCGTTTGTGAATTGTCTACCCGCTCGTTGTACCCTGCTAGGCGGCAGGTTGCCCGAGCGGCCAATGGGAGCGGACTGTAAATCCGTCGGCTTACGCCTACACTGGTTCGAATCCAGTACCTGCCACCACAGGTCAGAAGGTATTTTCGCGCACCGCAACGGGTTTGGCCCCCGGACCGGGCGCGGCGGCCCCAGCGTCAGGCGCCGTCGATTTGGGCGACGATCTTGCCGAGAACTTTGCGGCTGCCCAGTCGCGCGAGCGCTTCGGGGATGTCGTTGAACGACACGCTTTCGGTCACCGTTTTCGCGATGGTCCCGGCGTCGACCAATTCCTCGAGGCCGCGCCGGATCCCTTCGAGATGCTCGCGGCTGTAGCCCGCCGCGAGCACACCGACCAGTGCGGTGTTCGTCATGACCATCATGGCCACGTCGGGGGTCGTCCAGGTGCCGCTGGCGAAGCCGACCGCCAGATGCCGGCCGTCGCGGGCCAGGGCGCCCATGGCCGCGGTGCCTTGCGCGCCGCCGACCGGGTCGAAGATCACGTCCAGACCGGCCCAGTCGGTCGCTTCGCGCAGCGCATGTGCGAGTGGTGTTCCGTCAGAAGCGGTTTCGCCGAGGGCGACGACGACGTCGTCGGCGCCCAGGGATCGGCAGTATTCGGCCCTCCTCTCGTCGCTGACGACGGCCAGCACCTTCGCGCCCTTGGCCTTCCCGAGTTGGACGGCGGCGATGCCGCTGCCGCCGGCTGCGCCCAGCACCGCGAGGCGTTCTCCCGCCTGGAGTCCGCCGCGATCGACCAGGCCGATCCATGCCGTCATGTTCGGGATCCAGAATCCGGCCGCGGCGGAGTCGTCCATGTTGGCGGGAGCGGGGAAGACGGTGCTGGCGTGTGCGAGCGCTTCGGTGGCGAAGGACCCGTTGCCGCTGACAAAGTCACTGACGCCCATTACGCGGGTGCCGATTGCGATGTCGGCGCCCGGCCCGACCGCGGTGACAGTGCCGACCAGTTCCTGGCCGGGCGTAAACGGCAATGGGGGAGTCAGCGGGTAGGTGCCGCGACACATCAGCACATCCGGCAGTCCGAGCCCCGCCGCGGCGACCTGGATTCTTACCTGCTCGGCCCCGGGCTCGGGCAGCTCCCGGTCCACTTGGCGCAAGACGTCCGCCGGCTCACCGCTTCCGTGGACTTGCCAAGCTTTCACGTCGCTCCCCGGCCTGTCTGTGCGTTGAATCACATAATAATTACACCGTAATTTCAACGCGCGGAAGGGCTGCGCCGGTTGGGTCCGGCGGCTCAGCTGCCCGTCGGCACCTCGGTGGCCACGCGCCCGCTGGCAGGACTCGAACTCGGCGCGGATTCTTCCGCAGGGTGGCGTCAACAGACATCACCGATGCGGCCGGCGTGCCAAAAGGCTCTCTGGACGCCTGCATCGAGAAAAGAAGCGTTCGCCGCGGCTGCGGCCGATGTTCACGGAGGCGGGTTGGCTCAGGCGGCGCGTTACGCCGGTCTAGGCGCTTGCCGACGAACATGAATCGGACGAATTCCTGATCGGCAGTGAGCCGACCGGTCACCTATCTTTTGGTGACGGCGCTAGCAGCGGGCGCCGGGCCCGTCGACTACCAAGCCAGAACAGCCACTGCGGCAGCGCATCCGGTAGATGACGCGTCCGACCGTGTTCCCCCGTGAGGAGTACTGATACCAGACCAGCGCGTCGGCCTGGCCCCGGCACTTTCGGCATTCTTCGGTTTCACGTTTGTACATTGGCGTCCTCCATCCAGCGGAGCGGGGGAATCGTCCAACGGTGGGCGACTTGAATTAAAATTACCGGGGCGCCATTGTCGAGGCGCCTTGGCGCGCCGAGAGTTTTACAACCGTAAACGCAGGGCGACACCATCGCAGCTCAACCGAAACATATTTGATACATAGTGCAGTGAAAGGGGCCGGGCCATTTCGGTATTCGTCGTGGCCTAGACGGCGCGTGGCGAAATGCCGAATACTTGACTTCGTGGTCATGGCAGACGTTCCGGACGGCACCAGCAAGATTGCGGATTTCTGGAGCCTTGTTGTCCCGCAACGCATTACCGAGATCGTCGACGTCGGTGCGAATCCGATCGATTCCGAGCCGCCTTATACGCCAATGCTGGCCGCGAGACTATGTCGTGTAACGGGATTCGAGCCGCAGGGCGATCCGCTGCGAACGTTGCAGAGCCGCGAAGGCTTGCCGGAGCGGTATCTGCCGTATGCCGTGGGCGATGGCAAAGCGCACACGCTCAACGTGTGTCGCGGATCCGGAATGACGAGCCTGCTCGAATTGGACCCGGCGGCGCTGGACGTTTTCGAGTACCTCAAGCTGCCGGGGCTCGTGGTCGAGCGGGTACCCGTGCAAGCGCACAAGCTTGATGACATCTCCGAGATTGAACACGTCGACTTTCTGAAAATAGACGTTCAAGGAAGCGAACTCGCGGTATTTCGGGGCGGCACAGCGAGACTCGCCGAGACGGTCGCGATACAAACCGAGATTCCATTCGTGACGCTGTACAAGGACCAGCCAACGCTGGGCGACATCGACGCCGAGCTACGCGGCCAGGGATTTATTCCGCACGGTTTCCGCGAGATCAAGCTATGGCCCATCTCGCCGTGTTTGGATCCGCGCCAGCCCATCAACCAGCTCCTGGAAGCCGACATGGTCTACGTGCGGGACTTCATCCACGCGGAGACGATGAGTGACGAACAACTCAAGCACCTCGCCCTGATCGCGCACTACTGTTATCGATCGTTCGATCTCGCGCTGCGTTGTGTGCTGCTGCTGGAGCGCCGGAAGGCGGTCGAGGCCGGAGTCCTGCAGGGGTATTTGAACCTGTTGTCCGCCGGTTGAATTCGGTCAGGCCGGACGCGAGGCTCCTCATGATTCGCTTTCCGCCAGCACCCGCTGCTTCTGCTCGTCGATGACCCTGTGGAGATACTCGGCCTTCGCGCAGCCGTAGTACGCCGCGAATTGCAAAGCCAGTTCGTCCATTTCGCCGAACGAAACGTCACCGCTCTTGAGTGCCGCGTAGACGTGGGACACGATCGGGATCTCGGCGTCCTGGAACGCGACACACGCGACGGTGATCAGCCGCCGCTCCTTCATGCCCAGCCCGGGGCGAAGCCACATCTCGCCGAAGACGAAGTTCAGGATGCCCGCGCCGGTGTACGGGTTGTCCCGCGGCGGCGCGAACGGGATGCAGTTGATGTCCTTGAACGAGCTCTCGCCGCCCAGCAGCCGTTGCTCCGGATCGCTTTCGGTGACCAGTGGCAGCAACTCCTCGGCGGGTGGCGGCTGCTGGCCGCGTTCCGCCATCAGGGCCGACCACTGCTGGTCGACGACGATGTTGAACCTCGACGCTTTGGGCCAGCCCGCGTAGACGGCGAAATGTAGTACCGCCTCCCGCATTTCGGTGATCGAGATATCACCGCTACTCAGCGCCGCGTAGACGTGTTGCTCCAGGGGCGTCATCGCATCGGCGGCGGCCACGCAGGCCAGGGTGACGAACCTGCGATCGCGACGGCTCAGCGTCGGCCGCGACCACACCTCGGCGAAGACGAAGTCGATCAGCCCGGCGGCAAACGGGGTACTGGTATCCGCGGGCGGGTCGACGGCCATCACCTCGGCATACGCGCGGATGCCCCGCTCTCGACGTTGATGATCCATCGCGGCTCCTACCTAATCGTCACGCCGGCGTCTACTTTGAATTCGAGGCCGGTGACATAACGCGATTCATCCGATACCAGGAAGAGCACGGCGTTGCTCACGTCGGCTGCCTCGATGAGCGGTACCGGCAGCGCATTGACGAAGATGGGCACCAAGTCGGCTCGTGCCTCGATGTGTTGGTGCAGGGATGCCGGCGCCATTCCCGTCGCGACGCCCGTGGGATGGACCGTGTTGACCCGAATGCTTTGTGCCGCCAGCTCATTGGCGAGCGCCAAGCTCATGCCCACGATGGCGTGCTTGGATGCGGTATATGGCACGTGTAGCGGGGTGCCCTTGATGCCTGCCGACGAACTGATGTTGACCAGGCTGCCGCCTCGCTCGATCAAGTGGGGAATCGCGGCGGCGCAGGTGTTCCACGCTCCGATCAGATTGACATCCGTCACCAGGCGCCACTGCTCGGCCGTGGTGGTGTCCCAAGTGCCGGTGGTCAGGACGCCGGCGTTGGCTACCGCCGCGTCGAGCCCGCCGAGCCGCGAGACCGCGTCGTCCGTAACGGATTTCATCGCATCGGCGTCGCGGACGTCGGCTACGTAGGTCAGAGCCGTGCGGCCACGGTCGCGGACCAGGCGCGCGGTTTCCTCCAGTTCTTCTTTCGTCGCCAGCGGGTATTCCAGCCCGGCAAGCGGCGCGCAGACATCGACCAGCACCAGGTCGGCGCCTTCTTCGGCCAGGCGTACCGCGTGGCTGCGGCCCATTCCCCTTGCCGCCCCGGTGATCACGACGCGTTTGCCGGCCGCCCGCCCGCTCATAGCTTGTTGCAGAATCCGGCGTCGACGGGGAACGTCACACCCGTGATGTACCGGCCCTCGTCGGACACCAGGAACGCGATGGCGGCACTGATGTCTTCAGGCTGGAGCAACTCGACCGGCAGCGGGTTCTGCAGATGTGGTCCGCCGCCGGGATAGTTTTCGAGGAATTCGGTCATCGTGGGATTGATCGCCATCATGGTGTTGACCGCGGTGGGATGCACCGTGTTGACCCGGATGTTCGCCGGCGCAAGAGCATTGGCGAGGGTGCGCATCAGCCCGACGATGCCGTGCTTGGACGCCGCATAGCCGAGTCCGCCACCCTGCACGCCACCGAATCCCCTCAGTCCGGCCGTCGAACTGGTGAACACGATCGATCCACCCCGATTCCCGGACAGCAGATGGGGAACCGCGGCCGCCGCGACGTGGTAGGAGCCGTCGAGATTGACGTCGACCGCCGCGCGCCATTGGGCCAACTCTTCTTCGATACTCAGCTCACGAAAGGCCACCGGAGCGATCCCGGCGTTCGCCAGCACGATGTCGAGGCGGCCGAAATGCGCGACCCCGGCGTCCAACGCCACCTTGACTTGCAGGAAGTCACGCACGTCCGCCACGGTGCCGAGCATCTTGCCGCCGGCCTGTTCGACAAGGGCGATCGTTTCGTCGAGCTCCTGGCGCGATGCCATCGGGTAGTGATTGGCCGGGATGTCCGTGCAGATGTCGATGCCGATGATGTCGGCGCCGTCGCGGGCCAGCCGGATCGCATGGCTGCGTCCCTGGCCACGTGCGACTCCGGAGATAAAGGCGACCTTGCCGTCCAGCTGGCCCACATGTCCTCACTTTGGATCGCCGCGTCAGTGCAGTTAGATCACCGGTAACCGGGTTACTCGCAGCACAGTAACATGGTTACCGTGACCCGCAACAGGGGTTCCGAGACGGTCGACCCGATCATCGGAATCGTCGTCGAGCTACTCGACACCGACGGCTATGACGCCGTCGCGCTGCGTGAAATCGCGCGGCGGGCGCGCGTGTCACTTGCGACGATCTACAAGCGCTTCGGCACGCGCGACGAACTCATCGTCGCCGCGCTCGAATGGTGGATGGACACCAATCGCTACGCGAAGCTGCCGGAGCCGGAGGCGGCCAGGCTCTCCGGTGAATCCCTCTACGCGGGACTCATGCGCGTGATGAGAACCATCTTCGAACCGTGGGAGCAGCACCCGCAGATGCTGAAATCCTACTTTCGCGCGAGGTCCGGACCCGGTGGTGAGCGACTCATCGAACGCGGCGTTGACGCGGTGGTACCAGTCGCCAGAGCCGTTCTGGCACAAGCTGATCAGAGTTTCGCCAGCGACCTCGAACTGATCCTCACCGGCGTCGTATACGGCTTCCTCGCCCGATTCACCCAAGGGGAAATCGAGGTCACCGAGATCGTCCCCGGGCTCGAGCGTGCGGTGTACCGGTTGACCGCGGCCCACGAGACGGGCCGGCCGCAGGGCTAGAACCAAGGGCCGGGGTAATGGCCTTCCTGGTCTTGCACCATGACGATCTCCTTGCACTCTCCGCCCGCGGTGGTCTCGCCGCGGCAGACCAGCGTCCAGCCCGATATCCGCTCGAACGGCCGGATGGACCAGTTCGTCGCGACCGGGTCCGCAGCGGGCAGGGCCAGCACCGAATACGTTCCGCCGATGTTCGAGATGTAGAGGTGGTTTTCGAAGAACGCCATCTTGGCGATCGGCATCTTCTTGGCCTCCTCTCGGTTCTTCAGCAGGTCCCAGTGCTGGGTGCGCAGGTTCCACACTCCGAAGCCGAACTGCGAATCGGCCGAGTCCCGGCCGTCGACGAACAGCTGTCCGTCCGACAACGTCGCCGTCAATCCGCCGCCGGAGAGCCGGTCGGTGTCGCCGATTTTGATGATGGCTTTGGAATTCAGGTCGAAGAACATGGTCGACACGGCGGTCGGCGAGTCACGATGAGTGATCTTCACCAATTTGTCTGGCCCATCGGATAATTCGGCATCGATGCTTACGGCATCGTTGTCCTGATAGACCGGTTCTCCCGACGGACGGCGCAGTTCTGCCCCAGAGGCCTTGCCGGGCTGGTTATTTCGTTGAAACGACAAGACATCCGGCCAGACTCGACCGGGTTCTGGGTCGCTCCACGGCATGGCCAGGTCGGTGCCGGAAAGAATGACGGTTCGTGGCGGCGACGCGGTCGCATGCCCGTCGGTGAAGGCGTTGAGCCATGCGGCGCCGGATGTCGTTGCGCCAAGCCGCCATTGCTTCGGTTCACTCAATTTCAACTCGGGAGTGGGTGGTTGCAGTTCTTTCGTCGCGGCCGACTTTCCGGTCTTGAAGTCGAAGCTGTAGGCGGTGGTCTTGGTGACCTCGGGTGCCGGCGCCTGCGCCGGTTTGAGGGTGGTCACCACATAGATGACTTTCATGTCGTCCGCGGTGCCCGAAAGCGCGCAGATGGCGCCGGTGACGTTTTCGCCGGCGGGGATCGTCGGCAGGGACGGCGCTACGTACTGTCCTGATTTGGTATCGAATATTTTGGGGCGAATGTCATCGAGTGCGGATTTGCTGACCGAGAATTCCTCGGGGCAGCCGAAGTAAGCCGTTCCGCCGTAACTTTTCCAGTCCTTCTCCAGCGGGCCGGTGATCGGCGGCGGGGGTGGGGCCGAACTGGTGGCCGTCGTCGAAGTAGCAGTCGAGGTCGTCGGCGTTGCGGCTGGTGGGGACGCCGTCTCCGAACACGCGGCAACCAGAAGGCAGATTGCCGGCCCGAGCAGGCCAAGCCGGTGTCTGGGCACACTTCGGCCCATGAACCCACGCATCAGTGAACCCCCGTTAACTTCGTGTAACCAAGGAGCGTAAGGCGGGTTCGCTGGGGCCGCGACCCGTGGGGGTCTTTCTCACAATCGCACAATCACGAAGCCGGTTGGGCCTCGGGGAATGTCCACTGCCCGTCGAGGACCCTTTGTTGCGGCCGGTAGAGCCGGACCAGGTAGTTCCAGCCCGCGGTGATCGGCAGGCAGTTGGCTGTCGCGGTATCACAACCGCCGAATTGAATGGTGATCGCGCCGCTGTCGTCGCGTCGCGCGGTGATGTTGTTGAGCGAATACGCGTTGAGCGGGTTCGGGGTGAAGTAGCCGTCTTTGTTGTAGACGGTGACCGACCAGAACCCGTCCACCGGCACCTCGCCCACGGTGAGCCGGTAAACGGTGGCGCCGTCATTTTCGGCGGGATGGGAACTGAAATAAATCGCATCTTTTTCCGGATTGCCGCCCCACGCGGAGGCCGAACCGGCCAGGTGGCGCACCGGGTCGGTGGCGTCCTGGGTGCCGAACATCCGGTGGGAGTCGGGCAACGTCGCCGACAGCGCAACCAGAGCCTCGCGAACCGCCTGTTGGCTGACCGGATCCCAGTTCGGAGTCTCAAAGGTGCCGGTGGCCTCATGGTGCACCGCGACCGCATCTTGCAGCCGGTGGACCTCGTCGAGGTCGGCGTCGTCGTCGGGATCGACGAGGGTGCGGATCACGACGGCGACATATCGCGTGCCGACGTCGTCGCGGGTGAGGGTGTGTTCGCCCTGCCCGTAGAACACGGCGGGCACATAGTGATCTTCGGTGATGACCTGCATCGACATGAACCGCCCGGCGGGGTCGGGCAGCACTATCGTCACCGGCGCGGCGTCGAGGTCGAAGACACCCGCGGAGTACAAGGTGTCACGGTTGGGACGCACCACCAGTTGGTTGTCCAGCGGCGTCAGCTCCCGGATGTGCATGAATTTTCCGAACCCGCCGCCGTTGACGATATTGCCGAAATACAAGTCGCTTCGGCCCTGGCGAAGTTGTCCGGTGAGACCGGTGCCGCCGCCCCGCCGGGCGTCGTCCGTCCTGCCACCATTCGGACCTTACGCGCGCAGCGCGGCGCTGACTATCGCTGAATGTCGAACTCGATGGGCACGCTCGTCGGCCCGCTCAAACTCACCATCGGCTTCCACGGCACCGGACCGGTGATGCGTGGGTTGGCCATCCGCTGGCTGAGCACGGTCAGCGCTTCGGCGAGTTCGCGGCGGGCCAGGTTGGCGCCCAGGCAGTAGTGAACTCCGCCGCCGAAGGTGAGGATGGGCGGTGCTCCCTCGCGGGTGATGTCGACGCGGTTCGGGGCGTTGTACACATCGGGATCACGGTTGGCCGCAGCGGTATTCACCAACACCATGGTGCCGGCGGGGAAAAGATAGCCGTCGAGTTCGGCGTCCTCTACTACCAGACGCAGAGTCCCGCAGGCGATCGGTGAGTGGCGCATGGTCTCCTCGACCGCGCGCATGGCCAGCTCGGGATTCTGCTTGAGCAAGTCCCACTGCTCGGGGTGCTCGCAGAGGACTTGCACCGAGGCGCCCACCTGGTTGCGGGTGGTGTCCGTCCCCGCCAACAACAGACCTCCGGCAAGCATCCGCAGTTCGGCGGCGTTGAGGCGATCGCCGTCGTCCTCGGCGCGGATGAGGTCGGACAGCAGGTCGTCGGTCAGGCTGTGCCGGCGCCGGGCCACCATGTCGTCGACGTAGTCGTCGAGCTCGGCCCACGCGCGCATGACACCGGGCTCGAGTTCACGAATGTCGGCACTGAAGGTGAAGGCCTTGAAGATCTCGTCGGCCCACAGTGAAAACTGTTGCCAATCCTCACGTGGCGCACCGAGTAGCGCGCAGATGATCGGGACGGGGTAGGGGCGGGCGATATCGGTGACCACGTCGCAGCGCCTCGCGCTGGCGACCTGATCGACGAGTTCGTTCATCAAATCGGCCATCGTGTCGTGCAGCCGAAGGGTCGCTTTGGGGGTGAAGGCCTTGGACGTCAGACTCCGCAGCCGATGGTGCTCGGCGCCTTCCAGGCACAGCAGGCTGTTGACCACCTTGTCCCACAACGGGCCCGACGTGATGCCCTGGACCAGCAGATTGATGCCGGGCGGGATCTGGAACCGGGTGTCGCGAAGCACGGCGCGCACGAGTTGGTACGAGAGCACCTCGGGTCCGAACGGTCCGATCGCGATGGGGCTTTGTTGCTGGACCGCTTCGATGCGCGGGTAGACATCCGCGGGAGTTTCCGCGGCGTCGTAGCTCAGCGTGGGGAGGTCAGCATCGAAAACACTTGGGGCGGCGGTACCGACGGCCATGGCGGTCTCCTTAGCCGGAGTCTGCGGTGTACGCAGCTCGCGGACAATTTCCGAATAATGTATGGCCACGCTGTTCGAGTGTCAACGAGGCGCGTGGCCCGTCGAGGCCTACGCGCTAACGCGTGTAGTCGACCTGCCAGTGTTTGATGCCGTTGATGAACGGTGACCGCAGCCGCTGCGGCTCTCCCGCGGAGACCAGATCGGGCATGTGGTCGGCGATCGCGTTGAACATGATGTCGATCGTCATGCGGGCCAGGTTGGCGCCGATGCAGTAGTGCGCACCGGTACCACCGAATCCCAGATGTGGGTTCGGGCTGCGTAAGACGTTGAACGCGTAGGGGTCGGCGAAGACTTCTTCGTCGAAATTGGCGGAGCGGTAGAACATCACGACCCGCTGACCCTTCTTGATCGCGACACCGCCGAGCTCGGTGTCGGCCAGCGCGGCGCGCTGAAACGCGGTGATCGGGGTGGCCCACCGGATGATCTCGTCGGCCGCGGTCCTGGGTCGCTGCGCCTTGAACAGCTCCCACTGGTCGGGGTGGTCGGTGAAAGCCATCATCCCCTGGGTGATCGAATTACGGGTGGTCTCGTTGCCGGCGATGCCCAGCGTGACCACGAACATGCCGAACTCCGCGTCGGAAAGCCCGTCCCCGTCGGCGCCGGCAGCCACCAGCGCCGTGACGATGTCGTCGCCCGGGTTCTCGGTCTTACGGGCCGCCAATTGCATTGCATACCACATCAATTCGCCCGCCGAAGTGAGGGCGTCGTAATCGGCGAACTCCGGGTCGTCGCTGCCGATCATCTTGTTGGACCAGTCGAACAGCTTGCCCCGGTCCTCGGCCGGCACTCCGAGCAACCCAGCGATGGCGTGCAGCGGCAACTCGCAGGCTACCTGCAACACAAAGTCGCCCGAACGTTGTGCCTTGGCCTGCTGGGCGATCTGCCGCGCCCGCTCATTGAGGTCCGTGCGCAGCCGCTCGACGGCTCGCGGGGTGAAGCCGCGCGCCACAATCTTTCGCAGCCGGCTGTGTTCGGGATCGTCCATCATGATCATCGACGCGCGGCCGGCTTCGATCTGCCCCTGCGCCTGGTCTTCTCGATAGCGCGGCACGATGGATTTCGACGCCGACGAAAACACGTCAGTGCGCAGCGACACCTCGCGGATGTCGCGGTGCTTGGTCACTACCCAGTAGCCGCCGTCGGAGAACCCACCCCGATCCAGCGGCTGCTCATTCCACCAGATCGGCGCCGCACGGCGCAGTTCCGCCAACTCCTGCACCGGTAACCGGTGGGCGTAGATGTCGGGATCGGTGAAGTCGAACCCCGGCGGCAGGTTGACACTGGCGATGAATGTGCTCCTCGGGAATCACGAGCTGTGAGGAGATGCTAGCGCTCACCCGCTCCTGGGCATACACATCAGCGGCGAATGTCGGCTATTTGCCGTGCGCTGGCGCCTTTCCGGTGTGGTTAGAGCCTGCCAACTCCGTGCGCGAGGCCGCGGGCTCAGCTCGTCGTGGAGCTGGACAGCGTCGGGGTGTCGTGGGCGCCGAGGTTGGTCGCGGCGGTGATGATGGCGCGTTCGATCTGGCGAAGTGCGTGTACCGCGGTGAGGAATCGCCGGGTGTCGGGATGCGGCCCGTCCTCGCCGTCTTGGTGGCGGGCCAGTGCCTCGGCGGCGTCGAGCGCATCGGTCGTGGAGTTGACCGTCACCGCGGTTGCCCCGTCGACGAGGGCGATCAGCGCGTCGATGTTGTGCCGAGTCTGGTCGGCGGCGGCGGTGAAGGCGTCTACGAGTCGTTGCGATCCAACGGGATCCCGATAGCGCTCGCTGCTGCGCGCCAGGCGTCGCCCGTAGCGGTCGCACGCGCTGAAGATGCGCAGGCCACGCCGAATGCTGCGACGCCCGGCAAGGCCGGCCACCCCGGCCAGCAGCGGCTTGGCGGTGACCCGGAACTGCTGCAGGTTGCGGTCCAGCTGGCGTGCTTGCTCGGTCGGGCTGACGGCCTCGTCCTCGCCGAACATCGTCGCGGTGGAGATCTCGATCAGCGAGTTCAACGCCTGCAGGAAGGCCCGAGTGTCGTCGCGGATCGCGGTTCTGGTGTTGGTCGGCAGCACCAGGATCGCCACCGCTACTCCGATCACCGCGCCGACCGCGGTCTCTTCGATCCGCAACATCAGTACGCCGAAAGAGAATTGGCCCATCAAGCCGTACAGCAGCGCCAGCATCGTGGTGATCCAGAAGGTCATCAGGCTGTAGGTGACCGTCATGAAATAGAAGGCGCAGAACAGGCAGACGAAGATCGCGGCTAGCGATGCGGTCTTGTCGCCGGCCAACACCGTGGCCGCCAGCATGCCGCAGGGCACGCCGAGCAAGGTGCCGAACAGCCGCTGCCAGCCCTTGGTCAGCGTTTCGCCCCAGGAGTTGGTGCCGGCGAAGATCACGAACGCCGCGATCACCGCCCAGAACCACCGGGCCGGCGAAACCAGCTCGCCCGTGATGATTGCCAACGACGCCGCGATAGTCACCTGGATGGCTTGCCGGGTGGTCTGCGACAGCCCACTGTCCGCTGTGCCGGCACCGGCGTCGTCGTCGTTCACGTCGTCTTCGGGTTCGGGCGGCTCGGTGCTGCCGGGGCCGGCCTCGGCGCCGGTGGTGGCGTGCTCGACGATTGCGCGCACTTCAGCGGTTGCGTTGGCGGCGTTGATGACTGCCAGCGCAAGGCGCCGCACCGCAAATTCGCCGGCATCGTCGTCGGCGGTGGGTCCGGGCTGCTTGTCGAGGATCCGCTGAGCCTGTTTCGCGGCCTCCTGCAGACCGCCGGGCGCGGGAATCCGGATCGCTCGCGCGAGTTCGTTGAGCGCTCCGACCAGTTCGAGGCGGGTGCCCTCCAGGATGGCGGCCGGATTTTCCGCGGCGACGGCTGTCACCGTCCGCCCGGCATTGGCGACCCATTCGATGGCGAGTTCGGCGTCGAACAACCACGGCGCCAGCTGCTGGCTGGTCACACCCGGCCACAGGACGGCGGGATCGGCCTTATCCTCAATCTGGCTCTGCACCATCAGCGCGGTCTCGTTGAGCCGAATCGTGCGGGCCCGCATGTGGCGTCGGCGCCGTTCGTCGAGCCGGCCGGTACGAACCGCTTCGGCCGTGGTGTCGACCAGGATGGCCATCCGAGCGCGCAGTGCCCGAATTGTGGCGCGCAGCACGCGTTCTGGCCGATCGGGCATGACGTAGGTGCTCATCACGAACGTGCACACCGTTCCCACCACGACGGCACCGATCATCCACGGCAACTCCGAAAGGCTTGCTCGCAGATACAAAGTGAAGAAAAAGGCCATGAAAGCGACCATGCCGAGTGCTCGGCCGCGAGGTCCGAAGCGGCGGACGTAGACCGCGGCGAAGACGACAGCCACGAACACGACGTCGGCGGCCACCGGGTATGGCGCGAGCACCGCGGCGGCGGTGATGGACAGGGCGGCGGGCACCGGCAGCAGCGCCATCGTGATGCGCTGCTGGAGCGGGTCCGGTTCGTTGACGGATCGGGCCGCGATCATCGTGATGACGACGCCCAGCAACGCGACGGTCAGCGGCTGCCCCGTCGCCCGAGTCAGCACGAAAAGCATCCCCAGCGAGCAGGCCAGCGCGGCCGTCGTGCGCGTCGCCATCCGCAGTCGCAACAGCCCGGGATCGGAGCCGATCCACCAGTTTCGCGCTCGCTCGTAGTGCTCCATCGCGGCTGCGCGCAGGCCGACGGCGGCGTCGAGATTTCGGGTATCGCCGAGGCCGCGCTCGTCCACCTCGCGCCCACCCGACACCCGCTACCGCCTCTCTGCTGCTCGCCCCATTCGCCGCGTCAACTGCGTGACTGCTGCCGACCAGGCTAGTCTTCGAACTCGTGACAGCGCCGACGCGGGCGAAACTGGCCGACGGCCGTGACCTGTTGTTCTTCGCATTGCCGGGGCACTCGCCTGAGCCGGTCGCCGACCGCAGACCCTTGCCGCAGCGCAACCCGGACCAGTCGCAGTTGCGGTTCGACCGCTCGACCGGGCAGTGGGTGATCATCGCCGCGCTGCGACAAGACCGCACCTACAAGCCGCCCGCCGACCAGTGCCCGCTGTGTCCGGGTCCCACCGGACTGACCAGCGAGGTGCCCGCGCCGGACTACGACGTCGTCGTCTTCGAGAACCGGTTCCCCAGCCTGTCCGGCGCCGGCCGGCCGTTGGGTGCACCCGGCGGCGACGGCTTCGTCTGCGCACCCGGCCACGGCCGCACCGAGGTGATCTGTTTTTCCAGTGACCACACCGGTTCGTTCGCCCAGCTACTGCCGGCGCACGCGCGGCTGGTGATCGACGCCTGGCGGCACCGCACCGCCGACATGTTGGCCACCCCGGGTATCGAGCAGGTCTTCTGCTTCGAGAATCGTGGCGAGGAAATCGGGGTCACGCTGAGCCACCCGCATGGTCAGATCTACGGTTACCCGTATCTGACGCCGCGCACCGCCACGATGCTGGAGCAGGCACGCGAACATCGAAAGCGTTACGGCGGCAACCTCTTTGCCGCCCTGCTCGAGCATGAGGTCGCCGATGGCAGCCGTGTCGTCGCCCGCACCGAGCTGTTCACTGCGTTCGTTCCGTTCGCGGCGCGCTGGCCGGTGGAAGTGCACATCTACCCGAACCGGTTCGTGCGCAACCTGGTCGAATTGACCGGCGACGAGCTCGACGAATTCGCACGGCTGTACCTCGACGTGCTGGGGCGGTTCGACCGCATGTATTCGGCTCCGCTGCCTTATATTTCGGCACTGCATCAGTACGCCGAAACCGACGCACAGGCGGACGGCTACTTCCACGTCGAGTTGATGTCGATCAGGCGCGGCGCCACCAAGCTCAAGTACCTGGCGGCTTCCGAGTCGGCGATGGGCGCGTTCATCGGCGACGTCATGCCCGAAAGCGTGGCCGAGCGTCTGCGTGAACTCGCGTGACGGTCCGTTACGCGGCACCCGGCCGGATCAACCTGATCGGGGAGCACACCGACTACAATCTCGGATTCGCGCTGCCGATCGCACTTCCGCGGCGCACCACGGTGACTTTCACCCCTGACGGCGGTGACGCGATCACCGTGACCAGCGACCGCGCCGACGCCGCGGTGCGCATTCCACTGACAACGGTTCCCGGCGACCTGGACGGCTGGGCGAGTTATGTGGCCGGGGTGATGTGGGCGCTGCGCCAGGCCGGTCATCCGGTCCCGGGTGGGGCGATGTCGATCACCAGCGATCTGCAGATGGGGTCGGGCCTGTCGTCGTCGGCGGCTCTGGAATGCGCGGTGCTGGGCGCGATCACCTCGGTCGCCGGCGTCGCGCTCGACAGAAAAGACCAGGCCCGCCTTGCTCAGCGTGCCGAGAATGACTATGTCGGCGCCCCAACGGGTTTGCTCGATCAACTGTCCGCGCTGTTCGGAGAACCGTCGACCGCACTGCTGATCGACTTTCGCGATGTCACCGTCGAGACGGTGGCATTCGACCCCGATGCCCGCGGTGTCGCACTCCTCCTGATCGACTCCCGGGCGCGGCATCGGCATGCCGGCGGCGAATATGCGGCCCGGCGCGCGTCGTGCGAGCGGGCGGCCGCCGAGCTCGCGGTGTCGTCACTGCGCGAGGTCCAAGACCGTGGGCCCGCGGTGCTGGCCGGGGTGAGCGATTCCCTCGACGTTCGCCGGGCTCGTCATGTGCTGACGGAGAACCGGCGGGTTCTCGATTTCGTTGCTGCGCTGGGTGATTCGGATTTCACCGCGGCCGGCCGGCTGATGACCGAGTCACACGCGTCGATGCGCGACGACTTCGAAATCACTACCGGGCACCTCGATCTGATCGCCGACGCCGCGGTGCGCGCGGGCGCCCTGGGTGCCCGGATGACCGGCGGCGGGTTCGGGGGCTGCGTGATCGCGTTCGTGCCGACCGACCGTGCTGAGGCGGTCGGAGACGCGGTGCGAGAGGCGGTGTCGGAAGCCGGTTTCCAGCTACCGGCGATCACCCGAACCCGCGCGGCCGCGGGTGCCGGCGTTAGCTGAGGGCCCTCGAGTGTGCGTGCTGGGCGCCGCTGGTGCACACTCGACGCCGTCGTTGCACACGCGAAGTCAGGACTGAGCCGGGGTCAGCTTGACCGCGCCGAGGTGCATGCGGTCGACCGCCTCGCCGAACTCCTCGAGCGTCGGGATCCGCTGGTCGCGGAACTTCAGCCCGATCATCGTTTGCGCACGCCGCAGGCCATACGCCTCAGCGCAGCGATGGTAGAGATCGGAGACGATCGCGCGGTCCCGGATCAGCTCGCCGTTCATCGCGGTCGACTTGCCGTCGTAGACCACCTGGGCCGATGCACCGCCGCGGAAGTTCTGCTTCCACGGCGCACCGGTCAGCGCATACAGATCGTTGTCGATGACATGGGCGCTCACCGGAAGGGTGAACGGGCGACCGGTCTTTCGGCCGGTGAAGCTCAGCACCATCAGCTGCTTGCGGGCCGGGCCGGCCAGCGGGGTGCGCAGCAGAAAACCCAGCAGCGGGTTGATGAGTTTGAGCAGGAAAGAGGGCGGGTGCCCGGCGTCGATCGCGTACGGCTCTTCTGCCATGCACACACCGTAAGGCCAATCGCTACGTTGAGCAGCCTTTTTCGCGCAGGATCGGGGCGAGCTGAGCCAGCGGAATGTGGGGTGCGACGGCGCCGGGCGAAATCCCGCCGGGGCCGCGCTCGGCCGGCATGTAGAGGATGAGATCTTCGCCGTCCACTGCCCAGGCCTGGTAGCCGTCGACCAGTGTGCCCTCGGGACGGTCGGGTTCGAACTGCTCAACCTGGAACGGCGACCCAGCCAGCGCCTGCTGCACATAGGGATGCGCGATGGGCGGGATCGCCGTCAATGGATCCATCCCGGGGCAGAGCAGGTCGGCCAGCTGCAGCTGACGTTTCGCGTCGAAGGTGAACGTGGTGATCGCGGCACTGGGGTGGGGCATGCTGCTGAAGTACCAATCTGACTGGAATACCACCGTTCTCGTCGTTCCCGCGTGCGTGAGAACCTGCGCGCGCAGGTTGGCGTCGCCCTTGCCGTTTGCATCCGTTTCGCCGTAGTCGGCGAAGAATTTCCGGATGAACGGTGTCAGGACCGGGCCGGCCGGCGGGTTGTCGACGAGGTCGACGGGGTACGCGGCGGTCACCTCGAGGTGCGCGCCGTTGACATCCCTGCTCACTTTGCATCGGCTTCCGTCCCACGCCCCGTGCACCTCGCCGCAGAGGGTATTGGGACGCGGAGTCGCGCTGGCGCCGGGACTGCTCGGGCCCGGGTTCGCGCTCTGGCAGCCGCATGCGAGCAGTGCTGCGGCTACGGCGATGGCGAGCCGGCGTCCTGGCATCGCCTCACTCTAGGGCTCTGTCGTCGGCGACGGATCGGTCTGCGCCCGGCGTCGCGCCGGCCGGCATTTGCAAAAGATCTACGCGAACGCACGGTTATGCAGTAAGAGACAGCTATGAAGTCGCGAAGAATCCTCATCGCACTCGTTGCGGTGACGGCTGTCTTCATGACTTTTGTCGCGGCCGCCCCGCCCATCGCCTACGACGGTGAACCGGCGTTCGTCGCGAATCCGGTCGAGCATGTCGACACGCTCATCGGAACCGGCACCGGTGGCGAGACGGTGGGAGAGATCAACGACTTTCCCGGCGCGTCCGTGCCCTTCGGGATGGTGCAGTACTCGCCGGACACCGTCGACAACTACGCCGGCTACAACTACCACAATCCGCGCTCGACGGGGTTCAGCATGACCCACGCATCGGTGGGCTGTGCGGCATTCGGCGATATCTCAATGTTGCCGACTACCACGCGCCCCCACTCGCAACCGTGGAACGCCTGGGAGCGGATCGCCCACGATGACACGGAGCAGGGCGAGCCGGGTTACTACACCGTGCGATTCCCCGATACCGAAGTGAAGGCGGAACTTACCGCCACCACCCGCACCGGCGTGGGTCGATTCAGCTACCCGCACAACGGCCGGCCGGCCGTGTTGCACGTGCGCTCCGGCGCCTCGTTGGCCGGCAACTCGCGCGCGGCCATCCAAATCGGAGAAGACAACACCACGATCACCGGATGGGCGACCAGCGGTGGATTCTGTGGCAAGAACAACACGTACACAGTGTATTTCGCGATGAAGTTCAGCCAGCCGTTCACCTCCTACGGCACCTGGGACGGGTATGCGGTCTACCCGGGTTTGCGCGCCGCGGTTTCACCGTTCAGCGGAGGCTACGTCGAGTTCCCGGCCGGGTCGGCGGTGGAGGTCCGCACCGCGATCTCCTACGTCGGCATCGACGGGGCGCGCGCCAACCTGGCCGCCGACGCAGCGGCGAGTTTCGACGAGGTACGTGCCGGGGCAAGCTCGCAGTGGAACGCGGCTTTGTCGGGTATTGCCGTGGCCGGCCGCAATACCGCCAACATCGACACGTTCTATACCTCGCTCTACCGATCTCTGTTGCACCCCAACACCTTCAATGACGCGGACGGACGCTACATCGGATTCGACGGCTCGATCCATGAGGTCGCCCCGGGGCACACCCAGTATGCGAACTTCTCCGACTGGGACACCTACCGCAGCCTGGCGCCTCTGCAGGGACTGCTCTTTCCCAAGCAAGCCAGCGACATGGCGCAGTCACTCGTCAACGACGCCGAACAAAGCGGATCGCTGCCGCGCTGGTCCTTCGCGAACGCGGCAACCGGTGAGATGAGTGGAGACAACGTGGTACCGCTCATCGTCAATCTGTATACCTACGGCGCTAAAGAATTCGATACTCGAACGGCGTTACGCTACATGGTGAATGCGGCGATTAACGGCGGCATCGGTCTGAACGGCTACGTGGAACGACCGGGCATCTCCACGTACCGCCAGCTCGGTTATGCGCCGTTCACGTATGAGTTTCACACCGACGGGTGGATCGCCGACGCGTCCATCACGCTCGAATGGTCGGTCGATGACTTCGCCATCTCCCGATTCGCCGACTCGCTCGGCGAGGCCGCGGTCGCGGCCCAATTCCAGAATCGGTCGCAGTACTGGCAGAACCTCTTCAATCCGACCACCCGTTACGTTTCTCCCCGCAACTCGATGGGCTTCTTCAGCGAAGGTCCCGGATTCGTCGATTCTCCTTCAGCTTTCGGTCAGATCGGGTACGACGAGGGCAACGCCGAGCAATATGTCTGGTGGGTACCGCACAATGTGGCCGGCCTGGTGACGGCGCTGGGTGGTCGTCAGACAGTGGCCAGCCGGCTCGACCGCTTCACCAGGAAACTCAACGAGGGGCCCAACGAGCCATACCTGTGGGCCGGCAATGAGCCGGGCTTCGGGGTGCCGTGGCTCTACAACTACCTCGGTCAGCCCTGGAAGACTCAGCTCACCGTCGACCGGGTGCGCGGACTGTTCGGGCCTACGCCGGACGGTGCGCCCGGCAACGACGACCTGGGGGCGCTGTCCAGCTGGTATGTCTGGGCAGCGCTCGGCCTGTATCCGGAAACTCCCGGTACGCCGACCCTCACGCTCAGCGCCCCGCTGTTCGATCGCGCCGTAATCAGGCTTCCGGCAGGCAATTCCATCCGGATGTCCGCGCCAGGGGCATCCGGACCCAACCACCTGAAATACATCAGCAGCCTGACCGTCGACGGCAAGCCCACCGCCCGCACCTTTGTTCCCGATTCGATCGTCCGTACCGGCGGCGATCTGATGTTCTCGTTGGCCGCCCACCCTGACATGGACTGGGGTGTCGATAAGGACTCGGCGCCACCGTCGTTCGGCGTGGGAGGTTCGGCGATGACTCTCAGCGCGCCGCGTCCTGTCGTCACGATTGCCCCCGGAGGGACGGCCGGCGTCAAAGTCGACGCCCAACGAATGGTCGACGATGTCGGCGGCTACAGTCTCGCCGGGGTGTCCGCTACCGATGGGATCACCACGACACCGGTGTCGGGTCAGTTCGCCGCTGACGGCTCATCGGCGGTTACCGTCCCCATCGCGGTGGCGCGATCGGTGCCCGAGGGTTATCACTTCGTTTATCTCACCGCTGTCGTGGGCGAAAGTGTCCGGCGGGCAACGGTACTCGTCACGGTGCGTGCCGAAAGCGACGAATCCTGAGCGTGTCCCTACACCATGTCGTTGTCGGTGAGCCAGCGCATCACCGGCCAGCCGATGAACACCGGTACCCAACAGGTCAGCACCCGGTACAGCAGCACCGACGGGACCCCGACGGCGGCCGGCACTCCGAAGGCCGCCAGCCCACCGATCAGGGCCGCCTCGACGGCGCCCACACCGCCGGGTGTCGGGGCGGCCGAGGCGAGCGTGCCGCCGACCATCGTCACGACGGTGCAGGTGACGAACGTCGCGCCGCCGCCGAACGCCTGCACACTGGTCCACAGCGCCAGTGCTGCGCCGAGAGTTGTTCCAGCACAACCGAGTACGATCAGCGAGAGCCTCCGCGGTTCACGGACCAGCTCGACGAGATCCTCGGCGACCTCCTGTAGCCGCGGACGCACCGCTGTCGACAGCCAGCTGCGGAGCTTGGGCACGAACAAGAACGTCCCGATGATGCCCAGCGCCACACCCGCGAGCAGATAGAGCACCGTGGCATCGGGAACGAAATGTGAAAGGTCCATCGACGCGCCCGCCACGGTGCTGAACAAGATCAGCAACACCAGGTGCATGATTACCTGCACCGATTGCTGCAAGGCCACCGCGGCGGTGGCCCGCATCACCGAAAGGCCACCCTTCTGCAAGATCCGGGTGCTCAGCGCCAGGCCGCCGACCCCGGCCGGGGTGGTGGTCGCGGCAAAGGTGTTGGCCACCTGAGCGATCGACAGCTTCCAGAAGTTCACCGTGCCGTCCGTGCACGCCCACAAGGCCGCTGCCGCACCCACATACGTCGACGCCGAGATGAACAGCCCCAGCAGCGCCCACCACCAGTTCGCGGTTCGCAGTTCGGAAAAGAACGTCGGCACGGTGCTGATGAAGGGGTATGCGACATAGACCAGCGCGCCGAGCAGGATCAACTGGATGACCTGGCTACGGGTGAACCGGGTGATGGTTTCCTTCTTGATCTGATCCGCACCGGTCTGGGATTTGACTTCGGCGCGGGCGGCCGAGATGACGGCGGACGCATCGCCGACCGACTTCCGCACTCGTTTGGGCACAGCGGATTTGGTGAGCCGACGGGACGCGGTCAAGATGGCGTCCTTACCGAAGGTGTCGATCGCCGCCCGCACCGCCGACTTCGCGTCGTATAGCGCCGTCGTCGTCACCAGAAGCTGTGCCAGGTCGGACTGCAGCTGCGCGTCGGTGGCACCGTATTCGGCGTTGCCGAACCCACCGAACAGCACGGTGCCGTCCTCGACGGTGATCTCGTGGCAGCGCAGGTCGCCGTGCGAGATCTGGTACTCGTGCAACTTTCGCAGCGATTCCCATACCCGCGCCACCGGCGTGGTCTTGGTGCATTCGTCGAGCGCGATGCCCCGAACGGGCTTGTGCGCGTATAACGTCCAGCCCCGGTCCAGGGCCGCGAAGGCGATCGTCGACGTGTTCGCCACGCCGGCCTCGCCGATCGCGATGGCCATCAACGCGCGGTGCTCGACGGCGCGGCTCATCGAGGCTTGGAAGGGGGCGGTCTCCGCGTCGCGCAGCCGCAGCTTGCGCCACAGCTCGCGCAGTGCGCCGCCGCTGCGCTGGTGCGGGCCGTACAACTCGATTGCGGCCGTCGAGTCCGGGTCCCCCGAATCGGTCGACAGCACCAGCGGACCCGGCCCGGCGGGGCGGACCACCATCAGCCGCGACACGATGAACCCGCGCTTGGCCATCGCTCGCACCGCGGCCGCCAGCGGGACTTCCAACGCCGGCGTTCCGACGGCCAGCACCACCAGCGCTCCGACGAACCATCCCACCGCCAACCCCACCAGGGAACGGGCCGGGACGATCGCGCTGATCAACAGGTGAATCGGGACGAACGCGAGCAGCAGCGCCCACCACCAGTGCCGCCAGCGCGCGGGCAGCCAGGGGCCGGAAACCGTCAGCACCGCGGCCAGCATCGCGATCCAGCGCGGATCGTCGAGGAACTGCGCCGGCAGCGTGCTCAACCGGTCCGAGACATCGAAGTGCCACCGGGGTGCGGCGAGACGGTTGCTGCTGATCGACAACGGCAGTGCCGCCAGAACCGCGGCAGCTCCATAGGCGCCCAACAGCTTCCATTGGCGGGCGACGACCAGACCGATCAGGATCATGAACGGCAGCGCCAGAATCGCGAATCCGTACAGCAGGTAAACCACATCGGCCTGGGTGGGCGACAAGACCCCGACGATCCGCGAGATGGATTTCTCCAGCAGAATCCAGCGGCTGCGGGTGACCAGCGAACCGGTGATCACCGTCGCGAGAAAAGCGGTGGCCAGGATCAGCCGCAGAATGTCATTGGTGCGCCGGTTGACCGGTTGCAGCAAGCTGCCAGAGACGCTGATGTCGCGCCCGTCAACTCGCATGTCAGGATCCTTCGGATCGGGGCCACGCTGTTAGCCGCCCGCCGACAACTTAACCGGATACCTTCGGGCAAGCGTGCATGAACCTGACGGAAAGCTTGTTCACCTGCGGGTAAACGGTAGCGGGCGCCGAAGCCGGGCACAGCCTGCGGACAGCTTGCTCACGTAGGGTCGCCGAAGGCGGGATTCAACCGGGAGGACGTGAGGGTGGCCAGGACCGATAACGACAGCTGGGAGATCACCGAGAGCGTGGGGGCGACGGCACTGGGCGTCGCGGCGTCCCGCGCGGCGGAGACCGAGAGCGACAATCCCCTGATCCGCGACCCGTTCGCGCGGGTGTTCCTCGACGCGGCCGGCGACGGGGTGTGGAACTGGTACTCCGCTGCGCGGTTACCCGACGAATTGCTGGAAACCGAACCCAATCTGGCTCAGCAGATGCAGGCGATGGTCGGCTACATGGCCTCCCGGACCGCCTTTTTCGATGCGTTCTTCATCGATGCCGCCACCGCCGGCATTTCCCAGGCCGTCATCCTGGCGGCCGGCCTGGACTCGCGGTCCTGGCGGTTGCCATGGCCGGACGGCATCACGGTCTACGAGCTCGACCAGCCCAAGGTGCTGGACTTCAAGGCGTCGACGTTGGCTGAGCACGGGGCCGAACCCGCCTGCAACAGGGTCGCGGTCCCGGTGGACTTGCGCCAGGATTGGCCAACGGCGTTGCGGGAGGCCGGTTTTGACGCCTCGAGGCCGAGCGTCTGGTCGGCCGAGGGGCTGATGCCCTATCTGCCGGCCGCGGCCCAGGAGCTTTTGTTCGAACGCGTGCAGGCGCTGACCGTCCCCGGCAGCCGGGTCGGCGTGGAGGCGTTGGGGCCGAAGTTTCTCGATCCCGAGGCCCGGGCGCGCCGGCGGGCACGGATGGATCGCGTCCGCGAGGTGTTCGCGAAAGTGGACCCGCAGCGCCAGGTCCCCACCACCGACGAACTGTGGTACTTCGAGGAGCGCGAGGACGTGGGCCAGTGGTTCGGCCGCCATGGCTGGGACGTGACGGTGACGCCGTCGCTGGAACTGATGGCCGGCTATGGTCGCAGACCGGCGCCAGAGGTCGAGAATGACGTGCCCGGGAACCTGTTCGTGGCCGCGCAGCGCTCTGGGACGTGATTCGCGGCGCGATCTCATCAGCCCTACAGCGGTTGTTCGTGTCGATGTAACGGCTGGTTAGACCTTCATGGCGAATGCTGTGGGCGGGCCCGACGCTGTCGTCGGAATGGCTAACGCGCCGAACAGGAGAAGCCATGAGCATTGCCAGGGTCGCGCCCGGTGCTGTCACCGGGCAACGCGACGGAAAGGCAATCGAAATAGCCTTTTCGGGACGGTTTGGGTTTGGTATCTACCGCTGGGCCTACCTACCGTTCGAGGTACCGCCGGGTGTGCAACAAATTCGGGTGACCACCTCGCATGACTCCGGCATGGGCGGGCCAGCGCGAAATGTGTTGGACCTGGGTATGTTTGGGGCCGCAGGCCACGAACTGGGCAATGCCGCCGGATTCCGGGGCTGGTCGGGCGGGGCCCGTGACGAGTTCATGATCTCCAGCTCTTATGCCACACCCGGGTACCTGGCCGGTCCGATCGAACCGGGCGTGTGGGCGGTGGCGCTGGGCCCGGTGGTCCTCAGCCCGTGGGGGATGGCCTGGCAGGTGACGGTCGCGTTGGACTACCAGCCGCCGGTCGGGCCACCGGTGACGCAGAGCACATCGACGGCGTTCACACCCGCCTCTGTCGGAGCGCGCTGGTACCGCGGTGATCTGCATCTGCACACCGAGCACTCCGACGGTGAGCGCGATCCCGGTGAATTGGTGTCGGCCGCGCACGCCGGCGGGCTCGACTTCATCGTCTCGACCGAACACAACACCAATTCAGCCAACCGGGTATGGCCCACCTGCCGCACCGGATCGCTGTTGGTGATTCCGGGCGTCGAGGTCACCACGCGGCACGGACACTGGCTCGCGGCCGGCCTGCCCCCGGGCGGTTGGGTCGACTGGCGCTACGGGCCGAGCGACGGGGTGTTCGGCCGCTTCGCCGCCGAGGTGCGCCAAGCCGGCGGCTTGGTGGTCGCCGCCCATCCTGCCGCGCCGCTGCCGGGCTCGGCGTGGGAATTCGGCTTCGCCGACGTGGACGCGTTAGAGGTATGGAACGGCCGCTGGAACGTCGATGATGAAGTCTCCCTGCGTATTTGGCAACGGCTCTTGCGACAGGGCCGACGCATCGTCGCCGTCGGCGGCAGCGACTCGCACGCCAAACGGCAAGTGGTCGGTGCACCGCAGACCGCCGTGCATGCCGACGAACTGTCGACGACGGCGATCATCGACGGGTTGCGCCGGGGCCGCTCGTACATCGCGGGATCGCGCGATGTCGCATGCGAGCTGACCGCGTCCGGTCCGAGCGGCGACGTGGCCGGGCCCGGGCAGCAGTTGCGGGTGCGGACCGGTGACGCGGTGACGGTCACCGCGGTCATCAGTGGCGCTCCCGGCACCACCGCCGCCCTGATCACCGCGGCGGGCTGCGCCGGCCGGGCGCCGGTAGCCTCGGCGGGGAGCAGGCTGCAGTGGGAGCTCGATGCCGCGTCCGCGCGTTTTGCCCGGCTCGAAGTCCGCGACCGGCGGCGGGGCCGGCTCGGCGCGATGGTCGCCTTGACGAATCCGGTGTGGCTAGCCTGAGAAGAGGCCAAGCACAGCGGCATTCGCGGCATCGGCGCGCGCTGAGGAGAGGAACGAGATGGAAACCTGGGACGCGATCTGTGCGCGACGCAACGTCCGGCAGTACCAGCCGCAACCGGTGTCGGACGACGATCTGAACAGGATCGTCGAGGCCGGATGGCGAGCACCGTCGGCGAAAAATCGCCAGCCGTGGGACTTTGTGATCGTCACCGACCCGGTGCAGCTGCAGGAGCTGTCCACAGTCTGGCGCGGTGCCGGTCACATCGCGTCGGCCCCGGCCGCGATCGTGTTGGTGATTCCGGTGCCGCCGGACGAGCGCCGGCTGGTGACCGACAACTACGACGTCGGTCAGGCGACGATGGCGATGATGATCGCGGCCACCGACCTGGGCATCGGCACCGGCCATTCTTCGGTGGGGGACCAGGAGAAGGCGCGTTCGATCCTGGGCGTGCCGGATGACTATCTGGTGGCTTTCATGCTTGGCGTCGGATATCCGGCCGATCGCCCGATCGCTCCGATCCGCAAGCCGGATCGGCGCCCGTTCGACGAAGTCGTCCACCGCGGACGCTGGTGAGGGCGGGCATCGTGGCAGCGGACATGGCGCTGGCGCGCCGGCATCGCGGCGAATACGGATACGACGGGTCTTTTCACAACGTCTCGCCGGTAGCGCAGGTGGCCGGCGTGGCCGGTATTTCCGCCGCCCTCTTCGCGGGTGCGGCAGTCGCCCTGGCCCGCGGTAACCGGCTGGCGGCGGTACTCGGCGCGGCCTCGGCGGTGGAGGTTCTGGCGACCGCAGCGTCGTATATCTACGCCACCAGGAGCGGCAAGTTCGTGGTGTGGGAGCGGATCCTCGACGAGTTGGGGCTGCAAGGCGACGAAACCGTGCTCGATCTCGGGTGTGGGCGCGGTGCGGTGTTGCTGGCCGCGGCCAAGCGGGTGCCGCGGGGCCGTGCGATAGGCGTCGACCTGTGGCGCGCGGACCAGACCAAGAATTCGCAGCAGTCCACGCTGTCCAACGCGGATCTGGAAAGCGTCGCTGACCGCGTCGAGGTGCGGACCGCCGACATGACCGCGCTGCCGTTGGCCGACGAGAGCGTCGACGCGATCGTCAGCAGTTTGGCCATCCACAACATCGCGACTCACGAGGGCCGGCGAAAGGCGCTGCAAGAAGCGATTCGGGTGCTGCGTCCGGGTGGTCGACTCGCGATCGCCGACCTGTGGGAAACGAACCGCCATGCCGGCTACTTGCGTCGACTGGGCTGGCACGACGTGCGGCGGCGCAATCTCGGCTGGCGGATGTGGTACGGCGGCCCCTGGGTCGCGACGCGCGTGGTCACCGCGACCAAGCCCGGCCGATTACCGACTCAGGATCTCGCTGTAGTCGACGAGTAGATGCCGTGGGCCGCGGAATACCTGGCTGATGCGATAAGGCGGTGGATCTTCAACCAGCCGTGGACCTTTCACCCGGCGCAGGAAAGCCTCGAACGCGGTGTTGACTTCCAGCCGGGCCAGCGGTCCACCGAAACACACGTGAATGCCGCGGCCCCAACCCACGTGCTCGTTGTCGGCCCGCCGCGGGTCGAACGTGTTGGGGTCGCAGAAGCGGCGCGGATCCCGGTTGGCGGCGCCGTACATGAGATAGATGGGCGCACCTTTGGGGATCGTCGTGCCCGCGATGTCGATGTCGGCCAGCGCCGAACGGGTCGGGAAGAATTGCACCGAAGACTGCAATCGCAGCACTTCTTCGATGGCACCGGGGATCAGTTCCGGCTTTTCGCAGAGTAATTCGATCGACCACGGGTTGCGCAGCACGGTGAGAATGCAATGCGAGATCAGATTGACCGTTGAGTCGTGACCGGCGACGAACAACAGGATGGTGTTGTTGACGATCGCACTCGTCGACATCTGGCCGTCGGGTCCGTCGTCGTGGACCAACTGCGAAATCATCCCGGGCCCAGGGGACTTCGCGGCCTTCTCGACCAGACCGATGATGTACTCGTTGAGTTCGGCGTCGGCGGCTTCGCCCTTGGCGCGCCGGGTCTGGCCCTCCTCGGTTTGGATGTCGGGGCCGAGATCGAATATGCCGGAAGCGATGTCGGTGACCCACGCGTGAAACTGGGGTTCGTCTTCGACGGGTATGCCCATGATTCGGCAGATCACATTGACCGGCAACGGGTAAGCGAACTCGTCGACCACGTCCATCCGGGTCTTACCCGTTGTCTTGTCGAGCATGTCGTTGACGAGCTGTTCGCAAAACGGCTCTTGGCCCGGGATCAGCTCCGGCGATTCCGGCGGCCCGAAAAAGCGCATGCACTGGCGGCGTGCCCGGTCATGGTCGGGCGGGTCCTGCGCGATGAAGCTCGGCTCCCGGCCGTAGGCCCCGGTGATTTCGGAGGCCATCTCGTCCGCGCCCAGCCGGTTGCGGCTGACGGCCGCGGGGCGTCCCTTGCGCAGGTCGGAACTCACCCGCGGGTCGTGGGCCAGCGCCATCAGCTCCTCGTACCCGGTGACCGCATAGATGCCATTGGTCACCCGCACCACCGGTGTCTTGCGCAGCTCGTCGAAGTACGGATAGGGATTCGCGCGGTTTTCGTACCGCATCGCGGCGTCGAATGCTTCCTCGGGAGTCATTGGCGCCGCTCCTTCACATCGCTCTTTTGCTCTGCCTCGTCGCCGGCGCGCGTCATGCGCAGGTCCTCACTCATCGCTGCCGGGGCCGGAATTCCGCGCGCCGTTCGCTGGGGTCATGTCCCGTCAACACCACGTCGGGTGTCTCGGTCGGCACGCCGCGTGCGGGAAAGTCGGCCGGCATCACGCGCATGTTCTCCGGGAAGTCGAAACCCGGCGGATGCGGCGGGAACGGTCCCGAGCGCGCGATCTGGTCGCGGTAGAAGTCGATCCATTTCGCGTGGTTGAAGGTGACCGCGCCGACGATGCGCCCGCGGCGGCCATAAGCCGCGGCAAACCGCCGCGCTCTGACCGAGCCCTGAGTGAAGACGATCTCGTCGCCGAAGGACGGCACACCGACGGATTTGATGTTGACGCCGAATTGGGCCGACCAGAACTGCGGGACCAGCAGGTGCGCCCAGCGGTCGACCTCGTTGCAGACCATGTTGTGTGCCGCGACCCGCGCGCCCAGCACGGCGTTGTCCCAATGCTCCATCGCCAGGAATTCGTAGTCGTAGAGAACATGCGGAGCCCGGGCGATGTCGCCGGCCACGAAGATGCGGTTGGTCACCACGGCGTTGATATCGAACGCGCGGCACCCGGCGTCGCACCCCACGCCCCAGAACCCGGCCGCCAACCCGGCGCCCTCAAGCCACTCGACATTGCGGATCGAGCCCAGCGAGGTCAGCACCACGTCGACGTCGAGCGTGCTGCCATCGGAGAGCCGGGCGCGTCGTACCCGCCCGTCGGCATCCCCGTCCAGCGCGAGCACCGACACCCCGGTGCGCAGATCCACCCCGGCGTCGCGCTGCATCTCGGCAGCGATCGCGCCGATCACGCCGCCCAGCGGACCGCTCAGCGGTGCCGGACCCCGCTCGGTGACCGTGACTTCCAAGCCGAGTTCGCGGCAGACCGAGGCGGCCTCCGATCCGATGAACCCCGAACCGATGATCAGCACCCGGCGCGGGCGGGCGGCCAACGCGGCCTGCAATCGCGCGGCGTCGGCCCTGGTGCGCAGCGTGTAGACGCCTTGCAGCGCGGCCTCGTCCGGGTTGGGCCACCGCCGCGACCGCACACCCGTGGCGATCAGCAGACTGTCACCCGATACCTCACTGCCGTCGGCAAGGCGGACCACCTGGCTGGCCCGGTCCAGGCCGGTCGCGGCCACCCCGAGGCGCCACTGGGCATCCACCGCACGCAGCCGCGGCAGCTTGGTGTGATCGGCTGGCACCCAGCCCTTGAGGACCTGCTTGGACAACGGCGGCCGGTCATACGGCTCGTCCGGCTCGTCGCCGACGATGGTCAGCTGACCCCGAAAACCCTCTTCGCGCAGCGCTTCGGCGGCACGCAGGCCGGCCAGCGAGGCGCCGACGATGACGATGCGTCCGTTGTCCTTGAAGTCCTTCGGATCCACGGCCGGCCGCTACTGCCCGTCGAGCTTGTCGACGATGATCGCCTGCACCGGGCAGGCGGCCGCCGCCCGCAGCACCCGCAGGCGCTGATCGTCGTCGGGGTTGGGGTCGTAGCTGAGGGCCTCTTCCCCGTTGAGCTTGAGCACCTCCGGAGCCAGCGGTACGCAGTGCGCGTACCCCAGACAACGGTTGAGGTCGACAACGATCCGCATAGCGCCTCCGATCCCCCGGGGCCCAAGATCCGACGCCTGGCAGCGTACCTCTCCCAGGTGAGGCCAATCTCGGTGTTTGCGAAACCCTTTCGCGGGGACGCGCCGCATATCGCTGCGCTATGAAGTCTTCTTCGCGGGTCGTGGCGACAGGACGGCTAGGGCATGCTGGGTTGATGAACAGAAACGAGATCACCGAGCAGATCGTCGTTGCCCGCCTGACGAAGCGCCTCACATGGCAGGAGCTGGCCGACGCGATCGATCGGCCGCTGCTGTGGACCACGTCGGCGCTGCTCGGTCAGCATCCGATTCCGCCGGAGCTGGGCAAGGTGCTGGTCGAGATGCTGGGTCTCGAGGAGTCGGCGACACCGGTGCTGGCCGCCCCGCCGTTGCGCGGGGGACAGGCCGCCTTCGCAAACGGCGGAGTGCCGACCGACCCCACCATCTACCGGTTCTACGAAGCGCTTCAGGTGTACGGCGGTGCCATCAAGGAGGTCATCCACGAGCAGTTCGGTGACGGCATCATGAGCGCGATCAACTTCAGCGTCGACCTGCAGCGTAAGCCGCACCCCGCCGGCGATCGCGTCGTCGTGACTTTCGACGGCAAATACCTTGCCTACGACTGGGTTTCGGCGCAGGACGAGTGATGGGGAGCCGGCAGTCGAAATCCGCTGATCTCGTTCTCTCCGGCGGGGGCGTCAAGTTCATCGGTCTGGTGGGCGCCATCGTCGCCCTGATGGACGCGGGCTATACGTTCCCGCGGGTATCGGGCGTGTCGGCCGGATCGGTGGTCGGTGCGATTCTGGCGGCCTCGTCCAAGGGTGACCAGCTGACGAGCGAAGAGGTCAAGGAGCTCGCGCTGTCGGCGCCGCTGAGCAAGTGGCGCGACTCGGGACCCGTCCCGATTCTCGGTGCTGCATGGGGACTTGTCCGGGACACCAGCATGTTTCGGGGAGACGCCGCCTACGAATGGATTCGCGGCGAGCTGAAGAACCTGGGCGTCACCTACTTCGGAGATCTGCTCCTCGACGAGGCCACGATGCCCGAGCGGCCGCGGCACAAGCTGGTCGTTACCGTCGCCGACGTGACCGCGGCGCAGTTGGTGCGGCTGCCCTGGGACTACCGGCGGCTCTACGGGCTGGACCCGAATGAGCAGCTGGTCGCTGACGCCGTGCGCGCGTCGATGGCGATCCCGTTCTTTTACCCCCCGGTCAAGCTGCGCAGCGTCACCGGGGCGACGTCCACCCTCGTCGACGGCGGCGTGCTGTCGAACTTTCCGATCGACACGTTCGACCGCTTCGACGGAAAAGTGCCGCGGTGGCCGACATTCGGGGTCACGGTCTTGCCCCGGCTTAATGAAGGTTTCAGCGCGGTGATGCCCGCGCTGAAACCGCTACGGCTTTTCGAACAGACGGCGTTGCTGGAAAGCCTGCTCACCACGATGCTGACCGGCCACGATCAGACCCACCTCAACCAGCCGTGGGTCGCAGCCCGCGCGATCCCGGTCGAGTCGACCGATGTGGGCGTCCTCGACTTCGACATCGCCGCGGATCGCCTCGAGGCGCTGTATCAGAAGGGCTACCAGGCGGCGCAGGAGTTTTTGCTGACGTGGGATTGGGAGGCGTACCTCAAACGGTTCCGCTGGGCCGTCTGACGCGGTGGTCTCAGGGTGAAGTGACGGCCGGTCGCCGCGGTGCCACACTCTGCGGTGGAGGAGGCGACAGGAGGGGAGGCGGTTGCCCGGGCAATCGCATCGCCTCCTCCCTACAGACCAAATTCGGCTTCGATGCCGTCGATTCCGGCGCGCAGCGCCTTGAGCGTGTCGGCGCGGGCACGCAATTTCGTTGCGGCGTGCGCGTGCTGGTGCAGGCCGGCGAATTCCTTCGCGGCTTCCTCGGCGCGGCTGACCACCATCTCGGGCAACACGATCTCGTCGACAAAGCCTGCGGCAAGGGCGGTTTCACCGAAGAAGGTCTTGGCCAGCCCGGTGGCTTGCTGATACGCCGAACGGGTCAGCCGCAGCTTCATGATCTCCAGCGCGGCATAGGGGATCGTCATGCCGATCTTGACCTCGTTTGCCTGGATGTTGTAGGCGTGGGCGGCGATCCGGTGATCGCCGGACGCCAACAGGAACGAGCCCATCGCGATGGCGTGCCCGGTGCAGGCGATCACCACCGGCTTGGGGTAGGACAGCAGCCGGTAGGACAGCTCGAAGCCGCCCCTGAGCATGTCGATCGCGGGCTGCGTCTCGCCGGAGGTCAGGATCTTCAGGTCGAATCCGCCGCTGAACACCCGCTCGTTGCCGGTGATCACCAGTGCGCCGACGTTGTCGCTGTCGGCCCGGTCGATCGCCTCGTTGATGGCCGCCTGCATGGTCGGGCCCAGCGCGTTGACCTTGCCGTCGTCCATCCTGATGGTCGCGACGGTGTCGTTGAGGCTGTAGGTGACCGGACCGCTCATGCGTTGCTCCTTCGGACGTGGACGCTCAGACGTGCTCGCCGCGGTGTTTACCGAGGTCGTCTTGGGAGTTGCCCCAGCGCAGTCCGACATCGGTGGGTGCATCGAGCTGGCGGGCTCGCCAGCGATCCTGAGTTTCGGCGACTGCGCTGTTGATTCGGTCGATCTCGGTGCGGAACACGTCGGCGCGCGTTTCCTTGCTCGCGTAGTGGAAGTAGGTCAGCAGGCTGCGTAGCAGTTCCAGTTTCTGCTTCTCCCGCTTGGCCAGGTCGTGCGTGGTCATCAGCTCGATGCGCTGCACCGGCGGCAACGCATCCCAGTCCAGCACCACATTGGTCTCCAGCGGCTGGCGCTCGCGCTCCCAGAACCGCCACCCGCGCGGCTTGTCGGGGCGGTCGTAGTAGAGCACCTTCCCGGTGAAGCGAGACTCGATGCCGCCGCCGATTTCGCCGCGGTCGAGTGCGGAATCCCAGACCATCCGCCACTCCTGGCCGGGCGCGAGTACCGGCAATTCGCTGGGCAGCTGCAATTCGACCACTTCGGCATAGCCGTCGGTGGAATTCTCGTATTCGGCCACCGTCGGCGGACTCGCGAATGAAAAGCGGATGTCGTAGGCGGCGGTACGGCCGAAATTGCGAACGACCAGCTCGATCACGTGCCAGTCCGCGGCGTGCGGCTCCATCAGCATGCCGACGTGGGGTCGGGTCTGCTCGGCGGCCAGTCGGCGGCTGCGGCCGATCTGGTGGTTGGCGAAGATCAGGGCGATCACGCCGAGCGCAATTGCCGCCCACGCCGCCCACGCCAACCAGGTGCTGGACTCGACATCGGTGACCCCGTGCCAGCTGCCCTGGATCCACCCCATGGAATCCATCCCTCCGCTTATATCACAGCGATGTGCACCCGAAATTCTGCTGGCCAGACTGCGGAATCGCAACGACCGTGGCTATTACTCAGCCGCCCATCAACATTCGCCACTGATCGAGGTTGGTGGCGCGATACACGTAGTTGGAACGCTTGACCTCGGCCAGCGACGCGCTGGGGTCGGTGGAATACCAGTGCCCCGGGAAAACAGTCGGGTCGCCGGGCAGCGCCGCCAGCTGCTGCAGGCTGCGATACATCTCGTCGGAGTCGCCGCCGGGAAAGTCGGTTCGTCCGCAGCCGTCCAGGAAGAGCGTGTCCCCGGCGACCAGCCGGCCGTCCAGCAGGAAGCACTGGCTGCCCGGCGTATGGCCCGGGGTGTGCAGCAGCTCGATCTCGATAGCGCCGATGCTGATCTTGTCGCCGTGCTCGTGCGGGGTCAGGTCGTCGACACCAATCCCGGTAACCCGCGAAACCCACAGCGCCTCGTGGGTATTCACATGCACCGGCACGTTGGTTCGCTCCAGCAGGTCGGCGAGGCCGTTGAGCTCGAAGCCCATCATCGAGCCGCCGACGTGGTCCGGGTGATGGTGGGTGACCAGGACCCCGGACAGGTGCATACCGTCGGCTTCGGCCGCGTCGACCAGCTCGCCGGCGGCATAGGCCGGGTCCACCACCACGCAGTCGCCGGTCTGACGGTCGCCGATCAGATAGGCGAAATTGCGCATTTGGGCGGCCATCATGTCGCCGGCGGCGAAATCGCGACCGGAGAGCAGTTGCCGGAAATACAGTCGGTCCGCGGACGAATCTGTCACCGCATCAGACTATGACCCGGCGAACCGACCTGGCATTTCGGGCGCATCACCGCTCGTCAACCGCGCTTTCGCCGGCGATTCGGACGGTGCTGCGTGGGTATTGTTGCTCCATGCTGAAGAAGGTCGAGATGGAGATCGACGACGATCTGGTCCAGGAGGCGATCCGTCGTTATCACGTGGCCGATGCGCGCGAGGCCGTCCACCTCGCGTTGCGGACGCTGCTCGACTCGGACGCGCAGAGCGACCAGGACGACATTTACGACGAATTCAGCGACCTCAGCGCGTGGCAGCCGAAGCGCAACAGCGCCGAGGGCTGACCGTCTGCAGCGTGGTTTGGTGCCGTCGCGCGTCGCGCTGTACCCTCTTTTAGGCCCGAGGCAAGACTGTTCGCTACGGGTTCCAGGCCCCCTTAGCTCAGTCGGTAGAGCGTTTCCATGGTAAGGAAAAGGTCAACGGTTCGATTCCGTTAGGGGGCTCGGCGGACGCCGAACAGGCGGACGGCGCGTACCAGAGGCGATGTAGCTCAGTCGGTTAGAGCGAACGACTCATAATCGTTAGGTCGCCGGTTCGAGTCCGGCCATCGCTACAACACAACAACGTAGAGTTCGAGAGATTTGAGAGAGAACCGTAATGGCTTCCAGTACCGATGTGCGGCCGAAGATCACTTTGGCCTGCGAGGTGTGTAAACACCGCAACTACATCACCAAGAAGAACCGGCGAAACGACCCGGACCGGCTGGAGCTGAAGAAGTTCTGCCCGAACTGCGGCAAGCACCAGGCACACCGCGAGACGCGCTAATCATCTCTGGCCGTTTAGACGAAATTGACCAGGTAGGTTTTGAAGCCGTGCCGTTGACCAAAGATCTAGTCGGGATGCATTACCGCTATCCCGACTACTACGAGGTGGAGCGGGAGAAAATCCGCGAGTACGCGGTCGCCGTGCAGAACAACGACGCGTACTTCTCCCAGGAGGAGGCCGCTGCCGAGCTTGGTTATAAGGGGCTGCTGGCGCCGTTGACGTTCTGCTGCGTGTTCGGCTACCAGGCGCAGTCGGCGTTCTTCAAGCACGCCAACATCGCGGTCACCGACGCGCAGATTGTCCAGGTCGACCAGGTGCTCAAGTACTTCAAGCCGCTGGTAGCGGGCGATCGGCTCTACTGCGACGTGTACGTGGACTCGATGCGCATCTCGCACGGCACCCAGATCGTCGTGACCAAGAACATCATCACCGACGAGGCCGGTGACATCGTGCAGGAGACCTACACGACCCTGGCGGGCCGTGCTGGTGAGAACGGAGAAGAGGGATTTTCTGATGCCACTGCGTGAGTTCAGCTCGGTGAAGGTGGGCGACCAGCTTCCGGAGAAGACCTACCCGCTGACGCGCCAGGATCTGGTGAACTACGCGGGAGTTTCGGGGGACTTGAACCCGATCCACTGGGACGACGAGATCGCCAAGGTCGTCGGGCTGGACACCGCGATCGCGCACGGCATGCTCACGATGGGCATCGGCGGCGGTTACGTCACGTCGTGGGTTGGGGACCCCGGTGCGGTCACCGAATACAATGTGCGGTTCACGGCCGTGGTGCCGGTGCCCAACGACGGCAAGGGCGCCGAGCTGGTATTCAGCGGCCGGGTCAAGTCGGCGGACCCGGAGACCAAGTCGGTGACCATCGCGATCAGCGCC
Organism: Mycobacterium ahvazicum; assembly: GCF_900176255.2. Lineage (GTDB taxonomy): Bacteria > Actinomycetota > Actinomycetes > Mycobacteriales > Mycobacteriaceae > Mycobacterium > Mycobacterium ahvazicum. The sequence goes on from NZ_FXEG02000002.1 coordinate 397,074, forward strand.
ACCACCGGCGGTAAGAAGATCTTCGGACGGGCAATCGCGTCGGCCAAGTTGGCGTAACCCATGGCGCTCAAGACTGATATCCGCGGCATGATCTGGCGGTATCCGGACTACTTCGTGGTGGGCCGCGAGCAGGTTCGGGAGTTCGCCCGGGCCATCAAGAACGATCACCCGGCCTTCTACGAGGAGGCCGCGGCGGCCGAACTCGGTTACGACTCGATCCTCGCGCCGCTGACCCTCGTCACGATCTTCGCCAAGTACGTGCAGTTGGACTTCTTCCGCCATGTCGACCTGGGCATGGAGAGCTTGGTTATCGTCCAGGTCGAGCAGCGCTTCGTGTTCAACAGGCCGATCCAGGCCGGCGACAAGCTGTGGGGGCGGATGGACGTCGAGTCGGTCAACGAGCGATTCGGCGCCGACATCGTCGTCACCAAGAACATCTGCACCGACGACAACGGTGAGGTCGTGATGGTGGCCTACACGACGTTGATGGGGCAGTACCGGGAAGAATCGAACGACGACGATCCCGTCAAGCTCAGATGGGACCACGAATCCGGGCAGGTCGTCAGAACCGCGTAATTAGTATCTGACTCCCGTGCCGATGTACACTCGGACCTCGGGGTTTTCCCATTACAGCGCGCTGTCCACAGGTTCGGCGATCACCGAACGGAGAGCGCGCGTGTCATGTAGGCCCCGGAAGGTAAGCGCAGGTTGGCCTGCCAACCGCGAAGGGGCGTAGCTCAACTGGCAGAGCAGCGGTCTCCAAAACCGCAGGTTGCAGGTTCAAGTCCTGTCGCCCCTGCACAAGGCGAACGTCCGACGACGATGCAGGCCGCAACGGCCTGAGGAGGAGTTGGACAATCGGATCCAAGTCCGACGACGATGCAGGCCGCAACGGCCTGAGGAGGAGTTGGACAATGGGAAACGTGCCATGCTGGACACTAACCGGTCAGCGCGGGACGAATCGCGCGATAGCTAGCGAACAAAGGAGCATGCGGTGAGCGACGAGGGCCTCGACGTCCCTGCTGCCAACGACGCCGCACGCGACGGCGGTGACACCGACGACAGCACCAGCGGCGGTCGGACGGCCGTGGTGACCAAGCCTGTGGCGCGTCCGCAGCGGCCAACGGGCAAGCGGTCCCGGCAGCGGGTGGCGGATGCCGGCGACGACGTCGACGTCGAGTCATCGGACGAGACCGAGGACTCCAAGGAGAAGTCTCCGGCCAAGAAGGCCGGAGCCGGCAAGAAGGCCAAGAAGCCGAAGAAACCCGGGGACCGCACGGCCAACCCGCTCGTCTTCGTCTACAACTACCTCAAGCAGGTCGTTGCGGAGATGCGGAAGGTGATCTGGCCCAACCGCAAGCAGATGCTCACCTACACCTCCGTGGTGCTGGTGTTCCTCGCCTTCATGGTGGCGCTGGTCGGCCTGACTGATTTCGGCTTGACCAAGCTCGTGCTGCTGGTGTTCGGCTGAGCTTAGAGATAGAGAGGACTGAAAACCGTGACTACCTTCGACGGTGACACGTCCGCCGGTGAAGCGGTCGACGTAGAAGAGCCTGCCGAGGTCGTCGAGGCCCCTGAGACCACTGAGGAGCCCGCGGCCATCGAGGCCCCGGCAACCCCCGCGGAGTCGGCCGACGAGGCTGACCCGGCCGCCGCCCTGAAGGCGGAGCTGCGTAGCAAGCCCGGCGACTGGTACGTCATCCACTCTTACGCGGGATACGAGAACAAGGTGAAGGCCAACCTCGAAACCCGGGTGCAGAACCTCGATGTCGGCGACTACATCTTCCAGGTGGAGGTACCCACCGAAGAGGTCACCGAGATCAAGAACGGCCAGCGCAAGCAGGTCAACCGCAAGGTGCTGCCGGGCTACATCCTGGTGCGCATGGACCTGACCGACGACTCGTGGGCCGCGGTGCGCAACACCCCCGGCGTGACGGGATTCGTCGGCGCGACGTCGCGTCCGTCGGCGCTCAAGCTCGACGACGTGGTGAAGTTCCTGCTGCCGCCGGGTTCGGCGAAGAAGCCCGTCAAGGGTGGTACCACCGCTGCCGCCGCCACGACCGAGGCCGGTGGGCTGGAACGCCCGGTCGTCGAGGTCGACTACGAGGTGGGCGAATCGGTGACGGTCATGGACGGGCCGTTCGCGACGTTGCCGGCCACCATCAACGAGGTCAACGCCGAACAGCAGAAGCTCAAGGTGTTGGTGTCGATCTTCGGCCGCGAAACACCGGTGGAACTCACCTTTACCCAAGTCTCCAAGATCTAGCCAGCCATCCCGTTCGCGGGGACGGCTGGGTGCATAAACCAGGAAGGAACGTCGAAATCTCATGGCCCCGAAGAAGAAAGTCGTTGGGCTGATCAAGCTCCAGATCGTGGCGGGACAGGCAAACCCTGCGCCGCCGGTGGGACCCGCGCTCGGCCAGCACGGTGTGAACATCATGGAGTTCTGCAAGGCATACAACGCCGCGACGGAAAGCCAGCGCGGCACCGTGATCCCGGTGGAGATCACGGTCTATGAAGACCGCAGCTTCACCTTCGCGCTCAAGACGCCGCCCGCCGCCAAGCTGCTGCTCAAGGCCGCCGGCGTCGGCAAGGGCTCGGCCGAGCCGCACAAGACCAAGGTCGCCAAGGTCACCTGGGATCAGGTTCGCGAGATCGCCGAGACCAAGAAGACCGACCTCAATGCCAACGACATCGACGCTGCCGCCAAGATCATCGCCGGTACCGCCCGGTCGATGGGGATCACCGTCGAATAGGTCCGCATAACCCTCAGCTCCACCCCGTGGGAGGGCTGGCTTCGGCCCGAATTAACCACGACCCCAACACCAGATTGGATTGATCAATGAGCAAGAACAGCAAGGCATACCGCGCCGCCGCCGAGAAGGTGGATCGCGACAACCTGTACACCCCGCTCCAGGCCGCCAAGCTCGCCAAGGAGACGGCGTCGACCAAACAGGACTCGACCGTCGAGGTGGCGATCCGGCTCGGCGTCGACCCGCGCAAGGCGGACCAGATGGTCCGCGGCACGGTCAACCTGCCGCACGGCACCGGTAAGACCGCCCGGGTCGCGGTGTTCGCCGTCGGCGACAAGGCCGAAGAGGCCACCGCCGCGGGTGCCGACGTGGTCGGCAGCGACGACCTGATCGAGAAGATCCAGGGCGGTTTCCTCGACTTCGACGCCGCGATCGCCACGCCGGACCAGATGGCCAAGGTCGGGCGCATCGCGCGCATCCTGGGCCCGCGCGGCCTGATGCCGAACCCCAAGACCGGCACGGTGACGCCCGACATCGCCAAGGCCGTCAACGACATCAAGGGCGGAAAGATCAACTTCCGCATCGACAAGCAGGCCAACCTGCACTTCGTGATCGGCAAGGCGTCGTTCGACGAGAAGAACCTCGCGGAGAACTACGGCGCCGCGATCGACGAGGTGCTGCGGCTCAAGCCGTCGTCGTCGAAGGGTCGCTACCTGAAGAAGATCACCGTGTCGACGACCACCGGCCCGGGCATTCCGGTCGACCCGGCCGTCACCCGCAACTTCACCGAAGCGTAGGTTTTTCGCGCTGGGCGCGCCTGATTATCCGCCGCACTCGGCGATGCGCCGCCGCAGGAAGTCGCGCCCCGACTCAGAACCGCCTGACTCCAACGCGATCCGGTACCAGGTGAGTGCTTCGATGGGCCGTCCGGCGCGCCGCAGCAGATCGGCCCTTACCGTCGCGACCAGATTCGAGTGGGTCAGCCGGGGATCACGCGCCGCTTCGTCCAGCGCGCGAAGCCCGGCGTCGGGACCGTCGCGCAAGCCCACCGCCATTGCGCGGTTGGCGCGCGCCACCGGCGAACCCGTCAGCTCCACCAGCCGGTCGTAGGCCGTGCAGATGGTGACCCAGTCGGTCTGCTCCCATGACGGCGCCGTCGCGTGCACCGCGGCGATCACGGCCTGGGGCAGATAGGGGCCCGCGGCAGGTGGGGCACCCTCGGCCAGCCGCAACCGGTGCAGGCCGCGCGCGACGCGGCTGCGGTCCCACTTGCCGCGGTCCTGGTCTTGCAGCGGCACCAGCATCCCGTTGTCGTCGATCCGCGTCGCTCGCCGCGAGTCGTGCAGCAGCGTCAGCGCGGCCAAGGCGTGGGCCTCGCGCTCGTCCGGCATCAGCACGCACAACTCGCCGGCCAACCGGACACCCTCGTCGCATAGTTCGTCGCGAATCGCCGACGGACCCCCAGTCGACCAATAGCCCTCGGTGAACACCGAATAGATACAACCGAGCACATGCGGTGTCCGCTCGGGTAGCAGCTGTGCCGGCGGTACCCGCAGCGGGATGTTGGCGTGACGAATCTTGTTCTTGGCGCGCGTGATTCGTTGACCGACGGCGGTGTCCGTCTGCAACAGGGCTCGTGCGATCTCGGGGACGGTCAAGCCGGACACCAGCCGCAGCGTCAGCGCCAATTGCGACTGGCGGTCCAGCGCCGGATGGGCACAGGTGAACATCATCCGCAGCTCGTCGTCGCGAACCGGATGCGGGTCGGTGTGCTCGGTGCGAGCCCTGATCTCGTCCACGAAAGCCGCCAATTCCTTTCCGGGACGGACGGATTCGCGGCGCAGCCGATCCCGGGCACGGTTGCGGGCAACGGTGACCAGCCACCCGCCGGGGCGCTCAGGCACACCGTCGCGGGGCCAGCTGCGCAGCGCCTCGGCGCAGGCCTCCTGGACGGCGTCCTCGGCGACGGTGAGGTCGCCGGACCAGCGCGCGAGCGCGGCGACGGCGGGACCCCATTCCCGGCGGAAGACGCCGTCCAGGTTGGTCATTGCGGGCGGTTAGAGTCCCGAGATTCCAGCGAGCTGCCGCAGCTGCACCGTCGAAGCGGGAATCATCGACGCTATCTTGATGGCCTCGTCGCGATCCGCGGCACCCAATAGGTAGATCCCGGTGGCGATTTCGGCGCCCTCCACATAAGGCCCGTCGGTAATCAGGACCTCACCGTCGCGCACCCGCACGGTCGTCGCGGTGGACCGATCGTGCAACGCGGCGCCGCCAACGATGTGATCGCCGGCGGCCGCGTGCAGATCCGCGTGCTTGGCGGCCACCGCTTCCCATTCCGGCGTGCCGGGGGTGTGTGCCTTCTCGGCCGGTTCCAGCAGCAGCGCCAGCCAGTCGTTGCCGGTGAGCGGGCGGGACGGGTCCAGCGCGTGGACCGCGGGCCACACCTCGACGGCCCCATAGCCGGCGAGCGGGATGTCGCGCGCCAGCCCCAGCGCTTCGTCGAGATTTTCCGCTTCGAACACGTAGTAGCCGCAGGCCACCTCGGCGGACTCAGCGAACGGGCCGTCGGTGACCACTCGGGTGTCCGGGCCGCCGGTGATGACCGCCGCGGCGGCCGCGGGCGCCAGGGCGTCGCCGGATTTGATCGCCGGGCCGGCTTTAGCGTGGAAGCTCTCCCACGCCGCCATCGCGGTGGCCGGGTCGTCGGGTGTGCGGTCCTGCTCTTTGCTGATCAACAGCGCGAAATACTGCATGTTCGTCACCTCCGATAGCGAGCGAAGCCTCGTGCTCCACTCTCTACCCATCCGACGAACGACGCAGCGCTAATCCGACAGCGCGGCGAAAATCAGGCCGAGGCGCCCGGCTTGAGGTAGGTCACCAGGCTGCAGTCCAGCATCTCGTCACCGAAGTAGTGCTCGCAGCCGCGTAGGTACTTCATGTAGCGCTCGTAAACCTCTTCGGAAGTGACCTCGATGGCCTTGTCCTTGTTGGACTCCAGCGTGTCACCCCAGATGTGCAGCGTCTTGACGTAATGGTCGCGTAGTGAAAGCGGTTCGGGGACAACGAAACCCGCCTTCTCGCCGTGTTCGACCATCATCTCGGTGGTTGGCAGGCGACCACCCGGGAAGATCTCGGTGACGATGAACTTGATGAAACGCACGGTTTCGAAGGTGAGCTTCTTGCCGCGGGCGTTCAGGTTGTACGGGTGATAGCTGACGCTGCTCTGCACGGTCATCCGGCCGTCCTCGGGCATGATGTCGAACGTCCGCTTGAAGAAGTCGTCGTAGTTCTCGTGGCCGAAGTGCTCGAACGCCTCGATCGAGACGATCCGGTCGACGGGCTCGTTGAAGTCCTCCCAGTTCAGCAGCCGCACCTCACGGGAGCGGTTTGTGTCGATCGCACCCAGCACCTGCTCGCAGCGGGCGTGCTGATTCTTCGACAGGGTCAAGCCGATGACGTTGACGTCGTAGCGCTCCACGGCGCGGCGCATGGTGGTGCCCCAGCCGCAGCCGATGTCGAGCAGGGTCATGCCGGGTTGGAGGTCCAGCTTGTCCAGGTTGAGGTCGATCTTGGCGTATTGAGCCTCTTCGAGGGTCAGGTCGGACGGCTCGAAGTACGCGCAACTGTAGGTTCGGGTGGGGTCCTGAAACAGGGCGAAGAAATCGTCGGAGACGTCGTAGTGCGCCTGGATATCCTCCGAACGCGTTCGGAACTTCGTCGCACTAGTCGGTTGCTCTGCCATTTGCGTTTAGTCTCCTGAATTCACTGCTTTCAAACCCGTTGCCCATCTTCGCCCGATTGACCAGCAACGATACCCACACCCGATCGGGCTGCTTAACTGCCGGTGGCGCTTGACGCACGGCCCCCCGCGGCCCGACCCATCAGTCTACTTTTCCAGGGTGAACTGGTTGCAGTCGATATAGCCCATCCGGAACGCGTTGGCGCAGCCGGTCAGGAATTTCATGTACCGCTCGTAGACCTCTTCGGACTGTATTTCGACGGCTTGGTCCTTATGAGCCGTGAGGGCATCGGCCCACAGGTCGAGGGTGCGGGCGAAGTCGGACTGCAGTGACTGGCGCCGGGTGACGTCGAAACCGGCCTTGGCGCTGTGGTCCTCCACCTTCTCGATGGACGGCAGGCGGCCGCCCGGGAAGATGTCGGTCAGGATGAACCGGATGAACTTCGCCATCTCGATCGTCACCGGAATGCCGCGCTCCGTCATCTGCGTGGGATGCAAGGCGGTGATCGAATGCAGCAGCATTACCCCGTCATCCGGCAGGACGTCGTAGGCGAATTTAAAGAAGTCGTCGTAGCGGTCGAAGCCGAAGTGCTCGAGCGCTTCGATGATGACGATGCGGTCGACCTGCTCGGTGAAATCCGCCCAGTCGGTCAGCAGCACCCGGTGTGAGCGCTTCGAGTCGAGGGTGCCGAGCACCTGCTGGCAGTAGGCGTCCTGGTTCTTGGACAAGGTCACCCCGACGACGTTGACGTCGTACTTCTCGACGGCGCGCTTCATCATCGAACCCCAGCCACAACCGATGTCGAGCAGGGTCATCCCCGGCTCCAGCGCCAGTTTGTCGAGTGTGAGATCCAGCTTCGCGACCTGCGCCTCGTGCAGCGACATGCCCTCGTGGGGAAAGTATGCGCAGCTGTACGTGCGGGTCGGATCCTGGAACAGCGCGAAGAATTCGTTGGACAGGTCGTAGTGCGCCCGAACATCAGCCTCGTTAGACCGCGTCCGCGTGGCACCCGCTGAACTTTCAGACATATGTCCCCCCGGTGGACATGGCTCCCGGCGGGAGACCATCTGGGGGACCCTACACCCGGGGGGACGTATCGCTCGGATTTGAGCTGCGATGCCACCGGGTTTCTCGATCGGCGATCCGCCACCTGTCCGGGGCGGACGCGATCGCTACTTCTCCAGGGTGAATTGGTTGACGTCGATGTAGCCGACCCGGAACGCATTGGCGCAGCCGGTCAGGTATTTCATGTAGCGCTCGTAGACCTCTTCGGACTGGATCTCGATGGCCTCGTCCTTGTGCGATTCCAGCGCCGCTGCCCACAGATCGAGGGTCCTGGCGTAGTGCGGCTGCAGCGATTGGCGCCGGGTCAACCGGAAACCGTGCTTCGACGAGTGGTCCTCCACCTTCTCGATGGAGGGCAGCCGGCCGCCCGGGAAGATCTCGGTGACGATGAACTTGATGAAGCGGGCCATCTCGAAGGTCAGCGGTATGCCACGTTCGACGATCTGTGGCCCCGTCAATCCGGTGATCGTGTGCAGCAGCATCACGCCGTCATCGGGCAGTACGCTGTGCGCCATCGTGAAGAAGTCGTCGTAGCGGTCGTGGCCGAAGTGCTCGAATGCGCCGATCGACACGATGCGGTCCACGGGCTCGTCGAACTGTTCCCAGCCGGCTAGCAGCACTTGCTTGCTGCGGCTGTTGTCCATCTCGTCGAACGACTGCTGCACGTGCGCGGCCTGGTTCTTGGACAACGTCAGCCCGACGACGTTCACGTCGTACTTCTCCACCGCGCGGCGCATCGTGGCACCCCAGCCGCAGCCGACGTCGAGCAGGGTCATGCCCGGTTGCAGGCCGAGCTTGCCCAGCGCGAGGTCGATCTTGGCGAGCTGGGCTTCTTCGAGCGTCATGTCGTCGCGCTCGAAGTAGGCGCAGCTGTAGGTCTGGCTGGGATCCAGGAACAGCCGGAAGAAGTCGTCGGACAGGTCGTAGTGTGCCTGCACATCGGCGAAGTGCGGTGTCAGTTTCCGAGCCATGACCTTTTGCCTTCCTGACGAAAACGCACCTAAAGATACCCTGCGCATGCGCCGGGACCGATCATCGATCCCGGGGGGTCACTGCCGGCGGGTTACTTCGCGAGCGTGAATTGGTTGACGTCGACGTAGCCTTGCCGGAATTTGTCGGCGCAACCGGTCAGGTATTTCATGTAGCGCTCGTAGACCTCTTCGGACTGGATCTCGATCGCCTCGTCCTTGCGCGCCCGCAAGGCCGCCGCCCACAGGTCCAGCGTCTTGGCGTAGTGCGGCTGCAGCGACTGGCGGCGCGTCAACGTGAAACCTGCATCGCGCGAATGTTCTTCCACCATAGGGATTTTCGGCAACCGCCCGCCGGGGAAGATCTCCCGCTGGATGAAGATGATGAAGCGCAACAAGTCGATGGAGATGGGCAAGCCCAGGTCGATGATTTCCTGCTTGGTGAAGTCGGTGATCGTGTGCAGCAGCATCACGCCGTCGCCGGGCAGCACGTGATAGGCCATCTTGAAGAAATCGCCGTAGCGGTCGTGGCCGAAGTGCTCGAACGCGCCGATCGACACGATGCGGTCCACCGGCTCGTCGAACTCTTCCCAGCCGGCCAGCAGCACGCGCTTGCCGCGGGGGTTGTCCATCTCGTCGAACGACTTCTGCACGTGCGCGGCCTGGTTCTTGGACAGCGTCAGCCCGATGACGTTCACGTCGTACTTCTCGATCGCGCGGCGCATGGTGGCGCCCCAGCCGCACCCGACGTCGAGCAGCGTCATACCGGGCCGCAGGCCCAGCTTGCCCAGCGACAAATCGATCTTGGCGAGCTGGGCTTCCTCGAGCGTCATGTCGTCGCGCTCGAAGTAGGCGCAGCTGTAAGTCTGGCTGGGATCCAGGAACAGCCGGTAGAAGTCGTCGGACAGGTCGTAATGCGCCTGTACGTCGTCGAAGTGTGGTTCCAGTTTTTGAGCCATCAGCGTGCGCCCTCCCCGCAAAAACGCATCGAACATCCCCCGAGCCCGAGTGGGCAAAATTTTATTACTCAGCATCTGCCCGTATTGACGAACGGCGAAACCTCGCAGTTCAACCCGACTGTCATGTCGGGCGTGTCGCGCTACTTGGCCAGGGTGAACTGTCCGACGTTGGAGATGCCTTTGCGGAAGAGGTCCGCGCAGCCGGTGAGGTAGCGCATGTAGCGGTCGTAGACCTCTTCGGACTGGATGGCGATAGCACGCTCGCGATTGGCCTCCAGATTGGCCGCCCACATGTCCAGCGTCCGCACGTAGTGCGACTGCAGATACTGAGTTTGCTCGAGCGCGAAACCACTGGCCTGCGCGAGATCGACGATGTCGGGTTCACCGCACATCTGGCCGCCGGGGAAGATCTCCTTGCCGAGGAATCTCAGAAAGCGCAGATCGGTCATCGTGATCGGGATGCCGTGCTCTTTCCAGTACGACTGCGGATGGGTGAAGATGCTGTGCATCAGCAGCCGGCTGTTGTCAGGCAGCACCTCGTAGGCCCAGTCCCAGAACGCCGGCCACCGCTCTTTTTTGAACGCGTCGAAGGCCTCAAAGCTGATGATCCGGTCGACGTGCTCATCGAACTCTTCCCAGCCCTGCAGCCGGGCCTCGGCCCGGCGCGTGGTTGTGATCGCGGCAAGACGAGATTTGCTGCGCTCGTAGTGATTTCGGCTCAGTGTGATGCCGACGACATTGACGTCGTACTTCTCCACCGCACGGACCAGCGCTCCGCCCCAACCGCATCCGACGTCGAGCAGCGTCATTCCCGGCTCGAGCTTCAGCTTGTCCAGCCCCAGATCCAGCTTGGCGAGCTGCGCCTCTTCTAGCGTCATGTCGTCGTTCTTGAAGTATGCGCAGGTGTAGACCATGTTGGGGTCCAAGAACAACGCGAAGAAGTCATCAGAAATGTCGTAGGTAGCCTGCGACTCTTCGTAATACGGCTTCAATTTCGCGACCATCGCGTCCTCCCAAGTATCAACGCTACAACTCTGTGAGATCTCGTGCGAAAGTTGCGACGAACAAAAACAGCCTAAGCCGTCTGCTCGACTCCGGCTCAGCTGGCGTCGGCGAAATTGCTCGTCAAAACACCGATCACCGGATCCCACAGCTGCTGTGGCAGATCATGTCCCATTCCGTCCAATAACACCAATCGTGCTCCGCGTATTGCGCGCGCGATCGCTCGTCCCCCGGTAGGCCGCATCAGTTTGTCGGACCGACCGTGGATGACGACCGTCGGTGCCGTGATGCGCCGGTCGTGATGAAGCAGGCTCCCGCTGCCCAGGATCGCGCTGAACTGCCCGGCGATGCCCTGCGGGTAGTAACTGCGGTCGTATCCTTCGGCGGCCTCCGCGCGGACCTGCTCGTGGGGAATGCGGTAACCCGGGCTCCCGATAATCCTGTTCACCCGGACCGCATTGTCGAGGATCACGTCGCGGGGCGAGCTCGGCGGCGGACCTTTGATCAGCGCCAGCAATGCGCGCGGTGCCGGCGGGGGCAGGAACGCCGAATTATTGCTCGAGAAAAGGACCCCGAGAGTCCTTGTGCGATGGGCGAATTGCGCGGCGAAGACCTGGGCGATCATCCCACCCATCGATGCCCCGACGACGTGCGCCGCCTCAATGCCCAGATGGTCCAACACCGCCGCTGCGTCGTCGGCCATGTCTTCGAGGGTGTACGTCGCCCTGCTGCGCAGGCCCACCCAGGAGCGGCCCAATCGCGTGACCAGCGACTGCCCGACGCTACGGCGCTCGGTCTTGCTGGACAGTCCGACATCGCGGTTGTCGTAACGGATTACCCGAAGGCCGTGGCCGACCAGCCGCTCGCAGAACTCGGTGCGCCACAGCAGCAGCTGGGCGCCGAGGCCCATGATCAACAACACCGGCGGGTCGTCGACGTCGCCCATGTCTTCGTAGTAGAGCTTCAGGTCGCTGGACGCGGGTCCGGCCGTCGCATAACCGGTGCGGATCTCCACCTAGACCTCCACGTCGGAGGAATGCTCGCGGCTGACCTCGACCATGAAGTTGGCGAAGTACCCGGTGAGTTGCGGGTCCGACATCATCTGCCACTTCGGCGCGAGCAGCTTCATGTACCGCTCGACGTAGAGGAACTGCTTGCCGATCAACACCAACTCGCGCGGCAGCTTCACGTCGTAGGCATCGGCCAGCGTCGACAGCTGCCGGCCGATGTCGGCATACGACATGTCGCCCAGCGTCGACATGGTCAGCGGGGTGGCGAAGCGCTCCAGGTCCTTGGCGGCCTGGGCTTCGGGCTTGACCGTGCCGACGGCTCCCATCAGCACGACGATCTTGCCGGCCGCGGCATGGTCCTTCTTGACCAGCAACGCGTACACCAATTCGCGCAGCAACCAACGGGTGCGCGGGTCGATGCGGCCCATAATGCCGAAGTCGAAGAACACGATGCGGCCCTGGTCGTCGACGTACAGGTTGCCCGCGTGCAGGTCGCCGTGGAACAACCCGTGCCGCAGCCCGCCCTCGAAAAGCGAGAACAGCAGCGCCTTCACCAGTTCGACGCCGTCGAACCCGGCCTTGCGGATGGCGGCGACGTCGTCGATGCGGATGCCCTGCACCCGTTCCATCGTCAGCACACGATCGCTGGTGAAGTCCCAGTGCACGGTCGGCACCCGGATGTTGCGGCCCAACGGCGACACGTGCAGATGCGAGACCCAGGCCTCCATCGACTGCGCCTCGAGACGGAAATTCAGCTCCTCGGCCAGGTTGGCCGAGAAGTCGGCGACCACGTCCTGCGCCGAGAGCCGGCGGCCCAGCTTGGCCAGCTCGACGGCCTGGGCGAAGCGTTTCAGGATCTGCAGGTCGGCGGCCACCCGGCGGCGGATACCCGGACGCTGGATCTTGACCACCACCTCCTCGCCGCTGTGCAGCGTGGCGTAGTGCACCTGCGCGATGGACGCCGAGGCGAACGGCGTCTCATCCCACTTGGCGAACAGGTCGGCCGGGTCGGCGCCGAGCTCCTCGACGAACAGCTTGTGCACCTCTTCGGAGTCGGCCGGCGGGACCCGGTCCAGCAGGCCGCGGAATTCGCGGGACAGCGACTCGCCGAACGCGCCCGGGCTGGACGCGATGATCTGGCCGAACTTCACATACGTCGGGCCCAGGTCGGCGAAGGTCTGGGGGAGCTGCTTGATCACCTTCTGCTGCCACGGGCCCCGGCCCGGCAGCTTGGTGACGACGCGAGCGGCGGAGCGAGTGACCTGCCAACCGGTGACCGCGACCCGGGCCGCTTCGATCGGCAACGGCACCCGGTCGAGCCTGGCCACGTCTCGGTGTTTGGTAGAGCTCATCTGTGCAGTCTGCCAAACCAGGGCTGCCAAGGCCCAACTCGCTGTCCGGTGAGCAGGCGTTTTACCGATCCGGCCCAGTGCTCACGCCTTTTTCCAAGGCGTGACCCAGCCCTCGATGGCCCAGCCCTCCAGCCCCGCGATCAGGTCGTACATCGTGGCTCCGTCGATGGTCTCCCGGACGATGTCGGCGTGCCCCGCGTGACGGGCCAGCTCGTTGATGACGTGCAGGATCACCCACCGCACCGACCAGGCATCCAGGTCCTTGGGAAACCACGGAACATCGTGTGGCACCGGCACCCGGGCGTCCAGGTCGGCGGTTTCCACCAGGCGCAGCGACGCCGCGTTCTGTTCGGCGAAATCCCGCAGCAACCCGTCCAGCGTCTCGTCGGGCCGCATCACGTGCTGGTCCGCGAACGCCTCGGCGTCGAACGGCCGGGGATCTTGCGGCGCCGCGTCCGGTGCGGCCGCGACCCGTGCCATCCAGCTGCGTTGCATCCGGGTGACGTGCTTGACCAGCCCTCCGACCGACAGCGCACTGGCCGACGGTGACGACCGGGCCTGCTCGTCGGTGAGGCCGTAGGACACCGCGAAATAGGAGCCTTGGTGGAACGCCAGGTATTCGCGCAGGGCGCTGCGCTCGTCGGTCACCGGCGGGGCGAGGGCTGGCATGATCAATCCTCCTGGTTGAGCGGGTAGTCGGCGCACGGCTGTGTCGTCAGGTCATCCGTAGCGCCGAGTTTTCCAGCTACCGGTGACAGCTTTGCGCTGCGCCGACGGCTTAACCTCCGGCGCCGGGCCGTCGCGCGTTAAGGTGCGGGCATGCAGCTGATTTCGGCGCAGTCGACCGAACTGTTCGTCGGGCCGCAGGACACGCCGCTACAGCTGGCCCGTGTCGCTGTCGAGGGGGTGACCGAGCCGACGCCGCTGCGCATCGACGGTGACGGTCTGCACGGTGCTGGGAGCGCCGAGGCCGGCGCCGAGGCCGTCGAGATCGCGGTGACCGTGCGGCGCCCGGTCGTCGGCGAGCGGCGGCCCGCCCGGGTGCACGCCGGCGACGACAGTGTGGCGTTCGAGTTCACCGTCGCCGAGCCGGGCTGGACGATGTTCATGGTCAGCCATTTCCACTACGACCCGGTGTGGTGGAACACGCAGGGCGCTTATACCAGTGAATGGCGCGAAGACCCGCCGGGCAAAGGCCGGCAGACCAACGGTTTCGAATTGGTGCACGCGCATCTGGAAATGGCCCGCCGCGAGCCCGAGTACAAATTCGTGCTGGCCGAGGTGGACTACCTTAAGCCGTACTGGGACACCCACCCCGAAGACCGCGCCGATCTGCGCCGCTTCATCGCGCAAGGCCGGGTCGAGATCATGGGCGGCACTTACAACGAACCCAACACCAACCTCACCAGCCCCGAGACAACAATCCGAAACCTGGTGCACGGCATCGGCTTTCAGCGTGACGTACTGGGCGCCGATCCCGCCACGGCATGGCAGCTCGACGTGTTCGGCCACGACCCGCAGTTTCCCGGGATGGCCGCCGACGCCGGGCTGACGTCGAGTTCGTGGGCCCGCGGACCACACCACCAGTGGGGCCCGACGCACTCGGGCGGTGTCGAGGGCATGCAGTTCTGCAGCGAGTTCGAATGGATTTCGCCGTCCGGGCGCGGGCTGCTCACGCACTACATGCCGGCGCATTACGGGGCCGGCTGGGGGATGGATTCGTCGGCGTCGCTGGCCGAGGCGTGCGACGCCACGTACGCAGTGTTCGATCAGCTCAAGAGGGTCGCGTTGACCCGCAATGTGCTGTTGCCGGTGGGCACCGACTACACGCCGCCGAACAAGTGGGTCACCGAAATCCACCGCGACTGGGCCGCGCGCTACACCTGGCCGCGATTCGTGTGCGCGCTGCCCAAGGAGTTCTTCGCCGCGGTGCGTGCCGAGCTGAACGAGCGAGGGTCGGTGCCGTCCCCGCAGACGCGCGACATGAACCCGATCTACACCGGCAAAGACGTCTCCTACATCGACACCAAACAGGCCAACCGCGCCGCCGAAAACGCGGTGCTGGACGCCGAGCGCTACGCCGTGTTCGCCGCGCTGATGACCGGCGCCGACTACCCGCAGGCCGCGCTGGCCAAGGCGTGGGTCCAGCTGGCCTACGGCGCGCACCACGACGCGATCACCGGCTCGGAATCCGACCAGGTCTACCTCGACCTGCTGACCGGTTGGCGTGACGCGTGGGAGCTGGGCAGCGCGGCCCGCGACAACTCCCTGGCGCTGTTGTCGCGCGCTGTGCGTCCCGAGGCCGGTGACGTGGTCGTCTGGAATTCGCTGACGCATCGGCGCACCGACATCGTCACCGCACGGGTTGATCCGCCGCTGCCCGCCGGGGTGCGGGTGCGCGACGCCGACGGCGCCGAGCTGCCCGCGCTGGTCGAGCACGACGGGCGGTCGGTCACCTGGCTCGCCCGCGACATCCCGTCGCTGGGCTGGCGGTCGTATCGACTGATCGCGGCCGATGCGGCGACCGGCTGGGAATCGGTGGCCGGACACCAGATCGAAAACGAGCACTACCGGTTGACGGTCGATCCGGCCCGGGGCGGGGCGGTGGTGTCGTTGGTTCACTTGACCGGCCGGGAAGGCCGTGAGCTGATCGCGGACGGGCGGGTGGGCAACGAGCTCGCCGTCTACGACGAATACCCGGCTCACCCGACGCAGGGCGAGGGCCCTTGGCATCTGCTGCCCAAGGGGCCGGTGGTGGGCTCTTCGGAATCGCCCGCGCAGGTGCAGGCCTACCGCGGGCCGCTCGGTCAGCGGCTGGTCGTGCACGGCCGGATAAACGAATTGCTCAGCTACACACAGACGTTGACGCTGTGGAATGGTGTGACGCGGGTGGACTGCCGCACCACGATCGACGACTTCACCGGCGCGGATCGCCTGCTGCGGATGCGCTGGCCGTGTCCGGTGCCGGGCGCCATGCCGGTCAGCGAGGTGGGCGATGCCGTCGTCGGCCGCGGTTTCGCGTTGCTGCACGACGGACCCGAATCGGTGGACACCGAGCACTTGCCGTGGACGTTGGACAACCCGGCCTACAGCTGGTTCGGCCTGTCGTCGGCTGCGCGGGTTAGGTTGGGAAGCAACAATATTCGTGCGCTGTCCGTAGCCGAGGTGGTGTCGCCGTCGGAAGCGTCGTCGGGACCGCTGGCGCGCGAGCTGATGGTCGCCCTGGTCCGCGCCGGCGTGACGGCTACCTGCAGTGGCGCGCACCGGCCGCGCTACGGCAACCTCGCGGTCGACTCCAACCTGCCCGACGTCCGCATCGCGCTGGGCGGGCCTGAACGCAACGCCTTCACCAAAGCGGTACTCGCCGAAGCCGATCCGGAGTACGCCAAGGAACTTCAACGCCAGCTGTCGAAGCGGGGCCGGGCCAGGGTGTGGGTGCCCGCGGCGAAGTCGTTGGCGGAAACCTGGGTGCCAGGAGTCGACCTGAGCGGCGTGCGCGCGCTGCCCGTGCTGGTGATTGACGGCAGTGATGAGAAGCGTCTCAATAACGAAATAGCCGCGTTGGCACACGATCTCGACGATGCTGAGATCGTTGTCAAACAGCGCGCCACGTCAGGCGCGGAACCCTTCGAATCCCGCACGGTCGCATTGCTCAACCGCGGGGTGCCGAGCTTCGCCGTCGACAGCGAAGGCACGCTGCACACCGCGCTGTTGCGGTCCTGCACCGGCTGGCCGTCGGGCACCTGGATTGACGAACCGCGCCGTACCGCGCCCGACGGGTCGAACTTCCAACTGCAGCACTGGACACACCACTTCGACTACGCGCTCGCCAGCGGCGACGGCGACTGGCGGCACGCCGACATCGCGAACCGCAGCGCGCAGTTCTCCCATCCGCTGCGCGCCGTCTTCCCCGATCAACGGCGAGGCGACCTGGCGTCCGCCGGGTCGCTGCTGCACGTCGACCCCGACCACACCGTCCAGATCGGCGCGTTCAAGGCGGCCGGCAACCCGCTGACGGCCGGTCGCGCCGAGCCCGTCGACCCCGGCGCGGTCACGCTGCGGCTGGTCGAAACCACCGGCGCGCGGACCCGCGTCTCGGTCGGCTCTACGCTCGGCAAACTGGGCTCGCTACACCTCGCTGACCTGCTGGAAAAGCCGCAGGGGCGCAAGCGATCGATCGAGCTGCACGGCTACCAGGTCGCCACCGTGCTGGCCCGCCTCGAGATCCCCAAGGCATTCGACGAGCCCACCGCGCTGGCCCCGGAAGCCGAGACCGCGCAGCCGCTGTATGCGCGCTACTGGCTGCACAATCGCGGGCCCGCGCCGCTGGGCGGGCTGCCGGCCGTCGCACACCTGCATCCCCAGCGGGCGACCGCCGAGCCGCGCGGCGAGCTGACCCTGCGGCTCACCGCGGCCAGCGACTGCACCGACACCGAGCTGCACGGCGTGGTCGCGCTCGCGTGCCCGGACGGCTGGTCCGCGACACCCGCCGAGCTGCCGCTGCGGCTCGGCAGCGGCGAGCACCGGGAGGCCGACGTGGTGCTGACGATCCCGGCCGATGCCGCGCCCGGGCTCTATCCGGTCCGGGCGCAGCTGCGCATCTTCGGCGACGACATCCCGGCCGCCTGGCGCCAGACCGTGGAGGACGTGAGCATCGTCGAAGTCGGCGCGGACCAGGACACCGAGCTGGTCTACCTCGTCGACGGTCCCGACGAGATCTCACTGCGGGCCGGCCAGACGGGCCGGGTGGCCGTGACGATCGGCAGTCACGGCGCGGCAGACCTGTCGGCCGAGGCCCATCTGATCAGCCCCTGGGGCACCTGGGAATGGATCGGCCCGGCCTCGGTCGGTGCGGTGCTGCCGGCCGGGGGCACCGTCGAGTTCGGCTTCGACGTCAGCCCGCCACCGTGGCTGGAACCCGGCCAATGGTGGGCGCTGATCCGGGTGGGCTGTGCAGGACGGCTGGTCTACTCGCCGGCGGTGCGGGTGACCGTGACATGAGCCTGCACCCGGTCGCCACCGTCGCGGGCGCCCCCGTCGCGGTCGAGGAGGTCGACGCGGCCGAGGCGCGATTGCGCAGCGGCCCACACGCGGCGGCGCTGCCCGCGCGCGGCACCAGCGAGGGCCGCCAGCTGCGGCGGTGGCTCACGCAACTTCTGGTGACCGAACGCGTGGTCGCCGCCGAGCTGGCCGCCCGCGGATTGAGCGTCGGCGACGCGCCGACCGAGGCCGAGTTGCTACCCGACGTGACGGCCCGGCTGGAGATCGGCAGTGTGGCCGCGGCGGCGCTGGCGGACCCCCGGGCGCGAGCGCTGTTCGTCGATGTGACGGTCGCGGTCCGGGTCAGCGATCGACAGGTGGCCGACTATCACGCCCGCAATCCGCTTCGGTTCGCCGCGGCGAGCCCCGACGGTCACGGCTGGCGCGCGCCGTCGTGTGTCGAGCCGCCGCTGGCGCAGGTGCACTCCGCGGTCGCCGAGCATCTGCGCGCCGCCGCTCGCCGTCGCGCGTTCCGGCTGTGGCTGGACGAGCGCCGCGCCGACCTGGTCCAGCTCGCCGCGGGTTACGAGCATCCCGGTGACCCCCGCCAACCCGACAACACCCATCGGCACTGATCGGCGATGCTTACTCTCGGTCTGGACATCGGTGGCACGAAAATCGCTGCGGGACTTGTGGATTCCACCGGAGCGTTGGTGTACAACGCGACCCGGCCCACCCCGCCCGGCGGTTCGGCCGAGCAGGTGTGGGAGGTGGTCGCCGCGATGGTCGCTGACGCCCTGTCGACGGCCGGCGGCGCGGTCCGCGCGGTGGGGATCGCTTCGGCCGGGCCCATCGACCTGCGCAGCGGAACCGTCAGCCCGATCAATATCAAAGGCTGGCAACGCTTTCCGTTACGGGACCGGGTCGCGGCAGCGGTGCCCGGGGTGCCGGTGCGGCTCGGCGGTGACGGATTGTGCATGGCCCTGGGAGAGCACTGGCAGGGCGCGGGGCGGGGTGCGGGCTTTCTGCTGGCCATGGTGGTGTCGACCGGCGTCGGGGGCGGATTGGTACTCAACGGCGCCCCCTACACCGGGCGCACCGGCAATGCCGGTCACGTCGGTCACGTGGTCGTCGAAGAAGGCGGTGAGCGGTGCGCATGCGGGGGCCGCGGTTGCGTCGAGACGGTCGCGGCAGGTCCGTGGCTGGTGCGCTGGGCGCGGGCCAACGGATGGTCAGCGCCGCCTGCTGCCGGCGCTCGCGAGCTGTCCGCCGCAGCGGCGGATGGCGACGAGGTAGCGCTGCGGGCATTCCGGCGAGGCGCCACCGGGCTGGCGGCGATGATCGCTTCGGTGGCGGCGGTCTGCGATCTGGACCTCGTCGTCATCGGGGGAGGAGTCGCCAAGTCCGGCCCCGTGTTGTTCGACCCGTTGCACGCGGTGCTGGCCGACTACGCCGGGCTGGATTTCCTGGCCGGGTTGCGGGTGGTGCCCGCCGAGCTCGGCGGCGAAGCCGGCCTGGTCGGCGCCGCCCGGCTGGCGGGGGCTTAACCGACCGCGTCGCGCCGCATATGGTCGAACGGTCTGCCCCGGCCGCTGGTGCATTTGTTCTGCTGAGCGTCGCCGTCACCCGAGATCCGCCGTTTTGGCCGACCGCGTGTTGTCACGCTATCCTTGGTGCCGATCCACCGAAGACCGTCGGTCACCGAGCAATCGGTTGAAGGTCCGGGAAACATCCCGGCGGCCCACGCAGGGGGACGAGGCATTACCGCCGGCGCTCGCGCCGGTGTACTTCAACGCCCCGTGCCGCTTCCTGCGCCGGGGCGTTCGTCGTTCCTCGGGGGAAGCGCAGACGACACTTTCACCGAGGAGGTTATGTATGGCCAAAGCCGACAAGGCCACCGCCGTAGCGGACATTGTCGAGCAGTTCAGCGCCTCGACCGCGACCGTCATCACCGAGTACCGCGGCCTGACCGTCGCTAACCTGGCCGAGCTGCGTCGTTCGCTGGCGGGTTCGGCCACCTACACCGTGGCCAAGAACACGCTGATCAAGCGGGCGGCGACGGAAGCCGGGATCGAGGGTCTCGACGAGCTGTTCGCGGGCCCGACGGCCATCGCGTTCGTCAGCGGCGAGCCGGTCGACGCCGCCAAGGCCATCAAGACCTTCGCCAAGGAGAACAAGGCGCTGGTCATCAAGGGTGGCTACATGGACGGCCACCCGCTGACGGTGGCCGAGGTCGAGCGGATCGCCGACCTGGAATCCCGCGAGGTGCTGCTGGCCAAGTTGGCCGGTGCCATGAAGGGCAACCTCGCCAAGGCTGCCGGCCTGTTCAACGCGCCGGTCTCGCAGTTCGCCCGCCTCGCGGCCGCCCTGCAAGAGAAGAAGGCGGCCGACCCGGCTGCCGCAGCGGCTCCGGCCGCAGAACCCGCTCCCGAGGCAGCCGCTTCGGAGGCACCCGCCGAGGCAGAAGCACCCGCCGAGACACCGGCTGACGCCGAATAACCCAAAAACCCACACCAGGAAGGACCCACACCATGGCAAAAATCTCCACCGAAGACTTGCTCGACGTCTTCAAGGAAATGACCCTGCTCGAGCTCTCCGACTTCGTGAAGAAGTTCGAGGAGACCTTCGAGGTCACCGCGGCCGCCCCGGTCGCCGTTGCCGCTGCCGGTGGCGCCGCCGCCGGTGGTGCGCCCGCCGAGGCCGCCGAGGAGCAGTCGGAGTTCGACGTCATCCTCGAGGCCGCCGGCGACAAGAAGATCGGTGTCATCAAGGTCGTCCGCGAGATCGTCTCCGGCCTGGGCCTGAAAGAGGCCAAGGACCTGGTGGACGGCGCACCCAAGCCGCTGCTGGAGAAGGTCGCCAAGGAAGCCGCCGAGGAAGCCAAGGGCAAGCTCGAGGCCGCCGGCGCGACCGTCACCGTCAAGTAGGTCAACTCGCGCACGAAGCCCCCGGCAGCCCCTAGTGGCTGTCCCGGGGGTTTTCGTGTATTCAGCGGAAAAACGCCGAACTTACCGACTGCGTCACCCGCTCGGCTGTATCTCCCAGGGCGACAAGCAGATTCGATGTCAGCGTGTTGAGTACCGGGGCGACGGCCGAGCCGTCGTCGCCGTAGTAACCGGCCAGCTCCAGCATCACGAATCCGTGTATCTGCGCCCAGAATTGGGCCGCGGTGGCCACGACGCTGGCGTCGTCGTCCGCGCCACCCACGGTGATCCGGCCGGCCAGCATGCACCGGCGCACCACCCGAACCACATGCGCGAAGCTCGGGTGATGTTGTTCGATCTCGGCAACCGTGAGCGTCAGGACGTTGCCGGCCGGCGCGTTGATGCCGTGCGCACTGGTGCTGCCGAACATCAGGCGATACATGTGTGGCCGCTCGATGGCGTACCGGCGGTACGCGGCGCCGGTGACGAACAGATCGGCGACCGGGTCCTCGGTCTGGGGCACCCGTTGCGCCTCCTCGAACTGTCGCAACCCCTCCTCGGCGACCGCCGCGATCAGCGCCTGCATTCCGCCGAAATGCGTATACACCGACATCGTCGAGGTCCCCGCTGCGCCGGCCACCTTGCGGGTCTGCAGTGCGTCGGGCCCGTGCTCGTCGAGCAGGCCGACCGCGGCGTGCAGCATCTCTTCGCGAACGCTGCGCTGAAGTTCCGAAGTCATCTCTCCAACCATCTCTGATGAGGCCTTGCCATCTTCTCACCGTCGGCGTACGGTCTCAATAACGCTGAAATATCAATGTTATAGGAGCTCAGCAGTGACTTCCACACAGACAGCCAGATCCGAGAACCCCTATCTCGAAGACTTCCTGGCGCCGGTGGACGCCGAAGTGACCGCGACCGACTTGCGGGTCACCGGGCAGATCCCCGAGCACCTCGACGGGCGCTACCTGCGCAACGGACCCAACCCGGCCGCGGAGGTGGACCCGGCCACCTATCACTGGTTCACCGGCGATGCGATGGTGCACGGCGTCGCGCTGCGCGACGGACAGGCCTGCTGGTACCGCAACCGCTGGGTCCGCACGCCGCCCGCGTGCGCCGCACTCGGCGAGCCCGAGCCCCGCGGGCTGAACCCGCGCGCCGGGATGCTGTCGGTCGCTCCCAACACCAACGTGCTGCCCCACGCCGGGCGGACCCTGGCGCTGGTCGAAGGCGGCGGCGCCGCCTACGAGCTCACCGAAGACCTGGACACCGTCGGGCCCTGTGACTTCGACGGCACCCTGTTCGGCGGCTACACCGCCCACCCGCACCGCGATCCGCGCACCGGCGAACTGCACGCGCTGTCCTATTGCTTCGGCCGCGGGCGCACCGTGCAGTACTCGGTGATCGACAACGACGGCCGCGCGCGGCGCACCGTCGACATCGAAGTGGCGGGGTCGCCGATGATGCACGACTTCTCCCTGACGGATAAGTACGTGGTGATCTATGACCTGCCAGTGACATTCGACCCGATGCAGGTCGTGCCGGCCAGCGTGCCGCGCTGGCTCAGTTCGCCCGCCCGCCTGGTGGTGCAATCGCTGCTCGGCCGGGTCCGGATCCCCGATCCGATGATGACGGCGATGAACGGCAATCGGCAGCCGGTGAATCGGATGCCCTACAGCTGGAAGAACGACTATCCGGCGCGCATCGGCGTGATGCCCCGCGAAGGTGACAACGGGGACGTGCGCTGGTTCGACATCGAACCCTGCTACGTGTTCCACCCGCTCAACGCCTACTCGGAGACGCGCGACGGGGCTCGACAACAAGAAGAGGTCCTGGTCCTCGACGTGTGCAGTTACGCGCGGATGTTCGAGCGCGACCTGCGCGGCCCCGGCGACAGCCGGCCGACACTGGATCGCTGGACGATCAACCTGACCACCGGTGCGGTTACCGCCGAACGCCGCGACGACCGTCCGCAGGAGTTTCCCCGCATCGACGAGTCGTTGCTGGGCGGCCGGCACCGATTCGGCTACGCCGTCGGACTGGACGGCGGCTACCTGTCCGGCGGCGCCACCGAGATGACCTCGGCGCTCTACAAACACGACTATGCGACGGGCTCGAGCAGCGTCGCGCCGCTGGATCCGGGTCTTTTGCTCGGCGAGATGTGCTTTGTGCCCAACCCGGCGAACGGCTCGGCGCAGCGCGCCGAGGATGACGGCGTCCTGATGGGCTACGCCTACCACCGTGGCCGTGACGAGGGGCAATTGTTGTTGCTGGACGCCCAGACTCTCGAGTCGGTTGCCACGGTTCACCTGCCGCAGCGGGTGCCGATGGGCTTCCACGGCAACTGGGCCCCCGCTGTCTGACCCTTTACCGTTGCTGCCAGGACCGTTAGCCTGCCTGCAGGGGTGGGTCTCAGGTCAGCGAATTTTTCGCTGCGGTGCTGTGCAACCATGCTGTGTGGTCCCAGGCGTGCGCTACAGTGACTCATGCCACACAAAGGGGCAGGTGGCAGCATGCGTCGACGGAAGGATCCCTATGGGCGTCGCTATCGAGGTCAGTGGTCTGACCAAGTCCTTCGGAGCCTCCAGGATTTGGGAAGACGTGACCCTGGATATCCCCGCCGGGGAGGTCAGCGTTTTGCTGGGCCCGTCGGGTACCGGCAAGTCCGTGTTCTTGAAGTCGCTGATTGGCCTCCTTCGTCCCGAACGTGGCTCGATTGTCATCGATGGCACCGACATCATCGAGTGCTCGGCCAAGGAGCTCTACGAGATCCGCACGCTGTTCGGGGTGCTGTTCCAGGACGGTGCGCTGTTCGGCTCGATGAACCTCTTCGACAACACCGCGTTCCCACTGCGTGAGCACACCAAGAAGAAGGAAGGCGAGATCCGTGACATCGTCATGGAGAAGCTCGAGATGGTGGGCCTCGGCGGCGACGAGAAGAAGTTCCCCGGCGAGATCTCCGGTGGTATGCGCAAGCGCGCCGGCTTGGCCCGCGCCCTGGTGCTGGACCCGCAGATCATCCTTTGCGACGAGCCCGACTCCGGTCTGGACCCGGTCCGTACCGCGTACCTGAGCCAGCTGATTCTGGACATCAACGCCCAGATCGACGCGACCATCTTGATCGTCACGCACAACATCAACATCGCCCGCACGGTGCCGGACAACATCGGCATGTTGTTCCGCAAGCACCTGGTGATGTTCGGCCCGCGCGAAGTGCTGCTGACCAGCGACGAGCCGGTGGTTCGCCAGTTCCTCAACGGCCGCCGCATCGGTCCGATCGGTATGTCCGAAGAGAAGGACGAGGCGACCATGGCCGAAGAGCAGGCGCTGCTCGACGCCGGTCACCACGCCGGTGGTACCGAGGAAATCGAGGGCGTTCCGCCGCAGATCACCGCGACGCCGGGCATGCCGGAGCGCAAGGGTGTGGCCCGGCGCCAGGCCCGCGTGCGCGAGATGCTGCACACGCTGCCGAAGAAGGCTCAGACGGCGATCCTCGACGACCTCGAGGGCACCCACAAGTACCAAGCGCACGAGTTCGGCGACTAGAAACCGGCTGATCCTCAGGCCCGATCGCCACGGCTTGCCGTGGTCGGGCCTGTTCGTGCGCATCGGAAGCCGCTGACCGAGGAATTCGGTAACAACTTGCCGACCCTTCCTCTTGACGAAAAGGCGTGCACAGGTCAATCTGTTGGGCAGCATGTACCCACGGGAAATTCGAGATGCCAGCCAGCGTCGACCTCCCCTGGGTGGGTAGTTGAGGAATGCGCGCGCCTGCGCTATTGTTGGACGTTGCGCTGGCTACTTCCTGCCCACCTCACTCCGCCACCTGACACCGTGGTCTTAGCCTGAGCCCCCTCTGCGGTTCAGCTATTCGTTGCGCGCGTGAGGCTCGAGCAGTTCGTTCGCCGGCTTTAAACCGAAATAATTTTGCGGCGAGCAGGTCCGGTGGTCCGGTGAGTCGCATGAGGTGCTGGAAGGATGCATCTTGGCAGATTCTCGCCAGAGCAAGACGGACTCCTCTAGTTCTAACAACTCCGTGCCCGGAGCACCTGACCGAGTATCTTTCGCCAAGCTCCGCGAACCGCTCGAGGTTCCGGGGCTTCTCGACGTGCAGACCGACTCCTTTGAGTGGTTGATCGGCTCGCCGCGTTGGCGCGAGATCGCCTCCGCCCGCGGGGACGTCAACCCGGTCGGTGGCCTCGAAGAGGTGCTGTACGAGTTGTCACCGATCGAGGACTTCTCGGGCTCAATGTCGCTGTCGTTCTCCGACCCGCGCTTCGACGAAGTCAAGGCTCCGGTGGACGAGTGCAAAGACAAGGACATGACGTACGCGGCTCCGCTGTTCGTCACGGCCGAGTTCATCAACAACAACACCGGTGAGATCAAGAGCCAGACAGTCTTCATGGGTGACTTCCCGATGATGACCGAAAAAGGCACGTTCATCATCAACGGGACCGAGCGCGTCGTGGTCAGCCAGCTGGTCCGGTCGCCCGGTGTGTACTTCGACGAGTCGATCGACAAGTCGACCGAGAAGCTGCTGCACAGTGTCAAGGTGATTCCGAGCCGCGGTGCGTGGCTGGAGTTCGACGTCGACAAGCGCGACACCGTCGGTGTGCGCATCGACCGCAAGCGTCGTCAGCCGGTCACCGTGCTGCTCAAGGCGCTGGGCTGGACCAACGAGCAGATTCACGAGCGGTTCGGCTTCTCCGAGATCATGATGTCGACGCTGGAGAAGGACAACACCGCCGGCACCGACGAGGCGCTGCTGGACATCTACCGCAAGCTGCGTCCGGGCGAGCCGCCGACCAAGGAGTCCGCGCAGACCCTGCTGGAGAACCTGTTCTTCAAGGAGAAGCGCTACGACCTGGCCCGCGTCGGCCGCTACAAGGTCAACAAGAAGCTGGGCCTCAACGCCGGCGAGCCGATCACGTCGTCGACGCTGACCGAAGAGGACGTCGTCGCCACCATCGAATACCTGGTGCGCCTGCACGAGGGCCAGCCGACCATGACGGTTCCCGGCGGCACCGAGGTTCCGGTGGAGACCGACGACATCGACCACTTCGGCAACCGTCGTCTGCGTACCGTGGGCGAGCTGATCCAGAACCAGATCCGGGTCGGCATGTCCCGGATGGAGCGCGTCGTCCGCGAGCGGATGACCACGCAGGACGTCGAGGCCATCACGCCGCAGACCCTGATCAACATCCGGCCGGTCGTCGCCGCGATCAAGGAGTTCTTCGGCACCAGCCAGCTGTCCCAGTTCATGGACCAGAACAACCCGCTGTCGGGGCTCACCCACAAGCGCCGCCTGTCGGCGCTGGGACCGGGCGGTCTGTCGCGCGAGCGCGCGGGCCTCGAGGTTCGTGACGTGCACCCGTCGCACTACGGCCGGATGTGTCCGATCGAGACTCCTGAGGGGCCGAACATCGGTCTGATCGGGTCGCTGTCGGTGTACGCGCGGGTCAACCCGTTCGGGTTCATCGAGACGCCGTACCGCAAGGTGGTCGACGGTGTGGTCAGCGACCAGATCGACTACCTGACCGCCGACGAGGAGGATCGCCACGTCGTGGCGCAGGCCAACTCGCCGATCGACGCCGACGGCCGCTTCGAGGAGTCGCGCGTTCTGGTTCGCCGTAAGGCCGGCGAGGTCGAGTATGTGCCGTCCTCCGAGGTCGACTACATGGACGTGTCGCCGCGCCAGATGGTGTCGGTGGCCACGGCCATGATTCCGTTCCTCGAGCACGACGACGCCAACCGTGCCCTGATGGGTGCCAACATGCAGCGCCAGGCGGTTCCGCTGGTGCGTAGCGAGGCGCCGCTGGTCGGTACCGGTATGGAGCTGCGCGCCGCGATCGACGCCGGCGACGTGGTGGTGGCCGATAAGGCGGGCGTGATCGAGGAGGTCTCCGCCGACTACATCACCGTGATGGCCGACGACGGCACCCGGCACACCTACCGGATGCGCAAGTTCGCCCGGTCCAACCACGGCACCTGCGCCAACCAGTCGCCGATCGTCGACGCGGGCGACCGTGTCGAGGCCGGCCAGGTGATCGCCGACGGTCCGTGCACCGAGAACGGTGAGATGGCCCTCGGCAAGAACCTGCTGGTGGCGGTCATGCCGTGGGAAGGCCACAACTACGAGGACGCGATCATCCTCTCCAACCGCCTGGTTGAGGAGGACGTGCTCACCTCGATCCACATCGAGGAACACGAGATCGATGCCCGCGACACCAAGCTGGGCGCCGAGGAGATCACCCGGGACATCCCGAACGTCTCCGACGAGGTGCTCGCCGACTTGGACGAGCGGGGCATCGTGCGCATCGGTGCCGAGGTTCGCGACGGCGACATCCTGGTCGGCAAGGTCACCCCGAAGGGTGAGACCGAGCTGACGCCGGAAGAGCGGCTGCTGCGTGCGATCTTCGGTGAGAAGGCCCGTGAGGTCCGCGACACTTCGCTGAAGGTGCCGCACGGTGAGTCCGGCAAGGTGATCGGCATTCGGGTGTTCTCGCGTGAGGACGACGACGAACTGCCCGCCGGTGTCAACGAGCTGGTCCGCGTCTACGTGGCCCAGAAGCGCAAGATCTCCGACGGCGACAAGCTCGCCGGACGCCACGGCAACAAGGGCGTCATCGGCAAGATCCTGCCGGTCGAGGACATGCCGTTCATGCCGGACGGCACCCCGGTCGACATCATCCTGAACACCCACGGTGTGCCGCGTCGTATGAACATCGGCCAGATCCTGGAAACCCACCTCGGGTGGGTCGCCAAGGCCGGCTGGAACATCGAGGGCACTCCCGAATGGGCGGCGAACCTGCCGGAGGGTCTGCGGCACGCTCAGCCGGACCAGACGGTGTCGACACCGGTGTTCGACGGTGCCAAGGAGGAGGAGCTGCAGGGTCTGCTGTCCTGCACGCTGCCCAACCGCGACGGCGACGTCATGGTCAACGCGGATGGCAAGGCGAGGTTGTTCGACGGCCGTAGCGGTGAGCCGTTCCCGTACCCGGTGACCGTTGGCTACATGTACATCATGAAGCTGCACCACCTGGTGGACGACAAGATCCACGCCCGGTCCACCGGTCCGTACTCGATGATCACCCAGCAGCCGTTGGGTGGTAAGGCGCAGTTCGGTGGACAGCGATTCGGTGAGATGGAGTGCTGGGCCATGCAGGCCTACGGCGCCGCGTACACACTGCAGGAGCTGTTGACCATCAAGTCCGACGACACCGTCGGGCGGGTCAAGGTGTACGAGGCGATCGTCAAGGGCGAGAACATCCCCGAGCCGGGCATCCCCGAGTCGTTCAAGGTGTTGCTCAAGGAGCTGCAGTCGCTGTGCCTCAACGTTGAGGTTCTGTCGTCGGACGGTGCGGCGATCGAACTGCGCGAGGGCGAGGACGAGGACCTGGAGCGCGCTGCGGCGAACCTGGGAATCAACTTGTCCCGCAATGAATCTGCGTCCGTTGAGGATTTGGCCTAATAGTTACTAAACCCGCAAGGGGAAAGGGAGTTACGTGCTCGACGTCAACTTCTTCGATGAACTCCGTATTGGCTTGGCCACCGCTGAGGACATCCGCAACTGGTCTTACGGCGAGGTCAAGAAGCCGGAGACGATCAACTACCGCACGCTCAAGCCCGAGAAGGACGGCCTGTTCTGCGAGAAGATCTTCGGACCGACTCGCGACTGGGAGTGCTACTGCGGCAAGTACAAGCGGGTCCGCTTCAAGGGCATCATCTGTGAGCGCTGTGGCGTCGAGGTAACTCGGGCCAAGGTGCGTCGGGAGCGGATGGGCCACATCGAGCTGGCCGCTCCGGTCACGCACATCTGGTACTTCAAGGGTGTGCCTTCGCGCCTCGGGTACCTGCTCGACTTGGCGCCGAAGGATCTCGAAAAGATCATCTACTTCGCGGCGTACGTGATCACCGCGGTCGACGACGAGATGCGCCACAACGAGCTCTCGACACTCGAGGCCGAAATGGTGGTGGAGCGCAAGGCGGTTGAGGACCAGCGCGACGCCGACCTGGAGGCCCGTGCGCAGAAGCTGGAGGCCGACCTGGCCGAGTTGGAAGCCGAGGGCGCGAAAGCCGATGCGCGACGCAAGGTTCGCGACGGTGGCGAGCGTGAGATGCGCCAGCTGCGCGACCGGGCCCAGCGCGAGCTGGACCGGCTGGAGGACATCTGGACGACGTTCACCAAGCTGGCTCCCAAGCAGCTGATCGTCGACGAGAACCTCTACCGCGAGCTCGTCGACCGCTACGGCGAGTACTTCACCGGGGCGATGGGCGCGGAGTCGATCCAGAAGCTGATCGAGAACTTCGACATCGACGCCGAGGCCGACATCCTGCGTGACGTCATCCGAAACGGTAAGGGGCAGAAGAAGCTTCGTGCGCTGAAGCGACTGAAGGTCGTCGCGGCCTTCCAGCAGTCGGGCAACTCGCCGATGGGCATGGTGCTCGACGCGGTTCCGGTGATCCCGCCGGAGTTGCGTCCTATGGTTCAGCTCGACGGTGGCCGGTTCGCCACGTCCGACCTGAACGACCTGTACCGCCGCGTGATCAACCGCAACAACCGCCTCAAGAGGCTGATCGACCTCGGTGCGCCCGAGATCATCGTCAACAACGAGAAGCGGATGCTGCAGGAGTCGGTGGACGCGCTGTTCGACAACGGCCGCCGCGGCCGCCCGGTCACCGGGCCGGGTAACCGTCCGCTCAAGTCGCTGTCGGATCTGCTCAAGGGTAAGCAGGGCCGGTTCCGTCAGAACCTGCTCGGTAAGCGTGTCGACTACTCCGGCCGTTCGGTCATCGTGGTCGGTCCGCAGCTCAAACTGCACCAGTGCGGTCTGCCCAAGCTGATGGCGCTGGAGCTGTTCAAGCCGTTCGTGATGAAGCGGCTCGTCGACCTCAATCACGCGCAGAACATCAAGAGCGCTAAGCGCATGGTCGAGCGCCAGCGTGCCCAGGTGTGGGACGTGCTCGAGGAGGTCATCGCCGAGCACCCGGTGCTGCTGAACCGCGCGCCGACCCTGCACCGACTCGGCATTCAGGCTTTCGAGCCAATGCTGGTGGAGGGCAAGGCCATTCAGCTGCACCCGCTGGTCTGTGAGGCGTTCAACGCCGACTTCGACGGCGACCAGATGGCTGTGCACCTGCCGCTGAGCGCCGAGGCGCAGGCCGAGGCTCGCATCCTGATGCTGTCGAGCAACAACATCCTGTCGCCCGCGTCCGGCCGCCCGCTGGCCATGCCGCGACTCGACATGGTGACCGGGCTGTACTACCTGACCACCGAGGTGGCCGGGGCCGAAGGTGAATACCGCGCGGCCGCCGATGACCAGCCGGAGCAGGGTGTGTACTCCTCACCGGCCGAGGCGATCATGGCGTCCGACCGCGGTCTGCTCTCGGTGCGGGCCCAGATCAAGGTGCGGTTGACGCAGCTGCGTCCGCCGGCCGAGGTCGAGGCCGAGCTGTTCGGCCAGAACGGTTGGCAGCCAGGCGATGCCTGGATGGCCGAGACGACCCTGGGCCGGGTGTTGTTCAACGAGCTGCTGCCGTTGGGCTACCCGTTCGTGAACAAGCAGATGCACAAGAAGGTGCAGGCTGCCATCATCAACGACCTGGCCGAGCGCTACCCGATGATCGTGGTCGCACAGACCGTCGACAAGCTCAAGGACGCCGGTTTCTACTGGGCGACCCGAAGCGGCGTCACGGTCTCGATGGCCGACGTGTTGGTTCCGCCGCGTAAGAAGGAAATCCTCGACCACTACGAGGACCGGGCCGACAAAGTCGAAAAGCAGTTCCAGCGTGGTGCTTTGAACCACGACGAGCGCAACGAAGCGCTGGTGGAGATCTGGAAGGAAGCCACTGACGAGGTCGGTAAGGCGCTGCGTGAGCACTACCCGGCCGACAACCCGATCATCACGATCGTCGACTCGGGTGCCACGGGTAACTTCACCCAGACCCGAACGCTGGCCGGCATGAAGGGT
This sequence comes from Mycobacterium ahvazicum, assembly GCF_900176255.2. Classification (GTDB taxonomy): domain Bacteria; phylum Actinomycetota; class Actinomycetes; order Mycobacteriales; family Mycobacteriaceae; genus Mycobacterium; species Mycobacterium ahvazicum. The sequence continues at coordinate 427,798 of NZ_FXEG02000002.1, forward strand.
CTGGTGACCAACCCGAAGGGTGAGTTCATCCCGCGTCCGGTCAAGTCGTCGTTCCGCGAGGGCCTGACCGTGCTGGAATACTTCATCAACACGCACGGCGCTCGAAAGGGCTTGGCCGACACCGCGTTGCGTACCGCGGACTCGGGTTACCTGACTCGTCGTCTGGTGGACGTGAGCCAGGACGTCATCGTCCGCGAGCACGACTGCGAGACCGAGCGCGGCATCATCGTCGAGCTGGCCGAGCGTCAGCCCGACGGGACTCTGATCCGTGACCCGTACATCGAAACCTCGGCGTACGCACGGACTTTGGGCGCCGACGCGGTCGACGAGGCCGGCAACGTCGTCGTCGCGCGTGGCGAGGACCTGGGCGATCCGTCGATCGAGGCCTTACTGGCTGCGGGCATCACGCAGATCAAGGTGCGTTCGGTGCTGACGTGCACCACCGGTACCGGTGTGTGTGCGACCTGCTACGGCCGTTCGATGGCCACCGGCAAGCTCGTCGACATCGGCGAGGCCGTCGGTATCGTCGCCGCGCAGTCCATCGGTGAGCCCGGCACCCAGCTGACCATGCGTACCTTCCACCAGGGTGGTGTCGGTGAGGACATCACCGGCGGTCTGCCGCGGGTGCAGGAGCTGTTCGAGGCCCGGGTGCCGCGAGGCAAGGCGCCGATCGCCGACGTCACCGGGCGGGTTCAGCTCGAGGACGGTGAGCGCTTCTACAAAATCACCATCGTCCCCGACGATGGCGGCGAGGAAGTCGTCTACGACAAGCTCTCCAAGCGGCAGCGGCTGCGTGTGTTCAAGCACGAAGACGGTTCCGAGCGAGTGCTTTCCGACGGCGACCACGTCGAGGTGGGCCAGCAGCTGATGGAAGGCTCGGCCGACCCGCACGAGGTGCTGCGCGTGCAGGGCCCCCGCGAGGTGCAGATCCACTTGGTCCGCGAGGTCCAGGAGGTCTACCGCGCACAGGGTGTGTCGATCCACGACAAGCACATCGAGGTGATCGTTCGCCAGATGCTGCGCCGCGTCACCATCATCGACTCGGGTGCAACGGAGTTCCTGCCCGGTTCGCTGATCGACCGTGCGGAGTTCGAGGCGGAGAACCGCCGGGTGGTCGCCGAGGGCGGCGAGCCCGCCGCCGGTCGTCCGGTGCTGATGGGTATCACGAAGGCCTCGCTGGCTACCGACTCGTGGCTGAGTGCGGCGTCGTTCCAGGAGACCACGCGAGTGCTGACCGATGCGGCGATCAACTGCCGCAGCGACAAGCTCAACGGTCTGAAGGAGAACGTGATCATCGGAAAGCTGATCCCGGCCGGGACCGGAATCAACAGGTACCGCAACATCCAGGTTCAGCCGACCGAGGAAGCACGCGCCGCGGCGTACACGATCCCGTCCTACGAGGATCAGTACTACAGCCCGGACTTCGGTCAGGCCACTGGTGCCGCGGTTCCGCTGGACGACTACGGCTACAGCGACTACCGCTAGTTCGGCGACGATGCGGCGAGGTAACTCGCCGCTGAGGAGTCGGACAATCCGACGTAGTTCGGCGACGATGCGGCGAGGTAACTCGCCGCTGAGGAGTCGGACAATCCGACGTAATCGACAAACGAAAAAGCCCCGGGCAAGCCCGGGGCTTTTTCGTTGCGGCTGTGACCTTTCCGTCGCCGAGTGTGCGTCCGGCCTCACACTCGGCAGCGAGTGTGCGTCCAGCCTCACACTCGGCGGCGAGTGTGCGGCCAGCTTCTCCCCCGCTAGCGGGAGGTGCCCCCAACTCGCGGACTCGCTTGCGCCATCGTGCGGATCAGCTCGGAGAACTCCGCCGGCGTGTAGTTGCGGTGCCAGTGCCGAAGGTAGACATCCTTCGGCAGGATCAGCACATCCACCTCGTCCTCCGCGACGACCGTGGAGTTTCGGAAATCGCCCCGGATGACGCCGGTAACGCCCAGCGGCTCCCACGGATGGACGCGAAAGTAGTCGTAACCGCCCGACGGCCGGCCGCGCAGACCCGACGACAGCGGGACATACACAAAGCTCGCCCGGGCGCCGACTTCGGTCAGGCATTCGCCGGGCGAAAGGTGGCCCAGCCGAGCGCTTTTGAAGCCGAGTTCGGGATCGATATGGTCGGTGCGGTAGCCGCGGCTCGCGACGTTGCGCAGCAACGCCGTGCGTTCCGCAAGGTCCCAGTCGACGGCGCTGGCCGCCAGGAAGCGCCGCCGCTCCGGTTCGGGAGCGTTGCGCAGGGCAGGTACGCAGACGACGCGATCGGCCAGCGACGGAGTCCGGGCGATCACCAATTCGGCTACCAGCGGCGCGAATGCGGGATTGTCCTCGGTGTGTTCGAGGAGCAGGAAGGTGCGCCGACCACCGTTTTCGCCGGTGCCGCCGATGAAGCTGTCGACGACGTCGGCCTGGATGTCGTCGACGATGACCGACGCGTTGCGAGCGGCGCGGCGCATCGCCTCGTCCGATCCGAAGCTGCCCCGGAAGAAGGCGAAACGCAGGTCGCCTTCGTGGGTGACTTCGCAGACCTCGAGATTGGCCTCGCCGGCATTGATCGGATTGTCGCCCTCGACGAGGTAGGTTCGCCCCTCCCGGTCGTGCAGGGCGTAGACGGCGTTCGCCGTGCGCTGATCGATGAAAATCTGGTAGTTGCCCGAGGTCCTCAGATGGGTGCCGCGCTGTCGCAGGGCATCGGCGCACCGCAGGCAGCGGATGGTGTCCACGACATCGGCGACGAACTCTTGGGCTTGCGGCGCAACGACTTCCAACCACGCAAACGCTGTGCTCTCGAAGTCATCGTAATGGCGAGCCAGCAGCTGCACCCGGTGCTCGTCCAATGACTCAGGCGCGGCCGCGCGCTGCAGCGCGGTCTCGTGATGTGCATGCCGATCGTCGCTGCGGCTCTTGTTCAGCTGCTTCGCGTGGTAGAGCGCCTCCAGCGGATGGCTCAGGATATGCAACATTCTGTCGCGCAGCGCCGCGGTGTCGTTGAGCACCGCCGCGGGCACGGAACTCTTGCTGTGCGCGTAGCCCAGCGAGGCTAGCTCACGCAGGATCCGTTGCGGGGGCCCGTCGAACAGACCGGCGTTGGTCAGGCGCAGCACCCGCCACGCCAGGTTCCCGACGTTCTCCTCCCACAGGATGTCGACGATCTCGTCGAAGACCCCGCCGAAAGCCTCATGTCCGCCAAACTCCGCATGAACGGCCCGCCCAAAGGGATTCAGGTCTGACATCCCGATGTCGTGGACGTAGGCGAGTAGACAGCCGTAGCTCGTCATGAAATCCAGGCGACGCGGTGGCCGCTCGGCGATCTTGACGCCCGACACGTTGGCGATCATGTCGACGATGCGACGGGCGACGTCACGCATGTGCATCACGCCGTGATCGGTGAACAGCGCAAGGTGGCTGATCGGGTCCTCCAGAAAGGCCGGATCCTTGGCCACCTCCTCGAGGGTCAGGCTCGCATTCACCTTCGAGTAGTAATTGCGTTCGATGAGTTCACGAATGCGGGCAGGAAGCAGCAGATCCAGCGCGGCGTCCGCGTCCGCCGGCGTCATACCGGCTCCGCCGGTTGCGCGTCCGCTGGCTCGAGCGGCTTCGAAAGCGTCTCTGCCGGAACGGAACTGAACCTACGCTCGGCACGGTCGGCAACGACCGCGTCCAGCGAGCAGGCGCGGAGATCGAGGATGAGTTCGGATTCGTCGAGCTGGTGTGTGCAAGGCAATCGAATCCACCGCCGAATCGGTCGAGCATCCGTGTTAGCTCCGACGATCTCACGTCCGGGCGCCGCGGTCCAGCGCAGTTCCCGGCGGCCGGGCCCGGAAACGTAGACTGTCCGATGTGCTGATCGGTTCGCACGTCAGTCCGCAAGACCCGCTGGCCGCAGCGGAGGCCGAGGGCGCTGACGTTGTACAGATATTCCTCGGCAACCCGCAGAGCTGGAAAGCCCCTAAGCCCCGCGAGGACGCGGCCGTGCTGAAGGCGGCGGCGCTACCGATCTACGTGCACGCGCCCTACTTGATCAACGTCGCGTCGGCCAACAACAAGGTGCGGATCCCGTCGCGCAAAATCCTGCAGCAGACCTGCGACGCGGCCGCCGACATCGGCGCGGCGGCGGTCATCGTGCACGGTGGCCATGTTGCCGACGACAACGACCTCGACGAGGGTTTTGTGCGCTGGCGCAAGGCGCTGGACCAACTGGAATCCACCGTGCCGGTGTATCTGGAAAACACCGCCGGCGGCGACCACGCGATGGCCCGCCACTTCGACACGATCGCCCGGCTGTGGGATGTCATCGGCGACAGCGGAATTGGCTTCTGCCTCGACACCTGCCACACCTGGGCGGCCGGTGAGGCTCTGGTGGGTGCCGTCGAGCGCATCAAGGCCATCACCGGCCGGATCGATCTGGTGCACTGCAACGACTCCAAGGACGAGGCCGGGTCGGGGCGGGACCGCCATGCCAACCTGGGCACCGGCCAGATCGATCCCGAGTTGCTGGTCGCGGCGGTCCACGCCGCCGGGGCGCCGGTGATCTGTGAAACCTCCGACGAGGGCCGCAAGGACGACATCGCGTTCCTGCGAGACAAGACCACGGGCTGACCACGGCTGGCATTACACCTCTTGTGCGGTTGTTGGAAAAATGTAATATGAGTGGCATGTCAGACACGCATGTCGTCACCAATCAGGTTCCGCCGCTGGAGAACTACAACCCGGCGACGTCACCGATGCTCGTCGAGGCCCTGATCCGCGAGGGCGGCCAGTGGGGCATGGAGGAGGTGCACGCGGTCGGGGCGTTGTCGGCCAGTCACGAGGCCCAGCGCTGGGGCGAGCTCGCCGACCGCAATCGGCCCATCCTGCACACCCACGACCGCACCGGGCACCGTGTCGACGAGGTCGAGTTCGACCCGGCCTACCACGAGTTGATGCGTGCGGCGATCGCGCACGGCATGCACGCCGCGCCGTGGGCCGACGACCGCCCGGGCGCGCATGTGGTGCGCGCCGCCAAGACTTCGGCGTGGAACGTCGAGCCGGGCCACGTCTGCCCGATCTCGATGACGTACGCCGTCGTCCCGGCGCTGCGCTACAACCCCGAGCTGGCAGCCATTTACGAGCCGCTGCTGACCAGCCGCGAGTACGACCCGGAGCTCAAGCTGGCCGCCACGAAGGCCGGCATCACCGCGGGCATGTCGATGACAGAGAAGCAGGGTGGCTCCGACGTGCGCGCCGGGACCACGCAGGCGACCCCCAACGGCGACGGCACCTACAGCCTGGTCGGTCACAAATGGTTCACCTCGGCGCCGATGTGTGACATCTTCCTGGTCCTCGCGCAGGCGCCCGGCGGCCTGTCGTGCTTCATGTTGCCGCGCATCCTGCCCGACGGCACCCGCAACCGGATGTTCCTGCAGCGCCTCAAGGACAAGCTCGGCAACCATGCCAACGCTTCGAGTGAAGTCGAATACGACGGCGCCACCGCCTGGCTGGTCGGCGAGGAAGGTCGCGGCGTGCCGACCATCATCGAGATGGTCAACCTGACCCGGCTGGACTGCACCCTGGGTAGTGCCACCAGCATGCGGACCGGGCTCACCCGCGCCATCCATCACGCCCAGCACCGGAAAGCGTTCGGCGCCTACCTGATTGACCAGCCGCTGATGCGCAACGTGCTAGCCGACCTGGCCGTGGAGGCCGAGGCCGCCACGATCGTCGCGATGCGGATGGCCGGTGCCACCGACAACGCGCTGCGCGGCGACGAGAAGGAGGCGCTGCTACGCCGGATTGGCTTGGCGGCCAGCAAGTACTGGGTGTGCAAGCGTTCCACCCCGCACGCTGCCGAAGCGCTGGAATGCCTGGGCGGCAATGGTTATGTCGAAGAGTCCGGCATGCCGCGCCTGTACCGCGAGGCGCCGCTGATGGGCATCTGGGAAGGCTCCGGCAACGTCAGCGCACTGGACACCTTGCGCGCCATGGCAACTCGGCCCGAATGTGTCGAGGTGCTCTTCGCCGAGCTGGACGAGAGCACGAGCCAGGACCCGCGGCTGGGCAGCCACGTCGAACGGCTGCGCCAAGACCTGAGCGATCTGGAAACCATCGCCTACCGCGCCCGCAAGGTCGCCGAGGACATCTGCCTGGCCCTGCAGGGCTCGCTGCTGGTGCGCCACGGCCACCCCGCCGTGGCGGAGGCATTCCTGGCGACCCGGCTCGGCGGTGCGTGGGGCGGCGCGTTCGGCACCATGCCGACCGGGCTCGATCTGGCACCCATCCTGGAGCGAGCCCTGGTAAAGGGCTGAGCCACAACATGACCTGCGCCATCGACAATAGCGAAATGAGCGATGAGGTGGGGGCACCACCCGCTTGCGGGGGAGAGTGGCGCCCGTGACCCACGCGATCAGGCCGGTCGATTTCGACAACCTGAAGACGATGACCTACGAGGTCACCGACCGGGTGGCGCGGATCACCTTCAACCGGCCGGAAAAGGGCAACGCGATCGTCGCGGACACCCCGCTGGAGCTCTCGGCGTTGGTCGAGCGGGCCGACCTCGATCCAGGAGTGCACGTCATTCTGGTATCCGGTCGCGGGGAAGGCTTTTGCGCGGGCTTCGACTTGTCCGCCTACGCCGACCGCACCGGCTCGGCCGGTGGCACCGGCACCTATGAGGGCACGGTGCTGGACGGTAAGACCCAGGGCATCAACCACATGCCGGATCGCCCGTGGGACCCGATGATCGATTACCAGATGATGAGCCGGTTCGTGCGCGGGTTCTCCAGCCTGATGCACGCCGACAAGCCGACGGTGGTCAAGATCCACGGGTACTGCGTAGCCGGCGGCACCGATATCGCGCTGCATGCCGACCAGGTGATCGCCGCCGCCGACGCCAAGATCGGCTACCCGCCCACCCGGGTGTGGGGTGTTCCGGCCGCGGGCCTATGGGCCCACCGCCTCGGTGACCAGCGCGCCAAACGTCTTCTGTTCACCGGTGATTCGATCACGGGTGCACAGGCCGCCGAGTGGGGACTGGCCGTCGAGGCGCCGGATCCGAAGGACCTCGATGAGCGCACCGAACGGTTGGTGCAACGCATCGCGACGGTCCCGATCAACCAGCTGATCATGGTCAAACTCGCGCTGAATTCCGCGCTGCTGCAACAGGGTGTGGCCACCAGCCGGATGGTCAGCACGGTATTCGACGGTGTGGCTCGGCACACCCAAGAGGGACACGACTTCGTCGCCGACTCCGTCGAGCACGGTTTCCGCGAAGCGGTGCGGCATCGCGACGAGCCGTTCGGTGACTACGGCCGGCGCACCTCCGAGGTCTAGCCATGCCGAACATGACGGCCCGGTCGGTGGTGCTGAGCGTGCTGCTCGGGGCGCACCCCGCCTGGGCGACTGCGAGCGAATTGATCAGGCTGACAGCCGATTTCGGGATCAAGGAAACGACGCTGCGGGTCGCGCTGACCCGCATGGTCGGTGCCGGCGATCTGATTCGCTCGGCCGACGGGTACCGGCTCTCGGATCGGTTGCTGGCCCGCCAGGCCCGCCAGGACGAGGCGATGCGGCCACCCACCCGGGCCTGGCACGGAGACTGGCACGTCGTGATCGTCACCAGTGTGGGCACCGACGCCCGCACCCGGGCCGCGCAGCGAGCCAGCATGTACCGCAAGCGTTTCGGTGAACTTCGCGAGGGCGTCTGGATGCGGCCCGACAACCTCGAGCTCGACTTGGAGCCCGACGTAGCCGACCGGGTGCGGGTGCTCAAGGCTCGCGACGACGCACCCGAGCAGCTGGTCGCCGAACTGTGGGACCTGCCCGCATGGGCGCAGGCCGGGCGACGCCTGGTCGACGAAATGGCCGGAGCCCGCGACATTCCCAGCAGGTTCATGGTGGCCGCGGCGATCGTGCGGCACCTGCTGACCGACCCGATGCTGCCTGCCGAACTGCTGCCCGACGATTGGCCGGGTGCGCGGCTGCGCAGCGTCTACCACGACTTCGCGACCGAATTGCTGCAGCGGCGCGATACAACTCAACTTCAGGAGGCGAGATGACCGATCCGGTGCGAGTGGAGCGGAACGGCCCGGTGACGACGGTGATCCTGAACCGGCCAGCCGCGCGTAACGCCGTGAACGGCCCGACGGCCGCGGCGCTGTACGAGGCTTTCGACGAATTCGACCGCGACGATTCCGCGTCGGTGGCCGTGCTGTGGGGCGACGGCGGAACCTTCTGTGCGGGAGCCGATTTGAAGGCATTCGGCACGCCGGAAGCCAACTCGGTTCACACGACCGGTCCCGGCCCGATGGGCCCGTCGCGAATGGTGTTGTCCAAACCCGTGATTGCCGCGGTGAGCGGTTACGCCGTCGCGGGCGGCCTGGAGCTGGCTCTCTGGTGCGACATGCGGGTGGCCGAGGAGGATGCGGTGTTCGGGGTGTTCTGTCGCCGCTGGGGAGTGCCGCTGATCGACGGTGGCACCGTGCGGCTGCCGCGCCTGATCGGGCACAGCCGGGCGATGGACATGATCCTGACCGGCCGCGGTGTCAAAGCCGACGAAGCGCTCGCGATGGGACTGGCCAATCGCGTTGTCCCCCAAGGCGAATCGCGACAGGGCGCCGAGGATTTGGCCGCAGAATTGGCCGCCCTGCCCCAGCAGTGCCTGCGAGCGGACCGGCTTTCGGCACTAGAGCAGTGGGGCCTGTCGGAATCGCAGGCAATGGAACAGGAATTCGCCAGTATCGCCAAAGTCGCCGCGGAAGCCAACGAGGGGGCCGGGCGGTTCGCGGCCGGCGCCGGACGGCACGGGGCGCCGGCCAGCTAGCCGGTCAGCTCGCCTTGTTGATGGTGTTGCCCGAGCCGAGGTTGTCGACCTTTGGCTCACCATCCTTGTAAGTGATCGTGTTGTCCAGCCCCAGCACCGTGATGCGGGTATCGACCTTGTCGATGGTGATCTTGTTGTTGGCGCCGCCGACATTGACCGTCTGGCAGTTGCCGGTGACCGTCAGGGTGTTGTTGGAACCAGCGACATTCAGCGATTTGCCGGTAGCGCAGTCAAGGGTTGCCGTCGTCCCCATCGAGCCGTAGTTCAGCGTGTTCCCGATTTCGACGGACGCCGTGGTGCTTTCGCTACCCGACGTCGTCGGCGCGGCCGCGCCCGTGGTCGTGGTCGTGGTGGTGGTGCTGCTCTTCGTCGTCGTGCTCGGGTTTCCCGGAGGGTTAGCGGTCGAACTGCAACCGGACAGCACTACCGCCGCGACGGCCGGCGCCAGAGCGAATACCGCCAGCCGCGGCGATCGGTCAGTGATGTGGACGCGCAATGACAATGTGTTCCCCTCCTTGGTGTCCCCAACGGGAAGTCGCGGTGCCTCAGGCAGGCACCTGCTGCAGCCGGTTTACCATTCCCAGCTCTCGGCCGCGGTCCCAGAGGATCGGCGAACCGTTGTGAAAGAAGACGGTCTGGTCGTAGCCGTACACCGTGATGTCGTGCGTGACCGAGTCCGCGATGATCGTGTTGCCCGAGCCCATCACCGTCACCGCCCAGCAGTTGCCGAGCGCGTTGACCGAGTTCCCGGTGCCGTTGACGATCAGGGTTCCGTCGTTGCAATCCAGGGTTTGCGTGGTGTTCTGCCCGATGACGTGCGTGTCGCCGTTCTTGGCGTGCGCGGCCGGCGGCGGCGCGGCGAGTGCGGCCGCAAGCGCGATGACACAGGTTGCAAGCGACCCGGCGACGGTTCTCCGGTGCACCGCGGCCCCCTTCGTGTCGGCGGGGATCTGCTGGACTGAGCCTACGTGCATTTGCCTGCTCGATGGCAAATAATTTTCCTCGCGGCCAACTGCGAGCCGCTCGGGTTACCTCCGAGTAGATTGGCGACTCTGTCAACTAGAGTCATTAGTTGACCTCCACCTATTCACCGCAATCGAGGGGCGACCGCCATGGCAGTTCATCCGGAACAGCCGACGGCGGGAGGGCGCCAGCGTGGCGGCAGGTCCGGATCCCGGCCGGGAAAGCTGAGCCGGGACGGCATCGTCGATGGCGCACTGACATTCCTGGACCGCGAGGGCTGGGACTCGCTGACCATCAACGCGCTGGCGACCCAGTTGGGCACCAAGGGGCCGTCGCTCTATAACCACGTGGACAGCCTGGAGGACCTGCGTCGCGCCGTTCGGATCCGGGTCATAGACGACATCATCATGATGCTGAACCGGGTCGGGGAGGGGCGGGCCCGCGATGACGCGGTGCTGGTCATGGCCGGGGCTTACCGCAGCTATGCCCATCACCACCCCGGGCGGTACTCGGCCTTCACCCGGATGCCGCTGGGCGGCGATGACCCTGAATACACCGCGGCAACCCGGGGTGCGGCCGCGCCGGTGATCGCGGTGTTGTCCTCGTATGGCCTCGACGGCGAGGAGGCGTTTTTCGCCGCGCTCGAATTCTGGTCCGCCCTGCACGGGTTCGTCTTGCTGGAAATGACCGGTGTCATGGACGACATCGACACCGATGCGCTGTTCACCGAAATGGTGTTGCGGCTGGCAACGGGTTTGGACAGGCGCACCGCGCCGGGCGGCGCCGCGCCGAAGTAGCGGTCCACCGCGGGCGCGCGCCGGGTTGAGCGGTTGCGTCCAGCGGCCGCTTTGACCTGTTCGACCAGCGGCGGGTATTGTGGTGGCTCGTGCCTGGCGGCTTACGGCGCCTGACGTAAGGAAGTGGATGCCGGGCGAATTCGCATGTCCACCAAGTATCGGATGACTCCGGTGCTGAGCGGGTGCGACACACCCGGCCGCGGGGTAGTGCGGCGGGGAAAAACTGCAGTACAGAGACTTAAGAGCAGCAAGAAGACTTCGAACACAGAAAGCCAGTAGATGCCAACCATTCAGCAGCTGGTCCGCAAGGGTCGCCGCGACAAGATCGCCAAGGTCAAGACCGCGGCCCTGAAGGGCAGCCCGCAGCGCCGTGGCGTATGCACCCGCGTGTACACCACCACCCCGAAGAAGCCGAACTCGGCACTTCGGAAGGTCGCGCGTGTGAAGCTGACGAGCCAGGTCGAGGTCACCGCCTACATCCCGGGTGAGGGCCACAACCTGCAGGAGCACTCGATGGTGCTGGTGCGTGGCGGTCGTGTGAAGGACCTGCCCGGTGTGCGCTACAAAATCATCCGCGGTTCGCTGGACACCCAGGGTGTCAAGAATCGCAAGCAGGCTCGCAGCCGTTACGGCGCCAAGAAGGAGAAGAGCTAATGCCGCGCAAGGGGCCCGCGCCGAAGCGTCCGCTGGTCAACGACCCGGTCTATGGATCGCAGCTGGTGACCCAGCTGGTCAACAAGGTCCTGCTGCAGGGGAAGAAATCGGTCGCTGAGCGCATTGTTTATGGTGCGCTCGAGCAAGCTCGCGATAAGACCGGTACCGATCCGGTGATCACGCTCAAGCGCGCTCTCGACAACGTCAAGCCCGCCCTGGAGGTGCGCAGCCGCCGCGTCGGTGGTGCGACCTACCAGGTGCCCGTCGAGGTGCGTCCGGACCGGTCCACCACGCTGGCGCTGCGCTGGCTTGTCAGCTTCTCCCGGGCCCGCCGGGAGAAGACGATGATCGAGCGGCTGGCGAACGAGATCCTGGACGCCAGCAATGGCCTCGGGGCTTCCGTCAAGCGGCGTGAGGACACCCACAAGATGGCCGAGGCCAACCGCGCCTTCGCGCACTATCGCTGGTAGAGCCCAAGCGGGCGCCAAACTGGCAGAGTGGCCGGGCGTAAACCGACAGCGAACTAACAACGCAATCGAAAGAGTGGGAAGACTTCTGTGGCACAGAAGGACGTGCTGACCGACCTGACCAAGGTCCGCAACATCGGCATCATGGCGCACATCGACGCCGGTAAGACGACGACGACGGAGCGCATCCTCTACTACACCGGTATCAGCTACAAGATCGGTGAGGTCCACGACGGCGCTGCCACCATGGACTGGATGGAGCAGGAGCAAGAGCGCGGGATCACCATCACCTCCGCCGCCACCACCTGCTTCTGGAACGACAATCAGATCAACATCATCGACACCCCCGGGCACGTCGACTTCACCGTGGAGGTGGAGCGCAGTCTGCGCGTGCTCGACGGTGCCGTTGCCGTGTTCGACGGCAAGGAGGGCGTCGAGCCGCAGTCCGAGCAGGTGTGGCGTCAGGCCGACAAGTACGACGTGCCGCGGATCTGCTTCGTCAACAAGATGGACAAGATCGGCGCCGACTTCTACTTCTCGGTCCGCACGATGGAAGAGCGCTTGGGCGCCAACGTCATTCCGATTCAGCTGCCCGTCGGCTCCGAGGGCGACTTCGAAGGCGTCGTCGACCTGGTCGAGATGAAGGCCAAGGTCTGGAGCGCCGAAGCCAAGCTGGGCGAGAAGTACGACGTCTTGGACTTATCCAGCCTCCCGGCCGACTTGCAGGAGAAGGCCGACGAGTACCGCACCAAGCTGCTCGAGGCCGTCGCCGAGACGGACGAGGCGCTGCTGGAGAAGTACCTGGGCGGCGAAGAGCTCAGTGTCGCCGAGATCAAGGGCGCTATCCGCAAGCTGACCATCAGCTCGGAGGCCTACCCCGTGCTATGCGGCAGCGCGTTCAAGAACAAGGGCGTGCAGCCCATGCTGGACGCGGTCATCGACTACCTGCCCTCGCCGCTGGACGTGCCGCCGGCCGTCGGCCACGCGCCGGGCAAGGAAGACGAGGAGATCACCCGCAAGCCGTCGACCGACGAGCCGTTCTCGGCGCTGGCCTTCAAGGTCGCGACGCACCCGTTCTTCGGCAAGCTGACCTACGTCCGGGTGTACTCGGGCAAGGTCGATTCCGGCAGCCAGGTCATCAACGCCACCAAGGGTAAGAAGGAGCGGCTCGGCAAGCTGTTCCAGATGCACTCCAACAAGGAGAACCCGGTGGAGACCGCGTCGGCGGGCCACATCTACGCGGTGATCGGCCTCAAGGACACCACCACCGGTGACACCCTGAGCGACCCGAACCAGCAGATCGTGCTCGAGTCGATGACCTTCCCCGACCCGGTCATCGAGGTGGCCATCGAGCCCAAGACGAAGAGCGACCAGGAGAAGCTGTCGCTGTCGATCCAGAAGCTCGCCGAGGAAGACCCGACCTTCAAGGTGCACCTGGACCAGGAGACCGGCCAGACCGTCATCGGTGGTATGGGCGAGCTGCACCTGGACATCCTGGTGGACCGCATGCGCCGCGAGTTCAAGGTCGAGGCCAACGTCGGTAAGCCGCAGGTGGCCTACAAGGAGACCATCAAGCGGGCGGCCAACAACGTCGAGTTCACCCACAAGAAGCAGACGGGTGGCTCGGGCCAGTTCGCGAAGGTGATCATCAACCTCGAGCCATTCACCGGCGAGGACGGTGCGACCTACGAGTTCGAGAACAAGGTCACCGGTGGTCGCATCCCGCGGGAATACATCCCGTCGGTTGACGCGGGTGCCCAGGACGCCATGCAGTACGGCGTGCTGGCTGGCTACCCGCTGGTGAACCTGAAGGTCACCTTGCTCGACGGTGCCTACCACGAGGTTGACTCCTCGGAAATGGCGTTCAAGATCGCAGGGTCACAGGTGCTGAAAAAGGCTGCGCAGCAAGCCCAGCCGGTGATCCTCGAGCCGATCATGGCGGTCGAAGTGACCACACCCGAGGACTACATGGGTGACGTGATCGGCGACCTGAACTCCCGCCGTGGCCAGATTCAGGCCATGGAGGAGCGGGCGGGTGCGCGCGTCGTTCGGGCGCACGTCCCGCTGTCGGAGATGTTCGGCTATGTCGGCGACCTGCGGTCCAAGACACAAGGCCGGGCGAACTACTCCATGGTGTTCGACTCGTATGCCGAGGTTCCGGCGAACGTCTCGAAGGAGATCATCGCGAAGGCGACGGGCGAGTGAGTGTCAACTCACGAGTTCGGAGCCGAGCAATCCGTCGGGCGGAAGGCGACGGGCGAGTGAGTGTCAACTCACGAGTTCGGAGCCGAGCAATACGTCGGGCGGAAGGCGACGGGCGAGTGAACACCAGCTCGGAGTAACCTAGCCCGGTTACCACCGCGGCACTTACAACAACATCAACACTGCTTTTCAAAAGCACCAATCAGTCCAGGAGGACACACAAGTGGCGAAGGCGAAGTTCGAGCGGACGAAGCCGCACGTCAACATCGGGACCATCGGTCACGTTGACCACGGCAAGACAACCCTGACCGCGGCGATCACCAAAGTCCTGCATGACAAGTACCCGAACCTCAACGAGTCGCGCGCCTTCGACCAGATCGACAACGCGCCCGAGGAGCGTCAGCGCGGTATCACGATCAACATCTCCCACGTGGAGTACCAGACCGACAAGCGTCACTACGCCCACGTCGACGCCCCGGGTCACGCCGACTACATCAAGAACATGATCACCGGTGCGGCCCAGATGGACGGCGCGATCCTGGTGGTCGCCGCGACCGACGGTCCGATGCCGCAGACCCGCGAGCACGTGTTGCTCGCGCGTCAGGTCGGGGTGCCCTACATCCTGGTAGCCCTGAACAAGGCCGACATGGTCGACGACGAGGAGCTGCTCGAGCTCGTCGAGCTGGAGGTCCGCGAACTGCTGGCCGCCCAGGAATTCGACGAGGAGGCCCCGGTCATCCGCGTCTCGGCGCTCAAGGCGCTCGAGGGTGACGCCGAGTGGGTCAAGTCCGTCGAGGACCTGATGGACGCCGTCGACGAGTCGATTCCGGACCCGGTCCGCGAGACCGACAAGCCGTTCCTGATGCCCGTCGAGGACGTCTTCACGATCACCGGTCGTGGCACCGTGGTCACCGGTCGTGTCGAGCGCGGCGTGATCAACGTCAACGAGGAAGTCGAGATCGTCGGCATCAAGCCGACCAGCACCAAGACCACGGTCACCGGTGTGGAGATGTTCCGCAAGCTGCTTGACCAGGGCCAGGCCGGCGACAACGTCGGGCTGCTGCTGCGTGGTATCAAGCGTGAGGACGTCGAGCGCGGCCAGGTTGTGGTCAAGCCCGGCACCACCACCCCGCACACCGAGTTCGAGGGCAGCGTCTACATCCTGTCCAAGGACGAGGGCGGTCGGCACACGCCGTTCTTCAACAACTACCGTCCGCAGTTCTACTTCCGCACCACCGACGTGACCGGTGTGGTGACGCTGCCGGAGGGCACCGAAATGGTGATGCCCGGTGACAACACCAACATCTCGGTGAAGCTGATCCAGCCCGTCGCAATGGACGACGGTCTGCGGTTCGCGATCCGTGAGGGTGGCCGCACCGTCGGCGCCGGCCGGGTCGTCAAGATCATCAACTAGTTCCACAGCACGGGGCCCGGACTCGCCGATCTCGGCGGTCCGGGTCTTGTGCTTTCTGGCCCGCCCGAAAGCTCTGCACACCTGGTCAGCGAATTTCCGGTAAGATCTTGCGATGTCCAGTCTGAAATTGACGGTTCGGGAATTTGACCGTCTTGGCCTGGCCGGGAGGTTCGGATGTCGTTCGTAAATGCGACGCCGGAGTATGTGGCGGCCGCGGCATCAGACCTGGAAAAAATCGGTACGGCGATCAACTACGCCAACTCGATGGCCTCTGGCGCGACGTCGGTTGTTCAGGCCGCCGGCGCCGACGCGGTTTCGGCGAGCATCTCGCACCTGTTCGGCGTGCACGCGGCGGCCTATCAGGCGATCAGCGCGCAGGCGGCGCTATTCCACAACCAGTTTGTGCAGCTCATGAGTGGTGGGGCCCAGCAGTATGCGGACACCGAGGTCGTCAACGCCGAGCCGTTGGCGGTCGCCCCGCAGGCGGTGGCGGGTGCGGCCAACCTATCCGGCCAGGCAATGAGCAGTCAGCAATTCATCGGCGCTGCGGCGCAGGCGGGCGGCGTGGCATCCGGGGCGCCGGTGGCAGCGGCGGTGCAACCGGCTGCAGCGGCGCCGGCCGCCGCGGCGGCGCCCACGGTCGCCCCGGCAACAGCAACGGTGACGCCGATGGCGGCAACCACCACGGCGGCGGCCCCGGCCGGGGCTTCGGCAACGGCGCCCCACTCAGAAACATCGGCGTATGCAGCGGCGGCGCCGGCAGCAGCGGCGGCGGCCCCCGCGGCAGCAGCGGTACCCCCCGCTGCGACGGCAGCCGATGTCGCCGGCCCGGCGACCGCCGCTACCGCCCCGCCGGATGTGGCGGCCGCGGAACTGTCGTCGGCCACGATGCTGCCCGCGGCGATGCCCCTGTCCAACGGGCCGGCCATGGCGCCGCCGCCCGCCTCTCCCAAAGGCGCACCACCGAAGCCATCGCGCTGACTGCCAGGGCCGATGCCCGCACGCAGGCTATGGATACAGCGCACGCGACAGCGCTAATCTGACACGAACCTTCCCGGCGAGGCGAGGAGAAACACGTGTTGGCGCGGTATCTGAAGACACAGTTGGTCGTTTTGCTGTGCGGTGGTCTGGTCGGGCCGATCTTTCTGGTCGTCTACTTCACCCTGGGGCTGGGCAACCTGCTGCAATGGATGTTCTACGTCGGCCTACTCATCACCGTGGCCGACGTGCTCATCGCACTCGCGCTGACCAACTACGGTGCGAAATCGGCGGCCAAGTCCGCGCTGCTCGAACAGCACGGGGTGCTGGCGCTCGCCCAAATCGTCGGGCTCTCCGAGACGGGAACCCGGATCAACGACCAGCCGCTGGTGAAGGTCGACCTGCACATCGAGGGACCCGGCTTCCCGGCGTTCGACAGTCAAGACCGGGTCATCGCCAACGTCACCCGGTTGGGCAACCTCACCGCGCGAAAGCTCGTGGTATTGCTTGACCCTACGACGCAGGAATACCAAATCGACTGGGAGCGAAGCGCTTTGGTCAATGGTCTGGTACCCGCGCAGTTTACGGTGGCCGAGGACAACCGGACCTATGACCTTAGCGGGCAAGCCGGGCCGCTGATGGAGATCCTGCAGATCCTCAAGGACAACAACGTTCCGCTCAACCGGATGGTCGACATCCGGTCGAACCCGGCGCTGCGCGAACAGATCCAGGCGGTGGTGCGCCGCGCGGCCGCCCAGGCGCCCGCGGCGCAGGGGGCCCCGGCCGGAGCGGCGCCCGTCGCCACGCCGCCCCAGGCCTCGATCGCCGATCGGCTCCAACAGCTCGAGACACTGCGCGCCAGTGGCGCTTTGACCGACGACGAATACAACGCACGCCGGACCCAGATCATCTCGGAGATCTGAGCCCGTCCGCGTCGGCGAGCCAAGTTAGAACACGTTTCAGTTTCGCTGCTAGCCTGTGATTCGGCGAAAGGGGCGTGCCGTGTCGGGACGTGAAGGATCACTGCAGGGACGGGTGGCATTCGTTACCGGCGCCGCCCGCGCGCAAGGGCGCGCGCACGCGGTGCGGCTGGCCCGCGAGGGCGCCGACATCATCGCCCTCGACATCTGCGCGTCGGTGTCCGACACCGTGACGTACACGCCGGCCACCCCCGAAGATCTCAGTGAGACCGTTCGCCTGGTGGAGGCCGAGGGCCGCAAGATCCTGGCCCGCGTCGGCGACATTCGCGACGATCCCACCGTGCGTCAGCTGGTGGCCGACGGCGTGGAACAGTTCGGCCGGCTCGACATCGTGGTGGCCAACGCCGGTGTGCTGGGCTGGGGCCGGGTCTGGGAACTCACCGACGAGCAGTGGGACACCGTGATCGGGGTCAACCTGACCGGCACCTGGCGCACCCTGCGCGCCGCTATCCCCGCGATGATCGAGGCTGGCAACGGCGGATCGATTGTGGTGGTGAGCTCGTCGGCCGGCCTGAAGGCCACTCCCGGCAACGGCCATTATTCGGCCAGCAAGTTCGGGTTGACCGCGCTGGCCAACTCGCTGGCGATCGAGCTCGGCGAATACGGTATCCGGGTCAACTCGATTCACCCCTACTCGATCGACACCCCGATGATCGAACCGGAAGCGATGATGGAGATCTTCGCCAAGCATCCCCGCTTCGTGCACAGCTTCCCGCCAATGCCGATGCAGTACAAGGGATTCATGGCGGCCGAGGAGGTTTCCGACGTCGTTGCCTGGTTGGCCGGCGACGGCGCGGGCACCGTGACGGGCATGCAGATCCCCGTCGATAAGGGCGCCCTAAAGTACTGAGCGTCGCGCGTGCTATGAACTCCACGTGAGCAATAAAGGAATCGTGATCGTCGGAGGCGGGCTGGCCGCGGCCCGCACGGCCGAGCAATTACGGCGGTCGGAATACACCGGGCCCGTCACGATCGTCAGCGACGAGGTCCACCTGCCGTATGACCGGCCGCCTTTGTCCAAGGAAGTGCTGCGCAAAGAGGTCGACGATGTCGCCCTCAAGCCGCGTGAGTTCTACGACGAGAACAACATCACGCTGCGCCTCGGTGCGGCGGCCACCGGCCTGGACATCGACGCGCAGACCCTGACCCTCTCCGACGGCACCATGCTCGGCTACGACGAGCTGGTGATTGCGACCGGGTTGGTCCCGCGGCGCATTCCCGCGTTCCCGGATCTCGAAGGTATTCGCGTGCTGAGGTCGTTCGACGAGAGCATGGCGTTGCGTGAGCACGCCTGCAAGGCGCACAACGCCGTGGTCGTCGGAGCCGGCTTCATCGGCTGCGAGGTCGCGGCCAGCCTGCGCAGCATGGGGGTCGATGTGGTGCTGGTGGAGCCGCAGCCGACGCCGCTGGCGTCGGTGCTCGGCGAGCAGATCGGTGAGCTGGTGTCGCGGTTGCATCGTAATGAGGGCGTCGACGTGCGCACCGGCATCGGGGTTGCCGAGGTGCGCGGCGAAGGCCATGTCGACACCGTGGTGCTCAGCGACGGCAGCGAATTGGCTGCCGACCTGGTCGTCGTCGGTATCGGATCGCGTCCGGCCACCGAGTGGCTGCAGGGCAGCGGCGTTGAGGTCGACAACGGTGTCATCTGCGACGACGCCGGGCGCACCAGTGCGCCCAACGTGTGGGCGCTCGGAGACGTCGCCTCTTGGCGTGATGCGACGGGACATCAAGCGCGCGTGGAGCATTGGAGCAACGTCGCGGACCAGGCTCGAGTCGTGGTGCCCGCGATGCTTGGTCAGGAGGTGCCTTCTATCACGGTCGTGCCGTACTTCTGGAGCGACCAGTACGACGTCAAGATCCAATGCCTGGGCGAGCCGGAAGCAACCGACGTCGTGCACCTGGTCGAGGACGACGGACGAAAGTTCCTGGCCTACTACGAGCGCGACGGGGCGGTGGTGGGCGTGGTCGGCGGCGGTTTGCCGGGCAAAGTCATGAAGGCCCGCGGCAAAATCGCTGCGGCAGCACCGATTTCGGAGCTGCTAGGCTGACGATATGCACCGGGTGGCGATACTCGATGATTATGCCGGTTTGGCACTCGAGCTCGCCGACTGGTCACCGGTGCAGAGCCGATCCGAGATCACCGTCTTCGAGCGGCATCTCGGTCAAGCGGAAGCGGTAGAGGTCCTGCAACCGTTCGACGTGATCTGCACGATGCGCGAACGGATGGCGTTGCCGCGCACGCTGCTTGAGCGACTGCCGAATCTGAAGCTGATAACGATCGTGGGCATGAGCCTGCCGAACCTGGACATGGTGGCGGCCAGTGAATCCGGAGTCCTGGTTGCCCATTCGGATTTCGGCAACCCCCGGTTCCGGGCGGTCCGCGACGCCACCCCCGAACTGGCCTGGGGCTTGCTGATCGCGACGGTGCGCAACTTGGCCGAAGAGCACCGCCGGATGCGCGATGGGGGATGGCAGAGCAGCGTTGGCGTGACGCTGGCCGGTAAGACCCTCGGGTTGCTGGGGCTGGGCAGAACCGGAAAACGGATGGCCGAGTACGCGGGGGTGTTCGGCATGAATGTCGTTGCGTGGAGCCAAAACCTGACCGCGCAGGCCGCGGCCGCGGCCGGTGCGCGCCGGGTCGAGAAGGCGGCATTGTTCGAATCCTCCGATGTGGTGTCCATCCACCTGGTGCTCTCCGAGCGGACACGAGGTTTGGTCGGCGAAGCCGAGCTGGCCCTGATGAGGCCGCACGCCTACTTGATCAACACGTCCAGGGGCCCGATCGTCGACGAGGCCGCACTGATCTCTTCGCTGCGGACCGGTCGTATCGCCGGAGCCGGTCTCGATGTGTTCGACGTCGAACCCCCCGCGCCCGACCATCCGCTGCGCGCTCTGCCCAACGTGACATTGTCCCCTCACCTGGGGTACGTCACCCGCGAGATGCTGAGTGCTTTCTACTCCGACAGCATCGAGGCGGTGGTGGCCTGGCTGGACGGTGCGCCGATCCGGATCGCCAATCCCGAGGCGCTGCAGTAGAAATCAGGCTTAGAGCTGGCCTTCAAAACTGGCCCAGGTAGAACCGCGCGCCCTGATCGTCGGTGCACTCGGCGCTGATGCCGTAGGGCTGGCGGGTCGGCTCATCCAGCACGGCGCCGCCGGCTTCGCGCACCCGCGTGACCGCGGCATCAATGTCGGCCACCGTCCACATCGGCACGGTGGTCGGACGCGCACTGCCACCGGCAACCCCGGCCATCGGATGCGTGTCCACCACTTGCCAGCCGTCGGCGATGCGGCCCGGCTCGAAGGTCCAGCGCAGCACCCGCCCATAGAAGTGGCGGAACGCGGCTGAATCCGGCACTTGGTAGGTGACATAAGACAGTTCACCGGGCCCAGAACCGTTGATCTCCGCGCGCTTTCGGCCGGCGATGGGTTGGTGCACCGCGAAGGCCGCACCTTGTGGGTCGGTGGCCTCCAGCAGGACGCCGTAGTCGGTGTCCCGGATTTCGCCGGGAACACCGCCGGCTTCTGCTACCGCGATGCGGGCGGCCCGCACGTCGTCGACGGCGTAGCAGCAGAACAGGGTGGCGGGCTCGTCGGTGGCGACGATGCCGGTCGGCAGGTCGGTGTTGGTGACCCGGTGTGACGACGGGTCGTATGTCCAGCCCAGGACGTGCCCGTAGAAGGCCGCCGCACGATCGGCATCCGGAGTCCACACCGAGATGTATCCGATGTCGCCGTGCGCAATGACCGAAACCGGCGCGGCTGCGGGCCCGGACAACATCCAGCGGTGCCCGAACGGGTCGACGACAGTGGCGTTGCGGGTTCCGTAATTCTGGTAGATCTCCCGCTCGACGGTCGCGCCGTGGTCGCGCGCCTGCTGCAGTGCGGCGTCGGTGTCGGCGACGTGCAGCATCAGGCTGACCGAAACCGCCCTGGCAGCAGGGGCTTTCAGGCCGATCTCGGGATATTCATCGGCCAGGTACAGCACGCCGTCGCCGATCGCGATCTCGGCGTGCCCGATGCGCCCATCGTCCATCACGACCGGGTCGCCGACGACCACGGCGCCGAATGCGTCGGCGTACCAGTCGATGGCCGCGCGTGCGTTTGCCACGCTGAGGTAGGGCAATGCCGCCGGCCGCGGCCGCTGCGGTGCAACGGGTTCGGTCAGGTCGGCAAGGGCAGTCGTGGTGCCGCTCATGACAACTCCTTCGGGTAGCGACAGTGCGGATTCCAGTTGCCGGCGCAGCTGCGCGGCAAAAGCCGGATCAGGTTGAACCGGGAGGTCATCGGAGCGCAGCACGCTGAGTGGGTCGTGTTGGTTCATGACGTGCCTCCTTCCGGGTAGTGCCTCTTGAAGGCGCGGCGCGCGCGGACCAGCAACGCTTCGGTGGCATGCACCGTGCGCCCGATCAGCTCGGCGCATTCGCCGACGCTGCAGTCGTCCATATAGCGCAGCACCAGCACCGTGCGGTGTGACTCGGCCAGCCGGGCCAGTACGGCTTCGGCGACCATCCGATCCAGCTCGGCGTCCCAGTCGTCGGCGCTGTCGACGGGTTCCGGCAGCTCGGCCACCGGCACGCTGAGCCGGTCCTGCCCGCGCCGATAATGGTCGGCCAGTTTGTGTCGCGCCACGCCGAGCAACCACGCCACCGAGATCGGCGGCGGCTCGGCCCGGCGTGCGGCGTCCATCGCCGCGAGGAAGGTCTCCGACGTCAGGTCCTCCGCCGCGGCACGTTCGCCGCAGCGTCGGACGAAGTACCCGTAAACCACCGGCAACGCCTCGTCGTAGAGCGCCAGAAGCGCGCGTCGAGGGTCGGATTGGTGATCCGTTCCGGCGCTCACACCCTTATCGTCGCTGCGGCGCCCCGAACTCCGACGGGTAGTGGGCAAAATTTTTCCTGATTGTGGTTATCGCCAGTTCACCGGTGGGCCGTGCGGATGGCATTCACCCAGCACCACAACCTCACCGCCGGGCCAGCGACGGACGCGCACCAGGAACTTCAGCGGGCCGCCCGCACCGTCGCGCGCGGGTTCCATCGTCAGGTGTGCGAACTGCGCTGTGGCGTCGGCTCGTTCGCCGAGCGTGTTCATCCCGTCGAGCACCGCACTGCGTTCGTCCTGCGACAGGTACTGCCACGTGATCGAATGCCACAGCACCGTCAATGCGCCGTCGGCCAGTGTCAGGCCGTTCACGGCGGCGCCGGCGCTCTGTCGCAGCAGCAGTGCGGGCACCCTGCGAGCGACCGCGATGGCGCCGCGCAGCCGCTCCAGCCGGGCGGACTGGTCGGGCCAGACATAGCTCAGCGCGGTCACCTCGCCGTCGGTGTCCGTGACATCCACCGGCGCGATGTCATAGCCCCGTCGTTCGACGATCCGCACCGAGCCGGGCGGCGGCACCTGGCCCCGCCAAGCGTCGTCGATGATCACCGGCGAGTCGATCGGTCCCCACTGCCCGCCGCCGTAGCGGTAGTGGTATCGGTCGGCCCGCAGGTTCAGCCCGGCGCTCGATCCGATCTCGAAAAGCCTTATCGGAAACTGATTTTCGTGGTTGACACGCAGCAGGGCACCGATTAGTGCGGCGGATCGACCCACCTCATTGGTCTGCGGCGGCTGCCCCAGCGCCGTGCGCAGCGACTCGGCATGGGCCGCCGCGGCGAGCTTGATCTCGGGCCATGCGCCGGCGGCATCCCAGGTGCCGCCGGTGCTGGGATACCACTGGCGCAACACCTCGGCCCGCCCGTCGAGCACCATCCGGTGCAGGCCGCCCAGCAGCCGCAGCGGCACCGCCTCGCGCGCCGGGTCGTCCTCGTGACCGGACAGGATCGCCGCGAAGATCCCACCGGTTTCGACGTCGGAGGCCACCAGCTCGAACAGCTCGTCGTACATCGGGGATCCGGAGATACCGCAGAACCGCCCCTGCGAGCGCAGAGTGTGCAGCAGGTGCGTGCGATCGGCGGTCATGGGTTCAGCGCGTTCAGTCCGGCACCGGCGACGTCGAAGGCATTGCCGAGTGCGGACTGCAGCGTGACGGCCTCGTCGCGCAGCCAATGCTCGTAGGCCGAGAGCGCGACCCCGAGCAGCGTCCAGGCCACGGTCTGCGGCGCCAAGTCGGTCGTCTTGGCGCCCGAGCGCCGGGCGACGAACTCCGCGATCACCTCGCGCCAGCCGGCGTACATTGTCATCGAATACGCCTGCAGTTCGGCGGTTTGCAGGATGACCCGCATCCGCTGACGGTGCTGGACGGTCTCGGAATCGTCAAAGGTGTTGAACGCCAACAGTGCTGCCCGCAATGCCTCGCCCAGCGGGACTCGCGGGCCGACCGCGTCCAGCAGCTCGCGAAGATGCGCGAGGTGGCTGTCGAAGTCGCCCCAGAGGATGGCGTTCTTGGAGGCGTAGTAGCGGAACAGCGTGCGGCGCGAGATCCCGGCGGCCTGCGCGACGTCGTCGACACTCACCTCGGCGAATCCCCGCGCGGTGAACAACGCGATAGCGACGTCGGTGATGTGGTCCGGCGTTGTCGAGCGGCGCCGGCCGACCCGCGCCTGCGGATTCATCAGACCCGCCCTTCCATTTCGGCACCCGATGCCATATTCTGACGACGATTGTGACAAGATCGACCATCGTTGTCGAGAGCGCAGGAGAGGCAATTCATATGGACCGCGAGATCGAAACCGACGCCGAGCTCGTCACCGAGACTCTGGTTGAAGAGGTGTCCATCGACGGAATGTGCGGGGTCTACTGACCGTGCCTGCGCCCGCGCAGGCTCGATCGACCGAAAGCCGGTTCGACCCTGATCGCGGTTGGCGATTGCACCCGCAGGTCGCGGTTCGTCCGGAACCGTTTGGCGCACTGCTCTATCACTTCGGCACCCGCAAGCTTTCGTTCCTGAAGAACCGCACCATCCTTGCGGTGGTGCAGTCGCTGGCCGACCACCCCGACGTCCGGTCCGCCCTGCGGGCCGAGGGGGTCGACGACTCGGAGCAGGGGCCCTACCTGCACGCGTTGGGTGTGTTGGTCGAGTCCCGCATGCTGGTGCCCCAGGAGGACCATCAATGACAACAGCGGCCCCCGTACCCCGGCTCATCGAGCAGTTCGAGCACGGCTTGGACGCCCCCATCTGCCTGACGTGGGAACTCACCTACGCCTGCAACCTGGCCTGCGTGCACTGCCTTTCCTCGTCGGGTAAGCGCGATCCACGCGAGCTGTCCACCCGACAGTGCATGGACATCATCGACGAGCTGGAACGCATGCAGGTGTTTTACGTCAACATCGGTGGCGGGGAACCGACTGTGCGCCAAGACTTTTGGGAGCTTGTCGACTACGCCACCGCGCACCACGTCGGAGTGAAGTTCTCGACCAACGGGGTGCGCATCACACCGGAGGTCGCCGCGCGGCTGGCGGCCAGCGACTACGTCGACGTCCAGATCTCGCTGGACGGCGCCACCGCCGAGGTCAACGACGCGGTCCGCGGACCGGGCTCCTTCGCGATGGCGGTGCGCGCGCTGGAGAACCTGGCCGCGGCCGGCTTCAAAGACGCCAAGATCTCTGTCGTGGTCACCCGTCACAACGTCGACCAGCTCGACGAATTCGCAGCGCTGGCAAGCCGTTACGGCGCGACCCTGCGGATCACCCGGCTGCGGCCTTCGGGGCGCGGCGCGGATGTCTGGGAAGAGCTGCACCCGACCGCGGCCCAGCAGGTCGCGCTCTACGACTGGCTGGTCGCCAAGGGGGAGCGGGTGCTCACCGGCGACTCCTTCTTCCATCTGGCCCCGCTGGGCGCCTCGGGTGCGCTGTCCGGCTTGAACATGTGCGGAGCTGGCCGGGTGGTGTGCCTGATCGATCCGGTGGGCGACGTGTACGCCTGCCCGTTCGCCATCCACGACCGCTTCCTGGCCGGAAACGTCTTGACGGACACTGGTTTTGGGGCTGGGTTCTCCAACGTCTGGAAGAACGCCGCGCTGTTCCGCGAGCTGCGCGAGCCCCAATCGGCGGGCGCCTGCGGAAGTTGCGGGCATTACGACAGCTGCCGTGGTGGTTGCATGGCGGCCAAGTTCTTCACCGGCCTGCCGATGGACGGACCGGATCCCGAATGCGTCCAGGGGCACAGCGAGTCGGCACTGGCGCAGGATCGGGAGACTCCGCGCCCGCGAGCCGACCACTCGCGTGGCCAGCAGGTCCGCCAGCCGGTGCCGCTGACACTGTCGGTGCGGCCGCCGCAGCACCCGCCGGCGCGGCTGTGTAACGAAAGCCCCGTGTAGTCGTGGCCGACGAGTGGTTTGAGACAATCGCCATCGCGCAGCAGCGCGCAAAGCGCCGGTTGCCGAAATCCGTTTATGCGGCCCTTGTTGCGGCCAGCGAAAAAGGAATTACGGTCTCGGACAATGTCGAAGCTTTCGGCGAACTGGGATTCGCGCCGCACGTGATAGGCGCGCAGGAAAAGCGCGAGTTGTCGACAACCGTTATGGGACAAGATATCTCCATGCCGGTGCTGATTTCACCGACCGGCGTTCAGGCGGTCGACCCGGAGGGTGAGGTGGCCGTCGCGCGGGCCGCGGCGGCGCGGGGGACGGCGATGGGTCTGTCCTCGTTCGCCAGCAAGCCGATCGAGGAAGTGATCGCGGCAAACTCCAAACTGTTCTTCCAGGTGTACTGGCTGGGCGGGCGCGACGCGATCGCGGACCGGGTGGAGCGGGCCCGCGCGGCCGGTGCGGTCGGTTTGATCGTCACGACCGACTGGTCCTTCTCGCACGGGCGCGACTGGGGCAGCCCCAAGATTCCCGAAGAAATGAACCTGCGCACTATTCTGCGGCTGTCGCCGGAAGCGGCCTTCAAACCGCGGTGGTTCCTGAAGTGGGCGAAGACGATGCGTCCGCCGGCGTTGTCGGTGCCGAACCAGGCGGCGCGGGGGGAGGCCGGTCCGCCGTTCTTCCAGGCCTACGGCGAATGGATGGGCACGCCCCCGCCGACCTGGGAGGACATCGCCTGGCTGCGTGAGCTGTGGGGCGGACCATTCATGCTCAAGGGCGTCATGCGTGTCGATGACGCGAAAAGAGCTGTGGATGCTGGTGTTTCGGCGATATCGGTGTCCAACCACGGCGGCAACAACCTGGACGGGACGCCCGCGTCCATCCGGGCGCTGCCCCCGGTGGTGGCCGCGGTCGGCGACCAGGTCGAGGTGTTGCTGGACGGCGGCATCCGGCGCGGCAGCGACGTGGTGAAGGCTGTGGCATTGGGAGCGCGGGCGGTGATGATCGGCCGCGCCTATCTGTGGGGCCTGGCCGCGAACGGTCAAGCGGGCGTCGAGAACGTGCTCGACGTCCTGCGCGGGGGTATCGACTCGGCGCTGATGGGGCTGGGGCATGCGTCGGTCCACGACTTGCGCCCGGACGACATTCTGGTGCCGGACGGCTTCACCCGCGCCCTCGGCGTTGCGCCGGCCTGATCTCGGCGGCGCCCGAGTTAATCCGCAGCATGTTGGGCGGCTTTGCCATATTTAGCGCCCAGGGTGCTGCGTCGGACCCTCCCGCGGAACCGCCGAATTCAGGCCAATGTGGGATTGCGAGCGAAAATCGACGTATGCGAAAATTGTGATACGCGCGTGGCAACCGTGACGGACGAGCCGAATTTCGGCGCCCCGATGAACAGCCCAGAAAAAAATTAACTTTGAACGCTCAACAATTGGTGCACGCCAGGTGAATTCGGCCTACCATCACCGAGTGCCCGTACTCGGCGAATTAGGAGCTGCGACGTCGAACGAGCTATTTCCCACCTCGCCGTCGATAATGATCCCGCTGGGGTCGACCGAGCAACACGGTCCGCACCTGCCGTTGGACACCGACACTCGCATCGCGACGGCGGTCGCCCGGGGGGCCCGGGCCAGCCTTGAGCAGCCCTGGTTGGTGGCGCCGGCTATCTCCTACGGCGCCAGCGGTGAGCATCAGAGTTTCGCCGGAACAATTTCCATCGGCACCGACGCCTTGACGATGCTGCTGGTCGAGTACGGCAGGTCGGCCGCCGGCTGGGCCCGGCGCCTGGTCTTCGTCAACGGCCACGGCGGCAACACGCAGGCATTGCACCGTGCCGTGACCACCCTTCGCACCGAAGGCCGCGACGTCGCCTGGTGCCCGTGCGCGGCCGCCGGCGCCGACGCCCACGCCGGCCATACCGAAACATCGGTGTTGCTGCATATCTCGCCGTCCGATGTGCTGACCGATCGGTGGCTCCCCGGGAACCGGGCGCCACTGCCCGAATTGCTCCCGGCGATGCGCACCGGCGGAGTGGCGGCGGTCAGTCCGGTGGGCGTGTTGGGAGACCCCACCACCGCCACCGCGGCCGAGGGCAAGCGCATCTTCTCGGAGATGGTCGACGGTTCTGTGCGCCGCATCGTGCGCTGGACGCCCGGCCCCGACGGAATGCTGACATGAGTCAGCCTCGACTGCCGGACGGGTTCGCCGTTCAGGTCGATCGCCGCGTGCGGGTACTCGGCGACGGCTCGGCCTTGCTGGGCGGCTCGCCGACCCGACTGCTCAAGCTGGCTCCCGCCGCCCAGGACATGCTCTCGGACGGCCGGCTGAAGGTCCGCGACGACGTCAGTGCCCAGCTGGCCCGCACCCTGCTGGACGCCACCGTCGCGCATCCGCGCCCGGCCGGCGGACCGTCGCATCGCGACGTCACCGTGGTAATTCCAGTGCGGGACAATGTTTCTGGTGTGCGACGGCTGGTGAACTCGCTGCGCGGATTGCGCGTGATCGTGGTGGACGACGGCTCGGTGTCGCCCATCGAGCAGGAAGACTTCGCCGGCACACACTGCGACATCGAGGTGTTGCACCACCCTCGCAGCAAGGGGCCGGCGGCGGCCCGCAACACCGGGCTGGCGGCGTGCACCACCGACTTCGTCGCCTTCCTGGACTCGGATGTGACGCCACGCCGCGGCTGGCTGGAGGCTCTCCTCGGCCACTTCTGCGACCCGACGGTGGCCCTGGTGGCACCCCGGATCGTGGGCCTGGCCCACAGCGAGAACGTGGTCGCCCGCTACGAGGCGGTGCACTCCTCCCTCGACCTCGGGCAGCGCGAAGCGCCGGTGCTGCCGCACAGCACGGTGTCCTACGTGCCCAGTGCGGCGATCATCTGCCGCCGCTCCGCGCTCGCTGATGTCGGCGGGTTCGACGAGACCATGCAGTCCGGTGAGGACGTCGACCTGTGCTGGCGACTGATCGAGGCGGGTGCCCGGCTGCGCTACGAGCCGATCGCGCTGGTCGCGCACGATCACCGCACCCAATTGCGGGATTGGCTTGCGCGCAAGGCATTCTACGGCGGTTCGGCGGCCCCGCTGTCGGTACGCCACCCCGACAAGACCGCCCCGGTGGTGATCTCCGGGTGGGCGCTGATGGCCTGGATCCTGATGGCGCTCGGGACCAGCCTGTCGCAACTGGCGTCGGTCGTGATCGCCGTGCTGACCGGCCGGCGCATCGCCAAAGCCATGCGCAGCGCCGATACCGCTTTCTCCGATGTCGTGGTGATCGCGACCCGCGGCCTGTGGTCGGCGGCGCTGCAGCTGGCCTCGGCCATCTGCCGGCACTACTGGCCCGTGGCGTTGCTCGCCGCGATCGTGTCCCGGCACTGTAGACGCGTCGTCGTGGTGGCCGCGGTGATGGACGGCGTGGTCGATTGGCTGCGTCGCCGCGACACCACCGGTGACGAGGCCGAGCCGATCGGCCTGCTGACCTATCTGTTGCTCAAGCGCGTCGACGACCTGGCCTACGGCCTGGGGCTGTGGTGGGGCGTGGTCCGCGAGCGCAACCTGCGCGCGCTCAAACCGCAAATCCGGAGCTAGCCGGCGCCTTGACAACGCACAGCGATGTGCTGATCGTCGGCGCCGGAAGTGCTGGATCCGTTGTTGCCGAAGGCCTTTCCGCCGACCCCGCACGGACCGTGACCGTCCTGGAAGCGGGTCCCGCGCTCGCTGACCCGGCGCTGCTGGCGCAAACCGCCAACGGGTTGCAGTTGCCGATCGGGGCGGGCAGCCCGCTGGTGGCGCGCTATGCGAGCCGGATCACCGATCAGCCCGTTCGCGAACTGCCGATCGTGCGGGGGGCGACGCTCGGCGGTTCGGGGGCGGTCAACGGCGGATACTTCTGCCGCGGATTGCCGCGCGACTTCGATCGGGCCGCGATACCGGGCTGGGCATGGTCCGACGTGATCGGCCATTTCCGGGCCATCGAGACCGACCTGGACTTCACCGGTCCCGCCCATGGCGACAGCGGGCCGATTCTGGTTCGCCGCACACACGAAATGACCGGTACCACTGAGCGTTTCATTGCCGCAGCGCAAAGCGCCGGGTTTTCCTGGACAGCCGATCTCAACGATTGCGGTCCCGAGCCGGCACCGGGCGTCGGCGCGGTGCCGCTTAACATCGTCGACGGCATCCGCATCGGGCCGGGTGCGGGCTATCTGCTGCCGGCGCTGGGGCGATCCAACCTGACCCTGCTGTCGCAGACTCGGGCGGTGCGGCTGCGGTTCAACGGCACCATTGCCTTCGGGGTCGACGTCGTCGGCCCGCAAGGCCCGATGTCGCTGACCGCTGACCGAATCATCCTGTGTGGCGGTGCCATTCAATCAGCGCAGCTGCTGATGCTGTCCGGCATTGGCGAGGAGGCGATGCTGCAAGCACTCGGCGTGCCGGTGGTGGCACCGCTTCCGGTGGGGATGAACTGCCGCGATCACCCCGAATGGGTGCTGCCCACCGACTGGGCGGTGGCCACTGGGCGGCCCGTGCTGGAGGTGGTGCTCAACACCGCCGACGATATCGAGATCCGGCCGTACACGGGTGGGTTCGTCGCGATGACCGGTGACGGCACGGC
This sequence comes from Mycobacterium ahvazicum, assembly GCF_900176255.2. Lineage (GTDB taxonomy): Bacteria > Actinomycetota > Actinomycetes > Mycobacteriales > Mycobacteriaceae > Mycobacterium > Mycobacterium ahvazicum. Next base: position 457,910 of record NZ_FXEG02000002.1, read on the forward strand.
GGGCCATCCCGACTGGCCGCATCTCGGGGTCGCGCTGATGCAGCCGCGGGCGCGCGGGCGCATCTCGCTGGTGTCCGCGGATCCGGCCGTGTCCCCGCGCATCGAGCACCGCTACGACAGCGAACCCGAAGACATCGCCGCGTTGCGCCGCGGCAGCGAGCTGGCGCGCGAACTTACCGGTGCGGCAACATATGTCGGGCCGCCGGTATGGGCGACATCGCAGCACCTGTGCTCCAGCGCACCGATGGGTCCCGACGGTGACCCGCACGCGGTCGTCGATTCTCGGTGCCGGGTGCGTGGGATGGACAACCTGTGGGTGATCGACGGCTCCGTCCTGCCCGCCATCACCAGCCGCGGCCCGCACGCGACCATCGTGATGATCGGTCACCGGGCAGTGGAATTCGTCCGCTGAAGCGGCGGCTCTGCCGGGCCTTCCGGTTGCCCGGGCCACGGTGGCTGGGCGGGCCGCGCTCGGTTGGCCGAGATGTCGAGGGGGCGCGACCCGCCCGATGAGACTGCGTTCATGCGTTCCACGTAAATGGCCACGACCAGTGGCGGTGCGCGCGGATGATGGTGCGTCATGCGCGAGATATGCGTCGCAATATTCGTGGACGGCATGACAGCCGTATCACCGTGGTGTGCAATGGCTCTGCTAGCAGACCACCTCCTTCAGCTCGAATGGGCTTGTCGCAGTGGCAATCACGAGTGCAGCGGAGGCGATCGCTGGCGCGGCCACACCATGCTCACCTGCCAGCGTGCGTCCGGCCTGGCTTGCTCGACCGACCCTGCGTACGGCGTGGGTCCCACGGTCACTACGGTGCTCGCTCGACGCGGACCCGGCCGTCGCGCGGGCAGCCCACCGGTGACATGAGCACCCTTCTCGCTCGAGCAGCGCACGCGTATCCACTCGGCCTCCACGATGGCCGCTGCCTCCACCAACGCCGGGCAGCACGGCTCAATCGCCACGCTCACGTGATCACCCCGCTGTACGGCCGATCCGGCGCTGGCATTGATGCACAGCGAATTATCCAGCGAGACAAACAGACTGGGTGCCCCGACGAGCCCGTCGATAACTCTGCACGTGTCAGTCTCGACAATGCGGACCGTGCAACGCCACTCGGCGCCGGCGACGACCGGCGTACTCGTTGTCTGCGTGAGTAAGTACTCATCAACATCACATCCACCTCATCCTGCGAGATGACCTGTCCCTGTCGATATGTATCTCTGATACCAGAACGATCTGGCCGTTTCAAGTACCTTTCGAGCGTGAATTTCGGCCACCGGCACCGACCGCACGGATCGCGCCCTGGCCGCTGGTACTTTCCGTCGTGCGTTCTGCGGTACGACTTTTCGGCCCGCGCCCTTGGTGCGGTGCGCCCACGAATGGGTTCGGCGGACGGGCGAGCTACCGATCGGCGCCGTCGTGCTGGACGAGCGGTTCGCGAGCGTCCGATCCACCGTCGCCGCGGCCAGACACCCGGCGCACCAGGCTCAGCTGCTTGCCGTCTCGCCCCGGCGCCCACAGGCCGATCAGGATCGAGATCGCGGCCACGATCACCGCCATCACGATCGTCGACGCATGCATGGCGGTCAGAAAGGCGGTCTTGCTCAGCTCGGCGAGCTTGGCCCCCTGCGGCCCGAGCCGGCCGGCCACCTCGACGGCCTTGGCGAGCGAGTCGGTGGCCGGGCCCCGCACCGCCGGCGGGAAGCTCGCCAGCTGCGGCGCGAGCTCGTGCGAATAGCGTCCGGCCAGGATCGAACCCGCCACGGCGATGCCCAGTGCCCCACCCATCTCGCGCGAGGTGTCGTTCACCGCGGAGGCCACGCCCTGCTTTTCGTCGGGCACCGCGCCCATGATCGCCGAAGTCGTTGGTGCCGTGCATATCCCGATGCCGGTGGCCAGGATCAACGTCGGCCATGCGAACTGAGAGTAGCTCGAGTGCAGGTCGAGGGTGTACATGCACCCGAAACCAACCGCCATCAGCAGGGTGCCGATGAACAGCACCAGCCGCAGTCCGAGCTTCGGCACATACCAAAACGACAGCGCCGAGAAAATCGCCAGCGGAATCATGAACGGGCCGAAAGCAACTGCCGTCGTCAGCGGTGAATAACCCATGATCTGCTGGACGTATTGCATACCGATATAGAAGAACCCGAACGTCGCGCCGAACAGCACGACGATCGCGGCGACCCCGGTGGCGAAATTAGGGTCGGCGAACAGTCGCACGTCGAGAAGTGGTTGGCGCCGCCGGAATTCGACGACACCGAACAGCGCCGCGATGATAGCCCCGGCGGCTATCCCGCCCCAGACCAGAGGATCGTCCCAGCCGCGAGTGGGGGCTTCCAGGATGGCGGCCACCGCGATCGCGACTGCGGCCCCGATCAGAACCGCCCCCAGCGCGTCGACGCGGGGAGCGTTGTTGTCGCGCGATGGCGACACGGTGCACGCCAGGGCGAAGATCACCAGCCCCGCGATGCCCAATGACCAGAAGATCGCGTGCCAATCCCAAAAGTGCAGCAGCAGGCCGGATCCGATCAGGCCGAAGACCCCGCCGGATCCCGCGGTGCCGGCCCAGATGCCGACGGCCTTCATCCGATCGTCCTTCGGGTAGGCCACCGTCAGCAGTGACAGCGTCGCGGGCATGACGAACGCAGCGCCGACACCGGCCACCGCGCGCCCCGCGATGATCTGCATGGGAGCGTGCAGGATCGCCGGCGTGACCGAGCCGAGCGCGAACACCACCAGGCCGGTCAGCAGCGCGCCGCGCCTGCCGTAGCGGTCACCGATCGCCCCGGCCGGCAGCAGCAGGCAGGCCAGCGCCACGGTGTACCCGTCGACAATCCAGTTCAGCTGCGACTGCGTCGCCGAGGTTGCCACCGCGAGGTCGCCCAGCGCGGTGTTCAGGGCGGTCATGGATGCGACCACCAGCGCGACCCCCATGCAGGCGACCGCCAGGGTCCAGACTCGCGCGCGCGGGCTACCGCCAATGCTCACTGGATCAGTACGCTGGTCAGGCCGGGTCAAGACATCGACCATGAGATGCGCCTCCCTCCGGGGGCGTGCGAAGTTTAGAGACCAATAGTCTCGTAGGTAGACCGATGGTCTTGCTTCTAAACAGGGAGGTGAGTCACAATCACCGAGGGAAGTACGGATCCCCGGCCCGCGCGATCGCGGGCTCGTTTACTGGAAGCCGCCGCGACGCTGTTGAACTCCGGGGGTCCCAGCGCGGTGACCGTGGAAGCGGTCACCCGTACCGCCAACGTAGCCAGGGCCACCCTGTATCGCCACTTCCCGAGTGGCAATGATTTGCTGGCCGCGGCGTTCAACAGCCTGATACCGCCGTCCCCGACACCGCCCGACGAGGGCTCGCTGCGGGATCGGCTTGTCGCCTTGATGCTTGCCCAAGCCGAATCGGTGGCCCAAGCCCCCGCGCTGATGACCGCCATGTCGTGGTTGGCGCTGGGCCGCGACCTGGAAGGTATGCCAGAACCGCACCACGACAACTGCACAGACAGCCCGGCGATCACCACGCTTCGCGAACGCATCGCCCAGCAGTACGCGGCGCCGTTCGACGCCTTGTTCGACAGTCCGGAGGCCGCGGAACTGGGCGAGGTGGACCGATCCCGGGCCATCGCCCTGCTGATCGGCCCGCTGGTGCTGGGGCGTTTGTCGACCCTGCCGGATTTCGACTACCGGGAATGTGCGTTCGCGGCCGTCGACGGTTTCCTGCACGTTCAGCGCGCGCAAAGCAGGGCTAGCGCGGCGAGTATCGAATCGGCAGGTGCTTGAGTCCACCGACGAACGTCGTGGCGATCGGTTCCGGTTCGCCGCCCAGCTCAATGGATTTCGGTCGCGGCAGCAGTTCGGTGAAAATGCCGTTCAGCCGTCCTTCCCCCGATCACGCTTTTCGCACGAGCAGTGGAACTCCCAGCGCTCGGGCCACCACCCCGTGAGGTCGCCGTAGCAGCAGAAGCGGATGCATTCGCCGTCATCAGAGGTCAGTTCGACTTCGTGCCAGTCCTCATAGATGCGGCATGACCAGAGATAGAACTCTCGGGATAACCAACGCCGAAAATTGAGCATCGCTCGGGCCTATCGGGACTCCGCTCAAACGGCGAAGAGAGGGACCTTACTGCGCAGGTCAGGCCAGCGATATGACTGATGCAAACTGACCCACCACCGGAATTTTGTTTGGGCCATGATCTAGGGCATACTGTTCGGGTTGCCTTGAGCCGGGTTCACGCCTGGCCGGGCATACGACCAGCGCCCAAACGGGCGCGTCCGGTCCCATCCTTGGAGCGACTATTTTTGGCCGCGAACAAGGCTGTGTGAGGGTGACACGCCCGACCGCGGGGGCCGGTGAACCACGACAGGTAAACAGCGGCGCAGTATCCGGCGCGGCGCTCGATCGGCCCCAGATGGGCCGGGTCGGGTCGGCGCGACGGGGGCACTGAGACATGGATATAAGCCCGGGTGCCCCGGGCTTCAAGAAGAGTGAGGGTAGGAGAAGCGTGGCGGGACAGAAGATCCGCATCAGGCTTAAGGCCTACGACCATGAGGCTATCGACGCCTCGGCGCGCAAGATCGTCGAGACCGTCGTCCGTACGGGTGCCAGCGTCGTAGGGCCGGTGCCGCTGCCGACCGAGAAGAATGTGTATTGCGTCATCCGCTCCCCGCACAAGTACAAGGACTCGCGGGAGCACTTCGAGATGCGCACCCACAAGCGGTTGATCGACATTCTTGATCCGACGCCGAAGACCGTTGACGCACTGATGCGCATCGATCTGCCGGCCAGTGTCGACGTCAACATCCAGTAGGGGATCGACGAACTCATGGCAAGAAAAGGCATTCTGGGTACCAAGCTGGGCATGACGCAGGTGTTCGACGAGAACAACCGGGTCGTGCCGGTGACTGTGGTCAAGGCCGGTCCCAACGTGGTCACGCGCATTCGCACCCCGGAACTCGACGGTTACAGCGCCGTGCAGTTGGCCTACGGCGAAATCAGCCCACGGAAAGTCAACAAGCCCGTCACGGGCCAGTACACCGCCGCGGGCGTCAACCCGCGCCGTCACCTGGCCGAGCTGCGTCTGGACAACCCGGAGGCGGCCGCCGAATACGAGGTCGGCCAGGAGCTGACGGCGGAGATTTTCGCCGACGGCGCCTATGTCGACGTGACCGGTACCTCCAAGGGCAAGGGCTTCGCCGGCACCATGAAGCGCCACGGCTTTCGTGGCCAGGGCGCCAGCCACGGCGCCCAGGCGGTGCACCGTCGCCCGGGTTCCATCGGTGGTTGCGCCACTCCCGCGCGCGTCTTCAAGGGCACGCGGATGGCGGGCCGGATGGGTAACGACCGGGTGACCGTGCAGAACCTGGTGGTGCACAAGGTCGACGCCGAGAACGGTGTGCTGCTGATCAAGGGTGCGGTCCCCGGCCGCACCGGCGGACTCGTCGTGGTTCGCACCGCGATCAAACGAGGTGAGAAGTAATGGCAGCGGTAAAGATTGACGTCAAGACGCCGGACGGCAAGGTCGACGGCTCGATCGAGCTGCCCGCCGAATTGTTCGACGCCCCAGCCAATATCGCGTTGATGCACCAGGTGGTCACCGCGCAGCGCGCGGCGGCTCGCCAGGGCACGCACTCGACCAAGACGCGCGGCGAGGTCAGCGGTGGTGGCCGTAAGCCTTACCGGCAGAAGGGCACCGGACGTGCGCGGCAAGGTTCGACGCGCGCCCCGCAGTTCACCGGTGGTGGCACTGTGCACGGCCCCAAGCCGCGCGACTACAGCCAGCGCACGCCGAAGAAGATGATCGCCGCCGCGTTGCGCGGGGCGCTGTCCGACCGGGCCCGTAACGGCCGCATCCACGCGGTGACCGAGCTGGTGTCGGGTCAGACGCCGTCGACCAAGAGCGCCAAGGCATTTCTGAACACGCTGACCGACCGCAAGCAGGTGCTGGTCGTCATCGGCAGCACCGACGAGGCCGGTGCCAAGAGCGTGCGCAACCTTCCCGGTGTGCACATCCTGGCGCCGGGTCAGCTCAACACCTATGACGTGCTGCGTGCCGACGATGTGGTGTTCAGCGTCGAGGCGCTCAACGCCTATATCGCGGCAGCTTCGGGCAGTGCTCAAAACAACGACGAGGCTGACAACAACGATGTGGAGGTTTCGGCCTGATGGCGACCGTCACTGACCCACGCGACATCATCCTGGCTCCGGTCATCTCGGAGAAGTCCTACGGACTGCTCGACGACAACGTGTACACCTTCGTGGTGCACCCCGATTCGAACAAGACGCAGATCAAGATCGCTATCGAGAAGATCTTCTCCGTCAAGGTCGCATCGGTGAATACCGCGAACCGGCAGGGCAAGCGCAAGCGCACCCGCACCGGGTTCGGCAAGCGCAAAGGCACCAAGCGCGCGATTGTCACCCTGGCCGCGGGCAGCAAGCCGATTGACCTGTTCGGAGCTCCGGCCTAGCCGCGCGCGAGAGAAAGACCTGATTAGACATGGCAATTCGCAAATACAAGCCGACGACCCCCGGTCGCCGCGGCGCCAGCGTCTCCGACTTCGCCGAGATCACTCGGACGGAGCCGGAGAAGTCGTTGGTGCGCCCGCTGCACGGACATGGCGGACGTAATGCGCACGGCCGCATCACCACTCGTCACAAGGGTGGCGGCCACAAGCGCGCCTACCGGGAGATCGACTTCCGGCGCAACGACAAGGACGGCGTCAACGCCAAGGTCGCACACATTGAGTACGACCCGAACCGCACCGCCAACATCGCGCTGCTGCACTTCCTGGACGGCGAGAAGCGTTACATCATCGCCCCGCAAGGACTCTCGCAGGGCGACGTGGTGGAGTCCGGCGCCAACGCCGACATCAAGCCCGGTAACAACCTGCCGTTGCGCAACATCCCGGCCGGTACCTTGGTCCACGCCGTGGAGCTGCGCCCGGGTGGCGGCGCCAAGATGGCGCGGTCGGCCGGATCCAGCATCCAGCTGCTCGGTAAAGAGGGCACCTACGCTTCGCTGCGTATGCCCAGCGGCGAGATCCGCCGCGTCGATGTGCGCTGCCGCGCCACCGTCGGCGAGGTGGGCAACGCCGAGCAGGCGAACATCAACTGGGGCAAGGCCGGTCGTATGCGCTGGAAGGGCAAGCGCCCGACCGTCCGTGGTGTCGTGATGAACCCGGTGGACCACCCGCACGGTGGTGGCGAGGGTAAGACCTCCGGTGGTCGCCACCCGGTCAGCCCGTGGGGTAAGCCCGAGGGCCGTACCCGTCAGCCGAACAAGGCCAGTAACAAGCTCATTGTCCGACGCCGGCGCACCGGCAAGAAGCACGGTCGCTAGGAAGTCGAGGAGTAACAGATGCCACGCAGCCTGAAAAAGGGACCGTTCGTCGACGACCACCTGCTCAAGAAGGTGGACGTGCAGAACGAGAAGAACAGCAAGCAGGTCATCAAGACCTGGTCGCGTCGTTCGACGATCATTCCCGACTTCATCGGCCACACCTTTGCGGTGCACGACGGCCGCAAGCACGTCCCGGTGTTCGTCACCGAGGCGATGGTCGGCCACAAGCTCGGTGAGTTCGCGCCGACGCGCACGTTCAAGGGCCACATCAAGGACGACCGAAAGGCCAAGCGCCGATGAGCACCACGACGACTGAATATCCGTCGGCTTTCCCATCGGCCACAGCCAAAGCACGGTTCGTGCGGGTTTCGCCGACCAAGGCGCGCCGGGTCATCGACCTGGTGCGCGGCAAGTCGGTGGCCGACGCGCTCGACATCTTGCGCTGGGCGCCGCAGGCCGCCAGTGAGCCGGTCGCCAAGGTGATCGCCAGTGCTGCCGCCAACGCGCAGAACAACGATGGCCTGGACCCGGCGACCCTGGTGGTCGCCTCCGTCTACGCCGACGAGGGTCCCACTGCCAAGCGGATCCGTCCGCGCGCCCAGGGCCGTGCGTTCCGGATCCGCCGGCGCACCAGCCACATCACCGTTGTGGTGGAAAGCCGCCCGAGCAAGGACCAGCAGTCTTCGAAGTCGTCGCGCACCCGCCGTGCCGAGGGCAGCAAGGCCGCCGCGAAGGCACCGGCGAAGAAGGCCGGCTCCCCGGGGGCCACCGCACCTGCCAAGAAGGCGCCCGCCGCCAAGAAGGCGCCCGCGAAAAAGGCTGCGCCGCAAGCCGAAGCCAAGACGTCTGAGACTTCTGACGCGAAGGGAGGCTCAGAGTAGTGGGCCAGAAGATCAATCCGCACGGCTTCCGGCTGGGGATTACCACCGACTGGAAGTCCCGCTGGTACGCCGACAAGCAGTACGCCGACTACGTCAAGGAAGACGTGGCGATCCGTCGGCTGCTGTCCACCGGTCTGGAGCGCGCCGGCATCGCCGACGTGGAGATCGAGCGCACCCGCGACCGCGTCCGCGTCGACATCCACACCGCGCGTCCCGGAATCGTCATCGGCCGCCGCGGCACCGAGGCCGACCGAATCCGCGCGGACCTGGAGAAGCTGACCAAAAAGCAGGTGCAGCTGAACATCCTCGAGGTGAAAAACCCGGAGTCGCAAGCACAATTGGTGGCGCAGGGCGTTGCCGAGCAGCTGAGCAACCGGGTGGCGTTCCGTCGCGCGATGCGTAAGGCCATCCAGTCGGCGATGCGTCAGCCCAACGTCAAGGGCATCCGGGTGCAGTGCTCGGGCCGCCTCGGTGGCGCTGAGATGAGCCGCTCGGAGTTCTACCGCGAGGGCCGAGTTCCGCTGCACACCCTGCGCGCCGACATCGACTACGGCCTGTACGAGGCCAAGACCACCTTCGGCCGGATCGGCGTGAAGGTGTGGATTTACAAGGGCGACATCGTCGGCGGCAAGCGCGAATTGGCCGCTGCCGCACCGGCGGGCGCCGACCGTCCGCGCCGCGAACGGCCGTCGGGCACCCGCCCACGCCGCAGCGGCGCATCGGGTACCACGGCCACCAGCACTGAGGCTGGACGAGCCGCGGGCGCCGAAGAGAGTGCGGCTCCGGTGGAGGCGACGCCTGCAGCGGAACCGCAGAGCACGGAGAGCTGAATCATGTTGATTCCCCGCAGAGTTAAGCACCGCAAGCAACACCATCCACGCCAGCGCGGCATCGCCAGCGGTGGCACGGAGGTGAACTTCGGCGACTTCGGGATCCAGGCCCTCGAGCACGCCTATGTCACCAACCGGCAGATCGAGTCGGCTCGTATCGCGATCAACCGGCACATCAAGCGTGGTGGCAAGGTGTGGATCAACGTCTTCCCCGACCGTCCGCTGACCAAAAAGCCCGCCGAAACCCGCATGGGTTCGGGTAAGGGCTCGCCGGAGTGGTGGGTGGTCAACGTCAAGCCGGGCCGGGTGCTGTTCGAACTCAGCTACCCCAACGAGCAGACCGCTCGCGAGGCGCTCACTCGAGCAATCCACAAGCTGCCGATCAAGGCACGCATCATCACCCGAGAGGATCAGTTCTGATGGCAGTGGGTATTTCGCCTGGCGAACTGCGCGAGCTCACCGACGAGGAGCTGACCGAGCGCCTGCGCGAATCCAAGGAGGAGCTGTTCAACCTCCGCTTCCAAATGGCGACCGGACAGCTCAACAACAACCGCCGGCTGCGCACGGTGCGTTCGGAAATCGCCCGTGTGTACACGGTGCTGCGTGAACGAGAGCTGGGCCTGGCTAGTGGTCCTGACGGATCCGACGGAACTAAGGAATCGTGATGGCAGAAGCTAAAGCCGCCCCCAAGCAAGCCGCCGCGAAGGATGGCGCTTCGAAAGAGAAGGGCCCGCAGCACACTCCGGCGAACCCGAAGACGCGTGGCCGGCGCAAGACGCGCATCGGCTACGTGGTGAGCGACAAGATGCAGAAGACCATCGTCGTCGAGCTGGAAGAGCGTACCCGGCACTCGCTGTACGGCAAGATCATCCGGACAACCAAGAAGGTCAAGGCGCATGACGAGAACGGCGACGCCGGCGTCGGCGACCGCGTCCTGCTGATGGAGACCCGGCCGACGTCGGCCACCAAGCGGTGGCGGCTCGTCGAAGTACGGGAAAAGGCCAAGTAACGTCCGAGTGGCATGCAACGCCCGAGACCTCACGGTCTCGGGCGTTTTGCTTTCGCGAGCTGGGTCGACTCAGCGTTGGCGAGCGTAATCCCACTGCGAAAAATGGTCGGAAATTTCGCAGTGGGGTTACGCTCGGCGCATGTCCCCTGACGCACAAGGCTTTCAAGGCAAGATCGAGCTGGACATTCGCGATTCGGAGCCGGACTGGGGCCCGTATGCCGCACCGACCGCCCCGGAGAATTCGCCGAACATCCTGTATCTGGTCTGGGATGACACCGGCATCGCGACCTGGGATTGCTTCGGCGGCCTGGTCGCGATGCCCGCGATGATGCGGATTGCCCAGCGTGGCATCCGGCTGTCGCAATTTCACACCACCGCACTGTGCTCGCCGACCCGCGCGTCGTTGCTGACCGGTCGCAACGCCACCACGGTCGGCATGGCCACGATCGAAGAATTCACCGACGGTTTCCCGAACTGCAACGGCCGCATCCCGACCGACACCGCGCTGATCTCCGAGGTGCTCGCCGAACGTGGTTACAACACTTACTGTGTCGGCAAGTGGCACCTCACGCCGCTCGAGGAATGCAGCATGGCCTCGACGAAACGGCACTGGCCCACCTCGCGCGGCTTCGAGCGGTTCTACGGCTTCATGGGCGGTGAGACCGATCAGTGGTACCCGGACCTGGTCTACGACAACCATCCGGTGAACCCGCCCGGCACGCCCGAAGACGGCTACCACCTGTCCAAGGACCTCGCCGACAAAACGATCGAATTCATCCGCGATGCCAAGGTGATTGCGCCCGACAAGCCCTGGTTCACCTATCTGTGCCCCGGCGCCGGACACGCGCCGCATCATGTCTTCAAGGAGTGGGCCGACAAGTACGCCGGCCGGTTCGACATGGGCTACGAACGCTACCGCGAGGTCGTGCTGGAAAACCAGAAGTCGTTGGGGATCGTGCCGCCGGACACCGACCTGTCCCCGATCAACCCTTATCTGGACGTCACGGGGCCGGCCGGCGAGCCGTGGCCGCTGCAGGACACCGTTCGACCGTGGGACTCGCTCAATGACGAAGAGAAGAAGCTGTTTTCGCGGATGGCCGAGGTGTTTGCCGGTTTCCTCAGCTACACCGACGCCCAGATCGGCCGCGTCCTGGACTATCTCGAGGAATCCGGCCAGCTCGACAACACCATCGTCGTGGTGATTTCCGACAACGGTGCCAGCGGTGAAGGCGGCCCGAACGGATCGGTGAACGAGGGCAAATTCTTCAACGGCTACATCGACACCGTCGAGGAGAGCATGAAGCTCTTCGATCACCTCGGTGGGCCCCAGACCTACAACCATTACCCGATCGGCTGGGCGATGGCCTTCAACACGCCCTACAAGCTCTACAAGCGCTACGCCTCCCACGAAGGCGGTATTGCCGACTCGGCAATCATCTCTTGGCCCAACGGAATTGCGGCCCACGGTGAGGTGCGCGACAACTACGTCAACGTTTCCGACATCACTCCGACCATCTACGACCTGCTGGACATGACCGCGCCGGAGACGGTCAAAGGTATTACGCAGAAGCCGTTAGACGGCGTGAGTTTCAAAGTGGCCCTGGATGATCCGGCCGCCGACACCGGCAAGCAGACCCAGTTCTACACGATGCTGGGCACCCGCGGGATCTGGCACAACGGCTGGTTCGCCAACACCGTGCACGCCGCCACGCCGGCGGGCTGGTCACACTTCGACGCCGACCGCTGGGAGCTGTTCCACATCGAGGCCGACCGCAGCCAGTGCCACGATCTGGCCGCCGAGCAACCCGAGAAGGTGGAAGAGCTTAAGGCGCTGTGGTTTTCCGAGGCCGCCAAGTACAACGGTCTGCCGTTGTCGGACCTGAACCTGATGGAGACCATGACCCGCTTCCGGCCCTACCTGGTGGGGGAGCGGACCAGCTACATCTACTACCCCGACTGCGCGGACGTCGGAATCGGTGCCGCCGCCGAAATCCGTGGCCGCTCGTTCGGCGTGCTGGCCGACGTGACCGTGGACACCACCGGCGCCGAAGGCGTGCTGTTCAAGCAGGGCGGCGCGCACGGCGGGCATGTGCTGTTCATCCAGGACGGACGCCTGCATTACGTCTACAACTTCCTGGGCGAGCGTCAGCAGCTGGTGTCCTCGTCGGGCCCGGTGCCGTTGGGCAGACACCTCTTCGGCGCCAGTTACACGCGGACCGGCACGGTGCCGAACAGTCATACGCCGCTGGGTGACGTCACCCTGTTCGTCGATGACGAGGTGGTCGGAACGCTCGCCGATGTGACCACCCACCCCGGAACCTTCGGTTTGGCGGGCGCCGGCATCACCGTCGGCCGAAACGGCGGATCCGGAGTATCCAGCCGGTACAAGGCGCCGTTCGTCTTCACCGGCGGCACCATCGCCGCGGTCACCATCGACTTGTCCGGGCGGCCTTATCAAGACGTGGAAACCGAACTTGCGCTTGCATTTTCGCGTGACTGAACGTTCGCGGCTAGCCAGGTTCGTCGCGGCGGGTCTGATTTGCCTGCTGGCAGGCGGGGCCTGTGGTTGCGGGAAAACAACGGGCGGCAACGCCGTTCGGGCCGGCACGACGGCAACGTCAACGACGACGTCGGGCGCGCCGCGCAAATCCGACCCGGCTGAGCCGGTGCCCGGCGTCGAGGCCACACTGCCCGATCACATTCCGCCCAACGCCCTGGCCTGCCTGCCCGCCGCCACCGGCAACGGCCGGATGACGGCGGCGTCGGTATCGGATCCGGTGGCCCCCAGGCTCACCGTGCCGCTGCCCGACGGCTGGAGCTCGGCCCCCGGTGGTGGTGATGTCGCACTGACCGCGAGCGGGTCCGACGGGTTATCGGCCAGGGTGACGATCACGCCGACCGACCTCGAACCCGGCGGCGCCTTCTTGCGCTACGGCGCCGATCTGCGCACCGCCAACCCGGGCGTGCAGGTCAGCGTCGAAGCGGCTCAGTTCTGCGGCTACAGCAGCCAGCTGCTCGGTGGCAGCACCGGCGGGCTCGCCTTCGCCGACCGCATCACCCACATCTGGACGAACAACAAGGCATTTCTCGTGGTCGTCCACCTGGAGGGGCCCGCGGCTGCCCCGGGATTCAGTGCGGCGAAATCCACGGTGATGCAGCAATTCGCGGTCGTTATCCCCTGAAAGAGGCCGCTTGACTGCTAGCATCTGACCCCGTGCCTGCCGGGAAAGGCGTCAAACTATCCGTTCTACTCGTGGTGGTGATGTCCGATGACCGCTGAAGCCCCGCCGCTGCCGCCGTCGAAACCAGAAGCGCGCGGTCGCCAAATCGCAATAGCCTTCGGGATTCTGGTAGCGGTCATCAGCGTCTACGTCCTATCCCTGATCGCCGTGCACCTGTTGGCCAAATCGGCGCCGCCGTTGCCCGCCGTGGACTTCAGCAAGGTCGAGGCCGAAGACAGCGTCGTGCAGGTGAACCTGAGCGAGCTGAAAACGGTGGCGAATCGCCTAACGGTGAATGTGCTTGTCTACCCGAAAGATTCGTTGTACGACAAGAACTTCGGTGTGCTGACCACCGATGCGGCGGTGCGGCTGTATCCCGATAACGACCTCGGCGACCTGCAGTACCCGATTGGCAAGGCGCCGGCGCAGGTGACCACCACCATCGAGGCGCGCGGCGATCCGGGTAACTGGCCTTTCGACTCGTACAAGACGGACGTCATCGCGGCCGATGTGTTCACCGGAACGGGCCAAAACCGCGAAAAGGCGCCTGCCCGCGTCGAAGTCACCGGAAAGCTGGACGGCTGGGACGCTAGTGTCACCCGGGTCCACGACCCCGACGACGCCGATCCCAACATCATGGACAACGTCGTGATCACGCTGCACCGGTCCAAGGGCCCGCTGATCTTCGACGTCGGTGTGGTGCTGGTACTCATCGCCCTGCCGATGCTGGCGCTGTGGGTGGCCATTCCGGTGGCCCTGGGCCGGACGTCGTTCCTGCCGCCGCTGACAACCTGGTATGGCGCGATGCTGTTCGCCATTGTCCCGCTGCGCAATATCCTGCCGGGCAACCCACCGTACGGTTCCTGGATCGACCAGGCCGTCGTGCTATGGGTGTTGATCGCGCTCGTCGTCGCCTTGGCGTTGTTCCTGGTCGGCTGGTGGCGGCAACGAGATCGAAGAACGCCTAAGAAGACCTAGGGCAGACCTAGAGCGCGAAAAGCCTTAGCGCACATTCTCAATCGACGACGAGGTGATGGCGTCGATAGCGGTGAAGACGCGTGACTGGAAGTCGGGCGGCAACGGAATGTAGCCGTTCTTGTCGAGATCGACCTGGCCCGGTCCGACGGCCGCCTGCAGGAACGCCTTGACCGCCTGGCCGACAGCCGGGTCGGTGTACTTCGAGCAGACGATCTCGTAGGTGACCATCACGATCGGGTACACATCGGGCTGGGTGGGGTTGTAGAAAGGCGTGGTGTCCAGCACGAGATCGTTACCCTTGCCGACGATCTTGGCGTTGGCGATGGTCTTGCCGACGGTGTCGGTTCCGATGCGGACCGGGCGCAACGATTTCCGGCTCGCCGGGGTCTTGATCTGGGCGGCGAACAGGCCCTGGTCCAACGCGAACGACAGCTCGTTGTAAGAGATCGCGCCCTCGGTGTTCTTCACCTCCGACGACGTGCCGACGTTGCCGTGGGCGCTGGTGCCCACGCCGCCGTTGAAGATCTTGCCGGTGCCCTTGTCCCAGGCCCCACCGGATGCGGCCTGCAGGTAGGCCTGGAAGTTGGCGGTGGTGCCGGACGGGTCGGCGCGGTGGATCACGTGAATGTTTTCCGGCGGCATCGAGGCGTTCATCGCGGTGATGGCCGGATCGTCCCAGCGCGTGATGGTGCCGTTGAAAATCTTGGCCAGCGTGGGCGCGTCGAGCACCAGGGAATCGACGGCGTTGAGGTTGTAGGTGATGGCGATCGGCCCGAACACCACAGGAAGGTTCCACGCGTCGGCGCCGCCGCAGCGCTGTTTGGCGGCCGCGTACTGGTCACCGGTGAGGGGAAGGTCGGATCCGGCGAAGTCGGTCTTGCCTGCCAGGAAGTCCTCGACGCCCGCAGCAGAACCGTTTGCGGTGTAGGACAGATTTTGCGCCTTGCAGGCTTTCGCGTAGGCATCGACAAAGCGCTTCATCGCATTTGCCTGCGCGGTCGAACCGCTGGCGGTGAGGTCTTGTTTGCCGCCGCAATCGACTCGCGCTCCGTTGGCGTAAGACAGCGAGGTGTGGGGTTTTCCGCATCCCGAGAGCACCAGTGCGGCCGCGGTCAGCACGCTTATGGCGGCAGCCGGTCGGTTGTGCTTCACGTTGAATGCCTCCTTGGGAACGGCCGGGGGTGGGACGGCCTTGAGCTGTGATCGAAGTCTAGCGACGTGGCGTGAGTGGTGGGAGCGGTGACCTGGGGTAACCGCGTCAATCGGAACGGGGGGCGGCAGGTGTGCACTCGGTCTCCGGCAGCGTGGCCAGCCCCGACGTGCCAGACGGCGCCCGGCATCGGCGGCGAGCCCGGTTTCGGGGTGCATGTCCACCCCGCTTTCGACACACGTCGACATTTACAGCTATCGAAGCGACGCGCAAACAAACATCGGGTGAATTGGCAGTTCGCACCCGGTCGGGGGAATGGCTAAGGCAGTTTGCGAAAACCCGCATTTCGAGCGCTATTGCCGCGCGTTGATTACCATCTGACTTCGTGTCGGCTCCGGTTAGCTGGAATCGCCCAGCGAACTGCGAGCCGAGGTCCGTTGTCCGCCGTGGAGGTGACCGATGACCGCTCAAGCCCCGCCTGCGCACGCCGCCCCGCCGCCACCGGAAAAACCCAAGCGCCACCGGCTGCTCGGCATAGCGATCCTCGGCGGCTTCGTCGTGGTGTACGCGTTGTCGTTGTTCGGGTTTCTTCTGCTGGGAGAGTCCGCGGCGCCACTGAAGGCCCCCGATCTCAACGCGTCCGACGACACCGTCGTTCTGATCCGCGTCGAGGAGCTCAAGACGGTCGCCAATCGCCTCGGGGTGAAGGTGCTCGTGTACCCGCAGGAGGCCATGTGGGACTCGCGCCTGGACGTCTTGAAACAGGACACCGCGGTGCGGATGGATCCGCCGAACGACCTGGGGGACTTGGTCTATCCGGCGGGGAAGTCGCCGGCACAGGTGGCCACTACGGTCGAGGCCCACGGCGACCCGGAGATCTGGCCCTTCGACTCCTACGAGACGGACACTCTCTCGGCCGACGTGCTCGTCGGGTCCGGTGACGACCGCAAATACAAGCCGGCCCGTATCGAGGTGACCGGAAAACTCGAGGGCTGGGACGTCAGCGTTGCGCGGGTAGGCGAAGGCGGTGACAGCGTGATCATCACCCTGCAGCGGTCCAAGGCGCCGCTGATCTTCGATCTGGGAATCTGTCTGGTCCTCTTCGCCATGCCCACCATCGCGTTGGCGGTCGTCATTCCGATGGTGATCGGTAAGCGAAAGGTGGTGCCCCCGTTCGGCGGGTGGTTCGCCGCGCTGCTGTTCGCCGTCATCCCGATCCGCAACTTCCTGCCGGGGGCCCCACCGCCGGGTGCCTGGATCGACCAAGCGCTGGTGATCTGGGTGTTGATCGCCCTTGTCGGGGCGATGGGCTTGTACATGTTCGCGTGGTACCGGCGATCCGACTAACGCGGGTCAGACGCCGCCTACCCTGACATAGTGCTCACCGAGTTGGTCGATCTGCCCGGCGGCGCCTTCCGGATGGGGTCGACGAGCTTCTACCCCGAAGAGGCGCCGATTCACACCGTGACGGTGAGCTCGTTCGCGGTGGAACGGCACCCGGTGACAAACGCCCAGTTTGCCGAATTCGTCTCTGCCACAGGCTATGTCACGGTCGCCGAGCAGCCGATCGATCCCCGGCTGTACCCCGGTATCGATCCCGGCGAGCTCAGCGCCGGAGCGATGGTTTTCCGTCCCACGCCGGGCCCGGTCGACCTGCGCGACTGGCGGCAGTGGTGGGTGTGGGTGCCGGGCGCGAGCTGGAAGCACCCGTTCGGACCGGACAGCGATGTCGCGGACCGGGCCGATCATCCGGTCGTTCAGGTGGCGTATCCGGACGCCGCCGCCTACGCGCGCTGGGCCGGGCGGCGGCTGCCGACGGAGGCGGAATGGGAGTATGCGGCCCGCGGCGGCAGCGCGACCACCTACGCGTGGGGCGAGGAGCCCAAGCCCGGCGGGCAACTGATGGCCAACACGTGGCAGGGCAATTTTCCGTACCGCAACGACGGAGCGCTGGGCTGGGTGGGCACGTCGCCGGTGGGGGCGTTTCCGCCGAACGGGTTCGGCCTGCACGACATGATCGGCAACGTCTGGGAGTGGACCGCCACCGAGTTTTCCGCGCACCATCGGCTCGATCAGCCCGCGAAGGCGTGTTGCACCCCCTCAGGGCCCGCCGACCCAGCCGTCAGCCAGGCGCTGAAGGGCGGCTCGCACCTGTGCGCGCCGGAGTACTGCCACCGCTACCGTCCGGCCGCCCGGTCGCCGCAATCGCAGGACACCGCCACCACTCACATCGGCTTTCGCTGCGTGGCAGACCCCGGATCCGTCGCCGAGCATGAACGACGGCTTTCGGGCAGGTGACAGTAGTCCCTGGGGCGTCAGGTTTTGTTGCGCGGGCGGTGTGGATGTTCGCTACCATCTGCCCGTGTCACCCCGTCAAGCTGGACTTCGCCAGCGAGTTGCCGGCCGGGACCGATGACGACCGAAACGCCGACAGAGGCGCCTTCGGAGGAACCATCGGCGAAGAAGTCGGGCCCGCTCAGCTATCTGAACCGGCACCGCCCGCGCCTGTCACTGGGTGCCTTCATTCTGGCCGTGGTGGTCGGCGTCTACGTCCTCTCGCTGTTCGGTGTCCACTACTTGCAGCGCTCGGAAGGACCGCTTCCGCCGCTGGACCTCAGTGAGGGTGGCGGCAACGACACGATCGTGCAGTTGCGTCTGGACGACTTCAAAACCACGTCCAATCGTCTCAAGGTGGATGTCCTGGTCTATCCCCCGGACACGCTGTACGACAAGCGATTCGACGTGCTGAACACCGACGTCGCGGTGCGCCTGTATCCGACGAACGACCTCGGCGATCTGCAGTTCCCGAAAGGCAAGGCGCCGGCACAGGTCGAAACCACCATCGAGGCCCACGGCGATCCGGCCAACTGGCCGCTCGACACCTACAGAACCGAGAAGATCTCCGCCGATACCTTCGTCGGCTCCGGTGACGATCGCAGAAAACTACCCGCTCGCGTCGAGGTGACCGGGGGGTTGGACGGCTGGGATGTGACCGTCAGCCGTGACGACGAGACCAGCAAAGTGAACTCGCGTGGCCTCGACGACGCTCAGCTGGTCATCACGATGAAGCGGGCCAAGGGCCCGCTGGTCTTCGACATCTTCATCTGCATCGTGCTCGTCACACTGCCGATCTTGGGCTTGTCGGTGGTCATTCCGATGGTGATGGGTCGCAGAAAGTTCGTGCCGCCGTTCGGGACGTGGTACGCCGCGATGCTGTTCGCGATCGTCCCGCTGCGAAATATCCTGCCGGGGTCCCCACCCCCGGGTTCGTGGATCGACCAGGCCGTCGTGCAGTGGGTGCTGATCGCGCTGGTGGTGGCGATGAGTTTGTACATCGCGGCCTGGATCCGGCAGGGCGACTGACGCCGGCGCGATTCGGCCAGCCAGGAATTTGGCGCTGAGCAGGTCTTCACCTAGACTCTAGGGGTTGCCTTGGGCAGACCTCGGCCGGTGCGTGCGAACGTCACGGGCCCCGCGTGCCCTTCGGCGACAAAGACCGCGCACGTCAGGTTTGTGGTGGGCCTTGCTTTCTCGAGGTTTACCGAGGTGTTCTCCTGCCGTGCACACGTGAACTCAGTCAGGAGATCGGGTGATTCAGCAGGAATCGCGACTCAAGGTCGCCGACAACACGGGTGCCAAGGAGATCTTGTGCATCCGGGTGCTCGGCGGCTCGTCGCGACGTTACGCCGGCATCGGTGACGTCATCGTCGCCACCGTCAAGGACGCCATCCCGGGTGGCAACGTCAAGCGCGGTGACGTCGTCAAGGCCGTCGTGGTGCGCACCGTCAAGGAGCGCAGGCGTCCCGACGGCAGCTACATCAAGTTCGACGAGAACGCCGCGGTAATCATCAAGCCCGACAACGACCCGCGCGGAACCCGCATCTTCGGGCCCGTCGGACGCGAACTGCGCGAGAAGCGATTCATGAAGATCATCTCGCTGGCCCCGGAGGTTTTGTAGATGAAGGTCAAGAAGGACGACACCGTCCTGGTGATCGCGGGCAAGGACAAGGGCGCCAAAGGCAAAGTGCTGAAGGTTTACCCGGAGCGCGACCGCGTGCTGGTCGAGGGTGTCAACGCGATCAAGAAGCACACCGCTGTTTCGACCAACCAGCGCGGCGCCCGCTCGGGCGGAATCGTCACCCAGGAAGCGCCCATTCACATCTCCAACGTGATGGTGGTCGACTCCGACGGCAAGCCGACCCGGGTCGGCTACCGGGTCGACGAGGAGACCGGTAAGCGCGTCCGTATCGCCAAGACCAACGGCAAGGACATCTAAGGTGACCACCACAGAGAAAGTGCAGCCGCGCCTGAAAGAGCGCTACCGCAACGAAATTCGCGATGCGTTGCACAAGGAATTCAACTACGGCAACGTGATGCAGATCCCGACCGTGACCAAGGTCGTCGTCAACATGGGCGTCGGCGACGCCGCCCGGGACGCCAAACTGATCAACGGCGCGGTCAGCGACCTGGCCCTGATCACCGGCCAGCGGCCCGAAATCCGCAAAGCCCGCAAGTCCATCGCGCAGTTCAAGTTGCGCGAGGGCATGCCGATCGGCGCGCGGGTCACCCTGCGGGGCGACCGGATGTGGGAGTTCCTCGACCGGCTCACTTCCATTGCGCTGCCGCGTATTCGTGACTTCCGCGGGCTTTCGCCCAAGCAGTTCGACGGCGTCGGCAACTACACCTTCGGACTGGCCGAGCAGTCGGTGTTCCACGAGATCGACGTGGACAAGATCGACCGGGTTCGCGGTATGGACATCAACGTCGTCACTTCGGCGACGAACGACGACGAAGGACGGGCGCTGTTGCGGGCTCTCGGCTTTCCGTTCAAGGAGAACTGAGTAGATGGCTAAGAAGGCACTGGTTAACAAGGCCAACGCCAAACCGCGCTTCGCGGTGCGTGGCTACACCCGCTGCAACAAGTGCGGACGTCCGCGTGCGGTTTACCGCAAGTTCGGGCTGTGCAGGATCTGCCTGCGCGAAATGGCGCACGCGGGCGAACTGCCCGGCGTGCAGAAGAGCAGCTGGTAACAGGCACAGGACGAGAGACCAACCCAGAACAGGTGCGCGACAGGCCCCTAACGGGAACCATCGCGAGGAAGGTTACAGACGCTGTCATGACAATGACGGACCCGATCGCAGACTTTTTGACACGTCTGCGCAACGCCAATTCGGCGTATCACGACGAGGTGACGTTGCCTCACTCCAAGATCAAGGCCAACATCGCCCAGATCCTCAAGAGCGAGGGATACATCAGCGACTTCCGGACCGAAGATGCTCGGGTCGGCAAGGCGCTGGTCGTTCAGCTCAAGTACGGACCCAGCCGGGAACGCAGCATTGCCGGCCTGCGCCGGGTCTCCAAGCCCGGTCTGCGGGTGTACGCGAAATCCACCAACTTGCCGCGCGTGCTCGGCGGGCTGGGCGTGGCGATCATCTCGACGTCGTCAGGTCTGCTCACCGACCGTCAGGCAGCCAGACAAGGCGTGGGCGGCGAAGTCCTCGCGTACGTGTGGTGAGGGGGTAACCATGTCGCGCATTGGTAAGAAGCCGATTCCGGTTCCCGCCGGAGTCGACGTAACGATCGACGGCCAGAAGGTCTCGGTCAAGGGACCCAAGGGCAGCCTGGACCTGACCGTTGCCGAGCCGATCACGGTGGTTCGCAGCGAAGACGGTGCGATCGTGGTCAACCGTCCGGACGACGAGCGGGAAAACCGCTCGCTGCACGGGCTTTCGCGCACGCTGGTGTCCAACCTGGTCACCGGCGTGACCGAGGGCTACACCACCAAGATGGAGATTTTCGGGGTCGGCTACCGGGTGCAGCTCAAGGGCCGCAACCTCGAGTTCGCGCTGGGATACAGCCATCCCGTGTTGATCGAGGCGCCCGAGGGCATCACGTTCGCGGTGGAGACGCCGACGAAGTTCAGCGTCACCGGGATCGACAAGCAGAAAGTCGGCCAGATTTCGGCGAACATCCGCCGCCTGCGCCGTCCCGACCCGTACAAGGGCAAGGGCGTGCGCTACGAGGGTGAGCAGGTCCGCCGCAAGGTCGGAAAGACAGGTAAGTAGCCATGGCGAAAACACAGGCTGAAACGCAAAAGCCGGTGGGCAAGAACATCTCCGCGACTCGCCGCGTCGCGCGGCTGCGCAGGCACGCCCGGCTGCGCAAGAAGATCTCCGGCACCTCGGAGCGTCCGCGGCTGGTGGTGAACCGGTCGGCGCGACACATTCACGTGCAGCTGGTCAACGACCTCACCGGCACCACGGTGGCGGCCGCGTCGTCCATCGAGTCCGATGTTCGCGGACTCGACGGCGACAAGAAGGCCCACAGTGTGCGGGTCGGCCAATTGATCGCCGAGCGCGCCAAGGCCGCCGGCATCGACAGCGTGGTGTTCGACCGTGGCGGTTACAGCTACGGCGGACGGATCGCCGCGCTGGCGGACGCCGCGCGCGAGAACGGATTGAAATTCTGATGACAACTGGAAGGACCGCATAATGGCGGAGCAGTCCGCTGGGGGGCAAGGCGCCCCGGACAGCCGTGACGGCCGCGATTCCCGCGACTCCCGTGACGGGCGGGGTCGGCGCGACGGCGGCGGTGGCCGCGGCCGCGACCGTGACCGTGACGGAGACAAGAGCAACTACCTGGAGCGGGTCGTCGCGATCAACCGTGTTTCGAAGGTGGTCAAGGGCGGACGGCGCTTCAGCTTCACCGCTCTGGTCATCGTGGGTGACGGCGCCGGCATGGTCGGCGTCGGCTACGGCAAGGCCAAGGAAGTTCCGGCCGCGATCGCCAAGGGCGTGGAAGAGGCGCGCAAGGGCTTCTTCCGGGTCCCGCTGATCGGCGGGACCATCACTCACCCGGTGCAGGGCGAGGCGGCCGCGGGTGTGGTGCTGCTGCGCCCGGCCAGCCCCGGTACCGGTGTGATCGCCGGCGGCGCCGCGCGCGCCGTGCTGGAATGCGCTGGGGTGCACGACATCCTGGCCAAGTCGCTGGGCAGTGACAACGCGATCAACGTGGTGCACGCCACGGTGGCCGCGCTCAAGCTGTTGCAGCGCCCGGAGGAGGTGGCCGCTCGCCGCGGCCTGCCGATCGAGGATGTCGCCCCGGCCGGAATGCTGAAGGCGCGACGGGAAAGTGAAGCGCTGGCCGCCAGTGCAGCGCGTGAAGGAACGGCACAGCAATGAGCCAGCTGAAAATCACCCAGGTGCGCGGCATCATCGGGGCGCGCTGGAAGCAGCGCGAATCCCTGCGCACCCTCGGGCTGCGAAAGATTCGCCAGTCGGTGGTCCGCGAGGACAACGCAGCGACCCGCGGGCTGATCGCGAAGGTGAGCCACCTGGTTGAGGTGGAGGAGACTAAATGACCATCAAACTGCACGACCTGAAGCCGGCCCCCGGGTCGAAGACGGCGCGCACCCGCGTTGGCCGCGGTGAGGGCTCGAAGGGCAAGACCGCTGGCCGCGGTACCAAGGGCACCAAGGCACGTAAGAACGTGCCGGTGACCTTCGAGGGTGGTCAGATGCCTATCCACATGCGACTGCCCAAGCTCAAGGGATTCAAGAACCGGTTCCGTACCGAGTACGAGATCGTCAACGTCGGTGACATCAGCCGGCTATTCCCTGAGGGCGGTGCCATCGGCGTCGCCGAACTGGTCGCCAAGGGCGCGGTTCGCAAGAACTCGTTGGTGAAGGTCCTCGGCGACGGCGACCTGGCCGTCAAGGTCGACGTCTCCGCGCACAAGTTCAGCGGCAGCGCCCGCGAGAAGATCACCGCCGCGGGCGGCTCGGCCACCGAGGTCTCTTAGTCCGCGGACTCCGCATCCATCAATGCGGACGCCGTGGTGAGCGCGGAATCTAGTACTGCGCTTCGGTTTTCGCTCTGCTCGGGCATGCCGCGCGAGATCAGGACCGATCCGACCATCAAGGCGACGATGCTCCATGCCCGTCGCCGGCGGTCGGACTCTTCTCCGTCGAGTAATTCGGCGATCCGGTCGATCAGCGCGGCCATCTTGCGCTCATAGGCCTTTTTGACGGGCGGTTCAGCGCGAGATACGTCCGCGCTCAACGCGGGCATCACGCACCCGCCCGCCACATCGTTGCTGTGATCGGTGTTCATGTATTCGCGGAGAAACGCGATCATCTTGGCCCGCGCCTCGTCGGGGGTCATCGCGCCGGTGTCGGTGACGAACGGTTCACCCAGCCCCGCCTCGATGACGGCCTCGAGAATCGCCGTCTTGTTCGGGAAGTTCGAATAGAACGCGCCCGACGTGACGCCCGCGGCGGCGGCCAGTCCGTCGACGCCGATGCCGTTGAATCCGCTCGTCTTGAGCGAGCGGGTGCCGGCCCGCACGAGTGCGTCACGCGCCCGTGCCTTCTGATCTGGCGGGTATCTCACGGATCCTCCCTTCGGGTTGACGCTCACCCCATTATAGGATAACGTCCGTTACGATAACGATCGTTATTCAATAAATCCAGTGGGAGGCACTCCGATGGTCAGCACGCAGGCGAAAGAGTTCGCCGACTTCTTTGGCGCCCTGAGCGCGCGGTCCGCCAACCCCAACTTCGACTTGGACACGGTGCGCGACGTGATCGAGTCGATGCATCTGGCGACCAAGGAACCCGAGGGCGTGACCTACGCCGAAGTGGACGCCGGCGGAGTCGAGGCGCTGTGGTGCATTCCCGTCGACAGTGACCCTGACCGGGTGTTGCTGCACGGCCACCTGGGCGGCACCGTCGTCGCGTCCATGCACTCCGACCGCAAGGCCGCGGCGCACATCGCGAAGGCGGCGGGCGCGCGATCCCTGGTGCTCAACTTCCGGCGTTCACCCGAACACAAATTCCCCGCCCAGGTCGATGATGTCCGCACCGCCTACAACTGGTTCCTGCAGCAGGGTTATCGGCCGGAAAACATTGCCAGCGTTGGCCATTCGATCGGCGGCAACTTCGCGGTCGGCCTGGCGATCGCGCTGCGCGACGAAGGAGCAGCACTGCCGGGTGCGATCGTGTCGATCTCCCCGTGGGTCGACCTGACGATGACGAACGGGACCTACGAGAGCAATGCCGAACGCGACCGGCTGCTGTCGCGTCCACTCGGGGAGTTCTTCCGGTCATGCTGGCTGGACGACACCGGGGTCGGTTTCGACGACCCCCGGGTGAGTCTGCTTGCCGCGGACCTGTCGGGACTGCCGCCGACCGCGGTGTTCTGGGGCCGCGACGAAGTGCTGGCGGGTGAGGATGCCGAGTTCGCCCGCCGCCTCGAAGCGGCCGGAAACGACGTCTTGGTGGGCGAAGTCGAGGGTGGTCAGCACTCCTTCATCATCGGCGCGGGCTGGGTGCCCGAGACCGACGACGCGATCGCCGAGATCGGTGCCTGGCTGCGGAAGAAGCTTGGCCGCTGACTAACCGAGCTGCGGAATCACTTCCGCGGCAAGGCGTTCCATCTGCTCGCGGTTCTCCGCGACGTCGGCGCCCAGGGGATTGAGCAACAGGGTCTGGGCGCCGGCGTCGAGCACCTCTTGGAGCCCACGGACGACGTCATCGGGCGTTCCGGACACCGGAACCGCCTCGATGCCGGATATCACGCCGCTGTAGGTGCGCTCCAGCCCGTCGAGCACCCGCTCGCGGGCACGTGCGGCGTCGTCGTCGACCATCAGATATACGCGCTTGCTGATCGGAAAGTGGGCCGGGTCCTTCTGCTGTTCGTCGAGTTCGCGGCGCACGATCGGGACGGCTTCGGCGAAGGCTTCGGTGGGCGACGCGCCCGGGCCCATGTAGGCGTCCCCGTGGCGCACCGCCCGGGCCAAGGCCTTGGGGGCCATCCCGCCGAACCAGATCGGCGGGTGCGGACGCTGCACCGGCTTGGGTTGGAACGGCAGGTCGGCGACGTCACGGAACCGGCCGTGGAAGTTCACTGTCGGCTCGTCGGACCATGCCGCCTTCATCAGGGTCAGGCCCTCGGTGAAATACGAGATGAACGTGTCCTTTTCGACGCCGAACGCCGCGAGTGTGGGCCCGCCGCGCCCCGGTGCGACACCGATGTCCAGCCGGCCGTGACTGATGCGGTCGACCGTGGCCACCGCCGAAGCCAGCTGCAGGGGTTCGTGCTGGGACGTCACCAGCACGGCCACCCCCAGCCGCAGTCGCTCGGTGAAAGCCGCGCAGTACGACAGCAGCTCCAGCGGTGCCAGCAGCGGCCCGCGGCCGATGGTTTGCTCGAGCGTCCAGATTCCTTCGAATCCCAGTTCTTCGGCGCGCATCACATAGGAGCGCATCCCCTCGGTGTCGAAGACGTCGTAGTCGAACTGCGGGATGGCGATCGAGAACCTCACGAACTCACCCTACGGGCGTCGATCGGTACGCTGCAGAGCATGTTCGCCTTTCTGCCTCCGCTGCCCGGTGTCGACGACGTGCGTGCCCTGGCCGGGCGCGTCGATACGGCTCGTCACCACGGTGTCCCCAGTGGCTGCGTGCTGGAATTCAACCTGCGTTCGGTGCCGCCCGAGACGGCGGGCTTCGAGCCGATGGCGTTCGTCACCGGGGCGGAGCGGCCGATAACCCTGCGCCAGGCGGTCGCCGCGATCCACCGCGCCGCCGAGGACTCCCGGGTGGCCGGGCTGATCGCGCGCGTGCAACTCGCGGCCGCACCGCCGGCCGCGGTCCAGGAGCTGCGCGAGGCGATCGCCGCGTTCAGCGCGGTCAAGCCATCGCTGGCCTGGGCCGAAACCTACCCGGGGACGTTGTCCTACTACCTGGCTTCGGCGTTCAGCGAGGTCTGGATGCAGCCGTCGGGCAGCGTCGGGCTGATCGGCTTCGCGAGCAACGCGACCTTCTTGCGCACCGCGCTGGACAAGGCGGGGATCGAGGCCGAGTTCGTCGCCAGAGGCGAATACAAGTCGGCGGCAAACGTTTTCACCGAAGAGGGGTTTACCGAAGCCCATCGCGAAGCGGTCACCCGAATGCTGGCAAGTCTGCAGGACCAGGTGTGGCACGGGATCGCCGAGTCACGCAAGATCGACGCGGCAGGGCTCGACGCCCTGGCCGACCGGGCCCCGCTGCTGCGCGATGACGCGGTGTCCTCCGGTCTGGTCGACCGGATCGGCTTCCGTGATCAGGCTCACGCGCGAATCGCGGAATTGATTGGCGTGGAAGGTGTTTCGGCTGACGAAGATGACCCCGAGGCTGACCCGGAAAAGCTGGCGCCGCGGCTCAATCTGACGCGTTATTCCGCCGCGTCCCGGTCACGGCTGGTGCCGCCGGCGCCCCCGATTCCCGGCCGCCGCCCCAAGCCCACGTTCGCCGTGATCACGCTGCAGGGGCCGATCGTCAACGGGCGCGGCGGCCCGCAGTTCCTGCCGTTCGGCAACTCCAGTGCCGGCGCCGACACGATCGCGGCGGCCCTGCGGGAGGCCGCGCGCGACGATTCGGTAGCGGCGATCGTGCTGCGGATCGACAGCCCCGGCGGTTCGGTCACCGCGTCGGAGACCATCTGGCGCGAGGTCGCGCGGGCCCGCGAACGCGGCAAGCCGGTAGTGGCATCGATGGGCTCGGTCGCCGCGTCCGGCGGTTACTACGCCGCGATGGCCGCCGACGCGATCGTCGCCAGTCCGGCCACGATCACCGGTTCGATCGGTGTGATCACCGGGAAGCTGGTGTTTCGCGATCTCAAGGAGCGCTTCGGAGTGTCCTCGGATGCGGTGCGCACCAACGCCAATGCCGACGCGTGGTCGACCGATGTGCCCTTCACCGCGCAGCAGCGGGCCGACCGAGAGGCCGAGGCTGACCTGATCTACGACGACTTCGTGCAGCGGGTGGCCGACGGTCGCAACCTGACCACCGAGGCCGTCAACGCGGTGGCCCAGGGGCGGGTCTGGACCGGAGCCGACGCACTCGAACGCGGCCTGGTCGACGAACTCGGCGGCTTGCGCACCGCGGTGCGCCGCGCCAAGGTCCTGGCCGGCCTGGACGAGGACGCCGATGTGCGGATCGCCAACTTCCCGGGATCCTCGTTGCTTGCGCTGGTACGCCCCCGGGCGTCCTCGCAGCCGGCCGCCGCATCGCTGCCGGAGGCGCTGGGCGCACTGCTCGGCCGCACGGTTGCCGCGGTGGTGGAGAACCTCGAGCAGGCGGTCAGCGGTGCCAGCGTGTTGTGGCTGGGGGAGTCGCGCTTCTAGCTCGATGGAGGCGACCCTCCCCCGCAAGCGGGAGGTGCCCCCACGCGCCCGGCTACGCCGCGCTTGCGATCGCCTCTAGCCGTCGAGCCGGCCGCTGATGAAGATGATCTCGCCGAGCGGGTCATCGTTTTCCGGCGGCGGCACCTCGAGGCCGTTTCGGCCGAACAACTCCGTGCGCGTGACGCCCTCGACGGTCCAGCCCTTAGTGCCCAGATAGTCGACGACGTGGTTGCGCTGCCCGGCGTACACCAGCGACGCCATGTCGATGTCGACGCCGTGCTCCCGGAAGGAGCCCGACATCTCGCGCACCCGATCGGCATCGAAATCCACGATGCCCGGGACGAATTCGGTGGCGATCGTGCTGCCCGGCACGGACAGGGCGGTGATGTTGTCGAACAACAGGTCCTGGGCTTCGGGCGGCAGGTAGATCAGCAGCCCCTCGGCCAGCCACGCGGTCGGCGTGGTGGCGTCGAACCCGGCGGCCCGAAGTGCGGCCGGCCAGTCCTGGCGCAGATCGATCGGAATGGTGCGCCGGATAGCGGTCGGCTTAGCCCCGATATCGGCCAAAGTGGTTGTCTTGAAATCGATTACCTGTGGCTGGTCGATTTCGTACACCACCGTCTCGGCGGGCCACGGCAACCGGTAGACGCGCGAGTCCAACCCGGACGCGAGGATCACCACCTGGCGCACGCCGGCGGCGGTGGCGCTGAGGAAGTAGTCGTCGAAATACTTCGTACGCACCGCCATCCCGTCGACCATCGACCGCATGCGGATCGGCGTGGCGTTCTCGATGGCCGACAGGTCGAGCTCGCCGTCCATCATCTTGATGAAGAAATCCACCCCGACCGCGCGCACGAGTGGCTCGGCGAACGGATCGTTGATCAGACCGCGGGGATCCTTCGTCGCCATGGCGCGCCCGGTCGCGACCATGGTTGCGGTCGCGCCCACGCTGGACGCCAGATCCCAATTATCGTCGTGTGCGCGAGGCATGAGACGACCCTAACCAAGCCCTACTTCAGCGTCGCGTCCACATAGCTCATGTCGCCGAAGGCGGCCGTCATCTCGTCGGAGGGAAACTCAAACCCGTTGCGGGCATACAGTTCCTTGGCCGAATGCGCCTCTACCTGCCAGCCGTGCGTGTTCAGATAGTCCACCACGACGCTGCGCTCGCCCTGGTAGAACAGGTCGGCCGCGTTCAGGTTGAACCCGAAGCTGCGCCACCGGTCGCTGATCTGCTGCAAGCGCTCGTTGGTGAACGCGTTGGGGTCGGGCACATGCTCGGTGGCGACCCGGCTGCCCGGCGCGCTCAGCGCGGTGATGTGGTCGAACAACCGGTCCTGGGCCTCCGGCGGCAGGTAGGGCAGCAGTCCTTCCGCACTCCAGGCGGTCGGCTGGGTGACGTCGAAGCCGGCCGCCCGCAGCGCCGCGGGCCAGTCGTCGCGCAGGTCGATCGCGACGGTACGGCGTTGCGCACTCGGCTCGGCGCCGATACCGGCCAGTGTGTCGGTCTTGAACGCGATGACCTGGGGCTGGTCGATCTCGTAGACCACCGTGCCGGCCGGCCACGCGAGCCGATAGGCCCTGGTGTCCAGACCCGACGCCAGGATCACCGCCTGCCGCACACCGTTTTCGGTTGCGCTGGTGAAGAAGTCGTCGAAGAACCGGGTGCGCACCGTCATCTGATGGATCCGCGCCTGGCGGTTGAGCAGCGCGTCGTCTTCGAAATCGATCTTGCCGTCGATCACCCGGACGAAGACATCCAGCCCGACGGCCCGCACCAGCGGATCCGCGTAGGGGTCGTCAAGTAGCGCGTCGGGTCCCTGCGAAGCCACGGCGCGGGACGCGGCGACCATGGTGGCCGTCGCTCCCACGCTGCTGGCCAGGTCCCAGCTGTCGCCTTCGGTACGTCCTGAGTCAGTGCTCATCTATTTCGCTTTCTTTTGCAGGGTGCCGCTGGTGTAGAGCATCTCGCCCATCCGCATGTCATCGTCCACAAGGGGTTCGAAGCCGTTGTCCGCGAACAACTCCCGGATGCTGCTGCTCTGCAGGCGCCAGCCGCGTTCGGCCAGGTAGTCGACCGCCTCGTTGCGGTCGCCGAGGTAGACCAGACCCGCCATGTCCAGGTCGAACCCGTGCGCACGCCACCGTTCGGCGATGGTCTGCATGCGCTCGCGCATCTTGTCCTCTTCACCGGGCTCCGGGTTGGGCGCGCTCTCGGTGGCCAGCCGGCTGCCCGGCGCGCTCAGCGCGGTAATGGTGTCCAGCAGCCGGTCCTGGGCCTCCGGCGGCAGATAGCCGAGCAGGCCTTCGGCGCTCCATGCCGCGGGCTGGGCCGGGTCGAAGCCGGCGGTGCGCAGCGCGGTGGGCCAGTCGTCGCGCAGGTCGATGGCCACCACCCGGCGATCGGCGGTCGGTGCGGCGCCCAGGTTCGCCAGCGCCTTGGTCTTGAATTCGATGACCTGCGGCTGGTCTACCTCGTAGACCACCGTGCCGGCGGGCCATGCCAACCGGTAGGCGCGGGAGTCGAGCCCGGACGCCAGGATCACAACCTGCTTGATACCGGCCTTCGTGGCGTCGGTGAAGAATTCGTCGAAGAACTTGGTGCGCACGGCCATGTTGTCGGCCATCCGCGACATCGCGCCGGCCGATCCCGCCGCGCCGTCGTGGACGTCGTTCAGCTCGGCGGGGTCCAGTTCGCCACTGGCCAGCCGGGAGAGTAGATCAACGCCGACAGCCTCGACCAGTGGTTCGGCGAACGGGTCGTTGATCAGCGGGCGTTCGGCGCGGGACGCGATCGCGCGCGCGGCCGCGACCATCGTGGCCGTGACCCCGACGCTGGACGCCAGGTCCCAGGTGTCGCCGTCGTATCTGGTGGAAGAAGTCATTCAGGTGCCCCCTCAATAGGATGTATTTAGCTTACCTTCGCTAATACTTAGCTGATATAACAAGCTCCACCACTGTACGCTTCCCGCGATTCGGGGCGACTTTGACGAATGGCGTACGCGACGCAGGTCAGTCTTGCGCCTAAGCGGGCCGGGTGGCCTGGTAGTAGGTGAGTTGGCCGACGATGCGTTGCCGCGAGGTGGCGACTTCGGTGCAGTCGAATCCCGCCGCGCGCAGCAGTCTGGGCACCGCGTCGCCGAGGTTGCCGACCGCGTGCGGGTTGTGCCGGATAAGCCGTGCCAGCCAGCCGCCGCTGGTCTCCTCGCCGCCGATGTCCACCAGGTGCAGCCTGCCGCCGGGACGCAACACCCGAAATATTTCGGCTGCCGCTGCCGGCTTCGCATCGTCGTTGATGTGGTGCAGCATCATCGACGACAGGACCCGGTCGAATTCGCCGTCGGCGTAAGGAAGCCGCTCGGCATAACCCTGTTCGAACCGAATGCCGGCCAGTCGGGCGGCCTTGCGCCTCGCGACCGCCAACATTCGGGGGTCCGGGTCGCACCCGGTCACGTCGGCCGAAGGCTGGGCACGTTTGGCGCGAATCGCGAGATTGCCGGTGCCGCAACCTATCTCCAGGACGCGCTGACCGTCGGCGATGTCGGCTTGAGTGATGAGCCGCCGATAGACGCTGTCGAGGCCCATGACCCGGGCGATCACGTCGTACGCGGGCAGAAAAGCAGCGTGACCCGTAGCAGGCAGGTAGTCATGTGGATGATGTTTAGTCATGTGCTCCATAGTGGACGGCTGGGCCACTGTGCAATTAGGTGATCATCGCCAAAAATAGGACTATATTTTGCAATCATGACGCAGGCACCCCGGCTGGTCGGCCACCGCGCCGGTGTCCCGATCTATCAATATCGCACCGATCCGAACATGTCTCCGGTGTCGCTGCACCGCCACATGGGCGATCTCGGCGAGCGGGGCCGTCACATTCACGACTTCCCGGCGCTGTGGTACGTGCCCGCGGCGGGCCTGGTCTACGTGGCCGCGGCCGGCGAGGTGCTCGACCCGGCGCAGCTGGAAGACTTGGATGCCGGAGTCGCGGTGTTCTTCGATCCCGCCGCGCTCGGATTGGACGGCCGCTCGCCGTGGCCGGCCTGGCGGGGGCACCCGCTGCTCTTCCCCTTTCTGCACGGATTTTCCGGTGGGGTTTTGCGCCTGGAGATACCTCAGGACCGACGACCCATGTGGGACAACTCGATCCGATCGATCGAAGCCGAACTCACTGCCCGGCAGGAGGGCCATCGACAGGCGGCCCTGGCGCACTTGACGCTACTGCTGATCGAGCTCGCGCGGCTGGCCCGTGATGTGGTGGCCGATCTCAAGCGCAGCGGTGAACCGCTGCTGGCCGACGTGTTCGCGGTGCTCGACCGCCGTAAGGGCGAGGCGTTGTCGCTGCGCGACGTGGCCGGCGAACTCGGCATCACGCCGGGGCATCTCACCACGGTGGTGCGCCGCCGCACCGGACGCACCGTGGGTGAGTGGATCATCGAACGCCGGATGGCGCAAGCGCGCACCTTGCTGGAGGAAACGGATCTCCCGGTCGCCGAGATCGCCCGGCGGGTCGGGGTATTCGATCCCGGTTACTTCAGCCGGCAGTTCACCCGGGAGCACGGCATGCCGCCGCGGGACTGGCGCCGTCGCGCTGCCTAGGCCATTGCGCCGCGAGATCCCATGATCGGCAGATCAATTGGGGTGATGATGCCAGGGGGCGCGTCGCAGAGGAAGGGGATGGCGTTGACCGCCGCGATGGCGGTGCTGTCCATCAGCACCGTCATCGCATCTTGGCCCGGATGGCCGAACCGGATCGTCGCGTCGACATACGGTTCGCCGTCGATCACCACGCTGAAACCTTCGGGGTCTTCCCATTGCGGATCCAGCGCGTCGCTGCTCATCGTCCAGCAAATCGCGAGCTCGATCACCGGGCGGCCGTTGCGCAGACCGCGATAGGTGCGGCGCTGGCCCCCGGCAGTGCCGGCTGCGTACTCAACCCATCCCAGATCCAGATCCCGGGTCAGCACCGCGGGCTCGACGAATGCTTCCTTGGAGTCGAGTTCGACGCCGAGCATGGTTGCGATCATGTCGAGCGTCTCGAAGTAGCCGAGCCCGTAGCGTTGTGCCGACGGGTCGAGGTGCGTCACCGGCTCTCGCGGCGGCTTGCCGAATCCGAGCACCTTCCATACGTCCTGCACGGGATAGGTGGTGCAGTCCAATGTCTCAACAAGCTTGACGCTGTCCACTTTTCGGCACGCGCCGGTGAGGAAACCGGCGACGACGTTGATGAACCCCGGCTCGAATCCCGTTCCCAGAAAGGTCGCGCCGCCATGAAGCGCCGCCTCCCGCAGCGCCGCCCGCTCGACCGGGTGGTGCGAACCGGTCAGGAAGTCTCCCGTGGTCACCACGTTGATGCCGGTGCGCAGCAGCCTGTCCACCAATTCGAAGTCGATGACGCGAGGCATGTAGTTCACGCAATCCGGTGCCAGCTCGATCAACGCGTCGACATCCGCGGTGGCGGACACATCGATCGGGGGACGCTCGGCGAGAACTCCCGCGTCACAACCGACTTTGTCGGGCCCGAACGCGTGGACGCCGACGACCTCGAAATCGTCACGATCGATCAGGGCACCGAGTGCTCGCTTGCCGATGTTCCCAGTCGACCATTGAACTACCCGATAAGTCATAGCCTTTCGATCTCCAACCATTCGTCGACTTCGAACCGGTCGTCGACGGCGCGCAACGACGCGCCGCCGTGGCCGGGATAGTGCGCGGGGATCACGGTGGCGCGTGCCTGCGCGGCCTCGGTGAAGATCCGGTGCCGGGTCGCCGCGGCAGCCGCGGCGTCGACGTCGAACGCGCAGGGGTCGGCCGGACGGCGCACCTGCAACGGGCTGTGCGTGATGTCGCCGACGAAGACCGTGGGCACTCCCGCATCCAGCCACAGCACCGACGAGCCCGGGGTGTGTCCCGCGGCCGGCCGCAGGCGCAGTGACGGGCTGATCTGGTAGTCGTCCGACCAGCAGACGAGCTGTCCGGCCTCGTCGATGGGCAGCACGCTGTCGGCGAACACCAACTGATCACCGCGCTGCTGGGTCGCCTCCTGCTCGGTGCGCGGCGATCGCCGCGCCACCGGCCCGTCGGGGGCGAAGTAACGGTAATCGGCTGCGGGCGCGAGGTATCGGGCGTTGGGGAACGTCGGGACCCACACGTCGCCGTCGAGCATCGTGTTCCACCCGACGTGGTCGGAGTGAATGTGGGTGTTGATCACCACGTCCACCGCGGCGCGGTCGACGCCGGCTGACTCCCACGCGGTGAGGAACGCGGTGTTCAGCTGATCCAGCGGCGGCATGTGCGGGCGCTGACGGTCGTTGCCCACGCCGGTGTCCACGACGACGGTCAGCCCGTCGACCTCGACGACCCAGCTTTGCACCGCGATGCGCCACTTCTCGGTGCCGGGGTCGAAGAAGTCGGGCACCAGCAGGTCGGCGTTGTCGTGCCAGCCGTCACGCGGGGTGTGCGCGAAAGACTTTGTCCCCAATTCGAACTGGAATTCCACGATACGCGCCACGCAGGCGCGGCCGAGACGCACGCGGCTCATCGGGGGTTGGTGCGCAGGTAGCCGTAGACACCGGCGAAGTTGCGGTTCACGTCTTCGGGAATCGGCACCGGACCACCGAGAGACCTTGCACCCCAAACGATTTGAGCCGTGCGCTCGATGAGGGCGGTGATGTGCAGGGCCTTGTCCGGGCGGGGTCCCACCGCGACCAGGCCGTGGTTGGCGATCAGGGCGGCGCCGCGGCCTTCCAGGGCTTTGACCGCGTTGACCCCGACGTCGGGGGTTCCGGACGCGGCGTAGTCGGCGCACCGGACGTCGCCGCCGACGTAGACCGCGAATTCGTCGATGCAGGCCGGAATCGGCTCATGCGCGATCGCGAACATGGTCGCCCACACCGGATGACTGTGGATCACGCTGCCGATGTCGTCGTATGCGTGATAGGCCGCCAGGTGCAGTTGCATTTCCGACGATGGCGCCCGGCCGTCCTTTGCGTGCTGCACGGCGCCTTGCGGGTCGATGAGCACCAAGTCGTCGAGCTCCATGTCGCGATAGTCGACCGACGAGGGGGTGATCACGATGTTGCCGTCGCGGCGTCGTGCCGAGATGTTGCCGGCGGTGCCCTCGACGAGCCCGCGACGCAGCATGTCTTTGGCCGCGTCCAGCACCGCGGTTTCCGGGTTGTCGACGAACATCATGACCCCAGCACCTCCGGGTTGACGATATGGGCGGGCGTGTTGCCGGACAGCAACGCTTCCAGATCGTCGGCGACCATCTGCGCCTGCCGTGCCTCAGTGTCCCAGGTGGCCCCGCCGATGTGCGGTGTCAGCACGACATTGGGCATACCGACCAGCGGGTGGTCCGTCGCCAGAAACTCGCCCACGAAATGGTCCAGGCCCGCCGCGGCCACCTTGCCACTGCGCAGCGCGTCCACGAGCGCGTCGGTGTCGTGCAGTTGCGCGCGGGCGGTGTTGAGGAAAACCACGCCGTCGCGCATCGCGGCGAATTCCTTCGCGCCGATCATCCCGGTGGTCTCGTCGGTGACCGGTGCGTGCAACGAGATGACGTCGGCCTCGCTCAGCAGTTCGTCGAGGCGGTGCCGGGCTTCGTCGTGATACGGGTCGTGCGCGATGACCCGCATGCCCAGCCCGGTCAACCGCCACCGCAGCGCGCGGCCGACGGCGCCAAGCCCCACCAGCCCGGCGGTGCGCCCCGCGATCTCCCACCCCCGGAAGCGCTGATAGGGAATGCTGCCGTCGCGAAACGTGTTGCCGCTGCGCACATCCGAGTCAGCGGTCAGCACGTGGCGGGTGGCGGCCAACAGCAGAGCTACCGCGATCTCGGCGACCGCATCGGCGTTGCGGGCCGGCGTATTCAGCACCGGGATGCCTGCCGAGGTGGCCCCGGCGATGTCGACGTTGTTGGGGTCGCCGCGGGTGGATGCGATCGCACGCAGACCCAGGTCCAACACCGGTCCACGCACGGAGTCGCTCTCCACCACAACGACGTCGGCGGCTTCGGCGGTGATCCGTTCGGCCAACTGCTCGGGGCCGTAGATCCGCAGCGGGGCCGTCTCGATCCAGGGGTCGTACACCACATCGGCCAGCCGGCGGAGTTTGGCGAACCCCGGACCACGCAGCGGGGCCGTCACCAGGGCGCGCGGTCTTGATGTCACGAATGCCAATGCTGGCGTACGGTGACGCCCGTGTCACGCAACGGCGTCACAATCGGCATCGACATCGGCACAACGGCGGTCAAAGCGGTCGCCGCCGACGCCGACGGCCGCGTGACGGCGCGGGTTCGCATTCCCCATCACGTTCGGGTGCCCGCGCCCAACCGGCTCGAGCACGACGCCGACGAGGCGTGGCGGCGCGGCCCGGTGGCCGCCCTCGATCAGGTGCGTCAGTTGGTTCCCGGGCCCGAGCCCCGCGCGGTGGCCGTTTCGGCGATGGTTCCCTCGCTGACCGCCGTCGATGCCGCGGGCCGGCCGTTTACCCCGGGATTGCTCTACGGCGACGAGCGAGGCCGGGTCGACGGCGATCAGCCGCTTCCCGCGCTGGGTGAAGCCGCCGAGTTCCTGCGTTGGACGGCCGCCGAAGCCCCCGGGGCGGCCGGGTACTGGCCGGCGCCGGCGGTGGCCAACCACGCGCTGGCCGGCGAGGCGGTCATCGACTTCGCCACCGCGGCCACCTCGTACCCCCTGTTCGACGGCACCGGCTGGAATCAGGCCGCCTGCGCCGAACGCGGCGCCGCCCCGGCGCAGCTGCCGCGGGTGGAGACGATCGGCGCCGCGGCCGGGCAGCTACCCGGGACCCGAACCGTGCTCGGCACGGGTGCCGTCGACGCGCTGTGCGAGCAGATGGTGGCCGGCGCCGATCGCGACGGCGAGGTGCTGGTGATGTGCGGAACCACCCTGATCGTGTGGGTCACCATTCCCGAGGCCCGCCAGGTGCCGGGGCTGTGGACCATTCCGCACACCAAGGCGCCCAAGAGCCAGATCGGCGGCGCCAGCAACGCGGGCGGGCTGTTTCTCGGCTGGGTGGATCGCGTCCTGGGACCCGCCGACCGCGCCGACGCCTTCCCCACGATCGATCCGCGCCGGATCCCGGTGTGGTCGCCCTACATTCGCGGTGAACGCACGCCGTTCCACGACCCGGACCGCCGCGCCGTGCTCGACGGCATCGACCTGACCCACGGCCCCGGCGCATTGCGCAGAGCCGCCTACGAGGCGTCGGGATTCGTCGTTCGTCAGCTGATCGAACTCAGTGGAGCGCCGGTGTCGCGCATCGTGGCCACCGGCGGCGGCACCCGGCTGCAGCCATGGATGCAGGCCATCGCCGACGCCACCGGCCGCCCGGTGGAGGTATCCGCGGTGGCCGAGGGCGCGGCGCTGGGAGCGGCCTTCCTGGCCCGGATGGCGGCCGGGCTGGAAACGTCGATCGCCGATGCCGCCCGCTGGGCCTGCACCGGGCGCATCGTCGACCCCGATCCCGCCTGGGCAGCCGCGGTGCAGGACCGCTACCGGCGTTTCCTGGCACTGGGCGAGTGCCCGTCGCGCCGACCAGAGTCGAGGATCTAGCGCGATACTCGGGTTGGCGTTCTAGTCTGGTGCAATGACTGACCAGGACCGCAAAGCCGCCCGCAGAGAGATCGCAGACGCCCTTCTGAAAGCTCTTGAACGCCGGCATGAAATAGCCGACGTCGTGGTGGAGTCGGAGAACAAAGCAGTCGCGGTCGAGGGGATCGTCAAACTGCTCGACACCTCCCACGCCGCCGCCGAAGCGGTGATGGGCATGTGCTTCGAGCAGCTCACCATCGATTCGCGCCGCAAAATCCTCGCCGAACTCGAAGACCTGAACAAGCAGCTGAGCTTCACGCTCGGCGAGCGGCCGGCGAGTTCGGGGGAGAGCCTGGAGTTGCGGCCGTTCTCCGCCGCCGAGGACCGCGACCTGTTCGCAACGCGCACCGCGGAAATCGGCGAGGCCGGCGATGGTTCTCGGGTCCCCGCCGGGAACATCGACGACGAGATCCGTGCTGCCCTCAAGCGGGTAGACGACGAAGAGGCCGCCTGGTTCGTCGCGATCGATTCCGGCGAGAAGGTCGGAATGGTGTTCGGCGAGCTGCTCGCCGGCGAGGTGAACGTGCGGATCTGGATTCACCCCGAGCACCGCAAGCACGGTTACGGCACCGCCGCCCTGCGCAAGTCGCGCTCGGAGCTGGCGTGGTGCTTTCCCGCAGTGCCATTGGTGGTTAGGGCGCCGGCGGCCAGACCGGAGTAGCCGCTACGGCAAGGTGGCAATCACCGAAATGTGGTTCTCCAGCGCCTTGAGTCCTTCGCCGGGCGGCACGGGCAGCCCGGCCTTGGCGAACTGATCGGCGCGGGTGCGCGCCGTTATCTGCCAGCCGGCAGCGCTGAGGTATTCCGCGGCCGGGGTGCGTTCACCGTGATAGACGAGCGTGGACACGTCGGTGTCGAAGCCGAATTGTCCCCAGCGCTTGGCCATCGCCTTGGCACGCTTCTCCAGCAGGGGCATGCCGTCGCGGTGGTATTCGGTTGCCAGCCGGCTGCCCGGTGCGCTCAGCGTGGTGATCGCGTCGAACAACCGATCCTGCGCCTCCGGCGGCAGGTACATCAGCAGTCCCTCGGCGCTCCACGCCGCGGGCTTTGTCTCGTCAAAACCTGCTTGGCGCAACGCGTTTAGCCAGTCGTCGCGCAGGTCGACGGCAATGGTCCGGCGCTGGGCCGTGGGTTCGGCGCCCAGGTTCGACAGCGCGGTGGTCTTGAACTCGACGACCGCCGGTTGATCAACCTCGTACACGACGGTGCCCGCGGGCCAATCCAGCCGATAGGCACGCGAGTCCAGGCCCGCGGCCAGGATCACCGCCTGGCGCACACCCGCGGCGGTGGCGTCGGTGAAGAATTCGTCGAAATACCGAGTGCGCACGGCCATCATGTTGACCATTCGCCGCAGATTGAATTCTGCATCGGGGTCCGCGTCGGGGTCCAGACCGCCGGTCTCATCGGTGATTTCGCCGTCGAGCACTCGGATGAAGAAATCCGCACCCACCGCGCGCACCAGCGGATCGGCGAACGGGTCGTCGATCAGCGCGTCCGGGCCCTTGCCGGCAAGAGCGCGGCAG
Organism: Mycobacterium ahvazicum; assembly: GCF_900176255.2. GTDB lineage: Bacteria > Actinomycetota > Actinomycetes > Mycobacteriales > Mycobacteriaceae > Mycobacterium > Mycobacterium ahvazicum. The sequence continues at coordinate 496,626 of NZ_FXEG02000002.1, forward strand.
GCGGCGACCCAGGTCGCGGTCGCCCCCACGCTCGACGCCAGGTCCCAGGTGTCTTGATCGGTGCGTGCCACGCTCAACCCCCCAGCGTTGCGGACAAGTATCTGATGTCGCCGAACGCCACCATGGACGGTTCGGTGGGAAACTCAAAACCGTTGCGCGCGTACATCTCCGGAGTGCTACGCACCGTCGTCTGCCAGCCCCGCTCGGTGAGGTAGGCCGATACGTCATTGCGCTCGCCGGTGTAAACCAGTTCGGACCAGTTCAGATTCAGGCCCATCCGGCGCCACCGTTCGCTCATCTCGCGACCCCGCTTTTCGACACGGTCACACATGTCGGGGACGTAACCGGTACCGATCCGGCTGCCGGGCGCAGACAGCTCGGTGATGTTGTCGAACAGGCGATCCTGGGCGTCCGGCGGCAGGTAGCCGAGCAGGCCCTCGGCTATCCAGGCGGTCGGCTGCGTCGAGTCGAATCCGTTGCTGCGCAACGCGGCCGGCCAGTCGTCGCGCAGATCCACCGCCACCGTCCGGCGCTCGGTGGTCGGGGCCGCGCCGAGGCCGGCCAGGGTGCGGGTCTTGAACTCGATCACCTGCGGCTGGTCGATCTCGTAGAGCACGGTTCCGTCCGGCCACGGCAACCGGTAGCCGCGGGTGTCCAGCCCGGACGCGAGAATCACCGCCTGGCGCACCCCGGCTTCGGCGGCATCGAGGAGGAAGGTGTCGAAGTACCGGGTTCGCACGGCCATGCCTTCGCTGAGCCGCTGCGTAGTGAACGCCGGATCGTCCTCGGAGAGTTCGACCTCGCCGTTCATCATCCGGATGAAGGCGTCCACCCCGACCGCATTGACCAGCGGCTCGGCGAAGGGATCGTCGATCAACGGATCGGGGCCCTTGGATGCCATCGCCCGGCGGGCCGCCACCGCGGTGGCGGTGGCTCCCACGCTGGACGCCAAATCCCAGCTGTCTCCGTCGAATCGCTTGCTGTCGGTGCTCGTCATGCCTGCGCTCCTAACCGAGAGTGGCGGTAACCGAGACGATGTTGCGCAGTTGGGACAGGGCCTCGCTGTCATGGAAATCGCGGCCGTAGTCGGCGAAAAGTTCGCGCCGTGGCCGCGAGCTCACCTGCCAGCCGTGGTCGCTCAGGTACTCGACGACGTCGCTGCGGTCGCCGTCGAAGAACAATTGCGACAGGTCGATGTCGCAGCCCAGATTGAGCCAGCGCTGGTTGAACTCCTGCGCACGCTCGGACATCGTCGTCTCCGAGGGCGGATGGAACTCGGTGGCCAGCATGCTGCCGGGTGCCGACAGCGAGGTGATGTTGTCGAAGAGCCGGTCTTGGGCATCCGGGGGCAGATACATCAGTAACCCCTCGGCACTCCACGACGTCGGCTGGGTGACGTCAAACCCGCTGCTGCGCAAGGCCATTGGCCAGTCGTCGCGAAGGTCGATGCTGACGGTGCGTCGCTCCGCGGACGGTAGGGCGCCCAGGCTGGACATTGTGGTGGTCTTGAACTCGATGACCTGGGGCTGATCCACCTCGTAAACGACGCTGCCGTCCGGCCAGGACAGCCGATAGGCGCGCGCGTCGAGTCCGGCGGCCAGAATCACCGCCTGGCGGATGCCGTCACGAGCGGCGTCTCGAAAGAAATCGTCGAAGAAGCGGGTGCGCACCGCGATCGAGTCGGTCTCGACCTGCAGGTCGCCCAGGCCGCCCTCGGGCGTCTCGGCCGTGGTCAGCTTGCCGTCGACCACCCGCGTGAAGAAGTCCAGCCCGACCGCCCGCACCAACGGTCCCGCGAATGGATCGTTGATGATCGGGTTGTCCTCGTTGCTGGCCACCGCGCGGGCCGCGGCGACCATCGTGGCCGTGGCGCCGACGCTCGAGGCCAGATCCCAACTGTCTTGGTCAGTGCGTGTCATCGTGCTCCTCGATCCTCCGCAGCCAGCTTTGATACTTAGCAAATGCAACGAGCTTTCAAAACTCTACGCCTGGTTGCTGTCCGCTTCCTGAATTTTTTGAGCCCTTTTGGTGCGGCTCCATGACGCCCTTTTAAGGATCTACTCCGACCAGCTGTTAGTCTCGTACACGATTTGACGCGTGACGCCGTACGTCCTGGCCTGCGGGTGTTGAGCGCGCGTAAACGCAGGAATACCCCCGGCCGCGCAGGAGGATAGAAGTGCTTTCGGCTTTCATCTCGTCGCTGCGAACAGTCGACTTGAGACGGAAGATCCTCTTCACGCTTGGCATTGTCGTGCTGTATCGCCTCGGCGCCGCTTTGCCGTCGCCCGGCGTCAACTACCCGAATGTGCAGCAGTGCATTAAAGAGGCCAGCGGTGGCGAAGCTGGGCAGATTTATTCGCTGATCAACCTGTTCTCCGGCGGCGCGCTGCTCAAGCTCACCGTGTTCGCGGTGGGCGTGATGCCCTACATCACCGCGAGCATCATCGTGCAGCTGCTCACCGTGGTCATTCCACGGTTCGAGGAATTACGCAAGGAAGGCCAGTCCGGCCAGGCCAAGATGACCCAGTACACGCGTTATCTGGCGATCGCGCTGGCCATCCTGCAGGCCACCAGCATCGTGGCTCTGGCGGCCAACGGCGGCCTGCTGCAGGGCTGCTCGCTGGACATCATCGCCGACCAAAGTATCTTCACCCTGGTCGTCATCGTGCTCGTCATGACGAGCGGTGCGGCGCTGGTGATGTGGATGGGTGAGCTGATCACCGAGCGTGGCGTCGGCAACGGCATGTCGCTGCTGATCTTCGTCGGCATCGCCGCCCGCATTCCGTCCGAGGGCAAGACGATCCTGGACAGCCGCGGCGGGATGATCTTCACCGCCGTGCTGCTCGCCGCGCTGCTGATCATCGTCGGCGTGGTCTTCGTCGAGCAGGGCCAGCGCCGGATCCCGGTGCAGTACGCCAAGCGCATGGTGGGCCGGCGCATGTACGGCGGCACCTCGACGTATCTGCCGCTCAAGGTCAACCAGGCCGGTGTTATCCCCGTCATCTTCGCCTCGTCGCTGATCTACATCCCGCACCTGATCACCCAGTTGATCCGCAGCGGCAGCGGAGGTGTGGGCAACAGCTGGTGGGACAAGTTCGTCGGCACCTACCTGTCGGACCCGAGCGATCCGGTCTACATCGGCATCTACTTCGGGCTGATCATCTTCTTCACGTACTTCTACGTGTCGATCACCTTCAATCCCGACGAGCGCGCTGACGAAATGAAGAAGTTCGGCGGCTTCATCCCCGGCATCCGGCCGGGCAAGCCCACCGCCGACTACCTGCGTTTCGTGCTGAGCCGGATCACGCTCCCGGGCTCGATCTACCTCGGTGCGATCGCGGTGCTGCCCAACCTGTTCCTGCAGATCGGGAATGCCGGGACGGTGCAGAATCTGCCATTCGGCGGTACGGCGGTTCTGATCATGATTGGCGTCGGGTTGGATACCGTCAAACAGATCGAGAGTCAGCTGATGCAGCGCAACTACGAAGGGTTCCTCAAGTGAGAGTCGTTTTGCTGGGGCCACCGGGGGCGGGTAAGGGCACACAGTCGGAGAAACTCAGCGAAAAGCTCGGCATTCCGCAGATCTCCACCGGGGACCTGTTCCGGAGCAACATCGGGCAGGGCACCAAGCTCGGCCTGGAGGCCAAGCGCTACCTGGACGCGGGCGACTTGGTCCCCTCCGACCTGACCAACCAGCTCGTCGACGACCGGCTGAACGACCCTGACACCGCCAACGGCTTCATCCTGGACGGCTATCCCCGCTCGATCGAGCAGGCCAAAGCGCTGCACGAAATGCTGGAACGCCGCGGCACCGACATCGACGCGGTGCTGGAATTCCGGGTGTCCGAGGACGAGTTGCTGGAGCGCCTCAAGGGCCGCGGCCGCGCCGACGACACCGAGGACGTCATCATCAACCGGTTCAAGGTGTACAACGACGAGACCGCGCCGCTGCTGGAGTACTACCGCGACGAACTCAAGACGATCGACGCCATCGGATCGTTGGACGAGGTATTCGCGCGCGCGCTGCGAGCGCTGGGCAAGTAGTGATGCGCGCGCTGGCGCGGCTGCGCAGAAGCAAGGTAGTGCCGCAGCGCAGCGCCGGCGAACTCGACGCGATGGCCGCGGCCGGCGCCGTGGTGGCCAACGCCCTGCAGGCGGTGCACGCGGCCGCGGTTGCCGGGGTATCCACGCTGAGCCTGGACGGAATCGCCGAGTCGGTGATCCGGGAAGCCGGGGCGACGCCGTCGTTCCTGGGCTATCACGGTTACCCGGCGTCGATCTGCGCGTCGGTCAACGACCGGGTGGTGCACGGCATCCCCTCCGCCGCGGAAGTCCTCGCCTACGGTGACCTGGTCTCCATCGACTGCGGTGCGGTCCTGAACGGCTGGCACGGCGATGCCGCGATCACGTTCGGGATCGGGGCACTCGATCCCAACGACGAGGCCCTTTCCGCGGCGACCCGGGAGTCGCTGGAAGCCGGCATCGCGGCGATGATCCCGGGCAACCGGTTGACCGACGTCGCCCACGCCATCGAAATGGGAACGCGGGCGGCCGAGGTTCGCCACCGCCGTGCGTTCGGCATCGTCGAGGGCTACGGCGGCCACGGCATCGGCCGGCAGATGCACATGGACCCGTTCCTGCCCAACGAGGGAGCACCGGGCCGCGGACCGCTGCTGGCCCCCGGTTCGGTGCTGGCCATCGAGCCGATGTTGACGCTGGGCACAGGTAAGACGCGGGTGCTCGACGACGACTGGACGGTCACCACTACCGATGGCTCACGGGCGGCGCACTGGGAGCACACCGTGGCGGTCACCGAGGACGGGCCCCGCATTCTCACGTTGAGCTGATCTCGAACTAAACGCCTGTTGCACTCGTTTCAATGGGCAGGAGGTGATCGAGTGGCTCGAGGCGCTGGTACTTGGCGGGCTTCGGGGGTGGCAGAAGCTGCGTTGATGACGGCGCTCTACGACGAGCACGCGGCGGTCTTGTGGCGCTATGCGCTGCGGCTGACCGGCGATGCCGCCCACGCCGAGGACGTGGTTCAGGAAACGCTGCTGAGGGCCTGGCAGCATCCGGAAGTCGTCGGTGACACCGAGCGGTCGGCGCGCGCCTGGTTGTTCACCGTTGCCCGCAACATGATCATCGACGATCGCCGCAGCGCCCGGTATCGCAATGTGGTCGGGTCGCTCGACGAAGACGGAGCGCCCGAGCAGGCCACGCCCGACGAGGTCAACGCGGCGCTGGACCGGCTGCTGATCGCCGACGCGATGACGCAACTGTCAGCGGAACACCGCGCCGTTATCGAGCGCTCGTACTACCGCGGATGGACCACCGCGCAGATTGCTGCAGACCTTGACATTGCCGAAGGAACCGTGAAGTCGCGACTACACTATGCCGTGCGGGCTTTGCGGCTCACTCTGCAGGAACTCGGAGTTACTCGATGACAGCGCGATGCCTTCCCGGGGCACCAATCCGTGTGGTCGTCGGCTCCGAATGCTTGAAGGGTGACAGGAGATGGATGAAATGAAGACGCCGATTCCGGGGGTAGGCCCGCCCGGCGACAACGAGGTCTTTGGTCTGATCATGGGTGACAATCACCGCTACGCGATGTGGGATGCCGCATACGTGCTGGGGTCGCTGTCGTCCGTCGACCGCCGCGAATTCGAAGGGCACATGCTGCAGTGCCCGGCTTGCCGGGACGCCGTCGCCGAACTCAGTGGAGTGCCGGCCCTGCTTTCACAACTCGATCGCGAAGAAGTTGCGGCGATCGCAGAGTCCGGCGATCTCCCACCGGCGACGCCGGAGCCCTCACCCGAGCTCTTGCCGTCGTTGCTGGCGAAGGTGGCCTGGCGCCGCCGCCGGACGCGGGCGATCACCTGGGTGGCATCGTCCGCCGCGGCCGCGGTATTGGCGGTCGGCGTATTTGTCGGCATTCAAGGTCATAGCCCGTCGGCGACCCCGCCGCAGCCGGTGACCGCTTCCTCGGAGATGGCGCAGGTGGGTACCAACTTGCTGGCGTCGACGGTGCAGATCTCCAGCCAGCACTGGGGGACCTACATCAACTTGAAGTGCGTCTGCCTGGCACCGCCGTATGCGCACCACGACACGTTGGCGATGGTTGTGGTCGGTCGCGACGGCAGCCAAACCCGGCTGGCGACCTGGGTGGCCGAACCCGGGCACACCGCGACGCCCGCCGCGAGCATCTCGACACCGATCGAGCAGATCGCCGCCGTGCAGGTGGTCGCCGCCGACAGTGGTCAGGTTTTGTTGCAGCGTTCGCTGTAAACCTTCTCAGGTGAACCGGCGGCTCACCTGAGTCGTGCCTTAGGCATCGTCTCAATCGAACTTAGGTGAGCAGATGCCTCGGAAGCACCGGGTTGTTGACCACATCGTCGAATGCCTCGCGTCAATCGGTGTCGACCACATCTTCGGAGTGGATGGCGCCGACATCGAAGACCTTTACGACGCGGCACATTTCCGCTCCGAGGTCACCGCGGTCCTGGCCAAGCACGAGTTTTCCGCCGCCACGATGGCCGACGGTTATAGCCGCAGCGGCGCCGGGCTCGGTGTGGTGGCCGCTACTTCGGGCGCCGGTGCGTTGAATCTTGTTGCAGGACTTGGGGAGTCGCTTGCGAGCCGGGTCCCGGTGTTGGCTTTGGTCGGGCAGACCCCGACGACCATGGATGGCCGCGGCAGCTTCCAGGACACCAGCGGCAACAATGGATCCCTGAACGCCGAAGCGGTATTCTCCGCAGTGTCGGTGTCCTGCGAGCGGGTGTTGCGGCCGGCCGACATCGCTGCGGCGCTGTCCCGGGCCATCGCGGCGGCGCGCACCGGTGGTCCTGCAGTGTTGTTGCTGCCCAAGGACATTCAGCAAGCATTCGTCTACGCCGACCGATCGGGCCCCGCTGCTTTCGAACCGCGGCCGATCGATCAGGTCTTCGGGTTTGTGTTGGCGCTCAACGTGGCCCGCAAACTGTTGTCCTCCGGTGAAGGGCACACCGCGCTGATCGCGATCGCGCAGAACGCGGCCGGTCAGTTCTTCGATCAGCCGACGATTCGCCGCAAGGCTCAGTCGGCCGTGCCCGGTGACGGGGCGGCGGTCGGACTCGTCAGGGTGGGTGACGAGTCGCCGATTCTCGATGTCGAATGCCGCACCTTCGGCGAATACGCGGGAGAGATGACCCTTTCCTTCGACCCGCAGCGTAAGTGGTGGCAGGCCGGCGACTTCGCCGGTGCGGCGGCGGTGCGCTGGGGCGGACGAGCCTGATGCAACCACTTGTCAGCTCTGCCACCGTGGAGGTCGATGACGCGGTTCCGCATGCCGTCGATCCACTGGCGTTGTCGCTCAACGAAAATTCGTTCCCGCCGCTTCCCGCGGTGCGATCGGTGTTGGTCAAATCCATCGACGCGGCCAACCGGTATCCGGAGTTCCTGCCCGAGCGGCTGCGCAACCTGATCGCCAATCGCATCGGGGTCGGTTCGGAGCAGGTGGTGCTGGGCGCTGGGGCGACGGGGGTGGTGCTGCAGGCTTTGCAGGCATTGACCGTTCCGGGTGACACGATGGTCATGTCGGCTCCCACCTTCGACGGCTACCCGATCATCGCGCAGATGGCGCGGCTGAACCCGGTGACGGTGCCGCTGAACAAGGGCGGCCACAACGATCTGGACCGGCTGGCCGACGCGGCCGCGAGGGCCCGCGTTGTGGTGGTGTGCCGGCCGCACAACCCCACCGGCACGCTGGAGCCGACGTCGCACCTGTTCCGCTTCCTGCGCCGGGTGCATCGCGACACCATTGTGCTGCTCGACGAGGCGTACATCGAGTTCGCCGCACCCGAACACCGGGTCGAGGTGTCGGCGTTGGCGCGTCGATTCCCCAATGTGGTGGTGGTACGGACGTTTTCCAAGGCGTACGGGCTGGCCGGGCTGCGGATCGGCTATGGGGTGGCCGCGCCCGAGTTGGCGGCGACGATGTGGTCACACCAGCTGCCGTTCGGCATCGCGATGATCAGCCTGCCGGCGGTCGCGGCGTCCTACAACGCTGAAGACGAACTGCTGCAACGGATCCGGATGATCACCTGTGAGCGACGGTATCTGCGGATGCGGCTGTCCGCGCTGGGGATATACACGACCAACGCCCACGCGAATTTCATGTACCTGCCGTCGAAGACCGGGCGGCCGTGGAGTGAGGTGTTCGCCGACAGCGGGCTGCGGGTGCGCTGCTATCCCGACGGCGGCGCGCGGATTACCGTGGGCAGCCGCGAATCCACGCTCGCGGTGCTGGCCGCGGTCGGGAAATAGGCGCGCGCTGGATCGGGCCAGTTGACCCGCTTTTGCCGCGAGTGCGGTAAGAAAAGGGGTGGCCCCCGACAAGAAGCGCGACCCGATCGCCGCCGCACGCACCAACTGGGAACGTGCGGGCTGGGGGGATGTGTCGCAGGGCATGGTCGCGGTGACCTCGGTGATGCGTGCGCATCAAATCCTGCTGGCGCGCGTGGAGACGGCGCTACGGCCGTATGACCTGAGTTTCTCGCGTTACGAGTTGCTGCGGCTGCTCGCGTTCAGCCGGACCGGGGCGCTGCCCATCACCAAGGCGTCCGACCGACTGCAGGTCCACGTCACCAGCGTCAGCCACGCGATCCGCCGGCTGGAGGCCGACGGGCTGGTTCAGCGGGTGCCGCACCCCACCGACGGGCGCACCACGCTGGTGCAGCTCACCGAGCTGGGCCGGTCCACGGTCGAGGACGCCACCGTCACGCTCAACGAGCAGGTGTTCGCCGACATCGGCATGGGAACCGCGGAATCGCAGGCGCTGGTGTCCTCGATTGAAACGTTGCGCCGCAACGCGGGTGACTTTTAGCCCGCGGCCCATCGTTTGGCGCGCTCGAGGTCGTCGAGCCCGAACACGGCGATCTCACCCGGCACCATCCAGGCCAACGCGTGCAGAGTGTGGGCGACCCACTCTTTGTCGGACACCACCGCGATCCGCTTGAACGCCGAATGATGCTTGAAAACGCTGCCGAGGCCCAGCTTGAGGTCCTCGACCAGGCCACCGGGCCCGAAGCCCTCGTAATCGGGCGCGATGACCTCCACGATCCTGATCTCGTCACCGCTCACGAGCTCTTCCATGGCGGGCTTGAAGTCGCGCAGATCGTCACCGTTCAACCGGCCCGATACGCGGATGCCGGTGACTCCCGCCGGCATGTCGTCCAGCACTTCGATCATCGAATGCTCCTTTCTGACAACCGTATTGCGCGAGACCGTGCGTCCAGCCGGGCGAGTATTACCGCAATGCCTCGATCACCGCGCTGAAGTCCAGGGCGCCGTGAGAGGCGTCGGACGCGACAAACGCAGCGTAGATCTCGGCGGCGTGCGTGCCCAGTGGCGCGGACGAGCCCGTCGACGACACCGCGTCCATCGCCAGCCCCAGGTCCTTGTTCATCAGCGCGGTCGCGAATCCGGGCTTGAAGTCGTTGTTGGCCGGTGACGTCGGCACCGGGCCCGGCACCGGGCAATTGGTGTGCACCGCCCAGCAGTTGCCGGTCGCGCCGGTGATCACGTCGAACAGCGATTGCGCCGACAGCCCGAGCTTCTCGGCGAGCACGAAGGCCTCGCCGATCGCGATCTGCTGTACGGCCAGCACCATGTTGTTGCACACCTTGGCGGCCTGCCCGGCACCGGCCGCACCGCAGTGAATGATCTTGCCCGCCATGGGTTCCAGCACCCGGCGGGCCCGCTGCACCGCGTCTTCCTCGCCGCCGACCATGAATGCCAGCGTTCCGGCGACAGCGCCTTTCACCCCGCCGGATACCGGGGCGTCCAGCTGCGCAACACCGTGCTCCTTGGCCTGCGCATGCACTTCGCGGGCGTCGCTGACCGAGATTGTCGAGCTGTCGATGAACAGCGCGCCGGCTCGCGCGGCCGGCAGCACCTCGGCGTAACAGCGTTTGACCAACTCGCCGTTGGGCAGCATCGTGATGACGACGTCCGCGCCGGCCACCGCTTCGGCGGCGCTGTCGAAACCGGTGACGCCGGCCGCGGTTGCCGCGGCCAGGGCCGCCGGCACCGGGTCGAACCCGCGCACCGCGTGGTTGGCGGCAACAAGGTTGGTCGCCATCGGCGCGCCCATGTTGCCCAGCCCCAGGAACGCCACCGTCAGATGCTCCGTCATTGCTGCCTTCCTAAGCGGTGGCCCGGAAACGGCCGGCCTCGGCGCGGCCGATGACCACCCGCATGATTTCGTTGGTCCCCTCGAGGATTCGGTGAACCCGAAGATCGCGGACGATCTTTTCCAGACCATACTCGCGCAGGTAGCCGTAGCCGCCGTGGAGTTGCAGCGCCTTGTCCGCGACGTCGAAGCAGGTGTCGGTGACGTAGCGTTTGGCCATCGCGCACAGCTCGACCTTGTCGGGGTCGCCGGCGTCCAATGCGCTTGCTGCCCGCCACAACATCAGTCGTGAGGTTTCGAGCCCGGTGGCCATGTCGGCCAGGGTGAAGCGGATGGTGGGCTCGTCGAGCAGTGCGGAGCCGAACGCGTGGCGCTCGCGCACGTACGCCCCGGCCTTGTCGAAGGCCGACTGCGCACCGCCGAGCGAGCACGCCGCGATGTTGAGCCGGCCGCCGTTGAGGCCGTTCATCGCGATGCCGAAACCGGCGCCCTCGCCCTCGGCACCGCCCAGCATTGCGTCGGCGGGAACCCGCACGCCCTCCAGGATCACCTGTGCGGTGGGCTGGGCGTGCCAGCCCATCTTCTCCTCAAGAGCACCGAAACTCATTCCCGGCGTGCCCTTTTCGATGATGAAGGCGGAAATGCCGCGCGGTCCGGGCTTTTCTGGGCCGCCGGTGCGGGCCATCACCAGGTAAACATCCGAAGCGCCCGCGCCGGAGATGAACTGCTTGACGCCGTCGAGCACGTAGTCGCCACCGTGGGCGACCGCGCGGGTACTCAACGCGCTGGCATCGGACCCGGCGCCGGGCTCGGTCAGGCAGTAGCTGGCGATGACGTCCATCGGCGCCAGCCGCGGAATCCATTCCTTGCGTTGCTCGTCGGTGCCGAAGCTGTCGATCATCCAGGCACACATGTTGTGGATGGACAGGAACGCGGCGGTGGTGGGATCGGCGATGGCCAGCTGCTCGAAGATGCGCACCCCGTCGAGGCGACGCAGCCCGCTGCCACCGACGTCATCGCGGCAGTAGATCGCCGCCATGCCGAGCTCGGCGGCTTCCCGCAAGACATCGGTCGGGAAGTGCTGCGCCGCTTCCCATTCCAGGGCGTACGGAGCAATCCGCTTGGCGGCGAACGCCGCTGCTGTCTCGGTGATGACTCGTTCGTCGTCGTTCAGGGCGAACATGACCTTAATCCATTGTCGGGATGACGAATTCGGCGCCATCCTTGATGCCGGATGGCCACCGCGACGTCACGGTCTTCACCTTGGTGTAGAACTGGATGGACGCCGGTCCGTGCTGGTTGAGGTCGCCGAAGCCGGAGCGCTTCCAGCCGCCGAAGGTGTGATAGGCCACCGGCACCGGGATCGGCACGTTGACACCGACCATGCCCACCTCGACGCGTGCCACAAAATCACGCGCGGCGTCCCCGTCGCGGGTGAACACGGCGACACCGTTGCCGTATTCGTGCTCCGACGGCAGGCGCAACGCCTCCTCGTAGTCGTGGGCGCGCACGATGCACAGCACCGGGCCGAAGATCTCGTCGGTGTAGATCGACATGTCGGTGGTGACGTGGTCGAACAGGGTGGGCCCGATGAAGAAGCCGCCCTCCAGGTTCGCATCACCGAAGGCCAGGTCGTCGCTGGTGCGCTCGCGGCCGTCGATGACCAATTCGGCACCGGAGGCCACGCCCTGGCCGATGTAGTCGCGCACCCGGGCCACGGCGGCCTCGGTGACCAGCGGGCCGTAGTCGGCCTTGGGGTCCAGGCTGTGTCCGACGCGCAGGTTGTTGATCCGCTCGATCAGCCTGGCGCGCAACCGATCCGCGGTCTGCTCGCCGACGGGCACCGCGACGCTGATCGCCATGCAGCGCTCGCCGGCGCTGCCGTAGCCGGCGCCGATCAGCGCGTCGACGGCCTGATCGAGGTCGGCGTCGGGCATCACGATCATGTGGTTCTTGGCGCCGCCGAAGCACTGCGAGCGCTTGTCGTTGGCCGCGGCCGTCGAGTAGATGTAGTGCGCGATGTCGGAGCTGCCGACGAAGCCGACCGCCTTGATGTCGGGGTGGTGCAGGATCGCGTCGACGGCCTCCTTGTCGCCGTGGACGACCTGGAAGACGCCGGGCGGCAGACCCGCCTCGAGAAACAACTCGGCCAGCCGCACCGGCACCGACGGGTCGCGCTCGCTCGGCTTGAGCACGAACGCGTTGCCACAGGCGAGCGCGGGCCCGGCCTTCCACAGCGGGATCATCGCCGGGAAGTTGAACGGGGTGATGCCCGCGACCACGCCCAGCGGCTGGCGCAGCGAGTAGACGTCGATGCCCGGGCCGGCGCCCTCGCTGTACTCACCCTTCAGCAGGTGGGGGATTCCGATGGCGAACTCGATCACCTCGATGCCGCGCTGGATGTCGCCGCGCGCGTCGGGCACCGTCTTGCCGTGTTCGAGGGAAAGCAGCTCGGCCAGCTCGTCCATGTTGCTGTTGACCAGCTCGATGAACTTCATCATCACCCGCGCGCGGCGCTGCGGGTTCGTTGCGGCCCAACCCTTTTGGGCCTCGACGGCCGAGGCGACCGCCGCGTCGACATCGGCCGCCGACGCCATCGGGACCTTCGCCTGGACCTCGCCGGTGCTGGGGTTGAAGACATCGGCCGTGCGAGTGGATTGGCCGGGGACGCGCTTCCCGTCGATGAAGTGCGGGATCTGTGTGGTCATGGGGTGCCCTTGGGTCTTGTGCCAGTGCGTAAGCGGATACTTGCATATCCTAGTAACCGCGTTCTGACCTTGGCAAGGTGGGTTACCTGCGCTGACAACGCGGGTTAGCGTTGAGCCGTATGCAGACCATCGAGGCCGATTACCTGGTCATTGGCGCGGGTGCCATGGGCATGGCGTTCGTCGACACGCTGGTCACAGAGACTTCAGCGACGGAGGCCAGCGTCGTGGTGGTGGACCGCAACGACGCGCCGGGTGGGCATTGGACCACCGCCTACCCGTTCGTCCGCTTGCATCAGCCGTCGGTGTTCTACGGGGTCGGCTCGCTGCGGCTGGGCCGCGACACCATCGACCAGGCCGGCTGGAACCAGGGGCTCTACGAGCTGGCAACGGCCGGAGAAGTCTGTGCTTATTACGACCACGTCATGCGCCAGCAGCTAATGCCGACCGGGCGGGTCCGCTATTTCCCGATGAGCCAGTACCTCGGTGCGGGCCGCTTCGCCACGCTGGCCGGCGACGAGTACACCGTCGACGTGGCTCGCCGCGTGGTGGATGCCACCTACATGCGAGTGATGGTGCCCGCAATGCGCCCGCCGCCGTATCCGGTCGCGCCCGGCACCGTCTGCGTCCCCCCCAACGACCTGCCCGGTCGCGGCGCCCACGAGCGCTACGTCATCGTCGGGGCCGGCAAGACGGGCATCGACACCTGCCTGTGGCTGCTCGGCCATGGCGTGGCACCGCAGCGGCTGACCTGGATCATGCCGCGCGACTCGTGGCTGCTGGATCGCGCCACGATGCAGCCCGGGGCGGCGTTCGCCGACCGCATCAAAGCCGGATTCATCGCCCAGCTGCGCGCGATCAGGGACGCCACCTCAGCCGACGACCTGTTCGCCCGGCTCGAGGACGCCGGCACCCTGCTGCGGATAGACCCGGCGGTGCGGCCCACGATGTACCGCTGCGCGACCGTCACCCAGGCCGAACTAGAGCAGCTGCGCCGCATCGGCGACATCGTGCGCAAGGGCCACCTGCTGGCCATTGAGAAGGACAATGCGGACGACAGGATGGTCCTCGAGGGCGGCGACGTGGCGATGGACAGCGGCGCACTCTATATCGACTGCACCGCCGACGGAGCCGAAAAGCGCCCTGCCACTCCAATTTTCGATTCCGGGCACATCACGCTGCAAAGTGTGCGCGGTTGCCAGCAGATATTCAGCGCCTCGCTGATAGCCCACCTGGAGGCGGCCTATCCCGATGACGCGACCCGCAACCGGCTGGGTGTGCCGCTGCCGCACCCCGATACCGACCTGGACTGGTTACGCATCGCGCTGGCCGACTACAGCAGTCAACTGCGCTGGTTCGACGACCCCGACCTCACCGCTTGGCTGTCCGGCTCGCGCCTGGACCTCTTCGGTCACCTGGTGGGCCAGTTGCTGCCGCCGGCCTCGGCCAAACCCCGGGTGCGCGAGCGAATCCTCGGCGTGGCCAAAACAGTCCTGTCCGCCACCGCGGCGAAGCTCGACGAGCTAGTCGTCGATGAACCTTCGCTCGCCGCGCCCTGACCGCGTGTAACCCCCGCTGATATTGATCGGGTGAGGGAGACATGTGACGTCACAAAACGAACCCGCGGGCCCGCGGCCCCTGCGCGCGGTGCCCGACCCAGGCGCTGCGGGCTACGCCGACTGGCAAGCCGTGTACCAGGACAACGCGGACTGGGTGTACCGCACGCTGTTCGCCCGGGTCGGCAACCGGGCGGACGCCGAGGATCTCACCGCCGAGGTGTTCCTGGCCGCACTGCGGCCACTGCGGCTGTCCGCGAGCGTCGGTGAGGTGCGCGCATACCTGCGCGCCACGGCGCGAACGGTACTGGCCGCGCACTGGCGCGAGACCCTGGGACGGGAGATAACGTCGATCGAGGAGGACATCGAGCAACCACCCGATAGCGAGGAAGCGATCAGCAACGCGCCGGTGCGTGTCGCCCACGTTCTCGAGAGCCTGCCCGACCGCTATCGACAAATTTTGGAACTACGTTTCCTGCAAGGCAATTCAATCAAGGAGTCAGCCGCGGAACTTGGAATCAGCGTCGCCAACGCCAAGGTGCTTCAACATCGCGCGCTGCGGCTGGCGGCACAGGTCAACGATGGGGGCCAGTCATGAACGCGCGAGGATTGCGTCGCTACGTCGACGATATGCTGCGGGGCCGGCGGCCGAAACCGTTTGCGCCAACCGACTTCGAGGCTGCCCAGATCCGCATGGCGATCGAGCTGCACGCTGCCGGACAGGGCTCTGAGGTGGGGGCCGCCCCGCGCCAGGAATTCCTCGCCGACCTGCACCGGCGGCTTGCCGAGCAGATGGCCGGCGTACCGCCCGCGCCACCGACGCCCAAGCAGAACACCACGCGACGTCAGGTGATCGTCGGCACGTCGGCCGCGGCGGCCGCCGCGGTCACCGCGGTCTCCATCGATCGAGCCGTCACCGGAGGCGTCACCGAAGGTCCCGCGGTCGCAGGACAACTCACCCCGAACGACGGAAGCTGGCAGCGCATCGCGGCCAGTTCGGACGTGCCGGACGGTCGCATGCATGCGTTCGATCTGGGCTCGGTCAGCGGATTCGTTCGCCGCGTCGACGGCAAACTCGAGGCGGTATCCGGGGTGTGCACGCATCAAGGGTGCAAGTTGTGGTTCGACGCGCCAGACGACAGGTTGCGCTGCCCCTGCCACTCGACGTCGTTCTCTCCCGCGGGAGAAGTGCTCACCCATCAGCTACCGATCGCCCCAAAGCCGTTGCCTACATTGATGGTTCGCGAGGTCAACGGGGTCGTCGAGGTGCTCGCCCCGCCGCCGTACCCGGAGCGGCCGGCCTAACGGTGTAACCACCGGCCCTATCACTGGGCATGACGATTGCCACGTTCCGAAAACACCTTGCCTTGCTGGCGGCGGGGGCGCTGTTGCTGGCCGGGTGCTCTGCATCGCGGCCCGATGCGCACGCGTCGGTCACCATGAAGCCGGATTCCGGTGCGACGCCGTCGGTGACCGCGCCGTCGGCGCCGGTCAGCGGTAACCAAGTCACCATCGACGGCTTCGCGTTCGCTCCCGCGACGCTGAAGGTCAGCGTGGGCACCACGGTTACCTGGATCAATCGTGACGAAGAACCCCACACCGTGGCCGCGAGCGACGGTTCGTTTCATTCACCCGGCATGGGGACGGGAGCCAGCTTCACCCATACCTTTTCCACCGCAGGGACTTTCGACTACGTCTGCTCGATTCACCCGATGATGCACGGCACCGTGGTGGTGACACAGTGAACACGGACACGAACGCGAACCGCGACCCCAACACGATGAGTCGCCGCCAGCTGATCCGGCACGGGGCATGGTTCGGTGCGGCGGTCGGGTTCGCCGTCGCCGGCGGCGAGGTGATCTCCCATGTCGCCGGTGCCGCCGCGGCCGAGCGCGCAAAGATTCGGCCCGCCCTGCGCTTCGCCCAGATCAGCGACAGTCACCTCGGCTTCACCGGTGCGCCCAACCCGGACGTGGCCGGCACGTTCGGCCACGCAATCGATCAGGTCAACAACCTGGGCTACACACCGGATTTCGTCGTCCACACCGGTGACCTGACGCACCTGTCCACTCCCGAGCAGTTCGACCAGGTGAAGCAGATGATGAGCGGGCTGCAGACGCCGCACGTGTTCACCGTGCCGGGGGAGCACGACTCGGTCGACGATGCGGGTCAGAAGTACCGCAAGGTATTCGGGGCGGGATCGGTAGGTGACGGGTGGTACAGCTTCGACACCGCCGGCGTTCACGTGATCGCACTGGTCAACACGCTGAACTTGCGCAAGCTCGGACATCTCGGCGTCGACCAGCTGGAGTTCGTCGAGAAGGACGTCGCGAGCCTGTCCAGCGACACACCGATCATCGTGTTCAGTCACATCCCGCTGTTCGCGATGTACCCGGACTGGGGCTGGGGCACCGACGACGCCACCCAGGCCCTCAGTTACCTGCGCCGGTTCGCCTCGGTGACTTGCATCAATGGCCACGTGCACCAATTGTTTTCGAAGACCGAAGGCAATGTGTCGTTCTACAGCGGGACCACGACCGCCTACCCGCTGCCACACCCCGGTGATGGGCCGGCACCCAAGCCGATCACGCTGCCGGCCGGCAAGCTGCACGACGCGCTCGGCATTCGCGAGGTCAGTTACACCAAGGGCGAGACCGCCCTGGCGTTGAAAGAGCAGAGGCTGCAATGAATATCTTGGTCCGGATCGGCTTCGCCGCGTCGTTGCTCGCCAGCGCCGTCAGCCATGCTTACCTGTATATCCATGGCTACCAGCACATTCCGACGATCGCCACCGGCTTCCTGGTGCAGGCCAGCGTCTCGTTCGCGGTGGCCGTGCTGATCCTGGTGGGTGGTCCCTGGTGGCTGCGCTGGGCCGGAGCCGCGATCTCCGGCGGTTCGCTGGTAGCCTTCGCATTGTCGCGCACCGCGGGGCTTTTCGGCTTTTCCGAGCAGGGCTGGGACCCCGCGCCGTACGCGGCGATCAGCGTGGGGGCCGAAGTGCTGACCGTGCTGTTGTGGACGCTTGCCGATCTTCCCGGTGGCCTGAGGTTCGGCTGGCTTCGGAGAGCTCGGCGTCAACCGGCTTCTTCTTGAATCGAGATTTCAGGGCCAGTGCCGGCTTTTCGATCAGGAACCAGCTCAGAGCGGCCAGCGGCAGAGTCGCGATCGTCGCAATGGCAGCGAACACAAAGGGATTCGTACCGCCCAGCCCGCCGATAACAAGCAACTGCTGGACCGGGAAAGCGTAAATGTAGACGCCGTAGGACAGATCCGTCGGCAACCGCAGATACCGGTTGTGCACCAGCGCGCCGGAGACGATGACGGCGTATGCCAACGGAACGGCGCCGACCAGTCGGTAGTCAGGGAGTAAACCGGTCAGCGCCACAATGCCCACGCACAATGCGACCAGCGACCAGCGAGCGGGAATCACGTGTTTCCACTGATACACCAGGGCGCCGGCGGCAAACACGATGGCGAAGCGCGCGATGCACTGCTCGTTGCTCCATATCCCTGGAAATGTCATGGGCGGCAAGCACGCAGCGAGAAGCACCGCCAATGCCAACACCACCGCAGAAGTCCATCGACGCGTAGCCAGTCCCACCAACCCGAGGATCGCCACACCGGCGTAGCACAGCACCTCGTAGATGAGGGTCCACAGTGATCCATTCCACATCCCGACCACCGGGACTCCGGTCGGAGTGCCGCCGACATCGAACTTGAGCACCGCGATGGCGGCGTTTTCCACGACGTACTGGAATGGCGCGCTGGACAGCAGCAGCTTGAGTGCCGGTCCACCCTGAATCGCCACACCGATCGGCGCGACGACAAACGCGGTCACCGCCAGGCAGACATAGAGACCGGGAAGAATGCGAAGAGCGCGGTGGACGAGATAGTCACGGATTTGCGGGTTGTTGAGCCAGCTCGCGGTGATCAGGAAGCCCGAGATCGCGAAGAACCCGTCGACACCCACCCCGAACAGCAATTGCCGTATGTGGGCGGACGGCAGCACGCCACCGGTGACGGCGAACGAATGCCAAAGGATTACTTCGGCGGCCATGGCCAGCCGCAACGCATTCAGTGCATTGTTTCGCGGATCGAATACTTGCCCGAGTTTCATCCGTTATCACCAGCCGTCCCCGTTCGCGGCGTCGCCACGTTCCTGCATTTAAGCGCATTGTGCCGTCTTCGCATCGGGTCTTTGGTCCCGAAAACGCACTTTGCCATCCCGGGCGGCGTTAGGATTGGCTCGCTTCGGCGAGCTGCGAGCCGGACCACTTCCGCTTGAGCCGAAACTTGAGAGACTGCGCGGGCTTTTCGATCGCGAACCAACTCAGCGCGGCCAGCGGCACCACCACTGTCGTCGAAACACCGGCAAACGCTATCGGATTCAGCGTCGCGACACCGCAGCTGGCCAGCAACTGCTGCGTCGGGAACGCGTAGATGTAGACGCCATAGGAAAGGTCCGTACGCAGGCGCAAGCGTCGGTTGTGAATCCTGGCCGCCGAAACGATGACGGCATAGGCCAGTGGAAGGGCCGCGACCACCCGGTAATCGGGCAGCAGGACGGCGGCGACCACAACAATGACCACGCTCACCGCGACGAGCGACCATCGAGCGGGCATCACGTCGCGCCACTGATACAGCAGCGCGCCCGCGGCGAACATGATCGCCGAACGCACCACGAGCTGTGAGAAGGTCCATACTCCCGGGAAGGCTAGCGGCGGCACCAACGTCGCGCCAATTGTGGCCATGCCCAGCAGTACTGGTGAAATCCAGCGATGATCGCCCAGGCCGGCCAACCCGATGCCGGCGACGGTGAGATAGCACATCAGTTCCCTGATCAGCGACCACAGCGAAGCGTTCCACCCGCCGGCGGCCGCGCGGGGTTTCACCGATGAAGTGCTGGATGTAGGCCACCGCACCGTTTTTCAGGACGTACTCGAACGGCGCGAAGGACTTCAGCAGCCGTACGGCCGAACCACCGGCGATCGCCGCATTGAGCGGCGCGAACACGAACGCGGTGACGATCAGGCAGGCGTAGAACCCGGGCAGAATGCGCAGCGCCCGAGCCGCGAGAAAGTCACGCAGCTTCGGATCGGTGAGCCAACTCGCGGTGATCAGGAATCCCGAAATCGCAAAGAAGCCGTCAACACCCACCGAGAAGAGAAGCTGGCGCAGCACGTGTGGCGGGGTGCGGCCGGTGACCGGCCAGGAGTGGAACAGCATGACTTCGGCGGCCAGCCCGAGTCGAAACAGGTTCAGCGCGTTGTTTCGGGGATCGAAAACCTGAGCCAGCTTCATAGACCCCCGCCTGCATCCCTCGACAACCCCTGTCGGGCGCCCGAATACGACGCCGGATGCCCAAGGTAGTCGATTCACGCCCCCGGCGAGCGAGGGCGAAAGCCAGTGTCTACCCCGTGCCGTGAACGTCTGGAGCCGGCCGCCCGGCGGTCGGATCGATCGCCGGGCTGCCTTGTGGGCCGTCGGCTCCGGGGCCGGCGGGCGCACCCCACTTCCGTTTGAGACGAGACTTCAGCGCCATCGAGGGCTTCTCGACGCAGAACCAGCTCATCGCAGCCAGCGGCAGCGTCGCGATGACCGCAACGACAAAGAACACCGCCGGATGCAGGAATCCGAGCCCAAAAATCACCAGCAACTGCTGAGTCGGAAATGCATAAATGTAGTAGCCGTAAGACAGGTCCGTCCGCAACGTCAGGCGTTTCTTGCGGATGAGGGCGCCCGAAACAATTACGGCGTATGCCAGTGGAAGGGCCGCGACCACCCGGTAATCCGGCAGCAGAACGCCAGCTGCGACGACGATGACCACGCTCACCGCGACGAGCGACCACCGAGCGGGAATCACGTCACGCCACTGATACATCAGGGCGCCAGCGGAAAACATGATGGCCGAGCGCACGGCGAGCTGAGGGATGGTCCATGACCCGGGGAAGGTCAGTGGCGGTAACAATGTCGCGGCACTCGCGGCGAGCACCAGGATCGCGGGCGAAATCCAGCGGCGGTTGGCAAGCCCGGCAATGCCGATGAGCGCAATGCTGATGTAGCACAGAACTTCCCAGATAAGCGACCACAGCGAAGCGTTCCAGACTCCCGGGGACGCGACCTGCAGCGGTGTACCGGCGACATCGAACTGAAGCACCGCCACCAGGGTGGCGTTTTTCAAGACATATTCGAACGGTGCGCTGGACAGCAGTAGTTTCGCCGCCGAGCCGCCCTGGACCGCGACGCTGAGCGGGGCAAACACGAACGCGGTGATGATCAGGCAGACGTAGAGCCCGGGCAAGATGCGCAGGGCTCGGGCGGCAAGATAGTCACGGACGTGCGGGTCGCGGAGCCAACTCGCGGAGATCAGAAATCCCGAGATCGCGAAGAACCCGTCGACGCCCACCGCGAACATCAGCTGAAGCGCCGCGTGTGGCGGCATATGGCCCGTGATCGGCCAGGAGTGAAACAGCATGACCTCGGCGGCCAGCCCCAGCCGAAACAGGTTCAGGGCGTTACATCGGGGATCGAACACCTCCGCTAACTTCATGCGTGCAAATCCGTATCTGTCGTCGACCCGCGCGGCCGGCCAGAGTTTCCGCACGGAATGCCCAAGTTAGTCGATGAACCCGCGACAAACGACGGTTTAATGCCAACCCGACGTTGCCGCTTTGCTACGCGCAGGTGGCACCGACGCCCACCGGCTTTTAGCAGTTGCGGTCCGGCAATCAGTATTTCAGGATTTACCGCGCAGCTGCGCGGCGAACTGCTGCGCCTCGTCCCAGGTGGGCAGCAGCCCGGCGGCACGCACTTCGTCGAAGCCGGGGGCGACGGCATCGCGGTCGGACAAACTCGGGGCGGCACCATCGACCAGCGGCCAGTCGATGCCCAGGGCCGGGTCGGTAGCACGGATGGTGTGCTCGCGCTGTGGGCTGTATTCCGCGGAGCACAAGTACATCACCGTCGAATTATCCTGCAGCGCAAGGAAACCGTGCCCGAGGCCTTCGGAGATGTAGATTGTGCGCCGGTCCTGGTCGTCGAGCAGTACCGAGTCCCATTGGCCGAATGTCGGTGAGCCGACCCGAATGTCGACCACCACGTCGAACACCGCACCGCGCACGCAGGTCACGTATTTGGCCTGGCTGGGCGGGAGCTGGGCGAAGTGCAGCCCGCGCAGCACCCCGGCGGCCGATACCGAGCAATTGGCCTGTTGCACATTGAGCCCATGACCGGCGAATGAACCGAAATCGGTGTTTTTCAGCCATTCGAAGAACATGCCGCGCGAATCCCCGTGAATTCTCGGGGTGATTTCCCAGGCGCCCGGCACCTTGAGTTCACGAACTTCCATCTCACTGCCCCCGTTGTTCGTAGCGGGCTTCCGATGCGTCCTTCAGCGGACGCCACCAGGATTCGTTTGCCCGATACCAGTCGATGGTTTCCCGCAACCCCTCTTCGAAGTCGGTGTGCTTTGGCGCCCAGTGCAATTCGTCATACAGCAACGACGGATCGATCGCGTAGCGCAGATCGTGGCCGACGCGGTCGGTGACGTGGTCGAAGTCGTCTTCGTCGCGACCCATCATGCGCAACAGCGTGCGCAGCACGGTCAGGTTGTCGCGCTCGCCCTCGGCGGAGATCAGGTAGGTCTGACCGATCTGGCCCTTGTCCAGGATCTGCCAGACCGCGCTGTTGTGGTCGTCGACGTGGATCCAGTCGCGGACGTTGGCGCCGGCGCCGTACAGCTTGCACCGTCTGCCGGTCAGCACATTGGTGATCTGGCGCGGGATGAACTTCTCGATGTGCTGATAAGGCCCGTAGTTGTTCGAGCAATTGGACAGCGTCGCGCGTACGCCGTACGAGCGAACCCACGCCCGGACCAGCATGTCGGCCGCGGCCTTGGTCGCCGAGTACGGGCTGGACGGGTTGTACGGCGTCGACTCGGTGAACCGCTGCGGGTCGTCGAGCTCGAGATCGCCGTAGACCTCGTCGGTCGAGATGTGGTGCAGCCGCACCCCGCGACGCCGTACCGCTTCCAGGATCGTGTACGTGCCGACCACGTTCGTATGCAAGAACGGCTCGGGGTTGTCCAGCGCGTTGTCGACGTGGCTCTCCGCGGCGAAGTGCACCACCGCGTCGGACTCGGCGATCAGCCCAGAGACCAGCTCGGCGTCGCAGATGTCGCCCTCGACCAGCCTGATCGCGTCGTCGACGTCGGCCAGCGATTCACGCCGGCCGGCGTAAGTCAGGGCGTCCAGCACCGTTACTGAGACGTCGGGACGTTCGCGCACGGTGCTGTGCACGAAATTCGCGCCGATGAAACCGGCGCCACCAGTGACCAGCAGCCGCATGGTCAAACCCTAACCGAGGGCGGCGGTCAGCTTGCGGGGGTCAGCCCAAGCGGCCCAGCCAGTTCACTCAACGCGGGCAGCAGCGTCTCTTCGTTGTAGCCGCCCAGCACCTGGATGGCCACGTGGTCGGCGCCGGCGTCGAGGTGCTCGCTCAGGCGCTTCACGATGGCCTCCGGGGTGCCGTATGCGACCACCGCGTCGATCAGCCGGTCGCTGCCGGGCGCGCGCACATCGGCCTCGGTGAATCCCAGCCGCAGCCAGTTGTTCACGTAGTTGCTCAGCCCCAGATAGTGCTGGACGATCTGACGGCCGGCCTCGCGTGCCTTGTCGCGGTCGGTGGTCAGCACCACCTTGTGCTCCGGGGCCAGGAACACCGAATTGCCGAGCTGTTCGCGCGCCCTGGCCGTGTGCTCGGGCGTGGTCAGGTACGGGTGGGCGCCGGCGCTGCGTTCGGCGGACAGCGCCAACACCTTGGGCCCGAGCGCGGCGAGCACCCGCCGGCTGGTCGGCACCAGTGCCTCGTCGAGGGCATCGAGATAGCCGACCAGTGCGGCGTAGGGCTTGACGTACTCCTGGGTGTGCTCGGGGTGTCCCACCCCGATACCGAGCAAAAACCTTCCAGGGTAAGCACTTTCGATGCGCTTGAACGATTCGGCGACGGGTGTGGCCGCCGCCGTCCAGATGTTGACGATGCCGGTGGCCAGCTGCAGCGAGCTGGTTTGGGCCAACGCCGGTTCCACCCAGGCCAGGTCGGCGTCCGGTGATCCGCCGATCCAGGCCGCCGAATACCCGAGGGCTTCGATCTCGGCGGCCAGCTCGGGTGTGATGGATCGGGTGGGCAGCCAGGCGCCGTAGCGGCCGAGGTTGGGCTTGAGTGCTGCGGCGTCGTTCATCGAGGTTTCCTCCGCGGTCGGTTACGAGCGGTTCAGTCCGAGCGGCCCCGCTAGCTCAGCCAAAGCCGAGACCAGGTTTTCATCTTTGGTGAGGACCTGCACGGGCACGTGGTCGGCCCCCGCCTCGAGATGCTCGTTGAGCCGCGCGGCGATCGCCTCGGGGGTGCCGTAGGCCACCACCGCGTCGACCAGGCGGTCGCTGCCCGGACGGACGACCTCGTCGTCGCCGAAGCCCGACCGCTTCCAGTTGTTGCGGTAGTTGGCCAGGTTGAAGTAGATGTCCAGCGCCTTGCGCCCGACCGCGCGGGCCTCGTCCGCTCCCGCCTTGTCCGGGGTGGTCAGCACCACCTTGTGCTCAGGTGCCAAGAATGCCGACGGCCCGATCAGCTCGCGTGCCTGCGCGGTGTGCTCCGGCGTGGTCAGATACGGGTGCGCGCCGGCGCTGCGCTGCGCCGAGAGCCCCAGCACCCGTGGGCCCAGCGCGGCCACCACCCGGCGGTGGGCGGGCACGCCGTACTCGTCGAGTGCGTCCAGGTAGTCGACCAGCGCGTCGTAGGGCTTGCGATATTCGCTGATCACCTCGCGGTGGCCGACGCCGATGCCGAGCACAAAACGATTTGGGTAGGCCTGGTCGATGCGATGGAACGACTCGGCGACCTCGTTGGCGGGTGCGGTCCAAATGTTCACGATGCCGGTGGCCACCTGCAACGTGCTCGTCGCTGCCAGGATGGGCTCCACCCAAGCCAGCTCGGCGGGCGGTGACCCGCCTACCCAGACGGCGCCGTAGCCCAGTGCCTCGATTTCCTTTGCTTGCTGTGGCGTTACGCCACGTCCGAACGATCCGAACCGGCCAAGATCGGGCTTGCTTGCAGCTGCATCGGTCATGCCGTCTCCAACCCGGTCGCCGTGGGTGCTATTCCGCCTCGTCCGGATCCTCGTCGTCATCCACGGCGGCGACGTCGGCGACGGGCATCTCCAGCGGCAGCAGGACGATGAATCGGGTGTCGCCGGGCACCGATTCCACCCGCAGGTCGCCCCGATGTTTCTTGACGACGATGTTGAACGCCAGATCCAGCCCGAGGCCGGTGCCCTCGCCGAAGGGTTTGGTGGTGAAGAACGGCTCGAAGATGTGCTCGCGGATATCGGCGGGGACGCCCGGCCCGGTGTCACAGATTTCGACCCGGGCCATGTTGTCGTGGTAGCGGCAGGTGCGCACGGTCAGCGTGCCGCCCGTGTCGCGCATCGCGGCCAGCGCATTGTCGATGATATTGGTCCATACCTGGTTGAGATCGCCTGGGTAGCAGGGGATTTCGGGTAACGATTTGTCGAAATCCTTGACGAGGGTGATCGATTTTTCGTCCTTGCTGCCGTCCTTGGTCAACCGGTCGGCGAACATCACCAGCGTGCTGTAGAGCAGGTCGTGCACGTTGGCCACCTGGAACGGGGCCCGATCCATCTGCGAGTACTGCTTGGCGTCGGCCACCAGCGCCGAAATCCGTTTGCTCGCTTCCAGAATCTGGTTCATCAACAGTTCGCTCTCGATGGTGTAGTTGATCCATCGGACCGCCTGCTCCAACGTTGCCGACGCGAGTTCCTGGCTGACCGTGGAAATCCGTTCCAGCCAATCGGTGTCGATGCCGCCCTCGACGAACGTCGGCGCGATGTCCCAGCCGCCGTCGATGCCGTGCTCGTCCAGCCAATCTGCGACGGCGTCTTCGCGGTCGGAGCTCTCCAGCGCGCTCAGGTGCTGACTCGCCGATTTGGCGACCTGCTCGGCAACCCGCTCCTGCAGGCGCACCAGCGCGCTCAACGCCTCCGGTGAGATGGTGCCGTCGGCGAGCATCGCGAGCTTGTGGCGCATGTTGGCCACGCGCTCGCGCAGATCCGCCGCGGCCCGCGCGATCGCCGCGGCCGGGTTGTTGAGCTGATGCGTCAGCCCGGCCGACAGCCGGCCCAGCGCCAGCAGCTTCTCCCGGTTGTCGATGATGCGGCGAGTCCGGTCCGTGCCGACGGCGATGCCGTCGAGCAGGTGCACCGCCATCGGGAACTGGTCGCGCATGAACTGGGCGAAGACGGGCGCGTCCATCACGAAAAACCGTGACGGCTTGGTCACGTGCACCGAGGCGTCGTAGGTCTTCTGCTTCCCGCCGGTGAACGCTCGCCAGGCCCCGGCGTATACCCCGCGTTGCGAGGTGCGGTTGGTTTCGATGTCCTGGCCGCCGGAGAGCTTGGACATCGTCAGTTCACCCTCGAGCAGTACGTAGAAGCAGGTCGCCGGTTCGCCTTCCACACAGATCGGCCCCGGCTGGTACTCCTCGATGCACCCGTTGCTGCACAGCACCGCGAGCTGTTCGTCGGTCAGCGCCTCGAACAGGAACAGGGAGCGCAGCTCGTCGGGCTGACACGGCGTATTGGCGGTCATGACGCGCGACCCTTCTAGGACTCGGCCAGGTAGCGGTGGACCAGCATCACGGCCATCGACCCTTCACCGACGGCGGCCGCGACCCGTTTGGCGGACGTGGAGCGGACGTCCCCGGTGGCGAAGACGCCCGGCACGCTGGTTTCCAGGTGATGCGGTGGCCGGTCCAGCGTCCAGCCGCACACGTTGCGCAGGTCCGGGCCGGTCAGGATGAAGCCGTGGTTGTCGCGGGCCAGCACCCCGTCCAGCCACTCGGTGCGCGGGGCGGCGCCGATGAAGATGAACATCCGTCCGCAGGCGACGTCCTCGACTTGCTCGGTCCGGTTGTTGACCAGGGTCAGCTTCTCCAGATGGCCGTCGCCGGTCGCGCGCCGCACCTCGGTGCAGGTTAGGACGTTGATCTTGGGGTTCGCCTCGATCTGCTGAATCAGGTAGTAGGACATCGACGCTTCCAGCGACGGAGCGCGCACCACGATGTTGACCGATTTGGCCGTGCGCGACAGATACATCGCGGCCTGGCCGGCGGAGTTGGCGCCGCCGATCACATAGACCTCTTCGTCTTCGCAATCCGAGGCGATCGACACCGCGGCGCCGTAGTAGACGCCGCAGCCGGTCAGCTCCGTGAGTCCCTCGGCGGTCAGCTGACGGTAAGAGACACCGGTGGCCAGGATGACGGCGTGCGCGTCGATCGACCCGCCATCGGCGAAGCGCACGGTGCGCTTGGATCCGTTCACCTCGAGGCCGGTCGCCCTGCGGGCGGTGATGATCTCGGCGCCGAACTTCTCGGCCTGCCGGCGAGCCCGCTCGGCCAGCTGGCCGCCCGATACTCCGTCCGGGAAGCCCAGGTAGTTCTCGATGCGCGAGCTCTGCCCCGCCTGCCCGCCGGTCGCGGTGTGCTCGATCAGCACCGTGCGCAGTCCCTCGGATGCGCCGTACACGGCGGCGGCCAGGCCCGCGGGCCCTCCGCCGATCACGATCAGGTCGTAGAACTCCTGCGACGGGGTGGAGGACAGGCCCAGTTTGTCGGCCAGCTCGGCGTCGGACGGTTCCACCAGCGGGTCGCCGTGCTCGGTGACGACGACGGGCAGCCGCTTGCCGTCTTCGCCGGCCGCCTGCAGGAGTCGCTCGCCGTCGGGCTCGTCGGCCATGAACCAGGTGTAGTAGAGGCCGTTGCGGGCCAGGAAGTCGCGCACCTCCCAGGACCGCGCCGACCAGCGATGCCCGATCACCTTGGTGTGCGGGATGGGGTGTTCCGGGGCCGCCCGCCAGGCCTCGAGCAGGCCGTCGATCACGGGATAGAACTTCTCCTCCGGCGGATCCCACGGCTTGAGCAGGTAGTGGTCCAGGTCCACGACGTTGATCGCGTCGATCGCGGCGTGGGTGTCGGCGTAGGCGGTCAGCAGCACACGGCGCGCCACCGGGTACAAATCCATCGCCTGTTCGAGAAACTCGATGCCGCTCATCTGCGGCATCCGGTAGTCGGCGATCAGCGCGGCGACCGTTTCGCCGCGCAGCTTGAGCTGTTTGAGGGTTTCCAGCGCCTCGGGACCGGCCTCGGCGCGCACAATGCGGTGGTCTTCGCCGTATTTGCGCCGCAGGTCCCGGGCCACAGCGCGGGAAACCGCGGGATCGTCGTCGACGGTCAGGATCACCGGTTTGCGTGCCTGCGCGGTGCCATCAAGGGGACGTGTCATCGTGGTCAAGTATGCGCTTGTCAGGCTAGGTGTGGTGGGTCGAGGTGGCACCCGCGAGCGCCCGGATCGCGGATTTTGGCCACGCCGCACGAGCGGGTACCATGGAACGACGGTGCGACATTTCGCGCCGGCTTTTTTGTGTGTCCGTTCCCTAGGAATTTCCTGTCACCGGCTCACGTTCCAAAGTCGGTGTGAATGCTGTGCCGTTGTTGGCGCAGACGACAACGAAACTAAACGACGAGGATTTGACGAGTAGTTATGGCCAAGAAGGACGGCGCCATCGAGGTCGAGGGCCGGGTGGTCGAGCCTCTGCCCAATGCGATGTTTCGCATTGAGCTGGAGAACGGTCACAAGGTGCTTGCCCACATCAGCGGCAAGATGCGGCAGCACTACATCCGCATCCTGCCCGAGGACCGGGTGGTAGTGGAGCTGTCTCCCTACGACCTGTCCCGGGGCCGCATCGTGTACCGGTACAAGTAACCAAACAACAGACGAGAACAGGATCGAACAGCCGTGAAGGTCAACCCCAGCGTGAAGCCGATTTGCGACAAGTGCAGGGTGATCCGTCGGCATGGGCGGGTCATGGTGATCTGCTCCGATCCACGCCACAAGCAGCGCCAGGGCTAACTGCCGGGCCGAGTTGCACCCACAACTGAATGCAGACCTCCCAGCACCACTGAGCGGATACGCCGCTCACCTACGCCCGGTCGGAGGCCGGGCCCCGAACATTCGGGAACGGGCTGGGAAAAGACCTCCGCTTAGTAAAAAGAGGAAACGCCACCTATGGCTCGACTAGTAGGCGTCGATCTGCCGCGTGACAAGCGGATGGAGATCGCGCTGACTTACATCTTCGGCATTGGCCGTACCCGTTCCAACGAGATCCTGGAAGCGACCGGCATCGACCGGAATCTGCGCACCCGGGACCTCACCGACGACCAGCTGACCCACCTGCGTGACTACATCGAGGCCAACCTCAAGGTGGAGGGTGACCTGCGCCGCGAGGTTCAGGCAGACATCCGCCGCAAGATCGAGATCGGCTGCTACCAGGGCCTGCGGCACCGCCGCGGCCTGCCGGTGCGTGGCCAGCGCACCAAGACCAACGCGCGTACCCGCAAGGGCCCCAAGCGCACCATCGCCGGCAAGAAGAAGGCCAGGTAACCGCCCATGCCACCAGCCAAGAAGGCAGCAGCGTCGGCCCCCAAGAAGGGGCAGAAGACCCGCAAGCGGGAAAAGAAGAACATCCCGCACGGCGCCGCGCACATCAAGAGCACGTTCAACAACACGATCGTGAGCATCACCGACCCGCAGGGCAACGTCATCGCCTGGGCGTCGTCGGGCCACGTCGGCTTCAAGGGTTCGCGTAAGTCGACGCCGTTCGCCGCGCAGCTCGCCGCGGAGAACGCCGCGCGCAAGGCCCAGGAGCACGGGGTGCGCAAGGTCGACGTGTTCGTGAAGGGCCCGGGCTCGGGCCGGGAGACCGCGATCCGTTCGCTGCAGGCCGCGGGCCTGGAGGTCGGCGCGATTTCCGACGTCACCCCCCAGCCGCACAACGGCTGCCGCCCCCCCAAGCGCAGAAGGGTCTAGGTAAAAAACATGGCTCGTTACACCGGACCCATCACCCGCAAATCGCGCCGGCTGCGCACCGACCTCGTCGGTGGCGACCAGGCTTTCGAGAAGCGTCCCTACCCGCCCGGCCAGCACGGCCGCGCGCGGATCAAGGAAAGCGAATACCTGCTGCAGCTGCAGGAGAAGCAGAAGGCCCGCTTCACCTACGGCGTGATGGAAAAGCAGTTCCGTCGCTACTACGAAGAGGCCGTGCGCCACTCCGGCAAGACCGGTGAGAACCTGCTGCAGATCCTGGAAAGCCGGCTGGACAACGTCGTGTACCGCGCCGGGCTGGCGCGCACCCGCCGGATGGCCCGCCAGCTGGTCAGCCACGGGCATTTCAGCGTCAACGGCGTGCACGTCAACGTCCCCAGCTACCGGGTGTCGCAGTACGACATTATCGACGTGCGGGACGGGTCGCTGAACACCGTGCCCTTCCAAATCGCGCGGGAGACGGCGGGCGATCGCCCGATTCCGAGCTGGCTGCAGGTGGTCGGGGAGCGTCAGCGCATCCTCGTGCACCAATTGCCCGAGCGCGCACAGATCGACGTGCCGCTCACCGAGCAGCTGATCGTCGAGTACTACTCGAAGTAAAGACTTTCCGGGCCGACCGGCCCGGGAACCTAACGGCATCAAATAGCGGGTGCCGAGAAGGAGAACAAGAAACACATGCTGATTTCACAGCGCCCCACACTGTCGGAGGAAATCCTCACCGACAGCCGGTCCCAGTTCGTCATCGAACCGCTGGAGCCGGGTTTCGGTTACACCCTTGGCAATTCGTTGCGGCGCACCCTGCTGTCGTCGATCCCCGGCGCGGCCGTCACCAGCATTCGCATCGATGGCGTGCTGCACGAGTTCACCACCGTGCCCGGCGTCAAGGAAGATGTCACCGACATCATCCTGAACCTCAAGGGTCTGGTCGTGTCCTCCGAGGAGGACGAGCCGGTCACCATGTACCTGCGCAAGCAGGGCCCGGGTGAGGTCACCGCGGGTGACATCGTCCCGCCCGCCGGCGTCACGGTGCACAACCCCGGCATGCACATCGCGACGCTGAACGACAAGGGCAAGCTCGAGGTCGAGCTCGTCGTCGAGCGCGGTCGTGGTTACGTGCCGGCCGTGCAGAACCGCGCTTCCGGTGCCGAAATCGGCCGTATCCCAGTCGATTCCATCTACTCGCCGGTGCTCAAGGTCACCTACAAGGTGGACGCCACCCGTGTCGAGCAGCGCACCGACTTCGACAAGCTGATCCTGGACGTCGAGACCAAGAGTTCGATCACCCCCCGCGACGCCCTGGCGTCGGCGGGTAAGACCCTGGTCGAATTGTTCGGCCTGGCACGCGAACTCAACGTCGAGGCCGAGGGCATCGAGATCGGGCCGTCGCCGGCCGAGGCCGACCACATCGCCTCGTTCGCGCTG
Source organism: Mycobacterium ahvazicum (assembly GCF_900176255.2). Lineage (GTDB taxonomy): Bacteria > Actinomycetota > Actinomycetes > Mycobacteriales > Mycobacteriaceae > Mycobacterium > Mycobacterium ahvazicum. Next base: position 527,427 of record NZ_FXEG02000002.1, read on the forward strand.
CCGATCGACGACCTGGATCTGACCGTGCGGTCCTACAACTGCCTCAAGCGCGAGGGTGTGCACACCGTCGGCGAGCTGGTCAGCCGCACCGAGTCCGACCTGCTCGACATCCGCAACTTCGGCCAGAAGTCCATCGACGAGGTCAAGGTCAAGCTGCACCAGCTGGGCCTGTCGCTCAAGGACAGCCCGCCGAGCTTCGACCCGTCGGAGGTCGCGGGTTACGACGTCGCCACGGGCACCTGGTCCAGCGAGGCGTCGTACGACGACGCGGACTACGCCGAAACCGAACAGCTCTAAAGACCGTCCGGTGACGATGCGGCCGTGCAGCGGCCGATGAGGAACCGGACACATGCAACACCGTCCGTCCCGGCCCTACCTGATACGGGGGTCGGCCGCTAAATAGGAGATAGTGCAATGCCCAAGCCCACCAAGGGCCCTCGCCTCGGCGGGTCGTCTTCGCACCAGAAGGCTCTGCTGGCCAACCTGGCCACGTCGCTGTTCGAGCACGGTCGCATCAAGACGACCGAGCCGAAGGCACGTGCGCTGCGGCCGTACGCGGAGAAGCTGATCACGCACGCGAAAAAGGGCACGCTGCACAATCGCCGAGAGGTGATGAAGAAGATCCGCGACAAGGACGTGGTGCACGCCCTTTTCGCGGAGATCGGGCCCCACTTCGCCGATCGTGAGGGCGGCTACACCCGCATCATCAAGGTCGAGGCGCGCAAGGGCGACAACGCCCCGATGGCCGTGATCGAGTTGGTCCAGGAAAAGACCGTCACCTCAGAGGCCGACCGGGCCCGTCGGGTGAAGGCTTCGAAGAAGGCCGAGACGCCGGCTGAGGCGCCGGTGGCTGCGGCCGCCGCGCCGCAGGCCGCGGTCGAGCCCGAGGCCGCCGAAGGCCCGACCGTCGAAGAAGCGACGGCTCCCGAGGCCGAAGAGACCACGACCGACGCGGCCGAGCCGGCCGCCGAGGCCGAGGCTGCCACCGAGCCCGAGGCCGCCGACGAGGGTGACGAGTCCACCGACAAGTAGCGAAGACGTCCGTCTCAGGCTCGATATCGCCTACGACGGAACCGATTTCGCGGGCTGGGCAACGCAGGCCGGGCAGCGCACTGTCGCCGGTGTCATCGACGACGCGCTGACGACGGTTTTCCGCACGCCGGTAAAGCTATGGGCGGCCGGGCGCACCGACACCGGAGTGCATGCCACCGGACAGGTGGCCCATCTCGATGTGCCCGCCGGCGCCCTGCCTAACGCCTACCCGCGTTCGCCGCGCGTCGGCGATCCGGAATTCCTGCCGCTGCTGCGCCGGCTGGGCCGCTTTTTACCCGCCGACGTCCGTGTGCTCGGAATTGCCCGCGCCCCAGCTGGTTTCGACGCACGCTTCTCGGCGCTGCGGCGTCATTATGAATACCGGTTGTCGACGGCCGCCTACGGCGTGCAGCCGCAGCAGGCGCGCTACATCACCGCGTGGCCGCGGGAGCTGGACATGGACGCGATGAGCGAAGCGTCGCAAGACCTGCTGGGGCTGAACGACTTTGCGGCCTTCTGCCGTTACCGCGACGGTGCCACCACGATTCGCGACCTGCAGCGGCTGGACTGGTCGCGTGACGGCGATCTGATCACCGCGCACGTCGCCGCCGATGCGTTCTGCTGGCAGATGGTGCGCTCACTGGTCGGCGCGCTGCTGGCCGTCGGCGAACACCGGCGCTCTCGAGAGTGGTGTCGTGAATTGCTAAGCGCAACAACACGATCCAGCGACTTCGCGGCCGCTCCGGCGCAGGGCCTGACGCTGGTCGGGGTGGACTATCCGCCCGACGACGAGCTCGCGTCGCGCATCCTGATCACCCGGGATCTGCGCACCCGCTAGCAGTGGGCCTAAGCGCCCCTCAGTCGGCGCGACACTGTAATTTTGCAGACGACACGCCGCGAGACGTCTGCAAAATTACCGGCTCGACGTCTGGGCTCCGCCGGCCCGTTGGGCCTCGAGCAGGTGCTTGGCCTGCTTGTCGGTGGCCAGGCACAGCGAGCAGATGTGCGCGTCGTGGGCCTGGCAGGCCAGCATGTCGGGACGTTCGAAGCCGTGATTGCAGACGTGGCAGGTCAATTCGTCTGCGGCAGGGTTGCCGTGCTCGTCGTACATCGGCACGTCGATGCCGTCGTCCATGCGGCGCAGATAGTACTTGCCCCGCGTCGCGATCGCCAGGACCGGCGGCATCCCCAGCGCGACCATGATGGCCACCAAAGGCGAATAGGGCCGCAGCTCGGGGCCGAGCCCGCCGAAGAACGCGACGATCGAGAGCCCGGCGGCCAGCAGCATGGAGCCGAAGCCGACCGGATTGACGGGGTACAACATGCCGCGGCGGAATTCGGGTGCCTTCGGCGACAGGCCCAGCACGTACTTGTTGAAGACGATGTCGGACGCTACCGCCACCACCCACGCCATCCCGCAGTTGGCGTAGAAACCCAGGATCGTGTTGAGGAAGTCGAACATGTTGGCTTCCATCAGGATCAGCGCAATCGTCAGATTCACGGCGAGGAAGACGACACGGCCGGGGTAGTGCTTGGTGACCCGCGTGAACGAGTTGGTCCACGCCAGCGAACCCGAATAGGCGTTCGTCACGTTGATTTTGATCTGGCTGAGCACCACCAAGATCACGGCCAGCGTCAGCGCGAGCCAGTCCGGCATGAAGTTGCGGTAGATCTCGTCGAATTGGTGTACCGGCTGATTCGCGATCGACAGCGAACCCGCCAAGTGGAACACGAGATAGACGGCCAGGAAAAGCCCGACGATCTGCTTGATCGCGCCGAACAGCACCCACCCGGGACCGGCCAGCAACACCCAGGTCCACCAGCTGCGGGCGTTCTGCGGCGTGCGCGGCGGCATGAACCGTAGGTAGTCGATCTGTTCGGCGATCTGAGCGATCAGCGCAAGGCAAACGCCCGCGGCCAGCAGCGCCGAGCCGGCGTCGACGCCGCTGTGGCCTTGCTTACCCGTGTAGGAGAAGAACTCGCCGACCGCCTCGGGATGGCTGATCACCAGGTAGACGAATGGGGCGACCATCAGCACCAGCCACAGCGGGGTCGTCCAAAGTTGAAGCTGGGAGAGGACTTTCATGCCGTAGATCACCAGTGGGAAGACGATCAGTGTGGAGACGGCATAGCCGATCCACAGCGGAATGTGCAGGCCGAGTTGGAGGCCTTGCGCCATGATCGAGCCTTCGAGGGCAAAGAAGATGAACGTGAACGTCGCGAAGATGACGTTGGTCACCACGGAGCCGTAGTAGCCGAAACCACTGCCGCGGGTGATCAGATCCAGGTCGATGTTGTAACGCGCCGCGTAGTATGCCACCGGGAATCCGGTCGCCACGATCACCACCGCGAAAATCCCGATACCGCACAACGCGTTTGCGGTGCCGTAGGTGATGCCGAGGTTGGCGCCGATCGCGAAGTCGGCCAGGTAGGCGATGCCGCCGAGGGCGGAGATCCCCACCACCGCGGTAGACCACCTGCGGTAGCTGCGCGGGGCAAAGCGCAACGTGTAGTCTTCGAGCGTTTCCCGGGCGGCGGCCGGCGAGGTGTCGCGGTCGGTGGCAGCGGTGGTCGTCACGTCTGCATTGTCCGATTGCGCGACGTCAAACGCCAATCGAGGCGCCTGGGAATTGCCTGTGCGCCTGCGGTTTACGGACTAAAGCTTGCCGGCGGCGAATCCCGCCGCCTGATCGACCAATCCCGAGTCGATGTAGGAGGGCTGCAGATGCGACGCCCACACCGCCTTGCCGTTGCCGTTGCAGATCGGGTCGCCGGGGGCGCACTCCTCGATCGTCTTGCCGGCGAAGGCCGGGCTGAAGCCGGGGACCGGGCCGAGCACCCGCTGCGTGCCGTTGCCGAACAACGCGACCGCGGCCACGTGTTGGTCGATGCCCGGGGGCAGCGGGTTCTTGAAGCCGAATGAGGGCTGGGTCACCGCGATCACCAGGTCGGCCGACACCGCGCCGAGCGAGTAGCCGCCGAGCACCTCGCGGGTGTTCGGGCAATGCTTGGCCATGTACTGGACGTGGTTGCTCATGTCGCTGGCGCCCTTGGCCGGATCGACGTCGGCGGGGTAGTTGACCCCGTAGACGCCGACCGGCAGCTGAGTCTTGGCGCGCAGCGAGTTGGCGAACGCATCGCCGACCAGGCCGGCGCCCGGCGGTTCCTCACGGCCGCGGGCGAACACCACCTCGGCGCCCGGGCACGGTGGTCCCGCCGAGGCCACCGGAGCCAGCGTCAAAGCCGAGCCGGCGATCATGCATGTCGCGAACAGTGTGTTGCCAAGCGGTCTAACCCCCATGAGCCGATGGTACGCATTTTCGGCGGGTGTTAGTGAACGGCCGTGATCACTCCGCGATCGCGGTGTTACCGGATCTTTGTGCCGCTAGATCTTGCCGGCGACGAAATGTGCTGCCTTATTGGTCAATCCGGGCACGTAACCGAGGTGGGCCGGCCACGAGTTGCCGTTGGAGCAGATCGGGTCGCCGGGGTTACACAGGTTGAGGATCTTACCGCCGAAATCGGGGCTCAGGGCCGTCATCAGATTGCCGGCCCGTCCCGACGGATTCCCGAACAGGGCCACCGCGGCGACGTGGTCGGCGGCATCGGCCGGCAGCGGATCGCGAAAGCCGAGGGCGGCTATGGGTGCGGCGGTGACGATGTCGATGACGGCGGCGCCCTGCGAGTAGCCGCCCAGCACCAGCTTGGTGTTGGGGCAGTGGTCGGCCATGTGCTGGATGTGGCCGCTGGCGTCGTTCGCCCCGTCGGTCGCGGCCAGGAAATCGTCGTTAGCCGGGTAGTTGACACCGTAGGACCCCACATTGCGGTCGGTCTGAGCGCGCAGTGCGGTGACGAAGGCGCCGCCGACTTTGCCGAGTCCGGGGGGCTCGTCGGTTCCGCGGGCGAACACCACCTCGACGTCCGGGCACCCGGCAAACGCACGCGGGATCAGCGGAGACCCGAACACCATCGCGGCGCCCACCACCAGTGCGGCGACCACCAAAAGGGAAAAGTTATGCGCCCGTGATCTTTTCGCGGCAAGGCTCATGCCGCGATAGTACGGGTTGTTGATCGCGCGTCAGTGAACGGCGGCAACCACGTCGGTCTGGGGAACCGTGGGTCCGGGCGCCGACGGGGCCGGTGCTTGTGGTGCGTAGCTGGGGCTCAACGGGCCGGGCGTCGGCGAGCCGGGACCCGGTGCCTGCCCCGGCATTTGCGGGCCGTAGCCGGGCGTGTTGGGACCAGCACCCGGAGCCGACGGCCCGTACCCGGGCATCGACTGGCCGGTGCCGGCCAATTTGGACGCCACGAACTGCGCCGCCTGAGTGGTATAGACGGGGACATAGCCCTCGGTGTGCCCGCTCCACTCGTTGCCGGGACCGGCGTGGCAGATCGGGTCGTTGGGGTTGCAGTAGTCGACGGCTTTGGAGCCGAGCAGTGCACTCTGGCTGGGCAGCGTGCCGCCCGCGCGGTCGGCCACGTCACCGAAGGTGACCACGGCGGCGATGTTGTCCGCGTACTGCGCCGGCAGCTTGTTGCCCCAGCTGATGCCGCCGATCGGGACGCCGGCCACGATGTCCATCACCGACGCGCCCTGCGAGTAGCCGCCCAGCACAATCTTGGTGTTGGGGCACGTTTCCACGCTCTTCTTGACGCGGTCGATAGTGTCGTTGGCCCCGTCGCCGCCGTGCAGCTGCAGCTTGCTGGCGGCGTAGTTCACCCCGTAGGGCAGGATGTTCAAACCGGTCTGCTGGCGCAGCGAGTCGACCAGTGCGTCACCGACGCGGCCCAGGCCGGCCGGCTCGTTGGTGCCGCGGGCGAAAATCACCTCGACGTCGGGGCAGTCGAAGGCGCGCGCGACGGGTGCGCTCGGTGTGGCGAGCAGGCCCGCAGCGACGACCAGGGCGGTTGCGCCCAGGCCCGCGACGCGGCCGGCCAACCGCACGCTGCCCTCCCGACGGGTACGGATGCGGTGAAAAATCACGCGCCAATTTTACCCAAATTGTGACCTCGCCAAACCTACGCGGCTGTGGATGACCGGCGGCGCGAGGCGTTGCCGCGCGGTTACTGTGACCAGCGGATTCGCGGACTTTGGGAGGCCAATGCCCCACCGATCGACGACCTGGGCGCAGGTCAGCGGTTATCGGTTGCTGCTACGTCGGGTTGAAGGCGCACTACTGAGCGGCGCCGCCGGGGCGTCCGATCAGCCGCTGCGGGCGCGCACCGGCCCCCTGACGGTGGGTTGCGTGCTGGCGGCTGTCGCGGCGCTGGGCTGTGCATTCATCGGGTTGCTGCGGCCCCACGTCCGCCTGGATCACGCCCAGATCGTGATGGGCAAGGAGACCGGAGCGCTGTATGTGCGAGTCGGCGATACCTGGCACCCGGTGCTCAACCTGGCCTCGGCGCGGCTGGTCGCGGCCACGGATGCCAATCCGCAGCCAGTGCCCGAGTCCGACTTGCGCGGCACCAAACGTGGTCCGCTGCTGGGCATTCCGGGCGCACCGCAGCTTCTCGGTCCGCAGCTGTCCGGCAACGATGCGGTCTGGACTATCTGCGATTCAGAAGGTGGAACTTCCACCACGGTGATGGTCGGGCCGCCCAGCGCGGCGTCGGCCCATCGCTTGGCACGCGATCAGGCGGTGCTGGTCGCACCGGGTACGGGTTCGCCGGTGTACCTGCTCTACCACGGTGAGCGGGCCGTCGTGGATCTCACCGACACCGCGGTGGTGCGCGCGTTACGGCTGGAGGGCCACCCGCCAAACGTCGTCTCGCAGTCCCTGCTGAACTCGATTCCGGAGGCGCCGCCGATCACGGCTCCGCGAATCCGGGGCGCCGGAGGCAGGGCGGCCGGACTGCCCGACTTTCCCGTCGGCAGTGTGCTGCGTATCACACGCGGCGACGGCGACGAGTACTACGCAGTACTGGGCACCGGAGTCCAGCGCATCGGCCAGGTAGCCGCGGATCTGATGCGGTTCGGCGACTCGCGCGGCGCTGCCAACATCATCGCCGTGGCACCGGACGTGATCCGGGGCGCCCCGATCGTCGACACGCTGCCGTTGGGGACGTTCCCGGAACGCGCGCCCGGGGCCGACGGCCTGATCGGTGCCACCACCGTGTGTGTGAGTTCGGGAGCCACCGCGTCGGGTGCGGCGATCCTGACCGCGAGTGGCTTGCCGCTTCCGCCCGGCCAGGTCCCCGTGTCATTGTCACAAGCAGACGGCCGCGGCCCCGCACTCGATGCTGTCTACTTGCCACCCGGCCGGAGCGGCTACGTGCGGGCCAACGGCGGGGCGGGCACACGCTATCTCGTCATCGACACCGGTGTGCGGTTCGCGATTCACGACGACGACGCCGCCCGTGACCTTGGTCTGCAGACGGGCCCTGTTCCGGCGCCCTGGCCGATGATCGCGGTACTTCCGTCCGGGCCGGAGCTGAGCAGGGCGGGCGCGTCAGTCGCCCGCGACACCATCGCGGGATCCTGGTAGCCGTCGCTTGGCCGCACCGACGATCAGCGCGCACATCAGAGCGACCAGGCAGATGGCCGCACCGCGCAATGCGGTATCCCGCGCAACAGAATTCGCCGGCTTCGGTGCCGGCGTGGCGATCGCAACGGGCGCCGGCAGGGGTTTGACGACATTGGCGGTCGCGGCGGAGTCGGTGCTCACCGCGGCAAGTACGTCGATGGTGCCGCTGCCGACGAGCGGATTCCATCCCCCGGACGGATGATGTGCGGTCGACTCGATGCGCTGCGTCACCTGCCGCGCCGTCAGCGCGGGAAACCGGGCCCGGATCAACGCGGCCAGTCCGCTGACAACCGGTGCGGCGTAACTGGTCCCGGACAAGGGCGTGGAGCTCAGCGACGTCACCCCCTGCCCGATAGCGGCGACGTCGACCCACGGACCGGCAAGAGTGAAGGCCGAGGGCGTTCCGTCGGCGTTCACCGAACCGACGGTCAGCACGTAGTCGTCGTACCAGGCCGGACTGACCGCGACCGAGATGGTCTGCCACGTCGCATCCGGGCGCTGGGCCGGGCACTGTCCACCGCCGCCGGCGTTCCCGGCTGCGGCGACCACGACGGCGTTCTTGACGTCGACGGCATAAGCCAGCGCGGCCCCCAGTGCCCGGTCGTCGAGCGCCGACGTGACCGGAACGCACGCCACCGACGAAATGTTGATCACCGACGCGCCCAGGTCGGCGGCAGTCCGGACCGCTTTCGCCATGGTGTCTACGTCGCCGATGCCCGAGTTCGACGGGTCGCTGGCCGGTGCGAACTTCGAACTGGACTGCCGGATGCTGATCAAGGTGACGTCGGGCGCGACGCCGCTGAAACTATCGGCTGTCGAATCGGCTGTGGCGGCGATGATTCCGGCGACCAACGTGCCGTGGGCGTCGCAGTCCTGAGTGCCGTCGCCGGTGAATACGTAGTCGCCGCCCGGCACCACTTCGGGCAACCGGCGATGACGCGAAACCCCGGTGTCGATGACCGCGACGCGTTGGCCCGCGCCGCGGGTCAGTTGCCAGACGTGCGGTAAATCCAGATCTGAGAGCTGGTTTCGCCCCGGACCCGGGTCCCCGGTCACCATCGTGCAGACCTCGCGTTGCAGCGTCGGCCTCGTGGGTGCCGGCAACGCCGGCTTCGGCAACAACCGGTCGTCAACCTCTGGCGGTGAAACCGCTTGTGCCGACGGCATTCCCCAGCTCGATAATGCCGTCAACACCGATATCGCCACCAGTCGGACGAGACGCGACGTCCTCAACTCCATGTCGGATGCAGGCCGCGGGCGGCGTCGTAAAGGCCGCATATCCAACAGGCCAGTGGCACAGTCGCGATCAGCACCACGCACTCCAGCACCTCGACGCATTGTCGCGCGACGGCTGACGGCGCTACCCGCGGTGCTACGAACCCGAGGTATATCGCGCCGGCGACCGACAATGCCGTCGCCGCGGCGATCCACGTCCCGCGCTCCGGGGCCCTGAGCGCGGCAATGCCGAATGTTGTTCCGATCGTGGCCATGCCGGCGATGGCGCTTACCAACGTCCTCTTTTTGTCGACCGACGTGGCGCGCAGCAGCAGTAGTGCACCGGTGGCTACCGCCAGCGCGGCGCACCCCAGCCGCGGTGTGCCCGTCGCTGCGGTGACGATGGCGCCGGTGGCCGCCGAGAACGAGAACACGGCTTGCAGGCTGGCCAACCAGGCATCGGCACGAACAGCGTTGGCGGCCACATCGTCTGGAACTGGTTGGGGGTCGGCTGGCTTTGGCGACAACCCAGCCAGGACGAGCGCCACGCGTGCCGCAACCGCGAGTAAGCCAAGCGATACCAGCGCCAACACCGCACCGACCACCTGCGACGGGACGTCGGTGATCAGACCTCCGAACGCTGCGACGGCAACGATCACCGCGAAACACGACACCGCGGTCAATGTTGTTTTTCCGCAATCGGACACGCGCATCGCCAGCACCGCGGTGACCGCGGCGGCCGCAGCCGCCAGAAGCACGTGGGGCAGGCCCGGGGGGCCGGATACCGCGAGAAAGCCCGCGACTGCGGAGAATGCCGTAGCGACCAGGCTCAGCGTGAGGGCGGCCATCGCGTCCCGGTACGTGCGATTCGCGCGCGCCGCCAGTATCACGGCCGCGAACGCGATGAGCGCAGCGCTTCCCGCGGTGTGGCTGTGATCACGGACAGCGTTGGCGGCGAGGGTGTTTCGAATGAGTGCCAGGCATCCGATGCCGCTGAGACAGCCGGCCCCCACGGCGGCGGTAAGACGCGTTGCCAGCTCGTTTCGAGACGAACTCCACCTCCCGCCGTCCAGCGTGTCCGACACAGCCGCTGCTACGTCGTCGTATCGCACTGTGGGTGGCGGTGGTTCAGACCGGCTCAGGACCAGCACATCGCCGTCGCGGATACCGCCGCTCGCCAGCGTCGTGGACGAATCCAAGGTCGCCGAACCCAGGATCGACAGCTGGTACCGGGTAGCGATGGGAGCGCTGACGCCGTGGGCTTCAAGGGTATCGACGATAGGCGGCAGCAGAGTGGCAACCGGTATCTCGGATGGCAGGGCCAGGTCGACAATGGCGGTGCCCGCATGCACGGACACGCGGCGAAGCGCCGGATCGGATACAGACAACGCAACCTCTTCAGATTCGGATGGTCCGGACGTTAAAGCAGTTTCGAGTCCTCGGTATTCGGCCATCCACAAGTGAATTGCGGCCAATCCCGGCTCTGCTTACCGTCGTCGCACGCGGAAGGGGCGGGATGACTGAGTTGTTCGTGCCGGTGCAGCGCCGGCTACCGGCGCAAGCCGCGACCGCGGACATCGTCGTCGCCGCGCCGCCGGAGCTGCCGCAGGCGACGACACCAAGTCTGCCGATGCGCCTGCTGCCGGTTGTCATGTCCGTCGTAACCGTCGCGGTCATGGCACTGGCCTTCTCCGGTCCGACCGTTACCCGCAACCCCGGATTCCTGGCCTTCCCGGTGATGATGCTGGTGTCGATGGTGCTGACATCGGTCGCGCAACGCGGCCGTCGGCAGGGTAACGAGATCGGCGCGAACCGTGCCGACTACCTGGGATATCTGACACGCCTGCGTCGATCGGTAACTGAAATCACTGCAGCACAGCGCTTTTCACTTAATTGGAGTCACCCCGACCCCACCGCGTTATGGACATTGATCGGTGGCCCGCGGATGTGGGAGCGACGAGTGACCGACCCCGACTTCTGTTCGGTGCGCGTCGGCATCGGTACTCAGCCACTTTCGGCCAAGCTGGTAGCCCCTGAAATACCCGCCGGGCAGCGGCCGGATCCGGTCACCATCGCGGCCGCACAGCGCTTCGTCCGGACACACGAAACGATCGCGGACGTCCCCATCGTCGTTCCCCTGAACCCAACAGCGTCGGTCATTGTCGATGGTGATGTGGCCGAGGTGCACGGACTGCTGCGTGCGATGATTTGTCAGCTCGCCGTGCTGCACCCTCCGGATGGGTTGCTGATTGCCGCTGTGATTGCGGATTGTACACGGGCCCAATGGGATTGGTTGAAATGGTTGCCGCACAGCCAACACCCGACCGCGAAGGATTCGATAGGCAGCGCGCGAATGCTGTTTGAAAGCCCTGCGGAGTTGCGGCGCGCACTGGCCGGCACCGAACTGCCGGCACGCGCGGTGGTCGTCGTCGACCAGCAGGGGCTCGGCGACGCAGACAGCGCTAGCGCTATCCCGGGTGCGACCATCATCGAGACGGGCCCCGGCCTCAGCGGCTCGCCGTTGACCATTCGGATCTCCGGCGCGGTGCACGCCTTGACGTACCCCGACCGGATGAATCCGCTCGATGCGGAGATGTGTGCGCGCCGTCTTGCCGCCTACCGGGCAGGCACCGCGTCTCACCCCGGTGGCGATTCAGGCTGGCCAGGACTGGTCGGTCTTGACGATGTCGCCCGCTACAACCCGGTCATGGTGTGGCGCAGCCGCGATCACCGCGCTCGGCTTCGCGCTCCGATCGGAAGAGCGCCGGACGGAGTTGCTCTCGAACTCGATATCAAAGAGGCCGCCGAAGACGGCATGGGGCCGCACGGGCTCTGTGTGGGGGCGACCGGGTCGGGCAAGTCGGAGCTGCTGCGCACCGTCGCACTGGGCATGATGGTACGAAACTCTCCGGAAGTGCTGAACCTGCTCCTCATCGACTTCAAGGGTGGGGCAACGTTTCTCGACTTGGCTCAGGCCCCGCACGTCGCCGCGGTCATCACCAACCTCTCGGAGGAAGCACCGCTGGTCGCGCGGATGCGAGACGCATTGGCCGGTGAGATGAATCGTCGCCAGGAGTTGCTGCGGACGGCGAAGTGCTCCAGCGTTGCGGTGTACGAGCAGGCCCGTCGGGCCGGTGCGACGATCACTGCCCTGCCGGTGCTGTTCATCGTTGTCGACGAGTTCTCCGAGCTACTCAGCCGGCATCCCGATTTCGCCGATATGTTCGTCGCAATCGGTCGGCTCGGCCGGTCACTGGGCATGCACCTATTGCTTGCGAGCCAGCGCCTCGACGAGGGTCGGCTGCGTGGGCTGGAAGCCCACCTGTCCTACCGCGTGTGTTTGAAGACATTGTCCGCCAGCGAATCACGAATCGTCTTGGGAACACCCGACGCATACGAGCTGCCGAACACTCCCGGAGCAGGCTTGCTGCGCTGCGGCAGCGGCGAGCTGATCCGCTTCCAAACCGCATTTGTGTCAGGTCCAGACAGCTCGGCGCGTGGCGTCGCCCCCGCGCTCCCGCAGCTGCCGGCAGCGGTGCGGGCGTTCACCGCACACGCCGTCGGACCGATCACCCGCGTCCCCGAGGCAGGCGCGTCGCCCGCACCCACCATCTTGCGGACTGTGCTGAACCGGCTGTCCGGGCACGGGCCGGTTGCGCACCGAGTGTGGCTGCCCCCGTTGGGTTTGGCGCCGCCACTGGACCGCCTGCTGCGCGATGCGGGAACGGGAAGCCTGAGTGTGCCCATCGGCATCGTCGATCGTCCGTTTGAACAGTGCCGGACACCGCTGATGGTCGACTTATCCGGAGCGGCAGGCAATGTCGCGATCGTGGGCGCTCCCCAAACGGGCAAGTCGACAGCCCTGCGAACGCTGATCACCGCGCTGGCGGCCGCGCACGATCCGGGGCGGGTGCAGTTCTACTGTCTGGACTTTGGCGGTGGAGCGCTCGCGTCGCTGCGCACGCTGCCGCATATCGGCACGATCGCGAGCAGAGCCGAACCCCGGCTCGTCGCGCGCATGATCGCCGAGATCGAATCGATCATTCGCGCTCGGGAGGCCGAGTCGTGCGTGCAGCGTGCTGACGTGTTTCTCGTCGTCGACGGCTGGGCGGGTTTGCGTGATGAGTTCCGGACTCTGGAGGAATCGGTCACTGCTGTTGCGGCCCAGGGGTTGTCGTTTGGGGTGCACGTCGTGGTATCGGCCTCGCGCTGGGCCGAGATCAGACCCTCGTTGAGGGATCAGATCGGCACCCGCATCGAACTGCGGCTGGGCGATCCGGCCGATTCGGAGCTTGACCGCAAACGAGCGCACGAAGTGCCCCGCGACCGCCCGGGTCGCGGTCTGTCCCACGACGGTCTGCACATGGTCCTGTGCCGCCCGATTGACGCCGACGAATTGCGATGCCGCCACGGCGAACTGGCCGCCCCTGCCATACCGCTGCTGCCCACGCACGTCGACCACTGTGCCGTCGTCGAGTCGGCGGCCGGCGAGGGCGACACGCAGATCCTCCTTGGGCTTGAGGAGCGTCGATTACGGCCCGTAGCCGTTGATTTCGACCGGAATTCGCATCTGCTGATCCTCGGGGAGAACAAATGCGGAAAGACCACCGCGCTGCGGACTCTGTGCCGCGAGATTGTTCGGACGAAGACGGCCGCACAGGCACGACTAATGATCGTCGACTTCCGGCGCACCCTGCTCGGCGTCGTCGAGTCACAACATCTCGGCGGCTATGCCATGTCGCCAACCGCGCTCAGGACACTGATCCCGGACATGCTCGACCTGCTGCAGCGGCGGATGCCTGCGCCGGACGTGACGCAGGCGCAGCTGCGAGCCAGGTCATGGTGGTCCGGTCCAGACATTTATGTCATCGTCGACGACTACGACCTGGTCGCCGCTCCGGCCGGAAATCCGCTGCTGGACATTCTCGAATACCTGCCGCATGCAAAGGATCTGGGATTGCACCTCATCGCTGCCCGGCGCAGCGGGGGTGCGTCGCGCGGATTGTTCGAGCCTCTGCTGGCGGGGCTGCGGGAGATCGGCTGTATGGGACTGATGATGAGCGCGCGACCGGATGACGGCTCGCTGTTGGGTGCGGGGCGTCCGGCGCGGTTGCCGCCGGGGCGTGGCGTTCTGGTCAACGACGCCGGCGACGAACAGGTCATCCAGGTGGGCTGGAGTCCGCCACCATGAACGGGCATCACGCGACTATCGCGGCGGGCCCGGGGATGGTTCACCGTCTGTGTTGTGCCACAAGCACAGTCGCCGACGGGACATCGGAGATACTCCACGCGGCTTTGAACGCGATTGACGATCAGGTGGCGTTGGTCGACGGATTGCCGGTGGCCGTCGATCGGCTGTGGCGCCGTGGGCTGCGGTCATTGGACTGTGGGAATCCGCAGGCGCGGAAAGCGATCCGGATAGTGCATCCGTCCTGGTGGTCGTCGTCGCGGGTCGATGTGGTTGCCGCCGCGGCCGCGGCCGTGTCCGATGACCTGGAGGTGCGCCCGCGGTCGTGGTTGATTCGCCGGGTGTCGAAGGTGGAGCCGGAAGTGCCGGTGGTGGAGATCGCCGAACGGCTGATAGCGATCGTGGGTGACGATGTCGTGGCCGTTGCACGCCGGGCGGATCCGCAGAGCGTGGTTGAAGAGGTGGTTGGTCTCGTCGACGAAATGACCTGCGGGACAACAGCAACCGTGCTGATCGATCTGCCTGATAGCGTCACCGGCGCCCGAGAGCTTGCAACGTTGCTCGCCGGCGGCTTGCGCAGACGCGGACAGAGAACAGTGCGGGTGGACGACGCCCGGCTATCTCGGTTGGCGTTGTCGGCGACTTCCGACGTCGATCAGGCGCCGCCTTCGGGCGTCGATCCCGGTAGGGTCCAGTCCCGCATCCGGATGTTCGCGGGCCTGGCGGCTGCCACAGTCGTGCTGGCCGCGACGGTGCCGGCGATCGCGGTGGGCGGTCATCGCGGCGTGGACCCGGTGGCTGCGGCGCCGACGACAATTCTCGTGGAAGGCCGGGTTGCACTGACGGTGCCGGCGAACTGGACGACGCAACGGGTGATCGCGGGGCCGGGTTCGGCACGACTGCAGGTCACGTCGCAGTCGGATCGTGAGGTGGCGTTGCACATCACCCAGTCATTGATTCCGGACGAGACGCTCAGCACCACAGCCGACCGGTTGAAGCTTGCGATCGACGGCGAGCCCGCGGGGGTGTTTGTCGATTTCAATCCGTCCGGGTTTACCGCGGGACGCCCCGCGGTGACGTATCGCGAAGTCCGCGCCAGTCATCACGTGCGATGGACGGTGTTAGTCGATGGCCCGGTTCGGATCAGCATCGGATGCCAGAGCCGGCCCGGTGGTGAGGACGCCGTTCGCGACGTGTGTGAGGAGGCGGTGCGGTCAGCCCACGCGATCGCATGAGCCGTCGCGACGGGGCGGGGAAATTGCAGGGAACCAAACCGCGGCGTGGGTGGTCGTACTTGGTATCGGAGAGGAAGGAGAAGGGTGACTACACCGCCAGGTGCGAACACGCTGAGCACCGATTTTGATCTGATGCGCTCGGTCGCCGGCACGACGGACAGCCGCAACGATGAGATCCGGGCGATGCTGCAGGCATTCATCGGCCGGATGAGCAGCGTGCCGCCATCGGTCTGGGGTGGGTTCGCGGCCGCCCGGTTCAAGGACGTGGTGGATCGCTGGAATGCCGAGTCGTTGCGGCTGTATCACGTGCTGCACGCGATCGCGGAGACCATTCGGTACAACGAGGCCACGCTGCGAGATGCCGGCCTGAACCATGCCCACCACATCGGCGTTGCCGGCGGCGATCTGTGAAAGGACATTCCGGTGGACCCAGTGCTGTCCTATAACTTCGGCGAGATCGAACACTCGGTGCGCCAGGAGATCCACACCACCTCGGCTCGTCTCAACGCGGCGCTTGACGAATTGCGCTCGCAAATCGCCCCGCTGCAACAGCTCTGGACCCGCGAAGCGGCCGCCGCCTACCAGGCTGAGCAGCTCAAATGGCACCAGGCGGCCACCGCGTTGAACGAGATCTTGGTCGACCTTGGAAACGCGGTGCGCGACGGCGCCGACGAGGTTGCCGACGCCGACCGCCGGGCGGCCGGCGTCTGGGCAAGGTAGCGCACCCATGAGCCACTGTGCGGTCCCGGCGGAAGGAGAGCCGTCGGGACCGCACAGTCATTGCAATCGATTGGCGTTAGTATCGTGGTTCGTTAGTATCACACCGTGATCCACTCGTGCGGCGGGGTGCTTCCACTGGAGCAACGGCGGCGCGGACGATGTCGAACTAGTCGACTGTCACTGAGAGGAGGGAGTCGATGGTCGATTTTGCGCCCACCCATCCCGGCGAAATCCTCGCCGGCGAGTTCCTCGCGCCCATGGGGATCACTCCCTATCGCCTCGCCAAGGAAATCGGGGTATCGCAGACGCGCGTGGGGGAGATCCTCGCTGGCAAGCGCCGGATCAGCGCCGACACCGGGCTGCGCCTCTCGCGGGCGCTCGGGCTCAGCGACATGTTCTGGATCAACCTGCAGGCACGTTACGACGCCGACGTAGTACGCATCGAAAAGGGCGACGAGTTGGCACACATCAGCCGCTTGGCGGCCGGCGGCTGATAGTCATTTTGACCTGCGGGGATGTGGGTCGGTAAGCTGCTCCGTTGGCGTACGGTACGCCGGGGACTCGGGTCAACGTCGGTCGCCGAGACCAAACCCCAACCGTGCACGCCTGACCGGCACCCGGCTTGAACCGGGATCCACCCGAGAGAAGAGAAGGTAAGCGCTGTGCCCACCTACGCGCCAAAGGCGGGTGACACCACGCGGTCGTGGTACGTCATCGACGCCACGGACGTAGTGCTTGGTCGCCTTGCCGTCGCGGCAGCCACCCTGTTGCGCGGTAAGCACAAGCCGACGTTCGCTCCCAATGTCGATGGCGGCGACTATGTCATCGTCATCAACGCCGACAAGGTCGCCATCAGCGGCGACAAACTGCAGAGCAAGCTGGCCTATAGCCACTCGGGGTATCCCGGCGGTCTGCGCAAGCGCACGATCGGTGAGCTGCTGGAGAAGCACCCCACCCGCGTCGTCGAGAACGCGATCGTCGGCATGCTTCCGCACAACAAGCTCAGCAAGCAGATCCAGCGCAAACTCCACGTCTACGCCGGCCCGCAGCACCCGCACGCGGCGCAGCAGCCGGTTCCGTTCGAGATCAAGCAGGTGGCCCAGTGACCGAGACCAACGAGGCAGCGCCTGAGGAGACCACCGAGGTGGTTGTCGAGGTGACCACGGAGGAGGCCCCGGCCGACACCGCCGAGGCCCCCGCGGCCAAGCCCAGCGAGCCGATCGTGCTCGAGCGGCCCATCCAGACCGTCGGCCGTCGCAAGGAGGCCGTGGTGCGGGTGCGCTTGGTGCCCGGCACCGGCAGGTTCGACCTGAACGGGCGGACCCTGGAGGCCTACTTCCCGAACAAGGTGCACCAGCAGCTGATCAAGGCCCCGCTGGTCACCGTCGACCGGCTGGAGACCTTCGACGTCTACGCGCTGCTGCACGGCGGCGGCCCGTCGGGTCAGGCCGGTGCGCTGCGTCTAGGCATCGCCAGGGCGCTGATCCTGGCCCAGCCCGAGGACCGGCCCCCGCTGAAGAAGGCCGGCTTCCTCACCCGTGACCCGCGCGCCACCGAGCGCAAGAAGTACGGCCTCAAGAAGGCCCGTAAGGCACCTCAGTACAGCAAGCGCTGATCAGCGATCACTTTCTGGCCGCAGCCGCGCATCGTTGCGCGTCTTTTGGGCACCGGTTCGGCGTGTCGGCGCACAAACCTGCGCGGTTGCGGTCACAAAAGGAAGTGCACTTTGTGCGCATGACGTCACTGTGAGAGGTTTGTCCGATGGCTCGACTATTCGGCACCGACGGTGTTCGCGGAGTCGCCAATCGCGAATTGACCGCTGAGCTGGCACTATCGCTGGGCAGCGCGGCCGCGCGGCGGTTGGCGGGACCGGGAAAACCGGGCCGGCACGTGGCCGTGATCGGCCGCGATCCGCGGGCGAGCGGCGAGATGCTTGAAGCCGCGGTGATCGCGGGCCTGACCAGCCAGGGTGTCGACGCGCTTCGCGTCGGGGTTCTTCCCACCCCCGCGGTGGCCTACCTGACCGGCGCCTATGACGCCGACTTCGGCGTGATGATCTCGGCGTCGCACAACCCGATGCCCGACAACGGCATCAAGATTTTCGGGCCCGGCGGCCACAAGCTGGACGACGACACCGAAGACCAGATCGAGGAGCTGGTCGCCGCCGGCCCGGGCACGCGACCCGTCGGCGCCGCGATCGGCCGCGTGATCGACGCCGAGGACGCCGCCGATCGCTACCTGCGCCACGTCGGCAAGGCCAACACGCTGCCACTCGACGGCCTGACGGTCGTCGTCGACTGTGCCCACGGCGCGGCGTCGTCGGCCGCACCCCGCGCCTACCACGCCGCCGGAGCCCGGGTCATCGCGATCAACGCCCAGCCCAACGGCCTCAACATCAACGACCGGTGCGGATCGACGCACCTGGACTCGCTGCGCGCGGCGGTGCTTGCCCACGGCGCCGACCTGGGCCTGGCCCACGACGGCGACGCCGACCGGTGCCTGGCGCTGGACGCCAGGGGCGAACTGGTCGACGGCGACGCCATCATGGTGGTGCTCGCGCTGGCGATGCAGGAAGCCGGCGAGCTGGCCGCCAACACCTTGGTCACCACCGTGATGAGCAACCTCGGACTGCATCAGGCGATGCGGGCGGCGGGCGTCACCGTCCGCACCACCGGCGTCGGCGACCGCTACGTCCTCGAGGAGCTGCGGTCCGGCGAATTCAGCCTGGGCGGTGAGCAATCCGGCCACATCGTGATGCCCGCGCTGGGCTCCACCGGCGACGGCATCGTCACCGGGCTGCGCCTGATGACCCGCATGGTGCAGACCGGCTTGGCGCTGGCCGACCTCGCCGCGCCGATGCAGTCGTTCCCGCAGGTGCTGATCAACGTCGAGGTTGCCGACAAAGCGACCGCCGCCGCCGCGCCGTCGGTGCGCAGCGCGGTCGACGAGGCCGAGGCCGAACTCGGCGACACCGGTCGAATCCTGTTGCGCCCCTCGGGAACTGAGCCGATGATCCGCGTCATGGTCGAAGCGCCCGAAGAAGACATCGCGCAGCGGGTGGCCAACCGCGTCGCCGAAGCGGTCAGCGACCAGCGCTAGTTCCTTTTCGCTGGAACCCCGACGGGGAGTCCGGCGTCGGACTAGGCATGGGAATACGACACGCCACTTTTGACCGCACCGGAATCGACGTCGCGGCGGTACATCGCGTTGCCGATCAACTGCGGGCCGCCGCCGAGCTGGTCGACAGCGCGGTCTGTGATCACTTGGCGGCGTTGGCTTTCAGCGGCGTGACGGCCGGACGGGCATACACCGCGCGCGGGGATGCGCTACGAGCCGAGCTGGAGCGATTGACGACGCAGTTGTCGCAGTGGTCACGTGCCTCGGTCGCGATCGCAGTCGCGCTGCGGTCCGGAGCGCAGCGCTATGCCGACGCCGAGCTTTACGCCGCGGCGCGGATCGCCTGACCGTGGCCGATCGGTTAGACGTCGCCGAACGCCTCGCCGAGGGCCGAGTCGCGATCGAGCGCACCCAGGCCTACGTACAGGCTTGTCAGACAATGGGATACGAGCATCCGGACCTGACGTCGCACCCGTCGCAGATTCGCGACTGGTTCGACAGTGAAGACGGCCTCGATCTTCGTGTCCTCGACCGCGACTGCGCTCTACTGCGGGCGGCAGGCGCTGCGGCATTGGAGGGCTTGCGGATTCAGCAGGATCAGGTCGCTGGGCTGGTGGCGGCCTGGATGGGGGCGGGAAGCGACGCCGCCGTCGCGTTCTTGCAACGCCATTGCGACGCCGCCAACATGGTCGCCACCGAGGTGCGCGCGGCCGCGCAGCGGTGCGAATCGCTACGCGACAACTTGTGGTACCTGCTCGACTCCAAGGTCGGTGCTGCGATCGCGATCGACGACCGCAGCCAGGCGCAGCGCTCGGCGTGGTTGGCCGCCGCCGCGGTGGTGACGGCCGGGGCGGGGGAGCGGTCGACGGCGGAACAGGTCGTCCGTGGGCAGGTAATGCCATACGTGGACAACGACATTCGTAATGACTGGCTGGCGGCCATGCGTTCGTCGACGGCCGCGTTCGGCACTGCCTACGACATGGTGAACGACCGGATGGCCGCCGCACCCGCGGCATACTTCGAAATGCCCACCGACCTCGGCCCCGGTTTCCAACTACCCCAATCGTCCCCGGGGTTACCTCCCCAGCCGCTTGCGGCCGCGACGGCACCCGCGGCGGTGCTCGCCGGACCCGGCCCCCGCGCCGGTAGCCAACGCCCCCGCTGCGGCTCCGACGCCCGCCGCGCCGCCGCTCTCGGACCCCGCGCCAGCGCTCTCGGACCTGGGCGCCGGCCTGGGCGATGCGGCCCTGCCAGCGGCTGCCGGCGCACTCGGCGATTCGGGTGGTGCAACCGGCGGTCTGGGCGGGCTCAGCGGCCTGGCCGGCCGCATCGTCGATGCACTGGGTGGTCTGCTGGGTTCGGCGACAGACGGGCTCGGCGATTCGTCGGGGCTCGACGATCCGATAGGTCACGACCCGTTCGACGAGGATGAGGATGAGGATCCGTTCAAACCCGATGACGAGCACGACGACGACGAAGCAGGACACGACAAGGCCGACGCTGAAAAGACCGATGAGCCAAAGGAAGCCGATGAGCCAAAGGAAGCCGACGAGGCTCAGCCGGTGAGCGCCCCGCCGGCCGCCGCTGAGACGCCGCCACTACCGGTTGGCGCGCCGGTCCCCGCCGATCCGCCTAACCCGCCGCCGACGCCCGCGGCCGCCCCGGCGCCGCCAACTGAGGGGGCGACGCCGTGTGAGATTGCCGCAGACCAGGTTCCGCAGGCAGGGCAGTGACGCCTCAGCCCCGCAGTTCGAGCACCTCTTCGACGAAGCGCACGGCCTCTTTAGGGTCGGCGGCCGCCGGGCTTGCCAACAACGTCGTCACACCGGACTCGGCGAAGGCGGCGATGCGCTCTTTGACGAAACCGCGCGGGCCGATCAGCGACATACCCCGCACCAGCTCGTCGGGCACCAGGTCGACGGCCTCGCTCTTGCGGCCGGTCAGGTACAGCTCTTGGATCTTGTCCGCGACCTCGCCGTAGCCGTAGCGCGTGGCTAGGTTGTGGTAGAAGTTTTTACCCTTGGCGCCCATGCCGCCGAGGTAGAGCGCCAGCTGCGGCTTGACCCAGGCCAGCCGCTCCTCGACGTTGTCGCCGATCGCCACCGACGCATGCACCATGGTGTCCAGCGGGCCCAGGGCCGGATCCCGTTTGGCAGTGCCGGCGGCCAGCGCCGCGCCCCAGACGGTGTGGGCCTTCTCCGGGAGGTAGAACACCGGTTGCCAGCCCTCGGCGATCTCGGCGGTGAGCTCGACGTTCTTCGGGCCCAGCGCCGCGATCGTTATCGGAATACGTTCGCGCACAGGGTGATTGATGAGCGCAAGCGGCTTACCCAAACCGGTGCCGCGGTCCGGCGGCAGCGGCAGCTGATAGTACTTGCCGTCGTATTGCAGCCGCTCGCGCCGCCACACCTTGCGGCAGATCTCCACGACCTCGCGGGTGCGCCCGAGCGGGGCGTCGAACGCGACGCCGTGAAACCCCTCCATCACCTGAGGCCCGGAGGTCCCGATGCCAAGCCGGAACCGGCCGCCCGACACGAAATCCAGGCCCGCGGCGGTCATCGCCAGCAGCGACGGCGTGCGGATGTAGATGGGAACCACGCCGGTGGCCAATTCGACGGTGTTGGTCTTGGCGGCCAGATACCCCAGCTGGCTGATGGCGTCGTAGGAATACGCCTCGGCCACCACGGCGATGTCGAGGCCGGCCTTCTCGAGTTCGACGATACGGTCGACGGCTTCGTGAAAGCCGCCCGAATAGTCCAGGGCGATTCCGATTCGCATGAACGATACTTAATCACGCCGGGCAGGACGCCCGACGGAGCGGTGCCGGTCGTCGTTCGCATAAGCTGTAGCAAGTTGCTACAGTTGTTACAACCTGCTACAGGTGGAGGGGAAATGGCTGACAGCGCCGATCGGGTGACCCGGTTCGCGGCGGACCTGGTCGATAGCGCCGCGGCCGAGGGTGTGCGGCAGAGCCGCTCGGCCAAGCAGCAACTCGACCATTGGGTGCGTGTCGGGCGCGCGGTGTCGAGCCAGCACACCGCTGCCCGTCGCCGGGTGGAGGCGGCGCTGGCCGGAGACCTGGAGCTGAGCGAGCTCAGCGTCGAGGAAGGCGTCGTCGTCAACGCCGAGATCGCCGCGGCAATCCAGGAAAACCTCAACGAAGCCAACTACGGCGAGCTGTTGGCCAAGCGCGGCGTTACCACCGTCGCGCTCAACGACGCCGGTGAGATCGTCGAATACCGGCCCGATGGCGGCTCGGCGGTATTGGCGGCCAAGCCACAGCCCAGGCGCAAGAAGGGGAACGCCGAGGCCCGATGAACCGGCTCGACCTGGTCGTCGGGCCTAATGGCGCGGGCAAGTCGACCTTCGTCGAATTCACGCTCGCGCCGCTGCTGCCGACTGCCGTCTTCGTCAATGCCGACGAGATCGCCCGACAACGCTGGCCGGCCGACCCGGCTACCCATTCGTACGAGGCCGCCCGGGTCGCGGCCGACACCAGGGCAAGGCTGATCGAGCTGCGCCGATCGTTCATCGCCGAGACGGTGTTTTCCCATCCGTCCAAGCTGGAGCTGATCGACAGCGCCCACGCGGCGACGTACACCGTCGTCCTGCATGTACTGCTCGTCGCCGAGGAGCTCGCGGTGGAGCGGGTCAGATACCGAGTCAAAGCCGGTGGGCATGCCGTACCCGAGGACAAGATTCGTCAACGCTTTCAACGCCTTTGGCCGCTGGTCGTCGCCGCGATCACGCGCTGTGACTGCGCGACCGTCTACGACAACAGCGCGCTCAAAGGCCCCCGCATCGTCGCCCAAATGAGCGGTGGCCAGGTTGTCGGAGCACCTAACTGGCCGGCCTGGGCGCCGAGCGCGTTGAGGTCGCGCTGGCCCGCATAACGTTACTTCAGCAGCGCGACGATCTTCTCTTCGAGAGCGACCGGTTCGGCCTCGGGGTCGATCGGAGTTGTCTTGGGCAGCACAACGTCCGGATCGGCGAACTCGCGATAGGTTTTGTCACCGGCCAGTGTGGCGAGCAGGTACCCGGTCAGCAGGGCGCGCACCGATCGTTGGGTGCGGCGGTGGGAACCGGGTAGCCCGAACACCGACGCCAGTCGTCGGCCTTCGCCAAGCCCGCGGGGTTCGGCTTTGCTGACGATGCGCAGCGTGGCCGAACTCCACGCGCTGGAAAGCGCAAGTGCGTTGGCGTTCAACGTCTTTGGATCATCCGGCGCGGTCAGGATCAACCCCGGGACCTTCAGCGACGCAGCCGGCTGCTCGGCCGGGGGAGTCGTGACGGTCGGAAACACCGCGACGGCCGCGGCCAGCGCGGTCGGCATTCCGGCAGCGGCGAACACGGCCGCCGAGGCGCCGAATCCGTGGCCCACGACGCCGAGCTTCGCCGGGTGCACGCTGATGTTGCCCGGCCCCAGCCGCACCCCTGCCACGATGTCGAGGGCGGTGCCCAGATCGGAGGCCAGGTTGAGCACCGACGGCGCCAGGCCCCGCTCGGTGTCGGGCGCGCCGGCCACGATGCCCCACGACGCCAGATGCTCGAGCAGACCCGAATAGCGGGCCGCGCCGGCGAGCCAGTCGTGGCCGAACGCGATACCGGGCAGGTTCAGACCGGATTCGGGGGTGTAAACCACTCCCGGCAATCCGGCAAAAGCCAGGTCACCACGCAAAACCCTATGCGGGCCACGGCGGCTGAGGGCGGTGACGAGCTTGCGGATGCGGGCCACTCGTCGACGTTAGCGGGGATGGGTCCAGTGAGTCCACGCGACACCGTCCCAGTACCGCTGTCCCGGTCCGCCCGGGTCGGGGTACCAGCCCGGCGGCGGCCCGACCGGTCGGGGTGGGGCGGCTGGGTGAGGCGCGACGGCCTGGCGGGGCGCCACGGCGCGAACAGCCTGGCCGACGGGGGCATAGGGCGTCGCGGCGTGGGGCGCCGGGGCTTCCTTCGCCTGGGCGCGTACTCGTCGAATCGCCGTGTAGTTCGAGATCAGCGCGATCGGGTTCATCAGGAAAAGCGACAGCAGGCCCCACCAGCCGGTGACCAGGCAATGCAGCTGCGCATCGCGGTATGCCTTCTCGCATTGCTCGAGCGTCCCGGTGCAGGTGATCGTGCGCTGGACCCAAAAGACCACGAAGCCGGTGTGCTCGTGGAGCCTGACGGAGAAGCGGTGGTACGGGTCGGTCAAAGCGGGCCTTTCGCGCTGGTGGGCGGGCCAAACGTTACCGGCTGGGCGCCGTGTGTCACTTCAGTGCCGTTGAGCGTGAGCTCGGGGCGACACTTCGGCCGAAAAGCCGCCTGAGCGACCACTCATCCGGGTTGGGCCTGGCAGCGGGCCGAGCGGGCGCGTCATCTGCACTACCCTGGTCACAATGTGCGGAATTGTCGGCTACGTCGGGCAGGCCCCTGCCTGCCAAGTCGTCATGGACGCACTTCGCCGCATGGAGTACCGCGGCTACGACTCCTCGGGCATCGCGCTGGTCGACGGCACCGGCAGGCTCACCGTGCGCCGCCGCGCCGGCCGACTGGAAAACCTGGACAAAGCGGTGGCCGACATGCCGGCCAAGGACCTGGGCGCCACCACCGGCCTGGGCCACACCCGCTGGGCCACCCACGGCCGCCCGACCGACCGCAACGCCCACCCGCACCGCGACGCCGCCGGCAAGATCGCCGTCGTCCACAACGGCATCATCGAGAACTTCGCGACCCTGCGCCAAGAGCTGGAGGCGGCCGGCGTCGAGTTCGCCAGCGACACCGACACCGAGGTCGCCGTGCACCTGGTCGCCCGGGCGTATCGCGAGGGTGAGACGGCCGGCGACTTCGCCGCGTCGGTGCTCGCGGTGCTGCGCCGGCTGGAGGGCCACTTCACGCTCGTGTTCGCCAACGCCGACGAGCCCGGCACCATCGTGGCCGCGCGACGGTCGACCCCGTTGGTGGTCGGCGTCGGTGACGGCGAGATGTTCGTCGGCTCCGACGTGGCGGCCTTCATTCCGCACACCCGCAACGCCGTCGAACTCGGCCAGGACCAATGCGTGGTGCTGACCGCCGACGGCTACCGGATCACCGACTTCGACGGCAACGAAGACGTCGATTATCGCGAGTTCCATATCGATTGGGACCTCGCCGCCGCCGAAAAGGGTGGCTACGAGTACTTCATGCTCAAGGAGATCGCCGAGCAGCCCACGGCGGTGGCCGACACGCTGCTCGGCCATTTCGTCAACGGCCGCATCGTGCTCGACGAGCAACGCCTCTCCGATCAGGAACTGCGCGAGGTCGACAAGGTATTCGTCGTCGCCTGTGGCACCGCGTATCACTCCGGGCTGCTGGCGAAGTATGCGATCGAGCACTGGACGCGACTGCCGGTGGAAGTCGAGCTTGCCAGCGAATTCCGCTACCGGGACCCGGTTTTGGACCGCAGCACACTCGTGGTCGCCATCTCGCAGTCCGGTGAAACCGCGGACACCCTGGAAGCGGTCCGCCACGCCAAGGCGCAGAAGGCCAAGGTGCTGGCGATCTGCAATACCAATGGCTCGCAGATCCCCCGCGAATGCGACGCGGTGCTCTACACGCGCGCCGGGCCGGAAATCGGGGTGGCCTCGACGAAGACCTTCCTGGCCCAGATCACCGCCAACTACCTGGTCGGACTGGCGCTCGCACAGGCCCGCGGCACCAAGTACCCCGACGAGGTCGAGCGCGAATACCGTGAGCTGGAAGCGATGCCCGAGATCGTTTCGCGGGTGCTCGCCAACATCGAACCCGTTGCCGCCCTGGCTTATCGGTTCGCCCAATCCTCGACCGTGCTGTTCCTGGGCCGCCATGTCGGCTACCCGGTGGCGCTGGAAGGCGCGCTCAAACTCAAAGAGCTGGCCTACATGCACGCCGAGGGTTTCGCCGCCGGCGAGCTCAAGCACGGCCCGATCGCGCTGATCGAGGACGACCTGCCGGTCATCGTCGTGATGCCGTCACCCAAGGGGTCGGCTACGCTGCATGCGAAGTTGATGTCCAATATCCGCGAGATTCAGACGCGTGGCGCGGTGACCATCGTCATCGCCGAGGAAGGGGACGACACCGTGCGTCCCTATGCCGATCATTTGATCGAAATCCCTTCGGTGTCAACGCTTTTGCAGCCACTGCTGTCGACCATCCCGCTGCAGGTGTTTGCCGCGTCGGTGGCGCAGGCCCGTGGGTACGACGTCGACAAACCGAGAAATCTGGCCAAGTCGGTCACGGTTGAATAGCCACCGCCGGATATTCGGCATCGTCGGTGTCGTGTTGTTCCTGGTGGCCTATGGCGTCTCGGTTGCGCTGTACGTCGACGGCGGCCTGAGCCACCGCAGCATTGTCGTTCGAGGTCAGTCGGAGCCCGACCTGACCCGGGTGACCATCGATGTCCAGGAAGTTCAGTCGGCCAACAGCCTGCTCGTCGCCAACGTCAGCGTCTTTCCCGGACCCGCGCTACTCGATCCGCGAACCCACAATCTCAAGGAAGATCTCACCATCGCGGTCACGTCCGCGGTGACGGCCAGCAAGCGTACGTGGCCGAAAGGCACTGTGCCCGATGTGTTTCGGGTTTCACTGGCCGTGGGCGGTGAAGTCGCGGTCTGGCCGCTGGACGAATACCACTCGGGGCCCATCGTCTCCGAGCTCTTGTCCGGCCCCACCACCTCCACGCGGGTGCCGGCGGTGGTGACCATGGCCGATCGTCTGCTCGGCTGGGATATCGACGTCAGCCGCATCAGCGACGCAGATCTGCTCGGCCCCTACCAGGTGGATCTGTCCCGATCGATGAGCACGGTTGCGTTCGCGGTTGTCATCCTTGGCGTACTGGTCGCGCTCGCCGCGTTTGCGCTCTTTGTCGCGGTCCAGACCTGGCGCGACAAGCGCAAATTCCAGCCGCCGATGACAACCTGGTACGCGGCGATGCTGTTCGCGGTGGTGCCATTGCGGAATGCGCTTCCCGACGCGCCTCCCTTCGGAGCCTTCATCGACGTCACGATCGTGCTGTGGGTGATCGTCGTATTGGTGATTTCGATGGGGCTCTACATCTCTTGCTGGTGGCGGCATCTGCGGCCCGCACCCGACGAGCTGGCCTCGCAGCGGCCGACTTAGCGTCTGGTCGCCGCGCGGTAAGCCACTAGTATTTCTGGCCGGGGTGATGCGTGTCGGACGGGACAGTCAGCGGGGGAGGCAACCTTGGCAGCGAACGGCTTCGCCAGAGGCACTCGGTTCATGAAGTTTTCGATCATGGCTTTGGTGATCTTTTTCATCGGCGCGTACGTGACCACGGTCGCGCTCTATGCCAGGTCCGGTTGCGGCTGCCCGCTGCAACTGACCCCCGGCAAGCCGTCGGCCGACGGGACCACGGTGACGATCGACTTCCTCGATACCCAGTCGATGAAGGGCGCGCTGCACGCCGACGTCACCATCACGCCGGGGCCTGGGCTGCTGGATCCGGTCACCCGCGGCCTCAACTCAGACTTCGCCGTCGTGGTCCACTCCGCGGCCACGCCCAGCAAACGCGCCTGGACGAAAGGCATGCTTCCCGGCGAATACCCTGTCCCGCTGACGATTAGCGGCGATCCGTCGGTGTGGCCCCTCGACAAATATCAGTCGGGCCCGATCACGGTCGACCTCATCTACGGCACCGAGCGACCCGAACAGCTACCGGTGAAATTCGTCGACCGTGTCTCCGGCTGGCAGCTTTCCGTTGCCGGTGAGGGTAGTTTGCAGTCGCCGTACCGGGTGGAGCTACGGCGCTCGCCCAGCATCGCGGCGTTCGCCGCCGTCATCGTCGTGGTGATGCTCGCGCTCGCCGGAGTCGGCGCCTTCGTCGCCATCCAGACGGCGCGCGACCGTCGAAAATTCCAGCCACCGATGACAACGTGGTACGCGGCAATGCTGTTCGCGGTGATACCACTGCGAAATGCGTTGCCCGACGCACCCCCGATCGGGTCCTGGGTCGATGTCACGGTCACGCTCTGGGTAATCGTCACACTGGTGATGTCGATGGTGCTGTACATCTTTTGCTGGTGGCGGCATCTACGACCCGAACCTGAAAAGGCGGCATAAAAGTTTGCCCAAGCCGCCGGGCATGCAAAGGTGGACGCCGTGGCGGATGGATCGGTGGGGGCGCGACTACGAAGCTTGGCTATCGGGGTCTGGCATTTCGTCAGCAGCGCTCCGCTGACCTACGGCTGGCTCCTGGTGTTGATGATCACCACAGTCATCCAAAACCAGCTCTCCGGGCGGCAATTGCACTCGGTGTTGCTGCACCGCTCCACCAACATTCACGAGTTGGGCACCGATCCGCTTTCGGTGCTGTTTTCCAGCCTGCTGTGGATCGACGGCAAGAGCCTGGAGCCCTACCTGCTGCTGTTCACCTTGTTTCTCGCCCCGGCCGAACACTGGCTCGGCCACTTGAACTGGCTCACCGTGGGATTGACCAGCCACATCCTTTCGACCTACATCAGCGAAGGCATCCTGTACTTCGCGATCGAGGAACACGACGCATCGGAACGGCTGGTGCGCTCCCGCGATATCGGGGTCAGCTACTTCCTGGTCGGCATCATGGCCGTGTTGGCGTATCGCATCGAGCGGCCATGGCGCTGGCTTTACCTCGGCGTACTGCTGGTCGTCTTCGGCTTTCCTCTGATCACGATGGCCAAACACGGGCTGAACTTCACCGCGATCGGTCACTTCACGTCGATCCTCATCGGGCTCTGCTTCTATCCGATGGCCCGGGCGAGAATAGACAAGCCGTGGAGCCCGGCCCGGTTCCGAGCCGCGATACGACGATTCCGCTCCCGCGAGGATCCGATCTGAGGGTCCGGCCGGTTTTGCTGTTGCGAACGCGATCTGCGTTTAACGCCACGGTAATTGCGCCGCCATAGCGTGGGGAAATGCGAGCTGTGTCGCCGCGAACGCTGGGCGCTGAAGAGGAGTTCCACCTTGTCGATCTGAAGACAAGGCGGCTCACGGCGCGCGCACCCGAACTGCTGGCCGAGCTGACCGAGGACTATGTCGCCGAGTTGCAGCGGTGCGTCGTCGAGACCAACACTCAAGTGGTTAATTCGCTGGGCGAATTGCGCGAGGAACTCGTCCGCCAGCGCAAGGTCTTGGTCGAGGCCGCCACCGAATTGGGCATGGGAGTGGTCGCCGCCGGCGCGGTGCCGCTGGCGGTCCCGGCCGAGATGCAGGTGACCAAGACGCCGCGCTATCGGCAGATGCTCGCCGATTACCAACTGCTGGCCCGAGAGCAGCTGATCTGCGGCACCCAGATACATGTGGGCGTCGCCGATCGCGACGAAGCGGTCGAGGTCGGCTACCGGGTGGCCGCGTATCTCCCGACTCTGCTCGCCTTGTCTGCCAGCTCGCCCTTTGCGTCCGACGGGTCTGACACCGGTTACGCGAGTCTGCGCACGCTGGTTTGGCAGCGCTGGCCTACAACGGGTCCGGCCGCCCCGGTTCACACGGCCGCGGAATACGACCAACTGGTCGCCGACCTGGTGGCCAGCGGCGTCATCTCCGACGTCGGGATGGTTTATTTCGACGTGCGCCCGGCTAGCGCGGCGCCGACGCTGGAGCTGCGGGTATGCGACAGCTGCCCGTCCGTGGACACGGTCGTCTTGATCGCCGGGATATTCCGGGCCCTGGTGGAGCGCGAGGCCGCGGCCGCGCAGGCGGGAACTGAGCCGACGGTGCTCTCACCGGCGGTGAGCCGGGCCGCGGTGTGGCGAGCCGCCCGGTCGGGGTTGGAGGGCGAGCTGGTCGACGTCCGCGGACCCGTCGGCCGCCCGGCATCCGAGGTGGTTAGCGAGCTGGTCGAGGGACTGCGTGCGCAATTGGACGAAACCGGTGATTGGGAAACCGTGAGCGAGCTGAGCCGCCAAGCGCTCGAGATGGGAACGTCCTCGGCACGGCAGCGGCGGGCGCTGCGCCGTCGCGGGCGTCTCACCGACGTCGTCGACCAGCTCATTGTCGAGACGGCGGCCACCGGTCCGACCTCGATGACTGTCGGTGACGACCGGACGCTTCGGTACGGCTACCAGCCGGGCAGCAAACGCACCGATACCGCTGGTGGCAACCTCGACGACAGTTACGACGAAGCGGTCGACACCAGCGGTCAACCACACCCGCACTATCGGAATGTCCTCGATGCCATCGCCCAGATCGGCGTGGCCGAACTGCGTTCCCGGGAAGCGGCCATCGAGCAGGAGCAGCGCGCCGACAACGTCACGTTTCGCGTCACCGGTCAAACCCGGGCCCAACTGTTCCCGGTTGACCTCGTGCCGCGCATCGTGACCGCACCGGAGTGGACGCAGTTGTGCCAAGGCTTAGCCCAGCGGGCCCGCGCGCTGGACGCGTTTCTGCGCGACATCTATTCCGCGCAAGAGATCGTCGCGGCCGGCATCATCGGCGAACAGATTCTCGACCGGGCACCCGGCTTTCGCTCTACCGGCCGGCTTGCGGGCAATACCGTCCGCGCCCACATCAGCGGCACCGACATCGTGTGCGACCGCGCCGGTGGGTGGACGGTGCTCGAGGACAATTTGCGAGTGCCCTCGGGGATGGCCTACGCAATCGTCAACCATCGCCTGGTCACCAAACACCTCAGCGAGTTGCAACCGCCCGCGGCGATCGAAGAAGCCGGCCAGGCACCCGCGATGCTGCTCGAGACGCTGCGCGCAGCGGCACCGGCGCACGCGTCCGACGACCTGACCGTCGCGGTGCTGTCGACCGGCTGGGAGGACAGCGCATGGTTCGAGCACACCTTTTTGGCCGAGGAAATGTCGGTGGCACTGGTGCAGCCATCCGATCTCTCACTGCGCGACGGCAAACTGGTGCAGCACGTCGGATCAAGGGCCCGCCGCATCGATGTCGTGTATGCGCGGATGGATGAGGACATGCTGTTGTCGTCCACCGGATACGACGGCGTGCCGCTGCGGCCGGGTCTGCTCAGAGCGATCGCGGACGGCGATCTCACCATCGCGAATGCGCTGGCCAACGGTGTCGCAGACGACAAGGCGATTTACGCCTATGTGCCCGACATGATCAAGTTCTATCTCGACGAAAAGCCCAGCCTGGCGCAGGTGCCTACCTGGATCTGCGCCGAACGCGAACAGCGTGACTACGTGCTGGCAAATCTCGGCGACCTGGTCGTCAAACCGATCGACGGACTGGGCGGAAGCGGGGTGTTGATCGGGCCGGACGCCTCCGAGTCCGCGTTGGACGCGCGGCGACGGGAGCTGGAAACGCAACCCGAGCGGTTCATCGCCCAGGAGGCGGTCAACTTATCGACCCATCCCACCTTTGACGGCGACGGCCTATACCCTCATCACGTCGACTTGCGTGCATTTGTGCATCTTCGGGCGGCCGGAAACGGTGCCGTATCGGCACATGTGATGCCCGCGGCGCTGACGCGGGTGGCCAGCCGTGGGTCGCGCATCGTCAACTCGTCATACGGCGGCGGCAGCAAAGATACCTGGATCCTCAGCGAGCCATTAAGCGAAAGCGATTGATATGTGCGGCATCTGCGGTGAGATCCGCTGGGACGGGTGTGCGGCGGATGTCGGCGCCGTCGCGCGCATGACCGGGGCAATGACGTCACGCGGGCCCGATGCCGACGGGGTGGTGGCCCATGGACCCGTCGCACTCGGGCACCGGCGGCTGTCGATCATCGACTTGTCCGCCCGCGGCGCGCAGCCCATGGTCGACGCCGATCTGGGCTTGACGCTGGTGTTCAACGGCTGCATCTACAACTACCAGGAATTGCGCGAGCAACTACACGCCGATGGCTACCGATTCTTCTCCACCGCCGACAGTGAGGTGGTGATCAAGGCGTTTCACAAGTGGGGGGAACGCTGCGTCGAGAAGTTCAAGGGGATGTTCGCGTTCGCCATCGCAGACCGGGACTCCGGCGCGGTGACGCTGGCCCGCGACAGACTCGGCATCAAGCCGCTCTATATCGCGTCCCTACCCGGCGGGCTGCGGTTTGCATCCTCGGTGCGGGCATTGCTCGAGGCCGGCGGGGTGGACACGGAGCTCGACCGTGAAGCGTTGCACCATTACATGACTTTTCACTCCGTGGTACCGGCGCCGCTGACGATATTTCGCGGTGTGCGTAAGCTGCCGCCGGCAACCGTACGGGTGATCCAACCCGACGGTACCCAGGCCGACACCATTTACTGGACACCGGAATTCGGGCGTAATCCGGCGAAAGCGTCATGGTCAGCGCGTGATTGGGAAGCTTCGCTGATGCAGGCACTGCGCACCGCGGTCAAACGCCGGATGGTCGCCGACGTTCCGGTGGGTGTTCTGCTGTCCGGTGGCATCGACTCATCGATCGTGGTCGCGTTACTGGCAGAGGAGGGTCAGCAGGGGCTGGCAACCTTCAGCATCGGGTTCGACTCCGCAGACGGGGAGTCCGGAGACGAGTACTTCTATTCCGATCTGGTCGCCAAGACGTATGACACCGACCACCACAAGATTCACATCGACGAATCGCGACTGGTGCCCGCCGTACCGAAATGCATCGCCGCGATGAGTGAACCCATGGTCAGTCATGACTGCGTCGCCTTTTACCTGCTGTCGCAAGAGGTGAGCAGGTCGGTGAAGGTGGTGCAGTCGGGTCAGGGTGCCGACGAGATCCTGGCCGGTTACTCGTGGTATCCGCCGCTGGCCGATATCGCCCGTGAGCAGACCACCGAGGCGTATGCGAAGGTTTTCTTTGATCGCAGCCATGACGATCTACGGTCAATCTTGGCCCCCGAGTACATGATTGATGCCGATGTCAGCCGCGCATTCGTCGCAGCCCATCAGGGCGCGCCGGGTGCCGACTGTGCTGTCGACGCGGCGCTGCGTCTGGACACCCAGGTGATGCTCGTCGACGATCCCGTCAAGCGGGTCGACACGATGACGATGGCGTGGGGCCTCGAGGCTCGCGTGCCGTTCCTCGACCACGATTTCGTCGAGCTGGCCGCAGCATGTCCGCCCGATTTGAAGCTGGCCTCGGGCGGCAAGGGTGTGCTGAAAGGTGGTGCGCGAGAACTACTTCCGTCGGAGGTGATCGACCGGACCAAAGGCCACTTCCTGGTGCCGGGCATCCGGCATCTGCACGGCGAGGTGTTCGAGATGGTGCGCGATGCGCTGACCAACGGTGCGGCCCGCAACCGCGGCCTGTATCGCACCGACACCGTCGACGCCTTGCTGGCCGCGCCCAACGAGACGCGAACCACATTGGGCTCCAACGCGTTGTGGCAACTGGCGGTGCTCGAAATGTGGCTGCAGAGCCTGGGGACCTGAGTCGATGGCGCAACACGTGCGCGCCATCTACGGCGCGTCGCTGTCCCCGGACGCGACGGCATTCGCACACCTGATCGACGACGGCGGTTATCCCCGCGCGGTGCAACGCTTTCTGCGAGGCCGACGGGCAAGCTCGTCGCGCGACGTCGTCCTGCCGGTCGAGGGTCCTGTTTCGCGGGTGATCCACTCGGCGGACGGTCAGTGGCTGGCGTGCGAGGTGGCGCCCAGCGGCGGCACACGAACCGAGATCTGGGTCGTCACCACCGATCCCGACGACAGGATGGCCCTTAGGATCGACGGCATCGACGACGAGCACGACGGGACCGCTGAGCTCGTCGGCTGGGACGGTGGCCGTGTCGCGGCGATCCTGACCGGTGAGGACGGGGTCGGGCAATCGTGTCTGATCGATCCGGCCGACGGCTGTTGCACGGTGTTGGACCGACGCTCTGGTGGCCGCCTGGTCGACGCCTGGGCCGGAGCGGCACTGATCCGGGTCGGACCGCGCGGCTACCACGAACTGATCATGCTGCACGGACCGACCGAGATCGCCTTATTGCCATCCGATCCCGGCTCCACGACGGCCGACGGCGTCATCCTCGACGACCACCATCCGCGCCGCATCCGCTACGGTCCGGATCGCGATCTGACCAAGCTTTACTACCCGGGCACGGGCGCGAACGGATATGTGCGGGCACTGATCCGCAGCGACAATGGCTGTGAATACGCCCGGCTGCTGGAAGTGACGGCCACCCACGACGGCGTCAGTTATTGCGTGGTGGCCGAGCGCCCCAACTGTGAACTGGACGCATTCGCCGTCAGCGACGACCTGTCCACCGTGGTTCTGCTGTGGAACATGCAGGGCCGCAGCGAATTACAAATCCTCCAATATGCCGACAACACCCTGACTGATCCGATCCCACTGCCCGGGCTGGTCGCCGGCGAGCTGTCCATCAGTGCCGGCGGCTCGATGATCGCGATGACCGTCGAAGGTCCGGCGGCGCCGCGCACCGTCGAGCTGGTCGATCCCCGGTCGCGCCGATGGGAACTCATCGATCGCGAACCGAGCCAGGGCCCGGTCGTACCGGGATTTTCCGCCGCGACGAGGCCGGAGACGATCACCGCGCGCGACGGGCTGAGCCTGAATGCCTGGCTCTACCGGCCGCCGGCCGCAGAAGCCGTCAAAGGAGCGGTGGTATACCTGCACGGCGGACCGGAAGGTCAGGCTCGTCCCGGTTACAGCGAGATCTTTGCGCGGCTGGTCAACGACGGGATTCTGGTGCTGGCGCCGAACGTGCGTGGCTCCGGAGGCCTCGGCCGGACCTTCATGCATGCCGACGACAAGGAGAAGCGGTTCGCCGCCATCGACGATGTCGCCGACTGCGTGCGATTCCTGGTGGACAACGGCCTAGCCGACCCGCGGCGAATTGCCTGCGCGGGCTGGTCGTACGGCGGTTATCTGACCATGGCGGCGCTGACGTTTCATCCCGCGTTGTTCGCGGCGGGCATCAGCATCTGCGGCATGAGCGACCTCGGCACGTTCTACCGCCATACCGAGCCGTGGATTGCCGCCGCGGCCTATCCGAAGTACGGCCATCCCGTCAGCGATCGTGAGTTGCTCGAGCACCTGTCGCCCCTGCACCGGGTGGACGCGTTGACGGCGCCGTTGTTGGTGGTCCATGGAGCCAAGGACACCAATGTGCCGATGAGCCAATCGGAACAGATCGTCGACGCGCTACGAAAGGCCGGTCGTCGGGTTGGCTATCTGGTGTTCAGCGACGACGGACATGGCATCGCCAAGCGTGAGAATCGGGTGACGTTGGCCGCCTCGATGAGTCAGTGGTTGACTGCGGCATTCGATGCCGATGACCTCTCGCCGGTGCTCGGTGACGTCGGCAACGGCTAGTTTCGCGTCGCGGTGACGTACTGCATCGAGGAGAGCGTGTCCTCGTTGTCACCCGCCGGCCGGGACGGCAGCGAAAGACCGTAATCCGCAGCCAGATCCAGCACCGCCCTGGCGGTCGTTTGCCAGCCATGGGACCGCAGGTACTCGACCACGTCGTTGCGTTCACCCGCGTACCAGAGGTCGGTCATCTCGATGTCGAAGCCGTGTTCGCGCCATTGGTCGGTGACCTCACGGATGCGGCCGGCCATCGTCGCTACGACATCGCTGGTGCCCTGCAGGTTTTCGGTGGCCAACTGACTTCCCGGCGCGCTGAGCGCAGTGATGTTGTCCAGCAGCCGATCCTGGGCCTCGGGCGGCAAGAACGGCATCAGACCCTCGGCGCTCCACGCGGTCGGCTTGCTGGGGTCCAGTCCCGCGGCGCGCAGCGCGGCCGGCCAGTCGTGGCGTAAGTCGACGGGCACTGCGCGCAGGTCGGCCGTCGGGTCGGCACCCAGATCGGCCAGGGTTGCGCTCTTGAACTCGATGACCCGCGACTGGTCGATCTCGAACACCGTCGTCCCGTCGGGCCAGGGCAGCCGGTAGGCGCGGGCGTCCAGCCCCGAGGCCAGAATCACCGCCTGCCGGACACCCGCGGCGGCCGCGGTCACGAAGAAGTCGTCGAAGAACCGGGTGCGGATGCCCATCATCAGGCCCATGCCCACCATGCCGAAGTCGCCGTTGTCGTCAACCTCGGCGGGATCCAGTTCGCCGCCGGCGAGCCGGGTGAAAAACTCCACGCCGACGGCGCGCACCAGCGGCTCGGCGAACGGGGCGTTGATCAGTCGCTGAGGCGCCCGGGTGGCCAGTGCGCGGCCCACGGCTACGCCGGTTGCGGTGGCTCCCACGCCATTTGCCAGGTCCCAGGTGTCGTCATCCGTGCGCGCCATCGCCCCTCCAATCGTCGCTACCGCCGAATGTACGGACGGCTCCTGAACGACTGCTGTGCGAAAACACCGACGAGCATGGAATGCTGAATTCGATGCGGCATTACTACTCCGTGGATGCGATCCGCGACGCCGAAGCACCGCTGCTGGCCAGCCTGCCCGACGGCGTCCTGATGAAACGTGCGGCTTTCGGGTTGGCCACCGAGATTGTCAAACAGTTGACCGCCCGCACCGGCGGCGTCGCCGGTCGGCGGGTGTGCGCGGTCGTCGGCTCGGGCGACAACGGCGGTGACGCGCTGTGGGCGTCGACCTTTCTGCTGCGTCGCGGCGCGGCCGCGGACGCGGTGTTGCTCAGCCCGGACCACACCCACCGCAAGGGCCTGGCCGCCTTCCGCAAAGCCGGCGGCCACGTCGTCGAGAGCGTCTCGGCGACAACCGATCTCGTCATCGACGGCGTGGTCGGCATCTCCGGCTCGGGTCCGCTGCGGCCGGCAGCGGCCGAAGTGTTCGCCGCGGTCGATGCTCACGAGATCCCAGTGGTCGCCGTCGACATCCCCAGCGGCGTCGACGTGGCGACCGGCGCGATCACCGGCCCCGCGGTGCACGCCGCGCTGACGGTGACGTTCGGTGGCCTCAAGCCCGTGCACGCGCTGGCCGACTGCGGCGACGTCAAGCTGGTCGACATCGGGCTCGACCTGCCGGACACCTCAACAGCATCAGTGCTCGGTTTCGAGGCCGAAGACGTCGTCGCCCGCTGGCCGGTTCCGGGGCCGCACGACGACAAATACACCCAAGGTGTCACGGGCATTCTGGCCGGCTCGTCGACGTATCCGGGTGCGGCCGTGCTGTGCACCGGCGCCGCGGTCGCGGCCACCTCGGGCATGGTGCGCTATGCGGGCAGCGGGCACCGCCAGGTTCTCGCGGTGTGGCCGGAGGTCATCGCGACGCCCTCTCCCGCGGCGGCCGGGCGGGTGCAGGCGTGGGTGGTCGGACCCGGTTTGGGCACCGACGACGCCGGTGCCGCCGCGTTGTGGTTCGCGCTGGAAACCGACCTGCCGGTGCTGGTCGACGCCGACGGGCTGACGATTCTGGCCGCCCACCCCGAGCTGGTGGCCAGTCGTCGCGCACCGACGGTGCTCACCCCGCACGCGGGGGAGTTCGCCCGATTGGCCGGGGCGCCGCCCGGCGACGACCGGATCTCGGCCACCCGCAAGCTGGCCGACACGTTCGGCGCGACCGTCCTGCTCAAGGGCAACGTCACCGTCATCGCCGACCCCGGCGGCCCGGTCTACCTCAATCCCGCCGGGCAGTCCTGGGCGGCCACCGCCGGCTCCGGCGACGTGCTGTCCGGGATGATCGGCGCACTGCTGGCCGCGGGACTGCCGCCGGCCGAGGCGGCCGCCGCCGGCGCCTACGTCCACGCCCGCGCCGCCGCGCTCTCGGCCGCGGACCCGGGTCCCGGTGCGGCGCCCACCTCGGCGTCGCGCATCGTGCCGCACATCCGCGCCGCGCTGGCCGCTCTGTAATCGTCAACGAGAGGATCCGCCATGACCGGCAGCCATCCGTCCGTCCCCGGGCACTCGATCGCCCCCGCCTACACCGGCCGCCTGTTCACCGCGCCGATACCCGCGCTGAGGCTGCCCGAGGAGTCGATGGACCCCGATGCCGCCTATCGCTTCATCCACGACGAGCTGATGCTCGACGGCAGCTCGCGGCTGAACCTGGCCACCTTCGTGACGACCTGGATGGATCCCCAGGCCGGACGGCTGATGGCCGAAACCTTCGACAAGAACATGATCGACAAGGACGAATACCCCGCGACCGCGGCCATCGAGCAGCGCTGTGTGTCCATGGTGGCCGACCTCTTTCACGCTGACGGGCTGCGCGACGACGATCCGTCCAGCGCGACCGGGGTCTCCACCATCGGTTCCAGCGAAGCGGTGATGCTGGGCGGTCTGGCGATGAAGTGGCGATGGCGCGAAAAGGTCGGCTCCGGGAAAAAGGAAGGCTGGAAGGGGCGCACGCCCAACCTGGTGATGGGCTCCAACGTCCAGGTGGTCTGGGAGAAATTCTGCCGCTACTTCGACGTCGAGCCGCGTTACTTGCCGATGGAGGAGGGGCGGTACGTCATCACCCCCGAGCAGGTCGTCGATGCCGTCGACGAGGACACCATCGGGGTGGTCGCGATCCTGGGCACCACCTACACGGGAGAGCTGGAACCGATCGCCGAGATCTGCGCGGCGCTGGACAAGCTGGCGGCAGGCGGGGGTGTGGATGTCCCGGTGCACGTCGACGCCGCCAGCGGCGGATTCGTGGTGCCGTTTCTGCATCCCGAGCTCAAGTGGGACTTCCGGCTCCCGCGAGTGGTGTCGATCAACGTCAGCGGCCACAAGTACGGGCTGACCTACCCGGGTGTCGGATTCGTGGTGTGGCGCGACAAGGAGTACCTGCCCGAGGATCTGGTGTTCCACGTGAACTATCTGGGCGGCGACATGCCGACCTTCACGTTGAACTTCTCCCGCCCGGGCAACCAGGTCGTCGGCCAGTACTACAACTTCCTGCGGTTGGGCCGCGAGGGTTACACCCAGGTCATGCAGACGCTGTCGTCGACGGCGCGCTGGCTGGGCGAGCAGCTGCGGGACGGCGAACATTGCGAGCTGATCTCCGACGGCTCGGCAATCCCGGTGGTCAGCTTCCGGCTGGCGCGCGGCCTGGGTTACACCGAGTTCGACGTCTCCCACGAGCTGCGCGGCTACGGCTGGCAGGTGCCCGCCTACACGATGCCCGACAACGCCTCCGACGTGTCGGTGCTGCGGGTCGTGGTGCGCGAGGGACTGTCCGCCGACCTGGCCCGGGCCCTGCACGACGATGCCCGCAGCGCGCTGGCCTCCCTGGACAAGCTGAAGCCGGGTGGGCACTACACCAGCGAGCACTTCGCCCACTAGCGGTCGTGCGTCGCGAGAGTGCATCTAGGGACGCAAATCGCGAGTAGCGGTGTCCCTGGTTGCACTTTCGCGGGGCTTTTTGGGTTTCTGGGACAATAGCGGCCGTGGCAGTAACGCCGATATCCCTGACGCCGGGCGTGCTCGCCGAGGCCGTGGTGGACCTGGGTGCGATCGCGCACAACGTGCGGGTACTGCGCGAGCACGCCGGCTCCGCGCAGGTGATGGCCGTCGTCAAGGCCGACGGCTACGGCCACGGCGCCATCCGGGTGGCACACTCCGCCCTGGCCGCCGGGGCCGCCGAGTTGGGCGTCGCGACGGTCGACGAAGCCTTGGCGCTGCGTGCCGACGGAATCACCGCGCCGGTGCTGGCCTGGCTGCACCCGCCCGGCATCGACTTCGGGCCGGCGCTGCAGGGCAATGTGGAGATCGCGGTGTCCTCGGTGCGTCAGCTCGACGAGGTGCTCGACGCGGTGCATCGGACCGACAAGGCGGCGACGGTGAGCCTCAAGGTCGACACCGGGCTGAACCGCAACGGCGTGCCCCCAGGCCACTACGAAGCGATGTTGACCGCGGTGCGCCGGGCCGTCTCGGACGAGACGATTCGGTTACGCGGGCTGATGTCGCACCTGGTGTTCGCCGACCAGCCCAACAACTCGATCAATGATGTTCAGGCGCAACGGTTTCGCGAGATGCTGGCGTACGCAAACGACCAGGGAGTGCGATTCGAGATTGCCCACCTGTCGAATTCGTCGGCCACGATGTCTCGTCCCGACCTGGCCTTCGACATGGTGCGGCCCGGAATCGCGGTCTACGGCCTGAGTCCGGTTCCCGAGCTCGGCGACATGGGATTGTTGCCCGCAATGACAGTGAAATGCGCTGTCGCACTGGTGAAATCGGTCGGCGCAGGCGAGGGCGTGTCGTACGCCCACACCTGGGTCGCGCCGCACGACACGACCGTGGCGCTGATTCCGATCGGCTACGCCGACGGTGTGTTCCGGTCGCTGGGCGGGCGGCTCGACGTGCTGATCAACGGCAGGCGACGCCCGGGCGTCGGGCGGATCTGCATGGACCAATTCCTCGTCGACCTCGGTCCCGGAGCCGTCGACGTGGCAGAAGGTGACGAGGCGATTCTGTTCGGCCCCGGCGCCACTGGTGAACCAACCGCCCAGGATTGGGCCGATCTGCTCGGCACCATCCACTACGAAGTGGTCACCAGTCCGCGGGGGCGCATCGCCAGGACCTATCGCGAGGCCGAAACCGTTGGACGATGAGGAAACTCGCGGGCGCCTGCGGGGAAGGGCTTGGCTTGCGGGAGGGGCAGGGCTGACTGCGGTCGCCACCATCGTCGGCGCTTCGGTGCGCCGGTCGATGACGCAGCGTGTCACGCTCGCCGAGGACCCGTATGCCGACGAGGATTTCGAGCGCCTCCACAGCGACCGCAGCTATGTGGTGACCACGCCCGACGGCGTGTCGTTGGCGGTGCGTGAAGTCGGCCCGCTGGACGCTGGGCTGACGATGGTCTTCGTGCACGGCTTCTGCCTGCGCATGGGTGCGTTCTACTTTCAGCGCAAGCGACTCGCCGAGAAGTGGGGACCGCGGGTGCGGATGGTCTTCTACGACCAGCGCGGGCATGGGCGCTCCGGCTCGGCCTCACCCGAGACCTACACGCTGACCCAGCTTGGGCAGGACCTGCACAGCGTCCTGACCGAGGTCGCGCCGCGTGGGGTGATCGTGTTGGTCGGCCATTCGATGGGCGGCATGACGGTGTTGTCGCATGCCCGTCAGTACCCGGACCAGTACGGTAGCCGCATCGTCGGGGCGGCGCTGATTTCCACTGCCGCCGAAGGGGTTACCCGCTCGCCGCTGGGTGAGATCCTGAAAAACCCCGCGGTGGAGGCACTGCGGTTCACCGCTCGGTCGGCGCCCAAGCTGATGCACCGCGGCCGCAATGTGTCGCGCTCGCTGATCGGCCCGATTCTGCGGGCCGCGTCCTACAGCGATCTGCATGTCAGCCGCAGCCTGGACGCATTCTCCCAGCGGATGATGAACGGCACCCCGATCCCCACGCTGGTGGGATTCCTGAACGCGCTGGAAACCCACGACGAAACCGCCGGCCTGTGGACATTGCTGCGGATCCCGACGCTGATCGCTTGCGGCGACCACGATCTGATCACTCCGGACGAGTACTCGCGGAAGATGGCGGCCTCGCTGCCGCGCTCGGAGCTGGTCATCGTCAGCGGGGCCAGTCACCTGGCCTTGCTGGACAAGCCCGAGGCCATCAACGACGGGCTGGTCCGGCTGGTCAATCGCGCCATTCCGGGCAGAATGACCCTGTGGTATCGGCGAACTCGACAACGGCTGCGGCGCCGTGGCTGAACTGAGACCCGGCACGGCGACCTGCGAGCGCGTCGAGGACACGATCGCGCTCGGGTCGCGGTTGGGACAGCAACTGCGCGCCGGTGACGTCGTGGTGCTGTCCGGCCCGCTCGGAGCGGGAAAGACTGTGCTGGCCAAGGGAATTGCCGCGGCGATGGACGTCGACGGCCCGATCACCTCACCGACGTACGTGCTGGCCCGCGTGCACCCGCCGCGGCGGGCGGGCGCGCCGACGATGATTCACGTCGACGTCTACCGGCTACTGGACCACCCGGGCACGGACCTGATCGCCGAACTCGATTCCCTGGACCTCGACTCCGATCTCGAGGACGCGGTCGTCGTGGTGGAGTGGGGCGAGGGCCTGG
Source organism: Mycobacterium ahvazicum (assembly GCF_900176255.2). Taxonomy (GTDB): domain Bacteria; phylum Actinomycetota; class Actinomycetes; order Mycobacteriales; family Mycobacteriaceae; genus Mycobacterium; species Mycobacterium ahvazicum. Next base: position 569,277 of record NZ_FXEG02000002.1, read on the forward strand.
CCGAACGCCTCTCCGAACGACATCTCGACATCCGGCTGGAGCGGGTCAGCGGATCCGACGTGCGGATCGTGACGTGGGAGTGGGGCCGGTCGTGAGCCTGATCTTGACTCTGGACACCGCCACCCCCGCGGTGACGGCCGGCATCGTGCGCCGCGACGGCGCCGAGTGCACGGTGCTGGCCCAGCAGGTCACCGTCGACGCCCGCGCCCACGCCGAACGGCTGACCCCGAATGTGCTTGCCGCGCTGGCCGAAGCCGGACTGAGGATGGCCGACCTCGACGGCGTCGTGGTCGGCTGTGGCCCGGGCCCGTTCACCGGGCTGCGCGCCGGGATGGCTTCGGCCGCCGCCTATGGCCATGCGCTGGACATCCCCGTGTGGGGGGTTTGCAGTTTGGACGCCATCGGCGCACTGACCACTGGCGACACCCTGGTGGTCACCGATGCCCGGCGGCGTGAGGTCTACTGGGCCCGATACAGCGACGGGTTGCGCACGGCCGGCCCGTCGGTCAATGCGCCCGGTGACGTCGACCCCGGACCCGCGAAAGCGGTCGCGGGCTCGCCCGCACACGCGGCGCTGTTCGGTCTTGCGGTCCGCGAGCCCGTCCATCCCACGGCGGCCGGGCTGGTCGCCGCGGTGCCCGACTGGTCCAGCGACCCGGCGCCGCTGGTGGCGCTGTACCTGCGCCGGCCCGACGCCAAGCCCCTGGCGGCCCGCGGATGACGGCGTGCAGCGAACCCGTGACGATCGGCGCGCTGACCCGCGCCGATGCGCCACGGTGTGCGCAACTGGAAGCCCAGCTGTTCGACGGCGACGACCCCTGGCCCGCGGCGGCGTTCCATCGCGAATTGGCCAGTGCCCACAACCATTACGTGGGTGCGCGTACCGCCGATCTTCTCGTCGGCTACGCCGGCATCTCCAGGTTGGGCCGCACCCCGCCGTTCGAATACGAAGTGCACACGATCGGCGTCGACCCGCAGTACCAGGGCCACGGCATCGGCCGCCGGCTGCTCGGGGAGTTGCTGGAGTTCGCCGACGGCGGCGTGGTCTACCTGGAGGTCCGCACCGACAACGAGGCCGCCATCGCGCTTTACCGTAGCGTGGGTTTCGAGCAGATCGGCCTGCGCAAGCGCTACTACCGAGTCAGCGGCGCGGACGCCTACACGATGCGGCGGGAAGCACAATGACAACCACCATCCTTGCCATCGAAACCTCTTGTGACGAAACAGGAGTCGGCATCGCGCGGCTTGAGTCCGACGGCACCGTCACACTGCTGGCCGACGAGGTCGCCTCCAGCGTCGACGAGCACGTCCGGTTCGGCGGTGTGGTCCCCGAAATCGCCTCCCGCGCCCACCTGGAGGCGCTCGGACCGGCCATGCGCCGCGCGCTGGACGCCGCCGAACTGGACAAGCCGGACGTCGTCGCCGCGACCATCGGCCCCGGGCTGGCCGGCGCCTTGCTGGTGGGAGTGGCTGCGGCCAAAGCGTATTCGGCCGCCTGGGACGTGCCGTTCTACGCGGTGAACCATCTGGGCGGGCACCTGGCCGCCGACGTCTACCAGCACGGGCCGTTGCCCGAGTGCGTGGCGCTGCTGGTGTCCGGCGGGCACACGCATCTGCTGCATGTGCGCTCGCTCGGCGAGCCGATCCTCGAGCTCGGCAGCACCGTCGACGACGCCGCGGGCGAGGCCTACGACAAGGTGGCCCGGCTGCTGGGCCTGGGCTATCCGGGCGGCCGGGTCCTCGACGAGCTGGCTCGCACCGGTGACCGCGACGCCATCCCGTTCCCGCGCGGCATGACCGGCCCGCGAGACGACCCGCACACGTTCAGCTTCTCCGGCCTCAAGACCGCGGTCGCGCGCTACGTGGAGGGCAACCCGGACGCCGTGACGGCCGACATCGCCGCCGGATTCCAGGAAGCCGTCGCCGACGTGCTGACCATGAAGGCAGTCCGGGCCGCCACCGGCCTCGGCGTGCGGACGCTGCTGATCGCCGGCGGAGTCGCCGCCAACTCGCGGCTGCGCGAGCTGGCCACCGAGCGTTGCGCGCAGGCCGGTCTGACGCTGCGTATCCCCAGGCCACGGCTCTGCACCGACAACGGCGCGATGATCGCGGCGTTCGCCGCGCATCTGGTTGGCGCGGGTGCGGCCCCGTCGCCGCTGGACGTGCCGAGCGACCCGGGGCTGCCGGTGGTAAAAGGCCAGGTCGGCTGAGCTCACAGCGTAATTCCGCGGGAAGCAGCAGGGCGCCCTTGAGTGCTAGCACTCTCGTGTATAGAGTGCTAGGTGGCAATCGGACGATCCCCTGTGTCGGCACCCGCGACGACGGCCCGGGGGCGCGGCCGAATGCCGAATCATCTGATAAACGGACGGTTCGGGCGAAGCCCCGGGCCGGCCGCCAACTCCAGTCCGGGCGAATCCCGGACCCGATCCAAATAGTGGAGGGCTCCAATCGTGGCGAAGGTGAAGATCAAGCCACTCGAGGACAAGATCCTCGTGCAGGCCAACGAGGCCGAGACCACGACCGCGTCCGGTCTGGTCATTCCTGACACCGCCAAGGAGAAGCCGCAAGAAGGCACCGTCGTCGCAGTCGGCCCCGGCCGGTGGGACGAGGACGGCGACAAGCGGATCCCGCTTGACGTTTCCGAGGGTGACACCGTCATCTACAGCAAGTACGGCGGCACCGAGATCAAGTACGGCGGCGAGGAGTACCTGATCCTGTCGGCACGCGACGTGCTGGCTGTCGTATCCAAGTAAGAACCGTGTTCCGCCCCGGCGATCCCTGTGCGCAAGCACGGGTGATTTCCGGGGCGGCATGCGTTGGCGAAGGAGCCTGATGAGCAAGCTTATTGAGTACGACGAGACCGCGCGTCGCGCGATGGAGGCGGGCGTGAACAAGCTCGCCGACGCGGTGCGGGTCACGCTGGGTCCCCGCGGTCGGCATGTGGTGCTGGCCAAGGCGTTCGGCGGGCCGGTGATCACCAACGACGGCGTGACCGTCGCGCGTGAGATCGACCTGGAAGACCCGTTCGAGAACTTGGGTGCCCAGCTGGTGAAGTCGGTGGCCACCAAGACCAACGACGTCGCCGGCGACGGCACCACCACCGCCACCGTGCTGGCACAGGCGCTGGTGAAGGGCGGCCTGCGCTTGGTCGCCGCCGGTGCCAACCCGATCGCGCTGGGCGCGGGCATCAGCAAGGCCGCCGACGCGGTGTCCGAGGCGCTGCTGGCCGCGGCCACTCCGGTTGCCGGGCGAGAGGGTATCGCGCAGATCGCGACGGTCTCCTCGCGCGACGAGCAGATCGGCACGTTGGTCGGCGAGGGCATGAACAAGGTCGGCGCCGATGGCGTCGTCAGCGTCGAGGAATCGTCGACGCTGAACACCGAGCTCGAATTCACCGAGGGCGTCGGCTTCGACAAGGGTTTCCTGTCGGCGTACTTCGTCAACGACTTCGACTCGCAGGAGGCCGTGCTCGAAGATCCGCTGATCCTGCTGCACCAGGAGAAGATCAGCTCGTTGCCGGACCTGCTGCCGATGCTGGAGAAGATCGCCGAATCGGGCAAGCCGCTGCTGATCGTCGCCGAGGACGTCGAGGGCGAGGCATTGGCGACGCTGGTCGTCAACTCGATCCGCAAGACGCTCAAGGCTGTTGCGGTCAAGTCGCCGTTCTTCGGCGACCGCCGCAAGGCCTTCCTCGAGGATCTGGCGATCGTGACGGGCGGTCAGGTGGTCAACCCCGACGCCGGCCTGGTGCTGCGTGAGGTGGGCACCGAGGTGCTGGGCTCCGCCCGGCGCGTGGTGGTCAGCAAGGACGACACCATCATCGTCGACGGCGGTGGCTCCAAGGACGCGGTGGAAAAGCGGGTCAAGCAGCTGCGTGCCGAGATCGAGGCGAGCGATTCGGAATGGGATCGCGAAAAGCTGCAGGAGCGGGTGGCCAAGCTGGCTGGCGGGGTGGCCGTCATCAAGGTCGGGGCCGCTACCGAGACCGCGCTCAAGGAGCGCAAGGAAAGCGTCGAGGACGCCGTCGCGGCCGCCAAGGCAGCCGTCGAGGAGGGCATCGTCGCCGGCGGTGGTTCGGCGCTGATTCAGGCCGGCAAGTCGCTGGACAAGCTGCGCGAGTCTTTGTCCGGCGACGAGGCGGCCGGTGTCGGTGTGTTCGCCGAGGCCCTCACCGCGCCGCTGTACTGGATCGCGGTCAACGCCGGGCTGGACGGCGCGGTCGCGGTGCACAAGGTCCGTGAGCTGCCCGCCGGGCACGGCCTGAACGCCGCGACGCTGGAGTACGGCGACCTGATCAAGCAGGGCGTCATCGACCCCGTCAAGGTCACCCGGTCGGCGGTGCTGAATGCGGCGTCGGTTGCCCGCATGGTGCTGACCACCGAGACGGCGGTCGTCGAGAAGCCGGCTGACGAGGAGGATGACCACGGCCACGGCCACGGTCACCACCACCACTGAGTGAGTTTGTGCGGAGCACCCCCGGTCATGCGGCCGGGGGTGTTTCGTCTTCGACGGTCTTACTGCGACCGCGCCGATTGCTAGGCTGGCCGCACCGATGACGTGGGGGGCACGAGGGTGAACTATCCGCAGCAATGGCCACCGCCGCAATGGCCGCCGCCGCAACCGCCGCACAGCCCACAGCAATGGCCGCACCCGTACCCCCCACCGCCCTACCCGCCGGGGCCCGCGCCGCGTAAGACCAATCGCGCACTGGTCGTGGTGCTTTCGCTCGCCGCGATCGTCCTGCTGGTACCGGCGGCGATCATCGGCTTTTTCGTGGTCCGCGACCTGGCCCGCGACGGGCGCGGCGAAAGCAGGAAGGCCGCCTCCATTACGGACTTCGATGCGGTGTGCGACGGCGGGTCGATCCGCAATGCCGCCGCCTACGAGAAGCCGTACAAGATCGCCGCGTTCGCTCCGGACGACGAGCCGAACCCGATGCGGGAAATGACGAACACCCACTGGCGCGAAGTGATGCTCGAGCCCCGCGCCGATTACGCGGCCAATCCCAACGACTTCCTGTCGACGAATGTTGTTGCCTGCCTTACCCGCAAGCCTGGAACCGAGTTGAAGTCACGTGCCTGCAACCTCAAGACCGACAAGGGTGAACACGTGAGCGTCGACTACTACGCCGTGCAGTACGACATCGAACTCCGCGAGGCGAAGACGGGTAAGCGGATCGAACAACTGGGAACGGTTGACGGTCCCGCCGCCAGCTGCCCGTTCCTGGTATGGGTCAACAAGGGTGATCCAAAGACATACGCCGGACCGGATCATGCGGCAGTCGACGCCAAGCTCGCTGAGTTCGCGCACCGGTGAGCGGCCCGGGGGTGTGCACGGCTTTACGTTTGGTGTCAGAGGCCGGCGATGACGATGCCCACGCCGACCACGATTGCGACCGACAGCGACACCAACAAAAAGTTGACTATCGCTTCCTTCGCCGCTGAGGCCTCGTGGTTGCCCGTCGCAATCGGCGCGAATCTGCGGCCCGCGCCCCAGGCGGCCGCAAGCAGCGACGCGATCCAGTTCGCATAGGCGGCATAGACGATCAGTACGACTGCCGTAACCGCCCACGCGTTAGGCAAGTGGATGTGTGGCCAGAGTAGGCCGATCAGGACGAGGAACATGCCGTTGAGGACGGCCTCGAGGTGACTCGACAGAGCCATGCGCGGGTTCTTTAGATTCGGAACGGCAAATCCAGTGAGTAGGCCGAGTAGAAACAGGACTAACCCAAGCGTGAACAACACTGTCTGCATGTCAAACAGTATGGGCTTGTGACCAGTGGTCTTTGGAACGATCGACGTGTTAGCCCCACGCGTTAGTCGGGCGCGACGGCGCGCACGAAGTTGTGCGCGAATACGTCGCAGACCGCGTCGACCTCAGGCAGCGACCAGCCGGTGATATTCGGCAGCACCGACCGGCGACCATGTGAATCATGATGGGGCTCAGCAGTTGTCACGGTCATCACCATCGCCGAGTGAGTTTGTGCGGAGCGCCCTCCGGTCATTCGGCCGGGGGCGTCTTCGTTTGCCAGGCAGCTCGCGCCGTTTCTTGACTGGAGCACGCTGCGACGCCCCTTGGCCCTAGTCGTCGTGGACAGACTTCAGACCGTCAGTGAAGATGCGGTCCACAACCGTACCTAGGGACTAAAGGCTAGACGCTAGGGACCAATGCCTCATGCTCCGGTTTTTGCGGTTACCTAACGTCAGTGTGAACGCGGCAGCAGCCAACAGGGAGCATCGGATGACGTTCGAGCACAGGCACTCCGGAATCGTGGTCGGCGTCGACGGGTCGCCGGCGTCGACCACGGCGGTCGAATGGGCCGCGCAAGACGCTGAGATGCGGAACGTGCCGCTGAAGTTGGTACACGCCATCGCCCCGATCGTGCCGCCTACCGATGACGGGCCAGCTGTCGCAGCGGTTGCCGAGTATGAGCAGCTGCAGGACGACCAAGCCCGCCAAATCATCGAGCAGGCGCTCAAAGTCGCCGAGGAAGCCGTCTCGCCCGGCTGGGTACCGAACGTGACGAGCGAAACGCTAAAAGCACCGATGGTGCCCGCGCTGGTCCGCCTATCAACGGACGCCGAACTATTGGTGGTGGGAAGCCGCGGCCAGGGGGCAGTAGCTCGCGCCTTGCTCGGGTCGGTCAGCAGCGGGGTGGTCCATCACGCACACTGCCCGGTCGTCGTCATGCACGACGAAGCAGCTGCGACGGCCCGCTCGCCGCAGGCGCCTGTAGTAGTGGGCATAGACGGTTCCCCGACTTCGGAGCTCGCGACAGCGATCGCCTTCGATGAAGCTTCGCGTCGCGGCGTGGAATTGGTGGCGCTTCACGCTTGGAGCGACATGGGGCCCCTCGGTTTCCCGAGTATCGGTTGGGCGCCTATCGAGTGGCGCAACATCCGGGATGAGGAGGAGGAAGTCCTCTCCGAGCGGCTATCCGGATGGCAAGCGCGCTACCCCGATGTTGGCGTCCACAAGATCGTCGTGTGCGACCAGCCCGCCCCGAGGCTGCTCGAACAGGCGCAGCAAGCTCAGCTCGTGGTGGTGGGCAGCCACGGCCGCGGCGGTTTTCCCGGCATGCTATTGGGTTCGGTCAGCACCGCAGTCGTGAACACCGCTCGAATCCCGGTAATCATCGCCCGCGTCTTCCCGGCGGGTTGAGGCCGACCCTATCCGCCGTGAACTCGACGACCTGCGCAAGCCGGAGACCAGGGACAACTGATCATCCAACCAGCCAAGGTGTTGCACCGCCACATCAGTGCCGCATCCCCCGAGAACGGCGACGGTGCAACGTATATGGATGATGACGTACCAGTTCTCAAGGTCTCGGACCTCAAGGTGACGCTCGCGGGTGAGACGGTGCTGGCAAACCTGTCGTTCGTCGTGCGGCGTGGCGAAATTCTGACGATCTTGGGCCCCAACGGTGCGGGCAAGACCGTTCTGCTGCGCGCGCTTCTCGGTGTAATCCCCTACGGGGGCTCGATTATGTGGAGGAAAGGTACCCGCATCGGCTCCGTGCCGCAGCGGCTGCCCTACATCAAGAGCATCCCACTCTCGGTCGCGGACTTCTTCGCGCTAAAGAAAGACGCTGAACCGGACGTCGACCAAATGCTGCGGACCGTCGGACTCTCCGGCGAGCTTGCCAACAAACGGATTGGTGATCTGTCCTCTGGGCAGTTCCAACGGGTCCTTATCGCATGGGCTCTCGCCGGAGATCCGCAAGTCCTCTTATTCGACGAGCCCACGACGGGCGTCGACATGAGCGGTGAGGAGACCGTCTACGCGCTTCTTGCAAGGCTGCATGAGCAGCGCAACCTCACCATGCTCATCGTCACCCACGACTTGGCGGTAGTTCACCGCCTCTCGTCCGACGTGCTGTGTCTGAACAAACAGCCGATTTGCCAGGGGTCCCCCACCTCGATCCTCACGCCCGAGAACCTGCAGCGCCTGTACGGTGCCGAGGTCAAATTCTACGAGCACAAGCACGAGTAGCGGCCCATGCCTTCAACGTCGCTCAGTGTGATTTCGGGAATGTTCATCGGCGGTTCCGCTGGCTACCTCGGCTCCCTGATGCTGAGTCGCAGGATGGCGCTTGTTGCCGGGCCGCTCGGTCACCTGACCTTGCCGGGGATCGCCCTCGCGCTGGTCTGGGGTTTCGATGTTTCGCTCGGGGCGTTCCCCTTCGTCATACTCGGGGTGGTCCTGATCTGGCTGCTGGGGATGAGGACGCAACTGTCGATGGAAGCACTGACCGCCGTCGTGTTCGCGTCCGGCGTGGCAATCGCATTCTTATTTCTGCCTGTCGATCAAGCCGAGGCTGCTTTGGTGGGAGACATCTCGAAGACCGGCTGGGCAGACACCGCGCTAGCTGTCGCCGCGTCGATCGTGGTGATCATCGCGGTCAATCGCGCCTACCCGAAACTGGTCCTGGGGAATATCTCGGAGGAACTCGCCGCCGCCGAGGGAATCGACGTCAGGCGATACAACTTGCTCTACCTTTTTTTGATCGCGGTCGTCGTGGCGCTCGGAGTAAAGATGGTTGGCGGGCTCTTGACCGCTGCGCTCGTCGCCATCCCGCCAGCGGCCGCGCGAAACGTCGGTAAGAACCTCAGGCAGTATACCCTCGGCGCGAGCGCCACAGGCGTCTTGTCAGCGGTGCTCGGCATTGTGTTGTTCCGGTTCACGGGATTGCCGGCCGGGCCGTTAATCGTTCTCGTGAGCGCCGCGGTGTTCGTGCTCACGTTGCCCTTCGCCCGATGATGCGCATCCCGGCACCGTCACGTTGGCTCGAAGCCGGCGACCGAGCGCCTGAGGACTCAAGACCCTCTTCGAAAAGCAACCGCGGTGAAGCTTTTGCCTAAACCCATAATTATTCTTGCGGCTAGTATGAGCTTCTTGACGGCGCGACGGCGCGCACGAAATTGTCCGCGAATACATCGCAGACCGTGTCGACCTCGGGCATCGACCACCCGGTGACATTCGGCAGCACCGGCCGGCTGAGCATATGAATCAAGATGGGCCCCAGCAGTTGTTGGGCCAGCAGCGGCAGCGGCAGGTCGCGGATATGCCCGGCACGGATCTCGCCCGCGAACCAGCCGCCGAGAGCGGTGAGCAGGCGCGGTGGACCGTAGGCCGCCAGGGACTGCACGGCCGGACTGGTCGGCCGCGCGAAGGCTTCGGCGAAAATCGCCGGGGCGACGCGGGGTTGGCGGCTCAACGCGTTCGACACCGTTCGGTAGAAGCCACGCACCGTTTCGAGCAAGTCATCGCCGGGACGCGCCAGGTATTCCTCGATGTCCAGGATCGGGCTGTGTAGTTCGAACACCGCTCGCATCAACTCGTCACGTCCGCCGAAAACCGCGTGCAGGCTGTAAACCGAGCAATCGGCACGGGCGGCGACTGCTTCCAATGTTGCTGCGGCAAGACCGGATTCGCTGATCAATGCCGCGGCCGCTGCCACCGCCCGGGCGCGAACCGGAGGTAAGCCGCCGGGGTCGACTCCGGCCGCGCGGACCGCGTCGTTCAGGGCGGCGCGGGATCCGTCGAAGCGCCGCAACAGGGTGCTGCGGGATATCCCCGCCTCCGCGGCGATCATCGCGACGGGAACGTCGGCCACATCCTTGCCGAGCTTTTCAGCAGCGCGTAGCGCGGCCGAAACCACGTCGGATGTTTCCACCTGTCGCGCCATGCCACCTCCGTGGTTCCCCGTGATACATTACCTGATGTAGTCTGCAATACTATTCCAAACGTCACCAGGAGCACACCATGGCACAGGTTATGCAGACCCAGGTATGTGTCGCCGGGGGCGGGCCCGCCGGCATGGTGCACGCTCTGCTGCTCGCCCGTGCCGGCATCCCGGTGGTGGTTTTGGAAAAGCACAACGATTTTCTGCGGGACTTCCGTGGCGACACCGTGCACCCGAGCACCCTGCGGATCATGGACGAGCTGGGGTTCATCGACGAGTTCTTGAAGCTGCCCCACACCAAGATCGACCGTCTCGCCTTCGACACCGGTGGCTCGATTCGCACGTTGGGCAACTTCAAGGTACTCAAACGGCTCGGCTTCAAACAGCCTTATATCGCCATGATCCCGCAGTGGGACTTTCTCGACTTTCTCGCTGAAAAGGCTTCTGCCTATCCGGAATTCACCTTGGTCCGCAATGCGGAGGTCACCGATCTGGTCTTCGACGGCAATCGCGTGGTCGGTGTGCGCACGCCGGAGCTGGAAGTGCGCGCGCAGTTGGTGGTAGCCGCCGACGGGCGCAAGTCCGCGGTGCGCGCCGCCGCGGGCCTGCAGACCGCGCAGGCGCACTCTCCGATGGACGTGCTGTGGTTCCGGCTGAAGTGGCGTCCCGGCGATCCGCGGGAACTGTTCGGGGTAGTTCGCAAGGGCCTGATGATGGCCATGATCTACCGGGGCGACTACTGGCAGGTCGCCTATCTGATGCCGAAGGGAGCCAGCCCGCGCGGTGGATCGCTGGAGGAGTTCAAGGAAAAGATCGTCACCGCGCAACCGCGGCTACGCGAGCATGTCAACGATCTGACCTCGTGGGACGACACCAGCGAGCTCGACGTGCGGGTAGACCGGCTCGACACCTGGTGGCGCACCGGGCTGCTGTGCATCGGTGATGCCGCGCATGCGATGTCGCCGGCCGGTGGGGTCGGCATCAACCTTGCGGTAGCCGACGCGGTGGCCGCGGCCAACATCCTGTGTGCTCCGCTGCGCGAAGGCCGGCTGACCGACGCCGACCTGGCCAAGGTGCAGCGGCGCCGCGAGCTGCCCACCCGGATCGTCCAGGCGGCCCAGGTGTTCGCCCAGGACCGGGCGGTAGCCCCCAATTTGAGTGGCGACCTGTCGCCGATCCAGATCCCGAAGATCATCGGATGGGGCCCGCTGCAAGCGCTTCCGCCGATTCTTGTCGGCCGCGGTCTCCGCCCCGAGCATGTCCGCACTCCCGACGTGCACACAACTTGACGCTTGCCTGCGTCCGCAGCGGGTATACGGCTGCGGTGACATTGACGGAATCAGCCTGTCCGAAACGCATGGAGTTCGGGCCGTGCGGGGGCGTGCGGCCGGACGGTCAGTGCGAAATGCGTTCTGGCGCGTGCATATTCGCTGAAGTCGTGCCCTGGTCGGGGATCGTGCCGGCAACGCGGCCGGTTCGCGCGCCGTTGGTGCTCACCGACTTCAGCGCTACGCCGTTCGACCGCAACGACATTGCGGCGACGGCCGCTGTCCTGGCGCCCGGATGTGACGCCGTCCTGGTAGGCGAGCACCAGAACAAGCCCGATTTCCCGCCCACGCTGATGGGCTCGCTACTGGTCGATGCCGGCGTCACGCCGTGGATCACGCTGTCGTGCCGGGACCGCAACCGGGTGGTGCTCGAGCAGGAACTCAGGGGGCTGCACAGCATCGGCGTCGAAACCGTGCTGTGCGTGACCGGAGACGGACGGGGCTACGACGTGCGCCCGGACGTCACGCAGACCTTCGACCTCGACGGGCCGCGGTTGGTCTCGCTGGCCGCATCGGTGGGCACGATTGCAGCGGTGCCCGAAACGCCCACCGCGCCGCCCGTTTCCGCCCGGCCCGATCGGTTGGTGGAGAAGCAGCGCGCGGGAGCGAGTCTGGCGGTGCTCAATCACGTCCCGTTCCCTAAGATGATCGCCGACTTCATGGCGGCGGCCGTATCGGCGGGGGTGTCGATCCCGGTGATCGCGGCCGTCGCGGTGTTCACCGACAGCGTTTCCGCGGCGGTGCTGCAGGGGCTGCCCGGACTTGAACTCGACGAAAGCGTCACCGAGCGGGTGCTGGGCGCGGCCGACCCGGTGGCCGCCGGGATCGCGGCCGCCGTCGACGAGGCGCGCGCGCTGCTCTCGATCGACGGTGTGGCGGGCGTCAACGTCTCCGGTTTGGCTTCGGCGTCCGGTGGCCGGTTGGGCGCGGAAATCAAAGCCGAGGTGGGCCGACTGATCCGAGCGGAGGCGTCATGACCGAGGCGATGGAGGCCGAGTTCGGCACGGTGGCGGAATGGACGGCGCAAGTGGCGGTGGACCTCGGCTCGCAGTACCACGTGCCCGCGGGGTGCCGGGGCAGCGGCAGCCCGGCCGCTTTGGACTGGCTGATCGAGCAGATGGAATTGCAGCCCGGCGCGCGGCTGTTGGACTCCGGCGCGGGCGTCGGGGGGCCCGCCGCGTACGCGGCGCAATCGCGGTCGGTACGGCCGGTGCTCGTGGAGCCAGAACTCGGTGCGTGTCGTGCCGCCGCAATGCTGTTTGACCATCCGGTGGTGTGCGCTGATGGGGCCGCGTTGCCGTGGCCGAACGAAACATTCGACGCCGCTTGGTCTTTGGGGGTGTTGTGCACGACGCCGGATCAACTCAGGATGCTCGAGCAACTGCGGCGGATCGTGCGTCCGGGCGGAAGTATTGGATTGCTCGTCTTCGTGGCGCGTGACGAGGGGGCCGCCAATCAGCTTGAGGGCAACCACTTTCCGACATCCGACAGCCTGCTCGGCTTGATAGGAAGGTCCGGTTTGCGGGTTGAGCAGTGGACCGCAACGTCAGGTCTGCCCGCCATACCCGAGGAGTGGAATCAGCGTGTCGACGCCGTCGAGAAGGCGCTCGGCGAGCGGCACGGGCACACCGAGGTCTGGCGGCTGGCCGAACGCCAGAGTTCGGCCATCGGTGACCTGCTGGCCGACGGGAAGCTCACCGGCGAGCTGCTGGTGTTGCGCCGCGCCTAAGAATTCTGCCCAACCCGGAATGCGACGCCGTGCGGGCACGGTTGTAGTAGGGCGTGACTATCAGACTTGGATTGCAGATCCCGAACTTTTCCTATGGCACGTCCGTCGCCGAGTTGTTTCCCGCGGTCAAGGCGCAGGCCGCCGAGGCCGAGGCCGCCGGATTCGACACCGTGCTGCTGATGGACCACTTCTATCAGCTGCCGGGGTTGGGGGAGCCCGACGCCCCGATGCTCGAGGCCTACACCGCACTGGGAGCGCTGGCCACGGCGACCGAGCGCGTGCAGCTCTCGACGCTGGTGACCGGCAACACCTATCGCAACCCGACCCTGCTGGCCAAGGCGATCACGACACTGGACGTCGTCAGTGCCGGGCGCGCGATTCTGGGCATCGGGGCGGGCTGGTTCGAACTGGAACACCAGCAGCTGGGATTCGACTTCGGCACGTTCACCGAGCGCTTCGAAAAGCTCGACGAAGCGCTGCAGATCATCGTGCCGATGCTGCACGGTGAGCGACCCACATTCGACGGAAAGTGGTACCACACCGAGAGCGCGATCAACGAGCCCCGTTACCGCGACCACATCCCGGTCATGCTCGGCGGCAGCGGCGAGAAGAAGACGTTCCGGTTGGCAGCCCGCTACGCCGACCACCTCAACCTGATCGCCGACATCGACGCGCTGCCCGGCAAGCTGGAGGTACTCCGGCAGCGCTGCGCCGAGATCGATCGCGACCCGGCGACGCTGGAGACCAGCACCCTGTTGACGGTCGTACTCGACGATGCGCCCGCCGACATCGGCGAGGCGCTCGGCGGTCGGGCGGTCATCGGCACCGCAGACCAGGTAGCCGATCAAATCAAACGCCGGGTGCTCGACGTGGGCGTCGACGGCGTGATCGTCAACCTTCCGACCCACGGTTACACGCCCGGCGTCATCACCAAGGTGGGCGAGGCGCTGCGACCACTTGTCGATGCGTAATCATGGTGCTCGCTGAATACTCAAGTGGCAGAACATCACTACTGCGATGACGTCGCGGCGTCGTTGCCGTTCAGCGGGGTCGCCGACCCGGCTCCGGTTGTCGATGCGTTGAGATTGGCGGGATTCGCGGAGGTTGACGTCGACATCCACGGTGGACAGCGGCAGTGTGCCGTATTGCTGGCTCGTTGAGAAGTGAAGGGCGGCAACGTGAGTCGGCTCGCAGAATACCGATCCCTGTACCTCGCATACCTGAAGTGCTGTAACGAGCACGATTTCGATGGCATGGCGTCGTTCTACACCCCGACCATCCAGGTCAACGACGTCTCGATGGATCCCGCCGCCGTTGCGGCGCAATTCGCGCCGATAATCTCCGCGTTTCCCGATTGGCATTGGGACCTGCGGCATCTCGTCGTCGACGACGACTACATCTCGACCCACTTCACCGTCACCGGCACCCATCGCGGCGTCTTCGAGGGCGTGCAGCCCACCGGCCGCCGAGTGAGCCTGTCGCAGTTCACTCTTTATCGCGTCGAACACGGCAAGTTCGCGCAGGCGGACCTAGCCGAGATGGGCGCGATCATGCCGCAGATCGGCCAGGGTTAATTACGCCGACCTCAGTGCGCGCCGGGCGGCAGGCCGGGTGGCGTGGTCGGTGTCGTGGTGGGCAGGTAGGTGGTGGTCAGACTCGGAGTGACCGTGACGGTGCTCGTGCTGACCGACGGCGGGGGCAGCACGGCCGTGGTGGTCACCGTCGTCACGCTGCTGGTCGTCGTGCTGGGCGAGGTGGACGACGCCGACGCCGCGGCAATCACACCGCAGGCCACGCGCTTGTTCGCCTCACCGGTGGGAGCACTGCTCAGGTTGTCCGCGCTCTGGTGGACGATCAGCGACGTACCCGAGCTGTTGCGCAGGTCCGCGGCCGTCAGCAAATTGGTGGTCGTCACGAGCTTCGCCGAGCCGTCAGAGCGCACCTGCAGTGCGGTCAGGTCACCACTGGCGGGAAAACCCGTGTGATCCGACGCCTGGTAGACGTTCCCCGCAGATTCGAAGTCCGGCGCATCACATTTGCCGGCCGCGTGGACCATCAGCGCGTGGAAACCCGGCGTCAGCACCTGGTTAGGGCCGGCATCGACGGTCACCGTTGCGTAGCCGTTCGCGAAATCGATGGTTGCGGTTGCGACCTGGGTTCCGTCGGCGCTCTTCAGCTGCGTGGTCAACCTTTCCGCGCCAGGCGGCGCGCTGGACGACGACGTGGCGGCCTGGTTGCCCTGCTGATTCGCGCATGCGGCCAGCGGAGCAATGGTTGCGGTCAGCGCCGCGACAGCGAAGGATACGCGCTTATTCATAGGCCGGATCTACCCGCCTCGGCCGATGCCGAAACGAAGGTGAACGTTGATGAGCAGGCGCACATTTGACGACCGGATCGGGGCATCGGCGCTCGCCTTCGTCGCCTATACCGCGGTGATGCTGGTGCTGGAACGGCGCATGCGCGCGACCGGCGGCCCGGGGATCATCCGATTTGAGTTGGCCGGCAGTGCTTCTCGGGCCGAGGCCATCATGGCCGCTTGGGGCGGCGACGGTCGGCGTGCCGCAGCGATATCCACCTGGCTGGATTTCGGCTACATGGCCAGCTACGGCAACCTGTTGGCCCTGCTGGTGGAACGCACCCGCCGACGGTGTGGCCACCCGGCCGGCCTGCCGGCTCTCGTGGGTGTCGCGGTCGCCGGAGACGCGGTCGAGGGCGTCTCGCTGCTCAACGTGCTGCGCGGCAACCGCGTCGCGGACAACGCGCGGCGCGCACGCACCGCGGCACTGATCAAATTCGCCGTGCTCGTCGTATGGCTCGCGTACATCGCGGTGGGTTCGATGCAGCCGTCAGCGCAAGAACGTGGCGTGGGCGACTTGTGAGGGCAGCCGCGCGCGACCCTTTGTTCAGGCCGAGCGGCGGATGCCGCGGTTGCGGCCGATGTCGCCCTTGAGCAGCATGTCGCGCTCGGATTCGGACAGGCCGCCCCAGACCCCGTACGGCTCACCGACGTCGAGTGCGTGTGAGCGGCACTGCTGGATCACCGGGCACTGCCGGCACATTTCCTTGGCGCGCTGCTCACGCTGCATGCGGGCGCGGCCACGCTCGCCGTCGGGGTGAAAGAACATCGAGGAGTCGACGCCGCGGCACAGTCCTTGCAGCTGCCAGCTCCAAATGTCTGCGTTGGGACCAGGTAGCTGCTCCGGCTGTGGCATGGCTAGTTCCCTCTCTGCACGGCACGCCCAAGTGAGGTTTGGTTCGCAAAGTGAGTGTGCAACTGATTTAAGGGTGGCGTCACCGATGACTACCCGTCATTGCTAGAACTTAGGTGGGGCGGTGAATTTACGTCAATAGGCGCTTAGTGTGACAAAGTATATAGAGGTTGGAGCAGAATTAACTCCGCGTTCATCCGCCACGCATTTGGCGTAGGAGAACGGTGCTACCAGGGACTTGACCAAACCGAGATTTCCCAGCTCAGAGCCCGAGGGCGGTCAGACGCCATTTATTACAGAGATGATCGTGATTAACATTTCAGTAACACCAGCAGCACGAACTGTTTACTACTATCACCGTGATTGAAACTGGTCACACGTCGACGATTGCGCGGACGCTGTCCGCGGCCGCCTTCGGCGACCAGCCGGCCCGCTGGCCGCTGCCGACGGCGCGGACCCCGAGCGAACTCTGGCTGCGGGCCGTGGCGGCCGGCGGGCAGGGCCGTTACGGCAGCGCCTACCGGGATCTGGCGGTACTGCGCCGCGAGGCGCCGGCCGGCCCGCTGGCCTCGTTGGCTCACAGCACGCAGGGATCGTTTCTGCGTCAACTTGGTTGGCACGCACGGGCCCGGGGCTGGGACGGTCGTGCGCTGGCGCTGGCCGGCACCGATGCCGAAGCCCGCGCCGACGCGTTGATCGGATTGGCCGCCGATGCGTTGGGCGTCGGCCGTTTCGCCGCCGCGGCCACACTACTGGAGCGCGCGGACGCGGCGGTGGCGGCGGGCGTGCCGGACCGGCTGCCGGTGCGCCGGCGCTGGGTGGCCGCCGAGCTGGCGATGGCCCTGGGCGACGGCGCCGTCGCGGTCGGTCATGCCGAGCGTGCCGTCGAGCTCGCGCACGCCATGAAGCAACCCTCGGACCGGCACCGGGTCAAAAGCGACGTGGTGCTCGCCGCCGCGCTGTGTAGTGCCGGCGAGATGGACCGCGCCCGTGCCGTGGCCGACGCGGCGCTGGACGCCACCGGCCGTCTGGGCCTGATACCGCTCCGTTGGGCCTCGGCTTGCTTGCTGTTCGATATCCAAAGCGTCACGATTTCCGGGCCGAAATTGGCCGAAATTCGGGATATCTGCGCAGGCCAGGTGCGGCGCGCCGGTGGAACGTGGCCTTCCGCCTGAATCGGCTTCCGGCCGTTATTGTCATTGCGAGAGTTAGCCCGCGATGTGCCTCGTTTGTAACGTTGGAGATACCGCCGTCGATGACAATTCAAGCGGAACGTCTCGACGCTGTGGTTGCCGAAGCCGTAGCGGGAGATGGAAACGCCCTACGGGAGGTGCTGGAGACCATCCGTCCGATTGTGGTGCGATATTGCCGGGCGCGAGTCGGCACCGTCGAGCGGGGTGGCCTGACAGCCGACGATGTGGCTCAGGAGGTGTGCTTGGCGACTCTGACAGCCCTGCCACGCTACCGCGATCGAGGACGTCCCTTTCTGGCCTTTCTGTACGGCATCGCGGCGCACAAGGTGGCCGACGCCCATCGCGCCGCCGGCCGCGATCTCGCCTACCCTTCCGAATCCGTACCCGAGCGCTGGTCGTCGGAGGCAGGCCCCGAGCAGCGGGCCCTGGAAGCCGATTCGGTCAGCCGCATGAATGAATTACTCGAGATCCTGCCCGCCAAGCAGCGCGAAATTCTGATTCTTCGCGTCGTCGTCGGTCTGTCTGCCGAAGAGACCGCTGCCGCCGTGGGCGCAACACCAGGAGCCGTCCGGGTAGCTCAGCACCGAGCTTTGTCGCGGCTCAAATCCGAGATGGTTGCGGCGGGGGATTATGCCTGAATTTTGGCCTGAATCTGGTTTTACGGACCGACCGGGGCTCGACGAGTTGACCCGGAGCGATCTGCTCCTCGACGCTCTCGCCGAACGTGCGCCGATCGATGTCGACGATCCCAACGAGGACGCGCTCACCGCACTGCTGGGGGATTGGCGCGACGACCTGCGGTGGCCCCCGGCCAGCGCCCTGGTGTCGCCGGAGGAGGCCGTCGGAGCGCTGCGCGCCGGAATGATCGAGCAGCGACGTAGCCGGCGCGGCCTGGCGACGATCGGTTCGGTGGCGGCGACGTTGATCGCCCTCAGCGGTTTCGGCGCCATGGTGGTCGAGGCGCGGCCCGGTGGAACGCTCTACGGCCTGCACTCGATGTTCTTCGACGAGCCGCGGAGCAACCAGAACCAGATCATGTTGTCCGCCAAGGCCGATCTGGCGAAGGTGCAGCAACTGATCGACAAGGGGCAGTGGACCCAGGCCGAGAATCAGCTGGCCGAAGTCAGCAGCACCGTTGCGTCGATGAACGACAGTGCCGGCCGCAAGGAATTGTTGGACGAGATCGATCTGCTGAACGCGAAAGTCGATTCCCGCGATCCGAACGCGACGCTGCCGCCGGCCGCGCCGGCCCCGAACTCCGTGGTGCTGCCCGCTCCGCTGTCCCCGAAGGCAATCAACCCGAGCGCAACCCCGTCGGCGCCCCGGAAATAGCCCCGATCGGGTGGCCCAATCCCTTAGTGGCGGCGGTGAAATCCGTCGGCGTCTGACGTCGCCTCGTTGAGTGAGGCGTCGGCGTACCCCCGGCAGTAATCCCACGTGACGTAGGCGTCCGGCTCGGGGTCGTAAGCAGGCTCGTGCGGGCGGACGGTCCCGTCGATCAGCAGCTGCAGCAGGTTGGCGCGCAGCATGTCCCAGTCGTGGTAATGGTCTTGCTGACACTCGTCGCAACACACCACGAGTCCACGAATTCCCCTGTGCGCCAACAGGGCTTCGTACACGGCCAGATCGGCCAGGTCCGCCTCTACCGCCATCCGCTCTTGCTGATCCAGCGGTTGTCCGGGTTCGACGGCGTCCAGCGCCGCCGACGGGTCACATGGGTCGTCCGCGAAAGGGTCGGGTGGCAAACCCGGGGGGAGGTGGTCACGCACGCCCCTAGCCTACGCAGCCAGGCCGTGGTAACGCCAGCAGGCAGGTGCGCGTCGATTGGGCCGGGCGGCGCGCCAACAGGTGCGACTCCCCGGCGTTCGGGACCGATAGGATGGGATTCTCGCTCCTCGCGCGTATGGAGGGTTTCACCGATGTCCCGTGGCACGTCCCACCTCGAAGACAGCTCCGACCTGGTCGCAAGCCCCTACCTGCGGGTCGGCGGGCTGGCCGACGAAGGGGTGCCGACCGGGGGAGACAACCCCAACAAGGTGGCGATGCTGGGCCTGACCTATGACGACGTGTTGCTGCTGCCCGCTGCCTCCGACGTGGTTCCGTCCACCGCCGACACTTCCAGCCAGCTAACGAAAAAGATCCGGTTGCGGGTGCCGCTGGTCAGCTCCGCGATGGACACCGTCACCGAGTCTCGGATGGCCATCGCGATGGCCCGGGCCGGCGGCATGGGCGTGCTGCACCGCAACCTGCCGGTCGCCGAACAGGCCGGCCAGGTCGAAATGGTCAAGCGGTCGGAAGCCGGCATGGTCACCGATCCGGTGACCTGCCGCCCGGACAACACCCTGGCCCAGGTCGACGCGCTGTGTGCCCGGTTCCGGATCTCTGGCCTGCCCGTCGTCGACGACTCCGGCGCGCTGGTCGGCATCATCACCAACCGCGACATGCGCTTCGAGGTCGACCAGACCCGCCCGGTCTCCGAGGTGATGACCAAGGCGCCGCTGATCACCGCCCGCGAGGGCGTCAGCGCGGACGCGGCGCTGGGCCTGTTGCGCCGCAACAAGATCGAGAAGCTGCCCATCGTCGACGGCCATGGCAGGTTGACCGGGCTGATCACCGTCAAGGACTTCGTCAAGACCGAACAGCACCCGCTGGCCACCAAGGACAGCGACGGCCGGCTGCTGGTGGGCGCCGCCGTCGGCGTCGGCGGTGACGCCTGGGTGCGCGCGATGATGCTGGTCGACGCCGGGGCCGACGTGCTGATCGTGGACACCGCGCACGCGCACAACCGCACTGTGCTGGAGATGGTCGGCAAGCTCAAGGCTGAGGTCGGCGAGAAGGTCGAGATCATCGGCGGCAACGTCGCGACCCGCTCGGCTGCCCTGGCGCTGGTCGAGGCCGGCGCCGACGCCGTCAAGGTCGGGGTGGGACCGGGCTCGATCTGCACCACCCGGGTGGTGGCCGGGGTCGGGGCACCTCAAATCACGGCGATCCTGGAAGCCGTCGCGGCCTGCGGACCGCACGGTGTGCCCGTCATCGCCGACGGTGGACTGCAGTACTCCGGCGACATCGCCAAGGCGCTGGCCGCCGGCGCGTCGACGGCGATGCTGGGCTCGCTGCTGGCCGGCACCGCCGAGGCGCCCGGCGAGCTGATCTTCGTCAACGGCAAGCAGTTCAAGAGCTATCGCGGCATGGGCTCACTCGGCGCCATGGCGGGCCGCAGCGGGGCTGGGACCAGTGGCCGGTCCTACTCCAAGGACCGCTACTTCGCCGACGACGCGCTCTCCGAGGACAAGCTGGTCCCCGAGGGCATCGAGGGCCGGGTGCCGTTCCGCGGCCCGCTGTCGTCGGTGATCCACCAGCTGACCGGCGGCCTGCGCGCGGCGATGGGCTACACCGGCTCGCCGACCATCGAGGTGCTGCAACAGGCGCAGTTCGTCCGGATCACCTCGGCCGGACTCAAGGAAAGCCACCCGCACGACGTCACGATGACCGTCGAAGCACCGAACTACTACGCCCGGTGAGCAGCGAACTGAACATGGTCGAGATCGGCATGGGCAGAGTCGCCCGTCGCACCTACGAACTCAGCGAAGTCAGCATCGTCCCGTCGCGACGCACCCGCTCGTCGCAGGACGTGTCGACGGCCTGGCAGCTGGACGCCTACCGGTTCGAGATCCCCGTCGTGGCCCACCCGACCGATGCGCTGGTGTCGCCCGAGTTCGCGATCGAGCTGGGCCGGCTCGGCGGGCTGGGCGTGCTCAACGGCGAGGGCCTGATCGGCCGGCACGCCGACGTGCAGGCCAAGATCGCGCAGCTGGTCGAGGCCGCCGAAAAGGAGCCCGAACCGTCGGCGTCGATCCGGCTGCTGCAGGAGCTGCACGCGGCGCCGCTGAACCCGGACCTGCTGGGCGCCGCGGTGGCCCGCATCCGTGAGGCCGGCGTGACCACCGCGGTCCGGATCAGCCCGCAGAACGCCCAGTCGCTGACCCCGGTCTTGCTGCAGGCCGGCATCGACCTGCTGGTCATCCAGGGCACCATCGTCTCGGCCGAGCGGGTTGCCTCCAATGGAGAGCCGCTCAACCTGAAGAGCTTCATTTCCGAACTCGACGTGCCGGTGGTCGTCGGCGGTGTGCTCGACCATCGCACCGCGCTGCACCTGATGCGCACCGGCGCCGCCGGCGTCATCGTCGGCTACGGCTCCACCCGGGGCGTGACCACCAGCGACGAGGTGCTGGGCATCAGCGTGCCGATGGCCACCGCGATCGCCGATGCCGCGGCCGCGCGCCGCGAATACCTCGACGAGACCGGCGGTCGTTATGTGCACGTGCTGGCCGACGGCGACATCCACACCTCCGGCGAGCTGGCCAAGGCCATCGCCTGCGGCGCCGACGCGGTGATGCTGGGCACTCCGCTGGCCGAAAGCGACGAGGCGCAAGGCGATGGCTGGTTCTGGCCGGCCGCGGCGGCGCACCCGTCGTTGCCGCGTGGCGCGCTGCTGCAGATCGCCGTCGGTGAGCGCCCGCCGCTCGAGCAGGTGCTCAACGGACCGTCCGACGACCCGTTCGGCAGCCTGAACCTGGTCGGTGGGCTGCGCCGGTCGATGGCCAAGGCCGGCTACTGCGACCTGAAGGAATTCCAGAAGGTCGGCCTGAACGTCGGCATTTAGCTCTTTGGCGTCGAGCGTCACACCAGCGTGGCCGTCACCGCCTAGCGTCACGCCAAAGTGACGACTGGGAAAACACTGGCTCGTTACTGGCCGGTAAGTTCATACTGGTGGGGATGAAGCCAGATTTTGACGTCCTGATCATTGGTTCGGGGTTCGGCGGCAGCGTCAGCGCGCTGCGGTTGACCGAAAAGGGTTACCGCGTCGGTGTTTTGGAGGCCGGGCGGCGCTACGCCGACGACGAGTTCGCCAAGACGTCGTGGGACCTGCGCAAGTTCCTGTGGGCCCCGCGGCTCGGTTGCTACGGCATTCAGCGCATTCACCCGCTCAAAAACGTGCTGATCCTGGCCGGCGCCGGGGTGGGCGGCGGGTCGCTGAACTACGCCAACACGCTCTACGTGCCGCCGGATCCGTTCTTCAACGACCAGCAGTGGAAGCACATCACCGACTGGCGCAGCGAGCTGATGCCGCACTACGAGCAGGCGAAGCGCATGCTGGGCGTCGTCACCAACCCGACCTTCACCGACGCCGATCGCATCATGAAGGAGGTCGCCGACGAGATGGGCTGCGGCGGCACCTTCGTGCCCACCCCGGTCGGGGTGTTCTTCGGTCCCGACGGCACCAAGACACCCGGGCAGAAGGTGCCCGACCCGTTCTTCGGCGGGGCGGGCCCGGAGCGCACC
This sequence comes from Mycobacterium ahvazicum, assembly GCF_900176255.2. Lineage (GTDB taxonomy): Bacteria > Actinomycetota > Actinomycetes > Mycobacteriales > Mycobacteriaceae > Mycobacterium > Mycobacterium ahvazicum. The sequence goes on from NZ_FXEG02000002.1 coordinate 591,764, forward strand.
GGCTGCCTGGAATGCGGCTGCTGCATGACGGGTTGTCGCTATGGCGCCAAGAACACCTTGTTGAAGAACTACCTTGGTCTCGCGGAATCAGCTGGGGCGCAAGTCATTCCGATGACGACGGTGAAGAGCTTCGAGCAGCGCTCCGATGGGCTGTGGGAGGTTCGCACCGTGCGCACGGGAAGCTGGCTGCGCCGGGACCGGCGCACCTATACCGCCAGCCACCTGATCCTGGCCGCGGGCACCTGGGGCACCCAGCATCTGCTGTTCAAGATGCGTGACACGGGCCGATTGCCGCGTCTCTCAAAGCGTTTGGGAGTGCTGACCCGGACCAACTCGGAGTCGATCGTCGGCGCCGGACGGCTGGAGGTCAGCCCGGATCTGGACCTGACGCACGGGGTGGCGATCACGTCGTCGATCCACCCGACGTCGGACACCCACATCGAACCCTGCCGCTACGGCAAGGGCTCCAATGCGATGGGGCTGCTGCAGACCCTGATGACCGACGGCCCGGGGGCCGACGGCCCCGATGAAAACTATGTGCCACGGTGGCGGCAGCTGCTCGACGCCGGCGGTGAGGACCCGCGAAAGATGTTGCGGCTACTCAATCCCCGGCAGTGGAGCGAGCGCACGATGATCGCGCTGGTGATGCAGCACCTGGACAACTCGATCACCACGTTCACCAAACGCGGCAAGCTGGGCATCCGCTGGTATTCCAGCAAGCAGGGGCACGGCGAGCCGAACCCGTCGTGGATCCCGGTGGGCAACGAGGTGACCCGCCGCATCGCCGAGAAGATCGACGGCGTGGCCGGTGGCACCTGGGGCGAGCTGTTCAACATGCCGTTGACCGCGCACTTCCTGGGCGGCGCGGTGATCGGCGACAGTCCCGAACGCGGCGTCATCGATCCGTATCACCGCGTCTACGGCTACCCGTCGCTGCTGGTGGTGGACGGCGCGGCGATCTCGGCGAATCTCGGTGTGAATCCGTCGCTGTCGATCACCGCGCAAGCCGAACGCGCCGCGTCGTTGTGGCCCAACAAGGGTGAGGTCGACCAGCGACCGCTGCAGGGCGACGACTACCGGCGGCTGGACCCGATTCCGCCGAGCCACCCGGTGGTGCCGGCCGATGCGCCCGGCGCGCTGCGGTGGCTGCCGATCGACCCGGTGAGTTCGGTCGGCTAGCTCGCGATCACCTCGAGCGGCGCGCCCTTGACCACCATGCTGCGCTCGCCGTGCACGTTGACCGGCACGTCGCCCATCAGGGTGACGGTGACCCGGTGCATCAGCCGCTTCTGGTCGTCGTAGTCGTCGATCGCCCGGTGTTGGGTCGCGCGGTTGTCCCAGATGGCGACGTCACCCGTCTCCCAGTGCCAGCGAATGGTGTTCTCGGGCTTGGTGATTCGCTTTTGCAGCAGTTCCAGCAGCGCGCTGGACTCGTGGCTGTCCAGGCCGACGAAGTTGCGCACGAAGTTGCCCGCGATCAGCGCGCGCTCACCGGTCTCCGGATGCACCCGCACCACCGGGTGTTTGGTCTGGAACTCCTGCTTCTCGAACGCCTGCCGGAACGCCCGCTGCGCGTCGCTCATCGACAGAACCGCTTCGGCGGTCACGTAGTCGTAGCGGTTGCTGTGCAGCGCCCACAGATTTTCGACGAGGCACTTCAACGGCTCGGGCAGGTCCTCGTAGGCCGCGACCGTCGAGGCCCATAGTGTCGATCCGCCGTAGCGGGGCAGGGTGATCGCCCGCAGGATCGAGGCCGCCGGGTAATTCGCCGCGAACGTCACGTCGGTGTGCCAGCGGTTGGCCTTGCCGTAGTCGGAGTTGATCGGGGTGACGACCGGCGCGCCTTTGGCCGCGAGCGCACCGGCGGCCGGATGGCCGACGGGCGTGCCCAGCAATCCGCCGAATGCCAGCTGCTGCTGGTCATCGAGGTGGTGCTGACCGCGGAAGAAGATGACCTTGTGGGTCAGCAGCGCCCGGCGGATCTCCTCGACGGCGGCCGGGTCGAGGTCGCCGCCGAGGTGCACCCCGTCGACCCGGGCACCGATCCGGCTGCCCAGCTTGGTGACGGTTATCTGGTTTGTCATGTCTGTCGTCCTTGCCTGAAACTTGGGGTGTAGTCAGTTGACTAACCCAGAGTGTAGTCAAACGTATACAGATTCGGCAAGGGGGAGTGGACATGAAAATTCTCGCCGCAAAGCAGCAGGTCAGCCAGGAAATTCGAGGAAATCGCCGGTTGTCAGGATGCGCTGGCGTCCAGCGCGGCAGCCACTTCGTTCTGCTCCATCTCGGCCACCTCGAGGTAGACCTCGGCCACCTGGGTCAACCGATCGCTGCCCGGTTCGCGACCCTGGAGCAGGGTGGCCAGCGCCGCCACGGTGCGGGCGGCAAAGATGTCGGCGACCATCACGGTGGGGGTGTCGAGCCAGGCGCGCACCCGCGCGACCAGCTGGGTGGCCAGCACCGAATCCCCGCCGAGGCCGAAGAAGTCGTCGTCGGCGCTCAGCGCCTCGACCCGAAGCAGGCCGGCGGTGATGTCGGCCAGCGCCCGTTCCAGGGGCGTCGCCGCCGCCCGCCGGCCCGTGCCCGCGCCGGCGGCCCGTTCCCGGACGGCACGCGCGAGCCGTTCGCCCGCCACCTTCCGGTCGATCTTTCCGCCGACGGTGTAGGGGATCTCGGGGACCAGCACGATGAGGTCCGGAACCATGTGCGGCGGAACCAATCCGGCCACCGCGGCGGTGAGCTGTGCCGGTGTCAGCGCGGGATCGGTGACCCGGGCCAGCGCCGCCAGCTGCTCGCGCCCGGCGCCCCGGATCACCGCGGCGACGGCACCGTCCACCGACTCCAGCCGATTGAGCGCACCCTCGACCTCGCCGAGTTCGACCCGATAGCCGCTGATCTTGACCCGGTAGTCGGCGCGGCCGACGAACTCCAGCGTTCCGTCCGGTAGATAGCGCGCCAAATCGCCGGTGCGATACCAGTTCTCGCCGTCATGCTCGACGAACTTGTCTTCGGTCAGGTCCGGCCGGCCGCGGTAGCCGCGGGCGATGCCGCGCCCGCCGACCCAGAACTCGCCGGGAACCCAATCGGGACAGTCGGATCCGTCGGCGGCAACCACGCGGCAGCGGTTGTTCGGCAACGGGCGGCCGAACGGAACCGCGGCCCAGTGCTTCGGCAATTCCGCGGCCTCGCAGATGGTGTTGTGGATGGCCGTCTCGGTGGCGCCGCCGAGTCCGGCGACGCGGACCCGCGGGGCCTGGGCGCGCAGCGCGCGCACCATCTCGGTGCGCACCCAGTCGCCGCCGGTGGGCACCACGCGCACCGACGAGATCCGTCCCGAGTTGACCGCGACCAGCATCTCGAGCCAGCCCGGCAGCCAGTGCAGCACGGTGACCTGGTGTTGTCCGATCATCCGGGCCCAGGCGTCGGGATCGCGCCGCTGCTCCTCGTCCACCACCACGATCGAACCGCCGGCGCGCAGCATGCCGAAAATGTCCAGCACCGAGATGTCGCATTCCAGGGTGGACAGCGCCAGGCACCGATCGCCGGCGCCGATCTCGAAGTGGGAGTTGATGAACTCGACGGTGTTCATCGCGGCGTCGTGGCTGACTTCCACACCCTTGGGTTCACCGGTGGAGCCCGAGGTGAACAGCACGTAGGCGACGTCGGCCGGGTCGGTGACGGCCGGTTGGGTGCCGGCAGCGACAGGCAGGCCCTGCGCGACGGCCTCCGACACCGTCAGCGCGGGCACCGGCAGGTCGTCGAGCCCGGCGGGCCCGCACACCAGCGCCGAGTGCACACCCGCGCCGCCCAGGATGCGTGCGGCGCGATCGGCCGGCTGGTCGACGCCGATCGGCAGGTACACACCGCCGGCGGCGTGAATGCCCAGCAGCGCCGGGATCTGCTCGGCGGTCTTGGGACCCAGCACGGCGACCGCGTCGCCGCGTCGCACCCCGCGTGCCCGCAACGTCGCACAGACGGCAAGGGCTTGCTCGCGTAACTGCGCGTAGGTCAGGTCGCCGAGGCTGCTGTACACCGCGGGCGCATCGGGGTGCGCCGCCGCGCAGCGAAAGAAGCCGTCGTGCAACGCTTCTGCGCTCGGCACCGTGGTCACACCGTTGAGCTTGGCGCGCACGGCGCGCTGTTCTGCCGGCAGCGCGGGCGGGTCGGGTGCCTCCCAGGCGTCGTCGTCGTTGGCCAGCCGGATGAGCTCGGCGACGTGGTAGGCGAACATCGCCTCGGCGACGCCCGGCCGAAACGCGTCCGCGCGCACGTCCCAGTTGACCAGCAGGCCGCCGTCGAACGGGGTGGCCTGGGAGTCCAGCAGTACCTGCGGCCCCTGCGAGATGTGCCAGACGCACGTGCCGAACTGTTCGGTGACCTCGCCGTCGAACAGGTCGCCTAGTCCGAGCCCGCTGGTGAAGACGAAGGGCGCCAGCGTGGGCATGCCGCGGTGCCGGGTCAGATCGCGCAGGATCGACAGCCCCGAGTAGCTGGAGTGTGCGGCGCTGGCGTGCAGCGACTCCTGCAGGGCGCGCGCCCGGGCCGCCGCGGTCGGCGCGTCGGTGAGGTCGACGTCGAGCATCAGCGACGTGGTGAAGTCGCCGACGAGTTTGTCGACGTCGGCGTGGAACGGCTCACGGCCGAACATCGGCAGGTTCAGCAGGAACCGCGAATTGGTGGACCAGCGCGCCAGCGTCCCGGCGTAGGACGCGGCGATCGCCATCGCCGGGGTGATGCCGCGCTTATGCGCCGCGGCCAACAGCGCCTCGCGAATATCGGCGTCGAAGTAGTGCCAGAGCCGGATGTTGCGGCGCGGATTGGCCTGTTCGGAGGCCGGCACCAGCGGCGGCGACGGCGGTTCGGGCAGGTCGGGCACCCGCTCGGCCCACCACTGGCGGTCCGCCTCGGACACCGGGGCGGCCGCCGTCAGCGCGGCCCGGTACTCCCGGTAGGTGTAGCCAAGCTCGGGCAGCTCGCCGCCGCGATAGAACCCGGCCAGGTCGGCCATGAAGTTGCGGTAGCTGACGGCGTCGGCGGCCGACATGTCCATGTCGACGTGCAGGCGGGTGCGCCCGCCAGACCGGAGCGTCAGCGCGATTTCGAGCACCACGCCGTGCAGGATCTGGTGCGATTTCGCGTCGCGGATCTCCTCGAGCCGCTGCTCGGCCGCGGCGGCGTCGAGGCCACGCAGGTCGATCACCTCGACCGGCAGCCTGCGGTCGGTGATCCGCTGAGTGCCGTCGGGCAGGATGTCCACCCGCAGCATCGGATGACGTCGGGCCAGCGCGGCCGCGGCGTCGCGCAGCCGGTCGGGGTCCACACCGGTGCCGTCGAACTCCACATACAGGTGTGGGGCCACGCCGCCGAGTGCCTGTTCTTCGTTGCGGCCCAACCACAACGCGTGCTGGATGGGAGCCAACGGGAAGGTTTCGCCCCCCTCGTCGTCGGCGGCTTGGGGCTCCTCGTCGTTGGGCGCGCTGTCGCGCAGCGCCGAGACCATCCGCGTCCACGCGGAGACGGTCGGGCTCTCGGCCAGGGCGGCGAAACCGATGTCAATGCCCTGCCGCCGCCACCGGCCGGACAGCGACATCATCCGGATCGAGTCGAGTCCGGAGGCGATGAGGTCGGCGTCGGGGTCCACTTCGTCGGGGGCGACGCCGAGGAGTTCGGCGACCTGCTCTCGGACGGTGAGTGAGCTCGTCGCGGCGCGACCCATTGTGTGAAACCTCTCAGCAATTAGTGAAGGCTGCCCTAACTATGTGGAGGCTACCCTATATTAGGCTTCTCTCAGGTAACTTACCCCCGGAAGGGCTGCCAACCGCGATGAGCACCGGATTTCATCCCGACGCCGAGGTCGGACACCACGAAAGTGTGCACCTCGCAACGGGATTCGTGCCGTTCCCGAGCGACCGGGCGGACTCCTATCGGCAGGCGGGCTACTGGGCCGGGCTACCCCTGGACTCGATTTTGCGCGAGGCCGCGCACCGTTGGCCGGACCGCTGCGGCATCGTGGATGCCCGCGTCAGCTACACCTTCGCCGAATTCGACGCCCTGGCCGACCGCATCGCCGGCGGCCTGATCGAGCTCGGCTTCGTCGCCGGCGACCGGGTGTTGCTGCAACTGCCCAACTCCTGCCAATTCGCGTTGGCGCTGTTCGGGCTGTTGCGGGCCGGTGTGGTGCCGGTGATGTGCCTGCCCGGCCACCGCACCGCCGAACTGAGCCACTTCGCCGACGTCAGCGGCGCGGTCGGGATGATCATCACCGACCAGGCCGGCGGCTTCGACTACCGGGAGATGGCCGCCGCGCTGATGCGCGAGCGGCCGCGGTTGACCAGGGTGCTGGTCGACGGCGACCCCGGCGACTTCCGGGCCTGGTCCGACGTCGCGACCCTCGCCGGCCCGGACGGCCGGGCAAACCCGGCGCCGGATCCGGGGCTGCCCGCGTTGCTGCTGGTCTCGGGAGGCACCACGGGCCTGCCCAAACTGATCGCCCGGACTCATGACGACTACCGCTACAACGCGTCGGCCTGCGCCGCCGCGTACGGGATGACCGGCGCGGACGCCTACCTCGTGGTGTTGCCGGCCGGGCACAACTTCCCGCTGGCCTGTCCGGGTCTGCTGGGTGCGATCACCGTGGGCGCCAAAACCGTGTTCACCGACGACCCCAGCCCCGAGGCGGCCTTCGCGCTGATCGACCGCCACCAGGTCACCGTCACGGGGTTGGTCAACGCGCTCGCCAAGCTGTGGGCACAGGCCTGCGATTGGGAGCCCGTGCTGCCGGCCTCGCTGCGGGTGGTCCAGGTCGGCGGGTCGCGGCTGCTGCCCGACGAGGCCCGGTTCATCCGGGAGAACCTGACGCCGGGTACGCAGCAAATCTTCGGGATGGCCGAAGGGATGCTCAACTTCACCCGCCCGGGCGACCCCGCCGATGTGGTGGACAACGTGCAGGGCCGGCCCATGTCGCCCGCTGACGAGATGAAGGTTGTCGATGAGAACGGCGACGAGGTGGCCCCGGGAGCCGAGGGCGAGCTGCTGGTGCGCGGGCCGTACACGATCAACGGCTATTACCGCGCCGACGAGGCCAACGCCCGCTGTTTCAGCCCCGATGGTTTTTACCGCAGCGGCGACCGGGTACGGATCTTCGCCGACGGCCCGCGGGCGGGATATGTCGAAGTCACCGGGCGGATCAAGGACGTGATCCACCGGGGTGGCGAGACCGTCTCGGCGTCCGACCTCGAGGAACACCTGCATGCCCATCCCGCCGTGGCCGACGCGGCGGCGGTCGCCTTGCCGGATCAGTACCTCGGCGAAAAGATCTGTGCGGCAGTTGTTTTCAAGGGCACACCGGTCACCCTGGCCGAGCTCAACGGATTTCTCGATGGCCGTGGCGTCTCTGTCCACGCCAAGCCCGACGTACTGGAAGCCATGCGTTCGCTGCCCAAAACCGCGGTGGGCAAGGTGGACAAAAAGCAAATCGTCGTAAGCCTGACCCAGGCATGAACGACGCTCCGACTGACATGACATTGAATGGTGGCCCCGATGACCAACTTTCGGCACCGCAGGTGAAGCCGAACGCGATACCGGAACCGATCGCCGTCATCGGCCTCGGTTGCCGGCTGGCCGGTGATGTCAGCACCGCCGAGGCGTTCTGGGATTTCCTGCTCGCCGGCGGCAGTGCGGTGCGCGAGGTGCCCGCCGACCGGTGGGAGCCCTATCTGTGGCGCGACCCGCGCAACGCCGCGGTACTCAAGGACACCACCCCGTGGGGCACGTTCATCGACAACCTCGCCGGTTTCGATGCCGAGTTCTTCGGGGTCTCGCCGCGCGAGGCCGAGCTGATGGACCCGCAGCAGCGGCTGGCCCTCGAGGTCAGTTGGGAGGCGCTCGAACACGCCGGCGTGCCGCCCCGGTCGCTGGCCGGCAGTGACACCGCCGTGTTGATGGGCGTCAACTCCGACGACTACGGCAAGCTCCTGATGGAGGACCTGCCCGGCATCGAGGCGTGGACCGGTATCGGCACCTCGCTGTGCGGGATCGCCAACCGGGTGTCACACCTGCTCGACCTGCGCGGCCCCAGCGTGGCGCTCGACGCCGCGTGCGCGGCCTCGCTGGTGGCGGTGCACCAGGCCTGCCAACTGCTGCGCTCCGGCGAGACGACGCTGGCGTTGGCCGGTGGCGTCAGCGCGCTGATCGGACCGGGATTGACCCGGGTGCTCGACCAGGCCGGCGCGACGGCTCCCGACGGTCGCTGCAAGACCTTCGACGCCGCCGCCGACGGCTACGGTCGCGGCGAGGGTGCGGCCGTGGTGGTGCTCAAGCGGCTCGCGGACGCCATGCGCGACGGCGACCGGGTACTTGCCGTGGTCCGCGGCGGCGCGGTCGCCCAGGACGGCCGCACGGTCGGCATCATGTCGCCCAACGGCGCCGCCCAGGCGGATCTGTTCCGGCTGGCATGCCGGTCCTCGGCCGTCGACCCGGCCACCGTCGATTTCATCGAAGCCCACGGAACCGGCACTCCCACAGGCGATCCCGTCGAAGTGGGCGCGCTGGCGCAGGTGTACGGAGCCGCCCGTCCCGACGACGATCCCGCGCTGGTCGGGTCGGTCAAACCGAACACCGGCCATCTCGAGGGCGGTGCCGGGGCCGTCGGCCTGATCAAGGCCGTGCTGGCCCTGCACCACGGCAGGATTCCGCCGACGGCGGGCGTGCGCAACCTCACCCCGTCCGTCGACTGGGCCGGCAGCGGCCTGCGGGTGCCGACCGTGGCGCAGGACTGGCCGCGGCGGCCGGATCACCCGCGCCGGGCGGCGGTCTGCAGCTACGGCTACGGTGGCACCATCGCGCATGTGCTGCTCGAGGAGGCACCGCCCGCGACCGCTCGGCTAGCCACGAGATTGATTGGGCCGGTGGCGATTCCGCTGTCGGGTCGTTCGGAGAGCCGGCTGAGCGCACAGGCCGCCGCACTGGCCGAGCACCTCGACGGCCGCGACATCGCCCTGACCGAAGTCGCGGCGACACTGTGGGCCCGCCGCAGCCACGAACCGATGCGCGCGGCCGTGGTCGCTGCGGGTTCCGAGGAACTTCTGGGCGGGTTGCGCACGCTGGCCGACGGCGGGCGCGACGCCGCCGTGGTGCGCGGCACCGTGCTGTCCGGTGCGCAAGACGGTGCGGTGTGGGTGTTTTCGGGGCACGGCTCGCACTGGCCGCGGATGGGCCAGGAGTTGCTGGCCGGCGAACCGGCGTTCGCCGCAGTGATCGACGCGATCGATCCGATCTTCGGCGCCGAACTCGGCTTCTCGGCGCGCGTGGCGCTGACCCGCGGCGAACTGGGCGGCACCGATCAGGTGCAGGCGCTGACGTTTGCGATGCAGGTCGGCCTGGCCGCGGTGCTGCGTGAGCGCGGCGTTCGTCCCGCGGCGGTGATCGGACACTCCGTCGGCGAGGTCGCGGCCTGCGTGACCGCGGGAGTGTTCGACCTGGCGCAGGGTGCGGCCGTGGCGTGCTATCGCGCCCGGGGTTTCCGCAAAGTGATGGGTCAGGGCGCGATGGCGCTGGTACCGCTGCCCTTCGCCGATGCCCAGCAGCGGCTCGGCGCGCGCAGCGACGTGGTGGCGGCCATCAGCGCGTCGCTGACCTCGACGGTGATATCGGGCACCGTCGCGGCCGTCGAGGAGGTGGCCGCCCGCTGGGCTGGCGACGGTCTGATGGTGCGCCGCGTCAGAACTGACGTTGCGTTCCACAGCCCGGCGATGGACGCACTCACCGCCGATCTGGCGCGGCTCACCGGTGCGCTGCCGAAGCCATGGCCGGCCCGGATTCCGCTGTACACCACCGCGCTGGCCGATCCGCGGTCCTCGGCGTCGCGTGGACCGGATTACTGGGTCGCCAATCTGCGCGACCAGGTCCGCTTCGCCGAGGCGGTTTCGGCGGCGGCCGAGGACGGCCACCGGCTCTTCCTCGAGGTCTCGGCCCACCCGGTGGTGTCACACTCCATAGCGGAAACGTTGCTGCACTTGGATATCGAGGCGCACGCGGCCGTCGGTGTACTGCGCCGTGACCAACCGGCACGGCGTTCGGTCGCCGCGGCGGTCGCCGCGCTGCACTGCTACGGCGCACCCGTGGCCCACGGCGTCATCGCGGCCACGCCGTGGGCCGGCGACCTGCCGGGCACCCAGTGGCAGCACCGCGACTTCTGGCGCATCCCGAGCGCGCCGCCCGCCGGCCGCGGTGTCCACGACGCCGACAGCCACACCCTGCTCGGGGGCCGACTCGACGTCACGGGCACGGTGCCGGCGCGGGTCTGGGAAACCCGGCTGGACATGTCGACCCGGCCCTACCCCGGCAACCATCCCGTGCAGGGCACCGAGATCGTGCCGGCCGCGGTGCTGCTCAACACCTTCCTGACGGCCACTGAAACGGACGTAACCGACCTGACCGAGGTGCATCTGCGCACACCGGTTGCGCCGGGCCGCACCCGCGACGTGCAGGTGGTGCTGCAGGATCAGACGCTGGCGATCGCCACCCGCCTGGTCGACGACGACGGTTCCGACGTCGGTGGCTGGCTGACGCACTGCACCGCGGTCGCCGTCGCCACCGACGGCCGCGAGGTGCCGCGGCTCGACGAGACCGCGATCCGGGTCCGCTGCACCGAGCAGTTGCCGCCGAACAGCGTGGTGGACAAGCTGGCGAAACTCGGTGTCGCCGAGATGGGTTTCGGCTGGGAGGTGGTCGACCTCTGGGCCGCTGACGGCGAATTCCTGGCGCAGGTGCGGGCCGAACCGGACGGGTCGCATCCCTCGACGTGGGCCGGCCTCATCGATGCGGCCACCTCGGTGGCGTCCACGGTATTCGACGGAGCGCCCCGGCTGCGTATGCCCGCTCGCATCGAGCGGGTGAGAGTCGTTGGCAAACCCTCTGATTCGGTGCTGCTGCACGTTCGCCGCCGCGATCAGGGCACCAGCACCGACGTGACTATCGCGTCGCTGACCGGGCGGCCGCTGGTCGAGGTCACCGGCATGACGTTCGAGGAGCTCGAGAACAGCGGCGGCGACATAGCGCGGGTCGTGCACCGAATCGACTGGAAAACAACCCCTTTCGACGCCACAGCTGTGCCGGCCGAAGTGGTGCTGGTGGGCGGCGATCCGGCCGTCCGCGCTTGGTGCGAACGCGACTTGAAAGCCGCCGGCGTCGCCCACCGGGTGTGTGCCACGCCCGCGGACGTCCCCGCCGATCTGGACCCCGAGTCCGTCGTGCTGGTGTTGCCTCGCGCCTCCGAGAGGCCGATCGAAGCCGTGGAAACGGTGCTCGAAACCCTCAAAGCACTTGTGCACCAAGATATCTCGTCGCGTCTGTGGACCCTGACCCAGGGTGTGCACGAGGGCGCCGACGTGAGCCGTTCCCCACTGTGGGGCTTGTCGCGGGTGGCCGCGACCGAGCATCCCACGCTGTGGGGTGGCGTGCTCGATCTGGCCGAGGACCGGCTGCCGCTGGGTGCGCTGACGCTCAGCGGCCACGCCGTGGTGGTGGTTCGCGGCGGCGTCGCACTGACCGCCCGGATGGCCGGCATCGTCGGCGCCGCCGGACCGGCGATGGAATGCAGCCCGGCCGGCACCTATCTGGTCACCGGTGGGACCGGTGTGCTGGGCCTGCGTATCGCCGAGCGATTGGCGGATCTGGGTGCGCGCCGCGTGCTGTTGTTGTCGCGGTCCGGCCTGCCGGAACGCTCGCAGTGGGCGAGCGCGGACAATCAGGCGCAGATCCGCGCGGTGGCCGCGCTGGAGGAGCGCGGTGTCTGGGTGCACTCGGTCGCCCTGGATATCGCGGCCCCTGGTGCGGCCGACGAACTACGCTCCGTGCTGGCCGGCCTGCCGCCGGTGCGTGGCGTGATTCATGCCGCCGGCGTGGAAGCCGGTGTGTTCCTGGTGAACACGACGATCGACGAGATCGCGATGACCATGCGTCCGAAGGTCGACGGGGCGCTGGTCCTGCACGAGATGTTCCCGCCGGGCGAACTGGACTGGCTGGTGCTGTATTCCTCCTGCGGATACCTGGCCGGTTTCCCCGGACAGGGCGCCTACGCCTGCGGCAATGCCTTCCTGGATGCGCTGGCCCGGCACCGGCGCGGGCTCGGCGATGTCACGACGAGCGTGGCCTGGACCGCTTGGCGCGGCCTCGGTATGGGCTCGGACTCCGCATACATTGCCGCACAACTGGATGCGCTGGGCATGGACACCGTCGGCGCGGACGACGCACTGCGTGCCCTGGATGTCGCGATGCGTTCACAGGAGGCCAACCCGGTGGTGCTGCCGGTGCTCCCGGAGGCCGCGTCGGTGCCGATCCTTGCCGACATCGCCGCCGCGGTCGCCGCGGATTCGGTTGTGTCGCAGCAGGATTTGCCGGTAGTGGGTCCGGGCGACATGGACACCGAGGAGTGGGTGAGTCAGCAGGTACTCACGGCGGTGGCCGCCGAACTCGGCCTGCCCGCCGACAGCGTCGACACCAGGATGCCGCTGGTCGAAATCGGCGTCGACTCGATCATGACGGTCGCGCTGCGGCGTCAGCTCGAGAAGCAGACCGGGCTGGCGTTGCCGCCGACGCTGCTGTGGGAACACCCCACCGCGGCCGCGGTCACGGCGCGCATCGTCGAGCTACTTGATAACGAGATCGCTTCTGCCGCAACCGAAGACGGTGCACCGGTGGTGTAGCTACCGGTCAGTTACCCCCGAGCTGGTGAGCCTGCGTCCGCCGGTGCGTGGGTTCGCAGCCGGGCGGTTGCGGCGGTGTCGGCAGCAGTGCTTTGCGCTGACGCACCGCGATGGGTTTCGGCGAGTCCGTCTTGAGCACGAGTTCCTCGCCGGCGTGCCGGATGGCCAGCTCGCCGCTGTCCCCGTCGCTCAGGGTGTAGGTGACGTCGTTGTGGTTGGCGTCGACGATCAGCCGGAAGGCACGCCAGCGCACCCGGAACCGCAACCGGGTGATGCCGTCGGGCAGCGCGGGATCGATCTCCAGGATGCCATCGTCGTCGCGCAGGCCGCCAAAGCCCGCGACGATCGCCATCCAGGCGCCGGCCAGCGACGCCATGTGCAGCCCGTCGCGGGTGTTGGAGTGCAGGTCGCGCAGATCGATCAGCGCGGCCTCGTAGGCGTAGTCATGCGCCAGCTCCAAATGCCCGACCTCCGCACACATTACGGCCTGGCAGCATGCCGACAGCGACGAGTCGCGCACCGTGCGCCGCTCGTAGTAGTCGACGTTGCGGGCCTTCTGCTCGGGCGTGAACGCATGGCTCTGCCACTGCATCGCCAGCACCAGGTCGGCCTGCTTGATCACCTGCGCCGGGTACAGCCGCACATACGGCTCATGAAGCAGCAGTGGATATTTGTGCCGGTTCTCGAAATCCCACTCCGCGAACTTGGTGAAGCCCTCGCACTGCTGGTGGACACCGAGCTCTTCGTCGTAGGGAATGTGGACCGCGTCGGCCGCGTCCCGCCACGAGGCGGTCTCCTCGTGGGTGACGCCCAGCGCTTCGGCCGACTCGGGGTGACGGTTGCAGGCATCGGCGGCGACCACCAGGTTGTGCGCGGCCATCAGATTCGTAAAGACGTTGTCGCGCACGATCGCGGTGTACTCGTCGGGGCCGGTGACCCCCTCGAGGTGCCAGACGCCGTGGCGGTCATGGTGTCCGAGCGACATCCACAGCCGCGCCGTCTCGACCAGTACCTTCAGCCCGCAATCGGCCTCCAGCGACTGATCGCCGGTGACCACGCGGTAGCGCTCGAAGGCCATCGCGATGTCGGCGTTGATGTGGAAGGCCGCGGTGCCGGCCGGCCAGTAACCGGAACACTCCTGGCCGCGGATGGTCCGCCACGGGAAGCTCACACCCTCGAGGCCGAGTTCTTTCGCGCGGTCCCGGGCCATGTCCATCGTCGACGCCCGCCAGCGCAACGAATCGGCGACCGCGTGCGGCAGCGTGTAGGTGAGCACCGGAAGCACGAAACCCTCGGTGTCCCAGAACGCGTGGCCGTCGTAACCCGTTCCGGTCAGCCCCTTGCTGGGGATGGCGCGCCGCTCGGCGCGGGCGCTGGCCTGCACGAGGTGAAAGAGCCCGAACCGCACCGCTTGCTGGGATTCCGAGTCGCCCTCGACCTCGACGTCGGCGTTTTCCCAGAAGTCGTCGAGGAACTCGCGCTGGGCTTTCAGCAGCCCGTCCCATCCGCTGTAGCGGGCGCTGTGCAGCGCGGCGGCGACCTGGTCACGCAGCGCGGGCCGGGAGCGCTGGCTGGACCAGCCGTAGGCGAGGTATTTGACGATGCGCAGCTTCTGGCCCGGGCGCAGCCCGCAGATCACGGTGGTGCGCGCCAAGTCCGAACTCGCGTCGTTGGTGACCTCGACCCGCCCGGGCACCTCGACGATGTGATCCATTCCCGCGGCCATCATCAATTGGCTGGCCCGGGTCCGGTGCATCAGCAGTGCGCCGCAGTCGGTCTCGTCGTGTTCGACGGCCTCCAGCGGCTTTTCCAGGATGGCCGCCACCCGGGGGTCAGCCGACGTCGTCGGCTGGTCCTCGTTGGTGACGAGCTCCGATTGCACTGTGACACGGACGAACTCGTTGACCGCCTCGACGCAGTACTCGATGGCGGCGACGCTGCGGTGGGCCAGTGAGACCAGCCGGGTGGACGTCACCTTGACTTCCTTGCCCACCGGCGAACGCCAGTGCGCGTTGCGGGTCAACGTTCCGGCCTTCAGGTCGAGAACCCGTTCGTGGGAGACGAGTTCGCCGTAACGGACATCGAACGGCTCGTCCTCGACGAACAGCCGGATGATCTTGCCGTTGGTCACGTCGACGACGGTCTGACCGGCCTCCGGGTAGCCATAACCGGCCTCGGCGTAGGGCAGCGGCCGGATCTCGTAGAACGAGTTCAGATAGGTGCCCGGCAGGCCGTACGGTTCGCCCTCGTCGAGGTTGCCGCGCAGCCCGATGTGCCCGTTGGACAACGCGAAGAGCGATTCGGACTGGGCGATCAGGTTCAGGTCGAGCCGCGTCTCGCGGACTACCCAGGGTTCGACGGGGAAGGCTTCCTGGGTGATCATGCCTTGGCCTCGGTTGAATCCCCGAGCAATTCCGCGAGGTCGGTGACCACGACGTCGGCGCCGCTGCGACGGAGATCTTCGGCCTGGCCGACTCGGTCGACACCGACCACGTAGCCGAAGTTCCCGGCATGACCTGCTGCCACCCCCGACAGTGCGTCCTCGAACACGGCGGCCGCGTCGGGGGCGACGTCGAGTAGCTGCGCCCCCCGCAGATAGGAGTCGGGCGCGGGTTTGCCTTTGATGTGCTCCTCGCGCAGCGTCACCCCGTCCACGCGCTGCTGAACGAACCGCTCCAGCCCGGTGATCTCGAGCACCTCGCGGGTGTTGGCGCTCGACGACACGACGGCGATGCCCAGGCCCGCGGCCGAGACCGCCTCCAGGTAGCGCCGCGACCCGTCGAACACCTCGACGCCGTCGCGCTCGAGCACCTTCTGGAACATATCGTTCTTGCGATTGCCCAGGCCGTAAACGGTTTCGGCGTCGCCGGAGTCGTCGTGATCGCCGTCCGGCAATTCGATTCCCCGGCTCTGCAGAAACGACCGGACCCCGTCTTCGCGCTTCTTGCCGTCGACATATGTCCGGTAGTCCGCGGCGGCATCGAACGGCACGAACTTCTCCCCGGTGCGCTCGGCTCGCTGGGACAGGTAAGCGTCGAACATGGCCTTCCAGGCCTTGGTATGCACGCTTGCGGTGTCGGTCAGCACCCCGTCGAGGTCGAACAGGCAAGCACGCACCTTCTCTGGCAGACCCAGCACAAAGGATCCTCACTGTAGGGAGTAGTTGGGCGATACCACTCCACCATGCTTGACCGCAGGTCGCCAGCGATCTCACATACTTGCCGCCCGCCGGACGATGCGAACCATCTCGGCGGGGTCGGGCGGCCGGGATTTGTCGGTGGTGGTCGCGATGATGTCGTTATGTCGTTGACCGCCTCGCCGAGCGTCGTTGAATCGCGTCCGCCGGATCGTCTGGGGGTGTTGTTCGAGGAGTTGGCGGAGTTGGCCGGTCAACGTAATGCCATTGATGGGCGCATCGTGGAGATCGCTGCCGAGATCGAGCGCGACGAGCTGTGCGGGGCCACCGGTGCGCGCTCAGTGGCGGCGTTGCTGGGCTGGAAGCTGGCCCTGTCCTCGGCGAATGCCCACACGATCACCACGATCGCGGGCCGGCTCGAGGAGTTCCCGCGGTGTGCGGCGGGCATGGCTGAGGGTCGGCTGTCGCTGGATCAGGTCGGCGTCATCGCCGCCGGCGCGGGTCAGGGATCTGATGAGCACTATGCGGGGTTGGCCGAGGTCGCCACGGTCCGCCAGCTGCGTACCGCGGTCAAACTCGAACCACGACCCCAGCCCGACCCGCGGCCCGAACCGGCGCCCTCGATCACCCAGACCTCGGACGAGGAGTTCACGTGTTGGCGGATCAAACTCCCCCACCTAGACGCCGCGAAGTTCGACGCCGCGCTGGCCTCACACCGTGACGCGCTTTTCGCCGAATGGAAACGCGACCACGCCGAAAGCGACCCCGAGCACAGGCCCCCGCTGCCGAACGCCACCGACGCGTTGATGCGGCTGGTGGAGGCCGGCTGGGATAGTGAAGCCACCCGCCGCCCGCACGGGCAGCACACCACCGTGGTCGTGCACCTCGACGTGCAGCAGCGTGCCGCCGCGCTGCATCTGGGTCCGCTGCTGACCGACGCCGAGCGCCGATACCTGACCTGTGATGCCACCTGCGAGGTCTGGTTCGAACGTGACGGCGAGGTTATCGGTGCCGGGCGTGCGACGCGGGTGATCAACCGGCGGCTGCGCCGCGCCCTGGAGCATCGAGACCGCAGCTGCGCGGTGCCCGGGTGCGGGGCCACCCGCGGCCTGCACGCCCACCACCTCCGGCACTGGGAAGACGGCGGCCCCACCGAACTAGCCAACCTGGTGCTGGTCTGCCCGTACCACCACCGCGCCCATCACCGCGGCCTGATCACCCTCACCGGACCCGCCGACGCGCTCACCATCACCGACGAGGACGGCCGACCACTGAGCGCAGCCCCCACCCGACGTCCCACCCTGCCCCGGACCCACCGGCGAACGCGCCCACTGGTGGTGGTACGACCCCTTCCAACCCCAACCACCACCAACCAACTAACCCGGCCCGATGCTGAAGCTCAAACACACAGGGGCATAACGAAATTCATTCACGCCACCCGACACGCAGGCGTTCATGGCAGTTAACCCGCGCCGTCCGCTCGGGCGATGCCCTGGATGACCCGCAGCCGTCCGTCCGACAACGCTGCGGTCAGGTTCTGCGCCTTGTCGGCGAAGTCGGCCACGAAGGCGTGCAGCCCCAGCGGGCCGGCGGGCTGAGCCAGCAGGGATTGCATGACGGCCCCAGCCTGTTCGGTGAGATCGTTCCACTGTTCCACGACGAATCCGCAAGACTGGATGACCGAACGCAATTCGTCTGGGGCGACCAGATGGCTGTGTGCGGGCTGATCGGCCCACGGTAGCGGATAGGACAGTTCGCGACCATCGCCAATGGTGATGTCCCACAAGGCAAGACGGCCGCCGTTGACCAGCACCCGGCGGGCTTCGGCGTACAGGCGCGCCTTGTCGGCCACGTTCATCTGGACATGCTGGCTGATCACGGCGTCGAAGCCGGCATCCGCGAAGGGCAGCGCGGTCACATCGCCCTGGTGAACCGATATCCGGTCGTCCAGCCCGACGAGCTGGTTGAGCCAGCGGTGTGTTTCGCAGTATTCCTCGGTGAGGTCGACGGCCGTGACGGTGCAGCCGAAGCGGTCGGCGACGTAACGCGCGGTGCCGCCGACCCCGCTGCCCGCATCGAGCACCGCACTCGCACTGGTGATCCCGGCGAGGTCCACCAGCGCACCCGTCGCGATGCGGCCCATGGTGTGGAAGTCCTCCAGCAGGCCGAGGTCGGCGGGTGTCAGCTGCTCGAGGTCCTTTCCGGCGGCGAGCAACGCCTGCTCGATGTTGTGCTGCGAGAGGCCGGTCGAATACTGGGTTACCTGGCTGGTGTTCATGCGGAGATCCTTTCGGTGTGCTCACTTCGCCACAGCGGCGATTGCCCGGACAGTTGAGGATGTGCGGGCCGGGGGTGCTGCTGAAGCCGGTCGAACCGATCAAGCCGATGCATCGGCATCAGCGGGATCAACATGAAACTCCATAGCTGGCGTGCGAAATTGGCTGCGGTAAAGCGGGTTTCCGGCACATTGACGTAACGCCGTGCGATCGTCAGGAAGTCTTCGGGTTCGACGCCGGCGACATCGCGCACATGCGTGGTCGGGCCGCCGACCTCCCAGCTCCCCAACGCGTGTTCGGGCAGGTAGTAGCGCAAGCTGGATTCGAAGAACAGGTCGGCGCCGAGCCGCTTCTTGTAGACGCGCACCGCGCGCATGAACATCCACGCCGGAACGTCGACGTGCCGCACGCGTCGGCCCAACGCCTCACCGATCGCGTCGGCGATCTGCGCTCCCGAGAGCAGGTCCGGTCCTGTTGGCCGGTAAGAACGGCCGTCGTGCCGGTGTGGATCGAGCAGCGCACCCACTGCGACCCGGGCGATGTCTTCGTTGGAGGGCGGCGCATTTCGGCCGGCGCCGGTCGGTGTGGGCAACACGCCGAGTTGAGCGGCGACGGGGACCAGCTGCAGATAGTTGTCCGCGAAATAGCCCGGGTCGACGGCCACATGCGCGGTGTCCGGCAGCAGCTCGAATAGCTTCTCGGTCAACCAGGCATGGCGGGTCATCAACGAGGGATGCTGCGGGCTGGCCAACCACTGCCCAAGCGCCACTACGGCTTCGGTACCCGCCTGCCGGGCGGCCACGGCAAAGGTGACCGCACTGTCGAGCGCGTGCGGGTGGTACGGAGCGTTGAAGAACAGCCGGTCGACCCCGTCCATCGCGGCGGTGACCTGTTGAATGTCAAACATATCGGCGATGACGACTTCTGCTCCCAGCCGGCGTAGCCGCGCGCTGCGTGCGTCTTCGGAGTGCACGACCGCCCGGGTGGCGACACCCTTCTCGAGCAGCTGGGCGGCGACCGCACCGCCGACTTTTCCCGTCGCGCCGGTGACCAATACGCGAGTGTTCATGCGTCTTCCCTTTCCATTTGAGGAGCGATTTCCAATTGCCGTGCCGGTAGCAGAGCCGCGACGGCGATCGCCGCGGCCAGTGCGATTGCCGCGCACACCAGCGAGCCGACGTGCAGGCCGTCCAGGAACGCGCGATTGACCGCGTCGCGCACCGGGCCGGCGTGCTCCGCGGGAAGCTGTTCGATCACCTTGTGCGCCACAGCCATTGAGTTACGCATCGCGGCGGTGACGCCGGCCGGAAATGTGGCCAGCGCGGGCGCGGAGCCCAGGTGTGCCGAGTAGACCGACGCGAAGACGCTGCCCACGATGGCAACACCCAGGGTGCCGCCGAGCTCACGCGTGGTGTCGTTGACGGCCGAGCCGATCCCGGCCTTGTCCGCGGACAGCGATCCCATGATCGATTCGGTGGCCGGTGAGAACGTCAGTCCGAGGCCGCCGCCGAGCAGCAACATCTGCGCGGCGATCTCGGTGTAGCTCGTCGCGGCGTCCGCGGTCGATGCCCACGCCAGGCCGGCCGCGAACACCGCCAGACCCCCGGCCACGACGGCGGTGGTGCCGATCCACTCGACCAGCCGCGGCCCCAGGATGCTGGCTACCGCGATCGATATGGCGACCGGCAGTAACCGCACTCCGCTCTGAAAAGCGCTGTACTCCTTGATGAATTGGAAGTACTGCGTGATGACGAAGATAAAGCCGAACAAGGTCAGAAAGCCCGCGGTCACTGCGAGGCTGCCACCGGAGAACCGGCGATTGGCGAACACCGTGACGTCCAGCATGGGATGGGTGCTGCGTCGCTCCCACCATGCGAACCCGGCGAGCAGGACAGCGGCGGTTGTGAATCCGACCGCGGCGCGGGGGCTGGTCCAGCCCCAGGTCGGCGCTTCGATGACGGTATAGACCAGCGCCGTGACGCCGGCCGCCGACAGCGCCAAGCCGGGCACGTCGACGCGTGGTGCCGCGGGGTCGCGCGAAGTCGGCACGAACAATACGGCGCCGGCGATGGCGGCCACCGCGATCGGGATGTTCACCATGAAAATGGCGCCCCACCAGAAATGTTCGAGCAGCCAACCACCGCTGATCGGCCCCACTGCCACGCCGATACCCACCATCGCCGCCCACAGCCCGATGGCCTTGGCGCGGGGCACCGGGTCGGTGAAGATGTTCGTGATCAAGCCCAGTGTGGTCGGGAAGATCAGCGCGGCACCCACGCCCATGGCGGCCCGCGCCGCGATCAGCTGATCCGCGGAGTTCGCCTGTGCCGCAAGGCCCGACGTGATCGCGAATAGCGCGAGGCCGGCATTGAGCCAACCTCGTCTGCCGTAGCGGTCGCTGAAGCTGCCGGCCGACAGCAGCAGCCCGGACATGACCAGGGTGTAGGCGTCGACGATCCATTGCAGCTGCGAGGTGCCGGCATTGAGCTCGCGTGCCAGCGTGGGCAGGGCGACGTTGACGATGGTGGCGTCGACGCTGATGACGAAGACGCCGAGGCAGATGACGGCGAGCGCGAGATTCTTACCCATGGACGAGACAGTAAATCTGATAGACAAATAAATCAACCAACAAATGGAAAAATATGTCCGCCGCTGGTAAACTGCGGTGGTGCGGACACGCAACTACAACCAGAACTGCCCGATCGCGCGCGGCCTCGACGTCTTGGGTGAGCGCTGGACGTTGCTGATCCTGCGTGAGCTGATCGGAGGACCGCGGCGCTACGGCGACCTGCGCGCCGAATTGCCCGGCATCGCAACCAATCTGCTGGCCGAGCGCCTCAAGGAGCTGCAGGACGCCGGGCTCGTCCACCGAACCGACCTCCCGGCGCCCATCGGGCGCACCGTCTACACGCTCAGCGACCTGGGCTGGCAGCGGGTGCTGCCGATCATTCAGAGCATCGCGTGGTTCGGTCTGGACCGGCTGGATCCGATCGACGAAGGCCCGGTCACGCCGCTCAACGGGTTTCTGGCCGGCATCCTGCTGGGCTTCGACTCGGGCAAGGCGGCCGGGCTGGAAGCGACGTGCCGGGCCGAAATCGACGGTCGCCGTTTTGATTTCGTGATTACCCAGGGACGCCTGGCCGGCGCGCGCGGCGAGCCCCCGGTGACGATCACCGCCAGTGCGGCAGATCTCGTGACGGCCCGTCTCGCGCCGGGCGACGCCAAGCGCAAGGCGGCTTTGCGGCGAATCGCCTTCACCGGCGAGCCCGAAGCCGTGGAGACCCTGCGTCGGGTGTTCTCGCTGTAAGCGTCAACCCTCGGGCTTGAGCAGGGCGTCGATCAGCGCTTGGGCGAGGAACTTGCCGTAGCGAGTGGCCGACCAACCGCGTTCCAGGACAAGGAGTTCGTAGAGCTCGGGTGCGTGGTAGGTCCACAGAATATCGCGCGCTTCCTTGGCGCTGACTCGCAGCTGTCGCGTCCCGGCGAGATCTGCCGCGAACATCGTCATGCCGGCCAGCGTTTCCTGCCGCGTCTGCTTCCAGACCTCGCCGGCGTCCGGCGACGACGCGGCGCCATCACGCGCGAGCAGTTGGACCGGAGCGCTGCGCGGCATGGTCGCGGCCAGGTGCTTGGCGTACAGCTGCAGTTTGCGGGCCGCATCGGTTTCATCGGCAACGGCCTGGATCACGTCTCGCTGGACCATCGGGATCGGCTCGTCGTCGCCGGCGACGGACACATCGAAGAGCGCTTTCAGCACGCCGGCCTTCGTCGTAAACGCCTTGTACACCGTTTCGACCGACACGGCCGCGTCCCGTGCGATTTCGGCGATCGTCGTCGCCGCATAGCCCTGGGCCAGGAACCGCTGCCGGGCGGCCGCGAGGACCGCGTCCCGATTGCGCTGGGCCTGCTCGCGGCGACGGGTCGAGTCGTAGCGGCGGGGAGCCTGCTTGTTGACAGATCCCATAATTAAGTACATTCTCCTGTATTGAATACTAATAACTGTATGAAAATAGGGAACGTGACATGACAAGTGCAACATGCCCCGCCGTCAGCCTGTCGAACGGTGCCGACTCCATCGCGGTGGCAGGCGCCCTGACACCCGAGATCAGCCGGCGTGCCGATGAAGCCGAGGCGCTCGGGACATTGCCCCTCGATCTGGTCGAGCAACTGCGCGCGGCCGGCATCTTCCGTGCCATGCAGCCGCGCTCGCTCGGCGGATTCGAAATAGCCCCGGTCGACATCATTCAGATGATCGAGGAACTGGCGCGTGCCGACGGTTCCACCGGCTGGGTTGCCGCCATCGGTGGCGGCGCACCCGCGTTCACCGCCTGGCTTGAACCAGCCGTCGCCACAACGCTGTTCGGTTCGGACGCCGACTTCTCATCGGCGACGATCTTCGCGCCCACCGGGCGGGCCGTGCCGGACGGTCGCGGCCGGTTCGGCATCGACGGGCGATGGCCGTTCGCCAGTGGTTGCCGCCACGCCGAGTGGATACTGGCCGGTGTCTTCGTCTTCGACGGCGACCAGCCGCGAATGATCCCCGAGCAAGGGCCCGACCAGCGGCTGGCGTTCTTCCCGTGCGCCGAGGCCGAGATCGTCGACAACTGGGACGTCCTGGGGTTGCGCGCCACCGGCAGCAACGACGTGGCCGCCCGAGCTCTCAGCGTTCCCGACGAGCACACCATCAGCCCGTTCTTCCATCCGGCCCGCCACGACGGCCCGTTGTGGCGAATTCCGTTCTTCACGCTCGCCGGGATCGGCATGGTCGGTGTCCCGCTCGGCATCGCGCGGCGCGCCCTCGACGAATTCACCGATCTCGCGACGACGAAGCTGCGCGCCATGGCGCCCGAGCCACTGGCGCAGGATGCCGCGGTCCAGGTCGAGTTCGCCAGTGCCGAGGCCGGTTTGAGGTCTGCGCGGGCATTCGTACTCGACGAGGTCAGTGCGCTGTGGGACACCGCCATCGCCGGTGACCCGCCTTCGCTTGAGCAGCGTGCCGGCTTCCGGCTGGCGGCGTTGGCGGCGATGCGCGCGGCACGTCAGGTGGTCGATACGACGTTCGGGTTGACCGGTGCGGGCGCGGTACACGCGAATCACCCCCTGCAACGCTGCTTTCGGGACCTGCACACCCTGGGCCAGCACGCCTACTTCAGCCCGTCGGCCCTGAAGCGCTACGCCAGCACCCGCTTCGGCATTGCCCAGCCGACCTACCTGATGTGACGTGTGGCCA
Organism: Mycobacterium ahvazicum; assembly: GCF_900176255.2. Classification (GTDB taxonomy): domain Bacteria; phylum Actinomycetota; class Actinomycetes; order Mycobacteriales; family Mycobacteriaceae; genus Mycobacterium; species Mycobacterium ahvazicum. Next base: position 615,110 of record NZ_FXEG02000002.1, read on the forward strand.
AGTCCCCGGCCTCACCGCCGAACACTAGACTCGTGGCCGTGGCTGAACCTGCTGACCTCGACCCCGATCTTGGTGACGTCGGACCCCCGACCCGACCGGTATTGGTAGTCGACTTCGGCGCGCAGTATGCGCAGTTGATCGCCCGTCGCGTGCGGGAAGCGCGGGTGTTTTCCGAGGTCATCCCGCACACCGCCTCGATCGAGGAGATCAAGGCCAAGGATCCCTTGGCGCTGGTGCTCTCCGGCGGGCCGGCCAGTGTGTATGCCGAAGGCGCCCCGCAACTGGACCCGGCGGTGTTCGACCTCGGCGTGCCGGTGTTCGGCATCTGCTACGGGTTTCAGGCGATGGCGCAAACGCTGGGCGGGACCGTCGTCCATACCGGCACCAGCGAATACGGTCGCACCGAGCTGAAAGTGCTTGGTGGCGAATTACATTCGGGACTGCCGACGGCGCAGCCGGTCTGGATGAGCCACGGTGACGCCGTCACGGCCGCGCCCGAGGGGTTCGATGTGGTGGCCAGCAGCCCCGGCGCGCCGGTCGCCGGCTTCGAGAACCGGGCCCGACGCCTGGCCGGGGTGCAGTACCACCCCGAGGTGATGCACAGCCCGCACGGGCAACAGGTGCTCAGCCGGTTTCTGCACGACTTCGCCGGGCTCGGCGCGGAATGGACGGCCGCCAACATCGCCGAGGCGCTGACCGAACAGGTACGGGCCCAGATCGGCGACGGCCATGCGATCTGCGGGCTGTCCGGCGGGGTGGATTCCGCGGTGGCCGCCGCGCTGGTGCAGCGGGCCATCGGGGACCGGCTGACCTGTGTCTTCGTCGACCATGGACTGTTGCGCGCCGGTGAGCGCGCGCAGGTGCAGCGGGACTTCGTCGCCGCCACCGGCGCCAACCTCGTCACCGTCGACGCGGCCGACACCTTCCTCGAGGCGCTGTCGGGGGTGACCAACCCCGAGGGCAAGCGCAAGATCATCGGCCGCCAGTTCATCCGGGCCTTCGAGGCCGCGGTGCGAGACATCTTGAGCGACACCGGATCTGAAGTCGACTTCCTGGTGCAGGGCACGCTGTATCCGGACGTGGTGGAGTCCGGCGGGGGCAGCGGGACCGCGAACATCAAGAGCCACCACAACGTTGGCGGTCTGCCCGACGACCTGAAGTTCAAACTCGTCGAGCCGCTGCGGTTGCTGTTCAAGGACGAGGTGCGCGCGGTCGGCCGGGAACTGGGTCTGCCGGAGGAAATCGTTGGGCGCCAGCCCTTTCCGGGTCCGGGACTGGGTATCCGGATCATCGGCGAGGTCACCGCGCAGCGGCTGGACACGCTGCGGCGTGCCGACTCGATCGCCCGCGAGGAGCTGACCGCCGCGGGCCTGGACAACTTGATCTGGCAGTGCCCGGTGGTGTTGCTGGGCGAGGTGCGCTCGGTGGGTGTGCAGGGCGACGGCCGCACCTACGGGCACCCGATCGTGCTGCGGCCGGTGTCCAGCGAGGACGCCATGACCGCGGACTGGACCCGGGTGCCCTACGAGGTACTGGAACGCATCTCGACCCGGATCACCAACGAGGTCCGCGAGGTCAACCGGGTGGTGCTGGACATCACCAGCAAGCCGCCCGGCACCATCGAGTGGGAATAGGTTTTCGCGCAGCTACTTCACGAATTCGCTTCTGCCGTAAGCAATATCGGCTGCTTGCCAGTTGCCGCCAGCCGCACTGACGAGCCGGCGGGCCAGGTCGCGGTCGTCGTTGGCGGCGATCAGGACCAGGGTGTGGTCGGTCGCGGTGACGGATCCGCCGCGCAGCCGGTCGCGGGCGGAAAGATCGGCCGTCAGCGCGGTGGCGAGGCGTTCGATGTCGACATCCGGCACGGTGATCATGAGCGCGTTCTCCTGCGGTGCGGTCTGCGGCAGGTAGTCGAAGGACAGCACCGATTCCTGGCCGAACTGACGGCGCAGTGCCTCGGCGGCGGTATGCAGGGCGTCCTCGGTGCCGCACAGCTGGAATTCATGCGAACGCTCCCGGGTGATTCGCTGCTGCGCCTCGGACCAGTACACCCCGTCGAGCGGCTTGGACCCGGTGACCGTCACGCCGTTGAGGGCGAACGTCAGGTCGGCCTCCGGCTCGAAAAAGGGATCACCGTTGTCGGCGGCGAAGAATTCGGCCGGTTGACAGCTCCCGACCTCGCTTCGAGCCGGCGGGGGCACCACGATGGCGCCACAAATGAGCACCAGAAGCCACAACAGCACCGACCGCATAAGCAGCCTCTCCCGTTTCTTGACGGTTGTCGGAGGGTGGGTGTTTACTCGAATCAATCGAACATATATTCGAAAATAATCGAGGATCTGCTGGTAGGAGGCTATATGACGGCGGCTGTCGCCTCCGACCTGGATCGGGCGGAACAACTCGAATCGCTACGCCGGCAGATGGCGGTGTTGTCCGGGAAATCGCCCGGGAGGCCCGCCGCCCGCCCCGATGGCCTGCTGCCCGAATCGGAGTCCGGGCTGCCGGTCCCGCAGTGGCTGGCCGAAGCGCTACCCACGCAACTGCCCAAGGGCACGGTGGCGGTGCTGTCGGGAGCGCGGTCGCTGCTGCTGAGCATGGTCGCCGCGGTGACGGCGGCCGGGGGAAACGCGGCCATCGTCGGCCAGCCGGATATCGGGCTGCTGGCCGCGGTGGAGATGGGGGCGGATCTGAGCCGGCTCGCCGTGATACCGGACCCCGGGACCGATCCGGTGGAAGTGGCCGCGGTGCTCATCGACGGCATGGATCTGGTGGTGCTCGGGCTGGGCGGGCGTCGGGTGCCGCTGACCCGGGCGCGGGCGGTGGTGGCTCGCGCCCGGCTCAAGGGCTGCACCCTGCTGGTCACCGACGGCGACTGGCAGGGGGCGCCGACCCGGCTGCAGGCCCGGGTCAGCGGCTACGAGATCACGGCAGGTCATCGCGACGCCCCGGTTTGCGGATTCGGACGCATCAGCGGAGTGCGGCTGCAGGTCAGTGGGGTGTGCGCGGGGAGACGGGTGACCGGCCGCCGGACGCGAACCGGGTGAGTTCGAATGTCTTCCCGGGTGCTGGCCATTTGGTGCATGGACTGGCCGGCGGTCGCGGCGGCGGCAGCGGCGGAGGTATCCATGACGACCCCGATCGCGGTCGCCCTGGCCAATCGGGTGATCGCCTGCTCGTCGGCTGCGCGTGCGGCCGGAGTGCGGCGAGGGTTGCGACGCCGCGAGGCCGCGGCCCGTTGCCCGCAACTGCACGTCGCCAGCGCCGACGCCGACCGCGACGCCCGCTTTTTCGAGGGGGTGATCGCGGCGGTCGACGACCTGGTGCCTCGCGCCGAGGTGCTGCGGCCCGGCCTGCTGGTGTTGCCGGTGCGCGGAGCGGCCCGCTATTTCGGGTCCGAACAACAGGCCGCCGAACGGCTGATCGACGCGGTGGCCGCAACCGGGGCCGAGTGCCAGGTCGGGATCGCCGACCAGCTGTCCACCGCGGTCTTCGCCGCCCGGGCGGGTCGTGTCGTCGCGCCCGGCGACGATGCGAAGTTCCTGTCGGTGCTGTCGATCCGGCAGCTGGCCACCGAGCCGAGCCTGTCCGGTCCGGGGCGAGAGGAGCTGACGGATCTGTTGTGGCGGTTAGGGATTCGCACCATCGGTCAGTTCGCCGCCCTGTCGGCGACCGACGTGGCTTCCCGGTTCGGCGCCGACGGGTGCAGCGCACACCGGTTCGCTCGCGGCGAGCCCGAGCGAGGCCCGTCCGGGCGGGAGCCCCCGGCCGAACTCGAAGCCGTGCTGGATTGCGATCCGCCGATCGACCGGGTCGACGCCGCGGCATTCGCCGGACGCTCGCTGGCCGGCACGCTGCACCAGATGCTGATGTCCGCCGGGGTGGGATGCACCCGGCTGTCCATTCACGCCGTCACCGCCAACGGCGAAGAACTGAACCGGGTATGGCGGTGCGCCGAGCCGTTGACCGAGGACGCCACCGCCGATCGGGTGCGCTGGCAACTGGACGGGGGGTTGAGCAGCCGGGCCGCCCGCAATCCCCGCCCCACGGCGCCGGTGACATCGCTGCGGCTGCAGGCGGTGGAGGTGGTGTCCGCCGAGGCGCTGCAGCTGCCGTTATGGGGCGGCCTCGGGGAGGAGGACCGGCAGCGGGCCCGCCGCGCCCTGGTGCGGGTGCAGGGCCTGCTCGGGCCGGAAGCGGTGCGGGTGCCGGTGCTGTCCGGAGGTCGCGGACCCGCCGAACGCATCACGCTGACCCCGCTGGGTGACGAGCCGGTTCCGCATGCCGACCCGGCGTTGCCGTGGCCCGGTCAGCTGCCAGACCCGTCGCCGGCGGTACTGCTCGACGATCCGGTGGAATTGCTTGACGCCCAAGGGAATTTGATACGGGTGACCGGCCGGGGGATGTTCTCCGCCGACCCGGTGCGCCTGGTCTCCCGCGGCTGCGACGACCCGCTGCGCTGGTGGGCCGGCCCGTGGCCGGTCGACGAGCGGTGGTGGGATCCGGACCCGAACTCGACTGGTTCGCCGGGCCGCACCGCCCGCGCCCAGGTGTTGCTGGAAAGTGAGCGGGCGTTGCTGCTGTGTTATCGCCAGCGGCGGTGGTACCTCGAAGGAATCTACGAGTAGGAGGGTCAGTACCGGCCGAAGGCCACGGCGACGTTGTGGCCGCCGAAGCCGAACGAGTTGTTGAGCGCGTAGCGGTAATTGCCGGGCCGCGGCTTGCCCGCCACCACATCCAGGTCGATCTCGGGGTCCAGGTTTTCCAGGTTCAGGGTCGGCGGGATCACCTGATCCCGCAGCGCCAGCACGGTCAGGATCGACTCCACCGCGCCGACCGCCCCCACCGAGTGGCCCAGCGCGGCCTTGGGCGCGTACACGGCCGCTTTGTTGCTGCCCAGCGCGTTGTTGATGGCCTTGGACTCGGCCAGGTCGCCGACCAGGGTGCCGGTGGCGTGCGCATTGACGTGGTCGATATCGCCGGGCGTCAGCCCCGCCAGCTGAATCGCCCTGCTCATCGCATGCCCGGCGCGTGCGCCGTTGGGGTCCGGCGCCACCATGTGGAAGCCGTCCGAGGTGATGCTGGCGCCCATGATCCGGGCCAGGATGTTGGCGCCCCGGGCCTTGGCGTGCTCCTCGGTTTCGATGACCATCAGCGCGCCGGCCTCGCCGAACACGATGCCGGTCCGGTCCCGATCGAACGGACGGCACGCCCCGGCCGGGTCGTCGTTCTTCGTCGACAACACGATGCGCATCTGGCCGAACGCCGCGATCGCGACCGCTTCGATCTTGACCTCGACACCGCCGCAGATGGCGATATCGGCCTCGCCGAGGACGATACTGCGCCAGGCCTGCGCGATGCCTTCGGAGCCGGAGGCGCACGCCGAAATCGGGGTGAGCACCCCGGCCCTGGCGTGTCGTTCCAGCCCGATCGCCGCGGCGGGGGCGTTGGGCATGTACTTCGCCACCGCCAGCGGCGAGACCCCCTGCATGCCGCGGGCGCGGATGTCGTCGTAGCTGAATACTATTTGCTCGGCCGAGCCCAGGCCGGTGCCGACGGACACCAGCAATCGGTTGGGGTCGACCTCGGGCGATCCGGCGTTCTCCCACAGCCGGCGGCTCAAAATTGTGGTCATCTTCGGCAGCCAGCCCATTCGGTGGCGCTCGGCACGTGTCAAACCGTGGTCGAAATCCTCCAGCAGGTGCCCGCCGATGCGTACCGGGAGATCGTAGTGCTCGACAAACGAGTCCTCGAGCGTACGGATACCGCTTTGGCTGTCCAGCAACAACTTCCAAGTGTTCTCGGCGTCGGTCGCCACCGAGGTTGTCATGGCAATGCCGGTCACCACTACGTTTGGTAGTGCCTTCCCCGTTACCAGCTCTGTCATCGCGAAGGTCCTTCCAGCCTTCCAGTGTTGACTAACGCAACCCCACCTAGATATCCACCTATTCCAGCGTCGCTGGGCGGGTTCTGTCAACGGAAGCCGGCAGCCGGGCCCCTCAGCAGCCGAGCCGCCGCGCGAAGGGCCCCACACGTTCGATGAACCGTTCGAAGAATGCCGCCGGATCGACGCCAACTCCAATGCGCGCGTTAGGTTCTCGGCGCCAGTCCGTTACCGTCATGCCGCGGGTCAGGGTGCCGGCGAGCTCGATGTCCACCCGCCCGGAGCGGGTCGCGATGAGTTCGGGATCCAGCGCGACCGCCGCGGCCAACGGGTCGTGCAGATGTGCCAGATACCCGTGGCCGTTGTCGTAGTAACCCTCGAGGTAGAACCGCAGGGCGTCTTCGATCACTCGGATCACCGGATTGGACGCCGTCGATCGGGTGCCCCGTCGGTCGTCCACGCTCATGATCGTCGACGTCGATCCCGCGGCGTCGGCCAATCTCGCCAGGACTTCCGGCGTGATCGCGACGTTGCGCGTCAGATCCAGGCCGCACAGGATCGGAAGCTGCTGCGGGCCAAGGTTTTCGCTGGACCAGGCCGCGAGCACCTCGGCGGCCGCCTCGGGGTCCACGCTGATGTTCCATTCCGCCACCGCGGTGGTGTTACCGATGTGGTCGTAGGAGCCGCCCATGATGACCAACCGGCGCAACAGCGTTGGCAGTGCTGGCTCGGCGCGCAGCGCCAGTGCCAGATTGGTCAGCGGGCCGGTCGCCACGCCGATCAGCTCGCCGGGGAACGCCTGCGCCGCGCGCACCCAGGCGGTGGCCGAGTCGTAGTCGGTCAGCGCCGCGTTGCTCGGTGGCACGTCGGCATACCCCAGGCCGCACGGGCCATGGACTTTGGATGGGGTGCGCAGCGGGCCGGCCAGTGCCTCGTCGGCGCCCTTCGACACCGGGACGCCGGTGGCTTGGCACAGCTCGAGGAGGCCGAGATTGTTGGCGCAAACCTGTTGTACGCCAACATTTCCCCCGGTCGAAGCGATGCCGACCAGATCGGCGTCCGGGCTGGCCAGCAGGTAGATCAAGGCCAGCGCGTCATCGACGCCGGTGTCGACGTCGGCGAACACCGGCGAGGACTGCGTCACCAATGAACCCCGGGTACCAGGCGGACCGCCTTGCGGACCGGCCGGGGGACCCCGATGCGGCCGACAGCACGCACCGGGCGTTTGGGCCGCCTTTTCTGCGCAGCGCCGACTGCCGGCGAAACGCCGAGCGCGGCAGCGGAATCGGGGTAACCCAGATAGACCTGGTGCAGAATTCGCCGCGATGTCCGGGGCAACAGGTAGTTGCCGGCCTCGGCCAGGGTGCCCAGTGGCGTGTCGATGCGCGCCGGCTTCTCGACCAGTCCGCGCACCACCATCGCGGCCGCCCGTTCGGGGCTGATCGGCGGCACCGGGTTGAGCCGCTGCGAGGGCACGATCATCGGCGTCTTGACCAGCGGCATATGGATATTGGTGAACGTGATGTGGTCGGACAGCGTCTCCGAGGCGACCACGTCGGAAAACGCGTCCAGTGCGGCCTTGGTCGGCAGATACGAGCTGTACTTAGGGTTTCGGGCCAGCACGCCCGCGCTGGAAACGTTCACGACATGGCCGAATCGGCGCTCCCGCCAATGCGGTAGCAGCGCCAGCACCATACGGACGGCACCGAAGTAGTTGACCGCCATCACCCGCTCGTAGTCGTGCAGCCGATCGGTGGAGTTGACCACCGAACGGCGGATCGAGCGGCCCGCGTTGTTCACCAGGTAATCGACATGACCGAAGCGGCCCAGGATGTCCTTGATGGTGTGCTCCACCGATACCGAATCGGTGACATCGCAGGTGAAGGCGTGGGCCTGACCGCCGTTCGCGCGGATCTCGGCGACCAGCTCGTCGAGCGCGGAGCCGTTGCGGGCCAGCGCGAACACCGTGGCGCCCCGTTCTGCGACCGCGATCGCCGATGCCCGGCCGATGCCACTGGATGCGCCGGTGATGATCACGTGCCGGCCCTGCAGCGGACCGTCCGGAGCGTCGCGGCGGGCGCGGTCGGGATCGAGATGCTCGGCCCAGTACCGCCACAGCTTGGGCGCGTAACTGGCGAACTCGGGCACTTCAATGCCAGTGCCGCGCAGCGCATTTTGCGTCTTATCGCTGACAAACGTGGGAATCAGGTCGACGAGATCCAGCACCTCGGCCGGAATCCCGAGCTGGGTGGCCGCCATGTTGCGTACCCGTTTGACCCGCCCGGTTGCCTTCAGCACCGGCGCAGCTACCGAGCGGGGCAGTGAGCCGCGCAGCGCGGGCAGTCCGGCGGTTTTGGCGACGCCACGGTAAATACCGCGCAGCCCAATGGTTTTCGGCGAGGTCAGGTGGAAAGTCTGCCCATCGGAGCCGTCGACGTGCATCAGTGCGACGAGTGCGTCGACGACATAGTCGACCGGGACGATGTTGGTGCGCCCGGTGTCGGGCAGCATGATCGGGGTCAACGACGGCAAGATGGCCAGCTTGGACAGCACGCCGAAGAAGTAGTACGGGCCGTCGATCTTGTCCATCTCGCCGGTGCGTGAGTCGCCGACCACGACGGCCGGCCGGTAGATGCGGTAGCGCAGCCCGGGTTGCGACCGGACCAGCAGTTCGGCCTCGAACTTCGTCTGGTGGTAGGGCGTGGGCAGCAGCTGGCCGACGTCGAAGTCGTCCTCGGTGTACTCGCCGTCGAAATCTCCCGCCACGGCGATCGACGACACGTGGTGAAGCGTCGCGTCCAGGCGTCGCGCCAGCTCGATGACGGCGCGGGTGCCCTCGACGTTGGCGGCGCGCTGTTCGGCTTCGCCGGCCGTGATGTCGTAGATCGCCGCGCAGTGCACGAGATGGTCGACCCGGCCCAGCTCGGCCAGCCGCTCGTCGGTCAACGTCAGCTCCGGCAGCGCACCGACCAGCGGTTTGGCGCGTTCACCCCACTGTGCGGCGAGGCGTTCGAAGCGCCCCAGCGACTGGGGCCGGACCAAGACCCACACGTCGGCGTCGGGCCGAGTATCCAACAGGCGAGCTACGACGCGGCGACCAATAAACCCGGTACCGCCGGTAACGACATACCGCATGGGGTCATGGTAGCGGGGATCAGCTGAAGCTGCGGATGCCGTCCCACTCGACCAGCGTCCACCCGTCCGTCGGGTTTCCGGTGAGTACCACGCGGCCGACGTTCGGCAGCGGATGGGTGCTCAACAGGCTGCTCTTGCCGTTGCGGGCATTCATCAGCGTCCACGCCATGATCGCGGTGCCCTGGGAGAACACCACCGGTTTGCTGTGGCCGCTGTTATAAACCTTGTTCACCGCGGCGGTGAACTCGTTGTTGAACTGCTTGCCGCTCACCGATCCCGGGATGCTGTCCGCGATGTCGCCGTTGATCCAGTCCGCCGGCGCCAACAGGTACGTGGTGGCCGCCATCGATTGAGGTTTGCCGTTGTACCAGCCGGCATTGAGCGCCTGCACGCCGCTCAGGACCTCCACCTGTTTGCCGAGTTCACCGGCCAACGGCCCGGCGGTCTGCTGCGCCTCGGCCATGGCGGAGGCGTAAACGGCGTCGAAGTCGTTGCGACCGCTCTGGTGGGCCAGCTGCTGGGCCTGGCCCCTGCCCTCGGCGGTGAGGCCGGGGCCGGGGGGATCAGTGTTGATGACGCCGTCGGCATCGGCCTGGGTCTGGGCGTTTCGGATGAACGTCAACGTGATGGCGCGCGCCTGCGTCGACCCCCCGCAGGCACCGACGATGAGCGTTGCGGCGAGTACGGCCCCTGTTTTCCAGAAGGCCTTTCCGATCATGCTGCGCGTGGCCATGTCGATAGCCTGCCCTGCCGACAGCCCCATGGGGAAGGGTTTGCAATGGTTGAGTGCGCAGAAGCGTGAATCTGGTAGTCGAGAGGAGACTCGCATGGCGATTGACCCGAGTGCTGTCGGTGCGGTGACCGAGCCGAAGTTGTTCGACTGGACCGACCGGGACACCCTGCTCTACGCCCTCGGCGTCGGCGCGGGGCTCGATGACCTGTCGTTCACCACCGAGAACAGCCACGAGATCACCCAGCAGGTGCTGCCCACCTACGCGGTGATCTGCTGCCCGGCGTTCGGGGCGGCGGGCAAGATCGGAGATTTCAACTGGGCGATGCTGCTCCACGGGTCGCAAGGGATCCGGCTGCACGCGCCGCTGCCCCCGGCGGGCAAGCTCTCGGTGGTCACCGAGGTCACCGATATTCAGGACAAGGGTGAGGGCAAGAACGCGGTCGTGATGCTGCGCGGCCGCGGCACCGACCCTGATACTCAGGAGCTGATCGCCGAAACGTCGACCACCTTTGTGGTCCGCGGCGCGGGCGGGTTCGGTGGGCAACCGGGTCAGCGCCCCCTCGCGCCGGAATTCCCGGATCGCGAGCCCGACATCACCCGGGCCCTGCCCACCCGCGCGGACCAGGCGCTGATCTACCGGCTCTCCGGTGACCGCAACCCGCTGCACAGCGACCCGTGGTTCGCCCGGGAGTTGGCCGGTTTCCCCAAGCCGATCCTGCACGGGCTGTGCAGCTATGGGGTGGCGGGCCGCGCGCTGGTCGCCGAGCTCGGCGGCGGGCAGGCCGCGAACATCACCTCGATCGACGCACGCTTCAGCTCGCCGGTGTTTCCCGGCGAGACGTTGACCACACTGATCTGGCGTACCGAGCCGGGCAAGGCGGTCTTTCGCACCACGGCTTCGGGTGCCCACGGCGCCGAGGCGGGACGAGTCGTGCTCGACGACGGCGCGGTCGAATACGCGCAGAACTAGCCGGCGGCGGCCAACTGCCGCGCCAGGCGATCGACGAAGTCGGCCGCGGCGGCCGGGCTGTCCAGCGCGAACAGCGCGGCGGTGGCCCGGTCGCCGTCGTCGTTGTGCCGCACCAGGATTGGGATTCCGTCCGGGTGCACCGCGTCGAACGCGTCCTCGTCGGTGATGTCGTCGCCGAAAAAGATCGGTGTCAGGCCCGCCGATACGTCCAGGTGTTCGAGGACCCAGTGCAGCGTCTTGCCCTTGTCCCAGTCGATATCCGGGCGTAGCTCGATGACCTCGCGGCCGGTGGTCACCCGAAGCGCATCGCGCTGACCCGCGGCGCGCACCGCTGCCGTCACCTCGCCGACGCGGTCTCGCGCCGCGTTGCGATAGTGCACGGCAACGCCAAACCGCTTGTGCTCCACCCTGACCCCCGGAATCGACCCGAGCCGCTCGCGCAGCTGGGCGGCCGCGGATTCCAGCACCGGTATGGCCGCCGCGGCGGCGTCGTTTTGGTGATGGGTTCCGTCGGGCGCGGTCAGTTCGAATCCGTGGCTGCCGGCGTACCAGAGACCGGGCAAGCCGACGCGTGCCGTGACGTCGGCGAGGTCGCGGCCGGACAGGATTGCCACCGGGCAGCGCGCGGCCAACCGCTGCAGCGCGTCGGCCGCACCGGCGACCAGCTGCGCCGAGTCCGGGTCGTTGACGATGTCCGAGAGTGTGCCGTCGAAGTCGAAGAACACCGCCGGCCGTCGGGCGGCGAGGTCCTCGCCGAGCAGCTGCGACGCGTCGGGCAGCTGCGACATCCGCAGGTCCCCGGTGCGGACCGCGACGTCACTCAGGTCCTGCGCACCGATCACCAGAGCGAATCCGGCATCGCGCGCGGCCGTGGCCACCGACTCGCTGGCCGCGACGACCACACTACGGCCGGCCCGCACGCCCAGCCGGTCGGCGGTCGCGGCCGGGTCCTCGACGCCCAGGGCGACGTTCACCCCGGCCTCGCGCAGTCGCGCGACCGGCGCGGAGTCGACGTTCAGCTCAAACAGCACCGCGTCGTGGCGGCGCGGGTCGATGGTGACCGATGGCTCCGATACTGACTCCGATGCAGGCACTGACCAACCATCTCACGGTGATCAATGCCGCCCGGGCCGGGTCAGTGGCGTGCTCGCGCGGTCGGGTGGGTGCGGGGCACACCGCCCCGCGGCGTGCCGGCCCGGCGCTTACGGCGATCCTTGGTGAACAGCAGGACGGAGTCTTGGCTCAGTGCCGTCAGTCGCGCCATCTCGCGTTCGATGCCGCTGGCGAGCTGCTGAAGTTCGGGGGCGGCGTCGTAATCGGCGGTGATCCCGAAGATCAGCTCGTCGCCGTAGCTCAGCACCGCGACTCCGCTGGACAGCTGCGCAGCCGTCGGCGGGATCGGCAGCAGGCGTTCCACGGTTGCGCCCATCAGCCCCAGCCGGTGCCGAGGCCCCGGCGCATTGGTGGCCAGCGTCACGATGCCAGGTTGTGGGAGCCGGCTCATGACCAATCGAACTGCCTTGGCGCACAAGGTGAATGGCATGGAACTGGTTGCCAGGTCCACGATGCTCGTGGGCTGCCGGACCGGCGCCGGCTGGTTCAGGCTGTTGTGCACAATTCGCAGCCGCTGCACCGGATCGTCATGCTCGACGGGCAGATATCTCTTCTCCAGAGTGCGCAACGAACCCGCGCGCGGTTGTTCGCCGCGGTGTAGCAGCACGGCCCGGAACCCCTCGGTGATGGCGGCGAGCGCGACGTCGTTGGTGGTCACCCGGAACTTGCCGCAGACCGCGTCGACCGCGGCGAGGGGAACGCGTACCGTGCCGTAGCGGCGCATCGTGACCGCCGGTCCGGTCGACGACGCACGGGCCGCCGACCAGACCGTCTCGGCCAGCGTGCTGGTCACGGTGGTTGCGGCGGTCGAGGCTCGCCAGAGCGTCTCCGCCCAGCCCCGCTTCGGGGCTGGGGTCGAATCATCCTCGGGTATAACGTTATTGGCGAACATCTCGTTGCTGGCGTCGTCGCACAGCCTGGTGAGCAGGTGGGCCGCGGGCGTGGCGCCGGCGAGGTGGTGGTGAACCTTCATCAGGATCGCCCACTTGCCCCGCAGCCCCTCGATGACCCAGCACTCCCACATTGGCCGGTCCAGTTCGACGGGGCGTTCCAGGGCGTGGGCGATCGCTCGAGACAGGTCGGCCTCATCGCCGGGGCGGGGAACCGCGACCCGGCGCAGGTGATGGGCGAGGTCGAAACCCGGATCGTCGGTCCAGTGCTGGGCACCGCTGAACGGATGTGTCCGCAACACCTGGGTGCATCGCGGTATCGACTGAATGCGTTCTGCCAGAAGCGCTTTGAGGCGTCCCAGGTTCGGGACGGCGCCTTCGACGATGGCGACCGCGCCCGTCGCCGTACTTGCCTGCCGGTCGGGGTCCGCCGCAGTGCGAAAGCCCGAATCCAATGCCGTGGTCAGCTGTACCATTTTCAGTTCCCGCCCTAGTTGCCCCGTACCAGTATCGGTCGCCACGCCCCCGTCGCGGTAGATCCCAGTCCGTTAAGACTGTGTTTAGAAGTTGAAGACCCGTTTAACAACCGCTTGAGCAACCCCGCACCAAATCGAACATGCGTTCGATACACTGTGGGGTGTGGGTTTCAGCAATGAGCCGCGGAGTTGGGCGGAACTCGAGCGGCTGCTCGACGGCAAGCCGCGCCATGCCGGCGCGCCCACCCCATCCGGGCCGGCGCAAGAGGCCCCCTTCTCGCACAAGCGTCCGGCCTATCGACCACCGGACGGGGGCCGCACGGCCCGCTCGTCGGTCGCTCATTCCGTTTCGTATGCCGAGCTGCACGCGCATTCGGCATACAGCTTTCTGGACGGCGCCAGCACGCCCGAGGAGTTGGTCGAGGAGGCCGCCCGGCTGGATCTGCGGGCACTGGCGCTGACCGACCACAACGGTCTGTACGGGGCGGTGCGGTTCGCCGAGGCCGCCGCCGAACTCGACATACGAACCGTGTTCGGTGCCGAGCTGTCGCTGGGATCTTCGTCCGTATCGCAGGCTCGTACCGAGAACCCGGATCCACCCGGCCCGCACCTGCTGGTGCTGGCCCGCGGGCCGGAGGGGTACCGGCGGCTGTCGCGGCAGCTGGCCGCGGCGCATCTGGCCGGTGGCGAGAAGGGCAAGCTGCGCTTCGACATCGACACGTTGACCGAAGCCGCGGGCGGGCATTGGCACATCCTGACAGGATGCCGTAAAGGCCATGTCCGCCAAGCGCTTTCCGATGGCGGGCCGGACGCCGCGGCGGCGGCGCTGGCCGACCTGGTGGACCGCTTCGGCGCGGGCCGGGTCAGCATCGAGTTGACCCATCACGGCCAGCCGCTCGACGACGAGCGCAACGCGACACTGGCGGAGCTGGCGCCGCGGTTCGGGGTCGGCGTCGTCGCGACCACCGGAGCACATTTCGCCCACCCCTCGCGGCGGCGGCTGGCCATGGCAATGGGCGCGATCCGGGCCCGGCAGTCACTGGAATCGGCCGCCGGATGGCTGGCCCCGCTGGGTGGTTCACACCTGCGGTCCGGCGAGGAGATGGCCCGGCTGTTCGCGCAGCGGCCCGAGGTGGTGACCGCCGCGGCCGAACTCGGCGAGCAGTGCGCGTTCGGGCTGGCGTTGATCGCGCCTCAGCTGCCGCCGTTCGACGTGCCGAACGGGCACACCGAGGACAGCTGGCTGCGGCAGTTGGTGATGGCGGGTGCACGCGACCGCTACGGGCTCCCCGAGAGTGCGCCGCGCGCGTACGCCCAGATCGAGCATGAGCTGAAAGTCATTGCCCAACTGAGTTTTCCGGGTTATTTCCTGGTGGTGCACGATATAGCCCGGTTCTGCCGGTGCAACAACATCCTGTGCCAGGGCAGGGGATCGGCGGCCAACTCCGCGGTCTGTTACGCCCTGGGTGTGACCGCGGTCGATCCGGTGGTCAACGAATTGTTGTTCGAGCGCTTCCTGTCGCCGGCCCGTGACGGGCCACCCGACATCGACATGGACATCGAGTCGGATCAGCGCGAAAAGGTCATCCAGTACGTCTACGACAAATACGGCCGCGACTATGCCGCCCAAGTCGCCAACGTCATCACTTACCGAAGCAAGATCGCGGTGCGCGACATGGCGCGCGCCCTGGGCTACTCGCAGGGGCAGCAGGACGCCTGGAGCAAGCAGATCAATCACTGGAACGGGCTGGCCGACGCTGCGGACGTCGAGGGCATCCCGGAACAGGTGATCGACCTGGCCACCCAGATCCGGAACCTGCCGCGGCACATGGGCATTCACTCCGGCGGCATGGTGATCTGCGACCGTCCGATCGCCGACGTGTGCCCGGTGGAGTGGGCGCGGATGGAAAATCGCAGCGTCCTGCAATGGGACAAGGACGACTGTGCGGCCATCGGTTTGGTGAAGTTCGACCTACTCGGTCTGGGCATGCTCTCGGCGCTGCACTACGCGAAAGACCTGGTGGCCGAACACAAAGGCATCGAGGTCGACCTGGCCCGCCTCGACCTCTCCGAGCCGGCGGTGTACGAGATGCTGCAGCGCGCCGATTCCGTCGGGGTGTTCCAGGTGGAGTCGCGGGCACAGATGGCCACCCTGCCCAGGCTGCGGCCGCGGATCTTCTACGACCTCGTGGTCGAGGTCGCACTGATCCGGCCCGGGCCCATCCAGGGCGGGTCGGTGCACCCCTACATCCGGCGGCGCAACGGCATCGACCCGGTGGTCTACGATCATCCGTCCATGGAGCCGGCGCTGCGAAAGACGCTGGGAGTGCCGCTTTTCCAGGAACAGCTGATGCAGCTCGCGGTCGATTGCGCCGGCTTCTCGGCCGCCGAGGCCGATCAGTTGCGCCGCGCCATGGGGTCCAAGCGTTCGACCGAGCGGATGCAACGGCTGCGCGGCAGGTTCTACGAGGGCATGCGCGCATTGCATGGCGCCACCGACGAGGTGATCGACCGGACCTACGAAAAGCTGGAAGCGTTCGCCAATTTCGGCTTTCCGGAAAGTCATGCGCTGTCCTTCGCGTCGCTGGTGTTCTACTCGTCGTGGTTCAAGCTGCACCACCCGGCCGCGTTCTGCGCCGCGCTGCTGCGTGCCCAGCCGATGGGGTTCTATTCACCGCAGTCGCTGGTGGCCGATGCGCGCCGGCACGGCGTGCTGGTGCACGGCCCGGACGTCAACGCCAGCCTGGCGCACGCCACTCTCGAGAACGCCGGCACCGAGGTCCGCCTCGGGCTGGGTGCGGTCCGCCATATCGGCGACGACCTCGCCGAGCAATTGGTCGAAGAGCGAAAAGTCAACGGCGCGTTCGTATCTCTGCTTGACCTGACCACCCGGTTGCGGCTCTCGGTGCCGCAGACCGAAGCGCTGGCCACGGCCGGGGCGCTGGGCTGCTTCGGGACATCGCGGCGCGAGGCGTTGTGGGCGGCCGGAGCCGCTGCCACCCAACGGCCGGACCGGTTGCCCGGCGTGGGCTCGTCGTCACACATCCCGGCGCTGCCCGGAATGAGCGAGCTGGAACTGGCCGCCGCCGACGTGTGGGCCACCGGCGTCTCCCCGGACAGCTACCCGACCCAGTTCTTGCGGGCCGACCTGAACGCGATGGGGGTGGTGCCCGCCGAAGAGCTGCTCGAGGTGCCCGACGGCGACCGCGTGCTGATCGCCGGTGCGGTCACCCATCGGCAGCGCCCCGCCACGGCGCAGGGGGTGACGTTCATCAACCTCGAGGACGAGACCGGGATGGTCAACGTGCTCTGCACGCCGGGGGTGTGGGCGCGACACCGCAAGCTCGCGAACACGGCACCAGCGCTGCTGGTCCGCGGTCAGGTCCAAAATGCCAGCGGCGCAGTCACGGTCGTGGCCGAGCGGTTGGGCCGCATCACCCTGGCCGTCGGCTCCAAGTCGCGCGACTTCCGCTAGAAATCCCGCGACCCGCAGAGACCCCGACCATTGCATCGACCGCTTGAACCGCCGCGAAATTTTCGCCGTGGTTGCACATTCGGCGAGGCCCAATCGAGCTCTAGCCGCTTTGCGCGGAAAGGCACCTAGCAAATCCGCCGCGTCGTAAGCTATTCGAAAAGATCGCTTGGAATCGGCTGTGTTGATTCAATGGTCAAGGGAGTCGACAATGAAATTCAAGCTCGTTCGCCGCGGCGCCGCGATATTGGGTTGCGCTGCGGCGCTTGTTCTTTCTCCCGCCGTGGCCAGCGCCGATCCGCCCGACCCGCACCAGCCGGACATGACGAAGGGCTTTTGTCCGGGTGGTCGATGGGGTTACGGCAATTTGGCCGTGTGCGACGGCGAGAAGTATCCCGACGGGTCGTTCTGGCACCAGTGGATGAAAACCTGGATAGTCGGCCCGCAATTTTATTACGACTGCGTCGGCGGCGACGAACCCCTTCCGGGGCCGCCCCCGCCGGGTGGCTGCGGCGGCGCGATTCCGCCCGACGGACCGCCTCCTCCGCCCTAGCGACCCCGGGCTCAGCCCGTCGGCGTCGTCCACACCTTCGTCGGCGTGATCCTCAGTCGCGTGCTGAACGCATCCATCGATATGCCCTCGGTCTCCAACTGCTCCGCGGCCGCGCTGTACTTGGCCCAGTAGGGCTCGTCGTCTCGACAATTCACGTCGACCGCATCGACCCTCGCGCTTCCCCCGATCACGATGATGCCGCCGCCGTTGCCGTCGGAATCCAGGTTCAGGCTCACCTGCGGGTGCGCCTCGATGTGCCGGACCTTGCCGGCCTGCGGCATCGAGTACACCGTCAGCTCCGCGCCGTCGAAGTAGAACCAGATCAGCCGGGGAACCGGCTGACCCGATTTGGCGACGGTCGTCAGCCAGCCAAAGTTGTCGGATGTCAGCCTGCTGGAAACTTCTTGTGTCAGTTCGACGCTCATGAAACCGAATGTAGCCTCCACCTATGACCCTCAACCTGTCCGTCGACGAACTTCTCACCACCACCCGCTCGGTACGCAAGCGCCTCGACTTCGACAAGCCGGTGTCTCGCGAGGTCCTGATGGAATGCCTCGAGCTGGCGTTGCAGGCGCCCACCGGATCCAACTCGCAGGGGTGGCAGTGGGTGTTCGTCGAGGACGCCGAGAAGAAGAAGGCGATCGGCGAGATCTACCTGTCGCACGCCCAGCCCTACCTGTCCGCGCCGAAGCCCGATTACGGCGAGGGTGACACCCGCAACGAGCGGATGCCCAAGGTCGTGGACTCGGCGATGTATCTCGCCGAGCACATCCACGAGGCGCCGGTGCTGATGATCCCGTGCATCGCCGGCCGCGAAGACAAGTCGCCACTGGGCGGCGTCTCGTTCTGGGCGTCGCTGTTCCCGGCGGTATGGAGCTTCTGCCTGGCGCTGCGCTCCCGCGGGCTGGGCTCCTGTTGGACGACGCTGCACCTGCTCGGCGACGGCGAGCGCAAGGCCGCCGAGGTGCTCGGCATCCCGTACGAGAAGTTCAGCCAGGGTGGGCTGTTCCCGATCGCCTACACCAAAGGCACCGACTTTCGCCCGGCCAAGCGGCTGCCGGCCGAGACCTTGACGCACTGGAACACCTGGTAGTCAGGGCTGCAGCGGCCAGACCTCGACGACCCCGTACGCCATTGCGCACGGGGTCTGGCTCACCCGCTCGATCGCCGCGTCGAGATCGTCGGCCTCGATCACCGCGAACCCCGCGATCGGCAATGCCGATCGCAGGAATGCGCCCGGTTCGACCCCCACGCCCGCGCCGTCGTGATTGCGGACCTGGACGGGCTCGCCGGCGCGGCCGATCAGCGCTCCGGACGCACCGAGTTCGTCATCGCGGGTGTGCGCGGCCCGTCGACGGTCGTCACTCAATTGGCGGTATCCGGCCTCGTTGCCGTATCCGATCGTGATGAAGGTAGGCATATCAAGGCTGACTAGCGTCCGGCCCCGGACTCACCGCTACACCGCGCCGGGATAGCCGTGCTGGCGCCAGGCCTCGTAGATCGCTATCGCCGCGGCATTGGCCAGGTTCAGCGACCGCCGGCCGGCCAGCATCGGGATACGTACCTGGCCGGTGACGTGGCTGTCGGCCAGCGTCGCCGCGTCCAGCCCGTCCGGTTCCGGACCGAACATCAGCACGTCGCCGGGCCGGTAGGCGACGTCGGCGTAGGACGTCGACGCGTGCGCGGTGAACGCGAACACTCGCGCCGGCGTCAGCACCTCCCATGCGGCCTGCAGCGTCGCGTGCACGGTGACCGATGCCAGGTCGTGGTAGTCCAATCCGGCCCGGCGCACCTTCGATTCGGACAGGTCGAAGCCCATCGGCTCAACCAGATGCAATTCGGCGCCGGTGGCCGCGGCCGTCCGGATGGCGTTGCCTGTGTTAGGTGCGATGCGCGGCGAGTAGAACAGCAGCCGGAACACACCGCCATCTTCACACGGCGATAATTGCGGCATGGTCGAGCAGAGCATCTGGATGCGCAAGGTTGCGGCCGATCCGGGACACTCGGACTGGTACATCGAGCGGTTCCGTTCCATGGCCCGCGACGGCAAGGATCTGGTCGGCGAGGCCCGCATGATCGACGCCATGGTGCCCCGCGGCGCTCGCATCCTCGACGCCGGCTGCGGCCCCGGACGGGTGGGGGGCTATCTGGCCACGGTCGGTCATCGGGTCGTCGGCGTCGACGTTGACCCGGCGCTGATCGCCGCGGCCGCGCAGGACTATCCCGGCCCGCAGTGGCTGGTCGGCGATCTCGCCGAGCTGGACTTGCCGGCGCGCGGCGTCGCCGAACCTTTCGACGTGATCGTGTCCGCCGGCAACGTGATGGCGTTCCTCGCGCCGAGTACTCGCGGGCAGGTGCTGCAGCGGCTCCGCGCTCACCTCGCCGACGACGGTCGAGCGGTGATCGGATTCGGCGCCGGGCGCGACTACGAGTTCGCCGATTTTCTTCAGCACGCGGCGGCCGCCGGGTTCGCTCCCGACGTGCTGCTGTCCACCTGGGATCTGCGACCGTTCACGGACGACTCCGACTTCCTCGTCGCGATCCTGCGGGCCGCGTAGGCCCTGGCTATCTGCTCAGTAACGATTCTGGTGAGCCGGGCCGCGGGCTGTCATACTCGTCGAATTGCCACGCGTTTACCGCTCGCGCGTCTTGGCGCGGGGGGAGCGGAATAAAAGCAGGAAGTTCATGAGCCTCTCGTTTCTTTCGATGCGCAGTGTCGGCGCAGCGGCCGGTACCACATGACGATGTTCAACCGCCCGGCCAGTTCGGCCGATCCGGCACCCACCGAGTTGGTTCAGGCCAAGGCGCACGCGGCGGCCCCGGCGAAACGTCCGCCGGCCTGGTCGCCGAGCAACTGGCCGGTCGGGTGGAAGGTGCTGGCGATTGTGCTGGTCCCGCTCACTCTGGCGGCGATTTTCGGCGGGCTGCGCGTCAACACAGCCATGTCGAGCTCCAGCGGCCTGCGATTGGCCGCCGCGCGCGCCGACGTGCTGCCGGCACTCACCAAATACATGTCGGCACTGGACGTCGCGCTGTTGGCGAACTCCACCGGGCGCGACGTCGAGGGCGCGAAGAAGAACTATGACGCCCGCAAGGGTGAGCTGCAGACCCGGTTGGCGGACACCGACGTCACTCCCGATGTCCGCACGGGAGTCGGCACGCTGCTGGGCGGCGGTCAGTCGCTGCTGGACAAGGTGACCGACAACAGCATCGGGGTGCGCGACCGGGTGACCACCTATGCGCCGCTGCTGTTGACGGCCGAGGACGTCATCAACGCGTCGGTGCAGGTGGACGACGAGCAGATCCGGGCGCAGGCACAGGGTTTGAGCCGGGCGGTCGGGGCCCGCGGCCAGATGACGATGCAGGAGATTCTGGTGACCCGCGGCGCCGACCTGCCCGAGCCGCAGTTGCGCACCTCGATGATCACCCTGGCCGGCACCGAGCCGTCCACGCTGTTCGGGATGAGCCAGGTGCTCGGTGTCGGCTCGCAGGAAGCCAAGACGCTGCAGCAGCAGATGGTGACCCGGATGGCGATCATGTCCGATCCGGCGGCCGTGCTCGTCGACAACCCGGACCTGTTGCGCTCCATCCAGACCACCGACGCCATCGCCGAGCAGGTCGTCACCGACGCCACCGCGTCGGTGACCAAGTCGGTGCACACCCAGGCCGACGATCGGCGCAACTCCGCGATCGTCGACGGCGTCGTGGTGCTGGCCGCCATCGTGATCGCACTGCTCATCGTGTTGCTGATGGCGCGCGCGCTGGTGGTGCCGCTGCGGGTGTTGCGCGACGGCGCGCTCAAGGTCGCCCACACCGACCTGGAGGAGGAGATCGCCCGGGTCAAAGCCGGTGAGGCCGAACCGATTCCGGCGCCGCTGCCGGTATCCACCACCGAGGAGATCGGCCAGGTCGCGCACGCGGTGGACGAGCTGCACACCCAGGCGCTACTGCTGGCCGGTGACGAGGCGCGGTTGCGACTGCTGGTCAACGACATGTTCGAGACGATGTCGCGGCGCAGCCGCTCGCTGGTCGACCAGCAGCTGTCGCTGATCGACCGACTGGAGCGCAACGAAGAGGATCCCGAGCGCCTGGACAGCCTGTTCCGGCTGGATCACCTGGCCGCGCGGCTGCGCCGCAACAGCGCGAACCTGCTGGTGCTCGCCGGTGCGCAGCTGGCCCGCGACCAGCGCGAGCCGGTTCCGCTGTCGACGGTGATCAATGCGGCCGTCTCCGAGGTGGAGGACTATCGGCGGGTCGAGCTGGGCGAGCTGCCCGACTGCATGCTGGTCGGCGCGGCCGCCGGCGGCGCGATCCATCTGTTCGCCGAGCTGATCGACAACGCCCTGCGCTACTCGCCGCCGTCGACGCACGTCCGGATCTACGGGGCCCGCGGCGGCCTGGATCCTCAAGGCGGCGTGGTGTTGCGGATCGCCGACTCCGGCTTGGGCATGAACGATTCCGATCGCCGGATGGCCAACATGCGCCTGCAGGCCGGCGGCGAGGCCACGCCCGACCCGGTTCCAGAGAATGCCCGCCACATGGGACTTTTCGTGGTGGGGCGGATCGCCGCGCGGCACGGTATCCGGGTCGGGCTGCGGGGTCCGGCGACCGGGGAGGCGGGCACCGGCACGACCGCCGAGGTCTACCTGCCACCGGCGGTGCTGGAGGGCTTCGCCGGCGGCCCGGCCGAAATCTCGGTGGAGCCGCGGGAACGGATCCGGGCGGTCTCGTCGCCGAGCGCCAAGCTGGCCAGCGGATCGCCGGACGCCGGCAACGCCGCGACGCGTCCGCGCCCCGTCGCGGCCACCCCCGCCAGCGGCGAGGCGCCACCGATCTCGTTGCTGCCCCGCCGCAGCCCCGGTTCCAGCGGCATCACCGACGTGCCCGCCGCACCCGCCGCCCAGCCGCCGCTGCCCAAGCGCCGCCGGGAACTGGCCACTGCGTGGTGGGAGAACGAGAACCAGCCACGCCCCACGCCGCCGGCCCCGCAACCGACGCCCAAGCCGACGCCCAAGCCGACCCCGAAGCCGGCCCCGGCGGTATCGGACACCTCGGCGTTCTTCGCCGCGCGGTCGCGCGGGACCGGCACCCCGCCACCTGCCCGGGCCCCTAGGCCGAGCCCTCCCGCGGCCGGCCCGTCCAAGGACGACGTGATCTATCGGCGGATGCTCTCGGAGATGATGGGTGACCCGCACGACCTGGTCAACAGCCCCGACCTGGACTGGCAGTCGGTGTGGGACCGCGGCTGGTCGCTGGCCGCCGAGGCCGACGACAGGCCCGTCGAACAGCGCACCGCCGACCACGGCCTGCCGGTGCGTACGCCCGGAGCCCGACTGGTGCCCGGCGCGGCCGACGCCGACGATTCCCTCGTACCATCGAACGGCGGGCTGCACGCGGCCCGCGACCCCGAGGCGGTTCGCGCCTCGTTCAGCAACCACTTCGGCGGCGTGCGCAGCGGACGGTCACACGCCCGCCACTCGAGTCAAGGACCCGATGAGGAATGACGTCTGCAGGCAGCTCACTGGACTGGCTGGTGACGCAGTTCGCCCGCGAGGTCCCCGGGGTGGCGCATGCGCTGCTGGTGTCCGTCGACGGTCTGCCCATCGCCGCCAGCGAACTGCTGCCCCGCGAACGAGCCGACCAATTGGCCGCGGTGGCCTCCGGGCTGGCCAGTCTCGCGACCGGTGCCGCGCAGCTGTTTGACGGCGGTCAGGTGCTGCAGTCGGTGGTCGAGATGCAGAACGGCTACTTGTTGTTGATGCGCGTCGGGGATGGGTCACACCTGGCGACGCTGGCCGAGACGTCGTGCGATATCGGTCAAATCGGATACGAGATGGCGATCCTTGTCGAACGGGTGGGCGGCGTCGTGCAGTCCACCCGCCGTTCCGCTAGGCATTCGTGAGCCGCGATGGACAAACGCCAAGCCGGGCCGCCCGCGCGTGAGGCGAGCCTGGTCCGCCCGTACACCCTGACGGCCGGGCGGACGAACGCGAGCGTCGACATTCCGCTGGAGGCGCCGGTCGAGACGTTGCGGGCCGGGCAGGCTCACCGCTGGCCGGCCGACGATGCGAGAGGCAAGATCATCGGACTGTGCGTGCAGAGCCCGTCCGTCGCCGAGGTGGCGGCCCGGCTGAACCTGCCGATCGGGGTCACGCGCGTCCTGGTCGGTGATCTGGTCTTGTCCGGTTACCTTCGGGTGCACGCAACATTGACCGAGCAGTCGACCCGTGATGAGCGCCACGAACTGATAGGGAGGACCCTGCGTGGCCTTAAAGCACTCTGACTCCGGCGCCAGCGCCTCGACGAAGATCGTCATCGCCGGCGGGTTCGGCGCCGGTAAGACCACGTTCGTCGGGTCGGTCTCGGAGATCATGCCGCTGCGCACCGAGGAGATCGTCACCGACGCCTCGGCCGGCGTCGACATGCTCGAAGCCACCCCCGACAAGCGCACCACCACGGTGGCGATGGACTTCGGCCGGATCACCCTGGACCGCGACCTGGTGCTCTACCTGTTCGGCACGCCCGGCCAGCGGCGGTTCTGGTTCATGTGGGACGACCTGGTGCGCGGTGCCATCGGTGCGATCGTGCTGGTCGACTGCCGCCGGCTGCAGGACAGCTTCGCCGCGGTCGACTTCTTCGAGCACCGCAACCTCCCGTTCCTGATCGCGGTCAACCAATTCGACGGTGCGCCAAGGTATCCCGCCGCGGCTATCCGCGAAGCGCTGGCCCTGTCCCCGCACATTCCGGTGATCCGCGTCGACGCCAGGGATCGCCGGTCGGCCACCGATGCGCTGATCGCGATCAGCGAGTACGCGCTGCAGAGCCTGACGGCTTGACCGCGGTGCAGCAGTGGGCCGATTGCGAGTTCACCGGCCGCGACTTCCGCGACGAGGACCTGGGCCGGTTGCGCACCGAACGGGCGGTATTCAGCGAGTGCGATTTCAGCGGCGTCAACCTGGCCGAGTCGGAGCACCGCGGCTCCGCCTTCCGTAACTGCAAGTTCGAGCGAACAACGCTGTGGCACAGCACATTTGCGCAGTGCAGCATGCTGGGATCGGTCTTCGTGCAGTGTCGGCTGCGTCCGATCACCTTTGACGAAGTGGACTTCACGCTCGCGGTGCTGGGCGGCAACGACCTGCGCGGCGTCGACCTGAGCGGCTGCCGGCTGCGCGAAACCAGCCTGGTGGAGACCGACCTGCGCAAGGCCGTGCTGCGCGGCGCCGACCTGTCCGGAGCGCGGACCACCGGCACCCGCCTCGACGACGCCGACCTGCGCGGCGCGACAGCCGATCCGGCGTTGTGGCGCACCGCCACCCTGACCGGTGTGCGGGTGGACGTGCCCCAGGCGATGGCGTTCGCGTTGGC
The DNA here is from genome assembly GCF_900176255.2 of Mycobacterium ahvazicum. Taxonomy (GTDB): domain Bacteria; phylum Actinomycetota; class Actinomycetes; order Mycobacteriales; family Mycobacteriaceae; genus Mycobacterium; species Mycobacterium ahvazicum. The sequence goes on from NZ_FXEG02000002.1 coordinate 639,698, forward strand.
GCACGGGCTGCGCTTAGACGGGGGCCCGGACGCCAGGTCGGACTAGCGCCTGATCAACGCCGGAGCCGGATGCGCCACCACACAATGACGGAGTAGATCACCGACAGCGCGCCGAGCATTCCCATGTCGAGCAGCCATGCGCTCTCGGTGTGCGCCCAGTGGCTGTCCTTCGGCCCGATCGGTACCAGCAGCCGTAGATTGACCGTGGCCGCCGACGCCGCGTAGCCCCAGCGCGACGGCATCAGCCAGGACAGCTGGTCGAGGAAGAGCCGGCCGGTCACCGGAATCAGGCCGCCGGCGAGCACCAGCTGCAGCATCAGCGACACCACCAGCAGCGGCATGATCTGTTCGTTGGAGCGCGCGATCGACGACAACACCAGCCCGAGGATCGCCGAGGCCACGCACGTCGCGGCGACCGTGACGAACAGCTCCAAGCTGGCATTACCGAGCAGCACCGCCGGCTGTTTGGGAGCGCCCTTGCCGATCAGCACGATGCCGGTCGCGATCGCCGCCTGGATGATCGCGAACGCGCAGAACACGGTGATCTTGGCGCACAGGTAGGCACCGGTGGATAGGCCGACGGCCTGCTCGCGCTGGAAGATCGGGCGCTCGCCGATCAGATCGCGGATCGTCAGCGCCGTACCCATGAAGACGGCGGCGATCGACATCAGCGTCAGGATCTGGGCGGCTTCGTCGGGCGTCTCGCTGTTCGGGTCGCCGATCCCGAAGCCGCTATGGCCGGGAACGGTGAGCGACAGCGCACCCAGAATGAACGGCAACACCGCCAGGAAGGCGAAGTAGGCGCGATCGGAGATGATCAACCGAATCTGGCGCCGCGCGATCGTGGAGAACTGGTGCAGCATGCTGGTGCGCGACGGGGTGCCCAGGTCGGCCGGCGTCTCGGCCCGGGTAGGAGGCGTGTGGTCCTGGCGTTCCAGGAACCGGCGGTTGGCCTCGTCGGGATCGGCGCCGACCTTCGCGAAGATCTGGGCCCAGTTGGTGGTGCCCATCGCGTCCCCGATATCGCTGGGTGGGCCGAGGAACGCGATCTTGCCGCCGGGCGCCATCAGCAGCACCTGGTCGCAGACGTCGAGATAGGTCAGCGAGTGCGTGACGACCAGCACGACGCGCCCGGCGTCGGCGAGCTGGCGCAGCATCGTCATGACCTGCAGGTCCAGCGCCGGGTCCAGCCCCGAGGTCGGCTCGTCGAGGATCAGCAGCGACGGGCCGGTGAGCAGCTCGAGGGCGACCGAGGCGCGTTTGCGCTGGCCGCCGGAGAGCTTGTCGACCCGGGTCTCGGCGTGCGCCGTCAGCCCCAGCTCCTCGAGCACCTGAGCCACCACCTGGTCGCGGTCGGCCTTGCTGGTGTCCGGCGGCAGCCGCAGCTCGGCCGCATAGCCCAGCGCCTGGTTGACGGTCAGCTGGCGGTGCACGACGTCGTCCTGGGGGACCATCCCGATCCTGCTGCGCAGCGAGGCGTAGGCGGTGTGGATGTTGTGGCCCTCGAAGGTGACCGCGCCCGCGGTCGGGGTGGTGTAGCCGGCGATCAGCCGGGACAGCGTCGACTTGCCGGCGCCCGACCCACCGATGATGGCCGTCAGCGTGCCGGGCCTGGCCGTCATCGTGATCTGCTGCAGCAGATCCTTTCCGTTGATCGCGAAGCCGACGTCGTGCACCTCCAGGCCGCCGGTGCGGGTCGCCGCGTCTTGGCGACGGGCCAGCAGGCCGGCGCTGAACACCAGGTCGACATTGCCGATCGTGATCACGTCGCCCTCGGAAAGCAGGGCCTGCCCGACCCGCACCCCGTTGACGAACGTTCCGTTGATGCTGTTCGCGTCGCGGATCTCGATGCCGGCGGGGGTCGGCTCCAGGAACGCGTGGTGGCGCGAGGCCAGCACGTCGTGGATGACGATGTCGTTGTCGAGTTCGCGCCCGATCCAGGCGGTGCCCCCGGTCGGCGCCTGCACGCCCGATTCGGGTCCGACGATCTTCATCACCCTGGTCGGGAACTGCGACATGTCCGTGCCGGTGGGCTGGGCCACGCGGGTCGCGTCGTTCGGGACGGCCTGGGTGGTCACGGTGGGCCGCACGATCGGCACCGCCCGGGTGTGCACCGCGTCGGTGGGCGGGTCCACGTAGGGCGTGTGCTGAGGCGGCACCGGCCGCGCGCCGGGGTCGGCCGGCGGGACCGTCGGAACGGCTTGCGACGTGGGCGGCAGCACGCCGACGTTGCCGCGGTGGTGGCCGATCGCCAGGACGATCCGCGGTCCGTCGGGGGCGCCGAGGTTGATGCCCTGGCCGTCGTGGACGTCGACGGTCGGCACCCGCCGTCCGTCGACGAAGATGCCGCCCCGCGAACTGTTGTCGACCGCAACCCATCTGCCGTGATCGAAGCGCAGCAGCAGGTGTGCACGCGCGACCAGCGGATGCGCTACGCGTAGGTCGGCCCGGACGTCGCTGCCGACGATGACGTCGCCGCCGGGAGCGAAACTGACCTCCGATCGGTTGGATCGAACGGTCAGTATCGATTGCGCAGGCGCATTCATCAGTTCAGCGTCGTTTCAGCCGGATCTTCCACCACACGATCGCGCTATAGCTTATGCACAGGACTCCGAGCATGGCCATATCGAACAGCCATGCGCTCTTGGTGTGATTCCAGTGCTGGTCTTTGGGGTCCGTCGGACCCGGGATCAGCCGGTGGGTGTCGATCGTCGACGCCGACGCCGCGAAGCCCCAGCGGGCGGGCGTGACCCACGACAACTGGTCGAGCACGGCCCGGTTGGTCACCCAGATCATGCCGCCGGAGAACACCAGCTGGCTCATGATCGACACCACCAGCATCGGCATGATCTGGTCTTGGGATTGGGCCAGCGCCGACAGCGCCATGCCGAGCAGTGCCGCACCCACACACGTCGCCGCCACGGTGACGAACAGTTCGAAGTTGACGTCCCCCAGGATCACGGCGTTCGAGATCGGCTTGCCCCACCCGATCACCGAGATGATGGTCGCGATCGCGGCCTGGACGATCGCGAACGTGGAGAACACCACGATTTTCGCGCCCATATAGGCACCCGTGGACAGGCCGACCGCCTGTTCGCGGCGGAAGATGGGTCGCTCGCCGATCAGGTCGCGGATGGTCAGCGCGGTACCCATGAACACCGCCCCGACGTTGAGCATCACCAGAATCTGGTCGGGCTGGGCGGGATTGTTGCCCAGCGGATCGGACATGCCGTATCCGCTGTTGCCGCGAACCGTGAGGGTCAGAATGCCGATCAGGAAAGGCAACAGCGCGAGGAACACCGTGTAGCCGCGGTCCGAGATGACCAGCCGTATCTGGCGCCGCGCGATCGTGGAGAACTGGCGAAACGCGTTGGCGTGCGGCGCTTCACCGAGATCGGCCGCCGGGCTGTGTTCGGACGGCACCTGCGGCAGCTTTTGCTGGTTTTCCTCCCGGAAGCGGCGGTTGGCCTCATCCGGGTCGGCGCCCACCTTGGCGAAGATGTCGGCCCAGTTGGTGGTGCCCATCGCCGCGCCGATCTGGCTGGGTGGACCGAGAAACGCCGTCTTGCCGCCTGGAGCCACCAGCAGCAGCTGATCGCAGACGTCGAGGTAGGACACCGAGTGGGTGACCACCAGCACCACGCGGCCGGCGTCGGCCAGCTGACGCAGCATCATCATCACCTGGCGGTCCAGCGCCGGATCCAGACCGGTGGTGGGTTCGTCGAGCAGCAGCAGCGACGGCCCGGTGAGCAATTCCAGGGCCACCGAGGCGCGCTTGCGCTGGCCGCCGGAGAGCTTGTCGACGCGGGTGTCGGCGTGCTTGGTCAGCTCGAGTTCCTCGAGCACCTGGGACACCACCTGTTCGCGGTCGGCCTTGCTGGTGTCCGGCGGCAGCCGCAGCTCGGCCGCGTAACCCAGCGCCTGGTTGACGGTGAGCTGGCGGTGCACGACGTCATCCTGCGGGACCATCCCGATCCTGCTGCGCAGCGACGCGTACTCGGTGTGGATGTTGTGGCCCTCGAAGGTCACCGTGCCGGAAGTCGGGCTGGTGTAGCCGGCGATCAGCCGCGACAGCGTCGTCTTGCCGGCGCCGGACCCGCCGATGATCGCCGTCAGGGTTCCGGGGCGGGCGGTCAGCGAGATGTGGTCCAGCAGTTGCTTTTTGCCCTGCTCGACGGTGTAGCAGACCGAGTTCACCTCGAGGCCGCCGGTGCGTGTCGCCGCTTCCGTGCGGCGCACCAGGGTGTCGCGGCTGAAGACGAGGTCGACGTTTCCGATCGTGACGACGTCGCCCTCGGTCAGCACCGCCGAGCCGACGCGGACGCCGTTGACGAAGGTTCCGTTGACGCTGTGCGCGTCGCGGATCTCGGTGCCGAGCGGCGTCTGGAGCAAGAACGCGTGATGGCGCGAGGCCAGGACGTCCTGGATGACGATGTCGTTGTCGGTGGCGCGCCCGATCGTCTGCGCGCCGGTGGGCTTTTGCATCGCACCGGACCGGGACGGCAGCAGCGCCTGGAACATCTTGGTCGCCAGATTCCCCACCTCCGGCGCCGCTTTGGCCTCGGCGACAACGGGCGCCATCTGTGTTCGCGGTGCGGCCGGCATCGGCGGGGGGGGGGGGGCTTGCTTTTTTATACATCTCCCCGGATACACCGGTTGCCCCGGCGGTCCCGGCCGCTGGGCCGCCGCGCCGGGATGCGGACGCGGCGCGGGACTGCCGCTCCAGGCGGTCTGGCGCCCGGGCGGCGGTCCGGGCGGGGCGGCCGGCGGATGCCCCGGTTGCCCTGAGGCCTGTGACGAAGGCCACGCCGTCGCGGCGGATCCGGCCGCGACCGGAATGCCCATCGACTCGGTGCGCGGCGGGCGCCCGGCCATCCCTTGGTGGCGCCCGACCTCGAACGTCAGCAGCGGGCCGTCCGGGTTTCCGATGTTGACGCTCTGCCCGTCGTGGATGTCGACGACCGGCACCCGCCTGCCGTTGGCGAAAGTGCCGTTGAGCGAACCGTTGTCGATGGCCAGCCACCGGCCCTGGTCGAAGCGCAGCAACAGGTGGGCGCGCGAAATCAGGGGGTGCGTGATGCGCATGTCGGCCCGGAGATCGCGCCCCACCACCACGTCGTGACCGGCTGCAAAGGTGCGTTCCGACCCGTCGTACCGGACAGTCAGCGCCGGCGGGGCTGGTGAATTCATCGCCCCAACTCTAGCTCGTGGACCTATTTCCCCTTTTGCACCAACGCGGCACGTCGGGTCGGCTGTGGCCGCGCACTCAGCTGTTGTCGGGCGCTCCGGTGACGACGCAGCGGGTGCGCGTGTAGATCGTCGGCATGCACCGATTGCAGTGCGTACACGCCGAATGGACGCTGTGCCGGGCGCCGTCGGCCGCGAGTCGATTAATCAGGTCCGGCTCGGCCAGCAGCGCGCGCGCCATCGCGACGAATTCGAATCCCTCGGCCATCGCGAGGTCCATCGTCTCGCGGTTGGTGATGCCGCCGAGCAGGATCAGCGGCATCTTGAGTTCGGCCCGGAACAGCTTGGCGTCGCGCAGCAGATACGCCTCGCGGTAAGGGTATTCGCGCAGGAACTTCGTGCCCGTCATCCGCATGCCCCAGCGCAGCGGCGGCTTGAAGGCGCCGGCGAACTCCTTGATCGGCGCGTCGCCGCGGAACAGATACATCGGGTTGACCAGCGAGCTGCCCGCGGTCAGTTCGATCGCGTCCAGACCGCCGTCTTCTTCCAGCCATTTGGCGGTGATCAGCGACTCTTCGGTGGTGATGGCGCCGCGCACGCCGTCGGCCATGTTGAGCTTGGCCGTGACCGCGATCGGCGTTCCTTCCTTGTCCACCGCGCGGCGAACGGCCATCACGATGCCGCGCGCGACCTTGGCCCGGTTCTCCAAGGAGCCACCGAATTCGTCGTTGCGACGGTTGATCAACGGCGACAGGAACGAGCTCGCCAAATAGTTGTGGCCCAAATGAATTTCGACCGCATCGAAGCCGGCTTCCATGGCGAGCCGGACCGCGTTGGCGTGCGCGGTGATCACGTCTTGGATGTCGTCGCGGGTTGCCTTCTTGGCGAAGCGCATTCCGATCGGGTTGAAGAACCGCACCGGCGCCAGCGCCTTGGCCTTGTTGGACTTGGCGTTGGCGACCGGACCCGCGTGGCCGATCTGCGCGCTGATCGCCGCACCCTCGGCGTGGATCGCGTCGGTGAGCTTGCGCAATCCCGGCACGGCCTCGGGGCGCATCCAGAGCCCGTTGCCCTCGGTGCGTCCGCCCTGGGAGACGGCGAGATAGGCGACGGTCGTCATGCCGACCCCGCCGGCCGCCGGCGCGCGGTGGTACTCGATCAGGTCGTCGCTCACCAGAGCGCCGGGCGTGCGCGCTTCGAACGTGGCGGACTTGATGGTCCGGTTGCGCAGCGTGATCGGACCCAGCTTGGCCGGGCTGAATACGTCGGGAATCTGGGGCTGTGCAGATGCCATGCGAGGAGCGTAACGGCGATCGCAAGGGTTGCGAAGCAGGCCGCTGGGGGTCGCCGTCATGAGGCACCGCCCAGGACATGGAACACTGGCAGGCGTGGGCGCAATCACACTGGACGGCAAGGCCACCCGCGACGAGATCTTCGTCGACCTCAAGGAACGAGTCGCGGCACTCACCGCGGCGGGGCGCACGCCCGGGCTGGCCACGATCCTGGTCGGCGACGACCCGGGGTCCCAGGCCTACGTGCGCGGTAAGCATGCCGACTGCGCGAAGGTGGGCATCACCTCAATCCGTCGCGACCTTCCCGCCGACATCTCCATGGCCAAGCTGAACGAGACGATCGACGAGCTCAACGCCAACCCCGACTGCACCGGCTACATCGTGCAGTTGCCATTGCCGCGGGGTCGGTTGGACGAGAACGCCGCGCTGGAGCGCATCGATCCCGCCAAGGACGCCGACGGCCTGCACCCGACGAACCTGGGCCGACTGGTGCTCAACAACCCGGCTCCGCTTCCGTGCACCCCGCGCGGCATCGTGCACCTGCTGCGCCGCTACGACGTCGAGATCGCCGGTGCGCACGTGGTCGTCATCGGCCGCGGCGTCACGGTCGGCCGCCCGCTGGGCCTGCTGCTGACACGGCGCTCGGAGAACGCGACAGTGACGTTGTGCCACACCGGAACTCGCGACCTACCGTCGTTGACCAAACAGGCCGACATCATCGTCGCCGCCGTCGGCGTGCCGCACATGGTGACCGCCGACATGGTTCGCCCGGGCGCCGCGGTGCTCGACGTCGGCGTTAGCCGAGTGGACGACAAGCTCACCGGCGACGTGCATCCCGACGTGTGGGAGGTCGCCGGTCACGTGTCGCCGAACCCGGGCGGCATCGGCCCGCTGACCCGGGCATTCCTGCTGACGAATGTGGTCGAGCTGGCCGAGCGGCAATGAGTTCGGCGAAGACCGCGGCCAAGGCACAGTGGCCGATCCTGCTGGTCGGGCTGATCTTCGTGACGGCATTCGCGTTGGTGGGCGCCAACTTCTGGCGGCGCGGTTCGCTGCTGATCGGCATCGCCGTCGGTGTCGCCGCGATATTGCGTCTGGTGCTATCCGACGATCGCGCCGGGCTCTTGGTGGTGCGCAGCAAGGGCATTGACTTCGTGACGACCGCGACGGTCGGGGCCGCGATGGTCTATATCGCCTGGACCATCGATCCGCTCGGTACGGGTTAGATCCCGGGGCCCGTTATCTGGGGCAGGTTGGGCATCGCGCCGCCCGGCATGTTCGGCATCACACCGGGCATGTTCGGCATGCCGCCGGGCATCATGCCGGGCATATTGGGCATGCCGCCTGGCATGTTGGGCATATTGCCGCTGGCCAGGTTCGCCATCACCTGGGGGCAATACGACTGAATCGCGATCGTGGTGAACATCTGAGCCATCGCCGGCGACATGCCCTGGCGTCGGACGCTGGTGACGGCCCCGGCGAAGCTGCCGCCGGGCTGGGCCAGCATCGGGCAGATGGATTCGCCCACGGCCATCGCGTTGCCGGGCTGGCCGAAGTCCACGCCGGCGTGGTTCAGCGCGTCGATGAAGCTGTCGTCGGCGTTGGCGTCCGCCTCGGCCGGCGGCGAACCAAACGCCGCGGCGACGGCGAGCAGCCCGGCCACGGCGGTCAGCACGCGAAGCGGCAGGGGTTGCTGACGAAACATCCATACCCAACCATGCGCAGCTGCAACTGCTTTCATGACAGCTTCCCCATCTGTCGCGGAGTGCTCGGAAGGCACTCAAATCACTCTGGAAAGACTGATCTATGGCTGTCACGTTTACGACACGGGGAGATCAAGGTTTGCACACTATGCGTTTCGTGAGCGCGATGCTTCTGAGACATCGGTTATCGCGCGGAAAGCGTTACCGGCGAAGGCGGATCGCGTTCCGGGCAATCGAAGCCACACTGTGACCCGACACATGCGTCGCCGCCGTGCCCTTCGGTGAGAAATGGTTAAGAATTCGGCATCATGGATCGTCGCATCTCGCGCCAGACGTTTCTGCGTGGCGCCGTCTCAATGTTGGCGTCCGGCGCGGTGCTCGGGACAACACGGGCTGCCGCCGACCCCGGTGCCGCCGTCGCGAGCTGGAACGGTTTGGCCTCCACCATCGGCGGCAGTGTCGTGCTGCCGGCCAGCGGGGCCCAATTCGCCTCGAGTAAACAGGTTTTCAACTCGTTCTACAACAACTCCAGCCCCGCGGCGATCGTGGCGGTGTCCTCGCAAGCCGACGTCCAGAAGGCGGTCGCCTTCGCGACGGCCAACAAGCTCAAGGTGGCACCGCGCGGCGGTGGACATTCCTACATCGGCGCATCGAGCGCCAACGGCACGATGATGCTCGACCTGCGCGGACTGCCGGGTGGCGCGAACCTCGACGGCGGCAACGTCACAGTGACCCCGGCGACGAATCTGTGGGCGGTGCACCAGGTCTGCGCCGGCGCCGGTCGCGGCGTGCCGACCGGCAGTTGTCCCACCGTCGGTGTCGCGGGGCTGACGCTCGGCGGGGGAATCGGTGCAGATTCCCGGCATGCCGGCCTGGCCTGCGACGCGTTGCAGGCGGCCACCGTGGTGCTTCCCAGCGGCGACGTGGTCACCGCGTCCGCCAACGATCATCCGGACCTGTTCTGGGCACTTCGCGGTGGCGGTGGCGGCAACATCGGGGTGACGACGTCGATGACCTTCGCGACCTTCCCGACCGGCGACACCGACGTGATCCGGCTGGAGTTCGCCCCGTCGTCGGCGGTGCAGGTACTGGTCGGTTGGCAGAACTGGCTGAACGGTGCCGACCGAAATGCCTGGGGCATGGTCGATCTCGCGGTCGGCTCGGTCCAGCCCGACTGCCATATCCTGGCGACCTGTCCTGCCGGCGGCGCGCCCGGAGTGATCGACGCGATCAAGGCCGCGGTCGGTTTGCAGCCCAGCGCGGTGACCAACAAGACGATGAACCGAATGGACCTGGTGACGTATCTGGCCGGTGGCAGCTCGACATCGCCGCCGCGGGGTTTCGTGGCCGGATCCGATGTGATCCCCACCGTGAATTCTGCTGCGGCCCATGCCATTGCGACCGCGATCGGGCAGTGGCCCGCCTCGGCCGGGAAGGCGTCGTTGCTGGTGGATCCGCTCGGTGGTGCCATCGCCGACGTCGGCCCGGGGGATTCGGCGTTTCCGTGGCGCCAGCAGTCCGCGGTGTTGCAGTGGTATGTCGAGCCCGCCGCCAGCCAGGTCGCCGCCGCAACGCAGTGGCTGAGTTCGGCACACCAAGCGGTGCAACAGTTTTCGGTCGGCGGTTACGTCAATTATCTGGAGCCCAACAGTCCGGCGTCGCGCTACTTCGGCTCGAATCTGTCGCAACTGATCTCCGTGCGTCAGAAGTACGATCCCAACCAGGTCATGTACTCCGGCCTGAAATTCTGAGGCTGGCCGCCTGCCGCAGCGGGTCGGCTGACCACGCGGTGATTTGCCCGCCTCGTAGCGACAATCGGCGTGGGTGCACACGGGTGAATTCTCTTGTGCCACTTTTGTTTCAGTGGTCTCTGGGTGGGGGGTTTTTGTCGGTGGGTGCCGATAGTTTCAGGGCATGAGTTCAGGTGTGGCCCCCGCGCAGGACGTGGCCTTTGAGGCGTTGGACGCCGCCCTCGATGCCGTGCTCGGGTTGGACTCCTCGATGCTGAACACCCGCGAGCGCCTGGACCGGCTGGCCCGCTACGAAAAGGTGCGGCGCCGCCTGTCCGCCGGCGAGCACCCACTGATCACTCAACTCCAGCAGGAGGCTACGCCGGCGGAGTTGGGCGGCAAACTGTCCCACGCGATCGCCGATGCCACGCTGATCAGCCGCGCCGACGCTGCCCGGCGGGTACGGGAGGCTGCGGATTTAGGCCCCCGGCGGGCGTTGACCGGCGAACCGTTGGCGCCGGTGCTGGCCGCGACCGCCACCGCGCAACGGGCCGGAAAGCTGGGCCGCGAGCATGTGGCGGTGATCCGCGGCTTCTACCACCAGCTACCGGGCTGGATCGACATCGAGACCCGCACCCGCGCCGAAGCCGACCTGGCGCGGCTGGCCACCCAGTACCGGCCCGATCAACTCCTCGGGTTCGCCGAACACCTGACCGATTGCTTAAACCCCGACGGCAACTACACCGACACCGACCGGGCGCGGCGGCGCGGGCTGACCCTGGGCCCCCAACAACTCGACGGCATGTCCGCACTCAGTGGCTGGCTCACCCCGGAGGCGCGGGCGTCGCTGGAAGCGGTGCTGGCCAAGCTCGCCGCCCCCGGCATGTGCAACCCCGACGACGACACCCCCTGCGTGGACGGGGCTCCGACACAGGACGCCATCGACCACGACCCCCGCTCACCCGCGCAACGCCACCACGACGGGCTCAACGCCGCCCTGCGCGCGGTCCTGGCCTCCGGGGAACTGGGCCAGCACAACGGGCTACCCGCCACCATCATCGTGTCCACCACCCTGCAAGAGCTTGAAGCCGCCGCCGGCCACGGCCTCACCGGCGGCGGCAGCCGGCTACCCATCTCCGACGTGATCCGCCTGGCCCGCCACGCCCACCACTACCTCACCCTCTTCGATGAAGGCAAACCCGTCGGCCTATACCACGCCAAACGCCTCGCCTCCCCCGGCCAACGAATCGTGTTGTACGCCAAAGACCGCGGCTGCACCGCTCCCGGCTGCACCATCGGCGGCTACTACTGCGAAGTCCACCACATCACCGACTACACCCAATGCCACGACACCGACATCGACAACCTCACCCTGGCCTGCGGCCCCCACCACCGACTCCTACAACCCCGCGGCTGGACCACCCGCAAACACCCCAACGGCCACACCGAATGGATCCCCCCACCCCATTTGGATCGCGGCCAACCCCGCACCAACACCTACCACCACCCGCAGAAGCTGCTCCGCGACGGAGGTGACGATGACGAGGCGGCGTAATAGCGACGAAAGGCCCTGTGCGCCAGTAATGTTGGATGAAGCAACGGTAGTCGTCTTCACGCCCGGTGCCGCAGCCATCGGGTCAGGGGCGGCCGTGCGGGATGATCATCCTGGCAAACTTCAGTCAGCGGCCCCGCCCGATCCCCATCGGGTTAGGCTGAGCCATGCCTGCAGACGATCCGGTGACCGTACTCAGCGATGAAGAGAGCTGGGACTTGCTATCGAGCACGGCATTAGGCCGTTTTGTCGTCGTCACGAACGGCCGAGCCGAAATCTTTCCGATCAACTACATCACCCAGCGCCGGACCCTGGTCTTTCGAACTGCTCCGGGTACCAAGCTCTACCACGCCGTGATGAGCGACCAGGTAGCTTTCGAGGCCGACGGCTACACCGACGTCGAGGGGTGGAGCGTGATCATCCAGGGCAGGGCACACCTGCTGACGGCCGCTGACGAGATCCTCGACGCCGAGGAAGCGCCGTTGATGGCGTGGCCGGCAACGGTGAAGCCCTACTTCGTCCGGCTGCTCCCGCTGGAGGTCTCCGGGCGCCGGTTCAGGTTCGGCACCGCTCCGGTTCGGTAGTAGCCGTCAGCACCTCGGAGGCCATCGCCGTCGCTACATCGCGCGGGTAGGTACGCCGGGCAACCACGAGCAAGAGCCCCGCGGCGACGATCGGCATGACAAGCATGATCAGAAAGGTGTCGCCCAACGCGCCGGGGGTGTCGCCCAGCGCCGCGGACACCCCGCCGAACACCACCGGCGCCAGCCCGGTAGACACCGACACCAGGGTGCTCCGCACCGCCTCCGCCGTGCCCCACAGCCGGGAATGCACGATGTCCAGCCTTGCCGCATTCAGCGGTGGGTTCACCCCACCCATCGCGGTACCCGCGAAGAACGCGAATATCAGCGCCAACACCAGGCTGTCCGCGAGCAGCGTCGGAAGGATGAATACCGCCGCGGCGAGAAAAGCCGCCCCGCCCACCATGATCCGAGCGCTGATGTGCCCCCGATGGGTCAGCCAGTCGGCCATGCGTCCGGTGGTGAGCACGCCGGTCAGCGCCCCGACCCCGAGGACGGCGATCAGCATGGTGGCCACCGACTGGCCGATCTCGAACCGGCCGCACAGCAAGGCGACACCGAACGTGCTCAACCCGGTCGAGAAGAAGTAGCCGAACGAGGACGCCGCGATCAGAACGACATTGGTGCGCACCGACGCCACCCAGCGCAGTTCCCGCCAGACCGAGCGGTGCGGCGCATCCGTCACCCGGTCGCCGAGTCGGCTGCCACGCGACGGTTCGCGCAGCAGTGTGCCCACCGCGACGCTGAGCAGGAAACCCACCGCGGCCAGCCAGCCGAAACCGAGCCGCCAGCTGAGGGCCCCGAGTTCGCCCGCGACCAGCAGCCCGATCGCCGTACACGTGCCCTCACCCGCGAGGACGAGCCCGTACACGCGACCGCGCTCGGCCGGCTTGAAGTAGTCGCCGACCAGCGAGGCGACCACGGGCCCGGACACCGCGATCCCGGCGCCGAGGGCCACCCGGCATGCCAGCAGCCAGCCGTAGCTGGGGCTGGCCGCGCTGAGCGCCATCGCCGCCGAGCACAGCAGCAGCGCCATCCACAGCAGGCGCACCCGCACGGTGCGGTCGGCCAGCGGCCCGGCCACCAGCGTGGCGACGGCACCGACGCCGGTCGACACCGTGACCAGCAGGCCAACCTGAATGTTGTTGATGTGCAATGACTGCGTGAGTGGGACAACCAGTGCCCCCACGGTCCCGGCATCGGCGCTTTGCAGCCCGACGACCAAAGCGAGCAGCACGATTGGCTTCCATCGCGGGGGACGCTGGGAATCCGCAACTTTCGCGGTTGGATAATCCCGTACCGCGGAGGCGTACTCTGCGGCCCTCGGCACGAGCTCAAGATACCGTGCGCGACAACATGTTTAGCTCCAACTATGACGCGATTCGAGGCCCGCGCTCAACTTTAAGATGCAGTTCCTCTGTTGGACGTCGTCGGTCAGTGGTGAATTCACATCAGCGACCCAGCAGTCGATTCCGCTGCTCGGTGTATTCCTGGTCGGAAATCAGCCCCTCGTCGCGCAGCCTGGCGAATTCGCGTATCTCGGCTGCGATTCCCGTCACCACGGTGCGCGGCTCGTCCCCGGCGGCGGTATCGTCGTCGCCGATTCGCGGGGCCGCGGCACTGACTGCCTGGGGCCCGACCCGATCCTTGGCGCGCGCGCCGAAACCATCGCGGATGGCACGCCCGGCCGTGCCGGCCAGGGCCATCTCGCCGAACGAGCTACCCAAACCGGGGGTCACCGCCTGCGGTGCGAACGCGGCCGGCGTTGCCGGCAAAGCCAGCGCAGTCGGCTGCACGGCCGGCGTCGCGGAAGCCCAGGTGGGCGGCACCGAGAGCCGTCCGACCGCCTCGGCCTCGCCCAGGCCCGCCGACACCGTGTTGGAAACCACATTCGGCCCCGATACGGAGGGCGTCACGCTCTTCACCACAGCCTCCGGTGCGGTTCCCGCGGCGTCCCACCCACTGACGATGTCGTCAGTGTGTATACCGGTCTGGGCACCGACCAGGTCGATCGGAAGGGAAATCGCCCCGAGTGGTGCCAGTGGCGCGTCGACGGCGTAGGCAATGGCGTCGGCACCCAGGTCGATCGCGTCCCTCGGTGTCGACAAGCCGAGCGCAGACGCGGCGGCGGTCGCCACGTCGGATCCCGTCGCACTGGTCACCACGCTCTGCGCCGAGCCGGCGGGCACCTCACCGGCCTGGGCCACCGCATCCGCCTGGCTTGCCGTCCCGCTCGGGTCGGTGTTTTGTCGTGGCGCGGCGAACGGCGTCAGCTGTGTGGCCGCTGCCGTCGAACCGGCGTAGCCATACATCGCCGCCGCATCCTGCGCCCACATCTCGCTGTACTGGGCCTCGGTGGCCGCGATGGCGGGCGTGTTCTGCCCCAACAGGTTTGTGGCGATCAACGACATCAGCAGGCTGCGGTTGGCGGCCACCTCCGTCGGGGGAACCGTTGCGGCGAAAGCGGACTCATACGCGGCCACGGCCGCAATGGCCTGCCCGGCCGTTTGCTCGGCTTGCGCGGCGGTTCGGCCCATCCATGCCGCGTACGACGCGGCGGCCGCCGCCATCGTCACCGACGACGGACCCCGCCATGGTCCCGCGGCAAGCTCAGAGACCACCGACTGATAAGAGTGTGCCGACGAGTATAGTTGTGCCGCAAGCTCTTCCCACGCCTGGGCGGCGGTCAGCATCGGGCCGGACCCGGGACCGCTGTACATCAGGCCGGAGTTGACCTCCGGCGGAAGTGTCGCGAAATCCATTACGCGCCGGCGCCGTTCGAGCGAACGATGGAGTAGGCTTCGCCCGGGCACGGGTGAGCGGCAGCATCGGTAGACGGCTGTCCCTTGCGCAAGGTGGCCAGCAGTTCCCGGTATGGGCCGACGAGGTAGACGGTGTCTCCGGCGCTGAGCCGGGCATCGCGGCGCGGGTGCAACTGAACCGGGGCGTCGTCGCGGGTAATCGCGATCACCCGGATTTGGGTGGACACCTCGAACATCTGCAACCCGTCTAGTTCACTGCCGGCCTGCACATGCATGCCACCAACCAAGAAGGATCGGCTTCCGACTGAAAACGTGCCCAGCACTTGCAGACCCATTGCGGCGCCGATGAACCACGGTGCGGCCAACTCGACCGTGGAACGTACATTCTCGAACCCGAATCGCTGTGCGACCGCGGAACCGAGGTCGTGATCGTAGACCCGCAGCACCACCGGAACCTCACTCCACCGGCTGTTGCCTGCCGTTGTCAGCTGGGAGCCCAGCATCTCCCGAAGCACGATTCCGGTCTCGATATTGACCATGTCGTCACGAGTCAGCACCGCGATCGCGCGGGCGGTTTCGACACGGGCGGCCTCCAGCGTCTGGCGCAGGGTCGCGTCCCCGAAGATCACCGGCACGTCAAGTTCGGTCATCGTCGACAGAAATGGGTTGCCCTGGTCACGCTCGATGACCGCGACGTCATAGCCTTCCGCGATCAGATCGGTGACGACCCGGATGCCCAGCGCGCTAAGGCCGACGACGATGACGTGGTTGCGCAGGTGCCGTGCCCGTGGGCGTCCGGAGGACCAGACGAACCGCCGGGACAACATCACATCAGCGACGAAGGAGACCAGCAGGGCGGTGGTGGTCACGCCGCCCAACATCAGCATGGCGGCGTAGAACCGCAACCAGGTCGGCTGTTTGGCGAAGCTGAAGTCACCGTAGCCCGTGGTGGTGATCGTCTCGTTGGTGAAGTAGAACGCGTCGACCCACGACATCCCCGGGTGGGTGTAGGAGAAGTGCAGCAGCGTCGTCGAGCCGATGACCAAAACGCCCAGCGCCGCGATCACGGGGTAGAAGGCGGGATTGACGTCATTGGAGAGGGTGCGCAAGGCGTAAATCATTCGGCGCAGCCGCGGCTGACGGGTACGCGTTCTGTTTTGACGCGGTGCCTTGATCCCGCAGGCGGCCACCTCCTCGGTGGTGCCGATCATGGCCGTCCAGTCGCCCGCGTTGACGCGCATGTCCCGCCCCGGGCAGACCACGACTTCACCGGGGCTGAGGGTCTTCTCACCGTTGACAATTGCTACGGGAGCCAGGTCGCCGTAGATCTCACGCAAGGCCGCGTCGTAGGGCGCTTCGGCGCCGAAGACAACGAATTGCATTCCGGCGGCTTCGAAAGGGTGGGTAGTGCGTGCCAAGCACGCTTCGACGACTGCCGGCGCCGCGAGGTCCGCAACGCCCAGGATCGCGCTCAGCCCGTCGTCGGCGGCGACGGCCTCGCGCAACACGTCGTTGGCCAGTCGCGCCACGACGCGAATATCGGGATTGGCCTTACGCGCCAGCAGGGCGATCTCGAGATTCGTGGCATCGTCCACGCCGGCGCAGATGACCGCCGACGCGTGCGCGACGCCGGCCTTGGCGAGTTCGGTCTTGACGCGGGCGCCGGCGAGGTCGGAGTCGAGGAGCCTGGCAACGCTTGCGCCCGCCCTTTTCAGCTCCTCGATGATCGTCGTCGCCAGCGCGTCATCACCGCTGACGATGACGCACTGGTGCATGAGATTCCGCCCCTTTCAGAAGATTTGGCCGATCGTAACAGCTGATGAATCGCTGTGAGCCTCAGCAGAATTCACTGGAAAGTAAGCGAATGTCCGCCCTGGCGCCATAATTCCGTTGGAGCACAACATAATTCACCGATTCAGTGAACTCGACAGCCCGGCTGGTGTAGTTGCCGGACCCGCCCACGGCATGAGTGTTTGCTGGGAGTTGCCTGATTTCATGGTGATCTTAGTGAGCCTCAGTTGTTGCCGAATGTGGTTGAAATCGGCTGCTTTTGTGATCCAAGAGACCTTCTTTGTTACACCCAGATGACCAACTTCGAATCTCCTGCCAGTATCGCTGAAAACTTGCTGTGTCTTTGCGGACTTTCCTGCTCCTTGTCGTCTGGCGGGGAAGAGACACGACACCTTCGAGGCGCTACGCTTTCGGCGGGTTTCATCGGATGGGGATTCGGATGGGGATAAGGAATATGGCCTGTGGCAACAACTTTGGATGACAAGCACAAGGCGTGGTCATCGTTCTCCGACGTGTGCAAGCGCGGCCTGCTCGGAAAGCCTTTGATCACCGACGAGCTCCAGCATGAAAGATTGTCGAATCCCGTTGCGCTGGGTGTGCTGTCGCCGGATGCAATTTCGTCGACCGCCTACGGGTCCGAACAGATCATGATCGAGCTGCTGCCGGCAGCGGGAATGGCCGCCTTTGCATTGCTGCTTCCGATTACCGGCGTGATCCTGTTGATCCTGGTGCTGGTGTCCGCGTCCTATCGCCAGGTTGTCATGGTCTACACCCGGTCGGGCGGATCGTATGTGGTCGCGCGCGAGAACTTCGGGCCGCGGGTGGCCCAGGTTGCCGCCGCCGCGCTGCTAATCGACTACGTCGTCACCGTCGCGGTGCAGTGTGCCGCCGGCACGGTCGCGGTGGTGTCGGCGGTTCCGGTGCTGGGGCCCTTCAGCCTGGAGATCACGGTGGGGGTGGTCCTGCTGATGTGCTTCGCGAACCTGCGCGGACTGCGGGAAGCAGGAGTTCGCTTCGCGGTACCGACCTACGCATTCGTCGCCATGGTGTCGCTGATGATCGTGGCCGGGATCGTCCGTGAATTCCTGGGCAATCTGCCAACATACGATCCGCAACACATGGCGGGAGTCGTCCCCGTGCATCAGGGTGGTGGACTGATCATGGGCGCGACGGTACTGATCGTGTTGCGCGCGTTCGCCAATGGCGGCTCGTCGCTCACCGGAGTGGAAGCCATCTCCAATACGGTCAACAGTCTGCGCAAGCCCGAAGGTGTCAATGCCCGGCGGGTGATGACGATCATGGCCTGCATACTCGGCTTTCTGCTGGCGGGTGTGGCGTGGCTGGTGCACGTTACGCACGCCGCGCCCTATGTGGACGGCTATCCGTCGATGTTGTCCGAAATCGCCCGGGCTGTCTTCGGCGACGGTGCGATCGGTCATGTCCTGTACTTCTTGTTGCAGGCATCGACCGCGGCGATCCTGTACACCGGCGGCAATACCAGCTTCAACGGATTCCCCGCGCTGGCCAGTTTCGTCGCCGAAGACCGCTTCATGCCCCGGCCGCTGATGAAGCGCGGACACCGATTGGTGTTCTCCAACGGTATCCTCACCCTCACCGCGCTGGCGGTGGCGTTGCTGGTCATCACCGGCGGCTCCGTCGACGCGCTGGTTCCGTTCTATGCGATCGGTGTGTTCACCGGATTTTCGATGGCCGGCTACGGCATGACCAAGCACTACCTGACTCAACGCGGAGCGGGGTGGCGCTACAAGATCGCCGTGAATCTGTCGGCCGGGATCCTGTCGACAATCGTCGTGTGCATCTTCGCAGTGGCCAAGTTCACCGAGGGTGCGTGGCTCATCGTCGTCGTCTTTCCGCTGTTGGTCTTCGCGCTGATGCGGCTCAACCAGAAGTACCGCGCCGAGGCTTCGGTACTGGAGATGTCGCATTCTGAAAGTCCTGTGCTGCAACGCTACTCGCGACATCGAGTCCTGGTCTTGGTGGATGCCGTCGATCTCGCCGAGATCGAGGCGCTGCGCTACGGCAACGGATTGCATGCCGACGAGCTGACAGCGGTGCACTTCATGCTGGACGCGCTGAGCGCCGAGCGGTTACGGCAGCGGTGGGAGCGCTTCGAGCACCACACCCCGCTGCGGATGGTCGACTGCCCCGACCGCCACTTAGCAAGGGCCGCACATGAATTGGTGCTGCGGGTGCTCGACGACCATCCCGACACCATGGTGACGGTATTGCTACCGCGCCGAACGTATTCGCCGCTGGTAGGCCGACTCCTGCACGACCGCACCGCGGACAAGATCGCCCGCGCGGTCAGCCGCATTTCCGGTGCGACGGCACAGATCGTGCCCTATGACATCGAGTCCCGGATCGCGGAGGTGACCCGGGTATGACGAACCCCGGAATACCGCTGTCATTTTCCGACAGGTGCAAGCGGACCTTCCTCGGAAAGCCACTGACCACCGATCAGCTGGAATCGGAACGACTGTCGAATCCTGTTGCGCTCGGCGCGCTTTCACCGGACGCTATCTCGTCGACCGCGTACGGTCCCGAGCAGATCATGCTCGAGCTGTTGCCGGCGGCCGGAATGGCGGCGTTCGCGTTGTTACTTCCGATCACCGGAGTCATCCTCGTCATTCTGGCGCTGGTCTCGGCGTCCTACCGGCAGGTCGTGATGACCTACGTGCGCTCCGGCGGCTCCTATACCGTTGCCCGGGAGAACTTCGGTCCGCGGGTGGCGCAGGTCGCGGCGGCGGCGTTACTGATCGACTATGTGGTCACCGTGGCGGTGCAACCCGCGGCCGCGACCGTGGCGGTCGTCTCGGCGATTCCGGTCTTGCGTCCGTACCATCTGGAAATCACGCTGGCCGCGGTGGTGCTGATCTGCTTGGTCAACCTGCGTGGGGTGCGACGGTCGGGCCGGGCGTTCGCAATGACCACCTATGCCTTCGTCGCCATGATCGCCGTGACCATTCTGACCGGTTTCGTTCGTGAAATCATCTGGGGTTTACCAAAATACGACCCGCAGCACATCGCCGGTGCCGTGCCGGTGCATCAGGGTGGTGGACTGGTGATGGGTGCGACGGTGCTGATCGTGTTGCGTGCGTTCGCCAATGGCGGCGCCTCGTTGACCGGTATCGAAGCGGTTTCCAACAGTGTCGACGTTTTCCAGAAGCCCGAGGGCGTCAACGCCCGTCGCGTCATCACGGTGATGGCGTGCATCCTCGGCTTCCTGCTGGCCGGGGTGGCCTGGCTCGCGCACGTCACCCACGCCGTGCCGTATCTCGACGAATACCCGTCGATGTTGTCCGAGATCGCCCACGCCGTCTTCGGTAACGGTGTGCTGGGCCATGTCTTGTACTTCCTGGTGCAGGCGTCGACCGCGGCGATCCTGTTCACCGGCTGCAACACCAGCTTCAACGGTTTTCCCGCGTTGGCCAGTTTCGTGGCCGAGGACCGCTTTCTGCCCCGCCCGCTGACCAAGCGCGGTCATCGGCTGGTGTTCTCCAACGGCATCCTGCTGCTCGCCGGTCTGGCGCTGACGCTGCTGGTGATCACCGAGGCGAAGGTGAGCGCGCTGGTGCCGTTCTTCGCGATCGGTGTGTTCACCGGATTTTCGATGGCCGGCTACGGCATGGCCAAACACCATTACAAGCAACGCGGGCCGGGGTGGCGGAGCAAGTTCGTCGTCAATGTGTCGGCGGGGATCTCCTCGACGATTGTGGTGGCGATCTTTGCGGTGGCCAAGTTCACCGAAGGTGCGTGGCTCGTCGTGGTCGTATTCCCGGTGCTGGTGTTCACCCTGATACGGCTGAACAAGAAGTACCGTGCCGAGGCTTCCGTCCTGGAGATGTCGCACGGAGCGGACATCGACCTGGACCGGCATCCGCAACTGCAGGTGCTGGTGTTCGTCGACTCGGTCGACCTCGCCGAGGTGGAAGCACTGCGCCTCGGGTACGGGCTGCACGCCGACGAGCTCACCGCGGTGCATTTCGTGATCGATGTCGATCATGCGATGCGGCTGCGGGAGCGCTGGGATCGCTTCGAACACGACACCCCGCTGTGGTTGATCAACTGCCCGGATCGGCATTTGAGCCGGGCGGCACACGAATTGGTCAGGCGGGTGCTCAGTGATCACCCCGGCAGCAAGGTGACGGTGCTGTTGCCGCGCCGGACCTTCTCGCCGCTGCTGGGCCGGCTGCTGCACGATCGCACCGCGGACAAGATGGCTCGCGCCGTCAGCCGCATCCGTGGGGCGACCGCGATCATCGTGCCCTATGACATCGAGTCCAGGATCACCGCGCAGGACCGTCAGCCGGCCAGCGTCGCCCGGATGCAGACGGTGACGTAGGGCATCGCCAGCCCGGTCGAATTCGCCAGCGCCGGGTGGGTGGCCAGCAGCCGGCGTACCTGGTCGAGCGTTTGAGTGCGGACTTCGGTCGGCGAGGTGATGCAGTAGCTGCGCGAGGCAACCAAGTCGATCAAGGCTTGCGGCGTAAGGTAATTCGTCCACTCAACCTGATGACGCTGACGCTCGGCAAACGGCAGGGGCAGCGTGACGTCGAAGCGGCGTCCGTCGCCGTCGCTTCCGATGATCTGACCGAGCTCCCGCACCCAGCCGAGCCGCTCGTCGCGGGTGTTCCACACCAGGCCCAGTCGTCCGCCGGGACGCAGCACGCGGGCCACTTCGGGAATCGCTCGTTCCGGGTCCACCCAGTGCCACGCCTGGGCGACCAGCACGGCGTCAACGCTGTTGTCCTCCAACGGAATCTCTTCGGCGGTGCCCAGCACCGCACGAGTTTCCGGCAGCGAGGCGCTCAGCACCTCGAGCATGTCCGGAATCGGGTCCACCGCCACCACGTCGAGGCCGCGTTCCACCAGCCTGGTGGTGAGCTTGCCGGTGCCCGCGCCCAGATCCAGCACCTGACGCGCACCCCGCGGCAACAGCCAGTCGATCGCCTCGGGTGGATACGACGGGCGGCCACGCTCGTAGGCGGCGGCCGCTGAACCGAAGGACAGGGAGCGGTCGTGCCTCGACCGGGTCACGGCCGACACGCACCTTCGTTCGCAGCCAAATCCAGTGTCTCGCGGACCAATTCGCCCACCGCCTCGGTCTCCACCAGAAATCCGTCATGCCCGCAGATCGAGTCGACAATCTGGAGCCCGCGACAGCCCGGCAACAGGTCGGCCATCTCCTGCTGCAAGCGCAGCGGATACAGCCGGTCGGAGGTGATGCCGCCGACCACGGCCGGCACCGGGCACCCGCGCAGCGCCTTGCTCACCCCGCCGCGGCCGCGGCCGACGTCGTGGCTGTTGAGCGTCTCGGTCAGGATCACGTAACTGCCGGCGTCGAAACGGGCCAGGATCTTGTCGCCCTGGTGTTCCAGATAGCTCTGCACCGCGTAGCGCCCGCCGTCGGACGGGTCCTCGTCGCTTTGGCTGTCGTTGGCGAACCTGTTGTCGAGTTCGACCTCGCCGCGGTACGTCAGATGGGCGAAGCGCCGGGCGATCGACAGTCCGGCATCCGGAGACCGGCCGGTGTCGTGGTAATCGCCGCCTTGCCAATTCGGGTCGGCCTTGATCGCCGCGATCTGGGTGGTCTGGGTGCCGATCTGGTCGGCGGTGGCACGTGCCCCGACGGCCAGCAGCAATCCGGCCCGGACCCGCTCGGGGCGGCCGACCATCCATTCCAAAGCCCTTGCGCCGCCCATGGATCCGCCAACGACAGCGGCGACCTGGTTTATTCCCAGCGCGTCGAGGGCGGCGATGTCCGCCTCGACCTGGTCGCGTACCGTGATCAGCGGGAACCGGGAACCCCATGGTTTGCCGTCCCGGGCAAGCGAACTCGGCCCGGTGGAGCCACGGCACCCACCCAGCACATTGGTCGCGACCGCGCACCAGCGGTTGGTGTCGATCGGCGCGCCCGGCCCCGCGATTCCGTCCCACCAACCGGGTGTGGGATGTCCCGGCCCGGCCGGGCCGGTGATGTGCGAATCGCCGGTGAGAGCGTGCAAAACCACCACGACGTTGTCGCGGGTCGGGGACAGCTCGCCCCAGCGCTGCACGGCGATACAGACGTTGTCGATGACCGCGCCGCTCTCTGTGGTCAGCGAGCCGATGTCGACCAGGCCGACCTCGCCTTCGGCGGGCAGCGTTTGGGTGGGGACGTCGGAGATCGTCATGTCAGGTCCCTAGAAAGCCGCCACGGACTGTGGGTCAGAACTGTTCGGGACGGCGGCGAATCCGAGCTCCAGGTCGGCCAGGATGTCGTCGATGTTCTCGATGCCGACGGCCAGGCGCACCAGTCCGGGTGTGACGCCGGTGCTCAGCTGCTCGGCGGGACTCAGCTGGGCGTGGGTGGTCGACGCCGGGTGGATCACCAGCGAGCGCACGTCGCCGATGTTGGCGACGTGGCTGTGCAGTTGCAGCGCGTTCACGAACGCCTTGCCCGCCTCGACACCGCCGGCCAGCTCGAACGCCAGCACCGCACCGGTTCCCTTGGGCGCCAGCTTCTTTGCCCGCTCATGCCACGGTGAGCTGGGCAGCCCCGCGTAGTTCACCGACAGCACGCCGTCGTGAGCCTCGAGGAACTCCGCGACCCGTTGCGCGTTGGCGACGTGGCGCTCGATACGCAGGCTCAGCGTCTCCAGACCCTGGGCCACCAGGAACGCGTTGAAAGGCGACGCCGCGGACCCCAGGTCGCGCAGCAATTGCACGCGCGCCTTCAGGGCGAACGCCGGCGGTCCGAGCTCGGCGAACACCACGCCGTGGTAGCTCGGGTCGGGTGTGGTGAACCCGGGGAAGCGGCCCTGCGTCCAGTCGAAGGTGCCGCCGTCGACGATGACCCCGGCGATCGCGGAGCCGTGCCCGCCCAGGTACTTGGTCGCGGAGTGCACCACGATGTCGGCGCCGTGGGCGAATGGCTGGATCAGGTACGGCGTGGCGATCGTGTTGTCGACGATCAGCGGTACGCCGTTGGCGTGGGCCACCCCGGCGACACCGGGGATGTCCAGGATGTCGATCTGCGGGTTGGAGATCGTCTCGGCGAAGAAGGCCTTGGTGTTGGGCCGCACCGCCGCCTGCCATGAATCCAGGTCGTCGGGATCCTCGACGAAGGTCACCTCGATGCCGAGCTTGGGCAGCGAGTAGTGGAACAGGTTGTAGGTGCCGCCGTACAGGCGAGGGCTGGACACGATGTGATCGCCGGCACATGCGAGGTTCAATATGGCGAATGTCTCAGCGGCCTGTCCGGAGGACAGAAACAGTGCGGCGACGCCGCCCTCGAGTGCGGCGATCCGCTGCTCGACGACATCGGTGGTCGGGTTACCGATCCGGGTGTAGATGTTGCCGGGAACCTCGAGCCCGAACAGGGCGGCGGCGTGGTTGGTGTCGTCGAAGACGTACGAGGTGGTCTGGTAGATCGGCAGGGCGCGTGCGTTGGTGGCCGGGTCCGGCTGCTGGCCGGCGTGCACCTGCTTGGTTTCGAACGACCAATGCGCGGTCGGATCGGTGTCGGTGTCGGCGCTCATGAGCGGGGCTTTCTGCTGGAAGGGGACGTGTCGAGGTGCTGGTAGCCGCCCGGGACGCCTGCATCGAAGACGTCAGCCGGGGGCCGGTGGTTCAGCACCGACACGCGATGAGACGCGGATGAGGTGGGTGACTGCACATCACGTTCCCTGTCTACTCAGGGGCCCGTCATGGCGGACCCGCGCTTGCCGGATAGCCGGTGCTGTGGCTACTCAACCTGGTCATCACCCGGGGCACCCCACCGCGGTTGGAGGGTTGCCGGCCAGCAAGCCGGGGCTTGATGCTGGCGCTCATGACCAATACGAAGACTAGCTTACTGAGCCGACTGGATGCCAATGGCAGGTCGACACCTGCTCAAACGCCCTTGATAACGTGGCAAGGACAACGCTGAGCCCCCCAAAATCTGATCGGGAGAGGGACCGTCCGTGAGCGCCGATAAGCCGACCGTCATCTACACGCTGACCGACGAGGCGCCGTTGCTGGCGACCTACGCGTTCCTGCCGATCGTGCGGGCTTTCGCCGAGCCGGCCGGCATCGAGATCAAGACCAGCGACATCTCGGTGGCCGCCCGGATCCTCGCCGAGTTCCCCGAGCACCTGACCGAAGAGCAGCGGGTGCCGGACAACCTGGCCGAACTGGGCCGGCTGACCAAGCTGGCCGACACCAACATCATCAAGTTGCCGAACATCAGCGCCTCGGTGCCCCAGCTGGTTGCCGCGATCAAGGAGCTGCAAGGCAAGGGCTACAAGATCCCCGACTTCCCGCAGAGCCCGAAGACCGACGAAGACAAGGAAATCCGCGAGCGCTATTCGAAATGCCTTGGCAGCGCCGTCAACCCGGTGCTGCGCCAAGGAAACTCGGACCGTCGCGCGCCGAACGCGGTCAAGGAGTACGCGCGCAAGCACCCGCACAGCATGGGTGAGTGGTCCCAGGCATCGCGCACCCACGTTGCGACGATGAAGCACGGCGACTTCTATCACGGCGAGAAGTCGATGACGCTGGACCGCGGGCGCAGCGTGAAGATGGAGCTGGAGACCAAGGGCGGCAAGAAGATCGTGCTCAAGCCGACCGTGTCGCTACGCGACGGCGACATCATCGACAGCATGTTCATGAGCAAGAAAGCGCTCTGCGAGTTCTACGAGGAGCAGATGGAGGACGCGCGCAAGACCGGCGTGATGTTCTCGCTGCACGTGAAGGCGACGATGATGAAGGTATCCCACCCCATCGTCTTCGGACACGCCGTCAAGGTCTTCTACAAGGACGCGTTCGCCAAACATCAGGCGTTGTTCGACGAACTCGGCGTCAACGTCAACAACGGATTGGTCGACCTGTACGACAAGATCGAGTCGCTGCCGGCGTCGCAGCACGACGAGATCATCCGTGACCTGCACGCCTGCCACGAGCACCGTCCCGAACTGGCCATGGTCGATTCGGCCAAGGGCATCAGCAACTTTCACTCGCCCAGCGATGTGATCGTGGATGCGTCGATGCCGGCGATGATCCGCGCCGGCGGCAAGATGTACGGGGCCGACGGCCGGCAGAAGGACACCAAGGCCGTCAACCCGGAATCGACCTTCGCCCGGATCTACCAGGAGATCATCAACTTCTGCAAGACGCACGGCGCCTTCGACCCGACCACGATGGGCACCGTCCCCAACGTCGGACTGATGGCTCAGCAGGCCGAAGAGTACGGCTCGCATGACAAGACGTTCGAGATCCCCGAGGACGGCGTCGCCAACATCGTCGACCTCGACACCGGGGACGTGCTGCTGACGCAAAACGTGGAAGCCGGCGACATCTGGCGCATGCCGATCGTTCGCGACGAGCCGATCCGCGACTGGGTCAAACTGGCCGTCAACCGGGCGCGCAATTCGGGCATGCCGGTGGTGTTCTGGCTGGACCAGGAGCGTCCGCACGAGAACGAACTACGCAAGAAGGTCAACACGTACCTGGCCGAGCTGGACACCGAGGGCCTCGACATCCAGATCATGTCGCAGGAACGCGCCATGCGGCACACCATCGAACGCGCCATGCGCGGACAGGACACCATCGCCGCGACCGGAAACATCCTGCGCGACTACCTGACCGACCTGTTCCCGATCCTGGAGCTGGGCACCAGCGCCAAGATGCTGTCCATCGTGCCGTTGATGGCCGGCGGCGGGATGTACGAAACGGGAGCCGGTGGTTCGGCGCCCAAGCACGTGCACCAGCTTGTCGAGGAGAACCATCTGCGCTGGGACTCCCTCGGCGAATTCCTGGCTCTGGGAGCGTGTTTCGAGGACATCGGGATCAAGACGGACAACGCGCGCGCCAAGATTCTGGCCAAGACGCTGGACGCCGCCATCGGCAAGTTGCTGGACAACAACAAGAGTCCGTCACGCAAGACCGGTGAACTCGACAACCGGGGCAGCCAGTTCTATCTGGCGATGTACTGGGCTTGCGAACTCGCCGAGCAAACCGACGACGAAGAGCTGCGTGAGCACTTCGCCCCGCTGGCCGACTCGCTGCGCGAGAACGAGGAATCCATCGTGGCCGAAATGGCAAAGGTACAAGGCGAACCGGTCGACATCGGTGGTTACTACCAGCCCGACAGCGACAAGACGACCGCCGTGATGCGGCCGAGCAAGACGTTCAATGAAGCGATAGCGGCTTCGCAGGGCTGACCGTGCCCAAGATCAAAGTCAAGGGGCCCGTCGTCGAGCTCGACGGTGACGAGATGACCCGCGTCATCTGGAAGATGATCAAGGACATGCTGATCCTTCCGCACCTTGACATCAACTTGGAGTACTACGACCTGGGCATCGAGCACCGAGACCGCACCGACGACCAGGTGACGATCGACGCGGCGTATGCCATCAAGAAGCACGGTGTGGGTGTCAAGTGCGCCACGATCACCCCCGACGAGGCGCGTGTCCGGGAGTTCAACCTCAAGAAGATGTGGCTTTCGCCGAACGGGACGATTCGCAACATTCTGGGCGGCACCATCTTCCGTGAACCGATCGTGATCTCGAACGTGCCTCGGCTGGTGCCGGGCTGGACCAAGCCGATCGTCATCGGCCGTCATGCATTCGGCGACCAGTACCGGTCGACGAATTTCAAGGTCGACAAGCCCGGCACTGTCGCAATAACTTTCACGCCCGCTGACGGTGGCGAGCCGGTTGTGCACGAGATGGTGGACATCCCCGAGCACGGTGGCGTCGTAATGGGGATGTACAACTTCCGCGACTCCATCCGCGACTTCGCCCGGGCGTCATTCGCCTACGGGCTCAACGCCAAATGGCCCGTGTACCTGTCCACCAAAAACACCATCCTCAAGGCCTACGACGGCATGTTCAAAGACGAGTTCCAGCGCATCTACGACGAGGAGTTCAAGGCACAGTTCGAAGCCGAGGGGCTGACCTACGAGCACCGGCTGATCGACGACATGGTGGCCGCCTGCCTGAAGTGGGACGGCGGTTACGTCTGGGCCTGCAAGAACTATGACGGTGACGTCCAGTCCGACACCGTCGCACAGGGTTACGGCTCGCTGGGGCTGATGACCTCGGTGCTGATGACGGCCGACGGCAAGACCGTCGAGGCCGAGGCAGCGCACGGCACCGTCACCCGGCACTACCGGCAGTATCAGGCCGGCAAGCCGACGTCGACCAACCCGATCGCCTCGATCTTCGCCTGGACGCGGGGACTGCAGCACCGCGGCAAGCTGGACAACACGCCTGCCGTCATCGACTTCGCCCAGAAGCTGGAATCCGTCGTCATCGCCACCGTCGAGAGCGGCAAGATGACCAAGGATCTCGCCATCCTGATCGGACCCGATCAGAAGTGGCAGCAGAGCGAGGAGTTCCTCGCCTCGATCGCCGAGAACCTGGACAAGGCGCTGGCGCGGGCCTGACTAGCCGGTGGATTGCTGCGGGCGCGAGTCCGCCCGGCTGCACTCGTCGAGGAAGCCGGTGATCACCTGGGTGACGCGGTCGGGCGCCTCGAACATCGGGACATGCCCGACTCCGTCGAGCTTGGTGACCCGGTGGCCCTCCGGCAGGTGCCGGGTGAAATGCCGGCTGAACCTGGGTGCCGGGATGACCCGGTCCTTCTCGCAGACCACCAGGTGGGCGGGCACGGCGTTGAGCGCGAGCTCACGCAATCCGTGCAGCAGCAACGCCTTGACCAGCAGCTGTAGGTAGGCCGGGCAGTGCGCGACGTCGTCGATGATGCCGCTGAGTTTGTGCTCGCTGACCCCGTCCGGCGAGGCGCTGAGCGCGTAGGTGGACAGTTGGCGGCTGAACGGCAGCTGCAGCACCCGCGTCCCGAACAGCCAGGCGAGCACCAGCAGCGGGATACCCAGCACGAACTTGCCGATGACCTCGAATTTTGCCGGGCTCCACCGCGTCCAGCCACCGGCCGGCGCGATGCCGGTGACGCTGCGGGCCCGACCGCGCCGCTCGAGCTCGAACGCGACCCAGCCGCCCAGCGAGTTGCCCACGATGTGTGCGGTCTCCCAGCCCAGTTCGTCCATTTGCCGCTCGACGTGGTCGGCGAGCACCCCCGAACTGAGAAACCAGGTCCCGGCCGACGGTCCACCGTTGTGACCTGCCATGGTCGGGGCGAACACCTCGTAGCGGCCGGTGTCCGCCAGCTGCTGCGCGACGTCCTCCCAGACCATCTGGGAAAGCAGGAACGGGTGCAGCAGCAGGACGGGCTCTCCGGAACCCAGGTGGATCGGCTCGCGCGTCGTCATGCAGCCGACATTAAATGCGGTACCGCCGGTACCGCAAGCGAGGGCGCGGCGACCAAAGCGCGCGTGAAAAGATCGGGGCATCATGAGCACCACTACCGGACCCCGCCGGATCCTCTCCGGCGTGCAGCCCACGTCTGATTCGCTTCACCTCGGCAATGCGCTGGGCGCGATTACCCAGTGGGTTGCGCTGCAGGACGACCACCCCGACGAATATGACGCCTTCTTCTGCGTGGTCGACCTGCACGCGATCACCGTCGCGCAAGACCCCGAGGCACTGCGCCGCCGAACCCTGGTCACCGCCGCCCAGTACCTCGCGCTGGGAATCGACCCCGCCCGCAGCACCGTCTTCGTGCAAAGCCACGTCCCGGCCCACACCCAGCTGGCCTGGGTGCTGGGTTGCTTCACCGGCTTCGGTCAGGCATCGCGGATGACGCAGTTCAAGGACAAGTCGCAGCGCCAGGGCACCGATTCCACCACCGTGGGGCTGTTCACCTATCCGGTGCTGCAGGCCGCCGACGTGCTGGCCTACGACACCGATCTGGTCCCCGTGGGTGAGGACCAGCGCCAGCACCTCGAGCTGGCCCGTGACATCGCGGAGCGGTTCAACAGCCGCTTCCCGGACACGTTCGTCGTTCCCGACATGCTCATTCCCAAGGCCACCGCCAAGATCTACGACCTGGCCGACCCGACGTCGAAGATGAGCAAGTCGGCGGCCACCGATGCCGGCCTGATCAATCTGCTCGACGATCCGGCATTGTCCGCGAAGAAGATTCGCTCGGCCGTGACCGACAGCGAACGTGAGATCCGCTTTGACGTCGAGGTCAAGCCGGGTGTATCGAATCTGCTGACCATCCAGTCGGCGGTCACCGGAGTCGACGTCGACAAGCTCGTGGACGGATACGCCGGGCGCGGCTACGGGGATTTGAAGAAGGAGACGGCCGAGGCCGTCGTCGAATTCGTCACCCCGATCAAGGCCCGCGTCGACGAATTGACATCGGATTTGGCCGAATTGGAGGCCGTGCTGGCGGCAGGCGCACAGCGCGCCGATGAAGTGGCCGGAAAAACAGTCCAGCGGGTCTACGATCGGCTGGGGTTTCTTCCGCAACGGAGGTAGTGCGCTCACCATGGACGAGCCGGCCAAGCCCGGAATCCTTGACCGGTTGCGGGCCCGGTTCGGATGGCTCGACCACGTGCTGCGCGCCTACAAGCATTTCGACGCGCGCAACGGCGGCTTCTTGGCGGCCGGGCTCACCTACTACACGATCTTCGCGCTATTCCCTTTGCTGATGGTCAGTTTCGCGGTCGTCGGTTTCATACTGGCCCGAGATCCGCAGTTGCTCGCCAGCATCGACGGCCACATCCGCGACACGATCTCGGGCGCCCTCGGACAGCAGTTGGTGAATTTGATGAATTCGGCGATCAACGCGCGCGCGTCGGTCGGTGTGATCGGTCTGATCACCGCGGCGTGGGCCGGTCTGGGCTGGATGTCGCACACACGCGAGGCGGTGACCGAGATGTGGTGGGACGAACCGATCCAGTCGCCGGGCTTCGTGCGCGGCAAGCTGTCCGATCTGGTCGCGATGGTGGGGACGTTCGTGGTCATCCTCGCGACCGTGGCGCTGACCGCGTTAGGCCACGCGGCTCCGATGCGCGCGGTGTTGAAATGGCTTGGCATACCCGATTTCTCGATATTCGGCGTGATATTCCGGGGCCTATCGATACTGGTGTCGCTGCTGGTGTCGTGGATGCTGTTCACCTGGATGATCGGCCGGCTGCCGCGACACAAGGTCAGCCTGCCAAACTCGGCGCGCGCCGGCCTACTCGCGGCGATCGGCTTCGAGCTGTTCAAACAGGTGGCCTCGATCTACTTGAGCGTCGTGCTGCGCAGCCCGGCGGGTGCGACGTTCGGGCCGGTGCTGGGCTTGATGGTGTTCTCCTACATCACCGGGTATCTCGTGCTCTTCGCCGCGGCCTGGGCGGCGACGCTTTCCAACGACCCGCGCGGCAAGTACGCTCCGCCGCCCGCGCCCGCGATCATCGCTCCACGCGTCCTGCTCGACGAGGGGATCAGCACCCGACAAACGCTGACCGCGATGGCGATGGGAGCCTTTGGCGCGCTTGCTGTTTCCCGGCTGACCCGCTGGCTGCGCTAGCGCCAGTGGCCCCGTTTCATGACGGCGGTGACCCGCAAGTCGCGATTCAGCACAACAAGATTGGCGTCGTAGCCGGCCCGCAGCTCGCCCACCTGCTGTAGGCCCAGGGCCCGCGCCGGGGTCGCCGAGGTCATCCGCACCGCGGCCTCCAGTCCTGCCTGGGCGGCCGCGGTGCGGAAGAGCTGATCCATCGTCGCGGTGCTGCCGGCGATGGTAGTCGTCGCATGCACCCGGGCCACACCGGATTCGACGTCGATCGCTACCCCGCCGAGCTGATAGCTGCCGTCGGCGCATCCGGCGGCGGCGATCGCGTCGGTGATCAGCGCCACCCGGTCGGCCCCGGCGGCACGCATGGCCGCAAGCGCCATCGCGGGGTGCATATGCACGCCATCGGCGATCAGCTCGACGGTGACGTCCGGGTGCTCCAGTAGTGCCAGCGCCGCTCCGGGCTCGCGGTGATTCAGCGGCGGCATCGCGTTGAACAGATGTGTGCCCACCGTGGCGCCCAGCGCGATCGCCTGCCGGGTGAGTTCATACGTCGCATCGGTATGTCCTACGGCGACAACAACTCCCGCTTCCCGAAGGCGCCGGATCGCCTCGCCGCTGCCGGGTCGCTCCGGCGCCAGGGTGACCATCCGGATCGCGCCGTCGGCGGCGGCCAGCAGTTCGTCGATCTCGGCGGGATCGGGGTCACGCATATGGACGGGGTCGTGTGCACCGCAGCGCGCGGTGGACAGCCACGGCCCTTCCAGGTGGATGCCCGCCAGCGTGCCGTCTCGAGTCGCATCGGCCAGTGCTCGCACACCTGCGAGCAGCTTGTCGGGCGACGTGGTGACCAGGCTGGCCATCGTGGTGGTCGTGCCGTGGCTCAGGTGAAAGTCCGCGGCGCCGCCGATGTTTTCGGCGTCCACATACGACGCCCCGCCGCCGCCGTGCACATGCATGTCGATAAACCCGGGCGCCACAATGCAATCCGGGAAATCCTGGTCGGGTGGTCTGGGCGGGTTGCCGGACCCGCAGGTGAAAATCTGCCATCCGGCGATCTGCACCCATCCTGGCCGGCAGAGCTTGCCATCGAGAACGACGGCGCCCGCACGGATCAGGTGCACGGGTCTTCCCAGTGGCCGCCGTTTTCCCAGAAGCGCCGGATCTCCTCGAGCTGTCGACCCTTGGTCTCCGGCGCGAACTTGTAGACGAATCCGAACGCGATCACGGCCAACACCCCGAATGCCGCGAAAGTGCCCGCGCCGCCCAAGGAATGCAACATCGTCAGGAAAACCGCCGCGACGATCGCGTTGGCGATCAAGTTAGAGGTCAACATCGTGCTCGACCCGATCGACCGCAACCGGGTGGGGAAGCTCTCGCTGGCGTACACCCAGCCCAGCGAGCCGAAACCCAGGGTGTAGCCGATGATGAACAGCAGAATGCCGGCAAATCCGAGCGCCGCGCCGCCGAAGCCCCCGGCGAACACGACCGTCAGCACGATGTCCGCGGCGATCATCATGGCGATGCCGCACAACAGGATTGGTCGCCGGCCGACCCGGTCCACGAGCGTCAACGCTGCGCCCACCGCGGCCAAACCGGCGACCTGCACCAGTGCCGGCAGGCCCAGTAGCGCGAAATTTCCGCTGAATCCCATGGCTTCGAATATGCGGGGGCTGTAGTAGATGATCGCGTTGATGCCGGTGATCTGGAGCAGGAAGCCAAGCACGATCACAAACAGGGTGGCCCGTAGATACGGTGGTCGCAACATCTCGCCGATGCCGCCTTTGAAACCGGGGGAGCCTTCGCTCAACGCGCGGCCGACCTCGGCCAGCTCGGCGTCGGCGTTGGCGGCAGGCTCCACGAGCAGCAGCGCGCGCCGGGCGTCGTCGACCCGGCCTTTGAGCAGGTACCACCGGGCCGTGTCGGGCAGCCGAAGCACCAACGGCAGCAACAGGATCACCGGTACCGCAGCCAGCCCCAGCATCCAGCGCCAGCTGTGGCCGCCGGCCAACAAGTAACCGGCGAGATACCCGACGATCAGGCCGCTGACGATCGCCAGTTGATAGGTCGTCAGCAACGCGCCGCGCACCGCCGTCGGAGCCGACTCCGCGATGAACACCGGGACCACCACCACCATCACACCGATCGACGCGCCCAACAGCAGCCGTGCCGCCAGCAGCATCGGCAACGACGTCGAGAACGCACCCAGCAGCGCGAAGGTCGCGTAGGCGATCAGGATCAGCATGATCGATTTCTTGCGGCCGATCGCATTGGCGAGCACACCGGCGCCGAGCGCCCCGGCGATCTGCCCGATCACCACCATCGTCGTCAGCAGTTCTTGCTGGGATGTGGTGAGTGCGAAGTCTTCGGTGATGAACAGCTGCGCGCCGGCGATGATGGACAGGTCGTATCCGTAGATGAGCCCGACACTTGCGCCGGTGAGCCCGATGCGCGGACCTCTCAACTGATCCTCACCCGCACGACGGTGCCACAGCAAACATTGGCGGTCAACGATCACGCGCATCGGGCCTGAGCCGTCCGCCGATTGGGGGATAAACAATTCAACCCGCGGCATCCGATCGGAGGATGTTATTGATTCTTGACCAACCTTAGATTCTGTTGTTATGCCCGTCACCCTGGTTCCCGCCCCCGCGGCTCAGCCGCGCGTGTTCGGGCGCCTGCTTTCCCAGGGCACCTTTTACACCGCAGGCATGCAACTCAGCAACGGCACCGTGATACTGCCGTTGATCTGCGCGCACCAGGGCCTGACCTGGGTGGCGGCGCTGCTCTTTCCGGCCTTCAGCTTCGGCGACATCGTCGGAAACTCGGTGTCGCCACTGGTGCTGCAGCGAGTGGGCCAGATGCGGCACCGGCTGCTGGCCGTGATCGCGGCCAGCGTGGCCGCGCTGACCCTGTGCGACGCCCTGATTCCGTGGCGCGGCGCCACCACCGCGGTGGTGTTTCTGCTGACCTGCGTGCTCGCGGGAGTGCTGCTCGGAATCGCCGGCGTCGCCTACCCCGACATGGTCTCCAGCAAGCTATCCGGCGCGCGGCGCGGTGAGCTGTTCCTGTACCAGAGTGCCATCGGGTCGGTGCTGGCCACCGTCGTCACGCTTTTCGTCGTGCCGCTGCTGGCCCACGGCAACGAAATGGCGTATCGACGCGATCTGTTGTGGCTGGGTGCGGTCGGGCTGGCCGGTTCGGCCGTCGCGGCGCTGTTCGTCGGCCAGTCGCGGTCCACGTCTACCACCACCCGGATGTCGATGCGGGACACCTACCGGGAGGGTTTCGCGGTCGCCCGGTCCCAGCCGTGGTTCGGCCGGTACATGGTCGCCTGCCTGTTGTTCGGCCCGGTCACCCTGGGCACCACCTTCTATGCGCTGCGCACCGCTCACCACAGTCGCAGCCTGCATGTGCTGGTGATCCTGTCCAGCATCGGACTGGTTTTCGGGTCGCCACTGTGGCGCAAGGTGTACCGCCTGTTCGGAGTGCGCGGGATGATGCTGGGCAGCGCGCTGCTCAGCGTCGCCGCCGCCACGCTGACCCTGACGGCCGAAGTCTGCGGCCAATGGACCCACATCTGGGCGTACGGCACGGTGTTCTTGATGGCGACGGTGGCCGCCCAGGCCGTCTTCGCCGCGGCGATTTCGTGGATCAGCGTGGTCGCCGATGAGTCGCACCGCGGGACCCTGATCGCGTTCAGCTCGACGCTGGTTGCCGTCGAAACCATGGCACTGGCGGCGGTGCTCGGGAACCTCGCGCAGAACCACTCCACCATCTGGCCCGACGTCGTGGTGCTGATCCTGGCCATCGGCGCCGCACTGGCTTCGCTGGGCGCTCCGCCGTCGGAAACACGGCGGGCGGTCACTCCCGTTCGCCGGTCCTTTCCGGCCGTCTCACCGGCGGTGAGCCTGCAGGCCGCCTAGCGTTGCGCCCTCAATGCGCTGCATGCATCCGATCAAAGGATGGTTCTGCCAGTTCAGTGCCCGGTACTGTCACCAGCCATGGGCGTACCGTTGGCGCCTGCCTTCTCGGCACAAACGAACCCGTTCTGGAGACTGCTCTCCCAGGGCACGATTCACACCGCCGGGATGCAGCTCAGCAACGGCGCTGTGGTGTTGCCGTTCATTGCCGCGCACCACGGCCTCACCTGGGCGGCGGCGATGCTGTTTCCGGCGTACAGCATCGGCTCTATCGCGGGACATTCGTTGTCACCGGCGGCCCTGCAGCGAGCCGGCCAGATGCGGCACCTGCTGTTGGCGGTATCGGCGGCGATCTCGGCCGCACTGATTGTCTGTGACGCCGTCGTCCCCTGGACCGGTGTTTTCGCCGCGGCGGTGTTTGTGTTGGTGTCCGCGGGTGGGGGAGTCGTCGTCGCGGTTTCTCGCGTCGCCTACCTCGACCTGATTTCCAGCAAGCTGTCCGAGTTTCGGCGGGGCGAGCTGCTGCTGGTCAAGGGGGCCATCGGATCGGTGCTGGCCGTCGTCCTCACGCTGTTCGTCGTGCCGATGCTGGGCCATGGCGACACGATGGCGTATCACCGCGGTCTGCTCTGGCTGGGTGCAGCCGGACTGGCCGCCTCCGGCCTCGCGGCGTTGTTCCTCGGCCCGGTACGGGCCGTATCGGCGAGCACCCGGATGTCATTTCGGGAGACCTACCGGCTGGGCTTCGCGGTAGCCCGTTCCGAGCCGTGGTTTCGCCGGTATGTGATCACGTCTCTGCTGTTCGCTCCTGTCGCCCTGGGCACCACTTTCTATGCGTTGCGCACTGCCCATCAGGGCGGTGGTTTGCACGTACTGGTGATCGTTACCAGCATCGGACTCGTTCTCGGTTCGCCGCTGTGGAGCAGGGTGCACCGGCGTTTCGGAGTGCGCGGCATGCTGGTGGGCAGTGCCCTGGTCAGCGCGTTGGCCGCGGCGCTGTGCATCGTGGCCGAGTCGTGCGGCCTGTGGCAACACATCTGGGCGTACGGCTCGGTGTTCCTGCTGGCAACGGTAGCCACCGGGGCTGTCGTCGCTGCCGGGATCTCGTGGATCAGCGTGCTCGCCGCAGAACAGCACCGCGGCACACTGATCGGCTTTTGCTCGACGCTGGTTGCTGTCGTGTCCACCGTGCTGGGCGGGGCGCTGGGTGGCATCGCCCAGAAGCACACCACCATCTGGCCCGTCGTCGTGGTGCTGATTCTGTCCGTCATCGCCGCCGTGGTGTCCTTGGGCGCACCGCGGCGAGCGCACGCCGCCTAGGGTCGCGCTGTCTCCGGTGCCTT
This sequence comes from Mycobacterium ahvazicum, assembly GCF_900176255.2. Taxonomy (GTDB): domain Bacteria; phylum Actinomycetota; class Actinomycetes; order Mycobacteriales; family Mycobacteriaceae; genus Mycobacterium; species Mycobacterium ahvazicum. Next base: position 675,971 of record NZ_FXEG02000002.1, read on the forward strand.
TTCGGCGGGCGGCAGCAACAGGGCACGTACCAAGCGGCGGGGCCCGGATGATCTGAGCATGCGGCTGGCCGGGCGGGGGCGGACTTGTTGGGGCCACCAGAACCAGCGTCCGAGTAGTGCGGCGATCGACGGTGTCATGAACGAGCGCACGATCAGGGTGTCGAACACCAGGCCCAGGCCGATGGTGGTGCCGATTTGGCCGATGACGCGGAGATCGCTGAAGACGAATAGCGACATGGTGACGGCGAATACCATGCCGGCGGCGGTGACGACGCCGCCGGTGCCGGCCATGGCGCGGATGATTCCCGTCTTCAGGCCGGCGCCGATTTCCTCTTTCAGTCGTGAGATCAGCAGCAGGTTGTAGTCCGATCCGACGGCCAGCAGCAGGATCACCGACATCGCCAGCACCAGCCAGTACAAGTCGACGCCGAGGATGTCCTGCCAGAGCAGCACGGACAGGCCGAAGGAGGAGCCCAGGGACACCAGCACGGTGCCGACGATGACAGCGGCAGCGATCACGCTGCGGGTCACGATCATCATGATGATCAAGATCAGGCTGATCGCGGCGACTCCCGCAATGAGCAGATCGTAAAAGGCGCCCTCTTGAATGTCCCGATACGTCGAGGCGGTGCCGCCCATCGAGATGGCCGCGCCCTGCATCGGAGTCCCCTTGATGGCCTCCTTGGCCGCCAGCTGGATCGGCTCGACACGGGAGATGCCTTCGGGCGTCGACGGATCTCCGTCCATCGCGATGATGAAGCGGGCCGCCTTGCCGTCCGGTGACAGGAACATCTTCAGGCCCCGCTTGAAATCCGGATTCTCAAAGGCCGACTGCGGGAGATAGAACGAATCGTCGACCTGGGCGGCGTCGAAGACCCGGCCCATGGCACCCGGGTCTTTGGTGTTCATCTCCTGCTCCTTGTAGAAAGACAGCAGTGTGCCGTGCCAGACGACCAGCATGTCGCGCATGATCGTCATCGTCGAAATCATCGGCAGCATCTGCGCGCGCATCTCCGGTAAGAGCCGGATCAGGACGTCCATATCCTTGACGAGCGACTCCAATTTCTCGCTCAGCTGATCGATGTTGTCGAACGTTTCGAATATCGATCTGACCGCCCAGCAGGCCGGAATATCGAAACAGTGCTTCTCCCAATAGAAATAGCTGCCGATCGGTCGCAGGAAGTCCGACAAGTCCGCAAGATGATCTCGTATTGTGTCGGTGGTGTTCGACATATCGTGCGTGAGGTGATCCATATCGACCGTGTTGTCGACGATTTCGCCCATGAGCTGATACATGTGCTTCATCGTGTCGATGGATACCGTCATCGCCTGCGCTTGGATCACCATGTCGTCCAGGCGGTCCTTCATGAATTGCATGTTTTCGGCCTGTGAGACGCCCTGCATGCTCATGATGAACGGAATCGACGTGTGTTTGAGAGACGTTCCCAGCGGCCGGGTTATCGATTTCACCTGTGAGATTCCGGGGCTGTGAAAAATGGCTTTCGCGACCTTGTCCAGGATCAGCATGTCCACCGGATCGCGCATGTCATGATCGGATTCGATCAAAAGCACATCGGGGTTGAGCCAGGACTGGGAAAAGTGCCGGCCCGCGGCCGCATCCCCGACGACGGCCGGCATGCTGGCCGGCACGAATCTGCGCAGATCGTAGGTCGTCCGGTAATTCGGTAAGGCCAGCAGCCCGACGAATGCCACCGCGCAGGTCGCCGCGAGCACCGGGCCGGGCCAGCGAACGATCGCGGTTCCCACCCGCCGCCAGCGCCGCGTGGCCATCCTGCGCTTGGGTTCGAAGAACTTGAAGAAGCTGGCGACGGTCAGCACCGCCGGCCCGAGCGTGAGCGCGGCGAGGACCGCGACCAACATGCCGACCGCACAGGGTGGCCCGAGCGACTTGAAGTACGGCAACCGGGCAAAGCTGAGGCAACACATGGCGCCGGCGATGGTCAGCCCGGAGCCCAGAATCACGTGGGCGGTTCCGTCAAACATGGCGAAGTACGCGGCTTCTCGGTCCTTACCCGCGTAGCGGGCCTCGTGGTAGCGGCCGAGCAGGAATATCGCGTAATCCGTGCTGGCGGCGATGGCCAGCAGCGTGAGCAAGTTGACCGCGAAGGTCGAAAGGCCGAAAACGCCGCGATCAACCAGAAAACTGACGATGCCGCGAATCGCCCCGAGCTCGATCCCGACCATGGCCACGACGAGGATCATCGTGACGAAGGACCGGTAGATGAAGAGCAGCATCGCCGCGATCACCACCCCGGTGATCAGGGTGACCCTGGCGATACTTTTATCGCCGGCCTCGGACTGATCGGCGATCAGCCCCATCGAGCCGGTTACATACGCCTTGAGTCCGCGTGGCGCCGGCGTGGTGTCGACGATGTGGCGTACGGCGTGGACCGAGTTGTATGCCGCCGTTTCACTCTTGCCGGCAAGGTAGACCACCACATACGCGGCTTTGTCGTCGGCACTTTGCGATCCCCCCGCCGTCAGCGGGTCACTCCAGAAGTCCTGGATGTGCGCGACGTGCTGGGTATCGGCCGAAAGGCGGCGCAACAGCTCGCTATAGAAACGGTGCGCCTCGTCGCCGAGTGGCTTGTCGCTTTCCAGCACGATCGTGGCGGCGTTGTCGGTACCGGATTCTCCGAATACCTGTCCCACCCGCTTGAGTGCCTGAATCGAAGCGCCGCCCTTGGGGCTCATCGAAACCGAATGCGCCTTGCCGACCGCTTCCAGCTGCGGGATGGCGAGATTGAGCACGGCCGTGAGCCCGAGCCAGATCAGGACGATCGGCACCGCGAATCGGCGGATGATCTTTGGCAACAGTGGGGGATTGGAGGCGGGTGCGGCGGCTGTTTGGCTCATCCGGCATTCACCTGGCAGAAGGTCAACGCTTTCGGTCCGGGTTCGGATCGCTCGTCCTTGGTCGTGCCGTTCACCTTGATTCGGCAGCCGATGACGCCGCCGCTGCTTTGCGCCAAAAGGTTGACGGTGACCGAAGTCAGTGTCGTCGACACCGTTTGCGACCACGGCAGCGGAATATTTTCCAGACGTTGCACGCGTGCGTCGGGATCCAGGTACGCGATCTTTGCGGTCGGGGCGGGGCCGAAGACTTCATAGGTGACTTGTTTCGGGTCGAACACCGGTTCGTCGAGATCGGCCTTGACCCTGACAACGGGATGTCCGTGAACGCCGAACATGCTATGGAGGCGATAGATTCCGAGCGCCGCGACACCGGCAATCGCAATTACGGCCAGCAGCAACCACATTCGTTTCACCACTGTGGTAACCGAATTCATCTTCGCCCTCGTCTGTCACCGGCGCGAACGCATATCCTCCGCCAGTTTTCGGCGTGCATTGCAAATCCGATAACTCGCGCGTCAGCGATGTAGACGCTACCGCCGATGGAATTGGCGCATCCTGGGTTTCAGCTAATCGTTAGGTGGTTTCTCGGTGAGCCCCGCATCCCGCCGCGCCCGGTGCTATGTTGATCGCGTGCGCCGCGCACCGAGAGCCCTCGAGACCACGCGGCGCAACCGACTTCGAGGCAAGCGGTGGGCAGCAGTCGCTGTGATCGTTCTTCCCGCGCCGCTTGCTCTCACGCATTGCCCGCGCACACTCGGGGCTTTGACTGCCATCGTTGCGGTCCACCAGGAATCTGCACAGGCGGCGCCCCCCGCCGGTGAGCAGCCGGTTGACCACTCGCGCGCCGCGTCGATGCGGCATAAGGCTGCCCCCGGCGAGCTTTGCCGCAGCAGCGATTTCACTCTCGTTGCCAATGGTTCGCCTACTGGTACTGACGACTCACCCAGCACGCCCGCGGTCGGTTTTGCCCAGGGGATCGACGTCTCCGCAGGCAACGCGAGGGCACCTCCTCATATTTTCAGCGGACGCGCTCGCCTTCATTTGCTCTGCTCACTCCGGCGCTGAGGAATAGCCCACCGCCGGAGTGAATTCCGCTCCCCGCAGCTGCGGATAGTGCTCGCCAATTCCTTCGGCCATCCACTGTCATAATCATTCCGATTTTTTTTAAGGATGGTATTTTCAATGCGAAATCAGGATCTCACTACTGAGCCCGGCACCCAAGGCTCGTCGGCTGCGCTCATTCTCTTTCCGCTCCGACTGGTTGTCGGGTGGACCTATTTTTCTGCATTTTGGCGCAGGGTAGTTCTCGCTGACAAGTTGGACGCCAGCAGCCCCGGATATGTCGGAGAGAAGTTCAACAATTTCCTTCCCAACGCACTGGGCATCAAACCGATCATAAGCTACCTGGTGATGCACCCGGATCTCCTGAAATGGTCCATGATTGCCTTCACAATGGTGGAAGCGCTCGTCGGATTGTTTCTGATGCTCGGGATATTTACCCGGACCATGGGTGCGATTGCCATGCTGCTGGCCCTCGGCATTCTGCTTGGCGCGGGTTGGCTGGGTACCACCTGTCTCGACGAATGGCAGATCGGAATTCTAGGTATCGCCTCGGGGGCCGCGTTCCTGCTCAGCGGAGGCGGCGAGTACTCAGTCGATGCTCTGCTCAGGCGCAAGGGCTTGAGCTTCACACGGAGCAAACATTTCACATGGCTGGCTTCGGGTGAATTGAAGGTCAGAAAGCCCGTGATCGTCATCGCGACGGCCGCGGTGCTTTCAGCAACGCTGGCGACCAACCAGTACTTTCATGGCGGTGTCTATGGGCCCCTGCATAACAAATCGGTCAAACCTGTCGTCAAAATCTCGGATGCCAGGATCACGCGCGGCGGTTTGCGGTTTACGGTCTATCGGACCGAAGGCGTGGATGTCTATGGCTCATTCCTGGTCAGTGTTGCTCTACTCGATAACGATACGACCATTTTCAAGGTCGCGGGTCCGCAGCTGAGCCAACTCCCCAAGAGCGACATCGTGAATTACAACGTGGCAGAGGTGAAACCGGGGACGTGTGGCCTGGTCATACCGTTGGGAGGCAAAGCGCGGATCTCCATCAACACCGGGGCCGCAGCTATTGACAGGAGTCGGGGCTACACACTTTCCCTCACCGACGTGAGCGGCGTCCGGTGGCAACAACCGGTTACCGGAGCGTGACCTTCGGTGGCCGCCACAATGTTGGGGTGATGCCGGTTCCGGCGAGCGTCACGATGGCGTTCAGTGCTGCGGCCGGCGGTTCATCGAGCGCGCGACCATGATCAACGAGAACACGACGATCGCCCCGATGATGCCCACACCCACCCGCACCGGCAACGCGTCGGCCGAGGGCAGTAGCCCCGCCGCCTGGGACCCGGCCCCAAGCCGATCCGCGGCGGGCTCTTGCTTGGGCGCCAGCGACGGGTCGGGTGCGATCAGGGCGCCGACCTGGGTGCCCTGCGCCGTGGCGAAGCCGTAGTCGAGCAGATGCGCCGCCTGCTCCCAGGGCGCGATCGGCTGCCGGGTGCCGTGCAGCAATATCGCCACCAGCCGTCGGCCGTCGTGGTTGGCCGCGCCGACGAACGTCTGGCCGGCATCGTCGGTGTAGCCGGTCTTGCCGCCGAGCGCGCCCGGATATTTGTAGAGCAGCTGGTTGTCGTTTTCCAGCTCATAGCCGGGGTGGTCGCCGTGACCGGGGAAGTCGAAGGTCTTCGTCGCGACGATGTCGGCGAAAGTCGGGTTCTGCCAGGCGTACCGGTAGAACAGGCCGATGTCGTAGGCCGAGGTGCTCATGCCCGGCCCGTCCAGTCCCGACGGTGTCGCCACCCGGGTGTCCTGGCCGCCGAGCTTGGCGGCCAGCACGTTGATCTTCTCCACCGCCTGCTGCATTCCGCCCAGCTGCATGGCCAGCGCGTGTGCCGCGTCGTTGCCGGAGTGCATCAGCAGCCCGTGCAGCAGCTGGTTGACGGTGTACACGCCGCCGTCGTCCACGCCGACCTTGGTGCCTTCGGCGGAGGCGTCGTCGGCCGTTCCGGTCACCGACTTGTTGAGGGGCAGCGCGTTCAGTGAGGCCATCGCGACCAGCACCTTGATGATGCTGGCCGGGCGGTGGCGGCCATGCGGATCCTTGGCCGCGATCACCGCGCCGCTGTCCAGATCCGCGACCAGCCAGGCGTCGGCGGAGACGTCGGTCGGCAGCGCCGGGGTGTCTGGCGCGGTGACGATGCCGCAGCCGGACAGGGCCTCGCCGCCGACCGGCTTGGCGGGCACCGCCAACGGCATCGGCGGATCGCCGGCCTGCGGCACCTCCGACGAGTCCACCGCGGGTGGAGTATTCACCTTGTACGGGCAGCTGGGAGCCCCGGCGTTGGCGCCGGGGCTCGGCTCCGCGAGCGCGGTGGGCATGCCCGAAGCGGCCGGGGCAGCGGTCATGAAAACCGCCGCAACCAGGCAGGATGCAGAACGTAGGCGAGCTTTTGAGCGGGGCATTGGTGTGCAGACTAGGCGATGGGGCGCCCGATTGCCGGGAGCCGCGCTGTGACTGCTGAGGCTGATGTGACAAGTTCATCCGTGCGGCGCAGGCTCCGGCAACCCACTACGCTGGCAGGGGCCAACAGCCGTCAGCCATCAGCCGTCGAAAAGGGTGCGCCATTCCAAGCGAGCGATTGTGGTCGAAGTGGCGGCGCCGCGCGGGCACCAACGGATCCGGCAGCTCGCCGCGATCGCTGGAGCAGCTGTTCAAACAGGTGGAGAAGTCGACCCAGGTACGGCGGACCGGACTTGACCAGGTATTGGCCGAGTTGGAGATGCATCGCGACGCCACCGGCGATCCCGAGGCGCGGTCGGCGCTGGCCTGGCTGTGCAATTCGCTGTCGCGGTTCGTGAACAACCCGAGCGCGGCGCACGCCCGTCAGCTGGTGATGGCCACCGGCACCGCTAGGGCCGCGCTGGATCGCTGAGCACGCCGCGCAGGATCGATTCGATCGTGTCGAATTCGGCCTGACCGCTGATCAGCGGCGGCGCCAACTGGATGACGGAATCGCCGCGATCGTCGGTGCGGCAATACAATCCGGCCTCGAACAGCGCTTTGGACACGTGGCCCAGCAGCGCCCGGCGTTCGGTGTCGGTGAAGGTCTGTTTGGTCGCCTTGTCTTTGACCAGCTCGACGCCGTAGAAGAAACCCTCGCCGCGTACGTCGCCCACGATCGGCAGGTCGTACAGCTTCTCCAGGGTGGCGCGGAAGGCGGGCGCGTTGGCCTTGACGTGGTCGTTGATGCCCTCGCGCTCGAAGATGTCAAGGTTGGCCAGGCCGACGGCAGCCGAAACCGGGTGGCCGCCAAAGGTATACCCGTGCGGGAACATGGTCTCGCCGTCGTTGAACGGCTCGAACAGCCGCTCGCTGGCGATCATCGCGCCGATCGGTGAGTAGCCCGACGTCATGCCCTTGGCGCAGGTGATCATGTCGGGAACGTAGCCGACGTCGTCACAGGCGAACATCGAGCCGATCCGGCCGAACGCGCAGATCACCTCGTCGGAGACCAGCAGCACGTCGTACTCGTCGCAAATCTCCCGGACCCGCTCGAAATAGCCTGGGGGAGCGGGGATGCTGCCGCCGGCGTTCTGCACCGGTTCGAGGAACACCGCGGCCACAGTGTCGGGTCCCTCGAACTCGATCGCCTCGGCGACCCGGTCGGCGGCCCACTGCCCGAATGCTTTTGCGTCGGTGCGAAAGGGTTCGGGCGCCCGGTAGAAGTTGGTGTTGGGTACCCGGAAGCCGCCCGGCGTGACCGGTTCGAACGGCGCCTTGAACCGCGGCAGTCCGGTGATCGCCAGCGCTCCCTGGGTGGTGCCGTGGTAGGCGATCGCGCGCGAAATCACCTTGTGTTTCCCGGGTTTGCCGGTGAGCTTGAAATACTGCTTGGCCACTTTCCACGCGGTCTCGACGGCCTCGGTGCCGCCGGTGGTGAAGAACACCCGGTTCAGATCGCCGGGGGCATAGTGGGCCAGGCGCTCGGACAGCTCGATCGCGGGCGGGGTCGCGTACCCCCACAACGGAAAGAACGCCAGTGTGCTCGCCTGCCGGGCCGCGACCTCTGCCAGTTCGGTGCGGCCGTGGCCGACCTGCACGGTGAACAGCCCGGACAGCCCGTCCAGATAGCTCTTGCCGCGGTCGTCGTAGATCATGACGCCCTCACCGCGGGTGATGATCGGCGCGGTGATGTCGGCGCCGTGCCGGGCGAAGTGCAGCCAAAGATTGTCAGTCATGTTGTCAGCGAGCGTAACGCCACGGGCGGCGATCACTTAAGCAATATTCCGGCATCCACCGACAGCGTCGTGCCGGTGATGTAGCGGCCGGACTTGGCGCACAGGTAGAGCATCGCTTCCGAGACATCCTCGGCGTCGATCACCGAAACGGGCAGCAGATTCGTGAAGGCTGACGCGAGCGTCGGGTGCTGCTCGAGGAACCTGTCCATCATCTCGTTGTGGATCATCGGCGTCCCCACCCCGGTCGGATGCACGGAGTTCACTCGAATCTCTTTCTCCGCCAATGTAGTTGCGTAATAACGCATCAGGCCGATCACCCCGTGCTTGGCCGCGGTGTAGCCCGCCAGGCCCGGGTTGCGGGTGTCGAAGTCGCGCCCGATCGATTTGAAGCCCGCCGCCGAGCTGGTGATGACGACCGCCCCGCCGTCCTGGTGCGCGAGCAGATGCGGCAAGGCCGCTTCGATCGTGGAGTAGACGCCGTTGAGCATGATGTCGATCGCATCGACGTAGGAATCCATCGTCGGCTCGGCGAGGCCGATGCCCGGCCCCACGCCGGCATTGGCCAGGACGAAGTCCAGGCGACCGAGCTCGGCCACGCCGTTCGCCAGTACCGACTGAAGACGTTCGAAGTCACGCACATCGGCCTGCTCGGCGACGATGCGGCGACCGGTCTTCTCGACCAGGTTGACCGTCTCGTCCAGATCCTCGGGACAGCTCAGCGAATAAGCGACGGTGTCGATCTGCCGGCAGATGTCCACGGCGATGATGTCCGCGCCCTCCTCGGCGAACCGCAGCGCGTGCGCGCGGCCCTGCCCGCGCGCTGCACCGGTGATGAATGCGACCTTGCCTTCCAAGCGGCCTTCCAAGCGCCCCGTCATGAATCCACTGTGCTGCCGGACCGGGGCCGCCGGCAGCCAGTGCGCGCACAGTTGTAGTCAGGATGCGCATAGGCTCGGGACATGACCGCAACGCAGGTCACCGATTTCGAAGCGCTGCGCCCCCATCTGATGGCGGTTGCGTACCGGGTGACGGGCACCGTGGCCGACGCGGAGGACATCGTCCAGGAAGCGTGGCTGCGCTGGGACGGACAAGACGCGACGATCACCGACCTGCGCGCCTGGCTGACGACCGTGGTGAGTCGGCTCGGACTGGATCGGCTGCGCTCGGCCGCCCACCGGCGCGAGACCTACACCGGCAACTGGCTGCCCGAGCCGGTGGTGACCGGCTTTGACGGCACCGATCCGCTGGCTGCCGTGGTGGCGCGCGAGGACGCCCGGTTCGCGGCGATGGTGGTGCTGGAGCGGCTGTCCCCGGATCAGCGGGTCGCCTTTGTGTTGCACGACGGGTTCTCGATGCCGTTCGCCGAAGTGGCCGAGGTGCTGGGAACCAACGAGCCGGCCGCCCGGCAGCTGGCCTCGCGGGCCCGCAAGGCCGTCGCGAGCCAGCCGCCGCCGGAACCCGATCCATCGCACAACGAGGTGGTCGGCAAGCTGATGGCCGCGATGGCCTCCGGCGACCTGGAAGCGGTGGTGGCGCTGCTGCATCCGGACGTGACATTGACTGGCGACGCGAATGGCAAGGCGCCCACCGCAATCAACGTCATCCACGGGGCAGACAAGGTGGCGCGATTCTTCTTCGGCCTGGCCAACCGCTACGGCCCGGCGATGTTCACGACGTATCAGCTCGGGTTGGTCAATGGCGAACTCGGCGGCTACACCGCGGGGGTGCCCGCCGGCGACGGGTATCGCGAGATGATGCCCCGGATCATGGCGATGACGGTGCGCGACGGAAAGGTCTGTGCCCTATGGGATGTCGCTAATCCCGACAAGTTCAGCGGATCCCCGCTGCGCCTTCCGTCGCCCACGGAACGCGGCAACTATCACCCGAATTGAAGCCCTGCTCGGTGATGCCCAGCGCCGAGTTCACCCGCGCCCGCATGTTCTCCAAGCCGATCTGATAGGTCAGCTCGATCACCCCGGCGTCACCGAACCGCGCCCGCAGGTCGGCCACCTGCTCGTCGGTGACGGTGTGCGGATCGGTAGTCATGGCGTCGGCGTAGGCGATCGCGGCGCGCTCGTCGTCGGTGAACGCCGCCGAGGTGGCGTAGTCGTCGATCTTCCTGAGCCGCTTGATGTCGAGGCCGTCCAGGCGCTGCAGCATGGACCCGAAGTCGACGCACCACGAGCACCCGATCGAGCGCGCGGTCCAGTACACGGCGAGCTCACGGACACTGATCGGTAGCGTGCGGGACGCCCGGTCGACCAGGGTCTCGTGCACGGCGCCGGCGACCATCAGCCGGCGATGATGCGCGGCCACCGCGAACGGTTCGGGCACCTGGCCATAGCGCCGCTTGGCGATCCGGTACATGGCGCGGGTCATCAGGCCGGCGCTCTTGGGTGGTAGCGGCTGGATGCGTGTTTTCTGAGTCATACGTTCAAGACGACGCAGCTTCGGGGAGTGTGACCAAGCTTCTTCCAAGAATCCGATAAGGATCCCCGGCAAGTGTGGGGTGATGACTTACTGCTATTTCGACGAGCCGCCCCGCCTGGAAGACATCGAGCCGGCCACCCACAGCGAGGTGCTGGTCGCCGAGCCGCGGCTGGACCAGGCTCGCGTCCGGGCCGCGGTCGACGCGGTTTTCGCTGCTCACCCCGACCTGGGCACCGTGTTCGAGTCGAAATTGAAGATCTGGATGACCCGACCGGGCGGCGGCTGGGCGTGGGGGGTGGAACCACCCGGCGGCAGCGTCACCGACGTCACTGCGCGGCATTTGGCCAGTTTCGACATGCACACCGGCCGGTTGTTCGCGGTCTCGCTGCTGCCGGGCGAACCCGACCGCGTGGTGCTGACCGCCAGCCGGCTGTGCATCGACGAAGCGGCCTGGCGGGCGGTGGTCGACGACCTGGTCGCCGAGTGCCACACCGCCGGGCTCAGCGTGAGAACATCAGCGCGCGCTTGACCTCTTGGATCGCCTTGGTGACCTGAATTCCACGCGGGCAGGACTCCGTGCAGTTGAACGTGGTGCGGCAGCGCCACACCCCGTCGACCTCGTTGAGGATGTCGAGGCGCTCAGCGGCGGCCTCGTCGCGGCTGTCGAAGATGAACCGGTGCGCGTTGACGATCGCGGCCGGGCCGAAGTAGGTGCCCTCGCTCCAGAACACCGGGCAGCTGGTGGTGCAGCACGCGCACAGGATGCACTTGGTGGTGTCGTCGTAGCGGGCGCGGTCGGTCGGGCTTTGGATGCGCTCGCGGGTCGGCGGGTTGCCGCTGGTGATCAGGTACGGCTTCACCGCCCGGTAGGCGTCGAAGAACGGCTCCATGTCGACGACCAGGTCCTTCTCCACCGGCAGACCACGGATCGGCTCGACCGTGATCGTCAGGGACTTGCCCGGTCTCTTGGGCAGCAGGTCGCGCATCAGCACCTTGCAGGCCAGCCGGTTCACGCCGTTGATCCGCATCGCGTCGGATCCGCAGACGCCGTGGGCGCAGGATCGCCGGAAGGTCAACGTGCCGTCCAGGTAGCCCTTGATGTAGATCAGCAGGTTGAGTAGCCGGTCGCTGGGCAGACACGGCACCCGAAAGCTTTGCCAGCCACCGGTTTTCGCGAACGCATCGGGATCGTCGGGATTGAACCGGGCGATCTTGAGAGTCACCATCACGGCGCCGTCCGGAACGGCGGGCAGGGGTGGTTCCCCGACCTCTTCAGACATCAGTACTTCCGCTCCTTGGGTTCGTAGCGCGTCTGCACGACGGGCTTGAAGTCGAGCGCGATGTCGCTCAACAGCTCGCTGCCCTGCTTGTAAGCCATGGTGTGGCGCATGTAGTTGACGTCGTCCCGGTTCGGATAGTCCTCGCGGGCATGTCCGCCGCGGGACTCCTTGCGATTCAAGGCGCCGACGACGGTGACTTCGGCCAGCTCCAGCAGGAAGCCCAGCTCGATGGCTTCCAGCAAGTCACTGTTGAATCGTTTTCCCTTGTCGTGCACGCTGATTCGCGAGTAGCGCTCCTTGAGCGCGTGGATGTCGGTGAGCGCCTGCTTGAGTGTTTCCTCGGTGCGGAACACCGCGGCGTTGTTGTCCATCGTCTGTTGCAGGGCGCCACGGATGTCGGCGACGCGTTCGTTGCCGTGCTCGCTCAGGATGTCGGCCACCCAGCCGACGACCATGGCCTCCGGATTCGGCGGCATGTCGACGAAGTCGTGGCCCCGAGCGTAGCTGGCCGCGGCGATGCCGGCGCGGCGGCCGAAGACGTTGATGTCCAGCAGCGAGTTGGTGCCCAGCCGATTGGCGCCGTGCACGGAGACGCATGCGCACTCACCGGCCGCGTACAGGCCGGGGACGGTGGATGTGTTGTCCCGCAACACTTGTCCGGAGACCGTGGTCGGGATGCCGCCCATCACGTAGTGACAGGTGGGGTAGACGGGGACGAGCTCGTGGACGGGGTCGACGCCCAGGTAGGTGCGGGCGAACTCGGTGATGTCGGGCAGCTTGGATTCCAGCACGTCTTCGCCGAGGTGGCGGACGTCGATGTACACGTAATCCTTATGCGGCCCGGCACCACGGCCCTCCAGGACCTCCAGGACCATCGAGCGGGCCACGATGTCGCGGGGGGCCAGGTCCACGATCGTCGGGGCGTAGCGCTCCATGAAGCGTTCGCCCTCGCCGTTGAGCAGCCGGCCGCCCTCGCCGCGCACGGCCTCCGAGATCAGGATGCCCAGACCGGCCAGTCCGGTCGGGTGGAACTGGTGAAATTCCATGTCCTCCAACGGAAGTCCCTTGCGGAACACGATGCCGATACCGTCGCCGGTCAACGTGTGCGCGTTGGAGGTGGTCTTGTACATGCGCCCGGAGCCACCGGTCGCCAGCACGACGGCCTTGGCGTGGAAGACGTGGATGCGACCGGTGGCCAGCTCATAGGCGACGACGCCGGTGGCCACCGGGCCGCTGGGCGTCTGGGTGAGCACCAGGTCGAGCGCGTAGAACTCGTTGAAGAACTGCACGTCGTGCTTGACGCAGTTTTGGTAGAGCGTCTGCAGGATCATGTGGCCGGTGCGGTCCGCGGCGTAGCAGGCGCGCCGAACCGGGGCCTTGCCGTGATCACGGGTGTGGCCGCCGAAGCGGCGCTGGTCGATCCGGCCCTCGGGGGTGCGGTTGAACGGCATCCCCATCTTCTCCAGGTCGAGCACCGCGTCGATGGCTTCCTTGCACATGATCTCGACGGCGTCCTGGTCCGCGAGGTAGTCACCGCCCTTGACGGTGTCGAAGGTATGCCACTCCCAGTTGTCGTCCTCGACGTTGGCCAGTGCCGCGCACATGCCGCCCTGGGCGGCGCCGGTGTGGCTACGGGTCGGGTACAGCTTGGTCAGCACCGCGGTGCGCACCTGGGGGCCGGCCTCGACGGCTGCCCGCATCCCGGCACCGCCCGCGCCGACGATCACCACGTCGTATCGGTGTTGCTGGATCACGGGTTAGCCTCCGACATCGGGGTTGAACGTCATCAACACGTAGGTACCCAGCACCAACGTGAATCCCATCGACAACAGCAGCAGGCTGTTCAGCCAGAACCGGGTGCTGTTCTTGCGGCTGTAGTCGTCGATGATGGTGCGCAGGCCGTTACCGCCGTGCAATTGCGCCAGCCACAGCAGCGATAGGTCCCAGAACTGCCAGAACGGCGACGCCCAGCGCTGCGCCACGTAGTTGAAGTCGATGCGGTACACGCCGTTGTCCCACATCAGCATGATGAACAGGTGCCCGATCGCCAGGAAGACCAGCGCGACGCCGGAGAACCGCATGAACAGCCAGGCGAATTTCTCGAAGTTGGGGATGCCAGACCGCCGCCGGGGTGAGCGCGGGTTGTCCAGGCTGGGCGGGCGATCGTGGCTGCGCTGCAGGACCGGCGCTACCTCGCCCCGGCCGAGCTGAAGGTCGGGGCTGCTCATCGGAAGTGCTCCATCATGTGGACACCGATGGCCACTGCCGCGGGCACCATGACCAACAGGTAGACGACGGCGACGACCCACAGCATCGTCTTCTGGTGGCGGGGACCCTCGGCCCAGAAGTCGATCAAGATGATGCGGATCCCGTTGAGTGCGTGGAATCCCACCGCGGCGACCAAGCCGAGCTCCATCAGGCCGACGATCGGCGTCTTATAAGTCGCGACCACTTCGTTGTAGGTCTGCGGGCTCACCCGGACCAGGGCGGTATCCAGGACGTGCACGAACAGGAAGAAGAAGATCGTTGCGCCGGTGATGCGATGCAGCACCCACGACCACATCCCCGGATCTCCCCGATACAGGGTCCGTGGTGGCCGCCGCTTGCGTGATGGCTCGGTGGTCTCAGTGCTCAAACCAGTTCCCTTGTTCATCCGCGAAACTAAAGCCGGGCAATCGAGCTTAGCCCGGCAGAGATGGGTCCGGAACCGGCCAACATCGTTCTTCAACGGCGCTTTCGTGCCAGGGTTAGGGTGGCTTTCTCGACTCGGCCGATCGGTGATTGGGGTTGCGGTATGCCTGCTATTGATTGGAATATGCTGCGGGACAGAGCAATACAGGCATCGACGGGAGCTTATGCCCCGTATTCGCAGTTCCCGGTGGGTGCGGCCGCGTTGGTCGACGACGGTCGCGTGGTCACCGGCTGCAATGTGGAGAATGTCTCATATGGCCTTGGTCTGTGTGCCGAATGCGGCGTGGTGTCCGCCCTGCATACGACCGGTGGCGGCCGGTTGGTTGCCCTGGTGTGCGTTGACTCACAGGCAGCGCTGTTGATGCCCTGCGGGCGCTGCCGCCAACTCCTGCTGGAGCACGGCGGACGCGACCTGCTGGTCGCGCATCCGGCCGGCCCCCGCCGGCTCGAAGAGCTACTGCCCGATCCGTTCGATGCCGATGATCTCACCCGGGAACGTCCTTGACTGACTTCGCATTCGACGCGCCTACGGTCATCAGAACCAAACGTGACGGGGGTCGGTTGTCCGATGCCGCGATCGACTGGGTCGTCGCGGCCTATACCGATGGTCGCGTTGCCGAGGAGCAGATGGCGGCGCTGTTGATGGCGATCTTCTGGCGTGGCATGGACCATGGCGAGATCGTCAGGTGGACAGCGGCGATGCTGGCGTCGGGCGACCGGCTGGATTTCAGCGATCTGCGGTCCGGCGGTAAACCGCTGGCCACCGTCGACAAGCATTCGACCGGCGGGGTCGGCGACAAGACCACGCTCGTGCTGGTGCCCGTCGTCGCCGCCTGTGGTGGTGCGGTGCCCAAAGTCTCCGGCCGTGGGCTCGGCCATACCGGCGGCACCCTGGACAAGCTGGAATCCATCACCGGGTTCAGCGCGTCGATATCCAAACATCAAGTGCATCAACAACTCTGCGATATCGGCGCGGCGATCTTCGGCGCCGGTGAACTGGCGCCCGCCGACAAGAAGATCTACGCACTGCGCGACATCACCGCCACGGTCGACTCCCTGCCGTTGATCGCCAGCTCGATCATGAGCAAGAAACTGGCCGAGGGCATCGGCGCGCTGGTGCTCGACGTGAAGGTCGGTGGTGGTGCGTTCCTGACCTCGGAGGCGCAATGCCGCGAACTGGCCGAAACCATGGTCGGGCTGGGTGTGGCCCACGGTGTGCCCACGCGGGCGGTGCTGACCGATATGGACAGCCCACTGGGCGCCACGGTCGGCAATGCGCTCGAGGTCGCCGAGGCGCTCGAGGTGCTGGCCGGCGGCGGACCACCCGATGTCGTGGAGCTGACGATCCGGCTGGCCGTCGAGATGCTGGAGCTGGCCGGGATCGACGGCCGCGATCCGGCCCAGACCCTGCGCGACGGCACCGCGATGGACCGGTTCCGCCGGTTGGTCGCGGCCCAGGGCGGCGACTTGTCCGTGCCGTTGCCAATCGGTTCGCATTCGGAGACCGTGATCGCGACGCGGAGCGGCACAATGGGGAACATCGACGCTATGGCAGTGGGACTGGCAGCTTGGCGACTCGGCGCGGGCCGATCCCGCCCGGGTGGGCAGGTGCAGCCCGGCGCCGGCGTCCGGATCCATCGACACCCCGGCCAGCCCGTTGCCGCCGGTGAGCCGTTGTTCACGCTGTACACCGACACCCCCGAACGCTTCGATGCCGCGCTGGCCGAGCTGGACCGCGGCTGGAGTGTGGGTGACACGGCACCGCCGCCGCGACCGCTGATCATCGGGATCGCCTCGTGAGCGCCCCGCTGGAATTGCGGCAGATCCAGCAGGCGCCCAAGGCGCTGCTGCACGATCACCTCGACGGGGGATTGCGCCCGTCGACCGTGCTGGACATCGCCGGCCAGATCGGCTACGACGAGTTGCCCGCCACCGACGCCGACGAGCTGGCGACCTGGTTTCGCACTCGGTCGCACAGCGGTTCACTGGAGCGCTACCTGGAGCCGTTCTCGCACACCGTGGCCGTGATGCAGACGCCCGAGGCGCTGTTCCGGGTCGGCTACGAGTGTGTGGAGGATCTGGCGGCAGACTCCGTGGTGTATGCCGAGATCCGTTTCGCGCCAGAGCTACACATCAACCGCGGGCTGTCCTTCGACGAGATCGTCGATGCTGTACTGGAAGGCTTCGCCGCCGGCGAGAAGGCCGCCGCCGCGGCGGGCCGTCCGATCGTGATGCGTCTTCTGGTGACCGCGATGCGCCACGCCGCGATGTCGAGAGAGATCGCCGAGCTGGCAATTCGATTCCGGGACAAGGGAGTTGTCGGCTTCGACATCGCCGGTGCCGAGGCCGGCTATCCGCCGACGCGACACCTGGACGCATTCGAATATATGCGAGACCATAACGCGCGCTTCACTATTCATGCCGGTGAGGCGTTCGGTCTGCCGTCCATTCACGAGGCGATAGCCTTCTGCGGAGCGGACCGGCTGGGCCACGGCGTGCGCATCGTCGACGATATCGAAGTCGTCGAGGGCGGCGGTGTCGAATTGGGCAGGCTGGCATCGATCCTGCGTGACAAGCGAATTCCGCTGGAGCTGTGCCCGAGCTCGAACGTGCAGACCGGCGCGGTCAAGAGCATCGCCGACCACCCGTTCGATCTGCTGGCCAGGGCCCGGTTCCGGGTGACCGTCAACACCGACAACAGGCTGATGAGTGACACCACGATGAGCCTCGAAATGCACCGGCTGGTAGAGGCTTTCGGTTACGGGTGGAGCGACCTCGAGCGGTTCACCATCAATGCGATGAAGTCGGCGTTCATTCCGTTCGACGAGCGGCTCGCGCTCATCGACGACGTGATCAAGCCGCGGTACGCGGTGCTGATCGGCTAGAAGGGCGGCGGCTCGTCGTCGTCTGGGGGTGGAACGGCTACTGCTGCGGCGCGGCGCTTTTCGCGGGCGGCGCGGTTATGCTGGCGCTCGGTGGCGATGCGGGCGGCACGGTTCTGCGCGCGAGTGTGGGTCCGCAGCGGCATCATTGTTTCGCGGTTGTCGCACTGCGTGTCCGGCATCGCGACGATCGGTGGCGGATCCGCACCGGCGCACAGGGCGGGGAACAGCAGGGCACTGCCGGGTGTGGTGACGCGAGTGTGTCCATCGGGCAGGGTCCAGATAACAGTGCCGTCGGGCAGTTGCTGGTCGCGCCAGCCCCAAAAAGTCTTGAGCAAGTGATGTTTTCGGCATAGACACTTGAGATTCGATGGGTGCGTGGCACCGCCGTCGCCAAACGGCACGGTGTGGTCGATGTCGCACTCGGTCGCTGGCCGGTCGCACCCAGGTGCCCGGCAGGTGAGATCGCGGGCCCGCACGAAGTCTGTCAGCGCCCGGGACGGTGTATATCCTGATTCTGTGGTCATCGTTACGGTAATCGGTTGCAGCTTGGCCGTTTTCGCTAACTCACGGGCAACCTCGGCCGGGATGATGCCGTCGCCGTAGAGAAATCCCGCAGCCGTACCGGACCCGTCGACGGTGGCGCTGTCGGCGACTACGTGGATCACGACCGAATTCGGTTGCCGGGGTGCAGAACTCGTCGGGCAATCGGTGCGGTCACATCCGCACGTCAGCCGGTCATGGCCGGCGGCCAGCGCACCCAGCGCATCGGCGCGCAGCTGCTCGATCGTGCGGGGATCGTCGTCGCACACCGTCTTGGCCAGTTCGTCGAGCCGGCGATCGAGGGCCTGCCCCGTCGTCGCGAACACCGTGCCGTTGAGCAGTGCCGTACCCGCCTCCATCGCCGTCACCTTGAAATAACGGTCCTCCGCGTACTCGCGCGACCGGCGCACCGCGTCGCGATCGATCTTGGCGACGATCCGATCAACCTCCGTCGCAAGCTTCCAGCTGGTCATCGACGGCCAGCGCGGCGCCTTGATCGCCAGCTGGGCATCCACCACGGCCAACGCCTCGGCATCGGAGATCAGGTCGGTGCGGAACGCGATAGTGCGAAACAGCCGAAAGTCGATGTCCCCGTCGCGAAATACGGCGGCGACGGCGGGCAGCCGTTCGTGCATGGCGCGGGCGTAACGCAGGTTGCTGTGGCCCATCGCCACGCTGGTGTGCAGTGCCGCCGCGACCTCGGCGGCAACCGCGTCACTGGTGTCGGCCGCCCACTGCGCGCGCTCGCCGTGCTGGGCGACCCGCAACCTGAACAGATCGCCGATCGCGTCAAGACGCGCCGCCGCGGCCTGGTTCTCCGCGCGCGCCGCGTTGGTGATGCGAGTCAGCAGCCCCGATGCATCGAACATGTGTTCGAGTATAGAAGAGGGGTCCGACAAGCCTCAGCCGTCGATGTGCGGGTCGAATCCCCCGGGGCCCATTACGTTGCAGGTCCGCTCGGGCACAAAGAAGGAACTGGCGCCGTTGGGCACCAGATTGTGCGTCACGACGCAACGTTCCCAGGTGCCGTCGGGCTGGATGGGTCCGTCGCACTTGCTGATCACGGGTCCGCCGTACTGGCAGCCGGCGAGGGCCGGCGGCGCCGTGGTGAGCAGCCCTCCGGTGATCAGCACGACGGCCAGTCCGCCGACGATGCTGCGCTTCATGGTTCGACGCTACCGCTTAGCCCAATGCCGCCGCGGCTTCGCCTTCGGGGAGAAGCGCGGAGGCCACGTGGCGGCCCCAATCGGCGAGGCCCTCGGCGTTGAATTGGGGTTGAATTCCCGCGGTTCCGGCCAGGCCGGGGGTGGCCAATGCGGGCACGGGGACGGAGGTGTAGGAGACGCTGCCCGCGGCATTGGTGAGGGTCGCGCCGGACAGGCCGGCGAATCCGACGGCGGTGTCGTTCACGGTGATGATGCCGGTTCCCGGACCGAGGGTGGCCGAGCCCGCGTTGAGGAAGCCGAAGGCCCCGATGGCGAATTTGGGGGTAAGGGTGACGGTTTCGCCAACCCCGACGTTCACGACGCCACTCACGTTGGCGCCGGTGGTCGCGTCCACCCACTGCAAGGCTCCGGCGGTAAAGACGCTGCCGGGGTTGAGGGTGACGGTCGAACCGCTCTGGGCCGTGACTTCGAAGAAGCCGGCGGCGCCGGTGGGTGCCATCGTGACCGACCCGGCGTCGACGATCATGTGCGAGTTGGTCCCGACGGAGATGATGCTCAGCGGCGGCACGTTGGCCGACGTTCCGGGCGGGATCGGCGGGTCGGCGTCGCCGACCGGCGTGTAGTCGATGCCACCGGGCCCGGTGGTGTTGGTCGATACCTGCTGCACCAGGGATTGGGTGCGGGCGCTGGTGAGATTGCCCGCGCTCTGGGCCATCGCGCGGCCCTGATCGGCTTGGCCGGCCTGGTTGGTGGTCTGCGGCGGCTCGTCGTAGGACGTCAGGGTGCTCGCGGTCGTCGCGTCGGCGGCGTAGGTGTACATCGCGGCGGCGTCTTGGACCCACATCTGCCCGTACTGGGCTTCGGTGGCCGCGATCGCCGGGGTGTTCTGCCCGAAGAAGTTCGTCGCGACCAGCGCCATCAGCTGCGCCCGGTTGGCGGCGATCACCGGCGGCGGGACCGTCATCGCGAAGGCCGCCTCGTAGGCCGCTGCCGCCGCGTATGCCTGAGCCGAGGTTTGGGCGGCTTGCGCGGCGGCCGCCTGCAGCCAGGCCACATAGGGTGCGGCGGCGGCGGCCATCCGCATTGACGACGGGCCGAACCACGTCTGCCCGGTCAAGCCCGAGACTTCCGAAAAGTAGCCGCCGGCAGCCGATTCCAGCTGAGCGGCGAGTTCGCCCCAGGCCGCCGCGGCGGCCAGCAACGGGCCGGACCCGGGTCCGGAGTACATGCGAGCGGAGTTGATTTCCGGCATCAGCAATCCAAAGTCCATGGCGGCGTTGCCTTTCGGACGGACCAGTAAAAACGGCGAAGCGTTCTGGCACAAACCCCCGCCCGAAGAGGTCGACCCCCTCGTAGGGATTTCTAGCACGCGGAATTCGGCTTCGGAAGGTTTTGGACGTGTGTATAAGTCCGTGTCGGCCGCGGGTCAGATCGACGACGAGTCGACGGCCAGACCGATAGCGCGCACGGTGCTGACCAGGTGGGTCTGCACGGCCTGCTGCGCTCGTGGCAGATCGCCGTCGCGCAGTGCCTCGGCGATCGCGAGGTGCTCGCGCATGATCGTCGCCACCCGATCTTGTTCGCGCAACGCCGATTCGCCGATCATCCGCATCTGCCGGTCGCGCAGCGAGGAGTAGAAGCCGGACAGAATCGCGTTGCCCGACTCTTCGAGGGTGATGGCGTGGAAGGCGCGGTCGGAGTCCAGGAATGCCCGCCAGTCGCCCGCCGCCGCGGTATCGCGCTGCCGTTGCAGCTCGGCCATCAACCGCTCGAACACGGCGGCACACCCGGCGGGCCCGCGTCCGACCACTTTGCGCGCGGCGTACTGCTCGAGCAGCAGCCGGGCCTCGATCACCGAGCGGACCTCGTCAGGGGAGACGGGCACGACGAGCGCCCCGCGTTGCGGATACAACCGCAGCAGGCCCTCGGCCTCCATGCGCAGAAAGGCCTCGCGCACCGGGGTCCGCGACATGCCCAGCGCGGTCGCGACGTCACCCTCGCTGATCAGTTCGCCGCCGGGAAACGCTCCGGTGAGCACCTGGGTCTTGACGTACTCCAGCGCGCGGTCCTTGGCGGTCGCTGCCACGGCGCCCCCTTGTAGCTCAGTCGTATCTCAGGGTGCCCATACCGTACACGACGTTGCGGTTGACACTGAGATACAAGATAGATACGATTCAAACACAAGATGTACTTGAGCCTGAAGGAGATGCGCGATGTCCGTGAACTTGGACCCGACGATTCCCGCCCCGATGACCAACGTGGCCGAGTACGGGTTCGAGGGCCGTTTCGCCGACTGGGCCGATGAAGCCCGCTACTTCGAGTACTCCAAGGCCGCCAATCCGATCGGCTCTGGGTATGCGCCGCAGGTTCCGGTTACCCAGTTCGGACCCGAGGTCTACATGGACGAGCCCACCGGAATCGTGCCGCTGGATCTGTCCGCGGACCTGGGCATCAGCGGAGCGGCGACCAGTCCCGCGCTGCTGGCCAACTTCCTGCGCATCCGCGCCGGCGAGCAGATCGACACCAGCCCCAACGCCACCTCGCAGCTGTACTACGTGTTGTTCGGGCACGGCTTCGCCGCCGTGAACGGCCAGCTGGTCAAGTGGGAGAAGGGCGACTTCCTGACCCTGCCCGCCGGTGCCCGCTCGGTGTTCTACGCCGACTCGGAGGCGGCCATGTACTGGGTGCACGACGAGCCGCTGCTGCGCTACCTGGGCGCCGAAGCCCGCGAGCCGCGGTTCGCCGCGACCAAGTTCTGCCGCACGGACGCGGTGGCCAAGCTGGACGAGATCGCGTCGCGTCCCGGCGCCAACGACAAGAGCCGGGTGAGCGTGCTGCTGGCCAACGAGAACCAGGAGCAGACGCTGACCATCACCCACGTGCTGTGGGCAATGTTCGGCGTGCTGCCGCCCAACCAGGAGCAGCGCCCGCATCGGCACCAGTCTGTCGCATTGGATCTCATTCTCGATGCTCCGCCCAGCGGCTGCTACTCGTTGCTCGGTACGCGCCTCGACGAGCGTGGCGACATCGTGGACCCGATCCGGGTGGACTGGCAGGCCGGTGGCGCGTTCACCACTCCGCCGGGCATGTGGCACGCCCACTTCAACGAGACCGATCAGCCCGCCCACCTGATTCCCGTGCAGGACGCCGGGCTGCAGACCCACCTGCGCAGTCTCGACATCAAATTCACTGCGCGCCGGGACCTCGTCGCTGGCTGAACCGTGTCGCTGCGGCGCCACGTAATGTGCGTGGCATGAAGCTGCCACTGCTGGGTCCGGTGTCGCTCACGGGCTTCCAGCACGGATGGTTCTTCCTGGCGCTGCTGGCCGTGCTGCTGGTGATCGGGCTCTACGTCGTCCAGCAATTCGCCCGGCGCCGACGGGTGCTGCGGTTCGCCAACATGGAGGTGCTGGAGCGCGTCGCGCCCGCACGGCTGTCGCGGTGGCGCCACATCCCGACGATCCTGCTCGCGGCGTCGCTGGTGCTGCTGACGACGGCAATGGCCGGGCCGACAACCGATGTCCGAATTCCGCTCAACCGCGCGGTGGTGATGCTGGTCATCGACGTCTCGGAGTCGATGGCCGCCACTGACGTGGCTCCCAACCGGCTGGCCGCCGCGCAAGAGGCCGGTAAGCAGTTCGCCGACGAGCTGACGCCGGCGATCAACCTCGGGCTGGTGGCGTTCGCGGCCAACGCCACCCTGCTGGTGTCGCCGACGACCAACCGCGGTGCTGTCAAGGCGGCGATCGACGGCCTGCAACCGGCTCCGAAAACCGCCACCGGAGAAGGCATTTTCACCGCGTTACAGGCGATCGCGACGGTTGGTGCGGTGATGGGCGGCGGCGACGGCCCGCCCCCGGCGCGCATCGTGCTGGAGTCCGACGGCGCCGAGAACGTGCCGCTGGACCCCAACGCGCCGCAGGGCGCCTTCACCGCGGCCCGCGCGGCCAAGGCCGAGGGCGTGCAGATCTCGACGATCTCGTTCGGTACGCCCGACGGCACCGTCGTCTACCAGGGCGCGACAATTCCGGTTCCGGTCGACGACCAGACCCTGCAGGAGATCTGCAAGATCACCGACGGCCAGGCGTTCCACGCCGACAGCCTGCAGTCCCTCAAGGAGGTCTACGCGACGCTGCAGCGCCAGATCGGCTACGAGACGGTCAAGGGCGATGCGAGCCTGGCGTGGCTGCTGCTCGGTTCGGTGGTGCTGGCCGGCGCGGTGCTGGCCGGCCTGTTCCTCAACCGCAGGCTGCCCGCCTGACGAGCTAGGTAGGCAGGCGCCGGTTGATCAGCAGCGCCAAGACGGTGGCGATCAACGCGGTGAGCACTCCGAGGCGCAGCCACCCGGAACCACCCGGCCCGGGCACGGTGCGATACCCGATCTCCTTCTGGATGGCTTGGTAGTCCTTGGTGAGCTCGTCGAGGTTGGACGCGGTATAGGCCTGCCCGCCGGCCAGCTGCGCGACCTTCTTCATCTGGTCCGTCGAGACCGGAACGTTCACCTGCACGCCGTCCAGGCTGATGCTGCCGCTCTTGGTGCCGAACGAGATCGTCGAGATGGGCACGCCCTGGTCCTTGGCCAGCCGCGAGGCCGTGTAGACACCGTCGTGCGGATCACTGGGATCGGTCGGCCTGTTCTCCCCGCCGTCGGACAGCAGCACGATCCGGGCCGGCGGCGGAGTATCCCCACCGGTCGTGTTCGTCGCCTCGATGGCGTGCAGGGCGGTGTAGATGGCTTCACCGGTCGCCGTGCCATCGCCGAATTGCAGCTTCGGCAGGGCGTCGATGGTCGCCTGGTGCTGCGGGGTCGGCGGCACCAGCAGGTACGGCGTGCCCGCGAAGCCGACGAGCCCGAGATTGATGCCCGGGGTCAGCGCCGCGGCGAACTTACTGGCGGCTTCCTCGGCGGCCTTGAGCCGGCTGGGCTCGACGTCGGTCGCCCGCATGGACTGCGACATGTCGATCACGAGCATCACGACGGCGCGGTTGCGCGGGATCTTCATGTCGTGCGTCGGGGTGCCCAGCGCGATCGTCAACAGCGCCAGGCTCAGCAGCGACACGGCTATCGGCAGGTGCCGCCATGGCGACTGCGGCACCTCCGCCTCGGTGTAGCGGCGCAGGCGCCGCCGCTGCCGGGCCGCAACGACGACATAGACGGCCAGCAAGACCAGCGGGATCAGCCCGAACAACAGCAGGGCCGGACGCTGAAATCCATAGACTGGCAGCGGTCCGATCACGGGAAGCGACACCCGCAAGTAAAGAGGACACTCGGACACCCGTCAAACGAACGCGGGTAGCGCCCTATTCACGCCGCAGCCGGGAATCGATGAACTTCTCCAGTTCTTCCCATTCGCGCACCGCCGCCGAATACGGCGGCGCGGGCTTGCTCACCGAGCCGGGCTCGAGCACGTAGGCCACCAGCTTGCCCAGCGGCTTGCCGGTTTCCAGGGCCTTGTCGACGGTGCTCTCCTCGGAGTAGTCGCCGATATCGCGGAGCAGTTCGACGGCCAGGTCGAGTTGCTCACGATCGACGGCGTCGGGGCCGTCGGCGAAGTCTTCGGCCAGCCCGCTGAGCACGTAGATGTTCTCGTCGCTGACCTCGACGGCCAGCGATCCGTCCGTCGCGGCGGTCCGGATGTCGTCGTAGGTGCTCAGATCGGACAGGTCGTGGTCGTGCTCGTCGGCGAGGTAGCGAGCCAGGCTCCGCTCGGAGGTGAACACGCTGATACGCCCGTTGCGGCCCAGGAAGATCGGGCGGTCGTCGAGGTAGCAGCGCAGCGTGTAGAACGTGCCCGAACTCGTCATGATGCGGACCGGGTCGATGCCGACCTGCATCCAGAAGTCCTCGTCACCGCCGAGGACGACGGTGTCGCCGGGCGCGCGATCCTCCTCCTCCTCCTCGTCCTCTTCTTCGTCTCCGTTTTCTTCGTCGTCCAAGGCCTCGTCGTCGACGGCTTCGTCAGCCTCGTCGTCCTCGTCGACGGCTTCGCCGTCGGACTCGTCCTCGTCGGTTTCTTCCGGAGCTTCTTCCTCGCGCTCTTCGTCCAGCTCTTCGGCGGCCTTCTTGACCGCCGTCTCGTCGACCTCGGGGGTGCTGGTGATGCCCTCGATGGCCTTGAGCACGTCGTCCCAGCTGCGTCCGATGACCTCGCCGATCGCATCCCAGCGTTTGGCGCCGGCACGGCCGGTGAAGTGCTCGACGCCGCCGGACACCGTGCCCAGGCTGGGGTTGCCGTTGAAGAACTTCGACACCGCAGGCAGCTCGCACACCGACCCGATCGACGACACGATCGCCAGTGCGCCGGCCAGCGCGGTCACCGAATCCTCGGTCGGCTTCTCGGCCACCAGCTCCTCGACCGCGATCAGGTCGAACTGTCTGGTTTCGGCGGGCTCGAAATCGTGCGCGTGGGCGGTGGTCAGGTCTTTCCACCCCGGGTGATCGGTCAGGTCGTTTTCGGCACCCGACCGCACGAACGCGACGAGATCGGCAACGGCCTCGAAGACGTACAGGTCGTCTTCATTGCCCAGGAACGCCTCCCACTCGTCGCCTGCGTCGCGCCAGCGCGGTGCCCAGACGGTATAGCGGTCGCCGTCGGACAGGCTCAGACAAATGGGTACGAGGTCAGCAGCCATGCGGCACACAATAGCGACGGCCGGGGAAGCGGCCTATCCCGCCCAGATGCTGGCGATCGCGGGAGCGTTGGCCGCGTTGCCGGTCTTGGGCAGTCCGTACATCTGCTCGATGGTGGACAGCAGGTTGTAGTGGCTCATCTGCTCGGGGTAACCGCCCGGCTGGACGTGCGCGCCGTAGATGATGGTCGGGATCTGGTTGTGGGTGCCGCCGTCGTCCTCGTCCCAGGTCACGATCAGCAGGCTGTTGTTGGCCACGGCCCAGTTGGCGTATCCGGACATCTGCCGGTTCAGCCAGGCGTCACCCTGCGCGATCGAGCCGTCGTGCATGTTGTTGTCGTTGTTGGGAATGACGAACGACACCGTCGGCAGGCTGGCGTAGTTCCCCTGCGGGAACGCGGAGAACGGCATCGAACTCGCTGGCGGCACGTTGGTGAAATTGGCCCACGGCACGTGCTTGCGTGCGTACTTGCCCGCGCTGCACGCCGGTGAGCCCACCGCGGGCAGGTCTTCCGCATAACCGACGAATGTGTAACCGGCGCTGAGCAATTCAGAGCCCAGGTTGGGGGCGTTGCCGGCGTTGATCGGGCACGAGTCCTTGGTCAGACCGAAGGTGTTGCCGGCGAACATCGCCAGATAGTTCGGCTCGCTGGGGTGGGTTTCGGCGAACGACGCCGTCATGTTGGCGCCGTGGGAGGCCAGCGCGTTGATGAACGGGTTCTGCGGGCTGCCGATGATGTGACCTTCAGAACGGTTCTCTTCCACCACAATTACGATGTGCGCGGGCCGGGGCAGCGCCGCCGCGGCGGCCCCGCGGGGAGCCAGCGGGGTGGCTGCCAGCCACATCAGCCCCACCGCTGCGGCCAACCTGCCAAGACTTCGGATCTCGCGAAACACCCGGGGAGCATATGGGCCGACGCGCGCGCCGCACGCCAGGCGCGCATGGGGGTGAGCTGCGCTTTAGCCAACCGAGGTCGGATCGTTATATACCCTCATGCGCATGGAAGTCCGCGTGATCGACCACCCGTTGGCCGCCACCCGGTTGACGGTGCTGCGCGACGAACGCACCGACGCCGCGGGCTTTCGGGCCGCGCTGCGTGAGCTGACGCTGATGCTGGTCTACGAGGCCACCCGGGACGCGGCCACCGCGCCGATCAGGATACGGACGCCCCTGGCCGAGACATTCGGAAAGCGATTGGCCAAACCGCCGCTGCTGGTGCCGGTGCTGCGGGCCGGGCTCGGGATGGTCAGCGAGGCGCACGCCCTGGTCCCGGACGCCCAGGTCGGCTTCGTCGGTGTGGCCCGCGACGAAGACACCCATCTGCCCTACCCGTACATGGAGTCGCTGCCCGAAAAGCTCAAACACCGGCCCGTCATCGTGCTCGACCCGATGCTGGCCACCGGCGGATCGATGACGTATGCCATCGAACTGTTGCAGCGCCGTGGTGCCACGGATATCAGCGTGCTGTGTGTGGTGGCCGCGCCGGAAGGGCTTGCGGCGGTTGAGGAAATCGCGCCGAACGCGCGAGTGTTCACCGCGGCGGTCGACAAGGGACTCAACAAGTCGGCGTATATCGTGCCCGGGCTCGGCGATGCCGGCGACCGTCAGTTCGGGCCCCGTATCTTCACCAGCGTTCCACCGAAGCAACCAACTCAGCGCGCAGCGCGCCGGCGTAAGTCCGAGAAGAAGCTAATTCGTCGGAAGCGGCGCAGCCAATCTCCAAGTAGCACTTGAGCTTTGGCTCCGTGCCGGAAGGCCGGACCACCACCCGGATCGAGGTGTCGTCGTTGCCGGCGGCGAAGATCAGCGCGTCGGTGATGTCGGTGACGGTAGCCGCGACCCCGGCCAGTTGCTTCGGCGGGGCGGCACGCAGCCGGGCCATGAGTGCGGCGGCCTCGGGGCTGTCGGCGCCCCGGCGCGAAACCGCCGCGACGTCATGCACGCCGTATCGCCGAGCGAGTTCGTCGAGCACGTCGGGGACCGAACGGCCCTGCTGTTTCTGAGAAGCCACCATGTCGCACACCAGCACCGCGGCACTGATGCCGTCCTTGTCACGCACGGCGGCCGGGTCGACGCAGTGGCCGATCGCTTCTTCGTAGGCGTAGACCAGGCTGCCG
The DNA here is from genome assembly GCF_900176255.2 of Mycobacterium ahvazicum. Taxonomy (GTDB): domain Bacteria; phylum Actinomycetota; class Actinomycetes; order Mycobacteriales; family Mycobacteriaceae; genus Mycobacterium; species Mycobacterium ahvazicum. The sequence continues at coordinate 703,880 of NZ_FXEG02000002.1, forward strand.
CCGGGCACCTTCGAATCGGCGCGCGCCAGCCACTTGAAGCCGGTGCGCGTTTCGACGTGGGTCGCGCCGTAATGGCCGGCGATCTGTGCGAGCATCCGGGAGGACACGATGGTGCTGGCAACCACCGCGTTGTCCAGTTTATCGTGGGAGAGGATGTAATCGCCTAGCAGCCAACCGGTTTCGTCGCCGTAGAGCATCCGCCATCCGGTGGCCGTGGGGATGCCCACCGCGCAGCGGTCGGCGTCGGGGTCCAGGGCGATCGCGACGTCGGCGTCGATCTCGGCGGCCACGGCCAGCAGCGCGTCGGCGGCGCCGGGCTCCTCGGGGTTGGGGAACGCGACGGTGGGGAAGTCGGGGTCCGGCGCGAACTGGGCGCCGACGGTGTGCACCTCGTGAAAGCCCGCCCGGTGCAGCGTCTCGACGGCCACCGCGCCGCCGACGCCGTGCAGCGGGGTCAGGGCCACCCGCACCGAGCCGGTGGTGCGCCGCACCCCGGCCGCGCGTTCGATGTAGCGCGCAACCAGGTCGGTGCCCGCGGGCGCCACCGGCTGGCGGGCGATTTGATCGGCGGGAGGCGCTGTGGCCATTGCGGTTTCGATCTCGGTGTCGGTGGGGGAGATGATCTGGATGCCGCCGTCGAAGTACACCTTGTAGCCATTGTCGGCCGGCGGATTGTGCGATGCGGTGATCTGGATCCCGGCGGCGGCGCCGGTCTGGCGCACCGCGTAGGCGAGCACCGGTGTGGGCACCGCGCCGGGTAGCAGCAAGACCGTAAAGCCTTGGGCAGCAAGGATTTCCGCGGTCGCCGTGGCGAAGATCGCCGAGCCGTGCCGGGCGTCACGCCCGACGATCACCTGCGAGCCGGCCAGGCCGCGATCGGTAAGCACCTGCGCCACTGCCCACGTCGCGCGCGAGACGACCGCGACGTTCATCGCGTCCGGGCCGCCGCGCACCGGGCCGCGCAAGCCCGCGGTGCCGAACGTCAGGGGGCGGGCGAAACGTGCCCGAAGTTCCTCGGGCGAGCACGCGGCGAGTTCGGCAGCAGTCGTCGGGTCGGGGTCATGTGCGATCCACTCCTGCGGCGTCACACGACCCATTCTGCTAAATACGGGCGATAACGTCGGCCAGCAGCGCGCCGATCCTGGCCGCCGACGCGGCCCCGGCCGCCATCACGTCGGCATGGCTCAGCGGAGCACCGCTGATCCCGGCCGCCAGATTGGTCACCAGCGAGATGCCCAGCACCTCGGCACCGGCCGCGCGCACCGCGATCGTCTCGTGCACCGTCGACATGCCGACCAGGTCGGCGCCCAGCGTCCGCAGCATCCGGATCTCGGCCGGCGTCTCGTAGTGCGGCCCGGGCAGGCCGGCGTACACGCCTTCGGTCAGCTCGAGGTCGGCGTCGCGGGCGAGGTCGCGCAGCCGCGGGGCGTAGGCATCGGTGAGGTCGACGAACTGGGCGCCGACCAATGGCGAACGCGCGGTCAGGTTCAGGTGATCGCTGATCAGCACCGGCTGGCCGACCCGCATGCCGGCGCGCAACCCGCCGGCCGCGTTCGTCAGCACCACGATGCCGGCCCCGGCCGCACAGGCCGCCCGCACCGGGTGGACGACGTGGCTCAGGTCATGACCCTCGTAGGCGTGCACGCGTCCGGCCAGCACCAGTACCCGGTGCTCGCCGATGCGCAGCGACAACAGCTCGCCGGGATGGCCGGCCGCGCGCGGCGGCGCGAAGCCGGGAAGCTCGGCCTGGGGCAGCACGACGTCGGGGGAGCCCAGCGCCGCGATCGCCGGCGACCATCCCGAGCCGAGGACGATCGCGACATCGTGCTCGTCGACCCCGGTTTTCTCGCGGATGGAATTTGCCGCGCGCCGCGCGAGTTGTGCACTCTCGGATGCAACGTCGGTCACACTGCGCGAGCTTAGCTTCGCTATATATGTCAGGATCTCCCGCATGAGTTTTGGTAGGTGGCCGGTTCTCGGCGCGCTTGTTGCTGTTGCGGTCTCGGTGGCCGCGCTCCTCGGTGGTCCGGCACCGAAGGCGAGGGCGGACTGCCCGGACGTCCAGCTGATCTTCGCTCGGGGCACCAACGAGCCACCCGGCCTGGGCGCCGTGGGTGATGCGCTCTTCGGTGCGCTGCAGGGCTCGCTGGGCGGTCGCAGCTTCGACAACTACGCGGTGAACTATCCGGCCAGCTACAACTTCCTGCAGACCGGTGACGGCGCCAACGACGCCCGCGATCACATCGCGGCGATGGTCGACCAGTGCCCGGCCACCCACCTGATCCTGGGCGGCTTCTCGCAGGGCGCCGCCGCGGTCTCGATGCTGGCCGGGGTGCCGCCGCTGGGCAACACCATCGGTGAGTTCGGGTCGGCCCCGGCGCTGGACCCCGGCCTGGCCAACAAGATCAGGGCGGTCGCCGTGTTCGGCAATCCCGGCAACCGGTTCAACACCCCGCTGTCGACGGCGGGTGCATTCGCCGGCCGTGCCATCGACCTGTGCGCCGCCGGTGACCCGGTCTGCGTCGTCGGCGGTCGCGACCGCGATGCGCATCACGACTATTCGACGCCGCCGTTCCCCGGCCAGGCGGCGGGATTCATCGCCGGGCGGGTGTAGCCGCGGTCGGCGCGGTCCGCCGCGGCTTGGTTCGATGAGATACTGCGAGGATGCCCACAAACACCGCATTGGACAGCGTCGAGGACGCAGTGCGGCGTCGTGGCGGCGATCTCGTCGAGTTGTCGCACGCAATCCACGCCGAGCCCGAGCTGGCCTTCGCCGAACACCGCAGCTGCGCTAAAACGCAGGCACTGGTCGCGGAGCGGGGCTTCGAGGTCACTGCGGGCGCCGGCGGTTTGGATACCGCCTTCCGCGCCGACTTCGGCAGCGGACCGCTGGTGATCGGGGTCTGCGCCGAGTACGACGCCCTGCCCGAAATCGGACATGCCTGCGGCCACAACATCATCGCGGCCTCGGCGGTCGGAACCGCGCTGGCGCTGGCCGAGGTGGCCGACGAGCTCGGTCTGACCGTGGCCCTGGTCGGCACTCCCGCCGAGGAGGCGGGCGGCGGCAAGGCGCTGCTGCTGGAGGCCGGCACGTTCGACGACGTCGCGGCGGCCGTGATGCTGCATCCCGGGCCGACCGACATCGCCGCCGCCCGTTCGCTGGCCTTGTCCGAAGTGACGGTCGACTACCGGGGCAAGGAGTCGCACGCCGCCGTCGCCCCACATCTGGGCGTCAACGCCGCCGACGCCATCACCGTCGCGCAGGTCGCGATCGGCGTGCTGCGCCAGCAGCTGGCGCCCGGGCAGCTGGTGCACGGGATCGTCACCAACGGCGGGCAGGCGGTCAACGTCATCCCCGGCCACGCGGCATTGCAGTACGCGATGCGGGCCGCCGAACTGGATTCGCTGCGCGAGCTGGAGGGCCGGATGTTTGCGTGCTTTGCCGCGGGCGCCCTGGCCACCGGCTGCGAATACGAGATCAGCACGCCGTCACCGGCTTACGCCGAGCTCAAGCCCGACCGTTGGCTGGCCGAGATCTGCCGGGAAGAGATGCGCCGGCTGGGGCGGGACCCGGTGTCGCCCGAATTCGAGACGGCGCTGCCGATGGGCAGCACCGACATGGGCAACGTCACGCAGGTGCTGCCGGGCATCCACCCGGTGATCGGTGTCGACGCCGGTGGCGCGACGGTGCATCAGCGCGCATTCGCCGCGGCCGCCGCCGGCCCGAGCGCCGACCGCGCGGTGGTCGACGGCGCGGTGATGCTGGCGCGCACGGTCGTCCACCTCGCCCAGGACAGCGCCGAGCGGGACCGGGTGCTGGCCGGGGTCCAACGTCGGGCCGCCCCATGAGCCTGGTCGACACCGCCGAATCCTGGCTGGCCGCGCACTACGAGGACATGGTCGAGTGGCGCCGGCACATCCACCGCTATCCGGAGCTGGGCCGGCAGGAGTACGCCACCACGCAGTTCGTCGCCGAGCGGTTGGCCGACGCGGGTCTCAACCCGAAGGTGCTCCCCGGCGGTACCGGGCTGACGTGCGATTTCGGGCCGGAACACGAGCCCAGGGTCGCGCTGCGGGCCGACATGGACGCGCTGCCGATGGCCGAGCGGACCGGGGCGCCGTATGCGTCGACGATGCCGAACGTCGCGCACGCCTGCGGTCACGACGCGCACACCGCGATCCTGCTGGGCACCGCGCAGGCGCTGGCGTCGGTGCCCGAACTGCCGGTCGGGGTGCGATTGATCTTCCAGGCCGCCGAGGAGCTGATGCCCGGCGGCGCCATCGACGCGATCGCGGCCGGAGCGCTGACCGGGGTGTCGCGGATCTTCGCGTTGCACTGTGATCCCCGCCTCGAGGTCGGCAAGGTCGCGGTCCGGCAGGGCCCGATCACCTCGGCCGCCGACCACATCCACATCACGCTGTATTCGCCGGGCGGGCACACCTCACGGCCACACCTGACCGCCGACCTGGTCTACGGTCTCGGCGCCCTGATCACCGGGGTACCCGGCGTTTTGTCGCGGCGCCTCGACCCCCGCAACGGCACCGTCCTGGTATGGGGCGCGGTCAACGCCGGGGTGGCCGCCAATGCCATTCCGCAGAGCGGCCAGCTGTCCGGCACCGTGCGCACCGCGAGCCGGCACACCTGGCTCGAGCTCGAGGCGATCATCGGTCAGGCGGTGGATTCGCTGCTGGCGCCGCTGGACATCGAACACACGATGCAATACCGGCGCGGCGTGCCGCCGGTGGTCAACGAGGAGGTCTCGACGCGCATCCTCACCCACGCGATCGAGGGGGTGGGCCCCGACGTGCTGGCCGACACGCGCCAGTCCGGCGGCGGCGAGGACTTCTCCTGGTACCTGGAGGAGATTCCGGGCGCGATGGCGCGGCTGGGGGTGTGGCCGGGCGAGGGCCCGCAGCTGGACCTGCACCAGCCGAATTTCGATCTCGACGAGCGCGCGCTGGGGGTCGGACTGCGAGTGATGGTCAACATCATCGAGCAGGCGGCCCAGTTCGCCGAGGGTTAATGCGGGACGGTCAGCCGTCCCATCTCGGCGAAGATCGACTCGCGCAACGCGTCCGCGGACAAATCCCGCAGGCCGAACGCCGAGCGGATGAAGGATTCGAACAGCTGCCAGCCCAGCAGCAAGGCGACGGCGTGCGCGGTGGCCAGCCGGGCGGCGTCGTCGCTGTCGTGCAGGGGCCGCACCTCGGCGAGCAGGCGATCGGCGGCCGGGAAGCTGGTCTGCAGCTGGGCCACCGGATAGCCGTCGAGGAGCGCCTGGCTGAGGATGCGCAGCTGGCGGGTGCCGGCGGTAGCGATCTCGGGTAGCTGTGCACCGGCGTCGATCAGTTTGCTCAGCGCTGCGGCCTCGTGGTTGAGCACCGCTCCCACCAGCTGTTCTTTGTTGCCGAAGTGGCGGAAGACGAGGCCGTGGTTGACCCGCGCCCGGGCGGCGATATCGCGGATGGATGCGGCTGCCGGTCCGCGTTCGGCGAACAGGTCCGCGGCGCTCTCCAGGATCGCGGCGACGACCTCGTCACGCCCCGTCGGCACCTCGCCGGCCGGGCTCGCACCCGGTGTCGTCACGCGGGAGTGCCGGGTCCGATGTTGCGGGCCGGTCGGGTCCGCAAATCGTGCACGTATTCCATTGGCGCGCCGGCGATTTCGGCAGCATCGGCCATTACACCCAGGTACCGTGCCGACGGCAGCCCGCCCTCCCAGGCATCGAGCACGTAGAGCCACGCCAGCACGGGATCGGTGTCGGTGTCCGACGACGTGCGTTCGACCCGGCATCTGATCTTTTTGTGGATGCCGAACTCGGAGCCCTCCCACCGGTCCAGGCTCATCTCGTCGGCCGGCGTCATGTCGTACAGCACGACGAACACCTTGGCATCGGGGTCTTCGACGACGGTGGCCAGCGCGCCTTCCCAGCCGATGTCCTCACCGCCGAAGGTCAGCCGCCAGCCGTGCAACCAGCCCGTTCCGGCCATCGGGGAGTGGGGTGCACGCTGCTGCATCTGCTCGGGATGCATGTTTGATCCGTAGGCGGCGTAGAGCGGCACGGGTGAAAGCTTAAACGGCGGGTGCCCGCCCGGTACTCATCCGGCCGTCCGGCGGGTTCTTGGATAGGTTAGGGCTGTGGTGACCCGCATCGTGATCCTCGGTGGAGGCCCGGCCGGTTACGAAGCCGCGCTGGTGGCCGCCACATCCCACCCCGATACCACCGACGTCACCGTCATCGACTCCGAAGGGATCGGCGGCGCGGCCGTACTGGACGACTGCGTGCCGTCCAAGACGTTCATCGCGTCGACCTGGCTGCGCACCGAACTGCGCCGCGCGCCCCGGCTGGGCTTCGACATCGACATCGACGACGCCAAGATCTCGCTGCCGCGGATCCACAAACGGGTCAGGACGCTGGCCGCCGAGCAGTCCGCCGACATCGCGGCCCAACTGCGCAGTGCCGGTGTGACTTTGGTCGCAGGACGCGGGGAGCTCTGCGACTCGGCCCCCGGCCTGGCCCGGCATCGCGTCAAGGCGACCCATTCGGACGGCTCCACCACCGAGCACGACGCCGACGTGGTCCTGATCGCCACCGGCGCCAGCCCGCGGGTGCTGCCGTCGGCCCAACCCGACGGCGAACGGATCCTGACCTGGCGCCAGCTTTACGACCTGGAGGCGCTGCCCGAGCACCTGATCGTGGTGGGCTCCGGCGTCACCGGCGCCGAGTTCGTGCACGCCTACACCGAGCTGGGCGTGCCGGTGACGGTGGCGGCCAGCCGGGACCGGGTGCTGCCTTACGAGGACGCCGACGCCGCGCTGGTCCTCGAGGAGGCGTTCGCCGAGCGCGGCGTCGACCTGATCAAGAACGCCCGCGCGGAATCCGTCGTCCGCACCGAGACCGGGGTCCTGGTCACGATGACCGACGGCCGGACCGTCGAGGGCAGCCACGCGCTGATGACGATCGGATCGGTGCCCAACACCAGCGGCCTCGGCCTGGAGCGGGTCGGCATCGAGCTGGGCCGCGGCGACTATTTGAAGGTGGACCGGGTGTCGCGGACGTCGGTTCCGGGCATCTACGCCGCCGGCGACTGCACCGGCCTGCTGTTGCTGGCCTCGGTGGCCGCCATGCAGGGCCGGATCGCGATGTATCACGCGCTGGGCGAGGGCGTCAGCCCGATCCGGTTGCGCACGGTGGCCTCGACGGTGTTCACCCGCCCCGAGATCGCGGCGGTGGGCGTGCCGCAGAGCATGATCGACGACGGCTCGGTGCCGGCCCGCACGATCATGCTGCCGCTGCGGACCAACGCGCGGGCCAAGATGTCCGGCCTGCAGCAGGGCTTCGTGAAGCTGTTCTGCCGGCAGGCCACCGGGGTGGTCATCGGCGGCGTGGTGGTGGCGCCGATCGCCTCCGAGCTGATCCTGCCGATCGCCGTGGCCGTGCAAAATCGCATCACGGTCAACGAGCTGGCGCAGACGCTGGCCGTGTACCCGTCGTTGTCCGGTTCGATCACCGAGGCCGCTCGCCGGCTGATGGCACACGACGATCTGGATTAGCCTGGCCCAAGTGAGGAGTCCGTTCCCGTGAGTGACCTGTTGTCCATGCTGGGCCCGCAGCAACGCGCGGCGGCCTGGAAGCGACTCGGCACCGAGCAGTTCGACGTCGTCGTGATCGGCGGCGGGGTAGTGGGCTCCGGGTGCGCGCTGGATGCCGCCACCCGCGGGCTCAAGGTCGCGCTGGTCGAGGCCCGAGACTTCGCCTCGGGGACCTCGAGTCGCTCGTCGAAGATGTTCCACGGCGGGCTGCGCTACCTCGAACAGCTGGAGTTCGGCCTGGTGCGCGAGGCGCTGCACGAGCGTGAGCTGTCGCTGACCACGCTGGCACCGCACCTGGTCAAGCCGCTGCCGTTCCTGTTCCCGCTGACCCACCGGTGGTGGGAGCGGCCCTACACCGCGGCCGGCATCTTCCTCTACGACAGCCTGGGCGGAGCGAAATCCGTTCCCGCCCAAAAGCATTTGACCCGCGCCGGCGCGCTGCGACTGAGCCCGGGCCTGAAGCGCAGCTCGCTGATCGGCGGGATCCGCTACTACGACACCGTCGTCGACGACGCCCGGCACACGATGACGGTCGCGCGCACCGCCGCGCATTACGGCGCGGTCGTGCGGTGCTCGACACAGGTGGTCGCGCTGCTGCGCGAGGGCGACCGGGTGATCGGGGTGCGGGTGCGCGACTCCGAGGACGGCTCGGTGACTGAGGTGCGCGGGCATGTCGTGGTCAACGCGACCGGGGTGTGGACCGACGAGATCCAGGCCCTGTCCAAGCAGCGCGGGCGCTTTCAGGTGCGCGCGTCCAAGGGCGTGCACGTGGTGGTGCCGCGGGACCGGATCGTCAGCGATGCCGCGATCATCCTGCGCACCGAGAAGTCGGTGATGTTCATCATTCCGTGGGGCAGCCACTGGATCATCGGCACCACCGACACCGACTGGAACCTCGACCTGGCCCACCCGGCGGCCACCAAGGCCGACATCGACTACATCCTGGGCACCGTCAACGCCGTGCTGGCCACGCCGCTGTCGCACGCCGACATCGACGGGGTGTACGCGGGACTGCGGCCGCTGCTGGCCGGGGAGAGCGAGGAGACCTCCAAGCTGTCCCGCGAGCACGCCGTCGCGGTGCCCGCGCCCGGCCTGGTCGCCATCGCCGGCGGGAAGTACACCACCTACCGGGTGATGGCCGCCGACGCGATCGATGCCGCGTCGCAGTTCGTTCCGGCCCGGGTGGCGCCCTCGATCACCGCGAAGGTGAGCCTGCTGGGTGCCGACGGCTATTTCGCCCTGATCAACCAGGTCGAGCACGTCGGCGAACTCGTCGGCCTGCACCCGTACCGGGTGCGCCATCTGCTGGACCGCTACGGCTCGCTGATGGACGACGTGCTGGCGCTGGCCGCCGATCGTCCCGAACTGCTAACCCCGATCAAGGACGCGCCGGGCTACCTGTTGGTCGAGGCGCTGTATGCCGTCGCCGCCGAGGGGGCCCTGCATCTCGAGGACATCCTGGCCCGCCGGATGCGGATCTCCATCGAATACCCGCACCGCGGCGTGGACTGCGCCCGCGAGGTCGCCGAACTGGTGGCTCCGGTACTGGGCTGGAGCGCCGGGGACGTCAACCGTGAGGTCGCGAACTACACCGCGCGGGTGGAGGCCGAGATCCTGTCGCAGGCCCAGCCCGACGACGTGTCGGCCGACGAGCTGCGCGCCAGCGCGCCCGAAGCGCGTGCCGAGATCCTCGAGCCGGTTCCTTTAACGTGAACCGGCCGTGAGGCCCGCCCCGCTGCCGGTGCGCGACGGATTGGGGCCCGCGCGGGTACGGCTGCACGGCGGGGCGGTGCTGGCCGAGCTGACCACGCGGTTCGGTGAGCAGGCCCGGGCCAAGGTCCTCGCCGGTGAGGTCGTCGACGCCGACGGCGCGGTGATCGAAGCGGCCACCGTGCTGCCCGCCGGCGCCAGCGTCTACCTCTACCGCGACCTGCCCGACGAGGTGCCGGTGCCGTTCGACATCCCGGTGCTCCATCGCGACGACGACATCGTGGTCGTGGACAAGCCGCACTTTCTGGCCACCATGCCGCGCGGTCGCCACGTCGCGCAGACCGCGCTGGTGCGGCTGCGCAACGAGCTGGGACTGCCCGAGCTCAGCCCCGCTCACCGGCTGGACCGGCTGACCGCCGGGGTGCTGTTGTTCACCACCCGGCGCGAGGTGCGCGGCGCCTACCAGATGCTGTTCGCCCGCGGGGAGGTCGGTAAGACGTATCTGGCTCGCGCGGCGGTCGATCCCGGCCTGGAGCTGCCACGCGTGGTGCGCCATCGAATCATCAAGCGCCGCAGCCACTTACAAGCCGTAATCGAGCCCGGTGAGCCGAACGCGGAGACGCTGGTGGAACTGTTGTCCCCGGACGGACTGTACCGGCTCACGCCGCGCACCGGACGCACCCATCAACTGCGGGTGCAGATGGCGTCGCTGGGATTGCCGATCATCGGAGATCCGTTGTATCCCAAGGTAATCGACGTGGCCGCCGACGATTTCAGCACTCCGCTGCGATTGCTGGCTCAACGCATCGAGTTCGACGATCCGTTCACCGGGTCGCGCCGTATGTTCGGCAGCCACCGCGACGCAGGATGACCTTGCGGATCTCGCTGACCCACAGCACTGTGCTGGACATGGCGATGCACACCAGCCACTGGCTCAGGGACAGCGGCTCGGTGGTGAAGGCCGTATTCAGCAGCGGCAGCTGCACCACCGCTACCTGGAGCAGCGCCGAGAAGGCGATCGCCGCCCACAGCCAGCCGTTGGCGAACAGGCCACGAAACACGGTCTGCGTCTCCGAGCGGGCATTGAGGGTGTTGAACAGCTGGGTGAGCACCAGCACGGTGAAGCCCGCGGTGCGGGCCGTGTCGAGCGACGACGGCAGCGGGCCGCCCGGGACATAGAGGTGGATTGTCAGCAGTGTCGCGGCCGCGACGGCCGCGCCGATCACGACGATGTTGTTCCACATCCGCCTGTCGATGACCCGATCCGACGCCGCCCGAGGCGGCAGGCCCATCAAGTCCTCGGTTTGCGGGTCCGCGCCCAAGGCCAGGGCCGGAGCGCCGTCGGTGAGCAGGTTGATCCACAGAATCTGGGTGGCCAGCAGCGGTAACGCCACGGTGTGCGCCTGCGACAGGCCGATCGCGCCGGCCAGGACCACCCCGAAAAAGACGGTCAGAACTTCCCCCATGTTCGAGGACAACAGGTATCGCAGGGACTTCTTGATGTTGGCGAAGATGCCGCGGCCCTCCCGGATGGCCCGCACGATCGTCGCGAAGTTGTCGTCGGCGAGAATCATGTTCGCCGCTTCTCGGGCGACGTCCGTGCCGGTGCGGCCCATGGCGATCCCGATGTCCGCCGATTTCAGGGCGGGTGCGTCATTGGTCCCCTCGCCGGTCACGGCCACGATCTCGTGGTCGGCCTGCAGGGCGCCGATGATGCGCAATTTGTCGGCCGGGCCCAGCTGCGTGTACTGCGAGTGCCGGCGCACCGTTTGCCGGAGCTGATCATCGGTCTGGGCGGCGATCTCCGCGCCGGATACCGCCGACTCGTTGTCTTCGATGCCGAGTTCGCGCGCGATGCGCGCCGCCGCGCGGGGATGGTCCCCCGTGATCATCACCACCCGGACCCCGGCGCGGTGGGCGTCGGCGATGGCCGTGGCGGCTCCTGGGCGAGGGGGATCGGTGAGGCCGACCATGCCCAGGTACGCCAGCGGCTGGTCGGGCCGGTCGGCCGCGGCCGGACAGGCCACCGCGACCGCGTGCAGCCCGTCGCGCGTGAGCCGCTCGGCGCCGCACCGGATGGTCGCCTTCGTCGCGGTGTCCAGCGGTACGAGTCGATCGCCGATCCGCACCTGTGTGCAGCGCGCCAGCACCGCATCCGGCTCACCCTTGGTCACGCGCGGCGACGGGGATGGTGCGGCACCGAGCTTCGTCTGGGCAATTAGGAAGGCCGCCTCGATGGGATCGCCCTCGGCAATCCGTTGGCCGTCCTGTTCCCGAAGTGAGGCATTCGCGCCGGCGGCGCGGGCGCCGAGCACCAATGCTGTTTGGCGCCAAAGGTTTTCACCCTCTCGAAGCTGGACCCCGTCGTGCTCGAACGTGCCTTCCGGCCGGTATCCCGCACCCGTCACGCTGACATCCCCGGCCGGGGTGAGGATTCGAACGACCGTCATCTCCCCGGTCGTCAGGGTGCCGGTCTTGCCAGAGCAGACCACCGAGGCCGATCCCAGGGTTTCGGCCGACGAGAGTTGTTTGACGACGGCGTTTTCGTCGGCCATCCGCCGTGTTCCCAGCGCGAGTACGACCGACATGATGGCGGGCAGCCCCTCCGGCACGGCGGCCACCGCCAGCGAGACACCGAGCAGCACCGCGGTGACCACATCATCGGCGCTGTGCACGCCGAAGACGATGAAGATGCTCGCGATCACCACGACGCCGAGAATCAGCACGGCGATCCCGAGAACACGGCTGGCGCGGTCGATCTCGCGCTGCAAGGGCGTCGCGGTGTCGTCGACGGCGCGCACCAGGCCGGCGATCTGACCCGTCTGCGTGGCCATCCCCGTGGCGGTCACCACCGCCCGCCCGGCGCCCTTGGCGACCGCCGTGCCCTTGAACACCATGCCGGCTTTCTCGTCCAGCGCCGTCGCCTCGGCCAGGGTCCGCGGATCTTTACGGGCCGGCTCACTCTCCCCGGTCAACGCGCTTTCCAGCACCTGCAGCCCGTCCGCCGACAGCAGCCTGGCATCGGCTGCCACGGCGTCGCCCTCCGTCAGCAGCAGCACATCACCGGGCACCACTTCGCTTGCGGCAACCCTGCATTCGATTCCGTCGCGCACGACGGTCGCTGTGGTCGTCGTCATCCGGGCCAACGCATCGACCGCGCGCTCGGCGTGGGCCTCCTGTCCGTAACCCAGTGCGGCGTTGAGGACCAGAATGACGCCGATCACCAACGCATCGACCGGCCAGCCGGCGGCCCCCTCGAGGGCCCAAACCACAAGGGAGGCAAGGAGTGCGGCCAGTAGCAGGTAAATCAGCGGACTGCGGAACTGGCTGACGATCTTTTTCCACTTCGGCAGCGGCGGGACACGTTCGATGTCGTTGGGTCCCACCGCGGCAAGGCGGCGAGCGGCCTCGTGCGCGGTCAAGCCGGCTTCGGGATCAGGTTCGACCAGGGCACACACGTGTCATCGGCCGCTCGCCGAGGCGGCTGAGGAGGCCTTGCGCCGGGACTCGATCATGCGGTTGAGCACGATGTGTTCGACGAGGATCGGCACGAAGGTCTGCACCGGCGCATTGACGAATTGTTGGGCGGCCTCTTGGCACCAGTCCTTGATCTGGGCGGTGCGCCGATCGTCATCAAGCCCCTCGTGCCGGGCCAGCTTGTCCGCGACCTCGACCACGGACCGCGCCACCGTTGCACGACCGGCCGGGGTGACGTCGGCGTCCGCCGGTACTTGCACCTTCGCCAACGCTTCTCGGGCAACCGCTTCGTCGGTGTCCGGACGGATGACGTGCAGCGTGAGATGGCGGCCGTCTTCGCCGATCAGGATGACACTGGCCGGCTCGTCGCTGATGAAGCCCAGCAATTCGATGGTGTGCCCGCCGATCTCGGCCAGGGCCGGGGTTGCGTCCCAGCCGTTGCGGCGGTAGCCCACCATGACGACCCGTCCCAGTCGTTCGGACACCGACGCCACCAGGTCGGGCAACTCCTCGACCAGGTTCTGCGACCGCGGCCACCAAGCTCCGTCGAGATGCTCCGAGGCGGCTCGATAAGGCGTGAGCTGCAATCGTGAATCACTGTTATCGCCAACCACTTTCGACTCCTTGAGTTAGTCGGGCCAACTCTTCGCCCGAGATTTGTCGTCGGATTACCTCAGCTGCCCGCCGCAGCAGGCGGGGAGCAATCGCGGGCAGCGCGCTGGCCACCGCAGCCCCGAGTAAGGCCTGACTCCAGGCCAGCGGGTCTACCGGGGTGCAGCCGAACAGCTGGCTTAGTCCCGGAGTGCTGACCACCACCACCAGCACTCCGAGTGAACCGACCGACGTCAGCACCACCATCGGCGCGTGCGAGTCGATCAGAGTCTGGGCAAGTTGCGTGCTCACCAGCGCGATCAGCCCGACGGTCGCGGCGCGCCGCGGCGTGCCGGTCACGCTGGCCATCGTCCAGGCCACCGTGGCGCCGATCGTGGTGGCCGCACCGCGAATCCCGATAGCGCGCCACATCGCCGCCTCGTCGCGGTCCTCATCGGCTTTGCCCGTCTGCGGGCTGACGGCCAGCGCGGCGGCGGGTAGCGCGTCCGTCAGCATGTTGACCAGCAGCATCTGCCGGGCGTTGAGCACCGACCGCCCGGTCAAGAGCGCGGTCATCGTCGCGAAGGACGCCTCGCCGAGGTTGCCGCCCAACAGCATCGAGACGGCCGAGTGCACCCGCTGCCACAACTGCCGGCCTTCGTCGAGCGCATCGAGCAGCGCCTCGATCCGTTCGTCGAGCAGCACCACGTCGGCCGCACTGCGCGCCGCGTCGCTGCCGCGGGCCGCCACCCCAATGCCCACGCTCGCCGCCCGGATCGCGGCGGCGTCGTTGACGCCGTCGCCGACCATCGCCGTGACCAGGCCCGCCCGCTCGAGGGTCTGGACCACGTCGATCTTGTCTTCCGGCGTCATCCGCGCGAACACCACACAGGATTTGACGGTCTGCGCCCGCTGGTCGGCGGAGAGCGCTTCCCAGTCGCTGCCGGTGATCACCTGATCGGCGCGCACGTCGATGCCCAGCTCTTGGGCGATTACCCGCGCGGTGCAGGGATGATCACCGGTGATCAGCCGGACCGCGATGTCGCGCTCGGACAGGCTTTGCAGCAGGGCGCGGGCCGTCGGCCGCGGAGTGTCTGCCAAACCGATCAGGCCGACCGGGGTGAGGCCCGACGTGCACACGCTCTCCAGATAGCCCGGGTTGGCCGCGGCGGCCGCGGCCTGGTGCGGGGTGAGTTCGCGCTCGGCGACCGCCAGCACCCGAAGACCATTGGCCGCCATCTCGTCGACCTGCTGTGCCAACGGCTGGTCGTCGTGCCGCAGCGCCGACGAGAGCGCCTCGGGTGATCCCTTGATGGTCAGTCGAGTGCCCACCAGCGCCGCGGCGAACGGCCGGCCGGATGACTGGAACGGCAGGAACGCGTCGCGGCTGCGCCGCGGTGGTGGCGGCATCCCGTCGCCTCGCAGCCGCGGGTCGTCGGCGGCTTGGGTGATGGCGTCGTCGGTGGCGTGGTCGACACGATGGGTGTGTCTGGCGTAGCTGGTGCTCACCGCCGCGTCGAGCACCTGCGCCGGGGTGTAGCCGGCCATCGGGTGCACCGATTTGACCCTCAGCCGGTTCTCGCTGAGCGTCCCGGTCTTGTCGAAGCAGACCACGTTCAACCGGGCCAGCGCTTCGATCGAGTGCGGATTGCGGATCAGGACCGATCGGCTGGTGAGCCGGCGGGCCGCGGACAGCTGGGCCAGGGTGGCGACCAATGGCAACCCCTCCGGAATGGCCGCGATGACCAAGGTGACCGCACTGGACATCGCGTCGCGCAACGGTGTGCCGCGCACCAGGCTGATCAGCCCCACCAGGCCGCCGCTGGCCACGCTGAACGGCAACGCCCGGCCGGTGATGTGGCGCAACTGCCGCTGCAGGCCGACCTCTTGCAATTTCCGCGGGGCCATCGCCAGCGCTCGGCGCATCTCCGAGCGCGAGCTCGCCGCGGTAACCACGGCCACCGCGGTGCCCGCGACGACCGTGGTGCCGGCATAGATCATGCAGGTGCGCTCGGCGAGCGGGGCGCCCGGTGTGGGCTCGGTCTGCTTGGCCACCGGTAGCGATTCGCCGGTCAGTGTGGATTCGTCGACTTCGAGATTGACCGCGTGCAGCAGTCGGGCGTCCGCCGGGACCACCTCGTCGGCACGGACTTCGATGACGTCGCCGAGCCGCAGCCGCCTGGTGGCAACGTTCTCGTAGCGCTGCGCCTGCACTCGGCCCACGTAGCGACGCGCAGGCGGATCCTGCACGGCTAGCAGGCGATCCAGCGTGCGTTCGGCGTACAGCTGCTGCTCGGCCGACAACGCCGCATTGGACAACAGGACGCTACCCACCAGGACCGCATCCAACGGGGAGCCGAGCAGCGCGCTGGCCAGCGCCCCGGTGGCCAGCAGCGGGGTGATCGGGTCCGCCAGGTCGCCGCGCATCTCGCCGACGAAGTCGCGGAGCAGACCCCATGACGCCGCGGTGGCATCGTGTACCGCACGAACCGCCGGCCGCTGGGACCACCACGTTGGTACTTCCACCACGCGTTGGTCGGTGGGGCGGGGCAACAGTCGCTGCACTTCCGTCACGGGCAGTGCGTGCCATTCGTGGCTGGTCTCCGGCTCGGGCAACGGATCGCGAAACGCCTTGGCGGCGGCCCGGTATCCGAGCCACAGGCTGGTGACCATGCCGATGTTGACCGACGTTGAACTGCGGCCGGGCACACCGGGAATCAACATCAAGGCGCCGAGCGCCGACGCCGAGGCGGACAGCCGGACGGCACCCTCGGTGGCGGACCGGGCGGCGGGCAGTGCGTGCAGCACCCGCCAGACGCCGGTCAGGTCGTCGACGATCACGTCGGCATTCCACGGCGGCGGCCGCCCGTCGCGCAGCACGCCGATCGTGATGTCGGACCGGTGCGCGGCCCGCATCTCCGCCGTCGTCAGCAGCGCCACGGTGGCGCCGCCGGCCTTCAGTTCGGCCACCGCCGCTGCCACCGCGTGGTCGATCGAACCGTCTGTGGGATAGAGCTGGTCGAATCCCCTTGCCAGAGAACGTAACCCGTCGTCGTACAGGGAGAATATCCGCGGCTGTGAGCGGCGCGCTTCGGTCAGCACCGCCGCGGCGAACGGATCGCGAACCGGGCTGATCAGCGCCTCGCCGATACCGCCGGCGCCGGGGATGTCGGCCAGCTGGTGCCATCCCGGCTTCAGGCCGTCACGTTCGAGTTCGCCACGCACTGCTTCCCATGCGTGGGAACGTACCGAGTTCTCCACTCCCAGAACGCGACTGACCATCAGCTCGTCGGTGTAGAGCGCCCGCGGGTCGATCATGATCGCGTCGATCCGATCCAGTGAGCGCAGCACGCGAGGGTGCAGCACCAGCGCGTCATGGTGGACGTTGAGGCCGCTGCTCATCGCACAGGCGAACGCCTCACGTACGGTGCGCAACGGCTTCGGAACGGTACTGAGCGCGGCGGCACCGGCCGTGTCGAGATTCCGTGACAGCAGACCCACCAGCGCGCCGGCACCGATGCCGGCCAGGCCGATGCGGTTCGCGTAGCGTTCGGCGGGACCGTCGGGCGGGCGGGGCCGGTCCCGCGTCGTCAACGCCGCATCGTCCGGAATCGGTTGGCAGCCCACGGTGGATTCATGCCGGAACCACGCCAGCCGGCAACTCCACGCCTCCACCGCCAGCAGCGTGTTGGTAGCGGCCTCGGCGGCCGCCGCCGTCGGCGACACCGTCAGCGCGGCGGTGACGGCGTTGACCAAACCGAACAACACATCGGTTCCCTCCGGACCAAGGCGTTGTTCCAGCTCTCGACGCGCTCGCGGCAGGTGATCGGCCAGCGTCGGTACCACGGCCACCAAGTCGGGCATTCTGGGCAGGCGCAGCAGGCTGCCGGTCAGTGAAAGGCCAAGGCCCACAGTGGCGGCCGTGGCCGCGACCATCCGCGCCACCAGCAGCGCATCGTCGCCCGGCAGCGAGGCCGGGTGTTGTCGAGTGGCGCCAACCCGGGCGCGCGATTCGGCGTTCTCGACGATCCGGCACAGGTCGGTCAGCGAGGGCGCATCGGCGGCTTCGGTGTCCAGGGTCACCACGACCCGCGCCAGGGCACGGTTGAGGAAGGCCGTGTGAACACCGGGTGTCGCGCGGACGGCGGTCAGCACGTCGGTGCCGATGGCGCGGGCATGTTCGCCGCCGAGACCTCGCACCTCGATCCAGCACCGCGGCCCGCTGCGACTGGTGCGCCGTGCCGCGGGGCCGCCCAGCGCCTCGATCAGCACGCCCGCCGTCGCGCGTGCCGCCGACGAAAAATCCGGCGCGGCATGGGTTAACGTTTTGCTGAGGGTGCCGCCGACCGTCGCCCGCAACGGGCCGGTCACCAAGGCAAAGCCCGGTAAACCACGCGGCGTGATCACCTCGCCAGACTATGTGGCGCCGGGCTGATTCAGAGGAGGCGTAAGGCCCCCCTTCAGGGGCTTTCGTCCCTTGCGAGCGGTTCCCGAACAAGGCGAACATCGTTGTCGAGCCACTCGCTTTCAGGGAGGTCTTCACCGATGCGTACCGCCTATCACCAACAGCTGGCCAACCTGACCACGCAGCTGGGCGACATGTGCGCCCTGGCGGGCGTCGCGATGAAGCGCGCGACCCGGGCTCTGCTCGAGGCCGACAATGTCGCCGCCGAGCAGGTGATCGGCGACCACGAGCGGATCGTGGCATTGCGGGCCCGCGTTGAAAAGGAAGCCTTCGCGCTGCTGGTGTTGCAACAACCGGTGGCCAGCGAATTGCGAGCGGTCTTCAGCTCGATACAAATCATCGCCGACGTGGAACGCATGGGTGCGCTGGCGGTGCATATCGCGAAGATCGCCCGGCGCGAGTACCCCAACCACGTCCTGCCCGCCGAAGTCGGCGACTACTTCACGGCCATGGCCAAGGTGGCAATTACGTTGGGCGACAGTGCGAAAAGCGCATTGATATCCTGCGATCCGCGACAAGCCGGTCTGCTTCACGAGCAAGACGACGCGATGGATGACCTGTATCGGGAGCTGTTCGGTGTGCTGATAGATCGGGAATGGCCGCACAGCGTCTCCGCCGGTGTCGAAACGGCATTGCTGGGCCGCTTCTACGAGCGCTTCGCCGACCACGCCGTGGAGATCGGCCGTCGTGTCATCTTCATCAACAGCGGAGTATTGCCGAATGAGGATGAGATCTCCGCGTACTGACGCCGGGGGTCTATAAGTTGGTTATGAGCGAAGAACGCACGCTGGTCATCGTTGCCGGCTATCAAGGCCTCGAGGCAGCCCGCCACGACTTTCACACCCTGACCGACCGCGCTAAGGCCAAGAGCCTGCGGGTACGCGACGCGGTGCTGGTCGGCAAGGACGCCGAGGGCAATCGCGTGTTCGTCGACAGCGGCAATCGCCTCGGCCGTCGTGGCGCCAAGTGGGGGGCGGGCGCGGGCCTGGCCGCGGGCCTGCTCTCGCCGGCGTCGGTGGTCACGGCGGCAGTCGGCGCCGCGGCCGGCGCCCTGGCGGGCACCTTCTTGAATCAGAAGGTCAAGGGCGGGCTATCCGACCAGATCGGCGAACAGATGGCCGCCGACAGTGCCGTGATCGTCGTCCTGGCTCCGGACGAATCCCGATTGGCCGTCCAGCAGGCGCTGGCCGGCTCGCCGATGAAATCTATTGCAGAGCTTGGTCATTCGACCTTGCGTGGCTTCGGCGCGGCGCTCGGTGAGGCGATGGGCAAGTTCAACCCGGACCGCACCCGGTTACCGATCCCGCAGCGCGGCTTCGGCGGCACCGTGGGCCGCACCGTGGCTGAGTCGGTGGGGGACTGGACGATCGTGCCCGGTGCCGCCGCACCCGAGGGCGCGCCGAACGTGCTGATCGTGCTGATCGACGACGCCGGCTTCGGCGGCCCGGACACCTTCGGCGGCGCTATCCGCACCCCGACACTGTCCCGGTTGGCGCGTAACGGGTTGGTTTATAACCGATTTCACGTTACCGCGGTGTGCTCGCCGACCCGCGCGGCGTTGCTGACCGGACGCAACCACCACCGGGTCGGCTTCGGATCGGTGTGCGAGTTTCCCGGGCCTTACCCCGGCTACTCGGCGGCCAAGCCGCGCAGCTGCGCCGCGCTACCGCGGATTCTTCGCGACAACGGTTATGTAACAAGCGCTTTCGGCAAGTGGCATCTGACTTCGGACAACGTGCAGGGCGCTGCGGGTCCGTTCGACAACTGGCCGCTCGGCTGGGGATTCGACCACTTCTGGGGCTTCCCGTCGGGAGCCGCGGGCCAGTACGACCCGATCATCAGCCAGGACAATTCCGTGCTTGGCATACCCCCGGGCCAGGGTGGTAAGCCGTACTACTTCCCCGACGATCTCACCGACAAGGCCGTCGAGTGGTTGCACACCGTGCGGGCGGCCAACGCCACCAAGCCGTGGATGATGTACTACGCGACCGGCGCCACCCACGCGCCGCACCACGTGTTCGCCGAGTGGGCCGACAAGTATCGCGGTCAATTCGACGAGGGTTGGGACGTGTACCGGCAGAAGACCTTTGAGCGGCAAAAGCAGCTCGGGATCATTCCGCCCGACGCCGAACTCACCGAGCGGCCCGATCTTTTTCCGGCGTGGGACAGCCTGTCGCAGACCCAGCGCCAACTCTATGCCCGGCAGATGGAGGTGTTCGCCGGGTTCTCGGAGAACGCCGACTGGAATGTCGGTCGCCTGCTGGACGCGATCGACGGTCTCGGCGAGTCCGACAACACGATGGTCTTCTACATCTGGGGCGACAACGGCGCCAGCATGGAGGGCACCAACACCGGTTCGTTCAACGAAATGACGTTCATCAACGGCCTCGATCTCACCGCCGAGCAGCAGTTGGCACTCATCGAGCAATACGGCGGGATCGAGGCGCTGGGCGACGAGGACACCGCACCGCATTTCGCCAGCGCCTGGGCGCACGCCAACAACACCCCGTATCAGTGGGGCAAACAGATGGCCAGCCACCTCGGCGGCACCCGCGATCCGATGGTGGTGGCCTGGCCGAGCCGGATCCGGCCCGACGCCCAAGTGCGCGACCAGTTCACACACTGCATCGACATTGCGCCAACGGTGTTGGAGGCCATCGGTTTACCGGAACCGAGCAGTGTCGACGGGTTCGAGCAGGAGCCGATGGACGGCACCAGCTTCATCCACACCTTCGACGACTCGGCGGCACCAGAGCGGCACACCGTGCAGTACTTCGAGAACTTCGGCAGCCGCGCGTTGTACAAGGACGGCTGGTGGGCCTGCGCCCGGCTGGACAAGGCGCCATGGGATCTGTCGCCGCGGACCATGCAGCGGTTCGCGCCGGGCAACTACGACCCCGACGACGACGTCTGGGAGCTGTACTACCTGCCCGACGACTTCTCTCAGGCCAACGACCTGGCCGGCGAGCATCCCGACAAGCTTGCCGAGCTGATCGAACTGTGGTGGCACGAAGCTGAAAAGAACCGGGTACTACCGCTTCTCGGCGGACTTGCGGTGATGTTCGGCGACCTGCCGCCGCTGCCCACCACCACGCGGTTCAGCTTCTCCGGCGGCGTGCAGAACATTCAGCGCGGCATGGTGCCGCGCATCTTCGGCCGTTCCTACGCGATCGAAGCGCGGCTGCACATCCCCGGGGCCGGAGCGCAGGGGGTGCTCGTCGCCAACGCCGACTTCATGGGCGGGTTCGCGTTGTGGGTCGACGAGGAGCGCAAGCTGCACCACACGTATTCGTTCCTCGGCGTCGAGACCTATCGGCAGGTATCGACCGAGGCACTGCCCGTCGGCGATGTCACCGTGCGGATGCTGTTCGAATCGGCCCAGCCCGTCGTCGGTTCGGGGGGACGCGTGACGCTATGGGCCGGCGACCGGTTGATCGGAGAGGGCGAACTGCCGCAGACGGTGAGTCTGGCCTTCACGTCGTACGCGGGGATGGACATCGGCCGCGACAACGGGTTGGTCGTCGATCGCGAATACGAGGATAGGGCGCCCTACGCGTTCACCGGAACCGTCAAGGAGGTCGTCTTCGACCTGATGCCGGTTCCGGTGAACGCTGAGCAGGCGCTACACGAGCACGCCGCTGTCCAAGCTGTCGGACAGGGAGCGGCCGGTTAGCCGTTGTCGCCAGGCAGCACGCGGGTCAAGGCGTCGTGAATACCCTGGTTGATGCGATCCGCGGCCAGTGGGCTGGCGAATGGGGGCGGTGCCCCGCAGGTACAGGAAAATTGGTTGAACACCACGTCCGCGTTAGCAGGTGCGGCGAGTCCAACCGTGGCACCTAGAACGACCGCGCCACCAATTATTATCTTCGTGATCATTTTTAGTCCTCCGTCTGTTCACCTGTTGTTAAAGTGTACGCACAGACGAAGGCGCAACGGCGTCGGCTCGCCGTTTTGTGGTGGTTTGTGGCCGTTTCGTTAGGTCGACGGCGGTGCCGGCGGAGGTGCAGGCTCCGGCGGCGGCTTGTACTGCGGGCAGTAGGCGCGAATGGCCGCGCCGACGAAGTAGCCTGCGTCGTAGTCGGGCAGGCTGCTGCTGTTCATCACGTCGATGACGACTTCGTTGGGCGTCATCCCCTGGGCGAGGTACTCACAGACCTTCCGCGCTGCCGCGATTGCAGCGGGGACGGAATCGTGGGTGATGCCGTCGGCAATCAGCAGCTGGATGAATTTGTCGTCGTTTGCGTCGGCGTGGGCGGCAGGGGCCACCCCCGCGCCGAGCACGCCAAGCGACACGGCCATCGCTGCTACGAGTCGGGTGCCCGACGGCATCTTCAGGGAGCCGGGCTTGGCAATTTTCACGTTCCTCATCATGGCTCAAATCGCGATGGTTGCCAATGTGAGTAACTCTGGCCGGGAGTTGAACATGGCCGTTTTCAGTGCCGGCCTATCCAATACCCGCCCGAGGTGATCGAACCGTCACTGCGGTAGGTAATTTGACCCTCATGCCGTATGGACGATTGCTACCGCTGGCGCTGCTGGCGGTCTGTCTCGTCGGCTGCGGCGTGCAGCACGTATCGGCGGCCACGCCGCGCGATCTGGCCGGAAAGTTTCGGTCCGGCGGCCTGGACCGCACCTACGTAATGCACCTGCCACCCGGGGATCCCGTCGGTTTGGTACTCAGCCTGCACGGAGGCGGCGGCAGCGGAAAGGGCCAGAAGGGTCTGACGGACTTCGACGCCGTCGCTGACGCCAACAACCTGCTGGTGGTTTACCCCGACGGTTACGACAAGAGCTGGGCCGACGGGCGGGGAGCTTCGCCCGCCGATCGCCGCCATGTCGACGACGTCGGCTTCCTGGTGGGGCTGGCCGACAAGCTGCGCAACGACTACAACATCGCGCCCGGACACGTATTCGTCACCGGAATGTCCAACGGCGGCTTCATGTCCAACCGGCTGGCTTGCGATCGTGCTGATGTTTTTTCGGCGATCGCGCCGGTGGCGGGCACGCTGGGCGTCGGCGTGGCGTGTAATCCGTCGCAGCCCGTTTCGGTGTGGGAGGCGCACGGGACCGCGGATCCGCTGGTGCATTTCAACGGCGGGGACGTACGTGGTCGCGGGGGGTTGAGCCACTCCATTTCGGTCAAAAGCATGGTGGACAAGTGGCGTTCGGCCGATGGATGCCAGGGTGACCCGATGGCCCAGGTTCTGCCCAACGTCGGCGACGGCACCGTCGTGCACCGCATCGAATCGACGGCGTGCGCGGCGGCCACCGAGGTGGTCTTCTACCAAATCGACAACGGCGGGCACACCTGGCCGGGCGGCAAGCAGTATTTGCCGAGGGCGGTGATCGGGCCGACCACGCGAGTGTTGGACGGATCCGAATCGATCGCGCAATTCTTCCTGGCGCATGCCCGCGACTAGCCGTCGCCGATTCGCATTGTTCCGCAGGATTTCCCGGCGGGGTTGAACAACGTGTTTGTGAAGTTCGCCCAGAGTTTGGGGTTCAGCGCTGACAGGACGGACACCAGTAGGCCACCCGGGCGGCAGTGTCATCGATGTTGATGCGCGTGCCGCAGCGCCGGCAGCTCTGCCCGGCGCGGCCGTAGACCCACAGCTGCCGGCCCGCCCGGGTGTCGCCGGTGGTGCAGCGGTTCCAGCGGAAGCGGTTGGCCCACAGCATGTCCCGGGCTCGCGACACCAAACGGCGCGGGTCTGCGATCGCGCTGACCGGTGCGGTGGGCAAGTGTCCACTGACGAAACACAATTCGTTGCAGTAGACGTTGCCGACCCCGGCCATCACCCGCTGGTCGAGCAACGCCTCGGCCAGCGGCCGGTCCGGGCTTGCGGCCAAGTTCGCCGCGGCCAGGTCGGGATCCCAGTCCGGGCCCAACAGATCGGGCCCCAAATGGGCGACCGCTTCGCCGTCGCGATCGCGGTCGAGAACCTCGAGCACGCCAAGATCGATGCCGACAGCACGAATACCGTTGGCTTCCAAGATGATACGTGCGCGATGGTCTATCCGCACCGGGCGGTTTCCGACTCGCCAGCTGCCGTCCATTTTCAGGTGTGAGTGGATGCTGGCCCGCCCGGCCCGGATGAACAGGTGCTTGCCGCGGCTGAGCACCTCGTCGACCACGGTGCCGGTCAGGTCGACGGTGGCGAATTGCGGCACCCGGACGTCGCAGCGGGTCAGCGTTTGCCCGGCCAGGTGCTCGCGCAGCATGGCCGCGGTGTGCCAGACGGTGTCACCCTCGGGCATCGGTCATCACCGCAGCCGCATTCCGCGCGGGGTGCGCGCGAAGCCCGCTTCCGACAGTGCCTCGGTGACGGGACTCGGCCCGCCGGGCAGCGGCTGCAGGGCCGGCACCCCGTCGATGCGTTCGACCAGGATCGACTCGACGCGCCGGGCGGTGACCAGGTCGGCCAGCCCCTGGGCCGCCGCGTGGTGGGCGCCGGGATCGTCGGTGAACGTCAGCAATGTTCGCCCGCCGCGCTCGAGGAACCAGGCCAACTCGCCGTCGACCAGCACGACGAGCGCGCCGGCCTTGCGGCCCGGGCGTGGCCCGTCGGTTGCGGGCCAGGGCAATGCGGCCCCGTACGGGTTGGCGGGGTCGGCGGCGGCCAGCACGACCGCCCGGTATTCGGGTCGTTCCGGATCGATCCCGTCGAGGTAACTGCGCAGCCGGTCGACGGTCGAGGCGACGGCGAATTGGGCGCCGCCCAGCGACTCCACGAAGTATCCCCGCTGACACCGGCCCGCTTCTTCGAAGGTGCTCAGAACCTTGTACAAGGTGGCGAATCCCCCCGGTACATTTTCCGACACCACCGCGCCCCTGGTCAGCACGCCATGCCGGTTGAGCAGCAATTCGGCTTGATAGTGGGCGCGCAGGGTGGAATCGGGCTCCGGGGTCGGCAGCGCCGACCAGCGCCCGGCCACGGTGGGATCGGTGGTCCTGGCGTTCGGATTCGCGACGCTGTACCGGCTCAGCCGCGGCGCCCGGCGGGTCCGGTGGGCGGGAGCCGAGCGTTTGCGGGCCCCGGTGCCCGTCAGCAGCGCGCGCACCGGTGCGAAGGTGTCGCCGGTGATCCAGCCCGCCCAGATCAGTTCCCACAGCGCATCTTTGAGCGCGGATTCGGAGATGCCGTCCTGAGCGAGCTGCCGGAAGAAGTAGGCGCCGCCGCCGGCCAGGGTTTCCAGGATCGCGCGATGGGCGTCGGTGAAGTCGATCTCGTCGGGTGTCGTCAGGCTCAGCGGCGCCGAATCGCTGGCGTGCAAAGCAATCCAGCCGTCGCTGCCCGAGATCGACCCGGCACCCGACCAGGTGACCTCGCCGGCCGCCAGCAGCTCGTCGAGCATCGCCGGCGAGTAGCCGGTCACTCGCGGTGCCAGCACCAGCGGCTCGAGGGCCGACGCCGGGATCCGCACCCCGGCCAGCTGATCTATCACAGACATCAGCCCGTCCAGGCCGCTGGCGGCCCCCAGGTGATGCCAGGCGGGCAGGAAGCGTCCGTAGGCGGCGGTGCTGACCGGCTCGACCTGAGCGCGCAGCGCCGCCAGCGAACGCCGCCGCAGTATGCGCAAAACGTCTGCGTCACACCATTGTTCGCCGCCGACTCCACCGACACCGCCGGAAGCGACGAAGTCGCCGCGCACCAGCCGGCCATCACTGGCCAGCCGGTTCAGCACGTCGGCCGTCACTCGCAGCCCCAGCCCGAAGCGGGCGGCGGCCTCGGCCGTGGTGAATGGGGTGCGGGTGCGCGCGTAGCGGCCCAGCAGCTCGCCGAGTGGGTCTGCCACCTGCTCGGTGAAGGTTGCCGGGACGCCCAGCGGGACGGCCACGCCGACCGCGTCGCGCAGGCGGCCGATGTCCTCGATGGCCACCCACCAGCTGCGGCCGGCGAACGACACCGTCAGCGCACGCCGGGCGGCGCGCAGGCCTTCCAGCCAGCCGCCCACGTCGGCGGCCTCGGATCGCGCGGCGGCCTCGTCTTCGGTCAGCGGGCCCAGCAACCGCAGCAGGTCGGCGACCGCCTCGGCGTCGCGGGCGGCCCGCTCGGCGGTCAGATGCTGCAACTGGCGGCCGGTCGCGGCGATGACGTCCGCGTCGAGCAGCTCGCGCAACTCGACGCGTCCGAGCAGCTCGGCCAGCAGCGTGCTGTCCAGTGACAGGGCCGCGGCGCGGCGCTCGGCGAGCGGGGAATCGCCTTCATACATGAACGCGCCGACGTAGCCGAACAGCAGCGACGCGGCGAACGGTGACGGCTTGGGTGTTTCGGCCTCGAGCACCCGCACCCGGCGGTTGGCGATGCCTGTCATCAAATCGACCAGCGCCGGGACGTCGTACACGTCCTGCAGGCATTCCCGGACGGTCTCCAGCACGATCGGGAAGTCGGGATATTTGCGGGCCACGTCCAGCAATTGCGCGGCGCGCTGACGCTGGTGCCACAGCGGCGAGCGGCGGCCGGGGTGGCGCCGCGGCAGCAGCAGCGCACGCGCCGCGCATTCCCGGAAGCGGGACGCGAACAGTGCCGAGCCGCCCACTCCGGCGGTGACGATCGGGTCTATTTCATCGGCGTCGAAGACGAAAAGCTCTGCGCCCAGCGGGGCGCCCTCTTGGCTGGACAGCCCGGTGTCGGGCAGGTGCACGACGATGCCGTCGTCGGAGGCGGTCGGCTTCTCGTCGATGCCGTAGCGCTCGGCCAGCCGCCGGCCCACCGCCAGCGCGAGCGGGCCATGCACGCGCAGCCCGTACGGCGAGTGCAGGATCACCCGCCAGTCGCCGAGCTCGTCGCGGAATCTTTCGACCAGCAGGGTGGTGTCGGTGGGCACCGTCGAAGTGGCGGTCCGCTGGTCGTCGAGCAAGACCCACAGGTTGTCGGTCGCGTATTCGTTGAAACCCAATGCAGCGCAACGTGTTCCGAATTCTTCGCGGCTAAGGCTGGCAAGTTCGCCGGTGAACGCACCCAGCGCCGCGCCGAGCTCGGCGGGGCGGCCCACGCCGTCGCCGTGCCAGAACGGCAGCCGGGCCGGCAGGCCGGGCGCCGGAATTACCAACACCCGATCGTGGGTGATCTCGGTGATCCGCCAGCTGGTCGCCCCCAGCGAGATCACATCACCGGGCCGCGACTCGTAGACCATCTCCTCGTCGAGTTCACCTACCCGCGAGGGCTTTTCGGCTTCACTGGCCAGGTAGACGGTGAACATCCCGCGATCGGGGATCGCGCCGCCGGACGTGACGGCCAGCCGCTGCGCACCGGGCCGGGCGGTCAGCGTGCCGGTGTCGCGGTCGTACACCAGTCGCGGTCGCAGTTCGGCGAATTCGGTGGACGGGTACTTGCCGCTCAACAGGTCCAGGGTGGCCTCGAACACGCTGCGCGGCAGGGTCGAGAACGGGGCGCTGCGTCGTACCGTGTCGAACCACCGGTCGGCGTTCAGCGGCTCGAGCGCGGCGGCGGCCACCGTCTGCTGAGCCAGGATGTCGAGCGGATTGGCCGGCACCCGCATGCTCTCGATCTGCCCGGCCAGCATCCGCTGCACGCTGACCGCGCAACTGATCAGATCGGTGCGGTGCTTGGGGAACAGCACACCTCGGGACACCTCACCGACCTGATGGCCCGCCCGCCCGATGCGCTGCAAGCCGCTGGCCACCGACGGCGGCGCCTCCACCTGGATCACCAGATCGACGGCTCCCATGTCGATACCCAGCTCCAGGCTCGACGTGGCGACCACCGCCTTGAGCAGCCCGCGTTTGAGATCCTCTTCGACCAGCGCGCGCTGTTCCTTGCTGACCGAACCGTGGTGCGCGCGAGCCAGCAACGGATCGGCGCCGAAGGTCTGGCCGCTGCCCATGATGTGGGCCGGAGCCCCGCCGGGCACCTTGCGGTTGCCCCTTTGATTGTCCGGGTCCGACAGTTCGACACCGCTGCGCTCGGCGTGAATCTCGTTGAGCCGTGCGGTAAGTCGTTCGGCCAGCCGTCGTGAGTTGGCGAATACGATGGTCGAGCTGTGCGCTTCGATCAGGTCGACCAGGCGGGCCTCGACGTCGGGCCAGATGGTGTTTTCGGCCAGATTGGCCATGTCGGGCACCGGCACCTGCACGGTGAGCTGAAAGGATTTGGCCGACGGCGGAGCCACGATCGTGGTCGGGGCGGTACCGGACAGGAACCGCGCGAGCTCCTCGGGCGGGCGCACCGTCGCCGAGAGTCCGATGCGCTGCGCGGGCCGCCCGTCCCGCAGGTCCCGGGACAAGTCCTCGAGCCGCTCCAGCGACACCGCCAGGTGTGCGCCGCGCTTGCCCGCGGCGATCGCATGCACCTCGTCGATGATCACCGTCTGCACGCCGGCCAGCGTGTCGCGCGCGGCCGAGGTCAGCATCAGAAACAGCGACTCGGGGGTGGTGATCAGCACGTCGGGCGGGGAGTTGATCAGCTGGCGGCGCTGGGCCGGCGGGGTGTCACCCGAGCGGACCCCGACACTGATGTCGGGGGCGGGCAGGTCGTGGCGTTCGGCGATTCGCCTCAGCCCGGCCAGCGGCGTGCGCAGGTTGCGCTCCACGTCGACCGCCAGCGCCTTGAGCGGGGAGACATAGAGGACGCGGGTGCCGCTCCGATGTTCGTCCGCGACGGTGGTGCGGGCCAAGGAGTCCAGGGCCCACAGGAACGCCGCCAGCGTCTTACCGGATCCGGTCGGCGCTATGACCAGCGTGTTGTTGCCGTCGGCAATGGCTTCCCACGCCGCCGCCTGCGCGGTGGTCGGGGCGGGGAAGGTGCTACTGAACCACTCGCGGGTTATCTCGCTGAACTTCTCGAGTGCTTCGGTGCTCACCTGGCCATGGTGCCAACACCCACCGACAGAAACGTGCTACTGCGGTTGATGGCGGGCGGTCGCCATCGCGTGGGCGAGTTCCTCGGGGATCTCGGGAACCCGGGTGATCGCGTCGAGCAGCGTGTGCGCGCACGAGTCGGCCAGGCGCTCGGCACTGGTGGTCGGGTCCATGATGCGCTGACGGCACAGCTCGAACGTGAACGCGATCCAGCCGTTGAGGATCACCCGCAGGTCCCGCTCGACGTCGGGTGCCAGCTTCGCTCCCGGAACCGCGGCCACGACCTCATGGATACGGGTCATGATGTGCTCCAGCTGGCGGTTCTTGGCGTCGTCCTCGACGCCGAGGAGAACCGGGTCGGACCGGCCCAGGCCGACGTAAGCGGCCCAGGCGGCCTCCGGGTTCTGTTCGTGGTAGGCCATGTAGGCCAGCACGCCCATCCGCGCCTCTTCGAACATCGTCAGCCCGGTCATCGGCTCTTTGTTCGTCGCCTCGTAGAGCCGGTCGGCCTCGTCCTTGACCACCGCGGCGAAGAACGCTCGCTTGTCGGGGAAGTAGTGGTACATCAGCGCCCGCGAGACGCCGGCCCGCTCGGCGATCTCGTCGATGCGGACCTCGTCGTAAGGCCGCTTCCCGAAGACTTCCGCCCCTAACGCAAGCAGTTCGGCGCGTCGGTCCTCAGGGGACAACCGCCTCCTAGCCGTTGGCATGTGTCAGATAGTACCCACGAAGACCGGCAGACAATTCAGCTTGCGTTTATCCGAACTCCACACCTTGAGCCAAGGGCAGCTCGCTGGAGTAATTAACGGTATTGGTGGCCCGTCGCATGTACGCCTTCCACGCGTCCGAGCCGGATTCCCGCCCGCCGCCGGTTTGCTTCTCGCCACCGAAAGCACCCCCGATTTCGGCCCCCGACGTGCCGATATTGACGTTCGCGATGCCGCAGTCGGAGCCGTCCAGGAATCGCTCGGCCTCGCGCAGGTCGGTGGTGAAGATGGCCGACGAGAGCCCTTGCGGCACGCCGTTGTTGAGCGCGATCGCCTCGTCCAGGTCGTCGTAGGTGAGCACGTAGAGGATCGGCGCGAACGTCTCGGCGGCCACGATGTCGCTCTGCGCGGGCATGCGCACCACCGCCGGCGCGACGTAGTAGGCGCTCGGATACGCCTCGCCCCAGACGTCCTGGTAGTCGCCGCCCATCACCTCGCCGCCCTCGGCGCGCGCCTGCTCCAGCGCGCCGACCATGTCGCGGTAGGCGGTCTCGTGGATCAGCGGGCCGATGAGCGTGCCGGGCGCCGACGGGTCGCCGATCGGCAACTGCCGGTACGCGGCGGCCACCCGCTCGACGACCACGTCGGCCAGCGAGCGGTGCACGATCAGCCGGCGCAGGCTGGTGCAGCGCTGACCGGCGGTGCCGGCGGCGGCGAACACGATGGCGCGCACCGCCAGGTCCAGGTCGGCCGACGGCGTCACGATCGCCGCGTTGTTGCCGCCCAGCTCCAGCAGCGCCCGCCCGAAGCGCGCGGCCACCCGCGGACCCACCTGCCGGCCCATCCGCACCGAGCCCGTCGCGGACACCAGCGCGACCCGCGGGTCGTCGACCAGCCGCTCGCCCAGGTCGCGCTCGCCCAGCACCAGCCGGCTCACCGCGGGCGGTGCGCCGACCTCGGCGGCGGCCCGCCCGATCAGGGCCTGGCAGGCCAGCGCGGACAACGGCGTCAGCTCGGAGGGCTTCCATACCACCGTGTCCCCGCAGACCAGGGCCACCGCGGTGTTCCACGCCCACACGGCGACCGGGAAGTTGAACGCGGTGATGACCCCGACCACGCCCAGTGGATGCCAGGTCTCGGCCAGCCGGTGCCCGGGGCGCTCCGAGGCGATGGTCCGGCCGTAGAGCTGGCGCGACAGGCCGACCGCGAACTGGCAGATGTCGATCATCTCCTGCACTTCGCCCAGGGCTTCGGAGGCGATCTTGCCGACCTCGAGCGTCACCAGCGTCGCGAGGTCGTTCTGGTGTGCGGTGAGCAGCTCGCCGAGGCGGGCCACCAGGGCACCGCGCACCGGGGCCGGGGTGGCGCGCCACGTGGTGAAGGCCCGGGCGGCCGCGGCGATCGCGCGGTCGGCCTGCTCGGGCGAGGTCTCTGCGACGGTGAAAAGCACCTCGCCGGTGATCGGCGTGCTGGCCGCCAGACCATGTTCGTCGGGCTCGCCGAGGCTGACGTCGGCGCCGGTCGCCCGCAGGGCCCGACGTGCCCGGTCGCGCAACTCGTCAGAGGTCGTCATGCCGATGCCTCCTCGTAGAGAAGATAGGGGTCATGGATATGGTGGCCGATCGACCCGGCCAGCCACTCGGCGCTGTAGCCAGAATCGTCGTCGCCGTCGGCTGCCCGGGCGTCGCGGTCCAGGTTGGACCGGAAGATGCCCGCCGCCGAGGCCGGCAGGAAGTCTTCGTAGACGATCGGGGCCGCCGGGTCACCGCCGCGGTAGTAGGCCAGCCCCTCGGCGGCCATCTCCGTGTCGGTCGGCGGGAAGTAGTCGCTCCACACTTCGGCGGGCTCCTCGGTGGCCATTGCGGCGTCGTAGCGTCCGCGCCCGCGCGGGGTCAGCGCCACCCCGCGCGCCTCGACCTCGCCGACCCGACCCCGCAGACTGCCCGCCGATACGGTCCCGTCGCGGCCGCGAAACAGGCATGATTCGGCCAGCGCGCGAAATGACGTCTGGCGCAACAACACCGCGGGTCCGTCGGTGCGCGGCGGGCCCTGGATTGCATCGATCATCGTGATGCCGCGCCCGGTCATCCGCTGGTACAGCTCGTCGATGTCCAGGACCCGCGGCGTCAGGTGGTTGAGGTGGGTCGAACCCACGCCCGCGATGTCGGCGGCCACCGCACACACCCGGGACAACTCGTCATACCAGGCCTTGTTGATCGGTTCCCGCGACAGCGCGAAGGCGCCCACCGCCGCGGCGACGAACGCGTCGGCTTCCTCGGCGTCGCAGGCACCCTCGGCGGCGATGAGCCGGGCCCGACCGAGCAGCGCGGGGTCGAACAGCTCGCGGCGCGCGATGAACGTCTCGACGCGGCCCCGCAGGTCGGGATCGAAATACCGCGCGTCGCGGGTGGCCAGCATCGACGTGAACACCCGAAAAGGATTGCGCGCCAACTCGTTTGTATCGATGGGCCGAAAAGCCGTCGATACCACCGGAATCGGCGTGCGGGCGCGACGCAGGTCGTAGTACCCGACGGGTCTCATGCCGAAGGCCGCGAACAGGTCCGCGATCGCGGCCAGTTCGGCCGGGCTGCCCACCCGGATGGCGCCATGGCGTTCGGCGGTGACCCGCGCCAAGGAGCCCAGACGTTCGGCGCTCCGATGGCGTGCCACGTACTCGGCGTTGACCTGTCCGCTGACCTCGACCAGGGTGCCGTAGGCGGGCACCTCGCCGGCGTACATCGCCGACAGCCCCGCCGCGAAGCGCTCGCGGAGCTGCCAGGTCACCAGCCTTTTGACGCCGCTCACGGTTAATCTCTGGCCATGAGTGAGACGCTCGACGACATCGACCGGATCCTGGTGCGCCGGCTGGTCGCGGACGGACGCGCCACCCTCGCGGAGTTGGCCGCGAGTGCCGGCCTGTCGGTTTCGGCGGTGCAGTCCCGGGTGCGCCGGCTGGAGGCCCGCGGCGTGATCTCGGGATACTCCGCGCGGATCGACCCCGAGGCGGTCGGGCACGTGCTATCGGCGTTCGTGGCCATCACTCCTCTTGATCCTTCCCAACCCGATGATGCGCCCGCCCGGCTGGCGCACATCGAGGAGATCGAGGCGTGCCACTCGGTGGCCGGCGAGGAAAGCTACATGCTGCTGGTGCGCGTCGAGTCTCCGCGGGCGCTCGAGGATCTGCTGCAGCGAATCCGGACCGCGGCGAACGTCCAAACCCGAAGCACCATCATCCTCAACACTTTTTACAGTGATCGCCAACACATACCATAAAAACTACGACAATATCGTCATAAATCCGTAAATACTCGGCTAGAATGGCCGGTATGACTGCCGTCCTGTCGCAAGCCCACGGCGTCCACGACGTGCTGTCGCGCAACCTGCTGGTCGATGGTTTCGATTTCGTGCTCGACCTGACCCGGTCGTCCGGCTCCTATCTGGTCGACGCCCGCGACGGCCGGCGCTACCTCGACATGTTCACCTTCTTCGCCTCGTCGGCGCTGGGGATGAACCATCCGGCACTGGCCGACGACGAGGAGTTCCGCGCCGAACTCACCGTGGCCGCGCTGAACAAGCCAAGCAACGCCGATGTGTACACCGCGGCCATGGCCGGCTTCGTCGAGACCTTCGCGCGGGTGCTCGGCGACCCGGCGCTGCCGCACCTGTTCTTCATCGACGGCGGCGCACTCGCGGTGGAGAACGCCCTCAAGGTGGCCTTCGACTGGAAGAGCCGGTACAACGAAAGCCGCGGCTTGCACTCGGGCGGCCCTGAACTGGGCACCCGGGTGCTGCACCTGCGCGGTGCCTTCCACGGCCGCAGCGGCTACACGCTGTCGCTGACCAACACCAAGCCGGTCACCGTGGCCCGGTTCCCGAAGTTCGACTGGCCGCGCATCGACGCGCCCTACCTCCGGCCGGGCCTGAACAAGACGGACATGGACGCGGCCGAAGCCGAGTCGTTGCGCCAGGCCCGGGCGGCGTTCGAGGCCCACCCGCACGACATCGCCTGCTTCATCGCCGAACCCATCCAGGGCGAGGGCGGCGACCGGCACTTCCGGCCCCAGTTCTTCGCGGCGATGCGCGAGCTGTGCGACGAACACGATGCGTTGCTGATCTTCGACGAGGTGCAGACCGGCTGCGGGCTGACCGGAACTCCTTGGGCCTACCAGCAATTGGGTGTGCAGCCCGACGTCGTGGCATTCGGCAAGAAGACTCAGGTGTGCGGGGTGATGGCCGGCCGGCGGGTCGACGAGGTCGCGGACAACGTCTTCGCGGTCTCCTCCCGGATCAACTCGACGTGGGGCGGCAATCTGACCGACATGGTGCGGGCGCGGCGCATCCTCGAAATCATCGAGGCCGACGGACTGTTCGATCGGGCCGCCGAGCGGGGCCGCTATCTGCTGGGCCGGCTGGTCGAGCTCGCCGGCGAGTTCGGCGCGCTGGTGTCCGACCCCCGCGGCCGCGGGCTGATGTGCGCGTTCAGCCTGCCGACCACCGCCGATCGCGACGAGTTGATCCGCCGGCTGTGGCAGCGGGGCGTGATCGTGTTACCCACCGGAGACGACGGCGTGCGATTCCGTCCCGCGCTGACGGTGTCGCGGGCAGAAATAGACGTGGCCGTCGCGGCGGTGCGTGACTGTCTGAGAGAAACGGGTAACTAATCCAGCAGTGCGGACGAAACACCACACGGAGTCAGCACGCGGAGTATGAGGTTCTCGATGCCGAAAGCAGACGAGCGATCACGAGGTGATCGTCTGGGTTCCGAAGACGGCGAGGTGCGCGCCGCCATCCGCTTTGCCGTCTTGGCGGCGGCCGCGGGGGTCGGATTCATCGTGATGGCCGCCTTGTGGGTCAGCACCTGCCCGGGAACGGGCGTGGACACGGCCGCCTGCGGGGCGCCGCAGCGCACCTTGCTGGCCGTCGGAGGTCCGCTGATCCTGTTGGCCGGCGGCCTATGGGCCTTCGTGCGGACCTACCGGGTATGGCGTGTCGAGGGCACCTGGTGGGGATGGCACGGCGCGGGCTGGTTCTTGTTGACGCTGATGATCGTCGCCGTCTCCATGGGTGTTCCGGCGATTGCCGGTCCGGCGCTGGGAGGCTCATAATCAGAGGTGCGACCCTAGGAGCAGCCATGGGAGACACCTATCACGACCCCGTCGACCATTTGCGGACGACGCGGCCGCTCGCCGGCGAATCACTGATCGATGTATTGCACTGGCCCGGATACCTGATGGTGGTGGCCGGGGTGGTTGCGGTGTGCGGAAGCCTCGCGGCCTTCGGCACCGGACATCAGCACGAGGGCATGACCGCTGGGGTGACGGCGCTCGTCGTCACGGTGGTGGGCCTGGTGTGGCTGGCCGCCGAACACCGTCGGGTGCGCCGGATCTTCGATCGGTGGTATCTCGACCACCCCGATGCCGTCAGGCAGTCGCCAGATTCGTAGGTTATCCGCGACGTCGACTGGGTATCAGGTCTAAACCATGATGAGTGCCCATGATGATTGTGCGCGCAGCGCCTACCGCATCATCGGGCGATGACGATCAGAAGGACCAGTGTGATTTCGGATTGCCGGTGGAGTCTGGCGCGTCCATACCGAGCGACATCCCCGGCCGCGATGAGGGCCAACCAGGCGGGCTGTCCCGACCAATGGAGCGCCCCTAAGCGAGGGGTAGTGTGAGCCAAACGTTGCCGGGAGACCAAATGACCGATGTTGGATTGCGCGCTGACAAGCGTCAGCGCGGCCACAGAGCCGTCGAATTACATGTTGCTGCGCGCCTGGAGAACCTGGCCATGCTGCGCACGCTGGTGGGTGCGATCGGCACCTACGAGGACCTGGACTTCGACGCCGTGGCGGATCTCCGGCTCGCGGTGGACGAGGTGTGCACGCGGTTGATCCGGTCGGCCACCCCGGATGCGACGCTGATCGTGGTGGTCGACCCGCGCGAAGACGAATTGGTGGTCGAGGCATCCGCCGCATGCGCCACCCACGACGTGGTGTCGCCGGGCAGCTTCAGCTGGCACGTACTGACGTCGCTGGCCGATGACGTCCAAACTTTCCACGACGGTCGTGAACCCAGTGAAACCGGCAGCATCTTCGGTATCAAGTTGACGGCGCGACGGGCGGCCGCTAGCCGGTGACAGCGCAAGCTGACGGCGGTTCGGGCTCGTCACGCCCAAACGAATACGCCGACGTTCCGGATATGTTCCGTGAGCTGGCCACTGTCGCGGCCGACTCCGCGGAATTCCAGCGCCAACGGGACAAGATCGTCGAGCGATGCCTGCCGCTGGCCGACCACATCGCCCGCCGGTTCGAGGGTCGCGGCGAGCCGCGCGACGACCTGGTGCAGGTTGCGCGAGTGGGATTGGTCAATGCCGTGGTCCGCTTCGACGTCGACGCCGGATCGGACTTCGTGTCGTTCGCGGTGCCCACGATCATGGGTGAGGTCCGCCGGCACTTCCGGGACAACAGCTGGTCGGTCAAGGTGCCGCGGCGCCTCAAGGAGCTGCATCTGCGGCTCGGCAGCGCGACCGCCGACCTGTCGCAGCGCCTCGGGCGGGCGCCCACCGCAACCGAACTCGCGGCCGAGCTGGAAATGGATCGCGCCGAGGTCGTCGAGGGTCTGGTAGCGGGCAGCTCGTACAACACCCTGTCCATCGACAGCGGTGGGGGCGGCGGCGACGAAGAGGACGCCCGGGCCATCGCGGACACGCTGGGTGACGTCGACGCCAGCATCGATCGAATCGAGGACCGCGAGTCGCTGCGTCCGTTGCTGGAGAGCCTGCCCGAGCGAGAGCGAACGGTGTTGGTGCTCAGGTTCTTTGAGTCGATGACGCAGACTCAGATCG
This sequence comes from Mycobacterium ahvazicum, assembly GCF_900176255.2. GTDB lineage: Bacteria > Actinomycetota > Actinomycetes > Mycobacteriales > Mycobacteriaceae > Mycobacterium > Mycobacterium ahvazicum. The sequence goes on from NZ_FXEG02000002.1 coordinate 740,092, forward strand.
CCGAACGAGTCGGCATCTCACAGATGCACGTCTCGCGGCTGCTGGCTAAATCGCTAGCTCGGCTCCGCGACCAGCTGGAGTAGCGGCCGAGCGTTGGGACCCGCGGGCCACGCGACCCGCTCCAGCAGCGGCTCCTCCATCGGTGTCGTCACCGGCAGGGTGCCATCCGGGTCGCACACCCGCAACAGCCGCATGACCGCCGGGCTGGGCACCATCGCCCAGCTGAGTTGGGCGCCCGAGCACACCACGTTGATGCGGTGCAGCGCCGAAAAGCCGGACGTACCAATGAAATCGAGACTGCGTAGATCCAGGATCACTCGCTTGGCGCGACGCGCGTTGCGTTGCACGTAGATCGCGAGCTGGTCGGAGTTCGCGGCGTCGAGTTCACCGTCGACCGTGATGACCGTGCCCGACGCGCTCCAGGTGGCGCTGAATTGAGCCGTGCGGCACTGCTGCCAGGATTGAGTCACAGACATTGCTTCACTCCCTCATACCGAGGATTGGTGTGAGGACTACGCCAACGGCGAAACGCTGAAAGCTGGGAATTCGCCTTCCGCGCGGCGCTCACATAGTCCGGGCGGCTGTGAACTCAACCTGACTCGAACCCTACCCCCGGTGCCGGAGACCGACAACGTTTACTTAGCTGATTCCCAGGTAGCCTGGTCAGCAGCTATTTGATTTCGGCGAGGACCGTGCCCTGGGTGATGGCGATGCCGGCTTCCACCGCAAGGCCGGTGATGGTGCCGTCCTTGTGGGCGGTGACCGGGTTCTCCATCTTCATCGCCTCCAGGACCACGACCAGTTCCCCGACCACGACCTGCTGGCCCTCCTCGACCGCGACCTTGACCACGGTGCCCTGCATCGGAGCGGTGACCGCGTCGCCCGAGGCCGCCGCGCCGCCGTGCGCGCCGCGCTTGCGCGGCTTCGGCTTCTTGCGGACGACGCCGGCACCGGTCACGCCGGTACTGCCGCCGTTGGACAGCGCCAGATCGCCGGGCAGCGACACCTCGAGCCGGCGGCCGTCGACCTCGACGACCACCTTTTGCCGGGGCTGAGTCTCCTCCTCGTCGAGCGGCTCACCGCCGGTGAACGGCTCGACGGTGTTGTCCCACTCCGTCTCGATCCAGCGGGTGTGCACCGCGAAACTCTTCCCGTCGCCGATGAACGCCGGGTCCGACACCACGGCGCGGTGGAACGGGATGACCGTGGCCAGGCCCTCGACGTGGAATTCGTCCAGCGCGCGGCGCGAGCGCGCCAGCGCCTCCTCGCGGGTGGCGCCGTACACGATCAGCTTGGACAGCATCGAGTCGAACTGGCCACCGATCACCGAGCCCGCCTCGACGCCGGAGTCCAGCCGCACGCCGGGGCCGGTCGGGATATCGTAGCGGGTGACCGGGCCGGGCGCCGGCAGGAAGCCGCGGCCGGCGTCCTCGCCGTTGATCCGGAATTCGATCGCGTGCCCGCGCGGTGTCGGGTCCTCGGTGATGTCCAGCTTTTCGCCGTTGGCGATCTTGAACTGCTGCAGCACCAGGTCGATGCCCGCGGTCTCCTCGGTGACCGGGTGCTCGACCTGCAGACGGGTGTTGACCTCCAGGAACGAGATCAGACCGTCCTGGCCCACCAGGTATTCGACCGTTCCCGCGCCGTAGTAGTGCGCCTCTTTGCAGATCCGCTTGGCCGACTCGTGGATCTCCTTGCGCTGCGCGTCGGTGAGGAACGGCGCCGGGGCCTCCTCGACCAGCTTCTGGAAGCGGCGCTGCAGCGAGCAGTCGCGGGTGCCGGCGACGATGACGTTGCCGTGCTGGTCGGCGATCACCTGGGCCTCGACGTGGCGCGGCTTGTCCAGGTAGCGCTCGACGAAGCATTCACCGCGGCCGAACGCCGCGACGGCCTCACGGGTGGCCGACTCGAACAGCTCGGGGATCTCTTCGAGGCTGCGGGCCACCTTCATGCCGCGGCCGCCACCACCGAAGGCCGCCTTGATCGCGACCGGCACGCCGTACTCCTTGGCGAAGGCCACCACCTCGTCGGCGTCCTTGACCGGGTCGGGGGTGCCGGGCACCAGCGGTGCCTGGGCGCGGGCGGCGATGTGGCGGGCGGTGACCTTGTCGCCGAGATCGCGGATCGACTGCGGGCTGGGCCCGATCCAGATCAGGTTGGCGTCCAGGACCGCCTGGGCGAAATCGGCGTTCTCGGACAGGAAGCCGTAGCCCGGGTGGATGGCGTTGGCGCCGGACTTGGCCGCCGCATCGAGAATTTTGCCGAAGTCCAGGTAGGACTCGGCGGAAGTCTGACCGCCCAGGGCGAACGCCTCGTCGGCCAGACGCACGTGCGGCGCGTCGGCGTCGGGCTCGGCGTACACCGCCACGCTGGACAGGCCCGCGTCGCGGGCCGCCCGGATCACCCGGACAGCGATTTCGCCGCGGTTGGCGACGAGCACCTTGGAGATCCTTGAGCTGGCGTGACTGGCCACTGCGCCTCCTGTTTGGGCCTATCGGCAGAGATTGTTCTGCGTGCGTCTCTAAGAGAATTTCTTACAACGATTTCGGGGGAAGTCTAAGCGCCGCGCCGTCGGGACGATGAGGCGGTGTCGGTATTCGGGGGTTACTCGGCGGTAGCTCGCAGCCGCCTTTTGATGCGGGCCAGCATCGCTGACATGCCCCGCAGCCGCAGCGGGCTGATCAGAGCGGCCAACCCCAGCTCGCTGTAGAAATCCTCGGGCACCGCCAGGATGTCGGCGGCCGGTTGCTCGTCGAGGCCGGCGGCCAGGATCGACGCGAATCCCCGGGTGGTGGGCGCTTCGGCGGGAGCGCTGAAATACAGCCGCACCCGGTTGGGGTCGCGCGCGTCGACATGCAGGAACAGCGGCGACTGGCACTCGGGAACCGGCTCCATCGCCGCTTCGGCCAGATCGTCGGGCAGGTCCGGCAGGTCGTCGGCGAACTCCAGCAGCAGCTTGAGTTTGTCCTGACCCTGCACTTCGGCGAAGTCAGACACCACCTCGGCCAGGGGAGCGGGCAGAGTCATCAGGCCGGTACGGCTCCCGGTGCCTGGCCCGGTTCGGAGCCCGCGACGATCGGCACCCGCACGGTGTTGCCCCACTCGGTCCAGGACCCGTCGTAATTGCGCACACCGGGCTTGCCCAGCAAGTGGGTGAGCACGAACCAGGTGTGGCTGGACCGCTCGCCGATACGGCAGTAGACGACCGTCTTGTCGTCGGGTTGCAGGAAACCGTAGAGCTCTTCGAGTTCCTGGCGGCTGCGGAACCGGCCGCTCTCGTCGACCGCCTTGCCCCACGGGATCGATCGGGCGGTGGGGATGTGGCCGGCACGCAGCGCGCCCTCTTCGGGGTAGTCGGGCATGTGCGTGCGCTTGCCGGTGTATTCGTCGGGGGAGCGCACGTCGATCAGTGGCTGGCTGCCCAGAATGTCGAGCACGTCGTCCTTGTAGGCGCGGATAGGCGGGTCGTTGCGGGCCACGACGGGGTAGCCGGTCGAGGTCTTGGTCGGCACCTCGAGGCTGGTGTCCCGTCGCTCGGACAGCCACAGGTCACGCCCGCCGTTGAGCAACCGCACATCGGGGTGGCCGAACAACGTGAAGACCCACAGCGCGTACGCGGCCCACCAGTTGCTCTTGTCGCCGTAGATGACCACGGTGTCGTCGCGCGAGATGCCCTTGCGGTCCATCAGCTCCGCGAATTGCTCACCGGAGATGTAGTCGCGGACCCGCGGGTCGTTGAGGTCGGTGTGCCAGTCGATCTTGACGGCGCCGGGGATGTGCCCGATGTCGTAGAGCAACACGTCCTCATCGGATTCGACGATCGCCAGACCGGGCGAGCCGAGGTGGCCGGACAGCCAGTCGGCGGTGACCAAGCGTTCGGGGTGGGCGTAGGCCGACAGCGTGGGGCTTGAATCGGGGGGTAGCGGCACATGGCAAAGCCTACTCAGCGCCGAGGTTCGGCGTTGTCCGCCCACAGTGCCGCGATGGACACCCCGGCGCGGCGCAGCAGCGCACGTGTCAGCGGCAGCCCAATTCCCACCACGGCCGATGGATCACCGTCGACGCCGTCGATGAACCAGCCGCCCAGGCCGTCCAGGGTGAAGCCGCCGGCGACCCGCAGCGATTCGCCGCCGGCCAGGTAGGCCTCCAGGTCGTCGGGCTCCGGTGTTCCGAAATGCACTGTGGTGATTGATGTTTGCGCTTCGCGATGGACAATGTCACTGTCCTGCAGCCGGATCACGCAATGGCCGGTGTAGAGCTGGCCGGAGCGCCCGGCCATCGACTGCCAGAGTTGGCGTGCGGCCTCGACGGATTCCGGCTTGCCGCACAGCGCGCCGTCCAGGTACAGCATCGAATCACAGCCGATCACAACACAATCCGTCGCGACGGCGGCATCCAGTTCGCCGGCCACCTGCTCGGCCTTGGCCTGGGCCAACGCACCGACCACGTCACCGGGCGCTGCGTCTTGGCCCAGACCGTCGATCAGGCGATCCTCGTCGACGCCGGAGACCACGACCAGGGGATCGATGCCCGCCTGGCGCAGCACCTTGAGGCGGCCAGCGGAGGCCGACCCCAGCACCACGCGAGTCATCGCTGCATGTGGATGCGTTCCTGCAGGGTGACTCGCTGGTAGTTGCTGATCGCGTAGCGCAGCTTGTCGACCGGAAGCCCCCAGCGGGTCTTTTCCGGTTGCTCGGGCGCCGCGCCACCCCCGGCACTGCCCAGCACGGTGATCAGCGCGGCCACCTCCGCGGCGGTGGGACGGCCCCGCAGAATCTGGATGTGCGGCTCACTCATAGCGGAATGTTCCCGTGCTTCTTCGGTGGCAGGTGGGAGATTTTGCGTTCCAGCAGCCGCAGCGCCGTGGCGATGTAGCCGCGGGTGTGCGACGGCGGGATCACCGAGTCGACGTAACCGCGCTCGGCGGCGACGTACGGGTTGACCAACGTGTCCTCGTACTCCTGCTGCAGCTGCAGCCGCAGCTCGTCGACGTCGCGGCCCTCGGCGGCGGCCTGCTTGAGCTGCTGGCGGTAGACGAAGCCGACCGCACCGGAGGCGCCCATCACGGCGATCTGCGCGGTCGGCCAGGCCAGGTTGACATCGCAGCCCATGTCCTTGGAGCCCATGACGCAGTACGCGCCGCCGTAGGCCTTGCGGGTGATGACGGTGATCTTGGGGACGGTGGCCTCACCGTAGGCGTACAGCAGCTTGGCGCCACGCCGGATGATGCCGTTGTATTCCTGGCCGGTGCCCGGCAGGAAGCCGGGCACATCCACCAGCATGATGATCGGGATGTTGAAGCAGTCGCAGGTCCGTACGAACCGGGCTGCCTTCTCGGAGGCGTTGATGTCCAGGCAGCCCGCGAACTGAGTGGGCTGGTTGGCCACGATGCCGACCGGCCGGCCGTCGACCCGGCCGAATCCGACGACGATGTTCTGCGCGTAACCGCCCTGAACTTCCAGGAATTCGTCGTCGTCGAGGATGCGGGTGATGACCTCGTGCATGTCGTACGGCTGGTTGGGCGAGTCCGGGATCAGCGTGTCCAGCTCGAGGTCCTCTTCGGTGAGGTTCTCCTCGATCGGACCCTCCGGGGCCGGCACCGCGTAGCGGGGCGCGTCGGTGAAGTTGTTGGGCGGCAGGTAGCCCAGCAGGTCGCGGACCCAGTCGAAGGCGTCCTGTTCACCGGAGGCGACGTAGTGCAGCGTGCCCGACTTGGCCATGTGGGTGTGGGCGCCGCCGAGTTCCTCCATCGTGACGTCCTCGCCGGTGACGGTCTTGATGACGTCGGGCCCGGTGATGAACATCTGGCTGGTCTGATCGACCATCACGACGAAGTCGGTCAGGGCGGGGGAGTACACGTGCCCGCCGGCAGCGGCGCCCATGATCAGCGAGATCTGCGGGATGACCCCGGAGGCCAGGATGTTGTTGCGGAAGATGCGGCTGTACAGGCCCAGCGAGACGACGCCTTCCTGGATTCGCGCGCCGGCGCCGTCGTTGATCCCGATCAGTGGGCGGCCGGTCTTGATGGCCAGCTCCTGGACCTTGACGATCTTTTCGCCGTAGACCTCGCCGAGGCTGCCGCCGAACACCGTGGCGTCCTGGCTGAAGATGCACACGTCGCGGCCGTCGATGGTGCCGTACCCGGTGATCACACCGTCGCCGAGCGGGCGGTTGGCTTCCAGGCCGAAGTTGGTGCTTCGGTGCTTGGCCAGCGCGTCGAGCTCGACGAACGAGTCCTCGTCCAGCAGGGCGAGGATGCGCTCGCGGGCGGTCAGCTTGCCCTTGGCGTGCACCTTCTCGACGGCCTCTTCACCGACGGGGTGCAACGACTCTTCCCGGCGCTTGTGCAGCTCGGCCAGCTTGCCCGCGGTGGTGTGGATGTCGATGGTGTGCTCGGCAGCGGGTTCCGCAGTGTGGTCGGTAACGCTCGTCATGGGAGTCGAGCTTAGCGGCGGGGGTAGGGTGCGCTGACTATGGGCACGCTGCAGTGGAGTGAAGAGTACGACGTGCTGGTCGCGGGGTCGGGTGGCGGCGGGGTCACCGGTGCCTACACCGCGGCGCGCGAGGGCCTCGAGGTGCTGCTGGTCGAGGCGACCGGGAAATTCGGTGGCACGACGGCTTATTCCGGCGGCGGCGGCGTCTGGTTCCCGTGCAACCCGGTGCTGGTGCGCGCGGGCCCCCCGGGCTCATTCGACGACACCATCGAGGACGCGCTCACCTACTACCGGGCCGTGGTCGGCGATCGCACGCCCCGCGACCTGCAAGAGACGTTCGTGCGCGGTGGCGCGCCGCTGATCGAGTACCTGGAGAAAGACCCCAACATCAAGTTCGTGCCGTTGCCCTGGCCGGACTACTACGGCAAGGCGCCCAAGGCGCGCCTGGACGGGCAGCGCCACATCGCCGCGAAGCCGCTGAAGGTGGCCGCGGCTCCTGAATTGCGCGACGCGATTCGCGGGCCGCTGGACACCGACCGGCTGGGCGCCGAGACGCCGCCCGACTACTACCTCGGCGGCCGCGCGCTGATCGCGCGTTTCCTCAAGGCCATCGAGCAGTACCCCAGCGCGTCGCTGCGACGCGACACCGCGCTGGTCGAACTGGTGATGTCCGACGGGCGGGTCACCGGAGCGATCGTCGAGACCGCCGGCCAGCGCCGCGCGATCCGCACCCGGCTGGGCGTGCTGCTGGCCGCCGGGGGTTTCGAAGCCAACGAGGAGTTGCGCCGCGCATACGGCGTGCCGGGCGTGGCGCGAGACACCATGGGCGGCCCGGGAAGTCGCGGTCTGGCGCTACAGGCCGGCATCGCCGCGGGCGCGGCCACCGACCTGCTGGACCAGGCGTGGTGGTCACCGGGGATGACCCATCCCGACGGCCGCTCGGCGTTCGCGCTGTGGTTCACCGGCGGCATCTTCGTCAACCAGCACGGCAACCGGTTCGTCAACGAGTCACGGGCCTACGACCGGGCCGGGCGCGAGATCATCGCGCAGCTGCAAGACGGCTCAATGTCGTTGCCGTACTGGATGATCTACGACGACAAGGAAGGCGAGGTGCCGCCGGTCAAGGCCGCCAACGTGTCCATCGTGGAGACCGAGCGCTACGTCGCCGCCGGGCTGTGGCACACCGCCGACACCCTCGAGGAGCTGGCCGCCAAGATCGGGGTCCCGGGGGATCGGCTGGCCGCAACTGTGGCCCGGTTCAACGGTTTTGCCGCATCCGGCGTCGACGAAGACTTCGGCCGCGGCGACGAGGCCTTCGACCGCGCCTTCTCGGCGGGCGCATCGCCGCTGGTGCCCATCGACTCACCGCCGTATCACGCGGCCCAGTTCGGTCTGTCCGACCTGGGCACCAAGGGCGGCCTGCGCACCGACACCGCGGCGCGGGTGCTCGACACCTCGGGCAACCCCATCCCCGGTCTGTACGCGGCGGGCAACACGATGGCCGCACCCAGCGGGCTGGCGTATCCCGGCGGCGGCAACCCGATCGGGACCAGCATGCTGTTCAGCCACCTGGCGGCGCTGGACATGCGAGACCGCCGGCACGCAGCTGCAGCCCTCTAGGCTGGACGTCGATGGATCGCGACTCATTGAGGCCGCCGCTGGATGCGGCCGCGCTGCGCACCGAGCTCGTCGGGACTGGATTGGGTTGGCGGCGACTCGATGTCATCGAGCAGACCGGTTCCACGAACGCCGATCTACTGGCTCGCGCCGCCGACGGCACCGACGTCGCCGGAGCGGTGCTGATCGCCGAACACCAGACCGCCGGTCGCGGACGGCACGGCCGTGCCTGGTCGGCGTCGCCGCGGGCACAGATCACGATGTCGGTCGCGGTGAGCGTCGTCGACGTCCCGGTCACCGGGTGGGGCTGGCTGCCGCTGGCCACCGGGGTGGCGCTGGTCGACGCTGTGGCCCCGCTGCTGCAGGGGGTGGAACTCGGCCTCAAGTGGCCCAACGACGTGCTGGCCGGGGGTGGCAAGCTGGCCGGGATCCTGGCCGAGGTGTCGCGCCCTGTCGTGGTAATTGGCTTGGGGCTCAACGTGACTCAGGCGCCTGAGGAGGTCGGCGGGCCGGGGGCGACCTCGTTGCTCGACCTGGGCGTGGCCGCCCCCGACCGCGATCAGCTCCTGCGCGCGGTGCTGCGCGAACTCGGCGGCCGGATCGTCGCGTGGCAGGCCGCTCGCGGGGCCGACTGGCAGTTAGCCGCCGACTACCGGGCACGCAGCCTGACCATCGGCACCCGGGTGCGCGCCCAGCTGCCCGGCGGTAAGGAAATCGTCGGGACTGCCAGCGGAATCGACGATCACGGCCGGCTGTGTTTGGAGACCGGCAACGAGACCGTCGTCGTTTCTGCCGGTGACGTCGTGCATTTGCGGGGCTAATGTCGCCACATGAGCTATCCCGACAACGCCCTGGCCGCCGGCGAACAGGTTGTCATACATCGCCATCCGCACTGGAAGCGATTGATCTGGCCGGTGGTGATTTTCATCCTGGTGACCGGGCTGGCGGCGTTCGGGTCGGGCTACGTCAACTCCACGCACTGGGAGCAGCTGGCCAAGAACATCATCCACGGCGTCATCTGGGGGATCTGGTTGGTGATAGTCGGCTGGCTGACGCTGTTTCCGTTCTTGACTTGGCTCACCACACATTTCGTGGTCACCAATCGCCGGGTGATGTATCGCCACGGATTGCTGACCCGCAGCGGTATCGATATCCCGCTCGCGCGGATTAACAGCGTGGAATTCCGGGACAAGATTTGGGAACGGCCGTTTCGCACCGGGACACTGATTATCGAGTCGGCGTCACAAGATCCGTTGGAGTTCTACAACATTCCGCGGCTGCGCGAGGTGCACGCGCTGCTGTATCACGAAGTCTTCGACACCCTGGGTTCCGAGGAGTCGCCGAGCTGATTGATCCGGCTGCGCCGGTTGCGCCAGGCGCGCAGCAGGGTGACGTTGCCGGACTCGACCTCGTCCTCGAACACCTCGGCGATCCCGCCCGCGGTGAGCGCGGATTCGATTGCCTTCTCGGGGTTGCGGGCGAACTGGTCGGGGAACACCCAGCGCCGGAACGCCCAGAAGCGGAAGGCCATCTGCAGCAGGTTGCCGATGATGTAGGCGGAGATGAAGTCGGCGATGTTCTCCACGGTCAGCGACACCATCGGTTCGCGCAGCTGCAGCACGTAGCTGGAGACCCACAGCGGCGCCATGCTCAGCAGCACGCCCACGCCGCTGAACGCGAAGAACAGCAGCGCTTCGTGGTGGCGCTCGCGACCGCCGCGGTCGCGGAAGCTCCACTCGCGGTTCAGCACGTAGGACGCGATGACCGCGACAATGCCCGCGATCACCTTCGCCGTCACCGGCTTGGTATCGAGAATCGTCAGCTTGAGCGTGTAGAAAATTGCCGAGTCGATGATGAAGGTGGTGCCCCCGACGATGGCAAATTTGATGAATTCATGATGGCGCTGTGCATAGGGCTGAAAAGCCCGGGGCAAGCGCGCGATTGTGGCATCGGCAAAGGACACAACACGTGAGTGTACGGACGGACTCGAAAACGGCGCAAAATGGTACATAACGATTTCGCGTCACGGCCGGTCAACACGCCTTCAACCAAGGAACCAGTGTGCCGTGACACCATGATGGCCGTGCCGAGTACACGCAGCCCGTTGGTCGCCATGGTCGGCGGCGGTCAACTAGCCCGGATGACGCACCAGGCCGCGATCGCGCTGGGGCAGAGCCTGCGGGTGCTGGCGTTGGCCGCCGACGAGCCTGCCGCCCAGGTCACCCCCGATGTGATGATCGGCTCGCACACCGATCTGGACGATCTGCGCCGGGTCGCCGCCGGCGCCGACGTGCTGACCTTCGACCACGAACACGTCCCGACGGAACTGCTGGAGAAGCTGGTCGCCGACGGTGTCAATGTGGCACCGCCACCGCAGGCTTTGGTGCACGCCCAGGACAAGCTGGTGATGCGCCGCCGGCTGGAGGCCCTGGGTGCCGCGGTGCCGCGCTATCTCGGCCTGGATTCCCTCGATCGCCTCGACGAAGTGGACGCCTTCGTGAGCCGTGTCGACGCCCCGCTGGTGGTCAAGGCGGCCCGCGGAGGCTACGACGGCCGGGGGGTGCGGCTGGCACGCGACCTGGCGGATGCGCGCGAGATCACCCGCGCCTACCTGGCCGACGGCGTACCGGTGGTGCTCGAGGAACGGGTCGAACTGCGTCGTGAATTGTCCGCGCTGGTGGCCCGCTCGCCGTTCGGTCAGGGTGCGGCGTGGCCGGTGGTGGAAACGGTGCAGGCCGACGGCATCTGCGTGCAGGTGATCGCGCCCGCGCCCGAGCTGCCCGAGGGCGTGGCCGCGACCGCACAGCAGCTGGCGCTTCGGCTGGCGGCCGAACTCGGCGTGGTCGGTGTGCTCGCTGTCGAGCTGTTCGAGACGACGAGCGGCGCGCTGCTGGTCAACGAGCTCGCGATGCGGCCGCACAACTCCGGGCACTGGACGATGGACGGTTCGCGCACCAGCCAGTTCGAGCAGCATCTGCGGGCGGTGCTGGACTATCCGCTCGGCGACACCGATGCCGTCGCGCCGGTGACCGTGATGGCCAATGTGCTGGGGGCTGCGCGCACCCCGGACATGACCGTCGACGAGCGGTTGCACCACCTGTACGCGCGCATGCCCGACGCGCGCGTGCACCTCTACGGCAAGGACGAGCGGCCGGGCCGCAAGGTCGGGCACATCAATTTCCTGGGCGACCAGGGCGCTGGGGTCGCCCAGGTGCCGAAGCTTCGTGAACGCGCCGAGCTGGCGGCACACTGGTTGTCACACGGGCAGTGGTCGGACGGATGGGATCCACACGCATGAGTAGCAACCCCCGCGTCGGGGTGATCATGGGCAGCGACAGCGACTGGTCGGTGATGGCCGACGCCGCCGCGGCGCTGGCCGAGTTCGGCATCCCCGCCGAGGTCCGGGTGGTCTCGGCGCATCGCACCCCGGGTGTGATGTTCGACTACGCCCGCGGCGCGGCCGACCGCGGCATCGAGGTGATCATCGCGGGCGCCGGGGGCGCTGCCCACCTGCCCGGCATGGTCGCGTCCGCGACACCGCTGCCGGTGATCGGGGTGCCGGTGCCGCTGGGCCGGCTGGACGGCCTGGACTCGCTGCTGTCGATCGTGCAGATGCCCGCCGGCGTGCCGGTGGCCACGGTCTCGATCGGCGGGGCCCGCAACGCGGGTCTGCTGGCGGTGCGGATTCTCGGCTCGTCCGACCCCGCGCTGCGGGCCCGGATCGTGGCGTTCCAGGAGCAGCTGGCCGACAGCGTGCGGGCCAAGGATGAGGCCCTGCAAGAGCTCCAGGGTAAAGTTACCGGCGAGTAGCAAGAGGGCTAGGAGATCTCACGATGGCTGGATGGGCCGGACACCCCGACTTCGATCTGTTCCAATTGCCCGAAGAGCACCAGGAGTTGCGGGCGGCGATTCGGGCGCTGGCGGAAAAGGAAATCGCGCCGCACGCCGCGGACGTGGATGAGAATGCCCGGTTCCCGCAGGAGGCGCTGGACGCGCTGAACGCCTCGGGCTTCAACGCGGTGCATGTGCCCGAGGAGTACGGCGGTCAGGGCGCGGACTCGGTGGCGGCGTGCATCGTGATCGAGGAGGTCGCCCGGGTCGACGCGTCGGCGTCGTTGATCCCGGCGGTGAACAAGCTCGGCACGATGGGCCTGATCCTGCGCGGTTCGGACGATTTGAAGAAGCAGGTCTTGCCGTCGATCGCTGATGGCACCGCAATGGCGTCGTATGCGCTGTCCGAGCGCGAAGCCGGCAGCGACGCGGCCTCGATGCGCACCCGCGCCAAGGCCGACGGGGACGACTGGATTCTCAACGGCGCCAAGTGCTGGATCACCAACGGCGGCAAGTCGAGCTGGTACACCGTGATGGCGGTGACCGATCCGGACAAGGGCGCCAACGGTATCTCGTCGTTCATGGTGCACAAGGACGACGAGGGGTTCACCGTCGGGCCCAAGGAGCGCAAGCTGGGCATCAAGGGTTCACCGACCACCGAGCTCTACTTCGAGAACTGCCGCATCCCGGGCGACCGGATGATCGGCGAGCCCGGTACCGGCTTCAAGACGGCGCTGGCCACGTTGGATCACACCCGCCCGACCATCGGCGCCCAAGCCGTGGGGATCGCCCAGGGCGCGGTCGACGCGGCCATCGCCTACACCAAGGACCGCAAACAGTTCGGCGAATCGATCAGCAGCTTCCAGGGTGTGCAGTTCATGCTGGCCGACATGGCGATGAAGGTGGAAGCCGCTCGGCTGATGGTCTACAGCGCCGCGGCGCGGGCCGAGCGTGGCGAGTCGAATCTGGGCTTCATCTCGGCGGCGTCGAAATGCTTTGCCTCCGATGTCGCGATGGAGGTCACCACCGACGCCGTGCAGCTGTTCGGCGGCGCCGGCTACACCGTCGACTTCCCCGTCGAGCGGATGATGCGCGACGCCAAAATCACCCAGATCTACGAGGGCACCAACCAGATCCAGCGCGTGGTGATGTCACGGGCGTTGCTGCGCTGAACTTGTGCCGGGACCCGTTAGCCTCACATTCAGCTCAACTAATAAGATCGAGCGCTACGACCAAGCTCAGCGTGTGCCGTTCGGAGGGTAGCGGCCACGCGTAGCGCCGAATGAGCAGGTTACGACTGCGGCAAGGGGTGCGGAATGCTTAGCCCTGTCACCCCGGCGGCGAACTGGCAGACGTTGTCGTTACTCCTGGTCGAAGACGACCGGGCCGACGCCGTGTTGGTCGAGGATCTGATAGCCGACGCGGTCGACGACATCCGGGTGACCTGGGCGCAATCGATGGCGCACGCCGAGCGCGAGCTGGCCTCGGCCCGGCCGGACTGCGTACTGCTGGATCTCAATCTGCCCGACGCCAGCGGCATCGATGCGCTGGACCGCATCGCCAAACACGACGCGACCGTCCCGATCGTGGTGTTGACCGGATTGAACGACGAGAACTTCGGGGCGTCCGCTGTCGCGGCCGGGGCGCAGGACTATCTGGTCAAGGGCCGCGTCGAACCCGAAATGCTGCGCCGTGCGCTGCTTTACGCGATCGAGCGCAAGCGCGTTGAGATCATCGCCGCGGACCTGCACGCGACTCAGCTTCGAGCCCGCGAGAACGCTTTGCTCGAACGCGGCCTGTTGCCGTCGCCGTTGCTGCTGGACAACCCGGGTGTCGAGATCGTCGCCCGGTACCGGCCGAGTCGGGTGGATGCGCTGCTGTGCGGTGACTTCTACGACGTCGTGCAGACACCGGACCGGGTTGTGCACGTCTTGATCGGGGATGTCGCCGGGCACGGGCCTGACGAGGCCGCCTTGGGCGCGGCGTTGCGAATCGCTTGGCGCGCACTGACATTCGCGGGTGTGCGTGCCGCCGAATCGATGCGCCAGCTGGAGCGGGTGCTGCAGGCCGAACGCGCCGGCAGCGGGGTCTTCGCCACGGTCCTGTCCTTGGAGATTCCGCCCGACACCCCGCGCATCACCTGTATCCGGGCCGGCCACCCGGGTATGTTGCGCCAAGACGCCGGCACGGCGGAATGGATCGAGCCGCCGGGCGGTCCGGCGCTGGGACTGCGCGCCGACGACTGGCCGCAGTCCGAGCTGGAACTGCCGGTGGGCCGGGGGCTATTGCTGCTCACCGACGGCCTCTTCGAGGGGTACAGCGGAACCGGCAACCAGCGACTAGGGGAGGATGGCTTGCTTTCACTCGCGCGTGACCATGCGGGGTTGCCCGGGACGGCATTCGTCGACGCGCTGATCGACGGCGCCGAGGAACTCGCCCAGCCGCGCGGTGGTCTCACCGATGACATCGCTGTGGTGCGGGTAGAGCGGACGGCGACATCATGACCGGCGCGCACCCGCGTGCTCAGCTGACCGTCCGCGGTTGGCTGTTCCTCGTCTTGTTGAGCATGGGCTTGCTGGTGCTTGCCGGCGCCGCGGCGGGCACGGCGTTGCTGAATCGCACCGACGAGGTGTCGCGAGGCCTGACCGACCAGATTCAGCCCGCGCGGCGGGCCGCCCTGCAGCTGCAGGCCGCGCTGCGCGACCAGGAAACCGGTGTGCGTGGCTATGCGATCGCCGCCGACCGGCAGTTCCTGACGCCCTACTACGACGGGCAGCATGCCGAACAGGCGGCGGCCGAGGAAGCCCGGCGGTTGCTCGGTCAGCGCGTGGACCTGGTCAACGATTTGGACGCCGTCGAGCGGGCCGCCGCCAATTGGCGGGCCAGCTCCGCCGAGCCGTTGATCGCGAGCGTGACCCCCACCGCCCCCGACGTGGTGAACAGCAGGATGGCGGATCGCGGAAAAGTCGAATTCGACCATTTGCGTGGACTTTTCGAAACCCAGAATACCGACCTCGCCGCGGCGGCAGCGCAGGCTAACGACGAATTGAACGACATCAAGGCATGGCGGGACCGCGTGCTGGCCGCGATTGTGCTGGTTTTCTTCGGCCTCGCCATCACGTTGGGGGGGCTGACCCGCAGTGCCATCACCCTGCCGCTGGCCGGGCTGGCCGCGTCATGCCGGCGGATCACCGAGGGCAACTTCACCAAGACCATCTCGGTCCCGCAGCGGCCCAAGGATATCCATGACATGGCGATCGATGTCGAGAACATGAGGCAGCGAATCGTTTCGGCATTGGACGTCTCGCGCGCGGCCGAGACGCGATTGGACGAGCAGGCAGTCGAGTTGAAGCGATCCAATGCCGAACTCGAGCAGTTCGCCTATGTCGCCTCACACGATCTGCAGGAGCCGCTGCGCAAGGTCGCCTCGTTCTGCCAGTTGCTCGAAAAGCGTTACGGCGACCAGCTCGACGAGCGTGGCATCGAATACATCAACTACGCGGTCGACGGTGCCAAAAGGATGCAGGTGCTGATCAACGATCTGCTGAGCTTCTCCAGAGTCGGCCGGGTAGGTGGCAAGCAAACCGAGGTCGACCTGGACATGGCGCTGGACGCGGCCATGGCCAACCTTGCCACCGCCATCGAGGAGTCGAACACCGAGATCGTGCGCCCGGCCCAGCCGCTGCCACAGGTGTTCGGAGATGCCACACTGCTGACAATGTTGTGGCAGAACCTGATTGGCAATGCGATCAAGTTCCGTCACGTGGATCGGTCGCCCCGGATCGTGATCGACTGCCGGCTGCGCCCCGATACTCACCAGTGGCTACTGACCGTGTCGGACAATGGTATCGGCATCGCCGAGGAGTTCACCGAAAAGGTGTTCGTGATCTTTCAGCGGCTGCACGGGCGCGAGGTATACCCGGGGACGGGTGTCGGCCTGGCGCTGGTGAAGAAGATCGTCGAGTATCACGACGGCGCAGTCCGGATCGACACGACCTACACCGACGGAACCCGATTCGAGCTCACGCTCCCCGCTGCCGTGGACGTAGCACACCCAGCCGCCCTGGAAGGAGCGCGCCCATGACACCCGCCAGCAGAGCAATCGAGATCCTGCTCGTCGAAGACGACCCGGGAGACGAACTCATCACACGGGAAGCATTGGAGCACAACAAGTTCCAGAATCGGCTACACGTCGCGCATGACGGTGAAGAAGGGCTCGACTTCCTCTACAAGCGCGGTCAATACGAGGGCGCCCCGCGACCGGATCTCATCCTGCTGGATCTGAACCTGCCCAAGTACGACGGGCGCCAGCTGCTGGAAAAGGTGAAGTCCGACGCGGATCTCGCGCGTATCCCGATCGTCGTGCTCACCACTTCTTCGGCGGAGGAAGACATCCTGCGCAGCTACAAGCTGCACGCCAACGCCTATGTCGCCAAGCCGGTCGACCTCGACCAGTTCATCAGTGCGGTACGGCAGATCGATGAGTTCTTCCTGCAGGTGGTTCGCCTGCCGGGCGTGTAGCCAGGGGTTCTTCCGGGCACACGATGCCGCGCGGCGTCACCTCGTACACCCGGGTGGTCGCGATGTCGAAGAAGATGCCGACCACCTGGACATCGCCGGCGGTGACCGCGGTCGCCAAGATCGGATGGCGGGTCAGTCTTTCCAGCTGGATGGCGACGTTGACGATGCTCAGCTGATCGATCTCCGAGTACCCGTTGGCCTGTGCGCTGGCGCGTGCCGGATGGTGATCCCGGTAGGCGGCCAGACTCTCGCCGGCGTATTGCAGCCACTGGCCCATCGGTGTCGCGGATTGACCGGGGTTGTCGTCTAGCAGCACCTTCATCGCCGCGCACGACGAATGCCCGCAGATGACAACCGAACGCACGCCCAACTGAGCGGCCGCGAATTCGATTGCGGCGTCGACCGATCGGTCGACGGGGTCGGTCGGCACCAGGTTGCCGAAGTTGCGGACGGTGTACAGGTCGCCGGGGCCACTGGCGGTGATGACGTTCGGCAGGATCCGGGAATCCGCGCAGGTGAGGAACAGCGCATACGGGTCCTGGGCACCGCCGAGTCCCGCGATGTGCTGGTGCAAAACGGCCGAACCATTGCGGTGGTACTCGTCAACGCGGTCGAGAATCGAAGCGTCGCCGTTGTTTTCGTGATTGGCGCGCGTCGACCGCCATGGCACCAGCCCGATCGGGGCGGACGCGAAGTGACGTTTCGGCGGACTCGCGTGCGCGTTCTGCAGCTTGGCTCCGGTGGTCTCCACAATTACCACGACTCCGCCGCGCGCCTCGTGGGTGCGTTGCCAATCCTCGATCGTTTCCGACACCGAGTCGTCGATGTAGTCCGCGTTCAGGTTCAGTGTCACCTCGGTCCCCTGCGGCACCGACGCGAGCGCTTTGGTCAGGCGTGGCAGCAGCAGGAAGCTCAGCGTGCCGTCGATATCGATGCGCCACTGCTTGGAGTGTTCACCGCCGATCGGTTGCACCGCGACCGGCGCGCGGGTCACCCTGATGAGTAGGAAGCCGATGGCCACGGCGAGCCCAATGAGCACACCTTCCAGCAGGTTCAGGAACACCACCGACAGTATGGTGACGGCGTATACGGCGAAGTTGCCTGTGCGCCAGGCTAATTTGATGTGAGCCAGCTTGATCAGCTGGGCGCCGACCACGATCAGCAGTCCGGCCAGCGCGGCCTTCGGGATGAGTTCCACCAGGTCGGTGAACAGCGATGCGAACAGCAGGATCCAAACGCCGTGCAGCACCGCCGACATGCGGGTGCGGGCGCCCGCCGCCACGTTGGCCGAACTACGTACGATGACACCGGTAATCGGGAGTCCGCCAAGCAATCCGGATACCACGTTCGCGGTGCCCTGCCCGATGATCTCCTTGTCGAAATTCGTGCGTGGGCCGTTGTGCAGTTTGTCGACACCGACCGCGCACAGCAGCGATTCCACACTGGCGATCAGGGCGATCGTCAACACACCGATGACGATGTCCTCGGTCTCGTCCAGCCACGGCTTGCCTTTCGGGGTCGCTCCCGAGAGGTGAGGCAGGTTGAGCGCGTCGAAGAAGTTGCCCGACAGTGAGATTCGATCAGTGTCCAGCCCCGCCGCGATCGCCAGCGCGGTCGCCGCGACGATGGCGACCAGCGGGGCGGGGATCATCCGAATCTTGGCGGGCAGCCTCGACCACACCAACAAGATCGCGATGACCGTTGCGCCGGTGATCACCTCGTGCAGTTCGTGATGCAGAATCCCGCTGGGTAATGCCACGAGATTCTGCCAGGCAGAGCTGTGTGACGATCCCCCCATCAGTACGTGAATCTGCTGCAAAATGATCGTGATACCGATGCCCGCCAGCATCGCGTGCACGACCACCGGAGCAATTGCCAGCGCGGCCCGCGCCAGCCGGCTCAGCCCGAACGCGATCTGCAGTGCACCCGCGCCGATTGTCATCAGGCACAGCATCGGGAACCCGAGGTCATCGATCAGTCCGGCGACCACGACGGTCAGGCCCGCGGCCGGGCCACTGACCTGGACCGACGACCCGCCGAAAGTGCCCGCGACGATGCCGCCCACGACCGCGGCGATCAAGCCGGCGGCCAGCGGGGCTCCGGAGGCGATCGCGATGCCCAGCGAAAGCGGCAGGGCCACCAGGAAGACGACGAGCGATGCGGGAACGTCGTGGCGCAGATTCTTCAGCAGCGGCCCGGATTTGGCCGTTTCTACCAGCGCATTCATAAGTCGACTCCTCCAACGGTTAGGAAGTCGGCAAGCGGCGGTCCGCTACCCCAAAGCTGACGACTCTTTATGACCGGTAGAACGTCGTGTGTCAATCATGCGCCCACCGGCCCCGGCGACCAAGACAAATCAGATAAGCGGACGACAAGACGTCGTGCCGCCTGCGGCTAGTTCGTGTGAGGAAGCTTTCCCCGACTGCCCGATCACCGGGATAAACGCCTACGAATTCATCGACAACTCAAAGAAACCCAGGTGTCCCGGCGTTGACAACACGTCGTTTCATCGGCGATTCAAAGAAAGCCGGTGCGCGAAATCAGGACTCGGCCAGAAACATGTCGTTGTGCTGGCCGGCCGCGGGTGGGGGATCGGCGGCGGCCGCATCGAAGCTGGAGTAACGGGCCGGAGTGCGGATCACCGTGATTTCATCGTCGCCACTGCCGACGGTCAGAGCCAGTTCGTTTTCCGCGAATAGCGGGGTGCTGACGACCTGCTTCCAGGTGTAGGCCAGGCAGGCCATCAAGCCGCCTTCTTGCAGTAGCTCAACCCATTCGGCGGCGGTCTTGGCGGCCAGCGCCGCCTCGAGTTCCTCGGTCAACTCGTGGTAGTTCATCGCACGGGACCGCTGGTCGATGAACCGTTCGTCTTCCAGCATGTCGGGCCGGCCGATGATCTCGCACAGCTTCGCCCAGTGCTTGGGCACATACGCGCTGATCACCAGGTACCCGTCTGCGGCCTTGAAGGCATCCGACGGCTGGGTGGCGAAGCCAACGCCCTTGCGTTTCTTGGCTGTTGGCGCCGGGTCCGGCTTCGGCTTGGGCTGCTCGGCGGGCTTGTTCAGGTGAATCGTGAGCTGGCTGGCCTGCAGGCCCACCGCGACGTCGTACATCGCGACTCGCACCACGTCGGCTACGCCGTGCCGCTCGCGATTGAGCAGCGCGGCCAGCACCGCCTGCGCCAGCACGTGGCCGCTGGCGGCGTCGACGAGCTGAAACGGAATGATCTGTGGTTTGCCGGTGGGCGTGGGCATTCCGGTGGTCATGCCCGACTCCGCGGCCACCATCAGGTCGACGCCCGGCCGGCTGCCCTGTGGGCCGTTGCCGCCGTAGGCGGACAAGCGGGCGTAGATCAGCTTCGGGTTGCGCGCTTGTAACTCATTGGGGCCCAGGCCCATACGCTCCATCACTCCGGGCCGGAACCCCTCCAGCACGACATCGGCGGTGTCGACGAGTCGCAAGATCTGTTGTTTGGCTTCGTCTTTGGTCAGGTCCACTGCCACCGACTTCTTGCCCCGGTTGTGGGGCCAGAACAGGGTGGGCAGCGGCGGCCGCCCGGGCAGCACCGCGACGATCTGCCGGGCCGCTTCGCCGTGGGGTGCCTCGACCTTGATGACCTCGGCACCGAGGTCGGCCATGATCTGTCCAGCCAGCGGCCCGGCGATGTTCTGCGTGAAATCGAGAACCCGGTATCCGTCAAGAGGCTTGGGCGGCTGGCTGTTTGGCATACTAGAGCCTTTCTCTTACCCTGCCTGGTGCAAAACTGCGGTGCAGTAGTAATTCTTGGCGAACGGGGCGTCGTCACCGTCGGGCTGCTGCGGTAATCCGTTGTCGGCCAACAGCTGATTCAGCGGGGTGCTGACCGGCTGCCAGCCGCGATCGGCCAGATACGTGGCCGCATCGCTGCGCTCACCGGGAAAACCCAGATCGTCGAGCACCACGTCGAGCCCGTGGTCCCGCCACCGCTGGCTGGCGCCGTTCAACGCGTTCTGATTGCGGCCGGTGTTGAGAAACACCTCGGCCACCAGCCGGCTGCCGTCGGCGGACAGCGCGGTGATGTTGTCCAGCAGGCGATCCTGGGCTTCGGGTGGCAGGAAACCGAGTAGGCCCTCCGCAGCCCACGCGGCGGGTTGGCCGGCATCGAACCCGGCCTGCTTCAGCGCCGACGGCCAATCGTGGCGCAGGTCGACCCCGACCGCGCGGATCTCGGCGGTGGGCTTGGCGCCGAGCGCTTCGATCGTGGTGGTCTTGAACTCGATGACTTCCGGCTGATCGATCTCGAACACCGTCGTTCCCGGAGCCCAGGGCAGCCGGTACCCGCGCGCGTCCAGGCCGGAGGCCAGGATGACGACCTGGCGGATGCCCGCGGCGGCCGCGTCGGCGAAGAACGCGTCGATGTAGCGGGTGCGCGCCGCCAGCAGGTCGGTCATGCGCTGCATGCCCCACGGCGCATCGGGCTCATCGACGTCGGCCGAGTCGATCTCGGCGTTGGCCCACCGGGTGAAGAAGTCGACGCCCACGGCACGCACCAGCGGCTCGGCGAACCGGTCGTCGATCAGCTTGTCCTTGGTGGCCCGGGCCCGTCCGGCGGCCACCATCGTGGCGGTAGCACCCACGCTCGTCGCGAGGTCCCAGGTGTCGTTGTCGCTGCGTGCCATGGTTAGACACAATAACTACGGGCGCTGCGGCGGTGACCAAAGACCTCCGGCGCGGTGGCATTACGCCCTTATCGACGACCGCCCGCCCCGGCAGCATCCAGGTAATGATCAGACGCCTCGGGTTGGAAGCCCGGTCGCTGTTGTGGTACGCGCGATCTGGCGGACTGAGGTTGATTCCGCCGAGTGCGATCCTGCCGGTGCTGCGTGCGGTGCAACGCTACGGCCTGCTGGGGGCGGCAACGGCGATCACCGCCGGGCGAGACCCCAACGGGTTGGCGCTGATCGACGAGCACGGTCCGCTCAGTTTCGGCGACCTGGACAGGCGGACCAACGCATTGGCCAACGAGTGGCGCCGCCTGGGCCTCGGCCCGGGCACCAGCGTGGCCATCCTGGTGGGCAACCACCGCGGCTTTTTGGAAGCGGTCTTTGCCGCCGGCAAATGCGGCGCGAGCATCCTGCTGCTCAACACCGGCTTCGGCAGCGTGCAACTCGCCGAGATGGTGGCCCGCGAGGGCGCCGACCTGCTGGTGTACGACGAGGAGTACGCCACCGTCGTCGCGGGCGTCCACCCCAGGCTGGGCCGCCTGCGCGCCTGGGCCGATACGCCCGCGGCGGACACGCTCGAGGGGCTGATCGAACGCGGCGACCCCGCTGCGCCGCCGCGTTCCGGCGGCCGTCCCAAGATCGTCATCTCGACCAGCGGGACGACGGGCGTCCCCAAGGGCGCGGTACGTTCGGAACCCTACTCGCTGATCCCGGTCGGCGGACTTCTCGGCAAAGTGCCCTTCCTGGGCCGCGAGGTCACCGAATGCTGTGTGCCGCTGTTTCATTCGAATGGATTCAGCCAGGCGATGTATGCGACGGTGCTGGGCTCGACGTTGGTGTTGCGCCGCCACTTCGATCCCGAGCAGGCCGTGGCGAGCGTGGCCGCACATCGTGCCAGTGCCATGATCGTCGTTCCCACCATGCTGCGGCGCATCCTCGATCTGGGCCCTGCGGCGCTGGCCGAACACGATCTGTCGTCGCTGCGCATCGTGTTCATCGGCGGCTCCCAGCTGGGCGCCGCGCTGGCCACCCGTGCCCTCGAGGCATTCGGCCCCGTGATCTACAACATGTACGGCTCGACCGAGGTCGCCTACGCGACCATCGCCACGCCCGCCGATCTGGCCGCCGAGCCGGGCTGCGTCGGTTCGGTGGCGCCCGGGTCGGTCGTCAAGGTCTTCACCGACGACGGGCGGGAAGCGCCCGTGGGAACGACGGGGCGGATTTTCGTCGGCAACATCCTGGCCTTCGAGGGATACAGCACCGGCGGCGAGAAGGAGTCGATCCAGGGCCTGATATCCACCGGCGATGTCGGTCATTTCGACCGCGCGGGCAGGCTGTTCGTCGACGGGCGCGACGACGAGATGATCGTCTCCGGTGGGGAGAACGTGTACCCGGGTGAGGTCGAGGATGCGCTCGAACACCACCCCGACATCGCGGACGTCGCGGTGATCGGCGTCGACGACGAGGAGTTCGGCCAGCGCCTGCGCGCCTACATCGTGCGGCGCCCCGGCGCATCGTTGACCGAGCACGACGTCCAGGAATACATCCGAAACCGGTTGGCGCGCTTCAAGATTCCGCGTGACGTGCTGTTCGTCGACGAATTGCCCCGCAACGCGGGCGGAAAGGTGCTCAAGCGTCTGCTCAACGCGCCGCAACGGCCGGCTTCGGCTAACCGGCCGAAAGCCCGGCTGCCGGTCGGCCCTCAGCCGAGGCGGTAGCGGATCAGGCGAGAACTGTTGGCCACCACGGCAACCGACGACGCGTTGTGCAGAACCGCGGCCAACACGGGGGACAGGGCCCCGCCCGCGCCCACGATCAGCCCGGCGGCGTTGACGGCGATGGACATGCCGTAGTTCTCCCGGATCACCTCGACTGCCCGAGCGCCCAGATCCCGGACGTCGAGCAGGCGGTGCAGATCGTCGTTGGCCAGCGCCACGTCGGCGGTTTCGACGGCGACGTCGGTTCCGGCCAGCCCCATCGCGATTCCGATGTCGGCGGCCGCCAGCGCCGGGGCGTCGTTGATGCCGTCGCCGACCATGCCCACGATGTAGCCTTCGCCCTGCAGATCGCGCACCACCTCTAGCTTGTCCTCCGGCAGGACCTCGGCGCGCCACTCGTCGATCCCCAGCTCGCCGGCGACTACCTGGGCGATGTCCGGATGATCGCCGGTGAGCATGACGATGCGGCGAATCCCGTTGGCGCGCAATTGCTGTAGCACCTTGGCGGCTTCGGGCCGGACTTCGTCGCGCAGGCTGATCAGGCCAACCAGTGTGCCGTCCACCGCGAGCAGCAGCGGGGTCTGCGCCTCGCGGCGCAGCTTGTCGACCCACTCCTTGGCCTTCTTGGACACCTTGACCTTCTCGGCCTGCAGCAGCGACGGGCTGCCCAGCAGCAGGGTCCGGCCGTCGGCCCAGGTCCGCATGCCCAGGCCGACCAGCACCTCGCACTCCTCGTGCGGCGGGATGCTGATGTGACGCTCCTCGGTGGAGCGGATGACGGCCTCGGCCAGCGGATGCCGCGAGTGGATCTCCGAGCTGGCCGCATACGCCAGAACTTGCTCGGGCTGCCAATCCTTGTGCATGGCAACGATATTGGTGACCACGGGACGTCCGACGGTGAGTGTCCCGGTCTTGTCGAACACGATCGCGTCGACCCGGCCCGCCTGTTCGAGGTGCGATCCGCCCTTGATCAGGATGCCGCGGCGCGCGCCGTTGCCGATCGCCGCGCTGATCGCGGTCGGGGTGGCCAAGCCCACCGCGCACGGGCAGGCGATCAACAGCATGGTCATCGCGCGCCGCACGTCCGCGGTGATCGCCAAAGTGATCGCCGAGACGATGAACGAGGTGGGAACGAAACGGCGAGAGAAGTTTTCGCCGACCGTCTGGATGGGGGCCCGGTCGTGCTGCGCCTCCTCGACGCGGGTGATGATGCGCCCGATCGTGGTCTGCTTCCCGACGGCCTCGGCACACACTACGACGCGGCCGCGCACCACGACCGACCCGGCGTGCACGTGGGTGCCCACACCGACGCTCACGGGCAGGTTCTCCCCGGTGATCGCGGATTGGTTGACGACGGCCTCGCCGTCGACGACCTGGCCGTCCACCGGAATCGCGACGTGGTCGTGCACCACCACCTCGTCGCCGATCTCGACGCTGTCGATCGGCACCTGGACTTCGTTGCTGTCCGGCAGCCGGATCCACGCCGTGTCCTGGCTGCCGCGCAACAGCTCCGAAATGGCCCGCCGGGTCCGTCGCAACGTCAGATCTTGCAGGTACTCACCGATATTGAGCAGCCACAGCACGGTCAGCGCGACCACGTTCTCGCGCAGGATCAGGCTCGCGACGGTCGCCGCGGAGACCAGCGCATCGGTACCGGCTCGGCCGGATCGCAGCGAGCGCAGCGCGCCGCGCAGGAACGGGTAGCCGGTGAAGATCGTGACGCCGGTGGCGACGACCCGCCCACTCGCGCCGAGCAGCGGTGGCCGGACGAACACGTAGCGGCGCACCCCGAGCAGGCTCAGCGCCAGGCCGCCGATCACCATGCGCAGCACGTCGGAGTTACGGATCTCCGCAGAATGTGGTGCGCGCGACGGAATCAGTTCGGCAGCAACATGTTTCGCGCTGCCGATCGCGGCCAGCACCTCGGTGCGATCGCAGCGGCGCGGTGAATACCAGACGACGACCGATCCGGTGCGCGGGTAAGCGTGCACGGCGCGCACGCCGGTCTGCCTGGCCACGGCCTCTTCGACCGCGACGGCCCGGCGGGAGCTTGAGCGCACCCACGGGACGGAAACCCGCATGCGGCCGGCCGCATCCGAAAGTATGTCGAGGGAAGGGTCTTTGGGAGTTGCGATGTCTTCAACGATCGCGAGGCTCATGGCGAGCGATCAGTGGTCGTGATCGTGGCTGTCGCCGACGGAAGGGGTGGGCGCCTCCTCGCCGATGCGCTCGCGGGCTTCGGCCATCACATCGGCGAGCCGCAGACGCGCCGACTCGGCGGCCGTTTCGGCTTTGCGGGTGCCGCGCAATCCGAGCTCCGCGGTCGCCACGGCGGTCTGGTGCAGCGGCGCCTTGGCCACGGCCTTACGGACGACCTCGTAGGCGGTCACTCCGACCAGACCGGTGAACACCGTTCCCGCCGCCTTTGCCAGTAGCCCGTATGCCGCCATCGCCTGATCCCTTCTCCCACCACGGTCGTTAATGACAATCATTATCAGATAGTCGTATCGCCGGCGACGCGAACAGCCAAGTTCCCGCGCCGTCCACCTGATGCTTCCACGAAATTAACATCGATGTATAGCGATATCAATATGTTTTGTCAGAGGACGCGGGTGACCTTTTCGGTCTCGACGCGGCGCTGCAGCGCCGCCGGATCGGGGTTGGCCACCTGCACCAGCGAGGCCCCGACGGACATGATCGCCAGCAGGCCGTCGACCAACTCGGCAGGGCCCGGCCACGCGGCGGTGGAAAGCACCCGATCCTTGGCCGTCAAACCCCTTGCCGTAGCGGAGCTTTCACAGTCGGCCAGGACTTCTTCGACGGATCGGCCGGCCAGCGCGGGACCGGGATGGGGCTCGGCGACGATCTGGTCGCCGTGCACCCGCACCGCGGTGGCGTAGTCGGTGACGCCGATCGGCAGATCGGGCGCGGGACGACCGAACGGGTCCAGCGACAACACCGCGACCTCGCCGCCGGGTTCGACCGTCGCGTCGGCCTCGTCGAGCCGTTCGATGGTGCACAGCGCCAGGTCGGCCGGCCCGTCGAGCACCGCCTCGGCCCCGATCCACCACACCCCGAACAGGACCGCCGCGGTCTGCCAATGCGCCGGCAATAGGATTGCCACCCGGCTGTCCGGGCCCGCCCCCAACTCGTCGCGTAATAGGTTGCCGGTCTTGGCCGCCCAGTTGGCCAGGGTCACCGCGGACAACTCGATGCGCTCGCCGGTGGCATCGTCGTAATAGGTGATGCGCGGACCGACCGGGTCGGCGGCCAGCATCGGATCGAGGATCGCCCCGGATAGCGTGGTCAGTTGATGCACTCCGGCTTGTCGCTGCCGGCGGTCAGGATCGGTGAGGGCGCGGGAACATTCGGATCGGTGGCCGATTGGTTCGTCACCCGTGCCGGTGCGGTCGTGCCGCCGGACAGGCCCGAGCCCGGTCCCGTGTAGTCGTTGGCCAGCACCACCCGGACCGATCCCGGCGCCAGCGACGCATCTCCGACGACGGGTAATCCGCCCAGCTCCTTGGAGACTTCCTGGGCTCCCATGTCGTCGGGCTTGTTGGCGCGCACCTGGCTGGATTTGACGTGGCCGCCGTCGTTGTTTCCCGCCGCACCGGTGGTGAATCCCTTGGAGCTCAACACATCTGACACCGCGGCCGCCAGTCCGTTGATGTCGGTGTCGTTGACGACGGTGGCGGTGGTCTTGGCGGGTGTGTAGGCCAGTTGTTCGGTCTTGCCCTGATCCTGGTCGTGCAACAGGCCGGCCACCCAGTCCTGAACCTGGTGCGGGTCCACCCGGACCACGCTCTGCATGCCGTCGTCGCTCCAGCCGGCCCCGTCGAGCACCGGGATGGTGGCGAAGGCGACGTTACCGCCGGCCAGCTTCTGCAACTGCTGGACGAAATCCATCACATCCCAGCCTTGGGAGATCACCACCGAGCGCTGCACCGCGGCTTCCAGCTTTTTCAGCGTGCCGGGGCTGGACAACGTCTGGCCCGAGATAACCCGGTGCGCCAGCGACGCCATCACGACCTGCTGGCGTACCACCCGGTCGAGGTCACCGCGCGGCAGGTCGTGGCGCTGACGCACGAAGCTGAGCGCCTCCGCGCCGTCGAGCTTTTGCGGACCCGCCGGG
Organism: Mycobacterium ahvazicum; assembly: GCF_900176255.2. Classification (GTDB taxonomy): domain Bacteria; phylum Actinomycetota; class Actinomycetes; order Mycobacteriales; family Mycobacteriaceae; genus Mycobacterium; species Mycobacterium ahvazicum. The sequence goes on from NZ_FXEG02000002.1 coordinate 767,051, forward strand.
AAGTCCGCACCCGAAAGAGGTTCGTATACAGCGTCTTTGAGGCACACGTTGACGCCGCCGAGTGCATCGGTTATCAACGCGAAACCCAGCAGCCCGATCTCGGCGTAGTGGTCGACGGTGACGCCGGTGAGGTCGGCGACGGTCTTGATCAAGGCCTCGCGGCCGGCCTCGGTTCCCTGAGTGGCGGCGTCCTCGGCCGAATCGCCGGCCTTGACCAGGTTGGTCCGCTTGGCTTCCCGGGTTTGGCCGTAGACGCCATTGATCTTCGTCTTGCCCAGACCGGGCGCCACTACATAGGAGTCGCGCGGAATCGAGATCGCGGTGGCCGACTTACCGTTGTTCGGTATCCGGACCAGGATGATGGTGTCGGTGTTGGTGGCTTCCTCGTCGCCGGCCTTCAGCGTCGCCAGCTCCTCGGCGGTCAACGGGTTGCCGTGCGCGTCGGTGCGGCTGTCCAGGCCGACCAGCAGGATGTCGATCGCGCCGTCATCGCCGCCCTTGCCCAGCGAAGGTGCCGACATGTGGAAGATGCCGTCTTCGAATGCTCGGACGTTGTTCCACGCCACACCGGTGCCGAGAACGACGACGACGGCTAGCACAGTGGCAACAACACGAACCACACGATGCACAGGCATCACACTAGGTTACTTGCGACACAGTCGCTTCCCGGGTAGCGAGCAGCGGCGTGGCCCGAGCTTTCCGGTCCTTTCTGAGACATGCCAGACTCGAACCATGTCGGGCAGGATCGTCGTCACCGGAGCAGGTGGCCAGCTGGGCGGGTGTTTGGCGGCCCGCGGCGTTGAGCAGGGGCGCCACGTCCTCGCGCTGACGTCCGCGCAGTGGGACATCACCGACCCCGCCGCCGCCGAGGCGATCGTGACAAGCGGGGATGTCGTGATCAATTGCGCCGCCTACACCGATGTCGACGGTGCTGAGAGCGACGAAGCGCGCGCGTACGCGGTCAATGAGGCCGCGCCGGCGCACATCGCGCGGGCCTGTGCGCGCGCCGGCGCCCGGCTGATCCACGTCTCGACCGACTTCGTTTTCGCCGGTGATTACGCCGATCCCCACCCGTTCGAACCCGGCGACGAGACCTCGCCGCGCGGCGTCTACGCCTGCAGCAAGCGCGCCGGCGAGGTCGCCGTGCTGGCGGCGCTGCCGGAGGCCTCGCAGTGCGCTGTGGTCCGCACCGCCTGGGTGTACACCGGCGGCACCGGCAAGGACTTCGTCGCGATCATGCGCAAGCTCGCGGCCGGTGACGGCCCGATCAAGGTCGTCGACGACCAGGTCGGCTCGCCGACCTACGTCGCCGATTTGGCCGCGGCACTGCTCCAGATCGCCGATGACGGTGTGCCCGGGCCGATCCTGCACGCCGCCAACGAGGGCGCCGTCTCGCGATTCGAGCTGGCCCGCGCGGTGTTCGAGGAGTGCGGCGCCGACCCCGAGCGGGTGCACCCGGTGAGCACCGCCGAATTTCCCCGTCCCGCACCCCGCCCGACCTACTCCGCGTTGTCGGGCCGGCAGTCGGCGGCGGCGGGCATGACGCCGCTGAGGCCCTGGCGCGCCGCGCTCGTCGCCGCGCTGGCCGCGTCGCAAGGGCCTGTCCCGGCCGAACGACCGATAACCTCGACGCGTGACTGACGTCCTGCCGGTCGTGACGGTGACCTATTCGCCGGGCCACCACCTCGAACGTTTTCTGGCTTCGCTGTCGTTGGCGACCGAGCGCCCGGTCAGCGTCCTGATGGCCGACAACGGTTCCACCGACGGCGCCCCGCAGGCGGCGGTGGAGCGGTATCCGAACGTGCGGCTGTTCAGCACCGGAGGCAATCTCGGGTACGGCACCGCGGTCAACCGCGCGATCGAGCACCTGTCCGAACGCGGGGAGATCGACGAATGGGTGCTGGTTGCCAACCCCGACGTGCAGTGGGGCCCGAACAGCATCGACGCGCTGCTGGAGGCCGCTGCCCGCTGGCCCCAAGCCGGCGCGCTGGGCCCGCTGATCCACGACCCCGACGGCTCGGTGTATCCGTCAGCGCGCCATCTCCCCAGCCTGATCCGCGGCGGCATGCACGCGGTGATCGGGCCGTTCTGGAAGCGCAATCCCTGGACGGCGGCCTACCGCCAGGAGCGGCTCGAGCCCAGCGAACGGCCGGTGGGCTGGCTCTCGGGATCGTGTCTGCTGCTGCGCCGTTCGGCCTACGGTCAGATCGGCGGATTCGACGAGCGCTACTTCATGTATATGGAGGACGTCGACCTCGGCGACCGGCTCGGCAAGGCCGGCTGGCTCAACGTTTATGTGCCGTCCGCCGAAGTGCTGCACCACAAGGGCCATTCCACCGGGGACGATCCGGCCAGCCACCTCGCGGCACATCACCGCAGCACCTATATCTTTCTGGCCGACCGCCATACCGGTTGGTGGCTGGCCCCGCTGCGCTGGGTGTTGCGGGCCTCGTTGGCGCTGCGCTCGGCTCTGATGGTGCGCAACTCGCGCCGGCAGCGTTCGGAGAAGTCCTCGGAAGGGCGGCGCTGAGTTGGCGATTTCTTCAGTGGATGCGGTGATTCTGGTCGGCGGCAAGGGCACTCGGCTGCGGCCGCTGACGCTCTCGGCGCCCAAGCCGATGCTGCCGACGGCCGGGGTGCCGTTTCTCACCCACATGTTGTCGCGCATCGCCGCGGCGGGCGTCCAGCACGTCATCCTGAGCACCTCGTACAAGGCCGGGGTGTTCGAAGCGGAGTTCGGCGACGGGTCGGCGCTCGGTCTGGAGATCGACTACGTCACCGAGGAGGAACCGCTGGGGACCGGCGGTGGCATTGCCAACATCGCGGACCAGTTGCGCTATGACACCGCGCTGATCTTCAACGGCGATGTGCTCTCCGGCGCCGATCTCGGCCAGCTGGTGGATTCGCACCGGGCGAACGAGGCCGACGTGACGCTGCACCTGGTGCGGGTGGGTGATCCGCGTGCCTTCGGGTGTGTGCCGACCGACGAGAACAACCGCGTCTTGGCCTTCCTGGAGAAGACCGAGGATCCGCCGACCGATCAGATCAACGCCGGCACCTACGTCTTCGAGCGCAACATCATCGACCGGATTCCGCGCGGGCGGCCGGTGTCGGTCGAGCGCGAGGTGTTCCCGGCATTGTTGTCGGACCCCGGCGTCAAGTTCTGTGGCTACGTCGACGCCACCTACTGGCGCGACATGGGTACCCCGGACGACTTCGTCCGCGGATCGTCGGACCTGGTGCGCGGCATCGTCACGTCCCCCGCGCTGCAGGGCCATCACGGCGAGAAGCTGGTGCACGAAGGCGCGGCGGTGTCGCCCGGTGCGGTGCTGATCGGCGGCACGGTCGTCGGGCGCGGCGCCGAGATCGGTCCCGGTGTGCGGCTGGACGGCGCGGTGATCTTCGACGGCGTCAAGATCGAGGCGGGCAGCGTCGTCGAGCGCTCGATCGTCGGCTTCGGGGCCCGCATCGGTCCGCGCGCGTTGATCCGCGACGGGGTGATCGGCGACGGCGCCGACATCGGTGCGCGCTGCGAGCTGTTGCGCGGCGCGCGGGTCTGGCCCGGTGTCTCGATTCCCGACGGCGGGATCCGCTACTCGAGCGACGTGTGATCGCGAGCCAACGCCCGCGAGTGTGAAGCTGGCCGCACATTCGGCCTCGAGTGTGAAACTAGCCGCACATTCGACGGCTTACCCCGTCGTGCCGGTCGCGCGCGAAACCAGGTAGGCCAGCGCGTGGTCGGTGCCATCGGGCAAGCCGTCGGCCGGCCACCACCGCAAGTCGTCGGATTCCTCGCTGATCGCGATCTGCGCACCCGAAGGTGCGTGCGCGACGAATTGCAGGTCCAGATGCCGGGTCGGGACGCCCAACGAGCAGGTGACCGGGTGGACGTGAATCGCGGCCAGCTCCGGAGCGATGCGCAGATCGGGCACGCCGGACTCCTCGACGGCTTCGCGCAGCGCCGCGGCCACGATGTCGGCGTCGTCATCGTCGCAGTGGCCCCCGAGCTGGACCCAGCGTCCTAGCCGGGGATGCAGGGTCAACAACACCTGGGTGCCGGTGTGGTCGAGCACGATCGCCGACGCCGTGACGTGGCCGGCCTCGCACTCGCGGCGGCAGGCGTCGGGGCGACCGTGCACGAAGGCCAGCACGGCGTGCCGCAGCGACTCCTGCGTCGGGTCGGGTCCCCGCCAGTCGGTCAGCACCGAGATGGCCGAATCGCGGATGCTCACCGGGCGCCGCGCCTGGTCCGGCGGTCGCGCAGCGTATGCCATGCCGCTCGGCACTGCGCGACGACATCGGGTGACCAGCCGAGCCCGTCGATCAGGACATGACGGTCGACGGTGTCGAGTGCCTTCTCGATTTCGTTGGCCTTCAGCAAAAGATTCACATCCGCGGCCAGGTCGGCGCCGGCCAGCGCAGGGGCGGGAATGGGCAGCTGCTCGGCTTCGGTGGGCTCGAGTTCCAAGATGCCTCCACCATAACTACGGCCCATGATCTCGGCGAAGGCGAACGTCGCGCTGTTGTGGAACACCGCGGCCAACGCAGTGGGCTCGACACCGTGCACCAGCCGCACCCGATGGACGGTGTCGGTGCTGGTCGCCGCGGCGGCGTTGACGGCCAGCCGCGGGGCCAGGTGAATCTGGCGCAGCAGGAACAGATCGGGAACCCACAGCGACGGGGTGCGCCACCACGGCGTGCGGATCGAGCACTTGTAGCCCAGGTGCACGCCCGCGGCCTCACCGGCACCGAGGTGCGCGATGAGCGCGGGATCGGCGGGCTGCTGCGGGGCGTCGAGCAACCAGGTCCGCTGGCCGGCCGCGATATCGCTTGCCCGGCAATCGGTGTCGTATACCAGGCCGCACAGTTGGCTGCTGCGCGAGACCAGCGGCACGCAGTGTGGTTGCAGGCCCAGCTCGCGGGCTTGTGCGTCGGTGAAGGTGAAGAAGCTGTTGCGACCGGTCACGATGCCGACGTCGACGTCGGCGACGGCCCCGAGCCGGGTCATCGTGTCCGACCGGTTGAGCGTGCGCAGCAGCCGGATCGCGGCGGGGTCCAGGAAATACTTGGTCCACTTCTCCTTCTCGTGCAGTAGCGCGGGTGCGGCTTGGCCGTCGAGGCTCGCGTGCGCGAGCGCGTCGGCGTCGGTCAAATTGACGGTGCGAATGCGCGCCGGCCCGGTGCCGACCACCCCGCAGAACAACACGACCTCCTGCAGAATGCCGTCGAATACTAGGCGTGCAAAAGTGACCAGAGTGATTTCGCGGTAGCGGGAAAGCAGAAATTCGCGCAATTGTGCGGCATAACCGACTTGCAGTAATTCGGCGGGTAATACCAATCCCACCCGGCCACCGTCGCGCACCATGACCGTGCTCGCGACGACGAAAGGAACCCAGGCATTGGTCAGCCTGCTGGGCCGCAGCCCCGCGCGCCGCATCAGGTCCAGCGCCGGCTCCCGTTGCTCGGACGCCCAATTGCCGAACCTGATGTAAGGCGGATTGCCCGCCACCCCGTCCCAGCCGGCCGCCTCGTTGCGGGCGATCCAGCTGAACAGATTCGCGGCGTCGACGGGAGCGAATTGTCGTGCCTTGAGCGCCTCTTGGGACACGAGTTCCACGCCCCGTGCCTGCTCGCTGAGCGCGGCCAGCTCGCGCAGGATCCGGCCGTCGCCGCACGAGGGCTCGAGGATGCGGGGTCCGGCCCCGCGCACCCAGCGGGCCAGAAACCGTGCCACCGACGCCGGCGTGTAGTAGCCGCCGCGAACCTTGTCGGCCGATGCGGCCGTCTTGCCCGCGAACGTCTTCACCGGGTCAGTATCACTTGCGGATCAGCAGATCTCCGGGATTCACGGGTTCGCGCAACCCGTCGGGCCGTGCGTCTTCGGAGGCGTAGCCGATCGCGATGCCGCCCAACGGCTCCCAATCGGCGGGCAGCTCCAGCTCGGTGCGGACCAAGTCGGCGGCGAAGATCGTCGAGCCGATCCAGCAGCTGCCCACTCCCCGAACGGCCAGCGCGACCAGCAATGCCTGCACGGCCGCGCCGACCGCTACGGTGAACATGGTGTGCTCGGCATCGGTGCGCTCATCGTCGGAATAGGTGTGGGCGCCCTCGGGCACCAGCATCGGAACGATGACCTCGGGTGCGTCGTAGAGGATCTGGCCGCGCGCCACCCGCCGGTCGATCGCGTCGTCCGGCTTGCCGTCACCGGCCAGGTCGGTGCGCCACTTGTCCTTCATCCGATCGAGCAGCCGGGTCCGGGTCGCCGCGGTGCGCAGCCAGACGAACCGCACCGGGCGGGTGTGGTGCGGCGCCGGCGCGGTCAGCGCCTCGGCGACGGCCGCCTCGATCAGCTCCGGTGGCACCGGCTCGGCGCTGAACCGGCGCACCGACCGGCGCAGCAGCTGGGCTTCGCGACGGCCCTTCTCGATGGCTTCGGCGGTGCCGAGCCAGAACAGATCTTCGGGTCCGGGCCGCAGCAGCCGGCGCGCCGTGGTGCCGTCGTCGACGACGGTCAGCCCGCGCACGACGGCCACCGGCATCGCGGTCAGCTTGCCCTTGACCAGATCGGCCGCGGCGGCCACCTCGTCGGCCACCGCGATCTCGGTGACCACCAACTCGTTGCCGTGCTCGTCGATCGCGCCCGAATAGCCGTGCAGCACAGCCAGTCCCGCCGCGCCGATCGCCGCGTCGATCTGACCGTTGCGCCAGGCGCGGCCCATGGTGTCGGTGATCACCACCGCGACGTCGACGCCGAGCTTCTCGCGCAGCGCGGCGCGCAGGGCCGCGGCACTGCCGTCGGGGTCGAGGGGCAACAGCGCGAGTTCGCTTCGGCCGACGTTGGATCCGTCGACGCCGGCGGCGGCCTGCACCAGGCCGATCCGGTTCTCGGTGATCAGCGTGCGGCCCTTGCGGGCCAGCACCCGCACCGCCTCGTCGTCGACCAGTTTGCGCCGGAGCTCGTCACGCTCCTCGGGGTCTTCGGGCGCGGTCACCAGCCGGCCCTCGCACTTGGACACCACCTTGCTGGTGACCACGACGACGTCGCCGTCGCGCAGCCACGCGGCGGCGGCGGCGACCGCCGCACCGAGATCGTCGCCGGGGCGGAACTCCGGAAGCCCGGGCACCGGGAGGATCTCGATGGCCGCGGCAGTGCCGTGCTCTTTCGGTGCGGGCGTCACGGCGCCACGCCCGCGATATCCAGTCCGGCCCGCACCATTTCGGCCGTCGCCTTCGGATCGGTCATCAACAGCGGCACCGCGCGCACCGCGACGCCGTCGATGTCCGCTTTGAAATTTTCCAAGTCGCCCTCGTGCACCAGCCAGCAATCCAATATCCCGGTGGCGCTGCGCGCGCCGTAATATCCGCCGACCGCTTCGGCGGTGGACTCGACCCCGATCACCTCGAGGCAGGCATCGGCCATGCCGCGCAACGGTTTTCCACCGATGATCGGGGAGTAGCCGACGATCGGTGCGGATGCCGCCCGCAGTGCGCCGCGAATGCCCGGCACGGCCAGGATCGCGCCGACGCTCACCACGGGATTGGACGGCGCCAGCATGATGATGTCGGCGTCGCCGATCGCGTCGACCGCATCGGTTGTGGCGCTGGCTGTTTCGGCGCCGACGAACGCGAAACTGTGGGTGGTCACGTTGGCCCGGTAGCGCACCCACCATTCCTGGAAGTGGATCGCGCGCCGACTGTCGTCGGCCGGATCGGTGATCACCACATGGGTTTCACAACGGTCGTCGCTGGCGGGCACCAACCGCGCGCCGGGTTGCCAGCGGTCGCACAACGCCGTGGTGATCTGCGAGAGCGGGTAGCCGGCGTTGAGCATCTGGGTACGCACCAGGTGCGTACCCAAATCGCGGTCGCCGAGTTGAAACCAGTCCGGCTGCATGCCGTAGCGCGCCAATTCCTCTTTGGCGTGCCAGGTTTCGTCGCGATGACCCCAACCGCGCTCCGGGTCTACGCCTCCACCTAAGGTATACATGCAGGTGTCCAAATCCGGACAAACCCGAACCCCGTGGATCCAGGCATCGTCGCCAATGTTGACGACGGCGGTCAGCTCGTGGTCGGAAGTTTCTCCCCCGGTTGCGAACTGACCCAGCCCGAGTAATTGTTGAACACCCAGCAGGAACCGGGCGCCGCCGACCCCACCGACCAGAACGGTGACCTTCACACCGGACGACAGTACCGGCCGGGAACTTTGGCGAGCGTTTGTGATGGACACGCCGAAGGGCCGAAATAACGGAAACGCCGGAAATTGATCACGAGATGGTATGGAAATACGCCGAAACGCTTGACCGGGCAGGTTAACCCGTGTCTAATCACATCAGTGTCATTTCCCGGTTGGCCGGCCGGTTCCGGTGTCGCAGACCGAGATTCGATCACTTGTTCGAATTGTCTGTTACATCAGAACAGCGGGACACAACCACTCTCTCAAAGACCAAGCTGAGGAGGCGTACGACGCATGTCTTACGAGCACCTATGGGGCGTCATGCCAAGCACTGAGCGCGCCACGATCAGCTCCGCGCCGGCGCCGATTACCCGACCGCACTTGACCGTGGTCCCCGATGCGCCAATCGCATTCGAGCCCGAGCCACTGCCGGAGCCCGAACTGACTCCGGACCAATGGCAGGACCGCGCGCTGTGCGCGCAGACCGACCCGGAGGCCTTCTTCCCGGAGAAGGGCGGATCGACTCGCGAAGCCAAGAAGATCTGCCTGGGTTGCGAGGTACGTCATGAATGCCTGGAGTACGCGCTGGCACACGACGAGCGCTTCGGCATCTGGGGCGGCCTGTCCGAACGTGAGCGACGCCGCCTCAAACGCGGCATCATCTGACCGACGAACCCGCCTGGGTTATTCGTCGTCGATCGTCGGGTCGATGACGGTCGGTTCGACGTCGAGGTAGATGGCCACCTGCGCCACCAGAATCTCGTGCAGTAATTCGCCAAGTTCGACGGTGTCTTTGGCGCGTCGTTCGATGGGCTTGCGGAACAGGACAATTCGCGCTCGCGTCGAGTTTCCTCGAACGTCGACCCCGGCGGGGATCAAGCGGGCCAGCGCGATCGGCCCGTCGGCGACGACCTCGGGCGGCCATTGCACGCTGTCCGGATCCTTGGCGGCGATGCGTGGAATTTCGTCGACCGCCACGTCGAGTTCCGACACTCGTGATTGCCAGCGCCGCTCGATGGGTTCGTAGGCCTCGAGCACCGCCATGTCGAATCGCTCGGCCCGGCTGCGCCAACCCGGCACCGTGGGCGGCAGCAAAGGACCGCGCATATCGCGCCCGCGCCGAGTTGCCCGGTGCCCCGGCGTTCGGCCCGACGGCCGTCCGTTGCGCGGGAAACTGCGCGAATCACCCACGCGCCGATGGTAACGGTTGGACATCGTGGCCCGAACGGATGCGCGTGTCCGGCGCTTCGGCGGCGTTTGCGCACGATAGCCTTTCCGACGTGAACGTTCCCCGTCGCTGCTGCCGGCCAGGGTGCCCGCATTACGCCGTGGCGACCTTGACGTTCGTCTACTCGGACTCGACGGCAGTGGTGGGCCCGCTGGCGACCGCGCGCGAGCCGCATTCGTGGGACCTGTGCGTCGGCCACGCCGGCCGCATCACGGCCCCCCGCGGATGGGACCTCGTGCGCCACGCCGGGCCGCTGAATTCGGAGCCCACGAATCCCGATGAAGACGACCTGGTCGCGCTTGCCGACGCCGTCCGCGAACGCGGTGCGGGCAAGGCGTCCCTGCCGCACGCGGGCGGCACCAGCATGCCGTTGAACGGATTTCCCCCGCAAGCGGGAGGTACCCCCACATCTGCGCATCTGCACCACACCGGAGCCCAGGCCACCGCGCCCAGCAGCCATCTGCTCGCGCAGCCGGAAAAACGGTCAGGTCGCCGCCGCGGGCATCTGCGAGTGTTGCCCGATCCGTCCGACTAGGGGACCGCTGGGGCCGATAGGCTGACGCCAAGAGGCAAATCAATCCACGGCGTCAAGGAGGCCCCGCATGTCTCGGCCCGCCGCGACTGTCCACCGTGTCATCAAGGCATATGACATCCGTGGGCTGGTCGGCGAAGAGATCGACGAGTCGCTGGTTGCCGATGTCGGGGCTGTGTTCGCCGCGCTGATGCGAGGCGAGGGCGCGCAACGCGTGGTGATCGGACACGACATGCGCGATAGCTCGCCGTCGCTCGCCGCTGCCTTCGCGGCGGGAGTGACCAACCAGGGCCTGGACGTGGTGCGGATCGGGTTGGCCTCGACCGACCAGCTGTATTTCGCCTCGGGTTCGCTCGATTGCCCCGGCGCGATGTTCACCGCCAGCCACAACCCCGCCGCCTACAACGGCATCAAGCTCTGCCGGGCCGGCGCCAAACCCGTCGGTGCGGACACCGGGCTCAAAGTGATCACCGAAGACCTGATCGCCGGAGTCGGCGGCTACGACGGGAAACCGGGGTCGGTCACCGATCGCGATGTGCTCTCGGACTACGGCGAGTTCCTGCGGTCGCTGGTGGCGACGTCCGGGTTGCGGCCGTTGCGGGTGGCGGTCGACGCCGGCAACGGCATGGCCGGTCACACCGCGCCGGCAGTGCTCGGCCCGATCGACTCGATCACGTTGTTGCCGTTGTACTTCGAGCTCGACGGGTCGTTTCCCAACCACGAGGCCAACCCGCTCGACCCGGCCAACCTGCTGGATCTGCAGTTCTACGTCCGCGAAACCGGCGCCGACATCGGGTTGGCTTTCGACGGTGACGCCGACCGGTGCTTCGTGGTCGACGAGCGCGGGATGCCGGTCTCTCCGTCGACGGTGACGAGCCTGGTGGCCGCGCGCGAGCTCGGCCGCGAAATCGGCGCCACCGTCATCCACAATCTGATCACGTCGCGGGCGGTGCCCGAGCTGGTCGTCGAGCGCGGCGGTACACCGTTGCGCTCGCGCGTCGGGCACTCCTATATCAAGGCGCTGATGGCCGAAACCGGTGCGATCTTCGGTGGCGAGCATTCCGCGCACTATTACTTCCGTGACTTCTGGGGCGCCGACTCGGGGATGCTGGCCGCGCTGTATGTACTGGCCGCTCTCGGTGAGCAGGACCGTCCGCTGTCCGAGCTGACCGCGGACTACCAGCGCTACGAGTCGTCCGGTGAGATCAATTTCAAGGTGGCCGACGCCGCCCAGTGCGTGGACGCCGTGTTGAAGTCGCTCGGCAGCCGGATCCACTCCATCGACCACATGGACGGGGTGACGGTGGATTTGGGCGACGGCAGCTGGTTCAACCTGCGCACCTCCAACACCGAGCCGCTGCTGCGGCTGAATGCGGAGGGCCGCACCACCGAGGACGTAGCAGCGATGGTCGCCGAGATCAGCGCCGAAATCGCCGGACAGGTGCAGCGCAATGAGGGTGTGCCGTGAACGCCACCCGGGCGATCGATCTCGAAGACACCGACGGCCTGATCGCCGCCGACCGGCAGGGCCTGTTGCGGTCCGCCTCGTCGGCCGGTGCGCAGGTGCGCGCCATCGCCGCCGCGGTCGAGGAAGGCGAGCTGGACTCGCTGCGCACCGGCGACCGGCCACGCAGCGTGATCTGGGTGGCCGGGCGGGGCACCGCCGAGACGGCCGGCGCGATGCTGGCCGCGACGCAGGGCGGCGCGGCGTCCGCGCCGATCGCGATCGTCGACGAGGCGCCGCCGTGGATAGGCCCGCTCGACGTGCTGATCGTCGCCGGCGACGACCCCGGCGACCCGGCCCTGGTCGGAGCCGCCGCGACCGGGGTGCGCCGCGGTGCGCGGGTTGCCGTCGTCGCGCCGTACGAAGGTCCGCTGCGCGACTCCACCGCCGGGCGCGTCGCGGCGCTGGCGCCGCGGCTGTGGTTTCCCGACGAGTTCGGCCTGTGCCGCTACCTGGCCGCCGGCTTGGCGACGCTGCAAACCGTGGACCCCCGGCTGGACATCGATCTGCCGGCGCTCGCCGACGAACTGGACGCCGAAGCGCTGCGCAACAGTGCGAGCCGCGACCTGTTCACCAACCCGGCCAAGACCATCGCCGCCCGCTTGTCGCACCACCCGGTGGCGCTGGCGGGTGACTGTCTCGCGACGCTGGCCCTGGCGCGGCACGGCAGTTCGCAGCTGCTGCGGATCGCGCACCAGGTGGTCGCCGCCACCGGGCTGGCCGATGCGGTGGTGGCGCTGCGTGAGCCCGTCCATGTCGGTGATGGCGCGGCGCCGCTGGATGCGCTCTTTCACGACGAACAAATCGACGGGCCGCTGCCCGAGCGGATGCGGGTGCTGGCGTTCACGCTGGCCGGTGACCGGACCGTGGTGGCCGCCCGGGTGGCCGGGCTGGACGAGGTCTACCTGATCGCGGCCCACGACGTGCCCGAAGCACCCGGCGGCCTGGGCGGGTCCGGCGGCCTGGTCGCAGCGGTGGCGCCAGGAGGCGCGACCCGGCCCGAACAGCAACTGGCAGTATTGGCCGTTCGGCTGGAGATGGCCGCCGTTTACTTGCGACTGGTGCGGGGATAGATAGAAAAGTGGAACTGCTTCGCGGGGCTGTACGGACGTACGCGTGGGGATCGCGCACGGCGCTGGCCGAATTCACGGGGCGTCCGGTGCCCGCGGCTCACCCCGAGGCGGAACTCTGGTTCGGCGCGCATCCGGGGGATCCGGCCTACCTGGAGACCGAGCGGGGTGAGCTGTCCCTGTTGGAGGCGGTGACCGCTGATCCGGAGGGACAGCTCGGCTCCGCGTCGCGCGAACGGTTCGGCGACGTGCTGCCGTTCCTGGTCAAGGTGCTCGCCGCCGACGAACCGCTGTCGCTGCAGGCGCATCCGAGTGCCGAACAGGCGATCGAGGGTTACCTGCGTGAGGAGAAGTTGGGCATCCCGGTGGCCTCGCCGGTCCGCAACTACCGCGACACGTCGCACAAGCCCGAATTGCTGGTAGCTCTGCACTCATTCGAGGCGCTCGCCGGATTTCGTCAGGCTTCGGCCAGCATCGAGTTGCTGCGGGCGCTGGCCGTCACGGACCTCGACCCCTACATCGAACTGCTGAACGACCAGTCCGACGCCGACGGTCTGCGCGCGCTGTTCACCACCTGGATCACCGCGCCGCAGCCCGACATCGATGTGCTGGTGTCCGCGGTGATCGACGGCGCCATTCAGTACGTCAGTTCCGGCGCAACGGAATTCGCGGCTGAGGCCAAAACGGTGCTCGAACTCGGCGAACGCTACCCCGGGGACGCCGGAGTGCTGGCGTCGTTGTTGCTCAACCGGATCAGCCTCGCCGCGGGCGATGCGCTCTATATCCCGGCCGGCAACCTGCACACCTATCTGCGCGGGTTCGCGATCGAGGTAATGGCCAACTCCGACAACGTGTTACGCGGCGGCCTGACACCCAAACACGTCGACGTGCCCGAGTTGCTGCGGGTGCTGGACTTCGCACCGACCGCCGAGGCGCAGCTGCGGCCGCATGTGCATCGAGAGGGCCTTGGGCTTATCTACGACACCCCGGCCGACGAGTTCGCCGTGGCGCTGCTGACCCTGGAGGGCGAACACCTCGGCCACGAAGTCGACGCATCACCACACCATGACGGTCCGCAGATCCTGTTGTGCGCCGAGGGTTCCGCGGTCGTGCACGGAAAGTCCGGATCGTTGTCGCTGGAGCGCGGGATGGCGGCGTGGGTCGCCGCCGACGACGGACCGGTGGGGCTGGTCGCCCACCAGCCCGCCAAGTTGTTCAGGGCGACCGTAGGTTTGTGACGGCCCGACCCTTGGCGGCCTGACGCGCCTCGCGGCGCTCGCGCAGCCACAGCCGCAGGTTGTGCGCGATGGTCCGGCCGACGATCCGCGGCGGCGGAACCATATAGAGACTGTCGAGCAGCGAGAATCGGCGCAAAAACCATTCGGCGAGAACGGGTTCGGTCTCGGCGGCTCCGAGGAATTGGTCGAACAGCGCTCCCGACGGCCGCCACCACCAGGGGACCGGGGCACTGGTGCCGGCGTGGTGAAAAGCGAAGTCGCCGATCGCGTTCATCGTCCACACCGGATAGGTCGTCTTGGCGGTCGCCCGGTTGAGCTCGCCGGCCAGGTCTTCATCCGCGGTTCGCAAGGCCCGCCGCAGATGACCCGCCTGCAGCGACGTCATCGTCATGCCCTGCCCGAAGGTGGGATTGAAGCTGGCCACGGCGTCGCCGAACGGGATGATGCCGGCCGGGAAGCGGTCCAGCTTGTCATAGCGGCGCCATCTGCTGGCCGGGAAGGCGTGAAATGCCGGTGTGCCAACGGGTTTGGCCGCGGTGAGCGCGTCGGTGAAGTGCGCCGGGAGCAGCTTGATGGCCAGCGCGACCATTTCCGGGAACGTCGTCGGCGGCTTCTCGCCGGCCACGCCGAAGGTGGTCAGCACCCAGGTGCCGTCCTCGTAGCACAGCATGCCCATGCCCAACGACTGGTCGTGGGAGGCGCCGGCCACCACCACCTTCTCCGGGATCAGTCCGTCCGGGATGCGGAACTGGTGGCTGGCGTAGTTGATGCCGATGTCCAGGCTCTGCTCGATGGGCCGCTGATACCCCCACTGTGTCAACCACACCGGCAGCCGAGTGCCCCGACCCGCTGCATCGACCACCAGGTCGGCGCGCACGAATTCCGGCTCGCCGCCGACCTCGTCCTTGGGGGGGTCCTTGGGGTCCAGCACCACACCGGTCACCCGCTGCCGCGCCGGGTCGAACCGTGGCTCGGCGACGGATCGGCGCACGATCGTGACGTTGTCGATGTCGCGGACGCGGCTGCGCAACTGCCACTCGAGATGCGGCCGGCTGGGCACGTAGGCGGTGAATTCGTCGCGCAGCGTGTGGCCCGTCCCGAGGACATGGCCCGCCGCACCCAGGTGGATGCAGTCCGGGCGGTTTTCCAGCATCGGCACACCCGCGGCCACCATGTCCTTGAGCAGGCCCGGGAACAAGGAGTCGAGTTCGCTCGCTCCGCGCGCCATCAGCAGATGCAGATGCCGGTCCTGAGGAATCGTGGCGCGATTTGCCGGGGTGTTCGGTAGTTCGTCGCGCTCATAGACGCTGACCTGCGAATACCGGTCAGCAAGCACTCGGGCGGCGCACAAACCCGCGATGCTCGCGCCTATCACTATTGCGTGGTCTCGCGTGGTTGCGCAGTCCGGCATCCGGGGGGAGTACCCAGTACTGTGCGGTCCAATGACTTCTGACGTTAACGAGAGGCAGGCAAATGTCCAACCGATGGCGTACTAAGTCAGTCGAACAGTCCATCGAGGACACCGACGAGCCGGCCACTCGACTCCGCAAAGTCCTCACCTGGTGGGACCTGATGGTCTTCGGCGTCGCCGTGGTGATCGGCGCCGGCATCTTCACGGTCACCGCATCGACCGCCGGTGATATCACCGGACCCGCGATTTGGATCTCGTTCCTGATCGCCGCGGCCACCTGCGCGCTGGCGGCGCTGTGCTACGCCGAATTCGCCTCGACGCTGCCCGTCGCGGGCAGCGCGTACACCTTCTCCTATGCCACCTTCGGCGAGTTCCTGGCGTGGATCATCGGCTGGAATCTGTTGCTGGAGTTGGCAATTGGTGCCGCCGTGGTGTCCAAGGGCTGGTCCAGTTATCTCGGCACCGTTTTCGGATTCGGCGGTGGCACCGTCAACGTAGGGTCGGTCGACATCGACTGGGGTGCGCTGCTGATCGTCGCGGTGGTGGCGACCCTGGTCGCGTCGGGCACCAAAGTGTCGTCCCGGGTTTCGGCGGTGATCACCGCCATCAAGGTGTCGGTGGTCATCTTCGTCGTGCTGGTCGGCCTCTTCTACATCAAGGGCTCCAACTACTCGCCGTTCATCCCCAAGCCGGAAAGCGGGCACGAGGCGAGCGGCATCAACCAGTCGGTGCTGTCGCTGCTCACCGGGGCGCACAGCAGCCACTACGGTTGGTACGGGGTGCTCGCCGGGGCTTCGATCGTGTTCTTCGCCTTCATCGGCTTCGACATCGTCGCGACGATGGCCGAGGAGACCAAACAGCCGCAGCGCGACGTGCCGCGCGGGATTCTGGCGTCGCTGGCCGTCGTCACTGTTCTGTATGTCGCCGTCTCGGTCGTGTTGTCCGGCATGGTTTCCTACACCCAGCTCAAGACCGTCCCCGGCGGCAAGCCGGCAAACCTGGCCACCGCATTCACTGCGAACGGGATCGGGTGGGCGAGCAAGATCATCGCCATCGGGGCTCTGGCCGGGTTGACCACCGTCGTGATGGTGCTGGTGCTCGGGCAGTGCCGGGTCCTGTTCGCGATGGCGCGCGACGGCTTGGTGCCGCGGTCGCTGGCCAAGACCGGCTCGCGCGGGACGCCGGTCCGGATCACCGTGCTGGTCGCACTGGTGGTCGCGGCGACGGCGTCGGTCTTCCCGACCAGCAAGCTTGAGGAGATGGTCAACGTCGGGACGCTGTTCGCGTTCGTCCTGGTCTCCGCCGGGGTCATCGTTCTGCGCCGCACCCGCCCCGATCTGGAGCGAGGGTTCCGCGCGCCGTGGGTGCCACTGTTGCCGATCGCCTCGATCTGCGCGTGTATCTGGCTGATGCTCAACCTCACCGCCCTGACCTGGGTCCGGTTCGGCGTGTGGTTAGTGGTGGGAACCGCGATCTATCTCGGCTACGGATACCGCCACTCCATCCAGGGCCGTAGGCAGGCCGTCCGGCAGACGTAAAGCCACCTGCTTTACAAATCATTATCCTTTGTCTAGACAGAGGACGTGTGGCGAGGTATTGTCCAATCTCAACGTGGTGTGACTCACAAGGAGGTTTGGCATATGACCACACAGATCCATGCGCCCCAGCCAGAGCGCCAGGAACTCGGCGCCACCGAGTGGCGCGACAAGAAGCGCTACCTGTGGCTGATGGGCCTGATCCCGCCGACGGCGTTGTTCGTGATGCTGCCGATCGTCTGGGGACTGAACCAACTCGGCTGGCACGGCGCCGCCCAGGTGCCGATGTGGATCGGGCCGATCCTGCTCTACATCCTGTTGCCGATCCTGGACCTGCGGTTCGGGCCCGACGGGCAGAACCCGCCCGACGAGGTGATGGAGCGGCTGGAGAACGACAAGTACTACCGCTACTGCACCTACATCTACATCCCGTTCCAGTACCTCAGCGTCGTGATGGGCGCCTACCTGTTCACCGCGTCGGACCTGGGATGGCTGGGCTTCGAAGGCGGCCTGGGGTGGGTCGGCAAGATCGGCGTCGCACTGTCGGTCGGCGTGCTCGGCGGCGTCGGCATCAACACCGCGCACGAGATGGGGCATAAGAAGGACTCACTGGAGCGCTGGCTGTCCAAGATCACCCTGGCGCAGACCGCTTACGGCCACTTCTACATCGAGCACAACCGCGGTCACCACGTGCGCGTCTCCACGCCGGAGGACCCGGCGTCGGCCCGCTTCGGCGAGACCTTCTGGGAGTTCCTGCCCCGCAGCGTGTTCGGCAGCCTGCGCTCATCGGTTCATCTCGAGGCACAGCGCATCCGCCGGCTCGGCCGCAGCCCCTGGGACCCCCGGACGTATGCGTCCAACGATGTGATCAACGCCTGGGCGATGTCGGTGGTGTTGTTCGGCGCGCTGATCGCGGTCTTCGGCGCCGGCGTGATCCCGTTCATCGTCATCCAGGCGGTCTTCGGCTTCTCGCTGCTGGAAACCGTCAACTACCTGGAGCACTACGGACTGTTGCGGCAGCGCAACGCCAACGGCCGCTACGAGCGGTGCGCGCCGGTGCACAGCTGGAACTCCGACCACATCGTCACCAACTTGTTCCTCTACCATCTGCAGCGGCACAGCGATCACCACGCCAACCCGACCCGGCGGTATCAGACGTTGCGCAGCATGGCGGACGCGCCCAACCTGCCGAGCGGATACGCGTCGATGATCGCGCTGACGTACGTCCCGCCGGTCTGGCGCAAGGTGATGGACCACCGGGTGCTGGCGCATTACGACGGTGACATCACCAAGGTCAACGTTCACCCGCGGATGCGCGACAAGCTGCTGGCCAAATACGGGGTGCCGGCATGACGGCCTACCGCTGCCCGGGCTGCGACTACATCTACGACGAAACCAAAGGCGCTCCGCGGGAAGGCTTCCGGCCGGGCACGCCGTTCAGTGAGATTCCCGACGACTGGTGCTGCCCCGATTGTGCGGTGCTCGAGAAGGTCGACTTCGAAAAAATAGGAGTGAACCAATGACCGACTACAAGCTTTTTGTCTGCGTGCAGTGCGGATTCGAGTACGACGAGGCCAAGGGCTGGCCGGAAGACGGCATCGCCCCGGGCACCCGGTGGGACGAGATTCCGGACGACTGGAGCTGCCCGGATTGCGGCGCGGCCAAATCCGACTTCGAGATGGTGGAGGTCGCGCGTCGGTGAGCACTATTGTCGCGCCTGTGAAGCGGATTCCTTATGCCGAGGCGTCGCGCGATCTGCTGCGCAACTCGGTGTTGGACGCGATGCGCGACTTGCTGCTGACCCGAGACTGGTCCGCGATCACGCTGTCCGACGTGGCCCGCGGCGCCGGGATCAGCCGGCAGACCATCTACAACGAGTTCGGCTCGCGGCAGGGCCTGGCGCAGGGATACGCCCTGCGCCTAGCCGACCGCCTGGTCGACGCCGTCCACGCGGCGATCGACGCCAACGTCGGCCGCATCTACGAGGCGTTCCTGGAGGGCTTCCGCGCATTCTTCGCCGAATCGGCGGCCGACCCGCTGGTGACCTCCTTGCTGACCGGCGTCGCGAAGCCCGACCTGCTGCAGATCATCACCACCGACAGCGGTCCGATCATCACCCGGGCGGCGGACCGGTTGACCCTGGCCTTCACCCATAGCTGGGTGGCGACCAGTGACGAGGACGCTGGTGTGCTGGCGCGCGCCATCGTGCGGCTGGCGCTCAGTTACGTCTCGATGCCGCCGGAGGCCGATCACGATGTTGCGCAGGACCTCGCCCGGTTGATGACGCCTTTTGCCGAGCGTCACGGCGTCATCAACATCCCCTGACCTGGCCGCCTTTCGGCGGCCTACTACAGTGGCGGACGAGCCTATACCCAAGCTAACTAAATCCACTTTGAGGAACAGACACGCCATGACTCTGACGCCCGACGTTGTAAACGGCATCGATTTCAAGATCGCCGATCTGTCGCTCGCGGAATTCGGCCGCAAAGAGCTTGACCTGGCCGAATACGAGATGCCCGGCCTGATGTCGCTGCGTCGCGAGTACGCCGAGGTGCAGCCGCTGAAGGGTGCGCGCATTTCCGGCTCGTTGCACATGACCGTGCAGACCGCGGTGCTGATCGAGACGCTGACCTCGCTGGGCGCCGAGGTCCGCTGGGCCTCCTGCAACATCTTCTCCACCCAGGACCACGCCGCAGCCGCGGTCGTCGTCGGCCCGCACGGCACCCCGGAGGAGCCCAAGGGTGTGCCGGTGTTCGCCTGGAAGGGCGAGTCGCTCGAGGAGTACTGGTGGTGTGCCGAGCAGATGCTCACCTGGCCCGGCGAGCCGGCCAACATGATCCTGGACGACGGCGGCGACGCCACCATGCTGGTGCTGCGCGGCGCTCAGTACGAGAAGGCCGGCGTGGTACCGCCTGCCGAAGAGGACGACTCCGCGGAGTGGAAGGTCTTCCTGAACCTGCTGCGCACCCGGTTCGAGACCGACAAGGGCAAGTGGACCAAGATCGCCGAGTCGGTCAAGGGTGTCACCGAGGAGACCACCACCGGCGTGCTGCGTCTCTACCAGTTCGCCGCGGCCGGCGACCTGGCCTTCCCGGCGATCAACGTCAACGACTCGGTCACCAAGTCCAAGTTCGACAACAAGTACGGCACCCGGCACTCGCTGCTCGACGGCATCAACCGTGGCACCGACGCGCTGATCGGCGGCAAGAACGTGCTGATCTGCGGCTTCGGCGACGTGGGTAAGGGCTGCGCCGAGGCCGCCAAGGGCCAGGGTGCGCGGGTGTCGGTCACCGAGATCGACCCGATCAACGCCCTGCAGGCACTGATGGAGGGCTACGACGTGGTGACCGTCGAGGACGCCATCGCCGACGCCGACATCGTCGTGACCGCGACCGGCAACAAGGACATCATCTCGCTGGACCACATGAAGGCGATGAAGGACCACGCCATCCTGGGCAACATCGGCCACTTCGACAACGAGATCGACATGGCCGCGCTGGAGCGCTCCGGGGCGCACAAGCTGAACATCAAGCCGCAGGTCGACCTGTGGACGTTCAAGGACTCCGGCAAGGCGATCATCGTGCTGTCCGAGGGCCGGCTGCTGAACCTCGGTAACGCCACCGGGCACCCGTCGTTCGTGATGAGCAACAGCTTCGCCAACCAGACGATCGCGCAGATCGAGCTGTGGACGAAGAACGACGAGTACGACAACGAGGTCTACCGGCTGCCCAAGCACCTCGACGAGAAGGTGGCCCGCATCCACGTCGAGGCACTCGGCGGTCAACTGACCAAGCTGACCAAGGACCAGGCGGAGTACCTGGGTGTCGACGTCGAGGGCCCGTTCAAGCCGGACCACTACCGCTACTGAGCCGTTTCCCCCTCGCCGAGTGTCACGCCAGCGTGACGTTGGACGCCGAGCGTCACGCGAGCGTGACGCCCGCGGCGCTGGATAGCGCGTGCTGATCGCGATCGAGGGTGTCGACGGCTCCGGCAAGCGGACGCTGACCGACGGCCTGCGCAGGGCCTTCGAAGCCGCCGGCAAGTCGGTGGCCACGATGGCCTTCCCGCGGTACGGCCAGTCGGTGACCGCCGACGTCGCGGCCGAGGCGCTGCACGGCGAGCACGGTGACCTCGCGACGTCGGTCTACGCGATGGCGATGCTGTTCGCACTGGACCGTGCCGGCGCGGTCGACGACATCGAGGAGCTGCGTCGCGGCCACGACGTGCTGATTCTCGACCGCTACGTCGCCTCCAACGCGGCCTACAGCGCCGCGCGCCTGCACCAGGACGCCTCCGGAGACGCGGCGTCCTGGGTCTACGCGCTGGAATTCCAGCGGCTCGGGCTGCCCGCGCCGGACTGGCAGGTGCTGCTCAACGTGTCGACCGAGCTGGCCGGACAGCGGGCTCGCAGCCGGGCCGAGAGCGATCCCGGCCGGGCGCGCGACAGCTACGAGCGCGACGACGGGCTGCAGCAGCGCACCGGCGAGGTGTACGCCGGGCTGGCCGACGCGGGCTGGGGCGGGCGGTGGCTGGTGGTCGACGCGGACGTCGATCCGGCGCGCCTGGCGGCCGATTTGGCCGTCAATTAGCACAAATTTGTCACGATTTGCCCGTATCGAAGGCGAAACGCCCGTGTGGCGCCCGAGTTTTGTCCCGATCTGGTGACACCATGGACTCCATGAGGCAAAGGATTTTGGTCGTCGACGACGACGCTTCGCTCGCGGAGATGCTGACCATCGTTCTTCGTGGGGAGGGCTTCGACACTGCGGTCATCGGTGATGGCACGCAGGCTCTGACCGCGGTGCGCGAGCTGCGGCCCGACCTGGTGCTGCTTGACCTGATGTTGCCCGGTATGAACGGCATCGACGTGTGCCGGGTGCTGCGCGCCGATTCCGGCGTTCCGATTGTGATGCTGACTGCCAAGACCGACACCGTGGATGTGGTGCTCGGCCTGGAGTCGGGCGCCGACGACTACATCATGAAGCCGTTCAAGCCCAAGGAGCTGGTGGCCCGGGTGCGGGCGCGGCTGCGGCGCAACGACGACGAGCCGGCCGAGATGCTCTCGATCGCCGACGTCGAGATCGACGTGCCGGCCCACAAGGTCACCCGCAACGGCGAGCAGATCTCGCTGACCCCGCTGGAGTTCGACCTGCTGGTCGCGCTGGCACGCAAACCGCGCCAGGTGTTTACTCGTGATGTACTGCTCGAACAGGTGTGGGGCTACCGGCACCCGGCGGACACCCGCTTGGTGAACGTGCACGTCCAGCGACTGCGGGCCAAGGTCGAGAAGGACCCCGAGAACCCGACTGTGGTGTTGACCGTTCGAGGAGTGGGTTACAAGGCCGGACCTCCGTGATCCGCGCCGGCGACGATGCAGAGCGCAGCGATGCTGAGGAGCGGCGCTTATGCACGACCGGCGCCGGTGTAAGTCGTCAAGATGCTGAGGAGCGCCGTCATTGATCTGGGGCTCGCGGCGACGTATCCACGGTCACCGCTGGGGACGCACCGGCCCCATGACTCGGGGCATGAGTGCGCTGAGTCGAGCCGTCGGCATTGCCTGGCGCCGTTCGCTGCAGCTACGAGTCGTGGCGTTGACGCTCGGGCTGTCGCTGGCGGTGATCCTGGCGCTCGGCTTCGTGCTCACCAGCCAGGTCACCAACCGCGTTCTTGACGTCAAGGTCAAGGCGGGCATCGAGCAGCTCGAGCGGGCCCGCACCACTGTCGGCGGGATCGTCAACGGCGAGGAGACCCGCTCGCTGGACAGCAGCCTGCAGCTGGCCCGCAACACGTTGATGTCGAAAACCGATCCGGCGTCCGGTCCGGTCCTGGCCGGGGCGTTCGATGTGGTGCTGATGGTGCCGGGCGACGGCCCGCGCGCCGCGACCGCCGCCGGACCCGTCGACCAGGTGCCCGCCTCGTTACGTGGCTTCGTCAAGGCGGGGCAGGCGGCCTACCAGTACGCCACCGTGCACACCGAGGGCTTCTCGGGACCGGCGCTGATCGTCGGTACGCCGGCATCGTCGCAGGTGGCCAACTTGGAGCTGTACCTGATCTTCCCGCTGGCCAGTGAGCAGGCCACGATCACACTGGTGCGCGGCACGATGATCACCGGTGGCGCGGTGCTGCTGGTGTTGCTGGCCGGAATCGCGCTGCTGGTTTCGCGGCAGGTGGTGGTGCCGGTGCGATCGGCGTCGCGGATCGCCGAACGGTTCGCCGAGGGCCACTTGTCCGAACGCATGCCGGTACGCGGTGAGGACGACATGGCGCGGCTGGCGGTGTCGTTCAACGACATGGCCGAAAGTTTGTCGCGGCAGATCACCCAGCTCGAGGAGTTCGGCAACCTGCAGCGCCGGTTCACCTCCGATGTCAGCCACGAACTTCGGACACCGCTGACCACGGTGCGAATGGCCGCCGATCTGATCTACGACCACAGCTCCGAGCTGGACCCCACCCTGCAGCGCTCCACGGAGCTGATGGTCAACGAGCTCGATCGCTTCGAGACCCTGCTCAACGACCTGCTGGAGATTTCCCGGCACGACGCCGGTGTGGCCGAATTGTCCGTGGAGGCAGTCGATCTGCGCACCACGGTGCAGAGCGCACTGGGCAATGTCGGCCACCTTTCCGAGGACGCCGGCATCGAGCTGCTGGTGGACATGCCGTCCGAAGAGGTGATCGCCGAAGTCGATCCGCGGCGGGTGGAGCGGATCCTGCGCAACCTGATCGCCAACGCCATCGACCACGCCGAGCACAAACCGGTGCGCATCCGGATGGGCGTCGACGAGGACACCGTCGCCGTCACCGTCCGCGACTACGGGGTGGGGCTGCGGCCCGGCGAGGAGAAGCTGGTGTTCAGCAGGTTCTGGCGCTCGGATCCGTCGCGGGTGCGGCGCTCCGGTGGAACCGGGCTGGGCCTGGCGATCAGCGTCGAGGACGCACGCCTGCACCAGGGCCGGTTGGAGGCATGGGGCGAGCCCGGTCAGGGCGCCTGCTTCCGGCTGACGCTTCCGCTGGTCCGCGGCCACAAGGTCACCACCAGCCCGTTGCCGATGAAGCCGATCCCGCAGCCGGCGCCGCCGGCCGGGGAGCCGGTGCCACCGGCGGGCAAAGAACGTCCGCGCCAACATGAGCACGCCGAAAGGAGCGTGTGATGCGGCGGGTCCTCGTCGCACTGCTGGCGCTGTTGCTGGCCGGCTGTGCGGGGGTTCCCAGTACATCGGCGCCGCAGGCCATCGGCACGGTCGAGCGGCCGGCCCCGTCGAATTTGCCCAAGCCAACCCCCGGCATGGATCCCGACGTGTTGCTGCGCGAATTCCTCAAGGCCACAGCCGATCCGGCGAACCGGCATTTGGCGGCGCGGCAGTTCCTCACCCAGTCGGCGTCCAATGCCTGGGACGACGCCGGTAGCGCATTGTTGATCGACCATGTCGTGTTCGTCGAAACCCGTGGTGCAGAACGTGTTTCGGCCACCATGCGGGCCGACATCCTGGGCTCGCTGTCCGACGTCGGGGTGTTCGAAACGGCCGAGGGTGTGCTGCCCGACCCCGGGCCGATCGAGCTGGTCAAGACATCCGGTGGCTGGCGAATCGACAAGCTGCCCAACGGTGTTTTCCTGGACTGGCAACAGTTTCAGGCCACCTACAAACGCAATACGCTCTACTTCGCCGACCCGACCGGTAAGACGGTGGTGCCCGATCCGCGCTATGTCGCGGTCGCCGATCACGATCAGCTGCCCACCGAACTCATCTCCAAGCTGCTGGCCGGGCCTCGGCCCGAGATGGCGCACACGGTTCGCAACCTGCTCGCCCCGCCGCTGCGCCTGCGCGGGCCGGTGACCCGGGCCGACGGCGGCAAGAACGGGGTCGGGCGAGGCTACGGCGGTGCGCGCATCGATCTGCAGAAGCTGTCCACCACCGATCCGCACAGTAGGCAGTTGCTTGCCGCACAGATCATTTGGACGCTGGCCAGGGCCGACATCAGAGGTCCGTATGTGATCAATGCCGACGGCGCACCGCTGGATGACAGGTTCGCCGAAGGGTGGACGACCTCCGACGTCGCCGCGACCGACCCGGGGGTGGCCGACGGTGCGGGCGCGGGGCTGCACGCCCTGATCAACGGATCGCTGGTCGGCCTGGACGGGCAGCGGACCACCACGGTGAACGGCGCGTTCGGCCGGATGGGCGATCAGACGCTCGCGGCGTTGTCCCGCAGCGGCCGGCAGGTGGCGTCCGTCGTGACGCTGCACCGCGGCGCCCCGGACATGGCGGAGTCACTGTGGATCGGCGATCTCGGTGGCGAGGCGGTGCAATCCGCCGACGGGCACAGCCTGACGCGCCCCAGCTGGGCGCTGGACGACGCGGTCTGGGTGGTGGTGGACGGCAACAACGTGCTGCGGGCCATCCAGGAGCCGGCGTCCGGGCAACCCGCGCGCCTGCCAGTGGATTCCGGGGCGGTGGCGAGCAAGTTCGCGGGCCCGATCAGCGACTTGCAACTGTCTCGCGACGGCACGCGGGCCGCGATGGTGATCGGCGGCATGGTCATTCTCGCCGGTGTGGAGCAGACCCAGGCCGGGCAGTATGCGTTGACCTATCCCCGGCGATTGGGTTTCGGGCTGGGCAATTCGGTGGTGTCCCTGTACTGGCGCACCGGCGACGACATCGTCGTGACCCGCAACGACCTTGCTCATCCGGTCTCGTATGTGAACCTCGACGGGGTGAACTCCGACGCCCCTGCCCACGGTCTGCAGATCCCGCTGACCGCGATCGCGGCCAACCCGTCGACCGTCTACGTCGCGGCACCGCAAGGCGTGCTTCAGTATTCGGCGTCTGCGCCGGAAAGCCAGCAGAGTTGGTCGGAGGTGCCGGGCTTGATGACCGGTGGTGCTGCTCCGGTGCTGCCGGGCTGACGCTAGATCTTCGTCGCGATCTGTAGGGCGACGTCGCCGCGGCTCAGCGTCACCGGTTGGGCCGCGGGCTCCAGTCCGGCATCCCGTTGCCATCCCGCGGTGTCACGCGCGGTCCATGCTCCCGAGCGGCTGGTCGCCCCGAAGTACAACTCGTCCAACGCGGCGAATTGGCCTGCAAAATAGCCAGTTTCGAGCCGCAGAGGTTCGATTACCGCAAAGACGCCACGTGGTCGCGGCGGTGAAGTTGTGTGCGAGATCGCACAGCAGCACCACGTCGTAGGTCTTGGCACCGAAGTCATGCGACAGCGCGTGGGCTTCGCGGTGCACGACGCGACCGCCCATGTTCTCGGCGGCCAGCAGTGGCGCCGCCGCCCGGACCGCCTCGGGTAGGTCCAGCACCACCGAATACAGGCGGGAATGACGCCGGCACAACGCAACCGAGTAGCGAGCGTGCGCGCCGCCGACGTCGATCATGTCGGTGGCACCGCCGGGCACCGGAATGAACTGGGCGACTTCTTGCGCCGTCAGACCGGCCAGTGCCCGCATGGACCGAAGGTAATGATCCCACTGCACACCGGTCATGGTCTGGTGCAGTTCGAGCGGGACACCGGTGCGCACATAATCTTCGACATGCATCATCAGCTCCCACTCATCGAACGCGAAGAGCGCCGCGTCGACCATCGAGCGCGGGCTTTCGGTGAGTAGCCAGGTGCGCGCGGTGGTCGTCAGCGCGTATCGGCCGTCGCGGTACAGCAGGTAATCCGACCCGGCGAGGGCGGCCAGCGGTTGCTGCGTCGCCACCGCATCGGTTCCGCAGCGGTCGGCGATTTCGGCGGCCGTCGCTGCCTGGCGGCTCAACGATTCGAACATGCCGAGTTTGGTTGCCGCCATGATCGCGCGTGCGCGACCGAACGCAAAGTTCGTTTCGAACAGTGGCAACGGTAGTTGTCGTGACGCCAGAGCCTTCCATTCGGCCGGGTCGTCGGGGATCATGCCCAGGTGCACGTCAGGCAGTCCGTTCAATGATGTTGCCGGAAGGAATGTTTGGGTTCGCGACCACGATGCGATGTCCTTGCTGATTGTCCCGGTGGCGACAGTGCACGATGTCACCATCCGGCCGAGCTCCCAACGCCGTGAGGCGATCATCTGAAAAGCACTGAACAGGAACAGATTCAACGTGGGTCATAAGCTCACCTCCGGTTTTGCCGACGGGGTCGCTCGCCACGTTACCCACGCTAGACCGTAGGGATGCGTCCATGCCGAGGCTAGCCTAAATGCGCACCGGATTATCCGGATCGCGCACGGCCACCGGCGCGACATGGTGCGATGTTGCTCGACGACGTTAGCTTGTTGGCACGCGGATGTAGAAGGGGCATCAGTGGATTGGTGGGGGGGAGGCGACCGAATGACGGAATCATCGACAGCGAAAGCTTCGGATGCACATATCTGGAAGCCGGTGAAGAATTTCGACGACTTCGCCGCCGTATGCTGCGGCCGGCTCCACATGCGGCTGTTGACCGATCCCGACGGCTTCTCCATCTGTCACCGCGTGGGTCGCATCGGTGCGGCGACCATTTCCGAAATCGCGGTCGGATCCGAGACGTCGCTGGATGCCGGTGAGCTGTGTGGGGCCTATCGAATCGTCGTCCTGCGCGCCGGGCGCGTCGAGGGCGAATACCGGGGTCGGTCGCTGCGGAGCGGGCCCAGTGCGGCCACCATCTACCCCCCGCAGGGTCACGCTGCGTGGACGTGGAGCGCCGGAACCAGGTTCATCTGCGTCAAACTCGATCGTCCGGCGGTCGACGATGCGCTCAGCGACGCACTCGGCTGGCAGGTGATGTCCCAGCCCGAATTCGCACCCGTCATGCGTATCGAGTCGGCCGCGACGCGAAGCTGGATCAATATGGTGGCGCTGTTCAAGGACCAGATTTTCCGGGCCGACAGCCTGCTCAATCAGCCGCTGGTCGGATTGCCGTTCGTCGACAGCCTGGTCCGCGGTTTCCTGCTTGCCGCTGACCATCCGCACCGCGAGGCTCTTGCCAAAGAGGTGCGGCTCGCGCCGCGGGCGATTCGTTCCGCGATCGAAATCATCGAAGAAGAAGCGCATTTGCCGTTGACGTTGACCTCGATCGCCACCCGCACCCACATCAGCGTCCGTACGCTGCAGCAGGGATTTCAGCGCCACCTGGATACCTCGCCGATGGCCTATCTGCGCGAGGTCCGGTTGCGGCGCGCACACCATGCGCTGCTGAGGTCGGACCCGTCGCAGGTGACCGTTGCTTCGGTCGCCTACCGTTGGGGCTTCACCAATCTCGGCAGGTTCGCCGCGGCCCATTCGGCCCGCTACCGCGAGACGCCGACGGAGACCTTGCGCCGCAGGGCGTTCCAGCGCTCCGCCGCCGACGACCGGACTCACCTCGGAACGGCCCGGCGCTGTTAGGGCTCACCTTTTCACCCACGGGACAGTGGATGCTACGCGATCTGTCCAGCAGTCCGCGTCCCGTGGCTACTCCGTCTTACGTTGTCCTGCTTAAGGTTAACCGTATGAACGGCCCTCCTGGAATCGCCCTGACACCCATCCTGCTGGTGGTGGCAGTGTTGTGGTGGGAGACGACGAGCCCCGTCGGGCTGACGCTCGCCAAGCACCGGCACGACCGAAAGGCGCCGGGCACAGCGACGTCAACTGTCAGCGAGTACGCCGGCGCGCCGCTACACCCGGAGCATGACGACGCACACCGGGCGCTGATCGCGTCCGGAATATTCAGCAGGACTGGCCCGGAAGTGGCCACGGCCTTGTGCAAGGAGCTGCATCTGCGGCGCTTTTCGCCCGGGCGGGTGATCGGTGCGCAAAGCGACTGCGACGGCAGCATTTACGTGATCGTATCCGGAAAACTCAAGGTCTCCTATCGGCGTAGCGGCGGTGAAGAGATCCTGCTTAAGATTCTCGGTCCGTCGGAATTCTTCGGTGCCATCACACTTTTCGACCCGGGACCGCAAGACATGAGCGTGACAACGCTCACCGAGGTTCTGGCGGTGCCGATTGCCCGCGATCGGCTCCTGACGTGGATGGTCGAGCACCCGGAAGTGTGCGATCAGGTGCTACGGCTGTTCGCGCGGTGGGTGAAGGCGATGACGAACTCGCTGGTCGATTTCGGGTTGGCGGACGCGCAGGGTCGCGTCGCGAACCGGTTGTTATTGCTGCGGCACCGATTTGGCCAACAGGACGGCGATGTCGTGCGCGTGGTGCACAATCTCACCGCCGACGACTTCTCGCGGCTCGCCGGCGTCGACCCGGAGACGATCGACGCGACGTTACGTCGATTCGAGGCCAACGGCTGGATCCGTCTGGAAGACGGCAGCATCGTCATTGTCGACGGACATGCCCTTAGTCAGGTACGGCAGGTAAGTATGGGGGAGGTATCTGGTGTTTGATCGATTTGCATTGGGGGATTTGACTGTTCGAGTGATCGGCGCGCCGATGGCCGGTGGTCCGTCGACGCCGGCGCTGGCGGCGGCCGTATCGAACGGCGGCGGCCTGGGCTTCCTTGCCGGGGGCCTGTCATCCGCCGATGAATTGGCCGACTCGATCCTTGCCGCACGCCGACTCAGCTCGGGCCCACTGGGAGTGAATCTTTTTGTGCCCCAGCCCAGGATCGCGACAGTCGACGAACTGGGCGCGTTCGCGAAGGCGCTGCAGGACGAGGCCGAACACTACGGCGTCGCGCTGGGTGAACCGCGCGATGCGGACGACGAGTACGCGGCAAAGCTCGACGTGGTGTGCGATCTGCGTCCGGAAGTGGTGTCCTTCACCTTCGGTCCGCCGAGCGAAGCGGCTTGCATCCGACTAGGCGATGCCGGAATCCTCACCCTCGCCACCGTGACCACGGTACGAGAAGCGTTGATCGCCAACAGCTGTGGCGTGAGTGCCCTGGTAGCGCAAGGGCCCGAGGCCGGTGGGCACCGGGCCACGTTCGACCCGATCGCCGCGCCGGCCGCCGACCCCCTCGACGATCTGGTCTCGGCTCTGGTCGCCTGCTTCGACTGCCCCGTCGTCGCGGCCGGCGGACTGGGGACGCCGGCCGCCGTGCGTCGGGCGCAGGATGCCGGCGCCACCGCGGTGCAGATCGGCACCGCGTTATTGCTCGCCGACGAGGCCGGAACCAATCCGGTGCACCGCGGCGCTTTGCGTGATCCGCAGTTCACCGAAACCGTGGTGACGCGCGCGTTCACCGGGCGATATGCCCGCGCGTTGCGCAACGGCTTCATCGACAGGCACGACGGGCACTCCGTGTTCGGGTTTCCCCAGGCCGCCATGATCACCGGCCCCATCCAGGCGGCCGCGGTGAAGTTAGCCGACCCGCACGGCGTCGGCATGTGGACGGGTGCGGGGTTCCGTGACGCGCGAACCGGTTCAGCCACCGACATCGTTCAAGAGCTGGCGGGCTGCTGATGTCACCCCTGCCGGTGACACTGGGGCCGTGCTTGATTTGATCCTGCCGCTGGAGTGCGGCGGTTGCCGGACCGCGTCGACCCGCTGGTGCGACGCGTGCGCCAGGGAACTCGTCGTCAAGCCCGACGAACCGCACCTGATCAGCCCCCGCGTCGACCCGCACGTACCGGTGTTCGCACTCGGGCGTTACGCCGGTGCCCGTCGCCAGGCGATACTCGCGATCAAGGAGCAGGGCCGCCGCGATCTCGTGCCGCCGCTGGCCCAGGCGCTGGCCGTGGGTTTACATCGGCTGCTGACCTGGGGCATCGTCGAGACCCCGCTGACCGTCGTGCCCGCACCGACTCGGCCTGCGGCCGCGCGCCGGCGCGGCGGCGACCCCGTCGCGCGTGTGGCGCACGCCGCCGTGGCCCGGCATCCGGAGGCCACCGTCGTCGCGGCGTTGCGCATGAACGCGCTGACCCGCGACTCGGTCGGTCTCGGCACGGCCGAGCGCGAGCGCAACGTCGCCGGCCGGGTCCTGCTGCGGGGCCGGCCGCCGCGCACCGAGGTGCTGCTGGTCGACGACATCGTCACCACCGGCGCGACCGCGGGAGAGTCGGTCCGGGTCTTGTCGGCGGCCGGGGTGCGGGTGGCGGCGGTGCTGGCGATCGCGGTCGCCTGACGCGGCGAATCTCGGCCTAAACCAGTGAAATTGCCAAGAAGACGTGAAGAACTCGCTACGGGTTCATCAAATCGGTGGCACGGCGAGGCGAACACGAGCTAACGTCGAGAACAACCTTCAACAACTCTTCGGGACCTACCAGGCCCGACTCACTGGTCGCGATTTCCCAGCTTGAGACGGCACGTGCGGAGGGGGTGAGTATTCGACACCTTGCGACGGCGGGCTGCCTGCGGCGGTGATTTTCGCAAACCGTTTCCACCCCGTCGAAGCTTCTTCTAGAAAGCCGGCACGCAGGGCGCGTGGACGTGAAGAGAGAAATGAGTTGTCACGTATGTCAAGGCTCACCGTGGATTCCACTCAGGTTCTGGACGAACCACCGGTACGGATCGACGCACAGGAACCGACCACCACCGCCGAGGTGGTGTTCAAGGGGCGCAACGTCGAGATTCCCGATCACTTCCGCGTCTACGTCTCGCAGAAACTCGCCCGCTTGGAACGATTCGACAAGACCATCTACCTCTTCGACGTCGAGCTCAAGCACGAACGCAACCGTCGCCAACGTAAGTCCTGTCAGCGCGTGGAGATCACCGCGCGGGGCCGTGGGCCGGTAGTCCGCGGTGAGGCGTGTGCCGACAGCTTCTATTCCGCGCTTGAGTCCGCGGTGGTCCGGCTGGAGAGCCGGCTGCGCCGCGGCAAGGACCGCCGCAAGGTGCACTACGGCGAAAAGACCCCCGTTTCGCTAGCCGAGGCCACCGCGGTGGCCCCGCCGGCGAGCACGTTCCACAACAACAATGCGCCCGCCCAGCCGCATCAACACGACACCGGCGACGACGATCGGGACCATCAGCCGGGTCGCGTGGTGCGTACCAAGGAGCACGAGGCCACGCCGATGTCCGTCGACGACGCGCTCTACGAGATGGAGCTCGTCGGACACGACTTCTTCTTGTTCTATGACAAGCAGACCGAGCGGCCGTCGGTCGTCTATCGCCGCCACGCCTACGACTACGGACTGATCAGGCTCTCCTGAGGATCGGCGGCCATCAGCAGGTCGTCACCTACGATGGGAGTCGCCTTACTAACGAAGACTCCTACCCACAGGGGACCTAGCTGTGCTGTCGAAGCTGCTGCGCCTTGGTGAAGGTCGCATGGTCAAGCGCCTCAAGCGCGTGGCCGACTATGTCAACACGTTGTCTGACGACGTCGAGAAACTCACCGATGCGGAGCTGCGGGCCAAGACCGACGAGTTCCGCAAGCGGCTCGACGACGGCGAGACCCTCGACGACCTGCTGCCCGAGGCCTTCGCGGTGGCCCGCGAGGCCGCCTGGCGGGTGCTGGACCAGCGTCCGTTCGACGTGCAGGTGATGGGCGCCGCCGCGCTACACCTGGGCAACGTCGCCGAGATGAAAACCGGTGAGGGCAAGACGCTGACCTGTGTGTTGCCGGCCTACCTCAACGCGCTGGCCGGCAAGGGCGTGCACATTGTCACCGTCAACGACTACCTGGCCAAACGCGACAGCGAGTGGATGGGCCGGGTGCACCGCTTCCTCGGCCTGCAGGTCGGGGTGATCCTGGCCAACATGACCCCCGACGAGCGCCGGGTGGCCTACCACGCCGACATCACCTACGGCACCAACAACGAGTTCGGCTTCGACTACCTGCGCGACAACATGGCGCACTCGGTGGACGACATGGTGCAGCGCGGACACACCTTCGCGATCGTCGACGAGGTGGACTCCATCCTGATCGACGAGGCCCGCACGCCGTTGATCATTTCCGGGCCCGCCGACGGTGCCTCCAACTGGTACCTCGAGTTCGCCCGGTTGGCGCCGCTGATGGAAAAGGACACCCATTACGAGGTCGACCTGCGCAAACGCACCGTCGGTGTGCACGAACTCGGGGTGGAGTTCGTCGAGGACCAGCTGGGCATCGACAACCTCTACGAGGCCGCGAACTCGCCGCTGGTCAGCTACCTGAACAACGCGTTGAAGGCCAAGGAGCTGTTCAACCGCGATAAGGACTACATCGTCCGAGACGGCGAGGTCCTGATCGTCGACGAATTCACCGGTCGGGTGCTGATCGGTCGTCGCTACAACGAGGGCATGCACCAAGCCATCGAGGCCAAGGAGCACGTCGAGATCAAGGCCGAGAACCAGACGCTCGCCACGATCACGTTGCAGAACTACTTCCGGCTCTACGACAAGCTGGCCGGCATGACCGGTACCGCCCAGACCGAGGCGGCCGAGCTGCACGAGATCTACAAGCTCGGCGTGGTCCCGATTCCGACCAACAAGCCGATGGTCCGCCAAGACCAGTCCGACCTGATCTATAAGACCGAAGAGGCCAAGTACATCGCGGTCGTCGACGACGTCTCCGAGCGCTACGAGAAGGGCCAGCCGGTTCTGATCGGTACCACCAGCGTCGAGCGCTCGGAGTACCTGTCACGGCAGTTCGCCAAGCGCCGCATCCCGCACAACGTGCTCAACGCGAAGTTTCACGAGCAGGAAGCCGGCATCATCGCGGTGGCCGGTCGCCGCGGCGGCATCACCGTGGCCACCAACATGGCCGGTCGCGGTACCGACATCGTGCTGGGCGGCAACGTCGACTTCCTCACCGATCAGCGGCTGCGCGCCCGGGGTCTGGACCCGGTGGAGACGCCCGACGAGTACGAGGCGGCCTGGCACGAGGAACTGCCCAAGGTCAAAGAAGAAGCCAATGCCGAGGCCGAAGAAGTCATCGAGGCCGGCGGGCTGTACGTGCTGGGCACCGAACGCCACGAGTCGCGCCGTATCGACAACCAGCTGCGCGGTCGCTCCGGCCGGCAGGGCGACCCGGGTGAGTCGCGCTTCTACCTGTCACTGGGTGACGAGTTGATGCGCCGGTTCAACGGCGCCGCGCTCGAGGCGATGCTCAACCGGCTGAACCTGCCCGACGACGTGCCGATCGAAGCCAAGATGGTCACCCGCGCTATCAAGAGCGCCCAGACCCAGGTTGAGCAGCAGAACTTCGAGGTCCGCAAAAACGTCCTGAAGTACGACGAGGTGATGAACCAGCAGCGCAAGGTGATCTACGCCGAGCGCAAGCGCATCCTCGAGGGCGAGAACCTGCAGGAGCAGGCGTTCGAGATGGTCCGCGATGTCATCACCGCCTATGTGGACGGCGCGACAACCGAAGGCTATGCCGAGGATTGGGACCTCGACGCGTTGTGGTCGGCGCTCAAGACGCTGTATCCGGTCGGGATCGAGCACGAGTCGCTGACCCGTCGGGACGCGGACTCCGAGCACGACGATCTCACTCGCGAGGAGCTGCTCGAGGCGCTCGTCAAAGACGCCGAACGGGCTTATGCCGCAAGAGAAGCCGAGCTGGAGGAGATTGCCGGCGAGGGTGCGATGCGACAGCTGGAGCGCAACGTGTTGCTCAACGTGATCGACCGCAAGTGGCGTGAGCACCTCTACGAGATGGACTATCTCAAGGAGGGCATCGGGCTGCGGGCGATGGCGCAGCGCGATCCGCTGGTCGAGTACCAGCGCGAGGGCTACGACATGTTCATGGCCATGCTGGATGGCATGAAGGAGGAGTCGGTCGGCTTCTTGTTCAACGTCAGCGTCGAAGCGGTTCCCGCTCCGCAGGTCGCGCCGGTGGAAACGCCGGAAGGCCTGGCGGAGTTCGCGACTGCCGCCGCGGCCACCGAACAGCAGCAGGGCGAATCCGCCGCCGCGCCCGCCGCGGTACGCGAGCCGGCGCCAAGCACCTTGCGCGCCAAGGGCATTGATACCGAGGCCCCCGCCCTGACGTATTCCGGTCCGGCAGAAGACGGTTCGGCCGAAGTTCAGCGCAACGGCGGTGGCGCGCAGAAGACTCCGGCCGGCGTGCCCGCCGGGGCCAGCAGGCGCGAGCGCCGCGCCGCCGCCCGTCAGCAAGGCCGGGGCGCCAAGCCGCCGAAGTCGGTCAAGAAGCGCTAGCTTCACCACGCCGAATGTGAGCCTGGCCGCACATTCGGCGGTGAGTGTGCGGCTGGCCGCACATTCGCGAGCAGGGTTTGAGGCATAGGCCTCATGCGCGGGCCCCGCGGTGCCGCGCACCATCGGTGCATGAGTACGTTGCACACTCCCGCCGACGCTGCTTCGGCCGTCCTGCACAGTGCCACGCTGCCCCCCGGCGACGACGAAAGATTCGCCGGTTTCGGGGTTTTGGGGCTCCCCTTCGCCAGCGGACATTACCTCGCGCTGCGTTGCATACCCACGTCGTCGTTCGCGCCGGCCTACCGGTCGGTGTGGCATCGCGATACCGCGGGGGTATGGACGTTTTACGCGACCAGTTCCGGCGAACTCAGCTGCTCCCGCTTCTTCAGCTCGGCCACACCCAATGACGCGGTGCAATGTGAAATCGACGTCGCCTGGGTGACGCCGTGGTCGCTGTACATCCGGATTGCCGGCTTGCTCGAGTGGCAGCTCGATCTCGGGACCAGCGCGTCGACCCGGCTGATGAGCGCGATCGCCCCGCGATTGCCCGCCTGGGCGTGGACCAACCAACGGGCCCTCGGCGCCCTCGGGCGAGTGGCCGGACCGCTGATGGGCACCGGGCGGGTGCGGCTATCCGGCAGCGCGCCGAACGGCCAGCGATTCATGATCGCTCCCAAGCGATTCTGGGCCGTCCGCGATTCGCGCGCGGTATGGCGCGGCGAGGACCTGGGCGTGGTGACCCCGTTGCCGCAGCAGGCCCGCTTGGCCGACTTCTGGGGTCCGCAGCGCGGGCTGTTCGTGACCGGGGGCGGTCGTCTGGAGGCGTTCGACCCGGCCCGTCATCGCGCCGTGCAGCGCACTATTTCGATTTGCTGAAACTTGCCTGCGACCGAAGGGGACAATGGGCCGATGGCGTCGCACCCAGCCGAGCCGGCGCCGGCGGGCGAGGCGCCCAGCCGGGCCGAATTGCTCGCGGCGTTATCGGTGGCGATCGACCTCGGCTTGGGACAGCCCGCCGAGCACATGCTGCGTGCGGCGATGATCGCGACCCGGCTCGCGGATCGGCTGGGATTGACCGACGCGCAACGGGATTGCGTCTATTACACGACACTTGTGATGTGGATCGGATGTCACGCCGACTCCCATGAATACGCGCGGTGGTTCGGCGATGACATTGCGGTCCGGCATGACTCGTATCTGGTCGACTGGTCGGGCCTGCCGTATTGGCGGTTCCTGCTGGGCAACATCGGTCGCGGTCAGCCGTTGACGCAGCGGCTGACCATCATGGCAACCCTGTTCGCCGATGCGCGCGGTCAGCTGTCCCGGCTCATTCACTCGCACTGCACCTCCGCGGCGCTGCTGGCGGATCGCATCGGCCTGGGCCCCAGCGTCCAGGCGTCGCTCGCGTTCGCCTTCGAGCGCTACGACGGCGGCGGCCTGCCTGCCGGCGCCCGCGACGACGAGATTCCGATCCAGATGCGGGTCGCCCAGCTCGCCGAGATGGTCGAGGTGCACCACCGCACCTACGGTGTCGAGGGCGCCGTGGCGATGGCTCGCGGTCGCCGCGGTGGCCAGTTCGACCCGAAGGTCGTCGATACGTTCATCCGCGATGCCGAGGCAATCCTGGCCGGCCCGGGCCCCGGCGATGCGTGGGCCGCGGCCGTGCACGAGGCCCCCGATCGTCATCAGCGGCTCGACGACGAGGGGCTGGACGCACTGCTTGTCGCGTTCGGCGACTTCGTGGACCTCAAATGTCCTTTCACCCTTGGGCATTCGCGTGCGGTGGCCGGACTCGCCGGCGATGCGGCAATCGCGGCCGGCGTTGACGCGGGTTCGGCGGCCCTGACGCGACGTGCTGGCCATGTGCACGACCTGGGCCGCATCGGTGTGTCGAATCAAATCTGGTCCAAGCCAGGGTCTTTGACTGCGGGCGAATTCGAACGGGTGCGACTGCATCCCTATCTCACCACCCGGATCCTCAACCAGGTTCGCGGCCTGGGGCGGCTGGCCGAAGTCGCAGGAAACCACCATGAATGTCTGAATGGATCGGGATATCCACGCGGACTTGCCGGTTCCGCGCTGAGCCTGCCCGACCGTATCCTGGCAGCGGCGGTCAGTTACCAATCCGCTTGTGAGCCAAGACCATACCGCGGCGAGCTGTCGTCCGGCGCGGCGAGCCGGCGGATGCACGAGCGGGTGAGCGCCGGCGAGCTCGACCCTGTCGCGGTCGAAGCGGTGCTGCATGCGGCCGGCCGGCCGGCCGGGCGGCCCAAGCCGCGTCCGGATGGTCTCACCCCGCGCGAGATCGAGGTACTTCGCCTGGTCGCTCGCGGCGCGTCGAACAAGGAGATCGCGGCGGCCTTGGTGATCACCGAGAAGACCGCCCGCAATCATGTGGAGCGAACGTACGCCAAGATCGGCGTCTCGAATCGCATCGGCGCCAGCATGTATGCCCTGCAACAGGGATTGTCCTCACCGACTGCAGAAAATTGAGGCAATCGCCCCATTCCCTCGCCGGGAATTCGGCGGACAATTCATACATGAGTCGATATTTGACAATCTGTTACGGCGCAGTGGCTTATCTGCTGTTCCTGGTGTCGTTCATGTACGCGATCGGATTCGTCGGCAACATCCTGGTGCCCCGCAGCGTCGACCATGCGCTCTCGGCCCCGGTCGGCCCGGCGGTGCTGATTGACGTAGTCCTACTCGGTGTTTTCGCGATTCAGCACAGCGTGATGGCCAGACCCGCGTTCAAGAGATGGTGGATCCGATTTGTGCCCAGGTCGATCGAACGCAGCACCTACGTGATCCTGGCGAGTGCCGCGCTATTGCTGCTCTACTGGCAGTGGCGCACGCTGCCCTACGTCGTGTGGGACGTGAGTCTGCCGGCGGCACGGGTGGTTTTGTGGGCGCTGTTCTGGCTCGGCTGGGCCACGGTGTTCTTCTCGTCCTTCATGGTCAGCCATTTCGACCTGTTCGGCCTGCGACAGGTGTACCTGGCCTGGCGCGGAAAACCTTACCGCGAATTGGACTTTCGTGTTCGCTACCTGTACCGCCTGGTGCGTCACCCGCTGATGCTGGGCTTCCTGATCGCATTCTGGGCGACACCCACGATGACGTTCGGGCACTTGCTGTTCAGCGCCGCCACCTCGGGTTACATCCTGATCGCGGTGCGGCTCGAGGAACACGACCTGGTCGAGTCGCTGGGCGAGCCCTACCGTGCCTACCGCCGCGAGGTGCCGGCCCTGGTGCCCGGGACACGGCGGCACCCGCACGCGGCGGCCGGCCAGCACTAGCCCTGCTCGATATGAACTCCGCCTGTATCGCGGCAACGTGTGCGGTATCAAGCCGGGCGTTCCCGGTATGTTGCGGATATGGATGTCAAGGAGGTATTGCTGCCCGGCGTCGGTCTGCGATACGAGTTCGTCAGCCATAAGGGCGACCGGATCGGCATCATCGCGCGGCGCGGCGGCGACTTCGACGTCGTCCTCTACGGCTCCGACGATCCGGACCAGGCCCGGCCGGTGTTTCACCTCACCGACGAAGAGGCCGACACCGTAGCCCTGATTCTGGGCGCTCCCCGCATTGCCGAGCGGTTCACCGAGCTCACCCGCGAAGTGCCCGGGCTTGAGGCGGGTCAAGTCCATATCGAGCCGGGCAGCCCGTTCGTCGACAAACCGTTGGGCGACACCCATGCTCGCACCCGCACCGGTGCGTCGATTGTCGCGATCGTGCGCGACGAGGATGTGCTCGCCTCGCCGGGTCCTGCCGAATTGCTGCGGGAGCGAGACGTTTTGATCGTCATCGGCACCGAAGAGGGCATCGCAGCCGTCGAGCAAATCGTCGACAAGGGCTGAGCCAGTGCAGGTTTCGGGGGCGCTGCTGTTTCAGCTAGGCGCCCTCCTCGCCGCGCTCGCGGTGTTGGGGGCCATCTCGCGGCGGTTCGCGCTGTCGCCGATCCCGGTCTATCTGATGGCGGGTCTGTCGCTGGGCAAAGGTGGCATCTGGCCGGTGGCCGCCGCCGGTGAGTTCATCACGACGGGTGCGCCCATCGGCGTCGTGCTGCTGCTGCTGACCCTCGGACTGGAGTTTTCCGCGACGGAGTTCGCCGCCAGCCTGCGTCACCACCTGCCCTCGGCCGGGGTCGACGCGGTCCTCAACGCCACCCCGGGAGCGGTGGCGGGGTGGCTGCTGGGGCTGGACGGCATCGCGATTCTGGCCCTGGCCGGCGTCACCTACATCTCGTCCTCCGGTGTGATCGCGCGCCTGCTGGAGGACCTGCACCGGCTCGGTAACCGCGAAACGCCGGCCGTGCTGTCGGTGCTGGTGCTCGAGGACTTCGCGATGGCCGCCTACCTGCCGCTGTTCGCGGTGCTGGCGTCCGGCGGTACCGGGCTGGAGGCGGTCGCGGGGATGGCCGTAGCGATCGGTGCGCTCTTCGTCGCGTTCTTCGCGTCCTATTACTGGGGCCATCACGTGGGCCGGCTGGTGGCCAACGCCGACTCCGAGCAGCTGTTGCTGCGGGTGCTGGGGGTGACCCTGATGGTGGCGGCGCTGGCCGAATCGCTGCACGCCTCGGCGGCCGTCGGCGCTTTCCTGGTCGGGCTCACCCTGACCGGTGACACCGCGAAACGGGCGCGCAAGGTGCTGGGACCGTTGCGCGACCTGTTCGCCGCGATCTTCTTCGTGGCGATCGGTCTGCAGGTGGACCCGCACGAGCTGGTTCCGGTGCTTCCGGTCGCGCTGGCGCTGGCCGCCGTCACCGCGGCCACCAAGGTGGCCACCGGGATCTTCGCCGCCCGGCGCGACGGCGTGGCGCGGCGCGGGCAGTTGCGCGCGGGGACCGCACTGGTCGCGCGGGGCGAGTTCTCGCTGATCATCATTGGCTTGGTCGGCGCGGCGATCCCCACTGTGGCCGCGCTGGCGACGGCGTATGTGTTCGTGATGGCCATCCTGGGTCCGGTGCTGGCCCGATTCTCGGGCGGCCCGTCGCGCGAGGGCGCCGCATCGCCGGCCTAGCCGCTCAACCGAGGTGCAGGGCCACCACCTGCCACCGGATTCCGTTGCTGGTCGGCAGCATCTGGACCCGGGCCGCGATGGCGTGGATGCGGTCGCCGCGGCTGTAAGAGCCGAACACCTCGGCGGCGGTCTCCGCATCCCGGTGCCCGACCGGCTGCAGCCGCATCCGGCGCAGCACCGCGGCGCCCTGGCGCCCGCCGCGCGCCTGGCTCACCGACAGCACGGAGTCGACGAGGCCATGCACCAGCAGCGGCCGAAGCTGGGTGACCGGCCGCCGGTGATCGATGACCTCCAGCACCCGGCGCAGCGCGGCGTCGGCGAAGGCGCCCGCCTGACGCATTGTCGCCGACCAAGCCGCCGCCGGCTCGGGTTGCCTGACCGGCCGCCCGCTGTACGGCCGGCGCGGCCCGCCGCCGCTTCGGCGTGCCACCGCCGGCTGCCGGCAGCCGGCGCTGTTACGCGGCACCTGCCGCGGCGGCGGTTCGTACTCGACGACGGGCACGACGGCGAAATCGTCACGGTGAGCGGGGTTTACGGAGCTGATGGACAACGCGCACTCTCCAAGTAGTCAGTGAACGAGCGGCCTGCAGGAGAGTGACAGACAATTGGTCTTTCAATGCTTTTCAGTTGCCGGCCATCATCGCACAATTCGACATCGCGCGTACCCGCGCCGTGTTGCGCCCTGGCGGACGATTACGGTGAGCGGGAACATCGGGGAACCCGAAGGATTGACCAAGGAGGCCAGGGCCGCAATGGTGACCCGGTTGTCCACAGCGGACGCATCCTTCTATCGGCTCGAAAACAGCGCCACCCCCATGTACGTCGGATCGCTGTCGATCCTGCAGCGCCCGCGCAACGGACTGAGCTACGAGACGCTGCTCGCCGCCGTCGAACAGCGGTTGCCGCAAATACCTCGCTATCGGCAGAAGGTGCGCGAAGTGGGGGTCGGCATGGCCCGGCCGGTCTGGATCGATGACGCCGACTTCGACATCACCTACCACGTGCGGCGCTCGGCGTTGCCGTCGCCGGGCAGCGATGAACAGCTGCACGAGCTGATCGCCCGGCTGGCCGCACGCCCGCTGGACAAGACGCGCCCGCTGTGGGAGATGTACCTGGTTGAAGGCCTGGCCAAGAACCGGGTCGCGCTCTACACCAAGTCGCACCAGGCGCTGATCAACGGGATGACCGCGCTGGAGATCGGCCATGTGATCGCCGATCGGACCCGGCAGCCGGCGCCGTTCCCCGAGGACATCTGGATCCCGGAACGCGAGCCCGGCTCGACGCGGCTGCTGCTGGGCGCGCTCACCGACTGGCTGGTGGGCCCCGGCACGCAGCTGCAGGCCGTCGGCTCCGCGATGGCCGGGGTGGCGACGAACTACGGCGAACTGCTCAACGTGGGTCGCCGGGTCTTCGACATCGCGCGCACGGTCGCGCGCGGCACCGCGCCCAGTAGTCCGCTCAACGCCACCGTTTCGCGTCATCGGCGCTTCACTGTCGCCCGCGGAAGCCTCGAGGACTACCGGACGGTGCGCGCCCGCTACGACTGCGACATCAACGATGTGGTGCTGGCGGTCGTGACCGGTGCCCTGAGCAACTGGCTGATGTCGCGCGGGGAAGGGGTGTCGTCGAGCGCCACCATCCGGGCGATGGCACCGCTTTCGGTGTATGCCGAGGACCAGCACGACTCGACGGGCCCCGGCCAAATGATCAGTCAGGTCTCCCCGTTCCTGGTCGACCTGCCGGTGGGCGAGGCCAATGCGGTGGTGCGGCTGTCGCAGATCGCGCACGCCACCGAATCCAATCCGTCGGCCGCCCGGTTGGTCGACGCCCGGACCATCGTCACGTTGTCCGGGTTCGCGCCACCGACCCTGCACGCCATGGGCATCCGGGTGGCCACCAGCTTCTCGGCGCGGCTGTTCAACTTGCTGATCACCAATGCCCCCGGCGCCCAGTCGCAGATGTATATCGCCGGCACCAAACTGCTGGAGACCTATGCGGTGCCGCCGCTGCTGCACAATCAGGCGCTGGCCATCGGTGTGACGTCGTACAACGGGACGCTGTATTTCGGAATCAATGCCGACCGCGAGGCGATGAGCGATGTCGACCTGCTGCCCGCGCTGCTGAAGCAATCACTCGAGGAACTACTCGACGCTTCCCGCTAGTCGTTAGCGGTGAAAATTGGTATGCGTGCATCTACCATTCGTTGATGTGAGCACTTCGAATGACGGCGCACCAGTGGCGAAGACGAAGAAAAAGAAATCGCCGGCGCGCGCCGTTGCCAGGATCTCCGAGGCCGTGTACGAAGCCGAATTGTTCAGGCTGCAAGCAGAATTCGTGAAGCTGCAGGAGTGGGTACGGTATTCCGGCGCGCGAATCGTGGTGCTTTTCGAAGGCCGTGACGCCGCGGGCAAGGGGGGTGCCATCAAGCGGATCACCGAATACCTCAGTCCCCGTACCGCCAATATCGCCGCCTTGCCGGTGCCCACGGATCGAGAGCGCGGCCAGTGGTACTACCAGCGGTATATCGCGCACCTGCCTTCCAAGGGCGAAATCGTGCTGTTCGACCGATCGTGGTACAACCGCGCCGGCATCGAGAAAGTCATGGGATTCTGCACGCCGCAAGAACATGCGCTGTTTCTGCGCCAGACTCCTATATTCGAGCAGATGCTGATCGACGACGGGATTCTGCTGCGCAAGTACTGGTTTTCGGTTTCCGAGTCCGAACAGTTGCGCCGTTTCAAGGCACGCCGCAACGATCCCGTCCGGCGCTGGAAACTGTCCACCACGGACTTGGAATCGGTGTACCGCTGGGAGGACTATTCGCGCGCCAAAGACGAAATGATGGTGCACACCGACACGCCGGTAAGCCCTTGGTACATAGTGGAATCCGATATCAAGAAGCACGCGCGGCTGAACATGATGCACCACCTGTTGTCCAGCATCTCCTACCACGAGGTCGACCAGCCGAAGGTTGACTTGCCGGACCGTCCGGTCGTCAGCGGCAACTATCATCGTCCGCCCCGCGAGCTGTCGACGTATGTCGACGACTACGCGGCGACCCTGATCGAGGCCTAGGGATGGGCGCGACCCAGGTCTACATTCCGGTCACATTGACGATGCTGCAGCAGCTCGTCGCCGAGGACTCGCTGCGGCCGGTCAACGGCACCGCGTTCGCGGTGACCCCGACACTGCGCGAGGCCTATGCGGAAGGCGACGAGGACGAGCTCGCCGACGTGGCGTTGCGCGAGGCGGCGCTGGCGTCGCTGCGTCTGCTGGCGGCCCACGACGCCGAGTCGGTGCGGCCGCGGCGCGCGGTGCTGACCGCCGAGGTCGACGACGTCACCTTCCGTCCCGACCTCGACGATGCGGTGGTCAGAATCGCCGGGCCGGTCTCGATGGACCAGGTGGTCGCGGCCTATGTCGACAACGCCGGCGCGGAGGAGGCCGTGGCGAAGGCGATCGAGGCCATCGATGCCGCTGACCTGGGGGATGAGGATGCCGATCTGATCGTCGGCGACGCCCAGGATTACGATTTGGCCTGGTATGCGAACCAGGAGCTGCCGTTCCTGCTCGAGCTGTTGTGACCGCCTCGACCGGCCGGCGAATGTGACGCAATCCGGGCGGGTCAGCCTGGAAAAGATAACGTAACTTACGGTACCGTAGCTTTCATTATGGGTAGGAAATACCAATCGGTCACCGCGAATGTGGTCGACACCAAGCGCCCGACGGTCGCGGGCGCGGAACGGCATCCCGGCTGGCATGCGCTGCGCCAGATCGCTGCGCGCATCACGACACCGCTGCTGCCCGACGACTATCTACATCTGGCCAACCCGTTATGGTCGGCGCGGGAATTGCGGGGCCGCATCGTGCAGGTTCGCCGCGAGACGGAGGATTCCGCGACCCTGGTCATCAAGCCGGGCTGGGGCTTCAGCTTCGACTTCGAGCCCGGCCAATACATCGGGATCGGACTGCG
Organism: Mycobacterium ahvazicum; assembly: GCF_900176255.2. Lineage (GTDB taxonomy): Bacteria > Actinomycetota > Actinomycetes > Mycobacteriales > Mycobacteriaceae > Mycobacterium > Mycobacterium ahvazicum. The sequence goes on from NZ_FXEG02000002.1 coordinate 810,706, forward strand.
GATGGACGGCCGCTGGCGCTGGCGGTCGTATTCGCTGACGTCGAGCCCGGTGGCGCGGTCGGGGTCCGGCCACGAGCGCACCGTGACGATCAGTGTCAAGGCGATGCCGGAAGGCTTCCTGTCCAGCCACCTGGTGGGCGGTGTCGAGCCGGGCACCATCGTGCGGCTGGCCGCACCCCAGGGCAACTTCGTGCTTCCCGACCCGGCTCCGCCGTCGATTCTGTTCCTCACTGCGGGATCGGGAATCACGCCGGTGATGTCGATGCTGCGAACGCTGGTGCGCCGCAAGCAGATTGGTGACATTCAGCACGTCCATTCGGCGCCCACCGAATCCGAGGTGATGTTTGGTGCCGAGTTGACCGCGCTCGCCTCGGTGCATCCCGGGTACCGGTTGCAGGTGCGCGAGACCCGCACGAAGGGGCGCCTCGACCTCGCCCGGCTCGACGACGAGGTACCGGACTGGCGCGAACGTCAAACCTGGGCCTGCGGACCGGAGGGCATGCTGGCCCAGGCCGAGAAGGTATGGGCTGCCGCGGGCATCAGCGACCGGTTGCACCTGGAGCGGTTCGCGGTGGCCAAGTCGGCACCGGCCGGCCAGGGCGGAACGGTGACCTTCGGCCGCACCGGTCGCACGGTGGCCGCCGACGCCGCGACCTCGCTGATGGATGCGGGGGAGGGGGCCGGAATCCAGATGCCCTTCGGCTGCCGGATGGGTATCTGCCAGTCTTGCGTGGTACCCCTGGTGGAGGGTCACGTCCGTGACCTGCGAACCGGGCAGGAACACGAGCCGGGAAGCCGGGTGCAGACCTGCGTGTCGGCGGCTTCCGGCGATTGTGTGCTCGACATTTAGGTATTACTCATAGGTAACCTACGGAGTCGTAGGTTACGATAGCGTAGGTACTGACCACAAGATCGAACGCCGGGAGGTGAGAACGATGGCGATCACAGACATCGACGTATTCGCGCATCTGTCGGACGCTGATATCGAAGCCCTGGCCGTTGAGCTCGATGCTATCCGCCAGGACGTGGAGGACTCACGTGGCGAGCGGGACGCCCGCTACATTCATCGCACCATCGCCGCACAGCGTGCGCTGGAGGTGTCCGCCCGACTGATGCTGGCCGCGAGTTCGCGGCGCTCGGCATGGTGGGCCGGAACTGTGACTTTGGGCGTGGCCAAGATCATCGAGAACATGGAGATCGGCCACAACGTCATGCACGGCCAGTGGGACTGGATGAACGACCCGGAGATCCACTCCTCCTCGTGGGAGTGGGACATGAGCGGCTCGTCCAAGCACTGGCGTTACACCCACAACTTCGTGCACCACAAGTACACCAACATCCTCGGGATGGACGACGACGTCGGCTACGGCATGCTGCGCGTCACCCGCGACCAGCGCTGGAAGAAGTTCAACCTTTTAAACCTGGTGTGGAACACCTTGCTGGCCCTCGGTTTTGAGTGGGGTGTCGGCCTGCAGCACGTGGAAATCGGCAAGATCGTCAAGAAGCGGATGGATCAGGACGAAGCGCGGCAGCGCACGGACGAGTTCTTCGCCAAGGCCGGTCGTCAGGTGCTCAAGGACTATGTCGCATTCCCGGCACTGACCTCGCTGTCGCCCGGCGCGACCTACAAGTCCACGCTGAAGGCCAACGCCGTTGCCAACGTGATCCGCAATGTGTGGGCCAACGCGGTGATTTTCTGCGGCCACTTCCCTGATGGCGCAGAGAAATTCACCAAGACCGACATGATCGGAGAGTCGAAGGGACACTGGTACCTGCGCCAGATGCTGGGCAGTGCCAACTTCGAGGCGGGACCGGCGCTGCGGTTCATGAGCGGCAACCTGTGCCACCAGATCGAGCACCACCTGTACCCCGACCTGCCGAGCAATCGGCTGCATGAGATCTCGGTGCGAGTGCGCGAGGTCTGCGACAAGTACGACTTGCCTTACACCACAGGATCTTTCCTGGTGCAGTACGGCAAGACGTGGCGCACGATGGCCAAGCTGTCGTTGCCCAACAAGTACTTGCTGGACAACGCCGACGACGCTCCGGAAACCCGTAGCGAGCGGATGTTCGCCGAACTGGAAGCCGACTTCGCGGGTACCGACCCGCAGACCGGCCGGCGGCGCGGCCTCAAGACCGCAATCGCCACCGTTCGGGGCTGGCGCCGCAACAAGCGCGCCATGAAGAAGATGGAGCAGATGCTCAAGGACGCCGACGACCTGGCGGCCTAGGCGCTGCGCCTAGAGCTGGGCGAAGAACATCGCCGCGGTGCCGGCGGCAGCGCAAGCTTGATACATCGGTACCAAGCGCGCGGACTGCCGCCGGGCGGCGCAACGGCTTGACCAATACAGCGCCGCAACCGCGAAACCGAGGACCACGATCCAGTTCACCGCGGTGATCCACCCGAATCCTGCTGGGGCCTTGGACATCTCGTGTGCCGGCATCTCCATGCCGGGCATGTTCATGGCCAGCGAATCGGGCTTCGGGTGGCTGACCTGGCCCGGCAGGCTACCGCTCATCACCGCGTACATCCACACCATCGCCGCCGCCATCGCCGCGTAGTAGGCGTTGGTGAGTCGCTCACCGGTGGCGAACGAGCGTCGGCAGGCCGCCCGCACAAACCAGGCGCCTGCCGACGCGAAGATGATCATCGGCGCGGCCGTCGAGACATCCCCTCCGATGTGCCATGCCATCAGGATCATTGTGGCGGCCATCGTCAGGTGCAACAGATGGTCGATCGTGCTTGTCGATCGGTCACGTTGGGCGACAAGGAGATAGACGTAGGTCGCAATGCTGACACCGAAGAGCGCGGTGACAATCCACCGCAGCGTGCAGTCGCCGATCAAGAGCCGGCCGCGCCGTCCAACATGGGCTGGACGGTACCCCCGTAGGGTACCAAGGTCAAGCAGCGCGCCAGCGTGTCGAGTCGGCCGGGGCGACGCGGCAACATGGCCTGGATATTGGTGCGGGTAGCTGCCGCGGGCTCAAGTTAGGCTAACTTCGGGCGACGTCGAGGTGTCGTTGAAGGGATGCTGAGATGGCCGGTAATCGGCGTTGCTGATTCGCCAGTTGTCGCAGCTCGGCCGTGATGGAATTTCACCGGACTTTGGTCGCGCGCTCATTCGTCGTGCCCTGTGGCAGCTAGGAGGTGATTCGCCATGACCGGACCGGTGATGACGAAGGTCGTCTACGAGGAACTGATAGCTCGGGCGAACGAGTTGGAAGCGCCGCTGGTGGATCAGCAAGGACGAGGCATACCCACCGAAGTCCCCCAACCTCCGTGCGGCCTGGCGATTGTCAAACAAGGTGCCAAAGACCTCGGTTATTCCGCTGACAACATGCGCTATTACCTAGGGCTGTTCGAAAAGTCGCGCAAAGACCTGGCCCAGTCGCTGCGGAATGCGGCCAAGGCATATCGCCACGTCGACGAAGATGCGGCAGCGGCGTTGCGCAACGAAACGCCGCTGTCGGGTGTGGCCATGCCCGGGCCCGGGCCCGGCGATGCCGGCCCCGCGATGTTCGGCGCCGGCGTTGCTCCGAACCAAGACGTGCCGGAAGAGGCGATGGACGGGCTACACAACCTCGAACAGGCGGCCTTGGAACTCGAACAAATGGATCAAGGCGCATCGTTTGATCGCTTCGCCGAACAATGGGCTAAATACCACGACGCGTTGCGGCGAGCCCGCGATCGTTTCCGGCCCTTCCGAGAATGGGAAGGTGAGGCTGCCACCGCCGTCGGGGAGAATTTCGAATTGCAGCGGACGTGGTTGGACAATATGGCGAGATTCAGCGATCAGATGTCTCGTCAGGCTCAAACGGTCGCCGACGAGTTCCGCGCCTTGCGCAAGCAACACGTCTGGGGCAAGGACGCTCGCCACGGGAAGCGGGTGAAGTGGGATTACAAGAGCTTGGTCGAGCTCGAGGCGTGGGCCAGAGCCAATATGCACTCCGGCTACGAAACGTTTATGACAACCTACAACGAGGCGTCGAAAAACTCCCTGGCTCTGCTCACTGATTTCCGCGGCAAATCGGGTTTGCCGGTGTCGCAAGTGAATCCGACGGCGCCGCCCAGCGCCAAGAAAATCGATCCGCCCAAGCCGTGGAAGCCGTCGGTGCGGCCGAGCGATGAAGACATCAAGAAGTCTCATGTTCTCAAGCCGCCGCCGCGGCCGGACTGGATACCCGACGACAAGCCGGCGCCTGGGCCGCCCACCCCTTCCGGTGATCAGGGGGGTCTGCCGTTCATTCCATCGACACCGATGATGCCGATGATGCCCTCGACGGCACAGACGCCCGATCCGCAGCTGGCCGAGGCGCTACGGGACATGAAAGGCCAAGGCGCACCGAAGCTTCCGCACGGTGGCGGGGTCAAGCCGGCATCCTTCGGCGGGGCCGGTGTGCCGGGCACGCCGTTGCAATCCTGGGGAGAAGACGGCGCGCCCGCACGGGCCGCTGCCGCGGGAGCGGCAGCCGGGCCCGCAATCGCCGGCCGAGGCGTCCCGGGCGCGGGCGCGATGGGCGGCGGTATGGGCGGGGCTCCCGCCGCGGGTGGCGACAAGGGCACCGGCAAAGCCAAACGCGTGCAAGGGGACGAGGAGGCGCTTTACACCGAGCAGCGGTCCTGGACTGAGGGCGTCATCGGTCTGCGGGGTGCCAAGGAAGTGCCCAAGCAGTAGCCGGCAGTCGTGGAGCGAGGAGTGATCGATGGGGTTGGCGCCGCCGACGGGTGAGCATGCCGAGAAGATGCTTGCCCCGAACGGATGGCCAGAGTCCGACGAGGACATCAACTTTGACCGGGCGGCGCAGTACATGCAGGTTCTGCGAACGGTCAGCGACGTCGCGGATAACTGCCACCGGCAACAGCTGGCCATCTTCGATGGCGATGTGTGGTCGGGAAGCGCCTCCGGTGCCGCCAATCGTCAAGTGGGAACACTCATCGAAGCACTGACGTCACTGCAAGACGGTCTTGCCACCGTGATCACCTGGCACAGAAACATCGGCAGGTCGATCATTCAGGCCAAGTCCGACATCTATGACAACGTCGAAGTCGCCGAGACCAAGATCAAGGCATTGGCGAATGAGTTCAGGCTGACCGAAGCTGAACGGACCGAAGCGATCAGCGCGGTGGTCACTGCCACCCACGAGGCGAATGTCGCGGTGGTGACCATAACCGCCGAGCAGATTCTGGCGAGCAAGGCGTGGAAACCCCCGTCGGGCGCGCTGCAAGACTTGCTTGACCAGAAGGCGCCACCGCTGGGGCTGGGGGATGAAGACCCGTCAGATTCCAGCCCCGCGCTGCCGGGACCGGTCGCACCGCCGGTCGCTGGACCGATTGCGTCCCCGCCCGCCGGGCCGTCGTTGCCCGGAATTCCGGTAGGCGGCCAGTTGCCAACTCCGGCAATCATTCCCGCTATGCCGGCGACGGCCGGCGCCAGCGCGCCTGGTCACCCGACACAGGTCGGCGGCCCCGCAACCGCGGGCGCCGTCCGCCGGCCGGCGACAGTATCGCGGGAGGGCGGTGCCGACGATCCGGATGGGTCGGCGCTGCCGGATGCGCAGCCGTACGAGGTTGGGCCGCATGATGATTCACCGCGGGTTGCACCTGCCAGCGCGGGTGTCATGCCGGCGATGCCGGCCGTGCCGGGAGCCGCAGGCGGTGGTGGAGCGGGCGGGTCCGTTGCGTCGGGTGGCGGGCCGGGTGGTGGCGGTCTCTTTTACACATCTGACGCTGCCGACGATACGCCTTGTGGGGATCTCGGGGGGCGCCGGGTGTTTAGAAAAAAAAAACGTTGAAAGACAGGAGGAGGCGTGTGGAGTGGTGGCGCGGTGCCGGCCGTGGGCGGCGGGGCCGGGCGAGTGTCCCCGGGGCAGTCTTCGGGTGTCCGACCGGCCGCGGCAACGCGTCGCCGGGCGCCGCGTGACGATCGCGTCGCACAGTCGAGGGATGCGGCTCACGTTGCGGAAGTCGCCGGGGTCGCGGCGATTCCGGTCTCACCGGCTCGTCTTGAACGCGACGCGGTGGCCGAGGCGGCAACTGCCGACGCGGCACGCCGACGCGGCGCCGATCCGCTGCAGTTGGCGCGGCGCATCGCGGCGGCATTGAACGCACCCCTCGGTGACAGGCCGCCGGACTTCGGCTTCTTCTGGGTGACCGGCGTGACCACCGACGGCGCGATCGTGGTGGCCAACAGCTATGGGCTGGCCTATATCCCGGATGGCGTGCAGTTGCCCGAGCGGGTGTGCATGGCCACGGCCGATGACGCGATTCCGCCCGCCGAGCGGGCTCGCTGGGCCACCTATCCGGTGGTCGCCGTGCAAAGTTGGGCGACTCAGCGCGACATGACGTTGCGCGCGGTGATCGCCACCGAAGAGCAGTTGGCCGATTCCGACCCGGGCGTGGCGAAGGTGGTACTCAACGCCGATGACATCCCGGACAGCGGGGGGATGGTCGGCCGGTCGCGATTGGAGGTGGTGAATCCCGAAGCGGCCGAGCGGCTGGCGCAGACGCCCGACGCGCGTCTGCGTGAACTTCTACCACCGGCGGAAGCGAACCCGCCCGCGGACGAGCGCTTCATGAAGTGGCTACAGGTGATGAAGCCGATGGTCAGCAACGACCCGCGTCGTCAGGCGCCGCACCTGCAGGCTTTTGCCGCCTACGTCGCTCACGCCCAGCACGTTGTCCGCGGCGATGCGCACGCCGCGGCCGACCCCGCAGAACTGCGCAGCGCCATCGCCGACTGGCTGTACTGGAACAATCTCGCTGGGCTGCTCGACGCCGCGTTGTCTCCGGTGTCGTGAGTCTCCGCGCACCTACCGCCAAGGTCTACTCTCGGAAACATGCTTGCAGCGTTTGGATTCGAAACCCTGGGCGTGGTCGTCGGGGATATGTTCTTCGTCGACCCGACCCCGAACGAAGGCCAGGAAACCCCGGAACGCGGAGTCAGACTGGAACTCCGAGTCGTCGATCGGGCCGAGCCGCGGGGATCGATATACGCGGGCATTCCGATCGCCTTCAACCGTCCGGTCTGGCGGGTGGATCTGTTCGGGTCCACCGAGAGCCCGCCGGGGACGCTGGACCGGGCCCATCACCACCCCAAATTCAAGGGCTGGGAGCCCGGGCGCCGGCACTTCGTCCCCGAGCTGTCAGCCGACCCGGTGTCGTGGTTGGCCGAGCAGCTGGCTGATCCGGCCGCCGTGCTGGCGCGGGCGGGCGTCGAACCTGACGAGGTTCCCGAGGCCGATAAGGCCGGACTCGCCGCGGCCGCCCCGGACATTGTCGCGGCGGTGAAGCGGATGCTCGATGGCGTGCGAGACGGGGAATTGGCCCCCGCGCCCGCCGAGCCCGTTGCCGCCGCACGCACCGGCTGGCTCTGATCTCGCCCCGCCCGGGCGCGCGCCAAAGAGATTGCCGGGCAACGCCGTTACTATGGCGTGCTGGGATGGTCCATTTCGACGAGCTTGCGGGCGATGTCCACCAGTCGGGTGTTCGCCTCCTGCGACAGCTTCGCCAACAGCTCGAATGCCGCTGCCGCGTCGACAGAAAACCGCTCCATCAGCATGCCCTTGGCCTGGCCGATGATGTCGCGGGTTTCGACTGCCCGGTGCAGCTGCTCGATCTCGCCGGCCATCGCCCGCGACCGGCTCTCGTCCTGCCGGGCCTTGGCGGCCAGCGCCGCCAGCACGTGCATGTGTTCGGCCGCCACGAGTGACTCACCGCCGGCGACGTTCTGCGATAGCGCCGACAACGCGTCGTCGAGTGAGGTGACCTCGGCTACCTGGTGCAGCACCCCGAATTGCTCGTCGCCGTCGTCGACCGCGACGTTCTGGCATGTCCACAGCTTCGGCAGAAAGACGTCCGGATCCTGTGGGTCGGTGATGTCGTACCGCACGATTGGCATGCTGTCGGTTCCCCGCCGGCGCATCGCCGATTCCACCGACGCGGCAAGCTGCGCCGTGCCGCTGGCCTGCGCGTCGTCGGGGTTGTCCGGAAACACGTCGGACACGAGTTCGCCAATCAGTTCGCCGCGCGGACGCAACGAAAGGATTTCGTAGGTCGCATTGACGCCGCGGATACGCAGGTCGCGGTCGAGCAACATCAGCGCCGCGTCGGACGCTTCCGGTGCCAGCGCCGCTGACACGGCATCGAAACGATGCTGGTCCAGCACTCGACGCGGCGCATACATTGGGCAGGGGTACCCGATTCGGGCGTGATCGAATCCGCAGCCGAGCGCGGTACTACTGGACCGCGGTGCCGAAGAGATGGCCGATGCCGTAGGTGAACGCTAGACCTGCCGCGCCTCCGAGCACGACCCGCAACACCGCCCGCCGTACGCTGCCACCGCCGATGCGGGCGCTGAGCGCACCGGTGAGCGCCAAGGCCGCGAGCACGGCGACGAATGTCACCGGGACCCGAAAGGCGGTGGGCGGCAATAGGATCGATATCAACGGTAGCAACGCTCCAATGATGAACGACGCTGCCGACGCCGCGGCGGCCTGCCAGGGGTTGGCCAGCTCCTCGGGGTTGATGTTCAGTTCGGCGTGCGCGTGCGCGGTCAGCGCATCGTGTTCCGTCAGCTCCTTGGCAACTTGCGCTGCGGTTTCAGCCGATAGGCCCCGGTCCTGATAGATGGCGGTGAGCTCGGCCAATTCGGCATCGGGTATGTGCCGAAGCTCATGTCGCTCGGTCGCAAGCTGCGCCTTCTCGCTGTCCCGCTGGCTCGAGACCGACACGAATTCACCCAGCGCCATCGAGGCCGCCCCGCCCACCAGGGCAGCCAGTCCGGCGGTGAAGATCGGGCCGCGCTCTGAGGTTGCCCCGGCCACACCGACCACCAGGCTGGCCACCGAAACGATGCCGTCGTTGGCGCCTAACACCGCCGCCCGAAGGCTGTTCAGCCGGCCTGAGCTGTGGCCGGCATGCGGTTCGGCCGCATGCGTTGGTTCGTCTTGCTGAAGTGGCTGCTCGTCACCCATGTCGCCTAGCCAAGCGCATTTCCACCCTGTCGCGCCAGCAAGTGCAGCCTCATCAAACTTTTTCGGAGTAGCCGTATTTAGCTTTGCCTTTGCAGCGGTGAACGACGTTATGATCACGCTCGCCCGACCTCACTGGGCGTCCGTTCCAGCCAGCCGCCGGACAAGCGACGACGTTGGCGCCCGAGGTATTTCGACGTCGCAAAGGACCTTCATGACGGTCATTCATGGCTTGCCCGCCCATGTGCTGCTGGTGCATTTCCTCGTGGTGCTCGCGCCCCTGACGGCTCTGCTGGAGATCGTGTGCGCCCTGTGGCCTGCCGGCCGGCGGGGACATCTCGTCTGGCTGACCGGCATACTCGCCGTCGTGACGGCGGTGCTGACACCGATCACGGCCAACGCCGGTGGATGGTTGTATGACTTGCGGCGCAATCCGAGCCCGATACTGCGCGAGCACGCCGAGCTGGGCGACACCATGATCTATTTTGCTGTTGCCCTATTGGTCGTTGCCGCCGCACTTTTGGCGCTCGGGTTGGCCGAACGCCGGTCCGGCCCGCGTCACCTGGGCGTCACCGCGACGGTGGCAATTGTCACGCTCGCCGTCGGTATCGCGACGATGGTTCAGATCTACCGCATCGGCGATGCTGGCGCGGATTCGGTGTGGGGCAACGAGATAACGCACCTGAAACAGGCCAACAGCAAGTAGTGGCGATTCAGGGTGGTCTCATCACGCCGCGCCGGGACCCATCATTGCTTGCATCATCGCCGGCATGCCCTCGTTCATAAATCCGGTGACCTCTCGGGCGTGTGCCCGGATTGCTTCCGTGAGGGCGGGATCGTCAGCGGTCTCTTCGGCGATCACGCCCGTAGAGGTCAGCGTGAGCCTGCGGCGATAATCGCCGGCGTGACCGAAAAGAACGGGCAGGCTTTGGCTCATGCACATGACCTCGGTTCCCTGATCGAGATGGGCATACATGCTTGAGACGTGCGCCTGCAGTTGGGCGGTCAGGTCTGCGGACTTCGATTCCGTGGTGGTGCGCACGCCGCCGGGAATGTCTTCGACCACCCGGCTGATCTCGTTGTGTCGCTTGAACATTTCCATGTAGCGGCTCATGTCCATGTGACCGGCACCCATGAAACCGCCTCCGTCGGTGAGGCGGATAGCCGAGGACGGTTCGCCCGGACGACGGAAGGGCAGTAGACGCGCACCGGAATGCCGCTGTCGGACAAATCAGGAGCAACGTAGTGGAGATGATTTACCGATGTGAGTCCTGTGGTGGCCATGTATTTCGCGGTGACGGCTACATCCACACGACCGCGACCGGCTGGGCGATTCATCACCGTGGATGTTTCGACTTCGCCAAGTGTTACTGCATTGCTGTCCCGCGCCATTGGTCGGATCTGCTTACAGCGCGTCACTACTACGCCGAGCACAAGTCGACTGCTTAGAGTAATGAGGAGTAACGTTGTCTGACAACTATATTGACGACATCACACTGACTGACCTTGAGGCCATAGCTGCGTTCGAACACCACGGACAGTTCGTCTTCGCCTGCATGGGTGGAGACGGTGAACTGCACACGTCCGCGTTGACACGCAACAAGCTCGCTCACGTGGCCACCGTAATCCTGAAGGGGAACCATTCAGCTATTGCGAAATCTCGGCTACGCCTGACTATCAGAGGTCGTCGCGGTAAGTTTCGATTGTGTATAAGCCCTTGCGTTTAGGCTTGGGCGCATCCCCACTCGAAGCCTCCGGCATAACGGTGATCGTCTGCCACTCAGCTTCGGAATAGAGGGTGCCGTCGACCACCAGACTCTCGCCTTCAAAGTGTGGTGCACCTACCACCGTAGCGGGACCGTTGACACCAGATGACCATTCGACTGTGAAGTACATGCCGACATCTTGACACGGAGCAGTAGCGGTAAACCGGGAAAGTTCAAATGAAGCTGTGCGTCGAATGCGGTGTGCCTTGCGAAGGGTCAACGTGCCGCGACCACAAGCGGCGCAGGACCGGCCGAGGGTCGGCGACCGAACGCGGCTATCCCGCTTGGTGGGCGGTTATCTGAACGGGCGCGACAGCTACAGCCGTAGGTTGTCTGGTGTACCGAGCCCAGAAGCGTGGTCGCTCATTGAACAGGGCAAGAGACTGACCTTTAAGCACGTCGCGGCAGGTCTGCTCACCGTTGTATGTGCTGGGTGGAATCGGCAGCATGGTGCAGCTCGCGGGCGGCACGTGAGCCGGCGATACGCGTAGATTCGTGTTCTCGCATGTCAACGGCTATGCAATGCGGCACCATCGACACCTGGGGGACACCCCTGCCTAGGGGCTCAGCCGGGACGCCCGGTCGATAGCAGAGTTTGAGTTACTCATCCTCGCTGCCCATTTCGACGACCAGTTCGGCTACATCCTGAAGGGCTTCTTCAGGCGTGATGTCCTTTGCAAGGCATATCTCCGCAATGAACGCAATGCAGAGGTTGATTAGTCCGCCGACGAGTCGGGTGTGACCGTCCTCTGGGTTTTCGTTCGCGAAGTCGGTAGCGATCTGGCCCGCGAGTTTTTTGTGTCTGCCTTTTTCTCCGTGCGCGGCTGTGACAAGCGAGAGCGCCGTGAGTGTGTCCTCTGTCAATTGATCTGCCATGAATCGAGTGTTTCATGCGTGCTGGGGCGAAGGGTGCAGTTGCGGTATCGCCGCGATCGTTCTCGGGCTATCCGCATGACCGTGCGAAGCGCCGCGAACGGTTCATTCGTGAGTATCTGGTGGTGCCGCGTGGGCATGGTGTTGGTAAGCCGTTCCGGCTGAGGGGTTTTCAGCGTGAGATTGTTCGAGATGCGTTCGCTACGGGTATTCGCACTGTGCTGATGAGCATCCCGCGTGCCAACGGAAAGACGATGTTGGCGGCTGCGTTGGCGTTGGCAGAGTTATTTGTCGGTCCGCCATCGGCTGAGGTGCTGGTGGTCGCTTCAGATCAGCGTCAGGCAAACATCACTCTTCGCTATGCGAAGCGCATGGTGGAGCTGAATCGCGTTCTCGCTGAACGTGTCCAGGTGTAGGCCGACCACCTTTACCTCCCGGAAAACGACAGCGTCCTGCTTCCTCTCCCGGCAGAACACGGCGCTCTTCACGGGCACGATCCAGGTCTGCTCATCGTGGACCGGCGAGAACGCTAATAACTGGGACCCAGCCAACTTACTACTGGGTTGAAACAACCACTAGCACTTAGGAATGAAAATGGCAGACAAGCGAGACGACAGGTTCTATGCCGTGGCCCCATTCAAGGGTAAGGACGGCAAGGCCGCTCAAGAGAAGTTCGAGCGCCTAGCCGCCGAGAAGACGAAGAACGACAAGTAGGAGTGCGTCCGGTCACGGGTAGTTGTGGAAGGTTCCCAGCCGGACGTTTGTAGGGGTGATGGGTCGCCCCGCACATGCCCCACCCGGCATTTAGCCTTTGCCCAGGGTGGGGTTTCGTGTGTCTAGAGCAACCCGGTTTGATTGTGGGCCGGGGGCATCGCTGACAAAGAGGCGATACCAGGGATGCGCTCGTCGTCTCACGACTGCGGGGGCGTTCGCTATCTTGGGCAAAAACGCCGCGATTTAGTGTGGGCACTATGCCAGACTGACTCACGTGATGCACGTGGTGACTTTTATCGGTGTAGTCGTTCCCGAAAACCATGGTTGGCATTACGAGAACCCCATGACCATCCGGCTTCCCGGTGACGAGACAACCGTAATCGTCATCAAGGGCTCGATAGTGAATGTCCGCGTTCTGTCGCCGGGCGATGCAGACAGTGACGATTGGCTTGAGAGGCTCTCGTACAGGACTTCATCGCTCGTCCGAGCCAGCATTGATGTAATGGGGTTCCATCTTGGTGCTTCTCTAGATCTCAAAATGCTAACTGGCACACTGGATAACGAGACAACCCTCTTTCCCGCCGTAGCGCATCAAATGTTGGTGGGCACGGTGGACGGACCGTATGTATCCGGCGAGTTGACGGCTCCGTATTTCGGCCAGGCCGTTGCTGATGCGAACTTTCGCCATGCGCTCGCTGACATGCGGCAAGCCACTAGGCTGGACGATGACAGTGCGTTCTACTCTTACCGTGCTATCGAGGATCTTCGACAGTCCTACGTCGAGGACGAGGATTCTGGTAGGTCGGCTTCGTGGGTTCGGCTTCGGAACGAACTTGGATTGACCAGAGAGGAATTGCGAGAGCTTCAAGACGCTGCAACAGCGCGTAGGCACGGTGACACCCAGGTGCTGGATCCGGCCGATACATCCACGAAAGTAAAGTTCGTGGATCTGGCCAGGCGACTGGTCATTCGTTACGTAACAATCCGTCATCCAAGCCTTGAGCAGAGCGCTGGTCCTGACTCTCAGACCTGAATCTCCCTTGGAGTGTGCTGCCATGGTTCCGGCAATCATCGCTGCGAGCGTGGCGCCCGTGGTGGCGGTCTTGACGCCTACCCTCACGGTGTGGCGGGCACGCCGCCAGGCGGGCGTGTCAAGATAACTGTGTAAGTTGTTGTAGCCGTTTATCTTTGGGGTCATAGGGGGAGTCGGTCGGGGAATTGGATGGCGAAGGTGTTCAGGGCTTCGGTCCAGCGGTAGGTTCCTGGTCCGTGGGATCCTCGTTTCTGGTTGATGTTGCGGATGGCCAGGTAGAGCAGTTTTAGGGCGGCGGCGTCCGAGGGGAACGAGCCGCGGGCCTTGGTGACCTTGCGGAGTTGATAGTTGAGCGACTCGACGGCGTTGGTGGTGTGGATGATCTAGCGGATCTCGACGGGGACCGCTAGAAACGGCACGAAGTCGGCCCAGGCGCGATCCCATACGGCTACCGCACCGGGCGATTTGGTTTTCCATTGGGCGCGAAAGTCCTCGAGGGCGAGTTTGGCGGCCTCTTCGGTGGGCGCGGTGTAGATCGGACGCATCGCGGCGGCCATCTTGCGGCGCTCGGTGTAGGAGGCATAGCGCATCGAGGAGCGCAGCAGGTGCACCACGCAGGTCTGGATCACCGCGGCTGGCCACACCGCCGCGATCGATTCGGGTAGCCCGCTCAACCCGTCGCAGCACACGAACAGCGCGTCGCGACACCCGCGGTTGCGCAGCTCGGTGAGCACCCCGTGCCAGAACTTCGCGCCTTCGCTCTGCTGGATCCAGATCCCCAGGACCTGCTTGATGCCGTCGATATCGACGCCGATGACCACGTGGGCGGCCTTGTTGGCCACCACCCCGGAGTCGCGGATTTTGAGGCGGATGGCGTCGATATACAGGATCGGATAGACCGGATCGACCGGTCGGGACTGCCAGGCGGCGATCTCCTCGGTCACGACGTCGGTGACTCGCGAGATGGTGGCTGCTGACACGGTGGCGCCGTAGACCTCGGCCAGATGCTCGGTGATATCGCGCGTGGACATTCCCCGCGCGTACAGCGACAAGATCATGTCCTCGACCTGGCCCAAGCGGCGTTTACGCTTGGGCACGATCACCGGGCTAAAGGTGCCGTTGCGGTCCCGGGGCACTTCGAGCTCGACCGGCCCGGCCGTGGTCAACACGGTCTTGCGGCCACGCCCGTTGCGGGAGTTACCCGAGCCATAACCGGCCGGATCGCCGTGCTCATAGCCCAGGTGATCGGCGATCTCGACATCCAAAGCGCGTTCGAGCACCGCCTTGGTCATCTGCGCCAACAGTCCGTCAGGACCATCGATCGGCGTGCCCGAGGCCTCGGCATCGGCCAACAAAGCATCCACCGCCGCCGCCGGCAACAGCTCGGCCAGCTTGGCAGCCGCATCGTCCCTGGGCGAGTCAGATTGAGACAACTGAGAACTCCTGTCTGGTGGTCACCCACCATTCAGGCCCAACCACTTACACAGTCAATGAGACACGCCCCGCCAGGCGGTCGCCGACCTTTTTGACGACGCCATCAGCGCTCGAGCGTGGCAACCTCCGCCCAGTGGCGACGCCACTCCGAAGGGCTAAGAATCATCCTTTCGCGAAGGAGCTGCAGCTGTTGAGGGAGCTGGGCCTCCGCTAGCCTCACTTCGGCGTGGTTGCCAGACGCGTTCATCCATCAATCAGCAAGACTCCCCGACACACTGGCATACGTCAGTTCTTGGGCACTCCGAGTGTGCAATAGCCGCGAAACGTGTGAACGCCACCACCGAGATCCGCCCGCCGGAGTTGGAACTCCCTCTTCATTTAGTACGTCGCAAATACTCTGATACGTCAACCCTTCGTTGCGCATCGCAACAACATGCAGGAGCAATCTGTCAGAACATAAGCGCGGGCGGCCGCGACGCCTTTTCGCGCTCATCGCTTACTCCGGTTGCAACGAAATAGCGCCTGCAGCGCATCGAGGAGGTCAACCAAGATGAGTCGTGCACGCTCGCTGCGTTCCCTCTCAGCCAACAGCGCGACCGCCGTCGTACAGATCAACAACAGTGTGATGACAAACGGCGGCAGTAACAGCGCAACTGCCGCAAAGTGTAAGAAACCGGGTCCCAAACCCAGATATGAACTGAAACAGGTGAACACATAGCCCTCCGGCGTACGGCAGGACTACGTGCGACGGGCTTAGACCGGCACGGACCCTGCAGGTGATTGATTAGGGCGAATCAACCTGCGGTAGTTGGGGCCCCGTGCGACATGAGGCCTAGTTGTTACAAGTGCGCCCGGATTCTCTTCGTTTCCGCGGCGCCGCGTCGACAGCGCGCGGAGAAAGACCCGGGTCTCCTGGTCAAGGTTGCTCTTGCGGCAGCGACGCAGAGCGCGGTTCGTTTTCGAGAGTTTCCGCCAGTAGTTTCGCAAGTCCGCAGCCACCGCGGCACCTGCCTTAGCCAGCTGGTGGACGAGTTCATGCCATTCGTGCGTGTCAAAGACCGCTGCCAAGTCAAGGCTCGGTTCCCTCGCAGTCCTCATAACCTCAAGGCTATATGACACCCAAACGTGTTCCGCTAATTCCTTTGCGAGCTGGACGCGATCAGCGCTGCCTCGCGGCAGGGCCGTGTAGGTGGAATAGTTCTGACACGAGGTCGTGTCAGAACTAAAGATTTGAGAACCGACGTCGGCACAAGAAGCTGCGCCTCACGGTCTGCGTGCAGCGTGCGCTTCCCGTCGACGAAGAACCTTCAACACTCGTTGCCCGAGGAAGAGGCGGCGGTCCACACATCCTCACGACGGGCGAACTTGATTAGTTTGGCGCGACCAGCTCATTCGAGGCCAGTAGTCGGGATTAAGCAAATCATGCTGCCTCAAATTGCGAGGCCCAATCGATTGTGGCTTTAACGCATGTCAGCTTTGTGAACTCTGTCGAATCGATCGCAAGAATGAGTGTCGGTTCGATCTTAGTCGATACCTTTCCATTGCCGTACTTTCTGCAGCAATGAAGGATCGCATCGAGTAAGTCATGACTATTGATTAAGAATTCCGAACTCACATCACCGCTACATTCCAAAGCTATATTTTGAAAGTCAGACGGCAATGGGGCGGGGGCCGATTTCGCTCTCTCTCCAACGTGATGGGCAACACGGGCATGCTCGACCGCTGAGTTGTGATCAGGTATCACGAGGTGCATAGGAAATCTTGCAAGATTTACCTGCCAACATTTGACATGAGCAGCATATCGAAATGATCCAACCATTGCTGCCGCTTCAAATGCGATTTCCAGGATCGAACCCGGGTCTAATTTAGCTTTGTCCGGATGCGAAAAAGCACGGATCACGGAGAGAACCGGCCTAGCGGTCGACATTACGATATCGCACATTAGATCGTAATGCACGGTGGCAACAATATGATTTGGAGGATAGGATGTTATCGCTCCTGTCAATCGGTCAAAGTCCGCATCAATGAGAAAAAGGACACGATCAACTTGATCCTCAGAACTCTTCTCAGCAGCCCTGATTGACTCGGATTTCCCATAACTAGTTATGAGGAAAAATGGTATCGACGTGCCGAGCTTCTCTTCAAAAAGTGTATGATCCGATTCACCCTCAACGACGAGTATAGGCGTCGTCCGAGCCGCTAGTAACATTCGGATGTTGTTATATAGCGTGTCACCGCTCAGATACTGCCGCATCTTCCTCTTCCTCGCCCGGTCCTAATTGCTTGGTCCGTGACCACCATTTGTCAATTATTTGCGGTGAGTGGGTAGCGACAATAAATCGAAACTCGCTCGAATGGGCTATACGCACTACGTCGTCGAGGAAACTCATCTGCCAGGCAACGTGCAACGATATTTCCGGCTCATCGATCAGCACTAGCGTGCCAGGCCGCACCCTAAACAAAAGGTTGTACATCAAAACGAGTTCGTGCTGCTCTCCAGACGAAAGCCCTTTCGGCGGTATGACGGTACCCCTGGTAGTTGAGATGACTTGAAGTCCATCATCGGCGCTTACTCTTATCCGCTTGCGCAGAAATCGGCGGTTTATAAGATCTTCCAGGAGTGTGATTTTCCCCAGTAGCTCATCGAAAGTCGATAGCTTTGTAGCGTTATCGTCTAGATACGTCGTAAGAACCGCCCGTTGCCAATTCTCGAGCTCTTTGGCCGGTAACGGTAAATCGCTTTCACCACCCGTGAGTCCGATACTCGAGAGCCTAGCGCGTTGCTCATTCTGCTCTTGATGCCGCGCGCGAATTTGCGCTTCTGACGACGCTTCACTTACAGATTGGTTCATTATCCGTGAGGGGAACGTTCTGTCGAGACGTTGTGATTCTATGGAATTCTGAGCCAAAGCGCGCTCGATTCGTCGCTTTAAGTCTCGTGAGTACCAGTCTACCGTCCATTTCGGGGAGGCCTCGGATCTAACGTCAACCAGACCCCGCCGTCGCTCAGCGGCAGAACGCAACGCCGACGGGAATCCTAACCGTTGCGTTTCGATGAGGTAGGTGGGATGTTCGTCGATAAATTCTTGCAGTAATCGCGGCCGGGGATTTCCCTTTCCCGAACCGACAGGAAACCGATCAATATAGTTGTAGCGTTCAGCCAGTTCTTTCATATGCAGGATCTCGCCGTCGGTCGTATCCTGCCAATAATCTCCATCTACACGTACCCACGGCGTCTCTCTGATGAGAAAACGCGTAAAGCCTGGATCATATTCTGCGGAGGCTTTCCAATGTGGACAAAGTCTTTTTTTCCTCCTATCGAACAACGAGTAGATGACGACCGCATCGGGAACTGATTCATCGCTGGATCGTATTTCCAACGATTTTTCGATAGTAATGTACTTTCCGCTGTCGGCTGTCAACGTGAGCTTTTCGAACTCGACTTCAGCAAGTTTATGCAGATCAAAATTCATGCCCGCGTTGATTAGTTCGAGAAATCTGGTCTTTCCCACGCCGTTTAAGCCGAAGGCAATGACGAACTCCCAGTCGGGTTCGATAAATATCTCGTGATTGAATTCGTCGAACAATCCCAAGACTTCAGCCTTGGTAAGCATCAAGTGTCCTCTCGGTGCTGGAGCCTGAGGCTCGCTTCGGCGTCACGGCTCGCTGGCACGTCAGCGTACTCATGATGGGCGCCAGTTCGTAGCGCGTTGTGCTATCGCGCCGGGACGAGTTCAGGGATGCGAACGGTGCAGCTACCGCGCGGCGGACGGAGTTGTCGCGCACGTAGAGCGGTACGTTTTCCCTCCTGACTGCCGTTGTCAACTAGTGGCGACAGTCGATAAAAACGAGCACGTTAGCAGCCAACTGCCGATGGTTTCCCCCACTAATCCGCGCGAGCCATCTTCCCTAATCGCCGTCGTTCGGGACGAAGAGGCCGTGCGTTGCAATGACTCAGGCGGGGTCGGTTTGCTCGTGAGCCCTACTCTGGTGTCCATGCTCGATAAACGGGAATGGCCCAAGTCGTACGGTGTCGCAGGCTTGGGTGGTCACTGGACGTCTCGCTGCCACTGACGCGCGGAGTCTCCGGTCGCGGTATCGAGCACGGGACCGAAATCGGCGAAACCCAGTTTCAGGAGGATCCTTGCGGAAGCTATCGCCGATTCGTCGTCGGGATCGAGTGATGTCTTGCCGATGACGGCGTCGACTGCTCCCGTGGCTGCAGCACGATCAAGGAGTTCTTCGACGGCGGCGGTGGCACGCCCTTTGGCAGCGAACCCAGGGGCGATCTCGTAACCTATTTCAACTGTCCGGTTCACCGGCGGCCCATGAAACCCGCCAGAGCCGACAAGGACTCCGTCCTCAAAGAACAGGTAGACAAGCCATTCTGCTTCCTCGGGATGTCCTCGCAGCCTGTCGGCGGCGTACTCAAACATTTCGCGTTTCAGCGGCCAGCCCTCGGGTGCGGCAACCCCAGAGGCGTTGGCAAATTCCGTGTGGTCATCTAGCGCAGCGCGCAACTCCTCGACCGTCGCAGGCCTTATCGAGATTCTTGGCATGCCCTGGGTGTCCGATCTCCGACGTTCTTAATGCGGTGGATGCCCTAGTGGCCTCACGGCTGCGGGGCATCACCGAATCTAGACGAGGTCCCACTTATCGCGTTCAAGACGGTTGATTTCTTCGTCAAGCATGTTGGGGAGTTCGCCAATGCGCTCGGCCAGGGGTCGTTCAGTCAATGTGTCGATTCGCCTCAACGCCGCTGAGGACAGCTCGCGCTTGAGGGTGTGAAACCAGGACTTCGTAGACACGTCGACGTAGTCGGGAGATGGCACCCCCGCGTCGATGTACTCTTCGTGGGCGGGTCGTCCAGTGATGCTGTCACCAAGTGAAAGCGGTTTTCGGTACCGCACCCGCTTGCCGTCGCGGTGTTCGGCTTCTCTCAGTTCGGTGACGCCGGCTCGCCACTCTTTGATCCGCTGCACCCGATTCTCTCGCCGTAGCCGTCGCTTCTCGATACCCCAGTTGGCCCACGGGGCGATAAGTGAGCTGATCGTCCCCGTGACGGCGCCGGTCAGTAGGCCTGCACCGCCGCCGATGAACGCGACTGCAACATCTGATGTCACCACCCCAGTGTCCCTGCGGCAGGTGTGCAGATACACGAGGACACACTCGCACGCGACCTGCTGTCGGCTGGCGGTTGCCATGCCGGCGCTCAGCGCAACCTCAGTAACCGGCGCTTGTCGGGCGCCGACACTGCCCCTAATCCAGGCGTTCGATGATGGTGGCGTTGGCCATGCCGCCGCCCTCGCACATGGTCTGCAGGCCATACCGTCCGCCCCGCTGTTCGAGCGCGTTGACCATGGTGGTCATGATGCGAGCGCCGCTGGCGCCCAACGGATGTCCGATCGCGATGGCGCCGCCGTTGACGTTGGTCTTGGCCAGGTCGGCGCCGGTGTCGTGAGCCCAGGCCAGCACGACCGGCGCGAAGGCCTCGTTGACCTCGAACAGGTCGATATCGGCGAGCGTCAATCCCGCTCGCTGCAAGACCTTTTCGGTCGCGGGGATGACGCCGGTCAGCATGTACAGCGGGTCATCGCCCACCACGGTCGTGGTGTGGATGCGCGCCAGCGGCCGCAGGCCCAGCTTCTTGGCGACCTCGCTGGTGGTGATCAGCACCGCTGCGCTACCGTCCGAGAGCGGCGACGAGTTGCCCGGCGTGATCTCCCAATTGATCTGCGGGAAGCGCTGTTCCATCTTCTCGCTGTAGAACGCGGGCTTCAGCGTGGCCAGCGTCTCGACCGTGGTCGCGGGACGAATGATCTCGTCGGTGTGCAGCCCGGCGATCGGGATCAGCTCATTCTCGAACAAGCCGTCCTTGGTGGCGCGGGCGGCCTTGTCATGGCTGCCGGCGGAGAACTCGTCGAGCTGGCTGCGCGAAAAACCCCACTTCGCGGCGATCAGCTCGGCGCTAATGCCCTGCGGCACCAGACCTTCGGGGTAGCGCGCGGCCATACCCTCGCCGAACGGGTCACTGCCCGGCAATACCTGGGTGCCCATCGGCACGCGGCTCATCGACTCCACGCCCGCGGCGATCACCAGGTCGTAGGCGCCCGCGATGACGCCGTGGGCGGCGAAGCTGATGGCCTGCTGGCTGCTGCCGCACTGCCGGTCGATCGTGACGCCGGGAACCGACTCGGGGAAACCCGCGCCCAGCAACGCATTGCGTGCGATGTTGACCGCCTGATCGCCGACCTGGGTGACGGCCCCGGCGATGACATCGTCAACCTGTGCCGGGTCCACGCCGGTGCGGGCCACCAGTTCGCGCAGGCTGTGCGCCAACAGGTCGACGGGCAGCACGTCGTGCAGTGCACCGCTGGCCTTGCCCTTGCCGATCGGGGTGCGGACGGCGCCGACGATCACGGCGTCGCGGCCCGGGGAACCGGTCGAGAATACGGTCATGACTCCTCCTCGAGTCCTGAGTATTACTTGCTATACCCAGGTAAACGCCTAGGTATACTAAAATCAACCCAGACGGGAGGTGATCTACATGACATTTCTGCAAGGCGCCCTGGCGGATCGGGAGAAGTGGTCGGCGGTCGGTCAGTGCGCGATCGAGAAGACGATGGCGGTGGTCGGCACCAAGTCCGCAATGCTGATCATGCGCGAGGCGTACTACGGCACCACTCGGTTCGACGATTTCGCCCACCGCGTCGGTATCACCAAGGCGGCCACCTCGGCACGCCTGTCCGAGCTGGTCGAGCTGGGGTTACTGGCGCGCCGGCCCTATCAGGAGCCGGGGCAGCGCAGCCGCGAGGAATACGTGCTGACCGAGGCCGGCATCGATTTCATGCCGGTGGTCTGGGCGCTGTTCGAATGGGGGCGACAGCACCTGCCGGGCCGTCACCGGCTGCGACTCACCCATCTGGGCTGTGGCGCCGAGGCCGGCGTCGAAATTCGATGCACCGAAGGCCATCTGGTGCCGCCCGACGAGCTCGGCATGCGGCTGGCTAAGTCTCCCTGAGCGCCGCGAGCAGCCGGCGGGCCGCCTCGACTCGGCGAACGGCGGGACCGGAGAGCGTGTCCAGCGCACACTCCGGGTCGGCCGGCGGTCCCATGTGGCCGCATCCGCGTGGGCAATCCTGCACGGTCTCGGCCAGATCCGAGAACGCCATCAGCACGTCGTCGGGCCGGATATGGGCCAGTCCGAACGAGCGGATGCCCGGAGTATCGATCACCCAGCCCGAACCCGCTCGCGTCGGTTTCAGCGGCAGCGCGACCGACTGCGTTGAGGTGTGTCGGCCCCTGCCGATGTCGGTGACCTCACCAACCGCCCGATCAGCTTCTGGCACAAGGCGATTCACCAGTGTGGACTTACCCACTCCGGAGTGTCCCAGCAGCACTGTGATCTTGCCGGCGAGCAGGTCCGCCACCGCCAGCAGCGGATCGTCGCGGCCCGCGGCGACCACCGTCAGGTCCAGATCCGCGAACTGTTTCGCGAACGGCTCGGGCGGGGCGAGGTCGGTCTTGGTGAGGCACAGGATCGGCGTCAACCCACCGGCATACGCCGCGATCAGCGCACGGTCGACCAGCCCGGTGCGCGGCGGCGGATCGGCCAGGGCCACCACTATCAGCAGTTGATCGGCGTTGGCGACCACCACCCGCTCGGTGGGATCGGTGTCATCGGCGGTGCGCCGCAACACCGTTCGCCGCGGACCGCGACGCACGATGCGAGCCAGTGTGTCCGGCCGTCCGGACAGGTCGCCGACCACGTCGACGTCGTCGCCGACCACGATCGGGGTGCGGCCCAGCTCGCGCGCCCGCATGGCGGTGACCCGGCAGTCGGGCCGCTCGCTCAGCACGCATCCCCACCGGCCCCGGTCGACACTGACCACCATCGCGGCCTCGGCGTCGGCGTGCTCGGGACGGGTTTTGGTCCGGGGTCGTGAACCCCGGCCGGATCGGACCTTGACGTCGGACTCGTCGTAGTCACCCGGTCTCAAACGCTGGACTCCCCGTCGGCCAGCATCCGCGCCCACAACTGGGCGAATTCCGGCAGTGTCTTGGTGGTGGCGCCGATGTCGTCGATCCGGACTCCGGGTACTCGCAGCCCGACGATCGCGCCGGCCATCGCCATCCGGTGGTCGGCGTACACCCGCCAGATGCCGGAATGCAGTGGGGTCGAGGTGATCAGCAGACCATCGGCGGTCTCCTGGCAGTCACCCCCCAGCCGGTTGATCTCGGCGCTCAGGGCAGCCAGGCGGTCGGTCTCGTGGCCCCGCAAATGGGCGACGCCGGAAAGCCGTGACACCGAACCAGGGGTTGCCAGCGCTGCCAGGGCCGCGACCGACGGCGTCAACTCGCCGACGTCGCGCAGGTCGACGTCGAAGCCGTCGTAGCCCTCGGGGCCCTGCACTTCGAGCGATGAATCAGTTTGGGTGACAACGGCATTCAGCTTGCTCAACACGTCGAGAATGTCGCTGGCGGGTTGTACGCTCATTGCTGGCCAGCCGGTGATACGGACGCTGCCGCCGGTCACCACCGCCGCCGACAGGAACGCAACGGCATTGGTGAGGTCCGGCTCGACCTCCCAGTGCCGGGCCGCGACGGTACCGGGGCGCACGTGCCAGCGGTTGGGCACTGAATCGTCTACGTCGACTCCGGCTTGCCGCAGCATCACGGTGGTCATCGCGATGTGCGGAGCCGAGGGGAGCGACGCACCGGTGTGCTGCACGGTCAGGCCGTTGCTGAACGACGCGCCGCACAGCAACAGGCCGGAGACGAACTGTGACGACGCCGACGCGTCGATTGCCACGGTGCCACCGGCGACCGATCCGCTGCCCAGCACCCGGAACGGCAGGCCGGTTCCCTCGATCGGCACGCCCAGTTCGCGCAGCGCATCCAGCAGCGGCGCGATCGGCCGGACCCGGGCCTGTTCGTCGCCGTCGAATTCCACCGGAGTGTTCGCCAGCGCCGCCAGCGGCGGCACGAAGCGCAATACGGTGCCGGCCAGGCCGCAGTCCACGCGGGCGCCGGGGCCGGGGTCGAGCCGGCCGCTGACCGTCAGCTCGGAACCGTCCCCGTCCACGCGCAGGCCCAATGAGGTGAGCGCGCCGATCATCAGGTCGGTGTCGCGGCTGCGCAGCGCGCCGGTGATGGTGGAGGCGCTCTGGCCCTGCGCACTCGATAGACCCGCCAGCACTAGCGCACGGTTGGTCTGCGATTTCGAGCCCGGCACGGTCACGGTTGCGTGCACCGGCGTCCGCGCGATGGGGGCCGTCCAGGGGTCGGTGCTCACGGCTTCATCCTGCCGTGTCGGCGGGTGTCGTGGGTACGGGGCACCATGGAAGTCATGTGCGGACGGTTTGCGGTCACGACGGATCCGGCCCTGCTGGCCGAGAAGATCAAGGCGATCGACGAAGCTACCGGTACCACGGAGCGTGCGTCGGAGCCCAACTACAACGTGGCCCCCACGACCACGGTCGCGACGGTGGTCTCCCGCCACAGCGAGCCGGACGACGAGCCGACTCGCCGGGTGCGGCTGATGCGCTGGGGACTGGTTCCGCCGTGGGTCAAGGCCGGTCCCGACGGCGGGCCGGACAATAAGGGGCCGCTGCTGATCAACGCCCGCGCCGACAAGGTCGCCACGTCGCCGGCCTTCCGCGGCTCGGCCAAGAGCAAGCGTTGCCTGGTGCCGATGGACGGCTGGTACGAATGGCGACCCAATCCGGACAACGCTGCGGGCAAGAAGACCGCCAAGACGCCGTTCTTCATGCATCGCGACGACGGTGAGCCGTTGTTCATGGCCGGTCTGTGGTCGGTCTGGAAGCCGGACACGGAAGCGGACCCGCTGCTGAGCTGCACGATCATCACCACCGACGCCGTGGGTGAGCTGGCCGCGGTCCACGACCGGATGCCCCTGATGCTGGCCGAGCGCGACTGGGATGACTGGTTGAACCCCGATGCCCCGCTGAACACCGAACTGCTGACGCGTGCTCCGGATGTGCGTGGCATCGAGCTGCGCGAGGTGTCGAGGCTGGTGAACAGCATCCGCAACAACGGGCCGCAACTCCTCGAGCCGGCCGAGCCGGAACCCGAACAGATCACGCTGTTGTAGTCGCTAGGCCGCCTCGTCATCGTCACCTCCGTCGCGGAGCAGCTTCTGCGGGTGGTGGTAGGTGTTGGTGCGGGGTTGGCCGCGATCCAAATGGGGTGGGGGGATCCATTCGGTGTGGCCGTTGGGGTGTTTTCGGGTGGTCCAGCCGCGGGGTTGTAGGAGTCGGTGGTGGGGGCCGCAGGCCAGGGTGAGGTTGTCGATGTCGGTGTCGTGGCATTGGGTGTAGTCGGTGATGTGGTGGACTTCGCAGTAGTAGCCGCCGACGGTGCAGCCGGGAGCGGTGCAGCCGCGGTCTTTGGCGTACAACACGATTCGTTGTCCGGGGGAGGCGAGGCGTTAGGCGTGGTATAGGACGACGGGTTTGCGTTCATCGAAGAGGGTGAGGTAGTGGTGGGCGTGGCGGGCCAGGCGGATCACGTCGGAGATGGGTAGCCAGCTGCCGCCGCCGGTGATCGCGTGGCCGGCGGCGGCTTCAAGCTCTTGCAGGGTGGTGGACACGATGATGGTGGCGGGTAGCCCGTTGTGCTGGCCCAGTTCCCCGGAGGCCAGGACCGCGCGCAGGGCGGCGTTGAGCCCGTCGTGGTGGCGTTGCGCGGGTGAGCGGGGGTCGTGGTCGATGGCGTCCTGTGTCGGAGCCCCGTCCACGCAGGGGGTGTCGTCGTCGGGGTTGCACATGCCGGGGGCGGCGAGCTTGGCCAGCACCGCTTCCAGCGACGCCCGCGCCTCCGGGGTGAGCCAGCCACTGAGTGCGGACATGCCGTCGAGTTGTTGGGGGCCCAGGGTCAGCCCGCGCCGCCGCGCCCGGTCGGTGTCGGTGTAGTTGCCGTCGGGGTCAAGCAATCGGTCAGGTGTTCGGCGAACCCGAGGAGTTGATCGGGCCGGTACTGGGTGGCCAGCCGCGCCAGGTCGGCTTCGGCGCGGGTGCGGGTCTCGATGTCGATCCAGCCCGGTAGCTGGTGGTAGAAGCGGCGGATCACCGCGACATGCTCGCGGCCCAGCTTTCCGGCCCGTTGCGCGGTGGCGGTCGCGGCCAGCACCGGCGCCAACGGTTCGCCGGTCAACGCCCGCCGCTCGCCCAGGTCGGCGGCTTCGCGGACCCGCCTCCCGGCGTCGGCGCGGCTGATCAGCGTGGCATCGGCGATTGCGTGGGACAGTTTGCCGCCCAACTCCGCCGGCGTAGCCTCCTGCTGGAGTTGAGTGATCAGTGGGTGCTCGCCGGCGGATAGGCGGCGCCGCACCTTTTCGTAGCGGGCCAGCCGGTCCAGGCGCTCGCGGGTGTTCAGCATCGAGGAGTCCAACCCGAGCACGGCATCGAGGGCGGCGTCCAACGCCTCAAAGGCCACGTCCTGCGCGGGGGCCACACCTGAACTCATGCCCTGAAACTATCGGCACCCACCGACAGAAAACCCCCACCCAGAGACCACTGAAACGAAAGTGGCACAAGAGAATTCACCCGTGTGCACCCACGCCGATTGTCGCTACGAGGCGGGCAAATCACCGCGTGGTCCGAACACTTCGGCAGGCGACCGGCCCCAGCCTGCCAGCCCAAGCCCACGCCGATTGTCGCTACGAGGCGGGCACAACGACACCCGGCCGAGATCTGCGTAGTTTCGCACGGAACTCGCTGGGTGGCCCTGAAAAGGGCTTGGATTTGCTGCTCAAGACGCTGGCGTCAATTGCCGCCCGGGCGGTCACCGAACCGCGGGCGTCCACGCTCATCCGGATCTGCTCACCCAAAAGCATTGCAGCCGAATCCGTTCGGCGGCATCCGAAAGGAGAAATTCATGACGACCGGCAATCCCGTGACAGTACATTCGTCCGATGCGAAGCATGCAGACGCACCGCCCGTTCGGCCCCTCGGCCGGCGCGGCGCCGAAACCAAACCTTTCTACCGGACAACGGAATTCATCGTCTTCATCGTGGCGACCGTCGCAGTCTTGCTTGCGTCTTACCTTGTCAAGACGAACGACGGGCATAACGACTATTTCCATGCCGACAAGGCCTGGCTGTACGTCGTGATCCTCAGTGTCGGTTACATGGTGAGCCGGGGACTGGCGAAGTCCGGCACCCGCCACCGCGACGACTTGTAAGGAACTGGCCCCTGGAGCTTTACCATGCACATGTGACTGGTTCGTACACCTACACCTTCGAAGACATCAAAGACCGCCCCGTCGCGGTGATCGGCGCGGGTACCCTGGGCCGCCGCATCGCCCTGATGTTCGCCACCCGGGGCGGAACGGTGCGAATCTACGCGCGGCGCAAGGAACAACGTGACGAAGCCATCGAGTATGTGGCACAAGCGCTACCGAAGGTATTGGCCGACAGGGGATTTGGCGAAGTCGGCGTCGTAACCGCCACCGCGTCGCTCGACGAGGCGTTGGACGACGCGTGGCTGGCCGTCGAGTCGGTCCCCGAGAAGCTCGAGATCAAGATTCCGTTGTGGGGCGAGATCGACCGGGCGGCGCCGGCGGGCACCATCTTCGGAACCAACTCGTCGTCCATCCCATCGCGGCTGATGGTCGAAAACATCAGCGACAAAACACGTTTGTGCAACATGCACTTCTACATGCCACCGGACATCAACGCGATCGAGTTGATGTCGGACGGCCAGACCGACCGGGGTCTGCTCGACACGCTGCTGGCGGTACTACCGGAATTCGGCGTGCAGCCCTTCGAAGCGCGCAAGGAGAGCACGGGTTTCATCTTCAATCGCATCTGGGCGGCCATTAAGCGCGAGTCGCTGGCGGTGGTCGCCGAGGGCGTGGCCCGCCCGGAGGATATCGACGGCATATTCAAGCTCGCCCTGGGCGTATCGGTCGGCCCGTTTCAGATGATGGATCTGGTCGGCCTGGACGTCGTGCTCGACATCGAGAACCATTACGCCGCGGAGCTTCCGCACCTACCGAAGAGCGTGCGCGATCTGCTGCAGTCCTACATCGACGCCGGCAAGCTCGGTATCAAGACCGGCGAGGGCTTCTACAGCTACTAGTTGCTGAGAACCAGCTTCCAGTTGCCGTTGACGTTGCGGTCCGGCACGCACCAGAAGTTGTTCCAGTTGCCCGGCGTCGACGCCTTCACGCCCGGGCCGGCGTCCTGGCACGCCTGCCGTGTCGGGTAGTTGCCCTCGGTCTGAATCGTGTCGGCGTTGCTGACGCCCAGTCCGGCCGTCATCAACGCCGCAACAGCCAGCACACCGCCGGCGACGAGTCGCTTCATGTTCATGGGCAACACGTTAAGCGTTGTCAGGCGGCCGCATAGGGGTTTTCGCCGCGATGCTCAGGCCCGCTGCAGCGAGACCGCGGTGGCCACGGCTTCCAGCAGCCCAGTGAGTTGCTCGGCGTTGCTGATCGTGCGGTCGCCGCCGGCGAGCCGCGTGAAGACACCCGCGATGAACGTGGTGACGGCCGTCGTCTGCGCATCGAGCAGTTCGGGGTCGTCGGTACCGGGCTGCAGATGCGCGATCGCCTCGCGGGCCATCGCGTTCATCCGGGCGGCGAACGCCTGGGACGTCTCGGCGACATCGGGATCGCGCACCGCCCCCATCAGCAATTCATGCCGCGCCCGGTTGAGCATCAGCCCGGGCCCGTCGGCCTGCATCATGGTCAGCTCGGCCAGGTGCGCGAACGGCGAGAGGGGGTCGAGCGGCTCGTCGATCACCGTCTGCAGGTTGGCGACGTCGATCTCGGCGACCCGCTTGCCGACACCGCGCAATAGCGCGGCCCGGGTGCGGTAGTAGTACGACGTGGTGCCCTCCGGCACTCCCGCGTAGCGATCGACCTGCCCGTGCGTCAGCCCGCGCGATCCCTGCTCGGCCAGCACCTGGATCGCGGCGTCACATAGTGCGCGACGGCGCTCGTCGCCGTTGCGTTTCCGGGACCCGCTGCTGGCTGCCATGACTCACCGAAGGACGGTGCCGCCGTCGATGTTGACGACCTGACCGTTGATCCACTCGCCTTCCTCGGACAGCAGGAACGCGACCAGTGCGGCGATGTCCTCCGGAGCCCCGACGCGGGTGCCGCGAATGCGCTTGAGCGCACCGGCCTGCAGGTCCGGCCACTGCGGAACCGAGCGGATGGCTTCGGTCGCGGTGAAGCCCGGCGCCACCGCGTTGCAGCGGATGCCTTGCTTGCCCCACCGCGATGCGACGTGGCGGGTCAGCGCGCCGATGCCGGCCTTCGCGGTGGCGTAGGCGGGCCGGGCCGGCTCGCCCTGGAACGCCGCCGCCGAGGACATGTTGACGATCGCGCCGCCGCCGCTGGCGAGCATGCGCGGAATGGCGTATTTCATCGCGGCGACGTAGCCGCGCAGGTTGACGGCCATCACGCGATCCCACACGTCGAAGTCGATGTCGACCACATCGGTGTCGGCCCGGATCGTGCTCATGTCCGCACCGACGTTGAACAGCAGGTCCACTCCGCCGTAAGTCGTTGCGGCCGAATCGATCAGGTTGGATACCGACGTTGGATCGGCGAGATCGAACCCGACGTGGGTTGCCGTGCCGCCGGCGGCGCAGATGCGGGCGGCGGTCTGCGCCGCGGCGTCGGCCGCGACGTCGCCGATGACGACCCGGCAGCCTTCCGCCCCGAGCCGGCCGGCCGTCGCGGCGCCGATGCCGGTGGCCCCGCCGACCACGACCGCAACCCTTTCGGCCAAGCCGCGTAGTCCCATGGATATTGACTTTACCTCTAGAACTATAGAGGATCGCACGTCATGGCCGGAATTCACCGGCAATGCCTTCTGATGGGGTCTGGCTCGCCGAATCCATCAACGAATTGAGGGACGACAGATGAACTCCATCCAGTTCGACTTCACCGGCGCCAATGTGCTGGTGACCGGCGGCACCAGCGGCATCGGCAACGCGATCGCCGCCGCATTCGCCACGGCGGGCGCCGCCGTCACGGTGACCGGGACTCGCGGGTCGACCGCCGACTATCCCGATACGGATCTGAGCGCATTCACCTACCGCCAGTGCCAGATTCAGGATCCCGACGCCGTCGACGCGCTGGCGGACTCGCTGGGTGAACTCGACGTCTTGATCAACAACGCCGGTGGGCTGTATCCCGCCGGCGACGAGTACGACCCGGACGGCTACGTCGCATCGGTGACGCAGAACATGCTGGGCCCCATGCGGTTGACGATGCGATGCTACGAGCGGCTGAAGGCGAGCAAGGCGGCCGGCGGGGCCAGTGTCGTCAGCGTGGTCTCGATGTCCGCGTTCCGTTCGGCGGTGTTCGTCCCGGGGTATGCCTCCTCGAAGATGGGCCTCGTCGCGTTGACGATGAACCTCTCCCGTCGGTGGGCCCACGACGGCATCCGGGTCAATGCAATCGCGCCGGGGCTGATCGACACCCGAATGACACAACCGGCCATGGGAATTCCCGAGGTGATGGACGTCGAGATCGGCTTCCACACCCCGTTGGGCAGACCCGGAACACCCCAGGACTGCGCTGGTGCGACGCTGTTCTTGTGTACCGACGCCGCCTCCTACATCACCGGCAGCACGATCGCCGTCGACGGCGGATACCTGACGGTCTAGACATCAGTTGCCGCCGACAAGGTGGTGGTCACCTTCTGAACGCGCGCTATTTGGCGGCCAGGTAGTCCAGCGCGAGGTTGGCGGCGTTGGCGCCACACATGCCGTGCGCGCCGGGACCGGGCGGGGTGGCCGCCGAACAGATATACATGCCGGGAATGCCAATGCTGTAGGGCGACAGCGTGATTCGAGGTCCGAAGGTGAGCTGGCGAATGTCCTTCGAGCCGGTCATGATGTCGCCACCGGCATAGTTGGCGTTGAACGTCGCCATCTGCGTCGTGGTGCGAACGGTCTGGCCGACGATGCGTTCGGAGAATCCCGGCGCGAATCGCTCGATCTGGGCGATGATCGCCTCGGTGGCGTCGCCGGCGTAGCCGTTGGGGACGTGCGCGTAGGTCCAGACCGGATGCGTATTGCCCACTGACCGTTGCGGATCGGCCAGGTACTGCTGACCTATCAGCACGAACGGCCGCTCGGGCATGCGCCCGGCGTGGATGTCGCGCTCGGCCGCGGCCAGCTCCGCGTAGCTGCCGGCCAGATGCACCGTGCCGGCCCGGTGCGCGTCCGGGTTGGTCCAGGGCACGCCGCCCTCGACGGCGAAGTCGACCTTGAACGCGCCGGGTCCACGCCGAAATCTGGTGAAGGCAGCCGCAATTCGGCGGGGGAGACGGTCGCCGAGGATGCCGGCGACCGCGCTTGGCGCCAGGTCGAACATCGTGACGTCGGCCGGCGGCAGCTGCGACGTGTTCTGCACCCGGACACCGGTTTCGATCTTGCCGCCCAGGTCGCTCAGCAGAGCGACCATCGCGTTGGCAATCGACTGCGATCCGCCCGCGGCCACCGCCCAGCCGTGCCGGTGCCCGGCCGTGATGATGCCCATCCCGATGGCCGAGGTCATCGGGTAGTGCAGCGGCCGGAAGGAGTGGGCCGCAATACCACCGAACAACGCCCGGGCTTTCTCGGTGCGGAACGCCCGTGCGAACGTCGACGCGGGAAGCACCGTCGGCGCACCGAACCGGGCCAGCATCAGCGGATGGTGCGGGACCCGCAGCAGCGGCCCCATGATGTCGTCGCTCAACGCGTCGAAACGCGAGGCCGGGTAGCCGAACGCGAGGCGCCAGCGCGACCCGTCACGACCCAGGCCGGCCGCGGTCTGCTCGACCGAGCGGTACAGCACGCCGGCGCTGCCGTCGTCGAGCGGATGGACGCAGTCGATCTCCGGCCAGCGCCACGACAATCCGTACCGCTGCAGGTTGAAGCCGTTGAGGAATTGCGAGCCGACTGCCATCGGGTGAATCGCCGAGCAATGGTCGTGCAGCAGGCCGGGAACGATTGCTTCGGTGCTGCGGGTGCCCCCGCCGACTTCGTCGGCGGCTTCCAGCACGGTGACCTGCACGCCCTTGGCGGCCAGGCGGATTGCGGCGGCGAGCCCGTTGGGCCCACTGCCCACCACCACTGCGGTACTCATCGTTGCACGTTACCGCGAGCGCACGGTACCTCAGCACCTCGGATCCGGCATTGTTGTCAATACCCGTGCGCGATACGGAATTGTGTCGCCGCGGACATTTTCTTTTCACCAATTTTGGCTAATGATATTGAGATGACTATTCGCGACGATACCGTTTTCGAAGGTCCTCTTCGGCAACTTGCCCGCAGCGCATGGCAAGTGCTCCTCCTCACCGGCATCCTGGCGATCGCGCTGGGTGTCATCGTGTTGGCCTGGCCAGGACAGACACTGTTTGTTGCCGGCGTCCTGTTCGGCATCTACCTGGTGGTTTCCGGGATCGGCTACGTGTTCGCCGCCTTCGGGTCGCACGCCGGCGCCGCGATGCGGGTGCTGACGTTTATCACCGGCATCGTGTCGCTGATTCTGGGATTCTTTTGCTTCCGCGAAGAATTCGAGGCGGTCACCCTATTGGCCATCTGGATCGGCATCAGCTGGCTGTTCCGCGGGATGACGCTGCTGGCCGCGGCATTGTCCTTCGACCACATGCCCGGCCGCGGCTGGCAGGCGCTGTCCGGGCTGGTGATCGTGGTCGGCGGCGCCGTGCTGATCGTTTCGCCGCTGCACTCGATCGCCGTGCTGACCCTGGTCGCCGGCTGCTGGCTGATCGCCATCGGCATCGTCGACGTGATCAGTGCGATGCAAGTTCGCAACCGGGCGAAGGCTGCCTGACCTGACAACGAAATCCCTTGCAGCACAACGCCGATCGCATGCGGTCGGCGTTGTGTGCAGGACGGCCGGTCGCGGGATGCCGGTGCGGCACCGGCTGTCGATCAGGCCGTAGTGCGGCCGTGCCCGGGTGACACGTTTCAAGGTTTGCTAACCGCGGGGCAGCACGGACGGCGGTAGTCGGCTAGGAGGACGCATGCCGACAATCAGCGGGCTCGTGTTGTTTGCTGAAGATGAGCTGCGCGGGTGCGCCACGGGCGCTCTATACACTGTGACACCTGGGGGAGTCGATCCAGTTCGATCGCACACCGTAAAGCCCACTCACACGCGATCGAGAAAGTTGTGCCTTGTCCTCAAAAGAAAACGAAAGTCCGGGCTTGAAGCCGCATTTCGAGGACGTGCAGGCGCACTACGACCTCTCTGACGAGTTCTTCGCGCTTTTCCTGGACCCGACGCGCACCTACAGCTGCGCCTATTTCGAGCGTGACGACATGTCGCTCGAAGAGGCGCAGTACGCCAAGGTCGACCTGTCGTTGGGCAAGCTCGGACTGCAACCCGGCATGACGCTGCTCGATATCGGCTGTGGCTGGGGCACCACCGTCGTGCGCGCACTCGAGAAGTACGACGTCAACGTCGTCGGCCTGACTCTGAGCCGCAATCAGCAGGCGCACGTGCAGCAGCGCCTGGACAACCACCCGTCGTCGCGAACCAAGCGGGTGCTGCTTCAGGGCTGGGAGCAGTTCGACGAGAAGGTCGACCGCATCGTGTCAATCGGCGCCTTCGAGCACTTCGGCCGCGATCGCTACCCGGACTTTTTCAAGATGGCCTATGAGGCGCTGCCGGATGACGGGGTGATGATGCTGCACACCATCATCAAGCCCAGCGACGAGGAATTCGCCGACCGCGGACTGCCCATCACCATGACCAAGATCCGCTTCATGAAATTCATCATGGACGAGATCTTTCCGGGCGGGGACCTGCCACAAGCCAAGAATGTCGAAGAGCACGCCAAGCGTGCCGGGTTCACGCTCGACCGCTACCAGCCGCTGCGGCTGCACTACGCGCGCACCCTCGACAACTGGTCGGCCGCGCTGGAGGCGAGGCGCGACGAGGCCGTCGAGATTCAGTCGCAGGAGGTCTACGACCGGTACATGAAGTACCTGACCGGTTGCGCGGACCTGTTCCGCGAGGGCTACACCGACGTCGCGCAGTTCACCCTCACCAAGGGCTAGGCCTGAATGCCGGCGGTGACCGCGCCGGTGACGCCGATCAGATCCTGCGGGGCCACGGCGACGTCCCAGCCGCGGCGGCCGGCGCTGCAGAACACCCGCTCCCAGGCCAGCACGCTGGAATCGACGACCGTCGGCAGCGCTCTGCGCTGACCGAACGGCGAGACCGCGCCGACGATGTACCCGGTGGTCCGCTCGGCGACCGCGGGTTCGGTCAGCGTCGCTCTGGTCACGCCCAGCGCCGCGGCGGCCGCCTTCAGCGACAGCCGGGCGGGGGCCGGCACGACGGCCACGGCCAGCCCGTCGGGCACCGCGATCACCAGCGTCTTGTAGATCTGCCCGGGCGCGATACCGAGCTTGGCCAGCGCTTTGACGGCTTCGGAACCAAACGAGTGGTCGCGTGGATCGTGGCCGAACTTCACCACCTCGTGCGGCACACCGGCTTTGGTCAGCGCCGCCAACGCCGGCGTCGCGGCCACGTCAGTGCCCTTTTACGGCCCGCTGTACCCCGGCGGGTTGACGCCGTCTACCCAGAAGTCGACGCCGAGAGTGCCGCCGGGCACGCAGTTGTAGACCGACAGGTCGGTGACGCCGTTTTCCAGCAGCACGTCCTCGCACAGCAGCATGTTGCCGGTGAATTCCTTGGACGGCTTGTTCAGGATGATGTAGGCCGCGTCCGAGTAGACCTCGGGCTTACGGGCCCGGCCCATCGCCTCGTCGCCGCCGAGCAGGTTCTGCACCGCGGCGGTGGCCACCAGCGTGCGCGGCCACAGCGTGTTCGACGCGATGCCATCGGCGCGCATCTCCTGCGCGATGCCCAGCGCGCACAGCGTCATGCCGAATTTGGCCATCATGTACGCCGTAGGCTTCAGCCACTCCTGGCCGAGCAGCACCGGCGGGGACAGCGTCAGGACGTGCGGGTTCTCCCGGCCCTTCATGTGGGGCAGGCACGCTCGCGACACGGCGTAGGTGCCGCGCACCTGGATGCCGTTCATCAGGTCGAACCGCTTCATCGGGACCTCGGCGATGGACCCCAGGTTGATCGCCGACGCGTTGTTCACGCAGATGTCGATGCCGCCGAATTGCTCGACGGTCTTGGCCACCGCGGATTCTACGGATTCCGGATCACGGACGTCGCCGACGATCGGCAGGGCCTGGCCGCCGGCCTCTTCGAGTTCCTTGGCGGCGGTGTACACCGTTCCCGGCAGTTTCGGGTGCGGCTCGGCGGTCTTGGCGATCAGTGCGATGTTGGCGCCGTCCTGTGCGGCGCGTTTGGCGATGGCCAGGCCGATACCGCGGCTGGCGCCGGAGATGAACATGGTCTTGCCTTGCAATGACGTGGCATGGGACATGGCGTCACAGTAACGCCCGGTCCCAACCGGTCGGTTGGGGGGACCTGGCACCGGAAATAGCACGTCGGCTGGTGCTGTTGATCATGTCGGTCTCGACAAACGCATGTGAGCGACCCGGGCAAACATTGTCGGTCGCAGCCTCTAGATTGGGAGGAGGATCTGGTGTCAACGGCGACAAGCCTGTTAGGCAGTTCAATAGGCGCAGAGCAGTTGGCTCGCTTGTTTGCGAGTTCGGTGTCGCTAGCAGTGCTGGGTGGCGACGCTGCAACGGAAGGGACCGTGTTAATCGAGATGGCCGACTTAGACGATGGCCCAGACGGAGTGACCGGTTCCGACATTGTCGAGCCTGTTGAAGAAACCGACGAGGAGCTGACCGCGCGCTTCGAGCGCGACGCGATTCCCCTGTTGGACCAGCTCTACGGCGGCGCGCTGCGCATGACGCGCAACCCCGCGGACGCCGAGGACCTGCTGCAGGAAACGATGGTTAAGGCCTACGCCGGATTTCGGTCGTTCCGGGCCGGCACCAACCTCAAGGCGTGGCTGTACCGGATTCTGACCAACACTTACATCAACAGCTATCGCAAGAAGCAGCGCCAGCCCGCGGAGTATCCGACCGAGGAGATCACCGACTGGCAGCTGGCGTCCAACGCCGAACACTCCTCAACCGGGTTGCGCTCGGCCGAGGTCGAGGCCCTGGAGGCGCTGCCGGACACCGAGATCAAAGCCGCGTTGCAGGCGCTGCCGGAGGAGTTCCGGATGGCCGTCTACTACGCCGATGTCGAGGGTTTCCCGTACAAGGAGATCGCCGAGATCATGGATACCCCGATCGGAACGGTAATGTCTCGGCTGCATCGGGGCAGACGCCAGCTGCGCTCGTTGTTGGAAGACGTGGCCAAGGACCGCGGGTTCATCCGGAGTCAGCAGACGCACGAGGAGGTGTCGTCATGAGCGAGTTTTCGCCCGACGGCGCCCCGGCGGGCTCGGATCCGCGCACGAAGGCCGAATGCGCTGAATTGATCGCCGAGGTATGGACGCTGCTCGACGGCGAATGCACGGCGGAGACGCGGAAAAAGCTCAAGCAGCATCTCGACGAATGCCCGCCATGCCTGCGGCTGTTCGGGATCGAAGAGCAATTCAAGGCGCTGATCGCGACCAAATGCAGCGGCGACAAGGCCCCCGAGGGCCTGCGCGAGCGGTTGCGGCTGGAGATTCGCCGCACCACGATCATCCGGGAATCGTAGGAAGGCGCTCCAGCGCGACTACCAGCGGTTAGGCGTTGGGACGCCTGCCGTGGTTGGCCTTGCTGTGCTTGCGGTCACGCTTCTTGCGGCCACGCTTGGCCATGGGGAGAACCTCCGTCGTTCGGTCATGATCTCAGGCGCTGGGCGCCCGTCAGGTTGCCGTCAATTCTCGCACGGCGCAGCGTGTGCTTTTTCACCCCACCGGGGACCGGCCCGCGCGCCGGTATGCCTGATGATGTTGTGGTTCGATATACATGAGCTTGAGATGGAAGCCCAGACCAGCCAGCATGCGCAGTGGCCGAAACGAGTGGGGTGAAGATGGCCGAGGATGTTCGAGCCGAGATCGTGGCCAGCGTGCTGGAAGTCGTTGTCAACGAGGGCGACCAAATCGGCAAGGGCGACATCGTGGTGCTGCTGGAGTCCATGAAGATGGAAATTCCGGTTTTGGCGGAGGTCGACGGCACGATCAGCAAGGTGAGTGTGGCCGTCGGCGATGTCATCCAGGCGGGCGATCTGATCGCCGTCATCAGCTAGCCTCCGGCGCTTCGCACCTACCGCCGTGGGACGACGCGGGAGTATTTGATGTCCACGCTCGGTGATCTTCTGGCCGAACACACGATGCTGCCCGGCAACGCCGTGGACCACCTGCATGCCGTGGTCGGGGAGTGGCAGCTGTTGGCCGACCTGTCGTTCGCCGACTATCTGATGTGGGTTCGCCGCGACGACGGGGTGCTGGTGTGCGTGGCGCAATGCCGGCCCAACACCGCGCCGACGGTTCTACAGACCGATTCGGTGGGCAGCGTCGTGGCCGCCGATCGCCTACTGCTGGTCGCCGAGACCTTCGCGTCGGGCACCGCTCAGCTGAGAAACGAAGCGAGCCAACAGGATTCGTGGCAGCTTCCCGGACCGCACGTTGCGGCGTCGCCGGTGCGCTACGGCGATCAGGTGGTCGCGGTGCTCACCCAGCATCAAACGGCGCCGACCGCCAATCAGAACTCCGGGCACCTGGAGACCGCCTACCGCGAATGCGCCGCCGATCTGGTCCACATGCTGGCGGAGGGCACCTTCCCGGATGTGCGCGACGTCGCCATGTCCCGCTCCACGCCACGGGTGGGTGACGGATTCATCCGCCTCGACGTCGACGGCGTCGTCGCCTACGCCAGCCCCAACGCCCTGTCGGCGTACCACCGCATGGGACTGACCAGCGAGCTGGAGGGCCACAACCTCATCCGGATCACGCGGCCGCTGATCTCGGATTCGTTCGAAGCCCAGGAGATGGCCGAGCACGTGCAGGACCTGCTGGCCGGCGGCAAGAGCATGCGCATGGAGGTCGACGCCGGCGGGGCCACGGTGCTGCTGCGCACGTTGCCGCTGGTGGTGCACGGCGCCGGCGCGGGCGCCGCGGTGCTGATTCGTGACGTGACCGAGGTGAAGCGCCGGGACCGGGCCCTGATCTCCAAGGACGCGACGATCCGTGAGATCCACCATCGGGTGAAGAACAACCTGCAGACGGTCGCGGCGCTGCTGCGTCTGCAGGCGCGCCGGACCGTCAACGCCGAAGGCCGCGAGGCGCTGATCGAATCGGTGCGCCGGGTGTCATCGATCGCCTTGGTCCACGACGCGCTGTCGATGTCGGTCGACGAGCAGGTCAATCTCGACGAGGTCATCGACCGGATCCTGCCGATCATGAACGACGTCGCGTCGGTGGACCGCCCGATCCGGATCAACCGCGTCGGTGATCTGGGCGTGCTCGACTCCGACCGCGCCACGGCGCTGATCATGGTGATCACCGAGCTGGTGCAGAACGCGATCGAGCACGCGTTTGACCCGGCTGCCCCGGAGGGGTCGGTGTCGATTCGTGCCGAGCGCTCGGCGCGCTGGCTCGATGTGGTGGTGCACGACGACGGGCGCGGCCTGCCCGACGGGTTCAGCCTGGAAAAATCCGACAGCCTGGGACTGCAGATCGTGCGCACCCTGGTGGCCGCCGAGCTTGACGGCACCTTGGGGATGCGCCAAGCGCCCCGCGGCGGCACCGACGTGGTGCTGCGGGTGCCGATCGGCCGTCGGTCCAGGTTGCTGCTGTAGGTACCCACGCAACAGCGCGGCCCCGACAAGTTGTCGGGGCCGCGCTGTCTGGAGACTGGGATCAGACTCCGCTGCGGGCCTTCGTCCGGGCGTTGCGGCGCTTGAGCGCACGCCGCTCGTCTTCGCTCATGCCGCCCCACACACCGGAATCCTGACCGGTGTTCAGCGCCCATCCGAGGCACTCCGTGGTCACCGAACACCGATTGCAGACCAGTTTCGCGTCAGCGATCTGCGCGAGCGCCGGGCCACTGTTCCCTACCGGGAAGAACAGCTCCGGGTCCTCGTCGCGACACACCGCCTTGTGGCGCCAATCCATAAGTAGTTACTCCTCACTATGTGCGCAGCATCGCGCACTGGCGTTATTCTTCGGCTCTTAACGCTTGCATGAGTAAGGGTCCGTTTGGTACCCCCACAATCTCTGCATGCAACCTTTCGATCGTTTCACAGGCACAACAGAAGTCAATAGCGTGAGTTGGGCCGTGGGCTATCTCACTTTGATTAAGGCTTAGTCAAGCCCTCACTCCGTTGTACTACACTCGCCGATTACCCTGCCGAGAATATTTGGTCGCTCTCCCGGTATGGGGTGGCGTTTTCGCAGTTCAGGACGGCTTGCTTTGCGGCGGCGCCGCCACGGAAAGTGCATCGGGCACCGATCGGAACGTCATGGATTCGCGCAGCCCGAGGTACTCCCCGTCGTACTGACTGGCCACCGGCCCGGCGCTGCAACTGATTCGCACGCAAGCGGTGTCGTCGTCTCGGACAAGTTGGTTGGCTTGTGGGTTCGGGTTCTTCGCGAGAATCTGGCGCAGTAATCGAAGTGTGGGAATCACCTTCAAACTGGTAACCGCGAACACGCCGAGGCCCGACTCGAAGCTGCAACCCGGGTTGGTCACCATCGGCCGGCTGTTGCTGTAGGTCCAGGGCGTCGTGTTGGACACCCAGGCGAATTGCACGCCCGAGACGGGGTCGCGGCCGGGCAGCTCCAGCGTCATGTCCGGCGCGCGGCGGCTGTAGCGGATCGTTGCGGGCACCGCGACCCGCCAGTACCGCAACGGCGTTACCTTGACGCCCTTGTTGCGCTGGGCCTCCACCGCGGCGACCACCTCGGCGTCGACGCCCATTCCGGCGTTGATCACCGCGTACTGCTCGCCGCAGTCGATCAGGCTGATGCGCCGCCAGCTCTGGTGGCGGCGGTAGTCGTCGATCAGCTGGATCAGCTGGTTGGTGGCGGCGGCCGGGTCCCGGGAGATCCCCAGCGATCTGGCCAGCACGTTCGCCGAACCGCCAGGTACCACCGCGACGGCGGGGACGTGTGCAGGCCGCGGCGTGCCGGGGCGGCCCAGGATCCCGTTGACGACCCCGCTCACCGAGCCGTCCCCGCCGTGCACGACGACCAGGTCGACCCCGCTCTCGGCGGCCGCGTGGCCGAGTTCGGTCCCGTGACCGCGGTGGTTGGTGTGCTCGACGGTGAGCTCGAGGCGGCTCTTGAGCGCATGCGCCAGCAGATCGCGGCCGGCGGGCGTGGTGGATGTGGCTGCGGGGTTCACGATCAGAACGGCACGCATGATGCACGAGCTTATGCGGGCCGGTTAAGGCCTTGCTGTGGGGGAAGCGACGGCTCGGCGGATGGGGGGTTCCGCGTGGCTACGCTGACGCTGTGAACCGCGGCCGCCGCAACCAGGAGATACCACCGCCCCCGTCGGCCGTCCGCGGCGCCGGATTCATTGTCGCGGCGCAGGGGCTGGCCGCTCTGGCGATGGCCGCGGTCCTGGTGGTGCGTGCGATCGCCGGAGCCGACCAGCGGGTGGTCAACGGTCTGGGCACCGCGCTCTGGTTCCTGGTGATCGGCGGCGTGGTGCTGGCCGCCGGTCGCGCGTTGGTCGTTGGGCAGCGCTGGGGGCGTGGGCTCGCGGTGTTCACCCAGCTGCTGTTGTTGCCGGTGTCCTGGTACCTCGCGGTCGGTTCGCATCGT
The DNA here is from genome assembly GCF_900176255.2 of Mycobacterium ahvazicum. Taxonomy (GTDB): domain Bacteria; phylum Actinomycetota; class Actinomycetes; order Mycobacteriales; family Mycobacteriaceae; genus Mycobacterium; species Mycobacterium ahvazicum. Next base: position 851,195 of record NZ_FXEG02000002.1, read on the forward strand.
GCGGCGTTCGGTATACCGCTGGCCTTGGTGGCGCTGACGGTGTTGCTCCTGCTCTTCAGCCCCGCCGCACTGCGCTGGGTAGCCGGAGGCGATCAGCGCGGTCCGGCCAGCCCGGACAAGGACGCCCCGGACAGCCGGTAGGTGGTCCACTCTCGTTGCGGTTGCCCGCCGACCTCGTCGTACAGCCTGATCGCGTCGGCGTTCCAGTTCAGCACCGCCCACGACAACCGGGTGTAGCCGTTGTCGACACACTCGGCCGCCAGGGTCGCCAGCAGTGCGCGGGCCAGGCCCCGGCGGCGGAATTCGGGCCGGACGAACAGATCCTCGAGGTAGATGCCGCCGACGCCGTCCCACGTGGAGAAGTTGAGGAACCACAGCGCCATCGCGGCGATCTCACCGTCGACTTCGGCGACATGTCCGTACACGATCGGCGAACGGCCGAAAAGTGCTGCGGAAATCCGCTTTTCGGTGACGGTGCAATCTTGGGCGGCGCGTTCGAATTCGGCCAGCGCGTGGATCATGTCGGCTATGTCGGCGGCGTCTCCGGGTTTGGCGCGACGAATGCTTTCGCTCATTGCTCAACTCCAAGCGCGTTGAGAATCGTGGCGAATTTCGTTGTGGTCTCGTCAACTTCGGCGTCAGGATCCGATTCCGCGACAATGCCGCCGCCGGCGTGGGCCAGGGCGGTGCGGCGATCCGCCGACAGCTGCGCACAGCGGATGGACACCACCCAATAGCCGTCACCGTGGGAGTCGCACCAGCCCACCGCGCCGGCATAGAAGCCGCGGTCGCCTTCGATCTCGGCAATCAGCTCGGACGCTGCCTCGGCGGGCACGCCTCCGACCGCCGGGGTGGGGTGCAGAGTCAGCGCCAAATCGATTGCGGTGGTTGACTTATCGCGCAGCCGGCCGCTGATCGGTGTGCACAGATGCCAGACCGCGGCGGTGCGGCTCAGCTGCGGCTCGGGTGCGATGGTCAGCTCGTCGCACAGCGGTTCCAGCGCGGCCCGCATCGTGTCGATGACCAGCTGATGCTCGTGGCGGTCCTTGGCGGAGGCGGCCAGCGCGGCGCCGTTGGCGGCGTCGCGCTCGGGGTCCGCGGCGCGTGGGGCCGAACCGGCGAACGGCTGGCAGCTCACCCGGTCGCCGGAGCGTGCGACCAGAAGCTCCGGGCTCGCACCCACCAGGGCCGCGCCGGCGCAGTCCGCACCGGCGGCGCTCAGGTCGGCCAGATAGCAGTAGGCCGCCGGATCGTTGGTGGCCAGGCGGCTCAGCACCACACGGGCGTCCAGCGGGCCGTCGGCGGCCAGCCGCAACGCCCGGGCCAGCACCACCTTGCTCAGCGCGGTGTTCGGCGCGGTCAGCTCATCGCGGGCGCGGCTGATCCGGACGCGGTATTCGGCCGGTGGCGGGATGGCCGCGGCGATGCGCACGTTCGGCAGCGGCTCCGTCGGCCAGTCGGGTGGTCCGTCGCTGTGCCGCACCCTGTCCGGCACCAGCAGCGCAGCGGGTCGTTTCACGTCAAAAGGCAATGCGCCCAACACAATTGGGGCGGATCCCGATCTCAGCGCGGCTTGGGCGGCGCCCACGTCGTCGTAGTGCGCCCGCACCCCTTCGGCAATCAGGGTGCCGCGCGGGCCGCACAGTGCGAACGGCGGTTCCGTGGTGCTCAACCGGGTGCGATTGCCTGCGGGAGACCGGTCAGTCCGAGCGCGGCGAGCTGGCGCAGGCCATGCTCGAATCCGCATACGGCGATCGAGCCGGCGAGCATCCAGAACCGGCTGCCCTCGACCAGCGGCAGTTCGACCCACCGGGTGATGACCGAGCGGGAGAAATGGCTGTGACCCACGAACACCACGTCGCGCGAAGCCATGTGCTCCAACGCCAGTGCGACGGCCCGGTCAGCGCGGGCGCTGACTTGCGCCACACTCTCACCGCCGGGGCAACCGTGGGTCCACACCAGCCAATCCGGGTCCGATTCCCGGATCTGTGGAGTCGTCAACCCCTCGTAGGAACCGTAATCCCATTCGGCGAGCAGTTCAGATACCTCGTCGACAGCGAGACCGGCCAGCTTGGCCGTGGTCAGTGCTCGTATCCGCGGACTGCTGATCACCAGCGGATCAGTGAGCTTCAGCTCACGCAGGACGTGCCCGGCAAGCTCGGCCTGCAGCCGGCCGGTGTCGGTGAGCTCTATATCGGTGCGGCCGGTGTGCTGGCCGGATTTCGACCATTCGGTCTCGCCATGGCGCAGCAGTACAAGTCGATGGTTGTGCAAGCCCATGTGGACTGATTCTGCCCGAGACTCGTGGGCCCGTCGCCCCGGCACCCGGCCCCGAACGTGCCAGGATGGCAGGTGTGAGTGAGACGCGGGTATTGGCGGTCGCCAACCAGAAGGGTGGGGTCGCCAAGACGACGACGGTTGCCTCGCTGGGTGCGGCGATGGTGGAAAAGGGGAAGCGAGTCCTGCTCGTCGACCTGGATCCGCAGGGTTGTCTGACTTTCTCGCTCGGTCAAGATCCCGACAAGTTGCCGGTGTCGGTGCACGAGGTGCTGCTGGGTGAGATCGAGCCGAGCGCCGCGCTGGTCACCACGATGGAGGGAATGACGCTGCTGCCGGCCAACATTGACCTGGCCGGCGCCGAGGCGATGCTGCTGATGCGGGCCGGGCGCGAGTACGCACTCAAGCGCGCGCTGGCGAAAGTCGCCGACCAATTCGACGTCGTCGTCATCGACTGCCCGCCGTCGCTGGGGGTGCTGACCCTCAACGGGCTGACGGCCGCCGACGAGGTGATCGTGCCGCTGCAGTGCGAGACGCTGGCGCACCGCGGCGTCGGTCAATTCCTGCGCACCGTCGCCGATGTCCAGCAGATCACCAACCCGAACCTGCGGCTGCTGGGTGCGTTGCCGACTTTGTACGACTCGCGCACCACGCACACCCGCGATGTGCTGCTCGACGTCGCGGACCGCTACGACCTGCCGGTGCTGGCACCGCCGATCCCGCGCACCGTGCGTTTCGCCGAGGCCAGCGCGTCGGGCTCGTCGGTGCTGGCCGGACGCAAGAACAAGGGCGCGCTGGCCTACTCCACGCTGGCGCAGGCGTTGCTCAAACATTGGAAGTCGGGCAAACCGCTGCCGACGTTCTCCGTCGAGGCTTAACCGTCAGCCCAGCGCGACCACGGTGTCGCCGCGCTGCTCGAACACCCGGGATCCCGACACCGCCGGGACCACCGCACGGGTGCTCGGTGCCCGCTGCACCGGGATGTTGCGCTCATTGACTCCGGTCATGGGGTCATAGACGCCGATCCCGCCGGTGACCGGAATCAGCAGCTTGCCGGCCATCATGGTGCCGGGTCCCAACGGGACCGTCTTGTCGCCCGCGGCGACGGTGTAGCGCAGATTCAGGGTGCTTGCCTCGAACACCAACACCGAATCGCCGGTCCACCAGGTCACCAGGTTGCCCGCCTGCGACACCTCCGAGTCCGTCGGCGCCTTGGGCAGCAGCGTGCTCGCCACCGTGGTGCCCATCTCGTCGATCACGTCGACCCGGGGCTGCGGCGCCGGCAGGTAAACGGCTGTGTTGCTTTGCCAGACGGTGAGCACGCGAGCGCCCGAGTTCGCCTTGATCCCGGGCTCGGACACGAGATGCTGCTGGGGTTCGTCGTCTTCCTTGCCCGGGCGCAGCAGGGCCAGGCGCAGGTCGCCCTGGTTCCCGCAGCTCTCCAGCACCGAAACCTCCAACGAGCTGGCCGCCCCCGAGTAGAGCTTGCATCCTGAGTGCAGTCCCCGCGACGACGGTTTCACCCGGGCGTCGGTCTCGCCGTAGGCCAGCATCCGGACCATGTCGGAGCGCCACAGCTCCAGGCGGGTATCGCCGACCGACAACACCGTCGTGCCGTCCGAGGACAGCCGCACCCGCGGGTCGGCGTAGCTGCTGCGGGCAGCCCCCCGGCGGCCGGTGGTCCCGTCGATGGTGCTGACCTGGCCGCAACCGCGGTCGTCGCGGTAGACGGCGACCGCGTAGTGGTAGACCCAGGACAGGCCGCACAGGTCGGTGTCGCGGGAGTACGTCCAGCGCGTCTGGCCGGTGCCGGCGTCGCGGCCGTCCACCTCACGGCCGTCGCCGGTGGTCACCGTCCCGCCCACGATCACCGGTGCCGTGGTGGCGGAGCTGGGCGCGGTCCACAGCTGCTTCAGGCCGGCCGGCACCTGCTTGGCCGGGGCCGGGTTGGGCGCCGGCGTCGCGGCGGGCCGGCTGATCGTGGCCCGGGCGTCGCTGGTCCACCAGATCAGCGAGGCAATTGCGGCGACGGCGGCCGCGATCGCCGCGGCGGCCAGCAGATCGCCTTTGGTGCGGCGTTCGGGTTTGACCATGCCTGGACGTCGGCTCAGCCGGCGTTGGTGGTGGCTTCCGCCGGCTTGCGGCGACGACGGCGACGACGGTTGTTGCTGCTAGCACTGCCGGTGCCGGACGCGTCCGGGGCTGTCTCCGCGGCGGTTTCGCCGTCGCTGTCGGCCGGGTGGCCGCTCACGGGCTGCCCACCGCGGGTGCGGCGGCGCCGGTTCGCCGAACGGGCGCGCGCCGGCTTCTCCGACGTCGTGGTGCGTTCGGTGCGCTCGGTCTCGCGGCGCTTGACCGGCGACTTCTTCGGCGCGCCGATGGTGCCGCTGGCCTCGCCCGGAATGCCCAGCTCGGTGTACAGGTGCGGCGAGCTGGAGTAGGTCTCGGCCGGATCCGGGGAGCCCAGGTTCAGCGCCTTGTCGATGGCCGTCCAGCGCGGCAGTTCGTCCCAGTCCACCAGGGTCACGGCGATACCTGTCTTTCCGGCGCGTCCGGTGCGGCCGATCCGGTGCACGTAGGCCTGCTCGTCCTCGGGGATCTGATAGTTGATGACGTGGGTGATGTCGTCGATGTCGATGCCGCGCGCGGCCACGTCGGTGGCCACCAGCACGTCGACGTCGCCGGCCCGAAACGCCTTGAGCGCCTTCTCGCGGGCGATCTGCCCGAGATCGCCGTGCACGGCGCCGACCTTGAAGCCGCGCTCGGCCAGCTCGTCTGCGACCTTCTGGGCGGTGCGCTTGGTGCGGGTGAAGATCATCGTCGCGCCGCGGCCCTCGGCCTGCAGTATCCGGCTGACCATCTCCACCTTGTCCAGCGCGTGGGCGCGGTAGACGAACTGCTCGGTGGTGTCGTGGGTGGCCGCCGAGTGTGGTGCCTCGGCACGAATATGGGTGGGCTGCACCATGAACGTGCGGGCCAGCGTGATGATCGGGTCGGGCATCGTCGCCGAGAACAGCATCGACTGCCGGTCGGCCGGGATCTGGCGCAGGATCCGCTCGATGTCCGGCAGGAAGCCCAGGTCCAGCATCTCGTCGGCCTCGTCGAGCACCAGCACCGACAACCCGCCCAGCTGCAGGTGACCCTGCTGGGCGAGGTCGAGCAACCGGCCCGGGGTGCCCACCACGACGTCGGCGCCGGTGCGCAGCGCGTCGATCTGCGGTTCGTAGGCCCGGCCGCCGTAGATCGATACCACCGACAGGCGGCGGCCCTCGTCGGCGGTCAGGTGCTTGGCGGCGGCGGCCAGGTCCTCGGTGACCTGCAGGCACAGCTCGCGGGTGGGCACCACGACCAGGGCGCGGGGTGTGCCGTTGAGCGGCCGCGCGTCGCCGCCGTTGGTGATGCGCTGCAGCAGCGGCACGCCGAAGGCGAGGGTCTTGCCCATACCCGTACGGGCCTGTCCGATGACGTCGTCGCCGGACAGCGCCATCGGCAGGGTGAGTTCCTGGATGGCAAAGGCGTGCTCAATGCCCTTCTCGGCGAGCGCCCGGACGATTTCGTCGCGTACGCCGAGTTCGGCGAAGGTGGGTTCAGTTTTGTTCGTCAATGCAGTCATGCGTGGGTGATGTACCTTTCGGTGACTTATTCGATTGGGTCGGTTTTTCTCGCGGGTCACGCGCGCACGAGTTCCGACTCCAAGTCGCTGAGTCACCGGGCCCTGCTGAGATGGGGCGGGCCAGCTGTGCACGCACATTTCGCCGATAGCGGCGGTGCAAAGAAATACAGCCACTATCAATCTGCATGATAGCTGGTCGACAGCTCATCCCCATCTTCTTCCAGGTCTGCCGACTACAGTGATGCCCATGACTTCGGCCTCCTCTGCCGACCAAGTAGACGAATCACCTTCCGTAGGACTGACCGCGGACCATCCGGGCGTCAACGAGCTGTTCGCAGTGCTCGCCTATGGCGAGGTGGCCGCGTTTTACCGGCTGACTGACGAGGCTCGGATGGCTCCCGACCTGCGGGGACGCATTTCCATGGCGAGCATGGCGGCCGCCGAGATGCAGCACTACGAGCTGCTGCACGACGCGCTGGAAAGCCGCGGCGTCGACGTCGTTTCGGCCATGTCGAAGTACGTGTCGGCGCTGGAGAACTACCACCGGCTGACGATGCCCAGCACCTGGCTGGAGGCGCTGGTCAAGACCTACATCGGCGACGCGCTGGCCGCCGACCTCTACCTAGAGATCGCCGACAAGCTGCCCGACGAGGTCGCCGACGTGGTGCGCGCGGCCCTGTCGGAAACCGGGCACTCGCAGTTCGTCGTCGCCGAGGTACGCGCCGCGGTGACCGCGAGCGGCAAACAGCGCAGCCGGTTAGCGCTGTGGGCCCGCCGGCTGTACGGCGAAGCGTTCACCCAGGCCCAGTACCTGTTGGCAGATCACGACGAGCTGGTGGACCTGGTGGTGTCGGGCACCGGCGGCCTGGGTCAGCTCAGCGCGTTCTTCGAGCGTCTGCAGCAAACACACGAGCGGCGTATGCGCGAGCTCGGTCTGGGCTGAGCCCTACTTGGTGCAGGTCGCCAGGTTCGAGTTGTTGGCCGACGCCACCTCGACCTGACCCTGCGCGTTGACGATCGCGCAGTTCACCTTGCCCACGATGCTGGTCGCGACGACCGATTGGGTCGTCACCCCCGGATTCAGCACCACAACCTTGGTCCAGGGCAGCGACACGTTGAACTCGGTCTGGGGGTAGCCACGGGCGTCGGTGTAGACGACGTTCACCAGGTCCAGCAGCGTCTTCGTCCCGGTCACGCTGTAGTAGATGGTGCTGGGATTCACTGTGGCCGTTGGGGCTACGACCGCGGGCGGCGACACGGCCAGCGGCGGAGTCGTCAGCGCCGCGCTCGGCGGGCTCAGCGTGGTGACGGTCTCCGGCGGTAGCTGGGGTGCTTGCGACGTGCTCGGCACCGGGCGTTGCGTGGCGCTCGGCGGGCTGGTGGTCCGCGGTGCGGACGTAGTGGGGGCCGGCGGCGCGATGGTGGCCTTCGTCGACGCGCTGTCGCCGCTGTTGATGATCACCGCGGTCGCGATCGCGCCGATCGCCACCACCGCGCCGAGCAGCGCGACCGCCGGACGCCAGGAGCCGATCGGCCAGAGGAGCTCCTTGAGCTCGTCGTACTCGTATTCGTCGGCTGCGTCCTCGTCCTCGGCGTACTCGTCATCGTCGTAGCCGTCATAGTCGGCTCCGTCGTAGTCGTCGTCATCGGGGTAGTCGTGGGCGAAGCCACGAGCTAGGCCGGCGCGATCATCGAGTGTGTGTCTGATGATGCCGATGTTACTGACGTGAAAAGACGAAAAGGGGCGCCGCGAGCCACCTTGATCAGGCTGGGAGCCAATCGTTATCTGCCGTTCAGCAGCGTTTCGCTTACCGCGAACTCCCCGCCGTCACCCTCTGCTCGGAGCGCCCCGGCCGCGTCCACTAACCTGCTGCTTGACACGCCTGCGACGGAATAGCAACGGAAGGGGCCATCGTGGAGGTCAAGGTCGGTATCACGGACAGTCCGCGCGAGCTGGTCTTCTCCAGCGCGCAGACGCCTGCCGAGGTCGAGGAGGCCGTGAGTGCCGCGCTGCGGGAAGGCTCGAGTCTGCTGGGCCTCACCGACGAGAAGGGCCGCCGCTATCTGATCCACTCCGCCAAGATCGCCTACGTCGAGATCGGTGCCGCCGACGGCCGTCGGGTCGGCTTCGGAATCGGGTCAGACAGCGGCGCGCACGCCAGCGGTAAGCGCGCTAAGAGCGAGTAAGCGGCACGTGTGACAGCCCGCCCCAGGCGAATGCGACGGTGCCGTCGACCGCATCCGACTTCGAGATCGGGCGGTCGGAGTCCAGCCAGTACCTGGCGCAGTCGACGCTGATCCCGACCAGGCCCACCGCGATCATCCGGGCACGGTGCGGGTCAAGGCCGGAGTCCGCGCTGATCAGCGCGAATACCGCGTCGATGCACGATTCGGTGGCCGCCCGTACCTGCGCGGCGACCTCGGGCTCGGTGACGTAGTCGTTCTCGAAGATCAGCCGGTACCCCTGGCTGTCGTGCTCGATGAAGTCGAAGAAAGCCTGAACGGCCGCATGCAACCGCCGCCGGTTGTCGGTGGTGGTGCTCAACGCGTTCTGCACACCCGACACCAGGTTGTCGACGTGGCGATTGAGCACCGCCAGATACAGCTCCAGCTTGCTGGAAAAGTGTTGGTACAGAACGGGTTTGCTGACTCCCGCCCGATCGGCGATCTCATCCATGCCGGCCGCGTGGTAACCGTGGTCGACGAAGACATCGCTGGCCACGATCAGCAGTTGGCCGCGACGCTCGTCGCGCGGCAACCGGTTCCCCCGCCGGTTCGAGGTCGCTATGCCGTCACTCGGCCGACCGCGGTCACCCGATCTGACGGCACGTCGTGCCGCCGACTTGGCGAGATCGCTCACTTGGTCCTCATTTGAATTGTGGCGACTGACCATCGGATATTGACAGGCCCGCCGCGCGCCGCTCGTCGCTCGTCGCACAGACATTACTACCCATGGTGTACCTGCGACCGGCATCGGCACCGTCTGCGCAGGGGAGAACCGGTGTCCTAGGGCGCGCCAGGGACACCCGGCGTCGCGGCTGTGCCATCCTGGGGCAATGACGTCCGAGCCGCCCGTGCCCGGCAGCGGTCGAGTGCCGATGCTGCGCGACGAGTGGCGAGAGCCGCTTCGCGCCCTGCGGGATCCCGTCGCGGTCGGCAGCGGACGTGCCCGCGCCGATCGCGACCGTCCCCGCCAGTGGCGCAAGCAATCGTGGCTGGGCCGATTCGTCTCCACCTACGGCTGGCGCGCCTATGCGCTGCCCGTTCTGGTGGCATTGACCGCGGTGGTCATCTATCAGACGGTGACCGGCGTCGGCGCGCCGCAACCGACGGCGACCAAGCCGACCATCCAGGGCCCGCCGGCCATCGGGGCCGTGGGCACCGCGATCCTCGACGCTCCGCCGCGCGGCCTGGCCACCTTCGACGCCAATCTGCCGGCCGGGACGCTGCCGGACGGCGGTCCGTTCACCGAAGCCGGCGACAAGACCTGGCATGTCGTACCCGGCACCACGCCGCAGATCGGTCAGGGCACCGCCAAGGTGTTCCGGTACACCGTCGAGGTCGAGAACGGTTTGGACCCCGCGATGTTCGGCGGTGACGACGCGTTCGCCACGATGGTCGATCAAACGCTGGCCAACCCCAAGGGCTGGACGCACAATCCGCAGTTCGCGTTCGTCAGGATCGACGGAACTAGTGGGGCCAAACCCGACTTCCGGATTTCGCTGGTGTCGCCGGTGACGGTGCGCGAGGGGTGCGGCTACGAGTTCAGGCTGGAGACCTCCTGCTACAACCCGGCCTACGGCCCGGAGCGCCAGGCCCGGGTGTTCGTCAACGAGGCGCGCTGGGTGCGCGGCGCCGTGCCGTTCGAGGGCGACGTCGGTTCGTACCGGCAGTACGTCATCGACCACGAGGTCGGCCACGCCATCGGCTACGTGCGCCACGAGGCGTGCGACAAGCAGGGCGGGTTGGCGCCGGTGATGATGCAGCAGACGTTCTCCACCTCCAACGACGACGCCGCGAAGTTCGACCCGGAATACGTCAAGGCCGACGGCAAGACCTGCCGATTCAATCCCTGGCCGTATCCGATCGCCTGAAACACCCTCGGGGAAGCGTCGCCGGCAACCGAAGCGTTGACTGGAGACGTTGAGTCGCGAAGCTGACCGAGGAGATATTCGGTGTCCACATCGTTGCCGCCACTAGTCGATGCCGCCGGCGAGCTGAGTCGCGACGAAGTGGCGCGCTACAGCCGCCATCTGATCATCCCGGACCTGGGCGTCGACGGGCAGAAGCGGCTGAAGAACGCGCGGGTGCTGGTGATCGGCGCCGGCGGGCTCGGCGCACCGGCGCTGTTGTACCTGGCCGCGGCCGGCGTCGGGACGATCGGCATCGTCGACTTCGACGTCGTCGACGAGTCCAACCTGCAGCGTCAGATCATCCACGGCACCGCCGACGTCGGCCGTGCCAAGGCGCAATCCGCCCGCGACTCGATCCACGCGATCAACCCGTTGGTCGCGGTGCGGCTGCACGAGTTCCGGCTGGAGGCGGGCAACGCCGTCGAGCTGTTCAGCCAATACGACCTGATCATCGACGGCACCGACAACTTCGCCACCCGGTATCTGGTCAACGACGCCGCGGTGCTGGCCGGCAAGCCCTATATCTGGGGGTCGATCTACCGCTTCGAAGGTCAGGTCTCGGTGTTCTGGGAGGATGCCCCGGCCGATCAGGCCGGCAACGAGCGCGGCCTGAACTACCGCGACCTCTACCCGGAGCCGCCACCGCCCGGCATGGTTCCGTCGTGCGCCGAAGGAGGCGTGCTCGGCATCATCTGCGCCTCGATCGCGTCGGTCATGGGCACCGAGGCGATCAAGCTGATCACCGGCATCGGGGAACCGCTGCTGGGCCGGCTGATGATCTACGACGCGCTGGAGATGAGCTACCGCACGATCAGGATCCGCAAAGACCCCGCCACGCCGCGGATCACCGAACTGATCGACTACGAGGCGTTTTGCGGTGCGATTTCCGACGATGCCGCCGAGGCGGCCGCCGGCTCGACGATCACACCGGCGGAGCTGCGCGCGTTGCTGGACTCGGGCAGGAAGCTGGCCCTGATCGACGTTCGAGAACCGGTTGAGTGGGCCATCAATCACATCGACGGCGCCCAGCTGATCCCGAACTCGTTGATCAGCTCCGGCGAGGGTCTGACCAAGCTGCCGCACGACCGCAAGGCGGTGCTGTACTGCAAGACGGGGGTGCGCTCGGCCGAGGCGCTGGCGGCGGTGAAGAAGGCCGGTTTCGCCGATGCCGTGCACTTGCAGGGTGGAATCGTGGCGTGGGCGCAGCAGATGCAGCCCGACATGGTGATGTACTGACGCACGCCAGCGCGTCGCGCGGACCCGCATCGTCGCACTTGTAGGCTAACCCCCGTGAGCGTCGAACCACCGCCGGAGCACGTGCTTTCGGCGTTTGGTTTGGCCGGTGTCAAGCCCATCGCGCTGGGCGCCAGCTGGGAGGGCGGCTGGCGATGCGGCGAGGTCGTCCTGTCGGTCGTTGCCGACCACGCGCGCGCGGCCTGGTCTGCGCGAGTGCGGGAAACGCTGTTCGTCGACGGGGTGCGGCTGGCCCGTCCGGTGCGCTCGACCGACGGGCGCTACGTGGTCTCCGGATGGCGGGCGGACACGTTCGTCGCCGGTACGCCGGAGCCCCGGCACGACGAAGTCGTCTCGGCGGCGGTGCGGCTGCACGAGGCCACCGGCAAACTCGAACGCCCCCGATTCCTGACCCAGGGACCGACCACGCCGTGGTCGGACGTCGACGTGTTCATCGCCGCCGACCGGTCCGCCTGGGAAGAGCGGCCACTGCAGTCGATTCCACCCGGCGCGCGCACCGCTCCGCCCAGCGCCGACGCCGAGCGGTCGGTCGAGCTGATCGGCCAGCTGGCCACGTTGCGCAAGCCGACCAAGAGCCCCAACCAGCTGGTGCACGGAGACCTCTACGGGACGGTCCTCTTCGTCGGCACCGCCGCGCCGGGGATCACCGACATCACGCCCTACTGGCGGCCCGCGTCGTGGGCCGCCGGTGTGGTCGTGGTCGACGCGCTGTCCTGGGGTGAGGCCGACGACGGACTGATCGAACGCTGGAACGCGCTGCCGGAGTGGCCTCAGATGTTGTTGCGCGCGTTGATGTTTCGTCTCGCGGTGCATGCGCTGCATCCCCGGTCTACCGCCGAGGCATTCCCGGGTCTGGCCCGCACGGCGGCCCTGATCCGCCTGGTGCTCTAGTCCGGCGGAAACTCGTAGCGGACTTCGCTGAGCGCCACCCTGCCGTCGACGGACAGCACTCCCTCGGCGCGTAACAGTTCCAGTTGCCGCGTCGTCAGATGCCGAGCCGGTCGCCCGGATGCGGTGATGACCCGGTGCCAGGGCAGGTCGGAGGAGTCGGTGCGCATGATCCAGCCGACGATCCGCGGGCTGGAAAGCCCTGCGACAGCGGCGATGTCGCCGTAGGTGCAGACGCGGCCGGAGGGGATCGCGGCGACCAGTGCGCGCACCCGCTCGACTTGATCCTCGGTCACCGGCGCCACGGTCAGCCGGCCCGCAGCTGTTTGCGGATCAGCGCGGCGACCTCGGTCGGTTTGGCGCCCGGCACCATGTGGTTGCACTCGTAGGTCAGCAATTCGAAATCGGCGCCCAGCCGTTGCTGCAGACCCGCGATGAGCTGCTCGGTGACGTAGGGCGGCGACGTCCACGCCGCGCGCACCAACGTCGTCGGCGTGCCCGCCGGCGGAAGCACGGTGGGACGGGCCAATTCGCTCCAGTAGGACATCATCGCCGGCACGCTCACCCGCCAGCCGTAGCGCCCGCTGGGCAGCTGGACCAGGTGCTCGTCGAGTTCGGCGTCGAGCACGTCCGGATCGACGTCGGCCCAAGAGCCGGTTGCCTTTTCCTGGCGAGCTTCGGCCGGGTCCGGATAGTCGGGCGAGGAGAACATCGCCTCGGCGATCTGCCACGTCCAGTTGCCGTCCAGGCCCACCGCGGGGTCGAGCAGGAGCAGACCCGACACCAAGTCCGGCCGGTTCGCGGCCAGGTTCATTGCCAGCCCGCCGCCGAACGAGTGGCCGACGACCAGCACCGGCGCCTCGGCCGCCTCGTCCAGCAGCGCGGCCAGCGCAGCGACGTTGGCGTCAATGGTCCACGGCGCAGCCCACGACGACCTGCCGTGGCCGATCAGATCGGGAGCGGCAATGGTGATTTCGGGCAGATGATCGCCCAACTGCTGCCACCGCTGGCCGTGTCCGGTCAGTCCGTGCAGGGCGAGCATCTGCACCGGGCCGTCCGGACCGATGCGGTGTACGTGAAGGTCGGTGGTCACGCGTTGATGATGCCAGGCTCGGGGGACACCGCCGGCCTGGCCGGACCGACTTGTCAGACCCTCGTGATGTCATGCCGGTATGTCGTTGACGTGGGGTGCCGAGGCGAGCGCCGTGCTGGCTCCGGGCGCTCGCGGCGCGATCCGGATCCTGGGCGGTCCGGGTACCGGGAAGAGCAGCCTGCTGGTCGATGCTGCCGTCGCTGCGGTCGACGCCGGTGCCGATCCGGAATCGGTTCTGCTGCTTACCGGTTCGGGACGGATCGGGATGCGCCAGCGCAGTGCTTTGACGATGTCGTTGCTGCGTGCCACCGGCCCGGGTCGGTCCGCGATCCGTGAGCCGGTCGTGCGCAGCGTGCACAGCTACGCCTACGCCGTCCTGCGGCGGGCGGCCGAGCGCGCCGGGGATGCCCCGCCGCGGCTGGTCACCAGCGCCGAACAGGATGCCATCATCCGCGAGCTGCTGGCCGGTGACCTCGAGGGCGAGGGCACCTCCGGATGGCCGGCGCACCTGTGGCCCGCGCTGAGCACCGCGGGATTCGCCACCGAACTGCGAAACCTGTTGGCGCGCTGCGCGGAACGCGGCGTCGACCCGCAAGAGCTACAGCGCATCGGCCGGCTGTGCCGTCGACCGGACTGGACCGCGGCGGGCCGGTTCGCCCAGCAGTACGAACAGGTGATGCTGCTGCGCGCGGCGGTGGGCACCGCGGCGCCGCAAGCCACGACGCCGGCGCTGGGTGCCGCCGAACTCGTGGGCGCCGCCCTGGAGGCGTTCGCGGTCGACGCCGAGCTGCTGGCCGCCGAGCGCACCCGCATCCGGGTCCTGTTGGTCGACGACGCCCAGCAACTCGACCCGCAGGCAGCGCGGCTGGTCCAGCTGCTGGCGGCGGGAAGCGAACTGGCGCTGCTGGCCGGAGACCCCAATCAGGCGGTGTTCGGCTTCCGGGGCGGCGAGCCGGCCGGGCTCCTGGATGGCGATGCCCCCGCGGTGACGCTGACCCGGTCGCATCGGTGCGCACCGGCGGTCGCGCGCGCCGTCAGCGGCATCGCGGGCCGGCTGCCCGGCAGCAGCGAGGGACGGCGAATCGACGGCACCGGCGCCGAGGAGGGTTCGGTCCAGCTGCGGCTGGCGGCGTCGGCGCACGCGGAGGCCGCGCTGATCGCCGACGCGCTGCGGCGTGCGCACCTGGTCGACGACGTGCCGTGGTCGCAGATGGCGGTGATCGTGCGGTCGGTGCCACGAGCGGGAACCCGGTTGCCGCGCGCGCTGGCGGCCGCCGGGGTGCCGGTCGCCGCACCCGCCGTGAGCGGGTCGCTGAGCGAGGAGCCCGCGGTGCGGGCGATGCTCACGGTGCTGGCCGCGACCGCCGACGTGCTCGACGGTGACCAGGCGCTGGCATTGCTGCCCGGGCCCATCGGTCGCGTCGCCCCGGTTTCGCGGCGGCAGCTGCGCCGACCCCTGATGCGCGGCAACCCCGCCGATGCGGCAGGCGGGTTCGGTGATCTGCTGGGGGCCGCGCTGGGGGACGCCGCGCCGCCGCCGGCTCGCCCGCTGCGCCGGGTTCGCGCGGTCCTTGACGCCGCCGCGCGCTGCCACCGCGACGGCCAAGACCCGCGCTACACGCTCTGGGCGGCCTGGCAGCGGTCCGGTCTACAGCGGCGCTGGTTGGCGGCCAGCGAGCGCGGCGGCACCGCCGGCGCCCAGGCCACCAGGGACCTGGACGCGGTGACGGCATTGTTCGACGTCACCGATCAATACGTGTCGCGCACCCCCGCGGCGTCGTTGCGCGGTCTCCTCGATCACGTCGCGGCGCTGCAGCTGCCGAGCGTCAAGACCGAGCCGGCATCGACGGCCGAGCAGGTCCAGGTGCTCAGTGCTCACGCCGCGCTCGGACACGAATGGGACGTGGTGGTCATCGCCGGCCTGCAGGATGGTTTGTGGCCCAACACCGTTCCGCGCGGCGGCGTGCTGGCGACACAACGCCTGCTCGACGTCGTCGACGGTGTCTGTCCGGACGCCTCGGTACGGGCCCCGCTGCTGGCCGAGGAACGCCGGCTGCTGGTGGCCGCAATGGGCCGGGCCCGGCGCCGGCTGCTGGTGACCGCGGTCGACAGCGACACCGGTGGGGCGGACGGCGGAGCCGCGCTACCCTCGCCGTTCTTCTTCGAGCTCGGGAAGTGGGCCGATGAAGACGCCGATCATGTTGTAGCGCTGCCCGTTTCGGCCCCGCGCGTATTGTCGACCACCGCGCTGGTCGGCCGGTTGCGGGGTGTCGTGTGCGCACCGGACGGCGCCGTCGACGATGAAACCCGCCATTGTGCGGCAACGCAATTGGCCCGGCTGGCCGCCGCCGGTGTGCCCGGCGCCGATCCGTCCGGCTGGCACGGTCTGACCATGGTCAGCACCAGCGACCCGCTGTGCAACGGCGGCGATACCGTCACGCTGACGCCGTCGACGCTGCAGACACTGACTGACTGCCCGCTGCGCTGGCTGGTCGAGCGGCACGGCGGGACTAACCCGCGCGAGCTGCGGGCCACGATCGGCTCGGGGCTGCACGCGTTGCTCGCCGAATCGGGCAAGACCGAAACGCAACTGCTGGTCGAGCTGGAAAGAGCCTGGGAGCACTTGCCTTTCGAGGCGCGGTGGCATTCGGCCAACGAGCTGACCCGCCATCGCGCCATGATCGAGGCGTTCGTCGAGTGGCGGGCCCGCACCCGGGGCGAACTGACGGAGGTCGGCGTCGAGGTCGACGTCGACGGAGTCCTGGACGCGCCCCGGGCCGACGGCGGCGAAACCCGGCTGCGCGGCCGGGTCGATCGCCTGGAACGCGACGCGGCCGGACGGCTGGTGATCGTCGACATCAAGACCGGCAAAACCCCGGTCAGCAAGGACGACGCCCAGCAGCACGCTCAGCTGGCCATGTATCAGCTGGCGGTGGCCGAAGGCCTGATCCCCGGCGGGGACGAGCCCGGCGGCGCCCGGCTGATCTACGTCGGCAAGAGCGGGACAGCCGGCGCCACCGTCCGGGAGCAGGATCCACTGACACCGGCCGGGCGTGACGAATGGCGCGACCTCGTCACCCGCGCGGCCGACGCGACCGCCGGGCCGCAGTTCGTCGCCCGGCGCAACGACGGTTGCTCGCATTGTCCGGTCCGGCCGTCGTGCCCCGCCCACCTCGACGGGGCGGCATCATGAAACCACGCTACAGTCCGGACGAATTGGCTTGCGCCCTAGGACTTTTCCCGCCGACCGCCGAGCAGGCCGCGGTCATCGCCGCGCCGCCCGGGCCACTGGTCGTGATCGCGGGGGCAGGCGCGGGCAAAACCGAGACCATGGCCGCGCGGGTGGTATGGCTGATCGCCAACGGCTACGCCGACCCCGGCCAGGTGCTGGGATTGACGTTCACCCGCAAGGCCGCCGGACAGCTGCTGCGCCGGGTCCGTTCCCGGCTGGCCCGGTTGGCCGGTATCGGGTTGGGCGCTGCCAGCCCGGGGATCCTGGAGTCGGCGGGCAGCCCTGCTGTCAGCACCTATCACTCGTTCGCGGGCTCGCTGCTGCGCGACTACGGGCTGCTGCTGCCGATCGAGCCCGACACCCGGTTGCTCAGCGAGACCGAACTGTGGCAGTTGGCCTTTGACGTGGTGAACGGCTACGGCGGGCAGCTGCATACCGACAAGTCACCGGCCGCGATCACCTCGATGGTGCTGCGACTGTGGGGCCAGCTCACCGAGCACCTGGTCGACACCGACCAACTCCGTGACACCCACCTCGAGCTGGAGCGGCTGGTGCATGCCCTGCCCGCCGGTCCCTACCAGCGCGACCGCGGGCCGAGCCAATGGCTACTGCGGCTGCTGTCCGCTCAAACCGAACGCACCGAGCTGGTACCGCTGCTCGACGCGTTGCAGGAGCGGATGCGCACCGCGAAGGTCATGGACTTCGGTGTGCAGATGGCCTCGGCGGCAAGGCTTGCCGCGAATTTCCCGCAAGTCGGCGAGGACCTGCGCACCCGCTACCGGGTGGTGCTGCTCGACGAGTACCAGGACACCGGGCATGCCCAGCGCGTCGCGTTGTCGGCCCTGTTCGGCGGTGGCTGCAATGTTCAAGACGACGGGCTGGCGCTGACGGCGGTCGGCGATCCGGTTCAGTCGATCTACGGCTGGCGCGGCGCTTCGGCAACCAACCTGCCCCGGTTCACCACCGACTTCCCGCAATCCGACGGCACTCCCGCGCCGGTGCTGGAGCTGCGGACCAGCTGGCGTAACCCGCCCAGCACGCTGCACATCGCCAATGCCATTTCGGCGGAGGCACGACGCAGGTCGGTGGCGGTGCACGCCCTGCGATCCCGGCCCGACGCCCCGCCCGGCACGGTCCGCGCCGCGCTGCTTCCCGACGCGCAGGCTGAACGAGAGTGGATCGCCGACCACCTGCACGAGCACTACCAGCGAGCGCGTGCCGACGGCGTTAACCCGCCGACCGCCGCGGTGCTGGTGCGCCGCAACGCAGATGCCGCACCCATCGCCGATGCCCTTCGCGCGCGCGGGATCCCGGTCGAGGTCGTCGGGCTGGCCGGCCTGCTGTCCATCCCGGAAGTGGCCGAACTGGTGGCGATGCTGCGCCTGGTCGCCGATCCCACGGCCGGCGCGGCGGCGATGCGGGTACTGACCGGGCCGCGCTGGCGCCTGGGCGGCCGGGATGTCGCCGCACTCTGGCAGCGTGCCGCGTCGCTCGGCGCGGGGCGACCCGCCGACGCGTCCTCGGCCGAGTCGATCGCGATGGCCGCGGGGCCCGACGCCGACACCGCGTGCCTGGCCGACGCGATCGGTGATCCCGGTCCGGCCACCGCGTATTCGGTTGCGGGGTATCAGCGCATTGCCGCGCTGGGCGCCGAGCTGAGCGCCCTGCGTGGCCACCTGGGTCACTCGCTACCCGACCTGGTCGCCGAGGTGCGGCGGGTGCTGGGTGTCGACTGCGAGGTCCGTGCCGCCGCGGGCCATGGCGGTTGGGCCGGCGCCGAACACCTCGATGCCTTCGCGGACGTGGTCGCCGCTTACGCGGAACGCACTTGCGCGACCGACGTTTCGGCGACGGCGTCGGTGCTGGGGCTGCTGGCCTATCTGGACGCCGCCGAGATCGTCGAAAACGGTTTGGCGCCTGCGCCGTTGACGGTCGCGAGGGATCGGGTCCAGGTGCTCACCGTGCACTCCGCGAAGGGCCTGGAGTGGCAAGTGGTCGCGGTGGCCCACCTGTCCGGCGGAACGTTCCCGTCGACCGCGTCGCGCAGCAGCTGGCTGACGGACGCGGCCGAGCTGCCGCCGTTGTTGCGCGGCGATCGGGCCTCGGCGGGCTCGCTGGGCATCCCGGTGCTGGACCTCTCCGACGTCACCAATCGAAAGCAGCTGTCGGACAAGATTGCCGAGCATCGGCGGCAGCTGGAGCAGCGGCGCGTCGACGAAGAGCGCCGATTGCTCTACGTCGGGATCACCCGGGCCGAGGACACCCTGCTGGTCTCCGGTCATCACTGGGGGCCCACCGGAATCAAACCCCGCGGGCCGTCGGACTTCCTGCTTGAACTCAAGGACGTCATCGACCGGTCGGCCGCGGTCGGCGAGCCCTGCGGCGTGGTGGAGCAGTGGGCACCGGCGCCCGCCGACGGTGAACGGAACCCATTGCGCGACAATGCAATCGAAGCGATATGGCCCGCCGATCCTCTTGCCTCTCGTCGTACCGACGTCGAACGTGGAGCAGCGCTGGTGGAAGCGGCGATAGCGGCCCCGGCCACAGAGTGTGTGGACGTCGACGGCTGGGGTGCCGACGTCGATGCGTTACTGGCCGAGCGTGCTCGCTGCGAACGACGAGTGCAACGCGCCCTGCCCAGCCAGTTGTCGGTCAGTGGCCTGGTGGACCTGGCCCGCGATCCCGAGGGCGCGGTGCGGCGGTTGGTGCATCGCCTGCCGACGCGTCCGGATCCGCATGCATTGCTGGGCAATGCCTTTCACTCCTGGGTGCAACATTTCTACGGAACCGAATGGCTCTTCGACCTCGGCGACCTGCCGGGTGCGGCGGATGCCGATGTCGGCCATACCGAAGAATTGGCGGCGCTGCAGGAGGCATTCACCCGATCGCGGTGGGCCGCCCGCACGCCGATCGCCGTCGAGGTCCCGTTCGAGATGCCGATCGGCGACACGGTCGTGCGCGGGCGCATCGACGCCGTCTTCGCCGAACCCGACGGCGGCGCCACGGTCGTGGACTGGAAGACCGGCGAACCGCCGCGGGGTTCCGAGGCGATGCGACAGGCCGCCATTCAGCTCGCCGTCTACCGCCTGGCGTGGGCGGCGTTGTCCGGATGCCCGGAGTCCTCGGTGCGCACCGCGTTCCATTACGTACGCACCGGCGCAACCGTGGTCCCCGACGAATTGCCCGATCTCAGCGAGCTGGCGCGGCTGGCCCCGCACGGGGAGCGTGATGTCGCCGTCTGAGGCGATCAAGTGTCTGTCGACCGGCGATCGTGGTTACATGTGAGTCGTGCGTGTGGCGTGCGGTGTTGGCCAGCCAATGATGGACCGCTGTGCCCAAGGGTAGCTTGCGACGGCTGAGAGGTCTCGACGAGAGACTGACCACCCAGCCCGGTCACCTGCTGGTCGGCGTGCTGCGTATCCCCGAAGACCACGGCAGCCCCGCTCGCGTCATCACCCGCCGGCTGATCATCGCGCTGCTGGTGTTGTTCGGTGCCGCCCTTGTCGTTTACCTCGACCGCAACGGGTACCGCGACGTGCGCGGCGGGCGGCTGACGTTCCTGGACTGCCTGTATTTCTCGGCGGTCTCGCTGTCGACGACCGGTTATGGCGACATCACACCGATTACCGAAACCGCGCGGCTGGTCAACACCGTTGTCTTCACCCCGCTGCGCATCGCGTTCCTGGTCGTGTTGGTCGGAACCACGCTCGAGGTGCTTTCCGAGCGGTCCCGGCAGGGGTGGAAAATCCAGCGTTGGAGGAGCAGAGTGCGTAACCACACCATCGTGATCGGGTACGGCACCAAGGGCAAACGTGCCGTTGCCGCCCGGGTCAGCGACGAGGCCGCTCAGGGCGAAATCGTCGTCGTCGACACGGATCGCAGCGCCCTCGAGCACGCGACCACCGCCGGGCTGGTCACGGTGCACGGCGACGGCACCAAGTCCGACGTACTGCGGCTGGCCGGTGCGCAGCACGCCTCATCGATCATCGTGGCCACCAACCGTGACGACACCGCCGTGCTGGTGACCCTGACGGCACGCGAAATCGCGCCCAAGGCCCGAATTGTGGCCGCCATCCGGGAAGCCGAGAATTCGCACCTGCTGCAGCAATCGGGCGCGGACTCGGTCGTCGTCTCCTCCGAGACCGCCGGCCGGCTGCTCGGTCTGGCCACCACCACGCCCAGCGTGGTGGAGATGATCGAGGACCTGCTCACGCCGGACGCCGGGCTGGCCATCGCCGAACGCGAAGTGGAGGCGAGTGAGGTCGGCGGATCGCCGCGTCACCTGCGCGACATCGTGCTGGGAGTCGTGCGCGACGGACATCTGCTGCGCATCGGTGCACCCGAAGTCGATGCGATCGAGGCCACCGACCGGCTGCTGTACATCAAAAACGCGGGGCATTAGTGACGATCGCAAGCGCGGCGAAGCCGGGCGCGGCGAGTCGGCACCGGGAGGCATAGCGTGGACTTTCAGCTGAGCAGTGTTCCGCTGCTCTCGCGCGTCGGCGCCGACCGGGCCGATCAGTTGCGTACCGATGTCGACGCGGCCACCGTCGGATGGGCAGACGCGGCGGTGCTGCGGGTGGATTCGCGCAACCAGGTGCTGGTCGCCAACGGCCGGGTGGTGCTCGGTGCGGCGGCCGAACTGGGCGAAAAGCCGCCGCACGATGCTGTTTTCCTTGGCCGCATCGAGAACGACCAGCACGTCTGGGCCATCAGGGGAGCGCTGCAGGCACCCGCGGACCCGGACGTCCAGACCGAGGTGGTGAACCTGCGCAGCCTCGGCCCGATCTTCGACGACACCAGCAGCCAGCTGGTGGCGTCGGCGGTTGCGCTGCTGAATTGGCATGACCGGGCGCGGTTTAGCGCGGTGGACGGCTCCCCGACGAAACCGGCCCGGGCGGGCTGGTCGCGGGTCAACCCCGTCACCGGGCACGAAGAGTTCCCGCGGATCGACCCGGCGGTCATCTGTCTGGTGCACGACGGTGGCGACCGCGCGGTACTGGCCCGCCAGGCGGTGTGGCCCGAGCGAATGTTCTCTCTGCTGGCCGGATTCGTCGAAGCCGGAGAGTCTTTCGAGGTCTGCGTGGTCCGCGAGATCCGCGAGGAAATCGGCCTGAACGTCACCGATGTTCGTTACCTGGGCAGCCAGCCGTGGCCCTTTCCTCGTTCGCTGATGGTCGGTTTCCACGCGTTGGGCGACCCCGACCAGGAGTTCTCGTTCAACGACGGTGAAATCGCCGAGGCGGCCTGGTTTACCCGCGACGAGGTGCGCGCGGCACTTGCCGCCGGCGACTGGAGCAGTTCAGCAGACTCGAAACTGCTTCTGCCAGGCTCGATTTCGATTGCGCGGGTGATCATCGAATCCTGGGCGGAGCTCGACTGACGCGCTAGTTGATGCGATCGGTGATGATCTTCAGGACGGAATTCGCGATCTGATCCGAGGCTTCAAGACCCACCACGCCGACCGACACCAGCACCGCCGACTCGGTGCGGTACAGGTGGCTCCATTGGTCGGCGCTGAGTCTCAGGGTCGAGGGATCGGGTTTGTCGAAAGCGAAGGCGTAGTTGGGGTCGTGTAGGGCAACACACGCCCGCAGCGACGATTCCAGCTGACGCAACGCGTTCTGCGCCGCATCGGGGGTCGCGTATCGTGCGGCCGCCTGAGTGACTCCGTTGACCATCGCATTGCCGCCTGGCTGTATGTCGTCGGTGACCCCGTGATAGCCCGCGCTGCGGAACTCCGTCCAGTTGCTGCCGAAGGTGAGCTCGTTGTGTCCCACTGCCCGGCACGGCGCGGGAGCGCTGGCATCGGAGGGGGCCGGCTTATGTGTGTCCACCTTGGCGCGCGGCCTCAGATCGTCCGTCTTGGCGATTTGTCGGACCTCGTCGATGCTGACAATCATGTCGTCGACGTGCGTGGCGGTGTGGGATTTGGACGGGGTGCTCGAATGCGAGCAGCCCGTCATCACCAGCATCGTGCAGCAGGCGATGGCGGCCGGCCAGAATCCGCGCCCGGAATTCGATCCCATGTGTTCCGATGGTAGGGCGCTCCGCTGCGCCGCTGCGGCCAAGCGTGCGTGTTCAGGCCGAGTGCTTAACCGGCGACCTCAGCCAGCTTCGCTTTCACCTCGGCAGCACTCGGGTTGGTCAGCGTCGACCCGTCGGCGAACTTGACCGTCGGCACGGTCTGGTTGCCGCCGTTGACCGAACCGACGAATTCGGCGGCCGCCGAATCGTGTTCGATGTCGACCGTCTCGTAGGGGATTCCGTTGGACTTGAGCACGGTCATGAGCCGGTGGCAGTAGCCACACCATGACGTGGTGTAGACGGTAATCGGAGCGTTGCTCATAACCCGATAACGTAGCCCGCCGACGATGCGTTGCGTGTAGCGGGCGCTGAGGAGGCGGGCAGTTTGGCTGGGCCCGCCGACGATGCGTTGCGTGTAGCGGGCGCCCGGGCCTACGGCGTGGCGAAACACCCGGTTTGTCGGCAACCGCTGCCAAGATGGACGGCATGCCCATGGTCGCCGATCCACTGACCGCCGGGCTGGACGACGAACAGCGTGAGGCCGTGCTGGCGCCGCGCGGACCGGTTTGTGTGCTCGCGGGTGCCGGAACAGGCAAGACCCGCACCATCACGCATCGCATCGCCCAGCTCGTCGCGAGCGGCCATGTCGCCGCAGGGCAGGTGCTTGCGGTCACCTTCACCCAGCGCGCGGCGGGCGAGATGCGCTCGCGATTGCGGACGCTGGACGCCAATACCCAGACCGGATCGGGCGTCGGCGCCGTGCAGGCCCTGACTTTCCACTCGGCCGCACACCGCCAGCTGCGCTACTTCTGGCCGCGGGTGGTCGGCGACACCGGCTGGCAGCTGCTGGACACCAAGTTCGCCGTCGTGGCCCGCGCGGCCAGCCGGCTACGGCTCAATGTCAGCACCGACGACGTGCGCGACCTGGCCGGCGAGATCGAATGGGCCAAGGCCTCGCTGATCAGCCCCGAGGCGTATCCGAGCGAGGTCGCCGCCGCCGGCCGCGACATCCCGCTGGACGCCAAGAAGGTCGCCGACGTCTACACCGCCTATGAGGCGCTCAAGGTCCGCGACGAATCGGTGACGATGCTCGACTTCGACGACCTGTTGCTGCACACCGCGGCCGCGATCGAGAACGACGCCGCGGTCGCCGAGGAGTTCCGCGACCGTTACCGCTGTTTCGTGGTCGACGAGTACCAGGACGTCACCCCGCTGCAACAGCGGGTGCTGTCGGCATGGCTGGGCGATCGAGACGACCTCACGGTCGTCGGCGACGCCAACCAGACCATCTACTCGTTCACCGGCGCCTCGCCCCGTTTCCTGCTCGACTTCTCGCGGCAGTTCCCGGACGCCACGGTGGTGCGCCTGGAGCGTGATTACCGTTCCACCCCGCAGGTGGTCTCGCTGGCCAACCAGGTGATCGCGGCGGCCCGCGGTCGGGTGGCCGGCAGCAAGCTGCAGCTGTCGGGTCAGCGGGCGCCGGGCCCGGCCCCGACGTTCAGCGAGCATCCCGACGAAACCGTCGAGGCGGCCGCGGTCGCGAAGGCGATAGGCGGGCTGATCGAATCCGGCACCGCGCCATCGGAAATCGCGGTGCTCTATCGCGTCAATGCACAGTCGGAGATCTACGAGGAAGCGTTGACCGAAGCGGGCATCGCCTACCAGGTTCGCGGCGGCGAGGGCTTCTTCAACCGCCAGGAGATCAGGCAGGCGATGGTGGCCCTGCGCCGGGCAGCCGAGCGCCGCGCCGAGGGGCCCCTGGACAAGCCACTGCCCGACGTGGTCCGCGCGGTGCTGGAGCCGCTGGGGCTGACCGCCGCCGAACCCGACGGCACCCGCGCCCGGGAGCGCTGGGAGGCGCTGTCCGCGCTGGCCGAGCTGGTGGACGACGAGGTGGCGCAGCGCCCGCAGCTGGAGCTGCCGGCCTTGGTGACCGAGCTGCGGGTCCGGGCCGACGCGCGCCATCCGCCGGTGGTGCAGGGCGTGACGCTCGCGTCGTTGCACGCCGCCAAGGGGCTGGAATGGGATGCGGTGTTCCTGGTCGGGTTGGCCGACGGCACGCTGCCCATCTCGCACGCGTTGGCCCATGGCGCCGAGAGCGAACCGGTCGAGGAAGAGCGTCGCCTGCTGTATGTCGGAATCACCAGGGCCCGAGTGCATTTGGCGCTGTCCTGGGCGCTGTCGCGCAGCCCGGGCGGCCGGCAGACCCGCAAGCCGTCGCGGTTTCTCAACGGCATTGCACCGCAGGCGCGCGTCGACCCGGCGCCGGGCAAATCCCGGCGCAAGCAAGGCGCGTCGCGATGCCGGATCTGCAACAACAACCTGACCACCCCGGCGGCCGTCATGCTGCGCCGCTGCGAGACATGCTCGGCCGACATCGACGAGGCATTGTTGCTGCGGCTCAGACAGTGGCGATTGGACGTCGCCAAGGAGCAGAAGGTGCCCGCGTATGTCGTCTTCACCGACAACACGCTGATCGCGATCGCCGAACTGTTGCCCGGCGACGAAGCGGCGCTGATCGCGATCCCGGGTATCGGCGCGCGCAAACTCGAGCAGTACGGAGCCGACGTGCTGGAGTTGGTGCGCGGCCGCGCCTGATCGTCTCCCGACGCCAAACGCGCAGGTCAGAAAATCGGTTGCCAGCGCCGTGGGCTAACATCTACTCTCGGAAACGCAATCTGCTGCCGGCGCGACGCCGGCATGCGCCCAGGCGAGAGGAGGTGGCCACGATGATCAACGACACGTTTGAGGTAGGCGTGGCCGGCGCGGTGCTGTCCGCGTGGACCCTCCATGCCGCCCACGCCGCCGTAAAGGCGGCCGGTGCTAAGCATCGCGCCGCCGCCGCGACTGACGCGTTCGTGGATCGGGGAAGTACGTAACCACCCGGTTTTCAAATGGCCACGGACCCGAAGTCACAAGGATCCGTGGCCATAGTTTTCGGGGCTGAAATCTTTCAAAGCCCGCAACCTGGTTCGGATCACCGAAGAAGGACACCCGACCAGGAAGCAGGTGAGCAGGACATGTCGGCACAGACAGTCCCCAGACAGCCCGCGCCGGCGTTGCCATGTCACGCCGGCGATCCCGATCTATGGTTTGCCGACGCCCCGGCCGACCTGGAGCGCGCCAAGACACTCTGCACGGACTGCCCGGTCCGGCGACAGTGCCTGGCCGCGGCGCTGGACCGTGCCGAACCGTGGGGCGTGTGGGGCGGCGAGATATTCGATCGGGGCTCGGTCGTGAGCTACAAACGTCCGCGCGGACGCCCGCGCAAGGACGCGGTCGCTGCCTAGACGGCCGCCACGTCGGGGTCGGCGAAACCGGGGACCAGTTCCTCGGTCAGTGCCTTGATCGGCACGTGAGCGTCCAGCTGGCACAGGATCGCGGCCACCGACATGATCACCCGCATCGGGATCACCAGTTTGGGCGGTAGATCCATCTGCCGGGCCGTCCGGATCTGCGACACCGATCGGTCGATCTCGACGGCCGACATCTTCTGCAGCCACTTGCGGGTGTAGTGGAAAACCTCCACCTCGACCGGTTCGACGTACTGGCGCAGCATGTCGTCGATGTCGCGCACCGACACCTGCTGGCCTTTCTGGATGAAGCCGGCCTTTTCCATCGTCGGCAACAGCAGGTCGTAGTTCTTGTCGCGGGCCAACCGGATGGTCATCCCGAGTTCGATTGGAAAGCCACCGGGCATCGGCGCGACGGCGCCGAAGTCGATGACGGCCATCCGGCCGTCGGCCAACAGCATGAAGTTTCCCGGGTGCGCGTCGCCGTGCAGCATCTGCAACCGGCGCGGGGCGTCGAAGGTGAGTTCGAGGAGCCGGGTGCCGATCAGATCGCGCTGCTCGACGGTGCCGTGGCGGATGATCTCGGCCATCGGCACACCCTGGATCCACTCCTGGACCACGACCTTGGGTGCGCTGGCCACCACGCGCGGCACCGCGAAGTGCGGATGATCGTGATACGCCTTGGCGAACGCGCGCTGGTTGTCGGCCTCCAGCCGGTAGTCGAGTTCCATCTCGGTGCGTTCGATCAGCTCGTCAACCACGCCTTGGACGTCGGCGCCGGGCGCAAGCTGTTTGGCCACCCCGACCATCCGCTGCATCGTCTTGAGGTCGGCCCGCAGGGCCTCGTCGGCGCCCGGGTACTGGATCTTGACGGCCACCTCGCGGCCGTCGGACCACAGCGCCTTGTGCACCTGGCCGATGCTGGCCGAAGCCACCGGGGTGTCGTCGAACGAATTGAACCGGTCCCGCCACTTGGTGCCCAACTGCGCGTCAAGTACCCGGTGCACCTTCTCGGCGGGCAACGGCGGAGCGTCTTTCTGCAGCTTGGTCAGCGCCTCCCGGTAGGGCTCACCGAACTCCTCGGGAATGGCCGCTTCCATCACGGACAGGGCCTGGCCGACCTTCATCGCCCCGCCCTTGAGTTCGCCCAGCACCTGGAAAAGCTGGTTGGCAGCCTTCTCCAGCAGTTCGGCCTGGACTTCGTCTTTCGACTTGCCGGTCAGCCGCTTACCTAAGCCCAGCGCGGACCTCGCAGCAAAGCCGACCGGAATACTGGCCAGCTTCGCGTTGCGCGCCGCCCGACCCCGTTTAATCTCAGACACATATCCATCATCCATGACGACGCGGCCGCCCCGGGCTTGATCTTGGCAACAGTGGGGTGTCAGCTCGACCGGCGGTCACGTCGGGCCGCACGTGCCCGGCCACTCGGACGACGGCCCGATCAGCACGAACACAACGGATGCTTGGTCCATTGCCGCGCGACGATGGCGCCGGCGTGCAGATCGAATTCCAGGGTGGCGTTCAACGCTTGCGGTGGACCGGGATCGGGCCCGGCATCGCGGCCGCGCACCGCCGCGATCACGCGGTGCACCTGGCTCAGCGCCAGCGCGGCGGTCGCCAGCAGGGTGGGCCGATCGGCCACACCGACGGTCTCGCGTAGCTGAGCCGCGACCGCCGGCCACGCGGCATCCCGGTCGCTGCGGTGCAGATCGGCGCAACTCAGGCAGCTGGTCACGCCCGGAATGACCAGCGGCCCGACCAGCCCGGTGCCGTCGCGGACCCGTACCGCCAGGTGCGCGACGCGTTGGCTGTGCAGATCGCGGACCATGCGCGGGTCGGCGACCAGGTAGTCGGCCAGCACCACCAGATCCACGGCGGCGCGCGACACCGCGGCGTGGGGTTGACTGCTGTGCGCAATCCGCGCCCCCGAGCAGCGCAGCGACTCCATCAGCAGGTCCGACAGGGGCCCGCGGCCGTGCACCCGGATCGACGCGGCCCGGCCGCCGGATTGCCGGCGGCTGCGGGTCACCACCCCGGCGTTCACCAGCTGCGTGACGAGATGTGTCAGGTCGGGGTCCGTCAGCCCGTGCTCGAGGGCGTGCCGCTGCAACTCGGCGATCGGCAGGGGCGATCGCATCGTGTGCAAGAGCGTCGCCACTGCCGCGGCGGCCAGGCCGCGCGGGGGACGGATCAGCACCGCGCGCCGCGGATCCCAACCCACCTGCACCGCACCATCGGGGCGCAGCAACACGGGCATCGCCGGGTCCAGCGCATAGGTAGCGGTGCCGGGCATGAACCAGACTGTGCCACGCCGGGCGCGCACGCCCGATCAGCTCTCCACAGGACCTTCAGGACCTCTGCGGTGGTCGCCTCGTCTGCTTACTCGCCCGGCGGCGGGCATGGGTGTGAATAACGCCATGCCATGATCTCTCCGAATTGTGCGTGCGTATTGACCGGCCCGAACGTGTATCCACAGGGCCAGTTGCGCTGTTCGCCGGGGTCGTCGTTCGGGTCCGGATCAGCGTGCGCGATTCCCGCACCGAACGCCAGGGCCAACAGCGCCGATCCCACAGCGATGATTGGTCGTTTGCGCATTTCCTGCACCTCGATCTGTCGTCCGTGGCCAGTGTCGCGGTACTGGCCGAGTGGATTGAGCCGATGCGGTCGGCCCTCCGCACGCTTACCCACGCTGCCCGTGGACTTTGTCAACGAAGCCGTGAACAGCGCGCAAATTATGGGTTCAGCGCATACACCCAGAGCGGGCGACGTTCAGCCGGGCGGCGCGGTCACGATCATCGTCTGTTGCCCGGTCTTCCACGCAGCCATGAATGTCGTGATGCTGACCTTCGTGTCGCCGTGGTCGGCGTACGGGTCGTTGAGGTGAACGGTGTCGTTGTTGGTGTCCACCCCGGTGACGACGAGCAGGTGATCGGCCGTTTTGCGCTGGTCGTTGCTGTCCAGGATGGTTCCGCCGTTGACCCAGGCGATGACCTTGCGGCGGGCGCCGAGGTCCTGCTCGAGCGCGGACAGAGTTACCTCGTCGGGGTATTTGTCCCAGGTCATCCGTGACTTGATGCCGTAGTGGTCGAGCAGGACGACGGTGTCGGCCGCATCGATGCCACCCTTCTCGGTCTCATGGCCCGGGTCGCCGGTGGGCAGGTAAATCGGTCCGTCGCGGATCACCGAGGGCGTCTTCTGCGCCAGCTTGATGATCTCTTGCTCGGTCGCGGGAGTGCCGGTGACCTCACCGACCACGTCGGCCACCGAAGCCAGCCCGCACGTGTCTTCCGTCGACTGCTGCACCCAGTACTTGGCGGCCGCCTCGGGGTCGCCGTACACACCGCTGACGGTCGGCTTCGCCGGCGCCGCCATGCTGCCGGTCGCGGCCGCGGGTGAGGTCGTCGCGGCACCCGTCGATGACGGCGCCGCCCCGCACGCCGATACCACCAAAACGTTGGACAGGCCAATGCCAGCGCAAACCAACGCGGTGCGCAGCGCGGCTGCCATACGGGTGCTAAACATGCTGCCGCCAAGGCCAGTCGGGATAGTCGATCAACGACAATATAGCACCTCCAGCAAACACCTGCGATCCAATTGGATGCAATGACGATAAGCCGGTTTCCGGGTGCGTGAACGCCCCGCTCGGCCGTCGGTCGAAACCGTCCACTCAGTTGCTCCTGCGGTCCAAGTGCGGAACTGCAATAGTGATCGCGGGCATTTGCGGCGCCGCCGTGGCCCACAGCGCCAAACCGGAGCAAAAGGTGAGGTCGGTCGATGAAAATTCGTCTGTGTGGGCTGTCACTGGCGGCGTCGGTGATGCTGGTCGCGGCGGCCTGCGGTTCGCACTCCACGAGCCCGGTCGCCCACTTGGCGACGGCGCCGGCGACGTCGAACGTGACGCTGACCGAGACCGGTTCCAACAACCTCTACCCGCTGATGGACGCGTGGGCCGCGTCGTATCACTCGAAATACCCCAACGTCACGATCACCGTCGCCGGCGACGTGTCGGGCAACGGGATCGCGCAGGCCGCGGACGGCGCGGTCACCATCGGTGCATCCGGTCTCTACCTGACCGAGGGGGACTTGTCCGCACACCCGGGCCTGCTGAATATCGCGTTGGCCGTTTCTTCGCTGCACGTCAACTACAACCTGCCGGGTCTGCTCACGCATGTCCGGCTGGATGGCAAAGTACTCGCGGCCATGTACAAGGGCACCGTCAAGACCTGGAACGACCCGCAGATCGCCGACCTCAATCCGGGCGTGGTCCTGCCGGCCATCCCGGTGATTCCGTTGCACCGCACGGACCCCGGGAGTAACGACACCTACCTGTTCACCCAGTACCTGTCCAAGCAGGACCCTGACGGGTGGGGCAAGTCGCCCGGCTTCGCCACCTCCGTCGACTTCCCCGCTGTGCCAGGCGGTTCGGGTCTCAACGGAATGGCGGCCGTGGTAACCAGTTGCGCCCAGAATCCGGGATGCATCGCCTACCTGGGCACCCGCTACCAGGCCGAGGCCGCACAGAAGGGGCTCGCCGAGGCCGAGTTGGCCAATGCCTCAGGCCATTACGTGCTTCCTGATGCCGAGAGCGTCGAGGCCGAGGCCGCCGGATCCGCCTCGCAGACGCCGGCCAATCAGGCGGTCTCGTTGGTCAACGGGCCCGCCGCGGAAGGGTACCCGATCGTCAACTACGAATACGCGATCGTCTACAGCAAGCAGAAGGACCCTGCCGTTGCGCAGACGTTGCAGGCCTTCCTGCACTGGGTGGTGACCGACGGCAGCGGCCCCAAATTTCTTGACGCCGTTCATATTTACCTTCGGCCGCTGCCGGACGCGGTCAGGGCGCTGTCCGACGCCCAGATCGCCAAGATCACCAGCTAGGCAAACGCCGGCCTAGTCGCTGACCGGCCCGCCGCCGGCGCCGGAGTCGTCTTGCTCCAGCCGTGCGATGGCCTCATCGATTCCGCTGGTGTCGCCGCCGATCACGCGATCGATGAAGCCGGCGGGTTCGTCGAGGTCCTCGGTGCCCGGCAACAGATCGGGATGTTGCCAGACTCCGTCGCGGACATCCATACCGGCGGCTTCGGTCAGCCGCTGCCACAGCGCCGCGGCTTCCCGCAGCTTGCGCGGGCGCAACTCCAGGCCGACCAGCGTGGCAAACGTCTGCTCGGCCGGACCGCCGCTGGCCCGGCGTCGGCGCAGCGTCTCGCTCAACGCGGCCGCACCCGGAATCCGGTCGCCCAGGGCCGCGGTCACCACGACCTCCACCCAGCCCTCGATCAGCGCGAGCAGGGTCTCCAGCCGTTCCAGCGCCTGGGTCTGCGCCGGCGTGGCCTTCGGCTCGAAAACGCCTTGGCCGAGCAGGTTTTCGATCGCGGCCGGATCCGTAAGCGAGGCGGGGTTGAAGTCGCGTGCCAACTCCTCGATGCCGCTCATGTCGATCTTCATGCCCATCGCGTAGGCCTCGATGGCGCCCAGCAGCTGGCTGGACAACCACGGAACGTGGCTGAACAACCGGTGGTGGGCCGCTTCCCGGGCGGCCAGGAACGTCATGATCTCGCTGCGGGGCTGCTCGAGTCCGGCGGCGAAGGCTTCTACGGCGTCGGGCATGATCGCCGCCACGCCCTTCGGCCCCAGCGGCAGGCCGATGTCGGTCGACGTCAGCACCTCGCGGGACAACCGGCCCAGGGCCTGGCCCAGCTGCGACCCGAACGCCATCCCACCCATTTGCGACATCATCGCCATCAGCGGGCCGGCCATGCTCTTGGCCTCCTCGGGCAGCGACGACGCCCACACCGTCGAAATCTGTTGGGCCATCGGGTCGCACAGCCGTTTCCAGGTTTCCAGGGTGTTGTCCACCCAATCGCTCGGACTCCAGCCGACGGACTTGGTGGTGCCGGCGGGCAGCGCGGGGACGCCGTCGAGCCAGGTGTCGGCGAGGTGTACCGCATCGACGATCGCCGAGGTCGTCGTGGCCGGGATCGGTGCGACGAATCCAATCGAGCTGGCCGCGACTTGCCGGGCCAGGTCGTAGTTGACGGGTCCCGACGGGGCGCCGCCGGCCGGCCCGGTGCCCGCGCTGCTGAACATCTGACCCAGCTGCGTGAAGATTTGCCCCAGGTCACCCATGTTGAAGTCCCCGCCCATGCCGAACGCGCCGAGCGGGTCTGACGGGCCCGAGCCGGACTCGGGATTCTTCTTCCCGTGCTTGTCGCGCTCGGGGTCTTCTCCGTGGGAGAAGCCGAAAGGCAGGTCAGCCATGACCTCAACGGTACTCACCGCTGGAACAGAAGTTGCCATCCGGCGTCACGCTTGTAGCTGAACGAGTCGCCCCGGTGTCCGGTTAGGGTAAGCGGCGTGAACAGGCGGATTCTGACCTTGATGGTCGCGCTGGTGCCGATCTTGGTCTTCGGCGTGTTGCTCGCGGTAGTGACGGTGCCGTTCGTCTCGCTGGGCCCCGGCCCGACTTTCGACACGCTCGGTGAGGTCGACGGCAAGCAGGTGGTCGCGATCGAAGGTACGCAGACTCATCCGACGACCGGTCACCTCAATATGACAACGGTGTCCCAGCGCGACGAGCTGACCCTCGGCGAGGCGCTCACGCTGTGGTTCTCCGGGCAGGAGCAGTTGGTACCGCGCGACCTGATCTATCCGCCCGGCAAGTCCCGCGAAGACGTCGACAAGGCCAACACCGCCGACTTCAAAGATTCCGAGGACAGCGCCGCCTATGCCGCCCTGGGCTATCTGAAATTCGCCCCCGCAGTCACCGTCGCGACGGTCACCGATCCCGGCCCGTCGGTGGGCAAGCTGAAGGCCGGTGACGCTATCGATGCGGTCAACGGCACCCCGGTGGTCAATGTCGAGCAGTTCACCGGACTGCTGAAGACCACCAAGCCCGGCCAGACGGTGACGATCGACTACCGCCGCAAGAACGAACCGGCCGGCGTCGCGCAAATCACCCTCGGTACAAATAAGGACCGCGACTACGGCTTCATGGGTGTCGCGGTGCTCGACGCGCCGTGGGCACCGTTCTCGGTGGATTTCAACCTTGCCAATGTGGGCGGACCGTCCGCCGGTCTGATGTTCAGCCTGGCCGTCGTCGACAAGCTCACCACCGGTGACCTGGCCGGTTCGACGTTCATCGCGGGGACCGGCACGATCACCTCCGACGGCAAAGTCGGCCAGATCGGCGGCATCACGCACAAGATGGTGGCCGCCCAGGAGGCGGGCGCCACGGTGTTCCTGGTGCCGGCAAAGAATTGCTACGAGGCGACCTCGGACAATCCGCACGGTTTACGGCTGATCAAGGTCGAGACGCTCGGGCAAGCCGTGGATGCGCTGCACGCGATCCAACAAGGAGGTCAGGCGCCCAGTTGCTAGCCCGCAATTCTGCGTACAGTTGTGACGTCCAGCTCACATTGATCAGGGAGCGTAGCTAGTGGGGATGCGGCCCACCGCAAGGATGCCGAAGCTGACTCGGCGCAGCCGGATTCTGATTTTGGTCGCGCTCGGGGTGATCGCGCTGCTGCTCGCCGGCCCGCGCCTCGTCGACGCCTACGTCGACTGGTTGTGGTTCGGTGAGCTCGGCTATCGCTCGGTGTTCACCACCGTGCTGATGACCCGCATCGTGGTGTTCCTGGTCGCGGGCCTGCTGGTCGGCGGGATCGTGTTCGCCGGGCTCGCGCTGGCCTACCGCACCCGTCCGGTCTTCGTCCCGAGCAACGACAACGACCCGGTGGCGCGCTATCGCACCGTCGTCATGTCCCGGTTGCGGCTGGTGGCCATCGGCATCCCCGCGGCAATCGGGCTGCTGGCCGGCATCGTCGCGCAAAGCTACTGGGTGCGGATCCAGCTGTTCTTGCACGGCCAAAGCTTCGGGATCAGGGATCCGCAGTTCGGCAAGGATCTCGGCTTCTACGCGTTCGAGTTGCCGTTCTACCGGCTGGTTCTCAGCTACCTGTTCGTGTCGGTATTCCTGGCCTTCGTGGCGAATCTGCTGGCGCACTACATCTTCGGCGGCATTCGGCTCTCCGGCCGCACCGGTGCACTGAGTCGTTCGGCCCGGGTGCAGCTGGTCAGTCTGATCGGCACGCTGGTCCTGCTTAAAGCCATTGCCTACTGGCTGGATCGTTACGAGCTGTTGTCGCACACGCGCGGCGGCAAGCCGTTCACCGGTGCCGGCTATACCGACATCAACGCGGTGCTGCCGGCCAAGCTGATCCTGATGGCGATCGCGCTGATCTGTGCGGCCGCAGTCTTTTCCGCGATCGTGCTGAAGGACTTGCGGATCCCGGCGATCGGCTTGGTCCTGCTGCTGCTGTCGTCGTTGATCGTGGGCGCCGGCTGGCCGTTGGTCGTCGAGCAGATCAGCGTGAGACCCAATGCCGCGCAAAAGGAAAGCGAATACATCGGCCGCAGCATCACCGCGACACGGCAAGCGTACGGCCTGACGTCCGACCAGGTGACCTATCGCAATTACAGCGGCGACAGCCAGGCCACCGCCCAGCAGGTGGCGGCCGACCGGGCGACGACCTCGAATATCCGGTTGCTTGACCCGACGATCATCAGCCCGGCGTTCACCCAGTTCCAGCAGGGCAAGAACTTCTACTTCTTCCCCGACCAGCTGTCGATCGACCGCTACCTGGACCGCAACGGCGCGTTGCGTGATTACGTAGTCGCGGCCCGAGAACTCAACCCGGACAGGCTGATCGACAATCAGCGCGACTGGATCAACCGGCACACCGTCTACACCCACGGCAACGGTTTCATCGCCTCTCCGGCCAACACAGTGCGCGGCATCGCCAACGATCCCACCCAAAACGGTGGCTACCCAGAGTTTCTCGCCAACGTCGTCGGCGCCAACGGCAGCGTGGTGTCGGACGGGCCGGCCCCGCTCGACCAGCCCCGCATCTACTTCGGGCCGGTCATCTCCAACACCTCGGCCGACTACGCGATCGTCGGCCGCAACGGCGCCGACCGCGAATACGACTACGAGACCAACACCGAAACCAAGAACTACACCTACACCGGACTCGGGGGCGTCCCGATCGGTGACTGGCTATCCCGAAGCGTGTTCGCCGCCAAGTTCGCCGAGCGAAACTTCTTGTTTTCCAGCGTGATCGGTTCCAACAGCAAGATCCTGTTCAACCGTGATCCGGCCGCGCGGGTGGAGGCGGTGGCGCCGTGGCTGACCACCGACAGCGCGGTCTACCCGGCGATCGTCAACAAGCGTCTGGTGTGGATCATCGACGGCTACACCACGTTGGACAACTACCCGTACTCCGAACTGACGTCGTTGGAGTCCGCGACGGCCGACTCCACCGAGGTCGCGTTCAACAAGCTCGGGCCCGACAAGCAGGTCTCCTACATCCGTAACTCGGTGAAGGCCACGGTCGACGCCTACGACGGGACCGTGACGCTCTACCAGCAGGACGAGCAGGATCCGGTGCTCAAGGCCTGGATGCAGGTGTTCCCGGGCACGGTCAAACCCAAGAGCGACATCAGCCCCGAACTGGCCGAGCATCTGCGTTATCCCGAGGACCTGTTCAAAGTGCAGCGGATGCTGCTGGCGAAGTATCACGTCAACGACCCCGTGACGTTCTTCTCCACCTCGGATTTCTGGGACGTGCCGCTGGATCCGAATCCGACGGCCAGCAGCTATCAGCCGCCGTATTACATCGTCGCGAAAAACATTGCGAAGAACGACAATTCGTCGTCATATCAGTTGACGAGCGCGATGAACAGATTCAAGCGCGACTACCTGGCCGCTTACATCAGCGCCAGCTCCGATCCCGCGACGTACGGCAAGATCACGGTGCTGACCATCCCCGGTCAGGTCAACGGTCCGAAGCTGGCCAACAACGCAATCACCACCGACCCGGCCGTGTCTCAAGACCTGGGAGTGATCGGGCGAGACAACCAGAACCGAATACGGTGGGGCAACCTGCTGACTCTGCCGGTCGCGCAGGGTGGACTGCTGTACGTCGAACCCGTCTACGCCTCTCCGGGAGCCAGCGACGCTGCCTCGTCGTACCCGCGGTTGATCCGGGTTGCGATGATGTACAACGACAAGATCGGCTACGGGCCCACCGTCGGTGACGCGCTCACCGGGTTGTTCGGGCCAGGCGCGGGTGCGGCCGCGACGGGGATCGTTCCCACCGATGCGGGTGCCCCGGCGACTCCGCCCGCGAGTCCACCGACCCCGGCCCAGGCGCCCGGCCCGAACAACCCGCCCACGGCGGTGCCGCCGGCGCCGGATGGGGTGACGACGCTGTCGCCCGCGAAAGCCGCTGTCCTGCAGGAGATTCAGACCGCGATCAACGCCGCGCGCGACGCGCAGAAGAAGGGTGATTTCGCCGGATACGGAGCCGCGCTGCAGCGGCTCGACGACGCGATCACCAAGTACAACAACACGAAGTAGCCGCTTTCACGCGCAGGCGGTGCGGAACCGGTCCCGGTAGGCCTTCGGGCTGATGCCCAGGTGGTTGACGAACACGCGGCGCAGCGTTTCGATGCTGCCGAAACCCGCGAGATGCGCTGTCTCCGTGACGGTCCGGCCGGCTTCGAGCCCGGCACGCGCGAAGTCGATTCGAACCAACTCGACATAGCGCGCCGGTGTCATCCCCAGCTCCGACTGGAACAGCCGGGTCAGCTGCCGGGTGCTCAGCGACGCCTTGGCGGCGAGCTTGGACACGCTGTGGTCGAGAGCGGGATTGGCCGCGATCGCATCGGTGACCGTGCGCAGCGGCGATCCCGCCGGCGGGTCGGCCTCGACCAGCACCGAGAACTGCGATTGGCCGCCCGCGCGTTTGAGGTAGACGACCAACCACCGGGCCACGTCACGGACCAGCTCTGTCCCGTAATCCATTTCGACCAACGCCAGTGCCAGGTCGATGCCCGAGGACACGCCCGCGGAGGTGTAGACGTCGCCGTCGCGCACGAAGATCGCGTCCGGCTCGACGGTGACATCTCCGAAGGCCCGGGCCAATCGCCGGATCTCGTGCCAATGGGTGGTGGCGCGCCGGCCGTTGAGTAAGCCGGCCCGCGCGAGGACGAACGAGCCCGTGCAGATGGACGCCAGCCGCCGGGTTCGCGGCCCCACCGATCGGACCGCCTCCACGAGCGCGGGATCGATCGCTTGCGTTGGCAGACTGTCGCTGCCGGCGACCATGACGGTATCGGCGGAATCGATGGCCGAAAGGCTGTCGGTGACGCCCAATCGTGTCCCGATCGAGCTGGTCACGTCGTTGCCGTCCACGGACGCGATCTTGAGTTGATAGTCGGCGCCGAACCGGTTGGCCTCGACGAACACTTCACCCGCCCCCGCGACGTCCAACAGCGTTACTCCGTCGAAGACGACGATTACCACCACTCGCGAACGCGCTTCGGCCACCGATCCATTGTGTCGCTTTCTGTGGAGAAGACGGCAGGAACGACGACGGTCGGTTTGCCCGTATCCCCGCAAACTGACTGGCAACACCAACGAGGAGGCAAATCATGGATATTCAGATGGTGGACACCATTGCCGACATCGCGATACCCGACACCGCATTGGTGCGGGCGATCACCGCCCACATCCGCGGGGCAGAAGACGACCTGCTCTTCGACCACTCCCGCCGGGTGTTCCTGTTCGGTGCTTTGCAGGGACGCCGTCGCGGACTGCAACCGAACCTGGAGTTGCTCTACGCCGGGGCGATGTTCCACGATCTCGGCCTCACCGAGCGTTACCGGACCTCGCAGCTGCGTTTCGAGGTCGACGGCGCCAACGCGGCACGTACCTTCCTGCTCGAGCATGATGTCGACCAAGCCGACGCCGACAAGGTGTGGCTGAGCATCGCGTTGCACACGACTCCCGGCATCCCCGAGTTCCTGGCACCCGAAGTCGCCCTGGTGACCGCGGGCGTTGAAACCGACGTACTGGGCATCGACCGCGACGAGCTTTCGCCGCAGGCCCTGGAGGCGGTCACCGCGGCGCACCCGCGCCCGAATTTCAAGCAGCGCATCCTGGCCGCGTTCAACGACGGAATGAAGCACCGCCCACACAGCACCTTCGGCACGGTCAACGACGACGTGCTCGCGCACTTCGACCCGACGTTCGTCCGCGAGAACTTCGTCGAGACCATCCTCAACAACACGTGGCCTGAATAAGCGTTGCAGCGCAAGGGCTTTCCGAGGAGGGTAGGCACATGAACCAAATCGGGGTGACGGTGGTGCGGCCGGGGGAGGGCGACGTCGTGACGCTGCCGGGTTTCGGGGCGGTGTTCAAGCTGTCCGGCAAGACCAACGGGGGTGAGGTGTCCATCGTCGAGCACCCGTTCGCCGTCGGCTTGCTCACCGCGGCGCATCGGCACACCCGTGAGGACGAGCACTCGATCGTGCTGGCGGGCGAGATCGGCTTCCGCTCCGACGACAGCGAGGTGGTGCTCGGACCCGGTGGTTACATCACCAAGCCGCGCGGGCAGATGCACGCGATGTGGAACGCCGGCAGCGAGCCGGGCCGCATCATCGAGATCATCACTCCGGGCGGGTTCGAGAATTACTTCCGCGAACTCGGCGAATTGCTCGTCGAGCACGCCGACGACCCGGCCGGCAAGCCGCTGCACGAACTGCCCGCGTTCGGCGAACTCGCCGACAAGTATGGGCTGATCTACGGCTCGCCGGCCTGGATGGACGACCTCGCGCGGCGGTACGGGCTGAACCCGCCTTCCCATTGAGGTCAGCACCGATACCCCCGCTGAGCCCGCGATTTGGTCGGCTCGACACCGGTTCGGTAACCTTGCATTTACCGACGCGGGGTGGAGCAGCTCGGTAGCTCGCTGGGCTCATAACCCAGAGGTCGCAGGTTCGAATCCTGTCCCCGCTACAAAGCGAAACGGCCCCCGGAGAGATCCGGGGGCCGTTTTCATGCCCGATGGCCAGGTATTTGTCGAAGAATCCCACCTTGCCGGCGCGGTCGTCTCAGTGAGTTCTCAGCACCGGGTGCGCACAGTAGATAGATGAGTGTTGGGTTCGGTGACGTTGACGTGCGCGCGGTACGCACCATCCCGCCTGGGCTGGCGCCGGCGGAGATGGCTCAGGCCGCGGTGACCGCGGCTCTGGTGGCAGCCGCGGCGATTCTCGGGACGGTCACTCCGTTCGCTGGTGCTTTGTCGGTGTTGGGCAGTGTGCCGATGGGCTTGCTGGCTTACCGCTACCGTCTCTCGGTCCTCGTCGTCTCCACCGTCGCCGGGTGCACGATCGCATTCCTGGTCGCGGGTGCCGAGGGGGTGCCGGCGGTGGCGGCCTGCGCCTACGTGGGTGGGCTGACCGGGATCGTCAAACGACGCCGCATGAGTGCGTTGACGGTGGCCGGGGTCGGTGCGGCAGCCGGCGGCGTGCTGGGAGCGGCAACCGTTGCCGCGCTGGCGGTGCTTGCGCCGCTGCGGAAACTGGCGTTCATCTCGTTGACGGCCAACGTCGATGGCACGGTAGCGGTGCTGTCCTGGATTCCCCAGCTGCGCACTCCGGCCCACGAGCTCAAGTCCGTTTTCACGATGGCTCTGGGTAATTGGCCGCTGCTGATCGGCGCCTCGTCGGTCGTCGGGGTCTGCGTCGCCACGCTGATCGGGTGGTGGGCGTTATCGCGGGTGCTTAGTCGGCTGGCGGGCATCCCGGACGTGCACAAGCTCGACGTGACCACGCATGAGGGACCGGTCGGACCGGTGCCGGCACGGCTCGACGATGTGACGTTCCGTTATCCCCACACCGACAGCGACGCGCTGGGGCCGGTATCGCTGACCGTGGAGCCGGGTGAGCATCTTGCGATCACTGGGTCCAACGGATCGGGCAAGACGACGCTGATGTTGATGTTGGCCGGGCGTGCGCCCACCTCGGGGACGATCGAGCGCGCAGGAGCGGTCGGCTTGGGCCGCGTGGGCGGCACCGCCGTCATCATGCAGCATCCCGAAAGCCAAGTGCTGGGAACGCGTGTCGCCGACGATGTGGTGTGGGGATTGCCGCCTGGAGCGGACGCCGACGTGGCTGCGTTGCTCAGCGAGGTCGGGCTTGACGGG
Source organism: Mycobacterium ahvazicum (assembly GCF_900176255.2). Classification (GTDB taxonomy): domain Bacteria; phylum Actinomycetota; class Actinomycetes; order Mycobacteriales; family Mycobacteriaceae; genus Mycobacterium; species Mycobacterium ahvazicum. The sequence goes on from NZ_FXEG02000002.1 coordinate 891,053, forward strand.
ATGGCCGAGCGCGACACCAATGGACTGTCGGGCGGGGAATTGCAGCGGCTGGCGGTCGCCGCGGCGTTGGCGCGTAAGCCGAGGTTGTTGATCGCCGACGAGGTGACCAGCATGGTGGATCAGCGCGGGCGGAAGTCGCTGATGGCGGTGTTGTCGGGGCTGACCCGGCATCGCGGTATGTCGCTGGCTCACATCACGCACTACCGCAGCGAGGCCGACGCGGCCGATCGGGTGTTGCGGCTCAACGGCAATGCGTCCGGCGCCGCCGACAACGCTGGAATGGTCCTGGGTGCTGCCACGCCCTCGCCGAGCGCTGCGACCGGTTCGGGTGACTCGACACTCTTTGAACTGCAGTCGGTTTGGCACGAGTACGGCAGTGGCGGCCCGTGGGCCAAGACGGCGCTGCGCAACGTCAACCTAGTCGTCGAGGAGGGCGACGGCATCCTGATCCACGGCGACAACGGCTCGGGCAAGTCGACGCTGGCGTGGATCATGGCCGGTCTGATCGAACCGACGGCTGGCCGGTGCCTCATCGACGGGCGACCGGCCCATGAACAGGTCGGTGCGGTGGCATTGTCTTTTCAGGCGGCGCGGCTGCAGCTGATGCGCGAACGCGTCGGGCAGGAGATCGCCTCAGCGGCGTTGTTCAGCGCGCACGATCGGCAGCGCATCGAGTCGGCGCTAAAAATGGTCGGGCTGGATTCGAACTTGGCCGGTCGGCGCATCGATCAGCTCAGTGGCGGACAGATGCGCCGAGTTGTGTTGGCCGGCTTGCTGATCCGCTCACCGCGTGCGTTGATCCTCGATGAGCCACTGGCTGGACTGGACGCGTCCAGCGCCGAGGGGCTGGTGCGGCTGTTAGCAGAGCTGCGTCGTGAGACAGGCTTGACGATCATTGTGATCTCGCACGACTTCTCGGGCCTGCAAGAGGTCTGCCCGCGCTCGGTGCATCTGGCGGGCGGCACGGTGTCGGGCAGTGCTCTTGAGGCGAGTCCCCCGGATCGGTCGGGTCGACGCGCGCGGCGATCGCCGGTCCTGTTGACCCCGGTGCCCGGTGATACCGCGGTGCACCGGATGTGGGCGGGCACGAAACTGGTTGTCGTCGCGGCGATTGCGGCCCTGCTGGCGGTCTGCCCCGGATGGGCGTCGATCGGGTTGGCGGCCGGTGTGGCCGCCGGGGCTATGCGGTGGGCGCGTATCCCGCGGGGCGCGTTGCCGACGGTTCCGCGCTGGGCCTGGGTGATGCTCCTGATGACCATCGTGGCCGCCGCGCTGGCCGGGGGGAGCCCGGTCCTCACGGTGGCTTCAGTGCGAGTACCGCTCGGTGGGCTGTTGCACTTTATGCAGTTCTTGACGATGACGGCAATCGTGCTCGGTCTCGGCGCACTGGTCTCGTGGACCACCAACGTCGCCGAGATCGCACCAGCGCTGGTCCGGCTCGGTAAACCGCTGCAGCGCATGAGGATTCCGATCCGGTCATGGTCGGTGGCGGTGGCGCTGGGTTTACGGGCGTTTCCGATGCTGGTCGACGAGTTTCGGGTGCTATATGCGGCGCGGCGGCTGCGGCCGCGGCCGGTGGTGTCGGGAGTGTGGGCACGGGCACGGTGGTGGTTCACCGAAAGCGTGGACTTGATGGCCGCAGTGATCACCGTGGCCTTGCGCCGCGGCGATGAGATGGGTGACGCGATCACGGCGCGCGGCGGGTTCGGGCAACTCTCTGCGGCGCGATCACGCCCCGGCCGGGTCGACTACTGGGTCATCACCACGGTGTTTGCGCTGTGCGCCGTGACCGCGGTGCTGCAGTTCGTCTACCTGGGCATCGGCTAGTCAGGTTTTTAGGGGAGACGGCCCCCGGAGATCAATCCGGGGCCGTTCTCATTGCCCGCCGGCGGGTCAGGAGTTCTCGAGCGGTACCAGGGTGGCCTTCTTGCCGTCCGCCCGGACGACGTGCGTCGTATGTAGTTCGACGACGTGCTCGATCGTGCTGACGTGATCGGGCAACTCGAGTTCGTGGATCTGCTGCCCATCGAGCGCGTTGAAGCCGTACATCACCTGGCCGTCCCGCTTTTCGTCCGGGTGCGGACCGGTCGCGATGATGTGTCCGCTGTCGTCGCTCACAACGAGTCGCTTCATGGCTCCTCCTCAGCTCAACTGACCGATTTGGACGCGGAAGGCGGCGGGCCCACCTGTGCCGTTGCCCTCCGCGTGCAGATTCACCGTGTACACAATTCCGCTGGGACCCGCGCTTGGGGACCAGTCCATCGAGTGGCTGTCGGCGACGACGCGGCTCGACTGCGTCCACACCGCCGACGGGAACGGAAACCCGATGTTGTAGGCGTCGACACCGGTCCACCACACTTGGACTGCCGCACCCGGATTCAAGGTGAAGTTCACCAAAGGGTTGTGGTCACCAATGATTTGAGACATCTGTCCTCCCTGAGACCGGTTCGCTACGTCTTGGCGCCTTTCGAACGTAGGCAGCCGCCGCACGCCAAGCACGCGTAGTCGACTACTCGAATCCGCGCGGCTTGACGACTAGACATACTTGACTAAGCGTCAAGTCTAGATCTACCGTGATCCCAGACCGGAAGTTTCGCGCGAGAGGGGATCTACGCGCCCATGACCGACGTGCAGTTCCGAAAGATGCGGTTCGACCTCGACGAATCGGTGCCCTTCCAGTGGAACCCCGCCAATCCCGCGTCCGGCGTGATGGCGAACATGATCTCGTTTATGGCCGTCGGATTCGAGCGCTACATCGTGCTGGCCGTGAAGGAAGCCCTGAAAGTCATGACCGATGCCGCGCTGCGCGAGGAGGCCGAGGTGTTTCTCGCCCAGGAGTGCCAGCACTCGGCAGCGCATCGTCGTCACGTCAACGGACTCATCAAGCAGTATCCGGCGCTCAGCGCGGTTCTGGACACTGTCATCAAGTCCTACGAAGACCTCTATGCGGCGCGGCCCCTCAAATTTCACCTGGCATATATCGCCAGCATCGAGGCGACCTTTCCGGCGCTGTTCAGCTTCATGATCCAGCATCGAGATCGCCTGTACTACGGCGACTCTCGGGTCGCATCGCTGTTCATGTGGCACTACGTCGAAGAGATCGAGCACCGCAGTTCCGCGGAGATCATCTTCGACGGCGTGGTGGGCGACAAGTGGTATCAGTTCCGGACGTTGCGCCACTCGATGCGCCACGTGGCAATGCTGTCGCGAAAGATCGCCGACGGCATCGCCGAGGCGGTACCTTCCGAGGATGCGAAAGTCGATGCGCGCTCGGCGACTTCCGCGATGTGGCGTACTGAGTTGATGAAACGACTGCCGCTGCTGAAGAATCGCCCCGACGCCCACACTCCGACGGCATTCGACGGCATTGCGACGCGGGAAGTCCTGCGACTCGTTGGTGGCCTGATGGTTTCGCAGTTGCCGACTCATCACCCGGGCAATGTCGCCGTGCCCGAGTGGTTTCACACCTGGATGCGCGACTTCGACGCCGGCCAGGACATGGCGCACTACTACGGCGTCGGCAGCACGACCGCTCAGCGGCGGTGACTGGCGAGCTCCGAGTCCAGCACGGGCGCGACCCAGCGGCGAAGATAACTGCGCAGCGCCTTGCCCTTGCGCGGCGGCTGGCCCGGATTCAGCATGAACGACTGCAGCATCCGCAGCATGTACTCGACCAGATCGTCGATCGCGCGATCGTCGAAACCTATTGCTGTCCAATCAATTTCGAATTTCTCCAGCACGGCATGCCCGAACTGCTTGGCCTGATCCGACATCATTCCCGCGGACGTCCGGCTGGGGTCGTGCGCCAGCATCAGTTGAAACGGCTTGTCGTCCGGCAACCATTCCAGGGTGTAGGCAAGACTCTCGACGAGCGCGTCGACCGGATCGGTGGTGCCCGCCAGATGGTCTGTCAGCTGCTGCAGGAACCGGATTCCCGATCGTTCGGCCACGGCCCGCTCGAGCGTGTTCGACCCGGGGTAGTAGTTGTAGACGGTCTGGCGGGAGACTCCGAGCTTGCGCGCCACGTCCGCGACGCGCATGCTCGTCCCGCGTTCGTCAATTGCCTCGGCGGCCGCGTCGAGTATGCGTTCGATCGCTTCCTCGTCACTGGCCGGCGTCGACCCGCTCCATCCGTGGGTGCGCATGCTTGGAATGTAGTCGCCGCCGCGCCGGGGTCGCGTTCGCCGGTGGTCAGCGCGCCGAGGCGGCCGGATCGGCTAGACATAACAGTGATTGTGTCTAGCCATAAACTAGGCTGAATGCCATGACTCCTTCCGTCGAGCCGTTTCCCATTGCCGTCGAGCAGTCGCAGCTCGACGATCTGCATCGCCGCCTCGAGCACGGCCGCTGGCCGGCCGAACTCGCCGGCGCCGGTTGGGATTACGGCACTGATCAGACGTTTTTACGCGAGGTCACGGCGCGGTGGCTGGACGGCTACGACTGGCGGGCCACGGAGGACGAGCTCAACTCGTGGGGTTCGGCGCACACCACGGCGGCGGGTCAGCACGTCCACCTGCTGCACGCCCGCTCGTCGGAGCCCGATGCGATCCCGTTGGTGCTCATCCACGGCTGGCCGGGCTCGATCATCGAATTCCTCGATGCTGCAGTGCTTTTACGCGAGCGGTTTCACCTGGTGGTGTTCTCGATGCCCGGCTACGGATTCTCGGGTCCCACGCGGGAAAGGGGAGTGGACGTCGCCCGGGTCGCCGCGGCCGTGGACGAAACCATGAGCCGGCTCGGTTACCACCGGTACGTTGCGCAGGGTGGTGACTGGGGCGCTTTGGTGGTTCGCTACCTCGGCGAGCACTTCAGCGCGAGGGTGGCGGCGATCCACACCAACATGCTGTTCGCGCCGCCGTGCGAGGGCGATACCGATCCCCTCGCCGGTGTCACGCAGGACGAACTGGCCAACATCGCCGCGTCTGCCGAGAGACACAAAGACGGCACCGCGTACATGGAGATCCAGGGCACCCGTCCGCACTCTCTCGGGTACGGCCTCGACGATTCACCGCTCGGCCTGGCGGGCTGGATCCTGGAGAAGTTTCACGCGTGGTGTGACATGCGCTCGGGCATGCCGGTGCGCACCGACAGACTGATCGACAACTTGATGCTGTACTGGCTGACCCGAACTGCCACGTCTGCGGCGCGCTTGTACTGCGAGGCCGCACGCGCCGGAAACTCGGCCCTGAGTACGTGGAACGGGCGAGTCGACGTCCCCACCGGTTATGCGGTGTACCCGGGAGAACTCCTGCAAACGCCGCGTGCCTGGGCCGAAAAGCGCTACAACTTAGTGCATTACACGGTGGCCGACCGCGGCGGACATTTCGCGGCGCTGGAGAACCCGCAGTGGTTCGCCGCGGATGTCATCGCATTCGGCGACCGGCTGCACGAACTCGGCATGGCCCCGTGAATCATCGCGACAGCACGGCCAGTCCAAGGCGCTACCGCGGTCGTGACATCACCTCGGCCGCCAACAGCTCCAGATGGGCCAGATCAGACAAGTCCAGGACTTGGGCGTAGATCCGTTGCACACCCAGGTCTGTCCACGCGCTCAACTTGTCGACGATTTCGGCGGGGGTACCCACGAGCGGGCTGTTAGAGCGCAGTTCCGCCACGTCGCGGCCGATCGCCGCCGCGCGCCTGGCCACCTCCGAGTCATCGCGTCCGGCGCACAGCACGAACGCGCACGAGTAGACGATCGAGTCGGCCGGGCGGTTGGCCGCCTCCATCGCGGCGCCCACCCGTCGGAATTGAGTTCTGACGACGTCGATCGGGGCAAAGGGGACGTTGAATTCGGCGGCATAAGAGGCCGCCAGTGCCGGGGTGCGTTTGGCTCCGGCGCCCCCGATGATGATCGGCGGATGCGGACGCTGCAGCGGTTTAGGAAGTGCCGGCGAGTCGCTGACTTGATAGTGCTCGCCCGGGTAGTCGAATGTCGCGCCGGAGGGCGTCGTCCACAATCCGGTGACGATGGCCAGCTGTTCGGTGAGCCGGTCGAAGCGTTCGTGCACCGGGGGAAACGGCAGCCCGTAAGCGGCGTGTTCTTTTTCGAACCAACCGCTACCGAGGCCCAATTCGACTCGCCCGCCGCTCATTTCATCCACCTGGGCCACCGCGATCGCTAACGGTCCCGGGTAACGGAAGGTCGCGGAAGTCACCAGCGTCCCCAGCCGTATGCGTGAGGTCTCGCGCGCGATCGCCCCCAACGTCACCCACGAATCAGTCGGGCCGGGTAAGCCGTCGCCGCTCATCGCCAGGAAGTGGTCGGATCGGAAGAACGCGGCGAAGCCGAGCTGTTCGGCGGTCTGAGCGACAGCGAGTTGATCTGCGTAGGAGGCACCCTGTTGTGGCTCGACGAATACCCGAAAATCCATGGCTCTCTTCGTATCCTGTCTGCGTCGTGGTCATGCTGTGACAGCGTTAGGTGCGCTGGCGACTATGCCCACGCTAGCGGAACTCGCACCACGGGCGGCGCGCTCGACCCCGTCGCGCGGCTGCGGCCAACCTGATGCTGGGGCTGTTGGCAACGACCACGAACTCCCCGTGCGTGAGCAAAACGCGCTAAAGCCGAACCGTCGTCTACCGCGGCAGCACGGCCTCGATGGCGGTGACGACCTCGGGGGCGTCGGGCTCGGTGCGAGGCCGGAAGCGGTTGGTCACCGCACCGTCGGAGGAGAGCAGGAACTTCTCGAAGTTCCACTGGATGTCTCCCGCTTGGCCGTCGGCATCGGCGGCCTTGGTCAGCTCGGCATACAGCGGGTGGCGGTCGTCGCCGTTGACGTCGGTCTTCGCCAGCAGCGGGAACGTCACCCCGTAGGTCGTCGAGCAGAACTCCTGAATCTCATCGGCCGTGCCCGGCTCCTGGCCCATGAACTGATTGCACGGGACGCCGACCACCGTCAGGCCGCGGTCGCCGTAGTCCTTGGCCAGCTTCTCGAGGGCCGTGTACTGCGGCGTCAGCCCGCATTTGGAGGCCACGTTCACGACCAGCGTTGCGCCGTCGGACAATTCGGCCAGCGTGGTCGGTTGGCCGTCGAGGGTGGTCAGGGCGATGTCTTTGAGAGTCACGCCGATGACGCTAACGCACCGAACCGATCCAGGGCTACGGCTGTTCGCCGGCATCAGAAGTGGGTAACCGCTGCGGTAACGCGCGGGACGTTTCGACAACAGGTTGCTAGCTGGGAAGGCGGGATCGAATGGCTGATCAAGAGGGAAGCCGGTGGGACGTCAGTATCAAGAGCAACGCGGTTTGCCTTGAGCGCATCTCCGACAAGGAAGACCAAGTCTTCGAAGATTCGTTGTCGGCGCAGGAGGCCAAGAAGCTTGGCGCGCTCCTGACGAAGTTCGCCGACAAGCTCGACGAGTCCGACGAGTCCGACGAGTCCGACGACGCCGACGAGTCCGACGCCGACGACTCCAACGACTCCACGGACTAGACGACGACGCGTCGTCGATCATCGTCTAAATACGTCACCGACCTGCAATTGATCGGACTGCTCTAGCCCGTCGAATAACGGTTCTTTCGCCGGCCGCAACGTCGTACGCTCATTGCGATGCTGGCAAAGTCCGAGATCCGGTTCCTGCGCGTCGGCGACCGCCGCGTGGCGTTCGACGTACGCGGGGACGGTCCGCCGCTGGTGGCTCCGGCGTGGTGGGTAAGCCATCTCGAACTCGACTGGGAGGGCGCCGGCTTCCGGCAATTCTGGGAGGCCGTCGCCGACGGCTACACCCTGATCCGCTACGACCGGCTCGGCGTCGGCATGTCGGACCGCACGGTCGAAGATTCGGACCTGACCCTGGACGGGGAAGTGGCCATGCTGCGCGCGCTCCTCGACGAGCTGGGCTACGAACGCGTATCGCTGCTGGGCGGATCCTGCGGGAGCTGCACCGCAATCGCTTATGCCGCAACGTATCCCGAACAGGTCGAGCGGTTGGTGTTGTACGGGTCCTACGCCGACGGCTCGGCTATTACCGCACCCGAAGTGGGCGACGCGATCGTCGCGGCGGTTCGCGCGCATTGGGGACTCGGCTCCCGTCTGCTCAGCAACATGTTCCTCGGCGCTGCCGACTCAGCAGAGCACGAACGTTTTGCGCAGTTGCAGCGCGAGGCCGCGACCGCCGAGGCCGCCGCCTCGTTGTTGCGCCTCGTCTATCGCCTCGACGTACGGGCGTACCTGCCCAGGGTCAGCGCCGAAACGCTGGTGGTACATCGACGCGACGATCGGGCGGTGCCGCACCGGCTCGGTCGCGAGGTCGCGGCCGCGATTCCGGGCGCCGCCTTGACCTCGCTGCCCGGCAGCGCGCACTTCCCCTGGCACGGTGACGTGGATTCCGTCGCGCGCGCATGCCGGGCGGCACTGGGGCCGCTGGACCCTCTGTCCCAGGGGCACACCCGCGAGGCGGAGCCCGGCCTGCTCTCCGCCCGCGAACGCGAGGTTCTCGGCTGCCTCGCGCACGGTCTGAACGATCGCGAGATCGCCGAGCAGCTCGTGCTGAGCCCGCACACGGTGCACCGCCACGTCGCGAACATCCGCCGCAAGCTAGGGCGCACCTCACGCGCGGCCGCCGTTGCCGAGGCGGCGCGTCTCGGACTTCTCTGACCTAGCCGAAACGGGCCATCGCTGCAAGATGGCCGTCTTGGGCGATGCGCGCACCCCGTGGCGGCTTCTACGTTATGCGCCATGACACAGACCGTTACCGAACTGGAAATGGGCCCGCCGTCCGCGGCCTGGCTGCGGATCATGGCGCTGGTGTACGACCCGTTCGTGTGGGTCGGCGAGCTGGCGGGCATGCGCCGCCGGCGGCGCACGCTGGTGAGTGCCGCGCGGGGGCGCGTCGTCGAGATCGGCGCGGGAACGGGACTGAACATCGCGCACTATCCCGACGACATCGATGATCTGGTGCTCATGGAGCCCGAGCCGGCCATGCGCAGAAAGCTCGCGCGCCGCTTGCATCGGCATGCCCGTCCGGCGCGAATCGTCAATGCACCCGCGGAGTGCTTGCCGCTGACCGATGAGTCGGTGGATACCGTTGTCTCGACGCTTGTCCTGTGCACCGTCGAGAATCCCGAGCGTGCCTTGCGCGAGATCGCCCGCGTGTTGCGCCCGGGTGGGCAGTTGCTGTTCGTCGAACATGTGCGGGCGAATTCTCGGTTGCTTGCGGCGTGGCAGGACTACCTGTTCCGCCCGTGGCGTGCTTTCGCCGGCGGCTGCTGCTGCAATCGCCCGACCGGGGAGCTGATGCGTGCGTGTGGATTTGCTGTCACGGCGGAAAGTTTCGTATGGCGCGGAATGCCGCGGATTGTGCATCCGCTCTTGACGGGGCGGGCAACTCGCTAGTCTGTGTGACTACCCCCGTTTTCATCACAATTCCACGACGTCCAACTGTGACCTCGGTCGCTAGCATCGGGTGGACTTGCCGAAAATTGATCGGCAGGACCTCCGCGACGCTTCATCAAGATGCTTCCGGATATTTCTGTCTTGCTTAGCAATTGGCAACCGACAGGACATCGCCGGACGTTGCGATGCGCGCGGAGCCCGGTGTGAAAAGAGGACGATGGAGTCTGCTGGAGTGCTGTCGCGCGATCGGATCGTTGCCAGTCCAGGATGGAGTAGGTGGCTCGTCCCGCCCGCCGCGCTCTCGATACATTTAGCGATCGGCAGCGTTTACTCCTGGAGCGTGTTCAAGCTCCCACTGCACGAATCGCTGAGGGCATCTGGCCTTTTGAGTGCCATGCCGTTCACGCTGGGCATCGTCATGCTAGGCGTGTCGGCAGCCGTCTTCGGCACCGCGGTCGAACGGCGAGGCCCCCGTTGGGCGATGTTCGTGGCGACCGTCTGCTTTTGCGGCGGTTTGCTCGTTTCGGCGGTGGCGGCCGATATCGGCCAGATGTGGCTGGTCATCCTGGGCTACGGAGTCATCGGCGGAATTGGACTCGGGATCGGTTACATCGCACCGGTTTCCACATTGATGAAGTGGTATCCCGACCGGCCGGGCATGGCGACCGGATTCGCCATCATGGGGTTCGGCGGCGGTGCGCTGATCGCCTCGCCGTGGTCGTCGCAGTTGATGAAGTGGTTCGGTACCGACCGCCATGGGCTGGCGGCGACGTTCTTGGTCATGGGCCTGGTGTATGCGGTCTTCATGTCGGTGGGAGTCCTCCTGGTTCGCGTGCCCCCGCACCAATGGGAACCGCCGATCGTCAGGGTGGCAGCGTCGAAGATCCCGCATGCGGCGGGGCCCGACCGCACCGCCAATGAGGCGATCAAGACGCCCCAGTTCTGGTTGTTGTGGATTGTGTTGTGCTTCAATGTCACTGCGGGCATTGGCATCCTGGAACGGGCAGCGCCGATCTACCGAGACTACTTTCCGCATGCGGCCTCGCCCACGGCCTTGACCGCGGCGGCGGCGGGCTTCGTCGCAATGCTGTCGCTGGCCAACTCGGCCGGACGCATACTCTGGTCCACGGCTTCGGACACGGTGGGCCGCAAGAACATGTACCGGCTCTATCTCGGTGTCGGGGCGATCCTCTACGCCGTCTTGATCGTCGCGCAGAACGCGAGCAAGCCGCTGTTCCTGGTGATCTGCATCCTGCTGCTGTCTTTCTACGGCGCGGGGTTCGCGACGGTGCCGGCCTATCTACGCGACCTGTTCGGCTATCTGGAAGTCGGGGCGATCCACGGCCGGCTGCTTACCGCGTGGTCGACCGCGGGCGTGCTCGGGCCGGTGATTGTCAACGCGATTGCCGACAATCGCATCGCCGCCCATGTGGTGGGTCCGCAGCGATACCGCTGGTCGTTCACGATCATGGTGATCCTGTTGCTGATCGGCCTGGTGTGCAACGAGCTGATTCGTACGCCGCGCCCCCCGAGTTTCATCGTGTCGGCGGTCGATACGCGAAAACCCGAGAGTGTGATTTCCGGGGAGGCTACCCAATGACCACCGGCCGATCGGGCGCCGCGGCCTCACCGCGCGGCACGCTGCTGGGTCTTGCCAGCTGGTTGTGGGTCGGAGTGCCATTCGCCTACGGCGTCTACGAGCTGGTGGCGAAGATCCCGGCTTTGTTCCTGAACTGACTCGGCGTCGGAGGGAATAGCCTCGCTCGGGTTGCGCGTTGCCCCGCCATGGGCTCATTCACCGAAAGCGAACGTCAGGAATTCCTCGAAGCCAAGCACGTTGGCGTGCTGTCCGTAGCCGCTGACGACGGCCGCCCGCCGGCCAGCGTTCCGATTTGGTACGACTACGCCCCGGGCGGAAACATCCGGGTCAACACCGGAGCGTCGTCTCGTAAGGCCAAGCTCATCGAGCGGGCCGGAGTGGTGACACTTGTCGTGCAGCGCGAGGAACTGCCGTATCAATATGTGGTCGTCGAGGGCACCGTGGTCGACACCGCCAAGCCGGCCCCCTTGGTCGTTCGCGAGGAGATCGCGATCCGCTACCTCGGAGAGGAGGGCGGGCGCGCGTTCGTCAGCAGCATGGAGAATGACGAAAGCGTATTGTTCACCGTGCGCCCGGACCGCTGGATCACCGCTGATTTCTCCGATGCGTTCTAAGCGCGTGCCTTCCGTGGCAAACGGTTAAGGATCGCGTTTCGCTGGCGACGGGATGCTCCGGCGCGTAATTGCTGTTTAGGCGATCCTTGTGAGGGTATTCCCTAACGACTTCTCACGAGGAAAGGACCTCGACATGTTGCACTCGGTAATTCTGGCTAGTTCGGATCCGCTTGCGGCGGGGTTCATTCTGCGCGGGATCAAGGGTATATTCGTCGCGATCGGCAGCGTGATCGCCGCGATAGTGTGCGGTCTCATCGCCGCCATGAAGGGCCGTAATCCGTTGGGATGGGGACTTCTCGGGCTGTTCTTCTCGATCCTTACCCTGATTGTTGTCATCGTCATTCCGAGCAAGAAGTCATAGCCGGGCCAGCAAATGGCTGGGCGTCTTGCGCTCCCTATCGAATTGCCGGGTCAACGCGCTCGTGCGCGGTCAGTAGTAAGTGGTCGAAGTCCGATTGGGAGCTGACGCGGGGACCGAGGGTGCGGAAGTCTTCGCAGATCTGTTCGGCGAGCAACCGCAGCTTGATGTTGGCCTCCTGGGATAGCCACTTGAGCAACTCGAAGGCCGGACCATCGGCGATGCCGTAGACCAGCATCAACATGCCTTTGGCCTGCTCGATACCGGCACGCTGTTCGGCGATCTCGGCCAGCTTCGCGGTGACGAGGTCTTCACGTTCCTGGTCGGGCGGCGGAGAAACATCGACGTAGAACCCATGGGTTCCGATGACTTCACCCTGTTTATCGCGCAGCTGGTCACCGACGACCACGACCTGATGGACCTGTCCGCCGGTGTCGATGATCCGGTGGCGCGTGCTGAACGCCTGATGGGTGTTGAGGATCTGATCGATGGTTGCCGCGACCTGGCCGCGGTCGTCCGGGTGTTTGTGAGACAGCACCAGCTCGGTGGTCGGGGTCACGTTGCCGGGCTCGTACCCGTGCAACCGCTGTACCTGTTCGGACCACTCCCAGCGCTGGTCGGAGAAGTAGAACCGGAACCAGCCTGCTCGATGCGGCGCACCGCCGGCCAGGGCTTGTTCGACGTCGGCCGATTGGCCGTTGAGGTCCCAGTTCATCGCGGACTTCGTCTCCTCGGGTTCAATTCACCGACACGACCGACCGCCGCCACACGTGCGCGGTCCACCCCAGAGGGGCACGGAAGATGCGAGAACTCGCGAGGCCACGGCGTCGATATGTAGGGCGCTGGTTGTTCAACGCCGAGGGCGAGTCAAATCATGACATAAGGGTCGGCGCTGCTGGGCCGGTGGCGGGTGCGGCGGCGGTCGCGGAACTCGGCCGCCGCCCCGCCCCAACCAGCCGATTAGGCGTTGATGACCTCCCGTTGGTCGATGGCCTGGCGTCCCTCGCCGCGGCCGATGTTGATCTTGCGGGGTTTGGCTCTTTCGGCCACCGGGATGCGTAGGCGCAGGACGCCTTCGGTGTAGGACGCCTCGATCTTGTCGGTGTCGAGGTTGTCGCCGAGCACCAGCTGTCTGCTGAATACGCCGCGGGGTCGCTCGGTGGCGAGCATCTCCCGGTTGGGATCGAGGGCCGGACGTTCGGCCCGCACGGTCACCACATTCCGCTCGATGTCGATGTCCAGAGAATCGGCGTCGATTCCCGGCAAGTCGAACTCGACGACGAATTCTTCGCCCTCACGCCAAGCGTCCATTGGCATCACCGCGGGGCGGGCGGCCGTGCCCAGTACTTGTTGGGCGAAACGGTCCAGGTCCCGGAAGGGGTCGGTACGCATCAGCATTGCAGCCATCTCACACTCCAATCTGTTGCCATGTTGTTGAACTTATCTATGCCACCTGGCATAGGTTTTATATATCACTGTCGAAAGTTTAGTGCAAGTGTGATAAACAGGTTTTCTGTGCGAGCAAGCGAGGAGGTGCTCGATGACCGACATCCCGGACGAGACCAGCGCGCCGTCGCCCGACCATGGCGTGTACGGCATCTCGGTCGCCGCTGAGCTGTCCGGCGTCGCCGTGCAGTCGCTACGTCTCTACGAGCGCCACGGCCTTCTGATGCCTTCTCGCAGCGATGGCGGAACCCGACGCTACAGCGCCGACGACTTGGCGCGGCTGCGGCGCATCAGCGCGCTGGTCGACGCCGGCGTCAACCTCGCCGGCATCGCGCGCATCCTCAGCCTCGAAGACGACAACGCGGAACTATCCGCGGCGAACTCCGATCGGCGCTCGAGCAACCGCACCTTACGCTCGGCTGCGAAAGTCGGGAAATCCAAAGGGAAGAAATGAACTATGCGACCACGCGGAATCGTTGCGCGGTGGGGTCGGCGGGGTCGGGCAACGTCATGCCCGCCGCCACGCCTGAACGCAGGTAATCGATCACGGCTTCGTCAAGAAACTCGCCGGGTACGACCGCGGGGATGCCGGGCGGATACGGCGTGATCTGCTCGGCCGCGATGCGGCCGGCGGCCTCGACGGCAGGCACCATCTCGGTCGGCCCGAAGAACGCGTCGCGGGGCAGGCATGCGGTCTCGAGCTGCAATTCCGCCGGCGCCGGCAGCTTTATCGCTGGCGGCCGCTCGAAACCCGTTGCCGCTTGCCGCCATTCGTGCATCCCGGCAACGAGCCGGTCTGCGGTCTGCTTGTCGTCGGCGAACGACATGGTGGCCAGTACGCGACGGTGATCGCTCATCCCCAGGTCGATCCGGCGGTTTTCGCGAAGCCAATCCCCGGCCTGGTATCCCGATGCGCCGGTCGCCGCGATGTCCATCAACACCTGTGTGATGTCGAGGTCGCAGGACGCCTCGGCGCCGAGTAGCTCGTCGCCGAGCACCTGCAAGTCCGGAATCTCTGCCAGGCGGTCCCGCAGATAGCCGGCGAGTTCGAGTTCGGCAGAAAGCAGGTCGTGCCCCCGCTCGACCATCTGACGTCGCCAACCATCCAGGGCCGCATACACCATCACGTTGGGGCTGGTTGTCATCAGCAGGTCGGCGCACGCCGACAACAGGGTCGGATCGACCAGGTCGCCCTGCAGGTGAAAGACGGAACCTTGCTCAAACCCGGCTCCCATCTTGTGGACGCTGACCACGCAGACGTCCGCGCCTGCGTCCATCGCCCACGTCGGCAGGTCCTCGTGAAACGGTAGGTGCGCCCCCCACGCCTCGTCGACGATCAGGGGCTTGTGCCGTTGATGGCAGATGGCGGCGATGGCGGCGATGTCGGCACAGGTGCCATACGGGCTGGGGCTGACGATCAGGGCCCCGGCGGCGTCGGGGTGTTTCTCCCAGGCCGTCTGCACCTGCTCCGGCGAGGGCGGATGCGAGAAGTGCAACTCGCTATCCCAGCGCGGGGTGATCCATCTGGGCCGCACGCCCGAGAAGATCAAGCCCGCGACGATGGATTTGTGGCTGTCGCGGGGGACCAGTAGCCCGCCATCCGCCCCGCCGGCGACCGCCATCATCGCGGCCTTTACCGAAAGCGAGCTGCCACAGGTGGAGAAGAACGCCGTGTCCGCGCCGACGGCGTCGGCCATCAGCTCTTCTGCGCGCGCCAGATACTTTCCGCTGGCCTTTCTATCGTCGAGCCCGCCGGTGGCGAGGATGTCGGCACGGAAGGGTTCCTTACCCAATACGGCCAGCACGCGTTCGTCGGTCCCGGCTCCCTGGCGGTGTCCCGGCGGGGTGAAGCCGTACCGGTCTTTGCGGTGATAGTCGGCCAAGGCATCCAGCAAGGGGGCTTGCGACTGATCCATGTTTAACCGGGTACCCGACGCTGATGGCTCCAATCTGGCGACCGAGTGCGCCCGGGACGATTCGATGAGCAGCGGGCGTGCGGCGGCCGAGGATTTTCCGCCACATGTACTGAGGCAGTACTCATTGCTCGCCGACGGCGAACGCGGCGTGATTGTCGGGCCGCGCGGCGACTATTGCTGGATGTGCCTGCCAAGCTGGCACAACGGCGCGGTGTTCAATTCCTTGCTTGGTGGCCCCGGCGTTTACGCCGTGGCACCCGAACAGTCGCGATTTGTGTGGGGTGGATATTACGAACCGCGGTCATTGATCTGGGTTTCGCGGTGGGTGACCAACGACGGGATCGTCGAATGCCGCGAGGCGTTGGCGATGCCGGCCGATACCCACACCGCGGTGTTGTTGCGCCAGATTCACGCGGTGGACGGGCGGGCGCGGATGGCCATCACCCTGGACGTCCGAGCCGGATTCGGCGCGTGCGCGATGACGGACCATGATTGCGGCGAGGACGCCGGAACTCAGATGTGGACCGGCAGATCCGGGTCCTGTCGATTCCGATGGATGGGGGCCGACGGAGCCAGCGTCGGTGACGACGGCGCACTGCACGCGGTGCTCGACGTCGCGGCGGGACGTGACCACGATCTAATTCTCGAATTGTCCGACAGTGAACTCGACGCCCGGCCGATGCGGGCACGGGAAGCCTGGGCTGCCACCGAAAATGTTTGGAAACAAGAAGTTCCGCAAGTCTCCGATAGCCTGGCCGACTTCGACGCAGAGGTTGCGTACGCGGTGCTGCGCGGCCTGACCAGTAGCTCCGGTGGGATGGTTGCCGCGGCGACGACGTCGTTGCCGGAGCGGGCCGAACAAGACCGCAACTACGACTATCGATATTGCTGGATCCGCGACCAGTGCTACGCGGGGCAGGCCGCCGCTGCGGCCGGGTTGTATCCGCTGCTCGACGATGCCGTTCGCTTTGTGAGCGAACGCATCCTGGCCGATGGCCCAGGGCTCAAGCCAGCCTATTCGGTGGACGGCGTCGCGCCGCCGCGCGAACAAGACCTCGAGCTACCGGGCTATCCCGGCGGCGTCGCCAGAACGGGAAATTGGGTGTCGGACCAGTTTCAGCTGGACGTCCAGGGTGAGGCGCTGTTACTACTGGCGCAAGCGGCCCGCCTGGATCGTCTTGATGCCTCGCATTGGCGAGCAGTTGAAATACTGATGCATACCATCGAACAGCGTTGGGATGAACCAGATTCCGGAATATGGGAACTGCACGAGCAGCGTTGGGCGCATTCCCGATTGATGTGCGCAGCCGGGTTGCGCGGTATTGGTGCGGTGGCGTCACCGAGGTTAGGCGCTGAGTGGCAACACCTTGCCGATCGGCTGATCGCCGATGTGGATTCGGACTGTCTGCATCCCAGTGGGAGATGGCAACGGGCCCAGGGTGATCCGCGCATCGATGCAGCGCTGTTGTTGCCCTCGATTCGAGGCGCGATCCCGGGGAACGACCCGCGTACCGTCGCCACGATTGATACGGTTCGCTCGGAGTTGACCGAGCAGGGCTTCGTCTATCGGTTCCGCCCGGACGGCCGAACGCTCGGTGAGGCCGAGGGGGCATTCGTGTTGTGTGGCTTCCTGATGGCGCTAGCCGAACACCAGCAGGGTAATGACCTTGCGGCGGTGCGATTTTTCGAACGCAACCGGACGGCGTGTGGGCCGCCCGGGCTGTTCGCCGAAGAGTACGACGTGGGGCAGCATCAATTGCGTGGCAATCTGCCGCAGGCGTTCGTGCACGCCCTGCTCTTGGAAACGGCATATCGTCTCACACCTTGTCGTACGTAAGACTGCCGATTGGCCTGACCGACACCGGGTACCCGGCCTGCCGAAATACCTTTGACGACCGTAAAGGAGTTGCGATGACGGGAATGTCGGAGGCCGGTGCGCACGTGCTTGGTGGTGCACGGCGCGAAGCCGACGTCTACCGTGGCGACAATCCCAGGCCATTGGGGGGATATCTGGTAGTCCTTGGCGCCTATGGCCTTGTGGTGGCTGTCGCTACCGTGCTCGCGGCGCTCACCGGGCGCAGCCTGCCGCAACGATGGCGCCTGCACGATCTCGTCACAGTAACCCTGGGCGCGCACAAGTTCTCGCGAATTGTGACCAAGGACGCGGTGACGAGCCCCCTGCGAGCACCCTTTACCCACTTCGCGGGTACTAGCGGCCCGGCCGAGGTGAACGAGGAGGTTAGGCAGGCAGGTTCGTTGCGGCACAGCATTGGCGAGTTGCTGACGTGCCCGTTTTGCTTCGATATGTGGGTGACGACCGGCTTTGTCATCGGGCTGATCTTCGCACCCAGATTCACCCGCCTGATCGCCGGCACCTTCACTGTGCTGGCGGGCGCCGACTTTTTGCAGCTCGCCTACGCCAAGGCGCAGCAGGCAGCGGAAAGCTAGGCAGCGCAACAGAGTTCGCAGTCATTTTTCAACGTTGAAGAATGAGTCTCCGTCCTCCGGCGTGCCGTCGATCTGGCCGCGTTCGCGACCGTGAGCCTGCGGGTCGATGCGGTCTAGCTCGTCGTCGCTCACCAACTCGACCTCGTCGGATTCGTCCGAATACCTGGATGACTGGCCGACCCCCGAATCGTCGGGAGTTTCCGCCGCGAGTTTCTCGTCGAGTGACTCGTGATCGTCGGCATCGATCCACCGGTTCGGCGGGTCTACGACTTCGTCACCGTCGTCGTTGCGCACCTCGTCGGAATCGAGGCTTTCGGACTGGTCCAGCATGTCGTCGTTGTTGCTATCCACACTGGCCGATTGCCCGACGGCACAGGGGATTAAACGCCGGTGTCGCCCGGTCCGGGTGATCAGGACCTTTCGTTAACGGGCCCTACCTTCGTCATTTGGCTTCGTGACCGATGATTCCGATTCGCCAGCGTCAATAAGGTTTTGGGTCATGGCTCCCGCGGGTGAAACAGAACTAGCCGCGGCTTATGATTGCGCCAAGCACCACGGTCACGCTCAATAGGTTGATCGCCCCCCCGCGGTGCGGGGGAGGCCCGGCTCCCTTGAGGGGGTATGCATGCCGGACGGCAACAACACCATCGTCGCGGAATTGGCAGAGCTGGTTGCCAGCATCGAGCGCCAGAGCACCGCAACCGAGACCGGGCTCCAAGAGCTCATCGAACGCGGTACGGCGCATGTCGCCGGTTGCCAATACGCAGGAATCACCCTGGTCGACGCGGGCAAAGCGATCACCAATGTGGTTGCCACGCATCGCTACGCGACGGAACTCGACGCCGCGCAGCAGCGCTACCGGGAAGGGCCGTGCGTCGCGGCCGCTTGGGAGCACCACATGATGTGCGTCGCGGATCTCGGCGCAGACGAACGTTGGCCCCGTTATCAACAATTCGCCCTGGAGAACACGCCGATCCGCTCCGTATTGTCCTACGAGCTGTTCGTCGACGGCAGCACGACGGCGGCGCTGAATTTCTATGCCGAGCAACCACATGCATTTCCCGACGAATCGGTTGAGCTCGGCGGCGTCTTCGCCACCCATGTCGCGCTGGCGTGGTCGATGATGCGGCGCAAAGACCAATTTCGCAGCGCTCTGGCATCGCGGGACCTCATCGGTCAGGCCAAAGGCGTGATAATGGAGCGATTCAACATCGATGCCGTCGAGGCATTCGAACTCCTGACCCGGCTATCGCAGCAATCCAATCGCAAGCTGATTGATCTGGCCGAGGCGTTGATCGAGAGCGAACATCCGCTCAAGGGCCGGCATCGGCCTTAGTGCTCGATCGGGAAGGGTACGGTCCGGCGCTCGGCGATGAGCCGTTCGCCGAGGTCATAGTCGTCGTCGGCGTTATGGGTCAGCACCCCGACCACCGTATCGCCCGACTCGTACCACACGGTGAACCCGTCGCGGTGCTCGCGTAACTGGCTGCGTTCGTAGCCGTCACCCCAGGCGTGATACTTCAGGGTCGCGTCGCCCACTGAAGTCCAAAACCCCGGCACGCCAACCCATTTGGTAGGCCAGCTTGCTGCGCACGCTCCCGCGATCGCGCCTTGGTCACTCGCGTCTTGCCAGTGTTCGACGACCAGGTGACGTCCTGCGACCTCATGGTGCGCCAAGGCGACGTCGCCGGCAGCGTAGACGTCGGGTGCCGTGGTGCCCATGTCGGAGCCGACGACGATCCGCGAGTCACGCATCTGCAGTCCCGCCTCGGCGGCGATGCGGCTCTGCGGCGCGACGCCCGTCGCCGCGAGCACCAGATCGCAGTCGATGGTGACGCCATCGTCGAGCCGGACACCCGCATCGGTGATTTCTTCGACAGCGACCCCACCGACATGGCGAGCCCCGGCACCTGTCACCAGATCGCGCAGCCGTTCGGCGGCCTGGCTGCCTAACCGCTTCTCCTGCGGAAGTGCTTCTGGGGCAACCAGAGTCACTGAGACATTGCGCAATGCCAGGGAAGCTGCGGCCTCGCAGCCGATGAAGCCGGAGCCGATCACCACGGCGGAGTCGGCGTTGTCCGCGGCGTGGCGCAGCGCGGTCGCGTCGGCCAGGGAGCGCAACAGCAGGGCCCGCTGACCGCCGGGCACGGGTGGGGCCTGCGGCGCCGCACCGCACGCCAAGATCAAGCTGCCGTACGTGTGCCGCCGGTCGCCGACGTAGAGCGTGCGCGCAGCGAGGTCCAGGCGATCGACTCGGGCGTCCGTGGTGAGCTCGATGCTCCGCTCGGCGAACCACTGCGCATCGTGCAGTGCTACGTCCTCGGTCTGACCGCGCAGGTACTCCTTGCTCAGCGGTGGGCGCGCGTAGGGCACGTCGACGTCTGCGGTGAGGATGTGCACCGGCAAGTCCGCGTTGTGCTCACGAAACGACTCCGCCGCCGCTACCCCTGCCGGCCCGCTGCCCACGACGATCAATCCGGAGTCGACCACTACGGCGTGATACCCGCACAGCGGAGGCTAAACCGGTGCCTTGTTTTGACGACCCCGACGCGGGTAGCCCGCCGTGTATGAAAGCCGTGACCTGGCAGGGCAAGCGCGACGTGCGCGTCGAGTCGGTGCCCGACCCGAAAATCGAACAGTCCACCGACGCCATCATCGAGGTGACTTCGACCAACATCTGCGGATCGGATCTGCACCTGTACGAAATTCTCGGGGCGTTCATGAACCCGGGTGACATCCTCGGCCACGAGCCGATGGGGATCGTCCGCGAGATTGGTCCGGAAACCGGCGACCTGCAGGTCGGTGATCGGGTGGTGATCCCGTTCCAGATCTCCTGCGGCAGCTGTCACATGTGCCACCACGAACTCTTCACCCAGTGTGAAACCACCCAGGTGCGCGAACAGGGCATGGGCGCAGCGCTTTTCGGCTACTCCGAGCTCTACGGCTCAGTACCGGGCGGGCAGGCCGAGCTGCTGCGCGTTCCGCAGGCCCAGTTCACCCACATCAAAGTGCCTGTCGGGCCGCCGGATTCGCGGTTCGTATATCTCTCGGATGTGTTGCCGACCGCATGGCAGGCGGTCGACTACGCCAACATCCCGGACGGTGGCACGGTGGCGGTGCTCGGGCTGGGGCCGATCGGTGACATGGCCGCCCGCATCGCCGATCATCTCGGATACCGCGTTATCGCGGTGGACCTGGTGGCCGAACGCCTGGCTCGCGCCGCGAAGCGGGGCATTCATACCATCGACATCGGGCACCTCGACGTTTCGCTGGGTGACGCGATCCGCGACCTGACCGACGGGCGTGGAGCCGATTCGGTGATCGACGCGGTGGGCATGGAGGCGCACGGCTCACCCACGGCCAAGTTCGCCCAACAGGCGACCACCGTGCTGCCGGATGCGATCGCCAAGCGCTTGATGCAGACCGCCGGTGTGGACCGGCTCAATGCGCTGTATTCGGCCATCGACATCGTTCGCCGCGGTGGGACGATCTCGCTGATCGGCGTCTACGGCGGAATGGCCGACCCGCTCCCGATGCTCACGCTTTTCGACAAGCAGTTGACCCTGCGCATGGGGCAGGCCAACGTGAAGAGGTGGGTCGACGACATCATGCCGCTGCTGACCGACGACGACCCGCTCGGCGTCGACGACTTCGCCACTCACGTCCTGCCGCTGGACCAGGCCCCGCACGGCTACGAGATCTTCCAGAAAAAGCAGGACGGAGCGGTAAAGGTTATGCTCAAGCCATGAGCTGTACTGCCCGAGTCGCGAAATAACAAGTGCACTATGGCGTTTCGCACAGTTGTTTGATCGCGGCATGTCTCGGGTATCAAGTGCGCCATGACTAGAGCCGACGCGCCTGTTCCCACGCCCACCGGTGAATTGTGGCCGGGCAAGGCGTACCCGCTGGGCGCCACGTACGACGGCGCCGGCACCAATTTCGCGCTATTCAGTGAAGTGGCTGAGCGCGTGGAGTTGTGCTTGTTCGACGCCGACGGCACCGAGACGCGGGTAACGCTGCCCGAGGTCGACTACTACGTCTGGCACGGCTACATCCCGGCCATCGAGCCCGGTCAGCGCTACGGCTACCGCGTCTATGGCCCTTACGAGCCCACCGAAGGTTTGCGCTGCAACCCCAACAAGCTGCTGCTGGACCCGTACGCGAAGGCCATCGACGGAACGTTCGACTGGAACCAGTCGCTGTTCAGCTACAACTTCGGCGATCCTGACAGCCGCAATGACGACGACTCCGCGACGAGCATGCCGAAGTCCGTGGTGATCAACCCGTACTTCGACTGGGGCAACGACCGTCCGCCGTCTCACGAATACGCCGACACCGTCATCTACGAGGCACACGTCAAGGGCCTGACGCAGACTCATCCGGACATTCCCGACCAGATCCGCGGAACGTACGGCGCCATCGCGCACCCGGTGATCATCGACCATCTCAAAGGTCTGGGTGTCACCGCTATCGAGCTGATGCCGGTGCACCACTTCGCCAACGACTCCACGTTGGTCGACCGCGGACTGTCGAATTACTGGGGCTACAACACAATTGGCTTTTTTGCGCCCGATTTCAAATACACCAGCTCGGTGTCACCGGGTGGTCAGGTGCAGGAGTTCAAGGCGATGGTGCGCGCCCTGCACGAGGCCGGTATCGAGGTGATCCTCGACGTCGTCTACAACCACACGGCCGAGGGCAACCACCTGGGGCCGACGTTGTCGATGCGCGGCATCGACAACCAGGCGTACTACCGGCTGGTCGACGACGACAAGCAGTACTACATGGACTACACCGGCACGGGAAACAGCCTCAACGTCGGGCATCCGCACTCACTGCAACTGATCATGGACTCGCTGCGGTACTGGGTGACCGAGATGCACGTCGACGGCTTCCGGTTCGACCTGGCCTCGACCTTGGCCCGCGAGTTCTACGACGTGGACAAACTTGCGACGTTTTTCGAACTCGTGCAACAGGATCCGACCGTCAGCCAGGTCAAGCTGATCGCCGAACCGTGGGACGTCGGACCCGGCGGCTACCAGGTGGGTGGCTTCCCGCCGCAGTGGACGGAATGGAACGGAAAATACCGCGACACCGTCCGCGACTTCTGGCGCGGCGAGCCGGCCACACTCGACGAGTTCGCCTATCGGCTGTCCGGATCGGCGGACCTTTACGAGCACACCGGGCGCCGGCCGGTGGCGTCGATCAACTTCGTCATCGCCCACGACGGGTTCACCCTGCGCGACCTGGTCTCCTACAACGAGAAGCACAACGAGGCCAACGGCGAAGACAACAACGACGGCGAGAGCCATAACCGTTCGTGGAACTGCGGTGCCGAAGGGCCGACCGACGACGCCGCCGTCAACGAATTGCGCGCTCGTCAGCAGCGCAACTTCCTCACCACGCTGCTGCTGTCGCAGGGCGTCCCGATGATCTGCCACGGCGACGAGCTGGGCCGCACGCAAAACGGCAACAATAACGGCTACTGCCAAGACAGCGAGCTCACCTGGGTCGACTGGGACAATGCCGACACCGGCCTGCTGGAGTTCACCCGCACCGTTTCGGCGCTGCGGGCCCAACATCCGGTGTTCCGCCGGCGGCGATTCTTCTCGGGCAAGCCGGTCGGCCGCCGCGGCCAGGACGGGCTGCCCGACATTGCCTGGTTCGCCCCCGACGGCGACGAAATGACCGACGAGGACTGGGGTGCGAGCTTCGCGAAATCCGTCGCGGTGTTTCTCAACGGGCACGGCATTCCCGACCGCGATACGCGCGGTCAGCGGGTGATCGACGACTCGTTCCTGCTGTGTTTCAACGCCCACTACGAGCCGCTCGAGTTCACCCTCCCGCCGAAGGAATTCGGCGCCTCTTGGCAGGTGGTGGTGTTCACCGGACCTGAGGAGACCACTCCTGCCGACGAGGTGCCCGGGGGCGGCAAGCTGACCGTGGATGCCCACAGCGCGGTAGTGCTGCAGGTGTTGTCCGACGGCGGCTGAATGCGGCCGCCGTCGGACCAGGGCGCGTTATCGGTGACTTTCGGCCGATGATCTGTGACCTTAAGCCCCAGACACGCGTATGCCTTCCCGTGCAAAATGGCGGTTGCGCCGCCGCATGGGAAGGGGCAGCTCGTGCAGAGATCAGACCCCGACGCATGCCTGAACGACGTGGCCTGGTGCCGTCGAGTCGCGTTGTCGATGGTGTTCGTCATCGCGGTTCTGTCATGGGCCGGCTGGGCGGCCGGTGTCGACCGGTTGACCCGCATCCACCCGAACTGGCCGCAGATGATGCCGTGGACCGGCGTCTGGCTGGTGGCGCTGGGAACGGCGATTTGGGCGCAGTCGGGTGACCCATCGCGGGGCCGGGTGTTTGCCGGCCGTGTCCTGGCCCTGGTAGTGGGGGTTTTAGCCCTGACCACGCTGGTCGAGTACGGGACTCACGGGTCCGCCGGCCTGGACGAGGTGTGGTTCGGCGACGCGGTGCGCGCGTCAGGATGGACCTGGCCGGGCCGGCCAAGCGTACAGACTGCGACGTCGTCCGTGCTCCTGGCGACCGCGGCCGGGCTGATGCGGGTGGAGGGCAGGGCTCCGGTGGTCTGGCCCGCGTTCATCGCCGCCGGCGGGGCCATCCCGTTCGTCACGGTCGGGGCCTACCTGTTCGACGCCCTGGCGCTGGTGGGGACCTCGCCGACGACCGGCCAGGCGCTGATGACGGCGCTCGGGCTGTTGCTGCTCGTCGCCGCGATCGTGCTGGCGCGCCCCGACCGGTTTCCGCTCGCTTGGCTGCTCGCCCGGCCCGACAAGGCGTCACTGCTGCGTCTGGCGACGATCCTCGGCGGCTTTCCGGTCGTGGTCGCGGTGGCTCGGCCGATCTTTCTGTGGCTCGGATTCGGTGAGCAGACGGTCTGGACCTTCTCGATTTTGCTGGGCACCGCCACCGTCGGGGCGATTACGTTCTTCTTCATCCAGCGCGAGCAGAAACTGCTGATAGAGAAGGAGCAGGAGAGTAAGGAACGCGCCGAGGCCGAGATGCGCTATCGCATCCTCGCGGACAATGCGGTGGACATCGTCGTACACCTGCGCGGCAGCGAGCTTGCGTGGGTCTCGCCGTCCGTCGAGGCCGCGCTGGGCCTGCCGCCGCAAGCCTGGACCGGCCCGGATCTGGACCGCTACATCCATCCTCAGGACGTCGAGGCCGTCAGTGCCGCGCTGAGCAGGGTCGCGGCCGGTGAAGCGGTCCTGCAACGCTTCCGCGTGCACTCCACCGACGGCGTGTACCACTGGGTCGAAGGCCACGGAAAACCGTACGTCGACGCCGAGGGCAACACCGACGGTCTGATCGCCGCGATGCGCATCATCGACGAGCAGGTCGAGGCCGAGCAGCGGCTGGAACGGCTGGCCCGGTTCGACCCGCTCACCGGCCTGGCGAACCGGGCCGAAGCCATGGGCCGACTCGCCGCGGCACTGGAGCAGACACAGCCCGAAGGAATCAGCGTGGGGGTTCTTTACTGCGACGTCGACCATTTCAAAGAAATAAACGACACCTGGGGACACGGCGTTGGCGACCTCGTGCTCGCCACTTTGGCAACACGGATCCAGAAGAGCGTCCGCCGGGGCGACACCGTCGGCCGGACGGGAGGTGACGAGATTCTCGTCCTGCTGCCCGGTGTGCGCAGCGCCGACGAGCTCACCCGGATCGCCGAGAAAATTCGTTGTGGTGCCGCCGAACCCATCCACGCGTCCGGCAAGACGTTCCGCGCGACCCTCAGTATCGGCGCCACGATTGCATTTCCCGGCGAGTCCGTCGACGCGGTCACCTCCCGTGCGGACGGGGCCATGTACAAGGCCAAGCTGGGGGCCAGGAACACCGTCCAGCAGAGTTAAGCAGCATTGGTCGCGCAAGGTGGCCTTCGACCTCATGGGCGTGTGCCGCAGGCCCTGTCCGCCGCGGAAGCATGACGCGCCCTGATGACTCTCTTGCGGATACCGCAAGCCTGAGGCTCGAATTCTACCCGGCGGTTACGTGTTCCACCCGTGGTGGATACGCTGTGCCTGCAGCGGGCTCGTTACAGGAGAGGGCAAATATGTCACGGACAGTGGTGGTCGGCGCGTCGAGTGGCCTGGGGCGCTGTATCGGAATCGGGCTTGCCCAACGCGGCGATCGGGTCGCGTTGCTGGCCCGCCGGCGTGAGCGCCTCGAGACCGCTGCGAAGGAGGCCGGGCCGGGGGCGATCGCCGTCGAGTGCGACATCACCGACCAGGCCTCGTGCCGGTCGGCCATCGGTGCGGTAGCCGACACTTTCGGCGGCATCGACAACATCGTGTACACCCCGGCCATCAGCCCACTGGTCCGCATGGTCGACACCGACGCCGAGACATGGCGCCGGATTTTCGACACCAACGTGGTCGGGGCGTCGCTGGTGACCGCGGCGGCGATGACCCACCTGACCGAGTCGGCGGGCAAGGTGGTGTACCTGTCCTCCGACGCGGGCCCGTACGGTCCGCCGTGGCCTGGGCTCGGCGCCTACGGCGTCAGCAAGGCGGCGCTGGAACGACTCGTCGAGGCGTGGCGATCCGAACACCCCGACGTCGGCTTCACCAACCTGATCGTGGGGGAGTGCGCCGGCGGCGAGGGTGAGGCGGCGACCGGGATGAACGCCGGCTGGGATATGGACCTGACCATGCAGGCCTACCCGCTCTGGGTTTCGCGCGGCTGCATGCCGGGCAAGTTGATGCCCGTCGAGGACCTGATCGACGTGGTCCACACGATCCTTCGCACCAATGCGTCGACGTCGATGCCGCTGGTCGTCGCCCGTGGCGCGCCGTCGAGCCCCGCCGCTTTCGCCGAGGCCAATCAGTCCTAGCTCAGCGACCGGTGAGTTTTTCCCGCACCAGGTCGGTGACGAAGCGAACCGGCGACACCGGCTGGAACGCCAGGGCCGCCTCGGTGAGTGCGTCGCGAGACGCGACGGGCAGCTCGATGTCGCCCGCGGCCACGTTGAACTCGAGCTGTTCGACGCTGGATGCGCCCGGAATGGCGACCACGCCCGGATAGCTGATCAGCCAGGCCAGCGCGACCTGGGCCGGCTTGGCGTCGACTTCCTTCGCGACGTCGCGCAACAACTGCAGCAATGGCTCGAGGCGCCGCAGGTTTTCGGTACCGAATAGCGAGTTGATCGCACGGACGCCGCCGGGACGATTGTCGACGCTGTACTTGCCGCCCAGCAGCCCTTGTTCCAGTGGGCTGTAAGCGATCACGACGCGGTTCTCTCGTTCGGCGAATGGCACCAGCTTCTTGAGCGCCTTGGGGAAGGCGAGCGAGAAGTGGACTTGATTGCTGATGACCGGGCGGCCCAGCGCGGCGTCGGCTTTTTGCCAGCGCTCCAGCGAATAGTTCGAGACGCCGGCCGCGCCGATGTCACCGCTGTCGATGAGGTCGCGCATGCCGGGCATGATCACCGAGTCGGGGACCACAGGGTTGGACTGGTGGATCTGGTAAAGCGGGATGCGGTCCAGTTGCAGCCGCCGCGCGCTGGCCCGCTCGCGCTGCTTGATCACCGCCGGGAAGGGTGCGACCGGCATGATCTTGCTGGCCACCGCGACCTCGGCACGTTTGTCGCCGAGCGCCTCGCCGAGAATCCGCTCGCTCTTGCCCAGGCCGTAGACCTCGGCGGTATCGAACAGCGTCACCCCCATCGCCAGCGAGCGCTGCACGATGTCGCGGGCGGCGCCGGCGGCGTACTCGTCCCCGTA
Organism: Mycobacterium ahvazicum; assembly: GCF_900176255.2. Classification (GTDB taxonomy): domain Bacteria; phylum Actinomycetota; class Actinomycetes; order Mycobacteriales; family Mycobacteriaceae; genus Mycobacterium; species Mycobacterium ahvazicum. Next base: position 918,519 of record NZ_FXEG02000002.1, read on the forward strand.
ACCCCACTCGCGCGAGCCGAATTGCCAGGTACCCAGCCCGATCCGGCCGACCCGGCCCACTCCGTCGACGTCGAGATACTTCATGTGCTCACCGTACTGGGCCGGGCGAGCACATGTGATGGTCAGTCGGGGATCTTGTTGAGGACGTAGTTGACGATGCTCACGGCCGTTTGGCGAGGGCCGCTGGCATCGGTGGTGCCGAGGCTGACGACATACAGGTCGACCACGACGTTGGCTTTGGCCGCCGCCGCCCGGACGAATCGCACCTTCAGGCCCTTGGGTGCCAGATCCATCGTGGTGATGCCGTTGCCGGCATCGGCGGGCGGGCTCAGCGACAACGTGTACGTCGGGCCGCCGCGGGCGGTCAGCGTCACCGGGGCTCCGCCGCAATCGCGCCAGCCGTCGACCAGCTTCGTGCCCTGTGTTTTCGCGGTCGGCGAATCGCGAAACGCCATGACCGCCTGGATCACCTGGATCGACTTCAACAGGGGTTGCGTATCGGCGAACGCCTCCGCGCGATACCGCAGCATGGCCTTGAGGTCGTAGGCCTCCGGGGCGCCGGGCATCACGGCGCCCCAGCACTGCGGACGATCGATCGTCGCATCTGTATCGCTTTTACTCGGCCGATCCCAGGTTTGGCCGGCCTCCAGGTTCTGGTCGTTGGTCAGGCTTTTCAGGGCATCCAGCTTGGGCAGCAGCCTGATGACGTCATCCGGCGCCACCTTGGGTGCCGGCGGTGGCTCGGCGGGGGGGCCGGGGGGGGCCGGGATTGCCGGCGCCGCGGTTTGTTGGGGGCGCGAGCCGGACAGCGTGGACAACGTGACCCACCCGATCAACGCGACGACGGTCAGCGTGATGAACGCATATGACAGGGACAACCCAAAGAGTGCCCGGTCACGTCCGAGCTCACCGGTGCGGCGGATCTGCGCGAGGCCGAGATGCCCGAGAAGCGCTCCGAGGGGGGCGAACACAAATGCGAACACCAGCGATAACGTCGCGAAGGTGTTGACGGGCGGGCGCTGCGGCGGCGAAGGTGGCGGCAAGAAGATCGGCGGTCCGACCGGCGGCGGGCCGTACGGAACGCGGCCCAGCGGATCGTAGGTGAGGGACTCCGGGCTAAAGGGATTGTGTCCGAACGGATCCTGAGGGTTCGTCGCGGCCTCCTAGGTCTGGGATCCTGCCCAGACTCTAATACCGGGACTCAGGCCATCGGTAGTTGTGAATAGATTGAACCCGCGCGTGTTTGACGCGACGATCACTGGGTACGCGCCCGCGGTGAGCCTTCGTAGCCGGGTATTTCGGATGCTCAGTCTCGGCGGATACGTTGCGTTCGACTTGCCCCGGACGGTAACCGGTGTGGGTGCGTTGCTGCTGCTGGGCAACGCCGCGTCGCACCTCTATGTCCTGACCAGCCAGCCGGCGTTGCCCTGGTACTTCGTGGTCTACGCAACGAGCGTCATCGCAGGCTGCGCCCTGAGCGCGGGAACGATCTGCCTAGGGCGCAGTTCCGTTATCGAATCAGGTTGGTTGCTCGGGAGCCTGCTGTCTCTCGCCGTAGTCGGCGCCGACATCGGCACTCGGATGGCGAGCCTCGCAGCCATGACGTCCGTGACCGGGCGATGGGATTTCGCTCCGGCTACCTTCGCCCTGGCCTTCGCCGGCGCGTTCCTCGCACTACGCGCGACAGTGCTGCTGAGGATCAACGTCGCCTATCCGCAGCGGCAGCACTGGGCGGATTGATCGGATCGCAGCATGACGACGCTCGACTATCCGGCCTGGCTTCGTGTAGACCATTGGCTCAACGTGCTGTTTCTGACGTTGTTGCTGCGCAGCGGCATCGAGATCCTGTCCACACATCCCAAGTTGTACTGGCATGACGACAGCAAGCCGGGCACCGAATGGGCGCGGTTCACCACCAAGAAGATGCCGACCGACAAGCTCTACGACACCCTCGACGAAGAAGAGGATTACAGCTCGTTGGTCGCCCTGCCCGGACACAAGAAACTCGGCATGGGGCGTCACTGGCACTTCGTCTCGGTGCTTGGCTGGGTCGCGGTCGGGCTGTCTTACTACATCCTGCTGTTCGCGACGGGCCAATGGCACCGGTATTGGCCGTACTCATGGTCGATCTTCACCGAAGCATGTCACGACATCGTCACCTATGCGACGTTCAATCTGCCTCCACTGCTGCCCGGCGAACCACTGGACGCCGTGCAGAAACTCACCTACGCGGCGGTCATTTTCGTGCTCGCCCCCTTTCAGATCCTCACCGGCGCGGCTCAGTCGCCGGCGATCGAGGCGAGGTTCCCCTGGTTCGTACGTCTCTTGGGTGGACGGCAATCGGCCCGCAGTCTGCATTTCGCTGGACTGATCGCGTTTCTGGTCTTCATCGCGATCCACCTCTCGATGGTCTTCTTCTGGGGGTGGGGCCGACTCACCGCTTTGATGATCTTCGGTTCAGTCCGCAACGAGAACTGGTCGACCGCATGCTCTTTCGTGATCATCTGCGCTGTCGTTGCCGTGCATGTCGCGGCGACGGTATGGAGCCTGCGCCGCCCGGTTCAGGTGCGCCGGGTGCTCGGCGCGGTGGTGACGCGGGTTCGGCTGATTCTGCTGCGGCCTCTGAATTCCCGGCAGAACTATCCGCGACGAATGCTGTCGGACGAGCATCGGGTCAACGGCAAACCACCGTGTTCGGTTGCCTACAAGGTGATGGCAGTGCACAACTTCGTCGACTGGCGACTGCGTGTCGGCGGGCTCGTCGAACAACCGGTGACGCTGGACCTGGACGCGCTACGGACGCTGGCCGAACCGGAAAGTCAACGGGTACTGCACAATTGCGTCCAGGGTTGGTCGAGCATCGGCGAATGGACGGGGCTGCCGCTGGCGCTGCTCGCCGATCTGGTGCGTCCGCTTCCCCAGGCGCGCTACGTGTGCTTCCTGACCATGCAGGACACCGGTAGCGACGAACCCAGCGGGGAAGGAGAGGGGCAGTTCTACGAGGTGATGGATCTCGAACTCGCCTACAAGCCGCAAACCATTCTCGCCTACGAAATGAACGGAATGCCACTGCCCATCAAGCACGGTGCGCCGTTGCGGCTACGGGTGGAGACTCAGGTTGGCTTCAAGATGGCTAAATGGATCAACCAGATCGAGTTCGTCGACGACTACCGTGGCATCGGCTATGGCTTGGGCGGCTGGCGCGAGGACAACGTCCATTACGACAAGGATGTGGAGATCTGAGATGCGCGAGGTCATGGTCCGTCCCGAGCTGCTCACCCTGGACCGCGCCGCGCGCGACCGGGTGCTCGCACGGGTCGCGCAGCAGGGCGGTCACTGCGGATGTTGCGGTGCAAGGGAATTCGACGTCGGAGACGCATTGTTCCTCGGCTTCCTGTTCCTGGACGAAGACCGCGACGCGTATATGGTGGCGTTGACCTGTCGAAACCCGGAGTGCGCCAAGCCACGCACCGCAATCATCCTGCACGAGAAGGACTTTCTGAGCGGCGACTACGCCGGCCCGGACGGAAGCGTTTGGCGGCAGTTGGCGGGGCATCGGTGAATACCGGCTGAGCAAGCCGGAATCGATCGATCACATCCGACAGGGCGTGGAGCTCAGAACGCAGCCCTTTGAACCTGCATTCGTCCAGATCGGTAAGCCGACCCGCCGTGCTGTAGTGCACCATCCGCCGCCACCGTCCGGCCAACGCGGCGCCCCACCTGATGCTGAAGTCGTAGCGCTCGCCCTCGGTCACCGGCTCGTGGCGTTTGTCGAGTTGCCTGAGCGCCGCGATCTGCTCGCTGAGCAGCTCAACGTCCTCGTCGATGTCAATCGCCTTGTCTGGCATGTTCACAGCCGCGGCTTTGCGATGCTCACCACGTAAGGGGAGTCGGCGAGGGTGAGAAAGATCCGGTGTGGGCCTACGGCCAGACCCGAAAGTCGCGCCGCGCCAGCAGCTGCCGGCAAACCGGAACGGTACGGGATAACGCTGAGCGCCGGGATCGTCCGGTGCGCGAAGCCGGTAAAGCTGTCGGACTCGAACACCACCACCTCCTTGTCGGTGACCGCATAGATCCGGGTGTCATCGGTGGCCAGATCACGAATCGGCGAAGGCAATCGGGCGCTGGCGAGAACCTGCAACCCCTGCCCGCCCCGACGCGAGCCGACCGCATACAGCATGTCGCTGTCGTGGCCGGCCACATAACTGCGGGCGACGGCGGTGCCGTCGCCCGCCCAGGCCGCGACATCCATGCGCAGCGCCCCGCGCTCCTGCGGGGGTGATGACGAACCGCGATAGTAGCGGATTCCCGACGACCCGTAGAGGTGGTAATCGATTCCGCGGCCACGGTTGGCGCCGTCGACGCTGTCGGCGGCATCGCCGGGCACGGACGCGGTTGCCAACTTGCGCAACCCGTACTGGTCCACCGGTGTCACTGACCTTCCATCGGAAGAAAGTACGAGCAGGATTCGCATCCCGGCATCTTCTGACAGGTAAGCCGGGGCGGGGCCGGCATCGAAATCCGCTGTCTGGCAAAGTGTTTCCAGGTCAACCAGGGCGACCTTGCCGCGCTCCGGTTGCGGGACGAAGACATAGCGGTCATCTTTCTGACCGATCTGCAGATTGCGTCCAACCGCCATCGGCGCAGACAGCCGGGTCTTGGCGTCTTGGTGGTGAGCGCCGGTCGTGACCTCGGCCAAGCGGTGATCGTCGGTCAGCGCGACCAGTGCATGCATGTGGTAGGACCACACCGGCTGGTGCAGGGCCGTGCCGACCGACCACAGGACAACTTCGGGCGTGCTCTGCAGGGCGGTACCCGGAACCGAACATCCGCACGCCACGAAAGCCGAAGCGGCCACGAAGCAGTGGAGCAATCTTGCGCGGTGGCGAATTCCAGCGGCCACGTTCGCTCACCATCCCCTCGTAGAGCTCCTGCCTGGCGAATGTTTGGTGACTGTCCTGACGGGTAGCCGCTTGCGGGCGCGTCAAACAGTCCGGCGTGCCGAACCACCATCAATTCTGGGGAGGACTTCATGGCTCAGTCCGCCGTCACGTCGCCCACCGATGTGGTCGACTTTCTTACCGGCCAGCACGATCAGATCAAGTCGCTATTCGCCAAGACGCTGACTGTGTCCGGTGAAGCGCGGGAAAAGGCGTTCGTGGACTTGCGGAGATTGCTTGCTGTCCACGAAACCGTCGAGGAAGAAATCGTTCATCCGCGGGCCAAGCGGAAGATCGCCAATGGCGACGCCGTGGTTGGGCAGCGGCTGGAGGAAGAGCACGAAGCCAAGACGGTGCTGCAGCAATTGGAAAAGCTCGACGTCGACAGCGAGGAATTCACCCGGCTGCTGACGGAGCTTCGCGACGACGTTCTCGAACATGCCGAACACGAGGAGAAGGACGAGTTCGCGCGGCTGGGGCAGGAATTGAGCAGCGAGGAACTCGAAAGCATGGGGCGTGCCGCCAAGCTTGCCGAGGCGATCGCGCCCACCCGGCCGCACGCTGGAGTCGAGTCGCAACTTGAGAATCTGATTGCAGGCCCGTTCGCGGCCATGCTGGATCGGGCTCGCGACGCCATCACCGGCAAGGGCTGACCCGTTTCGGGTCGGTAGCCAGGGGTACGCCCAGGGACATGACATCCCTGGGCTACTTCCTGTCATGCGAAGAATCGACTCCCGACGAGCTGGTCCACCAAGCCGTGCGCGCCGAATCCGCAGGCTTCGAACGTTTGTGGATTTCCGACCACTTTCACCCGTGGAACGACCAGCAGGGACAAAGCCCCTTTGTCTGGTCGGTCATCGGCGCGCTCTCCCAGGCATGTTCGTTGCCTATCACTACCGCGGTCACCTGCCCGATCATGCGGATCCACCCCGCCGTGGTCGCGCAGGCGGCCGCGACATGCGCGGCGCAACTTCAGGGGCGATTTGTCTTGGGCCTGGGCTCCGGCGAGGCGCTGAACGAGCACATCATCGGCCAGCACTGGCCTCCCGCGGCGATCAGACGCGAGATGCTGAAAGAAGCGGTAGATGTGATACGGAAACTGTTCACCGGCAAGCAGATCAGCCATCACGGCAGATACTTCACGGTCGAGAACGCCCGGATATACACGCTGCCGACGCACGAGATACCGATTTACATCTCCGGATTCGGTCCGCGTTCCGCCCGTCTGGCGGGCCGCATCGGCGATGGCTATCAAGGCATCATGCCGTCGCGCGAATTGCTGTCGGAGTTCCAGCAGGCCGGCGGGGCGGGGAAGCCAAGTCAGGCGGGCTTCAAGGTGTGCTACGCCGAGACCACCGAAGCGGGCGTTCGGACTGCGCACGAGCTGTGGCCGAATGACCAGCTTCCTGGTGAACTGGCCCAGACGCTTCCTACTCCAAAACATTTCGAGCAGGCGGCCAGCCTCGTCACCCCGTCCGCGGTACAAGAGGCCGTGCCCTGTGGGCCGGATCCCGAGCAGTACATCGAGCGTATCCGCGCGTTTGTCGACGCCGGCTACGACGAGGTATACATTCAGCAGATGGGCTCGGAGCAGGACGAGTTCTTCGACTTCTGGGAATCCGAGATCGCGCCGCGGTTCGCCGCCTGAGAGCAGACCATGACCGCCGCAAAGGGTGCTGAGCGGTACCTGCCCGAGAATCGTTCGCTTCGTTCGCTGGCGGCAGCAGCCGAAACATGCCAGGGTTGTGCACTTTTCGAAAACGCCACCCAGACCGTCTTCGGCCACGGTAAGGCCGAGGCGCCGATCATGCTGGTCGGTGAGCAGCCCGGGGACCAGGAGGACCGCGCGGGCCTGCCGTTCGTCGGCCCAGCGGGCAGACTACTCGCCCGGGCCCTCGGCGACGCCGGCATCGATCCGGCGACGACGTACCAGACGAATGCGGTCAAGCATTTCAAGTTCACTCGCAAGGGTGGCGCACGCCGGATCCACCAGAAGCCCAGTCGCACCGAGGTTGTCGCATGCCGGCCGTGGCTGCTCGCCGAGATTGAGGCGCTGCGGCCGCAGGTGATCGTGTGCCTCGGCGCGACGGCCGCGCAAGCCCTCCTGGGAGCATCGTTTCGGGTAACCGCCCAGCGCGGAGAGCCCCTGCGGTTGCCGGCGGCGGTGGACGTGCGGCTGGAGTCCGAGCCGGCTGTCGTGGCGACCGTGCACCCTTCGGCCGTGCTGCGGGACCGCAGCGACGGTCATGTCGAGGCCTACCGCGCATTCGTCGATGATCTGTGCAGCGCCCGCGAAGCCGGTATGCCCTCAGCAAGCTAACGCGGCACCGGCCGTCAGATGGATCGGAAGTAGGCCGTCGAACCCGCATGCTTCGACGAAGCGTTTCACCCGTGGCTCCGCGCTGACAAGGCGCATAACGATGCGGCGCTCGTCGCATCGTCGCGCTTCATCGGCCAGCACGCCGAACGCACAGCAGCTCATAAAGCTCAAGCTGTTGACATCGACGACGAACGTCCCGGGAGACCGAGCTGCGTTGGCTGCCTCGCTAATCAGGCGACGCCAGATGTCCACGTTGAATGCGTCGACCTCTCCGCCCGCGTGAACGACCACCGCCACGTCGCTACGTTGGGCGACTGCCCGCAATCTGCTCTGCGCATCGCTGAGTTCGGAGACCAGCTGGCTGCTCAAGCTCAACCGTGTGGTGAACGGTTGGGCGACATCCGCATTCATGGTGCCGCGGTATGCGAGCCGGGGGCGGCCAGCCCGGCGGCCAGAACTTGTGCGACGTGCATCGGCCGGCGCTCGGGAGCGAGATCGCGAATCTGGGTGCGGCAGCTGAAGCCGTCCGCCAGCACCAGAGCGCCCGGATCTGCGTCGCGCAGTGCGGGCAGTAGTTTGTCCTCGGCGCAGGCGACCGAAACGTCGTAGTGCCCCTTCTCGAAGCCGAAGTTCCCTGCCAGGCCACAACATCCGGCATCGAGGAGCTCGGCGTCCACTCCGGCATCGGCGAGCAGATGCTGCTCATCGCCATAGGCATCGAGTACCGCGTGCTGGTGACAATGCTGCTGGATGACGGCGGTGCTGTCGATCCGGGGTGGCTCCCAATCCGGAGCCTTGCCGGCCAACAGCTCGCCCAGCGTGAATGTCTGCTCTGCAAGCCGGTGTGCGTCCTCGTCGCCGTAGAGAAGTTCGGGCAGATCGGACCGAAAGACAGCGGCACAGCTGGGTTCCAGCACCACCACCGGCGTGCCCGATCGAAGTGCCGGGCGTAGCGCGGAAAGTGTCCGGCGCATGACGCGTTTGGCGATCCTGAGTTGACCGGTCGAGATCCAGGTCAGCCCACAACAGACCGTTCGGTTCGGCACTTCAACCTCGAAGCCCGCCGCTTCCAGCACCGCGATCGCCGCGCGCCCGACTTCGGGCTCGAAATTGTTGACGAAAGTATCCGGCCACAGCAGTACCCGGCCGCGGGGTTTCGCATTGACGGCAGGTCGATAGTGGTAGAACCACGTGGTGAATCGTTCGTCCGCGAATCGCGGCAGCTGCCGCTGAGGATCAATCCCACCAACCTTTTTGACCAAGGCAGCCAATCCACGCGCATGCGTCGCGGAATTCAGCAGATGCGGCGCGGCCCCGGCCAGCCGGGCCCACAGCGGGATCCAGCCCATCGAGTAGTGGGCCATGGGGCGTAGCCGGCCGCGGTAGTGATGGAACAGAAATTCCGCCTTATAGGTTGCCATGTCGACATCGACGGGGCAGTCGCTGCGGCAACCCTTGCAGGCCAGGCAGAGATCGAGCGCATCGTGAACCTCGCTGGAGCGCCACCCGTCGGTGATCACATCACCCTGCACCATCTCGAACAGCAGGCGTGCCCGTCCCCGGGTCGAATGCTCTTCCTCGCCCGTCGCGCGGTAACTCGGGCACATCACGCCCGACTCGTGGCCGCGGCACTTGCCCACCCCCACGCACCGCGCCGCGGCCCGTGAGAATCGATGGTCGTCGTGTGGAAAGGCGAATTCGATATTCGGCTCGTTCGGGCGGTAATTCACGCCCAGGCGCAGGTTCTCGTCGAGTTTGTAGGGATGCACGACCTTACCGGGATTCATCCGGTTACAAGGGTCGAACAGCGCCTTGGTCCGCTCGAAGGCTCCAACGATGCGCTCGCCGAACATGAGCGGCAACAACTCGCCGCGGGATTGGCCATCGCCGTGCTCACCGGATAGCGAGCCGCCGTACTCCACCACTAGTCGCGCGGAATCTTGTACGAAGGCACGGTATTTGGCAATGCCTTCCGCTGTTCGCAAATCGAACGGGATCCTCGTGTGCACGCAGCCCTGCCCGAAGTGCCCATAGAGCGAAGACGTTCCGTAGTCGTAACGGTCGAGCAACCGGTGAAAGTCGCGCAGATAGTCGCCGAGGCGGTCTGGCGGTACCGCGGCGTCTTCCCATCCCTCGTGGGTCTCGGGCTCGTTGGGCGGATACGCGGTGGCCCCCAATCCGGCCTCGCGCGCTGCCCAGACTTCCTTTTTGCGGGTTGGGTCGTCCAACACGGTGACGCCATTGTGCTCGACCTTGTGCAGCGCATCGATCATGGCCTTGGCCTTGCGATCCGCCTCGTCCTGGTTGTCGCCGTCCAGCTGAACCATCAACCACGCGTTGCCATCCGGCAGCTGGCGCAGCGCCTTCTCGGCCAACCGCCTCGAGTGCTCCAGCTCGACCAGGCGGTGATCCAGACCCTCCAGCGCGGAGGGCTCATGCTTGAGCACGGCGGGTACCGCGTCAGCGGCGGATCCGATGTCATCGAAGCCGATCACCGCCAGCGCGCTGGCCGCCGGCACGCGCACCAGCTGCAGCTCCGCGCGCAGCACCGTAACCAGCGTGCTCTCCGAGCCCACCAAGGCCCTGGCGACGTCAAACCCGTTCTCCGGCAACAGCGAATCAAGGTTATAGCCAGAAACGCGTCTCGGGATGTTCGGGTATGTCGAGCGGATGTCGTCGGCGTACTCTTCGGCAATTGCCCTCAGGCCCCGGTAGATCTCGGCTCGCCGATCGTGTTGGTCGAGGATTCTCGCAAATTCTTCGTCGCTGGTTGGGCCGACCCACATTCGCAGCCCGTCGTAGGTCAGCACTTCCAGCCGGCGTACCGAGTCGACCATTTTGCCGTAGGCCTGGGCGGTGGAGCCGCAGGAGTTGTTGCCGATCATGCCGCCGATCGCACAGCTGACGTGAGTGGATGGTTTTGGACCTACCATCCAGCCCGACGACGCCAGATGGTCGTTGAGCACGTCGAGCTTGATTCCCGGTTGCACCACCGCAATTCCGGCGTCGGTGTCCACCGAACCCACCCTGGTGCAGTACTTGCTCCAATCGATCACCACTGCGGCGTTACAGCACTGCCCGGCCAGACTGGTGCCGCCGCCTCGGGACAGCACCGGCACATCGTGCCGGCGGCACACGCCAATCGCATCGGCACCAGCATCGGGGGTGCGCGGTACCACGACGCCGATCGGCACTTGCCGGTAGTTCGACGCGTCGGTGGAGTAGGCCGCCCGCGAGCCGGGATCGAACCGGATCTCGGCGTCGACATTGGCGCGCAGGTCATCGGCCAGCGCGTCGAACAATTTCGGTGCGCGGTGTGCGTGTTTGGCCGGCATGTCAGCTCCTCGTCGAAAATTCAGTCGTCTCGGTATTTTTCGATGTCCGCTGCGCGAAGAGTGAATCCGTGGCCCGGCGCATCGGGATCGGGCCGCAGCGCTCCGCCGAGCGGCAACGTGGTTCCGTCGAAAGCCATCAGCTCGATGCGAGTGTGGTCGTGAAACCATTCCAGGTGGCGCAGATTGGGCGTAGCCGCCGCCGCGTGCAGGTGTAAATTCGGTGCGCAATGCGCGGAGACATCCAGCCCGTAGGCGGCCGCTACTGCCGCCACGCGCAGCCACTCGGTAATGCCCCCGCAACGCGACGCGTCGGCCTGCAAGCAGTCCACTGCCTGCGCCTGACACATTCGGCGGAAATAGGGGAGGTCGTAGCCGTATTCGCCGGCGGCCACGTCGGCGTGCACCGACCCCGATACCGCGCGCAGCCCGTCGAGATCGTCGGAGGACACCGGCTCTTCGAACCACCGCACTTCCAGATCGGCTGCATCGGCCACCACCCGGATCGCTTGCTTGCGCGTATACGCGCCGTTGGCATCGACGTACAGTTCGACCGCGTCGCCGATAGCGTTACGCGCCTGGACCATCCGGGCCAAGTCGCGGTCGGTGCAGGTGCCCCACGATTCACCTATTTTGATCTTCACTCGGGGAATCTGCAGCCGCTGCGTCCAGCCGGTGAGCTGCTCGCGCAGCTGATGGTCGTCATAGCACGTGAATCCACCGCTGCCGTAGACCGCCACGGTGTCGCGCACCGCACCAAGCAGGCGATGCAGCGGTAAATCCAGCAGGCGGGCTTTGAGGTCCCATAAGGCGATGTCCACCGCGGAAAGCGCTTGTCCACCAATACCTTGGCGGCCCACGTTGCGCAGCGATTTGACCATTGCGTCGGAGGCCGCAGTGACGTCCAGGGCGGCACGGCCGACCACGACATCCGCAAGTAGACCATTGACCACGGGCACACACGCGGGGCTGCCATAGGTCCATCCAGTGCCGACGGTCTCGGCACTATGAGCCTGAACGACGATGAGTGTGGTGGTGTTCCAGCTCAGTGTGCCATCGGCCTCGGGCGCGTCAGTCGGAATGGTATACGCTCCGGCCTTCACTTCCGCGATCGTCCAGTCGCTAGACATGGCCCCGAAGTCAACTGTTCTTGTGCGGTAAGAACTCCTGGGCCTTGGTCTTCAGGCCCTCCTTGACGAACCCGATGCGGTCCTCGTCACCGGCCAGCACCGCGGCGGTGGTCGCCTTGAACTGTTCCCAGGTGGCGTGCGGCGGGATCGGCGGCATGTCGGGGTCGGTGTAGACGTCGAGCACGGTGGGACGGTCGGCCGAGAGAGCCTCACGCCAGGCATTCGCCAGTTCTTCGGGATCCTTGATCGCCAACGCGTTGAGTCCCAGCCCGGACGCGAATGCGGCAAAGTCGACATCGGGAAGTACCTGCGATTCCGCAAATTTCGGAGCTCCGGCCATCGCGCGCATTTCCCAGGTGACCTGGTTGAGGTCGTTGTTGTGCAGGATGGCCACGATCAGACGCGGATCTTCCCACTCCTGCCAGTACCGCTTGATCGTGATCAGCTCGGCCATGCCGTTCATCTGCATCGCGCCGTCGCCGGCGAATGCGATCACAGGCCGTTGCGGGTGAGCGAATTTCGCTCCGATCGCATAGGGGACACCGGGGCCCATCGTCGCCAGGTTTCCGGACAGTGATCCGCGAATGTTCCCGCGGAACTTCAGGTTTCGTGCGTACCAGTTGGCGGCCGAGCCGGAATCCGCCGTCACGATCGCGTCGTCGGGCAGCTGAGGGGAGAGCTCAGAGAATAGTCGCAGCGGGTTAATCGGGTGGGCACTGACATGCGCCTCCTTATCCATGGTTTCCCACCATCGCGATACGTTCTTCTCGATGCCTTCGCGCCAGGACCGGTCTTCCTTACGCTTCAGCTGGGGAATCAGGGCCTGCAGCGCGGACTTTGCGTCGGCGACCACATTGACCTCATACGGGTAGCGCATTCCGATGAACCGGCCGTCGACGTCGATCTGGACCGCCCGGCATTGCCCGAACTCCGGCATGAACTGGGTGTAGGGAAAGCTTGACCCCACAGTCAGCAGGGTGTCGCAGTCGCGCATCAGCTCGTAGCTGGGCCGCGTCCCCAGCAGGCCGATAGATCCTGTGACCCAAGGTAATTCGTCGGAGAGAACGTCTTTGCCCAAGAGTGCCTTGGCTGCGCCGGCGCCAAGCAGCTCCGCGACCTCGGTGACCTCAGCGCGTGCCCCTCGCGCGCCGGTTCCCACCAGCATGGCAACTTTCTTGCCCGCGTTGAGTATCTCGGCCGCACGAGCGATCGCGGCATCGTCGGGGGAAATGGCCGGCCACTCGACACCAAGGCTGGACGGCACCATTTTGAAGGCGTGGGTGGGTGCCGAATACGGCAGCTCTTGCACATCGGCAGGAATGATCAGTGCTGTCGGGGCGCGCTGCGCCAGCGCCACGCGGATGGCACGGTCCAGCACATTAGGCAATTGTTCTGGGACGGTGACCATTTGGACGTAGTCACTGGCGACGTCTTTGAACAGGCTTAGCAGGTCGACCTCTTGCTGGTAGGACCCGCCCATCGCGCTTCGGTTGGTTTGTCCGACAATGGCCACCACCGGAACGTGGTCGAGCTTGGCGTCGTAGAGACCGTTGAGCAGGTGGATCGCACCGGGCCCCGAGGTGCCCATGCACACTCCAATCCGGCCGGTGAACTTCGCGTAGCCGACCGCCTCGAAGGCGCTCATCTCCTCGTGACGCGACTGGACGAACTTGGGTTCGTTGTCGGCGCGACCCCACGCGGCAAGGATTCCGTTGATACCGTCCCCGGGATAGCCGAACACATGTTGAACGCCCCAGGCGCGCAGTCGCTCCAGTAGGTAGTCACTCACCTCTTGCTTGGCCATTCGTTTCCTTCCTAGACGCAACAGTTCGATGACAGGGCTCAAAACAGGTGCTCACCGGCACCACCGCCGCAGCCTGCGTGTGGCGACTCCGGCCGCCGCCGCGAGGGCCGCGGCTGCGCCGGCGCCGAGAACACCGTGGTGGTGCGAAGCCCACAGCTGACGGCTACGACCCTTGGACCGGTCGTCGAAGATGCCATGGGCGCCGTAGTCGTGGCCTTCGCTACCGTCGGCGGGATGCCACAGATTGGCCGGCTGATCCGCCTGACGGTCACGATCGGTCTGCTGAGAGCCGAAACCGGTTCGGGCCAAGTAGCGATCCAACAGACCGGGAGCTATCGCATTGCCTGCCAGCGTGCCCATCGTGCTGCTGCCCACCCAATACTCGCGCCGCCGAGGATGATTCGCCGCGTACAGCACCGCTCGCGCGGCCACCTCGGGCTGATAGATCGGCGGAACTGGCTGCGCTTGCTTGGGCAGCCGTGAAAGTACCCAGGAGAATTGCGGTGTGTTCACCGCCGGCATTTGCACCATCGTGACGTGGACGTTGCTGCGCTCATGCAACAGCTCGCAGCGCAACGCCTCGTGAAATCCTTGAATCGCGTGCTTGGCGCCGCAGTATGCGGTTTGCAGCGGAATGCCACGGTAGGCGAGCGCGGAGCCGACTTGCACGATTGTGCCGGCGTTGCGTGGGCGCATTCGCCGCAACGCCGCCATCGTCGCGTAGACATAACCCAGATAGCTCACTTCGGTGACGCGCCGGTACTCGGCGGGGGTGATTTCCCAAAACGGGGAAAACACCGATGTGAAAGCAACATTCACCCACACATCCGTCGGCCCGAACGCTCGCTCGGCCGTCTCGGCGGCCGCCTCGCACTGGTCGGGATCGGCCACGTCGATGGGTATCACGTAGGCCTTACCGCCGGCCGCCTCGACGTCGCGGGCCGCGCCGGCCAAACCCTTCTCGCCCCGCGCGACCAGGCCGACGTTCGCGCCCTGTGCGCCGAACGCCACCGCCGATGCGCGCCCGATTCCGCCACTGGCACCAGTGACCACCACGTTCTGACCCGGATGGGCGTCTGCGACTCGTCGCACGCGTGTCGAGGTACCCGCAATATTTCTGGTTATGCGTAGTTCAAACCTGTGACTGTTCGTAAAAAAATCAGTCCGAGAACGACTAGCTGTCCGGTCGGCTCACATCCTTGGCGGCGGCCGCCGGCGGCGCTGTGGCCTGGCCGTCGAGTGTCACCCCGTCCAGCCAGCTATCGACGTCCGGACCAAGCACTATCGCGTGATCGGGCGCCAACAGCGCTCCCGTCGCCAGCGCGCCAAGCTCGGGCTCTGTGACGCGTACCGCGCGGTCATCGCCTTGTGCGGCGAGCAGCTTCGATACCAGTCGGGGCAACCGGATGGCTTCCGGACCGGTGATTGTGCGCGGGGTACGTGTCTGCCCCAGAGCGGCTTCGACGAGCACGTCGGCGACGGTGTCGGCCGCGACCGGCTGAATCAACCAGTCCTGGGCAATGACGTGACCGTCGTCGAAGTCCACCGCGGCCGGGTTGGTAGCGAATTCGAACCATTGCGTGGACCGCACGATGGTGGCCGGCACCGGCCCTGCGAGCACTACGTCGTGCGCGGCCCGTTTGGCGACGAAGTAGGGAAACTCGTCGAACACGGGGTCCTCGATGCCGGCGATCGTCGACACGACCAATCGCTGGATTCCTTTGGCGCTGCACACCATTACCAAGTTGCGATATGCGGTGTTGAGTGTGTGCACAATATCGGCGTGCGCATGGTCGGGGACCGGGTCGCTCACGTCGATGACGACGTCGACGCCCTCGAGCGCGTCGGCGAGACCATGCCCGGTAACGAGGTCTACGCCGCCACCACGCGAGGCTTCGACCACCGTGACGCCGCGACCGCGCAGTCTGGCGGCGACGCGGGACCCGGCCGTGCCGGTGGCTCCGATCACTGCGATGGTGGTCGTGGCGGCACCTGCTCTCGGTCGTCCGGCGGGCAGGACTGCGGTACCCCGGAAACAGCTGTCCAAACTGACGAATTGGACCGGCTCCCATCGGCCCGTTGACCAGGCGAGACTGATCGGATTGCGCGGCGGCCGTTTGGCGGGCGACGTGGTGGGAAGTCGTAACGTGCGGACGAATTGATCGAAATGGCAGATGGCTTGTGTGGTCACGCCTCTTGCGCCAGTCCAGACGAGTTGGTCAATCGGTTCGCGATGAAGCGAGCGCAAGCTCACCAACACCAGGGAGGATCGAGCTATGGGCGATCAGAACAGTGGTCCAGAAGAAGGCATCAAGGGAGCCGTCGAGGGCATCAAGGGCAAGGCCAAAGAGGTCGGCGGGACCCTGGTGGGTCGCGACGACGTCGTAGAAGAGGGTAAGGCCCAGCAGGACAAGGCCGATGCTCAGCGCGACGCGGCAAAGAAGGAAGCCGAAGCCGATGCCGCGCGTGGCGGCGCCAAGGCCGCCGAAGAGCGCCAAAAAGAGCACCAGTAATTCGCCAGACTCGAGTGGGGCCGGCGCAATGTTGCGCCGGCCCCATTTGGCGCGTAGTGCAGGTATCGGCAACGAACTGTCCGGTCGATGGTTTCAACCCTCGACTCCGGGTTATCCCTGGCAGGAACCGCGGACACCGGGCCCGCGCCGGGGACAGTGAGGTGAGGGAGAAGATGGGCCATCGAATGTCGGGCATTCTCACTTTTCTCCGGAATGGGTACCCCACCTGCGCGCCGCCGGTTGGCTACCTTTCGCTGCTGGCCTTATTGCCGCGCCGCATCTCCGAGGACGAAGTCTGCGAAATCGCCTGGGACCTCTCGGTGCGCGGGTGTCCGGTCGATGACGCCGATATCGGCGTGGAGATCACCCGGAACATCCATGAAATGCCCTTGCCCGAAGACATCGAGCGGGTCCGGCGGCGACTCATTGCGATTGGCGGGCCGGATACGATTGCTCACGACGGATAATCAGGTTGATTCGAGAACGTCTGTGCGCCAGTGCTATTCGTAGCCGGGTATAGCGCGGCAGCGTTGGCTGTCGCGCCAAACGGGCAGTCACTCGCGATCGAGGTCGACCACCAGCGGCCGATGATCGGAGATCGACATCGGCTCGGTCTCAATCGTGGTGCCGCACAGGTCGCGGTCATCGGTCAGGATGTGGTCGAGCTGGCGGTCCGGGACCTCCGCGGGAAACGTGTCGGCCGTCGCGAGCGCCCGCATGCCCGACCAGCGATGCAGTGCCGGCGGCGTCATGTTGAGGTCACCGGTCAGTAGCCGCGGACCGGGAAATCCGCGCAAATCGTGGATCAGGCGGCGCAATTGGCGCCGGTTCCAGCCGGGCACGAAGGACAGATGCGTGTTGGCCACGGTCAGCGGACCTAATGGTGTGTCCAGCCGGGCAATGACGGCCGCTCGGGGTTCTTCGTCGACGACCATCACCCGGTTGGGACCGGGCAGGTACATCGGAAATCGCATCGGAATCCGGGGCAGACGCACGACTTGCCAACTGGCCGCGGGGAATCGGGACAGCAGCGCGATTCCGTATGCAGCGGTCCCGGGTTGTTCATCGCCGGTGGCGGCCATCCATGTCGCGCCTGGCGTGCCGGAGATCGCGGCCACGAATCGGTGTTCCACTGCTCCCATCGCTTCGGCTGCCAATGCGGTGAGGTCGGCTCGCGAGGACCGCTCCTGGTCACAGTCGACTTCCTGCAACGCCAGTACGTCGGGATCCAGGCGTCGCACGCAGTCCAGGAGCCGCTGCGGGTCGACTCCGTCGCCCACGGTGCGGCCGTGCAGGATGTTGAAGGTCGCTACGCGCATGGACTTTCGGCTTCCGATTTCCCGCTACCGGGCTCCGGGCACTTTTTCGCGTGCCGCCACCGAGCGGCCGTCGCCGGTATCGAAGACCTCGACGACGACGTCACGGTCCTGGTAGCGGCCCAGCGATGTCAGGCCCGGTGTTCGCGCGATGATCGCATGGGCCGCGTCACCGGTAAGCGGGTAGTCGGCCACCGGGTGGCGCCAGTGTGCGGCGACAACATTCGCGCCGGCCTGCAGCCGAACGCATTCCCGGGTCAACACCGCGGCAAGCGTCTCCGCTTGCAGGTAGTAGGCGATTTCGCTGAGCACGAGCAGATCGAAGGGGCCGGACGGCCACGAAGCATCGAGAGAAGACCGGGCCAGCGTCACCCGGTCCCGGCACCCGGCCTGCTGCAGCCGTGACTCGGCGGCACGTACCGCCACGTCGGCCACATCCACCGCCGTCACGTGGTCACAGCGCTGTGCCAGCTGCGCGGTCAGCACCCCGATCGAACAGCCGGGCTCGAAGGCATGCCGATAGCGGCGATTGGGCAGCAGGGCCAGCGTGATCGCGTACTTGCGCTGCTCGTACCATCGCGTCGATAACTGCCACGGATCGTCGGCGTCGGCATACATCTGGTTGAAATATGTGTCGGGGAGGCGGGCGCTCAGCGGAACGTCACCTCGCCCACGGCCATCAGTCGCGGCAGGACGTAGGTCGGCAGCACCGGTGGCGAGCCGGCGCTCGATTCGAATTGGCTGCGAAAGCACTGCGCGGCACGGCGTTTGCGGACCACCGCCCAATCGGGCATCGGTGAGGAACGCGCACGATCCCACGGCACCGCGGGATCGTGGGGAATAGCCCAGTGCCACATCCAGATCGGATACTCCAGCAACACGGTGTCGGTGCGTGCGCAGGCCGTGGCGGCGGCGCGTCCAACCGCCTCGTGATCGGGATGTCCGTCACCTCGCCAGGTGGCGGCGCACCAGGGTCGCACGTCGGCTCGATCGAGGATCTCGACGAGCAAATCGGTGAGCTTGTCCTCGTAGTCGGCCAGCTGGCCGTCCGGCAAGCCGAGCGAAACCGGTGGCGAGACTCCCAAAATGCTTGTTGCTCTGCGCAATTCGTGCTGTCGTGTCGCCTCCATGCGCTTCTGGTCCAATGGTGTCGCTCCGGGGTGTGCCGCGCCGCCGTCACTGACCGATACGACCTGAACGTCGACGTCGGCTGCGACCAACTGGGCGATCGTGGCGCCCAGGCCGAGTGTCTCGTCGTCGGGATGGGGTGCGACGACGACCAGCCCCGGGCACTCGGTGAGATCCAGTGGCGCAACGGGTTGGTCGTTGAGCGCGGTCAGCCACACCGGCGCAGGTGTACCGCTGTGGGTCAGCGGCTTGGCCGCAAACCTGGCGCAGTTGCTGGTCGACAGTGTCTTCACGTCACTCTCAGCGCCGCTGCCCCGCAAGCTCCCCGAGCGCGGCCAGATCCCGCTCGGCGTGGCTTTGCCGGATGTAGATGCTCAAGTCGGCCACCCGCTGGGCGTGGCGGCCATCCTGGCACAGGGGGCCGGGTCCCAACGCGCGGCCGGTCCGGGTGATCGCCTCGTCGGCGGCGTGTTCGACGATCGCCCGCACCCGGCGCGCCAGCAGCTCGGCGCTGTCGGATCGGTCGAACGGGTCGGCGTCGACCTGGGCTGACGCGGTGCTCAGCATCGCCTCGCCGGCCGCCAGCGCGGCGTCGACGGCACCCAGATGTGCCAACGAGTAGGCGTCCGCTGATTCACTTGCGGCACAGCGATATAACGGCTCGGCAACCCGGCGGGCACCGCCGAGCCAGCATGCCGCCACGCCGATGGCGCCATGCCAGAACCCGGGCCGGCTCAGATAGTCACCGGGATCGCCGATCGCCACGGCCTGGGCGTTGGTGAACTGCACCGGCCGGGTGTCACTTCCGGCCATCCCGGCGTTCCACCACGTGGACGGCAACGCCTTGACCGCGGGGTCGACGACGGCGACCGCGAAGAGGCCTCGCTCGCCGTCATCGAGCCGGGCGGTCACCAGGGCATGAGTGCAGAACCCGGCGCCCGAGCACCACACCTTGGTGCCGTTGAGCACGAATGCCCCCTTGACGTTGGTGGCCGTCACCACCGCATCGGGTGACTCGGCCGCCCACACCCCCCACAACTGGCCGAGATCGGGTGGCTTGCCACCTAATTCGTCGAGGATCGCAACGGCGTCGACGTGGGCCTCCACGATGCGGGCCGCAACGACGTCTTCTTCGGCCAGCAGGGCCAGACGTTGCCAGCGTTCCAGCGTGCGTCCCGACGCGGGCAGTGGCAGTTCGAGTCGTCCGGAATCCAGCCAGTGCTTGATCAATCCCGCGGTCACGCGTGATCTCCTGCCGCCGTTCTCCTCAATTGCCTTAACTCGTAGGCGAATCCGTGCGGGGCTCGGGCCTGGGTTCGTGCCGAGGTGATGACCGACAGCTCGGTGTCGCGGTGAATGCGATAGCCGACAGCTTTGAATCGCTCGACCAGGTCGACGTCCTCCCCGCAGGCCAGTGCGCGGAAGCCGCCGAGCCGCCAGTACGCGCGGGCACTGAAACCCATGTTTGCGCCGTGAATGTGGTCGTGCTGGTCGCTCAGACGAGCCTCGTAGGCCTGCGTGTAGCGCTCCGCCGTGTCGGGCGAATGCTCGCGCCAGTCGGTGATACGCACCACGCCCAGAACCATGTCCGCACCAACCCCGAGCTGATGGATCAGCCAGCCCGGGTCGACTCGGCTGTCCGCGTCCGTTGTGGCATACCAGCACTCGTCTTCATCGCTACACAGCGAGCGGCCATAGCCGAAACCGGCCGCCCGCGCGGCACCCACGTTGTGGGCGTCGACACTGATGAAGTGCACATCGGGCCCATACTCGCCGGCCAGCAGCGCGCTGTCGTCGTCGCTGGCGTCCAGAACCACGACGATGGATACCGGCATCGGTACGCACAGCGCACTGGTCACGACCGCACGCAGACACGCCGGGAGGTGCGCCTTCTCGTTGTGAGCGGGGACCACCACGACGACGCGATCGTAGCTGCGAGGCGACGGCACAGACATAACTGGCGATTGCCCAATTCGCCACTGTTTAAACAGATGACAATCGGGTTGCGTGCGCCGTGGGCCGGGTATCACCTAGTCACATGGCATCTACGGCAGCACCAATCGAATCGGACGGCGGCTCGGCGCGACTGCGCGAGGCGTTGCGGGGTGCGGCATCCGCACTCAAGGAGAACGGTCCGCGCTTCGCCTTGGCAGGCAGTTATGCGTTATGGGCGTACGGCGCACCTGAACCCAGCCATGACGTTGATCTGGTAGTCGCCGAATCCGACGTGGCCGCCGCGGCCGCCACGCTGCGCGGCGCGGGGTTCACGATCGAAAACCCGCCGGAGGATTGGCTGTTCAAGGCTTGCATTGGCGAGACGTTCGTAGACGTGCTGCACCGCGTGAACGGTGAGCCGGTGGAGGCGGCGACGCTGGATTTTGCCGAGCAGCGTGACGTGCTGGCAATCGCGATGCCCGTCTTGCCGCCCACCATGGTGTTGATCCAGAAGTTGCGTGCCCTCAACGAGCACCACTGCGATTTCGCAAAGTTGCTACCCCACGTGCGCGCGATCCGGGAACGGCTCGACTGGGCCAGCATCAGATCACAGACCGCCGGCAACGATTACGCGGTGGCCTTCTTGGTACTCGCCGGCCGGCTCGGGCTCACCGGCTGAACGCCGGCGGTCAGTGGTTGCGCAGTTTGGCGACCAATTTGTCCTTCGTCAGGCCTGAATAGCCGGACATACCAAGTTCTTTGGCGCGCTTTTTGAGCTCCGGCACCGTCCAGTCGGTGTACGAACCGGACTTGCCGCCCTTGCGGCCGACCGAAGACGTGCCCCGAGCGGCGGCGGCGTTGGAGATCCGTGCCGCTTTCTCCTCGGAGTTGCCCTGCTTACGCAGCTCGCGGTACATCTTCTCGTTTTTGATCGACGGGTTGGGCACGATGGTCACCTTCCTGTCATCGATGGGATACTTTGGCCAGAATTCCCGGCTTGACCGCGGTGAAACCACGGCGGCGAAACTCCTGTCCATCACCGATGCGGTTACCTATCCTTGAGTGGGGTAGTCGAAAATGGTGAGTCCAGCGCCCGGCAACGGCCTTCGCGGTGTGGTGGCTATTGGTGCCTCGGCGGGTGGCGTCGAGGCACTGTCGAAGCTGGCTGCCGGGTTGTCGACGGACTCGCCGTACGCCTATCTGATGACTTTGCACATCCCCGCCGGTGCGCCGAGCATCCTGGCACGCATCATCAACCGCAGCGGACCGCTGCCCGCTGTCAACGCGGAGAATGGCGCGGCGCTGGAGCCGGGCCACATCTACGTGGCACGGCCAGACCGTCATCTGCTGGTCGACGATTGTCGCGTCGTGCTGTCGCACGGGCCAACCGAGAATGGTCATCGACCAGCAATCAATGCGCTGTTTCGCTCGGTTGCGTTGGCGTTCGGGCCACGCGCGATCGGGGTGCTCCTGTCGGGCGTGCTCGACGATGGCGTCCTCGGGCTGGACGCGATCCGGTCGCGCGGCGGGATCACCATCGGCCAGTCGCTCGATGATGCGCTGTTCCCGTCGCTGCCCGGAAATGCGCAGGACGCTGGTGTATTGGATCAACAGGCTGCGGCGGCCGACATCGGCGAAGTGCTCGAAGCGCTGTCGCACCGTGAGATCAAGGAGCTGAATGTGGAGCCTGATAATCGGATGGAGTTGGAGAATCGCATCGCGATGACGGCCCGATTCTCGACGAATTTCGATACCCAAGATATTGGTCCGGCGTCGGGATACACCTGTCCGGATTGCAATGGATCACTAGTTGCGCTCGGGGAGAGGCACTTTCGTTGCCGAGTAGGTCACGCATGGACGCCGGACGCGCTGCTGGCCGCTCGCGACGATGAAGTCGAGAGTGCGTTGTGGATCGCCCTGCGCAGTCTGCAGGAAAAAGCGAAGCTGGCCCGGCAACTGGCCGACAGCGTCGGACACGGTCCGCTCTTTGTCCGGTACAGCGCGCGGGCCGAGGAAACCGAACGCGCGCTGAGCATACTCAGCGAACGGCTGGCGGCGACGAGTTCCCGCGCAGACGAGTTGGGCGATGTCGGTGGTTGACTCATCCGTCCAGGTCGGCGTTGAACGTCGCGGAGATGTCGCCGTCCTGACGATCGGCGGAGTGCTCGACGGCACCACCTACCGGAGTTTGCGTGATGCCGTGATCAAAGCCGCCCTGGACGAGCCGCGCGCGGTGATCGTCGATGTCAACGAGCTGTCGGTGCCCGCCGACTCCGCGTGGTCGGTGTTCACCAGCGCTCGTTGGCATGTCAGCACCTGGCCGGACGTGCCGATCCTGCTGGTGTGTGAAAGCCTGCGGTCTCGGCGCGCGATCAGCGCTAACGGTGTCTCCCGGTACGTGCCGGTGTACGGCGACCACCAGGCCGCGGCCGACGCCGTGCTGGATCGGTCATGTGACGGCCGCCGCCGGGCGCGGACACAGCTTCCCGCCAGGGCGGTCAGCGTGGGCTTGGCCCGCGCATTGATCTCCGAGTGGCTGACCGGGTGGGCCCAGGGTCACCTGATTCCGGTTGCGGGCACGGTGGCGACGGTCTTCGTCGAGAATGTCCTCGACCACACGGACAGCGCGCCGGTGCTGATCGTCGAGAGCTATCGGGACACCGTCACGGTCGCAGTCGAAGATGACAGCACGGAGCCGGCGGGCCGGCTCGAAACCGACGCCGGCACCGCGACCCTTTCGGGTCTATCCATCGTCTCGGCGCTGTGCCGTGCATGGGGCAGCACTCCCACCTCGTCGGGCAAGGCGGTTTGGGCACTGGTCGGTCGCGAAAACGAGCTCTAGCACCGCGAGTAGTGTTCAAGTCCTCAAGCAGCCGATCTTCGAGGGACTTCCATGGACGACACCACCGACGAGTCGTTTGAGGCCTTGCTGAGATATCTGCGGGATTCTCGTGGATTTGACTTCACCGGCTACAAACGGACGTCGTTGATGCGTCGCGTCCGTCATCGGATGGAGCATGCCGGCTACAGCTCCTACGAGGAGTACCTCGACGTCTTGCAAGCCAGTTCGGACGAATTCGCGGCGCTGTTCAACACCATCCTGATCAACGTCACCGCGTTTTTCCGTGACGTAGAGCCCTGGGAATTCGTCCGGGACGAGGTCATTCCGCGGCTGCTTGCCGAGCGGGGTCCCACCGACCCGATCCGGGTATGGAGCGCGGGATGCGCGTCCGGACAAGAGGCGTACACGCTGGCCATGCTCATGGCCGACGCACTTGGGGCCGACGAATTCCGGCAGCGGGTCAAGATCTATGCGACCGATATCGACGAAGAGGCGCTCGCCGAGGCCCGCGTCGCGTCCTACGACGCCAAAGCCGTCGAGTCGGTACCGCCAGAGATGCTGGCGCGCTACTTCGAACAGGTCAACGGCCGCTACGTGTTCCACAAAGATCTGCGTCGCGCGGTCATTTTCGGCCGTAACGACCTCGTCAAGGATGCGCCCATCTCTCGAGTCGACTTGCTGGTGTGCCGTAACACCCTGATGTATCTCAATGCCGAGACTCAGCGAAATGTGCTGGGACGCTTGCATTTCGCGCTCGGTCCGCAAGGCACGTTGTTCCTGGGGCACGCCGAGATGTTACTGAGCCACGGTGACCGCTTCACTCCGCTGAACTTGCAGAACCGGATCTTTCGCAAGGCGGCCGGGACCCACGGCAACGTGGATCGCTACGATCCGGCGGCGGCGTTCTACGATCGCCACGGTGACTTGCCGGGCCTGATGACGGTGCGCGAGTTGGCTTTTCGCGCCAGCCCGGTGGCGCAGATCGTGGTCACCGGCGAGGACACCGTCGCGATGATCAATCAGCAGGCGGAGAGCGTCTTCGGTTTGTCGGCTCGCGACATCGGCCGCCTGCTGCGTGATCTCGAAGTCTCCTACCGCCCCGTCGAGCTGCGCGCCTACCTCGAGCAGGCGAAGGTCGAGCGGCGTTCGGCGCGGATTCCGGACGTCAAATGGCAGCGGCCCGGCGCCGAGACGGTGTGGTTCGAGATTCATGTCAATCCTCTGGTCGACGCCGAAAACGGCTTGCTCGGGGTGTCGATCGTGTTCTTCGACGTCACCGCGACGCGTGCCCTACTGGACAAGGTCGTGCAGACCAACCGCCAGCTGGAGGCAGCCTACGAGGAGTTGCAGTCCACCAACGAGGAGCTCGAGACGACCAACGAGGAACTGCAGTCCACGGTGGAGGAACTCGAGACCACCAATGAGGAATTGCAGTCCACCAACGAAGAGCTCGAGACCATGAACGAGGAGCTGCAGTCCACCAACGACGAACTGCACACGATCAACGACACACTGCGGGAACGCAGCCTGGAACTCGACGACGCCAAGAACTTCCTGGATTCGCTGACCAACTCGATGCAGCTGGGCATGGTCGTGGTGGACCGCGAGATGAAGGTGGTGGTGTGGAACCGCGGCTGCGAGGACCTCTGGGGATTGCGGGCCGATGAGACGACCGGCGCCAGGCTGACTTCGCTGGATATCGGGCTCCCGTTGGAGACCGTGCGGCCACTGATCGGCAACGCGTTCGTCGACCAGGACAGCGTCGGTGAAACCGTGGTGGACGCGGTCAACCGGCGTGGCCGGGCGGCGCGAATTCGGGTGACGTGTACGTCATTTCGTTCGGGGGATGGAGCCGTCGGAGGGGCATTGCTTCTGATGGAGGTTCTAAGCGAGCAGCGGCCTTAGTCACCGGTTGCCCGGTCGGCTGCCGCATGGTTGGCGGCCTGCCGTGCTTGCATGGCCCGACGCAGCGACTCTTCGGCGCGGCGTCGGGCGATAGCCACCGATTGGGCCGTGGCGCCGAGTCCTGCCGCCAGATCCCGACGCCGACGCTGGAGTTCGGCCGCGCGCCGGCGCGCGGCCTCGGCGCGACCCGCCGGAGTATTGGCGGTGCGGTTCAACGACAGCCGGTTCAGGCCGCCGCGCGGTGGGCCAGTCACTTCCTCGGTTTCCATCGCCTCTCTTTCCTCACCAGTGGTGTCGTCGATACTCGGCATTGAGTTTGCGGCCTCGGCTTCGGCCGATGGGCACGGGGGAGGGGCGCCCTCGACGATGCTGGCCAGGACATCGCCGATGACGTTAATCGGCAAAACCAGATCGGCACCGGCCTGGGCCGCCGCGATGGGCATCGAGGGATATTCGGCGGTATCCGGGCTTTGTGCGATGGCGAAGGCGCCGGCCCGCTTCATCGCCGCGACTCCTTCGGCGCCATCCCTGCCGGAGCCCGACAACACCACGGCCAGTCCCCGTGGCCCGTATGAGGCGGCCACCGACGCCAGCAAAACGTCGAAGCGGTGCTCGGTGGGCGACCGCATTCTGCGCAGTCGGCAGCAACCCTGCGGTGTCACTTCCATGTGCATATCCGGCGGGCACACGATCACGTGGCCCGGTTCGACCATTTGCCCGTCGCGCGCCCAGCTCACTCGATGACCTGTGGACCTGTGCAGAATCGTCGGCAGCACGCTGGATTGCCCGCCGAGATGTTGTTGCACGATGACGGCTGCGCCGAAATCCGCCGGCAGGTCACCTAGGAGCGCCGATAACGCGTTCAATCCACCTGCCGACGCCAACAGCACCACCACTGCCACCCCAGGGCGGTGCTCGCCGGTCGTCATGCGGTCCAGTGTCCTCCTACCGGTGCTCTCGCCGCAGTCCCCGGCGGCCGCGGTATCCGCGAGGCGAAGTGGTTCGCCGGTCGGCGAAAACGCCGGGACTTACGGGTTTGGGTCGACATTTATCTGGGTACGGCCCTGTGTCGCGGGCGCCACGGCGCTGCGGCGCACCGCGCGTGGAGTACTTCGACGCAAGTTC
This sequence comes from Mycobacterium ahvazicum, assembly GCF_900176255.2. Taxonomy (GTDB): domain Bacteria; phylum Actinomycetota; class Actinomycetes; order Mycobacteriales; family Mycobacteriaceae; genus Mycobacterium; species Mycobacterium ahvazicum. The sequence goes on from NZ_FXEG02000002.1 coordinate 944,809, forward strand.
GAACCGGCTACGGAAGGACTTTGTCGTGAAGATCGCGATCGTTATCGGCGACGACTTCGTGGGTGACGACCCGGCGCGCCTCAGTACCGCAATGACCGCCCTGGGTCACGACGTCACGGTCTACGTGCGGCAACGGGATCGGCGTACCGAGCAAAAGCGGCCCGACCGGGGCTATCGCATCGTCTCGGTGCGCGTCGGTCCCGGTGCGGCGCGGTCAGCGGCCGACGCCTTGCCGTTCGTCGGGCATTGGGCGGCCACACTTGACCAGCAGTGGTCACGCGATCGACCCGATATCGTGCACGCATTTGGCTGGTTGGGCGGGATGGCGGCGCAGCTGGCCGCACGACGGAGTGGCCGGCTGACTGTCCAGACTTTCCAGGGCTTCACCGCGTTGTCGGCGACACCCGGGACCGCGACGGGTGAAGACGCGGCGCGTGCGCGCCTGGAGCCGCTGTTGGCACGCAGCGCGGGCTGGGCAACCGTCGAGAGCACTTCAGAACTCGAGACGGTCGCCAGATTGCGGCACGGACGGGAGCGGGCGTCGGTTCTCACTGGGGGCGTCGACGTCAAGCGCTACACTCCGGTGGGCCCGGCGTTCGACCGTACCGACGTCTACCGTATTCTGTGCTTGGCACCAAATGCATTGTCGGGCAATGGTTTTGACATCACAATCCAGGCCTTGCCCCGGGTCCCGGCGGCCGAGGTCGTGGTCGCGGAAACCGAGTCGACCAACCGCAGAAACGACGAGGCGCGAGCGAAGCTGAAACAACTCACCATCGAGTTGGGGGTGGCCGACCGAGTGCGATTCCTGGGTGCCGTTCCCGATAGCGAATTGCCGATGTTGTTGCGATCCGTCGACGTCGTCGCGTGCACACCGCGCCGGCCGCCGCGGGCGACGGCGGCGTTGCAGGCCATGGCGAGCGGAGTCGCCGTAGTCGGCGTGCCCGTCGGTGTGCTCAATGATGTCGTCGTCACCGATGTGACTGGCCATCTGTTGTCGGACGACAGCCCCAAAGAACTGGCGACTGCCTTGAGAACGCTTGCCGCGGAACGGTTTCGTTGTGAGGGCATGGGCGCGGCGGGCAGAAGCCGGGCAATGTCACGCTACACGTGGGATCGGATTGCGCTGGACTCCCTGGCCATTTATGGGAGACTCAGTGCGGGACACTTGCCGTCGGGACGGCAAGCGAAGGCGATGGAAGAGGTCACACGGTGACCGGTACGCAGTCTTTCGGTGACTTCACTACACCGACGGCGAAGTCATGACCAGCGTCGCCGAAAAGTCCGTCGACGTATCCGATGGATCGCCTGAATCGCGCAATGACGACTACGGGGCCGCCCGTGACCCCGGAAGGTTGTCACGGCCGGCCGCACTTCGGCACGAGCAATTTCGCACGTTCGATCCGGGCCAAGCGCGTCGCTTCTTTGCCGCCGCCTACACGCCGGGTTGGCAAGTCATGGGTCTCGCCAGAGGATCGGCCGTTACCCACCGGCGTTGCGATACCGGCTCGCTGCATTTCGACGAGGTTCTGATTCAGGGCCGGGTCAGGTGCGAAATTCCCGGGGCGACATCGGTTCTCGTGATCCAACCCCGTGCCGGTTCGTTATCCACCGCCATAACCGCGGCCACCGAGTCCGAGTACCCGGTGCTCGTCGCCGACGGTATGCCCTGTGTGCTCCAAATCAATTCCGCGCAATTCGATGTCGTCAGCATCGGGGAAGACGTGCTGCGCAAGGTCGCCGCCGGTCACCATGCGCCGTTGCCGCAGAAGATCCGGTTCTTGGACCCGCGCCCGCGCTCGCTCGCCGCCGCCCGGGCCTGGCACCGGGCAATGGATTACGTCACGGCCACGCTGTCGTCGGCCGATACGGCGCAACAGCCGCTGATCGCCGCATCGGCGGCCGCCGTAATGGCGACCGCACTGCTCGAGTGCTACCCGTCCACCCTGACCGCGGACAGCGACGTGCTGAGCGACCCGGAGATACCGGAAGCACTAAAAGACGCTGTTTCATTCATCCACCGAAACGCGGCGAGCGACGTAGGGATCCACGATGTCGCGGCCGCATTGCGCCTGACGCCCAGGGCGGTGCAATACCTGTTCAAACACCAACTCGACACCACTCCGACGCGATACATGCGGCGCGTTCGGCTACACCGCGCGCATCTGGACTTGTTATCCAGCGACCGTTCCACGACTACGGTCGGCGAGATCGCACAGCGGTGGGGCTTCGTACACACCGGTCGCTTCGCGGTGCAGTACCGGCAGACCTATGGCCAGAGCCCGCATACCACGTTGAGGCAACTGGACTAGCGCGTCGTGCGGCGCATCGAATCAACTTCGTTTGAGGGATAACGACGTCGCGCGGCGAACCGCTGGTATTTGTCAGCTCAAATTGCCGATGGGAAACCTACTGCGTAGCTTGCCATTCTGATATTGCACATGGGCGTGTGCCGTCATGCGAGCATGCGGGACTCAGGTATTGTCGCTAGGCTCTGGTCAGGTTGAGTCCACAGCTGCCGACATCTTCGGGGCCACCTGGACATCGTTGTCACCCGCCCTGTCGCCAATCCACTCAAGATGGGCGCAATTACATGACTGCTTTACCTTTTCGACATGCACCAGACTTTCGTGGGCAACCACGTTGCCGCCATCTGATCGATTGCGCTGGGGCGCAATTACATGTGCACGCGCGCAGTTTGGCAACCGTCTTGCGCGTGGACGGTGAAATAGACGCATCGAACGCCGACCTGCTGGGCGACGCGATCCGCCGCTATTCGCGGCTGAAAGCTCCTCTGATCCTGGACCTCAGCGAGCTGGATTTCCTTGGCATGGCTGGATTTCGGATGCTGCTTGTCCTCAACTGCGAACATCGGCGGGCCCACCTCCACTGGAGTGTGGTCACCGGCGCGCGGCTGGATCGTCTTACCCGCGTGGTCCCCAACCACGGTCTACCGCTTGTCGATTCGGTCCCGGAGGGACTTCAGCTGGTCGACGACCGGATACAGGCGCGGCGTCGGTGCCATAGGGGCGCAGCGCGCCAACACGAACCTCAACGGAAAACCGCCTGACGCGGGCTACGCTGTCTTCGCCAGCGCGGAATGAGACACCTTGTCGCCCTTGGCTACTCTACGAATCAACATGCGAGTCGCCTTCTCGAGTATCTCCTGCGCCGCGTCGGGCCGACGCGCACGCTCGGCGCGCTGCGCGGCGGCCCCGATGGTGAGTCCTTGCTCGTAGCCGACGACGACACGCGGATCGACGTACGAGCCGCGTGCCACCGCCGCAGTGTTGCCCAGTCCCTCGGCGACCTCCTTCATCACCGCGGCCTCAACGCGTTTGGTCACGCGTTGGGATACGGGCGGGTCGGCATCGACGAATGCGGCGGCCGCCAGCACTGTTCCGTGCCACGTGCGCAGGTCCTTGACGGTGAATTCGCCGCCGACGAGCTCTTTGAACCGGGCATTGAGGTCCTCGGCGCGAATTTCAGTCCATCCGGATGCGTTGCGGTACACCAGTAATCGTTCACCGCTGCCGCGGCGTCGCATCAGCGAGCGCACCGCACGGACGACGTCGGCATCCTTGACCGCAACGGTGCGCTGCACCCCGCTCTTGGCGGGATAGTCGAATTCGATCGCGTCGCGATGCACAGTCACGTGCTCACACAGCAGCGTGGCAATTCCGTAGGACTCGTGTTCGTCGGCGTATTGCTCACCACCGGAGCGGAAATAGCCACGGTCCAGCAGTCGCAGTCCCAGCGCCAGCACGCGATCTCGGGAGGCGCCACGATCACCGAGGTCGGCGACGATGCGGGCACGGAATTCCGGCAACCGCGTGGACATGTCCAGGACGCGGTCGAACTTCTCCTCGGCCCGCTCCTGCTGCCACGCGGAATGGTAGAGATACTGGCGGCGTCCCGCTGCGTCGGTGCCGACGGCCTGGATATGTCCGTTGGGGTGCGGCGAGATCCACACTTTCTTCCACGCCGGTGGGATCACCAGGTCCTTAATGCGCTGTAGGGCGGCTTCGTCGGTCAGCGGGTTGCCGTCAGGCCCGACGTAGGTGAAGCCCTTGCCCCGGCGCTTGCGCGCGATTCCGGGGTTGCTCAGGGTGCTTCGGCGCAGCCGCATCATCACCTCCAGTCCCGTGGCTGACTGGAAATTACCCACCCGCGCTGCGGTTGACACCAGTTCAACCGCACAAGCAAACGACCCGCCACGGCAGTGTGGCGGGTCGTTTGGCGCGGAATCAGCCTGCCATGAATTCGTGGTAGGCCGATTCCAGGTTGCCCGGCAGGGCCGACACGTTGCACTGGCGCTCGGTGTCGCCGATCGGCGCCAGGATGCCGCGCAGGTCGTAATACTCCTGCGGGTGCGCGGTGAAGTAGCCGCGCAGGCTGGAGGCGGCCTCCCCCCGGGGCTGTCCGTAGGCCGCGCTGACAACCTGGTTGGCACCGGGGTGCGCGGCGAGGTACTGCTCGGCCGCGCCCTGTACCGAGGAAACCGTGGCGTTGACACCCGCGGGGCTGCAGTCGGGTGCGGCGGTGGCTGACGGCGCGGCGACGAGGCCCAGGGCCATTCCTCCGAGCAGGCAACCGGCGCTCATGCCGGCGACGCGCCGGCGCGCGACGATACTGCTGAAATTCATGATCAGTGTTGTCCTTCGAATCGATCCGAATTGATTCGCGGGGACTCCCGACTCCCCGGAGTCCAAGGTAGCTAAGGATGATGTGGGCAACCTGCCGATCGTGCGTGTAGCTAACGCTTGGATGGACAACAGTTCTCGGCTTGGTCACGCCCAGGCAGTCAGTACCCGCACCTTGTGACCAAATCGTGACCAACTGAAGCGGGTGCCAGCAACATCACCTTATGATTTCTCTAAGGCGCCGATCGCGGTGTCGTGTGTCCCCGCAAAGATGTCTGCCGTTGCCAGCCCGTGCGTGATGCCGCGTGGCCCGGCCCGCGGCTAGCATGGCGTGCGGTCAATGCCGTAACTGCCGGGCGGGAGTTCTGATGGTCGAGATCCACGTGGAACGTATGATCGCCGCGCCACTCGAGCAGGTCTTCGACTGGCTGGCCGACCCCGTCAATTTGGCCGCCGCGCCGTTGGTTCTCAAGGGCTATTGGGCCAAAGGCACGTCTGGCCCGGAGCCCGGAGCGCTGCGCGAGGTGATCGGCATCGGCACCTATTTCCGTGAGGAATTCACGGCCTATGACCGGCCGCACAGCTATACCTACAAGATCGTCAAGTCGATCCCACCGTTCAAGCACGACGGTGGCACCCTGACGTTCACGGCCGCGGGCGATGGGACGCACATCGACTGGCTGACCAACTACACCCATCCGGCCGCGGCCGGAGGAAAAGTGCTGGAAGCGGTCAGCCGCCGACTGCTGCGCGGGAGTTTCCTCGCAATCCTGGACGCGTGCGCGAAGGCGCTCGAGACGTAACGTCGAGTTGCTTGGTAGCGCAAGGCTATCGGCTCGCTCGTCAGTGATGTGGGGCGACCGAGTCGGCCAGCTGTGAGCCGATAACGACCGCGACGATGATCACGATGAGCGCAGCGGTCGGCCACACCCACATGACCCGCTTGCGCGCAGCCGCGATGATGACGCCGCCGATGGCGATGATGGCCGCGACGCCGACGCCGCCCCAGGTCACCACGTAGGCCCAATCGAGCGCCGACGTGTCGCACCGGTTGCCCGCGCACGAATCGGTCGCCATCGCGAAAAAGAAGGAAAACGTGATGGTCAGCGCTCCCGCGATCCCGGCGAGCACGAACATGGTGATCGTGGCGATGGTGTCGGCAGTCGAACGCTGTTTCTGCTGCGGGGGATGGTTAGCCGTCATGTAACACCTATGCCCAATCCACGCCTCAGTAATCGCGCGGCAAAGCCGCCACCATCGTCTCGACCTGCGCGCGGTTGAGCGCGATGATGCTGCCGTCGGGTAGGCCGAGAATCCGGTCGGCGGCCACCCCGTGCAGTTTGAACCTGGTGGTCAAGACATCGATGGCATGCTGCCTGCTGGGCTCATCGGTCGCGTCGGCGATCTGGATGACGTTGGAGTGCAGGCGCGCGGCCAGACCTTGAATCATGTCGGCGACACCCTCGGGGTCGAAGGTGTGAAAAATGCCCTCGGCCACTCCGTCGGAGATCAACCGGGTCAGCAGCGGTTGCGTCAACTGCTCGCTCACCGTGACGATGCGCCCGTACAGATGCGCGTTCTCGGGCCGTAGCAGCGAGACCATCGCCGCCAGCTGCTCGGGTGTGCCGGTCTGCATCTTGACGTCGAAACCCGCCCGCAGCAGCGTGTTGAGCCGATCCAGCGCATTGCCGTCGCAACGCGCGATCGCCTCTTCGATGGCGGCGAGCTGTGTGTGGGCGCTGCGCTCGGCCAGCGTTGTGATGAGCGCGTCCTTCGACGGAAACCAGTGGTAGAAAGCGCCTTTGGAGACACCGGCGTCGGCGATCAGCTCGTTGAGGCTGACGTTCTCGTAGCCGCGCGCAACGAACAGCGCCGCAGCGCGATCCAGGATCTCGGCACGGCGTACGTCGGGGTGCTTAACTACTCGCGGCATCGGAGTGGTCCGGCACGGTGGGCTTCGCGATCCAGCCCACGTAGGTCAGGTACAGGCCGACCAATGCGATGGCGCCGAAGATGGCGCGCACTACCGGTATGGCATTTTCCTGCAGCGACTTGCCGGCCGAGTCGTATACGTCGGGAATCGCCAGGACGAGTATCCCGCGGATCGCGAGAAACCACCCCAGCAGTGAAATCAGAACCGCTGCGACACTTCGCCAATACTGAGGAAAGGCGATGATGACGCTGCCCCACATCAGCAGCAGCGCCCCAAGCGCCCACTGCCACATAGGATCTCGGCTGAACTCGTCGAGCAGTACGGGCATTTGTGAGGTCGCGCGAAACGCGACGATCGTCGGCACGATCAGAAAGAACGGTCCGAACGCGCGCGCGAACATCCGGGTACGAAACCGCGATGGATCCGGCTGGTTCATTGCTACCTCCACGGCCGAGAACGATAACCGACCAGTGGTCGGTATACAAGACCGATGGTCGGTAATGTCGTATGGATGTTTGCCCGCCGGCGGGGTATCCGGGAGAGATGGACGTTGCCAAGGACATCAAGGACTTCTTGATGTCGCGACGGGCGAGGATCACCCCCGAGGCGGTCGGCCTGCCGCCGGGGCGGCGCCGCCGCGTGCCCGGGCTACGACGTGAGGAAGTGGCTCGGCTGGCCGGTGTGAGCATCGACTACTACACGCAGGTAGAACGGGGGAATGTGGCCGGTGTCTCCGACGACGTCCTGCATGCGGTCGCCGGCGCCCTGCAACTCGGTGAGGCAGAGGAAACTCACTTGTTCGACCTGGTTCGTGCCGTCACCAGCAAGGGCGCCCGGAGCCGATCGGTTTCTCCCGCGGGCCGAACCATCCCGGCGGGGGTGCAGGCATTGCTGGACAGCATGGTCACCGCGCCCGCGATCGTGATCAACGGCCACCTCGATGTGGTCACCGCGAACACGCTCGGGCGCGCGCTCTACGCACCCGTCTTCGCCCGTGCCAGGGCGACACCGAATCTGGCTCGATTCATGTTTCTCGACGCCGCGGCCGAGCGGTTTTTTCCCGAGTGGGACCGCGAAGCCGACGACGTCGTTTCGCTGCTGCGGGCCGAGGCGGCGCGCGCCCCCGATTCACCGGCCGTCACCGACCTGGTCGGGGAGCTCGGATCGCGCAGCGAGCCCTTCCGCTCGAGTTGGGCGGCGCACAACGTCAAGTCACATCGCCACGGCTCCAAGCGATTCCGGCATCCCGAGGTCGGTGAACTGGAACTGACCTACAACGTCTTCGACATCGCCGGCGTCGGTGGGCTGTCGTTGATCGGCTATACAGCCGAACCGGGTTCACCTTCTGACGAGGCGCTGCGGCTGCTCGCCAGCTGGACGGTGACCGCGCGCGATTCAAATGCGGCGTCCACCTAAACTACTGAGCGCTTTGGTGTTTCGCGCTAGCTCTTAATCCGGCGCATCAGTTGGTCGGCGGCATAGCGTCCACTGACCACGGCCCCGATAACGGTGGACGGGTTTTTGGTGTCGGCAGCCTCGCCCGCCAGGTAAAGCCGATCGCTGATCGGGTCCCGCAGGCAGCGGCGATCGTCGAGCCCGGAACCGGGCGCGTGGAATGAGTAACTGCCCCGCGCATAGGGGTCGGTGCTCCAATTCGAGGTCCGGACTTCCACCGGCGCGACGTCGTCGCCGAACAGCTGGCGAGCGATCGGCAGCGCCCGGGCGGTCACATCGGCTGCCGAGGACGCCTCCACCGCCCGGCCGCGTTCGCCGGCATTGAAGGCCACCACGATCGGTCCGGCGCTGTTGGACAGGGTGAACCACTGCGCCCACGCGCCCGGGTCGGTGCCCATGAAGAGGTAGAAGGCGTTGTCCGTCTTCCATGTTCGCCGGTTGAACCGGAAGAAGGTCTTCGACAGCACGCCGAATCCCAGGGCGTTCACGGCGCGAGCATGTTGGTCGGGGAGCGGGGGATCGAAGGCGATCGCACCGGCTTTGAGCACTCCGAGAGGGACGGTGACGATCGCAGCGGGGCCTTCGAAGGACTGGTTTCCGGCGTGCACGGTGACGGAGCTGTCACGTCGAGTGATCGCGGTGACCGGCGTGCCAAAGACGATCTGAAGTCCGTCGGCCAGCAGCTTCGGCAGGGCGTCGTAGCCGTTCGTGATCACCGCCTGGTCGCCGTCGGCGTAGTCGCCGGTGTCAAATGTGTTGGCGGAGAGCTGGTCTGCGCCGGCCGCGTATTCGTCCTCGATCTCGGTGGCGACAAAGAATGCCAGCTGGGTGCGATCCGAACCCGAAAGCTCCGCGCGCTTGGCCGCGGCGTCGACGGCGGCGCCCAGGCTCCCGCCGGTGACCCGATCGCAGGCCCGTTCGACGAACTGGCGCCAGGAGTCGGCGTCGTAGCCCGTTGCCGGCAGCCGGCGATCCACCGCGAGCTTCGCCCAGCCGTAGTAGTCGGTCGGGATGACCTCGGCGTGCGCGTCGTGAGCCAGTTCCATCATCGGGTCGCTGGCGGTGCCGTGGATCCAGGACGCGCCCATCTCGATCGGCACACCCCAGTCGCGGTTGGTATAGACACGACCGCCGATGCGGTCGCGGGCCTCGATCAGGCGCACCGGCCATCCCGCGTCGACCAGGCGGCGCGCGGCGGCCAAGCCGGCCATGCCGGCACCCACGATCAGGACCGACCCGGTGTCCGGTTTGATCTCCGGCGGCGGGGGTGGTGGTGACACCGAATGTTCACCCGGTGCGCAGGCAGCCAGCAGCCCGCCAGTGACCGCGCTCATCGTTGCTGTGAGCACCGCCCGACGGGACATCGGGGACATGACAGTCAGCCTCTCACACCGCAACCGGCGCGGTGCCGGGGTTTGCCAGTTAACGACGAATTGTGTGCTGTGATCCGGGCGCGCGGGTTGGCCGAAATTGCATAGTTGGACGCTCGTGCCGTTATAAGATCGCTGCATCCAGAGTGCGGCGACGGGGCCGTGTTCGACGGGGGGAGCTGGCGATGAGTGCTCGGCGAACGACACGTGGGATTGACCCGCTGCCCGGCGTACTGCCGTCGAGCCGCACGCTGACCGTCCGCGCGGTCGACGGCACCCCGCTGCACGCGGAGGTCTTCGGGCCGCCGGACGGCTATCCGATCGTGCTGACTCACGGCATCACCTGCGCGATCCGGGCGTGGGCCTACCAGATCGCGGAGTTGGCCTCCGAATACCGGGTGATCGCGTTCGACCACCGCGGCCACGGCCGAAGCGGGGTTCCGCGCCGCGGCGGATACAGCCTGAAACACCTTGCGTCCGATCTGGATTGCGTGTTGGACGCGACGTTGGCGCCGCATGAGCGCGCCGTCATCGCCGGGCACTCGATGGGCGGGATCACGATTGCCGCGTGGTCGGCCCGCTACCGCCACAAGGTCCACCGGCGCGCTGATGCCGTGGCGTTGATCAACACGACCACCGGCGACCTGGTGCGCCAGGTCAGGCTGTTCTCGGTGCCGGGGCGGCTGTCGCCGGCGCGATCGCTCGCCGCGCGCGGGTTGATCAACGTGTTCGGCGGCGTCCCGATTCCGGGTCCGGCGCTGCTGGCCACTCGCAGCCTGATTGCAATGCTCGCGGTTGGAAAGGACGCCGACCCGAGTGCCGCCACACTGATCCACGACTTGTTCGCGCGGACACCAGCCGCCGGGCGCGGCGGTTGCACGAGGATGCTCGTCGAATCCCTGGGGTCGCGGTACCTGGACCTGACCGGGTTGACGGTCCCAACCCTGGTCATCGGCAGCGAAGAGGATCGCCTGACACCGATCGCCGCGGCCCGCGAGATCGCCCGCACCGCGCCCAACGTGGTCGGCCTGGTCGAGCTGCCCGGCGGTCACTGCTCGATGTTGGAGCACCACCGTGAGGTCACCGGCCAGCTGCGGTCACTGGCCGAATCCATCACCCTGCCGGTCGCGCAGATCAGCTCATAGCAGGGCGGTGATCTCGGCGGCCGCTCGGAGGCCGGACCGGACCGCCCCGTCGAAAAACCCGGTCCACTCGTCGGCGGTCTCGGTGCCCGCCCAGTGAATCGGTCCGACCGGTTCGCGCAGCCAGCGCCCGAACCGCGTCCACGACCCTGGCGGCACCGCCGCGGTCGGGCCACCCGGAGCGAAATCCTCGGTGCCCCAGCGATGATCCACATAGTCGAGTGGCTGAAGGGCCTCCTCGCCGAACAGCGACGCGAAGCAGCGCAAGGCGTCGCGGCGGCGTTGGTCGGTGGGCAGTGAATCGAACGCCCGGGCGTCGACAAAGCCCAGCAGGATTCCCGGCCCGTCGGCCTGCGGGCTGACGTCGAAGGTGATGAACACCGGTCCCTTGTCGGACAGCGCCTGTCCCGAGAGTCCGTTGGCTCGCCAGAACGGTGTCGAATATGCCGCGAAAGCCTTGCTGAGCCGGCCCTGCGGCCACTGTTCGACCAGACGCTGGTACTCGACGGGTAGTGGGGGGGTGAACTCGATGGCCCCGCGATGAGCCGGCGGGATCGCGACTATGACGAACCCGGCGTCGGCCGTACCCGCATCGGAGGTGACCGTCACGCCGGAACCGTGCCGTTCGATGCGGTGCACCGGGGCATTCAGCACGACGCGTGCGCCCAGTTCGTCGGCCGCCGACCGGGCGATTTGCTGGGTGCCGCCCGGGAAATGGTCCTGCTGGGCGCCGTCCTGGGTGTCGAGCATCCGGTCCAGACCGCCCGCGGCCCGGATGTAGCGCGCGGCGTGCAACATCGACACGTCTTCAAGTTCGCATCCCCAGGTGACCCGGGCCATGATGGCCATCAGGTCGCGCGACGAGGCGCTGGCGCGCACCGAACGCAACCACTGTCCGAACGACACCTCATCGAGCTGGCGGGCGCGCTGTGCCCGCCACGGTGCGTCGACCGGAATGCTGCGCGCGATTCTTTCGAATTGCCAACGCAGCCGGGCGATGTCGAGCAACCCCGTCAGCGAAAGCTTGGGGATGGTGCCGTGGTAGGAACGTGTCCAGCCGCGCCATTGGATGACGTTCTTGCCGTCATGGTAGGTAGGCGTAGTCGGGATCTGCAGTTCGGCCGCCAGCGCCAGCACCGCATCTTGGGTGGGGCCGACGAACGCGCCGCCCATATCCGCCGGCAATCCCGCGACGCTACCGGTGAACGCGCGCCCGCCCACGCGGTCGCGACCCTCGAACACCACCACGTCGTGACCCTGTCGCGTCAGCTCCCGCGCCGCGGCGAGACCGGCAAACCCCGCGCCGACCACCGCAACATCGACAGTCCACGACGGCATCGTCACACCCCCTAGTCAACCGCATGGTGACACGCCCGCGGTAGAGGACGTTCGCATCACGGCGATGGCAACCGTATGCCCGCGGCGGCGAACTGCCTAATCTGCGATCACGTGATTGCCACTGAGCCGGCCGCTACGGCTAATACAAGACCACAGCTGCGAACCGTAGCTCTAGGAAGCATGGTCGGCACCACGATCGAGTGGTACGACTTCTACCTCTACGCGACAGCGTCCGCGCTCGTGTTCAAACCGCTGTTCTTTCCTCATGTTTCGTCAACAGCCGGGACTTTGGCCTCCTTCGCCACCTATGCGGCCGGGTTCGGCGCCCGACCGATCGGTGCCGTGATCTCCGGTCACTTCGGGGACCGGTTGGGGCGCAAGGCCGTTCTGGTAGCCGCCTTGCTGACGATGGGGCTCGTCACCACCGCGATTGGGCTGTTGCCGACCTACGCCGCGGTGGGGGTGACCGCACCGGCGCTGCTGGCCGCGTTACGGGTGCTGCAAGGACTCGCGGTCGGCGCCGAATGGGGAGGCGCGGCCGTGCTCTCGGTTGAGCATGCACCGCCCGGGCGCCGTGGATTGTTCGGCAGCTTCACCCAGCTCGGTTCCCCGGCCGGCATGTTGCTGGCGACGTCAATCTTCTTTTTGACCCGCAAGGTGTGCGGCGCGGACACGTTCCTGGCTTCCGGATGGCGGATACCCTTTCTGTTCAGTGCCGTTCTGGTGGGGATCGGGCTGTTCATCCGGCTGCGGCTCAGTGACGACGCCATTTTCGAGCGTCTCAAAGAGCGCGACGACCTCTCGACGTTGCCGGTGCTGGAGGTGTTGCGCAGCCAGCCCCGTAATGTGTTGATCACCACCGGGTTACGAATGTCCCAAATTGCACTCTTTGTGTTGCTGACCACGTATTCACTTACCTACCTGCAGGATTCGTTCGGCAAGGGCAGCGGCGTCGGATTGATCGCGGTGCTGATATCGTCGGCACTCGGATTGCTCAGCACGCCAGGCTGGGCATTGTTGTCCGATCGAATCGGTCGCCGGCCCCCATATCTGTTCGGCGCGCTGGCGGGGGTGGTCGCGCTGGCGTTGTTTTTCGTCGCCGCCGCAAGCGGGTCAGCCATCGCGGTGGTGCTCGCAATCGTGTTCGGCGTCAACGTTGTTCACGACGCGATGTACGGGCCGCAGGCCGCCTGGTTCGCCGAACTCTTCGACACCCGGCTGCGTTACAGTGGGTCGTCGCTGGGTTATCAAATCGGAGCCGTGCTGTCGGGAGGCTTCGCGCCGTTGATCGCGGCGGCTCTGCTGGTGGCCGGCGGCGGTAGACCGTGGTTGATCGTGGGGTATTTCGCGGTGCTGGCGGCTATCACGGTCGCCGCGGCCTACGCGGCACGGGAAACGTACGGGGACCAAATCGAGTGGGCACGATGAACAGGATCTACCTCAATGCCTTCGACATGGCCTGTGTCGGGCACCAGTCGGCCGGGCTGTGGCGTCACCCCGAGGACCGCGGTTATCGGTATCGCGAACTCGGCTATTGGACCGAACTGGCCAAAATCCTGGAGGCCGGCGGCTTCGACGCGTTGTTTCTCGCCGACGTGCTCGGCGTGTACGACGTGTACGGCGGGTCTCGCGATGCCGCGGTGCGAGACGCCGCGCAGTTTCCGGTCAACGACCCGACCGCCGCCGTTTCCGCGATGGCGGTGGTGACCGAGACGCTCGGCTTCGGGATCACGTTGTCGCTCACCTACGAGCAGCCCTACGCGCTGGCACGCAGGTTGTCGACACTGGATCACCTAACCGGCGGACGGGTGGCGTGGAACATCGTGACCTCGTATCTGGACAGTGCGGCACGCAATCTCGGCCTCGACGCCCAGATTCCGCATGACCAGCGCTATGAGATCGCCGATGAGTACCTCGAGGTCTGTTACAAACTCTGGGAAGCGTCGTGGGAGGCCAACGCGGTGGTGCGCGACCCGGTGCGCGGTGTGTTCACCGATCCGGCCAAGGTGCACGACATCGAGCACAAAGGCCGTTATTTCACGGTTCCGGGACCGTTTCTGTGCGAACCGTCTCCGCAGCGCACACCGGTGCTGTTCCAGGCCGGCGCCTCGCCGCGCGGTGTCCAATTTGCCGCCGCCAACGCCGAGGCCGCGTTCATCTCCGGCCCGACACCCCAAATCGTGCGCGGCCCGGTGCGGGCGCTGCGCGAGACCGCTGCGGGGTTGGGCCGGGATCCGCGTTCCATCAAGGTCTTCACCATGGTGACCCCGATCGTCGCCGAGACGCACGAGCGAGCCGTGGCCAAGTTAGCTGAATACCGTGAATACGTCAGCACGACTGGCGCTTTGGCGCTCTTCGGCGGCTGGACCGGGGTGGACCTGGCCGAGCTGGGTGACGACGACCCGCTGCGTTACAGCGAGACAGACGCCAACCGGTCCGCGCTGGCCTCCTTCACCACCGATGAGCGCACCTGGACGGCAAGGGAACTCGCCGAAGAGATCGGCATCGGCGGGCGCGGGCCGCTGCTGGTGGGCTCACCCGGCGAGGTCGCCGACGAACTCGAGCGCTGGGTCGAGGAGGCCGACGTCGACGGGTTCAACCTCGCCTACGTGACGATGCCGGGCACCTTCGTGGACTTCGCGAAACTGGTTGTGCCCGAACTGCGTCGCCGCGGACGGGTCCCGGATCAGGTCCCGCGTTGCACGCTGCGCGAACGGCTGGGCGGTAAGGGACCGCTGCTGGCTGCCGACCACCCTGGCGCGGCGTACCGTCGCTGACGGTTTCCCGCCGACGTCGCGTTGTCCGGCGGATACGCCTCAATATGTCCCGAGGAGTCCACGGTGGGGTAACGCAGCACACCGGGCCTTTGACAAATGATCGATCATCGATCAAAATAGGCGGGTGAGGTCCCACCGATGCGAACCGAGGAATCGATGACAACCCTGGACACGCCCAAATTCCGCCGCGCCTATGACGATTGGCGGCTGACGGACATCCCGCACTATCGGGACGGGAACAGCACCTACGAGTTCGTGCGTGCCACCCACGAGGTGGACTACCGCACCTATCAAGCCGAGGCAGTGGCGGGCCGATCGTTCGGCTTCAACGGAATCGGTCGGCTGACCGAGGTCGCTTTGCACATGCCGACCAAGCACACGCTCCACGATCAGAGTTCGCAGTACAGGGAAAATCCGGCGTTCTTCCAGGCGCTGATGGGGGTACCGGATCGCGGACCGGTCGACTTGTTGGCGTTTCAGCGCGAAACCGAGGAACTCGCAACGGCATTCGAGGACAGCGGCATTACTGTGCATTGGATCGACTATCCGGAGGAGCCGACCAATCCGTACGGTCCGCTGATGGGCCATGTGTTTCTGTCGTGGGGTTCGATCTGGCGCGGGGGTTCCGTCATCTCCCGTTTCGGGTTCCTGCCCGGCATGGTCGGGGTGACCGAGTACCTGGCCAAGTGGGCCTGGAACACCCTCAACATCCCTCCGCTCATCGCCATCACCGAAGGCGCCATGGAGCCGGGGGCATGCAACATGATCGCCGAGGAGGTATTGGTCACCTGCTTGTCCGCCTCTTACGATCAGCGTGGGACGGAACAATTCGTCAACGCCATCTCCAAGACGAATGGCACGAGCGAGTTCTACAACCTGCAGTTGAGACCGGCCGTGGAAGGCTTTTTCAACCAAGCGACCGGCGCGTGCGCTCATCCGGACATCAACATCAACGCGATCGACGTCGGAAAGCTGGTTGTGTCTCCGGCGGCGCTGGACTGGGAGGCGCGTACCTGGTTGTACGACAACAACTTCGAACTGATCGAGGCCGACGCACAGGAGCAGCGCGATTTTCTGGCTCCATGCAACGTGCTGTTGCTGGAGCCCGGCAAGGTGATCGCACACGCGGACTGTCACGCCACGAACGAGAAAATCCGGGCCGCCGGCGTCGAGGTCATCGAGGTGACCGGTACTGAAATCCGCAAGGCGTGCGGAGGCATCAAGTGCCGGGTGATGCAGATCAACCGGGAACCCGGGCCGACTCTGGCGGATGTTCGGAACCGGGCGTGGCGCTCGGCCTAAAGTGGGGCGGTGTCCAACACGTCTGACGCAAGGCCCGAGGTGCGTGGTATGCCGCTGCGTGAACAGATTTTGGGTGTGCTGCTCGACGGGTTGATCAGCGGTCGGTGGCAACCCGGCGACCGGATTGTCGAACGGCAGGTCGCCACCGACCTGAACGTCAGCCAAGCGCCTGTTCGTGAAGCGCTGCGGGATCTGGAAGGGCTGCGGCTGGTCAGCTCGGAGCCCAACAAGGGTGCGCGTGTTCGCGACATAGGTCCCGATGACCTGTTGGAGATGTACCCCGTGCGAGCGGCTTTGGAAGGCCTCGCCGCCTCACTTGCGGTCGATCGACTCGACGGCGACGTGACCGCATTGCATCGGCATGCCGACGAGATTCGCAAGGCGGCCGACTTGGGTGACGTCGGCATGCAAGTTCGGGCCGGCGTTGCCTTCCATCGCGAGATCGTCGCCAGTGCGGGCAACCGGGTGCTGCTGGCGGTCTGGGAATCGCTGGGCATCGAGGTGTGGACGAATTTGTCGATTCGCTTGTTGCGCACCGAGTTACACGCAAACGTCGATGATCACATCGCGATCGTCGAAGCGTTCGCCAGACGTGACCCGAACGTCGATACCCTGGTCCGTGAGCACGTGATGTCCTACTGTCACGGGAGCCCGACCGATGGCCGCGGAGCAAAACGGTTACGGCGCAACCGTTAACCAGTCGGCGAACCCCGACGGGTCGTGGCGGCCCAGGGCGCCGTGCTCGTAGAGGCCCCACCCCTCGACCGGCGGCTTGTCGCCCTCGATGCAGACCGCGCGACCCACGTGGTCGATCACCCCGAAACCGGCACGCCCGATGATTGCCGGGTCGGTCATGTTGTAGGTCAGGCGTTCGGCGTACTTCTCGCCCTTCCAGGTGCCGTGGATCCAGTCCGAATCGCCACCGTAGCCGCCGCCGACGTGAATGGGCACCGGCAATTTGGACTCGACGTCGAAGTGGACCGGTGAGCCGTCCGGAGTGGTCGCGTCGATGGTGGCCCCGGTCGGAATGCGGGTGCCGGACGTGTAGTGGATCTTGACCCGCGGCCAGCCCAGCTGCTCGACACGGCCGTCGCGCCAGATCCGGGTGCAGTCGTTGAGCGAGCGGAACCCGTTGGGCTCCTCCTGGATGATCAACACGATCGCAAAGTCGTCGAAAGCCATTGGTACGTATAGCCACCACATGCCCTCGAACGGTGGGTCGGCGGGCCGTCCGGCCGGCTCAGCCTCGCCGATCGGGCGGATGCCCCACGACCGGTCGCGGCTCCCCAGCCAGGTGTTGGGGTCGACGACGATTTCCTCGCCGTCGATCACGACGTGTCCGCTCCAGCTGCCCAGCTGCGCGAAGCGCTGCGCGTCCAGCGTGACCCGGTTGCCGGACCGCAGGATGTGCGGCTGTTCCTGGACGACGTCGAACAGGCCCTTCCAGGTGAGATCGGCTGCGATGCCTTCGGTTTCGTCGAGGACGATCCGCAGCTTGTGCAGCGGTTCGATCACCTCGACCCGGTAGCCGTTGACGTGTTGGTTGAGGCGGTCTTGGTCGATCGCGTCCGACACGTGCACCGCGGTCTGGGTGTCACCGCGCCGGATCAGCACGAACGCGTCTTTGACACCGAGGTTGGGGTAGTAGCCAATGCCGCTGATCAAGAAGATGTCGCCGGTGCGGTCATGGGCGTTGAAGTAGGACCGGTCGTAGAAGTTGCGGTCCGAGGAGCCGGGCCACGCGATCGGCTGGGGAATCTGGTGTACCGGGTACTCGTCGAGCGGTCCGAGCATTACTGGTCCTCTCCGATAAGACGTTTCATCAATCCGGCGTGGTAGAACAACGACTCGACGTCGTCCGGCTTTTCGGTTTCGCCGAAGTGCACTCGCCGCGCACCGGTGCGCATGAACACACACGCCCACATCACACCGGAGTACACGTAGAACCAGCGCAGCTCGCCCACTTCGACACCGGCCAGGCGTGCATACGTGGCGCGGACGTCCTCCTCGCGCATCACATCGGGCAGTCCCGGCAATCCGGCAAGCCCGGTGAGCTCCTGGAAAACCATGTGCGCGTAAATCATCCACGCGACATCGAGCTCGCGCGGGCCCAGCGTCACCATCTCCCAGTCCAGCACCGCCACCGGTTGGAAGTCGCGGTACAACACATTGCCCACCCGGGCGTCACCCCACAGCAGGACGGGTTCGCGCGCGTCCACCTCCGTCGGCCAGTTGTCTTCCAGCCAGCTGAAAGTGCGCTCCAGCAGCGGCGATCGACCGATGTCGGGCACCGCGAAGTCGTACCAGTCCCGCACCCAGTTGTAGTGCCGGCGCAGCGCGGTATCGCCGTGGCCCTCGGACAGGAATCCAAACGTGCTCTCCGCGTTGGGGATTGAGTGCAGCTTCGCCAGTACGCCGACGGTGGCGTCCTGGAGTTCGCGCTGCCGCTCGACCGGTGCGTCGGCAAACCAGTTGTTGCCGAAGGTGTAGGGCATCACGTCGGGCGGCACGTCACCGGCGACGTAGTCCATCACGAAGAACGGCGTGCCCAGAACCTCGCCGGTGGGCTCGAGCCAGCGCACCGGCGGGACCGGGACCTCGGTGAGTTCGCCGACCTTGCGGATCACATCGAATTGGTGATCAAGCCGGTAGGTGGGGAAGACCTGCACGTCCTCGGCGCTCGGCGCGACCCGCGTGACCAGCTTCTGCTCGGTCGGCTGCCCGCCTTCGTGCCAGCGGGCGGTCAGGATGATGGTCTCCGACGACATGCCCGTCGAGTCGACCCCACTTTCGACCGTGACCGCGGGGTTCGCGCCGTCGGGCAGCACCGTGGCCAGCCAATTCGACATCACCGCCGGTAGCGTCGTGACGTCGCGGCTGGAGCGCTGAAGTCGGTCGACGTTGTCGAGCACAGGTTCATTGGCCACGGGGTGCCTCCATTCTTTGAGACCTTTCGCGGCAATTACGATACGGTAGGTAGCGTTATGAAAGCAGACCCGTCCGGCCTTGACAAGGCCCCAGGTGCCGGGCGCCCCAGGGACCCGCGTATTGACTCTGCCATCCTTGCGGCGACGGCGGAACTGCTTGTGGAAATCGGCTATTCGAACTTGACGCTGGCCGCCGTCGCCGAGCGGGCGGGCACCACCAAGTCGGCGTTGTATCGCCGGTGGTCGAGCAAGGCGGAGTTGGTGCACGAAGCGGCCTTTCCGACCGCGCCCAGCGCGCTGGAGACGCCGGCCGGCGACTTCACCGCCGACCTGCGGATGATGATCGCGGCGGCGCGGGATGTGTTCACCAGCCCGGTGGTGCGCGCCGCGCTGCCCGGGCTGGTCGCGGACATGTCGGCCGACCCAGACCTCAACGCGCGGGTGATGTCGCGCTTCAGTGACCTGTTCACCGCGGTGCAGGTGCGGCTGCGCGAGGCCGTCGATCGAGGTGAAGCGCATCCCGATGTCGATCCGGACCGGTTGATCGAGCTGATTGGGGGAGCGACGATGCTGCGGATGCTGTTGCGCCCGGACGAGAAGCTGGACGAGGCGTGGGTGGATCAGACCACCGCGATCGTCGTGCACGGGGTGACGCGATGACGCTGCGACTCGCCGGGCGCGCGGCGATCGTCACCGGTGCCAGCCGTGGTTTGGGCCGGGCGATCGCGCTGGCGCTTGCCGCCGAGGGCGCGGCGGTCGCGGTGGCCGGGCGCACCGAGCAGGTGTGGGATGACCGGCTGCCGGGAACCATCGGCGAGACCGTGGCCGCCATCGAAGTGGCGGGTGGGCGCGCGGTGGCGGTCCGCGCCGATCTGACCGACCGCGACGACGTCGCCCGGCTGGTGAGTGAGGCGCGAGATGCATTGGGCCCCATCACTGTTCTGATCAACAATGCGGCCTTCACCGCTCCGGGACGACCGCCGGTGCCCGGTGCACAGCCGCGGGTGAAGGCCGCCAGACCGGCCGGCGCCGCCAAACCCGGCTGGCCGGGTTTCGTCAGCACGCCGTTGTCCGCATTTCGCCGCCACTTCGACATCGCGGTGTTTGCGGCCTACGAGTTGATGCAGCTGGTGTCCCCGGACATGATCGAGGCCCGGGGCGGCTCGATCGTCAACATCACCTCGGTGGCCTCTCGGCTGCCCGGCAACGGACCCTATCCGGACCGCAGCGGCGGTGTCCTGCCTGGCTACGGTGGTTCGAAGGCGGCGCTCGAGCATCTCACCCAGTGCGCGGCGTTTGACCTGGCCGACCACAACATCGCCGTCAACGCGTTGGCACCGTCGAAGCCGATCATGACGCCTGGCCTGTCCTACTACGCCACCAACTTCGACGACACGGCAACTGAAGACGAATTCGCCAGGGCGGCAGCTCAATTGGCACTTGTGGACCCCGCGACCGTCACCGGTCGCACCATCGGTCATCACGAGGTGCTCGACGGCAGCTTCCGGCCGTTTGATCCTGCCTAGGCCAAATTTGCGCCGAGTGAGGTCAGGTTCGCGTGTCGGGCGCTGCGGTTCCCCGCGGCAGTGCCCTGGCTGCCGGTTGTCGCTGGCCACACCGCTGCCCGACGTGCGAGTATGAATCAAGCCTGTGCCGCAACGGCATAGGAAAACCGGCGAGTGGTGTGCCAATGCCCGATAAGCCGACAGGGCGCGTCGTTGCGCTCATCGTGCTGTTGATCGTGGTTGCCGCCGCCCTGCGCGGATACCTTCCGGCCCGCGATCATGCGGCGCGCGCGGAAGGCGGCGGCCGAGCGGCGCTGGTATTCGTCGTTGTCCTGCTCAGTGCGGCACTTGCGATGCTCGCGGTCGCGGTCATCGCGCGACTTCGGGATCCACGCGCGGTGGCACCGAAGGCGGGTGACCTCTCCGGGATGCTCGGTACCCGCGCAGGGCGGCCGAGCTGGCGCGTGGTGCTGATCGGACTCGCGGTGATCGTCGCGTGGTTGCTGATCGCGATGCTGCTGGCCCGGTTATCGCTGCCGCACGGGGCGCCTCCCGCGCAGCACGCACCGGACACCGGCGGCGCGCCAACCGCCCCCGCACCCACGTCGCGGCACCGGGCCCCGCAGAACGGCAACATGCTGGGAATTCTGCTGGCGGCCACCGTTGCGATGATGCTGCTCCTCGTCGTCGCAACATTCGTCATGTCGCGGCGACGATTGCGCGCCCCGACGCTGCACACCGCCGCTGATGACAGCGCCGAATATGTGCCGCCGGCACGGCCTTCGGAATCTCTGGTGCGAGCCGCCGAACTGGGGTTGGCCGAGATGGCCGACCGCGGGCGCGAACCGCGGCAGGCGATCATCGCCTGCTATGCCGCGATGGAACGTGAGCTCGCCGATGTTCCCGGAGCCGCCCCCCAGGACTTCGACACACCGACCGAGGTATTGGCCCGCGCGGTCGAACTCCGTGCGCTGCATATCGATAACGCCGTTCAGCTGGTGAACCTGTTCGAGGAAGCACGGTTCAGCCCGCATGTGATGAACGAGGGGCATCGCGACGTCGCGGTCGAGGTGCTGCGCCTGGTTCTTGCGGAACTTCGGAGTGCGGTATGAAAAGGCTGATAGCTCTAGGGGTTTGCTTCATCGCCGGAGCGGAGCTGCTGGTGTTGGTCGTGCACGATCGCTCCTGGGTGCTGGTCGCGTCGGGTGTCGCACTGGCCCTGGTGTTGCTCAATATTCGTCGGCTGCTGGGACAGGGGACCGAACCCGCGGCCGATTTGGACCCCGACGACCTCGGGGATTCGTTGCGCCGCTGGCTGGCCACCACCGAGACGACGATTCGCTGGTCCGAGTCCAGCCGTACGGACTGGGACCGGCATCTGCGTCCGATGCTTGCCCGCAGGTACGAAATCGCGACCGGGCAACGACTGGCCAAGGACCCGGCGGCTTTTCAGTCGACCGGCCGGATGCTGTTCGGGGCCGAACTGTGGGAATGGGTCAATCCCAACAACATCGAGCGCTCCGCTGACCACCAGCCCGGTCCTGGCCGGGCCGCGTTCGAAGAAATCCTCCGCAGGTTGGAGCAGGTATGACAGGGGGTGCGGCGATGCCGACCGCTTTGCCGGCCAGTACGACCACGGCACACTGCGAGGCGGTGCTCGACGAAATCGAGCGCGTGGTGGTGGGCAAGCGTTCCGCGCTGACCCTCATCCTCACCGCCGTCCTGGCGCGCGGCCACGTCCTCATCGAAGATCTGCCCGGGCTCGGCAAGACACTGATCGCGAGATCCTTTGCCGCCGCGCTGGGTCTGCGATTCACCCGGGTGCAGTTCACACCGGACCTGCTGCCCGCGGACTTGCTCGGGTCGACGATCTACGACATGCAGTCGGGCCATTTCGCATTCCGGGCCGGGCCCATCTTCACCAATCTGCTGCTCGCCGACGAGATCAACCGCACACCCCCCAAGACTCAGGCGGCGCTGCTCGAGGCGATGGCCGAAGGGCAGGTCAGCATCGACGGCGAAACCCACAAGTTGCCAATGCCTTTCATTGTTCTGGCGACCGACAACCCGATCGAATACGAGGGCACCTACCCGCTGCCGGAGGCGCAGCTGGATCGCTTCGCGATGCGATTGGAACTGCGCTACCTCTCCGAGCGCGACGAGACCTCGATGCTGCGCCGCCGTCTGGAACGCGGCTCGGCCGAACCGACCGTCAATCAGGTGGTCGACGCCCAGGACCTACTGGCGATGCGCGAATCGGTGGAGCAGGTGACGGTGCACGAGGATGTCCTTCGTTATGTGGTGTCACTGGCCACCGCCACGCGCCGCCATCCGCAGGTCGCCGTCGGCGCGAGCCCGCGTGCCGAACTCGACCTGGTTCAGCTCGCCCGGGCGCGGGCGCTGTTGCTTGGCCGTGACTATGTGATCCCCGAGGACGTCAAGGCGCTCGCGGTAGCGGCTGTCGCGCACCGAATTACCCTGCGTCCGGAGATGTGGGTTCGCAAGATTCAGGGTGCCGATGTCGTCGGAGAACTGTTGCGACGCTTGCCGGTACCACGCACCGGCGAGGGCACCCCATGAGCTTGTCATGATCGAGGCCGAGTTCCGCTGGCGCGCTGCGCCATTGACGCGGGCGATCGCGACCTGCGGTGGCGTTGCCCTCGTTGCCGCTGTGATCGGTGCGCATTGGCAGCTCATCGCGTTCGCGGCGCCGCTGCTCGGCGTGCTGTGCTCGATCAGCTGGCAACACCCGGTCCCGAAGATTTATGTGCAGGCAGAACCGGAGTCACAGCGGTGCTTCGAAGGGGAGCCGGCGCGGGTCAGGCTATCGGCAACCGAGGAAGCTGGGGCGCCCAATGTCTGGGCGGTCGAGCTCACGGTTCCCGCCGTCGAGGGCCTGCAGTTCGAGGTTGTCGATTCGGATTCTTCGCACGCGAAAACGGTTGCCGCCGTGGCGCAGCGCTGGGGCCGATACGCGATCCGCGCCCGGGTCGACGCGGTGGCCCGCGGTGGGTTGCTCACCGGGACGGCGATCGTCGATGCCGCCGATGTCATCGTGTTTCCGCTGACGCCACCGCAGCCGACGCCCATCCCGCGAACCGAGTTGCTCGACCGTCTCGGCGCTCACCTGACCGGGCATGTCGGTCCGGGCGTCGAGTATGCCGATATCCGGCCCTACGTTCCGGGTGATCAATTGCGGGCGGTGAATTGGCCGGTGAGCGCGCGGCGCGGTCAGCTGCACGTGACGGAACGGTTGACCGACCGTGCCGCCGACGTCGTGGTGCTGATCGATGGGTACCGGCAGCCGGCGGGCCCGGCAACCGATGCCACCGAGCGAGTGGTGCGCGGTGCGGCTCAGGTGGTGCAGGCCGCGCTGCGCTACAGCGATCGCGCCGGAATCGTGGCGCTCGGTGGCAATCGCCCGCGCTGGCTCGGCGCCGATATCGGTCAGCGCCAGTTCTACCGGATCCTCGATACGGTGCTGGCTGCGGGCGATCGATTCGAAAACACCACCGGCACACTGGCTCCGCGTGCGGCGGTCCCGGCCGGCGCCATCGTCATCGCGTTCTCCACCCTGCTCGACACGGAATTCGCGCTGGCGCTGATCGATCTACGCAAGCGCGGTCATGTCGTGATCGCCGTCGACACTCTCGATGCTTCACCGTTCGAAGGCGAACAGGACCCGCTGGTGGACCGGCTGTGGGCGTTGCAGCGGGCCGCCATGTATCGCGATATGGCGACCATCGGCGTCGACATCGTCTCCTGGCAGAAAGATCACCCGCTGGAGCAGTCGATGGGTGTGATGCCGGATCGCCGCCACCGCGTGCGCGGACGGCTGCGGGGGTAGCCATGTCGTCTATCGCGCGCCTGGGAGTCCATGCTCTGGCGATGGCCTTCGGCCTGCTGATGGTCGGCCTGGCCGCCGTCGACGCCCACGGCCTGGCGCTGGGCGCCGGGATGACGGCGCTGGCCGCGGTGGCGCTCGGGATCGTCTTTCGGCCCGCCGCGACGGTTGCCGTGCTGCTGTGCGTGACCGCGATCGCGATCTCCGATCCCTCCTATACGTTCGTGGGACTTTCGGGGTTGTGCGCGGCTGCCTACCTGGTATGCCGATACGCGGCTGGAATGCCGGACGCGTTCGCGATGGCGAGTTGGCCGACATTGGTTGGCGCCGTGGGATTTACCCTTGTGGGCGTGGTGGCGATGGCATTCCCCCTGCACCTGCCATGGGTACCGTTGGCGGCGCCGCTGGCGGTGCTGGCGATCTACGTACTCGCGACACGTCCGTTCTTGAGCTGATCACTCGTTGGGCGTGACCACGACGCGGTCGTGAGTGCGCGGGGTGGAGGCCGCAATCAGACGGTTACTGCAGCAACTGCGCGGCGTGATCCGCGAGATCGAGCAGCGGTTGCGGGAAGATCCCCAGAATAACGGTGATCGCGGCACACAGCGCGATCGCGATCTTGCTCAGGATCCCGGGCGCGACCACCTGTGGGGTGTCGTCGGTCGGTTCGGTGAAGAACATCAGCACGATCACCCGGACATAGAAGTAGGCGGCGACCCCGCTGGCGATCACACCGATGATGACCAATGGCACGGCGCCGCCCTGCGCGGCGGCCTGGAACACCGTCAGCTTGCTGATGAATCCGCTGGTCAACGGGATACCGGCGAAGGCCAACAGGAACATCGAAAGCATCACGCCCACAATGGGAGAACGCTGCCCGAGCCCCGCCCAGTGCGACAGCGTGGCGTCCTCGACGCCGTCGGAGTTGCGAATCAGGCCGACGATGGCGAACGCGCCGACCGTGCTGAAGCTGTAGGCCACCAGGTAGAACAGAGTGGCCGCCAAACCGGCGTGGTTGTCGGCGATCACACCGGTGAGGATGAAACCGACGTGGGCGACCGACGAATAGGCAAGCATGCGTTTGACGTCGGCCTGGTTGACCGCGGTCACGGTACCGACGGCCATGGTCAGGATCGCGATCGCCCACAGCACCGGACGCCATTCCTCGTGCAGCGGCGGCAATGCGACGTAGACGACGCGCAGCAGCGCACCGAAAGCCGCGACCTTGGTGGCCGCCGCCATGAACCCGGTGATCGGTGTGGGTGCACCCTGGTATACGTCGGGAATCCACGAGTGGAACGGCACCGCGCCCACTTTGAACAGCAGGCCGACCGACAACAGCGCGACGCCGACCAATGCCATCGAGCTGTCACCATGGGCCGCAAGCGCATCCCGGATGCCCGGCAGCAACAGCGTTCCGGTCGCACCGTAGATCAGCGCCACCCCGTAGAGGAAGAACGCCGACGAGAAGGCACCGAGCAAGAAGTACTTCATCGCCGCTTCCTGCGACAGCAGCCGGCGGTGACGCGCCAGCCCGCACATCAGATACAGCGGCAGCGACAGCACTTCCAGCGCGACGAACATCGTCAGCAGATCATTGGCCGCCGGGAACACCATCATGCCGCCGACCGACAGCATCAGCAGCGGGAAGAGTTCGGTCTGCGCGGCTCCGGCCCGTTCGGCCTCACGCTCGGCGTCACTTCCGGGGACCGCCGATGCCTGCGGGGTAAAGGCGTCCAATCCCGAAGCCGTCGAAACTCCCGCGGCTACCTTCACCTTGTTGGCTGTCGCGGCGACGTTGGTGCGTTCGGCGATGAAGATGACGGCCAACAGGGCCACCAGCACCACGGTGCCTTGCAGATACAGCGTCGGGCGGTCGATGGCCACCGCGCCCAACACCCCGCTGCGACCGGACGCCGGAAGCGAGCGGCTGACCACGATGTCGGCGGCGAACGCAGCGATCAAACCACCGAGGGCCAGCGTCACCTGGGAGACATAGCGAATGTTGCGGGGCAGGAACGCTTCAGCCAGTACTCCTACCACCGCGATACCGAAGACGATGAGCATCGGGCAGAGCAGGAAGTACTCGACGCTAGGGGTGGGAAGGGTCATCGGTGCGGTCCTTCGGCTGTACGGGGTGCGCTCACGGGCACGCTCGGCGCGGGATCATGCTGACCGATGGTGACCATGGTGTGGTCCACAGCAGGATTGATGATGTCGAGCACCGGCTTGGGATAGACGCCGAGGACGAACAGCAGCGCCATCAACGGTGCGACGACGACGAGCTCGCGCAACCGCAGATCGGTGATTCGTTCGTTGCCTTCGGCCACCGGACCGGTCATCACCCGCTGATAGAGCCACAGCATGTAGATCGCCGCCAGCACCAGGGCGGTCACTCCGAACGTGCCCGCCAGCCAGTACCGGTTGAAAGTGCCTAACAGCACCAGGAATTCGCTGATGAACGGTGCCAGGCCGGGCAGCGAGAGGGTGGCCATGGCCGAGACCATGAAGGTGCCGGCCAGAATCGGCGCCACTTTCTGCACGCCGCCGTAGTCCGCGATCAACCTGCTGCCGCGCCGGGTGACCAGGAATCCGGCGATCAGGAAGACCGCCGCCGTGGACAGGCCGTGGTTGAGCATGTACAGCGTTGAGCCGCTTTGTCCCTGGGTTGTCATCACGAAGATGCCGGCGATGATGAAGCCGAAGTGCGAGATCGAGGTGTAGGCGATCAGGCGCATCATGTCTTTCTGGCCGATCGCGACGATCGCGCCATAGATCACCCCGATGATGGCCAGCGTCACGATCAGCGGGCGGAAATACGTTGACGCATCAGGGAACAGCTGCAGGCAGTAACGCAGCATCCCGAAGGTGCCGACCTTGTCCATTACCGCGGTGATCAAGACCGCGGTCGCCGGCGTGGCCTCGACGCACGCGTCGGGCAGCCAGCGGTGGAACGGCCACAGCGGGGCCTTGACGGCGAAGGCGAACATGAAGCCCAGGAACAGCGCCTTGAACACCGCGGGGTCCACGCCGGCGAAGCGGCCCGAGGAGATGCCGGTCACTATTTCACGGAAGTCGAATGTGCCCGCACCGTGCTGGGCGGTGACCACGTACAGGCCGATCACCGCGGCGAGCATGATCAGACCGCCGAACAGGTTGTACAGCAAGAACTTCACCGCGGCCCGCGATCGCCCGGTTCCCTTGCCGAAGCCGCCGATCAGGAAGTACATCGGGATCAGCATGGCCTCGAAGAACACGTAGAACAGCAGCACGTCTAGCGCGATCACCGAGATCAGCACCATCGACTCGATGGCCAGCGTCAAGGCTACGTAGGCGTGTACGCCCCGGGTGCCCTCGCCACCGTCGTTCCAGCCCGCGACCAGCAGCAGCGGAATCAGGATCGCGGTCAGCAGCACGAGGATGACCGCGATGCCGTCCACGCCGAGGTTGTAGCCGGCGCCGAAGGACGGAATCCAGGGATGCTTTTCCAGGAATTGGTAAGGGGCGCCGCCGGTTTTGAAACTGATCGCGACGACGAGTGCGACCGCCAGCGTCAGGATGCTGACGACCACGCCGGTCCACTTGGCGAGCTGTCGCAGGCCGGGAGGCATCAGGATGATCAGGATGGAACCGGCCAGCGGGACCAGCCACAGCACGCTCAGCCACGGAACGTTAGTCACCACAGTTGCACCGCCAGGATCGCGGCGACCAGCAAGGTGGCGCCGGCCAGCATCGACAGCGCATAGGAGCGCGCGAAGCCGGTTTGCAGCCCCCGCAACCGATTCGAGGTCCGGCTGACCAGCGCGGCCAGCGCGTTGACCGAGCCGTCCACCCCCGCGTCGTCGACTTCGACCAGCGTGTCGGTCAACTGCGCGCCAGGGCGCATGAATACCTCCTCGTTGAAGGCGTCGCCGTAGAGGTCTCTTCGCGCGGCCGTGGTGAGCGCCGACACCTGAACGGGAGCCACTCTGGGGATGTCCGCCCTGCCGTACTTCTGATAAGCCACTGCGATCCCTACCGCGACGACGCCGAGCGCGAGCGTGGTGCTGATCCAGGCCGGAAGGGCGTGCGTGCTTTCCTCGTGCGCGCCGACGACCGGTTCCAGCCAGCGCGGCAGGGTGCCTCCGATGGCGAACAGGCCGCCGGCGAACACCGAGCCGAACGCGAGCAGGATCATCGGCCCAGTCATCAGGGCGGGCGCCTCGTGCGGGTGACTGCCCGGCGCCCAACGCTTTTCGCCGAAGAAGGTCATCAGCATCACCCGAGTCATGTAGAACGCGGTGATGCCTGCGCCCAGCAGCGCCGCCGCGCCCAGCGTGTAACCGCGGAGGTCGCCGGCGCCCAGCGCCGCCTCGATGATGGCGTCCTTGGAGTAGAAGCCTGCGAACGGCGGTACGCCGATGATTGCCAGGTAGCCCAGGCCGAAGGTGATGAAGGTGATGGGCAGGGCGGCGCGCAGCCCGCCGTAGCGGCGCATGTCCTGTTCTTCGTGCATCGCGTGAATGATCGAGCCCGATCCGAGGAACAACCCGGCCTTGAAGAAGCCGTGCGTGAGCAGGTGCATGATCGCGAACGCATATCCGGCGGGACCGAGTCCCGCAGCCAGGACCATGTAACCGATCTGGCTCATCGTCGACGCGGCGAGCGCCCGCTTGATGTCGTCCTTGGCGCAGCCGATGAACGCCCCGAACAGCAGGGTGACGGCGCCGACGATGACCACGCCCAACTGCGCTCCGGGAGCGAGGTTGTAGATCGGGTTGGACCGCACGATCAGGTACACACCGGCGGTCACCATGGTCGCGGCGTGGATCAGCGCGGACACCGGCGTCGGGCCCTCCATCGCGTCACCCAACCAGGCTTGCAGCGGGACCTGCGCGGACTTCGCGCAGGCACCCAGTAACAGCAGCAGCCCCATCCCGGTCAACACGCCCTTGCTGGCGGCGGGCGCACCGGCGAAAACACCGGCGTAGGACAGCGTGCCGAACGTGCTGAACATCATGAACATGCCGACGGCCAGACCGGCGTCGCCGACCCGGTTCATCACGAACGCCTTCTTGGCGGCCGTGGCCGCCGACGGCTTGTGGTACCAGAAACCGATCAGCAGATAGGACGCCAGGCCGACGCCTTCCCAGCCGACGTAGAGCACCAGGTAGTTGTCGGCGACGACCAGCAGCAGCATCGAGGCCAGGAAGAGATTGAGGTAGCCGAAAAACCTTCGGCGGTCCGGGTCTTCGGCCATGTAGGCGACCGAATAGATGTGGATCAGCGATCCCACCCCGGAGATCAGCAGCACGAAACAGATTGAGAGCTGGTCGATCTGCAGTCCGAAGTCGACCTGGAATTGGTCGACCGGGATCCAGGTGAACACCGTCTGGTGGATGGCGCGGTGCTCACTGTCGCGGCCCAGCAATTCCGACAGCAGCGTCGCGCCCCCCCCGAACGCCCCCAGCGCGGCAAGGACGCCCAGCCAATGCCCCCACGCGTCGGTACGTCTGCCACCGAACAGCAGGATTGCGGCACCCGCCAGTGGTAGTGCCACGAGCAACCAGGTCAAGTGTGCGATGTTTGTCACGGCGGCGTTCTTCTACCCTTTGAGTAGGTTCGCGTCGTCGACCGACGCCGATTTGCGGGCACGGAAAATCGTCATGATGATGGCCAGGCCGATGACGACCTCGCACGCGGCCACCACCATCGTGAAGAACGCGATCATCTGCCCGTCCAGATGGCCGTGCATGCGCGCGAAGGTGACGAACGCCAGGTTCACGGCGTTGAGCATCAACTCGACGCACATGAACATCACGATGGCGTTGCGGCGTAACAGCACACCGGCCGCCCCGATCGTAAAGAGCAGTGCCGAAAGGTAAAGGTAGTTAGCCGGATTCACGATGTGCCGCCTTTGATGGCTTGCCGGCGGGGAGTTTCCTTGCCGTCCGCACCCCGGGTTCGCAGCATCTTCGACACCGAATCGTCCGCGTAGGAGCCGTCGGGCAGCAACGCGGCCACGTCCACCGCGTTGTGGCGTGCGTAGACGCCGGGGTTGGGCAGCGGGGTCGGACGGCCACCGGACCGGAACCGTTCTTCCGAGAGTTCGCGCTGGGTCTTGCGGCGTTCGAAACGCTCGCGGTGCGCCAGCACCATCGCCCCGACCGCGGCAGTGATCAGCAGCGCGCTGGTCAGCTCGAAGGCCCACAGGTATCGCGAAAAGATCAGTGCCGCCAGGCCTTCGACGTTGCCGTTGGCATTGGCGGTGGTCAGTCCGACGAAGCCCCCGGTCGTCACCTTGCCGATGGCGGCGACCAGCAGGATGCCGAACCCTACTCCGGTGATGACCGCCGCGACGCGCTGTCCGCGCAGCGTTTCCTTCAGTGATTCCGCGGAGTCCACGCCGATCAGCATCAGCACGAACAGGAACAGCATCATCACCGCACCGGTGTAGACCACGACTTGAACCACACCCAGGAACAGCGCGTCCTGGATCATGTAGAAGATCGCCAGGATGATCATCGTCATCGCGAGGAACATCGCGGAGTACACGGCGTTAGCGGCCGTGACCACCCCGATCGCGCCGATCACGGCCAGAGCGCCCAGCAGCCAGAAGGCCACGGCTTCGCCGGTGGAGGTGCGAACGATGACGTCGCTCGCCAGGTTGGCGGCAAGTATCGTGCTCACCTTGCTTCTCCGACCGCATCTTTGGCGTCGTTCCTCGCCCTCAAGCCATCCGCGGTGACGTTGCCCTGGTAGTAGTCCTTGTCGGTAGCGCCCTCGGTCCGAGGATGCGGCGGCGCGAGCATGTTCTGCAGCAGCGGCGCTAGCAGCCGGTCCTTTTCGTAGATCAGGTCGGCACGGTTGTCGTCGGCCATCTCGTAGTCGTTGGTCATCGTCAGCGCGCGTGTCGGGCAGGCCTCGATGCACAGACCGCAGCCGATGCAGCGCAGATAGTTGATCTGGTAGACCCGGCCGTAACGTTCTCCCGGCGAAAACCGTGCCTCATCGGTGTTGTCGGCGCCCTCGACGTAGATCGCGTCGGCCGGGCAGGCCCAGGCGCACAGCTCGCAGCC
Organism: Mycobacterium ahvazicum; assembly: GCF_900176255.2. GTDB lineage: Bacteria > Actinomycetota > Actinomycetes > Mycobacteriales > Mycobacteriaceae > Mycobacterium > Mycobacterium ahvazicum. Next base: position 976,103 of record NZ_FXEG02000002.1, read on the forward strand.
GATGCACTTCTCCAGCCCGTCGGCGTACCGGTTGAGTTGGTGACGACCGTGATAGCGCGGGGCGACGGGGCCGGGCTTCTCCGGATACTCCTCGGTGACAGTCTTTTTGAACATCGCTGCGAATGTCACGCCGAATCCGGCCACGGCGTCGAGGAATTTAGCCATGTGCTTTCTCCTTGCTCGCACCGACCGCCGGTGTCAGAACCTTGCCCGGCAGCGGTGGTGTCGGGAATGCCGGGGGCAGCGGTAAGGCGTCGCTGCGCTTGCGCAACTCGCGCGCCAGCGCGCGATTGCCCGGCGTGCTGAATGGCCTGCGCAGCAACAACACCAGCGCCACGGCGAAGACGAGGCTGCTGACCACCAGCAGCGGAGTCCAATGGGCGTAGCCCTCGTTGCGCAGCGTGCGGATGATGCCCGCGATCAGCACCCAGACCAGCGACGCGGGAATGAGCAGTTTCCAGCCCAGTGCCATGAACTGGTCGTAGCGCAGCCGGGGCAGGCTGGCTCGCAGCCACATGTAGATGAACAGGAAGACCCACATCTTTGCGGTGAACCAGAGCACGGGCCACCAGCCTGTGTTGGCGCCGTCCCACATGTTCAGTGGCCACGGCGCATGCCAGCCACCGAAGAACATCAGCGTGGCGAGCGACGAAACCGTCATCATGTTCACGTATTCCGCCAGCATGAACATCGCGAACTTCAGCGACGAGTACTCGGTGTGGAAGCCGGCGACGAGTTCACCCTCGGCCTCGGGCAGATCGAAGGGGGCGCGGTTGGTTTCGCCGACCATCGAGATCAGATAGATGATGAACGACGGCAGCAGCAGAAAGACGTACCAGACGCCGTCCTGCGCCTTGATGATTCCGGACGTCGACATGGTGCCGGCGAATAGGAAGACGGCCGCGAACGACAACCCCATCGACACCTCGTAGGAGATGACCTGCGCGGTGGACCGCACCCCACCCAGCAGCGGGTAAGTCGAGCCGGATGCCCAGCCGCCCAACACGATCCCGTAGACGCCGATCGCCGACAGCCCGAGGATGAACAGCACCGCGGCCGGCATGTCGGTCAGCTGCAATGGGGTGCGGTGACCGAAGATCGACACCTCGGGGCCGAACGGGATGAAGGCGAACGCGGTGAATGCGGGAATCGTCGAGATGACCGGCGCCGCCATGTAGATGAACCAGTCGACCCCGCGCGGGGTGATGCTTTCCTTGAGCGCCAGCTTGATTCCGTCGGCCAGGCTCTGCAGGGCGCCCCACGGGCCCGCCCGGTTGGGGCCGGGCCGCAGCTGCATCCAGCCGAGGATCTTGCGCTCGAGCAGGATTGCCACCAGTACGTTCAGCATCAAGAAGACGAAGATGGCCAGCGCCTTGCCGAGCACCAGCCACCACGTGTCGTGTCCGAAGGCGCTCAACGTGTCCGTCATGAAGCCACTCCGATTCGCACGATGTTGCCGACGGTCACGCCCAGGTCCCGCTGCACCGCCGAGCCCGGCGAGTTCAGCGGTAGCCACACCACCCGGTCGGGCATGTCAGTGATGTTCAGCGGCAGGCTGATTGATCCGCGCGACGTGCTGACCGTAACCGTGTCGCCTTCGGCCGCACCGATCTCGGTCGCGGTGCCGGCTGACAGCCGGACCACGGGTTTGCGCGCCGTACCCGCGAGATACGGTTCGCCGTCTTGGCCGCGGCCATTGTCGAGCATCATCCGCCAGCCGGTGAGTACGGCTTCGCCTTGCCCGGGCTGCGGCGGCTGCGGCGCTGGAACCGTTGCGCCAGTTGCGCGATCGCCCTCCCAGTTGCCCAGCGCCGCGATCTGCTCGCGGGCCGCCTGGACGCCGGTCATGCCGAGGTAAACACCCATTTCGTCGGCCAGCGTGTCCAGGATCTGGTGGTCGGACTGAGTGGCTCGTTGGGTGCTGCCGTGCAGCGCGGGCTCGAAGGGCCGGAAGCGGCCTTCCCAGTTGACGAATGCGCCCGCCTTCTGGGTGGTGGGCGCGACGGGGAACACCACGTCGGCGCGTTCGGTGACCTCACTGTGCCGCAGTTCCAGGCTGACGACGAACTCGGCGGCGTCCAGCGCGGCCAGTACGGCATCCGGATCGGCGAAGTCGGCGGGTTCGATGCCGCCGACCAGCAGCGCGCCCAGGCTTCCGTCCGTCGCGGCGGCCAGAATTCCGTCGGCGTCACGCCCTGGGGCAGAAGGCAATTCGTCGACATTCCATGCCGCGGCCACCTCTGCGCGGGCAGCGTCGTCGGCCACCAGACGACCGCCGGGCAGCAGCCCGGGCAGCGCCCCGGCTTCGAGCGCGCCACGTTCGCCGGCGCGCCGCGGCACCCAGGCCAGTCGGGCCCCGGTGGCATCCGCGAGGCGGGCCGCCGCGGACAATCCGCCCGGCACCGTGGCCAGCCGTTCGCCGACCATGATGACCGCTCCGGGCTTCGACAGCAGCTCACCGACCTCGCCGCCGGCCAGTTCGTCCAGCGTGGATGGTTCGGCGCCCGGCACGGTTTGCAGCAGCCGGCCCGACATCTTCGTCAGGGCACGAGTGGCGAACGGGGCGACCGCGTAAATCGGCACGCCGCGCTTACGGGCGGCCTTGCGCAGCCGTAGGAATACGATCGGCGCCTCGTCCTCGGGCTCGAAGCCGGCCAGCACGACCACCGGCGCCGATTCCAGATCGGAGAAGCTGACCGTGAGCGGGCGACCCGCGATGCGTGCCGAAAGGAACTCCGCCTCTTCGGCCGAGGATGGGCGGGCACGGAAGTCGATGTCGTTGGTGTCCAACACGATTCGCGCGAACTTGGAGTAGGCGTAGGAGTCTTCCCAGGTGCCGCGGCCGCCGACCAGCACACCGGTGCGGCCGCGGGCTGTTTCGAACCCCTGCGTTGCCGCCACGATCGCGTGCGCCCACGAGGCGGGCTGCAGCGTGCCGTCGGCGTCCCGGACCAGGGGAGTGGTGAGCACGTCGGGCTGGGTGTCGTAACGGAACGCCCACCGGCCCTTGTCGCAGTTCCATTCCTCGTTGACCTCGGGGTCGTCACCGGCGAGCCGCCGCAGCACTTTGCCGCGGCGGTGGTCGGTGCGCTCGGCGCAGCCGCCGGCGCAGTGCTCGCACACGCTGGGGCTGGAGACCAGATCGAATGGGCGGGCCCGGAATCGGTAGGCGGTGCCGGTCAGCGCGCCGACCGGGCAGATCTGCACGGTGTTGCCCGAGAAGTAGGAGTCGAACGGCTCGTTCGCGTAGATGCCGACCTGCTGCAGGGCACCGCGCTCCTGCATGTCGATGAACGGATCGCCGGCGATCTGCTCGGAGAACCGCGTGCAGCGCGCACACAGGATGCACCGCTCGCGGTCAAGCAGCACCTGCGAGGAGATGTTGATCGGCTTGGCGAACGTGCGCTTGACGTCTTCGAAACGAGAATCACTGCGGCCGTTGGACATTGCCTGGTTCTGCAGTGGGCATTCGCCACCCTTGTCGCACATCGGGCAGTCCAGCGGGTGGTTGATCAGCAGCAGCTCCATCACACCGTGCTGGGCCTTGTCCGCGGCCTCGGAGGTGAGCTGGGTGCGCACCACCATGTCCTCGGTGCACACGATCGTGCACGACGCCATCGGCTTGCGCTGACCCTCCACCTCGACCATGCACTGCCGGCACGCGCCGACCGGGTCGAGCAGTGGGTGGTCGCAGAATCTGGGAATCTGAATCCCCATCAACTCGGCCGCCCGGATCACCAGAGTTCCCTTGGGAACCGTGATCTCGTTGCCGTCGATGGTCAGCTTGACCATGTCGGGCGGCGTCGTTTCGCCACCGGTCTCGGTTTTGGCCGCGCTAGTCATCAGGGCTGTGTCTCTTTCCGGGTCTCTTTCCGGCCATTCGGCCCTGCCGTCAGCATGGAGTCTCGTGGGTCGAACGGGCAGCCGCCTCCTTCGACGTGGGCGATGTACTCGTCGCGGAAATGCTTGATCGACGACATCACCGGGCTTGCTGCACCATCGCCCAACGCGCAGAACGACTTTCCGAGGATCGCATCGGAGATGTCCAGCAATTTGTCGAGATCCTCGTGGGTGCCCTTGCCCGTCTCGAGTCGTGTGTAGATCTGGTCCAGCCAGAACGTGCCCTCGCGACACGGTGTGCACTTGCCGCACGACTCGTGCTTGTAGAAGTACGTCCAGCGCTGCACCGCGCGCACCACGCACGTGGTCTCGTCGAAGATCTCCAGCGCCTTGGTGCCCAGCATCGAGCCGGCAGCACCCACACCCTCGTAATCCAGTGGCACGTCGAGGTGTTCGTCGGTCAACAGCGGCGTCGACGACCCGCCCGGTGTCCAGAACTTCAGGCGGTGCCCGGCCCGGACCCCGCCGGCGTAGTTGAGCAGTTCGCGCAGCGTGATGCCCAGCGGTGCTTCGTACTGGCCGGGGCGGGTGACATGCCCGGACAGCGAATACAGCGTGAACCCAGGCGATTTCTCGCTGCCCATCGAACGGAACCATTCGACGCCGTTGAGAATGATCGACGGCACGCTGGCGATGGTCTCGACGTTGTTGATCACCGTGGGGCAGCCGTAGAGCCCGGCCACGGCGGGGAACGGCGGGCGCAGCCGGGGCTGCCCGCGCCGGCCCTCCAGACCCTCCAGCAGCGCGGTTTCCTCGCCGCAGATGTAGGCGCCCGCACCGGCGTGCACCACCAGCTCCAGGTCGTAGCCCGAGCCCGCGATGTCGCGGCCCAAAAAGCCTGCGGCGTAAGCCTCGGCGACCGCGTTCTGCAGCCGGCGCAGCACCGGCACCACCTCGCCGCGCACGTAGATGAAGGCGTGACTGGCCCGGATCGCGTAGGAGGCGATGATGGCGCCCTCCACCAGTAGGTGAGGCGTCGCCAGCATCAACGGAATGTCTTTGCAGGTACCGGGTTCGGATTCGTCAGCGTTGACCACCAGGTAGTGCGGCTTGGCGGCCGGGCCGGAGTCGCCCTGCGGGATGAACGACCACTTCGTTCCGGTCGAGAAGCCGGCGCCACCGCGGCCGCGCAGGCCCGAGTCCTTCACGGCCCCAATCACCGCGTCGGGCTCCATCTTCAGGGCCTTCTTCAGCGCCTGGTAGCCGTCGTGGCGCTGGTAGGTCTCCAGCGTGAACGACTTCGGGTCGTCCCAGTAGCGGCTGATGACCGGGGTCAGCGGGGTGGTCATGACGTGCCTCCGGGAGCCGGCGGGGGTTCCATGCCCTTCTCCTTCGCGACCTGCAGCCCGGCCAAAGTGGCCGCGCCCGCACCACCCTGGCCTTCGTCGGGGCGCTCGTCGGGCAGGCCGGCCAAGATCCGTGAGGTCTCGCGGAACTTGCACAGTGCACCGCGGGTGGGAGCTATGGGATTACCGGCTCGCAGCGAGTCGACGAGCTCGCGTGCCGACTCCGGCGTCTGGTTGTCGTAGAACTCCCAGTTGACCATCACCACCGGGGCGAAGTCGCACGCCGCGTTGCATTCGATGTGCTGCAACGTGACCGAGCCGTCGTCGGTGGTCTCGTCGTTGCCGATGCCGAGATGTTCTTTGAGCGCGTCGAATACCGCGTCGCCGCCCATCACCGCACACAGCGTGTTGGTGCAGACGCCCACCAGGTAATCGCCGGTCGGGCCGCGGCGGTACATCGTGTAGAAGCTGCCCACCGCCGACACCTCGGCGCCGGTCAATCCGATTTGCTCGCCGCAGAATTCGAGTCCGGCCGGTGTCAGGTAGGAATCCTCTGCTTGGACCAGATGCAGCAACGGCAACAACGCGGAGCGCTTGTTGGGGTAGCGGCTGATGATCTCCTTGGCGTCGACCTCGAGCCGCGCCCGGACCTCCGGCGAATACGACTGCGGCGCACCCTCAACCACGAATTGGTTGGCTTCTTCGGGCGGCGGCCCCAGCCGGATGAACACGCGCTCGCCCGAGCCGGGGGAGCCTCCCACCGGTGCGCTCATCGGTCGACCCCGCCCATGACCGGGTCGATGCTGGCGACCGCGGTGATCAGGTCGGCGACCATACCGCCCTCGCACATCGCGGCGACCGACTGCAGGTTGGTGAAGGAGGGATCCCGGTAATGCACTCGGTAAGGCCGGGTTCCGCCGTCGCTGACCATGTGCACGCCGAGTTCTCCGCGGGGTGATTCCACCGCGCTGTAGACCTGGCCGGCCGGCACCCGAATGCCCTCGGTGACCAACTTGAAGTGGTGGATCAAGGCTTCCATCGAGCCGCCCATGATCTTGGCGATGTGCTCGGGCGAATTACCCATGCCGTCGGGTCCTACCTTCAGGTCGGCGGGCCAAGCGATCTTGCGATCCTCGACCATGTGAGGTCCCGGCCTCAGCTTGTCCAGGCACTGCTCGACGATCTTGATCGACTCCCACATCTCCTTGACGCGAATCATGTAGCGCCCGTAGGCGTCACACGTGTCGGCGGTGATCACATCAAACTCGTAGTCCTGGTATCCGCAGTAGGGTTCGCTCTTGCGCAGGTCGTGCGGCAACCCGGTGGCACGCAGGATCGGTCCGGTGATGCCCAGGGCCATGCAGCCGGCCAGGTCGAGATAGCCGACGTCCTCGGTGCGCGCTTTCCAGATTGCGTTTTCGTTGAGCAGATCGCCCATTTCGCGCAGCACCTGCTTGAGCCCCTTGAGGCCCTCGACGATGTCGGTTTCGGCGCCCGGCGGCAAGTCCTGCGCGACCCCGCCGGGGCGGATGTAGGCACTGTTCATCCGCAGCCCACTGATCTTTTCGAACAGGGTCAAGACGATCTCGCGTCCCCGGAAGCCAACGAACATCGGCGTCATCGCGCCCAGCTCCATGCCGCCGGTGGCCAACGCGACCAAATGCGAGGAGATGCGGTTGAGCTCCATCATCAGCACGCGGATGACGTTGACCCGCTCCGGTATCTCGTCGGTGATGCCGAGCAGCTTCTCGACACCGAGGCAGTAGGCGGTCTCGTTGAAAAACGGTGACAGATAATCCATCCGCGTCACGAACGTGACACCCTGCGTCCAGTACCGGTATTCGAGGTTCTTCTCGATTCCGGTGTGCAGGTAGCCGATTCCGCAGCGGACCTCGGTGACGGTCTCACCCTCGATCTCGAGAATCAACCGCAACACCCCATGGGTGGACGGGTGCTGAGGTCCCATGTTGACGACGATGCGTTCACCGGGATCCGCGGCACGGGCGGCCTCGACGACCTGCCCCCAGTCCTGTCCGCCGGCGACGACGACAGTTTCGGCGCCACCGTCGTGCGTCGGGTCAGTGATTGTGCTCATTAGTTGTACGCTCTCCGCTCGTCGGGCGGGGGTATCTGTGCTCCCTTGTACTCGACGGGAATACCGCCGAGCGGGTAGTCCTTGCGCTGCGGATGGCCGTGCCAGTCGTCCGGCATCTCGATGCGGGTCAGCGACGGGTGTCCGTCGAAGATGATGCCGAAGAAGTCGTACGTTTCGCGCTCGTGCCAGTCGTTGGTCGGGTAAATGCCATACAGCGACGGGATGTGCGGATCACCATCGGGCGCAGACACTTCCAGCCGGACGCGGCGATTGTGCGTGATCGACTGCAACGGGTAAACGGCATGCAATTCGCGGCCGTTCTCGTGCGGGTAATGCACGCCGTTGACGCCCAGGCACATCTCGAAGCGCAATTCGGGTTCGTCGCGCAGGCGCTGGGCGACGTGGGGCAGCGCCTCGCGGCGCACGTGCAACGTCAGTTCGTTGCGGTCGACGACGACTTTCTCTATCGCGTCGCCGAATTCGACGTCGCCCGCCTTCAGTGCATCGGCCAGCCGGTCGACCACATCGTCGAAATAACCGCCATACGGCCGGGGACTACTGCCCGGAAGCGTGATCTCCCGCACCAGCCGTCCGTAGCCGGAGGTGTCACCCGACCCCGAAATGCCGAACATGCCGCGGCGCACGTTGATCACTTCTTCGCCGGACGAGGGCACCGCGCCGCCCACTTCGCTGGCGGCTACCTTCGGGTCCTGTTCCGGTGAGCTCATCGCAGCAACCCACGCATTTCGATGGTGGGCCGGGCGCCCAGTGCCGCCTGCTCGGCTTCAGCGATGGCCTGCTCCCGGTTCACGCCGAGCGGCATTTCCTGAATCTTCTCGTGCAGCTTGAGAATTGCGTACAAGAGCATCTCCGGGCGGGGCGGGCAGCCGGGGAGATAGATGTCCACCGGAACCACGTGGTCCACGCCCTGAACGATCGCGTAGTTGTTGAACATCCCGCCGGACGACGCGCAGACGCCCATGGCCAGTACCCATTTCGGTTCTGCCATCTGGTCATAGATCTGGCGCAGCACCGGGGCCATCTTCTGGCTCACCCGCCCGGCCACGATCATCAGGTCGGCCTGGCGCGGTGTCGCCGAAAACCGCTCCATCCCAAACCGTGCGATGTCGAACCGTGGTCCGGCCGTTGCCATCATCTCGATCGCGCAGCACGCCAATCCGAACGTTGCCGGCCACAACGAGTTCTTCCGGACGTAGCCGGCGATCTTCTCGACAGTGCCGAGCAGGATGCCGGCGGGTAGCTGTTCTTCCAGGCCCATGAGTTACCTCAATCCCATGTCAGGCCGCCGCGGCGCCACACGTAGGCGTAGGCCACGAACACGGTGAGCATGAACACCACCATCTCGACCAGAGCAAACATCCCCAGTGCGTCGTAGCTGACCGCCCACGGATACAGGAACACGATTTCGATGTCGAAGACGATGAACAGCATCGCGGTCAGGTAGTACTTCACCGGAAACCGCTGCCCGGGCGTCGCATGCGGCCCACTCACCGACGTTTCGGTCGGCTCGATGCCGCATTCGTAGGCCGCCATCTTCGACTTGTTGTAGCGCGACGGGCCGGCCAGGCTTGCGATCACCACCGAGCCCACAGCAAAGGCGGCGGCGATTCCGCCTAGCACCAGGATGGGTATGTAGACGTTCAACTCGCTCCAAGATCCGTCGTGGGGCCGCCTATATAGCGACCAGGCGGCGACCGGGCTGCTGTGACGGACTGGGTCTGTAGCCCGGCACAGTGATCTTCAACATAGCGTCGAGGCGGCTGGGGCACGTGCTCGGGGTGGTGCTAATGCGTGGTTTGCGGTGTGAGATCCGGCACGTTTTCGGGGCGCGGCAAAGACGGCGCCGCAACGGCACCGGGAAAGGAGCAGGTCGTCAGCTTCAGATCGCGGGGGCGCGCAGCAACCCGAGCACGGTGCGACCCAGCACGATCGGGTCGATCGGGTGCGGCACCGCGGCCTCGGCGCGCGACCACGTCGCGAGCCACGCGTCGTCCGGGCGTCCGGTGAGCACCAGGATCGGCGGGCAGGTTTCGAGCTCGTCCTTGAGCTGTTTGGCGATTCCCATGCCGCCGGTCGGTGTCGCTTCACCGTCGAGGATGGCCAGGTCAATGCCGCCCTCGTCCATGGTGCGGATCACCATCGGGCCGGTAGCCACCTCGACATAGTTCAACTCCGGCAGATCCGGGTGCAGCCGCTTACCCAGTGCCCGCTTCACTTTGTCGCGGGTGTTGGGGTTGTCGCTGTAGACGAGTATCCGCAGAGCGATGGTGGCGTCGGGCACGGTGCAGATGCTACTGGTGCTCGACCGGCTTTATCGGCCAGACCGCACGAAAACGGCCTGTGCCGCCGCCTTGGCCGCGGGCGCGACCATGCCGAACTTGTTCCAGCCGATGCCGAACTGGGATCGATCGATCCTGGTTTCGCCCGAGATTTGGATCGAACCGTCGCCGCTTCCGGTGACGGTGACGGGCAGCGGTACCGGCGCACTGATCCCCTTGATCGTGAAGCTGGCCCGCAGGTCCGCGCCCTTGCCCTCGGTCGGGTGAATCGCCGTGACGACGACGCTGATCTCAGGAAACCGCTCGACATCGAAGAAATCGGCCGAGCGCAGATGCTCGTCGCGACGGCCGATGCCGGTCTGCACCGACGCGGTACGGATGTCGAGGCGGCCGAAGACCGAGCCCTGGCCGGTGAGTTGTCCGTCGCCGGTGAACTCGGTGAACCGGCCCTTGACGGTGAGCAGGCCCCACATGTTCCTGATCTTGAAGGTGACGGCCGACCGGTCGGGAATGATCTTCCACCCCCCGGCCAGGTCGGGATCATTCAACAGTGTTTCCAGCGTCGTCATCGTCACCTCATCAGCGGCGCAATCTCGGCGGGGTCGAAGTACTCGTCGATCCGGTCGATCAGACCATTTGTGCCCACCCTGATCACGATGCAAACGCGCATGGAGATCGATTGACCGGCATGGCCGGTGGCGTGCAGGACGTGCTGCTGAACGAAGCCACTGATCAATCCGTCGTCGAAAAGCCGGCGATCGAGGATCTCGTAGCGACGTTCGGTGGTCACACCGATGAACCAGTCGATGACTTTGAGCGCGCGGGTCTTGTCATCGGTCCTGAAGGGGTCCCGGCTGGCGCCCACCCGCCATACCGCGATGTCGTCGCTCCACAGCCGATCGACCGCGGCCTTGTCGCCGCTGACGATCGATGAGAACAGCTGGTCGGCCGTGTCGAGGACGACCTGGGTGGTTGCAGCGGGCATGGCAGGCTCCTATTCGCTGTCGTACCCGGGGTGGGCAACCGCCAACCGATTGCGCACCAGGGTTCTTAGGACGGCGAGCACCTCGCCGGCACGCTCGTCGAGCTCGCCGGCCCGGATGGCGGCGGCGAGCTGCTCCTCGTCTCCGAAACCCAAGCCGGTCAGCGCGTCTCGCGATTCCGCTTCACTCTCGTCGCGCAGTTCGCGCTCGACGATGCGCAATGCGTTGGCGGCCACCCGGGAGTGGAAGTTGACCTGTCCGGTGGTCGCCTCCCGGACGTCTGTTTCCAGGAACTCGGCCACCGCGGCCACGAGTTCGGCAGCCAGCGGGCGTCCGTATGCGCCGATCACCACCGCGCCTCCTTTGATTGCCCGCCTCGCCCCCTCGCCGCCGCGCGGCTGGGGGTGCCCCCACCGCGCGCCGCTGCGCGGCGTGCATCGTCACCGGGCGCTTCGAGCAGGTTGAGGATGTCCCACTCGGTTTCGCTGACCCGGCGGCCGATCGTCGCCAGCTCGACCGAGCGCGACTGACCGCTCAAATGCCGCTCCGCCTGGAAGCGGCAGATCACGCCCCAGCGCAGGGTGGCCAACACCAGCCACCAGTGCAGTGCCGCCCGGTCGACGCTGGTTCCGCTGGCCCGTTCGTAGTCGCGCACGAAACTCTCTATGCTGCCGAGGCCGCCGGCGCCGAGGCTGGCCGGAGCGCCGAACCGCCAGGCGCGGATGCAGAACCAGGCCAGGTCTTCGTAGGCCTCGCCGCGGTGCACCAGCTCCCAGTCGAGCACCGCGGCCAGGTTGGATCCGTCGACGATCAGGTTGCCCATCCGGTAGTCGCCGTGCACCAGCACCGTTGCCGATTGCTGCGGCCGGTGCGCGGCCAACCAGCGAAAGGCCCATTCGAAGGTGGCGGTGGTGTCGTTCATCGCGTCGAGGCGCTCGCGATACTCCACCAGCTGGTCCTCGTACTCCAGGCCCGGGATGTCCGGGTCGGCCCGGTGAATGGCGGCCAACGCTTGCGCGCATTGCCGCAGCAGCTCGGTGCGGCGCGCGTGCCCGTCGGGAGTGTCGAGCTGACGCTGGATGCGCCGGACGATGGTCTCGCCCTTGATCTCATCGCAGACGAGAAACGGATTGCCCAGTGCCGCAACCGAATCATCGGCGAGGAGGATGTGGGGGACCGGCGCGCCGGCGGCCGCGGCCGCCGCCTGCGCACGGGCTTCGAGCTCCATGCCGGCATGAACGTCGTCGGGTGGGCCGGTGCGCAGGATCAGCGCGCGGCGTTGGCTGCCGGTGACCGCGTCGAACGCCCAGGTGGTGCGGCTGGCGCCGCCGGTCAGCGCGCGCAGGTTCTCGATCGTGGTGCCGGCGCCCAGTACCGGCACCAGCGCCGCTTCCAGTTTGGCGCCCAGTTCCCCGGTCACGGCTTGCCGAACTTGAACAGCCGCTGCGCCACTCGGCGAATCTGGATTTCCTCAGCGCCCTCGGTGATCCGATAGCGTCGATGATGCCGGTAGATGTGCTCGAACTGTTCATGACGGCTGTAGCCCAGACCGCCGTAGACCTGCATGGCGCGGTCGGCGGCGTCGCAGACCAGCCGGTTGGCGCGATAGTTGGCCATCGACACCTTGTCCGACACTTCCATGTGGTGGTCGCGGTCCAGGTGCCAGGCGGCGTATTGCACTAGTAGCCGCACCATCTGCGCTTCGGTCTGCAGCTCGGCGAGCGGCCATTGCACGGCTTGATTGACCGACAACGGCTTGCCGAACACCGTGCGCTTGGCTGCGTATTCGGCGGCTCGGTCGATGCAATACTGCGCGGCGCCCAGGCTGCTCGCGGCTTGGCGAATCCGGTTCTCGTGCAGGAACGTTTGGGCGACCTCCAGGCCGCGGTCGACCTCGCCGAGGACCGCATCGGCGGGGATCCGGACATCGGTCAGCTCGACTTCACCGTGGTCGGTGGGCATGTTGAAGGTCCACCAGTAGTAGGGGACTTCGAATCCGGGGGTGTCGGTCGGGACCAGGAACGCGGTGATGCCCCGCGCTTGTCCCGGCTCACCGGAGGTGCGGGCGAAGACGAGGTCGTGGGTGGCGCGGTGCACACCGGTGTTGAACCGCTTGGAGCCGTTGATCACCCAGCTGTCGCCGTCGAGCTGGGCATGGGTTTCCAGCCAGGTCGCGTCGGATCCGTGCTGCGGCTCGGTCAGTCCGAATGCCATGGACCGCTCACCGGTGATAAGCGCCTCCGACCACACCCGACGCTGCTCGCCGGTGCCGAAGCGCTCCATCATGATCACCTGAGGGAAGTTCCCGACGATCGACGACTCGTTCTGCAGGTCGTTGTGCAGTCCGAGTCCCTTGTGCGCCAAGTGTTCCCGGATCACCGCCATGTCGACGTTGGTGCCGTCGCGGCCGCCCAGCGAGGCCGGAAGTCCGTAGCGCAGCCAGCCGGCCTTGTCGGCGCGCCGGCGCATCTCGGCGAGCAGCTTCTCCCACTCTTCGGTCGGGATGCCGTCGTTGTCCCAATCGGTGCGGGCATGCTCGCGGCGCTGATCGAAGAACTGGATGTTTTCGCGTTCCAGCGGCTTGATCTCCGCCTCGATGAAGGCATCCATCTCGGCGAGTACGCCCGGAAGGTGTTCTGGCAGGGTGAAATCCACAGTTGTCTCCTTGGGAAAGGCTCAAGCGCCGTACAGAGTTTTCTTCCACACCGTCGACAGGGTCGCAATGGCGTCCTCGTCGCTGATCTGCATCCCGAGACCAGACTGCCCGACGAAGACGGTGGTGAAGTTCTCGAACAGCAGGGCAATGGCCGCCGCCGTGTGCTGCGGGTTGAGTTCGCTGCCGTAGCCCTGTTCCTGGGCGCGTCGCACCGATGAGGCCACGATGTCCATGCCGAACTTTCGAAACTCGTTCTGCACGGCCGCGAACCGCTGCTGCGTGGTGGCCAGCTGGGCGACGGCGATCATGATGCCGATGTGCTGCTTGAAGATGTTCCAGTACCCAGTGACCACCGAGGTGAAGAACGCATTGTCGTCCGGAGAGTCGGGCAGGTGCACGCTCAGCCCGGACGGCGCCACCACATCGTGCAGGAACGACTCCGCCAGCGCGGCCAGCAGGTCTTCCTTGTCGGCGAAGTACCGGTAGAAAACCGCCGGCGACTTTCCGGCGGCCGATGTGATGTCGGCCAGCGTGGTGCCGTGAAAGCCGCGTTCGGCGAACAGTTTTCGCGCGGCCTGCTCGATGGCCTCCCTGGTCTGGCGGCCTTTGGAGGTCAGCGCCCGCGACGCGTCGGGGGTGGACACACCCATCAGTTCCGGATCCGGTCGCCCGCGCGCAGTAGCGCGCTCGGCAGGTCATGGCCCACCGCCGATTTCGCGACGGCGGCGGCGGCGATCGCGGCTTGCAGGTCGACGTCCACATCGATGCCACTGTCGGTGAGCAGGTAGACCAGTTCTTCGGTGGCGATGTTGCCGGTGGCCCCCGGAGCGAACGGGCAACCACCCAGTCCGCCGACCGAGGCGTCCAGTCGGGTGACGCCGGCGCTGACCGCCGCGTAGGCGCTGGCCAGCCCGGCGCCGCGGGTGTTGTGGAAGTGCGCTCCCAGCGGCAGGTTGCCGATCACCGGACGCAGTTGGGCGATCAGCGAACTCACCCGGCCCGGGGTGGTGGTGCCGATCGTGTCGGCGATCGACAGGCGGTCGGCACCGCGGTCGCGGGCGGCCGCGGCGATCTCGAGAACCCGCTGCGCCGGGGTGGGTCCTTCGAACGGCGAGTCCCATGCGGTGGCGATGACGACCTCGACGGTGACAGGAAGACTTGAGGGGCCGCCGTGCGCGATGGCGACGATCTCGTCGATCTGGTCGGTGGCCTGGACGCTGGTGCGCCCGACGTTGGCCATGCTGAACGTGTCGTCGGCGGCCACCACGTATTCGATCGAGCGCAGCCCGGCGGCAACCGCGCGCTTGGCGCCATTGGGGCTGGCAACCAGGGCGGAGAATTCGATGTCGGGGTAGTTGTGCAGCTGGGCGGCGAGCTCGGCGGCATCGGCCATCGACGGCACTTTCGTCGGGGAGACGAACGCCGTCGCCTCCACCTCGCGCACACCCGTGGCGGCCACCGCCGCGAGCAGTTCGAGCTTGGCCGACAACGGGATTGGCTTTTCGATCTGCAGCCCGTCGCGCAGCGCCACCTCACGGATATCGACGTGCCGGTTCATAGCACCCCCTCGCCGCGCAGTGCCTCGAGCTCGTCGGCGGTCTTGCCGAGCAACCCCGCGTAGACGTCGTCGTTGTGTTGTCCGGGGCAGGCCGGCCCCGCATGGCGGACACTGCCCGGCGATTCCGACAGCACCGGAACAACTCCGGGTCCCAATACATTACGTGCGATGCGTTCGTCATAGTGCTCGACCAGCATGCCGCGTGCCCGCAGCTGAGGGTCTTCGACCACTTCGGCGACGGTGTTGATCGGGCCCGCGATCACGCCTGCGGCACTGAGGGTTTCGACGATGGTTCCGGGCTGCCGCTCGGCGGCCCATGCGCCGATGATCTTGTCGAGCTCGTCCTGGTTGCGCCCGCGAGCGGTGTGCGTGGCGAACCGGTCGTCGCCGGCCAGCTCCGGGCGCCCCATCGCCGCGCACAGCCGGGCGAACACGGTGTCCTGGTTGGCCGCGATCACCACCCACGAATCGTCGGCGCTGCGATAGATGTTCGACGGCGCGATACCTTCCAGCCGGGTGCCCGACGGTCCGCGCACCACGCCGCCTACGTCGTAATCGGGAATCGTGGATTCCTGGATGGCCAAGCAAGATTCGGTCAGCGCGACGTCGACGACTTGTCCTCGACCCGTGACGCTGCGACGGTACAGGGCGGCTATCGCGCCCTGGGCGCCGAACATGCCGGCCAGACTGTCGCCGAGCGAGAGCGCCAGGCGGGGTGGCGGGCCGCCGGGAAATCCGTTGAGGTGGCGCAGTCCGCTGGCGGCCTCGGCCACCGAGGCATAACCCGCCTTGTGCGCGTCGGGTCCGGTCTGCCCGTAACCGGACACCCGGACCAGGATGATGCCGGCGTTGCGTTCGCTGAGTATGTCGTAGCCCAGGTTCCACTTCTCGAGAGTGCCCGGGCGGAAGTTCTCCACCACGACGTCGGACTTCTCGACGAGCTCGAGGAACAGCTCGCGCCCGTGCGGTTTGCGCAGGTCGAGCGTGATCGCTTTCTTGTTGCGCGCGGCCACGGTCCAGAACACGTGGTGCCCTTCGTATTCGGCTTGACCCCAGTTGCGCAGCGGGTCCGGGGCGCCCGGCGGCTCCACCTTGATGACCTCGGCGCCCATGTCCCCGAGCAAGCGGCCGGCGAACGGACCCGCGATCAAGGTGCCCAGTTCGAGCACCCGGATGCCGTCCAGCGCACCCGTCACGGCGAGCTCGCGAATTCGTGCCGGATCAGCCAGTCGGTGACGACGTTGACGGCCTCGCGCAACTTGTCGCGCTGGTCCGGACCGGCGTAATAGTGTGTGGCACCAGGGATTTCGTACATCTCCTTGTCGGAATGTCCGATCGCCTCGAACAGCCGCCGGGTGTGGCTGGGTGTGCAGGCGTCGTCGGCCAGGTTGCCGATCACCAGCGCAGGGATGGCGATATCGCGACCGCAGTCCACTCCGTCGCCGCGGGCTTCGTCGTAGCTCCATTGCGACAGCCAGCCGCGCAGCGTCGAGAAGCGGGCCAGCCCGACCGGGCTCATGTTCACCACCTGAGGATCACCCAGATAGCAGGTGCCCGGCGTGCGCTCGTTGGGATCCACGGTGGGATCCAGCCAGCGGGGATCAGCCATCGTGCCATGAACGACGAATCCGAACTCGTCGTCGGGGCGGCCCTGAGCGGTCAAATCAGCCAGCTTCTCTTTGGCCCATGCGGTGATGCGGCGGTTGCGGGCGATCTGCGCTTGACGGTACCGGTCCAGGAACTCCTGGGGGTAGGGCGGCTGGTTGGGATTGTCGGGGGTGTACAGATCGAGCTCGGGATCGCGCTTGGTGGGGTCGGATTCGTCGAGGATGGACGCGTCCAGCCATTCGGTCAGCGTGCCGTGCCGGCTGATGTGCGCGGCCAACAGCATGATGCCGTCGGCGGCCGGCAGCTCCAGCTTGGTCAGGTCCGGTCCGTCGCCGGTCGGGCTCGACGTGATCGTCGCGTGCTGGGCCTGCTGCTGGTAGAAGACCGACAGCGAGCCGCCCCCGCTCCATCCCGCCAACACCACCTTGGGATAGCCCAGCCGGTTCTTGGCGTCCTTGATGCATTCCCCGAGATCCTCGACGACCTTCTCCATCAGCAACGCCGAATCCGTGCCGCGGAACCGGCTGTTGCAGTAGATGACGTGGTGGCCGGCCCGAGCCAGCGCGTTGATCATCGGAAGATAGGCGCCGCCGCCGATCGGGTGCATGAACACCAGGACGGTGTCTGACGGCTTGTCTTTCGGCTTGAGCAGGTAGCTCTCCAGCACGGTGATCTCGGCCAGCCCGCCGTAAACGTCTCGGACGCTGGAATTGTTCTGGAAGGCAACAAGATACGGGATCCGGTCGTAGTCGTGCTTGACGGCTTGACTCATCAGTGTTGTCCTAAATCGTTGGCCAGTACTTCGGGTGAGGGTGTCAGGCGCTTGCGGGTGTCGACGGCGATAACCTGCCAGTCGACCCGCGAGTGCTCGTCGAACTTGCGGCGGGCTCGTTCGCGGGCCTTCTCCGGCGCGCCGTGGTGAACCCCTTGCGGCGCATGGGTGATCAGGCCCGGCGGCATCGGGATGCCGTAGAGCGAGCCGCCGTGGAAGAACGCGATTTCGTCGTAGTCGACGTTGCGGTGATACCAGGGAGTGCGTTCGGTGCCGGCAACGCCCTCGGCGGGCTTGGGCAGGAAGTTCATCACGTAGACACCGGTCGCCTGCATGAACAGGTGCACCGTCGGCGGCAGGTGAACGCTGTCGGAGGTGATCACGTTGTAGTCGTCGATGTTGAAGGTGAACGCGAAGTTGTCGCCGCGCCATCCTTCGACGTCGAGTGGATTATGTTGGTAGACAAGCGTGGTCGTGCCGCCTTCTAGAACATCGCGGTGGAAGAGTTGGACCTCGTATTCGTCGCGGGCCCCCAACCCGGGGGGGTCGTCGATCGGAGCAGGCTCGGGAATGGTGGCCTGCGAAGGATCGAAGGGGAAGTGCCGGCCCAACGGGCCGGGCGGCGGCACCCGGAACTCGTCGGTGGCCTCGATCATCAGCAGCGTGGTTTCGCGATCCGGCACCTGACGCCAGGTGCAGGCCTTCGGGATGTAGACCCAGTCACCCTCGCGGTAGTGCAGCGGGCCGAACTCGGTCTCCAGCAGTCCGGTGCCGTGGTGGACGAACGACAGCAGATCGCCGTCGACATAGCGGGCGAAGTAGGGCATCGGCTCGCGGCGGCGGCTCAACAGAACGCGGCAGTCCTCGTTGCTGAACATCAGCAGCGGCACACCGTTGGCGTCGGTCGCATCGCTGGGCTTGAGCTCGCTGGACAGCACGTCGACCGGGCGCAGCGGTCCGGACGCTCGATAGGCGGTGGGGTCGTGGCGGCGGTAGATGTTGGCCGTGCGCCCGGTGAAACCGCCCCGGCCCAGCTCGTCGTCCTTGAGGCCGTCAAGGTCGGCGTGCAGGCGGCGCGGCGTCTTGCCTTTGCGCAGGTGAACGAACGATTCCATGGCGACTCCCGGGCACGTCAGGCGACCAAAACTGAAAGTGACATTACTTTCTCTTTTGACCACGCACAAGAGCCGTCGTTATTGCCGGCTTGGCTTCGCGCAAAAGCCGGGCGACCCGCTCAGGCGCGCCTCGAACCGGCCGCCGCTAGTCGCGGACGCGCAGGACGACTTTTCCTTTGGCGGTGCGATTCTCCATCGAGGCGACGGCCGCGGCGGCCTGGTCCAGCGGGTAAACCTCCGGCTCCGGCGCCGCAAGCTTGCCCGAGGTGAGCAGGCGCTCCAGTCCGGCCCACTGTTCGTCCAGCGCGCCGGGATGCGTTGCCGTCCATGCGCCCCAGCCGACGCCGACGACGTCAATGTTATTGAGCAGCAGTCGGTTTACCTTCACCGTGGGGATCTCGCCGCCGGTAAAGCCGACGACCAGAAGCCGTCCGCCCGGAACAAGGGAGCGTAGGGAATCGGTGAACCGGTCACCGCCGACCGGGTCGACGACCATGTCGACGCCGCGGCCGCCGGTCAATTCCTTCACCGCATCTTTGAAGTTATCGGCCAGTACCACGTCGGTCGCGCCGGCCGCGGTGGCGATCCGGCCCTTCTCCTCCGTGCTGACCACCGCGATCGTGCGCGAGGCCCCGAGCGCCGGCGCCAAGCGCAGCGTCGAGGTTCCGATCCCGCCGGCCGCGCCGTGCACCAGCACGCTTTCGCCCTGTTGCAGGCGGCCACGAACCGTCAGTGCGAAGTACACCGTCAGGTCGTTGAACAGCAGTCCGGCGCCCGCCTCGAAGCTCACGTTGTCCGGCAGCTTGAACGCCCGGTCGGGGGAGAGCACCGCGACCTCGGCCATACCGCCGGTCAGCATCGTCAGGCCGACGACCCGGTCGCCGGGACCCACGTGAGCGCCCGCCGGAGCCGAACGAACGACGCCGGCGATCTCGGCTCCCAGCACGAACGGCGGGTCCGGCCGGTACTGGTAGAGGCCGCGGGTCAGCAGTGCGTCCGGGAACGCGGCGCCGGCGGCATGCACCTCGACGACGATCCCGTCGCCGGTAGGCTCGTCGACCTCGCCCACCTCGATCGCGTCTGGGCCGTCTAGCCGCGTCACCCGTGCTGCACGCATGCTGCCTCCATTGTCGATGGGGCCGGACGCCTCCGCCCAGCGCTCGAATAGCCTACTGCCAGCTCAGAATCCGCCGGCGACACGTACCACCGCGCGGCCCGAGTAGGTGCCCGCGCGCAGTTGATCCAAAATCTCGACCACGTCTTTCACATCGACGTCGTTGGCGACCGTGTCCAGGTGCCGCGGCTTGAGCGAGTCGCCCAGCAACGCCCACAACTTGCGTCGGCGTGCAATGGGCATCAGCACCGAGTCCATGCCGAGCAGGGAGACGCCGCGCAGGATGAACGGCATCACCGTGGTGTGCAACGCGGGCCCACCGGTGAGACCGCTGGCCGCCACCGCCCCGCCGTAGTCGACCGTGCTGAGCACATCGGCGAGCGTCGCGCCCCCGACACAATCCACTGCGCCCGCCCAGCGCGCCTTGGCCAGCGGTCGCGGCTTGGCATCGGGGTCGGCGGGCAGCCGGCCGATAACCTCAGCAGCGCCAAGCTCTTTCAGCATTGCGGTGGCCGCTTCCTTACCGGTGGACGCGACCACCTGATAGCCCGCCGCCGCGAGTAGGTCCACGCTGACCGACCCGACACCACCGGAGGCGCCGGTGACGACGATGGGCCCGGCGTCGAGCGCGATGCCCCAGTCGATCAGGGCCTGCACGCTCATCGCGGCGGTGAAGCCGGCGGTCCCGATGGCCGCACCCTCACGCGGGCTCAGTGCTCCCAGCGCCACCACCTGGTCGGCGGGCAGTCGCGCGTACTCGGCGTAGCCACCGTGATGGCCGGTGCCGATCGCGTACCCGTGGGCCAGCACCCTGTCTCCGACGCTGAAGTCCGGCGACTGCGATTCGACGACTTCGCCGGTGAGGTCGATGCCCGGCACGATCGGATAGTCGCGCACCACGCCGCCCTTGGGCGTCAGCGCCAGCGCGTCCTTGTAGTTGACGCTGGAATACAACACCCGGATCGTCACCTCACCGGGCGGCAGGTCGGCCGGGCTGAGCGTTTCGACCGACGCCGTGATCCGATCACCATCTTGACGGGCTACCAGCGCCTGAAACGTGTCCATACGACGACGTTAGCCTCATCGTATGGATCCCTTTCCCCTTGGTCGCTTTTCGGTAGCCCGCGTCGGCTTCGGGGCTATGCAACTGCCCGGTCCCGGGGTGATGGGTCCGCCACGTGATCGTGACGAGGCGCTGGCGGTGCTGCGCAGGGCCGTCGAACGCGGCGTCAACCACATCGACACCGCCCAGTTCTACGGCCCCGACGTCGCCAACGAGTTGATCCGCGAGGCGCTGCACCCGTATCCGCAAGATCTGGCATTAGTGAGCAAGGTCGGCGGGCGCCGCGATGACGCCGGCGCCTGGCTGCCGGTCGACGAGCCGTCGGAGCTGCGCCGCGACATCGAAACGAACTTGCGATCGCTCGGCGTCGACCAACTGGCGGCGGTCAATCTGCGACTGTTCGAAAGCGACGGCCCCGACCAGCTTTTCGATGACCAGCTCTCGGTGATGATCGATGCCCGTGACGAGGGGCTGATCGGTGGCATCGGGCTGAGCAACATCAACCGCGAGCACCTGCTGCATGCGCTGGAGTGCACCGAGATTGACTGTGTGCAAAACGCTTTCAATCTGATTGACCGGGACTCCGCAGCGGTGCTTCAGGAGTGCACCAGGCGGGGAATCGCGTTCGTTCCGTTCTTTCCGTTGGGCGCGGCGTTCGTGCAGCCGAACCCGGTGCTCAGTCACGAGCTGGTGCAGCGCGCGGCGCAACGGCTCGGCCACACGCCCGCGCAGGTCGCGTTGGCATGGACGCTGAGCGTGGCGCCGAACGTGCTGCTGATCCCCGGTACCTCGTCGCTGGGGCATCTCGAGGAGAACCTCGACGTTGCCTCGATCGAACTCGACGACGACACCCGCGAGCAGCTGAACGCAGTCGCTGCCTGATGCCGCCACGCGTTCGACGCGCGACTCCGGACGACGCCGCGGCGTGCGCCGACCTCTACCGGCCGTACGTGCTGGACACTGCGATCACGTTCGAGACCGAGGTGCCGACGGTAGCAGAGTTCGCCGAGCGCATCGCCAAAGCGATTGCGACGCATGAATTTCTGGTGCTCGAGGTCGACGGGTGCATCGCGGGCTACGCCTACGCGCAGACGTGCAATCCCCGTGCCGCCTATCGATGGTCGGTTGAGACGAGCGTGTACGTCGCCCAGGACCGGCGTCACACCGGGGGTGGCCGGATGCTCTACACCGAACTGCTACAGCGGTTGGCGCAGCGCGGCTTTCGGCGGGCGTTCGCCGGCATCGCGCAACCCAACGAGGCCAGCAACGCGCTGCACGCGGCATTCGGCTTCCGCCCGGCCGGTGACTATCGGCGCGTCGGCTGGAAACTCGGCGCGTGGCACGACGTCACGTGGTGGCAGCTCGACCTGCTGGCGCCCGAGGACGAGGTCGACCCGCCGCGTCCGATCGTCAGTTAGCGCTCGCCGAACGTGCACTCACTGCGAAAAAACGGCGTGAAATTCGCAGTGGCTTCACGCTCGGCGTAAGAGGACTCGCTACTTGAGTTCGGCGGAGGAGAGGCCCAGGAGCCGGCGTGCGACCACGAGCTGCTGGATTTGCTGGGTGCCTTCGAAGATGTCCATGATCTTCGAGTCACGTGCCCACTTCTCCAGCAGCGACTGCTCCGAATAGCCTGGGGTGCCGGCTAATTCGACCGCTTTCAGCGTGACGTCGGTGCCCACTCGGCCAGCCTTGGCCTTGGCCATCGACGCTTCTTTGGAGTTGGGGATCTTGTTGTCGGCCTGCCACGCCGCGCGCAGCGTCAGCTGGTAGGCCGACTCCCAGTCGGCCTCCATCCGCAGGAATTCGGCCGCAGCGGCGCTTTGGGCGTGCGCGGGCCTGTCATAGGAGATCTCGACCCCGGCCTCGGTCAGGATTTTGCGCAGCTCCTCCAGGGCGGCCCGGGCGATGCCGATGGCCATGCCGGCGACCACGGGCCGGGTGTTGTCGAAGGTCTCCATGACACCGGAAAATCCTTGGCCCGATTGGATTTCCGGGTTGCCGAGCAGGTTGTCCTTCGGGATCCGCGCGTTGTCGAACCGGATCGCGGCGGTGTCGGATCCCTTGATGCCGAGCTTCTTTTCCAGCCGTTCGACGGTGACACCGGGATGTTCGCGGGGCACGATGAACGACTTGATCGCCGGGCGACCCTGCGACTTGTCCAGGGTCGCCCACACCACGATATGGGTGGCCCGCGAACCCGCTGTGACGTAGATCTTTTCGCCGTTGATCACGTACTCGTCGCCGTCCAGCTTGGCAGTGGTCGATACGGCAGCCGAGTCGGATCCGAAGCTGGGTTCGGTGATCGCCATCGCCGCCCAGACTCGGCCCAGCCGCTGCAACTGCTCGTCGGTGGCCACGCCGCTGATCGCCGCGTTGCCCAGACCCTGATAGGGCATCGACAGCATCATCGCCGCGTCACCCCAACTGGCCTCCATCGTCTGCAGCACCGCCGCCATGTTGGAGCCGTTGCGGTTTTCTTCCTTGCTCTCACTGCTGCGGAACGCCTCGGCGCCGGCGAGTCCCACGGCATTGGATTCGGCGGCGCCGGAGAACAGGTTGGACAAGGTGTCCAGCTCCACCGGATAGGCGTGCTCGTGGACGTCGTACTTGCGGGCGATCGGGCGCATCATCTCCGCGGCGCCTTGGTGGGCCTTGTCGATCACCGCTTGCATCTTGCGGGGCAGTTCCAGATTGATTGCCATGATTGATCTTTCGCTAGGGGACGACTCAGATAACGACGACGCCCTCGGCGACGCCGATGGCCCGCAGGTCGCGGTACCAGCGTTCGACGGGGTGTTCTTTCGTGTAGCCGTGGCCGCCGAGTAGTTGCACGCCGTCCAGGCCGATTTGCATGCCCTTGTCGGCGCCGATCCGCTTGGCCAGCGCGGCCTCGCGGATGAACGGAAGGCCTTGTTCGGCACGCGCGGCACCGCGCCAGGTGATCAGCCGCAGCCCGTCCAGCTCGATGGCGATGTTGGCGCACATGAACGCCACGGCCTGACGGCGAGCGACGGGCTCGCCGAACGCCTCGCGCTCCTTCACGTACGGGATGACATAGTCGAGAACCGCGTGCGAGGTGCCGACCGCCAGCGCCGCCCAGCCCAGCCGGGACAGCGCTATCGCCTCGGAGTAGTCCTCATCGGTGGCTTCCTCCTCGCCGAGGCGGGCGTTCAGCGGCACCGACACCCCGGCGAGCTCGAGCTGACCCAGCGCGGCGGCCCGGATACCCATGCTTGGATCCGCCTTGACGGTAAGGCCTTTGGCGCCCGATTCGACGATGAACAGTGCGGGCTTGCCGTTCAATTGAGCGCCGACGATGAACAGCTCGGCATCGGCCGCGGCCGGGACCAACGACTTCACACCGTCGAGCCGGTACCCGCTCGGTGTGCGCACAGCGGTGGTCTTCAACCGGGTGGGGTCGAACAGCGGTTGGGGTTCGGCAATGGCCACGCAGGCCTGCGGGACATTCTCGCCGGCGAACTCGGGCAGATAGCTGGCTTGCTGGTCCGCGCTGCCCCAGTGGGTCAGCGCGGCTGCCACGCCACCCGGCGCCAGGATGGGCAATGCCAACCCCATGTCGCCGTAGGCCAATGCCTCGGCCACCAGCACGTTGGTGACACTCGAGCGGTGTGCGGCGATGCCCTCGAAGTCCTCGGGGATGTTGATCGCGGTGATGCCGAGTTCGGCCGCCTTGGCGATCAAGTCGGGCCGGTAGCTCGCCGCCTCGTCGGCCTCGGGGGCCGCGGGCCGCAGCACCTCTTCGGCGAATTCCTCGAGGGTCTCGACGATCATCTTCTGTTCGTCGTCGGGCCGCAGGTCGTAGTAGTCCATGCCGCTGGACTTCAGCCGGGTGGGTCCACTGCGCAGGCTCTGGACTCGTTTGAACTGGCGGGAAGCGGCACCGGCGGTGGAAAAGATCGTCTTAGTGCCGTAGCGCAGGCCCCGGTTCATCGGGTCACGCAGGTGGTATTTGTCCAGAAATTCCTGGCCGACCAGCGGGGTAAGCAGCGCCAGGGTGATGTCGATCCCGGTGCGTCTGTGCGGTTGCATCCCGACGCCGGTGTTGCGTCCGCGCCGTTTTCCGCGCGGATGGGAAGTATTTGAGCCGGAGACAGTGTCCGTCATTTCAGCAGCCTCTGTAGTTGGGGCGATGCAGTCAAGAGGCTATCTTACTCCGGAGTAAGATAAAGAGTGCTTGTTAGCTACTTCACACCGAGGCGGCGCAGCACATATTCGTGCAACAGGCCGTTCGTCGCCACGGCGTCGCCGCGATGAGGGCCCGCGATGCCATCCAGGCCGGTGAATGTCCCGCCGGCCTCGCGCACCAGGATGTCGAGTGCGGCCAGATCCCACACCGAGACTTCCGGTTCGGCCGCGATATCCACCGCACCCTCCGCGAGGAGGCAATATGAGAAGAAATCTCCATACGCCCGCACCCGCCATACGGCGTCGGTCAGTTCGATGAGGTGGTCGCGCAGGCCGCGTTCGGCCCAACCCGACAGGCTGGAAAACGACAGGCTCGCCGAATCCAGTTGTGCCACCGAGGAAACCGACAAGCGCCGCGGCGCAGCGCCGTCGACCGAGGCGAATGCGCCCTGGCCGGCCGATGCCCACCACCGTCGTTGCAGCGCCGGCGCGCTTACCACACCGACCACGGGCACACCGTCGTCGAGCAGCGCGATCAGGCTGGCCCACACCGGAACCCCGCGCACGAAATTCTTGGTGCCGTCGATCGGGTCGACGATCCATTGCCGGCCGGCCAAGCTGGTTGTCCCGCCGAACTCCTCGCCGACGACGCTGTCGTCGGGTCGCTCGCGCGCCAGCACCTCGCGGACCTCGGATTCGACCGCCCGGTCGGCGTCGGTCACCGGGGTCAGGTCCGGCTTGGTGTCGACGTGCAGGTCCAGCGCGCCGAACCGGTCGCGGGTCAGCATGTCCGCACGGTCGGCAAGTGCCATCGCCAATGCGAGATCGTCCTGACTCATGCCAGCAGTCCTACCACGGGCCGGCCCGCGTCCGTCATCCCCGGGTTGCGCGGAAACGGCGTGACGATGCCGACCGGGAGGCAAACACACCGTGGTGCTCTGGTCGGCGCCCAGCTCCAACAGCGTTTTGCAGATAACGCAATTGCAACGACGCCGGGCTTCGGGTTTGGCCGCTGCACGGCGCGCTGCCGAAGGGACCTTCGGCCCTAACGGCGCACCGTCTCGCGACGAATGATGTTACTACGAGTTGCAGATAAGCCCCGCGCAGCTGGAAGGTCGCTGATCATGAACCGCCTGACGACACTGGAAGCCGGTTTCCTCAAAGCCGAAGACGCCGATGCGCGGGTCAGCTTGGCCATCGGGGGACTGTCGGTCATCGAAGGCCCGGCGCCGGACCAGGGCGCGCTGATGTCGGCGTTCGCCGAACGCATACGCGCCTGCCCCCGCATGGGACAACGGTTGCGGTTGCGGCTGTTCGACCTCGGCGCTCCGCAGTGGGTGGACGACCTCGGCTTCGACATCGGCCGGCACGTGCGGCGTGTTGCGCTGCCGCAGCCCGGAGGCGACCAGGAGTTGTTCCGGGTGGTCGCCGATCTGATGGCCAGGCGTCTGGACCGCGATCGGCCGTTGTGGGAGATCTGGGTAGTCGAAGGTCTTAGCGACGGTCGATGGGCGATGCTGACCAAGATCCACCACTGCATGGCCGATGGGATCGCGGCCACACATATGCTCGCCGGACTGTGTGATGACGGCGTCAGTGACAGGTTTGCCCCGCATATCGGTCCGGCGAAAGACGCGAAAACGCATGCGGCAGAAGTCAACCCGCTGGCGATTCTGGGCGCGTTGTGGAGCGCGTCGACCTCGGTGGCTGCCGGCGCCGCGCGAGCGGCCCTGGGCGCCGCGGAAATCGCCACCGGTCTGCTGCGCTCGGATCCGTCACCACTGAACGGACGGATCGGAGATTTACGTCGATACAGCGGCGCGCGAGTGCCGCTGGCCGACATCGAGAAAGTATGCACGGCGTTTGACGTAACCATCAATGATGTTGCGCTGGCGGCAATTACGGAAAGCTATCGCAACGTCCTGGTCAAGCGTGGCGAGCGATTGCAGCCCGGTTCGTTGCGCACCTTGGTGCCGGTGTCGATGCGGTCCGCCGATGCGTTCGACAAGACCGACAACCGGGTGTCGGTGATGCTTGCGGAGTTGCCGATCGACGAGGAGAACCCGGTGCAGCGGCTGCGCATCGTGCATTCGCGGTTGGGCCGGACGAAGGCCGGTGGACAACGTCAGGCCGGAAACGCGTTCGTGGCCATGGCCAATCGCATTCCGTTCGCGTTGGCCGGCTGGGCGCTCGGGTTTCTGACGCGACTGCCACAACGCGGCGTCGCCACGCTGGCCACCAACGTCCCGGGTCCGCGGCGCCCCCTGCGGGTGATGGGCAACAAGGTGCTGGGCGTGTTCCCGGTCCCACCCATCGCGATGCAACTGCGAACCGGCGTCGCGATGCTCAGCTACGCCGACGACCTATTTATAGGAATCCTTGCCGACTATGACGAGGTGGCCGACGTCGACGAGCTGACCCGCGGGATCGAAGCCGCGGTGGCTCGCCTGGTGGCCATCAGCAAGCGGCGCAAGGCTCATTACGCCCGCGGACCGCTGTCCCTGGTCGTGTGAGCGCGTCAGGCAAACGATGCGTTCGGATCGGGTTCCGGCCCAAATGTGAAGTGACGCCCCGTGATATCTGTCGGGGTAACCCGGACGTAATGCTTCTTGACGGTCGCCGTCCACGGCATCAGCTCGGCGCGGTCGGCGCGCTCGATGTCCGCCGCGGTCTTCAGCACTCGAGCGCGGCCCCGGACGATCACGCTCCAGCCTTCGGCGACGTCGTGGTCGTCGGCCTCGAATACCACCACGCTGTTCCCCACGGCGGAGAACAACTTGGTGCCCTCGGCGGTGCGGAACAGCACGGTTCGGTCTTGCACCGCATAGTTCACCGGGAAGATCTCGGGTTCGCCGGCGAAACTAGTCACCAGTCGGCCCAAGGCGACGCCGCTCAGCCTGCGCCAACTCTCGTCCTCCGACAAAACGACCGCGGGCTCATCCGTCATCGACCTCACCTTTCCTCGGGCGCGCCAGTACCCATGACGCTACGGCGAATCCGGGTGGGACAGTAGGGTCCTAGGTCAATTTGACCGTACATCGCCCCGGCCGTCCTACCATGGCGACGTGTGGGAATTCGCGCTGTTACTTCTGCTCGTCGTGGTGCTGGCGGGATTTCTCGCTCAGCGGTTCATTCCGCGCGGCCCGCGGGGGGAGTCGCTGCGCGGCACGTTGCTGGTGACCGGGGTGAGCCCGCGGCCCGACGTCACCGGCGAGCAGTACGTCACCATCACCGGTGTGATCAACGGACCCACCGTCAACGAATATCCCGTCTACTGGCGGATGGTGGTCGACGTCGATCGTTGGCCGAGCATGGGCGAACTGCACGAGGTGGTGTATTCCTCGAAGAATCCGGACAACTGGAAGTTCGCTCCGCCCGAATCTCCTGCGGGCTAGTCGCCCACACCCACCCGCCGGCGGGCGCGTCAGTCGCTCTCGGTAGGGGGCCAGGCCCCGAAAAAGACGAAACCCGTTGTGTCACAAACCTCGTGGATGATAGAGGGTATGGCGCTCGGCGTCGACGGCCCAGTAGCTGCCGCGCCGGCGGATCAAGGGTGCTCGCACGATTGACGACCTCGCTTGCTTTGTGGGTGGCAGGTGGCATTCTGATGTCATGGCGGACAAGGACATCGAGCGCATCCGGGCAACAAGCGCTCTGCAAGTGATCAGGCAGCACCCCGTCCTGGTGCTGTTCGCGGTGTCGCCGGCGCTTGCGGTGCTGGGCGTCATCTGGTGGCTGGCCGGCGCGGGCTGGGCAATCGCCGCGGCGATCGTCCTGCTGCTCGCAAGCGCGGGCATCATCGTCTTCCGCGGCTAGGTCGAGTTCAGCCCCATCGCGAATGCGCCAACAGGCCTGCGATCAGCCGTGGCCGATGCGCAGCAGGTCGGTGAGATTCGGCAGTTTGACGCGGGGACGCCCGTGCGATTCGCCGGCCGCCCGCTCATGGGCGTCGATGATGTCCCAGTGAGCCGAGGTGACCAGCTTCGGTTGGCGCGAGGCCAGCCAGTCGGCCAATTTGTCGGCATGGTCGTCTGGGAAGGTGACCAGTTCGTCGGCGGCGGTCAAATCGTTGATCAGGGTGTCGACGGTGTCCTGGGAGTCCTTCTTATTGGTGCCGATGACGCCGGTCGGCCCCCGCTTGATCCACCCGACCACGTATTCATTGCGGCTGCCCTCGACCCGGCCGTCGGTGTTGGGGATGGTCGCGGTCTTGTCGTCAAAGGGCAATCCCGGGGTGGGCATGCCGCGATAGCCGACCGAGCGCACCACCAGCTGAGCCGGCAGCTCCTCGCGCTCCCCGGTGTCCTTGGCCGACACCCGTCCGCTCTGGTCCGCGACCAACTCGTTGCGGCCGAGGACGATGCCCTCCACCCTCTCGTCGCCCTTGATCTCGATCGGAGAGGTCAGGAACCTGAACACCATGCGCCGGTGTCCCGGGCGGGGTTCGCGGTTGGCGTAGTCGCGCAGCACCTTGATGTTCTGTTTCGTGGTCTTGCCGGCGGCCTCGGCGTCTTCGTCGCTGATGCCCTCCAGCTGCGCGGGATCGACGATGACGTCGACCCCTTCGAGGTCGGCCAGCTCGCGCAATTCCAGCGTGGTGAACGCGGCCTCCAAGGGCCCGCGCCGGCCCACGATCACCACTTCTTCCACGCCGCATGGGCGCAGGGATTCCAGCGCGTGATCAGCGATATCGGTCTCGGCCAGCGCGCCGGGGTCGGTGATCAGGATGCGGGCGACGTCGAGGGCCACATTGCCGTTGCCAATGACGATCGCGCGGGCCCCCGACAGATCCGGGGTCGCGCTCTCGAAGTGCGGATGGGCGTTGTACCAGCCCACGAACTCGACGGCGGCCATGCTGCCCGCCAGCTCTTCGCCGGGAATCTGCAACGACCGATCCGATTGCGCCCCGATCGCATAAATCACGGCGTGGTAGCGCTCGCCAAGTTCGGCGGGAGCCACGTGCTCACCCACCGCCACGTTGCCGAAGAACCGGAAGCGGGGATCGCCGGCGATCTTTTCGAACTGCTTGCTGATCGACTTGATCTTGGGGTGGTCGGGTGCCACGCCCGAGCGCACCAGTCCCCACGGCGTCGGCAACATCTCGAGCATGTCGACCGCGACATCGATCTCATCGGAGTTATCGGCAGCCTTCAGCAAAGATGCTGCGGCGAAGAACCCCGATGGTCCGGAGCCGACGATGGCGACATGAAATCGACGCATACCCAAGCCTTCTGTCCATGCCCGGCCGCGACGCTAGGGGCTGAGAGTGGCTGGGCGTCGCAGTCGCGGGCGCACACGATGGTGATTCGATGCTAGACGGTGGACCCCGGCTGGTGGTCAAAGTGCCGCGCGTCGCGACCTGAGCATTCGCTGCCGACCAGCGCGCCGGTAACGTGGTCGGCTGTGGAACCCGACCGTCAAGCCGATATCGCCGCCCTCGACTCCGCCCTGACCACGGTGGAGAGGGTGCTCGATGTGGACGGTCTGCGCAGCCGCATCGAGAAGCTCGAACACGAGGCGTCCGATCCCAAGCTGTGGGACGACCAGGCCAACGCGCAGCGGGTGACCAGCGAGTTGTCACACACCCAGGGCGAGCTGCGCCGCATCGAGCAGTTGCGGCAACGGGTCGACGATCTGCCGGTGCTCTACGAGCTGGCCGCCGAGGAGGGCGGTGCCGACGAGCTGGCCGAAGCGGACGCCGAGCTGAAGGCGCTGCGTGCCGACATCGAAGCCGCCGAGGTGCGCACCCTGCTGTCGGGCGAGTACGACGAGCGCGAGGCGCTGGTGACCATCCGCTCCGGCGCGGGCGGGGTGGACGCCGCGGACTGGGCCGAGATGCTGATGCGGATGTATATCCGGTGGGCCGAGCAACACCACTACGGCGTCGAGGTGTTCGACACGTCCTACGCCGAAGAGGCCGGCATCAAAAGCGCCACCTTCGCCGTCCATGCGCCGTTTGCCTACGGCACGTTGTCGGTGGAGCAGGGCACGCATCGGCTGGTGCGCATCAGCCCGTTCGACAACCAAAGCCGGCGCCAGACGTCGTTCGCCGAAGTCGAGGTGCTGCCGGTGGTGGAGACCACCGACCACATCGATATTCCGGAAGGCGATCTGCGCGTCGACGTGTACCGGTCCAGCGGTCCGGGCGGCCAGTCGGTGAACACCACCGACTCGGCGGTTCGACTCACCCACATCCCGACCGGTATCGTCGTGACTTGCCAGAACGAAAAGTCGCAATTGCAGAACAAAGTTGCGGCGATGCGGGTTCTCCAAGCAAAGTTGTTGGAGCGCAAGCGTTTAGAAGAACGTGCTGAGCTGGATGCGCTCAAAGGTGATGGCGGCAGCTCCTGGGGTAACCAGATGCGGTCCTACGTATTGCATCCGTATCAGATGGTCAAGGATCTGCGGACCGAGTACGAAGTCGGCAATCCGGCGGCCGTATTGGACGGAGACATCGACGGGTTCCTGGAAGCTGGGATCCGGTGGCGCAACCGAAAAGATGACGACTAATACAACTCTTGTTGCTATCGCGATGACGCAGCCGTGGCACAACTTTTGGCGCGGTCACATCGGAGGCTGGATTCTCGACCAGGGCCTGCGCGTCGTCATGTTGCTGATCGCGTCGGTGCTCGCGGTCCGCTTCGTGACCTGGGTGGCCCAGCAGGTCACCCGGCAGCTCGACGTGGGCTTCGCCGAGAGCGACGCCTTGGTGCGCTCGGAGGCGACCAAGCACCGCCAGGCGGTGGCCTCGGTGATTCAGTGGGTGTCGATCGTCCTGATCGCGATCTGGGGTGTCGTCCAGATCAGCGACGTGCTGAACTTTTCCGTCGGCGGCCTGGTCGCGCCCGCCACCGTCATCGGTGCGGCGCTGGGTTTCGGTGCTCAGCAGCTGGTCAAGGATCTGCTCTCCGGTTTTTTCATCATCGTCGAGAAGCAGTACGGCTTCGGTGACCTGGTCTCGCTGACCGTGGCCGGGGTCAACGCCGAGGCGCGCGGCACGGTGGAGAACGTGACGCTGCGGGTGACCCGGCTGCGTTCGTCGGACGGCGAGCTGTTCACCATCCCCAACGGTCAGATCGTCAAGACCGTCAACCTGTCCAAGGACTGGGCGCGAGCGGTGATCGACATCCCGGTCTCCACCAGCGCCGACCTCAACCGGGTCAACGAGGTTCTGCACGACGTGTGCGACCACGCCATGGACAATCCGTTGCTGGGCGAGTTGCTGCTGGACGCACCGACCCTGATGGGCCTGGAAAGCATTGAGGTGGACACGGTCACGCTGCGCATGGTGGCCCGCACGCTGCCCGGCAAACAGTTCGAGGCCGGCCGACAGCTGCGGGTGCTGATCATGCGGGCACTCGCCGGCGCCGGCATCGTCACCACGGCCGACGCGACGGTCAGCGTCGTTCAGGACGAAGCCAGCGTGGCGCAGTCCGCCGAAGAGCCGGATGAGCTCGCGCACGAGTCGGTGACGAAGTGAAGCTGACCCTCAACGTCCTCGAAAAGCACCGCGACGAGGACCGCCGCTGGCCGCGCTATGTGTTCGGCGGCCGGATGCGCACCTCGACGGTGGCGTTGATCCTCGCCTTCCTCGCGGTGTGGTGGGTCTACGACGCCAATCGGCCGGAGCCGGCGCCCAAGGCGCCGCCGACGCAGGTGGTGCCGCCGGGCTTCGTGCCCGACCCGAACTACACCTGGGTGCCGCGGACCAGGGTGCAACCACCGGTTAACACGTATGTGCCGACGCCGACCAGCACGGTGCCGCCGACCTCGACCACCACGCCGCCGCCCGAGCCGCCAACGACGACGACGTCACCGCCGCCTTTCCAGCTGCCCTGCCTGCTGCCGCCACCGTTCTGTCCGCCCAGCCCAAGCCCCACTTCACCGCCCCCGCAGCAACCGATGCTGGGGCCGGCGCCGTCGCCCACGTCGGCGCCACCGGCGCGCTGATCTTCGCGGTCCAGCGAAATTCACCGCTACACTGGCGTGCCGTGATGATCACCCTTGACCATGTCAGCAAGAAGTACAAAGCGTCGGCGCGTCCGGCGTTAGACGACGTCAACGTCAAAATCGACAAGGGTGAATTCGTCTTCCTGATCGGGCCCTCGGGTTCGGGCAAATCGACCTTCATGCGGCTGCTGCTGGCCGCGGAAACGCCGACCACTGGGGACGTGCGGGTCTCGAAGTTCCACGTCAACAAGCTGCCCGGCCGGCATGTGCCCAAGCTGCGCCAAGTGATCGGTTGCGTTTTTCAGGACTTTCGTCTGCTCCAACAAAAGACGGTGTACGAGAACGTCGCCTTCGCGCTGGAAGTCATCGGCAAGCGCGCCGATCAGATCAACCGGGTGGTACCCGACGTGCTTGAGACGGTCGGTTTGTCGGGCAAGGCCAACCGGCTGCCGGCCGAGCTGTCGGGTGGTGAGCAGCAGCGCGTCGCGATCGCGCGTGCGTTCGTCAACCGGCCGCTGGTGCTGCTGGCCGACGAGCCCACCGGAAACCTGGACCCCGACACCAGCAACGACATCATGGACCTGCTGGAGCGGATCAACCGCACCGGGACGACGGTGCTGATGGCGACGCACGACCACCACATCGTCGACTCGATGCGCCAGCGCGTCGTGGAGTTGTCGCTGGGTCGGCTGGTTCGCGACGAGCAGCGCGGCGTCTACGGGATGGACCGCTAGTGCGCTTCGGCTTCCTACTCAACGAGGTCCTCACCGGTCTTCGTCGCAATGTGACGATGACGGTCGCGATGATCCTGACGACCGCGATCTCGGTCGGCCTGTTCGGCGGTGGTCTGCTGGTGGTGCGGCTGGCCGAGCACTCCCGCGCCATCTACCTCGACCGCGTCGAGACGCAGGTCTTCCTCACCGACGACGTGTCCGCGAACGACCCGGCGTGCGGCACTAATCCGTGTAAGGCGCTGCGGACGAAGATCGAGGGCCGCGATGACGTCAAATCGGTTCGCTTTCTTAACCGTCAGGACGCCTACGACGACGCCATCCGAAAGTTCCCGCAGTACAAGGACGTTGCGGGCAAGGATTCGTTCCCCGCGTCTTTCATTGTCAAGTTGAACAATCCGGAGCAGCACAAGGACTTCGACCTTGCGATGCAGGGCCAGCCCGGAGTGCTCTCGGTGCTCAATCAGAAAGACCTGATCGACCGGCTGTTCGCGGTGCTGGACGGCTTGAGCAATGTCGCGTTCGCCGTCGCATTGGTGCAGGCTGTCGGCGCGATCTTGTTGATTGCCAACATGGTTCAGGTCGCGGCGTATACGCGGCGCACCGAGATCGGGATCATGCGCCTGGTGGGGGCAAGTCGCTGGTATACCCAGCTGCCATTCCTGGTTGAGGCGATGCTCGCGGCGGCCCTGGGTGTGGCGATTGCGGTCGGCGGCTTGATCGTGGTGCGCGCGCTGTTCCTGGACAACGCATTAAACCAGTTCTACCAAGCCAATCTGATCGCTCGCGTTGACTACGCCGACATCCTTTACATCTCACCGATTCTGTTCCTGCTCGGCGTGTCGATGGCAGGGATGACGGCTTACGCAACACTGCGCCTCTACGTACGGCGTTAGCTGTGGCCGCAAAGTCCAGTGGGGGCAAGGCCAGTGGTGGCAAGCAGGGCGGCAAGAAGATCGTGGCCTCCAATCGCAAGGCCCGGCACAACTACTCGATCCTGGAATCATTCGAGGCCGGAGTGGCTTTAGTCGGCACCGAGGTGAAAAGCCTACGGCTGGGCCAGGCTTCACTCGCCGACGCGTTCGCAACCGTCGACGACGGCGAAGTGTGGTTGCGTAACTTGCACATTCCGGAGTACGAACACGGTAGCTGGACGAACCATGATCCCCGTCGCAACCGGAAGTTGTTGTTACATAGGCGACAGATCGACACACTGATCGGAAAAATCCGCGATGGTAACCTGACGCTAGTGCCTCTGTCGCTCTACTTCTCTGAGGGCAAGGTCAAAGTAGAACTCGCACTAGCGCGAGGCAAGCAAGCACATGACAAGCGCCAGGACCTGGCGCGCCGTGACGCCCAGCGTGAAGTTTTGCGTGAACTGGGGCGACGAGCAAAGGGTATGAACTGATCGGAGCCGCGTACGCTCAGCTGTCTGCCGTGTCCTACGGCGTCAGCGATTTCGTGGGCGGCGTGGCAGCGCGACGAGTGGCAGCGCTGCGCGTGATGTTGGCGGCGTACCCGGTCGAGGCCGTGTTGCTCGGCGTGATCGCATTGTGCGCGGGCGGACCGATCCATTCCGGCGCGATCTTTTGGGGCAGCCTGTACGGCATCGGTCAGGCCTTCGGCATGTGGGCGTTCTACGCCGCGCTGGGGTCTGGGCCCATCTCGGTGGTCGCCCCCCTGGCGGGCGTGCTCAATGCCGCGGTCCCCGTGGCGGTCGGCATCGCGTTGGGGGAGAGACCCGGCCCGGCGGCGTCGGCCGGCGTGGTGCTGGCCATCGTCGCGGTGATGCTGGTCAGCCGTGAGGCCACCGTGGAAGGCAAGACGCGATTCCGCTTCACGCCCAAAATTGCCTGGCTGACCGTACTGGCCGGGTGTGCGTTCGGGCTGGACTTGGTGTTCCTGCACCAATCACCACACGACTCCAAGCTGTGGCCGTTGATG
This sequence comes from Mycobacterium ahvazicum, assembly GCF_900176255.2. GTDB lineage: Bacteria > Actinomycetota > Actinomycetes > Mycobacteriales > Mycobacteriaceae > Mycobacterium > Mycobacterium ahvazicum. Next base: position 1,011,327 of record NZ_FXEG02000002.1, read on the forward strand.
TTCGCGCGGTTGTCGGCCACGGTGGTGGTCACCGCGCTGGCCGCGTCCCGCCGCAGCTTGCAGCTGCCGCGTGGGGAGTCGATGAAGCTGGCGCTGGCCATTGCGCTGCTCGACATCTGCGCTCTGGTGACGCAACTGATAGCGCTGCAGTCGTGGCTGCTGTCGTTGGCCAGCATCATGATTTCGCTGTATCCCGCCGCCACCGTCGTCCTGGCGATGATGGTTCTGCGCGAGCGAGTGACTCGCTGGCAGGGGATCGGCATGGTGATGGCCATGGGATCGGTGGCCATGATCGCCGCCAACTAACTTCTGTTCTGCGACCTACTATGGTCCCGGCGGGACTAGGTCGGGAGAAGACGTTGGGTGAAGACCCTGTAATTCGCGAGTTGTCCGCTGCCGTGGAGCGCAGCCCCGACGTGGTCGAGTTGCGATTGCATCTGGCCGGCTTGCTGGCCGACCGAGGACGCTATGCCGAGGCGCTGGGACACTGCAGCGCGGCGCTGCACCAAGACGCCGGTAACGCCAACGCGCTGAGTCTGGTGCAGCGCTGCAGTACGGCGCTTGCCGCGCCCCCTCAGGCATCAGCCGACGGGACACCCGTGGCCGGGCGATCAGCCGGCGATGCCCAGTTCGATTGGTCCAGTGCCGAACGTCAGGTCGCCGACATCATCGAGCCGGCTTTCGTCGACGCGCCCGCCGACGTCGTCAACGAGGGCGACTTCGACGTTCTCGAGCGCAGCGGCGTACGGCTCGACGACGTCGCGGGCATGGCCGATGTCAAACGACAGATTGAACTTTCGCTGCTGGGCCCGATCCGCAATCCCGAGTTGATGAAGGCCTACAAGGTCTCAGCCCGCGGTGGCCTGTTGCTCTACGGGCCGCCCGGGTGCGGCAAAACCTATATCGCCAAGGCTATTTCGGGTGAACTCGGGGCGAACTTCTATCAGGTGGGGATTGCCGACGTTTTGCACCATTGGTTCGGGGAGAGCGAACGCAGCATCCGTTCGGTTTTCGATAGCGCGCGCCGCAACGCTCCCTGCGTGTTGTTCTTCGACGAACTGGACGCGTTGGGGCATCGGCGTTCGGCGTTGAGCGGAAGCTCCGGGATGCGGCCGGTGGTCAATACGTTGTTGGAGGAAATGGATTCGGCGACGTCGACCAACGACGGGGTGTATGTGCTCGGCGCCACGAATGCACCTTGGGATGTGGACCCCGCGCTGCGGCGGCCTGGCCGGTTCGACCGGATGGTCTTCGTGGGATTGCCCGATGCCGAAGCCAGGACGGGGATTCTGCGTTCGCACCTGAAGGATCGGCCGGTGGCGGGGATCGATTTGAAATCGATCGCGAAGCGCACGGACGGGTTTTCGGGTGCCGACCTCGCGCATGTGTGTGACAGCGCAACGCAATTGGCGATGTCGGCGTCGATGCGCAGCGGGCAGGTCCGCCCGGTGACGATGGCGGATGTGGACGAGGCGGCGGCGCAGATCCGTCCCAGCACCGGGCCGTGGTTCGAGGTCGCACGCAACATCGTCGAATTCGCCAACAACGACGGCACCTACGACGATCTGGCAAAATACCTGCGGCGCAGGAAAATTCGGTAACCGTCGATGACATCGGAGCCCGGTGTCGACCAAGCCGATCAGGCCATTCATGTTGCCGAGGCGTACTTCGACACCGAAAACTACGAACGCGGGCGTGAGGTTCTGCGCCGTTCGTTGTCGCAGAACCCGAACGATCCCGGTCTACTCGCTCAATACGCGCGCGCTGAATACCTGCTCGAAAACTATGACGGCGCCTCGCGCAGTGCGTACGCCGCTTTGGCCGCGGCGCCACAGCATGAGTTGGCCATGCGGATATATGCGTTGTCGCTCGAAGGCCTGGGCCGCCACGGCGACGCGCTGTGGATGGCATGGCAGGGAGTCAGGACTCATCCGAATGAGCCTCTGCAACACCGGGTTTACGCACGCCTGCTGCAGAAGTCCCATCAGCTGAATTCGGCGCTGGTGGTCGTCGACGAGGCGTTGCGTCTCGACCCCGCGAGCCCCGACGGTCTGGTTCTGCGCGGCTCGATCCTGCACGATCTGGGCCGCATCCGGGAATCGACGGACTCGTACCGGCAAGCGTTGGCGTTGGACGCAAACCACGCCGCGGCCCTGAACAACATGGCCGTCAATCGGTTGCAGCGCGGCAAGTTCGGCCACGCCCTGCGCGGGTTTCTCGGCGCCGCGGGCAGCGACCCGACGTTGGGTGATCTCGTCCGCCGCAATATCGGCGCGGTGCTGGCGAAGATGTTGCGTCGGCTGACCGTCGTCGCCACCGTGCTGGCGGTCCTGATCCAATTCGTCGGGTTCAACCACGGCGACGGTCATCCCACGGTAGTGCTGCGGGTGGCGACGGGAGTGGTGACCGCGGCGCTGATCGTCATTCTTGGCCGATTCCTGTCTGCCATCCCCCGCACGGTGCTCGCGTCGGTCTTAAGGGAGCGCGCCTTTGTCGTTGCCCGTCTGGTCCATGCGCTGCTGGTGATCGGCCTGGGAGCCTGTGTTACCGCGTTGGGCGGAATGACCTGGACGATCGCGGCGGCAGGCACCCTGATGATCGCCGGTCTGATTCTGGCGCGAGTGGGGCTAACGATCGGACGGTAATCGGCCTAGCATCCGACCATGACCACGCGTGCTGTTACCAGACTCGACAAATCCGACGTGCTCGACGGGCTGTTCGCCGTCTGGGACTCCATCGAAGCGCTACTCGGCGGGCTGTCCGAGGCCGACTGGCGGGCGCCGACGCCGTTGCCGGGCTGGGACGTACAGGGCGTCGCGTCGCACATCGTCGGCACCGAGTCATTCCTCGAGGGCATCGCCGCGCCCGAACCGGACATCGATGTCAAGACGCTCGACCATGTGCGCAACGACATCGGGGCAATGAACGAGTGCTGGGTCCGCCATCTCGGCACGCAACCCAGCAGCAGCGTGCTCGAGCGATTCCGTGCGGTGACCGAGGGACGCCGCAAGGCGTTGGAGGCGATGTCCGACGAGCAATGGAACGCCGAGACCTTCACGCCTGCCGGCCCCGAAAGTTATGGGCGGTTCATGCGAATCCGGGTCTTCGACTGCTGGATGCACGAGCAGGACATCCGCGTGGCGGTCCAGCGGCCGTCGTCGGATGCCGAGCTGAAGGGGGCCGCGTCGCGGCTGTCGCTGGATGAGGTCGCGGCCACCTTGGGGTTCGTGGTCGGCAAACTCGCGAAAGCGCCCGAGGGCTCCCGCATCCTGTTCGACCTGACCGGCCCGCTGGCGCGCAACATCCGGGTCAAGGTCGACGGACGCGCTGCGGTGGTGGATGACTTCGGCGGGCTGGAGCCGACCGCGACGGTCCGGGCGGACGCCCTGCAGTTCACCCGGCTCGCCGGGGGACGCCCGATGTGCCCGGCCCGCCCACAGGACGTCGAACTCGGTGGTGACAAGGACGTCGCCGCGCGGATCGTCGAGCGGCTGAACTTCGTGATCTGACCGCGTCCTGGTGCGGAACATAATTCCGTTGCCGCTCGTTAAGGCTGCCGTAGAATGGTTGTCCTGCCGAAAATCGGCAGGTGCAGAAAAGCTAGAGCGCGAAAACACAAGACAAGGGGCTGAACGGTTTCGACTTCGCGCATCGAATCAAGGGAAGCGTGCCGGTGCAGGCAAGAGACCACCGTAAGCGTCGTTGCAACCATATAAGCGCCGATTCTCATCAGCGCGACTACGCTCTCGCTGCCTAAGCGAAGCTAGTCTGTCGGACCGGGAACGCCCTCGCCCCGGACCCCGGCATCAGCTAGAGGGATCCACCGATGAGTCCGGTCGCGGGACTCATCGGGACACCAACAGCGACTGGGATCGTCATCCTGGCTAGTTCGCGTGATCAGGAGATCCGAGTAGAGGCATAGCGGACTGCGCACGGAGAAGCCTTGAGGGAATGCCGTAGGACCCGGGTTCGATTCCCGGCAGCTCCACCGAGAATGTGCTGGTCAGGGCCTCAAGGCTCTGACCAGTTTTCATTTTCATCACTATCTCATCGAACTGAGCTCGCCGGCGACGCTGAGTGCGCGCCCATCTTGAACCACCCGTCGGCAAGCCCGTCGGCGACCATCTGCCAGTGTGGTGAGCATGACTGCAAAGAAGCCTGAGATCGACTTCCCCGGCGGGGAGCCGCCCACCGACCTGGTCATCACCGACGTCGTAGTGGGCGACGGCACCGAGGCCACCTCCGGCAACACGGTGGTCGTGCACTACGTCGGCGTGGCGCACTCCACCGGCGAGGAGTTCGACGCTTCCTACAACCGCGGTGACCCGTTGACGTTCCAACTCGGCGTCGGCCAGGTCATCCAGGGCTGGGACCAAGGCGTGCAGGGCATGAAGGTCGGCGGCCGCCGACAGCTGCTTATCCCCGCCCACCTCGCCTACGGCGACCGTGGCGCCGGTGGCGTCATCAAGCCCGGCGAGTCGCTGATCTTCGTGGTGGATCTGCTCGAGGTCAGGTAGCTCGACCCGGGCTAGATAGGCGGTTCGGCCACTTCGCCAAGGCTTCCGGACCAGCCCTCCGTTGCCGGCTGCGGTTTGGCGGGTCGCGGCGGGCCAGGCACGAACCAATGTCCCCGACCACTGCGCACAGGTGGTTTGTACGAGTGCGAGGAGCGCCCGTGGGCGGCAATCGCTTGCTTCTGCTGATCGCGATCGCGGGCGTCGCTGGTTTGGCCGCATGTAGTACAAAGAGCACCACGCCCGCGGAGCCGCCGTCGATCGCCAGCGAGCCGTTCGGTCAGGCGGACGGGACCCCGGTGACCCGTTACACGCTCAACAACGGGCACGGCATGCGCGTGCGAATCCTGACCTATGGCGGCATCATTCAGACAATCGAGGTTCCCGATCGCACCGGCCGTGTCGGCAATGTGGTGCTGGGTTTTCCGACGCTTGACGGCTACCTCAACAACTCCGGAACCGCCAAGACTTATTTCGGCGCGATCATCGGCCGCTATGGCAACCGGATCGCCAAGGGGGCATTCTCGTTGAACGGCAACGAGTATCACGTGCCGATCAACAATAACGGCAACAGCCTGCATGGCGGCAGCGCGGGCTTCGATACGAAGGTGTGGCAGGCCAGTCCGCAGCACACTAGCGACAGCGTGAGCCTGAAGCTCCAATATGTCAGCCCCGCAGGCGAAATGGGCTACCCCGGAACACTGACGACCACGGTCACCTACACCTTGAACCAGAAGAACGAACTGCGCATCAACTACCACGCGACCACCGATGCGCCGACCGTGATCAACCTGACCAATCACAGCTACTTCAACCTGGCAGGTGAGGACACCCTCGACATCTACGGCCACCGGGTGACCATCCATGCCGACGACTACACGCCAACCGACTCCGCGCAGATCCCTACCGGTCAGATCGCCCGGGTGCAGGGCACACCGTTCGATTTCACCTCAGCGACTGCGGTCGGTGCGCACATCGCCGCGAACGACCCACAGCTGTTGTCGGCCCACGGTTACGACCACAACTGGGTGATCAACCGCGGCAACAACACTGGGCTGGTGGAGGCGGCCAGGGCCAAGGATCCGCAGACGGGGCGCACCCTGACCGTCTCCACAACCGAGCCCGGTGTGCAGTTCTATACGTCGAACTTCATCGACGGGGCGTTCACGGGCACCAGCGGGCGCATCTACCGGCAGGGCGCAGGATTCACGATGGAGACCCAGCACTACCCGGATTCGCCGAATCACGCGAACTTCCCGACCACCACGCTCAACCCGGGCCAGACCTACGACTCGACAACGGTTTTCGCCTTCGGCACGGAATGAGGGCCGGTGCGGCGCTCAATAAATGCCGTCGGATTCAGGAGTTGCGAATTCCTTGATGGGCGAGATCAAAGGCCATCTGATCACTCATCAGCTCCTGGCGCCATTGCCATACATTGGACACCCCAGTTCCGCAGCGCTTCGTGACTCTAATCCACGAAGCCAGTAACGCATTTTGGGTAGTTCGAGTTCGACCTCCCCATTATCTCGCAGCCGACCTACCTGATTCAAAGGATTATCCAGTGCTACTGTGCATTTATTCAACCGGCCGTCTGCACGCACCACAAAGGAATTCCCTTGAGCTGCGTAGCAAATCGTTGTGATATCCTCAGTCGTTATATGCGAGACGCTACGAGTAGCGGCACGATGGCTTAGTGATTGCATAATTTTCTTGCCTTCGTGGTACTCAAGAATTGGCAGAGTAGCATCTTTTGCACCGCCCATGCGGGAAAGTTGCCGAAAAAAGATCTTGAACCTACAGTCCGATCCGAACTCCTCGGTAAACTTCCCGACGAGTTCCTCGACTGACGTCAGATTATCACTGGCTACGTGGACCCGAACGAAGACCGTGAAATTTCCGGAAATTTGGCTTACGGCGACTAGGTTGTTCCAAATCCGGTCGAACGTCCCTCGTCCGCTGGCTAGAATCCGCTTTCGGTCGTGTGCGTCCTGTGCTCCATCGAAGGAAACTTGATACTGGGAAACGCCCAATTCTAGGAGCTTGGAAAATAATCCAGGAGATAGCAGGTATCCATTAGTTGACATGTCAGAAAATAGACGCAATGACGGGAATGTGTTGCGCAGCCGAGCGACGTGCTCCAGAATTTTCTCGACAATGTCATGAGCCAACAGTGGTTCGCCGCCAAACCATGAAAGGTGGAGCGCCCGCAGATGTGGAGCGCGTCTGCTGAGCAGGTTGAGCACGCCGGTAACGACGTCGGAATCCATCCGTTGGTACGCGAAGTCTTCGTAGCAGTATATGCAACGAAAATTGCAGGCCTCGGTGGGAAGTAGGATGAGTTGTAACGTGCGATCGTCCATGCACTTCAGAATGTCGCGTCCCGCTATTTGCAACGTTGTCCTCCCTTGACAAGAAACGACAATGCGAGGCGAACTATGGTTGGACCGAGTGGTTAACCGCCGGAGCAGGGCTGGGATACGACAACACAGTAATTCCCAGAATTAGCGAGCGTGACGAATACGTGCCTACCCTTGCGCACATCCTCCTTGACCAGCGTCGCCAACTCAGGATTTGAGATAATTATTCGACCCTCTCCATCAAACGAGATATCGTCGATTGATACCGGCCAGTGAATGGTGCTGCTCTCGCCTTCGGCTCGTACCTCGACATTCTCTGGGTTCTCTGTGGCCATGATGTCTCCTTTAACTTACGAACAGGACCGGAAAGCTGCTGTGGGCCTAGCTTTATTGACAGAGGTTGCTTTGGCTCTACCTGTCTGAAGACGAACGGCGTGACGTCGATAAGTGCCTGCGAAACATCCTTTTTGCCTGCACAAGTGGCTGGACCGCGACTATTACCAGGTATGTCCTGACGTGCATTGGTGACTTCCGGGGTGTCCTGCGTTACACCGGCATGAGGCACCGTGTGCCTTTCCGTTCACCATCTTCGGACAACGGCTGCTGCAATAGCCTGGCAAGTCTTTGCTGTCCTCGGCTTCCTGGCGCGTGGTTCTCATTAGGATCACTCCCTTCGCAACTTGTAGGAACCTCGCAACCGCGATTTTGTGGCTCGCGCGTTCGGTAGAGCTAGTGCCAAAAGTCCTTTTCACACCACACGGGTGGGTCACGCGACCGCCACCAGATCGGTCGTAGCTAGGCTCAAGTCGTCTGTGCCTGGACGTACGAGGCCGCCGCAGGAGTTCTGTGCGCCCGACACCGCATCACGAGGAGCTTTCATGACTTACCGCCGTCTAGCTTGCGCGCTCGGCGCGGTGGTGGTGGCGGTGCTGGCGGCCCTCATTCCGGTCCAGGCCCATGGCCAACCGCCGACGAAGTGTCTGACCAACACTCAGACCGGAAAGCAGGTCTACGTGCCTTGCGATCTGCTCAATGCCGGCGCCAATTTCCCGCCGGGGCAGCGCTGTCCGCCACCGCTCGAGCAGTACCCGAAAGACGTGGCCGACTGGTGTGGCGTAGGCCCCGGCCTGGCGACTCCAACCTCCACCACGCCTACGACTCCGACAACCCCGACGAGCCCGACCGGGACTACCAGCCCCACGAGTCCGACGCGGCCGACGACGTCCGTAAGCCCAACGAGTTCCGTGAGCCCTACGAGTTCCGTGACGAGCTCTGCGACTCCAACGACAACGATCCCTGCGACTCCAACGACTCCCACCAGCCCGGCGAACTCGACCGAGTAAGCGAACTGCCGCCCCGCGGTGCGCAACTCGCAGCGTGCGGTACCCGACGCGCCGGTGGTTCTTCACGCTATCGAGCGAAACGTGCAGCCGCGCAACGATTTCCGTTCGCGATAACCGGGTCTGCAGCCGACGAAGAACCTCCTAGCTTCACCGTGGGCATCCTTCGTTGCGCGAAGTCACCGCGACGCCAGTGCGGCGCTCGCGCTCGGACCAGGATTCTTTCGCGCTCGATTTTCTCCAGACCGAGGCGGCCGTCAGGAGGTCGATGGTGTGGCGGTCGTCACTGCCGAAGGTCCCGCCCGCGCTGGCAGTCCCTCGGCCGCGAGGTGAAAACTGCTGTCGCAATGTGCCACCCCGGGAATCATCCCGGCCGCTGTGGCGTTTGCGCTGCGGTGGCGAGGTCGACGATTTGTCTTAATATCAGCCCATCGGGCATTCGGGGGCGGGGGGCATTCAATTGCTGACACTTCTCAAGCGAGGCTGGGTTGCGGTGGTCGTGGTCGTGGCGCTGATCATCGGCGGCATCGCAGTCGACCGACTCCACGACGTCTTCCCAGGACCCGGCCTGGCCAAGCCCGATCCCCGGGATGCGACGCCGCCGTATGCGGCTAAGACCGCCGTCTACGAAATCTTTGGACCGCCCGGAACGACCGGCGTCGTCAACTGGATGGACGCGGAGTCGCTACCGCAAAAGGCGGACTTCACCACCTTGCCGTGGTCGACGACGATCGTCGCGGAGATGCCCGGTATCTTCGCCTACGTTGTCGCCCAGGGTGACAGCCCCACCATTGGCTGCCGGATCACCGTCGACGGCAAATTGGTCGATCAACAGCAGGTCAACACCCGCGACGCTCAGGTTTCCTGCTTGGACAAGTCCGCATGACGAGCGACGCGCGCGACGCTGACGACACCGCCGATATCCCCGTCGCCGAGCCCTACGAGCTTGAGCATCGACCGCGCCTGGCCCGCACCATCCGCGTCCTGGCGCTGCCGATCGTCGTGGTCTGGGTGCTGATCGCGATCGGGGTGAACGTCTTCGTCCCGCAGTTGGAGAAGGTCGCCGAGGAGATCTCGGTCCCGCTCTCGCCGTCGGACGCACCATCGGTAACCGGGATGAAACACATCGGCGAGAAGTTCAAGGAGTACGACTCCGACAACCTCGTCCTGGTCACCCTGGTCGGTGACAAACCGCTCGGCCCGGACGCCCACCGGTTCTACGACGACCTGGTCAAAAAGATCCAGGCCGACCACGAACACGTCGAGCATGCGCTGAACTTCTGGGGCCAGCGATTCACGTCCTCAGGTGTGGAGAGCTACGACCATAAGGCCGCCTACGTCCAGGTCAACCTCAAAGGCGATCAGGGTGGGGCGATCGGCGACGCATCCGTTGCCGCGGTGCGCAAGATCGTCGCGGACTCCAAGCCGCCCGCCGGCGTCAAGGCCTACGTCGCGGGCCAGGGAGCGCTGACCGCCGACGTAATCGTTGTCGGTGACAAGAGCCTGGCCAAGATCACGCTCATCACGGTCGTCATCATCGCGCTCATGCTGATGTTCGTTTACCGGTCCATCAGCACCGTGTTGCTGACCATGTTCATCCTCTTCATTGGGCTGCTGTCCGGCCGTGGCGTGGTTTCGCTGCTGGGCGAAACCGGCGTCATGGGGTTGTCGACCTTCGCCGTGAACCTGCTGACCTCACTCGCGATCGCAGCGGGTACCGACTACGCGATTTTCATGGTCGGCCGCTACCAGGAGGGCCGTGAACGCGGTCTGGACCGTGAGGCCGCCTATTACGACACCTTCGCCGGTGTCAGCAAGGTGGTCCTGGGCTCCGGTCTGACCATCGTCGGGGCGCTGGCCTGCTTGAAGTTCACCCGGCTGCCCTACTTCAGTTCGCTGGCGTTCCCGTGCGCGGTGGGACTGCTGGTGGTGGTGGCGGCTGGGGTCACGCTGACGCCCGCTCTCATTGCGGTCGCCAGTGGCTTCGGCCTTTTGGACCCCAAGCGCAAGTTCAACTACACCCGCTGGCGCCGCCTGGCGACGGCCATCGTGCGCTGGCCGGCGCCCATCCTCGCGACCTCCGTCATCCTGGCGATCGTCGGCGCCCTTGGTCTAGCGGGCTTCACCCCGCGTTACAACGACCTGTACTACTTGCCGAAGAGCGCGGCCTCGGTGCAGGCGTACGACGCGGCCGATCGGCACTTCACCCAGGCCCGCCTGAACCCGGACCTGCTGATGATCGAATCGGACCACGATCTGCGCAATCCCCGAGACATGCTGGTGTTGGACAAGGTTGCCAGTGCCATTTTCCGGGTGCCGGGCATCGAACGGGTGCAGAGCATCACCAGACCGCTCGGCCCACCAATCGAAGACGGGTCCATTCCATTCCAGCTGAGTGTGCAAACCGCGCCGATCCGCGACAACCTCAATTATTTGAGGGACCGCGTCGGCGACATCAAGAAGATCACCGGGTTCCTCGACACCCAGATCTCTCTGCTGGAACGCCAGTACGCGATCACCCAGAAGCTCGCCGACGCCGCCGACGACAGCTCGAAAACCACCGCGGAGACGGCAAAGATCACGGACGAGATCCGGGACCACATCGCGGATTTCGACGACTTCTGGAGGCCGATTCGCAGCTACTTCTACTGGGAGAAGCACTGCTACGACATCCCGATCTGCTGGTCGTTACGGTCGCTGTTCGACGCGCTGGACGGATTCGATCAGCTGGCCGAAAAGTTCCACGCCCTGACCGGCGACCTGACCAACACGGCCAGCGCCACCCGCGAATTGCTGGCGATCATTCCGGAGAACATCGCCGTCTCGAAGTCGATCCGGGATACGACGCTGACCATCTACAGCTCGTTCAACAGTCTGATCGACCAGTTCGACCGGCTCACCGACACCAATGCCGTGATGGGTAAATCGTTCAACGACGCTCGGGTGGAAAGCCTGTTTTACCTGCCGCCCGAGATCTTCCAGAACCCGGACTTCCAATTCGGGCTGAGCCTGATGGTGTCGCCCGACGGAAAGGCCGCGCGCTTCATCATCACTCACGCCGTGGACCCGGCGACCGCGGAAGGCATCAAGTCCGTCGAGCAAGAGCGCAACGCGGCCAAGGAGGCGCTGAAGCTCACCTCGCTAGAGAACGCCGACATCTACCTCGGCGGCACCGCCGCAACATTCCACGACATCGCCACTGGCGCCTGGTATGACCTGCTGATCGCCGCGGCGGCGTCGATCGTGCTGATCTTCATCATCATGGTGATCGTCACCCGCGCACTGGTAGCAGCGGGGGTCATCGTCGGCACGATCGTGCTGTCGCTAGGCGCAGCGTTCGGATTCTCGACATTGATTTGGCAGCACTTGGGCCACTTCCAGTTGCACTGGGTGGCAACGGAATTCGCGTTGATCGTGCTCTTAGCGGTGGGGTCCGATTACAACCTGATGCTGGTGTCCCGAATCGAGGAGGAAATCGGGGCCGGCCTGAACACCGGGCTCATCCGCGGCGTCGGCGTGACGGGCCCGGTGGTGTCCGCTGCCGGTGTGGTTTTCGCCGTCACGATGGCCGCGATGCTCTCCAGCGATCTGCGGGCGATCGGCCAGTTCGGGTCCACGATCGGTATCGGTCTGATGTTCGACACGTTCGTCGTTCGTACGCTCATCACGCCGTCGATCATGACGGTGATGGGACGCTGGTTCTGGTGGCCGAAACGGGTACGCGTGCGCCCAGCCAGCCAGATGCTTCGCTCCCTGGGGCCACGTCCGTTGGTCCGCGCACTGTTGCACCAACCGCGGCACACGGCTCCGCGGACGCATTCGGAATAGTCCACCCCGTCAATTTGGAAATGTGCCGCGCTGACAACAACCCTTTTACATAGCTTGGTTAACGAATTCGAGAACGGCGCCAACGAATTCGGGTTGTATTGCACGTCACAGAGTGGGGTTTCGCGCGTACTCTGACCGTTATGGTCAAGACCAAGGCCTGCGTGCACTGCGGGCACACGTTTCATCCAGCCGAGCGGCCGCGCGACGTTTCTGATCCGGAATGGCTTCCGACGGCTTCCGCCTATTGTTCGCATGAATGCAGTGACCGGTACCATTGCGAAATGGTGCATAGCTGCTCCACCCATGTGAAAGAGAAGGCTGAGCGCGAGGCCGCCAAAGCGGCACAGGCTCGGCAAGAAGCAATGAGTCGTTGACCGGCCGTCGAACCGTCTGGGCACCCTGAATCTGTTGTGCTGCTCTGGCATTGGGGCCAACACTCTGGATGTGGTTCGGTATCGCCGCACTTAGCTTAGTCGTTCATCGCACGTGTTCATTGCGGCACAGAATTTTTCGCCCTTCATGCTGTCGGCCGTCCATGCGTGGGTCCATGGCGAGCCACGATCACAGAGGACTTGGCACGGTTGACCACCGCAGCGCCGACCGATCCCAGCAACCTGCCACTGAACCAGCCGCAACCGTGGCTGCCGACCACAACCAATTGCGCGCGTTCGGATGCGGCGATCAACCAACGTGCCGGATCGCCAATCTCTATTCTGCGACGGATGCCCACCTCGGGGTAGCGCTCGTGCCAGCCCGCCAGCCGTTCAGCGAGAGTCTCCTCTTCCCGGGACAGCTCGGCGTCCCATTTGGCGTCCTGGATCAACTCCCTGGAACGGGCAGAACGGGGATCCATCCACGCGTGTAGCGCCGTCAGGCCGACACCTCGCCGGGAGGCCTGCTCGAACGCGATAGCAGTCGCCGCTTCCGAGGCCGGTGAGCCGTCGATGCCCACCAGCACGGGCGCCGGTGCGACGTTGGCCGCGATGGCGTGGTCGTCACGGATTACCGCGACGGGGCAATGCGCGTGGTGGACCAATGCCGAACTCACGGAGCCCAGGAAACCGTGTGACACCACGCCGCTATGCCCCCGCCAACCAACCACGACCATCTCGGCGTCTTTGGATAGGTCGACGAGCGTGGGGACGGCGGCCGAATGACACAACGTGCTATCGATCTGTAATGAACCACCGGCGCTCTCCGCGGCGACATTGATCGCCGAATCGATGACGCTGTGCGCCCGCTGTTTTTGCGAATGCCGAGAGCCTGCGAGCCCGGCGAACTCGAACCACTCCGGTAACGGCGTGTCGAAGGCGTGGACCAGCGTGAGGGGCACATTCCGTAGTGCCGCATCGTGGGCCGCCCACCGAACAGCACCGAGTGCCGCTGCGGAGCCGTCAACACCTACGAGGGTCGCGCCATGTGGTGATTGCCGCATTTCGGTTCTTCTCTCTCGGCCCCACCGACAGGATCACTTGCGGAGGCGGTGATCGTCAGGGCCGAAAAGATCCAAGCCGCAGGACTAAAGGCACCCACGCCGTGGACACTGAGATCGTGCGTCCTTCACCCCAGGCCCGCAGTTGACGAATCGTGCCGGCAAATCCATCCGACAGGCCACCGGTCTCGGAATCGTCGCGCTGGCATTCGTTGCGGCGTGCTCGCATGGCGAGGCAGCACACCACCCGTTGAGTCGCGCAGGGCAGGCAACGCAGACACCAGAAGCGGCCCCCGCGGCTGATTTCTCAAATATCTCCGAGCTGATCAACGATTCGATCGCGGCAAACAGACTGCCCGGGGCGGTAGCGGTGATCGGGCACGACGGCAAGGTCGCCTTTCATCAGGCTTACGGCTCGCGCAAGCTTGCGGACGAACCCGGGCTGGACGGGTTGCCCGCACCCGCGGAGCCGATGACTGAGGACACGATCTTCGACTTGGCGTCGCTGACGAAGAGCCTGGCAACGGCGACTGCCGTCATGCAGCTTTACGAACAAGGCCAGATTGCGTTCGACGATCCGGTGCAGCATTACTTGCCTGACTTCAATACCGCGAGCAATCCTCGGCGCGCTCAGGTGACCGTGCGCATGTTGCTCACACACACGTCGGGCCTACCGGGCGATGTCAATCTGGGAGATCCATGGGGACTGGATGGAGCCGATAAAGCAGAGGGCATTCACCGCGCGCTTACCACACCGCTGGAGTCTGGCCCCGGCGACGGCTTTGCTTATTCAGACATCAACTTCGTTCTGCTGGGGGCGCTGGTCGAGAAGGTCACAGGTGAAGACCTGGATGTCTACGTCCAGCGCCGTGTGTTCGCGCCGCTCGGCATGACAGATACCCGCTACCTTCCGCCGGCGAAAGCATGCGGTCCGCACCAGACCATCGGATCGGCCGTCAGTTGGGCTCCGTCGCCTCACGGGTCGGCGCGGGACGCCTGCCCTGCCGGTACCTGGGACGTCGGTCTGCTGCCGCGCATCGCACCGACAGCCCGTGACGAAGAAGGGCGAGCCGATCCCGGCAGAAATCCCGATCTCGATCACCTGCTTCGGGGCACCGTGCAGGACACAACAGCGCGGCGCATGGGTGGAGTGGCGGGGCATGCCGGTGTGTTCTCGACGGCACACGATGTGAGTGTCTTTGCGCAGGCCCTGCTCGATCGGCTCGCGGGCCGTCCGAGTGAATTTCCTTTGCTGCAAACGACTTTGGAGATGATGACAAGTCCGCAGCAGCCGGGGCGCAGCCCGCGACAACTCGAAGCTGCCAATGCCGCCGCCCGGGAAGCTGGACCGAATACGACGAATCCGCTTCTGGCTGACCACTATCCGGCGATCGCGGGTGAAAACCTGCGCGGTTTCGGCTGGGATATCGATACGACCGACTCCACGGCGCGCGGCGCGATCTTCCCGATCGGAAGCTTTGGTCATACCGGCTTTACCGGAACCTCGGTTTGGATGGACCCCGGCTCCGATACCTACATCGTTCTGCTGTCGAATTCGATCCATGTGCGAGGCAGTCCGCCCATGTCGAAGCTGCGGGGCGAGGTTGCGACGGCAGCGGCGCGCGCCCTACATCTTTGAGGGCGTTCGCAGCGGTTCGCCGTCACGCTATTGGCGTCAGATCGACTCAGTCCAGTAGACCGCTGGTCAACATCGTCTGCAGCGCCTTTCGGTTGAGCTTGCCGCTGGGCAACGTGGGAATTTGGTCGCTGGTTGCGATGGCCCAGCGCGTCGGTACTTTGTAGCTGGACAACTGCTTTCGTGCGCGCTCGGCTAGGGATGCAACATCGATCGTCGCGTTCGCCGCTACGACGACTGCGCACACCTCTTCGCCGCGCTCGGGGTCGTCGACGCCGACGACGACGCATTGTGCGACGTCGTCGAAATCCTCGATGACCGCCTCGACCTCGAGCGGAGAGACGTTGGCGCCCGCCGATTTGATCAGCTCACTGGTTCGTCCGACGTAGAACAAGCGCGGGTCGTTTTCTCGGCGATAGACGCGGTCCCCGGTGTGATACCAGCCGTCCGCGTCGAAGGTTTCCCATCTCTCGCGCTTGTTATAGCCGGCCATTGTGCCAATCCCACGGACCAGGAGTTCGCCGGTGGACCCTGGCGGGACGGGTGCACCCTGCTCGTCCACGATGCTCATCTCGGTGCAGACGAAACCGCCGGCGGTCTCAGACATGGTGCGGTGTATGGGAAATCCGTCCGGTGCGTCGATCATCGCCAAGTCCAGCGGACCATCCCGCAGCATCGGCGCGCTGCTCAGGTCGCGACTGGCGAAGGTCGGGTGCTCGCGCAAGCGCTGGGTGAACGCGGGCCATCCGACGATCCCGGTCGCGCGTTCGCGTTCCACCAGATCCAACGCCGTGCCAGCGTCGAGCCGCGCCATCACCAGAAGCGTCACCGGTTCGTGCAAAGCCCCCGTCGCAGCGAGCAAGCCGCCGATCCAGAAGAACGGCATCGCGCAGAGGATTTTGGTCGGGGACGCCGGCCCGGTGAGCGCTCGAATGGCGCTCGGCCACGTCGAGGTCTGCCGGACCACGGTGCCGTGGGTGTGCAGAACACCCTTGGGATCCGCGGTGGACCCCGAGGTGTGCACCATGATGGCCAGATCGGCGGGTGACACTTCGGCCTCCGCTGCGGCCAACACCTCGTCTGTGACTCCCGAGGCGGTATTCCCATCCCAGCGGGTCGCCCATGCCCGTTCGGGCTCGCCGGTGATCACGATGCGACGCAGGTACGGCGCCACCGGTAGGGCCAGACGTCCGGCCTGCTGATCGGACAGCTGAGGCAGCGCGGCTTCCAACTGTGCGGCGACATTGATGTCGAGGACCTGGCTGGGGGCGACCAATAGCCCAATATCAGCCAGCCGCAATACTTTTGCGATCTCCGCCGGGGTGTACATGGTGCTCATCGGGACGGCCACAGCGCCGATTCGTGAGACAGCAATCCACCAAATGATCCACTCCACGCCGTTGGGGAAGAACAGTCCCACCCGGCTGCCCTTGCCGACGCCTTCTTGTAGCAGCCGGCGCGCGATATGCGCCGAGCGCTGTTCTGCCTGCTCGTATGTGAGTCGCTCCGTCGGTGTGACCACGTACGTCTCCCGGCCGAACAGGCGAACACTCTCCGCGAGGAGCGTGCGGATGGTGAGTGGTCGTGGTTGGGTCACACCGGGTCCTATCCAGCAGCGGGGGCAACCCAATTAAAGGCGATCGATCGCTGAGTCCAAAGACGGCTTCCAGGGGTTAGCTTCGCGGTGGCGACCCCCGGCAGCCCCTGAGCTTCGTATGGTGTTCATCGTGGACACCGACATACCTGGCCGCTGCGACGGCGGCGGTGCGCCGGTCAACCGTCGTCGGCTGCTCAAGCTGGCCGGTGGGGCGGGAGCACTGGCGATCGTGAGCGGGTGCTCTCGATCGGTCGTTGAGCCCGTCGTCCCGCTTAGCGCGACTTCTGCCGTCATGTTGTGTCGCGATGCATGGGGTGCCCGGCCCGCCCTGGCCGGCGGCAGGCCTCACACCATCATGCGAATGACGCTTCACCACGAGGCTGTCGTCCTGGGAGACAACCGCAACGCCCCCGGACGTCTCCGTCAGGACCAGCGCTATCACCAAGACAAGGGATGGGTCGACATCGCTTATCACGTCGGGATCGACCGCGACGGCAACATCTACGAACTGCGGACGCCGCAGATCGCCGGGGACACCGCAACGGATTACGACACGACGGGTCACTTTCTGGTCCTCTGCGAGGGAGACTTCGACAAAGAAGCCGTCTCCGAAGCCCAACTCCACGGAGCCGCATTGGCTTTCGCGTGGGCCACGCAAACCTTTCACATCGCCAGCAACACTCTTGCCGGCCACCGCGACCTGGCCCAAACCTCATGCCCGGGTGCAAGCCTGTACGCCCATCTTTCGTCGGGGGACCTCAAGCACCGCATCGACGATCTCGTGGCAGCGGGACCCGTGAATCTCCAACGCATCTGTGGGCCGGACGCGGCGGCAACTGTTGCCGCGATCGAGGCGGGCTGATCGCTTTCAGCGCGACGTACCAGGGATCGCTGCAGCGCTCAGCATTCCCGCCATCGGACGTCGAGGACGAAAGCACGCGAAAAAGGCCGTAGTCTTCCCCCGTGAATGCGATAGACCCGGACAAGCTCGACATTTGCCTGCAGGTGCTGGCCGATGTCGAGTCACTACCGCCCGAGCACCCCGATGCCGTTGCGGTGCGCCGGGCCACCGCGGGCATATTCAAGTCAGTCAGGAAGGCCCGCCGTGCCGCCAAGCGCGACGCAGTGGCAGCCGCCGACGATGCCGTGACCGCGGCTACCGCCACCGGCGCGCCCGGCCGCATCGACGACGAGACCCGGGGCCTGCCGCTCGTGTCGACCGCGGTGGGTGCCAGCGCCGGCACGTTGCTGCGGCCGCGCTCCTGCTACGTGTGCAAGCACCGCTACACGGTGGTCGACGCCTTCTACCATCAGCTCTGCCCCGAGTGCGCCGCGCTCAACCGCTCCAAGCGCGATGCCCGCACCGACCTCACCGGTAGGACGGCCCTGCTCACCGGCGGCCGCGCGAAGATCGGAATGTACATCGCGCTGCGACTGCTCCGCGACGGCGCCCACACGACCATCACCACCCGTTTTCCCAACGACGCCGTGCGCCGGTTCGCGGGGATGCCCGACAGTGCCGACTGGCTGCACCGGCTGCGCATCGTGGGCATCGACCTGCGCGACCCAGCCCAGGTCGTCGCGCTCGCCGACACCGTGGCCGCGCAGGGCCCGCTGGACATCCTGATCAACAACGCGGCCCAGACGGTGCGCCGCGCTCCCGGCTCCTACGCGGCGCTCATCGCGGCAGAGCGTAGCCCGGCGCCCGAACTCGTCGACGTGATCACGTTCGACCGCGTCAGCGACGCCCATCCCGCCGCGCTTGCCGGAAGCCTCGCCGAGCACCAAACTCCGCATGCTGTAACCGAATTGGCCCTTACCGCCCGAAGCGCGTCGCCGGACCGCATCGTCGCCGGCACCGCCATCGACGCCGGTGGCTTGTTGCCCGACACCGCGCCGATCAACAGTTGGACGCAACGCGTGCACGAGGTCGATGCGATGGAATTGCTCGAGGTTCAACTCTGCAATCAGACCGCGCCGTTCATTCTGGTGAGCCGCCTGCGCCCGGCGATGGCCGCGTCACCCGCGCGCCGCAAGTACGTGGTGAATGTGTCTGCGATGGAGGGACAGTTCAGCCGTGCCTACAAGGGCCCGGGGCATCCACACACCAACATGGCGAAGGCCGCACTCAACATGCTTACCCGCACCAGCGCCAAAGAGATGCTGGAGCAGGACCGCATTCTCATGACGGCCGTGGATACGGGCTGGATCACCGACGAGCGCCCGCACCCGACGAAGCTGCGGCTTGCCGACGAGGGTTTCCATGCCCCGCTCGACCTGGTCGACGGCGCCGCCCGCGTCTACGACCCGATCGTCCGCGGTGAGTCCGGCGAAGACCTGCACGGCTGCTTCCTCAAGGACTACTCGCCCAGCAATTGGTAGCTGCGGACACAGCGGCGCCGCTCAGCGCCACGGGCTTCGAACGTCCATGGTCACAAGTCGGTAACGCTGGCATGCCTGGGATCGATGAACAATACGTGGCAACAGGCAACGCGATGGGGAAAATCAAAACTGTCGCCGTGGTCTCGATCGGTGTTTTGCTCATCACGGCTCCCGGGACGGTTGCTGAGTTTGCGGCGCGCGCCGACGGTGCAGGGGCCGCGTTGTACGGCGGCGTCAACCGGGTGCGCGACGCATGCGGGGCAATCGGCGCCGACCCGCGGTTGACAGAAGCGGCCCAGCGGCACGCGGACGACATGCTGCGCAACGGTGTGAACGGCCATATCGGTTCGGACGGTTCGTCACCGCAGGTGCGTATCACCGACGCGGGCTACCGGACCCCCTACAGCGGTGAGGTCGTCTTCTGGGGCACCGGATCCGCGGCGAATCCGAGTCAAGCTCTCGACTTGTGGATGCAAAGTCCTCCGCACCGCGCGATCATCCTGAACTGCGCATACACGGCAGCGGGCTTCGCCACCGCCTCCGACGGCAACAAGATGACCATCGTCGGCGACTTCGCCGCTTGATACCCTCGGTGGCCATACCAAAACGCCTGGTGGAGAATCAGATTCGAATTTCGGCGCAAATCTGAGCCCAGAACGTCAGTTACGCAACACTTTTCCAGTGGGCGCGGGGACCCAGCTTTGCAACGCCCGGCGGCCAATCAGCTGACAACCGTGTGTGTAGGCCAACTGCTTTGCAGCAGTAGTGAACTCCTGATTGCTCACCACGATGCTGCGCGTGCACCCGTGATGGCGCGCACCCGCCACCACCTGCTGGACAGCGGCGACTCCAATCGTCTTACCGTGCCGCTTGCACTGGACCGCCGCATACTGGCCGTCCTTCTGCGCGATCAGGTCGACGCCGTAGTCACCCACGGCAGGGGTGAAGCTGACCTGCCAGCCCGCGCGCTGCATGCGTGCCGCGACGTAATCTTCAAACTCCACGCCGTCCATCGCGTCGATTTCCCCGATGCCCGCATAGGTCCGTAATCGCCGCCGCGACCGACGGTAGGCCGGCTGAATCAAGCCGGCGAAAAGCAGTCCACAACAAGCTCCCACCACACCCAGCGCGACGCGGTGGGTGAAGAATCCAAACAGCAGCCCGAAGTAGAGCGGTAGAAAAGCGAAGGCCGTCCTCATGCCGTCGAGACGTCTCGCAGGCCCCGCGTGCCGGTCGCGGAAGCGACGATCGTTGACGCCCTATTCATGAGCCGATGATAAAGATGAGCGACGACATACAACGTCGTCCGACGACGGGGATGTCGCGCGCTTGAAGTACGTGTCCCGCAACGGGCCGAAAATAAAGGGGAGGACGTGAACTTTCGCTACCGCACGGCGTTGGTTTTGGTGTCGCTGGCGTTGGTCGCGGCCTGCGGGTCAAGCAAGACCGGCGGTTCTCCCGGGTCATCTACGGCGCCCGTGGTCACCGCGCCCGCGACGTCAAAGGTGACATTGTGGGAAACCGGTTCCAAAGATCTCTACCCGCTGATCGATGCCTGGGCCGCGGCGTATCACGTGAAATATCCAAACGTCACGATCACAACGGACGGCACTGTGTCCGCGTTCGGGATCTCGCAAGCGGCCGCCGGAGCAGTCAATATCGGTGCCTCGGGCGCCTACCTGTCCGCTGCCGACGTCGCCGCGCACCCAGGGCTGATGAACATCGCGGTAGCCATTTCGGCGCTGCACATCAGCTACAACCTGCCCGGCATCACCGAGCACCTCAAGCTGGACGGCAAAGTCCTTGCGGCGATGTACCAGGGCACGGTCAAAACCTGGAACGACCCGCAGATCGCTGCGCTCAACCCGGGCGTGAATTTGCCCGCTACCGCGGTGATTCCGCTACATCGTTCCGACGGATCCGGCGACACATTCTTGTTCACCGAGTATTTGTCGAAGCAAGACCCCGACGGCTGGGGCAAGTCACCCGGCGCCGGCACCACCGTCGATTTTCCCGCGGTCCCGGGTGCACGGGTTGAGGACGATGCCGAGGGCAAGGCGGGCATGCTGAACGACTGCGCCGCGAACCCCGGCTGTGTCACGTACCACGGTAGCGGCTACCTCGACGTGGCCCACCAGAAGGGACTGGGTGAAGCCCAATTGGGTAACGCTGCAGGCAATTTCCTGCTCGCCGACCCCCAGAGCATTGGGGCCGCGGCGGCCAGCCTGGCCGCACAGACCCCGCCGAACCAGTCGATCTCGCTGGTCAACGCGCCCGCCGCGGACGGATATCCGATCGTGAGCTATCTGTACGCCGTCGTCTACGGCAACCAGAAGGATCCCGCCACGGCGCAGACGCTGCAGGCGTTTCTGCACTGGGCGGTGACCGACGGGAGCAGTGCCTCGTTCTTGGAATCCGTTCATGCCTACGTTTGGCCCCTGCCCGGCGGGGTTGCGAAGTTGTCGGACGCCCAGATTGCCAAGATCGCCGGCTAGGCGTACGTGCGCCGAATGCCGAAACCCTAAGACACCTACGCGGAGTCCTTGCCCAACCCACGTTCCATGAAGCGCCCCATGGCCATGACGGCGCGGCGGCGTGGCATCAACCGGGTGCTAAGCAAGGTGACGAAGCGGTTCGGGCGTCCGGGCATGACGAGATGCTTACGGCCAATGGCTTTTAGCGTTTCCGCCGCGGCGTCGCGCGGATCGGCGATCTGCCAGCGGGGATACTGCGACAACGCGTCGCCCTGCGTGTCCATCAGTCCGGCGGACATGACGAGTACGTCAACGCCGCTACCGCGGGTTTCGTACCACAGCACCTCACCGAACACGATCTGAAACGCCTTGTTGGCCGCGTACGCGCCGGTGTACGGCGCGGGAATCAGTCCCGCACCTGACGCAACGATCACGATGGCTCCTCGGCCCCGCCGCGTCATCAAATGCGCGAAGCGGTAGATGAGGTTGACGTACGCGCGCGCGTTGATGTCGATCATGGCGTTGTGGACGTCTAACGACATGTCCAGTATTTTCGGCGTGTCCTTCGGGGTGTACATGTGGTTGCAGATAAGGACGTCGACGGTGAGGTCGGCGAGCTGGTCGAGGATCTTCGGATAGACCAACAAGTCGCCGAGATCGGCCGCGATAGTGCGGACTTCGACGCCGTACTCCGTCCGAAGCGCCGTGGCTCGCGCTTCCAGCTCCTCTGCCAGGATGTCAACAAGCACGAGATTGAGACGGCGACTGGCGATTTCGCGCGCATAAGCAAACCCGAGTCCTCGTTCCCCGGCGCTGCCGGTGACCAGTGCCCAGGAACCCGCGTACCGATCAAGCGGATGGTGTTGACTCACGAAACCTCCAAAAACGTGTTCCCGTCCAAGCGTGCGAATCGTACGGCCCAGCTGCCGTGCAAGGTCGGCGACTTGTACAACCCGCCATTGAGGGCGTCGCGGTCGCCTCGGTAAGCGAGGGTGAGGGGCGTCGCCTCGCAAAACCAGCTAAGCTTCACGGCGCGGTGCCGGGGATCGAAGGGGGGGCCATCGTGGCTGATGAATTGGAATCCGATCTCGTCGCGCTGCACGTTGGTAGCAATCACGTGCTCAATGGGATCGGCGAGGCCGCTGTGGACTTCGTCGGCCATGAAGACGGGCTGGCCGACGCCGCGCCGGGTTGGGTGGGGTCCTCGCAGCTGGCGTTGGGTCAACTCGCGGCGCGGTGGGAGGCCCGGCACAGCCAACACAAGCTTCAGGTAGGCGGATTGGGGACGCACGTCGCGGAGGCGCTAGTCGTCTACTCCACGAACGAGGACCGTTCGACCGGCATGCTCAGGTCGGTGCAGGAACAGGGGTAGCGAGTGGGGTCGCTGACTCCCGCGGATGTCAAGCGCTGGGATCTGAACGCGATTCGCGCGGTGTTCGAGACGGCCACCGGACGCGCTAATACGTTGCAGCGCTTGGGGGAAAGCCTGCAGCAGGCCCACAACGTGCTCGCCGAGTGGCAAGGTGAAGCAGGCGACGCATTTCGCGTCGATGTCGGAAAGATTCGGCGCGACATCGAGGCGGACGGCGCGGAATCCCAGCAGGTGGCAGCGGCGGTGTCGCGCGCCGAGGCGGATGTGAGCGCGTGCAAGCGCGAGCTGGATGACGTCGAACGGGCCGCCCAGGCTAACGGTTGGTCCATCACGCCGGACTGGCGGATCGACGTTGGCCCCGGAGGGATTCCCGCGAATCGACTCGATCTCGAGTACAAGCTGCAGAACCTGCAGGGAGAGCTCGACGCCTGCAAACTCCACGCCCACACCGCCGATCACGAGCTTGCCGCGGCGGTGAACGCTGCCGTCGGCGCAGCCCCGCCGGGTGCTCCTGGATCCGCGCCGGGCGGTGCCCCGGCACCGCCAGGCCCGCCGAACCAGGCGCCGGGGGGCAAGCCGAAGACGTGGCAGGACATGTTGGTGCCGGGTGGCGGCGCGGACGCTGCACCGGGCGGCGCTCCGCCGAAGGACGCCCCGGTGCCCGCGGGCAAGCCAAAGACCTGGCAAGACATGTTGATGCCCGCCGACGGTGCTAACACCCCGCCTGGCGGTGTCCCGCCCAAGGACGCACCCGCTCCGGCGGCTGTGGCGCCGGGTGGTACACCGCCAAAGGTGCCGCCGGTTCCGTCAGCTGGGGGCAAGCCGCGGTCGCTCCAGGAAATGCTGTTGCCCGGTGGCCCCGTACCCCTGCCACAGCCGAGCCCGGCGGAGTTGGAGAGCGCCAAGGGGTTGTTGCGCAAGGTGATGCTCGGCGATGGCGTGCCGCCGGATCAGATCGAAGCGCGGGTGAACGAAGTGGTGGCTGGCGCACAGCGGTGGATCGATCAGGGCGGAATACCTCCATACCTCCCTCCCGAGGCAAAGCCGTTGCCACCGCCGGGATTCGGCGAAGGTTTCGCTGACCGCTGGTTCGCCACCGAAGAGAACGTTCACAACCTCCTCGGAGTGGGAAATCGCGGGTTGCCCGGCGCGCTCGACGCGTGGAAGCAAATGATCCAAGGCACTGTCGAGACTGTCCAAAACCCGGCGGGTACGGCGATCGGCGAAGTGCAAAATGCCTTGAACTCGCCGAGTCCGGCCTACTATCTGGGCGGCAAATCCGCCGACGCGGCGGTGTCCTTGCCCGCGATGCTGTTCGGCGGAGAAGGGGCGGCCGCACTTCGTGCAAGCGAACTAGCCGACCTGGGCGGACTCGATGTCGGTCCGGTGGTTTCACAGCACGCGCCCATCGGCTTCGATCACCCCGTTGGCTACCACTCGTGGGCAGAGGGAGCGGCTACCGATCTGAATAACGCGTTTTTGAACGGTGTGCGCACGCGAGGCCTCGCCGAACAACTCGCCGATATGTCGACCCACTACGTCGGGGACAATCCGGACCGAGTAGTCCTGGGCAAATTCGGCGGTCCCGAGGGTGGATACATCGGTGAAGCCAGAGCTGCGGGCGGGATCTACTTCGATACTGGCGATTCGACATGGAAAGCGCTCACCGTGGGCCTGAGTGAATCACAAGAACAAGGCCTGGCGTGGCAAGTCAACGAGCGTTTCCTCCGTACCCAAATGGAGAACGGCGTTCCTCGGATCGAGTTCCGGTTGCCGGAAGGATTCGACAGCGTTGAACAGCTAGCCAACGTGCAGAGGAGATCCTACTCAGCCCTTGAGATTAACTTCTTGAAAGACAATGCTGCGGCGTTCGGGTACGAGCAGCGCGGGAATGTGTGGGTATACATAGGAGGCGGCTAGCTATGAAACCAGCTGAGGTGGAACGGTTTTTGGAGCCCACGTTGACGCGCGCCGGTTTGAAGCTCGACGAAATACAAGGCGATGAGATTTATGGAGATAGGCCCGCCTGGGCAGTTTACTATCGCGGTCATGACAGCAAACTCCAGGTTTGCTGGTCGGCGCGCGATGGTGGGATAGATTTCATGCTGGCACCGCTCGATGCGCCGAACGAGTTCGGATTGCTGAACCGATCAAAAAAATGGCAGTTCATGCTGCTGCTCAGTGCCGCGCACGATGACTTGACGACACCCGGGCTCGACGCCGACGACAACGAAGTGATGTCGTGGCTCGAGGCGCTGTTCAAGATACATTTCGAGGCTGCCCGAGATGCACTGCGATCTCAGGCGGGCACTAGCGACACGCCATGATGCCGAGCGACGACTTGGATTTTAAGCCATGCCATCTGTGTGTACTTGAAGCGTTATCCTGGAACGAATCTGGAGGAGTTCGACTCTCATTACGGCTCGGCGAGTGCCGGCGCGCAGCAACAAGTGCGATCGATACTCAAGCCAAGCTGCCAAATTGGTTGGCGATCGTGCCGCGCGCTTCAAGTACGAGTATCAAGTCCTGAGCCGATTCAATGCTGACTGGGCGAAAAGGCGAGTGCGTGAGCTCGCAGCACTTTTCCGCAACGGCCAGCCCGAAGGCATCGCGCTACTGCCAGACATCGGTGAACCGCTCTAGACCTCGCCGGTGTCTGTCGCTCGGAGGCGGGCATTTACGCACATCCTCCCGCTGCGAGGCCAGTGTGGCTCTGCGACGACCGCGAGTGGCTCGGAATTACCGTTGTGCGTGCGGGCGTTGGTTGACGGGTAGACGACGGATCATCGGCGACAGACAGGGATGAGTATGAAATTCGGTATCGCGACGTTCGTCAACGACGACACCATCGACACGATCTCGCTGGCGCGCGCCATCGAAGAGCGAGGCTTTGAGTCGCTGGTGATCGCGGAGCACACGCACATTCCGGCGAGTCGGGAATCTCCCTATCCGCAGGGTGGCAAGCTGCCCTCGATCTACTACCGCACTCTCGACCCGTTCGTGACGTTGGCCGCGGCGGCCGCGGTGACCTCGTCGATCGAGTTGGTCACCGGGATCGCGCTGCTGATTGAACGGGATCCGATCACCACGGCCAAGGAGGCCGCCAGTATCGACCTGATCTCCGGTGGGAGGTTCGTGTTCGGCGTAGGGGCGGGATGGAACATCGAGGAATTGCGCAATCACGGAACTGACCCGAAAACGCGTGGCGCACTGCTCGACGAACGTATCGAGGCCATCAAAGCGCTGTGGACAACCGAACCCGCCGAGTATCATGGCAAGTACGTCAACTTCGACGCTTCCTATCAGCGCCCCAAGCCGGTTCAGAAACCGCATCCGCCGATCTTCATCGGCGGCGACTCGGACGCCACCGTCAAACGAGTGATCCGCCATGACGCCGGTTGGATGTCCAACCCGCTTCCGGTGGAGCGATTGACCAAGCGGATCGACCAAATGCGTGAGGCCGGGGGCAAGGCGGTTCCGTTGGCGACGTTTGGCACGCCGGCCGATCCTGACTATTGGGACTCGCTGGCGGGCTTGGGATACGAGCGAGTCGCATTGTTGTTGCCGACCAAGCCGCTTGACGAATCGCTTCGGATACTCGACGACCACGCCTCAAAGGTCGCCAGCTACAACGGTTAGGCCACGGTTTCGTCGCTCCACTATCAATATGCGAATTCGGATAAATTCGCTCGGGTTGGTGATCACGGCATTACACTCCGACCATGGAACTCGAGGCCCGAGAGTTGCGTCCTTCGCGGCTTGGGACTCTCAAAGCGAAATTCATCCAGTTCGTATACCAATATTTTTATCCCTACCTGACCCGTCGGCTTCGCGCCGACGACGTTCTGTTCCTCAATTACGGGTACGAGGAAGATCCGCCGTTAGACATACCGCTGTCGGCCTCCGACGAGCACGACCGCTACTTCATCCAGCTCTACCACCGGGTTGCGACCCAGGTTGACTTTGCCGGCAAGCGGGTGCTGGAGATCGGCTGCGGCCACGGCGGCGGGGCCTCCTACCTGATGCGTACCGCACGTCCGGCCTCTTACACCGCATTGGACTTGAACCCGGTCGGGATTGCTTTCTGCCAAGAACGGCACCGTCTGGCCGGCCTGGAATTCATCAAAGGTGACGCCGAGCATCTGCCCTTCCCCGACCAATCATTTGACGCGGTCATCAATATCGAATCCTCACATCTCTACCGCGACTTCCCGCGTTTCCTCGATGAGGTAAGCCGTGTGCTACGCCCCGGAGGCCATTTCTTATATGCCGACTTCCGCTTCGCCGACACCGTTGCCGACTGGGAAAAACAACTGGCGAACGCGCCGATGACGATGCTTTCGCAGACGACAATCAATGAGCAGGTCGTCCGCGGCATGGAAAAGAATTCACAGTGGTGGGTACGTGCGGTCGATCGCCTGGTGCCGGCGCTCCTGCACAGGTGGCTTCTGGTCAACGGGTACGTGCTGGTGTGGCGGGTTCACCAAGACATGAAAAGCGGCGGATCCACCGACTACCGGATGTACTGCTTCGCCAAAGCATGACACCTGCCCGAAAAGGTTGGCGGAAACTGGATTTCAGGCTGGGACTAACCGACGTGCGGTACGTGCCAATCGGGACGGTTTGAACTGCCAGACTTCGTCCCAGATATCCCACGCATACGTGGGCGTGTTGTCAGTCAAGAGGTCGCGAAGACCCGGCAGGCTCAGCTCGTCGGAGGACCACTCGTAGAGGCGACCCCATCTGGGCTGGATGACTCCGATGTCGAGCATGTGACCGAAACCGTGCTCGAGCGCGATGTAGGTTTCCACGTCATCGCCCAGCGGATAGCGGTCGGGAAGGATGCGCGAGAGCGACAAGAAGATCCCGGTCATACCCAAGCGGGGGTCACCGAGGGGCCGCCCAAACGGGGCGAGCCAGCCCAGGGCCAGGCGCGGCGCGGCCACCAGGGCGTGGGCGTAGAGCACCCGGATGAGGACGACGTTGATGAAGAACCGTTCCACCCGCGTTTCCTGACGGGCCAGTTCCTCATTGGCCAAATAGGCGGCGGCAATCGAGGCGTTGTGCGCGCGGTACCAGTTGCGTGCGGTTGGTTGCCGGATGAATGCGAGGTGGGTGCCGACCGCGGATGAGCTGGGCTCGCCCGAATGCCCGAATGCGAACGCCCGGGCTTCGGCGGTATCGCGCAACAGGGTCTCGTTCACCGCCCGCCACCACGGGCTCCCCGGGCAAGAGTCGTCCTGAGGATTGAGCAGCCCGCGGCGCAGCTGCCACCCCATGAACGCCGATGCCGCGCGGCGGTAGGGCAAGTAGCCCTGGTCGACACCGCGCGGAACTTCGTATAGCCGACGCATCAGCGTCAGCCTCGCCGCCGGGTCATCCCGCACGGCCGCTACGAGCGATTCCGCGTGTTCTGCGGCCGAAGCGCGTGACGCACCTGGATCGTCAAACGGCATGTCATCCGTCTTCACCCCGACGATTTGATCGGCGGGCGACCGGTTCGTCAAGCGTCGGGGTCGGGCGCCCATCGGGGTGGGCGCACATCTGGCCGGTGCGCCGAGCGCGCCGCGGCGAGCGTCGCGGCGCGCTGACCGTTGATCGCGGTCAGCGGGGGAGGCTGACCCTTGCGCAGCGTCGCGATCAGCTCGCGGTAAGGCCCGACGAGGTAGACAGTGTCGCCGGCCTTCAGTCGGGCGTCGCGGCGAGGGCGCAACCTGATCGGCCCTTCGGGTCGAGTGATCGCGATGACGCGCGTCTGGGTCGACAGTTCGACCATTTGCAGGCCATCCAGCTCACTGCCCGCCGCCACCAGCATTCCACCGACCATGAAGGAGCGCTGCCCGACCCAAAACGTCCCCAGCACCTGCAACCCCATCGCCGCGCCGATGAACCAGGGCGCTGCCAGATCGACGATCGACCGCACGTTCTCGAAACCGAACCGCCGATGGACCGCGGTGCCGAGTGCGCGGCCCTGAACGCGCATCACGATCGGCACCTTGGTGTCGGCACCCAAGATCTCCAGCAAGACGATGCCGGTCTCGATGTTCTCCATGTCGTCCTTGGTCACCACCGCCACGCCCCGGGCCCGCTCGACGTGCGCCGATTCCAGCGTCTGCCGCATCGTTGAATCCCCGAAGATCACCGGCACATCGAGTTCGGCGATGGTCGAAAGGAACCGGTTGTTCTCGTTCGGCTCGATGACCAGGACGTCGTATCCGGCAGCGGTCAGGTCGGTCACTACACGGACGCCAATTGAGCCCAGTCCGACCACGACGACGTGGTCGCGCATATGACGTGCTCGCCGCAGCCCGGCCGTTTGGACGAATCGCCGCGACAGGAGCAGGTCGGCCAGGAATGCGACCGGGAGTGCAGTGACTATGACGCCGCCGAACATCACCGCGACGGCGAACAGCCGCAGCCAAGAAGATTGTTGCGCGAAGCTGAAATCGCCGTAGCCCACGGTCGTAATGGTCTCGGAGGCGAAGTACAGGGCATCGATCCACGACATTTTCGGGTGCTGGTAGTAGAACCGAACCACGGCGGTCGAGCCGAGCGTCAATAGCAGCGCGAAGGCCAGCGAGGGAAACAGCATCGGGTTCACGTCGTCGCGCATGGCGCGCAAAGCGTCGATGACGCGTCGCACCCGGGAATGACGAGAGCGCCTGGCGGTGGCAGGAGGCACCGTGATCCCGCGGGCCTGCAATTCGTCTTTGACGCCGATCATCGACGTCCAGTCGCCGGCGTAGACCCGCAGATCCCGTCCCGGGCAGGGCACTACCTCGCCCGGTGCGGGTGAGTTCTTGCCGTGGACCACTGCCACGGGTGCCAGGTCAGCATGGATCTCGCGAAGCGTTGCGTCGTAGGGCGCTTCGGACCCCCAGACGACGAATTCGATGCCGGCCGTGTCGAACTGGTGCGCGTTGCGTGACAGCACCGCCTCGACGAGGGATGGCGTCGCGAGGTCGGCGACGTCCAAGATCGCGCCAGGGCCGTTGACGGCGGTAACCGCGTCGCGCAGCACGTCGTTGGCCAGCCGGGCTACCACCCGGACATTGGGGCTGTATTCGCGTGCCAGCAAAGCGATTTCGAGGTTGACCGCATCATTGGGTCCGGCACAGACGACCGCGCGGGCGCGATGCACCCCGGCGCCGAGGAGATCGGCGGCAGTGTTGATCTTGATGATCCGCGCGCCTGCGCCTCTGAGCTCCTCAGCGATCGTCTTGGACAGCGGGTCGTCGCCGCTCACGATGATTTCGCGATGGAATTGGAAGACTTCGCCCATTTCGCGTGATCGTTCGTTTCTTTGCCGCCAGCAGATCGCGACGACTAGTCGACACAGGTCTGCGGTAGGTGTTCGGGCTGTTTGCCATTCGGATGTGGCTTTGCGTTCTGCGCCATGAGTACTCCGACCTCTACTTACACCAGCTTCGGCTGGCTCATATGACTATCGGGCACAACGCCGGATAGCGCCACCGGAGGAGCGAGTGAAAGCCAACCCCGATCTTTATGAGGCGCAACAGGTTCGACTCGAATGCGTCACGCGGACGAAATAGTTGAGGCGTAGAAAGCGCTGTCGCGCCATCAAGAAAAGGAGCATTCCTTGTCCGACAAGACGCCCGACGACATCTTCAAACTCGCCAAGGACCAGAACGTCGAGTACGTCGATGTTCGCTTCTGCGATCTGCCCGGAACCATGCAGCACTTCACGATTCCGATCTACGCCTTCGACGAGAACGTATTCGAGGAGGGCTTGGCCTTCGATGGTTCCTCGATTCGTGGGTTCCAATCGATCCACGAGTCCGACATGTTGCTGCTTCCCGATCCGGAGACCGCGACCATCGACCCGTTTCGTGCGCGCAAGACACTCAACGTCAACTTCTTCGTCCACGACCCCTTCACATTCGAGGTGTATTCGCGTGACCCGCGCAATGTCGCGCGTAAGGCGGAGAACTACTTGATCAGCTCCGGCATTGCGGACATCGCGTATTTCGGCCCGGAAGCCGAGTTCTACATCTTCGACTCGGTAAGCTTTGACTCCCGCACCAATGGGTCCTTCTACAAAGTGGACGCGACGTCGGGGTGGTGGAACACCGGAGAGGCGAACGAGGCCGACGGCACCCCCAACCTCGGGTATAAGGTTCGGCCGAAAGGCGGGTACTTTCCGGTGGCTCCCACCGACCATTACGTCGACCTGCGCGATGAGATTCTCACCCATCTCACGAACGCCGGGTTTGCTCTGGAGAAGGGCCACCACGAAGTCGGCAGCGGCGGTCAGGCCGAAATCAACTATAAGTTCAATACATTGCTGCATGCGGCTGACGATCACCAGATGTTCAAGTACATCGTCAAGCAAACCGCTTGGCAGGCAGGTAAAACCGTGACGTTCATGCCCAAGCCGCTGTTCGGTGACAACGGCTCCGGCATGCACTGCCACCAGTCGCTGTGGAAAGACGGCACCCCACTGATGTACGACGACACGGGTTACGCGGGCCTGTCTGACCTCGCGCGCCACTACATCGGCGGATTGCTCTACCACGCGCCGTCGCTGCTGGCGTTCACCAACCCGACCGTGAATTCCTACAAACGGCTGGTGCCCGGCTACGAGGCTCCGATCAACCTGGTGTACAGCCAGCGCAACCGCTCGGCGTGCGTGCGTATCCCCATTACCGGCACCAACCCGAAGACCAAACGGCTGGAGTTCCGTTGTCCCGACTCGTCGGGCAACCCGTATCTGTCGTTCGCGGCCCAATTGATGGCCGGGTTGGACGGGATCAAAAACAAGATCGAACCCCCACCCCCGGTCGACAAGGATCTCTACGAGCTGCCGCCCGAGGAGGCCGCCGAGATTCCGCAGGCGCCCACTCAGCTGGCCGCGGTGATCGACCGGCTGGAGGAAGATAGTGAATACCTCACCGAGGGAAGCGTTTTCACGCCCGACTTGATCGAGGCGTGGATCAGCTATAAACGCGACTACGAGCTTGCGCCGTTCAATCTCCGGCCGACCCCGTACGAATTCGAGCTCTATTACGACGTCTAGGCCAGCCGAGCCGGCCGCTCAGGCTCGCTCATCGCGTCGCACCCTGCACCATGCGAAGCCCCCGAAGGCAACGGCCAGCGCGCCCAACATCGTCATGTCGAGAAGCCATGTCGACGCGGCGTGGTGCCAGTGGGAATCGTCTGCGATGCCCACGACCAGGTGAGTCAGGTCCGCCGTCGACGCGGTGGCCGCGAAGCCCCATCGCCCGGGCGTGAACCAGGCGAGGGTCTCGAACAACGGCCGGCCGGTCACGGGGATGAACCCACCGGCGAGCACCAGTTGCGCCATCAGCGTCATCGCCAGCAGCACGATGACCTGATCGCTGGTACGTGCCAACGCCGAAATCGCAAGCCCCGCAATCATCGCCACCACGCATGTCGCGGCGACACTGACGAAAAGTTCCAGCATCGGGCTGCCCATCGCCGCCGCCGTCGACGGTCCTGGCTTGCCGATCCCAGGTGCGGTGACGGTCAGGACCAGGATCGCCGACTGCATCGTCGCAACCCCGCCGAAGACCGCGATCTTGCTCAGAAGGTATGCAGTGGAAGATAATCCGGCCGCATGCTCGCGGCGAAAGATCGGACGTTCACCGACGAGGTCGCGCGCGGTGAGGGTGATGCCCATCAGGATTGCGGCGAAGCTCGTCAGTGCAATGACATGCTTCGCTTCCAGCGGCACGGCGGCATCCGCATGGCCGAGTCCCGCATGACCGGCCACGGTCAGTGGCAGCAGCCCGACGATGAACGGCAGCACGGTGAGGAAAGCGGAATAGCCGCGGTTGGCGACAAGGAGCCGAACCTGCCGGTGCGCGAGCGTCGACAGCTGACGCCATAGGCCGGCCCGCGCGGCATCAACCGGCGCTGCGGGCTGGGCGCAAATGAGCTGTACCGCAGTCATTTCCCCCCGCGACCCAACGCCTTCGGTGAAGCGCCGTCGAACGCCGTCGGGATCGGCGCACACGATGTTGAAGATGTCGGCCCAGTCGTCGGCTCCGATGGCCGATGCGATCTCGTTGGGGCGACCGCAGAACGCGGTCTTGCCGCCGGGCGCCAGTAACAGCACCTGGTCGCACACCTCGAGGAAGGTCAACGAGTGCGTCACCACCACGATCACGCGGCCCGCGTCGGCGAGCCGGCGTAGCATCGTCATGACGGCGCGGTCCAGCGCCGGGTCCAGCCCGGTCGTGGGTTCGTCGAGCACGAGGAGCGCGGGATGCGTCAACAGCTCCAAGGCAATTGAGACGCGCTTGCGTTGCCCGCCCGACAGCTTTTCGATGCGCGTCGCGACGTGAGCTGTCAGCTCCAGTTCCTCGAGGACCGATGCGATCACCTGGCGGCGATCGCCGCCGGCGATGTCGGCGGGCATCCGCAGTTGCGCCGCGAACTCCAGCGCCTGGCCGACGGTCAACCGACCATGCACGACGTCGTCTTGGGGCACCATCCCGATCCGGTTGCGCAACGCCGCGCCTGCGGTGTGGAGGTTACGACCGTCCAACGACACTGCGCCGTTGCTCGGACGTGCGGCTCCGGTGATCACTCTGGCGAGGGTGGACTTTCCCGCACCCGAAGGGCCGATCACCGCAGTCAACGTACCCGGGCGTGCGGTGAACGAAATTCCCTCCAGTGCAACGATATTGCGCTCCAGTTTAAGGCTCACGTCACGTACGTCGAGGCCGCCGACCCTGGTGGTCGGCGGGATACGGGTGGCGAAGGCGGGTGCCACAGAACAGGTCATCTGATTCCTTATCCGAGTAGGTAGGCCAGCGGGAGTACCAGCAGCAACGAGTCGATCCGGTCGAGCAGGCCTCCGAAGCCCGAGAGCCAGCAGCCGGCATCCTTCACCTGCGCCTGCCGCTTCAACATCGACTCCAGCAGGTCGCCGAAGAGGCCGCCGAGGGAGACGGCGACAAGCAGTCCGATCGAAATCGTGCCCAGCAGCGAGAGGACCACGAACGCTCCGATGATCGCTCCGGCCATCC
Organism: Mycobacterium ahvazicum; assembly: GCF_900176255.2. Lineage (GTDB taxonomy): Bacteria > Actinomycetota > Actinomycetes > Mycobacteriales > Mycobacteriaceae > Mycobacterium > Mycobacterium ahvazicum. The sequence goes on from NZ_FXEG02000002.1 coordinate 1,045,277, forward strand.
CGCCTACGGTCTTGTTGGGGCTCAGTGGAGACAACGGACGACGCGCCCAAGCCATGCGGCGCAGCCCCTTTCCGCCACACCACGCGGCAACGTCAGTGGCCGCGACGGCGAAGCACAGTAGATACGCGTCCGGCCACACCATCACGAGGTGTGCCAACGACCAGCAGATCCACACCGATCCGAAGCCGGCGAAAGCCGTGCGCTTGGCGCCGTGATCCACGTCGCCACCGAGCACCGAAGGGGCCGAGCACAGCAGCACGACGACGGGCGCGAGTTGCAACAGCGACGGACGCAACCACGCCGCGATCGGGTAGAGCATCGCCAGTGCCACGAGCAGGTAGGTATCCAGTCGGCGCAGCCTAACCAATCGCGCGTACTCGGTCACCGCGACGACGGCCAGTGCGGCCGCCAGCGCGGCGGTGGTTCCGTGGCCGATCCACACCGGAAGGCCGACCGCAGGCGCGATCAGCGCCCAGGTGCGCCACTTCTGGATCAGCTCACGCTTGCGGGAGACGAGGACGACGATGCCGGCCAGGGCCAGGATCGCCACCGTGACCCACAGCAGAAACACTGCCCGGGAGTAGAGGTGGATGTGCAGGGGACCCAGGTCGACGTTGAGCGGCATGCGCCGATCCCGGCGGACGAAGGACAGGTAGTTCTCGACGATCGCCATGTCAGGATGCCAGCGCGTAGCGGTCGGCGGCGTCGGCAACGGCGCCGTCGCGCAAGGCCAGCACGTGTGCCCTTAGTTGCGGGGCCGACGTGGTGTGCGGGTCCAGCGGCGCGCCCACCTGGACGTGCATCGGGGCGGGGGAGTAGCGGCCGTCCTTGGGCAGCACGTCGGCGGTCCCCGTGATCGCGACGGGCACGATCGGCACACCGCAGTCGCGTGCCAGTCGTAGTGCACCGGAACGGAACTCGCCGATGGTGCCGTCGGTCGAACGGGTGCCCTCGGGGTAGATGACGACGGTACGGCCGGCCATGAGCGCGGGGCGGGCCGCAGCGAGCAACGCGGCATAGGTGCCGTCGCCGGAGCGCCGGACCGGCAGGATCCCCGCGAGTGACGTCGCGACGTAGCGCCGCACGGGCACGTCGAACCAGTAGTCGGCCGCGGCGCCGAATACCGGGCGGGCCGTCGGCGGAAGCGCCGCCAGCAGCACCGCGGTGTCGGCATGCGAGCTGTGGTTCGCTACGACCACGCAACCACCCGCGACGCTCCAGCGCCCGCTCACGGTCAGCCCACCCGAGGCGGCACACACGATCCGCCAGAGCCAGTGCCGGAGCACGCTCTGCATCCGGTTGGTGGTCATGCCGCCACTCCGGTAAGGGGTTGCGTGACGAGGTTCAGCGGTTGGGTGATCGTGTTGATCGGCTGCGTGACCGCATCGAAATGCTCCACCAAGACGACACGCTGGGACAGCTGGTCGCTCAGGCGGGATTCGTTGCCCCGCTGGGCATTTAGCTCGCGGCGCGTCGCCCGAAGCCGCAACACCGTGGTGATCAGCGAACCGTTCACCAGCTGCGCCAGCAGTACGGGCATGATGACCGGAAACGCCGTGGCCAGCACGACGAACAGGCACCGCTCCGTTTTGCCCAGCGGACCGCCGTTGCGGCGAGTTGCGCCCGCAGCCGCCGCGGCCAGCGACGCGAATGTCGGTAGCGTCGCGGCAAGCGCGGCGATGAGGACCTGAAACTCGAGCCAGGACAGCCAGTGCAGTCCGGGGCCGTGCTGACGCGCCGCCCACACCGCCAAACCCGCGAAGGCGAACAGATCCGCGGCGCGGTCGCCGAGCTCGTTGACGACGAATCCCCATGGCCGGCTCACGCCACGGGCGCGGGCCACGGCGCCGTCGAGGTTGGCTCCGGCCAGCCGCAGCACCATGAACAGCGCCGCGAGTGACCAGCATCCGAACGCGACCGCTACGCCCGCTGCCGCGGCGGCGGTGACGCCGGCAGCGGTGAACACGTCCGGGGAGACCCGTCGCGCCACGGCGGCGTCGACGATGGGTGTCAACCGCTTGGTGAACCAGGGCTTGAGCGCATAGAGGCCAGACATTCGAGATCCCCGGCGCATCGGGGACGGGGTGGCGACGTTCGTACTGATGGCTGACTCCTTTCGCGTTGTCGTTCTGCACATTCGCCGCCTCGGCGGCGGCGTGATTGCGACGAGTACATCGAGCCGCAGCGACTACCGATCCCAAAAAACCTCGACGGGACAACGGCGCCGGCTTATAGGAAGATGAAGCGATGCGAGGGGTTATCGTTTTTGCGAGTTTCGCCGCTGTCATCGCCGTTGCTGCACCGGCGCAGGCCGATCCCAGTCCGGATACGAACTTCTTGACCGAGCTGAAGAATGCCGGCATCAGCTATCAGACGCCGAGCGTCGCCATCGGGGTCGGCAAGAGCGAATGCAAACTAATGGATGAGGGCATGCCCGAGGCCGAGGTCATCAAGGACCTCGAGGAGAGCAATCCCGCATTCAAGGGAGACAGCCCCGTCCAGTTCACCACGATCGCGGTAAAGGCCTACTGCCCCCAACACGAAGGGGAACTGACTACCCAACCGGCGCCCGCCGCGTAGTCAAACTGCTATTGGGCTTGGCTGACCTCTCCAGCCGGCCGTGTTCGCAATTCGACCGGTAGGCGTTTGAACCCGTGCAAGGTGACCAGCTCAAGCGGTTCGGGCTGTTCGCGCAGGCTCAGGGTGGGGAACCGCTCGAATAAGGTGCGCAGGGCGATCACGCCCTCGACCCGTGCCAAGGCCGCGCCGAGGCAACCGTGAATTCCGGAGCCAAATGCCACGTGGTCTCGCGCATTGGGCCTGGTGATGTCGAACCGGCCGGGATCGCTGAAAACCCGTGGGTCGCGGTTGGCGCCGCCCATCAGCAGCACGAACATCGAGCCGGCGCGGATGTGCTCCCCGGCGATCTCCGCATCGCGGCGTGCGCTGCGCACCAGCATTTGCACCGGGCTTTCGAATCGCAGGATCTCTTCGACCGCCGCGGGCCACAGTCCCGGGTCGTCGCGCAACAGGGCCAGCTGGTGTGGATGCTGAAGCAGCAGCACAATTCCGTTGCCGATCAGGTTCACCGTCGTCTCGAACCCGGCTCCGACCAGAAGTGCGGCGTTGGCAGCGAATTCGCGATGGGTCAGCTCACCGCCGGCCGCCACGCGGCCGAACGGGTCGTCGCGCGAGTCACCGGCACGCGCCCGCTCGATGAAAGCGGCGGCGTAGCTGTCGACCTCGTGCAGACGCTCAACGGCGTGGCGAAACGTCTTCCAGCTGGTGCCGAAATCCAGAAGCGGGGCCAAACCGTAACCCCATTCGCGTACCTGCGGGCGCGCATCGACCGGCAACCCCAGGATTTCGGTGATCACGGCGACCGGCAGTTCCGTCGCGAAGTCGGCGACCAGATCGGGGCGCGGGTTGCGCTCCAATCCGTCCAGCAGTTCCGCCGTGATCTCCTCGACCCGCGCGCCGAGCCGGTCGATGGCCCGTGGTGTGAAGCTCTGCGCAAACAAGCGCCGATAGCGGGTGTGATCCGGGGGATTGGACATCACCATCGCCGGGCGCTCCACGGGATTCGGCAGGCCGGGATCCGTTCGGTCCAGCAATGCCGGAAATGGCTGCGGCAGAGGCGCATTCACGATGTTGGTGACCCCAAAGCGGTCATCGCGCAACACCATCCGGCAGATTTCGTGGTCGGCACTCACCCACACGAAGGGCCGGCGCACCAGACGTCCCTGCTGTCTGATGTCGTCGACCAGGCGATACATCTCGTCTCCGCGGGCCCGGCCCAGCAGGAACCGGGCCAAGGGTTGTCCGCGGCGGGCCTGCACCGCCAGGAATGCGCGCGGCGCACCGTACCTCGCCATCCAGCGAAACCAGATGCTCGTCCGGATAACGATCCTCCTTGGCGAGGCGGCGACGTCGTCGCCGGAACATATCACCGGCGCTCCGGTCACGCGCGGTACAGGTAATCCATAGGCGCGACACAGCCATTGCCCACGGTACGGCAGCACGATGTAACCAGACGTAGTTCGACCGCGGGATGACTAACACGTGACGGTAGGCGGGCCAGTGGTGAGGGGGACCATGGTTAACCAAGGCAACTCGGTTGCCCTCACGAGGCCGCGGTTGCGCGGATGGATCCATCTCTATTGCGCCGTAGCTGCCTTCATCGCCGGTACGGCGCTGGTGGTGGTGTCGTGGGCGCTGGAATCGAAGCGGGCCGGGCATTCGACGCTGACCTATACCTTGTCAATCGTGGCGATGTTCGCCGTCAGCGCCATATATCACCGCGTCTACTGGGAGTCGGCCACGACCCGAAAATGGATGCGGCGGCTCGACCACTCGATGATCTTCGTGTTCATCGCCGGCAGCTACACACCGTTTGCCAGACTGGACATGCCGCGCGGGACCGGATACGTGGTGCTGGCGATCGTGTGGGGTGGCGCGGCGGCCGGAACCGCGCTGACACTGTTCTGGCCGTCGGCGCCGCGGTGGCTCGGTGTGACGCTGTACCTACTGCTGGGCTGGGTTGCGATCTGGTACAGCCCGTTGATTCTGCACAACGCCGGAGTGGCCGCGACAGTCTTGCTGGCGGTCGGCGGCGCGCTGTACAGCGTCGGGGCGGTGTTCTACGGACTGCGCTGGCCCGACCCGTGGCCGAGGACATTCGGCTACCACGAGGTCTTCCACGCGTGCACCGCGGTCGCGGCGATCTGCCAATACATCGCGATGTGGTTCGCCGTTTTCTAACTGGCTTCAGTAGCGCATGCGAAATAGCGCTTCAGATATGTTCTAGCTCAACCTCTTTGGTCGGGTTGATCGTCGGATTCGCATGCCTCGCGCTGCTCCGGCTGCTGTCGCCGGCTCGGCGCGGTCGTTACGGCCCGCTGCCGACCAGGTTATTGTGCTGCGGACAGTAGGCGTGGACCGAGGTGGTCACGTACGCCTCGGCATGGCCGGCAAGCGCGGGGTTGCTCGACCGGAAGTCCGCGATGATCTGCTGCACTGTCATGCCCAGACGGATGTTCTCGCACACCATCTTGCCGTTGTAGATGGCGGCGTCCGGATTGGCGAAGGAAATTCCCTGGTCGTTGAGGTCCTGAACGTACTTATTGTCCTGGCCGGGTGTGGACACAATCGACGACGGGGCGGCCGTCGACGCGGTTCCCGGTGCCGGGGCCGCTGCGGATGTCGGGGTCGCGGCCGGCGGAGGCGCTGCGGCCTTGGGATGCGCGGCCAGCAGCGAGCGCCCCAGGACGATCGCACCGGCGACCACCAGTCCGGCCGCCAGCACGGCGGCGGCGATTCGCCAGGTAGCCCGCCATGATTGACGCGGATTCGCCGCGTCGCCCGGCGCCACGGCGTCGTCATCGTCGCGCGACCACGCCAGGCCGGCCGAGTTCGCCGAAGTGGCCGTTTCGGGTTCAGCGGCAGTAGGCGCGGCAACCGTTTCGCCACCGTTGAGCTCGGCAGTCTTGTCGGTAGCTGGTCCCGGCTCGGGCATGACGGCCATGGTACGGGCAGCGAACGTCGACCCGGGGTGTTAGTCCGGCGCCCGGGTGCCCAGCAGTTCGCGGACCTGCGGGCGGGTGCCCTCGGACCGCAGCAGGTAACTGGCCGGTCGCGGCCGCACCTTCAACGGCCACCAGAACCAGCGTCGCAGCAGCGCGGCAACCGATGGCGTCATGAAGGCGCGCACGATCAAGGTGTCGAACAGCAGGCCCAGACCGATCGTGGTCCCGATCTGGCCGATCACGGTCAGGTCGCTGACCACCATCGAGGCCATGGTGACGGCGAACACCAGGCCCGCAGCCGTAACGACCTTTCCGGTGCCGCCCATTGCCCGGATGATGCCGGTGTTGATACCGGCGCCGAGTTCTTCTTTCATTCGTGAGACGAGCAGCAGGTTGTAATCGGACCCCACCGCCAACAGGATGATCACCGACATCGGCAACACGAGCCATTCCAACCCGAGCCCGATGATGTGCTGCCATAGCAGCACGGACAATCCGATGGACGCGCCCAGCGAGGTCACCACGGTACCCACGATCACCATCGCGGCCACAAAACTTCGCGTGATCATCAGCATGATCGCGAAAATGAGGCAGAGCGAAGCAATTCCGGCGATCATCAGGTCGTAGCGGGAGCCGTCATGCAGGTCTTTGTAGGTCGCGGAGACGCCGCCGACGTAAATACTGGTGTTTTCCAGCGGAGTCGACTTCAGTGCTTCCTCGGCCGCGGTTTTAATCGCTTGGACACGCGCGATGCCTTCGGGAGTTGCGGGGTCGCCCCGGTCCGAAATGGTCATGCGTGCCGCTTTCCCATCCGGTGACATGAACAGACCCATCACCTTCTGGAAGGTGGGGTTCTTAAAGACCTCCGGCGGCAGGTAGAACGAATCGTCGTTCTTCGCCGCGTCGAACGCCTCACCCATCTCCGTGGAGATACTGCCCTGCGAGTCCGCCTGGCCGATGATGCCGCTCATGGTGGAATGCATGGTCAGCATCATGGTGCGCATGCTCTTCATGGTTTCGATCTGAATCGGAAGCTCGGCAGCCAGTTTCGGCATCAGCACATCGATCTTGTCGATGTTCACCACCAGTTCGCCCAGCTTGTCGTTGATCGCGTCGATCCCGTCGAATGAATCGAAAAGCGACCTGATCGCAAAGCACACGGGAATGTCGTAGCAGTGTTTTTCCCAGTAGAAGTAGCTGCGGATCGGCCTCAGGAAATCCTCGAAATTCGAAATCTGGTCTCGCAATTCGCCGGTGATGGCCTGAACTTCGTGCGTCCTGCCGGCCAGATCATGGGTGACGGCGTTGAGCTGCAGAATCAGGTGATACAGCGTGGTGGTGATCCCGATCGTCTTGTTCAGCTCATCGGCCTGCACGAGCATGTCGTTCATGCGGGCTTTTTGATACTCCATGTTGACCAGCTGGCTCGCGTTCATCACGCCGAACCTGAACGGAATCGTCGTATGCGCCATCGCGGTCCCCGAGGGCCGGGTAACAGATTGCACCCGGGAAACGCCCGGAACCGCGAGGACACCCTTGGCCAATCGTTCCAGCACCAGAAAATCTGACGGATTGCGCATATCGTGATCGGCTTCGACCAATACGAACTCGGGCAACATCCGGCCGAGCGGGAAGTGCCGATTCGCGGCCGCGTATCCCTGGTTGGTCGGAAGGTCCTCAGGCAGATACACCCGGTCGTGGTAATTGGTCGTGTATCCGGGCAGCGCGAGCAAGCCGACCAGAGTAACCGCGCACGCCGCCGCGAAAATGGGTCCGGGCCAGCGGACGACCGCCGTGCCGATCCGTCGCCAGCGCCGATCCGAGATCGTTCGCTTGGGCTCCAACAGGCCGAAGCGGCCACCGATCGCAAGAACCGCCGGAACCAGCGTGAGCGCGATCGCCACGGCGACGAGCATGCCTATCGCGCAGGGGATACCGATCGTTTGGAAGTAGGGCATCCGGGTGAAGCTGAGGCAGAAAACCGATCCGGCGATCGTCAAACCGGAAGCCAAGACAACCTTCGCGGTGCTGCGGTAGGTCGTGTAGAAGGCCGCTTCCACATCTTCACCGGCCTGGCGAGCCTCCTGGTACCGGCCGACGAAAAATATGCCGTAGTCGGTTCCGGCCGCCAGCGCGAGCGTGACCAGCAGATTAACGGCGAAAGTAGAGAGGCTGATGGCGCCAATATTGCCGAAGAATGCGACGATCTGCCGCGCCACCTGGAGCTCTATTCCGACCATCAGCAACAGCAGAATGACGGTGATGAGCGACCGATAGACCATCAGCAGCATCAGGAAGATCACCGCCAGGCTCACCAGGGTGACCTTGAGGATTGTCTTCTGGCCGCTGTGATTCAGGTCCGAAATGAGCGGCGCCGGACCGGTGACGTAGACCTTGACATCTGGCGGCGGAGGAACCCGATTGACGAGGTCGCGGACGGCGTCCGCTGATTCGTTCGCCAGGCTGGTGCCCTGGTTGCCGGCCAGCTTCAGCTGTACGTACGCGGCTTTACCGTCGTCACTCTGGGCACCGCTGGCCGTGACCGGATTTCCCCACAGGTCCTGAATATGCTGAATATGCTCCGGATCGCTTTCCAATTGCTTGAGCAATTGGTTGTAGTAATGGTGAGCATCGTCGCGCAGCGGCTGCTGGCTCTCCAGCACGATCATCGCCAAAGCGTCCGAATTGGATTCTTTGAAGTCCTGGCCCAGGCGCTGCATGGCCTGAATTGACGGCGCATCCTTGGGGCTCAGCGACACCGAACGCTGTTGCTCCACCTTATCGAGCGAGGGGACCGCCATCGTCACGATGACGGTGAGGGCCAGCCACGCCAGGATGATGGGCACCGACAACGCATGGATCGACCGTGCGACGAAGGGCGTGCGGCGTTCACCGGCCACGCGTGGATCGCTCATGCGGCCCTCGGGCAGCAGAAGTTGTCGGCGTTCACATCAGGCGTGGTCCCCCATGACCACCCCGTCCACCCCGGTGCGCCAGCAGCTGCTGTCACTATTGCTCGTCTCCTCTGGTGATGCGATCAACCCGCCGCGAGACGGGTGACTTCCAGGTAAGGCTTCCAAAGTCTCTCATTGATGCATCGGCCGCGACAGGAAACCTATTACAGCCGACCGTAGCGGCCCGCCGACCCGGGCGCTCGCCAGGGCAATGAGCTGCGATAACGGGTCCAAGTTCGCCCATCAGATGGCGGCGCCTCTGATGGGCAAGTAAGTTCGCGTGGGGGTTAATCGGGCAGTTTCAGCGCGAAATTTCGCGCGAGGACGGGTGTCAATGCATTGGGCGATCACCGGCGCGACCGGGTTTCTCGGGATTCACATCCTGGGCGAACTCCTCCGCGGGGACGAAACCTTCACCCTGCTGACCCGGCCGCAGTCGGACCCCGTCAACCGCATCGCCAAGGCGCTCCCGCTGGCGGTCACCGATGGGCAGGTGTGGACCGAGGAGGAGCTGCGCGAACGGCTCACCGTCGTGCCGGTCGATCTCGTCGCACCCAAGTTGGGGCTGCCTGACGAGCGATTCCAGGAACTTGCCGACAGCGCGGATGCGATATTGCATTGTGCCGGCAGCATCGAGCTGGACGCCGACCTTGCCGAGCTTCGCCTGACCAACGTCGGTGGAACTACCCGGATCCTCGAACTCGCCGAGGCCGGATCTCGGGAGCCGGATCTGTTCCACGTGTCGACCGCCTTCGTGGCCGGGAAGCGTCGGTCGGGTCTGATCTACGAGACGGAGCTAAGTGACGTCCAGGGCTTCGAGAACAACTACGAGCAGTCCAAATTCGAGTCCGAGTCGCTGGTGCGGGACTGGGCGCAGCGCACCGGGCGCCGGGTGGTGGTGCTGCGACCGAGCGCCCTGATCGTCGATCGCCCACCACATCCGGACTTCCCGCTGCACCCGCTTTCCTTTCTGTCGACGTCCGCGGACAGCGGTATGCGTCTGTTCTCGGTCTCCGGGCGGCCGATGCGCACCAAGATGTCGATCAGGCTCCGAGGCGACCTCAACGGTCATCTGAACTACATGCCTGCCGACGAGGCCGCCGACGAGATGGTCCGCCTGATGCGGCTGGCCCCCGAAGGCCTGAATACCTACCACGTCGTCCACCACCAGGACGTCGCGGTGCAGACGCTGGTGGATCTGTTCAATGCGCTCTCACCGATCCCGCTGACGTTGGTCGAGGGCCCGATCGAGGACCCCAATCTGCTGGAGCGGCGGCTGCGGTGGGCCAGCGGATTCTTTCCTTACCTCGCGCACAGCCGGACTTACGACACGACCGGTACGCGAGCGGTCATTGGCGAGCCACATCGCCGCACCATCGTCGACTTCGACTATCTCCTGGGCAGCGTGGGACGGTACAAGCGCTACCTCACCTTCAGGCCCGAGAAGCATGAACCCCGGGAGTCGGCGTCAACGATCGCACCCCTGGTCTCGGTCGAGGGACCATTCGACGTCAGTGCCCACAGTGCTGACGCGCCACGCCCGATACGAGGGCTGACATTCATCGTCACGGTAGGACGAAGCGGATCGACCGCGCTGTCGCGCATCCTCACCGCTCACCCAGATGTGCTCAGCCTCAACGAGTTCTACCTCTCGGTGCGGGCGTCCTCTGCGGCCGGCCAGATGCTGTCGGGCGAGCAGTTCTGGCGGATGCTGGCCGAACCTCACCCGATTTTCGACTCCATGGTCCGGGGTGGTTCGGCCATGCCGGAATTCATCTACCCGCGGCTGCGCGGAACCCGATTCGATGCGAGCACCACCGGGATCCCCGCGATTTCGATGATGACGCTGCCGCATCTGTCGTCGGACCCCGACGCAGTGTTCGATGCCCTTGCCGCAGAGGTTCCGACGTGGCCGGAGCAGACGTCGCGACTGCATTATGAGCGGCTGTTCGCTTGGCTTGCAAGGCATTTCGGTGGGACCGTGGTGGTGGAGCGCTCGGCCATGTCGTTGAGCAGTGTCCCGTGGCTGCGCGAGACGTTCCCGGACGCGAAGTTCGTGCACCTGTACCGCAACGGTCCGGATACGGCCGTCTCGATGAGTGAGCACACCGGATTTCGCTTGATGGCGCTGATTCAAGACGCGCTGGAGCTGCTCGATCTCGACCCGGAGCGACGGCACCCTGGGCTGCGGTTGGATCCCACGGCGATACCGATCGAGCTCGCGTCGCTGATCGGCGACACCTGCGAGGTGGACACCCTGATGGGGCAGAACCTGCCGATCACCCGCTTCGGCCGGATGTGGAGCGAGCTGATCGCCACCGGCGAATCCGAGCTCGCCGACCTGCCCGCAGACCGCTACCTTCCGTTGTCGTATGCGGACCTGGTCGCTGACACCCGCTCGTCGCTGGCGCGGCTGGCGAGTTTCCTCAGCGTCGAGGCGGACCCGAAGTGGCTGGAATTCGGGACCAGCGTGATCGACCCGAAGTTCACCGGCGCCTCCGCTCGATTGTCCGCCGACGACCTGCGGGCAGTCATCGAAAGCTGTGCTCCCGGCGCGGCCTGCCTTGCCAAGCACGCCGTGGGCGCCGGAGCGGATGGGGTTACCGCGGCCCGGTGAGGCAGGGATAGGCTGCGGCCATGCCGATCGACCGTGCCGCGCTCGTCGCGGGCAGTATCCGACTCGCCTCAGGTGTCCATTTTCTCGTCGATCCCCTCGGTGCCAACAAGCTCTGGGGCGACCCAGGGGAGCCGACCCCGACGGCGCGGCTGCTGCTGCGATCGATGGGCTACCGCGATGCGTTGATCGGCGGGCTGCTTTTGTCGGCGGCGTTGCGCGGCAAGAACACTCGCGGCTGGTTCCTGGCATCCGGTGGGGCCGACGCGGCAGATCTGCTGGGCGGACTCAGTGTCCACAACGAGCTCAAACGATCACAGCAGGTGATCGGCCTCGGCGGCGCCGCCATCGGAATAGGCGTCGGGTTGTGGGGCGCGGCGCGGCCCGGACCTAAACCGGTGCAGGCCCCCGCGGACTGAGCCCCGGCACCGGGCCAGCGGCTCGGACCCGCAACCAATTGCGCTGTTCGCGCTCGGTCATGTGGTTCGAAGTGATCGCACCGAAGCGGGCGGCATCGCGGGCGAACCGCTCGGCGGCGTCGGGCAAGGCGTCCGGCCCCTCGAGACGGAAACAACTCGGTGCCAGCGGACCGAACAGCAGCGCGCGACGCAGCCGTGGCCAGTTATTCAGGTCGGGCTCGACCCCGGCGGCTCGGGCGAAGGTGAGTGCCGCGAGGTCCATCCGGGTTTTCTGCGGCGTTCCGCGATTGGCGCGGTACGCATCGATCGCCGACCGTTGGGCGCCCGCACTGATTGGCGGGATCGTGCCTCCCCAGGTGTACGCGATCCACCGAGCCTGAAGTTCCAGCGGCACAAAGTATCCGCCCGACTGGTCCCACAGGCCCATGAACGCCAGGCCGGGAAGGTCGGGATGAAAGGTGTAGCGGTCAACATTCATGTGCACCGCATCGAGGTCGAGGATCGCCCGGATGTCCTCACTGAGGAACGGCAGGCGCAGTTGGTAGCCGGTGCCGAACACGATTGCGTCGAAATCCTCGGCGCGCTCGTCGGCGAAGGTCACGGTCGGGCCCGCGACGGATTTCATCCACGGGCGCGCGGAGATTCGGCCCTCGGCCACCAGAGGAAGGTAGTGCTGACTCAGCGTCACACCGGCCACGGACAACGAGGGATCAGGCGCGGGTGCTCCGTACTGATCCGGGCTGCCCGCGGCGCCGACGACGATCTCCTTGAGGAATTCGTCGACGTCGGCCGTGGTCAGGGCCTCGGTCGCCAAGGCGCCGTAGCGGGTGTAGAGCCGGTTGTCGGACGGGACGCCGGCGGCGAACTTCGGCACGATGTAGCGTTGCCGCCGCTGAGTTACGACGACGCGCGCCGCGCCGAGTTCGGCGACTTCGGAGGCGATTTCCAGGGCGCTGATCGCGCAGCCCGCGACGAGAACTCGCTTGCCGTGATACGCCAACCCGCCGCGGTAGTGATACGTGGAGATGGCTCCCGCCGAGCCGGAGAAGGTCTCGAGTCCTGGCACGGCGGGGACGGCGGCGGCATGAAACCGCCCGCTGGCCACCACAATTCGGTCAAAGTGTTCATTGGCGCCAGCATGGGTCACGACCCAGTCGACTCCATTCCTGCTGACCAGTCCGACCCGGGTGCCCAGGCGGATACGCGGGGTGAGCCCGAACGTGTCGGCGTAGCGGTGCAAGTAGTCGAGAACTTCCCGATTGGACAGGTAGACGTGGTCCGTCGTGTGTTCGAGGTCGCTGAAGGCCGTGAGGGTGCGGCTGCTGTTGGTGTGCATGCTCGGCCAGACGCCACTATGGCCGTCCAGGCCGGTCCATTGCCCGCCCAACATCGGAGCTTGCTCGAAGATCGTCGGTTCAAATCCCTGCTGTAACAGCCAACGGGCGGCGACCAGTCCGCTCGGCCCGGCGCCGATCACCGCAACGTCGTTCGTCATCGGAGAAACTGTCGCACGACTTCGGCCCACCCGGGACCTGATCCGATCACATGCGAGACGCTTCGTCTTTGGACGGGCCGCGGGACGAGATCGTCGAGCTAGCGTAAAGCTAAGTACCGCAGAAGGTTCGGTAGCTGCCGAAATCCTCGGGGGCCGGGCTCGTGTAGCGCTCGAGGCCCGGCCGTTCGTCGTATGGGGCGGCCACGACGTTCAGCAGCTGGCGAACCGGGTCGAGGTTGCCCTCCGTCGCGGCGGCCAGGGCTTCCTCGACCAGATGATTACGCGGAATGTAGATCGGGTTGGCGCGATCCATTGATTCGGCGTCGGGGCCCAACCGGCGCCAGCGCGCCATCCATTCATCGAAGCCGGCGAGGTCGATGAAGAGGCCGCGCGCGGGTTCGGCATCCCCTCGGGCTGCCCGGCCCAGTTGGCGGAAAAACGAGGTGTAGTCGACTCGGCTTTCCCTGAGCAGGCGCAGCAACTCGTCGACCAATGACGCCAGCGTCGCTGCCTCCGTGTCCGCGGGCAGGCCGAGTTTGGCACGCATGCCCGACGACCACGTGGCGTCGTATTCGGTCTGAAATACCCCGAATGCCTTCTCGGCGAACGCAATTCCCTCGTCGAGGTTGTCGGCGAGCAAGGGCAACAGAGCCTCGGCGAACCGGGCCAGATTCCACCCGACAATGGCGGGCTGGTTGCCGTACGCGTAGCGGCCCCAGTGGTCGATCGAACTGAAGACCGTGTCGGGGTCGTAGGCCTCCATGAACGCGCACGGACCGTAGTCGATCGTCTCGCCGGAGATGGTGGTGTTGTCGGTGTTCATCACCCCATGGACGAATCCGATCAGCATCCACCGCGCGACCAGGCAGGCCTGGACACCGACCACCGCTTCGAACAGCTCGCGGTAAGGATGTTCGGCGTCGGCCGCCGCGGGATAGTGGCGTGCGATCGCATGGTCGGCGAGGCGTCGCAGCAAGTCGGCGTCGCGGGTCAGGGCCGCGTATTGGAAGCTGCCGACGCGGAGGTGACTACTGGCGACCCGAACGAGCACGGCGCCCGGCAGCAGTGTCTCGCGCTGTACCGGTCGCCCGGTGGCGACCACGGCAAGGGAGCGCGTCGTCGGCACACCCAGCGCATGCATCGCTTCGCTGATCACGTACTCGCGCAGCATGGGGCCCACCGCCGCGAGGCCGTCGCCGCCGCGCGCGAACGGCGTCGGGCCGGAGCCTTTGAGGTGGACGTCGCGAATCCGTCCCAGCTCGTCGGACAGCTCTCCCAGCAGCAACGCGCGTCCGTCGCCCAGCCGCGGCTGCAGGCCACCGAATTGGTGCCCGGCGTAGGCCTGCGCCACCGGGACCGCGCCGGGCGGTACCAGGTTGCCAACGAGAAATCGCAGGCCGTCGGGGCCGGCCAGCCAAGACGCATCGAGGCCTAGCCCGGTCGCCAGCGACTCGTTGAGAACGAGCAGCCGCGGGTCCGGGGAGGTCTCGGACTGCCAGCGCACACCCATCTCGGGCAGTTCGCGGGCGAAGCGGTCTTGCAGGGGGACGCGGATCTCCGATGCAACACTCACGTCGTCCAGCCTACGAGCATTGGGTTAGCCGATGACTTGGCGCAGCGCATCGCGAGCACGGTCGAGCATCGATGCGAACGGCCCGAGCGCGAAATTCAACTTCGCCGATTCCACACCGGGATGGGGGTGCGTCGGGGCGATCGCCTGGGCCGCCTTAACCGCTGTGGTCATGCGCTTGAGATCGTCTGCGTCCAGAACCTTTTCCAGAAACGGGAATTCGTTGTTCTCCTCGTTTGCCGCATGATCGAGAACGGCCTCTCGCAACTTGGTGAGTTCGTCGATGAACTTTTGCGAGGTGATGTCCAGCTTTTCGATTTGCGATAGCAGCTCTTTGGCTTGGTGCTCCTCTTCGAGTCGAGCATCGACGACTGCGTCGCCGGCATCGGCCTCGCGCCGGACCCGAGGATGTACCACCATTTCCTCGGCGGTCTCATGGACGGCCAGCAATTGACGCAAAGCGGCGAACGGCTTCTCCCGGGCTTGGGGGTCCGATGCGAACAGCACCTCGTCGAACATGTCCTCGATCAGGTTGTGCTGCGCTTTGAGAAATGCGATCACTTCATCGGGGGATTCGATGATCATCTCGGTCACGGGTACCTCCGGAATCAGGGCGGTATAAAACTGTCGGCGCCGGGCTGGGCGCCGTCGGTTAACGCGTACCCGGGTGAGGCCTAAATAAACGCCCGTGTGCTGATCAGCACCCCTTTTCGCGCTACCGGGCCGAACTGACCGATAACTCCGCGCTCGACGAGCTGCGCGAGCTGACCAGGAGCCCGGCCGTGACGCTGGTTACCGCGGGGCGCGAGCTGAATGGTCGCCACGCGCAGGCCTAGGCGAAGTTGCTCAACGGCCGCTGAATCCCGGCGTGAGACCATCGTGCGATGCAGCTCGGATTGCACGCGCTGGGAATCGGGGCCGGCGCTGACCGCGCGGTGATCGATGCGGTGGCGTCCAGCGCGGACGAATGCGGTTTCGCCACGCTCTGGGCGGGCGAGCACGTCGTCATGGTGGACCGATCCGCCTCGACCTACCCCTACTCGGACGACGGTGTCATTGCCGTTCCGGCACAAGCGGATTGGCTCGACCCGATGATCGCGCTGGCGTTCGCCGCGGCGGCATCGTCGCGGATCAACATCGCGACGGGCGTCTTACTGCTGCCCGAGCACAATCCGGTGGTAGTGGCCAAGCAGGCCGCGAGCCTGGATCGGTTGAGCGGCGGGCGGTTGACCCTCGGAGTGGGGATCGGGTGGTCCAAAGAAGAATTCGCCGCTCTTGGAGTGCCTTTCGAGCATCGCGCGGCGCGCACGGCGGAATACGTTGCCGCGATGCGCACCGTGTGGCGCGACGACGTGGCCTCGTTCGGCGGGAAGTTCGTCGGTTTCGACTCGATCCGGGTCAATCCCAAACCGGTTCGTGGTTGTCGCATCCCAATCATGTTGGGAGGCAACAGCGATCCGGCACTACAGCGGATCGCAAGCTGGGGCGACGGCTGGTACGGGTTCAACCTCGACGACGTGGCGGCGGTGCGCGAGTGCATCGGCAAGCTGAGTCGACTGTGCGGCCAGGCCGGTCGCGACCGTGCCGAACTGCGGCTGGCGGTGGCGCTGCGCAGTCCGCGCGAGAGTGACGTCGAAGCGTTAGCCGAATTGGGCGTCGACGAACTGGTCGTGGTGGCTACCCCGCCCGAGCGCGCGGACGCGGCGGCCGCCTGGGTTGCCGCGCTCGCCGACCGATGGCTCAGAAGTTGCAGTTAGCCTGCGGCGACGGGGGTAGGCTGCGCGGAAGACATGTCAGACTTTGAAGTGCTTCTGCCCCGGCAATTGACCGATATCAGCGCCGAGGTTCGCAATGTCGCACCGCCGCCGATGCCGCAATTGCCCGAGCCGTACGGTTTGCGTCTCGTCGATCCGGATGCGGATGCCGAGATGATCTCCGAGTGGATGAACCGACCGCATCTGGCCGAATCGTGGGAGTATCCCTGGCCGGCGGAGCGCTGGCGCCGCTATCTGCGTGCGCAACTCGAGAGCGGCTTCTCTCGCCCGCTGCTGGCCAGCCTGGAGGGGGTAGACCGCGGGTACCTGGAACTGTATAGGGCAGCAAAGGATTCCATCGCGGCCAGATATGACTACGATCCCCACGATTTGGGCCTGCACGTCGCGGTGGCCGATTTGGACTACATCAGTCAGGGACACGTCAGCTACTTGCTGCCGCACTTGGTGGTCAGCATCTTCAGCCTTGAACCGCAATGCCGCCGAATCATGTTCGATCCCGACCACCGCAACGTCTTGGCGCGCAAGTTCTGTGAGCGGGGTGGCTGCGCTTTTCTCGGCGAGCACGACATGTCCAACCGGCGGATGGCGCTGTACGTTTTGCCCCGCACGCCCGACGACGTGCCCCGGGCCCGCGAGAGCTGAGCTGTCTCTGCGAAAGTGAGTAGCCATGTGGGCTCGGCTTGTGGTGGCGCCGTGGTGGGTGCTGTGGTTGGTAAATGCGGCAACGTTCGCGATCACGCTGTCGGTGATTGTTGGGCTGGGGCTGCCCGGCTTTGGGGCCTCCGGCTGGGCCTGGCCGCTGCTGTGGGTGCTGGTGTTCAGCCTGATCGTGACCGCGCTGCTGACGGGCGCCCGGCGTCCGATTCAGCAAAGCTACGCGCGGACCGTGGCCGGCCTGGACTTGGCGCAGCGATCGCAAGCTGTCAAGGCGCTGCGCTGTGGTGAGGTTCCGTCGGACCCGGCCGTGTTGGCGGCCGCCATCCGCATCGGTGACCTTTCGATGGCGTACCAGCGCCGAGTGCCGGTATGGCAGCGCAGGATGTCATGGGTCGTCCCCGTCCTGTGGGCGGTTGCCGCGGTGCTGGAATTCATCGGCAACGACTTGCGGGCCGGGCTGACCTGGAGCGGGTTGGCGTTACTGGTGGCGACTCGAATGGCCTGGGCGATGCACAAAGTGCGCGAGTTGCCCGGACGTCTGCAGCTACTGCGCTCGGCGGCCGATTCCAGCCCGCAAGCGCTCTCGGTGCTGGCCGAGGCGCACGACTGCGCAGCGCCGCCGCCGAATCGGCGGTTTCGGCTAGCCCTTGTCGTCGTTGTCGTGATCGCGGTGGCCGGAGCAGTTTTCGCGGCGTATCGGCAGGGACAGCCCAGCCGGGACTGCCGCACCGCCGACGCGGTGGTGGGGTTCATCCACGAGCACCCCGACATGCTCGATGCCTCATTGATCACGCCCGGCGGCCCCGGCCTGGATAAATACCAGGACTGGTCGGATCGGCTCGTCGCGTACTCGCAGCAGGTGTCAGCGCCGGATCTCGCACCGCACCTGCACCGCATCGCCAAGATTTCCACCGATGCGGTGGGGGTGGTGACCGACGCGCGACGTGACTCGTTCGCGACCCAGTCCACCGACGAAATGCTTGCTCGTCGAGATGCTTACCACGGCCTCGTCAGCCAGCTGATCGATGAGGACAAGGCCCTCATTCCGCCGTGTCATCCGCGCCGTTAGCGGCTGTCCCGCAACCGTTTTGGCGTCAGTAGTCGTGCTGGGCCAACGAGATGTCGCCCAGGCGCTGCGTCTCGTCGAGTGACAGCACCGCCGGAACCATTTCGCTGGTGACCAACCCGTGGCGGCCGGTCAGCTCGTCGACGATGTCGAAGCTGCGCGCGATCGATTCCGGCGTGTCGACGACGATGGTCGTGACCGGAACCCGTCGCGCAACCTGAAATAGTCTGTCCCCGTGCGGTTTATGGTCTCCGTGAAACCCCCACATGCCACGCAGCACGGTGGCACCGCGCGCCGTTCCCGAACTCATCAGGCGATGCACGAGGGCACGATGGATCGGCAGCGCGTCGTGCCGGGTGGCTTCGGCGGTGTACACCATCAACTTTTGCCACAGGGTGCGTCCCTGGTCGTCGGTCATCGGCAGCTGCTGGGGGCGGACGAACATCTCACCGTCGCGTTTGCACAAGCGCACCCGTTCGACCGTCAGCAGGGGTTCAGCCAGCACGTCGGCCAATTCCGTTGCGGCAGCACAAACCTGCTCGGTCGACCCGATGCCGATGATCATCATCGGGACATTGGCGTTGCGGCCGACGAATCGCGCCCGCCGGCGTTGTCCGTGGACGGTGCCATCGACCCCGAGAAGCGCTATGGCACCGGCAAATCCGTGCCGATACATCCGTTCGCAGACCGCGTAATATGCCGCCTTCCCGGCGACGCGCTCTTGCCGGCCGACATACACCGTCAGTTTTGCGGCATCGCCGTTGTGCGCGTCGAAGTCGCCGAGCGCGTCGGTACCCCGTTGCCGGGTGACCAGTCGCGCCCGCTCCAGCGTCAGCAGCCCACGTCCCGTCAGCGCGGCGACTTCGTCGACCAGGGAGCGGATCTTCGGCTCCACGTCGACCGCGGCGACCGCGACAGCGGGATCTTCGGACAAACTCAACGACACGTCGCTGCGCAGCTCATGGCTCGGCCCGAAACTGGCGATGCCGCGCAGCATCACGCTGGTCGCAACATCGTTGGCGCCGAACAAGTCGAACATCGCGTCGGCCAGGAAGCGTCTGGCGTCGCCAACGGCGCGCTGGCGTTCGCCGAAGTATGCGGTCAACTTGAGGCAGGGCTGGTTCATAGCTGCTCCGCCAACCATTGTCCGAGTAACGCCGCCGCGATGCCGAGTACGACGCTGACCACGATGTTGGCAATCGCCGCCCACGTCCGGCGCTCTTCGCCGAGCCGCTGAGTCTCCAGCATCCAGGTGGAAAAGGTGGTGTAGGCGCCGACGAACGCGGTGCCCGTCAGCAACGCCGCATCCTTGCTCAACGCCAGGCCGCCGAGGAATCCGAGCAGCGCGGCGCCGCTGATGTTCACCGCCAGCGTGCCGACCGGAAAAGGCCGGCCCACCCGGCGGGTGACCGTGCGGTCCACCAGGAAACGAGACACCGAACCGATGCCGCCGATCAAAGCGACCCCGGCCCAGACCAAGAACGTCGTCATGAGCGCACCCGCACCCGGCGCACCAACGCGGTCGCCAGGTGTGCGGCCAGCAACCCGAGCACGATGCTGGATACGGTGTAGGCCAGTGCCAGCAGCCAGTGGCCGTGTTGGAGCATCTTCAGCGTCTCGACCTGCATGGTCGAAAAAGTCGTTAAACCGCCGCACAATCCGGTGCCGAGCAGCGGTCGTCGATAACTCGACAGCGGCAACCGTTCCAGCAGGCGCGTGGTGAAGTAGCCGACCAGGAAGGCGCCCACGATGTTGACGACGAACGTCGGCCATGGCCACGTCGCCGGGTCCGGTTGGGCGAGCGTGCTCAGGGCCGCGCGGGCGACCGAGCCCACCGCTCCGCCGGCAAAAACCGCGCCCAACTCGCGATAGTCAGGTCGTGCCACCGGTTGGTTCCCTTTCGTTTGCCAATGCGCTACGCAGCGTAGAGCGACGTGCGCGTCCGACACGGGCACAATCTGTAGACATGGCCAACCCGCGAGCCGGTCAACCGGCCCAGCCCGAAGACCTCGTCGATCTATCCCATTTAGTCACCGCGTACTACACCATCCAACCCGACCCCGACGACGTCGCGCAGCAGGTGGCCTTCGGCACATCCGGTCATCGCGGCTCGGCTTTGGGTGGCGCGTTCAACGAAGCCCACATCTTGGCGATCACCCAGGCGATCGTCGAATACCGGGCCGCGCACGGCACCACCGGCCCGTTGTTCATCGGCCGCGACACCCACGGCCTCTCCGAGCCGGCGTGGGTGTCGGCGCTCGAGGTGCTGGCCGCCAACGACGTGGTCGCCATGATCGACTCGGCCGACCGCTACACGCCGACTCCGGCGGTCAGCCACGCGATTCTGCGCTACAACCGCGGCCGCACCGATGCGCTGGCCGACGGAATCGTTGTGACGCCGTCGCACAACCCGCCCTACGATGGCGGTTTCAAGTACAACCCGCCCAACGGCGGCCCGGCGGACACCGATGCGACGAACGCAATTGCCAAGCGTGCCAACGAAATTCTGCGTGAGGGCGGCTCGGGGGTGAATCGGGTGCCGCTGGCGCGCGCGCTGCAGACCGCCCAGCGCCACGACTATATGGACGCCTATGTCGCCGACTTGCCGAACGTGGTCGATCTCGACGCGATCCGCAAGGCCGGGGTGCGGATCGGCGCCGACCCGCTGGGCGGGGCAAGCGTGGACTACTGGGCCGCCATCGCCGAACGGCACAACCTCGACCTGACCGTGGTCAATCCGCTCGTCGACGCGACGTGGCGGTTCATGACGCTCGACCACGACGGCAAGATCCGGATGGACTGCAGCTCGCCGAATGCGATGGCCTCACTGATCGCCAACCGGGACCGCTACCAGATCGCCACCGGCAATGACGCCGACTCGGACCGCCACGGCATCGTCACGCCCGACGCCGGGCTGATGAACCCGAATCACTATCTGGCCGCGGCCATCGAGTACCTCTACACCCATCGGCCGTCCTGGCCGGCGGGCATCGCGGTCGGCAAGACCGCGGTCAGTTCGTCGATCATCGACCGGGTGGTCGCCGGTATCGAGCGCAAACTCGTCGAAGTGCCGGTCGGATTCAAGTGGTTTGTCGACGGATTGATCGGCGGCACCATCGGTTTCGGCGGTGAGGAGTCGGCCGGGGCGTCGTTTCTGCGGCGCGACGGGTCGGTGTGGACCACCGACAAGGACGGCCTCACCTTGGCACTGTTGGCTTCCGAGATTCTGGCCGTCACCGGATCCACGCCGTCGCAGCGGTATCAGGCGCTGGCCGACAAGTACGGCACGCCCTTCTACGCCCGGGTCGACGAACCGGCCAACCGCGAGCAGAAGGCGCGGCTGGCCAAGCTGTCGGCTGACGAGGTGACCGCGACGGAGTTGGCGGGGGAGCCGATCACCGCGAAGCTGACCGCGGCCCCCGGAAATGGCGCCGCGCTGGGGGGACTGAAGGTGACGACGGCCAATGCGTGGTTTGCTGCGCGCCCTTCGGGTACCGAAGACGTGTACAAGATCTATGCCGAATCCTTCAACGGCCCCGAGCATTTGGCCGAGGTGCAGGAAACTGCGCGCGAGGTGGTTAATAAAGTCATTGGGTGACCTTCACCCTCTGTCGTGCCCGCGCAACGGGGCGCGGGTCCCGTTCGGCTCGCCTGCCGCGCGAGGTTTGGATTCTGAGCTGGGCGAACATCATGATCGCGCTGGGCTATGGCGTCGTCTCACCGGCCTTGCCGACCTTTGCACGTACCTTTGGGGTGAGCATCAAGGCGGTGACATTCTTGGTCACCGCCTTTTCGTTGGCCCGATTGTGTTTCGCACCGGTAAGCGGGTTACTGGCGCAGCGGTTGGGTGAGCGGCGCATCTATATCGGTGGTTTGCTGATCGTGGCGTTGTCCACAGCCGCATGTGCCTTTTCCCAGACGTACTGGCAACTGTTGCTTTTCCGCGTTCTCAGTGGCGTCGGGTCGACGATGTTCTACGTCTCGGCGCTGGGGCTGATGATCCACATCAGCCCGGCCGACGCACGCGGGCGGATCGCGGGTCTGTTCACCACCTCATTCATGATCGGCGCCGTCGGCGGACCCGCGGTCGGCGGCCTGGCGGCGGGCTGGGGGCTGACCGCTCCGTTTGTCGTCTACGGCGTCGCACTGCTGGGTGTGGCCGTGGTGCTGTTCTACAGCCTGCGCAATTCGGTGCTGGCCGCGCCGCCGCCCCCCACGCGTTCGACGGTGACGATGCGGCAGGCGCTCCGGGTGCGCGCGTACCGGTCGGCGCTGCTGTCCAATTTCGCGACGGGCTGGTCCGCGTTCGGGCTGCGCATCGCGCTGGTCCCGTTGTTCATCTCCGACGTGATGCACCGCAGCGTCGGCGTCATCGGCGCCGTGCTCGCGGCGTTCGCCGGCGGTAATGCCCTGGCGGTGGTCCCCAGCGGCTACCTGTCCGACCGGATGGGCCGGCGCATGTTGTTGATCGTCGGCCTGGCGGCATCCGGCGCCGCGACGGTCTGGCTGGCCTTCGTGTCGTCGTTGCCGATGTTTCTGGTCGTAGCGGGCGTGTCCGGTGCGACGACGGGCATCTTCATGTCGCCGCTACAGGCCGCGGTCGCCGACATCCTGGGCAGCGAGGCCCGCGCGGGTCTTCCAGTGGCAGCGATTCAGATGGTGACGGATCTGGGCGCCATCGTCGGGTCCATGGCGGTCGGTTGGGTGGCCGAGCAGCTGAACTTCGGCTGGGGCTTCACCATCAGCGGCATCGCGCTGCTGATCGCGGCCATCGGCTGGGTGGTGTCGCCCGAAACGCGGCCGGCGTTGGATCCCGATGCTGACCTCGCAGCGTCTGAGGTGGACGTCGAGCCGGTCTGATCAGCGGTTTTGAAGGACCGTTGCCAGTGGTGTAGCTTCGATTGGCACAACTTCTCGGGGCTATGGCGCAGTTGGTAGCGCACCACACTGGCAGTGTGGGGGTCAGGGGTTCGAATCCCCTTAGCTCCACCAGGTGTGATGAGTCGAGTCATAGGTGACAGATGAGTCGCGTCATGGGTTACAGATTCCCCGGCTATCGGCCGGGGTTTTTGTTTTGGTTGCGCCAGTAGGTTTTTTGTCGGGGTCGATGGTGTGGCTGCTCAGGACGTGGTGGCCGGTTTTGCTGATGACGGTGACGGTCTGGTCGGTGACCAGGATCAGGGCCGCAGTGCCGGCGTGGGTGCGGCCGATGCCCAGGTGGTGCAGGTGGCTGCCGTGGCGCAGGGTGAGTTTGCCGAATTGGTCGATGGTGTCGTGGCGGATGCGGAACTGCGGGTGGGGTTGGCCGTTCGGGCTGGCTTTGGGCAGGGCCAGGTAGGCCTGTTCGGGGGTGAGCCGGCCGGGGTGCGCGCGATGAGTACGCGCGGTGTTGTAGATGGTGCAGAACGCGTCGAGCAGGTTTTGCAGGTCGGCCAGGCTGGCGGGGCGCGGGCGTGCGGCGAGCCAGCGTTTGAGGGTTTGGTGGAAGCGTTCGATTTTGCCTTGGGTTTGGGGGTGTCCGGGGTGGCCGTTTTTCTGGGTGATGCCCAGACTGGCCAGCAGGCGTTCGAAGTCGTTGTGGCCGTGGGTGAATCGTGAGGTGTAGACCGATCCGTTGTCGGTCAGGGTGGACGCGGGCAGTCCGTATTGGGTGGCGGTGGCAGTGAAGGTGGCCACCACGTCACCCCCGCCGACGCGGCGGTAGGCGACACAGCTCAGCAGGTAGCGGGAGTGGTCGTCGAGCCAGTTGAGGATCTCGGTGTCGGTGCCATCGGCCAGTGTCCAGTGGGTGAAGTCCGATTGCCAGCATTCGTTGGGTTGCTCGGCGGCAAAGCGGTGATAGGAGCTCTTGGGCCGCTTGCGTGGTTGCGGGGTGATCAGGCCGTGGTGGCCCAGGATGCGCCGGATCGTCGAGGTCGACGGCACCGGCAGGCCCTGGTGGGCCAGATGCCCTTGCAGGGTGACCGGGCCGGCGTCGAGGCCGTCGGCGACAAGCTGTTTACGGGTGAGCACGACGGCGGCGATCACCTCGTCGCTGACCGCACGGGGGTTGCTGGCCGGGCGCCGCGAGCGGGGATCAACGGCCTGCAGACCTCCTTGGTGATAGCGCTGCAGCAGCCGGTAGATGTGTTGCCGCGACAGCCCATAGGTGTGGGCTGCCGCGGTCACTGACAGACGACCGCTGCTGACTTCAAGGACGACCACACGCGCTTTGGACATCCGTCATGACTGTCACCTATGACGCGACTCAACTGGCATCGACACAGGTGTAACCCATGACGCGACTCATCTGTCACCTATGTCGTGAACTCACACACCCTTAGCTCCACCAGGCATTTATTCGGGTACTTGGTGGGTTTGTCGATACTCCGGTAAGACAGCTGCCTACTCAGCTCCGCGTGTGAGCGCTCTTCGTCAACACCAGTGCTGCTTCGTTGTAGGGGAACAGCCGATAGAACAGCCGGGGCGCTGGCGCGACTAGGGGTGCAGCCTCAGTCTTACTTGAGATCCGCGGGTTGGCCAACGCGATGGCTTTGCCCCGCTTGTGCAGTACCGTTGGGCCGCCGGCCAATATGTTTTTGAGCCAATCCGTTTCAGGCCCGTAGCCGATGAGAATGACGAAGCCGTCGCGGGTCTTGAATACCAAGAGGGGCGTTCGATAGTGCTTGCCGGAATTGCGGCCGACGTGCTCGAGCGTGCCGAGGCAGGGGAGCCACGGTGTGACAGACCGAGCCGTTGGGTTCGTGACCCGGCGGTTGAAAGTGGCGACAGCACGAGGCATTCGCATGGAAGTCCTTTCCTAACGACGTGACTCGTGATGTCCCGACTCATGCAGTGGCGGGCACCAGGGTGCTGATGTCCTCGCCTTGAAGGAGTTTGACTATCAGATTCAGGTCGAAATAGTCGGTCCAGCGAGTGATCTTTCCGTCGTCGCTGACGACGAAGGCGCCCATTACCGGGATGGCCGGCTTGCTTCCATTCGGCGCCTGGATGTAGTCCAGGCGTTCGGTGAGCACCACGGAACCCTCGCTGGCGAGGTTGATGATTTCGAAGGCGTAGGCGTCGGGGAACATCGAAAACTGGGCGGCCATGTTCTCCACGATGGCATCAGGTCCGCTGACCGCGGGCATTCCCACGTTCTGATAGACGGCGCCGTCGGCGAGCAGGGGGCGCAACGCTTCGGCGTCCCGCTGCTGCATCAACGCGCAGAACTGGCGGACGACATCAGCTGGCGAAGACATGAGTGGAATCCCTTCAACGAGTAGATGAATGAACTTGGGCCGTTTCCCGAAGGTTCAGTGGTCGTGGATGATCACGCCGCGGATGTTGCGGCCGGCGAGCATGTCGTCGTACGCCTCATTGATGTCGTCGAGCTTGTACTCGGTGGTGACCGTTTCGTCGAGCAACAGCTTGCCGCTGCGATACAGGCTGATAAGCCGAGGAATATCGGCCCGCGGATTGGCTTCGCCGTACAGGCTGCCCAGAAGACGCTTCTGGAACAGCGTGAACAACGTCAGCGGCAGCGTCGGCGTCACGTCGGCCATCGACGCCAGGGCAGTGGCCACCACGGCCCCACCCTTGCGTACCGCGTTGAGCGCATCGTTGATCATCGCGCCTTCGAGAACGCCCGGCGTGAGGATAGCCGAGTCGGCCATGACCCCCCGCGTGAGTTCGCCGACTAGCCCGGTGGCCTCCTCCAGCGAGGTGCAAAAGTGCGTGGCGCCGAACTCAAAAGCCTTGTCGCGCTTGCCCGGCTCGATATCGACGACAACAATTTGCTCCGCGCCGGCCAGCCGCGCACCCTGAATGGCGCCGCTGCCGATGCCTCCGCAGCCAACCACCACGACGACGTCGCCTGGACTGACGTTGGCGGTATTGACGGCCGAACCCCAGCCTGTGGTGACGCCGCAGCCCAGAAGGCACGCGCGCGAAAGCGGTACATCGTCGTCGATCTTGACCACCGAGGCTTCCGACAACACACCCCACTGTGCGAAACTGCCGACGCCGGAAAGGGCTCCGATGCCCCGCCCTCTGGCTCGGCGCCGGAAGGTGCCGTCGGCCTGGACTCCCGCCAGGATGGTCGCGCCGAAATCACAGAGGTTCTGCCGGCCCGTGGCGCACCAGCGGCAGCGACCGCACGCCGGCAGGAAAGAGGTGACCACATGGTCTCCCACCGCGATATCGCCCACTCCCGGGCCAACCTCTTGGACTACGCCCGCCCCCTCATGTCCGCCGATCAGTGGAAAACTCACCCCGAACATGTCGCCGGTGCGGATGTGATGGTCGGAGTGGCATAGACCGGTGGCCTCAAATTCAACGAGTAGCTCCCCTTCCCGCGGCGCATCGAGTTCGATCTCTTCCACCGACCACTTCTCGTTCAGGCCCCACAGAACTGCTCCCTTGGTCTTCATGGCGACTCCTTGACGATATGAATGGCACGTTCGGGGCAGTTCGCAATTGCGTTGTGCGCCCGGTCTTCTATTCCTGGGGGGATATTCTCCACGACGACGAAGGCAATCCCGTCGTCGTCGATGTCGAACAGATCGGGATACGTTGCGTAACAACGGCTGTGGCCCTGGCACATTTCTGCGTCGACACGAAGCTTCAATGTTCAGTCCAATCCGCCGAGTCTGGTCCCGATAACGCCTTGCTCAGTCAGCGCTGCAATAGCTGCGGCGTCGAGGCCGAGGAGGTCGCCGAGGATGTCGGCATTGTGCTGCCCCAGCGTCGGTGCCGATGACCGATACCACTTATCCACGCCGCGGTACTTGAAGGGAAGCGCCGGCACGCGATGCCTTCCCACGACGGGATGGTCGAGGCTTTCGAAAAAGCCACGGGCGGCAAGTTGAGGGTGCATCGAACCGACCCTGGCATCTGCCAAATCCGCAGCCGGAACACCAAATCCAACGAGTAGCTCCGCCGCGGTTGAGGAATCGCGACCGCCGGCCCATTGCTCGAGATGCTTGTCGAGCACATCATGTGCCCGCACCCGCCCTTCGTGCGTGTCCAACGAGGGGTCATTCGCCCAATCCGGTTCACCCAGAGCGGATTTCAGTAGCCGCCACTGTTCGTCGGTCGCGACCGAAATCGCCAGCCACCGTTCGGTCCCCGCGCATTGATAAAGCCCTTGAGGGGCGGCGTCGCGGCTGCGATTGCCCATTCGCGATATCAGGTTTCCGTAGGCGGAAAATTCGACGACCTGTTCGGCGGCGGCGTTGAGCGCGGACTCGACCATCGATACTTCGATGAGGGATCCGTGGCCGGTTTCGTCGCGGCGCCGGAGTCCTGCGAGCATGGCGAATGCGGAGTGCATTCCTGCCAGTGGGTCACACGGGCCGCGCGGGATCCGCGGCTGGTCGTACTCGTGGCCGGTCACCCACGCCATTCCGGTCATCTGTTCCATCGTTTGCGCGAAACCCACGTTGTTGCGCCATGGCCCGTCGAGCCCGAACGCAGGCATGCGGACCATCACTATTCGGGGATTCTGCTCACTGACTACCTCCCAGGTGATACCGAAATTGTCGAAGACGCGAGGCGAGAAGTTCTCGACCAGGACGTCCGAGCGTTTGACGAGTTCGAACAGCAGTTGCCGCCCTCGGGGGCAGGACAGGTCGAGGGTGAGCCCTTGCTTATTGGTGTTGGTCGCGAGGTACATCCCCGACCGCTCCCACCACTGAGACTGATCGGCGAAGGCTGCGGCCGCCATCCGTGCGCCGTCAGGGTGATCTGTCGACTCCAGATGGATGACCTCAGCTCCCAGTGCGGCGAGAATATGGGTGGAGGAGGGGCCGGCCCACCATGCTGTCGCGTCGAGAATTCGTACGCCTTCCAGCGGAAGTTGCGGTACCGGGTCGGCAGCGCTCGCAATCCTGCTGTGGGCGGGCGCTTTTGTCATTTCGCCGAGCAAAGGAGCAACGTCGGTTGGGGCGGGACGCCGGCCATTGATCCGATAGGGAGCCAACGGGTGGCAAAAGCTGCCGTCGGCATACGTACCCCACACGCCGCGCGCCGCGAACTGAGGATGGTTCAACACCGTCTGGCCATTGTTGACCGGCGAGACGGGGATCCGCAGATCGGAGGCCATCGCCACGATCTCGTCCGTGGAACGGGCCATTGTCCATTCCCGCACGATCTGATCCCACTCCTCCCGGCGTTCCCACCGAGTCGTGGCGACGGCCCAGGCTGGGTCGTCGTCGAGCAGGTCCAGTCGCCCGATCATCGCGAGGAACGACTCAAATTGCTGGCGGGTATTGGTGTTGAAGCCCACCCATCCGTCCGCGCTCGGTTCGATCGAAGGTATTTCAACTTGGCGGGCAGGCACGTTCAGCGGGGGACGGCCGGCCAGCTCGTGGTACAGGTCGGCGAATCCGCCAGCGCTGAGGTGGCAAACCTCCAACAACGAGCAGTCGATGATTTCGCCTGGCCCGCCGAGTTGGGCCCGACGCAACGCGCCAAGCGCCCCGACCGCGGCATAACTGGCCATGACCCATTCGAAGACGCGACCACCCGCTTGAAGGGGTGGTTGGTCCGGACGACCTCGCAATGCCAGCGTTCCGCTCTCGGCCTGGATCGTGAATTCCGTTGCGGGCCTGTCCCGGTACGGTCCGGTCAATCCGTACGCAGACAACGCCACGATCACCAGATGTGGTGCGCGCCGTAGCAGGGCCTCGCGGTCGAGTGCCCCAGGGCCAAGAGAATCGACAAACACATCGGCGGAAACGATCAGGTCCTCCACGTCCGGCAGTGCAGTGCCGACAACTGAACGCTTACCGGCGTTCAAGAATCTGAACAACGCGTCGGTGCGCCTTGGATCGCCAAACGTTCTGTGGCGGAACGGATCCCCGTCTGGGGCTTCTATTTTGATGACCTCCGCTCCGAGGTCGGCGAACATCTTGGTGCAGTACGGGCCGGCAATTTCGGTCGCCCACTCCACAACCCGCACGCCGCGCAGAGGATTCATCGACTCGTTGTTTCCCGCGTCAATGTTGTTTGAAGTGCATTACCCGCACCGAGGAGCGCACACGCCATTTCTGTCCTCACGCTCGTGCCGACCGAGCGGCCGCTCTGCTCCGCACCGCTGCGGCCTGGCTGGCAACGACGCTAGTGACGGGAAAGCGGGGGTGTCAAGTGCGACTCGATAACAGTGATGTGGGTTGCGTTCGCGGATCTCTAGTCGGCCGCGCGCACTTTGGTGGCCGGCCGGGCCCGCCCGGGTCGCTTGGCGGGCGGCGTCCTAGTCGATGTGGTTACCCCTTTGGCGAAGATCTTCGAACCCAGTTCGATTTGCGCCCGGATATCTGCCTCGTCCGTACCAAACCAGCGCGGTCCCAAGCTTGTTGTGAAGATGATGAAGTTGGCCAGCAGCTCGGACAACAGGTCGGCGTCGACGTCGGTCCTGATTTGCCCGGCGGCTTGATAGTGGCGAACGCCCTCGGCGATGACGGCCGTACGGCGCGCGTGATTTGGTTGCAGCACGCGCACCGAGAAGTCGGGGTCTGACAACGCCCGACTGGAAATGTCCCAGCCCGGAACACCGCTGTTGCGGTCATCGATCCTCAGCCTGGCGAAGAAAAGCTGCTCGATATAGTCCTCGAAGCGTGCTGGTAGGGCCGCCACGACTTGCTCTTCGGCCTCACCGACGAGGTCCGCGATCTGTCGAGCAACAACTTGCTCAAAAATGCCTCGCTTGTCCCCGAAGTAGTGGAACAGCATCGCCTCCGAGCAGTCGGCGCGACGGGCGATCTCCTTTGTCGCCGCGGCCGCGTACCCCGCTTCGGCAAAGACCTCCGCAGCAGCTTCAAGGAGGGATCGTTGCTTGCCGTCCTTGTCGCGAACTCGCCGCCGCGCACCCGTAGTCATCACACATAGCTTAGCGAGCACGCGTGTTCTGAGCGGAAGCACGCAAGCGTGCCGAACCACTTCGTTTTGTCTGCCCGCCAAGCGGCGCGCGGGCAGTCAAGCACACGGCCAGTTATCGAGTGCGACTTGACTCCGCGCTGGCGACGACTTACTGTGCTGCCAAAGCAAATTTCGGCGTGTGCGAGAAATCCGAGGGCCGGTGCAGATGGCACGTGGACAGTGGCACGAGTGTGGTGTGGCTGGAATGGGGACGGCTCCTCGTTCGCGCCGGTCCGTCTGGGCTGACCGCCTGCCTTGTCCTGATCTCGGCCTGCTCGCGAGCGGGCGTGGAAAGGATTACCCATGGTGAGCAAGTCGCCGGAAGAACACGCCCTGAACCTCGATCTTCGCCACGACGATTTCAACGACCAAGAATTCCTCTACCAGGTCTACTCGGTGATGCGGGAGAACGGACCGTTCAGCCACCAGGACGTCCCTTTCTTGGGTCCCACGCCCGGGGGTGCGTGGGTGGCCACCCGCTACGACGACTGTTACGAGATCTTGCGCGATTGGCGCAGCTTCTCCAGCAAACCCGTTGGGCTGGAAGGTAACCCGATGTCGTTTGGCGACATCGTCATCACCCTGGATCCACCGCGGCAGCAGCAACTGCGCAAAGTTCTCAACCCGTATTTTTCGCCGGGCCGGATGAAAGACCTGGAGCCCCAGGTGCGCGCGGTCACCGATGGGCTGATCGACAACTTCATCGAATCGGGGCGTGGTGATCTCGCCGATGTCGCATGGCAGCAACCCGGGATCGTGTTCTTCCGGCATCTCCTGGGTATGCCCGTGGAGGACGTGCCGCTCTACATCGAGACGGCTGACCTCGCGATAAATGGTGAGAGCGAAGAGGTCCGAAACGGTTCGATGACCAAGCTCTACCTGCGCGTCCGCGAGGAGATCGACAGGCGTCGTGGTGAACCGCCGCGGGACGACCTGATCGATGTCTTGCTCGCCGCCGAAATCGACGGCGAGAAGTTGAGCTTCGACGACGTCGTCGCTAACGTAATGCTGCTGGTTCAGGCCGGGCTCGAAACAACCTCTAGTGCAATGTCATTCGCTTTCTTCTACTTGGGTACCCATGCGTCCGAGCGTGACCGACTCGTCGGCGATGCCCAGCTGATGCCCACGGCGATAGAGGAATTCATCCGTTTCGCTGGTTCGGTCCACGGACTGCACCGCTCAGTCGCCGAAGATGTTGAATTAAGTGGCCATAAGTTCTGTCCCGGTGAGACAGTCGTCGTGAACTATGCGGCCGCCAACCGCGACGCTCGCGAGTTTGACGAGCCGAACAAGTGCCTTCTCGACCGACAGGCGAACCGTCACCTCGGGTTTGGCGCCGGTGTCCATCGCTGCCTAGGCTCGAATCTCGCCCGACTCGAGTTCCGGGTGGGCGTCGAACAGACCCTGAATCGCGTACCCGACTACGTCATTCCCCGTGGGGCGAAAGTCGACTTTCACGGGAATTCGGTCACGCGAGGCTACCGCGCCCTACCCGTCGTGTTCACGCCGGGTGCCCGCGTCGCCGAGTGAGGACGGCGCAAGAGCGTCAATATTGCTGCGTACCAACGTAATAGCACATCGCGTTGTATGGTTGCGCCCTTATCAAGTACCACTTGACAATGGCCCGGAGCCCCTCCTAGCATCAAATCAGCCGGTGATCGGCACCCGTCCCGCGCGAACGCTATGGCTGCACCCTTAGCTCGTCGGCCGCGCCCGACACGAACCGGTCCTCAAATCAAGGAGGAACCCCGTGGACAAGCAAGATCTTCAATGGATGATCTCTGTCGATGACCACATCATCGAGCCGCCAAACCTATGGGTTGACCGCGCGTCGGCCGCCGATCGTGATCGAGTGCCACACGTCGAGCGTATCGACGGCGTCGATACGTGGATCTACGACCAAGCGCGCGCGTCGGTGTTGGGCATCTTGGTCGCGGCTCACCAAAAGCCTGCCGAATATTCCCCGCTGCCAGTGAATTACGACGAGATGCCACGCGCATACTTCGATCCGGTGGCCCGCATCCCCGACATGGACGAGGATCATGTGATTGCGGGATTGAATTTTCCGTTCTTCCCGCGGTTCTGTGGTCAGATGTTCGCCCACCTCGGTGATCGCGACCTCGGACTCAAGTGCGTGCGGGCGTACAACGACTTCGTCATCGACGAGTGGTGCGCCGCGGCGCCCGGTCGCTACATCCCGATGGTCATCATTCCGTTGTGGGATACCCAACTGGCAGTCCAGGAGACGCTGCGATGCGCTGACAAGGGCGCCAAAGCCATTGCCTTCTCAGAGAATTTGCATCCGTTGGGGTTTCCGTCTATCCATTCGGGAACGTGGGATGATTTCTTCGCAGTGGTGAACGAGACGAAGATGCCGCTGTGCACGCACATCGGATCGTCGTCGGTCAGTCCGACCACGTCGCCCGACGCGCCGTTTGGGGTTCAGGCCGTCAACATCAACCTCAATCTGGCGAACTCGACCACGGATTGGCTGTTCTCGGGCAAGCTGCAGAAGTTCCCTGACCTGAAGATTGTGCTGGCCGAGGGCGGCATCGGCTGGATCCCTTACCTCATTGAGCGTGCAGAACACGTCGCCGCCGACTACCAATACCTGCGCGCCAACAACTGGTCGGTTGATCCGGCCACGATGCGCTTGACCCCGGTCCCGACGGACCCCGAGATTTTCCCGGAGTCACCGCGTCAACTCTTCCGCGACCACATGTACGGCTGCTTCATCGAGGACGACTTCGGGGCGGCGAATCTCGACTCCATCGGGATCGACAACGTGATGATCGAGACGGATTATCCGCACACCGACAGCCTCTGGCCCAACTCCCTGCGGGCCGCGCACAAGGCGCTTGACGGCCGGTCCGACCTCGACAAGTACAAAGTCCTGCAGGGTAATGCCCGCCGCGTCTTCGATTTCGAGCCCGCCCCGTATCCGACGCTGACGTAGCCGGCGGCCGACGGAGTCGCATGATGCGTGAATACCAGAGCTACATCGACGGCCAGTGGTCGAGCGAAAACGCGGTCGGCACCATCGATGTCATCGATCCGGCCACCGAGGAGCTGATCGGGCGAGTCGTCGACGGTGGGCCAAAGCAGGCGGCCATGGCGATCGAGGCCGCCAGGCGTGCCTTCGACGAGGGGCCGTGGCCGTGGATGTCCGTTCGGGAACGGGCAAAGGTCATCAAGCGGTTCGCTGAAATACTCGATGAGCGCCAGGCGGAACTTCGAGAGCTTATCGTCGCGGAAATCGGCTCGACCGGCTTCATCACCGACCTGGTTCAGGTTGGGGGTGCCATCGAGGCCGCCCATTACTATGGCGAGTTCGTCGAACACGATGTGACATGGGTGGAGACACCGGGCGGGCCAATAGTGTCGCCGACTGGCCTGGGCGGCGTGACGGTGGTCCGCGAACCGGTCGGGGTGGTCGGGGTCATCACGCCGTTCAACTTCCCTTTCTCGATAAACATTCAAAAGTGCCTGGCCGCCTTGGCCGTTGGCTGCACCGTGGTGCTCAAGCCGCACCCGTGGACCCCGATGAACGCCTTGGAGCTGGCCAAGGTCGGTGAGGAAGCGGGCCTGCCGCCCGGCGTGTTCAACGTCGTCGTGGGCGGTGCGGGTGTCGGCGAGGAGCTGTGTACCCACCCCGGCGTCGACATGATCGGCTTCACCGGTTCGACGGCGACCGGCCAGCGTATCCGCGAAGTGTCGGCGGCGACGATGAAACGCGCACAGCTGGAATTGGGCGGCAAGAGTGCACATATCGTCCTTGACGATGTCAACGAAAGTGACGTTGCGGGAATAGGATTCGGACAGGTGCTGATGCACGCCGGACAAGCCTGCACCGTCACGTCGCGACTTCTGTTGCCCGAGCACCTGCTCGACGCGTATGTCGAGGGACTCAAAGCCATGGCTCCACTGATCACGGTTGGGGACCCGCGTGATCCCGCCACCGTTGTCGGTCCGCTGATCAGGGATGAGCAACGTCAACGCGTCGAAAGCTTTGTCGAGTCCGGGCGACAGGAAGGCGCGCGGCTAGTGGTCGGCGGCAAACGTCCCGAGCATCTCGAACGCGGCTTCTACTACGAACCAACGGTATTCGTCGCCTGCCGCAGCGACATGCGCCTGTGCCAGGACGAGGTGTTCGGGCCCGTGCTGGCGGTAATTACCTATCGCTCCGAAGACGAAGCCATCCGCATCGCGAACGACTCCGTCTATGGTCTGGCGGGACTGGTGATGACTCGCAACGCCGCAAAGGGTTTCAACGTCGCGAGGCGGGTTAGAACAGGCACCATCATGGTGCAGACCGTCGCACCCGGTGTTGATCTGGGAACCAATCCGGGTGGCGGACAGGGACCCGGCTGGTCGCTACCGGCGCGCGGCATGTTCAACGGAGGCGGCCCGTTCGGCGGCTTCAAGCAAAGCGGACTCGGCCGCGAGCAAGGGCGCTGGGGCTTCGAGGAATACACCGAGCTGAAATCAATCACCATGATGTAGTCGCATTTCGCTTCGAGGACGCGACGTGCCCGGTTGCGCCCGGTGTTCGGGTTGGAAAGGTCGCATTGTGGAACTTCTCAAGGATGTCCGAGTCCTCGAGGTGTCACTGTTCTCCACGGATGCGCTGGGCGGGCATCTGGCCGACTTGGGCGCGGAGGTGATCAAGGTCGAGCCGCCCGGCGGCGGTGGCTTTCGCGGTTCGGCGGTGTCCGGTGGCGAACTGCAGGACTCACACTGGAATCGGGGCAAGAAGAGCGTCGCGCTGAACCTGAAAACGGCTGAGGGCCAAGAGGCTTTCCGCCGTCTGGCCGCGTCGTCGGCGGTAGTGATCGACGGCCTCCGCTATGGAACCGCGCACCGCCTCGGTTTCAGCTATGACGACGTCGTCGCGGTCAACCCGACCGTTGTCTACTGCGTGCTCAACGGCATGGGCAGCTATGGTCCCTACACCCGCCTGGCCACCCACGGGTTGTCCTTCGACTGTTTCGCCGGTTTGAGCCCGCCGATCATCGACGCGGATGGAACGCCGCGCCTTTCGGGGGCGGCCACCGGGACGACAGGTGTTCTGGCGGGGCCGCTGTACGCGGCGATGGGCGTCCTGGCCGCGCTGCACGCCGCCGGACGTGACGGCGAGCCGCAATACATTGAGGTAGCTCAGGTCGATGCGGCGATCAACTGGAATTTCCAACACCTCTCGGCCTTGGCGAACGGGCAACCCTCCTACGGTGAGGGAATCCGCGCATCGCTGCGCTACCAGTACTACCGAACGAGCGACGGCAACTATGTGGTGTTCAACGCCCTGGAGGACAAGTTCTGGCGCAGATTCTGCGAGTCAGTCGACAGGATGGATCTTTACGAACCGGGGCGTCAACAGCCGGGCAAAGACCCCGAAGCAGAGGCCCGGCTGCGCAAGGAATTGACGGCGATTTTCGAGAGCCGCACCCGTACGGAATGGACGGACTTCTTTATTGCCACCAATATCGCCGGAGCCCCAGCATTTTTGGGAGCAGACCTGTTCGATGACGACCATGCGAAAGATCGACGACTCGTCTACGAGCAGGCTCAACCGGACGGGACGTTGCAACGATTGATTGGAACTTGCATCAAGACCAAACCCGACGAACGGTTTGCACCACCAGCAGCGCCGCACGTCGGGCAGCACACGGAAGAGTTACTCGGCGCCCTGGCCGGCTACGACGCGGCGGGAATGGAACGCCTGCGTTCGACCGGTGCGATCTGACGGCCAGGCTCCGCATCCGCAACGCCCCGTGGCGGGTTTCTTAGTTCGCGGGCGTCCGGTGTCAATTATTCTGGGCCGCGACGCACTGGTCTGCTGAACGGGAGTCCTTGTGAGCTGGCAGCAAATCCAGCCGTTCCTGGTGGCGCTGGCCATAGGGTTGCTGCTCGGTTTGGAGCGCGAGCGCAGCCACAGCCGCAGGCTCCCTGCTGGGACACGCTCGTTCGCGCTCCTGTCGTTGGTCGGAGCCATCACCGCCAGCTTCAGCGAGTGGGCAGTGCTGGCCGGCCTCGTGGTTGTCGGGGCGCTGATGACGCTCGCGTACTTTCGCAGCAGCGAACGAGATCCCGGAACTACCACAGCGATCGCCGCACTTGCGGCTTACCTGCTCGGCGCGCTCGCCTACACCCGCCCGGCGGTAGCCGTGGCCATCGCCGTGGTCGTCGCGGGCCTGCTCGTGTCGAAGACCCGCATCCACCGCTTTGCCCGCGAGATCGTCAGCGACGTCGAGGTAGAGGACGCCATCAAGTTCTTCGTGGTGGCGCTGGTGATCCTGCCGCTGCTCCCGGATCAGCAGCTCGGGCCATATGGCGTACTGAACCCGGCGAAGGTGTGGCTCCTGGTGGTACTGCTCACGGGCATCGGCTGGGTCGGCTACATCGGTGTTCGGGCCCTCGGGCCCGAACGGGGCGTGCTCGTCACCGGTTTGGCGGGCGGGTTCGTCTCGGCGACTGCGACGACGGCGTCGATGGGCCGGCTCGGCCGGACGGCGACCAGCATACGTGCCCCGCTCGCCAGTGCACTGCTCGCGAGCCTCGCGACCTTTGTCCAGTTGCTCATTGTGATCGCGCTCGTCGACATCGAAGTGCTGCGCAGCCTGTGGCCGCCCGTGGTCGCTGGAGCGGTCGTGCTGGTGGGCGCCGCCGCCTTCGTCTACCGGGGTGGCCCGCACCGGCAGAACGCTGCGCAGGACGAGGAAGCCGGGGCGGCGAAGGCGACCCGACCGTTCGCGTTGCGGCCCGCGCTCGTTCTGGCCGCGGTGCTGACCTTCGCCCTGCTCGTCGGTCGTTGGGGCGCCGACATGCTCGGCCCGAAAGGGGTGGTGCTTGCGACGTTCGCTGCGGGTCTCGCCGATGCCCACGCCGGCGCGGTCGCGGCCGCCAGCCTCGCCGCCAAGGGCGACATCACCGTCGACACCGCGCTTGTCGCGGTGGCTGCGGCGTTGGGTTCCAACCTGCTGGTTAAGGCGGTGTTGGCCTTCACCGCCGGCGGCCGCCGCTTCGGGCTCGGTTTTCTTGCTGCCATGGCCGTGCCGGCCGTGGTGTTCGGTGTCGCCTTGACCGCGACGGTAGCCGTGATTTGAGCAGCCCGCAAATCTCCTAGGCGGCTATCAAAAGACCCGTCCAGTCAGGACTTGCGACCCTGTCGCCGGTCCTTCTCCCAGAGCACTCTGAGCTGTGTGTCGCCGGTGCGGTACAACCCGGATCCACTGAGCCGCATAGCAATCGCATCGGTTGTGATCGAGGTGCTCTAGGTAGTGGAAGGAATGACAACATGAAGCGCGAAGTCTGCAAATTCTTCTCCGGAGCATTTGCCGCGCTGGCCTATGCTCACGCCGCGTATGCCGTTGCGACCGATCAGGGCATCGTCGATGAGCCGATCTTCCTCGACAGACGATGGGGTATCAAGTTCATGTGGACCGAGGCCGCTATTTACTCGGTGCTCGGTCTGGTGCTCGGGTATTTCGGCTGGATCTCCAAACCTCAAGAGCCACTAGAGAAGTCGTCTCTGATTGCGACAAACGGGCAAAGCGCGCACGTTGTGGGCTCGGGTGACGGGTCGCAGCTCGTAGGCCGCTGAGTTAGGTCGAATGCCCGGGTGCACCCACACAATCCCTTGCCTAGCCCAAAAAGACGACCCGACTACAGGCAGGTTCACTCATGGCCAGGCACAAGTATCACCGGCTGCGGGGTGGCGCAGCTTTAGCTGCCGCGGCTCTTCTCGCTGTCGGAACATCTGCCACGGCCAGCGCCGTCTATCCCGGCGTCCCAGAATGGTATTCACAAGCCAAAGAGCACTTCGACAATACAAGGAACTATATGCAGGCGGTGATCGATGCGATCGCCGCCAATGACATCAACGTTCTCCGGTCGGCATGTTCAGTGGCCCACGACGAACTGAGCGGCAACCTGCAGTCCCACCTGCCTACGCCGGACCCGGCCCTGACTACCGCGTTGCAATCGGAGATCGATGATGTGCACAGTGCGATGCACATTTGCATGTCACTCGGTCCGAACAGCACGCTGGCCGATCTAGAGCGAGCCGATTCGTTTATGCAGCAGGCGAATCTTCACATGAGAACCGTCGACGCCATTCTGGCCACCGACCTGAGTTGATGCCCCCGCGGCGAATTTACGGTCGGCCGCACCTCTTCGACGCCGTCACGGTGTTCGTGCCCAGTACGGGTCGTGACATGACTCTCTACCGTTGGGCGACTTCCTTATTGAGCTGTCAATGCGTTCGGCCCGAATCCCGAGCCAACGGCCGGATCACGCGCCGGAAGTCGTCGGCCGAGTCCCGCTAGCTACGCTGCGACCATGACGACGGTCAGTAAGGCGCGGTCCCTGGGGCTAGTCACGGTGGCGTACCTCGTCGCCCTCGCGGTGGCCGCGGTCTGGCTGACCTGGGGGCCGGACACCGGGCAGCTCTGGCTCGATACGTTGATCGCCGACGTGCTGGCTACCTTCGTTGTTTTCGCATTCAGCCGTGCCTACCGGAATTCGAGCTTCTACGACGCCTACTGGAGCGTCGTTCCGCCACTGTTGTTGTTCTATTGGTGGAGCCGCGTCTCGCCCGCGGTCGACCAGCTGCGGTGCTCGTTGTTGTCCGTTGTCGTGGTGCTGTGGGCGGTGCGGCTGACCGCGAACTGGGTCTATGCGTTTCCGGGCCTGCACCACGAGGACTGGCGGTATCCGATGTTCAAGCAGCGGGCCGGCCGCTGGGAATTTCTCGCCGATCTGTCGGCGATCCACCTGATTCCGACGCTGCAGGTGTTTTTGGGCATGGTCCCGGCATACGTCGCGGTGACCCGGCCCGGCCCCGGGTGGGTGTGGCTCAGCTGGGTTGGTTTCGTCGTCGGCGTGGCCGCCGTCGCGCTGGAGCTCATCGCCGATGTGCAGATGCATCGGTTCGTCGCGCGGCGACAGGTTGGTGCGGCGATGGACCGAGGCCTCTGGAGCTGGTCGCGGCACCCGAACTATTTCGGCGAGTTCAGTTTCTGGGTGGCGGTCGCGTTATTCGGTATCGCGGCGGCGCCCGCGGACTGGTGGTGGTTGATCCTGGGAGCGGTCGCGATGCTGGCGATGTTCCTGGGCGCGAGCATTCCGATGATGGAAGAGCGCAGCCTGCAACGCCGCCCGTCCTATCAGGACGTCATCGACCTGCAACGCCGCCCGTCCTATCAGGACGTCATCGACCGGGTGCCCCGATTCCTGCCCCGCCCGCCCCGAAAAGCGAAGACTTAAACGGGATTACGCGGTCGGCGAGGACGCCACAACCGAGCCGACCGTGAATGCGACGCGCCGTCCCACGCCGCCGTCGTCACCCTCGGCGCCGGGGCGGGTCCATTCCACCTGGGCGGTACCGGACAGCTGCAGGCTGGCGCCGGTGGCGACGTCGACGAACAACAGTGCGGCCTCGTCGTCGACCGCCAGGTTGCCGAAGCTGTTGAACATGTTGTTGCCGGGGTAATCCGGCCACCACAGCCGCTCGGCGCTCTCGACCCGTACAAATCCCGGTGGACCTCCGCGATGCGAGGCATCACTGCCCCGGGTGGAATGCGTGGTACCGAGGAAGAATGTGTCCGAGGCTTCGATGATCGCCCGTTGGGTGGCGTTCAAAGACATTGTTTGGCTTGGGTTTTCGGGAGAGTCGGTAACCGCGGCGACGTTGACGTTGTGCCGGTGGATGTATTGGGGGCAGTTGCCGTACGCCTGGTCGACGTGCACGGTCATGCTCACATCGTCACTCTCGGTGAGGCTGCCGTTGATGCGCATTCTGCGCCGGGCGGCGAAGTCGATGGCGATCAATCCGATCTGTTGGCCGATCGGCATCCGGTGCAGGGGATCACCCTCGCGCGGAACAGCCGAAACTCGCAAGGTGTCTTCGCCGCCGCGCAGGAACCCTGGCTGTCCCGACAACGGGGAGACCCACAGCACGCCCCGGCGGTCACGTCCGGTGATCGCGGCAAAACGCTGAGTTGTCAGGAATTGCGCCGCGCCGCTGGATAAGCCGTGCGCACCAAGCATGCTTTCC
This sequence comes from Mycobacterium ahvazicum, assembly GCF_900176255.2. Lineage (GTDB taxonomy): Bacteria > Actinomycetota > Actinomycetes > Mycobacteriales > Mycobacteriaceae > Mycobacterium > Mycobacterium ahvazicum. The sequence goes on from NZ_FXEG02000002.1 coordinate 1,085,304, forward strand.
AGGCGTTTTGCGACGATCTCGACGCCGGCTCGGCGTTGGGTGGCCACCTCGCCCTCATGAAAACCCGTTTCTGTCACGCGCTGAGCAACGCGGCCGGCGCATTAGAACTTCCCGGTGTTCGGCCCTAATCGGCGCGACGCTGCGCGGTCATGAGCGCATGGTCGAAAATACTTCGATCGACCATCGCGCTTGCCGCTGCCGACCGCAAAGTGACACCGATTTGTTCGGCCAGGACGCGCAATTTGACATTGTTTTTCTGGGACAGCCAACTGAGTAAATTGAAGGCCGCCTTCTCATCGAGGTCGTAGACGAGCATCAGCATGCCTTTGACGTGCTCGATTGGCGCACGTTTGTCCGCTATCTCACCCAACCGCGCCGTGATGGTGGCCTCGCGTGAATGATGGGCGGGGGTGACGTCGAGGTAGAAGCCGTGGGTGCCGATCGCTTCACCGCGGCTGTCCAAGAACTGATCCCCGATGACGACCACCCAGCGCACCACGCCGCCGGTGTCGACGATCCGGTGTCGGCTGCACAACGCCCCACGGGTGTGCGTGATTGCGTCGATAGCCGCGGCGACTCGATCGCGGTCTTCGGGATGCTTGTGCGAAAGCACCAGCTCGGTCGTCGGCGTAACGGCTCCCGGCTCATACCCGTGCAACCGTTGCACTTGCTCAGACCACTCCCAGCGGCGGTCATCGAAGTAGAAGCGGAACCAGCCCACGCCCTGCGGAGAAAGCGTGGCGAGCTCAGCGGCGTCACCGGGGTCATCCGCATTCCGGGGTGCCGCCAGGTCGTCGGCACGCTGCAGTCGACTCATAATTCGGCATTCGGAGCCGTGCGACCCACGGATGGGTGATCCAGATCACGCTCTCGGGGGCTGGGCCCGCTGTCCCGGCCAAGGCCGGGTGACAAGCCGGAGGGATCGAGCCAAGGGGCCCGAAACCCGTTCTCCGGGTTCTGTATCGACTCAGTGCCTACGGGGCCGATGGCTGGTCACCGCGTCGTGGATCAACAATCCCACCAACGCCGCCACGCACAGTGGGACGTACAGCCTGAAGTTGGTTGAGGCTTGCTCGTAAAGCGCGATGTAGGCGATCGTTACGAGCGCCACCATCGTAAGCAAGATGCCGCGATTGACTTTGTCAGTGCTCATGCTTCGACCTATCTTTTCGGTCGGCACTACGCCGCGAGTACCAGCATAAACCCGTCAACGCGGATTCTCACTGCCCTATTTCGCGCGTCGCGAAAATGGCGCGAATGGTGCGACGAATTCGTCGATTTCACAATGCGGGCCGCCACCACGAACCGGGCCGGCTACGCCGGAGCTCTACGCTGACCCCATGGCAACGACGCCGCGCCCGCGCCGATCAGCTCTCTATCTCCCCGGCAACAAAGATCGCGCACTCGAAAAGGGGAAATCGCTTCCGGCCGACGTGCTGATCTTCGACCTCGAGGATGCCGTCGGCCCCGACGCCAAGGTCGGCTCCAGGGCGAAGGTGTGCGACGCGGTCTCCTCAGACGGCTATCGACCTCGCGAGGTCGTGGTGCGTATCAACGGGGTGGGCACCGATTGGCACGACGACGATCTCGCCGCCGTGGCCGGTTCGGCGGCCGATGGGGTGCTCGTGCCGAAGGTAGAGACGGGAAAAGACGTCCAAACGCTGGCGGATGCGCTCGATGCTCTCGATGCACCGCAGTCGATGCAGTTGTGGGCCATGATCGAAACGCCGCGAGCCATCCTGCGCGCGGAGGAGATCGCGTCGGCCAGCGATCGGCTGACCGTGCTGGTCGTCGGCACCAACGACCTGGTCAACGACCTGCATGGTCTGCATGTACCCGGACGGGCACCGGTGGTACCCGCGTTGGCGCTTGCGGTGCTGGGTGCGCGAGCGGCGGGTAAGGCGATCTTGGACGGCGTCTTCAACACCATCGACGACGAAGCGGGTTTCCGGGCCGAGGCACAGCAGGGCCGCGAGATGGGTTTCGACGGCAAGACCCTGATACATCCATCCCAGGTTGCCCCCGCCAACGAATTGTTCGGTCCGTCGGACAAAGAGCTGACCGATGCCCGCGAGATCGTCTCCGCGTATGAGCAGGCGCAGGCCGCGGGGAACAGCGTTATCACCATGAATGGCCGCATGATCGAAAGCCTGCATGTGCGTGACGCGCAGCGGATCCTCGCCCTGGCCGACCTCATCTCCGAACTGGAATCCCAATGACGTTCCGCCCGAGCCCATTTCGGGCGGACCTGCTGCAGGGCAGGGTGGCGCTGGTAACCGGTGGGGCCACCGGATTGGGTTTGGAGATCGCCCGGGTATTGGGCAGCCATGGCGCTCGCGTGGCCATCTGCAGCCGAAAGGAACCCAATCTTCAGTCCGCGGTTAGGACGTTGCGGGAAGAGGGGATTGAGGCCGTTTACGGCGTATGCGATGTCCGTAGCAGCGAGGAGGTCGCGGTCGTCGTCGAGGACGTGCTGGCCGCCTTCGGTCGACTTGACATTGTCATCAACAACGCCGCCGGGAATTTCCCGGTCCCGATCAGCGAGCTGAGCGCGGGCGGATTCAAAGCGGTGGTCGACATCGATCTACTGGGCACTTTCAACGTATCCAAAGCCGCGTACGACCTTTGGCTGCGCGAGCACGGTGGCGCCGTCGTGAACATCAGCGCGGCGATCCAGTACCGGGGCATGGCGCTGCAGGCGCACGTAGTGTCGGCCAAGGCCGGCGTTGACGCGTTCAGCCGCGCATGTGCGATCGAATGGGGGCCCGATGGGGTTCGGGTCAATGTCGTTGCCCCCGGAGCGATGTCGGGGACCGAGGGCGTCCGAAGAATCGCCGGCGACGATCAGCACCGGGCCACTCAGAACCCGCTGCGTCGCCCCGGCTCGACCACCGAGGTCGCCGAGACGGTGATGTTCCTGGTCAGCGACGCCGCGTCCTATGTGACGGGGGCGGTGCTGGTCGTCGACGGCGGTGGCTGGCTGACCGCCAGCGGTGTACCTGATCTGCCGGGCTATGGCTGATTAACGGTCACACAACGTTGCGGTCACGGGTGAGGTCCCAGCCGGTGCTGCCGATTAGGTGTTTCGCGCGGTTTCGCATTATTCTTGCCCGCGGCCCATTGTCGACTCAGGAAAAGCAGATGCTTATTCAGCCCACCCTGCGACGCGCGCAATCGCCGCGCAGCGCTGCGCGTGTGACCTTCCCAAAGGTCGGTCAGTGCTTCGACATCGAGATCACTCGCGACAGCGACGGATGGATAGTCCGGGTCCCCGAGATCGCCGCCGTCGCGCGCGCTAGCCGCCGCGCCGCGGTCGACTCGGTGGCGCGCGAATGCATCGCCGCGCGTACCGGCATCCCGGTCGGTTACATCATCGTCTACGTCTCGAAAGAGACCCGCTAGCGCCGCAATCTGCGTTGCGACGCCAGCGGTCGATCTCCCTGGCGACTTAGATCTTCACCGTCAGCGGCCAGACCTTCCAGATGTCGTCGCAGTACTCGGCGATGGCGCGATCCGACGAGAACTTGCCGCTGCGTGCGGTATTCAGGATCGACATCTTGGTCCACGACTCCCCATCCAGCCACGCGGCACTCACCCGGCTCTGGCACTCCACATAAGAGGCGTAGTCGGCGCACACCAGGAACGGGTCGTCGTAACGCAGGTTGTCCACCAGCGGCTTGAACACCTCGGTGTCGCCGTGCGAGAACGTGCCGTCGGCAATCAGATTCAGCACCGCGGCCAGCTCGTCATTGCTGTCGATGTAATCCGACGGGCGGTAACCGCTCGCCTTGAGCGCCTCGACCTCTTCGACGGTCAGGCCGAACAGGAAGAAGTTCTCCGCTCCGGCCTCTTCACGAATCTCGACGTTGGCTCCGTCGAGCGTGCCGACCGTCAGGGCCCCGTTGATCATGAACTTCATGTTGCCGGTTCCTGACGCTTCCTTGCCCGCAGTGGAAATCTGCTCGGACACGTTGGCGGCCGGGTAGATCAGGTGCGCGTTCTGCACGTTGAAGTTCGGGATGAAGGCGACCTTCAGGTACTTGTTGACCACCGGGTCGTTGTTGATCGTCTCCCCGACGGCATTGATCAACTTGATGATCCGCTTGGCCAAGAAGTAGCCCGGCGCTGCCTTACCGCCAAAGATGAAGGCGCGCGGCGGAATCGACAGCTCCGGGTTTTGCTTGAGCCGGTAGTACAGCGCGATGATGTGCAAAACGTTGAGGTGCTGGCGCTTGTACTCGTGAATCCGCTTGACCTGGATGTCGAAGATCCACTGGGGGTTCAGTTCGACACCGGTCGTGTCGTGGATGAAGTTGGCCAGCCGCGCCTTGTTGCTGCGCTTGATGTCGCGCCACTGCTCGCGGAACGACGAGTCGTCGATGAACGGCTCCAGCCCACGCAGCTTGCCCAGGTCCTTCAGCCAGCCGTCCCCGATGGTGCGGTCCAGCAGCTCGCGCAGACCGGGGTTGGACAGCGCGAGGAACCGCCGCGGCGTCACGCCATTCGTCTTGTTGCTGAACCGTTCTGGCCACATCTCGTAGAAGTCTTTGAGCACACTCTCTTTCAGCAGCTCCGAGTGCAGCGCGGCGACACCGTTGATGGCGTGGCTGCCGACGGTGGCCAGGTGTGCCATCCGTACGAACTTGGCGCCGTCCTCGCCGATGAGCGACATCCGGCGCACCCGCTCCGCGTCGCCGAGGAACCGGGTACGCACCTCGTTGAGGAAGCGTCGGTTGATCTCGTAGATGATCTCCAGATGGCGGGGCAGCGAGCTGCCAAAGAGGTCCAGCGGCCAGGTCTCGAGTGCCTCCGGCAGCAGCGTGTGGTTGGTGTAGGCGAACGTCGCGACGGTGATGTCCCACGCCTCTTCCCACTCCAGGTGCCGCTCGTCGATCAGCAGCCGCATCAGCTCGGCGACCCCGATGGACGGGTGAGTGTCGTTGAGCTGCAACGCGAATCGCTGGGGCAGCTCACGCACACCCGCGTCGGCCAGATCGTCCATGATGTGCAGCACGTGCTGCAGCGAGCAGGACACGAAGAAGTGCTGCTGTAGCAGACGAAGGCGCTTGCCAGCCTCCGGCTCGTCGTTGGGGTAGAGCACCTTGGTGACGGTCTCCGAGGTCACCTCGTCCTCGACCGCCTTGTAGTAATCGCCGGTGTTGAAGGCGTCCAGGGCGAACGACTTGACCGCCCTCGCGCTCCACAACGTCAGCACGTTGCAGGTGTTGACGCCGTAGCCCTGGATGGGTGTGTCGAAGGCGGTGCCCTTCAGCAGCAACCCTTGCACCCACCGGGAACGCTCGCGCCCGGCGTCGTCCGTGTAGCGCTCGACGTGGCCGCCCCACTTGACGAAGTAGTTGACGTCGGGCTTGGGGATCTCCCACGGGTTGCCGCGGTCCAGCCAGTTATCGGTCTGCTCGACCTGCCAGCCGTCGTGGATCTCCTGATCGAAAATGCCGAATTCGTAACGGATTCCGTAACCGATCGCCGGACGTTCGAGGGTGGCCAGCGAGTCCAGGTAGCACGCCGCGAGCCGGCCCAGGCCACCGTTGCCCAACCCCGGTTCTTCCTCGCAGGCCAGCACCTCGTCAAGCCGCTGTCCCATCGCGGCCAGCGCGGACTTCGCCGCACCCTCCAGGCCCAGGTTCAGCAGGTTGTTGCCCAGCTGCGGGCCCATCAGGAATTCCGCCGACAGGTAGCAGGTCACCTTGCGTCCGAGGTCGAGCGAGGTCTGCGTCGAGGCGACCCGGCGGTCCTGCATGCGGTCGCGCACGGCCAGCGCCAGCGCCCGGTAGTAGTGCTCCGGCCGCAGGGCCGCGGCCGGGCGGCCGATCGAGTAGCGCAGGTGATCGGTGATCGCGCGCTGCAGCGCGGGCGCGCCCATCCCAGTGCGAGAGTGCTCGGCCAGGTCGGCGGGCCGGGAAGGGGCGGCAGACAATCCGTCGGAGGGGGTCTGGTCGAGATCGGTCATAGTGATTCCTACTCCCTAGAGGTGGTGGCAGTATCGCACCGATCTGCCCAGCTTCGCGCAGTTCGTCAGTCTGGCAGCGGTGTTTGCACACCAGGCGCGAAATTGACGACCGTCACGTGAACGCAACCTCACGCACTGGCGACGAAACGGCGTTGACGGGGCAGCCGCCCGGACGCTGCCTGAGTCGGCGAGGATGACGACCGCGCGTCCAGCTCCAAAGACTCTTTGGCGCCGGTGAGGTCCTCCAGGTTTTCTGCACTTGCGCCGTCCGTAACGGAGCGCCGTCCGTCTCGATGTGCGGGGTCGGGTAGCGCCGGATTCGAATACGTTGTGGCCATGTGGAATGTCGACGGGCGCAAGGTGTTCGGAGTGGCCGCTGGCAGCGGAGAGCCGGTGCTGCTGCTGCACGGCTACCCGCAGAGCTCGTCCTGCTGGCGCCACCAGATCGCGGCGCTATCCAGCAGCCATCACGTTGTGGCGCCGGACTGGCCGGGCTTCGGCTGGTCCGATCCGCCGGCGACCGCACCCACCTATGACAACGAAGTGGAGCGGATCGAGCGTTTCGTGCAGCAGTTGGGGTGGCAGCGATTCAACCTGTGCGCCCATGACTACGGCGGCTTCATCGGACTCGGCTACGCCATTCGCCACCCCGAACGGGTGCTGCGACTGGGTCTGTTGAACACCCGCGCGCATCGCGTCTTCCGTCCGTGGTTCTACCGCTTCTCGCAGAGTCAACACTGGATCGCCGTCCACCCCTTGCTATCCGCGGGCGCGCGACATCTGCCGCTGGCCGCGATCCACCATCGGGCGCTGGCCCGCTATCGCGAAATCGGCTGCTTCGACACCGCGCTGGAAGCCGAGTACCTGGGCTGGATGAACAGTGCGCAAGGCAGGCGCACGTTTTGGGAATTCTTCGCGCACTATCGGGTGCCCGCGGTCCCATGGCTCGCCGACGGCCTCGGAACCATTGACTGCCCCGTCTTCGTCGTCTGGGGCGACCGCGATCCGTATGTCCCGTTGCGCACCGCACGCGAGCTGGCCGAGCAGATCCCGAACGCCGAATTGATCCGCCTGCGGGGTGCCGACCATTACGTCATGGAGGAGCGCCCCGTCGAGGTGACCGATGCCCTGACTCGGCTGCTGAGCACGCCGGTATCCAGTCGCACCTAGCCGGTGACCGTCATCTGTTCGTCGCTGCCATCCCAGGAGCGGATGAAGACGTCGATCGGCACCTGCTCGTCGGCGCCCTGCTCGCTGCCGCTGTCGTTGAGGTGCACGATGCCTGCCGCGGTGTCGACACCGGTGACGACCACGGCGTGGTTGGCCAGCGGTTGCCCGTGCGAGTCTTTGTCCTCGACGGGGTCGCCCCAGATGACTTCGGCGTTGACCCCGGCAATAACCTTGCGGCCCTTGACCAGATCCTGCTCGAGGGCCACCATGCCCGTCGGAACGTGGGTCGATGCGGCGCTTGACTTGTCGGTGCTCACGGCGCGGATTCCGTAGTGGGCTAGCAACGCCGGCTCATCGTCGAACGAGGTGCCCTCGCCGCTCTTGCGTCTCTTCGGCTTGTTGTAGATCGGCCCGGGGTGCACGCTGCTGGGCGTTGTTTGAGCCAGCGTGACGATCTCGTGCTCGGACGGCTGGGTGCCGGTCTGTTCCCCGACCACGTCGGCGACCGCCATCTCGACGCAGTCGTCGTCGTATTGCTGATAACGCCAGAATGGGGCGGCCGCGACGGGGTCGCCGTAAAGCGCGCCGGCACCACTGGGTGGATTGCCGGGGGCGGCCTGGGCTGTGCCCACCGTCGACCCGAGTGCGATCGCGCCGGTCAGCACCGCAATGGCAACGGCGCGGGCCACGGTCGCGATCCTGATCATGAGAACAGGTTCTCTTCGGAGCCTCTACGAATTCTTGGAGTCGTGATCGGGATGCCGGGTGCGCCGGATTCGCCACCGAGGACGGTTACCCAGTCCTCGCGATCGACCCGCCAGGCACCGGTGAAAGCGCAAAAGCGGCAATTGATTTCGGTTTCACCGATATCAGGCGCTTGCCCGCCCGGGTGGAAGTGGCCGTCAGTGGGCCCCGGACAGGTTCAACGTGACCACTCCGACGATGATCAGCCCGACGCCGACGACCTTCGTCACCGAAATCGGGGAGCCCAAGAACAGCACCGCGATCAGCACGATGGCCGCGGTGCCGATCGCCGACCACAACGCGTAGGCGACGTCTGTCTGCATGCCCCGCTGGATCGACCACGCCAGCAGTGCGAAAGAGGCGCCGTAGCCGACCAGGCACACCACGGTAGGCCAGAGCCGGGTGAAACCTTCGGTGCTCTTGAGCAGGCTGGTCGACACCACTTCCGCGATGATCGCGCCGAACAGGAGCAGGTATGTGAAAGCGCCTCCTTGCATACGGATGTGTCTACACCACGCTTCGCGACGACGGCCGTAACGTTGGCTGGGTGATGACGACGAATCTCGATCACCGCCTCGACGGCTACGCACCGGTGGGGGTGAGTCTGTTCCGGTTGGTCTATGGCTTGTTGTTCGCCGGGTACGGCTCGATGATCCTGTTCGGCTGGCCCGTCGCCACGCCGGGACCCGTTGAATTCGGGTCGTGGCCCGGCTGGTACGCCGGGCTCATCGAATTCGTTACGGGACTACTAATAGGTGCCGGATTGTTCACTCGCGCTGCGGCATTCGTCGCCTCGGGCACCATGGCGGTCGCCTACTTCTGGATGCATCAGCCGCATGCGCTGTGGCCGATCGGTGATCCACCGGGCGGCAACGCCGGAACACCGGCGATTCTGTTCTGCTTCGGCTTTTTGCTGCTGGTCTTCGTCGGCGGCGGCCGCTATTCGATCGACGCCCGGCGCCGACACTAGGGATCAGTCGCCCCAGCGACCATGCGTGGCCGCAAGTTCCAGCAAGGTGATGCCGTCGGTCTGGCGTTCGCGCAGCACCTGGTTGGGAAATGTGTAGGGCGGCGCCGCCTCGGGGCTGCGTTGTGCCTGCGCGACGATTGCATCCATCAACGTGCGCGCCATGGACAATCGCGGGTAGCGGGCGTGGATCCCGGCCGCGATGTCCTCGTCGATGAATTCGGCGTCGCGGCCGAAATCCACACCCACACCGCTGCGCACCAGATGACAGAGCGCTCCGCGCCGATCCGCGATGCCCATCGACGTGTGCAAGGCAATCGCCTCCCACACGCCGTCCACGAGTGGGCGCTTGCAGCCGTGTTCGGTCAGCAGCGCCGCCGCGAGGTCGGCGCCTTCGACCTCGAACCTCGCCTTACCGGGCGCCGCGGCCCCGGCTCCGAGATCGTGCATGACGCATCCGAGAAACAGGGCGTCCGCGTCGTAGTCGGCGCCCGGACGCATGCCCTCGTGCGCGGCGACCAGCTCACCGAACAGGTAACTGCGGACGCTGTGGTTGAACACTGACGGTGACTCGGTCGACTGTGCCAACCGAATGGCGGCTTGCGCGACGGAGGTGTCGGGGAGAGTGGAGATCACCTGCATGAAAGCCACGGTAGGCCCGCGGCTGCCATGTCGTGAGCGGCTAAAAAGACGCGAGTCCCACGATTTAGGCCACGGTGCTCCAGGCGGCGTGCTTGTCCTTAGGACGGATCGGTGATAATGACATTCTCTAGTTTGGAGAAGCCATTTCCGTTACCGGATCCCGCCAAGGAGCGCCGACGATGACCGCGAACCAACGATGCGACGGATTGGTGGCCCTGGTTACCGGGAGCAGCCGAGGTTTGGGCAAGGCGATCGCCACGCGGTTCGCGGCCCACGGTGCCACGGTCGCGCTGACCGCGCGGACGATGGACCCCGACCCCAAATTCCACGGGTCGCTGCGCGAAACCGCCGACGAGATCGTCGCCGCGGGGGGCCGGGCCATCGCCGTGCAGGCAGATCTGTCCCAGGCCGAGGAACGCGAGCGGCTGTTCGGTGAAGTCGTGGACACCGTCGGCGCTCCGGACATCCTGGTGAACAATGCCGCGGTCACCTTTCTGCGACCCCTCGACGGGTTCCCCGAGCGCCGCGCCCGTCTGATGATGGAAATGCATGTGCTCGGGCCATTGCACTTGAGCCAGTTGGCAATTCCCGCGATGCGCGAACGCGGGCGGGGCTGGATTCTGAACCTGACCTCAGTGGGCGGCGACCTACCGCCCGGCCCGCCCTTCTCCGAATTCGACCGGACCGCGGGCTTCGGCATTTACGGGACGGCCAAGGCCGCACTCAACCGGCTCACCAAAAGCCTTGCGGCAGAACTGTATGACGACGGAATCGCGGTCAACGCCGCCGCTCCGTCCAATCCCGTGGCCACCCCGGGTGCGGGCACCCTCGACCTTGCCAAGACGGACACCGAGGACATCGAACTGATCACCGAGACGGCGTTCCGGTTGTGCACCGGAGATCCGAAGACCCTGACCGGCCGGATTGCGCATACCCAGCCCTTCCTCGCGGAGGTCGGCTGGTTTCAGCCCGCCGGCTGATGGTGGAGGTCGATCTCGACGAGCTGCGCCGCCGACTCGCGGCCGCCGACGTCGCCGACGTCACCGCGCTGGCAGGAGGCGCCTCCAGCTTCACCTTTCGAGGAACGCGATCCGGTGAGCCCGTGGTGGTCAAGCTCGCACCGCCAGGGGTTGAGCCGATCGCGCACCGTGATGTGCTGCGGCAGGCTCGCATTCTCAAAGCGCTTGCCGCGACGCGGGTTCCGGTGCCCGAGGTGCTGTGGGAGGATTCGGGAGATCCGCCCATGGTCGCGCCGCTGTTCGTGATGTCGCACGTTGACGGTGACTGCGTCGAGCCGCTGTTCGACGGTTGCCCGCCCGCGCCGGAGCTGGCCGAGCGCTACCGCAACGCGTGCCGGGTCATGGCCGCACTGCACAGCCTGTCGCCGGGTGACCTCGGACTGGGTTTTGAACCGGTCATCGATGCGGTCTCGGAAGTCGAGCGCTGGTGTCAGACGTTGCAGACCGTCGATGCAGCACTGGTACCCGGCTGGCAGGGGGTACGCGACGCGTTAGTGCGTTGCGCCCCAAAGGCTATCGCGCCTAGCGTGGTACACGGTGACTTTCGGTTGGGCAACCTGATGGCGGCCGGGGCGAGTGTCAACGCGGTGATCGACTGGGAGATCTGGTCGGTAGGAGATCCGCGGATCGATGCGGGCTGGTTTCTGATCAACTGCGATCCCGAAACTTACCAACGTGTTTCGGACGCCGTCGGCGTGGCGCCGCCGATCGACGAACTCGCCGAGATCTATCAGCAGGAGCTGGGGCATCAAGTCGCCGATCTGGCCTGGTTTCGTGCACTGGCCTGTTTCAAGTCGGCGGCGACCTGGTCGCTGATCGTCAAACACAACCGCCGACGGAGGACACCGCGCGACGAATGGGAAGCCATGGCGCCGACGTTGCCGCGAATGCTGCAGCGGGCGCGGTCGATGGTGGACTGAGCCGCCCTGGACGTGGGCCGGTTAACCGCACCGGACGAAAAGATTCTGGCAATACATTCCGAAACCGTCCCAGTTTTTTTGGATGGGACGGCCGCGATCGGCCGGATTCGTGAAGATCGATGGCGCGTCGACCGTCTCCAACTGGTTTAGGGTGGGCGGCATCGGCGGCGGAGTGGGCTCTGGCGCCGCCTGAGCCGTGCCGGTCCCGCATCCCAGCGCCACGAGGCTGAACACACCGGCAAGCAGTCCACGAGCGTACGAACGAGGTTTCATCGCCGCCCTCTCTGCCCAGTCGGGTGCATCGTTGTTGCAATTCTAGCGGCGGGCCAATCCGCACAACGCAAAAATTGCCGACCATGCGGCACTGCCAGCGTGCCGGGCCTACATCGCGTATCCGTTACGAACGCAACACAACTTTGCCGGACCGGCCGGCAAATTCTGCCGATCGAATATCGCGACGCATACCTTGTTGCTCGTGAGGCCGATCGACCAGGTCGTACGTCGTGCTGCGGTAGTCGCTCTGTGCTTCGCGATGTCCGTCATCGTGGCTCCCGCAGCGGGCGGTGATCCGGAGGCTGAGCCCGTTGCCGCCTCGGCACCCAACGACGGTCGGGTGGCTTCGAATCCCCCGGTATCGGTCAATACACCCGATGGCTGGATCCTCGGGCTCGGGGCTAAGGACGAGATGCAGGTCCCGGTGGCACCGTTGACCACCGCGATCTCGTCTCGCGAATATCTCTCCAGCGGAACCTTCGTCGGTTCGCTGAGGGGACCCGAACAAGGGCAGGGCCTGCTCGAAGTGGGTTACGAGATCGGTTGTGGAATAGACATGAGCACGTCCAACGGCGTGGAGATAGGCGGCAATGCCGGCCTTGCCCCATCGCTCGGTATCACGGCCGGGCTTCCCATACCGGGAAACTTCCTGCCGGTGATAACCGCACCGGTGGGTGGCACGATCAACGTGGGCCTCAAACCCGGCTTCGTGATCGTGGTGCCGGTAACCAAGAAGCAGTTCAGAGGCTCCAATCCCTGGGTGATGATCAGCAATTTCCACGTCAAAATCGATGGTTGCGTGGGCCAGTCGTTCATTCGCTCCTACGCGACGCTGACCCGGATGACCGATCAGTCCGACGTGGTGCTGTCCTACGTCGGCGTGACCATGGCCGTCTAACTCTTTCGCCGGTCGCGGGCGCCGATAGAATCGAGCAACTCAATGGGTGGGAGGCATCGTGGCCGACGACGATTTCAACCGTCGCAATATCGAAGAGTTCCGCGCCAACCACGGCCGGCTCGGGGGACAGTTCGAGGGCGCACCGGTACTGCTGTTGCACAGCAAGGGAGCTCGCAGCGGCGAGGAACGCGTGAGTCCCATGATGTATCTGGCCGACGGGCATCGCTATCTGGTGTTCGCGTCCGCGGCGGGCGCCGACCGCAGCCCGGCGTGGTACCACAATCTGGTGGCTCACCCCGACGCGCGGATTGAAGTGGGGGACGACCTCATCGAGGTTCGGGCCGTCGAACTGCACGGTGACGAACGCGACCAGATGTATGCGATGCAAGCGTCGCGGTATCCGGGCTTCGCCGACTATGAACGTAAAACCACCCGAACGATTCCCGTTCTCGCGCTGATCCCGCAGCAAGCGCAGTAACGGTGGTTCAGCGGGGGATACCCGCCAGCTTGTCGGCGAACTTGGCCTCGGCGGCCGCGCGCAGCCGCAGCAGGTGCTCGGAGGGAAACAGATCGGGTGCGGGCTCGCGGTCTTTGAGCAGCATGCGGGCCAGCGTCACCTTGTGCACCTCCGTCGGTCCGTCGGCGAGGCCCAGCACGAAGGACTCCACCAGATATTGCACGAACGGCATCTCGTGAGTGGTGCCCAGCGATCCGTGTAGTTGCAGCGCCCGCGCCGACACGTCATGCAGCACCTTCTGCATCATCGCCTTGACCGCGGAAATATCGGCGCGCACCGCCTGATAGTCGTTGAATTGGTCAATCTTCCAAGCGGTTTGAAGCGTCAGCAGCCGGAACGCCTCGATCTCCATCCACGAGTCGGCGATCATCTCCTGCACCAGTTGCTTGTTGGAGAGCACCTCGCCCTGGGTGTAGCGCGACACGGCCCGCTCACAGAGCATGTCGAAGATTCGGCGGACCAAGCCGACCGTGCGCATCGCGTGGTGGATGCGTCCGCCGCCGAGACGCGTCTGCGCGACGACGAACGCACCGCCCCGCGGGCCCAGCATATGATCGGCCGGCACCCGGACATTCTCGTAGCGGACGTAGCCCTCGCGCCCGCCGCCCAGGGGCTGGTACCCCAGTCCGACATCGCGCATCACATTGATCCCGGGGGTGTCCCCGGGGACGACGAACATCGAATATCGTTGGTAGGGTGGCGCATCGGGGTCGGTCATCGCCATCACGATGATGAACGACGCCATCGAGGCAAACGACGAGAACCACTTCTCCCCGTTGATGATCCAATGCTCACCGTCGGGCACCGCGAAGGTGGTGAAGACCTTCGGGTCCGCGCCGCCCTGCGGTTCGGTCATCGAGAAGCAGGACACGATCCGGTTATCGAGCAGTGGCTCAAGATAGCGCGATTTGAGCTCAGGCGTGCCGTAGTGCGCAAGGATCTCGCTATTGCCGGAATCCGGTGCTTGCGAGCCGAATACGATCGGTGCACACTCCGAACGGCCCAGAATCTCGTTGAGCAGGGCTAGTTTCACCTGGCCGTAGCCCGGGCCACCCAGATGTGGACCCAGGTGCGTGGCCCACAGCCCACGCTGCTTCACGATCTCCTGCAGTGGCGGGATCAGCGCCTGGCGCACCGGATCGCCCAGATCATGTGACTCCTTGACGATCAGGTCGATGGGCTCACACTCGGTGCGCACGAAGTCCTCGACCCATTCGAGTTGCTGTGCCCATTGCGGATCAGTCGAGAAATCCCACGACATCTGTTATCCCTTCTTGCTCTGTGCCACCACGCCGGCGCCTTCCAGCTCGGTGATGGCTGTTGCGTCCAATCCCAATTCGCGCAGCACGGCACGCGAGTGATCGCCCGGCAACGACGGTGACGAGGGCGTATCGGGCCTGGTGCGCGAGAACCGTGGAGCCGGCGCCGGCTGGGTGATCCCGTCAACGGCGATAAATGTCGCGCGTGCGGCAAGATGCGGATGCCGCGGCGCTTCCGATAGCGAAAGTACCGGTGTCGCACAACATTCCGGCGAGTCGAGAAATGGTTCCCACTCGTCGCGCGACTTCTCGGCGAAACGGGCAGCCAGCGCGGCGCGGTGCGCCGGCCAGGCGGCCGGTTCGTCGTCGTCATGCGGAACGTCGACGCCGAGACGATCACAGAGTTCGGCGTAGAACTTCGGTTCCATCGCGCCGACCGCGACGTGCTGTTCGTCCGCGGTGGCATAGGCGCCGTAAAAATGTGCCGCGCCGTCGAGCAGGTTGTCCTGGCGGTGATCGCGCCAGGTACCGGCGGGCACCATGCCGAAGTACGGCGCCAGCAGGGTCGCGACGCCGTCGACCATCGCGACGTCGAGCACCTGACCTTCGCCCGACTCGCGGGCCTCGAGAATCGCGCTGAGCAGGCCCACCGCCAGCAGCATTCCGCCGCCGCCGTAGTCGCCAACCAGATTGAGTGGCGGAACGGGTGTTTCGGCAGTGCCGATACCGTGCAGGGCACCCGCGAGCGCGAGGTAGTTGATGTCGTGGCCGGCGTGTCCGGCCAGCGGCCCGTCCTGCCCGTAGCCCGTCATGTGGGCGTACACCAGACGAGGATTGTGCGTCCGCAGTGCGTCGGGGCCGATGCCCAGCCGTTCGGCCACGCCCGGTCGATACACGTCGACAAAGGCGTCGGCGTCGGCGACCAGCCGGTGCACGAGGTCGCGGCCGCGGGCATCCTTGACGTCGACGGCAACGGACCGCTGGCTCCGGCGGACCGTGTAATCGATCGGCTGCGGACCGTCCACGCCCGCTAACGCATCGACGCGCACGACGTCTGCGCCCAAGTCTCCCAACACCATCCCGCAGAAGGGGGCCGGCCCCAAGCCGCCCATCATCACGATGCGGACCCCGCGCAGCGGACCGCTCACTGGGTCTGTCCCGAAGACCACTTTTGCCGGCGTGCGCTCGCTTCGTCGCTGGCGTGCGAGATCACCTGATTGCGGTTCTCCAGCTCCAGCGCCGCGGACAAGCTCGCGGCATCGGTGTTGACTTGCAACGCACGCTTAGTCAGCTGCACGCCCAGTGGCGACAGGTCCGCGATCAGCGACGCCAACTGAACCCCACGGTCGGTCAGCCGATCCGGCTGCACAAGCTCGCTGACCAGCCCGCGCCGATCGGCTTCGGTCGCCGACACGGTGCGTCCGGTAAGCATCCAGTCCGCGGCGACGCTGGTCCCGACGATGCGGGGCAGGTGGTAGCTCATGCCCATCTCGGCGCCCGACAAGCCGAGCAGGATCGCGGCGTTACCGAACGATGCTGTCGTCGAACAGATCCGAATGTCGGAAGCCAGACACAAGGCCAATCCCGCGCCGACACACGGGCCATTGATCGCGGCGATCACCGGCGCGGGCAGCGCACGCAGGCCCTCGGCCAGCGCGGCCATCCTCTCCTGAAACCGCATCCGGTCCAGTGCGGGCGCGGTGGCCTCGAGCATGCTGGGGCCGAAGTCGCGCAGGTCGATCCCGGCGCAGAAGCCCCGACCGGCGCCGGTGAGAACGATGGCCCGCGCCGCGCTGTCGCCGGCCAAAGCGCTTAGCGTCTGCACTAATTCGGTTTGCATAGCCTCGTTGATCGCGTTGAGTCGCTCGGGTCGATTCAATCGCAGGACGACGACGCCGTCGCGCGGCCGGTCGAGAACGAGTGTGTCGGCCTGAGTCATATCCGGGTCACACCCGCTCGACGATCGTCGCGGTACCCATGCCGCCACCGGTGCACATGGTCACCAGTCCTGTTGTCAGGTCGCGACGTTCGAGCTCGTCGAGCACGGTCCCGATCAGCATCGCGCCGGTCGCGCCGATCGGGTGGCCCAGCGCGATCGCGCCTCCGTTGACATTGACCCGATCCGGATCGAGGTCGAGGTCGCGGATCGCCTTGAGTGGGACGGCGGCGAACGCTTCGTTGATCTCCCACAGGTCGATGTCCGCCACGGTCATGCCGGCGCGCTGCAAGCAGCGCTGCGCGGCCGGCCCCGGCGCGGTGAGCATGATGATCGGTTCGCTGCCGATCGTGGCGGCGGCCCGGATCTGCCCCCTCGGCTCTACGCCGTTGGAGCGCGCCCAGTTCGGCGACGCGAGCAACACCGTACCCGCGCCGTCGACGACCCCGGAGGAGTTGCCCGCGTGGTGAACGTGGTCGACGTGGTCGATGCTGGGGTAGCGCTGCAGGCAGATCTCGTCGAACGTGCGGTGCTCCCCGTCGACACCGGCGGCGC
The DNA here is from genome assembly GCF_900176255.2 of Mycobacterium ahvazicum. Taxonomy (GTDB): domain Bacteria; phylum Actinomycetota; class Actinomycetes; order Mycobacteriales; family Mycobacteriaceae; genus Mycobacterium; species Mycobacterium ahvazicum. The sequence continues at coordinate 1,102,175 of NZ_FXEG02000002.1, forward strand.
CCATCGCGGCGAACGCCGGCCGCAGCCGTGCCAGCGACTCCGGGGACGTGCCGGGGCGGGGGTGCTCGTCGCGGGCGAATGGACCTTCGGGCGTGGCGACTTCGACCAGGGAGCGATCGAATCTTCCCCCGTCGATGGCGGCGGCAGCTCGGTTTTGGCTCAGTGTGGCGTAGGTGTCGACGACCTCGCGAGTGAAGCCTTCGAGCGTCGCGATGAGGTCAGCCGAAATACCTTGCGGTACTGACGGATACAGTGCGCGAAAGTCCGCGTTGTTGCCATCGATCGTCGGCACTCCGGCCGTGACGTCCCAACGTGACATCGATTCGACTCCGCCCGCGATCACCAAATCGTTGATGCCCGCCGCGATCGACGACGCCGCGACGGTGACGGCTTGCTGACCGGATCCACAGAAGCGATTCAGTGTCATCCCGGGCACGGTCTCCGGCCAGTCGGCGAGCAGGACCGATAGGCGTGCGATGTCGTCACCGTGGTCACCGGACAGGATGCCGTTGCCGGCGATCACGTCCTCGACGTCCGCGGGGTCGAAACCGGTGCGCTCGGCAAGGGCGGTCAGGCAGGTGGCGAGCAGCGTCTGCGGATGCACGTTGTGCAGTCCGCCGTCGGGGCGGCCCCGCCCGCGCGGCGTGCGCACCGCGTCGAGAATCCAGGCGTCGATGGTGGGCTCCGATCGTTGGGCTAGGGGTTCGATGCGGCGAATCCCTAGTGATCGTAATTCGTCTCTCGACTTTGGAGAATAACCCTCTCCAAAACAGCGAAGCCATTCTCGGCACGGTTCGGCCATCGGTGCCGCGGCTACGCCGGGGCAGTGTCGCGTTGCGGCGTGGTGGTGGACCGCCCGGCCCGGCGCAGCGTGGCGGCCGGCGTCTCGCCGTACCGGCTCGCGTGCGCCGCGGCGAACCGCCCGGGGTTCGAGTATCCCCAGCGCTTGGCGATCGAGGCGACGGTTTCGACCGAGGGATCGGACTCGAGCAGCTCCTGATGCGCACGCCGCAGCCGCACCTGCCGCAGGTACGTCATCGGCGACATGCCCATGTGGCGAATGAAACTCTGCTGCAGTGCGCGTGAGCTGACGTGGCATTCGGCGGCCAGGCAGGCAATCGTCAGCGGGAGATGGGGCTCCGACTCGATGATGTCAACCGCGGGCCGAATAGTGTGCGGTGCAACATTTTTGGCTCTTTCTGCGAGCGCCTCCCGGTGCGGGTGGTCCGCGGCGAGCAGCAGCGCATGCAGCAGGCTGTCCACGAAAGGCGTTGCGACCAGCGGTTGTGTCAGGGCACTGTCGCTTCGAAAGAGCTCCTGGGCGAACACGGTGAACATGTGCATCCAGCTGCGTGCGGGCCCCTTGGTAGTGACCATGGACGTGCTGAATTCAATCTGTGTGGTCAGCGGGCGCCCGAGCGCCTCGCCGAGCGTGTCCTCCAGTGCATTGCGGCTCACCCGCAATGCAATCATTCGGCAGCCCGCTTGCCAGCGGGGAACGATCAGTTCACCTTCGGGGAGACAAATCGTGGCAAGGCCGGGCGCATAGGTAATCGAGGAACCGCGCTGAAATAACTCCATTCGGCCGGACGCGAGAATATTGACTTGGTAAAACGGCCGGTCGTGTGCACAGCGGATGCGGGCGTCGACGTTGAGAGCCAGGTCAAACACCGTAATCGGCCCGACCGCACCGACCCGCTGGCTCAGCGAAAACGGCTTGCGGCGGTCAACGGGACCGAGCGTTTGCAGGCACGGAAATAATTTGGCGACTTGTTTGAAGGCGTCGGTTGTTCTGAGTTCCGCAACCGTAGCCGGCTGGCTTTTCTCGTCCATTTCCAACCCCGCTTCTCCTGCGCCCGCTTGACCGCACTCCTCGGGCATTCGCGGCGACTAAGCGTACGGATCGCTTGTGTGGCGGACGTCACATCGATTGCGGATCCGGCACCTTCCGGGGTCCGGGCCTGCCGGACTCGGCAACAGGCCGACCCACATGCGCGCAGCAAAGTGTCTCAAACGTTGCGCGAACTGTACCGAGAAGAGGTATCGCGGCTCCAGTGGCTCTAATCTCGCTGTGAAAGCGTTATCCGACAACGGATTTCGCATACGTGATCGGAGTGACATGACAACATCGTCAGCGCAGTGTCCCACAGCGCACCAGGAACTGTTGGCCGATGCGGTGCGGTTGCAGCCGCTACTTCGCGAGAGCACGTTGGCAAGTGAGGCGACGCGCAAGCTGCCGGACGAAGTGATCAATGCACTGACTGACGCCGGTTTCTTCCGCTTGCTCAAGCCCCGTCGATTCGGCGGTGTGCACGCCCCGCAACGGACGGTGCTCGAGATCGTTGAAACACTCGGCCGGGCAAACGCATCGGCGGCCTGGCTGGTGAGCATCGCCGCCACCGCCGCGGTGGTGGCGCGGCATGGCTCGCCGCAGGCGCAATCCGAAATCTTCAGCGTGCCCGACTCCCGGATCGCCGGTGGGCTGACTCCCGGCAACGCGCGGCGGGTGGACGGCGGATTCTCGATTAGCGGAAGCTGGCCGTACGCATCGGGGGCCCCGCATGCCGACTGGGCATCGATCAGCGTCGCGGTACCCGACCAGGACAACGGGGGAACGGAGAACTTTCTGTGCTTCGTACCGGCCTCCGAAGTGCGGTTGCGCGACACCTGGCACACGGCCGGCATGCGCGGCACCGCGAGCCAAACATGGTTGGCTGAACATGTTTTCGTTCCGGAACACCGCGCTATCGGGTTGGACACATTGATCAGCGGGCGGATGTCGGGAAACCAATCCGGGTATCGGCTGCCATTGGCGCCGATGGCCGCTCTGCTTCTGGTGGGGCCGTTGCTCGGCCTTGGCCAAGCTGCCGCGGACCTGGTGCTTCAGACGGCTCCGTCGAAGTCATTGGCCAACACATTCTTTGCCCACCAAAGTGATTCGGCGGGCGTGCAGATACAGCTCGCCGAGGCGAAACTCAAGTTACGGACCGCCAGGCTGCACGCCTTCGAGGTCGCCGACGCGTTGGACGAGGGTCAGATCGTGAACGGCGAAGCGGGATACCCGCTTCGCGCCCAAGCGCGAGCGCAGTGTGGCTACGCCGCCCGTCAAGTGCTCGAGGCGATTCATACGCTGATCAACGTCCACGGCGCGGGCAGCTTCGCCGATTCCAGTGCGATGCAGCAATATTGGCGTGACGCCAACGTCGGGGCGCGCCATGCCGCATTGAATGCCTATGTCGGTTACGAGATCTATGGAAAGTCAATGCTGGGTGTGCCCGAACGCATCGCCCCGCTGGTGTGAGAAGGGAGCCGGCCATCGCGACTGGACACCCCGGTATGGAGGAATCATGAATTTCGGCAGCCCATTTCCCGACGTCGTCATCCCGGACGCCGGTGTGTACGAGTACGTGTTCTGCGACCTCGCCGACGCCGACGCCGATCGGGTAGCCCTGGTCGAGGCCGCAACCGGAACCGAAGTGACCTATCGCGCGCTGGTCACCCGGATCCAGTCCTTCGCCACCGCGTTGGCGGGGCGCGGTATCGGCGTGGGCGACGTGGTGGCGCTGCTCTCACCGAACAGTGCGGCGTTCGCAGCCGCGTTGCACGGGATCCTGCGGGCCGGCGCGACGGTGACGCCCATCAGTGTCTTGTCCACCGTGGACGAGATCGCACGCCAGATAGCGGATTCGGGTGCGCGACTGTTGATCGCGGCCCCGCGACTGCGGGAGCAGGCCGAGGAGGCGGCTTACGCGGCGGGGTTGTCCAGTGGCGATGTGTTGCCGCTGGATATTGGCGATCTCGCAAACTCAACGGGCAGTCGGGGTCCGGAGATCGAGTTTGATCCCGCAACACAGGTGGCGGTGCTTCCCTTTAGTTCCGGAACCACCGGAAAACCCAAGGGCGTGATGCTTACTCATCGCAATCTCGTCGCCAACGTAGCCCAATTACACCCAGTGTCAGGCGTGGATCCCGATGACACACTGATCGCGGTGGTTCCTTTCTTTCACAGCTACGGGTTGACCGGGCTCCTGTGCGCCGCGCTACGGAACCGAGCGCGGCTGATCGTCATGCCGTCGTTCGACCTGAGCGCGTTCTTGGCCGCCATCGAGAAGTACCGCGTCACCCAGGCTTACATCGCACCGCCGGTGGCGGTCGCATTGGCCAAAGACCCGCTGGTCGATTCCTTTGACCTGTCTTCCCTGCATACCCTGACATCGGCGGCCGCGCCCCTGGACGAGGGACTGGCCACCGCGGTCACCCAGCGACTCGGCTGCCGCATCGTGCAGGCATACGGGATGACCGAATTGAGTCCGGCCAGCCACGTCATTCCGCTGCACGGCCGGCATCCGGCAGGCGCCGAGGCACCGGTCAGTTCGTGTGGGTGGACGGTGCCTAACTCGCAGAGCAAGCTTGTCGACATCAAGACGGGGGACGAAATGCCGGTTCCCTCTTCCGGTTTGAGTGAGCCGGGTGAGCTGTGCTTCCGGGGACCGAACGTGATGGCGGGTTATCTCGAAAACGCCGCCGCGACGGCGGAGATCATCGACGCCGACGGGTTTCTGCATACCGGTGATCTGGCGCGGGTGGATGCCGCGGGCTGTGTGTACATCGTGGACCGGCTCAAGGAGCTGATCAAGTACAAGGGATATCAGGTCGCACCCGCCGAACTCGAGGCGCTGCTGTTGACCCACCCGGGGATCGCCGACGTCGCGGTTGTCGGTGTCTTTCATAATGTTTCGGGCGAGGAGATCCCGAAGGCCTTCGTGGTAAGGCAGGTTGGCGCCGCACTCTCGAAAGGTGAGGTCATCGACTTCGTCGCAGCGAAAGTGGCTCCCTACAAGAAGATTCGTCAGGTTGAGTTCGTCGAGAAGATTCCGAAGTCGCCGACGGGCAAGATTCTGCGCAGGGATCTGCGAGCGCGCCAACCGTGACGAGCACTTCGACAACACGTGCCAAACGCATCGCTGCCCAGGGTTGACTCAATCGAAGTCGGTGCCGCCGGTCAGCTGTTCCCATTTCGCGATCTCACTCGCGCGGGCGTCCGCGGTGTAGCGATACAAAGCCAGCGCGTCGGGGCCCAGGAGCAGGAATGCAGGCGGTTCGCTGGATTCGACGGCGGTGACGATCGCGGCACCGGCTTTGGCCGGGTCACCGGCCTGATTGCCGTGCATCGTGTCGTTTTCCTTGCGGCGCTGTCCGGCGGTCCCGGCGTAGTCGTCGATGACCGTGGCCGACTGCACGAGCGAGCGTCCGGCGAAGTCGGTTCGAAACGCTCCAGGTTCGACCACCGTCACAGAAATTCCGAGCGGGGCCAACTCGCCGCGAAGCGCGCCGCTCATGCCCTCGAGTGCCGCTTTGGCGGCTGAATAGTAGCCCGATCCCACCGGCATCACCTGGGCGCCGATCGAGGAGATGTTCACAATCGCGCCGCTGCGGCGCGCCCGCATGCCGGGCAGCACGGCCTTGATCATCGCGACGGCACCAAAGAAGTGCGTGTCGAACAGGGCGCGGACTTCGGTGTCGTCGCCTTCTTCGACTGCGGCTCGATAGCCGTATCCGGCGTTGTTGACCAGCACGTCGATGCCGCCGAACCGCTCGTCGGCCTGCTCGACGGCCGAAGCGATCTGGTCGGGTTTGGTGACGTCCAGCGCGACGGTCAGCACCCGATCCGGAGCGATGTCGGCCAGTTCGGCGACCTTCGCGGCGTCGCGTGCGGTGACGACGGCATTGTGGCCGGTGTCGATGACGGCTTCGGCGAGGGCTCTGCCGAGTCCGGTTGAGCAGCCGGTGACGAGCCAGGTGGGCATGGGCGATCCCCTTCGGTGTGGTGGCGCAATCAGCTCCGGCATCGTTTCTAGCTCAGTCGGTCAGTGCGCGGCCCACGATCAACGGATCCGGTTCGCTCACCACCTCGTCGTCCTTGTCGTCGTAGTCGGATTTAGCGAGCACATAGCGCATGGCGTTGATGCGTGCCCGTTTCTTGTCGTTGCTGCGCACCACGATCCACGGCGCAACATCGGTATCGGTGGCCTCGAACATTGCTTCCTTGGCCTCGGTGTACTGGTTCCAGCGATCTATCGACTCCATGTCCATCGGCGAAAACTTCCAGTTCCGGACGGGATCGACCAGCCGGATGGCGAAGCGGGTCCGTTGTTCGGCGGGGGAGACGGAAAACCACAGTTTGGTCAGGCTGATGCCGTTGGCGACCAGCATCCCCTCGAAAAGCGGTGCCTGTTGCATGAATTCGGCGTATTGCTCGGGTGAACAGAAACCCATCACCTTTTCGACGCCGGCCCGGTTGTACCACGACCGGTCGAACAGCACCATCTCGCCACCGGACGGCAGGTGACTGATGTAGCGCTGGAAATACCACTGTGTCTGTTCACGCTCCGTCGGCTTCTCCAGCGCGACGACTCGCGCCCCGCGCGGATTGAGATGTTCCATGAACCGCTGAATGGTGCCGCCTTTGCCGGCCGCGTCGCGTCCCTCGAACACGATGAGGTGCCTGCATCCGTTGCGCTTGCTGTGGTTCTGCAGCTTGAGCAGCTCGATTTGCAGGCGCCGTTTCAAATCCTCGTATTCGTCGCGCGGCATCCGGTGCTCGTAGGGATACCGTTCACGCCACGTCTGGATGTGATTCCCCTCCCGGTCGAGCAGGATCGGGTCGTCGTCATCGTCGTCCCTGACGGTGTAGCCGTGTTCGGGAGTGGACAGGGCCTCGAGGTCTATCTCTGCCATGTCATCCGACGCTAGTCCCAGGGACGGCGCCGATGGCCGGCGACGTACGCTCGGTGCCCGCGGCGGCGACTCCGGCTACCGGTTGCACGCCAAAGCCCATGGTGCACTGAATCATTCGATCCAGCGGCGCGTAGTCCCGGCCGTCACCCAGTTACGACACCGACGCGGCGCGCCGCTCCAGGCGATAGGTTCGCATGAATCCGCCCGGGTGCGTCGTGAGCGTCACCTCGACCGCGCCGCTGGGCGCGACGACGTAGCGCTCCTCGACATCCGGCCCGTTCGTGCACCGACCGACCGGCTGGCGCCCGAGGTCGTCGCGGTCGTAGAGCGCGGGGTCGAAGGGAAACAGAACCGGATCGTAGGGCGTCACGTCCCCGTCGGGGCGGCCGTTGACCAGGCGGCTGCACTCCACGAAGCGGAAGTGCCCAATGTTGTGCGCTGCCTGGTATGTCCGCCGGACGATGAGCGGCGTCTGGCCGTCGGCGGGCAGCGAGACGTCTTTGCCCACGATCGGATCGAAGACGACGCCGGCGCCGGCTTCGGCCTCGCGGAACACCCCGAAGTGTCGCGAAAAGCGTTCCGACAGCGCGAAACCCGACTCTTTGTCCAGGAAGACGGCAAGGCCGATGGCCGTGGCGGCAAACGGATGAGGGGAGCGTTTCACCCGCTTCTCGCCGAAGGTGCTGCGCAGCATCCGGGAGATCAGGGGGAAGCCGCCGGCCCCGCCCACCACGTAGATGCCGGCGACCTCGGACCACGCCACGTCCCCGCTGCCGTCGCGCAGGATGCGGTTGAGGAGTTCGATCGTGGGCTCGACGAGCGGCGCACAGGCCGCGTAGACGTCGTCGATGCCGCACGAAAACGGTGCCCGGTCGACCCCGTCGTCGATCCCGGACATGTCGACCAGGAAGCGCTTCGTCTGCGGCCCGACGGCCTCCTTGCGAAGCGCACACTCCTCACGGAGAAGGTCCAGCGCGGCGGAGTCCACGTCGCGAAGTTTCGCGCCTTCGGAAACGAGTCGCACAATCGCCTCGTCGAAATCGTCGCCGCCGAGTCGCTGAATGCCCTCGCTGATCACGACCTCATTGGAGTGCCCGGTCATCTTGAGCAGCGACGCGTCGAAGGTGCCGCCGCCGAGGTCGTAGATGAGCACGTATTCGCGTTTGGCGGTGATGGTGGAGCGGTATCGGTGGGCGTATTCGAGGCTGGCCGCGGACGGCTCGTTCAGCAGTGCGACGACGTGAAAACCCGCCGCCACGAAGGCGTCCAGCGTCAACATGCGCTGGGCGCTGGCGGCATTGGCGGGCACGCTGATGGCAGCCTCGATGGTGTCACCGGCCGTCAGGCTGCCATTCGAGCGCTGCAGAAGATCGCTTTTGAGCTGGGCCAGAAATCCGGTGAGCAAGTCGGTCAACCGATAGCTGCGGCCGGCCAGCGTCACCTCGGTCTGTGGCCCGGCGTCGTTGAGCAGGCGTTTGATCGATCGCAGCACCGACCATTCCGGATCGTGGCGAACGGCCGCGGCGTCGACCCCGAAGCGCAGTTCCCCGGCCGTGTTGGCGGCGATGAGTGACGGCCAGGCATCGACGCCGTCGAACGAGACGACCGGGTAGTTACCACGGTCGACGAGCGCGACGACAGTGTGGGTGGTGCCGAAGTCGATACCGACTCTCATTCCGCACGATCTTAGTGTGGTGCAGCGAACTTCGGGACTATCGATTTCCGGCGTGGCGCTCGCCGGACGACGCTGCCTGCGGTGTCGCCCATTGGCGTTGCACCTCTCGCTCCGCGGGGGTGGCTATCAGGCTCGACGGCGCGAACTTCTTCGACGGGATCGGGTCGTCCTCGGTCAACGGCCGGCCGCCGCCGCGAATTGCTTTGAGCGCGACGACAATTCCGATGACCAGCACGATGACCACCACGACCGCGAAAAGTATCGACAGCGTTCCCTGGATGAAGGTGTTCCTGATGACCGCGTCGAGCTGATGGACATTCTTGGCCGAACCGAACGCGGTTTTGCCCGCGTCCTTGGCCGCTGAGTACTGGAAGTGCTGGGACCAGTAGCCGATCGCCGGGTCGGCGGAGAAGATCTTCTGCCACGACGCGGTCAGGGTGACCGTCAGATCCCACAGCAGCGGGACGCCCGGGATCCACGCCCACTTCAGCAGGCCCTTCTTGACGACGATCACGGTGACGACCGTCAGCGCAATCGCGGCGAGCAGCTGGTTGGCGATCCCGAACAGCGGGAACAGCGTGTTGATTCCGCCGAGGGGATCGGTCACACCCATCAGCAGGATGCTGCCCCATGCCACTGCCACGATCAGGCTGCAGACCCAGACCCCGGGGCGCCAGCTCGGATTGCGCAGCTTGGCCAGCGGACCGCCCAGGTTGCCGAGCGCGTCGGAGAGCATGAAGCGGGCGACCCGGGTGCCGGCGTCGACGGCGGTCAGGATGAACAGCGCCTCGAACATGATCGCGAAGTGGTACCAGAACGCCTTGAGGCCGCCGCCGCCGAACGCCCGGTTAAGGACCTCGGACATGCCCACGGCCAGCGTCGGGGCTCCACCGGTGCGCGACACGATTGACTTTTCACCGACGCCGGCGGCGGCCTGATTGAGCTGGTCCGCGGTCGCCGGCGCCCCGGACAGGCCGAGTCCGTTGACGTAGTGTGCGGCCGTGACCGCGGTGCCGCCGGTCTGCGCGGCCGGGGCGTTCAGTGCGAAGTACACGTGCTGGTCCAGAATCGCCGCGCTGATCAGCGCCATGATCGCGACGAACGATTCGGTCAGCATGCCGCCGTAGCCGATGAAGCGCATCTGGCTTTCCTTCTCCAGCAGCTTCGGCGTCGTCCCCGAGGAGATCAGCGCATGGAACCCGGACAGCGCGCCGCACGCGATGGTGATGAACAGGAACGGGAACAGTGCGCCGGGAAAGACCGGCCCGTCGCCGGTGTGGGCGAACCGGGAGACGGCGGGCGCCTGAATCAGCGGGTGCGCGATAAAGATGCCGACGGCCAGCAACGCGATGGTGCCGACCTTCATGAAGGTCGACAGGTAATCGCGCGGTGCCAGCAGCAACCACACCGGCAACACCGACGCCACGAAGCCGTAGATGATGATCAACCACGACACCGTGACCGCTGACAAGTTCAACCAGGATGCGCCCCAAGAGGTTTCGCCGACCCAATTGCCGGAGGCCACGGCGATCATCAGCAGCATGAAGCCGATCACCGACACCTCGGCCACCCGCCCCGGGCGCAAGAATCGCAGGTAGCAGCCCATGAAGAGGGCGATCGGGATGGTCATCGCGATCGAGAAGACACCCCACGGGCTCTGGGACAGGCCTCGCACCACCACCAGCGCCAGCACCGCGACGATGATCACCATGATGACGAAGGCGCCGACCAGCGCGGCGGCCCCGCCTGCCGCGCCGAGCTCGTCGCGGGCCATCTGGCCCAGGGACCGGCCCCGGCGCCGCGTGGAGATCCACAGCACCAGGTAGTCCTGGACGGCGCCGGCGAACACCGCGCCGACGATGATCCAGATGCTGCAGGGCAAGTAGCCCATCTGGGTCGCCAGGACCGGGCCGACGAGCGGTCCCGCCCCGGCGATCGCGGCGAAATGATGGCCGAACAGCACCCGACGGTCGGTCGGCACGTAGTCGGTGCCGTCGTCGAAAACTTCGGCGGGCGTGGCGTGGTCGTCGCGCGGGCGGACGATCTTCGTCTCGATCAGCCGCGCGTAGAAGCGGAATCCGATGATGTAGGTGCAGATCGCGGCGACCACGATCCAGACCGCGTTGACCGTCTCGCCGCGCAGGAACGCGACGACGGCCCAGGCAAGGGCGCCGATTACCGCGATGATCCCGAACAAGATCTTGTGGCGGAAGCTGATGGGGGAGTGGTCGATGATGGCGACGGGGGGCAGGTCATCGTCCGTGTGGATGTAGCGGACATCGTTGTCGTGCACAGTCACGGTCAAACCCTACGACGACGAGGGGTTTGCCGCCCAGGCGAATCAGTACAGCGCACGGACGTTGTCGATCGTGTCGGCATCGGCCGGACTCTTGTCGTCGCGATAGCGCACGACCCGGGCGAATCGCAGCGCCACGCCGCCCGGGTAGCGCGTGGACTTCTGCACACCGTCGAGCGCGATTTCGACGACCTGCTCGGGACGCAGTTGGACCACGTAGCCGTCCATCGATCCGGCGGCGAGCTCGGTGAACCGCGCCGTCTGCCAGTCCAGCATCGCGTCGGTCATCCCCTTGAAAGTCTTTCCCACCATGATGAATTCGCCGGTCACCGAATCGCGTGCACCCAGATGGATGTTGGACAGCTTGCCGCTTCGGCGCCCCGAACCCCACTCGACGGCGAGCACCACCAGGTCGAGGGTGTGGACCGGCTTGACCTTGAGCCAGCCCGCGCCGCGACGGCCGGCAAGGTAGGGCGCACCCGGCGCCTTCGCCATCACGCCTTCGTGACCGGCGGCCAGCGTCGCCTCCAGAAAGGCCGTGGCCGCGGCGGAATCGGCGGTGGCCAGCCGGTCGACCCGCTGCCGGGCCGGCACCAGCGCGTCCAGCGCGTCCAGCCGCTCGATGGTCGGGGCGTCCAGCAGGTCGACGCCGTCGCGGTGCAGGAGGTCGAAGAAGAACACCGAAAGTGGTTGCGCCGCCCGTGCTGCGGCCACGTCGACCGATCGGCCGAACCGGGATGCGGTTACCTGGAAGCGGTGCGGCCGGTTGTCGGGCCGCAGCGCGATCGCCTCACCGTCGGCGATGAGGTCGGTGACGGGCAGCGCCAGCGTCGCCTCCACCACCTCGGGCAGCCGGGCGGTGACGTCGTCCAGGCTTCGTGTGTAGACGGTGACGACATCACCGGCGCGGTGGATCTGCACTCGCGCGCCGTCCAGCTTGGCCTCGAAAATCGTTGTACCGCTGTGCCTTTCAAGTGCGTCGGTCACACTCGTGGCGGTCTGTGCCAGCATCGGGCCGACCGGTTGGCCCACCTTCAGGGCGAAGGCCTGCAGCGCCACCGCTCCGCCGGACAGGGCGGCCGCCGCCGCCGAGGGCAGATCGCCGCCCAGCATCGCCGCGCGCTGGACCGCGGCGGCCGGAATCTCGGCGGCCTTGGCGACCGCGTCGGCCATGATCCCGGCCAGCGCTCCTTGACGCAGCTCGCCGGACAGCAACCGCACCAGGAAGGTCTGCTCGGATTCGGTCGCGGCGGCCATCAGCTTGGCGAGGAGTTCGGCGCGACGAGCCTGCGATCCCTTGCCCGCGACCGCGCCGATCTCGGTGAAGCTGGCGTGCACACCGGTCACCGTCAGCCGCGGCTCGGCCGCCGCCGGTGGCCGCGTCCGCAACGATGCCCAGCCCACGCCGATCTGGCGTTGCGGGAGCTCACCGGAAAGCCATGACACGACGATGGCGACCACTTCGGGGTCGGATGCGGCGCGGCTGAGCAGGTTGGCGATGCGCGCGACCTTGGTCAGCCGCGACGACGTGGCGCCGACGTCGATCGATGTGGCTACCACCTCGAGAAGGAGCACGTTTGTCAGCTTGGCACGGCTCGGTGACAACCCTGCCGGACGGACACGCTAGCGTTCCTGCGTAACGTTACAGATTGCACACGATCTGACAACCCGAAAAGGAGAGGCCCGGATGGAGATCAATGGGAAGAAGGCCGTCATCATCGGCGGCGCGTCGGGGATGGGTCGGGCCACGGCCGAACTGTTCGCCGAGCGTGGTGCGGATGTCGCCATCTTCGACCGCGAGGGTTCCGACGGTAAAGCCGTTGCCGAAGGCATCAGTGGCGCGTTCTACCCGGTAGACGTCACCGACTACGCGGGCACCGAGGAGACACTGCAGACCGCGGTCGACAAGCTGGGCGGCCTGCATGTCGTGGTCACCACCGCCGGCGGCGGTATCGCCAAGCGCACGCTGACCAAGTCGGGCCCCCACGACCTCGAATCCTTCCAATCGGTTATCGATCTCAACCTGATCGCCACCTTCAACATCAGTCGGCTGGCCGCCGCGCACATGGCCAAGAACGAGCCCGAGGACGAAGAGCGCGGCGTCATCATCAACACCGCGTCGATCGCCGCGTTCGAGGGCCAGATCGGGCAGGTCGCCTACACCGCCGCCAAGGCGGCGATCGCGGGCATGTGCCTGACCATGGCCCGCGACCTGGGCTCGATGGGGATCCGGGCGCTGGCGATCGCCCCGAGCCTGTTCCTCACCGGGCTGACGTCGATGGTTCCCGACGAGATGGCGGCGACGCTGACCCGAGACGCGGCGTTCCCCAAGCGGATGGGCCGTCCCGAGGAGTACGCCAAGCTGGCGTTGGCGATCGTCGACAACCCGATGCTCAACGGCCAGTGCCTGCGCCTGGACGCCGGACAGCGCTTCGCACCCAAGTAGCGACCCGCGAGGGGCCCGTTAGAAGTCTCAGCGCAATAAGTACACTCTTTAGGCAGCCGCCCCGCTCCCCCTCGGAGCGGGGCCGGCTGACCACCCGGCGACGCTGCGGGGCGGGTACTGGCGCGAGGAGGTCCCCATGGGTATCGCACTTACCGACGACCATCGTGAGCTCGCCGAGGTCGCCCGGTCATTCTTGACTTCGCAGAAGGCGCGCCCGGCGGCGCGAGCCCTGCTGGACAGCCCCGACGAGAGCCGGCCCACCTTCTGGCCCGACATCGTCGAACTCGGTTGGCTCGGCCTGCACGTCGACGAGGAACACGGCGGCTCCGGCTACGGATTGCCCGAGCTGGTCGTGGTGATCGAAGAGCTCGGTCGCGCCGTCGCCCCGGGCCCGTTCGTCCCGACCGTGATCGCCTCGGCCGTGATCGGCAAAGACGGCTCTGCCGAACAGAAGTCACGGTTATTGCCCGGGCTGATCGATGGATCCGTCACCGCGGGCATCGGGCTGGACAGCCGGGTGCAGGTCAAAGACGGTGTCGCGGACGGCGAGGCCGGAGTCGTGCTGGGCGCGGGGCTGGCCGACCTGCTGCTGGTCGCCGCCGGCGACGACGTGCTGCTGCTGGACCGTGGCCGCTCGGGCGTGTCCATCGAGGTGCCCGACAATCTCGACCCCACTCGCCGTTCCGGGCGCGTACACCTGAGCAACGTCAGCGTCGGTTCCGCCGACATCATCGCGGGCGCACGGGAATCGGCGCTGGCCCGGGCGCGGACCTTGCTCGCCGCCGAGGCGGTGGGCGGAGCATCCGACTGCGTCGACGCTGCCGTCGAGTACGCCAAGGTGCGCCAGCAATTCGGCCGCACCATCGCGACATTCCAGGCGGTCAAGCACCACTGCGCGAACATGCTCGTCGCCGTGGAGTCGGCGACGGCCGCGGTCTGGGACGCCTCGCGCGCGGCCTCCGAAGACGAGGAGCAATTCCGCCTGGTCTCGGCAGTCGCTGCGGCACTGGCATTTCCGGCCTACGCGCGTAATGCCGAACTCAACATCCAGGTGCACGGCGGCATCGGTTTCACCTGGGAGCATGACGCGCACCTGCATCTGCGCCGGGCACTCGTGGCATCCGCGCTTTTCGGCGGCGACACTCCGGCCCGCGACGTGTTCGAACGCACCGCGGCGGGAGCCGTCCGGGAGAACAGTCTGGATCTGCCTCCCGAGGCCGAGGAACTGCGCACCCGGATCCGGGCCGACGCCGCCGAACTCGCCGCCCTGGACAAGGAGGCGCAACGCGACAAGCTGATCGCGACCGGCTACGTGATGCCGCACTGGCCCAAGCCGTGGGGCCTGGCCGCCGATGCGGTGGAGCAGTTGGTCATCGAGGAAGAGTTCAAGGCGGCCGGCATCAAGCGTCCGGACTACGGCATTACCGGCTGGGTGATCCTGACCCTGGTCCAGCATGGAACTGATTGGCAGATCGAAAGATTCGTCGAGAAGGCGTTACGCAAAGACGAGATTTGGTGCCAGCTGTTCTCCGAACCCGAGGCCGGCTCGGACGCGGCGTCCATCAAAACCAAGGCCACTCGCGTCGACGGTGGCTGGAAGATCAACGGGCAAAAGGTGTGGACCAGCGGAGCCCACTACTGCGCGCGCGGCCTGGCCACCGTGCGCACCGACCCCGATGCGCCCAAGCACGCCGGCATCACCACGGTGATCGTCGACATGAAAGCGCCCGAGGTCGAGGTGCGGCCGCTGCGCCAGATCACCGGCGGCTCGGACTTCAACGAGGTGTTCTTCAACGATCTGTTCGTTCCCGACGAAGACGTGGTCGGCACTCCCAACTCGGGGTGGACGGTCGCCCGTGCCACGCTGGGCAACGAGCGGGTCAGCATCGGCGGCAGCGGGTCGTTCTACGAGGGATTGGCGACCGCACTGGTCGAGCTGGCCAAGCAGCACGCAGATCGGTTGGCGGGCGCCGACATTCGAGTCGGGTCCTACCTGGCCAACGAGACCGCGTTGCGCCTGCTCAACCTGCGCCGGGTGGCCCGCAGCGTCGAAGGCGCGGGACCGGGGCCGGAAGGCAACGTGACCAAGCTGAAGCTAGCCGAGCACATGGTGGAGGGCGCCGCGATCATGGCGGCCCTGACCGGCCCCGAGGTCGCGCTGGTGGACGGCGCCGGGGCCGCGCCGGGCCGGCTGATCATGGGCGCACGCGGCATGGCGATCGCCGGGGGCACCTCGGAAGTCACCCGGAACCAGATCGCCGAGCGGATTCTGGGTATGCCGCGCGACCCGCTGATCAACTAGCGGTCCCGTCAGGCCGGGCGGGGCACCGCCGCCAATCGTGATTGACCGATCCAGCCCTGCACGGCCCGGCGAGCCCCGGCGCTTCCGTGGATAGTCAGTGTGCCGCTCAGCATGGCGCGCGACCACGAGATGTCACCGCGCCACAACTCGGTCAGCGTGCGCAGGGGCGTCTCGACCGTCGCGGCGACCTCATACCCCGGGTCGAAATCGCATACGTCAGCAGATCCTTCGGACACCATCAGCCACCAGCGCGAGGCCTTGACGGGCACCTCGGTGAAGCGGAACGCCACCACTGTGCGCGCTCGCGGCCACTCGTCGATGGAGATCGAGCGATGGATATCCCACATCAACAGGTGCGGATCCAGATCGTCGTCACCAATCTCGGGCATCCAACGCAGCCCCCACTCGCCGAGTGCATCCACCACCGGCGCGAGTTCCCGCCCGCACGGTGTCAGTGCATACGAGGTTCGGCCGTCGACATCGGTGCGCTCGACAACACCGGCGCGGCTGAGCGACTTCAGTCGCTTGGACAACAGTGCCGGCGACATCTTCGGGACTCCGCGTCGTAGATCGTTGAAATGCGCACTGCCTTGCAGTAATTCACGCACGACAAGCAGTGTCCACCGTTCATCGAGCAATTCCATCGCCTTGGCGACCGGACAGAACTGACCATATGTCGTCATCTGGGCGCTTCCCTTCACGTGTGTCCAGTACACGCCATACCAGCGGGATTAACTAGTACAAATTGTGTACCTCAAGGGATTCAGATCTGGCACTTTAATCGGTTGATCGGTCAAGCAGACGATGGTGGCCAACGACCGGAAGGGAAGGCCATCATGACCGCAGCAGCGAAAGCTGACCGCATCGGCGAAGAAAGCAAGCACCGGGCGGTGTGGGCTTTGGGCGACTACAGCGCGGTAGCAGCCGCGGTCGCGGCGCCATTGGGGCCGATACTGGTGCAGGCGAGTGGGATCGGCGTGGGCGATCGGGTGCTAGACGTCGCCGCGGGCAGCGGCAATGTCGCGATACCGGCCGCGGAAAGCGGTGCCGATGTGGTGGCCAGTGATCTGTGCCCCGACCTATTGGACCGCGGTCAAGCGATTGCTCGGACCCGCGGCATCGAGCTGCAATGGCTCGAGGCCAACGCCGAAGCGCTGCCGTGCGATAGCGACGGGTTCGACGCGGTGCTGTCCTGCGTCGGTGTGATGTTCGCGCCGCGCCACCAGCGCGCCGCCGACGAGTTGGTGCGGGTCTGTCGGCCCGGCGGGACGATCGGGTTGATCAGCTGGACACCGGAAGGATTCGTTGGTGCGATGTTCGCGACGATGCAGCCTTACGTTGCGGCGCCACCACCTGGTGCGCAGCCCGCGACGATGTGGGGCGACACCGACTACGTGCGTGCCCTGCTGTCGGACCGCGTCGTTGAGTTCAGCGCGCAACGCCGTGTGCTGCAAGTGGATTGCTTCGCCGACGGGGCAGCTTTCCGCGACTTCTTCAAGGCGAATTACGGGCCGACGCTCGCCGCGTACCGCGGTATCGCCGACGAGCCGGAGCGCGTTGCCGCGTTGGACACGCAGCTGGCCGAACTAGGCAGCCGATACCTGGTCGGGTCCTCGAAGATGGAGTGGGAGTACTTGTTGGTGACTGCGCGCAAGCGCTGATCAACTAGAGCGGTGCGAACAACGGCGCCCCGCCGGCGCCCTTGTGCGGCTTGATGCTGACCGGCATCCCGCACGTCACCGAATCCGGTTCGCAGTCAACGATATTGGCGGCAACCCGCAGCCCGGCCTGTTCGGCGAGCTCGACGATGGCGATCACATAGGGGACGGGGATCTCCGGGTTATACGGATGGTGGTTGACGGTGTAGGTGAACACCGTGCCCTGTCCGGAAATCGGGCGCGCGACCAGCCTGGCGCCGCATTCGCGGCATTCGCCGGTCGCGGGATGCACCCAGCGCGAGCAATCGGCGCAATGCTCGATGAGCAGCGGTGATGTCGACTCGGCTGACACGGGCAATACAGTACACTCTATTGGTTCGGTTCGGTTCGGTTCGGTTCGGTTCGGTTCGGTTCGGTTCGGTTCGGTTCGGTTCGGTTCGGTTCGGTACTGGTTCGATGGGTTCCCCTCTGGCGGGCGGTGCAGATGACGTATTTCGAAAAAGACGCGATCGTGTCCGGTATCGGCATTTCCCGGATCGGCCGACGGACCGGCATCCCGGGACGGGATCTGACCATGGAGGCGGTGCGTGGTGCTATCGCCGACGCCGGCCTGCTGCCCGCCGACATCGACGGCATCGCGACCTTGGGCGATACGCCGGCCGAAGAGGTCACTGCCCAACTGCGTATCGAGGCGGCCGACTGCGGCAGCGGGTTCGGCACCGGCGGCCTGCTGAGTCCGGTGATGTCGGCATGTCGCGCGGTGTCCGAGCGGCGGGCCCGGCACGTGGTGGTGTATCGGACCATCCAGATGCTCGGCGGCACGGTGCCGGTCAAGCAGGAGGACAACGCCCCCGCCCCGCCCTTGGCGCGGATGTTCGAAACGCCCGAGGGTGAAGCCAAGCCGGCTGTCGGCGCGATGGACGATGTCAACGATCTGGTTGCGGCCCAAGCGTATTCGGCTGCGAACTGGTTGGCGCTGAACTGCCGCCGGCACATGGAGCTGTACGGCACCACCAAGGAGCAGTTGGGCTGGCTGGCGCTCAACGGCAGGCGTAACGCCGCACTGAATCCGCTTGCGGTCTACCGCGAGCCGATGACGATGGCCGACTACCTGGGGGCGCGACTGGTATCGACGCCGTTCGGGCTGCTGGATTGCGACGTGCCCATCGACGGATCGATCGCGGTGGTGGTCTCGAACGCCGAGTACGGGCCCGATTGCCCGCATCGGCCCGTGCGGGTGGAGGCGATCGGCGGATCCGACGGTGCTGGTGGGTGGTTCCACCGCGACGACTACCCGAAGATGGCGATGTCGGATGCTACCGCGCAGATGTGGTCGCGCACCGAGTTGAAACCCACCGACCTCGCGGTGGCCGAACTGTACGACGGTTTCACCTATCTCACCATCGCCTGGCTGGAAGCCCTGGGCGTCTGCGGTGACGGCGAGGCCGGCCCGTTCGTCGAAGGCGGCGCACGGATCGCCCGCGACGGGCAACTGCCGCTGAACACCTACGGCGGCCAACTTTCGGCCGGGCGCATGCACGGCTACTGGGCACTGCATGAAGGATGCCTGCAGCTGCGCGGCGAGGCGGGCGAGCGGCAGGTGGAGCAGCGTCCCGAGGTCGGCGTGGTTTCCGTGGGCGGGGGTCCGGTCGCGGGTTGCATGCTGCTCACCTGCTGAGAAGGCTTGTGGGAGTGCAGTATTGAGCTTCAGGTAAGCCCCGCGCCGCGCGCGGGCGGGACGAAAAAACTGGCTTCGACGATTGCCCGCGACATTGAGGCGGACATCGTGCGCCGCGGCTGGCCCGTCGGTGAATCGCTGGGTTCCGAACATGCGCTGCAACAGCGCTTTGGCGTGAGCCGGTCGGTGCTGCGGGAGGCAGTTCGGCTCGTCGAACACCATCGGGTGGCCCGGATGCGGCGTGGACCGGGCGGCGGGCTGCTGATCACTGAGCCCGATGCGGGGCCGGCGACCCGCGCCATCGTCATCTATCTCGAATACCTGGGCACCACGCTGGCCGATCTGCTCAACGCCCGACTGGTCCTCGAGCCGCTGGCGGCCTCGCTCGCGGCCGAACGCATCGACGAAGCCGGCATCGAGCGGCTGCGTGCAGTGCTGCACGCGGAGCAACAGTGGCGGCCGGGCCTACCGGCGCCGCGCGACGAGTTTCACATCGCGCTGGCGGAGCAGTCGAAAAACCCTGTCCTGCAACTCTTTATCGAGGTATTGATGAGGCTGACCACTCGGTACGCCCTGCGGTCGCGGACCGACTCGGCCAGTGAGGCCATCGAGGCGCTCGACTACATGCACAACGACCACTCCGACCTCGTTGCCGCGGTGACTGCTGGCGATTCCGCCCGGGCCAAGACGCTGTCCGAGCGACACGTTGAAGCGGTGAATGCCTGGCTGCACGAGCATCATCCGGGGCGCGCCGGCCGCCCCGGACGTAGACGGGGAACCGACGGGCAGGTCCCGCGCGGCAAGTTGGCAGAGGTGGTGGCGGCCGCCATCGGCGACGAAATCGGCTCAGGTGACTGGCAGGTGGGTTCGGTCTTCGGCACCGAAGCGGCCCTGCTGGAGCGCTACCGGGTGAGCCGCGCGGTGTTACGAGAAGCAGTCCGACTGCTGGAATACCACTCGGTCGCCCAGATGCGGCGCGGACCCGGCGGCGGTCTGATCGTCACCAAGCCGCACGCGCAAGCCAGCATCGACACGATCGCGCTGTACCTGCAATTCCGGAAGCCGAGCCGCGAAGATCTGCGTTGCGTGCGCGACGCCATCGAGATCGACAACGTCGCCAAGGTCGTCAAGCGGCGCACCGCACCCGAGGTGACAGCCTTCCTGCACACCCACCGGTCCGCGCTCGGCGCCGCGGTACACCTCGCCGACGAGGTGCGTCAGGCCACCTCGGAGGAAGCGCGGTTCCACATCGAGTTGGCGCGACTGGCCGGCAACGCGCTGCTGGACCTGTTCTTGAGGATCATCATCGAGTTGTTTCGCCGACACTGGTCCAGTACCGGGCAGGAGCCACCGGCCCGCGACGACGTCGTCGCGATCGAGCACGCGCACTCGCGGATTCTCGACGCGATCACCGCGGGCGACGATAGCTTGGCGCGCTACCGCATTCGGCGTCATCTGGACGCCGCCGCCTCGTGGTGGCTGTGACGAACATCCGCTTATCCGAGGCGCGTTTGTGACCACTTTCCTGCATAGGGAACGCGAGCGCTGGGTACTGGCATGGGTAATGGGGCGGGGGGATACGAAAAGGGGAGCCGGTCCGGCAGGGGGTTGGCATTGTTAATGGAAAGCGGGAGCGCCGAAATGATCAGGGGCACGGAGAACGAGCGTCAAGGCTTCGTTCATTCCGCGGTCCTCTACCACTCGCAACGCGAATACCTGGACGCCGTGGTGCCCTTCGTGCTCGAAGGGTTGGCGACGGACGAGCCGGTACTGGTAGCGGTGCCCGGTGACTATCTGGGATCGCTACGCGAGGCGCTCGGGGGTGAGGGTTCGACGAACGGGTTGCAGCTGGTCGACATCGTCGAGGCGGCGCGCAATCCGAGCCGGTTTCTCGCGCTGGAGGGCTCCTTTGTCGAGGAGAACGCCGGCCGGCGGGCGCGCATCGTCAGCCAGGTCTGCTGGCCGGAGCGCACGGCCGACGAGTTTCTGGCCTGCAAGCAGCACGAGGCGCTGGTCAACAGCGCCTTCGAGGATCGCCAGTTGACCGCGCTGTGCCTTTACGACGCGGCACGGCTGGACGACGACGTGTTGGCAAGTGCGCTTGCGACCCATCCGCTGCTGTGGAAATGCGGTGCGCTGCAACACAGCGCCGACTACGCGCCGGATGACGTGCTGGCACAGTGCAATCAGCCGCTACCGGCTAATCCGGGCGCCGTGACTTATATGGTCCGCGAATCCTCAGACCTGCGCCCAGCGCGGTCTTTCGCGGTCAACTACGCCGGCTGGGTTGGACTATCCCAGGACGGCATCGAAGATCTGCAACTGGTCGCCACCGAACTGGCCACCAATAGCTTGATGTACACCGACGGCGCCTGCCGGCTGGCCTTTTGGCGCGACGACGACCACCTGGTGTGCGAGGCGCGCGACAACGGCCGGCTCGACGATCCGCTGGTGGGGCGCCTGGACCCAGGCCCGACCGGCCCGGCCAGCCGGGGATTGTTCCTGGTCAATGCCATTTCGGACCTGGTCCGCACCCACACCGCCAGCACGGGAACGACGATTCAGGCGTATCTGCGGCTGAATTCGTCGCCCGGGCCCGTTAGCTGAAATAAGAGGCCCGCCAGGAACCGAGGTTCCCGGCGGGCCTCCTGCCCGAACGGTTAGAGACCTAGGCCGCCAAGTACTCCGCCCAAGAGCCCGCCGCTGGAGCCACCAACAAGACCGCCTCCGCCTGCGCCGCCCGCTGCGGTCGAGCACCCTGTCGGCAGTACTAAAACTGCGGCTACCCCGAGGGCGGCTGCGGTGGCTTTCAGCGTTTTCTTGGTGGAGTGCGACTTCATTGTCTTGCCTTTCCGTGAGGGGACAACCTAGCCGTTAATGGCCAATGCAAAGCCCGACTACCCCTTGTTAAACACATGTAAACCACGATTCGTGATATTTCTCACGTCAAGTTTCGTCATACCCGTACTGGCACAATGCAATTGAAGAGCTTTCCGTGGGCAGCGGGGCCGCAGCCAGAAAAATGACGTTCACGCAGGGGAAACCTTCCGGCGGATGGTTGCCGCCGGATCGCCGGTCTCGCCGGTTAGAGGGAGATGGTCAGCCCGCCGTTGCCACCCGTGCCGCCCACCGCTGTCGAGCATCCCGTCGGTACCAGCAACACCGCGACCAATCCGGCCGCGGCCGCGGCAACTTTGAAAGCGTTCTTGGCGGTCATCGACTTCATTGTCGGTTGCCTTTCATCTGAGCCGGTGGCGGCTAGGCGACGGAGGGATAGCCGCTATTGCACACAGGTAAACCGGTAGGACCGGTCAGTTCTCCGCGGCCGCTGCGCGTACCCAAGCCGACGACAAACGCGTCGGCACCAGCAACAATTCGATCAGCCCTCGCGCCACTGCCGCCGCGTCAAGCGCCTTCTCGGCTGCCGTCGACTTCATCGTCGTTGCCTTTCGCTCGGGGAAGGGGGTTCAGGCGACGACGGGATAACCACTATTGAACACATGTAAACCTGGGAGGTTCGATTGCTTCGCCGAGTGCGCAACCGATCGGGTAAGCGATTAACCGGCGCGATCGCCGGTACGGCATTCGGTGAACGCGACAAAATCGCGCTTCGCCTGGATCGATCGGTCGATGCCGATCGCGCGCAAGGGTGCGTCAGGGAATCATCGCCGGGGGCACTACGCCGCCCACGGAACCGCCGCCCGTGCCGCCGCTTACGGCACCGCCGCCGGCTGTTCCGCCGGCGGTTACCGAGCCGCAGCCTGTCGCGAACGCCATGAACATCAGCGCGATAGCCGATGTCGCCACTATTTTCTTGCTTCGTGCGGTCATCGGAAAACCCTTCGCCTGGCTGCTTTTATACTCGTGTCCAATATTAGCTGTAGCCAGGTGAACGACCACCGAACGAAGATGGAACACATCGCGCCAGGATGCCGATCGCGGTGGGTGGCGTCCGGCCGATTTCCCCCGTGCCAGGGCTTCAATCGAGTTCGCGGTGGCGAAGTCGCCGCAGCGCCGGCTCCGCTCACCCGAGCCTCGAAGGATCGTAAGTCCAGTAGCTGACGCGGTCCATTCCGGGTAGATGTCAAGAGGCTGCCGACCCCCGGTGGGGTGCGATATCCATTTGCACTATCGACGTCCGGCGCCTAATGTCGCGCTCGTGCGTCTTCTGAAGAGTGCCGTAGTAGCCAGCACCCGCAGCGGGGTCTGATCCAGACCGACCCCCCGCTGTGGGTCGGAAGCTACTACCGTCGGTCGCTCCTTTGACCAGAGAAGACCGACACCGTGACTCTTACCCAGCCTCTTTCCAGGCCTCTTTCCAGGCCGATCTCCCTTCCGGAGCACACTCCTGCCCGTGTTCCCGCCCGCCGGCGTGACGCCAACGCATGGTTCGGCGATCATTTCGGGGTTGCCGTGCCGCGCGGCCTGCGCGACCAGGCCAGCGCGATGACGTGGGAAAACTTCGTGTCGACCTACGGTCAGGCCGCGGGCCCACTGCGACTGGGGCAGTGGGTGTGCGCCGATACCGAGCGACCGACCGGGCGGCTTGGTCCGCAAGCCCGCAATTTCCGGGCGACGATCGCCGTCGGTGACTGCCTGCGCACCTCGACCGCTGCTGCCAGTGGGCCGATCGCCGCCCTGACCGCGATGCTGCATGAGCGCGGGATCGCCATCGAGACGTTGAAGTTTCACCAGATGGCTTCGAACGGATTAACCGCCACCTTCATCTGCGGCAGCGACGGCGTCCGCACCGAATGGGCGGTCGGTCTGT
This sequence comes from Mycobacterium ahvazicum, assembly GCF_900176255.2. Taxonomy (GTDB): domain Bacteria; phylum Actinomycetota; class Actinomycetes; order Mycobacteriales; family Mycobacteriaceae; genus Mycobacterium; species Mycobacterium ahvazicum. The sequence continues at coordinate 1,125,739 of NZ_FXEG02000002.1, forward strand.
CGCAGGATCCGACTCAGTCGGCATTGCGCGCGCTGATCGCGTGCGCCAACCGGCTCATGGCCTGAGCACGCGGGTACGCGGGTTTACAGCGGGCGCAACACAATTGGCATGCCGTCCTTCGGCACTGGCATACCGCCGTAGTCCCACTCGCACTTGTAACCCGGGCGGGGCGGTTCCAGCCGGTAGCGGCGCAGTAGCCGGTGCAGGATCGTCTTGATCTCCAACTGCCCGAACGTCATTCCGATGCACTTGTGGGCGCCCCCGCCGAAGGGTGTGAACGCGTAGCGGTGCCGTTTGTGCTCGTTACGCGGCTCGGTGAACCGCTCCGGGTCGAATTTCAGTGGGTCCGTCCACAATTCGGGCAGCCGGTGATTCATGCCCGGATAGGCGATGACGTTGGTGCCCTTGGGGATGTAGTAGCCCAGCAGCTCGGTGTCGCGCACGGTCTGCCGCATGGCCCACTGCACCGGGGTCACCAGGCGGATCGACTCGTTCATCACCAGATCGAGTGATTCCAGCTTCTCCAGCGACTCGATGTCGACCGGCCCATCGCCCAGCCGGTCCGACTCCTCGCGGCAGCGCTGTTGCCACTCCGGGTGCTGGGCCAGGTTGTAGGCCATCGTCGTCACCGTCGAGGTCGAGGTGTCGTGGGCGGCCATCATCAGGAAGATCATGTGGTTGACGATGTCTTCGTCGGAGAACCTGTTTCCGTCCTCGTCCTCGGTGCGGCACAACACCGACAGCAGGTCGTCGCCCTGGGTGGCTCGCTGCTCCTTGACCCGCTCGCGGAAGTAGTTCTCCAGCAGCTCGCGCGCCTTGAGCCCCCGCCACCAGGTGAACGGCGGCACAGGGGTGCGGATGATGGCATTGCCGGCGCGGGTGGTGATCGCGAACGCGTTGTTGACCTTGGTCACCAGCTCGTGGTCGGTGCCCGGCTCGTGGCCCATGAACACCATCGACGCGATGTTGAGCGTCAGATCCTTCATTGCCGGGTAGAGCAGGAACCGCGCGTCGTTGACCACCCAGTCGTTGGAGACCGTCTGCGAGATGACCTTGTCCATCTGCTCGACATAGCTGACCAGCCGGGAGCGAACGAAGGCCTCCTGCATGATCCGCCGGTGGAACATGTGCTCTTCGAAGTCGAGCAGCATCAGTCCGCGGTGGAAGAACGGGCCGATGACCGGCACCCAGCCCTGTTGCGAGTAGTCCTTGTTGCGGTTGGAGTAGATGACCTGGGCGGCGTCCGGGCCCAGGGCGGCGATGCCCGGCAGCACGGGTGAATCCCCGAAGACCACCGGCCCCTTGGTGTTATAGAGGTGCATTAGATAGTCGGGCCCGCCCCGCAGCATCTCGATGATGTGCCCGATCACGGGCAGACCCGCGTCGCCGACGGCCGCCTTGAGGCCACTGTCCGGCGGAGGGTCGGCCAGCTTCCGCTCGGGGAACTGGGTGTTCAGCAGCTTGCGCTCGACCATCCCCATGCCGGGGAAGTTGTTGATCGACGGTGTGAACCGGCGTTTCGCCTGGTCGAGCAGGTAGTGCGGCGTGCTGATGGTGGCGGGCATGGACGCTCCTTTGCGGACCCAGGGGCAGGTGACATCGGTCACTGTTCTTAACCTTCGACAAAAAGTTGACGGCTGTCAAGTTTGCTTTTGGGACGGTGTGGTGCAAGGTCAGGGGATGAGCAGCCACGCGGAGCCGGGCGAGCCGGCGACGCGGCGACGCGGCGACAAGCACCGGCAGGCGATCATGCAGGCGGTGCGGGAGCTGCTGCAGGAACGGCCGTTTGCGGAGCTGTCGGTCAGCACCATCAGCCTGCGAGCCGGGGTGGGTCGGTCCGGGTTCTACTTCTACTTCGACTCCAAGTACGCAGTGCTCGCTCAGATCGTCGCCGAGGCCACCCAGGAGCTCGAAGAGCTCACCCAGTTCTTCGCTCCCCGTCAGCCCGACGAGTCGCCCGAGCAGTTCGCCAAGCGCATGGTGGGCAGCGCCGCCGCCGTCTACGCGCACAACGACCCGGTGATGGCGGCCTGCAACGCCGCCCGGTATACCGACGTCGAGATCCGGGGCATCCTCGAGCAGCAGTTCGAGGTCGTCGTGGGTGAGATCGTCGCGATCGTCGACGCCGAGATGAAGGCGGGGACCGCCAATCCGATCAGCGACGACATCCCGACGCTGGTGCGCACCCTGACCGGTACGACGGCGCTGATGCTCACCGGTGATCCGGCCTTCATCGGCCGCGCCGACGACGACATCGACCGCCGCGTCCGGCTGCTCGAGCAGTTGTGGCTGAACTCGTTGTGGGGCGGCCGCCGCGGATAACCGCGGATCAGGCGTTACCGACGGTATCGTCACCCTCATGGCGCAGAGGGGATCCGCGCGGTATTTCGCGGGAAAGCGCAGTCTGATCACCGGCGCGGCCAGCGGCATCGGCCGGGCGACCGCGTTGCGGCTGGCGGCGCAGGGCGCCGAGTTGTTCCTGACGGATCGCGACGCCGACGGGCTGGCCCAGACCGTGGCCGACGCCCGCGCCCTGGGCGCGCAAGTGTCGGCGCATCGGGTGCTGGACATCTCCGACTACGACGAGGTGGCCGCGTTCGCCGCCGATATCCATGCCGCGCATCCGAGCATGGACGTCGTGATGAACATCGCCGGAGTGTCGGCCTGGGGGACCGTCGACCGGCTGAGCCACGAGCAGTGGACCAAGATGGTCGCGATCAATCTGATGGGTCCGATTCACGTCATCGAGACGTTCGTGCCGTCGATGGTGGCGGCCCGCCGCGGTGGGCATGTGGTCAATGTGTCGTCGGCGGCCGGGCTGGTCGCGCTGCCGTGGCACGCCGCCTACAGCGCCAGCAAGTACGGTTTGCGCGGTCTGTCGGAGGTATTGCGCTTCGACCTGGCCCGGCACCGCATCGGGGTTTCGGTCGTGGTGCCCGGGGCGGTCAAGACGCCGCTGGTCGACACGGTCGAAATCGCCGGCGTCGACCGCGAAGACCCCAAGGTGAGTCGCTGGGTCGACCGCTTCAGTGGTCATGCGGTGTCGCCGGAAAAGGCCGCCGAGAAGATCCTGGCCGGAGTGTCGAAGAACAGGTACCTGATCTACACGTCGCAGGACATCCGCGCGCTGTACGCGTTCAAACGGCTGGCCTGGTGGCCCTACAGCGTGGCGATGCGCCAGGTGAACGTCATCTTCACCCGGGCGCTGCGGCCGGCCCCGGCGCAATTAGGCCGGCATCACCAATTCGAGCCGGACCCCGAGTAGCCGGACCGGGCGGTCGAGTTCGAACAGATCCAGGACCCGCAGCGCCGCCGTGACGATGACGTCGGCATCGGTGGTGGGTACCGGCAGCTTGCGAATTTTGGTGCGAGTGTAGAACGTCGCGGTGCGCACGGTGACCGCGACCCGTGTGACGATTCGGTCCGCCGCGACGATTTCATCGAGCGCACGTCTCGCCAATTCTGTTACCGCCGAGTCCATTTCGGCGCGTTCGGTGAGGTCGCGCGGGAACGTGACGACGTGGCTGCGTGAGCGCGGGACCCACGGTTCGGCGCTGACCTCGGTGTCGCCGCCGCCCTTGGCGAGCAGCAGCAGCCACAGGCCGGTGCGCGGTCCGAAGGCGGACGTCAAAAGCTCGGCGTCACAATGAGCCAGCTCTCGTATCGTGGTGATATCCAGCGCCGCAAGCTTTTTCGACGTCTTGGGGCCCACGCCCCACAGTGCGTCGACCGGGCGATCGGCCATTACGTCCATCCAGTTCGCGTCGGTGAGGGTGAAGACTCCGCCGGGCTTCCCGAAGCCGGTGGCCACCTTGGCTCGTTGTTTGTTGTCGCTGATGCCGACTGAACAAGACAGCCCGGTTTCCGAAAGGACAACGGTGCGAATGTGTTCCGCGACTTCGGCGGGGTCGGCCGCCGTGACTGAAACGTAAGCCTCGTCCCAGCCCCACACCTCGACCGGGTGCCCCAGATCGCGCAGCAGCCCCATCACCTCCTCGGAGGCCTCGTCATAGGCGGCCGGGTCCGACGGCAAGAAGGTGGCGTCCGGGCAGCGCCGAGCCGCGGTGCGCAACGGCATGCCCGCATGTACCCCGAATTCGCGGGCTTGATACGAGGCGCAGGTGACGACCTTGCGTGGTTCGGTGGGATCGCCGCTGCCGCCGACGATGACGGGCAACCCGTCGAGCTCGGGATGTCGGCGCAGCTCGACCGAGGCCAGAAACTGGTCGAGATCGACGTGCAGGACCCAGCTCGTCGTCGGCGAGGCCATGTCGGTCAGGTCACCGCCCACACAGCTTGCGCGCCAGGCTTTCCCAGGCGTCGCCCAGGCTCTCCAGCGTGTGGCCGCCGTAATTCAGTTGGTGCTCAACGTAATCCACATCGAGTAAGGCCAGTAACGCATCGGTCTGCACGTCGAGATCGCCGCTGGTGTCGGCCGTCTGCAACAACACTCGCACGTGCGTGCGCTGTACCGACGCGGCGCCGGCGTGGCGGGTCAGCGGATCACCCTTGGCCGCGGACAGCAGCGCATGGTGGGTGTGCACGAAGCACAGGCGCTCGCGGCCGAACGCCAGCAGTCGCTCCATCGGCGCGGCGTCCGGACCCAGCGGCGGGGGGCCGAACAGGAACGCCTGCTGGCTGGCGCGTTCGTCCTCGTCGAGCAGCACCATCATCAGGCCGGCTCGGGTACCGAACCGGCGGAACAGCGTGCCCTTGCCGACGCCGGCGGCCGCCGCGACGTCGTCCATCGTGACCGCATCCGCGCCGCGCTTGGCCACCAGGCGGCGTGCTGCCTGCAGTAACAGCTCGCGGTTGCGTGCCGCGTCACCCCGCTCCTGTGGCAGCTCCCGCGGAGCCGACACGGGCAACTCGCCCAATCTCTCGACACCGCTCACCACTGCACTTTAACGCGGCCGGAATAAAACGGACTATAGTCCGCTTAAGCCGTGCAAGGATGTAGACCATCAACCGAAGGGAATCGAAACAGTGTCAGAGATCAAAGTCTTGGCGTTGGTAGGCAGCTTGCGGGCGGCGTCGGTAAATCGCCAGATCGCCGAGCTCGCGGTTGACGTGGCCCCCGACGATGTCACCGTGACCGTGTTCGAGGGGCTGGGCGATCTGCCGTTCTACAACGAGGAGATCGACGACGCGATGAACGCCGAGGCGGCCGCGCTGGCCCCGGTGGCCGCGTTGCGTGCCGCGGCGGCGGATGCGGATGCGGCGCTGATCGTCACTCCGGAGTACAACGGCAGCTACCCGGCAGTCGTCAAGAACGCGATCGACTGGTTGTCGCGCCCGTTCGGCGACGGCGCGCTCAAGGACAAGCCGCTGGCGGTGATCGGCGGGGCTTTCGGCCGCTACGGCGGCGTGTGGGCGCACGACGACACCCGCAAGTCCTTCGGCATCGCCGGCGCGCGAGTCGTCGAGGCGATCAAACTGTCGGTGCCGTTCGGAACTTTGGAGGGCAAAGCGCCCGCCGAGCACGCCGAACTGGTGGCCAATGTGCGCGACGCGGTCGGCAAGCTCGCGGCGGAAGTCGGCTGAATTTGGCTCCTGAATTGGCAGAAGTCAACAAGCCGTTCGCCCGGTGACCAGCAGCGTTCGGGAAAGTTAATAGCTAAAGCCGCCAGCCATGTGCTGGCGGCTTTGCTAGCGGCGGGTGGGCGCCCCGATGTCGCTCTCGTTGTCGGTGGGCGCTGCTATACCTCTACCCATGGGCGTCCCCACCGGTGTTTGTGATCTGCGACACGCCGAGGCGTGTCCGCGCGACAGGGCTTACGACCAGGGAATTTCAGAATTGTTATTCAGAACATCTTGTATCTACGGATCTTGTCAGCCACTAGGTGTAGTGTTTGGCGAGCCGGCAGATCCCAGGTTCACCAAGCCAGCGCGGCGCGGTGAACCTCTCGGAATCGGCTTCGTCAGGTCGTCAGAGCTGACCGCCGCAGACGGGAATCTTGGGGCTTGACGGATCGCTGAACATATCGGCGATGCAGTGCCCCAAGTAGTTGCCAGTCCATAGCAAATTTTCCGACCTTCTTCCCCGCAGAGGAGCGGCTTCAATGAGCATCACCGTGTACACCAAGCCGGCATGTGTGCAGTGCAGCGCCACCTACAAGGCTCTCGAGAAGCAGGGCCTGGCGTTCGAGAAGGTCGACATCAGCCTGGACGCCGAAGCGCGCGACTACGTGATGGCATTGGGCTATCTGCAGGCGCCCGTCGTGGTGGCAGGAAACGACCACTGGTCGGGCTTCCGGCCGGACCGCATCAAGGCGCTTGCTGGAGCCGCGCTCAGCGCCTGATGCAGTAGATGAGCAAGTAAGGAGGTTGCGGTGCCATGGATAGCACGCAGCGCAACCTGGATTGGATGAGTGACGACCCGCACCGCCCGGCGGCGCCGGGCTTGCGATCGTCACTGGTCTATTTTTCGTCGGTGTCGGAGAACACCCACCGCTTCGTGCAGAAGCTGGGTGTTCCCGCCACGCGAATCCCGTTGCACGGCCGCATCGAGGTCGACGATCCGTACGTATTGATACTGCCCACGTACGGCGGCGGGAAGGCCACGCCTGACATAAACAACGGTGGCTACGTCCCTAAACAGGTCATCGCCTTTTTGAACAACGAGCACAACAGGTCGTTGATCCGCGGCGTCATCGCCGCGGGCAACAACAACTTCGGTGCCGAATTCGCCTATGCGGGCAACGTGGTTTCCCGCAAATGCGGCGTGCCCTACCTCTACCGCTTCGAACTAATGGGTACCCCGGACGACGTGGAAGCCGTTCGCGCGGGCTTGGAAGAATTCTGGAAGGACCAGACGTGTCACCAACCGTCACTGCAGAGCCTGTAACCACCGGCGCCCACGCGTTGCCGGGGGAGACCGACTACCACGCGCTCAACGCGATGCTGAATCTGTACGACAAAGACGGCAAGATTCAGTTCGATAAGGACCGCGAGGCCGCGCATGAGTATTTCCTGCAGCACGTCAACCAGAACACGGTCTTCTTCCACAATCAGGACGAGAAACTTGACTACCTGATCAAGGAGAACTACTACGAGCGCGAGGTGCTCGACCAGTACAGCCGCAACTTCGTCAAGACGCTGCTGGACCGGGCCTATGCCAAGAAGTTCCGGTTCCCGACCTTCCTGGGGGCCTTCAAGTACTACACCTCGTACACGCTGAAGACGTTCGACGGGAAGCGCTACCTCGAGCGCTTCGAGGACCGCGTCGTGATGGTCTCGCTCACGCTGGCCGCCGGCGACAACGCGCTGGCCGAGAAGCTCGTCGACGAGATCATCGACGGCCGGTTCCAGCCGGCGACCCCGACGTTTTTGAACTCGGGCAAGAAGCAGCGCGGTGAGCCGGTGAGCTGCTTTTTGCTGCGCATCGAGGACAACATGGAGTCGATTGGGCGTTCGATCAACTCCGCGCTGCAGCTGTCCAAGCGTGGTGGGGGAGTTGCGTTGTTGCTGAGCAACATTCGCGAACACGGCGCTCCGATCAAGAACATCGAGAACCAATCCTCGGGTGTCATCCCGATCATGAAACTGCTCGAGGACTCGTTCTCCTACGCCAATCAACTGGGGGCGCGTCAAGGTGCGGGCGCGGTGTACCTGCACGCGCACCACCCGGACATCTACCGGTTCCTGGACACCAAGCGCGAGAACGCCGACGAGAAGATCCGGATCAAGACGCTGAGCCTCGGTGTGGTGATTCCCGACATCACCTTCGAGCTGGCCAAGAAGAACGAGGACATGTACCTGTTCTCGCCGTACGACGTCGAGCGGGTCTACGGCATGCCCTTCGCCGACATCTCGGTGACCGAGAAGTACTACGAGATGGTCGACGACGCGCGCATCCGCAAGACTAAGATCAAGGCGCGCGAATTCTTCCAGACGCTGGCCGAGCTGCAGTTCGAGTCCGGCTACCCGTACATCATGTACGAGGACACGGTGAACCGGGCCAACCCGATCGAGGGCAAGATCACGCACTCGAACCTGTGCTCGGAGATTCTGCAGGTATCCACGCCGTCGTTGTTCAACGAAGACTTGTCGTATGCCAAAGTGGGCAAGGATATTTCGTGCAACCTCGGTTCGCTGAACATCGCGAAGGCCATGGACTCGCCGGACTTCGCCCAGACCATCGAGGTGGCGATCCGGGCGCTGACCGCGGTGAGCGACCAGACGCACATCTGGTCGGTGCCGTCAATCGAGCAGGGCAACAACGAATCCCACGCGATCGGGCTGGGGCAGATGAATCTGCACGGCTATCTGGCTCGCGAGCGCATCTTGTACGGCTCCGAAGAAGGTGTCGACTTCACCAACATGTACTTCTACACCGTGCTCTACCACGCACTGCGGGCGTCGAATCGGATTGCGATCGAACGCGGTAGCAAGTTCGGTGGTTTCGACAAGTCGAAGTACGCCTCGGGCGAGTTCTTCGACAAGTACACCGAGCAGGTGTGGGAGCCGGCCACCGCCCGGGTGCGGGAGCTGTTCGCCGAGGCGGGCATCCGCATTCCGACGCAAGAGGATTGGCAGCGGCTCAAGGAATCGGTGCAACAGCACGGTATCTACAACCAGAACCTGCAGGCCGTGCCGCCGACGGGGTCGATCTCCTACATCAACCACTCGACGAGCTCGATTCATCCGGTGGCGTCCAAGATCGAGATCCGTAAGGAAGGCAAGATCGGGCGGGTCTATTACCCGGCGCCGTATCTGACCAACGACAACTTGGAGTACTACCAGGACGCCTACGAGATCGGTTACGAGAAGATCATCGACACCTATGCCGCGGCCACCCAGCACGTGGACCAGGGCCTGTCGCTGACGCTGTTCTTCAAGGACACCGCCACCACCCGCGACGTGAACAAGGCGCAGATCTACGCCTGGCGCAAGGGAATCAAGACGCTGTACTACATCCGGTTGCGGCAGATGGCTCTGGAAGGAACCGAGGTCGAGGGCTGCGTCTCCTGCATGCTGTAAGCCCGTAAGCCCTAAAGCCGCGGCGAGTGTGAATCTGGCGACGGCTCAACGGCGTGTCGCGTGGTCAGATGCACACTCGGGGTGGGTAGCCCCCATCAGTTGTAACTGTCGTCTCGTCATCGGACGACGCGGTAGCGCAGATGCGCTACGCCGGGAGCCTCGAGCACCCGAACCAGTTCGAGTTGTGGCCGACCTGACGCAAAGCCATCGAGTAGGCGCTCGCCGGATCCGAGGATCACCGGGTTTACCTGAAGATCGATCTCGTCGACGATCCCCGCCTCGATCGCCTGTCGGGCGCAGGAAGCGCCTCCCGCGATGGAGATGGGTCGGTCGCCGGCGGCGGACCTGGCTTGGCCATATGCCGATTCGACCCCGTCGGTGACAAAGTGAAACGTTGTGCCACCGTCCATCTCGATGGGGTCCCGCGCGTAGTGGGTGAGCACGAACACCGGGCAGTGGTAGGGCGGGTCGGCGCCCCACCAACCCCGCCATTGCGAATCCCCCCAGTCGCCGCGCACCGGGCCGAACATGTTGCGGCCCATGATTGTTGCACCCATCCCGTCCAACATGTCGGCGACCACGCGCCGATTCACCGGATGATCCTTGGCGGAGCCCAGATGCCAATCGTGCAGGGCTCTGCCGCCAATGCCGAGCGGCTCGTCTTCGCTCTGCTCGGGTCCCGCAACGTAGCCGTCGGCGGAGATCGACATCGAAAGATTCGTTCTGGGCATACCCACTCCGACTCTGCCGCGCAGGAAAACTCACCGGTGAGGCGCGCCGAGTGTGACTCTGACGACGGTTTCACGGCGTGTCGCGTCGTGAGGTTCACTCTCGGCGGGGCGCGTACAAGGCAGTCTGCCCAGGTCAGCGGGCCCGGCGCGGTATGGGGCTTGATGTGGTGAGAGGGCCCCGACCTGCCAGACCCCACCCGAGCGTCAAGCCGGGAGCCAAGGTCGACGCGCGCAGCGAGCGGTGGCGTGAACATCGCAAGAAGGTGCGCGGCGAAATCGTCGAGGCGGCGTTTCGTGCGATCGACCGGCTGGGACCCGAACTGAGTGTGCGGGAGATCGCCGAAGAGGCCGGCACCGCCAAGCCGAAGATCTACCGCCACTTCCACGACAAGTCCGACCTCTTCCAGGCGATCGGCGAGCGGCTTCGCGACATGTTGTGGGCGGCGATCTTCCCCTCGATCGACCTGGCCACCGACTCGGCCCGCGAGATCGTCCGGCGCAGCGTCGACGAGTACGTCAACCTGGTCGACAAGCACCCCAACGTGTTGCGCGTGTTCATTTCGGCGCGCTCCGGAGCGACCACCGAGTCGACGGTGCGCACCCTCAACGAGGGCCGTCAGATCACGCTGACCATTGCCGACATGTTCGACAACGAGCTCAAGGACTTCAAGCTCGACCATGCCGCCTTCGAACTGGCCGCACACGCGGCCTTCGGATCGGCGGCGTCGTCCACCGAGTGGTGGCTGGGGGAACCCGGCAGCCCGCGACGCATGCCGCGCGATCAGTTTGTCGCCCACCTGACGACGATCATGATGGGGGTCATCGTCGGCACCGCCGAAGCGCTGGGCATCGCGGTCGACCCTGATCAGCCGGTGCACAGCGCCGTGCGGAGTAACCCCGCGGCCAGCTGAGGACTAAAGGCCCGTTGACATCAGCAGGGCTTTCGTCAAGACTCGGTCTCAATCGATACCGTCGGTACCGGGTATCCGCGTTAGCCGGCCCAAGGTAAACATGAGGTGCGGCGGCTAATGCACGAGCCGATAAGCCAATAGAAGGACCGATCCACTGTGACCGATGCATTGACACAAGCCGAAGCAAACCCAGTTTCGGGGCGTGAGGCCCCGGCACCGGTGCATACCCGCGCGCTGATCATCGGGACCGGGTTCTCCGGGCTGGGCATGGGGATCAAGCTGCAGCAGCAGGGCGTGGATTTCGTAATCCTGGAGAAAGCCGATGACGTCGGCGGCACTTGGCGCGACAACAGCTACCCCGGGTGCGCCTGCGACATCCCGTCACACCTGTACTCGTTCTCATTCGAGCCCAAGCCGGACTGGAAAAACCCGTTCTCCTACCAGCCCGAGATCTGGGACTACCTCAAGGGTGTCACCGAGAAGTACGGGCTGCGCCGCTACATCGAGTTCAATTCGCTGGTCGATCGCGGACATTGGGACGACGACGAACACCGCTGGCACGTGTTCACCACCGATGGACGCGAATACGTCGCCCAGTTCCTGATCTCGGGTGCCGGCGCGCTGCACATCCCGTCGATCCCCGAGATCGAGGGTCGCGACGAATTCCGCGGTCCCGCTTTCCATTCCGCCGAGTGGGACCACAGCGTAGACCTCACCGGCAAGCGGGTGGCAATGATCGGGACCGGCGCCAGCGCGATCCAGATCGTCCCCGAGATCGTCGGGCAGGTCGGCGAGCTTCAGCTGTACCAACGCACCCCGCCGTGGGTGGTCCCGCGGTCGAACCCCGACCTGCCGGTTGCGCTGCGCCGGGCCATGGAGAACGTGCCCGGGCTGCGCGCGCTGGTGCGGCTGGTCATCTACTGGGGACAGGAGGCGCTGGCATTCGGCATGACGAAGCGGCCGAACGCGCTGAAATTCATTGAGGCGTATTGCAAATACAACATCCGTCGCTCGGTCAAGGATCGCGAGCTGCGCCGCAAGCTGATCCCGAACTACCGCATCGGCTGCAAGCGAATTCTGAACTCGTCGACGTACTACCGTGCGGTCGCCGACCCGAAGACCGAACTGATCACCGACCGCATCACCCGGATCACGCCCGACGGGATCGTGACGGCCGATGGCACCGAACGCCCGGTGGACGTAATCGTCTACGGCACCGGCTTTCACGTCACCGACTCCTACACCTACGTCCAGATCAAAGGACGCCACGGTGAGGACCTGGTCGACCGCTGGAACCGGGAGGGCATCGGTGCGCACCGGGGAATCACCGTCGCAGACATGCCCAACCTGTTCTTCCTGCTGGGTCCCAACACCGGGCTGGGGCACAACTCGGTGGTGTTCATGATCGAGTCCCAGATCCGCTACGTCGCCGACGCGATCAAGAAGTGCGACAAATTCGGCGCGCAGGCGCTGGCGCCGACCCGCGCGGCGCAGGACAAGTTCAACGACGAGTTGCAGGAGCAGCTCAAGGGATCGGTGTGGAACAGCGGCGGTTGCAGCAGCTGGTATCTCGACGAGCACGGCAAGAACACCGTGCTGTGGGGCGGCTACACCTGGCAGTACTGGCGTTCCACCCACTCGGTCAAACCCGAGGAATATCAGTTCTTCGGCGTGCGCAGCGGGTCACGCGCACAGCGCTCCGCGGTGGCCGCGCAGGGCTGAACCCGCTGCTGAGACAAAACCGCAGTTCAGGACTCCCCAAAAGAAGTGGGCAGGCTTTAGACTCGGAGGTTTATGAGCGCGTATCAGACCGTCGTGGTCGGCACCGATGGCTCGGACTCGTCGCTGCGTGCGGTGGACCGCGCGGCCGCGATCGCGGCGGACGATGGGGCGAAATTGATCGTAGCGACGGCACATCCCCCCGTCGCTGAGGAACGCGGTCGCTACGCCATCCCGCCGGGGAGCGACCACGGTCAGGATTACCGGACCGTGGGCCAGGCCCCCTACTACGCGATCCTGCACAACGCCAGGGAGCGGGCCCACCAAGCCGGCGCCAAGAACGTGGAGGAGAAGGCGATCGTCGGCGCCCCCATCACTGCGCTGGTACAGCTCGCCGAGGAGGTCGGTGCCGACCTGCTGGTCGTCGGCAACGTCGGGCTCGCCAGCGTCGCGGGGCGGCTGCTGGGATCGGTCCCCTCCGAAGTCTCCCGCAGGGCCAAGATGGATGTCCTGATCGTCCACACCTCCGATTGAAGCATCGGCTAGGCGCCCACCGAAGTCGTTGCGGCGCTGGGCCTTTCGGTTGACTGCTTGGCGAAGGACCGAAGGTTCGAGCGCACGATCCGGTCCAAGACCCGGTCCGAGACGACGCGGCTGACCCGCACCAGGATCGCGGCGTCACGCCCGATCGTGTAGCGAGTCCGCGGCCGAGAAGCGGTGGCCGCCTTGGCGATGACTTTCGCGGCATGCCCGGCCGAAACGCCGACCTCGCCGAACGATCGGGCCTGTGCGGTGACGGCCGCGGCGAGGTCGCCATACCGGGCGAGTTGGGTGTCGGTCATGTTGGCCTGCAGCTCTTCGGCGGTGGCGATTCCACGTTCGGCCATTTCGGTCTTGACCGCGCCGGGCTCGACGACGACCACTTTGATGCCCAGTTCGGCGATCTCACGCCGTAGCGCGTCACTGACCGCCTCGAGGGCGAACTTCGAACCGGCGTAGGCGCCGTAAGTCGGCAAGACCACCTTTCCGCCGACGGAACTGATGTTCACGACGGTTCCGGCGCTGAGCAGTAGTGCCGGCAACAATGCCTGGGTCATCGCGATGTGACCGAACAGATTTACCTCGAACTGCTTGCGCCACTGAGTAATCGGCAAGGCTTCCACCGGGGCGTTGATCGCGATGCCGGCGTTGTTGATCAACGCGCGCAACGGGCGATGCAGTGGATCGTGGGCGACCCGCTCGGCGATCGCGGCCACGTCCGATTCCATGGTGATATCGAGAATCACGGGTTCTAACCCCTCGAGCCCGTCGGCCACTAACGCGTCGGCGTCGGCATCGCGGCGGACACCGGCCAACACATGAAAACCTCTGCAGGCCAGTTCTTTTGCCGTTGCCGCTCCGATGCCGGTGGAAGCACCGGTCACGACGACCAGTTCCTGACGGTCAATGCGGTTCGAGGAATTCATGACAATCTCCATCCGGTGGCGAGCCTTTGAGTTGACGTTGTCAACTGAAGTTAGGCGGTTGAGTTGACATTGTCAACTGGAGGGCTGGCTTATGCTCGGCGGGTGACGACACGCGCGGAGAGTGCTGCGGCGACCCGCCGCTCGCTGCTGGAGGCCGCCGAGGTGTTACTCGATCTCGGCGGAGTCGAAGCGGTGACGCTGCGCGAAGTCGGTGCCCGGGCTGGTGTTTCGCGCTCGGCGGCCTATCGCCACTTCGCCGACAAGGAGTCGCTGCTGGCGGTGGTGGCGATGAACGCCCTGAGCGAATTGGGCGACGCCCTGGAGTCATTGGTCAACAGCGACGATTCGCCCGAGGAGTGCTTGCGCACCGGGCTACTCTCGTTGATCGATATCGGCCGCACCCGGCCCCACCTGTACCGGTTGATGTTCACCCCGCCGGCGGGTGACCCGACCGAGGCGATGCGGGTGGCCCAGCGCGCGCAGGATTTATTTCTGGACATCGTGGGCCGCATCACCGGTCCGCAGCAGGCGAGCCGCTATGCAGCCCTGCTGTTGACCAGCGCCCACGGCATCACGGGTTTGGACCTGAGCGGTCACATGGATTTGGACAAGTGGCACACCGACGCCGCGGAGCTCGTCGACACTCTCATCTCGGTTCTACCCAAAGCGAAGTAAATCGGCGAAAGCCTGCGCGGCGGCGTCCACGCCGCGGTCGTCGTTGGTGGCGACCAGATCCAGCAGCAGACCCCGCGTGACGGCCAGGCCGAGCCTGGCCATCGCCGGGTCTGCCGTGCCTTTCGCGGCGGCATCCACCGCGCCCAACCAGTCGTTGACGGCATTGGGAACCATTCGGGCGAAGGGCTTTTCACCCTGGGCGGCGCGCGCGTAGCACTCGAAGAACAGGCGCTCCAGCCGGCGCAGCTCCGGCCGGCGCAGGTCGGCCCACATCGTGGTGAAGCCGTCGGCGGCGTCCGACGGCAACTCGGGGAGCAGCCCCATCTGGCGTTGCTCGACCTCCTCGACGACCGTCAGTAACAGTTCTTCTCGAGAACCGAAGTGGTGCAGCAACATTCGATGACTGGTGCCGACGGCGTCGGCTATCTGACGCAGGGAGCGGTCGCCGATGCCGCCGTCGGCGAATTCGTCGATCAGCGAGTTGAGGAGCTGCCGGCGCCGCGCCAGGTCAGGGGTGCGGGCCATGGGCCCGGCTGAGCTGCTCCGAGCGGGCCTTGAGTCCGTGGGCTTCCAGTTCGAGAAAGCGCTTGGTCTTCTTGGCCATCAGCCGCCCGACGAGCGCCCCGAGGACGCCGCCCTGGTCGAGTTGCTGGCGCACCAGCGTGCGGCCGTCCGGCTGACCGATGACATCGTGGCGGGCGCGGACCAGCACGCCAGGGGAGCGTTGCACCCACGTCCAGGATGACCCCGGTTCAAGCTCGGTAACCTGCCAGACCAGCTTCTGCATGCCGGGCTGCTTGATCGCGAACCGTTTGCCGATGGCCAGGACGGGTCCGTCCAGCCCGGTAAGCGAGGTCACGGACGCGGTCCAGTCGGGCCAGTGCTCGACATCGGTGAAGACATCCCATACCAACTGCGCCGCCGCATCGATCTCGATGCTGTCTTCATCAAACATGTACCAGATGGTACATAAAACAGCACGTGCTGCCTAGGGCGCCCCGACCTTTCGGCCGATCAAATGAGTAGTGCACTACGCTATCGCGCTTGCTGGCCGCGAGATAAACCTTTTCCACACAACGGATTACACCTCACGAGAGGAGCACGACAATGTCGGATGTCATTGCGGCGGCTTCGCTGCCGAAGACGCTGGTGGCTCGCCTGCGAGAGCTCGAGAAGCGGCCTGGCTTGCAGGTGAACCGCATTCCGGTGCTGACCACAACAGTCGGTCAACGCGAGATTCTCGACACCGCGGGCGACGCGGTGGCGGATTTAAATGCTGCCCCGCTTGCGACGCTCGCCGTGCTGAGCCCGCGCCGGCCCGCGGTCGACGGAGTCGCGTGGCTCGATTTCGAGACCGTCGCCTACTACACGGCCGGCGCCAATGCTTTCGCGTCGGTCGGGACGTTCACGGGCAACCCGCAGTTTCAGCCCTATCTGCGGCTCACGCTGGCGCAGGCCCCGACGGGCCGCGGGGTCTTGGTCACCTGTCGGGCGACAAGCATCGCGGTAGGACCGCACTACCCCGGGTACTACCGCGTGGAAGGCCCTGGTGTGGCGGCCAGTTTCGAGGACACCGCCAGACCCACCACGTTCACCTTCGTCGTCCCGGCCGGCGGCAGCGGTCCTGTCGAAATCAAGATCTACACCGACGCCGACCGGATTCAGCTCTGGGCTTTCTACGACTGCACGATCACTCAGATGTAGTCGAGACCGGTCGTACCGCGATCCGTGCGTTGAGGTGCTCGAGTGCCGCTTCGGCGCCGTTCCACCCGGGGATGCCGGTGACTCCCGGGCCCGGATGGGTGCACTGGCCGCAGAGAAAGAGCCCGTCGACCGGAGTGGCGAACTTGTCGGCTCCCTCGACGACGCGACCGGTCCACAACTGGTTGGGCTGCAACAACCCATGCGAGTAGTCGCCGGCGTGTGCGCTGAATGTGCTGCCGAAGTAGCGGTTGGAGAAGACGACTCGGTTGGTCACCGAGTCGGCGAACCCGGGCGCGAACTTGTCGAAAATCCCGACGCAGGTGTCGGCGTATTGCTCTTTCCAGCTTCGGTTTTCGTCGGCGTCGAGCCCGGTGGGGAAGTAGGGCGTGAAAATCGTTGCGCTGTGCTTGCCTTCGGGCGCCAGCGACGAGTCGACCATGCTCGGTATGTACAGGTAGGTGGGAGGTGCATCGGGCAGCATGCCCTTGCGGTACTGCTCCCACGCGTCACTGATGTATTCCGGCGACGGCGCGTAAGCGACTGTCGGACACCACTGGCCGTTGTCGTGCAGGTAGGGCTGTAAGCGCTCGATCCATTGCGGCGCTTGGTCGATGGTGAGATGGGCCTGGATGTATCCCAGGTTGAAGTTGATCTCCTTGATCTTGCGGATGTAGTCGGGCGGAAAGTTCTGCGCGCCGGCCAGATTGACGAAGGTGGTGTATGGGTCCAGCGACGACAGCACCGCATCGGCGGAAATCGTTGTGCCATCCCGTAATTGGACCCCGGTGGCGCGTCCGTTCTCGACCAGGATCTCCTTGACGTGCTGTTTGCACTGTACTTCGGCGCCCAGCGACTCCGCGCGCCGGCACAGTGCGGTGCTCAGTGCGCCGATGCCGCCGCGCGGCATGATGTATTCGACGTTGCCGCCGCCGATCAGGTAGTGGTATAGCGTCGACGCATTCGAGCCTGGAGTCCAGGGTCCGCCGTCGAACGCGTCGATCGACATCGCGGCCAGCGAACCCTGGATGCAGCGCCCCTGGTCGGGTGCAAGGAATCGCCGGACGGTGTCCATCGTGCTGCCGTACCACATCTGGGCGAAGTCGTGCCGGTCCGCAGGCGTGGGCTGCGAGGCGATCACTTCGATGATGTCCAGCGGCGGACCGAACGCCGAGTCGACGAAGTAGGGCGCGAATCTTCCTATGTGCGCGAATAATCCGCCGAGCGCGGTCGCGACGTCGGCCCCGTGATCCTCGAGGAGATGGCGCCCCATCCGCTCCAAGTCGTTGTACATCACGAACGGGGTGTCTTCGGCTTCAGTGCCGGGGCCGAACGTGCACGTCGACGTCCACTGATCCATCAGCTCGAAGCCCCACCGCGTGAGCTCCAGCCGTTCGGTCATCTCCTGGCGCCAGATCAGCACGGCCCAGGCACCGACGCTGTGCTTGTAGCCGTCGAAGAGTTCGCGGGTCGCGGCCATGCCGCCGAGGAAGTGGGCGCGTTCCAGGACCAGGACTTTCGCGCCGTTCTTGGCCAGCACATTCGCGGCAACTAATCCGTTGTGACCTGCTCCGATGACGATTGCGTCGTAGTCCGCCATGCTGACTCCTCGCTGCGTGATCCCCGGCTCCACGCACAATGTCATATCTGACATAGTTGCGTCAATGCTGACATTTGGTGTCTGCTTGCCTGGTGGAATCTCGTAGTCAGCGGACGCGGCAGGCCTTGATCCAGGCGGCGATGAAGCGCTTCGTCGCCGATGGCGTGCACCAGACCAGCGTGTCCGACATCGCCGCCGATGTCGGAGTCACCGAGCGCACCTTTTATCGGCACTTCCCGTCCAAGCACGCGGTGATCTTCGCGGACTACGACATCGGCTTCGAATGGTTCGCCCGCGCACTGGCTTTGCGTCCGCACGGTGAACCCGTCACCGCCTCGGTGCGAAAAGCCGTGGACGCCTTCCCTTTTGACTTCGCGATGGTCCGCGAGGCCGCCACCATCCGGTCGCGTGACCTCGACCAGGACATCATCACCACGCACATCGGGCGGATGCGCGATCAGGTCGCCGACGAGATCAGCCGGTTCATCCACGCGCGGTCGAAGCCGACCAGCTTGGCCGTTGAAGGCGCCATGATCGCCGACATCGCGTCGCACAGCCTGGCGACGGCGGTTTTCGCCTCGCTGGAGGCGTGGATGAGCAAAGCCGGCGAGGATATCGACGAGCTGAGCCGGCTGACCGACATCGCGCTCAGCGCGCTGGAAGACGGGCTCACGCACACCCTGCGCGAAGCCGGATTGGATTGACCAACGAAACCGCTTGCCGCCCAACACCGTCGGATTGATGCGGTCCGCTCGGGGTACCCGAAAACCGTGCAAGTGATCCGCAAGCTCTCATCGCAGGCCGTTGTCTGCCTCGCCACCGCGATGATGGCAGCCTGCGGTCACGATGCGGCCGTGCCGACGTCCGCGGGATCCACGACCACCGGCATGCTGCCGCCGGGGGTTGCGACCGAAGGCACCCGCCCGCCCGCGACCGGGCTACCGCCGGCGGCCGAACCGCTCAAGGGGCCACCCATTCCCCCCGACGGGCTCGTTGGGCGGACCATCCCGGTGGGACACCAGCCCGAAGGTGTGGTCGTGGACGCGTCAACGCGAACCGTCGCGGTTGCGACGCGCGACCCCAATGAACTGGTGCTGATCGATGCGGACTCGGGCGACATCACCGGCCGGGTTTCGCTGCCGGGGACGGTCCGGCATCTGCAGCTCGCCGCGCCCGGCGGTCCTGTGCTGGTCCCGGTCGAGACCGCCAATGCGTTGGTGCAAGTCGGCTTGCCGCAAGGGAAGCTATCGCCGCCCATCGTCACCGGCACCGCGCCGCATGATGCGGCTGAGGCGACCAATGGCACCGTCTTCGTCGCCAACGAACTCGGCGGCACCGTGGCGGTGTTGCGTCATGGCCAGATCGTGAAGGTCTTCACCGACAGTGTGCAGCCGGCCGGCACGGCGGCAGCTGGGACCACGGTGGGCGTGCTCGATGTGCGGAAGAACGACCTGACCGTGTACGACGCCGAGCGGTTGACCATCGTGGGATCCACGCCGGCCGGCGCGGGTCCTACTCATCTGGTCGTTGACCAGCACGGACGGATGATCGCGACCGATACCCGCGGCAACACGGTGCGGGTGTTCGCTGCGCTGCCCGCACCGCATGAGGTAGCGAGCATTGCTCAGCCGGGCGGACCGTACGGCATTGCCTACGACGCTGTGCGCGACCGGCTTTGGGTTGCCTCTTCGGGCACCAACGAAGTGATCGGCTACGACATGAACGGGCCCACTCCCGTTGAGCGACAACGAATCCGGACGGTACCGGACCCCTACACCGTGGGCGTCGACCCGAAAAGCGGTCGTCTGTTCGTGGCCGGCGTTTCCGGTGGAGTACTGCAAGTCATCGACACCGCGCCATAACCACGGCCTTGTGGGTTTGAAGGCGCCACCCGGAGCAGACGGCACAATGGATCTCGGAGGCGACGCGAACACTCCAACGTGGCCCGGGTTGCGACACGCAAACACAACTTCTTGTGTTACGGCAGGATGTCCGACCCCAGGGGTAGTGTCTGGAGCCTGACGTCCCTCCGGCAAAACAGTGTGTGAAGTGGGGTTCTGGTGACCGAAAACATGAAGCTGATCGACCGTGCTTCGGCGATCAACTGGAACCGGGTGCAAGACGAGAAAGACGCCGAGGTGTGGGACCGGCTGACCGGAAACTTCTGGTTGCCGGAGAAGGTGCCGGTGTCAAATGACATCCCGTCATGGGGGACGCTGACCGCCAACGAGAAACAGCTCACGATGCGCGTCTTCACCGGGCTGACGTTGCTCGACACCATCCAGGGCACCGTCGGCGCGGTCAGCCTGATTCCCGATGCGCTGACGCCGCACGAGCAGGCCGTCTACACCAACATCGCGTTCATGGAGTCGGTGCACGCCAAGAGCTACAGCTCGATCTTCTCCACGCTGTGCTCCACGAACGAGATCGACGACGCCTTCCGCTGGTCCGAGGAGAACCCCAACCTGCAGCGCAAGGCCGAGATCGTCATGGAGTACTACCGCGGCGACGAGCCGCTCAAGCGCAAGGTGGCCTCCACGCTGCTGGAAAGCTTCCTGTTCTACTCGGGCTTCTACCTGCCCATGTACTGGTCGAGCCGGGCCAAGCTGACCAACACCGCCGACATGATCCGGCTGATCATCCGCGACGAGGCGGTGCACGGTTATTACATCGGCTACAAGTTCCAGCGCGGGCTGGCGATGGTCGACGAGACCAAGCGCGCCGAGCTCAAGGACTACACCTACGAGCTGCTCTTCGAGCTGTACGACAACGAGGTGGAGTACACCCAGGACCTCTACGACGAGGTCGGGCTGACCGAGGACGTCAAAAAGTTCTTGCGCTACAACGCAAACAAGGCGCTGATGAACCTGGGCTACGAGGCGCTGTTCCCGCGCGACGAGACCGATGTGAACCCGGCTATCCTGTCGGCACTATCGCCGAACGCCGACGAGAACCACGACTTCTTCTCCGGTTCGGGGTCCTCCTACGTCATCGGCAAGGCCGTCGTCACCGAGGACGAGGACTGGGACTTCTAGATTCGCAGGCCGCGATGCCAGGGCCCGACAGATCCGGGCAGGATGGACAGGTGAGCGATGACGAGCCCGTCGGCGCGGCCGACTTCCGACGCGCCTTGGCGCTCATTCAGCACGGGGAGCGCGGCGACGAAGCCGGCATGCGCGTCGTCCTCGACGACGAGGTCATTCCAAGTGAACGGCTTCCGCAGCTGATCCGCGCCACCGTGTCGATCTTCTGGCAACTGGTGGCTCAGCTGTGTGAACCGCACGAAATCGCGGAGATCGGCCAAACCCTGACCCAGGCGTCCGGACTCGACGAGGTCGAGCTCGAACGCGACAACCGGTTGGTGGCCCGGATGGCGATGGCCCAACATGCGGGAGATCCCGGCGTCGAATACGAGGTGCTGGGCGACGCGGACGCCACGCCCGACGGTCTGGTCCGCCTCGCTCTGACCGCCGCGGGTGTCGTCTCGGCGATGCTGCCGCAATTGCGCACCGAGGTCGGCCGGCAATTGCTCAACAACCTGGCGATGCAGGCCCTGCGCGAAGAGAACCGCTAACGCGCAACTATCTCGATGCCCACATTTTGTGTGGTCTTCGGTGCTCGCCGATAGCCTGCGCCCATGGCACAGGCTGTGGTCGTCACCCATGCGCAAAGGCGGGCGTTATCCCTTAGCGGCGGATCCCGCAGGCCGCGGTGCACACGACCCGCGGTCGCGGGCCGCCCACGAGCCCGGCGCGTCGCACCGGCGACGCCGCCGCCCGTCTCGAATCCGCCACCTTCCGGCAAGCCGCGCAAACACCGCGAACTGCCCTGGTTTTTCAGCGAGCTCGTCATTCCCACCGTCGTCGCGCTGGTTACCGGCGCCATCGTGGCGGTGGGGACAATCAAGGGCCAGGCCCTGCTCGACGATGCTCGAGAGGACCGGGCATTGCGGCTGGAAAATCTCCGATTCGTACGCGACCACTCTGCCGTCGACCCCTATCAACCGCGGCCATTCGGGGGTCTTGATCTGCGCGGGCAACATCTGCGCGGACTTCAGCTGGCGCACGCCAACTTCGACGACGCGCAACTCGAGGGAGCGATATTCAATAACTCGAATCTGTCCGGCGCGAGTTTCAATTTTGCCCGTCTCGACCACGCGGATCTCGTTGCTGCGGATCTATCGGAAACTGAAATGAAAGGCACCAATTTGAGCGGCGCCGATCTGGACCGCGCCAATCTCACGGGGGCAATGTTCGATCAGACGGTGCTGTATCGCGCCAACCTGAAAACCGCCAATCTCAATGGTGCGGTGTTCAGATGCGTCCACTACGACGGTTCGACGTCGTGGCCACCGGGGTTCAACCCTCCGCCGCGCGACCAACCATGTGCGGCGGCCGAAGAGGTCCGCCGCTAGGCGTAGGAGCTTTCAGCTAATGCCGCAGACCCCGAGGCCGTCTGGGCAGTTGATGGTGCACCCCGCGGTCGTGACGGCGGCGAAGGTGAGAACCAGTGCGACGACGAGTTTGCTCGTGCGACGAGACATGACCACTCCGTTCTTCCGGGCTGGGCCCGGGCCGTTGTCGGCCCGCTCATCTTAATTCGCTGGAGCGGCAACGAGCACTGATTCGCCGGACGGCTCGTCGGCAGCCCGGCATTGGCGGGCTCCGGCACTAGATGTTCAGGTCGTGAACGGCATATGAATAGTCGCCATGGTCGTAGGCCACGGCACCATCCGTACCACGAGACTGAGGGGGTGTCGGAACATCACTCTCACAAGCACGCGAAATTTCTCAAGTCAGTGATCCGCTGGCTGGACGTCGGCTACCCGCAAGGCGTCCCCGGCCCGGACCAGGTGGCATTGTTCGCCCTGCTGCGGAGCACCCCCTTGACCGAAGAGCAGCTCGAAGAGGTCGCTCACAACATTGCCGCGAAGGAATCGCAGCCGGGAGCTGACGGCGTCGTTAGCAAGGACGAGATCGCCGAGTTCATCACCAAGACGACCCACCACGACCCGGGCAAAGAGAACATTCAGCGCGTCGCCGCCACGCTGGCAGCCGCCGGCTGGCCGCTGGCCGGTATCAGCGTCAGCGCGGTCGCGCCCGACGACGAGCACGCCGCCGCGGCCGAAGAGATCGCGTGCCGCCACGACGACGTGCCCGAGGGCGTCTCACAGGGTTGAGATGTCGATGACGAAGCGGTAGCGCACGTCGCTGGCGAGCACCCGTTCGTAGGCTTCGTTGACGTAAGCCGCTTCGATGACCTCGATTTCGGGGGTCACATCGTGCTCGGCGCAGAAGTCGAGCATCTCCTGGGTTTCGGCGATGCCGCCGATGTTCGACCCGGACAGGCTGCGGCGCGCCAGCGCCAGCGGGAACGCCCCGATTTCCATGGGGTGCTCGGGGATGCCCAATTCGACGAGCGTCCCGTCGACGTCGAGCAGGCCCACGTAGTCATCGAGCTTCAGGTTCGCCGAGACGGTGTTGAGAATCAGGTCGAAACTGCTGCGCAGCTTCTTGAAGGTGTCGCGGTCGGAGGTGGCGTAGTAGTTCTTGGCGCCCAGCCGCAGTCCGTCCTCCATCTTCTTCAGCGACTGCGACAAGACGCTCACCTCCGCACCCATCGCCGCGCCGAGCTTGACGCCCATGTGGCCGAGGCCACCCAGGCCGATGATCGCCAGCCTCGTGCCCGCCCCGGCCTTCCAATGGCGCAGCGGTGAGAACAGCGTGATGCCCGCGCACAGCAACGGTGCGGCTTTGTCCAGGGGCAACGACTTCGGAATGCTCAGGACGAAGTTCTCGTCGACGACGATTGCCTGGCTGTAGCCGCCGTAGGTCGGGGTGCCGTCCTTGTCGGTGGAGTTGTAGGTGAAAGTCGCGCCCCGCTTGCAGTACTGCTCCAGCCCGGCCTTGCAGCTGCTGCACTGGCCGCAGGAGTTGACCATGCAGCCCACGCCCACGTGGTCGCCCACCTTGTGCTTGGTCACCTCATCGCCGACGGCGGTGACCACACCGGCGATCTCATGGCCGACGACGACGGGGTAGTTCGGCACACCCCATTCGGATTTGGCGGTGTGGATGTCGGAGTGGCAAATGCCGGCGAATTTGATGTCGATTGCCACGTCGTGTGGCCCTGGGTCGCGGCGGGTGATCGTGGTCTTGGTCAACGGTTCCTTGGCCGACGTGGCGGCATACGCGGAAACAGTGCTCATTAGCAATTCCTCTTCGATTCGATTGCGTCCTAGAAAAGCTTAGCTAGGGTAAAGGTTTCAGGCCAATCGGACTGGACCCACGCATGAGCTTATGGCCATGTGTGCGTACACCGACCGGGTGGAGCTAATTGATCGCGGCGTTGACCAGGCGCAGGTCGTCGATGATGCCCCGGGCCGCGATCACGCCCTCCCCGGTCTGCCATACCTCGTCGTTGACGATGTAAACGCGGTTGTCGCGGTTCGCGGACAACTTGCGCCACGGGGCGCTGTCCAAGATCGTCGCGGCACGGTCGGCGGCAGCGCGGTTCGCGCACGACATATAGATCACGTCGGCCTCGGCCGCCGAGAAGTCCGCACCCTTGGCCAGGTCGGCGTCGCTGGCCCCGATCTCGAGGTAGGGCTTGTCGGTGAACCGCTGGGACGCCGGCCGGTCCACCCCGACCGCGCTGAGCACACTGGCCGGAAAGTTGTTGGCGCCGTAAATCCGCAGGCTGTTGACCGTCAGCTGGACGACCGAAGCCTGGAAGTGGGCCGCGTCGTGGGAGGCGCCGATCTGGTTGGCGCGCTGGGTGAAACCGCTGATCAACCCGTCGACGGCACCGCTGCGCGCCGTCGCGCCGCCGACAATGCGCAGGTTGTCCTGCCAGGCTCCGCCCGGTGCGGCGGTGAACACCGTCGGGGCGATCGCTGCCAACTTTGGATACGTCCGCGGTGTCAGCGCTACCGAGCCCAGGATCAGATCCGGGTGCAGTGCGGCGATCGCGCGCAGGTCGGGGTTGCTGCGGGTCCCCACACCGGGCAATGCGTGGACGGCCTCGCCCAGATAGGACGGCTGACTCGAGGAATCGTCCGGCAGGGCGGCGGCGACCACCCGCGACTGCAGGCCCAGTGCGCAGACGGCATCGAGCTGATCGCCGGTGAGCACCACGATGCGCTGCGCCTCCGCGGGCACCTGGACCGAGTCGGGAGTGACCCCCGCGGCGTTGTGGGCCTGCCGGGTCGCCGGCCCGGGATCGGCCGGTGCCGCATCCCGCGCGCACGACTCGTCGGGCTTGCGGTCATTGCCCAGCACCCCGGCCCCTGCGATTTGTGTGGTGGGGGTGACCAGCGACCGCGTCGACGATCCCTTGGGGCCGGGCTGCCCGGACCCGCAACCACCGCACGCCACGACCGCGGCCGCCGCGATCGCTGCGACGGCCACCAGACGTCGGTCGACGGGCCTCGGGGTGGGTCGCCTACCGCCTGATTGCACGCGTTCGACGCTAACATCCGGCCAGTTGGGAACCGGTCTGCCGACGCGGCCCGGCGTCCGCGATGAGCCAATTACGACAGTTTGTAGGACCAGCACTGCCAGCGGCTTGATCGGGCGCTAAGATTCGGGGGAACCCCTGTCTGGGATGGATGTTTGGAGGAGCTGTTGACAGCCGAAGCGCCCCCGTTGGGAGAACTCGAGGCCGTGCGGCCGTACCCGGCCCGGACTGGTCCCAAAGGGAACCTGATCTACAAACTGATCACCACGACCGATCACAAGCTGATCGGCATCATGTACGTCGTCACCTGCTTCGCCTTCTTCTTGATCGGCGGGTTGCTGGCGCTGCTGATGCGTGCCGAGTTGGCCGCGCCGGGTCTGCAGTTCTTGTCGAATGAGCAGTACAACCAGCTGTTCACCATGCACGGCACGATCATGCTGCTGTTCTATGCGACCCCGGTCGTGTTCGGTTTCGCCAACCTGGTGCTGCCGATCCAGATCGGTGCGCCCGACGTGGCGTTCCCGCGGCTGAACGCCTTCTCGTACTGGCTGTTCTTGTTCGGCGCCACGATCGCGATGGCCGGTTTCATCACGCCGGGCGGCGCCGCCGACTTCGGCTGGACCGCCTACACCCCGCTCACCGACGCGATCCACTCTCCGGGCGCGGGCGGGGATCTGTGGATCATGGGCCTGGCCGTCGCGGGTCTGGGCACCATCCTGGGCGCGGTCAACATGATCACCACCGTGGTGTGCATGCGGGCACCCGGCATGACGATGTTCCGGATGCCGATTTTCACCTGGAACATCCTGGTGACCTCGATCCTGATTCTGATCGCGTTCCCGCTGCTGACCGCGGCGCTGTTCGGACTGGCCGCCGACCGTCACCTAGGTGCCCACATCTATGACTCGGCCAACGGCGGAGTTCTGTTGTGGCAGCACCTGTTCTGGTTCTTCGGGCACCCCGAGGTGTACATCATCGCGCTGCCGTTCTTCGGCATCGTTTCGGAGATCTTCCCGGTCTTCGCCCGTAAGCCGATCTTCGGTTACACCACGCTGGTCTACGCGACGTTGTCGATCGCCGCGCTGTCCGTCGCGGTGTGGGCCCACCACATGTTCGCCACCGGAGCCGTTCTGCTGCCGTTCTTCTCGTTCATGACGTACCTGATCGCGGTGCCGACCGGAATCAAGTTCTTCAACTGGATCGGCACGATGTGGAAGGGCCAGTTGACGTTTGAGACGCCGATGCTGTTCTCGGTCGGCTTCATGGTCACCTTCCTGCTGGGCGGCCTGACCGGCGTGCTGCTGGCCAGCCCGCCGCTGGACTTTCACGTGACCGACAGCTATTTCGTGGTCGCGCACTTCCACTACGTGCTGTTCGGCACGATCGTGTTCGCCACCTACGCCGGAATCTACTTCTGGTTCCCGAAGATGACCGGCCGGCTGCTCGACGAACGCCTGGGCAAGCTGCACTTCTGGTTGACGTTCATCGGCTTCCACACCACCTTCCTGGTGCAGCACTGGCTGGGCGATCAGGGTATGCCGCGCCGCTACGCCGACTACCTGGCCACCGACGGCTTCCAGGGCCTGAACATCGTCTCGACGGTGGGCGCATTTATTCTGGGCGCCTCGATGTTCCCGTTCGTGTGGAACGTCTTCAAGAGCTGGCGCTACGGCGAAGTGGTCACCGTCGACGACCCGTGGGGTTACGGCAACTCGCTGGAGTGGGCGACCAGTTGCCCGCCGCCGCGGCACAACTTCACCGAACTGCCCCGAATCCGTTCGGAGCGGCCGGCTT
The DNA here is from genome assembly GCF_900176255.2 of Mycobacterium ahvazicum. Classification (GTDB taxonomy): domain Bacteria; phylum Actinomycetota; class Actinomycetes; order Mycobacteriales; family Mycobacteriaceae; genus Mycobacterium; species Mycobacterium ahvazicum. The sequence continues at coordinate 1,152,776 of NZ_FXEG02000002.1, forward strand.
TCGAGTTGCACTACCCACACATGGTGGAGCGCATGCGCGCCGAGTCGCACGTCGGCCGGGCGCACGGAAAAGAAGGCCACGACGTCACACGACTCGACGTCGAAGTCCGCAGCTAATGGCCCGTCTCGGGTGAAGACACCACCTAAGGTGTCGGTGCTCATCACCGTCACCGGAGTGGATCAACCGGGTGTAACGTCGGCGCTCTTCGATGCGCTTTCCGGGCACGGAATCGACCTGCTCAACGTCGAGCAGGTCGTCATCCGGGGCCGCCTGACGCTCGGGGTGTTGCTCTGCTGCCCCCCGGAAGTCGCCGAAAGCATCGTCCTGGGCGACGACGTGGAGGACGCCATCCACGCGGTCGGTCTCGACGTCACGATCGAGCGCAGCGAGGCCGTGCCGATCATCCGCGAGCCGTCGACGCACATCATCTACGTGCTGGGCCGACCGATCACGGCAGGGGCGTTCGGCGCGGTGGCCCGCGAGGTCGCAGCGCTCGGCGTCAACATCGAACTGATTCGCGGCGTCTCCGACTATCCGGTGACCGGTCTGGAGCTTCGGGTCTCGGTGCCGCCCGGAGCCGACGGCCCGTTGCGGACCGCGCTGAACAAGGTGTCCTCCAGCGAGGGCGTCGACGTCGCGGTCGAGGACTACAGCCTGGAGCGGCGGGCCAAACGGCTCATCGTGTTCGATGTCGACTCGACGCTGGTGCAGGGCGAGGTCATCGAGATGCTGGCGGCCAAGGCCGGTGCCGAGGGTCAGGTCGCCGCGATCACCGAGGCCGCAATGCGCGGCGAGCTGGACTTCGCCGAGTCGCTGCTGCAGCGGGTGGCCACCCTGGAGGGCCTGCCCGCCACCGTGATCGACGAGGTCGCCGACCAGCTCGAGTTGATGCCCGGCGCGCGCACCACCGTGCGCACATTGCGGCGGCTGGGCTATCACTGCGGCGTGGTCTCCGGCGGGTTCCGGCGCATCATCGAACCGCTGGCCGAAGAGCTGATGCTGGACTTCGTCGCCGCCAACGAGCTCGAGATCGTCGACGGCAAGCTCACCGGGCGGGTCGTCGGCCAGATCATCGACCGGCCCGGAAAGGCCAAGGCGCTGAGGGACTTTGCGCAGCAGGCCGGGGTGCCGATGGCGCAGACCGTCGCCGTCGGAGATGGCGCCAACGACATTGACATGCTGTCCGCGGCGGGGCTGGGCGTGGCGTTCAACGCCAAGCCGGCGCTGCGGGCGGTCGCCGACGCGTCGCTGAGCAGCCCGTACCTGGACACGGTGCTGTTTCTGCTCGGCATCACCCGCGGCGAGATCGAGGCCGCCGATGCCGTCGACGGCGAAGTGCGCCGCGTCGAGATTCCGCCCGAGTAGGTGCGCACTGGACCGACCCGGCAGCCATCACACACTCGCGGTACGGCACGATGATCGGGTGCCCGAAACCGGTCCCGAAAGCTCCGAAACCGGCCCCGAAACTGGCCCCGAAACGGGCACTGCCGTAGCCGATCCCGATCTGCTGATCGACTTCAGAAACGTCTCGCTGCGCCGCGGCGACCACGTCATGGTCGGGCCGCTGGATTGGGCCGTCGAACTCGACGAGCGCTGGGTGATCATCGGCCCCAACGGGGCGGGCAAGACGTCACTGCTGCGCATCGCCGCGGCCGCCGAGCACCCGTCGACCGGCATCGCCTTCGTGCTCGGTGAGCGGCTGGGCCGCGTCGACGTGTCGGAGTTGAAGGCCCGGATCGGGCTCAGCTCTTCGGCTTTGGCGCAGCGGATCCCCACCGACGAGGTGGTGCGCGATTTGGTCATCTCGGCCGGATACGCGGTGCTGGGCCGCTGGCGCGAGCATTACGAGGAAGTCGACCATCAGCGCGCCCTGGACATGCTGGAGAGCCTGGGCGCCGAGCACCTGGCCGACCGCACCTACGGAACGCTGTCCGAGGGAGAGCGCAAGCGGGTGCTGATCGCCCGCGCGCTGATGACCGATCCCGAGCTGCTGCTGCTCGACGAACCCGCCGCCGGCCTGGATCTCGGCGGCCGCGAGGAGTTGGTGTCCCGGCTGACCGACCTGGCTGCCGACCCCGACGCGCCCGCCCTGGTGTTGGTCACTCACCACGTCGAAGAGGTTCCGCCGGGCTTCAGCCACTGCATGCTGCTGTCGGAGGGACGGGTGGTGGCGGCGGGGCTGCTGGCAGATGTGCTGACCGCCGAGAACCTCTCGACCGCTTTCGGTCAGTCGATCGCCCTGGACGTCATCGATGGGAGGTACTTCGCGCGGCGTGTCCGCGCCCGCGCGGCCCATCGGAGGAGGCTGGAATGACCACCACCCCCGCGCCGCCGCCGACCCGGCCGGCGGCCCCCGTGATGCTGATCCGCGGCGTGCCCGGCGGCGTGAAGACCTTCCTGATGCGACGGCACGCCAAGATGGAGTTCGCCCCCGGCACGATGGTGTTCCCCGGCGGCGGGGTCGACGACCGCGACCGCACCGCCGATATCGCGTGGGCCGGCCCGGCGCCGCAGTGGTGGGCGCAGCGGTTCGGCATCGACACCGAGCTGGCCGCGGCGCTGGTGTGCGCGGCGGCCCGGGAGACCTTCGAGGAGTCCGGGGTGCTGTTCGCCGGGCCGGCCGATGACCCGGACGGGATCGTGCGCGACGCCTCGGTCTACGCCGATGCCCGCCGCGCTCTGGACGACCGAACGTTGTCGTTCGCCGACTTTCTGCGGACCGAAAACCTGGTGCTGCGCTCCGACCTGCTGCGGCCGTGGGCCAACTGGGTCACCCCGGAAGCCGAGCGGACCCGCCGCTACGACACCTATTTCTTCGTCGGCGCGCTACCGGAGGGCCAGCGGGCCGACGGGGAGAACACCGAATCCGACAGTGCCGGCTGGTCGACGCCGCAAGCCGCGATCGACGACTTCGAGGCTGGACGCTGCTTCTTGCTGCCGCCGACCTGGACCCAGCTGGACTCACTCGCCGGGCACACCGTCGCCGAAGTGCTGGCCGTCGAGCGCCAAATCGTCACGGTGCAACCGCATTTGGAGATCCAGGGGGACAACTGGATCTTCGAGTTCTTCGACTCCGACCGCTACCACCAGGCCCGGGAAAAGGGCGGCATGGGGTGGCGGCATTGAGCGAGTTCGTCCACGTCGTAGTCAGCGACGGCTCGCAGGACGCCGGCCTGGCCGTCCTGCTGGTGTCGCGGCCGCCGACCAACACGATGACCCGGCAGGTCTATCGGGAGATCGCCGCGGCGGCAGCCGAGGTCGCCGAGCGCGACGACGTCGCCGCGGTGATCTTGTTCGGCGGGCACGAGATCTTTTCCGCCGGTGATGACATGCCGGAGGTGGCGACGCTGAGCGCCGCCGAGGCGGACAGCGCGGCCCGCGTGCGTGCCGACGCCGTCGAGGCCGTCGCGGCGATCCCGAAGCCGACCGTTGCGGCGGTCACCGGCTACGCGTTGGGCGCGGGTCTGACGTTGGCGCTGGCCGCCGATTGGCGGATCAGCGGCGACAACGTGAAGGTCGGGGCGACCGAGATCCTGAACGGATTCGTCCCGGGCGGATTGGCCCGGTTGACCCGCGTCGCCGGCGAGAGCAAGGCCAAGGACCTGGTGTTCAGCGGGCGCTTCGTGGACGCCGAGGAGGCCCTGCAGCTGGGCCTGATCGACGAGATGGTGGCCCCCGACGACGTGTACGACGCCGCGGCGAACTGGGCGCGGCGATTTCTCGACGGCCCCCGCGATGCCCTGGCCGCTGCCAAGGCCGGCATCAACGCCGTTTTCGATTAGCCGGCGGGGCGGGTGGACCTAGATCGCCGGTCGCGTTTTGGCACGCGCTTCCGGCTACACAGCGGCAGCTAGGCGACTGCCGTGTGAAAATCCCGTTACATGGCGACAACCGTGCTGACAGCCCGGCGTTCATCACTGAAAATCCTCTGAAAAAGGAAAGAGATCGGTATGGACTTCGCATTGTTGCCGCCGGAAATCAACAGCGGTCTGATCTATGCCGGGCCCGGATCGGGGCCGATGTTCTCGAACGCGGCAAGCTGGTCCGCGCTGGCTGCGGAGCTGGAGTCCACGGTGACCGGCTACTCCTCGACGGTTGCGCAGCTGACGGGACAAGCGTGGACAGGGACGTCTTCGGAACTGATGACGGCCGCGGTGACCCCCTACGTGGAATGGCTGCAGGCCAGTGCCGCGGCGGCCGAGCAGACCGCCACCCAGGCCTACGGTGCGGCCGCGGCGTATGAGGCGGCCTACGCGATGACGGTGCCACCGCCGTTGATCGCGGCCAACCGCGCGCGGTTCATGGCGCTGGTCGCCACCAACTTCCTCGGGCAAAACACCCCGGCGATCGCGGCCACCGAAGCCGAATACTCGGAGATGTGGGCCCAAGACGCCACCGCGATGTACGGCTACGCCGGTGATTCGGAGACCGCGAGCACCCTCACCTCGTTTGACGAACCGCCGCAGACCACCAACCAGAATGGGCAGCTCGACCAGGCGCGCAGCGTGACCCAATCCGTCAGCAACGCCGTCAGCCGTCGCGGCGGGGGCCCGATACAGCCCGTCTCGCCCACCACCCCCACGGACGGCACGAGTGGCACCGTCGGTACCACTAATGGCACCGTGAGCGGCACCACCAATGGCGCCGTCGGTACCACCACCAATGGCCCCGTCACGACCACCTACATCACCAACACCGTCAATGTCACGAGCACCAGCCCCTACACCGTCGGAGCCAATCAAATCGTCATCGTCCAAAGCGGCGGCGCCTTCGACGTCCAATCCGGTGGCACATTAACGATTAACTCCGGCGGCACCCTCGAAGTCGCCTCCGGTGGCGCCATCAACGTCGAATCCAACGGCGCCCTCGCCAACGCCGGCACCCTCTCCGTCGACGGCACGCTCACCAACGCCGGCGCCCTCACCAACACCGGCACTCTCACCGTCCAATCCGCCGGCACGCTCACCAACACCGGGACCCTCTATGTCAGCGGCACCCTCGCCAATGGCGGTACCCTCACCAATTCCGGCACCATCACCGTCCAGTCCGGTGGCACCCTCGAAATCCAAGTCACCGGCACCCTGACCGACAGCGGTGCCCTCAACGATTACGGCACCGTCACCCTCGACTCCGGCGGCTCCCTCGAAACCGGCGGTACCGTCAACCTCGACTCAGGCGGTTCCATCACCGTCGAACCCGGCGGCACCCTCACCGACTCGGGCACGCTGATCCAGTCCGGGGGGAACCTGACCGTCAGCCCTAACGGTACTTTTGAGGTCAGCCCCAGCGGCTATGTGTCCCTTGACGGTGGCACGTTCAGCAACGGCGGTACTTTGAACGTCGACTCGGGCGGTTATCTGGCCGTCAGAGAAGGCGGCACCTTGATCGACTCCGGCCACATCACTGTCGAGGCCTACGGCGGCAACATCACCAACGCCGGCACCGTGACCGTCAACCCCAGCGGCGGTATCACCGTGCAGCCCGGCGCCTATATGACCACCGAATCCGGTGCCACCCTCACCAACTACGGCGCCATCACCGTCCAGGACAGCGGCACGTTCAACAGCTACGGCGTCGTCGCCGATTACGGCACCATCAACGTCCAGTCCGGCGGCAACGCGTTCCTCCTCGACCATGGGTCCGTCGTCGTCGAGTCCGGTGGCTCCCTCACCGACCAGGTTGGTGGTGGCATCACCCTTTACGACAACAGCGCCCTCGATGTCCTATCGCATGGCACCCTGACCGATTCCGGCACCTTCACCGACTGGGGAACCGTGACGGTCCACTCCGGCGGCACCCTGACCGAGAACGGCTCCCTCTACGTCAATTACAGCCTCGTCGATTCGGGCACCGTCACCATCAACCCCGGTGGCACCCTCGAAGTCGCCTCGGGCGCCACCCTCAACGTCGACCCGACCGGCACCCTGACCATCTCCACCGGCAGCGGCCTCACGGTCGACTCCGGGGGCAGCGTGCCCGTCGCGTCGGGGGGCATCCTCAGCCTGGGCTCCGGCGAAGTTGTCTCCGTCGGTTCCGGTGGCTCTTATGGGCCTGGCGGCATCATCGGTCAAGTCGTCGTGTCGCAAGCGACCGACCCAGCGTGGCACAACACGTCGTAGCCGAACCGTATGAGTTGCGCCGTTTTCGATTAGCCGTGCCAACAGGCCGTTAGGGTCTTGGCATGTGTGTACCCTGCCGACTCGATTGATCATCGTTCGTCAGCATGCGCATTGAAGTCGAACCCAGGCCACAACACACTGCTGTAGCTGAGCGATCTGGCGTCTTTGTCAGGGATGCGTAATAGCGCTTTTACGTCCCGAAATCGCGACGTCTCTTCGGTCAAGGCAGCGGTACTCGCTTGTGAATACGCACCGCGTCTTCCAAAGACAGCCCTACCCTGCTCACCCTGTCGTCCAGTAGGCCTCTGGTGTCGGCCAGAGACCGTCGCGGCTTAATCGTCATTAAAAGAAAAACTTCTAAGTCGACTATCGCATTTGTATCCATCGCTCACTCCACTACTTCGGCAAGAACTGAAGGCAGGGCTCAGTCCCAGTACATTGATGACGATAGAAACAGACCCCAGATGAATCGCGCGCCGTAACGCTCTCCCTTCCATGGAGATTCGTATTCTTCGTATCCAGGCGTATATTCATCGAACAGGGGCCACTTGCCGCGGAGGGTCAGGGGCGAAAATGCTTCGCGAACTCTGCGCTGTACACGCTCCAGGTGGGCATCTCAATTGGGGAAGCGACGCTCAGTGAATCATGCCGTGTATGCGAGTACCCCGAAGACTCAATCAGTTCCGTCTTCGCCCGCGGTAGCAGTAAAGTCAAATCCGGGCCACAAGGCGCTGCTGTATTTTAGTGACGAAGCATCCGGACCGACGATGCCCAGCAGCTTCTTCACGTTCTGAAAACGAGAGGCCTCGTCGCCAAGAGCTTCGGCCACTCGCTCATGAATATTCTTCGCCTGCTCGATTGTGAGCTTGTTTTCGGCGAGCTTGGCTTCCAGTAGAAATTCCTTACCAGCCATTGACATTCGCACTTTCATCGTCATAAGCAAGTGGATCTCGAAGTCAATTACCGGCTGCATAGAAATCGCTTTCATTTCCTATTTATTCACCTGCCGATGGGTCAAACTGCTTGTGATTAGCACCCGTGGCGACGGCCCCAGAACTCCATCGCTAAGGAGATGAGTCACGGAAGGCAGTGATTAGCTCCGCCACGATGCCTTGCACGTCGGTCTCTTCTTCAGGGCTCAGCTGGAAGCGTCCTTCAGCAAGCGCCAACGCATAAATAATTTCAAGCTGACCCCACTGTTGGCGCAATGTTTTCGTCCAGGATGGATTCGCGATGTCGCTAAGAGTGCGGATTATCGACTTGAGATCTCGATCTAATTGCTCGAGTTCTGCGAAACCTCCGACGTAATTCTGTAGACATTCTGTCGCCAATTGCCGGAGTAGGGTAACGCGGTCACCTGAACTCGCCTCAGTCGTCATCGCAGATCTCCATAGCTTACTGTGACAATCGACCCACTCGGAGCTTGTACGACACTAATATTGTTGGTGGGATCATAAAACACAGTTGTGCCTCCTCTGCTGGGCGCCGACAAGCCGGTTCGAAGAACGTTGTTGACGACACTCGCAGGAATGCCATCACTTTGCATTTCGTCGAGTGCGTGTCCGCTGAAGGATCTTCCATCAATCACCGCGGGAGCGTTTGTTCCGCGCGGGACATCCATCGGGCTGCCGCGCTTGCCGGTAGGGGCGGACGGTTGTGGTGGACCTTTTCCGCCGATGGGACCGCCGCCGCCCTGGACCGTTCCCGTTTTCGGATCGAACTGCGTCGGACCCGGCGAGACCGGCTCGAATGGCCCGTGCGCGGGCTGATCGGTGTAGGGGTCCCATTCGTGGTCCAGCTTGAAGCCGGCGCCGAGCGCCCGAGCCACGGCCGGCGCTTGCGATTCGGCGAAACTGACAGCACTCAGAGGTGCGCTGGCGGTGGTGATTTTGGCGGCGATCGCTTGGTCGTGGGCGACGAGCTGTGCGGCGCGTTGTCGGAGGTCGGCGGCGTACACCTGCGCTTGCGCCTGAGCGGCCACACTGGCTCGTGGTGGCGTTACCGAAAGATCTTCGCCCACAACGTATCCGGCACTGCTGGCTTCCTCGACCGCATCGAGAACGCTGCGCTTGGCGGAATCGAGGCTCTCGGCTCCTCGGCGCGCTATCTCAGCGGATTCGTGCAGGACATCGGCCAGTCCTCGTACCTTGACCAGATCGGCGAATGCTCTCTCCTGTGCGGCCTCGGCGGCGACGCCCTGCCACACCGTCCCGCCCGGCGACACGGTAACCCGATGAATCGAACTGAATGAGGACTCCCAATGCTCGGCGGTGGCTTTCCAGTCCGTCGCCGCACTTTCCAGGTGGGCGACATCCCAGGCCTGGATCTCCGAGAGGGACGGAACCCCCACGCCGCCGGCCCCCGCCACCGGTCACACCCGGGGTATCGAGGCGGCGATTGCGGCGGCCTGTTGCGCACCATCGGTGTCCGTCATGGCAAACTCGGCGCCCGCCATGGCCGATTTGACCGCGCTTGTTTGCGCTCGTTGGGCTAATACCGCGATCACGCCACCAACGGCCGCATGGGTAGCGCCGACGGCACCCGATGTCGCCTGGATCGGTAGCCCAACTTTGGGCAGCCCAGTCGCGGCCACCAGCTCCGCCGACACCGTCTCGCAGTGTGCCGCCAATACCTGCAGCCCCTCAGCACTGACCCGAAGAACGTCAGCCACGGTGCTGAGTTTAGGCCGCTGCCGCCGATTGGCACTTCACCTCGTGCCGCGCCAATCCGCCAGGCAGTTAGGCTGCCCTGCATGACCGAAGTAACTCCGGCTGCGCAGGTGACGGCCGACCAGGTCGAAGCCGCGCGGCGCGACACCAAGCTGGCCCAGGTGCTCTATCACGACTGGGAGGCCGAGACCTACGACGACAAATGGTCGATCTCCTACGACCAGCGCTGCGTGGACTATGCCCGCGGACGCTTCGACGCGGCGGTGCCCGATGAGGTTCAGCGTGAACTTCCCTACGATAACGCCCTCGAATTGGGTTGCGGCACCGGATTTTTCCTGCTCAACCTGATCCAGGCCGGCGTCGCACGGCGCGGGTCGGTCACCGATTTGTCTCCGGGCATGGTCAAGGTCGCCACCCGCAACGGGCAATCGCTGGGCCTGGACATCGACGGCCGGGTCGCCGACGCGGAGGGCATCCCGTACGAGGACAACACCTTCGATCTGGTGGTCGGGCACGCCGTGCTGCACCACATCCCCGACGTCGAGCTGTCGCTGCGTGAGGTGATCCGGGTGCTCAAGCCCGGCGGACGGTTCGTCTTCGCGGGCGAGCCGACCAAAGTCGGCGAGGTTTACGCCCGGTCGTTGTCGACGCTGACCTGGCGGGTGGCCACCAACGTCACCAAATTGCCCGGCCTGGGCGGCTGGCGGCGCCCACAGGTCGAGCTCGACGAGTCCTCGCGCGTCGCGGCGCTGGAAGCCATCGTCGATCTGCACACCTTCGCTCCGGAAGATCTCGAGCGGATGGCGACCAACGCCGGCGCGGTAGAAGTCGGCACCGCCAGCGAGGAGTTCACCGCCGCGATGTTCGGCTGGCCGGTGCGCACTTTCGAGGCATCGGTGCCGCCGGGACGCCTGGGCTGGGGCTGGGCGAAATTCGCCTTCAACGGCTGGAAGACGCTGAGCTGGGTCGACGCCAATTTCTGGCGGCACCTGGCACCGAAGGGCTGGTTCTACAACGTGATGGTCACCGGGGTCAAACCCTCCTGAGTGCTGGCCTGCGCTTCACCACCCGCGACGTCGATTACCTGCGCTCGGATTCGGGTGTCGCGGCGCTGGCGGTGGTCGCCGAATTAGCGCTGACCGACGCCACCCGGATCGCCGATATCGCCGCCGCGCGGGCCCGCTTCGGTGACCGGACACCCGTGCTGGTGGAGACCACGTTGCTGCGCCGCCGCGCCCCCGAAAAGCTGGGGAAGTTGGGTGACGTGTCGACTTGGCTCTTCACCGACGAGGCGTTGCAGCAGGCGACCGCGGCGCCGGTGGCCCAGCACCGGGCCAGGCGATTGAGCGTCTCCGGGGCAGTCGTCCACGATGCGACCTGCTCGATCGGCACCGAACTGGCCCCGCTGCGCGACGCGGGCGTCGCCGCGGTAGGTAGCGATATCGACCCGGTGCGGCTGGCGATGGCGGCCCACAATCTGGGGTCCGGCACGATTCTCTGCCGCGCCGACGCGCTGCACCCGGTGACCCGCGACGCGATCGTCGTCGTCGACCCGGCACGCCGCAGCGGCGGGCAACGCCGGTTCAACCCGGCCGATTACCAACCGGGACTGGGCGAGTTGATTGACTGCTACCGGGGCCGCGATCTCGTCGTAAAGTGCGCTCCCGGAATAGATTTCGAGTCATTAGGACGGCTCGGCTTCGACGGCGAGATCGAGGTGACGTCGTATCGCGGCTCGGTGCGGGAAGCGTGCCTGTGGTCGGGCGGGCTTGTCGAGCCGGGTGTCCGCCGGCGCGCGACGGTCCTGGACCGCGGCGAACAGCTCACCGACGCCGAGCCCGACGAGTGCGCAGTGCGCGCAGCCGGGCGCTGGATCGTCGACCCGGACGGCGCCGTGGTGCGGGCCGGGCTGGTACGCCACTATGGCGCACGGCATGGCCTGTGGCAACTCGACCCGGACATCGCCTACCTGTCCGGCGACAGCCTGCCGCCGGGCGTGCGCGGCTTCGAGGTGCTCGAGCAGCTGGACTTCGACGAGCGCCGGCTGCGGCAGGTGCTCTCGGCGCGCGGCTGCGGTGTGCTGGAGATCCTGGTGCGTGGTGTGCAGGTCGACCCCGACGCGTTGCGGCGACGGCTGCGCCCGCGCGGCAGCCAATCTCTGTCGGTGGTCATCACCCGCCTGGGTTCCGGGTCCGCCGCCCGGGCGACGGCGTATGTCTGCCGCCCGTCGTATTAGCGCCCTGTACGCTGTCGGCGGTCACTTTCCGGGGGACCTTTTCGTCGACGGGGACAATCGAGTTATGCGCTATCTGATCGCGGCCGCGGTGCTGGTCGGCACTGTTCTGCTGGGCTCACCCGCAGCCGCCGACCCGCCGTCGTGTGCCAGCGTGGGCGGCACCGTCGGGGACGGACAGCTGTGTCACATCCGCGCGAACGGGCCGAACTACACGCTGAACATGACGTTTCCGGCCGACTACCCCGACCCGCAGCCGTTGATCGACTACATCACGCAGAACCGGGACGGATTCCTCTCCGTCGCGCAGACGTCCGGGCCTCGCGACCAGCCGTACCAGCTGGAGGCGACCGCGGAGCAGCACTTCGCTGGTCAGCCACCGCACAACACCCGCAGTGTGGTGCTCAAATTTTTCCAGGACGTCGGCGGATCGCACACGTCCACGTGGTACAAGACGTTCAACTACAACCTCGGGACCAAGCAGCCGATCACCTTTGACAACCTGTTCGCCCCCAACACGCCGGCGCTCGAGGCGATCTTCCCGCTGATCCAGCGCGACCTGCAACGGCAGAACGCGTTGGGTGCAGCCATCTTGCCGTCGTCGGGCCGCGACCCGTCGCACTATCAGAACTTCGCGATCACCGACGATCAGCTGATCTTCTACTTCGCACCCGGGGAGATGCTGCCCGCATTCGCCGGCCCGTGCCAGGCCCAGGTGCCGCGCAACGCGATCCCGCCGCTGGCCATCTGACGGGTTCAGGCCGGGACGAAGCCGTATACCTGACCGTCGCTGGTGGCTGCCACGACCCGCCGATCGTTGCCGATCGCGAGGCCGACGGGATAGCCGGTGGCCGCGGGGAGCGGATAGCTGTTGATGGTATGGCCGTTGCCCGGATCGAACACCAGCAGCGACATGCCGGGAGCATCATCGTGCGGCGGCCCGCTCACCACCGCGTAGCCGACGCTCGGACCGGCCAGGCCCGCGGCCGACAACGGCGTGACGTCATCGCGCCGCCACACCTGATCGCCGTGATCGCCGGCGTCCTTGAAGGCCGTCAGCTTGGTGTCGGGTCCACCGCCGGAGACGATCAGGCCCTGCGGGGTGATCGCAGGCGGCGTCTGCGCCAGGAAGCCCAGCGGCGCCGACCACTTCGGCTTCCCGTCGGCGGAGTTGAGCGCCCACAACCGTTGGTCGCGGCCGTTGACGTAGACGGTTGATCCGTTGGCGGACAGCACCGGGCTGCCGATCACCCCGGCGGCAACGGCGTCGCTGGTCCACTCGCGGGTCATCAGGGGCGTCTGCCCTCGGTGGTATTTAAGCCCGACCAGTCCCGCCGCCGGGGCGGCCGGCTGCCACACACCGAGTACCGCCATGCCGCTGGTTGCCGAGAAGGCGGGGGCCGCCGCGACCGGGCAGCCCTGCCGCGCCGGGGCGCAATCGGCCAGCCCGCGCGTCGCGTCCGTCGGGTCGATCCCCTCGACCAGGTCCAGCGGACTGCCGACCACCATGCCGCGGTGTGCGTCGAAAACCAGCACCTGTCCCAGGTGTGTGCTGACCAGAAGTTGGCCGTCGGCGAGAAACCTTGGGGTGGAAGGCATTCCGATCACTGGCTGGCGCCAGCGCGTCCACTGCGTCACCGGGAACGACAGAAAAGCGCCCGGCTGGCCGACGTAGAGGTTGTCGAAACCGTCGAACAGGGGACCGCCGACGCCGCCGCCCTGGAACAGCCGCACACACCAGCGTTGCCGGCCGTTGTCGTTGTTCTCCCATTCCATCAGCGAGCATCCGGCCGGGGTCTGCGCATTCAGGGCGAGGTAGTTGCTCGAGCCCAGTGCGGGTCCGGCTCCGAGGCTGCCCTTGACCGACCGCGTCCATTGCAGCGACAGCTTGGTGGCGCCGGCGGTTGTCGTGTAGCTGCTGTTGGCCGCGTCGGCGTATTGCGCCGACCAGCCCGGCGCCGCCGCCGCTTCGACCCACGAGTCGGTATTGCCGCAACCGGCGAGCCCCGCCGTGAGCACGGACGCGAGCGCCGCAGCTGACCAATGCCGGAGTTGTCGGGCAAGCACCTCGATTTTCCAAATCCTTTCGGCACGCGGGTCGCTCGGTACAGGTGAGGGTAACCCGTGGCGGTTCGCGCACTGTCGATTGACCGGGTTAGGCTTTCCGGCTGTGACAAGCATGTGGGGAGCCCCGGTACACCGCCGCTGGCGGGGCCATCGGCTGCGAGACCCACGTCAGGCCAAGTTCTTGACGATGGCCTCGCTGAAGTGGGTGCTGCGCAACCGTGCCTACACGCCGTGGTACCTGGTGCGCTATTGGCGGCTGCTGAAATTCAAGCTGGCCAACCCGCACATCATCACCCGCGGCATGGTGTTCATCGGCAAGGGCGTGGAGATCCACGCGACACCCGAGTTGGCGCAGTTGGAGATCGGCCGCTGGGTGCACATCGGCGACAAGAACACGATCCGCGCGCACGAGGGCTCGCTGCGGTTCGGCGACAAGGTCGTGCTGGGCCGCGACAACGTGATCAACTGCTACCTCGACATCGAGCTCGGGGATTCGGTGCTGATGGCCGACTGGTGCTACGTCTGCGATTTCGACCACCGGATGGACGACATCAACCTGCCGATCAAGGATCAGGGCATCATCAAGTCCCCGGTGCGGATCGGCCCGGACACCTGGGTCGGGGTCAAGGTGACCGTTTTGCGTGGCACCTCGATCGGGCGGGGCTGTGTGCTCGGCTCGCACGCGGTGGTGCGCGGCGTCGTTCCCGACTATTCGATCGCGGTCGGTGCGCCGGCCAAGGTGGTCAAGAACCGGCAGTTGTCCTGGGAGAGCTCCGCCGCGCAGCGGGCCGAATTGGCCGCGGCCCTGGCCGATATCGAGCGCAAGAAGGCCGCGCACTGACCTCACCGGGCCAATACGGTCCCGCGCCGACGCGTCCCGGCTGGGACGTGGCACTGTCCGTCGTGCTGATGGTCGTCGCCGTCGTCGGCTGGGGGGCGACCGCAGGCATGGAATTCATGTTCCTGGCCTTCACCGATTACTGTCCGCCCGAACACTGCAGCACCGACCGGGCAGCCACCTCCGTCCTGCTGTCGGTTTCGGTGGTGGCCGCGGCGACGGTGCTCGGGTGTATCGCCACGGTCATCCGGCTGGTGCGCCGACGGTCGGGCTGGCCGTACGCCGTCGCGACGCTGGCCATCTCCGCGCTGGCCGAATTGCTGGGCGTGGTGGGGTACTTCGCCGCGGTCGGTTACTGACCCCTAGGGCGAGGACGGCGCGTCGTCGACGACGAAGTGATAGTCGACCGTGCCGGCGTCAACGCCGGTGACGGAAACATTCACGCCGTAGTTCTGGCCTCCCGTGACAAGGCGGCACCGCAACGTCGCGCCCTGCACGCCCTTGAGGTTGTCGGGACAGGTCACCGATTCGGGCTTGGTCCCGACCTGTTGGGTGATGTTGTCGCTGATCGCTTTCTCGACCTGGGACTTGTCGACGGTCTCCACCATGTCGAATTTGACGTTGCTGCCTTCGACGCTGGTCACGGTGACGTTGACGCCGTAGGAGGCGCCCTTGACCATCATCGAGCAGTTCAGCTGCGCACCGACCTTCGCGGGCAAATCGCCGGGGCAGTCGACCGAATCGGGCTTATTGCCCTGAGCGTCGGTCAACTTCTGGGTGATCTGGCTTGCGACGTCCTTCTTGTCCACCGCGTGCGACGACGACGAACCCACCGAGCACGAGCAGGCGCCGGCGGTGGCCATCAGACCCGCCGCAGCAACAGAAATCAGTAACGTCCGAACGATCGAGTGGGCCATATCGCCTCCCTGGCGCTTTGACTTGACGACTGTGAATCGGCTGATGATTACATGCGAAATAGGTATGGGAAGCCGATTTCGGCAAAAGATTGTCTCGGCCTGCCCTACAGTGCGGACGCCAGATCAGAGCGTGGTGGCTAGGAGCCGATGTCCTGGTACCGGCGCAGCGCCTCGGCACGCTCGGTGCCGTGGTCGACGATCGGTTCCGGATACCCTTGTGGCCGTTCGCCTTTGCGTAAGTGCACATCCTCCGCGCCGCGCAGTTCGGGCAGCCAGTACCGGATGTAATCGCCTGCGGGATCGAACTTTTGGCCCTGGGTGGTCGGGTTGAAAACCCGGAAGTACGGCGCGGCGTCGGTGCCGCAACCCGCGCACCACTGCCAGCCGTGCTGGTTGTTGGCCATGTCGCCGTCGGTGAGCTGGTCCAGGAACCACTCGGCACCCCATTGCCACGGCAGATGCAGGTCTTTTACCAAAAACGACGCGACGATCATCCGTACCCGGTTGTGCATGAAGCCGGTCTCGTGGAGTTGGCGCATGCCGGCGTCGACGATCGGGAACCCGGTCCTGCCGGCCTTCCACGCTTCGAGCCGACGTTTGGCTTCCGCGCCCGTATCGGTCTGGATGCCGTCGAAGTCGCTGTTCCAATTGCGCCAGGCGCTGGCCGGCCAATAGTGCAACACCCCCGCGTAGAAGTCACGAAAGGCCAACTCCCGCAAGTATGTCTGCGCTCCAGCTGCACCCAGGTTCATCGCCGCCACCATGGTGCGGGGATGGATGGTGCCGAACTTCAGATGGGCCGACATTCGGCTGGTGCCCGGCAGGTCCGGCCGGTTCCGGTCTTCGGCGTAGCGCTGCAGCCCGTCGTCGGCGAACTGCTTCCACTGCGAAAGTGCCGCCGCCTCACCGGTTTCGAGACCCAGCTCGACGCCGGGGTCGGGGATCGCGCACTGTTTGACCACGTGGGCCGGGTCGAGCCAGCGGGCCGAATCGGCGCTCGACTGTGCGGGTTTGCGCCATCCTTCTTCTCGCCACTTCCGCAGAAACGGGGTGAACACCTTGTAGGGCTCACCGTCGTCTTTGGTGACCCGACCGGGAGACACCAGATACGGCGATCCGGTCGCAACCAACGGCACCGAACCCAGTGCGGCGCACACCTTTTCGTCGCGGCGTTTTCCGTAGGGCGCGAAATCCTCCGAAATGTGCACCGCCGTCGCGTCGATCTTCTTGGCGATGCGGGGAATCTGCTCCTCGGCGCGGCCTCGGGTCACCAGGAGCCGGCCGCCCAGGTCGTCTTGCAGTCGTCGCAGCGTGTCACCCAGGAACTGCAGGCGGCGCTGACCCGACGAGTTCTCGAGCCGGGGGTCGACCACAAAGCAGGCGAGCACGTCCTGCGATTCGGCCGCGGCGAGCAGCGCGGGATGATCGCGCAACCGCAGATCGCGGCGAAACCACAAGAGGGCAGGCACTATCGGTTCAGCCGCCAGATGTGGGTGGACAGCACAGTGGCGAACGCACACCACAGCGGGTAGGGCGCCAGGGCCGCGCCGGCGCGCGGGTCGGCCGCGGCGGCGCGACGGGCGAGATCGGCGCTGCTGACCGTCAACGCGGCCGCACCGAGCACCGCCGCCCCGAGTTTGTGAAAACGGAAGAACAGCCAACTCCATCCGGCGTTGAGCAGCAGGTTGACGGTGAGGGCGGCGGCATAGCCGCGCGCCTTGTCGTGTTGTCCCGCTGCGCGGAACTTGTCCACGGTCACCGCGGACGTGGTCGCGATGTCCGCGTAGAGCGCGGTCCACACGATAGGGAAGGCGACGCTGGGCGGCTGGTATGCGGGTTTGCGTAGTCGCGTGTACCACCCGGGCACGCGTCGGGGGCTGGCGATGCTTCCGGTGCCCGCGGCCACGGCTACGGCAAGCGATGTCACGGCCAGAGTTGAGCGCTTCACAGCGTACTCCGTTCATATTGGATCGAATTGCGCTGTTGCGCAATGACTGTCGTTTCAGTTGGCTTTGCAGGCCACCAGATGCGATCGCCCATGAGGGCGAACAGAGCGGGTATGACCAGCGTGCGCACCACAAAGGTGTCGAGCAGGATCCCGAGCCCGACGATGATCCCGAGCTGGGTCATCACGATCAGCGGCAATACTCCCAGCACACAGAACACGGCGGCTAGAACGATTCCCGCGCTGGTGATCACGCCGCCGGTGGCCGACACGGCTCGAATCATGCCATCGCGTGCCCCGTGCCGCGCCGATTCTTCACGGGCGCGGGTGACCAGAAAGATTGTGTAGTCCACGCCGAGGGCGGCCAGGAACAGGAACGCGAACAAAGGGGTGCTGTTGTCCAGGGCCGGAAATCCGAAGACGTGCTGGCTCGTCCAGCCGCCGAGGCCGAGCGCCGCCAGCGCGCCGAGAATCGTCGCGGACAGCAGGTTGGGCGGGGCGAGCACCGAGCGCAGCAGCACGAACAGGACGACGAGTATCACGATGAGGATCGCCGGGATCAGCGTCAGCCGGTCGTGCAGGGCGGCGTCGCGGACGTCGAGGGCTTGCGCGTCGGATCCGCCGACCAGCGCAGCGGGGGAGGCGGATTTCGTCGAATTGCGCAGTGCGGCAATGGTGGCGAATGCTCGGTCCGACGAGGGCGCGGCGCTGATCACCACCGACCATTTCGTCAGGCCGGAGTTCGACTGACCCGCGTCGGTCACCGACACCACACCGGGAGTCGCGGCGATCGCCGTGCGCACCTGGGCTGCCTGGGAGCGGGGGGCCACGACCAGCGTGGGGTTGGCCAAGCCGGCGGGAAAATGCGCGGCCACGATGTCGTAGCCGGACACTGAGTCGGCTTGCACCCGGAATTGTTCGGTCTGCGACAAGCCGATTCGAGTCCCCAGCAGCCCGCTGGCCAATGCCGCCAGCACCGCTATCGCCACGACGGCGACGACGGCGGGACGACGGGCCACCTGTTCGGCGACCCGGTGCCACGCTCCGGCTTCCAGAGTGTCGGCGCCGTCGGGCCGGGGAATCAGGGGCCAGAACAGTCGCCGGCCGCACAGCGCGAGCAGCGGAGGCAGTACCACCAGGACCGACAGGGCCGCGATGACCAGGCCGCAGGCTGCCAGCGCGCCCAGGCTGCGGGTGCTGGGGGTCGACGCGAACAGCAGGGTGAGCAGCGCCAGCACCACGGTCGCATTGCTGGCGAGGATCGCCGGTCCCGCTCTGCGCACCGCGAGGCGCAACGCGTCGCGGTGGTCGGGGTGGCTCCGAAGTTCTTGCCGGTATCGGGAGATCAGCAGCAGCGCGTAGTTGGTGCCCGCCCCGAACACCAGCACGCTGGTGATCCCGGAGGTCGCGCCGTCGAAGCTCAGGCCCGTTACTGACGACACCGAGGTCCCCACCGCCGCCGCCACCCGATCCGCGAAGCCGATCACCAACAGCGGTGCCAGCCACAGCACCGGTGAGCGGTAGGTGGCAATCAGGAGCAGCGCCACCACGGACGCGGTCACCGCCAGCAGCGTGATGTTGGCGTCGGTGAACGCGTTGGCGATATCGGCGCCGAACGCCGGGCCTCCGGTGACGTGGTCCCGCAGATCGGCGGGCAGGCCGTCGTTTGCCGCGGTGCGCAGCGCTGCGACTCCCTCGTTGAGGACCATGCCGGATAGATCCGCGCGGATGGTCACGAGGCCGATGGCCGCCTTGCCGTCCGCCGACACCATCGGCGGCTGCATGTTTGCCGCCGCGAACGGTGCGACGACGCGCTGCATCCGGTCACGGGCGGCCCGGGTCGCGGTCACGTCGGCGGAGTCCAGCGGGGCGCCGTCGACACGGCTCACCACCAACAGCAGGGGAGCCTGATCGCCGCCGGGGAATTGCCTGGCCAGGGCGTCGACTTTGGCCGAGTCCGAGTCGCTGGGTAACGACAGCGGCGCCTGCCCGGCCGATGCATTTGCGCCGATCAACACGATCAACCCCATGCCCAGCAGGGCCGCTGCCAATCCCAGCCGCCACGAGCGACGGTTGCTCACCCACGAGGCGAGAGTGTTCGACATCGGCACCATTATTTCAGTCGATTAATCATTAATCAACTTAACATTCTTGGTAGGAAAGCGCTATGCTGCGATTCTGATGTACCCCAACGAGGGCTCCCCCGAACGTGTTCGGCTCGAAGCACTGATTGCGGCCGACGCACGTACCCTCAGCGCAGAGTCCGACCAGATGGGTCGAGTGTTCGCGGCGGTACACCGGTTGCATCCCAATGACTTTCGCGCCCTTTTGCACATCCTGGTGGCCGAGACTTCCGGGGCGCCACTGACATCGGGGGAGTTGGGCCAACGGATGGGCTTGTCCGCGGCGGCCATCACCTACCTGGTCGAGCGCATGATCAACTCCGGTCACATCACCCGAGATTCGGACGCAAACGATCGTCGCAAGGTCATCCTGCGGTACTCCGATCCCGGTATGGCGACCGCCCGCTCGTTCTTCAGCCCCTTGGGCATCCATACTCGTGCGGCGCTCGATGACTTACCTGATGCGGATTTGGCTGCGGCACATCGGGTCTTCACGGCAGTTATCGCGGCAATGCGCCACTTCCAGGGTGAGTTGGGCTCAGCCCAGCCCTAGCCGCGCCGCACGGTCGCCGAAGGTGCGATCGTGCCATCGTGCCAGCGGCGCGGGGGCCCACCAGTTCAGGCCGCCAAGCACATGCATGAATGCCGGCACGAGTAGCACGCGCACCACAGTCGCGTCCATCAAGACGGCGATCGTCAGTCCCAAACCGAACATCCGCATGAAGGACACCCCGGCGGAGATCAGCGCCGCGAAAGAGATCGACATCAGCAGCGCCGCGGCGGTGATGATCCGGCCCGTGCGCGCCAGACCCAGGGCGATACTTTCGTCGTTGTCCGTCCGCGTGCGCGGTGAGCTGAGCCAATACTCGCGGATCCGGGCAAGCAGAAAGACCTCGTAGTCCATCGACAATCCGAAGGCGATGCAGAACATCAGCACCGGGACGTTGACCGCCAGCGTGCCCGTCGACGTGGTTCCTGCCGCCCCCAGGTGGCCGTCTTGAAAGATCCACACCAAGGCACCGAACGTCGCGGTCAGCGACAGCACGTTGAGTAGCACCGCCTTGACCGGAAGTATCACGCTGCCGGTAAGCAGGAAGATCAGCAACATTGTGACGACGGCGATGAACGCGAACACGAACGGCAGCCGGGAGGTGATGCCGTCGATGCAATCACGATTCGTTTGTGCCAGACCGGTGATCAGGACACGTCGGTCTTGCGGCGGGACGACCGCGTGCAAGCGAGCCAGTTGTGCCTCTGACGCTCGTGTGAAAAGCGGTGCCGTGCTTTCAACGGTCAGGTACGCGCTGCCCCCCGCGATCCCGGCCGGAGCCGACGGCGGACCCTTGGCCTCACCGGCGACGAAGGTTCCGGTCGGAGAGGACACCGCAGAGACATCGGTGACTCGGGACAGCCGCATCGCGTAGTTGTCCAGCTCGGTCGTTGTCAGACCGTCGGATTCGGGAAAGACGACCTTCACTCGGGTCTCTGAATTTGTGCCGAATTCGGTACGGACTCGATCGTTGACGATTCGGGCCGTCGACGATCTCGGCAGTACTCGGTCGTCGGGATAGCCCCATCTGACGCCGAGGAACGGCGCACCGAGCACCAGCAAGACTGCCGTGAGGGCCATCCCAACTGGGATCGCGCGACGCATAACCAATTTCGCGGTTCGGTACCAGAAGCTCTGTTGCACCCCCCGTTGTGCTGACGGGCGAGGGAGGAGCCGACGACCCCATTGCCAGACGTTCAGCGCGTCGAGCCGGTCTCCGATCAGCGCGATCGCTGCGGGCGCCACCACCACCGCCGCCACGGCGGCGAACACGACCACTGCCGTCCCGGCGTAGGCGAAGGACTTGAGGAAATACATCGGGAACAGTGCCGTAGCAGCCAGTGCCAGCGCCACCGTGCTCGCCGAGAACAACACGGTCCGGCCGGCCGTGGTCACGGTTTTCACCAACGCCTCGTCGGGACCCACCCCGTCCGCACGCTCGTCGCGGTAGCGGCTGATAATCAGCAACGTGTAGTCGATGGCCAGGGCGAACGCCAGTGCCACCGTCACGTTGAGGGCAAAGACCGATACGTTCGTCAGCAACGCGATCGCGCGCAATACCGCGAGTGAACCCGCGATCGCCAAAGCGCCGACGGCCATCGGTAGTGCCGCGGCCGGTATCCCGCCGAACACCCAGACCAGCGCGATGAAACTCAGCGGTATCGCGATGACTTCCATTCGCAGCAGGTCTTTTGCGGTCTGCTGGTTGATCTGTTCAAACACCAATGCCGATCCACCCGCCCGCACCGTCACTCCTTGCCGGTCACCTACGTAACGCTCTGCGAGTGACTGGGCACGCTTGGGAGCGCTGTTCTCATCCCCGTTGAGAGCGACGAGGATCATCGCGGTGTTTCCGTCCGCGGTGAGTAAGCCGGGCGCAGGTCGGGAGTCCCACGGGGATGCCACCTGAGATACGAACGGAGATTTCACAAGTTGCCCGACGATCTCGGTCCCGACCGTCCTTGCTGAGCCGTCCCGGGCGCCGTTGGGCGAACTCACCAACAGAATGAGTTCGAGCTCACCCTGATTGAACTTTCCGGCGATTATTGCCGCGCCGCGCGCCGATTCGGAAGTTGGGTCCATGAATCCGCCGGCCGACAGGCTGTTGGCAGCGGGCAGGCCAAATACGGTGGTGGCCAACAGGACTAACAGCGCTATTGCGATAACTCGCTTGGGGTGTTTCACGCACAATCGCGCCGCTCGCGCCAGGGGGCCGCGGCCTGCATCTTCCCTCGGCGGGCGCCGGCGGGCGAGCACGCGCCCCATGCCGCGCGATGACTTCAGCGATTTCTGACGGGCGGCGGATCCCAAGGCGAGTGTGACCTCCAACCGTTGGTTCCCGCGGCTTCGGTGGCGGCGATCGATGCCGAGATTACGTTAAGTAACTGAAACATTCAAGTATTTAACTAAAACCCATCTTCCGATAGGCTGGCGTGTATTCCAAATGAGTGAGGTTGCTGTGTTCGGGTCGATAGCAAGCATGGTCGGGCAGCTGCTCGAGGCGGCGGGTTCGGTGGTCGGGTACCGTCACGGCACCGAGGAGCCCGACCATAGCGTCGAGAAGCTGACTGAGAACGTGGAAATCCGCCGCTACGGTGCACGGATCGCCGCGGAAACAACGGTGCGAGCCGACGAAGAGAGTGCCCGCAACGCGGGCTTCCGGCGGCTTGCCCGGTACATATTCGGTGCCAACCGCGACAGCCAGAAGATCGCCATGACGGCACCGGTTGAACAGCGCACCGGCAAAGGCGAGAAGATAGCCATGACTGCACCGGTGGCCCAAGTCCGAGCCGGCGACCAGGAATGGGTGATCCGGTTCTTCATGCCTGCCGACAAGACGCTGGAGTCGTTGCCGGTGCCCGACGACGCGGAAGTCAGGCTGGTCAGCGTGCCGCCGGAGACGATGGCGGTACGTCGGTTCTCCGGCAGCCGAAGTGCCCGCGCTGTTGCCGCGCAGACCGCTGAGTTGTTCAATACGTTGCGCGACAACGGATTCAAAGCCACCGATGAGCCCGCAGCGTGGTTCTACGATCCGCCGTGGACAGTTCCGCCGTTGCGGCGCAATGAAATTGCGGTGCCGGTCAAGCGGACCGGATAACAATGACGGCCGACCGCGCTGAATTGACCACACGTAAACGCCGGCACATCGACGTTTGTCTGCACGATGACGTCGGGTATCAGGGCACGACGACCGGTTTGGAACGCTACACGTTGCCCTACAACGCCTTGACCCAGACCAACCTCGACGACATCGACTTGTCCACCGAATTTCTCGGGGTGCGGTTGCGGGCGCCCGTGCTGCTGGGCGCGATGACCGGCGGCGCGCAGTTGTCGGGCACCATCAATCGGCATCTGGCCGCAGCGGCGCAGAAACTCGGCCTCGGGATGATGCTGGGGTCACAGCGGATCATGCTCGAGAGCGCGTTGGGCGAACGTGCCGCCCCCAGCTTCACCGTGCGTGACGTGGCACCAGACGTGCTGCTGTTCGGCAACATCGGGCTGTCGCAGTTCACCAAGGATACGATAGGCGACATCGCGCAAGCACTTGACCGGGTGGGGGCGAATGCCCTTGCCGTGCACACGAATCCGTTGCAGGAGGCAATGCAGGACAACGGCGATACCGACTTTGCCGGTTCACTGGACCGACTCCATGACCTCACCGATAAGCTCGGCTACCCCGTACTGTTGAAGGAGGTCGGCCACGGGATCGGCGCCACAGCGATCGCCGAACTGCTACGGCCCACCGGTGCGGCGCCGGTGGCGGCCATTGATGTGGCGGGCGCGGGCGGCACATCATGGTCGCGCGTGGAGCAATTCGTCCGTTACGGCGAGCTGCGCTATCCAGATCTGGCGGACTGGGGCATACCCACCGCGCAGGCGGTGCGCGAGGTGCGTGCGGCCCTGCCGGACATACCGTTGGTCGCCTCCGGTGGAATACGAACCGGCACCGATGCCGTCAAAGCGCTGTGTCTGGGTGCCGACGTCGTGGCCGTTGCTCGCCCGCTGCTGTCGGCTGCCGTCGAATCAGCCTCTGCGGTAACAGACTTCCTGCAGGGATTCATCGACGAGATGCGAATATGCCTGCACGGATGCGGTGCACAAGATCTGGGTGCAATCCGACAGATCGGCGTGAGCACAGTCCCGTGAGGCAGGCGCGAGTTCTTGCGTACGGGTCGCCCGCGCTAGGCCACGTGTATCCGCTGGCCGCGCTGCTGCGGGAAATGGCGGCGCGCGGCCATCAGGTGCACCTGCGCACCCAAGCCGCGCAGGTGCAAGCCATGGCGGCCATCGGATTTCGCGCCGAGCCCGTCGATCCGCGGATTGAGGCGATCACCGGGCAGGACCGGCTGGCCACCAACCCCTTTGGGATGTTGAAGTCCACCATCGACGTGCTGTGCCGGCGGGCAGTCGTTGAAGTCGACGACCTGCGCCGTGCTATCGAGTCCGTGGCACCCGACGTGATCATCGTCGACGCCAACTGCTGGGGGGCTATCTCGGCTGCCGAGGCCAGTGGCGTTGGGTGGCTGGTGTTTTCCCCCTTTACGCCGTACTTGAGTTCACGCGCAGCCCCGCCGTTCGGCCCCGGTTTCCGGCCCATGAGTGGTTTGGCCGGACGCATCCGCGACGCACAGGTACGTCCAATGGTCCACCATCTCTTCGATCGCCGGATACTGAAGAGCGTCAACCCGATTCGGGTAGCGTTGGAGGTGAGCCCGGTCGGCTCGGTGGACGAACTGATGAGACGCGCGCCGCTGCTGTTGGCGGTGGGGGGTGAACCCTTCGAATATCCGCACCCCGATTGGGACGACTCGGTGCATTTCCTTGGTGCGTGTTTTTTCGAGCCCACCCCGGCGGTGGTGCCCGAGTGGCTATCGGCCATCGACGATCCGATCGTATTGGTGAGCACGTCCTCGATCCCGCAGGCCGACGCCAAGCTGGGGCAGATGGCGTTGCGCGCGTTGGCCGATCAGCCCGTCCACGTAGTCGCCACCTTCCCGGCCGGGGTGCCCGCGGAGCTGCCGCGGACAACCAACGCCACCGTGTGCCAATTCGTGCAGCACAGCGTGATACTCGACCGTGCGATCTGCGCGGTGACGCACGCGGGGATGGGGGCCACGGTGAAGGCGCTCAGCCGGGGTGTGCCGGTCTGCGCCGTGCCTTTCGGGCGCGATCAGGCTGAGGTCGCCCGCCGCGTTCAGGTAGCGCGGTGCGGCACCCGGCTGCCGGCTAGAAGGCTGACACCCACCCGGCTCGCCGAAGCGGTCCGCAGGGCGTCGGCGATGACCGATGGTGCGCGCCGGGTGGCCGCGGGTTTCGCCGCTACCGGGGGCGTGGCACGCGGTGCCGACCTGATCGAGCAACGCTTGTTGGGCACCGCACGGCTTACTGCGCAGGGCCCTGACGCCGGTGCGGCTCCGCGGGTTCGGAGTTCGCAGACGAGTTAGGCACCGAGGTGAGGACTTCCTCCTCGAACGTCGACATCGCCGTGATCATCGCGGTGAAGACACGGTGCGCGGCCATCAAGTCGTCGTCGCTGAGATCGGCCATCGCGGTGGTGAAATGCGCACCGAGAGGTTTGAAGAAGGAATGGGCCATGGTCATACCGGTGACCTCGTAGCGCAATAGCCACTTGCGCCGGTCCTTCGGGTCGGGTTCACGCCGGATATGTCCGGCTTCGATCATCCGATCGACGAGATAGGTGATCGCCGCGGGGGACACGTCCATTCGCTGCCGTAGCTGCGCCAACGTCAACGGCTCCCCGGCCGTCTCGGCGACCATGATGTGCAGCAGCGCGTGGAAGTCGCTACTGCTGACTTCGTTCATGCGCGCGAAATGACGGCCAACCCGGTCGGATCGCGCGGTCATGGCCCGCAGATCGGCCGACAGCGATCTCTCCAGCTCAGCACGGCTGAGTTGCGGGTCATGCGCGCGGCTGTTGGTCACTTACCGGATCCTTCACTAGTTACACCAGGGTATCCGCGCGCTTTGCCGAGAACGACTCGAGCAGGCGCGTCAGAGGTGAACCTAGCGGAGCGGTCGAGGGAAAAGCGTCAGGCTCGGGTCGGGTCGTGGCCCTTGTCGGTCAATACCTGTCGCCTTTCTGTCGGTCGCGGGCCGGGTTCGGCTACCGGGCGAACGCCGCTGAAATCGCGGTCAGCTGCCGGAGCGGATCCGATATCGGCGTTCGGCGTAATCGATGTCGTCGCGCCACAGCCGCTTGGTGGCGAAGCGCACCAGGCGGGTGATGATCGGCGCCGCACGCCCGGCAAATCGGAATCCCGGTCGCTCCGAATGCGCGACGACGGCTTCAATGACGGCAACCCGCGGACGTCCATCCGGCCCCGGGCCCAGCGGCGTGGCGTGAGTTTCCACGACGCTGCCGGTTCCTTCGCCTTCGACGATGCGCATCACGACGGTGCGGGCCTCCGGGCTGGTGAATTCCGCTATCACCGGAACGCCGATTGGGCCCATCCGGAACGTGACCGCGACGATGAAGCGGTCGTCCTGCTCCGTCGGGGCGGTGAGCACCTCCAGCTCGGTGAACGAGTAAGGGTGAAACCATGCGCCGTGCCAGGGGTCGAGCCGGTTGGCGATGATGTCGGCCGGCTCGCAGTGGCCGACCAGGTGAGCGACGGTGTGCACCGTTTCGCCGGTCGGTCGGGTAGGGATGTTCGGCGCGTCCAGTGGTGCCTCGCCGCCGACGGAGTCGAGGCGTACCCAGGCCAGCACGCCATCGTCATGACTGGGATAGGGCCGCCAACGCATTTCGCATGTCTGGCCGTCCAGCGCCAGGCCGTGCCACCGACAGAACAACACACCCTCGCGCACCACCCCGGTCGAAAGGTCGGCGCCCAGATGTGGACAGCCCGCCGGCCCGACGCACAGTCGGTCGTCTTTGTCGCGCCAGGCGACGAGCTCGATGCCCGCGACGCACGCGCCGAGCGGGCGATCGCGCCGGATGTCTGCGCTTGCGGCAAATGCGTACCAGTTACCGGTCGGCCTGGACTGGGACCGAGCCAAGGCGGCCTCGATGAGGGCCGGGTTCGCGTCGCGGTAGGTCGGTCGCTGCTCGGACCACGGGCTGCGCGGCATGATCTCGACCGGCCAGTCTTTCGGCAGCCGGCGGCGTAGCTGGTCGCGGACGTTCATAGCGAGCGTCCTTGCCGTTCGGCCAGCGACCGAAGCAACCTCGACCGGCCACGGATCGGAACCGTGCACAGCTCGTGGCCGGCCAGTCCCCATCTCGCGAGCAGCCGGTTAGCGGCCACCCAGCCGGTCGTGGCGGCCCGCTCCATCAGTGCGACAGGCAGATCCACCCGAACACCGTCACCGGCCAGCATCAGGGCGGGTTGTGGTGTGGTGACGGTCGGCCGGCGCGCATAGGTGCCGGGGGCGAACAGGGGGCAATCGCTTCGGCGCAGCACACGTTCGCGCACCACTCGCGCAGTTGCGGTCTCGGGGTACATTCGGTGCAGCTGTCCAATCGCCGCTTCCTGCGGGGTATCGCTATCGATTGCATACGAATGTAATTCGACAACGGAGCCGCCGGTGCGGCGGGTCCATTCGGCCGCTTCGCGCTCATAACGCTCGAGCACGCTGATGTTGTCCAACGGGGGATGGCCGGCGGTGCCGAGGAAGGGCGCTCGCGCCGGGTCCACCGGCCGGTCCAGCCAGAGGCGATGAACCACGAATGGCGGCGCGGTCCGTAATTCGCGAATCCTGCTGTACCACTCGTCGTCTCCGAGGCCTGGGGACGCGGCCACGACTTGCTGCAGACCGCGCGTGTCGAGTGCGAGTACCACGGCATCGGCGTCGAACCGCTCGGCCGAATTCGTCTCCACCCGCAGGCAGCTGTTCGCGCCGGGGGCAACGCGGCGAACCTCTGTTCCGAGGTGCACCCGAACGCCCCGATCTTCCAGGTATTCCCGCAGCGGATCCCACAGGCTCACATTGAAGTTCGCGTTCGCAACGTCGAAGAGCAGACCTTCATTGGAACCCAGGAAGTAGATGTGGAACATCGTCGCCAGTTCCGCGGCCGACAACTGGTCGGGCGCCGCGAAGAAGCTGCGCGAGAACACCTCGAACGCGAGGTGACGCGCCGACTCCGGGAAGTTGAGGCTTTTCAGGAATGATTCGGCGTCGATGTGGTCGAGCTGCCAGTAGATGTCGGGCACCGAGACCGCAGCCAGCGGTGCCGCGGTGCGAGCATCGATGCGGGCCAGGTCGCCGAGTCGAAAAGTCGGGCTGCGCAAGGCGAATGCGAGCGCATTCCACGGCGGTGTTCGCGGCAACCCTTCGAAGGTGTCACGCCGGCCCGCGCCGTCAACCAACGGATAGTCGTCGACGCCGACGAGCATCCGCAGTTGTGGATCGACGCGGCGCAGCAGTGCGCGCAGGTTGTAGTACTGTCGGAAGAACGCGTGAAACCCGCGGTTCATCGCAAAGTCGTTGCCCGGCTGAGGTTCTCCAGGCTCGGTCCAGCCGCCGACCCGGCCGCCCAGGTAGCCTTCGCGTTCGACGATGTCGACGGTGACACCGCGTTCGGCCAGGCCGGCAGCGGCAGTCAGGCCGGCGATGCCCGCTCCGACGACCACGGCACGGGGCGGCGACGGCAGTGCCCGTGCGTCGGGCAACCCCGGCGGTGCCGGGTGAAGGTGGCGGCGGCGGTCGGTCATTGCGGCGCATCCCCCCGGAAGGTGTGGACGATGTTGCGTTGCCAGCCGGGGACCGTGTCGCTGCGCACCGAGGTGAAACCCGCGTCACGCATCCGGAGCTGGAACCGCGCGGCCCCGTCGAAGGTCAGCACGCTGCGCCACAGGTGGCGGTACAGCACAGTGTCGCGCGTTTGCAAGCCGCCAGCGGGAATGATGATGCCCCAACATACCGCATGCCAAATCCACCGCGCCACAAGCGAATCACGCACCGAGTACTCGTGCGCCACCAGAGTGCCGCCCGGACGCAGCAGGTCTCGAAACGCTGACAGCGCAGCGTCGGGATCGGCGAGGTTTCGCAGCAGATATGCCGCCAGGATGCCGTCGAATGGTCCGTCGACACCGTGCTCACCGAGCGTTTCGACGCGCGAAAGCACAAACCGCACGGATGGCGGCCATCGCTTTTTCCTTGCGGCGTCCAGCATTCCGTTCGCCGCGTCCACCGCGACGATCTCGGCTTCGGGCGCGACCTTCAGCAGCGCCGCCGTGGATGCACCGGTACCGCAACCCGCGTCCAGCAATCGCAGACCCCGGCCGCGGCCGGGAAGTTGCATACGGTGTGCGGACAGCTCCAGGGCTGAGTGGTAGCCCGGGTTGGCTCCGACCAATCGGTCATAGGCGTGCGCGCCGACGTTGAACGCCGTCGGCACGTCGTCGCGGGGCAGACCCCTGTCATCTATGCGCACGCTGGTACTCCCAGAGCAATAATACGGCCGTGACCATGGCGAACCCGAACAGGAAATCCTCGATCGGGATGTCGAACGGGAACCGAATCCCGCTGGTGTCGCGGTCGTTGTACAACACGATAGGCGCGCTGCGTTTGGTCAGCCAGCCGTCGACCGGTACTTGGAAACCGAGCACGATCACCATCGACAACCAATAGGCGAGTCGCCTGAACAGCCCGGTATGCAGCAGGGCGAACTCCAGCCCGATCACCGCCAGCACCGACACGACGGCGGGCACGGTGTAGCCCAGGCCGATCATCGGCGCCGGCCTCGCCCCAGCATGGCGGTGACCGCGTTGTAGGTCAGCAAGGCGCACAACGGAATCACCACGAAGAACAGCAACTCTTCCACCGGGATGCGAAACGGAATGTGCATGCCGCTGAGGTAGGCCGCGTTGTACGTCCAGACCCCGGCGGCGATCGCGACCGCGTCCCACACCAGGAACACGGCGGCAACCGGGAGCACCGCGCGCAGCAGGCGCAGCGGCTGGCGGTAGACGCCGGGCCTAAACAGCTCCAGCGGCGCCGTGATCGCCAGGCACAACCCCAGCACGATCAGGTACTGCCAACGGTCGCTCACACGCCACCGCGCTTCCGGTGTTCGGTGTCGGCGCCGGACTCGGCGAACCGGAGCCGCCAGGACCACAGCAGTCCCTTCGCGGCGACCTGGAGTCGTCGTGGCATCCCGACCGTCGCCCGGCCGGCGAATACCGAGAAGTCGGTTTCTTCAATGCGGTCCAGGATCTCGGAATAGAGCGTCAACGCGGTCGCGACGCAGGGCCGGGACCTGGGTGCCAGCAGCGAGATCCCATTGGCGGCGTAACGATAGATGTTGCGGGTGATGTCGTGCTGCGCCGCCAGTGCCGCGCGCACGCGCGGATCGGTTTGGCGGTGGCTGTGACACCACATCAGCAGGTCGCGATCGACACCGTGACTGGCGAGTTCGTCGGCGGGCAGATAGACCCGGTTTCGCTGCAGATCCTCGTCGACGTCGCGCAAGAAGTTGGTGAGTTGAAAGGAGCGGCCCAGGGCCGCCGCACATGACGCTGCCTCTGTCGGGTCCCCGACTATGCCGAGTATCGGAAGCATCTGCAATCCAATGACTTCCGCGGAGCCGCGCATGTAGACATCCAGTGCGTCACGGTTCGGGTAGTCGGTGACGGTGAGATCCATCCGCATGGAGGCGAGGAAGTCCTCGAACAGATCCGCGGCGATGCCGTAGCGAGCGATGGTGTGGTTGACCGCGACGAGAACGGGTTCATCCTCATGCGGGTCGGCCGAGAAAAACCGATCGGACAGCCGCTGCAGCCGCTCTGCGCGCGCCTGCGCGTCCAGGGCCGCGTCGAACTCATCGAGGATGTCGTCGGCGTGGCGGGCGAAGCCGTACAACGCGTGGACAGCCGGACGCTGATCCGGCGCCAGCAGGCGCGTCGCCAAGAAGTAGGTGCGGCCGTTGTTGGCCGCGATCTTCCGGCACTGGCGATAGGCGAGCCGAAGCCGCGGGTCGTCGACTCCGGCTGCATCCAATTCGGTGCGGATCATCGCAGCGGCGCCTTCATATCGAGAACTGTTGCGGTCCGGTTCTTTTCGATGGCAACCCCGGTAATCCGGTCGGCAGCCAGCCGCCCGGAGATCAGCGTGGTGGGCACACCCACGCCGGGCACCGTCGACGAGCCGGCCAGCACGGCGTTCGCGATTCCGCGCACGGTGTTGGCGGGCCGGAAAGGACCGGTCTGGGCGAAGGTGTGGGCCAGCGCGAACGGGGTGCCGGCCGCCATGCCTTGACGTGCCCAATCTTCGGGGGTGACGACGCCGAGGATTTCGGCGCTGTCGCGCAGCCCGGGCAGCAGGCGTTCCTGCACCGTATCCAGCAGGGTGTCCGCGTATGCGGGACCGCGGCGCGCCCAGTCGATGGGTCCGTGCGCCAGGTTCGGCGCCGGAGCCAACACATAGAGCAGATCGCGTCCGTCGGGGGCCAGACCAGGGTCGCTGACGGTGGGCCGAGTCACCAGCAAGGACGGGTCTCGCATGGTGCGTCCGTCGCGGATGATGTCGGTGAACGTCTGCTCCCAGGACTCGCCGAAAAGTATGGTGTGGTGCGCTTGTTGAGCCGCAGCGGCGGCGTGACAACCCACATGCATGACCACCGCGGACGGGGCCGGGCGTGGCGGCAATAGCCGGCGTGGTCGCCGGCCCAACAGCTGATAGGTAAGCGGCAGTTCGGTGGTCAGGACGATCGCGTCGCACTCAATGCGATCGCCGTCGGCGGTGCGCACCGCGGTGACCTGCTCACCGTCGCGGTCCAGCGCAGAAACCGTTGACCCGTAACGAAACTGGACTCCGGCCCCGATGGCGGCCGACGCGAGGGCGTCGGGCAGCGCGCGGACGCCGCCGCGGGTGAAGAAGACGCCGGCGACCGTGTCCATGTAGGCGATCACCGCGTACACGGCCAGCGCCTGCTGTGGCGCGACGCCGGCATACAGGGACTGAAAGGTGAAAATCCGCCGTAGCCGCGGGTCACTGATGTGACGCCGGACCATGGTTTCCCACCGCCGGAACCCGCCCATCGCCGCGAGTTGCACCAGCCTGCGGTTCACCAGGGACAGTGGAGAGTTGAAGTTGGATCCGATGAAGCCGTCGAATTCCGTGCGGTACAGGCGATCCAGCCAGTCGCGTAGCTGTAGGTAGCCCGACGCCTGCTGTGGGCCGGCGAACTCGCGTATCGCCGCGGTCATCGCCACGGCGTCGGTGTGGACGTCGATGCTGCTGCCGTCGGCGAACATGGCTCGGTAGGCCGGGTCGATCGGCATCAGGTCGACGAATTCCGAGCGGTCTTTACCGACCGCGGCAAACGGCTCGTCGATGATGTCGGGCATGGTGAGCACCGTCGGCCCGGTGTCGATCCGATAGCCGCCGACGTCGAGTCGGCCCGCTCGTCCACCCGGCCAAGCCTCACGCTCGACCACCGTGACCTCGCGGCCCCGTCCGGCCAGATGCAACGCTGCCGACAGGCCCGCGAATCCGGCTCCGACCACGACGACGCGGTCGCTTCGTGCGCTCACGCGGCCCGCCTGGTGCAGACGCTGGCCATGTCGACCAGTGCGCTCATGATCAGATCGTCGATCGATCCACCGGTTAGGGCGTTACACGCGGTGGCGACGCTGTCATCGATCAAACCCTCGATGAATTGCACCGCCCCGGTGGCCAAGATCATGTTGCGCCAGTATTCCACCGCGGCCTCGTCAAGGCACTCGCAATTCATCAGCTCGCTGAACTGCCGTCGGGTGGCGGCATCGGCGAGTTGGTAAGCAGCCACCACGACGCTGGTCGCTTTGCGTTCGCTGAGATCGCCCCCGTTGGGCTTGCCCGTGACGGTGGGAGAGCCGAAGACGCCGAGGATGTCGTCGCGCAACTGGAACGCCTCGCCGATGGCCGCACCGTACTGGCCAAGGCTGGTCAATACCCGTTCGTCGCAGCCCGCCATCGCCGCACCGATCTCCAACGGTCGTCGTACCGTGTAGTTGCCGGACTTCATCCGGGCCACCCGCAGGACCGAATCCATCGTCGGCAGATCGCGCAGATCGGTTGCCAGGTCGGCGAATTGGCCTACCGCCAGCTCGGTACGCATGGCGTCGTAGCGCGGCCAGGCGCGCTGCAGCGGCTCGGCCGCCAGCCCGCTGTCGCGAAGCATCTGTTCGGCCCAGACCAGGCACAGGTCGCCGAGCAAGATCGCCGCGGATTCACCGAACCGCAGCGACGAACCGGCAAGGCCGCGCTGTCGATGCCAGTCGGCGAACTGGACGTGCGCCGCCGGACGGCCGCGCCGCGACGGCGAACAGTCCATCACGTCGTCCTGCAGTAAGGCGAACGCCTGCAGCAACTCTAGACTGGCTGTCGCCGACAGCGCCGCGCTGTCCGGCCCTGCGCCACACAGCCAGCCCAGATACATGAACGTCGAACGCAGGCATTTTCCGTCTGTGACGAATTCCAGCAAAACATCGCCGGCGACGTCGACGCCGGAGGGGGCCAAGTCGTCGGCGCAGCGCACGGCGACGAACCGCGTCAGCTCGGCGAGGACGGCTTCTCTCAGGCCGGTCCGCCACGCTCGCAGTTGACCCGGCTGGGGTGGCAGTAGAGCAATCGACGGCAGCGCTTCGACCGGTCGTACTTGCGGAAACGAACGCACCGTGCCCACCGAAGCACCCCCAGCACGGTTGGTCGGCCGCTGTTGCGAACGGCTCAGATTCACGCGTTGGTACCCCTTCGACGAGACAACAAACGGGCGACTGACGGTTCTAGGGCGAGGTCTGTCCACCGGTCAGTTGCATATGAGTTCTGGTTCATCTGCTTAAACATTAAATTATTGAACGACCGAGCGCATCCCCCACCCTACGGGTTTGATCGGCTTTAGGCCGGGTACCTGCAGCGACACGGCAATCACACGCACCGCAGGGCGTTATTCGCACAGCTCAGGCACTGTTTGTGTGGTTCCTTAGATGTTTCTAACAACCGAAAAAAGGAGTCCGCCGGTGAGTGTTTCCGACGTTGTCGCGCTGCCGTTCCGATTGGGATCGGCGGTGCGCGGTCGCCGGTTCTTTCATCCCGCCGGGGTACTGGCCAAAGGCCACGCGGAGCGGGTCGCACCGGCCCAATGCGGTCTGCCATTCCCGTCGGGTGACGTTGTCGTGCGCTGGTCTAAGGCCGTGGGCACACCCGGGTCTCTCCCCGATTTCATCGGCTTGGCCATCCGCATCGCGGACCCGCAGCCACGCGCCGGACTGTGGGACATTCTGCTCGTCTCGGCCGGTTCCGGAGTAGTGACGCGTGCGGTGGCGTTGCGGCCGGTCGCATCGTGGACTGGGCAGACGATGACCAATCTCATGCCCCTGCGCTACCGGGAAAGGCCCTGGTGGTTGCGCGCCCGCATCGATACCGAGATCGGTGGCACCGGCCTGTCCCTCACGGACGTGGCCGGCCGGATCCAGTCCGGCGGAATCGATGTCACCCTGGACCAGGCCGGGGGCAGAGGTGATTTCACACCGTTGGCACGGCTGCACGTGTCCGATCTCGTCGACGCGGGGCGCGCGGATGTCTCGTTCGATCCCGTCCTTAATACCGCGCCCGGCGTGACGCTGTATCCGGGCTGGCTTGCCGATCTTCGTGGCCGGGCTTACCAGCGCAGCCGGGAAGGCCGGTTCTCCGGGCTGTTCGCGGCACGCCGCGAGTCCTAATTGCGCACAGTTTCGCGACCGAGCAGGTGGCGTAGGGCGCCGTCCAGCTCGGGTTGGCGGAAGCGGTGCCCGGCGCGGTCCAGCTTCTCTGGCGCAACCCGCTGATTGGCCAGGGCGAGTTCCCGGGCCCCCTGCTCGCCGAGCAAGATTCGCGGCCCCAGCGGCGGAACCGGCAGTACCGCGGGCCGCCGCAGCACGTGGGCCAGCGTGCGGGTGTACTCACTGTTGCGAACCGGTTGCGGCGCAACAGCATTCACCGGACCAGAAAGCTTGGTGTCCCACAGTGCCCGGTGATAAACATCGATCAGGTCGTCGATCCCTATCCAGGACAACCACTGCCGGCCATTGCCGAGCCGGCCACCGAGACCGGCGCTGAACAGCGGACGCATCAGTTTCAGTGTGCCGCCGCGGGGCGATTGCACGATGCCGGTGCGCACCTGCACCACCCGCGCCCCGGCCTGGGCGGCCGGCGCGGTCGCATCCTCCCAGTCCGCGACGACGTCGGCCAGAAATCCGTCGCCACGCTCGCTTGCCTCGGTGAGGTTCTCGTCGTCGCGGTCGTATCCGTAGTAGCCAATGGCCGAAGCCGAGATCAGCATCGGGGGGCCGGCGGTTATGCTCGCCACCAGTTCGGCCAGCCGACGGGTTGGACCAATCCTGCTGTCGTGCACCGCTTTCCGGTGTTCTTCGGTGAACCGCCCGGCGATCGATGCGCCGGCCAGATGGATCACCGCGTCGACCCCGGTCAACAGATCCGGGTTGGGGTCGTCGGGATTCCACTGTCGTTCGTCGTCGCCACGCGCCCGGTGGCGGACGAGTCGCAGGACGCGATGGCCGCCGGTACTCAGGAACGCGCACAGCGCCGACCCGACCAGTCCCGACGACCCGGTGACCGCCACGGTCAGCGGGTTGAGCCCGCGCCGGGCCGCCAGCCGATGAGCCGCCAAATCGTCGGCCAGCTGGCGGTGCCGATAGACGAACATGGGCCGCAAAGCGGCGCCGGGCACCGGAGTCTGGACGCGGTCGATCACCTCGGTCCGGTTGTCGCCGAGGTCTTCGAATTCGTGGATGTGTCGCCACCGCACGGCGACGCGGGCGGGCAGCGAGGCCAGCCCGTCACTGCCGATGGAGTCGACGAACCGCCGTGGCGGGTCGTAGCCGTCGGCCTGGTGCTGGGCCACCCAGCGCAGCCCACCCGGCAGGGCGAGTTCGGCCCTTCCGTCTTCGAGTGAGGCCGCCTCGGTGACCAATCGCATCGGCGACCATGGGGGCGACAGCCGCTCGAAGGCGCCCGGGCGTGCGTACCAGGCGAACACGTCCTCGCGCGGCGCATCCACCACGCTTGAATATTCGAGTCCCATCGTTCGATTCTTACCCGATGACGACGAAGGCATGCCTTGCGCCGTGGTGGGTAACTCAGACGGCATGAGTATTAACGGCGCCCTGCGGTCCCTGCTCGACACCGCTCTGGACCGGTCGATCGTCGGAGGCTATACCCGTGTCGGCTATCAACTGCGCAGCCTGGGATGGCCAGACGACCCAGCGCCGCACGCGCTGAAGGGAAAAACGGCGCTCGTCACCGGGGCCAACCGGGGCATCGGCAAGGCGATTGCGACAGGCCTGGCGGAGTTGGGAGCGAGCGTGCTGTTGACGGTGCGCGACGAGACGAGCGGTGAGCTGGCCCGAAATGAGATCGTCGACGCCAACCCCGAGGCCGACGTGCAGGTGGAGGTGTGCGACGTCGCCGACCTCTCCGCAGTGCGTGCCTTCGCGGCTGAGTTGTCCGCGCGGGTGTGGGAATTGGACGTGCTGATCCACAACGCCGGGGTGTTGCCGCCGCAGCGGGCCGAGACCGCCGATCGCCATGAGGTCACCCTGGCCACCCACGTGCTGGGGCCGGTGCTGTTGACCGAGTGCTTGCTTCCGGTCCTGCGCGGCGCCGAGAACCCGCGGGTGATCTTCATGTCCTCGGGCGGGATGTACACGCAGTCGCTGCCCGCCGACGACCCCGAGTACTCCGACGAGCCGTACAGCGGGGTCACCGCGTACGCACGGACCAAGCGGATGCAGGTGGCGTTGACGCCGATCCTGTCCCGCCACTGGGCCGACGACGGCATCCGCGTCTATTCGATGCACCCCGGGTGGGCCGATACGCCCGGGGTGGCCACGTCGCTTCCCGGTTTCCGGGCGCTCACCGGTCCGCTGCTGCGCACGCCCGAACAGGGAGCCGACACCGCGATCTGGCTGGCCGCCACCGAACCGGCGCCACCCAGCGGTGGTTTCTGGCATGACCGGCGGCCCCGCCCTGAGCACTATCTGCCGTTGACCAGACACGGCGAGCGTGAGCGCGAACGCCTTTGGCGCTATTGCGCCTATTCGATCGGCATCGACAACGCGTGAGACTCAGCGGTCGGGCAGCGCGTGCTCGGAGATCGGCAGCCGGGGCAACGGCTGACGCTCGCCGCGCTTGGCCGCCACATACACCTGCGCGGTGTGCCCGGCGACGGTGCGCCAGTCGAAGTCTGAGGTGAGCCGCTCGCGGGCGGCGCGAGCACGCTGCTGCGCGGCGGCCGGATCGTCGAGCACCGTGCGCACCGCCGCGGCCAGTCCGGTCACGTCGCGCGGCGCGCACGACACCCCGGTCTGCCCGTTGATCACCGCTTCACCCAGGCCGCCGATGTTGGAGGTCACCAAGGGCGCGCCGGCCGCGGCGGCCTCCAAGGCCACGAGCCCGAACGGCTCGTAATGGCTTGGGAACACCGCGGCGTCGGCCCGGTGCAGCGCCGCCAACAGTTCATCGTGGTGCAGGTGCCCGACGAAGCGAGTTGCCTTGAGTACCCGGTGTTTACGGGCCTGCTCGACGAGCCAGTCCTGCTGGGTTCCGTCGCCGGCGATGGTCAGCGTGGTGCCCGGGTTGGTGCGCCTGATCCGCGGCAGCGCGGCGATCAGGTCGTGCACACCCTTCTCGTACTCCAGCCGCCCCACGTAGAGGAGTTCGGCGGGCCCGGTGCGGGGGCGCCGCAGCGCGAATGGCCAACGGGCCGCGTCGATTCCGTTGGGGATCACCGTAGTTTCGGCCAGGCCGGGTCCGAACAGTTCGGTGATCTCGTCGCTCATCGACGCCGAACATGTGATCAGCGAATCGGATTCACGCACCAGCCACGATTCGACCGCGTGCACCTGACGGCTGATCGCTCCGGAAACCCAGCCCGAATGCCTGCCGGCCTCGGTCGCGTGGATCGTGGAAACCATTGGTACGTCGTAGTATTGGGCGAGCGTGATGGCGGGATGGGCAACCAGCCAATCGTGCGCATGCACCACGTCGGGTTGCCACAATCGCTGCGTGCCCGGTTTCTTGAGTGCGAGCCCGGCGCGGATCATCGCGTGCCCCATCGCCAGGGTCCAGGCCATCATGTCTGTGCCGAAAGCGAATTCGTGCGGATCCTGGGCGGCGGCGATCACCCGTACACCCTCGCTGATCTCGTCGGAGGACGGGTGCGTGCTGGGGTCGGTGCCGGTCGGGCGGCGCGACAGCACCACCACGTCGTGGCCGGCGGCGGCCAGCGCGGTCGACAGGTGATGCACGTGACGGCCCAGGCCGCCTATCACGACCGGCGGGTACTCCCAGGACACCATCAGGACTTTCACGCGCAGCCCCCTTGTCGCCGAGACTGCGCCCACGGCGTGGATTTGGCTCCGAAGCACACCGTGGCCGCAGTCTCGGCGCCACCGCTGCAGACTCGGCGCCGGGCTGTCATCGCGGCAGCCTTCGGGCATCCAGCGCGCCGAATAGACCGTCGGCGCGGTTCCATCCGTCGGCCAGCCGTTGCGCGGTGTCGCGGCGGCCCGAGGCCAGCGCCCCGGCGATCTCGCGGGTGGCGTGCGCGTGCAGATGGGCGCGGTAGCGGGCGTAGTCGGCGGCGGAGTCCTTGCTGACCATGAACGGCCAGTCGCTGGACACCGTCAGCAGCGTCTCCCGCAGGATCTGGTCGGCGACGCGGTCGCGCGGGGTCGGGCCGTCGCAGTTCTGCGACAGTGCCTTGTCCACGGTGCTCAGGGCGGTGTCGACGACCTCGGTGTTGAGCTGGACCAGGTCGGCCACCTGCTCCCCGGCCCACACCTGCCAGTCCTTGCCCGAGCCCCACGAACTGGGCGGCAGCGCCACCGACTCGCCGACGAATCCGCCGTCCAGCGCATCGGACAGCGTGCCGACCCGCACTCCGGCGGCGGGCAACGCCCGCAGCACCCGGGCCAGCCACGTCGGGCCCTCGTACCACCAGTGGCCGAACAGTTCGGTGTCGAAGGCGGCGATGACGTGAGCCGGGCGCCCGATGCGCTCGGACTCGCTGCGCAGCCGGTTGCGCACGACGTCGACAAAGTCGGCGACATGCACGTCCACCGCGCGCTCGGCGCGCTCGGGGTCATACGGCGCCTTGGCATCCGAGGACACGTTGCGTCCGGTGACCCGCGCCGGCTTGAGCCCGGTGAGGTGGTCGTAGGTGTGGAAGTCGCGGTACGCGGCGTGGCCGGGGTAGCCGGATTTCGGCGACCACACCCGGTAGCTGACCTGCAGGTCGCGCCCGAACGCCACGACATTCGTGTCACCGACGGGTCGTCCCAGCGCCGTGTCGCCGTGCAGCGAGGGACCGTCGACCATGAAGTGGGTGATCCCGGCGCCGGCGTAGTCGCGTTCCATCCTCGGGGCGTAGGCGCACTCGGGCGCCCAGATGCCGCCGGGGCGGTATGCCAGCCGTTGCTGCGCGTCGGCCAGGCCCTCGCGCAACGCGAATTCACGCAACCGCGGGGCGAGCAGCGGCTGGAAGGGGTGGGCCAGCGGGCCGCCGAGCAACTCCACGGTTCCGGCGTCGATCAGGCTGCGCAGTAGCGGGCTGGCGCCGTGCTGCCACAGCGTGGCGTAATCCTCGAGCGCCCGATCCGCCTCCGCGCACTCGCGAATTCCGAACTCCCGCAACGCTTCCGGTGTGCAGGATTGGTAGCCGGCCGACTTCGACTTGGGGATCGACCGCACGCTGGCGGCCTCGGCCGCCCGCAGCCTCCAGTTCGCCAGCCAGTGATGCATGCCGTCGAGGCAGTACGGGTCGTCGAGTTGCGCGTTGACCACCGGGGTGACCCCGAGGGTGACCAACCGGTGGCGATCCTCGTCGGCCAGGGTGCGCAGCACGCGCAGCAGCGGCAGGTAAGCCGCGGCCCACGATTGGTACAGCCATTCCTCGCCGACCGGCCAGCGGCCGTGGTGGGCCAGCCACGGCAGGTGGGTATGCAGCACCAGAGTGAACATGCCGGGCACCGGTGTCGCGGAATTGCTCACGGCCGCACCGCAATCGCGACCAGATCCAGGCTGTCGTCAATAGGATGCGTGTCCCGGTCCCCGGCGCCGACGAGCTCGAAGTCGTCGATGGTGACCGCGGCGACGTCGGCGGCCAGCTGCGGCGGCCATGGCACTCCCTCGTCGCCGGCCACCGCCAGTGCGATCTGCGCCTCGATAATCGAACCGCCGTGACGCAAATCCATTTCGCGCAGGCGGGCGCCGTGGAACAGGCCGCTGACCGCCACCCGGGTGAACCCGGCGTCGACCAGCAACTCGGTCAGCTCGTCGGCGTTCAATTCCCTGGTATGGAACGGGTTGATCGGGGTGTCGCGGCCGGGGGAGAAGGTGATGCGGTTGGGCGTCGACATCATCAGCAACCCGGACGGCCGCAGCACCCGCGCGCATTCCTTGACGAACTGGGTCTGGTCCCACAGGTGTTCGATGACCTGGAAATTCACCACGACGTCCATCGAGGCGTCCGGCAACGGGAGCTCGGCCAGGTTGGCCTGCATGACGTCCACCCTGGGGTAGCGGCTGCGGACGTGAGCCACCGCTGCCTCGTCATAGTCCACCGCGATCACCCGGCGGGCGACGTCGGCGATCAAATCCGCGCCGTAACCTTCGCCACATCCGGCCTCGAGCACGTCACGGTCCACACAGTGCTTAGCCAGCCGCTGATAAACCACTTGATGGCGGCGGAACCAATAGTTCTCGATGTCCAGGTCAGGAATCGTGCGCTCGCCCGTCAGCGTCAACACCCCCGGATTAGCAGGCAAGACCTCCGGCGCTGTGCCGGCGGGCGGGTGCTGGGGGGCGTCGGGGACGAATGCGCTCATTGCATAGGGAGGCTAACGCGAAGTGCCGGATTCGCGAACCGCTCAGCGGGTAGGCCAGGGTCGCGGGGGGAGGCGGGCCTGCAAGAACCTGCAGTACGACCCGCTATGGTGTGAGAGCAGGCCGCACAAAGTTACCCAGTAGTAACACCCGTGTGCGTTGCGAAACACGTACTGAAAAGTCTCGTTGCTCACTGCCGCGGGACTCCTTCGAGGAGGACGAACCACACTCATGACGAACATCGTGGTCCTGATCAAGCAGGTCCCTGACACCTGGTCGGAGCGCAAGCTGAGCGACGGCGATTTCACGCTGGATCGAGAGGCCGCCGACGCCGTGCTGGACGAGATCAACGAGCGCGCCGTCGAAGAGGCCCTGCAGATCCGCGAGCGTGAGGGCGGTGAGGGTTCGGTGACGGTGCTGACCGCCGGACCCGAGCGCGCCACCGAGGCGATCCGCAAGGCGCTGTCCATGGGTGCCGACAAGGCCGTGCACCTCAAGGACGACGGCCTGCACGGATCGGACGTCATCCAGACCGGGTGGGCCCTGGCGCGCGCGCTGGGCACCATCGAGGGCACCGAACTGGTCATCGCCGGTAACGAGGCCACCGACGGTACGGGCGGCGCGGTTCCGGCGGTCATCGCCGAGTACCTGGGCCTGCCGCAGCTGACCCACCTGCGCAAGCTGTCCATCGAGGGCGACAAGGTCACCGGAGAGCGCGAGACCGACGACGGCGTCTTCACGCTGGAGGCCACCCTGCCCGCGGTGGTCAGCGTCACCGAGAAGATCAACGAACCGCGCTTCCCGTCCTTCAAGGGCATCATGGCCGCCAAGAAGAAAGAGGTCACGGTGCTGACCCTGGCCGAGATCGGCGTCGAGAGCGACGAGGTCGGGCTGGCCAACGCCGGGTCCACCGTGCTGTCCTCGACGCCGAAGCCCCCCAAGACCGCGGGTGAGAAGGTCACCGACGAGGGCGAGGGCGGCAACGACATCGCCAAGTACCTGGTCGGCCAGAAGATCATCTGACACGAGCACCCACCCAAGACACGAGAAGAGCGAGATAACCCATGGCTGAAGTTCTGGTGCTCGTTGAGCACGCCGAAGGTGCGGTCAAGAAAGTCACCGCCGAATTGATCACCGCCGCCCGCGCGCTGGGCGAGCCGTCCGCCGTCGTCGTCGGCGCGCCGGGCACCGCCGCGCCGCTGGCCGACGGACTCAAGGAGGCCGGCGCCGCCAAGATCTACGTCGCCGAGTCCGACGACGTCGACAAGTACCTGCTCACCCCGGTCGTCGACGTGCTGGCCTCGCTGGTCGAATCCGCTTCTCCGGCAGCGGTTTTGCTCGCCGCCAACGCTGACGGCAAGGAGATCGCCGGCCGGCTCGCGGCTCGGCTCGGGTCCGGCCTGCTCGTCGACGTGGTCGAGGTCAAGGAAGGCAACAAGGCGACCTACTCCATCTTCGGTGG
This sequence comes from Mycobacterium ahvazicum, assembly GCF_900176255.2. Taxonomy (GTDB): domain Bacteria; phylum Actinomycetota; class Actinomycetes; order Mycobacteriales; family Mycobacteriaceae; genus Mycobacterium; species Mycobacterium ahvazicum. The sequence goes on from NZ_FXEG02000002.1 coordinate 1,194,528, forward strand.
CGCGTTCACCGTCGAGGCGCAGGCCAACGGCGACACCCCGATCATCACCGTCCGTGCCGGTGCGGTCGACGCGGAGCCGCAGGCCGGCGCCGGCGAAGAGGTCAAGGTCGAGGTCCCGGCGCCCGCCGAGAACGCCACCAAGGTCACCTCGCGTGAGCCCGCCGTCGCCGGCGACCGCCCGGAGCTGACCGAGGCCACGATCGTGGTATCCGGGGGCCGCGGTGTCGGCAGTGCGGAGAACTTCGAGGTCGTCGAGAAGCTGGCCGACTCGCTCGGCGCGGCCGTCGGCGCGTCGCGTGCGGCCGTCGACTCCGGCTACTACCCGGGCCAGTTCCAGGTGGGCCAGACCGGCAAGACGGTGTCGCCGCAGCTGTACATCGCGCTGGGCATCTCGGGCGCCATCCAGCACCGCGCGGGCATGCAGACCTCCAAGACGATCATCGCGGTCAACAAGGACGAAGAGGCGCCGATCTTCGAGATCGCCGACTACGGCGTGGTGGGCGACCTGTTCAAGGTCGCGCCGCAGCTGACCGACGCGGTCAAGACCCGCAAGGGCTGATTCTTTCGTCACGCAAACGCCCCCGCACGCACGTCGCGTCGGGGGGTTTTGCGTGCCCGGTCTACCCGCGCGTCAGCATCTCGTCGATGCGCCGCAACGCGATCGCGCACACCGTCGCATAAGGCGCCGCCCACCACGGCACCTCCATGCTGGCCCGGGTGCCGTCGGTAGCCGGGTCCACCCGATGCCGCGTCGCGGGGATCCCGGCCACCCGCCACGCCCAGGAACGGCCCGGCTCGAATTCGGTGATCACAAACGGCGCCGCAACCAGCAACGACGTCTGCACCGTGCCGGTGGCATGCAGCGCCAGTTCTGCGTACGGCTCGTCAAGCCGGGCCCGGCGGATCGTCGGGCCCCAGCGTGGCCACGCGTCGAGGTCGGCCAGCAACTCCCATACCACCGGCGGCGGCGCGGCGATCGTTCTGTCGACGGTGAGCACGCTAGGGCGCCGCTTGCCCGAGCCGGCGCTGCTGCGCGACGACCTCGTCGACATCCTTCAACCGCCGCAGCCCGGCCAGGGGTTGGTTCATTCGCCGGTTGCCTTCCAGGCGTCGCCGGTTGCGGTGCAGGAACCACCAGTAGCCGGCGGTGTACGGGCAGGCGAGTTCGCCGACGCGCTCGGAGGGGTGATACCGGCATTGGCCGCAGTAGTCGCTCATCCGGTTGATGTAGGCGCCGCCGGCGGCATACGGCTTGGTGGCCATCAGCCCGCCGTCGGCGTGCTGGGACATGCCGACGACGTTGGCGACCATCACCCAGTCGTAGCCGTCGACGAAACAGCGGTGGAACCAATCGGTGACGGCGGCGGGATGCCATCCGCGCTGCAGCGCGTAATTGGACAACACCATCAACCGCGGAATGTGATGGACCCAGCCATGATCGCGGACCTGCGCCAGTACATCCCTCAGGCACCGGGCTTGTACCGCGTCGGCGTCCAGATCGCTGAACCAGTCCGGCAAGCCGGCTTGCGCCTGCAGTGCATTGCGACGGCGATAGTCGGCACCGAAGTGCCAATACACGTGCCAGATGTAGTCACGCCAGCCGATCAGCTGGCGGACATAACCCTCCACACTCCCGAGTGAGGCATGCCCGCCACGGTAGGCATCTTCGGCCGCATACGCGCACTCCAGCGGGTCGAGCAGACCGAGGTTCATCGGAGCGGACAGCAAACTATGAGCCATCAGGCGGTCCCCGCTGAGCATTGCGTCCTCGTGAGGGCCGAAGTGCGGCAAGCGATCTCGCAGAAAGATCTGCAACGCCGACTGGGCCTCTGTTGCGGTGACCGGGAATTCGCGCGGCCCATCGCATCCGACGAAGGCCACTGCACCCTCGCGCTCCCAGCGATCGAGATCCGCGCGCACCTGCTCGTCGATCTCGTCCTCTTCGGCTTGCCACGGCGCGGTGATGCCCAAGGTGTCGGTGTTCTTCGGGGCCGGCTCGCGATTGTCGGCGTCGAAATTCCACCGTCCCTGCGCGGGTTCGTCCCCGTCCATCAGCAGATCGAACCGGCGGCGTGCATCGCGATAGAAATTCTCCAGTAACAGCGTGCGCTGTCCGCGTGCCCACTCGTCGAACTGCGCACGGTCGGTGCAGAATCCGCGCGCAGGCAACACCTCGACTCCCGGCATCGAGCGCACGAAGCTGTCCGCGGCCCGGGAGGTCGGCTGGCAGACGCTGAGCGGACCGGTGACCGTGTCCAGCGCCTCCCGATAGGTGCGGGTCTGCAGAAACACGGCCTGATCGCCGAGCTCCGCGGCCCGATGACGCAGTGCGGACAGCACGAGGTGAGCCTTGCGACGGTGGAATCGGCGGCGGCCGAACGCCGCTCGGGATTCGATCAGCAGCACCGGTTGGTCGGGGTGGTCGAGGAAATGCGGGCCGAGCTGATCGGCGAAACACCACCTTCGCCCGGTCTCCGCGACGTTGTTCACCGCAACGGCCTACCCGCGGCCGGATCCGGCTAATCGCCGATGTTGGCGTTGACCCAGTCGACGACTTCGCCCACGGTGTCCAGCGGCGTCTCGGGGTCTTTGAGCCGCATCTTGAGGTGACTTTCCAGGGTTGCTACCAGTTCCATCTTGCGGGGCGAGTCGTAGCCCAGGTCGTCGACGAGATGCGAGTCGCCGGTGACCTGAGCCATCCGGTCCGGCGCCAGCCGGGTGACGATCGACACGACGGAATCATTGACGCTACTCACAGTGCTTCGACCTCTCCTAAGACCTCTCCTAAGACCTCTCCTAAGACCTCTCCCAAGACCTCTCCGAACATTTCTTTGGCCGCGACGTGGCGGATCTTGCCCGACGGTGTCTTCGGAACCTTGCCCTTGCCGACCAGCAGCACCGTCGGGCTCAATCCCGTTGCGCTGCGGACCTTTCGGCCGATTTGACGACGGATCTCGTGCGCGGCTTCGCCCGGATCCTCCTGGACCGTCTCGGCGACGATCCGGATCTCCTCGCGCTGATCGGCGAGCGTGACCCCGAACGCGACAACGCCACCGCGCCTGATGCCGTCGACCGAGGCGGCCAGTCGCTCGATGTCGGACGGGAAGATGTTGCGGCCGGCGACGATGATGACGTTCTTGCGGCGCCCACACACCACGATCTCGCCGTCGTCGGTGAGGTAGCCGAGGTCGCCGGTGTAGAACCAGCCGTACGCATCGACGGCGGCCACCTCGCCGTGCGCCGTCAGGTAGTGCCGGGTCACCGCGTCGCCCCGGATGGCGACCTCGCCCAGGTGCCGAGCCGGCCGGGTGCCCCGGTCCTCGTCGGCGATGCGGACCTGAACCCCGGACATCGGACGACCCAGCAGGACGAATTCCTTCTTGGGCGCCCCGCAGACGCAGCCGGTGACCGCGCGGCCGTGGGTTTCCAGTTCGTCGGCGCACACGTTCTCGACCGCCAGCGGTCGATCCACCCGCGAGAAGGACACCGCGACCGTCGCTTCGGCCAGACCGTAGGCCGCGCCGATCGCCGAAACCCGCATCCCGAACCGCGCGGCCTGCTGGGCGAACTCGTACATCGTGACCGGGTCGATGGGTTCGGCACCGGAGACCACGCAGCGCAGCGCGCTCAGGTCGTAGGCGCCGTCGCTGACCGCCCGCAGCCTGCGGCTGACGATCGAATAGGCGAAGTTGGGTGCCGCGGTGACGGTGGCCCGCTGCTCGGTGAGGATTTGCAGCCAGGCCAGCGGTGACTTGACGAACTCCGTGGGCGGTATGTACACGGCCGCGTTGCCGGCGAACATCGGCGAGAGCAGATAGGCGATCAGGCCCATGTCATGGGAGAGCGGAAGCCAGCTCATCGTGACGTCGACGCACGCGTCGATGCGGACTTCGGCCACCATGGCGGCGATATCGGCATACAGGTTGCCGTGCGTGATCGCCACGGCCTTGGGATCCCCGGTCGATCCCGAGGTGAGCTGGTAGATGGCGACGTCGTCCTCGCCGGTGGGCTCCTCGGCCGCGTCGGCCCCGGCCCACGTGTCGGGCACCTCGATGACCCGGTATCCCGAGGCCCGCAGGGCGTCCGCGACCGCGACGAACGGCCGCCCCACCAGCACGCAGTGCGCTTCGAGCAGGCTCAGCGCCCGCAGGGTTCCCTCGTGCCACTCGCTGAGGTCGGCTTGCGACGTGGGTTGCTGCAGCATCGTCATCGCCGCACCCAGTTTCCAGATGCCCTGGACGACGGGTGCGACATCTTCGGCGTTGGCGGCCAGCACGCCCACCCTGGCCCCGCGCGTGACTCCCTCGGCGGCCAGCCGGCCCGCGACCTTGCCCGCCGACTGATTGATGTCATGCCAGCTCGCGAAATGCAGATTGCCGGCGGTGCCGAAGCGAAGGCCCAACGCGGAATCCGCGGCCACCTTTGCGATGCGGTCAGTGAATTTACTCATATCCCTTATGCGCCAGAATTATTCGTGTCTTCAGCATTGAGCACGGCCGAGGCGATGACGTCGACGGCACGGTCGATCTGCGCCGGCGAGTGGGTGGCGGACACGCAGCAGCGCATCAGGGCGTCGTTCTCGCCGACCGCGGGTGCGACCGCCAGTGAGCAGAAGACGCCGTTGTCGAATGCGTCATTCCAGGCCGCGATCGCGCGCGCTTCCGGACCGATCCACACCGATACATGCGGGGCCACGACGTGGGAGCCGTCCGCACGAACGATGCCCGCCCGCACCTGCAGGCCGTGCGACATCAGGCCGTCGCGCAGGGCGCGGGCGTTGGCCAGCACCGCTTCGGCGCGCTGGGAGCCCTCCGGGCTGCGAATGATGTCGATCCCGGCGATGCTGGCCGCCATCGCCGCCGGCGCCCCGGTCGCGGTGAACATGTGCTGGCTGGAACGTAATCGGAGCACATCGATCAGGTCGCGCGAGCCGACGATGAAACCACCGGTGGACGCGATCGCTTTCGACATGCTGCCCATCAACACGTCGACGTCCTTGGCGCAACCGTATTCTTCGGCGATCCCGGTTCGGTTGGGCCCGAAGACGCCGAGGCTGTGCGCCTCGTCGACGTAGAGGGCGACATTGTATTTGTTGGCCAGCGCGACAATGCTTTCCATCGGCGCCACGTCGCCCTGCATCGAGTAGAGGCCGTCGATCACGATCAACTTGGTGCCGCCGCGCTCCGCGGTGCGGATCAGGTTGCGTTCCAGCGAATTCAGGTCGTTGTGCGCGAAGTATCGGGAACTGGCGCCCGAAAGCCGGATGCCGTCGTGCAGCGACGTGTGGGCCTCGCTATCGGGGAACGCGAGATCGGCCGCGCCCAATAGGGCAGTGATGGCACCGACATTGGCCAAGTAGCCGCTGTTGAAGACCAGCGCCGCTTCGGTGCCGTACCAGTCGGCCAACAACTCCTCGAGCTCGACCTTGACCCGCAGCGTGCCGCAGTGCGGAGGCGCGCCGCCACAGGCCGGCCCATACAGTTCGGTCGCCCGATTGGCCGCATCGACCAATCGCCGATCGCCGCACAAGCCCAGAGAATTGTTCGACCCGAACATGATTCGAGTCTTTCCTTCGATGACCGACGTCGGACCGGGAGCGGATTCGACGCGCCTGAAGAACGGCAGTCGGTTGCACGCGGCGTAGTAACGCAGGCTGGCCAGTCGGCTATCTTCTTGTGCCCGCGCTTGGATATTCAACTTCGAGGTCTGCAGCACGCCTACATCAAACATGGCGCGCTGCACTCGGGTATCCGATTCGCTCGAAATTGGCGAGCACGTTAATAGCGACCGACGTGCGAGTGTTTATTGCGTTGCCGCTCTTACGAATACGCGGACAAATCCGCCTGGCGCGGCATTGTATTGGCGCTATCTCGGGCGCTTGCGTACGGTGAGCGTCAGCGTTACGTACGCCACACTTCACCGTGGGCACACATTTCGTCATCTTGCGTGCACCAACACGTCATAGCGCCGATGCCGATTCGCTCCTCGATTACGCCACGTTGTTTCCCATGAGCATTGCTTCTGTCCTGATACCGAGTGATACGCCGGACGGAGCCGCGACCAGCTCGTCTGGGCCGCGTTACTCGCTGTTGCTGTCCACAGACCCCAGTTTGGTCGAGGCGGCGCAGCGGCTCCGGTACGACGTATTCACCAGCACGCCAGGTTTCGCGTTGCCGGAATCGGGTGCGGGGGACCGGGACGTGGACCGCTTCGACGAGTTCTGTGATCACCTGCTGGTTCGTGACGACGACACCGGCGAGCTGGTGGGGTGTTACCGGATGCTGGCGCCGGCGGGCGCGATCGCGGCCGGGGGCCTGTACACGGCGACGGAATTCGATCTCGGCGCGCTCGACCCGCTGCGGCCGTCGCTGGTGGAGATGGGCCGTGCGGTGGTGCGTGACGGGCACCGCAACGGCGGTGTCGTGCTGTTGATGTGGGCAGGGATTCTGGCCTACCTGGACCGCTACGGCTACGACTACGTGATCGGGTGTGTGTCGGTGCCGATCGGCAGCGAAGCCGATTCCGAAACGGGGCAGGACGCGCCGGGCAGCCAGCTTCGGGGTGTGCGCGACTTCGTGCGCAGCCGGCATGCGGCGCCCCCGGAGTATCGGGTGTACCCGCACCGGCCGGTCGTCGTGGACGGCAAGTCCCTTGACGAGATCGCGCCGCCGCAACGGCCTTCGGTTCCGGCGCTGATGCGCGGCTATCTGCGGCTGGGCGCCAAATCCTGCGGCGAGCCGGCGCTTGACCCCGACTTCGGTGTCGGCGATTTCTGCGTGCTGCTGAACAAACGCCAGGCCGATACCCGATATCTGCGACGACTGCGGTCGGTCTCGGCGGCTTCGGAGATGGCGGGCGGCGACCGATGAACGCTCCCGCAGTCACCACCGACCACGCCTGGCTGCCGCGCGCGACGTGCGACAGCAGCTGTGTAGGGGTCGCCCCCGCCTCGTCGAGGTTGGTGGTGGTGCTGCGGGTGACCCTTCGCGTCATGCTGGTGGTGTTGCTGCTGCTGGGGGCGCCGATGGCGCTGGTGCCCTGGCGGGGGCAAATGCGGGTGCGGCAGTTCTACTGCCGGATGGTGCTGCGCGTTTTCGGGGTCCGGATCAGCGTGTCGGGTGCCCCGATCCGAAACCTGCGTGGCGTCCTGGTGGTAGGTCCGCACATGTCCTGGCTGGACGTCTTCTCCATCGGCGCGGTGCTGCCCGGCTGGTACGTCGCACGCGCTGACATGTTCGGCGAGCTCACGCAGCGGCTGCTGAAGATCATTCCGATCGAACGGTCCAGCCTGCGGCAGTTGCCCGCCGTGGTGGAAACCGTCGCGGACCGGCTGCGCGGCGGTGAAACCGTGGTGGCCTTTCCCGAGGGCACCACGTGGTGCGGGGTGGCCTGCGGCTCGTTCTACCCGGCGATGTTCCAGGCCGCGATCGACGCCGGCCGCCCGGTTCAGCCGCTGCGGTTGACATATCACCACGTCGACGGCCTGATTTCGACCGCTCCGGCCTTCGTCGGGGACGACACCCTGGCGGCGGCGATGCGCCGGCTGATCACCCAGCGCCGCACCCTGGCGCACGTCCACGTGGAGTCTCTGCAGCTACCGGGCGCCGACCGGCGGGGGCTGGCGCGCCGCTGCCAGTCGGCGGTGGGCGTCGGCGTGGGGCGGCGCCCAGGTCAGCGCTCAGATCGAGGCCACGTGCTGGCCGCTTAGGGTATCCGGGCGGCCCGGTATCCTGGGGCGCGTCATGGTCTACCTCGATCACGCTGCCACCACCCCGATGCACCCCGCTGCCATCGAGGCGATGACGGCCGTGTTCGGCATGGTCGGCAACGCCTCGTCGCTGCACACCAGCGGTCGCACGGCGCGGCGCCGCATCGAGGAGTCCCGCGAGCTGATCGCGGACAAGTTGGGCGCGCGGCCGTCCGAGGTGATTTTCACGGCGGGCGGCACCGAGAGCGACAACCTGGCCGTCAAGGGCATCTACCGCGCCCGCCGCGAGGCCGATCCGCGTCAGTTGCGCATCATCACCAGCCAGGTGGAACACCACGCGGTGCTGGATTCGGTCGACTGGCTCGTCGAGCATGAGGGCGCCCAGGTGAGCTGGCTGCCCACGGCCGCCGACGGCTCGGTGTCGGCTGCCGCGCTGCGGGAGCTGCTGGAGAGTCAGGACGACGTCGCGCTGGTCTCGGTGATGTGGGCCAACAACGAAGTCGGCACCATCATGCCCATCGCCGAACTCGCCGCGGTCGCAGCCGAATTCGGCGTTCCGATGCACAGCGACGCCGTGCAGGCCGTTGGGCAGCTGCCCGTCGACTTCGCCGCGAGTGGGCTGTCGGCGATGAGCGTCGCCGCGCACAAGTTCGGGGGGCCGCAGGCGGTCGGTGCGCTGTTGTTGCGCCGAGACGTGGCCTGTGCGCCACTACTGCACGGCGGCGGACAGGAGCGCGACATCCGTTCCGGCACGCCGGATGTCGCCGGTGCCGTCGGAATGGCCGCCGCGATGCGGCTCGCCGTGGACGGCCTCGAGGCCAACAGCGCACGGCTGCGCGCCCTGCGTGATCGGCTGGTCGAGGGGGTGCTGGCCGAGATCGACGACGTCGGCTTCAACGGATCCCGTGATTCGCGACTTCCCGGCAACGCCCACTTCACTTTTCGTGGCTGTGAAGGCGACGCTCTGTTGATGTTGTTGGATGCCAACGGAATCGAATGCTCGACCGGTTCTGCGTGCACCGCCGGAGTTCCGCAGGCCTCACATGTGCTGATCGCGATGGGTGCCGACGCCGCGACCGCGCGGGGATCGCTGCGGTTGTCGCTGGGCCACACCAGTGTCGATGCCGACGTCGACGAGGTGCTGCGGGTACTGCCGGCCGCGGTGGATCGGGCCCGGCGCGCGGCGCTTGCCGCCGCGGGGGCGTCGGGGTGAAAGTTCTTGCCGCAATGAGCGGCGGCGTCGATTCGTCGGTCGCCGCGGCTCGGATGGTCGATGCCGGACATGACGTGGTCGGCGTGCACCTCGCGCTGTCGTCGGCGCCCGGCACGCTGCGCACCGGCTCGCGGGGTTGCTGCTCGAAAGAGGACGCTTCGGATGCGCGCCGCGTGGCCGATGTACTCGGAATCCCCTTCTACGTTTGGGATTTCGCGGAGAAGTTCGCCGAAGACGTGGTCGACGACTTCGTGTCGTCCTACGCGCGTGGCGAGACGCCCAACCCGTGTGTGCGCTGCAATCAGCGCATCAAGTTCGCCGCACTGTCGGCGCGTGCCCTGGCCCTGGGCTTCGATACGGTCGTCACCGGCCACTACGCGCGTTTGTCGCAAGGCCGGCTGCGCCGCGCCGTCGACCACGACAAGGATCAGTCCTACGTGCTGGCGGTGCTGAGCGCAGAGCAGTTGCGCCATGCCGCTTTTCCGATCGGGGATACCCCCAAGCCGCAGATCCGGGCCGAGGCGGCTCGTCGCGGTCTGGCCGTCGCCGACAAGCCGGACAGCCATGACATCTGCTTCATCCCGTCGGGGGACACCCGGGCGTTTCTGGGGGAGCGCATCGCGGTGCGCCGCGGCAACGTCGTGGGTTCCGACGGCTCGGTGCTGGCCAATCACGACGGCGTGCACGGTTTCACGATCGGTCAGCGCAAGGGCCTGGGCATCGCCGGGCCGGGGCCGGACGGTCTGCCGCGCTACGTGACGGCAATCGACGCCGACACCGCGACGGTGCAGGTGGGCAGTGCCGCCGATCTCGAAGTGCATGCGCTGACGGGACGGGACCCGGTCTTCACCGCGGGAGCCGCACCGGCGGGGCCGATCGAGTGCGCCGTGCAGGTGCGGGCCCACGGCGAAACCGCGAGTGCGGTGGCCGAATTGGTCGGCGACGAGCTCTGCGTGCGGTTGCGCGTCCCGCTGCGCGGGGTGGCGCGCGGTCAGACCGTCGTGCTGTATCGCCCGGATCCGGCCGGCGACGAGGTGCTCGGCAGCGCCACCATTGCCGGCACCTCGCGCTGATTCCCCTGCTCAGCGGCCATCGCTGCGGCTTCCAAGGATTTTCCAAGAGCTTGCGGAGAACATTCGTCTCGTAATTGATCGACCCCTGAGCGGGGAAGGAACGAATGACGATGAACGACAACCACATCACCGCGCAGGCGCAGGCAGTACAGACCAACGGCCTTGCCATTGCGGCGTTCGTGCTCAGCATCATGGGCATGTACGGCAGCCCGATCCTGAGCAGCGTTCTCGCTCTTGCCGGCATCTGGCAGGTCAGGCGCCGTGCGGAGCAAGGCTTTGCGCTGGCGATCACCGCTTTGGCGGTCTCCGCGGCTGTCACGGCCCTGCATGTCGCGATGTGGGTCCAGTGCGGCCACCAGAACTTCGCGTTGGAGACCACGGCGCACTGGTGAAAACCCCTGTCGCATAAGCAGGTTAGCGAAATCTACCGCGGGAAGTTGGCGACAATGTTGGTCATCACGATGTCGGAGACCGACTGCGGGAAGCCGCAGAAGGTGACTTCCACCAACGCCACCGACTGGACCCGGTAGTCGCGGCCGCAGCCGCCCGGACCCAGGTGCAGCGAGCTGGCATCGGATTTCCAGTCGCCGACGAATGCTTCGCCGGCCGAGCCGTTCGCGCAGTCGGTGACCGTCGACACCAGTGCGGCGAAGGCGTGCTGCGCGGTCGCGCCATCGCGATAGGCCGCGGCGCCTTCAGAGATCAGGGCGCCGTCAGGCGGATCCTGGAACGTGGTCTTGTGGAACTCCTCGATGTCGGGCCCGAACGTCGCGGTCTCGGCGAACAGGAACCGGCAGGCGCGCGGCGTGGTGTCGGCGAGCGTGTCGATGTCGACCGGGGTGCGTCCGTCCATCGACGGAATGATCGACAGGTGCTCGCCGGCGCCGGTGATCGCCTGCATCCTCGCCTGGTCCAGCAGGATCGTGTCGACATTGACCCCGTTGATGCCCTTGGCGCCGCCGGTGAACCCCGGCACTGCCGCGCCGTCCACCACCCGGGTGCACGCCGCATTCAGCACCACCGCGCCACACATCAGCAGCGGCCACGCGAATCTTGCCTTGCGCCACACCGTTTTGCACCCCTCTAAACCCCCGAGCCTAGCCGTGTTGGCCGGCCACAACACACCCCTGGCCGCCCGCTCGTGATGCGACGTCGAATACGGTTGCCGGGTGAGTGTTTTCGCCTCTCCGTTCGCGACGGCCAGCGGCGTCGGTTCATGGCCCGGCATCGCGATACGGCCGGCGACGGAGGTCGTCGTCGGTGAGTTGGCGGCCGCGATGGCTCACCTGGTCGAGCTGCCCGCCAGGGGAGTGGGCGCCGACCTGCTGGGGCGGGCCGGCGCGCTGCTCGTCGATGTGGCGATCGACACCGTGCCGCGTGGTTACCGCATCGCCGGTCGGCCCGGCGCGGTGACCCGCCGGGCCGTCAGCCTCCTCGATGAGGACATGGATGCCCTCGAGGAAGCCTGGGAGACGGCGGGCCTGCGTGGTGGCGGACGGGTGGTCAAGGTGCAAGCGCCGGGCCCGATCACACTGGCCGCCGGGCTGGAGCTGTCCAACGGCCACCGGGCGATCACCGACCCGGGGGCGGTGCGCGACCTGACGGCGTCGCTGGCCGAGGGTGTTGCCGACCATCGTGCCGCGCTGTCGCGCCGCCTCGACACACCGGTGGTCGTGCAACTCGACGAGCCGTCGTTGCCGGCGGCGCTGGGTGGCCAGCTGAGCGGAGTCACCGCACTGAGTCCGGTTGCCGCGCTCGACGAGTCGGTGGCTCAAGGGCTGCTCGACCATTGCGCGCAGGCGGTGGGCGCCGAGGTGGTGGTGCACAGTTGCGCGGCCGGATTGCCGTGGGATCTGTTGGCGCGCAGTGCGACTAGCGCAATATCGGTCGACGCCGCAACGCTGCGGCCCGCGGACCTGGACGGGATCGCGGCGTTCGTCGAATCGGGTCGCGCGGTGATGCTGGGCGTGGTGGCCGCCACCGCTCCGCAACGCCGGCCCGCGGCCGAGGAGGTGGCCGCGGCCCTCGTCGCGGTGACCGATCGGCTCGGCTTCGGCCGCTCGGCGCTGCGCGAGCGCATCGGCGTCACCCCGGCATGTGGTCTGGCCAATGCGACGCCACAGTGGGCCCGCACCGCGATCGAGCTGGCCCGCAAGGCCGCCGAGGCGTTCGCCGAGGACCCCGACGCCATCTAGGTGGCGAGCCGCTTGTCACATCCGCCGCACCCGTCGCGGTAACCGGACCTGTACCTTTTTGCCCGCCTCCGAGCGACAACTCTCGCGGCGACCGCCCGCGTGCTCCGATTGTCGCTGTGAGGCGGGCACAAAGGACACGTCGGCTTTTCCTGGTTGCTGGTACGGCAGACGCGACCGGGCGTCACCGGCGGGCACTGTCCCCACCCTTCGATAGCCTGCCAAGGTGAGTTCGCCAGAAGCTGACCCTGTCGCGCCCGAGGTCCGGCGTCAATGGCGTGAATTGGCCGACGAGGTGCGTGAGCACCAGTTTCGCTACTACGTGCGCGATGCGCCGGTCATTTCCGACGCCGATTTCGACGACATGCTGCGCCGGCTGGGCGCTCTCGAGGAGCAATACCCCGAGCTGCGCACCCCCGATTCACCGACACAGCTGGTCGGTGGCGCGGGATTTGCCACCGATTTCACCTCGGCCGAGCATCTGGAACGGATGCTCTCGTTGGACAACGTGTTCAGCACTGAGGAATTCGACGTGTGGGCCACCCGCATCCACGCCGAGGTCGGCCATGACGTGCCCTTCCTCTGTGAGCTCAAGATCGACGGCGTCGCACTGGCTCTGGTGTACCGCGGTGGCCGCCTGGTCCGCGCGGCCACCCGCGGTGACGGCCGCACCGGCGAGGACGTCACGAACAACGCGCGCACCATCGAGGATGTCCCGGAACGGCTGACGCCCAGCGACGACTACCCGATTCCCGACGTCCTCGAGGTCCGCGGCGAGGTGTTCTTCCGGGTCGCCGACTTCGAGGCGCTCAACGCCGCCCTGGTCGAAGACAACAAGGTCCCGTTCGCCAACCCGCGCAACAGCGCCGCGGGCTCGCTGCGGCAGAAGGATCCCGCGGTGACCGCTCGCCGCAAACTGCGGATGATCTGCCACGGCGTCGGGCATGCCGAGGGATTTCGGCCGGCCAGTCTGCACGACGCCTACCTGGCGCTGGGCGCCTGGGGGCTGCCCGTCTCCGGCCACACCGCCCGGGTCCCCGACGCCGGGGGTGCGCTGGAACGGATCTCCTACTGGGGAGAGCACCGCCACGACGTCGATCACGAAATCGACGGTGTCGTCGTCAAAATCGACGACTTCGCACTGCAGCGCAGGCTGGGGTCGACCTCGCGAGCGCCGCGCTGGGCGATCGCGTACAAGTACCCGCCGCAAGAGGTGCAGACCAAGCTGCTGGATATCCGGGTCAACGTCGGGCGGACGGGACGCGTCACACCGTTCGCGGTCATGGTGCCCGTCAAGGTCGCGGGTTCGACGGTCGAAATGGCCACCCTGCACAACGCCTCCGAGGTCAAACGCAAGGGCGTGCTGATCGGCGACACCGTGGTGATCCGCAAGGCCGGCGACGTGATTCCCGAAGTGCTGGGCCCGGTCGCCGATCTGCGCGACGGCACCGAACGCGAATTCCTGATGCCCACCCACTGTCCCGAATGCGCCACCCTGCTGGCCCCGGCCAAGGAGGGCGACGCCGACATCCGCTGCCCCAACTCCCGATCCTGCCCAGCGCAGTTGCGGGAGAGGGTATTTCACGTCGCCGGCCGCGGCGCCTTCGACATCGAGGGGCTGGGCTACGAGGCCGCCATCGCGTTGCTGCAGGCCGAAGTGATCACCGACGAGGGAGACCTGTTCACCCTCACCGAGGACGACCTGTTGCGCACCGAATTGTTCACCACCAAGGCCGGCACGCTGTCGGCCAACGGTAAGCGGCTGCTGGCCAACCTCGACAAGGCCAAGGCGCAGCCGCTGTGGCGAGTGCTGGTGGCGCTGTCGATCCGGCACGTCGGCCCGACCGCGGCGCGTGCCCTGGCAACCGAATTCGGCAGCCTCGACGCGATCACGTCGGCGTCGACCGACGAGCTGGCCGCGGTCGAGGGCGTCGGGCCGACCATCGCCGCCGCGGTCACCGAATGGTTCACCGTCGACTGGCACCGCGCGATCGTCGACAAGTGGCGGGCGGCGGGCGTGCGGATGGCCGACGAGCGCGACGCGAGCACCCCGCGGACGCTGGCCGGGCTGAGCATCGTGGTCACCGGGTCGCTGACCGGGTTCTCCCGCGACGAGGCCAAGGAGGCGATTGTGTCCCGTGGCGGCAAGGCCGCGGGTTCGGTGTCGAAGAACACCGCCTATCTGGTCGCCGGCGATTCGCCGGGCTCGAAGTACGACAAAGCGGTCGAGTTGGGTGTGCCCATCCTCGACGAGGACGGCTTTCGCCGGCTGCTGACCGACGGGCCCGCGGCCGACAACACAGCCGATTAACAGCGCAGTACTGGTCCGTACCGGTGTTCCGGCTTTATGGTGGGCGCTATGACCCAGACGGCCGATCAGTGCACGGAGCCATCGCCGTGGTCTCCGCGCGAGGCCGAACTGTTGGCGGTGACGTTGCAGCTACTACAAGAACACGGCTATGACCAATTGACGATCGACGCGGTCGCCAGTGCTGCCCACGCCAGCAAGGCCACGGTGTACCGGCGATGGCCCTCGAAGGCCGAACTGGTGCTGGCCGCCTTCATCGAAGGTGTCCGCCAGGTCGCGGTCGCGCCGAATACCGGTAGCCTGCGCGACGATTTGATCAATCTCGGCGAGGTGTGCGGCGAGCACGGACGTCAGCACGCCAGCACCATCCGCGCGGTGATGGTCGAGGTATCGCGCCATCCGGCGCTCAACGAGGCCCTGCAGGATCAATTCCTCAAGCAGCGCAAGGCCTTGATCAAGCACGTGATGCAGCGGGCCGTCGATCGTGGCGAGATCGCCAAAGATGCTTTCGTTGACGAACTTTGGGACCTGCTACCCGGCTATCTCATCTTCCGGTCCCTCATTCCCGACCGGCCGCCCACGCGCCAGACGGTGCAGCTGCTGGTCGACCAGTTCCTGATGCCGGGTCTGACGCGGACCGCCGGGTAACGCGGCCGCCTGCACGTCGTCCGGCTGTTGAAAATGTGTACGCGCGCGTCTCTTGTCACAGTACGGTCCAGTACCGTACTGTGAGATCCGTCCGTTCGCCCTTGCGCGGGGCAGCGGTCGTAGTCATAGAGTGATCGAGAACGCCCGACCATCGAAAGGCCGAGGGTGAAGGCGATTTCAATGTCCAACCTGCTTCGGCAGGGCTGGATAGTCTTGGTCGCGATACTCGTCGTCGCCGTCGCGGGATTCGGCATCTACCGCCTGCACGGGATCTTCGGCTCGAACTACAAGACCTCGGCCAACAGCGGCCTGTCCAACGAGATCGTCCCGTTCAACCCCAAGCAGGTGGTGCTCGAGGTCTTCGGTGCGCCGGGTGCGGTGGCGACGATCAACTACCTGGACGTCAATGCCCAGCCGCAGCAAGTCAAGAACGCGCCGCTGCCCTGGTCGTTCACGATCACCACGACGGAGCCCGCGGTCGTGGCCAACGTCGTGGCGCAAGGCAACGGCGACACCCTCGGTTGCCGCATCACCGTCAACGGTCAAGTCAAAGACGAACGCACCGTCAACAAGGTCGACGCCTACACCTTCTGTCTGGATAAGTCGGGATGAGCAACCAAACCAACGAACAGCAGACGCGGCCTGCGGTGCCGCGCAACATCCGACGGCTCGCGCTGCCGATCCTGCTTTTCTGGGTGGCGCTGGCCGCCATCACCAACATCGCGGTACCGCAGCTGGAAGAGGTGGGCAAGACCCACAACGTGGCGCTGAACTCTCCGGATGCCCCGTCGCTCAAGGCAATTAAGCGCATCGGCCAGGCGTTCCATGAGTTCGACACCGACAGCTCGGCGATGATCGTGCTGGAAGGCGACAAACCGCTCGGCGCGGACGCCCATCGTTTCTACGACGAGATGATTCGCAAGCTCGAGCAGGACAAAAAGCACGTCGAGCACGTTCAGGACTACTGGGGCGACACGCTCACCGCGGCGGGATCGCAGAGCACCGACGGCAAGGCCGCTTATGTCCAGGTGAACCTCGCGGGTAATCAGGGCTCCGCGTTGGCCAACGAGGGTGTCGGCGCCATCCGCGACATCATCGACCACATGAAGCCGCCACCGGGCGTCAAGACCTATGTGACCGGCGCCGCGCCGCTGATCTCCGACCAGTTCGACGTGGGCAGCAAGGGCACCGCGAAGGTCACCACGATCACCATCGGGGTGATCGCACTGATGTTGTTCTTCGTTTACCGCTCGGTACTGACCACGCTGCTGGTTCTCGCCACGGTGCTGATCGAAATGTCAGCTGCCCGAGGCCTTGTCGCGTTCCTCGGCAACGAGGGAATCATCGGCCTGTCGACCTACGCGACAAATATCCTGACGCTGTTGGTGATCGCCGCCGGAACGGACTACGCGATATTTTTCGTGGGCCGCTACCAGGAAGCGCGCGGGACCGGTGAAGACCGCGAAAAAGCCTTTTACACGATGTATCACGGCACCACGCACGTCGTGTTGGGATCCGGGCTCACCGTCGCCGGCGCGGTGGCCTGTCTGAGCTTCACCCGGCTGCCGTACTTCCAAAGTCTGGGAATCCCAGCAGCATTGGGTATCCTGGTGGCGCTGTTCGCCGCGCTGACACTGGGGCCCGCGATTCTCACCTTGGGTGCCAAGGCCGGCATCTTCGACCCGAAGCGAGCGATACAGACGCGCGGTTGGCGGCGGATCGGCACGGCCATCGTCCGCTGGCCCGGCGCCGTTCTCGCGGCCGCGAGTGCGCTGGCCCTGGTCGGTCTGATCGCCCTGCCCGGATACAAGACCAGCTACGACACCCGTCCCTACATGCCCGCCGACGCTCCGGCCAATATCGGTTACACCGCCGCCGAGAAGCACTTCTCGCGAGCCCGGCTGGAGCCGGAACTGCTGATGGTCGAATCGGATCACGACATGCGTAATCCGGCCAGCATGCTCATCCTGGACAAGGTGGCCAAGGCCGTGTTCCACGTCCCCGGGGTCGCCCAGGTGCAGACCATCACCCGGCCGTTGGGAACCCCGCTGGTCCACAGCTCGCTCGCGTTCGTGGTGAGCAATCAGAGTGCCGCCCAGCAGCAGAACCTGACCTACCAACGAGATCGGGCCGACGACGCCCTCAAGCAAGCCAACGAACTATCGAAGACGATCGACATCCTGCGACAGCAGTTCGTCCTGCAGCAGCAGTTGGCCGGCACCACCCACGACGAGACCGAAAGCTTTCGCGATACGCTCGCGACGATCAAAGACCTACGCGACAAGATCGCGAATTTCGACGACTTCTTCCGGCCGATTCGCAGCTATTTCTATTGGGAGAAGCACTGTTACGACATTCCTGCCTGCTTCGCGTTCAGGTCGCTGTTCGACGCCCTCGACGGCATCGACCAGCTGACCGAAAAATTCGAGAACCTGACGGCTTCGCTGGACAAACTCGACGCACTGCAACCAAAGCTGGTGGCGTTGATACCGCCCCAGATTCAAAGCCAGGAGACCAATCGCGATCTGACACTGGCGAATTACGCCACGCTGTCCGGCATCTACGCCCAGAACGCGCGTGCGCTGGAGAACTCGACGGCGCTGGGGCAGGCGTTTGACGCCGCCAAGAACGACGACACCTTCTATCTGCCGCCAGAGGTGTTCGACAACCCCGACTTCAAACGCGGGCTCAAACTGTTCCTCTCACCCGACGGTAAGGCCGCCCGCATGATCGTCACGCATGACGGCGATCCCGCTACCACCGAAGGTATTTCGCACATCGACCCGATCGCGAAGGCCGCGCACGAGGCCTTGAAGGGCACGCCGATGGCGAACTCGGGGATCTATCTCGGCGGCACCGCCGCGACGTACAAGGACATCCAAGAGGGCGCCAAGTACGACCTGATGATCGTGGCATTCGCCGCGTTGAGCCTCATCCTGCTGATCATGATGATCATCACGCGCAGCCTGATCGCCGCGCTGGTCATCGTCGGCACCGTCGCGCTATCCCTGGGCGCTTCGTTCGGGCTGTCAGTTCTGGTGTGGCAATACATGTTTGGTATCGAGCTGTATTGGGTCGTGCTGGCACTGGCGGTGATCTTGCTGCTGGCGGTCGGTTCGGACTACAACCTGCTGTTGATCTCCCGGTTCAAAGAAGAAATCCATGCCGGTCTCAATACCGGCATCATCCGGGCGATGGCCGGCTCCGGGTCGGTGGTCACCTCGGCCGGCATCGTCTTCGCCGTCACGATGTGTGCGTTTGTTTTCAGTGGTTTCCAGGTGCTCGGTCAGATCGGGACTACGATCGGGCTGGGCTTGTTGTTCGACACGCTGATCGTGCGCTCATTCATGACGCCTTCTGTCGCAAGGATTCTCGGGCGCTGGTTCTGGTGGCCGCAACGGGTGCGTCCGCGTCCGGCCAGCACGATGCTGCGGCCCTACGGTCCGCGTCCGGCGGTTCGTCAGCTGCTGCTGTGGGAAGACGGCGATGCCGCGGCACCCAAACCCCCGGTGGCCGCGCGCTGATTCAGCGCAACATGGTGGCCACGATGCCGGACAGGTAACCCAGGCGGGCCACCTCCGACGGCCGGAATTCGGGGCCCGGACGGCCCAGCACCACCGCGGTCTGCGGGTCACCCAGTGGCGCGGCGACCATCGTGATGTCCATGTCGCGCCAGGCCTGCGGCACCCACTCGGCGGTGCCGTCCAGCGTCGCGGCCTCCTGGATCGGCAGCCAGGGGGCCGATACCGCACGGGTCTCGGGCGCCCCCGGGCTGGCGGCGAGGCGCCGCAGCTCACCCTCGGCGCCCTGCAACACCGTGCACCAGCTCACCCGCAGCACCCGGGGTGCCTCGTCGGCCAGCACCTGCAGCCGCGCCGCCTTGTCCTTGGCCGCGGCGACGTGGTCAAGAAGTTCCAGCTCGCGATGCGCTTCCAGCAGACCGGTGTGCGGGCGCACGCTGTCCACCCGGACGCCGTTGAGGGACTCGGCCGCCGTGATCAGCGTGTCGGGCATCGCGCCGGCGGGCAGTTCGATGACCAGGTCGTCGGTGGCATACCCCGCGCTGCGGTCGACGACGTCGAGCGACAGGATGTCGGCGCCCACCGAACCGAGTGCAACCGCCAGCGCGCCCAGGCTTCCCGGGCGGTCGACGAGCTCGATGCGCAACAGATACGACGGCACGCGCCCACTGTCGCACAGAGCCGCGCGTCCGGCATTTCCGCAGGGTGGGTGCCAGCTGCACGCGCGTGACCGCAGCACCGATAGGCTTTTCGCTCGTGTCCCAGATCTCCCGCGACGAGGTCGCGCACCTGGCCAGGCTGGCCCGGCTGGCATTGACCGATACCGAGTTGGACAGCTACGCCGGCCAACTCGACGCCATCCTGACCCACGTCAGCCAGATCCAGGCGGTCGACGTCACCGGCGTCGAGCCGACCGACAACCCGCTCAAGGACGTCTTGAAAGACGCCACTGGCACCCGCCCCGACGAGACCAGGCCCAGCCTGACGCAGCAGGAGGCGCTGGCCGCGGCGCCCGCGGCCGTCGACGGCCGCTTCGCCGTCCCGCAGATCCTCGGAGACAGCGAGTGAACGAGATCATCCGTTCCGACGCCGCGACGCTGGCTGCCAAGGTCGCCGCCAAGGAGCTGTCGTCGGTCGAGGTCACCCAGGCATACCTGGACCGGATCGCGGCGTCCGATGACCGGTACGGCGCGTTTCTGCACGTCGCGGCTGACGAGGCGCTGTCGGCGGCGGCCGCGGTCGACGAGGCGGTGGCGGCCGGGGAGCAGCTGCCCTCGGCGCTGGCCGGCGTTCCGCTGGCGCTCAAAGACGTGTTCACGACCGTC
Source organism: Mycobacterium ahvazicum (assembly GCF_900176255.2). Taxonomy (GTDB): domain Bacteria; phylum Actinomycetota; class Actinomycetes; order Mycobacteriales; family Mycobacteriaceae; genus Mycobacterium; species Mycobacterium ahvazicum. The sequence goes on from NZ_FXEG02000002.1 coordinate 1,214,516, forward strand.
GATATGCCCACCACCTGCGGATCCAAGATCCTTCAGGGCTGGCGCTCGCCCTACGACGCCACCGTCACCGCCCGGCTGCGTGCGGCGGGCATCCCGATCCTGGGCAAGACCAACATGGACGAGTTCGCGATGGGCTCGTCGACGGAGAACTCCGCCTATGGCCCCACCCGCAACCCGTGGGACCTCGAGCGGGTGCCCGGCGGCTCCGGCGGGGGCAGCGCCGCGGCGCTGGCCTCCTTCCAGGCGCCGCTGGCCATCGGCACCGACACCGGGGGCTCGATCCGTCAGCCGGCCGCGCTGACCGCGACCGTCGGGGTCAAGCCCACCTACGGCACGGTGTCGCGCTACGGCCTGGTGGCCTGCGCGTCGTCGCTGGATCAGGGCGGCCCCTGCGCGCGCACCGTGCTCGACACGGCGCTGCTGCATCGGGTGATCGCCGGCCACGACCAGATGGACTCGACCTCGGTCGATGCCGCGGTGCCCGACGTGGTCGGCGCCGCTAACGCCGGTGCCGCAGGCGATCTGAGCGGCGTGCGAATCGGTGTGGTCTCGCAGCTGCGCGGCGAAGGCTATCAGCCCGGAGTGCTGTCGTCGTTCGAGGAGGCGGTCAAACAGCTGACCGCGCTGGGTGCCGAGGTGAGCGAAGTCGACTGTCCGCATTTCGATCACGCGCTGGCCGCCTACTACCTGATCCTGCCGTCGGAGGTGTCGAGCAACCTGGCGCGCTTCGACGCGATGCGTTACGGGCTGCGGGTCGGTGACGACGGCAGCCACAGCGCCGAGGAAGTGATGGCGCTGACCCGGGCGGCCGGCTTCGGTCCAGAAGTCAAGCGCCGCATCATGATTGGCGCCTACGCGCTCTCGGCGGGCTATTACGACGCCTACTACAACCAGGCGCAGAAAGTGCGCACCCTGATCGCCCGTGACCTCGACGAGGCCTACAAGTCCGTCGACGTGCTGGTGTCGCCGACGACCCCGACCACCGCGTTCCGGCTGGGGGAGAAGGTCGACGATCCGCTGGCCATGTACCTGTTCGACTTGTGCACGTTGCCGCTGAACCTGGCCGGGCACTGCGGAATGTCGGTGCCGTCGGGACTCTCGCCGGACGACCAGCTACCGGTGGGCCTGCAGATCATGGCGCCCGCGCTGGCCGACGATCGCCTTTATCGCGTCGGTGCCGCCTACGAAGCGGCGCGTGGACCGTTACCGGCCGCGCCGACCGTCTAGCCCGCACACCGCCCGATTTGCCCCGACGGCGGCCCAGACAGGCAAGATAAGAGGATGCGGATCGGAATTCTCACCGGGGGCGGCGACTGTCCGGGGCTCAACGCCGTCATCCGGGCGGTGGTGCGGACCTGCGACGCCCGGTACGGCTCGTCGGTGGTCGGCTTCCAGGACGGATGGCGCGGGTTGCTGGAGAACCGGCGCATCCAGCTGCAGAACGACGATCGCAATGACCGGCTGCTGGCCAAGGGCGGGACAGTGCTGGGCACCGCTCGCGTGCATCCCGACAAGTTGCGGGCCGGGCTGGATCAGATCAAGCAGACCCTGGACGACAACGGCATCGACGTGCTCATCCCGATCGGCGGCGAGGGCACGCTGACGGCCGCACACTGGCTCTCGGAGGAGAATGTCCCCGTCGTCGGCGTACCGAAGACGATCGACAACGACATCGACTGCACCGACGTCACTTTCGGGCACGACACCGCGCTGACCGTGGCCACCGACGCCATCGACCGTCTGCACAGCACCGCCGAGTCGCACCAGCGAGTGATGCTGGTGGAGGTGATGGGCCGCCACGCCGGCTGGATCGCGCTGAACGCCGGGCTGGCATCCGGCGCGCACATGACGCTGATTCCCGAGCAGCCCTTCGACATCGAGGATGTGTGCCGGCTCGTCAAACGCCGTTTCCAGCGCGGGGATTCGCACTTCATCTGCGTGGTGGCCGAAGGAGCCAAGCCGATCCCCGGGTCGATTCCCTTGCGGGAGGGCGGGATTGACGAATTCGGCCACGAGAAATTCACCGGCGTCGCTGCGCAGTTGGGCGTTGCCGTGGAGAAGCGGATCAACAAGGACGTGCGAGTGACCGTGTTGGGCCACGTCCAGCGGGGCGGCATCCCGACGGCCTACGATCGCGTACTGGCCACCCGGTTCGGCGTCAACGCCGCCGACGCCGCGCACGCCGGCGAATACGGGCAGATGGTGTCGCTGCGCGGGCAGGACATCGGCCGTGTCTCGCTGGCCGACGCCACCCGCCACCTCAAGCTGGTGCCCGACGCACGCCACGACGAGGCCGCCGCGTTCTTCGGCTGAGGCCGCCGCGGCGGGCAAAGCACCGGCCGCCAATGGTGAACAATTCCGCCGGTTGAGACGTTCCTAGCGAGCATGACCAGTAGCAAATCCGGACAACGCAGCGCCAAGGAGCGCTTCGATGTCTTTCACCAGCTGGTTCGCGACACGTTCGTCCCGGTGGTGCTCTCGGTTGAGGACACCGACTCCTTCCACGCCTCGCTGCAGACCTCGAGCCTCGGCACGTTGCGGATCAACCGGCTGCAATTCGACGGTGACATCGTGCTGCGCCGAACGCGTGGGCAGTTGCTGCGCGGGACGCCTCAGCTCATCGACCACCACAGCCGCGAATATCTGAAGGTCGGCGTGCACGTGGGGGGCCGCTGCGTGGTGCGGCAGGACGGCCGCGAAGCAAACCTGTCGCCTGGAGATTACGTCGTCTACGACACCACGCGACCGTTCGACTTCGCGGTCAGCGGCAAATTCCGGATGTACAGTGCGCTCCTTCCTCGCGAGTTACTGCGGATCCCGGCCGCACAGCTATCTCAGCTGACGGCCCGTCGCTTCGACGGTCGCCAGGGGATGGGCGCGCTGCTGGCACCGTTTCTTGTCGAGCTCGGCAGACAGGCCGCCAAGGGCCCCCAAGTGCTCAATCTCCACGTCGCCGACGCGGTATTCGACATGCTCGAGGCATCGTTGGGCGAGCAATTGGCGTGTGAACGCCCGCAGCGTCGCGATGTGAGCCATCAAATGCTCGCGATACTCGCATTCATCGAACGCAACCTCGGCGACCCGGACCTGGATGTGCCGGCGATCGCAGCGGCGCAGCACATCTCGCTGCGCCAACTGCAACGGTTGTTCGAAAACGACGGCCGCACCGTCACCGACTGGATCCGGAGCCGCAGGATCGAGCACTGTCGCAAGGACCTTGCGAACGCCGAACTCACGACGGTGCCGGTGAGTGTGATCGGTGCGCGGTGGGGTCTGGTGAACGCGGCGCATTTTTCCCGGCTGTTCAAGGCGGCGCACGGGAGAACTCCGCGAGAGTATCGGCTCTGGGCACAGAATTGCGCACGCCGGCAAGATCCCGGCGCGAACGGGCAAGACATGCATGACGGTCGCGCCGATAGTGGGTAGCGACATCAACTGCCCACTTGGGGGACCAAATGCAGGAAACAGCAATCGAATTCGATGTGGACCGGGAGTTCGCTGAGCGGGTGGCCGCGAATCAGGCTTCGCTGAGCGCTGTGCTCAAGCAGCGGTACGACTTCATCGTGTGCGGTTCGGGCTCGTCGGGGTCGGTAGTGGCTCGACGGTTGGCCGAAAACCCGGATGTCGACGTACTGCTGGTCGAGGCCGGCGGCGACGACAACGTCACCGAAGTCATCGACCCCGGGCAATGGGTGGCCAACTTGAATTCGCAGCGCGACTGGGGGTTTCGCAGTATGCCGAACCCCAGTATCAATAACCGCTCGATCGTGCATTCGATGGGCAAGGTGCTGGGAGGCAGCTCGAGCATCAACGTGATGGGATGGATCCGCGCCCACCGCGACGACTGGAATCACTTCGCCGCCGAAACGGGCGATCCGGCGTGGAATTACGAGTCCATCCTCGCCATTTATCGGGAGATCGAAGACTGGCACGGCGCACCGGATCCGGCATACCGGGGAACCGGTGGCCCGGTTTTCATCCAGCCGCCCCCGAACCCCCATCCGCTTGCGCTGGCGACGTTGGACGCGGCGCGGGCCAACGGCCTCGCGGTCTACCCGTCGGCCAACGGCTCAATGATGGAGACGACGAGCGGTGCTGCGCTGGGAGATCTCTGCATCCGAAATGGGCAGCGCCAGTCGATATTTCGCTCGTTCACCTTCCCGTTGATGGATCGGCCCAACCTCACCGTCCTCACTCACGCGGTCGTGCAGCGCGTGGTGATTCAGGACGGCAAAGCCGTCGGCGTCGAAATTCGTCATCGAGGAAGCACCCGCCGCATCGACGCCGACGCGGAGGTTGTCCTGTCGCTGGGCGCGAACCACACCCCCAAGGTCCTGATGCTGTCCGGCATAGGAGACCAAGACGAGCTCGGCCGGGTCGGGATTCCGATACATCAACATCTGCCCGGGGTGGGGCGCAACCTGCAGGATCACGTGGCCTTTGACTGCATGTGGGAATACCGCGACGCGCAGCCGCCGCGGAACAATGCGGCCGAAGTGGTGATAGTCGGGCAGAGCGAGTCCGGGCTGACACACCCCGACCTCTTCGCCTGGCAGGTAGAAGTTCCCTACGCCACCGACGAGACCGCCGCCCGGTTCGGGCTTCCCGAAGCCGGCTGGACGTTTCATGCCGCGCTGGCTCATCCGAAGAGCCGGGGCCGCATCCGGCTGAGCGGCCCCAACCCCACGGATCCGTTGTGCATCGACGCCAACACGCTGGGGGATCCCGACGATGTCCGAAAGGGAATCGCCTGCGTGCAGTGGTGCCGCGAAATCGCCAACAGCGCGCCCCTGCGGCCGTACGTGAAACGCGAGGTCATGCCGGGAAACCTGCGCCCAGCGGCGCTGGAAGAGTTCGTCCGGGACGCGGCGAACACCTTCTTTCACCAGGTCGGCACGGCCAAAATGGGCCGCGACGCGATGTCGGTGGTCGACGGCGACCTGAAGGTCTACGGAATCGACAGCCTCAGAGTGGCCGACGGCTCCGTGATGCCGGAGATCACCACCACCAACACGATGGCGCCGTGTGTGGTCATCGGGGAACGTGCGGGCCGGATGCTGAAGCAAGCACATCGGCTCTAGCTGACGCCGCGGCGGGCAAACGTCGGATGGCAGCAGCCTGACGACCGAATGAATTTGCCGGCTCAACCTGCCAGCACTCCTGGACGGGCCGAATTTCCGGGTTTAACCACCAGGTCGAAGTGGCTACACCTGCCGTTATGAGCAACCGCGAGGGAGTTCGCGGAGTCAACGCGCTGTCTGCTGCGCCGGCATATCCGTCGAGTTCCGCGGGTCCGGCGGCTTCGGTGCCGAGCTGGCGAGCCAACGCCGACCCGACGGCGGCCACGGTGCCCGAGCCGCGCCCGCCCGCGAAACCGGCCAGGTCAAGCGGCCCGGCTACGCCCAACCGGCTGGCGCGGGCTCGGCGAGCCGCCGTGCCGTACCGTCGCGATCTGACCCTGGGCGGGACCGCCCTGGACGGCCTGGACTTCCGGGAGGGCTCGGAGCCGAGCAGGTTCAACTGGCGAGCGGTGATCCACCGGGTGACCGGAATCGACCTCGGCCCCGGCAAACAGGCCGCCTACGAGCGGGAGCTGCGCGAGCGCATCGGTGTGCCGATCGGTGGGGCGTTTCCGATCGCGGTGCTGAACTTCAAAGGCGGCGTCGGCAAGACCGCGGTGGTCGAGGCGCTCGGCTCGACGCTGGCCGAGGCGCGCGGCGACCGGGTCATCGCCGTCGATATCGACGCCGGCGACCTGGCGGAGCGCCACGGTCGCCGCAACCCGCTGGGCCTGGCCGACCTGCTCGCGCGCGATTCGGTGACCCAGTATGCGGAGGTGCGCGCGCACACCCACATGAACAGCTTCGGCCTCGAAGTGCTGGGCCTGCCTGACTACGGCCGCACCGACTGGCGGCTGGAGCGCCAGGACATCGCCAAGACCTTTTCGATTCTGCGCAAGCACTATTCGCTGGTGCTGGTGGATTGCGTCAAGGCGATCAACTCCGGCGTGATGGACGCGGTGCTGCCCGAGGCACGCGCTCTGGTCGTGGTCTCCGGCACTTCGATCGATGCGGTGCGCAAGACCAGGACAACGCTGGAGTGGTTGTCCAACAACGGACATCGCCGCTTGTTGAAGGCGACGGTGCTTGCGATGAACTACACCGAACCGGCCAAGCTGGACGGCGTGGTCACCAAGGAGTTCGAGGCGCTGTCGGCGCGCGTCGCGGCCACGGTAACGCTGCCATTCGATCGGCACGTCCGCGAGGGCAAAGAGCTCGGGCTGGACCGGCTGAGCAAGGAAAGCCGGCGCGCCTACCTGGAGCTGGCCGCCGCGCTGGGCGACTTCGTCGCCGGCCGGCCGGAGCGCGAAGCCGCGCTGCGGTCCTGGCGCTGACGCGCCTTGTCCTGAGCCTGGGCTGTTATGCCCCCGCTGGGCCACCATTAGGATCGTTGCCATGACTGTTACCTCCGGAGCGGCCGAGCTGCTGGATTACGACGACGTCATCGCACGTTTCGATCCCGTGCTCGGGCTGGAAGTACACGTCGAGCTGTCCACCGCGACCAAGATGTTCTGCGGCTGCTCAACCACATTCGGTGCCGAACCCAACACCCAGGTGTGCCCGGTGTGCCTGGGGCTGCCCGGTTCACTGCCCGTGCTCAACCAGAAAGCGGTGGAGTCGGCGATCCGCATCGGACTCGCGCTCAATTGCGAGATCGTGCCGTGGTGCCGCTTCGCCCGGAAGAACTACTTCTATCCGGACATGCCGAAGAACTACCAGATCTCGCAGTACGACGAGCCCATCGCCATCAACGGCTACCTCGAGGCGCCGCTGGAAGACGGCACCACCTGGCGGGTCGAGATCGAACGCGCCCACATGGAAGAGGACACCGGCAAGCTCACCCACCTGGGCAGCGAGACCGGACGCATCCACGGTGCGACGACGTCGCTGATCGACTACAACCGCGCCGGCGTTCCCCTGATCGAGATCGTCACCAAGCCTATTGAGGGAGCCGGAGCCCGGGCGCCGCAGATCGCGCGGGCTTACGTGACCGCCTTGCGAGACTTGCTGCGCGCCTTGGAAGTATCCGATGTACGGATGGACCAGGGCTCGATGCGTTGTGATTCCAACGTCTCGCTGAAACCTACCGGCGCCACCGAATTCGGCACCCGGACCGAGACCAAGAACGTCAACTCGCTGAAAAGCGTCGAGGTCGCGGTGCGGTACGAAATGCAGCGCCAGGCCGCTGTTCTGCTTTCCGGCGGCTCAATCACGCAGGAAACCAGACACTTTCACGAGGCGGGGTACACCAGTCCCGGCCGCGCCAAAGAAACGGCGCAAGATTACCGCTATTTCCCCGAGCCCGACCTGGAACCCGTCGCGCCCAGCCGAGAGCTGGTCGAGCAATTGCGCCAGACGATCCCCGAGCTGCCCTGGTTGAGCCGCAAGCGGATTCAGGACGAGTGGGGCGTTTCCGACGAGGTGATGCGCGATCTCGTCAACGCCGGCGCGGTCGAATTGGTCACCGCCACCATCAAGCACGGCGCCTCCAGCAAGGACGCACGCTCCTGGTGGGGAAACTTCCTGGTGCAGAAGGCCAACGAGGCGAACATCGAGTTGGACGAGCTGGCCATCACGCCCGCTCAGGTCGCCGCGGTGATCGCACTTGTCGACGAGGGAAAGCTGTCCAACAAGCTGGCCCGCCAGGTCGTCGAAGGTGTGCTGGCCGGAGAAGGCGAACCCGAGCAGGTGATGACCGCACGTGGCCTGGCGCTGGTGCGCGACGACTCGGTCACCCAGGCGGCGGTGGACGAGGCCCTGGCCGCCAATCCCGATGTGGCGGAGAAGATCCGCGGTGGCAAGGTTCAAGCCGCCGGCGCGATCGTGGGCGCGGTCATGAAGGCCACCCGTGGCCAGGCCGACGCCGCCCGGGTGCGCGAGCTGGTGCTGGCCGCCTGCGGGCAGTCCTAGCGCTCCAGTTCTGCGCGCGGCCTTTTCGTCAGGCTTTGTCGTCGTTGTTACGCGGGAAGCCGCCACCCTGCGGGAACAGCGGGAACACCACGTCGTCAAGCTTTTCGGCATCGCCGGCGGTTTTGTTGATGGTGGCGCCCCAGATGTTTCCGTCCGGCGACATCCGCAGCGCCCACGCGTGGGCGTGGGTGTCCTTGCGGACGACGTCGGGTTCACCGGTGACCGCACCCGATTTCGGGTCGAGCCGCACCGCCACCGTCATCTTGGTGTTGACCAGGTTGACCATCACGGTGCCGTCCATCGCCGCGCATCCGGCCACGCCGGGTTTGTCCGGCCACGTCCACACCGTGGAGACCTCCGAGGCCTTGGTGATGCGCTGCAACCGGTCCGCGGTCGGCGTGCGGTCGGCGACATACAGCGAGCCGTCCACCGGGTCGACGCACAGTCCGCCGCCCGAGCCGACGCCGGACAGTGCGGTGGTCGGTGGCGCCTGACCGACCGTGGTCGGCTGCTCGATGCGCAGCACCTTGCCCGCCAACGACTTCGGATCGGCGGCCATGGCAGGGTTGCCCGCATCGCCGGTCAGCACCAGCAGCGTCGTCGGGCTGGTGAACAGCAGTGCCCCACTATTGCCGTTGGCGCCCTTGGGGATCCCGGTCAGGATGTCCTTGGGGATATCGCCGTCGGCGATGCGGATGACCCGGTTATCCGTGGGCGTGCTGATGTAGGCGTACATCAGCCGGTCCTGGGAGTAGGTCGGCGACAGCACGATGTCCATCAAGCCGCCATCCCCGGATCCGTCGACGGGGATGACCAGCTTCACCTTCGGCTCGGCGCTGACCGAGATCTCTTTGACCGCGCCGGTGGTGCGCTCGGCGACCAAGGCGGTTTTGCTGTCGGGCCCCATGATCAGGCCGCTGGTGCTCTCCAGGCATCCCTGCATCACCCCGGGGGCGGGGCAGGGCGTCGAGCTCGGCTGCGGCTTGAGTTCGGGGGCGGTGGTGAACGGCGCGGAGGCGGCGTCGTTGAACCGCGCGCAGCCCGTCGCGACCACCATCGCCGCGCACAGCGCAGCGAGCCCGCACCGAACCGGCCACCCCAAACGCATGATCGACAGGCTACGGACAGGGCGGGCACCGGCGCCACAGGCGGGCCTGCGTGGGCGCCGCGACGCCACTCCATCGGCCGGTGGCGAGCTGGTTTTCAGCACGCGTTCACCATTTCGGAACCCCGCCGAGTCCATTTGGAGTCAATCCGGGCCCATTTAATGGTCTAGCCGCCGATTACACGGCGAAAGCGCCGCTCAAATCCCCAATTCGGGCCTAAATGCCCTTACCCTGACACCCGTGACCGGTCAATCGAATGACGCATCTTGGCAGCGGCCCGGCGAAGTTCCCGGGCAGGTACCGGGGCGCCCCGCCGCGGCGCGGTTGGTCGACCCCGAAGATGACCTGACCCCCGTCGGGTATCCGGGCGACTTCGGAACCCCCTCCGTGATCCCCTACCAAGACCCGAATCAGGTCGCCGCCCCCGCCGGGCCGTCCTATAACGTCCTCGACCAGCAGGAGCCGCTGCCCTACGTGCAGCCGCAGCCGGCGCCGCGGCATTTGGCGGCCGAGCCCGCCGAGATCGACCCGAGCGAGGACTACGAACGGCAACGCGCGATCGGACGGCGCGGCACCCAGAGTCTGGGTTTGCTGGTGCTGCGGGTCGGCCTCGGGGTGGTGCTCGGCGCGCACGGGCTACAGAAGCTGTTCGGCTGGTGGGGCGGTCAGGGCCTGACCAGCTTCAAGAACTCACTGTCCGACGCGGGCTACCAGCACGCCGACATCCTGTCCTATGTCAGTGCCGGGGGCGAGATCGCCGCGGGTGTGCTGCTGGTGCTGGGTTTGTTCACCCCGGTGGCCGCCGCGGGCGCGCTGGCCTTTTTGATCAACGAGCTGCTGGTCAGCGTGTCGGCGCGACCACACACGTTCGCGTACTTCCTGCCGCAGGGGCACGAGTACCAGATCACGCTGATCGTCCTCGCGGTTGCGATTATTCTGGCCGGGCCTGGCCGTTATGGCCTGGACGCCAACAGGGGATGGGCGCACCGGCCCTTCATCGGGTCGTTTGTGGCCCTGCTTGCCGGCATCGCCGCCGGTATCGCGGTGTGGGTGCTGCTCAACGGCGTCAATCCGATCGCCTGAATCGCCCGTCAGCCGGTCATCGGTAGGGGTTGGGGACTCGCCCCGAACTGGCCGCCGTCAGCTGCGGGAGTGTCGCGAAAGTCACCGCCGGCAGGCGTAGTTCCGTTCCGCTCTTGAGCCTGGCGCGTGCCCACGAACCGCGGTGGAAGCGCAGCCCGTCGATGTCGTCCCAGCCGACCGTTTGGCTGCTCGTCAGGTTCCGCACCGTCACACCCTGGTTGTCGGCCACGGTGCGCAGCCGGATGATCAATGCGGACAACAGCACCGGGATCAGCAGCAGTGGGGTCGACAGCGGCCAGGCCAGCACCGGGATCAGCAATCCGAGCGTCAGAAATCCCACGGCGAGGTGCGCCATCGGTGAGATCTTGATCACTACGGGCACGGGTGTCGGGGCTGCAGAACCGGAGGCCACCCCAGCATCATTTCACCCCGGGTTGCGCCGGTGACTTCGTGGCGCCGCGGGTGGTGCCGGCGCGGCCATGACGGGGCCCCGTCGCACCGGATTTGACGGTTGAGCAGTGCGAAGGCTACCGTCGGGGGCTATGGAGACCACCGGAAAGCCCGGGATGCTCGTAGTAATTAGCCGCGCGTTGGTGCGTGACTAGTTCCTTCAGCATGTGAAGCGATCCGGCACCAACGCGCAACCCTCGATCAGCGAGAGCTGACGGGGGTTTTTTCTTGCGTATCAACGAAACTTCCCCAGCCAAATCAGGACTAAGAGGACAATCACCAGAGTGAGCGCACCCACCAGGTCACAGACACCCAAGTCGCACAATGGAGACGACTGGGCGCCGGACGCCACGGAAAGCACCGAAGACGCCGCAAAAGTTCCGGCCAAGCAAGCGAAACATGTTGCACCGCAGCAAGTTACCGGTGCTCAGTCGGTAATCCGGTCGTTGGAAGAACTCGACGTCGAGGTCATCTTCGGCATCCCGGGTGGCGCCGTGCTGCCGGTTTACGACCCGCTGTTCGACTCGAAAAAGCTGCGGCACGTGCTGGTTCGGCACGAGCAGGGTGCCGGTCACGCGGCAAGTGGCTATGCGCACGCCACCGGAAAGGTCGGCGTCATGATGGCCACGTCGGGTCCCGGTGCCACCAATCTGGTGACCCCGCTGGCGGATGCGCAGATGGACTCGATCCCCGTCGTCGCCGTCACGGGGCAGGTGGGGCGGTCACTGATCGGGACCGACGCCTTCCAGGAGGCCGACATCTCGGGTATCACAATGCCGATCACCAAGCACAACTTCCTGGTCCGCTCGGGTGACGAGATTCCGCGGGTGATGGCCGAGGCCTTCCACATCGCCGCTTCGGGGCGTCCGGGAGCGGTGCTCGTCGACATCCCGAAGGACGTGCTGCAGGGTCAATGCACGTTCAGCTGGCCGCCGAAAATGGATCTGCCCGGTTACAAGCCGAACACCAAGCCGCACAGCCGGCAGATCCGCGAAGCCGCCAAGCTGATCGCGCGTGCGCGCAAACCGGTGCTGTACGTCGGCGGCGGCGTGATCCGCGGCGAGGCGACCGAGCAGCTGCGGGATTTGGCTGAGCTGACCGGGATTCCGGTGGTCACCACGCTGATGGCGCGGGGCGCGTTCCCGGACAGCCACCGGCAGAACCTGGGGATGCCGGGCATGCACGGCACGGTCGCCGCGGTGGCCGCGCTGCAACGCAGCGATCTGCTGATCGCGCTGGGCACCCGCTTCGACGACCGGGTGACCGGAAAGCTCGATTCCTTTGCGCCCGAAGCGAAGGTCATCCACGCCGACATCGACCCGGCCGAGATCGGCAAGAACCGGGTCGCCGACGTGCCGATTGTGGGCGACGTCGAGAACGTCATCACCGACCTGATCGCGATGCTGCGCCAGTACGAAACCCCGGGCAAGATCGACATGACCGCCTGGTGGGGATATCTGGACGAGGTGCAGTCGACCTATCCGCTGAGTTACGGCCCGCAGAGCGACGGCAGCCTGAGCCCGGAATACGTGATCGAGCAGCTCGGCAAGATCGCCGGGCCCGACGCGATCTACGTGGCCGGCGTGGGGCAGCACCAGATGTGGGCGGCCCAGTTCATCTCTTATGAGAAGCCGCGCACCTGGCTCAACTCCGGCGGCCTGGGCACCATGGGCTTCGCCATCCCGGCGGCCATGGGCGCCAAGGTCGCTCGTCCCGAGGCCGAGGTCTGGGCGATCGACGGTGACGGGTGCTTCCAGATGACCAACCAGGAGTTGGCCACCTGCGCGATCGAGGGCGTGCCGATCAAGGTGGCGCTGATCAACAACGGCAACCTGGGCATGGTGCGGCAGTGGCAGAGCCTGTTCTACGAGGAGCGCTACTCGCAGACCGACCTGGCCACGCACTCTCACCGCATCCCGGACTTCGTCAAGCTGGCCGAGGCGCTGGGTTGTGTCGGAATCCGTTGTGAGCGTGAGGAAGACGTCGTCGAGGCGATCAAGGCGGCGCGCGCCATCAACGACCGCCCGGTGGTGATCGACTTCATCGTCGGCGCGGATGCACAGGTGTGGCCGATGGTGGCCGCCGGGACGAGCAATGACGAGATTCAGCACGCCCGCGGAATCCGGCCGCTGTTCGACGACGAAACCGAAGGGCACGCCTGATATGTACGCCAAAACGCACACACTTTCGGTGTTGGTCGAAGACAAGCCGGGTGTGCTCGCGCGCGTCGCGGCGCTGTTCTCGCGGCGTGGTTTCAACATCGAGTCGCTGGCTGTGGGTGCCACCGAGCAGAAGGACATGTCGCGGATGACCATCGTGGTTTCCGCCGAGGAGACTCCGCTCGAGCAGGTCACCAAGCAGCTCAACAAGCTGATCAATGTCATCAAAATTGTCGAGCAGGACGAGGACAACTCGGTGGCTCGCGAGCTGGCGCTGATCAAGGTGCGGGCCGATTCCGGTACCCGCAGCCAGGTAATCGAAGCGGCAAACCTGTTCCGCGCCAAGGTAGTCGACGTATCGCTGGATTCGCTGACCGTCGAGGCGACCGGTACCCGCGGCAAGCTCGAAGCGCTGCTGCGAGTGCTGGAACCGTTCGGTATCCGCGAGATCGTCCAATCGGGAGTGGTGTCGCTATCCCGTGGGCCGCGTGGAATCGGCACCGCCAAATAAGCGATACACATTCCAAAAGTCCAATAAGAAAGAGAGATTCACCGTGCCACTAGAGATGTTCTACGACGACGACGCCGACCTGTCGATTATCCAGGGTCGCAAGGTCGGCGTGATCGGATACGGCAGCCAGGGGCATGCGCATTCGCTGAGCCTGCGCGACTCCGGTGTGCAGGTGCGTGTCGGGCTCAAGGAGGGTTCGAAGTCGCGGGCCAAGGTTGAGGAGCAGGGCCTGGAGGTAGACACTCCCGCCGAGGTCGCCAAGTGGGCCGACGTCATCATGCTGCTGGCGCCCGACACCGCCCAGGCCGACATCTTCAAGAACGACATCGAGCCGAACCTGAACGACGGCGACGCACTGTTTTTCGGTCACGGTCTCAACATCCACTTCGATCTGATCAAGCCGCCCGGCAACGTCACGATCGCGATGGTCGCCCCGAAGGGGCCCGGGCACCTGGTGCGCCGTCAGTTCGTCGACGGCAAGGGCGTGCCGTGTCTGATCGCCGTCGACCAGGACCCGACCGGCGAGGGCGAGGCGCTGGCGCTGTCCTACGCCAAGGCCATCGGCGGCACCCGGGCCGGCGTCATCAAGACCACCTTCAAGGATGAGACCGAGACCGACCTGTTCGGCGAGCAGGCCGTGTTATGCGGTGGCACAGAGGAATTGGTGAAGACCGGTTTCGACGTGATGGTCGAGGCGGGCTACCCGCCGGAGATGGCGTACTTCGAGGTGCTGCACGAGCTGAAGCTGATCGTCGACCTGATGTACGAGGGCGGCATCGCCCGGATGAACTACTCGGTGTCCGACACCGCGGAGTTCGGCGGCTACCTGTCGGGCCCGCGGGTCATCGACGCCGGCACCAAGGAGCGGATGCGAGAGATCCTGCGCGACATCCAGAGTGGTGAATTCACCAAGAAGCTGGTCGCCAACGTCGAGGGCGGCAACAAGCAGCTCGAGCAGTTGCGCAAGGAGAACGCCGAGCACCCCATCGAGGTCACCGGTAAGAAGCTGCGCGACCTGATGAGCTGGGTCGACCGCCCGATCACCGAAACGGCTTAACCCTCTTACGCCGAACGCCCGGCTGGCCGGGCGGCCCGCGTCGGGTGCCCGGCTGGCCCGCGTACAGCTGCTACGACTCCAGACGATCGGCGATCGTTACGACGCGGCGGGCCAGATGATCCAGCGCGTTGCCGGTGGCGTCGTCGAATGCCTCGATGTTGTCGTGCGTGGTGAGCAGGCTGGCCCCGTAGGGGTTGCCGTCGACGAACTTGCTCGGATCGGTGTAGCCCGGCGGCACCAGGATGCCGCCGAAGTGCATCAGCGTGAGGTAGAGCGCGACGAGCGTGGTCTCCTGGCCGCCGTGCGCGGTGTTCGAGGACGTGAAGCCCGCGTACACCTTGTCGGCCAGCTTGCCTTCGGCCCACAGCCCGCCGAGTGAGTCCAGGAAGTTCCGCAGCTGCGACGCCGGAGAACCGAATCGGGTGGGCGAGCCGAAGATCACGGCGTCGGCCCACACGATGTCGTCGCCGGTGGCCGCGGGCAGGTCCTTGGTGGCGTTGTAGTTCGCCGCCCAGGCGGGGTTCTGCGCGAAGGATTCCGGATCACGCGTCTCGGCGACGGGACGTACCCGGACTTCCGCGCCGGCGGCCTGCGCCGCCGCGGCGACACGGTTGGCCATCGTGGTGCCGTGGCCGGTGGCCGAGTAGTAGATGATCGCGAGTTTGGTCATGGCGCCAGCCTAGGCATGTCCAACCCGAACTCGCGGCGCAGCAGGCTGCGCGCGGCGTAGTAGCCGGCCATACCGTGCACGCCGCCGCCCGGGGGTGTGGCCGCCGAACACAGAACGTCTTGGGAATCGTTGTGGGCTAGGGGTTTAGGCGCGGCGTGGGCCCGGCGATCGCGCCACGCGGAATTGCCGCCCATTCCCATGTCGCCGCCTTTGCGTAGTGTTCCGGTAGCGCTGCACCGTATATCCGCAGCGGTGCGGTGGGCGCGGTGTCGTAGGCGACAACTCCGGGCGACGGCCCGGGCGGCGCGCTGATTTCGATGCCGGTGGCCACCTCAGCGCCGTGTGCGCGCAGGTCGGCGAGCAGCGCGTGGGTGATCACCTGGCTGCCGCCCACCGGGATCGGCCAGCCGACCGCATGGCCGAGGGTCGCCAGCATCAACCCGGCACCGGCCGCCGTCAGGGACGGCATCCGCGAAAGCACATGGGCGGCAACGCCGGTGAACAACGCACCGCCGTCCCCTCCGCCCAACCCCCCACGCCGGCGTGCCCTGAGTCCGCATCCGCAGCCCAGGCGCAGCGCGTCGGACAGCTCGGCGCAGGTGCGCTCGAGGTCGCGGTAGGCGATCGCGGCGGGTCGGCCCGGCCGCGGGGTGCCGTAGGCGGTGTCGCAGACCTCCAGCCGCCCCCCGCGCGCGGGCAGTTCGAACTGCGCGAAGAACGGCGACGCCAGCGCCCGCGGATGCGCCGCCGAGCAGATGTCGTGTTCGACTCCGGGAAATTCTGGGTCGGCCGCGGTGCGCGCACCGCCGCCCCAACGTGGGCTGCGCCTCGACGACCTGCACTTTGAGTCCCGCGCGGGCGGAGATCACGGCCGTCGAAAGCCCGTTGGGTCCACTGCCGACTGTCGTCACATCGAAGGTGACGTCCATCGGACAATTACAGCCCAGACCCCGGCCTATAACCTGGTCGGGTGAACTTGCCTGTTGTGTTAATCGCCGACAAACTCGCTCAATCAACTGTCGCCGCCCTGGGCGACCAGGTCGAGGTGCGCTGGGTAGACGGTCCGGACCGGGAGAAGCTGCTGGCAGCGGTGCCCGAGGCCGACGCGCTGCTGGTGCGCTCCGCGACCACCGTCGACGCCGAGGTACTCGCGGCCGCCCCCAAACTCAAGATCGTCGCCCGCGCCGGGGTGGGTCTGGACAACGTCGACGTCGACGCGGCCACCGCGCGCGGCGTCCTGGTGGTCAACGCCCCGACGTCGAACATCCACAGCGCCGCCGAGCACGCTCTGGCGCTGTTGCTGTCGGCGGCCCGGCAGGTCCCCGCGGCCGACGCATCGCTGCGCGAACACACCTGGAAACGGTCGTCGTTCAACGGCACGGAGATATTCGGCAAGACCGTCGGGGTGGTGGGGCTGGGCCGGATCGGCCAGCTGGTCGCCCAGCGGATCGCCGCGTTCGGCACCCACATCGTGGCCTACGACCCCTACGTGTCGCCGGCCCGCGCGGCGCAGCTCGGCATCGAATTGCTCTCCCTCGACGACCTGCTGGCCCGTGCCGACTTCATCTCGGTGCACCTGCCCAAGACCGCCGAGACGGCCGGCCTGATCGACAAGGAGGCGCTGGCCAAGACCAAGCCCGGCGTCATCATCGTCAATGCCGCGCGCGGCGGGCTGGTCGACGAGGCCGCGCTGGCCGAGGCGATCACCAGCGGGCATGTGCGTGCGGCCGGTCTCGACGTGTACTCCAAGGAGCCGTGCACCGACAGCCCGCTGTTCGAGCTGTCGCAGGTGGTGGTGACACCGCACCTGGGCGCATCGACGTCCGAGGCGCAGGACCGGGCCGGCACCGACGTCGCCGAGAGCGTGCGGCTGGCGCTGGCGGGGGAGTTCGTGCCCGACGCGGTCAACGTCGGCGGCGGCGTGGTCAACGAGGAGGTGGCGCCCTGGCTGGACCTGGCGCGCAAACTCGGCGTGCTGGCCGCGGCACTGACCGATGGCCTGCCCGCGTCGCTGTCGGTCCAGGTGCGCGGCGAGTTGGCGTCCGAAGACGTTGAGGTGCTGAAGCTTTCGGCCCTGCGCGGTCTGTTCTCGGCGATCATCGAGGATCCGGTCACCTTCGTCAACGCGCCGGCGTTGGCGGCCGAGCGCGGCGTGACCGCCGAAATCAGCACGGCCACCGAGAGTCCCAACCATCGCAGCGTCCTGGACGTGCGTGCCGTCGCCCACGACGGCTCGAGCGTCAACGTCGCGGGCACGCTGTCGGGTCCGCAGTTGGTCGAGAAGGTCGTCCAGATCAACGGCCGCAACTTCGACCTGCGGGCGCAGGGCAAGAACCTGGTGATCAACTACATCGACCAGCCCGGAGCGCTGGGCAAGATCGGCACCCTGCTGGGGGCGGCGAGGGTCAATATCCAGGCCGCACAGCTCTCCGAGGACGCCGAGGGTCCGAGCGCGACGATCCTGCTGCGGCTCGACCAGGACGTGCCCGCCGACGTGCGCTCGGCGATCTCGCAGGCGGTCGGCGCCAACAAACTGGAAGTTGTTGACCTGTCATGAAATTGGCGATCATCGGTGGCGACGGCATCGGGCCCGAGGTAGTCGCCGAGGCGGTCAAGATATTGGATGCCGTCAAGCCGGGCGTCGAGAAGACCGAATACGACCTGGGCGCACGGCGTTTCCACGCCACCGGCGAGCTGCTGCCGGAGTCCGCGCTCGCCGAGCTGCGCCAGCACGACGCGATCCTGCTCGGCGCGATCGGTGACCCGTCGGTGCCCAGCGGCGTGCTGGAGCGAGGGCTGTTGTTGCGCTTGCGCTTCGAGTTGGACCATCACGTCAACTTGCGTCCGGCCCGGCTGTACAAAGGCGTCAGCAGCCCGCTGGCGGGCAACCCTGAAATCGATTTCGTGGTAGTGCGCGAGGGAACCGAAGGGCCGTATACGGGTAACGGCGGCGCGATCCGGGTCGGGACCCCGCATGAGGTCGCCACCGAGGTCAGCGTCAACACCGCGTTCGGGGTGCGTCGCGTCGTGGCCGACGCGTTCGAGCGGGCCCGGCAGCGTCGCAAGCATCTGACGTTGGTGCACAAGAACAACGTGCTGACCTTCGCCGGGAAACTGTGGTCGCGAGTCTTCGCCGAAGTCGGTGCGGGCTACCCCGACGTCGAGGTGGCGTATCAGCACGTCGACGCCGCCACCATCTTCCTGGTCACCGACCCCGGCCGCTTCGACGTGATCGTCACCGACAACCTGTTCGGCGACATCATCACCGATTTGGCCGCCGCGGTGACGGGCGGAATCGGCTTGGCCGCCAGTGGAAATATCGATGCCACACGGACCAACCCGTCGATGTTCGAGCCGGTGCACGGCAGCGCGCCCGACATCGCCGGCAAGGGCATCGCCGATCCGACCGCGGCCATCGTGTCGGTCGGGCTGCTGCTCGCTCACCTCGGTGAGACCGAAGCCGCTAGCCGGGTGGACCGAGCGGTCGAGACGTATCTGGCGTCTCGGGGGAACGAGCGGCGCTCCACCGCCGAAGTCGGGGAGCGGATCGCGGCCGCGCTGTAGCTGCGCTGGAATCCAAGCCCGGCGGCAACAGCTTGGCCGGCACCAATGGTATTGCCGCCAAAGGGAACAACCCACACAACGCCCAGGCCGTCGGATATTTGGCCGCGTCGATCAGCACACCGAACAGCGGGGCTCCCGCGGCCGCGAACAGCCGCTGGGTGGTGTTCTGGGTTCCCAGTGCGCGTCCGCTCCAGAACTGCCCGGCGAATTCGGTGATCGCGGTTGCCTCCAATCCGTTGTCGAGCACCGCGATCACCGAGACGACGATCATCACCGGCACTTCGAAACCCCAGTCGCCGTCGTCGGCGAGCGTGAGCAGCAACAAGCTCAGCGTCGCGGCGACGGCGATGATGCGCACCGGGCGCATCCGGGAGCCCACCCGGTCCGACCACCGGCCGACCTCGACACGGCCCAGCGCGCCAAGGGCCTGCGAGAGGGTAACCACACCGCCGGCTTCGGCGACGGTCCAGCCATGGTGCCTCATCAACCACACCAGCATGAACGTCACGGTCACGGTCTGCGGCATCATCAGCAGACCCGCCACCGCGTGAATTCGCCACAGCGTCAGCGACTTCCGGTAAGGGCTGGCCAATTCCTGCGCAGTGGCCACTTTACGGTGTTTGCGCGGCGGGTCGACGATTCCCACGGCGCTGGCCACCGCCGAGAAGGTGCATGCCAGTGCCGGGAACATCAGCCCGGCGTGCAGTCCCCGTTCGGCCAGCTCGGGCATTACCAATGCGCCCAGGGCGATTCCCAACGGCTGGGCGGTCTGGCGGATGCCCATCGCCAGGCCACGCTGGTGCACCGGGAACCACGCCGACACCAGCCGGCCGCCGGCGGCGTTACAACTCGCCGCGGCCATGCCACCCAGGAACAGGTAGGCACCCACCAACACCATCGACTGGGCCGACGCCGCGGCATAGGCCGCTGCCGCGGTGAGCGCCGAGCCCACGGTCAGCACGACCCGCTCGCCGACGCGGTCGAGCAGGTAGCCCCAACCGATCAGGGTCAGGACCATTCCCCAGCTCGGCATCGACGACAGCAGACTGGCTTCGGTCAGCGGAATCCCGCGTTTGGCCTGGAGCGAGGGAATCAAGAACGCGATGCCGTTGATGAAGAGGAACGAACTCGCCGTCACCCATAGCGAAATGACCATGATGGACCAGCGGGCGCCAGCACTCAGTTGGCCCGTGACTCCCGGGTCCGTGGGCATCCCTCATCGTGGCACACGCGTCGTCCCGCCCGGCTGCTGTCAGGCTCACGGCCGTCATTAGGCTCAACGAAATGCGCCTAGGTCGAATCGCCAGTCCGGATGGTGTCTCCTTCGTCAGCATCGAGGGTCCGCTGGAGGATCCCAGCGCGATGACTGCCCGTGAGATCGCCGAGCACCCGTTCGGCACCCCGACGTTCACCGGCCGCTCGTGGCCGGTGGCCGACGTCCGGCTGCTGGCCCCGATGCTGGCCGGCAAGGTGGTGTGCGTCGGCAAGAACTACACCGACCACATCGCCGAGATGGCGAACTTCGCAACGGGCCCGGCCGCGGCCGATCCGATCATCTTCCTCAAGCCCAACACCTCCATCATCGGACCGAACGTGCCGATTCGCTTGCCCGCCAACGCATCACCTGTGCACTTCGAAGGAGAGTTGGCTGTGGTGATCGGCCGGCCGTGTAAGGACGTGCCCGCCGCCCAGGCCGCCGACAACATCCTGGGGTACACGATCGCCAACGACGTGTCGGCGCGCGATCAGCAACAGGCCGACGGCCAGTGGACTCGCGCCAAGGGGCACGACACCTTCTGCCCGGTGGGGCCCTGGGTCGTCACCGATGTCGACCCGGCCGACCTCGCGTTGCGCACCGAGGTCAACGGCCAAGTCAAGCAGGACAGCCGCACCTCGCTGATGATTCACGACGTCGGCGCCATCGTCGAATGGATCTCCGCGGTGATGACCCTGCTGCCCGGTGACCTCATCCTCACCGGGACCCCGGCCGGCGTCGGCCCCATCGAGGACGGCGACACCGTCGCCATCTCCATCGA
This sequence comes from Mycobacterium ahvazicum, assembly GCF_900176255.2. Classification (GTDB taxonomy): domain Bacteria; phylum Actinomycetota; class Actinomycetes; order Mycobacteriales; family Mycobacteriaceae; genus Mycobacterium; species Mycobacterium ahvazicum. Next base: position 1,235,122 of record NZ_FXEG02000002.1, read on the forward strand.
GGGGATCGGTACCCTGTCCAATCCCGTGGTCCGAAAGGGAAAGTCGTGACCGCGCCGGGGACTGTCCGGGTTCGGTTCTGCCCGTCGCCCACCGGCACCCCACACGTCGGGATGGTCCGCACCGCGCTGTTCAACTGGGCCTACGCGCGGCACACGGGCGGCACTTTCGTCTTTCGCATCGAGGACACCGACGCCGAGCGGGACAGCGAGGAAAGTTATCTGGCGCTGCTCGACGCGCTGCGTTGGCTCGGGCTGGATTGGGACGAAGGCCCCGAGGTCGGCGGACCCTATGATCCGTACCGGCAGTCGCAGCGCGGCGACATCTACCGCGAGGTGGTGGACAAGCTGCTCGCGGCGGGTGAGGCCTACCATGCCTTTTCGACACCGGAAGAGGTCGAGGCTCGCCATATCGCCGCCGGCCGCAATCCCAAACTGGGCTACGACAACTACGACCGCGAGCTGACCGAGGAGCAGCGTGCGGCGTATCTGGCGGAGGGCCGTAAGCCGGTGGTGCGGCTGCGCATGCCCGACGAAGACCTCGCGTGGGATGACCTGGTGCGCGGCAGGACCACCTTCGCGGCCGGCTCGGTGCCCGATTTCGCGCTGACCCGCGCCAGCGGAGATCCCTTATATACCTTGGTCAACCCCTGCGACGACGCACTGATGAAGATCACCCACGTGCTGCGCGGCGAGGACCTGCTGCCGTCGACGCCGCGTCAGATTGCCTTGTACCAGGCGTTGATGCGGATCGGGGTGGCCGAACGGGTCCCGGAATTCGCGCACCTGCCAACGGTATTGGGGGAGGGCACGAAAAAGCTGTCCAAGCGCGATCCGCAGTCGAATCTGTTCGCCCACCGCGATCGCGGCTTCATCCCCGAGGGGCTGCTGAATTACCTTGCGCTGCTGGGCTGGGCGATCGCCGACGATCACGACCTGTTCAGCCTCGGCGAAATGGTGGCCGCGTTCGACGTCGTCGACGTCAACTCCAATCCGGCCCGCTTCGATCAGAAGAAGGCCGACGCGCTCAACGCCGAACATATCCGGATGCTCGACGTGGCCGACTTCACTGGCCGGCTGCGCGACTACTTCGCCGTGCACGGGTATCGCCTGGAGCTCGACGAAGCGGATTTCGCTTTTGCGGCCGAGCTGGTGCAGACCCGCATCGTGGTGCTCGGTGACGCGTGGGACCTGCTGAAGTTCCTCAACGACGACAAATACGCGATCGACCCCAAGGCCGCGGCCAAGGAGCTGGGTCCGGAGGCGGGCGCGGTGCTGGACGCCGCGCTGACGGCGCTGGACGGCGTGCCGGACTGGAGCGTGGCGGCGATCGAGGAGGCCCTCAAGACCGCGCTGATCGACGGTCTGGCGCTCAAACCGCGCAAGGCGTTCGGCCCGATCCGGGTCGCCGCGACCGGGACGACGATCAGCCCGCCGCTGTTCGAGTCGCTGCAGCTGCTCGGTCGTGACCGTAGCCTGGAGCGGCTGGGGGCGGCGCGGCAAGAGGCGGTCTAAATCTTTGGTAGTCTGCACTGCGGTTTGCAAAGGCCGACAACGGCTGGCGGCGGCGGACTCCCAGGCTGGCAACAGCCCGTGAAGAAGTACGGGAAAACGCTCTGAACAGCGGTTTTAGGCAGCCAATGGGGTATGGTGTAATTGGCAACACAGCTGATTCTGGTTCAGCCATTCTAGGTTCGAGTCCTGGTACCCCAGCAAAGTCGGTTCACTGCAAGCGATTAGGTGGCCCCCGTCGGGTGAGCTATGCTGGCAGCTCGGATCGGTTCTGGCCCCGTCGTCTAGCGGCCTAGGACGCCGCCCTCTCACGGCGGTAGCGTGGGTTCGAATCCCATCGGGGCTACATATTTATTGGCCGGTCCCCAGCACGGCCGGTGCGGTGGAACCACCCACCGGCATCGGCGGCAATCCCAGTTTGCGGTGATCCCACGAGCGCGCACGCCGCGCGACGATGCGCACGCAGACGCGCTTGTTCATCATCTGCTCGACGAACGGCTTCATCTCGTCGGTGTAGGGGCCGGTGTAGCGCTCCCAGACACTGACGCCGACCCGGTGCGCGACGTCCGGATCGTCGACGATCTCGGCCACGCCTTCGAAGGCAACCCCGCGCAGCGTGTCATAGGTGTCACCGTCCTCGATCAGGAAGGTCACCCGGGGGTCGCGGGTCAGGTTGACCGCTTTCTGAGACTTGGCCTTCGTCTCCAGCCAGATCTCTCCGTCGACGACGGCGTACCACATGGCGGTCAAGTGCGGCTGGCCGTCCGAGCCAATGGTGGCCATTGTTCCGGTGCGGCTCTTGACGACGAAATCGGCGATCTCATCGTCGGACATGACGATGCTGGCGCGCTGGTTGGTTCCCATCGCGTCAGTCTGTCAGCGGCGGATTTTGAGTGTGCGCTCAGGGCGTCCTGGACGCACACTGACCGTCCTGGACGCACACTAGAGACGGCGAGCCATGGCGTCGGCGGCCGACAGCAGGTCGGCCGCCCAGCGCGCGCCCGGGCGCCGGCCGATGCGGTCGATGGGGCCCGATACCGAGATGGCGGCGACGACCACGCCGCGACCGTCGCGCACCGGCGCCGAGACGCTCGCGACCCCCGGTTCGCGCTCGGCAACGCTTTGCGCCCAACCGCGCCGGCGTACTTCGGCCAGCGTCCGGTCGGTGAACTTCGCCGTCGCCAGCACCGCTTTCTGAGTAGCGACATCGCTGTGTGCCAGCAGCACTTTGGCTCCCGAGCCCGCCGTCATCGGCAACCGCGCGCCGACCGGAACCGTATCCCGAAGGCCCGCAGACGGTTCCAGGGCGGCCACGCAAACCCGCGATGTGCCCTCACGCCGATACAGCTGCACGCTTTCGCCGGTGGTCTCGCGCAATTGGGGGAGTACCGCGGCACCGGCCGCCAGCAACGGATCGTTGACGTGCGCGGCCAGTTCGCTCAGCGCGGGACCCAGTTGCCAACGACCTTCGTCGTCACGGGCCAGCAGGCGATGTACCTCCAGCGCGGCCGCCAGCCGGTAGGTGGTGGCCCGCGGAAACCCGGTTCGCTCGCACAGTTCGGCTAACCCGCAGGAAGATTCCGCGACGGTATGCAGCACATCCACGGCTTTATCCAGGACGCCGATGCCGCTATGCTGTCTCATAGAGAGATACTAGCGTCTCGCATTCTGAGATCACCAGCCCTGTTGGTCATCGAGGCGCAACAAGTGATTGAGGTGACTCCGATGGCAGCTGCGCACCAGCCGCGCACCCTGGCCGAAAAGGTTTGGGACGACCACGTTGTGGTATCCGGCTCGACAGGCGACGGGGTCAGCGCGCCCGACTTGATTTACATCGACCTGCATTTGGTGCACGAGGTCACCAGCCCGCAGGCGTTTGACGGCCTGCGCCTGGCCGGCCGGCCGGTGCGCCGGCCCGATCTGACGCTGGCCACCGAGGACCACAACGTGCCGACCGTCGATATCGACCAGCCGATCGCGGACCCGGTATCGCGCACTCAGGTCGAGACATTGCGGCGCAACTGCGCCGAATTCGGTGTGCGGCTGCATCCGATGGGCGACATCGAGCAGGGCATCGTGCATGTGGTCGGACCCCAATTGGGGTTGACCCAACCGGGAATGACGATTGTCTGTGGGGACAGTCACACATCTACCCACGGCGCATTCGGCGCGCTCGCGATGGGCATCGGCACTTCGGAGGTCGAGCATGTGCTGGCCACTCAGACATTGCCGTTGCGCCCCTTCAAAACAATGGCGGTCAACGTCGACGGCGAATTGCGGCCCGGCGTTACGGCCAAAGACATCATCCTGGCGCTGATCGCCAAGATCGGCACCGGCGGCGGGCAAGGCCATGTCATCGAATACCGGGGCAGCGCGATCGAATCGCTGTCCATGGAAGGCCGGATGACGGTCTGCAACATGAGTATCGAAGCCGGGGCGCGGGCCGGAATGGTGGCACCGGACGAGACCACCTACGAATTCCTGCGGGGCCGCCCGCACGCGCCGACCGGTGCGCGGTGGGATGCCGCGTTGCAGTATTGGCAACAGCTGCGCACCGACGACGGTGCCGTCTTCGACACCGAGGTCTATCTGGATGCGGAGTCGTTGACCCCGTTCGTCACCTGGGGCACCAATCCGGGCCAGGGCGTGCCGCTGGGTGCGGCGGTGCCGGACCCCGAATTGATGACCAACGACGACGAGCGGCAGGCCGCCGAGAAAGCGTTGGCGTATATGGACCTTCGGCCCGGCATGCCGATGCGCGAGATCGCCGTCGACGCGGTGTTCGTCGGGTCTTGTACCAACGGTCGTATCGAAGATCTTCGGGTGGTGGCCGATGTGCTGCGTGGTCGCACAGTGGCCCAGGGCGTGCGGATGCTGGTCGTGCCGGGTTCGATGCGGGTGCGCGCACAAGCCGAAGCCGAAGGCCTCAGTGAGGTATTCGTCGCCGCCGGCGCCGAATGGCGGCAGGCCGGCTGCTCGATGTGCCTGGGCATGAACCCTGATCAGCTTGCGCCCGGCGAGCGTTGCGCCGCGACGTCCAACCGCAACTTCGAAGGGCGCCAGGGCAAAGGGGGCCGTACGCATTTGGTATCGCCGGCCGTCGCGGCGGCGACCGCGGTCCGCGGCACATTGTCTACCCCGGCCGACTTGAACTGAAAACGAAATCGAGGACGAAAATGGAAGCCTTTCACACCCACACCGGGATTGGCGTGCCGCTGCGGCGCTCCAATGTCGATACCGACCAGATCATTCCCGCGGTCTATTTGAAGCGGGTCACCCGAACCGGTTTCGAGGACGGCTTGTTCGCGACATGGCGCTCAGATCCGTCATTCGTGCTCAATCTCAGTCCATTTGACCGAGGTTCGGTCTTGGTCGCCGGACCCGACTTCGGGACCGGATCGTCGCGCGAGCACGCGGTGTGGGCGTTGATGGACTACGGGTTCCGGGTGGTCATCTCGTCTCGATTCGGTGACATTTTTCGGGGCAACGCGGGCAAGGCGGGGCTGCTGGCGGCCGAAGTCGGCCAAGACGGTGTCGAACTGCTTTGGAAGCTGATCGAGCAGAGTCCAGGACTGGAAATCACTGCCAATCTTCAAGATCGAAATATCACCGCGGGAACGACGGTGCTGCCGTTCAAGATTGACGACCACACCGCTTGGCGACTGCTCGAAGGGCTCGACGATATAGCCCTTACGCTGCAGAAACTCGACCAGATCGAATCTTTTGAGTCGGCCCGTCCGGACTGGAAACCGCGCACGCTGCCCGCCCCGTGAACGGTTGATCGGGGTGCCAATTACCCCGATCGCCTTAGCTAGCAAGGCTTATTTTTCGCCCGCGTCACCGGCCAAGGGCGGCAAGCAGATTCCGGAATTTCCTGTCGCATAGCCGTGAAATTGCGCGTGGCGCTTGGCAATTTGCTAGGTGAGGGTTTACCGTGTTCGCTAGTCGGTTCCCAAAATGGGACCACTGGCTTCGGAGGGTTTTGGATGAACAAAGCAGAGCTCATAGATGTGCTCACACAGAAATTGGGCTCGGACCGTCGGCAGGCGACCGCCGCCGTCGAGAATGTTGTCGACACCATTGTGCGTGCGGTACACAAGGGCGACAGCGTGACCATCACCGGGTTCGGTGTGTTCGAACAACGGCGCCGCGCAGCGCGTGTGGCCCGCAACCCGCGGACCGGTGAGACGGTGAAGGTAAAGCCGACGTCCGTCCCCGCGTTCCGCCCGGGTGCTCAATTCAAAGCGGTTGTTGCTGGCGCACAGCGCCTCCCGTCGGAAGGACCGGCCGTGAAACGTGGTGTTGTCGCAGGGGCAGCCAAGAAGGTTGCCAAGAAGGCTCCCGCCAAGAAGGCTGCGGTGAAGAAGGCCGCGACCAAGGCTCCCGCCAAGAAGGCCGCGACCAAGGCGCCGGCTAAGAAGGCCGCGACCAAGGCCCCGGTCAAGAAGGCCGCGACCAAGGCCCCGGTCAAGAAGGCCGCGACCAAGGCCCCGGTCAAGAAGGCCGCGACCAAGGCTCCGGTGCGTAAGGCCGCGACCAAGGCTCCGGCTAAGAAGACTGCTGCCAAGAAGGCGCCGGCCAAGAAGACGGCCGCCAAGCGCGGTCGCAAGTAACTCAACCGAGTTCAGACGCGAATACCCTTCGGGCGGCATTGCTGCCCCCGAAGGGTATTTCGTGTATCAGGCCCGAACGTTGGCGGCCAACGCGCCACCGATGTGATCGGCCGCCACCAGTCGGCCCTCGGACAGCGACAGCACCCAGGTGCTGCCCTTGTGGTTGCGTGACTTGTCCGGGTCCACGCCGTCGCGTTCGCACCACCAGGTGATCAGATCCGGAATCACCTTGCCCTGCGTGCAGATCACCGGTGTGCCCTCGCGGCCGGCGATGCGCAGCATCCGCTGCCGGCCCCGTTTGGGGCTCTTGGCGTACGCCTCTTCGGTGAGCGTGGACTCGCTCTCGATGCTCACACCCAGTTCCTCGGCGAGTGGTTCGACCGTCTGATGGCAGCGCACCCGATCGGCGGCGTACACGTCGGTGACGCCGAACGCCATCAGCTGGGCGACCAGCGCCTCGGCTTGCGCGCGTCCTTTCTTGTCCAGCGGTCGCTTGGTGTCGTCGCCGGAAAAGCGTGACTTCCGGCCTGCGGTGCCGTGCCGCACCACCAACACGGTATGCGTGTCGGCGGGCTGTTTCATGAAGCGCCGCAACACATTTCGGTCCTGAGTGTAGTCGAGCTTCTTCATCGCGGCAGCGACGGGCAACCAGATCAGTTCGTCGACCTCTTTGCCCGGCACGAATTTGCCGCCGGTGCTGCGCGCCGCCCAGTAGTACACCTTCTTGACACCCGCGTCGATCGGATAGCTCACCTTGGCCAGGCGCCGGCCGAGGACGGCGTGGTGCCCGGTCTCCTCCAGTACTTCGCGTACTGCGGCCATGGGCGCCGTTTCACCCGGGTCCACCTTGCCCTTGGGCAACGACCAGTCGTCGTAGCGGGGGCGATGGATGAGCGCGATCTCCAGCTCGGGGTTGTCCGAATCAGCACTGCTGTGTCGCCACAGCACCGCGCCTGCGGCGTAGACGATCCGCTTCCCTGAGCGCCGACCGCCCGACGAGTTCTGGTCCGACAACTTACTCCTGCAGGTCAATTCGGCCAGCGCCATGCCGGCCATCGGGTGGCCTGGAAAATTACCACATGGGCGTTAGGCGCCCCGGTGCCGCTCCATCAGCGACTCCTGGTGGTCGCGCACGGAGTGACCTTCCCGTGGCGACGCGATCCACTGCCCGTCGGCCTCGAGCTCCCAGCACCGCGTGGACGGGTCCAGCGCCGAGTCGAACAACTCGTTCAGATAGGAGGTCAGCTTCGGATCCTTGACCTGAACCAGCGCCTCGACGCGACGGTCGAGATTGCGGTGCATCATGTCGGCGCTGCCGATCCAGAACTCGTTGAGGCGATTGAAATGCATGATCCGCGAGTGCTCCAGGTACCGGCCGAGGATCGAGCGCACGGAGATGTTCTCCGAGAACCCTTCTGCGCCCGGGCGCAGCGCGCAGATTCCGCGCACCACCACCTCGACTTGCACACCGGCTCGCGAGGCGCGATACAACGCGTCGATCACCTGCTCGTCGACCAGAGCGTTCATTTTCATCCGGATCCGGCCGCCGCCGTGTTCGCGGTGCGCCGCGATCTCGAGATCGACGCGTTCGATGATGCCCGTCCGAATGCTGTGCGGCGCAACCAACAGATTGCGGTAGGAAACCTTGCGCGAGTAGCCGGTCAGCGAATTGAACAGATCGGTCAGGTCGGCCCCGATTTCGGGAGACGCGGTGAGCAGACCGACGTCCTCGTAGAGCCGCGCCGTCTTTCCGTTGTAGTTGCCGGTCCCAATGTGGCAGTAGCGCCGGATGGTTGAACCTTCGCGGCGCACCACCAGACACGTCTTGCAGTGCGTCTTGAGCCCGACGTAGCCGTAGACGACGTGCACGCCCGATTGCTCAAGGGTGCGTGCCCAGCGGATGTTGGCCTGCTCGTCGAAACGTGCCTTGATCTCCACCATTGCCACGACTTGCTTTCCGGCCTCGGCGGCTTGGATCAGCGCCCGAACGATCGGCGAGTCACCGGAGGTGCGGTACAGCGTCTGTTTGATCGCCAGCACGTTGGGGTCGGCGGCGGCCTGCTCGATGAATCGCTGCACGCTCGTGGAGAACGACTCATACGGATGGTGAAGCAGCACATCGCCTTCGCGCAGCGTCGCGAAAATGCTCTTGGGTGTTTCCTTGTCGGCGAACGCCGGGCTGGTGGCCGGGACGAAGGTCCAGTCCTTGAGCGCCGGCCGGTCGATGCCGTAGATCTGCCACAGCGACGAGAGGTCGAGCAGCCCGGGCACTTCGATGACATCGCTGGGATTTACGTCGAGTTCGCGCAGCAGCAGCTCCAACATGCCCTCGGTCATGTCGTCGGAGATCTCGAGTCGCACCGGCGAACCGAACCGCCGGCGCGCCAATTCCCGCTCCAGCGCCTGCAATAGGTCTTCGTCGCGGTCCTCTTCGACCTCATAGTCGGCGTTGCGGGTAATGCGGAACGTGTGGTGTTCGACGATCTCCATGCCGGGGAACAGCTCCGGGAGGAACGCCGCGATCAGCTCCTCGGTCGGCAGGTAGCGGACGACGGCTTGTCCCTCGTTTCCGCCCTCCTCGCCGCCGAGTTCGACGAAGCGATCGACGTTGTCGGGCACCTTGACTCGGGCGAAGTGCTGGCCACCACCGTCCTTGACCGTGACGGCCAGGTTCAGGCTCAGCCCGCTCACGAACGGGAACGGGTGCGCTGGGTCCACGGCGAGCGGGGTCAGGACCGGGAAGACCTGCTCGGTGAAATAGGTCGACAGTTGGTCGCGCTCAGCCTGATCCAAATCGGCCCACGTGACGATATAGATGCCTTCTTGCGCGAGCGCCGGGCGCACCGAGTCGAGGAACTCGCGCGCATGCCGGGTCGCGATCCGCTGCGTCTGCTCGCCGATGCGGGCCAATTGCTCGCGCGGCGTGAGGCCGTCGGCCGAGCGGACGGACAACCCCATCTCGTCGCGACGCTTGAGGCCGGCCACCCGGACCATGTAGAACTCGTCGAGGTTCGACGCGAAGATCGCCAGGAACTTAGCCCGCTCCAACAACGGCAGCGAGGTGTCGGCGGCCAGTGCCAGCACTCGCGCGTTGAAGTCCAGCCAGCTCAGCTCACGGTTGAGGTACCGGTCCTCCGGCAGCGCATCATCGATCACCGCGTGGGTGGTAGCAGGGGGAGCGCCCAGGGCGCTGTCGCCGTGTTGCCACACGGTTTCGTCAATCCGTGCTTCAGCTTCGATTTCGGTCACGAGGGAATCATTGCTCATCACCGGGTGGTGCTGCTAGCGCTCGGTAGACATCCATCCGCCGTTGGCGTGCCGTTCATCCTCCGGACAGGTTTGCTACGCCCTCAGGGGTGGGCGATAGCGCGGGCGGTTGACCCGCCAATGCCGAGCCGGCGGGCAGCGGCCAAATCGGCGGGGGTGTCGACGTCGCAGCGCAGGCCGGGCCACGCGCCGGGCAGCTCGATCGCACCCGAACGACGATGTCGCGCGGCCGAATCCGAGCCGAACTGTGGCTCCAGTGCCGTGCCGAATGCGCACAAAGCCGCGGTGCCGGTGGCCAGCCGGTCGGCGACGAAGCTGCGCCGGTGCGCGCGTGCCGCGGCGATCGCCTCGGCCAGCTCCTGGGTCTGTAACGCGGGCAAATCACCTTGCAGCGCAACAACATTGGCGAACGACTCCGCGACGAAGCGTTCGGCGGTGGCGATCGCATGGTTCAGCGGATCGTCGTGGCCCTCGGGCGTCGGGTCGGCGATCACCTGCGCCCCGAGCCGTACCGCCGCGGCCGCCGCGGCGTCGTCGGGGGTGACGACCGTGATCGAGCCGACGGCGGCGACGCCGGCCGCGGCCGTCACGGTGTCCACCAACATGGCCAGCACCACGCTCTCGCGGGTCCGCGCCGAGAACACCGGAGCCAGTCTGGTCTTGGCGGCGGCCAACCGCTTGACGGCGATGATCAACGCGACATCGCCGGCGCCGTCACCCCGGGTGCCGCTCATGGCGTCAATCCTGCCAGCGCGCGTCGCCGCGCCGGTCGCGAGCCGTCATGGTGACGGCGGCGGGTCGCTGTTCTAGGGTGTAGCGGCTGCAGATGCCGCGTTTGTTACAGATCGGGATGGGAAATGGCCAGCACAGCGGGCGCCGTTGCGGTGATGGGCGCCGGAGCATGGGGAACGTCGCTGGCCAAGGTGCTCGCCGAGGCCCTCGAGGGGACCGGAGCGCAGATCAGGCTGTGGGCGCGGCGATCCGATGTCGCCGAACAGATCAACGCCACCCGCTACAACCCCGCCTACCTGCCCGGCACCCTGCTGCCGCCGGGTATCCGGGCCACCGCCGAGGCGGCCGAGGCGTTAGACGGCGTGACGACGGTGCTGCTGGGCGTCCCGGCGCAGAACCTGCGCAGCAACCTCGAGCAGTGGGCACCCCTGATCGCCGACGGCGCGACCCTGGTCAGCCTCGCCAAAGGCATCGAGCTGGGCACCCTGATGCGAATGAGTCAGGTCATCGTCTCGGTGACAGGCGTCGACATGTCGCAGGTGGCGGTGATCTCCGGGCCGAACCTGGCCAGTGAAATCGCCGAATGTCAACCCACCGCCACCGTGGTCGCGTGCAGCGACTCCGGGCGCGCGGTCGCCCTGCAGCGCATGCTGAACACCGGCTACTTCCGCCCGTACACCAACAGCGACGTGGTCGGCACCGAGATCGGCGGGGCCTGCAAGAACGTGATCGCGCTCGCGTGCGGGATGGCGGCCGGCGTCGGGCTGGGCGAAAACACCGCCGCGGCGATCATCACCCGGGGTCTGGCCGAGATCATGCGGCTTGGCATCGCGCTGGGCGCCAAGGGCGCGACCCTGGCGGGCCTGGCCGGCGTTGGCGATCTGGTCGCTACCTGCACATCTCCGCATTCGCGCAACCGGTCGATGGGTGAGCGCCTGGGACGGGGCGCAAGCATGCAGGCGGCGCTGGAAGGAAAGGACGGCCACGTCGTCGAGGGCGTGACATCGTGCGAATCCGTGCTCGCGTTGGCGTCCAGTTACGACGTCGAGATGCCGCTCACCGATGCGGTACACCGGGTCTGCCACAAGGGACTCTCGGTGGACGACGCGATGGCCCTGCTGCTGGGCCGCAGCACCAAGCCGGAATGAGCGCGCCGCCGGCCGCCGTTCCGGCAATACCCCGCCACACCTCGGCGACCTGACCCGTTGGCATCCCAACCGGTAGCCTCTCCAGGTTGTGAACGCCAGTAGCCGGGTGCGCGTCGCCGTTGTCTTCGGTGGGCGCAGCAACGAACACGCCATTTCGTGCGTGTCCGCGGGCAGCATCCTGCGCAACCTCGATCCGCAACGATTCGATGTGGTCGCGATCGGCATCACCCCCGAAGGCTCGTGGGTGCTCACCGACGGCGACCCGGACGCGCTGGCGATCAGTGACCGGCAACTGCCCGGGGTGACCACCGAATCGGGAACCGAGCTGGCCCTGCCGGCAGATCCGCGCCGCGGCGGCCAGCTGGTGTCGCTACCGCCGGGCGCCGGTGAAGTCCTGGGTTCGGTCGACGTGGTCTTCCCCGTTCTGCACGGACCCTACGGCGAGGACGGCACGATCCAGGGGCTGCTCGAACTCGCCGGTCTGCCCTACGTCGGCGCCGGTGTGCTGTCCAGCGCCGTCGGGATGGACAAGGAATTCACCAAGAAGCTGCTTGCCGCCGAGGGGATTCCGGTCGGGCCGTATGTGGTGCTGCGCCGGTCGCGGCAGACGCTGGCGCCCGAGGAGCGCGAGCGGCTGGGCCTGCCGGTGTTCGTCAAACCCGCGCGCGGTGGTTCCTCGATCGGGGTCAACCGGGTCGCGAGTTGGGATGCACTGGCCGCCGCGGTGGCCGATGCACGCCGGCACGATCCGAAGGTGATCGTCGAAGCCGCGATCAATGGTCGCGAGCTGGAGTGCGGTGTGCTCGAAATGCCGGACGGCACAATAGAGGCCAGCACGGTAGGTGAGATCCGGGTGGCCGGTGTGCGCGGTCGCGAGGACGGCTTCTACGACTTCGAAACGAAATACCTCGACGACGCAGCCGAATTGGATGTGCCCGCCAAGGTCGATGACGAGATCGCAGACGACGTGCGTCAATTGGCGATCCGGGCGTTCAGGGCCATCGACTGCCAAGGCCTGGCCCGGGTCGACTTCTTCCTCACCGAGGACGGGCCGGTGATCAACGAGGTCAACACGATGCCGGGGTTCACCACGATCTCGATGTACCCGAGGATGTGGGCGGCCAGCGGCATCGACTACCGGAGTCTGCTGGCCACCATGGTGGAAACGGCGCTGGCCCGGGGCACGGGTCTGCGCTAACGCTCACCGGGCCGGGCGGGGTCGATCGGCACCGCCGTGACGGTGCGGTCGATCACCTCGGAAAGCTGCTGGATCGGTGTCGGTCCGGATCCCGACGGCAGGGTGAGCGCCAGATACACCGGCCGGTCCACCGTGTACCAGGTGGATCTGCCTGCGTCACCGGCGGATTGCTGCTCGGCCGCCACCTCGAACCACTGCACCCGGTCGACGATCTGGATCGGGGACCCCACCACAAAGGCGGTCGGACGGTCGAGCCCGCAGCGCAGGACCAACGGCTCGTTGCCGGTTCCGGTGCGCCAGGCGGCCGCGCCCTCGGGTGCCGGCTGTGCCAGCGGCGCGCGCTGATAGTCGCCGAGCCGCTGTGGCAGCGCCGCCGACAGCGCATGGCATGCGGGGCTGTCGGCCTGCGGCGCCGGCACCGTGGGAAGGGCGACCGGCTGCGGCGGCGCTTCGCGGGTAGCGGCGATGACCAGCACGATGCCGATGGCCAGGACCGCCACCACAACCGCGGCAATCAGCAGGGCCCGCGGCGGTCCGCCTGGGTCGTCGGAGTCCGAACCGGTCATCATCGCCCGGCCGTCGACGCCCGAAGCGTCGAGAACCGGGCACCTCCCATCTCATACACTGGCGCCGTCCGCCCGCGCGGGCAGGGACCAAACTTACCGCAGGTCGGGCCGCTGTACGAGAGCCGTGTAGTACCACGCCGGAGGAGCTGACGTGCGCGAAGAAGTATCCGGCGAGTCGCCCACCCTGGGGCAGCTCGGTGAATTCGCCGTCATCGACCGGCTGGTGCGCGGCCGGGTTCAGCCCGACGCCGTGCTGCTTGGGCCCGGTGACGACGCGGCGGTGGTATCGGCCGGCGACGGCCGCAGCGTGGTGTCGACCGACATGCTGGTGGCCGGCCGGCATTTCCGGCTGGACTGGTCCACGCCGCATGACGTCGGCCGCAAGGCGATAGCCCAGAACGCCGCGGACATCGAGGCGATGGGCGGGCGGGCCACGGCGTTCGTGGTCGGCTTCGGCGCCCCCGCCGATACGCCGACCGCGGACGCGGACGCGTTGGTGGACGGAATGTGGGACGAGGCCGCGCGAGTCGGCGCCGGCATCGTCGGCGGCGATCTGGTCAGCGCCCCGCTGTGGGTGTTGTCCGTGGCGGTGCTGGGCGACCTGGGCGGCCGGGCCCCGGTGTTGCGCTCGGGGGCGAAGCCCGGCGCGGTGCTCGCCGTCGCCGGCGAACTCGGCCGCTCGGCTGCGGGATACTGGTTGTGGCGCAATGAGATCAGTGGATTCGACCAACTGCGTGCCCGTCATCTGGTGCCTGAGCCGCCCTACGGCCAGGGTGCCGCGGCCGCGGCCGCGGGCGCGCAGGCCATGATCGACGTCTCCGACGGCCTGATCGCCGACCTGCGACATGTCGCCGACGCCTCGGGGGTGGGCATCGACTTGTCCAGCGCGGCGCTGGCGCCCGATCGCGACGCGCTGAGCGCCGCCGCGGCGGCGACCCAGGCCGATCCGTGGTCGTGGGTGCTGGGCGGCGGCGAAGACCACGCCTTGGTGGCCTGTTTCGCCGGCGCGGTGCCATCCGGGTGGCGCGTGATCGGGCGGGTGCTCGACGGGCCGGCGCGGGTGCTCGTCGACGGCGCCGCGTGGCAGGGATACGCGGGCTGGGAGTCGTTCGAAGGTTAGGGTTGCCCGGTGACCGCACGTCCATTGAACGAACTCGTCGAGCAGGGGTGGGCGGGTGCGCTCGAGCCGGTGGCCGAACAGGTGACCAAGATGGGGCAGTTCCTGCGCGACGAGATCGCGGCCGGCCGCAAGTACCTACCCGCTGGTCCGAACGTGTTGCGCGCCTTCACCTTTCCGTTCGATCAGGTGCGGGTGCTGATCGTCGGACAGGATCCCTACCCCACGCCGGGGCATGCGGTCGGCCTGAGCTTCTCGGTGGCTCCCGAGGTGCGGCCGCTGCCGCGCAGTCTGTCCAACATCTTCGACGAGTACGCGGCCGACCTGGGCTACCCGCAACCGTCCTGCGGCGATCTGACGCCCTGGGCGCAGCGTGGCGTGCTGCTGTTGAACAGGGTCCTCACGGTTCGCCCGAGCAACCCGGCGTCGCATCGCGGCAAGGGCTGGGAAGCGGTCACCGAGTGCGCTATCCGCGCCCTGGTCGCGCGGTCGCAGCCGATGGTGGCGATCCTGTGGGGCCGCGACGCGTCCACCCTCAAACCGGTGCTGGCAGAGGGCAATTGCGTGGCGATCGAGTCGCCGCACCCCTCGCCGTTGTCCGCCTCGCGCGGATTCTTCGGCTCGCGCCCGTTCAGCCGCGCCAACGAGCTACTCACCGGGATGGGCGCCGACCCGATCGACTGGCGGCTGCCCTGAGCTCACGATTCGGGGAAGTTCACGTCCTTCGTGACGGCTTTCCACTCTTCGATCGACGCCGACATCGCGGCGATCTTGTCGCGCATCGCCTTCAGCACGTCGCGGCCCAGCAGTAGCCGCAGCGGTGGCTCGTCCAGCGTGGTGACCATCAGCACCGCCTCGGCCACCTTGCGCGGGTCGCCCGGCAGATGGTCGGCGAACTGCTTGATCAGGTCCTTGCGCGCGGCCACGTCGGCGTAGGCGGCGATCGGGTTGCGCGATTCCTTCATCGACCGCGTGGCCCAGTCGGTCCGGAATGCGCCCGGCTCGATCGCGGTCACCTTGATGCCCAGCGGCCGCACCTCGGTGGCCAGCGCCTCGGTCACGGCCTCGAGCGCGAACTTGGTCGACGAGTAGTACGCGTTGGGCGGGTTGGCCACCAGACCGGTCATCGACGAGATGTTGATGATGTGTCCCGCGCCGCGCTCGCGCATGGCCGGCAGTACCGACTTGATCATGTCGACGGCCCCGAAGTAGTTGACGTCGAACAACTTTCGCACCTCGGCGTCCTCGCCCTCTTCCACCGAGGACAGGTAGCCGTGGCCGGCGTTGTTGACCAGGACGTCGATGCCGCCGAACGCCTGCTCGGCCGCCGCTACCGCGGCCGCGATCTGGGCGGCATCGGTCACATCGAGCGCTACGGCGACGGCCCGGTCCCCGAATTCGTCGGCCAGATCCTGCACCGTCTCGGCCCGTCGTGCGGTCACCACCACACTGTGGCCGGCTTCCAATGCGGCGCGGGCGATTTCACGTCCGAAGCCGGTGGAGCAGCCCGTGATCAGCCAGCGCGCCATCTCAGGCCGTCCCTTCCGGCAGCCGGCGCAGATACGCCGCGCGCCGCTGCGCCAGCGTGGTGGCCCGCTCTTGGGCGCTGACCCGCGGCAAGTGCGGCACCTCGGCGTCGAGCCGGTCCAGCTTGATCACTCGTCCGCGGGCCCCGAGGTCCTCGCGCGGGCCGGTCTCGCCGAACTCCGCCATGCGCAGGGTCAGGATGGCCTCGCGCAGGCCGTCGGAGTCGATCCAGTTCGCGACGCCGGGGTCGACCGGCGAGATGACGTAGGTGTAGCTGCCGTCCGCATTGGGCACCGACTGCGCCTTGTTGAGGCTGCCGGTGCGGTCGACGAGATCGAGTGTGGTGCCCCAGATATTGCTCAGTGGCACGGTGAAGTATTCGGCGCCCCCGTCGTTGAGGTCGACGACGAACGCTTCGTCGGGCGCGAGTTCGAAGCGGCCCATCACGTACACCTGGTTGCGCATCGCCCCGACCTTGTCCGCCGACCAGGCCAGGTTGAAATGGTTGGCGGGCATCTTGTAGACGCCATGGCTGAGCTTGCCGGTGAAGTTGGCGAAATACGCCATCATCGCCGCCGTCGCCTCGGCCTGCTCGTCGAGCGTGCGCGCCGCAGTGGCCGGTGAGCTGCCAAGTCGTTGCACCTCAATGTAATTGGGGTCGTCGCGGCCCCAGTCCAGTAGCACATCGCGGATGTAGAACTCGTGAGCCTCCGGGGAGGTCTGCACATGGTTTCTCCGCCCGTCGGCCGGGTCGGCATCCACGGTGATGGTGTAGCTGCCGTCGGAGTCGACCTCCATCGTGCGGCCGTTGAGCACGTTGACGGTGCCCATGTTGGCGTCCCACAGCGTGAAGTAGTTCTCGGTCATGCGGTGCTCGCCGACTCGCCCGCGGATCTCGTAACGCTCGTCGCCCGAGATCGGGATCACCCGATACACGCTGTCGGGATTGTCTATGCCCCAACGTGATCCGGGAATGCGACGGCCCGCAACCGGGTGCGCCAGCCGGGTGATGCAGGTGACCTTGGGCCGCAACTTGTCCTGATTGGACGACCACATCGCCGCCGAGAACATCACCTCGGCGAACGAATCGTCGAACCGCTCGCGCATCGCGTCCGACGCCTTGGCCCGTCCCAGCCAGGTCTCGGCCACCGTGCGATACGCGGTCTTGACGGTGGGATGGGAGATCAGGTCGAGGGCGGCCAGCTCCTGTTCGCGCTGGGATGCGGTCGAGACTGGATCGTCAGGCATGTGCTGTTCCTCCAAGGTGCTGTCCGAAACGCTGGTTGTACATGGTGAATCGCTCGTCGACCTGCTCGGGTAGCAGGCCGTAGTTCGCCAGCCCGTAGGGCGGGCGGGCCGCCTCGCGGGGACGCTCGTTGAGCCATCGCCGCATCGCATCCTCGGCGTGACCGGTGAGCGGCAGGCCGACGGCGTCGTAGACCCGGGCCACCTGTCCGATCGGATCGGCCACCGCGGCGTCGAATCCGATATCGGTCACCACGGCGGCGTCGTCAGTCCAGCCGGCGCGGGTCGACATGGCCCGATCGTTGGTCCAGCCCATCCGCTGCAGCCACTGCTCGCCCACCCGATGCACATCGACGCCGTCGGCGTGCATCGCGTGCAGGGTGGTGTTCAGGCTGGCCCCGGAGGCGATCGTGGTGCGCGGGTCACGGTGCATGTGGACGATGTGCAGGCCGGGGAACCGCGCGCGCAGCAGGTCCAGATACCCAAGGTGCGCAGGCGATTTCAGTACCCAGCGCTGCGCCACCTGTCCGCGCCTGCGCTTCTGCCACTGGATGAACTGCAGCATGCGGTGCAGGTGGTCGTAGGCGGGGGAAAAGTCTTGCTGGTCGAGCCAGGACCGGTAATGCGGAAGGTGCGCACCGGATTCGGGGACGTGGGACAGAAACGCGTCGGCCAGGAAGACGATCTCTTCTTCGGCCTCGCGTGCGTACATCGGGTGGATCGCGAACAGATCCGGCGCCAATTCGCGCGACTTCGCCTCTCGCGCTTCGCTGATCGCGATGCGCGGATCGTCGTCGGCAACACTGAATTCATAGTCGAGCCGCGGCGCGACCTCGACAACCTCCCAGCCGTAGGCGCAGACGAAACGCGGGTCGGCGGCCAGCAGTCGCTGCAGCAGGGTGGTGCCGCTGCGCATCATCCCGACGACGACGATCGGCGCGGCGACCTGCTCGTCGAGGATCTCCGGGTGCCGGCGGATCCACTCCTGGGTGCGAAGCCGCATGCGCAGGCTGTGCACGATGCCGGAGCGCAGGATGTGCACGCCGACGGCGTTGAGGTCGGCGCGCGCGTAGTCGTCCAGCAGCACCCGCAGCGGGCCCTCGAATTCGCCCGGGCCCCAATCGGTTAGCGTCTCTTTGCGCTGCGCGTCGGCCAGCACGCGGTCAAAGGCGCTGTCGAAGGCGCTGGGGGCTGTCACGCGTTCAGAGCTTCAGGTGCTGGCTGACGTCGCCGACCTGGTCGACGAACATGATGCGGCTGTCGAACCACCAGGCGCCGTTGACCCGGTGGAAGGTGTCCTTGTAGTGCCCGGTGACAATCACCTGCAGCGGAAGCTCGGGGGTGGCCTGGGTGACGCAGTAGTAGGACGTGCTGCGTGCGGTGCCCGCGGCCTCGTCGATGTGGAGCTGCACGTTGCTGGTGTTGTGTTTGGTCTTCGGGGTGCCGTCCTGGTAGATCCGGGTGGCCATGTCGTACATCTGGCGCACCCGGGCCGACCCTTCGAACACCGTTTCCGGTGGGCCGTCTTCCATGCCGCAGATGCGGCCATGCGCGAAAAGCCCGGCCACCCCGTCCAGGTCGCCACCGTCGAGGAGCTCGGCGTACCGGTAGATCAGGTTGGTGATTTCGCGTCCGCTGTCACTCATGCAGACCATGTTGGCAGAACTGACCCAACTTACATAGAACCGCCCATTACTCTTAAGCGTCGTGACGACACCTTGGACGCCGAGCCGCCTCGGCAACTTGACCGGCAAGCGAGTCATCGTGACGGGCGCGACCAACGGCGTCGGCCTGGGCACCGCGCAGGCGCTGACCAAAGCCGGTGCACACGTGATCCTGGCCGTGCGCAACACCGACCTCGGCAAGGAGCGCGCCTCTGAAATGTCTGCGATGGGCGGCTCGACGTCGGTGATCAAGCTCGATCTCGCGGACTTGTCCTCGGTGCGGGCGTTCCCCGAACAGGTCGACGGGGACGTCGACATTCTGATCAACAACGCCGGCACGCTCACCGACCATCGCAAGGAAACGGTCGACGGTTTCGAGATGACGCTGGGCACCAATCTGCTCGGGCCGTTCGCGTTGACCAATCTGCTGCTGCCCCGGGTGCGTTCGCAGATCATCAACGTGGGATCCGATGCGCACAAGTCGGCCAAGCTGCGCCTGGACGACATGCACCTGCGTCGCACCAAGTGGACGCGACTGGGCTCCTATGCCATGTCCAAGCTCGCGGTCATGCTGTGGGGGCTCGAGCTGGATCGCCGGTTGCGCGCCGCCGGATCGGCGATCGTCACCCAACTGACTCATCCCGGATGGGTGGCCTCGAACCTGTCGAACATCTCCGACGCGCCGCTGATGTCGTTGGTGCAAAAGGGCGTCACCGTCGTGGCCGACCGATTGGCCAACGACATCGCCGAAGGCGCGGCCACCACGTTGTACTGCATCAGCGAACCGGTGCCGCCGGGTAGCTTCGTCGGTGTCAGCGGCAGGCTCGGCCTGCGCGGCGAGCCGGCGCTGATCGGCCGCACACCGCTGGCGTCAAACTACGACGTGGCCGCCCGCCTGGTGGCCTTCGCCGAAGAACAGACGGGCACCACGCTGGCCGTCTAGCCGCCCGTTCACACGTGCGGCAGCCAGCCGGACCCGTGTGCCGACAGCACGAAGCCATGGCCGTCGGGGTCTTTGCACGCGGTGGTGCCGGCGTTGTCGACGCCGCACATCACGCCGTCCACGGTGATCGAGTGCAGCGGCGGCAGCGTCTTGACTCCGGTCGGCGTGCCCCCGGAGGGTGCGATCTGTTGCAGGCCGGTCCGGGTTCCCATCCAGTTCGTGCGCGCAGCACCCTTGGACGTCGGTGAGGCAGCCGGGATTCCGGGAAGATTGTTTCCCGTGCACTGCGCTTGTCCCGATTGGAAGTTGCAGTTGACGCCGTCCGGGGTAACGAAAAACACTTGCGCCGCAGGTATTCCCGGGGTGGACGCGTCTACTTCGTAGTCCGCGACATTGACCGGTGCATAGCTTGCGATGTCAGGGAACGACGGCGGATCGGCGTGGGCGGTGCAGGCGCTGAACACCGCGGTGACCGCCGGTGCCGCCACTACTGCTGCGAACGCCTTGGTGATCATGTATGTCCTATCGAGAGTTGTGGTCTATCTATTACTTTCGTGCGGCGCGACGATCATGGCCCCGGATTGACCAGAACCTGCTGCACGTTGTACGGGACATTCAGCTGGGTGTTCCACTGGCTGACGAAGATGTTCAGGTTGTCCAGGGTCGAGCCGGGCATGATGTAGCCGCCGTAAGGCTGGGGAACCGAGACCGGGGTGCCCTGATTGTCGTTGTGCGCGATCACGGTTGGAGAATTGCCGCTGAATACGTCCGTCGGAGTGTTGGCGACGCGCACCTCTACTTGATTCACACCCGGGCTGCTGTTGAATCCGGACACCACCGGCTTTCCGCCTACTTCCTGGAAGCTGAGTTCGCCGTACCTGTCCGGGCTCAGCGGTACGGTCGCGACTTCACCGGCTTTGCCCCAGCCGCTGCCGTTCCAGGGTTGCCATGCGCCACGGTCGCTAACGTGCTCGGGATCCACGCGGTACATGGTGACGCCCTGGCTGCGGTCGAAGGAGTCCGCGGCGATGTACACGTTGCCGTCGTTGGCCTGATAGCCGCTGATCTGGGTTGGTTGGCTGGTCAAACTGGTGCCGGGGTGCGGGACATTGTTCGGGTTGGGCGCCGGTGTCCACGGACGCCACGATCCGTCGATGGGCTTCCAGCCACCGGCCGGGTCGTTGGTGACTTTGGTCAGCCACGTACCGCCGTCGGGATTCAGGTCGGTGGTGCCCGCGACCATCATGTACGTGGTGCCGTCGCGCATCCGGATGCTTCCGGCCGGGAGTGTGTTCTTGCCCGCGGCTTGCGGCGGCGGGGGAAACAGGATGGTCGGGCTGCCGTCCGGCCCGGTCAGGGGCTCGCCGAAGTGGGGACGGCCCTGCTCGTCGAAGGTCACCGGCACGGCCACCGACGGGTAATGCGTCCCGTCGTAAGCCTTGTTGCCGGAGAACGAATCCCCGAAGATCGCGAGATAACGGCCGTCTGGCAGCTGCACCACTTCGCCTAGGTCCGCCGCTCCGATTCCGGGGATGCCGGGATTGGCGCCGGTTCCGGCGATCGGACCCAGATTCCGTACCTGGCCGGGTAGCAGCGGGCCTTCGAACCAGCCACCGACGGTCTGCGGCGGGTCGTAGCCTTCGCTGTGCAGGCTCGCCATCGTGGTCTTCAGCGTGCCTTCGTAACCGTTGCGCGTCGCCAGCAGATCGTTGAGCGCAGCCTTGGTGTCATTGATGGCGTTGTCTTCACACGTCGTGATGAAGGCAGCCAGCGCACGCTTATCCGCTTCGCTGAGATCGGCTTGCTTTTCCATTGCCAACGCTTGGGTGATCATGTTGTCGAGCGTCTGCAACTGGCTCTCGAGAGCGGCGATCCGTGCCGCGCCGGCCTTCTGGGCTTCGGCCAGTGCCGCGGCGATCTTTTCCAGGTCGACGCCGATCTTGGGTAACTGCAGCGACTGCGCACCAAGGGATTTGGTGACGCGCTGCACCTCGTCGGAGTCGTTGATCGGATGGCCGCCGTTCTCCCTGTTCCAGGCCGCTTCGAAGCGCTGGCGGGCGTCCGCGAAAGCCTGACTGGATTCGGCGGTGCACACCGCCGCGCCGTGAAAGGCCTCCGCCAAATCGGAAATCTGGGCGGGACGCCCCGCTTGCAGGCTTTGGTTGACGGCCCAGGGATCGCCGCCGGCATGGGCAATGAGCATGGGGATGTTGATCGACTGCAGCTGCATTGTCATAGCCATCCTCCCCTGATGCAGATGGTAAGCCCGCAGGCAGGTACGTTGCCCGTCATGGGTGAACTCGACAATTCGGTAGCCGTCATCACGGGTGCGGCACGCGGCCAGGGACGCAGCCACGCCGTGGCGCTCGCCGAACAGGGCGCCGACATAGTCGCCGTGGACATCTGCGCCGATATCGACGCGATTCCCTATCCGTTGGGGACCAAAGCGGATCTCGAAGAGACCGCGCGCCTGGTCGAAGCCGCGGGCCGCAAGGCGGTGCCCGTCGTCGCCGACGTCCGCGACCTGCCCCAGTTGGAGGCCGGCGTGCAGACCGCGATCGACGAACTCGGCGAGGTGGACATCGTCATCGCCAACGCCGGGGTGGTGGCGATCGGTGACACCGAGATCCGCAACGAGCCGGTGTTCAACTCGATCGTGGACACCAACCTCAAGGGGGTCTGGCACACGCTGCTGGCGACGGTGCCGTCGATGATTCGCGGGGGCAAGGGCGGATCGATTGTGATGGTCAGCTCGTCGCAGGGCCTCACCGGCCGGGGTGGCGACGGCACCGCGGCGATGTTCGCCTACGCCGCATCCAAGCACGGCGTGGTGGGGCTGATGCGTTCGGCCGCCAACGCCTATGCGCCGCACAAGATTCGGGTCAATTCGATCCATCCGGCCGGTGTCATGACCCCGATGATCCTCAACGACTTCGTAGTGAACCGGATGCTGGAGAATCCGAACCCGGCCGTCGCGCAGATGCTGCTACCCGACGTGCCGCTGGTCGAGGCGCAAGACGTGACCGAAGCCGTGCTGTGGCTGGTCGGTCCCCGCGCGCGCTACATCACCGGCGTATCGATACCCGTGGATGCCGGACACATCGTGATGTAGTCGCGGCTAGCCGCGTACGACCTTGCCGGCCTTGATGCAGGACGCGCAGACGTTGAGGCGTTGCTTGTTGCCGCCGGGACGCGCCACCACGTGCACCGTCTGGACGTTCGGGTCCCAGCGCCGGCTGGTGCGCCGGTGGGAGTGCGACACCGACTTACCGAAGCCGGGGCCTTTCCCGCAGATATCGCACACAGCGGCCATCGTTCAAGCTCCTCAAATGTTCGGGGGTCCGGCACGGATTGCGCGCCGCGACAGCCCAGGATACCGACTGTGGTGGGCAACCACCAAAACGATCCACAACTGACGCTCGGCTTACTTCTGAGCGCGTCGCCGCGGCTGGCTAGGCTCAATAGGCCGGTCAGCCCATACCGGCAAGATGTGGATTCCGGGCGGTCTGCTCGAAAGGCTCCGAGGAGGTGGGTCGCAGTGGGCAGTTCGG
This sequence comes from Mycobacterium ahvazicum, assembly GCF_900176255.2. Lineage (GTDB taxonomy): Bacteria > Actinomycetota > Actinomycetes > Mycobacteriales > Mycobacteriaceae > Mycobacterium > Mycobacterium ahvazicum. Next base: position 1,258,202 of record NZ_FXEG02000002.1, read on the forward strand.
ATCGTCTGCTCGACGCACCGGCGCTGCGGGACTGGGCGCACACCGCAGTCAGCGACCTGATCACGCACATCGACGAGATAAACCGTCTCAACGTCTTCCCGGTCGCCGACTCCGACACCGGGGCAAACATGCTGTTCACGATGCGTTCCGCGCTGGCCGAGGCCAACGCCGGGATCGGCGCGGACGCCAGCCCGCGCTGCGTCGCCCGGGTCGCATCCGCCCTGTCCGCCGGTGCGCTCAACGGCGCGCGCGGCAACTCCGGGGTGATCCTGTCGCAGATCCTGCGCGGTATCGCCGACGTCACCGCTACTGCGGCCGCGGGCTCCGGCGGTGAGCTGTCACACATGGACGCGATGCTGCTCGGGGCGGCGTTGCAGCGCGGCGTCGAGCTGGTGATCACCTCGATGGGCGGCCGGGAAGTCCCGGGAACCATCGTCTCGGTGCTGCGGGCGGCTGCCGACGCCGTCGAGAAGTGCGCGAACGACGGGCTGGCCTCGGCCATCACCGCGGCCGGCGACGCCGCCGTCGTCGCGCTGGAAAAGACCCCTGAGCAGCTGGATGTGCTGGCCGACGCCGGTGCCGTGGACGCCGGTGGGCGGGGCCTGCTGGTCCTGCTGGACGCGCTGCGCTCGACGGTCGGCGGCCAGCCGCCCGCTCGCACGGTCTATGAGCTTTCACCACGCGAGCAGCAGGTGGCCGGTGCCCCCGAACGGCCGGCACCGCAGTTCGAGGTGATGTATCGGCTGGACGGAAGCAATCCGCCGGCGGCCAACGCGCTGCGGGACCGGCTGATGAAATTGGGTGATTCCGTGGCCATCGCCGCCGCGCCGTTCACCAACCAGGCCAGCTATTCGGTGCACGTGCACACCGACGACGCGGGCGCGGCCGTGGAAGCCGGATTGGCGGCCGGACGGCTGAGCCGGATCATGGTTTCGTCGCTGAGCTCGGGGGCCGTGGGGTTGCCCGCGGGCAGCTGGACCAAGGAACGGGCCGTGCTGGCGGTCGTCGACGGTAGCGGCGCCGCCGAGCTGTTCGCGGGCGAGGGCGCTCACGTGTTGTCGCCCGCGGCGGACGCGGGCGAACCGGTCACCGGTATCAGTGCCCACCAACTGATGCGGGCCGTGGTCGACACCGGCGCCGCGCAGGTGATGGTGCTGCCCAACGGCTACGTGGCCGCCGAGGAGCTGGTCGCCGGCTGCACCGCGGCCATCGGCTGGGGCATCGACGTGGTGCCGATACCGACCGGGTCGATGGTGCAGGGGCTGGCGGCGCTGGCCGTGCACGAAACGGACCGGCAGGCGGTCGACGACGGCTACACGATGGCGCGTGCCGCCGGCGGCGCCCGGTACGGATCGGTGCGTATCGCCACCGAGAGCGCGCTGACCTGGGCGGGCCGCTGCCAGCCCGGCGACGGCCTGGGCATCGCGGGCGACGAGGTGTTGATCGTGGCCGCCGACGCGCCCGGGGCGGCGATCGGCCTGCTCGATCTGTTGTTGGCGTCCGGTGGTGACCTGGTGACCGTGCTGGTCGGTGCCGGCATCGACGACGATTCGGTGACGGCCATCCTGCAAGAGCACGTCCACGACCGCCATCCGGGCACCGAGCTGGTGACCTACCGCACCGGCCACCGCGGCGACGCTCTGCTGATCGGCGTCGAGTAATCGTGGCGTCGCGCAGCGATCGGCTGGACTACGTGCTGGGCGCCAAGGCGGCGAATTCCCTGGACGAGGTGTTCGGCATCCGCACGGTCGACGACCTGCTGCGCCACTACCCGCGCAGCTATACCGAGACGGCCGCGAGATGGGATGCCGCGGACGGGGCCGAGCGGCCCGAAGTCGGCCAGCACATCACCCTCGTCGACACGATCACCGACACCCACTCGTTCCCGATGAAGAAGAATCCGCGGCGCAAATGCCTGCGCATCACCGTGGGCTCGGGTCGCGGCAAGGTGACGGCGACGTTCTTCAACGCCGACTACCTCAGCAAGGACCTCACCCAGGGCACCCGGGTGATGCTCTCCGGTGAAGTCGGCTACTTCAGAAACGCCATGCAGCTGACCCATCCGGACTTTCTCATCCTGAATTCGCCGAGCGGACGCAACCGCGGCAGCAAATCGCTGAAAACCATCGCCGACACCTCCGCGGGCCTGTCCGGCGAGGAACTGACATCGGTCTTCGACCGCCACTTCTTCCCGATCTACCCGGCCAGCACCAAGCTGCAGAGCTGGGACATCTACGCCTGCGTGCGCCAGGTGCTCGAGGTTCTCGATCCGGTGACCGATCCGCTGCCCGCGGAGTTGCTCGCCGAACACGGTCTGATGTCCGAAGACGCCGCGCTGCGGGCTATTCACCTCGCCGAGGACGAGGCGGAGCGCCGCCGTGCGCGCGAACGATTGACGTTCGACGAAGCCATCGGCCTGCAATGGGCACTGGTTGCACGCCGGCACGGCGAGCTGTCGCAATCGGGACCATCGGCGCCCCGGCGGTCAGACGGTTTGGTCGCGCAACTGTTGGGCCGCTTGCCCTTCGAGCTGACCGCCGGACAGCGCGAAACGCTCGAGGTGCTGTCCGATGGACTCGCGGCAAATCGCCCGATGAACCGGCTGCTGCAGGGGGAGGTCGGCTCGGGCAAGACGATCCTCGCGGTGCTGGCGATGCTGCAGATGGTCGATGCCGGCTACCAGTGCGCACTGCTGGCTCCCACGGAAGTCCTTGCCGCACAACATCTGCGGTCGATCAACGACGTGCTAGGGCCACTGGCGATGGCAGGCCAGCTGGGCGGGGCCGATAGTGAAGGCGGCGTGGCGACCCGGGCGGCGCTGCTGACCGGATCGATGTCGACCGCGCAGAAGAACCAAGTGCGCCGCGAGATCGCCGGCGGTGAGGTCGGCATCGTCATCGGCACGCATGCCCTGCTGCAGGACGTGGTGGAATTCGCCAACCTGGGCATGGTAGTCGTCGACGAGCAACACCGATTCGGCGTCGAGCAACGAGACCAGTTGCGCGCCAAGGCACCTGCGGGCATCACGCCGCACCTGCTGGTGATGACGGCGACGCCGATACCGCGCACCGTCGCGCTGACCGTCTACGGTGACCTGGAAACCTCGACGCTTCGCGAGCTGCCGCGCGGCCGCCAGCCCATCACCAGCAACGTTATTTTCGTCAAGGACAAACCCGCCTGGCTGGACCGCGCCTGGCAGCGCATCCGCGAGGAGGTGGCGGCCGGCCGGCAGGCCTACGTGGTGGCACCGCGCATCGACGAGACCGACGATTCGGGGAAGGGGCCCGAGGACGCGCGCGCGACGGAGACCGCCGAGGGGCTTTATGCCCGCCTGCGGTGCGGTGAGCTGTCAAACGTGCGGCTGGGGCTGATGCACGGACGGTTGGCCGCCGACGACAAGGACGCCGCCATGGCCGCCTTTCGCAACGGCGAGACCGATGTGCTGGTGTGCACCACCGTGATCGAGGTCGGTGTCGACGTCCCCAATGCCACGGTGATGCTGGTGATGGACGCCGACCGATTCGGGATCAGTCAATTGCATCAGCTGCGTGGCCGCATCGGCCGCGGCCGTCATCCGAGCCTGTGCCTGCTTGCCACGTGGAGCTCGCCGGCCTCCGCGGCGGGCCGGCGGCTGACCGCGGTCGCCGCGACGCTGGACGGGTTCGCCCTTTCCGAGCTGGATTTGCGAGAGCGCCGGGAAGGAGATGTGCTGGGCCGCAACCAGTCCGGGCGGGCGATCAATCTGCGGCTGCTGTCGCTGGCCGATCATCTGGCCTACATCGAAGCGGCACGCGAATTCTGCACCCGGGCGTTTGAGGTCGACCGTCAAAATCCCGAATTGGATTCGCTGGCAGCACAATTCACCGACACTGATCGCATCGAATACCTGGATAAGTCGTGACGCCCCAGCGACGATGCAGAGCGGAGCGATGAGCAGAAGTGGTGCAGATTAATCGCAAAGTGCTGCTGTGGTTATCGGCAGTCGCGGTGCTCGCGGTGCTGGTCGCCTACCAGACGCTGGGATCGACATCGGCCAGGCACGCGGAGATCGTCGCGCGCGCCGACGTGCCCACGGTGGCGCCCGGAGTCGATGTGCTGGCCGGCATCGCGGTGGCACCGCTTCGGGTGCACCACTACGACTACCGCAGGTCGGCATTCGGCGATGCGTGGGACGACGACAACGACGCGCCGGGCGGGCACAACGGATGTGACACCCGCGACGACATCCTCGACCGCGATCTCGTCGATAAGACATATGTGGCGATCAAGCGGTGCCCCACCGCCGTTGCCACCGGCACGCTGCACGACCCGTATACCAACACCACGATCGCATTCCAGCGCGGCGCGAAAGTCGGCGAAGCGGTGCAGATCGACCACATCGTCCCGCTCGCCTACGCCTGGGACATGGGGGCTTTCGGCTGGCCGGATGCCGAGCGGTTGCGCTTCGCCAACGATCCGGCCAACCTGCTGGCGGTGCAGGGCCAGGCCAATCAGGACAAGGGTGACCAGGCGCCGGCCCTGTGGATGCCGCCCAACAAGGCGTTCGCCTGTCAGTACTCGATGCAATTCATCGCGGTGCTGAGGGGCTATCAACTCCCGGTGGATCAGGCATCGGCGAGCGTGCTGCGTCAGGCCGCCACTACCTGCCCGGCGGGGCCGTGAGAGCGCGAGTGTGAATCTCGCGACGCGACACGCCGCCGGGGCGTCGTCAGACGCACAGTCGGGGTGCCGGCCCGGCGCCGGCGCTAGGTGCCTTCGTAGGTGTCGGGATCCGGGCGCAGCCGGGTTCCGTCGCTGAGCGCGTTGATCGCGTCCATGTGCTCGGCGGCCAATTCGAAGTCGAAGATGTCGAAGTCGGTGGCGATGTGCTCCGGTGATGCCGAGCGGAAGACGACGGCGTTGCCCAGTTGCACGTTCCACCGCAACAACACCTGCGACGCCGTCTTGCCGTACTCACCGGCCACCGAATTCACGGTCGGATTGTCGTTCAGCTTGCCCAGGGCCAGCGGTGTGTAGGACTGCGTCACGACATTGTGCTGCGCGTTGGTCTTGCGCATGTCGTCTTGGTTCAGCAGCGGGTGCAGTTCGATCTGATTGACCGCCGGAGTGGTGAAGGTCAGGTCGATCACCATCTCGAGGTGTTCGGCGGTGAAATTCGAGACACCGATCGAGCGGGCGTGTCCGGCGGCGCGGACCTGCAGCAGTCCACCGAAAGAGTCCACATACTTGCCCAGCGCCGCAGCCGGCCAATGGATCAGATACAGGTCCAGGTAATCCAGGCCCAATCGTTCGAGGCTGGCTTCGCAGGCATCCTGCGCGCCCTTGAGACCCTGGTCCGCGGTGGCGAGCTTGGTGGTGACGAACAGCTCCGCGCGGGGAATCCCGGATGCGGCAATGGCGCGACCGACGGCTGCTTCATTGCCGTAAGCCGCCGCCGTGTCGATCAGCCGGCAGCCGATCTCCAGCGCCGCCGAGACAGCACGTTCGGTCTCGTCCTCCGACAAATCCGCGACGCCGAGGCCAAGCACCGGCATCGTGTTTTCGTCATTGAGAGTGATCGAGGGCACGGCGAGGCCCGCATCGCCAGTCAACGTCATTCACCTACCTGTGAAACTGAAGGTTCGTGGGTCAGGACCAAGCCGACTTCCGTCGTCGAGGGAGGAAATCGTCGCCATTTCATCGGCGCTGAGATCGAAATCGAACACGTCGAAGTTACTCGCAATCCGGGCAGGGTTCACTGACTTGGGGATCACGATATTACCGAGCTGGATGTGCCATCTGATCAACACCTGGGCGGGTGTCCGCCCACAACCTTGCGCAACGGCGGTGACGGTCGGATTTGTGAGCAGCGCTCCTTGCCCCAGCGGCGCCCATGCCTCGGTCGCGATTCCGCTCTGGGCGTGCACCTTTCGTAGTTCCGTCTGCGGAAAACGAGGATGCAGCTCGATCTGATTGACCGCGGGAACGATGCCAGTGGCATCGATCAGAACCATCAGATGCTCGGGTTCGAAATTGCTGACACCGATGGAGCGGATCCGGCCCTGGTCGCGCAGATGCGCGAACGCCTTGAAGGTTTCGACAAACTTTCCCAGCGCCGGCATCGGCCAGTGGATCAGGTAGAGGTCGAGATAGTCGAGGCCGAGCCGGTCCATGCTGGCGTCGAAGGCCGTCAACGTGCTGTCGTAACCCTGCTCGGAGTTCCACAGCTTGGTCACCACGTAGAGTTGATCCCGCGGCACGTCGGAATCGGCGATCGCGCGCCCGGTTTCCCGTTCATTGCGGTAGGCGGCAGCGGTGTCGATATGCCGGTAACCGGCTTGCAGCGCGGTACGCACCGCCTGCTCGGTCTCTGCCGGAGGGACCTGGAAGACTCCGAACCCGACGGCGGGGATCGCATGACCGTCATTGAGGGTGACTGAGTTTGATTCAAGGGGGCCGGACATGACACAGAGTCTGCCAGGCGCGCCGGACCTGCATCCCGGAGCTCGACGCGGATCGACGCGCTGGGCCGATCGCGTGCAGGACGTCGTCACCAACGTCGGCGTCAAGGCCATTCCCTGGATTCCGACACCGGCGAAGCGGCTGCTATTCGGCGGCCGGTCGATCATCATCGATGGCAACACGCTCGACCCGACGCTGCAGCTGGTCCTGTCCGCGACGCGGCTCTCCGGCATCGAGGGGCTGGACGTCAACGACGACCCGGTGGCGTCGCGGGCGCAGATGCGCCAGACCCTGCTGTCGCTACCCGGTCCCCAGATTCACGTCATGGTCGACGACCTCACGATTCCCGGTCCGGCGGGCGGGATCGGAGCCCGCCACTACCGCCCGGCCAGCGATGGGCCCGCGGACTTACTGGTCTTCTATCACGGCGGCGGCTGGACGATCGGAGATCTGGACACCGCCGATGCGCTGTGCCGCCTGACCTGCCGCGACGCCGGGATTCAGGTGCTGTCGATCGACTACCGGCTGGCGCCGGAGCATCCGGCGCCAGCCGCGATCGACGACGCCTACGCGGCGTTCAAGTGGGCCCACGACCATGCCGGAGAACTCGGCGCGAACCCGGGGCGCGTCGCGGTCGGGGGAGACAGCGCGGGCGGCAACCTGGCCGCCGTCGTGTGCCAGTTGGCGCGCGAAGAGGATGGGCCGGCGCCGCTGCTGCAGTGGCTGATCTACCCGCGGACCGATTTCACCGCGCAGAATCGTTCGCTGAGCCTGTTCGCCCGCGGCTTCCTGCTGACCAAACGCGATATCGACTGGTTCACCGCGGAGTACCTCAACGGCACCGGCATCGACCTGACGGATCCGCGCGTCTCGCCTGCGTATGCCGAGTCATTGTCCGGGTTGGCGCCCGCGCTGATCGCCGTGGCGGGCTTCGATCCGTTGCGCGACGAAGGTCAGGCTTACGCCTCCGCGCTGCAGGACGCCGGCACCCCGGTGGACCTGCGGTACATGGGCTCGCTGACTCACGGATTCGCCAGCCTGTTTCAGCTGGGGGGCGCCAGCGCCGCCGCCACCAGTGATCTGATTTCCGCACTGCGCGCTCACCTGAGCCGGGCCTGATTTGCCGCGCGGCGCTCGCCGGTAATCTAGTACCGCGGTCTCCGACGTAACGCCCGCACGCCGCCCCAACACAGAAGGATCACCGAAGCTGTGGCCGACAAATCGAAACGTCCCCCCCGATTCGACCTGAAGGCGTCAGACGGGAAGTCCGGTCGGCTCATTCAGATCGGCGGCACCGCGTTCATCATCGTCTTCGCGGTCGCGCTGGTGTTCTACATCGTGACATCGCATAAGGACAAGAAGGGTGGCATCGCCGGTCAGGGTGACACCGTTCGCGTCACGTCGAGCAAGGTGGTCAACCAGCCCGGGACGAACAACCCGAAGGCTGTCGTGACGTTTTATGAGGACTTCTTGTGCCCGGCCTGCGGCAATTTCGAGCGCACCTTCGGGCCGACGGTCGCCAAGCTGATCGATTCCGGAGCCATCGCGGCCGACTACTCGATGGTGGCCATTCTCGACAGCTCCAAGAACCAGAACTATTCGTCGCGGGCGGGGGCGGCAGCGCTGTGCGTCGCCGACGAGAACATGGACGCGTTCCGCCGTTTTCACACCGCACTGTTCACGACCGGTATCCAGCCCGACGAGCGGGGGAGCAGCTTCCCCGACAACGCCAAATTGATCGAACTCGCCCGCGAGGCCGGCGTCGTCGGCAAGGTGCCCGATTGCATCAACAGCGGGAAGTACATCTCCAAGGTCAGTGGCGAAGCCTCGGCCGCGGGCATCACCGCGACCCCGACGATCAAGATCAACGGTGAGAACTACGAGCCGTCGACACCCGATGCGCTGGTCGGAAAGATCAAGACCATAGTGGGCGACGTGCCGGGTATCGACGCACCCGTCGCTCCTCCGGCTTCGTGACGGTCCCGGTGTCGGTCGAACCCGCCGGGCGGTCCGGCGATCCGACATCGGCTTCGACGCGTGATCCATCGGTACCGACGGCCAGCGCGTGGTGGGTGCTGATCGCCGGAGCGATCGGGCTGGTCTCGTCGGCGACCCTGACCGTCGAGAAGATCGACCTCCTGCTCAACCCGTCGTATGTGCCGTCGTGCAACCTCAACCCGATCCTGTCGTGCGGTTCGGTGATGGTTACGCCGCAGGCGTCGTTGTTCGGCTTTCCAAACCCGCTGCTGGGCATCGGGGCGTTCACCGTGGTGCTAGTTGCCGGCGTCCTGGCGGTGGCGAAAGTTGAGCTACCCCAGTGGTTTTGGGTTTCGCTCGAGGTCGGACTGCTGGTCGGAGCGGGGTTCGTGCACTGGCTGATCTTCGAAAGTCTGTACCGGATCGGGGCGTTGTGTCCGTATTGCATGGTGGTGTGGGCGATGACGATCACGCTGCTGGTGGTGGTCGGGTCCATCGTGTTTCGTCCGGCACTCGACAGCACCGCTGCGCGGTTGCTCTATCAATGGCGATGGTCGATCACCGCGCTGTGGTTCACCGCGGTGTTTCTGCTGATCATGGTGCGGTTCTGGGACTATTGGTCGACACTTCTGTAAGGAGTCGCGGGTGATCTCCAAGGTGCTGGTGGCCAATCGCGGTGAGATCGCGATACGCGCGTTCCGCGCAGCCTACGAACTCGGCGTCGGCACGGTGGCCGTGTATGCGTACGAGGACCGCAACTCGGTACATCGGCTCAAGGCCGACGAGTCGTATCAGATCGGCGACGTCGGTCATCCGGTGCGCGCTTACCTGTCGGTCGACGAGATCGTCGAAACCGCCGCCCGGGCCGGCGCCGACGCCGTCTATCCCGGGTACGGCTTCCTGTCGGAGAACCCGGCCTTGGCCGCGGCCTGTGCGGCCGCCGGCATCACGTTCGTCGGTCCCAGCGCCGAAATCCTTGAACTGACCGGGAATAAGGCACGGGCAATCGAGGCCGCCCGCGAAGCCGGGCTGCCCGTGCTCGCATCTTCGGCGCCCTCGGCGTCGGTCGAGGAGCTGGTGTCCGCCGCCGCCGACATGCGGTTTCCGTTGTTCGTCAAGGCTGTTGCCGGCGGCGGGGGACGAGGTATGCGGCGCGTCGCCGACATCGATGCGCTGACCGAGGCGATCGAGGCCGCCAGCCGTGAGGCCGAGTCGGCGTTCGGTGACCCGACGGTCTATCTCGAGCAGGCGGTGGTCAAGCCGCGCCACATCGAGGTGCAGATCCTGGCCGACAATACCGGAAACGTGATCCACCTGCACGAGCGCGACTGCAGCGTGCAGCGCCGTCACCAGAAGGTCATCGAATTGGCGCCCGCGCCAAACCTTTCCGCGGAGTTGCGCGACATGATCTGCGCCGACGCCGTCTCCTTCGCCCGGCATATCGGGTACAGCTGTGCCGGCACCGTGGAGTTCCTGCTGGACGAGAGCGGTCATTACGTCTTCATCGAGATGAATCCGCGGATTCAGGTGGAGCACACCGTGACCGAGGAGATCACCGACGTCGACCTGGTGTCCAGCCAGTTACGCATCGCCTCCGGCGAGACGCTGGAGGATCTGGGCCTGAGCCAGGAGAACATCCGGCCGCACGGCGCCGCACTGCAATGCCGGATCACCACCGAGGATCCGGCCAACGGGTTCCGTCCCGACACCGGGCGGATCAGCACGTACCGCAGTCCCGGCGGTGCCGGCATCCGTCTGGACGGCAGCACCAACCTCGGCGCGGAGATCAGCGCCCACTTCGATTCGATGCTGGTCAAGTTGACCTGCCGGGGCCGCGACTTCCACACGGCGGTGTCCCGGGCCCGGCGCGCGATCGCTGAGTTCCGGATTCGCGGGGTGTCGACGAATATTCCTTTCCTGCAAGCGGTTCTGGACGATCCGGATTTCCAGGCCGGGCGGATCACCACGTCGTTCATCGATGAGCGCCCACACCTGCTGACCGCGCGCGGCTCGGCCGACCGGGGCACCAAGATCCTCACCTACCTGGCCGATGTGACGGTCAACCATCCGCATGGCACGCACCCGTCGACGGTCTACCCACACGACAAGCTGCCTTTGGTCGATCTCGAGGCCGAGCCGCCGGCCGGATCAAAGCAGCGGCTAGTTGAGTTGGGGCCCGAGGGTTTTGCGCGCTGGCTGCGCGAGTCACCGGCGGTGGGCGTGACCGACACGACCTTCCGCGATGCCCACCAGTCGCTGCTCGCGACCCGGGTGCGCACCAGTGGGCTGATGATGGTGGCGCCCTATCTGGCCCGGACGATGCCGCAACTGCTGTCGGTCGAGTGCTGGGGTGGCGCCACTTACGATGTGGCGCTTCGCTTCCTGAAAGAGGATCCTTGGGAGCGGCTGGCCACGCTGCGCGAAGCGATGCCCAACATCTGTCTGCAGATGCTGCTGCGAGGCCGAAACACGGTGGGGTACACGCCATATCCGGAACTGGTCACCTCGGCGTTCATCGAAGAGGCGACCGCGACCGGTATCGACATCTTCCGCATTTTCGACGCGCTCAACAACCTGGACTCGATGCGCCCGGCTATCGATGCCGTTCGCGAAACCGGTTCAGCGATTGCCGAAGTCGCGATGTGCTACACCGGTGACCTGTCCGACCCGGGGGAGCGGCTCTACACGCTGGACTACTACCTGAAGCTGGCAGAGCGGATCGTGGACGCAGGCGCGCACGTGCTGGCCATCAAGGATATGGCCGGGCTACTACGGCCGCAGGCGGCACATCAGTTGGTCAGCGCGTTGCGCAGTCGGTTCGACCTGCCCATCCACGTACACACCCACGACACCCCGGGCGGCCAGCTGGCCAGCTATATGGCCGCCTGGCACGCGGGTGCCGACGCCGTCGACGGTGCCGCCGCGCCACTGGCGGGCACCACCAGCCAGCCGGCACTGAGCTCGATCGTCGCCGCCGCCGCGCACACCGAGCACGACACCGGTCTGTCGCTCTCGGACGTATGCGCACTGGAGCCGTACTGGGAGGCGCTGCGAAAGGTCTACGCGCCCTTCGAATCCGGGCTTCCCGGTCCGACGGGGCGGGTCTATCACCACGAAATCCCGGGTGGCCAATTGTCGAACCTGCGCCAGCAGGCGATCGCGCTGGGATTGGGCGATCGATTCGAAGAGATCGAAGAGGCGTACGCGGGTGCCGACCGCGTGCTGGGCAGGCTGATCAAGGTCACTCCGTCGTCGAAGGTGGTCGGCGACCTGGCGCTGGCCCTGGTCGGTTCAGGGCTGACCGCAGACGAATTCGCTTCGGAGCCTTCGCGATTGGACATCCCGGAATCGGTGGTGGGATTCCTGCGTGGCGAGCTCGGGGATCCGCCCGGTGGCTGGCCGGAGCCGCTGCGCAGCGCCGCGCTGGAGGGCCGCGGGCCCGCCAAGCCGGTTCAGCAGCTCAGCGGAGAAGACGAGGCCGGGCTCGCGTTGAGCGGTACCAAACGCCAAGCCACCCTCAATCGACTGCTATTCCCCGGTCCGACAAAGGAATTCGAGGAGCACAGGGAAACCTACGGCGACACGTCGCATCTGTCGGCCAATCAGTTCTTCTACGGTCTGCGGCAGGGCAAAGAGCACCAGGTGACACTGGAACGCGGGGTCGACCTGTTGATCGGTCTGGAGGCCATCTCCGAGCCCGATGAGCGCGGCATGCGCACGGTGATGTGCATCATGAACGGCCAGCTGCGTCCGGTGCTGGTGCGCGACCGCAGCATTGCCAGCACGATCCCGACCGCCGAGAAGGCCGAACGAAACAACGCCGACCACATCGCGGCGCCCTTCGCCGGGGTCGTCACCGTGTCAGTGGCAGAGGGCGATCGGGTGAGCGCGGGCCAGACCATCGCCACGATCGAGGCGATGAAGATGGAAGCGCCGATCACCGCTCCGAAGGACGCCACCGTGGACCGGGTGGCGGTGTCGAGCACCGCGCAGGTCGAGGGTGGGGATTTGCTGGTGGTGCTGAGCTGACGCGCATCATCGGCGGCGTCGCCGGAGGGCGACGCCTCGCAGTGCCGCCGCGCGGGACCCGGCCGACCACCGATCGGGTGCGTGAGTCGTTGTTCAACATCGTCACCGCGCGGCGTGATCTGACCGGCTTGGCGGTGCTCGACCTCTACGCGGGCTCGGGCGCACTGGGTCTGGAAGCGCTCTCGCGCGGCGCGGCCTCGGCGCTGTTCGTCGAGTCCGATCAGCGCACCGCGGCCGTCATCGCGCGCAACATCGACGCCCTGGGTCTGCCGGGCGCGACGCTGCGCCGGGGCTCGGTGGCCGCGGTGCTGGCCGGCGGGACCGCATCCCCGGTCGATCTGGTGCTCGCCGACCCGCCCTACGACGTCGAGGCCGCCGAGGTCGAGGCGGTCCTGACCGCGCTGAGCGCTCATGGCTGGGTGCGCGCGGCCACGGTCGCAGTCGTCGAGCGGGCCGCCGCCGGCGCCTCGCTGACCTGGCCGGACGGCTGGACCTCATGGCCGGAGCGAATTTACGGCGACACCCGTTTGGAGCTGGCCGAATATGACTGAGACGCCCTGCTACCTTGGTCGCTTATGAGCGGCGCCGTATGCCCGGGCTCATTCGACCCGGTGACGTTGGGCCACATCGACGTCTTCGAACGCGCCGCGGGTCAGTTCGACGAGGTCGTCGTGGCGATCCTGACCAACCCCGCCAAGAAGGGAATGTTCGAGATCGACGAGCGCGTGGCGATGATCGAGGAAGCGACGGCTCATCTGCCGAATCTGCGTGTCGAGGTCGGGCAAGGCCTGGTGGTGGACTTCGTCACCTCCCATGGGATGACCGCGATCGTCAAGGGCCTGCGCACCGACACCGATTTCGAGTATGAGTTGCAGATGGCGCAAATGAACAAGCACATCGCCAACGTGGACACCTTCTTCGTGGCGACCGCGCCGCAGTATTCGTTCGTGTCGTCGTCGTTGGCCAAAGAGGTCGCGATGATGGGCGGCGACGTCTCGAAGCTGTTGCCGGAGTCGGTGAATCGCCGTCTGCGCGAAAGGCTTTCGTGAGGCTTTATCAATAGGGCGGGTCGTCGGGCAACCGCGTCGGGGCGTCGGGGACCCAATCATCGGGTAGTTCCTCGGGCTCGCGGGGTTCGTTGATCCAGGTGCAGAACGGGCTGGTGCTCGATGCGCCCTTGAATGCGAACAGACTGTCGCGCATATAGTTTCGGAACTTGCGCGCGGCAACTTCCTCTTTGCGGGCTTGCGACCGCCGATTCTGCATGCGCGCTTGACTGATCCGAGCACGTCGCTGCTTGGATCTGTCACGTCGCACCGGAGTCGGTGTGGCACACGCCGGTCCGCGCGCGTGAGCGAAAAGATCCGCCCCGGCCGGGTGCGTCCGGTATACCCGCCCGCTGGGTGAGGTCCAGTCGACGGTGCCGTCGGCAAGTTGTGTGTCGCGCCATCCACCGTGGAAGGTCTTCAGCCGATGATGTTGGCGACAAAGGCATTTGAGATTGTGTGCCACCGTCAGGCCACCGGCTGTTGGGTCCTGGTGGTTGAACGGGATGGTGTGGTCGATATCACATACCACTGCGGGACGGCTACAGCCCGGGAAGCGACAGGTCAGATCCCGGCAACGAACAAAGCGTTCGAGTGCCGCGGATGGCTGGTAGCGCAGTGCCTCCGCCGGGCTGGAGAGCGGGTTGGCAACGAGTTGTGCTGCGGCGCCGGACAATTCACGTACCTGCTCGGCGTCGATGATCCCGTAACCCTCGAGGTAGCCCGGCTCATCGCCGTCGGCATAGACCGTTTGTGCGCTGGCGACCACGTTGATGACCACCCGCACACCGGCTGAATCCGGATCGCTGTCGTCGGCGCCGGCCGTGGCAGGACAGTTCGGCTGTTCGCAGCGGCACACCAGGGCCCGCCCCTGCGTCAGCGCGGCCAAGGCGTCGGCACGGCGCTGATCCATCGTCCGCGGGTCGGCGGCGCACACTTGGCCCGCGAGTTGCGAGAGCCGACGATCGAAGGCGGTCGCGGCCGTGGCCCCGACGGTGCCGTAGATGTCCGCCATCCCGTTGTTCAGCGTGCTGATCGCGATATACCGGTCATTCTCGGCGGTCTCGCGTCGTTGACGGGCAGCATCGGGATCGACCGCCCGCACCGTGGCGTCGACCGCATTGACGATGCGTTGTCGTGACCAGCCGTGCCATTTCCCGATGCGGGTGGCCAGTGAACGGTCGACCTCGGCGATCAGCCGGTCATCGGTGATCAGGTCGGTGCGGCTGATGATCAACCGGACGGTGCGCCAATCGGTGCGGCCCTCCGACAGCAGAGCCGCGAGGTTGGGAAGCCGGGTATCCAGCGACTCCGCGTATGTCACCAGATAACTTGCCGCCATCGGGGAGAGGTTCATCGCGGCGGCCACCTCGGCCGCGGTCCGCTCGAACCCGTCGATCACGGCATAGCCATGCCCGCGTTCGGTCTGCTTGGTGGCGGCCGCCCGGTGCCGAAGCAATGCCGCCACGGCGGCCATCCGCCGCGCCACCAGCATCGACTCCTGCCGGTGCGTTGACTCGATCTCCGTCACCAGATCGGCGGGATCGGCTGATTCGAACACAAGTTCGATTATAGGAGAGTGCCCCGACAACTTTCCGGACGGAGTTGAGATTCCTCAGCCGCACGGTCGCGGTCCATGAGAAGCTCATTCTTGATTTTTCGACAGACGGCTTCGGCCACCGCGGGGGATACGCGTCAACGCTGTGATGGAAGGACTCGGCAGTGGATGAGCGACCTACCGCTGTATTAAGCGATCGCACCGAAGCGGCTGTGAGCCCTAGCTTGGGCGGCTGGCGAGCGACGACCGCGCCGGCGGCGTTCGCGCCGCAAGACATCGCTCACATCCTGCAGTACGTGCGCCACCCGGTTCATGTCGTCCGCGAGGACGCCACCGGTCAGCTGGGCCTGGCGATGGGCGGCGAACTGGTCGGCGCCGGTGGGGCCGACATATCACTGATGGGGACGCTTCCGCCGATCTATCCGGAATGGCTCGGCGACCGCGAGTTCTGCGAGTCCCACGGGATCCGCTTCCCCTACGTCACCGGTGCCATGGCCAACGGGATCGCCACTCCTGCACTTGTGGTGGCCATCGCGGAGGCCGGGATGCTGGGCTTCTTCGGCGCGGGCGGCCTCTCGTTCGCTGCCGTCGAACGAGGGCTGGCGGAGATTCAGGCGAGGCTGGCCGGCAGGCCACTTGCCTGGGGCGCCAACCTGATCCACTCGCCCAACGAGGTTGCGCTCGAGGGCCGGGTCGCCGAGCTGTTCATCGAACGGGGCGTCCGCGTCGTCGAGGCCTCGGCGTTCATGAAGCTGACCCTCGCGGTCGTGCACTACGCCCTGTCGGGCCTGTCGACCGATCCGGCCGGCGCGATCGTTCGCAAGAACCACGTGATGGCCAAGATCTCGCGTCCCGAGGTCGCCCGCATGTTCATGGAGCCCGCGCCCGCGGCGTTGGTGTCGGCGCTCGTCGCGTCCGGCAAGCTGACTCAGCGGGAAGCCGAGCTCGCGCCGCATGTACCGGTGGCCGAAGACATCACGGTCGAGGCCGACAGCGGCGGCCACACCGACAACCGCCCGCTGCCGGCGTTGTTCTCGGAAATCGTCCTGCTGCGCGACAAGCTGGCACAGCAGCACGGCCTGGCCACCCGGATCCGCGTGGGTGCCGCCGGGGGGCTTGGAACACCACAGTCGGTCGCGGGCGCGTTCGCGATGGGCGCCGCCTACGTACTGACCGGCTCGGTCAACCAGTCGTGCATCGAGTCGGGCCTTTCGCCGCACGCCCGCGGGATGCTGGCCAAGGCCGGAGTGGCCGACGTGATGATGGCCCCGGCGTCCGACATGTTCGAGATGGGCGTGAACCTCCAGGTCCTCAAGCGTGGTGCCATGTTCGGCCCCCGGGCGAAGAAGCTCTACGAGTGGTATGCGGCCAACCCCAACCTGAGTGCCGTCGTGGACAAGCACGGTGCGGAGCTGGAGAAAATCCTCGGCAAGAGTGTCGGGGAGGTCTGGGCCGAAACACATCAGTACTGGGAGCAGCGCGACCCCGCGGTGCTTGAACTCGCGACCCGAGACTCGAAATATCAGATGGGGCTGGTCTTCCGCTGGTACCTCGGCAAATCAAGCCGGTGGGCGATCGATGGGCAACTGGATCGTGTCCTGGACTACCAGATCTGGTGCGGCCCCTCGATGGGAGCCTTCAACAGCTGGGTGGTGGGTAGCTATCTGGAGGACGCCGAGCAGCGGACAGTCGATCAAGTAGCGCTGAATTTGCTTGAGGGCGCCACCCACATCAGCCGGGCCCACCAGGCTCGCAAATGCGGTGTGCCCGTTCCGGCGCAAGCGTTCAACTACACCCCACGCCCGCTTTCTTTGTAGGTGTTTCCGGCCTGCAGCAGACGAATGCGGGCCCTTTCCGCATGGCGACAAACTGTGCCGGTGTTGCGGAATTGTGAGCTGCTGACGTGCGGTTAGCGCATTGTGATCCGATAATTCCGCGGAGACGACCCGCTTTCGGGGCGCACCGAAGCTGACACGGCCTATTCACGTGCTCGCAAAAGGCGGCGGAACGCGAACAATATCCAGATATTTCCTGTTACTCGTCAGTAACCGCGAATTGACGGATTTGGTGACGCCTGAATTCAACGCCGCCGACCGCCGCAGCGGCGTATCCAGGCGCTTTAGCAAAGCTCGCCGGGTGTGTTTACGCGTGCGCCCGGCGGCTGTTGGCGCGGAGACCGTACGCACGGTGTGCGACAACGGAAATTGCTGGCAGAGGCACCCGAATCACCCATAACCAACTATGTCAACCCGCAAAACCGTTGGTCATCACCGGCCCGGAATGTCGGTCAAACGGTATTGACAGTTCGTCAGTACAACAGGCGCGGTTCTGATATGGTCCCCGCGAGCGCTCGGCCTGTCTGGGGGGACAGGTCAATGCAGCAAAACCCGGACGATCAATCTTCGGCGTGCCGCAAGTAAACACTCGATGTTGCTCGTCTAGCCAATGCAAAGGTGATCGATGGCATCCAAGCACCCCCCAGTTGCGGTTGTTGGCGTCAGCGCGCTGTTTCCCGGGTCTCCCGAAGCCGAGCGCTTCTGGCGCAACATCATCGGCGGCGTCGACCTGTTCTCCGAGGTCCCCGAGTCACACTGGCGCATTGACGACTACTACCACCCCGATCCGCATATGCCGGACAAGGTATACGCGCGTCGCGGCGGATTCTTGCCTGATGTCGACTTTTCACCAATGGATTTCGGCATTCCGCCGAACGTTATGCCCGCGACCGATACCGCCCAGCTGCTTGCACTACGGGTCGCGCAACAAGTTTTAGAGGACGCGGCGGGTGGTGATTTTTCTCACATCGATCGCGAACGGATCAGCGTCATCCTCGGTGCCTCCGGCGGCACGGAGCTGATCACCTACATCAGCGGCCGTCTGCACCGGCCGGTTTGGGAGCGAGGACTGCGGGCTGCCGGTCTGTCGGAGCCCGAGGTTGCCGCGTTCAGCAAAAGCGTGACGTCGAACTACGCGACCTGGCAGGAGAACACCTTCCCCGGGCTGCTCGGCAACGTGATCGCCGGGCGGATCGCCAACCGCTTCGATCTCGGCGGTACCAACTGCGTCATCGACGCGGCATGTGCCAGCTCGCTGGCAGCACTCGAAGCCGGGCTGCACGAGCTATACCTCGGCGAATCGGACATGGTGCTCGCCGGCGGAGTCGATGCCTTCAACGACATCTTCATGTACATGTGCTTCGCCAAGGTGACGGCGCTGTCGGCCAGTGGCGACTGCCGCCCCTTCTCCGACCAGTCCGACGGCACGATGCTGGGCGAAGGACTGTCCATGTTCGCGCTCAAGCGTCTCGACGACGCCGAGCGCGAGGGCGACCGGATCTACGCGGTGATCCGGGGCATCGGCACCTCCTCGGACGGCCGGGCAAAGAGCATCTATGCGCCCAGCCCGGCTGGTCAGGCGAAGGCCCTACGGCGCGCCTATGAGGCTGCGGGCTACGGCCCGGAAACGGTCGGGCTCGTCGAAGCGCACGGCACCGGGACCAAAGCCGGGGACGCCGCCGAGTTCGAAGCGTTGCGGGAGGTCTTCAACGCGTCGGGGCGCGAGGATCGGCAGTGGTGCGCACTCGGCTCGGTCAAGTCCCAGATCGGGCACACCAAGGGTGCGGCTGGCGCGGGTGGGCTGTTCAAGGTGGTGATGGCGCTGCACCACAAGGTATTGCCGCCGACGATCAAGATCGACCGGCCGAACCCGGCCCTCGAGATCGAGCAGTCGCCGTTTTACCTTTCCACCCAGTCCAAGCCATGGCTGGCCGACAACGGTGTTCCCCGGCGTGCGTCGGTCAGCTCGTTCGGCTTCGGCGGCACCAACTTTCACGTCGCCGTCGAGGAGTACGCGGGCACCGGAAAGCGTGCCTATCGGTTCCGCTCGTGGGATTCCGAACTGGTCGTGCTCGGCGCGCCTTCTGCGGCGGCGCTCTCCGAGCAAGCCGCTGCGCTGTCGGCATCGCTGGTCGACAGTCCGGACATGCTCAGCTGGATCGCGCGCAACACGCAAGCCGCGTACAACGCCGCGCAACCTCACCGGCTGGCTGTCGTCGCCGACAGTATTGCGACCTTGCAGACCATGCTCGACGACGTCGCGGCGAAGCTCAGCGCGGCGGATGTCCCGTCGTCGTTCGCCTCCCCGAGGGGCTACTTCTACTCGGCGCAGCGACCGGGGCCCGTCGCATTGCTGTTCCCGGGACAGGGCAGCCAGTACGTCGGCATGGGCGCCGACCTGCCGCAGCTTCACGAGTCTGCGTTGGCGGCATGGGAGTGCGCGCGAGCTGACCGGTTGAATGCCGATCGCGATCTGCACGACGTCGTCTGGCCGAAGACGGCCTTCGCCGATGACGAGCGCGCGCGGCAGGCGGCCGAGCTGACGAAAACCGAGTGGGCACAACCGGGTATTGGCGCGCACAGTCTGAGTCTGCTCTCGGTGATTCACTCGCTGGGCATTGCACCCGTTGCCGTCGGTGGTCACAGCTTCGGCGAAGTCACCGCGCTAAGTGCCGCAGGAGTTTTCAGCGGCGAGGTGGCGCTGCAGATTGCGCGTAAGCGCGGTGAGCTGATGGCCGAAGCGGCCACTAACAGCGACGGCGCGATGTGTGCGGTGACAGCGCCCGTCGAGCAGGTCCGCCAACTGATTGGGGAGTGGGGGCTCCCGGTTGTCATCGCGAACCACAATGCTCCCGATCAGGCTGTGCTGTCCGGGAATAGCACCGCCATCGACCACGCGGCGCAGCGGTTTGCCGCGGCGGGCATCAAGGCGCGACGCCTGGATGTCGCTACCGCATTCCATTCCGACATCGTCAGCCCGGCGGCGGTCCCATTCGGTTCATTCCTGGCCGGTGTCGCGTTCGGCATGCCCGAGGTGCCCGTCTACGCCAATGCGACAGCGCAGCCGTATGCCGGTGATGCCCAACAAATGCGGACCACGCTTGCCAACCAGATCGCTCAGCCGGTGCGGTTCGTCGAGCAGATTCAGGCAATGTGGCGCGCCGGTGCGCGCACCTTCATCGAGGTCGGCCCCGGCGGCGTGCTGACAAATCTTGTCGGCAAGTGTCTCGCCGGCGAGGAGCACTCCGCGGTGTCGCTGGATGCCAAGGGCCGCAATGGCATTCGATCGCTGTGGATCGGATTGGCCCAACTCGTCGCCGCGGGCGTCCCGATGAATTTCGAGGACCTGTGGGCCGACTATCGCATCGGCGACGATCCGCGCAACCGCGAGAAGCCGAAGCTGACCTTGAAGATCAACGGATCCAATTATGGACGGCCGCCAATCAGCGATGAGGCTGTGCGGCGACCGTCCGATACCGAAACAATTCTCGTCCGCAGTGGCCGCAGCAACGGGCACAGGACCGAATCGGAGTCCAAATCTATGCCATCTGAATCCATTACCCCCGTGGTCCACATCAACGGCACGCCGTCCGCGGTCCCGCCGCCGGCGCCGGTTGCCCCGACGGTGATGCCCGCCGCGCCCGCGGCCGCGCTCAACGGTCATGCCGCGAGCAATGGCAACGGTCATGCCGTCAGCAATGGCAATGGCAATGGCCACCTCGGTGCGTCCGCGACCGCCGTGATCGCTCCGCCTGCGCCGGTGACGATGGCGGCTCCTGCGCCTGTCGCGGCGCCCGCGGCCGCACCCGTGCTGAGTGCCGAAGCGGTGACGGAGATGATCGCAGCGGTAGGAACGCTGCGGGACGCCTTCGACAGCCTGCAACGCGTTTTGCAAGGTCTGGTGGCCCCGTCGGCGGCGACCGCGCCACTTGCTCCAATTCCGGCTACTGCCAACGGAACTGCATTGGTGACCCCGGTCGCTCCGCCTGCCCCGGCCCCGTCGGCGGCGACGGCTGCGGTGGCCCCGGTGGTTGTGTCGGTGGTGGGGGTGGATTTGGTGGGTCAGATGTTGGATGTGGTGGCGGAGAAGACGGGTTATCCCGTTGAGATGCTTGATTTGTCGATGGCGTTAGAGGCGGATTTGGGCATCGATTCGATTAAGCGGGTGGAGATTTTGTCGGGGGTGCAGGAGCGGGTTCCGGTGTTGCCTGATGTGGAGACTGGGGCGATGGCGTCGTTGGGGACGTTGCAGGAGATTGTTGATTATCTGCAGTCGCTGATGGCCCCCGTCGCCCACACTGGCGCCCCACCGATGCATGCCCCACCGCCGGTCCCTGCCATCTCCAGCGGCGCCATGGCGGGTGACCGCCTCCCTTTTGAGTTAGCCGGAGTAGCGATCGCGCGCCACGCGGTGCGCGCAATCGCTGCTCCGGCAAGCGGAATGGCGATGCCGGGCCTCTACAATGCCGCCAACGTGGAGATTGTCGCCGCCGCACCGGGCGTCGGTGAGGCCCTGGCCGGCCTCCTTCGCGACCACGGGATCAGCGCCACCACCGTTAACCAGCCGAGCGCCAGCGCCGAGGCCGTGATCCACCTCGGCGGGCTGCAGCAGACAACCAGCCGGGAAGACTTGCTGGCCCTCAACCGCGCGGTCTTCGCCGATGCACAACGCATCGCCGCGCGATATGAAGAACACGGCGGCGTCTTCGTCACCGTTGCGGATACCGGCGGCACCTTCGGTCTGCTCACCGAGCCGGGCTCGCGCGCATGGGCCGGCGGCATCGGCGCCCTGGCCAAGACAGCCGCGCAGGAATGGCCCAGGGCACAAGTCAAGGCCATCGACATCGCGGCCGCACAGCTTGCCCCGACCGCCATCGCCGAGCACATCGCGCAGGAGATATTGGCGGGTGGGGCCGAATTGGAAGTCGGTCTGGGCAGCGCGCACGGACGAGTCACGGTGGTCGCCGACGCGGCGCCGGTGGCCACCCACACCCGTCGCATCGACCAGCGTGACGTCATTGTCGTCTCGGGTGGCGGCCGCGGAGTGACCGCCGCGTCGGTGATCGCGCTGGCGGAACAGACTCGGGCCAGCTTCGTGCTGATCGGGCGCACCGAACTCGGCGACGAACCAGCCGCCGCGCGGGGGCTGACATCCGACGCCGAACTCAAGCGCGCCTTGCTGACTGGCGCTGCGGCACAAGGACTTAAGCTGACGCCCAAGCAGCTCGAACAACAGGTGCAGCGCATCCTGGCCGATCGCGAGGTGCGCGCCACGCTTGCTGCCCTATCCGCCGCCGGCTCGCGGGTCCGCTACGCCACGGCCGATGTGCGCGATGCGTCTCAACTCGGCGCGCTGCTTGACCGCGTGCGCGCCGACTTCGGGCCCATCACCGGGTTGGTCCACGGCGCCGGTGTATTGGCCGACGCGCCTTTGCACAAGAAGACCCTGGACGGATACGACCGTGTCTTCGAGACGAAGGTCGGCGGTCTGTGCGCCCTGCTCGACGCGACAGCCGGTGACTCGCTGAAGCTGGTCTGCCTGTTCTCGTCGGTGGCAGCACGCAGCGGCAACGTCGGCCAAAGCGACTACGCCATGGCCAACGAGATACTCAACAAGGTCGCCCTGGCCGAACAGGCCCGCCGCGGTCCCGGCTGCCTTGTTCGCGCATTAGGCTGGGGCCCTTGGGATTCGGGTATGGTGACGCCCGGTCTCAAGGCGATGTTCGAGTCCCGGGGAATCTCTTTGATCCCGCTTGCCGACGGTGCCCACGCATTCGTCTCCGACGTGCTGGACGGGCAGACGGCCAGTCCGGAGGTGATCCTCGGAGACGGCGTATTGGCAGGTGTGCCAACCCATCCGGTGTCCGCCGAGGGCCGGGTCGCGCGTGTGGTGGCCCAGGCCGCCCGCCAACCGTATCTGGCCGACCACCGCATCCAGGGCAACGTGGTCCTGCCCATCGTGCAGGCGCTGGAATGGTTTGTGCGGATGGCGCAGGCGTGCCGCCCAGGCCAGCGTGTGGATCGCGTCGTCGACCTGCGGGTGCTGCGCGGCGTGACGCTGTCCGAGTTCGACCAACGCGGGGACGCACTGCTGGTGCGTTGCGCGTCGATCGATGGTCACCCACATCGGCTGGCGTGCACGTTGTCCGACGCTTCCGGATCGAACGCCTACTATTCCGCGACGCTCGAAATAGGCAGGGGCTCAACGGCGGTGCCGACTCTGGCTAGCGCGCCGGCCGGCGGCAAACAGCTCAACCGCGATACCTGCTACACCAACGGTGCGCTCTTCCACGGTCCCGCCTTCCAGGTCCTCGAGGGCGTCGACTGCCAGACGTCGTCCGCCACGGCCCCCTTGTACGGGCTCTCGGTGGCGGGTTGGGCGGGGGAAGGCTGGGCGACCGATCCGGCCGCGCTCGACGGCTGCCTGCAAGCGGCACTGGTGTGGAGCTTTGAACAGCTCGGGGCCAAGGTGCTGCCGCTGCGGGTGGGCGAGATCGTGCGCTACCGAGCCGGTGCGCTCGGCGATGGGCTGCGCTGCGTGCTCTCCAATGGCGCGGCGAAAAACAGCCGAACCGTCTGCGACCTGGACCTCGTTGACGCGGACAATCACGTGGTTGTCAGCATCAAGCGGCTTGAGATGTACCCCTACGGCAGCTGATCTCAACCGAAAGCCGCGGAGTCGTCTTGAAATTTGAACCCATCGCGATCGTCGGCCAGGGCTGCGTTCTGCCCGGCGGCCTGAGTCCCGACGGGCTGTGGGACACGGTGCGTGCGGGCCGCGACGCGCTCGGCTCGGCGCCGCCCGGCTACTGGGGCGTATCGGCTGAGCACATCCTGCGCGACCCGAAGAACTCCGCCTTCCTGGACCACACCTGGTCGGACCGAGGTGGATATGTGCGTGGCTTCGATCAGGCTTTCGCGCCTCGGGACCTTCTCCTCGACGCCGCGGCGCTCGATGGTCTCGATCCGCTGTACCTCTGGGCCATCGAGGCGGCCCGGCAGGCCATTGCGGGGGCGGGCTGGCGTGCCGGCGAAGTCCCGGGCTCGGCCGGGGTGGTCCTCGGAAACTTGAGCTATCCGACCAAGACGATGACAGACCTGGCTGAAAAGGTCTGGCGCGGAACAGCACACAGGATCGATTGGCGTAACCGGTTCATGTCCGGCCTGCCCGCTCATCTCATCGCGAACGCGCTCGGCCTCACCGGGGGTGCCACCGCCCTCGACGCCGCGTGCGCTTCATCGTTGTACGCCATCAAGCTCGCCTGCGACCGGCTGCACGACCGTACCGCGGATGTGATGCTGGCCGGCGGTGTCAACGGGGCCAGTGATCTGCTGTTACACGTCGGCTTCAGCGCGCTGCAGGCGCTGAGCCGGTCCGGCAGGTCGCGCCCGTTCCATCAGGACGCCGACGGTTTGGTGCCGGCCGAAGGCGCGGCGATTCTGGTGCTGCGCCGGCTGGAGGACGCGATCGCCGACGGTGACACCATATTGGGCGTCATCAGGGCGGTCGGCCTCGGCAACGACGGCCGCGGACGCGGTCTGCTGGTGCCCTCGCAGGAGGGGCAAGAACGCGCGATGCGGCTCGCCTACGAGATGGCCGAGCTCGAGCCGCAGGACATCTCCCTGATCGAGTGCCATGCCACCGGAACCGCCCGGGGCGATCTGACCGAATTGATGAGCATGGCGCGCATTTTCGACGGAATGACGAACGTGCCGATCGGATCGCTGAAATCCAATCTCGGCCACTCCATCACGGCATCCGGTGCCGCTGGAGCCATCAAGGTGCTCGCGGCGATGCGGGCACGAATCCGGCCCCCGACGCTGCACGTGGACGATCCACTGCCGTTTATCGCCGACTCCCCGTTCCGGCTGCTCACCGAAGCAGAAACCTGGCATTGTGTCGGGCCACGTCGCGCCGCGATCAACAACTTCGGCTTCGGCGGCAACAATGCCCACCTGTTGCTGGAAGAATGGGTCCAACCTGCCAACAAGCACCTCGCCCGTCCACAATGGCCGGTGACCGTGACCGGAGCCGACGCTGACATCGCGATCGTCGGGCTGGGACTGCTGGTGGGCGATGGACACGAAACCCTCTCGGTAGCCGATCATCTGGTGAAGAATCAGCCGATTCCCCGCCGCGATGACAGCGGTGCGGTACGGGCGCGGATGTCCGAGGTCTGCCTCGACCTTACTCAGACACGTTTCCCCCCAACCGATCTCAAGCAGACCCTGCCCCAGCAAATCGCCCTTCTCGGTGCGGCGATGAATGTCGGTGGTCTGATCAAAGATCTCCCGCCCGACACCACGAGCGTTATCGTCGGGATGGGCTGTGACGCCGAGGTGACACGACTCGGGGTGCGTTGGCGGCTGGCCGGCGAGATCGATGACCCGGATCTGCTGGCGCCGGCGCGCGACGCGGTGGCGCAGGGATGGACCGCCGCCGGGGTGGTCGGCGCGATGCCCAACGTTGTGGCCAACCGGTTGAACAGCCAATTCGACCTTCGCGGACCGAGTTTCACGGTATCGCGCGAGGAGCTTTCCGGCACCACGGCATTGGAGATGGCCGCCCGCGCATTACGGGCCGGCGAGATCGACGCGGCAGTCGTGGGGGCGGTGGACCTCAGCTGCGAACCCGTGCACGAAGCGGCGGCCCGGGAGCTGTTGGGATCCGGTGAGCAGATATCCGGTGACGCCGCCGTCGTACTCGTCCTCAAACGCGCCGACGATGCACACCGTGACGAAGACACGGTTCTTGCCACTGTGTCCGCGGGCCGAGGACCGAGCGGCGATTGCCTTCGGTTGGGCACCGCACCCGGCGCAACGGACCTCTCGCCCCTACTTGGGCACGCCCACGCCGCATCCGGGCTGCTGCACGTCGCCGCCGGTGTGATCTACGGCTTTCTCGGCGTACGTCCCGACGGCACGCAATGGTCTTCGCGGCGGCGAGAAGTCGCCATCGCCCTCGACGCGCTGGCCGGCCAGGAACAGCAAATCGTGCTGGTGGCAACGCCCGTCGACCAGCATGACGCCAGCGCGCTCGACGCACACCGGACCGAGACGGGATCCGGGTCGGGAAAGTCGACCTGGCTGCGATTCCCCGGTCATCTTCCCGACGTCCTGCTACCTAAGAACGTTGTTGACGTCGAACAGGATTCACGCTTTATCACCAGTAGAGGGGAGCAGCGCATGGCAACACACCTCCCGGTTCCCCCGGTTCTGCCCAAGGCGCAGCAGGCGTTGGTGCGGGTGCCGCTCGGCGCGGCGCTGACCGCCAGGACGCCACCAGAGCCGCTGACGGTTGTCTACGACCGCGGCACGCACCCGGCCGCCACTGGGGACAGCGTCCGCAACGGCTCTGGCCACAACGATTCCACGTCGACTGCGCGCAACGGCGACACGGTCTCGAAGCCATTGGCGCCCAAAGAGATCGACAAGCCGCCCCTGGCTGGTGCCTGCAGGGCGGTTCAGCCGGTCCGGCCCGCGGAAAAGCACGTTCCGGCGCCTACACCCAAGCGCGCGCCGGTAGGTCTCGCGCTCGACAAGGACGGTCTGCGGGTGCACGCGTCGGGGAAGATCTCCGACATCTATGGCCAGGCGTTCACGGTGCAAGACAATTACCTTCGTCAGGTCCGGATGCCGGAACCGCCGCTGCTGCTGGCGGATCGCCTCCTGGGCATCGACGCCGAGCCGGGCCGCAACGGTACCGGAACCCTGTGGACCGAAACCGATGTCACCTCCGATGCGTGGTATCTCGATCAGGGCCGGATGCCCGCGGGCGTCATGATCGAGGCCGGGCAGGCCGACCTGATGCTCATCTCATGGATGGGCGCCGATTTCGCCAACAAGGGTGACCGGGTGTACCGCCTGCTGGGCTGTGAGGTGACCTACCTGGGCGGACTACCCGAAATCGGCGACACCCTGCGATTCGACATCCACGTCGACGGCCACGCCCGGCAAGGCGACATCCGCATCTTCTTCTTCCACTACGACTGCGCGATCGACGGTGTCGAGCGCATGTCGATGCGCAACGGCCAGGCCGGATTCTTCTCCGACGAAGAGCTGGCCTCCTCCGGCGGGATCCTCTGGCGTCCCGAGGACGAGACCGTCGACGGCCCGATGGAACCGGCGCCGTCGCCGACGTCGCGGACCTCGCTGTCCCGCGCCGACCTGGAGGCAATGTCGGGCGGTGAGATTTGGCGCACATTCGGCCAGGGGTTCGAACGTGCGGCCAGCCACACCCGCACGCCCAGCATCGGCGGCGGCGACATGTTGTTCGTAGACGAGGTCGTCCAGCTGGATCTATCCGGCGGCCCGTGGGGGCGCGGCTACCTGCGGGCGGCCGCGCACATCGATCCCGAAAAGTGGTACTTCGCAGGACACTTCAAGAACGACCCGTGTATGCCCGGCACGCTCATGTTCGAAGCGACCATGCAGACCATGGCCATCTACATGACCGCGCTCGGGATGACGCTGGAATGCGACGGTTGGCGCTTCGAACCCGTGCCTTTCGAGACCTATAAGTTGTCGTGCCGGGGTCAGGTCACACCGCAATCGCGCGAACTCGTTTACGAGGTGTTCGTACGTGAGGTGCTCGCCGGGCCCGAGCCGACGTTGTTCGCCGACCTGCTGTGCACCGTCGACGGGTTGCCGGCGTTCCACTGTCGCCGGATGGGTCTGAAGCTCTCGCCCGGCTGGCCGATGGATCTGGGCGCCAAGGAGTTGGTCGGACACGTCGAACCCAAACCAGTCGCCGAGGTCGACGGCTTCGCGTTCGACTACCAAGCGATGCTGGCAAGCGCTATCGCCAAGCCTTCCTTGGCGTTCGGCCCGCTGTTCGAGAAGTTCGACTCCCATCGCAAGGTGGCCAGGCTGCCCGGCCCGCCTTACCACTTCATGTCCAGGGTCACCGAGCTGGTCGGTGAGACCGGCGTCGTGAAGGCCGGTGCGGAAGTCGTCGTGGAGTACGAAGTACCCAGCGATGCTTGGTATTTCGCGGTGAACGGGACGCCGACGATGCCCAACGCGGTGCTGATGGAGGTCGCCCTGCAGCCCTGCGGTTGGCTGGCCAGCTACGTCGGCTGCCCGTTGAACAGCGAGAAGGATCTTTACTTCCGCAACCTCGATGGCACCGGCCGGCAGCACCGCGAGGTCACACCGTCGACCGGAACCCTGCGGACCAAGGTCTGTTTGAAGAGCATCGCCCAGGCGGGCGGAACCATCATCGTGACCTTCGACGGTCAGATTCACGCCGACGAGGGTCCCGTCTACACCTTCGACACGGTCTTCGGATACTTCGGCCGCGAAGCGTTGCAACAGCAGGTGGGGCTCCCGGTTACCGACGAGCAGCGCGCCGTCGCGCAGCGCCCATGCGACGCACCGGTCATCGACCTTTGCGCGCGCCCGCACGAGTTCTTCGGTCCCGGAGCGCGATTGGCCGATCCGATGCTGTTGATGATCGACCGGGTGACGGGACGATGGCCAACCGACGGCGAGGCCGGCCTCGGTCGGTGGCGCGCCGTCAAGGACGTCGACCCGGCGGAGTGGTACTTCAAGGCCCACTTCTATCAGGATCCGGTGCAGCCCGGTTCGTTGGGCATCGAAATGATGTTGCAGCTCCTGCAATTCGCGATGCTGGACCACGGGCTGGGCACAGAGGCGGGACCCTCGGCTCGCTTCGAGCCGGTCGCGCTGGGCGATGCGATCACCTGGCGCTATCGCGGACAGATCGTACCGACGAACAAACAGATCTCCTCCGAGCTCGAGATCACCCGCATCGCCCGCGACGAGGGTGATGTTCCGGGCATTCTGGCCGTGGCCGACGCCTCGCTGTGGGTGGACGGCAAGCGGATCTACAGCGCGACCAACCTCGGCATGCGCATCACACGCCATGTGCCGCAAGGACAATCGGAACCGCAGCTCGGCTCGTCGACGACGTCACCCACCCTACCCGCCACGGCCACGGTGCCAACGTCCGCGACGGCGCAGGCCACGACGGTGGAGACGACCATCGATCCCGCCGCCGACAGCTGGATCACCGACCACTGCCCGACGTATGTCATTCCGTCGCTGCCGATGATGTCGGTGCTGGATCTGTTGGCGCAGGCGGTCAGCCGCGCCGCGGGCACGGCCAAAGTGGTCGAGGTCACCGACCTGCGGGTGGTTCGCTGGATCATCGTCGATTCACCCAAGCGGCTGCGGGCGATCGTCGTGCCCGTCGGACCCGGACGTTTCGAGGGCCGGCTCGAGGTGTGGCGAGACGCCCCGAAAGCGGCGTTGTCGCGCTGGGAAACTCACGCCCACGCCACGATCGTCACCGCGGAGCAGTACGCCGGCGAACCGGCGACTCCGGCCGAGTTGACCGGGGCGGTGCCCTTCGCCACCCCGTACGCCACCAGTGCGGTGTTCCACGGACCCGCATTCGCCACGCTGACCGACGGCGCCCGGATAGCACGCAACGGGTCGTCCGGGACGCTTGCGGTCGAGCTGTGCAAGGTTCCGGCGGGCCTGCAGCAGCCGGGACTCCTCGACGGTGCGCTGCATATAGTTCCCCACGCCGCGATGAGCGTATGGACCACGGACAGTTGTGCGGTCGAGTCGTATGCGGACGCGGCGGACCCGACCGTAGCATTTCCAAGCCGGGTCGTCTGGGCGCGGTTCTACCGTGACGCCCCCACCGATGGTGCCGTGGAGGTCGAAGCCCGTTTCGTCGGTTTCGACGACGACGATGGCCGCTTGCCGGTTATCGATCTGTGGTTGAGCGCCGGGGGCAAGCCGTGGGCCTACATTCGGCTCGTCGAAATCCTGTTGTCCAAGGGACCGCTCGCCCAGGCCGGCGGCTTGAAGCGCCGCGCGTTCCTGGCCGAACGCCGGGCGGTGCCCGCGATGTCGCTAAGCGAGCGGCTCGACGAGGGCGTGGTCACGCTCGATTCGGTCCGCGCGGCAACGCTGGACTGGTTCAAGGGCACCCTGCACGCGGTGTATTGCACCGACAGCCAAGGGGATTCGCTGCTCGTCGACATCGCGGCGAAAGAAGCGGTCGCCGATGCCGCCCACAACGCCATCCACCCCGGCCAGGTTCTGGTTGCCGGAAGCCAGGTGAGCTGCCCGGCGCTGCCGCTGGAGCGCATCCGGATCGAGATCGAGCAACCGCGCCAGCGGGTGTGTCGCGCCAGTGCGTCGTTGCAGACGGATTGGCGACCGGTGCGCGACTGGTGGGCCGCCACGCTCGGGATGCAGCGCGACGGTTTCGCAGATGTGCTGCACGGGGCCCTGCTGTCGCGCTATGTCCGGCATGTCATCGTCGCGGACCCACCGTCGATGGCGGCGATTCAGGGTCGCCCGGTCCTGCTGCTGGGCAACCACCAGGTGCAGATCGAATCGCTGTTGGGCACCACCATCGCGTCATGGCTGACCGGCACGCAAGTGGTGCCGATCGCGCATGCCAAACACGAAAACCGTTGGATCGGTGAGCTGTTGCGGCTGCTCGACGCGGTAGCGGGCAGGCAACTGCGCACCATCCGGTATTTCGATCAGCAAAACCCCCAGCAGTTCCTGCACCTGGTCGAGGAAATCAAGCGCGATATCGACGCCCACGCCGTGTCGACGATGGTGCACGCCGACGGGACTCGCCAGGTCCACTCCGGTCAGCGCGTCGAGCGGCTGACTTCCACCCTGCTGGACATGGCGATCGAGATGTCACTGCCGATCGTGCCGGTGTACTTCGCCGGGGGCTTACCCGAGGAGCCGGTGAGTCACAAGCTCGAGGTGCCGTATCGCCAGGCCGCGCAGGACTACATCTTCGGCCGACCGATCATGCCCGAGGAGCTGATTGCATCGCCGTACGCGCACCGGCGACGTCTCGTCATCGATGCCATCAACGAACTCGCTCCGTTCAGCGATGCGCCCAATCCGCCAAACCTGGCCGTGGAGAACCGAATTGCGGCCGCCGCCCCCGGTGCGTCGCCCCTGGAGTCGGTATGGGCCTGCATCGAGGACGCCCTGGATTCCGTCGGCGTGAATTGGCGCGACATGATCAGCACCGAACAATGGACGGCGGCACTGGCGCGTCAGTGATGGTGACCGTCGGCCGCTTCCGGGGAGCCGCCCATCATCCGTACCATCGGCATTCCTCCGGACGTGACGAACCGGACGATCAGCACCGCTGCGACGACGAGAAAGACGATGTTGAGCCAGCTGGTGTAGTTCCACGAGATCGACGCTTCCATCACCGTGGCGGTGCGCCCGGCCGGAATGAGATTCGTTGTGCCGAACAGTAATTCGACGAGATACCCGGCCCCGACCATTGAGGCGTAGAAGGTGCCGAGCAAGGTCAGCATCATCGCGGTGCCGTAGTACTTCCGGTAGATGTTCAAGATCGGCAGGATCAACAGGTCGGCGTAGATGAAGGCGATGACGCCGCCGAAGCTGATGCCGCCGTTCCACAGCACCGCTGCCAACGGCACGTTGCCGATCGAGCACACGAAGGACACCATCGCCACGATCGGCCCGACGATCGGGCCCCACACCGCGGCCCAGCCGGGGTCGTCAGCCAAGAAGAAACCCCGCCAGAAGGTTTCGGGCACCCACGCCGCGATGGCGCCGGCGATCAACAGGCCCAGCACCAGGTCCCGCAGGATCGCCAGCCATTCCATGACAAACACGTGCGACACCGACGTGAAGCCTTCTGCGGAAAACAGGCGCTGGGCAAATGAACCGTCCCTCTTGACGGACATGTCCATGGCGGCATGTCCTTCCATCGATCCGGCGATGCCCCGGTCGGCCTGCTCGCGCGCGGCGTCGACGAGGCGGGACCGGACGAACAGCCGGAACAAGACGGCCAGGATGATGATCATCAGCGGGCCGCCGACGAACTCGGCGGCGGCGAACTGCCAGCCCATCAGCAGCGCCAGGATGATGCCCAACTCGACGACCAGGTTGGTGGAGCCGATCTCGAACGCCATGGCCGCGGTGAAATGCGCACCCTTGCGGAACAACGACCGGGCCAGGGCGACCGCCGCATACGAGCACGACGACGATGCCGCCCCGAGGCCGGCCGCTACCGCCAGGGTGCGCGGACGATCGTCGCCCAGCAGCGCCACGATCGTCGAGCGCCGCACCACCGCCTGCACCACCGCGGACAGCACGAAGCCGAGAATCAGCGCCCATAAGATTTCCCAGGTCATCGACCCGGCCAGCGCCAGGGCATGCTCGATTGCTGCCAGCGCCTTGCCTGTCATGGGCCGCTTCCTCTCTTCGGTGCTCTCCTCGGTGTCGATCATCGCGTATGCGCCGGCGCCGTGCAGTGGCTATTTGTGGGACCAGCGTGCCGGTCGCCCGGCGATATTGGCTGGTCAACGATATCGCCGATTCGCCAACGTGGCCGCGAGAGAACGGGTAGGTTCCTCGCGTGGAGGTGGTGATGACCGCGGGCGCTCGCTCATGTCGGCTCAGCGCGACCACGGCGCCACACCGGGCGCCGGAAAAGCGCGGGCAGGCTGGATCGTCGCTGAACCGCGCGGCGGTACACTTCGTCGCACAGAGGGTGGAGCCGATCGTCGGAGTGCAAGTCGGCACGGTCGCGAAAGCCATGTGCTCACGCACTGGAGTAGCCGCCGCCGATGAACCCGCGGACACCCGCCTCACCTTTGAAGTCTTCTCATCCAGGGTGGTGCTGCACAGATAGAAGTTCCTATCGGTTAGTGGCATGGGGTGGTGCCGCGAAAAACCAAGCCGCTGCATCCCGTGGGGGACGTGATGCGCACCGATATTTTGAAGAATCAGAAGGGTAGCGTTATGTCCGTTATCGAGTCCTCCATCCCCGCAGTGCTGAGCGACAATGCGCGCCGGCAACCCAATGACACGGCATTCACGTTCATCGACTACGACGTCGATCCCAAAGGCTTCGCAGAGAGCCTGACCTGGTCGCAGCTGCGCCGACGCGCATTGACCGTTGCCGCGGAGCTGCGGCGTTGCGGGACGACCGGCGATCGAGTGGCGATATTGGCCCCGCAGAGTCTCGACTACGTCGTCGGTTTTCTCGGGGCGTTAGAGGCGGGTTTCATCGCGGTTCCGCTGTCGGTCCCGCAATTCGGCGCCCACGACAGCCGCATTTCGTCGGCACTACAGGATTGCACTCCCGCCGCCATTATCACGACGTCCGCCGCCGTTGATGGGGTCGTCAAGTATGCGGAATCGCACGGCGGATCGGTCGCGCCGACGGTCCTTGAAATTGACTCTCTCGACTATTACTCCGCCGGGGAATTGACGGCGGAATACGAGCATCCGAAGGAAGCGTATCTGCAGTACACGTCGGGGTCGACGGGCCAGCCCGCCGGTGTCGTAATCACCCACGAGAACGTGGTGACGAATTGCCAGCAGCTCGAGTCGGGCCTGTTCGACGTTTCCGGGCCGCCCGAAACGCTGGTGTCGTGGCTGCCCTTCTACCACGACATGGGGCTCATCCAGGGAATCTGCTACCCCATCGTGTGGGGCCTGCCCGCGGTGCTGACCAGTCCGATCGCGTTCCTGATCGAGCCGGCCCGCTGGATGCGGCTGCTGGCGAGCAACCCCCGGCCGTTCTCCGGCGGACCGAACTTCGCCTTCGATCTGGCGGTGCGCCGGATTTCGGACGACGACATGGCCGGGCTCGACCTGAGCGGCGTGGTGGGCCTGGCCAATGGCAGTGAACGCGTGCAGCCGGCATCGATCACCCGCTTCATGGAGCGGTTCTCCCAATATGGCCTCCCCGAGCCGGCCATCCGGCCGTCCTATGGCCTGGCCGAGGCGACGCTGTACGTCGCCAGTGCGAAGACGGGACAGGCGCCCAAATCAGTGCGCTTTCAGTACGAGCAGCTGTCGGGGGGTCAGGCCACGCCCTGCACCGAGGCGGAGGGCGGCAGCGATCTGATCAGCTACGGCGCCATGAAGTCGCCGCTGGTGCGAATCGTCAACCCCGACACCAAGACCGAGACGGCGCCCGGCGTCATCGGAGAGATCTGGGCGCACGGCCGCAACATCGGCAACGGGTACTGGCGCAACCCGGAGCGGACCAAGCGCACGTTCGGTGCCCGGATCACCCACCCCTCCGCGGGCACACCCGAGGGGCCCTGGCTGCGGACCGGCGACCTGGGGTTCATCTCCGACGGCGAACTGTTCATCATGGGCCGGCTGAAGGATCTGCTCATCGTGGACGGCCGTAACCACTACCCGGACGACATCGAATCGACGATCGGGCAGATCACCAAGGGCCGGGTGGCGGCGATTTCGGTTGCCAACGACACCAGCGAGCAGCTTGTCGCCATCGCCGAGGTCAAGAACAAGGCCGGCTCCGACGAGGACGCTCAACAGAAGCTCCGCTCGATCAGGCGCGATGTCGCCGCGGCGATTTCGAGTGCGCACGGTGTGCGTATTGCCGATCTCGTGCTGGTGGCGCCGGGTTCGCTTCCACTCACGACGAGCGGCAAGGTGCGCCGGTCGACGTGCGTCGAGTCCTACCGGCTCGAGGAGGTTGAACGTTTGGACGTTTCGGCGTGACGTCGGCCGGTCCTGATGCGGCCGGGGGGCTCGAGCGCTGGTTGATCGACTATCTCGTCAGCGAGATCGGTTGTGATCGTGGAGAGGTCGGCCTCGATGTGGCGTTCAACGACTTGGGAGTGGGCTCGCGCGACGCGGTCGTACTCTCGGGCGAGTTGGCGACACTGGTCGGCCGGTCGGTCTCGCCGTTGGACTTCTGGCAGCACCCCACGATCAACGAATTGGTGCGGTTTCTGACCACGCCCGAGTCGGAGTCCGAGGCGCCGGCCGATTCGGAGCGTGGTTGGGCCGACGAGCCGGTTGCCGTGATCGGAGTGGGATGCCGTTTTCCCGGTGACATTTCCGGACCGGAAGCGTACTGGCGGTTCCTGTGTGAGGGGCGTTCGTCGGTAACCGAGGTGCCCGCGGACCGATGGCTGGCGTTCGACGACGGCTCACCGGAGATCACGAAGGTGCTGGCCGGTACCACCCGGTGGGCTTCGGTGTTGAGCGACGTCGAAGGTTTCGACGCCGAGTTCTTCGAGATCTCCCCGCGGGAAGCGACCGCGATGGACCCGCAGCAGCGGCTATTGCTGGAAGTGGCCTGGGAAGCGTTGGAGCATGCCGGGATTCCCGCGGAATCACTGCGTCGTTCCCAGACCGGGGTCTTCGCCGGCGCGTGTGCGACCGACTACGGGTACCTGGCCGGAACGGATCTGTCCCGGGTCGACGCGTGGAGCAACATCGGCGGCGCGCTGAGCATCATCGCCAACCGGCTGTCGTATGTTCTGGATCTTCGCGGCCCCTCGGTGTCGGTGGACACGGCCTGTTCGTCGTCGCTGGTGGCCGTGCACCTGGGATGCCAGAGCCTGCGCACCGGGGATTGCGATCTGGCCATCGCCGCGGGAGTGAACCTGCTGTTGTCGCCGGCCATCTTCCGCAGCTTCGACGGGGCCGAAGCGTTGTCACCGACCGGGCAGTGTAAATCCTTCGATGCCGACGCGAATGGATTCGTCCGCGGCGAAGGGTGCGGCGCGGTGATACTCAAGCGAGTCAGCGACGCTGTGCGCGACGGTGATCGGGTGCTGGCGGTGCTGCGTGGATCGGCCGTCAATCAGGACGGCCGATCGAATGGGCTGATGGCACCGAACCCGGCTGCACAGATGGCGGTGCTACGCGCGGCGTGTGCCAACGCCGGCGTCGCTCCGCATCAGGTCGATTACGTCGAGACCCACGGAACCGGAACGCTTTTGGGCGATCCCATCGAGGCGCGCGCACTGGGTACGGTGCTGGGCCGCGGGCGCCCCGAAGACGGTCCGCTGCTGATCGGCGCCGTCAAATCGAACATTGGCCACCTGGAGGGCGCGGCCGGAATCGCCGGCCTGATCAAGGCGGTGCTGGCGGTACACCGCGGGCATATCCCGCCGAACCTGAACTACCAGACCCCGAACCCGCACATTCCGTTCGACCAGATGCGGCTGAAAGTCGTTGCCGAGCCTACTGATTGGCCCGACACCGGGCTGCCGCGACGGGCGGGGGTGTCGTCCTTCGGCTTCGGCGGCACCAATGCCCACGTAGTGATCGAACAGGCTCCCGAGACGGGTCCCATTGCATCCCAACCGGTTCCGGCCGTGAGCACGCTGGTGCTGTCGGGCAAGACCACCGAGCGCGTCAGTTCGCTGGCGTCGGCGTTGGCAGACTGGATGGACGGTGACGGCGCGGATGTGGCATTGCCCGATGTCGCGCACACGCTCAATCACCACCGGTCCCGGCACCCCGTGTTCGGCACCGTGTGCGCGCGCGATCGCAAGCATGCGATTGTCGGATTGCGCGCACTGGCCGACGGCACGCCGGCCGACGGTGTGGTGGCCCCACAGCAGACAACGTCGCGGCCCGGCACGGTGTTCGTGTATTCCGGGCAGGGCTCCCAGTGGGCGGGGATGGGCCGCCAGCTGCTGGCCGACGAACCGGTGTTCGCCGCGGCGATCGCCGAGTTGGAACCGATATTCGTCGCACACGCCGGGTTTTCGCTGCAGCGGGTGCTGGCCGACGGCGAGCCGGTCACCGGTATCGAGCGGATTCAGCCGCTGCTGGTGGGCGTGCAGCTGGCGCTGACGGCGTTGTGGCGCTCCTACGGCGTCGAGCCGGACGCGGTGATCGGGCATTCGATGGGCGAGGTCACCGCGGCGGTGGTCGCCGGCGCGCTGAATGTTGCCGATGGATTGCGGGTGATCGCCACCCGGTCGCGACTGATGTCGCGGCTGTCCGGCCAGGGGGCGATGGCGTTGGTGGAGTCCGACGCCGCGACCACCGAGGCGCTGCTCGCCGATTACCCGCAGGTGAGCCTCGCCGTGTACGCCTCGCCCAGTCAGACGGTGATCGCCGGCCCGCCCGATCACGTCGACGCAGTGATGGCCGTTGTGGCCGACACCGATCGGCTGGCCCGGCGCATCGAGGTCGACGTGGCCAGCCATCACCGCATCATCGAGCCGATCCTGGCCGAATTGCGTTCTGAGCTAGCCGATTTAGACCCGGATACGCCGGCCATCCCGGTGATCAGCACGACGGCCGGCCCCGGCGACGACACGCCGGCTTTTGACGCCGACCACTGGGTGGCCAACCTGCGCAACCCGGTTCGGTTCAGCCAGGCCATTGCTCATGCTGCTAGCCAAGCCGGTGGGGCCCATGCCACCTTCATCGAGATCAGCCCACACCCGTTGCTCGCCCACGCCATCAACGACACCCTTGGCGCCGGGGACTACCGGGTCGTCAGCACCCTGCAGCGCGACACCGACGACACCCTCACGTTCCACACCAACCTGAACGCGAGCCACACCGGTCATCCGCCCCAGACCCCGCACCCGCCCGAACCGCACCCGGCTCTGCCGTCGGCGCCCTGGCACCACACCCGCCACTGGCTCGGCGTCGCCGAGCATCATGCGCAGCTGTCGACCCGCGACTCCGAGGCAGCCGGTGGCCGAACCGTTTCCGTGCATCCCTTGTTGGGCGCCCACGTGCGGCTACTCGAAGAGCCCGAGCGTCATGTCTGGCAGGGCGAAGTCGGCACCACGGCACAGCCGTGGCTGGCAGACCACCAGGTGCACGGCGTTGCGGCTCTGCCGGGAGCCGCCTACTGCGAGATGGCGCTCGCGGCGGCGCGCGCGACGCTGGGTGACGCGTCGGAGGTACGCGACATCCGGTTCGAACGGATGCTGTTGCTCGACGGTGAGACGGCGCTGAGCGCCGACGCGGCGGTCCAGTCGCCCGGGGTGGTGGCCTTCGAGGTGCAAACCGACGAGGAGGGCGAGTACACGCGGCGGGCCGCGGCAACCTTGCAGGCCATCGACGAGCTGGGCCAACCACCCGTGCACGACGTCGCGGCGCTGCTCGCCGCCCACCCGAACCGGATCGACGGGACGTCGCTGCGGGAATGGTTCGACGACCGCGGGGTCCGGTTCGGCCCCGCGTTCGCCGGCCTGGCGGCCGTACGCACCGGCAACGCGGCAACCGGCACAGTGCTGGCCGAAGTCGCGGGCTCACCGCACGTTAGCCTGCAGCGCAGCGCGTTTCGTGCCCATCCCGCGCTGCTCGATGCCTGCTTCCAGTCGATCGCGGCTCATCCACGCAGCGGCGATATCGCCGAGGGCAGCCTGCTGTTGCCGTTGGGGGTCCGTCGGCTGCGCAGTTACGGATCGCTGCAGGACGCTCGTTACTGCCTGAGCCGGGTGACCCAGGCGAACCAGATCGGGATGGAAGCCGATCTCGACGTGTTCGACGAGAACGGAACCGTGCTGCTGGTCGTGCGGGGGCTGCGAGTGGGCAGCGACGTCTCCGAAAGCGTTGCGCGCCAACAATTGTTAGCCGAGCGCCTGCTGGCGGTCGAATGGGAACCGCGCGAGCTGCCCGTCGGCCAGAGCGCCGATGCCGGGAGCTGGCTGTTGCTGGCCGATGACGACGATCCGCTGTCCGCCCCGCTCGCCGAGGCGCTGAAAAGCGAAGGCGCCCAATGCGAGATCGCTGGACAGCTCGGCTCGCCGTCCAGCGATGTCACCGGTGTGGTGGTGCTGGCCGGGCCACCGGCCGCCGCCTTCGATGAGCAGTCCCCGGCCCGCGGCTGCGAGCAGGTGCGGGCTCTGGTGCGGATCGCCCGCTCGCTGGACGAGGGCGCCGGGGCGCCGCCCCGGTTGTACGTCGTGACCCGCAACGCCCAGACCGTGTTGCCCGATGACCAGCCCGACCTGGACCAGGCGGGCCTGCGTGGCCTGATGCGGGTGATTTCCGCCGAAGACGCCGAACTGCGGGCGATTCAGATCGATATCGACCAGGAGACCGACGCCGCGCAGTTGGTGCGTCAACTGCTGTCCGGATCGGACGAGGACGAAACCGCCTGGCGCGCCGCGCAGTTCTATGCCGCGCGGCTACGGCCCGCCCCGCTTCGCCCCGACGATCGGCAGACCGCCGTCGCGAACCATCAGCTCGACGGCATGCGCGTGGAGATTCGCACGCCGGGGGACCTGGAGGGTCTGGAACTCGTTGCGTTCGACCGCACCGCACCGGGGCCGGGCCAGATCGAGGTCGCGGTCACCGCGTCCAGCCTCAACTTCGCCGATGTGCTCATCGCCATGGGCCGATTCCCCAGCGTCGACGGGCGTCAACCACGCCTCGGTATGGATTTCGCGGGCGTGGTGACCGCGGTCGGGCCGGATGTCACCGACCATCAGGTCGGTGACCGGGTCGGCGGCGTATCCGAAAACGGCTGTTGGGCAACGTTTGTCACCTGCGACGCCAAACTTGCCGTGACGCTTCCGACTGGCCTGGATGCCGAGCAGGCGGTCGCGGCCACGACCGCGTACGCCACCGCCTGGTACGGCCTGCGGGACCTGGCCAGGATCAAGCCGGGGGAGCGGGTGCTGATTCACTCGGCAACCGGCGGAGTGGGGCGGGCCGCAATCGCGATAGCCCGGTCGGTTGGGGCGGAGATTTTTGCCACGGCGGGCAGCCCGCAGCGGCGTGCGCTGCTGCACGAAATGGGCATCGAGCACGTTTACGATTCGCGCAGCACCGAATTCGCCGATCTGATTCGCCGCGACACCGACGGGGACGGCGTCGACGTCGTGCTCAACTCGGTCACCGGCGCCGCCCAGCGCGCGGGCTTCGAGCTGCTGGCCATCGGTGGACGATTCGTCGAGATCGGTAAGCGCGACGTTTACGGTGATACCCGGCTGGGTCAATATCCGTTCCGCCGCAACCTCACGTTCCACTACCTCGACCTCGCGCTGATGGCGGCCAGCCAGCCCCGGCAGGTAGGAGATCTGCTGAGCACGGTCTACCGGCTCGTCGGAGCGGGTGAGCTGCCGCCGCTCGAGCACACAATCTATCCACTTGACCAGGCGGCCAAGGCAATTCGGGTGATGGGTGCGGCCGAACACAACGGCAAACTCGTGCTGTCCGTACCGCGGGAGGGACACAGCACAGTGCTGGTGCCCCCGGAGCGGGCCACCGTTTTCCGCGGCGACGGTGCCTACATCATCACCGGCGGGCTGGGCGGGCTCGGGCTGTTCCTGGCGGCCGAGATGGGCAAGGCGGGCTGCGGCCGGATCGTGCTGACCGCCCGGGCCAATCCAACTCCCAAGGCGCGCCAGGCCATCGATCGGATCCGGGCCGGCGGGGTCGACGTCGTCGTGGAGTCCGGCAACATGGCCGAGGCCGATACCGCGGACCGGGTGGTGGCCGCGGCCACGGCCACCGGGCTTCCGCTGCGCGGGGTGCTGCATGCCGCGGCTGTGGTGGTCGACGCCACGTTGGCCAACATCACCGACGAGGTGATCGATCGTGACTGGGCGCCAAAGGTTTACGGCGCATGGAACCTGCACCGCGCCACGCTGGGCCAGCCACTGGACTGGTTCTGCTGTTTCTCCTCCGCGGCGGCACTACTGGGCACGCCAGGACAGGGTGCCTACGCGGCAGCCAACAGCTGGGTGGATGCCTTCACGTTGTGGCGGCGCCGCCAGGGCCTGCCGTCGTTGGCTATCGCATGGGGGGCGTGGGGCGAGGTCGGGCGCGCCAAGCACCTGGCCGTCGGCGGACGTACCACGATGATCACCCCCGACGAAGGCGCGCAGGCGTTTACCGAACTGCTGCGCTATAACCGCGGCTACACCGGCTACGTCCCGATGACCGGGTCGTCGTGGCCGGCCGAGTTGGTGGCGCGCCGTCCGTTCGCCGAAGCCTTCCGGCACGCGGGACCGCACCAGGTCGGCGAGACCACGCTGCGCACCGAACTTCGATCGCTACCGCGGGACGAATGGCCCACCCGGCTTCGGCGTCTGATCACCGAGCAGACCGGTCTGATCCTGCGTCGCACCGTCGATCCGGACCGCCCGTTCGTCGAACACGGACTGGACTCATTGGGCAATCTGGAGCTGCGGACCCGCATCGAAGCCGAGATCGGTATCCGTGTCACGCCGAAGGCCATCGCCACCCACAACACCGCCCAGGCATTGAGCGTCCATCTGGCCGAGACGCTGGTGGCGGAGGTGGCAACACCGGCGGCTACCGGGGCCCCGACAACATAAAGCGTTGTCCTTCCGGCGATCTCAAGCCCATCTCTCGTCTGCCCCATGGTTCGGTCGTTGGCGGGCTGCCCGGGCCAAATCGTGTACCGCCAAGACGGGGTCGGCGCCGAGAAGCTCCATAGCGGTTCAGGCTAACCGGGTGGTGGTCAGGGTCACCCCGGCGGCCGGCAGCCGCGCCATCAGTGCGTCGCCCATCGCCGCGGCGGGGGTGAGCACACCGGATAGACCGGACAGGCGGTCGCGATCGAGCGCGAGCGCCAGGCCGCTCTCGCCGAGCATGACCGAGGTCGCGTGGTACGCGTCGCAGTTCTGTGCGTACGTCGCCAGGTAGCGGGCCCCGGTCGTGGTGGTGGTGTAGGTCTGCATCCTGAAGTGACCACGTTGCTGCGAAGCGTCACTCGGACCGGCGCCCGGCTTGGGCAGCAGCCGCTGGACCCATCGCCGCGGCAATCGGTGCGAATGCCGATTCGCCAACCGGAAGCCGCCCGCCAGGGCAGCCGTGACGGTCCTGGCGGCGAGCGGAGCCACAAACGATCTTCCCAGACTCATCGTTTCCGAATAGCGGAACCGCCGGCCATACGTCCATTCTTGTAATGCATTGCTGCGTCGCACTATTCGGTCGTTGTAGGGGCCTTGAAAGAACCCTCCAAGCGAGAACTCGGCTAGTTCGGGTGCGACGTCGCGGCCCCGACGCCACGAAAAGTCGGGCTGCGGACCGAGTTCGGGTTCGGCCCCGCGGTCGGTGGTCAACGTGTAAGGATCCTCGACGAGTCGGCGCGCTTGCGCGTCGGCAGACGCTGTGCGCATCGCATCGAAATACGATGCGAGGGTTCCGCCGGAGGCCCCGGTTTGCCGAAACGCCCGCAGCACCAGCATCGTGTCGCAGAGCTGGCCGGCCCCGTCTTCGCGTGCCTGTCGGT
This sequence comes from Mycobacterium ahvazicum, assembly GCF_900176255.2. GTDB lineage: Bacteria > Actinomycetota > Actinomycetes > Mycobacteriales > Mycobacteriaceae > Mycobacterium > Mycobacterium ahvazicum. The sequence goes on from NZ_FXEG02000002.1 coordinate 1,300,094, forward strand.
ACAGCTGGTAGACGTTGAGATCCGAAGGGATGGAGTCGAATCCGCACGACAGCACGATCCGGGCGCCGGTGTCGACGGCCTGCTTGTGGTATTGGTCGATGGCGTTGCGGGCGAACATCAACTCGCCGGTCAGGTCGGCGTAGTCCGTTGCGGCCGCAGCGCAGGCGGCCACCAGTGGCAGGCCGTATTGCGCGTAGGGCCCGACGGTCGTCAGCACCACCCGGGTTCGGGACGCCATCGCGGCCAGCGTCGGCGGTTGCGCCGCGTCGGCGACGATCACCGGCCAATCCGCCGCCGCGGGGCCCAGTGTCTGCCGCACGGCCCGCAGGCGTTCACTGCTCCGGCCGGCCAGGGCGACGCGTGCCGCAGATCCGCACCGGGCGAGGTATTCCGCGGTGAGCGTGCCGGAAAAGCCGGTGGCCCCGTACAAGACGATGTCGAACTCACGCTCGGTGGTCACTCCACCATCCAGCTGTCCTCGGCGGGTGCTGCGCACAACAGGGCATGGACTTGCTTCAGCGACTCCTCGTGGCCGGGCAGGTTGGAGTGGCGCTCGATGTACAGCTGACCCGCGAAGGTCCAGCAACTGTAGAGATCGACCGGTGCGTGGGCCGCGAAGTGGAATTCGCCGCCCACGTCGGTGATTTCGACGCCTTCGGGCGTGCGCAGGCCGGGGATCGAGCCGACGTCGGTGCACATCACGAACGGGGGGAGTCCGGGCAGGCTGCCTTCGTACTGGAGGCTGAAGTGCAGCGAGGACTGCTGGATCAGGCCTTCGGACAGGTCGGCGCGAAACGCCTCCACGATGCCGCCGGCCAAGCCGACGAGATCGGTGTCGGGCCCGATTTCGGCCAGATAGCTCGCCAACCCCAGCGGCATCGTGGCATCGGTTGCACCGACCGGGGGGGTGAGGTGATAGCGCAGGTCGACCGGATAGAAGTACGGAATCGGGATGTGCGGAGTGTTGCGGAGTTCCCATTCGGCCAGCAGCAGCGCCGCGGCCACCAGGGAGTTGAGGCTGAGCGCATTGGCCCGGCCCAATTCCACCAACGCCGATGTCTCCTGCTCGGTGAAGCGGACTCGTGCCACCGGAATATGTTGCATCAGATCGGAATTCGTCACTATGGCCGGCTTCTCGACGGCGGGCAGGTCGTAGGCGAAGGCCGCCGGGAAAAGCCGTTCCAGCCCCGAACGCTCCTGCTTGGCGACGCCGCGCTGTTCGAGCAGCGCCTCGAGCGATTCGGGAGCGGGTTGCGGGGTCACCGGACCGGCATCGCCGGTTTCCACCACGTTGGTATAGCGGGACAGCAGCTCTTCAAACAGGCCGAAGACATGGTGCCCGTCGGCCAGCGCGTGGTGTGCATACAAGGTCAGTTCGCTTTGTTCGCTGTTGATCTGCAACCGAAGATTCAGCAGGGATTGGTTCTGATCCAGGCGCATGCCGGCGATCGCGGCCTCCGACGTGTGCTCATCGACGATCCACAGCCCCGGATGCATGACGTCTTCGGCGACGATCTGATGCCGGCCGTCGTCGGCCTGCTCGAGGTGGCCGGCCCAGATGGGGTACATCTGCAGAAGCGCATCGAAAGCGTCTGCCATTGCGTCGATATCGACGTCACCGGTGATGTGTATCTTCAGCCCGAAAAAGGTCTCATTGGCCGCGAACACTTCTTCGCTGTGCGCGAGCTTGCGGATCACGGATCCGGAAAACACTGCTGACTTCCCCTATCTGCGTGTGCTGGCCCGTCGATAACCCACCAGCGTTGGTCCGATGCAGACCGCGGTGATGCCGGTGACCCACAGCAATGTCTCGATCATCGGCGAGCGCACCGGCCCGCCCAGCGCCAGCGCGCGCATCGTGTCGATCGCGCAGCTGATCGGCTGGTGGGCAACCACCGGCTGGATCCACTTGGGAAATTGGTCCACCGGCAGGAACCCGGTCGAGAAGAGGATCGCGAGTAGGTGCACCAGCGTAATCGCCTCGAGGAGAAAGTTCTTCGACGCATACCAGGCGATCGTGGTGATCAGGGTCGCGAAGGCGAGTCCGAACAGCACCGGGACGCTCAGCCACACCAGGGTGGGCAGGATGCCCTGTTTGAAGCGGAAACCCAGCACCATCCCCGCGACCAGCACGATCCCCGTCGTGACGACGATCCGGGCCATCTCGGCGACGATCCGCGAACAGACGCCCGACGCCCGGTGTACGGGCACCACCCACAGCCGGCGCAACAGGCCCTCGTCGCGCTCGACGATGAGGCCGATCGCACCGACGGTCGATCCGTTGACCGCCGCGGCGAGCACGTTCATCGGAACCGTGTTGAACAGCGCGTCGTACCCGGCGACCTGGGTAACGGCATGGCCCAGAACAATATTCATGGTGATCAGGAACAGCACGGGCAACACCGTGACCATGATGATCGCGGTGATGTCACGTGACCACTTGGTGAGTATCCGCCGGGTCTGCACCAGGGTTTGCGGGATCAGCAGTCGCGCCGAATTCTCGCGCACCCGCGGCGCGGCGGCGCGGCGCGCGGTTTCCTCGTATACCAGAGTCATCATGCCCGCTTCGCCAAAACGATGACCGATACCGGGACCAGCAGCGCGGCCAATCCGCACAACCACACCAGCGTCGGCGCCAGCACGGACCAGGTCAACGATGTGTGGAACGGTGCGACGTCGGCGGCCGCGGCATGCAGACTGTCGACCAGCGCGGAGATCGGCTGGTTGCGAACGAAGGGCTGGACCCAGCGGGGGAACTGCTCGACCGGTTGAACACCGACCGACAGCAACCCAAAGATCAACGGCGGCAACGTCAGCATGGGAGCCATCGCCTCGGGATTGCGGGATCCGGTGCCCAACAGGTCCGCCGCGAATGACAGCACCGCCCCGAACACGAGTACCAACACGCAGAAGGCAACGGTGTCGACGGCCGAGCCGCGAAAACGAAATCCTATGGTATAGCCGCAGATCAGGGCCACCGTCAGAGACACCGTGCACCGGTACAGCGCGGCGGAGATGCGGGCGGCCACCGGGGTGAACGGTGGGATCGGCATGGACCGGAACCGGCGGTTGACGCCCTGCACCGAATCCGTCGCGGCCCGAAACGCCGTCGACATCGCGGCAAAAGTGATGGCCTCCAAGGCGATCAGCGGCATCAAGTACTGCGCGTAGCTACTGGCCACACCCCTGGTGACGTTGCCCATGATCTGGTGCAGCGGGATGTAGAAGCCCGCGGTGAACACCACCGAGACCGCGATCGTGATTGCGAGCTCACCGTTGCGCACGGTGGGCGCGATGAAGCGAGTGGTGAGCACCCACCACTGGGCCCGCATCGAGGGGTGGGGTCGCGCCTGGGATCCCGCGAAGCCGGCGGCGGTCACCCGATCGCCTCGGCAACGGATGTCGCGGGATCCTTTGTCAACGCCAGGAATACGTCGTCCAGCGACGGGCGGCGCAGCGCAACGTCGGCAACGGCGATGTCGGCGGCGGCGAGCCGTCCCACGGCCTCGAGGAGCGTGTTGGCGCCGTCGGGGGCCGGCATGGCGATGCGGTCGGAATCGGTTGTCAGCGCGGCTCGATTCTCCTCCGTCAACAGCGAGCCCAGGATCTCGGCGATCACCGCCAGATCGTGCAAGTCGCGCGGAACGACTTCCAGGTAGCTGCCGCCCGTGCGTGCCTTGAGCTCGTCGGCCGTTCCCTCGGCGATGATCCGTCCGTGGTCGATGACGATGATCCGGTCGGCCAGCGCGTCGGCTTCCTCGAGATATTGTGTGGTCAACAGCGTGGCGATGCCGCGGTCCTTGAAATTGCTGACTAGATCCCAAATGCCTTGCCTGCTACGGGGATCCAAGCCGGTGGTCGGCTCGTCCAAGAAGACCACCTGTGGCGGGACCACCAGGCCGCAGGCAATGTCGATCCGTCGCCGCATCCCGCCCGAGTATGTCTTCACGCGCCGATCGGCGGCGTATACCAGATCGAATTCCTCGATCAGTTCCTTCGCGCGGCTGCGCGCGGCCGCCTTTTTCAACCCGTAGAGGCGACCGAACATGAAAAGGTTTTCCAGGCCGGTCAGCGTATCGTCGATCGCCACCTGCTGTCCGGTCAGCATGATCGACCGGCGCACACCGGCCGGCTCGGACACTACGTCGTAGCCGGCGACCAGCGCGCGGCCCTCGTCCGGGCGGCTCAGCGTCGACAAGATGTCGACCAGCGTGGTCTTGCCGGCCCCGTTCGGGCCGAGCAGGCCGAGCACCTCACCACGGCCGACTTCGAAGCTGACCTCATGCAGGGCCACGAAATCACCGAAGGTCTTGCGCACTTTGTCGACGACGACGGCCTTGTCGAAGTCACGCTCTGCGTTGTTCATCGAGCCCCCCTCAGTCGAACGACGACAAGTCCACCAGCGCCAGCTCTACCGGTGCCGAGCCCGTATCGCCATCGTCGGGGATGGCATCGACAGCCTCGGAGATCAAGGCCCGCACTGCGACGGGGAAACGTTCGACCAGCGCTTGCGCCCGCTGCAGTGCGACGCGGCGCGCGTCGTACCACCAATCCAGATGCAGCGCGCCGGAATAGCGGTACACACGAAGTTCGACCGCATGGCCCAGCCCAGGAATCGGATCGCGCACCGGCAGCGCCGCGTCGGAATCGAACTGCACCGGCGCGTCCAATGGCGGCGGCTCCGGGACCGTGCCGACGTAGCGCAGGTGGATGTCGGAGGCGCCGGCGGCGGCCAGCGTCCGGGCGGTGGGCGCATACACGTAGCGAAGCAGTCCGTAGCCGACGCCGAAGTGCGGCACGGATTTCAGGGTGTCGCTCACGCCTGCCAGCAGCTCGGTCGCAGCCGCGGCCTTCGTGCATCGCAGCGCGGCCGGATAGATCGTCGTGAACCGGCCGATGGTGCGGCGCAGATCGACGTCCGGCCTCAGCACCGAACGGCCGGTGCCCTCCAAGTCGACCGAAACCGCACCCTCGCCGACGGTTTGGGCGATCGTTGCGCTCAACGCCGCCAGCAGAACCTCCTCGATCGACACGCCGAGCCTGCGGCGGGCGTCGTCGACTTCGGCTGTTTCCGCGACGTCCAGCGCCGACGGCAGCCTCAGCAGGTCGCCGGCGCTCGGCGGGTCGGTGATTGCGGGATCGCCCAGGTGGACCGTCGCCGTGGTCAGGGTCTGCAGCCAGAAGTCGCGGGTGTCCACGACGGCCGGATGCGTTGCCAGGGCCCCGGTGCGCAGCGACCAATCGCGCCACCCGGCGGCGGTCGGGGGCAGCAGGATCTCTTCGCCCGCAAGGTGTTGGGACAAGGCGGTGAACAGATCGGTCAGCAGGATTTCGCGCGAGGCGATGTCCGCGATCATCTCGTGGGCGGACAACACCAGGTAGGAACCGGCGGCGCCACCGGTGATATGGGTCGCGGTGAACAACGCGGTCAGGTCGTCCTGGGCCACCAGTTCGGCCACCACGTCGCGCACCGCGGCCCGCTCGTCGGCCACCCCGGCGGGCAGCGTCCGCGACGACAGGCGGCCGAATTCCTGTGGCGCGGCGATGTGCTGCTCCCAGGTGCCCGCTCGGTCGACGAGCTCGAGGCGCAACGCGTCATGGTGATTGGCCAACGCGGTCAGCACGGCGCGGACGTCGTCGATCGTGACGCTGGGCGCGAGTGAGAAGATCAGCGGGACGCGCCAGCGACCGGCTTCTCGCACACCGTGTTCCAGGAAACCGGCGATATTGGCGGGCACCGGTGAATACGCGTCGGCGTCCGGTGGTTGCGTCAGCCCGGCCCCGGTGAACTCGGCGTCGACGGCAGCGGCCAGGCTGGCCAGGGTCGGGTGTTCGTAGAGATGCTGCGGGGTGACGACCAAGCCGGAATTGTTGGCACTCGTCGAGATGCCGATCGCGATCAGCGAGTCTCCACCGAGGTCAAAGAAATTGGCGTTGCGGTCCAGGGAGGTGACGCCCAGGCACTGCATCCAGATGCGATGCAACGTCGCCTCGGTGGCCGATTGACCGTTGACCGGTGCCGCGGCGACGGCGACGCCGTTGGTGGACGAGCCGTTGACCTCCGCGGCCGCGCCGGTCCACACGATGGGCTTGGGGTCAACCCAATGCCGCTCGCGTGCAAAGGGATAACCGGGCAGGCTGACGATGCTGTTGGTTGATCCGGTGACCGGCGACCAGTCCACGGCCACGTCGGCCGCCCATAGCTGGCCGAGGCCGAGCAAGAAGGCGTCCCGGTCGTCGGTGTTCTGCACGGGGTGGCGCATCAGCCGCACGGCGCGGTGCTTGCCCGACCACTTGGAGTGCCGGATCGCCGATCCGGTCAGGCTGCCGCCCGGGCCCATTTCGACCAGGACCCGGTCGGCATCGCTCAGCAACACGTCGAGTTCGTCGGCGAACTTGATGGTCGCGCTGATCTGGCGCGCCCAGCTGGCCGGGTCGGTGGCCTGCTCGTCGGTCATCCAGGTTCCGGTCAGGTTGGACAGCAGCGGCGTGTTCGGCCGGTGCAGCTCGACACCGCAGAGGAACTCCTGGAACTGCGCTGCCATGGAATTCATTGCGCTGGAATGGAATGCGTGCGTCGCGCGGACCCGTCGAGCGTTGATGCCGCGTTCGCGCAGCCGCCCGGTGAACGCGCGAATCTGGTCGTTCGGTCCGGCGACGACGCAGTTGCCGGGATCGTTGACCGCGGACAGATCGACCCCGGGGGTAAGGAATTCGGCGATGTCGTCGGGCCCCAGCGCCACGGCGACCATGGAGCCGGGCGGGGATTCGTGCATCAGGCGGGCACGCAAGGACACCGTCTTGATCGCCGTCGGAAGATCGAAAACCCCCGCCAGCGTGGCCGCGATGTACTCGCCGGTGCTGTATCCGATGTACGCGCCGGCTCGCACACCAAAGGTCTCGACCAGTCTCGCCAACGCGTACTCCACCGTGAACAGCGCCGGCTGAGAACGGTCAATGCGCTCCAAATCCGTTGTGGCGTCGCCGAATATCTCGGCACGCAGGTCGATCCCCATCTCGTCGTTGAATCCCGCCACGCAGGCGTCGAAGTGTTCGGCGAAAACCGGCTCGGTATCGTACAGACCCCGGGCCATCCCGACGTGCTGAGCGCCTTGCCCCGGAAACATGAAAGCGACCCGGTCGGCCGTGGATTCGTCGGTGTCGCCGTGACTGACGGACTCCCCGACGAAAACGTTGTCGTGCTCCGCGGCCTGCAGTACCTTCGCCGCGTGCTCGCGATCGTGCACCACCGCCGCCATGGCGATGCCGTGCTTGCGACGAGCGGACAGGGTGAAAGCAGCGTCCGCCAGGTCGGGTCCGTCCGGGTCGGCCAACGTCCGGGCCAGGGCGGCACGCGATTCCTCCAGCGCCGCCGGCGTTCGTGCGGACAACAGCAGCACCTGGGGACGGTCGGGCTTGGCGGCGTCCGGGACCCGCGGCGCTTCTTCCACCACGACGTGCACGTTGGTGCCGCCCACGCCGAACGAACTGACACCGGCCCGGCGCACGCCGTCCCATTCCCACGGGCCGTACTCGCTGCGCACGGTGAACGGAGTCTCGTCGAGATGCAGTTCCGGGTTGGGACTGGTGAAGTGCAGCGTGGCGGGAATCGCCTGGTGCTTCAGGCACAGAATCGCCTTGACCAGACTCACCACGCCCGCGGCCACCTCGAGATGGCCGATGTTCGATTTGACCGACCCCAGCACACACGGTCCGGGCCGCGGCGTCTCGGACACGGCGAACGCGGCTTTGAGGCCCTGGACTTCGATCGGATCGCCCAGCGCCGTACCGGTTCCGTGTGTCTCGACGTAACTCACGGTCGAGGCATCGATACCCGATACCGCATGGGCTTCGGCGATCACATCGGCCTGCGCGGCGGGGTTCGGCGCCGCGTACCCCATCTTCATGGATCCGTCGTTGTTGATCGCGGACCCGCGGATGACCGCGTGAATCCGGTCCCCGGCATCGATGGCGGCCTGCAGTGGCTTGAGAACCACGATCGCGGCACCGCTGCCGAACACCGTCCCATCGGCGCGCACGTCGAACGGGCGGCAGTGGCCGACCGCCGACACCATCGCTCCCGGTGAGTTCCAGTAACCGACACGATGCGGGATGGCCAGCGATGACCCGCCGGCCAGGGCCATGTCACATTCCCCGGACAGCAGGCTCTGGCAGGCCAGGTGGATGGCGACCAGTGACGACGAGCACGCGGTCTGAACCGAGATGCTCGGCCCGCGCAGGTCGAATTGATGCGATACCCGCGTCGCCAGGAAGTCCTTGTCGTTCTGCAGGAACAGGTTGAACTGCTCGAAGTCGAGTCCGGTCGCCATGAAGGCGCCGCCGCCGTGATGCGACGCCAGGTTGTGCATCAGATAACCGCTGGGGGAGCTGGTTCCGTAGACGCCGATCGCGCCGTCGAACTCGGCGGGGTCACACCCGGCATCCTCGAACGCATGCCACGCGCACTGCAGGAACAACCGGTGTTGCGGATCCAGCTTGCGGGCGAGTTGCGGTGGGAATCCGAAGAACTCGGCATCGAACTCGTCGAAACCGTCGATCAGGGGCGCGCGCCGTACATACCCGGGGTTCGCCAGCACCTCGTCGCCGACGCCGGCAGCGCGCAGGTCGTCCTCGGACAGCGTGGTGATCGACTCCTCGCCGCGCCGAAGGTTGTCCCAGAAGTCCGCAACATTGTTGGCGCCCGGGAATCTTCCGGCCATGCCGATCACCGCGATGGCGTTGTCCGGCGGTGCCGTTGCGTAAGCCTCTGGCGTGCTCATTCCTAGCGTCCTCGCTTCCGCCGCTGTGCGGCTTGTTGGCGCGCCGCCGCGCGCTGCTGTGCCCGGTCGCGAACAGCACCTTCTTGCTGGTGTGCTTGCGCGTCACCGGTAAGCCCAAGCTGGCGGAGCAGCTCGGCCGTGAGATCGTTGAGCGTCGCGCCCTGCAGCAGTAGCGCCACCGGCGGCTCCGCGCCGAAATCCGCCCGCGCGGAATTGCGGATGCGCACGGCCATCAGCGAATCCATCCCCAATTCGACCAGCGGCAGGTCCGCGTCGACGGCCGATCGTTCCGCGTAGCCCATCACCGCGGCGATGCGTGCGTGCAGCCGGTCGGCGATCGCGGCTTTCGCTTCGGCGGGATCCAAACCGTGCAGCGCCTCGGGTCCGGCCCAGTTGCCGCCGTCGCCCGCGGCCTCGAGTTCGGCCACCACGCTGGTGAAGTAGCCGAGGTTGCGAATCTCGGGGAAGGCGATCAGCGCCCGGTCGGGACGCAACCGTGCGACGCCGGTGTGGCCGCGACCGGTGGCCAGCAACGGCTCCAGGGCCGCGGCACCCTCGGCCGGGGTGATCGGATCCAGCGGCCCGCCGGTCAGCGTGCGGGCCAGTCCGACCTCGGCCCACGGTCCCCAGTTGATCACCGCCGCAGGCAAACCCGAGGCCCGCCGCCAGTCGACCAGGGCGTCCAGCCAGGCGCTCGCGCAGGCGTACGAGGCCTGTCCCGGACCGCCCAGCAGGGACGAGGTGGAGGAAAAGCCGAGCCACCAGTCCAATTCGCACCCGAGGGTGGCCTCATGCATCCGCGCGGCGCCGATCACCTTGGGCGCCCATACGCGCTCCACGCTGTCCTTGGTCATGGAGAACACCAGGCTGTCGTCGAGTACCGCGGCGGCGTGCAGGACGCCGCGCAGTGTCGATTCCCCGGCGGACGCCACCAATTTCTCTGCCACGCCGTCGACGGCGAGATCGCCCAGGACGACCGCGATCTCGGCCTTGCGTTCCAATTCGGCCAGCACCGCCCGCTGTTCGTCGGACGGTTCGCTGCGACCGTTGAGAACGATGCGGCCGGCGCCGCGCTCGGCCAGCCAGTGCGCGAACACCAACCCGAGACCGCCCAGGCCGCCGGTGATGATGTAGGACGCCCCGGCGCGCACCACCTCGCCACCGGCGGGCTCGTCGAGCGTCGCCCGGGATAGCCGCTCGACGTACCGCTGGTCGCCGCGCCAGGCGATCACGTCGTCGATCGAGCCGGACACCGCGGACTCCAGTTCGGCGTTCAGCACGGTGTCCGGATCGCGGGTGAGGTCGAGATCGACCAGCGTGGTTCGCAATTCGGGGTGTTCGTAAGCCAGCACGCGCACCAGGCCCTTGAGCGCCCCGATCCCCGGCTGGCCGGCTTGCGCACCGATGGGCAGGCCGCCGCCGGAGATTAGCCAGAGCCGGGGCGGCCGGCCGTGCCAGCCGCCGATGATCGCGCGCACGACGGTCGAGACCGCCCAGACCGCTTCGCGGGACTGTGCGATGCCGTCGCGGTTCACGCTCGGGTTGTCCGCGATGAATACGACCACACCGACGGGCGGGTGTTCGGGGTCGGCCGCGGTGTCGGCGAACGCGGCGAGCACGGCGGACTCGTCGTGCAGGTCGGCGGTGACGACGCGGTGCGCCGGTGACCGCCATCCGGCGACGAACTGGTCGGCCCGGGTGGTCGTCCCATCGGTGAGCACCAGCCAGCTGCCGGGGACGTCCGACGGCCCGGCGCTGACCGGGCGGGGCTCCCACGAGGTATCGAAGACCTTCTGCGACAAGGGAAGCGGCACGCTACGGCGTTCCACCCGTCGCACGTAGATGTCGTTGATCTCCGCGGTGACGGTCCCGGCGTCATCGGTCAAGACGATTCTGCCGAGCTTTCCCGCCCCGCCCTCGTCCAGACCGGACAGCTGCGCCCGGCAGTGAGCTCGCCGGCCGGGGTTGCCGTACACCCGCACCGACTCGAAGGACACCGGGAGATAGCTCGCCTCGGCGGATCCGGCGAGTTCGTCATCGGGGATCGCGGCGGCCAAACTCTGCAGAGCCGCGTCCAGCATGACCGGGTGGAGCCGAAAGTCCGGGTGCCACGGCGACTCGTCAGGAAGAACGATGTCGGTTTCGACCGCACCACCGGGCAGCCGGCGGATCGCCGTCAAGGCGGCGAAAGCGGGACCGTGGAATTGACCGGCCCGCCGCAGCGCGGCGTACACATCGGCGGGGTTGATCGCCGTCTCGCCGCTGCCGCCGGCGGTTGCCGGCTGTTCGAGAGGGGTTTGGGGCGTGCGTACTTCGGCCCTGGCCGTCGCGTGCCGGGTCCAGTCGTTACCCGCTGAGCGGGAATAGATTTCGATCCGGATCTTGTCGTCGGCGCCCCGCATCAACTGGGTGGTCAACTGGGTGTGGTCGTTCAGGGTGAGCATCTGCTCGACTTCGAGCTGGTTGAGCGACACGGCGTCGGCCGGCACGCCCAACGCCTCACTGGCTGCGGCCAAGGCGATTTCGGTGAACCCCGCGCCGGGCATGGTCGCCTGTCCGAACACCTTGTGGTCGGCAAGCCAGGGCGACACCTCGGTGCCGACATCGGCCTGCCAGACGTGGTCTTTACTGGACGGAACCTCGATGTGCACACCGAGCAGTGGATGACTGGCAACGGAATTCGACACCGCGGACCGGTCGGCGATCCAATATTGCGTGTGCTCCCACGGTGTGACCGGGAGGTCGGCCAGCCGGCCGTCGGCACTGTTCGTCGCCGCGTTCGCGTTGCCGGCGGACTGCGCGGCGAGCTGCGCGTGGAAGGTGACAGTGTCGTCGGTGTCACGCTGCAGGGTGCCGAGGGTGTGCGCGTTGGCCTCACCCAGGGTGTCGTTGATCGAGTGAGTAAGCAACGGGTGGGGGCTGATCTCGATGAAGGTGTGGTGGTCGGCACCCGCGGCGCTGACGGCTTGGTGGAACCGCACCGGGTTGCGCAGGTTTGCCGCCCAGTAGTCGGCGTCCAGCGCCGGGGCGGGACCCTCCAGCACCGTGGTGATCATCGGGATGGTCGGCGGCTTGGGGGCCAGATCGCTTAATGCCGAACGCAATTGCGGCAATATCGGGTCGATGATCGGGTGATGGGAGGCCACGTCGACCTCGATGCGCCGGGCCAGCAGGTTCCGGGCGGTCACCGCCGCGATGACCGCATCCACCTGGTCGGGTGGGCCCGCGATCACCGACTGGCTCGGCGAAGCGTGGACGGCGAGGGTGACGTCCGGGTACTCGCTGATCAGTGCCTCGACCGCGAGGGCGTCGAGTTCGAGCAGGGCCATCGCGCCCTGGCCGGACAACTGCGCCATCAGTTTTGAGCGGGTGGCGATCACCCGCAGCCCTTCGGCGGCGGTGAGCGCCCCGGACACCACGGCCGCCGACACCTCGCCCATCGAGTGTCCGATCACCGCGTCGGGTTCGACGCCGTAGTGGCGCCACAGTGCGGTCAGCGCCAGCTGGATGCCCACCAGCAGTGGCTGGATCTTGTCGATGCCGGTGACCGGGCTGCCGTCGGCCAGCGTCTGCTGCAACGAAAAGCCGGTCTGGGCAACGAATTCAGGCTCCAGCTCGGCGACGGCGGCGGCGAAGGCCGGTTCGTCGGCCAGCAGCCGGCGGCCCATGCCGGCCCACTGCGCGCCCTGGCCGGAGTAGAGGAACACGGTGCCGGATCCTGAGCCTGCCTCGCGTGCCGCCCCCACACCGGGCGCCGGCGTGCCGGTGGCCAACGCCCGCAGTCCCGTCACCGCCGCGGCGTGATCACGCGCCACGACGGTGCCCACCCAACTGTGCCGGGCACGGCGATGATTCACGGTGTGCGCGACGTCGGCCAGAGGGACCGCGGCGCCGGGACCGGCGATCCAGTCGGCCAGGGTCGCGGCCGACGACGCCAGTCGCTGCGGTGTCTTGCCCGACACCACCAACGTGGACACCACCGGCTGGGCCGCGGGTGGCGGGGACGCAGCGGGCGGCTGCTCGACGACCACGTGTGCGTTGGTGCCGCTCAGCCCGAACGACGACACCGCCGCCCGGCGGATGCCGTCGGTGGGCCACGCGGTGCCCTCGGTCGGCACGAACAGCCGCGTTCCCGACGGGTCGATCGCGGGGTTCCACCGGTTGAAGTGCAGGTTGCGCGGAATATATCCGCGGTTCACCGCGAGGATCGCCTTGATGAATCCGGTGACGCCGGCCGAGGCTTCCAGGTGACCGATGTTGGTCTTGACCGAGCCCAGCGCGCAGCGGCCCTGGCCGCCGCCATAAGTGGCGGCCAGCGCCTCGAATTCAATCGGGTCACCCAAAATCGTTCCGGTGCCGTGGGTTTCGACGTAGTTCACGGTGTCGGCGGTGGCGTCGGCCATCTTCAGCGCGGTGCTGATCACGTCGCGTTGTGCGGCGGCGTTCGGCGCGGTCATGCCGTTGGACCGGCCATCGGAGTTGATCGCCGAACCGCGGACGACACCCAACACCCGATCACCGTCGCGAACCGCGTCGGCCAACCGCTTGAGCACCACCACGCCGCAGCCCTCGCCGCGCACGAACCCGTCGGCGAGCGCGTCGAAGGTCTTGCACCGGCCGGTCGGCGACAGGGCCGACCACTTGGACAACGCGATGCTGGTGAACGGCGACAGGGACAGATGCACCCCACCGGCGAGTGCGACGTCGCTTTCCCGTAGCCGAAGGTTCTGGCAGGCCAGGTGGATGGCCACCAGCGACGACGAGCACGCCGTGTCGACGGCCACCGCCGGACCGCGCAACCCGAGCAGGTACGAGATGCGGCCCACCGCGGCACTGTGCGGGTTTCCGGTGCTCATGTAGGCGTCGATCTCGGTGTTGCGCTCGAGGTTGAGGATCGTGTAATCCCACGCCGACACACCCATGATCGCGGCGGTCTGGCTGCCGCTCAACGAATCCGGGGCCAGTCCGGCGTGTTCGAGGGCTTCCCAGGCGACCTCGAGCAGGATCCGCTGCTGCGGGTCCATCGCGACGGCTTCGCGCGGGGTGATGCCGAAGAAGTCGGCGTCGAATCCGGCGACGTCGTCGAGGAAGCCGCCCCACTTGGTCGTCATGCGTCCCGGCGCCTGCGGATCGGGATCGTAGAACGCGTCCCCGTTCCACCGGTCGGCCGGCACCTCGCCGACGGCGTCGCGACCGTCCATCAGCAGCTGCCAAAAGCTCTCGGGCCCAGTCACATTCCCGGGCAACCGGCAGCCGATCCCGACGACCGCTATCGGCTCGGCGATGTCGGTCGGAAATGCCGTGCCGGCCCGAACAAGCTCACGCGCGAGCACCTCGCGCGCCTTGGGGGACATCTGTGCCGCGCGTTCGGCAAGACTCGTCATTACTCACTGCCCCCCGTGGCTGTTTCGAGCTCGCTCGCCGCAACGAGGTCGGACAACAATTCCATTTCCTCATCGGATAGCTCGGTCTCGGCGTCGGCCTCCGGTTCGGCAGCGGCCACCGTGTCATAACCCAGGCGTTCGCACATCGCACCGGCGAGATCGTGGATCGTCGGGTACGCCCAGACCAGGGCGGCCGGCAACGTGGTGCCAAGGCTCGCCTCCAGCCTGTTGCGCAGTTCGAGGGCCATCAGCGAGTCGAGACCGAGCGACTCCATCGGCCGGTCATGTGCGATCGGCTCGGTGGAGCGCAGCACCGCCCGGATCTGGTCGGCGATCGCGGCCGCCAGCCGATCCGGGCGCTCGGCGGGGTCGCTGGCATCCAATTCGACGCGGATCGCGCCACCGCCGTGCCGCTGCGCCTTGGCCGAGTCGTGCAACGTCGCGAACAAGGACGAACCACCCGCGGCCGGGAAGGATTGGAACCACTGCCTCGTGTCGAGGTGGATGACCCCGGTGCGGGCGCGGTCGGCCGTCAACAGCCGCTGCATGGCCGCCAGCCCTTCTTCGACCGTGATCAGCGAGACGCCGAGATCGGCGAAGAACTGGGCGCGGCCGACGTCGGCCCATGGGCCCCAGTTGATTCCGACAGCGGGCAGCCCGCGCGAGCGTCGATAGGTGACCAGTCCGTCGACCCACGAGTTGGCGGCGGCGTAGCTGCCCTGGCCGGGCGTGCCCAGCAGCGAGGACGCCGACGAGAAGGTGAGCCACCAATCCACGTCCAGCCCGGCGGTGGCCTGATGCAGCCGCCATCCGCCGGTGACCTTGGGGGTGAACACGCGGCGCGCGGCCGAGTCCGAGATGTTCAGCACGATCTCGTCGTCGAGGACCATGGCACTGTGCAGGACTCCGGCCACCCGCAAGCCGGCGTCGTGGACCGCTTGTACCAGCCGGTCGGCCGTGCCCGGTTCGGCGATATCGCCGGTGACGACTTCGATCCGGGTGCCCCCGGCGCCGAGTTCCGCGATCGCCGCCGTCACGTCCGGTCCGGGTGCCGAACGACCGTTCAGCACAATCAATCCCGCGCCGTGGCGCGCCAGCCACTGGGCCACGACGAAACCGAGACCGCCCATGCCGCCCACGATGATGTAGCCGCCGTCGGGGCTGACCAGTTGCTGTGGGGTTGCCGCGATCGCGTCGATGCTGCCGGAGGCCGGTACGGTGACGGCGATCTTGCCGGTGTGCCGTCCGGATGCCATCAACGCGAAGGCGTCGCCCGCGTTTTCGAGGGCGAACGCGGTGACGGGAAGGACCTGCAGGGTGCCGTCCGCGACGTGCCGCAGGATTTCGGTGAGCATCGCGCGGTAGCGCGCCGGCTGCAGCTTGAGATTGAGGTCCAGGTCCACCACGGAGAACGACGCGCTCTTGGTCAGCGCCGCCAAGCCCAGGGTGGCGTTGGCGTAGACGTCCTTCTTGCCCAGTTCGATGAACCGGCCGCCGGGTGCCAGGATCTGCACCCCGCGCTGAATCGCTTCGTCGGGAAGCGAGTTGAGGATGACGTCCACGCCGTAGCCGTCGGTGATCTCGAGGATCTCGTCGGCGAAATCGGACGTGCGCGAATTGCCGACGTATTCGACGCCGCGCGCGGCGAGCATGTCACGCTTGGCGTCCGAGCCGGCCGTGGTGTAGATGCGGGCGCCGATCATCTTCGCGATCGCCATCGCCGCCACGCCGACACCGCCGGTGGCCGAATGGATCAGTACCCGTTCGCCCGGGGCCAACCGCCCGACCTCGACCAACGAGTGCCAGGCGGTCAGATACGCGATCCCGAACGCGGCCGCCTCGGCATCCGGCAGCGTGTCCGGAATCGGGGTGCACAGCTCGGCGAGCGTGGTCATGTGCGAGCCGAAAGTGCCTGGGCCGATGGCGATCACGCGCTGCCCGACTTGCACGGAGTCGACATCGCTGCCGACGGCGGTGACGACGCCGGCGCCCTCGCCGCCGATGACGGGAGCGGCGCCGTCGAGGGTGGGGTAGATGCCCATCGCCTTGAGCACGTCGCTGAAGTTGAGGCCCGCCGCGGCGATGCGGACCTCCACCTCGTCGGGCTTCGGCGAAATGCGCTGCACCGCATGCAGTCTGAGGGCATCCAGGCGTCCGGGCTCGTCGATCTGCAGCCGCACCGCGCCACCGGTGTCCAGGTTCACTTTCGCGTGCCGGGTTTCGCCGACCAGCTCACCGGAGGCCGTGGTGGGGGCCGGCAGCAGCCGGTTCAGGTAGCGATGCCCGTCGCGCAGCGCGACCTCGTCGGCGTCGGAGCCGGCCAGCAGCTCCTGGGCCAGCGCGGCCGCCGAGCCGGCACCGTCCGGGTCGACGTCGACGATCGTGGTCTTCAGCTCCGGATGCTCGAAAGTCAGCACCCGCGCGATGCCGCGCAGCTCCGTCTGAGCCAGCGTGACCGGTTCACCC
Source organism: Mycobacterium ahvazicum (assembly GCF_900176255.2). Taxonomy (GTDB): domain Bacteria; phylum Actinomycetota; class Actinomycetes; order Mycobacteriales; family Mycobacteriaceae; genus Mycobacterium; species Mycobacterium ahvazicum. The sequence continues at coordinate 1,316,724 of NZ_FXEG02000002.1, forward strand.
GGGCCGACTTGCTGTGCGCCGCGGGTGACGATCCACAGTCGCGGGCTGTTGCGGGCGCCCATGCGGGTCACGGTCTTGGCGATGTCGGCGATCAGCAGGGTGCGCTCCAGCGCCAGGTCCAGTTGTGCCGTCTGCGGCAGCGATTCGTCGGCGGCGTGCGGCGGGCACAGGACGACGATGCCGTCCCAGGGCTTTCGGGTGATCGCCGCGCGCAGCTCGGCGGTATCGGTCGGGGACACCACGTCGACTTCGGCGGCGCCGTCGCTCAGCGACGACCGCAGCGCGGCCAGCAGCGGATCGCCGGCGGGGGCGTCGCCGATCAGCAACAATCCGCCGAGGCTGGCGGCCGCTTTGTCCAGCGGTGCGGGCTCCCACTCCAATGCCAGCAAGTGATCGTTGAGATGTGCTGCGCCGCTTGCCGACCCGAGTACCGCCATTTCCACTTCGTCGATGACGAGCAGTGGCCGTCCGTTGGCGTCGGTCAGCTCAACATGGCCGAGCAGCCGGTCCGGGCTGTCGGTGGCGGCAAGTGAGCCGGTCGAACACACACCGTCGGAGACGTCGCCGTACACGTGGATGCCCGCGAAACGGATTGGCAGCACCAGGGTTTGCCTTGTGTTCTGCCCTCCGGCCAGGTCGGTCGCGGCCCGGGTGGCGCCGAGGGCTTGCACCGCGATGTCCATCATGACCGGATGCAGCAGGAAGTTGCGGGCCCCGGCCTTGGCCGACGAGGGCAGCCGCCCCTGCGCGCGAGCCGCCCCCGAGGCCGCCACGGCCAGCCCGGTGATCCCGCGAAACGCCGGTCCGTGTTGTTGCCCGGCGGCACGTAACCGGTCGTACAGCTCATCCGGGTTGATCTCGGCCGCAACATCATTGGCAGCAACGGTCGGACCGGCCGGCCGGTCCACGGTCTCGCGCGCCACGGTGGCGCTGGCATGCTTGATCCATCCCGACGATGCGCTGCGGGTGCGCATTTCGATCTGGCACGTCTGCTCGCTGCCGGTGAGCGTCGTGACCAGCACCGTGTCGTCGGTCACCTGCAGCATCTGGTGCAGGCTCAGCTCGCGGATCATCCACGGCCGGTCGTCCGACTCCGACGCGAATGCATCCGTCGCCGCTGCCAGCGCGACATCGGCGTAGGCGGCGCCCGGCAGCACGCACAGATCGTCGATCACGTGATCGCCGAGCCACAACAACTCGGGGTTGAGCTCGCATTCCCAGACCCGGGTGCCGTTGGTGGGATCAGTGACGCCAAAACCCAGCAGCGGGTGGGTGTTCGGCGCGTGGTGCGCGGTGGCGCTGGGAGTGATCCAGTGATGGCCGTGCAGCCAGGGGGTGGTCGGCAGCACGATCTGTCGTCCGGTCGAAGTATCCGGTCGGCGGACGGTGTTGAGGTTGGTGTGGAAGGTCAGCGTGTCGTGCGTATCGCGCTGCAGGGTACCGATGCTGACGAAGCCGGGACTCTCGCGCGCGGTCAGCGTTTCGCCGATGGCGTGGGTGAGCAGGGGGTGTCCGCTGATTTCGATGAACGTGTGATGGGCCGCGCCGGCGGAACTGATCGCCTGCTGAAAGCGCACCGGGTTGCGCATATTGGTGGCCCAGTGCTCGGCGTCGAATGTCACTGGGCGACCCAGGTTTTCGTAGGTCGTCGAGATGATCGGAATGCTCGGTGTCTGCGGTCGCAGACCGGCCAGCTCGGCGCGCATCGCCGGCTGCAGCGCGTCCATCGCCGGGTTGTGCGGGGCCACTTCGATGTTGACCTTGCCGGCGAACTGACCCTGCGCGCGCACCTTGGCGATCAACTCGTCGATCTGCCCGGGGGGCCCCGAGATGACCGTCTGGCGCGGCGAGGCGTAGATCCCGAGGGTGACCTGCGGATAATCCGTGATCAGCCGCTCGGTGGCGGTGGCGTCGAGTTCGAGCATGGCCATCGTGCCCTGCCCCGACAGCGGGGCCATCAGCCGCGACCTGGTCGCCGTCACTCGAAGACCTTCGGCGGGTGTCAGGGCACCGGCCACCACCGCGGCCGCCACCTCTCCCATCGAGTGGCCGATCACCAGATCCGGCGTGACTCCGTAGAAGCGCCACAGCGCGGTCAGCGCCAGCTGCGCCCCGATCAGACCGAGCTGGATCTGCTCGATGCCGATCAGTTCCTTGCCGCCGGCGATCACGTCGTGCAGCGAAAACCCGGCCTCCGCAACGAAAACCGGCTCGAGTTCGGTCAGTGCCGCGGCGAACGCGGGCTCGTCGGCCAGCAGCCGGCGCCCCATTCCGGCCCATTGCGATCCGCGGCCGGAATAGACGAACACGGTGCCCGGCCCGGTGGATGTCTCGGGGCACCCGACCACACCCGGGCCTGGTTCACCGGCGGCCAGTGCGCGCAATCCCGCCACCGCCTGGTCGCGGTCGACGGCGGCCACTGTCGCGAACTTGGGGTGCCGGGCCCGGTGGTGGTTGAGGGTGTGCGCCACGTCGGCCAGCGGCACGTCGGCCCCCGGGCCGTCCATCCAGTCGGCGAGCACCGAGGCCGTCGCCGCCACGCGTTGCGCCGACTTGCCGGACAGCACCAGCGTCGACACCGCCGGCGGCGGGTCCTGCGGCGCGAGCGCCGAAGACGGTGCCTGCTCGATCACCACGTGCGCGTTCGTCCCGCTCACACCGAACGACGACACCCCGGCCCGGCGCGGCTGCTCGGTCGAGGGCCATGCCATGTCCTCGGTGGCGATCTTCAGCCGCGAAACACCTTGGCTCGCATGCGGAGTGAGCTCGGTGAAGTTCAGGTTCTGCGGGATGCGGCCATGTTCGACCGCCAGCACGGTCTTGATGAACCCGGCGATCCCGGCCGCGGCTTCCAGGTGGCCGAGGTTGGTCTTCACGGCGCCGAGCACCAGCGGCGCACGGCCCTCGCGGTCACCGAAAACCGTGCTCAGCGAATCGAGTTCGATCGGGTCGCCCAACGGGGTGCCGGTGCCGTGCGCCTCGATGTAGTCGATGTCGGCCGGTGTCAGCCTGGCCACTTTCAGCGCCTGGCGAAGCAGAGCCTGCTGGGCCGGGCCGTTGGGCACCGTGACCCCGCTGCTGGCGCCGTCGGAGTTGACCGCCGAACCACGTATCACGGCCAGGATGCGGTTGCCGTCTTGCTGCGCGTCGGACAGTCGCTTGAGCACCACCACGCCGGCGCCCTCGCTGCGCACATAGCCGTTCGCGCCGGCGTCGAAGGTCTTGCACTGGCCTTCGGGCGACAGCATTCCCCAGCGCGAGCACGCGATGCTGGCCACCGGGCTCAGCAGCAGGTTGGTCCCGCCGACCAGCGCCGTGTCGCTTTCCCGCCAGCGCAGGCTTTGGCAGGCCAAGTGGATGGTGACCAGCGACGAGGAGCATGCGGTGTCCAGCACCACCGCCGGACCCCGGGCGCCGAGCAGGTAGGCGGTGCGCCCCGCGGCGAAGTTCGCGGAGTTTCCGGTCAACAGGTAAGCGTCCAACTCGTCGGGTCGCACCGCGCCCGACATCTTCAGCATGTAGTCGTAGGCGGTGACGCCGACGAACACCCCGGTCTGGGTGCCCTGCAGCGTGTGCGGCGGAATCCCGGCGTCCTCCAACGCCTCCCACGCGACCTCGAGGAACAACCGCTGTTGCGGGTCCATCGCGGCGGCCTCGCGCGGCGGGATGGCGAAGAACTCCGCGTCGAATTCGTCGGGCTGCCAGCCGGACAGGAAGCCGCCCTGTCGGTTGCAGATCGTGCCCGGGACGGTGTGATCCTCGTTGTACAGGGCGTCGGCATCCCACCGCTCGGGCGGAACTTCGACGATGCCACTTCGCCGCTCGCACAACAGGTCCCAGAACTGTTCGGGGCTGTCGATGCCTCCGGGCAGCCGGCAGGCCATGCCGACGACGGCAATCGGTTCGGTGCTCGCCTGTTCGGCGATGGCCAGCCGCGCGGTCAGATCATCGATTTTGTGCAGCGCCTCGGTGATGATCGCCCGGCGGTCCGGTGTGGCGGCGGTCATCGAGAGCCTCGTAGCCTTTCCGAAAGTTCTGCCAGCAACTCGTCCTCGTCGAGCTCGTCGTAGGCATCGGCGACGGCTTCGGTTTCGGTGTCGAGCTCGGGGAGCGCGGTGGCCAGATAGTCGGTCAGGCTGTAGACGGTCGGGTAGTCGAAGACCACGGAGACCGGCAGCGCCTCGCCGAGATCGTCGGACAGTGCGCGGCGCAGCATCGCGCTCATCAGCGAGTCCATGCCGAGCTGGAAGAACCCGGTGGACGGATCGAGCGTCTCGGTAGGCGGCAGTCCCATCGCCTTGGCAGCCAGCATGCCGACCCGATCGAACAGCATCGTGTGGCGGCGTCCCGGCTCGCATGCGCGCAGCGAAATGCGGAACTCGCTTTCGCCCATGGCCGTCTCACCGGGCGCCGGCAGCAGGTCGTCGACGATGTGCAGCGCTCCGCGAGCCCGGTACGCGTCGGCCAGCAACGGCCAATCAGCTTGCACCACAACGGAGTGCACGCCAGCGGCGGGGCTCATCAGGTACGGCAGCGCGCCGATCGCAACCTCGTCGTCCATGGGCAGCAACCCGGATCCCACACTGACCTGACTGGCCTCGTCGGTGTCGGCCAACGACTTCCACAGTCCCCAGTTGACGGTGGTCGCCGGCAATCCCATCACGCGACGGCCGTATGCCAGCGCGTCCAGGTACCCGCTGGTGGCGGCGTAGTGACCAAGCCAGCGCGAACCGGTCAGCCCGGAGATCGAGGAGAACAAGACGAAGTGGCGCAGCGACGTTGTCGTCAGCGACAGCCGATGCAGCAGCGCGGCGGCGTCCAGCTTGGGGGCGAACATCGCCCGCACGTCGTCGTCGGTCATCTCGCTGAGCAACACGGGCTGGCCGGCGAAGGCCGCCAAGTAGATTCCCTGCAGCGGCGGCAGGTCCGCACCGAACCGGGCGAACAGCTCGCTCATCGCGGATTCGTCGGTGGCGTCGGCGGCCACGGTGACCAGGTTGGTGCCTTCTGCGGCGAGGGTTTCGGTCAGCGCCTGTAGGCGCAACCCGGGGTTGCGGGACACCGCGACGATGGTTTTGGCGCCCATCGCCGAGAGTTGGCGGATCAGGTGCGGACCGATGTTTCCGGTCGCCCCGACGACCAGCTGACTGCCGTCGGCGTCCAACGTGACCGGCGATTCCGTCGGCAGCGTCCGCCGATGCAGCCGGGCCACGTGGCGGGCGCCGCGCCGGTAAACGACCTGGTCCTCGCCGTCGGTGCTGCCTACTTCCCCGAGTAGCTGCCTGGCCACCACCGCGGCCGGCACGGAAGCATCGAAATCGACTATGCCACCCCAGATTTCGGGGTGCTCGAGAGCGAGGGTGCGACCAAGGCCCCACAGCAGTCCGTGCGTAGGGTTGGCGCGATCACCGTCGAAGACGGGTTGGGCGTTGCGGGTGACCAGGAACAACTTCTCCGATGAGTCGCCGGCCGCCAGCACCGCGACGAGCCGGCGCACCTGGTCGAACAGCTCATAGGCCAACCCGACATCGAACGAATCGTCGGCTACCGCCGGTGCATACAGCACGTAGTCGACTTCGCCGAGGGCTTCGGCCAATTCCACCGGGTCGGCGTCGGCGGCCACCGTTTCGGCATTCAATTGAGTCGCCAGCGCGGGATCGCCGATCACCAGCCATCGCCCGGCGCCGGCGGCCGCGAGCTCGGCATCGGCCAATGGAATCGCCGGCCACGCCAGCCGGTACGAGCAGTCGCCGAGCGGGCCCGCCGCAATGGCTGCAGAACCGTTGCAGCCCAACGTTTCCGGCGTTTTCCAGGCAATGGGGGTGGTGTCGATCCAGTGCCGGGTGTGGTGCCACGGAGTGGTGGGGATCTGGATGTGCGGCTCCGGCGGATGTGGCGTCTGGGGGGGATGCGTGCCGCGCACGGTGTTGAGGCTGGTGCGGAAGCTGATGGTGTCGTCGGTGTTGCGTTGCAAGCTGCCGACACTGACGTATTTGCTTCCGTGCTGCGCGCTGTGCAGCGTTTCGCTGATCGCCTGGGGCAGCAACGGGTGCCCGCTGATTTCGATGAAGGTGTGATGGGGTCCACCGGCCGGGCTGCCGGCATGAGCGATGGCCTGCTGGAAGTGCACCGGGTTACGCATGTTGGTGGCCCAGTGCTCGGCGTCGAAGGCCGGACGAATGCCGAGGTCTGCGTACGTGGTGGAGATGATCGGAATCGTCGGCGGCTGCGGCGCCAGGTCGGCCAGCTCCGCGCGCATCGCCGGCTGCAGCGCATCCATCGCCGGATTGTGCGGCGCCACTTCGATATTGACCCGGCTCGCGAAGCGGTTCTGACCCCGCAGCCGGGTGATCAGCTCGTCGATCTGCTCGGTGGGCCCGGAGATCACACTCTGGCTCGGCGAGTTGTAGATCCCGAGCGTCACCTGCGAGTACTCGAGGATCAATGCCTCGGTGGCGGCGGCATCGAGTCCGAGCAGCGCCATGCCGCCCTGTCCCGACAACGGGGCCATCAGCCGCGAGCGCGTGGCGGTCACCCGCAGTCCTTCGGCGGGGGTGAGCACCCCGGCCACCACCGCGGCGGCGACCTCGCCCATCGAGTGGCCGATCACCAGGTCGGGTTCCACGCCGTAGGAGCGCCACAGCGCGGTCAGTGTCAGCTGCATGCCGATCAGGCCGAGCTGAATCTGTTCGATACCGACGAGTTCCTTGCCACCTGCCAGCACGTCGTGCAGCGAGAACCCGGCCTGGCCGGCGAACACCGGCTCGAGCTCGGCGACGGCCGCGGCGAAAGCGGGCTCGTCGGCCAGCAGTTGGCGGCCCATGCCGGCCCACTGCGATCCGCGGCCCGAGTACACGAACACCGTGCCCGGTCGCGGCTCGTCGCTGTCCTGCGGGCCCACCACTCCGGGTGCCTGCCGGCCCGCGGCCAGGGCGCGCAACCCGGCCACCGCCTGGGCGCGGTCGCGGGCTACCACGGTGCCGAACCTGGAGTGCCGGGCCCGGTGATGGTTGAGCGTGTGAGCCACGTCGGCCAGGGCGACGTCGGCCCCGGCGCCTTCCATCCACTCGGCCAGCGCCGACGCCGTCGCGGCGACTCGTCGCGGCGTCTTACCCGCGACGACGAGGGTCGAGATGTTCGGATCAGACCTGGGCGCCGCCGGGGGCGCCACCTCTTGGCCCTGCTCGAGCACCACGTGCGCGTTGGTGCCGCCGAATCCGAAGGACGACACCCCGGCCCGGCGCGGATGCGCTGTCTGCGGCCAATCCATTTGCGTGTCAACGACCTTCATGCGCAGGTCGGTGAACGGGATGTGCGGGTTGGGGCTTTCGAAGCGCTGGTTCGGCGGAATCTGGCCGCGCTGCAACGCCAAGACCGCCTTGATGAAGCCCGCGATCCCGGCCGCGGCCTCGGTGTGACCGATATTCGTCTTCACCGCGCCGATCAGCAGGGGCGAGTCCTGCGATCGCCCGCGACCGAGCACCGTGCCCAGCGCCCGTGCCTCGATCGGATCTCCCAATAGTGTTCCGGTACCGTGGGTTTCGACATAGTCGACCTCGTTCGGCTGCATGCCGGCATTGGCGTAGGCGGCGCGCAGCACCGCCATCTGGGCCGCGGGGTTGGGGGCCATCAGCCCGTTGGAGCGGCCATCCTGATTGACGGCCGAGCCGCAGATCACGGCGAGCACCCGGTCGCCGTCGCGCTGTGCGTCCGTCAGCCGCTTGAGCACGACCACCCCGGCGCCTTCGCCGCGCACGAACCCGTCGGCCGCGGCGTCGAACGCGCGGCACTTTCCGGTCGGCGACAGCGCGCCGGCCTGATCGAAACCGCGAAATACGGTGGGGGTCAACAACACGTTCACCCCGGCCGCGATGGCCAGGTGGGAATCCTGAGTGCGCAGACTCTGGCAGGCCAGGTGGATGGCCACCAGCGACGACGAGCAGGCGGTGTCGACCGACACCGACGGGCCGCGCAGGTCGAGGAAATACGAGAGTCGGTTGGCGATGATGCTCATCGCGCCGCCGGTGTTGTTCCACGCGTCGACTTGAGGCAGATCGCCCAACGTGATGGCACCGTATTCGCTCGAGCACGCTCCGGCGAATACTCCGGTCTGCGTTCGGCTCAGCGAGGTCGGGGAGATGCCGGCGTGCTCGAGGGCCTCCCAGGCGACCTCCAGCAGCAGTCGCTGCTGAGGATCCATCTTGTTCGCTTCGTGCGCGGTGATCTCGAAGAACTCCGCGTCGAAGGCGTCGATGTCGGGCAGGAAGGACCCCCACCGGGTGGTGCGGGCCAGCGCCGCCGTCACCTCGGGTGAGCCGTTGTCGAACGGCCGCCAGCGCTGCGGCGGGACCTCGGAGATCGTGCAGCCGCGGTTGCAGAGCAACTCCCACAAGGCGTCCGGCCCACTGATGTCGCCGGGGAAGCGGCATCCCATCCCGATGACGGCGATCGGCTCGTCGAGCGAGTTGGGAGCCGGGCGTTTCAGCGCGGCATCCGCATCGGCGTCGGGCACGGGCGCGGTCAAGTGCGCGGCCAGCGCGTTGATCGTGGGGTGCTCCCAGAAGTCGACGGGCGAGACTTTGCGGCCCAGCAACTCCGACAACTCACCGGACAGCACAACCACCTCGCGCGAGCTCACGCCATGGTCTGCCAGCGACAGTTCGGGGTCGACCTCGTCGGGTGTGCGACCGATGTTCGTCACCAGATAGTCGACCAGCCAGTGGCGGAGGTCGGCTTCGCCGCGGATGCTGGACGTCACGCCGCCACACCCGGGTGTATCGAACCGAGTTGGCGCAGCAAAGCGTCGATGGAAGTGTCGGTCACCGGTGTCGCTTCACCTTCCAGGTCGCTGCAAGTCCTATCTGCACGCACCCTGCATGGCGTCCCGTCCAGCAGCTTTCGCGGCCCCCTCACGGGGCGCCCCCGGTGACACGGCAGCTGCTGGCGGAAACGTCGGCGCGCAAGAGTTGGACGGCCACGGCGCGACGATCGTCCACCCCGACCATCCGTCTCTTTAAGCAAGGTAAGCAATCTTTCATGGGGAAGTGTGAGAATGGAGAAATCCACAGATTTTGGGGCGGCGCCGTCTCGCCTTATTTTGCGCACGTCTACTATAGTGCTAGGTCCTCACGTTACTGCAGCTCAGCGCGGGTATCCAGCCGCGTGATTGGTGGTGCTGGTGGGGCAGGTGTTGTGATTAAAGGTCAGGGTGAGATGAATCTCACCTGCTCACCCAATCCGTGCAGCGCCGCGTTCTGGGACCTGCGCACCATTTTCACCAAGCAACATCTCACCCGCCGCGGGATGACCGGTGGCGGCGGTCGACCGCCCGGCACGGCCGCACGTGGTGTCGCTATTGCACCTGCGTCGAACGGCCGCGCGGCGAATGCCTGGCGGCGATCGGTCCGGGGCACCGCGGATCGCCGGGTGACAGCTCGTTCAGCTAACTTTGGCCGGGGGCGTTGAGGACGACCGCCTCGATGTCCTTGACCAGCTCTGGCAAGTGAGCGTTGAGGTAGAAATGATCTCCGGGGAACACCCGGATGGAGAACTCCGCGGTGGTGCGATCGGCCCAGGCCGTCATGTTCTCCTCCGCCACGATGAGGTCGTCATCAGCGACGAATGCGTGGATCGGGCATGCCAGCTTTATATCCGGGGGCCGGGTGTAGGCCGCAATGGTCCGGACGCTTTGCAATGTGGGCAGGATGCTCGAGGCGAATTCGTCATTTGCCAAATGCTCGGGATTCGTCTCGGTGACCTGGGCTACCAGGCTCAATATCTCGTGGTCGGATCCCTGCAATTCCTTGTAGCGGATGTGACCCGGCGCCGCGCACGACGATATGAACAGCGCACTGATCGGGTGTCCGGCCGATTGGAATCTCAGGGCCACCTCGAACGCGGCGAGCCCGCCCATGCTGTGTCCGAAAAATGCGACCTGACCTCCGGCTTTGGCGGCCGGCGCCATCATGTTGAAAATTTCGTCGGCAAACTCGGGAATGCTGGCGAGTTCGGTCAGCCCGCGGTCGCGCCGGCTCGGGTATTGCACGGCCACCCGTTTGATATCCGCGGAGAACGCCTTGGCAAACGGCACATAATAGGTCGCGGATCCGCCGGCATGCGGAAATATGAATAACGTCGGCGGCGGCGCGTTCACCGGCTCAGCGTATCGCGGTGCGGTTGATTGCCCGGCCGCCGCCGTGTGATCGCCTGGGCGGTGGCGCGAGGATGCTGACCTGCGCGGGCGATGTCGCCAAATTCCTGGAAGAATCCGTTTTCGAAGCTGGGTGTGGCCAATGCCCGACACACCGGTGTCGCCACCGCCGTCACAGAGGTAACACCAGGCACACTGGTAACAACGATGGTTTTCCGGAAGCCAGGAGGGTATGGCCGTGTACCGAGTCTTTGAAGCGCTTGATGAATTGGGCGCCATTGTCGAAGAAGCCCGCGGCGTGCCGATGACGGCGGGCTGTGTGGTGCCTCGCGGTGACGTGCTGGAGTTGATCGACGACATCAAAGACGCGATCCCCGGCGAGCTGGACGACGCCCAGGACGTGCTTGATGCCCGCGATTCGATGCTGTCCGACGCCAAGTCGCACGCCGAATCCATGGTCTCCTCGGCAACCACCGAGTCGGAGTCGCTGCTGAACCACTCCCGTGCGGAGGCCGACCGGCTGCTCTCCGATGCCAAGGCGCAGGCCGACCGGATGGTCAACGAGGCGCGTCAGCACAGCGAGCGGATGGTCGGCGAAGCCCGCGAGGAAGCGATACGCATCGCCACGGCGGCCAAGCGGGAATACGAGGCCAGCGTCAGCCGCGCCCAGGCCGAAGCCGACCGGCTGATCGAGAACGGCAACATCTCCTACGAGAAGGCCGTGCAAGAGGGCATCAAGGAGCAGCAGCGCCTGGTCTCGCAGAACGAGGTCGTGCAGGCGGCCAATGCGGAGTCGACCCGCCTGATCGACACCGCACACGCCGAGGCCGATCGGCTGCGCGGGGAGTGCGACATCTATGTCGACAACAAACTGGCCGAGTTCGAGGAGTTCCTCAACGGCACGCTGCGTTCGGTGGGGCGTGGTCGCCACCAACTCCGTACCGCCGCCGGCACGCACGACTACGCGACCCGCTAAGGACAGCAACACCCTCGGCTCCGGCCGAGCATAGCCACCTGGGCGAATGGTCGAAGCGCCGCTCGGAGCACCTGGACGGCGCCGTAAGATTTTTTCCATGGCGCGCGAACACAGCACTACTGCGCAGCAGCATCCGGCTTCGCCGATGACGGTGGACGTCACCCGGCTCGGGCGACGACCGGGATCGATGGTGACGCTACGTCACACCGTGCCCAGCCCGTTGCGCATCGGATTGGACATGATCGCGATCCCGCAGGGCGCTCCGCTGGACATGGATCTACGGGTCGAATCGGTGTCGGAAGGCGTGCTCGTCACCGGGACCGTGTCGGGGCCGACGGTCGGCGAGTGCTCGCGGTGCCTGACCGAGGTGCACGGGAACGTGCAGGTCGGCTTGACCGAACTGTTCGCCTACCCGGACAGCACCACCGAGGCGACCACCGAGGAAGACGAGGTCGGCCGGGTCGTCGACGACCGCATCGACCTCGAGCAGTCGATCATCGATGCCGTCGGACTCGACCTTCCGTTCGCGCCGGTATGCCGACCGGATTGCCCCGGGTTGTGCCCGGAGTGCGGCGTGGCGCTGGCCAATGACCCCGGCCACCACCACGACACCATCGATCCGCGATGGGCCAAGCTGGTGGACATGCTCTCCGACGACCTCTCCGACGACGATGCCGCGGACTCGGACGCCTCGCGGGGTGACCGGTGACTTCGCGGCAACCTCTGCTCGACGCGCTCGGGGTCGACCTGCCCGAGGAGCTGCTCTCGTTGGCGTTGACCCACCGCAGCTACGCCTATGAGCACGGCGGACTGCCGACCAACGAGCGGCTGGAGTTTTTGGGCGACGCCGTACTGGGCCTGACGGTCACCGACGAGCTCTACCACCGTCATCCCGACCGTTCCGAAGGCGACCTGGCCAAACTGCGCGCCAGTGTCGTCAACACCCAGGCGCTGGCCGACGTCGGGCGGCACCTGTGCGACGGCGGACTGGGCGTCCACCTGCTGCTGGGGCGCGGCGAAGCGAACACCGGCGGGGCCGACAAGTCGAGCATCCTGGCCGACGGCATGGAGTCGCTGCTCGGCGCGATCTACTTGGCGCACGGCATCGAATCCGCGCGCGAGGTGATCCTGCGCTTGTTCGGTGCGCTGCTCGACGCCGCGCCGACGCTGGGCGCCGGGCTGGACTGGAAGACCAGCCTGCAGGAGCTCACCGCGGCGCGCGGCATGGGCGCGCCGTCCTACCTGGTCACCTCCACCGGCCCGGACCACGACAAGGAATTCACGGCCGTCGTCGTCGTGATGGAGACCGAATACGGGTCGGGTGTCGGCCGCTCGAAGAAGGAAGCCGAGCAGAAGGCGGCCGCCGCGACCTGGAAAACGCTGGAAGCGTTGGACACCGCGGGGACCACATCTATCTGAATGGTGCCCGTCTAGATGCCCGAGCTGCCCGAAGTCGAGGTGGTGCGCCGCGGTCTGCACGCCCATGTCGTGGGCAAGACGATCACCGCGGTTCGGGTGCACCACCCCCGCGCGGTGCGCCGCCACGAAGCCGGTCCCGCCGACCTCACGGCCCGGCTGCTCGACGCGCGGATCGAGGGAACCGACCGGCGCGGCAAGTACCTGTGGATGCTGCTCGACGGTGACGTCGCGCTGGTCGTCCACCTCGGTATGAGCGGGCAGATGCTGCTCGGCAAGGTGCCGCGGGCTGATCACGTCCGGATCTCGGCGTTGCTCGACGACGGGACCGTGCTGAGCTTCGCCGACCAGCGGACCTTCGGCGGCTGGATGCTGGCCGAACTCATAGAAATCGACGGCAGCGTGGTGCCGCAGCCCGTCGCGCACCTGGCGCGCGATCCGCTGGACCCCCGGTTCGACATCGACGCCGTCGTAAAAGTGTTGCGGGGCAAGCATTCCGAAATCAAACGTCAGCTGCTGGATCAACAGGTGGTGTCGGGCATCGGCAACATCTACGCCGACGAAGCGTTGTGGCGGGCCAAAGTTCATGGTGCCCGGGTGGCGGACACGCTGTCCCGCCGCCAGCTGACCGCCGTGCTGGACGCCGCCGCGGCGGTGATGGGCGAGGCACTCGCCAAGGGCGGGACCTCGTTCGATTCGTTGTATGTCAACGTCAACGGCCAATCGGGCTACTTCGACCGATCGCTGGATGCCTATGGGCGCGAAGGCGAGAACTGCCGGCGCTGCGGTGCGGTGATCCGCCGCGAGAAGTTCATGAACCGCTCGTCGTTCTACTGTCCGCGGTGTCAACCCCGCCCACGCCGTTAGGACTTTCTCGCGCAAAGCTGAGGCTATCCTCAGCATCGTGAGGTTATCCTTACCGAGATGATGAACCTCCGGCGTTGGAGCGGTTAATGCGCGATTCGGTGCGAGATGCAGACCGTGTTGCGGGTTCGCCCACCGTGCTGGCGCAGCTGTCGCCGGGCGAGCGGGCGACGATCCTGGGCGTGACGCCGGCGGCCTCCACCGTGGTGGCGGGCCGCCTGCGGCAGCTGGGATTTCGGCCGGCCTCCGACGTCCAGGTGATCCGCCGCGCACCGATGGGTGACCCGACCATCTACCGGGTTCAGGACACCGAACTATGCCTGCGCCGGCGCGAGGCGCGGCTGATCGAGGTCACCCCCGGGACCGGCGCATGACGTCCTGCCACGAAGAAGGCGGCTCCGGGGTCGCCGTTGCGGGCAAGGCAAGGATCGCCCTGGTGGGAAGTCCCAATGCGGGCAAGACGTCGGTGTTCAATCACCTGACCGGATTGCGTGCCAAGACCGGTAACTACCCGGGCGTCACCGTCGGGCGCAGCGTCGGCATCACCAAGGTCGACGGCGTCGAGGTCGCCATCGAGGACCTGCCCGGCACCTACAGTCTCGACCCGATCAGCCCGGACGAGCAGGTGGTCTCCGACCTGTTGGGCGGCGAGGTGTACGGCGACGGGCCGCCCGACGCGATCGTCATCGTCGCCGACGCCACCACGCTGCACCGCTCGGTGATTCTGCTGGCTCAGGTGCTGCGGCTCGACCTGCCGTGCCTGGTGGTGCTGACCATGACCGACGAGCTGACCGCGCGCGGTGGCGGCATCTCCGTCGACGCGCTGGCGACGGCGCTGGGTGTCCCGGTGGTCGCGGTGGTGGCCAACCGCGGGGTGGGCATCGATACCCTGCGCGCCCAACTGGTGTCCTTCCACCAATGGCAACGGCCCCCGGTCCTGCCGCCGGCCGATGACGACGCCATCGACGGCTGGGGCAAGTCGGTGCTGGATGCGGCCTATTACCACGCGCCCCAACCGGATCGGCGGACGCGACGCATCGACGCCGTAGTGCTGCACCCGCTATGGGGGACGGTGATCTTCTTCGCGGTGATGTTCTGCTTCTTCCAGGTCGTCTTCACCGTCGCCGCACCCCTGCAGGATCAGGTGGGGGACTGGCTCAACTCGTTGGGCACTCTGGTCAGCAATCACGTCGGCAACTACGTCGTGCGCGGGCTGCTCGGCCAGGGGCTGATCGGCGGCGTCGGAACGGTGCTGCAGTTCATCCCGCAGATCGTGTTGTTGTTCCTGCTGATCGCGCTGCTGGAGAATGTCGGCTACATGGCGCGCGCCGCATTCCTGATGGACAGGGTGATGGCCTCGACGGGGCTGGAAGGTCGCGCCTTCGTCGCGATGCTCTCGTCGTTCGCCTGCGCCATCCCCGGGATCATGGCCACCCGGACGCTGCCGTCGTCGCGGGACCGGATCGCCACCATCATCACGGCGCCGCTGATGACCTGCTCGGCGCGGCTTCCGGTGTTCACGCTGTTGGTCGGCATCCTCGTGTCCCCGAAGACGCACTGGGGCGGGTTGAGCGCCCAGGGCGTCGCGATGTTCGCGCTCTACGTCTGTGGCGGCACCTCCGCCCTGATCGCCGCCGCGGTGTTCAAATCGACGATCCTGCGCAGCGATCTGCTGCCGTTCACGATGGAGCTTCCGCCCTATCGCTTCCCCTCACCCAAGAACGTGCTGATCACGATGTGGGATTCGGCGAAGATGTTCTTGCGCAAGGCCGGAACCATCATCTTGGGCACCTCGGTCGTGCTGTGGGTGCTGCTCAATCTGCCGGCGCGCCAAGCCGAGACCGCGAAGTTGTCGCCGGCCGACGCGACCGCCTACGTGATGGACCACAGCTTGGCCGCCGACCTCGGCAAGGCGGTCGGGCCGGTGTTCAAGCCGCTCGGATTCGATTGGCACGTCAACATCGCCCTGCTCGGTTCGATGTCGGCGCGCGAAGTGTTCGTGTCCACCCTGGGGCAGGTCGCGGCGGCCGAGAGCCCCGACGATCCGCACGAAGCGCTGGTCTCGTTGACCGACGACGAAGGCCACCAGGTGTTCACCGCGCCGACGGTCATCGCGCTGATGGCGTACTTCATCTATGCGCTGCAATGTATGTCGACCGTTGCGGTGATGCGCCGCGAGACCAACTCGTGGAAATGGCCCGCGATCGCGTGGTCCTACATGTTCGTCCTGGCCTGGCTGATGGCGTTTGCCGCCCGGTCGGTCGCGATAGCGCTGGGCGCATGATTCCGCTGCACGCCACGGCCACCGACGACCCGCGCCGGCTGCGCTGGGTGGTCGCGGCCGATCACCTGCCGCCGCATGGCACGGTCCGGGTCGCACCGGGCCGGCTGGGCGCCCTGCTGCGGGCCCGCGTGATCGACGAAATCGTGGTGGGTCCCGGCGGCATCCTGATCACGGTGGCCGGCACCTGGCGTGAACTGGGCGACGAGATCCGCGAGGCGCTCAGCGAGGCGCTGCAGCACCCGGGGAGTTGGACGGTCGACGAAACCCCTTTTGCCGCAGGCACTTTGGAAGCCGCGGTAACGGAGCTGCTGGCCGGCCCGGTGGGTGCGCTGGCCGCCTCGCACGGCGGATCGATCGAGCTGGTCTCGGTGGTCGGCCACCACGTGACGGTGCGGCTGGCCGGCGCCTGCGACGGATGCCCGGGCGCGTCGGCCACGCTGCGCGACGCGCTGGAGCGCGAGCTGCGCCGGCGCGTCGACGATCAGGTAGTTGTCTCGTCCGAAAACGATTCGCCCTCACCATCTTTCGGTAAGAAGCTGCTGTCGTTGATAGTCCGCTGAGCGCGTCTTCGCTCGTCCCCGGTAGAAATGAGCCATGACGGAACTGTGGGTCGAACGCACCGGGACACGCCGCTACACCGGCCATAGCTCGCGGGGCGCGCAGGTTCTTGTCGGCTCCGAGGACGTCGAGGGCGTGTTCACCCCCGGCGAGCTGCTCAAGATCGCGCTCGCCGCATGCAGCGGGATGTCCAGTGACCAGCCGCTGGCCCGCCGGCTCGGCGACGACTACCACGCGGTGGTCCGGGTGTCCGGCGACGCCGACCGTGACGAAGAGGTCTATCCACTGCTCTCCGAAACTCTCGAGCTGGACCTGTCCGGACTGTCCGACGACGACAGGGAACGCCTGCTGGTGGTCGTGAACCGCGCGATCGATCTGGTCTGCACCGTGGGGCGCACCCTGAAGGCGGGTACCACGGTCAAGTTCGAGATCGCCTCCGAAACCAAAAATGCCGGGTCCTGACGTCCGGCTCACCGCCTGGGTGCACGGCATGGTCCAGGGTGTGGGTTTTCGCTGGTGGACTCGCTGCCGGGCGCTGGAGCTGGGCCTGACCGGCTACGCCGCCAACCAGGCCGACGGCCGTGTCCTGGTCGTCGCCCACGGGCCGCGGGAAGCCGGCGAGAAATTGCTGGAGCTGCTCGAAGGCGGTCATTCCTGGCCGTCCCGGCCCGGTCGTGTCGACAAGGTCGTGGCCGAGTGGTCGCAGCCGCGGGAGCAATTCGAGGGGTTCGTCGAGCGGTAACGGCGACCGCATCGCCGAGCGTCACACTGGCGTGGCACCAGACCGCGACGGTCACGCTGGCGTGACGCTCGCCGGGAGGCGCATCGCCTTTTCAGTGACTGAAGTGGCCACTGTGGCCAGTGCGGCAGAGTGTGAACACCGGGTGTATCTCAAGCGAGCCGACACCCCGCGGTGACGGCGAGTCGGGGCGATTTGAGCGGTAGTCTGGCTCGCCGTGTACCTCAAGAGTCTGACGCTGAAGGGCTTCAAGTCCTTCGCTTCGCCGACGACTCTGCGCTTCGAGCCGGGCATTACCGCCGTCGTCGGACCCAACGGCTCCGGCAAATCCAACGTGGTGGACGCGCTGGCGTGGGTGATGGGGGAGCAGGGCGCCAAGACGCTGCGCGGCGGGAAGATGGAAGACGTCATCTTCGCCGGCACCTCGTCGCGCGCCCCGCTGGGCCGCGCCGAAGTCACCGTGACGATCGACAACGCCGACAACGCGCTGCCGATCGAGTACTCCGAGGTGTCGATCACCCGGCGGATGTTCCGCGACGGCGCCAGTGAGTACGAAATCAACGGCGCCGGTTGCCGTTTGATGGACGTCCAGGAGCTGCTGAGCGACTCCGGCATCGGTCGCGAGATGCACGTGATCGTGGGACAGGGCAAGCTCGACGAGATCCTGCAGTCGCGACCCGAGGACCGCCGCGCGTTCATCGAGGAAGCCGCGGGTGTGCTCAAGCACCGCAAGCGCAAGGAGAAGGCCCTGCGCAAGCTCGACGCGATGCAGGCCAACCTGGCGCGGCTCACCGACCTGACCACCGAGCTGCGGCGCCAGCTCAAACCACTGGGCCGCCAGGCCGAGGTGGCCCGACGTGCGGCGACCATCCAAGCCGACCTGCGCGACGCGCGGCTGCGGCTGGCCGCCGACGACCTGGTCAACCGGCAGGTGCAGCGCGACGCGATCCTGGAGGCCGAGGCCACCATGCGCCGCGAGCACGACGAGGCCGCCGGCCGGCTGGCCGTGGCTTCGGAGGAGCTGACCGCGCACGAGACGGCGCTGGCCGAGCTGTCGGTGCGCGCCGAGTCGGTCCAGCACACCTGGTTCGGCCTGTCGGCCCTGGCCGAACGGGTAGGCGCCACGGTGCGCATCGCCAGCGAGCGTGCCCAGCACCTGGATCTCGAGCCGGTGGCGACCAGCGACACCGACCCGGACGCACTGGACGCCGAGGCCGAGCAGGTCGCGGCCGCCGAGCGCGAGCTGCTGGCTGAGCTGGATGCCGCCCGGACCCGGCTGGAGACCGCCCGCGCCGAGTTGTCCGAGCGGGAACGTGAGGCCGCCGAGGCCGAC
The DNA here is from genome assembly GCF_900176255.2 of Mycobacterium ahvazicum. Lineage (GTDB taxonomy): Bacteria > Actinomycetota > Actinomycetes > Mycobacteriales > Mycobacteriaceae > Mycobacterium > Mycobacterium ahvazicum. The sequence goes on from NZ_FXEG02000002.1 coordinate 1,335,044, forward strand.
CGGGCGCATTTGGCCGCCGTGCGGGCCGAGGCCGACCGTCGCGAGGGCCTGGCCCGGCTGGCCGGTCAGGTCGAGACCATGCGGGCCCGGGTCGAATCGATCGATGACAGCGTCGCGCGGCTGTCCGAGCGCATCGAACACGGCGCGGCCCGCGCGCAGCAGGCCCGCGCGGAGTTCGAAACCGTGCAGGGCCGCGTCGGCGAACTCGATCAGGGCGAGGTCGGCCTGGACGAGCATCACGAGCGGACGGTGGCCGCACTGCGGTTGGCCGACGAGCGCGTCGCCGAGCTGCAGGCCAGCGAGCGCGAGGCCGAGCGCCGGGTGGCGTCGCTGCGGGCCCGCATCGATGCGCTCTCGGTCGGGCTCGAGCGCAAGGACGGTGCGGCGTGGCTCACCCAAAACCACAGTGGCGCAGGGCTTTTCGGGCCCGTCGCGAAGCTGGTCAAGGTCCGTTCCGGCTATGAAACGGCACTGGCCGCGGTGCTGGGATCCGCGGCGGACGCGCTGGCCGCCGAAAACTTCGGCGCCGCCCGGTCCGCGGTCGCCGCGCTGAAGCAGGCCGACGGCGGCCGCGCTGCGCTGGTGCTGGGAGACTGGCCGGCCGATCATCCCCCGCCCGCGGCACCGCTACCCGACGGCGCGCTGTGGGCGCTCGACCTGGTCGAGGCGCCGCAGCGGCTGCGGGGCGCGATGGTGGCCATGCTGTCCGGCGTCGCGGTGGTCAGCGACCTGGGCGCGGCGCTGGATCTGGTCGCGGGCCGGCCGCAGTTGCGCGCGGTCACCCTCGACGGCGACCTGGTCGGCCGCGGCTGGGTGAGCGGCGGTTCGGACCGCAAGCCGTCGACCCTGGAGCTCACCTCGGAGATCGACAAGGCCGGCAGCGAGCTGGCCGCCGCGGAGTCGCAGGTGGCGCAGTTTTCCGCCGCCCTGTCCGGCGCCTTGACCGAGCAGCGCGGGCGCCAAGACTCGGCCGAGCAGGCGCTGGCCGCGCTCAACGAGTCCGACACCGAGATCTCGGCGATGTACGAGCAGCTGGGCCGGCTCGGGCAGGACGCCCGCACCGCCGAGGAGGAGTGGAACCGGCTGCTGCGCCAGCGCGAGGAGCTGGAGGCCGGGCGCGCCCAGACCGTCGAAGAGGTCACCGAACTCGAGACCCGGCTCCGCAACGCCCAGGCCAGCCAGCTCGCCCCCGCGGAAGACCCCGTCGATCGTCAGCGGATCGCCGCGGCGGCCGACACCGCCCGCGGCGTCGAGGTGGAGGCCCGGCTCGCGGTGCGCACCGCCGAGGAGCGGGCCAACGCCGTGCGCGGCCGGGCCGATTCGTTGCGCCGCGCGGCCGCCGCGGAACGTGAGGCGCGGGTGCGCGCCCAGCAGGCACACGCCGCGCGACTGCGGGCGGCCGCGGTGGCCGCGGCGGTGGCCGACGCCGGCCGGCTGCTCGCGGAGCGGCTGAACCGGGTGGTGGCCGCCGCATCGCAGATCCGCGACGCGATGGTCGCCGAACGCGAGGCGCGGTCGACGGCGATGGCGGCGGTGCGCAACGAGGTGCACACGCTGAGCACCCGGGTAGCGACACTGACCGACTCGCTGCACCGCGACGAGGTGGCCAACGCCCAGGCGGCGCTGCGCATCGAGCAGCTCGAACAAATGGTGCTCGAGCAGTTCGGCATGAGCCCGGCGGATTTGATCGCCGAGTACGGGCCGGCGATCGCGCTGCCGCCCTCCGAGCTGGAGATGGCCGAGTTCGAGCTGGCCCGCGAGCGCGGCGAGCAGGTCACCGCGCCCGCGCCGATACCGTACGACCGGCCCACCCAGGAGCGGCGGGCCAAGCGCGCCGAGCGGGAACTGGCGGAGCTGGGCCGGGTCAATCCGCTGGCCCTCGAGGAGTTTGCCGCGCTCGAAGAGCGCTACAACTTCCTGTCCACCCAGCTCGAGGACGTCAAGGCGGCCCGTAAGGATCTGCTCGACGTGGTCGCCGACGTCGACGCCCGCATCCTGCAGGTGTTCAGCGAGGCGTTCGTCGACGTAGAGCGCGAATTCCAGGAAGTCTTCACGGTGCTGTTCCCCGGCGGCGAGGGCCGGCTACGACTGACCAACCCGGACGACATGCTCACCACCGGCATCGAGGTGGAGGCGCGTCCGCCCGGCAAGAAGATCACCCGGTTGTCTTTGCTGTCCGGCGGCGAGAAGGCGCTGACCGCCGTCGCGATGCTGGTCGCGATCTTCCGCGCCCGCCCGTCGCCGTTCTACATCATGGACGAGGTCGAGGCCGCGCTCGACGACACCAACCTGCGCCGCCTGATCTCGCTGTTCGAGCTGCTGCGGGCTCGCTCGCAGCTGCTGATCATCACCCACCAGAAGCCGACCATGGAGGTCGCCGACGCGCTCTACGGCGTCACCATGCAGGGCGACGGCATCACCGCGGTGATCTCGCAGCGTATGCGTGGACAAGAGGTCCAGCAGCTCGCCACCACGTCTTCTTGAGCGCCGGGCGGCGGCTGCCGCTGTCGGCTGCGCGGTGTGGCCCTGAAACAATGTCAGCGTGTCGCAAGGTCTTTGGATCGCCCTCGCCGTCCTCAGCGTTCTAGCCGCCCTGGTTGTCATCGTTGCGCTGGTCCTGGGGCTGACCCGGTACCGCCGCAGGCGGATCAACCTGACCCGGACCGAGCCGGGCGCCCTGGACCGATCCGGGGGCTACGTCGCATCGTCGGGCATCACCTTCAGCCAGGGCGCGCCGACGGTCGACACCACCGGCCTGCCCGCGGTGGGCGACGACGCGACCATCCCGCGTGACGCGCCGCGGCGCACGATCTCCGACGTCCAGCTGCCGGCGCCGGAGGCCGAACCCGAGACCGTCACGCCGCCGCCGGTCGCTCCGCCGGTTCCGGAGCCGCCCGCCCCACCGGTTCCCGAGTCGCCCGTCGCACCGGAGGCGCCCCCGGAAGCTGAACCGCAAGCCCCCGCGGCGGCCGAGATCGAGGAGATCGCGCCGACCGAGGGCCGGCTGGAACGCCTGCGCGGGCGGCTGGCGCGGTCCCAGAACGCGCTCGGGCGCAGCATGCTGGGCCTGATCGGCGGCGGCGACCTGGACGAAGACTCGTGGCAGGACGTCGAGGACACCCTCCTGATCGCCGACCTGGGCCCCGTCGTCACCGAATCGGTGGTCTCACAGCTGCGCAGCCGGCTGGCCAGCAGCAACGTCCGCACCGAGGCCGACGCCCGGGCGGTGCTGCGCGACGTGCTGATCAAAGAGCTGAAACCCGAGATGGATCGCTCGATTCGGGCACTGCCGCACGACGACCACCCGTCGGTGCTGCTGGTCGTCGGCGTCAACGGCACCGGCAAAACCACCACGGTCGGCAAACTGGCACGGGTGCTGGTGGCCGACGGCCGGCGGGTGGTGCTGGGCGCCGCCGACACCTTCCGGGCCGCGGCCGCCGATCAACTGCAGACCTGGGCGTCTCGGGTGGGTGCCGAAGTGGTGCGCGGCGCCGAGGGCTCCGATCCGGCGGCGGTGGCCTTCGATGCCGTCGACAAGGGCATCAACACCGGCGCCGACGTCGTGCTGATCGACACCGCGGGCCGCCTGCACACCAAAGTGGGCCTGATGGACGAGCTCGACAAGGTCAAACGCGTGGTAACCCGGCGTGCCGCCGTGGACGAGGTGTTGCTGGTCCTCGACGCCACGATCGGGCAGAACGGCCTGGCCCAGGCGAAGGTTTTCGCCGACGTCGTCGACATCACCGGCGCGGTCCTGACCAAGCTGGACGGAACGGCCAAGGGCGGCATCGTTTTCCGGGTGCAGCAGGAACTCGGCGTGCCCGTGAAACTGGTCGGCCTCGGTGAAGGCCCCGACGATTTGGCGCCTTTCGAGCCGGCCGCATTCGTGGACGCCCTGCTCGGCTGAAACCCCTTACACGGCGGCCGTTTCGTTAATGACGCCGAAACATGGTGGCCCCAACTCGGAAACAACCATTGCGCAAGGTTCTGGATCAGGTCATCAGGCACATGTCTGATGACCCGTTCAGGGCCGACCGGAGGTGATAGCGAGTGAGTTTCCCAGTAATGGGCCAGCCCAATACCGGCGATACCGCATGGATGCTGGCGAGTTCAGCGCTGGTGCTGTTGATGACGCCAGGTTTGGCATTCTTCTATGGCGGCATGGTGCGCGCCAGAAGTGTGCTCAACATGCTGATGATGAGCATCAGCGCCATGGGCGTGGTGACGGTGCTGTGGGTGTTATATGGCTATTCAGTTTCGTTCGGCACTGACGTTGGCAACGTCATGGGAAACCCGACGGAATACTTCGGTCTGAAGGGCCTGATCGGCGGTAACGCCGTGGCCGCCGACCCCACCAAGGGCGTTGCGGCGACCGACATTCCGCTGGCCGGCACGCTGCCGGCGACCGTGTTCGTGGCATTCCAGCTGATGTTCGCGATCATCACCGTCGCCCTGATCTCGGGCGCGGTGTCCGATCGGCTGAAGTTCAGCGCCTGGCTGGTCTTCTCCGGCCTGTGGGCGACGCTGGTCTACTTCCCGGTTGCGCACTGGGTCTTCGCGTTCGACGGCTTCGCCGCCGAGAAGGGTGGCTGGATCGCCAACAAGCTGCACGCGATCGACTTCGCCGGTGGGACCGCGGTCCATATCAACTCCGGTGCCGCGGGTCTGGCACTGGCGCTGATTCTGGGCAAGCGCAAGGGCTGGCCCACGACGCTGTTCCGCCCGCACAACCTGCCGTTCGTGATGCTCGGCGCGGGCCTGCTGTGGTTCGGCTGGTACGGCTTCAACGCCGGGTCGGCCACCAGCTCCAACGGCGCCGCCGGGTCGACCTTCATGACCACCACGATCGCGACGGCTGCCGCGATGCTGGCCTGGTTGCTCACCGAGCGCATTCGTGACGGACACGCCACGACGCTGGGAGCGGCGTCGGGCATCGTGGCCGGGCTGGTCGCGATCACCCCGTCCTGTTCGTCGGTGAACGCGCTGGGCGCGCTGATCATCGGTCTGGTGGCCGGCGTGCTGTGTGCGCTGGCGGTCGGGCTGAAGTTCAAGTTGGGCTTCGACGACTCGCTCGACGTGGTCGGTGTGCACCTGGTCGGCGGATTGGCGGGCACGCTGCTGGTGGGCCTGCTGGCCGCACCGGAGAGTGTGGCGATCAACGGCGTCACCGGCGTATCCAAGGGATTGTTCTACGGTGGCGGCTGGGATCAGCTGGAACGGCAGGCGGTCGGCGCGTTCAGCGTGCTGTTCTACTCGTTCACCGTGACGATTATCCTGGCGTTGATCCTGAAGTACACCATCGGGCTGCGGCTGAATCCTGAAGCGGAAGCTTCCGGCATCGATGAGGCCGAGCATGCGGAGAGCGGATACGATTTCGCCGTGGCCACGTCGTCAGTCCTTCCCCGTGCCACCCTGCCGGACAGCTCTAACGGACTGGACGTCGCAGTGGCCGAGAAAGTGGAGGCGGAATAATCATGAAGCTGATCACCGCGATCGTGAAGCCGTTCACCCTCGATGACGTGAAGACCAGCCTCGAAGACGCGGGCGTCCTGGGGCTGACCGTCAGCGAAGTCCAGGGTTACGGCCGCCAGAAGGGGCACACCGAGGTTTACCGCGGTGCTGAATACTCGGTCGATTTCGTGCCGAAGGTTCGGATCGAGGTCGTTGTCGATGATTCCGTCGTCGACAAGGTCGTCGACAGCATCGTCCGGGCGGCCCGCACTGGCAAGATCGGTGATGGCAAGGTCTGGGTCAGTCCCGTGGAAACCATTGTGCGAGTGCGCACCGGTGAGCGCGGGACCGATGCGATATGACGCTAGCCGCAAGTTGAGGTTCCAGCCCGGGCGGGCCGGGAGGTTATGAAACCGACCGAGCCCGACCGGGAACCTGGAGCGGACGCCGCGCAGACTGAAATCGCTTCTGGTGCAAGCGATTTGGCCTCTGCGCGGCGTACGCTGCTGTCTGAGGGCAGCACCCTGCACGCGGCCGAACTGCGGCACGCCTGGCTGGAACTGCATGAGTCGTGGCTGGCGGCCAAGTCCGCCGAACTCGGGATCACCGACAGCAGTGGCTTCGCGCTCGTCGGGGTCGGCGGCCTGGGCCGGCGCGAGCTGCTCCCTTATTCCGATCTTGACTTGATGTTGTTGCACGACAACGTGTCTGACGACGTGCTGCAGCGGGTCGCCGACGGGCTGTGGTATCCGTTGTGGGACGCCAACGTTCGGCTCGACCACAGCGTGCGCACGGTATCCGGAACGCTCGGTGTCGCCAACGGCGACATGATCGCCGCCCTGGGCCTGCTGGACGCTCGCCACATCGCCGGTGATCCCGCGTTGTCCGAGGAGTTGATTGCCGGCGCAAGAAAGCAGTGGCGCACCGCAATTCGCTCTCGGATGGACGAGCTGGTCGAGATGACCAACGCCCGCTGGCGGCGCTGTGGCCGGATCGCGCAACGCGCCGAGCCCGATCTGAAATCAGGCCGCGGCGGCCTGCGCGACGTCCAATTGCTGGACGCGCTGGGCGTCGCCCAACTGATCGACCGCCGCGGCATGAGTCGTCCGGAGATCCCGGGCGGTTCGCTCGACGACGCGTATCTGACGCTGCTCGACGTGCGCACCGAACTGCATCGGGTTTCGGGCCGCGGACGCGACCAGCTGCTGGCTCAGTTCGCCGATGAGATCAGCGCCGCCCTGTACATGGGTGATCGATTCAGCTTGGCGCGCACGCTTTCCGACGCCGGCCGCACGATCGCGTACCACGCCGAAACCGGCCTGCGGACCGCGCAGAATGCGCTGCCACGCCGCGGCATCACCGCGTTGGTCCGACGCCCCAAGCGGCGACCGCTGGACGAGGGCGTGGTCGAGTATGACGGCGAAATCGTGCTGGCTCGCGAGGCGCAACCCCAAACCGATGCCGGACTGGTGCTCCGGGTGGCGGCCGCGTCGGCCGACACGGGGCTGCCGATCGGTGCCGCGACGCTGAGCCGGCTGGCCGCCAGCGTCCCCGACTTGCCGACACCGTGGCCGCGGGAGGCGCTGGACGACCTGCTGGTGGTGCTGTTGGCCGGCCCCACGATGGTCGACACGATCGAGGCACTGGACCGTACCGGCTTGTGGAGCAAGCTCTTTCCCGAATGGGACGCGGTGCGCGACCTTCCGCCGCGCGATGTGTCCCATGTGTGGACGGTGGACCGCCACATCGTCGAGACCGCCGTCAACGCGGCACCGCTGACCACCCGCGTCGCGCGATCGGACCTGCTCGCGATCGGCGCGCTGCTGCATGACATCGGCAAGGGCCGCGGCGTGGACCACTGTGTGTTCGGGGCGGATTTGGTGCCACCCATCGGCGAGCGGCTGGGGCTGGAACCCCGGGACATCGAGACACTGGCGGGCATGGTCCGCCACCATCTGCTGCTGCCCATCACGGCCACCCGAAGCGATCTCAACGATCCGAAAACCATTGCGTCCGTTGCCGAGGCGTTGGGCGGGGATCTGCAACTGCTGGAGCTGCTGCACGCGCTCGCCGAGGCCGACTCGAAGGCCACCGGGCCGGGGGTTTGGAGTGACTGGAAAGCCTCGCTGATGGAGGACCTGGTGCGCCGCTGTCGGCTGGTGATGGTGGGTGAGCCGCTGCCCAAAGCCGAACCGACTGCGCCACATTATCTTTCGCTGGCGGCCAGCCACGGCGTACACGTGGAGATCAACGGTGGGGAGTCCGAGCGTCTGCACACGGTGATGGTCGCGCCGGACAAGCGGGGACTGGTGTCCAAGGCCGCCGCAGTGCTGGCGCTGAATTCGCTGCGGATCCATTCCGCGACGGTCAACACGCACGAGGGCGTCGCGATCGCCGAGTTCGTGGTGTCGCCGCTGTTCGGCTCGCCGCCCGAAGCGGGCCTGCTGCGCCAGCAGTTCGTGGGCGCCCTGGCCGGCGACGTCGATGTCCTCGGCGCGCTGGAAAAGCGCGACACCGATGCCGCCAACTCGGCGATGGCCCGGGCGGGGGAGATTCAGGTGGGGGCACCGCTGACCCGATCCACCGCCCCGCCGCGCATCCTGTGGCTTGACGCCGCCGCGCCCGAGCACCTCGTCGTCGAGGTGCGCGCGATGGACCGGCTCGGGCTGCTGGCGTTGCTGGCTCAGGCGCTCGAGCGGGCGGGAGCAGATATGGCCTGGGCGAAGGTCAATACGTTCGGATCGACGGCCGCCGACGTGTTCTGTGTGACCATGCCGGGCGACGCCGTCGACGGCGACCAGCGCACGGCTGCCCGCGCCGACGTGGAGAAGCAATTGCTGGCGGTGCTGGGCGCCTCCGCGGACGCGGTGGTCGACGAGCCCGTCACCGAGTGAACTACGCCAGCTCCGAATTCAGTTGGCGCAGCGCCACAATGCGGTCCTTGAGCTGATCGCGGGTGGCCGCGGCGATCGGCGGTCCGCCGCAACGGCGGCGCAGTTCGTTGTGGATCCAGCCGTGCGGCTTGCCGGTGCGGTGATGGGCGACCGACACCAGACTGTTGAGTTCGCGGCGCAGCTCGCGCAGCTGCCCGTGCATGGCCCCCGGCCCGGAGGGTGCGGGCGCGGATTGTCCGGAGGCGGCCCGCTTCTGCAGCTGCTCGTCCTGGCGGCGATGCAGCAGCGCCCGCATCTGGGTGGCGTCGAGCAAACCAGGGATGCCGAGGTAGTCTGCCTCCTCGTCGCTGCCCGCCGCGGCGGCGGTGCCGAACGAGGACCCGTCGAAGATGACCTGATCCAATTCGGCGTCGGCGCCCAGCGACGTGAAACCCTTTTCCAGGTCGGTCTTTTCGTTCTGCTCCCCGACGGCGCGATCGGAGAGCAGGGGGTCGTCGAGTGACTCCCGGTGCGGTTCGCCGAGCACGTGATTGCGCTCGGCTTCCAACTCGCTGGCCAGCATCAGCAAGTTGGGCACCGACGGCACGAAGATGCTCGCGGTCTCGCCCGGGCGCCGCGACCGCACGAAGCGCCCGATGGCCTGGGCGAAGAACAGCGGCGTCGAGGCGCTGGTGGCGTAGATCCCGACCGACAGCCGGGGCACGTCGACACCTTCGGAGACCATCCGCACCGCGACCAGCCAGCGTGAGGTGCTGTCGGAGAATTCGGAGATCCGCTGCGACGATCCGGGATCGTCGGAGAGCACCAGCGTCGGCGCTTCCCCGGTCAGCCGGGTCAGCAGGGTCGCATACGCGCGGGCCGCGGTCTGATCCGACGCGATGATCATGCCGCCGGCGTCGGGCACATGGGTGCGCAGCTGACGCAACCGCTGATCCGCGGCGGTGATCACCGCGGGCATCCATTCGCCGGCGGGGTCCAGCGCGGTGCGCCATGCCCGTGCGGTCTGCTCGGCCGATAGCGGCTCGCCGAGGCGCGCTTCGTGTTCCTCGCCGGCGCTGTCGCGCCAGCGCGCTTGCCCGGAGTAGGCGAGAAACACCACCGGGCGCACCACCCCGTCGGCCAGCGCTTCGGCATAGCCGTAGGTGTGGTCGGCTTGCGAACGGCGAATTCCGTCCAGGCCCGATTCGTAGCTGACGAACGGGATGGGGCTGTCGTCGCTGCGAAACGGGGTGCCCGTCAAGGCAAGTCGGCGTGTCGCGTCGCTGAATGCTTCACGGATGGCGTCGCCCCAGGTCTTGGCGTCACCGCCGTGGTGGATCTCGTCGAAGACGACCAGCGTCTTGCGCTGCTCGGTGCGGACCCGGTGCAGCGTCGGATGCGAGGCGACCTGGGCGTAGGTGACCATCACGCCGTGGTACTCCGGCGAGGTCGCCGCGCTGGTGTTGGAGAATCGGGGGTCCAGGTATATGCCGTGCCGCAGCGCGGCCTGCGCCCACTGCACCTTGAGGTGCTCGGTGGGCACCACGACGGTGATCTGCTCGACGACACGACTGCTCAGCAGTTCGGCGATCACCCGCAATGCGAACGTCGTCTTCCCGGATCCGGGGGTGGCCACGGCCAGGAAGTCGCGCGGCGAGTCGGCCACGTATTTCACCAGCGCGCGGCGCTGCCAGCCTCGCAGCGGTCGCGTGTCGATTCCAACGCTCGCGTCAGCGACCGGCTGCATCGACACGACTCCCCTCAGTAGTTGCTCTCCGACGCGGCCAGCTCAGTTAAGTGGCGGGTGTGAAATGTAGCATGGCAACGCTTTTCGGCGCTGGACCGACGCTGCAACGACTCGAAAGAGACGAAAGCCAGGTTATCCGGAAAGCCGTGAAGGGTTCGCAAAATCGCGGGTTTGTAGCCAGTAATCTATCCGCGCGGCGACGTCGGCCCAGCCCGGTTCGAGCATCATGTTGTGGCCCATCGCGAAGAACTCCGGCTCGGTGCCGTAGGCCCGCGCCGTGGCGCGCACCTCCTCGACGCTGACGAACCCGTCGTACAGCGCACCCAGGACCAGGATCGGCGTGTGGACCCGTCGGGTCCTGACGCGGCGCAACACCGGATCGGTCATGGCAGCGCGCACGCTCTCGGCTCCGGCGCGAAGACGACAGGATTCGACGATGGCCTCGGGCGTGTCGGCGCAGAACAGGTACTCGCGGGTCAGCTCCGGGGTGGCCAGGAATTTCAGCAGGGTCGGGTCGCTCCAGGCCTCCAGAGTCATCGACGGCCGGCGCCGCCACACCCGTATCGCCAGGCTGAGCACGCCCGTCGGCGGCACCGAGCCCAGCAGCACCGCGGCCGGGGCGCCGTGCTCCTCTAGGTAGCGCTGGATCACGAAACCGCCCAGCGAATGGCCGATCAGCACCGGCCGGCCACCCAAGTCGTCGGCCACCGACTGCAGATCATCCATGTAGTCGGCGACGGAAACCTTGGACAGGGGTTTGGCGGTGGGGCTGGTGCCGTGTCCGCGCAAGCTGATCGACACCGCGCGATAGCCCGCGTCGGCGAAGTAGTCCAGGAAATGGTCGTCCCAGCACCACGCGCCATGCCAGCCGCCGTGCACGAAGAGCAACGGCACCGGATGGTCCTGGCTGCAGGACCCCTTGTCGATTACCTCGAGCATGTGCTGACATTTGCTGGCCGCGGCTGTGGCGTCAAGGGCCTGACCCCACTCACCGGGCGTCACGCCAGCGTGGCTTTGACCGACGCCAGTCACGCCGGCGTGACGTTCGCGCCCGTGGAGGGTCCGTAACGCACTCCAGTAGCCTGTTGGGGTGTTTGAATCGCTCTCCGACCGGTTGACCGGTGCCCTTGCGGGGCTGCGCGGCAAAGGTCGACTGACCGACGCCGACATCGATGCCACCACGCGCGAAATCCGTCTCGCGCTGCTGGAAGCCGACGTCTCACTTCCTGTCGTGCGGGCCTTCGTCGCCCGGATCAAGGAGCGCGCCCGGGGCGCCGAGGTGTCCGGTGCCCTCAACCCGGCGCAGCAGGTCGTCAAGATCGTCAACGAAGAACTGATCGGCATCCTCGGCGGCGAGACCCGGCAACTGGCGTTCGCGAAGACACCGCCGACCGTCATCATGCTCGCCGGTCTGCAGGGTTCCGGTAAGACCACGCTGGCCGGGAAGCTGGCCGCCTGGTTGCGCGGCCAGGGGCATACGCCGCTGCTGGTGGCCTGTGACCTGCAACGTCCCGCCGCGGTGAACCAGCTGCAGGTCGTCGGCCAGCGCGCCGGGGTGCCGGTCTTCGCGCCGCATCCGGGGGAGTCCCCGGGCTCCGGCCCCGGTGACCCGGTCGCCGTCGCATCGGCCGGGCTCGCCGAAGCCCGCGCCAAGCACCACGACGTGGTGATCGTCGACACCGCCGGCCGTCTGGGTATCGACGACGAGCTGATGAGCCAGGCCGCGGCCATCCGGGACGCCGTCGATCCCGACGAAGTGATCTTCGTGCTCGACGCGATGATCGGTCAGGACGCGGTCACCACCGCCGAAGCGTTCCGTGAGGGTGTCGGCTTCACCGGCGTGGTGCTGACCAAGCTGGACGGCGACGCGCGCGGTGGTGCGGCGTTGTCGGTCCGCGAGGTCACCGGCGTGCCAATCCTTTTCGCGTCCACCGGCGAGAAGCTGGAAGACTTCGACGTCTTCCACCCGGACCGGATGGCCAGCCGCATCCTCGGCATGGGCGACGTGCTCAGCCTGATCGAACAGGCCGAGCAGGTCTTTGACGCCGAGCAGGCCGAGGCCGCCGCGGCCAAGATCGGGTCCGGCGAGCTGACCCTCGAGGACTTCCTCGAACAGATGCTCGCGATCCGCAAGATGGGCCCGATCGGCAACCTGCTGGGCATGCTGCCCGGTGCCGGGCAGATGAAGGACGCGCTGGCCGAGGTCGACGACCGCCAGCTCGACCGGTTGCAGGCCATCATCCGCGGGATGACGCCGCAGGAGCGCGCCGACCCCAAGATCATCAACGCCTCGCGGCGACTGCGCATCGCGAATGGATCCGGTGTCAGCGTTTCTGAAGTCAACCAGCTCGTGGACCGCTTCTTCGAAGCCCGCAAGATGATGTCGTCGATGCTGGGCGGCATGGGCATCCCGGGGATGGGCCGCAAGTCCATCAACCGAAAAGGCAAGGGAGCCAAAGGCAAGAAGGGTAAGAAGGGAGGCCGCGGGCCGACGCCACCCAAGGCGCGCAACCCGCTGATGCAGGGCATGCCGGGGATGCCGGCGGGGTTCCCCGATCTGTCCCAGATGCCGGAGGGCCTCAACGAGCTGCCGCCCGGTCTGGCGGACTTCGATCTGTCCAAGCTGAAGTTCCCGGGCAAGAAGTAGCCGCGCGGTGCCCATGCACGTGCGGGGTCGGGGACTACCCCCGGAAAATGGCCAAGACGCCGCGGTCGAACTGTGGATCGTCGACGGCAAGATCAGCACCGAACGCGTCGCCGGGGCCGACACCGTGTTCGACGGCGGCTGGATCCTGCCCGGGCTGGTGGACGCTCACTGTCACGTCGGTCTCGGCCACGACGGCGAGATCCCCCTCGAGGACGCGATCGAACAGGCCGAGACCGAGCGCGAGGTCGGCGCCTTGCTGCTGCGCGACTGCGGCTCGCCGACCGACACCCGCAGCCTTGACGACCACGACGACCTGCCGCGCATCATCCGGGCCGGAAAGCACATCGCGCGCCCCAAGCGCTACCAGGCCGGCTTCTCGGTCGAGCTCGAAGACGAATCACAGCTGCCGGACGCGGTGGCGGTCGAAGCCCGGCGCGGCGACGGCTGGATCAAGCTGGTCGGCGACTGGATCGACCGCGGTGTCGGCGATCTCGCGCCGCTGTGGTCCGACGACGTGCTCAAGGCGGCGATCGACACCGCGCACGCGCACGGCGCCCGCGTCACGGCGCACGTCTTCAGCGATGAGGCGATGCCGGGGCTGATCAAGGCCGGGATCGACTGCATCGAGCACGGCACCGGGCTCACCGACGAGACCATCGAGCTGATGCTTGCGCACGGAACCGTGCTGGTGCCCACCCTGATCAATATCTTCGACAATTTCCCGGGGATCGCCGACGCCGCGAAGCGCTACCCGACCTATGCCGCGCACATGCGCGATCTGTATGCGCGCTGCCCCGAGCGGATCGCGGCGGCCGTGGATGCCGGCGTGCCGATCTATGCCGGAAGCGACGCCGGCACGATGATCGCGCATGGCCGGATCGTCGACGAGGTCGAGGCGCTGACGAAGGTCGGAATGAGTCCGACCGACGCGCTGGGCGCCGCGTGCTGGGATGCCCGGCGCTGGCTGGGCCGTCCCGGCTTGGAGCACGGGGCGTCCGCGGATCTGGTCTGCTATGCGCAAGACCCGCGTAACGGTCCCGGTGTTTTGTCCCGGCCCGACCTGGTGATCCTGCGCGGCAACGTCTTTCGGCCTTGACGCACGCCGCGTGCCGTCAGGACGCCTGGTCAGCGAGGCGCCGCGGTGGCGGATAGAATGACCCGATGGCGTTGGCCAGCGGCGCGGTTTTTGCCGGTTATACCGTCGCTCGAAGGCTCGGATCCGGGGTGACTGGAGATGTCTACCTTGTTCAGGATCCTCGTTCGGCGCGCTGGCAGGCACTGAAAGTTCTGTCCCCGGCGCTGTCGTCGGACCGCCGGTTCCGCCGGGATTTTCTGTCCGAGACCCCGACGGTGTCGAGCCTGCATCACCAGCACATCGTCGAGGTGCACGACCGCGGCGACTACGACGGACAGCTGTGGATCGCGATGGACTACGTGGAGGGCAGCAACGCCGCGCAGCTGCTCAAGGACCGATTCCCGGCGGTGTGGCCGGTCGGTGAAGTGCTGGCGATCATCACCGCGGTGGCCGACGCACTGGACTATGCGCACCAGCGCGGGTTGTTGCATCGCGACGTCAAGCCGGCCAACATTCTGCTGACCAACCCCTCCGACGGCGAGCAACGGATTTTGTTGTCGGACTTCGGAGTAGCCCGCCCACTGGGCGAGCACTCCGGCGTGGTCGGCACGCATGTCCCGGTCGGCACCGTGGGCTACGCCGCGCCCGAGCAGTTGATGGGCGCCGACGTCGACCGGCGCGCCGACCAGTATGCGTTGGCGGCAACGGCATTTCACCTGTTGACGGGCGCACCGCCAACCGAGTACCGCAGTCCGTCCGCCGCGCTGCGCGAGCTGCTGGAAGGTGCACCGCGCAAACTCAGCGACCAGCGCCCGGAATTGGCGCAGCTGGATCACGTGTTCGCGCGGGCGCTCGCCAACCGGCCCGCCGACCGGTTTGCGAGTTGCCGAGAGTTCGCCGAGGCCGCCAATGCACTGTTCGCGACCCAGCGGGCGGATCGCAGTCCCGAGGCTGTCCTTGTCCTCGACTACCCGGCCTTCGGGTGGCCCGACGACGAGGACGCCGCGAGCACCGAATCGGCCGCACCCGATGCCGAGGCACCGGCCGCGCTGCCGACGCGGCGCAGGCCCCGCAAAATCGTGCTCGGCGCCGCCGCGATCCTGCTGCTGATCGCGTTGTTCGCGTTCGGCCTGATCATCGGGCGAAAGATGGAGTCGACCGCGGCACGCGGGGCAAGCGCCCCCGCCAGCGCACCGCCCCGTCCGGCCCGCCCGCTGCGCTGGACGGCACCTATCGCCTCGACGCGCAGCGGTCCAAGGAGACCTTCGACTACACGCCGAGCCCGCAACCGCCGGACGTCTCGACCTGGTGGGCATTGCGCTCGTCGTGCACGCCGTCGTACTGCTCGGCCGCGGCGGTACTGCTGGACAACAACGACCACACCCAGCCGGCCAACTCCGGCGGTCGTCCGGTGATTTTTCAGTTCACCGACGGCCAATGGCAGGCGCGGCCGGAAACGGTGCCGTTTCCGTGCGTGGGGCCGACCGGGTTGGCCAAGTCGCAGACCACGGTGCAGACGCTGGCATTGCGGCCCAATCCGCAGGGGGACCTCGTCGGTGAAATGGATCTCGTCGTGCAAACCGACGAGTGTGGTCAGCGCGGATCGGTGATCCGGGTTCCCGCGACGCTGACCCGCACCGCCGATACCCCGTCCGGCGTCTCCGTGCCGGACCCGGTCTCGGTCCCCGAACCCACCGGCCTGCTCAGCCCCGCCCCCGCAGCGCCCAGCGCCACGAAACCGGCGAAGCCGGGAGGGTAATCCGGTAGAAAGATTGCGAGCGCTCACTATCTATGATAGGTTCGCTCCAACATACCGGGAGGCGACAATGACGTACGACGTGATCATCCGAGATGGCTTGTGGTTCGACGGAACCGGCAGCACGCCGCACACCCGCACGCTGGGTATCCGCGACGGCGTGGTGGCCACGGTGTCGACCCGGCCGCTCGACGAGACGGGCTGCCCAGAGGTCATCGACGCGGCCGGCAAGTGGGTGGTGCCGGGCTTCATCGACGTGCACACCCACTACGACGCCGAGGTACTGCTGGACCCGGGCCTGCGCGAGTCGGTGCGCCACGGTGTCACCACGGTGCTGCTGGGCATGTGCTCGCTGTCGACGGTCTACGCCAACAGCGAAGACGCCGCGGACCTGTTCAGCCGGGTCGAGGCGGTGCCACGCGAATATGTGCACGGCGCGCTGGAGACCAACCGGACCTGGGCGAACGCCGCGGAGTACATCGCCGCCGTCGACGAGTTGCCGCTCGGGCCGAATGTCAGCTCGCTGCTTGGGCATTCGGACCTGCGCTCCGCGGTGCTCGGGCTCGACCGGGCCACCGACGCCGACGTCAGGCCCACCGACGCCGAACTGGACAAGATGGCGACGTTGCTCGAGGAGGCGCTCGACGCCGGAATGCTCGGCATGTCAGGCATGGACGCCGCGATCGACAAACTCGACGGCGACCGCTTCCGCTCCCGGGCGCTGCCGTCGACCTTCGCGACCTGGCGGGAGCGGCGCAAGCTGATCAAGGTCCTGCGCAAGCGCGGCCGGATCCTGCAGAGCGCGCCCGACGTCAACCGGGCGGCCACGGCGATCATGTTCTTCCTGGAAAGCAGCCGAATCTTCAGACGCCGCAAGGGCGTTCGGATGAGTCTGCTGGTGTCGGCGGACGCCAAGTCCAACCCGCTCGCCGTCTACGTGTTCGGGCCCGGCGTCCGGCTGATGAACAAGCTGCTGGGCTCGAGCGTGCGGTTCCAGCACCTGCCGGTGCCGTTCGAGCTGTACTCCGATGGCATCGACCTGCCGGTCTTCGAGGAGTTCGGTGCGGGCACCGCCGCCTTACATCTGCGAGACCAGTTGCAGCGCAACGAATTACTGGCCGACGAGGCCTACCGCCGCGAGTTCCGCAAGGAGTTCGACCGCATCAAGCTGGGCCCGTCGCTGTGGCACCGCGACTTCCACGACGCCGTCATCGTCGAGTGCCCCGATAAGTCGTTGATCGGCAAGAGCTTTGGCGCGATCGCCGATCAGCGCGGACTGCACCCGCTCGACGCGTTCCTCGACGTGCTCGTCGAAAACGGTGAACGCAATGTGCGATGGACGACCATCGTTGCCAACCACCGGCCCAAGCTGCTCGACGCGCTGGCCAACGAGGAGAGCGTGCACATGGGCTTCTCGGATGCCGGTGCGCACCTGCGCAATATGGCGTTCTACAACTTTCCGATCAAGCTGCTCAAGCGAACCCGCGACGCCTACCGGGCGGGTGCGCCGTTCATGTCCACCGAACGGGCCGTGCACCGCCTGACCGGTGAGCTGGCGGAATGGTTCGGCATCGACGCCGGAACGCTGCGCCAAGGTGACCGTGCCGACTTCGTGGTGATCGACCCGGCCGGCCTGAACGACGAGGTCGAGGCCTACCACGAGGAAGAGGTCCCCTTCTACGGCGGCCTGCGGCGAATGGTCAACCGCAACGACGATGCCGTCGTAGCGACCGCTGTGGGCGGCACCGTGGTCTTCCGCGCCGGCGAGTTCCGCGACGGCTACGGCCAGACCGCGAAGTCGGGCCGGTACCTGCGGGCGGGTCAGCGGCATCGGGGCCGCAGCGCTCACAAAGTCAGTGCCTGAGATGGCCCGAACCCAGCAGCAACGCCGCGAGGAGACGGTCGGGAGGCTCCTCGAGGCGTCCATCGCAAGCATCGTCGAGGTCGGCTACGCGCGGGCATCGGCGGCCGTGATCACCAAGGCGGCCGGGGTGTCGGTGGGTGCGTTGTTCCGCCACTTCGAGACGATGAGCGACTTCATGGCGGCGACGGCGTCGGAGGTGCTGCGCCGGCAGGTGGAGTCGTTCACCAAGCAGGTCGCCCAGATCCCGGCCGACCGGCCGGCGCTGGAAGCGGCGCTGACGATTCTGCGGGACATCACCGGCGGTCCCACCAACGCCGTGCTCTACGAATTGATGGTCGCCGCGCGCACCGACGCGAAGCTGCGCGCCCATCTGCGCGAGGTGCTGGCGCAGTACACCGCGAAGATTCTCGACGCCGCGCGGGCGCTGCCGGGCGCCGACGCCGTCGGCGAGGAGACGTTCCCGGTGCTGGTGGCGCTGATGACCAACGTGTTCGACGGCGCGGCGATCGTGCGCGGGATTTTTCCGGAGCCCGATATCGAAGAGCAACGCATTGCGTTGCTGTCCAAGCTGATAACCGGGCTTGTTCCGAGCGAGTTTTAGAGTGAGCCGATGCTCGACGACGGATTGAGCGCGAAGCCCCAGTCGAACAGGCCGCCCGCCTGATCCCAGTACGTCGGTCCGCCGGGCTTCACCATCCCGTACATCATCGCGACCACCAGCCGGCGCCCACCGCGCGACGCGGCGCCGACGAAGGTCTTGCGCGCCGCATTGGTGAACCCGGTCTTGCCGCCGATGGCGCCCGGATACCGGGTCAGCAGCTCGTCCTGGTTGGTGATCGGCTCGTCGCCGTGATCGCCCGGGAACAGCGCCGACGGCTCGGCCGTGATGTGGGCGAACATCGGGTTGGCCATCGCGGCCCGGAAGATGACGGCCAGGTCGTGCGCGCTGGAGGCGCCGGATCCGCCGGGGCCGTCCAGCCCGGACGGGGTCGCGGCGTGGGTGCTGGTCGCTCCGAGGGAGGCGGCCTTCGCGTTCATCTTGGCCACCGTGGCGTCGGCGCCGCCCAGCAGATGCGCCAGCGTATTGGCGGCGTCGTTGCCGGACACCAGCAGCAGGCCGTCGAGCAACTGGCGCGCGGTGTAAACCCGGCCGGGTTTGATTCCGACGCAGTTGCATTCGACCTGGGTGTCTGCCACGTCGGCGACGACCGTCGAGTCCATGCTCACCTCGTCGAGAGCCACCAGCGCCAACAGCACCTTGATCGTGCTCGCGGGCGGATGAACCGCGTACTGGTCGCGACCGGCCAGCACCTGGCCGCTGTCCAGGTCGGCCAGGATCCAGGTCTGGGCCGGGCCGTCGGGGATCGGAACCGAGCCGACCGGCTGCATATCGTCGGCCCAGGAGGCGGGGGCGGTGACACCGGCGACCGTGAGCAGCGCAGCAGCTGCGGCGATGAGTTTCCGCATGGGCGCACAGTGTAACTTCCGGGCCTGGCCGACGCCTGCTGCCTCACGGG
This sequence comes from Mycobacterium ahvazicum, assembly GCF_900176255.2. Classification (GTDB taxonomy): domain Bacteria; phylum Actinomycetota; class Actinomycetes; order Mycobacteriales; family Mycobacteriaceae; genus Mycobacterium; species Mycobacterium ahvazicum. The sequence goes on from NZ_FXEG02000002.1 coordinate 1,353,974, forward strand.
CACCAGGGCGGCACCGGGCAGAACGGCAGCGGGGGCAGCGGCAGATACGAGGTCTGGGTGGGCACCGGCCCGGGCGGCGGCGGCTGCTTGAACGGAAGGGAGGACCACGAGTAGAAGACGCCGGTGCCGGTGTCGTGGACCCCGGCGTAATCCCAGTAGAAGTCGTGGCAGACGCTCGGGTCCCAGGGGATGGGCCGGCCTGCCGGATCGGGATCGCCGGGGCACCAGCGCTGGCAGGCGCTGCCCGGCGCGCAGCTCCCTGGGGCGGCGGCGGCGCTCGGCGCCCCGACCCACACCAACAAGGCCGTTGCTAAGCAGGTGATTCCTGCTCTCATAGCGGGGATTATTCTCCTCGGCGGCTTTGCGTGGTATGGCAAAAGGGGAGGAGACAGCCATGAGTCGACGAATCGACTACCAAGCCGTGGCACCGCGGGGTGTGAAACTGCTGGGCGGCGTGCATCTGTATGTCAGCCAGTCGGGTCTGTCGCCGGTGTTGCTGACCCTCGTCTACCTGCGGGTGTCGCTGATCAACGGCTGTGCGTACTGCATCGACATGCACACGCGCGAGTTGCGCGACCTGGGGGTGTCGAACGAGAAGATCGCGTTGGTCCCGGTGTGGCCGGAAGCCGGTGAGCTGTTCGACGGCCGCGAGCGGGCCGCGCTGGCGTGGGCGGAAACCGTCACCGAAATATCGAGCACGGGCGCACCCGACAGCGCGTACGCGGCCGCGTCGGCGCAATTCGACGACAAGGAATTGGTCGATCTGACGATCGCGATCGCGACGATGAACACCTACAACCGGTTGGCGATCAGCTTCCGCAACCCGCCGGCCGCAGTGGTCGCGAAACACGACGCCAAACACGCTGGAACACAAGGAAACTGACGACCACTCGGGGTGCCTGGGTGTTCCCGATGCCCCGGGTGTTGAATCGATGCATGTTGAGCCTGGCCGAAATTTCCGACCGTCTGGAGATCCAGCAGCTAATGGTGGACTATTCCACCGCTATTGACCAGCGGCGATTCGACGATTTGGACAAGGTATTCACCGAAGACGCTTACATCGACTACACGGCCTTGGGAGGTATCGAAGGCCGTTATCCCGAGGTCAAGAAATGGCTCTCCGAGGTGCTGCCGGGCTTTCCGGTATACGCGCACATGCTCGGCAACTTCTCGGTCCAGATCGACGGGGACAAGGCCACGTCGCGGGTGATCTGTTTCAACCCGATGGTCTTTCCCGGCGCCGACGGAAAACCCGGGGACCAGGTGATGTTCTGCGGGCTCTGGTACGACGACGAGTTCGCGCGCACGCCGCAGGGCTGGCGGATGACACGCAGGGTCGAGACGAAGGTCTTCCAGAAGATCATGTGACGCCGCGGGCGAGGTGGGCCAGGCGTCGGGTCAGTGCCCTTGTCCGCGGGGTTGATTGGCCTGGAAGCACTGCACGCGCTTGGCGGCATCCTCCGGCGAGACTCCCATGGTCACCAGAATCTGGGTCACTTGGGCGGCGGGAATGCCCGAATCGAGATCGTTCTGGATGATGTGGACGCTGGGAAACCAGAATTCCGCACTGACCCCCGGCGGGGGCGGCTTCGTGTCGACGCACTGGGCGTAGCCATCGATGCCGGTCGCAGCGTGCGCGGACGGCGCCCCCAGCAGCGCGAACGGGGCGCTGAGCACGGCGGCAACAGCGACGGGACCGGTCACTCGCCGGCTCCAGCTGAAATTCACGATCCGCATCGATCGGCTCCCTACTTTCGCCCCCGCGCAATCCTAACCAGTTTGACGTCCCGCATAGCCGAAAGTCGCCGGTGCAGGCGAATTTCTGCCGGAGCCCCTCGTTCTGGCACAATAGGCGGCTGTCCGCCGCGCGACCCGCCCCGTCGCCGGGGTGCTCGTTCGGCGGTCATACACGCGAGGCAAAACCGGATCCGGGCATCCCGCCCCGATCGCTGAATTGCAGCGTGACACCCAGGAGAATTCGCTTAATCATGGCTGTCAAGATCAAGCTCACCCGGCTTGGCAAGATCCGCAATCCCCAGTACCGCATCGCCGTCGCCGACGCCCGCAACCGCCGCGACGGCCGCTCGATCGAGGTGATCGGCCGGTACCACCCGAAGGAAGACCCCAGCCTGATCGAGATCGACTCGGAGCGGGCCCAGTACTGGCTTTCGGTGGGTGCGCAGCCGACCGAGCCGGTCGTCAAACTGCTGAAGATCACCGGCGACTGGCAGAAGTTCAAGGGTCTGCCCGGCGCCGAGGGCAGCCTGCAGGTCGCCCCGGCCAAGCCCACCAAGCTGGAGCTGTTCAACGCCGCGCTGGCCGAGGCCGACGGCGGACCGACCACCGAGGCGTCCAAGCCGAAGAAGAAGGCCCCGGCCAAGAAGGCCGCCAAGGCCGACGAGGCGCCGGCGCAAACCACCGAAGCCCCGGCTGAAACCGCCGAAGCCCCTGCTGAAACCGCCGAGACCCCGGCCGAGCCGGCTGCCGAAGCGCCGGCCGAGCCCGCCACCGAAAGCTGACGGTCGCAATGAGTACCGTCGTCGTCGACGCTGTTGAACATCTGGTTCGCGGAATCGTGGACAACCCGGACGATGTCCGGGTGGACCTGGTGACGAGCCGGCGTGGGCGCACCGTCGAGGTGCATGTCCATCCCGAGGATCTGGGCAAGGTGATCGGTCGCGGCGGACGCACCGCGACCGCGTTGCGCACGCTGGTCGCCGGAATCGGGGGCCGCGGTATCCGCGTCGACGTGGTGGACACCGACCAGTAGGTCACCAACTCATGGAGCTGCTCGTCGGGCGCGTCGTGAAAGCGCACGGCATCACCGGCGAGGTGGTCGTGGAGGTTCACACCGACGACCCTGCCGATCGCTTCGCGTCGGGTATTACCCTGCGCGCCAAGCCATCTCGCGGCCACGGAGCAGAAGGCAGCTACGTGGTCGCCGGTGCGCGCGAACACGGCGGCCGGCTGTTGGTGCGGTTGGCCGGTGTGGACGACCGCGACGCCGCCGACGCGCTGCGCGGCAGCCTGTTCGTGGTGGACTCCGGCGACCTGCCGCCGATCGACGAGCCGGACACCTACTACGACCATCAGCTCGAGGGACTGCGGGTGCGGACCACCGCGGGGGAGGATCTCGGCGTCGTTGCCGAGGTGCTGCACACCGCCGCCGGGGAACTACTGGCGGTGCACCGCAGTGACGGCGGCGAAACCCGGGAGGTACTGGTGCCGTTCGTGAATGCGATCGTCACGTCGGTGTCGCTGGACGACCGGATGGTCGAAATCGATCCGCCCGAGGGCCTGCTGGATCTGGGATAGCCGGTGCGCATAGACGTCGTGACGATCTTTCCGGCCTACCTGGATCCGCTGCGGCAATCGTTGCCCGGCAAGGCAATTGCGTCGGGCCTGGTCGACCTTCGGGTGCACGACCTGCGGGCGTGGACTCACGACGTGCACCACTCGGTGGACGACTCGCCCTACGGCGGCGGCCCGGGAATGGTGATGAAGGCGCCGGTGTGGGGCGACGCGCTGGATGAAATCTGTTCTGGCGAAACGCTATTGGTCGTTCCCACGCCGGCCGGCGCACTGTTCAAGCAATCCACCGCCCAGCGCTGGAGCGCCGAGCAGCATCTGGTGTTCGCCTGCGGCCGCTACGAGGGCATCGACCACCGCGTCGTCGAGGACGCCGCGCGACGGATGCGGGTCGAGGAAGTCTCGATCGGCGACTATGTGCTGCCGGGCGGTGAGTCGGCGGCCGTCGTGATGATCGAATCCGTGCTGCGGCTGCTGACCGGGGTGCTGGGCAATCCCGCGTCCCATCGCGAGGATTCGCACTCCGACGTGCTGGGCGGCCTTTTGGAGGGGCCCAGCTACACCCGGCCGCCGAGCTGGCGGGGGCTCGACGTCCCCGAGGTGCTGCTGTCAGGCGATCACGCCCGCATCGCGGCCTGGCGCCGGGAGGTTTCGCTGCGGCGTACGCGCGAGCGCCGGCCCGATCTCGGGCCGGGCGATTCGCCCTAGAAGGTCGTCGGCCCGATCCGGCCGTTGGGGAACATCGTCTTGACGGCCTGCGTGATCGTGTCGCGCGCCGTCGCGTCGTCGGAGGACTGCAGGGACTCCACCACCACGATGTAGCGGCGGTCCGCGCCCACCACGCCGGTCGACAGATGCATCCACTCCGTGCCGATGCAGCACATCCAGCCTTGCTTGACGGCCACCGGCTCCGCGAACAGCCCGTCGGGGATGCCGAAGCGCTGCGGGTACCCGTCGACGCCGTTCGGGGTGGAATGGGCCAGGTCGTTGACGATGATCTTGGCCCGGTCCGCCGAGAGCCCGCCGGAACCGTCGAGCAGCTTCTCGTAGTAGTGGATCAGGTCGGTCAGCGAGCTCGTCGTGTTCCACCAGCGCCCGTCCGAGGGCGGAGCGGTGGACGACAGCCCGTAGCGGCCCGCCACCTGCGTGATGATGTTGTCGCCGCCGTCCTGACCCCAGAACCTCTCGGCGGCGCCGTCGTCGGACGACTGCAGCATCAGGTCGAGTGCCTGACGGTCGTCGGGGGACAGGGCGGTCCGGCCCTGGGATTCGGCCAGCAGCAGGTCGTCGGCGATGAACAGCTTGGCCACCGAGGCCGTGCCGATGATCTGGCTGTTGCCGTTGGAGATCAGCTCGTGGGTCTTGCGGTCCAGGATGCCCACCGAGAGGGTGGCCCCGCTGGCGGCGGCCTGCTCGGTGGCCTGCTGAATGCGGGCCTGCAACCCGCCCCATCCGGCGCCGGGCAGCGCGTCCAGCGTCTTGGGCGGTGCCGCCGGCAACCCGGATGTGTCGATGGTGTCCAGCAGCAGCTGAATGAGCTGCGGTTGGTGATCGGGCGCGCCGGAGGCGTTGCTGGACGCCTTAACCTGGGATTTTGCCGCTAGTCGTGCCTCGTCGCACCCGGCCAGCACCAGCGTCACCGCCGCGACGGCGGCGAGTGCGGTGCGCGGGCGTACACGCATCTGTTCTTCTCCCAAGTCCTCTGACGTAAACCTGTGTGGGCGCCGTACCGCAATCTGCCCGGGCGTCTTCGAGTTCGGGTAGTGACTAGCGTGTGCTGACCCCAGTCATATGTACCATTCACCGGTGCCTCAGGCGCGCCATGAATCGCAGCGTTTACATGTGATTTTCAATGCACGCGGGGTGTCTGGCACAATTGACCAGTTGTCTCCAGCGGCACCCGGCCGGCCGGGCCGCATTCCGCCCGCTGCGAGATGCCACCCAAAGCCCGAATCGGCTTAACGACCACCCCTGCGTGCGGGCAGTTTCCGCACGCCGCGACCTCAAGGAAGTGTCTCCACATGAACAGGCTGGACTTCGTCGATCAGGCGTCGCTGCGCGACGGCATCCCGGCCTTCAGCCCGGGCGACACCATCAATGTGCACGTGAAGGTCATCGAGGGCGCCAAGGAGCGTATCCAGGTGTTCAAGGGCGTGGTGCTGCGCCGGCAGGGCGGTGGCGTCCGCGAGACCTTCACCGTGCGCAAGGAGAGCTACGGCGTCGGCGTCGAGCGGACCTTCCCGGTGCACTCGCCGAACATCGACCACATCGAGGTGGTCACCCGTGGCGATGTCCGCCGCGCGAAGCTCTACTACCTGCGCGAACTCCGCGGCAAGAAGGCCAAGATCAAGGAAAAGCGCTGACCGCGCGCGTCTCGACGATCACTGCGGCACGCGCGTTCGGTTTCGAAGACGCTTTACGGTCACCCACACCGCGCTGGCTACTCTGATCTCGTGACGGATTCCACGGACTCGCCCGAGCCCCAGTCCGAGCCTGGTCAGTCGGAGCCGAAGGTCTCCACTCGCGTCCCAGACGCGCCCACGAACGAACGGGCCGACGCGGTCGAGCCCACCGCCGCGCCCGAACCGGGTGCTGAGTCGCACGACGCGGACGAGCCGGAACCCAAGAAGAAGTCCGCGCTGCGCGAGCTGACGATCCTGGCGGTTACCGCGATCGTCCTCTACTACGTGATGTTGACATTCGTGGCGCGTCCGTACCTGATTCCGTCCGAGTCCATGGAGCCCACGCTGCACGGCTGCTCGGGTTGTGTCGGCGACCGGATCATGGTCGACAAGCTCACTTACCGGTTCGGGTCGCCGCACCCCGGCGACGTGATCGTCTTCAAGGGACCGCCGAACTGGAACACCGGATACAAGTCGATCCGGTCTCCCAACACCGCGCTGCGATGGCTGCAGAACACGTTGTCGTTCATCGGTTTTGTGCCCCCCGACGAGAACGATCTGGTGAAGCGGGTGATCGCGGTCGGCGGGCAGACCGTGCAATGCCGGGCCGATACCGGGCTGACGGTCGACGGCAAGCCGCTCAAGGAGCCGTACCTGAAGCCGGCCACGATGATGGCCGACCCGTCCGTATACCCCTGCCTGGGCAGCGAATTCGGTCCGGTCACCGTCCCGGACGGGCGGTTGTGGGTGATGGGCGACAACCGCACCCACTCGGCGGATTCGCGTGCCCACTGCACGAGCACTCCGACCGACGCACTCAAAGGCATTCTGTGCACCGGTGATCCGATGTCGGGGACGGTGCCGGTGGCCAACGTCATCGGCAAGGCCAGGTTCATCGTCTGGCCGCCGACGCGATGGGGTGGAGTGGGTTCGGTGAACCCCCAGCAAGGCCAGTAGTCGTGGCTCGGAAATGACCCTGACGTGGCCGCCGCGGACGGTGATCCGCAAATCGACCGGACTGCGCACCCTGGAGTCCGCGCTGCATCGCAGCGGCCTGGGGCCGGTCGCCGGAGTGGACGAGGTCGGCCGTGGCGCCTGCGCCGGGCCGCTGGTGGTGGCGGCCTGTGTGCTGGGACCGAATCGCCTGGAAAGCCTTGCTGCCCTTGATGATTCGAAGAAGCTCACCGAGAAGATGCGGGAGAAGTTGTTCCCGCTGATCTGCCGCTACGCGGTGGCCTATCACGTGGTGTTCATCCCGTCGGTCGAAGTCGACCGGCGCGGGGTGCACGTCGCCAATATCGAAGGCATGCGGCGCGCGGTGGCGGGGCTGTCGGTGCGCCCCGGCTACGTGCTGAGCGACGGCTTTCGCGTGCCCGGGCTGCCGATGCCGTCGTTGCCGGTGGTCGGCGGGGACGCGGCCGCGGCCTGCATCGCCGCGGCCAGCGTGCTGGCCAAGGTCAGCCGCGACCGGCTGATGGTCGCGATGGACGTCGATCACCCCGGCTACGGTTTCGCGGACCACAAGGGCTACAGCACGCCCGCGCACAGCTCGGCGCTGACGCGGCTGGGGCCTTGCGCGGAGCACCGCTATTCCTTCATCAACGTCCGGCGGGTGGCCTCGCCGACCGGGGACGGCTCCCGCACCCGGTTGGTAGCCGAATGCAAACCGGACCCTCCGGGCGAGCGTGGCGAACGCCCGTGAGGAAAGATAGATGCGGACTGCTCACCCGGCGACCGAGCTGTTGGGAACGGGGAGTCAGGAAAACGGGCAGGGAAAAGGACGTCTGAGCAGATGAGTGCCGAAGATCTCGAAAAGTACGAAACCGAGATGGAGCTCTCGCTCTACCGCGAATACAAGGACATCGTCGGCCAGTTCAGCTACGTCGTGGAAACCGAACGGCGCTTCTACCTGGCCAACAGCGTCGAGATGGTGCCGCGCAACGCCGACGGCGAGGTCTACTTCGAGCTACGGCTGTCGGACGCCTGGGTCTGGGACATGTACCGCCCGGCCCGGTTCGTCAAGCAGGTGCGGGTGGTCACCTTCAAAGACGTCAACATCGAAGAGGTCGAGAAGCCCGAGCTGCGGCTCCCCGAATAGCTATTTGTCGGACGGCAGCTCTTGCTCGCCGTTGGACGGCAGGCCACCGCGCCGCTCGATGACCTCACGCGCGACGTCGGCCAACTTGATGTTGAGCGCCTGTGAGTGCCGCCGGAGCAGGTCGAACGCCTCGTCTTCGGTCAGGTCGTGCAGCAGCATCAGCATGCCGACGGCCTTGCCGATTTCGCGGTTGCTGAGCAGGCCCCGCCGCAGGCTGGCGGCGTCCTCACCCTTCGCCACCGCGTTGATGGCCACGCTGGCGAACGAGGCCAGCACCGCCGCGCGCCCAGCCGACTCGGCGTCGAACATGTTCGCAGTGTCGCTGAACAGGTTCAGCGCGGCCCCCTTGCGCTTGTTGACCTGCAGCCGAAACCCCATGGCACCGCGCACCGGGGTCTCCTCGAGCAGCCGGGCCGCCAGCTTGGGCCAATGCGACGGCGTGGTCAGATCCGCATCGATCTGCGGCGTCTCCTCCTCGATCGCGTCCAGGCAGGGGCCGTCGCCGGCTTCCAGTTCCATCTGGTCGATCCGCTGGGCGAGCGCGTCGCTCGCGCCGACGGTGACATAACGATCGTTTTCGAGCATCAACAGGCTGGCGTGGTCGCAGCCGCGGATGGCCAGGGTCGCCGCGACGCAGATGGCGGCGTACATCTCTTTGGCATCCGAGCCCTGATAGATGATTTCGGCGAGGGCGGCGAACACCGTCGCCGGATCGGCCTTCTCCCCGCCCGGCATCGACGCGTCGCCTGGTGTTTCAGCTGCCATGTTGTGCCTCATTATGTCCGCGGTATCGACGACGTGATTCTTACGCCGGTCGTTACCACCTTCTCCCCATACCCGCCTATTACAGACCTGCGCAGGTGCGGTGCACTGCTCAGGCGCGACGAGCCATGTCGACACTAGAGCAATCGCGACGGCACGGTGTCGGAATGGCCGCACGTCGGACGTCTTCCGGGCGGCCGATCGCCGCATGGGCGGCGGGCCGCGGGCCAATGTAGTTTGGCTTGATGAGGTTTCAGCGCTCGGCCGGAGTTCCGATCCCGTGGGGAACGTAACCGCACGCCGGCGCGCCACACACGTCAACGCAGGTCAGGCCGTCGTCCGGCCGGAGACCCTGGCCGTCGAGGAGCCGCTGGAGATCCGCGTCAACGGCACACCGGTCACCGTGACGATGCGGACGCCGGGCGCGGATATCGAACTTGCGCAAGGCTTTCTGCTCACCGAAGGCGTGATCGTGCGCCGCGACGACGTGCAGACCATCCGCTACTGCGGCGGCCGCGGCGACGACGGCGCCAACACGTACAACGTGCTCGACGTGACACTGGCCCCCGGGGTGAACCCGCCCGACCTCGACGTGACCCGCAACTTCTACACCACCTCCTCGTGCGGGGTATGCGGCAAGGCATCACTGGATGCGGTCCGGGTGATCAGCCGCTTCACGCCCGGCGCGGATCCGGTCACCGTCGGCCCGGCCACGCTCAAGGCCATGCCCGGCCAACTGCGCAGTGCGCAAAAGGTTTTCGACAGCACCGGTGGGCTGCACGCCGCGGCGCTGTTCGACGGCGACGGCATGATGCTGGTGGTCCGCGAGGACATCGGCAGGCACAACGCCGTCGACAAGGTCGTCGGCTGGGCCCTGGAACACGAGCGGATACCGCTGGCCGGTTCGGTGCTGTTGGTCAGCGGGCGGGCGTCGTTCGAGATCACGCAGAAGGCCGTGCTGGCCGGGATTCCCGTGCTGGCCGCGGTGTCGGCGCCGTCGTCGCTGGCGGTTTCCCTGGCCGAGGAATCCGGGCTCACGCTGATCGCGTTCCTGCGGGAGGACTCGATGAACGTCTACACCCGCGCGGACCGCGTCACGTAGCCGATTTCGCTGCGCGGCAAACCAGTTCCGCCGTTGCGCTGTGGATGAACACCCCGCTGGGGATAACCGGCCGTGATAGCGGGCGCTCGGCGTCCGTCGCGGCACGCCGTGTCGGGCGCGTCGGCCAGATTGGCCGCATGACGATCGCAAAGACACGCATTGAGCTGGGCGCGATGGGTGAGGCCCTCGCCGTGGAATACCTGACGCGGATGGGGTTACGCGTCGTGGACCGCAATTGGCGCTCCCGCTACGGCGAACTCGACGTGATCGCGGCCGACGACGCCACCCGCACGGTGGTGTTCGTAGAGGTCAAGACCCGTACCGGCGACGGGTATGGGGGCTTGGCGCACGCGGTCACACCCCGCAAGGTCCGGCGGCTGCGCCGGCTGGCGGGGCTGTGGCTGGCCGCGCAGGACGGGCGCTGGGCGGCGGTCCGCATCGATGTGATCGGGATCCGTGTCGGGAACCGGCGCACCCCGGAGATCTCGCATCTGCAGGGAATCGGCTGATGGCGCTGGGACGTGCGTTCTCGGTCGCGGTGCGCGGACTGGACGGTCATATCGTGGAGATCGAGGCCGACATCACCTCGGGTCTGCCCGGCGTCCACCTCGTCGGCCTGCCCGACGCCGCGCTGCAGGAGTCGCGGGACCGGGTGCGTGCGGCCGTCACCAACTGCACAAACAGCTGGCCGCAGGCCAGACTCACGCTTGCGCTGTCCCCGGCGACGCTGCCGAAAATGGGTTCGGTCTACGACATTGCGCTCGCGGCGGCGGTGCTGTCGGCGCAGCGAAAGAACCCGTGGGAACGCCTGGAGAAGACGGTGCTGCTGGGCGAGTTGTCGCTGGACGGCCGCATCCGGCCGGTGCGCGGGGTGCTGCCCGCGGTGCTGGCCGCCAAACGCGACGGGTGGCCCGCCGTCGTGGTGCCGGTGGACAACCTGGCCGAGGCCAGCCTGATCGACGGCATCGATGTCTGGGGCGTCCGCACGCTGGGGCAGCTGCGGAGCTGGCTCAATGGGTCGGCCCGGTTGGCCGAGCGGATCAGCGCGACGGCCACCGGCCCGGAGCCGGTAGGGGATCTGGCCGACGTGGTGGGACAGGCGCAGGCACGGTTCGCGGTCGAGGTGGCCGCCGCGGGGGCGCATCACCTGATGTTGACCGGACCGCCTGGTGTGGGCAAAACGATGCTGGCGCAACGCCTTCCGGGATTGCTGCCCAGCCTGACCGACAGTGAGGCCTTGGAGGTCACCGCGATCCACTCGGTGGCCGGGTTGTTGTCCGGGGACACACCGCTGATCACGGCGCCGCCGTTTGTGGCGCCGCACCACAGCTCCAGCGTTGCCGCACTGGTCGGGGGAGGCTCGGGGATGGCCCGCCCGGGCGCCGTGAGCCGGGCGCACCGCGGTGTGCTGTTCCTCGACGAATGCGCCGAGATCAGCGTCAGCGCTCTGGAGGCATTGCGAACACCGTTGGAGGACGGCCTCATTCGTCTGGCGCGCCGCGACGGGGTGGCGTGCTACCCGGCCCGGTTTCAGCTGGTGTTGGCCGCCAACCTGTGCCCCTGCGCGCCGGCCGATCCGCAGGATTGCATCTGCCCGGCCGCGACGAAACGCCGCTATCTGGGCAAGCTTTCGGGCCCGTTGCTGGATCGGGTGGACCTGCGGGTACAGATGCACCCGGTGCGGACCGGGGCCTTCGCCACCGTCGAGGGTGAATCCTCCGCACAGGTGCGCGATCGGGTGGCGCGGGCCCGCGCCAAGGCCGCGGCCCGGTGGCGCCCGCACGGTTTCAGCACCAACGCCGAAGTGAGCGGGACGCTGTTGCGGCGCAAGTTTCGGCTCAGTAGTCAAGCCATGCATCCGCTGCGCCTGGCGGTGGAGCGTGGGCTGCTCAGCATCCGCGGGCTCGATCGCACGCTTCGCGTCGCGTGGAGCCTGGCCGACTTGGCCGGCCGCGGCTCGCCCGGCCTGGACGAGGTGGCCGCCGCGCTGAGCTTCCGGCAGCCGGGAGAACAACGATGACCGCGGTGTTCCACGATCCCGCCTGGCCGGCCTGGGCGTACCTGTCGCGGGTGGCCGAGCCGCCCTGCCCGGAGCTCGCGGCCCTGGTGGGATGCGTGGGCCCGGTCGAGGCGGCCGACCGCGTCCGGCGTGGGCTGGTCAGCGAGGAGCTGGTACGGCACACCGCCGCCAGGCGGGAGATAGACCGGGCCGCAGCGGATCTCGAGGTGCTCGCTCGTCGCGGCGGCCGGTTGATCACGCCCGATTGCCCGGAGTGGCCGCTGGTCGCGTTCTCGGCATTCGCCGGCGCCGGGTGCAGGCCGCGCGGCGGGCCGCCGATGGTGTTGTGGGCGTTGGGTCCGATGCGTCTGGACGAGATCGCCCGGCGCGCTGCGGCGGTGGTCGGCACCCGTGCGGCCACGGCCTACGGCGAACAGGTGACCGCGGATCTGGCGTCCGGTCTGGCCGAGCGCGACGTCGCGGTCGTTTCGGGAGGCGCCTACGGAATCGACGGTGCGGCCCATCGCGCGGCGCTGGCCAGCGACGGAATCACGGTGGCGGTGCTGGCCGGCGGCATCGACATCCCTTATCCGGCCGGGCACTCGGCGTTGCTGCATCGCATCGCCTCGCATGGCTTGTTGATCAGCGAATATCCGCCTGGCCTGCGGCCCGCTCGGCATCGGTTCCTGACCCGCAATCGTCTGGTCGCCGCGGTCGCAGGGGCCGTCGTGGTGGTGGAGGCGGGTCTGCGCAGCGGCGCCGCGAACACCGCCGCCTGGGCGGGGTCGTTGGGCCGGGTGGTGGCCGCGGTGCCCGGACCGATCACCTCATCAGCGTCGGCGGGTTGTCACGCGCTGCTGCGCAACGGGGCCGAGCTGGTCACCCGGGCCGACGACATCGTGGAATTCGTGGGACACATCGGTGAACTCGCCGTCGAAGAGGCCCGGCCCGCGACGGCGTTGGACGGGCTGGGCGAGCCCGAGCGTCAGGTGTACGAGGCGTTGCCCGGGCGAGGTGCCGCAACGGTCGACGAGATCGCCGTCTCCTCCGGGCTGATGCCCGAGCAGGTGCTGGGACCGTTGGCGATCCTCGAGGTGACCGGACTGGCCGAGCGTGACGGCGGACGGTGGCGCCTCGTTCGCCGGGGAACGCGTCCCGTCGCGGGCGGCCGACCTGCGACGACGGCCCCGGCTCGTATAGTCGGCTGGGGCCGGGTCTGAACAGGAGGACACGTGGCAGGTCGACCACTCCAACGTTTTGAAGTCGTCGGTACCCAACAACTCGCACCGCACATGAAGCGTGTGACGCTGGGGAGCAATCAGTTCGACACGTTCGTGCCGAGCAACTTCACCGACTCCTACGTCAAGTTGGTATTCGTCGCCGCCGACATCGACGTAGCCGCGTTGCCCCAGCCCCTGACCCAGGACAGCTTCGCCGTGCTGCCCCCGGAGAAACGGCCGGCCGTGCGGACCATCACCGTTCGCAAGGTCGACGCCGCGGCCCGCCAGATCTCGCTGGACATCGTGGTGCACGGCGAACACGGCGTGGCGGGAGTCTGGGCGGCCCACGCCCAACCCGGACAGGTGATCTATCTGATGGGTCCCGGCGGGGCGTATACGCCCGACCCCGCGGCAGACTGGCATTTGCTGGCCGGAGACGAGTCGGCGCTGCCGGCCATCGCCACCGCGTTGGAAGCATTGCCTCCCAACGCAATCGGCAAGGCTTTCATCGAAGTGGCCGGGCCCGACGACCAAATCGAGTTGACCGCGCCCGAAGGCATGCAGGTGAACTGGGTTTATCGCGGCGCCCGCGCGGACCTTGCCTCCGATGATCGCGCCGGCGATTTCGCGCCGCTGATCGAGGCCGTCACCACCACGCTGTGGCTGCCCGGGCAGGTGCACGTCTTCATCCACGGCGAGGCCCAAGCCGTCATGCACAATTTGCGGCCCTACATCCGCAAAGAGCGTGCAGTGGACGCGAAGTGGGCGTCGTCGATCTCCGGCTACTGGCGGCGCGGCCGCACCGAAGAGACATTCCGGCAGTGGAAGAAGGAACTAGCCGAGGCGGAGTCGGCAAGCTCGTCAGCCTGACGGCCGGCTGGCATTCTCTATCCCATGGCATTCGGCGCTTACCAGAACGAGATCTACTTCCAGGGCCTGGCGGGGGTCGTACCCGCGCTGCCGATGGCCTTCGCAGAGTTGGAGGCCCGCGCCGAGAAGGCGATGCCGCCGTCGGTGTGGTCCTACGTCGCCGGGGGCGCCGGCGACGAACGCACCCAGCGGGCCAACCGCGAGGCGTTCGATCGCTGGGGCCTGATCCCGCGCATGTTCGTCGGGGCCGCCGAGCGCGACCTGTCGGTGCAGATGTTCGGCATGAACCTCCCGTCGCCGTTGTTCATGGCGCCGATCGGTGTGATCGGCATCTGCGCTCAAGACGGCCACGGCGACCTGGCCACCGCCCGTGCGGCCGCGGCGACCGGGGTCCCGATGGTGGTTTCCACCCTGACCGCGGACCCGATGGAAGAGGTCGCCGCGCAGTTCGGCGGCACCCCCGGCTTCTTCCAGCTGTACACGCCGAAGGATCGCGACTTGGCCGCCAGCCTGGTGCAGCGGGCCGAAGCAGCCGGCTACCAGGGCATCATCGTCACCCTGGACACCTGGATCCCCGGCTGGCGACCGCGCGACCTCAGCACGGCCAACTTCCCCCAGCTGCGGGGGCACTGTCTGAGCAACTACACCAGCGATCCGGTCTTTCGCGCCAGCCTGCAACGCCCGCCCGAAGAGGACCCGCAGGGCACGGTGCTGCAGTGGATTACGACGTTCGGCAACCCGCTGACCTGGGATGACCTGCCCTGGCTGCGGTCGCTGACCGACCTGCCGATGATCATCAAGGGCATCTGCCATCCCGACGACGCCCGGCGCGCCAGGGACGGCGGCGTCGACGGCATCTACTGCTCCACCCACGGCGGGCGCCAGGCCAACGGCGGTCTGCCCGCGCTGGACTGCCTGCCCGGCGTGATCGAGGCGGCCGAAGGCTTGCCGGTTCTGTTCGACTCGGGGATCCGCAGCGGCGCCGATATCGTCAAGGCGCTGGCCATGGGCGCGACCGCCGTCGGGGTCGGTCGCCCGTATGCCTACGGTCTGGCGCTCGGCGGCGTCGACGGAATCGTGCACGTGCTGCGCAGCCTGCTGGCCGAAGCGGATCTGATCATGGCCGTCGACGGCTATCCGACCCGCAAAGATCTCACCCCGGACACGCTTCGGCGCGTCGGCTAAGGGGCAGCGGGCCGGGCCTGCGACCGTGGGGGAGTGCAGGCGATTCTCGACGAGTTCGACGAGTACCTGGATCTTCAGTGCGGGCGTTCGGCGCATACCCGGCGCGCGTATCTGGGCGACCTGCGCTCGTTGTTCGCCTTCCTCGACGAGCGCGGGGTGGCGCTGGACGCGCTGAGCCTGCCGCTGCTGCGGACCTGGCTGTCCAGCGGGGCAGTGGCCGGGGCCGCGCGTACCACGCTGGCGCGGCGCACCTCGTCGATCAAGGCGTTCACCGCGTGGGCGGTGCGGCGCGGCCTGCTGAGCGTCGATCCCGCCGCACGGCTGCAGGTGCCCAAGGCGCACCGCACGCTGCCCGCCGTGCTGCGTCAGGATCAGGCGCGCGACGCCATGGCCGCCGCGAAATCCGGTGCCGAGCAAGGAGACCCGCTCGCCCTGCGGGACCGGCTGATCGTCGAGATGCTGTACGCGACCGGGATTCGGGTGAGCGAGCTGTGCGGCCTGGACATCGACGACGTGGACGCCGGTCACCGGGTGGTGCGGGTGCTGGGCAAGGGCAACAAGCAGCGCAGCGCGCCGTTCGGGGTGCCGGCCGCGGACGCGCTGCGGGCGTGGCTGGACGACGGGCGTCCCGCCCTGGCGAACGCGGATTCCGGGCCGGCGCTGCTGCTGGGCGCGCGGGGCCGCCGCCTCGATGTGCGCCAGGCCCGCACCGTCGTACACCAGACGATCGCCGCGGTGGACGGCGCGCCCGACCTGGGCCCGCACGGGCTACGGCACAGCGCGGCCACCCATCTGCTGGAAGGCGGCGCTGACCTGCGCGTCGTCCAGGAGTTGCTGGGACATTCCAGCCTGGCGACCACCCAGCTCTACACCCATGTCGCGGTGTCGCGGCTGCGGGCGGTGCACGACCAGGCCCACCCGCGCGCCTAGCCGCCGCCCGACTCGTGGCGGCCCCGGGTGCGGCGCAGCAACCGCCCTCGCTTGATGTCCTTGCGGTCCGCGGCTTCTTTCTTTTCCACCTCGCGCGTGTCTTTGGGCGGAAGCTGCAGCTCCCGTTCGGCGGCAATGCCGGCCTGCAGCTGGCGCCCCCGCTCGAGTTCGGCGTCCAACTCCGCCCCGAACAACAGGGCCAGGTTGGTTATCCAGAGCCATAACAGGAAGACGATGACGCCGCCCAGCGCGCCGTAGGTCGTGTCGTAGCTGCCGAAATCGCGGACGTAGAAGCCGAATCCGACGGAGGCGAGCGCCCAGACCACGATGGCGATCGCCGAACCGATGCTGAGCCAGCGAAACCGCGGCTGCTGCACATTTGGGGTGACGTAGTACAGGATCGCCACGACCAGCGTGACCAACAACAGGATCAGCGGCCATTTCGCGATCGACCAGGCCAGCTGTGCGCCCTCGCCGAGTCCGATCACCCTGCCGATCACCCGAGTCAGCGGACCACTGGTCGCCAGCATGAAAGCCACCGCCGCCGCCAAGATCAGTGCGGCCATGGTGAGCAGCAGCTGCAGTGGGCGCAGCTTCCAGAAAGGCCGCCCCTCGACGATCCCGTAGACCCGGTTCATGGCGCGTCCGAATGCGCCGATGTATCCCGACGCCGACCACAATGCCGCCAGGACGCTGAGGATCAGCGCCGAACCAGCGGAACGGTTGTCGACCAGTTGCTTGATCGGCTGGCGCAGGATGTCGAGCGCGGATGCGGGGACGAGACTTGCCGCCGCGTCGAGTAGCGCATTGGTGGTGTGCGCGCCGTCGCCGACCACACCGAGCAGCGAGACCATCACCAGCAGCGCGGGAAATACGGATAGCACGGCGTAGTAGGTCAGTGCGGCGGCCAGGTCGGTGCACTGGTCATCGGTGAATTCGCGGGCGGTCTTTCGCAGCACGTACCGCCACGAGGCTTTGGTCAAGTCGTCCGGGGAATCGGGTTTGCTCGGGTCGTCAGGAGCGGGCGCGGCCTTCCGGTGCTCGGTCGGCGCATCGTCGGTCTCTGCTGCGGTCATACCCAACGATTCCCGTGAATCGGCCAGTCCACACTGCACACTCAACCCCCCAGCGGCTTGAGCCGGACCGGGGTCGACGCCAGCAGGCCCAGCGGGTCGACGTACCGAGCACCCGACGACGGCCCCCACATCGCGCCCCAGTGCAGGCACGCCGACGCCCGGCACCCGCCATGCCCGGTGATCAGCTCGCCGATCACCGTCTGCTCGCTCACCTGCTGACCGACCCGGACCGCGGCCCGGACCGGCTCGTAGCTGGTGTGCAATCCGCCCGGATGAGCCAGGGCGACCACCGGCCGTCCCGCCAGCAACCCGGCGAACACCACGGTCGCGCTGCCGGCGGCGTACACCGGCTGACCTGCGCGTCCGGCCAGGTCGACGCCGCGATGCCCCGGCTGCCAGTTGGGCGACGGCGCGTCGAACGTACGCACGACGGCCGGAGCCGGCCGCAGCGGCCAATCCAGCCGGACGTCCCCGGCGGCCGCCGGGACCGCGCTGAACAGCGTCATACCCACGACCAGCGCCGCCCACCGCACCCCATGAGTTCAGCGTGGCGTCGACGACACGGCCACCCGCGTTTGCCCAATCTGTGCACGCGGACCGCACTGTGGACATGTGCTGGAAAAATCACCAGCTGAGTCGGTGTAAACTGCTCGTCGCAGCTCGTTCGCGGGCTGACTTCGCGCGTCTGCCTCGCGTCTCCCGTTCCACTAGGAGTTCGCAGCGCATGCCGGGCGGTCCCGTAACAGGGTCCGGCAGCGCAGCAGGCGCCAGGGCCTGGCCTCACCCGATGCCAGGCGACAACCGACATAAAGGAATGGCATCACCATGGCCGTCGTGACCATGAAACAGCTGCTCGACAGCGGCACCCACTTCGGGCACCAGACCCGTCGCTGGAATCCCAAGATGAAGCGGTTCATCTTCACCGACCGCAACGGCATCTACATCATCGACCTGCAGCAGACGCTGACCTTCATCGACCAGGCGTACGAGTTCGTCAAAGAGACCGTCGCTCACGGTGGCAGCGTGCTGTTCGTCGGCACCAAGAAGCAGGCGCAGGAGTCCGTCGCCGCCGAGGCCACCCGCGTCGGCATGCCGTACGTGAACCAGCGCTGGCTGGGTGGCATGCTCACCAACTTCTCCACCGTGCACAAGCGCCTGCAGCGCCTCAAGGAGCTCGAGGCGATGGAGCAGACCGGTGGCTTCGAGGGCCGCACCAAGAAGGAAATCTTGATGCTGACCCGCGAGAAGAACAAACTTGACCGCAGCCTCGGCGGTATCCGCGACATGTCCAAGGTGCCCTCGGCGATCTGGGTCGTCGACACCAATAAGGAGCACATCGCCGTCGGTGAGGCCCGCAAGCTCGGAATCCCGGTCATCGCGATCCTGGACACCAACTGCGACCCCGACGAGGTCGATTACCCGATCCCGGGCAACGACGACGCGATCCGCTCGGCGGCGCTGCTGACCAAGGTGATCGCCTCCGCGGTCGCCGAGGGCCTGCAGGCGCGTGCCGGTGTCGGTCGCGGCGACGGCAAGCCCGAGCCTGGAGACTCGATGTCCGCCGAGCCGCTCGCCGAGTGGGAGCAGGAGCTGCTGGCTTCCGCGACTACCGGGGCGACCACGACCGCGACCACCACAGCCACCACCGACGCCGCTGGAGCTGCAACCGAAACAAGCACGGAAGGCTGATATGGCGAACTTCACCGCTGCCGACGTCAAGCGTCTTCGTGAGCTCACCGGTGCCGGCATGCTCGATTGCAAGAACGCACTGGCCGAAAGCGACGGCGATTTCGACAAGGCCGTCGAGGCACTCCGGATCAAGGGCGCAAAGGACGTCGGCAAGCGCGCCGAGCGTGCCACGGCCGAAGGTCTGGTAGCGGCCAAGGACGGCGCGCTGATCGAGCTGAACAGCGAGACCGACTTCGTCGCCAAGAACGCCGAGTTTCAGCAGCTCGCCGACGAAATCGTCGCCGCCGCAGCCCAATCCAAGGCCGCCGACGTCGACGCGCTCAAGGCCGCTTCGGCGGGTGAGAAGACGGTCGAGCAGGCTGTCGCCGACCTGTCCGCCAAGATCGGCGAGAAGCTGGAGCTGCGCCGGGCCGCCTTCTTCGACGGCACCGTCGAGACCTACCTGCACAAGCGTGCCGCAGACCTGCCCCCGGCGGTCGGCGTGCTCGTCGAGTACGGTCCGGGTGCCGACCCGGACACCAGCTCAGCGGCCGCGCACGGGGTCGCGTTGCAGATCGCCGCGCTCAAGGCGCGCTACCTGACCCGCGAGGACGTGCCCGAGGACGTGGTGGCCAGCGAGCGTCGCATCGCCGAGGAGACCGCGAAAGAAGAAGGCAAGCCGGAGCAGGCGCTGCCCAAAATCGTCGAGGGCCGGCTGAACGGCTTCTTCAAGGACGTGGTGTTGCTCGAGCAGCCGTCGGTGTCGGACAACAAGAAGACCGTCAAGGCGCTGCTCGACGAGGCCGGCGTCACGGTGACCCGGTTCGTTCGCTTCGAGGTAGGCCAGGCCTAGCCGACAAACCCGAGCGGCTAGCGTCAGTCCTATGCGACGCGTGCACGCTTTCGGTGACGACGCCCTCGGTGATCTCGACGCCACCGGCCTGGCCGAGGCCCTCCGGGCCGGCCGGGTCGGCAGAACTGAGGTGGTCGAAGCGGCGATCGCTCGCACCGAGGCCGTCAACCCCGCGCTGAACGGCTTGGCGTACAAGGCATTCGAGCAGGCACGGGCGACCGCGTCGGCCAATCCCGCGAGCGATCGGTTTTTCGAGGGCGTCCCGACGTTCCTGAAGGACAACGTCGACGTCGCGGGGCAACCGACGATGCGCGGTGCCGACGCGTGGGCGCCGCGCAATGCCGTCGCCGACGGCGAGTTCACCGCGGTGTATCTGGCCACCGGGCCGACGTCGCTGGGCAAAACGCAGATGTCGGAGTTCGGTTTCAGCGCGGCCGCCGAGCATCCCCGCCTCGGGCCGGTGCGCAACCCCTGGGACACCGATTACACGGCCGGGGCCTCCTCGTCGGGCTCGGGTGCGTTCGTCGCCGCTGGGGTGGTGCCGATCGCACACGCCAACGACGGTGGCGGCTCGATTCGAATTCCGGCCGCCTGCAACGGGATTGTCGGTCTCAAGCCGTCGCGCGGTCGGCTGCCGCTGGACGCCGAATTGCGCCGGATGCCGGTGGGCATCGTCGCCAACGGCGTGCTGAGCCGCTCCGTGCGCGACACCGCGGCGTTCTATCGGGAAGCCGAACGCATCTGGCGCAACGCCAAGCTGGCACCCATCGGAGACGTCACCGGGCCCGGCCGGCAGCGGTTGCGGATCGCGGTGGCCACCGGCTCGGTGCGGCGCGAGTGCGGCCCGGAACTGCGGGAGCTGACCCTCAAGACCGCCGGGGTGCTCGAAGAGCTGGGGCACCGCGTCGAACACATCGACCATCATCCGGTGCCGGACAGCTTCGTCGATGACTTCATCTTGTACTGGGGATTTCTCGCGCTGATGCAGGTGCGCACCGGGCGGCGCGTGTTCGGCAACACCTTCGACCGCACCCGGCTGGACGCCTTGACGCTGGGCCTGGAGCGCCACACCGGCCGCAACCTGCACCGGCTGCCGGCCGTGATCATGCGGCTGCGCAGAATGCGGCGGCGCAGCGCCGAGTTCTACCAGACCTATGACGCACTGCTCACCCCGACGCTCGCCGACCCGACGCCGCGAGTCGGTCACCTGGCGCCCACCGATTACCAGCAGGTAATGGACCGCCTGATCGACTGGGTGGCGTTCACGCCGCTGCAGAACGTCACCGGAGATCCGGCGATTTCGTTGCCGCTGGCCCAGTCCGCGGACGGCATGCCCGTCGGCATGATGTTCGCGGCCGACCTGGGCCAGGATGCGCTGCTACTGGAACTGGCTTACGAACTCGAACAGGCGCGGCCCTGGGCCCGGATTCAAGCGGCCGGCTAGTCAGTCGGAGCCGAGTTTTTCCAGCATTCGCTTGAATTCGCGCTGCTGTGTCGCGGTGAGCTTGGCCAGGATGCGGTCATCGGCGTTGCGGACCGCGGTTTCCGCGCGTTTCAGCATCGTGCGCCCCTGACTGGTCAGGGTGGCCGGCAGCGCGCGTCCGGAGGACACCGACGCCGGCCGTTCCACCGCGCCAATCTCTTCCAGCCTGCGCAGCACCGTGTTCATCGCCTGCGGCGTGACGTTGGTGTTGCGGGACAGCTCGGCACTGGACAGCCCCGGCGACATGGAAAGCATTCTCAGACAAACGAATTCGGGCAGCGTCAGGCCAATGGGACTCAATACGGCCGAAACTTCGGGTCGCAGCACGGCTCCCACCCGGTAGAGCAGATAGCCAAGCGGAGCATCTTCGGTCGCACCCATGTCAGCGATACTGACATATCCCGCCGGCGGGCCGGCGTAAGCACGGCCAGAGGATGGGCGATTGCATGCGGCGAATGCGAAGTAACAGGCGCTTGAACGTCGCGACAATTCGGCGCTCACAGCGCGCCGCGTCGTTTAGCGTGCGGACGCCGATGGGTAACGCCTGTTGTCGGAGGGAACACGAGTTACCAAGGGGATCACAATGACACTTACCAGGACGACAGTGAAAGCGGCTCTGAGCGCTGTGGGGATTGCGGGCGCGAGCATCTTGATGGCGCCCATGGCCGCTGCCAACGTCCAGAGCTACGGAGCCACCGAACGGGCCGTCGATGGCCCACTGATCACCGACTACACCGTCAGCAATCTGGCGCCGACCGACGTGACGATTCCCGGATACCAACCGGCTGGGCAGCTGTACCGGGCCGATGTGACGGCGAAATCGGTTGCCGGAAACGTCCAGCCCCAGATGTCCCGCTTCATGGCCAGGGCGTTCAACGGCACGGTTTACCCCGTGCTCAACACCAGGCCGGTGCCCGACGGCCTTGACCCTCGTCCGATCGATCAGGGCCAACAGACGTCCGGCGAACTGTACTTCGACGTAACTGGCGAGCGGCCGGTCGGCTTGGTGTACACCGACAAGGACGACGATTTCCTGGTCTGGACGCGCCACGTTTAGCCCGCTCGAACTGCGAATTCGCGAGAAGTTCCCCGCGCTGTTTACGCGCGGGGAACTTTGTTTTGCGCGGTGGAACTCAACTGTGGCATTTGGGGCTGAACTTATGCTTTGAGGTTTGTGCGCATTCTGTGGCGAATTGATTTGCGCCGACGAATTACGACGTTTCTGCAGTTCATTGCTTTGATGTTTGGGGCTGACAAGGATTGGATATGCGGCAGAGGTGCGGTGATAACCCGTGCCGGAGGGAAATCATCGCGACGAAACAATGGTAAAGATTGAATTGAGAGGTATTTAGCAATGAAGTTCACTTCAAATGCTATGAAATCGGTGATCGGAGCCGCCGGTATTGCTGCTGTCAGCGCTTTCACCGCGGCCACCGCGTCCGCGGCGCCCAACATCCAGGGCTTCGGCACTAGCCAGCAGCTGGTCGCGGGGCCGCTGATCACCAACTACACGGTGAGCAACCTGCAGCCAAGCAATGTGGCGATCCCGGGGTACACGCCGAAGGGCACGCTCTACCAGGCGGACGTCACGGCCCGGTCGGACGGCGGCCTGGTCACCCCGATGGTCAACGACTTCATTGCCCGTGGGCCCAACGGCCAGAACTACCGGGTGATCGACAAGGTCGGGGCCCCGGGCAGTCTGAACCCGGCGCCGATTCCGCAGGGCAGCGAGTCGACCGGCACGCTGTACTTCGACGTGACCGGCGCACCGCCGAACGGCGTGGTCTACAACGAGGGCACCCAGGACATCCTGATCTGGACGTCGAACATGCAGGGAGGCTCGGAGCCGGGTGCGGCGCCGAACGCCACCCCGGCGCCCGGTCAGCCGCCGGCCCCGGCGCCGAACGCGCGCGCGAACACCTAAGGCTGGTACAGGCCTAGTCGCTGACGAACTCCCCGCGCCACTCACCGTGGCGCGGGGAGTTCTGCGTTGACAGTGATTGCCCAGGTTTATTCACCGGGTGATTCACCGAATTGCCGGCGGCTCAATGGGGTACCCGGCAGAAATGAGTTACACAGATCACAGGCCGGCCGCGGTGCGCGAACAAGCTCAAGAACACGCCGAACAGGCCCGCGAGATGATGGAGGAAAAGCGCGACGCGCTGCGCGGGGGATTGAGCGGCTGGGTGGCGCAGCAGGCCGCCCGCTGGGATCTGCGCGGCCAAGACGAATCCACTCTGCAACGCCAGAAGTTTGTGTGGAATCTGTTGGTCGACTATTGGTTTCGCATGGAGATCGACGGCTGGGAGAACATCCCCGAGCCCCCGGCGCTGCTGGTCGGGATCCACTCCGGCGCCCCGTTCGTCTGGGACGCGTGGACGGTCGGTCTGCAATGGTGGCGGCGCTTCGGCCCGGACCGCACGTTGCACGGCACCGCTCACGACGCGTTGATGGCGATCCCGCTTTTCGGCCGTTACTTCCGTTCGATGGGTGTGCTTCCGGCCGCTCCCGACGCCATCGCCACCGCGCTGGCCGAGGGGCGAGACGTCGCGCTATGGCCTGGCGGAGAAGTGGATTCGCTGCGTCCCTGGGCCGAACGCGACCGCGCCAACCTGGCGGGGCGCACAGGCTTCGTGAAGATGGCGATTCGCGCCGGGGTGCCGATAGTGCCGATCGCCACGGTCGGCGGCGCGGACGCGATGCCGGTGCTGATCCGCGGTGACGGCCTGTCCAAGGCATTGCGACTGGATCGGCTGTTGCGGCTCAAGGTCTTTCCGCTGGCGGTCTCGCTGCCGTGGGGCATCGCGCCGGCCGCACTTCCGCAGCTGCCGTTACCCGCCAAGATCAGGACGCGGTTCATGCCGGCGGTGGAGCTGGATCACGATCCCGCGCGTGCCGAGGACGACGATTACGTCGACGCGAAGTACCGGGAGGTGCAAGACGCCATCCAGCAAGGTATGGATGCGCTGGCGCGCAAGCGGGCGCTACCGCTGTTCGCGTGAGGTTCGAATGTGATTGAACCCCAACGCGGTTCAGTGCTGGCCGCGGCCGTTGAGCTCTGGGCTCCCCGCGGCGTCGTTGACGACCCACTGCGGGTGCGGTGGCGTCACCGCCATGTAACCCACGCCGCGGACGGTGTCGACCATCGATTCGTGTTCGGGCCCGAGCTTCGCGCGTAGCCGCCGCACGTGAACGTCGACGGTGCGCACGCGTCCATTGGCGTCGTATCCCCATACCTCGTGCATCAGCCGCGTGCGGCTGAACGCCCGACCGGCATGTTGCACAAGGAAATTCAGCAATTTGAATTCGGTAACCGTCAGGCTGAGATCCTTGCCGTCCAGGGATCCGGCGAAACTCGACGGGTGCAAGATGAGGTCACCGAACTTCAAGCAGCCGTCCACCGCGCTGCGGCGGCGCTTGATCGCCAGACGCAATCGCGCCTCGAGCTCGTCGGCACCGGTGGCAGGCAACATCACATCGTCGATGCGCCAGTCAACGTCCACCGACGCGAAGTGCGCGGGGGCGACGACCGCGACCACCGCGAGGGCCGGCGTGTGGGCCGTCAGGCCGCGGCAGGTACTGCGGGCCGCCGCCAAGTCGGTGCGTGCGTCGATGATCGCGACGTCAGCGCTGTCATGATGCCCGTCGAGCTGGTCGGAGAGTGGCGCGCGGCGAATCGTCTGGGTCAACGACTCGAGGGTGGGTAATGCCGACGCGAAATCGTCGGCATTGGAAAGCAGTAGCACGTCCACAGACATCTCCAAACCTCATGAGGGTCTGTCGTCGCCCCCGACCGCCTCGGCACCTCAACCGGATGTCCACCAGCGCAGCGCTGAGTACCCCATTCGGGAGTTAACTATGCCTTCTCTATTGCTCACTGGTCGGGCAATTGCCCGTTGAAGTGGGCGGTTACCGGAGCTGGCTTCGTCTGGATGGGGCCCACAACAGCCCGGAAAACAGCCCGGAAAGTCGACGGGCCCGGCCCGTCAACACGGGCCGGACCCATCCTTCAAACAAGCTATTGATTGGCCTTCTGGCGCTCCTCGGCCACCTTCGCGGAGCCGCGTGCGGCCTCCGCTTCGGCTTCCTTCTTGGCCGCGTCACGCTGGGCTTCGGCCTTGTCCTGCTGGGCTTGGCCTTCGCGGGTGAGGTCCTCGCGACCGGCCAACGCGCCGACGGCCTCCTTGGCCTTGCCCTTGACGTCTTCGACGACGCCCTTGACGGCTTCCGCGGGACCAGAGTTTTCGTTGTCCGCCATGAATCAATTCCTCCTCATAGGCGTACGAGGGGTGAGCGACTGACGCGCTCGCGCGATCGCTTCCGGCATACGGCGTGATTCGGCCCTGCTTCTCAAGACCGCAGATTTCCCCACCGAGTGGTGCGGATTCCCAGGCCGGCGCGAGCTCAAACATCCGGCACCGGAAGCAAAGTCGCGACGCCAGCACATCCGGGCGTGACCTGCGCCGACGGTGCGCCGCTGCGGTGTGGCTCGCCGCCCGCGCAAATAATCCACCCCGCTGGCGCCAGATTGTGCTGCGATGGGGCAGGATGTGAACTGCCGTTCCGGGTGGGAAGCCACCGTGCTGCCGAGCTCGGGATGGCACTGTCATGCGAGGAGTCTGATGACGCAGCCCGAGCCCACCAGCGCTAACGGCGTGCCGACATCTTCATCCGGCCACGGACAACCCGCCAGCCAGCCGCGCGCGAAGTATTCGCGTGTGTTGCTGAAGCTCGGCGGCGAGATGTTCGGCGGCGGTCAGGTCGGGCTCGATCCCGATGTGGTGGCCCAGGTCGCCCGCCAGATCGCCGAGGTGGTCCGCGACGGCGTGCAGGTCGCCGTCGTGATCGGTGGCGGCAACTTCTTCCGGGGTGCACAACTGCAGCAGCGCGGCATGGAGCGCACTCGCTCGGACTACATGGGCATGCTCGGCACCGTGATGAACAGCCTTGCGCTGCAGGACTTCTTGCAGAAGGAGGGCATCGACACCCGCGTCCAGACAGCGATCACGATGGGCCAGGTCGCCGAGCCCTACATCCCACTGCGGGCCGTCCGTCATCTGGAGAAGGGCCGCGTGGTCATCTTCGGGGCCGGCATGGGGCTGCCGTACTTCTCCACCGACACCACGGCCGCGCAGCGCGCGCTGGAAATCGGCGCCGATGTGGTCTTGATGGCCAAGGCGGTCGACGGCGTGTTCACCGAGGATCCGCGGGTGAATCCCGACGCCGAGCTACTCGCCGCGATCAGCCACCGCGAAGTCATCGACCGGGGGCTGCGGGTGGCCGATGCCACCGCGTTCAGCCTGTGTATGGACAATGGCATGCCAATCCTGGTGTTCAACCTGCTGACTGACGGCAATATCGCTCGGGCGGTCGCTGGTGAGAAGATCGGAACGCTAGTCACCACTTGAGGGGAAGACGCAGATGATCCGCGACTGCGACGATGCGAGGCGCAGCGATGTGGGGGTACCACCCGCTTGCGGGGGAGAGGAGTGGCGCAGATGATCGATGAGGCTCTCTTCGACGCCGAAGAGAAAATGGAGAAGGCCGTGTCGGTGGCCCGTGACGACTTGTCAACCATCCGGACCGGCCGCGCCAATCCGGGCATGTTCTCCCGGATTGTCATCGACTACTACGGCACGACCACTCCGATCACCCAGCTGGCCAGTATCAACGTCCCGGAGGCGCGACTGGTCGTGATCAAGCCGTACGAAGCCAGCCAGCTGCACGCGATCGAAACGGCGATTCGTAACTCCGACCTCGGGGTGAACCCCAGCAACGACGGCACCCTGATCCGGGTGGCGGTACCCCAGCTGACCGAGGAACGCCGCCGCGAGCTGGTCAAACAGGCCAAGGGCAAGGGCGAAGATGCGAAGGTCTCGGTGCGCAACATCCGCCGTAAGTCGATGGAAGAACTGCACCGGATTCGTAAGGACGGCGAGGCCGGCGAGGATGAGGTCGGCCGCGCCGAAAAAGACCTGGACAAAACCACCCAGCAGTACGTCAACCAGATCGACGAGCTGGTCAAGCACAAAGAAGGCGAGCTGCTGGAGGTCTAGGGGCCGCTCAGCAACCGAGTCAGTGGCAACCTCCGATGCCGGCACAGGCACCCCGCCCGACGAGCCGGCGCGGGGGGTGAAAGACACCCTGCAGAAACCCGTCAAGAAGACGTCGAGGGCCGGACGCGATCTGCCCGCGGCGATCGCGGTCGGTGCGGCGATCGGCGGGCTGCTCGTCGCGACGCTGGTCTTCGCTCCGCGCTTCTGGGTGCTCATCGTCGCGATCGCGATTCTCGTTGCCACCCACGAGGTGGTGCGCCGGCTGCGCGAAGCCGGGTACGTCATCGCGGTCATCCCGTTGCTGGTCGGTGGCCAGGTCACCGTCTGGCTGACCTGGCCGTACCACGCCGCCGGCGCGCTGGCCGGCTTCGCCGCCACCGTGGTGGTCTGCAATGTCTGGCGGTTGTTCATGCCGGATCCCAGCCGCAGTCCGTCACCCGCCGGCTCGTCGTCGAACTACCTGCGCGACGCGTCGGCCACCGTCTTCCTGGCCGCCTGGGTCCCGCTGTTCGCCTCCTTCGGCGTCCTGCTCGTCTATCCCCACGACGGCGCGGGACGGGTGTTTTGCCTGATGGTTACCGTCGTCGCTTCCGACACCGGCGGATATGCCGTCGGGGCGCTCTTCGGCAAGCATCCGCTGGTCCCGACGATCAGCCCGAAGAAGTCCTGGGAGGGATTCACCGGCTCGCTGGTCTTCGGAATTTCCGCGGCGATCCTGACCGCGACCCTCCTGGCCGGCAAACCAGCGTGGATCGGCGCGCTGCTG
The DNA here is from genome assembly GCF_900176255.2 of Mycobacterium ahvazicum. GTDB lineage: Bacteria > Actinomycetota > Actinomycetes > Mycobacteriales > Mycobacteriaceae > Mycobacterium > Mycobacterium ahvazicum. The sequence goes on from NZ_FXEG02000002.1 coordinate 1,381,753, forward strand.
GGTCTCATCCTGGTGCTTACCTGCACGCTCGGTGACCTGGTGGAGTCGCAGGTCAAGCGGGACCTCGGCATCAAGGACATGGGCCGGCTGCTGCCCGGCCACGGCGGGCTGATGGACCGGCTCGACGGAGTGCTGCCGTCGGCCGTCGCAGCCTGGATCGTGCTGACCTTGGTCCCCTAGGCCGCTAGCCGATACTGGACAGAGCATGGCCCAACAACTGGTGTTCGAAGAGCCGCGAGCGGGAAAGCCGCCGCGGCATCTCGCCGACCTCGACGCGGGTGGCCGGGCGTCGGCCGTCGAGGAGCTCGGCTTGCCGGCGTTTCGGGCCAAGCAGCTCGCGCATCAGTACTACGGCCGGCTGATCGCCGATCCGCGGCAGATGACCGACCTTCCGGCGGCCGTGCGCGACGTGATCGCCGAGACGATGTTCCCGAACCTGCTCAGCGTCGCCCGGGAAATCACCTGCGACGCCGGGCAGACGCGAAAGACGTTGTGGCGGGCCGTTAACGACCCTGCTGGCACCACCTTCGAGTCGGTCCTGATGCGCTATCCACAGCGCAACACCGTCTGCATCTCGTCGCAGGCGGGTTGCGGCATGGCATGTCCGTTCTGTGCGACCGGCCAGGGCGGATTGACGCGCAACCTGTCGACCGCCGAGATCATCGAACAGGTGCGCGCCGCGGCGGTGGCGCTGCGCGACGAGTTCGGTGACCGGCTGTCGAACGTGGTGTTCATGGGGATGGGGGAGCCGCTGGCCAACTACGCACGGGCGGTGGCCGCGGTGCGGCGCATCACGGAGGCGCCGCCGGACGGCTTCGGCATCTCGGCCCGTTCGGTGACCGTCTCGACGGTCGGCCTGGCTCCGGCCATCCGCAAGCTGGCCGACGAACGGCTGGGCGTGACGCTGGCGTTGTCGCTGCACGCGCCGGACGACGAGCTGCGCGACACGCTGGTTCCGGTCAACAACCGCTGGAAGATCAGCGAGGCGCTGGACGCCGCGCGATACTACGGCGACGTCACGGGCCGGCGGGTGTCGATCGAGTACGCGCTGATTCGCGACGTCAACGACCAGCCCTGGCGCGCCGACCTGCTGGGCAAGCGACTGCACGGCACGCTCGGGCCGCTGGCACACGTGAACCTGATCCCGCTCAACCCGACCCCGGGCAGCGATTGGGACGCCAGCCCCAAGGACGCCGAGCGCGAGTTCGTCCGGCGGGTCCGGGCGAAAGGCGTGTCCTGCACGGTCCGCGACACCCGTGGCCGCGAGATCAGTGCGGCATGCGGACAACTTGCCTTCGAACAGGGTTAGTGGCGTGCTGAACCGGGCACGACCCTAGTCCGTGTTGTGAATTAGTAGTCCAGCAAAAGGGGTTGGCATGACGATTCGCTTTTTCTCGCGCTTCAAGTTGTTTGCCGCGGCCATCATGACGGGCCTTGTCGCGGCGGTCCTGGTATCGGCCGGCGCACCACGGGCACAGGCTGCCGACGATCGGCTGCAGTTCACCGGAACGACGCTGAGCGGGGCACCGTTCAACGGTGCCAGCCTGCAGGGGAAACCGGCGGTGCTGTGGTTCTGGGCGCCGTTCTGCCCGTTCTGCAACGCCGAAGCTCCCGGGGTGGCCCAGGTCGCGGCCGCTAATCCCGGTGTCACCTTCGTCGGGATCGCCGGGCACTCCGACCCCGGCGCGGAGCAGGCCTTCGTCTCCAAATACGGCCTGAACTTCACCAACCTCAACGACGCCGACGGCTCGATCTGGGCCCGCTACAACGTGCCCTGGCAGCCGGCCTACGTGTTCTACCGGGCGGACGGCAGCTCGACGTTCGTCAACAACCCCACCTCGGCGATGCCCCAGCAGGAACTGGCCAATCGGGTGGCCGCGCTGAAGTGAACCAGGGCCTCGTCGGTCTGGCATTCGCTGCCGGGTTGGTGGCCGCGGTGAACCCGTGCGGGTTCGCGATGCTGCCCGCCTACCTGCTGCTGGTGGTGCGCGGCCAGTACAACGGGCAACGCCCAAGCCCGGCGGCCGGGGTGGGACGCGCGCTGGCCGCCACCGCCGGGATGGCGCTCGGGTTCCTGACGGTGTTCGGATTGTTCGGCGCGCTGACCATCTCGGCGGCCACCACGGTGCAGCGCTACCTGCCATACGCGACCGTCATGATCGGCATTGTGCTTGTCGCCCTTGGCATTTGGTTGCTCTCGGGCCGGGAGCTGACCGCGCTGACGCCACGCGCGCTGGGACCGCGGTGGGCGCCCACGCGCCTGGCCGGCATGTACGGCTACGGCATCAGCTACGCGATCGCCTCGCTGTCGTGCACGATCGGGCCGTTTCTGGCGGTCACTGCCGCCGGCCTGCGCGGCGGGTCGCTCGTCACGGGCGTGTCCATCTATCTGGCCTACGTCGCGGGCCTGACCCTGGTCGTCGGTGTGCTCGCGATCGCCGCCGCGACCGCCAGCTCGGCGCTGGCCGATCGGCTGCGTCGCATTCTGCCGTTCGTCAACCGGATCGGCGGCGCGCTGCTGGTGCTGGTCGGGCTGTACGTCGGCTACTACGGCCGTTACGAGTTGCGGCTGCTGGACGCCGCGGCGGACCCCCGGGATGCGGTGATTCTCGCGGCCGGGCGGCTACAGGGCGTGCTGGCCGGCTGGGTGCACCAGCACGGCGTCTGGCCCTGGCTGCTGGCGTTGGTCGCGCTGGTGGGCGTCGCGGTGGTGAGCGCCTGGCACCGACGCACGCGGCGCGCAGCGGCTAGCGGATCCAGCCGCGCCGGCGGCCCCACATGTCGCGGATCAGGATGAACAGAGACAGGACCGCGAAACCGATCAGGAAGTTGTCCTCGACGTGGCCGACGTGGTTACCGCGCAGCATGGCCAGCAAGAAGATCACGGCGAAGATGCCGACGCCGTGCCAGGTGCGGATGTTGATCTTGCTCCATCCCCACGCGGCGGACGGCACCTCGGCCGGGTCGACACCGTTGTAGAGCTCCACCTCGGTACTGGCCACGGCGATTCCCTTCGGGTCGGATCGTCTTCTGATCACAGATTCTGGCATACCCGCCGTGCCGCAGCCCTTCGTAGCCTCGGGTTGGTGACCTACCGGCCGGAGCCGGTGGGCCACCAACCCGATTGCCACTCGCCTACGAGGGCGGCATCAGCACGGTGTCGATCATGTACACCGTCGCGTTCGCGGTCGGCACCCCTCCGCAAACCACGCTCGCATTGTTGACTTTGAGGTCGTTTCCCTGGCCGGTCACTGTCACGCCGGCACCTTGCAGTGTGACGTGGGTGCCGTCGACTTTCGCCGGACTCAGCTGACCCGGTACCACGTGGTAGGTCAGGATGCTCTTCAGCATCGCCGCGTTCGTCTTCAGCTGGCCGATGGTGGACTCGGGCAGCTTGCTGAACGCGGCGTCAGTGGGCGCGAACACCGTGTACTGGCCGTTGTTCAGGGTGTCCACCAGATTCACCTGCGGATTGAGCTGGCCCGACAGCGCCGAAGTCAGGGTGGTCAGCATCGGGTTGTTGGACGCCGCTACGGCGACGGGCGCCTGAGACATCCCGTCCACCGAGGCCGGACCGTTGGGGTGGGCCGCCGCGTAATCGGTGCATCCCGGACCCACCAAATCAGCGGCGCCCGCGCTCGGAGACACTGCGATTCCGAGGCCAACGATTCCTGCGGCAGCGAAGCTGGTTGCCGCCATTTTCCTCAATGCATTCATGCGATTCGCTCCCTTCATAGGCCGCGAGCATTCACCCCGTCTGGCTGAAGTCCCGGCATCTCTGATTCGGAGCCGCTCCGCTTGTGGATTGATCGCGACCGCAATATCAGCCATAGGTGAACGAAAACACCTGCAACCCCCTGCCGGGGCGCACCTCGAGCGTGCCGGGTGCCACCTGATCGCCGCCGACGATCTGGTGGGACGTGGGAGGCCCACTGATCGGCACCGTTGTGGTTTTTCCGTCGCGCACCACCGCGAGGGTGCCGGTGCCGGCGACCACGATGTACACGTTTTTCGCGTGGTAACTGAGCTTGATGGCGGAGTCGTCGCCGTCCGCCGTCGCGCCTTGATAGTCGAGCGACCAGGGGCCGCGCAAGGCGAATTTGTCGGCCGCGAGCTCCGGTGGGTAATCGAACGTCGCCGTCCCTTCGTCGTACATTCCGGCCCCGCCGAAGTTGACGACTTTGCCGACCCCGAAATAGGTCTCCGGTGTCAGAGCGGCCTTCGGGGTGGTGTCGGCCGCGTCCACCGGTTTGCCGAGCTTGACCCCGGGCCGGGCGTCGGTGAGCAGCTGCCTGATCAGGCTCTCGGTGACGTCGTAGTCGCCTTCACCGAACTTGATGTGCCGCACCGTGCCGCTGGCGTCGATCAGATATTCGGCGGGCCAGTAGCGGTTGCGATAGTTGGTCCAGGTGGAGTAACCGTTGTCCAGCGCGATCGGATAGGTGATGCCCAGATCCGCCGCCCCCTTGGCGACGTTGTCCGGCACTCTCTCGAACGCGTACTCCGGAGTGTGCACGCCGATGACCACCAGACCGCCGTCCTGGTATGCCTTTTGCCAGCCGACGACGTGTGGGATGGCGCGTTGGCAATTGATGCAGGAATAGGCCCAGAAGTCGACCAGCACCACCTTGCCGCGCAACGAGTCGAGGGTGATCGGCTGGCCGCCGGGGGTGTTCAGCCATCCGGCTATGCCTTTGAGATCGGGTGCGGGACCGCAGTTCTCGAGTTTTGTGCCGCCATTGCTGCAGTTCGACAGCTGTGCGTTCTGGTCGTTGACGATACCGCCGAGGTTCAGTTTTTCCCGTACCTGCTCGGAGTCACCGATTCTCTGTTGCAGCGACCCGGCGTAGTCGGGAATCGCCCGCTGCAGCGCGGCCGGCAGGTCGAACACCAGCGCCACCGCGAGCAGAAGTGTCACGACGCCCGCGGCCACCCGGATCTCGCGCTGCCGGCTCCGGAAAGCCTTCACCCGCTCGGCCACCCGCTGACCGGCCAGCGCGAAGAACAGCAGCGGCAGGGCGGCGCCGACCGCGAACGCGCCGGTCAGCACCACCGTCGCCACGCCGATCGTCGCCGTCGCCCCGGCCACCACGATCGCGGCGAGCACCGGACCCGCGCAGGGTACGTACAACACACCAAGCGCCAGGCCCAGTCCGAAACCGCCTCCGCGAGTGGCGATTTGCTTCTGCGGGATGCGGGAGAACGGCCGCTCCAGCAGCTGTTCGAAGCGCGGAAAGATCAGGCCGATGCCGATCGCCACCAGCGCGACCAGGGCGACCCAACGGATGGTGTCCTGCGGCAGGCGCAGCACCGACAGCAGTGCCGAGCCGAGCAGGGTGACCACACTGAAGCTGAGCACCAGGCCGCCGATCACCCGGTACGGCCGCAATGTCGCGGACAGCTTGCGCTTTTCCGCGACCGCGACGGCACCTTCGGTTGCGGGCGACTGCTCGGCAGAGACTTGCGTTCCCGAGAAGAACACCACCGGCAGGACCGGCAGAATGCAGGGGGAGATGCCGGTGATGAGGCCGCCGAGTAAGCCGACCAGCGCGAGCGTCAACATGCTTGGTATTCGTTGCCGTCTCGGTGATGGATTGGTCTGAGAGCCAAGGAGTTTCGCGATCACATAAGAATGGCTGGGCAGCCCATTATCTCGGCTGCCCAGCCATTCCTTGCACCTGAAGGGCTACTGATTCGGCGGCATCAGCACCGTGTCGATCATGTACACGGTCGCGTTGGCGGTGTGCACCCCGCCGCACACCAGGCCCGCGTCGTTGACCTTCAGGTCGTTTCCTTGGCCGGTCACCGTAGCGCTGGCGCCCTGCAGTGTGACGTGGGCGCCGTCGACCTTCGCCGGACTCAGCTGACCCTGCACCACGTGGTAGGTCAGGATGCTCTTGAGCAGGGCGGCGTCGGTCTTCAGCTTGTCAATAGTGGCCGCCGGAAGCTTGTCGAACGCGGCGTTCGTCGGGGCGAACACCGTGTACTGGCCGTTGTTGAGGGTGTCGACCAGGTTCACCTGTGGGTTGAGCTTGCCCGACAGCGCCGACGTCAGGGTGGTCAGCATCGGGTTGTTCGATGCCGCCGTCGCGACGGGGTCCTGCGCCATCCCGGCGACCGACCCGGGGCCGTTGGGGTTCTGCGAGGCGTACGCCGAGCACCCCGACCCGATCAGGTCCGCCGCCGGGTCGGCGGCCGCCGCGGATGTGGTCATCGGTGCCGTTGTGCTGCTGGTCGCAACGGTCGCGCTGGTCGAGCTTTGCGCTGCGGGTTTGTTGCTCGAACAGCCCGAGAAACCCACGATCGCGATCGCCGCCAGGCTGGCCGCCGCGACTGTCTTGGCCTGAACATTCGTCATTGCGCTTCGATTCCTTTGTTACGACGGCCGCAGCCGCCACCTCTGGGATGAACGCCAGTGATTCGGAGTGCGGACGGTCACGGATGGGTCCAATCGGACGGCCATGGCGCGGGCTCGCCGCCCTGAGCGCACCCTCAAGCCGCCGTGGCCCGCGACGGCCACCGGCGGCACAATGAGTGAGTGAGTTCCCCGAGGAACCAAGTGCGGGCCGACGGCCCGATCCGCGTGCTCGTGCTGGGCAGCACCGGCTCCATCGGCACCCAGGCGCTGGAAGTCATCGCCGCCAACCCGGACCGCTTCGAGGTGGTTGGGCTGGCGGCGGGCGGCTCCAACCCGGACATCTTGGCGCGCCAGCGCGCCGAGACCGGAGTGACCAACATCGCCGTCGCCGACGAGCGGGCGGCCGACACGCTAGGCGACGTCACCTTTCACGGCCCGGATGCGGTTACCCGGCTGGTCGAGGAAACCGAAGCCGACGTCGTGCTCAATGCCCTGGTCGGGGCGCTGGGCCTGCGACCGACGCTGGCGGCGCTGCACTCGGGCGCCCGGCTGGCGCTGGCCAACAAGGAATCGCTGATCGCCGGCGGCCCGCTGGTCCTGGCGGCGGCGCGACCCGGGCAGATCGTGCCGGTGGATTCCGAGCACTCCGCGCTGGCCCAGTGCCTGCGCGGCGGCGAGCCCGACGAGGTCGCCAAGCTGGTGCTGACCGCCTCGGGCGGACCGTTTCGCGGCTGGGCCGCCGCCGACCTCGAGGCCGTCACCCCCGAGCAGGCCGGCGCCCATCCGACCTGGTCAATGGGGCCGATGAACACGCTGAACTCGGCGTCTCTGGTGAATAAGGGACTCGAGCTCATCGAAACCCACCTGCTGTTCGGCGTCGCCTACGACCGCATCGAGGTCGTCGTGCACCCCCAGTCGATTGTTCATTCAATGGTCACGTTCACCGATGGCTCGACGATCGCGCAGGCCAGCCCGCCGGACATGAAGCTACCCATCTCGCTGGCGTTGGGCTGGCCGCGGCGGGTGCCGGGAGCGGCCGCGCACTGTGACTTCACCACCGCGTCCACCTGGGAATTCGAGCCGTTGGACAGCGACGTTTTCCCGGCCGTCGAGCTGGCCCGGCAGGCCGGCGAGACCGGCGGCTGCATGACCGCGGTCTACAACGCCGCCAACGAGGAGGCCGCGGCGGCCTTCCTGGACGGCCGCATCAGCTTTCCGACCATCGTCAGAACAATCGCCGACGTGCTGAGCGCCGCCGACCAATGGGCCGTAACACCCGCTAACGTGGATGAGGTACTAGACGCGCAGCGCTGGGCGCGGGAGCGAGCGCAGCGCGCGGTCACAACTGCAAGCCCCGCCGAAGTCTCGGGAATGGTCTTAGAAAGGTCCTAGCGGCTGATGATGTTCGGAATCGGCATTGCGCTGTTCGCGCTGGCCATCCTGATCTCGGTGGCCCTGCACGAATGCGGCCACATGTGGGTCGCGCGTGCCACCGGCATGAAGGTGCGCCGCTATTTCGTCGGGTTCGGCCCCACGCTGTGGTCGACGCGGCGCGGCGAGACCGAGTACGGCCTCAAGGCCGTTCCGCTGGGCGGCTTCTGTGACATCGCCGGGATGACCCCGGTGGAGGACCTGGCGCCCGACGAGTCCGACCGGGCCATGTACAAGCAGAAGACATGGAAGCGGGTCGCGGTGCTGTTCGCCGGCCCGGGCATGAATTTCATCATCTGCGTGGTCCTGATCTACGTGATCGCACTCATCTGGGGGCTGCCCAACCTGCACCCGCCCACCCAGGCGATCGTCGGCGAAACCGCTTGCATCGCACCAGAAGTCGCTCCGGGCAAGCTCGGGGAGTGCACCGGTCCCGGTCCGGCCGCCCTGGCCGGCATCCGCCCCGGCGACGTGGTGGTCAAGGTCGGCGACACCAAGGTGTCCACCTTCGACGACATGGCCGCCGCGATCCGCAAGCTGCACGGCACCGTCCCGGTCGTCGTCGAACGTGACGGCACCCCGATCACCGCCTACGTCGACATCACGCAAACGCAGCGATACGTGGGCAACGGACAGGACGGCAAGCCCGCCCCCGCGACAGTCGGCGCCATGGGCGTCGGCGGCGTCAAACAGTCGCCCACGCACTACGGCGTGCTCGGCGCCATCCCGGCCACGTTCGCCTTCACCGGCGACCTGACGGCCGAGGTGGGCAAGGCGCTGGTCGCGATCCCCGGCAAGGTCGGCGCGCTGGTGCACGCGATCGGCGGCGGGCAGCGCGACCCGCAGACGCCGATGAGCGTCGTCGGGGCCAGCATCATCGGCGGCGACACCGTCGACCACGGACTGTGGGTGGCGTTCTGGTTCTTCCTGGCCCAGCTGAACCTGATCCTGGGCGCGATCAACCTGTTGCCGTTGCTGCCGTTCGACGGCGGCCACATCGCCGTCGCGGTGTTCGAAAAGATCCGCAACCTGTTCCGCTCCGCGCGGGGAATGGTCGCGGCGGCCCCGGTCAACTACCTCAAGCTGATGCCCGCGACCTATGTGGTCCTGGTGTTCGTGGTCGGCTACATGCTGCTGACCGTGACCGCGGATCTGGTCAACCCGATCAGGTTGTTTCAATGACCGGCCTCGGCATGCCGGAAGCGCCGCCGCCCACGCTTGCGCCCCGGCGTAAAACGCGCCAATTGATGGTCCGCGACGTCGGGGTGGGCAGCGATTCCCCGATTTCGGTGCAATCGATGTGCACCACCAAAACGCACGACGTCAATACGACGCTGCAGCAGATCGCCGAGCTGACGGCCGCAGGCTGTGACATCGTCCGGGTGGCCTGCCCGCGGCAGGAGGACGCCGACGCGCTGGCCGAGATCGCCCGGCACAGCCAGATCCCGGTGATCGCCGACATCCACTTCCAGCCGAAGTACATCTTCGCCGCGATCGACGCCGGATGTGCTGCGGTGCGGGTCAATCCGGGCAACATCAAGGAGTTCGACGGGCGCGTCGGCGAGGTCGCCAAGGCGGCCGCCGCGGCCGGCATCCCGATCCGCATCGGCGTCAACGCCGGCTCGCTGGACAAGCGGTTCATGGAGAAGTACGGCAAGGCCACCCCGGAGGCGCTGGTCGAGTCGGCGCTGTGGGAGGCCTCGCTGTTCGAGGAGCACGGCTTCGGCGACATCAAGATCAGCGTCAAGCACAACGACCCCGTTGTGATGGTCGCCGCCTACGAGCAGCTGGCCGCGGCGTGCGACTATCCGCTGCACCTCGGTGTAACCGAGGCCGGGCCGGCCTTCCAGGGCACGATCAAGTCGGCGGTGGCCTTCGGCGCCCTGCTGTCCCGCGGCATCGGCGACACAATCCGGGTGTCCCTGTCGGCGCCACCGGTCGAGGAAGTCAAGGTCGGCATTCAGATTCTCGAATCGCTGAACCTGCGCCCGCGCGGGCTGGAGATCGTCTCGTGCCCGTCGTGTGGCCGCGCGCAGGTCGACGTCTACACCCTGGCCAACGCGGTGTCCGCGGGCCTGGACGGGCTCGACGTGCCGCTGCGGGTCGCGGTGATGGGGTGCGTCGTCAACGGCCCGGGGGAGGCCCGCGAGGCCGATCTCGGCGTTGCCTCCGGAAATGGCAAGGGGCAGATCTTCGTTCGCGGCGAGGTGATCAAGACCGTTCCCGAAGCTCAGATCGTTGAGACGCTGATCGAAGAGGCGATGCGGCTGGCTTCGGACATGGCCGGTGATAACGGTCCTGGCACAACAGGCAGCGGGACGCCGGTTGTCACCGTAAGCTGATAAGACCAGTTCTCTCTTACTGGTCCCGTCGTTCGCACCACGGAGAGTTCGCCAGATGTCGGCTCCGCCCCTGTTTCGCCTCGTTGGCGATAGACGGGTGTCCGTGGTGCGCGACGCCGCCGCGGTGTGGCGAGTATTCGACGAAGACCCGATCGGGGCGTGCATGGTCGCCTCCCGCGTCGCCGATCACGGCATCGACCCCGGCGCGATCGGCGGGGAGCTGTGGACCCGCCGCGGCGCGGACGAGTCGCTGTGTTTCGCCGGTGCCAACCTGATCCCGTTGCGGGGGCTGCCGGCCGACCTGAACGCGTTCGCCGACGAGGCGATGAGCGGGACGCGGCGCTGTTCGTCCCTGGTCGGGCGGGCGAGTCTGGTCCTGCCGATGTGGGAGCGGCTGGAGACCGCCTGGGGGCCGGCCCGTGACGTGCGGGAACGCCAGCCGCTGATGGCGCTGGCCAAACACCCGATGTGTGACCTCGACCCCGAGGTGCGTCAGGTGCGGCCGGAGGAGCTGGACGCCTACCTGGTGGCCGCGGTCGACATGTTCATCGGCGAGGTCGGCATCGACCCGCGGCTGGGCGACGGCGGTCGCGGCTACCGCCGCCGGGTGGCCAGCCTGATCGCCGCCGGGCGCGCCTGGGCCCGGTTCGAGCAGGGCCAGGTCGTCTTCAAGGCCGAGGTGGGGTCGCAATCGCCCGCGGTCGGCCAGATCCAGGGCGTCTGGGTGCATCCGGAGTGGCGCGGCCTGGGGCTGGGTGCTCGGGGCACCGCGATGCTGGCCGCCGTGATCGTCGGCAGCGGGCGGATCGCCAGCCTGTACGTGAACGACTTCAATGAGGTGGCCCGGGCTGCCTACGCCCGGGTGGGCTTCGCCGAGGTCGGCACCTTCGCCACCGTCCTGCTGGACTAGCCGGTCCGTCGCCCGGAACCGCCGGAGCGCTCCTCGGTGCGGCGCCGGCGTATCCACTCGGGGCCTTCGAGGTGGTCGGGAATCAGCCAGAAGCCGAGGCCGAAGTTGTAGCAGAACACCGCGGCCCACCACAGGATGGCCGTCGGCGTGAATCCCATCGGTCCCGGAGAGTGATGAACACCGGCCACCGCGGCCACGAACACGAAGCCGAGCGCGATCACACTCACGACGGCACAGAACAGCAACGCCAGGCGTCGATGGATCGTCGATAGGGCCGCGGCCGCGGCGAGGCCCAGCATCACGCAGCTCAGCGTCGCGGTCACGGGTACGCCGACCAGCGACAGCCCGACGCGGGTGGGTGCGATGAGAAACATCGCTACCAAGCCGGTTACGCCGATCGCGGCGGCGACCACGGCTTCGCCAGCCAGTAGCCATCGGCCCTGGCGCCAACGTGGCGGGTTGAGGCTGACCCGGCGCAGATTTTCCGTCGCGTTCGGTCCTCTCGTGTCTCGCGCCATTGCCGCCTCCTGAACATCGATGCTTTGAAGTCGAGATACCCGGAAATCGCGGGAGCACGCCCCGCCGGCGGCCTTTCCTCGACCTGACCGAGGCCCGCCGCGTGAACCCCCCACATAACGGTGAGGTCTCGGTGTGTCGGCGCCGGTGCACCCGCCTATGTTCTTAACATCAGTAACGATGGCCACAAAAACCTCATCAGTATCAATTGTTTCGGCGGCGGCGGCCCTGCTGCTCGTCGCGGCTGCCGCGCTGTCGGGATGCACGCCGCGGCCCGACGGCCCGGGCCCTGCCGCGGAGAAGTTCTTCCGCGCCTTGGCCATTGGCGACACCGCGACGGCCGCTCAACTCAGCGACAACCCCAACGAGGCCCGCGAGGCGCTCAACGCGGCCTGGGCCGGGCTGCAGGCCACCCATTTGGACGCGCAGATCCTCAGCTCGAAGTACGCCGAGGACACCGGCACGGTCGACTATCGGTTCAGCTGGCACCTGCCGAAGAACCGGGTGTGGAGCTACGACGGCCAGCTGAAGATGGCCCGCTACGAGGGCCGCTGGGAGGTCCGCTGGGCGCCCAACGGGCTGCACCCCAAGCTGGGGGAGCACCAGACATTCGCGTTGCGCGCCGATCAGCCGCGGCGCGCCTCGGTGAACGAACTCGGCGGCAGCGACGTGCTGGCGCCGGGCTACCGCTATCACTACACGCTGGACGCCACCAAGGCCGGCCCGCCGCAGTCGCTGAGCTTCACCACCCACTCGATCGTCGACGTGCTGCGGCCGTTCAACGACACGCTGACCGACCCGCAGCTGCTCGCCGAGCGGGCCAGCTCGACACCTAACCAGGTGGACCTGGGCGTCACGCTGCTTCCCGCCGACAACGACAAGGTCTTTCCGCTGATCGGCCACCTGCCCGGGATCGTGGTCACTCCGCAGGCCGACATGCTGGCCACGGACCCGCATTTCGCGCCCGCCGTCATCGCCGAGGTCAAGAAGGCCGTGATCGACCAACTCGACGGCCAGGCGGGCTGGCGGGTGGTCAGCGTCAACCAGAACAACGTCGACGTCGCGGTGCTGCAAGAGGTCGAAGGAGCGCCGGCCCCGTCGGTGTCGATCACCCTGGATCGGGTCGTGCAGAACGCCGCCCAGCGGGCGGTGGACAACAAGGGCGGCAAGGCGATGATCGTCGCGATCAAGCCGTCGACGGGGGAGATCCTCGCGATCGCCCAGAACGGCGCGGCCGATGCCGACGGCCTGCCCGCCACCAACGGCCTGTTCCCGCCCGGGTCGACGTTCAAGATGGTCACCGCCGGCGCCGCCGTCGACCGCGACATGGCCACGCCCAACTCGATGGTCGGCTGCCCGGGTCATCTCGACATCGGCCACCGCACCATTCCCAATTACGGCGGCTTCGACCTCGGCGTGGTCTCGATGTCGCGCGCGTTCGCCAGTTCGTGCAACACCACGTTCGCCGAGTTGAGCAGCAAGATGCCGCCGCGGGGCCTGACGCAGACGGCCTCCCAATACGGGATCGGGCTCGACTACACGGTCGACGGCATCACCACCGTGACCGGGTCGGTGCCGCCGACGGTCGACCTGGCCGAGCGCACCGAGGACGGCTTCGGCCAGGGCCGGGTGCTGGCCAGCCCGTTCGGCATGGCGCTGGTGGCGGCCACCGTCGCGGCCGGGAAAACCCCTGTGCCGCAATTGATCGCGGGCCGGCCGACGACGGTCGAGGGTGACAGCACCCCGATCAGCCCGAAGATGATCGACGCGCTGCGCCCGATGATGCGGCTGGTGGTGACCAATGGGACCGCCAAGGAGATCAACGGCTGTGGCGAGATCTACGGGAAGACCGGTGAGGCCGAGTTCCCGGGCGGGTCACACTCGTGGTTCGCCGGCTACCGCGGCGATCTGGCCTTCGCGGCGCTGATCGTCGGGGGCGGCAGCTCGGAATGGGCGGTCCGGATGACCAAATTCATGTTCGAGTCGCTCCCGCCGGGCTATCTGACCTGAAGCATGGCGGCCCCCGAACCCGTAACGGCGTACATTGCGGGCATGACGGATAGCGGCGGGGACATGGTGACGCTGCGCGTCTCCGATGCGGACCGCAACGGCACGATGCGGCGACTGCACAATGCGGTTGCGCTCGGCCTGATCGATATCGACGAATTCGAGCAGCGCTCGTCGCGGGTGTCCTACGCGCGCACCCAGGGCGAGCTGGACGGCCTGGTCGGCGACCTGCCCGGGCCGGGCGCGATCGTCACCTCGGCGGCGGATCGGATCGAGCTGCGGGGCTGGGCCGGCTCGCTGCGCCGGCACGGCGAATGGACGGTGCCCACCCGGTTGGCGTTGGTGCGGCGCCTCGGTTCGGTCAAACTCGAGCTCACCAAGGCCCGGTTCGCCGGCCCGGTGGTGGTCGTCGAGCTCGACGTGCGGTTCGGCTCGGTCGACATCTGGCTGCCGGAGGGCGCCAGCGCCTCGATCGACGACGTCGAGGTGTACGTCGGCAGTGCTCGCGACCGTCGCAAGGATGCGCCCGGCGAGGGCAGGCCGCATGTAGTGCTGACCGGCCGGGTGGTGTGCGGCTCGGTGACCATTCACGGCCCCCGCCGCTCGCTGCTGCACCGCCGCAAGCCCTGATGCCGGCGCCGGCGGCTCTGCAGGCACACCCAAGCCCGCTGCCTGCGATTAAGCTAGCGAGCATGTCTGTTCGCACCGCGCTTTCGCCCGGAGTGTTGTCCCCGACGCTGCCGGTGCCCAACCGCATCCCGCGGCCGGAGTACGCGTGGCAGCCCACCGCCAAGGAGGGCACCGAGCCGTGGGTGCAGACGCCTGAGGTGATCGAGAAGATGCGCGTCGCGGGCCGGATTGCGGCCGGTGCGCTGGAGGAGGCGGGCAAGGCGGTCGCGCCCGGCGTGACGACCGACGAGCTGGACCGCATCGCGCACGAGTACATGGTGGACAACGGCGCCTATCCGTCGACCCTGGGCTATAAGGGCTACCCCAAGTCCTGCTGCACCTCGCTCAACGAGGTGATCTGCCACGGCATCCCCGACTCGACGGTGGTCGAAGACGGCGACATCGTCAACATCGACGTCACCGCCTACATCGACGGCGTGCACGGCGACACCAACGCGACGTTTCTGGCCGGCGACGTGTCCGAGGAACACCGGTTGCTGGTCGAGCGGACACGTGAGGCGACGATGCGGGCGATCAACGCCGTCAAACCCGGACGCGCGCTGTCCGTCGTCGGACGCGTCATCGAGGCATACGCAAACCGGTTCGGGTACAACGTGGTTCGCGACTTCACCGGTCACGGCATCGGCACCACGTTTCACAACGGGCTGGTCGTGCTGCACTACGACCAGCCGTCGGTCACCACCGAGATCCAACCGGGAATGACGTTCACGATCGAACCGATGATCAATCTCGGCTCGCTGGACTACGAGATCTGGGACGACGGCTGGACCGTGGTCACCAAGGATCGAAAGTGGACCGCACAGTTCGAGCACACCCTGCTGGTCACCGACACCGGTGCCGAAATCCTGACCCAGGTATAGCAAGCCGTGAGCGCTTGAACGGCGCGCTGCTGGTCGCGGGTACCAGCTCCGATGCCGGCAAATCGGTGGTCGTCGCGGGCCTGTGCCGGCTGCTGGCCCGCACCGGGGTCAGGGTCGCGCCGTTCAAGGCGCAGAACATGTCCAACAATTCCGCGGTCACCGTCGAGGGCGGCGAAATCGGCCGGGCCCAGGCCATTCAGGCCCGGGCGGCGGGACTGCAGCCCAGCGTGCGGTTCAACCCGATCCTGCTCAAGCCGGGCAGCGACCGGACGTCGCAGCTGGTGATCCGGGGGCGTGTTGCCGAATCAGTGACTGCGGCAAGCTATTTCGAGCATCGCGACCGGCTCGCGGAAGTCGTCGCCGACGAGCTGGCTTCGCTGCGTGATGAATTCGACGTGGTGATCTGTGAAGGGGCCGGATCACCATCCGAAATAAACTTGCGTGCAACGGATTTGGCGAACATGGGTCTGGCCCGGGCCGCGAACCTGCCCGTCGTCGTGGTCGGCGACATCGACCGCGGCGGTGTGCTGGCGCATCTGTTCGGCACCCTCGCCGTGCTCGACCCCGACGACCAGGCACTGATCGCGGGCTTCATCGTCAACAAGTTTCGCGGCGACCCCGCGCTGCTGGAGCCCGGACTGCGGCAACTCCTCGACCTGACCGGCCGCCCGACCTACGGGGTGTTGCCCTACGCCGACGACCTCTGGCTGGATGCCGAGGACTCGCTGTCGGTGCTCGCACATCGCGTCATCGGCAGGCCGGCGCCGCCGCGCGGTGACGAGTGGCTCCAGGTCGCCGCCGTCCGGCTGCCGCGGATCTCCAACTCGACCGACATCGAGGCGCTGGCCTGCGAGCCCGGTGTGCTGGTGCGCTGGACCAGCGACCCGGCCGACCTCGCCGACGCCGACCTGGTGGTGCTTCCCGGGAGCAAGGCGACCGTCGCCGATCTGCACTGGCTACGCGACCAGGGCCTGGCCGCCGCGATCACCGAGCACGCCGGGGCCGGCAAGCCGTTGTTGGGGATTTGCGGGGGATTCCAGATGCTGTGCCGGCGCATCCAGGACACGGTGGAATCCGGTAGCGGGGAAGTGGCGGGGCTCGGGCTGCTGGACGCCGACATCGTGTTCGCGCAAGCCAAGGTGCTGCGGCGCTGGGAGCGGCCGCTCGCCGGCTACGAAATCCACCATGGCCGGCTGGCCCGTTACCGCAACGAGCCGTGGTTCCAGGCGGGCGACGATCTGCACGGCCTGGCCCACGGCGCGGTCTTCGGCACGCATTGGCACGGCCTACTGGACAACGACGACTTTCGCCGCGACTGGCTGACCGAGGTGGCCGCGGCCGCCGGACGGACAAGGTTCGTCGTCGCCGACGACACCGACGTCGCGGCGCGACGCGACGCCCAACTGGACGCGGCCGCCGAATTGCTGGCGTCGCACCTCGACATGGACGCTGTCCTCGGCCTGCTCGACGGCCCGCCGCCGCGGCCACAGCTCGTGAGCCGGCTGCGGCCGTAGCGCCCGCGGCTCGCGCTGGCGCCGGGAGAAACCTCGCGCGGTGCCAATATTGGCTGTAGCGTGCGTAAGTGCCCTCGATGATGACCACGCTCGACGGGTTTCCCGTCCCGGTGGGCGTGTCCGGTCCGGAGAAGGGTGTCGTCGTCGTCATCCTCTGCGATGAACAGCGAGAGTTAGCCGCATATGACGCGGTCTGTGAGCGCCTCCACACCGCGTCGCTGCGCACCATCGTCATCGGCCTCGACCCGCGGTTGACCCCGAAGTCGGTGATCGGCATCCTCGACGGCCTGGGTATCGGCTGGGCCGTCGTGGTGGGAGACCGCGCCGGCGGCGACATCGCCTGGGAGCTCGCGGCGACCAAGTTGGGCCGGTTCGTCGGGCTGGTCGTCGTGGATCGCGGGCATCCGTGCGTGGCCGACGTCAACGGCGTGGTCCGCGACGAGCACTGTCCTCCGGTCGAGATCGGCACCACGGTGCTGGTCAGTACGCCGGGCGGACGGACGGTCGCCCGCAACAGCCAGCGGTTCGTGTACGCCGACTACCGCAGCGTGGACATGCTCGGACGGCGCAACGCCCAGGAGTCGACCGCCCAATTGGCGGCCGAGATCGTCTTGCGTACCAGCACCTGGTAGGACTGTCCGGCCGGCATACGTTTGGCGACAGCGTGGTCGCGTAGTCAAGGAAAGGACGCCGCGGCGTGAACGCCTCTGGAATGCGTCGGCCGGTCATCGGCCTGACCAGCTATCTCGAGCAAGTGCAGTCCGACGGCTGGGACATCCCGGCGGGATATCTGGGCGCCAACTACTTCGAGGGCGTCATCAAGGCGGGCGGCATCGCGGTGCTGCTGCCGCCCCAGCCGGCGGATCCCGGGGTCGCCGAGAGCGTGCTCGACCACCTCGACGGGCTGATCGTCACCGGGGGATACGACGTCGACCCGGCCGCCTATGGCCAGCAACCGCATCCGAAGACCGACGCGCCCCGCACGGTCCGCGACCAGTTTGAGTTCGCGCTGTTGCGGGCCGCACTGGACCGCGGCCTTCCGGTGCTGGGCATCTGCCGCGGCACGCAGATGCTCAATGTCGCATTCGGTGGAACCCTGCATCAGCATCTGCCCGACGTGCTCGGCCACCGCGGGCATCACGCGGGCTATGGGCGCTTCACCAAGTTGCCGGTCACCACGGTTGCCGGGACCAGGCTCGCCGAGCTACTCGGCGAGTCCGCCTACGCCTGGTGCTACCACCACCAGGCCGTCGACAAGGTCGGTGACGGCCTGATCGTCAGTGCCTGGGACGCTGACGGCGTCGTCGAGGGGCTGGAGGTACCCGGGGACAACTTCGTGGTCTCCGTGCAGTGGCATCCCGAGCAGTTCCTCGAGGATCTGCGGCTGTTTACGGCGATCGTCGACGCCGCGAGCTCCTACGCGTCCGGCACGAGGGTCGCCTAACGGGTCTGTGGCCATTGCGGCGGTTCACCGTTGTTGACCAAATGCATTGGTTCGTAACCCCACTCGCGTTGCGGGGGTGGCGTCTGGGCCAGCCAGCCTTGCGGCACGGTCAGCATCCCGACCGATGCCGCGCGCCCGAAGTCCGCCGCCCGAGCGCGGATCGGTAACCCGGACAACAACGTCGCCGCTCTTTGCAGTGCCGCGTTCTTGTTCCGCGAATTCAGGTGGTTGATCGCGAAGTCCGACGGCGCACACAGTGAGCCAAGGTTCGACAGCGACGCGGTCACCGGCGAGAGGAACGTGTCGAAAACCGTCGAGGGCTTTCCGGACGACGTAGCCAGTGCATCGAGAGCGTCGGGTATCGCCGAGATCACCTGGCGGCCAGCCGAGATGACGACCGGCGCGTGCGGCGTGCGGCTGTCCTGGTCGGGATCCACACCGGCCAGTGGCGGCGACGCGAACGGCGTCACCGCCGCGGCGTCGGCGCAGGCCTGCGCGTAGGTGTGCATCGCGTCGACGTCCTGGGCCCACATCTGGTCGTAGTCGCTCTCGGCGTCCGCGATGGCCGCACTCGCCTGGCCCAGACAGTTCGTCTCGGCCAGCCACGTCCACAGCATGCGGTTGGCCTGGACTGCCGCAGGGGCCACCGTCGCCGCCAGCGCCAACTCGTAGGCATTCGCGGCCGAGGTAGCCCGGGCGGCCGTCTGCTCGGCTTGTGCCGCAACGTCGTTCAGCCATTGGGCGTGGGTGGTCATCACGGGCTCCGCGGTCGACGAATTATATTGTGCCGCAGCGTTATATAGGCGATCAGCGAGCACGCTCCATGCCGTGGCGGCATCCGTCATCGATCGTGAGCCGGGGCCCGAATGCAGCAGCCCCGAGTTGATTTCGGGCGGTAGAGTTGCGAAATCCATTGCAAACATGGACGTTCCCTTCAAGACATAGATGCGAACAAGAACGCCGCCACGGACGCTCGCGTTTCGCTCCTGCGGAAGTTGTAATAGGCCTCACAACGCATCTCACGGTCGAAAGTGAGGCGGGCCACAGCCTGGTGCTGTCCGCTCAGCGGCGAGCAACGCAGAGCAGCGCCAATATCTCCTGCTTGTCGCATTCGGGTGCGGGGGTGCCGGCGGACACGCCGCCGATGCGAAAACCGGTGCCGGGAAAAGAAACCGGCAGCACGGACAGTAACGAGTGCGCCGATATGCGCGTCCAGACGTCCGGGCGGTCGTGCGTCATCCACATGCTGTGGAACGGTTTCTTGTTCACCGGGGACGCATCCCATGAACTGGCCTGTTGCAGGTGGATCGCCGCGAAGAATGCGCTATCGGATTGCGGATGACCGGAATTCGGTGTCGAGTGCGACCACGCCGCGGGCTCGGGCAGGGTGGCCGCCGAAAATTGGGACCGCAACGCAGAACCGGCGATGAGGCTGGCAAACAGACTCAGCGCCGCGATAACGGCGATGGCCGCCTGCCGCCGCCGAGTGTGACTTGCGCACCGGACGTTCACAGTGGCCCGACTGTACAGGACGAAGCTGGTCGTCGGCGGTCGCCAGCTGTGAGGTGGATCGGAGTCTGTTGTGCATTTCGCTCATAGGGCGAAAACGATGAGCGGTATCGCCATTTCGACCGCGGTGGCCCCGCCGTGAAACCCGATGAGGCGGGCCGCCTCGGCAGGCTCGCGCTTGGTGGCCAGCACCGCGGTGTCGCCGGGGCAGATCACAACGACGTCGCCGATGCGCGCCAGATGCCCCGGATCGACCGGCCCGAACATCCCGGTGGCCACCGCCTGGTCGCGACTGTAAACCTGGGCCCGGCCGTCCAGCAGCGCGCTCCAGGTGGCCTGCACATCGACCGCGGCGCCCGGCTCGGTGTGCAGGTAGCGCACCCGCGGTTCACCCGCGACCACCCGGATGCCCGCACTCAGCCGGGCGTCGGTGTCCATGTCGACGCGGGCCTGCGGCGGCACGTTGAGGCCGCCGTGATCGGCGGTCACCAGCAGCGCGGCGTTGGCCGGCAGGGCATCGACCAGGCGTGTCAGCAGCGCGTCGACCCCTGCGGCCGCGTCATGCCACTGCGGCGATCCGATGCCGAACACGTGCGCGGCGGTGTCCAGTTCGGCGGTGTAGCCGTAGACCAGGCCGGGTGCCGCGCGCAGCTCGTCGATGACCAGCTGGGCGTAGTCGTCGCCGGGGTTGCTGGGCCGAAAGTCGGCGCCGCGATACGCCGAATCCGTCAGTCCGCTGCCCACGAACAACGCCGGCAGCACCGCCCGCGCGGCGACCCCGCATCGGTGCAGCCGCTCGAACCAGGTGGGCAACGGCTGCCACTGCGCCGGCGGCGGGGCCCAGGGTGAATCCGAGCGCCAGTAGATGTGGGTCAGCACCCGCTCGGTGCCCGGGACGTTGAGGGTGAAGCCGAGGATGCCGTGTTCGCCGGGCTGCGCGCCGGTGCCCAGCGACACCAGGCTGCTCGGCGTGGTCGACGGGAAGGTGCACGTGAGTTGGGTCATCCGCCCCGCCCCGCCGGCCAGCACCGAGGCCAGCAGCGGCGCGCTGCCCGCCAACTCCGGTAGCAGGTGCCAGCCCAGTCCGTCCACCAGCACGACGGCGATTCGATCAACCTGCCCGGCAACCGATTCGGTGACCGCCAACCGGTCGACGGCATCCGGCACGCCGAGCAGTGCGGCCGCCGCCGGCAGCACATCGCACAGGGAGCCGGGCGTGGGAGCAGACATGGCCCCAGTCTGGCACGGCTAAACGTGGGCCAGCCGTTGACTGGTCACCCGCAGTTGCCGGTCCGTGCTCTGCGCCAGCGCGCGCTGCTGCTGCGGGTCCAGCCGGCCACACAGCCGGCCCCAGTGCACCGCGACCTCGTCACCGACGGCCACGTCGGGCACCGCGCTGTACCCGTCGGCCCAGATGTCGAGCAATCGCAGCGACGGCTCGCCCAGTGTGAGCGCCCGCCCATCGTAGATCAGCCGCCGGCAGCTCACCTCGACGTCGTCACCGGTTCGGGAAACGACTGTGCCCCAGGTGATTCGGCAGTTGTCCAACACACCTAGCGGATGTTCGTCCATGCCGCGGCCGAGAAATCGTGTCCACGGGTACACGCCGAACACATGGAAGCAGTGGTTGCCGGCCGCTTCGCGCGACAGCTCCGGTGTCAGGTGTGACCAGTAGCGCCCGGCCTGCGGGCCGATGATCGCCAGCAACGCGTCGTAGAAGTCCCGCGCATCGATGCCGGCGCCGATTCCGCCGCCGAGCCAATACGATTCGACCAGGCGGTGATCCAGCGGATCGGCGATACCCGCCAGCGCGGCCAGCACCCGCAGATACGGCCAGGCCCCGGAGAACTTCGACGCCGCGGCGCGCACATCGGCTACCGAGCCGGCACGCAGCGTGGCGCCCAGCGGTGGCCCGCAGTAGCCCAGTGCGTTGGGTGCATACGCGTAGCGGGCGAACATCTCGACGCCCCTCTGATTCAAGACCGCGCCACCAATTTGACGGCGTCACGGTGCATGCGGCCGAAGTTGTAATAGGCCGCGCAGGCCCCCTCGGGCGACACCATGCACGTTCCGATCGGCGTCTCCGGCGTGCACGCCGTGCCGAAAACCTTGCACTCCCAAGGCTTCAGCACACCCTTGAGCACCTCGCCGCATTGACAAGCCTTCGGGTCGGCGACCCGCACACCGGGCATCGCGAACCGCAGCTCGGCGTCGAACTCCGCGAAGTCGTCGTGCAGCCGCAGTGCGCTTTGCGAAATGAAGCCCAGCCCTCGCCATTCGAAATGCGGGCGTAGCGCGAACACCGCGCCCAGCAGCGCCAGCGCGGCCGGGTTGCCGTGCTCGGGCACCACCCGCTTGTACTGGTTCTCCACCTCGCAGCGGCCCTCGCGGATCTGACGCAGCAGCATCGCGACCGCGGCCAGGATGTCCAGGGGCTCGAATCCAGCCACCACCAACGGCTTTCGATACACATCGGGGACGAATCGATACGGCCGGTTGCCGACCACCGTCGACACGTGACCGGGACCGATGAATCCCGACAGCCGCAGATCCGGCGATTCCAGGATCGCCTTGATCGGCGGCACGATCGTGACGTGGTTGCAGAACACGGAGAAGTTCGGCAGCCCCAGCTCGCGTGCCCGCACCAGTGTGACCGCGGTGGACGGCGCGGTGGTTTCAAAGCCGATCGCGAAGAACACGACGTGGCGGTCCGGGTTGTCCATCGCGACCTTGCACGCGTCCAGCGGTGAATAGACGAAACGCACGTCGGCGCCCCGGGCCTTGGCGTCCAACAGGCTTCCGTTCGAACCGGGCACCCGCATCATGTCGCCGAAGCAGGTGAAGATCACATCGGGCTGACCGGCCAGCCACATCGCGTCGTCGATGCGGCCCATCGGGATCACGCAGACCGGACAGCCCGGGCCGTGCACCAATTCGACGTTGTCGGGCAACAGATGCTCGATGCCGTGCCGATAGATGGTGTGGGTGTGCCCGCCGCACACCTCCATGAACTTGAACTGCTCAGCACCGCTGCCGGCCAGGTGCTCGATCGCGCCCAGCAGCTTGCGGGCCGCGGCCGGATCGCGGAATTCGTCAACGAATTTCATTGCCGTCCCCCTTTCAGACGATGGCCGACGAGTCGAAGGCTTCCATTTCGGTGGTGTAGGCCTCGCCGAGCTTTTTGATCGCGGCCAAGGTGAGCAGCGCCTCGGTTTCGTCGATCTTGGCCATCGCGAACCCGACGTGGACCAGCACCCACTCGTCGGGCTCGGGCATGTCGTCCTCCAGCAGGCGCACGCTGATGTTGCGCTGCACGCCGCTGACGTCGACCTTCGCTAAATAGTTTGCGGGGTCGGTGATTTCAACGATCCGGCCCGGAATTCCGAGGCACATGTCAGCGAGCTCCTTTTCGTCAGCAGATTCTTGGTAACGGATCCCCGACGAGCATGTCGACGATGCGGGTCCCGCCGAATCCGGTGCGCAGTACCACGGCGTCCGCGGGTTCGGTGACGATTTCCCCGACCTGCGCCGCCTGCGTGCCGAGCGGGTGCGACCGCAACGCGGCCAGGCCGGCTTCGGCCTCCTGCGGCGCGACGACGGCGACGAACTTGCCCTCGTTGGCGACATAGAGCGGATCGATGCCGAGCAACTCGCACGCGCCATTGACGTGTGCCTGCAACGGGAGTCGCTGCTCGTCGAGCACCACCCCGAGACCGCAGGCCTGGGCCAGTTCGTTGCATACCGTGCCGACGCCGCCGCGGGTGGCGTCGCGCAGCCAGCGAGTGGCGGGTGCCGCGGCCATCAGCAATTCGACCAGCGGGCTGACGCAGGCGGTGTCGGAGGCGATGTCGGCCTCGATGGCCAGGTCGCCGCGGGCCAGCATGACGGCCATGCCGTGGTCGCCCATCGACCCGGACAGCAGCAGTTTGTCGCCGACGCGCACCGAATCCGCCGACAGGGTGCGCCCGGCCGGGATGACGCCGGCCCCCGCGGTGGTGATGAACAGCCCGTCGGCCGCGCCTCTGGGCACCACCTTGGTGTCGCCGGTGACGATCTGCACACCGGCCTTGGCGGCGGCCGCGGCCATATCGGCGGCGATCTCTTTCAACTCGGCGATCGCAAAGCCCTCTTCGAGCACGAACGCCGCCGATATCCAGGCCGGCACGGCACCGGTCATCGCCAGGTCATTGCAGGTGCCATTGACGGCGAGCTCACCGACGGAGCCGCCCGGAAAACGCCTGGGCTGCACCACAAACGAGTCGGTGGACATCGCCAGTCGCTCGCCGCCGGGCAACGTGAGCACCGCGCCGTCGCCGAGTGACTCCAGCGCCGGGTTGCGAAACGCCTCCATGAACACCGCGTCGAGCAGTGCCGCCGACGCTTTGCCGCCGGCGCCATGCGCCAGCGTCACGTGGTCGTCGAGTAACCGGGGGCGGCGCCGGCGGAACGACTCGACCCGCTCGATCACCTCACCCTCGGCGAAGCGCGGTCCCGACGAAAGATACTTGTTCATGCGGCCCCCACACCTTGGTCGCCGGACCGTTCGTGAACAGCTAGCCACAGTTGATAGCCCAGCAGCGCTTGAGATTCCTGGATCCGGTGCACACTTTGTGATCGAACGACGAAGCAGGCGTTCACATTTGGATTGTTCACGAAGGCACCGCCGTCGTAACCGGCGAAACCGATGGTGTACAGGCCGCGTTGGTGCGCCTCGGCCAGCGCGGTGAGCAGATTCGGCGAGTTGCCGCTGGTCGACATCGCGACGGCGATGTCACCGGCGTTGGCGCGGGCGATCAGCTGACGGGCGAATACCAGCTCGAACCCGACATCGTTGCCCAGCGCCGTCACGATGGCCTGGTCGGCGGTCAACGACCAGGCCGGCAGCGACGTGCCGATCGGCGGCCGGGCGAACAAGGTGGCAAGGGTCGTGGAATCGGTGCAGCGGCCGCCGTTTCCGAAGGTGAACATCCGCCCGCCCGCGGCGAACCGGCGTGCCGTCTCGGTGGCGGCCACCTGCAGCAGCTCGGCGTTGGCGTCCAGCGTGGCGCGCCGCAAGGCCAGGCTTTCGGCCGCTTTCGCCCGCGCCGACGCGGCCAGGTCGGCGAGCAGCGAGGTGGGGTCGTCCTCCTGCGCGTCGATGAACGGATAGAGAAAGTTGGTGGGTTCGTCGCGGCTCATCGCGTGTCCTCGATTCGGCTGATCGCGGTGCCGGCATGCACGAGCACCAGATCGCCGGTGGCAACGGGACCCACGAGCGTGGTCACGACGTTCTCGACGCCGCGTGCGGTGCGCACGGTGGCCGTCTCGTCGGCGGCGGCGGCCCTCACCTCGCCCAGGCGGCCCTCGTCGCCGCACGTCACGCAGACGTCTTCGGCGCATTCGGGTTTGAGCAGTCCGGCGTGCTCGAAGCAGACGTGCGTGAGCTCCCACAGCAGGTGATAGAACAACACGAAGCCACCGGTCGCGGGCACCCGCGGATCCGGATCGTCCAGCCACAGCACGTGATCGGCCATCCCCGCCTGCGGTCGTTCGCCGCTGCCGATCCACAGCGTGGTGGCACCCCATGCGGGGCCGCGTCGCATCACCGAGCAGACGTCCGCGTCCCGCGCACCGGAGACCGCGATCACGATGTCGCCGGGGCGCACCGAAACCCGCACCAAATCAACCAGATCGGGCCCGGTGAGTGCGACAGCGGGCAATGCTCGTTTCCCCACGATCACCGGATGGACGAACTCGACCGCGATGTGCAGCGCATGCGGCTCCCAGGACGGGGCGATGGACCACATGGTGGCACCGGCGGCGAACCGCTTGGCCAGCGTGAAGGCCGCGGCGGCCAGGTCAGTGGCCAGATCCGAGGCCAGTTCGGCGCCGAGCCCGCGGTCGATCGCCGTGAACGTCGTCATGACATCTCCTCGAGTGCGGTGAGCATCGAGATCGCGGCCTGGCCCAACGCCAGCCCGCCGTCGTTGGGCGGAACGGTGTGATGGGTCAGCACCTCAAAACCATTGTGCTGCAGCAGCTCACGACAAGCGCGCAAGAGCAGCACATTCTGGAAAACACCGCCGGTCAGGCCCACCAGCCGGATCGGGCCGGCCACCTGCGCGACCACCTTGGCGACCGCGACCGCGATGGCCCGGTGAAACGCGGCCGCCAGCAGCGCCGCCGATGTGCCCGCGTAGAGTGCCGACACCATGGTCTGCACGCAGGTGGCCGGGTCGATCACCCCGTCGGCCCGCACGGTCAGCGGCAGCGCGGGACCGGGGCCCGCGGCGCGCTCGGCCAGCGCCTCCAGCTCGATGGCGGCCTGGCCTTCGTAGTCGATACGGTGCCGCACCCCCAACAGCGAGGCGATCGCGTCGAACAATCGGCCCATGCTGGAACACCGCACACATCCGGTGCTGCTCTCCAATTGCGAACGGGTGAGCCGCAATTCCTCCGCCGAAGCCGCGGCGACCGGCGCCAGTTGCGGGGTCCAGTCGATGCCGGCCATCCACAACTGGGACAGCGCGATGCGCCACGGGTTGCGAACGGCGGCGTCGCCGCCCGGCAGCGGCACCGGCAACAGATGGCCGGCCCGCACGAAGCGGTGGCTGTCGCGACCGAGGACAAGGATCTCCCCGCCCCAGATCGTGTCGTCACAACCGTACCCGGTGCCGTCGAAGGCGACGCCGACCACGGGTTCACCGAGGCGGCCGTGTTCGGCCAGCAGCGAGACCACATGCGCGTGATGGTGCTGGACGAGATCCAGAGGTCGATCACCGGCGCGACGCTCGGCCCAGCTGCGGGTGTGATACCCCGGGTGTAAGTCGGCAGCCAATCGGGCTGGTTCACAATGGAGTTCGCTGAGTTGATGCACCGCACGCTCGAACGCCCGCAGCGTCTCCCAGCTGGCCATGTCGCCGATGTGGCCGGACAGGTAGGCGTGCGAACCGTCGGCGAGGCAGAACGTGTTCTTCAGCTCGCCGCCCACCGCGAGCACCGCCGGGCCGTGGCGGCCCAGATCGATCGGCAGTGGGGCAAAACCGCGCGACCGTCGGATCGGGAGCTCCCTACCGTCGACCACGCGCACCACCGAGTCGTCACACGGCACGTGGATGGGCCGGTCGTGGTCGAGGATCGCGTCGCAGAGTCCCGGGAGCCGGGACACGACATCGTCGTCGGTGAAGCAGATGGGTTCCTCGGTCCGGTTGGCGCTGGTGAACACCAGCGCATCGGGTGCGGAAGTCAGCAGCAGATGGTGGACGGGGGAGTACGGCAGCATCAGCCCCAGCAGCGGGCTGCCGGGGGCAACGGCCGCAGCGACCGGCGCGTCCGGGCGGCGCCGCAACAACACGATCGGGCGCGCGGGACTCGACAGCACTGCGGCCTCGTCGTCGTCGATCTCGGCGTAGCGGCGCGCGACATCCACGTCGCGGACCAGCATGGCGAACGGCTTGGCGCCGCGGGCTTTTCGTGCCCGCAATGCCCCGACGGCCGTTTCGTCGTCGACGGCACAGGCCAGGTGGTAGCCGCCGATGCCCTTGATGGCGACCACCGCGCCCGCCGTCAGCGCCCGTTGGGCGGCCGCCAGCGCCGCATCCGACCCCGTGACCCGCCCGTCCTGCGCGCACAACCACAGCGAGGGACCGCATTCGGGGCAGGCGATCGGCTGGGCGTGGAACCGGCGATTCGCGGGATCGTGGTATTCGGCCGCACATCGCGCGCACATCGGAAACGCGGCCATCGTGGTGGCTGGGCGGTCGTACGGTAATTCGCGGATGATGGTGAACCGCGGTCCACAGTTGGTGCACGTGACGAACGGGTGGCGGTAGCGCCGATCGTGGGGGTCGAACAGTTCGGCGACACAGTCGTCGCACACCGCGATGTCGGGCGGAATCGGGGTGGTGGCACCGGTGATCGTCCGACTCGCCACGATCCGGAACTCGTGCCCGCAACTGGTATCCGCGGTCAGGTCCGCCACGCCGACGGCGGCGATGCGGGCCAGCGGCGGGGCCTGGTCACGTAGCCGGTGACCGAACTCCGCCACGCGTGCCGGCTCGCCCTGCACCTCGAGAAATACCGCGCCGGAGTCGTTTCCGACGAAGCCGGCCAGGCCGAGCTCGCCGGCGATCCGGTGCACGAACGGCCGGAAGCCGACCCCTTGAACGACACCGGTCACAGTGAAGCGCCGCCGCACCTGCGGGTGGGAGACGTCGGACCGAAGCAGCGGGGGCCCCGACAAGGAGAAGCCGGTCATCTCAACCGCCCTCCGGGCCGCCGCGGCCCATCAGTTCCAGACCGGCCATCGCCTGCTCGGCGCCGGCGCGATCGGTCTTCTCGACCACGAAGCCCATGTGGATGATCACCCAGTCGCCGCGCTCGAATGTCTCTTCGGGCAGCATGCCGACGTTGACCTTGCGCTGCTCGCCGGTGACCTCGACCAGCGCCAGCTGGCCCTCGTAACCGTCCAGCATCCTGATCACCTGACCGGGAATCCCCAAACACATCTCAGCACTCCTCGCGCACCGCGCAGGCCGTCGGGGTCTGCAGCGCGGCGACGATCTCCTCGATCGCATGAACGGCCCGCGGAACGGCTTTGGCGACCGGTTCGGTGAGACCGATGCCCTCTTCGACGCAGCCGGCCTCACACCCGACCACCACCGTGTACGGCGGATTGCCGCCGAGCGCGCGCAGGCTGGCGAACACCGCGGCCGGGTCCATGCTGTGGCCATCGAAACCGACTGTGGTGCAAGTGGAGTCATGGTCAGCCTGGAACACGTGCAGGGTTCCCGGGTGGCCGCGGCTGGGTACCGCATCGACGAGGACCAGCGTGTCCCAGTCCTCGAGCAGGTCATACGCGAGGTGCATGCCCGCGATGCCGTAGTCGGTCACGCGGACACTGTGATTGTGGTGTGGCAGCGCGGCGTTGCGGACTACTTCGGAACCGAATCCGTCGTCGCCCAGGAAGATGTTGCCGATCCCGGCCACCAGGATGCGCGCGGTCATGGCCGTCTCCGACGCGGCTACATCCGCCTCAACTTCAGGTAGCGGCGGGCGTCGGGCAGCGACACCACCCCCAGTACTACCGCGATCCCGACCACCAGCGCGATGACAGCGATGAATACCCAACCTACGACTTCCATGTCGAACTCCTTTCCCGGGTGTTGGTTTCTGTTTGCAGAGGCTCGACTTCGTCGGGGGAGAAGTACAGGTAGCGGCCGTACCAGTCGTGCAGTTCGGCGGCCGGGTCGTCCTCGACCACGACGCCGACATGCTTGTTGCCCTCGACGTCCTCGTGCACCGACGTGACACGGGCGGTCTTGCCGGCGACGAAGATGTCCTGGGCGTCGGCGTTGCGTCGCGGTCGCAACCGAACCCGGTTGCCCCGCGCGACCCGGATACCGTTCACCAGCACCGCGTCGATCTCGGGGCGAACGGCGTTGTCGGCCAGCGGATCCCACCAGTGGATGCCGTCGGGAATCTCTGGGACCAGGCCCGCGGGGGTGTCGAGCCGGTGTGGATCGCGCAGCACGCCGTGCAGGCGCGTCATCGCGTCGGGCGACATCGTGTCGCACGCCTCGATGATCCGTGCGGCCCGCGGATCCGTGGCCCGGGCCTGCGCCTTCTCGTCGTCGGTCATCGTCATCACGCGCAGAGTCAAGATCTCGTCGATCTCGGTGCAGTCATACAGCGCGGTATTGCTCTGCTCGGCGACCTCGGGGTGGTCGTAGAGGATGATCGGCGAGATCAGCAGGACGTCGTGGCTGCCGGGCGGACCGGCCAGCACGGGGAAGCAGCGGTGCTGGCTGCACCGCGACGCTGCCTCGGTCGCCGCCCGTGGTGGCTCGAGCAACGAGACGAAGCGGCCACCGACGACCTCGACGATCAGGTGGCTGCCGATCATGGACCGCGCGATCGCGTCGTCCTTGTCCACCGCGGCATCGCCGATATTGTTCAGCCGCACCGAGACTCGGCGCATCGCGCCGTCGGGTTGGCTGCTGACGGTCAGTTCGCCGCGGATCTGCTTGCGTTCGCGAACCAGGCGGCCGCCTTCGACACGCTCGATGTCGGTCGCCGCACTCACCACAATCGGCACTTTCCACACCTGGTCGTCGAGTGCGAGAGGGCCGAAGGACCTCTCGCACTCGACGGCTTCGTCCCAGGTCAGCCACGAGCCGGCCGGCGTGGCGAGCTCGGCAACCGGTTCGAATCGATCGTCGGAGGCGGCGCGTTCGGCCCGGCGGTGCTGCAACTGCAGAAACCGCACCACCAGCGTGAGCGCCTCGGCTCCCTCGACCAGGAACTGCGCCGCCAACCCGTCGTCTTCGCCCAGGCTTTCCGCGGCCGCCCCGGGCGGTCCCAGAACCCCGAACTGCCAACGAGATTGGTTCTTGCTCGACGTGCCGCGGTACGGATAGAGCAGATAACCCTCGTAGAGCACCGCGTCGGCGACGGCGCGGGCGCGGTCCCAGCTCGACGTTGTCATGCCGTGGTCCGTTCGCGATCCAGTAGCGAGGTGACCGCCTGATCGAGGTCGAGCATGCCCTGTACCGACTTGTAGTTGGCCAGCGCGGCGATGGTCTCGTGATTCAGCCGGACCCAGCCGGTGTTGGGATAGTGCTGCGCGATCAGTGCCCGCCAGGCCTGCACCGGCATGTCGTAGCGGTGCTCGCGGTCCCATGGCACTTGCTGGACCGAGAAGCCGCGGTCGGATTTGACGAATATGGTTCCGCTGAACAGGAATTGCAGCGGCACCGCGCCGTCGCGCAGCGCGTGCAGATACTTGGACGCCGCGACCTCGAAGTCGTAGGTGCAGTCCAGCGCAAGCTGCACGGTGGTGTGTCCGGTGAATCCGGGCACCATCGCGGTGCAGTGCTGCCAGAGGAACCCGTGCTGGGTGCTCGCCCAGCGCTCGCGCGGGCCGAACAAGTCGATCAGCCCGGCGGCCTCGTCGTCGGAGTACGACCGGCGCGGCGGCTCGATGCGGACCTGAGCGCGCAGCGCGATGGCGTGCACCGGGTCCCCGTCGGCCACGACGCCGACGCGGGCCGTCAGCACCGGGCTGACCGCGTACGGTTCGGGCGCGACGTCTAGAACGTGGTAAGCCACCTCGGCGCTCATCGCGGCGTCTCCAGTGGCGTTTCTAAAGCGCGGGCCGCGATCGCGGCGAAGAACTCGTCGATGAACCGCCGCGCCTCCTGACCGCCGTCGAAACCGCGCCACAGCATGCGCAGGCGGCCGACGAATTCGTAACAGGCGTCGATCGGGACGAGATAGCTTTGCGGCTGCGCGTATTCGTTGCTGACCCGGACCAGCAGCGCCTCCACGTCCGCGGTGAGCAGGCCCACCCGCGGATCGGCCGCGCGGATGGCGTTCCAGGCGTCGAGGTCTAGCTCGGACTCGCACGCCCCGGCGGGGCCGGGATAGAACGCCACCGTGCGCAGCAGCGCGGAGTTGGTGAAGAAGAACGCCACGCCGACCGGAATCTGCAGTGCGTCCCAGGCGCGCCGGTCCAGCGCGAAATTCGGGAACGCCAAATACCTGTCCGGCACCGCGCGGTAGCTCAACTCGGCTTGCGCGTCGGTGAACAGCAGATAGCAGGCGCGACACACACACATCAGTTGCCGCCCGGCCACATTCACTACGTGCTGATGCTCGTCGGCGATGCTCTCCGAGCACATTTCGCAGCGCTCGCCGGCCGGCTCGGGATTTGCGCGGCCGCTCTGGATACGGGCCAGCACGTCGTACGGGGTTGTCATGCGCCGGCTCCCAACGGTTCGGCCAGTGCCACCGATGGCACCCCGTCACGCAGCAGCAGGGGCAACGGTTCCAGGTGCGCTCCGTCGGGGCCGGCGCCCGCGTGTACGACGTCGAACTGGGTGCGGCAGCGCGGGCAGCCCAGCAGCGTGTCGCGCAGGTGGGCTCCCGCCAACGTGTCGTCGCACACCGGGCAATGGTCGACGTAGGCCAACGGCAGGTCGCCCACCCGGCACACCACGATCGTGGCGCCCGAAATCCGGAATCCGGCCACCTCGCCGGGCGCCAACTCGGCCAGTTCGGGTACCGGGTGCCAGCGGGACCCGTGCGCACGCGGCGGGGAACCGTTCGAACGCACCTGCGCCAGCAGCGATTCCGCGGGAATCACGGACGGCTCGGCCGCGGGTTGGGCGGTGACCACCTCGATTGCCGAAATCTCGGGCGCCGCAGCGCGAACGGCGTCCTGGACGGCGAGCTCCAGCGTCACCGCCGACGACGGGCAGCTCTTACAGCTGCCGGTGAACGCCAGCCGTACGGTGCCGCCGGCGATCCCCAGCAGGTCGACGTCGCCGCCGTGTGAGCCCAAGTACGGCCGCACCCGGTCCAGCGCGTCGCAGACCCGGCGATGCACGTCGTGTGGGTGCAAGCCGTGCACAAGGAGCAGGCTGGCCACCAGGTCGTCGGTGGCCAGCCGCTCGGCTAGGGCCGGGTCTCCGGCTAAAAGATACAGCACGATCCGTTCGAGGCCGGCGCCGTACAAGCCGACCACCTCGCGGACCAACTGCTGTGCGCGCTCATGCGCTGCCGCACCACCCGCCGCGCAGGAATCCAGCAGTGTCTGGATCCGATCGCCCGCAGTACGCCATTGTGTGTCGCTGTCGGGACCTTCCGGGCGATCTGCCATGCGTCCTCCAATATTGTGACGACCCGCTGCGCCCGGCTTCGCCGCGCTTGCGATCGTCACTCCCCGGCGGGTGATTGCGTTGGCGTGTGCAGTCTCTCCAGGGTCTTGCCCTTCCCCAGATACATGTGCACACCGCACGGCAGGCAGGGGTCGAAGCTGCGCACGGTGCGCATGACGTCGATGCCCTTGAAGTTCTCCCGGTCGTTCTCCTCGAAAATCGGCTGCCCCTGGACCGCGTCCTCGTAGGGGCCCGGCGTGCCAAAACTGTCGCGCGGGTTGGCATTCCACGGCGTCGGCGGGTACGGGTGGTAGTTCGCGATCTTGCCGTCCCGGATCACCAAGTGATGGCTCAGCACGCCGCGTACCGCCTCGGTGAAGCCGCACCCGATGCCCTCGTCGGGCACCTCGAAGCGCTCCCAGGTCTTGGTGCGCCCGGCGCGGATCTCCGCCAAGGCCTTTTCGGCGAAGTGCAGCGCGCAGGCCGCCGCGTAGGCCTGGAAGTAGGTCCGGGCGCGGTCGCGTTCGATCGTGTTGCTGCCGTACTTGGGCACCTTCCACTCGAACTCGACCGGCCCCTTCAGCGCGGTCTTGGGCAGGTTGATCTGCACGCTGTCGCCGGTCGCCTTGACGTAGCCGATGTCGACCAGGCCGGCCAGCGCGGTCGACCACAGCCGCGCCAGCGGGCCCCCGCCGGTGTCGAGCGCCAAGTGGTCCTTGCCGTCGAACCAGCGCGGTGACATCACCCAGCTGTACTTGCCGCCGTCCATGTCGCGCTTCTGCGGATGCGGGTTGGTGTGCTGGTTCCACGGGTGCCGACGGTCCACCGCGTTGCCCAGTGGATCGGTCTTGACGAACATCTCCTGTTCGGTCCAGTCGTCGTAATACGAACTGCCCAACAGGATCCGGATGCCGAGATTGATGTCGACCAGCGAGTGGGTGACCAGCTGGCCGTCCACCACCACACCCGGCGTCACGAACATCGCGTTTCCCCAACGCTCCATGTCCTGGTACGCGAAATTGCACACCTCGGGATCCTGGAAGGAGCCCCAGCAGCCGAGCAGGGTGCGACGCAGCCCGACCTTCTCGTAGCCGGGCAGTGCGGTGTAGAAGAAGTCGAACAGGTCGTCGTGCATCGGCACGACCTTCTTCATGAACTCGACATAGCGCATCAGCCGCGTCATGTAGTCCGTCATCAGCTGAATCGTCGCGACCGTGCCCACCCCGCCCGGGTACAGCGTGGACGGGTGCACGTGGCGACCTTCCATCAGGCAGAACATCTCTCGCGTCCAGCGGCTCACCGCCAGCGCCTCGCGATAGAACTCGCCGCTGAACGGATTGAGCGAGCGCATGATGTCGGCGATGGTCCGATAACCGTGCGCGTCGGCGTGCGGTGCCTGCGTTTTCTCAGCCAGGGCAAGCACGCTTGGATTTGTCTCGGCGACCATCTTCTCGCAGAAGTCGACGCCGACCAGGTTCTCCTGAAAGATGTTGTGGTCGAACATGTATTCCGCGGCCTCACCCAGGTTGACGATCCACTCGCCCAGGTGTGGTGGCTTGACGCCGTAAGCCATGTTCTGCGCGTAGCACGAGCACGTCGCGTGGTTGTCGCCGCAGATGCCGCAGATCCGGCTGGTGATGAAGTGCGCGTCGCGGGGATCCTTGCCCTTCATGAAGATCGAATAGCCACGGAAGATCGACGACGTGCTGTGACACTCGACGACTTCCTTGTTCTCGAAATCGATCTTGGTGTAAATGCCAAGGCTGCCGACGATTCTGGTGATCGGGTCCCACGCCATCTCGACGAGCTGACCCGGTTCCTTTTTTTCCTCGGTCGGTTTGGGAATGATGGTTGTCATCGCATTACTGCTCTCTGCCCCAAGGGCTGGTGGCGTGAAGATCGCTGAAACAAGACGAGCGCGCCGCGACCTACCAGGTGCGGCGTGCCCCGCTGACGAGCTCGGTGCCCTTGTGGCGCCAGCGCGGTTCCTTGTCGACGGTTCGGGCCGTGATACCCCTCAAACTACGAATCACGGATCCGTATAACCCCGACGCGGTGCTGGAGAGCTTGCCCCCGGGCGGTTCGTCCATGAACGGCATGAACTTGTCGGGGAACCCCGGCATCGTGCACCCGATGCAGATCCCCCCGACGTTCGGGCAACCACCGATTCCGTTGATCCACCCACGCTTGGGCACGTTGCATTTCACGACCGGGCCCCAACAACCAAGCTTGACAATGCATTTCGGTGAGCCGTACTCGGTGGCGAAATCACCCTGCTCGTAGTAGCCGGCCCGGTCACACCCCTCGTGCACCGTGTTGCCGAATAGCCACTTGGGGCGCAGCGCGTCGTCGAGCGGGATCATCGGCGCCTGACCGGTGGCCATGTACAGCAGGTAGGTCAGCGTCTCGGACAGGTTGTCGGGATGGATCGGGCAGCCGGGCACGCACACGATCGGGATCCCGGCCTTGCTTTTCCATCCCCAGCCGAGGTAGTCGGGTACGCCCATCGCTCCGGTCGGATTGCCGGCCATCGCGTGGATGCCGCCGTAGGTGGCGCAGGTCCCGACCGCGACGATCGCCGTGGCCTTGGGCGCCAGCCGGTCGAGCCACTCGCTGGTGGTCATCGGCTGACCGGTGGCGGGGTCGTTGCCGAACCCACACCAGTAGCCCTCGTCCTTGATCTTCTCGTTGGGAATGGATCCCTCGACGACAAGCACGAACGGTTCCAATTCACCGCGATCGGCCTTGAAGAACCACTCGAGGAAGTCGTCCGCGCCCCCGTTGGGTCCGCATTCGAAATCGATCAGGGGCCAGTGCACGGCGACTTTGGGGAGACCGGGCAGAGCCCCGAGAGCGATCTCCTCGACGCTGGGCTGGGTGGCGGCAGTCAACGCCACCGAATCACCGTCACAACTGAGGCCCGCGTTGATCCATAGAACGTGGATCAGCGTCTCTTCTGCTTTGACTGCTGCTTCCGTTGGCATGCTGCAGCTTTCCGGGGCCGGGCTGGGGCCCCTGCGCCGCCGGAGTCGACCGTCGGCCCACTTGCGCAGCGCTGTTTTTGGGTCTACTCCCGCCCTCAAGGGTTGTCAACGGTTCCGGCACGCGTCGTGAATCAATGGCGCTGTCCTGCAAATGATTTGCAAGACAGTCAGGGTTCAGTCCACGGCGCCTTCGGCGAAGCGTCTCAGCCAGCCGAACCAGGCGCCCATGCCGGCGCCGGTGCGGGCGCTGACCGGCAGGATCGGCGCCGTCGCATTGACCTCGCGAACGTGCGCGATGTAGCTGTCCACGTCCACGTCCAGGTGGGGGATCAGGTCAATCTTGTTGAGCAACACCACATCCACCGATCTGAACATGACGGGATACTTCAGTGGCTTGTCCTCGCCCTCGGTGACGGAGTAGACCATGGCCTTGGCATGCTCGCCGACGTCGAACTCCGCCGGGCAGACCAGATTGCCGACGTTCTCGATGATCACCAGGTCCAGACCGGGTAGGTCGAGGCCCGGCAGTGCGCGATTGACCATGGGCGCGTCGAGGTGGCATTCGCCGCCAAAGCCGTTACTGGTGTTCAGCAGTGACACTTGGGCGCCGCGACCGCTGAGCTTGGCCGCGTCGAGGTCGGTGGCGATGTCACCCTCGATCACCCCGATCGTCAACGGGCCGGCGAGCTCGTCGAGTGTGGCCGCGAGGACGGTCGTCTTCCCCGAGCCCGGCGAGCTCATCAGGTTGAGCGCACGGATGCCGTTGCTCTCGAATGCGGCCCGGTTGGCCTCGGCGCGAACATCGTTCTCGGCGAAGATCGCCTCCAGTACGTCGATGCGCTGCGTGCCGGTCTCGTAGTGACGGTGATCGCCGTGGTCGTGCTCGTGCGCGTGGGTGTGCACGGTGCCGTCGTCGTGCCGATGAAATCTACCCATCGCTCAACACCTTTCGATGTGCCAACGGTGCCGCGGGCCCTTTCTCACGACACGTCCAGCGACGTCACCAGGAACTCGTTGCCGGACACGACCTCGACGTCGGAGCTGTCGCAGCGTGGACACCAAATCGACCAGGCCGAGGTGATCTCCGACCGGCGGCCGCACGCGCGGCAGCGCACCTCGGCGCCGACGCACTCGAGTTCCAGCTCGGCGTCCGGCATGTTCTCCGACTCCCGGACGAGTGTCCAGCAGAACGCCAACGAATCGGGGACCACCTGGCGCAGGGCGCCGATCCGGACACGGACGACGTCGACGTGCCGTCCGTCGGCATGTGTTTTGACCACGCCGGCGATCGCCTCGCACAGCGAGAGCTCATGCATCGCCGGTCCCCGGGCGCGCGGCCATGACGTCGTTTCTACACCCGTGCGGTCGCGGATACCCGGTGAATCCAGGGCGTGCTCACGGCGGCGGGACGGTCCAGACTGGCAATCCGGGGTATCCGGCGCAAGACTAGGCGGGTGACGTCCAACCCGTCGTCGCTTGATCCCGCGGTCACCGAACGCATCGGCGACTTCCTGCGTGCCCGCGGATTGCGGCGCATGACCTCGCGGATCCAGGTACTGGCGGTGCTCGAACCCGTGAACGGACACCTCTCCGTCGCGGAGATTCACCAGCGGGTGCGGGCGAGCCTGCCCGCCGGCGCTCAGCCGCCCGATGTGGCCACCATCTACCGCACGGTGACCACGCTGGTCGAGCAGGCGGTGTTGCACGCGCTCACCCTCGACGGCGGGATCACGACCTACGGATTGGCGACCGCCCCGCACCACCACGCGGTGTGCACGCAGTGCGACTCGATCATCGAAGTGCCCGCGCGTCAGCTCAGCTCGGCGCTCGAGCACGCGATGGAGGGCAGTGCGTTCGCTCTGTCGGATCGGGCCGGGCTGACGCTGCGGGGTCTGTGCCCGCAATGCCAGCAGGGCGGGTCCGCGGCTCGGCGCTGAGGTCAGCGCAGGCCCAATAGCGCGTTCTCCACCACTTCGGGCAGCGCCGGGTGAATCCAGTACTGCCCGCGCGCCATCTCGGGAGCGGTCAGCCCGAAGCTCATCGCCTGGATCAAGGGCTGGATGATCGACGAGGCCTGATGGCCCATGATGTGGGCACCCAGCAGACGCCCGGTGCCGCACTCGCCGATCAGCTTGACGAACCCGGTGGTGTCCTCCATCGCCCATCCGTAGGCGACGTCGCCGTAATCCTGGATCTTCACCGAGATCTTGAAACCCTGTGCAATGGCTTCGTTTTCCGTAAGTCCGACGCAGGCGACCTGCGGGTCGGTGAACACCGCGGACGGCACGAAGCGATGGTCGGTGACCGCCATCGCCTCGGTGTCGTCCCAGTCGCACAGCAGATTGTGCTGCACCACCCGCGCCTCGTGATTGGCGACGTGCTTGAGTTGATACTTCGAGGAAACGTCACCGAGAGCGAAAACCCCACGCGCCGTAGTTCTTTGGTACTCGTCAACGACGACGAGGCCGTCCTCGACGGCGATGCCGGCCTGCTCGAGGTCGAGTTGATCGGCGTTGGAAACCCGGCCGGTCGCGACCAGCATCGCGTCGGCGTTGATGGTGTGGCCGTTGTCGAGTCGCACCGCGACACCGGAGCCCTGGTTCTCGGCGCTCACGACGTTGCAGTGGGTGTGCAGTTCCCATTTGCTCGACGCGATGCGGGTGAAGCGCTTGCACAGGGCGTCGTCGCAGTGCCGCAGCAACGCGGAGCCACGCACCACCAGCGTGACCCGCGCGCCCAGCGACGAGAACATATGGGCGAATTCGGCGGACACGAAACCACCCCCGACGATCACCAGATGTTCTGGGAATTCCGAGATTCGCATGATGGTGTCGCTGGTGTAGTACTGCGCGCCGCAGTCGAGGATCGCGGCGGGAACCACGGCCCGAGCCCCCGCGGCGACCACCACCTGCTCGGCGGTGAACTCGTCGCCGGCGTCGGTGCGCAGCAGATAGCGCCCGTCGG
The DNA here is from genome assembly GCF_900176255.2 of Mycobacterium ahvazicum. Lineage (GTDB taxonomy): Bacteria > Actinomycetota > Actinomycetes > Mycobacteriales > Mycobacteriaceae > Mycobacterium > Mycobacterium ahvazicum. The sequence goes on from NZ_FXEG02000002.1 coordinate 1,419,920, forward strand.
CCTGGACCGGACCGAACCGGGTGTGCTGCTTGTACACGTCGATGTTGGGCGCCGAGCTGCGATAGTCCTCGCCGCCGACCCCGATCGGATCGATGCGCCCGAAGACGCGCGAGACGATGTCGTCCCAGCGCACCCGGTCGATGTGTGCGTCGACGCCGTAACGCGAAGCCTCACGGATGGTTTGGGCGACCTCGGCGGCGTAGACGAACATCTTGGTCGGGATGCAGCCGACGTTGAGACAGGTGCCGCCGAAGGTGCCCTGCTCGCAGATCGCCACCCGCTTGTCGGCGAAACGGTCATCGAGAACGGTGTTGCCCGAGCCGGTTCCGATGATCGCGAGGTCGTAGGTCTCCACGCCGTCACCCCTTTCCGAACGATGCCGAGGCGTCGCTGTTCGTGGAGCGCAGGTAGCCGTCCAGCCACAGATCCAGTTCCCGATAGGCGACCGAGCGCGGACCCTCCAGCGACAGGAACACGTCGTGTTTGGCGTCGGCCACCGGAACGACGTTGCTGCGGTGCCCGATGCAGCCCGCCCACCGGGCGATCTGAGTGACGTCGAGGACCGCGTCGCCGCGTTGCATCGACATCGCGTCCGCGGATTCGGTCACGCTGTGGTCCGAGCGCAGGATCAGGTTCGACACCCCCACGTCGAGGCCCCGGTGCAGGCGGGCCTGGCCGCGGCGCACGGCGTGCAGCCATCCCGCGGTAATAGGGAAGCCGCCCAACGGTTTCCAGTCCAGGTTGTAGTCGAACTCGCCGTCGTAGTCGCGGTGCAGCGTGGTGCCGTATCCGCCCTTGCTGGTGCCACGCAACACGACTTTGGAACGCACCCGCGACAGGCCGCCGATCATCGCCGACGTCATGCCCAGGCGCAGCACCGCCGGGCCATGCAGATCCAGGAAGGGGCTGTTGAGCACCAAGCCGCCGATACCCGCGTGCGCCTTGGCGTTTCGGCGGCGCAACCGGTCCAGCCACAGCGGCACGATCAGGCCGCCGGCCGAATGGCCGTACATCAGGACCCGGACGTCGGGGGCCTGCTCGCCGATCACGGCCAGGGCGCGGTCGAGTTCGGTGTCGTAGTGCGCGAGATCGGTGATGAAGTGTGGGGTCTGGCCGTCGCGTCGCGACCGTCCGCACTTCTGCAGGTCCAATGCGTAGAAGGTGAAACCACGGGCGGCGAAGTGATCGGCCAGCGCGGTGTTGAAGAAATAGTCGGTGTAACCGTGCACCGTCAGAACCGCGTGCTCGAGACCGCCGCCGTCACCGCCGCCGGGGCCGCGCCGAATCAAGGTTGCGACGATGTCGCCCTCGCCGGCGGGGTCGGGTCCCAATTCGATGGTGTACTGCCAATAGCCAGGCAGGACATCGGGCACCCAGCCAGTCACCAGGCCAGCTTAGCGTGGCGACTGCTTTTGCTGGTCGTGGCCGGTTCGGGTCGGCGCGGCCGCGCCGGCCGGGATAGCCTGGATGACCGGCTGGAAAAGGACCTAGAAAAGGAATCAGAAAGGGCCAGCGTTTCGGTGTCAGACACAACGGCGCGCACCGACATCGTGCTGGTCGGCGCCGGGATCATGAGCGCCACCCTGGCCGTATTGCTGCGGCGGCTGGAGCCGGACTGGTCGATCACGGTGGTCGAGCGACTCGATGCGGTCGCCGCCGAGAGCAGTAGCCCCTGGAACAACGCGGGCACCGGGCATGCCGGGCTGTGCGAGATGAACTACACCCCCGAGCGGGACGGGTCGATCGACATCACCAAAGCCGTGTCGATCAACGAGCAATTCCAGGTGACGCGCCAGTTCTGGGCCTATGCCGTCGAGCACGGCATCCTCACCGATCCGGGCTTCGTCAACGCCGTCCCGCATGTCAGCTTCGTGCAGGGCGCGCGACAGGTCGATTATCTGCGGCGCCGTCAGCAGGCGCTGGCGCCGAATCCGCTGTTCGCCGGGACGGAATTGGTCGACGACCCGGGCGAGTTCGCCCGCCGGCTGCCGTTGATGGCCGACGGACGTGACTTCTCGGAGCCGACTGCGCTCAACTGGGCCGCCGACGGCACCGACGTCGACTTCGGCGCGCTGACCAAGCAGCTCATCGGCTATTGCGTGCGCCACGGCGCCACGGCGCTGTTCGGCCACGAGGTGCGCAACCTGACCCGTCATGCCGGCGGCTGGACGCTGCGGATCGCAAACCGGCGGACCGGCGAAAAGCGCAAGCTGGACGCAAAATTCGTATTCGTCGGCGGCGGTGGTGACGCACTGCCGCTGTTACAGAAGTCTGGGATCGCGGAGGTCAAAGGCTTCGCCGGCTTCCCGATCGGCGGGCGGTTCCTGCGCACCGACAACCCGGCGCTGACCGCCGCGCACCGGGGCAAGGTCTACGGCGTCCCCGCCCCCGGTGCCCCGCCGCTCGGGGCGCTGCATCTGGACCTTCGGTTCGTCAACGGCAAGTCGTGGCTGGTCTTCGGGCCGTATGCCGGTTGGTCGCCTAAGTTCCTGAAACATGGTCACGTCAGTGATTTGCCCCGTTCGGTCAGGCGGGACAACGTGGTGTCGATGCTGGGGGTCGGGATCACTGAGATGACGCTGGTCAATTATCTGGTTCGCCAACTGCGCCTCACCGAACGCGACCGGATGGATGTGCTGCGCGAATTCGCGCCTGGCGCGCGGGATTCGGATTGGCAACTGACGGTGGCCGGTCAGCGCGTGCAGGTGATCCGGCGGGTCGCGGGCAAGGGTGGGGCCCTCGAGTTCGGCACCACCGTGGTGGGATCGTCGGACGGCAGCATCGCGGGTCTGCTCGGCGGCTCGCCCGGCGCCTCGACGGCCGTCCCGATCATGCTCGATGTGCTGGCCAGTTGTTTTGCCGACCGCTACCAATCCTGGCTACCCAGGCTCAAAGAGATGGTGCCCTCGCTGGGGACCCGGCTATCCGAGGAACCGGCGCTCTACGACGAGGTGAGAACGTGGAGCGCCAACGTATTACAGTTGAACGGCTCATGAACCGCGCCGGCGAGCCAACCGAACTGATGAGGAGGAGCGGCGCCGATGACAGAAGCGCTACGCCGCATCTGGGCCAAAGACCTTGACGCGCAGACCCTTTACGAGCTACTCAAGCTACGGGTAGAGGTGTTTGTCGTGGAGCAGGCCATCCCGTATCCGGAACTGGACGGGCGGGATTTGCTCGCCGAGACCCGGCACTTCTGGCTGGAGACGGCGGACGGCGAGGTGATCAGCACGCTGCGGCTGATGGAGGAGCACGCGGGCGGGGAGAAGGTGTTCCGGATCGGGCGGCTGTGCACCAAACGCGGTGTGCGCGGACAGGGCCACACCACCCGGCTGCTGCGGGCCGCGCTGGCCGAGGTCGGTAACTACCCGTGCCGGATCAATGCGCAGACCTATCTCGCCGAGATGTACGCCCACCATGGTTTTGTGCGCGACGGCGACGATTTCATCGACGACGGCGTGCCGCACGTCCCCATGCTGCGGCCCGGCTCCGGGCAGACGGCCAAGCCGTGAAGCCGTATCCGTTCAGCGCGATCGTCGGCCACGACCAGTTACGGCTGGCGCTGCTGCTGTGTGCGGTGCGCCCGGAAATCGGCGGCGCGCTGATCCGCGGCGAGAAGGGCACCGCCAAATCGACGGCCGTGCGCGGGCTTGCCGCGCTGTTGTCCGCGGCGACCGGAACCAACGGCGGCGGGTCCGGCCTGGTCGAAATGCCGCTCGGCGCAACCGAAGACCGGGTGATCGGGTCGCTGGATCTGCAGCGGGTGCTGCGCGACGGCGAGCATGCTTTCTCGCCCGGGTTGCTCGCGCGTGCCCACGGCGGCGTGCTGTACGTCGACGAGGTCAACCTGCTGCACGATCATCTGGTCGACGTGCTGCTCGACGCCGCCGCGATGGGCCGGGTGCACATCGAACGCGACGGCATCTCGCATTCGCATGAGGCGCGTTTCGTGCTGATCGGCACGATGAATCCAGAGGAAGGCGAACTGCGCCCGCAGCTACTCGACCGGTTCGGGCTGACGGTCGAGGTGCACGCTTCGCGTGACGTCGAGGTGCGCGCGGAGGTGATCCGGCAGCGGATGGCCTACGAGGCCGACCCGGACGGGTTCGCCACCCGCTACGCCCCCGACGACGCCGAGCTGGCCCAGCGGATCGCCGCGGCCCGCGCACTGGTCGACGATGTTGTGTTGCCGGACAACGAATTACGGCGCATCGCGGCGCTGTGTGCGGCGTTCGACGTCGATGGGATGCGGGCGGATTTGGTGGTGGCGCGCACCGCCGTCGCGCACGCCGCCTGGCGGGGCGCGACAACCGTGGCCGAGCAGGACATCAGGGTGGCCGCCGAGCTGGCGCTGCCGCACCGGCGTCGCCGCGACCCGTTCGACGACCCGGGCATCGATCGCGAGCAGCTGGACGAGGCGCTGCGGCAAGCCGGCGACCAGCCGGAGCCCGATCCCGACCCGCCCGGCGGCGGCCAGTCCGCCAATGACTCAGCCGCACAACAAGAGTCGTCTTCCAACGGGAAAACCCAGACGCCCCAGACACGACCCAGCGCACCGCCGTCGAAGACGTTTCGCACCCGGGCATTGACGGTGCCCGGCGTCGGTGAAGGCGCGCCCGGCCGGCGCTCGCGGGCCCGCAATTCCTCGGGCAGCGTCGTGGCGTCGGCCGGCGCCGACGACGCGGGCGCCCATGGTCTGCACCTGTTCGCCACTCTGCTGTCGGCCGCCGAGCAGGCCGGCGCGGGACCGCTGCGCCCGCGGCCGGGTGACATCCGCCGCGCCATCCGCGAGGGACGCGAAGGCAACCTGGTGATCTTCGTCGTCGACGCGTCCGGGTCGATGGCCGCCCGCGACCGGATGGCCGCCGTCAGCGGTGCCGCCCTGTCGCTGTTGCGCGACGCCTATCAACGGCGCGACAAGGTCGCGGTGATCACGTTCCGGCAGCAGGAAGCGCGGTTGCTGCTGCCGCCGACCTCGTCGGCCCACATCGCCGGCCGGCGGCTGGCCCGATTCGACACCGGCGGCAAGACCCCGCTGGCCGAGGGTCTGCTGGCCGCGCGGGAGCTGGTCGTGCGGGAGCGGGCCCGCGATCGCGCGCGCCGTCCGCTGGTGGTGGTGCTGACCGACGGCCGGGCAACCGCGGGCCCGGACCCGTTGGGCCGCAGTCGAATCGCGGCGTCGCGACTGGCGGCCGAGGGTTCCGCCGCGGTGGTCGTGGACTGTGAAACGTCGTATGTGCGACTGGGATTGGCTCAGCAGCTGGCCCGCCAGCTCGGCGCACCGACCGTCCGGCTGGAGCAACTGCACGCCGACCATCTGACACGAGCCGTCCGCGGCGCGGCCTGACCATGCCACAGGGAATCCCGCTGCAGGTGCCGGATGACGGACTGAGCACCCGGGCCCGGCGCAACCTGCCGGTGCTGGCGGTGCATACCGGTGAGGGCAAGGGCAAGTCCACCGCGGCGTTCGGGATGGCGTTGCGCGCGTGGAACGTCGGCCTCGACGTCGCGGTGTTTCAGTTCGTCAAGAGCGCGAAGTGGAAAGTGGGGGAAGAAGCCGTCTTTCGGCGGCTGGGCCGATTGCACGAGGAGCATGGCGTCGGTGCGGCGGTGGAATGGCACAAGATGGGCAGCGGCTGGTCCTGGACGCGCAAATCGGGCAGCGAGGACGACCACGCGGCCGCGGCCGCCGACGGCTGGGTGGAGATCTCGCGCCGGCTGGCCGAGCAGCGTCACGACTTCTATGTGCTCGACGAGTTCACCTACCCGCTGAAGTGGGGGTGGGTCGACGTCGACGAGGTGGTGGACGCATTGGTGGCCAGGCCCGGCCATCAGCATATGGTGATCACCGGACGCGCCGCCCCGCCGCGACTGATCGAGGTCGCCGACCTGGTCACCGAGATGACCAAGGTCAAGCATCCGATGGATGCGGGCCGCAAGGGGCAGAAGGGCATCGAGTGGTGAACGCCCCCGCGGTCGTCATCGCCGCGCCCGCCTCCGGCAGCGGAAAGACCACGATCGCAACGGGTTTGATCGGGGCCCTGCGCCAGGCCGGGCACACGGTCGCGCCGTTCAAGGTGGGGCCCGACTTCATCGACCCCGGCTACCACGGGCTGGCCGCGGGCCGGCCCGGGCGCAACCTCGATTCGGTGATGGTGGGCGACGAGCTGATCGGCCCGCTCTACGCGCACGGCGCCGCCGGCGCGGACATCGCGGTGATCGAGGGCGTGATGGGTCTGTTCGACGGGCGAATCGGGCCCGACACACCGCCGGCGGGCTCCACGGCGCACGTCGCCGCGCTGGTCGGCGCCCCGGTGATCCTGGTCGTCGACGCGCGCGGCCAGAGCCACAGCATTGCCGCACTGTTGCATGGCTTTTCGACGTTCGATACCGCAACCCGGATCGCCGGCGTGATCCTCAACCGGGTGGGATCGCCCCGGCACGAGCAGGTGTTGCGACAGGCCTGCGAGCACACCGGCATCCCGGTGTTGGGTGCCATTCCGCGAACCGCCGAATTGGAGCTGCCGACACGGTATTTGGGCCTGGTCACCGCGGTCGAATACGGGCGGCGGGCCCGGCTCGCCGTCGAGGCGATGACCGATCTGATCGCGCGGCATGTCGACCTGGCCGCGGTGCTGGCGGTCGCGGCAAGCCGCACCACCAGCACACCGTGGGACCCCGTTGCCGCGGTGGGGGGGACGGCGCCCGGCCGCGCCACGGTCGCAATGGCCGCGGGCAAGGCATTCAGCTTCGGCTACGCCGAACATGCCGAGCTGTTGAGCGCGGCCGGTGCCGACGTGGTCGAGTTCGACCCGCTGGTCGATACGCTGCCCGACGGCACCGCCGCCGTGCTGCTGCCCGGCGGCTTCCCCGAACAGTTCACCGCCGATCTTTCCGCCAATGATGTTGTGCGACAGCAGATCCGCGAGTTGGCTGCCGCCGGGGCTCCGGTGCACGCGGAATGCGCGGGCCTGATCTACCTGGCTTCCGAACTCGACGGGTACCCGATGTGCGGGGTGCTGGGCGGGGCGGCGCGGTTCACCGCGGCGCTGAAGCTGGCGTATCGCGACGCGGTCGCGGTGGCCGATTCGGCGCTGTACGCAGCCGGGGCCGGGGTGGTCGGACACGAATTCCACCGGACCGTGATCACCTTCACCGAGAGCTACCAGCCGGCCTGGGTCTACCGGGCCGGCGACGCGGCGCCGCTGCGCGACGGCGTGGTGCACGCCGGGGTGCACGCGTCGTATCTGCACACCCACCCGGCCGCGGTGCCCGACGCGGTGGCGCGGTTCGTCGCCCGCGCCGCGGCGCGCCCGTCGTGACGGCCGCGCCGATCGTCTTCACTAGGCTTGCCGGGTGACCGAGAGCCCCTACCTCGTCGGACTGCGGCTGGCCGGCAAGAAGGTCGTTGTGGTCGGCGGCGGCTCGGTCGCCCAGCGCCGGCTACCCCTGCTGATCTCGAGTGGCGCCGACGTCCACGTGATCAGCCGGACTGCCACCCCCGCCGTCGAGGCGATGAGCGGAATCACGTTGACGATGCGCGAATACCGCGCCGGTGACCTCGACGGAGCCTGGTATGCGATCGCGGCCACCAACGACGCGGCGGTCAACGAGGCCGTCGTCGCCGAGGCCGACAGCCGGCAGATCTTCTGCGTGCGCGCCGACATCGCCATCGAGGGCACCGCGGTGACCCCGGCGTCGTTCGAATACGCCGGCCTGTCGGTGGGTGTGCTGGCCGGTGGCGAGCACCGCCGGTCGGCGGCGATCCGCTCGGCGATCCGCGAGGCGCTGCAACAGGGCCTGATCGCCCCGGGCAGCTCGGGGAGCTCCGACGCCGTGCGCGGCGGGGTGGCGCTGATCGGGGGTGGCCCCGGCGACCCCGAGCTGATCACCGTCCGCGGGCGGCGGCTGCTGGCCCAGGCCGACGTCGTGGTCGCCGATCGCCTGGCCCCGCCCGAACTGCTCGCCGAGCTGGGGCCGCACGTCGAAGTCATCGACGCCGCCAAGATCCCGTACGGCCGGGCCATGGCCCAGGACGCGATCAACGACGTGATGATCGAACGGGCCCGCGCCGGGCACTTCGTCGTTCGCCTCAAGGGCGGTGACCCATTCGTGTTCGCCCGCGGTTACGAGGAAGTGATCGCGTGCGCCGACGCCGGCATTCCGGTCACCGTGGTGCCCGGTGTGACGAGTGCCATAGCGGTGCCCGCGCTGGCGGATGTTCCCGTCACCCATCGAGCGGTAAATCACGAGTTCGTGGTGGTCAGCGGCCATCTGGCGCCCGGGCATCCCGAATCGTTAGTGAATTGGAATGCACTGGCAGCGTTGTCCGGCACGATCGTTTTGCTGATGGCCGTCGAACGCATCGAACTCTTCGTCAACGCGCTGCTGGAAGGCGGTCGACCTGCGGATACGCCGGTCCTTGTCGTTCAGCACGGAACGACCCCGGCGCAGCACACGTTGCGGGCGACTCTTGCCGACACGCCGCAAAAGGTGCGGGCGGAGGGGATCAGACCTCCCGCGATCATCGTGATAGGGCCCGTAGTAGGCCTGAGTAGCGTTCGGGGTTTAAACGATTCTTAAGATTACTGTAAGGTAACTCGTTATGACGGCCCTCAACGACACTGAGCGCGCGGCCCGAAATTGGTCCGCTCTGCGCCCCGATCGTCCGGCACCCGAGCGCGCCGAGCGCCCGTCGGAAACCGCTTCCGGGTCCGCCACCACCCGCACTAGCAGGTATTACCCGACCTGGCTGCCTTCCCGCCGCTTCATCGCGGCCGTGATCGCCATCGGCGGCATGCAGTTGCTGGCAACGATGGACAGCACCGTCGCGATCGTCGCGCTTCCTAAGATTCAGAACGAGCTGAGCCTGTCCGACGCCGGCCGTAGCTGGGTGATCACCGCGTATGTGCTCACCTTCGGCGGGCTGATGCTGCTGGGCGGGCGCCTCGGTGACACCATCGGCCGCAAACGCACCTTCATCGTCGGCGTCACGCTGTTCACCATCTCCTCGGTGTTGTGCGCGGTGGCCTGGGACGAGGTGACGCTGGTCATCGCCCGGCTGCTGCAGGGTGTCGGGTCGGCGATCGCGTCGCCCACCGGTCTGGCCCTGGTAGCGACGACGTTTGCCAAGGGTCCGGCGCGCAACGCGGCCACCGCCGTGTTCGCCGCGATGACCGCGATCGGTTCGGTGATGGGCCTGGTCGTCGGCGGCGCGCTGACCGAGGTCTCCTGGCGGCTGGCGTTCCTGGTCAACGTGCCGATCGGGCTGGTGATGATCTACCTGGCCCGCACCGCGCTGCGCGAGACCAACCGGGAGCGGATGAAGCTCGACGCCACCGGGGCCATGCTGGCCACCTTGGCCTGCACGGCTGCGGTGTTCGCCTTCTCGATGGGCCCGGAAAAGGGCTGGATATCGGCGATCACGCTGGGTTCGGGTGCGGTGGCCGTGGCCGCCGCCATCGCGTTCGCCATCGTCGAGCGCACCGCCGAGAACCCCGTCGTGCCGTTCGGCTTGTTCCGCGACCGCAACCGGCTGGTCACGTTCACCGCGATCCTGCTGGCCGGCGGCGTGATGTTCAGCCTCACCGTCTGCATCGGCCTCTACGTTCAGGACATCCTGGGCTACAGCGCGCTGCGTGCCGGCGTCGGATTCATCCCGTTCGTCATCGCGATGGGCATCGGTCTGGGTATCTCCTCGCAGCTGGTGTCGCGGTTCTCGCCGCGAGTGCTGACCATCGGCGGTGGTTGGCTGCTGCTGCTGGCCATGATCTACGGCTGGGCGTTCATGCACCGCGGCGTGCCGTACTTCCCGAATCTGGTGCTGCCGATCGTCGTCGGCGGAATCGGCATCGGCATGGTCGTGGTGCCGCTGACGCTGGCCGCGATCGCGGGCGTCGGTTTCGACCAGATCGGCCCGGTGTCGGCGATGACGCTGATGCTGCAAAGCCTGGGCGGGCCGCTGGTGCTGGCCGTCATCCAGGCCGTCATCACCTCGCGCACGCTGTACCTGGGCGGCACCACCGGCCCGGTGAAGGTGATGAACGACGCACAATTGCGAGCCCTTGACCACGGCTACACCTATGGGCTGCTATGGGTGGCCGGCACGGCCGTCATCGTCGGCCTTGCCGCCCTGTTCATCGGGTACACCCCGGAGCAGGTCGCGCACGCCCAAGAGGTCAAGGAAGCCATCGACGCCGGCGAGCTGTAACTCGCAACGTCTTTCCCACGGCTGGATGCCGTGAGTCATCACGCTAGGCTGGCCCGCTGTGATCACCCGGATGTCCGAGCTGTTCCTGCGCACCCTGCGCGACGATCCCGCCGACGCCGAAGTGCCCAGCCACAAATTGCTGGTGCGGGCCGGATACATCCGGCAGGTCGCCCCCGGGCTGTACAGCTGGCTGCCGCTGGGGCTGCGGGTGCTGCGCAATATCGAACGCGTTGTCCGCGAAGAGATGAACGCGATCGGCGGGCAGGAGATCCTGTTCCCCGGGCTGCTGCCGCGCGGGCCGTATGAGACGACGAATCGCTGGACCGAGTACGGCGACGGGGTGTTCCGCGTGCAGGACCGTCGCGGGAACGACTACATGCTCGCCCCCACGCACGAGGAGTTCTTCACCCTGGCCGTCAAGGGGGAGTACAGCTCCTACAAGGATTTCCCGCTGACGCTGTACCAAATTCAGATCAAGTACCGCGACGAGGCGCGGCCGCGGGCCGGCATCCTGCGTGCCAGAGAATTCGTGATGAAGGACTCCTACTCCTTCGATATCGACGCCGCCGGGCTCAAGGCCGCCTACCACGCGCACCGGGAGGCCTACCAGCGCATCTTCGACCGGTTGCGGGTTGGCTACGTGATCGTGTCGGCGGTGTCGGGCGCGATGGGTGGCAGCGCGTCCGAAGAGTTCCTGGCCGAGAGCCCGATCGGTGAGGACACCTTCGTGCGGTGCGCGGAGTCGGGGTATGCCGCCAACGTCGAAGCGGTGCTCACCGCCCGCCCCGAGGCGCTGCCCATCGACGGTCAGCCCGCGGCGCAGGTGCACGACACCGGCGATACCCCGACCATCGCCGCGCTGGTCCAGTGGGCCAACGGCGCCGGACTGGGCCGCACCGTTACCGCGGCCGACACGCTGAAGAACGTTCTGGTCAAGGTCCGTGCGCCGGGCGGGGAGTGGGAGCTGCTGGCCATCGGGGTGCCCGGAGACCGCGAGGTCGACGACAAACGGCTGGGCGCCGCGCTGGAGCCGGCCGAATACGAATTGCTCGGCGACGCGGATTTCGCCAAGTACCCGTTCCTGGTGAAGGGCTATATCGGTCCGAAGGCATTGCTGGACAACGAGGTTCGCTATCTCGTCGACCCGCGGGTGGTGGACGGCACCAGCTGGATCACCGGGGCCGACGAGCCGGGCCGCCATGTGGTCGGGCTGGTGGCCGGCCGCGACTTCACTGCCGACGGCACCATCGAGGCCGCCGAAGTGCGCGAAGGCGACCCGTCTCCCGACGGTGCCGGCCCGCTGGTCATGGCGCGCGGCATCGAGATTGGGCACATCTTCCAGCTGGGCCGCAAGTACACCGACGCGTTCGCCGCCGACGTGCTCGGCGAGGACGGCAAGCCGGTGCGACTGACCATGGGCTCCTACGGCATCGGGGTGTCGCGTCTGGTTGCCGTCGTCGCCGAGCAGCAGCACGACGAACTGGGCCTGCGCTGGCCGGCGTCGATCGCCCCGTTCGACGTGCACCTGGTGATCGCCAACAAGGACGCGCAGGCCCGCGAAGGCGCCACGACGCTGGCCGCCGACCTGAGCCGACTGGGCCTCGAGGTGTTGCTGGACGACCGCACCGCCTCGCCCGGGGTCAAGTTCAAGGACGCCGAGCTGCTCGGGATGCCCTGGATCGTCGTGGTCGGCCGGGGTTGGGCCAATGGCGTCGTGGAGCTTCGCGACCGCTTCGGCGGGCAGGCGCGCGAACTGGCGGCCGGTGTCTCGCTGGCCACTGAGATCGTGAACGCGGTGACCGGCTAAGCGGGCTTACTCGTTGCCGCCGGGGAAACTGCTGGTGATCGGCCAGGCGCCCAGGATGCGGCTCCAGCGCGCGCTCATCACCGCGCTCTGGGTCAGGGCCGTCGAGGCGAACGCACGGTCGTCGGCGGTCTCGGCGTGCTCGGTGACCGCGCGCCACGCCGTCGCGCCGTCGTTCTCCATCCGCACCGCCAGGCGAGCCGCGTCGGCCGGGCTGCCCACCAGCAGGGGCAGCTGATAGCCCGCGGCGGCCGGTGGCGGGGTGACCTTGCGGGCGGCCAGCATGGCGATCACGTCGTCGCGACGCTGGCGGTGTTGCAGCAGCGCCTCCACCACCAGGTTGTTGACGCTGGGCGGCGACAGCGCGGACACGATGCCGTAGCCGTAGATCGTCGAGTGCTCGACCGCCAGGGCATCGCAGAGCGCCTGGTTGTCGGCGTCCTTGCCGGAGGTCATATCGACGGTCCCCCGGGCACCAGTGCCACCAGGTAGGACGCCGTGCACGACGCGGCGATGGACGCCAGCAGCCCGGCCCGGTAGCCCGACTCGGCCGACACCAACCGGGCGGCGTTGTCGGCCGAGGTCTTCAGCGCATTGATTACGTCGGACACCGGGGGTGGCGGCGGTGGCGGCCCCGCCGGCGCGGCCGGACTGGGAGCGGCGCTGGTGGTTTCGCTCGTGGAGGCGCTGAGCTTGCCAGCCGCCCGGGCGATCTCCGTGGACAGTGCGCGGGCGTGTGCGGCGCGCTGGTTGGCCACCACCGACAGCGCGGCCGCGATCTGCGGCGCGACGCCGACGGCCGCGGCGGCCGCACCGGCGAGCACGCTGTCGTGTCTGGCCTGGTCTAACGGACCCAATAATTGTTCGACCGCTGGGGGTTTCGGCGGGGACTCACCGCAGGCGGAGACGACCACCCCGAGCGCAGCAAGCGCCGCACCCCCGGCGAGCACACCCCGCCGACTGGTGACGGGTACAGCGCTAGGCACGCCCAACATCCTGCCATTGGGCGCCGGCCGGGCATGCCGCCAGGACCTCGACCTACGCGATCACCTCGTCATACGCGATTCCTGGCGTATCGTTGGTACCCGGTTCTCGCGGAACTTGAAGCGGTTCCACCGACGCCGGAAGCCAGTTGACCGGACAACTCAAGATGAGGAGCTCGCCGTGACCACCGGGCTACCGTCGCAGACGCAGGTGATCGAGCTACTCGGTGGAGAGTTCGCGCGCGCCGGCTATGAGATCGAAGACGTGGTCATCGATGCCCGGGTGCGCCCGCCGCGCATCACGGTGATTGCCGACGGCGACACCCCTCTGGACTTGGACACCGTCACGACCCTGTCGCGGTCGGCATCGGCTTTGCTGGACGGGCTGGGCAGCACCGGCGGCAGCTACGTGCTCGAGGTCTCCTCGCCCGGTGTCGAGCGTCCGCTCACCAACGAGAAACACTTCCGCCGCGCGCGGGGCCGCAAGGTCGAGGTGGCGCTGGCAAACGGATCGCGATTGACCGGCCGGGTGGGACAGACCGGTGCCGACGCGGTGGCACTGGTGATCCGCGACGGCCGCGACTGGGCGGTGCGCGAGATCCCGCTCGCCGAGATCGCGAAAGCGGTTGTCCAGGTTGAGTTTTCGTCGCCATCCCAAGCCGAATTGGATTTGGCGGGTGTGGGTGAGTCTGGCAGGACGGAGGCCGGAGCATGAATATCGACATGGCCGCGTTGCACGCGATCGAGGTGGACCGGGGGATCTCGGTCAACGAGCTGCTCGAGACGATCAAGTCGGCGTTGCTGACCGCCTACCGGCACACCCAGGGCCACCAGAACGACGCGCGGATCGAGATCGACCGCAAGACGGGCGTGGTGAAGGTGATGGCCCGCGAGGTCGACGAGGACGGCAACGTCATCAGCGAATGGGACGACACCCCCGAAGGGTTCGGGCGCATCGCGGCGACCACCGCGCGCCAGGTGATGCTGCAGCGCTTCCGCGACGCCGAGAACGAGCGCACCTACGGCGAGTTCTCCACCCGCGAGGGCGAAATCGTCGCCGGCGTTATTCAGCGTGACAGCCGCGCGAACGCCCGCGGTCTGGTCGTGGTGCGGATGGGCAGCGAAACCAAGGCCTCCGAGGGCGTCATCCCGGCGGCCGAACAGGTCCCCGGTGAGAGCTACGAGCACGGCAACCGGGTGCGTTGCTATGTGGTCGGCGTGACGCGGGGTTCGCGTGAGCCGGTGATCACGTTGTCGCGCACCCACCCCAATCTGGTGCGCAAGTTGTTCTCGCTCGAGGTTCCCGAGATCGCCGACGGCTCGGTGGAGATCGTGGCCGTGGCGCGCGAGGCGGGCCACCGCTCCAAGATCGCGGTCGTGTCCCGGGTGCCCGGCCTGAACGCCAAGGGCGCCTGCATCGGTCCGATGGGGCAGCGGGTTCGCAACGTGATGAGCGAGCTGTCCGGCGAGAAGATCGACATCATCGACTACGACGAGGACCCGGCCCGGTTCGTCGCCAACGCGCTGTCGCCGGCGAAGGTGGTGTCGGTGTCGGTGATCGACCAGACCGCCCGTGCCGCCCGCGTCGTGGTGCCCGACTTCCAGTTGTCCCTGGCAATTGGCAAGGAAGGGCAGAACGCGCGGCTGGCCGCCCGGCTCACCGGGTGGCGCATCGACATCCGCGGCGATTCGCCCGCGGCCGGGCAGCCGGAGGGCCAGCCGGAACACGGCGCCAGCACCCCGATGGCTCACGATCACTAGTTCACGTTTCACCGACGACCGATCGTGTCGGACCCCCGTGACATAATCGAATGTATGTTCGAAACACCGTCAGCGGCGCGCTTCGACGACTGGGCTGCTCAGGCCCGGGCACAACTCGAGGCATTGACGGGTACGCCGGAGTCGCCAGAATGGACGGGCCGCATCTGCGCCGCTGCACGGCTGGCGAACCAGGCCGTCGCCGCGCAGTTGGTGGCGATCGGGGAGTTGTTTGCCTACCGGTATTCGCGCTGTGCGCAGGCCCAGGAGTGGGTGGTCGACGCGGTGGACGCAGTGGCCGCGGAGGTTGCCGCGGCGTTGAGGATCAGTCAGCCTCGGGCGCGGGGCCGCGTCGAGGACGCCCGTGCACTGCGCGAACGCCTGCCGAAGGTGGGGCAGGTGTTCGCGCTCGGCGACATCGACGTCGAGGCCTTCCGCACCATCGTGTCCCGCACCGATCTGATCCAGGACCCCGACATCCTGGCCGTCGTGGATGGGCGGATCGCCGCGAATGTGACGCGCTGGCCGTCGATGACGCGGGGACGGCTAGCGGCCAAGGTCGACGCGATCGTGGCGAGGGTCGATATCGACGCGGTGCGCCGGCGCAAAGAGATGCGCAGCGATCGTGAGGTGTGGATCGGCGGGGACATCGACGGCATCGCCCAGATCCAGGGCACCCTGTTGTCCCCGGATGCTCACGCCCTGGACGCCCGGCTGACCGCGCTGGCGGGCACCGTGTGCCGGCACGATCCGCGCACCACCACTCAGCGCCGGGCCGACGCGCTGGGTGCACTGGCTGCCGGCGCCGACCGCCTCGGGTGTCGTTGCCGGCGGGCGGATTGCGCCGCGGGGGCCCGCCAACCCGCCTCGCCGGGGACCATCCATGTGATCGCCGAACAGGGCGCCGTCGACGGCACCGGCACCGCGCCCGCGTCTGAACTCGACGCCGACGGGTTGATCGATCCCGAGCTGCTCATCGAACTCGCCCAAACCGCCAAGCTGGTACCGCTGCTACATCCCGGAGATGCCCCGCCGGAACCCGGCTATGTGCCGTCCGCGGCGCTGGCCGCATTCGTGCGGGCCCGCGACCTGACGTGTCGCTGGCCGGGCTGCGATCACCCCGCGATGCGCTGCGATCTCGACCACACCGTCCCCTTCGCCGACGGCGGTAAGACGCATGCCGCCAATCTGAAGTGCTACTGCCGGACCCATCACCTGGTGAAAACGTTCTGGGCTGGACCGACCAACAGTTACCCGACGGCACGCTGATCCTGACGTCACCGTCCGGGCAGACCTACGTCACCACCCCCGGCAGCGCCCTGTTGTTCCCCAGCGTGTGCCGCGCCGTGGGCGGCATCGCTGCGTCCGAGGCCGACCTCGCGCCCGCCGACCCCTGTTCGGGGCGTACCGCGATGATGCCCCGACGTCGCCGCACCCGTGCCGACGAACGCGCCCTGCGCATCGGTGCCGAACGCCGACAACACCACCAGGCCCGCATGAAAGCCCGTGCCGCCCCTCGCCCCGACCCCGGCGAACCGCCGCCCTTCTAGTTCAACGCCGATCAAACTCGGCAGTTGCGTGGGCGATCGGGCGCGCAGGTTACGGTGCGGTTGCGGGTGGTTCTGACCATCGCTTCCGTGACGCTAGACTGAGCCGTGATCCAGCGCGAGCCTTCGGCCTCGGCGCGCACACACACGGGCGGACCCGTGCGAATGTGTGTCGGGTGCCGGAAGCGAGAGTTGGCCGTCCAATTGCTCCGAGTGGTGGCGGTGTCCAACGGGAACGGCGAATACGCCGTAATCGTTGACACGGCGACTCGCCTGCCGGGACGGGGTGCGTGGCTGCATCCCGCACCGCGGTGCGCAGACGAAGCGATCCGGCGGCGGGCTTTCACCAAGGCGCTGCGCATCGAACGTCCACCGGACACATCCGCGTTGGTCGAGTACTTAGAGGTGCTCGACTCACCCGGCAACAGAACAGGTAGCGAAGAACATGAGCACACCGTGAAGTCCCGATGACCATGCGTCATAGCTAAACCCGAGGCGCGGCCCGCTGCTGTCGCCTCATAGACAGGAGATGTAGTGGCAGGTAAGGCCCGCGTACACGAGTTGGCCAAGGAACTCGGTGTCACCAGCAAGCAAGTTCTCGCCCGGCTGAATGAACAGGGCGAATTCGTCAAATCCGCGTCGTCGACCGTAGAAGCGCCGGTTGCTCGTCGGCTGCGGGAGTCGTTCGGCGGCGGCAAGCCCGCGTCGGCCGGCGCCAAGAGCGCCCCGAAGAGCCCGGACCGCTCGCTGGACAAGGCACTGGACAGGGCGATTCAGAAGCCCTCCGGCAACGGTGAGGCGGCCGCCGCTCCGGCGAAGCCCGCTGACCCACCGGCTGCCCCTGCGGCCAAGCCCGCCCCGGCGGCTCCGCCCGCTGCGCGCGCCGATGCCGCCCCGGCGCCGACGCCCGCGCCCCGACGGCCCGCGCCGTCACCCGCGCGTCCCTCGGCACCGTCCCCCGGGCAGCCGAAACCGCCGTCGCCCGGTGGCCAGGCGCCCAGCCAGCAGCCGCCGTCGCCCGGTGCGACCCCCGGCCCGCGGCCCGGCCCGATCCCGAAGCCGGCGGCCCGTACCCCGCGTGTCGGCAACAACCCGTTCTCGTCGGCGCAGCCCGTCGACCGGCCCATTCCGCGTCCGCAGGCGCCGCGCCCGGGCGCACCCCGTCCCGGCGCACCCCGCCCCGGCGGCGGCGCTTCGCCCGGGAGCATGCCGCCGCGTCCCGGCGGTAGCAGCGGCGGCGGCTTCCAGCGATCGGGGCGTCCCGGTGGTGGCGGTGGTCCGCGTCCCGGCGGTGGCGGCGGCCGTCCCGGTGGTCCCGGCGGTGGCGGCGGTGGTAATTACCGCGGCGGCGGAGGCGGCGTCGGTGCCGCGCCCGGTGGCGGCGGCGGTTTCCAGGGCCGTCCCGGCGGCGGCGGTCCCGGTGGTGGCCGTCCCGGCCAGCGCGGCGGCGCGGCCGGTGCGTTCGGCCGTCCGGGTGGTGCGCCGCGGCGCGGTCGCAAGTCGAAGCGGGCGAAACGCGCCGAGTACGAGAACATGCAGGCCCCGGTCGTCGGTGGGGTGCGGTTGCCGCACGGCAACGGCGAGACCATCCGGCTGGCCCGTGGCGCGTCGCTCTCCGACTTCGCCGACAAGATCAACGCCAACCCGGCCTCGCTGGTGCAGGCGCTGTTCAACCTCGGCGAGATGGTGACCGCGACCCAGTCGGTCGGTGACGAGACGCTCGAGCTGCTGGGCAGCGAGATGAACTACGTCGTCCAGGTCGTCAGCCCGGAGGACGAAGACCGTGAGCTGCTGGAGTCGTTCGACCTCACCTACGGCGAGGACGAGGGCGGCGAGGACGATCTGCAGACCCGTCCGCCGGTGGTGACCGTCATGGGTCACGTCGACCACGGTAAAACCCGACTGCTGGACACCATTCGAAACGCCAGCGTCCGCGAGGGCGAGGCCGGTGGCATCACCCAGCACATCGGTGCCTACCAGGTCGGGGTCGACTTCGAGGGCACCGAGCGGCTGATCACCTTCATCGACACCCCGGGTCACGAGGCGTTCACCGCCATGCGTGCCCGTGGTGCCAAGGCCACCGACATCGCGATCCTGGTGGTTGCCGCCGACGACGGAGTGATGCCGCAGACGGTGGAGGCGATCAACCACGCGCAGGCGGCCGACGTGCCGATCGTGGTGGCGGTCAACAAGATTGACAAGGAAGGCGCCGACCCGGCCAAGATCCGCGGTCAGCTCACCGAATATGGTTTGGTGGCAGAGGATTTCGGTGGCGACACGATGTTCGTCGACATCTCGGCCAAGCAGGGCACCAACATCGAGGCGCTGGAAGAGGCGGTGCTGCTGACCGCCGATGCGGCCCTGGACCTGCGCGCCAACCCCGACATGGAAGCCCAGGGTGTGGCGATCGAGGCGCACCTGGACCGCGGTCGCGGACCGGTGGCCACCGTGCTGATCCAGCGCGGCACGCTGCGGGTCGGTGACTCGATCGTCGCCGGCGACGCCTACGGCCGGGTTCGTCGGATGGTCGACGAGCACGGCGAGGACGTCCACGAGGCGCTGCCGTCGCGGCCGGTGCAGGTCATCGGTTTCACGTCGGTGCCCGGCGCGGGGGACAACCTGCTGGTCGTCGACGAGGACCGCATCGCCCGCCAGATCGCCGACCGGCGCAGCGCCCGCAAGCGCAACGCCCTGGCGGCACGTTCGCGCAAGCGGATCAGCCTGGAGGACCTGGACTCGGCGCTGAAGGAAACCAGCCAGCTGAACCTGATCCTCAAGGGCGACAACGCCGGTACCGTCGAGGCGCTCGAAGAGGCCCTGATGGGAATCGAGATCGACGACGAGGTGGAGTTGCGCGTCATCGACCGCGGCGTCGGTGGCATCACCGAGACCAACGTCAACCTGGCGTCGGCCTCGGACGCGGTGATCATCGGCTTCAATGTGCGTGCCGAGGGCAAGGCGACCGAGCTGGCCAACCGTGAGGGCGTGGACATCCGCTACTACTCGGTGATCTACCAGGCCATCGATGAGATCGAGAAGGCCCTGCGCGGCATGCTCAAGCCGATCTACGAGGAGAACCAGCTGGGCCGCGCCGAGATCCGCGCGATCTTCCGGTCCTCCAAGGTCGGTGTCATCGCCGGCTGCCTGATCACCTCCGGCGTCGTGCGGCGCAACGCCAAGGCCCGGTTGTTGCGCGACAACATCGTGGTCGCCGACAACTTGACGATCTCCTCGCTGCGCCGCGAGAAGGACGACGTCACCGAGGTTCGCGACGGCTTCGAATGCGGTATGACGCTGACCTATTCCGACATCAAGGAAGGCGACATCATCGAGTCCTTCGAGCTCGTCGAGAAAGAGCGCGCCTGATGGCAGACCCTGCACGGGCGCGCCGGCTGGCCAAGAGGATCAACACCATCGTCGCCTCGGCGATCGAATCCGAGATCAAGGATCCGCGACTGGACGGGGTGACCGTCGTTGACACGAAGGTCACCGCCGACCTGCACGACGCGACGGTGTTCTACACCGTGATGGGACCGACGCTGGACGACGAGCCCGACTACGAGGGCGCGGCTGCCGCGCTGGACCGGGCCAAGGGCACGTTGCGCACCATGGTCGGTGCGGGCACCGGTGTGCGGTTCACTCCCACGCTGACGTTCACCCGGGACACGACGACGGACACCGTGGCGCGAATGGACGAGCTGCTTGCGCGTGCCCGTGCGGCCGACGCCGACGTGGCGCGGGTTCGGGTGGGGGCCAAACCGGCGGGGGAGGCCGATCCCTACCGCGAGATCGGGGCGGCGACGGGAGCAGCGGACGCTGAGGACCGCGGTGACGACTATCGACCCGAAGACTGAGCTGGCGCGCCCCCCGGGCGCGGGGGCGCGCCTGGACGCGGTCGGTGCCGCCGAGTTGCTTTCGGCCGCAACGACAATCGGGGTGATCTGCCACGTCCATCCCGACGCCGACACCATCGGCGCGGGCTTGGCGCTCGCCACGGTGCTCGACCGGGCCGGCAAAGACGTCGAGGTCAGCTTCGCCGCGCCGGCCACGCTGCCGGAGTCGCTGCGTTCGCTGCCCGGGTGCCAGCTGCTGGTGAGCCCCGACGCGATGCGCCGAGACGTCGATTTGGTTGTGACGGTGGATGTTCCGAGCCGCAAGAGGCTGGGCGCGCTCGGCGACGCGTTCGGCCGCGACCAGCCGCTGCTGGTGATCGATCACCACGCCTCCAACGAAATGTTCGGTACCGCGAATTACGTTGACCCGTCCGCGGATTCGACGACGCTGTTGGTGGCCGAACTGCTCGACGCCTGGGACAAGCCGATCGACCGCGACGTCGCGCACTGCATCTACGCCGGGCTGACCACCGACACCGGCTCGTTCCGCTGGGCCAGTGCCCGCGCGTTCCGGCTGGCCGCCCGGCTGGTCGAGCTCGGTGTGGACAACGCCGAGATCAGCCGCACCCTGATGGACACGCACCCGTTCGTGTGGCTGCCGCTGCTGTCGCGGGTGCTCGGCTCGGCGCAACTGGTGCCGGACGCGGTGCAGGGGCGTGGGCTGGTGTATGCGGTCGTCGGCAACGAGGACTGGACCACCTCACGTCCGGAGGAAGTCGAGAGCATCGTCGACATCGTGCGCACCACGCAGCAGGCCGAGGTCGCCGCGGTGTTCAAAGAGGTTGACCCGCAACAGTGGTCGGTGTCGATGCGGGCCAAGGCCGACGTCGACCTGGCCGCGGTGGCATCGGTGTTCGGTGGCGGCGGCCACCGGTTGGCCGCCGGATATTCGACCACCGGGTCGATCGCCGAAGTGGTGGCCTCGCTGCGCACGGCGCTTGACTAGGCCGGTCTAGAACGCCCAGCTTCCGACCGACTGCAGCACGAACCCGTGATCCCCGTTGGTGGTGTCCAGACAGGCGATGACGTTGTCGGCACTCACCGCGCAGGTGACGTTGAGATAGGACAATTTCTGCCCCGCGGCCAGCGGCTTACCGGCAAAGGGCAAGGCGGCCGGGCCGCCGCCGCATCCGCCGTAAGTCATCCGGCTCAACTCGTAGCCGGGTCCCTTGAAATTCACCGCCCCCTCCACACAGTCACCCGGCCTCGGATGGCCGCCGCCGGGAAACGTGATGTCGTCTATTCCGGGCACTTCGCCATTGCACCGAATATCTTGTGACTGCTGCGGCGCGGGCGCCGGTCCGCCATAAAAGTCGCACACCACCGAATTCGGCGTCGAGAAACTGATTCGCGGCGCGTTGCCCGGCAGCGCCGTCGAAACATAACCGTCCGCCGGCACCGGGGTGAATCCGTCCAGATTGGGAAAACGAGGTGGCGGCTGTGCGGTCGCGTGCTGCCCGGATGCGATCAGCGATGCGATGACCAGCGTCAGGACGCAAAGAGCCCGCATTGTGAGGTCGACGACATTGCGCATCTTGGGATCGTATTGGCAATTGACACCCGTGGCGATCACCGGTCATTTATCTCGCCGTGGGTAAGGCATTCACCCACAGCCCCATGTTGATCAGAAAGCACACCATGACAATGGTCAGCCCGAATGCGGGCCACTTCCACATCCAGGTTCCGCGCAAACCGGAAACGAGTGTTCCGCAGGCCGCCACCAGCAGCGCGACACCCACCCCGGCCACCATGATCAGCGCCCCGGTCCAGGTGCTGGGGACGACGTGGGACAGCTCGGCGCTATCGCAGCGACCGCCGCAATCGGCCATCGTCGACCCCAGCAGCCCCGGGACAACCACTATCGAACTGCTCGCCGCCAGCTGTCCGGCAAACAGCAGGACGGTCGCGACGATGTCGGCGGTCGAGCGCACGGCTGAGCGGCGCCGCTAGCGCACCTGCGCCCGCCCGCGTTGCAGCACGGCTTCGCGATTGGCGGCGATGTCGTCGCCGGTGGTCCGAAACGCCCTGGCCGCCGTGGCCTCCAGCCACAGGCCCTCGCTGGTCTGCGATTCGTCGATGCGGTGGTAGGAGGCCAGCAATGCGCGTACCGCGTCCTGGTTGTTGCCGACGATCGAGGCGGCGACCTGACGCGCGGTGGCCAGCAGCTGGTCGTGCGCCACCACCTCGGTGGCCAGCCCGGCCCGCAGCGCGTCGGCGGCCGACAGGTAGTCGCCGGTCATGCTCATCCGCCGGGCCAGATTCACCCCCACCTTCTGGGGCAGTCGCACGGACAGTCCCCAGGTGGGCAGCAGGCCCACCCGGGCGTGGGTGTCGGCGAAGCGGGCCTGCTCGGAGGCGATCACGATGTCGCAGTACAGGACCAGCTCCAGCCCGCCGGTCACCGCGGCGCCGTTGATCGCGCCGATCACCGGCTTGGTCATCGATGGCCACCGCGGCGAGATGTCGGGTAGCGCCGTCGAATCGCCCAGTTCCTTGAGATCCAGCCCGGCGCAGAACACCGGATCGGT
Organism: Mycobacterium ahvazicum; assembly: GCF_900176255.2. Classification (GTDB taxonomy): domain Bacteria; phylum Actinomycetota; class Actinomycetes; order Mycobacteriales; family Mycobacteriaceae; genus Mycobacterium; species Mycobacterium ahvazicum. The sequence continues at coordinate 1,442,643 of NZ_FXEG02000002.1, forward strand.
CCCGGTGAGGATGACGACGTCGACGTCGTCATCGGCTTCGGCGTCGGTCAGCGCCCCGAAGAACCGATCCCGCAGCGCCGAGGACAGCGCATTGCGGGATTGCGGCCGATTCAGCGTCAGGGTGCGCACCCGCTCGTCGGTGGAGATCAGCAGGATGTCGTCGGTCATGGCTTCACCGTAGAGGGTCACTCGCTGCGCCTATCGTTGAGACATGTGCCGGAACATCACCGAACTGCGCGGTTTGCAGCCGTCGGCCACGGCTGAGGAGATCGCCGCGGCGGCGCGCCAGTATGTGCGCAAGGTCAGCGGCATCACCCGCCCGTCGGCGGCCAACGTCGAGGCTTTCGAGGCCGCGGTCGCCGAGGTCACGCAGACGACGACGCGCTTGCTGGAGTCGCTGCCGCCGCGGCGCCAACCGCCCAAGACGGTGCCCCCGTTGCGCCGACCCGAGGTCGTCGCCCGTCTCGCCGCAACGAAATGACGCTCACCGCAACGGCGACCGCGCTCAAGGAGTGGAGCGCGGCCGTGCACGCATTGCTGCTCGGCCGCCAGTATGTGCTGTTGCGCAAGGGTGGCATCGCAGAGAAGCGGTTCGAAGTCGCGTCCGGTGAGTTCTTGCTGTTCCCGACGGTTGCGCACAGCCACGCCGAGCGGGTCCGGCCCGAGCACCGCGACCTGCTGGCCGCCGCGGCCGACGACAGCACCGAGGATCATCTGGTGATCCGTGCGGCGGCGAAAGTAGTTGCGGCACTTCAGGTTAACCGGCCAGAGCGGCTGCCGGAGATCGAGGATATGCACATTTGGACCGCCGAGTCGGTGCGCGCCGACCGGCTTGATTTCCGGCCCAAGCACAAACTCGCCGCGCTGGTGGTGTCGGTGAGCCCGCTCGTCGAGCCGATACGCCTGCCCCGCACTCCCGAGTACGGCGGCTGCATCAGCTGGGTGCAGCTGCCCGTGCGGGGCAGCGCTGCCGCGCCGATGCACGACCCCGTTCACGACGAAACGGTGCTAAGCGCCGTCGCCGCCCGGGTTCGCGACGCCATTGGCTGACAGGTCGAGCGGGCCGATCGGAAGCAGCAGCCGGGAGCGCCCATAAGCGATGCTGCGGGTAGCCGGTTTCAGATGCCGCGCCGTCAGCGTCGGCTCGCCCGTGCCCGGGTTGCGCGCGTAGCGCGGCGACCAGCTGCCGGTGATGAGCAGCCGGATCCGTGAGCCGGCGCGGAAGCGGTGCGCGATCGGGTCGAGTTCGATCGTGACGGTCTTCGTCGCCGCGGACAGCCGGCGGTAGCCGTCGCTGACGTTGCGCGACCGGCCCTTGGCGTCTACTTCGCTGACCCGGACGAACAGGTCGGCGTTCGGATTGTTCGAGCGGTGCGCCAGCTCGACGACCGGGTTTCCGTATACGCACAGATCGCGCAGCAGGGTCGCGCTGTTGAAGGTCAGCACGTCGTCGCGCAACGCGAGGCTACTGTCGTCGCGGTAGCCGCCGATCGGGGACAGCAGCCCTCCACCGATGGTCGGCGTCGGGTTGGCGGGGTCGTAGCGGAAGGTCGCCGGCGGCAGCTTCGGCAGGTCGGTGGGCGACGTCTCGTCCAGGTAGCGGCCGGGCCGCAGGTATAGCGCGCGCTGCGACGTGGCGGGCGGCCAGTCCGGCAGGTTGCGCCAGCCCTGGCCGGTGACACAGACGCGAACCCTGCCGGGGCGGCCGAGCGACGCGGTGCCCGCCAGATGGGTGTCCAGCCAGTCCAGCGTCTCGCGCAGACTGGTGCGCAGCCCCTTGGTGAGCAGCTCGGTGTGTGTCCAGGGGCCGATCGTCATCGCGACATCGACGCCGCGGCGGCGCAGGTGGCCGTATTGCTGCACCGTTTGCCGCACGAAGACGTCCTGCCAGCCGCCGAGCAACAGCACTGGCACCTGCACGCGATCCAGGGACGAGCCGAACCGCAGTCGTTGCCAGAACGGGTGATCCGGGTCGGCGTTTTCCACCCATGACTCGAACCACGGCGCCCCGGCTCCCAGCATCCGGCGGGCCGACGTGCCGAACGGCGCCCCGGCGACCGCCTTCGCGATCCGTCGCGGCGCTCGCATTTGCCGGATGCCCGACAGGAGGCGAATCGGGTCTTCCTGGTGGGCGACGAGATCGCTCCAGCCCAGAAAGTCACTGACCGCGAACGACCCGGTGCCATACACGGAGTCCGCGAAATCGTGCGGGCCAGCGGTGATCACCGCCGCGACCAGCTGGGGCGGCGGCTCCTGCAATATCGCCCATTGGGTGAAGCCCAGATAGGACGGTCCCATCGTGGCGAAGCTGCCGGTGAACCAGGGCTGCTCGACCAACCAGGCGACCGTGTCGGCGCCGTCGGTGGCCTCGTTGACCATCGGCTCGAATGCGCCGGCGGAACCGAACGTCCCGCGCACACTTTGCAGCACGACGTGGTAGCCCCGCGCGGCGTACGGCCGGGCGAACAACAGAGAGAACGGAAATCCGCGCCCGTAGGGCCCGCGCACCAGCACGGTGCCGACCGGGCTGGACGTGTCCGGTGCGTAGTGATCGGCGACCAGCCGCACTCCGTCGCGCATCGGGACTTCGACTCGGTTCACGCGGTAACCGGTGGTGGCCGGCCGCAGACCCAGCAGCCGGCCCGCGGCGTTGACGCCGGCCTCGGTCAGGCCGTGCAGCGCCGGTTCGGCGGGTCGCGTCGATGTCATGCTCACGCTCATCAGGTTAAGGCCGACCGGCGGTGGTTATTGACGCCGACGCGAATTCATTTCGGCCACAAAACATCGTGCTCAGCGGCGCGGATCGGCACGGCGCGGCTAGAACTTGTAGTACGGCGTCAGGTCGTTGGCCCGCGCCAGGTTGGTCGACGGGCAGTCGACCTCGGGGTTGGAGTAGACCGTCGAGTAGAACAGCGCCTGCTGCAGCACGCCGTAGCTGGTCTTGAACGCCACCATGCAGGAGAAGAACCAGTAGCTGTTGTGGTAGGTCGGCTTCAGCACCCAGTACGTCGCGGCGCGGTGTCCCTGGATCGTGGTCTCGAGGGCGTCGGGGGGCAGGGACTGCTCATAGGTGCGCCAGATGATGGGCTCGACGGCGAGCTGATAGTTGCCGGCATCGAACTGGCAGCGCAGGCCGTCCTGGGGCTCGGGCGGGGTGAACGCCAGCCCGAGCCGCTGCAGCGCGTCGAACGGGATGTCCCGGCAGGGATCGAACGGGCTCGGGTCGGTGGTGGCGATGATCGGGCTCTTCATCGTGGTTCCCAACGGCAGCGCCGTCGACCGCAGATCGACGGCGTTGCCGCCGCCGGTTGGTGCGGGCGGCGCGCTGTGCCAGCCCAGCACGACCGCTGTCATCACCGCACCGAGCGCCCCGATCAGGCGCACCTTGGTAAACATGACACCCCCTAGCCCTCGGCCGTCCCTTTTGCGGGGAGTTTACAAGTCACGTGCGCGAGGTCACAGCCAAACCTGAACTTGTTCTAATTGGCAGGTGGCAAAGGCGGCGGACTTGGGTCCAAAGCCGCAGCGGGAAAGGGTCGCCGCACCGGGTCGTTAGGCTGGTTAGTCGTGGTAGGGAATGAATCGGGGCAGGACTCGGCCAATGGGGGACAGCCGACCCCCCAACCGACACTGTGGGCGGTCTCCGACCTGCACACCGGCCACATGGGCAATAAGCCGGTCACCGAGTCGCTGCATCCGTCGTCGCCGGATGACTGGCTGATCGTCGCAGGTGACGTGGCCGAGCGCACCGACGAGATCCGATGGGCCCTTGACCTGCTGCGACGCCGGTTCGCCAAAGTGATCTGGGTGCCCGGCAACCACGAGCTGTGGACCACCAATCGCGACCCCAACCAGGTCTTCGGCAAGGCTCGCTACGACTACCTGGTCAACATGTGCGACGAGATGGGCGTGATCACGCCGGAACATCCCTACCCGGTGTGGACCGAGCGCGGCGGCCCGGCGACGATCGTGCCGATGTTCTTGCTCTACGACTACACCTTCTTGCCAGAGGGGGCGCTGAGCAAAGCCCAGGGGTTGGAAATCGCGCGGGAGAACAATGTGGTGGCCACCGATGAATTCCTGCTCTCCTCGGAGCCATACCCCACCCGCGACGCCTGGTGTCGTGAGCGGGTGGACATCACCCGGGCCCGCCTGGAGCAACTCGACTGGATGACACCGACCGTTCTGGTGAACCACTTCCCGTTGGTGCGCGACCCCTGCGACGCGTTGTTCTATCCGGAGTTCTCGCTGTGGTGCGGGACCACCAAGACCGCCGACTGGCACACCCGTTACAACGCCGTCTGCTCGGTCTACGGGCACCTGCACATCCCCCGGACCACGTGGTACGACGACGTGCGCTTCGAGGAGGTCTCGGTGGGCTACCCGCGAGAGTGGCGGCGCCGCAAGCCGTACAGCTGGCTGCGCCAGATCCTTCCCGATCCGAAATACGCGCCCGGCTACCTCAACGACTTCGGCGGTCACTTCGTGATCACCCCCGAGATGAAGGCGCAGTCCGAACAGTTCCGGGAAAAGTTGCGGCAGCGACAGTCACGATGAGCGCAGAAACGTTGGTGTCGTCGGTGTTGCCGGCGACCGTCGAGATCGCGGATGCGATGGCGTACTCGGAGGTGTACTCCGACCCGCCTGGCCTGACCCCGCTGCCCGAGGAGGAGCCGCTGATCGCCAAGTCGGTGGCCAAGCGGCGCAACGAGTTCGTCACCGTTCGGTACTGCGCGCGGATTGCGCTGGGCGAGCTGGGCCTGCCGCCGGTGCCGATCCTCAAGGGCGACAAGGGCGAACCCTGCTGGCCCGAGGGCGTGGTCGGCAGCCTCACGCACTGCGCGGGGTATCGCGGTGCGGTGGTGGGGCGCAGTGCCGCGGTGCGTTCGGTGGGTATCGACGCCGAGCCGCACGACGTGTTGCCGGGCGGCGTGCTGGACGCGATCAGCCTGGCCGACGAGCGCACCGAAATTCCGCAGGCGATGCCGGATGGTCTGCATTGGGATCGAATCCTGTTCTGCGCCAAGGAAGCAACGTACAAAGCGTGGTTCCCGCTGACCAAGCGATGGCTGGGTTTCGAAGACGCCCACATCAGCTTCGAGGCCGACGGTCCGGCATCCGGTACGTTCGTCTCCCGGATCCTGATCGATCCCGAGGCGCTGTCGGGTCCGCCGCTGACGGCGCTGCGGGGCCGCTGGTCGGTCGAGCGAGAACTCGTGCTGACCGCGATCGTGTTATGAGCGTAAGCCCCACCGGTCCGGGATTGGTCGTCGTCGACAAGCCCGCCGGAATGACCAGTCACGACGTGGTGGGGCGCTGCCGGCGAATGTTTTCCACCCGGCGGGTGGGCCACGCGGGGACGCTGGACCCGATGGCCACCGGTGTGCTGGTAATCGGAGTCGACCGCGCCACCAAGATCCTCGGCCTGCTCACGGCATCGGAGAAGTCGTATGCCGCAACCATCCGCCTCGGTCAGACCACCACCACCGAGGACGCCGAAGGTGAACTGCTGCAAACCATTTCGGCCGCACATGTGACGGACCAGGCCATCGCCGAAGCGATCGCCGGGCTGCGTGGCGACATCGAGCAGGTGCCGTCGGCGGTCAGCGCGATCAAGGTCGACGGCAAGCGCGCATACCAACGGGTCCGCGAGGGCGAGACCGTCGAGCTCAAGGCGCGCCCGGTGCGCATCGACCGGTTCGAGGTGTCGGCGACGCGGCACTGCGGCGACGTGATCGATCTCGACGTCGACGTCGACTGCTCGTCGGGGACCTACGTCCGCGCGCTGGCGCGCGACGTCGGCGCCGCGCTCGGGGTGGGTGGGCACCTGACGGCGTTGCGGCGCAGCCGGGTCGGGCGCTTCGAGCTTGACCAGGCCCTTACCCTCGACGAACTCGCGCAGCGGCCGCGGCTGAGCTGGACGTTGGACGAGGCGTGCCTGCTGGTGTTCCCGCGCCGCGTCTTGACGCCCGAGGAGGTCGAGGCGACCAGGCACGGCCGGCCGTTGTCGCCGACCGGAATCGACGGCGTCTATGCCGCCAGCGACGACGATGGCCGGGTGATCGCGCTGCTGCGCGACGAGGGTTCGCGAACCAAGTCGGTGGTGGTGTTGCGCCCGGCGACGATGCAGAACGGCACGTTCTGAGGAGGAGTCGGGCAATCAGGCGGCGCCCGGCGACGATGCAGAACGGCACGTTCTGAGGAGGAGTCGGGCGATCAGGCGGCGCCCGGCGACGATGCAGAACGGCACGTTCTGAGGAGGAGTCGGGCAATCAGGCGGCGCCCGGCGACGCTGTGGCTCCTCAGAGCCGGCCGAGCAGTTCGGCCTTCTTCGTGGCGAATTCCTCGTCGGAGAGGATGCCGCGTTCGTGTAATCCGGCCAGCGATTCGATGGCGGCAATGATGGCCGCGGCGTCTGTGGGCGCGGCTGCTGCGGCGTCCGGGGGCCCGCCTGCTGCGGCGCTCGGCGCGGCTGCCGCGGGCGCTGGTGTCTCCGGCGTGGGTGTTTCGGCGGGTTGCGCACCGAGCTCGCGCAAACTGAGGACGCCGAACGTGCCGAGCTGGCTGGTGAAGCCGACCGAGCTGATCCCGCCGCCCTGCTGCTGTTGCACGCCACCGATGTGGTGCTCGCCGGTATCGAAAACCCTTGTCACGCCGCCGATCTCGATCACCAACCGCCGAGAGGACGGGAAGAACGCGTAGCGCACGTCGTTCTGCGCGCCCACCGCACTCGGGACGCCGAGATCGGCCGGCCACCAGTTGTTCGCCGAGAATCCGATCTGGGACTGCGTAGTCGACGCCGGAAAGACCGTAGTGGTCGCGAGCAGCTGGACCAACTCGTTACACAGCGCGTCGACGCGTGCCTTGAGCGCGTTGTCGAACATGTCGCCGACCATCGTCATCCCACCCCGCATCCATTGCCCGCTGCCGCCGAGTTCGGGGATGTTGAACTGGGCCATGGTGCCGTTGCCGGCGCGCAGGGCGAACAACATGCTCAGCACCGCGTCGCGGGAAAGTCCGTGACGCGCGGCGATCTCGCCAACGGCTTTGGTGGCTTCGGGGGTGACCGTTGCGTTCATGCTCCGAGCCTACGCAAACCCGGGGGAACGAGCAGGGGACGACGACGTCGCGGTAAGTTCCGACACGTGAGCGAAGACAGGGTCCGGGTTTCCGTCGGGGCGGGTGGCGTAGCCACCGTGACGATGGTGCGCAGCGACAAACACAATGCACTTGACCAAGCCATGTTCGAAGGCTTGATGGGTGCCGCAGATCAACTGGCACAAGATAGTTCGGTTCGTGCGGTCGTTCTGCACGGCGAGGGGAAGAGCTTCTGCTCCGGCCTGGACATCGCGAGTTTCATGTCCGGACAGGGTGGCACCGGCGTGCTGCTGGAACGCGACGGCGACCGGCTGGCCAACTTCGCGCAGCGCGTGGCCTACGACTGGTCGCTGGTGCCGGCGCCGGTCATCGCCGCGATTCACGGGAACTGCTTCGGCGGCGGTCTGCAGATCGCGCTGGGCGCCGACATCCGGATCGCCACGCCGGACGCGAAGCTGTCCGTGATGGAGGTCAAGTGGGGGCTGGTTCCCGATATGGGCATCACGCAGTCACTGCCGCGATTGGTCCGTATCGATGTGGCGAAGGAGCTGACGTTCACCGGCCGCGTGCTGCCCGGCAGCGAGGCTTTGGCGCTCGGACTGGTCACCCGGACCAGTGATGATCCGTTGGCTTCCGCGCTGGCGCTGGCCGATGAGATCGTGCGGAAATCCCCGGACGCCGTGCGGGCCGCCAAGCGTCTCTACGACGAAACATGGGTCAGCAACGACGCCGCCGGCGCGCTCAAACTCGAATCCGAGCTGCAGATCGGCCTGATCGGCAAACCCAATCAGCTTGCCGCGGTGGTGGCCGGAATGTCGGGGGAGGACCCAGTCTTCGTCGACCCCGCTTGACCCGCTGGCTAAGCTCCGGACTAGACGGGTGTCAACTCGCCCACATCTCCGGAAGGCTCGCTATGTCCAACAAGGTTTACGTCATCGGCGTCGGCATGACGAAGTTCGAGAAGCCGGGCCGCCGCGAGGGCTGGGACTACCCGGACATGGCGCGCGAATCGGGCACCAACGCCCTGGCCGACGCGGGCATCGACTACAGCGACGTTGAGCAGGGCTACGTCGGCTACGTTTACGGCGAGTCGACCTCCGGGCAGCGCGCCCTCTACGAATTGGGCCTGACCGGAATTCCGATCGTCAACGTCAACAACAACTGTTCGACCGGCTCGACGGCCCTGTTCCTGGCCGCGCAGGCGATTCGCGGGGGGTTGGCCGACTGCACGATCGCGCTGGGGTTCGAGAAAATGAAGCCCGGATCGCTGGCGACGACCTATGAGGACCGCACCAATCCGATGGACAAGCACGTCAAGGCGATGGCCGAGATCAGCGAGTTCGCCTTCCCGGCGGCGCCGTGGATGTTCGGCGCGGCGGGCCGTGAGCACATGAAGCAGTACGGCAGCACCGCCGAGCACTTCGCCAAGATCGGCTACAAGAACCACAAGCACTCGGTGAACAACCCGTTCGCGCAGTTCCAGGACGAGTACACCCTCGACGACATCCTGGCCGCCAAGACGATCTACGACCCGCTGACCAAGCTGCAGTGCTCGCCGACCTCGGACGGCTCTGGCGCGGCGATCCTGGCCTCGGAGGGCTTCGTCGACCGGCACGGGCTGGCCAGCCAGGCGGTCGAGATCGTCGGGCAGGCCATGACCACCGACTTCAAGTCCACCTTCGACGGCAGCGCCAAGGGCCTGATCGGCTACGACATGAATGTGCAAGCGGCACAACGGGTTTACGACCAATCGGGTCTCGGCCCGGAGGACTTCCAGGTGATCGAGCTGCACGACTGCTTCTCGGCCAACGAGCTGCTGCTCTACGAAGCCCTGGGGCTGTGCGGGCCGGGCGAGGCGCCGAAGCTGATCGACAACGGCGACACCACCTATGGCGGACGCTGGGTGGTCAACCCGTCCGGTGGCCTGATCTCCAAGGGTCACCCGCTCGGCGCGACCGGGCTGGCGCAGTGCGCCGAGCTGACCTGGCAGCTGCGGGGCCGCGCCGACAAGCGTCAGGTCGACAACGTCAGTGCCGCACTGCAACACAACATCGGCCTGGGTGGCGCCGCCGTCGTCACCGCATACCAGCGGGCCGAGCGCTGAGCATGATCGAATGGTCCGAGACCGATCTGATGATGCGCGATGCCGTTCGTCAGTTCGTGGACAAGGAGATCCGCCCGCATATCGACGAACTGGAAACCGGTGCGCTGTCGCCGTATCCGATCGCGCGCAAGTTCTTCAGCCAGTTCGGCCTGGACGCGATGGCCGCCGAGTCGGTCAAGAAGATGCTGGACCGCGAGCGCGCCAAGACCAACGGTGAACCCAAAACTGAAAAGCGGGACGGCGCAGACGATTCCGGTGGCCTGGGGGGCCAGCAGTCGATGGTCGCGGTGCTGGTGTCCGAAATCGCGCGGGTCAGCATCGGGTTGCTGAGTACCGCGTCGGTCAGCCTCGGTCTGGGCGCGGCGACGATCATGAGCCGCGGCACGCTGGCCCAGAAAGAGCGCTGGCTGCCGGAGCTGATGACGCTGGAAAAGATTGCGGCGTGGGCGATTACCGAGCCGGACTCCGGATCGGATGCGTTCGGCGGCATGAAGACCTACGTCAAGCGTGACGGGCAGGACTACATCCTCAACGGACAGAAGACATTCATCACCAACGGGCCGTACGCCGACGTGCTGGTGGTGTACGCGAAGCTCGACGAAGGCGACGCGGCACCGGACAAGCAAGACAAGCGCAACCGCCCGGTGCTGGTGTTCGTGCTCGACGCGGGGATGGAAGGCCTGACGCAGGGCAAGCCGTTCAAGAAGATGGGCATGATGTCCTCGCCGACCGGGGAGCTGTTCTTCGACAACGTGCGGCTGACCCCGGACCGGCTGCTCGGCGAGAGCGAACAGCAGAGTGACGGCCGCGAAAGCGCGCGCGACAATTTCGCCGCCGAGCGGATCGGGATCGCGATGATGGCGCTGGGCATCATCGACGAATGCCACCGGCTCTGTGTGGATTACGCGAAGAGCCGCACGCTGTGGGGCCGCAACATCGGGCAGTTCCAGCTGATCCAGCTCAAACTCGCGAAAATGGAAATCGCCCGGATGAACGTGCAGAACATGGTGTTCATGACGATCGAGCGTCAACAGGCCGGTAAACCGCTGACGCTGGCCGAGGCGTCGGCGGTCAAGCTGTACTCCTCGGAGACGGCTACCGAGGTGGCGATGGAGGCCGTGCAGTTGTTCGGCGGCAACGGCTACATGGCCGAATACCGGGTCGAGCAGCTGGCCCGCGACGCCAAGTCGCTGATGATCTACGCCGGCAGCAACGAGGTCCAGGTCACCCACATCGCCAAGGGCCTGCTAGCCGGTTAGGGCACGACCCAGATCGCCCGGGCGGCGGGACTGCCCAGATCAACAGTGATCTCGGCGCCGTCGGCGGCTTCGATCGCGACCGAGATCATGCCGGCGAATTCGCGGCGGGTCACCACCCGCACCTGCGAGTCGAGGTTGATCCCGACGCTGTCGAAATACCGCAGCATCTCCGGGTCCTTGTCGGAGATGCGGGCCACCGTGATGGTTTCGTCCTCGCCGCACGCCCACAGCTGGCGCACCGGCCGGGTGGGCACCTGGCCGTCGGAAGCCGGGATCGGGTCGCCGTGCGGGTCGCGGCGCGGGAAGCCCAGTTTGGCGTCGATGCGGTCCACCAGCCGGTTCGATACCGCGTGCTCGAGCACCTCGGCCTCGTCGTGCACCTCGTCCCAGCCGTAGCCGAGCTCGTTGACCAGGAACGTCTCCAGCAGCCGGTGTCGCCGCACCACTTCGAGCGCCGCGCGCCGGCCCGCTTCGGTCAGGGTCACGGCGCCGTATTTCGCGTGGTCGACCAGGCCCTGCTCGGCGAGCTTGCGGATCGATTCCGAGGCCGTGCTGGCCGAGACGCCGATGCGGTCGGCCAGCATCTTGGTGCTGACCTTTTCCACCGACCACTCCTGGGCATTCCAAATGACCTTGAGATAGTCCTGGCCGACCGCGGTGAGACCGCCGGCCTCTTCGTCAGCCCTCACAAACAAAAAGTTTAGGCAATCTGGGTCTGGTCTGGCGTGGTGACCGGCCCGGCCGGTGTCGCCGTGCCGAAAACACCGGCCCCGGTACTGCGGAATCCGGATCCTACGGCGCGTCGGGTCGCAGCGCACCGTAGGCTTGCGATCGTGCAGCGGTGGCGCGGCCAAGACGAGATTCCCACTGACTGGGGCCGATGCGTGCTCACGATCGGGGTGTTCGACGGTGTGCACCGCGGTCATGCGGAGTTGATCGCGCACGCGGTGAAAGCCGGACGGGCACGCAATGTGCCGGCCGTGCTGATGACGTTCGATCCGCATCCGATGGAAGTGGTCTATCCGGGCAGTCACCCGGCGCAGCTGACCACTCTGACCCGCCGCGCCGAGCTCGTCGAGGAGCTGGGTGTCGACGTCTTCCTCGTGATGCCGTTCACCACGGATTTCATGAAGCTCACGCCGGAGCGCTACGTGCACGAGTTGCTCGTGGAGAACCTGCATGTCGTCGAGGTTGTGGTGGGGGAGAACTTCACCTTCGGCAAGAAGGCGCTCGGCACGGTCGACACCCTGCGCAAGGCCGGTGACCGGTTCGGATTCGCGGTCGAGTCGATGTCGCTGCTGTCCGAGCATCACAGCAACGAGAACGTGACGTTCTCGTCGACCTACATCCGCTCCTGCGTGGACGCCGGCGACATGGTGGCGGCCACCGAGGCGCTGGGCCGCCCGCACCGCGTCGAAGGCGTCGTTGTACGCGGTTACGGGCGGGGCGCCGAGCTGGGCTTTCCCACCGCCAACGTCGCCCCGCCGATGTACTCGGCGATCCCGGCCGACGGCGTGTACGCGGCCTGGTTCACCGTGCTGGGGCATGGACCGGTGACCGGCACCGTCGTCCCGGGGGAGCGCTACCGGGCCGCGGTCTCGGTGGGCACCAACCCGACGTTCTCCGGGCGTACCCGAACCGTCGAGGCCTTCGTTCTCGATACGACGGCTGACCTGTACGGACAGCACGTCGCGCTGGACTTCGTCGCGCGCATCCGCGGCCAGCACAAGTTCAATTCGGTAAAAGAACTGGTGGACGAGATCGGCGTCGACACCGACCGGACCCGCACTCTGCTCGGCGACTGATCACGCATCTCCTTCGGCTCCGACTCTGTTTTTGAGCTCACTTAATTAAGTGACCGCTTGGGATTCTCAAGATGTTCACGATGGTTCACTAAGTGATCACTTTTGATCCGTGTTAGTTTCGCAGCGCGGGCTTTTTTGGGCTGATACCGACGCGCCGACTGGGGGACTTGTCGTGGATTTTGGCTTGCTTCCGCCTGAGATCAATTCCGAGCTGATGTACACCGGCCCCGGGTCGGGGCCGATGCTCGACGCCGCGGCTAACTGGGACGCGGTGGCCGCACAATTGGAAGCCGCTGCGGCGGGTTACTCGTCCGAAGTCTCGGGGCTGACCGGTTCGGCGTGGTCCGGCCCGTCATCGCTGGCGATGTCCGCGGCGGCCGAGCCCTACGTGGCCTGGCTAGAGACCAGCGCTGCCCAAGCGGCCCAAACCTCGGCCCAGGCATACGCGGCCGCCGCGGCGTACGACGCCGCGTTCGCGATGACGGTCCCGCCGCCGCTCATCGCGGCCAACCGGGTGCAGTTGATGACGCTCGTCGCCACGAACTTCTTCGGCCAGAACACCTCGGCGATCGCCGCGACCGAAGCCGAGTACGCGCAGATGTGGGTCCAAGACGCCACCGCCATGTACGGCTATGCCGCCGACTCCTCGGTCGCCGGCGACTTGACCTCCTATGACGAGCCCCCGCAAAGGACCAACGACAGCGGGCAGGATGCTCAGGCCCGTGCGGTGGCGCAGAGCGCGGCCGACTCCGCGAAGGCCGAGACCCAAAACCTGACCCAGCTGGCACAACCCGCCGCCAACGGCGGAACCGTTGATGCCGGGGGAAACCTCACCATCGGGTGGCAACAGACCGTGACCATCGGCTCCGGCGAAACGGTCACCGTCGGTCCCGGCGGGACGTACACCTCGATCACCGTCCAAGCCGGCGGCACCCTGATCAATAGCGGCACCCTGACCGTCAACACCGGCGGCAGCCTGGCGGTTCAGACCGGCGGTACCCTCACCAATGCCGGTAGCCTCACCGTCAACGGCGCCCTCACCAACGGCGGTCTCCTTACCAACGCGGGCACGCTCACCGTGAACACCGGGGGAATCCTCACCAACACCGGCACCCTGACCATCAGTCCCGGTGGCGTTCTCACCAACAGCGGCACCCTCTCCGTCAGCAGTGGGACCGGCATTCTTACCAACAGCGGCAGCGTTACCAACATCGGCAATATCACCGTCGTCGGCAACAGCAATCTCAACATCAGCTCCGGTGGCACCATTTCCAACAGCGGCACTATCACCGTCAACAGCGCCGGCAATCTGGCCAACGGCGGCACCCTGACCGTCAACAACGGCGGCCTCATCAATCTGTCCGACACCGGCACCCTGACCAACACCGGCACGCTCACCAACAACGGCACCGTTACGGTCGGCGTCGCAAGCAACGTCACGGTCAACGGCGGCACGCTCGATAACGCCGGCGTTCTCAATATCAACTCCACCAGTCAGCTCGCCGTCAACGCCGCTGGCACCCTCAACGTCCAGAGCGGTGGCAGCCTCACCATCAGCCAGAACGCCACGCTCACCGACGCTGGCACGCTGAACGTGAACGGCGGCGTGCTCAATGACTACGGCACCCTCAGCGTCCCGACCGGCGGGACCCTCAACGACGCCGGCACAGTCAACGTCTTCAACGGCTCTGCCATCAACCCCACCGGCGCAGTGCTGACCGACACCGGCACCCTGAATATCCAAGATGGCGGCACTCTCAACGTCTACCAGGGCACCAGCGCCGCTTCGGGCACATTCACCAACCCCGGCACGCTCACCGACGCCGGCGCGCTCAATGTCCAGGCCGGCGGCACCCTCAACAACGCTGGGACCTTCAACGTCAATCACGGGGCCACCCTTGCCAATAGCGGCACCGTGAACGTCCAGGGCGGTGGCACCCTCTCCGACGCGGGCACGATCACCGTCGACAACGGCGGGACCCTTGCCGACAGCGGCACCCTGACCGTCCAGTCCAACGGCGCCATCACGGTTAACGACGGCGGCGCCGTCACCATCAACACCGGCGGCAGCCTGACCGACGCGGGCACGCTCACCGTCAACGGCAGCCTCACCGACAGCGGCACCCTGGCCGTCCCATCCAACGGCACCATCACGGTTAACGACGGCGGCACCGTCACCGTCAGTACCGGCGGCGCACTCAACGACTCCGGCGCCCTCACGGTTAACGACGGCGGCACCGTCACCGTCAGTAGCGGCGGCTCTCTCAGCGACCCCGGAACCGTGACCGTCCAAACCGGGGGAACTCTCAATGACGCCGGCACCCTCGTCGTCTACAACCACGGCACGCTGACTGTCCAAAGCGGCGGCACGCTCAACGACGCCGGAACCCTGACTGTCCAATCGGGCGGCACCCTCAACGACGCCGGTACCGTCACCGTCAACAACGGCGGCACGCTCACCAACGGCGGCGTCCTCACGGTCGGCAACCACGGCACCCTGACCGTCGAAACCGGTGCCACCCTGAACGATGCCAGCACGCTGACCGTCCAATCCGGCGGCACTCTCAACGACGCCGGCACTCTGATCGTCAATAACCAAGGCATCCTTAACGTCCAAAGCGGCGCCGCCCTGAACGACTCCGGCAGTTTGAACATCTACACCGGGGGCGTTCTTAACGACGCCGGCACCGTCACAATCCAAACTGGTGGCACGCTCAGCGATGTCGGCACCCTGACGGTCCAATCGGGCGGCACGCTGAACGACGCCGGCACCCTCCTCGTCTACAACCACGGCGTCGTGACTGTCCAATCCGGCGGCACGCTGAACGACGCCGGCACCCTGACGGTCCAAAGCGGCGGCACCCTGACCGACAGCGGCACCGTGACCGTCCAGAGTGGGGGTGCACTCAACGACGCCGGCACCGTCACCGTCAGCACCGGCAGCCCCCTCAACATCGACGACGGCGGCAGCCTCACGGTCAACTCCGGCGGTGTGCTGACCAACAGCGGCACCATTACCGACGCGGGCGACCTCACCGTCAACGCCGGCGGCAGCCTCAACGACGGCGACATGCTCGGCCTGAAGCCGGGCACTCTGACTGTCGCCGACGGCGGCACCCTCAGCGACTACGGCAGCATCAACATCTATTCGAACAGCGCCCTGACCATCGATACCGGCGGCACCGTCACCGACGGCGGCACGCTCAACGTCAGCGGCGGCACGCTTACCGACGGCGGCACCCTGACCGTCAGCAACGGCGGCATCCTTAACAACAATGGCACCGTCGCGATCAGCAATGGCGCCATCCTCACCAACAACGGCACGCTGACCGACGGCGGGACGCTGACCATCGGCCCCGGTGCCACTTTGACCGACGAGGGCACCCTGACCGTTTCCAGCGGCGGCACCCTGACCGACGGCGGAGTCCTCACCGCCAACGGCAGCCTCGTCGTCGACCCCGGCGGCACCGTGACCGTCGATACCGGCGGTTACGTCATCGTCAACAGCGGCGGTACGCTCACCGACGCGGGTTCCCTGACCGTCGACAACGGCGGCTCGCTCACGGTCGCTCACGGCGGGATCCTCACCGACAGCGGCACATTCACCAACAGTGGGGCCATCTACGACTCCGGCACGCTCAGCGTTACCAACACCGGCACGCTCGAAGACGCCGGCAGTCTCAACATCCAGTCCGGCGGCGCTTTCACCGTCGAGTCCGGCGGCACCGTCACCAGTGACACCGGCGGGTTCATCGAAGTCGCACAGGGCGGCAGCCTCTCCAACGGCGGCGTCCTGACCAGCAACGGCACGCTTCTCGACTCCGGAAGTGTCACCAACGCCGGCCAATTCACCGTCAACGGCGGCCTGAACGTCTACACCGACGCCAGTTTCACGAACAGCGGCACCCTTACCAACCTCAACAGCGGTAGCAACTTCACCGTCTACGGCACCCTCACCAACAGCGGCACCCTTACCGACGCCGGCGTATTCGACAACGAAGGCGTCCTCGCCAACAACGGCAGCATCATCGTGCAATCCGGCGGCAACTTCCTCGACGACGGCATCCTGACCAACGAAGGAGCCGTCGCCATCGACCACGGGGGCACCTTCTACGTCTCCGCCGGGGGCACCCTCAACGACGGCGGCACGATCACCAGCAGCGGCAACCTGTACAACGCCGGGACTTTCCACGTCGCCGACGGCGGCACTCTCACCGTTGACACCGGCGGCTTCCTCGACGACAGCGGCACCCTCGCGGTCAACGACGGCGGCGCCCTGACGGTCAACTCCGGCGGCGACCTCTACATCGAAACCAGCGGCATCCTCAACGACGGTGGGATGTTCACCGTCACCGACGGCGGTACCGTCACGGACCTGGGCACGTTCAGTGTCGACTCCGGCGGCACGCTCACCGTCGACCACGGAGGCTCCCTCGCCGTCGGCCACGGCGGCGCGTTCCTCGACAGCGGCACCGTCAACGACTTCGGTACGTTCAACGTCACCGACGGCGGGACCGCCACCATCGACCCCAGTGGGACCCTCACGGTCGACCCGGGCGGCATCCTCACCGTGAACCACGGTGGTGTCCTCTCCGATAGCGGCAGCCTCAGCGCGTTCCCCGGCGGCACCATCAACGACGACGGCGTCCTCACTGTCAACGCCGGCGGCACCATAACCGTCGACGACTCGGGCGCGCTCACCGTCAGCAACGGCGGCACCCTCACCGTCGCCGACGGCGGCTTCGTCACCGACGGCGGCACTCTCACCGACTTCGGGAGCCTGACGATCGACTCGGGCGGCAACATCAACGTCATCGCCGACGGCAGTCTCGTCTCCGAGAACGGCGGCGTCGTGACCGACGGTGGCATGCTCACGGTCAACGACGGCGCCACGCTCACCCTCGGCGACGGCGGCAGCCTCACCGTCGTCGACGGGGGCACTCTCGCCGACGCCGGCACGGTGACGGTCGACCTTGACGGCAATCTGATCGTCAATTCTCAAGGCATCCTCACCGTCAGCGACGGCGGTGTGCTCGTCGACTACGGCACCCTCACCGATAGCGGCAGCCTGACCGTCGACTCCGGTGGCGTGCTGTCCACCGACGGCGGCACGCTCACCGTCGCCGACGGTGGCACCCTCACCGACGGCGGTTTCCTCGGGGTCACCGACGGCGGCACCCTCAACGTCGACTCCGGCGGTGCCGTGACCGTCGGCAACGGCGCCGTGCTCGACCTGAACCCGGGCGCTTCGCTCAGCGACGGCGGCACCGTCACCGTCCAGGCCGGCGGCACCCTCGACGACGCCGGGGTGCTCACCATCGATCAAGGTGGCTCACTGGCCAACAGCGGCACGCTGAACGTCTTCCCCGACAGCGGCCTGAACGACTTCGGCACCTTCACCAACAGCGGCACCCTGACCAACACCGGGACGCTGACCGTCGATGCGGGCGGCACGCTCACCAATGACGGCACCTTCGACGACTTCGGATTTGTCAGCAACAGCGGCACGCTCACCCTCGACCACGGCAGCACCCTCACCGTCTATCCCGGCAGCAGCTTGGACGACTACGGCATTCTCGACAACTACGGCACCCTTACTGTGAACAACGGTGCGCTCACCGACCCCGGGGTTCTCGCGGTTCACGCCGGCGGCGCGCTCAATGACTACAGCCACCTCATCGTGAATCTCAACGGGACGCTGAACGTCGACACCGGTGGCGCTCTCAACGAATACGGGACGCTCACCATCTCCAACGGCGGCATCCTCAACGACACCGGCGTCCTCACCGTCAACAACGGCGCCACGCTGATCGACGCCGGCACGCTCAACGTCGACGCCAGCGGAGTTTTGTCCGACAGCGGCACGCTGACCGTCAGCCCCGACAGCTTCCTGGCGAACGCGGGGACTTTGACGGTCAACCCCGGCGGTGTCCTGACCGATGCCGGCTCGCTGACGGTCGGCCCAGGCGGCCTCCTGGACGACGGCGGCAGCCTGATCGTCGACCCCGGCGCTACCTTCGCCGACCAGGGCGTCGTCGCCGTCGGACCGGGCGGCACGCTGATCGACGCCGGCACGCTCACCGTCGACGGCGGCGCCACATTCGGCGTCGGCGACGGCGGCAGCCTGACGGTCTCCCCGGGCGGCAGCCTCGTCGACGGCGGCATCTTCACCGACGGCGGCACCGTCACCGTCGACGGTGGTGGCAGCCTCGCTCTCGCCGACGGCGGCACCCTCACCGTGAGCGACGGCGCCACCCTCACCATTAGCCCCGACGGCACTATGACCGTCGGCGTGGGCGGCAACGGCGCGACCGCCACACTGGTCGTCGACAGCGGCGGCACCCTCGCCGTCGACGGCGGCGGTTACCTGACCGTCAACGCCGGCAGTTCGGTCCCCATCACCGACGGCGGCAGTTTCACCGTCGGCGTGGGCGACATCATCACCGTCTACCCCGGTGGTTCGTCGGGGCCCACCGGCCTGTTCGGTCCCGCGACCGTCGCGCCCGGGGTGCTGCCGCCGGCAGCGCTGCCGCCGGCTCCCGGGGGCACGGCGGGGCTGCCCGCCTTGGCGGGGGCACCGGGGTTGTCCGGGACCTCGGGCATCCAGCCGCAGCTGGACGCCGATGCGCTGCGCGACGCGTTCCAGGACACTCTTGATGCCCTCGACGACGCGCTCAGGGGCACCCTCGACTTCGTCGGCGACTAGCCACGATTCGGGCCTGGCAGCCCGCGGCTGCTAAACTTCCGGACGACATCGGCGCGTGCTGCGGTTCGCGGCGGCCGTGCCTTGATTGTGAACATTCGCGGACCGATCGATGGAGTTAATTTCGTGGCGCTTACTGCCGAGCAGAAAAAAGAAATTCTGGGCCAGTACGGCCTGCATGACACCGACACCGGATCGCCGGAGGCGCAGATCGCGCTGCTGACCAAGCGGATCGCCGACCTCACCGAGCACCTCAAGGTGCACAAGCACGACCACCACTCGCGGCGCGGTCTGCTGCTGCTGGTCGGTCGCCGGCGCCGGCTGATCAAGTACATCTCGCAGGTCGACGTCGAGCGCTACCGCTCGCTGATCGATCGGCTGGGCCTGCGTCGCTGACGCGGCGCCACCCCCACGTCACTCTGGCGGGCTAAGTTCGCCCATGTAGAGTGGATGCGTTCTGGGCCTGTCTGGCCCGAGCAAATGGTGCGGTCCACGCAGATCCGCGGGTGCCGTTCCAGCGTGTCACTGCGCACGTTCCGAGAGAGCAGCCCAGTCTGTATCGGGCGGTCTTCGGTAGTGGCAGCCGGGCTCCCCGGATCAGGGGCAGGTCGGCCGCTTCGATCGATGGCCGTAGCCGTATTCAGACTTTTCCTTCCGGGAAGCTCTTTGGGCACTCGCGCGTGACGACGCGAAATAGCTGAATACTCAGAGAGGCTGTACGGACACCTAATGTCTGTAGCTCAAATTGATGAGGGCGTGTTCGAGTCGACCGCCACAATCGACAACGGGACCTTTGGTACCCGCACCATTCGCTTCGAGACCGGCCGGCTGGCCCAGCAGGCCGCCGGTGCCGTCGTCGCCTACCTCGACGACGAGAACATGCTGCTGTCGGCCACGACCGCCAGCAAGGCACCCAAAGAACACTTCGACTTCTTCCCGCTGACGGTCGACGTCGAAGAGCGGATGTACGCCGCCGGGCGAATCCCCGGTTCGTTCTTCCGTCGCGAGGGCCGACCGTCCACCGACGCGATCCTGACCTGCCGGCTGATCGACCGCCCGCTGCGGCCCTCGTTCATCTCCGGGTTGCGCAACGAGATCCAGGTCGTCGTCACGATTCTGAGCCTGGACCCCAACGACCTGTACGACGTGCTGGCGATCAACGCCGCGTCGGCCTCCACCCAGATCAGCGGGCTGCCGTTCTCCGGCCCCGTCGGGGGCGTGCGGGTCGCGCTGATCGACGGCCAGTGGGTCGCGTTCCCGACCGTCGAGCAGCTCGAGCGGGCCGTGTTCGACATGGTCGTGGCCGGCCGCATTGTCGGCACCGACGCCGACGGCAAGCCCGACGTCGCCATCATGATGGTCGAGGCTGAGGCCACCGAACGGCTCATCGAGCTCGTCGAGGGCGGCGCCAAGGCGCCGACGGAAACCGTTGTGGCGGAAGGCCTGGAAGCCGCCAAGCCGTTCATCGCGGCGCTGTGCACCGCGCAGCAGGAGCTGGCCGACGCGACCGCCAAGCCCGTCGGTGACTACCCGACGTTCCCGGACTACGCCGAAGACGTCTACTACGCGGTCGCCTCGGTGGCCACCGACGAGCTGGCCAAGGCGCTGACCATCGGCGGCAAGGCCGAGCGCGACGCGCGCACCGACGAGCTCAAGGCCGAGGTGGCCCAGCGGCTTGCCGAGACCTACGAGGGCCGTGAGAAAGAGGTCAGCGCCGCGTTCCGCTCGCTGACCAAGAAGCTGGTGCGCCAGCGCATCCTGACCGATCACTTCCGCATCGACGGTCGCGGCATCACCGACATCCGCGCCCTGTCGGCCGAGGTGGCCATCGTGCCGCGGGCGCACGGCAGCGCGCTGTTCGAGCGGGGTGAGACCCAGATCCTGGGGGTGACCACGCTGGACATGGTCAAAATGGCTCAGCAGATCGATTCGCTGGGGCCGGAAACCTCCAAACGGTACATGCACCACTACAACTTCCCGCCGTTCTCCACCGGCGAGACGGGCCGCGTCGGTTCGCCGAAGCGGCGTGAGATCGGGCACGGCGCCCTGGCCGAGCGGGCGCTGATCCCGGTGCTGCCCAGCGTCGAGGAATTCCCCTACGCGATCCGTCAGGTGTCGGAAGCGTTGGGCTCCAACGGTTCGACGTCGATGGGATCGGTCTGCGCGTCGACGCTGGCGCTGCTGAACGCGGGGGTTCCGCTGAAGGCGCCGGTGGCCGGTATCGCGATGGGCCTGGTCTCCGACGACGTCGAAGTCGACGGTACGACCGAGCGCCGCTTCGTCACGCTGACCGACATCCTGGGTGCCGAGGACGCCTTCGGCGACATGGACTTCAAGTGCGCCGGCACCAAGGACTACGTCACCGCGCTGCAGCTGGACACCAAGCTCGACGGGATCCCGTCGCAGGTGCTCGCGGGTGCGCTGGCCCAGGCCAAGGATGCGCGGTTGACGATCCTCGAGGTGATGGCCGAGGCCATCGACGCCCCCGACGAGATGAGCCCGTACGCCCCGCGGGTGACCACCATCAAGGTGCCGGTCGACAAGATCGGTGAGGTCATCGGGCCCAAGGGCAAGGTCATCAACGCGATCACCGAGGAGACCGGCGCGCAGATCTCCATCGAGGACGACGGCACGGTGTTCGTCGGCGCCACCGATGGTCCCTCGGCACAGGCCGCGATCGACCGGATCAACGCCATTGCCAACCCGCAGCTGCCGACGGTGGGTGAGCGATTCCTCGGAACCGTGGTCAAGACAACGGATTTCGGTGCCTTCGTGTCGCTGCTGCCGGGCCGCGACGGTCTGGTGCACATCTCCAAGCTCGGCAAGGGCAAGCGCATCGCCAAGGTCGAGGACGTGGTGAACGTCGGTGACAAGTTGCGCGTGGAGATCGCCGACATCGACAAGCGGGGCAAGATCTCGCTGGTCCTGGTCGAGGATGACAGCGCAGCCCCCGCTGCCGATTCCCCGGAGACCGCGCCGGCCGATGCCGCGACAGCCAGCAGCTGACTTACCCGGGGCGCGCCCCGGTCGAGTGGGTGCCCTGCGGCGGGGCAAGCACGCCGCCGAGGCTGAACCTGCGCTGCAGGCCACGGTGCGCCGCACCACGTTGCCGGGTGGTCTGCGGGTGGTCACCGAATACCTGCCCGCGGTGCGGTCCGCGTCGGTCGGGGTGTGGGTCGGTGTCGGGTCGAGGGACGAGGGCGCGACCGTCGCCGGTGCGGCGCACTTCCTCGAGCACCTGCTGTTCAAGTCGACGCCGACGCGCACCGCGGTCGACATCGCCCAGGCGATGGACGCCGTCGGCGGCGAACTGAACGCGTTCACCGCCAAGGAGCACACCTGCTACTACGCGCACGTGCTCGACAGCGATCTCGCGCTGGCCGTCGACCTGGTCGCCGACGTGGTCCTCAACGGCCGCTGCGCCGTCGAAGACGTCGAGCTCGAACGTGACGTCGTCCTCGAAGAAATCGCGATGCGCGATGACGACCCCGAAGACGCGCTGGGGGACATGTTCCTCGCGGCGCTCTTCGGCGATCATCCGGTCGGGCGCCCGGTGATCGGTACCGCGCAATCGGTGTCGGCGATGACCCGCGCGCAGCTGCACTCCTTCCACGTGCGGCGCTATACACCCGAGCGGATGGTGGTCGCGGTAGCCGGCAACGTCGACCACGACGAGGTGGTCGCCTTGGTGCGCCGGCACTTCGGATCTCGTTTGGTGCGTGGGCGCCAGCCCATTTCGCCGCGCAAGGGCACCGGGCGCGTGAACGGCCAACCGGGACTGTCGATGGCCAAACGCGACGCCGAGCAGACCCACGTCTTGCTGGGGGTGCGCACGCCCGGACGCGGGTGGGAACACCGGTGGGCGCTGTCGGTGCTGCACACCGCGCTGGGTGGCGGGTTGAGCTCCCGGCTGTTTCAAGAGGTTCGCGAATTGCGCGGACTGGCCTACTCGGTCTACTCCTCGGTCGACATGTTCTCCGACAGCGGCGCGCTGTCGGTCTATGCGGCCTGCCTGCCCGAGCGGTTCGCCGACGTGATGCGGGTGACCACCGAGGTGCTCGAATCGGTGGCCCGCGACGGCATCACCGAGGCGGAGTGCCGCATCGCCAAGGGCTCCATGCGTGGCGGGATCGTCCTTGGCCTGGAAGACTCCAGTTCTCGTATGAGCCGCATCGGTCGTAGCGAATTGAACTATGGCAAGCACCGCAGCATCGAGCACACCCTGCGGAAGATCGATGACGTCACCGTCGACGAGGTCAACGCGGTGGCCAGCCAGCTGCTGACCAAGCGTTACGGCGCCGCGGTGGTTGGCCCGTATGCTTCGAAACGATCACTGCCGCAACAACTTCGGGCGATGGTACGGTAGCTCAATGTCCGTCTTATCACTTCCGCCGTGCCGGCGCTCGTCGTCGCCGGACTAGCCAGATGGTGCTGGGTTTTTGGGATATCGCGGTGCCCATCGTGGGCGCACCGATGTCGGGCGGACCCGGCAGCCCGGCATTGGCGGCGGCGGTGTCCAACGCGGGCGGACTCGGTTTCGTTCCCGCCGGGTACGTCAGTGCCGACCAGTTTGCGCAGGATGTCGCCGCGGCGCGCGCTGCCACCACCGGCCCGCTCGGGGTGAACCTGCTTGTGCCGCAACCCAGTGTCGCCGACTGGGTGGCGTTGGACTATTACGCGGAGGCCCTCGAAGCGATCGCCGAGCACTACCAGGTTTATGTGGGCCGGCCCGAATTCGGGCACGACGACGACTGGGCGCGCAAGCTCGAAGTCGTCGCCGACCTGCGCCCGGAACTGGTGTCGTTCACCTACGGAGTGCCGTCGCCGGATGTGATCCGGCGCTTCGGTGCTCTCGGACTGTTGGTGATGGTGACGGTGACGTCGCTTTATGAAGCCGGGGTGGCCGTCGCCGCCGGCGCGGACAGCCTGGTGGTCCAGGGTCCGAATGCCGGCGGGAACCGCGCCACCTTCGCACCCGACATGGATCCCGGCGGCGAGTCGCTGCATCAGCTGATCGACCGCATCCATCGGGCACATCGCGACGTCCCGATCATCGCCGCGGGTGGCCTGGGCACCGCCGAGGATGTCGCGGGTGTGCTGCGCCGGGGCGCGGTGGCCGCGCAGGTGGGCACCGCGCTGCTGCTCAGCGACGAAGCCGGCACCAGCACCGGTCAACGCGTCGCCATGAAGAATCAACTCTTTTCCAAGACCATCGTCACGCGGGCGTTCTCGGGACGGTATGCGCGCAGCCTGGAGAACGAATTCATTCGCCTGTTCGACAACGTGGCGCCCCTGGGCTATCCCGAGGTGAACCAGATGACGTTGCCGATTCGGGAGGCGGCGACCGAGCGGGAAGATCCCCAGGGCATGAGCCTTTGGGCGGGAACGTCGTTCCGCGAGGCGCAGGCGGGTCCGGTGGCCGACATCGTCGCGAGCCTGAACCCCGACGACTAACCGAGCGTGTCAGAACTAACCCGCCGGCGGTTGTTGGTGGCCGCGATGACGACCCCGGTGCTGAGCGCGTGCGCACCACCCGCACATGCCGATCCGCCGCCGGTCTACGGTCGCCTGGCTGAGCTCGAGCGCCAATACGACGCCTACATCGGCCTTTTCGCGGCAGATCCCGGGTCGGGGCGCACCTGCGCCCATCGCGACGACGATCCCTTCGCGATGTGCTCGACGTTCAAGGTCTACGCCGCGGCGCGGGTGTTGCAGATGGCACAGCACGGCGAATTGGATTTGCAGCAACCGATTTTCATCGATCCCGCCGCGTTACTGCCCAACTCGCCGGTGACCGCGCCGCGGGCCGGCAACACCGTGCCTCTCGCGCAACTGTGCGCGGCCGCGTTGCAGCGCAGCGACAACGTGGCCGCCAACCTGCTGCTGGCGCAGATCGGCGGACCGCCCGCCATCACCGACTTCGCTCGCTCCATTGCAGACGAGCGCACCCGGCTCGATCGCTGCGAGATCGAATTGAACACCGCGATCCCCGGCGACCCCCGCGATACCAGCACCCCGCGCGCGCTTGGCACCGGAGTCCAAAACCTGCTCAGCGGAACGGTTCTGGGTGACGCGCAGCGCCGTCAGCTGGAACAGTGGATGCGCGACAATGTGACCTCGAGCATGCGGGCGGGCCTGCCGCCGGGGTGGACCAGCGCCGACAAGACCGGCACCGGGGACTACGGCAGCACCAACGACGTCGGCATGGTGTACGGGCCGGCCGGGCAGCGCGCGTTGCTGTCGGTGATGACGCGTTCGCGGTCGGCCAACTCTAACGCCGATGCGCTGCGGCCGCTGATCGTCGAGGTGACGAAATCGGTGCTGAGATGGCTGACCGGCTGAGCGTCAGGCCAGCACGCCGACCGGGTCGGTGAACGGCAGGCTCAGGTCGGCGGCCACCCGCTCGGACAGCAGCGCGCCTTCGTGTGTCGAAAGGCCTTTTGCCAGAGCCGGATCCGACCGGCAGGCCTGCTGCCAGCCCTGGTCGGCGAGCCGGAGCACGTACGGCATCGTCGCGTTGGTCAGCGCGTAGGTCGAGGTCTTCGGGACCGCGCTGGGCATGTTCGCCACGCAGTAGAACAGGACGTCGTGCACCGTGAACGTCGGGTCGTCGTGGGTGGTCGGCCGCGAGTCCTCGAAGCAGCCGCCCTGGTCGATCGAGATGTCCACCAGCACGGCGCCTTTTTTCATCTGTGCGACAAGCGAATTCGAGATCAACTTCGGCGCCTTGGAGCCGGGCACCAGCACGGCCCCGATCACCAGGTCGGCGTGTCTGACCGCGCCCTCGAGCTCGTAGGTCGACGAGTAGCGGGTCTGGATACGGCCGGTGAACTCGGCGTCGAGAAGTCGCAGCTTGTCGATGTTGAGGTCGAGCACCCGGACACTGGCCCCCATGCCACTGGCCATCCGGGCCGCGTTGTAACCGGCCGTGCCGGCGCCGATGACCACGACGTCGGCGGGCTTGACGCCCGGCACCCCGCCCATCAATGCGCCGCGTCCGCCCTGCGTCCGCATCAGGTGGTAGGCGCCGATCTGAGCCGACAGCCGGCCCGCGACTTCGCTCATCGGGGCCAGCAGCGGCAGTGCGCCATCGGCGGTCTGCACGGTCTCGTAGGCGATCGACGTTGTGCCGGAAGACAATAGCGCGTTGGTGCAGGTGTCCGACGCGGCCAGATGCAGGTAGGTGAACAGCACCTGCCCGGCGCGCAGCAGCGCGTACTCGGCGGGCATCGGTTCCTTGACCTTGAGCAGCAGGTCGGCATCGGCCCACACCTGCTGGGCGGAGCTGAGCAGCTGTGCACCCGCGGCCTTGAACTCCATGTCGGTGATTGCCGACCCTTCTCCGGCGCCGGCCTGCACCAGCACCTCGTGGCCGCGGTGCGTCAGTTCGGCGACGCCTGCCGGGGTGATGGCCACCCTGAACTCGTTGTTTTTGGTCTCGGTGGGAATGCCGACTCGCATGCCGTCAATTGTGAAGAAAGTTCGGACAAGCGGCAAACAGGCTGATGTTAATTCCATAAGATCGGCGTATGACTGATGAGTCAACGGAACTCGTGGGCCTGGCGGGCGACAGGCCGAAGGATCTTCGGCCCGCCGATCTCGATGCGGTGGACCACAGAATTCTGAGCCTGCTGCACGCCGATGCCCGGATAACCAACAACGCCCTGGCCGAGGCGGTCGGCATCGCGGCGTCCACGTGTCACGGGCGGGTACGGCGGCTGGTCGACCTCGGCGTGATTCGCGGTTTCTTCACCGACATCGATCCGGTCGCGGTGGGAATGCCGCTGCAGGCGATGATCTCGGTGACCTTGCAATCCAGCGCGCGCGGCAAGATCCGCAGCTTCATCCACCAGATCCGGGGGCGCCGCCAGGTGATGGACGTCTATTTCCTTGCGGGTGCCGACGATTTCATCCTGCATGTCGCCGCCCGCGACACCGAGGACCTGCGTTCCTTCGTGGTGGAGAACCTCAACGCCGACGCCGACGTCGCCGGAACTCAGACCTCGCTGATCTTCGAACATCTCCGTGGAGCCGCGCCGATCTAGGCTTAGGATCTGCGGATGAGCGACCCGTGCGTGTCGGCCACTGTCCAGATCGACGCCCGTCCCGATGTGGTCTATTCGCTGATCACCGATTTGCCGACGCTGACCTCGCTGGCCGAAGAGGCGGTTGCGATGCGGTGGTGCAAGGGCGACGCGGCGGGTCAGGGCGCGGTGTTCACCGGCCGTAACGAAAACGGCAGCAAGCGGTGGAACACGAGGTGCACCGTCACCGACGCGGAGCCGGGCCGACGGTTCGCGTTCGACGTGCGGCACACCGTTTTTCCCATTGCGCGCTGGCAATACGACATCGTCGCGTCCGACGGCGGCTGCCTGGTGACCGAAAGCACCTGGGACCGGCGGCCCGGCTGGTTCCGCAAGCTCTCCGGCAGGGCGACCGGCGTCACCGACCGGGTGGCCGCCAACACCAAGAACATCGAGCTCACGCTGCAGCGCCTCAAGCAGCGTGCCGAAGCCGGGTAGACCTCGCGAGGAACCCGGTACCGCCGGTTTCGCATATTCGTGCGGCGAACCTATAATTGCCATGCCCGATGTTCACCGAGACGACTTTCAGTCAAAGTAAACGCTGAGGTAGGGGGCCGTATGTTCACCGTCGACGACCAGGCCGCGGGTCCGCATGACGCGTCGCTCGATCGTGAGCGCCTCGTGCTCGAGGCGCGTGACGTGGCCTTCGACTGGGCGACGCTGCCGGTGCATTACGTGCCCGACGAGCCGTTTACCACCCACATGCTCAACGTTTTGCACCTGCTGCTGCCGGCCGGCGAGGAGTTTTTCGTCGAGGTGTTCAAGCGCGCGCTGCCGCTGATCCGGGACGACCAGCTGCGGCTGGATGTGCAGGGCTTCATCGGTCAGGAGGCGGTGCATTCGCAGGCGCACTCGGGCGTGCTCGCCCGGTTCGACGCCCGCGGCATCGACGTGACGCCCTACACCGGCCAGGTCAGGTGGATGTTCGAGAAGGTACTGGGGTCGCGGCCCGGGTGGAGCAAACGGCGCCAGGACAGCTGGCTGCTCGAGCAGGTCTCGTTCATCTCCGCGATCGAGCACTACACCGCGATCTTGGGTGAGTGGATCCTGAACACCCCCGCACACGACGCGATCGGCACCGATCCGGTGATGCTGGACATGCTGCGCTGGCACGGCGCCGAAGAAGTCGAGCACAAGGCGGTCGCCTTCGACACGATGAAGCACCTGCGGGCCGGGTATTGGCGGCAGGTACGTGCGCAGCTGGTGGTCTCTCCGGCGATGTTGCTGCTGTGGATCCGTGGCGTGCGCTACCTCTATTCGGTGGACCCGCTGCTGTCGCCGGGCACCAAGCCGCGCTGGCGTGACTACGTCAAAGCAGTCCGCCGCGGCCTGTTGCCCGGCCCGCTACGATTCCTGCGTGGTATCGCCGATTACTACCGGCCGGGCTTCCACCCGTCGCAATTGGGCGGGCTTGGGCAAGCAGTCGACTATCTGGCCGTCTCTCCTGCAGCGAGGGCGTCGCACTGAGCTATGACCATTGACTTCGGATTCACCGCATCCAACGGTGTGGCCCTGGCCGTCCATCGTTACACCGAAATCGACGCGTCGCGCCCGACCATTCTTGCCATTCACGGCTGGCCCGATAACCATCACGTCTGGGACCCGATCGCCGAGGAATTCGGGCAGAACTACGCCGGCCGATACAACTTCGTTGCCTACGACGTCCGCGGCGCCGGCGAATCATCGCGTCCGGCAAAGCAATCCGGGTACGCGTTCGAGCATCTGGTTTCCGATCTCGGCGCGGTGATCGACAGCCTGGGTGTCGAGAAGGTCCATCTGCTGGCCCACGACTGGGGCTCGATCCAGGCCTGGGCGGCCATCACCGATGAATCGATGATGGACAAGATCGCGACGTTCACCTCGATCTCGGGACCGCATCTGCAATACGCGGGCAGGTTCTTGCGCTCGGCGCGCAACCCGCGGGGGCTGGCCCAGGTCGCGGGCCAGCTGATGGCTTCGACCTACATCGGCTTCTTCCTGTGCCCGGGCGTGCCGGAAGCGGCGTTTCATTCCGGAATCGGCGCCAAAGTCGTTGAGGCCATCGAACGCATCGGCCGGTCGAGCACGCGCAGTCAACGTCGCGCGACGCCGCGATCGACCGCGGACTATGTCAACGGGTTGAACCTGTACCGGGCCAACATGCCCGCGCCGATGTTGAGGCCCGGACGCGAACTGCCGAAGACCAACGTCGCGGTTCAGGTGCTGGTGCCGCGCATGGACCTCTTCGTGACTCCCGCGCTGCAGCGCTTCACCGGCGCGATTCCCGCTGGGGGCAGGGTGGTTTCGATCGAGGGTGGTCACTGGGTGGTGACGTCTCGCCCCGATGTGGTGGCCCGGCTCACCAGCGAGTGGGTCGATCGCAGCGTCGGCGGCGCGGCCCCCGCCGGCGAGCCCGCGGTGCAAGGCGGCCCGCACGAGATCCCGGGCAAGCTCGCGTTGATCACCGGCGCGGGTGCCGGCATCGGCCGGGCCACCGCGGTGGAACTTGCCCGCCATGGTGCTCGCAAGGTGATTATCGTCGATCGAAACCTTAACGCGGCCAACGAAACTGCGGATGCCGTTCGTGCCGCGTGCGCCGAGGCCGTGGTGTACCAAGCCGACGTCAGCGACGAAGCGTCGATGAACGACCTTGCCGCCCAAGTCCTCAACGACCACGGTGTGGTCGACATCTTGGTGAACAACGCCGGCATCGGCATGGCGGGCCGGTTCCTGGAGACCAGCCCGGGGAACTGGGAGGACATCATCGGGGTCAACCTGCGTGGTGTCATCACCGGCAGCAGGGCTTTCGGCGCGCAGATGGTCGAGCGTGGCGAGGGCGGGACGATCATCAACGTGGCCTCGGCGTCGGCGTACCTGCCGTCGAAATTCATGGTCGCCTACAGCACCACGAAGGCGGCGGTGCTGGGGTTCAGCGAGTCGCTGCGCGCCGACTTCGCCGACGAGGGCATTGCCGTCACCGCGGTGTGCCCCGGATTCGTCAACACCGATATCGCCAAAAGCACTGTCTACGCTGGGATGTCGGATGCCGAGCAGGAGCGGGCCCGGGACAGGGCCGACGCGGCCTACCGGCGCCGCAACTACACCCCGCAGGCCGTGGCCGAGGCCATCGTCAGGGCGATCAAGACCGGGCCAGCGGTGCTACCGGTCGCCGCCGAGTCCAGAATCGGCTACGCGATGCGCCGGATCAGTCCGGGCGCCGTGCGGCTGCTTGCCCGGCTGGACATTCGGCCGACGTAAGCATGGTGGGGGATTTGACTGTGCGGGAGAGTATCTGGGCCAGTAGGCCCACCGATCTTTACGGTCGGCGCGAACGCGACCGTCTCGGCACGGCGTTGTGGGGGATCCGGGCGTTGTACGACGGATTCAGCGCGGTGTCGCGGTGGGAGCCGTCGCGGATCAAGCCGGTGCGGCGCACCCGGGTCGCCGTCGTGACCAAGCGTGAACTCGTCGCACCCGATGTCGTCGCGCTGACCCTGGCCGACCCGGATGGCGGGTTGCTCCCGTCCTGGACGCCCGGCGGTCACATCGACATGGTGCTGCCCTCGGGCCGGCGCCGCCAGTACTCGCTGTGCGGTCCGCCCGGCCGGCGCACCGACTACCGCATCGCGATACGGCGAATCGCCGACGGCGGAGGCGGTTCGATTGAAATGCACGACGCGTTCGACGTCGGCTCCACATGTGAGTTCGAAGGCCCGCGTAACGCCTTCTATCTCGGTTCGGCCGAGCGTGACGTGTTGTTCGTGATCGGCGGCATCGGCGTGACGCCCATTCTGCCGATGATCCAGATCGCCCGGCAACGCGGAATCAATTGGCGCGCAATCTATGCCGGGCGCAGCAGGGAATACATGCCGTTGCTCGACGAAGTGACGGCGGTGGCCCCGGACCGGGTGACCATCTGGGCCGACGACGAACAGGGCCGCTGTGCCGCCGTCGATGACCTGCTCGTCGGCGCCGGGCCGATGACCGCCGTCTACGTGTGCGGCCCGGCCGGGATGCTCGAGGCGGTTCGCATAGCCCGCAACGAACACGCCGATGCGCCTTTGCATTACGAGCGATTCAGTCCGCCACCGGTCGTCGACGGCGTTGCATTCGAACTTGAGCTCGCGCGCTCACAGCGGCGCCTCGATGTTCCGGCGAATCGGTCCGCGCTCGACGTGATGCGAGACCTTGACCCGACCACGCCTTATTCCTGCCAGCAAGGCTTCTGCGGGACATGCAAAGTCAAAGTGCTTGCCGGACAGGTCGACCACCGCGGGCGCACGGCGGTCGGCGGCGACGAGATGCTGGTCTGCGTGTCGCGGGCGAAAGCCGGCCGGCTCGTCATCGACGCCTGAGCGCTCAGCCTGCGGGCGCCGACCGATGACGCCGGTAGCCCACATGGCGCACCGTGACGCCGGGCAGCGGCTGCCAGACGAGCGTGCGGTCGTCAAGTTGAAAGTCGTTGTCTTCATAGAATTGTCGCGCCGTGTCATTCTTTTCTGCACACCACAGAACCACGTCGCCCGACGGATTGGCATTGACGGCCTTGTTCAGCAGGCGCACACCGACTCCGAGGCCCTTGGCATCGTCGCAGGTGTAGAGGGCGTCGATTTGCAGGTCATCGCTGCTGGCGGACTCAGGCCCGAAGACCGTCATCCCCAATAGCTTGCCGCGGGCCTCGGCGACCCACATGCCCCATCCCGGCTGATTGAGCGCTTCCGGGTACTTCACCGTGGCCCACAATTGCGGCGTTGCGATCAGGTCGAGCAGGTAATCGTCCAGGATGCCGGCGAACGACCGCCGCCACACCGGATAGTGCATCGCCGCGACCTTCTCGAAATCGCCCGGTCCGGCCCTGCGGATCTTGACGTCCTTCGATTTCACAGGGCCACCTTAAGGTCAATCCGCCCGGGAATGCTCGAGGTAAGCGACTAGGGCGTTCGTCAGACCACGCCGCGCCATGTCCAGGTCGGCATAGGAGCCCAGTTGACGCTCGGACACCAGGCCGCGCATCGCGCCCGGGATCAGCGCGGCCAGTTCCCGGACCCGGTCCGGATCGACGTCGAGCCCCGCGAAGGCGTTCTGACAGGTCTCCAGCCAGCTCTTGCCCCAGGAGAACAACTCGGCGGCGGTGCGCGGGTACAGGCGCTCCAGCTCGGCGGGGTCGCGGGGGAGGGCGGCACGCAGATTTTCGATCGCGCGCGAATCCGGCGACGCCAGACCGCGGTACAAGGTTTCGATGATGGCGCTGACCCGCTCGTGCAGGGGGGCGTTCGGTTGGACCGGCGTCGACAGTGACGAGAACGTCGCCGCCCGTCGCTCGGCGGTACGGTGCAGCACGGCCGCCCAGAACCCGTCGGTGTCGCCGAACTGGTATTGCACCGCGCCCCAGGTGGCGCCGATGTCTTTGGCGATGCGATTGGCCGACACCGACCCCGGCTCGCCCGAGCCCAGCGATCGCAATGCGGCCTCGAGCATGTTCTCGCGAGTAGCGCTGCCGCGCCGGTTCGGCCGCCGGCCCACGATGCCGGCCTCCGAAACGTGCCTGGTAGCCCGCTGTGCCATCGGCCGATCCTAATCGATTGTTTGCACGCCGCGGCGGAGCGGACTAGATTTTCATAGAGGGTACGTTGATTATTGACTGGCGCCGCTATCATTCGTTGCGAGGAGGACAGCTCTGATGCCTGAGTTCGATGGCTAAGCCGCCGTTGTCGATGAAACCGACCGGATGGTTCCAGGTCGCCTGGTCCGAGGAGATCGGCGTCGGGGACGTCCACAGGATGAAGTACTTCGACCAGGAAATGGTCGCCTGGCGGGCTGACTCCGGGCAGCTCACCGTCATGAACGCCTATTGCGAGCACTTGGGTGCGCATCTGGGTTACGGCGGCAAGGTCGTCGGCGAGGTGTTGCAGTGCCCATTCCACGGCTGGCAGTGGAGCAACGAGGGCCGCAACGTGTGCATTCCGTATCAGGACCGCCCCAATCGCGGCCGCCGGGTGCGCACCTATCCCGTGGTGGAGCGCAACGAGTCGGTCTACATCTGGCACGACGTCGACCGTCGCGAGCCGTTCTTCGACGCCCCGGACGTGTTCGCCGCGTTCGGCGACGGCAGCAGTGCCGACGGCTACTACCCGCAGCAGCGGTTGTACCGCGCCGGCCTGGAGTTGCACCCGCAGTACGTGCTGGAAAACGGGGTGGACTTCGCGCACTTCAAGTACGTGCACAACACGCCGATCGTGCCGGTGTTCACTCGCCACGACTTCGGCGAACCCGTGTCTTTCGTGGACTTCACCATCACCTTCGAGGGCGACGACGGGCAGCGGATCGAAGACGTGAACAGCGGCGTCGAGGCGATCAACGGCGGGCTGGGCATCGCGGTGACCAAGAGCTGGGGCATGGTCGACAACCGCACCATCTCGGCGATCACCCCGGTCGACGAGTGCACGTCCGATGTGCGGTTCATGGTGTACATCGGCCGGGCGCCGCACAAGGATCCGGTGCGCGCCGAGGCGAAGGCCCAGGAGTTCGGCCGAGAAGTCATCCGGCAGTTCGAGCAGGACATCGAAATCTGGCGACACCAGCGCTATTCGGATCCGCCCGCGCTCGCCAATGACGAGTACGAAGGGTTCACGGCAATCCGTAAGTGGGCCAAGCAGTTTTATCCCGACGGAATCGGTGGCAGCGCCGCCGAAGTGTACGCAGCATCCCAGAAAGGCTGAATGCAATGAATGCACCCGCTGGACCGATTCGCGTCTTCCAAGTCGGAAGTGGAAACGTCGGGTCGGAGATGATCAGGCGGATCGCGACCCAGCCTGATCTCGAACTCATTGGTGTGCATGCCTATTCGCCGGAGAAAGTCGGAAAGGACACCGGCGAGTTCGCCGGCATGGGGGCCAACGGGGTGAAGTTCACCGGGAGCATCGAGGAAATCATCGCTGCCAAGCCCGACGTGCTGACGTTCCACGGCGTGTTTCCCGACGAGGACCTCTATGTCAAAGTGCTTGAGGCGGGCATCGATATCGTCACCACCGCCGACTGGATCACCGGCTGGCACCGCGACACCAACCATCCGCACCCGTCCGGCAAACTGGTGACCCAGTTGCTGGCCGAGGCGTGCGAGAAGGGCGGTGCGACCTTCTACGGCACCGGGATGAACCCGGGGCTCAACCAGATTCTCGGTGTGGTGTGCTCGGCCGACGTCGCCGACATCGAAAACGTCACCACGATCGAGTCCGTCGATGTGTCGTGTCACCACTCCAAGGACACCTGGATCGAGGTGGGTTACGGCCTGCCGGTTGACGATCCGTCGATCCCGGGCAAGCTTGAGAAGTACACCCGCGTGTTCGCCGACAGTGTGCTGCTGATGGCCGACTGCTTCGACGTCAAACTCGACGAGGTCAAGTTCAGTTACGAGTTGGGCGCGTGCACAAAGGATGTCGACCTGGGCTGGTACATCCTGCCCAAGGGTTCGCTGGGCGGCAACTACATCAAGTATCAAGGCATGGTGGACGGGGTGCCCCGAGTCGAGACGCACCTGGAATGGCAGATGACCCCGCACACCGATCCGCACTGGGATATCAAGGGCTGCTACATCACCCAGATCAAGGGCGACCCGTGTATCTACAACAAACACATGATCTTCCCGAAGCCCGGCGTCGACCTGTCCAACCCGGACAACTTCGCCTCCATCGGCATGACGGTGACCGGCATGCCCGCCCTGGCCTCCATCAGGTCGGTGGTAGCGGCGCCGCCCGGGCTGATCACCAGTGCCGACCTTCCGCTGCGCGCATTCGCCGGGCGGTTCAAGCGGTAGCGTCATCGCCCAGAACTCTCTCCGGGTGGTGGTAGTCGTTGGTGCGCGGGCCGGATTCAAACTGCGGCGGTGGAATCCATTCGGTGCGACCGTTGGCTGATTTCCTTGTCCGCCAACCTATTCCCGCGAGTTTGTGGTGGGGTCTACACGCGAAGGTGAGGTTGTCGACATCGGTTGCGCCGCCGCCGGCCCATTCCTCGATGTGGTGGACTTCGCACCAATACCCTGCAGCGTCGCAGCCCGGGTGCGTACAGCCGCGGTCCTTGGCGTACAGGACCACCCGCTGATCCGGTGTGGCAACTCGGCGCGATCGGCCGAGATACAGTGGCCGGCTCTGATGGTCGTCGAATACGGCAAGATAGTGGTAAGCGTGGCCCGCCATCCGGATCACATCCCGCATGGGCAGCAGCGTTCCGCCACCCGTCACCGCTCGGCCCGCGCCCGTCGTCAGCTCCTGCAGCGTGGTCGACACAATGACGCTTACCGGCAATCCGTTGTGCTGACCGAGCTTCGGGTCGCCCAACTGGCCCCGGACCAACGCATTGAGCGCGTCGTGCTGACGTTGCCCCGGAGTACGCGCATCCCGGCCAACGCCCGCCTCGGCGGGTTCGCCGGTAGTGCAAGGGTATTCATCGTCTGGGTTGCACATGCCGGGCGCGGCGAATCGGGCGAACCACGCTTCGAGATTTGCACGCAATTCTGGTGACGCGATGAGCTTTCCGATGCTCATCCCGTCGCTGCGCTGGCCGCACCACGCGAAGCCGCGCCGGCGCGCTCGGTCGGCATCGGAGAACTTCCCATCGGGATTGATGTGCAGCGCGATTCGATATGCGGCCCTTTGCAACTGATCGGGACGTAGCTTGGTGGCTTGCCGGGCGAGAAATCGTTCGGCATCCTCGACCTCGTCGGCGGGTGTGGCTTCCGGAAGGTCGCGGACGAAAGCCTGAATTACCCGCAGATGCTGCGCGTCGAGCCGGCCTTCTCGCCAGACCGTTGCGGTGGCCGGAAGCTCCGGTGGCAGGTCCGCACCGGTGAGGGTGGTGCGGCCGGATAGTTGTTCGGCGTCCTTGACCCGTCGGCGAGCTTCGGCATAACTGATCCGCAGGCAGTCGGCAATGACCTGGTGGATCGGGCCACCCACCCTCGCCGGCTCCTCGTCGGACAAGCGCGCAATGATGTCGTGGCTCAACGCAATCTGTCGTCGGCGCGAGGCTTCCATCCGTTCGAGCACTCGCAGCCGGACGGTGGGGCTCAAAACCTCGAAGTCGAGGGCGCTGATCGCGGCGTCGCCCGCGTCGAGTGCGTCCAGGGCGGCGGCCACTTCCGTGCCCACTTCGATCGAATACATGTTCGAATTTTATCGGTCTTCATCAGGCCCGGCCCCGGCGAATACCAAGGCTGTGGACAAACGCCCAACTGTGGACAAAGCCACGACCCACCCCCGTCTAGGGTGAAGGCCATGCGGGTAGGAGTGCTGGGAGCCAAGGGCAAGGTCGGGTCGGCGATGGTCGCCGGTGTGCGGGCCGCCGACGATCTGACGTTGTCCGCCGAGGTGGACGCCGGCGACCCGATGAGTCTGCTGACCGATCACGACACCGAGGTCGTGATCGACTTCACCCACCCCGACGTGGTGATGGGCAACCTGGAGTTCTTGATTGGCAACGGGATTCACGCCGTGGTCGGCACCACCGGCTTCACCGCCGAGCGGCTGCGACAGGTGGAGTCGTGGCTGGCCGACAGCCCGAAAACTTCCGTGCTGATCGCGCCGAATTTCGCGATCGGGGCGGTGCTGTCCATGCATTTCGCGAAACAGGCCGCGCCGTTCTTCGACTCCGTTGAGGTCGTCGAACTGCATCACCCGCACAAGGCCGACGCGCCGTCTGGCACGGCGACTCGAACCGCCAAGCTGATCGCCGAATCTCGAAAAGGCTTGCCGCCCAACCCCGATGCCACCAGCACCGGCTTACCCGGAGCGCGCGGCGCCGACGTCGACGGAATTCCGGTGCACTCGGTGCGGCTGGCCGGGCTGGTCGCCCACCAGGAGGTGTTGTTCGGCACCGAGGGCGAGACCCTGACCATCCGCCACGACAGCCTGGACCGCACGTCGTTCGTGCCGGGCGTGCTGCTGGCGGTGCGCCGCATCAAAGAACACCCCGGGCTGACGGTGGGGCTGGAGCCCCTGCTCAACCTGCAATGAGCAGGTTGCTGCGCACGCAATTACTGATCGCGTTCCTGTGCGCGGCGATGTTGCTGTACTTCGTGCTGCTGGGGCGGTTGGCCGTCGCGATGATCGCTTCGGGCCGGGCCGCCGCCGTCGGCCTCGGGCTGGCGGTGTTGATCATGCCGGTGATCGGGCTGTGGGCGATGATCTCCACGCTGCGCGCCGGACTCGCCCACCAGAAGCTGGCCCGGCTGATCGCCGAGGAGGGGATGGAACTCGATGCCGGCGAGCTGCCGCGGCGGCCGTCGGGTCGTATCCAGCGCGATGCCGCCGACGCGCTGTTCGCCACCGTGCGCACCGAAGTGGAAGCCCACCCCGACGACTGGCGGCATTGGTATCGGCTGGCGCGGGCCTACGACTACGCGGGAGATCGCCGCCGCGCCCGGGAAGCCATGAAGACGGCGGTCGAGCTGGAGGGGCGCCCGTGAGCAAGACGCTGCTGATCGTGCACCACACGCCGTCGCCGCACTGCCAGGAGATGTTCGAGGCGGTGGTGGCCGGGGCGACCGATCCCGAGATCGAAGGGGTGGACGTGGTGCGTCGGGCGGCGCTGACGGTCTCGCCGGTCGAGATGCTGGCGGCCGACGGCTATCTGCTCGGCACGCCTGCCAACCTCGGCTACATGTCGGGCGCTCTCAAGCACGCATTCGATTGCGCCTATTACCAATTGCTCGATTCGACGCAGGGACGCCCGTTCGGCTTGTACCTGCACGGCAACGAGGGCACTGAGGGTGCCGAGCGCGCCGTCGATGCCATCACGACGGGCCTGGGGTGGGTGAAAGCCGCTGCGACCGTGGCGGTTTCGGGTAAGCCGGGCAAGGACGACGTCGAGGCATGCTGGAACCTCGGGGCGAGCGTCGCGGCCCAGCTGATGGAGTGAAAATCACTTAGGGCGAACGTGTTTCCATAGCCCGTGGAGTGGACAACAGCGATCTCCGCATGATCGGTGGCGACGCACCGGGCTCGACGCGACTCATTGCGCGAAGGAACGGCGAACCCACTCCCGCGGGGGGCGCTTCCGCTACAGGTTGCGAGGTTGCGGGCCGGGCCGCTGACGCGGCCGGGCCGGTCGGTGGGATGGCTGGCGGGGGAGCCAATGCGTCGACTGATTAGCCGCGAACACCCAAACGACGGTCATGGCCCAGACGTCAGACGGGAAGCACCCAGCGCGGGCGGACGTCAAAATGACGTTGCTCAGCGCCCCGAGAATTCGCTCTTTTTGTCTTAGTCCCGCTGTGCCTCGGCCACAATGACCGATGCGCTCGCGCACAAGCGCTGTACTCCGCGGACAATTCGGTACCACAGCGCACGCCTCTGGTATTCGCAAGGTCATTCGCCTTGTGAATACCACTCTTGCATTTCGCGCGCGACAGGTCGTATTGACGTTACGCTTTCGACGTATTGTTGGGTGGTACTTCGGGATCGGTGGTGCTGTATGCCGGTTACGTTCGCATGTATGAACTGCAGCGCAGAATTGCGGTCGAACGCTAAGTTCTGCGATGAATGCGGTGGGCCAGTTGCGGTGTCGAGCACCCTTGCCGAGTTCAAGCAGGTGACGGTGCTGTTCGCCGACGTGGTGCACTCGATGGATATCGCGGCAGCGGTCGGCGCAGAGCGCTGGCGCGAGATCGTGACCGAGCTGCTCAACCGTTCATCCACGGTGGTGCGCCGCTACGGCGGTCGGGTCGACAAGTTCACCGGTGACGGCATGATGGCTGTGTTTGGTGCGCCCGCGGCTTTGGAAGATCACGCGCTGCGGGCGTGTTTGGCCGCTCTTGCTATTCAGGATGAGGCCAAGCGGCTGGCGGTTGTGGTCGAAGGCCGCGACGCTGTCGATCTGCAGCTGCGGATAGGGCTGAATTCCGGCGAGGTGATTGCCGGTCAGATCGGTTCGGCTGCGTTGGGCTACACGGCAGTTGGCGAGCAGGTAGGGCTGGCTCAGCGGATGGAGTCCGTGGCTCCGCCGAGTGGGGTGGTGCTCAGCGAAACCACTGCGCGGCTGGTCGAGGGCGTGGCGGTGCTGGGAGAGCCGGAGATGACGCACATTAAAGGCGACGACGTGGTGCCGACGCGACGGCTGCTCGGAGTAGTCGAGCAGCGCCAGCAGACCGGTCCGTCGTATTCAACTTTGGTGGGCCGCGAGTGGGAGTTGGGCACACTGGCGGCGATGCTGGATCGGTCGATGGCTGGACGCGGGTCGGTGGTGGGCGTGACCGGTCCTCCTGGTATTGGCAAAACCCGACTTGCCCGCGAAGCCGTGCAGCTGGCGAAAGACCGTGGCGTCGAGGTGTTTTTCACATTCTGCGAATCACATGCCAGCGACGTTCCGTTCCGGGTAGTGGCGCGCCTGTTGCGCGCAGTCGGGCAGTTGAGTGGTCTGGACGATCAGACCGCGCAGGCGCGCGTGCGGGCACAATTTCCCGACGCCGATCCGCAGGACCTCCTGTTGCTCGATGACCTGCTGGGCATCGCCGGTCCCGACGTGGAGCTGCCCAAGATCGATCCGGACGCGCGGCGTCGGCGCTTGACCGCGCTGATCAACACGGCTCAGCTGGCCCGCACCCAACCAGCAATTTTCATCGTGGAGGATGCGCACTGGATCGACGAGGCCAGCGAATCCATGCTTGCTGATTTCGTCGCGGTGTTCCCCCAGACTCACTCGTTGCTGTTAATCACCTATCGCCCCGAATACCACGGAGCCCTGCACCGTGTCCCAGGCGCACAGACGATTGCTCTGGTGCCCCTGAGCAAATCGGAAACCTCCATGCTGGTCGCCGAACTGCTGGGGCCCGATCCGTCCGTCGGCGAGGTCGCCGAAATCATCGCCGCGCGCTCTGCCGGTAATCCGTTCTTCGCCGAGGAGATAGCGCGTGAGCTCGCCGAACGCGGCGTGCTAGTGGGGCAGCGTGGCGGCTATACCTGTCGCACCGATGTGGCAGCGGTCGGTGTGCCGGCAACGTTGCAGGCGGCGATCGCTGCGCGTATTGACCGGCTCAGCCCGGCGGGTAAACAGACCCTTGCCGCGGCCGCGGTCATCGGGTCGCGGTTCAGCTACGATCTGCTGGCAAGCCTGGGCATCGACCCGCGGGTCGACGAGCTGATCAACGCTGAGCTCATCGATCAAGTGCGGTTCACTCCACGCGCCGAGTACGCGTTTCGGCATCCACTGATCCGCACCGTGGCCTACGAATCACAACTCAAATCCGATCGAGCGCAGATGCATCGGCAGCTGGCCGCCATGATCGAAGCCAACGAGCCAGGATCGGCCGACCAGTCCGCGGCCCTTATCGCCGAACACCTGGAGGCCGCCGGTGATGGGCACACCGCGTTCGGCTGGCACATGCGTGCCGCAACGTGGGCGACCAATCGCGATATCGCCGCCGCGCGTCTGAGCTGGGAGCGCGCCCGGAAAATCTCCGATGCACTTCCCGCCGAGGACGCGCACCGCACCGCCATGCGCATAGCCCCGCGCACCATGTTGTGCGGGATCGCCTGGCGAGTCCATGCACATCCGGCAGGGGACCGCTTCGACGAATTGCGAGAGTTGTGTGACATCGCCGACGACAAGGCGTCACTCGTCATCGCAATGGCGGGGCTAGTGATGGACCACGCGCATCAGGCCCGGACGTGCGAGGCTTCGCAGCTGGCATCGGAAGTCTGGGCCCTCGCCGAGTCGATCGGCGATCCGGCCCTGACGGTGGGGCTGTCCACCGCGGCTATTTACGGCAAAGGTTCAAGTGGTGAGTTGGGTAACGTGCTGCGGTGGTCACAGAGAGTCATCGACCTGGCCGACGGCGACCCATCCAAAGGCAACTTCATTATCGGGTCTCCGCTAGCGAGCGCCTTTACGACGCGCGCCATTGCCCGTTATTGCCTGGGCCGTCCCGGATGGCGAGACGACCTACGGCACGGCCTCGCCATGGCCCGCGACGCCGACCCAATGTCATACGCCTTGGCCGTCGCCTACATCTACAACGCGGGGATACCGCTTGGAGTCCTGACGGCAGACGATCGCGCGGTGCGCGAGACGGAAGATGCTCTCCGGATTGTCGAACGATCCGGGGATGACGTGGCTTTGGCCTACACCCGGATGGCCCTGGGCGTCGCGTTGGTGCACCGCCAGACGGCTTCGGCGCGCGACCGTGGGCAGGAGCTCCTGGCGGAAGTCGGCGACGCGTTCGTGCGCGGAGGACACAACCTGGGCGAATTGCCAATCGTCAAGATGTACTTGGCGCGCGAAAGAGCTAGGGGCGGAGATCGCGACGAGGCGATATCGCTCATGCGCGAGGGACAGTTGCTGGCGTGCGGGGTTTGGCAGGATCCAGCGACCGGTGTTCTGGTCGAGACACTGCTAGACCGCGGGGCCGAGGCTGACCTGGCCGAAGCCGAGGCCGCGATCGAGCACATAGCAGCCGCGCCAGCACACGAGGGTCTCGTGATACGCGACATCTGGCAGCTGCGACTAAAAGCTCTCCTGGCGCGGGCTCGAGGCGACGCCGAGGCTTATGTGTACTTCAGAGATCGACACAGCGAGAGGGCGAGATCGCTTGAGTTTGATGGGCACCTAGCTTGGGCAGAAGAAATGCCATGACAGCGCAACTCGGTGGCTGGACAACGTAAATCCCTCGGGTGGGTGGCGGATCTCAGCTCGGTGATCATCGCATGACCATCCGCGCCGCTGGGCGCAGGCGTGGCAGCACCCGTAGCAGACCGAGTGGCCCGCCATGCCACGCGTGCTCGGTCAAGCCAATCCCGTTGCGGCGCTGACCGTCAATGGTCGTTTCAAAGCGTGCCGCCGACTCTTGGATCACCAAACCCTTTCGGTACAAGCATGATTGGGCGGTAGCGCTGCCTTGAATCTCGAGTCGCAAGCCGCTGACGTCGGTGACCGTGATCCGCGACGTACGCGGTACATGAAGGCCGGCCATTCCGTAGTCCACGGCCAACTCCGTCACCGCGTGGTTCGCGCCATCGTGGTGGATGTAGCCGCAGGGGTATGCCCGTCCACCGTTGATCAGCAGGGTGCAGTTCATGGTGAAGTCTGGCCCGAACAGCATCGGAATCCAATTCCAGCCTTCGATGGTGCGCCAATCGCGGTCTCCCCAGGACTTGTCTCGCTGACCGAGGCCGTCAATCTCGTAGGTCGCTCCGTTCATCGTTATCGTGCCTGTGACCCGCCCGGACTGCTCTATGTGCACATCGGCAATTCCGGGCGGAATGTATTGGCCCGGAGGCGCTTCGGCGCGAAAATCGTACGGCGCGTGCAGCGCAGTAAAGGTCAGATCCACCTCGTCGCGGCCCCGCAGCAGTACCCGCCACTTCGACATCGGTTCGCTCATGTGAAACTCCAGGGCCCCGATGCCGAGGCGGCCAGGATCGGGGGTGCCGGTGTAGCGGGCGTTGAGTCTGGCGTAGCCGCCCTCAACCCGGCCGTTTCGCATGGTGTACAGCAGCGCGTCAGCGGTGTGATTGCTGGGACGATATCCGATGCGGGCCAAGCCCGTTGCGTCCGACTGGGGATCGAACCAACTGAAAAAGAAGCTTTCTTGCCAGACACGGTGCGGTCCTGGGTCGTGCATGAATTCGTCATTCGCGTCGACCATCTCGTCAGTCCTCACGACTCGGAGACAAATGCGGTGGCAACAAGAATCTCCAAGACTAACGTGACCGATCGGTACCCGCGACACTTCTGGTCACCCCGACGCCCACATTCATTCACCTCGATGATTTCGCTGCCCTCTGAAATTAGACATCGCAAGTTGTCAAATACTTCTACACCAGCAGTTACCTACCGGCCATCCAATCGTCATTTGGTGGTTTGTCGGGGAGCGGGACTCGGTCCCGTTTGTCTTGGGTCGTTGTTGTTCGCGGCATTTTCACCCCAAAATAGAACCTGCGAAGAACGCAAAATCTGCCATGCTGTGCGTATGTCGCGCGCAATAGGGGACTCCGGGTTGACGAACGCAAAGCTCAACGCAATGCGGAAGCAAGGCGATCCGGTGGCTGACCGCGCGGTCGATGCGGTGTTTGAAGACGGCGGTGTCAGCGAGGTCAATGCGTTGCTTCACAAGCTGGTGCGCGTCGACCAACCAGTCCCCGCGGAGCTGCCTGAGGCAGTCCAGAGGTACCTGGAAGACACCGTAGACCTGCCCGAGTGGGCCGACATGGACAAGATCGCGCGCGGACAGAAGCTTTTCGAGACTATGGGTCTCCAGATCACGCTGTGCTTGTTCTGCGCGTC
Source organism: Mycobacterium ahvazicum (assembly GCF_900176255.2). Lineage (GTDB taxonomy): Bacteria > Actinomycetota > Actinomycetes > Mycobacteriales > Mycobacteriaceae > Mycobacterium > Mycobacterium ahvazicum. The sequence continues at coordinate 1,485,950 of NZ_FXEG02000002.1, forward strand.
GCTCCCGTCGGCATACGCGGCAGCCAAAGCCGTGAAGGTGTTGTATCTGACCGCGCAGCTGGATACCAACGCACGCCGACGGGTGATGGAGACCGCCCAGTTCCTGTTCGACGTGCTCAACCCCGGCGGCCTCGATGAGAACGGTGTGGGCCGGCGCACCATCCAGAAGATTCGGCTAATGCACGCGGCGGTGCGCCGGCTGATCCAAGAGCGCAGCCAACAGCAGCCGAACCTATGGCGTCGCCACTGGGGTACACCGATCAACCAGGAGGACCTGGCCGCGACGTTGCTGGTTTTCTGGTTCGTCGTCGGCGAACCGATGGATCATCTCGGCACGCCGGTGCTCGCCGAGGACAAGGACGCCTACCTGCATTTATGGAATGTCATCGGGCATCAGCTCGGCGTGCGCGATGAGCTGTTGGTATTTGACGTCGCCGAGGCCGACGCGCTAATCGACCTCATCCGGCGCAGGCAGTTCAGGGCTTCGCCAGAAGGGCAGGACATGACCCGTGCGCTCCTCTTGTTGCTCGACCAGCTGACGCCGGGGCACACCTTCGACAAGACGATCCCGCCACTGATCCGCCACCTGATCGGCGACAAGACTGCGGACCTGCTACTGGTGCCGCGGTCCAATCTGGGGGGTGATGTCAGGCGGATACAGTGCATCACCAACTGGTTTTTCGTTCGCGTTTTTGGCAACCCGGGCAAAAGCGATTCCGAGCGCTATGGCTTCGTCTCGGACATTGTCCGTCCGTTCACGGGCGAGCTCCTGCGCGAGATGTTCAAACTCGAGCGGGGCGGCGAGCGGGCGCAGTTCGCCTTGCCTGATCATCTCGCCCGCAGCTGGGAGCTTTCGAAGTGACCGGCGGGCAATAATTCGTCCGAGCTGTCGAATTTGAGACAATGCCCGCTTCTCGGGCGCACGAACCTGGAACAGATAGTTGGTCCCGCGGCTGTGCACGGATAGTGATGTGCAAGCCACGCGGCGGTACTACGCGTGGGTCGGTTTGAATGCGTCCGCGGGCTGTGCCACCGCCAGCGCGGAGCTGGTGCCAATGGGGCCGTGGCAGTCGAACAGGGTCGCCGCACCGGTGGCCACACCGGCCGTGCCGTAGTGGCTTTGGGCGGCGAGCCCCAGGAACTCACCGTCGGGCAGTCGGCTCGCGGTCACGGTGTAGTCGGCGTTGATGTAGCGCAATCCGCCTGTGCCCCAATGCGTCAGTGAGCTGGTGATATCGCCGGCGAAGGCCAGACGGGTAAACGGCGTCAGCGGGTGGCCGTGCACCATCGGGCGAAACAGCCTCGCCCAGGCGAACTTCTGCGCGTGCGACTGCTCCCATTCGCCGGCGGAGATGCCGGGACTGCCTTCGAAGGTCGCGCCGTATCCCCAGATGTGAAACGGCATGTCGGCCGGGAAGCCCTCGTAGAACGTCGGCAGCTCCGGCATCTGCACCGGGAAGGACCACACCTGGCCGTCCGGATGATCGCCGCGGCGCAGGAACAGCGCGCTGGCCCGCGCGACGATCTCGCCGCGTTGCATCAGGGCGGCGTCGATCAGCCTGATGCGGCGGCCTTCCCGTTGTATCGAGGTCTGAATCTGCACCGGGCGCAGTAGCACGGGTCGCAACAAGTCGACGGTCAGGCGGGCGGGCTGAAAGTCCGGATCGATGCCCGATTGTTCTATGCCCCAACCCAACAGGCCTCCGACGATCTGGCCGCCCATCGCCGCGCCCCACGGGCCTTTGGTCAGCGGGCCCGGAATGTAGGAGTCGCCGTCGACAGTGAAGAACGCCTCGGGCATGATGGCGGAATCGTCGATCGTCACCGCATCACGATAGGACACCGGATAGTAAGGACCGGGCATGCCTCCAGTGATCGAAATTTCGCGTGACCACAACCCGTTCGCCACGACGGGCGTCTCCCGCGATCGCGACGGTGTCCCGCGCTACGACGATCTGCCGGCCACGCTGCTCGACATGCTGGCCGAGCAGGTCGCCCGGCGTCCCGATAGCGAGGCGGTCGTTGAAGTAGGCGCCGGCCGATTGACCTACCGGCAGCTCTGGGACGGCGCGGCGCGGGTCGCCGGTGGGCTGCGGGCAGGCGGCGGGCAATGCGGTGACCGCATCGCGGTGCGCTACCCCGCGGGCCTCGACTGGGTGTTGGCATTCTGGGGCACGGTGATGGCCGGCGGCATTGCGGTGGCGGTCAACACGCGCTCGGCGCAGCCCGAGGTCGACTTCGTGTTGTCCGATTCGGGGGCACGGGTGGATCTGGCCGCGGGCACGCCGTTGCCCGATGGACAACCGTATGTGGCCGAAGGACTCACGCGCGGCGACACGGCCGCGATCTTCTACACCTCGGGGACCACCGGGCACCCCAAAGGCGTGCCGACCACCCACGAGGCGTTCGTCATCAACACCGAGAATGCGATCCGGTGCTCGGGAATTCCACGGGACCTCGGCGAGGGGATGCGCACCCTGATATCGGTTCCGCTGTTTCACGTGACCGGCTGCAACACACAGCTTTTGGTGGCCACCCGGGCGGGGGGAACGTCGGTGATCTTGCCGGCGCTCAACCTGGACGAACTGATCGCCACCGTGGCCGCCGAGCGGATTTCACAGCTGGTGACGGTTCCCGCGGTCTACTCTCTGATGTTGCGGCACAAGCGGTTTGCTACTACGGACGTGTCCGGCGTCGGGTGGGTGGGCTACGGTGGCGCGCCCACCGCCCCTTCGATGGTGCGGTCGATCAAGGACGCGTTCCCGGGGGCGACGGTGTTCAACGGCTACGGCATGACCGAGTCGGCCTCCCTGATGACCGTGCTACCCGACTCGTACGCCATCGAGCACGCCGACTCGGTCGGCTACGCGATCCCGTCGGTGGATCTCGGCGTGATCCCCAGCGGTGCGGATCCCGGTGTTGGCGAATTGGTGGCGCGCGGGGCCAACATCACGGCCGGATACTGGAACCGGCCGCAGGCCACCGAGGCCACCATCGTCGACGGGTGGCTGCGCACCGGCGATGTGGTCCGGGTCGATGCCGCGGGCCGGGTGCACATCGTCGACCGGCTCAAGGACATCATCAACCGCGGCGGCGAGAACGTCTCCAGCGTGGAGGTCGAGGGGGTGCTGCTGGCCGCACCCGGCGTCGCCGATGCCTGCGTGCTGGCGGTACCCGACGAGGTGATGGGAGAAAAGGTCGGAGCGGTGCTGTTCGGCGGCGAAGCGCGGATTGACGTGCCGGCCGTGCTCGAGCATTGCCGTGCCCAACTCGCTGACTTCAAGGTTCCGCAATACGTCACGATCGCGTCAGAAGTGTTGCCACGCAATGCCGGTGGAAAGCTGCTCAAAGCCAAGCTCCGCGGTGAGGTGCAATGGGGCGACCCGCTGCGATGAATGCGATGTTGCTGATCGCCAACCGCGGTGAAATCGCCCTGCGGATCGTCCGCACCGCAACCGAATTGGGTATGCCGACAGTTGCGGTCTACGCCACCGACGATGCCGAGAGCCCGCACGTGCATGCGGCCGACGAAGCGCTCGGTCTGCCGGGCAGTGGGCCGGGCGCCTACCTGGACCAGTCCTCGATTCTGGCGGCAGCGAGAAACGCCGGCGCGCAGCTGATTCATCCGGGTTACGGCTTCCTCTCCGAGAACGCCGATTTCGCCCGTGCCTGCGCCGCGGCCGGGTGCACGTTCGTGGGTCCGGATGCCGAAGTGCTCGAGGCGGTCGGCAATAAAACCTCCGCGCGTGCCGCCGCCATCGCCGCGGGTGTGCCGGTGCTGCCGGCGACCGACGGGCCCAGCAGCGTCGAGGATGTCCGGGCATTTTTCGCCGCTCGAGACGGGGCGATCATGATTAAGGCGGTGGCCGGCGGGGGTGGACGCGGGATGCGCCGCGTGGACAGTGCGGCTCAAATCGACGACGCCTACCGCCAATGTGCGGCAGAGGCGCAACTGGGATTCGGCAATCCGGCGGTATTCGCCGAGGGGATTCTCGACGACGCCCGGCACATCGAGGTGCAGGTCGTCGCCGCGCCGGCCGGGCCGAGAACGCATGCGCTCGCCCTGGGTGATCGCGACTGCAGCATCCAGCGGCGCTACCAAAAGATCGTGGAAATTGCGCCGGCACAGGGGCTTTCGGATGTGTTGCGCCGTGATCTGCAGGTGGCCGCGGCCCGGTTGTGCGCGCGGGCCGGTCTGCGCGGACTGGCCACCGTCGAATTCCTGGTCGCCGGTGAGAAATTCGTCTTCCTCGAGATCAACCCCCGCATTCAGGTCGAACACACGATTACCGAGGAGACCACCGGGGTAGACCTGGTGGCCGCCCAGCTGGCTATCGCCGGTGGCGCCTCCTACTACGAGTTGGGGTTGCCCTCGGGAATCGCCTCGGACGGTGAAGAAGTCATCGGTGAGCCGGCTGTTCGGCGCGGCATTGCGATACAGGCCCGGGTCAATATGGAAACCCTGACGTCAGACGGCAGCGTGGTGCCCACGGCGGGTGCCTTGACGGTGTTTTCGCCGCCGAGTGGTCCGGGAGTGCGGGTGGATACCTTCGGCCGCACCGGCCTGACATTGAGCACGCGATACGACTCGCTGCTGGCCAAGGTCGTCACCCATGTCCGCGGATCCTCGTTCAGCGCGGCGCTGCGTAAGTCGCGGACCGCGCTGGCAGAATTCGAGGTCGAGGGTGTCCGGACGAACATCAATTTTCTGCGAGAGTTGTTGTCCGACAGTCAGGTTCAATCTGGTGTGGTGGCAACGACCTTCCTCGACGCGAGGCTCCCCGAGCTGGCGGCCGCGGCGCTGACCCACGAGCATGACACCCGGGTCGCGTCCGTCGAGCTGTATCCCGGTGAGGACGCGCTGCGTGCCCAGCTGGCCGGCACCGTGGTGGAGGTGGCGCCCGAGGGTGCCGAGCTTTCGCCCGGTGGTCAACTGGTCGTGCTGGAGGCGATGAAAATGCAGCATGTGCTCGTCGCGCCGGATGCGCTGCGCACGGTCCGCAACCTCGTGGCCCCCGGCCAGGTCGTCGGCACCGGTGATCCGCTGGTGGTCTTCACCCGCACCGGGGACGGCGTCGGTCGCGAGTCCGCCAGCGCCGCAGTCGATCTCGACCGGCCCCGAGCCGACCTGGACGAGGCGCGGCGGCGCCACCTGATCACCCTGGACGAGGGCCGCCAGCCGGCGGTCGACAAACGGCACAAGCAGGGTCGTCGCACCGCCCGGGAGAACATCGCCGATCTGATCGACGACGGCAGCTTCGTCGAATACGGTGCGCTGGCCATCGCGGCGCAACGCAGCAGGCGCACGGACGAGGATCTCATTGCCAACACGCCGGCCGATGGTCTGGTTGCCGGCTTGGCGACCATCGGTGCCGACCGATTCGGGCGGGCCGCGGCCGAGGCGGTCGTCGTGTCCTACGACTACACCGTGCTGGCCGGGACGCAGGGCATGCGCAACCATGCCAAGACGGACCGTGTCTTCGACGTGGCCGCGCGAAAAGGGTTGCCAGTGGTGCTGTTTGCCGAGGGCGGTGGCGGGCGGCCCGGTGACACCGACGTCGGTGGCGCGGCCGGGCTGGACGTGCCGACGTTTCGGGTGCTCGCCGGGTTGCGCGGGCGGGTGCCGTTGGTGTCCGTCGTGTCCGGGCGTTGCTTCGCCGGCAACGCCGCGCTGGCCGGGGTGTGCGATGTGATCATCGCGACCCCGGACGCCAACATCGGGATGGGCGGGCCCGCGATGATCGAGGGCGGCGGGCTCGGGGTGTATCCGCCCGAGGCGATCGGCCCGATCGACGTGCAGCGCCACAACGGGGTGGTGAGCCTGGTCGCGCGCGACGAGGCGCACGCGGTAACACTGGCCAAGCAGTACCTGTCGTACTTCCAGGGCAGCATCGCCGACTGGGCCGCGCCCGACCCACGTCTGGCCCGGCATGTGGTGCCCGAGAACCGGTTACGCGCCTACGACGTGCGCCGCGCGATCGAGGCCATCGTCGACGTCGGCTCCGTCCTCGAGCTGCGGCCCGACTACGGCGTCGGCATCGTCACCGCACTCGTCCGAGTCGAGGGTGAGGCTTATGGGCTGCTGGCCAACAGCAGCCATCACCTGGGCGGCGCGATCGACGCCGAGGCGGCCGACAAGGCCGGTGACTTTCTCACCCTGTGCGAATCGTTTCGGCTGCCGGTGATCTCGCTATGCGACACACCGGGATTCATGGTCGGACCGGATGCCGAGAAACAGGCCGCCGTCCGCCGGTTCGGCCGGATGTTCGTGCTCGGTGCCCGGCTGACGGTGCCGCTCGGAATGATCATCTTGCGCAAGGGATATGGATTGGGCGCAATGGCGATGGCGGGCGGTTCCTTTCACGCTCCGCAGTTCACCGTCGCGTGGCCGACGGGGGAGATCGGCGGCATGGGCCTGGAAGGCGCGGTGCGCCTGGGCTTCAGCAAGGAGCTGGCCGCGGCGGCCGATGCCCAGGAGCGTGAGCAACTGTTCGAGAAGCTGGTGGCGGCGGCCTATCAACACGGCAAGGCGCTTCGGGCCGCCACCACGTTCGAGCTGGACGACGTAATCGACCCTTCAGACTCCCGGGCCTGGATCACCAGGCTCGCGAGAGTCTGAAGGGTCGTCTCTGGGGGAATCAGGCGTGGCCGGATCCGCAGCCGACGCCCGGCAGACATCCGGTGCCGCCCGGAACGCCACCCGGGCCCGCGTTCTGGCCGCCGGAGCCGCAGCCGACACCGGGGATGCAGCCGGTGCCACCGGGTCCTCCACCGGGTCCGCCGTTCTGGCCGCCGGAACCGCAGTTGCCGTTGGGGTCGCAACCGCCGCCGCCCGGGTCGTCCTTGAAGACGATGTGGGTGGGCGCGGGGCTGGTCATTGCCGGTGCGGTCGCAAAACTATCCGCCGCGGCCATCGGTGCAGCGGCGATCGCAGCAGCAACGGCGCCGCCGATGACTAGTGGTTTCAGGAGGGTCAATTTCGCTAACATGCGACTCGCATACCACGCACGCGCGCGGACAAAACCTCTCTGCGAAAGATTGATTGCAATCGACGTTCGTCGCTGACGCGGGCCCCACGACACAAAAGGTGTACAACGATGACCACACTGGATCTGACCGGCCGTACGGCGATTGTCACGGGGGCCTCGCGCGGAATCGGATTGGCTATTTCGCAACAGCTGGCGGCCGCGGGCGCCAATGTGGTGCTCACCGCCCGCAAACAGGAAGCGGCCGAGGCGGCGGCGGCTGAAGTAGGGGAACGGGCGCTCGGTGTCGGCGCTCACGCGGTCGACGAGGACGCCGCGCGCAACTGTGTGGAGATCACCCTGGAAAAGTTCGGCAGGGTGGACATTTTGGTCAACAACGCGGGTACCAATCCGGCATTCGGCCCGCTGATCGACCAGGATCACGCACGGTTCAGCAAGATCTTCGACGTCAATCTCTGGGCTCCGCTGCTGTGGACATCGCTTGTGGTCAAGGCATGGATGGGCGAGCACGGTGGCGCCGTCGTCAATACCGCGTCCATCGGCGGGCTGCACCAATCGCCGGGGATGGGGATGTACAACGCCACCAAGGCAGCGCTGATCCACGTCACCAAACAATTGGCTCTGGAGCTGTCGCCGCGCGTGCGAGTCAATGCCATCGCCCCAGGCGTCGTCCGCACCAGATTGGCTGAGGCGCTGTGGAAGGACCACGAGGATCCGCTGGGGGCGCAGATCGCGCTGGGTCGCATCGGCGAGCCCGTCGATGTCGCGAACGCGGTCGCTTTTCTGGTCTCCGACGCGGCGAGCTGGATTACCGGCGAGACGATGGTGATCGACGGGGGGCTGTTGCTGGGCGGCGCGCAGGGCTTCCAAATGCGCCCCGGGGACAACCGATGAGTAGCGACGACCTGGACGTACGGGTAACGGCACTGCTGGACGAGCACGACCCGGCGGCCAGCGACCCGCGCGATTTCCTCGGCGCGCAATTCGATGCCGGGCTGGCCTGGGTCCACCTGCCGCGGGGTTTCGGCGGCCTGGACCTGCCACGCAAAGCTCAGGAGTACGTCGACACCCGGCTCGCCGCGGCCGGTGCACCGGTGGGCGGGACGGTGAAGAACTACATCGGCATGGGCATGGCCGCTCCCACGATTGCGGCCTTCGGCACCGACGAGCAGAAGCGAAAGTTCTTGCGTCCGCTGTTCACCGGTGAACAGATCTATTGCCAGTTGTTCAGCGAACCCGGTGCCGGATCGGATCTGGCCGGGGTGGCCACCCGCGCGGTCCGCGACGGCGACGACTGGATTGTCAACGGGCAGAAGGTTTGGACGTCGCAGGCGCAGAACGCCCAGATGGCCATCCTGGTTGCCCGCACCGACCCGACGGTGCCCAAACACGCTGGCCTGACTTACTTTCTGTGCGACGTGACCCAGCCCGGTGTCGAGATCCGGCCGCTGCGCCAGATCACCGGCGAGGCCGAGTTCAACGAGGTGTTCCTCACCGATGTCCGGGTGCCCGACGCGAATCGGCTCGGACCTGTGGGCGGTGGCTGGCGGGTCGCGACCACCACGCTGAACAACGAGCGGGTCGCGATCGGCTCTCGTTCCGGTGTGCCCCGCGAAAGCGGCCACATCGGCAAGGTCGCCCAGGCGTGGCGAAACGAGCCCGCACTGCGTAATCCCGCGATGCACGACGAGCTGATGCGACTGTGGGTCGAGGCGGAGGTGCTGCGGCTGGCCGGCGAACGGTTGGGGCAGCAGGCCAGCACCGGCCAGCCCGGGCCGGAGGGCGCCGGCATGAAGATCGCCTTTGCGACGCTGGCGCAGGCGATCTCGGGGTTCGAGATCGAAATGCACGGCGAGGCGGGACTGCAGTACGACGACTGGACCATGCGCAGACCCGAGACGGTCGACCTGATCGGTCGCGAACCCGGTTACCGGTATCTGCGCGCGCGGGGCAACTCGATCGAGGGTGGCACGTCAGAGATCTTGCGCAACACCATCTCCGAGCGAATTCTCGGCCTGCCCGGCGAACACCGCGTCGACAAGGATATCGCCTGGAAGGACTTGGCTCGATGAGCATCGGTGATCTGCTGTACGCCGATACCGAGGACGCCTTGCGGGACAGCGTCCGTCACCTGTTCGCCGACCGGTGTCCACCCGAGGTGGTGGCCCAGGCCTATGATCCAGCGCCACAGGACTTTTCCGACGTGTGGCGGCGACTGGCCGGTGACCTGGGGATAGCCGGCCTGCTAGTGCCCGAGTCGCTCGGCGGTGCGGGCGCCAGCGCGCGCGAGGCCGCCGTGGTGATGGAGGAGATCGGCCGCGCGGTCGCGCCGGTACCGTTTCTGTCCAGCGCGGTGCTCGCCACGGTTGCGCTGTCGCGTGCCGGTGAGACCGACACCCTGTCCGCGCTGGCTCAGGGGGAGCAGACCGCCACGCTGGTGGTGCCGCTGTCCATCGCTCCCGGCGATCCGATCGCCGGCGTGAGCACCGGCCCGGACGGCTTGACCGGGGCGGTCAGCAGCGTGGCGGGCGCCGCCGAGGCCGACGTGTTGGTGGTGCCGGTCGCGGGCGCCGACGGACTCGAGTTGCACACCGTCTCCAGGAGTGCGGCCGGGGTCGAGGTGTCCCCGCTGCTGGCTCTGGATATGACGAGACCCCTTGCGAATGTCCAGTTTTCGGCGGCGCCGTCAACGCCTGTGGGGCCGGCGGGCGAATCGTTGACCGCGGCGCTGGAGACCGGTGCCGCGCTGTTGGCCTCCGAGCAACTCGGGGTGGCGCAGTGGTGCTTCGAGACCACCCTGGCTTATGCCAAGCAGCGCAAGCAATTCGGCCGCGCGATCGGGTCCTACCAGGTGATCAAACACCGGTTGGCGGATCTGTGGTTCGAGGTCGGGTCGGCGACGGCCGCGGCGCGCCACGCCGCGGACGCCTGCGCTCGGGAAGATCCGGACGCCAGCATCGCCGCGGCGGTCGCGCAGGCCTACTGCAGTGGCATCGCGGTGCATGCGGCGCAGGAGTGCGTGCAACTGCACGGTGGCGTCGGCATGACGTGGGAGTATCCCGCACACCTGTACCTCAAGCGGGCCAAGAGCGATCAGTTGGCCTTCGGCACCGCCTACCGTCATCGGGCCCGGCTGGCCGCCCTGGTCGATCTGCCGGTCGCGTAATCGCCATGCGGGTGCTGTTGTCGACGTACGACACCCGCGGCGGTGTCGAACCACTGCTGGCAGTCGCGGTGCAGCTGCAGGCGCTCGGCGCCGAGGCCGTGGTGTGTGCGCCGCCCGACGACGAATTCGCCGAGCGGGCAGCCGCTTTCGGGATACCACTGGTGGGATTCGGTCCGCCGGTGCGCGCGATGACGACCGCCGCGGCGCAGTCGTCGGAGGCGGACGTGCGCGCGCATGTGCTGGGTCTGCTCGCCGCGCAGTTCGACACGGTCGCTGCCGCTGCGCAGGGCTGCGACGCGATAGTGGCGACCGCCCTGGTGTGGACGGCGGCCGGCGCACGCTCGGTGGCCGACAAACTCGGCATCCATTACGTCTACGGCAGCTATCACCCGACCCACCTGCCGTCGCCGTATCACCCGCCGCCGGAGTTCGTGGGCCGGGCAATGGGGACCAGCGAGATCGACAACCGGATGATGTGGAACCACAACGCCCATAACGCCACTATGTTGTTCGGTCCGACGCTCAACAGTCACCGGGCCGCGATCGGCCTCGCCCCGGTGGACGACGTGCGCGGCTACGCCTACACCAACCGCCCGTGGCTGGCGGCCGACCCGACCTTAGGCCCCTGGCAGCCGCTCGCGGACCTGCACGTCGTGCAAACCGGCGCCTGGGTGCTGCCCGACGCGCGTCCCCTGCCGGCCGAGCTGGAGGAGTTCCTGGACGCCGGCACGCCACCGGTGTACCTGGGCTTCGGCAGCATGCCGCTGTGGGGTTCCAAGGATGTCGTCCCGATGGCGATCGAGGCCATTCGCGCCCAGGGCAGGCGTGTGTTGCTTTCGCACGGCTGGGCCGAGCTGGTGCCGATCGACGACCGCGACGACTGCCTCGCCGTCGGTGAGGTCAACCAGCAAGCGCTGTTCGGGCGGGTGGCCGCCGTCGTGCACCACGGCGGCGCGGGCACGACGACGACGGCAGCGCGCGCCGGCGTGCCTCAGCTCGTGGTGCCGCAGGGGGCCGACCAGGTGTACTGGGCCTGCCGGGTGGCGGAGCTGGGCATCGGCACCGCCTGCGACGGTCCGACGCCGCCCCCGGGCTCGCTGCCGGCCGCGCTCGAGATGGTCCTGGCCGACGAAACCCGCGCCCGGGCGAACGCGGTGGCGGCCATGACCCGCGGCGACGGTGCGGCGGTGGCGGCGAAGTTGTTGCTCGACGCGGTGAGTCAGAACAGCCCTTAGCGCGGCAGCGCCGAGGCGAAGAGCTCGGCCATCGCTCGCCAATGCCGCTCGGCCGCGGCCTCGTCATAGGGGGCGTTGTCCGGGACCGCGAAGCCGTGAGCCGCGGCGTACCACTCGATGGTGTGGCGCACACCGGCAGCCGTCAGCGCCTTGTCGAGCTGTTCGGCATGGTCGGTGGTGAACGACGCATCGTTCTCGGCGCCGCCGACGTAGACCGTGGCGGTCATCTTCTCGGCCAGCAGATGTGGGCTGTCCGCGGTGTCCGACACCAGGCCGCCGCCGTGGAAGGACGCCGCGGCCGCGACGCGGTCGGGAATCCGGCCGGCCACCAGCAGCGAGATGCGCCCGCCCATGCAGTAGCCGCACACGCCGAAGCGCTCACCGGATACCTCGGGGCGGTCCGACAGGTAGTCGAAGAACGCGCGGCCGTCGCTGGTGATCTTGTCCGGCGTCAGGTTGCCGATCATCGAAAACAGGCGCTTGCGTTCCTGTTCGTCGCCGAACACGCTGGCCATGTCGAACGGGGCCCAGCCGGCGTTGCGGTAGTACACGTCCGGTAACAGCACCGTGTAACCGAATCCGGCCAGTTTGGCCGCCATCTGCTGGAAGGTGTCGCGCACGCCGCCGGCGTCGGGATACATGATCACGCCGGGGTGGGGGGCTTGGGTGTCTGGGCCCCCGGGGGTGAACAGGTGGACCGTGCAAGTCCCGTCGGCGGTGGTGATGGTGTCGGTGATGTTCGGCATGGCACCCGTTCTACTCCTGGGGTCTAGACGTAAGCTTTCCGCGTGCCGATCCCCACACCCTACGAGGACTTGCTGCGCCTGGTCCTCGAGACGGGTTCGGTCAAATCGGACCGCACCGGCACCGGAACCCGCAGCCTGTTCGGTCGGCAGTTGCGCTACGACCTCTCGGCCGGGTTCCCGCTGCTGACCACCAAGAAGGTCCACCTCAAATCGGTGATCTACGAGTTGCTGTGGTTCCTGCGCGGCGACTCCAACGTCGGTTGGCTACAGCAGCACGGCGTCACGATCTGGGACGAATGGGCTAGCGACACAGGCGATCTCGGACCCATCTACGGCGTGCAGTGGCGATCCTGGCCGACCCCGTCGGGTGAGCACATCGACCAGATCAGTGCCGCCCTGGAAATGCTGCGCACCGATCCGAACTCCCGGCGCAACATCGTTTCGGCCTGGAACGTCGGCGAAATCCCGCAGATGGCCCTGCCGCCGTGTCACGCGTTCTTCCAGTTCTACGTGGCCGGCGGGCGGCTGAGTTGCCAGCTTTACCAGCGCAGCGCGGACCTGTTCCTGGGTGTGCCGTTCAACATCGCCAGCTATGCGCTGCTGACCCACATGATGGCCGCCCAGGCCGGCTTGGGTGTCGGTGAGTTCGTCTGGACCGGCGGCGATTGCCACATCTATGACAACCACGTCGAGCAGGTGCGCACGCAGCTCAGTCGCGATCCACGGCCGTACCCGGAACTTGTTCTAGCCCAACGGGATTCGATCTTCGACTACACCTACGACGACATTGTGGTGCGCAACTACGATCCGCACCCGGCGATCAAAGCTCCCGTCGCTGTATGACTCGCGCCGACGACGATGCAAAGCGAAGCGATGAGGAGGAGTGGCGCGCTTGACCACCGTCGGCATGGTGTGGGCTCAGTCCACATCCGGTGTCATCGGCCGCAACGGCGACATCCCCTGGAACGTCCCCGAAGACCTGGCCCGCTTCAAGCAGGTGACCGTGGGCCACACCGTGGTGATGGGCCGGCTGACCTGGGACTCGTTGCCGGCCAGGGTGCGCCCGCTGCCCGGCCGCCGCAATATCGTGTTGTCCCGCCGCAGCGACTTCGTCGCCGAGGGAGCCGACGTGGTTGACTCCCTTTCCGGGGCCCTGACCGACCCCGAAGCCTGGGTGATCGGCGGTGCCGAGATCTATCGGCTCGCGCTGCCGCACGCCACCCGTTGTGAAGTCACCGAGATCGAGATCGACCTGATCCGCGAGGACGAGGACGCGATGGCGCCGGTGCTCGACGAGACATGGCTCGGCGAGACGGGGGAATGGCAGGTCAGCCGCTCTGGGCTGCGGTATCGGTTTCACAGCTATCGTCGGTCCTGACCGCTCGCCTCGGCGCTAGGCGGTGTACGGAATTTCCAGGGAGGGGAAATTGGCAGTGATCACCGAACCCACAACGGCGTTTGCCCGCAAGTGGATGGGCTATGACTCGGCCGCGGTCGATGCGCACATCGAGATGTTGACCACCAAGCAGAATCTGCTGTTCAACGACGTCGAGAGCCTGCGGGCCCGGTTGAAGGACTCCGGCGAGGAAGCGGCCGCGCTGCGCAAGGAGGTCGCGGCGCTCACCGACACCTCGCCCGCGCCGCACGCGATGCAACAGCGAATGGCAAAGATGCTGAGCCGCGCCGTCGAGGAGATTTCCGAGATGCAGGCCGAGGCACGAGCCGAGGCGGAGGCGCTGATCAGCGCGGCCGAAGCGGAAATCGAGGCCGAGCAACGAAAGCACCGCGAGGTGTTGGCGGATTTTGCCGCGCAGCAAAAGGCCATGGAAGCCGAATACCGCGAAACCAGGGAAACGCTCGAGGCCGAACTGGCCGGCATGCGCGACGATGCCCACAAGGCGCGTGAGCAGCTGCTTGCCGACGCCAAGGAGCGAATCGACCGCGATCGTGAGCAGGCGCGGCGCGCGGTGAACGCCGCGACCGACCGGCGGATCAAGGTGCTGGAACAACTGATGGGCGTCTACCGCGACCTGGAATCGGTTCCGGCGGCACTCGAGGCGGCATACCACGAACAGAAGAATCCGCCGGACAGCACCGGCGCGGCGGACGAGAAGGTCAGCACGGGGTGAGCCTTCGCTGAAGGTGACCGGTCGACCGGTATTCTCGGCGCGTGTCGATCAGGAGGCTGACCGCCGCGCAGGCACGGCGGATAGCCGTTGCGGCCCAAGGGTTTACCGAGCCGCGACCCGGCGGCGCGATCACCCGCGCTCACCTGCGTCGGCTGATCTCGAGAATCCAAGTGCTGCAACTGGATTCAGTCTCCGTGGCGGTGCGCGCCCACTACGCGCCGGTGTTCAGCCGGCTCGGCCCCTACGATCGCGACGTGCTCGACGGTGCCGCCTGGGGGCCGCGCTCGTCGCGGTTGCTCGCCGAGTACTGGGCGCACGAGGCCGCGCTGATGGCCGTCGAGGACTGGCCGCTGCTGCGCTGGCGGATGCGCCACTACCGGCACGGCCGGTGGGGTACCCACATCGTCAAGGCGAACCCGGAGCTCGCCGACAAGATCGTCGAGGCGGTCACCGAACTCGGGCCCAGCACCGCCGGACAGATCGAGGCTCATCTCGAGGCGGAAACAGCTGGCCCGCGGGGAAGTTGGTGGGGCACTCGCAGCGACACCAAGTGGGTAGCCGAGGCGCTGTTCGCCTCCGGGGTGCTCACCACGGCCACCCGGGTCGGGTTCGCCCGCCACTACGACCTGGTGGAACGGGTGCTGCCGGCCAGTGTGCTGGCCCGCGAGGTCGACGACGCCGAAGCCATCCGCGAGCTCAGCCTGCGCGCGGCGACCGCGCTGGGCGTGGCCACCGAGGCCGACATCCGCGACTACTTCCGGCTGTCCGCGCAGCAGGTCAAACCGGCGATCGCCGAGCTGGCCGCGGCCGGCGAGGTCGAGCGGGTCGAGGTCGACGGCTGGTCCGCGCCCGCATATCTGCACGCCGGCCGCGCCGTGCCCCGACAGGATCGCGGCACCGCGCTGCTGTGCCCGTTCGACCCGTTGATCTTCTTCCGGCCCCGGGTCCAGCGGCTGTTCAATTTCCACTACCGCATCGAGATCTACACCCCGGCAGCCAAGCGGAAGTACGGCTATTACGTGTGGCCGCTGCTGGTGGACGGTCAGCTGATGGCGCGGGTGGACCTCAAGGCCGATCGCACCGCCGACACGCTGCGGGTGGTGGGGGCGTTCGGCGAGCCCTCCGAAGCCGATCGAGCCCCGCGCGCCCGGGTGGCCGCCGCACTGGCCGGCGAGCTGGAGTCGATGGCGTCATGGCTTGGCCTGGGCGGGATTACGGTCTCGAGCCGCGGCGACTTGGCCACGGAACTGCGCAAGCGGATCAGCTGATGACGTCGTCCAAGGAGCTCAGAGCAACGCTGTGGAAAGCGGCTGACAAGTTGCGCGGATCCCTGTCGTCCGGTCAGTACAAGGACGTTGTGCTCGGGCTGGTGTTTTTGAAGTACATCTCCGCGTCGCACTGGAATACCTTGGTGGACAACGCGAAATCCCCTGGCATCGGTCGGGTCGCCGACAACGCGATGGGCGCGGTGATGGCGGCAAACCCGGCCCTGGCCGGACTGTTGCCGCGGATCTATGAGGACCTCGACCAGCGCCGGCTCGGCGAGCTGGTCGAGCTGTTGGAGAACGCGCGGTTGGTTGGCCCGGGCCCTCGGGACCTGATGGGGGAGGTCTACGAGTACTTCCTGGGCAATTTCGCGCGAGCAGAAGGGAAACGGGGTGGTGAGTTCTTCACCCCGCCCAGCGTGGTGCGGCTGATCGTGCAGGTGCTGGAACCGGTGCGCGGGCGGGTGTACGACCCGTGCTGCGGCTCCGGCGGCATGTTCGTGCAGACCGAGAATTTCATCGCCGCCCGCGACGGCGACCCCAACGACGTCCGCATCTACGGTCAGGAGGGCGTCGAGCAGACCTGGCGAATCGCGAAGTTGAACCTCGCTATTCACGGCATCGACAACGCGGGCCTGGCCCACGGTGACACGTTCGTCGAAGACCTGCACTGCGGCGTGCGCATGGACTACGTGATGGCCAATCCGCCGTTCAACATCAAGGATTGGGCCCGCGACGAGCACGATCCGCGCTGGCGCTTCGGTGTTCCCGCGGCCGGCAACGCCAACTTCGCCTGGATTCAGCACATCCTGGCCAAGTTGGCGCCGGGGGGTCAGGCCGGGGTGGTGATGGCAAACGGCTCGATGTCGTCGAATGTGGCCGGGGAGGGCGACATTCGCGCGCGGATCGTCGACGCCGACCTGGTGTCCTGCATGATCGCACTGCCCGCTCAGTTGTTTCGCAGCACCGGAATACCGGTGTGCCTGTGGTTCTTTGCGATGGATAAAGGTGATCGGTCGGGGCAGGTGCTGTTCATCGACGCGCGCGGGCTCGGCTATCTCGTCGATCGGGCGGAACGCGCGCTGACCGACGACGAGGTCGTCCGGATTAGCGGCACCTACCACGCCTGGTGCGGGTCGTCGTCGGCGAAAGATGTTGTATACGACGATATTCCGGGATTTTGCAAATCCGCTTCGCTGGAAGACATCGCCGCCGCCGGTTACCTGCTGACACCGGGGCGCTACGTCGGTACACCGGCGACCGCCGAGGACGCGGAGCCGCCCGACGAGAAGATCGCCCGGCTGACCCGGGACCTATTGGTGGCGCTGGATGAATCCGCGCGAATGGAAATGGTGCTGCGAGAACAGGTGCGTCGCCTGTGCTGAACGCGACGCTGGGCGAGTATCTCGACTTCCGCTCCGGAAGCGGCGCGCCGGCCCGGGTGCCCGGCGGGCGGTTTCCCGTCTACGGTGCCAACGGCGCGATCGGGTACGCGGCGCAGTCCAACGCGAGTGGCCCACTGATCGTGCTCGGTCGCGTCGGGTCGTATTGCGGCAGTGTGCGTTACTGCGACTCCGATGCGTGGGTCACCGACAACGCGCTGGTGTGCCGGGCCAAAGAGCCTGCCGAGACCCGCTACTGGTATTACGCGTTACAGACCTGCCGGCTCGGCGATCATCGGGCCGGGTCGGGCCAGCCCCTGCTCAATCAGGCGATTCTGCGCGACGTTTCGGTGCGGACCGTTCCCGGACGCCAACGCCAGCGGATCGCCGCACTACTCGGCGCCTTCGACGACAAAGTGGCGTCCAACGAACGCGTGATCAACGCCGCCGAGCGGCTGATGCTGGGCCTTGTCGAGCCGATCGGTGACCACATACCGCTGTCGAAACTGGCGCAACTATCCACGGTCGTTCGCAAACCGCGTCAATTCGACGGCTTCGTAGCGCATTTCAGTCTTCCGGCGTTCGACGACGGCGCCACTGCACGGCGCGTCGAGCGGGCGACGGTGAAAAGCGACAAGTTCGTGTTGTCGCAACCGTGCGTGTTGTTCGCCAAGCTCAACCCGCGGATTCCGCGTATCTGGAATGTCGTGCAGTTGCCTTGCGAAATGGCGTTGGCGAGTATGGAATTCGCCGTGCTCACTCCCGACGGCGTCGATACCTCGGCGCTGTGGGCCGCGGTGGGGCAACCCGACGTCTCGCATCGACTGCAGCAACAGGCCGCCGGAACCTCGCCCAGTCACCAACGCATCCAGCCGCGAGACCTGACCGATGTCGAGGTGCGCGACGTTCGGCGCCTGAGCGCCGATGCGGCACAGACGATCACCGCTGCGGGCGCGCTGTGCCATGCGCGACGTGCCGAGTCGGCAAGGCTGGAAGCATTTCGTGATGCGTTGCTGCCGTTGCTGATAACGGGGGTAATAAAACCAGAAGTCAATGCCCACGCAACTCACAGGTTGTCGACATAAATCGCCCTTACGCTGGAATACATCACTGACGTCGCCTCGTCGGGAGGGGACACGTGGTCGTTCCGAGAGGAGGGGCAGATGTCGAGTTGCATCGCACGCCAAGGGGGCAGATGTCGAGTTGCATCGCACGCCAAGGGGGCGGCGGCGCCGGGGGCCGCGTTCTCGGCGGTGGCGGGAGCGGTGGGTGGTTATAGCAACCTGCTGGCGGAGAGATCGCCTGCATCGCATAGCCTTTGGCACTACGGAAGTCAATCAACTCGCATGTCACCCACGCCGGAGAGTTGCGAAGCGATCCCGTGGGCAATTAATCATGCAGCGGAAATAGCCGTGCGCTGCAGGCGATCTCACACATGCCAGGGGCGGCGTGTGAACTTTCGCATTGATGCGCGCCAGGTCGCTCCGAAGAATCGGGTCCTGGTTGTGGCAATCGTGGCTTCGATGGTCACCTTTCTCGACGGCAACATCATCAACTTGGCCCTGCCCGCCACAGCGCACGAACTCGGCGGGGGCTTGACGCTGCAGCAGTGGATTGTCGACGGCTATTTGCTGGCGCTCGCGGTGGCGATTCTGCCGGGCGGCTCTCTTTCCGATTTGTTCGGGCGACTGCCGATGCTGCGCGTCGGCTTGGTGACTTTCGCGCTGGGTACGGCCCTGGCGGTCGTTGCCGCGTGGCCGGCGATGCTGATCGTCGCTCGGCTTGTCCAAGGTCTGGGCGGTGCGTTGCTGGTCCCGGGTTCGCTAGCCCTGATCAATTCCACCTTCGACCGCACCGAACGTCCCGCCGCCATCGGAGCGTGGACCGCCTGGACCAGCACGATCTTCGCGCTGGGCCCGGTGCTCGGAGGACTGGCCGTCGACTACCTCGGCTGGCGGTGGATTTACTTCCTGCTGATGGTGCCCGCCATCGTTGCGTTCGCGCTGACATACTGGCTGCGCCCGACACCGCGTCCCGTCGAACGCGCCCGCGTTGACTTCGCCGGTGCTGCGTTGACCGCGATCGGGCTCGGCGCCATCGTGTACGCGCTCATCGAGTCCAATCGGGGCGGCTGGAGCAACCCCTTGGTCGCGACCCTATTAGCGGTGGGTGTCGCGGCGCTGCTCGCGTTTGTGGCCTGGGAGCGTCGCGCCCCGCAACCGATGGTGCCGCTGAAACTATTCGCCATGCGCAACTTCGCCGGGGCCAATCTGGCGACCGCATTCATTTACGGCGGCCTGACGCTGGGTTCCATCGCCATGGCGCTATATCTACAAGAGGTTGCGGGTTATTCAGCCCTGCTGGCGGGTCTGATCACTCTGCCCACTCCCGTTGCGTCGATGCTGTTCGCCCGCCGGGTGGGCAACGCCGCTGCGCGTGTCGGCCCGCGGATCTTCCTGACCGGTGGCCCGGTGTTGGCCGCGATCGGACTGCTGACGATCTGCCCTTCCGGTCATCATTTCGATTTCCTCACAAACCTGCTGCCGGGCCGGCTGATGCTGGCTGCCGGGTTGGTCCTCACCATCACGCCGCTGAGCTCGGTCATCTTGGTTTCGGTTGAGCCCGTCCACAGCGGAATCGCGGCAGCGATCCAAAACGCGGTAGGTCGGACTTCCGCGTTGACCGCCGTGGCGTGCCTGGGGGTAATCACCGCAGGCCCACTGAACAACGCCGGTTTCACCCGGCTACTGGAGGTTTCGGCATTGCTGTATCTCGCGGGCGCCGTCGTCGCTGCGATGGCCGTCGCCAACCCGGCAGTGCCCGCTGAACCGATCACCGAGAAGCTGCCCCTCGGGGACACCGCGGGCGAAACGCCCACGCCCGTCTGGCCGACCGCACCCGAACCGCAGCGGCCGCCGCGGCTTCGGGTCGGGCACGCGATGAAAAGAACGCTCGGCCCGATGCCCCTGCGAGCGCATCTGCGCCACGTCACGCGGTATGCCGAACCCTCCGACGAGCTGTCCTGAGCCTTCGCGTTTGGCGGTTCCCCCGGCGCGGCGCGCGTGCCGCCGGGCTAGGGTGAGCGCCGTGGCCGAGACCGCGCCGCTGCGCGTGCAACTGATCGCCAAGACCGAGTTCTTGGCGCCGCCCGACGTGCCGTGGACCACCGACGCCGACGGCGGGTCCGCGCTGGTCGAGTTCGCCGGGCGCGCCTGCTACCAGAGCTGGTCGAAACCCAACCCCAAGACCGCCACCAATGCCGGTTACATCAAACACATCATCGACGTCGGCCACTTTTCGGTGCTCGAGCACGCGACGGTGTCGTTCTACATCACCGGCATCTCGCGGTCGTGCACGCACGAACTGATCCGGCACCGCCATTTCTCCTACTCGCAGCTTTCGCAGCGCTATGTCCCGGAGACGGAGTCGCAGATCGTGGTGCCGCCGGGCATGGAAGACGACCCCGAACTGCGCGAGATCCTGGCCGCGGCCGCTGACGCCAGCCGCGCCACCTACACCGAGCTGCTGGCCAAGCTCGAGGCCAAGTTCGCGGATCAGCCCAATGCGGTGCTGCGCCGCAAGCAAGCGCGCCAGGCGGCCCGCGCGGTGCTGCCGAACGCCACCGAAACCCGCATCGTCGTGACCGGGAATTACCGCGCCTGGCGGCACTTCGTCGCCATGCGTGCCAGCGAGCATGCCGACGTGGAGATCCGGCGGCTGGCCATCGAATGCCTGCGTCAGCTCATCGACGTCGCGCCGGCGGTGTTCGCCGATTTCGAGATCTCCACCCTGGCCGATGGCACCGAGGTCGCAACCAGTCCGCTGGCCACCGAAGCCTGAGCCGACTGCGCCGGCTCGCGCACCGAAGCCTGAGCCGCGCGGCGGCGAAATCGGGTTGGCACCGCCAGGTAATCTTGGACCCGTGAGTTCTGTCGGATTCGATGCCCCCGCGCGTCTGGGAACCTTGCTGACCGCAATGGTGACGCCGTTCGGCCCCGACGGTTCCCTCGACACCGCCGCGGCGGCGCGCGTGGCAAACCACCTGGTGGACGCCGGTTGCGACGGGTTGGTCGTCTCGGGAACCACTGGTGAATCGCCCACCACCACCGACGACGAGAAGCTCGAACTGCTGCGCGTGGTCCTCGAAGCCGTGGGAGACCGGGCGCGTGTCATCGCCGGGGCGGGCACCTACGACACCGCGCACAGCATCAAGCTGGCCAAGGCCAGCGCGGCCGAGGGCGCACACGGACTGCTGGTGGTCACGCCGTACTACTCGCGGCCGCCGCAGCGCGGGCTGATCGCGCACTTCACCGCCGTCGCCGACGCCACGGACCTGCCGGTGCTGCTGTATGACATCCCGCCGCGGTCGGTGGTCCCGATCGAACCCGACACGATCCGCGTGCTGGCGTCACACCCGAACATCGTCGGGATCAAGGACGCCAAAGCCGATCTGCACAGCGGCGGCCAGATCATCGCCGAAACCGGGTTGGCCTACTACTCCGGAGACGACGCGCTCAACCTGCCCTGGCTGGCGATGGGCGCGACGGGCTTCATCAGCGTGATTTCTCACCTCGCCCCGAGCCAGCTTCGGGAGTTGTTGTCCGCCTTCGGTTCCGGAGACATCGCGACTGCCCGCAAGATCAACGTCGCGGTAGCGCCGCTGTGCAACGCGATGAGCCGCCTGGGCGGAGTGACGCTGTCCAAGGCGGGTCTGCGCCTGCAGGGCATCGACGTCGGCGATCCCCGGTTGCCGCAGGTGCCCGCGACGCCCGAGCAGATCGACGCGCTGGCCGCCGACATGCGTGCGGCCTCGGTACTTCGGTGACCCAAGGGGTGGCTTAGAAAGTGGATGTAGACCTCAGCCCGCCAGGTCCGTTGACCACAGGTGGGTTGCGGGTGACCGCGCTCGGGGGCATCGGCGAAATCGGGCGCAACATGACGGTTTTCGAGCATCTGGGCCGGCTGCTGATCATCGACTGCGGGGTGATGTTTCCCACCCACGACGAGCCCGGCGTCGACCTGATCCTGCCCGACCTGCGCCACATCGAAGACCGGCTCGACGACATCGAGGCGCTGGTCCTGACCCATGCGCACGAGGACCACATCGGGGCGATCCCATTCCTGCTGCGGCTGCGGCCCGACATCCCGGTCGTCGGCTCCAAGTTCACCCTGGCGATGGTGGCCGCGAAGTGCCGCGAGCATCGGATCAAGCCGGTGTTCGTCGAAGTCAAAGAGGGACAGAGCAGCCGCCATGGCGTGTTCGAGTGCGAATACTTCGCGGTCAATCACTCCATCCCGGACGCACTGGCCATCGCGGTGTACACCGGCGCGGGAACGGTTCTGCACACCGGCGACATCAAGCTCGACCAACTGCCGCTGGACGGCCGGCCCACCGACCTCCCCGGCATGTCGCGGCTCGGCGGCGCCGGTGTGGATCTGTTCCTGTGTGACTCGACCAACTCCGAGATCCCCGGGGTCGGGCCGTCGGAGAGCGAGGTGGGCCCGACGCTGCACCGCCTGATCCGCGGCGCCGAAGGCCGCGTGATCGTGGCTTGCTTCGCCTCCAATGTCGACCGAGTGCAGCAGATCATCGATGCCGCAGTGGCTTTGGGCCGGCGAGTGTCGTTCGTCGGGCGCTCGATGGTGCGCAACATGAGCATCGCCCGGGACCTGGGGTTCCTGCGGGTCGACGACTCCGACCTGATCGACATCGGGGCGGCCGAGATGATGGCGCCGGAGCGGGTGGTGCTGATCACCACGGGCACCCAGGGTGAGCCGATGGCCGCGTTGTCCCGGATGTCGCGCGGCGAGCATCGCAGTATCACCCTGACCGCGGGGGATCTGGTCGTGCTGTCGTCGTCGCTGATCCCGGGCAACGAGGAGGCCGTTTACGGCGTGATCGACGCGCTGGCCAAGGTCGGTGCCCGAGTGGTCACCAACGCCCAAGCCCGGGTGCATGTTTCGGGCCATGCCTACGCCGGCGAATTGCTCTTCCTCTACAACGGGGTGCGGCCCCGCAATGTGATGCCCGTGCACGGCACCTGGCGCATGTTGCGCGCCAACGCCAAGCTGGCCGCCTCCACCGGGGTGCCGGAGGAGTCAATCCTGTTGGCCGAGAACGGTGTGAGCGTCGATCTGGTCGGCGGGAGGGCGTCGATCGCCGGTGCGGTGCCGGTCGGCAAGATGTTTGTCGACGGGCTGATCACCGGCGACGTCGGCGACATCACTCTGGGCGAGCGGCTGATTCTGTCCGAGGGCTTCGTCGCGGTGACTGTGGTGGTGACCCGCGGCACCGGGCGACCGGTGACGACGCCGCACCTGCACTCACGCGGATTCTCCGAGGATCCCAAGGCGCTCGAGCCCGCGGTGCGCAAGGTGACCGAAGAACTCGAAGCGCTGGTCGCCGACAACGTCACCGACCCGATCCGGATCGCGCAAGGCGTACGGCGCGCCGTCGGCAAGTGGGTGGGCGAAACCTATCGCCGCCAGCCGATGATCGTTCCGACCGTCATCGAAGTGTGACGCCGTTTCGCGAAATATATTTTGGCGCAGTACTTTTCGGTGCCTGGTCAGCCTGTTCAGGTCAAGCCCAAAATGCTGTTCAGCGAGCCGGTAACTTCGGCGAGTGACGCGACCAGGCGCTCGTCGTCGGCGTCGCCGGCCGCGGTGGCGGCGGCCTCTGCTCTGTGCAGCGCGTCGTTGATGCGCTGCTCGACGGCCTCGGAGCCCAGCCTGAGCAGTCCCGGCTCGATGGTGAGGCCGGTCAATACCAGGTGCCTGTCCACGGTCACTTCGACGGTTTGGGTTTCGTCGCTGACCGTAACGGTAGCGGTGTTCGTTCGATGGATATGGTCGTCGATGATCGACTGAAATTGCTGGGCTTGCGCCAGCGCCTCGGCGACCTGCGGGTGTATTTGGGCGGTCATCAGCGCCGTCCTTCCCTTGTCAGGAACAGTATTTTTGGGGGCTGAACTGGTGATGTTTTCGGTCCAGTATCTCCTCAAGTTTAAAGCGAATTACCCGCCACGAATGCATTTGTTTAGGCAGTGTTTTTTGAGTGAATCCAATTTTCATATGCCATT
The DNA here is from genome assembly GCF_900176255.2 of Mycobacterium ahvazicum. Taxonomy (GTDB): domain Bacteria; phylum Actinomycetota; class Actinomycetes; order Mycobacteriales; family Mycobacteriaceae; genus Mycobacterium; species Mycobacterium ahvazicum. The sequence goes on from NZ_FXEG02000002.1 coordinate 1,509,941, forward strand.
AGTGCGCAAAAAATTGGTGCGCGGATGGCGTCAAATGCCGTGTTACGTTGCGTATGCGCAACTGTTGCCTAGGTGCAACGTTCGAACGAAGGGAATCTCCGATGTCTATCTTTGCTTCTGCCGCCAGGTGCATCGCCAGCCTGGCCAACCTGGGTCAGCAGGGTGCCGGCCTGGGCCTCGATTTCAGTGGCTGGAGCGGCTCAACGCCGGGCGCTGAAGGCTACGCGACGACAGCCACCAACACCGCGGCCGACCTTGGGTCGATCGGGGCCGCCATCGGCGGCAAGATGATGTCTCGGTCCATCAAGAACATGTCTCAGGCTGAACTGATCCAGCTGCAGAACCGGATGGGCGGACAAAAGGGCGTCAACGACTTCGCCAAAGCGGCCAGCATCATCTCCTGGACCATCACCACCGTCCAGCTTTTGCAGCTGACGACCGGATTCGGGACGCCGTATGACGGCGCTGCCCTGCAAACCGGTTCGCAACAATTCACTTCGCTCGCCGGGCAGCTGAAGTCCGCACTTCCCGACACCGAGTGGCAGGGCGATGCGTCGCAAGCCTATGCCGACCTGGACGCGGCGCTGCAGACAGCGGCGCAGCAAATGGCCGACCTGGACACCCAGCTGGCGGCTCTGGTGAAAAACCAGGGCGAGTGGGTCACCCATATGCAATTGGCTTTCAGCATATTGAACGGTCTGCTCACCACGGCCCTGATCATCGAGTTGATTCTCACGATGGCGGTGCCGGCGCCGGTCGGGCCCGCCGTGGCGAAGATCTTCGCGATCACGGTTGCGAGTTTGGGGATTGCGGCCGCCGTGAGCTTCCTGGGGACGTTGCTCGGCTATTCGATCGAGAACGGCAAAAAGGCCGATGCCTTGGCCGAGCGCTACGCGGCGCTGGTCGCGGGAATCGTTCAAAACAATACGGTGGCTCAGGCACAGGTGGCCGTCGCCCGCCAGTCCAACTCGGCGATGTCGAACTTCGAGACCATCTCGGCCAATCTGTCCGCAAATTCCGTCTTCGCCGGCGCGCCGGGAGTCGCACCGCCGGTGGCCAACGATCGCCCGGAGCGGCGCCTGCGGCAAGACGCCGCGGCACCGGCTGCGCCCACGACACCGGCGGCGCCCGCGGCACCGGCTTATGCGCCTACCGGCACCATGCCCACGCTGGTTCAGGCCGCCGCAATGTCCGGCACGAACCTGTCCGGCCGGGTGTCCCAGCCTGAAAGCCTGGTCAACCAGGCCAAGGCGCAGGTGCGCAGCCTCGCCCAAGAAGACCCGCACGAAGAGGCCGCTGCACCCGTCAACGAGGTCCGCGCCGACGACGGTGCGGGTGGCTATGGGACCGAGCGCGCACCGATCGGGGCGGCGCCGGCGGCCGCCGCACCGGCGGAGGTGCCGAGCCCATTCCAGCGCAGCGTGTAATTCGTTGCGGACCAATGTGATTCAGCAGTATTCAAGGAGAAGTAACCATGACTGATCTAGCCGTCACACCAGAACACCTCGACAATTTGGCGACCAAGCAAGACCAGGCCAGTACTCAGGCCAAGACCGCGGGGTCTGCGGGCTCCAATGTAGAAGTCGCCGTATGGGTCACCCACGGCGTCATCAGCGGGACATCCAACGTGGCCTTCACCAAAGCCGCCGCCGCGCGCAAGAAGACGGCCGACGCGATGAGCAAGGCGTCGACCGGGCTCGCCGGCAAGCTGCGCACCGCGAAGGCCGTTTACGGAAGCGCCGACGACGAAGCGGGCAAGAGCATCGACCGACAGCTCCTGGATCGCTGATCACGTCGAAGCGCAGTGGGACATTTCCGTAGCAAGGAGACTCGTGCTTGTCGGCGGAAAACGTTGCGGCAGAGATGGTCTGGTTAGTTCAGCCCGAAACTGTTCTTGAGCGAGCCGGCTATTGCGGCCAGTGATTCGACGAAACGCTCGCCGTCGGCGGCGTCGGCCGCGGTCGCCGCGGCCACGGCATTGCACAGCGCCTCGTTCACGCGCTGCTGGACCGTCTCGGCGCCGAGCCTGAGCAGGCCTTCTTCGATGTAGAGTCCGGATAGCCAACGATGTCCGTCCAGCGTTACCTCGACGCTCTTGGCTTCGTCGGTGGCGGTAACGCTATTCGTGGCCGTTCGATGCACCTGGTTGTCGAGGGCCGACTGAAACTGGTGGGCCTGCCGCAGCGCATCGGCGACCTCGGGGTGCACATCGTCGGTCATGGTGTCCTTACTGGCTTGGTCTCCGGTCGCTCCGCAGTGTAGATCGGCTCGTCCGCTGCCTGCAGGTGTTTCCGGCCACCCGAGACTGTGGCCCGAGTTCTGGTGCACGCCTTGCAAAGAGCCAGTTAACTGTTTGCTATTCGGACACGACATCGCGGGGCTCGGGTTAGGTTGTTCGGCAAAACTCGGCGGCGCGGGGCACCGAGGGTGAACGTAGGGGGAACCAACACCGATGTCCGTGTTCTCGGCAGTCGCGCAGGTCCTCGCCAATCTGGGCTCGGTGGGCGGACAGGCCGCAACCCTCGGCCTGGATTCCACCGGTTGGAGCAACCCGACACCGAGCACGATGGCGAAGGCCGCGACGGGTACCGGCATTGCTGCGACCGGTCTCGGGGTGGTGGTCGTTCCCGCCGCAGATGGGTTCGTGGGCAAGGTCTTTCAACATTCGTCCCATCTCGGGCGCGAGGCGATGATGGCCAAGATGGGCGGGTCGGCGGGAGCAGCGCGGTATGCACAGGGGATGAGCATCATCTCGTGGACGATCACCATCGTGGAACTTCTTTCGCTGACGACCGGATTCGGATATCCCTACGAGGGAAACAGCGTCGAAAGCGGGTCGGAAGAATTCCAGGCACTCGCCACCGAACTGCAGTCCGCCCTCCCCGGTGCCGACTGGACAGGCGCGGCTTCCGAAGCCTATGCCGAGGTCAACAGGAATCTGGCGGACATCGCAGCGAAGCTGGCCCAGCTTGATCTCGAGTTGGCGGCCCTGACCAAGGAGCATGCCGAACTGGTCGCCCAAATGCGGTTGGCCTTCGGTGCATTGAAAGCCACCCTGCTCGGTGCTCTGGTCACCGAACTGGCCATCACCATGTTGGTGCCTGCGCCGGTCGGCCCCTCGTTGGCGATGGCGTTCGCGATTTCAGTTGCGGTGGCTGCCATTGCGGCCTCGCTCGGTTTCCTGTCCACCGTGCTCGGCTATTCGGTGCAGCGCGCCCAAGGCGCGAACGCTTTGGCCAACAGATATGCGGAGCTGGCCCCTACGCCGCTCAGTCAGCGTTCGGCCCCGCCGACGCCGATTCCACAGTCCAAATCGTCCACCGTACCGCACTTCAATCCGGCAGGCGGGCAAGGTGTTTCGGCCGTCGGCGGTCATCCGGTGACCGCTTCGGATGCGGGCCGGGGGGAAGGGCGACACGTGGCTCAGCAGGGTGTGGCTGCCACGGTCGGCATCGCGACGCCTGCCACGCCGAAGGCGCGCGAGCACGGCGCACCGGCTGCGGCGACGGCCACCATGCCCACTCTGGTTCAGCTGGCTTCGAGGTCGGGGTCGGCCGCGTCGGTGGCCAGCCAGCTGACTCCCCACGCGGAGCTGTTCAGCCGCGCCAGGGCACAGCTTCTCGCTCAGCCTGCCCAGCAGAGCAAGAGTCGACCGGGCGAAGCGGCTCCGGGCCCGGACGGAGCACGTGCCGGTGAGGCAAGCGAGAACCTGCCCGCTCTGGTCCTAGGGAACCTTGATGCGTACGTCGCTGCCGGGTTTGTCGGGCCGGTGTCAAGCGTGGCCGCCAAGACCGGGTGAAGCGGAGCCGAGTCGTTGCCGCTGATAGACAGAGAATCAAAGGAGTGAGCCCATGGACAAGAAGCTGGACGCCACACCACAACACATCGTCGCGCTGGCGACCGCCCAGGAATCCGCGGCAGCCCAGGCGCTGAGGGCGGGAGCTACGGGCTCCAATCTGCGGGACGCGGTATGGGTCACCCACGGCGTCATCAGCGGGGCGTCCAATGTCGCCTTCACCAAAGCTTCGGCCGCCCGCGCTAAGACGGCGGAAGCCGTCAGCAAGACCGCGGCTGCGCTCGCCCAGAAGTTGCAGACCGCCAAGAACGCTTACCAAAACACCGACGAGGCCATGAGCAACAGCCTCGCGGCGCAGTTTGCGGAATATCGGTACCGCTGACGTTTCCGCACGGGTGCTCATTGCGCTGGCAGCGCAGCGATTTCAGGAAGAAGGGGCCATGCCGCAGTACGACGACCAAGATCCGCTGGCCGCATTGGATTTCGTCGAAGACAAGCCCGCCTCGGACGCGGAGTCAGACGAGCTGGCCTTTCTGGATTATCCGGCTCACGCAAGCCACGACGACGTTGTCGAGCAGTCCGATGCTGCGCTGGACACGTACGTGCCCGAGCCAACCGGCCCCGGGCCCGACGACACCGAAACCGCGCTGGACGCCGTCGCCCCGCTACCGACCGCGCAAGCCGGCCAGGGCGCTGTCGGCATGTACACGGTGATCAACCCCCCGGAGACCGTGTCCGTATCGGCACTGCTGGACGGCACAACGGGGCGTGTCGCGCTTTCGGCGAAGGTGACGAGCATGAGTGAAGCCGAGCTCGCCGAGGAGATACTCATCATTGCCGACCTGGCGCGCCGACAGGCGCTGGCGGGCCAGCAGGCGTACTTGTTGGGCGGGGACTCCCTGGCGGAAACCATGCGCGAATTGGGGTCAGACGGCTCCGAGGTGGTACGGGAGTTCATGGAGAACGGCCTCGGCCTGACGACGCAGGATCAGGCGGACGCGGCTCGCGCGGAAGTGTTCGCTGCCCGCTACGGCCGTAACAAATGAGTTAGACCTTCTCGGCGTAGGCCGACCATTCCAGTTGTGACGCTTTGAGTTTGCGACCGGTGGGTGCGACGTAACGCGCGACCAGTTCGTCCGGCCCGGCCTGCTCGACCAGCCGCCAGCCGTATTCGCCGATGAAGTCGGCGACCTCGTCGGGCTCCAAGCCGAAATGCCACAGCTGTTTGCGCTGGCGCACGGTGCGGTACAACGTGCGGGTGCCGTAGCGGTTCGTCCCGTCGATGAAGTCGCGGCGGACGTAGGTGAACACCAGCCGGCTGCCCGAAGCCGCGGCCCGCAGTCCGTCCAGCGTTCGACGCACCCCCTCCTCGGTGAGGTACTGCGTCACGCCTTCACAGAGGAAGAAGGCCCGGTAGTCGGTGCGATAGCCGTGCTCGGCCAGGGCGGTGAGCAGGTCGTCGCGCTCAAAATCCAAGGCCACCAAGCGAACCGAGAGCGGCGGACCGCCCAGCACCCGCCGCAGTGTCTTGGCCTTGCGGGCGATGTTGACCGGCAGGTCCACTTCGAAGACCGGCATCCGGACCCGCCGGTTCAGCAGGTAGGCGCGGGTGTCCAGTCCGGCGCCGAGGATGACCACCGCATCGATGTCGTCGAGGGCCTCGGTGATCTTGTCGGCGATGAATCGCTTGCGGCAGGCCAGGTTTGCCCACAATCCGGGCCCGCTGTGTTCGGATGCACGAATCATCAGGCGGCGGATCGGCGTCGCCCGGGTCGTGGCGACCAGCCAGCGCAATGGAGCCGGCAGGAACAGATCCGCGAGGTCGTCGTCGACCAACCGGCGCCCGACCGGTTCGTTCTGCTCGACGGCGGCCAGCACCATGGGGCCGAAAGCGGTCTGCGCAGCGGGGTTTCGCGCCATGTCGGCTACTTGTTCAAGAAGCCCGCGTCGACCGGCAACGTCACGCCGGTGATGTAGCGCGCCTGGTCGGACACCAGCCAGGCCACCGCGTTGGCGATGTCCTCGGCGTCCAGCGTCTCCACCGGCATGGCGTTTCCCATCGCCGCGGGCGCGTCGGTCGCGGCGGCCATCTTGGCCAGCCATTCCCGGGTGAACTCGTTGTTGATCATCGGCGTCTCCACACCGGAGGGGTGAATCGAGTTGACCCGAATCATCTCCCTCGCAAGCAAATTCGCGTATATCCGCATCAACCCCACCACGCCGTGCTTGGCGGCGGCGTAACCGACGGAACCGGCGTCCGGGCTGCCGACGCCGGCCAGTCCGGCCGCCGAGCTGATCAGCACGATCGAGCCACCGTCACCCTGGGCCACCATGGTCGGTATCGCAGCCTTGATCGTGTTGTAGACACCGGTCAGGTTGACGTCGATGACATCGCGCCAGCCGTCGTCACCGGATTGCATCGGCGCGATACCGGCGTTGGCCACCACGATGTCGAGACGGCCGAGCTCGTCGATACCGGCCTGCACGGCGGCCGAAAGCGCCGCGCGGTCACGCACATCGGCCTGCTTGGCCACGATTCGGGCGCCGGTGTCTTCGACGAGTTTGACGGTGGCCGCCAGGTCCTCCGGTGTGGCCAGGGCATAGGGCACGCTGGCGATCGGCGCGCAGATGTCGACCGCGATCACGTCGGCGCCGTCGGTGGCCAGTCGCACCGCGTGCGCACGGCCCTGGCCGCGGGCCGCGCCGGTGATCAGCGCGACCTTTCCCTGCAGCGGGCCGGGAGCGGTCACCGCCGCAGTTGTCCCTTATCCGCGTCGCCCGCGGGGACCGGCTGCAGCATCTTGATGTCGGGCGCCCCGGCGAGGTGCTCTCCGGCCGCGGCGAACATCTTGCCCACCGCGGGCGCGGTGCTGTGCACCTTCAGCGCCTCTTCGTCGGCCCACTGCTCGACGAACACGAAGGTCTCACCCGACTCGTGCACCGCATACAGCTGACAGCCGGGTTCAGCGTGCACCTCCTCGGCCGCGGTCTTGAGGATGTCGCGGACGGTGTCAACCGATTCGGGCTTGACGGTCAAGGTGGCGACGACGACGACGGGCATGCGGAGCTCCTTGAGGGGTGACTTAGGGGATCGTTGTCACCCTACTCAGGCGACAGTGGCGGATGCCAGGCTGCGCCCACCCAGCAGGAGAAGGCCGCGGTTTGCGCCCTGGCGGCCGCTTCGGGATGCTGTGGCGCGTTGGCGACCGAATCGACACGGGTTTGTGACCCGTGTGGCAGATGGTGAATATGGGGCTGATGCGACTAGGCTAGACCCCATGGCTAGTAAGACCGCTGCCCGCTCAGGAACCCGAACGAGCAGGTCAAAGGCCACTTCGCGCTCCAGCGGGTCTCGAAGTGCGCGACCGGCACCTGCCCGCAAGAAGGCCGCCAAGACGGTGCGCCGGCCGGCCAAGCAGCACCACCGGTCGCTGCTCGTCGCCGCCGGGGTGACCGGCGGGCGCGCGATGCGAGCCACCTGGCTGATGGCGGCGCGCGGCACCGGGGGTGCGGCGCGGTCGATCGGGCGCGCCCGCGACATCGATCCCGGACATCGTCGCGACGGAATCGCGCTGGTACTGCTCGCCTTTGCCGTCGTGATCGCCGCGAGCTCGTGGTTCAACGCCGCGCGGCCGATCGGCGCGTGGGTCGACCAGGTGCTGCGCACGTTCATCGGTGCCGGCGTCCTGGCGCTGCCGGCCGTGCTCGGCGTGGTGGCGATCGTGCTGATGCGCACCCAGCCCAACCCCGAGGCGCGGCCGCGGCTGATCCTGGGCGCGAGCATGATCAGCTTTTCGCTGCTCGGCCTGCGCCACCTGTGGTCGGGTTCGCCGGGTGATCCCGAATTGCGCCGCCGTGCAGCAGGATTCGTCGGCTTCGCGATCGGCGGACCGCTGGCCGACGGGCTGACACCCTGGATCGCCGCGCCGCTGTTGTTCATCGGCGCACTGTTCGGGCTGCTGTTGCTGACCGGCACCACCTTGCGCGAGCTGCCCGAGATGGTGCGGGCCTGGGTGGGCACCCCGTTCGTCGATGACCTGTACGCCGATGAGGACGACAACGACTACGACTACGACTACGACTACGCCGACGACGACGCGCACGAAGGCTTCTCCGACGGCCACTACGACGACGGCGCGCCCGACGAGGAGCCGAAGGCGTGGCCGTCGGCCGGCAAGCCCCCGGTCGTTCTCGACGACCCGTTGCCGGACGAAACGCCGACGGTTCCAGAACCCGCGCTGAAAGCCGGGGAAGCCAAGAGCCGCCGGCGTGCCGCCAAGAAGCTGGACACCCAAGTGCTGGATCGGGTGGTCGAAGGCCCGTACACGCTGCCCTCGATGGAGCTGCTGGTCGCCGGTGACCCGCCGAAGAAGCGCAGCGCGGCCAACACCCAGATGGCCGAGGCCATCGGTGAGGTGCTGACCCAGTTCAAGGTCGATGCGGCCGTCACCGGCTGCACCCGCGGTCCGACGGTCACCCGCTACGAGGTGGAGCTGGGGCCGGGTGTCAAGGTCGAGAAGATCACCGCGCTGCAGAAGAACATCGCCTACGCCGTGGCCACCGAGAGCGTTCGCATGCTGGCGCCGATCCCCGGCAAGTCCGCCGTCGGCATCGAGGTGCCCAACACCGACCGGGAGATGGTGCGGCTGGCCGACGTGCTCACCGATCCGTCCACCCGCCGCGACCACCACCCGCTGGTGATCGGGCTGGGCAAGGACATCGAGGGCGAGATGATCTCGGCCAACCTGGCCAAGATGCCGCACCTGCTGGTGGCCGGGTCCACCGGTTCCGGTAAGTCCAGCTTCGTCAACTCGATGCTGGTGTCGTTGCTGACGCGGGCCACGCCGGAGGAGGTCAGGATGATCCTGATCGACCCGAAGATGGTGGAACTGACGCCGTACGAAGGCATTCCGCACTTGATCACGCCGATCATCACGCAGCCGAAGAAGGCCGCCGCCGCGCTGGCCTGGCTGGTCGAGGAGATGGAGCAGCGTTACCAGGACATGCAGGCCTCGCGGGTGCGTCACATCGACGACTTCAACGCCAAGGTTCGCTCCGGCGCGATCACCGCGCCGCTGGGCAGCCAGCGTGAGTACCGGCCGTACCCGTATGTCGTCGCGATCGTCGACGAGCTGGCCGACCTGATGATGACCGCACCGCGCGACGTCGAGGACGCGATCGTGCGGATCACTCAGAAGGCCCGTGCCGCCGGCATCCACCTGGTGCTGGCCACCCAGCGCCCGTCCGTCGACGTCGTCACCGGCCTGATCAAGACCAACGTGCCCTCGCGACTGGCGTTCGCGACGTCGTCGCTGACCGACAGCCGAGTGATCCTGGACCAGCAGGGCGCCGAGAAGCTGATCGGGATGGGCGACGGGCTGTTCCTGCCGATGGGCGCCAACAAGCCGCTGCGGCTGCAGGGGGCCTACATCACCGACGAGGAGATCCACGCCGTCGTCAACGCCTGCAAGGACCAGGCCGAACCCGAATACACCGAGGGCGTCACCACCGCCAAGCCCACCGCGGAGCGCACCGACGTCGACCCCGACATCGGCGACGACATGGACGTCTTCCTGCAGGCCGTCGAGCTCGTGGTGTCCAGCCAGTTCGGCTCGACTTCGATGTTGCAGCGCAAACTGCGCGTCGGCTTCGCCAAGGCCGGCCGGCTGATGGATCTGATGGAGACCCGCGGCATCGTCGGGCCCAGCGAGGGATCCAAGGCGCGCGAGGTGCTGGTCAAGCCCGACGAGCTGGCCGGAACGCTGGCGCTGATCCGCGGCGGGGCGAACGCCGACGGCGGCGACGACGATGGCGACTAGCCCCGGCTAGAGCAGCAGCAGCATCCGGGTGTTGCCCAGGATGTTGGGCTTGACGTAGCTCAGGTCCAGGAACTCCGCGACACCGATGTCGTAGGAGCGGCACATCTCCTCGAACACCTCGGCGGTGACCGGCGTGCCCTCGATCTCGGTGAACCCGTGCCTGCCGAAGAACTCGGTTTCGAAGGTCAGCACGAAGATCCGCTCCAGCTGCAGCTCGCGCGCGACGTCGAGCAGGCACTGGACGATCGCGTGGCCGACACCATGACCCGTCGCGGCGGGGTCGACCGCGACGGTGCGGATTTCGCCGAGGTCCGACCAGAACACGTGCAACGCCCCGCAGCCGACCACCTTGCCGTCCAGCTCGGCCACCCAGAACTCCTGGACGGCCTCGTACAGCGTCACCAGGGCCTTTTCCAGCAGGATCTTGCCCGCATAGGTGTCGACGAGGTGCTTGATCGTGGGGACGTCGGATGTTCGCGCGCGCCGGACGACCACTGTCTGGTTATCCCGAGAACGTTCGGTCACGGGTAACAGTATTGACATCGGGGGCGGCTGTACTGGTCAACCGTTATTCTGATGCCGTGTCGGGGCAGCCGCAGACAGGACCGGTGGCGGGACGCGTCAGCATCGCCAACCTGGCCAATGTCCTCACGCTGGCGCGGCTGGTACTGGTTCCGATCTTCCTGCTCGCTTTGTTCGCCGGTGGCGGCCACGAAACCGTGGCACGGATCGTGGCTTTCGTGGTGTTCGCGGTGGCGTGTATCACCGACCGGCTGGACGGACTGCTGGCCCGTAACTACGGCATGGCGACCGAATTCGGCGCGTTCGTCGATCCGATCGCCGACAAGATGCTGATCGGGTCGGCGCTGGTCGGACTGTCGATGCTCGGCGACCTGCCCTGGTGGGTGACCGTGCTGATCCTGGCCCGCGAGATCGGCGTGACGCTGTTGCGACTGGCCGTGATTCGCCGCGGCGTCATTCCGGCCAGCTGGGGCGGGAAACTGAAGACTTTTGTGCAAGCGGTGGCGATCGGGCTGTTCGTGCTGCCGCTGTCGGGACCGTTCCTGGTCGGCGCGTCGGTGGTGATGGGAGCCGCGATCGTGCTGACCGTGGTCACCGGGATCGACTACGTGGCGTCGACCGTCAAGGAAGTGCGGCGGACGGGAACCTAGACGGCGGCTGCCGGCGTTGACCTGATGAAGCAGCTTTGCCGGACGAAGGAGAGCAGGATGTCGCCATTGGTGCGCGAGGTCATCGGCGAGGTGCTGCGTCTGGCCCGAACGACCCAGGGACGGACGCTGCGCGAGGTTTCGGACACCGCGCGGGTGAGCCTCGGCTATCTCTCCGAGGTGGAGCGTGGCCGCAAGGAGGCCTCCAGCGAGCTGCTGAACGCCATCTGCGACGCGCTGGACGTCCCGCTGTCGACGGTGCTCACCGACGCCGGTGAGCGAATGGCGGACGAGGAACGCGCCGCGGCCGCGCAGACCGCCGAGGCCAGTGCGTCCACCATCGACGCCACCACGAAGGTCGTCATCCCGCAGGTAGCGTCGCTCGCGGTGGCCTGAGGGTGGGGCGAACGGCTCCAACCCGTTAAATTGAGCGGCAGGGTGATCGCCAGGGCTCAGCAGGGGTCCTCCGGCACACGGAAACGAAGGTGGAGCTAACTCATGGCCAATCCGTTCGTCAAAGCGTGGAAATACGTCATGGCGCTGTTCAACGCGAAAATTGACGAGCACGCCGACCCCAAGATCCAGATTCAGCAGGCCATCGAGGAAGCCCAGCGCACCCATCAGGCGCTGACCCAGCAAGCCGCGCAGGTGATCGGCAACCAGCGCCAGCTGGAGATGCGGCTCAACCGGCAACTGGCCGACATCGAGAAGCTGCAAGTCAACGTGCGCCAGGCGCTGACGCTGGCCGACCAGGCCACCGCCGGCGGAGACGCCGCCAAGGCCGCCGAGTACACCAACGCCGCCGAGGCGTTCGCGGCTCAGCTGGTCACCGCCGAGCAGAGCGTGGAAGACCTCAAGACGTTGCACGATCAGGCCTTGGGCGCGGCGGCGCAGGCCAAGAAGGCGGTCGAGCGCAACGCCATGGTGTTGCAGCAGAAGATCGCCGAGCGCACCAAGCTGCTCAGCCAGCTCGAGCAGGCGAAGATGCAGGAGCAGGTCAGCGCGTCGCTGCGGTCGATGAGCGAGATCGCCGCACCGGGCAACACACCGAGCCTCGACGAGGTCCGCGACAAGATCGAACGGCGCTACGCCAACGCGATCGGCTCGGCCGAGCTCGCCCAGAATTCGGTGCAGGGCCGCATGCTCGAGGTCCAGCAGGCCAGCGTCGAGATGGCGGGTCACTCGCGGCTCGAGCAAATTCGGGCGTCGATGCGTGGCGAGGCCCTGCCGACGGGTGGAACCGCGGCGGCTCCCGGAGCCACGCCGGCCACCCCCGCGCCGGCCGAGGGCGCCGGCGGACAGGTGGCCGAGAAACCCTTCGGCCAGTAGCCGGCCGGTGTGAGATGGCGGTGAAGGCAACGCAGCGCGGGCTTTGGCGCGCACTGCTGCAGCAGGGGCTGGAGACCGCCGCCGACCTGACCGGCTTCGTCGCCCAGAAGATCAGCGCGGCGGCCGACCCGCGAGCGCGGCTGCTGCGCCGCCGCCGTCGTGCCCTGCGCTGGGCCTGGATCTTCACCATCGGCAGCGTGTTCTGGGGTTTGGTCACGGCCGTGCTGGCGTGGTGGGGCTGGTTCGTATTACTGCTGCAGGTCACCGGCGGGATCGCGGTGCTCGAGACGATTCCCGCGACGCTGCTGTTCTTTCGCTACCACTGGCTGAAGGCCGAGCCGCTGCCGGGCAGCCGGCCCGCCAATGCTCGCCGGCTGCCGCCAGCCGGCTCCGCGGCGCGACCCGCGATGTATGCGCTGGGCGCCTCCGAGCGCGGGTTCTTCTCGCTGTTGGGCGTCATCGAGCGAGGCGCCATGTTGCCGTCGGACGAGATCAGCGACTTGACCGCGGCGGCGAACAGGACCTCGGCGGCAATGGCCTCGACCGCCGCGGAGGTGGTGTCGATGGAGCGCGCGGCGCACAACTCGGAATCGTCGCGCGCGTATCTGGTGCCCAGCATCAACGCGTTCACCGCGCAGCTGGGCGCCGGCGTCCGGCAGTACAACGAAATGGTCACCGCCGCTGCGCAATTGGTTTCCTCGGCGAACGGTGATGGGCTGGCCGATGCACACCAGCGCTACCGGGCCGAGCTGGCAGAGGCTACCGACCGCCTGACCGGCTGGGCGCAGGCGTTCGACGAACTCGGCGGGTTACCGCGACGCTAGAACGACGCTCGGAGCGACGGCAGCACCAGCGCGGCCACCCCGCGCAGCAACGCCTTGGTCATGTCGAAGAAGTCAAAGTAGTCCCGCCACAACGTGATACGTCCGTTGTGGACCTCGAACACGCCGCACACCCAGAACTGCAGCCGGAGCGGCCCCAGGATCAGTGCATCGCTGCGCTCGGTGAGCACCGCGGCACCGTCGGCGGCAATGCGGTGAATCTTCACCTCGAACCCCGCGCGGCCGTCCATTCGCCGGAACAGCTTCATGGCGCGGGCACGCCCGTGGATCGTCGGCAATCCGACGTTTTCGTAGACGAGGTTGTCGTCCAGCGAGGCATCCGCGGTGTCGAAGTCCGCGTCCATCAGGGCGTTCAGAAAAGTCTCGACCGTGCGCGTGTTCGCGACGGCTGTTCCAGTCAGCTCGGTCATGGTGCCAGCGTAGGCGCGCCTCCGTGGGGCGCTGTGGCAGGGTAAGGCGGTGCGAGTCGCCGTGGTCGCCGGGCCGGATCCCGGGCACTCGTTTCCCGCGATCGCGTTGTGTCAGCGCTTCCGGGACGCGGGCGACGAGCCGACCCTGTTCACCGGCGAGGAATGGCTGCAAGCCGCCCGCGACGTCGGCATCGAGGCGCTCGCGCTCGACGGGCTGGCCGCGACCGACGAAGACGTCGACGCCGGGGCCCGAATCCACCGGCGCGCGGCGCGAATGGCGGTGCTCAATGTTCCGGCCCTGCGCGAGCTGGCGCCCGACCTGGTGGTGTCCGACGTCATCACCGCCGGCGGCGGCATGGCCGCCGAGCTGCTCGGGATCCCGTGGATCGAGCTGAACCCGCACCCGCTGTACCTGCCGTCTCGCGGGTTGCCGCCGATCGGCAGCGGGCTGGCGCCGGGTACCGGCATTCGCGGCCGGTTGCGCGACGCCGCGATGCGGGCGCTGACGGCGCGCTCGGTGCGCACGGGTCTGCAGCAGCGCGAGATGGCGCGCACCGAGATCGGATTGCCGGCGCGCGATCCCGGTCCGCTGCGACGGCTGATCGCCACGCTGCCCGCACTCGAGGTGTCCCGTCCGGACTGGCCGGCCGAGGCCGTGGTCGTCGGGCCGCTGCACTTCGAGCCGACCGATCGCATCCTCGAGGTGCCGGCCGAGTCCGGGCCGGTGATCGTCATCGCGCCGTCGACGGCCTTGATCGGGACCGAGGGGCTGGCCGAAGTCGCGCTGGGGTGCCTGACGCCGGGGGAGACGTTGCCGGCGGGCTCGCGCCTGCTGGTGTCGCGGTTGAACGGACCGGACCTGACGGTGCCGCCGTGGGCGGTCGTGGGGCTGGGTCGTCAGGACGAGCTGCTCTCCCACGCCGACGTCGTGATCTGCGGCGGCGGCCACGGCATGGTCGCCAAGACGCTGCTGGCCGGGGTACCGCTGGTGGTGGTTCCCGGCGGCGGGGATCAGTGGGAGATCGCCAACCGGGTGCAGCGGCAGGGGAGCGCGCGACTGATTCGGCCACTGACCGCCGATGCCCTGGCCGACGCGGTCAACGACGTGTTGTCCACGCCGGGCTACCGCGATGCCGCACGCACCGCCGCCTCCGGTATCCACCGCGTCGCCGACCCGGTTCGGGTGTGCCACCAAGCGCTGGCGCTCGCGAAGTAGCCGGGCTCGGTATGTTGGCTGGCGTGCGGCTGACGGAGTTCAACGAGCGGGTGGTGCTGCGATTCGGTGCTGCCTACGGCGCATCGGTTCTGGTAGATCACGTGCTGCCGGGTTTCGACGGCCGGACCGCCGCCCAGGCGATCGAGGACGGCATCGAACCCCGCGACGTCTGGCGGGCATTGTGCGCCGACTTCGACGTGCCCCGCGAGCAATGGTGAGCTTTTCGCTCGCCGGGCCTCCCGTCGAGTGTGCGGCTACGGCGCCCTGTGCGCACACTGGCCGTCGCCAGCGCACACTCAACGCCGGGTCGAGCGCGGCGCCTGGCGAAACACGCAGTCGCCGCAGACCGATCGCCCGGGCAGGCGATAGAACAGGCAGCAGCTGTCGCGCCTGAAGCCCAGGTGTGAGCCGGTGATGGTGCCGGATCCGGACAGCACGCCGGTGTCGAGCAGGGACGCGGTGATCTCGACGATCCGTGCCCGCAGGTCCGGTCGGGCCGCGAGCAGCGCCCGCGATGCGCCGACGAGTGCGGACGCGATGTTGCCCGCCAGCAGGGCGGGCGCCAGTTTTACCCGCAGGCCGGCCGCGAACGGCTGCATATGGTGTTGCACCACAAGGCGATACAACTCGGCCGCGCTGTCCTCGACCGGCTCTCCGATGGGCTCGGGCAGGCGCAGCTGGGCCCCGTCGTCGGCACGTTCCAGGTGCTGCAGGTCCGGGACGACGCCGTGGGCCAACGCGCAGGCCAGCGCCGGTGACCACAGCCGGGTGGCGTGGCCGAGGTGGACCAGGGAGGCGCCGATCCGCGGGTCTGTCGTGTGGTATCGCTGGGCGGTGGTGTCGATCAAACCCGCAAAGCCGTCGGCGTAGTCCTGGCGGACCGGGTGCCATCCTGCGGCGCCGCCGCCCACGGTCAATGCGAAAAACCCTTTATAGGAAGATATTTCGGCAAGCTCACCGGAGATATCCATGCGTGCGCAACCAGCCTCTCTGGGGAGATCCGCCCCAGCGTCTCGTGAGGAAGCGCCGGCGGTGAGTATCTGGCTCTCGGGTCGCAATGTGCCCGATCACAGTGGCGGGACCGCACCGGATTCGCACCGGTTTCCTCGTCATGCAGGCCCGTCGGCGCACTGTCGGTAGCCGATATTGCCACACGCGGCCGCCACGGCGTGTCGAACTTGAATCGAACAGGTGTTCGTCTACTGTGGGGATCACTCGAAGAAGACGACTTGTCGGTGGCCATCTCTAGTGTCACGGCCAACCGACCGATACCGGTCAGAAGAACACCGACTATAGGAGAGCACCATGGCGCAAGCGCCCGACCGTGAGAAGGCTCTCGAACTGGCGATGGCCCAGATCGAGAAGAGCTACGGCAAAGGCTCGGTGATGCGTCTCGGCGACGAGCAGCGTCAGCCGATCTCGGTCATTCCGACCGGATCCATCGCATTGGACGTGGCCCTGGGCATCGGCGGCCTGCCACGCGGCCGGGTCGTGGAGATCTACGGCCCGGAATCTTCGGGTAAGACGACCGTCGCCCTGCACGCGGTGGCCAATGCCCAGGCCGCCGGGGGTGTCGCGGCGTTCATCGACGCCGAGCACGCCCTGGACCCGGATTACGCCAGGAAACTCGGCGTCGACACTGATTCCTTGCTGGTCAGCCAGCCTGACACCGGTGAGCAGGCCCTCGAGATCGCCGACATGCTGATCCGCTCCGGCGCCCTGGACATTCTGGTCATCGACTCGGTGGCCGCATTGGTGCCGCGCGCGGAACTCGAGGGCGAGATGGGTGACAGCCACGTCGGGCTGCAGGCCCGGCTGATGAGCCAGGCGCTGCGGAAAATGACTGGCGCACTGAACAATTCGGGGACCACCGCGATCTTCATCAACCAGCTCCGCGAGAAGATCGGGGTGATGTTCGGCAGCCCCGAAACCACCACGGGTGGAAAGGCTTTGAAGTTCTACGCGTCGGTGCGCCTGGATGTGCGCCGGATCGAGACACTCAAGGACGGCACCGATGCGGTCGGTAACCGCACCCGGGTCAAGGTCGTCAAGAACAAGGTGTCGCCCCCGTTCAAGCAGGCCGAGTTCGACATCCTTTACGGCCGCGGCATCAGCAGGGAGGGGTCGCTGATCGACATGGGTGTGGATCAGGGCTTCATCCGCAAGTCCGGTTCCTGGTTCACCTATGAGGGCGAGCAGCTCGGCCAGGGCAAGGAGAACGTCCGCAACTTCCTGGTGGAGAACGGCGATATCGCCAACGAGATCGAGAAGAAGATCAAGGAAAAATTGGGCATTGGCGCGGTGCTGACCGATGACGACGTCCTCCCCGCCCCCGTCGATTTCTGAGCCGGCCCGCGAGGAGCAGGCGCGGGCGCTGTGCCTGCGCCTGCTCACCGCGAGGTCGCGCACCCGGGCCGAATTGTCCGGCCAGCTAGCCAAACGGGGATATCCCGGTGACGTCAGTGCGCGGGTGCTCGACCGGCTCGCCGCCGTCGGGCTGGTGGACGACCGGGACTTCGCCGAGCAATGGGTGCGGTCCCGGCACGCTCACGCGGGGAAAAGCAGGCGCGCGTTGGCCGCCGAGCTGCACACCAAGGGCGTCGACAAAGAGGTCATCAACACCGCACTGGCCGGGATCGACGCCGGTGCCGAGCGAAGCCGGGCCGAAGAACTGGTGCGGGCCAAGCTGCGGCGGGAAACGCTGAGCGGGGACGACGCGCGGATCACCCGCCGGCTGGTGGGCATGCTGGCTCGCCGCGGCTATGGCCAGAACCTGGCCTGCGAAGTTGTCCTCGCCGAGTTGAACGCCGAGCGGGAACGCCGCCGCGTCTAGCTGGGGGTTCATGGCATAGGGCCCGGTCGCCGTACCATGGCCCCGTGACTTCGACCGTGGCCCGAGATGTCTCGGGGGCGCGCACCTACCAGGTGCGCACCTACGGCTGCCAGATGAACGTCCATGACTCCGAGCGGTTGGCGGGTCTGCTCGAGGCCGCCGGTTACCAGCGTGCCGACGAGGGCGCCGACGCCGATGTGGTGGTCTTCAACACCTGCGCGGTGCGCGAAAACGCCGACAACAAGCTGTACGGCAACATCAGCCACCTCGCCCCGCGCAAACGCGACAACCCCGACTTCCAGATCGCCGTCGGTGGCTGCCTGGCCCAGAAAGACCGAGACTCACTGCTGCGCAAGGCGCCCTGGGTCGATGTGGTCTTCGGCACGCACAACATCGGGTCGCTGCCCACCCTGTTGGAGCGGGCCCGGCATAACAAGGTCGCCCAGGTGGAGATCGTCGAGGCGCTGCAGGAATTTCCATCGTCGCTGCCGAGCGCCCGCGAATCCGCCTATGCTGCTTGGGTTTCCATCTCCGTCGGCTGCAACAACAGCTGCACGTTCTGCATCGTCCCGTCGCTGCGCGGCAAGGAGGTGGACCGCAGCCCGGCCGACATTCTCGCCGAAGTGCGATCGTTGGTGGCCGATGGCGTGCTGGAAGTCACGCTGCTCGGGCAGAACGTCAACGCATACGGTGTCTCGTTCGCCGATGCCGCTGTGCCCCGCAACCGCGGCGCCTTCGCCGAGCTGCTGCGGGCCTGCGGGGACATCGACGGACTGGAACGCGTACGGTTCACCTCCCCGCACCCGGCCGAGTTCACCGACGACGTCATCGATGCAATGGCCCAGACGCCCAACGTGTGCCCGGCACTGCACATGCCGTTGCAGTCGGGGTCGGACCGGATGCTGCGGGCGATGCGGCGCTCGTATCGCGCCGAGCGCTACCTCGGCATCATCGACCGCGTGCGGACGGCGATGCCACACGCGGCCATCACCACCGACCTGATCGTCGGATTCCCCGGCGAAACCGAGGAGGACTTCGCGGCCACTCTCGACGTCGTGCGCCAGGCCCGGTTCGCGGCCGCGTTCACCTTCCAGTACTCAAAACGGCCCGGAACACCCGCCGCCGAATTTCGGCAGCTGCCGAAAGACGTTGTGCAGGAACGCTATATGCGGCTGATCGAACTACAGGAGCAAATATCACTGGAGGGCAACCGCGAACTGATCGGCCAGCAGGTCGAATTGCTGGTCGCGACCGGCGAAGGCCGCAAGGATGCGCGCACCGCCCGCATGACCGGGCGCGCGCGCGACGGCCGGCTGGTGCACTTCACTGCCGACACCCCGGTGCGCCCCGGAGACATCATCACCACGGCGGTCACCGAGGCCGCGCCGCACCACCTGATCGCCGACGCCGGCATCCTGACCCACCGCCGCACCCGGGCCGGTGACGCGCACGCCGCCGGACGGCGCCCGAGCGGCGTCGGTTTGGGCATGCCCGGCATGGGGCCGGCAATGCAAACAGTCGAAACTCAGGGATGTGCCCGATGACGAAAGAACACACGGACTTTGATGCGCTGCGCGCCGAGATCGAGGCCGCAGAACGCCGAGTTGCACGCGAAATCGACCCCGGCCCAAGGGCATTGATCGTCGCCATCCTGGTGTTCGTGCTGCTCGGGTCGTTCATCTTGCCGCATACCGGCCAGGTCCGCGGCTGGGATGTACTGTTCAGCAGCCACGGCGCCGGTGCGGCCGCATTGTCGCTGCCGTCCAAGGTATTCCTCTGGTTCACATTGGTTTTCGGTGTCGGGTTCTCGATGCTGGCATTGCTGACCCGCCGCTGGGCGCTGGCCTGGATCGCACTGGCGGGCTCGTCGATAGCCAGCGCGACCGGGCTGTTGGCGGTGTGGTCGCGCCAGACCGCGGCCGCCGGTCATCCCGGTCCGGGGATCGGGCTGTGGGTCGCGTGGATCACGGTGATCCTGTTGACGTTCCACTGGGCCCGCGTGGTGTGGTCGCGCACGGTCGTGCAGCTCACGGCCGAGGAGCAGCGGCGCCGGATCAGCGCCGAGCAACAGTCCAGGACGCTGCTGGAGAGCCTGGGCGACCCGGACGTCCCCGACGGTCCCGACGTCCAGGCACCGCCGGACCAGGCGGCCGGGCGCTAGGACCTGCGGGTCAGCGCCTCGGCGGCCGCTTGCGCCCACTGCCGCCATTGTTCGGCGTTTGCTTGTGCCTCTTCGGCTTCCTTGGTCCGGCCGGCCGCGGCCGCCTTGCGGGCCTGCTGCTCGTAATGCTCGGCGCGGGTGGCGAACTGCTCGGCGCGTGCCTGCGCTTCGGGGTCAGACCGATTCGATTCGCCGGCGTCGCGGACCTTCTTCTCGACGGCACGCAGCCGCCGCTCCAGGTCGGCTGACCGTTCCCGGGGCACCTTGCCGATCGCGTCCCACTTGTCGGCGATCGACCGCAATGCCGCCCGGGCCGCTTCGTGGTTGCTGGTGTCGATCTTCTCGGCCTCGGCCAGCAGCGCCTCCTTGGCGGTGGCGTTGGCACGGAACTCCTGATCCTTCTCCGCTGTCACGGCATTGCGGGCGGAGAAGAAGGCATCCTGGGCAGCCTTGAAGCGCTTCCACAGTGCGTCGTCGATCTCACGGGTCGCGCGTCCCGCCGATTTCCACTCGGTCAGCAGCTTGCGGAATTCGGCGCTCGTCGCGGCCCAGTCCGTCGAATCGGACAGCTCCTCGGCTCGCTCGCACAGCCGCTCCTTGGATTGCCGCACGCCCGCACGCTCGCGGTCCAACTCGGCGAAGTGCGAGCCCCGCCTCCGGTTGAACGCTTCGCGCGCGGCCGAATAGCGCTTCCACAGCGCGTCGTCGACCTTGCGATCCAGTCCGGTGATCGTCTTCCACTCATCGAGAATCTCGCGCATCCGGTCCCCGGCGACCTTCCAGTGCGTCGAGTTGGCGGCCAGATCCTCGGCCTCGGCGGCCAGCGCCTCCTTGCGGGCGGTCTGCGCGGCTCGATGCTCGTCGCGGCGGGAGCGTTCGGCGGCGACCGACGCCTCGGCGTTCTCCACCAGAATGGTCAGCCGGCCGGCGAGCGCGTCGATGTCGCCCAGCACCGAGGCCGTCGGCAACGTCTCGGCCAGCGCGGCCGCGTTGGCCTTGATCTTGCGGGCATCGCCGCTTCCGGAGGCCAGCCGTTCCTCCATCAGCGTGACCTCGGTGCTCAGGTCCTCGAATCGCCTGCCGAAGTGGGCGAATGCGGCCTCACGGTCGCCGGCCTGCCAGGAGCCGATGATGCGTTCGCCGGCCGAGCTGACCAGCCAGACCGTCCCGTCGTCGTCGACGCGTCCGTACTGATGCGGATTGCCGGCCGGTGGCAACACGACCGGGTGGGCGCTGGGTCGCGGTGTCGGCCCCGGGCGGGGACCCGGTCGCGGTCCAGGACGTGGTGCCGGTTTGGGCGCGTCGCTGGAGCGGGGCTCGTCATCGGTCATGCGCTCGTCACCATCTCTTGCACCCTTTCGCGCGCTCGCTGTCCCGCGCACCTGCCGCGCGTAGCGGCACCTTTACGGTCGGGAGACGTGCTGCGCTCGACAGCTGCTCCGTCACCGATTCCACCAGTATTCAAGCAGCTTGGCGGACCGTATGCCGCAACCTGATCGTCACCGCCTTGACAGCCTCTGTGAAACAGCCGGTGCACCCAGCATTTTTCCGGTGAACGGCGCTCGACTTCGGAGAGAAACCGCACCTGGCCAAGGTGGACATCGCCGCGTTGCCCCCGCTGAGTTCGGCGCGGTGCGTCGCGACCAGCAAACGGGTAACGGTTCGATTCCACCGTTGCCGGGGCCGTAGGGCGGGCAAGCGGCACCCGGTACCGTGGTAGTGACAATTGGTGTTGTTGGTACTTGTGGGGCTGGAGGGGGCGCGTCAAGATAGCCAGGGGTGGGGTCCCCGCGGCGGCGGATTTCGCCTGCGGTTGCGCGACCGGGATCGTCATCCCCGCGCAAGCCGGGGCGGGGGGCGATCGCCGGGCTGTGACACCATGGGGGCCGGTTCGTCGGTCCTGTCGGGCGTCACCAGCCGGCCACAGCCTTGCCACAGGCTCTACATAGGTTCGTGAACTACTTATTGCGCAGGGCCGTTTCTTCCGCAGTGGCGCGGGCAATCTGAACGCTCACACGACGGAAACGGCTCCGAAACGGGTAGTGAATACCCGTCGCGAATGATGGCCCACGTGGCCGGGTGCCGGGGAGGAGGTCGCAGATGGAGAAGACGGATATCGCGGTTCTTCTCGCCCTGCTCGCCGCGTTCGCGTCAGCACTGGGCAATGTCGTCCGTCAGCGTTCAGCACAGGAGATCACCGACAAGCCGGTGGGCCACCTCGAGCTCTTCCGGATGTCGGTGCGCGACGGCAAGTGGTGGCTGGGGGCCGGCGGAGCCATCGCGAACTACGCCCTGCAGGCCGCCGCCCTGACACTGGGCTCCGTCATGCTGGTCACGTCGCTGCAGGTGACGGCCCTGCTGTTCGCGCTGCCGATCTACGCGCGCATGACCCGGCGTGCGGTCACCCGCTGGGAATGGACCTGGGCGCTGCTGCTGGCCGCCGCGTTGGCGGTGGTGGTCGTCGTCGGCGATCCGGACCCCGGCGCCTCGCGCGGTTCGGTGCAAACCTGGCTGGTGGTGGCCCTGGTGATGGGCCCCGCGCTGGTGTTCTGCGTGTGGGGTGCGCGCAAGTGGCCCGGCTCGGTCGCCGCCGTACTGCTGGCCATCGTCGCCGGGTCGTCGCTGGCGCTGTTCGCGGTCCTGACGAAGGCCGTGGTGGTGATCGTCGGAGACGGTGTCGGTGCGCTGTTGACCGCGCCCGAGTTCTACGCGTGGATAGCGGCTGCCCTCGCGGGGATGATCTTCCAGCAGTCGTCCTTCCGCGCCGGCTCGCTGACCGCCTCGCTGCCGACGTCCGTGGTGGCCAAGCCGGTCGTCGGGTCGATCCTCGGCATGGCCGTGCTCGGTGAATACCTCGACTGCAACGGGACCGCGAAGGTGGTGCTCGCCGTCGGCGTCGTGGTGGTGGTGGTCGCGACCGTGGCCCTGGCCCGCGGTGAGGCGGCGACCATGTCGAGCAGCTTCGCGGAGAAGCTGGCGAAAAAAGCGCTGCGCCGATCGGGCGAGGTGCGCCTCGCCGAGGCGGAGTGCCGCAGCTGACGGTCGGTGTACTGGGCGTCGATTAGTTTGATGTCGTGCTGAGCGCCATTGCGATCGTTCCCGCCACGCCGCTGCTTGTTCCCGAGCTCGCCGGCGCGGCGGCCGCCGAACTGGCCGACCTGGCGACGGCGGTGCTGGCGGGGGCAGCGCTGTTGCCGCCGCGGTGGGTCGTGATCGGCACGGCCGACACCGACGATGTGGTGGGACCCGACGGGATCGGCAGTTTTGGCGGCTACGGCGCCGATGTGCGCGTCCGCCTGTCGGCGCGGGCCGCCGGGCCGACCGATGCGGTGGCCGACTTCCCGCTCTGTGCGCTGATTGCCGGCTGGCTGCGTGGCCAGGTCCGTCCCGAGGCCGACGCGCAGGTTCGCGTCTATCGCGGCGATCACGACGCCGACACCGCGCTGAAGATGGGTCGGCGGTTGCGGGCCGAGATCGACCGGGCGTCCGATCCGCTCGGCGTGCTGGTCGTCGCCGATGGCGCGAACACCCTGACCGCGGGTGCGCCGGGCGCCTTCGACCCCGCGAGCCCCGATGCCCAGCGGGCCCTGGACGACGCGTTGGCCAGCGGTGACATCGCCGCGCTGGCCGGGCTGCCGGAACAGATCCTGGGGCGGGTCGCATTCCAGGTGCTGGCCGGGCTGACCGAGCCGGGGCCACGTTCGGCCAAGGAGCTGTACCGGGGAGCGCCCTACGGTGTGGGGTACTTCGCCGGAGCCTGGCAGCCGTGAGGCCCGCGGCGATCGCAAGCTCGGCGGCCCGCCGGGCGCGTGGGGGCACCTCCCGCTTGCGGGGGAGGGTCGACGCATGAGACCACTGGCGATCATCGGGCCCACCGGGACCGGCAAGTCGCAGCTGGCCCTCGACGTCGTCGAGCAACTCAGCGGCGAGGTGAGCGCCGAGATCGTCAACGCCGATGCCATGCAGTTCTACCGCGGCATGGACATCGGGACCGCCAAGCTGCCCGTCGACGAACGTCGCGGCATCCCGCATCACCAGCTCGACGTCCTGAACGTCACCCAGACCGCGACCGTCGCCCGCTATCAGCGAGCCGCCGCCGCGGATATCGAGGCGATCGCGGCCCGCGGCGCGGTGCCGGTCATCGTCGGCGGTTCGATGCTCTACGTCCAGTCGCTGCTGGACGACTGGACGTTTCCGGCCACCGATCCCGCGGTGCGGGCCCGCTGGGAACAACGGCTCGCCGAGGTCGGCGTGGGCGCGCTGCACGCCGAGCTGGGCCGCCGCGACCCGGCCGCCGCCGCGGCGATCCTGCCCACCGATAGCCGCCGCACGGTGCGCGCTCTCGAGGTTGTCGAGCTCACCGGCCGGCCGTTCGCGGCGTCCGCGCCCCGCATCGGCGCTCCTCGCTGGGGCAGCATTATCGTCGGATTAGATTGTGACACAACGATTCTCGACGAGAGATTAGCCCGACGCACCGACACCATGTTCGCCGAGGGTCTGGTCGACGAGGTGCGTGCGCTGCTCCTCGAGGGCCTGCGCGACGGCGTCACCGCGTCACGCGCGCTGGGTTACGCGCAGGTCCTTGCCGCGCTCGATACCGACGACCCCGCGGCGCTGCGCGACGCGCAGGAGCTGACGTTCGTGGGCACCCGCCGCTACGTGCGACGGCAACGGTCGTGGTTTCGCCGTGATCACCGCGTGCACTGGGTCGACGTGGGCGCCGCGACCGGGTCCGACCGCGCCCGGGTCGTCGCCGACACCTTGCGGGCGTGGCGGCACGTACCCTGAACAGGTGATCTTCGCCAAGGGCCACGGCACCCAGAACGACTTCGTGCTGCTGCCCGACCTCGACGCCGAGCTGTCGCTCACCCTGGCCGGGGTGGCCGCGCTGTGCGACCGCCGCCGCGGGCTGGGCGCCGACGGCGTGCTGCGGATCACCACCGCGGGTGCGGCCGTGGAAGTCGGCGTGCTCAATCGGCTGCCCGACGGTGTCGGCGCGGACGACTGGTACATGGACTATCGCAACGCCGACGGGTCGACCGCGCAGATGTGCGGCAACGGCGTGCGGGTGTTCGCCCACTACCTGCGTGCCAGCGGCCTGGAGACCCGCGACGAGTTCGTCGTCGGATCGCTGGCGGGGCCGCGGATGGTCACCATGCACCACGTCGACGCCACCAGCGCCGACGTCACCGTCGACATGGGTAAGGCCAACCGGATGGGCAGCGGGGGACCGGCCTTTGAAGCCGTAGTCGGCGGCCGGCGCTTGAGCGGGTTGGCGATCGACGTGGGCAATCCGCACCTGGCGTGCGTCGACCCGCAGCTGAGTAGCGACGCGCTCGCCGCGCTGGATGTCGCCGCGCCGGTGCAGTTCGACCGGGCGCAGTTCCCCGAAGGCGTCAACGTCGAAGTACTCACCGCGGCTGTCGAGGGCGTGGTGCGGATGCGGGTCCATGAGCGCGGGGTCGGCGAAACCCGTTCGTGCGGAACCGGAACCGTCGCGGCCGCGGTGGCCGCGCTCGCGGACGCCGGGTCCGACACCGGCACCCTGACCGTCCGGGTACCCGGGGGCGACGTCGTCGTCACCATCACCGACGCCACCAGCTTCCTGCGCGGGCCGTCGGTGCTGCTGGCCCGTGGCCTAGTGAGCGAGGACTGGTGGAACGCCCAATAATTCGGATGCACGCCGCGGAATTGGCGTGCACTATTGCTAATTGCCTATGACACATCCCGAACTGCCGTACCCCGATCCGCCGGCCGACCATCCCGCGTCCGAGCCCAGCGTCGGTGAACTCGCCCTCGAAGACCGCTCGGCCCTGCGCCGCGTCGCCGGGCTGTCGACCGAACTCGCCGACATCTCCGAGGTCGAATACCGACAGCTGCGGCTGGAACGCGTCGTGCTGGTGGGGGTGTGGACCGAGGGCAGCGCGGCCGACAACCAGGCGAGCCTGGCCGAGCTGGCGGCGCTGGCCGAAACCGCCGGCTCGCAGGTGCTCGAGGGGCTGATCCAGCGCCGCGACAAGCCCGACCCGTCGACCTACATCGGCTCGGGCAAGGCCCAGGAGTTGCGCGACGTGGTCGTGGCCACCGGCGCCGACACCGTGATCTGCGACGGTGAACTATCCCCGGCGCAGCTGACCGCCCTGGAAAAGGCCGTCAAGGTCAAGGTCATCGATCGCACCGCGCTGATTCTCGACATCTTCGCTCAGCACGCCACCAGCCGCGAAGGCAAGGCGCAGGTGTCGCTGGCGCAGATGGAGTACATGCTGCCGCGGCTGCGCGGCTGGGGTGAGTCGATGTCCCGGCAGGCCGGTGGTCGCGCCGGCGGCAGCGGCGGCGGGGTGGGGCTGCGTGGTCCCGGAGAGACCAAGATCGAGACCGACCGGCGCCGCATCCGCGAGCGAATGTCCAAGCTGCGCCGCGAGATCAAGGACATGAAGCAGGCCCGCGACACCCAACGCAGTCGCCGCGTGCACAGCGATATGCCGTCCGTCGCGATCGTCGGGTACACCAACGCCGGCAAGTCCAGCCTCCTCAACGCGCTCACCGGGGCCGGCGTGCTGGTGCAGGACGCGTTGTTCGCCACCCTGGAGCCCACCACCCGGCGTGCCGAGTTCCCCGACGGCCGTCCGCTCGTGCTCACCGACACCGTCGGGTTCGTGCGGCACCTGCCCACCCAGCTGGTCGAGGCATTCCGTTCGACGCTCGAGGAGGTCGTCGACGCCGATCTGTTGGTGCACGTCGTGGACGGTTCCGACGTCAACCCGGTCGCCCAGATCAACGCGGTGCGCCAGGTGATCTCCGAAGTGGTCTCCGACCACCAGGGGGAGCCGCCGCCGGAGTTGTTGGTGGTGAACAAGATCGACGCCGCGAGCGACCTGATGCTGGCCAAGCTGCGGCACGGGCTGCCGGGTGCGGTGTTCGTCTCCGCGCGCACCGGCGAGGGCATCGACGAGCTGCGCCGGCGGATGGCCGAACTGGCCGCCCCCATCGACGCCGCCGTCGACGTGGTGATTCCCTACGACCGCGGCGATCTGGTGGCCCGGGTGCACGCCGACGGCCGCATCGAGGAAGAGGAGCACGACTCCTTTGGCACGCGGATCAAGGCCCGGGTTCCGGTGGCGCTGGCCGCGAGCCTGCGTCAATTCGCCACGGCCAACGGTTCGACTCCCCAGGGTTAGACCTGGGCGGCTGCCTACCAACCGTCTGGTTGGTATATGTTGGGCGGCAGAGTTCCCGGCGGCCGGAGGTTATCCATGGGCAGTGCAATCAAGTACCAGCGCACACTGTTTGAACCCGAACACGATCTGTTCCGCGAGTCCTACCGGGCCTTCCTCGAGCGCCATGTGGCGCCGTACCACGACGAGTGGGAGAAGGCGAAAATCGTCGACCGCGGCGTCTGGCTCGAGGCCGGCAAGCAGGGATTCCTGGGCATGGCGGTGCCCGAAGAGTACGGCGGCGGCGGCAATGCCGACTTCCGGTACAACACGATCATCACCGAGGAAACGACCGCCGGGCGATACAGCGGAATTGGCTTCGGACTGCACAACGACATCATCGCGCCGTATTTGCTGGAGCTGACCAACGACGAGCAGAAGCAACGCTGGTTGCCGAAGTTCTGCACCGGCGAAATGATCACCGCAATCGCGATGACCGAACCGGGCACGGGCAGCGACCTGCAGGGCATCAAGACCCGCGCGGTCAAACAGGGCGATCACTACGTGCTCAACGGCGCAAAGACGTTCATCACCAACGGAATCAACTCCGACCTGGTGATCGTCGTCGCGCAGACTGATCCGGACAAGGGCTCACAAGGCTTTTCGCTGCTCGCCGTCGAACGCGGCATGGAAGGCTTTGAGCGCGGCCGCCATCTGGACAAGATCGGCCTCGACGCCCAGGACACGGCGGAGCTGTCGTTCACCGACGTCAAGGTTCCCGTCGAAAACCTGCTCGGTGAGGAGGGTAAGGGCTTCATCTACTTGATGCAGAACCTGCCGCAGGAGCGGATCAACATCGCGGTCATGGCCGCCGCGGCGATGGAGCAGGTGCTCGAACAGACGCTGCAATACACCAAGGAGCGCAAGGCCTTTGGCAAGCCGATCGGCAGTTTCCAGAACAGCCGTTTCGTGCTGGCCGAGCTGGCGACCGAGGCAACCGTGGTGCGCATCATGGTCGACGAGTTCCTGCGGCTGCACCTGGACAAGAAGCTGACGGCAGAGCAGGCCGCGATGGCCAAGTGGTACTCCACCGAAAAGCAGGTGCATCTGATCGACCGGTGTCTGCAGCTGCACGGAGGCTATGGCTACATGCGCGAATACTCGGTTGCTCGTTCCTATCTCGATGCCCGGGTGCAGACGATCTACGGCGGCACAACCGAGATCATGAAGGAGATCGTCGGGCGCAGCCTCGGGGTCTAGCCGCGTGATCATGACGCATATCGGCTAACGTCGGCGTTGGTGGACCAATCTTGCTGTCACGCAACAACGAATCGTCGGCAGACGCGCGGTACCCGTGCGGATGGTGACACGAACCACGCACAAATAGTCGGCTTACGCTGTCATTGCTTGGGTTTACGGCAAAATAGTCGATGCCCATGAATAGCTCCTTTGCTCGAGTGGATAGCCGGCGCCTCGCGTACGGTCGGCGCATGTCCATCGGGTGCTCGGAGCGCGTAATCACCCGCCCCCGGCGTGTCTTGAGGCAGGATCGGTCGCGACATGATCGTCGTCCCGCATCATTTCGACATCGGAGTGGTCTCCGTTTTCGTAATATTCGCGAATTGCCTTCGTATTTCTTGTTCGCTGGAGCAAAGTTATGCGAGCCCGGCGATAATACGAACTCGGTGGGGTTCGTAACCCGCGTTTGGGGCACCAACCGCGCGCAGGGGCCGCAGGGTACGGGCATGGCCATACAAAAGGGCATATCCGTCGGCTGGGAGGCTTGGTGAACGGGAAGAGAGGTCACGTGCGCAGGCTCGCTGGTCGGGCGCTCATCAGCGTGGCGACCACAGCGTTGGCCATCGTGCTGTTGGCACCTACCGTTTCGGCGTCTCCGATCGGTGACGCCGAAGCCGCCATCATGGCCGAGTGGACCAAGGCCGGCGGCGACACCTCTCCGCTGGGTCCCCGCAAGGGCGACGTCTACCCGGTTGCCGACGGCTTCGCGTGTGACTTCGACGGCGGCAAGTTCTTCTTCACCACGGCCACCGGGGCGAAATTCATCTACGGGCCGATCCTGGAAAAATACGACATGCTCGGCGGTGCGGCCGGCGGCGATCTGGGCTTTCCGACCATCAACGAGGTGCCCGGTCTGGCGGGCCCGGACAGTCGGGTGGCGACGTTCTCGGCCAGCGACAAGCCGGTGATCTATTGGACGCCCGATCACGGCGCGTTCGTCGTGCGCGGCGCCCTCAACGCCGCCTGGGACAAGCTGGGCAGCTCCGGTGGCGTCCTGGGCGCCCCGGTCTCCGATGAGACCTACGACGGCGAAGTGTCCTCGCAGAAGTTCAGCGGCGGCCAGATCTCCTGGAACCGCAAAACCAAGGAATTCACCACTGAGCCAGCGAATTTGGCCGAGCAGCTCAAGGGCCTGCAGGTAGCGATCGATCCCACCGCGGCCATCAACATGGCCTGGCGCGCGGCCGGCGGTGCCAACGGTCCGCTGGGCGCCAAGCAGGGCGGTCCGAACCCCATCGGCGGTGACGGCATCGTCCAGAACTTCGCCGGCGGCAAGGTGTTCTTCAGCCCGGCGACCGGTGCGAGCGCGCTGGAAAGCGACATCCTGGCGAAGTACGAGTCGGTCGGTGGTCCGGTCAGCAGTGACCTGGGTTTCCCGACCGCTAATGAATCCGACGGCGGCATCAGCCCCAACAGCCGGATCGCCACCTTCTCCGGGGCCGACAAGCCGGTCATCTTCTGGACCTCCGACCACGGCGCCTTCGTGGTGCGCGGCGCCATGAAGGCCGCCTGGGACAAGCTGCGTGGTCCCACCGGAAAGCTGGGCGCGCCGGTCGGCGATCAGACCGTCGACGGCGACGTGATCTCGCAGAAGTTCACCGGCGGCAAAATCTCGTGGAACCGCGCGAAGAACACCTTCTCCACGGACCCGGCCAACCTGGCTCCGCTGCTATCGGGTCTGCAGGTGTCGGGGCAGAACCAGCCGAGCGGTTCGGCGATGCCCGCGCACGCCAAGAAGTGGTTCAGCTGGAGCTGGTGGTATCTGTTCGCCCTGGTTCCGCTGCTGATTCTGGTGCTGCTGGCGGTGTTCGTGGCGTTGCGCTGGCGCCGGCATCGTGCCGGTCGCAACAGCGCACCCTACGACCTGGAGCGCGACGCCGTCGGCGGCTACGGGGACACGGGTGAGCCGCGCTGGGGTCCCGACTACGCCGAGCACATGTCGTTCACCGACACCCACGAACAGGATCTCCGGGACGCCGAGCACGCGCCGCTGGCCAGGTGGCCGCACGCACCCGAAACGGCCGAAATCGACGAGGACGGCGGGTATGACGAGCCGTCGCATCCCGTCACCGAGGAAGAATGGGATGAGCTGGCGGTCGACGAGCGGGATCCCGACTCGGTCGACACCGATTCCATCCCAGTCGTGTCGGCCGACGATCTGTCCGACGCCGGTTACGGCGATGAGCTGCCGGAAGTCGGCTATTCGGCTAGTCCCGACGTACCGGAGAGCGCGTATCCCGACGTCGTCGCCGAGGACGAATACGCCGCTGCCGCGGGCCCGGAAGGCGCTTATTCACCCGAAGGCGCCTATCCGGAGGCCGGCTATCCCGAACTCCTCGACGAGGACGCCGCTTACCCGGAGGCGGGCTACCCGGGCGCCGCTTACCCGTCCGCCGCTTACCCGGAGGCGGGCTTCCCGGGCGCCGAGGAGGACGAGGCCGCCTACCCCGCCGAGGAGCAGGAGACCGCGTACCCCGATGTCGCCGTGCCGCACACGCCTCCTGATCTGGCCGGCGCCGGTGGCGCGTCCGGTGCTGCCGGCGGGGCCGCTGGAGCCGCCGCGGGTGGTGCCGCAGCCAGCCTGGCGGCGGCGCTGGGCGCCGCGGCCGGCGTCGCACCCAGAGCGGCGGGGCGGCATGCAGCCGCGGATGCCGACGACGAGGCGGACGTAGTACCGGTGGCGGCGATCGGGGCATTAGGCCCCGCCGGGCGCCCGACGATCCACCTGCCGTTGGAGGACCCGTATCAGATGCCCGACGGCTACCCGATCAAGGCGAGTGCTCGCTTCGGCCTTTATTACACGCCGGGCAGCGACCTCTACCACGACACGCTCGCCGAGATCTGGCTTTCCAGCGAGGAAGCCGCGCTGGTCAACGGCTTCGTGAAAGCCGACTGACGCCGTAGCGCACGGCGCTATACCTTGCGGATCACCGTCACGACCTTGCCGAGCACGGTCGCGTCATTACCGGGGATGGGATCGAACGCCGGGTTGTGCGGCATCAGCCACACCTGACCGCCCGCGCGCTTGAACGTCTTGACGGTGGCCTCACCGTCGAGCATGGCGGCGACGATGTCGCCGTTGTCGGCGACATTCTGCTGCCGCACCACCACCCAGTCGCCGTCGCAGATCGCGGCTTCGACCATCGAGTCGCCGACCACCTTGAGCAAGAACAGCGTGCCCTCGCCGACCAGCTCGCGGGGGAGTGGGAAGACGTCCTCGACGGCTTCCTCGGCCAGGATCGGTCCACCGGCCGCGATGCGCCCGAGCACGGGGACGAACGTGGGTTCCGGTAACGCGTCCGACCCGGCGACCTCGGTGGCCGGCGCGGCCGCCACCGCGTCGTCGGCGCCGCGGACGTCGACGGCCCGGGGGCGGTTCGGGTCCCGGCGCAGATATCCCTTGCGTTCGAGGGTGCGCAGCTGGTGGGCCACCGAAGAGGTCGATGTCAGGCCGACGGCGTCGCCGATCTCCCTGATGCTCGGCGGGTAACCACGGGTGGTCACCGACTCCCGGATGACATTCAAGATGGTGCGTTGCCGCTGGGTAAGCGATGAATCCACGGAACGCGTGCGGCCGTCCGGGCCGGTTGCCGAGGTGTCGTTGCTGTCGCTCATGGCACTGAATGTAGCCTCCCTGACCCGAAGAATCAAACATGTGTTCGACTGGCGTGTCATGGCAAGCACATGGTGGCTAA
Source organism: Mycobacterium ahvazicum (assembly GCF_900176255.2). GTDB lineage: Bacteria > Actinomycetota > Actinomycetes > Mycobacteriales > Mycobacteriaceae > Mycobacterium > Mycobacterium ahvazicum. The sequence goes on from NZ_FXEG02000002.1 coordinate 1,541,664, forward strand.
AGACCCTAGAACGGCCGAATCACACGTGTGTAACTTTTGCGTAGACCGGGTACCTGTGCTGCATGGAAGGGACGGCGACCGGCAGAAGTTGTCGGTGGCGGGGTCTAGCGTTTGGCCCGTGCGACACGCTTCGCTCAAATGTTCGGATTTCGAACACACGAGCGATAGTGTCGAACACACGAGCGAGGATTCGACGACCGGAGGAACGCACCATGACGCTCATGCATACAGTCTCGCCGCGGACCAGCACCATGCGGCGCCCCAGCGATGGGCTCGTCGCGCGGCCTCGCTATGACGTCGCACGGCCCCGCTACGAGCAGGAGCGCGTGCTGCGGTCGCGCCGGTCGGTGCAGGCCCGGCCGGCGGGAGCGCCGATGCGCTACCGCGGTACCGGTGTCGCGGTGTCGCAAGCACCGCATCGCCGCCGCCCGGTCACGCTGGGGACGACGGTGGGTCTGGCCCTGATGGCCGGCGTCATCACGCTGTGGTTGGGCCTGGTCGCGAATCTCGGTCAGATCGCCAACGGCGACTCCGCGGCTGCTCCTGTTCCGGACCGGCTGTCGGTCGTGCAGGTCGAGCCGGGCGAATCGCTTCAGGATGTAGCGCACCGGGTCGCGCCGGAAGCGCCGGCCCGCCAGGTCGCCGACCGCATCCGCGAACTCAACAACCTGAGCTCCCCGGCGCTGGCTGCCGGCCAGACCCTGATCGCGCCGGTCGGCTGACCGTAGCCGCGTATCGCGAAAACCGCTCTACGCCAAGGCTCCTCGGTCCTGCCGTCAGTGACGGCGCATGCGTCGTGGCTACATTGGCCCGCCCGGGGAGCGCACGGGTACGCTCGGAGTGTTCTTCCGAGATGCCGGCACAGCGAAGGAGCGGTCATGCACTGCCCGTTCTGTCGCCATCCCGACTCCCGGGTGATCGACTCCCGGGAAACCGATGAAGGCCAAGCCATTCGGCGCCGCCGATCCTGCCCGGAGTGCGGACGCCGGTTCACCACCGTGGAAACCGCGATCCTGGCCGTCGTCAAACGCAGCGGTGTCACCGAGCCGTTCAGCCGCGAAAAGGTCATCAAAGGTGTGCGGCGCGCCTGCCAGGGCCGCCAGGTCGACGAGGACGCGCTGAATCTACTGGCTCAGCAGGTGGAAGACACCGTCCGCGCCGCCGGATCGCCGGAGGTTCCCAGCCACGAGGTCGGCTTGGCGATCCTCGGCCCGTTGCGTGACCTGGATGAGGTGGCCTATCTGCGGTTCGCCTCGGTATACCGGTCCTTTTCGTCGGCCGACGATTTCGAGCGCGAGATCGCCGCGCTCCGCAAGCACCGCCAAGTATCGACACCGAGTTGACCGCGATGCCCCCGGACCTGCATCCGGATCTCGAGGCGCTCGCGCCGCTGCTCGGCACCTGGGCCGGCCGCGGTTCCGGCGAATACCCGACCATCCAGCCCTTCGACTATCTCGAGGAAATCGTGTTTTCCCATGTGGGGAAACCGTTTCTGGCATACGGGCAAAAGACCAAAGGGGCCGACGACGGCAAGCCGATGCATGCCGAGACCGGCTACCTTCGGGTGCCGCGGCCCGGCCACGTCGAGATGGTGCTGGCCCACCCCAGCGGCGTGACCGAAATCGAGGTCGGGTCCTACCGGGTGACCGGCGGCGTCATCGAAATCGAGTTGGCCACCACGTCGGTCGGATTGACCCCGACCGCCAAAGAGGTTTCCGCGTTAGGCCGAACCGTGCGAATCGACGGCGACCAGCTCTCCTACTCGGTGCGGATGGGTGCGGTCGGGCAGCCCCTGCAGCATCATCTGTCCGCGGAGCTGCACCGCAAGTCCTGAATCTCAGTCGAGTTGCGTCACACCGTCGTTGACGACGCGGCCGGCAACGCGGGCCCAGCCCTCGGGGTTCCACGACGTTTCCAGCATCGATCCCTTGCCCTGGATGATGCTCAGGTCGCGGCAGAGATGGCCGGTGATCCGCATGGCCGCCGAGCCGGTCGCTTCGTCTTCTGGCACACCGAGATTCGCGACGAACATCCGGGAACGCACAACCCCGGCGGACTGATCGATCCAGGCCCACAGGTAATGCGCGGAGTCGTCGGGAAATTCGCTGGTGTCGGCAGCGAGGACCTGGTCAACGGACTCGAATTCGTGGAAGCCCACCTCCGGGCCCCATTCCGGGCGGGCGCGCACACCCACCACGTCGTCCTCGTAGTGCACCCCCACGATGCCGGCCGGCACCGCAAGCGTGTTGACCGGCGTACCGTTCGCGCGCAGCCACCATGCCGCCCCGACGGTCGGGTGCCCGGCGAACGGAATCTCGGTGCGCGGCGTGTAGATCGTGGTACGGGCGGTGGTGGCTCCGGCCGGCGGTAGATCGACGAATACCGTTTCGCTGTAACCCAATTGGGTGGCCAGCTGCTGGCGACCGGCGGGCGCGACCTGACCGGCGTCGACAACGCCCAACGGATTACCGAAGTTGCCGTCTCGGTCGGTGAAGACGCGCAACACCGTCACGTCGATGCCCATGGCCCGACTGTACGGGCCCGGTCAAACGAATTGTCTACGTCGCGCTGCGCTCGTCGGAACCCATCGCGTTGAGCACAGCGACGCGGGTGTCGGCCGGGCCGGTGACCGTGCGCTCACCGCTGCCGGTGCGCAGCAGCTCGCGCAGCGCGGTTTGGTCGTATTCGGCGGGTGCGGTGGTGTCGATGAAGCGCTGGACGACGTCGATGAAACGGGCCGGGTCTTCGTGGAACGGGAAGTGGCCGGAACCCTGGAAGATCTCCAGGCGCGAGCCGGGCATTGCGGCGTGTGCCATCCAGGCATGGCGGACGGGAACCACCACATCCTTAGTGCCCCAGACGATCTGCACCGGGATGGCCTCGGTCAAATAACATCGGTCCAGGAACGTGACGATCTGCCCGCGCCAGTCGACCACGGCCCGCAGAGTCCGGCTGAAGGCCGATGAGGCCGTCGGCTCGGGCAAGTCGTCCAGGATGCGCAACACGTTCGGAAGATCGCGGCCCAAGCCGGTCGATCCGATCGCCAGGCCCGCCAGCCGCCCCGCCAGCTGGACTGCCGGCAACACCAGGGGCAGCCGCAGCAGTGCCAACGCCTCCGTCCCGATCGGCAGCGAAGCCAACCGGAAGGCGACGTTGACGTCCTTGGTGACACCGCCCGCGGCAACCAGGATGAGCCGCTCGACCAAATGTGGGAACTGGTAAGCGAATTGCATCGCCACCCCGCCGCCGAGGGAGTGACCGACGATGGTCACGCGCTCGATATCGAGCACGGACAGCAAGTCGCGCATTCCGTTGGCGTAGCCGGCCACCGAGTAGTCCGCGCGAGGTTTGTCGGACCGTCCGTGCCCCAGCAGGTCGGGGGCGATCACCGTGAACCGCTGAGCGAGCTTGGCCTGCACGGTGTTCCACGTCGTGGAGTTGTCACCGATGCCGTGAATCAACAGAATCGCCGGCCCGGAGCCGGCGATACGAAAGGCACGTTTGTATCCGTGGATGGTGCGGAACTCGAGCCTGGGAGTCGTCACTTCGCGCACTGGACGAAGATTGCTCTTGCGCTTCCGCTCAGTCATCTCGCCCACCCTTGTTGTCGCGCCCCGCAGGGCGGTTAAGCCGGGTTGTCGTCGTCGCGCTTCTTCTCCGCCTGTTGGGCTAGGAATCGCTCGAACTCGGCACCAAGTTCGTCGCCGCTAGGAAGGTCCTCGTCGCGCGTTAGTAACGACCTGTTTTCCTGAGCGTCGATGAAGGCATCGTACTGGCGCTCGAGTGCGGCCACCACTTGAGCGACCTCGGCGCTCGCCTCGACCTGCTCGTCGATCTTGCCCCGGATCTCGGCGGCCGCCTCGGTCAGCGCCGACAGCGGCAGCTCCAGCGACCCGGTCTTGGCGACCTGCTCGAGCAGCGCCTGCGCGGCGGCGGGATAGTCGGTCTGCGTCAGGTAATGCGGAACGTGAACCGTGAATCCGACCACCTCGTGCCCGTGCTGTGCCAATCGGTATTCCAGCAGGTTCGACGCACTGCCCGGGACCTGGATCTCGGAGATCCACGGCTGGAAATCGGTGATCAACTCGCGGTTGTTGGAGTGCGCGGTCATCGTGATGGGCCGCGTGTGTGGGACCGCCATCGGGACGGTGCCCAGGCCGATGGTTTGGCGCACGCCCAGCCGTTCGGCCAGCAGACGCACCGCGGTGATGAAGCGCTCCCATTTGAGATCCGGTTCCATCCCGGCGAGCAGCAGAAACGGGGTGCCGACGCTGTCGCGCAGTGCGAACAGGCTCAGCTCCGGGTCGTCGTAGTTGGTGAAATGGTCGGTCTTGAAGGTCATCAGCGGCCGTCGCGACCGGTAGTCCAGCAGTTCGTCGATCGCGAAAGACGCGACCAGCTCGGTGTCCAGGGTTTCCTTCAGGTGGGTGGCGGCCAGCCGTATCGCGTGGCCGGCGTCCGAGAACCCCTCCAAAGCGTGCACCAGCACCGGGCCGCGGCCGTCCGAGGTCACCAACTGCGGCGCCGGGAACTCCAGCTCGTACATGCCGGGTTGCCCTGGCTGGTAGTAGAGATCGTCGTCGTTGCGCTCGTTGGACATCGTTGCCTCCTCCCGGGGGTTTCTCCAGGGTGCCCTACCCAGTGTCTCCCGAATCAACAGGCACTGTTACTCGAAACGGGATGACGCGTGAACGTAATCCGGATGGAACAATGCCGCCCGATCGGTTTAGTCCAGCAAATCTACAACCGCGGCGCCAAGCGTGGAATTCCGCTTCCACCGCTGTGGTCGGGCATGATGGGGATCGATGCGCGTCCGGATGTTGCTGCTATGCCCACTGGTCGGCCTGGCGACGTTACTGGCGTCGTGCGGGCGTCCGGTGCTGCATGTGTCGTTGCCCACTACCACGCAGGCACCGAAAACGAGTAAGACCGTCCAGCGTCTCAGCCAGCCCGAGCCGGGCGCGGTTGCGGCCCCGGTGGATCCGGACCGGCGGGTGGGAGCAATCTTCCTGGACGGCAGCACCCAGCATGTGTGCACGGGTTCGGTACTGCATTCCGCGACCGGCAACCTGGTGCTGACCGCCGCGCACTGCCTGGCCGGAGCTGCCCAGATCACCTTCGTGCCCGGTTTGTCCGGCGATGGGGTGCCACCCGATCTCTGGACGGCCGACAACGTCTACCTGGATCCGCGCTGGGTTGCTAGCAAAGACCCGCACGCCGACTACGCGATCGCGCGGGTCAACAGCGACCATGGCGGATCGGTGGAGGCGCGGGCCGGCTTGGCGCTGACCCTGGGCACCGCACCACCGCCCAGCAGCCGCGTCACCGTGGTGGGCTATCCCTCCGGCGTCGGCGGCTCGCCGATCGGCTGTCAGGGCAGCACAGCGGTGACCGACACCGGATATCCCTCGTTGGTATGCCAGGGGCTCGTCGGCGGTACCAGCGGGGCCCCCTGGGTCAGCGGCACGACGGTCGTCGGGCTGATCGGTGGACTCGAACGCGGGGGATGCGCCGAGAACGTGTCCTACTCCGCGCCGTTCGACGACCACATCGCCCAGTTGCTGACCCGCGCGGAAGCCGGCGGCCCGGGCGATCCGATACCCGTGGACTTGGACGACACCTGCTAGTCAGCGGCGGAATTGGTTGAGCGCGCGCACCTTGTTCATCACGTCCAGTGCCGCCACCTTGTACGCCTCGGAGAATGTCGGGTAGTTGAACACCGCGTCGACCAGGTATTCGACGGTGCCCCCGCACCCCATCACGGCCTGCCCGATGTGCACCATCTCAGTCGCACTGGTGCCGAAGATGTGCACCCCGAGCAGCTTGAGGTCTTCGGTGGACACCAGCAGCTTGAGCATGCCGTAGGAGTCGCCGGCGATCTGGCCGCGGGCCAGCTCGCGATAGCGGGCCATGCCCACCTCGTAGGGGATCGAGGCCTTGGTCAGTTCCACCTCGGTGGCCCCGACGTAGGAGACCTCGGGAATGGAGTAGATGCCGATCGGCTGCAGCTCGGTGATGCCTTCGGTCGGCTCCCCGAATGCGTGGTAGGCGGCTAGGCGCCCCTGCTCCATCGAGGTCGCGGCCAGGGCCGGGAAGCCGATGACGTCGCCGACGGCGTAGATGTGGGGCACCTTGGTCTGGAAGAAGTCGTCGACGAAGATGCGGCCGCGGTTGTCGGCCTCCAGCTCCGCGTTGTGCAGATCGAGGTGGTCGGTCTGCCCTTGGCGCCCGGCGGAATACATCACCGTCTCGGCCGGAATCTGCTTGCCGCTGGCCAAGGTGGTGATGGTGCCGGCCGAGCCGACGTCGACCGCGGTCACTTCCTCGCCGAACCGGAACGTCACCGCGAGGTCGCGCAGGTGGAACTTCAGCGCCTCGATGACCTCGGGGTCGCAGAAGTCCAACATGTCGCTGCGCTTTTCGACGACGGTGACCTTGGTGCCCAGTGCGGCGAACATCGACGCGTACTCGATACCGATCACCCCGGCGCCGACGACCACCATCGAGGTGGGCAACGTCTTGAGATCCAGGATCCCGTCGGAGTCGAGCACGCGGTCTTCGTCGAACTCGACTCCGGACGGTCGTGCCGGCCTGGTGCCGGTGGCGATCACGACGTATTTGCCACTGATGGTGAGCTTTTCGCGCCGGGACGGGTCTTCGACCTCGATGGTGTGCGGGTCGATGAAGCGTCCGTGCCCGATCAGTAGGTCGATCCGGTTGCGCATCAGTTGGTTACGTACGACGTCGACTTCCTTGCCGATCACGTGCTGGGTGCGAGCCAGCAGGTCGGCGGGGGTGATCTTTTCCTTGACGCGATAGCTCGCACCGTAGAGTTCGCGCTGGCTCATGCCGGTGAGGTAGAGCACCGCTTCGCGCAACGTCTTTGACGGGATCGTGCCGGTCTGCACGCACACGCCGCCCAGCATCTGGCCGCGTTCGATGATCGCCACCGATTTGCCGAGCTTGGCCGAGGCGATGGCGGCCTTCTGGCCGCCCGGCCCCGAGCCGATCACGACCATGTCGTATTCCTGCATCGATCCCATGAGATAGACGATAGAGCCCACAGTCGAGACTTTCTCCACAGACGGATCGCTCGATCGCGTTGCGCGAGCGCCGTCTGACGGTGGCGGCCAGCAGCGTTGGCCTCATGTCACCGCTCACACCCGATTTTGAACTGAACCGTCCCGGCGCACTGATTGCGGCGCTACCGGCCGTTCTCGGCTTCGTTCCGGAGAATTCATTGGTCTTGGTGTCGTTGGATCGCGGCGAGCTCGGCGCCGTGCTGCGCGTCGATCTCTCCGGCGAGCTCGCCGGCCGGACCGGGCATCTGGCCGAGGTTGCCGCCGCGGCGGCGCCCGAGGCCGCGATCGCCGTGATCGTCAACGACGAGGGCGCCCATTGCCCGCAGTGCAACGACGAATACCGGCAGCTCTGCGCAATGCTCGCAGAAGTGTTGTTGGAGAACAACATTGAGCTTTTGGCGGCGCATGTGGTGGATCGGGTGGCCCGTGGCGGCCATTGGCATTGCGTCGACGAGTGCGGCGCGGGCGGCGCGGTGGACGATCCGTCCGCGTCGCCCCTGGCCGCCGCGGCGGTGCTGGAAGGCCGACGGTTGTATGCGCGTCGCGCCGACCTGCAGGCCGTCATCGCCGTCGACGATCCGGACCGCAGCGCCGCGCTGGCCGGACGGCTGCAACGCCAGTCCGCACGGCGTGCGGCGGCCCATCGAAAGGATCCCGCCGGATGCGCCCGCCGAGACGTCAAACGGGCGATCGCCGCGGCGTCTCGCGTCTGCGGCGGTCAATCGCTGTCCGACACCGAGCTGGCCGCGCTGGGCTGCGCGCTGGACGACGCCCAGGTGCGCGACACGTTGTACGCCCTCGCGGTGGGCGAGAAGGCCGGGGAAGCCGAGACGTTGTGGGCATCGCTGGCCCGCGCCCTGCCCGCGCCGTGGCGGGTCGAAGCGCTGGTGTTGCTCGCGTTCAGTGCCTACGTCCGCGGGGATGGCCCGCTGGCCGGGGTGTCGCTGGAGGCCGCGCTGCGCTGCGATCCGGAACATCGAATGGCGGGCATGCTCGATACGGCGTTGCAGTCGGGGCTGCGGCCGGAACAGATCCGCGAACTCGCGGCGAGCGGCTACCGGCTGGCCAAGCGGCTCGGGGTACGGCTACCGCCGCGACGGGCATCTGGGCGCTGTGCCGGATAGCGGCGAGTCAGACCTTTTCGACCTTGACGGCGTGCGCCATCTCGTGGGGCAGGGTGACGTTCTCATGGCCGGGTATCAGGATGGTGACCCCGGCGGGCCCGGTTTCCACGGTGACGCGCGCATTCGGCACGACACCGGCGTCCTTGAGCCGTGCGATCAGATCGATGTCGCCCTGGACATGTTCGGTGAGCTGACGGACGACGACCGCGACCGGCGATCCCGCCGGCAACTCGGTCAGCCGGACCAGATTGACGTCGTCGGCGCCGGAATCGGGGCCGACGCCCAGGTCCAGCAAACCGGGAATCGGGTTGCCGAACGGGGAGGTGGTGGGATTGTTGAGCACCTTGACCAGCCGGCGCTCGACGTCCTCGCTCATCACGTGCTCCCACCGGCACGCCTCGGCGTGCACTTCTTCCCATGGCAGACCGATGACGTCGACGAGCAGTCGTTCGGCGAGCCGGTGCTTGCGCATCACGGAAATGGCCAGGGCCCGGCCTTTGTCGGTGAGTTCCAGGTGCCGATCACCGGCCACGTGGAGCAGTCCGTCGCGCTCCATCCGGGAGACGGTCTGGCTGACGGTCGGCCCACTCTGGTCGAGCCGTTCGGCGATCCTGGCGCGCAGCGGCGTTACGCCCTCTTCCTCGAGGTCGTAGATGGTCCGCAGGTACATCTCGGTGGTATCAACCAGGTCGTTCATTCAGCACCCTCCATTGACGCCGAGTCTACTTGGCCAGCTGCCGAAATGGGTTCAACGCTTCCCCTCGGCAAGCAAGTATGCCCGCCGCGATTTCGCGGCGGGCATACTGTCGGCGCTAGCTGGCGAAGTGGGGTACCTCAGCTCGCGTATGAGCGCAGCCGATCGGCGCGCTCTCCGTTGCGCAGCTTGGCCATCACGTCGCGCTCGATCTGGCGGACCCGCTCACGGGACAGACCGAACAGCTTGCCGATCTGGTCCAGCGTCCGCGGCTGGCCGTCGTCGAGACCGAAACGCAGCCGGATCACCTGGTGCTCGCGCTCGTCGAGAGTCGCCAGCACACTGCGGATGTCGGTGTGCAGCAGCTCGGCGATCACCGCGTTCTCCGCGGACATCGCCTCGGCGTCCTCGATGAAATCGCCCAGCGGCGCTTCTTCTTCGGAACCGACGGGCATGTCCAGGCTTACCGGGTCGCGGCTGTGCTCGAGCAGATCGTTGATCTTCTCGACCGGGATTCCGGACTCGGTGGCCAGTTCCTCGTCGGTCGCCTCGCGTCCGAGGTTCTGGTGCATCTCCCGCTTGATCCGGGCCAGCTTGTTGACCTGTTCGACGAGGTGAACGGGCAGCCGGATGGTGCGGCTCTGGTCGGCCATCCCGCGGGTAATGGCCTGGCGGATCCACCACGTGGCATACGTCGAGAACTTGAATCCCTTTGTGTAGTCGAACTTTTCCATCGCGCGGATGAGTCCGAGGTTGCCCTCCTGGATTAGGTCGAGCAACGGCATCCCCCGGCCGGTGTAGCGCTTGGCCAGTGAGACCACCAGGCGCAGGTTCGCTTCCAGCAGGTGACGACGCGCCGCCTGGCCATCACGTACGACGACGGCAAGATCGCGTTTGCGGTTCTCGCCGAGGCGCTTCCGCGTCGCGAGCAGATGCTCGGCATACAGTCCGGCCTCGATGCGCTTCGCCAGTTCGACTTCGTCCGCGGCGGTCAACAACGCCGTCTTCCCGATGCCGTTCAGATATACGCGCACGAGGTCCGCTGCAGGGCTCTGAGCATCAAGATCGCTGGTGTCGATCCTGCCTGTGATGGCATTCGCCATGGCGGCCTCCCGATTGGCTTGTAGCTGTCATGGTGTTAAACGACAGATCAGCCCTGAGAGTTCCCGCGCCGCCGTCATCTCACACGCTTTGACGTGCACAAATGTGCCGCCGACCTGAGAATGTCCTGAGAAGAGTGCTCAGAACCCGGTTACCCGGAACCGGCGCCGTATCCGTGCCCGGGGTGGTACCCGCGGCCCGGGTTGTATTCCGCCCCCGGGGAACCGGGTTGCGGCGGCGCGGGCCGCCGCGCCTCGAGCGCGGGCCGCTCGGCCGTCGGGAACAACGGAGTGCGCCGCGCGGCATCGTCGAACCGCCGAGGCTCGTCCTTGGCGCGCGGCGGCCGATCGTTGGCGATCAGCACCGCCATCCAGGGCAGCGGGATGGACGCGGCCACGATCGCCAGCGAGATCAGTCCGTTGTGCCACGCGCCGTAGGCGAAAGCGGCCAGCAGCAGCGCGGGAATCCGGAAAGCCATCAGCGTCAGATACTTACGCACCCGGGCGCGATGCTGTTGTTCATACGAAGGCTCGGCGGCGGTAATCAGCACCGGCCGACCGTCGTCATCGAACCCCAAATCCGGGCCGCGCTTCATTCCTCCACTGTCCCACATCCCGCCGATTCCGGTCAGGGCGCATCGGCAGGCACAATGTGAGGTATGCAGACCCAGACGATCGAGCGCACCGACACCGACGAACGCGTCGACGACGGGACCGGCAGCGACACCCCCAAGTACTTCCACTACGTCAAGAAGGACAAGATCGCCGAGAGTGCGGTCATGGGTAACCACGTGGTCGCGTTGTGCGGTGAGGTTTTCCCCGTCACGCGGGCGGCCAAGCCGGGTTCACCGGTCTGCCCGGATTGCAAGAAAATCTACGAGCAGCTCAAGAAGGGCTGATCAGGTCGGACGTTTGGACGGCTCGCCGGCGCGGTCCTGGGTCGCCGGATTGGTCGTCACCGGATTCGACAGCGCCTCCGCCGTCCGCTTCAAAGCGGGCGAACGCGACAACAACCAGTTGCGCAGCCGGTGGGCGTGCGTGCGCGGCGCGGGGAATTCCTCCTGGATCGCGGCATTGAGCTCGGCGCCGAGCATGATCGCGAAGCCGCCGAAGAAGGCGAACAACAGGAACGCGATCGGCGTGGACAGCGCGCCGTAGGTGTAGCCGGTGCTGGTGATCCAGCCCAGGTAGATCCGCAGGCCCAGCGTCGCGATCACGAACACGGCGGTGGCCAGGACGGCGCCGTAGAGCAGGCGGTGCGTCGGCAGGGGTTCCGGCAGTGAGACCCGGTACAAGACGACGACACCCAGGATCAGCCCGAGGATCAGCGCGGGGTAGTAGCCGTAGCGCAGCACGTTGGCCAGGGCGTCCGGGATGTGTTCGGACACCGTGCGCGGGCCGACCACGAGGACCGGCGCGGCCAGCACGGCGCACACCAGCCCGACCACGTAGAGGAACAGCGCGAACAGCCGCTGGCGCACCGGGTGGCGCAGCGGTGTCTGGTCGTGCGCCTCGACGACGGAATCGACGAACGCCGAGATCGCCGACGACCCCGCCCACAATGACAGCAAGAAGCCGAGCGAGACCACCTCACCGCGAGCGTGCGCGGTGATGTCCCGAACGGTGGGCTCGATGATCTCGTTGACGACGCTGGACGAGAACAGATTGTGTGCCGCCGAGATGGCGCTCTTCTCGATGCTGGGCAGCGCGTCCGGCCCGAACAGCGGAGCCACGTAGGCCAAGCTGCCCAGCATTCCCAGCAGTAGCGGAGGCGTCGAGAGCGCCGACCAGAAGCCCGCTTGCGCGGACTCGGCAAAGATGGAATCGTCCCAGCTTTTTCCGAGGGTCCTCAACGTGATTCGCCAAATGTGATGGCGCGACGGTCTTACGGTCTGATCGCTCATATCGGTCCAGCATTACCGATCAGGTCGCCCACACCTCACATTGTGAATGGGCGAGTTCGCTGGACCTAGCTACCGCTAACCTCCAGCACGGCGGCGAGCTCGACAAGCTTCGCCTCGTGCTCGTTGGCGTGGTGCTGGCAGAAGAGAAGCTCGGCTCCCGACGGCAGCTTGGCGCGTACGCGAGCTGCGGCACCGCAGCGGTCGCAGCGGTCAGCTCTAGTCAGCTCGGCGGTTGTCGTCAGAGTTGCGTTCATTGGCTTCTCCTTCTCGTTCCTTCACTGTCTCAGACGTTCGGCGTTTTTGCGTTGTTCCCCGATCGTTATCGGGTGTGTCGTTTCTCACGGGCTGTAAACGTTTGGTTTCGTGGGTTCTTCTAGGGTTAACGACTGTGACGTTCGGTCCTGACCTGCTTGTACACCTGTGCGGAGCCGATGAGTGGTCCGACGCGCGGAGCCGGGGGGAAATCCGCCCCGACACCGCCGCCGGCGCCGAATTCATCCACCTGTCGGCGCCCGCGCAGGTCCACCTGCCCGCCAATCGGCTCTTCCGCGGACGCCAGGATTTGGTGCTGCTGCACATCGACCCCGCTTTGCTGGATGCGCCCGTGCGGTGGGAGCCAGGTGTGCCAACGGATCCGGAGGCGATGCTGTTCCCGCACCTGTACGGACCGCTGCCCATTGCCGCAGTGACAAGCGTCACCGCTTACTCGCCCGGGGACGACGGCATATTCCCGCCGATCGCGGGACCTCAGGACCCGTCTGAAGGTTCCAGGTAGGCGTCGGCCTCGATCTCCACCAGCAGCCCGGGTGCGATCAGCGCGGAGACTTCGACCATGGTCGCCACCGGCCGAATCTCGGAGAACACCCGCGCATGCACCGCGGCAACCTCGCGCCACCGGGAAATGTCGGTGACATAGATCCGGGTGCGGACCACATCGGTCAGCGACGCGCCGGCTTCGTGCAGTGCAATCTCGATGCGGCGCAAGGCGTCTTGGGCTTGGGCGCCGATGTCGTTTGCGGGTCCGGCGCCGGTGGTGCCGGCGACCGTCACGCAGGGACCTACTCGTACCGCACGCGAATAACCCACCGTCGCTTCGAATTCGGATCCGGACGAGACGAGCTTGCGGGTGGCTGTCATGAGGTCACCGTAAGCCCGCGCGCGAGCTCGTGCTGGTCCGATCGCGAAAATAGCTGCAGCACAAGCGATTCAGTCGCGGCGGATGCGGACAACGAGCATCGCGACCACGCAGAGTCCGAGTACCAATTCACACCAGAAGAAGGACAGGTAATCGGTGAGTGCGCCAACGGCCGGTGCGTTGGGCATCGAGTTGCGCACTGCCGAAAACGAAAACAGCAGAACGCCCAGGAATGAGATAAGTGTGCCGTCGATCGGTCGATCGCTGCGAATCTGGTTGGCTACGAGCAGCATTGCCAGGATCGTCAACGTCCACATCAGCAAGATGATGAATACCGCGAAAATCCATGTCGAAGGCGCGCGCGTCACGCTGATCGTCAGGTCGTTGCCCTCGTTCGGTTCCCGCGGCGGGTTGCCGATGCTGATGCTGTAGCCGTGCACCGACCCGCCGGCGAGCAGCACGGTCGGGACCGGGGTGCCATCGCTGGTCAGGATGCGAACGCTGAATAGCGAGGTATAGCGGTCGAACGGGTACTGGCTGACGTCGCCGGTTTCCAGCGCGACGGGCAGTGTTTGCGCCGTCATCAGCCCGCCTGCGGCGAACGATTCGTCAACCAGGCCCGCGCCCCCGACCGCGACGACCCGCACATTACTGGCCAAGAACACGCCGTCCTGCGCGAAGCGTCCTCTCGGCTCGAATTGCAGGCCGACCACCAACTGATTGTCGGTGGGGCTGATCTTTTGGATGTCGGCATGTATGCGGATGCCGTCGCTCAGGTTCCTGTCGCCGTTGACCCCCGTCGCGTGGCCGGCCTTCTCGTAGGACACCGCGGTGATGGTCAGGACAGCCAGGAACGCGGCTATGGCGAGCAGTAAGAGCGGACGCCGGTTGTGCACTGCCGGAACATTTTTGAAGTCCGTGCCCGCCGCCACGCCCACACCGTAAACGAGCGGACCCGACCGGGCGGGTCGACGGTTGAACGCCGGCTGAACAGCTGGGGGCTAGTCGAGGTAGTCGCGCAGGACCTGGGAACGGCTGGGGTGGCGCAACTTCGACATGGTCTTGGATTCGATCTGGCGGATGCGCTCGCGGGTCACGCCGTAGACCTGACCGATCTCGTCCAGGGTGCGAGGCTGGCCGTCGGTGAGCCCGAAGCGCAGTCGTACTACGCCGGCTTCGCGCTCCGAGAGCGTCTCGAGCACCGACTGCAACTGGTCCTGCAGCAACGTGAACGACACCGCGTCGACGGCCACGACCGCTTCGCTGTCCTCGATGAAGTCGCCGAGCTGGCTGTCGCCCTCGTCGCCGATCGTCTGGTCCAGCGAGATGGGTTCACGCGCGTACTGCTGGATCTCCAGCACCTTCTCCGGCGTGATGTCCATTTCCTTGGCCAGCTCCTCAGGCGTGGGCTCGCGGCCCAGATCCTGCAGCAGCTCGCGCTGAATGCGGCCCAGCTTGTTGATCACCTCGACCATGTGCACCGGGATGCGGATGGTGCGGGCCTGGTCGGCCATCGCCCGGGTGATCGCCTGGCGAATCCACCACGTGGCGTACGTGGAGAACTTGTAACCCTTGGTGTAGTCGAACTTCTCGACCGCGCGGATCAGGCCCAGGTTTCCTTCCTGGATCAGGTCGAGGAAGGCCATGCCGCGGCCCGTGTAGCGCTTGGCCAGCGAGACCACCAGTCGCAGGTTGGCTTCCAGCAGATGGTTTTTCGCACGATCGCCGTCGCGGCAGATCCACATCATGTCGCGGCGCTGGGCGGCGGGCAGCTTGTCGCCGCGCTCGACCAGCTCGGCCATCAGCTGCGTGGCGTACAGACCGGCTTCGATCCGCTTGGCGAGCTCGACCTCTTCCTCGGCGTTGAGCAGTGCCACCTTGCCGATTTGCTTGAGGTAGGCGCGAACCGAGTCCGCGGAGGCGGTGAGCTCGGCGTCCTTGCGGGCCTGCCGCAACGCCTCGGATTCGTCTTCGTCCCAGACGAAATCACCGGACGCCTTGTCCTTTTCGGACGGCTCGGCGATCTCCTCGTCCTCGTCGGCCGGCTTCTTGGCCGCCGCCGGCTTCACGACTGTGACAACCTCTTCGGCTTCGTCCCCCTCGCCGTCGGCGGTGTCGTCGTCCGCCTCGGCCTCGTCGCCGGCGACGTCATCCTCGAGGTCGTCGAGGCTGAGGTCACCCTCGAGGTCGAGGTCCTCGCCTTCGAGGTCGGGCTCGCCGTCGAGCTCCTCGGCGGTCTCGTCGACGCTCTCCACGTTCTCGTCGTCGCCGGCGTCTTTGGCCGCGGCCTTGGTGCCGCGTCCGGCCGGCGCCTTGCCCGTGGCGGGCTTGACGGGGGTGCGGGGTTTCTTCTCGATGGTCGCCTCAGTGTCGTCGGCGGGTTTGGTGGCCCGAGGTGCGGTCTTTGTCGCGCGTTTTGCCGGTGCGGAGCCGTTGGCGGCCTTTGCCGCGGGCCGCTTGGCGGGAGTCTTCGTGGCGGTGCGCTTCACCGGCTCATCGGTTTCCGCGCTGGTCTTGGTCGCTGCCACGTACACCCCTTCGGTTGGACTCACTTTCGGTGGGTTTGGGCATGGTCAACCGAAAGTGTCTGCTATGTCGAATGTCGGCGTTGGTATGAGCGTGACTGCTCGCACGCTTTCTGTCGGGCGGTCGCCGTGGACCATTGTAACGACAGTGCGCGCTCGTACCGCCCTAGCGGGGAAAATTCAGTGCGTTACGTCCGCGGTGGAGGCCATCGCGGCGCCCACAATTCCGGCGGTATTGAGCAATGCCGCGGCCACCACCGGGGTCCGGTTTTTGAGCAGCGGCACCCACTCGTCGGCCTTTCGGCTGATCCCACCGCCGGCGATGATCAGGTCGGGCCAGATCGCGTTCTCGATCGCGATCAGCACCCTGGTCACCTCTTTGGTCCAGCGCGGGTAGCTCCACTTGTTCTTGTCTTTTACCGACGACGCCGCGCGTTTCTCGGCCTCTTTGCCGCCCACTTCGAGATGGCCGAATTCGGTGTTGGGAATCAGCTTTCCGTTGTGGATCAGGGCCGATCCGATCCCCGTTCCAAAGGTGAGCAACACGACCAGTCCGGACTTGCCCTTGCCGGCCCCGTAGCGCTCCTCGGCGAGCCCGGCGGCGTCGGCATCGTTGAGCACCGTGACGTCCTGGCCGTCCAGCTTGGAGCTGATCACGTCGCGCGCGTTGGTCCCGATCCAGGCGCGGTCCACGTTCGCGGCGGTCTGGACGATGCCATTGGTGACGACGCCCGGGTAGGTCACCCCGAGCGGACCCGTCCAGCCGAATTCGTTGACGACCTTGGCGATGGTCTTGGCGACGGCCGCCGGGGTGGCGGGTTGCGGTGTCAGCAGTTTGACCCGGTCGCCGATCAGCAGTCCCGTGCCCAGGTCGACGATTCCGCCTTTGATTCCGCTGCCGCCGACGTCGATGCCGAATCCACGGCGCTGCGGCGTGCCGGAGGCTGCCTCGGTGCCCGGTACATCCGTGGCCGAGTCGGTGCTGGTCATCGAATCTCCTTGGCGAGATTTGGGATCGTTCACACCTTAGCTGGCCACGCCGCGGTTGCGGTCGGGCAATCCGATCGGGGTGCCGTCGGTCTGCGGCGCGGTGGCCGACTGTGTTGCGATGGACCCGTGACGCGATCCGAGCCCGCGCAGCTGCGCGCAGTAGCCGAAACGCTGGCCGCCGAAGCCGCCGAGTTCGTCAGGTCTCGCCGCGCCGAGGTGTTCGGCGCCCACGCCGGCGGGACCGACAGCGGCGCGGTGCGGTCCAAGAGCACACCGACCGATCCGGTCACGGTGGTCGACACCGAGACCGAACGACTGCTGCGCGACCGGTTGGCCGAATTACGGCCTGGCGACCCGATTCTCGGGGAAGAGGGCGGCGGGCCGACCGAACAGGAAGCGGCGTCCGACGATGCGGTCACCTGGGTGCTCGACCCGATCGACGGCACGGTGAATTTCGTCTACGGCATCCCGGCCTACGCGGTGTCGGTCGGCGCGCAGATCAACGGCGTGTCGGTGGCCGGCGCGGTCGCCGACGTCGTGGCCGGCCGGGTCTATTCCGCGGCACAAGGCCTTGGTGCGTACGTCATTGACGCGCAGGGGACGCATCCGCTGCGGTGCGCCGACGTCGACGATCTGTCGATGGCCTTGTTGGGCACGGGGTTTGGGTATTCGATCGGGCGCCGCACCACTCAGGCCGCGCTGTTGGCCAAGATGCTGCCGTTGGTGCGCGATGTGCGCCGCGTCGGATCCGCCGCCCTGGATCTGTGCATGGTCGCGGCGGGACGGCTGGACGCCTACTACGAGCACGGACTGCAGGTGTGGGATCGCGCCGCGGGTGGGCTGATCGCGGCCGAGGCCGGGGCGCGGGTGTTGGTGCCGCCGCACGCGCCGCCTGGATCGGCGGCGGGGCTGGTGGTGGCGGCCGCCCCGGGAATCGCCGACGCGCTGCTGGCGGCGCTCGACAGGTTCGACGGGTTAGCGCCGATCGCCGATTGAGTCAGCAGCTGCTGGCGTGAATCTTGGACAACAGCGAGGGATCTGACGATCCGGTCGCACCGGGACGCAGGCTGGCCAGTACCGAGTCGATGTCGTCGTTGTGCGCCAGCGCGGTGAATTCCGTGCCGATCGCGAGGTCGACGGAATCGTCGGCGCGGTTGTCGTTCAACAGCTCGCTGCAGGGGGCGACCAGCCACACCGCGGCGGCCGTGGACCCGCCGGCCGTGCCGAACCGGATCTGGCTCTGGCAGTTCAGCCGGGCGCCGGCGTAGATCGGGTCGTTGGCCGCGGTCGGCTGCGCGAACCCCAGATCTTTCATCGCGCCGGCGACATCGGCGGCCTGGCCGCCGCGGCCGCTGGCGTTGAGCACGCGAACCTTGGTGTCGGCGAGTTTGGCGGGCGGCACGTCGGCCATCGCACTGCGCGACATTTGCTCGCCGAGTTGGGCCGGCGCCGATCCGTTGGCCGGCGCCGGGGGCGGGTTGCACACCTCGGCTTCGCGAACCTTGGCCGGTCGCGTCAGCGCCACCGTCCACGCGACCCCGGTCACCAACACCAGGAAAACCAGCACGACAATCGCGGGTCGGGGATTGCGTCGCCGAAAGGGCCTACCGTGCTTGTCGAAGGCTGTACCCTCGGTGATTTGTGCGACCACAGCTGCACTCTAGCCGCACACCAAATCCACTGTTTAACGGCGAATATGAGGGTTAATTCGGGGGTGTGAGGTAAATCACAACCCATCCGACCGCGTTGCGGGCACGAATCGTTTGGTGGATGCGTTCGACGCTGGTACAAAGCGTTGCTTGAGGTAACGCAGGCATGTGAGGGGATTGGACGATGCCTACCGACTATGACGCTCCACGGCGTACCGAAACCGACGACGTTTCGGAGGACTCGCTGGAGGAGCTCAAGGCACGGCGGAACGAGGCCGCGTCGGCTGTTGTCGACGTGGACGAATCCGAGACCGCCGAGAATTTCGAACTGCCTGGCGCTGACTTGTCTGGCGAGGAGCTGTCGGTTCGGGTCATTCCGAAACAAGCCGACGAGTTCACCTGCTCGAGCTGCTTTCTGGTGCAGCACCGCAGTCGACTTGCCAGCGAGAAGAACGGCGTGATGATCTGCACCGACTGCGCAGCCTGATCGCTGCACCTAGCGTGTCAGTGCCGACAGCACCCGTTCCGGGTGACGGCAGCTCACCATCCAGTACGGCGTCGGGTCGTCTGGATCGTCGAGGACGAGCAAAATCATCGGTCCGACCCATGCGCGATGCACGACATACGCCGCGGGGTCGAGCTGACGTCCCAGGGCCGCCGACTTCGCCGTCGGCGCTATCTCCGCGGATCGGGCGATCACGGTGACCGGGAGGTGGGCTTCCCCGGCCCATAGCTGCGCCACACCGTCTGGGCCGGCGGTGACCCGGATTTCGACGCGGCCCAGCCACAGCAGCGCGCCGATGGCCACGATGTACAACACCACGAACGGCAACCAGTCAGGGAGCGCTTTGACACCCAGATTGACCTCGACGGCGATCAGCGTCGCCAGCGCGAAGGCCGGTGGCCACCACCACCACGGGACCCACAGCCTTTCGCGATATCGCACGCTGTGCGGCGCGACGCGCGTACTCGACACGCGGTCAAGGGTAGTCTGTGGCCCCGTGTCGACCAGTCTGGCGTTGAAATGAAAGTTGTCCGCCTCGACCCCGAACTCCCGCTGCCCAGTCGTGCCCACGACGGCGACGCGGGGGTTGATCTGTTCAGCGCAGAAGACGTCACGCTGGGCCCGGGGCAACGCGCCCTGGTCCGTACCGGCGTGGCGGTCGCTATCCCGTTCGGGATGGTCGGCCTGGTGCACCCCCGCTCGGGATTGGCTGCGCGGGTTGGACTTTCGATCGTCAACAGTCCGGGAACGATCGATGCCGGCTATCGCGGAGAGGTCAAGATCTCGCTGATCAATCTCGACCCGGCCGAGCCGATCGTGGTGCACCGCGGCGACCGCATCGCCCAGTTGCTGGTGCAGCGGGTCGAGTTAGTCGAGCTGGTCGAGGTCGCGTCGTTCGACGAGGCCGGGCTGGCCGAAACATCCCGTGGCGATGGTGGTCACGGTTCCTCCGGCGGACATGCGAGTTTGTGATGCGCTGGCGACGATGCAGCGGGGGTACCTCCCGCTCGCGGGGGACGAAGCGATGAGGAGGAGCGGCGCCGATGGCTGCACTTGGTAGATCAGGTAAGGACGACAGCGACGAGTCGGGGGCCGAGGCCACCGCCGCCGACCCGGTCGACGACGAGTTCGAGGACGAGCTGGATGGTCCGTTCGACATCGACGACTTCGACGACCCGTCGGTCGCGGAGCTGGCCCGGCTCGATCTGGGCTCGGTGCTCATCCCGATGCCCGAAGCCGGCCAGCTGCAGGTCGAGCTGACCGAGACCGGCGTCCCGAGCGCGGTGTGGGTCGTCACGCCCAACGGCCGGTTCACGATCGCCGCTTACGCCGCGCCCAAGACCGGCGGCTTGTGGCGCGAGGTGGCCGGCGAGCTCGCCGACTCGCTGCGCAAGGACTCGGCCCAAGTCAGCATCAAGGACGGCCCGTGGGGCCGCGAGGTGGTCGGTACCGCGTCGGGGGTGGTGCGCTTCATCGGCGTCGACGGCTACCGCTGGATGATCCGCTGCGTCATCAACGGCCCGCACGAAACCATCGAGGCACTCGAGCAGGAGGCACGTTCGGCGTTGGCGGACACCGTGGTTCGCCGCGGCGACACCCCGCTGCCGGTGCGCACGCCGCTGGCCGTCAACCTTCCCGAACCGATGGCCGAGCAACTGCGTCAGGCCGCCCTGCAGCAGGCCGAGGCGGCGCAGCAGGCCGCCGAACAAACCGGTGCGCAAGCGCCGCCCAACGATCCGTCCGCGCGCCGCAGCGCGGACGGCTCGGCCATGCAGCAGCTGCGCACCACCACCGGCGGCTAACCGGCCCGAAACGGCCATCCTTGCCTCGCGTGCGAATCCACTCGGCCCGACCCTTACGCGTCGGCCAGCGCCGCCAAGCAGGCCGCCCCGAGCGCGGCGCTGTCCGCGCCGATCTGATCGAGGGTCACCGTCCGCAACGCGGCGTGGGGCGCGGCGGCGGCCCAGTCGGCACCGGCCTGCAGCGGATGAATCGGATCGTCGACCGCGGCCGCCACGCCGAGCGGCGCCGCGAGCGTGTTGAGTTCGTCACAGCTGGGCGCGACGTAGGCGGCCGCTTCGTCCATGGCGTCGGGCAGCAGTGGCCACTGGGCAAGCCAGGACCGGGTCAGTTCATCGGCCAGCCAGGCCGGGCTCGACGCTCGCATCTGTGCGGTGGCCGCGACCAGACCCTCGGTGCGTAGCTGGAACGCCGAATACCGCGCGGCGAGCGCGGCCGGCGCCGACCCCGGTGGTCCCGACCAGGCGGGCAGCGCGGCCAGCACGGCGACCGTTTGGCCTGGGTGTGCCAGTGCCCAGGCGGCCGCTACGGCAGCACCGATCGAGATTCCGCCGACGGCGATCGGGCCCTCGCGCGCGGCCTCGTCCAAGGCGGACAGGTAGCCGTCGACCAAACTTTCCGGCCGCGGCGGCGGGCAAACGAGCCGTGCGCCGGCATTGCGCAGCGGTCCGGAAAAAGCCCGATTGACGTAGACGTCGTCGGATCCGGTTCCGGGCAATAGCACCGCCGTCACACCGCGCAGATCGACACCCACGCCCCGATACTGCCCGGCGCGGCGAACGTTCCAAAATCACAGTTTGATTCGGTTGGCGCAGGGGAACCAACAGGTCTACGGTGTCCGTTGGCATAGATGAAAGCACCGCAGCTTTTTCTCCAATTGTCAGGAGTGGCCATGGGGGCCCAGGGTTATTTGCGCCGCCTCACCCGTCGGTTGACGGAGGACCCGGAGCAACGCGATTCCGAGGAATTGTCCGACGAAGTCGCGAGCACTGGCGCACAGCGCGCGATCGATTGCGAGCGTGGCCAAGAGGTCACCATGGTGGGCACGCTGCGCAGCGTGGAATGTAACGGCAAGGGCTGCGCCGGCGGTGTGAAGGCCGAACTGTTCGACGGCAGCGACACTGTGACCCTGGTCTGGTTGGGCCAGCGCCGGATCCCCGGCATCGACTCTGGACGCACTTTGCGGGTGAGCGGCCGGATGGGCAAGCTGGAGAACGGAACCAAGGCCATCTACAACCCGCATTACGAAATTCAGCGTTGACTCTGCCCGGCAACACGTCTAACCGCATCAACCCAGAACGCCTGCTGAGCCAGCTGGGCGGGGTGAGCGGTCTCATCTACTCGTCGCTGCCCGTCGTCACCTTCGTGGCGGCGTCCAGCCTGCTCGGCCTGGTGCCCGCGATCGGGGCCGCGATGGGGCTGGCCGCACTCGTCCTGGTGTGGCGGCTGATTCGGCGCGAATCCACGCAGCCGGCGTTCTCCGGATTCTTCGGGGTCGCGGTCTGCGCGCTGATCGCCTACATCGTCGGGGCTTCCAAGGGGTACTTCCTGCTCGGCATCTGGGTCTCGCTGGTGTGGGCCGTGGTCTTCGCGGTGTCCGTCGTGATCCGCCGGCCGCTGGTCGGCTACGCCTGGAGCTGGGCTACCGGGCGGGACCGCGCGTGGCGCGACGTGTCGCGGGCCGTCTACGCGTTCGACATCGCCACGCTGTGCTGGACGCTGGTCTTCGCCGCGCGGTTCGTGGTGCAGCGACTGCTCTACGACGCCGACCAGACCGGCTGGCTGGCAGCCGCGCGCATCGGGATGGGCTGGCCGCTGACCGCGGCCGCCGCGCTGGTCACCTATGGGGCGATCAGGGCGGCGCAGCGCGCGATGGGCGGCGCCGGCGATGCGGTCGATCCGCAGATCGAACCCGAGACCGTCGTCGACTAGGTGGCGGGCGGCGCCACCGCCGGCAGCACCAGCTTGCGCAGATCCTCTTCGACCTCGGTGACCGCGACGAAGAGCAACTCGTCGCCGCCTTCCAGCGGCTCGTCGGCTTCCGGGACGATCACGCGCGGCCCGCGCAGGATGGTCACCAGGGCGGCATCGCGGGGCAGCTCGAGCCGGCGAACCGGCTTGCCGCCCCAGGGCGTGTCGTCGGGCAGCGTGATCTCGACCAGGTTGGCCTGACCCCGCCGGAATTCCATCAGGCGCACCAAATCGCCCACGGCGACGGCTTCTTCGATCAGCGACGCCAGCATGCGCGGAGTGGACACCGCCACGTCGACACCCCAGGCGTCGGTGAACAGCCACTCGTTGCGCGGATCGTTGACCCTGGCCACCACCCGGGGCACCGCGAACTCGGTCTTGGCCAGCAGGGACAGCACGACGTTGGCTTTGTCGTCCCCGGTCGCGGCGACCACCACGTCGAAATCCTCGAGGTGGACCGATTCCAGCAGGCTCAGTTCGCAGGCGTCGCCGAGTCGCCAGTGCGCGGCCGGGATCGCGTCGACGTCGACGTGGTCGGGGTTGCGTTCGATCAGGGTGATGTCGTGGTTGTTCTCGAGCAGTTCGCGGGCGACCGAGCGGCCGACCGCTCCCGCCCCGGCGATAGCTACCTTCATGTGCGGCGCTCCTTAAGTCGCGGTCCGGCGGCTCGGGTTCAATGTCCCGTCCCCGAATCGATGTCGTCGGCGGGAGGCAGGGCGGCGATGGCTACCGCCTCGGCCGCGCGGCCGGAGATCGCGGCGATGTAGACCTGATCGCCGGCCTGGATGACCGTCTTGGGCTCGGGCAGGATGCCGGTGCCGAACCGGATCAGAAACGCCACGCGCGCACCGGTGGCCTGCTCGAGATCGGTGGCGCGGCGGCCCGCCCAGTCCTCGTGCAGGACGACCTCGGCGACCGCGACCGTACCGGTGGGGTCGCGCCACTTGGCGGTCTCGGTGTCGCGGGTCAGCAGGCCGAGCAGCCGGTCGGTGGTCCACGGCACGGTGGCGATCGTGGGAATGCCGAGGCGTTCGTAGACCTCGGCGCGCTTGGCGTCGTAGATCCGGGCCACCACCCGGTTAACGCCGAACGTCTCGCGGGCCAACCGGGCCGAAATGATGTTGGAGTTGTCTCCGGAGGACACCGCGGCGAACGCGTCGGTCTCCTCGATGCCGGCCTTCAGCAGCACGTCCCGGTCGAAGCCCTGGCCCAGCACCCGCTCGCCGGCGAATTCCGGGCTCAGCCGGTTGAATGCCGTGCTGTCGCGGTCGATCACGGCGACGTCGTGGCCAATTCGGGACAGTCCGTCGGCCAGCGAAGAGCCCACCCGGCCACAGCCCATTACAACCACCCGCACGTCAGGTCCTCTCGGCTGGGTCGTGTTCCATCGGCAAACTTGTGGCCAGCCGATTTCCGTCGGGAATATTCTCGCCCACGGAACGCTACCGGCATGGCCTGTTGCGCTTACTCTTGGCTCTCGTGTCCAAACTTTCAACCGCAGCGCGCCGGTTGCTCATCGGGCGACCGCAACGCAGCGACCGGCTGAGCCACACCCTGCTGCCCAAACGCATCGCCTTGCCGGTGTTCGCCTCCGACGCACTGTCGTCGGTGGCGTACGCGCCCGAGGAAGTCTTCTTGATGCTCTCGGTGGCCGGAGCGGCCGCCTACGCGCTGACGCCGTGGATCGGGCTTGCGGTGGCCGCGGTCATGTTGGTGGTGGTGGCCAGCTACCGGCAGAACGTGCACGCCTACCCCTCCGGTGGCGGTGACTACGAAGTGGTCACCACCAACCTGGGCGAGACCGCGGGCCTCGTGGTGGCCAGTGCGCTGATGGTGGATTATGTTCTCACCGTTGCTGTTTCGACATCATCCGCGATGGCGAACATCGGTTCGGCGGTCCCGCTCGTGGCGCAGAACAAGGTGTGGTTCTGTGTGGCCGCCATCCTGTTCGTGATGGCGCTGAATCTGCGCGGGATCCGCGAGTCCGGGGTGGCTTTCGCGATCCCGACGTATGCGTTCATCGTCGGGGTCGTCGTGATGATCGGCTGGGGGCTGATCCGGATTTTCGTGCTGGGCAATCCGCTGCGAGCCGAATCCGCGGCTTTTCAGATGCATGCCGAGCACGGCCAGATCGTCGGCTTCGCGTTCGCCTTCCTGCTGGCCCGCTCGTTCTCGTCCGGCTGCGCGGCGCTGACCGGTGTCGAGGCGATCAGCAACGGCGTCCCGGCGTTCCAGAAACCCAAGTCCCGCAACGCCGCAACGACGCTGCTGATGCTCGGCGTGATCGCGGTGACGCTGCTGATGGGCATCATCGTGCTGGCCCAGCAGATCCATGTGCAGCTGGTCGACGACCCGGCCACTCAGCTGACGGGTGCGCCGGCCGGCTACATGCAGAAGACACTGGTCACCCAGCTGGCCGAGACGGTGTTCGGCAGCTTCCGAATCGGGTTTCTGCTCATCGCCACCGTGACGGCCCTGATCTTGGTGCTGGCGGCCAACACCGCGTTCAACGGCTTCCCGGTGCTCGGCTCGGTGCTCGCACAGCACAGCTATCTGCCGCGCCAGTTGCACACCCGCGGTGACCGCCTGGCCTTCTCGAACGGGATCCTGTTTCTGTCGGCGGCGGCGCTGGCATTCGTCATCGCGTTCCGCGGTGAGGTCACCGCGCTGATCCAGCTCTACATCGTCGGCGTGTTCATATCGTTCACGCTGAGCCAAATCGGCATGGTCCGGCACTGGACTCGCCTGTTGCGCACCGAGACCGACCCGAAGATGCGGGCCAAGATGAAGCGCTCGCGGGTGATCAACACGGTCGGTCTGCTGTCCACCGGCGCGGTTCTGCTGGTGGTGCTGGTCACCAAATTCTTTGCCGGAGCCTGGATCGCGATCGTCGCGATGGGCGCGCTGTTCGTCATCATGAAGATGATCCGCAGGCACTACGCCACCGTCTCCCGGGAATTGGAGGAGCAGGCGGCCGCCCAGCACGACGTGGTGCTGCCCAGCCGCAACCACGCCCTGGTACTGGTCTCGAAGCTGCATCTACCGACCCTGCGCGCGCTGGCCTACGCGCGCGCGACCCGTCCCGATGTGCTCGAGGCCGTCACGGTCAGCGTGGACGACGTGGAAACCCGTGAGCTGGTGCATGATTGGGAACACAGCGAGATCAGCGTGCCGCTGAAGGTCATCGCCTCTCCCTACCGCGACATCACCCGTCCGGTGCTCGACTACGTCAAGCGAGTCAGCAAGGACTCGCCGCGCACCGTGGTGACGGTGTTCATTCCGGAATACGTCGTCGGCCACTGGTGGGAGCAGGTGCTGCACAACCAAAGCGCGCTGCGACTCAAGGGCCGGCTGCTGTTCATGCCCAACGTGATGGTGACTTCGGTTCCCTGGCAATTGAATTCGTCGGAGCGACTCAAGACCCTGCAGCCGCACGCCGCTCCCGGTGACGCCCGCCGCGGGATCTTCGACTAACCGGCTCGACGAGGACAACATCGTGAGTGCCGACTCCTCGCTGTCGCCCGGGGAGCTGACGCTGGTGGCCGGTGCTGCCGCCAACGGCGGTAGCTGCGTGGCACACCACGAGGGCCGGGTGGTGTTCGTCCGCTACGCCCTGCCCGGCGAGCGGGTGCGGGTGCGGGTCACCGCGGACCGGGGATCCTATTGGCACGCAGAGGTTGTCGAAGTGCTCGACGCGTCGGCGGACCGGACCGATTCGTTGTGCCCGATCGCGGGTGTCGAGGGAGCCGGGTGTTGCGATCTGGCATTTGCCGCCCCGGAAGCGGTCCGGACGCTCAAGGGTCAGGTCGTGGCCAATCAGCTGGAACGGCTGGGCGGGCATCACTGGAGCGGTGAGGCACAACCACTTTCGGATCGCGGCCCCACCGGCTGGCGCACCCGGGTGCGTCTCGAGGTCGGCGCCGACGCCCGCCCCGGGTTTCACCGCTACCACAGCGACGAGCTGGTGACCGACCTGCGGTGTGCGCAATTGCCGCCGGGCATGCTGGACGGACTGGCCCAGGCGTGTTCTCCGGCCGACCTGTCTGCGAGCGCACAGCTGCACGTCGCCGTCGATGACGACGGACGTCGCCATGTGGTGCGCACCCTGCGTCAGGGCGGGCGAACGGCGACCAACGTGGTGCAGGGCAACTACGAGGCAACCCAACGCGTCGGGCGGCGCAGCTGGGAGGTGCCGGTGACCGCGTTCTGGCAGGCGCATCGGGATGCGGCGCGGGTGTACAGCGCTCTGATCACCGACTGGGCGCAACCCGGGGCCGGCATGCGCGTGTGGGACCTCTACGGCGGCGTCGGCGTTTTCGCCGCTGCCCTGGGCGACGCGGTGGGGGAGTCGGGGCGGGTGCTCTGTGTCGACACCTCGCGTGCGTCGACGCGGGCCGCGCGGGCCGCCCTGGCTGATCTTCCTCAGGTGGACATCGTCACCGATTCGGTGCGTCGCGCGGTGTCGGCGCAGAAAGCCGGCGCCGACATCGCGGTGCTGGACCCGCCGCGGTCGGGTGCCGGGCGTGACGTCATCGACCTCCTCGCCGCCGCCGGCGTTCCGCGGGTAGTGCACATCGGTTGCGAGGCAGCGTCTTTCGCTCGCGACATCGGCCTGTACCTCCGGCATGGTTACGCCGTCGGGCAGATCACGGTGTTCGACGCGTTCCCGCTGACTCATCACACCGAATGCATCGCGCTGCTCACCCGCTAACGTACGCTCGCCGAGTCTGCGGTCAGGGCGTGATCTGGGGTGCAGGGTGCGCCCTCTGGGCAGCCTCGGCGCCACCATCGCAGGCTCGAACCAACTTTGACTATGCTTCCGGTCACGCGCGTCGATCGCGCCACCGGCAGGTGATTTGTCGCACGGCGGGCTAGACTCCGTCGCGGGTGTGCCGGGAAGTCTGGTCGGCGATTTCGTTGTCGATCGATCGAGAGGCTCGTGTGGCTGCCGCCGAACAACGCCCCGCGACCGTCCGGCTCATGCGCACCCACCGGTCGGCGACGTGAACGAGACGCTCCGGTACGCATTGCTGGTCTTGTTCGCCAGTGCCGTCGGTCTGAGCGCGGTGTTGGCGAATCGCCTGACCGAGCGCGTCAAAATCCCGGTGCCCCTGCTGGTTCTGGTCGGAGCCGCGGTCGCCGCGCATACCGTGCCGGCGGTGCAGTCACCTTCGGAGCCGACCGTCGAGCGGGTGATCACC
This sequence comes from Mycobacterium ahvazicum, assembly GCF_900176255.2. Taxonomy (GTDB): domain Bacteria; phylum Actinomycetota; class Actinomycetes; order Mycobacteriales; family Mycobacteriaceae; genus Mycobacterium; species Mycobacterium ahvazicum. The sequence continues at coordinate 1,569,344 of NZ_FXEG02000002.1, forward strand.
ATCGCGCTGGTGCTGGTGTTGTTCGACGGCGGCATGCACATCGGGCCTGCGCGCTTCCGCGCGGCCGCCGCCCCGGTCCTGTCGGTCGGCGTCATCGGCACCGCGCTCACCGCCGCCGGCGCCGCGGTGATCCTGCATTACCTGAGCGGAATCGATTGGTTCCCTGCGGTGCTCGTGGCCACCGCCGTGGCTCCCACCGACCCGGCCGTGGTCTTCTCGGTGCTGGGCAAACGTGAGATCGCCGGTCGCAGCAGCACCATCCTGGAAGGCGAGTCCGGCGCCAACGACCCGGTCGGAATCGCGTTGATGACCAGCCTGATCGCCGCCGGCGGCCTGACGGCGGCCGGATTCGCCAGGGTGGGAACCGAATTCGCGCTGCAGATGGCGATCGGCCTGGCCGTCGGGGTCATCGGCGGCCGCGCTCTGCTCGTGTTCATGCGCCGCGTGGCACTGCCGAGCGAAAGCCTCTACTCGCTGCGGACGCTGGCATCCAGCCTGATGCTGTACGGCATCGCGACGCTGGCGCACGGCTCGGGATTTCTGGCGGTGTTCGTCGCGGGCATCGTGATCGGCGACGCGCGCGCGCCCTACAAGCCGGATATCAAGCGATTCCACGCCGCGTTGGCGGGTCTGGCCGAAATCGTCGCGTTCGCCGTTCTGGGGTTGACCGTCGATCTCAACGTCCTTGCCCACCCCGACGTATGGATTCCCGGGCTCGTCCTCGGCGTGGCCCTGACGGTGGTGATTCGGCCGTTGGCGGTGGGCTCCTGTCTGCTTCCGGTCCGACTGCAGCGAAACGAACGCCTCTTCATCCTCTTCGCCGGCCTCAAGGGTGCAGTGCCGATCCTGCTGGGCGAGTTCCTGCGGGCCGCGCACGTCGCCGATGCGGAACGTCTGTACGGGATCGTGGTCGTCGTCGTGATCTTCTCGGTGCTGGTGCAGGGCAGCTCGGTGCCCGGTGTCGCCCAGCTGCTGCGGCTGCCCATGCGTACCGTCGAGACGCAGCCGTGGGAGATCGGTATCCGGCTGCAGGACGAACCCGAGGGGATCCATCGCCTGCGGGTTGCCCCGGGGTCAGCCGCCCAGGGCTGCACGATCGAGGGTCTCGGCGACCGTGCCGGGGACATCTGGGTGAGCATGGTGGTGCGCGCCACCGGCCTGGTGCCGGTGCGGGGCGACACCGAACTGGAGGCCGGTGACGAGGTCGTCGTCCTGGCCGATCCCGAACTGCACGACAGCCTGGCCGAACTGTTCGGCACCTCGTAGCGAGCTACATTCGGCATCGGCTGCGTAGACTGACGTGATGTTGGAACAGATCCGCGGCCCGGCCGATCTGCAGCACCTTTCCCAACAGCAGCTCCGTGATCTGGCCCAGGAGATCCGCGAGTTCCTGATCCACAAGGTGGCTGCCACCGGGGGACACCTCGGGCCGAACCTCGGCGTCGTCGAGCTGACGCTGGCGCTGCACCGGGTGTTCGACTCGCCGCACGATCCGATCATCTTCGACACCGGTCACCAGGCCTACGTGCACAAGATGCTGACCGGACGCGCGCAGGACTTCGAGACGCTGCGCAAAAAGGGCGGCCTGTCGGGGTATCCGTCGCGCGCCGAGAGCGAGCACGACTGGGTGGAGTCCAGCCACGCCAGTGCCGCCCTGTCCTACGCCGACGGCCTGGCCAAGGCGTTCGAGCTGACCGGACACCGCAATCGGCATGTGGTCGCCGTCGTCGGGGATGGCGCGCTGACCGGCGGCATGTGCTGGGAGGCGCTGAACAACATCGCGGCCTCAGGCCGTCCCGTGGTCATCGTCGTCAACGACAACGGCCGCAGCTACGCACCCACGATCGGCGGTGTCGCCGACCACCTGGCCATGCTGCGGTTGCAGCCGGCCTACGAGCAGGTGCTGGAAAAGGGTCGTGACGTGGTGCGCGCGGTGCCGCTGATCGGCGAGATCTGCTACCACTTCATGCACAGCGTCAAGGCGGGCGTCAAGGACTCGTTGGCGCCGCAGCTGCTGTTCACCGACCTCGGGCTGAAGTATGTCGGCCCGGTCGACGGTCACGACGAACGCGCCGTGGAGGCCGCGCTGCGCCGGGCCCGCGGATTCGGCGCCCCGGTGATCGTCCACGTCGCCACCCGCAAGGGCATGGGATACGCCCCGGCCGAGGCCGACGAGGCCGAACAGATGCACTCCACCGCGCCGATCGACCCGGCTACCGGCCAGGCCACCAAGATCCCGGGCCCGGGCTGGACCGCGACCTTCTCCGACGCGCTGATCGAATATGCCCGAAAGCGCCGCGACATCGTGGCGATCACGGCGGCGATGCCGGGCCCCACCGGGCTCTCGGCGTTCGGGCAACGATTCCCGGACCGGCTGTTCGACGTCGGCATCGCCGAACAGCACGCGCTGACGTCGGCCGCCGGGTTGGCGATGGGTGGGATGCACCCGGTGGTGGCCATCTACTCGACGTTCCTCAACCGGGCGTTCGACCAGATCATGATGGACGTGGCGCTGCACAAACTGCCCGTCACCATCGTGCTCGACCGTGCCGGCGTCACCGGTTCCGACGGCGCCAGCCACAACGGCATGTGGGACCTGTCGATGCTGAACATCGTGCCCGGCATGCGGGTGGCCGCCCCGCGCGACGGCACCCGGCTGCGCGAAGAACTCGGCGAGGCGCTGCAGGTCGACGACGGACCCACGGCGCTGCGGTTCCCCAAAGGTGATGTGGGCGAAGACATTCCGGCGCTGGAACAACGGTCGGGAGTGGATGTGCTGGCGGTGCCCGCCGACGGGCTCAACCACGATGTGCTGTTGGTGGCGGTCGGCGCGTTCGCCCCGATGGCGCTCGAGGTGGCAAAGCGGCTGCACAACCAGGGGATCGGTGTGACCGTGATCGACCCGCGGTGGGTGCTGCCGGTCTCCGACGGTGTACTCGAATTGGCGGTCCAGCACAAGCTGCTCGTCACGTGCGAGGACAACGGCGTCAATGGTGGTGTGGGGTCGGCGGTTTCGGCCGCGCTGCGCCGAGCCGACATCGACGTGCCGTGCCGCGACGTCGGCCTGGATCAGAGGTTCTACGAGCACGCCTCACGCGGTGAGGTGCTCGCCGACCTCGGACTGACCGACCAGGATGTGGCCCGCCGGATCACCGGTTGGGTTGCCGCCCTGGTCAGTAGCGAATCGGAAGCGGAGATTCGCGAGCACCTGGACTAGAACTGGTGCGATGAGGGCCCTGGTCAAAGCAATACAATGGAAATTGTGGACCAAGGACACAATCGGTGCTGGCCCACGCGACGGCCGCCCCGACGAGAAGGACCTGGTCAATGAGCACAGATCGCCACCCACAGCTGGCCCAGGCGCTGGAGTACGGACAACAATTGCAGTCGGCCCTCGAGGACGAGCTGTACCGCACGCACACCGAGACGTTCACGGCCACCGACGAGACTAAGACCGTCGAAGTAACGGTGAACGGGCGCCGCAACGTCACTGACCTCCGTATCGAAGATGGCCTGCTGCGCCTGGGTGCCGAAACGGTCGAGCGGCGCGTCAACGAGGCCTTGCGCAACGCGGCGGCCGTCGTGAAGGTGGCCAACGAAGCCCAGCAGCAACGGCTGGTCGAGTCTCTGGCCGGCATTGCCGGGTCGATGACGGACACATTGGGCTTGACCTAACGGCGCCTGACGGCGCTTAACGGCGCTTAGCGGCGCTTAACGGTGAAAGCCCAGTCGGCGTCGTCGCCGTGGTGGGCGATCAGCCATTGTTGTAGCGGGTCGCGAACATTCGGGCCTGTGTCTGCGCGGCGCGCTGCGGCGATGCCAATTCCATTCCCTTCTCCAGCAGGTCGCTGAGCGCATCGGGATCGCCCGCGCCCAGCTCGCACATGGTCTCGAACAGGAACTCATGCTGGGCGGCTTGCCCCTTTTGGGCAGCCAGGTGCGCCATGACGAGGATCTCCTCGGCCAGCTGCGATTCAGTAAGGCGCGTCACGTCTGCGGACAGGTCCACCCGATCGATCGCACCGTCCCCGAGTGCCGAAACCGACACCGTCCCAGGAGGATTGGTCGCGGTGAATAGCGCAACGACATCTTCGGTTTCCTCGGGAGCGTGTGTCACCGCATCGATGGCATCCAGCACTGTCGCGGTCTCCTCGGGCGCGGCCGGTGCATATACGGGTGAGATGTCGACGGCTTCGCCGGCCGGGCTTTCCCCGTCGTCTGCGGTGGCGGAGAAGTCAAGGGCGGCCGACGCATCGGTGCTGTTGCCGGCGGGTTCACCGGTGGCGGAGAAGTCCATCACGGCAAAGAGGTCGTCGTCGCCGTCTTTGCTCGGATCCTGGGGCATGGCTTCCTACTCTCGAAAGTTGCGAATGTCGGTGGAATGGCTGCCTTTTCGCGGTGCCAGCTCAGCCGGGGCGCAGCTGTGTGTCGAGATCTTGAGCGGCCTTGTGGTCGGTGCCCTCGTACGCTTTGGCGGCCGCACGCAGTTTCGTGGCGAGGTCGTCGGCAACCTTGATCATCAGACGAATTGCCTCGGCGCGGCGAGCCTCGACCTCGACCACCGCATCGTTGCCGGGTCCGCAGGCCACACCATGGCTGACCCACGCGTTGACACCGACTCGCTCGACCGCCGTCGCCGATTTCTTGAAATCCTCGGTGGTTCGCTGATGCGCCGCCGCGAGTACGTCGACGAGATATTTTGATGTGACGCTCAGATTTGTCATCGGGTTCTCCTCGATGTCTAGTTCGCCGTCAACGGACCGTGCGCCTGCTCGGTTCCAGGTGCCGTGAGTTCGACGGGCGGACGTTCGGTCGCCTCGGCTCCTGCGGCCGCACCCGCGACTTCGATGTCCTCACTCACGGTGGCTTCCTCGGGGGCGCCGCTCGCGGGTGCGCTCTGATCGCCGGCGGCCGGGGCCGCCTTGCTCCGCTGCGCGGCAGTGACCGGCGGCGGGTTGACGGCGCTCGGCAGGGGCGGGGTTTGCTGCCCCGGCAGGTCTTCGGCTTGGGTGGGTTGCTGGCTCAGCGGGCTCAGGCTGGGCATGGCGCTCACCGGTGGGGCCGGCATCTGGGTCTGCTGCCGTCGGTTGGGAAGGATCGTCGATTTGCTCGCCGCGGCGTCGCCCGCCGACGTGAACGGGTCGGGCATGACCGTCGCACCGGTCCGGCTGGAGAAATCGGCGACTTTCAAGCCTTTCGCGAGCGCCGTGCGGGCGGTCGGCGCAATGTGAGAAGCGGACAGGTAACTGTTCATCTCGGCGATGATCTTCTCGTATTCTTCGACCACTTCTTTTAGCTTCGGCTTGGTCTCGGTGCCCGAGTAAAATTCCATGTAACCGATGGCACTGACCGTTGCTGCGATCGCGGCCAGGGTGACCACTTTCTGAAACACCAACGACGAGGCTTCGCTGCCATACGCTTTGATCATTAAGGCAACGAATATGCACCCGGTAAGTCCGTCCTTGATTCCAGCGACCGCACGGCGTATTTCAGTGAGCTGAGCGACTTCAGCGGCAAGTGCATCCATCATCGCCTGATCCTGGGTTTGGGTCAGGGAAACGCGATCCAGTTGGGCTTGGTTCTGCTTGGCATACTCTTCCGACGCGGTGGACTCCCACCTGCTGTCGGGGATGGCCAACTGCAAGTCTCGCTTGGGCGAGTCGAGTTTTGAACGGGCGTTGTCGAATTCAACTCCCTTGGTTGCGTCACCAAGGCCGAGGCAGTATTCGAAGACCGTAATGGCGACGGTTCCCCATTCGATGATCGGCACCTCCGCCGCCCAGGGATTGGTTCGCTCCTGAAGGCCGCGTTCTATTTCAGCCTTAATTCTTCGCTCGGCGATGCTCTTGACGATAATTTTGGTCGTTTCCATGCCGAATGCGCCGGCGCCTATGCCCGTCGCAATCCAATCCTTCGCGGCAATATTCCTGCCTATGCCGGCGAGACTACCCACGAGGCCGCCAATTTCTGATGCTGCTACGGCCATTTCAATGTACCCTTCTCTGGGTGGCAACTCGCTTCTTATCGCAAGCTTAACGGCACTCGGAACGTGCCGGATGCACCAATTTTCCGACGATCAGGAATTTCTACAGTTATTTTTCAGGTTTACTCAGTTTGGTTTAAGGTTCGCGCCACTTATTGCACCGCGCATAACGCAGCGACGTAGAAATCGACGAGCCGCTACCGGAGTTGGCGTCTGACGACAGGCGGGCCATTCGCCTACTGTGCCGAGCCGTCTTCGGTTTTGGGTGGCGGCTGCAGCGCGCTCGCCAGCACCGGATCGACGAGCTCGCGTTGCCAGGCCCGCGCGTGGCCGGCGCACAAGAATCCTTCGACCGCCTCGACCGGGTCCGGTGCTTCGGCCCAGTCCCAGCACAGTCGCCGCACCAGGTCGGGCGAAACCAGGTTCTCGGTCGGAACCCCCACCCGCTCAGACAGTTTCGACAACCCGGCCCGGGCGGCCTCCAGCCGGGCGGCCGCCTCCGGTTTGCGCCTGCTCCACCGCGCCGGCGGCGGGGGACCGTTCGGCGGCTCGGTGTCTTCGGGCGGGTCCTGACTCCTGCGCGCCGCCTCCAGCGCGCCCAACCACGTCGCCGCGCTGCGCCGCTGGTTGCGCCCGCCGAACACCGGCAACGCGACCAGGTCTTCGACCGTCTTCGGATTGGCGAGCGCGGCCTCGATGATGGCCGAGTCCGGCAGGATGCGCCGCGGTGCGATGTCGCGGCGCGCGGCGATGTTGTCGCGGGTGGTCCACAGCTCACGCACCGCCGCCAAACCGCGGCGATCGCGCACCCGGTGGATGCCCGACGTGCGTCGCCAGCGGTCGCGCCGCGGCGTGGCCTCCCTGCTGCCCGCGCTGCGCAGGTAGTCGAATTCCTGCGCGGCCCAATCGGTTTTGCCCTGGTTAGCCAGCTCCGCAGCGATCGCGGCGCGCAGTTCGACGAGCAGTTCGACGTCGAGGGCCGCGTAGTTGAGCCACTCCGTGGGCAGCGGCCGCTTGGACCAGTCGGCCGCGCCGTGACCCTTGACCAGACCCCGGCCCAGCAGCCGCTCGGTCATCGCCGCCAGGTTCACCCGCTCGAATCCGGCCAGGCGACCGGCGAGCTCGGTGTCGTACAGCGCCGGCGGGTGCATGCCGACCTCGGCCAGACACGGCAGATCCTGGTCGGCCGCGTGCAGGATCCATTCGTCGGTGCTGAGCACCTCCGCGACGGGCCGCAGCGCCGTCAGCGGATCGTCGCCGTGGCTGACCGGGTCGATCAGCACGGTTCCGGCGCCGGCCCGCCGGATCTGGATCAGGTAGGCGCGGTTGGAGTAGCGGAAGCCCGACGCCCGCTCGGCGTCCACCGCGAACGGCCCGTGGCCGCTGTCCAGGAAGCTTGCGGCGTCCGAGATCTGGCTGCGTGTCACCGACAGGTCGGGTATGCCCTCGGCCGGGTGCAGAAGCGGGGCGGGTCCGGGCGCGCTGCTGTCGGGCACGGTGCCGTCGGGCTCAGGGTCCCCCGGCTCAGACATGTCAGGCGCGTGACCGCGAGCTCAAGTCGGTGACCCCGGCCGGCGGCAGGCCCGCGGCGTGCTCCAGCACCTCGCAAAACGCCTCGACATGCGCGCCGACGGCGGGGGTGGTCGCGGTCCAGGAGGCCCGCAGCTCGAGCTGGTGGGCCCGCGGCGGGCCGGAGATGTCGCCGTAGCGCACCGACGTGGTGGCGGTGACGGTGCCGCCCAGGGCGGTGACCTGGTCCGTCCGGGATTCCAGCGCGTCGACCAGCCAACTCCACGCGACCTCGGGCAGCAGGGGATCGACGGCCTCACTGGAGTCCAGGTCCGCCTGAATGTAGGCGACCAGGCGGGTGGTGCCGTCCCAGGCGTCGGCGCCGTCCGGGTCGTAGAGCAGGATCAGCCGGCCGAATGCATCGCCCTCCGACCGTTCGGGGACGATCTCGAGGTCGGGGTGCTTCACCTCGGCCCCCAGCGCGTAGCTGAAGGGCGCCAGGCGCTGCGGCGGCCGGATCGGGCCCAGCTCGATCTCCGGCCGGGCGTTGACGGCGTTCATGGCCGCCACCGCCTCACGGAACGGGCCTGGTTCGACTGAGGTCACTGGCGCTACTCCTCTCCCCCGCAAGCGGGTGGTGCCCCCGTGTCGCTCCTGCTCCGCATCGTCGTATGCGCGGGTCACAGCGTCCGACGCTAGACCCATCGCCAGACCCGCCGCGACAGGCGCGCCGATTTCCAAACCCGTCGCGACCAAGCTGTTACCAGGTTGTGTCACGTCGTCGTCATTCGGTGTTTAGCCTGCTCAGGGGCTATTCAGCCGTGGAACCGGGCCGGGCGCTTCTCGCGATGCGCCGCCAGCCCTTCCTGCACGTCGGGGCCGCTGAAACTCAAGAATTCCAGGCCGAGCGACGTCTCGAAGGCGGGCGCGAACATGCGATACCAGTAGTTGAGGCTGTGTTTGGTCCACCGGATCGCGTTTTGGGCCCCCTGCGCCAGATCATGGGCGATGCCGGTCGCTTTCGCGAGCACGTCGTCGTCGTCGACACAGATGGATACCAGGCCGATCCGTTCGGCCTCCTCGCCCAGCAGGGTGTCGCAGGTGAGCAGGTAGTACTTGGCCTTGGCCATGCCGACCAGCAGCGGCCAGCAGATCGCCGCGTGGTCGCCCGCGGCCACCCCGAGCTTGGTGTGCCCGTCGATGATCTTGGCGGTCCGCCCGGCCACCGAGATGTCCGAGAGCAGCGCGACGACCAGGCCGGCGCCGACGGCGGGTCCCCGGATCGCCGAGACCATCGGCTTGTCGAAGTTGATGATGTTGAGCACCAGATCGCGGGCCTCGCGCATGATGCGAAGCCTTCCCTCGTAGTCGCCGATGGTTTCGCTGATCAGGTCGAAACTGCCGCCGGACGAAAACGCCTTGCCCTCACCACGGATCAGGACGGCCCGCACGTCGGGGTCGCGATTGATGGCCGGCCAGACGTCGGCGAGGTCGCGGTGCATCTGCGGCCCCACCGAGTTCAGCCCGGGGGCGTCGAGAACCACGGTGAGGACGCCGTTCTCGCCGCGTTCGAAGCGCAGGCTGGGGAATTCGTCGTAGTTGACGGAGATCGGTGCGACTGACACCGGGTTGATGTTACGCAGCGTGGCCAGGTGCTCCAGGGGCCGCCGCCGGGCCCCCGGACCAGCACCGTGGCAGCATTGAGACCGATGAGTACGCGTCGCGACCTTCCCGAGTCGCCTTACCTGGCGGCCGTGACCGGCCGCAAACCCGGCCGGGTGCCGGTGTGGTTCATGCGGCAGGCCGGGCGTTCGCTGCCCGAATACCGCGCGCTGCGTCAGCACCACAGCATGCTGGCGGCGTGTTTGCAGCCCGAGGTGGTCTGCGAGATCACCCTGCAACCGATCCGCCGCCATGACGTCGACGCCGCGATCTTGTTCTCCGACATCGTGGTTCCGCTGCGCGCCGCGGGCATCGAGTTGGACATCGTCGCAGACGTCGGGCCGGTGATCGCACACCCGATCCGCACCGACGCCGACATCGAGGCGATGAAACCGCTTGAGCCGCAAGCGATTCAGCCGGTCTGCCAGGCGGTTTCGCTGCTGGTCGACGCGCTGGGCGCGGTGCCGCTGATCGGTTTCGCCGGTGCGCCGTTCACGCTGGCGTCCTATTTGGTCGAAGGCGGGCCGAGCCGCAACCATGCCCGCACCAAGGCGCTGATGCTGGCCGAGCCGGCCAGCTGGCACGCGCTGATGTCCAAGCTCACCGACCTCACGGTGGAATTCCTGCGCGGCCAGATCGGCGCCGGGGTGGACGCCATCCAGCTGTTCGACTCGTGGGCGGGAACGTTGTCGCTGGCCGACTACCGCCAGTACGTGCTGCCGCACAGCAGCCGGGTGTTCGCGACCCTGGCCGAATACCGCGTGCCGATGACGCATTTCGGGGTCGGGACGGCAGAACTGCTAGGCGCGATGGGCGAAGCGGGCCCGACGGTCGTCGGTGTCGATTGGCGCACCTCGCTCACCGACGCCGCCGCCCGGGTGCGGCCGGGCACGGTGTTGCAGGGCAACCTCGATCCGGTGGTGTTGCTGGCGGGCTGGCCGGTGGTGGAACGCGCGGCGCGCGCAGTCGTCGACGATGGCCGTCGTGCGGTCGACGCCGGGGCCGGTGGCCACGTCTTCAATCTCGGTCACGGAGTGCTGCCCGAGACCGACCCGGGCGTGCTGACCGATCTGGTGTCACTGGTCCACTCGCTATGACCCAGCGGTCGTATTGTGTTGTTGGCGGCGGAATTTCCGGCCTGACCGCGGCCTACCGGCTGCGGATGGCGGCGGGAGACGACGCGGACATCACGCTGTTCGATCCGGGCGATCGGCTCGGTGGGATCCTGCGCACCGAGCAGCTCGGCGGGCGACCGATGGACCTGGGTGCCGAGGCGTTCGTGCTGCGCCGGCCCGAAATGCCGGCACTGCTGGCCGAGCTGGGCCTGTCTGATTGTCAGATCGGCACCACCGGTGCCCGGCCGTTGATCTACAGCCAGCGACAGCTGCACCCGTTGCCGGTGGGCACGGTCGTCGGCATTCCCTCCTCGGCCGCGTCGGTGGCCGGACTGGTCGACCACGCCACCGTCGCGCGCATCGACGCCGAGCCGGGCCGGCCGCTGGATTGGCAGCCCGGAAGCGACCCCGCCGCAGCGGAATTGGTCGGCGACCGATTCGGCGAGCAGACCGTGGCGCGGTCCGTCGACCCGCTGCTGAGCGGGGTGTACGCCGGCTCGGCGGCCACGATCGGGCTGCGCGCCGCCGCCCCCAGCGTGGCGGCGGCATTGGACCGCGGCGCCACCAGCTTGACCGAGGCGGTACGGCAGGGGTTGCCGCCGGCCACGGGCGCGCCGGTGTTCGGCGCGCTGGCCGGCGGCTATCAGGTGCTGCTCGACGAGCTGGTCGCCCGTGCCCGGCCGCGGTGGGTTCGCGCCGCGGTGGACCGGCTCGAGCGTGGTGGACAGGGCTGGACGCTGCGCGACGACACCGGAACCGCCTGGACTGCCGACGCGGTGATCCTGGCGATTCCCGCGCCGCGGCTGGCGCGCCTGATCGACGGTGTGGCACCGCAGACGCTCGCCGCCGCGCGCCGCATCACCAGCGCGTCGGCGGTGGTGGTCGCGCTCGCCGTGCCCGCAGACACGGCCTTCCCGGAGTGCTCGGGTGTGCTGGCCGCCAGCGGTGAGCAGTTGCGGGCCAAGGCGATCACCCTGTCGTCGCGCAAATGGGGTATCCCGGGTGACCTGCAATTCCTGCGGATGTCGTTCGGGCGATTCGGCGACCAGCTGGCCGCCACCGCCTCCGACGAGGAGCTGCGGGCCTGGGCGGTCGACGACCTTTTCACCGTGTTCGGGCTGGCCGTCGAACCGGTGGAGGCGCGGGTGCAGCGGTGGATCGAGGCGATGCCGCAGTACGGGCCGGGTCACGCCGAGGTGGTCGCGCGGCTGCGAGCCGGGCTGCCGGAGACGTTGGCCGTGGCGGGCAGCTATCTCGACGGGATCGGTGTGCCGGCGTGTATCGGTGCGGCCGGCAAGGCCGTCGAGCGTGTGATCAGGGCCACCGAGCCCTCGAACCCGGAAGTGGCACGATAGGTCTCATGGCCAAGATCGACTTTGACGCCCTGAACTCCACGATTCGCTACCTGATGTTCTCGGTGTACTCGGTGGAGCCCGGCGAGCTCGGTGAGCAGCGCGAAGCCATAATCGACGACGCCACCCGGTTTTTCAAGCAGCAGGAGGAACGCGGCGTCGTGGTGCGCGGCCTCTATGACATCGCGGGTCTGCGGGCCGACGCCGACTTCATGGTCTGGACGCACGCCGAGCGCGTCGAGGCGCTGCAAGCCACCTACTCCGATTTCCGCCGTACCACCGCCCTGGGCCAGGTCAGCGCGCCGGTGTGGAGCAGTGTGGCGCTGCACCGCCCGGCGGAGTTCAACAAGAGCCACATCCCGGCGTTCCTGGCCGGTGAGGAACCCGGCGCCTACATTTGCGTGTATCCGTTCGTGCGGTCCTACGAGTGGTACCTGCTGCCCGACGACGAACGCCGTCGCATGCTGGCCGAACACGGCATGGCCGCACGCGAGTACAAGGACGTCCGTGCCAACACCGTTCCGGCGTTCGCGCTGGGTGACTACGAATGGATCCTGGCCTTCGAGGCGCCCGAATTGCACCGCATCGTCGACCTGATGCGCGAATTGCGTGCCACCGACGCCCGCCGGCACACCCGTGAGGAGACGCCGTTCTTCACCGGGCCGCGGGTGTCCATCGAGCAGCTGGTGAACGCACTGCCCTGACGGGCGATCCGGAAGCGAAAGGGGAGATATGACAACCGATTTCGACCCGAGCGATCCCACCCGTTTCGAAGAGATGTACCGCGACGAGCGAACGTCGCACGGCCTGCCCACCGCGACACCGTGGGACATCGGCGGCCCGCAGCCGGTGGTCCAGCAGCTGGTCGCGCTGGGCGCGATCAAGGGTGAGGTGCTCGACCCGGGCACCGGGCCGGGCCACCACGCGATCTACTACGCGTCCAAGGGCTACGTGGCGACCGGCATCGACGGGTCGGCGAGCGCTCTGGAGCGGGCCCGTGAAAATGCCCAAAAGGCCGGTGTGACAGTCAATTTCGAGCTGGCCGATGCCACCAAGCTGGAGGGGCTGGAGAACCGCTTCGACACCGTGGTCGACTGCGCGTTCTACCACACCTTCAGCAGCGAGCCCGAGCTTGCGCAGACGTACGCGCACGCGCTGCGGCGGGCTACCAAGCCGGGCGCGCGGCTCTACATGTTCGAATTCGGCGCGCACGATGTCAACGGGTTTACCATGATGCGCTCGTTGTCCGAGAAGGACTTTCGCGATGTGCTTCCGGTCGCCGGCTGGGAGATCAGCTACCTGGGCACCACCACCTACCAGGTCAACGTCAGCGCCGAGAGCATCGAGATGATGGCCAGGCGCAACCCGGAGATGGCCGAGCACGCCGAGGACATGCTCAAGCGGTACCGCGCGATGGAGCCCTGGCTGAAGGGCGGCCGGGTACACGCGCCGTTCTGGGAAGTCCACGCGACGCGGGTGGACTAACGCCCGTCGAGTGTGAATCTCACGACGCGACACGCCGATTCAGCGTCGTCCGGTTCACACTCGGAGACGGGTAACGACGGGCAATCAGGCCCCGGACGGCACCAGGCGCAGCGAGATCGAGTTGATGCAGTAGCGCTGGTCCGTCGGCGTCGGGTAACCCTCGCCGGCGAAAACGTGACCGAGGTGGCTGTGGCAGTTCGCGCAGAGCACCTCGGTGCGCGTCGTCCCCATCGAATGGTCGGGCCGCAGAATCACCGCATCCGAATTGGCCGGATCGAAGAACGACGGCCAGCCGCAGTGCGAGTCGAATTTCTCCGTGCTGCGGAACAACTCTGCCCCGCAGGCCCGGCACTCGTAAACGCCCTCGGTTTTGGTGTCGGTGTACTCGCCGACGAACGGCCGTTCGGTACCGGCGCGACGCAGCACCGCGAACTCCTCCGCCGTGAGTTTCTTGCGCCACTCGTCGTCGGACAATTGCACCTTGGGCCGTGAGACATCGGAGGAAGTCATCTCTCCACGCTAGCGCTAATGAAGATGACCCGCCGCGCCCGGCTGCGCCGCGCTTGCGATCGCCGCGGCGTGCTCTCCCTCGGACGCCAGCCAGGCGGGATCGATGCCGTCGTCCAGCCGGTTTTCGGCCTTGGCGTCCAAATAGCGGAAGTACAGCACCGTGAACGCCACGATCAGCAGCAGCGACCAGCCGTAGGTGATCTTGAGGTAGTGCAGCGCGCGCCCGTACCGCATGAACCTGTAGATCAGCCAGTCGTCCAGCGCCATGAAGCCGTAGATCCCAAGCCAGGCCGGCCAGGTGCGGATCAGCGAGTTTCGCAGCACCACCGTCATCAAGAACGGGAACAGCATCATCGAGTAGTAACCCTGGGCCAGCGGCAGCACCAGCCAGGAGCACAGCAGCAGCACACCCGACGAGCTGGTGAACCAGAACAGCGGGTCTCGGGTGCGGTAGTAGCGGTACAGCAGCCATAGTGCGCCGATTGTCAGCAGGACGAACAGAAGTCGCATGAACACGATCAGCCAGGTAGGCAGGCCGAAGTACACGCCGTTGCCCTCGATCGAGCTGTTGAAATAGTCCCGGGTGCCGCCGATGTACGGCAGCGTCTTGGTGACGAAGTCCATCGGGTCGGCCACCAACGGCCACGCGATCGCGTTGACGACGACCGGAACCACGACCGCGGGCACCAGCGTCCGCCACTGGCGGTTCAGCAGGGGCAACAGCAGCAGCGGGGCCAGCACGGGTTTGAGCGTGAGTGTCAGTCCGATGATGAGGCCGGCCCACCACTGGTGGGCGACCTTGCCGTCCAGCAGCCAGCGCAAGAAGAGCACCTCCGCCAGCAGCACGCAGCCGTTGATGTTCGTGAACACCAGCGTGCTGGTCACGCTCTCGGTGCAGAACATGGCCAGCAGTAGCGCGGGCGCTGCCACCGAGGACAGCGTGAATTTGAACAGCCGCAGCAACAGGTACCAGGCGATCAGAATGGCCACGGTGTTGATCAGGATGAACAGGTAGCGCGACGGGTTGAAGGACAGGTATCCGAACGGCGCCATCAGCAACGTGCCGCCCGGGGGGTACAGGTAGTGCGGGTCGACGTAGTCGAAGTGCTCGTTGTAGATGTCCCAGCCGTTGCGGAAGTTCAGCACCGCGCGGTACACCGGCTTGAAGTCGTCGGTGATATTGCCGTTGAGGGTGAGCACGATGCTGCGGTGCAACACCGACATGATGGCCACCGGCCACAGCGCGGACCGCAGAATCGTCGCGGCGCTGGGGGGCCCGGAGCGGGGACGGAAGGCGGCCAGCACCCAGTCGCGCAGGCCGGTCGGAGTCGAGTGAGCTGCCGTCACCAGCGCACCGTACACCGCGGCGCGGAGCCGTCAGCTCAGGCGGGACAGTATGTGTCGGTTCCGGGCAGCTTGCCGCTGTTGAGATAGCCGACCAACGGCGGGATCGCGCAGGGCGTGTAAATGCTCGCCCCGTGGCCGATGCCCTGCCACATCACCCGCCGGCTGGCCGCGCCCGCGTTGATGATCGTGGCCGCCGTCTGGGCCACGCCTTCGGAGCCGACGATCGGGTCGTTCTGCACGCCCAGCAACACGACGTCGATCTTGAGTTCCTTCGGCGGTGCCGGCGGCGAGATCGTCGGCCAGTGCACGCACTTGACCAAGTTGAGCGCGGCGACCGTGCCGAACTGTGGGTAGAGCTTGCCCCAGGCCACCACGAGTTCCCGGACCCGGTCCGGGGTCGGACGGTTGATCGCGTCGCTGCAGGAGCTGACGAACTGGCCGTCGGTGTCCTGAATGGCGTCGGCGTGGGTGATCAGGCTGGTCAGCTGACTGGTGTCGCCGGAGCGGGCCGCGGCCAGCGCGTTGGCCAGGCTCGTCGTGGCGTTGACGCGGCCGCCGGACGGGAAACCCAGCGCGACGGTGATCGCGTTGACGACCTCGGCCAGCGAGGCGCCGCCGGGGCCCCGGCCGGCCCGGGCATCGGCCAGCAGGGCACTGACCGCGCCTTTGGGATCGGGACCCAGCGCGCAGTTCACCGCGATGCATTGCGAGGCGAACGCGTCGAGCGCGGCCTGCTGGCCCTTGACCTGTTGCTCCGCCGCCGTTTCGGCGTTGACGCCCAACGCAACTGGCGAGTCGAGCATCAGCCGGGCGACCTTGTCGGGGCGCGACGACGCGTAGGTCAGCGCGACCTGGGCACCGTTGCCGATGCCGAGCAACGCGACGGCCGGCACGTCCCAGAGGCTGCGCAGACGCTCGATGTCCGAGGCGGCGTGCGAGTTGTCGTAGGCGCTGTCACCCGGCGCAATCGCGTCGGTGCAGCTCGTCGTCGCATTGTTGGAGATGTCGGACAGATTGGCGACCGGGTCGTCGCCGCTCTGGAATTGCGTCTGATCACGCATCGCCTGGCGGTCGGCGCGGTCCCGGCAATCGATCGGGGCCGACATGCCGATGCCGCGGCGGTCCACGGCGACGATCGGGTGGGCCTGCAGCAGATCGTTGCCGGACCGGGCGAGCCACACCGGCAACTGCGCCGACGACGGCAGGTCGGAGCCCGTCGTGAAGACCACGGGGCCGGCGTCCTTCGGGGTCTGAGGCGACCGGGCGCGCACCACGCCGACGGAAACCGTCCCCGATCCGCCGTTGACCGGATCGAGGTCGGCGTCGTAGTTCGCGCAGTCCAGTCGCACGCCGGCCGGGGCGTTGCGCACGCCGGCATCGTTGAACACCTTCGACGTGCAGTCGCGCCAGGACAAGTCGTTCTTGGGGGCGGCGATCGGCGGCGGACCGGCCGGCGGCGGCTTCGTCGTGGCCGCGCCCTGTGGCCGGGCACCGGAGTTGGTGGCGAAGCGCGGGTCGGCGGCCAGGCCCGGAACGCACGCGGTCAGCAACACGGTGACCGCGACCAGGGTGGTCGCGGACCTGATGCGCCGACTCATGCCGACCACAGTAGCCATGCCGCGCGGTTTCGCCCGGCTTGGCACGATTACCCGCTTCCTCCTCACCCCGCTGCGCGGGGCGCATCGTCACCGGGCCAGGCACGATTACCCGCTTCCTCCTCACCCCGCTGCGCGGGGCGCATCGTCACCGCGCCAGGCACGATTACCCGCTTCCTCCTCACCCCGCTGCGCGGGGCGCATCGTCACCGGGCCAGGCACGATTACCCGCTTCCTCCTCACCCCGCTGCGCGGGGCGCATCGTCACCGGGCCAGGAGGGCCGAGTCCGCACGTAGCGCGTGTACAGGTAGCCGGCGTCATCGCGCAGGATGTGGGTGCAGCCCATCTTGGTCAGCGCTTGGCCGGGACCCGTGGCGATGCGCCGGGCCAGCCCGCCGACCACAAACGGCGCGATCGTCAGGCACAGCTCGTCGAGCAGGTCCCGTTGCATCAACGCGCCCAGCAGCATCGGGCCGCCTTCGGTCAGCACGCGACGCAGTCCGCGGGCCCGCAGGATCGCCAGCAGCGCGCCCTCGTCGACCGCGTCGGGATCGCGTCCGGAGCAGTCGATCACCTCGGCCAGGTCGCCCAGGCAGCGGCGGGTCTCGTCGGCCGCGGCCGTGCAGGTGAGCACCAGCGGCGGCACCTCGGTGCGGGTGAACACGCCCATCTCCCGGTCCAGGCGCCCGGATTTGGTGACGATGGCCAATTGCGGCACTTCGGTTTGCCCGCGGGCCTGGCGGCGTTGTCGCTCGGCGATGCCCGCGTGCGCCCCGGAGTAGCCCTCGATCCGCACGGTGCCCGCGCCGACGACGACGACGTCGGCGAGTTCGCGCAGCAGGAGGAAGATCAACCGGTCACCGGGCCCGGCCATCGAGCCGCTCTTACCCTCGGCGGTGGCGCCCCCGTCGATGCTGGTGATGAAATTCGCCCGTACCCAGGTCTGCTCCCCGTCCGGATAGGCGTAGAGCCGGGGGAGTTCACCGTCGTCGAGTTCGCGCGCCGATCCGAGCAGGGTCAGCGAGATGTCGGCGGCTCTGCCGGTGCCGGACTCGGGCATGAGGACGATTGCAGCACGCCGTTAGAGTTTTCGCATGCACGGGTCCACGTCCGCGGATGGTTTCGCGCGGGTGGACCACCTGGTCGACCGCCATCCGAGCGTGTCGCCGGAACGGCTGATCGCCCAATTACGGCCGCCGCCAACGTTCGCCGACGTCAGCTTCGGGACTTATCGCCCGGATCCGGCGGAACCGAGCCAGGCCGCCGCCTTGCTGGCCTGCCAGGACTTCTGCCGCCAGGTCGGCCAGCGGCGTGCGGGCCGGCGAAAGTTGTTCGGCAAACGGGCGGTGCTGCCCGGGGTGGGCATCTACCTGGACGGCGGATTCGGGGTCGGCAAGACGCATCTGCTGGCCTCGGCCTACTACGAAATGCCGGGGATGCCGGAGCATCCCAAGGCATTCGCGACGTTCGGGGAGTTGACCCAGCTGGCCGGGGTGTTCGGGTTTCGCGAATGCATCGACCTGCTGGCCGACTACACCGCGGTGTGCATCGACGAATTCGAACTCGACGATCCCGGCAACACCACGCTGATCTCGCGGCTGCTGTCGTCGCTGGTCGAGCGGGGAGTGTCGGTGGCCGCCACCTCCAACACGCTGCCCGAGCAGCTGGGCGAGGGCCGGTTCGCCGCTCAGGATTTTCTGCGCGAAATCAACACGCTGGCAAGCATTTTCACCACCGTGCGGATCGAGGGCCCGGACTATCGGCACCGCGGCCTGCCGCCCGCGCCGCGGCCCCCATCCGACGACGAGGTCGTCGCCCGCGCCGCCGGCGTGGCCGGGGCGACGCTGGACGACTTCGACTCCCTCTGTGCGCATTTGGCGACCATGCACCCGTCGCGCTACCTGACGCTGATCGAGGGTGTGACGGTGGTGTTCCTGACCGGCGTGCACGGCATCGACGACCAGAACGTGGCGCTGCGACTGGTGTCGCTGACCGATCGCCTGTATGACGCCGGCATTCCGGTGGTGGCTTCCGGCGCGAAACTGGACACTATCTTCAGCGCGGAGATGCTGGCCGGTGGCTACCGAAAGAAGTACTTGCGGGCCACCTCTCGCTTGTTGGCGCTGACCGCCGCGGCTATCCAACCTCGCGGATCATGACGTAGTCGTTTTCCAGATGATCGCCGACTTGAAACGTCCTTCTGCCGTTGATCTTGAACCCGCTCTTGGTGTAAAAGCGTTGTGCGCGTTGGTTTGCCTTGCTGACGCCCAGCCACACGCAGCGCACGTCCCAGTCGGCGGTGACCGCCAGCGCGCTTTCCATCAGCGCCGCCGACGCCCCGCTGCCGTGGTAGTCGGGCAGCACATACAACTTGGATAGCTCTGCGGCCGGGCGGATTTCGACGGCCTGCTGGACGCCGGGGTGGTCGGAGACGCCGTGAACAAGCATGGCGTAGCCGATAATCCGGTCGTCGCGCCGCGCGGTGAGAACGGCCCGTTGCGGGTCATCGAGATAGTCGCGGAAGCGTGCGGGCGACAGGTTGGCGTCGATGAAGGACGCGATGTTCTCGGGGGTTGCCGTGGGCGGGCACGCCAACGGAAAGGTAAGGGCCGCAACGTTAGCCAGCTCTGCGACGTCGACGGAATCCGTGGCGGCGCGCTGGATGGCTAGCGTCAGAGGTTCCACTGGGCCAGGTGCTTGCCGGTCTTGCGGTCCAGCAGCACGACGTTGGAGACAGGGTCGCGGTAGGCGTCCCAATACACCCCGCCGCGCACGATCGCGCCGTTCGGCGCGTTGGTGAGCACGTTGTCCAAAGCGTCGGGTGCGTCGGAGGCGCGTGGCTTGTAGGCGTCGGCGAACGGCGTTACCCCGTCGAAGCTGAACGCGGTCGCCATGATGAACGGGTTGGGCACCTGGATCGCGCGGACCGTCACGTCGGCGCGGTTAGGCGTGCTGCCGGGGAAGCTTTTGATCGGAACGCCGCTGCGGGTGTAGCCGAACCCGGGCGGCGGATCGCAGGGCGTCACGCTGCTCACGGTGACGTCGGCGATGTAGGTGCCGGTGTCCACCCGAAGGGTGTCGCCGATGTGACCGATCGGCGCGTCCTGCGCCCACGCACGCCCGGCGGCAACGCCGGCCGTACTCGCGGCGGCGATGAGCAAGGTCGACAGGACGATCAGCCAGCGGCGCATCTTCGAATAATCGCACATCGGCTCTGCCCGGCGGGAGGGCTTCGCACCGGCTGGTCAGCCGTGGTGACCAGGGCTCGGGTCGGTCACGGCGGCGGGATGCGAATTTGCCGCTGGTCTGCGACGATCATGGGGCTATGAGACGCCTCCTGTTGCTGGTAAGCGCCGTCGCCATGGTCGGCACGGCCGCCCCGGCGTCCGCCGACGCCATGGATGACCAATTCCTCGCCGCGCTGACGGCGTCCGGCGTGACCTTCCCGGATCCGGGCCGGGCGATCGCGGCGGGCAAGTGGGTATGCCAGGCGGTCGGCCAGGGCACGCAGATGGTGGACGTCGTCAAGACCGTGGAAGACCGCAATCCCGGACTGCGCGAGGAGAACGCGGCGAAGTTCGCGGCGATTGCGGCCACGGCGTATTGCCCAGCGTCGCTGCCGCACACCACGTCGACGACCGCTCCCGCGACCAGCGCTCCTCAATAGCGACGCGCTAATCCTCGTCGGGGGCCTCGGCCGTGGGCGCCGCCGCGCGACCCCGCCCGGGAGCCCGGCCCAATTCCAGCGGCCCCATCCCGGCCACGGTGCGCGGGGGAGTCGTCGGGCTGCGGCGCCTGCGCCAATGGCCGGCGCGTGAGACGCGAAAGTCGGCAGCCCATCTCCACTCGTAGGTGTGCGCCGTGCCCAGGTTCGACGCCAGCGCGGCCATCCGCAGGTCGGCGTTCTCGGTCGACATCCACGAGGCGATGACCCAGACATTGTCGAGCTCGTCTTCGGGAATTTCGAAACTCCAAGACATTTCGGCGTCCTCGCAGCCCATCGACGGACGCATCTCGGGCTTGGGCGTCGACACGTCGAACGCCGTGCCGTGTGCTTCCAGGTCGAGTCCCACCTCGTAACGCACGGTGGGTCCGACCATGCGCAGGCTCACCTGCAGACGGGCGATGTTCTTTCGGCGCGGGGTGAGTCGATCGACGACCAGCACC
Organism: Mycobacterium ahvazicum; assembly: GCF_900176255.2. Lineage (GTDB taxonomy): Bacteria > Actinomycetota > Actinomycetes > Mycobacteriales > Mycobacteriaceae > Mycobacterium > Mycobacterium ahvazicum. The sequence continues at coordinate 1,590,070 of NZ_FXEG02000002.1, forward strand.
ACGCCTTTGGCACCCGACCGTCGGCGGCGGGCCCGCAGTTGATTCCACGTGAAGAACAGCCCGACCACGGCGATGATGCCGATAAAGACGTCGAGAACAATCAAGATGGCGGCCACGTCGTCCTAGCCAACACCATCCGCGCCCGGCTCGCCCGGGCGACTAGGCGGGATGCGTGTTCTCGGCAACTCTGGGAGAATTCCTAAGTTATGAGACGTCTCGTGATGCTGCTCAGCGTCGCTTTCACGATTGTCCTGGCGGTTCCGGCGCACGCCGACCCCAGCCCGAGTCCCAGCCCCGAACCGGATCCGGCCGCCGACGCCAACTTCCTCAAGGAGCTCAAAGACGCCGGGCTCACCTTCCAGGACCCGGCTGCCGCGATCTCGGCCGGCAAGACCGTGTGCGCGCTGGTGGACGCGGGACATTCGGACCAGGAGATCGTCAACAATCTCCAGCTGCGCAATCCGGGATTCGCCGACAACGGCGCGGCCAAGTTCACGGCCATCGCCGCCGGTTCGTATTGCCCGCATTACCTGACCGGCGAGGGGCGCGGACCCAAGCCTGAGGGCACTCCCTAACCAGCAGCTAGCGCGAGCCGCAATACGCTTGGGCCATGCCCGTCGATCCGGGCCCGCTGACCTGGGGCGCCCTGGTCCAGACCTGGTGTCTGGACCCCACCTCCGCGATCGTGATCGTGTTGGTCGCCGGCGGCTATGCGTGGTGCTACCGGATGGCCCGCGGCGGCACCCGATCCGTCGCGCAGGTCGGATGCTTCGCCGCCGGCATCGCCGCCTGGGCGCTGGCGACCGTCGGCGCGATCGGCAGCTACGCCTACGTCCTGTTCTGGATGCGTGCGCTGCAGGTATTGCTGTTGCTGTATGTGGTGCCGTTCCTTCTCGCGCAGGGCAAACCCGTCACCGTCCTGCGTGACGCGGCGGGGCCGGGCGGTCGCGAGCGCATCGACCGGCTGCTCGGCACGCGCTGGGCTCGAGTGCTGCTGCATCCGTTGACGACGTCGCTGGCGATGCTGGCCACGCCGTGGCTGCTCTACCTCACTGCGTGGTACGCGGCCGCTCTGCGAAACCAATGGATCGGCGCGCCTACTCGAATAGTGTTGGTAATCATAGGATTTGGTTACTTCTACGCGCGGCTGCAGACAGATCCCGTGCCACGCAAGTACCCGCAGCTGATCTCGTTGCTGATCTCGGTCGGCGAGACCCTGGGCGATGGACTGCTGGGGCTGGTCATCTGGCAGGGCTCGTTGATCGCCGCGGCGTACTACTCGGCGTTGCACCGCTCGTGGGGGCCGGATCAGCGGCTCGACCAGACCATCGGTGCCGGCGTGCTGTGGATTCTCGGCGACGTGGTCGGGTTGCCGTTTGTGCTGCTGTTGATGCGGGCGTTGTCACGCGACGAACGCGCGCACGCCGTCGAGGTCGATGCCGAACTGGACCGCACCGACGTCGTCGAGAGCGAGCCCGCCGCCGGCCCGGGGCTGTGGTGGGAGAACGACCCGCAAATGCGCGAACGGTTCCGCCGGGGCTGAGCGGGCCGCGATCCGTCCGGCGTCGTTCACCTTCCCGCAATGCCGCCGGCGTCTCCGTGGTAGCGCTGCGCGCCGGGGTGTGGTTTGTTAATCAGCAAACTCACCCAGGATCCGTTATGTTGCGCGAGACGCTGGCAAATCGGGACGACAGTCAAGGGAGCCTATCGTGAAGAAGGTATCGGTGGCGGCAGCCGGTCTGGCGGCAACCACTTTGGTGGTCGGCGTAGCGGTCACGGGGTGCGGCGGCGACAAGTCGGCCAGCCCCTCGTCGTCGTCCAAATCGTCGACGACGAGTTCCTCCGCGGCATCCTCGTCGTCGGGCGCTGCGACGTCGACCAGCGGTGCCGCGCAGCCGTCGGACTACAGCAACCTCCTGATCAAGTCCACCGACATCGTCGTGCCGGGTGACAGCTTCAGCGGGCCCAAAACGCGGCAGCTGACCGACCCGGCGCCGGGCATCGAGGGTGTGTTCACCAACCAGGCCGGCTCGCGCAGCATCGTCGACTCGCTGCTGGTGTACCCCGACCCCGCTGCCGCGGACAAGGACCGCGACCCGCTCACCAAGTCCTACACCGACCCGCAGAACGGTGCGATCAAGGGCGGGACGCCGGCGCCGGCCGACGTGGGCGTCGGCGGCACGATCATTTCCGGGCCCGCGGCAGACGGCGCCAAGGCCAAGACCTCGGTGATCTTCGGCGAAGGCAAGGTCGTCGCCCTGATCGAGTTCGAAAGCGCGCCCAACGACCCGGTGCCACCGGAGATCGCGCTCGACGTGGCGCGCAAGCAGGACGCGGCCATCAAGGCTGGGCTACCCGGCTGAACGCCGAAATATACTGCGGCGCAGCGTATTTAAGTCAGCAGCAGTGCTCGCCGCGCCAGGCGGTGCGGCCCTCCCGGACCGCCACCGCGGCAATCACCAATGCCACCACCGGATCTGCCCACGTCCAGCCGAACAGGTAGTTCAGCAGCAGCCCTACCAGCAGCACGCCGGACAGGTAGGTGCACAGCAGGGTCTGATTCGAATCGGCGACCGCGCTGGCCGAACCCAGCTCGCGCCCGGCGCGGCGCTGCGCGTACGACAGCAGCGGCATGACCACCAGTGAAGCGGTCGCCAAAATGATTCCGGCAGTGGAGGATCCGGCAGTCTCGCCGCCGGCTAGGGACCGGATTGATTCGACCGTCACGTAAACGGCCAAGGCGAAGAATGACAGCGCGATGACCCGCAATGCCGCGCGTTCGCGGGCCTCGGGGTGGTGCCCGGAGAACTGCCAGTAGACCGCGGCGGCCGAGGAGACCTCGATGACCGAGTCCAGCCCGAACCCGATCAGCGCGGCCGACGACGCCACCGCCCCGGCCGAGAGCGCGACGATCGCCTCGATGATGTTGTAGCTGATCGTCGCCGTGACCAGCAGCCGCACCCGCCGCGACAACACGGCACGCCGTTGCGGCTCAACGAGATTCGCGGTCTCGGTGCTGCAGCATCCGGCATCGCAGCCGTCGGGCTCGGGCGCCGAGAGCGGCAACACGGGGCCGGCCGGGCTCGGGGCATCCCTATCGGTCATCGCGGCGCACCGGCCTTGCCTGGCGCGGGCTCGTCGAGGCACGGCTGGTCGGTGTCGACGGCGAGCACCACCTGAACGAGCTCGCGCAGCGCCCGGGCCAGGTGCGCGTCGGCCAACGCGTAGCGGACCTGCCGTCCCTCGTAGCTGGCCACCACCAAGCCACACCCACGCAGGCACGACAGGTGGTTCGACACGTTCGACCGGGTCAGGCCCAGCTGGGACGCCAATTCGCCGGGGTAGCGCACGCCGTCGAGCAGCGCCACCAGAATTCGGCAACGCGTCGGATCCGCCAGCGCCCGCCCCAACCGGGCCAGCGCCGATTCCCGCGCCTCACACGTCAGCATTCGCAGAACAATACAGCCGCGGCTGTATTGACGCTAGCGTCCCGCGCGGGCTGCCTCTTCCAGGAGATCGGCCGCGCGGGTGATGCTTTCGGCCGGCGTGGCCATCAGGGCCGCAATCGCACGGGCGCGGGTGGTGTACTCCGGAGCCAGGATGTGGCGCAGTGCCTCGACCAGGGAATCCAGTGTGGTCGACCGAAATTCCCCGCCGACGCCGACTTTCAGCCGTTGCACGGTCTCGGACCAGACCCGTTGATCGTCGACCCCGAGTCCGAGGATCAACGCCGGGACTCCGGCCCGCATGCCCGCTGCCGTGGTGCCGGCGCCACCGTGGTGCACGATCGCGCGGCACGCCGGGAAGACGGTCGCATGGTTCACCTCGACCACGACTTTGACGTGGTCGAAGCGCGCACCGGCGGTGAAGTCATTGGGGCCACTGCAAATCAGCGCCCGCTCGCCCAGCCGTGCGCAGGCCTCGGCGATCACCGCGACCGTGTCGACCGAGGCGACCCGCACACCGCTGCCGAAGCCGAAGTAGATCGGCGGCGTTGCGGCCTCGATCCACGCCAGCGCCTCGCCGTCGGCCGCCGCCGGCAACTCCAAAGTCAACGCGCCGACGAAGGGACGACACAGACCCTGTTGGGCCCACTGCGCGCCCAGGCCGGGGAAGCAGAGCTTGTCGTAGGCCTGGATCTCCAGCGCGATCGATCCGGGGGCCTGCGCCAGGCCCAGTTCGGCGCGCTGAGCGCCTTCGGCCTCGGCCGCCAGGCCGGCCAGCATGTCGTTGGTCTGCGCCGCGCCGTCGGGGAAGAAGTGCAGCGCGGCCTGCGGAATGCCGTAGTGCTGCGCGACATTGGCGGCCAGTCCCTGCTCGCTCCTGCCCGTCAGCACCAAGTCGGCCCCGTTCGCGAGCGCCAGCAGCGACGCGCCCCACTGCGTCCAGGCCGCTCGGATCTGATCCGTGACCGCGGCCATCATCATGATCGGGTTCTGCAGGGTCGTGTGCGAGAAGTCCTTGTGCTGCGGCGGATCGGGCCCGAACGCACCGGCGGCCAGCCCGGCCGACTCGACGAAGCCGATCATGTTGGGCGTGACCGCCATCGCCACGTCATGGCCCCGGCGCAGCAGCTCCCTGCCGACGGCCGCGAAGGGCTCGATGTCGCCGCGGCTGCCGTAGCCGGCGAGCGCAAATTTCACAGGGCGACCTCACTCGCGGAATACCTACATGTCGACCGTCCGACCTTGGCGGTCGTGGCGCTCGGGCGCAACCCGGGACGGCAACGGCAGGATGCATCCACGCATTCTTAGCATTTCCACATCTTTCTGCGCCGAACGCCCCCTTTGTGTCGTCACGTCCAGGCGGTTGCAGTAACTTCGGTGCGATCATGGAAGCTCTCTTGCTGGCGCTCGCCGGTCTGGCCTTCCTCGACTCGCTGAATGTCCTCAACGTGGGCGTTGTCTCAGCCGTCGTCTACGCCAGCCGACTCGATCGCCGCTCACCGATCCCGGGCGGCATGAGCTTTATCGCCGGGTTGTTCGCGATCACCACGACGTTCGGCGTCTGCACGGTACTCGGACTTGGCATCTTGAAGCATTCGGTCGACTTCAAAATCACTCCGGCACTTCACTTTTGGGGTCAGTTGGTGCTGGGCGTGGTGCTGATGTGCCTGGCCTACTTTCCGTTGACCGCGCAGACCTCGGCGCCGGGCTGGGCGCTGGCGGCGATGCGGCAACGCCCCTGGCTGCTCGGAATACTGGGCGCCGCGGTCGGCATCGGGCAGGCGCCGACCTCGATTCCCTACATCACCGGGCTGGCCATGCTCGCGGCACTGCATCCCCGGCCGGCCGCGTGGCCACTGCTGGTCTACGCCTACTGGACGCTGGCACTCACGCCGTCGCTGGTGATCCTGTTCCTCGCCACCCGCAAGACCAAGCGGGCCGTCCGGATACAGCGGGGCATCGTGCGCGGCCTGACTCGCTACGGTCCGATCTCGGTGCGCATATTATTTCTGGTCGTCGGTGTCGGACTCGTGGCGGATGCGCTGCTGTTCCGCAGCGTCCTGTGGTGAGGCGAGCTTGAGCGGTGAGAACTCTGGTGCACGTTGGGGCACCCTGGTGACGAAGGCAGCCGGTCGTCCGATCCGGGTGCTGCTCATCGGGAATGCCCCGGCGGGTCCCAACAGCCGCGGCGGTATGGCGACGATGATGCGCTTGCTGCTGGAGGACGCCGATCCGCGATTTCAGGTGCGCCTGGTGACCACCTACATCGATGACTCGCTTGCCGCGCAGCTGTGGACCGGCATCACGGGCATGCTCAAGTCGTCGGCCCTGCTGTTGTTCGGCTCCGTCGACGTGCTGCACGTGCACTATTCGTTGCGCGGCAGCGTCGTCCGCAAATCCGTGCCGTTGTTCGTCGCGCGGCGTCGCCACATTCCGACCATCGTTCATTGCCACAGCTCCCACTTCTTCGCGTGGCTGGACGAGCTGTCCTGGCTCCAGCGCCACGCCGTGCGCGCGGCGTTGCGCGCCGACTATTCGGTGGTGCTCGGTCGTACCCACTTCGAGGGGTTCCGGTCGAGCCTTGGGGTCGACGAAGCCAACATCCGGGTTCTCTACAACCCGGTGGTCCTTCCCGGCACTGTCCCGTCACCGCGTGACGGACAGCCGTTGCGGCTGGTGTCGCTGGGCCGACTGGGGGCCAACAAGGGCAGTTACGACCTGGTCCGGGCGATCAATATGTTGCCCAACAAGATTCGCAGCGGAATACGGCTCACCCTGGCCGGCGACGGAGAAGTGGACGAGGTGCGGGAGTTCGTCCGCAGCAACGCCCTCGACGACACGATCGACGTCGTCGGCTGGGTCGGCCCCGAGCGCCGCGACGAGTTGTTGGCCGAGTCGTCGATCTTCGTGTTGCCCAGCTACAGCGAGGGCCTTCCGATGGCGGTGCTGGAGGCGATGGCCAACGGCGTGGTACCGGTGACCACCGCGGTGGGCGCGATACCGGAGGTGGTCACCGACGCGGTGAACGGACTGCTGGTCCGGCCGGGCGATGCCGCTGGGCTGGCCGACGCGCTGAAATCGCTGATCGTCGATGTCGAGCTGCGTAATCGACTCGCCGCGGCGGCCTACGCGCGCGCGTGCGAATTCGACGTCGCCCGCTGGCGAGAGGGCCTGCACGACGTGTGGCTGGCAGCCGCCGCGATGAAGGCCGGTCGCCGCTAGCGGCGCGGCAGCCCGCCGCAGACCATGAGCCGGAAGTAGTCGAACGACGAATTGCTGCCCACCGCCAGCCGCGGCAACGCCATTGGGTCGCAACGACGGTCGGCGAATCCCGGGGTCGTCGACAACGCCCAGCGCACACCGCGGCGACGCAGTACGTCGCGGGCGCGGGCGTCGAAATCCTGCGCCCGGCCATTCGGATAGGCGAAAACCGTTGGTGCTCGGCCGGTTTCACGTTCGATGGCCGCACAGGAATCCGCGATCTCCCGCTCGAGCTTGTCGTCCTCGCAGCGGGCCAGGATCGGATGGGTGACCGAATGCGGATACAGCGTCACCAGGCCGTCGCCGGCCATCGCCCGCGCTTCGTCCCAGGACAGCATCCGAAACGGACCCCCGTCGGCGCTGTCGCGATAGCCCAGTGCGCCGAAAACGTGGTCCAGCATCGCGATCCGTTGGGCGTCGGCCAGGTCTTTACACCGCTGCACCGCGGACGCGTAGACCGCCCCGCGATGGGCGTTCCCGTTCAGTGAACAAGTGCCCAGACCCAAGGCGGTCAGATCGACCTCGGTCGCGGTGGTGTGTGCGATCGCGAGCCAAAGCCGGTCGGGCCAAAGGGTTTCGCCGCTGTTCATCGGGCCGGTCGCGAGGAACACCGCGGCGGGCAGCCCCAGCTCGCGCAGCACCGGGACCGCGTGCGTGGCGAGGTTGCGGGTGCCGTCGTCGAACGTGATCGCCATCGCGCGCGGCGGCAACGTCCCCGCGGCAAGCCGGTCCAGGGCCTCCTCGAGCGCAAGGACGTTGAAGTGGTCGCGGATGTATTCGAGTTGACGGCGATACATCGCCGAGTCCAGGACATGCCAGCACGCCGGTGACAACGGTTGGTCCTCCACGCCGTGGAACATCACGATCGCGAGCGCGTCGCGGTGGCGCCGGCGGGCTAACGCCGGTACGCCCGCGGCGCAGAGTAGCCCGGCCGCGATGTTCTTGACGGTCGCTCGGGCCGCGGGCGAGGTGAGGTCGCTCGGTCGCATTTTTTTGCTAAGCCCTGCCGTGAGTATCGCCGTTTGCCTATAGTTCACCTGAAAGTTCGGGGGTGATCCTATGCTCGGTTCCATGAAAACAGCACTCGCGGCGTCTCTCATCGCCCTGCCCGCACTGCTGTGTTCAGTGCCGGCAGTCGCCCACGCCGACCCAGAGAATACGCCCGACTACATCAACTACCTGGACCAGAACAACATTCACTACTCCAGCCGCGAGACGATCGTGCACGTGGGGACGAATCTGTGCAACGAGCTGCGCAACAACCTCGTCTCGCCGGATCAGGCCCTGCAGCGGATTCAGAACATGGGCTACAGCCAGCAGCAGACCAAGCAGATCGCGTTCGCCGCGGTCGAGGCGTTCTGCCCGGACATGGATATCGACGCTCAGAAGGCGCCCAAGTCCTAGTCGGTCCGCCCCCGGTTCCGCATCGTTGTTGGCATTGTGGTTCGCCATCCGCCGCTTTTGGTGATGGTGATGTTATTTGCTTGAAAGTTTGCTGTGCGCGTCCGCGCGGCCGTCGCTTTGCCGTCGCCGCGTCCACTGGGCGGCACCCATCCGAATAACTTTGCGGGGGAAGCGGATTACCGGGAACCGCCCGTCGACAGGCGGACAGAACTTGACCCTCAAACGACGGCTCGGCTGGGTATGGTGAGCCCGTGGAGGGAAGGGAGTTCGGTCGCTACCGGCTCGTCGAGTTGTTGGGCCGGGGCGATCTGGGGGAGGTGTGGCGCGCGCACGACACCGAGACCGGCAATCGCACTGCCGCGATCAAGCTGCTCCCGCCACAGCTGGCTGCCGATCCGGCGATCGCTGAGCAGTTCCGCCGGGAGGCGGCCGCGGCGGCACGGCTGAACAACCCGCACATCGTTCCCATCCACCACTACGGCGAGATCGGCGACCAGCTCTACATCGACATGGAGCTCATCGACGGGCGCAACCTGCAAGAGGTGTTGGCCAACGGGCCGCTCGAACCGGCTCGCGCGGTGGGCATCATCGGGCAGGTGGCTGACGCATTGCATGCCGTGCACGAGATCGGCCTGGTGCATGGCGATGTCAAACCCTCCAACATCCTGATTGATCGCCACGACTTCGCTTACCTCGTCGATCTCGGGATCGCCCGGCTGGCGCCCTGGTACGAAACGCGGTTGACGAACTCCGACAACGAGGTCGTCAGTTGGCATTACATGGCGCCGGAGCGATCCGGGGCCCGCGAGGCCGACGCCCGCGCCGACATCTACTCGCTGGCGTGTGTGCTCTATGAATGCCTGACCGGGCAGCCGCCCTTCGCCGGGGACACGTGGCTGTTCGCCGCACACCTGAGCACCCCGCCGCCGCGACCGTCCGTCACCCGGCCCGGCGTGCCCCCGCGCCTCGACGACGTCATCGCCACCGGGATGGCCAAAGACCCTGCCAACCGGTATGCCACCACGGTTGCGCTGGCCGACGCCGCGCACGACGTCATCACCGCGACCACGCGGGAACCGGCCAGGGCCAGACATGCGCTGTCGGATAAGCAGGCGCAATCCGCGCCCCCACCGGAGCCGGAGCCCAACCCCGCCGCGAACGGGTACCCCGCGGAGCCCGCACCGCCCGTCAGTTCGCATCTCGCTAAGCCGCCGCCACCGGTCACCTCGTATCTCGCGGTCGAGGCGGCACCCGCCGACGAACCGTCAGATCTCGAACCGTTCCAGCAGCCGTGGCCCGACGACGCCGATACCCCGGCGCGGCGCCCGTGGTTGCGCCGACCGGTCATCGTGGTTCCAGCCGCGCTGGCGCTCGCGGCCGCCGTCGTGCTCGCCTTCATCGTCATCGCCGGCCAGTTCGAAACCCATGACGTCAAGCCGTCCAATCAACATCGCGATCCCTCGTACGGCGCGCAGGTCACATTGCCGTTCACCGGGCTTGGCCACCCCGCGGATGTGGAGGTCGACCCCGCCGGCAACGTTTACGTCGCCGACGACATGAACAACCGGGTGCTCAAACTGGCGCCGGGCTCCAACGCTGCGATCGAACTTCCCTTCATCGGCCTCAACTCGCCGGAGGGTGTGGCGGGGGGTGGCGCCGGGGACCTGTATGTCGCTGACACCAACAACAATCGGGTGCTCAAGCTGCCGGCCGGCTCGAGCACCCCGATCGTGTTGCCGTTCACCGGCCTGCACCGGCCTCAGGGTGTGGCGACGGATGGAGCGGGCGCTCTCTATCTCGCCGACACCGACGCCAATCGCGTGCTGGAGCTGCCGGCCGGCTCGAGCACCCCGATCGAGTTGCCGTTCACCGGTCTCAACGCGCCCGAGGGTGTGGGGCTCGACAAGGTGCGCAACGTCTTCGTCGCCGACTCGGGCAACAGCCGGGTGGTGAAGCTGGAGGCGGACTCAAACCGCCAGAGCGTGGTGCCGTTCAGCGGCCTGTTGACCCCCGGCGACCCCAGCGGCGTCGCGGTGGACGACGGGGGCGACATCTTCGTCACCGACTACACCGACAACCGGGTGCTGAAGATGGACGCCGCGACGCAGCGGCAGAGCGTGCTGCCCTTCGTCGGGCTCAACCACCCCAGCGGTATCGCGGTGGACAAGGCCGCCAACCTCTACGTCACCGACTACACCGGCGACCGGGTCGTCAAGCTGCCCGCGAAGTGATGCACCCGGGCGAGCGAAGAGTTGGCCAAGTGCTCACGTGGCCGAAACCCGGTCATGGCACGGTGACCGCGTGACAGCCGAATCGCGGGTCAGCCAGTCGCGCGCGGTCGATCGATTCCACAAGTCCTGTGAGGCGGTCGTCAGTCGGCTTCCGTTCGGGCTCAGTTCGATCATCGCCCCGACGTTCCTCGGCTTCTGCGTGATCAACGGCTTCACCTTCAGCGTTGATCTCGTGCTGCTCACCACGCTGCGCGACGGCCTCGACCTTCCGGTGCCGATTGCCGTGACCGTCTCCTACGCGTGTGCCTTCGCGCTGAGCTACGTGCTCAACCGCACCTTCAACTTCCAGTCCCACGGGGCGGTCGGCTCGCAGCTCGCGGTCTACGTCGTCGTGGTGGTCGTCAATTACCTGGCCTTCATCCTCGGCGTGACCACGCTGTTGTCGGCTATCGGGCTGCAGTACCAACTGTCGCGAATCGTTGCGGGCATGTGCGAAGCGGTGTACATGTATAGCGCGATGCGGTGGGTGGTCTTCCGCCGCTGACTGGAGGCACCGTGAGCGAGCACGAAGTAAAGATGATCATCCTGTCGACCGACGACTTGGACGAGTCGATCCGGTTCTACAGCGAGACCCTGGGCATGGCGCTGAAGTTCCGCGACGGCGCCCACTTCGCCGCCCTCGACGGCGGGCCGGTCACCCTCGCCCTGGCGACCGACGTCGACCATCCCATACCCGGGCAAGTTGTCGTGGGTATCAAGACCGCCGATGTCGACGCGGCGGCCAAGGCCGTGGAGGCCAGCGGCGGCGGCATCGTGAAGGGCCCGTACGACGACGCCCACGAGCGCCGTGCCGTGGTCTACGACAACAAAGGCAACGGTGTGGTCTTCTACAAGCCGTTGGCTCGCTGAACAACGCGCGGCCACAACGGCATCACGCGGTGTGATGCCGCTCGAGTTGAGGTTGGCCGCCGTGGGAACCGGTGGCCTGGAAGATAATCCGCTGTCCCACTTTCACGGCGTGATCGGCGAACCGTTCGTAGTAGCGGCTCAACAGCGTGCTGTCGACCGCGGCGGGGACGCTGTGCGACCACTTCCGGTCCATCAGGATGGTGAATACGAGTCGGTGTAGCTCGTTCATCGCATCGTCGTCGTGGGCCAGTTCGGCGGCTTGCTCCGCGTTTCCGGACAGCACGACCCTCCTCGCGTTCCGGCTGAGATCCACGGCGATGCGGCCCATTTCGGCGAAGTAGGGCTTGATGTCGTCCGGGATTGCGGTGCAGGGGTGCCGCAGCCGGACGGTATCGGCGACATGCAGCGCCAGGGCGGCCATGCGATAGACGTCGGCGACGTTTTGCAGGCTAGCGAGAATGGCCCTTAAGTCGCCGGCGACCGGAGCCTGCAGGAGCAGCAGGGTGTAGGCGTCATTCTCGATATCGGTAGCCCGGACGATGACGTCCGGGTGCGCGCTGATCACGCCTTCGGCCAAGACGATGTCCGCGCCCAGCAGGGCCTCGGTGGCCTGGGCCATCGCGGTGCCGGTGAGATCGCACATGTCGGCGATGCTGCGCCGCAGTGCGTCGAGCTGGTGATGGAACGCGGTCCGCATGGTCGACTAGCTGTTCGCGTCGGACGCCCAGCCGATCGCCACCAGGCGACGCGGTATGCGATCGAGGTCGGTTCGGACGAACTCCACCCTGAGACTCATGGCTCGCGGATGCCACCATTCGGTCCCGCTAAACGTCAACGTTCGAAAGCGGTCGGCGACGGTGCGGCGAAGCCTCTGACCTGCGCAGTCCTGGGCACGAGCGGTCCGATCTTCGGATCCGCGGAAGAACTCGCGAAAAACGGCACGCGGATCGCGGGCGAAAGCTAGCATCGTTTAATGGCCGACGAGGCGGCCACCGGGCGGATCCTCGGTGGCCGCTTCACTTAATTTTCCGGCCGGCATCCCTGAACTCTGGTTAGCGCAGGCTGTCACGCTGCGGCCGAGTTTGCCTGTGTCCCAAAGCTATTGCGGGAGCCTGTAATGGCTCTCCGGCGTTCGCGCTGACGATGGCTGTTGCATCCCCTCCGGCCGGACGCCACGGCGGGTGTCCCGGCGCCGCAGGCCAGGCGTCGGCATCGCCTCGGTCTCTTAGCACACGACGCGGCGGGTCGTCTTGCCGAAATGGGCTAATCATTGAAATTTCTGATCCGCTCAAGTCCCGCGAGCAACTGATCTTGATCGTCATAAGTATTGATCTTGATTTATTTTGCATTTGAACTTGACGTTGATGACAATTTGGTCCATTTTTGTTGATTAGACGCCTTGAGTTGGTGGTATATACGTCGCAATTAATTCAGGGTTGGGTGGGAGGTCAGAAATGGAGACGGTCGCAGCGCTGTTTGTGGCGTCAGTGGGAGCGTTCCTGTTGACGATCGGGATCGGCAGTGCCGACTGCACCAGCCAATGCTTCGGCAACGGCGCCGGAATGCAGTGCACCTCATGTGACTCTCCCAAGGACGGCGAGAGCCGGATGGCCACCCTCTTCGAGTAGGAATCTGCTGCTCAGAGCTCTTTTCCATATCTTCGTCCGCTGCCGCCGGGGGGTCGGCGCCGGTGTGGACGGCCCCACCCAAACAACTCTTGCCCACCCACGTTCGCGCGTGGGACTGCCGCACCCGCCGACTCGCCGGGAATGGTGGCCTGTGGCGGGGGGGGCATTTGAGGCGGCCAATAAATAATTGATAAATCCCGGGGTCTGTTATTTCCGCGTAATCCGTACAGCGGAATTCCCAATGCTCATTCACAAATCCCTCAGTCTGCCCTGATCATGAAATACATACCGGGTCGCTCTTATTCACGTGTTGAACGGGCCGTAAGCAAATCGTTTAGTTTGCAATCGCCGCGAAGTTCATACCTGGGGGCTCTGTTCGCCGGTTGAGTTACAACCTTCGGCATGTTGATCGGCGCGCCGGCGCCGGCGCCCGGGCCCCGGACACCCGCTGCCTGCACAAGGGTGAAGTGCGTTCGGCGCCCTGCGTGCTTACTCTCCGCAGATGCCAGCGGGATCGCTTGCCGGGAAGGGGATCCGACGGTGTCTGACATCAGCATCGATGTGGAACAGTTGACGGTTTCGGGAAGGCGGGTGAGTGACCAGGCCGAGGATCTGGCGGCAGGGTTCCTCACGGCCGACAACCGGATCGAGGCGGCTCAGTACGGTTGGGCCGGTACGTCGGCGCTGGCGCTGAGCGCCAGGGCGGCGCGCTGGCTGCCGGAGTCGCGGGTGCTGGTGGGCAAGGTCGGCGATCACGGATTCGCGCTGCAAGATGCCGCGGTCCTGCATGCGGCGGCCGAGGCGGAGCGAGCGCGCGCACTCGCCGGGGTCGCTGCCAGGGCTGCCGCGGTCAGTGGCCGCGGCTGAGAACAGTGGGGTATGGCCTTATCGGTCGCAGACATTGACCGCTGGAACACCGAAGCGGTGCGCGAGGTGTTTCACGCGGCCTCCGCGCGCTCGCAGAGCGCCTTCGGCGCCTCGCGTGAGTTGGCGACGCTCTCGGTGTTCGCCGGCTGGGAGGGTGCGTCCCGCGACGCCGCCGCACACCAGAATGCGGCGGTGCGGCAAGATCTCGACGCGCATGGGAACGAAGCCCTCGCCGTCGCGCAGGCCGCCGAGAAGGCCGCCGGCGGCATCGACAAGGTCAAGGCCGAGCTCGCGACGTTGCGGGCGGACGTGGCCGCGGCTCGGCTGCAAGTCGACGCCGCCGCCAGTCAGGTGGTGGCGATTCCTGCGCTGCGTTACACCGCGGCCGAGTGGGCGAAGATGCAGACGCAGCGCGCCGAGTTGCAAACCCGATTGGACGCGATCGTGGCCGAGGCTGACGCCGTCGACCAGGAGTTGGCGTCGGCCATCAATATGGCCGACGGCGACGCGCCCATTCCGCCTGGGCCGCATGACAACCGGCCCGACGTGCAACGGGCATTGGAGCAACCGCTGCCGCAGGATCCCAAGCAGTTCGCCGACCTGTGGAACAAGCTCACGCCGCAGGAAAAGGACTGGCTGTACAGCCAGGACCACAACATCGGCAATCACCCCGGCATGCCGTGGGACCCGCAGGATCATCTCGGCAAGGATCACTACAACCGGCTTCATCTGCCCGAGTTGCAGCAGCAGACGCAAGCCGACGTCGACCGTCTGCAGCACCGCGTCGACGAACTGGCGGCCCAGATCTACATGGGCGATCACACCGAAGCGACGACCGGCGAATTCAACGCACTTGCGCCCCAACTATTGGCGGCCCGGCACAGCCTCGAGGGGTACCAGGCGGTGCAGACGGCGTTGAACCGCAACGACGGCGTGCGGCGCTACCTCGGCCTGATCGACAACCAGGGCCACGGGGCGGTCGCGATCGCAAACCCCGACTACGCCCGGCGTAATGCGATCCTGGTGCCCGGCACCGGGCAAGACCTCGCGACCTTCGAAGGCAGCGACCTGAAGTCTTTGGCGATGTACAACTCCGCGATGGCGGCCGACCCGAACCTGAGGCCGGGCGATGTCGCGGTGACGACGTGGATGGGTTACGACCGTCCGATGGATCTCGTCGAGGCGGCGTGGCCCGATCGGGCCCGGGCCGGTGCGGGCGCGTTGGACGCGTTCGAGAGCGGGCAGCGCGCATCGCACGTGGGCACGCCGTCGATCGACACGGTGATCGGGCACAGCTACGGCTCGACGCTGGTCGGTGCGGCCGCATCTGGAAGCCATCATCTGGACGCCGACAATGTCATCGCGGTCGGCAGCCCCGGGATGCTGGTCAAGCACGCTGGTGACCTGAACCTGGATCCCGGTGCGAATGTCTATGCCATGCGCGCCCGCAATGACATCATCGAGTTGGTGACCGACATGACGCTGGGGCACGATCCGACCGCCGACGACTTCGGTGCGACGCGGCTGTTCGCGGCTGCCGGGCCGAGCAGTGACCCGCTCGGGGTGACGCCGAGCGTCGCGGCCCACAGCAGCTACTGGAGCGAGGGGAACCCGGCGCTGCTCAATCTGGGCGCCGTGATCGCCGGTGTGCCACCGCCCCAGGCCATTCCGAGCGGGGGAGGCTAAACGCATGCGCCGTACGTGTGCTCTGTTGATGGTCATGCTCGTCGTTGCCTGTGGCCACGAACGCCCGCTAGGACCACCCACGCCGACCGGTGCTACGCCCATTGGAGGACCACCCGTGGAATCAACGCCACCGCCACCGCCCGGCTGGAAACTGGAACCCGTCATCCCGAAAACCCAACAGCAGGCCCAGGATACGGTGATCGGCTACCTGAAGAAGACGCTTGCGGCGCTGCCGCCCGGGACGACGCTTGACGCCAGTCGTTACAGCGGTGGCGGCACCGTGCATCCGTGTAAGGATGTCGAAACAGGCACGCCGCCAATGGAATTCGCGACCAATGGTGATCTGACGCTGCCGGCCGGCGTTGACACGAACACGATCGTCGCCAAGGCCGGAGACATCTGGAAGAGCTGGGGCTGGCAGGTGTACGAGCGGGACGGCTTCTACAAGCCCAATCGATTTGGTTATGCGCCCGACGGTTACATCCTGCAAATCATCGCCCGGTATCAGCCCGGTTATGCCCCGACGCTGCAGGGTGTCTCGCCGTGTTTCCCGCCCGACCTGCCCGCGGAGCGCAGCCCCTTCCCGACGATCCTGACGGGCTCCTGAGTCCAGTCGGGTTGGCTCAGTCGCCCCACTCATCGTCGTCGAGGACGTCGACGGTCAGGTCGTTGTCGGCGGCGCCTCTTGTCCCGTAGGCGAACGTGATCAAGGTGCGCTCGTCGGGAAGGGCCTCGACGGCGACGACGGTGGCACGCCCGATCTTCATTCGTATCCGGTCGCCTGGCCTCAACTCGTCGACGCGCTTAAGGGGCACAGCGTGTGGCACCCCCCTACCCAGACCCGCCGATGACGTCGGCGGGGCACAACTGCATTATGGCAGCTCGAATACCTGCTGCCGCAACTGAAGTCGTCGGATCTAGGCTCGCAGCGTCAACGGCGCCGGACGCCGTCGCGATGGTCGTCGCCGTCTTCGTCCCAGTAGGCCCACTCGGGCAGCGGTGTTGTCGGCATAGCGCCGAGCGCGGACGCCTCATATCCGGGTTGGATGCGGTGGCTCGTCCAGCGCGGATCGAACCGATTCGCGCGCGAGCGCCGAATGCCGCGGGCGATCAGCGCGGCGGTACCGCCGACGACGAAGGCGATCAGCGCGACCTTGAGGACTAGGAGCAGCAGCGGCATGTCTCATCCGTCCTCTCGTAGCAACAACGCGGGCCATCCGATCCCACCTGCGCGAGTCTAGGATCGTTTCGGGCGGCGAGCTATTCACCTCTCGGCTGACGGAACAGCAGTCGCTGGATGAGCGAATTGAAATCTCGTAACGCAGTGTGCGTCAACGTATTACGCAACGATATCCCAACCTTGCGCCGGATCATCGCCGCAATAGCGGGTGGACACCCAAGTCCCAGGGCCGGGTCCGCCGAGGACGGTAAGACAGAGCATCCCGGGATCGGTTGAGAAGTGGCCGTTGGGGTCGATATTCCAGTTCAGGTTCCACATCCCGGTACAGGGCGCTAGGTGGGCAAACATGCCGTGACCCGCCGGATTGACCAGACAACCCCCGCCGAGTGCCACGTTCTGCAGCTGCCGCCCGATGAGATTCCAGCGTTGGGAGTCCGAACCATTGCACGGGTTGACCACCACCGCGGCGTACCAGTTCCCGCCCGGTGCGTCCAGACACGCATCGCCGAGCCTGCTTTTCACCTGGACCGGGCCATCGGCGTTCGCCGCACCAGCGTTCAACACCGCGACACCGAGCACCACGCTGACGACAGCAAGTGCTCGACCGTTGATCAATCGCACTGTGGGCTCCTTGCTCAGCCGTCGATGTGACGCCGCTCGGCGAGGCGCGCGCCATCTCACGGCAGACCGAGTTTCGTCGCCTTCATGTCGAGGTAGGGATGGGCCATGCGTGGATCGACGCCGGCCTTGGTCGCAGCGGTCTGTGTGCCCTCTTCACTGCGGTGCAAAATGACGTGGTTGCGCTCGGTGGGGGTCAGTGAATCGAACCATCCATCAAGCTTGTGGCCGGCCTCCTCGAGGTTTGCCCTCACTGAGTCGTCGAGCTTCCAGCTGGACGTGCCGCTCCACTGTGTTTCGTCGACGACCGTTTGCTCTATCCCGTGCTGTTTGACTTGGGCGAGAATGCGTTCGACGAACTGAGATATCAGAGACTGGCGCGGGTTGTTCAGCAGGTTGACCCGGTCGTGCAGATTGAGCGTGTAGAACCACGACAGGTCCACCGGTCGCGCGGGAAATTCGGGCATGGCCAAACGGTAGCCCAGGGTTGGCAGCGTGTGCTGACTTGAACGGTCGGGTCGGCGGTTGGCGATCCGGCCGGAGACTTGAACAGCCAAATAGCTGGATTGAACTGCAGTAATACTGGTGCGCGATACTGGGATTGAACCAGTGACCTCTTCCGTGTCAGGGAAGCGCTCTCCCGCTGAGCTAATCGCGCTGGGAGAAAAATTCGGAGGTGGAGACGGGAATCGAACCCGTGTGCACGGCTTTGCAGGCCGTTGCCTCACCACTCGGCCACTCCACCGCGGGGGTTGATGCCATGTGCACCTTCGAGCGGATGACGGGATTCGAACCCGCGACCCTCACCTTGGCAAGGTGATGCGCTACCAACTGCGCTACATCCGCGCGCAACGGGCGAGATCGTCGCCCGGTGCGAAGGAAGACGATAGTCCACCTGAGCGGGCGTGCACAAATCTCTAGGCCGTTGTCGCTCTAGGCTATCGGGCGACCCCTGGGGGCGCACACGGCATGTACTGGACACTCGCCGTTCGTGCTAGTCTTCTCCCTCGTTCGCCTCTCGGCGCCGGTCCCGTGGCTCAGTGGAAGAGCGTCCGCTTCACACGCGGAAGGTCGCTGGTTCGATCCCAGCCGGGACCACAGACAACGGCCCGCATAATCCGAGCGTTTTACGAAGCCCGGCGCCGGCCGATCACGCCCTCGGTCCACGCCCGGTCCTCGGTGTAGATCGCCTCGTCGCCATGCTGCACGCGCTTGCCCTTACCGCCCTCCTGACCGTGGTTGGCAGGCGCGGCGCCCATCGGCATGCCCATGCCACCGCCCTTGTTCAGCGCCGCGTAAGCGGCCGGGATCGGGACCCCTCCGGCGGTGATCGGTCCGGGCCGGGACACCGCTGTGGAATCCTGCGCGAGCTGTAGTGGCGTCTTGGGCATCGCCGGCAGCCCGGCGCCGCCGGCTCCGACCGACGCCGGCTTGAGCCCGGCCCCTTTGGGCAGATCGGGCACCACCTTGAGGTTTTTCGAGTCCTTGGTCAGCGTCGCGTCGGTCGGCATCGACGGCGTCGCGCCCGACGGCAGCATGGGCATGGCACCCCCGAGCGACGGTAGTCCGCCGTCCGGTACGGGCAGCGGCTCGAGTCCAGGACCAGGCCGCAGATCGGGTGCGGACGGCACATCGATCTGGTAGGCGACCGGGGGCCGCGGCGGATTCACCGGACCCAGCTCGACGCGCTGCTCGTATTCGGCCAGCACCGCCTCCGACTTCGCCTGGTACTCCGCGTAGACCCGTAGCAGCGCCGGCTTCCCCCATCGTTCCCAGCCCGGCACCGACTGGTTCGATATCCATCGCTCGTCGAGCTGACGCAGCTTCTCGAGGCTGGGATGCTCACTGACCGCCCAGCGGTGCGCGGCAACCAGGTTTCGGGCCTGGGTGGACAGCTGGCCGCACAGTCTCGCCATGTGGTCGAGCCAATTGCGATCCAGATCGAAGTGCCGCTCGACGGCGTCGCTCGCCTCGCTGTCCCAATCCGAGAACGGCCGGAACCGAAAGCTGGCCTGCGACAACGTCCGCAGGTACGCCGCCCACTCGTCGGCGAAGGCGAGGAGAGACCTGCCCTGGTCGCCCTGCATCAAGGCCTTCGCGGCCTCCTTGACCGGGTAGTAGGGGATCGGGTCCAACCCGCGCAGCGAAACCGTGCTGGCCAGCATCGCCGGCTCGGCGTCGTCGGGCTCCGCGTGCGCGGGCGCGGCCGCGGCCACCGGGGTGTCATTGTCCAGCGCGTCGGCGGCCAGCGCGTCGATGTCCTCGTAGGCCTTGGCGGCGTTGCGCAGCGATTGCGCGAGTCGTGCGTGCTCGCGTTCGCCCGCGTGCAGATAAATGCGCATGTTGTCGGCGGAGAAGGCGAGTTGTTGGGCCGCCCGGGTGGCCAGCTCAAGGGCGCAGGGCGCGTGGCCGTTGTCGGAGGGAACGCCCGCGATGGGGGCTTCCAGCTCGCCGGCTCGGGCCACCAGCTCGGCATGCTCCACGTTCAGTGTCTTCGTCATCGCGATTCGTCTCCTGGCTGCTCAGGTCGGGCGGTCGGTGTGGTTATCGCTTGATAACTAGAACAAAGGTTATCAGCTGATAACCGAATGTCAAGCGTCGGCGAGCCCGATATGTTTGAGCGATTGCTGCGGCCGAGGCCGCGGCGGTTAAACGCTGATGTTCGGCCGGGCGGCCTGAATGTCCAAAGCGTCTGCGGCAGAACGGATTTCAGGTAAACGGGCCTGGTCGGTCAACAGTCCGATCATGGCGAACTCCACGATCTCGTCCGGGCTGACCGTCAGTTGCGGGGTCAGCGCGTCGAACAGCGCCTGCAGGAGTCTCGATGCCGAGATCGGGTTCATCGCGCGCACGTCGCCTTCGGCCTGCGCCGTTTCGACCAGATCGGCAAGCGCCTGCTCGATCTTCGACGCCAGGGCCTGCTCCGCGGTGAAGCTGTCCTGCCACAGGTCCGGAGTCGCGATGACCGAGACCACCACTTCGGGCGAGGCGTGCAGGTGGTCCAGAGATTCCCGCAACATGCGGTGCAGCTTGACGACGGCCGGCGCGGGCAGCGTCGCGAGCTCGTCGGCCAGCTCGCTCGGCCACTCCAGGGCCAGCCGGACCAGCGCCGCGAAGATGTCGCTCTTGGCCTTGAAGTGCTTGTAGAGGGCCGGCTGCTCGACGCCGACGGCGGCCGCGATGTCCCGGGTCGAGGTGGCGGCATATCCCTGCTTGGCGATCAGCTCAGCGGCGGCACGCAGGATGCGAACCTTGGTCGGGCTCGGCTGCTTGGCATCTGCGGGCATGGGGCTGAGGTTAGCCGTAACCCCGGCACGCCCGCGGCAGCTGCCCCGGCCGCAAACGCCGACAGCCCCTACTCACGCCGGACGGTAAGCATGACTTCCTCAAGGCTAATCAGCAGGGGGACAGCGGATTACGGCGAGGCCGCTGTCCACTTCATCGGCAACACCACCACCCTGATGCGTTGCCACCTCGCCCACGGCGAGACCTACACGTTTAAGCCCGGCGCGTCACGACAACAATGAGAGAGCACGAGCGCCAGACCAAGACCCCTAAGGAGCAGACGATGAGTAACCAAGAAGGGATCGGCATTCTGAAACTCGAGTGCCCGCAAAGCCATCCCGTCGGCAGAATCCTCAAGGAAGCCCCGCATCAGCAGGTCGTCTTCGACCCCGGGGTGCAGGTCGGGCCGCGTCGATTCTGGCCGGACGAGCAGGACCAGCCGCAGTTCGCCACGCGCTGCCCGCAGTGTGACCGGGCCGTCGGAGACGCCTCGACCACGCTGCAGGACAAGCACCGCAACCTCGTCATGAGCATGTCCGAGACCACCGAGGTCGCCACGCTGCCGTTCGTCTAGGGCCCTCGCGCATACTGTAAGAGTTTCAGTAGCGTGATCCTGGAGGAGCCCGTGGCGCAGACCCCGACATCGCAGAGCACGCCCCGGCCCCCGGACGGGGATTGGCTGGGCACCCCGTATCTGTCGTTCGAGCGCCAGGGACCGATCGCGGTGTGCACGATCGATCGTCCCGAGGCGCGTAACGCGTTGACGCCCGCGATGTACTTCGGAATCCGTTACGCCGTAGGCCTTGTCAACTCGGACCCGGGGCTGGCCGGCTTGCTGATCACCGGCACCGGGGACGTGTTCGCGCCCGGCGGTGACATGACCGGGGGCGGCGGCGTCGACGATTGGATCACCTTCGGCGCCGCGCTGGGCATGGACGTCACGCCGTTCGACGCGGTGCGGACCTCCGCCAAGCCGATCGTCTCCGCCGTCAACGGGCTATGCCAGGGCGGCGGCATGCAGATCGCGCTGTGCAGCGACCTGTCCGTGGTGAGCGAGCGGGCGACCTTCCGGGTGCCCGAGCTGTTCCGTGGCTACGCCGACACCTACTACAGCCAGATGCTGCTGCGTCTGGTCGGGCCGGTCCGCACCCGCGACCTGATGTTCACCGGACGGGTGCTCACCGCCGGGGAAGCGCTCGACTGGGGCCTGGTCACCCGGGTGGTGCCGCATGACGATCTGCTGGCCACCGCCCGCGACCTGCTCGCCCAAAGCTGCCGGACCGCGCCGCGCGCCCGCAACGTGATCAAGTCCAGCATCGACAGCTACCTGGGCCTCTACGACCGCATCGGCATGACCAGCAGCCTGATGGATGCCGAGGCGCGGGAAGGGGTGCGCGCATTCATGCAGCGGCGCTCGCCGGACTGGGTGCATCCGGAGTTGCGGACGCAGGGCCGCCTCTGAGGCGGCCGCACCGCTACTTCAGGTCGATCCACTCGCCGTGCGGAGCCGTGTGCAGCACCCGCTTGATGCCCGCCTGGTCGAATGCCGCGGCAAGTTCGCTCGGCCCCTCGCTGAAGTGGGCCCAGCCGTCGACGTGGGCCGGGATCACCACCTTGACCCCGAGCACCTCGGCGGCCGCGGCCGCACGCGCGGAGGTCAGGGTCAGCGGGCGCCCGCGCTCTTTGGCCGGCACGGTCGCGGCGCCGGCGAACAGCACCGCGACGTCGATCTCGCCGATCCGATCGGCCACCTCGGCGACCACGCTCATCGAGGCGTTGTCGCCGCTGAGATAGATGGTGGGCAGCCCGGGCCCGTACAACACGAAACCCGTCACCTCGCAGTTGACGTTGCCCTCCATGTCGCGCATCCCGTCGGCCGGACCGTGCACGGCCGGAACGGCTTGTGCCGCAACACGTCCGGGCCCACCCGGCAAGTAATACGACTGCCAGGGCTTCAACCCGACCGCCGGCGGCCCGAAGCGCCCGGCCGCCCCGGGATTGGTGACGATCAGCGGCGCGGCCTCTGCCATCCGGCGGCCCGCGTCGTCCAGATTGTCGGGGTGCTGGTCGTGGCTGATCAGCACCACGTCGACCTGCCCGAGGTCGTCGGCGCTCACGGCCGGACCGGTGAGCTTGTTCAGATAGTCATGAGGACCCGGCGGGTCGAAGGTCGGGTCCATCACGATCCGGCGGCCCGCGATATCGATCACCGTCGTGGGTCCACCCAGCACCGCGATCGCGCCGTCCCGTCGCTTCGCGTCGACTATCTCGCCCATGTCGCCCCTGATTGCATTCGCGGAGAATCGATATCGGGTCGAAGAGCAGGCTATAACATCGCCGGACGGCGGACGGCGGTGACTTCGACTTCGACCCGGATATCGGGCCAGACCAGCGCCGGGACCACCGCGAGCATGAACACGGGTTCGTGTCGGATCACCGACGAGCGCACCGCCGCGTAGGCCGGAATGTCCGCCGCGTCGGTCAGCCACTGCCGCACGCTGACGATGTCGGACAATCTCGCCCCGGCCCGGCTCAGCGCTTCCTCGACGTTGCGCCATGCCTGGGTGGCTTCCTCGGTGAAGTCCTTGGGCAGCGTTCCGTCCGGACGCAGTCCGGGCGTGCCGGAGGTGTAGATGACCTCAGAGCCCGCGGGCACGCGTACCGCGTCGGCGTACCTGCCGATATGAGCGGCGACGCCGGTGTTGACGGATTCGAACGGCCTGCTCATATCGCCCTTTCGTTGTGGATCGTGCAGCCGGCGTCATACCTTGCGGGCGTGATCCTTCCAATATGGTTCGCGGAGCTGGTTTTTCAGAATCTTGCCGCTGGCGTTGCGGGGCAGCTCGTCGGCGAAATCGACCGTGCGCGGGCACTTGTAAGCGGCCATCCGCTGCCGGCAGAACTCGATGATCTCGGCGGGTTCCAGGCCGGGGCCGACGACGATCGCCTTGACGGACTCGCCCCATTGGTCGTCGGGTACCCCGATGATCGCGGCGTCGGCGATCCCGGGATGCTCCAGCAGCACGCTTTCCACCTCGGGCCCGTACACGTTCTCGCCGCCGGTGATGATCATGTCCTTGAGACGGTCCTCGATGAACAGGTAGCCGTCGGCGTCGAGACGTCCGATGTCACCGGTGCGCAGCCAGTCGTCGGCGGTGATGGTGTCGGCGGTGGCTTCGGGCCGATTCAGGTAGCCGATCATGCGCTGATCGCTGCGCACCCAGACCTCACCGGACTCGCCGTGTGGCAGCTGCTCGCCCGACTCCGGATCGACGATGCGAATCTCGTTGCCCTGAGCGGCTTTTCCGGCTGACATGAGCAGTTCGGGCCGGCTGGAATTGCGGTGGTCGTCGGCGTCGAGCGCCGCGATCGCGCCGCACAGCTCGGTCTGTCCGTACACCTGCACGAAGTTCATCTCGGGCCAGGCCGCGAGCGCGCGCTGCAGCAGCGGCACCGGCATCGGGGCCGCTCCGTAGACCAGGTAGCGCAGACCCGACATCGCGCCGATAGCGGCCTCGCCGGCGTCCAGGAACCTGGCAATCACCGGGGGCACCAGAAAGGCATGCGTCGCACCGGCTTTCACAGCGCCAATCAGCGTCGCGGCCTCGGGCTCGCGGGTCAGGAACGTCGGCGCGCCGGCCCGGATGCCGAAGAACGCATACGCGATACCGCCGACGTGGAACAGCGGCATGGCAACGAGGTTGGCGTCGCCGTCCGAGAACGGAAACGGCGGCGACAGATTGATGATGTGGTTGACCAGCGCCCGCTGGGTCAGCTGAACACCCTTCGGGCGACCTGTGGTGCCGGAGCTATAGATCGTGATCGCGGCATCGGTGTCGGCGACCTCGGGATCGACCTCGACGGGTGACGCGGCGGCGAGCAAGGATTCGTATTCGTCCTGGGCGCCGCCCACCACGATGACGCGCTGCACGCCGGGGACTTTCGCGCGGATCGCCTCGACCGTCGGCGCCAGCTCGGCACCGACGACAAGCACCTGCGCGCCGCTGTCGTTGAGCACGTGGACCAGCTCGTCGCCGATCACCCGCCAGTTGACGATCGTGGCCACCGCGCCGATCGACGTGGCGGCCAGCAGGGTTTCCAGACAAGCGGGGTGATTCTTGTCCAGGAATGCCACCACCTGGGCGCGCCGCAAACCCGCGGCCCGCAGCGCCCCGGCCGTCTGGCGAATCCGCGACGCCCACTGTGCCCACGACCACTGCCGCTCGCCGAAGTGGATCGCGACGTCGTCAGGCCGGCGCGCCGCATGCTGCTCGACCATGCCGACCAGCGTCTCCGTCGTTCCGGTGTTGACGTCGGCTGGTGGCATGGTTTCTCCGCTCATCGAAAAATTCCTGGGTCCCCGGGTGCAGTCAAGCCAAGGGTAGTCACCGTGTCCACGACGAGTTTCGTGAGAGTAGGAACCACCCTCCGGACCCGCGATCTCCTACGCTGGAGGAAGCCGCGCCGGGTGTGCGGCCCCCGGCCGATGGGAAGCCGATTCTCGGGGGTACCCGGACGCTACGGTTTCACCGCGTCAGCCGCGTAATTACGCGGTTGCCAAGGTGATTCGCGACCGGTAGGGATCGGTGAAGGGCAGCCAGGCCTCGTCCAGCTCGGGCACTTCCGCTTCGGCCGTCAGCGCGTCGATCACCCCACGCACGGTTTCACGGTTCTCGATGCGCCGCCACACCAGCGACCACGTCCAAAAAGGCGCGGGCGCGACGATCGGGCGCTGCACGAGATCTGCCGGCAACGCCACGGTTTGCACCTTGGGCGAGGCGAGCACCGGTCGGCCCAGCCGCCGCACATGCTCGAAAAACATTGGGGCAGCAAGGCCCCCGTCACTTATTCGCACCGTGCGAGCGCCGGTCTCCCTGGCGAACTGTTCCCCATACCGGTTCCACGAGAACCAGCTGCCGGAGTCGGCGTCGAGCAGCACCACTGCGTCGGACGCCTCGACCGGGGAGGCATCCGATCCGACGCTGACCGTGTAAAGCTGCTCGGCGCCAATAAGATGCGCGTTCAGGCCGTGCCGGTCCAGGTCGGAGGCGCGTACCCCGCAGATCGCCAGATCGACGCCGCCCTCGGCCACCCGGGCGACCTGCGCGTGCGACGGCAGCACCCACGTGTCGATGTGCACCTTCGCGACCGCCGAGGTCCGATCGGTCAGGTCCGGGGGAAGCCACTGCGCATAGCCGATCCGCACGGGTTCGGCCAGCGACAGCCCGATTGCCGACCGGCGCAACTGATCTGCCTGATCGAGCAGCGTGCGGGCCGACGGAAGCAGCGCCGCTCCCGTTGCTGTGAGGGTGACCGAGCGCCGGTCGCGATCGAACAGTCGTACCCGCAGATCCCGCTCGAGGACCTTGATCTGCTGCGAAAGTGACGGTCCGGCAATGCATAAGCGCTTCGCGGCCCGACCGAAATTAAGCTCTTCGGCGACCGCTACGAAATAACGAAGATGACGCAACTCCACACGGAAAATGTTAGTGCGACAGTGGGAGTCATGGCCTAGCAGAATCGCGATGACAACGTATGTAACCATTGCTGGGCAAACCCTCGGATAAAGGAATCAACACATGGTCAATGTTGATCGCGCCCGTCATCGCACTTTCGTCGTGACGGGTGCGGCGTCGGGCATCGGCCTGGCTACCGCGCGGCGCCTGATAGCCGAAGGCGGCACCGTGATCGGAGCCGACCTGGAATCTCCGCCCGACTTGGGACCCGACTTCCACTTCGTCACGGCCGACGTGACCGACGAAACGGCCATCCAGGCCGTGCTCGCCGCGGTGCCGGGCCGCCTCGACGGCGTCTTCCACGCGGCCGGTGTTGCCGGCGGCGGCCCGGTCCATCTGCTCGACCGCACGGAGTGGGACCGGGTGATCGGGATCAACCTCACCGGCACCTTCCTGGTCGCCAAGGCGGCCCTGGCCAAGATGATCGAACAGGACAGGGTCGACGGCGAACGCGGCTCGATCGTGACCGTCGCCAGCATCGAGGGACTGGAAGGCACCGCGGGCGGCAGCTCCTACAACGCGGCCAAGGGTGGAGTTGTGCTGCTCACCAAGAACATTGCGCTCGATTACGGCCCGAGCGGCATCCGGGCCAACGTGATCTGTCCCGGCTTCATCGACACACCGATGGCCCGAAGCGTTTTCGGCCTGCCGGGAATGGAGGGCCCGCTGGCCTCGATCACCGAGGAGCACGCGCTGCAACGGCTCGGCCGGCCAGACGAGGTCGCTGCCATGGCGGCGTTCCTGCTCTCGCTCGACGGGTCGTTCGTCAGCGGCCAGGCCATCGCCGTCGACGGCGGCTACACCGCGGGTCGCGATCACGGTGTCGTCAAACTCTTCGGCTTTCCCGAGTAGCGCCTTAAGATTCGCGCATGGTCACTCCTGACGATGCGATCGAGGCGATTCGAGGTACCGGGGGAGCCCAGCCCGGCGCTCGGGCGCTGCACGCGAAAGGCACGCTCTACCGCGGCACCTTCACCGCCACCCGGGATGGGGCGACACTGTCCCGGGCTAAGCACCTCGACGGGTCGACGGTTGCGGCGCTGGTTCGGTTCTCCAACGGATCGGGCAACCCGAAGCAGCCCGACGGTTCGCCGGGAGTGCGGGGGATGGCGGTGAAGTTCACCCTGCCCGATGGATCCACCACCGACGTGTCGACCCAGACGGCCCGGCTGTTCGTCTCCAGCAAGCCGGAGGGGTTCGTCGATCTGCTCAAGGCCATGCGGCCCAGCCTGACCACGCCGCTGCGCATGGCCAAGTACTTCATCACGCATCCGCGACTGCTCGGCGCGTTGCCAGTGGTGCGCGATGCCAACAAGGTGCCGACCAGCTATGCCACCATCGAATACCACGGCCTGCATGCGTTCCGGTGGACCAGTGCCGACGGGAACGCCAGATATGTTCGCTACCACCTGATTCCGGCCGCGGGTGAGAGCTATCTGTCGGCGGCTGACGCCCGCGACGCGGCCCCGGACTTCCTGACCGGCGAGCTGAATGCGCGTCTGGCACAAGGTCCGGTCCGGTTCGACTATCGCGTGCAGATCGCCGGACCGCAGGACTCGACGATCGACCCGTCGGCGCCGTGGCGAAGCGCCGAGACGGTCACTGTCGGCACCCTGGAAATCACCGGGCTCGATACCGAGCGCGAACACGACGGTGACATCGTCGTTTTCGACCCGATGCGAGTCACCGACGGCATCGAACCGTCCGATGACCCCGTGCTGCATTTCCGAAGCCTCGCGTATTCGGCGTCGGTCAAGCTGCGAACCGGTGTGGGCCGCGGCTCCGAAGCGCCGCCGGCCTGACAGAAACGCGCCGAGCTGCACGATTGCCGGCGCATTGCGTTGTCCGGCTAGTGTTTTTGAAAGTGTTGGCTTCGCATGTCATGTTGATCGGTCTGGCCGGGTTCGCCGCCGGCGCAATCAACGCGCTCGTCGGATCGGGGACATTGGTCACGTTCCCGACCCTCGTCGCCCTGGGCTATCCGCCGGTCACCTCCACGATGTCCAACGCTGTCGGTCTGGTCGCCGGCGGCGTTTCGGCCACCTGGGGTTACCGCGCCGAGCTGGATGGTCAGTGGGATCGATTGCGTTGGCAGATCCCGGCATCGCTGGCCGGTGCCGTGCTGGGCGCGTACTTGCTGCTGCACCTGCCGGAGAAGGTGTTCATCGAAGTGGTGCCCGCGCTGCTGGTGCTGGCCCTGCTGCTGGTGGTGGCCGGACCGCGGATCCAATCCTGGGCGCGCCGCAGGGCCGAGGCCCAGGGCCGTTCCGCCGAACACGTCTCGCCGGCGCGGTTGGCGCTGCTGGTGTTCGGCACGTTTGCCGTCGGTGTTTACGGTGGCTACTTCACCGCCGCGCAAGGCATCCTGCTGGTCGGCGTGATGGGCGCGCTCTTGCCGGAGTCGATGCAGCGCATGAACGCCGCGAAGAACCTGTTGGCCCTCGTCGTGAATATCGTTGCGGCGGTGGGCTATACGTTGGTGGCATCGGAGCGCATCAGTTGGTCGGTGGCGGCGATCATCGCAGCGAGTTCGCTGGTCGGCGGAATAGTCGGCGCGAAGTACGGCCGACGCCTGTCGCCGAACGCATTGCGCTCCACGATCGTGGTGGTGGGGCTGATCGGGCTGTATCGCCTGTTGGCCGTGTAGACCCGTCAGCCCGCGGTGGCGGCGGCGGCGTCGTCGATGACGTCCATCATGTCGCCGCGTTGTTGCCAGATCTTGCGCTGCCGCATCGCCCCGTTGCCCTGCGTCAGGATGCGCTCGAGTTCGGCGGTGGCACGGTCGTATTCGCCGAGATCCTCGAGCGCCGGACGCACTCGTTGCAGCAGGGCATCGAGCTGCTGACGGGCCGGCACCGCCCGGTGCTGGTTCGCCGGGTCGAGCAGGTGTCCCGACAGCCCGTCGTGGGCGGCCTTCCAATACGCCGCCCGCATTGCCGCCGGTGGCAGTCGGCCGCCGTCGTCGCCGCGGCCGTCCACGTTCAGCGCCGTCATCACCGCGGCCCGGATCAGGGTGGCCAGCAGCACCGTTTCCTCGACCGTCGCCGGTACGTCGGCCACCCGCACCTCGACCGTCGGGAACTTCGCCGACGGGCGCACATCCCAATAGATCATCTTGGGATCCAAGATCACTGCGCTGTCGACCAGCATCCGCACGGTGCGGTCGTACTGCTCTGGTGAGGCGAAGAACGGCGGCGGACCGGCGGCCGGCCAGCGTCGCCACAGGATGCTGCGCCAGCTGGCATAGCCGGTGTCGGTATTGCGATACAGCGCCGAATTCGCCGACAGCGCAAGCAAAGACGGCAGCCACGGTCGTAACCAGTTACTGACCTTGATGGCGGCAGCCCGGCTGGGTACCTCGACGTGCACGTGGCACCCGCAGATGCCTTGCTCGTGCGCGATCATCCCGAACTCTTCCCCGATCCGCCGATAACGCTCGGTGTCGGTGAGCGGGAACTCGTGGGGTGTGACCGGGGGGAGCCCCAGGGCCAGCAGCCGTACTCCACTGGCCTCGGCCGCCTGCGCCGCGGTGCGCCGCAGCAGGGCGAGTTCCGCATGCAGTTCGGCGCTGCTCGCGGCCACACCGGAGGCGGTTTCGACTTGGCAGCTGCTCAATTCCAGCTGCAGCTCGATGCCCCGACGCCGGGCCTGCGCGGCCACCTCGTTGTTGGATGGGGCGGGTTCGCCCGTTTCCGGGTCGACGAGGAGAAATTCCTCCTCTACGCCGAAGCTGGGTAGGTGATACATCCAGCGCCCGGGGAGTTAACGAGCCAGCGCTGAGTCCACGGTCGGGTACACGGGCAACATGCCGCTGAGCCCGCACGCGTCGACGACTCGGGAAACGATCCGCTGCGGGCTGACCAGCCGCAGTTCGATTCCGCGCCGGCGCAGGGCTGCTGCCGCATCGGCCAGCACCTCGACCGCGCAGCAGGCCATGAAATCCAGCCCGGTGACGTCGACGATCAAGGGGCCGGGGGACGCGACGACGCCGGCCGCTTCGTTGACCAGATGGCGCCACGTTTGCTCATTGCAGGCGTCGATCTCGCCGCCGGCATAGATGATCACGGACGCGCCGCGGCGATCCGTGGTCGCCCGCAGCGTGCTGTGCGGGTCGCCGAGCTCGTAGACCAGGCGGGTGCTGAGCATCAGCCGCGGGCCCGACGTGGGGGGAGCATGATCGGCAGTTGTCTTCATTGGGGACTCCTAATCGACCGGCGCCGACGGCGCCGCGATGGATGTCCGTCCTAGTGTCTGAAGACAGACTTTCCGCGAAGTGCGCGGATCTCCTTTGTATAACGAGACAGAGCGGTCTGTCTACATGTGGTGGTTAAGAGTATCGTAAGCCGAAATATGGAAAATTCCGACATCGTGCCGGCCGCACCGTCTGCCCGTGAACGGATATTGAATGCGGCATATGAGCTGTTCAGCCGGCGTGGGATTCGTGCGGTCGGCACCGACGAGGTAATCGACCGCGCCGGTGTCGCCAAGGCGACGTTGTACCGGCATTTCGCGACGAAGAACGACCTCGTGCTGACCGTCCTGGAGCGCCGCGAGGAAATCTGGACGCATGGGTTGATCGAGGCGCAGTCGGAGCAGCGCGGCACGACGCCCGAGGAACAGCTGCTGGCGATCTTCGACGTGATGCACGAGTGGTTTCACCTCCGCGACGGCTTTGAAGGCTGCTCGTTCATCAACGTGCTACTCGAACTGGGCGCCGATCACCCCGCCGGGCAGGCGTGCATCGCACACATCGACCACGTCCGCGACATCGTGCGCCGCCGGGCGCTGGCCGCCGGGCTCACCGATGTCGAGGACTTCGCCTCCTCATGGCACATCCTGATGAAAGGGGCCATCATTCTCGCGGCCGTGGGCGATCTGGAAGCTGCTCGGCGCGCGCAGAAGATGGCCGTCGTTCTGATCGAGCAACACCGGCCGGGCGCTGTGATCGAGCTGGGGGAGGCGACCGGCTAGGTCGCGCGGGCCGTCAAGCGGCGTCGGCGGCCGTGGTTCCGGTCTTTTGCGCGTGTTCGGCCTCGAGTTCGGCGATCGCGCGGGATGTACGCTCGCGCAGCAGGATTGCGGCGATCAGGCCGACGATGATCGCGATGACCAGGGCGATCCAGGAGAACCGCTCCAGCCATCGTTCGGCGGCCATGCCCGCGAAATAGACCAGCGCGGTTGTGCCGCCGGCCCAGCAGATGGCGCCCGACACGTTGGCGGCCAGAAAGCGCTTGTAGTGCATGTTCAGCGCGCCGGCCAGCGGCCCGGCAAAGATCCTCAGCAGGGCGATGAAGCGGCCGAAGAACACCGCCCGGATTCCCCAGCGGTCGAATAACCGCTCGGCCAGCATGACGTGCCCCGGGCCGAAGTGCCTCGGGAAGCGCTGGCCCAGCCTGTCGAAAAGGCCCATGCCGAATCGGCGCCCGATCGAGTAGCCGATCGAGTCGCCGATCACCGCACCGATCACGGCGGCGACGCCCACACCGATCGGGTTGACGGCAAGGTCGTGATGGGACGACATCAGCGCCGCGCTGACCAGAACGATCTCCCCCGGAAGCGGGACACCCAGGCTTTCCACTCCGACCACCCCCCCGACCACGAGGTAGACCGCGAGCGGCGGGATGGACTGCAGCAAAGCCTCGACGTTCATGGATCAAGGATGCCTGACTGACGTCCGCCCTGTGCCGCAATGTCACCCCTGGGCGCGGCGTCGGGCGGCCCGCTGACCGGTTCCAGCTCGGGGCGTTTGGGGAACCGGCCGTCGGCCGCGGACAGGCCGCGCATCCGTCGCCACAACCAGGGGAAGAAATTGTCCTGCGTCCAGCGCAGCTTGCCGTAGGCGCCGTCGGCGATGGACAGCTGGGTGGGATTGGGGTGTGCTGCGGCCCAATCATGGCTGCTGTCAGGCAAATTGAGGGCCTCGGCGGCCGCGGCGGCGAACAGAATATGGCCCTTGGGGGACGCGTGCACGCGGTCGTAGCTCCAGGTGTCCCAATCGCGCATCGAGGCCGCGTTGTACAGGTCGATCAGCTTGAATCCGTAGCGGCCGGCGGCGACGGTGATCGCGTTGTTCATCCGGGCCAGCCGTTTGGACACGATGCGGCCGAACGGCAGGAATTGAGCGACGTTCGGGAAGGTCGTCGTCACCACCGTCGCGCCCGATCTGGCCAGCGCGGCATAAACGTAGTCGAGCTCGGCCAGCGCCCGCGGGAATTGTCGCCCGGGCTGGATGACGTCATTCATGCCGGCGCAAATGGTGATCAAATCCGGCTTCATCGCCAGGGCGGGTGGAATTTGCTCCGTGAGCACATCGCCGAGCTTCTTACCGCGGACCGCGAGGTTGGCGTACTGCAGCCCGGGGTAGAGGGTATCGAGCATGACGGCGAGTCGATCGGCAAAGCCCAAGAGGCCGGTGGTTTCGTCACCGTCCCAAAGACCTTCGGTTTGGCTGTCGCCGAGGGCGACGAACCTGGAGTATCCGGCCCGCATCGCTCCGTACACGATGCCGAGACTAAACCCGTTGCTATTTCCAGTGCGTGACATCCACCGCGAAACGCTGTTGTAGCGTGACTCTCGCCGGACCACGCGGCGTGAGGAGAGGTAGTGGAATTCAATCTCGCCCAAGTGTTCTCGGCTGTTGCTGCCGCCAATCCCGATCGCGACTGCATTGTATTTGGTCACCGACGATTCACTTACTCGCAAACTGACGAACGGGCCCGCCGGCTCGCTCGGGCGCTGAACTCGTGGGGACTCGGCGTGCGCCGGGAACGCCACGAGCTGGCCCCGCACGAATCCGGTCAAAGCCATCTCGGCCTGTACCTGGCCAACGGCAACGAGTACCTGGAGGGCATGCTCGGGGCGTACCAGGCGCGGGTGGCCCCGTTCAACGTCAACTATCGCTACGTCGCCGACGAATTGGTCTATCTGCTGGGCAATGCCGGCGCGGACGCGGTCATGTACCAGGCGCGGTTCGCCCCGACGCTGGCTGAGGCGCTGGATCGGCTGCCGTCGATGCGGCTGATCCACGTCGACGACGAGTCCGGGAACGATCCGTTGCCCTCCGCGGTGCGGTACGAGGAACTGCTGGCCTTTTACGGCGGGGGGGCGTCCGACGAGCCGCTGGACCTCGCGTTGTCGCCCGACGACCTCTACGTTCTCTACACCGGCGGCACCACCGGGATGCCCAAGGCGGTGCTGTGGCGCCAGCACGACATCTACATGAACGCCATGGGCGGGCGACCGCCGTTCGGCGGCGACCCGATGACCAGCCTCGACGACATCGTCGAACGCTCGCGTCCGGGCGGACCCGCGTCGATGACGTGCGCGCCGCTGATGCACGGCGCGGCACAGTGGGCGGCGTTCATCAACCTCTGCAGTGGGCGGCCGTTTGTGATGGCCCCGACGACCACCCATTTCGATCCGGCCGAAGCGTGGGCGCTGGCCAGCGCCGAACGCGTGATGTCGCTGTCCTTCGTCGGCGACGCCTTCGGGCGGCCGCTGATCGACGCGCTCGAGTCCGGGGACTACGACCTGTCCGGGTTGCTGATTCTGGTCACCGGCGGAGCGGCGCTGAGCGCTCCGCTCAAGCAGCGATTCCTCGATTTGCTGCCGCAGTTGACGATCCTGGACGCGGGGGGATCGTCGGAGTCCGGGAACCAGATGGGGCAGGTGTCCAGCCGCCAGCAGGGCGGCAGCGGCCGGTTCGCCCCGAACCCGGGTGCGGTGGTGGTCAGCGAGGACATGACCCGGATTCTGTCGCCCGGCGACGACGAAATCGGCTGGCTGGCCCAACAGGGCCTGATACCGCTGGGCTACCTCGGCGACCCGGACAAGACCGCCCGGACCTTCCCGGTGATCGACGGGATCCGGCATTCGGTTCCCGGGGATCGGGCCCGCTGGTTCGCCGACGGCGAGATCGAGTTGCTGGGCCGCGATTCGGTGACGATCAACTCCGGCGGCGAGAAGATCTTCGCTGAAGAGGTCGAAGCCGCGATCGCCGAGCATCCGTCGGTGTACGACGTGATCGTGACGGGCCGGCCCAGCACCCGGTGGGGAAACGAGGTCGTCGCGATCGTCGCGCTGGCCGAGGGCCAAACCGCGGATGCCGACAGCATCCTCGCGGAGGCGGCCCGCCACATCGCGCGCTACAAGCTGCCGAAGGCGATCGTCTTCCGCGACCGCCTGCAACGGTCGCCGTCCGGCAAGGCCGACTACCGGTGGGCGAAAGCCCAAGCGGCACAAGATGTCTGAGCAGAACTGGGTGCCCCGGCAGATTCGGGGCCGCGCGGGCGTCGCGATGGGTGTTCTCGTCACGGTGGCTGTGTTCGTCGTGGGGCTGCTCTGGGCGAAGTGGACGCCGTACCTGGCCAGAGCCTTGAAGGCGCAGCGGACTCACCACTGGTCGGGGTCCAACATCCTCGCGGTCGGTGGCGTCCGCGCCGGGGACGCGCCGACGTGGCATGCGGCCACGACGTTCTTCCACGCGTACTTCGCCGCGATTTGGCCTGCGCTGGTGGTGGCGCTGCTGATCAGCGCGTCGGTTCAGGCGCTGGTGCCGCGGGCGTGGCTGCCGCGGGTGTTCAACCGGCGCGGGCTGATCTCGAGTGCGCTGGCCGGGGGAGTCGCGAGCATGCCGTCGATGATGTGCACGTGCTGCGCCGCGCCGGTCGCTGTCACGTTGCGGCGCACCGGCGTCACGCGCGCCGCGGCCATCGCCTACTGGCTGGGGAACCCGTTACTGAATCCCGCGGTACTCGTCTTCCTGTTCTTCGTCGCCCCCTGGCAATGGACAGTGACCCGGGCGGTGGTCGGTGTCGCGACGGTGATCTGCGTGGCCGTCTCGGTGGGTGTGGTCACGGGCGCGCGGGGCTCCGGACCGCCCGTGGCCGAGGCGATCACGCCGGCTGGTGATGAATCTGCCGGGCCGGCAATCAGATTCGTGCGTTCCCTGCTCTGCCTGTGTCTGGTCCTGTTGCCGGAATACGCGATCATGGTGCTGGTCGTCGGGGCGTGTCGGGGCTGGCTGGTGACGTTGACGCAACCGTCGCATCACGGTCTGCTGATCGTTGTGGTCGCGGCGATTGTCGGCACACTGCTTGTCATTCCGACGGCGGGGGAGATACCGATCCTGCAGAGCCTGGCGCTGCTGGGGCTTTCGTCGGGGCCGATTGGTGCACTCCTGATCACACTTCCCGCGATCAGTGTTCCCGGTGTGGCGATGGTCGCCCGCAGTTTCGGATGGAAGGCGATCGCGACCGCCACGGGCACGGTCGTCGCGATGGGGTTACTCGGCGCTGGTGTGCTGAGCGCGTTGTAAGGCCGTGGCCTCCGGCGGTATGCCTCGCGAGTGTGGGGCCTAGGGACGGGTTCAGGGCGGAATTGGTGCGTAGGCCCCACGCTCGGCGCAACGGGTTACCGTGAACTCGTGCCGAAGAAGGAGCAGCGGGCCCGCGGCGAGCCGGCCGCCGATTCGCTTGTGCCGCAGTATCCGATCGAATCGGTCGACAATGCGCTCAAGCTGCTGCTCTTGCTGGGTGAGCAGCCACAGATCCGGCTGAGCGAGGCGACCCGATATCTGGGTGTGGCATCCTCCACCGCGCACCGGCTGCTGGCGATGCTGACCTACCGCGGGTTCGTTCGTCAGGACCCGGTGTCCAAGGCCTACCTGCCCGGTCCGTCGCTGACCGGCGTGGCGTTTGCGATCTTCGGCCGGCTCGACATTCAGGGCGCCGCCACGCCGATCATGCGTGCGCTGTCCGACCAGATCCGCGAAACCACGCACGTCGGCATGCTCGACGGCGCCAATGTCCGTTTCGTCGCCGCCGTCGAAGGCCCCGCCGCGGTTCGGGTGGCCTCCCGACTGGGACGCACAATGCCGGCGCACTGCACCTCGACGGGCAAGGTGATGCTGGCCCAGCTGTCGCAGCCGGAACTGCATGCGCTGCTGCCCGACGAGCAACTCGAGTGCATCACCGCGCGCTCGATCGCCGGTCGCGCCGAGTTGGAGGCCGAGCTCGCCCGGGTCCGCGAGCGCGGGTATGCGATCAACCACGAGGAAAGCGAGGAGGGCGTCGCCTCGGTCGCGGTGCTGATCCCGACTCGTGCGCCCGGCCTGCGGCTTGCGCTCAACGCCGCCGCACCGCAGCACCGGCTCGACGGTACCAAGCACGCACCGGTAGCGGCAGCACTTGCCAAGGCGGCCAGGGAAATTGGTGACCAACTCGGCTGAGACAGCCGCTTAGCTAGCGAAACTCGGTGTCCGGTAAGGGATTTCCGGACGCAGGAAAACGTCGTTGAGGGTGACGGTGCGCAACCGGCGGGCCCGGATGATCTCCACCAGCTGCCCGTACACTCGGGTGACCGGCGCGTGGTTGAGATGGCCGATCACGATGTTCTGCGGCGTGAAGTACTGGTTGGCCATCTTGACGATCTGGTCTTCGGAAAGCACCGCGGAATCCCGCAAGTCACCATTCCACAGCGTGGGTATCTGGTAGCCGAGGTCGGCGGCCACCGCGTCGACCACGGCGCTGTGATGGCCGTAGGGCGGCCGGAAGTAGGGTGCGGCGTCCACGCCATACGTATTGCGCAGGAACACGTCCGTGCTCTTGAGCTCGTCGGCAATCTGCTTGGGCGACAGCTTGGTCAAGTCCGGGTGCGTCCAGGTGTGGTTGGCCAGCTGAATCTGTCCGGATTCGACGAGCGGTCGAAGCAGCGGTGCGTTCTCCGTCCAGGACTTGAAAACGCCGGTGACGAAATAAGTGAGCCGCACGCCGCTGTCCTTAGCGAACTGGGTGTAGAGCCGCACCACATCGGTGTCGACCCCGTCATCGACGGTCCAAGCCAACAGATCCCCGTTGCCGGGAAGCTTGCTGAGCGCCGCGCCGCCGGGCGGCGTGGCGCTCAGCAAGCTTCCCGGCAACGGGGATCTGGTGGCTTGGACCGTCGATGACGGGGTTCGGAATTACTGGGCGTAAAGCGCACGCAGGCGGTCTGTTAAGGCAGATGTGAAATCCCCGGGCTCAACCTGGGAACTGCATCTGATACTGGCAAGCTTGAGTCTCGTAGAGGCGGGAGGAATTTCGTCGGCAGCGTCGAAAGTGTATGAGACCACGAGATCCCGGTCACCGCAACGGTTGCCGCCACCGCGACCAGGAACCGTCGCCGGTCCAATTCGGTCACGTGTGCACTCCTTGATCCAGTTCAACCTTTGCAAGGCTAAGCTGGCCGCCCCGGCAATCCCGCTCGTAACCGTCGAGTGTCGCCGGCAGATATGAACTTGTGACCTTCGTGGTCAGTCGGCTCGCAGCCGGGCGACCTCATGGCGCCAGGCGGCGTCGGTGGTGAAGGCCGGCCCCAGATCCGGCAGGTCTTCCCAGTCGGCGTCGTCGATGTCGTGCAGCGTGCCTCCGGCCGAAAGCACCCGCAACGCCATTCGGGCCAGCCCGTCGACGCTGATCGCCTGCAGCACCGCCTGCTGCAGTGTGGCTGCGGCACTGGTGATTCCGTGCCCGCGAAGGATCACCACCGGGCGGTCGCCCATCGCGGCCACCATCTCCTTGGCCAGTCCTCGCGTGCGGATCAGCACCGCGCGTTGGTAAACCGGGACGCCGTCGCGCGCGAGCCACGCGCCAGCAATGTCATATGCCCCATAGATCGGCCGGATCGTGACGCCGGCCAGATCCGCGGCGACGACCGCCGGCGGATGCAGATGCGCGACGGCGAGGTGCTGGGCATCGGCCAGCATGGTCTCGACGTGGATGGGCAGTTCATTGGGGACCCGGTAGCCGTCGAGTTCGCCGGCGGCACCCGCACTGCCGTCGAATCGGACCAGGCGGATGTCGCTGGGCGCGGTGAAGGCCACCCCGGTATCGGAGTCGCTGCGGCAGCGCACCAGTAGCCGGTCGTCGTCGACGCGCAGGCTCAAGTGGCCGAGCATCCCGTCGACCAGGCCGCGGGCCGCGGCGATGCGGCAGCCCAGGGCGACCAGCGCGCGTTGGCTGTCCAGGTCGCCGGTCATCGTGGCTGCGCCTTCGGTGTGCCGATGCCGAATCCGCCGTCCGGGTGGATGGTCTCGCCGGTGATGCCGCGGGACCGGTCGGAGGCCAAGAACAGATACGACCAGGCGTGATCCGGGCCGGAGAGCGCGACGTTCAACGGGGTGCGGGCGGCCACGTCGCGCGCCCGATTGGGGGCGTCGTCGAGTCGGGTGTCCTTGAGCCCCAGGCTGTTCAGGCCACGCAGGTCGGTATTGAGCGTGCCGCCGGGTGCCACGCCGTTGACCCGGATCCGGGGCGCCAGCTCGTGAGCCAGCGACGCGACCAGGCCGCGCACGGCGAACTTCGAGGAGACGTACAGCACGCCACCGCGCCCGGGGTAGTACGACGACGCGGACTCGGTCAGAATGATCGACGGCCCGGTCCCGTCGCGCAGGGCCGGTACCGCCGCCTTGACGGACTGCAGATGGCTCAGCACGTTGGTGCGAAACATTTCGTCGAAAGCGACCGCGAGGTCGTCGGCGTCGAGGTCGGCCACGCCCCGGTAGAAGTCGAAGACTCCCACGCAGTTGACCAGGATGTCGAGCCCGCCGAAGGAATCGACCGCCGCGGCCACGGCGGCGTGGTTGGCCTCGCTGGTGATCGCGTCTCCTTCGACCACCCACACGTCGGGTAGCTGTGCGCGCAGCGCATCGCACTTGTCTGGATCGCGTTCCAGTACAGCAACTCTGGCCTCTTCGGCGATAAAAGCGTCCACGACGGCCCGCCCGATTCCGGATCCGCCGCCCACGACCAATGCACGTTTGCCGTGCAACCAGGTGGTCACTAAGGGTCGGGGAGCAGCGGCGCCGGGGAGTTGCCCACCATCGCCGCCATCGTCGCGGGGTTCTGCCACGTCAGCGCCTCCACCTCTAGTGCGTCCAGGCTGATCCACCGTCCCGTCCTCGGCGCGCGGATCAGCAGCCTCGATCCATTGCGGGTGTCAACTCGCTGTATCACTACTTCGGTGAATTCGTTTGCGACCGCGAGCGGTTCGCCGACCGCACCCGCCATCAACCGCTCGAGTTCGTCGTTCACAGGAACACCGCCAGGTTCTGCATCCGCAACACCGACTCGTCGGCGCTGATCGTGCGCCGCGCGAGTTTCCATCGATCATCGCACCAGCGCAACAGGTCCTCGCGCCCGCACGACATCAGCGCGCTCTCGTTGACATCGCCGCGACTGCGGAACAGCAGTTCGGCGGATTCGACCACCAGGTGCTCGGCATCATCGGACTCGAATGTACGCACGTTGGTGATGAAGTGGCGTAACCGCGACGGCGGATCCTCGGCCCACACGTGGTCGGTGCCCATTCGCGCCACCCGCTGGCTCAGCGAGTACTTGTCCTCGTCGAAGTGAGCCATCCCGGGCGAGGTGTCGAACCCGGCTCCGCGTGCGGTCGTGACGCGTACCGGCATCCGGTAGCGGACGTCGTCGGTCAGGGTGTCCAGCCACGCCTCGTAGTGCTTGGCATCCAGCAGGTAGGCCTCGTCCACCAGAAACTGATGGGCCTGAAGATGCCGGGTGTCACCAAAGGGCAAGGACCGCAGGGCCTTTCTCACGCGGTGCCCCCCTGTAGGTAATCAGCCCACATCTTGAGCAGCTCGCGCTGGTTGTACTCGTTGTAGCCGACCTGGGCGCGACCCGGGCCGTGGAAGGACTCGGCGGGCAGCGCCTCGGCCACCGGACGATCGTCGGACAGCAGGCCCATCCGGCTGTTCAGCAGCATCCGTCGTGCCATCGAGCCACCCGCAGTGGTGGTCAGCGACACCCAGTTCTCCACGTCGTCTTGTTCGAACATGCCCGTCGAGCCGAAGCACATCAGATAGGCCTTGTAGGAATCACGCTGGTACTGCGGGGGCGCGGCGGAGTCCACCGCGAACCACGAGCAGACTTCGGTTTCGTGCTCACTGATGGGCTGCCACAAGCGGATTGAGATAAAGGGCAGCACCTCGTCATGCCGGTCGTGAACCTTCGGCCAGTTGTGCACGAAGCTCAGGTTGGGAAAGCAGGTGGCCGCCGAGATCATGAACCCGTCCTCGCCGACCACCCGCTGTTGCTCCGGCGTCCACACGCCCTTGATCCGCCCGATCATCTCGTCGGGGTAGCCGACGTAGCGCATCCGGTCCTCGAAGCTGCCCGGTGGAAGCTTGTACGTGGTGCCGCCGCCGCGATGTGCCCAGTAGGTGGCGCCGTCCTTTCGCTTCTGCGCCTTGGGTTCTCGGAACAGGCCGATCTCCACGATCGACGCGTGCGTGTGCGGCGTGTGGTACATGTCGCCGGAGAAGTTCTCGGCACCGATCTTCCAGTTCGCCTTGATCCGCCAGCGCTGCGGCCCCCGCACTTGCAGGCCGCCCGTGCTCTGCCTGCTGTAGAAGTCCAGATAGAAGCGGAAGTCGCCGAGGAAGTCCTCCAGCGGCTCGGCATGCGGATCCAGGCTGATGAACAGCAGGCCGTTGTAGCTGGCGAAGTTCGGTGCCGGCAGCAAGCCGTGGGCGCTCCTGGGGAAGCCCTGGTCGCCGCCGTAGGCCTCGCGGTGGAACGGCAGCCCGGTGAGCCGCCCGTCGTTGCGATATGTCCAGCCGTGGTATGGGCAGCGGAAGTTGGAGGCATTGCCCATTTCGGCGCGGCACACCTGCATGCCGCGGTGCAGGCACATATTGAACAAGGCGCGCACCTCGCCATTGCCGTCGCGGGTGAGGATGAACGAGTCGTCCAGAAGCCGGCGCACCACGTAGTCGCCGTCCTGCGGGATCTCCGATTCGTGGCCCACGAACATCCAGGCGCGGCTGAACAGCCGCTCCTTCTCGAGCGCGAACAGCTGCCGGTCGTTGTAGATGTGGGCGGGGATCAGTCCGCGGCGCACGTTCTCGAACAGGCCGTCCTCGACGACGTCTGTCATGGCCACCTCGCCCTCTGTTCTACAGAAACATCCTCCACTCAGTAGAATCCCGCGTTAAGCCCCGGCTGGTCAAACATGACCGGTCAGGGCGTTCAGCCGCCGGAAAGGAGCCTCGGGGGCAATTCACAGGCTTCACACAACCGGGCGTCCAGCGCCCGCGGCTAGCGTTGGTCACGGTGCATCGAGGGGTGTGTGAGGGAGCTTTAACCTGCCGTTTCGTAGCTCCCGCCGC
Source organism: Mycobacterium ahvazicum (assembly GCF_900176255.2). Classification (GTDB taxonomy): domain Bacteria; phylum Actinomycetota; class Actinomycetes; order Mycobacteriales; family Mycobacteriaceae; genus Mycobacterium; species Mycobacterium ahvazicum. Next base: position 1,631,267 of record NZ_FXEG02000002.1, read on the forward strand.
CATCTGTGGCCTCTTCAGGGGAAGGACTGTTTCCATGGCTCTTCGGACCAGTGCTCGACTACGGAATCTCGGACCGCGCGCGTTGGCCGCTATCGGCCGCCAGAAGTGGCTGGACCGGCCCAGTTACCGGCTGGAACACGCGCTCAGCTTCGCCTTCAACGGATTGGGACCCGCCCGCAACACCGTCACCAACGCGCTGCACGGGGTCTGGCTCGGGCACCCGGCGCATCCTCCGCTGGCGTCGCTGACCAGCGGGGCGCTGGCCACCACGGTGGCCCTCGACGCGCTCAGCGCGGTGCCCGGCCGCCCCGCCCACGAAATGACCGACGCCGCACGGTTCGCCTCGCGCGCCCTGGGGGTCGGGATCGCGGCTAGCGTCGGTTCCGCCCTCACCGGCGCCGCCGATTGGCAGCACACGCACGAAAAGGACCGCCGGGTGGGCCTGGTGCATGGCGTGGTGAACCTGGTCGCGACCGGGCTGTACGCGCAGTCCTGGTGGGATCGCCGCCGGGGTCGTCACCGTCGCGGCATCGCGCTCACCGCGCTCGGCTACCTGATCACCGTCGGCGGCAGCTATCTCGGCGGCGCGCTGGTGTTCGAATCCGGCATCGGCATCGACCAGTCCGGCCGGCGGCTGAGCACCAGCGAATGGACGCCGGTGCTGGAGGCGAACTCGTTGAACGGGAAGCCGGTCCGGGTCGAGGTCGACGGCGTGGGGCTGGTGGTGTGCCAGACCAAGCCCGGGGAGGTATCGGCGTACGGCGAGTTCTGCCCGCACCTGGCGGCGCCGATGGCTGACGGCTGGGTGGACCGCGGCCGCATCGTATGTCCTTGGCACGGTTCATGGTTCGCGGCCGAGTCGGGCGAGGTGCTGCGTGGCCCGTCGGCTGCACCGCTGCCGTGCTACGAAGCCAGGTTGGCCAACGGAATGGTCGAAGTTCGCGGCGAGGCGCAGCCCAGCGGGACATAGGGATCGAAGGGATCGAAGGGATCGGAGCAACGTGAACGCGTACGAAGTGTTGAAGGACCACCACGTCGTGATCAAGGGCCTCGGCCGCAAAATCAGCGAGGCGCCGGTGAACAGCGAACAGCGCCATGCACTTTTCGACGAGATGCTGATCGAACTCGACATTCACTTCCGCATCGAAGACGACCTCTACTACCCGGCACTGAGCGCCGCCTCGAAGCTGATCGCGGTGGCACACGCCGAGCACCGCCAGGTCATAGACCAGCTCTCGGTGCTGCTCAAAACCCCGCAGACCGCGCCCGGTTACGAGGATGAATGGAAATCGTTCAAGACGGTGCTCGAGGCGCACGCCGATGAGGAGGAACGCGACATGATTCCCGCCCCTCCCGAGGTGAAGATCACCGACGCCGAGCTCGAGAAGCTGGGCAACAAAATGAACGCGAGAATCGCGCAGTACCGGGGTTCCGCGGTGCACAAACTTCGGACCAAAGGGCGCGCCGCGCTGGTACGGGCTCTATAGTTCGGGCGCCGTGGGCGAGTAGCGTCACGCTTCGTGAGGGCCGCACCCCAGCGCGTCGCGTCGCAGGATGACATCACGGCGGAGATCGCCGACATCGCGGCCCGGCACGCCGGCAACGCGGACACCCAGCCGCGGCTGGACTATCCGCCATACCGCAGCAGCGCGCTGCGCCATCCGAAACAACCTCTGCTGCTGGTGGATCCCGACGAGCTCGAGCGCAGCGCGCCGTGCTTCGGCGAGCGTGACGTCCACCCGCGCGACGCCGACCTGACGGCCGGCCATCCGGGCGAGCCGATCGGCGAACGCATCATCGTGGCCGGGCGGTTGCTCGAAGAGTCGGGACGACCGCTGGCCGGACAGCTGATCGAGATCTGGCAGGCGAACGCCGCCGGCCGCTACCGTCACGAGCGCGATCAGCATCCGGCACCGCTGGACCCGAACTTTGTCGGGGCCGGGCGCTGCCTGACCGGGCCCGACGGGACCTACCGGTTCGTGACCGTCAAGCCCGGTCCTTACCCGTGGCGCAATCATCACAACGCCTGGCGCCCGGCGCACATCCATTTCTCGCTGTTCGGTACCGCGTTCACCCAGCGCCTGGTCACCCAGATGTACTTCCCTGCAGACCCGCTGTTCGATTTGGATCCGATCTTCCAATCGGTCGTGGATCCCGTTGCGCGCCAACGTCTGATCGCCGGCTACGACCATGGCCTCACCGAGGCGGAGTATGCGACCGGCTATCGATGGGACATCGTGCTGGCCGGCGATTCCTGGGCCGGGGCCCGACATGACTGAATCAGCCTGCACGCCAGGGCAAACCGTCGGTCCTTTCCTGCATCTCGGAATGCCTTGCGCCGCTGAGTTGGTGAGGGATTCGGATGCCGGAACCATCCGGCTGCACGGCACGGTGTACGACGGCGACGAGACACCGGTGCCCGATGCCCTGGTCGAACTCTGGCAGGCCGGCGACGGGTGCACCGGATGGGGCAGGGCCGCAACGGATTCCGACGGGCACTATGGTTTCACCACCGTGCTGCCGCAGCACCCGCCGTTTTTCGCACTCACCGTCTTCGCGCGCGGCCTGCTGGACCGGCTGTTCACTCGCGCTTATCTGCCCGGGGCCGACCCGGGCACCGATCCCGTGCTGGGCGCCGTCGACGCCGAACGGCGCGCAACGTTGTTGTGCGTCCCGGAAAGCCGAAAGGACTACCGGTTCGACATTCGGCTGCAGGGTCGGCGCGAGACGGTGTTTCTGGCCTACCGGGGTGCCGGGGGATGACCAATCTGCTGTGGCCCGGCGATCACCGGGCCGGCGAGCACCTGACCGATCAGACGGTGCTGCGCGCGATGGTGGCGGTGGAATCCGCCTGGCTGAGCGCGCTGGCCGCCGCGGGTCTGGCGCCGGCCGACGCAGCCGGCGCCGACCTGTCGAACCTGGTGGACCACCAGGACATCGAGACGCTCGCGGTCGCCGCCGAGGACAGCGGCAACCCGGTTGTCGCTTTGGTCGAGCTGCTGCGCCGGCGAGCCAAACCCAGTATCGGTCCGTGGATCCACCGCGGACTCACCAGCCAGGACGTGGTGGACACCGCGCTGATGATGGGCGTGCGCGACGTCGCCGATGAGCTGAGAATGCAGCTTCGTGACCAGGTTTCGGCATTGGCCGCGCTTGCGAACACACATCGGGCCACCCCGATGGTGGCCCGCACCTTGACCCAGCAGGCCGCGCCCACCACATTCGGCGCCAAGGTAGCCGGGTGGTGCACCGGTCTGGTCGACGCCTACGAACGGCTGGGTGGCCTGACCACCCCGATCCAGGTCGGCGGTGCCGTCGGAACATGGTCGGCCACGACCGAACTCGCGGCGCTGCTCACCGACGCGGCCGATCCGCCGGAGGTGGCGGAGCGGGTCGTGCACAGTGCTGCGGCCGCTTTGGGTCTCGCCGTGCGAACGCCGTGGCATACCGCCCGGACGCCCGTCACCGCGGCGACGGATGCCTTCCTCGCATGCACCGATAGCTGGGGCCGAATCGCCTCGGACGTCGTTGTTCTGGTTCGCCCGGAGATCGGCGAGCTGAGCGAGCCGGCCGCCGAGCAGCGGGGCGGCTCGTCGTCGATGCCACACAAGCGCAATCCGGTGTTGTCCATCTTGATTCGGCGCGCCGCGCTGTGCGCACCGCAGTTGGCCGCGACCCTGCACACCGCGGCGGCGCTGGCCAACGACGAGCGCCCCGACGGCGCCTGGCATGCCGAATGGGACACGCTGCGAACCCTGACCCGGCGGACCGTGGTCGCGGGCTCCCAGTGCGGCGAGTTGCTGGCCGGGTTGGCGGTACACGCCCCGCGGATGGCCGAGAACCTCAGTGCGGCAAATGTTCTCGGTGAGCAGCAGGTAATCGCCGAGCTGGCCGGGAAACCGCCGTCGCCAACCTATTTCGGTGCCGTCGACCGATTGATCGACGAGAGCCTAGGTCGCGCCGAGCGGGTAGTCGGCAAACGGAGTAGTGGCCCGTAGCGCCAGGGCGGCGTGCCCGGCAGCGGCGAGGCCGTCTTCGTAGATGCTGGCCAGCCAGATGTGGACCAGCGTGTCGATCACCCGGTCTTCTCGGATCGAGGGTTCCTCGGAGGTGAACGTCGCGGCCATCACCCGCTCGCTCAACATGTTGAGCGCGACGGACAGATCCTCTGCCGAGATGGTGTCCGGCGCCGCGCCGCGCTCACGTTCGGCCTTGATCGCGTTGGTGGTGAACGAGATCCACGTCTGCATCAGCGTCGACCACAACGCCCGGACTTCGGGGTTGGTGGACTTGGCCGAGGCGCCGGCCACCGCGACCGCCGGGTGTGATCCCGACACCGCGAAGAACGCCTCGATTCGGTCGCGCCACAGCGTGGCTGGATCGCCGGTCAGCTTGGCGCGCAGCGACTTGAGGGCGGCATGCGCCTTGGTGTTCATCTGGTCCAGCAACGACAACAGCACGGCATTTTTGGACTGGAAATAAAAGTAGAAGGTGGGCCGGGAGATGCCGGCGCCTTTCGCCAGATCGTCGACGGAGAAGTCGGCTAATGGCCGCTCTTCCAAGAGCCGCTCGGCGGTGGCAAGAATGGCCTTCTCGCGGTCGTCTCCCGAGTGATGCGACGCCCGACGGCCGCGCGAGGCATGCGCGTACCCGCTGTAGGCCGAGGGGTCGGACACGGCACATACCCTAGGGGTACACCGATATATGCCAGGGAAATTGTCGATTAAAACCAACAATAATGTCGATTAAGTTCAACATTTCTTATCTGTCGATTCATTCGTCGACCCGGGCGAAAGGCGCAGCAGCAAGGCCGGCGCAAGACTACAAACTACCTTGCGACTCGGGACTTCCGCCCCTACTTCGGGCCCGACCGGTGATGGTCATCTATACATCGATCAACGATGTGCCAGCTGGGCAGACAGGACGACTGCTGATGTCGAAAGACAGTGACGACACGAACAAGAGTTGCCGCGTCGACGTGCTGATCGAAGAACACGAAGAGCGGACCCGGGCGAAGGCGCGACTGTCTTTGGCGGGTAGGAAGTTCGTCGGCATTGGGCTGGCACGACTCGATCCGGCGGACGAGCCGGTGGCCCGGATCGGTGACGAGCTCGCGATCGCGCGCGCGTTGACCGACTTGGCGAATCAGCTGCTCGCCGTGACGTCAAGCGATATTCAAGCCAGCACCCATGAGCCGGTCACGGGCCTGCACCACTGAATCGGGCCTGTCACCGAATGCCGCGGCGGTCCCGGCCTCCTCCTACCCTAACCGGGACCGCCGCTTTCAAAAACTCTAGGAAGCCGCCGGATCGAGGTGACCGAGGAACCAATCGCGAGCCAGGATCGCGACCTGCTCGAGCGTGCCCGGCTCCTCGAAAAGGTGAGTGGCACCGGGAACCACGGCGACTTTGCACTCGGCGGGGATCGCCGCCTGCGCCTTCCGGTTCAGTTCAAGGACCATCTCGTCGTGCCCCCCGACGATCAACAGGGTCGGAGCCTCGACTTTGCGCAGCAACCCGTCCGCCAGATCGGGCCGCCCGCCCCGCGACACCACCGCGGCGACCTTGATACCTGGGTGCGCGGCCGCAGCCAGGGCGGCGCCCGCTCCGGTGCTGGCACCGAAGTACCCCACCGGCAATGATGCGGTATCGGGTTGAGCGGCCAGCCAGGTCGTGACGTGGATCAGCCGGTGCGCGAGCAACCCGATGTCGAAGACGTTGGACCGGTCGCGTTCTTCTTCGGGTGTCAGCAGGTCGAAAAGCACCGTGGCGAACCCGGCCGTGTTGAGTATTTCGGCGACATAGCGATTACGGGGGCTGTGCCTGCTACTACCGCTGCCATGCGCGAACACGATGACGCCCTTGGGGTGCGGGGGAATGGTGAGCTGGCCGGCCACGGATGCAGGCCCGACAGCCACCCGAATTTCCTTGTCTATCATGGTGATCGGCCCAATCCTAAGGTCGCCGGCCGGCAAGGCGGTCGGTCGCGGCATAGCGCAACAACGCGGCAATTCCGTCGTTCGGTGCGATCCGATCGTCGGCCCGGACCAATGAGGCGCCGACGGCGATTGCGCTGAACGGCAACGCCTCGTCGGCCCGTGCGATGCGCTCCACCGCTTCGCCCAGTTCGGACAACGCGTCGGCATCGGGCGCGATCGTGGTGAGCGCTCGGCCGGTGACCACGACGGCATCGGCCAGGTCGCCGATGATCAGTGTGTCGATGTCGCCGTCCCGCAGTGCCGCGCACACGTCGGCGAGTCCCTGCGCTGCCAAGCCGGATCCGCGCCCGATTTCGGCTTCGAATCGGCTTGCGATGTCCGTCATTTCGAGACCGTGACGCCGGGCGAACTCCGCCGAGGTCGCTTCGTGGACCTCTTCCTCGTCGGCGCGGCCTTTGTGGGCGCCGCCGTGCAACTGCGAGACCCGTTGGGCAACCCGTTCCGGCAATTCGGCAAACAGATCTGCGCGTGCCGGAACCGCGCCGCTGACGAACACCACCTCGGGATTGGCTTCGTCCACCAGCCGGGTCAAGTGTTCAGCGACCGCACGGCAGTTCATCCGAATAGCTTCATCGGTCGTGTGTTGTAAGTCGCCGTAGCCATTCCAGCCGGCAGTGGCGGGCTTGTGCACCGGGTATCCGGCACCTTCGACGCGAGTGGATGTGACGGTGGTGCCGTCGTAGAGGCTGATGTCGGCGCCGGTGTGGTCGACCGCGGCGAACACGTACACCGGTTGCCGCAACTCGCCTTCGATCAGCGGCAGGACATAGGGGTAATCCGAGAAGCGAACCACCGTGCTCGGGGGTGGGCAGCTGAGTTGTTCGTCGATCAGCACGTGGTCGCTGGTCGCGATCACCGCCCTGCCGCGCCGACCCACCGCGGGGCGGTGGTTGCACACCGCGTCCTCGAGCGTGCCGATGAGTTCCGGTCCCGCGCCCATGTTTTCAAGGTGCTTGCGTATTTCGTGCCACGTCGCTTCGAGTTGCTCGACCGCTCCTGCCGTGTCGTGCGAGTCGTCGAAATACACCGAGGCGAACGGGCCTTCCGCCTTTGTCAGCCCCCTGAGACGTTCGGATCGCATGTCGCACCTTTGCTGTTGTGTCTTCGTCTGCTGCTGGTCAACGTATGAAGGGCGACCGCGAACTCGCCAGAGTCATTAGCCCCCTGATAAGGGCCTTAAGTCCCGTGGTGTGTCGCACCATGTCGACAAGTGACCAACGCCCCGGGCCTTCGTGGCTTTCCGCCCTTACCGGCAGGCGGGCGGCGGCACAGCATGGAAGCGTCTGGGCAGTTCTGTGGAAGGGAGTCGGCCCATGAAGGCGCTGATCGTCTGCTCGTCGAAATCGCATGGCAATACCCGTCGCATCGCCGACCGGATGGCGCAGGTGCTCGACTGCGAGGTGATCGCCCCCGAGGTGGCCGACCCCGCGACACTGGGCGGCTATGACCTAGTGGGCTTCGGGTCCGGTATCTACTACATGGCGGTCGATGCCAGGCTGCGCAGCCTGATACGCCATGTGCCGGGCGTGCACCAGGTCCGGGCTTTCACCTTCTTCACCAGCGGCGCCCGCGAGATTCCACTCATGGGCTACCGCAAACCGGTGCGGAAAATGCTCGAAGCAAAGGGTTTTGACGTGATCGGTTCATTTTCCAGCCGCGGGTGGGACACGGTCGGCCCATTCGGATTCATCGGCGGGATCAACAGGGACCGGCCCAATGAGCACGACCTGGATCGTGCCGCGGCATTTGCGGCCCGCCTTCGCACGCAGGTGGAAAGTTCGCGCGCGGCCGGCTGAGGATACGGTTGGCCGGGCAGTTGGATCGCAACCGCCCGGCCAACGCCTTATCCGGCCGCTACTTACTCGTGGCCTCCGCGGCGCTGTGCACCACACTGCGGAAGAACTCGATCCGTGCGGTGGTCAATTCCTCCGCCAGGTCCAGTGCGGCGTCGACGACGGTTTTGCGTCGCGACTGCTCCGGAAGCACAGGGCTGATCTGATCGACGAACTTGCGTACCGCGTCGATCGCTTGCTTGCGGCCACTTTCGACCGACTCGAGCACGTCGTCAGAAAGTTCGGCCCAGCGCGGCTCGGGTTTTGCCGGTGCCTCTGTCATGATCCCCACTCCTACTCGAAACAAAGTCTTGCGGACGCCCACGACGGTACGACGTTTCGGGGGGTCAGCACGAGTGACTAAAGTCCTTTGTCCCAGCTGGACTTTCGAGATCCGCAACGGGCCCTAGGTCCCTAACGGACGGAACCGAGACGGTGTTAGCGTGCCGTCATGGCAACGCCGACCGGCGACGACCGACAGCAGCCGGCCGCTTCTCATCGAAGCGCGCCCGGCGGTGCGTTGGTGGAGGCGATCACCCCTTTCGTGCATACCGGCCAGTACGTCACCCGGTCGTGGCGCGACTACCTCGGTCGTGCGTCGGACGAGCTCCCGATCGCGCGGCCCACCATCGCGCTGACGGCCCAGGCCTTTCGCGACGAGGTCGTCTTGGTGGGCCTGAAGGCGCGCCGCCCGATCAGCCGGCCCGATGTGTTCGAGCGCATCACCCGCGAGGTGATCGACGGGGTCCAGTTCTACGGGGACAAGGGCTGGCTGGAAAAGCCCAGGGGGTTCTTCGGTGAGCCACCAGTGCTTTCCGACGTCGAGATCCGGAAGGTGAAAGGGCGCAGGCGCTCATTCCAGCGCATCTTCTTCGACAGTGGGTACGCACCGCGTAGCGGTGAACCGGGCGCCCAACGATGGATGAGCTACACCGCGAATAATCGCGAATACGCGCTGCTGCTGCGCCATCCGCAGCCTCGCCCTTGGTTGGTGTGTATTCACGGCACCGAAATGGGCCGTGCTGCAGTGGATCTCGCTCTTTTCCGGGCGTGGAAACTGCACGACGAACTCGGACTCAACGTGGTGATGCCGGTTCTCCCCATGCATGGGCCCCGAGCGCGCGGCTTGCCCAAGGGGGCGGTGTTCCCGGGCGAGGATGTGCTCGACGACGTGCACGCGACGGCTCAGGCGGTGTGGGACATCCGGCGGCTGTTGTCCTGGATTCGCTTACAGGAGCCCGAATCGCTGATCGGGTTCAACAGCCTTTCGCTCGGCGGCTACATCGCGTCGCTGGTGGCCAGCCTCGACAAGGGTCTTACCTGTGCGATTCTTGGTGTGCCCGTGGCAGACCTGGTCGAATTGCTGGGGCGCCATTCGGGTCTCGGTCACGACGACCCTCGCCGGCAGACGATGGAGTTGGCCGAACCCATCGGTCGCATGGTCTCGCCGTTGTCGCTCACTCCGCTGGTGCCCGCGCGGGGCCGCTTCATCTACGCCGGCATCGCCGACCGCGTGGTACATCCCCGCAAGCAGGTGACCCGCCTCTGGCAGCACTGGGGTAAACCGGAGATCGTCTGGTATCGCGGTGGTCACACCGGATTCTTCCGCTCACAGCCCGTGCAGCGGTTTGTGTGGGAGGCATTGCTGCAGTCCGGCCTGCTGGACGGGCCAGCCACGCAGCGCGACCGCCCTGCCTAGTTGCGGAGGTTGACATGCATCCGCTGGATCCGCTGGATGCGGCGATGATGGCCGCGGAGTTGGTGTCGAGCCCTATGCACGCCGGCGCCGTGCTGATCCTGTCGCCGCCGGCGGATGCCGTACCCGGCTACGTCGACGAACTGTATCGGGAAACACTCACCGCGAACGGATCGATAGACGCCCGGCTTCGCAGATACCCGCATCGTGGTATCGACACCGCCGGCGTCTGGGTGTGGCGGGACAGCGAGCGACTCGATGTGAGCCGACACTGCTTGCGCCGCACCGTCTCCGGAGGCTACGACGCGTTCTGGCGGCTGATCGGCGAGCTGGATGAAGAACGCCTCGACCGGTCCCGTCCGATGTGGATGTCCTATCTGATCGATGGTCTCCAGGATCGTCGATTCGCGTTCTACATCAAGGTGCATCACACCCTGATCGACGGTGTGGCCGGTCTTCGGATGATCGCCGACGCATTGAGCAGTGACCCGAAGCGGCGGTCGATGCCGCCCTTCTACGCCGAGCACCGCGACGGATCCTCGTCCCCACCCGTGTCACCGGGATTGGTGTCTCGTCTTACCGCGCCGCTACGGACGGTGATCGACACCACGGCGTCGAGCGTCGGTCTGATCGAACGAGTCGTCACAGGGGAGCTGTCGACGCTGATGGACGGCCTCGTCGGTTACACGACCGGGTGGCCCTTCGGAGCGCCCTACACCCGGTTCAACGGCCGGCTGGGGACCGAGCGGGCGGTCTGCGCGGGCAGCTGGGCCAAGGATCGTATCCAGGCTGTGCAAGAGGCGGCCGGTGTCACCGCCAACGACGTGGTCACCGCCATGGTGGCCGGAGTTGTACGGCTCTGGCTGGGCAACCGCGATGAAATACCCGACCATTCATTGGTTGGCGTCTGCCCGATCACGGTGCGCGATCGCATCGTTGACCCGTCAAATGACCAGCATGGCAACATGTTCGGTCTTTGGCTGTGCCCGTTGGGAACAAATCTGGATGACCCGATCGCACGACTACGACTGATTCACCGATCGATGTCGGAGGGTAAACGGTGGGTCGCGAAACGGGGATCGGCGGCATCACTACTGACGAATGCGGCGAGCATCGCCGCCACCGTCATTTCTCCGCTGCTGCCGTTCACGCCGAAGATACGGACGGGGTTCAACCTCCCGATATCGCACGTGCCGGGTCCTCAGGCTGAAATGTATTGGAACGGCGCTCATATCGAGGAGATCTATCCGGTGTCGACCGTTTACGACGGGATGGCGCTCAACGTCACGACCTGCTCGTACTCCGACCGCATCGGATTCGGCTACGCGGCTGGTCGCGACGTCGTGCCGGATATCGACACGCTGATTCCGCTGACGGAGCAATGCCTTGTCGAACTCGAATCCGCCCTGGGTGTGCGCTGATGCAGGGCAAAGGGGACTTCGGTCCCTACCGGCGCGCAATCCCACGTGGTCAGATCGACCAGTACGGCCAACCATTCGCGCAAGATTTGGTGGGGACGGCATGACGCATCTGATCGGACCGATCACCAGGACAGCGGCGCTGCTCGCGCTGTTGTACGGTGCCCGACGCTATTACCGCAACTGGGGCACAACCAAAGCGGAATGCCGGATGCTACTGCCCGGCGACAGATTGGTCGCCGATCCCGCCATCCAGTCAACCGAAGCGATCTACATCGACGCCCCCACGGCAGCGGTCTGGCCATGGCTGCTGCAGATGGGCCAGGACCGCGCCGGCTTCTACGGCTGCGAGGGCGCGATGAACGCGATCGGTCTCGGTTACCACCACACCGATCGAGTGCACCCCGAATGGCAACAGCTCGCGGTGGGAGACACCATTCGCCTGGCGCCCGAGGGCTGGCTGGGTCAGCCCGACGGGGTGACGTTCAGCGTCACGGAGATCGTGCCGGAAAAGTACCTGGTGCTCCATGCCACGACGTCGAACCCGGTCTCGGATGTGGTGTGGTCGTTCCACGTTCAGCCGCACTGGGAGGACCGGGTGCGACTCCTGTCCCGCGTCAGGATCGCGCTGCGCCGACCGGGCGCGGTGTTCGCCATGGAACTGGCCAGGCCGGTAGTGGCCTTCGGCACGCGGGGCTTGCTGCTCGGCATCAAACACCGCGTGGAGACGGCGTCGGGCATCGCGCACAGCCACGCCCGTTGATTCGGCTCGCGCGCGATGATCGCGACGGCGGTCAGTCGGCCCGCCTCGGGCTCATGCAGGGAGCGTTGGAAACCTGGGGGGCGCCGTCGATCGTCTCGACGCGTTCGTCGAACCCGATCTGGCACACCTCGAGTTGCAGGAGGCCTGAGAGTGAACACCGAAATGGCGGTTGCCGTCGCGGTCACCTTCGTCTGGCTCGGCATGGTGCTGGCCATCTCGTTCCTGGAAGCGCCGCTGAAATTCCGGGCGCCCAACGTCACGTTGCAGATCGGGCTCGGCATCGGGCGCCTCGTCTTCCGTGCGCTCAACACCGTCGAGGTCGCGTTCGCGATCATCATCCTGGCGGTCGTGGTGGACGGTCCGATGCCGATGCGGATCGGCATCGCGTTCGCTGTCGCGTTCGCGGCGCTGGCGATCCAGTTGGTCGCGGTGCGGCCCCAACTGACCCGCCGCTCCGACCAGGTGCTGGCCGGGCTGGACGCACCCCGCTCCCGCGCCCACTACGCCTACATCGCCCTGGAGGTGGTCAAGACCGTGGCGCTGATCGTGGCGGGGATACTGCTATTGACCGCGTGATACCCGAAGGCCGATCGTCAGCCCACCGCCGCACGAGGGGACCTACCAATGGAATCGATCTCGCTGACCAGCCTGGCCACCGAAAAGCTGGCCGAAGCCCGGCAGTCGCACAGCGGCCGAGCCGCCCACACCATCCACGGCGGCCACGACCACGAACTCCGGCAGACCGTGCTGGCCCTGCTCGCCGACCACGACCTGTCCGAACACGACAGCCCCGGCGAGGCGACGCTGCAGGTGCTGCAGGGTCACGTGCGCCTGACGACCGGCAGTGACTCCTGGGAGGGTAAGACCGGCGACCATGTCGCGATCCCGCCGCAGCGCCATGCCCTGCACGCGGTCGAGGATTCGGTGATCATGCTGACCGTGCTGAAGAGCATCCCCGGCCAATCGCACTAGTGGCGATGCTATCCACGCCCTGGTCATCCGCGCTCGGCCTGCGGGTGCCCATCGTCAACGCTCCGATGGGCGGCGTCGCGGGCGGCCGGCTGGCCGCCGCGGTCAGTGCCGCCGGCGGTCTGGGCATGATCGGCATGGGCAGTGTCGCGACCAGGGAGCTGCTGGCTGCCCAACTGCGTCACGTCGACGGCCCATTCGGAATCGGGCTGGTGGACTGGGTGATGCGCACCGAGGCGGGACTGCTCGACGATGCCCTGGCCGCGCGGCCCGCACTGCTGTCGGTCAGTTTCGGTACCGACTGGTCGTGGGTCGACAAGGCGCACGCCGCCGGAATCCGCACTGTCACACAGGTTTACGACGCTCTGGGAGCGCGTCAGGCGGTCGACGCGGGCGTCGACATCCTGGTCGCGCGCGGTTCCGAGGGCGGCGGGCACGGCGATACGAGGCTCGGCACGCTGCCGCTGCTGGACGACGTGCTGGACGCCGTGTCGGTGCCGGTGCTCGCGGGCGGCGGTATCGCGTCGGCGCGCAGCCTGGCCGCGGTGCTGGCCGCCGGGGCCAGCGGCGCCTGGGTGGGCACTCGCCTGGCGGCCTGTCCGGAGGCGCTGACCGGCGACGGCAGCCGCGAGGCCCTGATCGCGGCCCGCTCCACCGACACCGCGGTCACCCGGGCCTTCGACGTCGCCAACGGTCTGCCGTGGCCGGCGCGGTACCCGTCACGGGTGTTGCGCAATGAGTTCGTCGCGCGCTACGCGGGCAAAGAGGACACGCTCGATGCGCCGGCCTGCGACGAGCTGGCCGCCGCGATCGACGCCGACGACCGCCGCATCGCCCCGGTCGATGCCGGTCAGGGCGTCGGCATGATCCGCGACGACGCGTCGGTGGCCGAGGTCATCGACACGATGTGCAGCGGCGCCCACCGGCTGCTGGCCGGCTGGGGCGCGTAGCGGTCAGACGGCGCGCAGGTAGCGCTGCGCGATCAGGCGCTGGCCGATCTTCACCACCGGTCCGCCCGCCTTGCTCCACCATGTCGCCGGCCGGGAGAACGCCGACACCTCGGCGAAGACCGCGTCGGTGGCGGGGTCGCGGCGCACGACGAAGCGTTCCTCGCCGCATTCCGGGTGGCCGGGCAGGGTGCCGTAGCCGAACCCGCGGATGTCGGGCTCGTCGACCACATAGACGACCCGGCACGGCGCGGGCACAAAGCCCAGCCGCACCACCACCACCGCGTCCTGCACAACGACCTCGGAGGACGCCTGTACCCGCAGCCCTGACCCGCGCTGCATCCCCCAGTGCATCACTGCCTCGGCGGCTCGCTCGAATCGCGGCCGGCCCGTGCCGATCTGGCGCTCGACGTGTTGATAGTGGAACCCGGCGGGCTGCTCACCGGCCGCGGTGGCACCGACCTCGGAGTATGTCAGCGGAAGTTTCTCGAGTGCGGCTAAGTCCACCCGCCCGAGCGTACGGTCGTAATCGTGACCACACAAAACTCGAAAACTGTTGCCGCTGCGTCCGGACCGTTCACGCTCGGCGGCGATCTGACCGTCAACCGCCTCGGGTTCGGGGCGATGCGCATCGTCGGTAAGGGCGTGTGGGGCCCGCCGGCTGATCGCGACGAGTGCGTTCGGGTGTTGCGCCGCGCCGTCGAACTCGGCGTGGACCTGATCGACACCGCGGACTCCTACGGTCCCTATATCTCCGAGGAGATCATCCGCGAGGCGTTGTACCCCTACGACGACATCGTGATCGCCACCAAGGCCGGGTTTCTGCGGACCGGTCCGGATGTCTGGGTCGAGATGGGCTTCCCGGCGTACCTGCGGCAGGAAGTCGAGATGAGCCTGCGCCGCCTGGGTGTCGAGACCATCGACCTGTTGCAGCTGCACCGCGTCGACCCCAAGTGGCCGTTGGCCGACCAGGTCGGCGAGCTGGCGAAGCTCAAGCAAGAAGGCAAGATCCGCCACATCGGCCTGTCCGAGGTCAGCGTCGACCAGCTCAAAGAGGCGCTGCGGATCACCGAGATCGTGTCGGTGCAGAACATGTACAACCTGACCGTTCGCCGCGCCGAACCGCTGTTGGACGTCGCGACCGAGCAGGGGATCGGCTTCATCCCGTACTTCCCGCTGGCGGCCGGGCCGCTGGCCGCTGCCGACGGCCCGCTGCAGCGCATCGCCGCCGACCACCACGCGTCGCCGTCGCAGCTGGCCCTGGCCTGGTTGCTGAAGCGCTCGCCGGTGATGCTGCCGATCCCGGGCACGTCGAAGGTGGCGCACCTGGAGGAGAACGTGGCCGCGGCCGAGATCACGCTGTCCGACGAGGAGTTCGAGACCATGGCGGCCGCCGCTTCCTAGCCGCGAACCTGTATTCCACGACGCGTTTCGCGAGTGAACCCGTCGGTAGTTGCAGTCTCGCGGCTCGCATACGGTGTTCTGGTGGCCGGCGAGAATCAGAAACACCCCGGTGGGGGATTCAACCCACCCGAGCCGACGACCAAGGGCGGCCCCGACTACGGCCGGTTCATCGACGCGGTGCGCAAGCTGCAAGATCACGCCCGTGCCGTCGACGCGCCCGACGAGGTCATCACCGAGGCCGCGGACACGCTGGAGAAGCTGTCCGCGCTGCTGAGCCCGTACGACGCCGACGAGTGGGCGTCGCCGTCGGGCCGCCGGATGGACCTGCCGCTGCGCGGCAACATCCTGACCGTGCCGATCGGGGCGCATAAGACCGAGGACGGCCGGATGGCGGGCTGGGCGCGCTTCGCGCGATTCCACCTGGGCCGCAACGGCGCGGTGCACGGCGGATCGCTGGGCATGCTGTTCGACACCGTGCTCGGCCTGACGACGTCGGTGCTCACCGGCAGCCCGCGCCAGCGCACCGCTTACCTGAAGATCGACTACCGCCACATCGTGCCGATCGAAAAGGAGCTGCAGTTCGACGCCGGCATCGACAAGGTGGACGGCCGGAAAATCTTCGTGTCGGGCAAGTTGACCGACGGTGACACGTTGCTGGCCGAAGCCGAGGCGTTGTTCGTGAAACTCAAGCCGGGCCAGCCCTGACGCCGCGGCGACCAGGTGCGCCGAGTCTGAAACCACGCAGGCCTGCACCGGCGTGTCGGGTGCGTGGGTTCAGTGTCGCGATGGCGGCGAGGCCCGGCAGCCGTTAACGTCGTGGGTTCTGCGAGGTCCGCCCCGATAGCATGACTCTGAATTAATCGCCGATCACATCCCGCAGAAACCTTGGAGACCACCGCAGATGAGCGCCCCCGCAGAGTCCGTCCCCGGAGCAGACGGCGGCGACCCGCAGCACCCGGTTGCGCCGGGTTTGCGACCGCCGCAAGCCCCGATCCGGGTTCCTGCCGGGACTTCGGCGGCCGCCGCGGTCGGGGAGGCGGGGTTGCCACGCCGGGGCACGCCCGACGCGATCGTGGTGGTGCGCGACGCCGACGGCAAGCTGCGCGACCTGAGTTGGGTGCCCGAGGCCGACGCCGAGGTGGTCCCGGTCGCGGCCAATACCGACGAGGGCCGCAGCGTCATCCGGCACTCGGCCGCACACGTGCTGGCCCAGGCCGTCCAGAGCCTGTTCCCGCAGGCCAAACTGGGGATCGGGCCGCCCATCGCGGACGGCTTCTACTACGACTTCGACGTAGCGGAGCCGTTCACCCCCGAAGACCTGGAAAAGCTCGAAAAGAAGATGCGCCAGATCGTCAAGGACGGGCAGCTGTTCGACCGGCGGGTCTACGAATCCAGGGAGGCGGCGCGCGAGGAACTGGCCGACGAGCCCTACAAGCTCGAACTCGTCGACGACAAGTCCGGCGACCCCGACGTCATGGAGGTGGGCCCGCCCGGTTCCAATGACGAACTCACCGCCTACGACAACCTCAATCCCCGCACCCGCGAACGGGTCTGGGGTGACCTGTGCCGCGGGCCGCATATCCCCACCACCAAGCACATCCCGGCGTTCAAGCTCACCCGCAGCTCGGCCGCCTACTGGCGCGGTGACCAGAGCAACGCCAGCCTGCAACGCATCTACGGCACCGCGTGGGAGTCAACGGAGGCGCTCGACAAGCACCTGGAGCTGCTCGAGGAGGCGCAGCGGCGCGACCATCGCAAGTTGGGCGTCGAGCTGGACCTGTTCAGCTTCCCCGACGAAATCGGTTCCGGGCTGGCGGTTTTCCACCCCAAGGGCGGCATCATCCGGCGCGAGCTGGAGGAGTACTCGCGGCGCAAGCACATCGAGGCCGGCTACGAGTTCGTCAACACCCCGCACATCACCAAGGAGCAGCTGTACATCACCTCGGGCCACCTCGAGTGGTACGCCGACGGCATGTATCCGCCGATGCACCTGGACGCGGAGTTCAACGCGGACGGCTCGGTGCGTAAACCGGGGCAGGACTACTACCTCAAGCCGATGAACTGCCCGATGCACCACCTGATCTACCGGTCCCGCGGACGCTCGTACCGCGAGCTTCCGTTGCGGCTCTTCGAGTTCGGCAGCGTGTACCGCTACGAGAAGTCCGGCGTGGTGCACGGCCTGACCCGGGTGCGCGGCATGACCCAGGACGACGCGCACATCTACTGCACGCGCGAGCAGATGCGCGACGAGCTGAGTTCGCTGTTGCGCTTCGTGCTCGACTTGCTGGCCGACTACGGGCTCGACGACTTCTACCTGGAACTGTCCACCAAGGACCCGGAGAAGTACTCCGGCTCTGACGAGATGTGGGACGAGGCGACCGAAGTGCTGCGGGAAGTGGCCGTGGCCTCCGGGTTGCATTTCGTTCCCGACCCCGGTGGCGCGGCGTTCTATGGGCCGAAGATCTCCGTGCAGGTCAAGGACGCGTTGGGCCGCAGCTGGCAGATGTCGACGATTCAGCTCGACTTCAACATGCCGGACCGATTCGAGCTGGAATACACCGCGCCGGACGGTTCGCGGCAGCGGCCGGTGCTGATCCACCGGGCGCTGTTCGGATCCATCGAGCGGTTCTTCGGCATTCTGACCGAGCACTATGCCGGGGCCTTCCCGGCGTGGCTGGCGCCGGTGCAGGTAGTCGGCATCCCTGTCGCCGACGAGCACGCGGCCTACCTGGAAGATGTTGCCGCGCAACTGCGCTCGCGTGGTGTGCGGGTCGAGGTGGACAGCAGTGACGACCGGATGGCCAAGAAGATCGTCAACCACACCAATCAGCGCGTCCCGTTCATGTTGCTGGCGGGCGACCGCGACGTCGAGGGCGGGGCGGTCAGCTTCCGCTTCGGCGACCGCACCCAGATCAACGGCGTGCCGGTTGGCGCCGCGATCGATACCATCGTCAAGTGGATTGCCGACCGCGAGAATGCCGCTCCCACACAAGAACTGGTAAAGGTAGCCGGCGGTGAGTGAGCAGGACGGCGCCGGTCGCGGCGAGGACAGCATTCTCGACAGAGGTGTCGGCGAGCGCGACCACCTGCAACGATTGTGGACGCCGTACCGGATGACGTACCTGGCCGAGGCGCCGGCCAAGCGTGGCCCCAACGCTTCAGGCAAACCCGAGGAGCCGTTCACCGACATTCCGCAACTGCCCGACGAAGAGGGTCTGGTGGTCGCGCGCGGCGAACTCGTCTATGCCGTGCTCAACCTCTACCCGTACAACCCCGGGCACCTGATGGTGGTGCCCTACCGGAAGCTGTCCGAAATCGAGGACCTCACCGACGCCGAGAGCGCGGAGCTGATGGCCTTCATCCAGAAGGCGATTCGGGTGATCAAGAACGTGTCGCGGCCGCACGGCTTCAACGTCGGCCTGAACCTGGGAACGTCGGCGGGCGGGTCGCTGGCCGAACACCTGCACGTGCACGTGGTGCCGCGCTGGGGCGGCGACGCGAACTTCATCACGATCGTCGGCGGCGCGAAGGTGATCCCGCAGTTACTGCGCGAGACGCGTCAGTTGCTGGCGACGGAGTGGGCTAAACAGCAATGAGTCGCGCCGACGACGATGCAGTGGGGGCACCCCCAGCCGCGAAGCGGCGAGGGGGACGTAGCGATGAGGTGGGGGCACCTCCCGCTTGCGGGGGAGAGTGGCGCTATGAGTAAGGCGCCCTTCCTGTCCCGGGCCGCGTTCGCCCGGCTCACCACCCCGACGGCCAGGGCGCTGCTGCGGGTGGGCCTGACGCCGGACGCCGTCACGATCCTGGGCACCGTCGTTGCCGTGGCGGGGGCGCTGACGTTGTTCCCGATGGGCAAGCTGTTCGCCGGCGCCTGCGTGGTCTGGTTCGCCGTGCTTTTCGACATGGCCGACGGTGCGATGGCCCGCGAGCGCGGCGGCGGCACCCGCTTCGGCGCGGTGCTGGACGCGTCGTGCGACCGCGTCAGCGACGGCGCGGTGTTCAGCGGGCTGCTGTGGTGGATAGTCTTCGGGCTGCATGACAAACCGCTGGCGGCGGCGACGTTGATCTGCCTGGTCACCTCGCAGGTGATCTCCTACATCAAGGCCCGGGCCGAAGCCAGCGGACTGCGCGGCGACGGCGGGATCATCGAACGACCGGAACGGCTGATCATCGTGCTGGTCGGCGCGGGTGTGTCGGACTTTCCGTTCGTCGCCTGGCCGCCGGCGCTGCCGGTGGCGATGTGGGTGCTGGCGGCGGCCAGCGTGGTCACCTGCGTGCAGCGCCTGCACGCGGTGCGGACCTCGCCGGGCGCGTCCGAACCCCTGCCGCCCGCGCAGCCAAGCGGCGAGACGAGCGCGCCGTGATCTCGACTCCGTCCGGCTTGAAAGCACTCACCGCGCCGCGCGAGGCGTTCACCAGGACGGCGAGCGACTGGGCGTACGCCACCGGTTGGATGGCGGTGCGCGCGGTCCCAGAGTTCGCCGCGCGCAACATATTCGACACCGGAGCGCGTTACGCCGCCCGCAACGGCGGCCCCGACCAGCTGCGCAGGAACCTGGCCCGGGTCATCGGCGTGCCGCCGGCCCAGGTACCGGACAGCCTGATGCGGGCGTCGCTGGAGTCCTATGCGCGCTACTGGCGCGAGGCATTCCGGCTGCCGTCGATGGACTACCGCGCGCTGGCCCGCCGGGTCGATGAGACGTTCGTGGGAGCCGACAATATCGACGCGGCCCTGGCGGCTGGTCGTGGTGTGGTGCTCGCGCTGCCGCACAGCGGGAACTGGGACATGGCCGGGCTGTGGCTGGCGCAGACACGCGGCACCTTCACCACGGTCGCGGAGCGACTCAAACCCGAGTCGCTGTACCGGCGTTTCATCGCCTACCGGGAAAGTCTTGGCTTCGAGGTGCTGCCGCTGTCCGGCGGCGACCGTCCGGCCTTCGAGGTGCTGTGCGAGCGGCTGCGGGCCAACCGGGTGGTGTGCCTGATGGCCGAGCGCGATCTCACCCGCACCGGCGTCGAGGTCGACTTCTTCGGCGAGGCCACCCGGATGCCGGCCGGGCCGGCCAAGCTCGCGATCGAAACAGGGGCGGCGCTGTGCCCGGCGCATTGCTGGAATGAGCCCGACGCCTGGCCCGTCGAGATATTTCCGCCGCTGGACTGTTCCAGCGGCGATGTCCGCACCATCACCCAGGCGCTGGCCGATCGATTCACGATAAACATCGCCGCCCACCCCGAGGATTGGCACATGCTGCAGCCGCAGTGGCTGGCCGATCTCTCCGACGACAGACGTGCCCGGCTGAAGGAAGCCTGATGCGAATCGGGATGGTCTGTCCCTACTCGTTCGACGTGCCGGGTGGGGTGCAATCGCATGTGCTGCAGCTGGCCGAGGTGCTGCGCGAGCGGGGCCACTACGTCAGCGTGCTGGCTCCCGCATCGCCACACGTCAGACTGCCCGAGTACGTCGTCTCGGCCGGTAAGGCCATCCCGATTCCCTACAACGGGTCGGTGGCGCGGCTGCAATTCAGTCCCGCGGTCCACGGCCGGGTTCGGCGCTGGCTGGCCGAGGGTGACTTCAATGTGCTGCATCTGCACGAACCGAATGCTCCCAGCCTGTCGATGTGGGCGCTGCGCATCGCCGAGGGTCCGATCGTGGCCACCTTTCACACCTCGACCACGAAATCGCTGACGCTGTCGGTCTTTCAGGGCGTGCTGCGGCCCTGGCACGAGAAGATCGTCGGCCGCATCGCGGTGTCCGATCTGGCCCGGCGCTGGCAGATGGAGGCACTCGGCTCCGACGCGGTGGAGATCCCGAACGGGGTCGACGTCGCCGCACTTGCCTCGGCGCCGCTGCTGGAAGGCTATCCGCGGCCGGGCAAGACGGTGTTGTTCTTGGGCCGTTTCGACGAGCCGCGCAAGGGCATGGAGGTGCTGCTCGAGGCGCTGCCGCGGGTGGTGGAATGTTTCGGCGATCTGCAGGTGCTGGTCGTCGGGCATGGTGATGAGGACGAATTGCGCACCAAGGCAGGCGGTTTGGCAAAGCACATGCGCTTTCTTGGCCAGGTCGACGACGGCGCAAAGGCGTCGGCGATGCGCAGTGCGGACGTCTATTGCGCGCCCAACATCGGCGGCGAGAGTTTCGGCATCGTGCTGGTGGAGGCGATGGCCGCGGGCACGCCGGTGGTGGCCAGCGATCTGGATGCCTTCCGGCGCGTGCTGCACGACGGTGACGCCGGACGGCTGGTGCCGGTCGGCGACGCCGCGGGACTGGCCGACGGGCTGATCGAGATGCTCGAAAGCGACGCGCTGCGAGAGCGTTACGTGGCCGCGGCGTGCGAAGTGGTTTCCCGCTACGACTGGTCGGTGGTGGCCGACCAGATCATCCGCGTGTACGAGACGGTCGCCGGCTCGGGCGTCAAGGTTCAGGTGGCGGGCTGATGGCCTGGCCGCTCGTCGTCATCGCGCTGCTGGTCGTCCTGATCGCCGTACTCGCGGGGATCGGCGTCTGGGCGATCCAGACAGCGCAGCGGCTGAACCGCCTGAACATTCGCTATGACCTTTCCTGGCAAGCCCTCGACAGCGCGCTGGCGCGGCGCGCGGTGGTGGCGCGTGCCGTCGCGATCGACGCTTACGGCGGCTCCTCGAATAGCCTCGAAGGCCGGCGGCTGGCCGCGCTGGCCGACGCCGCCGAGCGGGCGCCCCGGCAGTCGCGGGAGAACGCCGAAAACGAATTGTCGGCGGCACTGGCGATGGTCGATCCCGCGGCGCTGCCGGCCGGTCTGATCGCCGAGTTGGCCGACGCCGAAGCCCGGCTGCTGCTGGCCCGCCGCTTCCACAACGACGCCGTCCGCGACACCTTGGCGCTGGGGGCGCGGGGCCCGGTTCGTGCCCTTCGGCTCGGTGGAACGGCCGCGCTGCCAAGCTATTTCGAGATCGTCGAGCGAGCACACGCGCTGGCGCAGACCCCGCACGGGGTGCCCAAACACCGGACCTCGGCGCGGGTGGTGTTACTCGATGAGGCCGGCGCGGTGCTGTTGCTGTGCGGTTCGGATCCGGCGATCCAGGAATCGGCGCCGCGGTGGTGGTTCACGGTGGGCGGCGAGGTGCGCCCAGGCGAACGGCTGGCCGAGGCGGCCGCGCGGGAGTTGGCCGAAGAGACCGGTTTACAGGTGGAAGCGGCCGAGATGGTCGGGCCGATCTGGCGGCGCGACGAGGTCTTCGAGTTCAACGGCACACTGATCGACAGCGAGGAGTTCTTCTTCGTGCGTCGCGCTCGGCGCTTCGAGCCGGTGTGCACGGGCCGGACCGAGCTGGAACGCCGCTACATCCATTGCCACCGCTGGTGCGACGCCAATGACATCGCCGAACTGGTGGCTGCGGGCCAGACCGTGTACCCGCGCCAGTTGGCCGAACTGCTTGCCGAGGCAATTACCTTGGCAGACAACGATACACCGGGCCGATCGCCCCGGCTACAGTCGATCCGCTGAGCTAGAACCCGCTCGCGACAGCGTTGGAGGCCAGTGGCGGCAAGGCGGAGATCAACGGGTTCGAGATGCCGGCCGTGGCGCCCTGGCTGACGTAGCCGGCGACACTGAGCGGGTTGAGCGCCGGGAGGAAGCCGGGCGCGTAGCCCAGGTCGACGATCGGCTTGAGGAACGGTTGGAGCAAGTCCGCCAACGGATTTCCGAGGATCGGAACGAACATCCGCAACGGGTCCAGCAGCGGCAACTGCGTGGTCGGCATGAAGTAGAAACTCAGGTTGCCGATCTGGCTTTGGATGGCGTTGGCGACCTGTGCCGCGGGCAGGTAGGGCACCGTGGCGTGCAGATTCAGGAAGCCGAACAGCGCGTTGATGTCCGACGGCAGCCACAACGGGTGCGCCGGGAAGTCGGCGACCGCGTCGTATTGCAGCGTGAAAATCGAAGTCGCGTAGGACGTCGTCAGCGGCGTGGGCCAGTTGAAGGTACCGAAGCCCGGAATCCAGTGCGTCAGAACGCCGCCCATCGGATTGTTCGGGTCGGCCAGCAATACGAAGTTCAGCAGGTTTGAGTCAGGGCGCAACGCGGTCGGAAGTGCCTGCAGATAGCGCATTTCCAGGCTGGCGATCGTGGCACTCTGCGAATAGCCAACGACGACAACCTGATTGCCCTGGGTGGTTTGCGCCAGGATCGCACTGTTGAGGGTCGCAAAACCGCTGTAGACGGACCTGCCGAAGGTGGTGTCACCGATGCCGGTCACCGGCCAGAACTGTTCCGGGGTTTGCAAACTCACCAGGGTGTACCCCGAGTAGTTCTGGGCCAGATACGTCTGCTCGATCGACGTCATGTAGTTCAGGTCCGGTGTCGGGTTCCCGGTGCCGCCCATGATCAGCGCGATTTTCTGTTGCGACGCCGGCTGCGTGGCGGCCGCGTTGGCCATCTCGGTTTCGGCGTAGGCGTTCTTCGCGGTGATCAAGGTCTGCACGAACTGGGTGTGGAACAGCTCCGCCTGCGCGCTGAGGGCCTGATACTGCGCGGCCTGCGCGTCCAGGAACGCGGCGGTGCGCACCGATACCGAATCCGTGCCCGGCGCAAGCACTCCCGTCGTCGGGACCGCTACGGAGGCGTTGGTCGCCTCCAGCTCCGCGCCGATTCCCTGCAGCGCGTCGGCCGCCGTCGCCATCGCGTCGGGGTCGGTGATCACGAAGGACATCGGGGGAGTCCCTGACTAGTCCAGCACCGGGCGGGGGGCTTTGCGGGCCGCGGCGACCGCTGGGGGGACGGCACTCATCAATCGCCCGGGCACGTTCATCGAGGGCAGCGACGGCGTGCTGCCCGCGCTCGGCGATATCGGGGTTACCGGGGCGCCGGCCATCCCGGCCGCCCCGGCCGCCGCGGGGATCTGCGGTGCCGCCGGCGCGGCATTGGCCCAGTTGGCCGGCACCGACAGCGGCCCGATCGTGGCGGCTCGGCCCGCGCTCGCGGAGACCATGCCGGTGAGCTGGGCCGCACCGGTTCCACCCACCGCTGGACTGGCCGCGGACGCCAGCACCGGATCGAGCGCGGGGACGCTGGCGGCCGCGCTCATCAGGGGATTGGCGCCGGACATCAGCTGACCCATGGCCATTTGCATGGGCTGCATCGCGAACTGGGCGGGCGTCGAGAGCATCTGCATCTGCGACATCGGGTTCATCAACTGCTGCGCCAGCGAATTGACCACCGAGTTGATCAGCTGCTCGGCGAATGAGGTGAAAGTCGGGGCGGGCAGGCTGGTCAGGGTCAACGGCGGGTCGGCGAAGGGTGTCCAGCCTGCCTCTGCGGCCGTGGTGCTGGCGTCGTAGCCGGTCATGGCCGCAACGTCCTGGGCCCAGAATTCGGTGTACTCGGCCTCGGTCGCGGCGATCGCCGCGGTGTTCTGACCCAGGATGTTGGTCGCGATCAGCATCATCAGCAGGGCGCGGTTGGCCGCGACGACCTCGGGGGGCACGGTGGCGGTGAACGCCGTTTCGAAGGCGCCGGCCGACAGCCGGGCCTGGATGGCCAGCAACTCCGCCTTGGCCGACGTGCCGGTCAGCCACTGCACATACGGGGCTGCCGCGGTGGCCATCGTCATCGACGCCGGCCCCTGCCACGCCCCGCCGGTCAGCGTCGAGACGGTGGTCTGGAAGGAACTGGCCGCCGACGCCAGCTGAGCGGCCAACGCGTCCCAGGCCGCCGCCGCTGCCCAGATCGTCCCCGAGCGCGGTCCGGCATAGATGCGCGCGGAATTAATTTCCGGCGGCAACAGCACGAAATCCGGCAACATCCGGGACCTCTTCTCGGCCAACCGCGATGGCCGGTGTGACCAGGGGTCCAGCCCCGTTGATTCGCACCAGCTGTGACGGCCTGCGCAAATAGCTGTCGCAATATTTAGCACAATGTGACGGTCGCCGCACCCACCTGTTGGACATATGTCGAACCCGTGGCACAAACGGCGGGAAAACTCGGTTGTCACTCACCACTAGAGTGGAACCGCGATGGTTCGAGGAGAGAAGGGGCTAGTGGACAGCGGCGCACAGTCGAGCCAGGCCAACCAGACGGGAACGGCGCGCGTCAAGCGCGGCATGGCCGAGATGCTCAAGGGCGGCGTCATCATGGACGTCGTCACCCCGGAGCAGGCCCGAATCGCGGAAGGTGCCGGCGCCGTCGCGGTGATGGCGCTGGAGCGAGTGCCCGCCGACATCCGCGCGCAGGGCGGCGTCTCACGCATGAGCGACCCGGACATGATCGAGGGCATCATCTCCGCGGTCACAATCCCGGTGATGGCCAAGGCGCGCATCGGGCATTTCGTCGAGGCGCAGATTCTGCAGAGTCTCGGCGTGGACTACGTCGACGAATCCGAGGTGCTCACACCCGCCGACTACACCCACCACATCGACAAGTGGAAGTTCACCGTGCCCTTCGTGTGCGGGGCGACCAATCTGGGTGAGGCGCTGCGTCGGATCAGCGAGGGCGCGGCCATGATCCGGTCCAAGGGTGAGGCCGGCACCGGGGACGTGTCCAACGCGACCACCCACATGCGCGCCATCGGCGGCGAGATCCGCCGCCTGACGTCCCTGTCCGAGGACGAATTGTTCGTTGCCGCAAAGGAATTGCAAGCGCCCTACGATCTCGTCGTCGAGGTGGCGCGGGCCGGCAAGCTGCCGGTCACATTGTTCACCGCCGGCGGCATCGCGACTCCGGCCGACGCGGCGATGATGATGCAACTCGGCGCCGAGGGCGTGTTCGTCGGCTCGGGCATCTTCAAGTCCGGCGATCCGGCACAGCGCGCCGCCGCGATCGTCAAGGCCACCACGTTCTTCGACGATCCCGACGTGCTGGCCAAGGTTTCGCGCGGCCTGGGCGAGGCGATGGTGGGCATCAACGTCGAGCAGATCGCAGCGCCGCATCGCCTGGCCGAGCGCGGCTGGTAATAATCGGCTGTGGCGATCGAACAGATCCTCGATCTCGAGCAACTCGAGGTCAACATCTACCGCGGCAGCGTCTTCAGCCCGGAGTCCGGATTCCTGCAGCGCACCTTCGGCGGACACGTCGCCGGCCAGTCACTGGTTTCGGCGGTACGCACCGTCGAGCCGCGCTACCAGGTGCACTCCCTGCACGGCTACTTCCTGCGGCCCGGAGATGCGTTAGCGCCCACCGTTTTCATCGTCGAGCGCACCCGCGATGGCGGTTCGTTCGCCACCCGGCGGGTCAACGCGATCCAGCACGGGGAAATCATCTTCAGCATGGGGGCGTCCTTCCAGACCGATCAGGAAGGCATCCACCACCAGGACGCGATGCCGTTCGCGGCGCCGCCGGACGGGCTGCCCGGGCTGGACTCGATCAAGGTCTTCGACGATGCCGGATTCAAGCAGTTCGAGGAGTGGGACGTCTGCATCGTGCCGCGTGATCGCTTGGAGTTGTTGCCCGGCAAGGCATCTCAGCAGCAGGTGTGGTTTCGTCACCGTGATCCGCTGCCGGACGACCCGGTGCTGCACATCTGCGCGCTCGCCTACATGAGCGACCTCACGTTGCTGGGTTCGGCGCAGGTCACCCACCTCGACGTGCGCGAGCATCTGCAGGTGGCATCGCTGGACCACGCGATGTGGTTCATGCGGGCATTCCGGGCCGACGAGTGGCTGCTCTACGACCAGTCGTCGCCGTCGGCCAGCGGCGGTCGCTCGCTGTGCCAGGGCAAGATCTTCACCCAGTCCGGCGATATGGTCGCCGCGGTCATGCAGGAGGGGCTGACCCGCTTCAAGCGCGGACACCAGTCGTGAGCCGCCCGAAGATCGGCGTTTTGGCGCTGCAGGGCGACACTCGGGAACATCTGGCGGCGCTGCGCGATGCCGGGGCCGACTCACTTCCCGTGCGCCGGCGTGACGAGATCGAGTCGATCGACGGGCTGGTCATCCCGGGCGGTGAATCCACCACGATGAGTCACCTGCTGGCAGACCTCGACCTGCTCGAGCCGTTGCGGGCGCGGCTGGCCGATGGGCTTCCGGCCTACGGCGCGTGCGCCGGCATGATCATGCTCGCCAGTGAGATCCTCGATGCCGGTGTCAACGGGCGCCAGGCACTGCCGCTGCGCGCGATCGATATGACGGTGCGGCGCAACGCTTTCGGACGTCAGGTCGATTCGTTCGAAGGCGATGTCGAGTTCGCGGGTCTGGACGGCCCGGTGCGGGCGGTGTTCATCCGGGCGCCGTGGGTCGAACGAATCGGAGACGGCGTGCAGGTGCTGGCCAAGGCCGCCGGACACGTCGTCGCGGTCCGGCAGGGGCAGAAGCTGGCGACGGCGTTTCATCCGGAGATGACGGGGGACCGGCGCATCCACCAGCTGTTCGTCGATATCGTGCGCGGCGGCAGCTAGCGCGTGCTCTCGTCCGCAACGTTGCCGTCGGACTGCTGCAAACCCGGCGCGTCCGGGTCGTCGTGCTGATGCTCGAGTTGTTCCTGCTGCAGGCGCTGCTCTTCGGTGGGCTGTCTGGCGTCCTGCGGCTCTTTGGGCTGATTCACCCGGTTAGGTTCGCCCGAATCGCGGGTGGCGAAACAGGCATGTCCGCTCGAGTGTGCATCGAGGGCGCTCAGTGTGAATACAGGTCGGCGTCCGTTCACACTCAACCCCGGGGAGAGGCCGGGTAGTCCGTCCCGGCCGTCCACGTAGACTTGTCGGCGAACTTTACGTAACAGAAGAGGTAGAAGACACCGATGAGCGGCCATTCCAAGTGGGCCACCACCAAGCACCAGAAGGCCGTCAAAGACGCGCGCCGTGGCAAGGAGTTCGCCCGGCTGATCAAGAACATCGAGGTCGCCGCCCGCACCGGCGGCGGTGACCCGGCCGGCAACCCGACGCTCTACGACGCCATCCAGAAGGCGAAGAAGACCTCGGTGCCCAACGACAACATCGAGCGGGCGCGCAAGCGGGGCGCCGGCGAGGAAGCCGGTGGCGCCGATTACCAGACGATCATGTACGAGGGCTACGGCCCCAACGGCGTGGCCGTGCTGATCGAATGCCTCACCGACAACCGCAACCGCGCGGCCGGCGAGGTCCGGGTGGCGGTGACCCGCAACGGCGGCAACATGGCCGACCCGGGCTCGGTGTCGTACCTGTTCACCCGCAAGGGCGTCGTCACGCTGGAGAAGAACGGCCTGTCCGAGGACGATGTGCTCACGGCCGTGCTGGAGGCGGGCGCCGAGGACGTCAACGACCTGGGCGACAGCTTCGAGATCATCTCCGAGCCGACCGACCTGGTCGCGGTGCGCACCGCACTGCAGGACGCCGGCATCGACTACGACTCGGCCGAGGCCAGCTTCCAGCCCTCGGTGAGTGTGCCGGTCGACGTCGACGGGGCCCGCAAGGTGTTCAAGTTGGTCGACGCCCTGGAGGACAGCGACGACGTGCAGAACGTCTGGACCAACGTCGATCTGTCCGACGAGGTAATGGCCGCCCTCGACGAGGACTGATTAGTCGTATCCGTGCCGCATGTCTTCGACGATGCGCGGGTTGTCCAGCGTCGACGGTTCCAGCGGACGCGGCGCGATGTCGTCGGAGAATACCGTCGCGGCCTGCAGCACTTGCGGATTGAGGTAGCGCAGCGGCGGTGCGTCGGCGGGCATGGTGGGTACCGGTGCGGCCGCTCCGGCCTGCGCGGGGGCTGCCAACGCGAAGCCCCAGTCGCCGAACGTCGGCACATGCACGTGGTAGGGCGTGACGGCGTACCCCGCCGCACGCATCGTCGACACCGTGCGCCAGAACGCGGTCGGCGTGGAGAACGGGCTGCCCGCCTGGACCACAACGAGGCCATTCGGCGAAAGCGCATGCGCGACAAGGGCATAGAACTCACTCGAATAGAGCCGGCCCAGCACAGGGGTGTCCGGGTCGGGCAGGTCGACGATGACGGCGTCGAAACCGGCGGGCGGGCTCAGATCAGGATGGGGTGCCCGAAGCCAGCGCATCGCGTCGTCGATCACCACGGAAACTCGCGGGTTGTCCAGCGCGCCGGCATTGGCGTCGTGCAGGGTGGTGCGCGCGATCTGGATCACCGCGGGGTCGAGCTCTACCTGCACGATCTTGTCTATTCCGTTCTGGCGCAGTAGTTCTCGTGCTGCCAGGCCGTCGCCACCGCCCAGGACCAGCACCGAGCGGGCACCCTTGCCGAGTGCGGGATAGACGAGGCTTTCGGTGTACCGGTATTCGTCGCGGGTGGAGAACTGTAATCCACCGTCCAGATACAGCCGGGTGTCGTTGTCGCGACGGGTGACCACGATCTCCTGGTAGGCGGTGTGCCGGTAGGCGATAATCGGGTCGGCGTAAAGCCTTTGGCGGCTGGTCGTTTCGATGTCGTGCGCGTGCACCAGCAGTACGACCAGCAGCCCGAGGGCCGCGGCGAGGGAACACAGTGCCGTCACCAACTGCGCGGTGGAGATCACCCGGCGCAGCAGGAACATCGCCACGATGGCCGCCGCGACCAGGTTGATCACGCCGGTGGCCGCGGCGCCGCGGATCATTCCGAGATGCGGCAGCAAGGCAAACGGCCAGACCAATCCGCCGACCAAAGCTCCCAGGTAGTCGGCCGCGTTGAGGTTGGCCAGCGTGCGGCCGGTATCCGTCGCTGTGTTCCTGGCGGGGCCACCGCGGCCCTGCTGCAGTAGCGTCATCAGCAACGGCACCTCGGCGCCGACCAACCCGCCGATCAGCGCGGTGCCCAGCGCCAGCACCCACGTCGATCCGATTGTGCCGTCCAGGAACGCGAACACCGCATACAGCGCCGCGGCGGACAGGCCGCCGATGATGCCCAGGGCCGCCTCGACGGCGACGAAGACGATGCCCGCGTGCCTCAGCAGCGGCTTGATGGTCAGCGCGCCCACGCCGAGGGCGGCGATGTAGCCCGCGACGATCAACGAGGTGGCCACGATGCCGCCGCCGTTGAGGCTGGCCGACAGCGTCAGCAGCGCCAGTTCGTAGATGATGCCACAGGCCGCGCAGGCCGCGACGGCGGCGAGCAGCAGGGCCCGCCAGCGTATCGACGGCTGGGCGGAGCGTGCGGCTTCCTGCGTGACGGTCATGACACCGCGGCGGCCGTCACTGCCCCGACGGCCAACAGCATCAGCGCCACCGCGAACGACCCGGGATGCAGCTCGGGCTCGTCGATGTGTTCGTGGAAACTGCCCGGGATCACCAAATGCAGGGTCAGCAGCGCGATTCCCAACAGGATCACACCCATGAGGCCGTACACCGCCACACCGACCAGTCCCTGACCCAACTGGCTGTAGCTGTTGACGATGGAGCTGACGATCACCGTGGTGAGGGAGACATACATCGCGCAAGCGACCACGACGGCGTTGGGGCGGCGATCGACGAACACCATCTGGCGCAGCTTGCCCGGGGTCAGCGCGTCGACCATGTAAAAGCCGACGATCAGGACGGCCATGCCGACGACGAAGTACAACAGCGTCGCGACGACGCCTTTGAGGACGGGGTCGAGATCCACGTTCCCGATATCGAAGGCGAGGTACACGGTTGTCTCCTTTGCTATTTGGTTCCACCCGGTCCGCCGGGGCTACCGCCGGAACCGCTCGACGGGGACCCGGGACTGAACCCGGGGCCGAGGAAGACGTAGGAGCCGTGGCTGTAGCCGGCGCCGAGGCTTTCGACGCGAATGCTGCACGGGTGGTTACCATCTGGGCCGACGGTCACGATGTGGTCGCTATAGCGCAGGTACTCGTTGTTGTCGTTGTCCGCGCGCGCCGCGGGTTCCTGATAGTCGGCGAGCGCGTCGGCGACCTGATCGGGCGATCCGCTGCACAGGTACCGCGTTGCGTTGGCGTCGCGCCAGTACTCGCGGTAGTTGCTAGCGATATAACCGGTAATGTCCTTCTGCAGCAGGATGATTCCGATCACCAACGACACCACCGACGCCGCGGCCAGCCCGCCGGCAAGCCGGAACAGTTGTTTGCGGCTCACGGATGCCACCGGCTGGCCGTGCGGACCACCACGCCGCCGGACCCGAGGGGTCGCTGCGGGTACAGATGCCACGTCTGCCAGCGCCAGCCGATGCCGTCTGGTTCGGCGTACAACACGGTCAGTGCGGCGTCATCGCCGGGGAAAGTGCCACCGAGCCAAGCGGTTTCGATTCGGCATCGGTCGCGAAGCTGGTGGGCCAATCTGCGAAACATGGCTTCGTCGAGCGCGTTGGTGCGTGATTCCAGCGCATAGCCCGAGGCTTCGGCGCGCTCGGGCAGCGAGGAGGTGTCGCTCTCGGCGGTGCAGGACACCTGCTCGGAGAAGGTGGTCGCGGCGTGCTCGATCGTGACCAGATGTGAGGCGCCGAGCACCGCGAGCCGCAGCGCGCCGCCGTCGGGATGCCGCAGCGAATGGCTGGCCAGCAGCGGGGGTTCGGGCGCGTTGAGGGCAAGGCGCAACCTGCTCCCGGACACGTCGGCCGGAGCTACGGCGAGCTGATAGAGCGGCACCGCGCGGTCCTACGGGGAACCCGGCGTGGGCGCCGGGTAGACGGTGAGCTCGCCCGGCGACACCGGCTTGCCCGTCGAGACCTCCCAGGGCGTACCGGGTGCCCAGCGCTCGAAGGACAGCAGCGCGGTCTCGTCGGCGTTGACGCAGTCGACGAACTCCATCTCGCCACCGGCGGGCAGGCCGGTCGTGCCCTCGGTCGTATACGAGGCGCGACCGCGTTCCGTCTCGTGAAATGCGATCCCGTCGACCAGGTACTGATCGCCGGGCTGCAGGGTGACGTCCTTGCGGGTGACCCACATGACGAGCTCGAGGCGTCCGTCGTCTTCCTCGACGGCGAACCAGGTCGGCAGGTCGCCGCCTTCCAGCAAGTGCTCCCACCACACGAACGGTCCCTCGCGGAAGGTCACCGAACCGCGGACCACGTAGTCGACACCGCCGTAGCTGACGATGGCGCCGGGACCCAGTTGCCGGGGACCGAATTGTGGCATCGCGTCGAAGGAGAGCGGATCGCGTCGCCCGCGCGGCTGCGCCGCTGCCCGGGGACGTTTCGCAGCGACGACGAGTACGACGATGGACGCGATGAACAGCACCGCGGCCAGCACCACCAGCACTGTTCCCACGCAAACCCTCCCGTCGGGAGCGAACGTTGGCTTAAGTTAACAGCTTTTGGCGGGTCCTGAGGCGTGTCCTGCTCGGCGCCGTCGGACTCGACCGCTAGGCTATCGAACAGCTGTTCGGGCCACCGTTTTGCAGGAAGTGGAGTTGGAGCATGCGGGTGATGGGCGTCGACCCCGGACTGACCCGGTGCGGGCTGTCCGTGGTGGAAAGCGGGCGCGGGCGACATGTCGTCGCGCTGGACGTCGACGTGGTCCGTACCCCGTCGGATGCCGCGCTGCCCCAACGACTGCTGGCCATCAGCGACGCCGTCGAGTACTGGCTGGACACTCACCGTCCCGACGTGATCGCGATCGAGCGGGTGTTCGCTCAGCACAACGTGTCGACCGTGATGGGCACCGCGCAGGCCGGCGGCGTGATCGCGCTGGCGGCCGCCAGACGCGATATCGGCGTGCACTTCCACACGCCCAGCGAGGTGAAGGCCGCGGTCACCGGCAACGGCACCGCCGACAAAGCTCAGGTCACCGCGATGGTCACCAGAATCCTTGAGCTGCAAGCCAAACCGACGCCGGCCGACGCGGCCGACGCGCTGGCGCTGGCCATCTGCCATTGCTGGCGGGCGCCGATGCTGGCCCGGATGGCGGCGGCCGAGGCGATGGCCGCCGAGGCGCGCCAGGCCTACCGCGCCAAGTTGGCCGCCAAGGCCAAAGCTGCCAGGGCGGGGGCGGGTCGATGATCGCCTCGGTGCGCGGTGAGGTGCTCGAGGTGGCACTCGATCATGTGGTGATCGAAGCCGCCGGTGTCGGGTATCGGGTGAACGCGACGCCGTCGACGCTGGCCACGCTGCGGCAGGGCAGCGAAGCCCGCCTGATCACCGCGATGATCGTTCGCGAGGATTCGCAGACGCTGTACGGGTTCGTCGACAACGAGACCCGCGACCTGTTCCTGACGCTGCTGTCGGTGTCCGGCGTCGGGCCGCGCCTGGCGATGGCGACGCTGGCCGTGCACGACGCCGCGGCGCTGCGCCAGGCACTTTCCGACGGTGACGTCACCGCGCTGACCCGGGTGCCCGGCATCGGCAAGCGCGGCGCCGAGCGCATGGTGCTGGAGTTGCGCGACAAGATCCATGCCGGCGGTACGCCCACGGCGGCACCGGCCGGCGGCGGTGTCAATGGCCACGCCGTGCGGGGTCCGGTGGTCGAGGCGCTGACCGGGTTGGGCTTCGCGGTCAAGCAGGCCGAGGATGCCACCGACAGCGTGCTGGCGGCCAGTCGCGAAAAAGGCGAGCAGGCAACGACTTCCGACGTGTTGCGGGCCGCGCTGTCGTTGCTGGGTAAGACCAAATGAGCGACGAGGACTCCGAGGACTACGCGGATCGCGACCTGTCCCCGGCGCTGACCGTCGGCGAGGGCGACATCGACGTCAGCCTGCGGCCCCGCTCGCTGCGCGAGTTCATCGGCCAGTCGCGGGTCCGCGAACAGCTGCAGCTGGTCCTCGAGGGGGCCAAAAACCGGGGCGGCACACCGGATCACATCCTGCTGTCCGGCCCGCCGGGGTTGGGCAAGACGTCGCTGGCGATGATCATCGCCGCCGAGCTCGGGTCCACGCTGCGGGTGACGTCGGGACCGGCCCTGGAGCGCGCCGGCGACCTGGCCGCGATGCTGTCGAATCTGGTCGAGCACGACGTGTTGTTCATCGACGAGATCCACCGCATCGCGCGGCCGGCCGAGGAGATGCTCTACCTCGCGATGGAGGACTTCCGGGTCGACGTCGTGGTGGGCAAAGGCCCTGGGGCAACCTCGATTCCGCTGGAGGTGGCACCGTTCACGCTGGTCGGCGCGACGACCCGGTCCGGCGCGCTGACCGGTCCGCTGCGGGACCGCTTCGGTTTCACCGCGCACATGGATTTCTACGAGCCGGCCGATCTGGAGCGGGTGCTGGCCCGATCGGCCGGGATCCTCGGCATCGAGCTGGGCGCCGAAGCGGGTGCGGAGATCGCCCGGCGTTCGCGCGGCACGCCACGGATCGCCAACCGACTGCTGCGCCGGGTCCGGGACTTCGCCGAGGTGCGCGCCGACGGAGTGATCACTCGCGACGTCGCCAAGTCCGCGCTGGAGGTCTACGACGTCGACGAGCTCGGGCTCGACCGGCTGGACCGGGCGGTGCTGTCGGCGCTGACCCGCAGTTTCGGCGGCGGCCCGGTCGGGGTTTCGACGCTCGCTGTGGCGGTCGGGGAGGAGGCGACCACCGTCGAGGAGGTGTGCGAGCCGTTTCTGGTGCGCGCCGGGATGATCGCGCGGACGCCCCGCGGCCGGGTTGCCACTGCGCAGGCCTGGACCCATCTGGGTATGAGACCGCCGGCCGGGGTCTTGCAACCGGGGCTATTCGAGTAGGAGCGATCGCGAGCGCGGGGGGAAGCAGGTCGCGACCATCAACACAGGAGGCGCCATGATCACCGCCGGACTGGCATTCGCCGCACTCGCCGCGTTGTTGCACGTCTACATCTTCACGATGGAGTCGTTGACCTGGACCTCGCCCCGTACCCGCGCGACCTTCGGTACGACGCCCGAGGAGGCCGAGACGACCAAGCTGCTGGCCTTCAACCAGGGCTTTTACAACCTGTTTCTGGCCATTGTCGCCGGTATCGGGATCGCCGAGATCGCGATCGGGCACCGGACCGCCGGTGCCGCGCTGGTTTTTGCCGGGATCGGATCCATGGCCGCGGCCGCGGTCGTCCTGGTGGTGTCGGCGCCCGACAAGGCCAGGGCCGCCGTGACGCAGGGCATATTCCCGGTGATCGCGATTGTGCTGCTGATACTCGGCCTGGCTTCGTAACACACGAAACACCGGCCACACGGGTCACGGCAGCGGGGCCGACCAGAGGTTATAACCGGGAACCGCAGGGTATCCACGCGGTGCTGAAGTAGTCCGGCGTCAATAGGGGGATGTAATGAACTACGCACAAGACGGCCATCCGGGCAGGTTGTGGATGCCACGCTCCCGCGGTGCGATTTGCGGGTTGATCCTGATCGTTCTGGGTGCTTGGGGTGCGTTGATACCGTTCGTCGGTCCGCACTTCAATTTCGCCTACACACCCAATCAAGAGTGGGCGTGGACCACGGCCCGCGGCTGGCTGGAAGTGCTGCCCGGCGCCGTCACCGCGCTCGGCGGCTTGCTGCTCGTATTTTCCGGGAACCGGGTCACCGCGATCGTCGGCGGCTGGCTGGCCGTGCTGGCCGGCGTGTGGTTCGTGATCGGTGGCGAGCTCGCTCCGATGCTCGGAATCGGATCCGCCGGAGATCCGATCGCCGCGACTGACCGCAAGCGCGCCGCGCTGGAGATTTCGTATTTCTCCGGTCTGGGTGCCTTGATCGTCTTCGTGGGCGGCATCGCGCTGGCGCGCCTGGCGGTGCGACTGGCCAGTGACATCGAAGCCCTGGCCCGGGTGCGCTCGGCGGCGCCGGCGGCCGGCGAACCCGTCTACATGTCGGGCCTGGAAGAGCCGCACCGTGAGGTGGAACCGGACGCCCTGACCACTCCGCGGGTGGAGGCGTCCGACGCGAAGGCCGGCGGATGGCGCAAACAGCGCGCCGGCGCCGCGCCCGCAGCGAGCGCGAATTACCTGCGCTGGCCGCATCCTCAGAGCTAATAAACCAACAAAAAAGTTCGCCGGCCCGTCCATCGGGCCGGCGAACTTTTTTGAACTCAGAGCAGGCCGATGAGCCGCAGGTCGCTGACGTACTTGGCGATGATCGGCGCGCCGATGTGCGGAATGTCTTTGTCCGGGCCGACTTTCGCGTCCTGGACCGCCGCACGGAAGCGATCGGTCGGTGCCATCGACCCGCGGATCGGGTGCTCGGGCTTCTGGTAGTTGTGCAGCAGCGGCAACAGCGACGCGTTGCGCTGCTTTTCGGGCAGGCCGCGCAGGGCGGTCTCGAACCGCGGCAGCCAGTCGCCGTAGTCGTCGATCCGCTGGATCGCGTTGCCGTCGGCGATCAGCCAGTCGACGAACGAGTCCATCGAGATGCCGTCGTCGTAGGGATTCATCACGTGGTAGGTCTGGAAGCTCTCCACGTTCTGCGCACCGAGCGTCGAGATGGCTTCGGCGATGAACTCCACGGGCAGGCCGTCGTAGTGGGCCCGCTGCCGGCCGCCGTCCGCGTCGCGCTCGTAGAACGAGCCGGGCGCGATACCGGTGGCGACCAGGCTCAGCATCATCCGGGTGAACATGTCCGGCACGTTGAGCTGACCGGCGTAAGTGGTGTCGGCCAGGATCATGTCGCAACGGAACACCGCTACCGGCAGGCCACACAGGTCGTTGGCCTCGCGCAGCAACACCTCGCCGGCCCATTTGCTGTTGCCGTAGCCGTTGGCGTAGCTGTCGTTGATCTGCCGGGTGGCGCTGATCTGGCGGATGTCGGCGTCCTCGGTGAACTGCCCGGGCTTGATCTGGTCGCCCACCCCGATCGTGGACACGTAGGTGTACGGCTTTTGCTTGGCCGTCAACGCGATTCGGATCAGCTCGGCGGTGCCCAGCGCGTTGGGGCCGAACAGCTCGCTGTACGGCAGCACGTGGTTGACCAGCGCAGCCGGGTCGACGATCAGGTCGACGGTGTCGGCCAGCCGCTGCCAGGTCTGCTGATCCAGGCCGAGGTTGGGCTCGCCCTTGTCTCCGGCGATCACCTCGAGGTGGTCGGCGGCCAGCTTCTGGTAGTGCGCCAGCAGTTCGGGGTCACCGCTCTCGAACGTCTTGTCCAGCCGGGCCCGTGCGGCGTTGTCGTCCTTGGCCCGCACCAGGGCGATCACCTTGCCGTCGACCAGGTCCATGCGCTCCAGCCAGTCCAGCGCCAGGTAGCGGCCCAGGAAGCCGGTCGCGCCGGTCAGCAGGACCGTGCGGACCTCGGTTGCCGGTGCCGACAGGTCCGGTGCGGCAGCCAGCGTCGCCGCGTCGATGAACTTGTCCAGCGTGAGATCACTGGCGTGTACCTCGCCCGTGCGGTCCTTGCTGGAAAGACCGTGCACCGCCGCGAACGTGGGTCGCTTGGTGCCCTCGCGCTCGGTTTCGATGTAGGCCGCGATCGAGGCCAGGTCGCTGGCCGGGCTGACGATCACGCCCACCGGCACGTCGATGTCGAAGATCTCGTGCAGCAGGTTGCCGAATGTCAACGCCGACAACGAGTCTCCACCCAGATCGGCGAAGTGAGCGTCCGGGGTCAGCTCGGTGGTCGCGGCTCCCAGCAGCGCGGCCGCGGCCCGGGTCACCGTCTGCAGCACCGGGCCGGTGGCGCCGCTGCGGCGCAACTCGCCCAACTCGTTGGCCTGACCTTCGGCCAGCTCGGCGTAGCGCTGCTCGAGCCGTTCTCCGTACTGCTGCTTGAGCTTTGGCCACGCCAGCTTGCGGATACCGGTGAGCAGACCGTTCTCCAGCGTGAAAGGCGTTGTCTCGATCAGGAAGTCGCGCGGAACCTCGTAGGACTGCAGACCGGCCTCCTTGGCGACGGCCTGCAACGAATCGGCGATCGGCGCCTTGACCTCGTCGACGCCGTAGTGCGACAGCGCTTCCTGGGTGGGCACGACGACCGCCAGCAGGTAGGGGTGAGCGCTGTTGCCGTAGACGTAGATCTGCCGGATCAGCGGGCTGTTGCCGAACACCGCCTCCAGCTTGGCCACGGTGACGAACTCGCCCTGTGCGAGCTTGAGCACGTTGTTGCGGCGGTCGACGTAGACGACCTTGTTGGGCGCGATCTCGGCGACGACGTCGCCGGTCCGGTAGTAACCCTCGGCGTCGAACACGTCCGCCGTGATCTCCGGGCGCTTGTAGTAACCGGGGAACATGTTCTCGGTCTTGAGTAGCAGTTCGCCGCGCGGATAGGGCCGGTCAGTGGCGAAGTAGCCCAGATCGGGGACGTCGGCCAGCTTGTAATCGATGACCGGCGGACGCTGCACCTCGCCGTCGAACAGCACCATGCCCGCCTCGGTGGAGCCGTAGCCGTCGAGCAGGTGCATGTCGAGCAGGTTCTCCACCCAGGTCTTCAGCTCGGGAGAGGTGGGCGCCGAGCCCGTCATCGCGAAGATGAACCGCCCGCCCAGCAGGCCCTGTGCCAGCTCGTTCATCACGTCGGCTTCGTTGTCGCCGCGGGCCACCTTGCGCAGGTATTCGGCGTAGATGGTCTCCCAGATGCGCGGCACGAAGTTCATCTCGGTGGGCCGCACCAACTCGAGGTCCTCCAGCAGCGTGGAGAGGTCGCTGCGGGCGGCGAAGTACGCGGTGCCGCCGTTGCCCAGCGTGCCGTAGAGCACGCCGCGTCCCATGACGTGGCTCATCGGCATGAAATTCAGGGTGATCGAGGCGGCCGTCTCACCGAACCAGTTACGGCTCGACCGTCGCCACATCTTGCCGACATTGCCCCGCGGATACATCGCGCCCTTGGGCGCGCCCGTGCTGCCGGAGGTGTAGATCAGCAATGCCAGTGCGTCGTCCTCGATGTCGGCGGCGGGGGTGGCAGGCAATGCCGTGCCGCGCTCCAGCAGCTCGCCCAGCGATTCGACGGCCACCGCGGCCTCGGCCAGCCGGGTGGCCGCGGTCTGAACGGACTCGCGCTGGTCGTCGACTTCGGGGTGGTAGTCGAAGACCACCAGCTTGGCGGGACGGTGGTCGCCGCTCAGGATCAGCTCGACGGCATCGGAGAGCTGGTCGACGCTCGCGGCGAGCACAGCCGGCTCGGTCTCGGTCACGATCGGCTTGAGCTGCGCAATCGCGGCGCTGGTCTGCAGGGGAACCGATACCGCGCCGATCTGGGCCACGGCGACGTCGATGGTGGTGAAGTCGACGCTGTTGAAGCCCAGCACGGCGACGCGGTCGCCGACGTGCACCGAGTCGGCGCTCAGCGCACGGCCCAGCGCGGCGGCGCGATCGCTCAGCTGACGGTAGGTGATGGTCTCGAAGCGGGGGAGCAGCTCGGCTGAGGTGCGCCCGGTCTTCGGGTCCTTGACGAACTCCACCACGCGCTGACCAAGGGCCGGGCGGTCGGCGTAACCATCGAGAACGGTCTGGATGACCTGCGGGAGGCGCAGTTCGGACTTCTCGAGGGCCTCGGCGACGGCCGGGTCGGGCTTGGCGGCGGCGAACTGTGGGTCGTTAGCGGTCAGGGCTTCGATGCGGCGTTCCAGCCGCTCTTCACGCGTAGTCGTCGACATAACAGTCCTCGCATCACTGAGAATTGGGATCCTTGGGGCGCCACACTGCGCCGACCTAAAGAACGTTAGCGAAGCTAAAGGTATTCCACAATGCTCCCGACTGCGGTCGCGAGTGTGAGATCGCCCACCTCGAGTTGCGGATCCCGCCGACTTCTGGCGTACCTGGTGGCCGGAGGTCGGTAGTTTCGCGCGTGCGCGCCGTTGCGCACTTCCCTGTAGAACGAGGATTGATGGCAGACCGTTCCGCCCGTGCGTGCTGGACTTACGGCGCCGCCGATGCCGCGCGCACGGTCGTGTTCGTGCACGGGTTGCGCGGCGACCACCACGGGATGGAGCCGATCATCACTCACCTGCCCGGATTGCGGTCGGTGGTGCCGGACCTGCCCGGCTTCGGCGTTGCGGGGCCGCTGCAAGACGGCCGGCACGATGTCGAGGGTTACGCGCGCTGGGTGGCCGACCTGCTGGCGCAGCTCGGTGGCCGGCCGGTGCTCGCGGGCCACTCGTTCGGGTCCATCGTCGCGGCGGCCGCCGCCCGGACCGCGGACATCGCCGGGCTGGTGCTGGTCAATCCGATCGCCGGCTCGGCGCTGGCCGGTCCCCGCCGCGGCCTGACCGGGCTGACCGTCGGGTACCAC
This sequence comes from Mycobacterium ahvazicum, assembly GCF_900176255.2. GTDB lineage: Bacteria > Actinomycetota > Actinomycetes > Mycobacteriales > Mycobacteriaceae > Mycobacterium > Mycobacterium ahvazicum. The sequence goes on from NZ_FXEG02000002.1 coordinate 1,671,214, forward strand.
CGGCTCGCCGCGGCGCTGCCGGAGCCGGCGGGCACGGCACTGCTGCGGCACCCGCTGCTCACGCGTATCGCGAGCTCGGCCATGACCACCACGCGGGACCCGGCTCTGCGGCGCTGGATTCACGCCGAGCACCGGCGCTACTTCTCGGGGTTCGCCAACCGCCGGGTGCTGCTGGAAGCCTTTTACGCGTCGATCGGGCACGATGTTGCGCAGTTTGCGCCCGAGATCGCCGTCCCGACGCTGCTGGTGGCGGCCGAACACGACGACATCGCGCCGCTGCCCGCGCAGCGAGAACTCGCCGGGCGGTTCCGTGACGCGCGCCTGGTCGAGGTGCCCGGCGTCGGGCACCTGGCCCATTACGAGGCACCGGCCGCCGTGGCCGACGCGATCTCGGAGTTCGTGTGCGCGTTGTAGTCGACTGCCGCTACGTCACGCCCGGGCTGCACAACGGCATCAGCCGCTACACCACCGGACTCGTGCACGCGCTGGCCGGGATGCATCCGCTGACGATGCTGATCAGCGACGAGCGGCAACTCGCGCAACTGCCGAACATGCCCTGGGCACGCATCAGCGCGCCGACGAGCATTCGGGAGCCGCTGGTGGCCAGGCAAGTCAACCGGCTGGAACCGGACGTCGTGTTCTCCCCGATGCAGACCATGGGCACCTGGGGACGCCGCTACGCGCTGCTGCTCACGCTGCACGACCTGATCTACTACCGCCACCGCACACCGCCGCCGGAGTTCGCCGCCCCGATCCGGCTGTTGTGGCGGCTCTACCACCTGGCTTGGTGGCCGCAGCGCCTACTGCTCGACCGGGCCGACGCCGTCGTCACCGTCTCCGACACCTCGGCGGCGCTGATCGCGGCCCACCGGCTGACCCGGCGGCCCGTCACCGTGGTGTCCAACGCGGCCGATCCGGTGCCCGATCCCACCCGGCTGCCGCGCACCCGCTCGCTGGTCTACATGGGTTCGTTCATGCCCTACAAGAACGTCGAAACCTTGGTGCGGGCTGCCGCGCGGCTGCCGGGTTATCAGCTGCACCTGATGAGCAAGGTCACCGTGGCCGAGCGCGACCGGCTCACCGCCTTCGGCGCCGGAGCCGATTTGGTGTTTCACGACGGCGCCGACGACGCCACCTACCGCGAGGTCCTGCGCGCGGCGACCGCGCTGGTGACAGCCTCGCGTGAGGAGGGCTTCGGCTTGCCGTTGGTCGAGGCGATGGCGGTGGGGACCCCGCTCGTGGTCAGCGACATTCCCGTGTTCCGTGAGGTCGGGGCGGATGCCGCCGGCTACGTCGAGCCGGACGACGTCGAGGGGTTCGTCCGCGCGGTCCGCGCGCTCGACGACGACGCCACGTTCGCCGCGGCGTCCGCGCGGGCTCGCGCGCGCGCCGAACACTACTCCTGGGAGCGCTCGGCGCGGGTGCTGCTGGAGGTGCTGCAGCGGGCCGTCGAGATCAGGCGGCAGCGCGGGTGACCAGGTCGCGGTAGATCCCCTCGAAGCGATCGAGGGTCGCCTCGATGTCGTGTTCGCCCACCAACTCTCGGCTCGCCGCGCCCATCCGCGTGCGCAACGCGGGGTCCGCGAGCAGCGTGGCGAGGTGGCAGGTGAGTTCGCCGATATCACCCGGCTGGTAGAGCCAGCCGTTTCGCCCGGGATGCACCAGATGCGGCAGCGCCATCGCGTCGGCCGCGACGACGGGCTTGCCGGACGCCATGGCTTCCAGGGTGACCAGGCTCTGTAACTCGGCGATGCCGGGCATGCAGAACACCGAGGCCCGGGCGTAGGCGCTGACCAGTTCGTCCTCGGGCACAAAGCCGTGGAAGCGGACGCGGTCGGCCACGCCGAGCTGGTCGGCCAGCGCAGTCCAGGCGGCCCGCTCGGGACCATCTCCGATCAGGTCGACTGTGGCGGGAAGGTGCTCAGGTAACGCGGCGAACGCCCGGATCAGCTCGTCGACCCGCTTTTCCTGGTCCAGTCGCCCGACGTACAGGATGCTGGGCACGCAGCCCGGCTCGGGGTCGCGTTGGTAGTGCTCGATGTCGACGCCGTTGGAGATCGGCAGCGCGTCGGTCAGCCCGGACGACCCGATCAGCAACTCCACCGCCCGCGGTGTCGGCGCGGTGACCACATCGGCCCGACTCAGGGTGCGGGCCAAGTCCTTCCACAGCAGGCGATAGAAAAACGGCCGCAACGCTTGCGGCATCGGCACGTGCGCGGTGATGTTCTCCGGTACGACGTGATGGGTGGCCACCAGCGGAATGTCGCTCCGCACGGCGGCGCGCACGATGAACCGGCCGACCATCCAGGCGGTCTGGGTGTGCACCACGTCGGGGGAAACCGCGGCCGTCACGGCCGCCGCGGCCCGGCCCGCATCCCAGGGCGTGCACATCCGGAACTCGGGTCGCGCGGGGTAGGGCAGCGAGCGCACATGATGCACGGTGACCTTGCCGCCGTCGGTGTCCTGGACCGTCGTGGCGGGCGCCCCGTTCGGCGACGGGGCGACGACATGGATGTCGTGCCCGCGACGCGCGAGGCCACCGGCCAGTCGTTCGGCGAACCGGGCGGCGCCGTTGACGTCGGGCGGATAGGTCTCGGCGGCGATGAGCACACGCAGCGCGGAGGGCACGAAATCGGATCCTCTCGGAGGTGGGGGACCTAGACGGCGAGCTGGCGGGTGATGGCCTCGGGATGGTGACGGGCGAGCACCGCGATGCCGGCGACGGCGCCGATGGCGGCGATGCTGAGCACGGCCCACTGGGCGGGGGAGATCGCGGAGCCCTCGCCGAGCAGGATCACGCCGAAGAGCACCGCGACGACGGGGTCGACCACGGTCAGGCAGGAGACGACGACCTCGGGCGGCCCGGAGGCGAAGGCTTGCTGAACCAGCCAGCCGCCGGTCAGGACCGCGGCGACGACGGCCGCAACCCCGGCGATCACAGTCGGGTCCGCGATGCCGACCCGCCCGGATGTCACGGTCTGCGACACGGCCCGCACCAGCGCCGAGACCAATCCGAAGGCGCTCGCGCCGGCCATCGCCAACGCCACGCAGCGCGCCCAGCCGGTGCAGGCCAACCCGATTCCCGTGAGCGTCAGCAAGACCAGTCCGACGACGAAACCGGCCAGCGCGGTGTCGCCGCCGGACGCCGGCGTGCCGGCCGCCGAGCGAGCGGCCGTCGTGACGAAGGCGACGACGCAGGTGCTCGACAGCAGGATGCCGGCCAGCATCCCGGCGGTGGGCCGGCGGCGGGTATGCGCCGCGGCAAGGACGACGGCGATGGGCACCGCGAGCACCCCGATCGGCTGGATCACCGACAGCGGCGCGAACACCAGCGCAATGGCGTGCAGCGCCGAGCCGCTCGCGGCGAGCAGCAGCCCCAGCCGCCACAGCGGACTGCGGGTGACGTCGCGCAGGCCGCGCAGCGCCAGCGATCCCGGGCGCGGCCCGGCCGCCACCGCACGGTGTTGCAGCACTGCCGCGCACGCAAAGCAGAACGCCGCGATCACCACCAATACGAACGGCAACGGGCTAATCCTGTATCGCGACGGTATTTGACATCTTCGTCAAAATCTTGAACCGTACCCCAACTTTTCGCCACCGGTACGGATAAATACCGGGCAAAGTCATGGGTTACTCGCTGTGCATCAGGCAACGAACGGACGAACGGGTGCCGAACGGTCGAAGCAGCGCACTGGCGGGCCGGGGGCGCACCGTCATCGGCCACCAGAACCACCGCCCCAGCAGGGCCGCGATCGACGGCGTCATCAACGCGCGAACCAATAGCGTGTCGAAGAGCAGACCGACCCCGATGGTGGTCCCGATCTGGCCGATGGCGCGCAGATCGCTGACGACCATGGACGCCATGGTGAAGGCGAACACCAGCCCGGCATTCGTCACGACCTTTCCGGTGCCGCCCATCGCCCGGATGATGCCGGTCTTCAGCCCGGCATGGATCTCTTCTCTGAACCGCGAGACCAGCAGCAGGTTGTAGTCGGATCCCACGGCCAGCAGCACGATCACCGACATCACGAGCACCAGCCAATACAGCGGGAAGCCCATCAGGTATTGCCAGAACAGCACGGACAGCCCGAACGATGCGCCCAGCGAAAGCGCGACCGTACCCACGATGACCGCCGCCGCGACAAAGGCCCGGGTGAGAACCAACATGATGACGAAAATGAGACACAGTGACGAGGTACCGGCGATCAGCAGATCCCATTTGGCGCCCTCCGATGTGTCTTTCAGAATGGCGGCGGTCCCCGCCAGGAAAATCCCGGCATTCGCATTGGGAGTCGTCTTCAGCGCTTCCTCGGCCGCAATCCGAATCGGCTCGATACTCGCGATTCCCGCGGCCGTCGACGGATCTTGGCGGTGCTCGATGATGAAACGAGCCGCGTGTCCGTCCGGCGACAGGAAGCCCTTCATCGCCCGCCGAAAGTCGGTGTTGTCGAACACCGCGGGCGGCAGGTAGAAAGTGTCGTCGTTGCGGGCGGCGTCGAAAGCTTGTCCCATGGCCGCCGGGTTCTCACCCAGCTGGTCGATCTGTCCGATGATGCCCGTCATGGTGCTGTGCATGGTCAGCATCATGGTCCGCAGCGACTGCATGGTCGAGATCATCACCGGCAGTTCAGCATTCAGCCGCGGCATCAGTTCATCGACGCGGTCGAGATCGGTCGCCAGTTCGGCCAGTTTGTCACTGATCTGGTTTACGCCGTCGAATGAGTCGAACAGCGATCTGATCGCCCAGCAGATCGGAATGTCGAAACAGTGCTTCTCCCAGTAGAAGTAACTGCGGATAGGCCGGAAGAAGTCTTCGAAATCCGAAATATCGTCTCGAAGATCATGCGTGATCGCGACGGTGTCATGGGTATTCAGCGCGAGGTCATGGGTCGTGCTCGAGAGCTGTTGCATCAGGTCATACAGACGCTGCGTGATGGCGATCGTCTTCGTGATCTCGTCGGCCTGTCTGAGCAGATCTTTCGCGCGCTCCTGCTGAAACTTCATATTCTGCAACTGCGCGGAATTGCGCAGACTCATCTGGAACGGCACGGTGGTGTGTTCCAAGGGCAGTCCGGTGGGCCGGGTGATCGCTTTGACCCGCCAAATTCCGGGGACGGCGAGCACGGCCTTCGCCAGCTGATTCAAGACCAGAAAATCCGACGGATTACGCAGATCATGATCCGTCTCGATCATCAAGATCTCGGGTTTCATCTGCGCCTGGGAGAAATGGCGTGCGACGGCCAGGAACCCCTTGTTGGCCGGGATGGCCGCGGGCAGATACGCGCGGTCGTCGTAGCTGGCCCGATATCCGGGCAGCGCGAGCAGCCCGACCAGCGCCACCGCCAGCGTCGCGGCCAGAATTGGCGCGGGCCAGCGAACGGTCGACGTGCCGATGCGCCGCCAACGACCAACCTGGACAAGCCTTTTCGGCTCGAACAGACCGAGACGGCTGCCGACGGCCAGCACCGCGGGCCCCAGCGTGAGCGCTACCGCCGTGGTGACCACGATCCCGACCGCGCAGGGCACGCCGACGGTTTGGAACGACGGCATCCGGGCGAAGCTGAGGCAGAAGATCGCGCCGGCGATCGTCAACCCGGAACCGGTGATGACGTGCGCGGTGCCGCGGTACATCGTGTAGAACGCGCGGTCGCGGTCCGCGCCGGCCTGCCGGGCCTCCTGGTAGCGGCCGATGATGAAGATGCCGTAGTCGGTTCCCGCGGCGATGGCCAGTGAGGTCAGCAGGCTGACCGCGAACGGAGTCAGTCCCATGGTGCTGTTGTCCACCATCAGCGCGACGGCTCCACGCGCGGCGCCCAATTCGATTCCGACCGTGACGAGCAGCACGAGCACGGTGACGACCGAGCGGTAGACCAGCAGCAGAATGAGAAAGACCACGGCAACCGTGGTCAGTGTCAGCTTGAGCGCCGACGCGCCGCTGCTGTGCCGCAGATCCGCGGCGAAGGCCGCGCCGCCGGTGATCCCGACCGTGATGCCCGGTGGTCTGGGCAACCGGCCGACGGTATCGCGGACCGCCTCGATGGATTCGGTCGCCAGCGCCTCGCCTTGGTTACCGGCGAGGTTCACCTGAACCAGCGCGGCTTTGCCGTCATTGCTTTGCGCGCCCGCGGCGGTCAGCGGATCGCCCCAGAAGTCCTGGATGCTCTGTACGTGCTTCGGGTCGGCACGCAAGGTGCGGACCATGCCGTCGTAGTACTTATGGGCAGCGTCGTCGAGGGTGTGCTCACCCTCGACGACGATCACCGCGGAACTGTCCGAATTGCCTTCCTTGAACACCTCGCCGATGTGCTTGGTCGCCCGATACGACGGCGCGTCCTTGGGAACCAGTGAGACCGAATGCTCTTCGGACACCGCCTCGAGCTGCGGGACGGCCACGTTGAGGACGGCCACCAAGCCAAGCCAGACCAAGATGATCGGGGTTGCGAGCCGGTGGATCGTCCGGGCCAGGACTGGGTGCTCGGCGCGCGCGGCGGATCGTGGTCTCACGTTGCGCGAGGCCTGCTGCACCTTTGGGCCGCTCTGCTACAGGTCGGCCAGCAGCAGGCGCAGGACCTCGAGGCCCTCGATGAGTAGCTCGTCGCTGATGGTCAGCGGGGGCAGCAGCCGGATGACATTGCCGAACATCCCACAGGTCAGGACGATGATGCCGGCCGCGCCGGCGGCGGTCACCAGCTTGTTCGTCAGTTCGGCGTCGGGGTCGCTGGTGCCGGACTTGACCAGCTCGACGGCGATCATGGCGCCGCGGCCGCGCACGTCGCCGATCCGGTCGTCGCCGGCCTGCATCCGCAGCAGCACGTCGAAGATCAGCCGCTCGATGTGCTGGGCCCGCTCGATCAGGCCGTCGCTCTCGATCGTCTCGATGCTGGCCAGGGCCGCCGCGCAGGCGACGGGGTTACCGCCGAAGGTGCCACCCAGGCCGCTGACGTGCGGGGCGTCCATGATCTCGGCGCGGCCCGTCACCGCCGAGAGCGGCAGCCCACCGGCGATGCCCTTGGCCGTGCAGATCAGGTCGGGCTCCAGACCGTTCGGGCCCTCGTGCTCGCAGGCGAACATCGCCCCGGTGCGCGCGAACCCGCTCTGCACCTCGTCGGCGATGAACACCACGTCGTTCTTGTGGCACCAGTCGACCAGCGCGGGCAGGAAACCCTCGGCCGGGACGATGAATCCGCCCTCGCCCTGGATCGGCTCGATGATGACGGCGGCCAAATTGGCGGCGCCGATCTGCTTCTCCAAGACGCCGATCGCCCGCGCGGCGGCCAACTCGCCGTCGGTGGCCAGCTCCTTGTCGAGCAGGCCGTCGCGGTACGGGTAGGACATCGGCGCCCGGTAGATCTCCGGTGCGAACGGGCCGAAGCCGCTCTTGTAGGGCATCGACTTGGCGGTCAGCGCCATCGTCATGTTGGTGCGGCCGTGATAGGCGTGGTCGAAGGCCGCCACGGCGGGTTTGCGGGGGTAGGAGCGGGCGATCTTGATGGAGTTCTCGACAGCCTCGGCGCCGGGGTTGAACAGCACCGACCGCTTCTCGCCCGAGCCCGGGGTGATCCGGTTCAGCTCCTCGGCGACCGCGATGTAGGACTCATACGGCGTGACCATGAAGCAGGTATGCGTGAACTCGGCGACCTGTTCGCGCACCGCGTCGACGACCCGCGGCGCGGAGTTGCCGATCGTGGTGACTGCGATGCCAGAGCCCAGGTCGATGAGCCGATTCCCGTCGACGTCCTCGACGATGCCGCCACCGGCACGCGCGACGAACACCGGCAGGCTGATGCCGACGCCGTGGGACACCGCCGAGGCGCGGCGCTTGTTGAGTTCCAGCGATAGGGGACCAGGGATTTCGGTAACCAGCTGGCGGCTCTGTTCGAGGCTGGCCACGACGTCCTCCTCCCGGCGACACGCGTATCGCGTCGCGCTGAAAGCCTATCCGTAGGACGGGTCTTGGCGCCTGCCGAGGATGCGGCCCAACCGCGCGCCCCCGGGCCTGCCAGACTGGACGGGCACACACCGGCGCACCGCGCGGTGCGTGACCTCCCGGTCGCTCGGCACCGACCGTCGGAAAACCCGGCAATACCGATACGAAAGACAGGCACGTTTCGATGGAAAGTTTGGTTTTGTTCCTGCCGTTCCTGCTCATCATGGGCGGGTTCATGTACCTGGCGTCGCGTCGCCAGAAGAAGGCGATGCAGGCCACCATCGACCTGCACGAGTCATTGCAGCCGGGGGATCGCGTGCACACCACCTCGGGCCTGCAGGCCACCGTCGTCGCGCTCACCGACGACACCGTCGACCTCGAAATCGCGCCCGGCGTGGTGACCACCTGGATGAAGCTGGCCATCCGCGACAAGATTCTGCCGGAGGACGACTTCGACGAGGACGACGACTTGGAAGAGTCCGACGACGCCCAGGGTCCGGCCGGCGAGAGCCACTTGACCAAAGATCAGTGACCACAGCGGTCCGATGAGCGGTTTCCGCCAGGCGGGCACGTAGGCTCTGTCGGGAGCCAGAACCGATTATCAAGGGAGAGATAAGGAAAGTGGCATCGTCTTCGGCGCCGGTGCACCCTGCCCGCTACCTGTCGGTTTTCTTCGTCTTGCTGATCGGCGCTTACCTGCTGGTGTTTCTCACCGGGGACAAGCACGCCGCCCCGAAGCTCGGCATCGATCTGCAGGGCGGCACCCGCGTCACCCTGACCGCGCGCACTCCGGACGGCTCCCGCCCGAGCCGGGAGGCTCTCTCGCAGGCGCAGCAGATCATCAGCTCGCGCGTCAACGGCCTGGGCGTCTCCGGTTCTGAGGTCGTGGTCGACGGTGACAACCTGGTCATCACGGTGCCCGGCAACGACGGCAACGAAGCCCGCAACCTGGGCCAGACCGCTCGGCTCTACATCCGCCCGGTGCTGAACTCCGCGCCCGCCCAAGCCGCCGAACCCAAACCCCCTGGGGGCCAGCCCGCACCGCCTGGTGCGCAGCCCGCACCCCCTGGGGGCCAGCCCGGCCCCAGCCCCGCGCCGCCCGCGCCCGCGCCCGGAAACCCGGCCGCCGACGCCCCGCCACCCGAGGTGCCCGGGCCGCCCGATCCGCGCAAGGATCTCGCCGACCGCATCAAGGTGATGAAGGATTTCCGGCAGAGCAACAACCCCTACATCCAGATGGTTGCTCAGCAGTGGGTGGCCGCTCACTGCGACAAAGAGGACATCCTGGCCGGCAACGACGACCCGGCCCTGCCGCTGATCACCTGCTCGACGGACCACAAGTACGTCTACCTACTGGGGCCGTCGATCATCAGTGGTGACCAGATCCAGGACGCCAGTTCGACGATGAACCAGCGCGGCATCGGCTACGTCGTCGACGTTCAGTTCAAACCCGCCGCGGCCAACACCTGGGCGGACTTCACCGCCGCCCACATCGGCACCCAGACCGCGTTCACGCTGGACTCTCAGGTCGTGAGCGCGCCGATGATCCAGGAAGCGATCCCCGGCGGGCGCACCCAGATCTCCGGTGGCGACCCGCCGTTCACCGCCACCACCGCCAAGCAGCTGGCCAACGTGCTCAAGTACGGCTCGCTGCCGCTGTCCTTCGAATCGTCGGAAGCCCAAACCGTTTCGGCGACACTGGGATTGACCTCGCTGCGCGCCGGTTTGATCGCGGGCGCGATCGGCCTGATCCTGGTGCTGCTGTACTCGCTGCTGTACTACCGGGTGCTGGGATTGCTGACGGCACTATCTCTGATTGCTTCGGGCGCAATGATTTTCGCGATCCTGGTGCTATTGGGACGGCAGATCAACTACACCCTGGACCTGGCGGGTATCGCCGGTCTGATCATCGGTATCGGCACCACCGCGGACTCGTTCGTGGTGTTCTTCGAGCGCATCAAAGACGAAATCCGCGAAGGCCGTTCGTTCCGCTCGGCCGTGCCGCGAGGCTGGGTACGTGCCCGCAAGACGATCGTGTCAGGTAACGCCGTCACCTTCCTGGCCGCCGCGGTGCTCTACGGCCTGGCGATCGGCCAGGTGCGCGGATTCGCCTTCACGTTGGGCCTGACCACGGTTCTCGACATCGTGGTGGTGTTCCTGGTGACGTGGCCGCTGGTCTACCTGGCCTCCAAGTCTCCGACGCTGGCCAAGCCCAAATACAACGGCCTGGGCGCTGTCCAGCAGGTCGCCCGCGAACGCCGAGCTTCAGACGTGAAGACGGGACGGGGAACCCGATGACCTCCAAAGACACCGACGCCACCGAGCTCACGGAATCCACCGATGCCGTGGAGCTGATGTCCGACTCCGCCGCGCAGCCGCCGCAGCACAGCTTTCTCGCCCGGCTCTACACCGGGACCGGCGCCTTCGAGGTCGTCGGGCGGCGCCGGTTGTGGTACGGCATCAGCGGGGCGATCGTCGCGATCGCGATCCTGTCGATCATCCTGCGTGGCTTTACCTTCGGCATCGACTTCAAGGGCGGCACCACGGTGTCGTTCCCGCGCGGCAACGTCACGACCTCGCAGGTGCAGGACGTGTTCCGCAAGACCCTGGGCCGTGACGCCGCATCGGTGGTCATCGTCGGCAACGGCGGCTCGGCGACGGTGCAGATCAGTTCCGAAACGCTGACCAACGACCAGACGACGAAGCTGCGCAACGCGCTGTTCGACGCGTTTGCGCCCAAGGGCGCCGACGGCAAGCCGAGCAAGGCGGCGATCAGCGACTCCGCGGTCTCGGAGACCTGGGGCGACCAGATCACCAAGAAGGCGCTGATCGCGCTGGGCGTGTTCCTGGTGCTGGTCAGCGTCTACATCATGGTGCGCTACGAGCGCTATATGTCGATCTCGGCACTGACGACCATGGTTTTCGACCTCACCGTCACCGCCGGGGTGTATTCGCTGGTCGGCTTCGAGGTCAGCCCCGCGACGGTGATCGGCCTGCTGACCATCCTCGGGTTCTCGCTGTACGACACCGTCATCGTCTTCGACAAGGTCGAAGAGAACACCAAAGACTTCCAGCACCGAAACCGGCGCACCTTCGCCGAGGAAGCCAACCTGGCGATCAACCAGACCTTCATGCGCTCGATCAACACCAGCCTGATCTCGGTCCTGCCGGTGCTGGCGCTGATGGTGGTGGCGGTGTGGTTGCTGGGCGTCGGCACGTTGAAGGACCTGGCGCTGGTGCAGCTGGTCGGCATCCTGGTCGGCACCTACTCGTCGATCTTCTTCGCCACCCCGCTGCTGGTCACGCTGCGTGAGCGCACCGAACTGGTGAAAAACCACACCCGCCGCGTCCTCAAACGGCGCAAGCCGGGCACGCCGGAGCCGGCGGTCAGCTCGGCCGACGAGGCATCCGACACCGAGAACACCACCGAGACGAAGAAGGCCGCGACGCCGTCCGGCGAGCCCGCACCCAACAAGCCGGCCCCCGGTGCACGGCCGGTGCGACCCAGCGGCACCCGGCGCCCGAGCGGCAAGCGAAACGCCGGCCGGCGGTAGCCGCCATGCTCAGGCGGTCCGCGGCTATCTCTCTGACCGTTGCGCTCGCCGTCGCGGTCCTGGTGACGGGATGCTCGGGCAGCGCGGCCTCGCAGATCGACTACGTCGTCGACGGCCGGTTGAGCACCTACAACGCCAACACCACCGTCGGGTTCGCGTCGGCCGGGGCCCAAGCGTTCGCCCGCACCCTGACCGGGTTCGGCTATCACGGCCCCGACGGACAGGTCGTCGCCGATCGCGACTTCGGGTCGGTCACGGTGGTGAGCGGCTCACCGCTGGTGCTCGACTACCAGATCGCCGACAGCGCGGTCTACTCCGACGGCAAGCCGCTGACCTGCGACGACCTGGTGCTCGCCTGGGCCGCTCAGTCGGGCCGGTTTCCCGGATTCGACGCCGCCACCCAGGCCGGCTACGCCGATATCGCCAACATCGAGTGCATACCGGGACAGAAGAAGGCGCGGGTCTCGTTCGTCCCGGACCGCGGCGTCGTCGACTACACCCAGCTGTTCGCCGCGACCACGATGATGCCGTCGCACGTCATCGCCGACCAGCTGAATATCGATGTGACCGCGACGCTGCTGGGCAACAATCCCCAGTCGGTCGCGCCGATCGCGCAACTGTGGAACACCACCTGGGACCTCAAGCCCGGTCTCACCCACGACGAGATCGCCAAGCGCTTTCCGTCGTCGGGACCGTACAAAATCGAATCCGTCCTGGACGACGGCGCCGTGGTGTTGGTCGCCAACGACCGGTGGTGGGGTCCCAAGGCGATTACCAAGCGGATCACCGTGTCACCGCAGGCCCCCGACATCCAGGACCGGGTCAACAACCGCAGCGTCGACGTGGTGGACGTCGCGGCCGGGTCGTCGGGCACGCTGAACACCCCGGACAACTACGAGCGCACCGATTCGGCAGCGGCGGGCATCGAGCAACTGATCTTCGCGCCGCAGGGACCGCTGGCCCAGAACAACAATCGCCGCACGTTCGCGCTGTGTGTTCCCCGTGACGTGATCGCCCGGGACGCCGGGGCGCCGATCGCCAACTCCCGGCTGTCTCCGGTCGCCGAGGACGCCGTCGCGCAGGCCGACGGCGCCGCCGAGGCGAGCCCGTACAACAAGGCGGACCCGGTCGCCGCCCGCGCCGCGCTGGGTGGCGCGCCGCTCGCCGTGCGAATCGGCTACCAGGGCCCCAACGCCCGCCTCGCGGTCACCGTCGGGACGATCACCAAGTCGTGCGCCGCCGCGGGCATCAATGTCTCCAACGTCACACTCGACACCTCCGGGCCCCAGGCGCTGCGGGACGCGAAGATCGATGTTCTGCTGGCCAGCACCGGTGGAGCCAGCGGCAGCGGGTCCACCGGATCGTCCTCGATGGACGCCTACGACCTGCACAGTGGCAACGGCAACAACCTGTCGGGATATGCGAATCCGCAGATCGACGGCGTCATCGGTGCGCTTGCGGTGTCCGGCGACCCGGCCGAGCGCGTTCGCCTGCTGGCCGAGGGAGCGCCGGTACTCTGGGGTGACATGCCGACGTTGCCCCTGTATCGGCAGCAGCGCACGTTGCTGATGTCGAAGAAGATGTACGCAGTCAGCGCGAATCCGACCCGCTGGGGCGCGGGTTGGAACATGGACCGATGGGCTTTGATGCAGTGACGGATATTCGCGAGGACGCGGCCTTAGCCGACCTCATCGCGTCGTTGACCCGCGATGTTTCCAACTTTCCGCAGCGAGGAGTCCAGTTCAAGGACCTCACTCCGCTGTTCGCCGACCGAACGGCGATGAACGCGGTGATCGACGCGCTCGCTAGCATCGCCGCCGGCTCGGATCTGGTCGCCGGGATCGAATCGCGCGGGTCGTTGGTGGCCGCGGCCGTCGCCGCCCGGCTCGGCACCGGCGTGCTGTCCATCCGCAAGGAGGGCAAGTTGCCGCCACCGGTGCTCCGCGAAAAGTACACCCGCGAGTACGGTCCCGCGGCGATCGAGATCCCCGCCGACGGTCTCGACTTGCGCGGCACCAGCATCACGATCATCGACGACGTGCTGGCCACCGGCGGCACTCTCGGCGCGGCGAACCGGTTGCTCGAGCGCGCCGGGGCCAACGTCACCGGTGCGGCCGTCCTGGTGGAAATCACCGCGCTGGGCGGCCGGGAGGCGATCGCGCCTTTGGCGGTAGCCAGCTTGAGCCGCGTTTAGAGGGGATATTCTCGAGTTCGGAGGTGACCAACGTGGCGGATGAGCAAAGCACGGCGCAAGCTGTTGTGCCGCCCACGGACTCGCTACCGGCCATCGACACGCCGAGCTCGTCGGAGGCACCGACCGAAACCCTGAAGACGTCCAGCAGCGCGTCGCGTCGCGTCCGGGCCCGGCTGGCCCGGCGGATGACCGCCCAGCGCAGCGCATTCAACCCCGTGCTCGAGCCGCTGGTGGCGGTGCACCGGGAGGTTTATCCGAAGGCGAACTTTTCGATGCTCAACCGAGCCTTCGAGGTCGCCGACCAACGTCACGCCAGTCAACTGCGCCGCTCCGGGGATCCTTACATCACCCACCCGCTGGCCGTCGCCAACATTCTCGCCGAATTGGGCATGGACACCACCACTTTGGTGGCCGCGCTGCTGCACGACACCGTCGAGGACACCGGATACACGCTGGAGGCGTTGAGCGAGGAATTCGGCGAAGAGGTGGGCCATCTCGTCGACGGCGTGACCAAGCTGGACCGCGTCGAGCTCGGCAACGCCGCCGAAGGCGAGACCATCCGCAAGATGATCACCGCGATGGCGCGTGACCCGCGGGTGCTGGTGATCAAGGTGGCCGACCGGCTGCACAACATGCGGACCATGCGCTTCCTGCCGCCGGAAAAGCAGGCGCGCAAAGCCCGTGAGACGCTGGAAGTCATTGCGCCCCTTGCACATCGGCTAGGTATGGCCAGCGTCAAGTGGGAGCTCGAAGACCTGTCGTTCGCGATCCTGCACCCGAAGAAGTACGAGGAGATCGTTCGTCTGGTCGCCGGGCGCGCGCCGTCTCGGGACACCTACCTGGCCAAGGTTCGCGCCGAAATCGTCGCCACCCTCAACGCGTCGAAAATCAAAGCGACAGTTGAGGGCCGGCCCAAGCATTATTGGTCGATCTACCAGAAGATGATCGTCAAGGGCCGCGACTTCGACGACATCCACGACCTGGTCGGCATTCGCATCCTGTGCGACGAGATCCGGGACTGCTACGCCGCTGTGGGCGTGGTGCACTCGCTGTGGCAGCCGATGGCGGGGCGGTTCAAGGATTACATCGCCCAGCCCAGATACGGCGTCTACCAATCACTGCACACCACGGTCGTCGGGCCCGAGGGCAAGCCGCTGGAGGTGCAGATCCGCACCCGCGACATGCACCGCACCGCCGAATACGGCATCGCCGCGCACTGGCGTTACAAGGAAGCCAAGGGCCGCAACGGTGTGCTGCATCCGCACGCCGCCGCCGAGATCGACGATATGGCCTGGATGCGGCAGCTGCTCGACTGGCAACGTGAGGCCGCGGACCCGGGCGAGTTCCTGGAGTCGTTGCGTTACGACCTTGCGGTGCAAGAGCTTTTCGTGTTCACCCCCAAGGGGGATGTGGTCACGCTGCCGGCCGGGTCGACGCCGGTGGACTTCGCCTACGCGGTGCACACCGAGGTCGGCCACCGCTGCATCGGCGCCCGGGTCAACGGGCGGCTGGTGGCGCTGGAACGCAAGCTCGAAAACGGGGAAGTCGTCGAGGTTTTCACCTCCAAAGCGCCCAACGCCGGGCCGTCGCGGGACTGGCAGCAATTCGTGGTGTCGCCGCGCGCCAAGGCGAAGATCCGCCAGTGGTTCGCCAAGGAGCGGCGCGAGGAGGCGCTGGAGGCCGGCAAGGAAGCGATGGCCCGTGAGGTTCGTCGCGGTGGACTTCCGTTGCAGCGCTTGGTCAACGGCGAGGCCATGTCCGCGGTGGCCCGCGAGCTGCACTACACCGACGTGTCCGCGATGTACACCGCGATCGGCGAGGGACACGTCTCGGCGCGACACGTCGTGCAGCGGTTGCTCGCCGAGCTCGGCGGTATCGACCAGGCCGAAGAAGACCTCGCCGAAAGGTCCACGCCGACAACGATGTTGCGCCGCCCGCGCAGCACCGACGACGTCGGCGTCTCGGTCCCCGGCGCACCCGGCGTGCTGACCAAGCTGGCCAAGTGCTGCACACCCGTGCCGGGCGATGCGATCATGGGCTTCGTCACCCGCGGCGGTGGTGTCAGCGTGCACCGCACCGACTGCACCAACGCGGCGTCACTGCAGCAGCAGGCCGAGCGCATCATCGAGGTGCTCTGGGCGCCGTCGCCGTCGTCGGTGTTCCTGGTGGCCATTCAGGTCGAGGCGCTCGACCGGCACCGGTTGCTGTCGGATGTCACGCGGGTGCTCGCCGATGAGAAGGTGAACATCCTGTCCGCGTCGGTCACCACCTCGGGTGACCGAGTTGCGATCAGCCGCTTCACTTTTGAGATGGGCGACCCCAAGCATCTCGGGCACCTGCTCAACGTTGTGCGCAATGTCGAAGGCGTATACGACGTCTACCGCGTCACGTCTGCCGCGTAGGCCTCAGCCGATCCGTACCGAACTGATGGTCACCGGGGAGACCGGAAGACCGCTGTCCCGATTGCCGGCCACGCCCGCAGCCGCAATCTTGTCGAGGACCGCCAGGCCGGCCTGATCGATGGTGCCGAGCACCGTGTTCACCGGCGGCATTTCGCCGTCCTTGAAGAACATGACGAATTGGCTGGCGTTGGTATTGGGCCCCTCGTTGGCCAGGGCCAACGTCCCGCGCGGATATAGCACGGACGCCCTGAGTGCTGGGTCCCCGGCAGGGTACTGGTTGACGGGGTATTCGTCGTTGAAGATGTAGTTCGGCCCGCCGGTGCCGTCACCGTCCGGACCACCGCACAAAAGCGTTCCGATGTCGATAGCCTTGGTCAGCCGGGCGCAGACGGTGTTGGCGCAGAAGCGTTGCCGCGCCAGGCTGAGGAAGCTATTCACCGCACATGGGGACTTGTTGTTGTCCAGCATGATGCCGATGTCCCCAAAATTAGTGGAGATGGTCGCGGCGATTTGGGCAGGTTCGGTGGATACCTTTCCTGACGGGGGCAGGCTGACCGACTTCGTTCCCGTCCCCTCCTGTGCGTCGGCCGGCACGGGCGTGTATTGACAGTTGGCACCCAGGTCAGGTGGCGGGGCAAATGGTGGCAACGGCGGCAGGCCCGCTGCGTTCGTGGTGGTCGGGATCGTCGGTCCGCCCGGTACCGGCCCACCAAATTTGGGCGTCCTGGGATGGGGCATGGTGCTGGATGTCGCGTTGTTCGAGGCGGAATCGTCGTTCGTCACCAGGGCAACGACCAGGACCGTCACCATCGCGAGGGTGACGGCCGACGCGGCGACGATCCCGATGATCAGGCGCCGGTTCGAGCGCTGCGACTGGGGTCGCAGCGGGGTGTGGGCCGTCGGGGTCGGCCCGGGTTGCGCAAGCGTTGGCGGATACGGCGGTAACGGGCCGTGGGCAGCTGTGCCGCCGTGGCCCACCAGTGCGGCCTTGGCGGCCTCGGCGAACTCGAGGGATGTTTGGTAGCGCTGGTCGACGTCCTTGGCCATGCCCCGGATGACCACCTCGTCTAAAGCGGGCGGGACGCCGGGCGCGGTGAACGAGGCGCGCGGCGGCGGGGTGTTCAGGTGCGCGTTGAGCTGTTCTTCGAAGGTGTCGCCGGGGTAGGGCAGGCGTCCGGTCAGGCATTCGTAGAGCACGCAGGCCAGCGCGTAGACGTCGGCGCGGTGATCGGTCATGCCCCGGAAGCGCTCCGGGGCCATGTAGGCCATCGTGCCCATCGTGTGGCCCGTATGCGTCAGCGCGGTGTCGGCGGCGGTGCGCGCCAGCCCGAAGTCGATCAGGTACACGAAGTCGCGGGTGGACACCAGGATGTTCGACGGTTTGATGTCGCGGTGGATCAATCCGACTTCGTGGGCCGTATCCAGTGCTGCCGCAACCTGTTCGACGACCGCGACGGCGCGCTCGGGGCTCAGCCGGCCGCCGTTTTCGGCGATGTAGGCCAACAGGTCGCGGCCTTCGATCAGCCGCATGTCGACATACAGTCGGCCGTCGATCTCGCCGTAGCTGTGGATCGGCACCATGTGCGGGTCGTTCAGGCTTGCCGCGATGCGCGCCTCACGCCGGAAGCGCTGCTGAAACTCCTCGTCGTCTGCCAGATGTGCGGGCAGCACCTTGAGCGCGACGATGCGGTCCGTGCTGGTGTCATAGGCGCGAAATACCTGTCCCATGCCCCCGCGGCCCAGCAGCTCGCGTAGTTCGTAATGTCCGAACGACTCCGTCACCACTCAATGACCTTAAAGTGTCGACCAGCTTCCTACGAATCTTGGCGACCCGTGTTGCGCTGCTTCGGGTCTAGTCCAGCAGGATCGATTTGATCGTCACTTCGCTGTTCGGTGCGCCGTCTTCGCCGCCACCGTTGATGCCGCCCTTGGCGATCTTGTCGAGAACGGCGAGCCCGTCAGGCTGAATCGTGCCGAAGACGGTGTACTGCGGCGGCAGCTGAGAGTCCTTGTAGACCATGAAGAACTGACTGCCGTTGGTGCCGGGTCCGGCGTTGGCCATCGCGAGGGTGCCCCGCGGATAGAGAACGGGTTCGCGCAGCTTGGGGTCGTTCGGCGGGTACTGGTCGGTCGGGTACTCGTTGGCGAACTGGTAACCCGGCCCGCCGGTGCCGTCGCCCTTGGGATCGCCGCATTGCAGCACACCCAGCGTGTCCGAGGGGGTCAGGCGGGGGCACTTGGTGTTGTCGAAGTACTTCTGTCCGATCAGGCTAGCGAAACTGTTGACCGTGCAAGGTGATCCGTTGTTCGCCAACATCAGGCCGATGTTGCCCTGGCTGGTCGCCATGCTGGCGCTCACCTGCGCGGGGTCGGTCGGCACCTTGCCGGTGCGCGGCGGCTTGACCGGCTTGGCGGCCGGATCCGTCGACGGCGGGTACTGGCAGTTGGCGCCCACGGTGTCCGACGGTTTGAACACCGGCAGCGGCGGAACCGGCGGAACCTGACCCGTTTGCGGAGTCGTCGTGCCCGACGCCGCCGGCGAGTTGCTCGTCGTCGGCGCTGCCGTGTCCTGCTTGTGCTTGTTGTTCGTGTTGATCACGGTGACCACCACCGCGGCGATCACCGCGATGGCTGCCACGACGCCGCCGACGATGACTAACACACGTCGCCTGCGGGCTTGCTTCGCCCGGCGTTCGAGCTGCCGTTCGAGTTTGCGCTTGGCGTTGGCGCGTCGCTGTTCGTTGGTCGGCACGGCCGGTATGCCTCCATGCGTGTCAGTGGGGGCGGGTTTGCAGGCTCAGGCTAATGCGGGCGGCGCGAGCGGTGTCAACTGGGCCCCGTGGGAAAATGGCGAACGTGTTGATCACCGGATTTCCCGCGGGCATGTTGCAGTGCAACTGCTACGTGCTGGCCGAGCGCCCCGGTACGGACGCCGTGATCGTGGATCCGGGGCAGCGAGCGATGGCGCCGTTGCGGCGCATCCTTGACGAGAATCGGCTCACCCCCGCCGCCGTGCTGCTCACCCACGGGCACATCGACCACATGTGGTCTGCTCAGAAGGTTTCGGACACCTACGGCTGCCCGACCTACATTCATCCCGAAGACCGCTTCATGCTCAAAGACCCCATCTTCGGTATGGGGCCACGGCTGGCGCAGCTGATGACGGGTGCGTTCTTCCGGGAGCCCAAGCAGGTGATCGAACTGGACCGCGACGGCGACAAGATCGACCTGGGCAACGTCAGCGTCAACGTCGACCACACGCCCGGGCACACCCGCGGATCGGTGGTCTTCCGGGTGGCCGCGGACCAAGACGTGGTGTTCACCGGCGACACCCTGTTCGAGCGCTCGGTGGGCCGCACCGACCTATTCGGCGGCAGCGGCCGCGATTTGCTGACCTCGATCATCGACAAGCTTCTGGTGCTCGACGACAACACCATGGTGCTGCCCGGCCACGGCGCGGCGACCACGATCGGGGCCGAGCGGCGTTTCAATCCGTTCCTCGAAGGCCTGGCCGGATGACGGAGTCGTTCACCGCGTTTTCCGCGCCCAAGGGCGTGCCCGACTATGTCCCGCCGGACTCGGCACAGTTCGTCGCGGTGCGTGCTGGCCTGCTGGGCGCGGCACGGCGGGCCGGCTACGGTGACATCGAGCTGCCCATCTTCGAGGACACCGGGCTGTTCGCCCGCGGCGTCGGTGAATCCACCGACGTGGTGTCCAAGGAGATGTACACCTTCGCCGACCGTGGTGACCGCTCGGTGACGCTGCGGCCGGAGGGCACCGCCGGGGTGGTGCGCGCGGTGATCGAGCACGGCCTGGACCGCGGCGCGCTGCCCGTCAAGCTCTGTTACGCCGGGCCGTTCTTCCGCTACGAGCGTCCGCAGGCCGGCCGGTACCGCCAGCTGCAGCAGGTGGGCGTCGAGGCGATCGGCGTCGACGACCCGGCGCTGGACGCCGAAGTGATCGCGATTGCCGACGGCGGGTTCCGGTCGCTGGGCCTGGACGGGTTCCGGCTGGAGATCACCTCGCTGGGCGATGACAGTTGCCGACCGCAGTACCGGGAACTGTTGCAGGAGTACTTGTTTGGGCTCGACCTCGACCAGGAAACACTGCGACGCGCACGACTGAACCCGCTGCGCGTGCTCGACGACAAACGGCCCGAGGTGAAGGCCATGACGGCCGATGCGCCGGTGCTGCTCGATCACCTGTCCGATGAGGCCAAGCAGCACTTCGACACGGTGCTGGCCCACCTCGACGCGCTGGGTGTGCCCTACGTCATCAACCCGCGGATGGTGCGCGGGCTCGATTACTACACCAAGACGACTTTCGAGTTCGTGCACGACGGACTCGGCGCGCAATCGGGCATCGGTGGCGGCGGCCGCTACGACGGGTTGATGCGCCGGCTCGGTGGACAAGACCTGTCCGGCATCGGTTTTGGGCTCGGCGTGGACCGCACGCTGCTGGCGTTGCGCGCCGAGGGCAAGAGTGCGGGGGAGACCACGCGCTGCGACGTCTTCGGAGTGCCGCTCAGCGACGCGGCCAAGCTGCGGCTGGCGGTGCTGGGCGGTGAGCTGCGGGCCGCCGGTGTCCGGGTCGATATGGCCTACGGCGATCGTGGGCTCAAGGGCGCGATGCGCGCCGCCGACCGATCCGGTGCCCGCCTCGCGCTGGTCGCCGGTGATCGCGATCTGGAGTCCGGCACGGTCGGCGTCAAGGATCTCGCGGCCGGGGAGCAGGTGTCGGTGCCGATCGAATCGGTTGTCGCCGAGGTTCTCTCGCGTTTCAGGCGACTTCCCAATCCTTGATGTTGGCGACGGGCCCGAACAGGTCCCGCGGCACATCCGGTGACAACGGTCGTCCGGATCGCACGCGCTGGGGCCAGTCGCGATTCGCCAGCGCGGGTTTGGCCAGGGCGACGACATCGGCAGCGCCCGAGTCGATGATGGCGGCGCCGTCTTTCGGGTCGTCCAGGTGGCCGTTGGCGATGATCGGCAGCCCGCTGTACTGCTTCGCAAGCTGCGCGAGCGATTTGTCTGAACCGGCGAATGCCGGTGCAAGCGCGCGATATTCGGTGGTGTGTATGTAATCGATGCCGGTGTCGGCCAGCGTGGCGAAGATGGTGGCCGCGTCGTCCTCGCCGCCCGTCCAATGATGGTGGTTGTCGGAAACCTTTCCCTGGGAGATCCGGATACCGACCGCGATCTCGCCACCGACTGCCGACGCGACGTCGTGGCAGACCTCGGCCGCGAGGCGCACCCGATTGGCGACGCTGCCGCCGTAATCGTCGGTGCGGGTATTCAGGTAGTCGGTGAGGAATTCGTCCAGCAGATACCCATTCGCACCGTGGATCTCCACACCGTCGAACCCGGCGTCGCGCGCCTGCCGCGCGGCGTTGACGAAGGCGCTGCGGACTTGGCCGAGATGCTCGACGGTCATCGCTTGGGGAATTTTGAAGGGGCCGGCACCGCGGTACATGGGTAGTTGCTCGCCTTTCGGGCGTATGGCGGACGGCCCCCAGGTGGTGTCGGTATGCGGGTTGCCCTGCGACTGGCTGCCGGCATGCATGAGTTGAGCGAAATATTTGGCCCCGCAGTCATGGACACCCTCGACCACTGGCTGCCAGGCCGACGCGTGCACGGCGTTGGCGATGCCTGGTTGAAAGAGATATCCCTGACTGGTCAGGTCGTCGATGTAAAGCCCCTCCGTGATCAACAGGCCGAATCCGCCCCGGGCGAATCTGCGGTAGTAGGCAGCGACCTGGTCGGTGGGCAGTCCGTCGGCCGTCGCGCTGACTCGTGTCATCGGTGCCAGGGCCACGCGATTGGCGAGTTCGACCCTTCCGATTTTCGCGGCGTTGAACAAGGTCTGATAAGGCGGACACGTGTCGTCGGGCACTGCCATCACTTTCGGATCGGTTGACGCGGGTCGTTGTCTCGATGAACGGCAAGCACATTCACCGCAGCCAACCACATACACAACAGCGGTATGAACGGAGGCTTGATCCGCAGGGGAAGCACCTCGGCTGGCACCTCCGGGTGCAGATGTACATAGGTAGCCCCCGCCATGTTGGCAATCAGTGCGGCTGAGGCGGCGGAGGTGAGCGGGTTGGCACGTGGAGAGTGTTTGCGCCTCAAGCGGGAGGCTGAAAGCAGACTCAACCCAATAGATATCTCACCGACTATGCCCATCGGTATGCTGGATCGCGGCAATCGACTGTTGGTGATTTGAACATTGAACTGCGTACGAAACGGTTCGATCAACTTCAACAATCCGAACCAGAACATCACCCAACCCAGGAATGGCGTGTTGTATCGCAAGATTTTCGCGGGGTTGCTCATCGTAGGTCCGGATGCTCCTTGATGTAGCGGATGAAGCCGATCACGTCGTCGGCGACCAGCCGGCCTATGGCACCGCTCGAGTAGACGGCGAGTCGGACCGTCCCGTCCGGCGCCAGGACGAAGCCGGTCGATTGCAGGTAGTGCGGCTCCTCGCTGACGTAGGCGTCGGTCACTGCGGCGATCTTGTCGGCGTCGGCGCTGTGGCCGACCGGGAAGGACAGCTTGCGCTTCGACACCAGCGCTGCGGTGGTCTCGGCATCGTCGACCGAGAAGGCGACGACCTTGACGCCAAGGTCGTTCAGCGCGTCGGCGGCACGAGAGAACGCGGCCAACTGCGCGTTGCAGTAGGGGCACCACGACCCGCGGTAGATCAGGACGACGCCGTAGTACCCGGCGAGATCGCCCGGTAGCGAGATCGTGCCGCCACCGACCGCTGGAAGTTCTAACGCGGGAAACTGATCACCGTTATTCAGGCGGGACATGCATTCCTCTCCCGGGGTAGGCGGACGACGTGGACAAAGTGTGCTGAACCCGAACTGGACTATCAAGTCCAATTCGATCTACACTTCTGCTTCATGCCGTCAAAAGAGCGCCCCGCGGGTGCGCGGCTGACGAATCGCGGTGCGGCGACCAGAGCGCGAATCGTCGCTGCGGCCGCGGCACTCGTCCGCCGGCAGGGTGTCGCCGGAACAAGCCTGGACGACGTCATCGCCGATACCAACACGAGTAAGTCGCAGCTGTACCACTACTTCCCGAACAAGGAAGCGCTCATCTGCGAGGTCATCAAGACCCAACTCGGCCAGGTCATCGCGGCCCAGCAGCCAAATCTCGGCGAAGTCTCCTCGTGGGAAGGACTGCAGCGCTGGTGCGACCATGTCTTGGCGATGGCCCGCGCTACACACGGTGTCGGGGGTTGCCCGCTAGGTTCGCTCGTGGGCGAGCTCGCCGAACAATCCGACTCGGCGCGACAGCAGCTTGCGCAGAGCTTCGCCGAGTGGCAGGCATATCTCGCTGCTGGCATGACGACGATGCGTGGCAATGGTGAATTGTCCGCCGATGCCGATCCCGCCGATCTCGCACTGTCGATGATGAGTGCGGTGCAAGGCGGCTTGCTGATGGCGCAGACGATGCGCAGCGCGCGGCCTCTCGAACTCGCGCTGGACATGGCGCTCGGGCACATCGCTACCTACCGCAGCGACCCGAAGCGGGGGCGCAAGGCCTGAGGGCAACGAGCAGGTGTCGGTGCCGCTCGATTCGGTTGTCGCCGAGGTGCTCTCGCGTTTTGGGCGCTCATCGCCGCCGGTTTTGACCGGGCGGGCGGAAATTAGCGATCCCGTCGACGAATATTCAGCAAACTGGTTCATGGCGGCCCGTGGTTATTGTACGGTCGTGCAAGATTGCGCGGGACAGGCGTCGTCGCCGCGCAGGCCGGCCGATAAGGAGACGTCCGTGGAACGTGCTGAGATGCCGAGCGGGGCAACCCCTCCCAGGGTGAAGTCGTTCCGCGATTTCTCCAGCGTGGTGGTGGAGTGCGCGGCTCTGGGCGCGTCGCCCGCGCTGGGCTCGCTGTCGGTACCGCCGGCCTGGCCGAAGTCCGCTCCCAGGCCCGACGAGCTCCCGGCTACCCCGAAGGTCAAGCCACCCGGCCTCACTTACCAGGACGGCCTGATGAGCGTGATGACCGGCCGTCACGCCGTCCCTGCGCAACAGGGGGAGTTGCTGGCCGACGAGGCGTGAGTCAGTTCGCGCCAAATCACTTGTGTCACTTGCGTTTCAGGCTGACTTTCTTGTCGGTGGGGCGTTGTATCATTCGAACATGGGTTCGAGTAGCTGCGACGAGATCGATGAGGTCTTCGGGCGGCGCTATCCGTCCACCACACCCGATTCCGCGGCCTTGGTCAATCGCATCCGCTCGTCCGCACGGGCGGAAAATCGGGCGGCCGCCACCCAGCTGACCGACATCGCAGACCTGTTCGCCTATCGACTGGCGCGTTGTTCGGACACCGAGGCATGGGCGGTCGACACGATGGAGGCGGTGGCCGCCGAAGTGGCGGCGGCGTTGCGGATCAGTCAGGGGCTGGCGGCGAGTCGCCTTCGGTACGCCCGGGCAATGCGTGAGCGGTTGCCGAAGGTTGCAGCGGTGTTCAAGGCCGGCGACATCGACTATCGGATGTTTCAGACGATCGTCTACCGCACCGATCTGCTGACCGACGACGAGGCACTGGCCAGAGTCGATGCGGAGTTGGCGGTTTGCTTGCCGCGTTGGCCATCGCTGACGCACGGTCGGCTGGCCGGGCAGGTGGACAGGATTGTGGTGCGGGCCGATGCCGATGCCGTCCGGCGGCGAAAGCAACGGCAATCCGGGCGCGAGGTATGGATCGCGGACATCGGCGACGGCACGTCCGAGATCCACGGTTCCTTGCTGACCCCCGACGCCCGGGCTCTGGAAAAGCGGTTGAACGCGCTGGCTGCCACGGTGTGTGAACACGACCCGCGCGGCCGTGAGCAGCGCCGGGCCGACGCGCTGGGCGCGCTGGCCGTTTCCGCCGACCGGCTGGGGGGCCGGTGCGGCCGGCCCGACTGCGCGGCGGGCAAGCGTCCCGCCGCGTCGCCCGTCGTCATTCATGTGATCGCCGAGCGGGCCGCGGTCGACGGTACCGGCTCGGTGCCCGCGTCCCAGCTCGGTGCGGACGGACTCATCCCGCCGGAACTCGTTGCCGAACTTGCCAAGTCGGCCCGGCTGGTGCCGCTGGTCCATCCCGCCGATGCTGCGCCCGAACCCGGATATGTGCCTTCGGCGGCGCTGCGGGATTTCGTGCGATGCCGAGACCTGACCTGCCGCTGGCCGGGTTGCGACCGGCCGGCAGTCGAGTGCGACGTCGACCATACGATCCCGTACGGCGACGGTGGCCCGACGCATGCGTCAAACCTGAAGTGCTACTGCAGGACTCATCACCTGGTCAAGACGTTCTGGGGATGGCGCGACAAGCAGCTGCCCGACGGGACGGTGATTCTGACCTCGCCGGCTGGTCAGACCTATGTCACCACCCCGGGCAGCGCGCTGCTGTTCCCGAGCCTGTGCCAGCCGACAAGCGGCGCGCCGGCGCCCGACATCGAACGGCTGCAGGACTACTGCGGCGAGCGGACCGCGATGATGCCGATGCGACGGCAGACTCGCGCCCAGAATCGCGCCGCTCGCATCGCCGCCGAACGTCGGCAGAACCGCCAGGCGCGGGTGGGGCCGGACGAATCGCTCACTGCCACAGGCGATCCGGATCCGCCGCCCTTCTAGTTCAAGACGGCCAAGCCGGACAGCGCCTCTGGCAACGGTTCTCGATGCAAGACGCCGAGCCGTTGGGTGGCGCGGGTGAGGGCGACGTAGAGCTCGGATGCGCCGCGCGGGCCGTCCGCGAGGATCCGCTGCGGGTCGACCACCAGCACGGCGTCGAACTCCAATCCCTTGGTCTGTGAGACCGGCACCGTACCCGGCACCCCGGGTGGACCGATCACAACGCTGGTGCCGTCACGACCGGCTTCGTCGCGCACGAATTCTTCAATCGCGCCAGGCAATTCGTCGTCGGTGACCTGTCGCGACCAGGGCCGCGCGCCGCAGGCGCGAACCGATTCCGGTGGCTGTACCCCCGGCGCGAACTCCTCGAGCAGCGCGGCGGCGACCGTCATGATTTCTTCCGGCGTGCGGTAGTTGACCGTCAGCGACCGGTAATCCCACCGGCCCGGCACGTACGGCTGCAGCATCGCTTGCCACGATGTCGCACCGGCGGCCGACCGGCGCTGGGCGAGATCGCCGACCACGGTGAAGGACCGGCCGGGGCAACGTCGCATCAGCACCCGCCAGTCCATCTCGGACAGTTCCTGGGCCTCGTCGACCACGACATGGCGATAGGTCCAATCTCGATCTGCCGCAGCACGTTCGGCGAGTTCACGCGTGTCGCGCTCGATGAAACGGTCGGCTAGGGCCTCGGCATGGATCACGTCGCGGGCCATCAGCTGGTCCTCGTCGTCCATCAGATCCTCGCGCGCGATCATCAGGTCCAGCACGCCGGCGGCGTACTCGGCCTCGTAGTTGCGCTCGCGCTTGGCGTTCGCCTCCGCGGCCTCGGCCGCCTTGTCGCGGCCGAGCAGATCGACCAGCTCGTCGAGCAGCGGCACGTCCGACACCGTCCAGGCCTCGCCGTCGACACGCAACAGCGACTGGGGCGCACCCACGGCATGCAGCCGCTCGGGGGAGAGGTACAGCGAAGCCAGCAGCTCCCGCGGTGTCAGGATCGGCCAGAGCCGGTCGAGTGCGGCGGCGAACTGCTCGTTGTCCGCCAGCTCGGCGAGCAGGTCGGAACGCAGCTGTTCCCATGCGCTGCGGTCCTCGCGGGTCAACCAGCCGCGGCCGATCCGGGCGATCGCGCGCTCGGTCAGCGCCCAGGTGAGGATGTCGATGAACACCGCGCGGGCCTGGTTGTGCGGTTGTCCGCTGCCGCGTGCCTCGTCTCGCGCCCAGCCGCCGATCTCGGCGTCGATGCGCATTGTGACGTCGGCCAGTTCGATCTCCAGCGGGCGCTCGGGTAGTCGCTGCCGATCGGCGACCGCGGCGGCCAGCACGTCGAGGATTTTCAGCGACCCCTTGAACGCCGCGCACTCCGGGGTGTCCTCGGCGGTGACGCGCATTCCAGGGACCAGATCGCCCGGCGTCATGAACACCACGCTGGACTCGCCCAGCGACGGCAGCACCCGATCGACATGGCGCAGGAACGCCGGATTAGGTCCCACCACAAGGACTCCGTGGCGCTCGATGCGCTCGCGCTGGGTGTACAGCAGGTACGCGACGCGATGCAGCGCCACGACCGTCTTGCCGGTGCCGGGGCCACCCTCGATCACCAGCACGCCGGGATGATCGAGCCGGATGATCTCGTCCTGCTCGGCCTGAATGGTCGCGACGATGTCGCGCATGCCCTCGCCTCGTGGCGCGTTGATCGCCGCCAGCAGGGCCCCATCGCCTTGCGCGTCCGCGCCCGGCCGGCCGAACACCTCGTCGGTGAAGTCGTCGATGCTTCGCCCGCGGGTGTGGAACTGGCGCCGGCGGTGCATGCCCTCCGGGGTGGCGGCGGTCGCGACATAGAACGCCCGGGCGGCCGGAGCGCGCCAGTCGAGCAGCAGCGGGTGATACTCGTTGTCGGCGTCGAACAGGCCGATGCGGCCGATGTAGCTGCGTTCACCGGAGATGGCGTCCAACCGCCCGAAGCACAGCCCGTAGTCGGCGACGTCCAGCCGTTTGACCTCCCTCGCCACCGCCCGGACCTCCGCGTCCCGGTCCGACAGGCTCTCGCCATCGCCCAGCAATGCCGCGCGGAAATTCTCCTTCGCCCGGGCGCGCTCGGCATCGAGGCGCGCATAGAGCCCGGTCACGTAGTCCTGCTCGGACCGCAGTTCGCCTTCATACCCAGGATTCGACAAGTACCCCTCCGCCACTTCAGTTCTCGGCCAGCGATATTGCGCATTTAACCCAGGAGGAGCCGGAAGATTCCTCTTTCCATATTGCCCTTCGATCAAGCGCAAAAGGCCAGGGCCTCGTTGAGGAGGGCCGGCCAGTGTGGCGATTGGCTGGGTGTGATAGCGGCCCATTCCCGAAAGCGGCGTCCGGCCGGGGCGAAGGGTAAGGCCAATCCGGACGTGATGAGTTCATCAACTCTTGCCGCGGGAAGCTTGACCACCAAGCAATCGGTTCGCGGGTCGAACGATGCGAAGAAGAGCCCGTTGACGCGCAGGCAGGGTAGGCCCATCATCGTTGAGCGAGTCACCGAGTCGGTTTTCAAGAGGATTTCCGCGAGGTCGGAGAAGCAGACTTCGGGTGAGGCGTCATTGGTCACGTTCGCCGCTCTTCGAACGTGGGTACCCGACGTTGCGCCCACGGGTCGGCGCCGACGTCCTCACCCTCGGCCGTGCGTCGCATGCGGTCGATGTAGTGCGCCCAGCCGCCGCGGTGGGCATCGGCGGCGGGCTCGTCGAGGCCGCGATGGACCAATGTGACCATGGTGGAACCGTCCGGCTGAGGAGTCAGGTCGATCTCGACAGTGGTTGAGCCAGGCGGTATTTCGACCTCGGGGCGTTCCCATCCGTAGGTGAATACGATCCGGTGTGGCGTGATCTCCAGGTAGCGGCCAGAGACGGTGTCGCCGTTGGGATGGGTCCATCGCACGATCCCGCCGGGAATCGGTTCGAGCGTGGCTTGCGGGGCCATCCACTGAATGAATTGATCCGGGTCGGTGAACAGTTCGAACACCCGTTGCGCGCTGGCGTGGACTACGAGTTGCTGGGCGGCCAGTTTCATGTCGGATCTGATTCGGCGGTCGCACGCAGCCGTTGCAACGGAGCAGCCCAGAATTCGTCGAGTAGCGCAGCGATCTGGCCAACGCGGGCAAGGTCAGCGCGATACAACCGGCGGGTGGCCTCCACCCGGACCTCCACGAGGCCTGCCTCGCGCAGCAGCTTGAGATGTTGACTTGCAGCCGATTTCGACAACCCCGCGGCTTCGGCGAGAGCGGACGCGGTGCGTTCCTGGTCCCAGACCAGCTGCAACATCGTCCGCCGTCCCGGGTGGGCCAAGGCCCTGATCGCGTTCTCGACGGCGGCCTCGCTCATGGGCGACGACCCATCGCGGCCAGGAGCCGATCCTGCGCCGAAGCGTCAGCGCTGAGCTCCACCTCTGGTCCGATGATGCCGGCTGCCCTTCCCCGCCGGGGCATCTCGGGTACGAACATCGCCGTACACACCTGAACCAGTGCGGGGTCGAGCTGCTCGTCCTGACCGGTGGCGCGTGCCAGATCCCAGGTGTGGATCAGCACATCCATAAACGTCCCGGCGACCGCCTGAGCGAGCGGCCAATCAAAGCCGAGCGGGGACGCGCAGGTTCGTTCCAGCACCCCCGGCTTTGAGACAGCTGTCAGCACCCGATGAACGTCCTTGCGATAACCGCGCGGCATCGCATCCTGCACCACCGCGGGTTGGCGACCCGCCGCCGCTGCGAGGAGATACTCCGCGCCCCCGACGAGATGATCGATGAGCTGTTGCACGTTCCACTCTGAACATGGTGTGGGCCAATCGAGTTGATCGGACCGCACCGTTTCGACAACGGTGATCGCGCGATCAGTGGCGGTGCGGTACAGCGCGACGGGGTCGACCATCGTCTCATTGTTCAGCATCTGCTAAATTTAGCGTCTGCTAAACAATCGGTCAAGGACATCGCTTGACATCGCATCGAACAATTGTTCGAATAGTGGTATGCGGTGGGCAAAACAGGCCGTCGCTGTCAACGGGGAACCGGTCGACGACGGGGCATTACCAGGACTGCAGCGGATCGGCCTGGTCCGCAGTGTCCGCGCACCCCAGTTCGAGGGGATCACCTTTCACGAGGTGCTGTGCAAATCGGCGCTCAACAGAATTCCGGACGCGGCCGCGCTGCCGTTTCGCTATACCGTCAACGGCTACCGCGGCTGCTCGCACGCCTGCCGTTATTGTTTCGCCCGCCCCACCCACGAATATCTGGATTTCAACCCCGGCACCGACTTTGACACCCAGATCGTGGTCAAGACCAATGTCGCGCAGGTATTGCGCCGCGAGCTGCGCCGGCCGTCGTGGCGACGCGAAGCGGTCGCGCTGGGCACCAACACCGATCCGTACCAGCGCGCCGAGGGCCGCTACGCGTTGATGCCCGGCATCATCGGCGCGCTCGCCGAATCCGGCACGCCGCTGTCCATTCTGACCAAAGGCACGCTGCTGCGGCGTGACCTGCCACTGATAACCGCTGCGGCTCAACAGGTTCCAGTGTCGGTCGCGGTGTCGCTGGCGGTCGGCGACGCGGAGCTGCACCGAGACGTCGAGCCGGGAACGCCGACGCCGCAGGCGCGCCTGGGTCTGATCGCCGCCATCCGCGACGCCGGCCTCGACTGCCACGTGATGGTCGCGCCGGTGCTGCCGCACCTCACCGACTCCGTCGAGCACCTCGACGGACTGCTCGGCCAGATCTCGGCCGCCGGCGCCACCAGCGTCACCGTCTTCGGCCTGCATTTGCGCCGATCCACCCGCGGCTGGTTCATGTCCTGGCTGGCCGGTTCCCATCCCGAACTCGTCGGCCGCTACCGCGAGTTGTACCGGCGCGGAGCGTATTTGCCGCCCGACTACCGCGAAATGTTGCGGGCGCGGGCCGCTGCGCTGATCGTCAAACACCGGCTGACCGGTGACCAGCGACCGTTTTCGCAGGCGCCGAAGTCCGGGCCGGAACCCGGTCAGCCCACGCTGTTCTAAGCGGGCTTGTCGCCGCGCGGTTTGGTCAGGGTGAACTGCTCCACGACCGCGACCGCGCCGAGTTGCCCGCGCAG
Source organism: Mycobacterium ahvazicum (assembly GCF_900176255.2). Taxonomy (GTDB): domain Bacteria; phylum Actinomycetota; class Actinomycetes; order Mycobacteriales; family Mycobacteriaceae; genus Mycobacterium; species Mycobacterium ahvazicum. Next base: position 1,702,013 of record NZ_FXEG02000002.1, read on the forward strand.
CGCGTAATGCGTGGCCTTGATCGAGGTGTCGCCGCCCGGTTGGCCCGGATCGACGTCGAAAGCCACGAAGCCATAAGGGTTCTCGAAGTCGCGAAACGCCGACCAGGGTGCGTCCTCGACGACGTAAATCGGCTTCTTGCGCCCGATCGAAGCATCGAACGCTCCGACGCCGGTGATCACCCGGCACCGGGGTTCGGGGAAGAGCATGCCGTTGGTCGGTGCCGAGGTGCCGCCGCCACCCGCGACGACGTGCACCGTCCCGCGGGTCGTATCGATCACGTCGTGGGTGTCGACGGCTATCGGCGTCCGGGTGTCGGTGCTTTCGGTTCCCCGCAACGGATGAGACCGCTCGTAGTGGTGTTCGTGACCGCACAACACCAGATCGACCTGGTACTGGTCGAACAGTGGCAGCCATTGCTCGCGGACGCCGAGGTCGGCGCCGTTGGCCCGTTCGGCGGTGGAGACGGCGGTCTGATGCATGCAGATGACCACCCAGTCGATATCGGGATCGCGCCGCGCCGCCGCGAGTTCGGTTGTCAGCCAACGCTTCTGCTCGCCACCCGAATAGTTGTGGACGTAGAAGTTGCCGCCGTCCTGGTAGGCCACGTCGTCGTTGTTGAGGCTGATCACTCGCACCGAACCGGCGGTGAACGAGTACCAGAGCCCCCGCAATTCGGGGCTTGCCCCGGAATCGGGCACCGTGAAGTACGTCTGGTACGCGCCGTAGCCGACCGGCCCGTTGCCCAACTCGTTTTCGTGATTACCGGCGGCCGGCATCCACGGCCGGTAGCGCGCCGAGCGCGTGTTGTTCTCGAACCAGTTCGACCAGGTGCGGACGCGGTCCTGGGCGAGATTGGCGTAGCACAGGTCGCCGTTGACGAGGTTGAACAACGGACCTAGACGCTCGATCGCCAGCGTGGTGTCGGCGGCCGCGGGCGAGCCGATGTTGTCGGTGCTGTAGGTGCCGTCGGGCATCTTGTCCAGCGCAGGGGTGGACTGATCGCCGAAGCTTGTGAAGCGCAACGGCTTTCGCCCGACGGGCCCGGTCCGCACGGTGCCCTGCTCCGGTTCGGCGCCGTCGTGGATCGCGGCGTACACATAGTCGGTGTCCGGCGTCAGATTGGTCAGGCGAGCGTGGTTGACGCGAACTTCATTGTTGGACTTGGCATCTCGATACGTTCGGGTTTCTGCAGCGATGGTCTGGCCGTAACCGGACCCCGGCGTGCCGAGCATCACCCGCGGATTGCGGACGGTCTCGGTGCTGTGCCAGGACACCACCACCTCGGTGCCGGCGTTCTTGCCGAATTGCAGGTGCAGGCCGAACACCGGCGGCGCGCCGCTGCGATCCGGCTGACGCAGCAGTCCGGGCTCGTGCGAGTCGGACCACAACAGCGCGGCGGTCCCCACCCCGACGCCGGCGCCGACGCCCAACCCGACGACCGCGGAGGTGGCGCTGGTGGTCAACAACCGGCGGCGGCTAATGCCAGGCGCGCTGTCCGGAACGGCCGGATCGACGTCGTCGGTCATGCCTGCTTCATACCCGAGCCGGGCGTCCGTTGGCATATCGAAGGGTGAACGCCGGAGCCGTCGGTAACAAATCCGGTAGCGTTTTCGATATGACGAGCGTGAAAACGAACCTGCGAAAAGGGGCCGGCGCGGCGGCGTTGGCAGCGTTTGCGCTGGTAGGGGGAGTGATTCTCGGACCGGCGACGGCGCATGCGGACGGCCACCAGGTGACCTACACGATCACCTCGACCGGCAACCTGACGGCCACGGTGAACTATGTGAGTTCCGATCCGCCCAGCCCGTCCGCCTACAGCGCGGACCCGTCGAAGTTCATGACCAGCGTGCAGGCCCCACTCAGCGGGGGAACGCCGGTCACCTACACGGCAACGCTGGCAAACCCGAACCAGTACGCGAGCATCACCGCCAGCGGCATGCTGCACTGGCCGGACTCGGGCAACGGCCCGGCCTCGTTCCACTGCGAGATCGCGGTGGACGGTCAGGTGATCGCCCAGGCGGACGCCACCACCACCGTCACCTGCAAGGCCGGTTAGTCGGCCCGGCCGGGCCTCCGGCCGGGCGTGGGTCTAGCCGAGGTTCGTCGAGGCGAACGTGTCGCACTGCTGCACATCGCCGGTCTGGTAGCCGACGGTGAACCACTTTTGGCGTTGTGCGGCGGATCCGTGGGTCCACGACTCGGGATTGACGCGACCCGTCGACTCCTTCTGGATCCGGTCATCGCCGACCGAGGCGGCAGCCGAGAGCGCGTCCTGAATGTCTTTGTCGCTCAACGGCTCTAGGTACGGTACGCCGGTGCTTTCCTGCTTGACCGTCGACGCGTAGTGCGCCCAGATGCCGGCGTAGCAGTCGGCCTGCAACTCGGTGCGGACCCCGTTCCCGCCGGCGCCCTGTGCGCCCTGCTGGGCGCGGCCCAGGTTGCCCTGCAACTGCTGGACGTGGTGGCCATATTCGTGGGCGACCACGTACTCCTGCGCGAAAGGCCCACCGCTGGAACCGAATCTATCGACCAGTTCCTTGAAGAAGTCGGTGTCGAAATACGCGGTCTGGTCGACCGGGCAGTAGAACGGCCCCACCGCGGTGGTGGCCGGTCCGCAGCCGGTGTTGACCGATCCGGTGAACAGCCGCACATGCGGGCGGGTGTAGTTCGGCATCAGCTGGTGCCACACCGCGTCCACCGAGTTGCCGGTGGCGACGACGCGGCACTGCACGTACTTGTTGGCGTCGGCTCCGGTCTTGCACTGGCTAAGGTCGAATCCGGGCGCCGAGTAGCCGCCGGTGTTCGCGCCCTGCGGGGCCATGACCTTGCCGGGATCGATGCCGAGGAACAAGGCCGCTACCAGGATCAGCAACCCGATCCCGCCGCCCCCGAGGGCCATCCCCATGCCGCCACCGCCGGATGACGCCGCGGTGCTGGTGTCGATCTGCATACCCTCGTTGAAGGTCATGGTTTAGCTTTGCACACACCTAACGTTGTTGCGTAGCAGCAAATCGGTTGTCGGTATAGCGGCGCAGGTTGCTCAAGAACCGGCGCAGGCCCAGGTTCAGCAGCGGCCCGGTGAAGACCATCGCAAATCGGGCCGGCCCGGCCGGTTTCTGGGCCATGGTCCAGGTCAGCCGGCAGCCGCCGGGGATGACCTCGACTAGGTAGTCCTCGGCGAAAGCGGCGACGGCTTTGGTGGAGCACTCGTTGAACCGGAAGGCCATGCGGGTGAACGGCTCCCAGGCCAGAAATTCCTCGTCACCGGTGATACCGCCCCGCATCTCGACGATGCGGGTGGTGCCCACCCCGCGCGGCTCGGGACTGGTCCAGGTCACCTTGGTGATCACCGACGCCCAGCGCGGCCAGGCCTCGGCGTCGGCCAGCACCTCGAAAACCTGCTCGGGTGTGATGGCCAGGTCGACGCTGTTGCGAAACCGGAATGGCGCGTTCTCGATGAAGTCGAGATCGACGCGCTCGCAGGGATGCATGGCGACGACCCTAGCCTGCCTGTCCCTCAGCCGGGACCGTCGCTGGCCGCGGCCAGCAGTGGCACCAGCACATCGCTGATCGGTGTCGGCAGGTTGTGCGCGCGTGCCTTGCGGATGATCACCCCGTTGCGCAGGTCCCATTCCATCCGCCGGTGGTTCTCCCGGTCGGCCAGGATCGAGGTGCCCATGTCCTGCGGCGCGCTGCGGAAGGTGCCGACCAATTCGCCGACGATATCGTCGGGCAACCGGGCGCCTTCGGCCTGCGCGACGGTCAGACATTCGGCGACATAGCGGTGCGACAGCTCGGCGACGTCGTCGCGGTGGAACATCCCGGACCTCCGTCCCGACAGCGCCATCAACCCGGCCAACGCGTTGAGCAGCAATTTGCGCCAGGCGCTGGTGAGAAAGTCGGGGTCGCAGTCCACCCGGCAGCCGGCGTCCCGCAGCAGCTCGGCAACCGTCTGCGCCGAAGGGCCGCTGGGCAGCACCAGTGCGGGCTCCGTGCGCAGCCGCACCCAGCCCTCGGGCTGGGTCTCGGCGCCGTACCAGACGATCCCCGGAACCACGGGCGACGACGGGCACAGCGGCTGGACCTGCTCGACCTGCTCGACGCCGTTCTGCAGCACCGTGACGATGGTGTGCTCGGCGCACAGGCGCGAGAGCCAGCCGGCCGAGGCCTCGTTCTGGGTGGCCTTGACCGCCAGTATCACCACGTCGACGGGTCCGGACACGTGATCGGGATCGGTGTGCACGGGCCCCGGCACCACGATCGGGTCCTGGCCGTCGGGACGCAGTTCGATGCTGGCGCGGGGCGTGCGGCCGCAGATCAGCACCGAATGCCCGGCCTTGTGCAGCAGTGCGGCGACCGTCGTGCCGACAGCGCCGGGACCGACGAGAGCGATGTTTGTGGCGATAAAAGCGAAGTTACACCGCCCCTTAGACTGGTCAGTCGTCCAACGTAAAGAGGAGTATTCGTGCTGCGCAGCCACGCCGCTGGTTCGCTAAGGGATCGCGACGCCGGCCAACGGGTGACGCTGGTCGGGTGGGTGGCTCGCCGCCGCGATCACGGTGGCGTCATCTTCATCGACCTGCGGGACGCGTCCGGCATCGCGCAGGTGGTGTTCCGCGCGGCAGACGTGCTGGAACAGGCGCACCGGTTGCGCGCCGAGTTCTGCGTCGCGGTGCAAGGCGTCGTCGAGATCCGCCCGGAGGGTAACGCCAACGCCGAGATTCCCACCGGCGATGTCGAACTGAACGTCACGTCGTTGACCGTGCTCGGTGAAAGTGCGCCGCTGCCATTCCAATTGGACGAGCCGGCGGGGGAGGAGCTGCGGCTCAAGTACCGCTACCTCGACCTGCGCCGCGACGGACCGGCGGCGGCAATTCGGTTGCGCTCCAAAGTGAATGCCGCCGCCCGGTCGGTGCTGGCGCGTCACGACTTCGTCGAGATCGAGACGCCGACGATCACCCGTTCGACGCCGGAGGGCGCGCGCGACTTCCTGGTGCCGGCGCGGCTGCACCCCGGATCGTTCTACGCGCTGCCGCAAAGTCCGCAGCTGTTCAAGCAGTTGCTGATGGTCGCCGGCATGGAGCGCTACTACCAGATCGCGCGCTGCTATCGCGACGAGGATTTCCGTGCCGACCGGCAACCGGAGTTCACTCAGCTCGACATGGAGATGAGCTTCGTCGACGTCGAGGACATCATCGCGATCTCCGAGGAGATCCTGACCGCGCTGTGGGCCCTGATCGGCTACCAGATCCCGACGCCGATCCCGCGGATCAGCTACGCCGACGCCATGCGGCGGTTCGGGTCCGACAAGCCGGACATGCGCTTCGGGCTGGAGCTCGTCGAGTGCACAGAGTTCTTCTCCGACACCACATTCCGGGTGTTCCAGGCGCCGTACGTCGGTGCGGTGGTGATGCCGGGCGGGGCGTCGCAGCCGCGCCGCACGCTGGACGGCTGGCAGGACTGGGCCAAACAGCGCGGGCACCGCGGGCTGGCCTACGTGCTGGTCGGCGACGACGGCGAGCTGAGTGGTCCGGTGGCCAAGAATCTGACCGACGCCGAACGCGACGGGCTGGCCGGCCACGTCGGGGCCGGCCCGGGCGACTGCATCTTCTTCTCCGCCGGCCCGGCGAAGGCGTCGCGCGCGCTGCTGGGTGCCGCGCGCGGCGAGATCGCCCAGCGGCTCAACCTGATCGACGCGGGCGCCTGGGCGTTCGTCTGGGTGGTCGACCCGCCGTTGTTCGAACCCGCCGAGGACGCGACCGCCGCCGGTGACGTCGCCGTCGGCTCCGGCGCCTGGACCGCGGTGCACCACGCGTTCACCTCGCCCAAGCCGGAGTTCGAGGGTGCCCTCGTCTCCGATCCCGGTGTGGTGCTCGCCGATGCCTACGACATCGTCTGCAACGGCAACGAGATCGGCGGCGGCTCGATCCGTATCCATCGCCGCGACATCCAGGAACGGGTGTTCGCGGTGATGGGCCTGGACCAAGCCGAGGCGCAGGAGAAGTTCGGATTCCTGTTGGAGGCGTTCACGTTTGGCGCGCCACCACACGGCGGCATCGCGTTCGGCTGGGACCGGATCAACGCCCTGCTGTCCGGGGTGGACTCCATCCGCGAGGTGATCGCCTTCCCGAAGACGGGCGGCGGCGTGGACCCGCTGACCGATGCGCCCGCGCCGATCACCGCCCAGCAACGCAAAGAGTCCGGAATAGATGCCAAACCCAAACGGGTTGACCAAGCATGACCGAGACCTCAGATACCGAAACCGTCAAGTCTTTCAACACCGCCATCGCCGACGAATTTCGCGCTAACGGCGGCAAGGTAGGCGGACCGTTCGAAGGTGCCAAGCTGTTGCTGCTCACCACGACGGGCGCCAAGTCCGGGCAGTCGCGGTTATCGCCACTGGCGTATTTCGACATCGACGGCAAGCTGATCATCCTCGGCTCGTTCGCCGGGTCGCCCAAGGATCCGGCGTGGGTACACAACCTGCGCGCCAACCCGCAGGCCCACCTCGAGGTGGCCACCGACTCCGGCGTGGACACCTACGACGCCACCGCCCGCGAACTGCCGCCTGCCGAGCGTGAAGCGATCCTGCCCAAGGTTGTCGCCGCGGCGCCGGTGTTCGCCGAATACCAGTCGAAGACCAGCCGGGTCATTCCGCTGTTCGAGTTGCGGCGCGGCTGACACGTCTCGCATTGCCGCGCGCACCGGCGCTGCGGTAAGCAGGCGAGATGAGCACTTCGCTGCTGACGCGGCCGTTCGCGGGCCGGGCCGTCGTCGGGGGTTTCCAACGGGTCCGCGGCGTGTGGTTCTATCTCGTGCAAACGTCGGTAGCAGCGGGTCTGTCGTGGTACATCGCGCATGACCTGCTGGCACACCCGCAACCGTTCTTCGCCCCGATCGCCGCGGCGGTGTCGTTGTCGACCAGCAACGTGCTGCGCGCGCAACGCGCGATCCAGATGATCGTCGGGGTGACCCTGGGCATCGGGACGGGGACCCTGGTGCAGGCGCTGTGCGGACCCGGCGCGGTGTCCATCACGATCGCGGCGCTGGCCGCGCTGTTGGCGGCGGTCTTCATCGGTCAGGGCTACATCGGTCAGGGGATGATGTTCGCCAACCAGACCGTCGTGTCGTCGATTCTGGTGATCGCCCTCTATCGCAGCGGTGTCGGCTGGGAACGCATCTACGATGCGCTGATCGGTGGGGGACTGGCGATCGTCGTCGCCACCCTGCTGTTTCCGGCCGACCCGCTCGTCGTGCTGCGCAGCGCGCGTGTCGAAGTGTTGCGCACCCTGCATTCGGTGCTGGACCGCACCGGTGCTCTGGCCCGCGGCCGTGACGTTCCCGCTCGGGACTGGCCGCTGCCCGCCGTCGACAGGGTGCACGAGCAGCTGAGCGGCCTCATCCAGGCGCGGGCCACGGCGCGTCAGGTCGTGCGATTCGCCCCGCGGCGGTGGGGACTTCGCGACGCCGTGCAAGCCGCGGATCACCAGGCCCTGCATCTGGCCCTGCTCGCCGTCTCGGTGCTGCAGCTGGCCCGTGCCGTGGTCCCCGCGGTCGACGGCTGCTGCGCCCGGCTCCCGCAACCGGCGGAGGCGGTGCTCGACGATCTCGCGCAGGCGACGGCGCTGGCCGACTCCGATCCCGCGACCGCGACCAGCCATGTCGAAGCCGCCCGCCGGCATACCTCGCTGCTGCTCGCGAACGCGCGGGAAAGAAACGAAGTGGTGCTGGCCGACGTCGTCCAGGCGTGCGTCGACGACCTGCAGCGGGTGATCGACCTGGGCCAGCGGTAGGGGTGCTCAGATCGAGCCGGTCAAATACTCCTGGACCAGCTTCTTGGGCGCGCGCGTCAGCCAGGCTTCGGTGATCAGCTCCTCGAGACCGCGGACGTCGATCGCGGCCAGCCTGACCAGCACCGCGGGATAGCCGTCGAAGTGCGGCGTGGTGAAGTAGATGTCCGGCTCGTCGGCGACCAGCGCGAACTTGACGCCCTCGTCGGACACCCAGACGCCGAGGATGTCGCCCTCGGGCGCCTGGACCCCGTTGGCCGCCAGCGCGGCGCGGTCCGATACGCGCAGCGGTCGCTCCCACGCCAGCAACTTCTTGCCGACCCTCCAGTCATGCGGTGACTGCTCGCGGGTGAGTGGCAGCTCATCCACGATCCGGGCGACATCGTCCCAGGTGGCCACACGTCGATTGTGCTCCCGCTAGGGTGCGGTTGGAGCCGTATTGGCTATCGGTCGCCCACCCACGCATTCGGAGATATCAGGAGGTCAGTCGTGTCTTCTGCAGTGCATGAGCCGGACACCCGCCGCCATCGCGTCACCCACCGCACCGAGTACCGCTACTCGGACATCGTGACCAGCTCCTACGGCCGCGGCTTCCTGACGCCGCGCGACTCCCAGCGCCAGCGCTGCATCGCGCACCGCCTGACGATCGACCCGCCCCCTGCCGACAGCTCTACCAGCGTCGATGGGTACGGCAACATCAGTTCGTACTTCCATGTCACCGAGCCGCACACCGCCCTGACGGTCACCAGCGACTCCATCGTCGACGTCTATCCGGCGCCCCCGCAGCGCTACCGCAGCGGGCCGGCGCTGCAGCCCTGGGAAGCGGCCCGGCCGGCCGGGCGCCGGGGAGCGCTGGCCACCGAATTCGCCCTGGACCTGAATCCACCGGAGATCACCGACGAGGTCCGCGACTATGCGGCGCCCAGTTTCGTACCCGAACGCCCGCTGATCGAGGTGCTGCGCGATCTCACGTCGCGGATTTACGCCGACTTCACCTACCGATCGGGGTCGACGACGATTTCCACCGGGGTCAAAGAGGTTCTGGCGGCCCGGGAAGGGGTATGTCAAGACTTTGCACGGCTGGCGATCGCCTGCCTGCGAGCCAATGGGTTGGCGGCCAGCTACGTGTCCGGTTATCTGGCCACCGACCCGCCCCCCGGAAAGGAACGAATGATCGGCATCGACGCGACCCATGCCTGGGCCGCGGTGTGGACCCCGCAGGAACCCGGCCAGTTCGAGTGGCTTGGGCTAGATCCCACCAATGACCAAATGGTCGACCAGCGCTACATCATCGTGGGGCGGGGCCGTGACTACGCCGACGTCCCACCGCTGCGCGGCATCATCTACACCGACTCCGAACGCAGCGTGATCGACGTGGCCGTCGACGTGGTGCCCTTCGAAGGGGACGAACTCCATGCGTGATTTCAATTGCCCCAACTGCGGACAGCGGCTGACGTTCGAGAACTCCACTTGCCTGAATTGTGGTAGCGCGCTGGGGTTCTCACTTGATCAGATGGCTCTGCTGGTGATCACCGACGGCGAGGCCAGCGAGAAGCCTGGCTTCGTCAGCGCCTCCGAGTATGAGCTGTGCGCTAACCGTCAAGTGGCCGTGTGCAATTGGCTGGTGCCAGTCAACAACCCGCGGCTGCTGTGCGCATCGTGCGTACTGACCACCGAACGGCCCAACGATGCCGACTCGGTCGGCCTGGCCGAGTTCGCGGCGGCTGAGGCCGCCAAGCGGCGGCTGATCGTCGAGTTGCACGAGCTGAGGCTGCCGGTCATCGGCCGCGATCAGGACCCCGATTACGGGCTGGCCTTCCGGTTGCTGTCGAGTGGGCAGGAAAAGGTGATGACCGGCCACGAAAATGGCGTCATCACAATCGATTTGGCCGAGGGCGACGACGTGCACCGGGAGCAGCTACGGGTCGAGATGGACGAGCCCTACCGGACGTTGCTCGGGCACTTCCGCCACGAGGTCGGGCACTACTACTTTTACCGCCTCATCACGTCGGACGATTACCTGCGGCGGTTCAACGAGTTGTTCGGCGATCCCGATGCCGACTATCAGGAAGCGCTGGATCGGCATTACAACCAGGGTGCACCGGAGGGCTGGCAGGAAAGTTTCGTGTCGTCGTACGCGACGATGCACCCGGCCGAGGATTGGGCCGAGACGTTCGCCCACTACCTGCACATCCGCGACACCCTGGACACCTGCGCGTGGTCCGGATTCGCGCCGGCCTCGGCGACCTTTGATCGACCACCGTTGGGCCCCAGCGCGTTTGGTGCCATCATCGACTTGTGGCTGCCGCTGTCGTGGTCGCTGAACATGGTGAACCGCTCGATGGGCCACGACGACCTGTACCCGTTCGTGCTGCCCGCCCCGGTGCTGGAGAAGATGCAGTTCATCCATAACGTCATCGAAGAGGTGACGACGGCGGACACGCCGGCCGCCGTCGCGGGCTAGGCGGGCATCACCCGTCGTTCGTCCGGGCCCCACAGCGGCTGCATGCCGCCGGGCAGGGTCAACTGCGTGTCGGTGATGACGCCGGCCAGGTCGCGCAACTCGGTGTGGATCGTGGCGAGCAGGTCGGCCAGCTCTTCGCGGTGCCCGTCGACGGCCACCTCCAGCTCGGCGGGGTCCGAGCGGCGCAGCAGCGTGCTGATCTCCTCCACGGTCCGCTCCGGACGTGACGACCCCGACGCGCTGGGCAGGTCCTTGAGGTTGGCCCGTAGCCGCTCCAGCTGATAGAGCAGGGAGCGGGGGTTTTTCGCGTCGAACAGCATCAGTTCGGTCACCGCGGCGATGCTGACCTGACCGACGGTGCGGCGCCGGTAGATGACCGACGATTCGCAGGCCACCAGCGTCGACTCGATGATGGTCTGCTCGGCATCCGCGCTGCGCACCGTCGTGAGCGTGGCGCCCAGCAATGCGGTCAGCCACAGGCCGCGTTCGATCCGCTTGCCGATGTCCATCATCGTCCAGCCCGCGTCGCGCACCATCGACTCGCCGGCCACCCCCGACAGGGTCAGCATCCCGGCCAGGGTGCGTCCGTGCGCCGACGCGAGCCGGGTGTCGGCCTCGGCCAGCGATTGCGGCGGCTCGGGCCGGTGCGCGAGTCCGCGCTCCAGGTTGGCCAGCACCACCCAGGTGTCGTTGGACATCTGGTCGCGCACCGCCCTGGCGGCCAGGGCGAGGCCCTCCACGGACTGGATCAGAGATCCCGCCCGGTCCGGGTCGAAGGTCAACGCCCACAAGGTCGACGGGACGATCGCGATCATCTCGGCGTGGTCGTTGTCGGCCCCGGTGTCGCTGCCGGTGATGTGGCCCAGGGCGGCCATCAGCACCGGCACCACCTCGCTTTCCTCGGTGTCCTGATGGTGGCGGTAGACGTGGAAGCGGTCGCGGGCCGCCATCAGCAGCCGGGCGGTGCTTTCCGCGCGCTCGCCGTAGCGGCCGATCCAGAACAGGTCGGAGAGCACCCGCGGCGAGCTGACGCCCCAGGTGCCCGCGGCGGTCTTGACCGGCTGCGCCTCGGTCGGCAACGTGATGGTCTCCGCTCGCACACGTTCGGTGGGGCGAACCCAAACATCCTTAGCTGCAACAGTTTTCAACTCATAAGCGGCGGGGCCCGGAGCCACTACGTAGCCGATGCCGCCGATCATCGGGGCATAGCCGCTGCGCTGGGCGACCGTGAACAGCCGCATGCCCACGCCCGCCGACGACAACACTCCGGCGTGGTCGGTCGGTGCGGAGGAGAATTGGGGTAGCTCCTGGCCGGCCCACTGCCACGGCATGCTCTCGATCTGTGCGGCGAGTCCGGTCAGCTGGGTCGACGAAAGCGTCGGTCCGACAAGGGTTTCCCCGCCGACGGTAGATTTGATCAACAGCGACGAGAGGTTGGCCAGCAGGTGCGAACGTTCCTTGTCGATGCCTCCCCAGTACACCGGCGCCGTGTTCAGCAGCGGGGCTTCGCCGAGCAGTTGCTCGGCCAGCTCGGGCAGAAAACGCAGCAGCCCAGGGCTTTCCAGGATTCCACTGCCCAGCGTGTTGACGACGGTCACCGTGCCGCGGCGTTGCGCCTCCACCAAGCCCACCACCCCGAGCCGGGAATCGGCGCGCAAGTCCAGCGGATCGGCGTAGAGCGCGTCCACGCGGCGAAGAACGACGTCGACCCGCTTGAGCGTCCCCAGCGAACGCATCCAGAGTTTGCCGTCGCGGACCACCAAGTCGGCGCTTTCCACCAGCGGAAAACCCAGCTGCGTCGCGAGATACGCCTGGTCGAACGCGGTTTCGGAGTAGATGCCCGGGCTGAGCACCACGACCACCGGGTCCTGGGCGTCGTCGGGCGCAGAATCGATCAGCGCCAGCCGCAGCGCCTGCGCGAACGGTGTGTTGGGCCGCGGCGCGATCCGCTCGTAGAGATCCGGAATCGCGTGCGCCACCACGCGCCGATCCGCCAGCGCATAACCGGCGCCCGAGGGCGCCTGCGTCCAGTCGGCATTGACCTCGAAGGAGCCGCTGGGCAACCGGCTCAAATCGCAGGCGTGCATGAACAATTGGTGGTGGCCCGGCACTTCGATTCCGTTGGCCGCGCGCACGTATCCGGGGTGGGCGAACACCAGCTCCGGGGGCAGCAAGCCGTCGGTGAGCAGCCGGCGCGGCCCGTACAGGTCGGCCAGCACGGCATCGAGCAGCCGCGAGCGCTGCACCAGCCCCGCCTCGAGCACCTCCCAGTCGGCCGCGGACACCACGATCGGCAGGGTGTCCAGGCTCCACGGCCGGGGTTCGAGGGCGTGGCCGCTGGTGGGATCGACTTCGGTGTAGGTGATTCCGTCGTTGTCGATCAGGTTGTGCACCACCGAGCGCAGCTGATTCAGCCCGGTGCGGCCACGTTCGGCGACCGTGTCGGCCAGCTCGGTCCAGGCCGGCCGCACGTGTCCGTCTTCGCCGAGGAATTCGTCGTAGCCGGCTCCCAGCGAGCCGGTGGGGCGCACCTCGAACAGTGCTTCCTGGGCGCGTGCGGTCCGGTACCCGGCCAGCAGGCGATCGGCGTCGTAATGCTCGGCCGAAACCGCCGACGGGTCGAGTGCCATCTAGATGCCAGTTTCCAAAGACGCCATCACCGCTGCACGGTACGCACGCGCCGCAGGTCGAGAATGCCCGGCGCGCCGATATCGGTGAATATCCGGGCCTGCTTCTCCCGGAGGCCGGCGAGGTCCAATTTGCCGGGGGTGAAGCCGATCGCCTCGAACCGTCGGGCTCGCCGCGATTCGGCCGCAACGGCGTTGACGGGTGGCTCCTCGTACGCCATGCCACCGGGATGCGAGACGTGATAGGTGCAGCCGCCGCGCGAGGTGCCCGACGTCAGGTCGATCAGCTCGAACTGTAACGGCACGTCGGTGGTGATCGTCGGATGCAGCGCGCTGGGCGGCTGCCACGCCTTGTACCGCACCCCGCCCACGTGGATGTCGGGGTTGTCGGTGGCCAGCAACGGCACCGGATAGCCGTTGCAGGTCACCACGTAGCGGTGCCGGTCGGCGCCGATGACGCGGATCTGCAGACGCTCGACCGAGGAGTCGACATAACGGGCGGTGCCCGTCGCGGTGGCCTCCTCGCCGAGGGTGTTCCACGGCTCGATCGCTCCGCGCAGCTCGATCTCGACGCCGTCGAAGACCGCGGTACCGATGCGCGGGAACCGGAATTCGGTGAACGGGTCCAGCCAGCTGGTCTCGAACGCGATACCGTGCGCGCGCAGGTCGGCGGCGACGTCGGCGATGTCGTGAATCAGGAAGTGCGGCAACAGGTATCGGCCGTGCAGATTAGTCCCGTGCCGGATCAGCGGGGCGCGCAGCGGCTCGTCCCAGAACCAGGCCACCAGCGAGCGCACCAGCAGCGACTGCACCATCGCCATCCGCAGGTGCGGCGGCATCTCGAAACCGCGCAGCTCCAGCAGGCCGAGCCGGCCACGGGGGCTGTCGGGGCTGTAGAGCTTGTCGATGCAGAACTCGGCGCGGTGGGTGTTGCCCGTGATGTCGGTCAGCAGGTGCCGCAGCGCACGGTCGGTCACCCACGGTTGTGGCGCCCCACCCTTGGAAGATGAAGCGAGCCGGGCGATCTCGGCGAACGCGATCTCGAGCTCGTACAGCGCCTCGGCGCGACCCTCGTCGACCCGTGGCGCCTGCGAAGTGGTGCCGACGAACCGGCCGGCGAACAGGTAGGACAGCGACGGGTGCCGCTGCCAGTAGGTCAGCAGCGAGACCAGCAGGTCCGGGCGGCGCAACAGCGGCGAGTCCGCCGGCGTCACGCCGCCGAGCGTGATGTGGTTGCCGCCCCCGGTGCCGCCGTGGCTGCCGTCGATGTCGAACGACTCCGTGGACAGGCGGGCCAATCGTGCCTGCTCGTAAAGCGTTTCGAGCTGCTGGCGCTGTTCGTCGAAACTGGCGGTGGGCGCGATGTTGACTTCGATCACGCCGGGGTCGGGCGTGATCGTCGTCGACTGCAGCCGCGGGTCCGGCGGCGGGCCATAACCCTCGATGACGACCGGGCTGCGGGTTTTGGCGGCCGCGGCCTCGATGCGGGCGACGATGTCGACGAAGTGTTCCAGCGCCTCGGTGGGTGGGATGAACACGTAGAGCAGCCCGTCCCGGGCCTCGGCGACCATCGCGGTCGGCGGCGCGGTGTCCGAGTCCTCCACCGGCGCGCTGGACGACTCCGCCGGCAGGGTGTGCGACACGGCGGTGGGATCGACGCCGAACGACGGCCGCGGCGGTTTCCAGCTGATCGAATTCAGGGGCAGCCGCAGCCCAGCGGGCGAATCTCCCTCCAGCAGCACGACGCGGCCGCGGCGCAGCTTCCAGTTCGCGCTGGCCCAGCCCAGGTCGTCGTCGCGGCGGTGCAGTGGAAGCACGAATGCGGCTGGGGCCGTGGTGGTTTCGTCGAGGTGAGCCAGCAGTGCCGCGCGCGCCTCGGCGTCGTCGTCGGCGAGGTCATCGCCGGGTTGCACCGCGTCGCCCTGCGGGAGGCGGACTTTGGCCGCCAGCCGGGCCAACGGGTCCTCGAAGGCGGGCCGCACCTGGGACAGCGGCAACCCCAGACCTTCGGCGACCTCGGCGAGGATCTTGTAGGCCGTCTCGGTGTCCGCGGTCGAACTCGTCGGCTGCGCCGCCCAGGGGTCGGCCAGCAGCGCGTCGTCGGTCCACAGTGGCAACCCGTCGGTGCGCCAGTACAGCCCGATCTGCCAGCGCGGCAACGGTTCTCCTGGATACCACCGACCCTGGCCGCGATGGATCAGCCCCTGCGGAGCCCACACCGCTTTGAGCCGAGCGGCCAGCGCCGACGCGCGCTCTCGTTTGTGCGGACCGTCTGCGGCGGTCGTCCACTCCTTATCGACCTGGTTGTCCACCGACACAAAGGTCGGTTCGCCGCCGACCGTCAGCCGGACATCGGCGGCGGCAAGCCGCTCGTCGACACCGCGGCCGACCGCGCAGATGGTCTCCCACGCCGCCTCCGCGTAGGGCCGCGTGACGCGCGGATCCTCATGGATGCGGGTGACGGTGTTGGAGAACTCCAGAGTGGTCTGACACGGGTCGGTGCTGCCGGTGATGGGAGCAGCGCTCGAGGGATGCGGGGTGGCCGCCAGCGGGATGTGGCCTTCCCCGGCGAACAGTCCTGACGTGGGATCGAGCCCGATCCAGCCCGCGCCGGGGATGTACACTTCGGTCCACGCGTGCAGGTCGGTGAAATCGGCCGCGGGCCCCGACGGCCCGTCGAGGGCTTCCACGTCGGAGGCCAGTTGCACCAGATAGCCGGAGACGAACCGGGCGGCCAGCCCGACCTGGCGCAGGATCGACACCAGCAGCCATGCCGAATCACGGCACGATCCGACACCGGTGCGCAGCGTGAAATCCGGTGTCTGGACGCCGGGTTCCATCCGCAGGCTGTAGGCCACGTCGGCGTTGACCGCATGGTTGAGTGCGACCAGGAAGTCGATGGTGCGGGTGCCGTCGGGCACCGAGAAGTTCTCCACCCAGGCCCGCGCCAGCTCACCGGGGCCCGACCCTTCGATGTCCTCGTCGACCGGGCGCAGATAGGGCTTGAGATCGTCGGCGAGCGCCTTGGGGTAGATCAACCCCGAAGCGGGAGGCCATGTTTCGGCCCAGTCTTCGATGAAGAAGTCGAACGGGTTGATCACCTTGAGGTCGGCGATCAGGCCGACGGTGATCGTCAACTGTTGCATGGGATTCGGAAACACAAGCCGGGCAAGGAAATTGCCGAGCGCGTCCTGCTGCCAGTTGATGAAGTGGTCGGCGGGCTCGACGCGCAGCGAGTATGCCTCGATGGGCGTGCGCGAGTGCGGAGCCGGGCGCAACCGCACCACGTGCGGGAACACTGAAACCAGCCGGTCAAAGGTGTAGCTGGTGCGATGCTCCAGCGCAACTTTGATGCTCATAACCGCTGATCTCATCACAAGGGCCGCAGCGCCGCAGCGCGCCGCGAGCGGGCAGAGCCGGGTCGGTTACGCGGAAACCGGTCCCGGCGGGGGGCCGGCGGGCGGTCCGGGCTGGTAGCCGGGCTGCTGCACCGGCACCACCTGACCACCCGAAAGCTTGCGGTAGGAGTACGTCAGGATCAGCGCCACCAGCGGGGCGGCCACCACGAGGCCGACACCGCACAACAGCGCACCGACGATGATCGTGGCCATGGTGACCAACCACACCAGCAGGGCGTTGAGGAAATTCGAGGCGACCAACGAGAAGCCCGAGGCGAACCCCTTGAAGGCGTTCTCCCCGCGGTCGACCACGAACAGGATGATGAACTGGGTGAAGATCCCCACGATGATGCCCGGAAGGAAGCACGCGGCATAGCCGACCGAAGTGACGATGCTGACCAGGATCGCGGCGAGAAACGCCATGCCGAGGTTGCGTGGCTTGAAGAAGGATCCGATGCTCACCGCCCGCCCGTCCGCGAGATCGAGGCATCCGGAGAAGAACGCGGCCTGGGCATACGCGGTCACAATCAGGGAGACGACGTAGCCAAGCCCGGCGACGGCCATACCGGTGGGACTGAGATTCGCCGCGAACGCGAAGTCATAGTCGGACGAGTCGTATGGGGTCACGTTCGAGCTCATGTTCTGGCCTACGAAGTTCAGCGCGGACGACGCGGCGAACAGCAGACCGAAAACAAGGGTGGGAACGATCAGCGCGACGGCATTCTTGGTGAAGGCGTTCCAGGCCCAGCTGAAGGCATCACCCACGCTGAATTGCGGCTTGGCCGGGCCGCCGTAGCCCGGGGGCGGTCCGTAGCCGGGAGGTGAGGGGGCGGAAGGGTTGGGAGGGGGGGAGTGGACGGCCGGCGGAAAGTTCGGGGGGGGTATCGTCGGCAGCGTCAGATGTGTATAGGAGGCAGCGTCCGGGAGGTGGCCCATAGCCCGGAGGAGTGGGGCTGCTGCCGAGAGGTTCGGCCGAATCGCCTGGATGTTCGGGGGGCTGGCTCATGTTGTCGTCCTAACGTGCACGCGCGGAACTTGGATTGGCCTGGCTAGGCGAGCTGTTGTCCGGGTGGGGGCCCGGCGGGCGGTCCCGCCGGGTAACCGGGCTGCACCAGCTCAACGACCTGACCGCCGGAAAGCTTGCGGTAGGTGTAGACCTGGATCAGCGCGGCAACCGGGATGGCCGCGATCATGCCCACCCCGCAGAGCAGCTCGCCGACCAGCACCACCGCGTACTGCACCAGCCACGACAGCAGCGCAGGGACGAGGTTGGCCCGCGTCGTCGCGATGCTGGCTTTGATGGATTCCACCGGTGACAGCGATCGGTCGACGGCGAACGGGATGGCGAACAAGGTGACGAACGCAAAGATGATGCCGGGGATGATGCACAGGATCGATCCGACCACGGTGCCTAACGCGATCAGCAACGCGACGACGAACACCGCCCCGACATTGCGTGGTTTGAAGAACGTGCCGATCGTCACCGGTTTGCCGTCGGCGATGTCCAGGCAGCCGGTCGTCACCCCCGCGTGCATGTAGATCGCCGCGATGAAGAGCAGCACGTAGCCGACGACCATGACCGCGATCGACGCCGGGCCGTACGCGATGTCCACGCCACTGGTCGCCTCGCCGTAGCTGTCGGTGTAGGTGGCGCTCGTGGTTTCACCGAAAACCATCGGCAGCAGCGCGGCGATCAGGGCGAAGATGGTGATCACCGCGACGTAGATCAGGACCGGAACGACCAGTGTGGCGATGTTCTGCTGGAACTTGCCCCACGCCCACTTGAACGCCTGGGTGACGTCGAACTGCGGGGACGCTGGTTCCCCGTAGCCGCCGAAACCGGGCGGCGGCGGGTCCCCAGCACGCTGCGCCGTAGCCGGGCGGCGGGGGAGGTGGTGCGCCGTAGCCGGCAGGCGGCTGGCCGTAACCCGGAGGAGGCGGAGGCGGGGTGCCATAGCCCGGCGCAGCGTGCTGGGGTGGTGGCGCGTAGCCCGGCGGGTTCTGGTCGCCAGCGAAGGGTTCGGCCGGGTCGCCTGGCTGTTCAGGGGGCTGGCTCATGTGCCGTCCTAATTTGCTGTCGGAATCGCTTGCTGGGCATACGCGCGGAACTAGGCAACCCGGAACTTAGCAAATATGCGGCGGGGGAGCGAGGATTGGGCTTCGGTTGTTCCGGAGGTTGTTTCGGGGCTTGTTTCGCGGGTTGTTTCGGGGCCTGTTTTGGAGCCCTTTGCGGGGTCTTTTGCGGATCCCAGCGGCCAATACGCGTACCTGCCCCAGCTGCGTGGTATGCCTGAAGCCGTGTCCGACGGTCTGTTTGACCTGCCCGGCGAATCGCAGACGGCCAACGACGCCCTGAGCGTGTCCGCCGGCGCGCCGCTGGCGGTGCGGATGCGCCCGGCCTCGCTGGACGAAGTCGTCGGGCAGGACCACTTGCTGGCGCCCGGCTCGCCGCTGCGCCGCCTGGTCGAGGGCTCGGGGGTGGCCTCGGCCATCCTGTACGGGCCGCCGGGCAGCGGCAAGACGACGTTGGCGGCGCTGGTCTCGCGCGCGACCGGCCGCCGATTCGAAGCGCTGTCGGCGTTGTCGGCGGGGGTCAAAGACGTCCGGGCGGTCATAGACAGCGCCCGCAAGGCCCTTCTTTCCGGCGAGCAGACGGTGCTGTTCATCGACGAGGTGCACCGGTTCTCCAAAACCCAGCAGGACGCCTTGCTGTCCGCGGTGGAGAACCGGGTGGTGTTGCTGGTGGCGGCGACGACCGAGAACCCGTCGTTCTCGGTCGTGGCGCCGCTGCTGTCGCGATCGCTGATCTTGCAGCTGCGCCCGCTGACGGCCGACGACATCCGGACCGTGGTGCAGCGCGCCATTGACGATCCGCGGGGGCTGGGCGGCCAGATCGGCGTGCAGCCCGAGGCCGTCGACCTGCTGGTGCAACTGGCCGCCGGCGACGCCCGGCGCGCGCTGACCGCGCTGGAAGTCGCCTCGGAGACGGTCGAGGCGGGCGGCGAGCTGACGGTGGCGGCCGTCGAGCAGTCACTGGACAAAGCCGCCGTGCGCTACGACCGTGACGGCGATCAGCACTACGACGTCATCAGCGCGTTCATCAAATCGGTGCGTGGCTCCGACGTCGACGCCGCGCTGCACTATCTGGCCCGCATGCTGGTCGCGGGAGAGGACCCGCGGTTCGTCGCGCGCCGGCTGATGATCCTGGCCAGCGAGGACATCGGGATGGCCGATCCGACGGCGCTGCAGATCGCGGTCGCCACCGCGCAGACGGTGGCGCTGATCGGCATGCCCGAGGCGCAACTGACGTTGGCGCACGCCACCATTCACCTGTCCACCGCGCCGAAGTCGAACGCGGTGACCACCGCACTGGCCGCGGCGATGAACGACATCAAGGCCGGCAAGGCGGGTCTGGTTCCGGCGCATCTGCGCGACGGTCACTATTCGGGAGCGGCCGCACTGGGTAACGCGCAGGGCTACAAATACGCGCACGACCACCCGGATGGCGTTGTCGCACAACAATATCCGCCGGACGAGCTGACCGGCGTCGACTACTACCGGCCGACCGGGCGCGGCGTCGAACGCGAGATCGGCGGACGGCTGGAACGGCTGCGCGCGATCATCCGCCGCAACCGCGGCTGACGCCTCAGACCAGGTCGGCCACTTTCACGTTGGCGATCGCCAGCTCGAACTCGGCCACGTCGACGATCTCGGCGCCCAGGTCGCGGGCCCGGCGGCTGCGCAGCTCGCTGGCCGCGTCACCGTTGCGAGCCATCGCCTCCGGGCTGTCGAACGTCGTGCACAACACCGCCCGCCGGCAGGTGGGGTGGTCGACCAGCAGGCTGGCGTTGCAGAAACCCTCGAGGTCCTCCATCTCCGGAACCACGACCAATTGGTAGAAGTCGAGAGAGCGCTCGAGCTGGTCCGGCACGATCTTGACCCAGGTGGCCCGCACCGCGGCGCCCTCGTGCGACGGCTGGCGACGGTTCAGGAAGGCCACGCTCCATTCCTGCACGCTGGCGCTGCCGTCGAACATCAACGCGATGTGGTCGCGGATGATGGCCACCCGCTCGGCGCTGGCGCGCATCTCCCGGATGCTCTCCCATGAGCTGGTGGCGATGCAGCGGCCCGATTGCCGGTCGACCAACAGCGAAAGGCCGACACACCCCTCAAGCTCCTCCATGGCGGGCACCACGACCTCGCGACAATGCGCGATTCCGGTGTCGATCGACTCGGGTTGTCCCTCGATGGTGAAAGAACGTGCGAACACGGATGGACCCCTAACTCCTCGGAGCAACGCCCCCTGCGTTGCGCGCCAACGGCCCCCTGGCAAATAACCTTCCTCCTCCCCGCTACCGCTGGCAATGGCTTCGCCGCAGTGTTCTCGCGGTGTTCTCCGGCTGTGGCCGCGCTCACAAACGGATGGCTGGTCCAGGGCACGTCCAGTGGTCGCGCCGTACGCTTGATCGGATGCAGACGGATGTGCTCGAGGTCGACACCAGCAGTCGTCGCATCGTGGACCTGACCGATGCGGTGCGCAGGTTTTGCTTCTCGTACGGCGACGGTCTGTGCAACGTGTTCGTCCCGCACGCGACGGCCGGGGTGGCGATCATCGAAACCGGCGCCGGATCCGACGACGACCTGGTCGAGACCTTGGAACGGTTGTTGCCCCGCGACGGCCGCTACCGGCACGCGCACGGCTCGGCCGGACACGGCGCCGACCACGTGCTGCCGGCGATCGTCGCGCCCTCGGTGACGCTGCCGGTCGCGGCCGGCGAGCCGCAGCTGGGCACGTGGCAAAGCGTCGTCTTGGTCGACCTCAACCGGGACAACCCGCGCCGCTCGGTGCGGTTGAGCTTTCTGGAGGGTTAGCTGCCGGGTAGGGGACGGCGCCGGGACCGGTACTGTGAGCGGTCGAAACGCGTCGTTGGACAGCTGATAGGAAGAAGCGGAAAAGAAGTGCAGACACACGAGATCAGGAAGCGGTTTCTTGATCACTTCGTGAAGGCGGGCCACACCGAGGTGCCGAGCGCATCGGTGATCCTCGACGACCCCAACCTGCTGTTCGTCAACGCCGGCATGGTCCAGTTCGTGCCGTTCTTCCTGGGTGCGCGCACCCCGCCGTACGCGACGGCCACCAGCATCCAGAAGTGCATCCGCACGCCGGATATCGACGAGGTGGGCATCACCACCCGGCACAACACCTTTTTCCAGATGGCCGGCAACTTCTCGTTCGGCGACTACTTCAAGCGCGAGGCCATCGAGCTGGCCTGGTCGTTGCTGACCACGTCCGTCGCGGACGGCGGCTACGGCTTGGACCCCGAAAAGATCTGGACCACGGTCTTTTTCGACGACGACGAGGCCATGCAGCTGTGGCAGGACATCGCCGGGCTGCCCGCGGAGCGGATCCAGCGACGCGGCATGGCGGACAACTATTGGTCGATGGGCATCCCCGGACCGTGTGGCCCGTCGTCGGAGATCTACTACGACCGTGGCCCGGAATTCGGTGTCGAGGGCGGCCCGATCGCCAACGAAGACCGCTACATCGAGATCTGGAATCTCGTGTTCATGCAGAACGAGCGCGGCGAGGGAACCGGCAAGGAAGACTTCGAGATCCTTGGGCCGTTGCCGCGCAAGAACATTGACACCGGCATGGGTGTGGAGCGGGTGGCGTTCATCTTGCAGGGCGTGCACAACGTGTACGAGACCGACCTGCTGCGCCCGGTCATCGACATGGTGGCAGCGCGCGCCCCGCGCGGCTACGACGCCGGCAACCACGACGACGACGTGCGCTACCGCGTGATCGCCGACCACAGCCGCACCGCCGCGATCCTGATCGGCGACGGCGTCAGCCCGGGCAACGACGGCCGCGGCTACGTGCTGCGCCGGCTGCTGCGCCGGGTGATCCGCTCGGCCAAGCTGCTGGGCATCGATGGACCGATCGTCGGCGACCTGATGACCACGGTGCGCGACGCGATGGGCCCGTCCTATCCCGAACTCGTCGCCGATTTCGACCGGATCAAGCGCATCGCCGTCGCCGAGGAGACCGCGTTCAACCGCACCCTGGCGTCGGGCTCGAAGCTGTTCGACGACGTGGCCGGTGCCACCAAAGCCGCCGGGGCCAAAGTGGTTTCCGGTTCGGACGCCTTCGCCCTGCACGACACCTACGGCTTCCCGATCGAGCTCACCCTGGAGATGGCGTCGGAGGCCGGCCTGCAGGTCGACGAACTCGGTTTCCGGGAGCTGATGGCCGAGCAGCGCCGGCGCGCCAAGGCCGATGCCGCCGCCCGCAAACACGCGCACGCCGACCTGACCGCCTACCGCGAGCTGGTCGACTCTGGCCCGACGGAGTTCACCGGCTTCGACGAGTTGAGCTCGCAGGCAAGGATTTTGGGCATCTTCGTCGACGGCAAGCGGGTGCCGGTGGTCGCGCACGGCGAGCACGGCGCCGAGGCGGCCGACCGAGTCGAGCTGATCCTGGACCGCACGCCGCTGTATGCGGAATCCGGTGGCCAAATCGCCGACGAGGGCACCATCAGCGGAACCGGAGCCGGCGAGAGCGCCCGGGCGGCGGTCACCGATGTGCAGAAGATCGCCAAAACCCTTTGGGTGCATCGGGTTAACGTCGAGTCCGGTGAGTTCGTCGAGGGCGACACCGTGATCGCGGCGGTGGACACCGGCTGGCGTAAGGGTGCAACCCAGGGTCACTCGGGCACCCACATGGTGCACGCCGCACTGCGACAAGTTTTGGGCCCCAACGCCGTTCAGGCCGGATCCCTGAACCGTCCGGGCTACCTGCGCTTCGACTTCAACTGGCAGGGCGCGCTGACCGACGAACAGCGCAGCCAGATCGAAGAAGTCACCAACGAGGCCGTGCAGGCCGACTTCGAGGTGCACACCTTCAACGAATCGCTGGAGAAGGCCAAGGCGATGGGCGCGATGGCGTTGTTCGGCGAGGCCTACCCCGACGAAGTGCGGGTGGTCGAGATCGGCGGCCCGTTCTCGCTGGAGCTGTGCGGCGGAACCCACGTGCACAACTCGGCGCAGATCGGCCCCGTGACGATCCTCGGCGAGTCGTCGATCGGCTCGGGGGTGCGCCGGGTGGAGGCCTACGTGGGGCTGGAGTCGTTCCGGCACCTGGCCAAGGAGCGGGCGCTGATGGCGGGGCTGGCGTCTTCGCTGAAGGTGCCCTCCGAAGAAGTGCCCGCCCGGGTGGCCAACCTCGTCGAGCGGCTCAAGGCCGCCGAGAAGGAACTCGAACGCGCCCGGCTGGCCGGTGCGAAGGCCGCGGCGGTCAATGCGGCAGCCGGCGCGGAGCGGATCGGTAACGTCCGTGTGGTGGCGCAGCGGATGGCGGGCGGGATGACGGCGGCCGATCTGCGTTCCCTCGTCGGAGACATCAAGGGCACGCTGGGCAGCGATCCCGCGGTGGTCGCCCTGATCGCCGAAGGCGAGAACGAGACGGTGCCCTACGCCGTCGCCGCCAATCCGGCCGCCCAAGATCTCGGGCTGCGCGCCAACGATCTGGTCAAACAGCTCGCCATGGCCGTCGACGGCCGCGGTGGCGGCAAGCCCGACCTGGCGCAGGGCTCCGGGAAGAACCCGACCGGCATTGACGCGGCGCTGGAGGCCGTCCGCTCCGAGATCGCCGTGATAGCGCAGGTCGGTTGAGTGGCATTGGCAGAGCATCGCTTGCCCGACCGGCCCGGCGACCCTAACCAGGACCCCGGGCGGGGACGGCGGGTTGGCATCGACGTGGGCAGGGTGCGCATCGGCGTGGCCGCCAGCGATCCCGACGGCATCCTGGCCACACCGCTGGAAACCGTGCGCCGGGACCGTTCCGGCAAGCACGTCCGACGGCTGGCCGAGCTCGTCCGCGAGCTGGAAGCCGTCGAGGTCGTCGTCGGGTTGCCCCGGACGCTGGCCGACCGCACCGGCCCGTCGGCGCTCGACGCGATCGAGATGGCCGAGGCGCTGGCCGAGCTTCTGGCGCGGGGAGCCGCGCCGGTGCCGGTCCGGCTGGCCGACGAGCGACTGACCACCGTCAGCGCGCAGCGTGCCCTGCGCGAGGCGGGAGTGCGGGCCAAGGAGCAGCGGGCGGTGATCGACCAGGCGGCGGCCGTCGCGATCCTGCAGAGCTGGCTCGATCAGCGCCGGGCGACGCTGGCCCAGTCGGGGGATGTCATCGATGGTTGATAGCGCACGCGACGAACGGGCCGAGCCGGCCGCGGTCGGTCCACCCCGGCAGCGGATGAGCCGGATGGCCCGCATCCAGGCCGAGCGCGGCCGTCGACGGCGCCGCTTCACCGGTCGCATCGTGCTGGGCGTGCTCGTCGTGATCGTGGTTGCCGCGGTGTTCGTCGGCTCCAAAATGTGGCACACGATGTTCGGCGCCGGCGACGACTACAGCGGAGACGGCAAGCGCGACATCGTGATTCAGATACAGGCCGGCGACTCGACGACGATGGTCGGTGAGACGCTGCACAACCAGGGTGTGATCAAGACCGTCCGGGCGTTCATCAACGCCGCGCACGGCAACGCCGCGATCACCTCGATCCAGCCGGGCTTCTACCGGCTGCGCACCGAGATCCCGGCCGATTCGGCCGTCGCGCGGCTGACCGACCCCGGCAACCGGGTGGGCAAGCTGGTCATTCCGGAAGGGCGCCAGCTCGACGACACCACCGACATGAAGACCAACAAGGTCAACCCGGGAATCCTGACGCTGATCTCCCGCGCCAGCTGCGTGGACCTCGACGGCAACAAGCACTGCGTCTCGGTGGAGGACCTGCGCGCGGCGGCGGGCAACACCCCGCCCAACGTGTTGTCGGTGCCGGCCTGGGCGATTCAGCCGGTCACCGAGCTGGGCACGGACCACCGCCGCCTCGAGGGCCTGATCGCACCGGGAACCTTCAACGTAGATCCGTCGGCCGCCCCGCAGAACATCCTGGCCAACCTGATCAGCGCGGGGGCCGCGACGTACATGCAGTCCGGGCTGGTGGACAGCGCGCAGGCGATGAAGCTGTCGCCCTACGACATCCTCGTGGTGGCCTCGCTGGTGCAGCAGGAATCCAACTCGCAGGACTTCGCGAAGGTGGCGCAGGTCATCTACAACCGGCTGAACGCCCACCACACACTGGAATTCGACTCGACGGTGAATTATCCGCTGGACCGTCGCGAGGTGGCCACCAGCGATGCCGACCGGGCGCAGAAGACGCCGTGGAACACCTACGTCTCACCGGGCCTGCCCGCCACGGCGATCTGCTCGCCCGGCATCGACGCGCTGCGTGCCGCCGAGCACCCCGAGCCGGGTGACTGGTTGTACTTCGTCACGATCGACGCCCAGGGGACCACGCTGTTCACCAAGGACTACAAGCAGCATTTGGCCAACATCGAGCTGGCTAAGCACAACGGTGTCCTCGACAGCACGCCCCGCTAGCGCGGGCCCGAGAAAGGCGGCCGTCCTCGGCTCGCCGATCGCCCATTCGAAGTCCCCGCAACTGCACCTGGCCGCCTATCGTGCGCTGGGCCTGGTCGGGTGGACGTACGAGCGCATCGAGTGCGGCGCCGAAGAGCTGCCGGGCGTCGTCGGCGGGTTCGGGCCGGAATGGGTCGGCGTGTCGGTGACCGCGCCGGGCAAGTTCGCCGCGCTGGAATTCGCCGACGAGCGCACCGAACGCGCCGAGCAGGTGGGATCGGCCAACACCCTGGTGCGCACGCCGCACGGCTGGCGGGCCGACAACACCGACATCGACGGCGTCAGTGGCGCCTTGGCGTCCATCGGGGGAGCCTCGGGATGGGCGCTGGTCTGTGGATCGGGCGGCACCGCGCCGGCGGCCGTCGTGGGCTTGGCGCAGCTCGGCGTCAGCGGCATCACGGTGGTGGCGCGCAACCCGCAGAAGGCGGCCCGGTTGATGGACCTGGGAACGCGGATCGGGGTGCCGACCCGGTTCCGCGGGCTGGACGAGGACGCCTTGGGTGACGAGGTGGCGGCGGCGCAGGTGCTGGTCAGCACGATTCCGGCCGATGTGGCGTCGCGGTATGCCGGCGCTTTCGCGCCGATTCCGGTGCTGCTGGACGCTGTCTACGACCCCTGGCCCACCCCGCTGGCCGCCGCGGTGGCCGACGCGGGCGGACGGGTGGTCAACGGCCTGCAGATGCTGCTGCACCAGGCCTTCGCGCAGGTGGAGCAGTTCACCGGGCTGCCGGCCCCCCGCGAAGCGATGAC
This sequence comes from Mycobacterium ahvazicum, assembly GCF_900176255.2. GTDB lineage: Bacteria > Actinomycetota > Actinomycetes > Mycobacteriales > Mycobacteriaceae > Mycobacterium > Mycobacterium ahvazicum. The sequence goes on from NZ_FXEG02000002.1 coordinate 1,728,518, forward strand.
TTGCGCGCTGGCCGCCCTGGACTAGCGTTCCCTCGGTCTGGTGCCGACTTTCAGTCGCCGAGCGTGGGGCTTATGGACGAATTCGGGGCGGTTTCTGTACCTAGCCCCCACGCTCGGCGCACGCCACAGGAGAAAACCCATGCGGGCAACAGCGGCGGCGGTGGTGGCCGTCTGGCTGACGGTGCTGAGCTGCTACGACCTTCGGCACCGCCGATTGCCCAACCTGCTGACGCTGCCCGGTGCCGGCGTGATTCTGGTGGCCGCGGGGTGTCTGGGGCGCGGCGGGCCCGCGCTGGCCGGCGCCGCGGCATTGGCCGGCCTGTATCTGCTGGTGCACCTGATCGCACCGGCCGGGATGGGAGCCGGCGACGTGAAGCTGGCGATCGGCCTGGGCGGGCTGGCCGGCTGCTTCGGCGCCGCGGTGTGGTTTCTGGCGGCGGTGGCCGCGCCGCTGCTGACCGCGCTGGTGGCGGGGGGGCGGGGCGCCGGTTCGGTGCCGCACGGTCCGTCGATGTGTCTGGCCACCGCGGGCGCGGCGGGCCTGGCCCTGCTGGCCTGACGCTGGCCGGCACCATGGCAAGACCGGGCCGCGCACCATGGGAGAATGGGACCCGTGTTGCGTTGGATCACCGCCGGGGAGTCCCATGGCCGCGCGCTGGTAGCCGTGGTCGAAGGCATGGTCGCGGGCGTGGAGGTCACCTCCACCGACATCGGCGACCAGTTGGCCCGTCGCCGGCTCGGCTATGGCCGCGGCGCCCGGATGCAGTTCGAGCGGGACGCGGTGACCGTGCTGGCCGGGGTGCGCCACGGCGTGACCCTGGGCGGGCCGATCGCCATCGAGATCGGCAATACCGAATGGCCGAAGTGGGAAACCGTGATGGCCGCCGATCCGGTCGATCCCGCCGAGCTCGCCGACATCGCCCGCAACGCGCCGCTTACCCGGCCGCGGCCCGGGCACGCCGACTACGCCGGCATGCTCAAGTACGGCTTCGACGACGCCCGCCCGGTGCTGGAGCGGGCCAGCGCGCGGGAGACCGCCGCCCGCGTCGCGGCGGGAACCGTCGCCCGGTCGTTTCTGCGCCAGGCGCTCGGTGTCGAGGTGCTCTCGCACGTCATCGCGATCGGCCCGTCGCAGCCCTACGACGGGCCGCCGCCCGGACCGGATGACCTGGCGACGATCGACGCCAGCCCGGTGCGCGCCTTCGACAAGGCCGCCGAGCAGGCGATGATCGCCGAGATCGAGGCCGCCAAGAAGGACGGCGACACCCTCGGCGGCGTGGTGGAAGTCGTGGCGCTGGGCCTGCCGGTCGGACTGGGCTCGTTCACCAGCGGCGACAACCGCCTGGACAGCCAGCTCGCCGCCGCCGTGATGGGCATTCAGGCGATCAAGGGCGTGGAGATCGGCGACGGCTTCCAGACCGCACGACGCCGCGGCAGTCAGGCCCACGACGAGATGTACCCGGGGCCCGACGGCGTGATCCGCTCGACCAACCGGGCCGGCGGCCTGGAAGGCGGCATGACCAACGGCCAGGCGCTGCGCGTGCGGGCGGCGATGAAGCCGATCTCGACCGTGCCGCGGGCGCTGGCCACCGTCGACATGGCCACCGGTGACGAGGCCGTCGCCATCCACCAGCGCTCCGACGTGTGCGCGGTGCCGGCCGCCGGCGTCGTCGTCGAGACCATGGTGGCGCTGGTGCTGGCCCGGGCCGCGCTGGACAAATTCGGCGGCGATTCGCTGACCGAAACCCGGCGCAACATCGAGGCTTACCGGCGCGCGGTCGCCGAGCACGAAACACCGGCCGCGCGCGCCGAGGCGTCCGGGTAGGCGCGCGGTGACCCCCAGGGCGGTACTCGTCGGGTTGCCGGGCTCGGGCAAGTCGACCATCGGACGCCGGCTGTCCAAGGCGATGGGCGTCGGCTACGTCGACACCGACGTGCTGATCGAGCAGCAGACCGGCCGCACCATCGCCGACATCTTCGCCACCGACGGGGAACAGGAGTTCCGTCGCATCGAGGAGGACGTGGTGTGCGCGGCGCTGGCCACCCACGACGGGGTCGTGTCGCTCGGCGGCGGTGCGGTCACCACGGCCGGGGTGTGCGATGCGCTCGCCGGCCACACCGTCATCTACCTGGAGATCGGTGCCCGCGAAGGGGTGCGGCGCACCGGCGGCACGTCCGTGCGGCCCCTGCTGGCCGGCGGAAACCGGGCCGAGAAATACCGCGCGCTGATGGCGCAACGCATTCCGCTGTACCGGCGCGTCGCGACCATCCGGGTCGACACCAACCGTCGCAACCCCGGGGCGGTGGTGCGCTACATCATGTCCCGGCTGCCCCTGCAAACCACCCACCAGCCGGTCACGCCCGGCACCCCGAACGCCAGCAAGGCAACCACATGACAGAACCCACCCCACCGGTCACCGTGCAGGTGGCCGTCGATCCGCCGTACCCGGTGGTGATCGGCACCGGATTGCTGACCGAGCTGGGCGAACTGCTCGGCAGCCGGCACCGGGTCGCGATCCTGCACCAACCGGTCCTGGCGCAGACCGCCGAGGCGATCCGCAGCCACCTGGCCGGCCAGGGCGTCGACGCGCATCGCATCGAGATCCCCGACGCCGAGGCCGGCAAAGACCTGCCGGTTGTCGGATTCATCTGGGAAGTGTTGGGCCGCATCGGAATTGACCGCAAGGACGCACTGGTCAGCCTCGGCGGCGGCGCGGCCACCGACGTCGCGGGTTTCGCGGCCGCCACCTGGCTGCGCGGCGTCTCGATCGTGCATGTGCCGACGACCTTGCTGGGCATGGTCGACGCGGCAGTGGGCGGCAAGACCGGCATCAACACCGAGGCGGGCAAGAACCTGGTCGGCGCCTTTCACCAGCCGCTTGCCGTTCTGGTCGACCTGGCCACCCTGGAAACCTTGCCGCACAACGAGATCGTGGCCGGAATGGCCGAAGTCGTGAAGGCCGGGTTCATCGCCGATCCGGTGATCCTCGACCTGATCGAGGCCGACCCGCAGGCGGCCCTTGACCCCAAGGGTGAGGTGATGCCGGAGCTGATCCGTCGCGCGATCGCGGTCAAGGCCGAGGTGGTCGCCGCCGACGAGAAAGAATCCGAACTGCGCGAGATCCTGAACTACGGCCACACTTTGGGGCACGCCATCGAGCGCCGGGAGCGCTACCAGTGGCGGCACGGCGCCGCGGTGTCGGTGGGCCTGGTGTTCGCCGCCGAGCTCGCCCGGCTCACCGGCCGGCTCGACGACGAGACCGCCGCGCGTCATCGCGCCATTCTGACCTCGCTGGGCCTGCCCGTCAGCTACGACCCGGACGCCCTGCCCCAGCTGCTGGAATACATGGCCGGAGACAAGAAATCCCGCGCCGGCGTGCTGCGGTTCGTGGTTCTCGACGGGCTGGCCAAACCGGGCCGGCTGGTGGGACCGGACCCGGGCCTGCTGGTGACGGCCTACGCGGGAGTGTGTGCGCCATGACCGTCACCGTCAACGTCGTCAACGGCCCCAACCTGGGCCGGCTGGGCCGCCGTGAGCCCGAGGTCTACGGCGACACCACGCACGATCAGCTGGCCACGCTCATCGAACGCGAGGCCACCGAACTCGGACTCAAAGCCGTTGTGCGGCAAAGCGATAGCGAAGCCGAATTGCTGGACTGGATACACGCGGCCGCCGATGCGGGAGAGCCGGTGATCCTCAATGCCGGCGGCCTGACCCACACCTCGGTGGCATTGCGTGATGCCTGCGCCGAACTGCGGGCACCGCTGATCGAGGTGCACATCTCCAATGTGCATGCGCGCGAAGAGTTTCGGCGTCACTCATACCTGAGCCCGGTGGCGACCGGAGTGATCGTCGGGCTGGGTGTCGACGGGTACCTGCTGGCGCTGCGCTACCTGGCGAACACGGGCTAGCGACTAGTCCTTCTTCCCCCACTGCGAACTCGGCCATTCGGATTCCGGGCCCGCGTGCTTCGGGTCGGACTCGGTACGGATCACCTCGGTTTTGTCGTCGTCCGCACGGGTCGGGATCACCTCGGTTTTGGCGTCATCGGCACGAGTCGGGATCGTCTCGGTGGGCGCCTCCCGCTCGGCGGTGGCCACCGCCGAGGTCTGGGCCTGCGCTCCCGGGTGCTGCACCGGAACCTCACCCGTCGGTGCCTCGTCGGCGCTGGCGGCGGCGAACACGTCGGTGTCGGCGCGTTCCTCGTCTCCTCCCGTGCCGCGGTCAGCCGGGGGATTGCGGTCGATTCGCCATCGGCCGACGGCCACGCCGATGATGCCGGGCAGGAAGACGCACAGCGCGGTGAACGCCGCGAACGTCGTCACCTCGTTGATCAGGCCCCCGGTGTAGAGGCCCTTATAGAACAGCGCGATGAGCCACGAGACGGCCCCGCTCACAATCCCGGCGAACAGGCCGGCCAGCAGCCAGGTCATCGCCAGATCCGCCCGGCGATCCGGATCCGCGTGGGCTTTCGCGTCGGCCCGGCCGTCCATCACCCCCCACACGCTCACGGCGATGACGAACACAAGAAGCAGTACGACACTTACCAGCGCGGCCTGTGTCTGCCACGCGTTGATGATCGCCCCCTGAAACAACCGGACAACAACCATCAGCCCAGCGAACGCCAATCCACGCAGCATCCAGTTACTCATGGCCAATCAGCGTAGCGAGTACCGTCGTGAGTCGTGACACATTCCCAGCGTCGAGACAATCTAAAACGCCAGATCGGGGCCAGTGGCTTGGACGCGATGCTGGTCACGGACCTGATTAACGTGCGTTATCTGTCAGGTTTCTCCGGATCCAACGGCGCGTTGCTGGTCTTCGCCGACGATCGCGAGGCCGTTTTAGCCACCGACGGCCGTTACCGCACCCAGGCCGCCGCTCAGGCGCCCGATCTCGAGGTCGCCATCGAGCGGGCGGTCGGGCGCCACCTGGCGGGGCAGGCGGCCGAGGCGGGCGTGTCCAAGCTGGGCTTCGAAAGCAATGTGGTCACGGTGGACGGCTTCGACGCCCTGACCAACGAGGTCGGCGAGCACGGCGGCGCGACCGAGCTGGTGCGGGCCGCCGGAATGGTCGAGGCGCTGCGCGAGATCAAGGATGCCGGCGAAGTGGCGCTGCTGCGACTGGCCTGCGAGGCCGCCGACGCCGCACTCAAAGACCTGGTCGGGCGGGGCGGCTTGCGGCCCGGCCGCACCGAGCGTGAGGTGAGCCGCGAGCTCGAGGCCTTGATGCTCGATCACGGCGCCGACGCGATCTCGTTCGAGACGATCGTGGCCGCCGGACCGAATTCGGCGATCCCGCACCACCGGCCGACCGACGCGGTCCTGGCCGACGGCGATTTCGTCAAGATCGACTTCGGCGCGCTGGTCGCCGGCTACCACTCCGACATGACCCGCACCTTCGTGCTGGGCAAGGCCGGCAAAGTCGCCGCCTGGCAGCTGGAGATCTACCAGCTGGTCGCCGAGGCGCAGCGGGCCGGCCGGGAGGCGCTGCGGCCGGGCGCCGATCTGCGTGAGGTGGACGGCGCGGCGCGGCAGGTGATCGTCGACGCCGGCTATGGCGAGCAGTTCAGCCACGGCTTGGGGCATGGGGTGGGTCTGCAGATCCACGAGGCACCGGGAATCGGCGCGACGTCGTCGGGGACTTTGCTGGCCGGTTCGGTGGTGACGGTGGAGCCCGGTGTCTACTTGCCCGGCCGCGGCGGTGTGCGCATCGAGGACACCTTGGTCGTGGGCGACCAGCCGGCCGCGGCGGAACTGCTGACCCGGTTCCCCAAGGAGCTGGCCATCCTGACGTAGCCGGCGTTCGCGCCCGGATGCTGCGTAGGATTGGGGAAATGGCCTACCTAGCCCTCATCGCCGTCTACGTAGTCGCCGCGTGCACCGCTCTGGCCGGGTTCTGGCTCACCGCCGTGTTGTTCGTCGGCCACGGCTACGACGCCACCGGGGTTGTCATGACGGCCGTCCGCCGGGTGGCCGGGCGGGGCCCGCTTCTGATCGCGGCCGGCGTCGGGCTGGGTTTGCTGGGCAACCTCGCCGCGAACCATCTGCCCCCGGCGCCCGCCTCCGACCTGGTGGCGCCGTCGCACCCGTCGGACCTGTGCGATCTCAACGACGGCCTTTTCGGCCTGTGCGGTGCCGGGCAGCTGCGCTAGCCGCGCGGTTAGTGGCGCACCGCAGCGCGGGTAAGCTGCATCCGGTGCTGTTCTGCTCGCACCGTTTGCGGCGGAACCCCGCTGCCGGGCAGCTGCCCGGCCTTGGAGAACAAGCCCTGTAAATTGGCCATCCTGTAGGAGATAGAGCGACCGTGGCATCGACTGCCGACTTCAAGAACGGACTGGTGCTGGTGATCGACGGCCAGCTGTGGCAGATTACCGAGTTTCAGCACGTCAAGCCGGGTAAAGGTCCGGCCTTCGTACGTACCAAGCTGAAGAACGTGCTCTCGGGCAAGGTCGTCGACAAGACCTACAACGCCGGCGTGAAGGTAGACACCGCCACCGTCGACCGCCGCGACGCCACCTATCTGTACCGCGACGGCTCGGACTTCGTGTTCATGGACAGCCAGGACTACGAACAGCACCCGCTGCCGGAATCGCTGGTCGGCGACGCCGCCCGGTTCCTGCTGGAGGGCCTGCCGGTGCAGGTGGCCTTCCACAACGGCGCACCCCTGTACCTCGAGCTGCCGGTGTCGGTCGAACTCGTCGTCACCCACACCGAGCCGGGCCTGCAGGGCGACCGGTCCAGCGCCGGCACCAAGCCCGCGACCGTGGAGACCGGCGCGGAACTGCAGGTGCCGTTGTTCATCAACACCGGCGACAAGCTCAAGGTGGATTCGCGCGACGGCAGCTACCTGGGTCGGGTCAACGCCTGACCATGCCGGACGGTAAATCGCCGCGGCCTGCCAAAGGACGCCACCACGCCCGTAAGCGCGCGGTGGACTTGCTGTTCGAAGCCGATTCCCGCGGCCTGACCCCGGTCGAGGTGGCCGAGGCCCGGATCGCGCTGGCGCAAGCCAACCCCGACGTCAAGGCGCTGCACCCGTACACGGTCGCGGTCGCGCACGGCGTCGGCGACCAGTTCGCCCACATCGATGACCTGATCAGCACCCACCTGCAGGGCTGGACGCTGGACCGGCTGCCCGCCGTCGACCGCGCGATCCTGCGAGTTGCGGTGTGGGAGCTGCTGTATGCCGACGACGTGCCGGAGCCGGTCGCGGTCGACGAGGCCGTGCAACTGGCCAAGGAGCTGTCCACCGACGAATCGCCGGGCTTCGTCAACGGCGTCCTGGGCCAGGTCATGCTGGTGACGCCGCAGATCCGGGCCGCGGCCAAGGCCATGCGGGGCAGCCAGGAAACGTGACCCGGCTGGAACTCCGCGTGTTCGTCGCCGCCTTCCTGGCCGCGACGGTGGTGCTGGGTGCGGTGATCTGTGCCGCGTACGGGTGGACCATCGTCGCCTCGGCGCTCTCGATCTACGCGCTGGGCGTGGGCGCCTGGCTGTACCACTCGATCGAGCGGCTGATCGTCGCCCGCCGCATCAGCACGGTGCGAGCGGCGGCCAGGCCGCTGCAGCCGCTATTGCCGGTGATGGCCGCGATCATGGGTCTCACTCAGGCGGTGGTGCGCTCGCTCAGCGACGTCGGCGATCTGCCGGTGCGACGGTGGGAGCTGCCTCGGCGGCGAGTCGTCGACAGCGACGAAAGCGAGCGCTGACCGAACAACGGCGATGCTGAGCGAAAAGATCGCGCACGCAGGCCAGACCGGATAACAATGAGGACGCGCGCTGATTCGTACGAGTCGTTTAGGTCGGTGTCGGGAAATATTCACTGCGGTAGCCGAGTATCGGACACCATCACAGAACAGGTGACGACATGAATCCCTACAGTGCCTACACGCGACGGCTGCGGGTCTCCGCGCTGGCGGCAGTGGCCAATCCGTCGTATACCCGCATCGACACCTGGAACCTGCTCGACGACGCATGCCGTCATCTCGCCGAGGTGGACCTGGCCGGGCTGGACAAGACGCACGAGGTGGCGAAGGTCAGGCGGCTGATGGACCGCCTCGGCGCCTACGAGCGGTACTGGCTGTATCCCGGGGCGGACAATCTGGCGACCTATCGTTCCCACCTCGACGGCCTGTCCACGGTGCGGCTGGCCGAGGAGGTGTCGCTGGCGGTTCGTCTGCTCAGCGAATACGGCGACCGCACAGCACTTTTCGACACTTCCACCCCGCTGGCCGACCAAGAGTTGGTGGCCCAGGCCAAGCAGCAGCAGTTCTACACCGTGTTGCTCGCCGACGACTCGCCGAATACCGGACCCGACTGCCTGGCCGAAGCCCTGCGGGCGTTGCGCTGCCCGTCCGACGACGTGCAATTCGAGCTGCTGGTGGTGCCCAGCGTCGAAGACGCCATCACCGCCGTCGCGCTGAACGGCGAGATTCAGGCCGCGATCATCCGCCACGACGTGGCACTGCGTTCGCGTGACCGGGTGCCGTTGATGAACACCCTGCTGGGCGCCACCGACGACGCGGTCGGACGCGACAGCGGCAGCGACTGCATCGAATGTGGCGACTGGATCCGTGAATTGCGGCCGCACATCGACCTATATCTGCTCACCGACGAGTCGATCGCGGCGGGCAACGACGAGGAACACGACGTCTATGACCGGACGTTCTACCGGCTCAACGACGTCACCGATCTGCACAGCACGATACTGGCCGGACTCCGAAATCGTTTCGCCACACCGTTTTTCGATGCTTTGCGGGCGTACGCGGATTCGCCGGTCGGGCAATTCCACGCGCTGCCCGTCGCCCGCGGCGCCAGCATCTTCAATTCCCGGTCACTGCAGGACATGGGGGAGTTCTACGGCCGCAACATCTTCATGGCCGAGACCTCGACCACGTCGGGCGGCCTGGACTCGCTGCTGGACCCGCACGGCAATATCAAGAAGGCGATGGACAAGGCCGCTCGCACCTGGCACTCCAACCAGTCCTACTTCGTCACCAACGGGACGTCGACGGCCAACAAGATTGTGGTGCAGTCGCTGACCCGGCCGGGCGACATCGTGCTGATCGACCGCAACTGCCACAAGTCGCACCACTACGGCCTGGTGCTGGCCGGCGCCTACCCGCTGTATCTCGATGCTTATCCGCTGCCGCAGTTCGCGATCTACGGGGCGGTGCCGCTGGACACGATCAAGAAGGCGCTGCTGGACCTGGAGGCGGCCGGCCAGCTGGACAAGGTGCGCATGCTGTTGGTGACCAACTGCATCTTCGACGGCGTCGTGTACAACCCGCTGCGGGTGATGGAGGAGGTGCTGGCGATCAAGCCGGACATCTGCTTCCTGTGGGACGAGGCGTGGTACGCGTTCGCGACGGCCGTTCCGTGGGCCCGGCAACGCACCGCGATGGTGGCGGCGGACCGCTTGGAGCAGATGCTGGCATCGCCGGAATACGCTGCGGAATACCGTGATTGGGCCGCGAAGATGGAGGGGATCCCCCGGTCGGAGTGGGTCAACCACCGGCTGCTGCCCGACCCGGCCAAGGCGCGGGTGCGGGTGTACGCGACGCACTCCACGCACAAGTCGCTCTCAGCGTTCCGGCAGGCGTCGATGATCCATGTGCGCGACCGCGACTTCAATTCGCGCGCTCGCGACGCGTTCGGTGAGGCGTTCTTGACGCACACCTCGACCTCGCCCAACCAGCAACTGCTGGCCTCGCTGGACCTGGCGCGCCGGCAGGTCGACATCGAGGGATTCCAGTTGGTCCGCCAGACCTACGACATGGCACTGGTGTTCCGGCACCGCGTCCGCAAGGACCGGCTGATCAGCAAGTGGTTCCGCATCCTCGACGAAGCCGACCTGGTGCCCGAGGAGTTCCGGGCGTCGGCGGTCAGCTCGTACCGCGAAGTCCGGCAGGGCGCGCTGGCCGAGTGGAACGAAGCCTGGCGGTCCGATCAGTTCGTGCTGGATCCGACGCGCGTCACCCTGTTCCTGGGCAACACCGGGATGAACGGGTACGACTTCCGCGAGAAGATCCTGATGGACCGGTTCGGGATCCAGATCAACAAGACGTCGATCAACAGCGTGCTGCTGATCTTCACGATCGGTGTCACCTGGTCGAGCGTGCATCACCTGCTCGACGTGCTGCGCCGGGTCGCCACCGACCTCGATCGGGAGCGGGAGCTGGCCAGTGTGGCCGACTGGACGCTGCACCAGCGCCGCGTCGAGGAGATCACCGAGGATCTGCCACACCTGCCCGACTTCAGCGAATTCGATATCGCGTTCCGCCCGGTGGATGCCTGTGCGTTCGGTGACATGCGGGCGGCGTTCTACGCCGGCTACGAGGAGTCCGATCGCGAGTACGTGCAGATCGGCAGCGCCGGTCGGCGGATCGCCGAGGGCCGCAAACTGGTGTCCACCACGTTCGTGGTGCCCTACCCGCCCGGTTTCCCGGTGCTGGTTCCAGGGCAGGTCGTCTCCAAGGAGATCCTGTATTTCCTGGCGCAGCTCGACGTGAAGGAAATCCACGGCTACAACCCGGATCTCGGGCTGTCGGTGTTCACCGCGGAGGCATTGGACCGGCTGGAGGCGCAGCGCAGCGCGGCGTCGGCCGCGGTGGGCACCGCGTACCCGTCGTTCGAACTGCCCGCGGACACGTCGGTTCTCAACGGCGCGCGCAACGGTGATCGCATCCAGCGGGCCGTCACCGAAGACGCCTGACGTTTGATGCGGCCGCACGGTCGCCGGGGCTAAGCGATCAACGACCCGACGATTTGCCCGCCTCTGAGCGACTCTGCCCGTGCGCGTAGTGCGAGCACGCGTTGATGGATTCGATGCTCGGTGCCGCGCGGCATCCAGCCAGGCCCGTACCGGCCGCGGGCCAATCGCACGACTCGCACATAGCGGATCTCCCAACGCAACGCGTCGGAAATGGACTTCGACGGGCGCTCGCCGGCGTCAAAGTTGTGGTGCGCCAGCGCCTGGATCAAATCGGGGATTGTCGCCGCACCGTGCAGGGCCAGCTGCCACGTGAGCACATAGCGGAGTTCAATTCCGCTGAGTCGTAAAGAGTTGCTCGTGATTCTCCGAACTGTCCCATTGCACTCCGACATCCTCGGTGTTGTCGCTCGGAGGCGGGCAAAACGTCGTGTCCCGCGCGGCGCGACGCCGCACCCGGGGTGAAAGTTCGGCTCACCGCGATCACAAAGGCACCGCGTTTCCGTAGGTGGCGTAATAGTCGAAGGGCTCTGGGTTTTAGCTGGTCGTGGCCGAATGTGAACCGGCGCAATACTCGCGGCCGCCGGTCAGGCCCGGATCCCCGGCCCCAAAAATGCCCCTGAGCTGCATTAGCGTGGCGGCGTGGCCGAGGCGATACCCATTCGCGGACCCCGGGCCGACCGTGCCCGCCGGGTCGCCGACGTGTTGCGTCAGCAGATTCACGCCGCCGCCTATCCGGACGGTCTGCCCGCCGAAAGCCAACTGGCAGCCGAATTCACGGTGTCCCGCAACACGATCCGCGAGGCCCTGGGCATCCTCAAGCACGAGGGCCTGATCGACCGTGGGCCCAAGGTTGGCACCCATGTCGCACAACGCAAGTACGACCACCGGATCGACTCGCTGCTGGGGCTGAAGGAAACCTTCAAGCACATCGGCGAAGTCCGCAACGAGGTGCGCGCCGCCATGCTGGTGGTGGCGCCGCCTGCAGTGGCCAGCCGGCTCCAACTCGGACCCGGTCAGCAGGCGGTGTTCATCGAGCGATTGCGTTACCTCGGCGACCTGCCGCTCAGTCTCGACCTGACCTACCTGACCCCGGATATCGGAACCCAGATCCTGGACCACCCGCTGGAAAACCCCCTAGAACAGCAAGACCTTTTCGCGCTGATCGAGCAGGTGAGCGGGTGCCGGCTGGGCTCGGCATCGCTGGCTCTGGAGGCGATCCCGGCCGACGCCCACTCCGCGGCCACCCTGCACGTGCCCGACGGCTCGGCGCTGCTGATGCTCGAGCGCCTCACCAGCCTTGCCGACGGCAGGCCCGTCGACCTCGAGTACATCCGGATGCGCGGCGATCGAATCACCATGCGCGGCCACCTAGTAAGGAGTAAGCCATGACCTTGGTCAACAACAACCGAGTCGACGTGCCGGTCACGATCGACGAGTCGCTGTGTATCGACGGCTGTACCCTCTGCGTCGACGTCTGTCCGCTCGACGCGCTCGCCATCAACCCGGATACCAACAAGGCGTACATGCACGTCGACGAATGCTGGTACTGCGGCCCCTGCGCCGCCCGTTGCCCGACCGGAGCCGTCACGGTCAATATGCCCTATCTACTTCGCTGAAATAACCTACAGCCCAGGATCTTTCATGAAACGACACGCCTTTGCGCTGTTGTCGGTAGCGGCCGTGATCATCATGGCCGTGTCCGGCTGCTCGCTGGAATCATTCTCGGCGTCCTCCGGTGTGGTCAACGTCGTCATCGGTTACCAGTCCAAGACCATCAACACCGTGACCGCCGGAACATTGCTACGCGCCCAGGGCTACCTGGAACATCGGCTCGCCGACATCACCGCCCGCACCGGCACCAAATACGCGGTCCGGTGGCAGGATTACGACACCGGTGCCCCGATCACCGCTCAGATGCTGGCCGAGAAGATCGACATCGGCTCGATGGGGGATTACCCCATGCTGATCAACGGCTCCAAGACGCAGACCAATCCGCTGGCGAAAACCGAAATCGTCTCGATCACCGGCTATAACCCCAAGGGCGCACTGAACATGGTTGTGGTGGCGCCCGGTTCGCCGGCCGCCACGTTGAACGACCTGGCCGGCTCCAAGGTCTCGGCCAGCGTCGGATCGGCAGGCCACGGCACGTTGGTGCGGGCCCTGGACAGGGGCGGCATCAAGGGCGTCGAGGTGCTCAACCAGCAGCCGCAGATCGGCGCTTCTGCACTGGAATCCGGCCAGGTACAGGGTCTTTCGCAGTTCGTTGCCTGGCCCGGGCTGTTGGTGTACCAGGGCAAGGCCAAACTGCTGTACGACGGCGCCGAGCTGAACCTGCCCACCCTGCACGGCGTGGTGGTGCGCCGAGCCTATGCGGCGTCGCATCCGGAGGTGCTGGGCGCGTTCCTGCAAGCGCAATTGGATGCCACCGACTTCCTCAACCAGAAGCCACTGGAGGCGGCCCGCATCGTCGCCCAGGCCAGCGGGTTGCCGCAGGAAGTGGTGTACCTCTACAACGGCCCCGGCGGCACGTCATTCGACACCACCCTCAAACCGTCACTGGTCGAAGCGCTGAAAAACGATGTGCCATACCTGAAGTCGATCGGCGACTTCGCCGATCTCGACGTGGCGGGCTTCGTCCAGGACGCGCCGCTGCGTGCCGTGTTCGGCGCACGCGGCCGCAACTACGACGCGACTGCGGCCGTGACCGCCAACCCATCCCTGCTCACTGGGGACCCCGCGCAGGCCAGCGAACTGTGGCTGGACGGAACCGATACCACCCAGACACTGGCCAATCCGAGCAGCCTGCTGCGGGCCGTGCGGGACGCGACCGCGCACGGTGCCAAGGTCCGTGCCGCCTATGTCCCCGACGCCGAGCTGGGCACCCGGTGGTTCGCCGACAAGGCAGTCTGGGTGCAAGACGGCCCGAACTACCTGCCGTTCGGAACCCCGGCCGGCGCGCATCGCTATCTCACCGCCCATCCCGGCGGCGCCATCGTGAACTACCAACAGGCCCTTGGAGGTTCGGTATGACTGCTTTCCTGACCGGCGATCCGGCCGCACCGGTCACCGGCCACGTCGCCGACGTGGTCCCGGCGGCCGGCACCCCGCGGCGCGTCACGTCGCCCTGGCAGTGGCGGCTGCTGCGGCTCGTCTCGGTCGCCGCCGCGATCGGGTTGTGGCAGCTGCTCACCGCCGACAAGGTGCGGCTGCTGCTGCGATTCGACACGCTGCCCACCGTCACCGAGATCGTCCATGCGCTGGGGCGCCGGCTCGGAACCTACGAGTACTGGCTCGACCTGGCGCAGTCGCTGATCCGCATTCTGACCGGTTTCGGGCTGGCCGCGGTGATCGGTGTCGCGACGGGCGTGCTGCTGGGCCGTTCCCGGTTGTTCGCCAACACCTTTGGTCCACTGGCCGAATTGGCCAGGCCCATCCCCGCGATCGCGATGGTTCCGGTGGCGATCCTGCTGTTCCCGACCGACGAGGCCGGGATCGTGTTCATCACCTTCCTCGCGGCCTACTTTCCGATCATGGTCAGCACCCGGCATGCGGTCCGGGCGTTGCCCACGCTGTGGGAAGACTCGGTGCGCACCCTCGGTGGCAACCGGTGGGACGTGCTGAAACAGGTGGTGTTGCCGGGCATCCTGCCGGGCGTGTTCGGCGGCTTGTCGGTCGGCATGGGGGTGGCGTGGATCTGCGTGATCTCCGCCGAGATGATCTCCGGCCGCCTCGGCATCGGCTATCGCACCTGGCAGGACTACACCGTGCTGGCCTACCCGCAGGTGTTCGTCGGCATCATCACCATCGGTGTGCTCGGGTTCGCCACAGCCGCCGCAGTCGAAGTCGTCGGCCGCCGGGTGACCAGCTGGCTGCCGCGCGCCCAGGAGGAGAGCAGGCGATGACCCTAGAAAACGTCGGTATGAGTCTCGAACTGGATCGAGTTCGTTTGTCCTACACCGGAGATCCGGTGATCGACGGGCTGAGCCTGTCGGTGCGCCCGGGTGAGATCCTGGTGCTGACCGGTCCCTCGGGATGCGGCAAGTCGACGGTGCTGCGTGCGCTGGCGGGCCTGCTGCGCCCCGACGCCGGCCGTGTGCTGGCCGACGGCGCCGACGTGACCACGACGTCCGGCGACCGCGGGATGGTGTTCCAGGACAACGCCCTGCTGCCGTGGCGCACCGTGCGGTCCAACATCGAGTTGGCCCTGCGGCTTCGGGGTGCGCCGCGATCCGGGCGCCGCGCGGAGGCCGACCGCTGGATCGCCGAACTCGGCCTCACCGGCTTCGGCGACTACCTGCCCAAGAGTCTGTCCGGCGGCATGCGACAGCGGGTCCAGCTGGCCCGCGGCCTGGCGGGGACGCCGCGCGCGGTGATGATGGACGAGCCGTTCGGCGCGCTGGACACCCAAACCCGTACGGCCATGCAGCGGCTGCTGATCGACACCTGGAGCGCACATCCGACCACGATCGTCTTCGTCACCCACGACGTCGACGAGGCGCTGCTGCTGGGTGACCGCATCGCCGTGCTGGGCAAGGCCGGTCAGCCGCTGCGTGCCCTGATCGACGTGCCGGACCCGCGAGTCGATCAGCAGCGCACTGCACTGCGTGCCGAAGTGATTGCCGCCCTGGATCATTCGGCGGTGGCGGCATGATGGAGATTCCAGACATGACGCCGCTGCGCCTGGACTGTGACGTGCTGGTCATCGGCGGCGGGACGGCCGGAACGATGGCGGCACTGTCGGCCGCCGAGAACGGCGCGCAGGTCCTGCTGCTGGAGAAGGCCCACGTGCGGCACTCCGGCGCGCTGGCGATGGGCATGGACGGGGTCAACAACGCCGTCATCCCGGGCAAGGCCGAGCCGGAGGACTACGTCGCGGAGATCACCCGTGCCAACGACGGAATCGTCAACCAGCGCACCATCTATCAGACGGCCAGCCGCGGGTTCGCGATGGTGCAGCGACTCGAGCGCTACGGGGTGAAGTTCGAGAAGGACGAGCACGGCGAGTACGCGGTGCGCCGGGTGCACCGTTCGGGTTCCTACGTGTTGCCGATGCCCGAGGGCAAGGACGTCAAAAAGGCGCTGTACCGGGTGCTGCGGCAACGGTCGATGCGCGAGAAGATCCGGATCGAGAACCGCCTGATGCCGGTGCGGGTGCTCGTCGACGGCGGCCGTGCCGTCGGGGCGGCGGCATTGAACACGCGCACCGGCGAATTCGTCGCGATCGGCGCTAAGGCGGTGATCCTGTCGACCGGGGCATGCGGCCGGCTCGGGCTGCCCGCGTCCGGCTACCTGTACGGCACCTACGAGAACCCGACCAACGCCGGCGACGGGTACGCCATGGCCTACCACGCGGGCGCCGAACTGTCCGGCATCGAGTGTTTCCAAGTCAACCCGTTGATCAAGGACTACAACGGCCCGGCCTGTGCGTATGTCGCTAACCCGTTCGGCGGCTACCAGGTCAACGCGGACGGTGAGCGGTTCGTCGACTCCGATTACTGGTCGGGGCAGATGATGTCCGAGGTCAAGAGTGAAATCGACTCCGCACGCGGGCCGATCTACCTCAAGGTGTCCCACCTGCCGGACGAGACGCTCACCGCGCTGGAAAACATCCTGCACACCACCGAGCGGCCCACCCGTGGCACGTTCCACGCCAACCGCGGTCACGACTATCGCACCCACGACATCGAGATGCATATCTCCGAAATCGGTTTGTGCAGTGGGCATTCCGCGTCCGGAGTCTGGGTCGACGAACACGCCCGGACCACGGTGCCGGGGCTGTACGCCGCGGGCGACCTGGCGTGTGTCCCGCACAACTACATGATCGGGGCTTTCGTGTTCGGCGACCTCGCCGGCACGCACGCCGCCTCGAAGCGCTCGGAAGTGGCTGCGCCACAGCAACTCCCGGAGGATCAACTCAAAGAGGCACACGAGCTGATCTACCGGCCGCTGCGACACCCGGACGGGCCGCCGCAGCCACAGGTGGAGTACAAGCTGCGACGCTTCGTCAACGACTATGTGGCCCCGCCGAAGACGGCGGCCAAGCTGTCGATCGCGGTGCGCACCTTCGACCGGATGCATGACGAGATCGCCGCGATGGGGGCCCGCACTCCGCACGAGCTGATGCGCGCGGTCGAGGTGTCGTTCATCCGGGACTGCGCCGAGATGGCCGCGCGATCCTCGTTGACCCGGACCGAATCCCGTTGGGGTCTTTACCACGAACGCGCCGACATGCCGGTTCGCGACGACAGCGAGTGGGGCTATCACCTGAACCTGCACAAGGGTCCCGACGGACAGATGCGGTTCCTCAAGCGTCCCGTGGCCCCTTACCTGGTGTCGGTCCCTGAGCTGGACGGTCTGCCGCCGGTGGATCAGACGGTGCATGCGGTGGCGCAGCCGCCGCTGGTCGGCGGCAAGGCCCCGGCCGCTGCGGGTTCGCGAATCGAAACGGCGGCAACCACATTCGATCCGCCCTCACCACGGATCGCCGAGGTGCTCGCCCTCGAGGAACCGACGATCGCCGATCTGCAGCCGTATCTGGCCGACGCTGATCCCGGGGTGCGCCGCACCGCCGTGGCGACGCTGACCGAGTACATTCCCGACGGCTATGCGCCCGCGCTGTTTGCCGCGCTCGACGACGCCGACCCCGGGGTGCGCCGCACCAGCGCCGAGGCGATCCGCGAACTGGTCGAGGTACTGCCCGATCCGGGCGGTGCCGAGCCCTATCTGCGGTCCCAGGACACCGTGGTGCGGGCGGCCGCGGTCTACCTGCTGTCCGCGCGCCGCGCCGGTGCGGCCGGCCAATACCGCCGCGCGCTCGACGATTCCGACCACCGGGTGCGGATCGAGGCGGTGCGGGCGCTGGTTTCGGTCGACGACGTCGACGGGGTCCAGGCGGCCACCCGCGACGAGAGCCGCGAGGTCCGCATCGCCGCGGCCGCCGGCTTGGCCACGTTGCGCGCCGGCGGCGCGGCGGTCAGCGCATTGATCGCCGATGCCGACCCGTTGGTGCGCGCGGCCGCACTCGCGGCCCTCGGTGAATTAGGTTGCAGCGAAGATGATTTCGAGGCTGTCCAGCGCGCATTGCAGGCGCCGGCGTGGCAGATCCGCGAGGGTGCGGCGCGTGCGCTCAAGGGTGCCGCGACCGAACTCGCAGTTCCCAGACTGGCCGATGCGCTCGCCGATGCGCACCTCGACGTGCGCAAAGCGGCCGTTCTCAGCCTGACCCGCTGGGCCGATCAGGCCGCGGCCCGTGACGCGCTCGGCATCGCCCTCAAAGACAGCGACGCCGACGTGCGGGCCTATGCACGCCGGGCGTTGGAGAACACGTAGTCGGGCACGTCGCACGCTCAGCGCAAGGCCATGCCGTAGAGCAGGGCGTCCCGCGGCTCGGGTCCGATCGTGGGGTAGACGGCGTGGCGTTCCAGCCGGGCCTCGAGCGCGAACCCGGCTCGCTCCAGCAATTGCGCCGACCGCAGATTGTCGACGGCGCAGGTCGCCCAGACGCGCAGCAGCTCGGGGTCGGCGCGCAGCGCGGTCAGCACCATGTCCAGCACCTCGGACATCAGACCCTTGCCCCACCATTTCCGGCCGAGGCAGTAGCCGATCTCGACCGCGTCGGGCGCCGAGCGCCGGCAGCTGGTCAGCCCGATGACCTCACCGCTGTGCCGCAGCTCGACGGCCCAGGTTCGCTCTTCGTCAGTGGCGTTGAGCTTCTCGGCGATCACTCGCCGCGTGGTCGCCACGTCGGGATGTGGGGACCACAGCAGATATTTCGTGACCGCGCGATCGCGGGCGACCCGTTGGTACAGCGCACCGGCGTCCGCGAGCGTGGGCAACCGCAGGACCAGGCGCGGGCCGACGATGCGATCGGGCGGGTGGTCGGCCACGGTGCTAAAGGTCGAGCGCTTGATAGGTGCGGCGGACGAATTTGGGTTGTACGGCTTGCAGTTTCGCAAGCGTGGTGTTGCCGGCCACGGCCGCCGCGACGTCCGCGGACATGTCCGGCATGTTCTGCACCAGGTACAGCAGAACCAGATCCGCGGCCGGGTCGGCCTGCCACCACGTCCCGTACGCGCCGGGCCAGCTGAACGTCCCGAGCCCGCCCGGCCCGAACAGCGCGGCGCTCTTGGCCGGATCGGTCACGACCGACAGGTTGAGCCCGAACCCGCGGCCCACCCAGTACGGCGCGCCCAGGAAGTTGTGCCGCTTGTGCTCGTCGGTGAGCCGGTCGGTCCGCATCAGGCGCACCGATTCTCCGGACAGGACCCGCTCGCCGTCGACCGTCCCGTCGCCCAGCAGCATCCGCACGAATCGGAGGTAGTCGTCGGCCGTCGACAACAATCCGCCGCCGGCGTTGGGGAAGCTGGGCGGCGTGATGTGCGGCGGCCCCATCACGTCATGGTGCAGCCGGCTCTGTCCGTCGAGCCGGTACATCGTCGCCGCCCGGCGGCGGCCTTCCGGGGACACCGAGAACCCGGTGTCGGGCATGCCGACCGGGCCCAGCACCCGTTCGTCGAGGACCTGGTCGAACGGTTTGCCCTCGATGCGCGCCGCGATGACGCCGAGCAGGTCGATGGAGTGGCTGTAGGTCATCCGTTCGCCGGGCTGATGCACCAGCGGGAGCTTGGCCAGCTCGCTGACCCACACGTCCGGACCCTGATTGAACGGCAGCCGCTGGTAGGCCCGCGAGATGGGCCCGGATACCGAGAAACCGTAGGCCAGTCCGCTGGTATGGGTCAGCAGGTCCTCGATCAGGATCGCCCGGTTGACGGGGTGCGTGCGGTCCAGCGGACCGCGCGGGTCGTCGAGCACCCGCAGGTCGGCCAACTCGGGTACCCAGTGCGTGATCGGGTCTTTGAGCGTCAGCTTGCCCTCGTCGACCATGCTCATGATCGCGGCGACCGTGACCGGTTTGGTCATCGACGCGATGCGAAACAGTGTGTCTCGCTGCATCGGCAAGCCGGCGTCGACATCCCGGTAGCCGATCTCGTTGACCTGCAGGACTTCTCCGTGCTGCCATACCACCGTCACCGCACCGGCGAGCAGGCCGGCATCGCACGCCTCGCGGATGGAGGTCTGATTGCCGTCGAGATTCACCCGGTCAGGGTAGCCCGCGCCCGGTTAGCCGTTCTGCGCGCGTAGGTCGCAGGACCCCTGTCGGTGCTCCGGACGTCGGGGCTGAACAAAGGAACGAAGGTGACGGCGCGTCTGGTGATCCGGTGGCCCGGCGTCACCGTCGGTATGTCTGCCCCGGGTGTAGTCGCCCTGCCACTGGACTTGTTCGCCCGCGTTGAGCCGCGTCAGTTGCTCCATTTGCTTTGCCTTGCTGCGGGAACCGAGAAACACCTGATACTTGCGGTGTAATTCGGCATCGGACTCGATGCTCCTGAGTTCGGGGGCGAATTCTTCGAGCTCGCCGCGCCGTTGCGGGACGATCATGCAGATCGGCTCGTCGACCTCGAATCGCACCGGCATCAGTTTGCGGGTGAATTTCCAGCTCATGCTGAAACTCGCGCTTGTCCAGTCGGTTTCGACGATGCCCTCCAGCGCGCAGACGGCGTCCTTCGGATAGTTCGCCGGTCCGCGGACCAGCAGGTTGTAGCCGGGGGGAGTGCGAAACAGCATGGGCAGATGCCAGGTTAGGATCCCGTTGCCGAAGTGGCTGGTGGGCAGCAGCTGACCGGTGTTGCGCTGATGGGGTGCGATGATCACGTCCACACCGTCGTCCTGACCCATCCAGGTGGCGGTGAACGCGCACGGATTGCGCAGCTCCCAACCACTTTGGTTCGCGATCAGCATCGGCAGACACCGATTCGGCCAACCGGTCCGGGTCTTGGACATCTCGGGCATCCACGCCCGGCTGATCGGTGCCGGACCAATCGGGGGTGCGTTGTCACGGGTGATGAACCCGATCAACGGACGAGGCGTTCCGCCGTTGGGTGTGTCACTCACGTGCGCCAGACTAAACGGGGAACCTGGGAGTTCCCCAAAACCGGCGTCACGCCTGGTCATCGCCGGATGACACCGGCTGTCGGCGGTCTACTGCTGCTTCTCGCCGGGTGGGAGCGCAAAGGGACGAAGGCGGCGACGGGTCTGGTGATCCGGCGCCCCGGGCTCTCCGTCTCGGTGTGTGCCCCGGGTGTAGTCACCCTGCCAGTCCACCCGTTCACCGGCGGCGACGCGCGCCAATTGCTCGGCGTGCTTTGCCGCATCACGTTCGCGAAGGAACAACTCGTGTTTGCGCTGTAGCTCCGGATCGGCTGTGATGGGCCTGATTTCGGGCGCGAACTCTTCAAGCTCGCCGCGGCGCTGCGGGACGATCATGCAGATCGGTTCGTCGACTTCGAATCGCACCGGCATGGATTTGCGGGTGATTTTCCAGTTGATACTGAAACTAGCGCTGGCCCAGTCGGTTTCGACGATGCCCTCCAGCGCGCACACGCCGTCTTTGGGATAGTTCGCCGGTCCGCGGACCAACAGGTTGTAGCCCGGGGGAGTGCGAAACAGCATCGGTAGACGCCAGGTGAAGATGCCGTTGCCGAAATGGCCGGCGGGCAGGAACTGGTCGGCGACGTAACGATCGGGTTCGATCATGACGTCCATACCCTCTTGGGCTATCCAGGTGGCGGTGAAGGCGCACGGATTGCGCAGTTCCCAGCCGCTCTGGTTGGCGATCAGCATCGGCAAACACCGGCTGGGCCAACCCTTGTCCGCCTCCGACTGCGCCGTCATCCACGCCCGGCTCGCCGGTGCCGGGGTGATCGGCGGCGCATTGTCGCCGGTGATGAACCCGATCAGCGGGCGGACGGGCCCGTCGGCGTTGTCACTCACGCGAGTCAGATTAGCTGCGAACCGATCGCCGTGCCCATGGCGAGTCGGCGGCGTCGGGCGCTGCGTCCCGGCTCGCTATTTCGGGGCCGAGGTTTCATAACGGTTTCGGTCGGGCAAAGTTGCTGCAGCTACCCCGCGATGCGCGGGCCGATATCGCCGGTTTGCGCTTTAGTGTGGCTGCTATGGCGGGACTGAACAATCACGTGAAGCGCTGTCGCACAGCACTTCACGTAGCCGTGTCGGCGGTGCTGGCGGTCGGCTTCGCCCTCGCCGCCGCCCCCGCGGCTGATGCGGCCGCGGCCATGGCCACGTTGCAGGTGGAACATACCTGGCAGACCGGTTTTATCGCCCACTTCACCGTCACCAACCCGAACATGTCGCCGATGGCCGACTGGCGGATTGACTTCGACATGCCCGCGGGACAATCCGTCTTGCACGCGTGGAACAGCACCGTCACCCAATCCGGCACGCACTATGTGGTCACCCCGGCGAATTGGGATCGCGAGATTGCACCCGGCGGTACCGCCACGGGTGGTTTCCGCGGCGTGCTGAGCGGTACCTACACCCCGCCGTCGAATTGTGTGGTCAACGCGCAATACCCCTGCACCGTCGGGTAGTCGCCGAACGTCATCCGGCGGTGTGTGCATTCGCGGCGTACTCGGCGGCGCGGCGCTGATCGACCGCGAAGGGGCGAGCGGGAGGCGGCGCGGCGTGGGTGCGGACCTGGCGGGGCCACCAGAACCAGCGTCCCAGCAGTGTGGCCGCGGCCGGCATCATGAATGAGCGCACGATCAGGGTGTCGAACAACAACCCGATCATGATCGTGGTGCCGATTTGGCCGACGACGCGCAGATCGCTGGTCCCCATCGCGCCCATCGTGAAGGCGAACACCAGGCCGGCGGTGGTGACGACGCCCCCGGTGCTGCCCATCGAGCGGATCATTCCCGTCTTGAGCCCGGCGCCGATTTCTTCCCGGAACCGCGCGGCCAGCAGCAGGTTGTAGTCCGATCCGACGGCCAGCATCACGATGATGGCCATCGCGAGCACCAGCCAGTGCAGCGGCATGTGCAGCATGTGCTGCCAGATCAGCACCGACAGGCCGAACGATGAGCCCAATGAGATCGTGACCGTGCCCACGATCACGGCGGAGGCGACCACGCTTCCGGTGATCGCCAGCATGATCATGAAGATCAGGCACAGTGACGCGATGGCCGCGATCATGAGGTCGTACATGGACCCGTCGCGCTCGTCTTTGTCGGTGGACGCCGTGCCGGTCAGATAGATGTTGGCGGCCGCCAGGGGAGTGCCCTTCACGGCCTCGTCCGCGGCCTGACGGATGCCGTCGATATGTGAAATGCCCTCGGCCGCTGCGGGGTCACCCTTGTGGGTGATGAAGAACCGCGCCGAGCTGCCATCGGGGGACAGGAACATGCTCAGTCCCCGCTTGAAGTCCGGATTTTCGAACGCTTCGGGTGGAAGGTAGAAGAAGTCGTCGTTCTTGGCGCCGTCGAAGGCCTGTCCCATCACGGTCGTGTTGCGTGTCAGCGCGTCCATTTGGGTGATCAACCCGGAGAAGGTGCTGGTCGCTGTCTGAGCGAGATCCTTGACGGTCTGCATCGCCGCGATCAGCGGGGGCATCTGCGCCAGCATCTGCGGCATGATCTTGTCGAGTTGATCGGTGTTGTGTGCCAGGTTGCCGACGTCTTCGCTGAGCCGGTCGATGCCGTCGACCCCGTCGAACAGCGACCGCAGCGACCAGCACAGCGGGATGTCGAAACAGTGTCGCTCCCAATAGAAATAGCTTCGGACCGGCCGCCACAGGTCCTCGAAATCGGAGAGGTGATCCCGCAATTCACCGGTGGTGTCCCGCATCTGTGTGGTGTCGCCCGCCATGCCGTGCGTGACGTTCGCCAGCTGCCGTGTCAGGTCCTGGATGTGCAACGAGACATCGATCATGTGCTGCAGCTCGTTGGTCATGCGGGACATGTCGGCCACCCGATTCCGCAGATTCTTGAGGTTCTCGATCGTGACGGCACTTTGCGCGCTGATCTGGAACGGGATCGAGGCGTGGTCGATCGGCGAGCCCAGCGGCCGGGTAATGCCTTGCACCCGCGCGACACCGGGCGTGTGGAAGATGCTGCGGGCGATCCGGTCCAGGACGAGCATGTCCGTCGGGTTGCGCAGGTCGTGATCGGCCTCGATCATCAGCAGCTCGGGCTCCATGCGGGCCGCCGGGAAGTGCCGGTCCGACGCCTGGAAGCCGATATTCGACGGGGTATCGGCCGGCAGGTAATAGCGCCCGTTGTAGCCCGTCTGATAGCTCGGCAGGGCGATCAGACCGATCAGCGATACCAGGATCGACGCGACGAGCACCGGCCCGGGCCATCGGACGACGATGGTGCCGATCCGGCGCCAACGCCGGGTGCTCACATTACGTTTGGGATCGAACGTTCCGAATCGGCTGGCGACGACGACGACGGCGGGCGCCAGGGTGAGCGAGGCGACGATCACCACCAGGACCGAGATCGAACACGGCCACCCGAGAGTGTTGAAGACCGGAAGCCGAGTGAAACTCAGGCAATACATCGCCCCCGCGACGGTCAGCCCGGACCCCAGGATCACATGCGCGGTTCCGTGGAACATGGCGTAGTACGCGGCTTCTCGGTCCATGCCGGCCGCTCGAGCCTCCTGGTAGCGTCCGATCAGGAAGATGACGTAGTCCGTTGACGCCGCTATCGCAAGTGCTACAAGCACATTCACGGCGAACGTGGATAGGGCGATGACGTCGTTGTCGGCCAGGGTGGCGATGACGCCCTCGGCAGTGAGCAACTCAACGCCCACCGTCAGCAGCACGAACAGCACGGTGGTCACCGAGCGATACGCGATGAACAGCATCAAAGCGATCACGACCACGGTGATCAGGGTGATCTTTTCCAGGCTGCGGTCGCCATAAGTGTGGGTATCACCATTGAGCGGACCCGGGCCGGTCACGTAGGCCTTGATCCCGGGCGGTGGCGGCACGCTGTCCACGATGCGTTCGACGGCGACGACGGATTCGTTGGCCGCCGAGCTGCTTTGATCGCCGGTCAGGTACAGCTGGACATAGGCGGCTTTACCGTCGGCGCTCTGCGATCCCGCCGCGGTCAGGCTGTCGCCCCAGAAGTTCTCCACATGCTCGACGTGCGCCCGGTCTTCGGAGAGTTTGGCGATCAGCGTGTCGTAGAAGCGATGCGCGCTGTCGCCCAACTTGTCTCGGCCCTCCAGCAGCACCATTGCCGTGGTGTCCGAATTGAACTGCTGAAAGTTCTTGCCGATGCGCTTCATCGCGATCAGCGACGGCGCGTCGTGGGCGCTGTAGGAGACCGCATGTGTTCCGGCGACTTCCGACAGCAGGGGTGTGGCCGTGTTGAGCACGGCGCACAACGCCACCCAGAACAGGATGATCGGCAGCGCAAGCCACCGGATTGTCCGGCCGGCCGCAACCACCCGCCCGCCTTCGCTCACGCGGACTTCACCAGGCAGCTGGTCGCAGCGTTGTGCGATCTCACCGTAAGCTCGTCGCGCACAACGCCATTGACGGTGATGCGGCATCCGAGGCTGGCGCTGTCGCCCTGCGCCACAACGTTGGCCACCACGGCACTGAGCGTGGTATCGATGCGCAGCGTCCATGGCACCGCGGCGTTTTCGACCTCCTGCGGCTGCGCGTCGGCATCCAGATAATGGATGCTTGCCGTCGCGCCGGGCGGGCCGAAAATCTCGTAGACAACGTGCTTGGGATTGAACGCGACGATTGCGTCGGCATTGCTCTTGTCTGATTCGTGTTGATGTGAGCCGAAAACCCCGTGCAGCCGGGAAACGATGATGGTGCCGACCGCCATTACGACCACCATGACGATCGGTACCCAGATGCGTCCAAGAATGCCGGTCATGTGACCTTCACGGGGGTCACCGCACGCAGGGCCCGGGCGAATCCGCTGTCGAGATCCGCCATGTCGGCCCGCACCCAAACCAGCAGCGATTCACCTTGGGCGAAGCGGGGATTGAGGTCGAGATAAAAGCGGACATCGGGGTCGTGTTCGAGTCGCTGCAATCGCGACGGGTCATGGGGCGCGGCCGACCGCACCACCCACGGGTTCTCGCTGACCTGCACGTAGTGCCGGCGCGGACTCAGTGCTCGCACCAGCGTCTCGACGTTGACCGGTGTCTGTCGCCTGCGACTCGGGTAAATCGTCGGCATCGTCACGGCGAGCCGGCGGTAGGCCGCCGGGGTGCTGGCCCGGGTCAGGTAGGCCAGCGGTACGTGCGGTTCGCGCAGCCGGGCGCGGATGCCCTGGCCGAGGAAGAACAGCGAGGCCGACGGCCCGCCGCGATAGTGCGATCGGAAGAATCCGCCGCCTCCCAGCACGGCGTGGGTGCGGCCGGCGTGCTCGATGCGGTCGATCGCGGCAAATGCACAACCCGCGAGTTCGCCGCGCGCCCCGTAGAACAGCGCAAGGCGAACCCGGGCGGCGCCGAAGATCAAATCGTCGATCTCTTCGGGTGTGTGGCCGTGCAGGGTCTCGCTGTAGATGTTGTAGAGCTCGTCGGCCAGTGCACGCCGGCGCGCGCCCTGCAGGCATTCCGATCGCAGGTATTCGCGCCGTGCGATGCGCTCGGCCGCGGGGCGCCGGCCGGAAACGGCCGACGAGACGTCGCCGCCCCCCAGCACCGCGTCAGGAGTAATGATCTGCGCACAATCGATCGGACCGAGCGATGCCGCGGGACACGGCTCATTAGCACGCGAACTCGCGCTGCGCATGGAAACTCCTATTCGGATGTAAGAAATAGCAGGCAAGGGTGGGGGTTTGCCCGCCTGCGCTAGGAATCTTTGCATTAGGGCGGAAGGTTTGCAACTGATAATTCTTGGTGAATTCACGTCGTCGCGTCAATGAAATCGACCCCGGAATCCGGTCGTATCGGCCCTTGTCATGGCCGTGTCGCACATGCTTCAAAACCCGGTAATCCCAGCTAAACCCGGCGAATGACGGCGTGGCAGCCGGCCGCACGACAATCCCTGGGCCGAATGATTAGCCCGCTTAAACTACTTGTCGATTATTGGTAACCGGGTATTCCGCTGGTATTGCCCTGAGTGGCTGCGAATTGTCGCTGTTGTACGTAGATTTAACAGGTTCGCTATTGATGTGCATTGCGCGATATTTCGATTATTCCGTGCGGCGCGGATAGCCATTTTTGTTTCGGCGAGGTAGCGCGGTCATCACAGGCCGCCGCGGAGCACCGGGCGCGTCCCCTGTCGTCGGCCCAGTCGCGAAATGCTACGCTGCCCGACAGTCGACATCCTTTAACGATCCGTCCGGAGAGGCGGAGAAGGAGGTCAGGGTTTCGCATGAGTGCCGCGGGTGAGTCCGCATCCGGCCGCGAATTGATGTCGGCGGCCGACGTCGGTCGAACGATTTCCCGTATCGCCCATCAGATCATCGAAAAGACCGCACTGGATGGTCCCGACGCCCCCCGCGTGGTGCTGCTGGGAATCCCGACCCGCGGGGTCAGTCTGGCCGCGCGGCTGGCCGCCAACATCGGCGAATTCTGCGGCGTCGAAGTCGGGCATGGCGCCCTCGACATCACTTTGTACCGTGACGATTTGATGACCAAGCCGCCCCGGCCGCTGGAGGTCACCTCGATCCCGGCCGGTGGCATCGACGACGCCCTGGTGATTCTCGTCGACGACGTGTTGTATTCCGGTCGCTCGGTGCGCTCCGCGCTGGACGCGCTGCGCGACGTCGGCAGACCACGAGCCGTGCAGCTGGCGGTACTGGTCGATCGCGGCCATCGCGAGCTGCCGGTGCGCGCCGACTACGTGGGTAAGAACGTGCCGACCTCGCGCAACGAGAGCGTGCACGTCCAGCTGCGTGAGCACGACGGTCGCGACGGCGTCGTCATCGGGAGGGACTCCGAATGAAGCGAGAGTCATGACCAGACATCTGCTGGCCGCCGGCGACCTCAGCCGCGACGACGCCACCGCGATCCTGGACGACGCCGACCGGTTCGCACAGGCGCTGGTCGGGCGCGAGGTCAAGAAACTCCCCACCCTGCGCGGGCGCACCGTGGTCACGATGTTCTACGAGAACTCCACCCGCACCCGGGTGTCGTTCGAGGTGGCGGGCAAGTGGATGAGCGCCGACGTGATCAACGTCAGCTCGTCGGGATCCTCGGTGAGCAAAGGGGAGTCGTTGCGCGACACCGCATTGACGCTGCACGCGGCCGGTGCCGACGCGCTGATCATCCGGCACCCGGCCTCCGGTGCCGCGCACCTGCTGGCCGACTGGACCGCGCACTCCAACAGCGAACACGGTGGCCCGTCGGTGATCAACGCCGGCGACGGCACCCATGAACATCCGACCCAGGCGCTGCTGGACGCGCTGACCATCCGCCAGCGGCTCGGCCAGATCGAGGGCCGGCGGGTGGTGATCGTCGGTGACATCCTGCACAGTCGGGTCGCGCGCTCCAACGTGATGCTGCTGGCCACGCTGGGCGCCGAGGTGGTGCTGGTGGCGCCGCCGACCCTGTTGCCGGTCGGTGTCGACGGCTGGCCGGCCACCGTCTCCTACGACCTCGACGCCGAGCTGCCCGCGGCCGACGCCGTGCTGATGCTGCGGGTGCAGGCCGAGCGGATGAACGGCGGGTTCTTCCCGTCGGTGCGCGAATACTCGGTGCGCTATGGCCTTTCGGACCGGCGCCAAACCATGCTGGGAAGCCACGCGGTGGTGCTGCACCCCGGCCCGATGGTGCGCGGCATGGAGATCGCGTCCTCCGTCGCGGACTCGTCGCAATCCGCGGTGCTGCAACAGGTTTCCAACGGCGTGCACGTGCGGATGGCCGTGCTGTTCCATGTGCTGGTGGGTGCGGAGGACATCGCGGCATGAGTGTGCTGATCCGTGGGGTTCGGTTGTACGGGGAAGGTGACCGTGTCGACGTGCTGGTCGATGACGGTCAGATCGCCGACATCGGACCGAAACTCGAGATCCCCGACACGGCCGACGTCATCGACGCGACGGATCATGTGTTGCTGCCGGGATTCGTCGACCTGCACACCCACCTGCGCGAGCCCGGTCGCGAATACGCGGAGGATATCGAAACAGGTTCAGCGGCAGCAGCTTTAGGCGGATACACGGCGGTGTTCGCGATGGCGAACACGACGCCGGTGGCCGACAGCCCGGTGGTCACCGACCACGTCTGGCATCGCGGCCAGCAGGTCGGCCTGGTGGACGTGCACCCCGTCGGCGCGGTCACCGTCGGGCTGGCCGGAAC
Source organism: Mycobacterium ahvazicum (assembly GCF_900176255.2). Taxonomy (GTDB): domain Bacteria; phylum Actinomycetota; class Actinomycetes; order Mycobacteriales; family Mycobacteriaceae; genus Mycobacterium; species Mycobacterium ahvazicum. The sequence continues at coordinate 1,757,370 of NZ_FXEG02000002.1, forward strand.
CGAGCTCACCGAGATGGGCATGATGGCCGCCGGTGTCGCACAGGTGCGGATGTTCTCCGACGACGGCAACTGCGTGCACGATCCGCTGATCATGCGCCGCGCGCTGGAATACGCCACCGGCTTGGGCGTGCTGATCGCCCAGCATGCCGAGGAGCCGCGGCTGACCATCGGGGCGGTGGCGCACGAAGGGCCCGCGGCGGCCCGGCTCGGACTCGCGGGATGGCCCAGGGCCGCCGAGGAATCGATCGTCGCGCGTGACGCACTGCTGGCCCGCGACGCCGGGGCTCGGGTGCACGTCTGCCACGCCTCTACCGCCGGCACCGTCGAGCTTCTGAAATGGGCTAAAGGCCAAGGTATTTCGATCACCGCCGAGGTGACACCGCATCACCTGCTGCTCGACGACACCCGGCTGGCCGGCTACGACGGGGTGAACCGGGTGAATCCGCCGCTGCGTGAGGCGTCCGACACGATCGCGTTGCGTCAAGCGCTGGCCGACGGGGTAATCGACTGTGTGGCCACCGATCATGCCCCGCACGCCGAACATGAGAAGTGTTGTGAGTTCTCCGCGGCCCGCCCCGGCATGCTCGGGCTGCAGACGGCGCTGTCGGTGGTGGTGCAGACGATGGTGGCGCCCGGGTTGCTCAGCTGGCGCGAGGTCGCCCGGGTGATGAGTGAAAACCCGGCGCGCATAGTCGGATTGCCCGATCACGGCCGGCCGCTGGAGGTGGGGGAGCCGGCCAACCTGACCGTGGTGGACCCGGATGCGACCTGGACGGTCACCGGCAGTGATCTGGCCAGTCGCTCCGCCAACACTCCTTACGAGTCGATGACCTTGCCCGCGACCGTGACGGCCACGTTGTTGCGCGGAAAGATCACCGCTCGGGATGGGAAGAGCCCGGCATGAACTCTGCAACGCTGGTGGGGTCGCTGATCTTCGCGGCTGTGCTGGTGGTGGTCATCGCGGTGGTCATCCAGCTGATGATGGTGGGCTGGCGCCGGCGGGCGCAGCGCCAGCAGGATCTGATCGGGACCCTGCCCGATATGCCCGACGAGGTGGGCGCGGCGAGTACCACACTGCGTGGCGTCTATGTCGGGTCGACGCTGGCCCCGGAACCCAATGAGCGGGTCACCGCCGGCGATCTCGGATATCGCAGCAAGGCGGTGCTGAGCCGCTATCCCGAGGGGATCCTGCTGGAGCGCATCCGCGCCAATCCGATTTGGATTCCGCAGACCGCGATTTCGGAGGTGCGCACCGAACGCGTGCTGGCCGGCAAGCTTGGCTCCCGGAGCGGGATCTTGGCCATCCGCTGGCGGCTGCCGTCGGGCGTCGAAATCGACACCGGGTTCCGGGCGGGCAATCGCGACGAATACGACGGCTGGCTTGAGGAGGCTGCGTGAAAGCCCAACTGGTACTCGAGGACGGTCGCGTCTTCACGGGTTGGCCGTTCGGCGAGATCGGCCAGACCCTCGGGGAGGCCGTGTTTTCCACGGGCATGTCGGGCTATCAGGAGACGCTGACCGACCCCAGCTATCACCGGCAGATCGTGGTGGCCACCGCGCCGCAGATCGGCAACACCGGGTGGAACGGCGAGGATGCCGAAAGCCGGGGTGACAAGATCTGGGTTGCCGGCTACGCGGTCCGCGACCCGTCGCCGCGCGCTTCCAACTGGCGTGCCACTTCGACGCTCGAGGACGAGCTGATCCGCCAGCACATCGTCGGGATCGCCGGCATCGACACCCGGGCGGTGGTGCGCCACCTGCGCAGCCGCGGTTCGATGAAGGCCGGGGTGTTCTCCGGTGACGCGCTGGCCGAGCCGGACGAGTTGCTGGCGCGGGTGCGCAACCAGCAGTCGATGCTCGGTGCCGACCTCGCCGGCGAGGTCAGCACCCCGGGCGCCTACATCGTAGAACCCGAAGGGTCGCAGCGATTTACGGTTGCCGCCCTGGACCTGGGAATCAAGACCAACACGCCACGGAACTTCGCCCGGCGCGGAATCCGCAGCCACGTGTTGCCGGCGTCGGCCACCTTCGCCCAGATCGCCGAGATCAAGCCGGACGGGGTGTTCTTGTCCAACGGCCCCGGTGACCCGGCTACCGCCGACCACGTCGTCGCCCTCACCCGCGAGGTGCTGAACGCCGGAATCCCGTTGTTCGGCATCTGTTTCGGCAATCAGATCCTGGGCCGGGCACTCGGTCTGTCCACCTACAAAATGGTCTTCGGCCACCGGGGCATCAACATCCCGGTCATCGACCATGCCACCGGGCGGGTAGCGGTGACCGCCCAAAACCACGGCTTCGCACTCGAGGGTGAGGCCGGTCAGCGGTTCGACACGCCGTTCGGCCAGGCGATCGTCAGCCACACCTGCGCCAACGACGGAGTGGTGGAAGGTGTCAAACTGGTTGACGGACGGGCATTTTCGGTGCAATACCATCCGGAGGCCGCCGCCGGCCCGCACGATGCGGAGTATCTCTTCGACCAATTCGCCGATCTGATGGCTTCCCACGACAGCGGAAGGGGCCGCTAGTGCCACGTCGCACCGACCTCAACCACGTGCTGGTGATCGGCTCCGGGCCGATCGTCATCGGTCAAGCCTGCGAATTCGACTACTCGGGCACCCAGGCATGCCGGGTGCTGCGGGCCGAAGGCCTGCAAGTCAGCCTGGTGAACTCCAACCCGGCCACGATCATGACCGACCCGGAGTACGCCGACCACACCTACGTCGAACCCATCACCGCCGCCTTCGTGGAGAAGGTGATCGTCCAGCAGGCCGCGCGCGGCAACAAGATCGACGCCCTGCTGGCGACCCTGGGCGGGCAGACCGCGCTGAACACCGCGGTCGCGCTGTACGAGAACGGGGCGCTGGAGCGCCACGGCGTCGAACTGATCGGTGCCGACTTCGACGCCATCCAGCGTGGCGAGGACCGGCAGATGTTCAAAGACATCGTCGCCAAGGTCGGCGGTGAATCCGCGCGCAGCCGAGTGTGTTTCACGATGGACGAGGTCCGGGAGACGGTCGGGGAGCTCGGTCTGCCGGTCGTCGTGCGACCCAGCTTCACGATGGGCGGCCTGGGCTCGGGCATGGCGCGCTCGGTCGAGGAGGTCGACCGGATGGCCGGCGCCGGCCTGGCCGCCAGCCCCAGTGCCAACGTGTTGATCGAGGAATCGATCTACGGCTGGAAGGAATTCGAGCTCGAGCTGATGCGCGACGGCAACGACAACGTCGTGGTGGTGTGCTCGATCGAGAACGTCGACCCGATGGGTGTGCACACCGGGGATTCGGTGACCGTCGCGCCGGCCATGACGCTGACCGACCGGGAATACCAGCGGATGCGCGACCTGGGTATCGCGATCCTGCGTGAGGTCGGCGTCGACACCGGCGGCTGCAACATCCAGTTCGCGATCAACCCGACCGATGGCCGGCTGATCGTCATCGAGATGAACCCGCGGGTATCCCGTTCCAGCGCACTGGCTTCCAAGGCCACTGGCTTCCCGATTGCCAAGATCGCCGCCAAGCTGGCCATTGGCTACACCCTCGACGAGATCGTCAACGACATCACCAAGGAAACGCCCGCCTGCTTCGAGCCCACCCTGGACTATGTCGTGGTCAAGGCGCCGCGGTTCGCCTTCGAGAAGTTCCCGGGCGCCGACCCCACCTTGACCACCACGATGAAATCCGTCGGCGAGGCGATGTCGTTGGGCCGCAACTTCGTCGAGGCGCTCGGCAAGGTGATGCGCTCGCTGGAGACCGACCGGGCCGGCTTCTGGACCACCCCGGACCCCTCGGGCCCGGACGGCGAAGTCGAGGAGGTGCTGACCCGGCTGCAGACGCCGACCGAGGGCCGGCTGTATGACATCGAGCTGGCGTTGCGCCTGGGTGCTTCGGTGGAGCGGGTTGCCGGGGCCAGCGGCGTCGACCCGTGGTTCGTCGCGCAGATCGGCGAGCTGGTGGCGCTGCGCGCGGAGCTGGCCGCCGCCCCGGTGCTCGACTCCGATCTGCTACGCCGCGCCAAGCACAGCGGGTTGTCAGACCGCCAGATCGCGGCGCTGCGACCGGAATTGGCCGGGGAAGGCGGCGTGCGCTCGCTGCGTGGGCGCCTGGGCATCCACCCGGTGTACAAGACGGTCGACACCTGCGCCGCCGAGTTCGAGGCCAAGACTCCGTATCACTACAGCAGCTACGAACTCGACCCGGCCGCCGAGACCGAGGTCACCCCCCAGACCGAAAAGCCCAAGGTGCTGATCCTCGGCTCGGGGCCGAACCGGATCGGGCAGGGCATCGAGTTCGACTACAGCTGTGTGCACGCGGCAACCACGTTGAGCCAGGCCGGTTTTGAAACCGTGATGGTCAACTGCAACCCCGAGACGGTGTCCACCGACTACGACACCGCCGACCGGCTCTACTTCGAGCCGCTGACCTTCGAGGATGTCCTCGAGGTGTTCCGCGCCGAAGCGGAGTCGGCCAGCGGCGGCCCGGGCGTGGTGGGCGTCATCGTGCAACTCGGCGGTCAGACCCCGCTCGGGCTGGCTCAGCGGCTCGCCGATGCCGGTGTTCCGATCGTGGGCACCCCGCCGGAGGCCATCGACCTGGCCGAGGACCGCGGCGCCTTCGGCGACGTGCTGACCGCGGCCGGACTGCCGGCCCCGAAGTACGGCACCGCAACGACTTTCGCGCAGGCCCGCCGGATCGCCGACGAGATCGGCTACCCGGTGCTGGTGCGGCCGTCCTACGTGCTGGGTGGGCGTGGCATGGAAATCGTTTATGACGAGGAGACGCTGAAGAGTTACATCACCCGCGCCACCCAGTTGTCTCCCGAGCACCCGGTGCTCGTCGACCGCTTCCTCGAGGACGCGGTTGAAATCGACGTCGACGCGCTGTGTGACGGCTCCGAGGTGTACATCGGTGGCATCATGGAGCACATCGAGGAGGCCGGTATTCACTCCGGCGACTCGGCTTGCGCGCTGCCGCCGGTCACGCTGGGCCGCAGCGACATCGAGAAGGTCCGCCGGGCGACCGAGGCCATCGCGCACGGCATCGGCGTGGTCGGATTGCTCAACGTGCAGTACGCGCTCAAGGACGATGTGCTCTACGTCCTGGAGGCCAACCCGCGGGCCAGCCGTACCGTGCCGTTCGTGTCCAAGGCCACCGCGATCCCGCTGGCCAAAGCGTGTGCCCGGATCATGTTGGGCACCACCATCTCCCAGCTTCGGGAAGAGGGATTGTTGGCGCCGGCCGGGGACGGGGCCAACGCCGCCCAATATGCCCCGATCGCGGTCAAGGAGGCGGTGTTGCCCTTCCACCGGTTCCGCCGTGCCGACGGCTCGGCCATCGATTCGCTGCTGGGCCCGGAGATGAAATCCACCGGCGAGGTGATGGGCATCGACCGCGACTTCGGCAGCGCCTTCGCCAAGAGCCAGACCGCCGCCTACGGCTCGTTGCCGGCCCAGGGCACTATTTTCGTGTCGGTCGCGAACCGTGACAAGCGGTCGCTGGTGTTCCCCGTCAAGCGGCTGGCCGATCTGGGCTTCCGGGTGCTCGCCACCGAAGGGACCGCGGAGATGTTGCGCCGCAACGGGATTCCCTGCGACGAGGTGCGCAAGCACTTCGAACCACCGCAGCCGGGACGGCCCGAGATGTCGGCGGTCGACGCGATCAAGGCGGGTGAGGTCGACATGGTGATCAACACGCCGTACGGGAACTCCGGTCCACGCATCGACGGATACGAAATCCGTTCCGTCGCGGTGTCGGTCAACATTCCCTGCGTGACCACCGTGCAGGGTGCGTCGGCCGCCGTGCAGGGCATCGAGGCCGGCATCCGCGGTGACATCGGGGTCCGTTCGCTACAGGAGCTGCACAGCATGATCGGACCCGGCAGCCCGGCCGAAAAGGAGGCTGGATGACCGGGTTTGGCGTCCGGCTGGCCGAGGCCAAGGCGCGCCGCGGGCCGTTGTGTCTGGGCATCGACCCACACCCCGAGTTGCTTCGGGCCTGGGGGCTGCCCGCCACCGCCGACGGTGTGGCCAAGTTCTGCGACATTTGTGTGGAGGCCTTTTCCGGATTCGCCGTCGTCAAGCCCCAGGTGGCCTTCTTCGAGTCGTACGGCTCGGCCGGCTACGCGGTGCTGGAACGCACGATCGCCGCGCTGCGCTCGGTCGGGGTGCTGGTGCTGGCCGATGCCAAGCGCGGGGACATCGGCACCACGATGGCGGCCTACGCCGCGGCCTGGGCCGGCGATTCACCGCTGGCCGCCGACGCCGTGACCGCCTCGCCGTATCTGGGGTTCGGCTCGTTGCGCCCGTTGCTGGAAGCCGCGGCGGCCCACGACCGCGGGGTGTTCGTGGTGGCGGCGAGCTCCAATCCGGAGGGCGCGACCGTGCAGCGTGCCACCTTCGACGGCCGCACGGTGTCCCAACTGGTCATCGACCAGGCGGCGGTGGTCAACCGGTCGTCGAACCCGAACGAGCCCGGATACGTCGGCGTGGTTCTGGGCGCGACGGTTTTCGAGGCACCCGACGTCAGCGCGCTGGGCGGGCCGGTGCTGGTTCCGGGCGTCGGCGTGCAGGGAGGCCGTCCTGAGGCCCTGGCGGGCCTGGGTGGGGCCGTTGCGGGCCAATTGCTGCCCGCGGTGGCACGCGAGGTGCTGCGCGCCGGACCGAGCGTCTCGGACCTGCGCGCGGCGGGCCAACAAATGCTGGACTCCGTCGCTTATCTCGGTGTGCAATAGCGCGTCGCCCGGCGCCCCGGTTAACAACGTCGGAATCTTTCCCCCGCGACTTCCGCCCGACGACCAGGTGTTTGTCCGCGCCGCGACACGCGCGACACGCCATGGCAAATCGTGATGCCCGGCACGAGGCCCTGCGGCTATCCGTCGGCGCCGATCACCACCGTCGGTCACCAAACCGCCGACACCGCATCGCGCGGGCATAAAACCGCAGCTAGAGGCCATGATCCAGATTCTCGCCGCGGCGACCCGGCGGGGGTGCACGTGCCGAATCCGGGCGCTCCCAGCGATGCCGAACCATGCTGCCGAGAGCGTGTGTGGGCGCGGCACAAGCTGGGCATTTAACCTCTTAACCAGGGGGTCGGGTTAGATTTCGTCAGGAAGCGTGAGTACGGTCGTCTCCGCTGGGCCCAAGTACCCGGCAGAGACACGAGATTGATCTAGATACGGAGGAATCGTGGCCCTTCCCCAGTTGACCGACGAGCAGCGCGCGGCCGCGTTGGAGAAGGCGGCTGCCGCACGTCGAGCACGAGCTGAGCTGAAAGACCGTCTCAAGCGCGGTGGCACCAACCTGACCCAGGTGCTCAAGGACGCCGAGAGTGATGAAGTCCTGGGCAAGATGAAGGTGTCTGCGCTGCTTGAGGCATTGCCGAAGGTGGGCAAGGTCAAGGCGCAGGAAATCATGACCGAGCTGGAGATCGCTCCGACCCGCCGTCTGCGTGGTCTCGGCGACCGTCAGCGTAAGGCCCTGCTGGAAAAGTTCGGCTCCGCTTAGTTCGCCGACGATGCAGGCCGAGAGGCCTGAGGAGAAGGCGGACCAACAAGCACGGCCGACCTGCGGCGATGCAGGCCAGTTGGCCTATGGGCGCGCCGACTCAGGGGCGCCGGTGAACGTCGACGAGGGACCGGACGCCGAGCACCACGCACGTGCTGAGCCATCCGGCATGGGGCGTGTGGTGGTGCTGTCCGGTCCCTCAGCGGTCGGCAAGTCAACAGTGGTCCGGTGCCTGCGCGAGCGGGTACCGAACCTGCATTTCAGTGTCTCGGCCACGACACGGGCGCCGCGGCCGGGCGAAGTCGACGGCGTCGACTACCACTTCGTCAGTCCGGCCCGTTTCCAGCAACTCATCGATGAGGGCGCCCTGCTGGAGTGGGCCGAAATCCACGGTGGCCTGCAGCGATCGGGCACCCCGGCGGCACCGGTCCGGGCCGCGACCGGCTCGGGATTTCCGGTGCTCATCGAGGTGGACCTGGCCGGTGCCAGGGCGATCAAAAAGGCGATGCCGGAGGCAGTCACCGTGTTCCTGGCACCGCCCAGCTGGGCGGATCTGGAGGCCAGGCTGCGCGGGCGTGGCACCGAAACGCCGGAGGCCATGGCGCGCCGGCTGGAGACCGCACGCGAGGAACTGGCAGCTCAAGACGACTTCGACCAGGTCGTGGTCAACAGTCAATTGGAGTCTGCGTGCGCGGAATTGGTATCCTTGCTGGTGGGAAACGCGCCTGGGGCGGCGTGAGCCGCCTCGTCAGACGCGATCAAGAATCAAAGTTTCCAGCTGTGTCAACCGCTCTTCAACGTAACCGAGCGCCAGGAGAAAGTCTTACGTGAGTATTTCGCAGTCCGACGCGTCGCTGACCGCCGTGGATCAATTCGATCCTTCGTCGGGCGGCCAGCGCGCCTACGACACCCCGCTGGGCATCACCAACCCGCCCATCGACGAATTGCTCGACCGCGTGTCGAGCAAGTATGCGCTGGTCATCTACGCGGCCAAGCGCGCGCGGCAGATCAACGATTACTACAACCAGCTCGGCGAGGGCATCCTCGAGTACGTCGGCCCGCTGGTCGAGCCGGGGCTGCAGGAAAAGCCGCTCTCGATCGCGATGCGTGAGATCCACGCCGACCTGCTCGAGCACACCGAGGGCGAGTAACAGGACGGGCCGGGCGCTGTGGTCAGGTCTGAGAGCCGCTTCAACGAGGAAGGGCCGGCGTAGGTGGATCGCAAGCGGATCGTCGTCGGTGTCTCCGGTGGGATCGCCGCCTACAAGGCGTGCACCGTCGTCCGGCAGCTCGCCGAGGCGGGCCATGAGGTCCGCGTCATCCCGACCGAATCCGCGCTGCGTTTTGTCGGCGCCGCCACGTTCGAGGCCCTGTCCGGGCAGCCGGTGCATACCGGCGTCTTCACCGACGTCCCCGAGGTGCCGCACGTCCGGCTCGGTCAGCAGGCCGACCTGGTCGTGGTGGCACCGGCCACCGCGGACCTGTTGGCCCGGGCCGTCCACGGCCGCGCCGACGACCTGCTGACCGCGACGCTGCTCACGGCGCGATGTCCGGTGCTGTTCGCCCCGGCGATGCACACCGAGATGTGGTTACACCCGGCCACCGTCGACAATGTGGCGACATTGCGCCGTCGGGGCGCTGTGGTGCTGGAACCGGCGTTTGGTCGGCTCACCGGCGCGGACAGCGGCAAAGGACGGCTTCCCGAGGCCGAAGAGATCACCACGCTGGCCCAGCTGCTGCTCGAGCGCGGCGACGCGCTGCCCTACGACCTGGCCGGTCGCAAGCTCCTGGTGACCGCCGGCGGCACCCGCGAGCCGATCGATCCGGTTCGCTTCATCGGCAACCGCAGCTCCGGGAAGCAGGGCTACGCCGTCGCACGGGTCGCCGCCCAGCGCGGCGCCGAGGTCACGTTGATCGCCGGCCACACCGTCGGGCTCATCGACCCGGCCGGCGTCGAGGTGGTGCACATCAGCTCGGCGCAACAGCTCGCCGACGCGGTGTCCAAGCACGCGCCCGCCGCCGACGTGTTGGTGATGGCGGCCGCGGTCGCTGACTTCCGGCCCGCGCGTGTTGCCGCCGCGAAGATCAAAAAGGGTCCCAACGATGCCGACGACGCCCCGACCATCGACCTGGTGCGCAACGACGACGTACTGGCCGGCACGGTCCGCGCGCGAGCGCACGGGGAGCTGCCCAATATGCGGGCCATCGTCGGGTTCGCCGCCGAGACCGGCGACGCCAATGGCGACGTCCTGTTCCACGCGCGAGCGAAGTTGCGGCGCAAGGGATGTGACCTGTTGGTGGTCAACGCGGTCGGCGACGGCCGCGCATTCGAGGTGGACAGCAACGACGGCTGGCTGCTGGCCTCCGACGGAACCGAGGCCGCGCTGCAGCACGGATCCAAGACGCTGATGGCCAGTCGCATCGTTGACGCCATCGTCACTTTTCTGCAGGGCGAGAGCGGATAGCCCGCTCAATGCGCTCAGCGGATGGTTGCTAGAAAGGTTGCAATCACGACCGGCTTCGCCGGTGGGGCTGCAGACGCTTAAAATAATTTGTCTAACTAACATTTAGGCAGGACGGAAGGATGACAGGGTGAGCGAAAAGGGTCGGCTGTTTACCAGTGAGTCGGTGACCGAGGGGCATCCCGACAAGATCTGCGACGCGATCAGCGACTCGGTCCTCGACGCGCTTCTGGCGGAGGATCCCCGCTCACGTGTCGCGGTCGAGACGCTGGTGACCACCGGGCAGGTGCACGTGGTCGGCGAGGTCACGACGACCGCCAAGACGGCGTTCGCCGACATCACCAACACGGTGCGCGCGCGCATCCTCGAGATCGGCTACGACCACTCCGACAAGGGCTTCGACGGTCTGACCTGCGGTGTGAACATCGGCATCGGCGCGCAGTCGCCCGACATCGCCCAGGGCGTCGACACCGCCCACGAGGCCCGCGTCGAGGGCGCGGCGGACCCGCTGGACTCCCAGGGCGCCGGCGACCAGGGCCTGATGTTCGGGTACGCGATCAATGACACCCCGGAGCGGATGCCGCTGCCCATCGCGCTGGCCCACCGGCTGTCGCGCAGGCTCACCGAGGTCCGCAAGAACGGGACGCTGCCCTACCTGCGTCCGGACGGCAAGACGCAGGTCACCATCGAATACGAGGACAACGTCCCGGTCCGGCTGGACACCGTGGTCGTCTCCACCCAGCACGCCGACGGTATCGACCTGGAGAAGACGCTGGACCCCGACATCCGTCGGCACGTGCTGCAGACCGTGCTCGAGGAGCTGGGTCACGACACCCTGGACTCGTCGGGGACGCGGGTGCTGGTCAACCCGACCGGCAAGTTCGTGCTCGGCGGGCCGATGGGCGACGCGGGCCTGACCGGCCGCAAGATCATCGTCGACACCTACGGTGGCTGGGCGCGCCACGGCGGAGGTGCCTTCTCCGGCAAGGATCCGTCCAAGGTGGACCGGTCGGCGGCGTATGCGATGCGCTGGGTGGCCAAAAACATCGTCGCCGCCGGGCTGGCAGAACGCGTCGAGGTGCAGGTGGCCTACGCGATCGGCAAGGCCGCCCCGGTCGGGCTGTTCATCGAGACGTTCGGCACCGCGACCGTCGACCCGGTCAAGATCGAGAAGATCGTGCCCGAGGTGTTCGACCTGCGGCCCGGCGCGATCGTTCGCGACCTGGACCTGCTGCGCCCGATCTACGCGCAGACCGCCGCGTACGGCCACTTCGGCCGCACCGACGTCGAGCTGCCGTGGGAGCAGCTGAACAAGGTCGACGACCTCAAGCGCGCCATCTAGCCGGGCAGGGGATGATCGGCGTCCAGCGCGGGCAGCCCGTCGATGCTGTGCAGGTTGCGCTTGACGGCGCGCACGTAGGTGTCCTCGGTCGCCTTGGTGTGGTAGGTGTCGAGCACCGGCCGTTCGTCGACGAGCTCGTAGTAGGGCACCGCGTATCCGCAGGCGTCGGCGATTCGTTCGACGTCGATGACGATAGCGGCCCGCACGCCCGCATGCTGCCCGTCGAAATGGGTTAGCAGACTGGGGAATTCGGAGTCGTCGGGGCGCACCACGCGTCCGGTGCCGAACAGCCGCAGAATCCGCGAGTTTCGGGTGAACGAGCAGAACATCAGGGTGATCCGGCCGTTGTCGCGCAGGTGCGCGATCGTTTCCACGCCGCTGCCGAACAGATCGAGGTATGCCACTCGGTGATCGTCGAGCACCGCGAAGGTGTCGCGATATCCCTTGGGGGAGAGGTTGATTCGGCCATCTTCGGAGGGGGCGGTGGCGACGAAGAACATGGCCTGGCTGTCGATGAATTCGCGCAGCGACTCGTCCAGACGCGAAAACTCCTTGGCCACGCCGCAAGCTTAGCGTCGCCCGTTCAGCGGGCGCGGATCAACCGGCCGTGCGCGATCAGTGAACCGACTTGCTTGAGCCGCTTGCTGCGGACACTGACGTCGTAGGCCCGGATGTGGTCGACGGTGGCCAGACGCTGCGCGAGGTAGTCGTACAGATGGGCCGGCCCGCGGCAGATCACGACGACCATCAGGTTGGCGGGTCCGCTGACCGTGGCGACCGTGGCGACCTCGTCGTGCCGCACGATCTGCTCGGCCCCCACCGCCAGGTGGCACGGGGCAACCGATATCCAGACGATCGCGTTCAGCATGAATCCGAGCCGCTCCGGCAGTATGTCGAGATCGTAGGAGAGGGTGCCGCCGGCCTGCAGGGCGCGCAGCCGTCGCTTGACGCGGGCCGGTGACCACCCGGTGAGCGCGGCCAGTGTGCTGTCGGAAATGCGGCCGTCGTCGGCCAGCGCATCCAGCAGGGGCTGATCCTCGGCCGTTGGCCCGGTGGGCTGACCCGGCTGCGTTCGGTCCGCTGGCTGCAGCGCGTGGACCTGCTGGGTGTCCAACAGCTGCCCGTAGCCGGTCCAGTGCGCGTACATCGGTGAGCCGAATACGTTGAGTACCAGATCGACCCGCATATCCAGGACGGTCGAGGTGCGAGGCAGGCGGTGCAGCAGCCCCGCTTCGGAGTTGTCGAGGGGGGCGCGGACAACGCAGACGAGTTCGGTGCCCCCTGACAACGCGTTGACGTGTGTGACCTCGGGTCGGCGGACCAACGCGTCGGCAAGCCGGATCAGGTCGTCGGGTTTCGCGTGTACCCGGACCACCCATTGGCATTCGCCGTACACCCGAGGGTTGATAACGCCGATCACGCGAAGCACACCGTCGCGGCGCAGGGCGCGGTAGCGGCGGGCGACGGTCTGTTCACCGGTGCCCACGACCTCGGCGATGCGCCGGAACGACACCCGCGGTGACAGCTGCAGCGAGTGCAGAATTTGAGCGTCAAGAGCCTGCATTATGAGGAAAACACTACATATTTTCTGAACTATGCGCCTATTTCTGACGTAGAACGGGGCTTTTCTGGCTTAACTCGGCGTCGCCACCGACGATGAAGGGCACATCGTTCGAGAAAGGGGGCGCCCCAATGGAATTGACCGGTAACACGATCCTGGTGACCGGCGGCGGCACCGGAATCGGCCGGGCCATGGCCATCGCGTTGTCGGGGCGCGGCAACCGGGTGGTGATCGCGGGCCGGCGGACCGCCGCGTTACGTGCGGTCGCCGAGTCGTATCCGGGTATCGAGTGGCATCCGCTGGACGTCACCGACACCGAGTCCGTCCGCGAGCTCGTCGCGACGGTCGAGCGCCGGTGGCCCGATCTCAACGTGCTGGTCAACAATGCGGGGGTGATGGCGCTGGAAAGCCCCGACACCCTCGATCCGGCGGTGTCGACGGCGGTCGTCGCCACCAACCTGCTGGGCCCGATCATGTTGACCGCACGGCTGCTGCCGACTTTGCGGCGCCAGCCCGACGCCACGATCGTGAATATCACCTCGGCACTGGCCTTCGTCCCGCTGGCCATCGCGCCGACCTACAGCGCCACCAAGGCAGGCCTGCACTCGTATACCGAATCGTTGCGAATCCTGTTGCGCGAAAGCGGTATTCATGTCATCGAGATCGCTCCACCGCGAGTGCGCACGGAGATGGACAGTATTCGCAGCGACGATGCAATCGACGCCGACGAGTTCATCGCGGAAATCATGGCCGCGCTGTCCGAGCGGTCCCACACCCGTGAGGTCGTCGTCGAAGCCGCCCGTGCGGTGCGCTACGCCGAACGTGAGGGCCACTACTGCCGGATGCTGGCCGCCGTCAACGCCGATATCAACGCGGAGGATGTGCTGTGAAACTGGGAATCGGCCTGCCGAACCACGTCGCCGACGTATCCGGACCCGCCATCGTCCAATGGGCACGCCGCAGCGAAGAGGTTGGCTTCGAATCCGTCACGACGATCGACCGGTTGTTCTATCCGAGCGTCGACTCGCTGATCGCACTGGCCGCCGCGGCCGGAGCTACGAAGCAACTGACTCTGGTGACCAATGTGCTACTGGCCCCGATGTATCCGGTCGTCTTGCTGGCCAAGCAACTCGGCGGCCTGGCCCGGATATCCGGCGGTCGGCTCGTCGCCGGATTGGGTGTGGGCAACCGGGCGGACGAGTACGTCGGCACGGGTGCCGACTTCCACCGGCGTGGCCGAATCCTCGACTGGCAGGTCGAGCGGCTGCGCAGCCTGTGGGCCGGCGAACCGGTTGCCGACGACACCGCGTTATGCCCTGCGCCCGTGCGGATTCCGCTGCTGTTCGGCGGCCGGTCGGCGGCTACGGTGCGGCGGGTGATCGACACCGGTGACGGGTGGGCGGCGGGCGCTGTGCGCCACTACGACGTCCAGGCGCAGTTGGTGGAGCAAATCCGCGCCGGTTGGCAGGCCGCCGGCCGGCCGGCGCGACCCTACCTGCAGGCATCGGTGAACTTCGGACTCGGGCCGGCCGAGACCGTCGCAGCGGGCCGGGACCACTTGGCTCGCTACTACGGATTTGTCCCGGAATACGCACAAGTCAATGTCGCCGATATGGTCTGCTCCGCGGCCGACGCCCGCGAGACCGTCAGTCGATACCGGGACCTCGGCTTCGACCGGCTGCTGTTCCACCCGACGACCGAGGGGCTCGAGCAGGTCGATCTGCTCGCGGACGCGATTCTCTAGAGCCCGTGCGGCGCGGCAGCGCCGGTGAATCGATAGTCGTCCAGGTCGAAGCGACGGCTGCGCCAGTACGCCTCCACCGTGGTGGCCGGACGCAGCGGCACGTCACCGTTCTTGTCGAAGTAGTAGCTGTTGGCCAGTCGGCAGCTGTCCTGCCAGAAGATCTGGCGGTGCCGCTTGCGCATCATCTCGTCGAAGTAGCGGCTGTTGGCCGCTTCGGTCACCTCGACGCGTGTCGCGCCGGTGCGCCGGGCCCGACTGAGGCATCGCACGATGTGGTGGGTCTGCGTCTCGATCAGCGCGAAATACGAAGAGCCGACGTAACCGTAGGGGCCCATGACGCTGAACATATTCGGGAAGCCCGGCACGCTGACGCCCTCATACGCCTGCAGCCGGTGGGAGTCCCAGAACTCGGTCAGCGTGATGCCGCCGCTGCCAGTGATCGAGAAGGTCGGCATGTTGTCGGCGTCCATCACCTTGAAACCGGTCGCCAGCACCAGCACGTCGATCTCGTGATTCTCGCCGTCGGTGGTGGCGACCGCCCCCGGCGTGATCTTGTCGATCGGCTCGGTGACCAGCCGCACGTTGTCACGGTTGAACGTGGCCAGATATTCGTTGTGGAAGCCCGGTCGTTTGCATCCGACCGCGTATCGCGGGGTGAGCTGGTCGCGCACCCGGGGGTCGTCGACCTGTTGACGCAGATATCGGCGACCGGCGTCGCCCATCGGCTTGGCCAGCGGAACCAGCGTGAAGTACTGGGCGGCGATCGTGAAGGTCAGCTCGACGAACGCCTGACTGAGCAGCCGCTGGGCGACCTTACCGCCCGGAATCCGCATCGCGGCGCGCACCGGCGCGGGCAGCGGAACGTCGAACTTGGGGAAGCACCAGATTGGTGTGCGCTGAAATACGGTGAGCTGGTCGACAATTGGCGCGATCTCCGGGATGATCTGCACGGCCGAGGCGCCGGTCCCGATGACCGCGACGCGCTTGCCGGTCAGGTCCGTGCCGTGATCCCAGCGTGCGGTGTGCATGGTGATGCCGTCGAAGGAGTCCACGCCGTCGATGTCGGGCAGGTTCGGTACGGTCAGCACGCCGCTGGCGCTGATCAGGAACCTGGCGGTGACCACGCCGCCCGGATCGGTCTGCACGCGCCACAGCGCCCGCTCGTCGTCGAACTCCGCGGAAATCACCTTGGTGTTCAACCGGATCCGCGATCTGATGCCGTATTTGTCGACGCAGTGGTCGGCGTAGGCCTTCAGCTCCCGGCCCGGCGCATAGGTGCGCGACCAATGCCGGCTCTGTTCGAAGGAGTACTGGTAGGAGAACGACGGAATATCCACGCCGATACCGGGATAGGTGTTCCAGTGCCAGGTGCCGCCGACCCCGTCGCCTGCTTCGATCACGAGGTAATCAGAGAGTCCGGCCTTGTCGAGCTTGATCGCGGCGCCGATGCCGGAGAATCCGGCTCCGACGATCACGGTGTGGTAGTCGGGCTGCATCTGCTAGGGGTACAGCGCCTTCCGTAGCGCCGTCAACCCACGGTCGGTCGCCGCGGCGGCCGCGGGGATCACCGGGGCGAAGTTGACGAAGCCGTGCACCAGGGTCGGCTCGTTGCTCAACTCCGCCGCCACGCCCGCGGCATTGAGCATCTCGGCGTAGCGCGCACCGTCGTCGCGCAGCGGGTCGTGTTCGGCGGTGCCGATGAAGGCCGGCGGCAAACCCGACAGGTCGGCGTTGGCCGGCGCGAGGGTGGCCGGCAGCACCGTCGGGTCGGTGACGTCGATCTCCGGGGGCAGATACCAGGCCAGGAAGGCCTCGATCACCTCGCGGTCCAGGATGGGCGCGAAGGCGTTCTCGGTGTGCGACGGCAGCGAAAGATCGGCGGTTACCACCGGATACCACAGCAACTGGAACACCAGCTGCGGCCCGGCGTTGTCACGGGCCAGCACCGCCAGGACCGCCGCGAGGTTGCCGCCCGCCGAATCCCCGGCCACCGCGATACGACTCGGGTCGCCGCCCAGTTCGCCGGCGTGCGCGCCGACCCACTGGAGCGCGGCCCAGGCGTCGTTGACCCCGGCGGGATACGGATGCTCCGGGGCGAGCCGGTAGTCCACCGACACGACGATGGCCTCGGCGCCGACCGCGTGCGCGCGGGCGACGTGGTCGTGAGTGTCCAGGTCGCCCAGACAAAAGCCGCCGCCATGGAAGAAGACGACGACGGGGGATGTCTCGGCCGGGGTGGGCGGCCAATAGATCCGGACCGCGATGTCGCTGTGCTCGCCGTGGCCGATCGTTCGGTCTTCAATGCGCAGGTCGGGCAGCAATTCCGGCGGCACCTTGAGCATCTTGAGCCGCTCGCGCGCGAGCTCGACACCGTCGTCCGCGTTGAACGTCGTCGGGAACAGATCGAGCAGCGCTTTGAACGTCGGGTCGATCTCAGGCCGGGCGGCGGGCTCAGTCATTCGTCCACCGTACGCCTGTTGTTCACCTGTACAGCGCATTCCTTAATGCCGCGAGCCCCCGATCCGACCCGGCCGTGGCGGCGGGAACCACGCCCGCGTAGCCGAGGTAGCCGTGCACCATCGTCTCGGCGTTGTGCACCTCGGCGGGTACGCCCGCGGCGGCCAACGCCTTGCCGTAGGTGATGCCGTCGTCGCGTAGCGGGTCGTAGCCGGCGACGCCGATATAGGCCGGTGGCAGGCCGGCCAGATTCTTCGCCCGCCCCGGCGCCATGCCCACCGGCGGATTGGACAGGTCGAGATCGCCTGCGTACCAACGAGAGAACTGTGCGATGGCCCTGGTGTCGAGAATCGGAGCGGTCGCGTTTTCGGCAAACGACGGCAGCGACTGGTCCCACATCACCGACGGGTACCACAACAGCTGGAAGGCAATCGACGGTCCGCCTTCGTCGCGGGTCCGCTGGGCAACCGCCGCGGCGATGTTGCCGCCCGCCGAATCCCCGGCAACGGCCAGCCGGGCGGTGTCGGCACCCAGCTCGGCGCCGTGCTCGGCGACCCACCGCGTTGCGGCCCAAGCGTCTTGGACGGCAGCGGGATACGGGTGCTCGGGAGCCAGCCGGTAATCGACGGACACCACGATCGCGTCGGCGCCCACCGCATGCTCGCGGGCGGTGCCGTCGTGGGTGTCCAGGTCGCCGATCACGAACCCGCCGCCGTGGAAGTAGACGACGACCGGCAACAGGGCGTCACCCGAATCGGTTGGCGGCCAATAGATTCTGATGGCGATAGCGCCGGCCGAGCCGTCGATGGTGCGGTCCTCGACGCGCAATTCGGGGTGCACCGGCCGGCGCGGCAGATCGCGGAACCGCTGGCGCGCAGCCTCGATGCCGTCGTCGGTGGATAGCCGGAACGGAACCGCGTCGAGTACCTTCAGCAAGATGGGGTCGATAGGAGGTTTCTCGTCGGCTTTGTCAAAGCTGGGCATGGAGGTACCGTACGCACCCCGCGTGCTGGCCGGCTGCTGGGTGGCGGCCTGCTGGGCGGCCATCGGCTACGGCGTGTTCCTGACCGTGGTCGCGGTGCAGTCGCCGCCGGGAACCGTACTCACCGGGCATTGGGTGCTGCAGCCGCCGTTCAAGGCGTTGATGGCTGTGTTGCTGACCGGGGCCGCATTCGCGCATCCCATCGTCAGCGAGCGGCGCTGGCTGATGCCGGCGATGCTGCTCAGCGCTACCGGCGACTGGTTACTGGCGATCCCGTGGTGGACGATGTCATTTGTGCTGGGGCTGGCGGCATTTCTGTGCGCGCACCTGTGCATCATGGGTGCGCTGGCGCCGTTGGTGGTCAAAGAGTCGCTGACGCGAACTCGCATCGCGGTGATGGCGGTGCTGTGCGTGACGGCGATCGCCCTGCTGGTGTGGTTCTGGCCGCACCTGGGTGCGGAGAACTTGACGATCCCGGTGACGGTGTACGTGGTCGTGCTGACCGCGATGGCGTGCACCGCGATAGCGGCCCGGCTGCCGACGATCTGGGTGGCGGTGGGGGCGGCGTGCTTCATGGCATCGGACGCGATGATCGCGATCGGCCGGTTCATTCTGGGCAATGAGGCGCTGGCAGTGCCGATCTGGTGGCTGTACGCCGCGGCCCTGATCCTGATCACGGCGGGATTCTTCTTCGGTCGCGACGTTGCCGCCTCTGACAATGACCGCGAGCCTGTCGAGGGCTGACTGTCGGTGGTCGCCGCTACGGTGTGGCCACGGACGGTAAAAATGGTGGTTGACAACACTTTTGGTGACTCGAGCACGCGATGAACACCGCGCGCACACCCCTCCAAACCGAACCGATCGCCCGGGTCCTGCCGATGCTGTCGGTACCGCACCTGGATCGCGAGTTCGATTACCTGGTCTCGGCCGAGCAGTCCGACGATGCCCAGCCGGGGGTTCGAGTGCGGGTCCGGTTCCACGGCCGCCTGGTCGACGGGTTCGTGCTGGAGCGCCGCAACGACACCGACCACGTCGGCAAACTGGGCTGGCTCGATCGGGTCGTGTCCCCCGAACCCGTGCTCACCCCGGAGATCCGCCGCCTGGTCGACGCCGTCGCGGCGCGTTACGCCGGGACCCGCCCGGACGTGTTGCGGCTGGCCATCCCGGCCCGGCACGCCAGAGTGGAGCGGGAGCCCACGGCGATCGGGCCGCCGCCGGTCGTGGCCCCCGTCGACCCGTCCTGCTGGGCGGTGTACGGAAGCGGCGATCAGTTCCTGACCGCGCTGGCCGAGGTGCGAGCGGCGCGTGCCGTGTGGCAGGCGCTGCCGGGGGAGCAGTGGGCGGACCGGTTCGCCGAGGCGGCCGCGCAGACGGTCCGCAGCGGCCGCGCGGCGCTGGCGATCGTGCCCGATCAGCGGGATCTGGACGCGCTGTGGCTGGCCGCGACCACCCGGATCGACGAGGACAGGGTGGTCGCGCTGTCCGCGGGCCTGGGACCGGCGGCGCGCTACCGGCGCTGGCTGGCGGCTTTGCGGGGTAAGGCGCGGCTGGTGATCGGCACGCGCAGTGCGGTTTTCGCGCCGCTGAACGACCTGGGGCTGGTCATGGTCTGGTCCGACGCCGACGACAGCCTGGCCGAGCCGCGGGCGCCGTATCCCCATGCCCGCGAGGTCGCGATGCTGCGTGCGCATCAGGCGCGATGCGCCGCGCTGATCGGCGGCTACGCCCGCACCGCCGAGGCTCAGGCCCTGGTGCGCAGTGGCTGGGCCCACGACATCGTCGCGACGCGGGCGGTGGTGCGGGCCCGCACGCCGCGGGTGGTCGCTCTGGACGACACCGGGTACGCCGACGAACGCGACCCGGCGGCGCGCACCGCGCGGATTCCGTCCATCGCGCTGCGCGCCGCACAGTCGTCGCTTCAGGCGGGGGCGCCGGTGCTGATCCAGGTGCCGCGCCGGGGGTATGTGCCGTCGCTGGCCTGCGGAAGGTGCCGCACCATAGCCCGGTGCCGGCATTGCACCGGGCCTCTCTCACTAGCCGGGTCGGTGCAGGAGCGCGGACCCAGGGCGGTGTGCCGGTGGTGCGGACGCGCCGAGCCGGCACTGCGGTGTGCCCGGTGCGGGTCGGAGTCGGTCCGCGCCGTGGTGGTCGGGGCCCGGCGCACCGCCGAGGAGCTGGGCCGCGCCTTTGCCGGCACGCAGGTCATCACCTCGTCGGGCGACGCGATCGTGGCCGAGGTCGCCGCCCATCCGGCGCTGGTGGTCGCGACACCGGGCGCCGAACCCCGGGCGGACGGTGGGTACGGGGCGGCGCTGCTGCTGGACACCTGGGCGCTGCTGGGCCGGCAGGATCTGCGCGCCGCCGAGGATGCGCTGTGGCGCTGGATGAGTGCGGCGGCGCTGGTGCGGCCCCGCGGCGACGGCGGCGTGGTGACGGTGATCGCCGAATCCTCCATTCCCACAGTGCAATCGCTGATTCGCTGGGATCCGGTGGGCCACGCGGACGCCGAGCTGACGGCACGCAGTGAGGTCGGCCTGCCGCCCAGTGTGCATATGGCGGCCATCGACGGCAGCGCCGACGCCGTGGCCGCATTGCTTGATGAGGCCGAATTGCCTTATGGCGCAGAGCAACTCGGACCGGTCGACCTGCCGCCCGGGGTGCGCCGGCCACCGGGCACACCGCCCGGCGTCCCGGTGATCAGGATGCTGGTGCGCGTCCGCCGCGAGCAGGGTCTGGAGTTGGCTGCCAGCCTGCGGCGCGGTGTCGGCGTGCTCAGCGCCCGGCAATCACACGAACCGGCGCGGGTGCAGATCGACCCGCCGCAAATTGGTTAGCCCTACCTTGCCGCGTTGCCAGCAAACATGTCGTGTTCCTGGTTCACGGTCGAAGTTCTCCGGTCGGCTGGGCCAATCGCTTACCGTAGCGATAGTATTCATAAGCAATAGTTCCTTCCTACGGCATTCGTAGGCTGTCAACGGTCTTACCGAAGGCCTGCCAAACGGCCTGGAAAGGGCCCAGAAAAGGGGAGCCACGATGTCCACGGAACACACGATGGAAGCCGGCGAGTCGCTGGACGTGATCACCGACGCGTTGCTCACCGCGTCGCGGTTGCTGGTCAGCATGTCGGCCCGGTCAATCGCGCAGGTCGACGAGAACATCACCATCGCGCAGTTCCGCACCCTGGTGATCCTCTCCAACCGGGGTCCGGTCAACCTGGCCACGCTGGCCAACCTGCTGGGCGTGCAACCGTCGGCCACCGGACGCATGGTCGACCGGCTCGTCGCCGCCGGACTGATCGACCGTCTGCCGCACCCCACGTCTCGACGTGAGCTGATCGCCGCACTGACCAAGCGCGGTCGCGACGTGGTGCGTCAAGTCACCGCCTACCGGCGTGCCGAAATCGCCGCCATTGTCGAGAAGATGCCGGCGGCCGAGCGGCACGGGCTGGTGCGGGCCCTCACGGCCTTCACCGCGGCCGGCGGAGAGCCCGACGCCAACCTGGACATCGACCTATGAAGGGCCTCAAGCCTTTTCGGCGGTGAAGAGTAGGTATTCCCACCGCATCGTGCCGTCGGCCAGATGTTCCTCGGCCAGTTCGATCAGTTGTGCATCCAGCTCGGCGGACAGCACCCGATTGCCGCCGATGTTGGCGTAGGCCTCGATCGTCGGACCGTAGTGGTTCTTGAAGTACTCGTGAACGGCTGTGGCACAGTCGAATCGGTTGACCTCCAACATGCCCCGCACCGCTGCGACACGACGGATTTGTTCGCTGAGCAATCCGGTGACATAGCTTTCGCGTCCCCACAGGGCGGCCGGAGCGACGGCCGGCGAGAGACTCGGGCGGTAGGGCCGGATCGTCGCCAGCATCCGGCCGAAGAAACCTTGCGGGGTCCAGCTGATGACGCCGATCGTTCCGCCGGGGCGGCAGACTCGGGCCAATTCCCCGGCCGCCAGCCGGTGGTTGGGTGCGAATTGCACGCCGATCGCCGACATCACGACGTCGAATTCGCCGTCGCCGAACGGCAGCGCATGCGCGTTGGCCTCCCGGTAGTCCAGCGTCAGCCCTTGCGCCGCGGCCCGAGTTCGGGACCGCGCCAGCAGTTCCGGGGTGAGATCGGTGGACACGACGGTGGCACCGGTTTTGGCGGCGGGAAGCGAGATATTGCCCGAGCCCGCCGCGACGTCGAGCACCCGGGTACCGGGGCCAATACCGGTGGCAGCGACCAGAATCGGGCCCAGCGGAGCCATCACCTCCTCGGCCATCAAGGCATAGTCGCCCAGCGCCCAGATGGCGCGATGGGTGGCCGCAAGGTCTTCCGGGATGTTCACGTCGAGAGTCATCAGTCCTCCTGGGTGTTGGGAACAAAGCTGCGCACCCGACGTCGTTGTCGTCGGCGGCGTTTGCCGCCGTGATCATGTCCGCTAGAAACAGTATGCATACGCAATCATCTGTCCGCCAGTAACGGGGCGGACAGCGGTTCTTAGACTGTCCGGGTGCGTCTCGTCTTCGCCGGCACCCCCGAACCCGCGCTGCCCGCGCTGCGTCGCCTCATCGAGTCGCCCCGTCACGAGGTCGTTGCCGTGCTGACCCGGCCCGACGCCGCGGCTGGGCGGCGCGCCAAGCCGGAGGCGTCACCGGTGGCCCGCGAGGCGATCGACCACGGCATTCCCGTGCTGCGCCCGCAGCGCCCGAACTCGCCGGAGTTCGTCGCCGAACTGTCGGAGTTCGCCCCGGAGTGCTGCCCGGTGGTGGCCTACGGCGCGCTGCTGCGCGACGGCCTGCTCGCGGTGCCCGCGCACGGCTGGGTGAACCTGCACTTTTCGTTGCTGCCGGCCTGGCGCGGTGCGGCGCCCGTCCAGGCCGCGATCGCCGCGGGGGACGCGATCACCGGGGCGACGACGTTTCAAATCGAACCCAGCCTGGACTCCGGACCGGTGTACGGCGTCGTGACCGAGACGATTCGGCCGACGGATACCTCGGGCGATCTGCTTGCGCGACTTGCAATTTCGGGTGCGGCCCTGCTGTCGGCCACGCTGGACGGCATTGCCGACGGGACGCTCACCCCGCAACCGCAACCTTCCGACGGCGTCAGCATCGCGCCGAAGATCACTGTCGAGGAAGCCCGGGTGCGCTGGGATCTGCCGGCCGCGGTGGTCGAGCGCCGGATCCGCGCCGTCACACCCAACCCGGGGGCCTGGACGATGATCGGCGACCTGCGGATCAAACTGGGACCGGTGCAGATCGACACAGACGCTCCAGAGTCGTTGCCCCCCGGCGTCATTCACGTGGACCGCAAGAACGTGTGGGTCGGCACCGGCTCGGAACCGGTGCGGCTGGGCCAGCTTCAGCCGCCCGGCAAGAAACTCATGAACGCCGTCGACTGGGCGCGCGGTGCCCGCCTCGACGCCGCCGCGCGGGCCTCATGAGCCCAGCACCGAAACAGGGCCGGCCGCCCAACAGGCGCAAGCCCCTGGATCCGGCCCGGGCGGCCACCTTTCAGGTGTTGCGAGCCGTCAGCGAGCGTGACGCCTACGCGAACCTGGCCCTGCCCGCATTGCTGCGCGAGCGCGGCATCACCGGACGCGACGCGGCGTTCGCCACCGAGCTGACCTACGGCACCTGCCGCACCCGCGGCCTGCTCGACGCGGTCATCGGCGCCGCCGCCGGCCGTCCGTCGGAGGCGATCGACCCGGTGCTGCTCGACCTGCTGCGGATGGGTACTTACCAATTGTTGCGCACCCGGGTCGACGCGCACGCCGCGGTGTCGACCACCGTCGAACAGGCTGGGATCGAATTTGATTCGGCGCGAGCCGGTTTCGTTAATGGGGTGTTGCGGACAATCTCCCGGCGAGACGAGAAGTCCTGGGTGGACGAGCTGGCCCCCGACCCGGCACGTGATCCGGTCGGCCACGCCGCGTTCGTGCACGCACACCCGCGCTGGATCGCCCAGGCGTTCGCCGACGCACTGGGCGCCGACGCCGGTGAACTCGAGGCGGTTCTTGCCAGCGACGACGCACGGCCCCAGGTACACCTGGCCGCGCGCCCTGGCGTGCTCGGCGCGGCGGAACTGGCCGAATCGGTCGGCGGCACCGTCGGCCGCTACTCGCCGTACGCGGTGTACCTGCCGGGTGGCGACCCCGGGCAGCTGGCGCCGGTGCGCGACGCGCAAGCGCTGGTTCAGGACGAGGGCAGCCAATTGGTGGCCCGCGCGCTGACGCTGGCGCCGGTCGACGACGACGCCGGGCGCTGGCTCGATCTGTGCGCCGGCCCCGGCGGCAAGACCGCGCTGCTGGCCGCCCTGGCCGTCGAGCACGGCGCCCGGGTTACGGCGGTCGAGCCGTCGTCGGGTCGCGCGGACCTCGTCGTCGAGAACACCCGCGGGCTCGACGTCGACGTGCTGCGGGTCGACGGTCGCAACAGTGGCCTCGAGCCCGGCTTCGACCGGGTGCTCGTCGACGTGCCGTGCACCGGGCTGGGCGCGCTGCGCCGCCGGCCCGAGGCCCGTTGGCGCCGGCAGCCGGCCGATGTGCCGGCGCTGGCCAAGCTGCAGCGCGAACTGCTGGCCGCCGCGATCGCGCTGACCCGCCCCGGCGGCGTGGTGCTCTATTCGACCTGCTCGCCGCATCTGGCCGAAACCGTAGGGGTGGTGGCCGACGCACTGCGCCGTCATCCGGTGCAGGCCCTGGATACCCGGCCGTTGTTCGAGCCCGTCGAGGCGGGCCCCCCGTCTGCGCAAGGGCCGCACGTCCAGCTGTGGCCGCACCGGCACGGCACCGACGCGATGTTCGCCGCAGCGCTGCGTCGCGTAGCGGGGTAACGCCGCGCTGCGCCACCTTCGGCACCCTCAGTAGTCTGGCGCACATGGCTGGCAGCACCGCTGGACCCCTGATAGCTCCGTCGATCCTGGCCGCCGATTTCGCCCGGCTCGCCGACGAGGCGGCGGCCGTGGTCGGTGCCGACTGGCTGCACGTCGATGTGATGGACAACCATTTCGTGCCCAACCTGACGATCGGTCTGCCGGTGGTGGAGAGCCTGCTGGCCGCCACGCGCATTCCGATGGACTGCCACTTGATGATCGACGACCCGGACCGGTGGGCGCCGCCGTACGCCGAGGCCGGCGCCTACAACGTGACCTTCCATGCCGAGGCCACCGACAACCCGATCGGCGTGGCGCGCGATATCCGGGCCGCGGGCGCTAAGGCCGGAATCAGCGTCAAGCCGGGCACGCCGCTGGAGCCGTACCTGGAAATCCTGCCGCAGTTCGACACCTTGCTGATCATGTCGGTCGAGCCGGGCTTCGGCGGCCAGAGCTTCATCCCCGAGGTGCTGAGCAAGGTCCGCATCGTGCGCAAGATGGTGGACGCGGGGGAGTTGACGATCCTGGTCGAGATCGACGGCGGCATCAATGCCGACACGATCGAACAGGCCGCCGAGGCCGGGGTCGACTGCTTTGTCGCCGGTTCCGCGGTCTACGGCGCGCAGGATCCCGTGGGTGCGATCGAGGCGCTGCGACGCCAAGCCGGCGCCGCGTCGCCGCATCTACGGCTGTGAGTGGCCAGCCTGTCGAAAGCCTGGACGCCGCAATGCGTTTGGCGATCGAACAGTCGTATCTGGTCAAGGGTGGCAGCTATCCCAATCCTCCGGTCGGAGCGGTGATTCTGGATGCCGGCGGTCACATTGTCGGCGTCGGCGGCACCGAGCCGGCCGGTGGCGACCACGCCGAGGTGCTGGCGCTGCGCCGGGCCGGCGCCCTGGCGGCCGGTGGCACCGCGGTGGTCACGCTGGAGCCCTGCAATCACTACGGCAAGACGCCGCCCTGCGTGAACGCGCTGATCGACGCCGGCGTGCGCACCGTCGTGTACGCCGTCACCGATCCGAACGAGATCGCCGCGGGCGGCGCGGCGCGGCTGCGGGAAGCGGGCGTGCAGGTGACGTCCGGTGTGCTGGCCGACGAGGTCGCCGGCGGGCCGCTGCGCGAGTGGCTGCACAAGCAGCGGACCGGATTGCCGCATGTGACCTGGAAGTACGCCAGCAGCCTGGATGGCCGCAGTGCGGCCGCCGACGGGACCAGCCGGTGGATTTCCAGCGAGGCCGCCCGCTTGGACCTGCACCGCCGCCGCGCCGCCGCCGACGCGATCGTCGTCGGGACCGGCACCGTCCTGGCCGACGATCCAGCGTTGACCGCCCGGCTGCCGGACGGCTCGCTGGCAGCCAAGCAGCCGCTGCGCGTCGTGGTCGGTATGCGCGAAATACATTCCGAGGCAAAGGTTCTCAACGATGATTCGCGTACCATGGTGATTCGAACCCGTGATCCGCTGGAGGTGCTCAAGGCGCTCTCGGACCGCACCGACGTGCTGCTGGAGGGCGGTCCCACCCTGGCGAGCGCCTTCCTGCGGGTAGAGGCGATCGACCGGATCCTGACCTACGTCGCCCCGATGCTGCTGGGTGGACCCATTACCGCCGTCGGCGACGTCGGGGTGCCCACCATCGCGCGGGCGTTACGGTGGCGCTTCGACGGCGCCGACCGGATCGGCCCGGATCTGCTGCTCAGCCTGGTGCCGCAGCGCGGCGAGCCGCGCAGTTAGCGCTCGCCCAGCGCGACTGGCTCGGGCTCGGCGACTTCCGGCTCCTCGGCGTGCTCCTTGCGGCTGCCGAGTAGCAGGCCCAATAATGCGCCCACCACACAGATGACGACGGTGGCCGCGAAGATGTCGCCGTACATCAGCGCGAACGCCTTCAGATACAAGGTGGCTTGGGCCGCGATTCGCTGCAGCAGCGACGCGTCGGGCGGGATCTGCGCCGTCAGTCCGGCGATGATCTGGTTGAACCGGTACAGCCCCCAGGCGCTGAGCGCCGCGACGCCGATCAGCATGCCCGTCATCCGGGCCACCACCACCGCTGCCGACGCGATGCCGTGCTGGGCCGATGGCACCACCCGCAGCGCGGCCGAGGTCAGCGGCCCGATCACCAGGCCGAGTCCCAGACCGGCCACCAGCAGGTCGGTGTGAATCAGCGGCAGGCTGACCCCGAAGATGTCGTGATGCTGGGTCATCACGTCCATGCGCCAGTAGTGAATCAGCCAATAGCCGTAGGCCGCGATCAGGAGCCCGATGAAGGTCATCGCCCGGTCGCCGATCCGGGTTGCGATGAATCCGCCCAGCACCGCCCCGATCGGCAGCGCGATCAGGAACCACAGCAGCAGGCCGGCGGCCTGTGTCTGCGACATTTGCAGCACGCCCTGGCCGAACAGCTCGACGTTGACCAGGGTCACCATCAGCGCCGCACCGGCGGCCACCGACGCGCCCAGCGCGGCCAGGAACGGCCGGAAGTGCACCCCGGCGGGTTCGATCAGCCGGGTGCGGGAGAAGCGCTCCCACAGGATGAACACCACCCCGACCACCACCGCACCGATCACCAGCGGCAAGCCGTAGCTGGGCAGGATCGTCTTGCCGTCGGGCGCCGGGTTGTACAGCCCGATGACCGCCAGGCCCAGCGCGACGGCCAGCAGCATACCGCCGACGACGTCGACCTTTTCCGGCTCCTCGGCGCGCTGGTGTGAGGGCAGGCTGAATTGGATCGCGATCATGGCGAGCAGGGTCAGCGGCACGTTGATCCAGAAGACGTACTGCCACTGGTGAAACACCCAGACGATGAAGATTCCGTACAACGGACCCAGCACGCTGCCGAGCTCCTGGGCGGCACCGATACCGCCCAGCACGCTGGCGCGGTTGCGCTGCGCCCACAGATCGGCGCCCAGGGCCAGCGTGACCGGCAACAGGGCACCGCTGGCGATGCCCTGGACGGTGCGGCCGGCGATCAGCAGGTGAAAATCGCCCCAATGACCGGCCAGCGCGGTGATCACCGAGCCGACGATGAACAGCGCCAGGCTGATCTGCAGCACCAGCTTGCGGCCGAAGCGATCGGACGCGCGCCCCAGTAGCGGCATCGCGGCGATGTAGCCCAGCAGGTACATCGTGATGATCCAGGTGATGCGCTGCAGTTGATTGATCGGGATGTGAACGTCGCTCATGATGTCGCGCATGATCGTGACGACGACGTAGGCGTCCAGCGCGCCCAGCAGTACGGCGAGGCTGCCCGCGCTGATCGCGATTCCGCGTCCTGCTCGCATGCTCATCAGCTCACCGGAGGCTTGGTGACGGTGACCGGCTTGCCCCAGTCCGACAGCGTGATCTGGACCGAATTGCCCTGGCTCTTCTGCAGGTTGGCCTGGACCAGCTGATGGTCACCGCTTTCCTGAATCCAAACGGTGGCCGGTAGCGGCTGGCTCGCGCTCATGCTGGGGATGACTTTGTTCACCGCATCCGGGGCGACATTTCCGCTGATCTTGATCGTGGTCTGGCCGTTGATCGTCTCGCGGTCCTCGGCCTTGGCGTTGGTGAAGTTCGCCAGCACGTTGGCCAGACCGCTGTCGGGGCTCAGCAGCACCGAGACGTCGTAGACGTCGGAGGCCTTGCCGAAGTCGCTCCACTTGTTCGGGGTGAGCGTGGCGTACAGCACCGAGTCGTAGACGACGAAGTTGGCGTCGATGTCGGAGCCCGCCATCGACAGCTGCGCATTACCCGACGCGGCGGTGCTCGGGACGGTGGTCAGGTCGCCGGTGAGCTGCTTGATCGGCAAGCCGGGAATCTTGCCCTGCGTCGACAGCACCAGGTGCACGCTCTTGACGGTCTTGGTGACTTCGGCGGACTGCTTGACCAGAGTCGTGGCGTCGGGCAACGGGGCGCCGCTGGGCTTCGAACCCGACGAGCAGCCCGCGATTACGGCGGTGGCGAGGGTCAGGGAAGCGAGGACGGCCGTGAGACGGCGGCGTGTCTGCATACCGTGCATCGTAGAGGAGCGGGGTGAGCGGACTGCCGAACGCGGGGTGTCCCCGGGCCCGCGACGAGGGCGTTTCGCGTGTCGGTCGTGGGCGCTCACCAGGCAAAGCACCGGCGAATTAACCTGGTGGAATGTTCACCGGAATTGTCGAGGAACTCGGAGAGGTCACCGGCCGTGACGTGCTTGCCGACGCCGCCCGCCTGACCATCCGCGGGCCCGTGGTCACGGCCGACGCCGGCCACGGCGATTCGATCGCCGTCAACGGCGTGTGCCTGACGGTCGTCGAGTTGCTCGCCGACGGCCAATTCACCGCCGACGTGATGGCCGAGACGCTGGACCGGTCCAACCTGGGCGCTCTGCACGTCGGCAAGCGGGTCAACCTGGAGCGGGCCGCCGCGGTCAACAGCCGGCTCGGCGGGCACATCGTGCAGGGGCATGTCGACGGCACCGGCCAGGTGGTGGCCCGCACGCCGTCGGAACACTGGGAAGTGGTGCGGATCGAGATTCCCGCGGCGGTGGCCCGCTATGTCGTGGAGAAGGGGTCGATCACCGTCGACGGGATTTCGTTGACGGTTTCCGGGCTCGGCACGCAACCGCGCGACTGGTTCGAGGTCTCACTGATCCCGACCACCCGGGAACTGACCACCCTGGGCGCGGCCCCGGTCGGCACCGAGGTGAACCTGGAAGTCGACGTGATCGCCAAATATGTTGAGCGATTGATGACGGCGAGAAATCAATGAGGATCGTCGCCGCAATCGGCGCCGGCGTCGTGCTGTGCATGGCGTCGGTGTGGGGCAGTGCCACCGCTGACGCGAACGCGAATCAGGAACAACAGGCGTGTGCGCTGATGGACGATCCCGCCGGCCACGACTTGGGCTATCAGCCCGCCGAATATGCCTTCATGGTGTTGCGCGGTCAGATGACGGCCGGCGACGCGCGAAACGTGATCGCGCTGGCGACCCAGGACTTCTGCCCCAATCACGTCATCGATCTGCCGGCCAGCTGGCGTTAGCAGCCAAAACCGCTCTGCCGCAAGCGAATTAGTGGACTCGGGCGGCCGCTGCAAGGCCATCCAGAGCGGGGCGACTGGCTGGCCGGGTGCCGTTTACCAATGCTGCACCGAGCGGCGATCGCCGGCGCCCGAAGATTGCATTTTGGTAACAATAGTCACGATCCCACTACACCATGGCGACACGCCTGTTCTAAATCCCCACGCAGCCGTTTGCAGGTCCATACTCATCGCATAGGCCGGCCGCCTTTTCAACGCGAAGGAGCTGCAGAAATGTCCGTCGAAAGGTTGGCCGAGGCCGTCTACGAAGACCTCGCATTCGAAGCCGTAGCGACCCTTGCCGGCCGTAAGGCCGAAGCACAATCGCGAGCGGTGTGGAGCAAGGAAGTCAACGACACCACGCTGACGATCGTCGAGCACCGGGTGCGCGACTACACGAGTTACGAGTTGGTCGGTGACGACGGGCGCGATGTGTCGCTCGGACGGTTTTCCAGTTACCCCGCCGCCACCGCCGCGGTGAGCAAGTGGACGCACTTCATCGAGGCCGGCGGTTCGGTCGGTCGCTGGCTTGCCCACTACGCGGTCGATTGTGGTGGCGGCGTGGTGATCCAGATGCCGGTGAGGCGCACCGTTTAGCAGTTCCAACGGGTAAGAATCGTCACAATGCGTGTGGACCTCGAGGCGTGCCGGTACGCGGTCGTCGCAGGTCAGAGCGGGCGCTGACAAGGCGGAAGTCCGGTGCACGCAGGCACGACGGCACATGTTGGCCGCGCCCGCCCGCAACGTCACGCGAATTCGCGACGTGTCACCCACGTGGTGCCCGAAGAAGGGGCAATAACGCAGCGCCCCGCGTGGTTCATACTTGATGCAATGCGCGGACTTCGCGTGTTGCTCGGCACGACAGCAAGGCAGCACAGATGACGAGGTTGGACTCCGTCGAGAGGGCGGTTGCCGACATCGCGGCCGGTAAGGCCGTCGTCGTCATCGATGACGAGGAACGCGAGAACGAGGGCGACCTGATCTTCGCGGCCGAGAAGGCGACGCCGGAGATGGTGGCGTTCATGGTGCGCTACACCTCGGGCTACCTGTGCGTCCCGCTGGACGGCGCGATCTGCGACAAGCTGGGCCTGCTGCCGATGTATGCGCTCAACCAGGACAAGCACGGGACCGCTTACACAGTCACCGTCGATGCAAGAAACGGTGTGGGCACTGGGATTTCGGCGTCCGACCGCGCCACCACGATGCGGTTGCTGGCCGATCCCAACAGCGTCGCCGAAGACTTCACCCGCCCCGGCCATGTGGTTCCGTTGCGGGCCAAGGACGGCGGGGTGCTGCGCCGGCCCGGCCACACCGAGGCCGCCGTCGACCTGGCCCGGATGGCGGGCCTGCAACCCGCCGGTGCGATCTGCGAAATCGTCAGCCAGAAGGACGAGGGCTCGATGGCCCAGACCGACGAGTTGCGCGTGTTCGCCGACGAACACGATCTCGCGCTGATCACCATCGCCGACATCATCGAATGGCGGCGCAAGCACGAAAAGCACATCGAGCGGATCGCCGAGGCACGCATCCCGACCCGGCACGGCGAGTTCCGCGCCATCGGGTACGCCAGCATTTACGAGGAAGTCGAACACGTCGCTCTGGTCCGCGGTGACATCGCCGGGCCGAGCGGGGAGGGCGACGACGTCTTGGTGCGGGTGCACTCCGAGTGCCTGACCGGTGACGTGTTCGGCTCACGGCGATGCGATTGCGGGCCCCAGCTCGACGCGGCGATGGCGATGGTCGCGCGGGAGGGCCGCGGTGTGGTGCTCTACATGCGCGGACACGAGGGCCGCGGCATCGGCCTGATGCACAAACTGCAGGCCTACCAGCTGCAAGACGCCGGCGACGACACCGTGGACGCCAACCTCAAACTCGGATTACCGGCCGACGCAAGGGATTACGGAATCGGCGCGCAGATCCTGTGCGACCTCGGCGTGCGGTCGATGCGGCTGCTGACCAACAATCCGGCCAAGCGGGTCGGGCTGGACGGCTACGGGCTGCACATCATCGAGCGCGTCTCGCTGCCGGTGCGGGCCAACGCCGAGAACATCCGCTACCTGATGACCAAACGGGACAGGATGGGACACGATTTGGCCGGGCTGGACGACTTCCACGAATCCGTCCATCTGCCAGGCGAATTCGGCGGTGCTTTGTGAGTGGAGGCGGCGAGCCCGAAGTCAAAGCACTCGACGCCTCCGATCTTCGTCTCGGCATCGTGGCGAGTTCGTGGCACGGACCCATCTGCGATGCGCTGCTCGCCGGCGCCCGCAAGGTGGCTGCGGACTCGGGCGTCGTCAATCCGACGGTGGTCCGGGTGCACGGGGCGGTGGAACTTCCGGTGGTGGCCCAGGAGCTGGCGCGCAACCACGATGCCGTCATCGCTCTCGGTGTAGTGATCCGCGGCGCCACACCACATTTCGAGTATGTTTGCGATGCGGTAACCCAAGGCTTGACCCGAGTCTCGCTGGATGCCGCCACGCCGGTCGGCAACGGCGTGCTCACCACCAACACCGAGGCGCAGGCCCTGGACCGGGCCGGGCTGCCATCGTCGGCGGAGGACAAGGGCGCTCAGGCGGCCGGGGCCGCGCTGACCGCCGCGCTGACATTGCGTGACCTGCGCGCTCGACCGTGAGCCGGGTGTCGTCCCAGCAGGGATGGGATGTCGAACTACGTCCGCATTGGACGCCGCTATTTGCCTATGGCGCAGCGTTTCTGGTCGCGGCTGCGCACATTGCCGGCGGCCTGCTGCTCAAAATGGGCTCCAGCGGAGTGGTCTTCCAAACCGCCGACCAGGTCGCGATGGCGGTGCTGGGGCTGGTCATCGCCGCCCTCATACTCTTGTTCACCCGGCCCCGGTTACGCGTCGGGCCCGCCGGGCTCTCGGTGCGAAACCTGCTGGGAGACAGGCTAGTAGCTTGGTCAGAGCTGGTCGATGTGTCGTTTCCGGCCGGCAGCCGCTGGGCGCATATCGACCTGCCCGACGACGAGTACATCCCGGTGATGGCGATCCAGTCCGTCGACAAGGACCGGGCCGTGGCCGCGATGGATTCGGTGCGGTCGCTGCTGGCCCGCTATCGGCCTGACCTGCGCGCGCACTGAACAACACGAGCGGGGACATTGCCGTAGGATCGCCCGATGGCACGTCAACTGCGGGGGGCCGTCGCGTCGTCGCTGATCGCGATCACGATGTGCGCGTGCACCACCTCGGTCAGCGGCCGCGCTGTTCGGGCTCCCCAGCAATCCGCACCCGGTGGCCCGACGTCCGCCTCCCCGTCGCCGGCGGGGATTCCGGCACGCGATTTGCTGCTACAGGACGGCGAGACCACGCCGATGGGTGTGGCGAGCGCGGTACCGGTGGGCGACACCTACTTCACCAGCGTCCAGCCGCCCGAATGCGCCGCGGCGCTGCTGTTCAAGGGTTCGCCACTACGCCCGCCCCGCTCCACGGACCACGCCGAATCGGAATACAAGTTCAGCGGTCCGGCGCTCTACGCCGAATCCGCCGACGTCTACGACACGAAGTTGAACTCCCACGAGGTCGTGTGGAAGGGCTTCGGCGCGGTGTCGAAGTGCCACGGCGAGGCCATCGGCCATTCGTCGCTCGGCGACTTCCGTCCGATGCGGCTCGCTTCGTTCGGCACGCCGTCGAGCGGCATCCTGGCGTGGACCATGACCCGGCCGGACTGGACCTGCGATTACGGACTGGTCGTGGTGCCACGCATTGCGCTGCTGCTGTCGGCCTGCGACTCCAAACCCGGATTCCCGATGGCCGAGTGGGCGGCGAAACGACGAGCGCAGCTAGACAGCCGACCTGCCTGACAGGGCGGTCAGTAGTTCTTGCAGCTGATCATCATCTGCCGGAAGATCGGGAACGCCTGGTCGGCTCCCGGGTTGTTCTGGATCGCCTTCAGCAGATTCACCCGCTGGTCCGGCGTCGATGCCATGAACTGCTGCAGGAATTGCTGGTTCGGCGGCGACTGGTCCAGGTACTGAGCGGCCATCGGGTTCTCCGCGTGCACCGCCCGCATCGCCTGGTCATACGTGCAGGTCGTGTTCACCATCGGGCCGATGTCGGGGGTGGCCGATGCGATCCCCGCCCCGGCGCTCAACGACATTGCCAGGCACCCAACCCCTACGGCCAGCCCGGCCAACGGTCGTTTGCTCATTTGTAAGCTCCCTCCAGCTGTTGCCACCCACTGTAGCGTCACAAGCTAACCGGTTGCTTAGCCCGAACCGGTCGCTCCCAAACCGGCGGGCACGTTCGCGGCGGGCGAAAAGCGGTCGATTTCCGCCACGCGATCCCGATCCGCCGCGGCCCGTTTAGCGGCTACTAGCCTGGATACGTGCCAGATCCCGCCACTTATCGTCCCGCTCCCGGATCCATTCCGGTCGAGCCGGGCGTCTACCGATTCCGGGACACGCACGGGCGGGTGATCTACGTCGGCAAGGCCAAAAGCCTGCGCAGCCGGTTGACGTCATACTTCGCCGACATTGCCAACCTGCACCCGCGCACCCGGCAGATGGTGACCACCGCCGCCAAGGTCGAGTGGACGGTGGTCAACACCGAAGTCGAGGCGTTGCAGCTGGAATACAACTGGATCAAGGAATTTGATCCACGTTTCAACGTTCGTTACCGCGACGACAAGTCCTACCCCGTGCTGGCCGTGACCCTCAACGAGGAATTTCCCCGGCTGATGGTCTACCGCGGCCCGCGCCGCAAGGGGGTTCGGTATTTCGGCCCGTACTCGCACGCTTGGGCGATTCGGGAGACGCTGGATCTGCTGACCCGGGTGTTCCCGGCGCGAACCTGTTCCGGTGGAGTATTCAAGCGGCACAAGCAGATCGACCGTCCCTGCCTGCTCGGCTACATCGACAAATGCTCGGCTCCCTGTATCGGCAGGGTGAGCGAGGAGCAACACCGCCGGATCGTCACCGACTTCTGCGACTTCCTGTCCGGCAAGACCGACCGGTTTGCCCGTGAGCTGGAACAGCAAATGCACGCGGCATCCGAGCAACTCGACTTCGAACGCGCGGCACGGCTTCGCGACGACATCGGTGCACTGAAGCGGGCGATGGAGAAGCAGGCCGTGGTGCTTGGTGACGGCACCGACGCCGACGTGGTGGCGTTCGCCGACGACGAACTCGAGGCGGCGGTGCAGGTGTTTCACGTCCGCGGCGGCAGGGTCCGCGGTCAGCGTGGTTGGATTGTTGAAAAGGCCGCTGACCCAGGCGATTCCGGCGAAGAGCAGTTGGTCGAGCAGTTCCTGACGCAGTTCTACGGCGACCAGGCGGAGCTGGACGGTGCGGCCGACGAATCCGTCAATCCCGTTCCGCGTGAGGTGCTGGTGCCGTGCCTGCCGTCCAACGCGGGGGAGTTGGCCAGCTGGTTGTCCGGGCTGCGTGGCTCGCGGGTCGTGCTGCGGGTACCGCGTCGCGGCGACAAGCGGGCTCTGGCCGAGACCGTGCAACGCAACGCGAAAGAAGCGCTGCAGCAACACAAGCTGAAGCGAGCCGGTGACTTCAACGCCAGATCCGCGGCGCTGCAGAACATTCAGGACGCACTGGGGCTGGCCGACGCGCCGCTGCGCATCGAGTGTGTCGACATCAGCCACGTCCAGGGCACCGACGTGGTGGGTTCGCTGGTGGTTTTCGAGGACGGCCTGCCGCGCAAGTCGGACTACCGGCACTTCGGAATCCGGGAAGCCGCCGGGCAGGGGCGCTCCGACGACGTCGCGTCCATCGCCGAGGTGACCCGGCGCCGCTTCCTGCGCCACCTCAGTGACCAAAGCGACCCGAATATGCTTTCCCCGGAAGGCAAATCACGCCGGTTCGCCTATCCGCCCAACCTGTATGTCGTCGATGGCGGGGCGCCGCAAGTCAACGCGGCCAGCGCCGTGCTCGAAGAGCTCGGGATCACCGATGTCGCCGTGATCGGGTTGGCCAAACGGCTGGAAGAGGTATGGGTGCCCTCGGAGCCGGATCCGGTGATCATGCCGCGCAACAGCGAGGGACTTTATTTGCTGCAGCGGGTGCGTGACGAGGCGCACCGGTTCGCGATCACCTACCATCGCAGCAAGAGATCCAAGCGAATGACCGCCTCAGCGCTGGATTCGGTGCCAGGATTGGGAGAACATCGCCGCAAGGCGCTGGTCACTCACTTCGGATCGATAGCCCGCCTCAAGGAGGCCACCGTCGACCAGATCACCGCCGTGCCGGGTATCGGCGTGGCAACGGCCACCGCCGTCCTCGAGGCGCTACGACCGGCCGAGCAAGCCGAACCAGCCGAGCAACCCGGAGCCTCGGCATGACGAGTCACGACAGCGAGCGGCGATCGGTGCGCGCGGAGCGGGGCGACGGCCACTCGGGTGACACCGCAGGGATCGACGTCGTTCTGGTCACCGGGTTGTCGGGCGCCGGGCGGGGTACCGCGGCCAAGGTGCTCGAGGACCTCGGCTGGTATGTCGCCGACAACTTGCCGCCCCAGCTGATCACCCGGATGGTGGATTTCGGGCTGGCGGCCGGCTCGCGGATCACCCAGCTCGCCGTCGTGATGGACGTGCGGTCGCGCGGATTCACCGGCGACCTCGACGAGGTCCGCAACGAATTGGCCACCCGCAACATCAATCCGCGGGTGGTGTTCATGGAAGCCTCCGACGATATGTTGGTGCGCCGCTACGAACAGAACCGCCGCAGCCACCCGCTGCAGGGGCAGCAGACGCTGGCCGAGGGCATAGCGGCCGAGCGCCGGATGCTGGCACAGGTTCGCGCCACCGCGGATCTGATCATCGACACGTCCACCCTGTCGGTCAGGAGTCTGCGGGAAAGCATCGAGCGTGCCTTCGGCGGTGACGCGAGCACGTCGACGAGCGTCACCGTGGAGTCGTTCGGCTTCAAGTACGGCCTGCCGATGGACGCCGACATGGTGATGGATGTGCGGTTTCTGCCGAACCCGCACTGGGTCGACGAATTGCGGCCACACACCGGCCAGCACCCCGCCGTGCGCGACTATGTGTTGGGCCAACCGGGGGCGGCGGAGTTTCTCGACGCTTACCATCGACTGCTATCTCTGGTTGTCGACGGCTACCGCCGGGAGGGCAAGCGCTACATGACGGTCGCGATCGGCTGCACCGGCGGCAAACATCGCAGCGTTGCGATCGCGGAAGCATTGATGCAGTTGTTGAGGGCTGACGAGCAACTGTCGGTGCGGGTGCTGCACCGGGATCTGGGCCGCGAATGAGTCCACCACAGAGCGAGGGCATCGTCGCGCTGGGCGGTGGACACGGCTTGTATGCGACGTTGTCGGCGGCGCGCCGGCTGACGCCCTACGTCACCGCCGTGGTGACGGTCGCCGACGACGGCGGCTCGTCGGGCCGGCTGCGCAGCGAATTGGACGTGGTACCGCCGGGTGACCTGCGAATGGCGTTGGCGGCGTTGGCATCTGACAGTCCGTACGGGCGACTGTGGGCGACCATCCTGCAACACCGATTCGGTGGCAGTGGCGCCCTGGCCGGCCATCCGATCGGCAACCTGCTGCTGGCCGGCCTGACGGAGGTGCTGGCCGATCCGGTCGCGGCCCTCGACGAGCTGGGGCGCATCCTCGGCGTCAAGGGCCGCGTGCTGCCGATGTGCCCGATCGCGCTGCAGATCGAGGCGGACGTGTCCGGCCTGGAGGCCGACCCGCGGATGTTCCGGGTGATCCGCGGTCAGGTCGCGATCGCGACCACCCCGGGCAAGGTGCGCCGGGTGCGGCTGCTGCCGCCGGATCCCCCGGCGACCCGGCAGGCCGTGGACGCGATCATGGCCGCCGACTTGGTGGTGCTGGGACCCGGATCCTGGTTCACCAGCGTAATCCCGCACGTGCTGGTTCCCGGGCTGGTCGCGGCGCTGCGCGCCACCTCGGCCCGCCGCGCCCTGGTGCTGAACTTGGTGGCCGAACCGGGGGAGACGGCCGGCTTCTCAGTGGAGCGCCATCTGCACGTATTGGCCCAGCACGCCCCCGGGTTCACCGTCAACGACATCATCATCGACGCCGATCGGGTGCCCAGTGAGCGCGAACGCGAGCAACTGCGCCGTACCGCGACCCTGTTGAAGGCCGAGGTCCACTTCGCCGACGTGTCCCGACCTGGTACACCTTTACATGATCCGGGCAAGCTTGCGGCGGCCCTGGACGGGGTCCGAACGGGCCGCACGGGTCCGGCAGCGCCTTCGGCGAAGGCCACCGCGGAGATTCGGGTCGACGGTGAAAGTTCGGCGACGGGCGTGAACGGACCAGCTGGCAGCGGACCAAGGGGTGACGACGCGTGGCGATGACGACCGAAGTCAAGGACGAGTTGAGCCGCTTGGTAGTGAAGTCGGTCAGCGCGCGTCGAGCCGAGGTCACGTCCTTGCTGCGCTTTGCCGGTGGGTTGCACATCGTGGGTGGCCGGGTGGTCGTCGAGGCCGAGGTCGACCTGGGCAACATCGCCCGCCGGCTGCGCAAGGACATCTTCGACCTCTACGGCTACAACGCGGTCGTGCATGTGTTGTCGGCCAGCGGGATTCGCAAGAGCACCCGGTACGTCCTGCGGGTGGCCAACGACGGCGAGGCGCTGGCCCGCCAGACCGGGCTGCTCGACATGCGCGGACGTCCGGTGCGGGGACTGCCGGCCCAGGTGGTCGGCGGCAGCATCGGGGACGCCGAAGCCGCGTGGCGCGGCGCCTTTTTGGCGCACGGATCGCTGACCGAGCCCGGACGTTCGTCCGCGCTGGAGGTCAGCTGCCCGGGCCCGGAGGCGGCGCTGGCGTTGGTGGGCGCCGCGCGGCGGCTCGGCGTCAGCGCCAAGGCCCGCGAGGTGCGTGGCGCGGATCGGGTGGTGGTGCGTGACGGCGAAGCGATCGGCGCGCTGCTGACCCGGATGGGCGCCCAGGACACCCGGCTGGTGTGGGAGGAACGCCGGATGCGCCGCGAGGTCCGGGCGACCGCCAACCGGCTGGCCAACTTCGACGATGCCAACCTGCGCCGCTCGGCACGGGCCGCGGTCGCAGCGGCGGCCCGGGTGGAGCGGGCGCTGGAGATCCTCGGCGACACCGTTCCCGACCATCTCGCCTCGGCCGGCAAGCTGCGCGTGGAGCACCGGCAGGCCTCGCTGGAGGAGCTGGGCCGACTCGCCGACCCCCCGATGACCAAAGACGCTGTGGCGGGCCGCATTCGGCGATTGCTGTCAATGGCCGACCGCAAGGCGAAGGTCGAAGGCATCCCCGACACCGAGTCGGCCGTGACGCCTGACCTGTTGGAGGATGCTTAACTAGCCGCGACTGGGGCACCTCCCAGCCGCACAGCGGCGAGGGGGCTGCGGGGGAAACTGGGGGCACAGATGGGATTGTTGTCGATTGCTCGACTTGATTTGCCGGCGAGGACTACGGTCATCGCATGAAGCGGCTTTCGAGCGTTGATGCGGCATTTTGGTCTGCGGAAACTGCGGGCTGGCATATGCATGTCGGTGCCCTGGCGCTGTGCGATCCCAGCGGTGCACCGGAGTACAGCTTTCAGCGCCTCCGGGAATTGCTGATCGAGCGGCTGACCGAACTGCCGCAGTTGCGCTGGCGGGTCACCGGAGCGCCGCTCGGGCTGGACCGGCCGTGGTTCGTCGAAGACGAGGACCTCGACGTCGACTTCCATCTCCGCCGTATCGCGGTTCCGGCTCCCGGCGGTCGCCGCGAGCTGGAGGAACTGGTCGGCCGGCTGATGTCCTACAAGCTGGACCGGGCGCGGCCGCTGTGGGAGCTGTGGGTAATCGAGGGCGTCGAGGGCGGCCGGGTCGCGACGCTGACCAAGATGCACCACGCGATCGTCGACGGCGTCTCCGGCGCCGGGCTGGGTGAAATCCTGTTGGACGTCACGCCGGAACCCCGCCCGCCGCAACACGAGACGGTGGGGTCGCTGGTCGGCGCCAAGATTCCGGGAATCGAGCGGCGGGCGGTGGGCGCGCTGATCAACGTCGGCGTCAAAACGCCGTTCCGGATCGCGCGACTGGTGGAGCAGACGGTGCGCCAGCAGGTTGCCGCGCTGGGTCTGACCAGCAGGCCGCCGCGGTTCTTCGAGGCGCCCAAGACCCGGTTCAACGCACCCGTCTCGCCGCACCGGCGGGTCACCGGCGCCCGTGTCGAGCTGGCCCGTGCCAAGGCGGTCAAGGATGCCTACGGCGTCAAGCTCAACGACGTCGTGCTGGCGCTGGTGGCCGGCGCCGCCCGCGAATATCTACAGAAACGCGGTGAGCTGCCGGGCAAACCGCTGATCGCCCAGATCCCGGTCTCCACCCGCACCGACGCGGATAAGGACGACGTCGGCAACAAGATCAGCTCGATGACGGCATCGCTTGCCACCGACATCGATGATCCCGCCGAGCGGTTGCGGGCCATCCACGAAAGCACGCAGAGCGCCAAGGAAATGGCCGAGGCGCTGTCGGCGCATCAGATCATGGGGCTCACCGAGACGACCCCGCCCGGCCTGTTGCAGCTGGCCGCGCGCGCGTACACGGCCACCGGTCTGTCGCGAAACCTGGCTCCGCTCAACCTGGTCGTGTCGAATGTTCCCGGTCCACCGATGCCGCTGTACATGGCCGGTGCGAAGCTGCAATCGCTGGTGCCGCTCGGCCCGCCGGTGATGGACATCGCGCTCAACATCACCTGCTTCTCCTACACGGACTACCTGGACTTCGGTTTCGTGACGACGCCGGAGGTGGCCAACGACATCGACGACATGGCCGATGCGATCGAACCGGCGCTGACCGAACTCGAGAAAGCGATCGACCGGGGCTAGTCGCGGGGTAGGTAGGTGGTCGCGTACACCCAGGACAGGAACCGCGCCACGGCCTCGGCCGACTTGTGCGCTCGCGGGGAACCGAAGATGTCGAAAGCGTGCTGGGCGTTGGGTAATTCGGCGTAGGCGACGGGTGACTTCGACACCGCCCGTAGCTCCTCGACGAACTCGCGTGATTCGGCCACCGGGATGAGCGAGTCGTCGGTGCCGTGCAGCACGAAAAACGGTGGTGCGTCGGCCCGTACGTACCGGATCGGTGACGCATCGAAATAGATGTGCGAGTGGGTGCTGAGTTTGCGCTTGACCACCAATCTTTCCAGCACCTCGACGAACTCGGCGCGCCCGGGCTCCTCGGTGGAGTACCAGTCGTAACGTCCATAGAACGGCACCGCGGCTGCCACCGACGTGTCGGCATCCTCGAAGCCGGGCTGGAACTTGGGATCGTTCGGAGTCAGGGCCGCCAGCGCCGACAGGTGGCCGCCGGCCGAACCGCCGCTGATGGCAACGAAATTCGGGTCGCCACCATAGGCTGCGATGTTCTCCTTGACCCATGCCAATGCGCGCTTGACGTCGACGATATGGTCGGGCCACGTGTACCGGGGAGCGACGCGGTAGTTCATCGACACGCAGATCCAGCCGCGCGAAACCAGGTGACTCATCAAGGGATACGCCTGCGGGCGGCGCCACCCGATCATCCATGCGCCGCCGGGCACCTGCAGCAGCACCGGCGCCTTGCCGTCGCGCGGCAGGTCGCGGCGGCGCCAGACGTCGGCCAGGTTGGAGCGTCCGTGCGGGCCGTAGCGCACGATGTTCTCTTTCTCCACGAAGCGTCGTCGCGCCCCGGTGGTGCGCAGGGGCGGGTTGCGCCGCCCCCGGCGGGTGGGCTCGGCGGGCAATGCTTTGAGTTCTTCGGTGTAGTCGGGACCGAGCTGGTCGGTCAGGCTGGACTCCAGCACCGGGCCCGGCGTAGTGGCACCCCGGTAGCCGATCACTGCCAGGATCGCCCAGGACGCGGCCGTCAACGCCAGCGCCGCTTTGCCTTTCGGTCCGGCGAAGTCTCCCCGGCGGGCGCGCCGCGCGGCATCCAGCATGGAGGCGCCGGCGTACAGGCCGGGCACCTCCGAGGTCGGCCAGCCGAACCAGAACACCGCGATCGAGGCGTAGGGATTGCGGCTGACCGGATGGAACCCGTTGGCGGCGTTGAGCAGCTCGACGGCCGCGCGCAGCAGCGGCCTTTTCTTGAAGACGCGCATCAGCCCCCCGTCCGTGATTGCAGTTCGGTCCGCAGGATTTTGCCGGTGCTGCCGCGGGGCAGCTCGTCGAGAATCGAAATCTCACGTGGCACTTTGTAGTTGGCGAGGTTGTCGCGAACGTGTTGTTTGAGCGTCTCGGGCGTGGCGGCCGAGCCGGGGCTCAGCACAACGAACGCCGCCAGTCGCTGGCCGTACTGCTCATCGTCCACGCCGATCACCGCGGCCTCGGCCACTTCCGGGTGCGCGGCAAGGGTTTTCTCCACCTCGATCGGGTAAATGTTCTCGCCGCCGGACACGATCATCTCGTCGTCACGGCCGACAACGAACAGCCGCCCGGCCTCGTCGAGATAGCCGACGTCGCCCGACGACATGAAGCCGGCGTGGAAAGCTTTTCCTTTGCCGGTCGAGCCCTCCGTGTAGCCGTCGAACTGGGTGTCGTTGCGCACGTAGATGGTGCCGACCTCGCCGGTGGGCAGCTCATTGAATTCCGGGTCCAGGATCCGGATCTCGGTTCCGCCGGCCGGCTTGCCCGCGGTGTCGGGCGCGGCGCGCAGGTCCGCCGGTGTGGCCGTCGCGATCATGCCCGCCTCGGTCGCGTTGTAGTTGTTGTAGATCACGTCGCCGAACTGATCCATGAACGCGGTGACCACGTCGGGCCGCATGCGCGAACCCGATGCCGCTGCGAATCGTAAGGACTTGCCGCTGTAGCGGTTTCGGACCTCCTCGGGCAGTTCCATGATGCGGTCGAACATCACCGGGACAACGGCCAGGCCGGTCGCCTGATGGCGGTCGACAAGCTCCAGGGTGGCTTCCGGGTCGAACTTGCGCCGGGTGACGATCGTGCAGGCCATCGACGCGGCGAAGATCAGCTGCGAGAAACCCCACGCGTGGAACATCGGCGCCACGATCACGATCGTTTCCTCCGCACGCCACGGCGTGCGGTCCAGGATCGCCTTGAGTGTGCCGATGCCGGCCCCGCCGCCAGATTGCTTAGCGCCCTTAGGACTTCCGGTGGTACCGGAGGTCAGCAGGATCATCCTGCCCTTGCGGCCGGTGCGCTGCGGAT
Source organism: Mycobacterium ahvazicum (assembly GCF_900176255.2). GTDB lineage: Bacteria > Actinomycetota > Actinomycetes > Mycobacteriales > Mycobacteriaceae > Mycobacterium > Mycobacterium ahvazicum. Next base: position 1,800,418 of record NZ_FXEG02000002.1, read on the forward strand.
GCTTGCCGAGATGTTCGGTGATCAGCTTTTCCACGGTCAGCTCGGGTTCGCCCTCGGTCCAGGCCACGATGCGGGTGGCGTCGGGCCGGTCGGCCAGCGCGCGGTCCACCGTCGCCGTGAACTCCTCGTCGTAGATGGCGGCGTCGACGCCCTCGCGGTTGACCACCTCGGCCATCGCCGGGCCGGCGAACGACGTGTTGAGCAGCACAACGTCGGAGCCGATCCGGTTGGCGGCCACCAACGCCTCGATGAAGCCGCGGTGATTGCGGCACATGATCCCGATCACCTGTGGCTGGCCCGACGGCAAGGCTTGCAGCGCGGCCGCCAGTGCGTTGATCCGCTCGTCGAGCTGCCGCCAGGTCAGCGTGCCGAGTTCGTCGATCACGGCGGGGCGGTCCGGGCAGCGCTGAGCGGCGCCGGCGAAACCGACCGTCATGCCCATGCCCTCGCGACGCATCGCCGCGGCCATCTTCAGGTAGCGGTCGGGCCGCATCGGCGCGATCATCCGGGCGCGTTGCAACGTCGCCAAGACGCCCAAGACGTCGCGAGCTTGGTTCAGGGGAGATGGCATGGCTCAGCCCAGAATCGGGAAACGGCGCTTGGCGGCGAGGTCGTTGAGGGCTTCCTGCATCACCGAGCGCACGTGCTCGTCGACCGCGTCGATGTCGGGGTCCTCGCCGAACTGCGCGGCGACGTCGATGGGTTCCAGCACCTGCGTGACGATCTTGGTGGGTAACGGCACGTTCGGCGGCACCACGGCGGAAAGGCCGAACGGGAAGCCGAACGAGACCGGCAGGATGGCGCTGCGCAGCAACCGCTTGATCCCCAGCCGCTCGGCCAGCCAGGTGCCGCGGGTCAGGTAGAGCTGGGTCTCCTGGCCCCCGATGGACACCGCGGGAACGATCGGCACGCCGGCTTCGATCGCGGTACGGACGTATCCCTTGCGGCCGTTGAAGTCGATGACGTTGTCCGACACGGTCGGCCGGTAGGCGTCGTAGTCACCGCCGGGAAAGACGACCACCACACCGCCGGACCGCAACGCCTGGGCGGCGTTCTCCCGATTGGCCCGGATGTAGCCGGTGCGCCGGAACAGCCCGCCCGTCACGCCCAGGAACAGGATGTCGTGACTCAGCGTGTAGACCGGCCGGTCGTACCCGAACTTCTCGTAGAAGTCGACGCTGAAGATCGGGACATCCATCGGGAACATGCCGCCGGAGTGGTTGCCGACCACCAGCGCCCCACCCGGCGGGAAAGACTCCAGGCCGTGCACCTCGGAGCGGAAATACCTCTTCAAGACCGGGCGCATCACGCTCATCAAGCGCTTGGTCAGGCCGGGGTCGAATTTTCCGATCTCGGGGTCGTCACTGTCGCTCGCGCCCACTTCGCTCACCGATGCCCCCTTTGGCGTCGCTCGAGAGTTCCCGCGTTGAGTCCCTAGATGGTAGCTAGGGCTTTGGATTGGATGGCCAACAGGCAAACACTCTTACCTTCGGACTCCCGGTCGCGCACAGTGGTGGGTGCGGCACAACGGGACGGAAGGTGGCCGGCATGGTCGATGTCATTGCGGACCCGATGTCGGTGATCGCCCGGGAGATGGACCGTATTCGCGAGGACTTCATCGCCGAGGTCTTCGAAGAGATCAAGGCCGAGAATCGGGACCTCGACTACGACGCCGCCATGCTGGATCTGTGGCGGGCCAGCCTCACCGACAGTGTGGTCGCCGGTATCGAGTTCTTGGCCAAGGGTGCGACGGCCGACTGGTTGGAGGCCCCCGCGGCGTCGGTCGCCTACGTGCGGGCCGCCGCACGCCGTGACGTTCCGTTGTCGGTGCTGGTGCGAGCCCACCGCATCGTGCACTCGCGTTTCCTGGAGGCGGCGACACGGTTCGTGGCACTGGTAGAGCCGGCACGGCAGGTGCCGACGATCGTCGACCTGGTGTCTCGCTCGGCGAGCTTCGTCGACGCCGTGGCCGATCAGTTGACGGTCTCCTATGAGCTGGAGCGCGACGAATGCGGCGGCGACGGGGGCGGCCGGCCGTCGGCCGATCAGGCGCGCGACAACATCCCGGTCGCCGCGCAGGTGGCCGACAGCGTGTTGACGTATCCGTTGGACGGTGTGCACATCGCCGCGGCGCTGTGGGTCGACGAGCTCATGCCGCCCGCGGAGGTGGTGGCGTCGTTCGATCGGGTGCGACGCGCTGTCGCCGCCGCGGTGGGCGCGGTGAACGGCACATTGCTGGTGCCGACGCATGACCGCGAGGCCCGGTTGTGGTTTGCGCTCGACGGTTCTGGCAAACCGGAGATCGACCAGTACCGGGTGCGCACGGCTTTCGAGTCCGCGGGAGTGCGGGCCGGTCTGGCATTTGGCCGGGTGGAAGACGGGCAAAGCGGATTCCGGGCATCGCTGAAACAGGCGGAGCGGGTGAAGGCGGTCGCCTTTGCCGGCCGGAGCCGATCGGATGCCGGGGTGGTTTTCTACCGGGAGGTTGCGCCAATTGCGTTGATGGCAGGCGACTTGGACGAGCTGCGCTCCTTTGTCACCGATGTGCTCGGCGAGCTGGGCCAGGACGACGAGCGCACCGGATGGTTGCGCGAAACGTTGCGCGAATTTCTATCCAGAAACCGAAGCCACGTCGCCACTGCTGAGGTAATGCAGTTGCCCCCCAACATTATTCGGGAAGCCGTGACGCGGGCCATGCACCTGTGCGGGCACAGTTTCGACGATCCCGACGCGGTGTTGCGAGTGCAGATCGCGCTGGAGGCCTGCCGGTGGATGGCGCCGGCGCTATTGCACATGGCTCACGAATGTCCTTAGGAGCCACCAGCTCTGAGCCGTCGAGGTAGTCACCGCCTCCCAGCGGCTGACCTGGCGTTTATGCCTTGCTAGCAAAAGCGACCTAGTGTTCGTCGCCGAAGGATATGGCGCTGGCCGGATTCGGGGGGTTATGGTTACCGCGCTAAACAGTGAACAGCCGGTTGAGAGAAGAAGAGATGGACTTCGCTGGTTTGTCTGACGAGCGTGATGCACGCTCGGTCGCAGCGCACAGCTTGAGTGGCGCCCGTGACCGTCGCGGGCACCACTCTCGCGGCGGCGCAGTCCGTCCCGGCCCGGGGCATGTCCGGCAATCGGGGCCGCCGGTGACCGCCGGCCGGACTGTCGGTGCTTTGGATCGCGCAACGGTTGTGGCCGACACCGCGGATCAGCGCCAGGCCGACTACTTTCTGCGTCTGCTGACCCAGAACCGCCGGCTGATCAACCAACGGATCGAGGGCTACCACAAGGCGATTGCCGTCGCCGAAGCCAGAGGCGACGCCGAAAGCGCATGTGCCTTTCGGCGCACCGCGCGCATCGAGGAGCAGGAGCGCCAGGCGCTCGACGGCCTGATCGAGAACCTGCAGCGCCGATTTGTGGTCCAGCCCACAGCCGACCTGCCGCGGGGACCGCGGCTCGTGGTCCGCTAGGCCGCAATCACCGGCCTGAGGCGGCGCGTTTCAACTCGGCTTTTGGTCGGCTTTTGGTCGGCTTTTGGTCGGCTTTTGGGCTTCGCGGGTTCGGGACTGTTACCAGTTCAGCAACCGTTGCCACTACTGATCTAGGCTGACGCCCAGGGGTTCAACACCAGACTTACCGAGGGAGACACCAGTGACGGTCCGAGTAGGTATCAACGGCTTCGGTCGAATCGGACGCAATTTCTACCGGGCGTTGCTTGCGCAGCAGGAGCAGGGCGGCGCCGATATCGAGGTGGTGGCGGTCAACGACCTCACCGATAACGCCACGCTCGCGCATCTGCTGAAATTCGACTCGATCCTGGGCCGGCTGCCCCACGATGTGACCCTGGAAGGCGAGGACACCATCGTGGTCGGCCCGGCCAAGATCAAGGCCCTCGAGGTACGCGAGGGTCCGGCCGCCCTGCCGTGGGGTGATTTGGGCGTCGATGTCGTCGTGGAGTCCACCGGCATTTTCACCAACGCGGCCAAGGCCAAGGGCCACCTGGACGCCGGCGCCAAGAAAGTGATCATCTCGGCCCCGGCGACCGATGAGGACATCACCATCGTGCTGGGCGTCAACGACGACAAGTACGACGGCAGCCAGAACATCATCTCCAACGCCTCGTGCACGACGAACTGCCTGGGTCCGGTCGCCAAGGTCCTGCACGACGAGTTCGGCATCGTCAAGGGCCTGATGACCACGATCCACGCCTACACCCAGGACCAGAACCTGCAGGACGGCCCGCACAAGGACCTGCGCCGCGCGCGTGCGGCTGCGCTGAACATCGTGCCGACCTCCACCGGGGCGGCCAAGGCCATCGGACTGGTCTTGCCTGAGCTCAAGGGCAAGCTCGACGGGTACGCACTGCGGGTGCCGATCCCCACCGGCTCGGTCACCGACCTGACCGCCGAGCTGGCCAAGGCGGCCAGTGCCGAGCAGATCAACGCCGCGATGAAGGCCGCCGCCGAGGGCCCGCTCAAGGGCATCCTGAAGTACTACGACGCGCCGATCGTGTCCAGCGACATCGTCACCGACCCGCACAGCTCGATCTTCGACTCGGGCTTGACCAAGGTGATCGACAATCAGGCCAAGATCGTGTCGTGGTACGACAACGAGTGGGGATACTCCAACCGACTCGTTGACCTGGTCGCACTGGTCGGCAAGTCGCTGTAAACCGTGAGCGTCCCAAACCTCGAAGACCTGCTGTCCGAGGGTGTTTCGGGTCGCGCCGTGCTGGTGCGCTCCGACCTCAATGTCCCGCTCAACGATGCCGGCGACATCACCGACCAGGGCCGGATCACCGCGTCGGTCCCGACGCTGAAGGCACTGCTGGATGGCGGTGCCAAGGTGGTGGTGACCGCGCATCTGGGACGCCCGAAGGACGGGCCCGATCCGAAGCTGTCGCTGGCGCCGGTCGCGGCGGCGCTCAGTGAGCAGCTGGGCCGGCACGTGCAGCTGGCGGGTGACGTCGTCGGAACCGATGCGCTGGCGCGTGCCGAGGGCCTGACCGACGGCGACATCCTGTTGCTGGAGAACATCCGCTTCGACCCGCGCGAGACCAGCAAGGATGACGGCGAGCGGCTGGCGTTGGCGAAGAAACTCGCCGAATTGGTCTGGCCGGGAGGGGCTTTCGTTTCGGACGGCTTCGGTGTGGTGCACCGCAAGCAGGCCTCGGTGTATGACATCGCCACCCTGCTGCCGCACTACGCCGGCAAGCTGGTGGCCGACGAGATCGCGGTGCTCGAACAGCTGACGAGCTCGACGCGGCGGCCCTACGCGGTGGTGCTCGGCGGGTCGAAGGTGTCGGACAAGCTCGGCGTCATCGAGTCGCTCGCGACCAAGGCCGACAGCATCGTGATCGGCGGCGGAATGTGCTTCACTTTCCTTGCCGCACAAGGCTATTCGGTAGGAAAGTCGCTACTCGAAGAGGACATGGTCGAGACCTGCCGCAACCTGCTGGACACCTACGTCGACGTGCTGCGACTGCCCGGCGACATCGTGGTGACCGAGAAGTTCAGTGCCGATTCGCCACCACAGTTCGTCGCCGCCAATGCGATTCCGGACGATCTGATCGGCCTGGACATCGGTCCGGGGTCGGTGAAACGCTTTGGGGCGCTGCTGTCCAACGCTGAGACCGTGTTCTGGAACGGCCCGATGGGCGTCTTCGAATTCCCGGCTTATGCTGCCGGCACCCGGGGGGTGGCCGAGGCGATCGTCGCGGCGACCGGCAAGGGCGCCTTCAGCGTGGTGGGCGGTGGAGATTCCGCCGCGGCCGTGCGTGCCCTCGGCATCCCCGAGGACGCCTTCTCGCACATCTCGACCGGTGGTGGCGCGTCGCTGGAATACCTGGAGGGCAAGGAGTTGCCCGGCATCGAGGTGTTGGGGCGTCCCCAGCCAAGCGGAGGAGACTCGTGAGCCGTAAGCCGCTGATCGCCGGCAACTGGAAGATGAACCTCAATCACTTCGAGGCCATCGCGCTGGTGCAGAAGATCGCATTTGCGTTGCCGGACAAGTACTTCGACAAGGTCGACGTCACGGTGCTGCCGCCGTTCACCAACCTGCGCAGCGTGCAGACCCTGGTCGACGGTGACAAGCTGCGGCTGACCTATGGCGCCCAGGACTTGTCGCAGCACGACTCCGGCGCCTACACCGGCGACATCAGCGGCACCTTCCTGGCCAAGCTGGGTTGCACCTTCGTGGTCGTCGGCCATTCGGAGCGGCGCACCTACCACAACGAGGACGACGCGCTGGTGGCCGCCAAAGCCGCCGCCGCGCTCAGGAACGGCCTGACCCCGATCGTGTGCGTCGGCGAGCATCTCGATATCCGGGAGGCCGGCGAGCACGTGAGCCACTGCGAGAAGCAGGTGCGTGAGTCGCTGGCCGGCCTGTCGGCCGAGCAGATCGGTCAGGTCGTGATCGCCTACGAGCCGGTCTGGGCGATCGGCACCGGCCGGGTGGCCAGCGCCGGAGACGCTCAGGAGGTCTGCGCGGCGATCCGCCGGCAGCTGGGCGAACTGGCGACACCCAAGATCGCCGACACCGTGCGGGTGCTCTACGGCGGCTCGGTCAACGCCAAGAACGTCGGCGAGATCGTCGCGCAGGACGACGTCGACGGCGGGCTGGTCGGGGGAGCGTCGCTGGAGGGCGAGCAATTCGCGACCTTGGCGGCCATCGCCGCCGGTGGCCCGCTGCCCTGACGTCGTTGTGGCCGAGCCGGTCCGGTAGCACTCAGCCGGCGTGGGCCAGCGCGCGATTGCGTGCGTCGATGGCTTCCTGAGTCGCGGGAACCAAGAGGTCCCCGCCCGCACCGACGGTGCCCTGGGCATGGGTGACGTGCGGGCGCTGATCACGCTCATATTGGGCCATCGCTGCATCCAGGTCGTCGGCGTTGTCGGACAATGCCTTTGCCAGTAGCCATGTTCCGGTGATGGCCAGGCTGGTTCCCCGCCCGGACATCGGGGATGCGCAGTGGGCCGCGTCGCCGACAAGCACGACCCGTCCCCGGTGCCACGATGGCATGTCGATCTGGCTCACCGAGTCGAAGTACAGTTCCGGGTCACGGCATGCCGCGTCGAGCAGTTCGGGCACCCGCCACCGGCCGTGTCCGCCGAATTCCTCGGTGAGGACGCGCTTCTGCGCATCTAGGTCGTGGTAGTCGTACTCGATCCAGGATGAGCGGAACTCCAGCACCGCCAACGCCACGTCGCGATAGGCGACAACGCCGGCCATGTGCCCCGGGAAGTTGTAGATCGGGTTGGGGGCGCCGGTCGGACGGTAATGCGGCAAATTCGCCAGCGCGACGTAGAAGCCGAGATGACGCAGATACCGGCGCTCAGGACCGAAAATGAGCCGGCGGGTCGCAGAGTGCAGACCATCGGCGCCCACTACGAGGTCGTAGCGGGCCTGCCCGCCAGAGACGAACAGTACGTCGACACCGCGACCGTCGTCGTGCAGTTCGGTGACGGACTCGCCGAACCTCAACGCGACGGAAGGCCCGAGACCATTGCGCAGGACGTGCGCCAAATCTTCTCGCGGGATTTCGGTGTCGTAAGCCGTGTCGTTGATCTCCGCGAGCGGTAGATCGGCCACCCGGTCGCCGTTGCCGTCGACGAAGCAACTGCGTGCCGTCATGTCGACCTGGCGGGCCCGGATCTCATCGAGGATGCCCATCTGTCGCGCGACCGTCAGTGACTCGCCGCGAATGTCGATCGGTGATCCGTTGACCCGAAGATGTTGTGCGCGTTCGACAATGGTGATGTCATGCCCGGCGTTGCCCAGATTGATGCCCGCGGACAGCCCGGCCATGCCCGCGCCGCAAACCAGAATGCGCATGAGTAAACCCCTCGGATATAGGAGACATAGTGTATCCAAAGAACGATAGCGATCGGAGTTAGGAAACGCAATGACTCTTACCGGCGCGGGCCTAGCCCCTCAATCCCCGGTTGCGCGCGTCGATCTCGGCCTGAGTGGCGGGGGCCAGCAGGGCGCCGCCCGGGGCGGCCGTCGCCCGGCAGCGGGTCACGTGCGGCCGCCGATCGCGGTCGTATCGGTCCCACGCCCGGGCGAGGTCGCCGGGGTGCTCGCGCAAGGCTCGCGCGAGGAACCAGGCGCCGGTCAGGGCCAGGCTGGTGCCGCGCCCAGAAAGGGTTGCGGCGCAGTGTGCGGCATCGCCCACGAGAACGACGCGACCGTTGTGCCAGCCCGGCATTTTGATCTGACTCTCGGAGTCGAAGTAGAGCTGCGGGTCTCTGACGGCGGCGTCGACCAACTCAGGAACTCGCCACTCGTCGTGACCGGCGAAGGCATCGCCCAGGATCCGCTTACCTGCCGCCAGGTCGTGGTAGTCGTAGTCGATCCACGGCGAGCGAAACATGAAGAATGCGAACGCTTTTGCGTTGTAGGACATGATCCCTACGAGGTGTCCCGGGAAGTTGTACATCGGGTTTACCCGATCGCTCGGATGATAACCGGGTAGCGCCGCCATCCCGGTATAGAAGCCGAGGTGGTGCAGGAACTGCCGCTGCGGCCCGAATGTGAGCTCCCGCACGGCCGAATGCATTCCGTCCGCCCCAACGACGAGGTCGTATCGGTCAGCCGCGCCCGAGGAGAACCGGACGTCGACACCGAATCGACCGCCGTCGAGTGCGGCGATGGATTCGCGCAGCCGCAATTCCGTTGACCCCAGCCGGTCGCGCAGGAGGTCGATGAGGTCGTCACGGGCGATCTCGACGTCATCGGGGCCGTCGTTGATCTCGTCCGCCGGCAGTTCCGCTACCACCGTGCCGTCGCGGTCGACGAATTGCACCCGCTCGGTCATGTCGATGCTGCGCTCGTGGATTTGCCCGAGCAGGCCCATCTTGTCGGCTACGTCGATCGAGTCCCCACGAATGTCGATCGGCGGCGCGCTGCCCCCCAAGTGGTCCGCGCGCTCGACGATGGTGACGTCATGGCCGTCGGAACCGAGGTTGATCGCGGTGCTCAGGCCCGCGACACCGGCACCGGAGATGAGAATGCGCATCGGTAGGCCTCGCCCGGCGATAGGATCCATTGCGTATCCAATGAACGGTAGCGATCAGCCTTAGGGAACGCAATGCCTCTTACCTCTAACGCCGCTCCGCAGCGTCGCCGCGGTGTCGCCCTCGAGAACGCGTTGCTGTCCGCGGCCTGGGAAGAACTGAATGAACGCGGCTACGACGACTTCACGATCGATGGCGTCGCCGCTCGGGCCCGCACCAGTCGCGCGGTGCTGTACCGACGCTGGCCGGGAAAGCCGGAACTGGTACACGCCGCGTTGATCGCTGCAGCCAAAAAGGATCCACTCACGGTGCCGGACACCGGCAGTCTGCGCGGCGACGTGATCAACCTGCTGCGGCAGGTCAATAGCCAGCGCGGCCATCTGGCCATCACCGTGATGACCCGGCTCGGCGGTTTCTACCGCGATACCGGCACCAACATCGCCGACCTGCGCAACGTGCTTGAGGGTGAGCGCGGCGCCACGATGAACAAGCTTGTCGCGCGCGCCATCACCCGTGGGGAGATTCGGCCTGGCCAGGTCAACGGCCGAGTGGCACAGCTGCCCACCGACCTGCTTCGCCACGATGTGTTGGTCACGCTGGCACCCCTGACCGACCAAGCCATTGAGGAGATTGTGGACGCGGTGTTCCTGCCCCTCGTCCGGCTCGGCGCCGACGTCTAGATGTTGGAAGACCTGCCCATCCGGTCATCGGGTCGGCCTCGAGTGACGGGTTCCTCGCGCCCGGTAAGCTATCCGTCATGGTTTTGGCCCTACAGATCACCCTGGTGGTCACCAGCATCCTGGTAGTGCTGCTGGTGCTGCTGCACCGTGCCAAGGGTGGTGGCCTGTCCACGCTGTTCGGCGGTGGTGTGCAGTCCAGCCTGTCCGGATCCACGGTGGTGGAGAAGAACCTGGACCGGCTGACGGTGTTCGTGGTCGGTATCTGGCTGGTGTGCATCATCGGCATGGCACTGCAGATCAAGTACCGCTGACCCGACTTCACTCGGCAAGCGGGTAACGCCGCGGGCACCGATACTGGATCGCATGGTTTCTGAGCCCGTCGCCGAGGTCGTTCCCGAGGCCGCGCTGGCGCCGATTGGTGCTGTGCAGCGGACCCGCGTCGGCCGCGAGGCAACCGAGCCGATGCGCGCTGACATCAGGATGCTCGGCACCATCCTCGGCGACACCGTGCGCGAGCAGAACGGCGACGAGGTTTTCGAGTTGGTCGAACGCGCCCGGGTGGAGTCTTTTCGGGTGCGCCGCTCCGAGATCGACCGGGCCGAGATCTCGCACATGTTCGACGGCATCGACATCCACTTGGCGATCCCGATCATCCGGGCGTTCAGCCACTTCGCGTTGCTGGCCAACGTCGCCGAAGACATCCACCGCGAGCGCCGGCGTCATATCCACGTCGACGCCGGCGAACCACCGCAAGACAGCAGCCTGGCCGCCACCTACGCGAAACTGGATTCCGCGGAATTGGATTCGGCCACGGTGGCCGAGGCGCTCAAGGGTGCGCTCGTTTCGCCCGTCATCACCGCCCACCCCACCGAGACTCGCCGGCGGACCGTCTTCGTTGCCCAGCACCGGATCACCGAGCTGATGCGACTGCACGCCGAGGGGCACCGGGAAACCAGCGATGGCCGCAGCATCGAGCGTGAGCTGCGCCGCCAGGTGCTCACGCTCTGGCAGACCGCGCTGATCCGGTTGTCCCGGCTGCAGATCACCGACGAGATCGACGTCGGCCTGCGGTATTACCAGGCCGCACTGTTCGAGGTGATCCCGCAGGTCAATTCCGGGGTTCGCGACGCGCTGCGCGCCCGCTGGCCCGGGGCCGATTTGCTATCGGCGCCCATTCTGCAGCCGGGCTCGTGGATCGGCGGTGACCGCGACGGGAACCCGAACGTCACTGCCGCCGTGGTGCGCCGGGCCACCGCCAGCGCCGCGTTCACAGCGCTGTCGCATTACCTGGCCGAGCTCACCCACCTCGAGCAGGAGCTCTCGATGTCGGCGCGATTGATCAGCGTCACAACGGAATTGACGGCTCTGGAGCAGAGCTGTCCGGAGCAGGCCAGGGCCGACGAGCCGTATCGGCGGGCGGTGCGGGTTATTCGCGGCCGGCTCAGTGCGACGGTCACCCAGATCCTGGATGACCAGCCGCAGCAACTGCTCGACCTGGGCATGCAACCGTACGCCACGCCGGACGAACTGAGGGCCGACCTCGACATCATCGATGATTCGCTGCGCACGCACGGCAGCGCCCTGCTGGCCGAGGATCGGCTGGGCCTATTGCGAGAAGGCGTGCACGTATTCGGGTTTCACCTGTGCGGGCTGGACATGCGGCAAAACTCGGACGTGCACGAGGAAGTGGTTGCCGAGCTGCTGGCCTGGGCCGGGGTACATCCGGACTACCGTTCGCTGCCCGAAGACGAGCGAGTCGAGTTGCTGGCGGATGAACTGACCACGAGGCGCCCCCTGCTGAGTGACCGCGCGGAGTTGTCTGAGCTTGCCCACCAGGAATTGAGCGTGGTCGAGGCCGCCGCGTTCGCCGTCAAGCGGTACGGGCCGGCGGCGGTGCCCAACTACGTCATCTCGATGTGTCAGTCCGTCTCGGACGTGCTGGAGGCCGCGCTGCTGCTGAAGGAAACGGGACTGCTCGATGTTTCCGGGCCCCAACCCTATTGCCCGGTGGGCATTTCGCCGCTGTTCGAGACGATCGACGATCTGCACAACGGTGCGGCGATACTGCACGCGATGCTGGAGCTGCCGATCTACCGGTCGTTGGTGGCCGCCCGCGGGGACAGCCAGGAAGTGATGCTCGGCTACTCCGACTCGAACAAGGACGGCGGCTATTTGACCGCGAACTGGGCGGTGTATCGGGCCGAGCTGGCGCTGGCCGAGGTGGCCCGCAAGACCGGAATTCGGTTGCGGCTCTTTCATGGCCGCGGCGGCACCGTCGGCCGCGGCGGTGGCCCCAGTTATCAGGCCATCCTGGCCCAGCCGCCCGGGGCGGTGAACGGTTCACTGCGGCTGACCGAGCAGGGCGAGGTGATCGCGGCCAAGTACGCCGAACCGCTGTTGGCGCAACGGAATCTGGAAAGCCTGGTGGCCGCCACGCTGGAGTCGACGCTGCTGGATGTGGAGGGTCTCGGCGACGAGGCAGAGCCGGCCTACGCGGTCCTCGAAGAGATCGCGACGCTGGCCCGCGAGGCGTACTCCGAATTAGTCCACGAGACACCGGGTTTCGTCGAGTACTTCAAGGCGTCCACGCCGGTCAGTGAGATCGGATCGTTGAACATCGGCAGCCGTCCGACGTCGCGCAAGCCCACCGAGTCGATCGCGGACCTTCGTGCCATTCCGTGGGTGCTGGCATGGAGCCAGTCGCGGGTGATGCTGCCCGGCTGGTACGGCACCGGATCGGCGTTCGCGCAGTGGATCGCCGCGGGCCCCGAAAGCGAGCGAGTCGAAGTTCTGCACGATCTGTATCAGCGGTGGCCGTTCTTCCGCAGCGTGTTGTCCAACATGGCGCAGGTGCTGGCCAAAAGCGACCTGGGACTGGCGGCGCGATACGCGGAATTGGTGGCCGATGAGTCGTTGCGGCGCAGGGTGTTCGGCAAGATCGCCGACGAGCATCAGCGGACGATCGCGATGCACAAGCTGATCACCGGTCAGGACGACCTGCTGGCCGACAACGCGGCGCTGGCTCGTTCGGTGTTCAACCGCTTCCCGTATCTGGAGCCGCTGAACCACCTGCAAGTCGAGTTGCTTCGGCGCTACCGGTCGGGTGACGACGACGAATTGGTGCAGCGCGGAATCCTGCTGACGATGAACGGGTTGGCCAGCGCGTTACGGAACAGCGGGTAACGGGCATAGGGCAGGGGAGGAGGTCCCATGTCCGCATCGATGCCATCCGATCACACGATGACCCCGGCCCGCTTCGCCCAGAACGAGCTCTTCGAGCGGCTGGCACGTGGCGGGTTCGTGGTGAGCGGACTGCTGCACCTGGTCGTCGGATACCTCGCCATCCGAATCGCGTTCGGCGAGGCCGGTACCGCCGATCAAACGGGTGCGCTGGCCACCCTGGCAAGCAAGCCGGGCGGGCCTGTCGCGCTGTGGTTCGCCGCCGGCGCTCTGCTGGTGCTGGGTCTGTGGCGCCTCGTCGAGACCGCACTCGGCCGATCCAGCGACCAGCAGGACGGCGCGTCGTCGAGCGCACTGGATCGGGCCAAAGCATTCTCGCTCGCGGTCGTCTATGTCGCGCTGGCGTATTCGGCTCTCGGTTTCGCGCGCGGCGCCGGCAAGTCTGCCGGTCAGCAGAATTCGACGATCAGCGCACGGCTGATGCAGAGCACGGCCGGCACGATCGCCCTGGTGGTCTGCGGCGTGATCGTCATCGCGGTGGGGGGTTACCACGTCTACAAGGGTGCCAGCCGCAACTTCGTCGACGATCTGAAAGGCAAGTCCGGCAACGTGGTCCGGCGTCTGGGCATCGTCGGCTACATCGCCAAGGGGGTGGTGATCGCCGGCGCGGGCGTACTGGTCATCGTCGCCGCATTCTTGTCGCAGCCGGAGAAGGCCACTGGCCTGGATGCGGCCCTCAAGACGCTGGGCGCTCAACCGTATGGACGGATTCTGCTGGTCGCCGCCGGTCTGGGCATCATCACCTACGGTTTCTACAGCTTCGCGATGGCCCGGCGGACCAAGATGTAGCGGTCGGCGAGCGCGCCGCGAAGTATCGGTTAACAGCAACTGAATCGCGTGCTCTGCCGCGCCGGGCGCGAATACGCTGACGCTGGGCCGAAGTGGGGCGGGACCACCTGCGGCCCATGCATATCAAGCGATACCTGGCGGGGAGATCTTGGGCGCATCCGGGCCACCACTGTGGCTACTCGTGATTGTTGTCTTCGCCGTCGCAATCGCCATCGCGGTGGGCTGCATATGGCTTGGAAGCCGCATGATGCCGACGCCGGTGCTCGGCCGAGATCACAACCCGGCGATGTCGCCGTTCATCGCGATTGTCAGCCTCGTTTACGGCGCGCTGCTCGGGTTCACCGTGGTGGCCACGTGGGAACAATTCTCCGCCACCCAGGTCATTGTCGCCAACGAGGCATCGGCGCTGACCACGATGTATCGCCAGACGGTCGCGATGCCACAGCCGGAGCAGGCCCAGCTTCAGCAGCTGCTGCGCCAGTACGCGAACGCCGTGGCGGGCACCGATCGCACCAAGCCCGGCGTGGACGGCGGCAGTGACAGCGCGCGGGCGGCAATCACCGACATGTATCGCATCGTCGGTAAACAGACGTCCGGTGCCGCGTCGAATCCGATCGACTTTCAGTTCCTGAGCCAACTGACCGCGCTGGCATCCGATCGCAACGAGCGCATCATCGGCACCAAGCCCCGAATCCCGGTGTTGCTATGGGCAGGGCTGATATTCGGTGCGGTGGTTCTCGTCTCGCTCACCGGGTTCCTGCGTCTCGGGCACACCGTTGGCCATGCAGTGGTTTCCAGCACGATCGCGGTTCTGCTCGGTCTGCTGCTGTGCATCGTCTTCGCCTTCGACCATTCCTTCGCCAGCGATCATCAGATCACCGCCGCGCCGTTTCACCATGCGCTGGACGTTTTCGACGCCGTCGACCGGGGGACCTGATTAGGTGTGCGAATAGTCGACCAGGCACGGCCCGGCCGCCCGCGCAACGCCGCTGATCTGGGCCGCGACCGGCTCCGGATGTGTCGTCCATCGCGGCGTCATCCGGTAGGCGCCCAGCAGGTGAGTCATGGCGGCCGTCATCGCCGACAGCGAGAACGGCTGGGCCGGGCAGGAGTGCTTGCCGTGCCCGAAGGCGGTGACCAGCATCGGCGAAGGGAGAGCGTCTTTTTCGGTCAGCTGATGGCGGGTCCACCGATCGGGATCCCATTGCCGTAGCCCCGGCGCCGCGAAGGTGTTGAGCAACGGGAGCAGGGTGGCGATGGTCCAGCCAGGCGGGACCCGGTAGGTGGTGGCTCCGGTGTTCAGCGAGACCGGCGACAGCACGCTGCGAGACATGATCGAGCGTTGCGCCATACGCGTCGACTCCAGCGCACAGCTCTGGGCAAAGGGATTGTCGCCCAACCGTACTCGCTGCAGCTGGGCCGGGTGTTCGAGCAGGTCGACCAAAGCCCAGCCCAGCGCGGCGGCCAGGTTGGACATGGACGCGATGTGGATCAGCGCGACGTCGAAGGCGATCCCGCGCAGCCGGGAAGGCTGCGGCGCCGTCGACCAGGCGTGCACGATCCGGCCGAAGAGGTCATGATCACTGATGTCCCCGTCGTCGAATCTGCGCACCGCGGCGGCGATGGCGTCGGCAATCTCATCGAGCGCGGCGCGCTCGGCGCATTTGCCGGTCGCCGCCACCGCCGCCATCCGATCGGGGTGGACGAACGCGTCGGAGCCGTCCAGGGTGTCGAAGGCGCGCACCAGACGCTCGAAGGTCTCCCCGTCGGCCGACCCCGGTCCGGCCCACGAGGCCAGCCCCATCCGGTGGCCGAGGCGACGCATCAGATCGAACACGTCGAACGAACCCGCCCATCCCAGCTCGAGTGTTGTCTGCTCGAGCGCGCGGTCCAGGTTGACCAGATAGTTGGCCACATCGCCGCGGCGAAACAGCATGTTCGGCAGGGTGCGTCGCCCGGCAAAGATGTCGTCGGGCAGCTTGCGCCGCAGCATCAGGTAGTCGGCGACCCCCTTGCTCGCGGTCTCCTCGCTCAGTGCGTAGAACGACTCGACGCCGGTGGGCGAGAAGGTGAACAGATAGCGGTCGGGACCGCTTTTCACGGCGAAGGTGTCTCCGTGCCGGGCGCGGGCGGCGGCGATCACCGCGACGGCGTCGGTTACCGGAACGTCCCACGGCAGACCGGTGCCGTCGGCGTAGGGCGGTGCGGGCACCGGCTCGGCGCCGGTCACGGCCTACCGCGCCGGCCGGTTGCGCAGCCGGTCCACCACACCGCGCACCGCGTGCTCGGTCACCGCGAGCGGCGACATCACCGTCTCGCCGATACTCACGATGTAGTCGATGCGTCTGACGATCGCCTCCACCGGCTCCACCAGCGAGATCAGGCGTTTGGCGAGCTCGTCCAGGCTTTCCATGGTTCCTTCGAGGTGGTCCAGGCCGCCGTCCAGGCGCTCGACCGTGCCGTTCAACCGGGTCAGGGAACTGCTCAGCTCATTCATGGTTCTGCCGAGGTTGTCGAGGACGTCCTCGACCTGCTCGACCGTCTTGTCGGCGTTCAGAGCAGCCTGAGTGAGCGTCTTGATCCGGTTTCGCTCAGGCCCGTTGCGCACCGATCTGTCTGCCATGTCGGTAATTATGACCGGGACGGAACCGGGGAAAACCTCTGAACATCGAATTGGTTGTGCGAAAACAACACTGTGACGGTGGCCGTTGGGCCGGCGTGGCCCAAGGCTGCGGGTGTGAGGTGACGCGGCGGCTGGGGGAGTACGCGACCGGCTACGCCGACGCCGAAGCCGGAGCGGGCGGGGTCCTAGGGCCGGGCGGGCAGCTTGGCGGCGGCGTCCTCGTCGAGCAGCCAGAGCGTCGTCTCGAGCCCGATGGCACCCGCGGCCGGGATATCCACCGGCTTGGCGCCGCCGATGGCGGCGGCGGCCGCATCGCCCTTGGCGGCTCCCGAGACCATCAGCCACACCTCGCGGGATCGCCGGATCGCCGGGATTGTTAACGTGATTCGCTGCGGCGGGGGTTTGGGGGAGTCGTCGACGGACACCACCATGCGGCTGGTCTCGCGCACCGCCGCGGTGTCGGGGAACAGCGAGTTGATGTGGCCCTCGGGCCCCATGCCGAGCAGATGGACGTCGAAATTCGGTACCTGCTCGCCTGGCTCGGCGTTGGCGGCCAGTAGTTGTTCATAGGCCAGCGCCGCGGCGGCGAGATCGCTGCCGAATTCCCCGTCGCTGGCGGCCATCGGATGCACGTTGCTCGCCGGGATGTCGATGTGATCGAGCAGGGCTTCTCGGGCCTGTTTCTCGTTGCGCTCGCTGTCATCCTCGGGGACATAGCGTTCGTCGCCCCAGAAGAGGTGCACCGTCGACCAGTCGATCTGGTCGGCCTGAGCGCGCAAGTATTTCAGCAGCCCGATGCCGTTACCGCCGCCGGTCAGCACGATCAGGGCGCGTCCGCGCGCCGCGGCGGCGGCGTGGATGGTCTCGACGAGCCGGCGGCCCGCTGCCTCGACCAGCTGGTCGCCGTCCGGGAAGACTTCAACGGTTGTGCTCACGCGTATTGCACCTTATCGATTCCTTCGAGCGCGCTGTAGTAGACCTCGTCGGGGTCCAAGCGACGCATATCTTCGGCCAGGCATTCACGGGTTTCCCTGCGCGCCAACGGAACTAGCGCATCCGGTCGCCCGGTCCGGCTCAGGGTGGCCGTCGTTCCCTCCTGCGGCCTGCTCAGGGTGATGGTTTCGCTCTTGCGCACCAGCTCGACTTTGAGCTCGCCGACCTCGCGACGTACCGGCCCGTCGATCCGGCTGGCCAGCCAGCCCGCCAGTACGTCGAGCGAGGGCTCAGTGCGCAGACCGGATACCAGCGCGGATTCGATCTTCTCGTGCGGTTTCTGGTCGACCGCGGAGGTGAGCAACGCCCGCCAGTACGTGATCCGCGCCCAGGCCAGATCGGTGTCCCCGGCGGTATATCCGGGAAGCCGGCTCTTGATCGCCGACAACGGGTCGTCGGTGTTGGTCGCATCGGTGATGCGCCGAATCGCCAACTTCCCCAACGGGTCTTGGGCGGGAACCGCGGGGGCGATATCGGGCCACCACACCACGACCGGGATATCGGGAAGCAGGAAGGGGATGACGACGCTGGCCGAGTGACCGGACAACGGGCCGGACAGCCTCAGCACCACGACCTCGCCGGCGCCGGCGTCGCCGCCGACTCGAACCTGAGCATCCAGGCGCGCATCGTGGCCGTCGGTGTCACCGGCCGCCACGACCAGGACCCGGCTGGGGTGTTCGTGGCTGGCGGCGTTGGCGGCCACGATGGCCTCTTCGAGCAGAGTGTCGTTGTCCGACTTGATGATCAGCGTCCCGACCCGGCCCATCATGACCACGCCGGCCTCTTCGCGCAGTGCATCGAGCTTCTTGTTGACCGCGGTGGTGGTGGTGTCCAGCAGATCGACGATCATTGGCGCCACTCCTCAGCATCGCTATGCTCTGCACCGTCGTCGGCGCGGATCACGGCCGCCGCCATTCGCGGCCAGTGCGGCGCAACATCTCATCTGCCGAGGCCGGCCCCCAGGTGCCCGACTCGTATGGGTCGGGTTTACCGTTCGACTCCCAATGGTCGAGGACGGGATCGAGTATCTGCCAGGCCAATTCGACCTCCTCGTTCACCGGGAACAGCGACGGCTCACCCAGCAGCACGTCCAGGATCAGCCGCTCGTAGGCCTCGGGGGAATCTTCGGCGAACGCCGAGCCGTAAGAGAAGTCCATGTTGACGTCGCGGACTTCCATCGCGCCCGGGACCTTGGAACCGAACCGCAGCGTGATGCCCTCGTCGGGCTGCACCCGGATGACCAGCGCGTTGGCGCCGAGCTCGTCGGTCATGGTGGCGTCGAACGGCAGATGCGGGGCGCGTTTGAAGACCAGGGCGATCTCGGTCACCCTGCGGCCCAATCTTTTTCCGGTGCGCAGGTAGAACGGCACCCCGGCCCAGCGGCGGGTGTCCACCTCGAGCGTGATGGCCGCGAAGGTCTCGGTGGTGGAGTCCTTCGAGAAGCCGTCCTCGTCGAGCAGTCCCACCACCTGCTGGCCGCCCTGCCAGCCGGCCGCATATTGGCCGCGGCTGGTGGTCTCGTCGATCGGCTGCGCGAGTTGGGTGGCGGAGAGGACCTTGATCTTCTCGGCCTGCAATGCCTGCGCATTGAAGCTGACCGGCTCTTCCATCGCGGTGAGCGCCAGCAACTGCATCAGGTGGTTCTGGATGACGTCGCGGGCCGCGCCGATACCGTCGTAGTAACCGGCGCGTCCGCCCAGGCCGATGTCCTCGGCCATCGTGATCTGCACGTGGTCGACGTAGTGCGCGTTCCAGATCGGGTCCCAGAGTTGGTTGGCGAAGCGCAGCGCCAGGATGTTCTGGACCGTCTCCTTGCCGAGATAGTGGTCGATGCGGAACACCGACTCCTCGGGAAACACCGAGTTCACCACGTGATTGAGATCGCAGGCGCTCTTCAGGTCGTGGCCGAACGGCTTCTCGATGACGACCCGGCTCCAGCGATCCTCTTGCGGGCGGGCCAGCCCGGAGGAGTGCAGCTGTTCGCACACCACCGGGAAGGACTTCGGCGGGATCGCCAGGTAGAACGCGTGATTGCCGCCGATACCGCGCTCGACGTCGAGCTTGTCGAGTGTCTCCGCGAGTCGCACGAACGCCTTATCGTCGTCGAAGGCGCCCGACACGAACCGCAGTCCCTCGGCCAACCGTTCCCAAATGGCCTGCCGAAAGGGGGTGCGGCAGTACTGCTTGACGTCGTCGTGAATGACCTGGGCGAAGGCGTCATGATCCCAGTCGCGGCGGCCGAAGCCGACCAGCGAGAAGGTCGGTGGCAGCAACCCGCGGTTGGCCAGGTCGTAGACCGCGGGCACCACCTTTTTGTGCGCCAGGTCGCCGGTGACGCCGAACAGCACCATGGCGCATGGCTCGGCGATCCTGGGTAGCCGCTTATCGTCTTTGTCCCGCAATGGGTTACGCCATTGCGCGTTGTCCGCGCTCGGCGTCATTTGGTAGTGGTGCTCAGCTGCTTCTGTGTCTCGTCGAGCAACTCGGACCAGGATTCGACGAACTTCTCCACGCCTTCGTTCTCCAAGACCACGAACACATCGGTCACGTCGATGCCGACCTCGGAGAGCTTGTCGAACACGCCCTGAGCCGCGTCGGCCGTGCCCGTGATGGTGTTGCCGCTGACCACGCCGTGGTCGGCGACGGCGTCAATCGTCTTCTCCGGCATGGTGTTCACCGTGAAGGGCGCGACCAGCTCGGTGACATACAGCGTGTCGGAGTAGTCGGGGTTCTTGACGCCGGTCGACGCCCACAGCGGCCGCTGCACGCGGGCGCCGTCGGCCTTCAACGCCGCGAAGCGCTCGCCGTCGTCGAACACCTCCTGGTAGGCCGCGTAGGCCAGCCGGGCGTTGGCGACACCGGCTTGGCCGCGCAAACCGAGTGCGTCCGGAGTGCCGATCGCTTCCAGCCGCTTGTCGATCTCGGTGTCCACCCGGGAGACGAAGAACGAAGCCACCGAATGGATCTTGGACAGGTCATGTCCGGCCTCGCGGGCCTTCTCCAGGCCGGCCAGGTAGGCGTCCATCACCTCGCGGTGCCGCTCTACGGAGAAGATCAGCGTGACGTTGACCGAAATGCCTTCGGCGAGAACGGCAGTGATGGCGGGGATGCCCGCCTTGGTGGCCGGGATCTTGATCAGCAGGTTCGGCCGGTCCACGATCTTCCACAGCTCGATGGCCTGCGCGGTGGTCTTGTCGGTTTCGGCGGCCAGTCGCGGGTCCACCTCGATGGACACGCGCCCGTCCACGCCGTCGGACGCCTCCCACTGCGGCCGCAGTACGTCGCACGCGGTGCGCACGTCGTCGGTGGTGATGGTGCGGATGGTGGCATCCACGTCCGCACCCCGCTCGGCCAGCTCGGCGATCTGGGGATCGTAGGTGTCGCCGTCGGCAAACGCCTTCTGGAAGATGGACGGGTTGGTGGTCACGCCGACGACGCTCTTGGTGTCGATCAGCTCCTGCAGGTTGCCGGACTGCAGCCGGTCCCGCGACAAGTCGTCAAGCCACACGGATACGCCCGCGGCGGCCAGCGCCGCGAGGTTGGGGTTCTGGGTCATCTGAATCAGCCTTTCTCAGTTGTCGACTACTTCTTCCGCGGCGGCAGCGACGGCCTCCGCGGTGAAGCCGAACTCACGGAACAATGTCTTGGCGTCGGCGGATTCGCCGTAGTGCTCGATCGAAACGATCTTCCCGGTGTCGCCGACGAGCTTGTGCCACGGTTGCGCGATGCCTGCCTCGACGGCCACCCGCGCCGAGACCGAGGGCGGCAGCACGCTGTCGCGGTACTCGGCTGGCTGGGACTCGAACCATTCGACACAGGGCATCGACACCACCCGAGCGAGGATGTCCTTGTCCGCCAACAGCTTTGCGGCGTCGACCGCAAGCTGGACCTCGGAGCCGGTAGCGATCAGAACGACGTCGGGTTCTTCGTCGCCCTCGTTACTCAGCACATAGCCACCGCGGGCGACGCCCTCGATGTTGGTGCCCTCGAGGACCGGCACGCCCTGGCGGGTCAGGATCAGGCCGACAGGTCCGCTTCCGTTGCCGCGTGCCAGGATCGTGCGCCACGCGTAGGCCGTTTCGTTGGCATCGGCCGGACGCACCACCGACAGCTTCGGGATGGCCCGCAGCGCTGCCAGGTGCTCGATGGGTTGGTGCGTCGGACCGTCCTCGCCCAAACCGATCGAGTCGTGCGTCCACACGTAGATGGTGTCGATGTCCATCAGCGACGCCAGCCGCACGGCCGGGCGCATGTAGTCCGAGAACTGCAGGAAGGTGCCGCCGTAGGCGCGGGTCGGGCCGTGCAGCACGATGCCGGACAGGATCGACCCCATCGCGTGTTCGCGAATGCCGAAGTGCAGGGTGCGGCCGTACCAGTCGGCCGTGTAGTCCTTCGTCGTGATCGACGGTGGGCCAAAGGATTTCACACCATCCATGGTGGTGTTGTTGCTGCCCGCCAGGTCGGCCGATCCGCCCCACAGTTCGGGTAGCTTCGGTCCCAGGGCGGAGAGCACCTTGCCGGACGCCGCGCGGGTGGCCAGCGCCTTGGATCCGGGCTCCCAGTACGGGATGTCGGCGTCCCAGCCGTCGGGCAGCTGCTGCGCGGTCAGCCGGTCCAGCAGCGCCTTGCGCTCGGGTTCCCGCTGCGCCCAGGCGTCGAACTCCGCTTGCCATTTCTCGTGCGCCTCTTTGCCGCGGTCCACCAGCTTGCGGGTGTGGGCGATGACGTCGTCGCGCACCTCGAAGGTCTTGTCGGGGTCGAACCCGAGAATCTTCTTGACCTCCGCGATCTCTTCGTCGCCCAGCGCCGCGCCGTGCGCCTTGCCGGTGTTCATCAGGTTCGGCGCCGGGTAGCCGATGATGGTGCGCAGTGAGATGAACGACGGCTTGTCGATGACGGCCTTGGCGTTGGCGATGGCCTCCTCGATACCGACGACGTTCTCTCCGCCCTCGACTTCCTGCACGTGCCAGCCGTAAGCGCGGTAGCGCGCCGCGGTGTCCTCACACAACGCGATGTCGGTGTCGTCCTCGATCGAGATCTGATTGCGGTCGTAGAACACGATCAGATTGCCGAGCTGCTGCACAGCCGCCAGCGAGGACGCCTCAGAGGTGACGCCCTCCTCGATGTCGCCGTCGGACGCGATCACGTAGATGTAGTGGTCGAACGGGCTTTCGCCGGGCGCGGCGTCCGGGTCGAACAGACCGCGCTCGTAGCGCGCCGCCATCGCCATGCCGACCGAGGACGCCAGGCCCTGCCCGAGCGGACCGGTGGTGATCTCAACACCCTTGGTGTGCCGAAACTCCGGGTGGCCCGGGGTCTTCGAGCCCCAGGTGCGCAGCGACTCGATGTCGGACAGTTCGAGGCCGAACCCGCCGAGGTAGAGCTGCAGGTACAACGTCAGGCTGCTGTGCCCGGCCGACAGGATGAATCTGTCCCGCCCCAACCAATGCGGATCGCTGGGATCGTGGGTCATGGCGCGCTGGAACAGCGTGTAGGCCAGCGGGGCCAGGCTCATCGCGGTCCCGGGGTGGCCATTGCCGACCTTCTGGACCGCGTCGGCGGCCAGCACCCGCACGGTGTCGACGGCGGCCGAGTCGATCTCGGCCCAGTCGTCTGGGTGCTGCGGTCGGGTCAGCGTGGAGATCTCTTCAAGAGTGGTCACAGGCGTCAGTCCTTGGGGTGGCCGTAAACAGAGCGCGGATCAATCCTCACCCTAGTGCGGGAGTGGCAGCGTTTGCAGTGCGGGTTTGTGGGTAATCCTCGGTGCCGCGCTGGACATGACGTGCAGGCGTCGGCGAACTTGCGATCAGTGCCGTCCGCGGGAAATTCTGTGTGAATAGACCCTCGAGGCGGGCCGCGGTGACAGTGCGGTCTACCATCGTGCGTAGTAGATCCTGCGCCCCGCTGCGACCCCAAGGAGTTATTGCGTGAGCGTTCGCGGGCGCCTAGGGCCAACCCGAGCGCCGAGCCGAATACGCGGCACGGTGCTGGCTTATGTGGCGCTGACGAAGCCCCGCGTCATCGAGCTGCTCCTGGTCACCGCGATACCCGCGATGCTGCTGGCTCACCGTGGCCACGTGGACCCGGTGCTGATCTTCAACACGCTGATCGGTGGGATGCTGGCGGCCGGCGGAGCCAACACGCTCAACTGCGTGGCCGACGCCGACATCGACAAGTTGATGAAGCGGACCGCGCGGCGGCCGCTGGCCCGCGCCGCGGTGGCGACGCGAAATGCCCTGGCCCTGGGGCTGGTGCTGACGGTGAGCTCGTTCTGCTGGCTCTGGTGGACGACGAACCTGCTCTCGGGGTTGCTGGCGCTCGCCACCATCGCGTTCTACGTGTTCGTCTACACGCTGCTGCTCAAGCGCCGCACGTCGCAAAACGTCGTGTGGGGCGGCGCGGCCGGCTGCATGCCGGTGATGATCGGCTGGTCGGCTGTCACCGGCACCATCGGCTGGCCGGCCCTGGCGATGTTCGCGATCATCTTCTTCTGGACGCCCCCGCACACCTGGGCGCTCGCGATGCGGTACAAGGACGACTACAAAGCGGCCGGCGTTCCGATGCTGCCCGCTGTGGCCACCGAGCGTCAGGTCACCAAGCAGATCCTGATCTACACCTGGCTGACCGTGCTGGCGACGATGGTGCTGGCACTGGCCACCGGCTGGCTGTACACGGCGGTCGCCGTGGTGGCCGGAGTGTGGTTCCTGGCGATGGCCCACCAGCTCTATGCCGGGGTCCGCGCCGGCGAGCCGGTCAAGCCGCTGCGGCTGTTCCTGCAGTCGAACAACTACCTCGCGGTGGTGTTCTGCGCGCTGGCGGTCGACTCGGTGATCGCCTTGCCGACACTGCTCTGAGCCGGTCGGCCTAGATCCCGTTCGTCACGTCGGCACCGCCTTTGTTGGGATCGGTAGCCGATCGTCGCGCATGTACTGGGTGCGCGACCGATTTGCCTAGCCAAAACCGATGCAGCACAAAGGCCGCAGTTCGATACTGACTCTCAGCAGCAAAGCCTGCGGAAAAGGGACATGGGGCCATGGAACACATGCGCATCGTCAAGAAGGTGATCGCTGCGGCGCTGCTGTCGGGCGGTCTGGTGCTCACCGATTTCGGCCTGACCGCGGCTATCGCCGGCGCTCAACCCGGGCCGGTGCCGTTGGATGCCTGGCCCGGGTGTCCGAACGACCACCCGTCCGGGCCATGCCACTGGTGCCCGGGGCAACCGTTGCCACCCACCGGCAATCACGTCACCAACCCGGTTGTTTGGGACAACAACATTTGCCACACCTACTACTACGTCTACTTCGGGCAAGGCAATGTGGCCCAGAACATCTGGGACGGCGAGAATCCGCCGCCGCCACCTCCACCGGCGCCGCCGGGCCTGATCAACAAGGACAACTGCCAGCAGATCCTCGGAATCTTCTGCCCTAAGGCCTGAATTCGCTTACGGCAGCAGCACAATCGAGCCGGCGGTCTTGCGGCCCTGCAGGTCCTGGTGGGCGCGGGTCGCTTCGGCCAACGGATAACGGCCTCCGACTTCGATGTTGATGGATCCGCCGGCCACCGCCTCGAACAATTCCTCGGCGCGCCAGTTGAACTCCTGTCCGGTGCGCATGAAGTGCACCAGCGCCGGGCGGGTCAGGAACACCGACCCCGCGGCGTTGAGCCGCTGCGGATCCACCGGCGGCACCGGCCCGCTGGAAGCGCCGAACAACGCCAGGGTTCCGCGCACGGCCAGGCTGGCCAGGCTGGCGTCGAACGTGGTCGCACCGACGCCGTCGTACACCGCGGCGACGCCGAGACCTCCGGTCAGTTCACGAATCCGCTGGCCGAACGCGGCGGCGTCGTCGGGGTAGGACAGCACCTCGTCGGCGCCGGCCTTCTTGGACTTCTCGGCCTTCTGGGGCGTGGAGACGGTGGTGACGACCCTGGCGCCGAGTAGGTGTGCCCATTGGGTCAGGATCAGCCCGACGCCGCCGGCGCCGGCGTGCACCAGCACCGCGTCACCGGCCTGCACCGGATACACCGACTTCAGCAGGTAGTGGGCGGTCAGTCCCTTCAGCAGCACCGAGGCCGCGATCTCGGAGCTAACGCCGTCCGGCACCTTGGCAGTCAAATGTGCTGGTGCAGTTGAGAATTCAGCGTATGCGCCGGATGCGGCCGCGGACACCACCCGGTCGCCGACCCGGAAGCCTTCGGTTCCCTCGCCGAGGGCCGCGACGGTGCCGCACACCTCGGAGCCCAGGACGAACGGCACCTCGCGCGGGTATTGCCCGGATCGGAAATAGGTGTCAATGAAGTTGACGCCGATGGCCTCGGCCTGGATCAGCAGCTCGCCGGGGCGCGGCGAGGGTTGTGATGTGTCGACGTAACGAAGGACCTCGGGGCCGCCAGTTTCACTGACTTCGATTGCGTGCATGTGGATATCATGCCCGGGCATGAAGCTTGCCCGCCCGGACGTCTTCCACCCCCGCATTGTGCTGGCCGGATGCCGGCGGCGCACGGACGACGCCGGCCTGGTATCCGCGCTACGGACCCGGGGCCTGCACGCTCGCTGGCTGGACTGGGACGATCCCGAGACCGTCGGCGCCGACCTCGTGATCCTGCGCGACATCGCGGACGCCGGCCGGCGCGACGAGTTCCTCGCCTGGACCCGCCGCGTCAAGAACCTGCTGAATCCACCCGCGGTGGTCGCGTGGAATCTCGGTGCCCGGTACCTGGACGACATCGAGAAAGCCGGTGTGCCGACCCTGCCGGGGGCGACGGCACGGTCGGTGTTGATCTTCTTCGGAGGGCAGCAGTCCCACGCTTGGCCGGCCGAGCCGGACTTCGAGTCATGGGACCTCGGCTACGCGGCGATCGCAGCGGCTGCCAAACACGCCGGTATCGGCGTCGGCGAGCTGCTCTACGCGCGTGTCGACGTCTGCGACGCACGGGTGGCCGGACTCGATGTGGTGGCGCCGTCGCTGGGTTGGCGACAGCTGGACGCCGCCGCACGCGAACTGGCCCAGCGCGATTTTGCCCTGGCCGTGGAATCAGCCTGCGAGCGGCTCGGGCTCGGCCCGTTCTCGCATCGAGGCCCATAGCGCCGCGGTCGCGGCGGTGCACGCCGCGGCACCCGCGACGTGGATGGCGACCAGGGCGGCGGGTACACCGGTGAAGTACTGCGTGGTGCCGACGGCCGCCTGCAGGCACACGAGCCCGAGCAACACGCCCAGCCGCAGCAGGATCGGCCGCGCCGCGCCGACCGCCAGCAGCCCGAAGCCCAGGCCGACCAGCAGTGCGAGGTAGGCGACCAGCAGCGACGAATGCATGTGTACCAGCGTGGTGATCTCGACTTTCAGCCGCGGCACCGTCCGGCTGGGGCTGCGGTCTCCCGCGTGCGGGCCGGCCGCGGTCACCAGCGTGCCGGTGACCAAGACCACCGCCAGGTTCACCCCGGTCAGCGCCGTGAGCAGGCGCAGCGGCCGGGCCACCCGCTCGCGCACGACGCCGTCATCCGGCTCGCCGATCTTGACGTAGAGCAGCATCGACAGCCACACCATCGTCATCGACACCAGCAGATGGATGGCCACCGTCCACCACAGCAGCCCGGTGCGCACGGTGATGCCGCCGATCACGGCCTGCACCACCGTGGACACCGGCATCAGCCACGCGTAGGCCAGCACCTCGGTGCGCCGTCGGGCCCGGTACACCGCCAGCACCGCCAGCGCGGCGGTGACCACGACCGCGAGGCTGAACAGCCGGTTGCCGAACTCGACGGACTGATGCACCCACGGCACCTCGGCGACCGCGACCGGGACGAAACTGCCCGGAAAACACTGCGGCCAGGTGGGGCAACCCAGTCCCGACGCGGTGACCCGCACGATCGAACCGGTGACCGCGATACCGTCCTGAGACAGGATCACCGCGGCGGCGATGATCCGCTGGACGCGCAGACTGGGATCGGGGAGCAGGTCCACCGCCCGCATCAGCACTCGTCCGACAGCCACCGCCCGATCGTAGGCCAACGAAAACTACGGACCGTAGTACGGCCCGAGGGTTTCGCCGAGACTGTAGTTTTGCAGGCCCATATCGGCGTGTTGTCTGCGTGATTACAGTGTCGCGAGATCCTCAGGTGAAGCGGAACCAGCGCAGCGCGCCCAGTGCGGCCACCGCGCCCCACACCGCCAGGACGACGACGCCGAACCAGTCGACCGACAGCGTCATCGCCTGCGACAGCGCCTCGGTCAGCGCACCGGACGGGGTGAGCCGGGCCGCCCATTTGACCGCGGCCGGGATCATGTTCGTCTCGAGGGTCAACGCGCCCAGTCCGGCGAAGACGAACCACATCAAGTTGGCGACCGCGAGGACGATCTCGGCGCGCAGCGTGCCGCCGAGCAGCAGCCCGAGTGCCGTGAAGGCGGCAGTGCCCAGGGCGATGACCGCCGCGCCCAGCACCAGAGCCAGCGGTGCGGGTCGCCAGCCCAAGGCAAAACCGATGGCGCCCAAGATGATTGCCTGTAAGAACACGACGGTGATCACGGCCAGGGACTTGCCGGCGATGATGCCCCAGACCGGAAGGGGCGTGGCCCCAAGCCGTTTCAAGGCCCCATATCTGCGGTCGAATGCGATCGCGATGGCCTGCCCGGTGAATGCCGTCGAAATCAAGGCCAGGGCCATGATGGCCGGCACGAACGTCGCGGCACGGTTGTGGCCGAATGAGCCGAACGGCAGCAGCGTCAGCCCGACCAACAGCGTGATCGGGATGAACATGGTCAGCAGTAGCTGTTCACCGTTGCGCAGCAACAGCTTCAGCTCCAGCCCGAACTGGGCGGCCAGCATTTTCGGCACGGCGCTGGGACGCGGATCGGGGGTGAAGGTGCCGGGGGGAAACGCCGGGGTGTTGGTGTCGGTCACGATCGCAACTTCCTGCCGGTGAGCTCCAGGAACACATCTTCGAGGCTGCGTTGCTCGACACGCAAATCGGTTGCCAGCACATCGATTTGGGCGCACCACGCCGTCACGGTCGCCAGCACCTGCGGGTCGACGGGGCCCTCGACCAGGTACTCGCCCGGGGTCACCTCGGTGGCCTTGTAATCCTCCGGCAGTGCGGAAGCCAAGAGCGACAAGTCAAGTCGTGGCGGTGCGGTGAACCGCACCTGGTCTTTCGCGCCGGAACGCATCAGTTCCGCGGGCGTGCCTTCCGCGACGGTCGACCCCCGGTCGATGATGACGATCCGGTCGGCGAGCTCCTCGGCCTCTTTGAGCTGGTGTGTGGTCAGCACCACCGTCACGCCGTCGCGGCGCAACGCGTCGATCAATTCCCACACCAGCAGCCGGGCATGCGCGTCCATCCCGGCGGTGGGCTCGTCGAGGAACACCAGTTCCGGACGCCCCACCAGCGCGCAGGCCAGCGCGAGCCGTTGCTGCTGCCCGCCCGAGAGCCGCCGGTAAGTGGTGCGGGCGGCATCGGTGAGGCCCAGGGTGGCCAGCAGCCACTGCGGGTCCAGCGGGTCGGCGGCGTAAGAGGCCACCAGGTCGAGCATTTCGCCGGCGCGGGCCGCCGGGTAGCCGCCGCCGCCCTGCAGCATCACCCCGATACGCGCGCGCAGCCTGGCGTTGTCGGCGACCGGGTCCAACCCCAGCACCTCGATCGTGCCGGCGTCCGGCCGTACGAAGCCCTCGCACATCTCGACGGTCGTCGTCTTGCCGGCGCCGTTGGGCCCCAGCAGGGCCAGCACCTCCGCGGCGCGCACTTCGAGATCGAGATCAGCGACAGCGGTCGTCGAGCCGTAGTGCTTACTCACCCCACGCAGCCGCACCACTGTCTCGGGGGCTTCGGGGTCTAGGCGGCCCGAACTCACGTCGAGTCAGCGTAGGCGTCGGGCGCCGACTCGGATCGAGGGGTGGCCCGCGGGGTCTGGACGGTCACGGTGGGCTCGGCGCTGGGTGGTCCGTCGCCGTTGTCGGTGGACGGGGACTGTAGCGGCCGCCACGGCAGCCGGGTGTAGGTCAGCGCGACCAGCACGGCCATCACTGCGGCGCTGGCCAGGGTGGCATCCAGGATCTGGAACAGCGCGAAGCGATCGCCGTTGGCGGTCGGTCCGAAGATCCCGACGACGAGCGTGATCACGATGACCGTCTCGCGGAAGCCCGTGCGCGTCGCCCAGCAGGCCAGCGGAATGATCGCCCACAGCAGGTACCAGGGCTGCACGACGGGAAACAGCAGCACGCAGATGCCCAGCGCGACGCCCAGGCCGCCGATCGGGTGCAGCCGGCCGCGGAACACCGCGAACAGCAACCAGCTGACCAGCACCATGATGATCAGCACGCCGATAAAACGCGTCAGGGCCAGCACGGCGGTGGTGTGATCGCCCAGGCCCAGCAGAATCCCGACCTGCCCGGTGGCCAGAGCCAGCAGCGTGGGCGGCGACATCCAGCTGCGCACCACGTTGGCGGTCCCCAGCGTGAACATCCAGCCGAATCCGAGCCCGCTGGCCCAGCCCACCAGGCCCATCACCGCCAGCGACAGCGACCCGATCCCGCCGCCGGCCAGCAGCAGCGCCCGCAGGTTGCCGCCCCAGCGGTGGGCCAGCGCCATCGTGACGAATCCCAGCCCCAACAGCGAGGGCAGCTTCACCTGCGAGGACAGCGTGATCAGGATGGAGCCGGCCAGCAGCATGCCCAGCGGCTCCCAGTCGGGGCCCAACCGGCGCCACGAGAGGGGCCGCAGCCGGGGCGCATCGATACCGCGCAGCGCGTATTCGGCGCCGATTAGCATCAACCCGAGCATCAGCGCCTCGTTGTGGATGCCGGCGACCAGATGCATCAGCAACAGCGGATTGGCCACACCCAGCCACAGCGCGCTGACCTCGGCGACGCCGCAGCGCCGGGCCAGCCGCGGCACGGCCCACACGATCATCGCCACGCCGGCCAGCACCACCAACCGATGACAGAGCACCGCGGCGACG
This sequence comes from Mycobacterium ahvazicum, assembly GCF_900176255.2. Classification (GTDB taxonomy): domain Bacteria; phylum Actinomycetota; class Actinomycetes; order Mycobacteriales; family Mycobacteriaceae; genus Mycobacterium; species Mycobacterium ahvazicum. The sequence continues at coordinate 1,830,698 of NZ_FXEG02000002.1, forward strand.
ATGTTCTCGCCGGTCAGCGCGGAGATGCCGCGCCCGATCCACAGGAACAACGGTCCGTAGGGCGCCGGCGTCTCACGCCACACGCTGGGCACCGACAGGGTGAACACATGGCCGAGACCCAGCCCGGACGCGGGACCGACCTTGTACGGGTCGAGGCCTTCCAGCGAGATCTGGCTCTGCGCCAGGTAGGAGTAGACGTCCTTGCTGTACATCGGCGGCGCGATCAGCAGCGGCAGCATCCACAGCACCAGGGTGCGATCCAGTTCGCCGCGTGACATCTGCCGCTTGCCCAGCGCGAATCGGCCCAGCATCAGCCAGGCCAGCGCCATCATGACCGCCCCGACCGTGGTCATCGTCAACGACACCGTTTGGATCCGGGACGGCAGGTTCAGCAGCCGCACCCCGAACGTGGGGTCCTGGACGACGGGACGCGCGCCGGCGCCCAGTGCGCCGATCCCCATCAGGACCGTTCCGGTGGCGCCGAACAGCCGGGTGCGCCGAAGTGCGGTGAGTTCGGTCTCATTGAGCGGTGAGCCCACGGGCTTCTCGTCGCCGTGCAACGCGGCGATCGACGAGCTCAGCGAGTGGTGGCGCTCTGCCATCAGTGCAGCGTAGCGGCATGCCGCGAGGCCGCCGCCCGATGCTTGCCGCGCGATCGGCACGACCCGCCACTGAGGGCAGCCTTGCTGGACCGTTTTCCGGAATTGCGTCACACTGGTGTTGTGAAAATCCGGACTGCCGAGGAAGCCCAGGACGCCGGCGTCATGCCCGCAACCGGTGCCGCGGCTCCTACCGTCGTTCCGGATGGTCACACCCGCCGCGCCATCGTGCGGCTGCTGCTGGAATCCGGGTCGATCACCGTCAGCGAGATCTGTGACCGGCTGGGTCTGGCGGCCGCCGGCGTGCGGCGTCACCTGGACGCGCTGATCGACGCGGGCGATGCGGAATCGGCGGCCGCCGCGGCATGGCAGCAGGCCGGACGCGGGCGCCCCGCGAAGCGTTTCCGGTTGACGGCGGCGGGCCGGGCCAAGCTCGACCACTCCTACGACGACCTGGCGGTCGCGGCGATGCGCCAACTGCGCGAGATCGGCGGACAGGGTGCGCTGCAGACCTTCGCCCGGCGCCGTATCGACACGATCCTGGCCGGCGTCGAACCCGCGGACAGTGCCGACGACACTGACGTCGAGGCCGCCGCCCAACGGGTGGCCGGCGCGCTGACCAAGGCCGGCTACGTCGCCACCACGGCCCGGGTGGGCCCGCCGCTGCACGGCGTGCAGATCTGCCAGCATCACTGCCCGGTATCGCATGTCGCCGAGGAATTCCCGGAACTGTGCGAGGCCGAGCGCGAAGCCATGGCCGAAGTTCTCGGCACTCACGTGCAGCGGTTGGCGACGATCGTCAACGGCGATTGCGCCTGTACCACCCATGTGCCGCTCGCACCGGTTGCGAGCAAGGCAGCAAGCAAGACCTAGCATCAAGCGGCGCCCAGCCCGCGCGCCGGCACCAACACCAAAGGAGCGTCCGCATGACACTCACGCCAGAGGCAACCACGCCGGTCACCGGAGCGCCTTCAGGGCCCCTGACCCAGGAGCAGACGATCGCATCGCTGGGTAAGTACGGCTACGGCTGGTCGGACTCCGACGTCGCGGGCGCCAGCGCGCAGCGTGGGTTGTCCGAGGCGGTTGTCCGGGACATCTCGGCGAAGAAGAACGAGCCCGATTGGATGCTGCAGATCCGGCTGAAGGCGTTGCGCACGTTCGACAAGAAGCCGATGCCCAACTGGGGCTCGAACCTCGAGGGCATCCACTTCGACAACATCAAGTACTTCGTGCGCTCCACCGAAAAGCAAGCCGCCACGTGGGACGACCTGCCCGCCGACATCAAGAACACCTACGACAAGCTCGGGATCCCCGAGGCGGAGAAGCAGCGCCTGGTGTCGGGCGTCGCGGCTCAGTACGAGTCCGAGGTGGTCTACCACCAGATTCGTGAGGATCTGGAAGCCCAGGGCGTCATCTTCCTGGACACCGACAGCGGTCTGCGGGAACACCCGGAGATCTTCAAGCAGTACTTCGGCAGCGTGATCCCGGCCGGTGACAACAAGTTCTCCGCGCTGAACACCGCTGTGTGGTCGGGTGGTTCGTTCATCTACGTGCCGCCCGGCGTGCACGTCGACATCCCGTTGCAGGCCTACTTCCGGATCAACACCGAGAACATGGGCCAGTTCGAGCGGACGCTGATTATCGTCGACGAGGGTGCCTACGTGCACTACGTCGAGGGCTGTACCGCGCCGATCTACAAGAGCGACTCGCTGCACTCCGCGGTGGTCGAGATCATCGTGAAGCCCGGTGGCCGTTGCCGCTACACGACGATCCAGAACTGGTCGAACAACGTGTACAACCTGGTCACCAAGCGCGCCCGCGCCGAAGCCGGCGCCACGATGGAGTGGGTCGACGGCAACATCGGGTCGAAGGTGACGATGAAGTACCCGGCGGTCTGGATGACCGGCGAATACGCCAAAGGCGAGGTGCTCTCGGTGGCGTTCGCCGGCGAGGGGCAGCACCAGGACACCGGTGCCAAGATGCTGCACCTGGCACCCAACACGTCGAGCAACATCGTCTCCAAGTCGGTGGCTCGCGGCGGTGGCCGCGCGTCCTACCGCGGCCTGGTGCAGGTGAACAAGGGCGCCCACGGATCCCGCTCCAGCGTGAAATGCGATGCACTGCTTGTTGATACGGTCAGCCGCAGCGACACCTACCCGTACGTCGACATCCGTGAGGACGACGTGACGATGGGTCACGAGGCCACCGTGTCCAAGGTCAGCGAGGACCAGCTCTTCTACCTGATGAGCCGCGGCATGACCGAGGACGAGGCGATGGCGATGGTGGTGCGCGGCTTCGTCGAGCCGATTGCCAAGGAACTGCCGATGGAGTACGCGCTGGAGCTCAACCGGCTGATCGAGCTGCAGATGGAAGGCGCGGTCGGTTAGTGACGAACGTTTCTGAGGCGGTCGAGGGTTCGGCCCTGACTGCCGCCAACAAGGGGGAGCTGTTCGCGTCGTTCGACGTGGACGCCTTCGAGGTGCCCAGCGGCCGCGACGAGATCTGGCGGTTCACCCCGCTGCGTCGGTTGCGCGGCCTGCACGACGGCTCGGCCGTCGCCAGCGGCGCGGCGCAGATCAGTGTTGGCGAACAGCCCGGCGTACAGACCGAGACCGTGCGCCGCGGCGACGAGCGTCTCGGTCAGGGTGGCGTTCCCGCTGATCGTGTTGCGGCCCAAGCGTTCTCGTCGTTCAACTCCGCGACGGTGGTGACCGTCCCGCGTGACACCGAGGTTGCCAAGCCGATCGAAATCGCGATAACCGGGCCCGGCGAGGGCGCGGTCGCCTACGGGCATCTGCAGATCCGCGTCGAGGAACTCGCCCGCGCGATCTTCGTCATCGACCTGCGCGGCAGCGGGACCTACGCCGACAACGTCGAGATCGTCGTCGGCGACGCGGCAGCCGTCGGGGTGATCTGGATCGCCGACTGGGCCGACGACATGGTGCACGTCAGCGCGCATCACGCACGGCTGGGCAAGGATTCGGTGCTCGGCCATGTCAACGTGACGCTCGGGGGTGATCTGGTGCGTACGTCGACGACGGTGCGGTTCACCGCATCCGGCGGCGACGCCCAGCTGCTCGGCACCTACTTCGCCGACGACGGCCAGCACTTCGAATCGCGGTTGCTCGTCGACCACGCGTACCCCAACTGCCGCTCGGATGTGTTGTATAAGGGCGCGCTGCAAGCGGATCCGGAATCCAGCCGTCCCGATGCACACACCGTCTGGGTGGGCGACGTGCTGATCCGCGCGGAGGCCACCGGTACGGACACCTTCGAGACCAACCGCAACCTGCTGCTCACCGACGGCGCCCGCGCCGATTCGGTGCCCAACCTCGAAATCGAGACGGGCGAGATCGTCGGCGCCGGACACGCAAGTGCCACCGGAAGATTCGACGACGAGCAGGTGTTCTATTTACAAGCTCGCGGCATCCCGGAGGATCAGGCCCGCCGGCTGATCGTGCGTGGCTTCTTCGGCGAGATCATCCAGAAGATCGCCGTGCCCGCCGTGCGCGAACGGCTCACCGAGGCCATCGAACACGAACTTGAGTTAACCGAAGGAATCAAGAACTGATGACCACGCTCGAAATCAAGGATCTGCACGTCAGTGTCGCGCGCACCAACGAGTCCGACGCTATTCCGATCCTCAAAGGTGTTGACCTCACCGTGAAATCGGGGGAGACGCACGCGCTGATGGGCCCGAACGGGTCCGGCAAGTCCACCCTGTCCTACGCGATCGCCGGGCACCCGAAGTACGAGGTGACGTCCGGTTCGATCACGCTCGACAGTCAGGACGTGCTGGCGATGAGCGTCGACGAGCGGGCGCGGGCCGGCCTGTTCCTGGCCATGCAATACCCGATCGAGGTGCCGGGGGTGTCGATGTCGAACTTCCTGCGCACCGCCGCCGCCGCCGTGCGCGGCGAAGCTCCGAAGCTGCGGCACTGGGTCAAGGAAGTCAAGGGCGCGATGGACGATCTGGGGATCGATCCGGCGTTCTCCGAACGCAGTGTCAACGAAGGCTTTTCCGGCGGTGAGAAGAAGCGCCACGAGATCCTGCAGCTGTCGCTGCTCAAGCCGAAGATCGCGATCCTGGACGAGACCGACTCCGGCCTGGATGTCGACGCGCTACGGGTGGTCAGCGAGGGTGTCAACCGCTACGCCGAAGCCGAGCACGGCGGTGTCCTGCTGATCACTCACTACACCCGGATCCTGCGCTACATCCAGCCGCAGTTCGTGCACGTGTTCGTCGGCGGCCGCATCGTCGAGTCGGGCGGTCCCGAACTGGCCGACGAGCTCGAAGAGCACGGCTACGAGCGTTTCACCAGCCAAGCGGCATCCGCGGGGGCGTAACCATGGCGGCCTCCGTGAATCCACTGGACGTCGCGGCGATCCGTGCTGATTTTCCGATCCTCAAGCGCATCATGCGCGGGGGAAAGCAGCTGGCGTATCTGGATTCCGGTGCGACTTCGCAACGCCCGCTGCAGGTGCTCGACGCCGAGCGGGAATTTCTGTTGACCTCCAACGGCGCCGTGCACCGCGGCGCGCATCAGCTGATGGAAGAGGCCACCGACGCTTACGAGGAGGGCCGGGCCGACATCGCGGCGTTCGTCGGCGCCGGCACCCAAGAGCTGGTCTTCACCAAGAACGCCACCGAATCGCTGAACCTACTGTCATATGTGCTGGGCGACAAGCGATTCGAGTGGGCCGTCGGTGCAGGCGACGTCATCGTCACCACCGAGCTCGAACATCACGCCAACCTGGTCCCGTGGCAGGAGCTGGCCCGGCGCACCGGGGCGACGCTGCGGTGGTACGGCGTGACCGACGACGGGCGTATCGACCTGGACTCGCTGGAACTCGACGAGCGCGTGAAAGTCGTTGCGTTCAGCCATCACTCGAACGTGACCGGTGCGGTGGCGCCGGTGGACGAGCTGGTCGCCCGGGCCAAGGGGGTGGGTGCGCTGACCGTACTGGACGCTTGCCAGTCGGTGCCGCATCAGCCCGTCGACTTCCGCGCACTCGATGTCGACTTCGGGGCATTCTCCGGTCATAAGATGCTGGGCCCCAACGGGATCGGTGTGCTGTACGGCCGCCGTGAGTTGCTCGAGGCGGCGCCGCCTTTTATCACCGGTGGTTCGATGATCGAGACGGTCACGATGCAAGGCACGACTTATGCCGCGCCGCCGCAGCGGTTCGAGGCGGGCACTCCGATGACTTCCCAGGTGGTGGGGCTGGGCGCGGCGGCGCGTTACCTGAGTCAACTCGGAATGGACGCCGTGCAAGCTCACGAGAACGAGCTGGTCGCCGCGGCCCTCGACGGCCTGTCCGCTATCAGCGCGGTGCGCATCGTCGGACCCACCGCGATGGAAAACCGGGGATCGCCAATCGCATTCGTCGTCGACGGCGTGCACGCTCACGACGTTGGGCAGGTGCTCGACGACGAGGGCGTCGCGGTGCGGGTCGGGCACCACTGCGCGTTGCCGCTGCACCGCCGATTCGGTGTCGCCGCGACGGCGCGGGCGTCGTTCGCGGTGTACAACACCGCCGACGAGGTCGAGCGGCTGGTGGCCGGCGTGCGCCGGGCCATAGAGTTCTTCGGCGGGGTGTGAACCGTGCGCATGGAGCAGATGTATCAGGACGTGATCCTGGATCACTACAAGCATCCGCAGCATCGCGGACTGCGCGAGCCGTTCGGCGCGCAGGTCTATCACGTGAACCCGATCTGCGGCGACGAGGTCACGCTGCGGGTGACGTTGTCCGACGACGGCCAGACCGTCGCCGATGTTTCCTACGACGGACAAGGCTGTTCGATCAGCCAGGCGGCCACCTCGGTGCTCACCCAGCAGGTGATCGGCCAGAGCGTGGGGGAGGCACTGAAGACCATCACCGCGTTCACCGAGATGGTCTCGTCGCGGGGAACCGTCGAGGGCGACGAGGATGTCCTCGGCGACGGCATCGCCTTCGCCGGAGTTGCCAAGTACCCGGCCCGGGTGAAATGTGCTCTGCTGGGGTGGATGGCTTGCAAAGACGCACTGGCCCAGGCCAGCCATTCTTTCGAGGAGGACCAACGATGAGCGAAACCACCGCACCCGACCAGGAATTCATCGCCGACCTCGAGGAGGCGATGCGCGATGTCGTCGACCCCGAGCTCGGCATCAACGTCGTCGATCTGGGGCTGGTCTACGGCCTCAACGTCGAGGACGGCGACGAGGGAAAGGTCGCGACCATCGACATGACGCTGACGTCGGCGGCCTGCCCGCTGACCGATGTGATCGAGGACCAGTCGCGTAGCGCGCTGGTCGGCAGCGGTCTGGTCAACGACCTGCGGATCAACTGGGTGTGGAACCCGCCGTGGGGTCCGGACAAGATCACCGAGGACGGACGCGAGCAGCTGCGTGCCCTCGGCTTCACCGTTTAGCCGCCGCTCAACCGCGGTGGCCTGCGGGCTTTCTGCCCGGGCATTTGCCGTCGTGGGCGGGGCGCAGGTCGATGGTCGTCGCTTGTAGCGTGCCACTGCCGTCTTGATTGCCTTGCGCGGTCATGCATTTGCCTTGCGCGATGGCCTGAGTGTCGGCACCGGCCTGCTTGGTGTACCGCGTTTGGTCCGTGACCGTTACCGGGGTCTGCGAACCGGCACCGGTGACGGTGATCGTGTTACCCGCGACGGACGCCACGGTACCCCGCACCGCCGGGTGCTTGTCCCCAGCGCCCGGCGGGGGAGTTGTCGAGCCGCCGGGGGCGTTGCCCGACGGGCATTTCCCGTCGACGGCGGAGCTCACCCGCACGGACGCCGCGGTGAGCGGTTGATCGGGCTGGGAGTCCCGTTGCGCGGGACGCACGACCACGCAGCTTCCGGCCGTGACGTCACGCAGCGCCGCCGCGGTGACCTCGGTGACCTTGGTCGACGTCGTGAAAGCCACTGCGGCATTGCCCTTTTCCCCGGTGACCTGAGCGGTGTTTCCCGACACCGATGCGATCAGGCCACGCACCCGGGCCTGGCCGGCGGCCGGCGGCGGGGCAGACGTCGTCGCCGGTGAGGAAGCACTACTCGTGGTGCCCGGCGACGAGGACGGGCCGGCCGGGTGCGACGAACCACACGCCACGGCGGATGCCGCGGTGACGCCGGTGACCGCGAGCAACGCGAACCGGGCGAACCGAGACTGATGAGAGCTGGCAGGCATCAACGTTTCTCCAATCGTGGTGTTGGTCCCAACGTTTACCGGATCCAGCTGTGCCGGACCTGTGTGAAAATCCCAGCGGCCGGCTGTGACTTCAATCTCAGTGCCAAATACCTTCTCGTATCGGTTTTTTGGCGGCGTGTTAGGGGAAGGCGTACTGGATCGTTTCCCCAATCTCAGGAGCACACTTTTTGATGTCGAAAGCGATTCCGCTTGCAGCCCTGACCCACGTCGCCCTCAACGTCGCCTGGGTGGTCGGCGCCGTGGCCATCGCCTACGCGGTCGGGATGGCGTTGTCCTGGGTGTTGCAGCGATTCAAGGGCCGCAGCGCGATCATCGACGACATCGACGTGCTGACTCGACGGCCGCTGCGCGCGATCCTGATGGTGATCGCCGCGACCACCGCGGTGCACCACACCTCGGCCTCGTCGGCGCTGTGGCGCGGCTACCTGGACCACGTCCTGATGATCGCGCTGACGGCCACCAATACCTGGCTGATCGCCAGCCTGATCTTCGTCGCCGAGCGCCGCGCGATCGCGCGCTTCGCGGGAGGAGACATGGACATCGCGGAGGCCGACCGGCATCGGCGCAAGATACGCACCCAGATCACGCTGCTGCGCCGGTTGGTCGTTGCGCTGGTCGTGGTGCTCGGCATGGCCGCGGTGCTGATGACCTTCCCGTCGTTCAGCAACGTCGGCAAGACGCTGTTCGCCTCGGCCGGGGTTTTGTCCGTGGTGGCGGGGCTGGCCGCCCAGACCTCGCTGGGGGCGATGTTCGCCGGAATTCAGATCGCGTTCTCCGACGCCATTCGGGTGGGCGACGTGGTGGTGCTGGAGAGCGAGTGGGGCCGTATCGAGGAGATCACGCTCACCTACGTCGTCGTGCACCTGTGGGATGAGCGGCGGCTGGTGTTGCCGACCACTTACTTCACCAAGACGCCGTATCAAAACTGGACGCGCAACGCCACCGCGCTGCTCGGCACGGTCGAACTCGACGTCGATTTCGCCGTTTCGTTGGACGCCATGCGCGCCGAACTGGATCGGCTGTTGCGCTCGAATAAACTGTGGGACAACCGGGTTGGCGTGCTCCAGGTGACCGACGCGGTGAATGGCTATGTGCGGGTGCGGATGCTGGTGAGCGCCCCGAACGCCGGAGCACTGTTCGACCTGCGGTGTGACGTACGCGAGGGCATCGTCCGGTGGCTGCAGGACGCCCAGCCGGGCGCGTTGCCGCGGCGCCGGATCGAGCCCGCTCCCACGCTCGGCGCCGACGACGTCGTGCCGCAGACGGCGGCGGTGCCCCGGGCGGATTCCGCACTGTTCAGCGGTAGTCCCGGCGCCGAACAGCGCAGCCACGTCTTCGAGGGTCCGGACGACGACGACCGCGTCGACGGACGGGATTTCGCCGGCGCGCGATCGCGCGGCGACTGACGTCGCTGGGGGTGGTTGACCGGCGCCGGATTGGGGTATGCCCGGCTCATCTCATGTCGAGTTGGGTTTGTGGGGGGATGAGTGATCGGCGATGCTCGGCTGGCTGGATGATTTGCAGCGACGGAACCGCGGCGTGAGTGTGACCGTCGCGGTCATCTACAAATATCTCGATGACCAAGGCGGCTATCTGGCCGCGCTGATCACCTACTACGGCTTCGTGTCGCTGTTTCCGATGCTGTTGTTGTTGACGACCGGGTTGGGTGTGGTGCTCGCCGGTCGCCCCGACCTGCAGGAGCAGGTGCTGCACAGCACCCTGAGCCAGTTCCCCGTGATCGGCAGCCAGCTGCATCAGCCCGAAGGGCTCAGCGGGGGGACGGTCGCCGTGGTGGTCGGGATCCTGGGTGCGCTCTACGGTGGGCTGGGCGTCGGCCAAGCCGTGCAAAACGCCATGGACTCGGTGTGGGCCGTGCCGAAGAACAAGCGTCCCAACCCGATTCGGGCCCGCGTGCGCAGCTTCGGCTTGTTGTTCGTGCTCGGTTCGGCCGTGATCGCGGCGACCGTGCTGTCCGGGATCGCCCAGACGACTCAGGAATTGGGCGTCTTCGGAAAGATCGGCATCACGCTCACAGCCGTGGCGGTCAACACAATGATCTGCCTGGTGGCCTTCAGGGTGACCACGTCAAGGGAACTCACCTATCGGCAGGTGCTGCCGGGAGCTGTTGCGGCAGCGTTCATTTGGCAGATATTGCAGTGGTTCGGCGCCGGCTATATCCAGCACACGGTCAAGACGGCCAGCGCCACCAACAGTGTCTTCGCATTGGTGCTGGGGTTGCTGGCGTTCCTGTATCTGGTGTCGACGACGCTGGTGCTGTGCGCCGAGATGAACGTCGTGCTGGTCGAGCGGCTGTACCCGCGCGCGTTGCTCAGCGCATTCAGTGACGACGCCGAACTCACGCCGGCCGATCGCCGGATCTACACCAAGCGGGCGAAAGCCGAACGCGTCAAACGGCTCGAGCGGGTGATCGTCAGGTTCAACGACGTCAACCGACCCGTGACGCCGTAGCGGCGGATATCAGAACGCGTCTTCGGAAATACGCATGACGTCGTCGTCGATGGATTCGATGACGCGGCGCAGCGAGGTCAGCTTCGGCAGCATGTTCTTGCCGAAGAACGCCGACGTCGCGATCTTGCCCTGATAAAACGCCACGTCCTTCTCGGCGGGGTTGTCGCCCAGCGCCGCGTGCGCGACGCCGGCCTGCACCAGCAGCCGCCAGCCGATCAGCAGGTCGCCCATCGCGAGCAGATAGCGCACCGAACCGAGGCCCACCTTGTAAATCTCGGTGGGGTGCTGCGTCGCGGACATCAGGTAACCGGTCAACGCGCCCGTCATCGCCGTGACCTCGTCGAGGGCGGTTTGCACTGCCTGCGCTTGCGCTTTCAACGCCTCGTCGCAGGTGTCGATGGTGTTGCTGATCTGCGCGGTGACAAACTGCAGCGCCGCGCCGTGGTCGCGGACGATCTTGCGGAAGAAGAAGTCCAGGGCCTGGATCGCGGTGGTGCCCTCGTAGAGCGAGTCGATCTTGGAGTCGCGGATGTACTGCTCCAGCGGGTAGTCCTGCAGGAAGCCCGAGCCGCCCAGCGTCTGCAACGACTCGGTCAGGACCTCGTACGCCCGCTCCGAGCTCACGCCCTTGACGATGGGCAGCAGCAGATCGTCGACGCGGTGTGCCATTTCGTGGTCGGCGCCCGAAACTTGTTGTGCCAGCGCATCATCTTGATGCGCCGCGGCATACATGTATAGCGCCCGCAGTCCTTCGGCATAAGCCTTCTGGGTCATCAGGCTGCGGCGCACATCGGGGTGGTGCATGATCGTGACCCGCGGCGCGGTCTTATCGGTCATCTGAGTCAGATCGGCGCCCTGCACCCGTTCCTTGGCGTAGGCCAGCGCGTTGAGGTAGCCCGTGGAGAGCGTGCCGGCGGCCTTGACGCCGATGGTCATGCGCGCGTGCTCGATCACGGTGAACATCTGCGCGATCCCGTTGTGCACGCCGCCGACCAGATAACCCACGGCGGGCACATCCGTGGCGCCGAACGTCACCTCGCAGGTCGGCGACGACTTGATGCCCATTTTGTGTTCGAGTCCCGTCACGAAAACCCCGTTGCGCGCTCCGAGTTCGAACGTGTCGGGGTCGAACAGGTAGTTGGGCACGTAGAACAGGCTCAGCCCCTTGGTGCCGGGGCCGGCACCTTCCGGGCGGGCCAGCACGAGATGAAAAACGTTGTCGGCGGTGTCTCCGACGTCACCCCCGGAGATGAACCGCTTGACGCCCTCGATGTGCCAGGTGCCGTCCGGTTGCTCGATCGCCTTGCTGCGTCCCGCACCGACATCGGAGCCCGCATCGGGTTCGGTGAGCACCATCGTGGCGGCCCAGCCGCGCTCGACACCCTCTGCCGCCCAACGCTTCTGCTCCTCGTCGCCCTCGGCCCAAAGTGCTTGTGCCATAAAGGGACCCAGGCAGAAGAAGCTTGCCGACGGGTTGGCGCAGAAGATCATCTCGTTGACCGCCCAGGCCAGCGGCGGCGGCGCGGGCATGCCACCGATGTCTTCGGCCAGGCCCAGCCGCCACCATTCGGCGTCCTTGATCGCCCGCACGGTCTTGGCCAACTCGGGTGCCACGCTGATGGTGTGCGCGTTGGGGTCGAACACCGGCGGGTTACGGTCGGCGAACGCGAAAGTCTCGGCGACCGGCCCCTCGGCCAGGCGAGCGGCTTCGGACAAGATGGTGCGCACCGTGTCGGCGTCCAGTTCGCTGTACTGCCCGGCACCGAGAATCGCGTCTACCTCGAGCACTTCGAAGATGTTGAACTCGAGATCACGGACGTTAGCGATGTAGTGGCCCAAGACATCTCCTCAACTGGTCCATCCGGGGTCGGATCATCAGCCCTAAGTCTGTCCGAGCGGGGAAAACCTCCGCAACCGTAACCTCGCAGCACTCACCGTCGTCGCCCGCAAACGAAAACCCAACTGTTCATTGGGAAGATCGACCCGCGTCACTGTTCCGGCGCTGCGGTAGGTGCCGTCGCGCTGGCCAATCGCCGCTGGCCGGAGCAGGATGGGGGTGCGCCAATGGTCGACATTCGCGCGGGAACATCCGAGCAGTACCCGGCGTTAGGCGAAATGTGACAACACAGGATCTCACTGCGGAGCAGTTCAACGCGACCATCGAAAACAACGACATCGTGCTGGTCGACTTCTGGGCTTCCTGGTGCGGGCCCTGCCGCCAGTTCGGACCCACCTTCCAGGCGTCGTCGGAGAAGCACCCCGACATCGTCCACGCCAAGGTGGACACCGAAGCCGAACAACAGCTCGCCGCCGCCGCTCAGATTCGGTCGATTCCGACGCTGATGGCCTTCAAGAAGGGCAAACTGCTGTTCAACCAGCCGGGTGCCCTGCCGCCGGCGGCGCTGGAAGACTTGGTGCAGCAAATCAGGGACTTCGACGTCGAGGCGGCTCAGGCCGATCAAGCTTGATCCAACCTTGATCCAAGCCGCCGAATAGGTCTCTAGCAACGTCCGCGATACCGTTCACGGGTGAGTTTGGTACTCGTTGAACACCCGCGGCCCGGCGTGGCCTTGATCACTCTCAACCGGCCCGAGCGGATGAATTCGATGGCGTTCGACGTCATGGTCCCGCTGAAGGGCGCGCTGGAAGAGGTCACGTACGACAACTCCGTGCGAGTCGTGGTGCTGACCGGGGCGGGCAGGGGATTCTCCTCGGGTGCCGATCACAAGTCCGCGGGCGCGGTGCCGAACGTGGACGGGCTGACCCGCCCGACGTATGCGCTGCGCTCCATGGAGCTGCTCGACGACGTCATTCTGGCGCTGCGGCGGATGCACCAGCCGGTCATCGCGGCGGTCAACGGCGCGGCCATCGGCGGTGGTTTGTGCCTGTCGCTGGCCGCCGACATCCGGGTGGCCTCCACCAACGCCTATTTCCGGGCCGCGGGCATCAACAACGGTCTGACCGCGAGCGAACTGGGTTTGTCCTACCTGTTGCCCAGGGCCATCGGCGCGTCGCGGGCTTTCGAGATCATGCTCACCGGCCGCGACGTGACCGCCGAGGAGGCCGAGCGTATCGGGCTGGTGTCCTGTCAGGTGCCCGAGGGCCAGTTGCTGGACACGTGCTATGCGATCGCCGCGCGGATCGCCGCATTCTCCCGGCCCGGAGTCGAGTTGACCAAGCGCACACTGTGGAGTGGACTGGACGCCGGTAGCCTGGAAGGGCACATGCAAACCGAAGGCTTGGGACAGCTTTTCGTCCGCCTGCTCACCGCGAACTTCGAAGAAGCGGTTACTGCGCGCGCAGAGCGGCGGCCCCCGGTATTCACCGACGAGAAATAACGTGCCCAGAGGAGAGCGATCGTGATCACCGCTACGGACCTTGAGGTCCGCGCTGGTGCGCGCATCTTGCTCTCACCCGACGGCCCCGACCTTCGGATCCAGCCCGGCGACCGCATCGGGCTGGTCGGGCGCAATGGCGCGGGCAAGACCACGACCCTGCGCATCCTGGCCGGGGAAAGCGAACCGTACGCCGGGTCCGTCGTCCGCACCGGCGAAATCGGTTACCTGCCACAGGATCCCAAAGAGGGCGATCTCGACGTGTTGGCTCGCGACCGGGTGCTGTCGGCGCGCGGGCTGGACGTGCTGCTCACCGATCTGGAGAAGCAACAGGCGTTGATGGCCGAGGTCGCCGACGACGAGGCGCGCGACCGTGCGATTCGCCGGTACGGCCAGCTGGAGGAGCGGTTCGTCGCGCTGGGCGGTTACGGCGCCGAGAGCGAAGCAGGCCGGATCTGCGCGAGTCTTGGTCTGCCGGAACGGGTCATGACGCAGCAGCTGCGCACCCTGTCCGGCGGTCAGCGCCGCCGGGTGGAGCTGGCGCGCATCCTGTTCGCCGCCTCCGATGCGGGATCGGGATCCTCGACCACGTTGCTGCTCGACGAGCCGACCAACCACCTCGACGCGGATTCGATTGGCTGGCTGCGGGATTTCCTGCGGTCCCACACCGGCGGCCTGGTGGTCATCAGCCACAACGTCGAATTGCTCGCCGACGTCGTCAACCGGGTGTGGTTTCTCGATGCCGTGCGCGGTGAGGCCGACGTCTACAACATGACCTGGCAGAAGTACCTCGACGCCCGGGCCACCGACGAGCAACGTCGCCGCCGGGAACGCGCCAACGCCGAACGCAAAGCCACCGCGCTGCGTTCGCAGGCCGCCAAGCTGGGTGCGAAGGCCACCAAAGCCGTTGCGGCACAAAACATGTTGCGTCGTGCCGATCGGATGATGGCCGCCCTCGACGACGAACGCGTCGCCGACAAGGTCGCCCGGATCAAGTTCCCGACGCCGGCTCCCTGCGGGCGCACCCCGCTGGTGGCCAAGGGGTTGAGCAAGTCCTACGGATCGCTCGAGGTCTTCACCGGCGTCGACCTGGCCATCGACCGCGGTTCGCGCGTGGTGGTACTGGGACTCAACGGTGCGGGCAAGACGACGCTGCTACGCCTGCTGGCCGGCACCGAGAAGCCCGACACCGGAGGGCTCGAGCCTGGGCACGGTTTGCGGATGGGCTATTTCGCGCAGGAGCACGACACCATCGACAACGACGCGACGGTGTGGGAGAACATCCGCCACGCCGCGCCCGAGTCCGGCGAACAGGACCTGCGCGGCCTGCTCGGCGCGTTCATGTTCAGCGGCCCGCAGCTCGAGCAGCCGGCCGGCACCCTGTCCGGTGGTGAGAAGACGCGACTTGCGTTGGCCGGTCTGGTGGCATCCACGGCCAACGTCTTGCTGCTCGACGAACCGACCAACAACCTGGATCCCGCGTCGCGGGAACAGGTGCTCGACGCGCTGCGCAGCTATCAAGGCGCGGTGGTGCTGGTGACACACGATCCCGGAGCGGCCGAAGCGCTGGACCCGCAACGCGTTGTCCTGCTGCCCGACGGCACCGAGGACTATTGGTCTGAGGAATACCGGGACCTGATCGAGCTCGCCTGAGCTAGTCATCGCACGCCAATTCGTCGAAATCGACACGCATACGACAACTGGTTCTTACTCTTGGTGCTTGGGTCTGAGTTTCAAGCGTGGAGGGGTCAGTGTCAAAGTCCAAAGAGATGCGCACCGAGTTGTTGGACGAGTTGCGCACCGCCTACGAGGGTGGCGCGAGCATTCGGACGCTCGTCGCCAATACCGGCAGGTCGTACGGGTCGATTCACAGCATGCTGCGCGAGTCGGGTACCACGATGCGCAGCCGCGGCGGGCCCAACCACACGGCTCGGCACCGCTAGAACCAGTAGGGCATCGCCCCGACCAACGGCACTGCGTGCGAGGAGCGCAGTGCCGTGCGCTTAGGCCTGCTGAGGCCCAGAATCGTTGCGGCGCACCGAGTTCTCGACGAGATCGAGAACGGCGGCCAGTCGCTGCGGATCTTCGCCGGAGGCCAGCCGGGCCACCAGCCCGTCCAGGACCAGTTCCAGGTAGCACTGCAACACGTCACCGGGTACGTCATCGCGCACCCGGTGTGCTTCCTTCTGCCGTTGCAATCGATCGTGGGTGGCGGCCGCTAGTTCCGCGGAGCGCTCCGACCAACCGCGGCTGAACGCGGGGTCGTTGCGCAGCTTGCGCGCGATCTCCAAACGGGTGGCCAGCCAATCGAACTGCTCGGGTGCGGCGAGCATGTCGCGCATCACCTGGATCAGCCCTTCGCGAGACGCGACGTCGGCCATCCGCTCGGCGTCCTCGTGCGCGAGCGCGAAGAACAGTGCGTCCTTATCCCGGAAGTGGTGGAAGATCGCGCCACGCGACATCCCGATCGACTGCTCCAGCCGCCGGACCGTGGCTCTGTCGTACCCGTGTTCGGCGAAGCAACGACGAGCACCGTCGAGGATCTGGCGGCGCCGGGCCGCCAGATGGTCCTCGCTGACTTTTGGCATTTGGCCAGGGCTTTGGTCGGCTCGGGGGCTAGCCGGACTTCAGCATATTGCGCAGCACGTACTGCAAGATGCCGCCGTTGCGGTAGTAGTCGGCCTCACCCGGGGTGTCGATGCGCACCACGGCGTCGAACTCGACGTCGTCCCCGCCGGACTCCTTGACGGCCTTGACGTGCACCGTCTTCGGCGTCTTGCCGTCGTTGAGCGCGTCGATCCCGGTGATCTCGAAGATCTCGGTGCCGTCCAACCCGAGCTCCTGAGCCGTCTTGCCCTCGGGGAACTGCAGCGGGATGACGCCCATGCCGATCAGGTTGGAGCGGTGGATGCGCTCGAACGACTCGGCGATCACCGCCCGCACGCCCAGCAGCCGTGTCCCCTTGGCCGCCCAGTCTCGCGACGAGCCCGACCCGTACTCCTTGCCGCCCAGCACCACCAGCGGAATGTTTTGTGCCGCATAGTTTTGCGCCGCGTCGTAGATGAAGGCCTGCGGAGCACCGTCCTGGGTGAAGTCGCGGGTATACCCGCCGGACACGTCGTCGAGCAGCAAGTTGCGCAGCCGGATGTTGGCGAACGTGCCGCGGATCATCACCTCATGGTTGCCGCGCCGCGACCCGAAGGAGTTGTAGTCCTTGCGGTCCACGCCGTGCTCGTCGAGGTACTGCGCCGCCGGCGTGCCCGGCTTGATGCTGCTGGCGGGGGAGATGTGGTCGGTGGTCACCGAATCGCCCAGCAGGGCCAGCACCCGGGCGCCGGTGATGTCGCCGACCGGCTCCGGCTCGGCGGGCATGCCCTCGAAGTACGGGGGCTTGCGCACATAGGTCGAATCCGCGTTCCACTCAAAGGTATTGCCGCTCGGGGTGGGCAGGTTGCGCCACCTTTCGTCGCCCTTGAACACGTCGCCGTAGCTCTTGGTGAACATCTCGGAGTTGATCGCCGAGGCGATGGTGTCGGAGACGTCTTTCTGCGACGGCCAGATGTCCTTGAGGAAGACGTCGTTGCCTTCTTTATCTGCCCCGAGCGGCTGACTCTCGAAGTCGAAGTCCATGGTCCCGGCCAGCGCGTAGGCCACCACCAACGGCGGCGACGCCAGGTAGTTCATCTTGACGTCCGGGTTGATGCGGCCTTCGAAGTTCCGGTTGCCCGACAGCACCGCGGTCACCGAAAGATCGTTGTCGTTAATGGCTTTCGAGATCTCCTCGGGCAGCGGGCCCGAGTTACCGATGCACGTGGTGCACCCGTAGCCGACCAGATAGAAGCCGAGCTTCTCCAGGTACGGCCACAGCCCGGCCTTGTCGTAGTAGTCGTTGACGACCTGAGAACCCGGCGCCATCGTGGTCTTCACCCACGGCTTGGAAGTCAGACCCTTCTCGACCGCGTTGCGGGCTAACAGCGCTGCGCCCAGCATCACCTCCGGGTTGGAGGTGTTCGTGCACGACGTGACCGCGGCGATCACCACCGCGCCGTGGTCGAGCACGAATTCGCCACGCTCGTCGGAGCGCACCGTCACCGGGTTGCTGGGGCGGCCCTGGGAATGCGATGCGGCCGAATGCACCTGGACAACGTCGTCGGCGTGTCCGTTCGACACCGCGCCGGGATCGCTGGCCGGGAAGGTCTCCTCGACCGCCTCGTCCAGTTTCGAGTAGCCCTGCTGTCCGTCCTCGTCACCGTCGACGTAGCTGAGGATCTGCTCGCGGAAGGTCGGCTTGGCGTGCGACAACGGGATTCGGTCCTGCGGGCGCTTGGGGCCGGCGATCGACGGCACCACCGTGGACAGGTCGAGCTCGAGGTACTCGGAGAACGCCGGCTCATGCGTCGGGTCGTGCCACATGCCCTGCTCTTTGGCGTAGGCCTCGACCAGTGCCAGTTGCTCATCGGTGCGGCCGGTGAACTTCAGGTAGGAGATGGTCTCCTCATCGATCGGGAAAATCGCTGCGGTGGAACCGAATTCGGGACTCATGTTGCCGAGCGTGGCGCGGTTGGCCAACGGCACTTCCGAAACACCCTTGCCGTAGAACTCGACGAACTTGCCGACCACTCCGTGCTTACGCAACATCTCGGTGACGGTGAGCACGACATCGGTGGCGGTGACGCCCGGCTGAATCTCGCCGGTCAGCTTGAAACCGACGACGCGCGGGATCAGCATCGACACGGGCTGGCCCAACATCGCTGCCTCGGCCTCGATGCCGCCCACGCCCCAGCCGAGCACGCCGAGGCCGTTGACCATCGTGGTGTGCGAGTCGGTACCCACGCAGGTGTCGGGGTAGGCGGTTATTTCTCCCGCGTCGTCTGCGCGGGTCATCACAACGCTGGCCAGGTATTCGATGTTGACCTGGTGCACGATGCCGGTGCCGGGCGGGACGACCTTGAAGTCGTCGAAGGCGCCCTGCCCCCAGCGCAGGAACTGGTAACGCTCGCCGTTGCGTTCGTACTCGATCTCGACGTTGCGCTCGAAGGCGTCGGCGGTGCCGAACAGGTCTGCGATCACCGAGTGGTCGATCACCAGGTCGGCCGGCGCCAGCGGGTTGACCTTCTCCGCCTTACCGCCCAGGTCGCCGATGGCCTCGCGCATCGTGGCCAGGTCGACGATGCACGGCACGCCGGTGAAGTCCTGCATGACCACGCGTGCTGGGGTGTATTGGATCTCAATGCTGGGCTCCGCGTTGGGATCCCAATTCGCGATCGCCTCGATGTGGTCCTTGGTGATGTTGGCGCCGTCTTCGTTGCGCAACAGGTTCTCGGCAAGAACCTTCAGGCTGTAGGGGAGTTTCTCGGTATTGGGTACGGCGTCGAGACGGTAGATCTGGTAACTCTTGTCGCCGACCTTCAGGGTGTCGCGGGCTCCGAACGAGTTCACAGATTCTTTGCTGGTCACATCAACTCCCTGGGATTAAGTTCTTCCGTCGACGGGGCTGTGTCGGCGGATCGTCCGAACGATCATGCCAACTTTAACAGTACGCTTGTCCTGCAATACAGCGGCACACCAATTTCCAGTCTTGTCGGCCAGGGGCCGGGTTGAAACCCCTTTTCCCTACTGTTCGCGTACGGTGCCTGTAGCACCTGGGCTGTTCGGCGGGAGGAGGCACACAGTGACCGCGCAAGGTTCGTTCGAGCAACTACCGCAGACCACCTTCTTTTTGCAGCCGGTGCTGCCTGCCTACATTCCGCAAGACGTCAACATGACGGCCATCAAAGCGCAGGTCGCCGCGTCCGGGGTCAGCGCGCCACCGGACGTCATGCCGGCCCTGCTCGTCGTTGTCGATCAAGCGCATGCCGCCGGCATCAACCTGAAAATCGTGTTACTCGATCACAACCCGCCGAACGACACGCCGCTGCGCGATATCTCCACCGTCGTCGGCGCCGACTATCACGACGCCACGGTCTTGACGCTGAGCCCGAACTTCGTCGGCACCTACAGCACGCAGTTCCCGCGCGTCACGCTCGAGGCCGGCGAAGACATCGCCAAGACGGGCAATCCGGTGGTCTCGGCGCAGCACTTTTTGCATGAGCTCGAAACCCCGGAATTCCCGTGGACGGGCCTGACTATTTTCTTGCTTGTCGGCGTGCTCGCCGCGGCCGTCGGCGCCCGCTTCCTGCAGTTGCGCGCTAGGCGGTCAGCAACCTCGGTCGACGCCGCGGCCACTTCGAACGAAGAGTCGGCCGAGGGCGTCTAACCACGCACATCCGAACCGGCCCATTCGGCCGGGCGGAACTCACGACGCTGCGCGGCAAATCGCGTAGGTCACCGTTCGGTCACATTAAACGCACGTAGAGGGTTGCGATTTGTGACGACCATATCTTCGCCGACCACTGTGACGTACGGTGCAAAAGATGCTCGTGTTGTCTTTGGCGCTAATAGAGAAAATTGGGGCTGGCGCCGCCGTCCGCGTTGAGCCCAAGGGGAGCTAAGTCGAATGAGACGCACACGCCGGGGCTCTGCTGCGCGACCGTTCGCCAGGCTGGTCCGTCCGGTCATTCCGTCGGTCCTATGTGTGGCCATGCTGGTCACCACACCCGGTCTGGCGCAGGCTGATCCGAACGCCGACAGCCTCGGCGTGCTGATCGCCAACGTCGCCAAGGCCAACCAGCGGCTGGAGGATCTGAGCGCCGAAATCCAGGGCGAGCAAGAGGCCGTTAACAAGGCCCTGGTCGACGTCGAGACCGCCCGGGACAACGTGACCGCGGCCGAGCACGATCTCGAGGTCAGCCAGCAGTCGGTCAAGGATGCCAATGCGGCAATCGCTGCCGCCCAACGCCGTTTCAACACTTTCGCCGCCGCCACTTACATGAATGGTCCGTCGGGCAGCTACCTGACCGCACGCAGCCCCGAGGACATCATCGCGACCGAAAGCGCCTCGAGGACCCTGGCGGCCAGTGCCCAGACGGTGCTGGACAACCTGCAGCGGGCCCGCACCGAGCAGGTGAACAAGGAGTCCGCGGCGCGCTTGGCCAAGCAGAAGGCCGAAAAGGCCGCTGCCGACGCGAAATCCAGCCAGGACGCCGCGGTGGCCGCGCTGACCAACTCGAAGCACAAGTTCGAAGAACAGCGCGAGCAGATCACCCGGCTGGCCGCTGAGCGTGACGAGGCCCAGGCGAAACTTCAGCAGGCCCAACTCGCGTCCGCGCATTGGTCTACCGGGGCCGGCGGCGGCACGCCGACGACGGGGGACCGCTGGGATCCGGGAGCGCCGGCCGGGCAGGCCCCGTCCGGCGGACGGCACTGGGACGGCTGGGATCCCACGCTTCCGATGGTGCCGAGTGCCAACGTGCCCGGTGACCCGGTCGCGGTGATCAACCAGGTGCTGGGCATCTCGGCCACCTCGACGCAGGTCACCGCCCAGATGGGGAAGGGCTTCCTGCAGTCGATCGGCATTCTCAAGCCCGACGACACCGGGATCACCAACGCCAACCCGGGCGGCGTCGGCGGACGCATCCCGCGCGTCTACGGCCGACAGGCCTCCGAATACGTGATCCGTCGCGGCATGTCGCAGATCGGCGTGCCCTACTCCTGGGGCGGTGGCAACGCGGCCGGCCCGAGTAAAGGCATCGACTCCGGCGCCGGGATCACCGGCTTCGACTGCTCGGGCCTGGTCCTGTACTCGTTCGCCGGGGTGGGCATCAAGCTGCCGCACTACTCGGGTTCGCAGTACAACCTGGGCCGCAAGATCCCGTCCTCCCAGATGCGTCGCGGCGACGTCATCTTCTACGGCCCCGGCGGTAGTCAGCACGTGACCATCTACCTCGGTCAGGGCCAGATGCTCGAGGCCCCCGACATCGGTTTGAAGGTGCGCGTCGCACCCGTGCGCACCAGCGGCATGACCCCCTACGTGATTCGCTACATCGACTATTAAACGAGGATGACTACCAAACGAGGATGACTACCGAACGAGGAGCTATGCGGCACAAGCGATTTCGCCTGTTCAACTTGGCCTGGATCACCACTTTGGTGACCGGGCTGATGTTGTCTGTAGCCGCCCCGGCCAACGCCGATCCCGGAACGTGGGATCCGACCCTGCCGGCGACGATCAGCGCCGGTGCCCCGGGCGATCCGCTCGCCGTCGCAAACGCGTCGCTGCAAGCCACCGCGCAGGCCACCCAGACCACGATGGACTTGGGCAGGCAATTCCTCGGCGGTCTGGGAATCAACATCCTGGGTGATCCCGCCCCCGCCGCATCCGCGACGCCCACCAACCCGGGCGCCAAGATTCCGCGGGCGAACGGCCGCCAGGCCATCGAGTACGTCATCAAAAGGATGGGATCGCAGATGGGCGTGCCCTATTCGTGGGGTGGCGGCTCGCTGCAGGGTCCGAGCAAGGGCATCGACGACGGTGCGAACATCACCGGGTTCGACTGCTCCGGTCTGATGCGGTACGGATTCGCCGGCGTCGGGGTGCTGATCCCGCGGTTCTCCGGTGATCAGTACAACGCCGGCCGGCACATCCCGCCCAGCGAGGCCCGCCGCGGCGACCTGATCTTCTACGGCCCGGGCGGCGGCCAGCACGTCACCATGTACTTGGGCAACGGCCAGATGCTGGAGGCATCCGGAAGCGCGGGGAAAGTGACCGTGAGCCCCGTGCGCAAGCCCGGTATGACGCCGTACCTGACTAGGATCATCGAGTACTGACCCAGGTGTGCCGTCAGATCGCGGCTCGTCAGCGAGCCGTGGCGTCGACGGAATCCCAGGCGCCTGGAATAGTTGGACAAAGGCACGGGGCTGACCCGCGGCATTCGTCGTGATGGCAGATGTGTCTGATTGAGCTGTGTCGGTTGAGCTGAAGAGAGAGATGTAGATGACAGCAGCAGGTGGGCCGCCCCCGGGCGCCAGTGGTCACTCGGGTCCGGGCGGGCAGTCTGGCCCCGGAGCCCATGCGGCGCCGTCAGGTGGTGCCGATGGATTGGCTGCCGAAGTACACACCCTGGAACGGGCCATCTTCGAGGTCAAGCGCATCATCGTGGGCCAGGACCAGCTCGTCGAGCGGATGCTGGTCGGTCTGCTGTCCAAGGGTCACGTGCTGCTCGAAGGTGTGCCCGGCGTCGCCAAGACGCTGGCCGTCGAAACGTTCGCGAAGGTCGTCGGCGGCACGTTCGCGCGTATCCAGTTCACCCCCGACCTGGTGCCCACCGACATCATCGGTACCCGCATCTACCGGCAGGGCAAGGAAGAGTTCGACACCGAGCTCGGCCCGGTCGTGGTCAACTTCCTGCTCGCCGACGAGATCAACCGTGCGCCCGCCAAGGTGCAGTCGGCGCTGCTGGAGGTCATGGCCGAGCGTCAGGTGTCCATCGGTGGTAAGCGATTCCCGCTGCCCAACCCGTTCCTGGTGATGGCGACGCAGAACCCGATCGAGCACGAGGGCGTCTACCAGCTGCCCGAGGCGCAGCGCGACCGCTTCCTGTTCAAGATCAACGTCGGCTACCCCTCGCCCGAGGAAGAGCGCGAGATCATCTACCGGATGGGCGTCAAGCCACCGCAGCCCAAGCAGATCCTGGACACCAACGACCTGTTGCGGTTGCAGGACATCGCGGCCAACAACTTCGTCCACCACGCGCTGGTCGACTACGTGGTGCGCGTGGTCACCGCCACCCGCCACCCCGAGCAGCTCGGCATGAACGACGTCAAGACCTGGATCTCGTTCGGCGCATCTCCGCGCGCGTCGCTGGGCATCATCGCGGCCTCGCGTTCGCTGGCGTTGGTCCGCGGTCGCGACTACGTGATCCCGCAAGACGTCGTCGAGGTCATCCCCGACGTGCTGCGCCACCGGCTGGTGCTGACCTATGACGCGCTGGCCGACGAGATCTCGCCCGAGATCGTCATCAACAGGGTCCTGCAGACTGTTTCCCTTCCGCAAGTGAATGCCGTTCCGCAGCAAGGGCATTCGGTTCCGCCGGTGATGCAGGCTGCGGGCGCGGCCAGTAATCGGTGACCGATCCGAACCCCGCCGCCAAGCCCGCGGCTCTGCACCCGCCGTCGTTTCAGCGCGGGCAGATCGACGACCCGAAATTGTCGGCGGCGCTGCGCACGCTCGAGCTGACGGTACGGCGCAAGCTCGACGGTGTCCTGCACGGCGACCATCTCGGCCTGATCCCCGGACCGGGTTCGGAGCCGGGGGAGTCGCGGGAGTATCAGCCCGGCGACGACGTCCGCCGGATGGACTGGGCGGTCACCGCGCGCACCACCCACCCGCACGTCCGGCAGATGATCGCCGACCGCGAGCTGGAAACCTGGATGGTGGTCGACATGTCGGCCAGCCTCGACTTCGGGACCACCGTCTGCGAGAAGCGGGATCTGGCAGTGGCCGCCGCGGCCGCCATCACGTTCCTCAACAGCGGCGGCGGTAACCGGCTCGGTGCGCTCGTCACCAATGGGGCGACGACGGTCCGGGTGCCGGCCCGGTCCGGGCGCCAGCACGAGCAGACGCTGTTGCGCACGATCGCGACGATGCCCAAGGCGCCGACGGGTGTGCGCGGCGACCTGGCGGTTGCCATCGACGCGTTGCGCCGGCCGGAACGCCGCCGCGGGATGGCCGTGATCATCAGTGACTTCCTCGGGCCGATCAACTGGATGCGCCCGCTGCGCGCGATCGCGGCCCGCCACGAGGTGCTGGCCATCGAGGTGCTCGACCCACGCGATATCGAACTGCCCGACGTCGGCGACGTCGTGCTGCAGGACGCCGAGACCGGTGTGACCCGCGAATTCACCGTCGATGCGCAACTGCGCGACGACTTCGCCAAGGCGGCCGCGGCGCATCGTGCCGACGTGGCCCGAACGATACGTGGTTGCGACGCACCGGTTTTGACGCTGCGCACCGACCGCGACTGGATCGCCGACATCGTCCGCTTCGTGGAGTCCCGCCGGCGCGGGGCTATGGCGGGGCGCCAGTGACGTTGCCGTTGCTGGGCGCGATGTCGCTGTCCGGGTTCGCTCACGCATGGTGGTTCCTCTTCCTGCTCGTCGTTGCCGGGTTGGGCGTGCTGTATGTGCTGATGCAGCTGGCCCGCCAGCGGCGCATGCTGCGGTTCGCCAACATGGAGCTGCTGGAAAGCGTCGCCCCCAAGCGGCCCGCCAAGTGGCGGCACCTGCCGGCGATCCTGCTGGTGGCATCGCTGGTGCTGTTGACCGTCGCGATGGCCGGGCCGACGAACGACGTCCGGATTCCGCGCAACCGGGCGGTGGTGATGCTGGTGATCGACGTATCGCAGTCGATGCGTGCCACCGACGTCGAACCCAACCGGATGGCCGCCGCGCAGGAGGCCGGTAAGCAGTTCGCCGACGAGCTCACCCCGGGCATCAACCTCGGGCTGATCGCCTACGCGGGGACCGCGACGGTGCTGGTGTCGCCGACGACCAACCGCGAGGCGACCAAGGTCGCGCTGGACAAGCTGCAGTTCGCCGACCGCACCGCGACCGGGGAGGGGATCTTCACCGCGCTGCAGGCCATCGCCACCGTCGGCGCGGTCATCGGCGGCGGTGACAAGCCGCCCCCGGCCCGCATCGTGCTGTTCTCCGACGGCAAGGAGACGATGCCAACCAACCCGGACAACCCCAAGGGGGCTTTCACCGCCGCGCGGACCGCCAAGGACCAGGGCGTGCCGATCTCGACGATCTCGTTCGGCACCCCGTACGGCTTCGTCGAGATCAACGACCAGCGCCAGCCGGTCCCGGTCGACGACGAGACCCTGAAGAAGGTCGCCCAGCTCTCCGGCGGCAATTCCTTCAATGCGTCGACGCTGCAGGAGCTCAAGCAGGTCTACGCCTCGCTGCAACAGCAGATCGGCTACGAGACGATCAAAGGCGACGCCAGCGTGGGCTGGCTGCGATTGGGTGCGCTGGTGCTGGCGCTGGCGGCGCTGGCCGCGTTGCTGATCAACCGAAGGCTGCCGACCTAGCTGCTCTGTCTCTTCTGTCGGTCGCCTGTCTTCGCGAGCGTAACGCCACGGTGGTATTGGGGTCGACTTTCCTGCGTGTGATTACGCTCGGCGAGCGCGGGCCGCACTGACGCGTCGGATGATGTCGTCGCGATGGTCTTCGGCGACAACCCTAACGACGAGCCAGCCCATCCGGTCGAGCATCTCCAGACGGCGGATGTCTTTGACGTATTGGGCCCGACTGGACCGGTGTTGATCGCCGTCGTACTCGACAGCGACTTTGATTTCCTCCCAGCCCATATCCAAATACGCTTCGGCCCAACCCCATTCATTGCGCACTGCAATCTGTGTCTGCGGCCGTGGAAATCCCGCGCTCACCAGCAGCAAGCGCAGCCAGGTTTCTTTCGGCGACTGCGCGCCGCCGTCGACCAGTTCGAGAGCCGTTCTGGCGGCCCGCAAGCCCCGCCGGCCGCGATAGCGCTCGACGAGCAGGTCGACATCGGCCGGCTTGACATCGGTCGCTTGCGCGAGTGCGTCGACCGCCGCGACGGCAATCCCCAACGGGTACCGCCTGACCAGATCGAGTGCGGTCCGCGCCGGTGTGGTTACGCGCATCCCGTCAATGACGCCGATCTCATCACCGTCGATGCGCTCTTCCCAAACTCGCACTCCGGCGGCGGGACGCCGGTTGGTGTCGATGATCGCGGCGGGCAAAGCCGGATCAATCCACTTCGCTCCATGCGAAGCGGAGGCGGAAAAGCCGGCGAGGACGCCGCGGCGTTGGGAGCGCAGCCAGCAGGCCTTCGCGCGCAGCAGGGGCGTTAGCTCGGTATCCCGCGGCACGTACACGTCTTTGTGTAGCGCGACGTAGCGGCTCGTTAGCTCATGGCGAGACAGCCTGCGCGCAGTCAGGGCTTCGCTGCCGAGGAACGGGTCTGTCATGGCAGAAGTGTGCCTAGGACCGCCGACAGCAATCGACGAGCGTAACGCCACGCTGGCATTTGCTGAGATTTCTCTGCGTGACGTTACGCTCGCGGAGCGACCGGGAGGTGCCGTGACGCCTCGCCGCAAAAAGGGGCAGATTGGAGCTCTGCCACACCGAGACGATAGGTTGGCCGAGTGACTGACATGGCGACTGAGAAAGCCACTGAGTCCGCCACCGCCGGCGGCAAACCCCCATTCGTATCCCGGTCGGTCTTGGTGACCGGCGGAAACCGGGGGATCGGTCTGGCAATCGCCCAGCGGCTGGCCGCCGACGGCCACAAGGTGGCCGTCACACACCGCGGCTCCGGGGCACCCGAGGGGTTGTTCGGCGTCGTGTGCGATGTCACCGACAGCGAAGCTGTCGACCGCGCCTTCAAAGAGGTCGAGGAGCACCAGGGTCCGGTCGAGGTACTGGTGTCCAACGCCGGCATCTCCAAGGATGCATTTCTCATCCGGATGACCGAGGAGCGGTTCGAGGAGGTCATCAACGCCAACCTCACTGGCGCGTTCCGGGTCGCTCAGCGCGCCTCGCGCAGCATGCAGCGCAAGCGATTCGGCCGCATCATCTTCATCGGTTCGGTGTCCGGCAGCTGGGGCATCGGCAACCAGGCCAACTACGCTGCCGCCAAGGCCGGTCTGATCGGCATGGCCCGCTCGATCTCCCGGGAGCTGTCCAAGGCCGGCGTCACCGCGAACGTGGTGGCCCCCGGCTATATCGACACCGAGATGACGCGCGCGCTCGACGAGCGGATCCAAGAGGGCGCCTTGGAATTCATTCCGGCCAAGCGGGTCGGCACCGCCGAGGAGGTCGCCGGGGCGGTCAGCTTCCTGGCGTCTGAGGATGCGAGCTACATCGCCGGTGCGGTGATCCCGGTTGACGGCGGCATGGGCATGGGCCACTAAGCAGAGGATTGACATGACAAAACTACTCGAAGGCAAGCGGATCCTCGTCACGGGGATCATCACCGACTCGTCGATCGCCTTTCACATCGCCAAGGTGGCGCAGGAGGCGGGCGCGCAGCTGGTGCTGACCGGGTTCGACCGATTGCGGCTCATCCAGCGCATTGCCGACCGGCTGCCCGAGAAGGCGCCGCTGATCGAACTCGACGTGCAGAACGAAAAGCATCTGGACACCCTGGCCGAGCGGGTGACCGCCGAGATCGGCGAGGGCAACCAGCTCGACGGTGTGGTGCACTCCATCGGCTTCATGCCGCAGACCGGAATGGGCATCAACCCGTTCTTCGACGCACCATACGAAGACGTGTCCAAAGGCATCCACATCTCGGCGTACTCGTACGCGTCGCTGGCGAAAGCGGTTCTGCCGATTATGAATTCGGGTGGCTCCATCGTCGGTATGGACTTCGACCCAACTCGCGCGATGCCGGCGTACAACTGGATGACGGTCGCCAAGAGTGCACTCGAGTCGGTCAACCGGTTCGTGGCGCGCGAGGCAGGTAAGTCCGGCGTCCGCTCGAATCTGGTTGCTGCCGGGCCGATCCGGACGCTCGCGATGAGCGCGATCGTCGGTGGCGCCCTCGGCGAGGAGGCCGGCGCCCAGATGCAGCTGCTCGAGGAAGGCTGGGACCAGCGCGCTCCAATCGGCTGGAACATGAAGGACCCCACGCCGGTCGCCAAGACGGTGTGCGCGCTGCTTTCGGACTGGCTGCCCGCGACCACCGGCACCATCATTTACGCCGACGGCGGCGCCAGCACCCAATTGCTGTAGACGGCAATGGAATTTGACGCTGTCCTGCTGCTTTCCTTCGGCGGACCAGAGGGCCCGGAGCAGGTCCGGCCGTTCCTGGAGAACGTCACCCGGGGCCGCAACGTGCCGCCGGAACGACTCGACGACGTCGCCGAGCACTATTTGCATTTCGGCGGCGTGTCGCCGATCAACGCCATCAACCGCGCGCTGGTCATGCAGCTGGAATACGAACTGGCCCAGCGCGGTCAGCAGCTGCCGGTGTACTTCGGCAACCGCAACTGGGAGCCGTACGTCGAAGACACAGTTAAGACTATGCGCGACAACGGTGTTCGTCGCGCCGTGGTGTTCACCACGTCGGCGTGGAGCGGGTATTCCAGCTGCTCGCAATACAGCGAAGACATCGCCCGGGCCCGGGCGGCCGCCGGGCCCGATGCGCCCGAGTTGGTCAAGCTGCGGCCCTATTTCGATCACCCGCGGTTCGTGCAGATCTTCGCCGATACCATCGGCGCTGCCTCCGGTGCCCTGACTCCGGAGCAACAGGCCGGCGCGCGTCTGCTGTTCACCGCGCATTCGGTTCCGGTGGCCGCCGACGAGCGCCTCGGCCCGCGACTGTACAGCCGCCAAGTCGCTTACGCCGCAAGTCTTGTCGCGGCGGCTGCCGGATACACCGAGTACGACCTCGCCTGGCAGTCGCGCTCGGGACCACCGCAGGTGCCATGGCTGGAACCCGATGTCGCCGACCACCTCACGGCGCTGGCCGCGGCGGGCACCCAGTCCGTCATCATCTGCCCGATCGGTTTCGTGGCCGACCACATCGAGGTGGTGTGGGATCTCGATTACGAGCTGGCGGCCCAGGCCGAGGCGGCCGGTGTGGCGCTGGTGCGGGCCTCGACGCCGAACGCCCACCCGCGTTTCGCGCAACTCGCCGCCGACCTGATCGACGAACTGCGGTACGGCCGTGGCCCGGAGCGGGTGACCGGCCCCGATCCGGTGGCGGGCTGCCTGGGCAGCGTCAACGGCGCGGCATGCCGCCCGCCGCATTGCGTTGCGCGAGAAGGCGGTTAGTCGGCCCAGGCCGACTGCATGATCGCGTTCACCGCGGCCATCCGGGCCGAACGCACCACCGCGTTGAGCGGTCGCAGCGCGTCGCCCGCGATCCGCGCCTCCGACGACGATTGGGTGCCCACCGGCTCCAGCCCGGACGCCACGCGAGCCGCGAAGCGATCCGGTGCAGCGGCATCCGACGCCTGACTCAGCCCGGAGCTGACCGTGATGATCGCGTCGACGTGTGCGGCGTTCTCCAGCACCCGCAATGCACGCGACGGAGCGTGGTCGGGAATCCGGTGTTGCCGTGTGGATTCCAGTAGCTGCTCGACGAGCCCACGCGGATCGTCGATGTCGCTGGCCGATCCCAAGCCGATCGCTCCGAGCGCGTCGGCGGCCGACCGCACCGCCGACCGCAGCGAGTATTCGGCATCGCCCAGCTCGTGGTGATCGAACACCGGCGCGCCGGGCAGCGAGTACACCGTCCAGGCCAGCGCACACAACTCCGGTGAATCCGGCTCGTCGCCGTCGGCATCGTCGAGATCGGCATAGGAGAACTCGGGGACCAGGCCGACCGCCGCCGTCGGATCGTCGGGGTGCGCGATGATCACCGCCTCACCGGCGGCCAGGGCGTCGCGCTCGAACTGCGTCCCGGGGGCCAGGCCGCGCACGTCGCCGGGAACCGGCAGCACCACGTTGATCCGCCCGTGCAGCGGACCCGGCGCACCGGCGGTCCCCGGCAGCGTCACCCGGCCAACCGCGGCGCGCAGCGTCTGCAACAACGACACGGTCCCGGCGTCGTGGACGTCGGGCCACGGCAGTCCGGTATGACCGGCCGCGACGGCATCATACGCGGTGACGGATTGCTTTGGCGCCCAAAGGGATAACGCGTCCAATACGTCATCGGGCGCAGCCTTGCCGGCGAGCCAGGCGTTAGCCCACACGGACAGTGAAACACTCGGACACCACATGATCTCGCAGTGTAGTTGTTCGGTCCGGCAAAGGCGGATCACGCGTATTCTGACGGCATGGCGATCGCGCTGAGCTGGCTGATCTTCGCGCTGGCTCTTGCCGGTGCCGAGGCGCTGACGGGCGATATGTTCCTGTTGATGCTGGGCGGCGGTGCGCTGGCCGCCGCGGTCACGGCGTGGTTCACGAATTGGCCGATCCTGGCCGACGGCGCGGTGTTCCTGGTCGTCTCAATCCTGCTTGTCGTGCTGGTCCGGCCCGCATTGCGGCAGCGGATGACCCCCAAGTCGCTGCCGACGGGCATCGAGGCGCTCGAGGGCAAAAGCGCGCTGGTGCTCGATCGGGTTGCCCGCGACGAGGGTCAGGTGAAACTTGACGGCCAGGTGTGGACGGCGCGTCCGTTCAACGACGGCGACGTCTACGAGCCCGGCGAATCGGTCACGGTCGTGCACATCGACGGCGCGACGGCGGTGGTGTTCAAGCACTGATCGGTCGGCACAGACGCTGCGAAGACGCTGCGAGAGAAAGGAACTCCGGTGGAAGGTGCGGTTGCGGGTTTGGTGTTGCTGGCCGTTCTGGTGATCTTCGCGATCATCGTGGTGGCCAAGTCCGTGGCGCTGATACCGCAGGCCGAAGCCGCGGTGATCGAGCGTCTGGGTCGGTACAGCCGCACGGTCAGCGGGCAGCTGACGCTGCTGGTGCCGTTCATCGATCGCGTCCGGGCCCGGGTTGATCTGCGCGAGCGGGTGGTGTCGTTCCCGCCGCAGCCCGTGATCACCGAGGACAACCTGACGCTCAACATCGACACCGTGGTCTATTTCCAGGTCACCGTTCCGCAGGCGGCCGTCTACGAGATCAGCAACTACATCGTCGGCGTCGAGCAGCTCACCACGACCACGCTGCGCAACGTCGTCGGCGGTATGACGCTGGAGCAGACTCTGACCTCGCGCGACCAGATCAACGGACAGCTGCGCGGTGTGCTCGACGAGGCGACCGGTCGCTGGGGCCTGCGCGTCGCCCGGGTCGAGCTGCGCAGCATCGACCCGCCGCCGTCGATCCAGGCATCGATGGAGAAGCAGATGAAGGCGGACCGGGAGAAGCGGGCGATGATCTTGACCGCGGAAGGCACCCGGGAGGCGGCGATCAAACAGGCCGAGGGTGCCAAGCAGGCGCAGATCCTGGCCGCCGAGGGCGCCAAGCAGGCCGCGATCCTGGCCGCCGAGGCGGACCGGCAATCCCGGATGCTGCGCGCTCAGGGTGAGCGGGCCGCGGCCTACCTGCAGGCGCAAGGCCAGGCCAAGGCCATCGAGAAGACGTTCGCTGCGATCAAGGCCGGCCGGCCCACTCCGGAGATGCTGGCCTATCAGTACCTGCAGACCCTGCCGAAAATGGCGCAGGGCAGTGCCAACAAGGTGTGGGTGGTGCCCAGCGACTTCAGCGCGGCGCTACAGGGTTTCACCAAACTGCTGGGCACGCCCGGCGAGGACGGGGTGTTCCGGTTCGAGCCGTCGCCGGTCGAGGACGTGCCCCAGCACGCCCCCGCCGCGGACGATGCCGACGTGGCCGATTGGTTCTCCACCGAGACCGACCCCAAGATCGCCCAGGCGGTCGCCAAGGCCGAGGCGATAGCCCGCCAGCCGATCGACGGCCAGCCACCCGAATTGACGCAATAGGATTGTCAGATGAGTGTTGTGACTTCCCCGAAGACGTATACGGCGCTGGGTGCGTTTCACGCCGTCGACGCGGTGTTGTGCGGTGTCCAGATCGCCCCGATCAGGAAAATTCTGGATGACGTCGGACTCCCGGAGAACGTCAGGCCCGTGCTTCCGGTGGTGAAGTCCGCCGCTGCGGTCGGCTTGCTGTCGGTCACCCGTTTCCCCGCGCTGGCGAGGCTGACGACGGCGATGCTGACGCTGTACTTCGCCCTGGCGGTGGCCGCGCACGTGCGAGTGCGCGACAAGGTCGTCAACGGTCTGCCGGCTGCAGTGTTTCTGGCCCTGGTCGCCGCGATGACGGTTCGCGGACCGGATCAGAGTTAGTTAGCTCAGGGGGCCGCTGAAGGTCACGGTTGCGGCAAGGCCGGTTCGAGCGGAGTCGACGACGGCTGCGCGTGCGGCCCCGGCGGCAATGGCGGCATCGGCACCACGCTGGGCGCCGGCGCCACTCCGGTGGGCGCAGGCGGCGCGGGATACCCCGGCGTCTGGGAGGAAAACGGCGGTGGATACGGCGGCGGGGGCAGCTGGACGCGGATCGTAAACACCAGGCCGGTAATGGCGAAAGCGGCGATAGCGCCGACGATCAGCCCTGCCAGCCCGGCGGCGACCAGCGCGGCCGTGGAAAAGCGCCGCGCGGGTGCGCCGGCGTGGCTGTCGTCGGACGTCATGTCGCTCCCCAGTGCTCGTCGTGTCGAGAATGGTCGTCAGCGCGGTCCGGATGGTGGTGCGGTCATGGCGGTCAGATGCCATTGGTCGAGCCACGGCTGCACAAGTTCGGCAACGGAGAATTCCGCCGGGGCCAGGCACCCGGCGGCGGGATTGGCGGGATTGCTGCCCCGAATGGCGATGCCGACCGCGGTGGCGGTGCCGTCGTTTCGAATGAGGTAGACCGGGCCGCCGGAATCACCGCATTGGCCGCCCGCCGCGAACGAGACCTTGCTCTCGGTGACGTCGAGGATCGCGCCGCATTCGGCCTCGCCACTGCTCATGCCGTACTTGCACAGCTGCTGTCCGACCGACAGCTCGGTGGTGACCCCCGTGATCGGCAACGCGGCGGCGATGGCCGGACTCTGCGGGACATGGTCGCCGTCGAGCACGATCAGGCCGATGTCGTGCTGCTCGTCGTGGACGCCCTCGTTGACGGTCTGGACGAACGTGCCCAACTTCGCGTACGGGAGGATCCCGGCGAGGTTCATCACGACCTTGCTCTGTTGCCGGGACCGATTGCAGTGACCCGCGGTGAGAACACCCGCCTGGCCACTGCTGGTGCGCACCAAAAACCCAGCGGTGCAACCCATTCCACCAGAACCGTCGGTGTATTCGACGTAGATGCCCGCCCCCGGGCCCGCGGCAGCGGACGCGGGCAACGCGATGGGTGTCAGCTCGGGCTGCGACGGTTCCATGGTGTGCTCGAAATTCTTGGGCGCCAGCCAGATGGCCGTAATACACACAACGGCGGCGAGCGCTGCACCGATCGTCACCCACGAGGCGTGCGGCCGCGCCCGTGCCACCGGCGGGTAGCGCATCACCGGTGAGGCGAGGACGCTGCCGGCCGGCACGCGATACAGCTTGATCCGGTCGAGCACGAAGGACAACACCGCGACGGCCACCGACGCCAGCGCGCCGAGCAGGAGCACGAGCAGACCGGCCCGCGACGGCTGCAAGCTGAAACTTGCCAGCTGCTGCGCGTAGACCCGCTCCATTGAATAGATCTTTCAGGCAAGCGGCGGCGCGCTCAAGAAAACGGCGCAGTTAGCTGAAAATAGCCGGTTCCGACGCGGGTTCGTCAGGATGCGGCGCGCGGTGGTGGTGCCGGCGGTAATGACGTATCTCGAGGAACAACCCGGTGAGCCCCAGCGCACTGGTGACCAACGACACGGCGAACAGCAGCGGGCTCGGGTGACCGGCCAGCGCGTCGCCGAGAAACACGACCGCGGCGGTGCCGGGTAGCAGGCCGGCCAGCGTGGCCAGCGTGTACGGCAGGATGCCGACGGCGGATGCGGCGGCTGCGTAGTTCACGACGGAAAATGGCAGCACCGGAATCAACCGCAGCGACACGACCGACACCCAGCCCCGCTCGCGCAGGCGCTCGTCGGCCCGGTGGATCGCCCGGTAACGAACCAGCCGCGACAGCCGCCATCCCGCGGCGCGCACCAACACCAGCGCCAGCACCGCGCTCGCCGTGCTGGCGACCACCGCGATCAGCACGCCCAGGGCCGGCCCGAACAGCAGACCCGCGGCCAGGGTGAACGCCGTGCGGGGTACCGGCACCACCGTGACGACGATGTGTGCGAGCAGAAACGCCAGCGGAAACCACGGGCCCAGCGATTGTGCCCAATCGCGCAACTGCACCGCGCCGGGTAGCGGAACCCAGAGCGCCACGGCCACCGCGATTGTGATACCGACCACTGCCGCGATGGCGCGCGGCCGGGACAGCTGGCGCACGCTCATCGCCAGCGCGCGCCTGAGACTGCGCAGCGTACTGGTGGTTTTGGCGGTGGCCGGGCCCGTCACGCCACTCAACGTTACGGGCCGGATATGAATAACTTGTATCCCCGGCTTGGTGTTTCGCCGACGACCTGGACCGACCGATTCCACCGCACGGTTTTTTGACGGCGGGGGCAATCAATTAGCCTGATTAGCGAGTCGCGTGTCCTCCGCAACCTCAAGCAACGTTGCCAATAGCTGCGAAAACAGGAGCAGTCGGTGTCCATTGATGTACCCGAGCTCGCCGACCTGGAACAGGTTCGCGAGCGCTGGCGCACCGCGGTTGCCGGTGTGCTTGCCAAGAGCACCCGCAAGGAACCCGCCGAGTTGGGGCAAGAACCCGAACAGCTGCTGGACACCCCGACCTACGACGGATTCGCCGTTCGTCCGCTCTACACCGCGTTCGACGAGCTGCCCGAGCCGTCGCTGCCCGGCCAGTGGCCCTACCTGCGCGGGGCGGACCCCTTCCGCGACGTCAAGTCCGGCTGGAAGGTCGTCGAGGCATTCCCGTCCGCCGGTGCCAGCGCCGCGGAAACGAACGCGGCCGTGCTGGGTTCGCTCGGTGACGGGGTCAGCGCGCTACTGCTGCGAGTCGGGGCGGGCGGCGTGGCTCCCCAGGAGCTCGAAGGGCTGCTCGCGGGTGTCTACCTGAGCATGGCGCCGATCATCCTCGAGGCCGGCGCGGACTACGCGGCGGCGGCCGACGCGATGCTGGCCCTGGTGGCCGAGGTCGAATCCGGCCAACGCGCCACCCTCTCGATAGATTTGGGCGCCGACCCGCTGACCGCGGCGCACAGCGGACGCCCCGCGCCGACGATCGACGACGTCGTCGCGGTCGCGTCGCGGGTGACCGGCGATCACGGCGTGCGGGCGATCACGGTCGACGGGCCCGCGTTCCACAATCTGGGCGCCAACACGACTTGGGAGCTGGCCGCCAGTGTCGCGGCCGCGGTCGCCTATCTGCGGGTGCTCACCGAGTCGGGGATGCCGGTCCGCCGGGCGCTGGGCCAGATCAGCTTCCGGTTGGCCGCCGACGACGACCAGTTCATGACGATCGCGAAAATGCGTGCGGTGCGTCAACTGTGGGCGCGGGTCGCCGAGGTCGTCGGGGAGCCTGACGCGGGTGGAGCGATCGTGCACGCGGAGACGTCGCTGCCGATGATGACCCAGCGCGATCCCTGGGTGAACATGCTGCGCTGCACGCTGGCCGCGTTCGGCGCCGGTGTCGGCGGCGTCGACACCGTGCTCGTCTTCCCGTTCGACATCGCGATCCCGGGTGGCTTTCCCGGTACGGCACGAAGCTTCGCCCGGCGCATCGCGCGCAACACCCAGCTGCTGCTGCTGGAGGAGTCGCACGTCGGCCGGGTGCTGGACCCCGCCGGTGGCTCGTGGTTCGTCGAAGACCTCACGCAACGCATTGCCGAGGGCGCCTGGGAACACTTCCAGGCCATCGAGGGCCGCGGCGGATTCGTCGACGCTCATGACTACATCGCCGATCAGATCGCCGACATCGCCGCCCGCCGTGCCGACGACATCGCGCATCGACGCACCGCGATCACCGGCGTCAATGAATTCCCAAACCTGTCCGAACCTGCACTGCCGCAAAGTGATTCGATCGGCCAACCCGACGTCGGAAACTTGCAGCGCTACGCCGCGGGATTCGAGACCTTGCGCGACCGCTCGGACGCCTTCCTGGCCCGCACCGATGCCCGGCCCAAGGCGCTGCTGCTTCCGCTGGGCCCGCTGGCCGAGCACAACATCCGCACCACGTTCGCGGCGAACCTGCTGGCGTCGGGCGGCATCGAGGCGGTCAACCCGGGAACCCTCGACGCGGATGGGGTCGCCGCGGCGGTGTCCGATGCGGGATCGCCAGCCGCAGCGGTGATCTGCGGCACCGACAAGCGCTACGCGACCGAGGCGGCCGCTATCGTCGACGCGGCACGCAACGCCGGAGTATCGCGGGTCTACTTGGCCGGACCGGAAAAGGCGGTCGCCAATACCGATCCCGAGCACCGGCCCGACGAATACCTGACAGCCAAAATCAATGCGATCGAAGCGCTTTCGGATCTGCTCACTCGGTTGGGGGCGTAACACGATGACGACGTCGACTCCTGTGATCGGCAGCTTCGCCGACATCCCGCTGCACGGCGACCGCGAGGGGCAGCAGCCCACCGAAGCCGCCGTGGACAAGCATGTCGCCGCGGCCGCCGAGGCGCACTTGTACACCCCCGATCAATTGGTGTGGCATACGCCGGAAGACATTGCGGTCAAACCGGTTTACATCGCGGCCGACCGTGCGGCCGTCGAAGCCGACGGCTACCCGCTGAACAGCTTCCCCGGTGAACCGCCGTTCGTGCGCGGCCCGTACCCGACGATGTATGTCAACCAGCCGTGGACAATTCGCCAATACGCCGGCTTCTCCACCGCCGCGGAGTCCAACGCGTTCTACCGCCGCAACCTGGCCGCCGGCCAGAAGGGCCTGTCGGTGGCCTTCGACCTGGCCACTCACCGCGGATACGACTCCGACCATCCCCGCGTTCAGGGTGACGTCGGAATGGCCGGTGTAGCAATCGATTCCATCCTGGATATGCGACAGCTGTTCGACGGTATCGACCTGTCGTCGGTGTCGGTGTCGATGACCATGAACGGGGCCGTGCTGCCGATCCTGGCGCTGTACGTGGTGGCCGCCGAGGAGCAGGGGGTGCCGCCGGAGAAGCTGGCCGGCACCATCCAGAACGACATCCTCAAAGAGTTCATGGTGCGCAACACCTACATCTATCCGCCCAAGCCGTCGATGCGAATCATCTCCGACATCTTCGGATACACCAGCGCCAAGATGCCGAAGTTCAACTCAATCTCCATCTCCGGCTATCACATCCAAGAGGCCGGTGCCACAGCGGATTTGGAGCTGGCCTACACGTTGGCCGATGGTGTGGACTACATCAAGGCCGGCCTGGACGCCGACCTCGACATCGACAAGTTCGCGCCGCGGCTGTCCTTCTTCTGGGGCATCGGGATGAACTTCTTCATGGAGGTCGCCAAACTCCGTGCGGGCCGGTTGCTGTGGAGCGAGCTGGTCAGCCAGTTCAACCCCAAGAACGCGAAATCGCTTTCGCTGCGCACACACTCGCAGACCTCGGGCTGGTCGCTGACCGCGCAGGACGCTTTCAACAATGTCGCCCGGACCTGTATCGAGGCGATGGCGGCGACTCAGGGCCACACCCAGTCGCTGCACACCAACGCGCTCGACGAGGCGCTGGCGCTGCCCACCGACTTCTCCGCGCGGATCGCCCGTAACACCCAACTCCTGCTGCAGCAGGAGTCTGGCACCACGCGGCCGATCGACCCGTGGGGCGGCTCCTATTACGTCGAGTGGCTGACCCATCAGCTCGCGCAGCGCGCGCGGGCCCACATCGCCGAGGTCGCCGAGCACGGCGGTATGGCCCAGGCCATCGACGACGGCATTCCCAAGCTGCGCATCGAGGAGGCCGCCGCACGCACCCAGGCCCGGATCGACTCGGGCGTCCAGCCCGTGGTGGGGATCAACAAGTATCAGATCGAGGAGGACCAGGAGGTCGAGGTCCTCAAGGTCGAAAATAGCCGGGTGCGCGCCGAACAGCTGGCGAAGTTGAAAGACCTACGGGCGAACCGGGATTCGCAGGCCGTCGAGGCCGCACTGGCCGATCTGTCCCGGGCCGCCGCCGCGCACGGCCGGGCCGGGGAAGACGGCCTGGGCAACAACCTGCTGGCGCTGGCGATCAACGCCGCGCGGGCCAAGGCCACGGTCGGGGAGATCTCGGACGCACTGGAGAAGGTCTACGGCCGCCACCAGGCGGAGATCCGCACGATCGCCGGTGTCTACCGCGACGAAGCCGGAAAGGCTCCCAACATGGCAACCGCCACCGAACTAGTCGAGAAGTTCGCCGAGGCCGACGGCCGCCGGCCGCGGATCCTGGTGGCCAAGATGGGCCAGGACGGCCACGATCGCGGGCAGAAGGTGATCGCGACGGCATTCGCCGACATCGGATTCGACGTGGACGTCGGATCGCTGTTCTCGACACCGGAGGAAGTCGCCCGCCAGGCCGCCGACAACGATGTGCACGTGGTCGGCGTGTCCTCGCTGGCCGCCGGACACCTGACCCTGGTTCCCGCGCTGCGCGACGCGCTCGCCGAAGCGGGCCGGCCCGACATCATGATCGTGGTCGGTGGCGTGATCCCGCCCGGGGACTTCGACGAGCTTTACCAGGCGGGTGCGGCGGCCATCTTCCCGCCCGGCACGGTGATCGCCGACGCCGCAATCGGCTTGCTGCACAAGCTCGCCGAGCGGCTCGGGTACTCGCTGGATCAGTGAAGACCGCTGCGAAAGTGCAACCAGGGACGCCGTTACTCGCGAAATGCGTTCCCGGTTGCACTTTCGCGGGTTTGGGGTGTCCATGACCTCCCAGGACGCGGCTCACAAACTGGCCCAGGCTATTCGCAGCGGCGATCGTGCGGCGCTGCCACGAGCCATCACGATGCTGGAGTCCACCCGGGCCGACCATCGTGAGCGGGCCCAGCAGTTGCTGCTGGAATTGCTGCCCGACTCCGGAAATGCCCATCGAGTGGGTATCACCGGGGTGCCGGGGGTCGGAAAGTCCACCACCATCGAAGCGCTGGGCATGCACCTGATCGACCGCGGCCACCAGGTGGCGGTCCTGGCGGTCGATCCCTCCTCGACGCGGACCGGCGGCTCGATCCTCGGCGACAAGACCCGGATGTCACGCCTGGCGGCGCACCCGGACGCCTACATCCGGCCATCGCCGACATCGGGAACTTTGGGTGGTGTAGCAAAGGCCACCCGGGAGACTGTCGTTCTGCTGGAGGCGGCGGGTTTCGACGTGATCCTGATCGAAACCGTCGGCGTGGGCCAGTCCGAGGTGGCCGTGGCCAACATGGTCGACACCTTCGTGTTGCTGACTCTGGCCCGCACCGGCGACCAGCTACAAGGCATCAAAAAGGGCGTGCTGGAACTGGCCGACATTGTCGTGGTCAACAAGGCCGACGGCGAGCACCTGCCCGAGGCGCGCAAAGCCGCCCGGGAGCTGTCGTCGGCGATCAGACTGATCTATCCACGCGAAACTCTATGGCGGCCACCGGTTCTCACGATGAGCGCGGTTGAGGGGAGTGGACTGGCCGAGATGTGGGACACCGTCGAGCGTCACCGCCGGGTGCTCACCGAGGCTGGAGAGTTCGAAGCCCGTCGGCGTGATCAGCAAGTCGACTGGACCTGGCAGATGGTCCGCGACACGGTCCTGGATCGGGTGCTGTCCAATCCGGCGGTGCGCAACATGCGCGCCGAGCTGGAGCGGCAGGTCAAAGCCGGCGAGCTGACCCCCGCGCTGGCGGCCCAGCAAATACTAGACGCGGCGTCGCGCTAACGGAAAGGTAAATTAATCCGTGTTTGCGCCTCAGCCGGGCTGATCCGAAGTAAATTCAAAATCGTGACGGTAGACAACGGGGTCGATCGCCGCACGAACGCCTCCCGCGATGTCCCTGACGCAGGTCATCGTGTGTTCGGTGCGGTGGACCCAAACTTCTCTTGCGTTGTGCGCGGCTTTTCGAGCCTGTTCCCCGGTCGCCGCTTCGGTGGTGGAGCGCTGGCGGTATACCTCGATGGCCAACCAGTCGTTGACGTGTGGACGGGCTGGTCGGACCGGGCGGGCAAGGTGCCCTGGACCGCCGACCGGGCTCCGATGGTTTTCTCCGCGACCAAGGGGATGGCCGCGACGGTCATCCACCGGCTCGCGGACCGGGGGCTGATCGACTACGAAGCGCCCGTGGCCCAGTACTGGCGTGAGTTCGGGGCCAACGGGAAGTCGACGCTCACCGTCCGCGAGGTGATGAGACACCGCGGCGGTCTGTCGGGCTTGCGCGGCGCCACGCAGGACGACCTGCTGGATCACCTGATCATGGAAGAGCGGCTGGCCGCGGCGTCGCCCGGACGGTTGCTGGGCAAACCGGCCTACCACGCCCTGACCTTTGGCTGGCTGATGTCTGGCCTGGCCCGCGCCGTGACCGGCAAGGGGATGCGCACGCTGATCCGCGAGGAACTGGCCGAGCCGCTGGGCACCGATGGCATGCACCTGGGCCGGCCACCCGCCGGCGCGCCGACCAAGGTTGCCGAGATCATCATGCCGCAGAACGTCATCGGAAACCCCGTCATCGGCTACGCGGCACGCAAGGTTGCCACCGAGCTCTCGGGTGGATTCCGCTCGCTGTACTTCCGCGGCGTCATGGCCGCTGTGCAGGGCGATATCCCATTGCTGGACGCCGAGATGCCGGCGGCCAACGGGGTGGCGACGGCTCGCGGGCTGGCGCGGATGTACGGCGCCATCGCTAACAACGGTGAGATCGACGGCATCCGCTTCCTGTCGCCGGAGATCGTCGCCGGGCTGACGGGGCGACGCAGCCTGAAGCGGGACCGAAACATCATGGTGCCCTTGTCATTCCACCTCGGCTATCACACCGTGCCGTTCGGCAATGTGATGCCGGGCTTCGGACATGTCGGAATGGGCGGATCGTTCGGATGGGCCGACCCCGCGTCGGGGCTGGCGTTCGCGTTCGTGCACAACCGGCTACTGTCGCCATTCCTGATGCTGGATCACTCCGGCGTGGCCACGTTGGGCAACTTGCTCCGGGTGGGTGTCGGGAAGGCCCGCAAGCGCGGTTTCCGGCCGGTCACCGAGTTCGGGGCGCCGTTCAGTGAGCCGGGAGCAGTTGCTGGCTGAATCGCGTTTCCGCGCGAAACTTCGGCTGCGGCGGTAAAATCGGGCAACCCTCGATGGTGAACACCCGGTTACCAGCCAACGAACCACGAGGTAGGGGGCCGAATGAAAGGCTTTCCCGTGCGTACCCACCACGACGCAACCGCCGCTAAAGTGGCGATTCCCCTGCAGTCGCGTAAATTAGTTTCGGTAATGATCGAAAGTCGATGTTGCGGCTCGATATACGGGGTGGGGGCGCCGCGCCGCCACCCCGCGGGCCAGATCGACCACGGTGGGACGGCCTCCGCAGCCGGCTTGGAGTCGTGTTCGTGACGGCGACGGACGGCCGGGCCAAGAGGGCGCGCAAGGCCACGAGCGCGCATCGCGGGGTCGTCCTTTTCGTATTGGGGCCGCAACGGTCCGGAACGTCGGCACTTACCCGTGTTCTTTCCCTCTCCGGTGGTGCGTTGCCCGCCGGGATGTTGGGCGCCGACGCCGGCAACCCGCGCGGCTACTGGGAGCCGCGCAAGGCCATCGCCATCAACGAAACCATTCTGCATCGCCAGCACACCGCCTGGTTCGATCCGTCACTGTGCTCGATGGACGTCGACGCGCTCGACGCCAAGGAGAGGGCCGCCTGTATCGGCCAGATCGAGGCCTACCTGACCAAGCTGCCCGCCGCGCCAGTCCTGGTGATCAAGGAACCCCGGATAACCACGCTGTCCCCGCTGTGGTTCGACGCCGCGCGACGGGCCGGTTTCGAGGTGGGGGTAGTCGTCGCGGTCCGCCACCCGATGGAGGTCATCTCGTCCGTCGCGGCGACCTGGCAAGTCTCGCGGGAGCTCTCGGGTGCCCTGTGGCTGAAATACAGCCTTCTGGCGGAGCGCTACACGCGCGGCCTGCCGCGTGTCTTCGTCGACTACGCCGACTTCCTGGACAACTGGCGCCGGGAGGTCAAGCGGATAGCCACCACGCTCAACATCGACCTGAACACGCAGCAAGAGGACGCAATCGAGGAGTTCCTCACCGATGATCTGCGGCGCCAGCGACACTCCGGATGCGTGAAAGGGCTCGGCGCGGACTGGATTTCCACCGTCCACCACACGCTCTGCGAGGCCGCGCACGACGAGCCGCTGGACACCGCCGTACTGGATCGCATTTTCGAGTCGTATCGCACGAGCGACGAGTTGTGCGCGGCCTTCGAGGATTTCCGGGCTCTTTCCAGGAAGCCCCTCTACCGCTTCCTGCGCCCGTCGATCGCGATTCCGATGATGGAGCTTGTCGCGATGGCACACGGGCGGCGGGGGACGTGGGCCTAGCGGTTTGCCAGGCCACTGAAAAAGCTTGTCCTGCAGGCATTACGAAGCTGTTCACAATCCGGGACGAGCAGTGCGATCCCGGCGAACCGGCACCACGCCCGCTGTCGGTCACGTGGTAGCTGCGGACCTAAATCGCGAATGCCACTAGCCGCAGGGCACTCCTCGATATGATCGACCAGACCCATTGACGAACGGGAGACCTCGGCTCTTGTCACAATCCGTGCTTATCACCGGTGGAGCTGGATTTATCGGGTCTGCGTTGTCGCGCCGTCTCGTCAAGGCCGGTTACGAGGTAGCGGTGATGGACGTGCTGCACCCGCAGGTGCATGCCCCGGGTCAGGCGATCGACTTGCCGGCATCGGTGCGGTTGTTCACCGGCGACGTCACCCATGCGCCCGACTGGGATGCCGTGCTCCGGTTGTTCCGTCCTTCGCAGATCGTCCATTTGGCCGCCGAGACGGGAACAGCGCAATCGCTCTCCGAGGCGACGCGGCATGGCTCGGTCAACGTCGTGGGCACCACCCAGTTGCTCGACGGCTTGAGCCGGGCGGGATTCGTGCCCGATCAGCTTGTGCTGGCGTCATCGAGGGCCGTCTACGGCGAAGGCGCTTGGCAGAGCAGCGGGCACATCTTCTATCCGCGGCCACGCAGCCACGCGCAACTGGTGGCGGGCAACTGGGATCCGCAAGGACCGACGGGTGAGCCCGCGGTGCCGCTGCCCAGCTGCGCTGGACGAACCGAGCCTCGACCCACCAATGTCTACGCGGCGACCAAACTCGCCCAGGAGCACACCTTGGCGGCCTGGGCCGCCGCGCACGACACGAATGTCAGTGTGCTGCGCTTGCAGAACGTTTACGGGCCGGGCCAGTCGTTGACCAATTCGTATACCGGAATAGTCGCGCTCTTCGCGCGATTGGCTCGCGCGCAGCATTCGCTGGAGGTCTACGAAGACGGCCGGATTGTGCGCGATTTCGTGTTCATCGACGACGTTATCGACGCGCTGTTCGCGGCGGTACAGCAACCCGCGCCCGAGCAACGCTGCCTGGACATCGGATCAGGTACCCCGACAACGATTCATGAGCTGGCACAAACGATTAGCGCCGTTTGCGGTGCGCCCGAACCGGTCGTCGTATCGAAATTCCGCGACGGCGATGTGCGTGCCGCGAGCTGTGACGTTCAGCCCGCGAAAGAAGCGCTGGATTGGCGGCCGAAATGGACGCTCGACGACGGTTTGCAGAAACTGCTGGAATGGATTGGCAAGCAACGCGAATCTGGTTCTGCGACAACCGATCACACACTCGATTCGAACCGCTCGGTAGCCGAACATGCCGGGCGGAATTAGCAGCACCCGCACGTCATGCAGCGTGGTTGGTAACGGCTGGTGCGCGCACCGCACTCTGTCGTTGCCGCCTTGGGTCAAAGGTCAGGCCAGCCGGTTGGCTTGGACGCGGCGGCGTCGGGTTAGCTACGCGGCTCGTGGTGACTTACAGGCAATCGTGTGGTTCATTCAATAACTTGGAGTGATTCGCCTTAGTCTAGCCAGAACAGGGAGGTGAACCGGTGGGCGTTGTGGTCGGAAGGGCAGACGTGGAGCGGACGGCTGTTCATCGTCTGTGGAAAGCTTTGCTCCTTGGCACGGCGCTCGTCGTAGCTGCGGCATGCTATTTCGTGCCGGCTCTCCTCATCCCTCTCGGTGTGCTTCTGGTGTTGCTGGTAGGTGCGCGCATCATTCGCCCGGGACGGGATCGCTACATTCCGAATTTATACGCCCGGGACACCAGGATTTATGACGACGCCTACGGTGATTTCGTTCGCCAGACCATGGCAGATTTGCGGCCGCGCCGAATTCGAACTCACACGTTGCTGTATGAGGCGTCCGGCTTGGCCGGGCCGGCCCTGGGCGACTCCGACGAACTGATCCTCGACCTCGGCGTCTGGATCG
The DNA here is from genome assembly GCF_900176255.2 of Mycobacterium ahvazicum. Classification (GTDB taxonomy): domain Bacteria; phylum Actinomycetota; class Actinomycetes; order Mycobacteriales; family Mycobacteriaceae; genus Mycobacterium; species Mycobacterium ahvazicum. Next base: position 1,875,153 of record NZ_FXEG02000002.1, read on the forward strand.
GCTGGTCGACGAGGCTGATATCCGATGCCAGCGACCGAATGGTTTACGGCTTCGACAGCTTCGAGGGTCTGGTTGAGGACTGGAAACTCGAGGACCATGTCGTCAAGCGCGGAACGTTCTCCTTGTCGGATCCGTTTGCGCAACGGTTCATGCAAGACACCGGCGTCACTTTCCACGACGGCGTGCCCGACGCCCTCGGCCGTAAAGTCCAGTTCATCAAGGGCAGCACCTACGACACGCTCGCGCCGTTTCTGGCCGATCGGCCAAATGCGCCGATCAGGCTCTTTCATATGGATCTGGACACCTATGAGAGTTGCCTGCACGCGCTGGAGACGTGCAAGGAACACTTCGTTCCTGGGTCGATCCTCGTCTTCGACGAGTACCTCGTCACCAACGGCGAAATGCGGGCGTTCTTCGAGTTTCAGTCTCGCTACGAGCTGGAATGGCAATACCGGGCCTGGGGTCTCGAGATGATGGAGATGAATCTCGAGATGGTCACTGCCCGTTGGAAACGCATCTTCTACCGCATGGTCGCAATACCGGTGTATTGGCTGATCGGCGAGGGCAGCTTCGCCGTGAAGTTCTTGCGAAAGCCGTTTTGGCGATTTTGGTTCGGTGCTCCGATCAGCGACGTGATTTTCCTGCTCGGCGCGGCCGGGTCGCGGAAGTCGGTCAGTCTCGAGATCACCGGTCTGGGCAAGCTCGAGCGGACGCGCTAGTTTGACCGGCGATTGACGGTAGACTCCATACGCTGCGGCGCACGTTAGCTGGGGGCGTGGACGCCGAGGTTGCGACCGCCTCCGTGATGGCTGGTTTCGCCTCGGCGGCTTGCGGGAAAACCGCGAAACGCGTTGGCGCCGTCGGTGGGCGTCTAGGCTGAACAACCGGTTGACACATGGGAGTTAGAGGTATGGGAAATTGGGGGCAGATTTGACCGCGACTGAATGCGATTCGCGATCGGCGTATCTCGACCTGCTCCGCCGCGACCTCACCCGGTACGGCCAGGATCAGCTCGTGCCGGTCGGGTGGTACCGCCTGGGCCGGCCGGTATTCAGTAACCGCAATTTCATGCTGGTGCGCAAATATCCGTTCGACAAGCATGCGCGGGACCTCGGCCTGGATTGGCCGACGGACGCCTTGACGATGATCGGCATGCAGCGGCTGACCAGCCTGCAGCATTGCGTCGAGACGGTGCTCGCCGATGGGGTTCCCGGCGACCTGGTCGAGTGCGGCGTGTGGCGCGGTGGCGCTTCGATCTTGATGCGTGCGGTTCTTTCGGCGTACGGCGATCGGAGCCGCAGGGTGTGGCTGTGTGATTCGTTCGCCGGTGTACCGCCCCCGGACACCGTGAACTATAAGGCTGACAAAGGGATCAAGCTGCACCGCCACGCGAAGATCCTGGGCGTTCCGGAGGCGGAGGTCAGAGCGAATTTCGAGCGTTATGGTTTGCTCGATGATCAGGTCCGGTTTATCCCCGGCTGGTTCAAGGACACGTTGGCCGACGCTCCGATCGAGCAGATTTCGGTGTTGCGGCTGGACGGCGATCTGTATGAATCGACGATTCAGGCTCTCGACGCCCTTTATCCGCGCTTGTCGTCCGGCGGCTATTGCATCATCGACGACTACCACGCCCTCAAAGCGTGCGAGCAGGCGGTGGCCGACTACCGCGAGAAGCATGGGATATCCGCCAAGATCGAAGAAATCGACGGCACCGGCGTGCTTTGGCGCAAGCCATAACGCCACACAAACCCAAAGGCCTGATTTCGCAATGAAATTCGTGCTGGCGAATTACGGAACGCGAGGCGATGTCGAGCCCTCCCTCGTTGTCGCTCGCGAACTGCAGCGCCGAGGCCACGATGTGCAAATGGCCGTCGCGCCTGACCTGATGGAATTCGTCGAGACGGCCGGTCTTCCCGCGGTCTCCTACGGGCTGGACACGCGGACTTGGCTGGACGTGTACCGCAATCTGTGGACGTCCTTTTTCAGCAGGTTCTGGCGGGTCCGACAGCTGAGACGACTGTGGCACGAGATGTGGGAGCTCAGCGACGAGTGCTGGACCCAAATGAACACGACGCTGGTGTCGCTGGCCGAGGGCGCCGACCTGTTGTTCGCCGGGTTGAGTTACCAGGAGACCGCCGCCAACGTCGCGGAGTACCACGACCTTCCGTTGGTGACGTTGCATCATGTCCCGATGCGGCCCAACGGCCAGGTCGTATCGTTCCTGCCGCCGCCGCTGGCCCGCTACTCGATGACGGCGTTCGACTGGTTCTGCTGGCGGCTGAACAAGAAGGTCGAGGACGCGCAGCGCCGTGAACTCGGACTGCCCAAGGCAACCGGACCTTCACCGGGTCGCATCGCCCGGCGCCAATCCCTGGAAATCCAGGCCTACGACGAGGCTTGCTTTCCCGGGCTGGCGGACGAATGGGCTAAGTGGAACGGCCAGCGCCCGTTTGTCGGCACGCTGACGATGGAGCTGACGACCGAGGTCGACGACGAGGTGGTGTCCTGGATCGCCGCGGGCACACCGCCTGTCTGCTTTGGTTTCGGCAGCATGGCAGTGGAATCCCCGGCCGACACGATCGAGATGATCAGTTCGGCTTGCGCGGAGTTGGGCGAGCGGGCACTGGTGTGCGCCGGCTGGAGTGACTTCAGCGGCGTTGCCCTTCCCGATCACGTCAAGGTGGTGGGCGCGGTGAACTACGCGAAGGTTTTTCCCGCCTGCCGCGCCGTCGTGCACCACGGCGGCTCCGGCACCACGGCGGCAAGCATGCGGGCGGGCGTTCCCACGTTGATTCTGTCGATGGACCCCAACCAAACAATCTGGGGGTCCCAACTCAAAAAACTGAAAGTGGGGACCACCCGGCGTTTCTCGAGCACCAACCGCGAATCGCTGGTCGCGGATCTGCGCCGCATCCTCGACCCGGAATACGCGACGAGAGCCCGCGAGCTGGCCACCCGGATGACCAAACCCGCCGACAGCGTCAGCGCTGCCGCAGATCTGGTGGAAAACTTTGCCCGCGCGAAGCACCTTGCGTAATCCGGAATGGAACCGCGAATTGCGCGGGATCAATCCCCAATGTCCTGCTCCGTTCGTCAGTTTTTCTTTTCAGCGCTCACATCCGCCGTCGCGTAACGTCGTTGGATATCAAGTTTGCCGACGACGATTAGCCTTCCGATCACACTGTCTGATGGTCGACCAGAACTCACTATCGACGAACGCTGACGCGTTCGCGGTGACGGCGAATTTGCGGCTGATCGGGACAGCCAAAAGCCGACGTGAACCAGGAGTAAACGCGGTCGCCTGGGCTTGCCTAGGTCGACAGGAAGTGATAGGTCTAGCCTCGCGATGAAATTTGCTCTGGCATGTTATGGAACCCGGGGGGATGTCGAGCCCTCGCTGGCCGCTGGGCGCGAACTGTTGCGCAGAGGCCACGAAGTTCGCATGGCGATCCCGCCCAATCTCCTTGGGCTGGCCGAGACGGCCGGACTTGACGCGGTCGCCTACGGACCGGATATGCAGGCGTTCTGGGACGACGAGTTCCTGCGCAATTTCTGGTCGAGGTTCCGTCGCACGTTCTGGACGGTCAAGGGTCCGATCGACTTGGTGCGCGAAGCCTGGGAGCCCGTGCTGCGGTCCTGGACGGATATGAGCGAGACCCTGACGGCGCTGACGGCCGGGGCCGACGTGCTGTTCACCGGCCAGCTGTACCAGGACCTCGCGACTAACGTCGCGGAGTACTACGACATCCCGTTGGCGGTGCTGCATTACATCCCGATGCGGCCTAATGGGCAGCTCATCCCGAACCTGCCGGCGCCGCTGGTACGCACCGGTATGGCCGCGTATGACTGGATGGTCTGGCGGATGAACAAGAAGGCGGAGGACGCCCAGCGCCGCAAGCTCGGCCTGCCGAAAACCACCTGCGCCTCGCCGAAGCGGATCGCCCAACGCGGCTCATTGGAACTGCAGGCCTACGACCAGGTGTGCTTTCCCGGGCTGGCCGCCGAATGGGCGAAATGGGGCGACCGCCGCCCGTTTGTCGGAGCCCTGACGATGGGACTCACCACAGATATCGACGACGATGTCGTGGCGTGGGCGAACGCCGGAACACCGCCGATCTGCTTTGGCTTCGGCAGCATGCCGGTCAGCGAAACCCCGGCCGACACCGTCGAGATGATCGCCGCGGCCTGCGAGCAGTTGGGCGAGCGCGCGCTGATCTGCGCCGGTTGGGCAGACTTCAGCGAGGTGCCGCATTTCGATCACGTCAAGGTGGTCGGCGCGGTGAATTACGCGAAAGTCTTCCCCAGCTGCCGTGCGGTGGTGCATCACGGTGGCTCGGGCACAACGGCCGCGGGCCTGCGCGCCGGGATTCCCACGCTGATCCTGTGGACTGCAGGCGATCAGCCGTTCTGGGGCGGCCACCTCAGACGCCTGAAAGTGGGTGCCGCCCGCAAGTTTTCGCTGACCACGAAGGACACGCTGATCGAGGACTTGCGGCAGATCCTCACGCCGGAATGCGCTGCCAAGGCGCGGGCACTCGCAACCCACATGACGTCGGCCGAGGACAGTGTCACGCGCGCCGCAGATCTGCTGGAAAGCTTCGCCCATTCGGGCCGTTTTGCGTGATCGACAGGAACTTCTGTACGGCTACCGCGATGCCGGGCGCGTTCGGGTAGTCACCCGATTTCGCACTTCAGCATGTCGATTCAGCGGTCAGGCGCAGGGTACTCAGTTAACATGCTGTGGGGGTTAGTACGGTCTCGGACCCATGTCGGGGATCGGACCGGTCGAGCGGGGGAGTTGACGGAAGACTGTGGCACGCGTTGGTGACGTCGAAGGGCGTCTAGGCTCCATGATTGGGAGTAGTGGTATGCGAGGAGAGGGCCGTTTTGACCGTGACTGAAACCGACGCACGGTCGGCGTACCTTGACCTGCTCCGTCGTGACCTCACCCGATATGGTCAGGATGAATTGGTGCCGGTCGGGTGGTACCGGCTGGGACGGCCACTTTTCAACGCCCGCAACTTCATGTTGGTGCGTAAATACCCGTTCAACGCCTATGCGCGGGACCGGGGCCTGGACTGGCCGGCGGACGCGTTGACGATGATCGGTATGCAGCGACTCACCAGCTTGCAGAAGTGTGTCGAGACAGTGCTGGCCGATGGCGTTCCCGGCGATCTGGTCGAGTGCGGCGTATGGCGTGGCGGCGCTTCGATCTTAATGCGCGCGGTTCTGTCGGCTTACGGAGATCGGACGCGCAAGGTTTGGCTATGCGATTCGTTTGCCGGCGTACCTCCGCCGGATACGGCGAATTACCAAGCCGATAAAGGGATTAAGTTGCACCGGCATGCGAGCATCCTCGGAGTCTCGCAGGAGCAGGTCAAGGCGAATTTCGAACGCTATGGGTTGCTCGACGAGCAGGTCGATTTTGTCCCGGGCTGGTTCAAGGACACGTTGGCCGATGCCCCGATCGAGCATATCGCGGTGCTAAGGCTCGACGGCGATCTGTACGAGTCGACGATTCAGGCCCTCGACGCGCTCTACCCACGTCTGTCGTCGGGCGGCTATTGCATCATCGACGACTACCACGCCCTGAAAGCGTGCGAGCAAGCGGTGGCCGACTACCGCGAGAAGCACGGAATAACCGCCGAAATCGAGGAAATCGACGGCACCGGTGTGCTGTGGCGCAAGCCATAACCACCACACGGCCTTAAGTCTGAATCCGGCTTCCCAATCAGCGAACGGCATCACCGTTCGCTGTAAGCCCATGCCTAAGAACGTGTTTGCGTTATCCTGTGCAACGCAATCGGCCAACTAAGTTGCCGGTGAACCCATCCCATTCGCCGGAGACGGGGTCGGCGCCAATGTTATGGTTGCCGCCGTGGCAAACGGTCTAGACGTCAAGACTCGCCTGCTGATGTGGTGGGTGCGCGGTGAGTATTGGCTGGCACGCAAGGTACTGCCCGATGTTTATGCGAGCGACGGCCTACTCAGCTTCCACAACGACGCTTTCCTGGACGACCCCGCGTTCCAGCGCGCCTATAAACGTGGCGCTCGCGCCCTGCCCGACCAGGACTGGTATCAGTGGCAGTGGCGGGTGCACGTCGGGCTCTGGGCGGCCAAGAGCGCGAGTCTGCTGGACGGCGATTTCGTCGAGTGTGGCGTCAGCTATGGGTTCTTGAGCAGTGCCATCATGGAGTACCTCGACTGGGACAGCCTGGGCAAGACGTTCTATCTGCTCGACACCTTCGCCGGAATCGATTCGCGGTTCGTCACAGAGGCGGAACGCGAATCGGGCGAGTATGAGCGAAGTCAGTTGAAGCTGCGCAATGGGATGTACGTCAGCGGAGTCGAGGGTGTCCGCGCCAATTTCGCCCAGTGGAAAAACCAGCGCATCATCGTCGGTGCGGTTCCGGAAACTCTCGACCAAGTCGAAGCGCAGACGATTGCCTACCTACATATCGACATGAACTGTGCGCCACCAGAAGTCGCGGCGCTGCGCCATTTCTGGCCGCGGCTGACGCCGGGTGCCTTCGTGCTCCTCGACGACTACGCGAATCGGGGGCGCGACGAGCAGCGTGCCGCGATGGATGCCTTGGCGGCAGAATTCGGGGTGGTGATCTGTGCGCTGCCCACCGGTCAGGGCCTGCTGATCAAGCCGGCACGGTGACGCGCTCAGGCGGACGCATTTCTGCGCGCGGCATCTTCTAGAAGATCGGCAGCGCGGCCGACGCTTTCGGCGGGTCTGGACATTCGGGTCGCGAGTTCGCGGGCGCGGGTGGCGTATTGCGGCGCCAGAATCTCGCGCAGATCCGCGATCAGCGTCTCCTGCGTGGCCGACGAAAAGCGCCGTGCAGCACCGACCTTCAGCCGTTTCACCTGGGCTCCCCAGTACGGCTGATCGGCCGAGCTCCACAGGATCAGCGTGGGAATCCCTGCGCGCATGCTCGCGGCAGTGGTGCCCGAGCCGCCGTGGTGAACCACTGCGCGGCAGGCCGGGAAGATCGTGGCGTAGTTGACCGGGCCCACCAGCTTGACGTGGTCGGGGCGCGGCACGTCGGTGAAGTCGGTGCCACCGAAACACACCAATGCTCGCTCACCCAACTCCGCGCACGTCGTGCCGATCATCTCCACCAGTTCGGTCGGAGATTCGACCGGGATGCTGCCCGAGCTGAAGCAGATCGGGGGCGTTCCCCCCGCGATCCACGACGTGACCCCTTCGTCGGCATCGGTGGCCAATTCCATTGTCAGCGCACCGACAAAGGGTCTTCGGCCGTCCCATTTCGCCCACTCGGCGGCGAGCCCTGGATAGCACACCTCGTCGTAGCCCTGGATCTCCAGGGATCCCCGGTCGGCGATGCGTCGCTGTGAGCGAGCCGTCGCGTTCGGCAGCCCCAGTGCGCGGCGCTGCTCGTCCTCGACCTTCTTCGTCGCACGCCAAAACAGCCATTCGATCGCCGTCATCGAGGAGCGCACCAGCGGCGCCGGCATGGTCGGTACCAGTTGGCCGTTGGCCCGCATCGGAAAGTGATGCAGGGTGGCCAACGGAATGTCGTAGTGCTCGGCAACGTTGGCGGCAGCCTGCTCGAAATTGATGCCGGTGGACAGCAAGTCGGCCCCGTCGGCCAGCGACATCAGCGTCGAACTCACCTCGGCCCAATGCACAATGATGGGCTCCCAGACCTTGCGCACCACATTGCTCGGTCCGGTGATCGTCCACGCGCTGCGGAAGAAGTCCGTCCACATGTTGCGCAGGAAATCCTCGTCCAGGAATTCCTCTATCGGCGGTCCGTACGCCACGGCCGCCAGCCCCGCGTGCTCGGTGAATTCCAGTAGTCCCGGCGGGACCGCCAGGGCCACCTCGTGTCCTCGGCGCTGCAGTTCGCGGCCCACGGCAGCGGACGGCTCGACGTCGCCGCGCGTTCCATAGCTCGCCAGGACAAACTTCATCAGGAGCCAAGCCTTTCAGATGTCGTGGGTCGGCGCCGTCCGGGTGTCGGTGGCGGGGCGCCGGATGACATCATTCGATGTCGACTGAATCCACCGAGGCCTTTCGGTCAAGCGCCGAAGGCTCTTTTCGTAATGAGATACCCACCGGTTGAATTCGAGTAAGGTGTTGATGTTCTGCAGTTCGTCGTTGTATGGCGGCCTGAATCTGGTAAGCGAGTACAGGTTGAACGGGGGAGGAAGAAGGGATTGACTCCTTGACGGAGCCGTCGGCGACGAATTCTTCCCAGCAGAGTCAGAGATTCTCTCAATACCACAGCATCGCGTCAGCAGCACCGGATGGTGATGCTGGTTCGCCGCTGGGGCACACCAAGTTTCGCCCGGATATCGAGGGTTTGCGTGCCGTCGCGGTGTTGGGAGTCGTCCTTTTTCATGCCAGTGTGCCCGGAGTCGGTGGTGGCTTCATCGGCGTCGACGTCTTCTTTGTTATCTCGGGTTTCCTTATCACCGGGCTGCTTTGGCGCGAGGTGAGCACTGCCGGGACTATCCGGCTGCGCCGCTTTTATGGGGCACGCGCCCGTCGATTGCTGCCGGCGTCGGCGACGGTGGGTGTCGTCACCGCGATCGCGTCGTTCCTATTGCTGCCCTCTTTGCTTGTCCAGCCCGTTCTCCTGGACGGCATCACCAGCGCGCTCTACGTGGGCAACTGCTGGTTCTTTCTCGAGGCCACCGACTACTTTTCCGATAGCGCCAATGCGTCGCCCTTCCTGCACTACTGGTCGCTGGGTGTGGAAGAGCAGGTCTATTTCGTGTGGCCGGCCATCATGCTCGGCGTCGCGTGGGTGATCCGCCGGGCGCGCCGGCGCACAGGGGACAGCGCCGTTTCGCCGAAGACCTATCTGGTCGTTCTTGCGCTGATCGGGGTGGTCTCGTTCGCGGCGGCGGTCTTGGTCACTCGCGCATGGCCGCCCGCGGGGTTCTTCTTGATGCCCACCCGGGCATGGGAATTGGCCGCCGGAGGGCTGGTGGCCCTGACGGCCACCCAGTGGCGCCGCCTGCCGCCACTGGCTGCCGCGGCCGCGGGATGGATCGGGTTGGCCGCAGTGCTGCTGACCTGCGTTTTCTTGAGCTCGACCACACAGTATCCGGGTATCGCCACCCTTGTCCCCGTGCTCGGCACGGCGCTGGTCATCGGTGCGGGATGTGCCACGTCCACCCAGGGAGCCGGGCGGTTGCTGTCGCTGGCGCCGATGCGAGCGATCGGCCGGGTGTCTTACTCGTGGTATCTGTGGCACTGGCCGGTGCTGCTGCTCGCTGCGCCGCTACTCGGTCATCCGCTTGGGCTGACGGGCAGGCTGGTGACAGTCGTCGTCTCCGCCGGCCTGGCCGCGCTCACCCTGCGCTTCATCGAGAACCCCCTCCGATTCTCGCCCGCGGTGAACCGCTCTGCCGGACGTAGTCTCGCGGTCGGTGGCGCAGCCACCGCGGTAGCGGTAGGCGTGAGCTTCGTGCTGCTGGTATCGGTGCCGCTGCCGATCGGTCGCGGTCCGGCGGCGCCCACACTCGCGGTAACGGTGACCCCGCCCACCGGGAGCCGAAGCGTCGAACTGTACGACGAGGCCGTGCACCAGGCGTTCGCGCAAGTCCAGGCCGCGGTCGCGGCCTCGGCAAACGTGCGGGCCGTACCGTCGAATCTGCAACCGCCGCTAGGCGATGCGACTGCCGAACAATCGGCGATGTTCGGCAGAGCCTGCATGCGGGACTTCTTCTCCGCCGACCAACCGGAGTGCGCGTCCGGTGACACCGCGTCGCGGACGACGCTGGCCCTCGTCGGCGACTCGAACGCCGCGATGTGGACTCCCGCGTTCGAGGAAGTCGCCCGCGAGCGGCGCTGGCGGCTGGAGAGCCTGGACAAGGTCGGATGCCCACTGTTTGATCTGCGCCTCACCACCCCGCACTTGCGACGGGAGTACACCGAGTGCGAACAGTGGCGCGGTCGGATCCTCAGCCGGCTGCAGGCCGAACGCCCGCGATTGATCGCGCTGAGCATCTCGCGTACTTATCGAGACCAAGGATTCACGGCATACGACTCGGCGTGGATCGGCGGTCTGACCCGCCTCGTCCAAGAATTGCGCGGTACGGGTGCGGAGGTGTTGGTACTCGGGCCGATCCCCGATCCGCAGTCGAAGGTGCCGGTCTGCCTATCGGGTCATCTGGACGATGCGACAGCATGCGGTCGGTCACGGTCGGTGGCCGTCGACGACGTCGGTATCGCGGCCGAGGCCACCGCGACCAGAGCCGCCGGCGGGCAATACGTCGACCTCACACCGTTGTTCTGCACCACCGAGCGCTGCCCGGTCATTGTGGGCGACACATTGGTGTACCTCGATGAGGTGCACTTGAGTTACGAATACGCCCGGCAGCTCGCGCCCGTTATGGGTTTGCTGGCCGACCGCACCCTGGTACATAACTGACCGCAGCGGGCCGGGCTGCCTAGGCTTCCTGCCATGAGTCCTTCGACCGACTTGGTGAGTGCCGATGCGCGTGACCTGGCGGCTCGGGCGCTCGGAGAAGACCGGGTACTCGTCACCGGCGCGTCGGGCTGGCTGGGGCGCACCGCACTCGACCTGCTGGCCCCGCTGGGCCTGCCCACCCTCGCCCTGGCGAGCCGGCCGAGGGTCATCCGGGTCGGTGGACGCGATATCGAGTGCCGAGGGTGGGACCCCGATGAGGTTGCCTCCTTCGCGCCGACCGTCGTGCTGGATTGCGCCTTTCTGACCCGCGACAGGGTGGCGGGCATGCCGCTCGGCGAATACGTAGGCGTCAACCGCGGCCTGACCGAGCGAATGGTCTACGCGACGCAGCTGCCCGGCGTGCGTCTGGCACTCACCGTCTCAAGCGGAGCGGCGGTCTATCCCCACGACGCTCTCAACGGGCAGGTCGAGGACAATCCGTACGGCTACCTCAAACGCGAGGCCGAGCAGCGCCTGGCCCAGGCCGCGGCCGACAGTGGGGTCGCATCCGTGATCGCTCGTGCCTGGAGCATCTCGGGCGCCCACGTACAGAGTCCGCAGAACTACGCGTTGGGTTCGATGATCCAGGCGGCTCACACGGGTGCGATCCGAATTACCGCACGTCGTCCGGTTTTTCGCCGCTACGTCCTTGCCGAGGAGCTGTTGGCGTTAGGTATCGCCGAGGGCGGCGTTGGGTCATGCACGATCGACACTGGCGGAGAACTGGTCGAGATGGCAGAGTTGGCCAGCCGGGTCGCTCACGTGGTGCGTCCGGAGGCCGCAATAAGCCGTGACGCGGTCGATGTCGGCGATCCGGATCGATACCACTCAGACGGACACGACTGGGAAAGCCATTGCAGGAATTGGCAATTCACCAGCGTGTCGCTTGACGGTCAAATCGAGCTCACGGCCCGCGGGGTGCTAGCCCAGGTGTGATCACATCACACGGGAACCGCAAGGGCTCCCAGCCGGCCCATTCGCAAACCACCGACGCTCGCTGTCGGGTCGGAGGCGGTCCCTACTACCCGAAAACCACCACGGGCCAGCAACGTTCGTAGAGATCGCGTCGAGAAGTAGTTGATGTGTTCGCTCTGCTTGACGGTCCCTAGCCGTGGCACGCTCCGGCCGAGGTTGCGCGCGACGCCGGTCGCGAAATCAGCAGCGATCCAGCTGAAACGGGTGACGGAAACCCAATTCAGGAACCGACGGTAACGTGGCCCGGCATGCCATGGGTGCACTTTCGGCCGGTCGAGTGGCACCTCGACGTAGAAGAGCCCGTCGTCGGCGACCGCCGACCGAACCTCGGCGACCAGTGCCAGCGGGTCAACGAGGTGTTCGAGAAGGTGAGCTGCGACCACCAGGTGAGGGCTGTCGGGAAGCTCGTCGAGCGTTGACGCGGCCTGTACACCCTCGACCAGGTTTTTCCCCGAGACTTCGATGACATACTTGCTGCCCGCATAGCCGGCGGGAAAGAACTGACCCTCGTCACCCCCAACGTCGACGATATTGCGTAGGTCGTCGATATCGGTATGAGCCGCAACAACTTCGGTCATGAACTCGGTGCGTTCGGCGGCGGCGTCGGAGCCGGCCTTCGTTGCGAAGTTCACCCTGCGGGAGTACCAGGGCTCCCAGCCGCGCCGGATCGACAGATAGCGCTCGTCACGGTAGCCGGAATACATGGCATCGAGAGTGTCGGCGTCAAAGCGATGGGAGAAGTAGACCAAATCGCAGTTGCCGCAGCGGCGAAGAGCCGTATCGCGAGGTGGGTCATGCCGATCGCCGCGGAGCTGGGAAATGAACGGCGCAATTCGGCCGTACGCCTCCATGGCTCCCGGTCCTAGGCAGATCGGACAGGCCTGGTGCATGTATTTTGAAACCCCCTAACGGCAAGTGGATTCGTACCCTTCTGCTGCTAGGTGAAACCCCGATGCCGCGGTTGAATTTCACGCCGTCGCAAATATTTGTAATCGCCTATCCTGTAGGCTATTTCGCGAAGGATCGCGTTACAGTTGCCCTTAACCAGACAAGCCGCCGCTCATCGCGGCGCCAGCCCGTCCCGAATGTTTGCCGGACGGACTGTCCGGCTAATTTCGATTGCGTGGCCCCTAAAGGCGATTCGCCACCACGGCGAGTCCGCGCAGAGCCATGTCACCATCGGGTGCGACCGTAGCGGGACGATCCAGTGCCGACTGGATCGCCGTTGGCAGCGGCGTGAAACGCTGGGCGACGCCGCCGCAGAAGAGGAGTTGGTCGGTCGGTGAGAATCCGACGTTCGGAGCCGAGTCGACATACGGCGCGGCGATCGCCGACACGAGCGCGCGCAGCAGGTCTTCGGCGGTGTGGGCATCGGTGATGCCTGACCACCCGCCACCGTTCTGGTCGTGGAATGTCGGGTGCGCCTGGGGGAGCGAATGGTTCACGGGCTCGGCGGCGGCTTGCATGGCCCACGCCCAGGCGTCGTCGCCCTGGAGACGTGACAGCAACTCGACACCGTGCGTCAGCGCCCGTCCTGCCGGAAGGTGCGTCACGGTGTGCAGTAGCAGCCCGTCGAAATACGGTCGAGTCTGGCAGCGGTCTTCGGCATGAGTTTCGGCGAGACGTGCGACCTGACCGCCGGTTGAGATGTTGAATGCGGTAACGCCGTGGCGCAGTCCTGCCCCGAGCAATGCGGCTTGTTGGTCGCCGATCGGAGTAAAAACTGTTGCGCCCGAAGTGCGGTGTTTGCCAACCACTTCCGGCGTCGACGACACGCGGGGGAGCTCGAGTCGTGCGTTGCCGCCGACTAATGTGGTGGCCTGCTCACACCACGAGCCCGCGTGGAGATCGAACATTCCTGAGGCGGCGGCGTCCGTTGTGTGCTGCACGAATGCCGGTTTGCCGGTCAATGACGCGGCCACCCAGGACAACAGGCTGTGCACGCGCAGGGGACCGTCGAAGGCCGAGAGATCGGTCGCGTAGATGCCCGCGACCGGTAGCCCCGAGCGCAGCTCGTTCCCGGTTGCCAGCCAGGTTTGCGAGGGTAACGCGTTACGCAGCTCATCCAGGCGTGATGTGCCGTTGTCGGGTCGCAGGGCGCGGTTGTCGCCGAAGGTGGCCAGCGGTAGCTGGGGCTCGTTGTGTCTGTCGGTCAGCGTCCAGCCGTGCATCTGGCCGCTCAGCAGGATCCGGTCCGGATTGTCGGCCTCCGGCAGGACGGACGCGATGGCCCCTTCGACCACGTCCAGCACTACGGCGGGGTCGACTGTCCGATATGGCCCGGCGAGCGACAAAAACGGCGGAAACTGGAATTTGGTTTCCGCGTCGATGTTCTCGTCTGAACGCAGGACCGCGACCTTGACGTAGGTCGAACCGATGTCAACGAGCAGCGAAGAGCGGCTCGTCATCCAGGTATTCCGCGACCTCAGCGACAAGTGCCTCGTCAAGCGGTTTCGCCACGATCCTCAGATCGCCCTCGTCATGCAGTATCGAAAAGTACATGACGCCGTTACGAACCTTCTTGTCGCGCTTGAGCGTATCCACCAGCTCCTGGGCCGACGGAATGGCAGAGATCGTGTAGTCGGTGTTGGCGGCCAGGGCGGTGCGTACCCGTGCGGCCGTTTGCGGGTTGGTCAGGCCCCACCTCATCCCGAGAAAGTTGATCAGGTCCATGCCCCACATCACCGCGATTCCGTGTGGAACTTCGTTATGGGTCAGCGCTTCCAGCGCGTGTCCGAAGCTATGACCGTAGTTCAGCACGCGCCGCAGATCCGACTCGTGTTCGTCCTGCTCGATCACGAGCCGCTTGCTCTCCAGCGACTTGCGGATCATCTCCAGCAGACGCGGATTGCGGTGGCCACCGTCTTGTAAAGCCTCGACAAGGTCGCCGAAGAATGCGCCGTCATTGGTGAGCGCAAGCTTGTAGATCTCGCCATAGCCGGAGTCCAGCTCAACCTGCGGCAGGCTGGCCAGGAATTCCGAGCAGATCACCACGTGGCTGGGCGAATGGAATACGCCGAGCTGATTCTTCAACGGCAACACGTTGATACTGGATTTCGCGCCGATGCAACTGTCCGCCTGACTGAGCAGCGTCGTCGGAACGTTTGTCCAGCTCACGCCGCGGTAATAGACGTGGGCCGCGAAAGTCGCGACGTCCTGTATGACGCCACCACCGATCGCCACGATGCGGGCCGAGCGGGTCGCTTTGTTCTCCAGCAGCCAGTCGATGAAATGGCCCACTCCGGTAAGTGTTTTGGTTTCTTCGTCCGCCGTCGCTCGATACGTGGGGTACTGCAACAGCCCGTTTAGAGCTTCGCCATAGATTTCGATCAGAACCTCGTCGATGATGACAAACGTCTCCGGGCCGGCATCGACGAGCGCGGCCACTTGCGTGACATCACCGACGAAATCAACCGGGTAGTCACCCTGCTCAGACTTGATGATCATCCGATCCTGGGTCACAGGCACAGAAAACCTCCATCGATCGCTATGGATTGTCCAGTGATATAGGAATTTTCGGCCGACACCAGCCAGCAAATGAAGCGCGCAATCTCCGCAGGCTCGGCCAGTCGGCCGACTGGGATGCGGGCGGCCAGGGCCTCGAGCTGCTGTGCGTCGTTGTTCTGGTACGTCAGATCGGTGAGGACGAACCCGGGGGCGACACAGTTCGCGATCACACCGAAGAGCCCGTACTCGACCGCAACCGACCGCACTACTTCCTCGATCGCTGCCTTCGACGAACTGTAGGCAACCCGTCCGGCACGAGCCCGGTGGGCGTAGACGCTCGAGACCGCGACGACTCTGCCGTAACCGGCAGCCGCCATTTGGGGTAGCAATCCTTGCAGGAGTGTAAGGTTGCAACCAACATTGACTTGTTGAGTTCTTGACCAGTTCTCCATCGAAATGTCCTGCAGCGGTTCAGGAAAATTGATTCCTGCGTTGAGCACCAAGATGTCGATTGGCTCGTCGAGGTCGCGCAGATAGGCAGACACGGATTCAGGGTCTGCGAGGTCGAGTTCCTTACGGCCGGGCCGCAGCACTCGAACTCCTTTCCCCTCCAAGGCGTCAGCGACTGCGAGGCCGATTCCCCGCGCGGCGCCGGTCACGAGAGCTGTGGGCGTCACGTGTCTTCAGAACCCGCGATCGAGGACGATGCTGCGGCACTGGCCTGACCGGTCACGCTCGTCCCCTTCTTGTTGCACGTGCCCACCACGCTATCCGTAGCAAATGCGGCAGCGGCGATCTAAGGCGGTGCCGACTGGGCTCAGTGGTGGTTGAGAACCTTCCAGCGCGCATCAAGCATCTCGATGCGCTTGGCGTCCTCGTCGGTGATGTGGCCGTAGTAGTCGCGCTTGTTGAGCAGCCAGAGCAACTCGAAGTGCACGGCGTTAAGTAGCCCATCGCCAATGGAATCGAGGGTTCCGGCCGAACCGTCGAACACGACCTTGCGAGTTTCAAAACGCGTCAGGTGTACCGCCGCGACCTCGCGGATGGTGTCCAGCGTGTCGCTCGAAATCGCGCCGCCGAGAACCAGGTCGAGCCCGGCGCCCTTTGCCTTCTCGGCGACAGTGGTCACATACTGGGTGATCTCGGGGCTGTTGATGGTATCGCGGGTTTGGCCAAGCGATCCGGTGAAGTCCACGCGGCCGAAGACGATGCCGTGCACACCGCGGTTCTTCTTGGCCAGATCCAGCATGGCATCCAGGTTGTTGTAACCCGTGATTGTCTCCAGGTTGAACAGGAAATCGGTGTCGAGTTCCTCGTCCTCGTCGTAGACGGTGTTCTTGGCCGCGACGTACTTCGACAGCGCGTAGGCGGTTTCCACCATTGGTGCGACGATATAGCGCACGCCGATCTGCTTGGCCTCCAACAGGTCACGCATGGCCTCGCACCCGCCGATTTTCACGGTTAGTGGCAGACCCGCAGAACGTGCGATGTCGACAAGGCGCAGCAGCTCGTCGATTCGGGTGCCTTCGGCCTCGAACTCTGCCTTGACACTCACGACGCCGTGTTTTTCCTTGCCGGCGCGCAGGATGTCGACCATTTGCCGTTCGGTCTTGTTCATGTTGCCTTCCCCTGTATGGGCCCCATTAATCTGCAGAGAATGATTCCGCGTCGTCCTGCTAAACGGGCGATTTTGGGCAAAACAGCCGGGGCGCTCAATTTGCGCCTGCGACTTGCGACATAGCGGCTCCGAGGTGGACGGTCACCCGCTTCTCCACCTCAGGAGGAAGGTCGGGACTCATCCGGTGCAGCGGGTTGGACTTCATCGAACCGTCGGCCTGTACCGCCGATGTGATTTTCGGGTAGTAGGTCTGATCCGGGTCGATGGGCACTTCGATGAGCGCCGGGCCGTCCGCGTCCAACAGGGATGCGACTGAAGGAGCGTCCAATCCAGCCTCGGCGTCGAGCCGGGTGAACGGGATGCGATATGCCCGGGCCAGCTCCTCCCAGCTCGGCAGACCCAGGCCGGTTTGCGCGTCGCAACCGATCCACGCTCCTGCAAAGTAGTTGCGTTGTGTCATTCGGATCGACGCATATCCATTGTTGTTGAGAACGAAGACCTTGACATTTGCACCGGTCGCGGCCAGCGTGCCGAGCTCCTGGAGATTTTGGGCGAATCCGCCGTCCCCCTCGGTGAGGAACACCTGGTGGTGCGGGTTGGCCAGCGCCGCGCCGATCGCCCCGGATAGCCCGTAGCCCATGCTGGCCAGCGCCTTGTTCGAAATGATTTTCTGGTCGGCTCGCAGTTGGACGGCCTGCATCGCGACAGTGAAGGCGCCGCCGCTGCTGCAGGGCACCACGATGGCGTCGGGCCGGGCAACCTCGGCCAACCGCATCGCGAACTTGTAAGGCTCTACATATCCCGGGGCCGTGACGTTCTGCGGGTCGTTCAGCGGCAGCTCGTCGCGCACCGAAGCGACGAATTGCCGCCACGCCTGCCAGCGATCGGGATCGCCGAGGTCGGAGGTGTAGAACGCCGACAGAAACCGGTCGGCGTCGCCGCGCACCGCGAGATCGACGCGCGGATGACCCTTCTCGAGTTCAGCGGCGTCGACGTCGACCTGGACCAACCGACCCGCGGGTACGAACTCTTCCCAGGCGAAACCGGTCTGCTGCAGCCCCAGCCGACTGCCGACCGCGATCACCAGATCTGCCTGCTGAAGGAGGATGTTGGCCGACCGCTGTCCCCAGGTGTTCGGGCGGCCCGCGTACATCGGGTGTTCGGTCGGAACCCGGTCGGCTCCGTGCCAGGTGGTCATCAACGGGATGCCCGCGGCTTCCGTCCGCTGGCTCAGAGCTCGCACCGCCGCACGGCTTACCCCGCCGCCGATCAACACGACAGGACGCTCCGACTTGCGCGTCCAGCTCAGCACTTGTTCCAGATCCGTCGCCGACACCTCGGGGAGGGCGGCCGCTGCCGGAACGGCGCCGCCGTCCTGGTCCGCCAGCGCGGGTGCCCCCTGTGCGTCGAGGCAGACTTCCAGGAAGACCGGTCCTTGCCGGGGGGTGCGCCCGTCCAGCACAGCGTCGAGTATTACCTCGCGGGCGACTGGCCGTTCGATGCGGATCGCGCGTTTGGTGACACTGCGCACCAGCTCCACGCCGTCGATCTCCTGGATGCCGCGCTGGCGCACCGCCCCGCGGCTGAGGTCGCTGCTTTTGACCTGCCCGCCGATGATGAGCAGTTCGCGGCTCTCTTGCCACGCGCCCGCGATTCCGGTGATCGCATTGGTGATTCCGGGGCCGGCCGTCACCAATGCCATTGCGCGGCCGGTGTTCTCGTCGCGAGCGGCGTTGAAGTATTCGACCGCGATCGCGGCGGCGACCTCGTGCACGAACGGCACGCACTCCACCCTCGTGCGCACCGAGTTCAGCAGGTGCATGTTGTTGCCGCCCGCCACGAAGAAGCAGTGCGTATACCCGGCGGCGACCAGCCAGTCGATCAGCTGATCCGAGTATTTCGAGGGCGGAGAGCTCATATACCAACCTTCTGGCTGACGACGAAGTTGGGGCGTTGCTTGACCTCTTCGTATATGAGCGCGAGGTATTCACCGACGACCCCGAGTAGCAGTGTGGTTACCCCGAAACCGATCAGCATGACGCAGATGAGCGACCCGAACCCGGGGAAGGGGACGCCGTAGAAGATAAAGCGCGCGGCCAGCACGAAAACCGCGATAGCCGCTGCGGCACTGAGGAAAAAGCCGGTCATGGTGATCAGACGCAGCGGCACGTAGGAGTGGGCGAGGATGCCCTTGCCGGCCAGGTCCATCACCTTGAGGGTGTAGGCCTTGGATTCCCCCGCAAAACGGGGCGCCCGTTTCATCGGCAGCCCGATCGACTTGAACCCGACCCATGAGAAGAGTCCCCGGACGAAGCGGTTACGCTCTTCCATCGAGCGAACGACTTCGTAGACCTTACGGTCGACCAAGCGAAAGTCGCTGGCATTACTGGTAATTCGGTCGTCGGTGAGCTTGCCCGCCAGCCAATAGAACAGTTGAGAGTTCATCTTGCGAATGGGTCCGGTGCCGCCGCGCTCGGTGACCACCCCGTAGACGTTCTCGTAGCCCTGCTCCCATGCCCGGATCATCTCCGGGATGAACTCGGGCGGATCCTGCAGATCGGCGGTCATCAGCACGACGGCGTCGGCGTCGACGATATTGAGGCCGGCCGTCAGGCCGCCGTCCATCCGGAAATTGCGCGCCAGTTGCACGATCTTGAACCGCGGGTCCGCCTGATGGATCCTGAGCAGCTTGTCCATCGTGTCGTCGCTCGAGCCGTTTTCGACGATGATCGCCTCGAAGTCATACTCCGGCTCGGAGTCGAAGACCGCGGCCAGCTGGCGAGCCAGCTCCTCGACGCAATCACTTTCGTTGTAGGCAGGCGCGATTACGGCGATCTTCTTCTTCACTCCCACACCTACTCCCATACTTTCCACGGCGGGTTCCCACTGTTCCAGAGATTGTTCAGCAGCTGGGATTCTCGGAAGGTATCCATTGGCTGCCAAAACCCCCGGTGCGGGAACGCGGCGATCTGGCGGTCTTCGGCCAGACGAAGCAGCGGCTTGTCCTCCAATACGGTTTCGTCGCCGTCGAGGTAGTTGAACACCCCCGGCTCGAAGATGAAGTAGCCGATGTTGATCCAGTCCTCAGTCTTGGGCTTCTCCCTGAACTTGGCGACCGCACCGTCCTGCTCGAGGTCAATGACCCCGAACCGGCTCATCGGCTGGGTCGCGGTCACGGTCGCGAGTTTGCCGTGCGACTTGTGAAACTCCAGCAGGGCTGGAATATCGACATCCGCGATACCGTCGCCATACGTACAGAGGAACGCTTCGTCGCCCACGTACTTCTGAATGCGCTTGATCCGGCCGCCCGTCATGGTGTTCAGGCCGGTGTCGGCGACGGTGACCCGCCAGTTGAATTCGTCGTGCGAACCGTGATATTCGATGCTCGACTGGTCACCGAGGGTGATCGTGAAGTCCAGGTTCGACACCCCATAGTTCGAAAAGTAGTTCTTGATGTACTCGCTCTTATAGCCCGTGCACACGACGAACTCCGAAATGCCGTGATGTCCAAGGATCTTCATGATGTGCCAGAGCACCGGCCGTCCGCCGACCTCGACCATCGGCTTGGGCCGGAACTCGGTCTCCTCCCGCATACGGGTACCCAGACCACCAGCGAGAAGCACGGCTTTCATGAGGAGTTGTCCAATCTCAAGGCAATCGTTCCCCGACCGGTTTTGCTGACGCGGCGTCGCGCAGGTGACACACTAGCAATGTCGAGAAGCGGCGGCGGGGTTTCCCGGGCCCGCTGGGCGCCGTACAGACCACACACGCATGAGGAGATCTCATTTCAAGACTCGATACCGATGGGCTTTCGGGGGGCGGGCTTGAGGAGTATCGCGAGGATATCCTTGCCGCGGTCCGTGAATACGCGAAGCGCAAGCTAACAACTTCGGAGTTCGTCCCCGGCGTCACGCCGGTCCCCGTGTCGGGCAAGGTCCTCGACGCGGAGGATTTCGCGGCGCTGGTCGATGCCTCGCTCGACGGCTGGCTGACCGCGGGGCGGTTTCATCCGCTATTCGAGCGCGCCCTGGCCCGTTACGTGGGCGCCCGGGGAGCCATCTTCGTCAACAGCGGGTCGAGCGCCAACTTGGTTGCGCTCAGCGCCCTGACCAGCCCGAAGCTTGGGCAATACAAGAAGAGATTCGGCAAGCGTCCGCTGCAACCCGGCGACGAGGTGCTGACTGTTGCCTCGGGATTTCCCACGACGGTCAACCCGATCATCCAGAACGGAATGCGTCCGGTCGTCGTCGATATCGAACTGGGAACCTACGACGCCATTCCAGACAGGCTCCGCGAGGCCGTCAGTCCCAAGACGCGGGCCATCATGATGGCCCATACATTGGGCAATCCCTTCGACCTCGACACCGTCGAGGAGCTGTGCGACAAGCACGGCCTGTGGTTGGTCGAAGATTCGTGTGACGCTCTCGGGTCGACGTACGACGGGAAGCGCACCGGCAGTTTCGGCGACACCGCGACGGTGAGTTTCTACCCCGCGCACCACATTACGACCGGCGAGGGCGGGGCGGTGTTCGTCAAGTCGGCGCTGGTCCGTAAGCAGGCGGAGTCGTTCCGCGACTGGGGCCGGGACTGCTACTGCGCGCCGGGCAACGACAACACCTGCGAGAAACGGTTCGAGTGGCAGCTCGGCGACCTGCCCAGGGGCTACGACCACAAATACATCTACAGCCATATCGGTTACAACCTGAAGGCCACCGACATGCAGGCCGCGGTTGGCCTGTCCCAGATGGCCAAGCTCGACGGTTTCGTCAAGGCGCGCAAGGACAATTTCGAATACCTGACCGCACGGCTGACCGGTGTCGAGGGGCTCATCCTGCCGGTCGCGACACCCAAGTCGGACCCATCCTGGTTCGGCTATCCGATCACGCTGCACCCTGAGCACCCCGTCGACCGCACCAAATTCATGCAGTTCCTCGACGAGCGCAAGATCGGGTTTCGTCAACTCTTCGCCGGCAACCTGGTCAAACAGCCGGCCTACCGCGACGTCGACTTCCGGATCGTGGGCGACTTGACCAACACCGACATCGTGATGAACCGGACGTTCTGGGTCGGTACCTATCCCGCACTGACGACCCCGATGCTCGACTTTGTGGCGGATTCGATCCGCGAGTACATGGCCGAGGCCGCCCGATAGCCGTGCATTATCTGGTCACCGGGCATACCGGGTTCAAAGGAGCCTGGCTCGCGCTGCTGCTGCTTGGCCGTGGCCATCGAGTCTCGGGTCTGGCCCTCGACCCGGCGGAGGGAAGCCTGTTCGAGCGGGTGGGCCTGGCGGACCAGCTCGTCCGCGACCTGCGGCTGGACATCCGCGACGCCGAGGCCACCGCCGCCGCGGTGGCGGCCGTCGCGCCCGACGCCGTGGTGCACATGGCCGCGCAGGCGCTGGTCCGGGAGTCCTACCGGGACCCGAGGTACACCTACGAGACCAATGCGATCGGCACGCTCAACGTGATCGAGGCTGTCGCGGCCGCCGAATCCGTGCGTGCGCACGTCGTCGTGACCACCGACAAGGTCTACCGCAACGTCGGCCAGCAGGCCGGGTACGTCGAAACCGACCCCCTCGGCGGCGACGATCCGTACAGCGCGTCGAAGGCTATGGCGGATCTGCTGGCACAGTCTTGGATTCGTAGTTTCCCCGGCACGCCGACCGCGATTGCGCGAGCGGGCAATGTCATCGGTGGCGGGGACATCAGTCGTGATCGGTTGTTACCGGACTTGATCGCCGCGTACGCGGGCGGCCAGGCGCCGCAGCTGCGCTTCCCGCACGCGGTGCGCCCGTGGCAGCACGTGCTCGACTGCCTGAACGGCTATCTGACCCTCGTCGACGCGCTGCTGGCCGGCTCGGGGCTGGGCGAGTGGAACTTCGGGCCGGGCCGCGACAGCTTTGTCGAGGTCGGGGAGGTGGCCACGCTGGCCGCCCAGCTGTGGGGCGGCGGCGCGCATTGGGACTTCGACCGCGGTGAGCACCCCCACGAGGCGAACTTGCTGGCGCTCGACGCGGGCAAGGCGCAACGCGAACTCGACTGGCGCAACCGCCTGGCTTTCCGTGATGCACTGGCGTGGACAGTCGATTGGGAGCGGCGCGTGCATGCGGGTGCGGACCCGCTCGCCGTGACCCGGGAGCAGATCGCCGCGTTCGAAAGCGTCGAGTGACCGAATTCGACCTGCCGCCCGAATCGGCCCCTCCGGGACCGCTGATCCGGCTCGTTCGCGATCAGCGCGTGGCATTCGTGCTGGTCGGGGGCATCAACACGGTGGTCGGGTTCGGAATTTTCGTTGCCTGCTCGGAAACCGTAGGGCATGCGGTCGACGTCCGGTTCGGCAAGGTTGCCGGGTCGCTGGTCACCCTCGGGATTGCGCACGTACTGAGCGTGCTGTTCGCGTTCGTGATGCATCGACGGTTCGTGTTCCGGGTCCGCGGCCACGTGCTGCGAGACCTGGCGCGCTTCTGGAGCGTCTATCTCACCGCCGGCGCCATCAATGTCGTTGCCCTGCCTGCCCTGGTGGAACTCGGTCTGAGTCGCATCCCAGCGCAAGCGATCATTCTGGCGTCCACGACGCTGCTGAGCTACTTCGGCCACCGCTACTTCTCGTTCCGGCGAAGTGGGGGTGGCACCCACCCCTCCGATGCCGAGGACGAGCGTCGCGCACCACCTGGCGTTGGCGCGGCTTAGGACGTCGTCGAGGCGGCCGGTTCGTGTGCCTCCGGCGTTGCTGCTGCCTCCACTGGCGCGTCCGGATTTCGCGCGTAAATGACGATGATGATCACCAGTGTCACAAGCCACAGCATCGGCACCAGCGTCGCCGTGGTCAGCACCGTCAGCTCCTGAATCGGCGGGCCGTCCTTCCGGTACAGCAGCACCGTCATCGGGGGGCTCGGCAGCGCGATCGTCGCGAGGGTCAGTGCCGTGGACACGCTCAACCAAACGCCTACGGTGCGGTGGTGGCCGGCGACCGCCGCAAGCCGATCGAGGATCCCGGTGCCAGGCGGACCGTCTGGATCACGCACCAGCAGCGCAGCGATCGGCAGGGCGAACACGAAGTAGTAGCTGATGCTCACCATCGGGAACAGGGCGGCGGTCACCAGCAGCACGATGCCCGCGATGACCGGCGGAATTCGTCGTCCCAGCGCCAGCACGGCGGCGACGACCAGGACGAGGATCACATACCCGATCATCGAGCGCGGACCGGCCAGATAGCCGTCGGGCATTTTGCCGCCGGTCTGCAAGAACATCAGAATGTCCGGCGCCAGCAGCAGCGATCTGCTAAACGACACGTTCGAGGTCGCGACGGCACTGACACTGCCGGCGCCGTAGCCAAGAACGCCGGCCGCCGATTGCACGATGTTGTGCGGAAAGTGTTGCGGCCAAAACAAATACGCGGCGACATTGAGAACGATTGCGCCGCCCAGCGCGATGCCGCCCCACCGCCACTGCCGGACGGCGAACAACACGACTACCAGCACGATGAATTGCGGTTTCAGCAGCGCGGCCAGGATGACCATCACCGCGACAAGTCCCCACCGCTGCCGAACCAGTGCGATCAGAAACACCAGGCCGATCGGGGCCAGGAAGCCGA
This sequence comes from Mycobacterium ahvazicum, assembly GCF_900176255.2. Classification (GTDB taxonomy): domain Bacteria; phylum Actinomycetota; class Actinomycetes; order Mycobacteriales; family Mycobacteriaceae; genus Mycobacterium; species Mycobacterium ahvazicum. The sequence goes on from NZ_FXEG02000002.1 coordinate 1,899,246, forward strand.
CTGAGTTCGCCCGGTCGATCACCGACCACACCGGGATGGCCGCGGCGCCGCAGGCCACGAAAACCACGATCCGCTCCAGGCCCACAGCGCCGCGGGCCGCCCAGACCGCGGGCGACAGCACCGCGACCGTTAGGGCGAGCAGGTAGCCCAACAGCCCGATCACCGGTGCGCCCAATAGTTTGCCCAGTAGCCCAAAAGCCACCTGCGGAAGCATGCCGGCGGCCGGGTAGTTGTTGACCGCCAGCTGGTGGTAGTCCGGCTGTACGAATATGTCGAATGGCTCCCACGGATTGGCTCGCATCCCGTACATCACTTCGAATGCGTAGTCACTGAAGCAGTGCCGGCCGATGTTCGTGCCCCAGTCGAGGTAGCAATCGGCGTACGGGAAAGCGAGCAACGAAGAGATCACATCGATCGCGAAGTATTGCGTCAGAACAAAACCCGTGAATACCGAAACCGCGGTCGCCAGCAGGATGGTGCCGAGCACGATGGTGCGGGGGGACTGCCCGGTCACGGTCGCAAATCCGTTCCGCAACGCCGTGACCGGACTGCGTCGTGACTTGGTGGGTTGGTTCATCTGCATTCTCCTCGGTTCTGCGCGAAACGAAGCAAAGCAGGGACTTCAACTGCCGCCGGGCAGCCCAGACCCATTGGGTGGCACACTACCGGGTGCGGCGCGTTGCAGGGCAAGGACGAAGGAGATGTTTGCCGCATGTCGAAGCCGTGGTTGGAGAGCATTTCGCGCCGCAGATCCGGCCGGGTCGGCAATGATTGGCACATCGACTGTCGGGAGGGACCATGGGTCTGCCAGTTTCGCACTACGACGTAGGCGTTATCGGCCTTGGCTATGTCGGGCTGACGCTCGCGACGGTGCTGGCCGAGGCTGGCAACAAAGTGATCGGCGTTGAGAAGCGGACCGAGGTGGTCGACCAGACCAACGCCGGGATACCGCACTTCTCCGAGACCGGATTGCAGGACGCACTGTCGCGGGTCGTCGGCTCGGGAAGCCTGGTGGCCGTCGGCCAACTCAGTCCAGATGCGGTGTGCGACACGTACATCATCACGGTCGGCACGCCGCTTTCCAGTGACGGCCTGGTGCGCACCGACATGATCGAGGCAGCCAGCCGCGAGGTCACCGCGAACATGAGCGACGGCGCGCTGGTGATCCTGCGTTCCACTGTCAAAGTGGGGACCACCCGCGAGGTGGTCTCGCCCATCCTCGCCGAGTCCGGCAAACGCTTCGATATCGCCATGTGCCCCGAGCGCACACTCGAAGGCCAAGCGCTGCAAGAACTGCGCGAATTGCCGCAAATCGTAGGCGCGGACGATCCCGCTGTCAGCGACCGCGCCGCCGCCATCTTCCGCCGGCTGACCAACTCCATCGTCCAGGTGTCCAGCCCGGAGACCGCCGAAATCATCAAGCTCGTCGACAACACCTATCGCGACGTGCATTTCGCGTTCGCCAATGAAGTAGCGCGATTGTGTGACGCGTTCGCGGTCAACGCGCACGAGGTGATCTCTTCCGGGAAGCTGGGGTACAAGCGGACGAACGTACCGCTGCCCGGCCTGGTGGGTGGTCCGTGCCTGGAAAAGGATCCGCACATCCTGCTGCAGAGCGCCCGCACCCGCGGCATCGAATTGGAGATCACCAAGGCAGGCCGGCTCGTCAACGAGCGCCAGCCGGCGGAGACCGTCGGATTCGTCAGTGACGAGGTCGCCAGGCGCAACCTGCCTTCGCCGTTGCGAATAGCATTGCTAGGCATGGCCTTTAAGGGCATCCCAGCCACCGACGATCTCCGCGGATCAATGTCCATCAAGGTGCTGGACCAACTGAAGAAGGCTCATCCGGACGCCGAAATTCGACTGTTCGACCCGGTGATCGCGACCGAGCAGCTTACGGCGAGTTTCCCGGACGAGCGCATCTTCGACCGCCTCGGTGATGCGGTCAGTGGCGCGTCCGTCGTGATCATCGGCAACAACCATCCGGAGCTGGGCAGGATTTCGCCACGCACGATCAGCGAGTTCATCGTGCCCGACGGCTTCGTGTTCGACTACTGGAATCACTTCAGCCACTTGCCCTCGTCCGAGCTGGGCAACTCGTACTTTGCGGTCGGCAACAGCAGGGCGGAGCTTTCATGAGCACTCGCGTGGTAGTGACCGGCGGCGGCGGGTTCATCGGCGCGTATCTGGTCAGACGTCTGGTCCGGGACGGCTGGGATGTCGCCGTCATCGACACCATGGTGCGTGGCGAGGCCGGGCGCCTGGCCGAAGTAGCCGACGATATCGAGCTTGTCAGCTGCGACGTCCGCGACCAGGACGCACTCGAACGAGCGTTCGCCGGCGCCGAGGTCGTCATGCATCTCGCGGCGATCAATGGCACCGAAAACTTCTACAAACGCCCAGAGTTGGTGTTGGACGTGGGATTACGCGGTGCGTTGGCGGTGGTCAATGCAGGGCGCAACGCAGGCGTGCCGGATCTGGTGGTCGCCTCCAGCGCGGAGGTGTATCAGACGCCCTCGATAGTGCCCACGCCGGAGACGATTCCGCTGATGCTGCCGGACAGCCTGAATCCCAGGTATTCCTACGGCGGGTCGAAGATCGTCAGCGAGTTGATCGCATTCGACTACGCCCAGGACCATTACCGCAAGGTTCAGGTGTTTCGCCCGCACAACGTGTACGGCCCCGACATGGGCTACAAGCACGTCATACCGCAATTCATCGCCAGGGCCCGGGCAGCGCGCGACGCGACGCCGAGCGGGCCGGCGCCGTTCGAGATCCAGGGCGACGGCACCCAGACGCGCGCGTTCTGCTATGTCGACGACATCGTCGACGGCGTGCTCACCATGTACCAGAACGGTGGTCACCGCGAGATTTTCCACATCGGCAACGACGAAGAGGTGTCGATTCGGGACCTTGCCGGCCGGGTGGCGAAGGCCGTCGGGATCGAGGTGGAGATTCGTCCCACCGAGGAGGCCGAGGGGGGCACCCCGCGCCGGTGTCCCGACATTCAAAAGATGCGCGGGCTCGGCTATCGGCCCGGCGTGGGCCTGGACGAAGGCCTGAAGCGCACGGCCGCTTGGTACCTTCGACACGGCAGCGACGCCGTGACCAACGAGTTGTTGTGAGGTGCCCATGGATCTAGGTTCACGGATTTACGTTGCCGGTCACCGCGGCATGGTGGGCTCCGCAATCACCCGGCGGCTGTTGGGCGAGGGTTTCACCGACATCGTGACCCGCACACACGACGAATTGCCGCTCGACGATCCTGGCGCGGTGGAGGAATTCTTCGCCGCGCAGCGTCCGGAGTACGTCGTCCTCGCGGCCGCGAAGGTCGGCGGGATCGTCGCGAACGCGACCTACGGCGCCGACTTCATCCGGGAAAACCTGAAAATCCAGACGAATGTCATCGACGCCGCATATCGGTACGGCGCACAGAAGCTGCTCTTCCTGGGATCGAGTTGCATCTATCCACGAGACGCCGAGCAACCGATTCGTGAGGATGCACTGCTGACGGGCCCGTTGGAGGAAACCAACCTGCCCTACGCGGTGGCCAAAATCGCCGGCAAGACGATGTGCGATGCCTATCGAAAGCAGTACGGCTTCAACGCATTTACGGTGATGCCGTCAAATGTCTACGGCGTCGGTGACAATTTTCACCCCGAGCATTCCCACGTCGTCGCGGGCATGTTGCGCCGGTTCCACGAGGCCAAAATGGCCGGTGCCGACGAGGTTGTCGTATGGGGGAGTGGCTCGCCGCTGCGTGAGCTCGTCGACGCCGACGATCTCGCCGATGCGTGTGTCCTGCTGCTGCGTTCCTACGACGGTGGCGGAATGATCAATGTTGGTTCAGGTGAGGAGATTTCGATCAGAGACCTGGCTCTGTTGATCAAATCCATCGTCGAGTTCGACGGGCGCGTCGAGTTCGACCGCTCCCGCCCCGACGGCACGCCCCGCAAGATCATGGACAATACGAACCTCACGGCGCTCGGATGGCGGCCTTCGGTGAGCATCGAAGCCGGGCTGAAGAAGATGTACGACTGGTTCCTCGAGTCAGATGCGTTGCGCCTGAGCTGATTAGCGAGGCGTCAACCGGGGCGTGGATCGACAACAACGCATGTGAGCGAAGCGGCCTGCTCAGACGTATCGGCGTGTTAATGTGACGCAGTGCCTTTGTTGGACAATGCCCGTTTGATCGCGCGTGGCGTCTCCCTCGAGGTGCCACGCTATCTTTCTGAGCGGGCCTGGAAGCGCCAGTTCGTCGGCCAGCTCAAATCACGTCAGGTTGACGCCGTGTTGGATGTGGGCGCCAACTCCGGCCAATACGCCATGGGTCTGCGTAAGCGCGGGTACCGGGGGCGCCTTGTCTCGTTCGAACCTCTGGCCGGACCATTTGCCGAGTTGCAGGCCCACGCGTCGAAAGATCCGCTCTGGGACTGCCGGCGGCACGCGCTGGGCGATGTTGACGGAACGATTTCGATCAACGTCGCGGGCAACTCCGGTGAAAGCAGTTCCGTCTTGCCAATGCTGAAGAGCCATCAAGATGTCTTCCCGGCAGCGAATTATGTTGGTGCCGAAGAGGTTTCGATTCACCGGCTGGATACGGTGGCGCCCGAGATGCTGCGGCCGTCGGACCGGATTTTCCTCAAGATCGACGTCCAGGGGTTCGAGAAACAGGTACTCGCCGGGAGCACGGCAACGGTGAACGATCGCTGCGTCGGCATGCAACTCGAACTTTCCTTCCTGCCGTTATATGAAGGCGGAATGCTGATCCGCGAAGCGCTGGACTTGGCGTACTCATTGGGGTTCACCCTGACCGGAATGCTGCCCTGTTTCACCGATATTCGTAACGGCCGGATGTTGCAGGCCGACGGCATCTTTTTCCGTGACGATTCGTGATCAAATGCATAGCGACCCTGCAGCATCAGATCGCGGCCCAGCGCCGGGGGAGGCCCGAGCCCGTATGTCGAGAATCGTGACTCGCGCATGAGCGGACCGATGTTTTCGATCATCGTCCCGACCTGGAAGGCGGCGGCGCACGTCGGTGGCTGCGCCGAGAGTCTGCTGCGCCAGACCTACACCGATTTCGAGCTGGTGGTGGTGGACGGCGCCTCGACGGACGGGACCCTCGATGTCGTGAACAGCTTTGCCTCCGATTTCGGCGATCGGTTGATCGTCCACAGCGAGCCCGACAAGGGCATCTACGACGCGATGAACCGCGGCGTCAGCATGGCGACAGGGCAGTGGTTGCTGTTTCTCGGTTCCGACGACCGACTGCACGACGCGGACACCCTGGCCCGCGTCGCGGCGTTCATCGGCGACAACGAGCCCTGCGACCTGGTGTACGGCGATGTGATCATGGGCTCGACAGGTGCCCGCCACGCCGGCGAATTCGACCTCGACCGGCTACAGTTCGAGACCAACATCTGCCATCAGTCGATCTTCTATCGCCGCGAGCTCTTCGCCGGAATCGGCCCGTACAACCTGCGTTACCCCATCTGGGCGGACTGGGATTTCAACATCCGCTGCTTCTCCAACCCCGCGCTCAACATCCGGTACATGGACATCGTCGTCGCCGATTACAACGACATGACCGGCCTGAGCATGCGCACGGGAACCGACAAGGAGTTCAGAAAGCGGCTGCCGATGTACTTCTGGGTCGGGGCCATGGAAACCGGCAACCGAATGCTCTCGTTCTTCAAGCAAAAGGAAAATCGCCAGCTGGCGGTGCGTGCCTGGCGTACCCGATTGAAGGCCGTCTCGAAGGCCCGGGCGGACAACCCCGGAACGTAATTCGACGGTTACAGGTTGCTGGTCTCGGCGCAGATTCGGTAACCGCGCAAGCCCATTGGGACGAACAGCGCCAGCATGGCGGCGGTCCACAGTACAGTCATCGCCAGCGGCCAGACTATGGGACCGTCGTAGGCCAGTGCCCGCATCGTCTCGATGGGCGGCGATATCGGTTGGAAGCGGACAAACGGCCGAAGCCAATCCGGGAACATTGCGATCGGTGTGGTTCCCGGATTCACGAATGCCAACGTAACCGTGCCGCCCATGATCCAGGTCAACACGGCAGGGCTGGTGGTGCGCAGGACCAGCGCGATCACCAGTGCGGTGAAACCGAGCACCATGATCGACGGAACCAGGATGTAGAGCAGCGCCCCGGCTAACCCGTGTTTGAAGCGCAGTCCCATCACCATTCCCAGCGCGGTGATCAGGACCGTCCCGACGAGCGCGCGCGCGGCCTCCGCGGTGAGTCGGCCGGTGAGCGCGCTGGCCCGGTGCACGGGGAGCACCCACATGCGGCTGAGCAACCCCGACTGGCGATCCATCGTGATGCCGACCGCGTTGCCCAGGGCGCCGAACAATGCGGACAGCACCGCGCAGAACGGGACCAGCCCGTAAAGGCTGTCCACTCCGGTGACTTTGCGCACCTGCTCGCCCAGCACCACTTGGTACAGCAGCAACAGGAAGATAGGCAAGAGCAGGGATCCCATCAGCACCGCTCGGTCGCGCCGCCACCGGATCAGCAGCCGAACGGCTTGCAGCCAGCTCTGACTCAGCAATGAGCCCTGATCTGCGGCATGGGAGGTCACGCGCTGCGCCTCTGCATCCGCACCGTGATCGCCCCGAAGACCAGCACCATCCCGAAACACCAGGCCAGACTGATGATCAGATTGTTGACCAGCAGATGCCCGCTGCCCAGACCACGCAGCGTCTCGGCGACCTGCGAGACCGGCTGGTTGCGTACCCACGGGCGCAACCAGCCGGGGAAGGTCTTCTCAGGGGCGATCCCGGTGGACAGCAGGAACAGCAGCAACTGGGGCACGAACAGCATGTAACTGGCTCCCTGCAACGAGTTCGAACTCGATCCGAGCGCATCGGCACCCAACCCAACCGCCAGGCACAGCAGCAACGCGATGAAAACGAAAGCTATGGCATAGCCCAGCCCGCCCGTCATTCGGAATCCGAAGGCATACCCCGCGACCAGCGCCACCAAAAGTGCTAGGACAGCGCGGATTTGGGTGGCGGCCATGCGTGCGGTCACCGGGGTCGCCGCGGAGATCGGCTGTGTCTTCAAACGCACGCCCAGCCCGCTGAGGTGGTCGCGGATCGCGCGGTCCGCGGTGAGCAGGCCGACGAAGATCATCGATTGGACAACCACGGCGGGCACCAGATATTGCGAATAGGTCACCGGACCGGTGTCGATCAGGCCATGTAGAGCCACGCTGAAACCGGCCAGGTACGCGATCGGCGACAGTACCTCGAAAATCATCTCGCCGTCGCGCGTCGCTGCCACCAGCGACCGTTCGGTGAGAGCGGCCAAAGCGCTCATGATCGGGCGGCGGTCCGTTCGGTGATGTGCAGGAATGCCTCGTCCAAGGACGGCTTCCGCAACGAAATATCGGCGAGTTCGACGCCGAGTGCGTCGACACGGCGAAAGACTTCCGCAAGCGTCGCAACTCCGTCGGGGGCAAGCACCGACACCGAGTTGGTGTCACCGTCGACGTCGATCCCGCTGAGTCCGGTCAGCGCCATCGCGACCTGCGGCAGGTCGTCCGGATTGGCGGGGCTCACCTGGCAGTAGCTGGTGCCCACCCGGCGCTTGAGGTCCTCGGCGGTGCCGCTGGCGATCACCTTTCCCTGGTCGATAACGACGATCGAGTCGCTGAGCACATCTGCCTCGTCCAGGTACTGCGTGGTCAGCAGCACGGTGATGCCTTGCTGGGCCAACGAACTCACCAACGACCAGACGTCGCGGCGGCTGCGTGGATCGAGTCCGGCGGTCGGTTCGTCGAGAAAGAGCACCTTCGGCAGCACCATCAGGGCGCCGGCGAGGTCGACGCGGCGCTGCATGCCACCGGAATACGTGGACACATGGCGGTCGGCGGCCGCGACGAGGTCGAACCGCTCGATCAGCTCGTCGGCGCGGGCCTTTGCCTCACGGCGCCGCAGCCCCCGCATCCTGCCGAACAGCACCAGGTTCTCCCGCGCGGTGAGCAACGAATCCAGCGCGACGAACTGTCCGGTCATCGAGATGCTGGCGCGCACCTTGGCGGGCTGGCGGACGACGTCGTACCCAGCGACCGTAGCGCTGCCGGATGTCGGGCGCAGCAGTGTCGACAGGATGTTGATCGTGGTTGTCTTGCCGGCGCCGTTGTGTCCCAGCAAACCGCAGACGGTCCCGGCCGGAACCGAGAAATTTACGCCGGACAGCGCGGACGTGTTTCCCCCGAAAGTCTTTGTGAGATCTGCAACCTCGATTGCCAGTGGAGACACAGTAGGGAGTATCTCATGTTGGTCCCGGGCACTTGGGCGTATTGGCGGTACCGGACGATTGTCCTCGCGATTGCTATTCAACCGCCACTCCACAATGGGCTGGAGCGCATCGAGGCAAATTGCCTGCAGCGTTCAGCGTTTGCTGCACGCGTAATCCGAGAGGCGAATTAGACCGATTGCCTGGGGATCTCGGCGGTAGCTGCGTCGTCGGGGAATTCGCGGCCCAGCAAAGCGCGTACCAACGGACGCGAACCTTCGGGTCGCAACATCTGACTGGACGGGCGCGGTCGGACTATCTGCGGCCACCAGAACCAACGTCCGAGTAATGCGGCAATGGTGGGAGTCATGAACGAGCGCACGATCAGGGTGTCGAACATCAAGCCCAGGCCGATCGTCGTTCCCACCTGGCCGATGATCCGCAAATCGCTGGACGCCATCGATGCCATCGTGAATGCGAACACCAGACCCGCGTTGGTCACGACTTTGCCGGTACCGCCCATTGCCCGAATGATGCCGGTGTTGATACCGGCGCCAATTTCTTCTTTCATGCGGGACACCAGCAGCAAGTTGTAGTCAGATCCCACCGCCAGCAGCACAATCACCGACATCGGCAGGACCATCCAGTAGAGCTTGATGCCCAAAATGTACTGCCAGATCAGTACCGAAAGCCCAAACGACGAGCCCAGCGAAAGAGCCACCGTACCCACGATGACCAATGCGGCCACAAAACTTCGGGTGATGATCAGCATGATCGTGAAAATCAGGCAGAGCGCGCCAATTCCCGCGATCAAAAGGTCGAATTTCGAACCGTCTTTGAAGTCCTTGAAGGTCGACGCGGTGCCGGCCAGATAGATCTTTGCGTCTTCCAGCGGCGTCGTCTTGAGTGCCTCTTCGGCTGCTGTCTTGATTTTGTCAACGCGCTCAACGCTTTCGGGCGTCGCCGGATCACCTTTGTGGGAGATGATGAACCGGGCTGCCTTCCCATCGGGGGACAGGAATTGATTCATGGCCTTCTGGAAGTCCGCGTTCTTGAAAATCTCCGGTGGCAGATAGAAGGAATCGTCGTTCCGGGAATTGTCGAAAGCCTGTCCCATGGTGGTGGCGTCTTTGTTGTCGACGTCCACCTGGCCGAGGATGCCCGACATAGTGCTGTGCATCGTCAGCGTCGTTTGCTTGAAGAACTCCATCGACGCGATTATTTGTGGGTACTGCTCGAGTAGTTGCGGTAGCAGTACATCCATCCTGTGGAGATCCACCAGCAGGTCTTTGAGTTTATCGCTCAATTCATCGACACCGTCGAGGGTGTCAAAGATCGACCGCAACGACCAGCAGATCGGGATGTCGAAGCAGTGCTTCTCCCAGTAGAAGTAGCTCTTGATCGGTCTGAGGAAATCTTCAAAATCCGCGAAACGATTCCTCAACTCGTACAAGAGTTCGGTCATTTCGTCGGTCTTGGTGATCGACTCGTGGGTCAGCGCCGTAAGTTGCTTCTGCAACTCGTAAAGTCGCCTCATCGACGCCATCTGGATGTCCATCATGTGGACCTGCTCGAGCAAGTCGTCCATGCGGGCCTTCATGTACTTGATGTTTTGTGATTGTGCCGAGTTCTGCATCGCGAGCATGAAGGGTATCGAGGTGTGCTCGATCGGCGTACCCTCGGGCCGGGTGATGCCCTGAACCCGGGCAATTCCGGGAACTTTGAAGATCGCCCTGGCCAGCCGATGCAGGACAATGAAATCGGCCGGGTTGCGCATATCGTGATCGGATTCGATCATCAGAATTTCGGGCAACATCCGCGCCTGGGAGAAGTGCCGGTCGGCGGCCGCGTAGCCGATATTCGCGGGGATGTCGTCGGGCATGTAGAGCCGGTTGTTATAGCTGGTCTGATAGCCCGGCAGCGTCACCAAGCCGACCAGCGCGACGGCGATGGTGGCGATCAGGATGGGTACCGGCCAGCGGACAATGGCCGTGCCGATTCGGCGCCAGCGACCGAAGCGGATCGCGCGGGTGGGATCGAGTAACCCGAAGCGGCCGCCGAGGGTCAGGACCGCCGGAACCAGCGTCAGCGCGATCACGACGGAAATGACCAAGCCGATCGCGCACGGCACACCCATGGTCTGGAAAATGGGCATCCGGGTAAAGCTCAGACACAACATCGCGCCGGCGATCGTCAGCCCGGAACCCAGGACGACGGGGACAACCCCGCGGAAGGTGTTGTAGTAGGCGGTTTCTCGATCTTCGCCGGCCTGACGCGCCTCCTGATAGCGGCCGAAGAAGAAGATCCCGTAGTCGGTTCCGGCCGCCATCGCAAGGGCCACCAACAGGTTGACGGCAAATGTCGACAGCTGCACGAGGCTGTGGTCACCAAGAAACGCGACGATTCCGCGGGCAGCAAGCACCTCGACCCCGACCGTGATCAACAACAGAATCACCGTGATGATCGACCGATAGACAAACAGCAGCACCACGAAAATGATCGCGGCGCCGACCGCGGTCATCTTCAGAATCGATCTGTCACCGGCCTCTTGCATGTCCGAGAACAGCGCCGACGGACCGGTGACATAGGCCTTGATGCCGGGAGGTGGCGGATTCTTGGCGATGATGTCCCGGACGGCGGCAATGGAGTCTTGACCCTGCGTCGTGCCCTGGTTGCCGGCCAGATTCATTTGGACGTAAACGGCCTTGCTATCGGCGCTTTGCGCGCCCGCCGCGGTGAGTCGGTCGCCCCACAGATCCTGTACGTGCTCAACATGTTTCGTGTCGGCCTTCAACAGCCGCATCAACTTGTCGTAGTACTTGTGCGCGCTGTCCCCGAGCTCGTTCTGCCCTTCAATCACGAGCATCACGAAGCTATCCGAGTCGGACTCCTTGAAGACCTTGCCCATCCGCATCATGGCCTGCACCGCCGGCGCGTCTTGCGGCGCCAACGGCACGGAGTGCTCCCGGCCCACCCGCTCCAGCGAGGGAACCGCGAAGGTGACCAGCAGCGTCAGCGCCACCCACCCCAGGATGAAGAGCACCGAAAGGCTGCGGATGGTTCGTGCCACGAACGGCTTCTCGACGGTGGGCGCGGGTTGCTGGGTGGTTACCGGTTCCGTAGTCATGCTCGCCTCACCGCGTTTCCTTCAGCAGCAACGAACGCACCAGCGGGCGTGGCCCCAACGGCCGTAGCATTTGGCTTGCGGGGCGGGTGCGCACTTGTTGCGGCCACCAGAACCAGCGCCCCAGCAGTGCCGCAACGGCCGGTGTCATGAAAGCGCGCACCACCAGGGTGTCGAACATCAGGCCCATCCCGATCGTGGTGCCCAGCTGGGCGATGCTGCGCAGGTCGCTGACCGCCATGGACGCCATCGTGAATGCGAATACCAAACCCGCGTTGGTGACGACTTTTCCGGTTCCCGCCATGGCGCGGATGATGCCGGTGTGGATGCCGGCGGCCAATTCCTCTTTCATCCGGGAAACCAGCAGCAAGTTGTAGTCAGACCCCACCGCCAACAGCACGATCACCGACATCGAAAGAACGGTCCAGTGAATTTGCAGCCCAAGTAAATACTGCCAAACCAGAATGGACATCCCGAAGGAAGCGCCCAATGAAAGCAATACCGTACCGACGATGACCAGCGCAGCGAGAAAGCTGCGCGTCATGATCAGCATGATGATGAAAATGAGGCAGAGCGCGGCGACACCCGCGATCAAAAGATCGAATTTAGCGCCCTCGACCAAGTCCTTGACCACCGCCGCGGTTCCGGTGAGATAAACCTTCGAGTCTTCCAAGGGGGTGCCCTTCAGCGCCTCCTCGGCCGCCGTCCTGATCGGTTCGACGCGGGAAAGCCCCTCGGGTGTTGCCGGATCACCCTTTTGCGAAATCAGCATGCGAGCGTTCTTGCCGTCCGGTGACAAAAAGATCTTCATGACCCGCTTGAAGGTATCCGAGCCGTCGATAATGCTCGGTGGGATGTAGAAACTGTCGTCATTCTTGGAGGTGTCGAAGGCCTGGCCCATGGCATTTGGGTTCTGGCCGCCGTTAACCTCCATCTGACCGATGGTTCCTTCCATGGTGCTGTGCATGGTCAGCATCATGGTCCGCATGCTCTGCATGGTTTCGATCAACTGCGGTATTTGGATCATCAGCTGCGGCAGGAGCGCATCCAGTTTGTCGAGGTCCGCCACGACTTCTCGGAATTTGTCATTGACCTCGTCGACGCCGTCGATCGCGTCGAACACGGATCTGAGTGCAAAGCAGACGGGAATATCATAGCAATGTTTTTCCCAGTAGAAATAACTGCGTAACGGCCTGAAGAAATCCTCGAAATCCGAGACGCGGTTTCGCAAATCCTCGGTGGCCTTCTGGATTTCATGCGTCCGGCCGACCATATCGTGAGTCGTGGCGGTGAGCTCTTTCATCAATTCCAGCATGTGCTGCATCAGCTTGATCATCTTGGCCATTTCTTCGGCCTGTTTCATCATGTCGTTCATGCGGTCTTTTTGGAACGCCATATTTGTCAGCTGTGATGACTGCGACATGCTCATGATGTACGGAATGCTGGTGTGTGCAAGGGGGGTTCCCTCGGGCCGGGTCACGCTCTGAACCGTGGAAACACCCGGGACCGCCAGGATCCCCTTGGCCAATTGGTTCAACACCAGCATGTCCGTGGGGTTACGCAGGTCGTGGTCGGCTTCGACCAGGAGGATTTCCGGCATCATCATTCGCGATTCGGGGAAATGTCGCGCCGCAGCCGCATTTCCTACGCTGGCGGGAATGTCCTCGGGGATGAACTTCTGGTCGTCATAACTTGGGTTGTATCCCGGCAAAGTCAACAGCCCAATCAGGGCGACCGCCAAAGTAGAAATGAAGATCGGCGCGGGCCACCGCACGATCGCCGTTCCTATTCGTCGCCACCCGCGGACCTGGAGCTTTCGTTTCGGTTCGAACAGGCCGAAACGGGCTCCGAGCGCGATCAGTGCCGGCATCAGGGTCAGGGCAACCAGCACGGCGATGGCGATGCCCACCGCGTTAGGCAGGCCCAGTGGCTGGAAATAGGGGAGCCGGGTAAAGCTCAGACAGAGAACGGCCCCGGCGATTGTCAGGCCGGAAGCCAACACAACCTTGGCGACACTGCTGAAAGTCGTATAAAAGGCCGTTTCCTTGTCTTCGCCGGCCTGGCGTGCCTCCTGATATCGCCCGACGAAGAAAATTCCGTAATCGGTACCAGTCGCGATAACCGCGGCGACCAGTAGGTTTACGGCGAAGGTGGTGAGTCCAATAAATCCGTGATAGGCGAGAAATGCCACCATCCCCCGGGACACCGTCAACTGCAACCCGACCATCAGCAACAAAAGGATGACGGTGAAGATCGACCGATAGACCAGCATCAACATAATGAAGATGACGGAAAGGCTGGCCAGGGTGACGGTTGTGACCGTCTCCTGACCCGCCTTGTTCATATCAGCGACGGTCGCGGCGGGGCCGGTGACGTAGACCTTGAGGCCCGGCGGCGCCTTCAAGTCCGCGACAATATTGCGCACTGCCGCGACGGATTCGTCTCCCGCGGATGCTCCCTGAAGGCCGCCGAGGTTGAGCTGCACATACGCGGCCTTACCGTCGATACTTTGCGCGGCGGCCGCCGTGACCGGATCTCCCCAGAAGTTCTGGACATGCTGGACATGCTTCTTGTCGGCCTCAAGCCGGCGGACCAATTCGTCGTAGTACTGGTGGGCATCGTGGCCCAGAGGTTGGTCTCCCTCGAGAACGATCATCGCCAGGGCCCCGGAATTGGATTCCTTGAAATCCTGTCCAAGGCGCGCCATCGCCTTGAACGACGGTGCGTCGACGGGGTTCAGCGATACCGAGTGTCCTTGCTCGACAACCTCTAGCGGGGGGACGCCGATAGTGAAGAAGACGGCCAGACCCAGCCAACCGAGGATGATGAGTATAGAAAACCGGTGGATTGACCGTGCGATGAAGCTTCGCGCGGGCTGCTCCGTGCCAATGCTTTCGTCGCTCATGCCGCCGTCAGCACGCAGTACGTGAAGGCGTTCACCTCATGGGAGACCTTCTCGGACTTGACGGTGCCATCAACGATGATGCGGCAGCCGATGGTGTCGGTATCGCCTTGTGCCACCACGTTTCCCACGATGGACGGCAGTGTGGTCGACAGATCCATCGACCACGGCAGGGTGACGCCGTTGATGTGTTGCGGGTCGGCGTTGACGTCGAAATAGCTGATGTCGGCGACGGTCCCCGGCGCACCGAACACCTCGTACTTCAGATGCTTGGGGTTGAACGGCTTGCTGTCTTTGACGCGGGAGTCGGCGTAGGACTGGCGCTTCTCGGAACCGAATATCCCGTGCAACCGCGACACCGTGAACCCGCCGGCGGTGAGTACCGCGACGATCAACAGTGGAATCCACAGCCGCCCAAGAAGCTTGAGCGCCCCCGCGCCCGCGCCCCGCTTTTCTTTCCGAGCACCATTGGGCGCTTGAGATCCGGACTGACGACCGAACCGCCCGAAGCGGCCGGGGGGCTGGCTCACGCCCTGGCTACCTTCGGTGGCGACGTCGGACCGGGCTCGAACGTCATGTTCGACCACCGCACCCCCTTCAACCCGTTCACGGACTCGCTTACCTCAACCGCTCGGACACTACCCAAACCTCGATCGCACCACACCAGACCTGCGGCGGTCAGCTCAAACGAGCGGCGTTCGGCGAGTGCAACCAGATCTTGATGAGTAAACCATGCGATTGGTCCCGACATCAGATCTTTCGTAACCCGGTACGGGATCGTTACTCGTATGGCGTCAGTGGACGCTATCAATGCGCGGAATCCGTCTGCGCGGCAGGTGTTGTATGCGTCATTGTCCCGGGCAATGGTGATGCATATTACATTCCCGTGCCATCTCGGGCAGAAGTGGTGATCCGCCAAACGTGCGTGCGTGGCCGGCTAACGAAGTCGAAGCGGCTCGCATAGGGGTCTGAGCGCGCGATTTGTCGTCATCGGATCAGCAGCGGGGGATCTGGCTGAGCGGCAAAGCGGAGCGGGGTAGTCGCGCCATGTCATCGGTCGTGGGCGCTGGCAGCTACCGCGCCGCGCCGGTATTTGCTGTGTCCGACCCGCCGTCGATTCCGCTCTGATCTGCGGGTCCACCGCCGAGGGCACGCGACGGTATTCCGGCGCGGCAACTAACGAGCAACGAGAGCGTAACTTGGTCGTTTTCTAAGCGTTGGTAACGTACTCTTGGCGGTCGGCAGACAGCCCCCACCGTCGCTGCAGGTCACTGCACTTCAAGGCGCCAACGTCGGAGCGTTGCGCCTGGCACCGGGTTGCCAACAGGTGTCACGAGTGCTTAACAGATCACACCAGGAACTTTGTCGAAACCTCCGACCGAGCCTGTGGGCCTCCAGTATGGTTTGGAACGATCCCACCTATATCGAGAGAACGCCTGGAGAACTGTGAGCACTAATCCGTTCGACGACGATAATGGCAGTTTTTTCGTGTTGGTCAATGACGAGGAGCAACACAGCCTGTGGCCGACCTTCGCCGATGTTCCCGCTGGATGGCGGGTGGTCTATGGCGAGGCCGACCGTGCGGCGTGTCTCGAGTACATCGAGCAGAACTGGCCGGATATCCGGCCGAAGAGTCTGCGCGAGCGGCTGGCAGCGGGTCGGAGTTTTGATAAGTAAACCGCCTGGGTATGGGGACTCGGGTGGAGCCTTGGGGGACTCACATGGAACGTGGTGAGCGGGCGCACCCGTTGACGCGTGGGCAGCTCGATATTTGGCTCTCGCAGGAAACCGGTTTCGCGGGTACCGAGTGGCAGCTTGGCCTTTTGGTGTTGATCGAGGGCGCCGTCCATCACGATTTGCTGCAGCAGGCCATCCGGCAAGTGGTTGCCGAGTCCGAGTCGGGCCGCGTGGCGTTCTTCGAAGCCGACGGCCACGTTGTTTTGCAGAAGGCTGTCGATTATCCCGATACCGAGCTGGGCTTCTATGATTTCCGGGGCTCGGATGATCCCGTACGAAAAGTCCGGGAAATGGCATCTTCAATTCAGCGCACGCCCATGCCATTCTCGGGTCCGCTTTTCATCTTTACGTTATTCCAGACGCAAGATGACGAATTCTATTTATTCGCCTGCTGCCACCACATCGCCGTAGACGGCATGGGCATGGCGCTGGTGAGCCGCCGCGTCGCCACCGTCTACACGGCACTTGTCGCCGGCGATCCGGTGCCGGACGCGTACTTCGGTTCCCTGCAGGACCTGATCGATTGCGAATCCGGTTACGAGGCCTCCGCCGACTACCAGGATGACGAGGCCTATTGGCAGGAACACCTGCCGACCGAAAGCGGATTCCATTACCGGCTACCTCAGGTCACCGAGGAGCGCGACCCGTATCTGACCTCTGCATCGGTCCAGTTGGACCCGGCGGTGGTGGGTCGAATGCAGCAGTTGACCAAACAGTTGCGGGTCCGCCGGTATTCGGCCATTACCGCCGCCTGCGCGCTGTTGGTGCGCGGATGGTCCGGTAACGCAAACGAGGTGACGCTGGACTTCCCGGTCAGCCGCCGGGTGACCGAAGAGTCGAAGAAGTTGCCCGCCATGCTTGCCGGCGTCGTCCCATTGGTATTGACGACATCACCGGAAACGACCGTTGGCGACTTTGTCGCCCACGTCGACACACGTATCCGGGAGCTGTTGGCGCATCAGCGCTACCCGGTCCACGCCCTCGAGGGCGAAGGCGGCGCCCGGCAGGGCGCAAACCGGGTGGGCGTGAACTTCATCCCGTCGCGCCTGACCCTCAATCTTGCTGGCGCACCGGCGCATGCGGGGTACACGAACCACGGCCCCGTCGGCCACTTCGGGTTCTTCTTCCTCGGCGCGGGCGATCAGCTTTTCCTGAGCACGGCCGGTCCCGGGCAACCGTTTGCGAATTTCGACGTCGCCGATCTCGCGGCGAAGTTGCAGCAGGTGCTGCTGCTGATGGTCGAGGACCCCACCGCGACGCTGTCGTCGATCGAGGCGCTCGATGCCGACGACACGGCCCGCCTCGACGAATTCGGCAATCGGGCCGTCCTGACCGAGCTTGCGCCGACCAAGGTGTCGATTCCGGCGACGTTCGCCAAGCACGTGGAGAGCACCCCCGAGGCGGTCGCGGTCACCTTCGAAGGACGGTCCACCACCTATCGGGAACTCGACCAGGCCGCCAACCGGTTGGCGCACCTGCTGGTCAGCGAGGGCGTGGGCCCGGGCCAGGTTGTGGCACTTCAGTTCTCGCGTTCCGCCGACGCGATCATCGCGATTCTGGCCGTTTTGAAGACCGGCGCGGCATACCTGCCGATCGACCCGGCACTCCCGGCAGCACGCACGGAGTTCATGCTTTCCGACGCCGCGCCGACGGCCGCGGTGACCACCGCGGACCTGCGATCGCGGCTGGACGGACAGGATCTGGTGGTCATCGACGTCGCCGATCCCCGCATCGCGGCCCAGCCCAGCACGGCGCTGCCGATGCCGGACCCGGACAACCTCGCCCACGTGATCTACACGTCCGGTACCACGGGGACTCCCAAAGGCGTTGCCGTTACTCATCACAACGTCACGCAACTGTTCGCCTGCTTCGATGCGGGTCTGCCGCGGACCGGTGTTTGGTCGCAATGCCACTCGCTGGCCTTTGACTTCTCCGTCTGGGAGATTTGGGCTGCCCTGCTGGGGGGCCGGCGACTGGTGGTCGTGCCGGAGTCGGTGACTCGCTCGCCAGACGACTTCCACGCCTTACTCGTCGGCGAACACGTCAGCGTGCTCACCCAGACTCCGTCCGCAGTCGGGATGCTCTCGCCCGAGGGTTTGGAGACCGCCGCGTTGGTGGTCGCAGGCGAGGCCTGCCCGCCCGAGGTCATGGATCAGTGGGCGCCCGGCCGGGTGATGATCAACGGCTATGGCCCCACCGAGACCACGGTGTGTGTGGCGATCAGCGCGCCGCTGGTGCCCGGATCCGGTGTGGTGCCGATCGGTTCGCCGGTCCCGGGTGCGGCGTTGTTCGTGCTGGACCGGTGGCTGAAGCCGGTGCCGCCCGGCGTGGTCGGTGAGTTGTATGTGGCCGGCGCCGGCGTGGCGTGCGGCTATATCCGCCGGGCCGGTCTGACCTCGTCGCGATTCGTCGCATGCCCGTTCGGGCAGCCGGGGGAGCGGATGTACCGCACCGGAGACCTGGTCTCGTGGGGTGACGACGGACAACTCCTTTATCTAGGCCGCGCCGACGAGCAGGTCAAGATCCGCGGGTATCGCATCGAACTGGGTGAGGTCCAGGCCGCCCTGGCCGCGCTGGACGAGGTCAAGCAGGCCGCGGTCATCGCCCGCGAGGACCGCCCCGGGGACAAGCGCCTGGTCGGCTATGTCACCGGCACCGTTGACCCTGCCGCGGCCCGGGCCAGGCTGGCCGAGCGGTTGCCGGCCTACATGGTGCCCGCCGCGGTGGTGGTGCTGGAGACGCTGCCGCTGACGCCCAACGGCAAGCTGGACACCCGCGCCCTGCCGGCGCCCGAATACCACAACGTCGGCGGCGCTTACCGCGCCCCGACCACCGCCGTCGAAGAGGTTTTGGCCGGGATCTACGCCGAAATCCTGGGACTGGAGCGGGTCGGCATCGACGACTCGTTCTTCGACCTGGGCGGCGACAGCATCCTGTCGATGCAGGTCGTTTCGCGGGCCCGGGCTGCCGGTGTGCTGCTGCGTCCGCGCGACGTTTTCGTCGAGCAGTCCGTGGCCCGGCTGGCCCAGGTGGCCAGCGTGGCCACTGGCGAGATCGGGGTGGCCGACGAGGGTCTCGGCGAGGTGGTGTCCACACCGATCATCCGCTGGCTGCAAGATGTCGACGGCCCGGTCGAGCAGTTCAACCAGGCGATGGTGGTGCAAGCCCCGGCCGGAGTGACCGAGGCCGACGTGGCGGTGGTACTGCAGGCCCTGGTTGATCGCCATGCCACCCTGCGGATGCGGGCCGACGACGACGGCACCGGCGGCTGGTCGCTGTGGGTGCCCGAAGTGGAATCGCTGGAAGGCGCCGGTCTGCTGCGTTCGGTCGACGTGTTGACCGACGAGGCGCTCGCGGAGGCCCGGTCGCGGCTGAACCCGGCTACCGGGGCGATGCTCAGCGCGCTGTGGGTGACCTCGACGTCGCAATTGGCGTTGATCATTCACCACCTGGCCGTCGACGGCGTCTCGTGGCGAATCCTGTTGGAAGACTTGAACATCGCGTGGGCTCAGCACCACAGCGGGCAAGAGGTGGAGCTGCCTGCGCCGGGGACTTCGTTTGCCCGGTGGTCATCGCTACTCGAAGAGCACGCCCGCGACGCGGCCGTCGTGGCGCAGGTGGACGCCTGGCGCCAGGTGGCGGCGACCCCGGCCGCACTGCCGGCCGTACAGCCGGCGGTGGACACGCACGCCAACGCCGGACGGTTGTCGGTGGACCTGGACGTCGACACGACCCGCCAGATCCTGGGTGAGGTCCCGGCCGCGTTTCACGCTGGGGTGCAAGACATTCTGTTGATCGCGTTCGGCTTGGCCTGGGCGGAATTCCTGGGTTCTGCGGGCAAGCCGCTCGCCATCGACGTCGAGGGTCACGGTCGCCACGAAGAACTGAATCCCTACGTGGACCTGTCGCGCACGGTCGGGTGGTTCACCACCAAGTACCCCGTGGCGCTGACCGTGGATGGCCTGGACTGGGCGCGGGTGGTCGACGGCGACCCCGCCCTCGGCGCGGTCATCAAAGCGGTCAAGGAGCAGCTGCGCGCCCTGCCCGACGGGCTGACCTACGGCCTGCTGCGGTACCTGAATCCCGACGTCGACCTGGCCGGAGCCGACCCGGCGATCGGCTTCAACTACCTCGGCCGCCTGGGCGCCTCGGCGGCCGAGCTCTCCGAGGACCTGTGGCGGGTCAGCCAGGAGAGCCTCGCCCTGGCCGGCGCGGCCGCGTCGATCCCGATGCCGTTGGCGCACACCGTCGAACTAAACGCCGGAACCGTCGACAGCGACGCCGGTCCGCACTTGCACGCCAACTGGACCTGGGCGCCGTCGGCGCTCGACGACACCCAGATCAACCGGCTCAGCCAGCTGTGGTTCGAGGCCCTGGCCGGCATTTGCGCGCTCGTCCGCCGCGGCGGGGGCGGGCTGACGCCGTCCGACGTGGCCCCCGCGCGGCTGACCCAGCAACAAATCGACGACCTGTCCCGCCAGCTCCGCATTGCCGACGTGCTGCCGCTGACCCCGGTGCAGCAGGGGCTGTTGTTCCACTCCGCGCTCGCGGAGGGCTCCGGCGACGACTTGTACGCGGTGCAGCTGGGCATCACCGTGACCGGCCCGCTCGATCACAAGCGGCTGCACGAGGCGGTGCAGACGGTGGTCAACCGTCACCCCAACCTGGCGGCGCGGTTCAACCAACAGTTCGACGAGCCGATCCAGATCATTCCGGCCGAACCCGTCATGGCGTGGCAGTACGTCGAAATGGCCGGCGGCGAGGCCGAAGTCGATCAGCGGGTCCAGCAGCTGTGCGCCGACGAGCGCGCCGCGGTGTGCGACATCGCCGACCAGCCGGCCTTCCGGGTGGCCTTGATCCGCACCGCGGACAACCGGCACCGGTTCGTGCTGACCATCCACCACATCGTGATCGACGGCTGGTCGCTGCCGATCCTGCTGCAGGAGATCTTCACTCTCTACTACGGGCAGCGGCTGGCCGCGCCGCCGTCGTACCGCAGCTTTGTCACCTGGCTGGCCGCGCAGGATCGCGACGCGGCGCAAGCGGCGTGGGGCGAAGTCCTGGCCGGCTTTGACACGCCGACGCTGGTGAGCCCGCCGGGGCAGGCCGCCGAGCGTGGCGTGGAGTCGTACCGGGTGCCTGCCGACGTCACTCAGGCCCTGACCGAGCTGGCGCGCTCGAACCACACCACCGTCAGCAACGCGCTACAGGCCGCCTGGGCGCAGGTACTGATGTGGCTGACCGGGCATCACGATGTCGCATTCGGCACCGCGGTCTCCGGCCGGCCCACCGAGTTGCCCGGTGCCGACGCGCTGGTGGGTCTGTTGATCAACACCGTGCCGGTGCGGGCCAGCGCCACGGCGACGACCACGATCGCCGACCTGATGGCCCAACTGCAGCGGTTCCACAACGACACCCTGGAGTACGACCACCTGGCGCTGCGTGACATTCACCGCGTGACCGGCCATGACCAGCTCTTCGACACGCTTTTCCTCTACGAGAACTACCCGATCGACGCGGGCGCGCTGTTCGGCGTCCAAGAGTTGGCCATCACCGATTTCAGCAGCCGCGAATTCAACCACTACCCGCTGTCGGTGGTAGTGACGCCGGGCCACGAACTGAGCCTGCGCGTCGAATTCGACAGCCACGTCTTCGATGTCGCCACCATTGATTCGCTGATCGAGCGGTTGCGGCGGGTGCTGGTCACGATGACCACCGACCCCACCCGACGGCTGTCGTCGATCGACCTGCTCGACGCCGACGAGCACTCGCGGCTCGAGGAATGGGGCAACCGCGAGGTGCTGACGCTGCCCGCGAGCGCGCCGGTGTCGATTCCGGAACTGTTCGCCGCGCAGGTCGCGCGCGCTCCGGAGGCCGTGGCCGTCAACAGCGGGGACGGGTCGTGGACCTACCGCGAGCTCGACGAGGCCTCAAACCGGTTGGCGCACTGGCTATCCGACCGCGGAGCCGGCCCGGGCGAGCGAGTTGCGGTGCTACTCAACCGATCCGCCGAGGCGATCGTGTCGCTGCTGGCGGTGCTGAAGACGGGCGCGGCGTATCTGCCGATGGATCCCGCGCACCCGACGGCGCGGATGGAGTTCATGCTGTCGGACTCGGCGCCGATCGCCGCTCTGACCACCGCGGACCTGCGCCCCCGGCTGGAAAGCGCCGACCTGCTGGTCATCGATGTCGAGGACCCGGCCATCGGCGCGGCGCCCAGCACCGCATTGCCGACACCCGCGGCCGACCACGTCGCCTACATCATCTACACCTCGGGCACCACCGGTAAGCCCAAAGGCGTGGCCGTCACCCACCGCAACGTGACCCAGCTGCTGGAGTCCCTGGACGCCGAGATGGAGCTGGGACAGGTTTGGACGCAATGCCATTCGCTGGCTTTCGACTATTCGGTCTGGGAGATCTGGGGCGCGCTGCTGCACGGCGGCCGGGTGGTCGTGGTGCCCGACGCCGTGGTCCGCTCACCGGAAGACCTGCACGCCCTGCTGGTCAGCGAACAAGTCAGTGTGTTGAGCCAAACGCCGTCGGCGTTCTACGCACTGCAGGCCGCCGACGCGCTGCAACCCGAGCTGGGGCAGCAGCTGAAGCTTCAGACCGTGGTCTTCGGTGGCGAAGCGCTTGAGCCGCAACGTCTTCAGACGTGGTTGCACAACCACCCGGGGCTACCGCGCATGATCAACATGTACGGCATCACGGAGACGACCGTGCACGCCTCGTTCCGGGAGATCGTCGACGCCGACGTCGACAGCAACAACAGCCCCATCGGGGTGCCGTTGGCGCATCTCGCCTTCTTCGTGCTGGACGGCTGGCTGCGGCCCGTCGCCCCCGGCGTGGTCGGCGAGCTGTACGTGGCCGGCGCCGGCGTGGCGAGCGGGTACGTCGGACGCCCGGACCTGACCACGACGCGGTTTGTCGCCTGCCCGTTCGGCGGACCCGGATCGCGGATGTATCGCACCGGCGACCTGGTGTCCTGGGGCACCGACGGACAGCTGCGCTACATGGGCCGGGCCGACAAGCAGGTCAAGATCCGCGGCTACCGCATCGAACTCGGCGAGATCCAGGCGGCGCTGGCCGGTCTGGACGGGGTCTACCAGGCCGCGGTGATCGCCCGCGAGGACCGGCCCGGTGACAAGCGCCTGGTCGGCTACGTCACCGGAACGGCTGACCCGACCGAGATCCGCAGCCAGCTGGCCGAGCGGCTCCCGTCGTACATGGTGCCGGTCGCGGTGGTGGTGCTGGACGCGCTGCCGCTGACGGTCAACGGAAAATTGGACACCCGCGCGCTGCCCGCGCCGGAGTACTCCGACGTCGACAGCTATCGCGCACCGACCGACGCGATCGAGGAGATCCTGGCCGGGGTCTACGCGCAGGTGCTGGGTGTGGAGCGGGTTGGTGTCGACGACTCCTTCTTCGACCTGGGCGGCGACAGCATTCTGTCGATGCAGGTGGTGGCCCGGGCCCGGGCGGCCGGTGTGATGTGCCGTCCCCGTGACGTTTTCGTCGAGCAGACCGTGGCGCGGCTGGCCCGGGTGGCCAGGATGGGTGCCGAAGGCGACGGCGCGGCCGACGAGGGCCTGGGCGAGGTCATTGCCACCCCGATCATTCGCTGGCTGCAGGAAACCGACGGCCCGGTCGAGCAGTTCAACCAGACGATGGTGGTCCAGGCGCCCGACGGCGTGACCGAATCCGACGCGCTGGTGGTGCTGCAGGCGCTGGTGGATCGCCACGCGATGCTGCGACTGCGCGTGGACGACGACGGCGCCGGTGGTTGGTCATTGTGGGTGCCTGAGGTCGGGTCGGTGGATGCCGGCGCGCTGCTCCGGTCGGTCGACGTGTTGTCCGACGAGGCGCTCGTCGACGCGCGGTCGCGGCTGAGCCCGGCCGCCGGTGTGATGCTGAGTGCGCTGTGGGTCAACTCCACGTCGCAATTGGTGCTGATCGTCCACCACCTCGCGGTCGATGGTGTGTCATGGCGAATCCTGTTGGAAGACTTGAACATCGGCTGGGCGCAGCATCACAGTGGGCAAGAGGTGGCGTTGCCGGTACCGGGCACGTCGTTCGCCCGCTGGTCGTCGCTGCTGGACCAGCACGCCCGTGCACCCGAGGTCCTCGCCCAGGCCGAGGCGTGGCGGCAGGTCGCCGCCGTGCCCGCCGCACTGCCCGCGGTGCAGCCCACGGACACGTTTGCCACGGCCGGGCAACTGTCGGTCGGGTTGGACGTCGAGACGACCCGCATGCTGCTGGGTGAGGTGCCGGCGGCGTTTCACGCTGGGGTGCAAGACATTCTGTTGATCGCGTTCGGACTGGCCTGGGCCGAGTTCCTGGGGACCGGCTCGCCGATCGGTGTCGACGTCGAGGGCCACGGGCGGCACGAGGAACTGGCCGCCGACGTTGACCTGTCGCGCACGGTCGGCTGGTTCACCACCAAGTACCCGGTGTCGTTGGCCGTCGGTGAGCTGGGCTGGACGAAAGTGGTCGCCGGTGACACCGCGCTGGGCCCGGTGATCAAGGACACCAAGGAGCAGCTGCGTGGTCTGCCCGACCCGCTCACCTACGGTCTGCTGCGCTACCTGAACCCCGATGTCGAGCTGGATAAATCCGACCCGGCGATCGGCTTCAACTACCTCGGCCGTCTCGGCGCGGGCGCGACGGACCTTTCCGGTGACCTGTGGCAGCTCTCTCAGGACGACCTGCCGGCCGCGGCGGCAGCGACGGCCGTCGCCATGCCGCTGGCCCACACCGTCGAGCTCAACGCCGGCACCATGGACACCGAAGGTGGCCCGCAGCTGCAGGCCAACTGGACGTGGGCGACCTCGGCGCTCGACGAGGCTCAGATCAATCGGTTGAGCCAGTTGTGGTTTGACGCGCTGTCGGGCATCTGCGAGCACGTCCGGGGCGGCGGCGGTGGCTTGACGCCGTCCGACCTCGCGCCGGCGCGGATGAGCCAGCAGCAGATCGACGAACTGCAACAGAGCGAGCAGATCGCCGACGTGTTGCCGCTGACTCCCCTGCAGCAGGGCCTGTTCTTCCACGCCAGCACCGCCGAGGACCTCGGTGTCAGCGGCGACGACCTGTACGCGGTGCAGCTCGACATCAGCATCACCGGTGCGGTCGACCCGGACCGGCTGCGCGATGCGGTGCACACGGTCGTCACCCGGCACCCGCACCTGGTCGCCCGCTTCAGCGGTGACTTCGACGAGCCACTGCAAATTTTGCCGGCCCAGCCCGAATTGACTTGGCAGTACCTCGAATTAGACGACGCCGATGTCGACGGGCAGGTTGAGCAGGTATCCGCGGCCGAACGCGCCGCCGTCTGCGACCTCGTCGGTAAGCCTGCCTTCCGGGCGGCACTGCTGCGCACCGCGCAAAACCAGTACCGGTTCGTGTTGACCAACCACCACATCGTGCTGGACGGTTGGTCGAAACCGCTTCTGCTGCAAGAGATTTTCGCTGGCTACTACGGTGCCCGGCTTCCTGCGGCGGTGTCGTACCGCAAGTTCGTCACCTGGCTGGCCAGTCAGGATCGCAGCACGGCCCGGGCGGCGTGGCGCGAGGTGTTCGACGGCTTCGACACCCCGACCCTGGTCGGCCCGCCGCAGCGGATGGGGCTTGGCCAGCGAGGTGTCGAAGAGTTCCAGGTGTCCGCCGAGACCACCGCTGCGCTGAGCGAGCTGGCCCGTTCCTGCCGCACCACCGTCAGCACCGTGCTGCAGGCCGCCTGGGCCCAGCTGCTGATGCGGATGACCGGTCAGCCGGATGTCGCGTTCGGTACCGCGGTCTCGGGACGGCCGACCGACCTGCCCGGCGCGGAATCCATCGTCGGCCTGATGATCAACACGGTTCCGGTCCGCGCCAACATCAACTCGGCCACCACCATCGGCGATCTGCTGGACCAATTGCAAAGCTCGTACACCGAAACGCTCGAGCACCAGTATCTGGGGTTGAACGAAATTCACCGAATCACCGGGCACGACCAGCTGTTCGACACTATGTTCGTTTACGAGAACTACCCGATCGACACCGCAGCGCTGTCGGGGGTTCAGGATCTGACGATCACCAAGTTCACGAACCGCGAGTACAACCACTACCCGCTGTCAGTGCAAGCCGTGCCGGGCCACGAACTGGGCCTTCGAGTCGAATATGACACCGATGTCTTCGACAAGGCCAGTATCGAAACGTTGGTCGAGCGGTTACGGCGAGTGCTGGTAGCCATGACTGACGATTCAGGGGATGAGTAATGGCCGACGGTAAACGGCGGCTCTTATCGATTGATCTCCTCGACGGGGGTGAAGTCGCGCGGCTGGACGAGTGGGGCAACCGCGCCGTATTGACCCGCCCGGCTAAGAGCGTGACGATTCCCGAGCTGTTTGCGGCGCAGGTCGCGAACGCCCCGGAGGCCGTCGCGCTGGTGTGCGGGGACCGGTCGTGGACCTACCGTGAGCTCGATGAGACCGCGGAGCTGTTGGCGCGGGTGCTGACCGCGCACGGTGCGGGCCCGGGACAGACTGTGGCACTGCTGTTTTCGCGCTCGACCGAGGCGATCGTGTCGATGATGGCGGTACTCAAAGCCGGGGCGGCGTACCTGCCGATCGATCCCGCGCTGCCGGACGCGCGGGTGGAATTCATGCTCGGCGACGCCACGCCGGTCGCGGCGCTCACGACCGCGGCCCACCGGTCGCGGCTAGACGGGACCGACCTGTTCGTCGTGGACTTCGACGAGCCGGGCGAGGATCCCGGCACCGAATTGTCCGCGCCGGCGCCGCAGGATCTCGCGTACATGATCTACACCTCGGGGACGACCGGGGCGCCCAAGGGCGTGGCGATCACTCACCAAAATGCGACGTCCCTGCTGGAGAAGCTGCACTCGGCGGTGCCGCCCGGTCCGGGGCAGGTGTGGTCGCAGTGGCACTCCTACAGCTTCGACGTTTCGGTGTGGGAAATCTTCGGCGCCCTGCTGCACGGCGGACGGCTGGTGATCGTTCCCGAAGCGGTGGCCAGTTCGCCTGACGATCTGCATGCACTGCTGATCGCCGAAAAGGTCAATGTCCTGTGCCAAACCCCTTCTGCGGCAGCAATGTTGTCGTCGGACGGCTTGGAGTCCACCGCGGTGTTCGTGGCCGGCGAGGCGCTCCCGTCCGAGGTGCTCGACCGGTGGGCGCCCGGTCGCGTGCTGATCAACGCCTACGGTCCGACCGAGGGCACGATCTACGCGGCGATGAGCCAGCCGTTGACCCCGGACACGGGTGCGCCGATCGGTTCGCCGGTGCCCGGTGCTGCGCTGTTCGTGCTGGACAAGTGGCTGCGGCCGGCGCTGGAGGGGGTGACCGGTGAGTTGTACATCGCCGGTCGCGGTGTGGCCGTGGGCTATCTGCGCCGGGCCGGCCTGACCGCGTCGCGGTTCGTCGCGTGCCCGTTCGGCGAGCCAGGTGACCGGATGTATCGCACCGGGGACCTGGTGCGCTGGGGCGCCGACGGACAGTTGCAGTACCTGGGCCGTGCCGACGAGCAGGTCAAGATCCGCGGTTACCGCATCGAGTTGGGTGAGGTGCAGGCGGCTTTGGCCGGCCTGGACGGGGTGCAGGCCGCGGCGGTGATCGCTCGCGAGGATCGCCCGGGCGACAAGCGGCTGGTCGGTTACGCCACGGTCACCGCGGACGTGGACACCGCCACGATGCGCAGCACGCTGGCCGAGCGGCTGCCGGCCTACATGGTTCCGACGGCGATCGTCGTGCTCGACACGCTGCCGCTGACCGTCAACGGCAAGCTCGACAAACGTGCCCTGCCCGCGCCCGAATACGCCGGCGGCGGCGAATATCGCGCGCCGTCGGACGCGGTCGAGGAGATCCTGGCCGGAATCTACGCCCAAGTGCTCGGTGTCGAACGGGTCGGTGTCGACGACTCCTTCTTCGACCTGGGCGGTGACAGCATCCTGTCGATGCAGGTGTCGGCGCGCGCCCGGGCGGCCGGCGTAATGTGCCGTCCGCGAGACATTTTCGTCGAACAGACGGTGGCCCGGCTGGCCCGGGTAGCCACGATGACCGACGGCGCCGACGGCGTCGTCGACGAGGGTATCGGCGACGTGGTCGCCACCCCGATCATCCGGTGGCTGCAGGGCGTGGTGGGCCCCGTCGAGCAGTTCAACCAGACCATGGTGGTGCAGGCTCCGTCCGGGGTAACCGAAGCCGAAGTGGCACCCGTGCTGCAGGCGTTGATCGATCGGCATGCCACCCTGCGGCTGCGGGTCGAGGACGACGACGCGGGGGAGTGGTCGCTTCAGGTACCCGAAGTGGGGACCGTGGATGCCGCCGGTCTGCTGCAGTCGGTAGAGGTGCTGTCCGACGAGGCGCTCGTCGAGGCGCGGTCACGGCTGAACCCCGCCGCCGGCGTGATGCTCAGCGCGTTGTGGGTGAGCTCCGCGTCGCAGTTGGTGCTGATCATTCATCACCTGGCTGTCGACGGGGTGTCGTGGCGAATCCTGTTGGAAGACTTGAACATTGCCTGGGCTCAGCACCACAGCGGGCAACCGATCGAGTTGCCCCCGGGCGGGACGTCCTTCGCCCGCTGGTCGTCGCTGCTCGAGGAGTACGCGCAGCGCCCCGCGGTGGTGGAGCAGGCCGAGGCGTGGCGGCGAGTGGCATCGGTGCCGGCCGCATTACCGGCCGTGCGACCCGAGGTGGACACCTACGTCAGTGCCGAGCACATGTCGGCCGAGCTCGACGTCGAGACGACGCGATTGCTGTTGGGTGAGGTGCCGTCGGCGTTTCACGCTGGGGTGCAAGACATTCTGTTGATCGCGTTCGGGTTGGCCTGGGCGGAGTTCCTGGGGAACGGCTCGCCGATCGGCATCGGCGTCGAAGGACACGGCCGCCACGAAGAGTTGGCTCGGGGCGTCGACTTGTCGCGCACCGTCGGCTGGTTCACCACCAAGTACCCGGTGTCGCTGGCCGTCGCCGGACTGGACTGGTCGCGGGTGGTCGCGGGTGACGCGGCCCTGGGGCCGGTGATCAAGGACGCCAAGGAGCAGCTGCGCGGCCTGCCCGATCCGCTGACCTACGGACTGCTGCGCTACACGAACAACGAGGTCGACCTGCAGGGCAGCGAGCCGGCAATCGGGTTCAACTACCTCGGCCGGCTGGGCGCCGGCACGGCCACGGAGCTTGCCGGTGATCTGTGGCGGATCTCCGAAGAAGGCTTGTCGGTCGCCGGCGCGGCCACCGCGGTGCCGCTGCCGCTGATGCACACCGTCGACCTCAACGCCGGCACGATGGACACTGAAGCGGGCCCGCACCTGCACGCCAACTGGACCTGGGCGCCCTCGGCGCTGGACGGTGAGCAGATCGGCCGGCTGAGCACGCTGTGGTTCGAGGCCCTGACCGGCATTTGTGCCCACGTGCGCAACGGCGGCGGCGGCCTGACGCCGTCCGACCTGGCCCCGGCACGGCTGACCCAGCGGCAGCTCGACCAACTCGAGCAGCAGTACCACCTCGCCGACGTCTTGCCGCTGACCCCGGTGCAGCAGGGTCTGCTGTTCCACGCCAGCGTTGCCCAGGGCGGCGACAACGGCGACGACGTCTACGCGGTGCAGCTGGGTATCACGATCGCCGGTGCCATTGACCCGCAGCGGCTGCGCGAAGCGGTGCAGACGGTGGTCAACCGGCACCCTAACCTGGCGGCGCGGTTCTCCGCCCAATTCGACGAGCCGGTGCAAATCATCCCCGCCGAGCCCGTCATGGCCTGGCGCTACATCCAGCTCGACAGCGACGAAGCCGGCCACGACGAGCAAATCGAGCAGCTGTGCGCCGACGAGCGCGATGCGGTCAGCGACCTGCTCGGCCGGCCGGCCTTCCGTGCGGCGCTGATCCGGACCACCGAGAACAAGCATCGGTTCGTGATCACCAACCACCACATCGTGATGGACGGGTGGTCGCTGCCGATCCTGCTGCGCGAAATCTTCGCCAGCTACTACGGCGAGCGGCTGCCCGCGCCCGCGTCCTACCGCAGCATTCTCACCTGGCTCGCCGAACAGGACCGCCCGGCGGCACAGGCGGCCTGGCGCCAGATGTTCGAAGGCTTCGACAACCCGACCCTGGTCGGTCCCGCCACGCGGATAGGGCTCGGGCGGCGACGCGTCGACTCGTACCGGGTGTCCGCCGAGACCACCCGCGCGCTCAGCACGCTGGCCCGGTCCTGCCACACCACCGTCAACACGGTGCTGCAGGCCGGCTGGGCGCAGTTGCTGATGTGGCTGACCGGCCAGCGCGACGTCGCGTTCGGCACCGCGGTCTCGGGCCGGCCCCCCGAGGTGCTGGGTTCGGAATCGATTGTCGGCCTGCTGATCAACACCGTTGCGGTGCGGGCGAACACGACCGTGGCCACCACGGTCGCCGAGCTGCTCGACCAGCTGCAGACGGCGCACAACAACCGGCTCGAGCACGAGCACCTGGGGCTGTCCGACATTCATCGCGCCACCGGCCACGACCAGTTGTTCGACACGCTGTTCCTGTACGAGAACTACCCGATCGACACGAACGTGCCGGTGGGTGTGCACGAGCTGGCGATCACCGACGTCACGAACCGCGAATACAACCACTACCCGCTTTCCGTGATGGCCTTGCCGGGCCACGAACTGGGCATCCGCGTCGAGTACGACACGGACGTGTTCGACCCGGCGAGCATCGAGACGCTGGTGGAGCGATTCCAGCGGGTGCTGGTGGCGATGACCGCCGACCCGAGCCAGCGGCTGTCGTCGATGGACGTGCTGGATGCCGGTGAGCATGCCCGCCTGGACGAGTGGGGCAACCGCGCCGTGCTGACCCAGCCGGCGCAGGGCACGACGATCCCGGCGATGTTCGCCGCGCAGGTGGCCCGGACCCCGGACGGGGTCGCGCTGGTGGACGGCGAGCGGTCGTGGACCTACCGCGAGCTCGACGAGGCGGCCGAGCGGTTCGCGCGGGTGCTGGTCAGCAACGGCGCGCGCCCGGGCGAATGTGTGGCGTTGCTGTTCAACCGGTCGGCCGAGGCGATCATCGCGATGGTGGCGGTGCTCAAGTCCGGGGCGGCCTACCTGCCGATCGACCCGGCGATGCCCGACGCGCGTCTGGAATTCATGCTCGGCGATGCCACGCCGGTCGCCGCGATGACCGACGAGACCATGCGGTCGCGGTTCGACGGGGCCGACCTGCCGGTCATCGACGTCCACGACCCCGACCTGTCGATCCCTTCGGACATCACCTTCCCGGTGGCGACGCCGGAGGACCTGGCGTACACGATCTACACGTCGGGGACGACCGGGGTGCCCAAGGGCGTGGCGATTACCCACCACAACGCGACGTCGTTGCTGGAAGCGCCCGACCCCGGCGCACCGACCGGCCCTGGCCAGGTGTGGTCGCAGTGGCACTCCTACAGTTTCGACGTCTCGGTGTGGGAGATCTTCAATGCCTTGCTCCACGGTTCGCGGTTGGTCGTGGTGCCCGATTCGGCGGCGGCATCCGCTCACGAGCTGCGGGACTTGCTGGTCGCCGAGCAGGTGACCGTGGTGGGCCAAACCCCGTCGGCGCTGGCGATGATGCCGGGCGAGGGGCTGGAGTCCGCGACGCTGGTGATGGCGGGGGAGGCATCCCCGAATGAAATAGTCGACAAGTGGGCGCCGGGACGGGTGATGATCAACGCCTACGGCCCGACCGAAGCCACCATCTACGCGGCGATCAGTGCGCCGATGAAGGCCGGCGAGGGCGCCCCGATCGGCGTGCCGGTGCCGGGTGCGGCGTTGTTCGTACTGGACAAGTGGCTGCGGCCGGCGCCCGAAGGTGTGGTCGGCGAGTTGTACATCGCCGGCCGGGGTGTGGCCGTCGGCTATCTGCGCCGGGCCGGCCTGACCGCGTCGCGGTTCGTGGCGTGCCCGTTCGCTGGCGCGGAAGCATCCGGACAACGCATGTATCGCACCGGCGACTTGGTGCGCTGGGGCGCCGATGGGCAGTTGCAGTACCTGGGCCGTGCCGACGAGCAGGTCAAGATCCGCGGTTACCGCATCGAGCTCGGTGAGGTGCAGGCGGCGCTGGCCGCCCTGGACGGGGTGCAGGCCGCGGCGGTGATCGCTCGCGAGGACCGTCCGGGTGACAAGCGGCTGGTCGGCTACGTCACCGTCACCGGCGAGGTGGACACCGCGCAGATGCGCGCCCTGCTGGGCGAGCGGCTGCCGGCCTACATGGTTCCGACGGCGATCGTCGTGCTCGACACCTTGCCGCGCACCGTCAACGGCAAGCTCGACAAACGCTCCCTGCCCGCACCCGAATACCAGAGTGCGGTCCGCTACATTCCGCCCGCGACGCCCACCGAGGAGATCGTGGCCGGGATCTACGGCCAGGTGCTCGGCATCGAGCGGGTCGGCGTCGAGAACTCCTTCTTCGACCTGGGTGGGGATTCGCTATCGGCGATGCGGGTGGTCGCCGCGATCAACACGGCGTTCGATTCCAACCTGTCGGTGCGCACGCTGTTCGAGGCGCCGTCGGTTCGCGCCATGAGCGTGCGTCTGGACAGCGACCCCGACGCCGACGAGACCGACTCCAACGGCCCGAGTTTCGTTGCGGTGCACGGCCGCGACCCCGAGGGGCTGCGTGCCAGCGACCTCACCTTGGACAAGTTCATCGACGAGACGACGCTGCTCGGCGCTCCGACGCTGCCGGGCCCGAGCGCCGAAGCGCGCACGGTGCTGTTGACCGGGGCGACCGGCTTCCTGGGGCGGTACCTGGCGCTGGAGTGGCTCAAGCAACTGAAACGTGTTGACGGCAAGCTGATCTGCCTGGTGCGCGCCGGCTCCGACCAGGAGGCATGGCGTCGTCTGGAGAAGGCATTCGACAGCGGCGACCCGCGGTTGGTGGACCACTTCCATCAGCTGGCCGCCGACCATCTCGAGGTCGTCGCCGGCGACAAGGGCGAAGCCAACCTGGGCCTCGACGAGCAGACCTATCAGCGACTGGCCGACACCGTCGATCTGATCGTCGACTCGGCCGCCGTGGTCAACCAAGTGCTGCCCTACCGAGAGCTGTTCGGGCCCAACGTCGTTGGCACCGGCGAACTGATCAAGTTCGCGCTGACCTCGCGGATGAAGCCGTACACCTACGTGTCGACCTCCGACCTCGGCCGCCAGGTCGAGCCGGCGTTGTTCACCGAAGACGCCGACATCCGGGTGATCAGTCCTACCCGCGTCCTCGACGGCAGCTTCGCCAACGGCTACGGCAACAGCAAGTGGGCCGGCGAGGTGCTGCTCCGGGAGGCCAATGAGCAGTTCGGGCTTCCGGTTTCGGTGTTCCGCAGCGGCATGATCCTGTCCGACGTCAGCTACGCGGGCCAGTTCAACATGACCGACGTCGTCACCCGGATGATCCTGAGCCTGGTGGCCACCGGCGTCGCGCCCGGTTCGTTCTACCGCCTTGACGAGAGCGGCAACCGGCAGCGGGCGCACTACGACGCGCTGCCCGTCGAATTCGTCGCCGAGTCGATCGCCACCCTCGGGGCTCAGGTGGTCGACGGGTTCGAGACCTATCACGTGATGAACCCGCACGACGACGGCATCGGAGTCGATACTTGTGTCGACTGGCTCATTGAGGCCGGCTATCCGATCCAGCGCATCGACGACTTCGCGGAGTGGGTGCGGCAATTCGAGATCGGCCTGCGGGCTCTGCCGGACCGGCAGCGCCAGCATTCCGTGCTGCAGATGCTGCAGTTGATGCTGCACAACCCCGAGCAGATTCAGCCGCTCGAGCCGACCCGCGGGTCGTTCGCACCGACAGACCGATTCCGCGCCGCGGTGCAGGAAGCGAAAATCGGTGCGGACAACGACATCCCGCACATCACACCAGGGGTCATCATCAAGTACGTGACGGACCTGCAGCTGGTGGGACTGCTCTAGGCGGCCGGGGCCGGTCCGCGCCGAATGCTTACCCGCATGCGCACCGTGGCAGACAAGCCCACTTTTACGATGCGGTCCCGCAGCCTTGCCAACGTGAACTGTTGTCGGTCGGCGTCATAGAAGAACCGCATCGTGCGGAACGGGTAATACAGCGCCAGCAGAGTGGCGATCGTCGTATGTGCCGTGGGGCTCTTGATGCCGTGCAGTTTGGTCGTGCGCGTGTACCGCGTCGCATATCGGTAGAAATCACGCGGTGACTCTTGCACCCGCCGGCCCGAAATGGCGGCAACCATGGACGGCTCATAGGAAATCTTGAAATTGTTCTTGAACAGCGTCAGCGCCAAGTCGATATCTTCGTGCAGGAGCATTTCGGGGTCCAGCTGCGTCTGAAGACGCACGCCCTTCCATGCGGTGGCGCGAATTGCCATGTTGCAGCCGAGCAGAAACCGTTCGTTCTTGACGTGCTTGTGCAGGTGGTAGCGAAGCGTGGAATCCACCCAGAACAGAAAGGCCCGCAACGGCAGGTCGTAAATGGCGATCGGACCGCTCGCGGCGTCGATGTCGGGATCCTGGAAGTAACCGCGAACCTTCTCGACCCAATCCGGCGGAATGACGGTATCGGCGTCAATGCGGCCCAACACGTCACACCGGGCATGGTCGAATCCACAGTCGCGGGTCGGGGCGGCGCCTTGGTAGACGGTTTGGTCGAGAAGCTTTATGTCCAGGTGCGCAGCGGCCGCCTGGTATTCGCGCACAATCGACGCGGTCTCGTCGGTCGACTTGTTGTCGACGACGATTATCTCGTCCGGTGCCGAGGTCTGGTTAATGCACGATTCCAGGCAATTGCCGATGAACCGTTCTTCGTTGTAGGCGGGGATGACGATCGTGACCGAGGGCTGTTGCGGCATGGCTTACACCCAATCTGGGGACATGTGGGGTCAGCCAGCGCCATAGACAGCCGGCCCCGAATTCAGCTGCGAGGGCGAGTAATTCAATGCGCCCTTTTCGGTAAACCGTAGTGGTGATCGAGCCTGCATAACGGGGTGAATAGCCGCATCTTGGTAGAACGTTCACCGGTGACCGCCTGTTGTTCAACACGTGTCTATCTGTGCCCGGCCCCGGTTGCCCGTGACTACGATTAAGACGTTCCGCCAGTTGATCGGAGTGCCCAATGACGACAGCCCGTGTGCCCGGACTGCCGCTCGGCGAGGCCAAGGCCGCCGCCGACGAGGCGGCGGTACCCGATTACATGGCCGAGCTCAGCATCTTCCAGGTGTTGCTGAACCATCCGCAGCTGGCGCGCGCGGTCAATGATCTGCTCGCGACGATGCTGTGGCACGGTTCGCTCGACGCGCGGCTGCGGGAGCTGGTGATCATGCGGATCGGTTGGCTCACCGCGTGCGAATACGAATGGACGCAGCACTGGCGCGTCGCGACCCGGTTGGGTGTCACGACCGAGGACCTGCTGGGTGTGCGCGATTGGCAACAGCACGAGGGCTTCGGGTCCTGCGAGCGCGCGGTGCTGGCGGCCACCGACGACGTGGTGCGCGACGGCGCGGTCGGCGCCGACAGCTGGGCGGCTTGCGAGCGCGAATTGCACGGCGACAGAACGACTCTCGTCGAGCTCGTCACCGCGATCAGCGCGTGGCGGATGATCTCGTCGATTCTGCAGAGCCTCGAGGTGCCCTTGGAGGATGGCGTGGTGGGCTGGCCGCCGGACGGGCGTGCTCCGGCGAGTTGATTGCCATGCCAGGCGATAACTCATAGCGTCGAGGAATGCGGACCAGAGTCGCCGAGATGCTCGGTGTGGAGTTCCCGATTTGTGCTTTCAGCCACTGCCGCGACGTCGTCGCCGCGGTCACCAACGCGGGCGGATTCGGAGTCCTGGGCGCCGTCGCACACAGCCCGAAACGGCTGCAGAGCGAACTGGCCTGGATCGAGGAGCAGACCGGCGGCAAGCCCTACGGGGTCGACCTGTTGTTGCCGCCCAAATACGTCGGTGCCGAAAAGGGCGGCATCGACGCGAAGCAGGTCAGGGAGTTGCTCCCCGAGGAGCATCGTGCTTTTGTCGAAGACTTGCTCGCCCGGTACGGCATCACGGCTCCGCCCGAACCGCCGCGGGCATCGGTCGGGGGTCTCAACGTCTCGCCCAAGGGTTACGAGCCATTGCTGGAAGTGGCCTTCGCGCACGACATTCGGTTGATCGCCAGTGCGCTCGGGCCGCCCCCGGACGACCTCGTCGAACGCGCGCACAGCCGCAACGTGCTGGTGGCCGCGCTGGCCGGCACCACCGCACACGCGCGACGGCATGCCGCGGCCGGCGTCGACCTGATCGTCGCGCAAGGCACCGAAGCCGGTGGCCACACCGGCGAGGTGGCAACCATGGTCCTGGTTCCCGAAGTCGTCGACGCGGTCGCGCCGGTCCCGGTCCTGGCGGCGGGCGGGATCGCCCGCGGGCGCCAGATCGCGGCGGCCCTGGCCCTGGGCGCCGAGGGCGTGTGGTGCGGCTCGGTCTGGCTGACCACCGAGGAAGCCGAGACCGACCCGGTGGTCAAGGAGAAGTTCCTGGCCGCCAGTTCCTCGGACACCGTGCGGTCGCGGTCGATGACGGGCAAGCCGGCGCGGATGCTGCGAACGGCTTGGACCGACGAGTGGGAGCGGCCCGACAACCCTGCTCCGCTCGGCATGCCGCTGCAGACCAACCTCGTCACCGAACCGCAGCTGCGCATCAACCAAGCGGCGGCCCATCCCGGTGCGAAGGCACGGGAGCTGGCAACCTATTTCGTCGGCCAGGTGGTCGGTTCGCTCGACCGGGTCCGGCCGACCCGTGCGGTCGTGCTCGACATGATCGAGGAGTTCGTCGACACCATCGGGCGGCTGGAAGACTTAGCTGAGAACTGACTGTCGGGGCCCGTTCAGCTGGGTGTGAACCATGCCACAGCGAGGTGTTTAGCCAGCTCAGGGGTGTCAAAACTGATCGAAAGCTGTGAAGCGGCGTAATAAACCCATAAAGTTGCGCGACACGGCTCAGATCACATTGACCGGGCCGGATACCTCGTGGAGTATTTACGGCAGCACCTCGTTAGGTGAGGCGGCTACACGAACACAGGCCACTGACCCCGAACGTCGAAAGACGCCCCGGGTCAGGACAGCTCCTCCCGGCTTAAGGGTTGAGTCCAAGTGGCTTCCGGAGTTCCGGACACGTCGTGTGGTGCCAAAGCTCTGACGAGAGGGGTGCGGATTTCCGGCGGTCGCCGGATTCTGAACTCCTTCTGGTGCGCGCAAATAGGCGCGGGTAACCGCACGCGTCGTGGCTGTAGAGGAGGTGAGGGACGTATGAGTTCCAGTGGCAGTCCGGATGGATATCCAGGACAAGCTCCGTCCCAATCCGACCTCCGGCCCGACGCCTCGAGCTAGCGAATCGACTTAGCGCTCAAGCGTTCTCGGATCGGAACCCTGACGGGTCGGGACACATCAGTCCAGTCAGAACCCGTTTGCAATTCCGTTAGGAGACGATCATGACCGCAGTACTCTTCGACGAAGTAGTTGCCGTAGCGCCCGTCCGCAACCTGCGCGTCGTGCGCGACACCACGCCCACGCAGGCCCCCGTGCCCACGAAGGCCGCCCGTCCGGCCGACACCGGATACTTCGGCGCCGGCGACCCGCTGGTGGCCGGTGCCGCCCGCCTGCTGAGCGTCCCCGTCCGCCACCTCTACGCGGCGCTGTGGCGCGTCGGGTTCATTGAGATCACTGCCTGAGATCCCTACCGCGAGACTGCAGCTGCGTAGAGCTTTACTCGGCGTTTGAGTAGGCAGTTGCAGTCTCGCGGTAGAGTGGGTGCGCATCGATCCGGCTATCACCGGGGAGCTTTCGGAAGAACAGCCCGCACGGCCCAGTAGACCCGAACGGGTAGGCCCGTCACAGCCTGAATCGAGCGGCCGTGCGCCAGCACGGCAAGCGGGGTGGTACCGCGGTGCTCGCGCAGGTTGCGCGACCTCGTCCCCGGCCTGACCGTAGGCACGCAGGAGACGACGCGCACCGTGACCGAAAACGCTGACGCCAGGGCTTATCCCAAGCTGGCCGGGGGAGCCCCGGACTTCCCGGCGCTGGAACTCGAGGTTCTGGACTACTGGACCCGCGACGACACTTTCCGGGCCAGCCTCGCAAACCGCGAGGGCGCGCAAGAGTACGTGTTCTACGACGGGCCGCCGTTCGCCAATGGCCTGCCCCACTATGGGCACCTGCTGACCGGATACGTGAAAGACATCGTCCCGCGCTACCGCACCATGCGTGGCTACAAGGTGGACCGCCGTTTCGGCTGGGACACCCACGGGCTGCCCGCCGAACTCGAAGTCGAACGCCAGCTGGGCATCACCGACAAGTCCCAAATCGACGACATGGGCATCGCCGCCTTCAACGAGGCCTGCCGGGAATCGGTGTTGCGCTACACCGGCGAATGGCAGGCCTACGTCACCCGCCAGGCCCGCTGGGTCGACTTCGACAAC
Organism: Mycobacterium ahvazicum; assembly: GCF_900176255.2. Taxonomy (GTDB): domain Bacteria; phylum Actinomycetota; class Actinomycetes; order Mycobacteriales; family Mycobacteriaceae; genus Mycobacterium; species Mycobacterium ahvazicum. The sequence continues at coordinate 1,937,691 of NZ_FXEG02000002.1, forward strand.
GACTACAAGACGCTCGACCTGCCCTACATGGAGTCGGTGATCTGGGCGTTCAAACAGCTGTGGGACAAGGGCCTGGCCTATGAGGGCTACCGGGTGCTGCCGTACTGCTGGCGCGACGAAACCCCGTTGTCCAACCACGAGTTGCGGATGGACGACGACGTCTATCAGAGTCGCCAGGACCCGGCCGTGACGGTGGGGTTCCGGGTAGTCGACAGCAAGGTGAATCTGGAAGGCGCCTACCTGCTGGTGTGGACGACCACGCCGTGGACGTTGCCGTCCAACCTGGCCGTTGCCGTCAATCCGGAGGTGACCTACGTCCAGGCCAAGGTCGGGGACCGGCGGTTCGTCCTGGCCGAGGCGCGCGTTGCGGCCTACGCCCGCGAGTTGGGTGAAGAGCCCGAGATACTCGGCAGCTATTTGGGCGCCGATCTGCTGGGGATCCGCTACCTGCCACCGTTCCCGTATTTCATGGACAGGGTGAAGGCATTTCAGGTGCTGCCGGGCGACTTCGTCACCACCGACGACGGCACCGGGATCGTGCACATGGCACCGGCCTACGGTGAGGACGACATGGCGACCACCGACAAGGTGGGCATCGTGCCGGTCACCCCGGTCGACTCCAAGGGTCGATTCGACGCCACGGTCCCGGAGTACCAGGGGCAGCACGTCTTTGACGCCAACCCGCACATCATCCGCGACCTGAAGAACCAGAGCGGTCCGGCGGCGGTGAACCAGCCGGTACTGATCCGTCACGAGACCTATGAGCATCCCTACCCGCACTGCTGGCGATGCCGCAATCCGCTGATCTACCGTGCGGTTTCGTCGTGGTTCATCGCGGTCACCGAATTCCGGGATCGCATGGTGGAACTCAACCAGCAGATCACCTGGTACCCCGAACACGTCAAGGACGGCCAATTCGGCAAGTGGCTGCAGGGCGCGCGCGACTGGTCGATCTCGCGAAACCGCTACTGGGGCAGCCCGATTCCGGTATGGAAATCCGACGATCCGGCCTACCCGCGCATCGACGTGTACGGCAGCCTCGACGAACTGGAGCGTGACTTCGGGGTGCGGCCCACCAATTTGCATCGGCCCTACATCGACGAGCTCACCCGGCCCAACCCCGACGACCCCACCGGTAACAGCACGATGCGGCGCATCCCCGACGTGCTCGACGTGTGGTTCGATTCGGGATCGATGCCGTACGCCCAGGTGCACTTCCCGTTCGAGAACGCGGATTGGTTCGACACCCATTACCCCGGTGACTTCATCGTGGAGTACATCGGGCAGACCCGCGGCTGGTTCTACACGCTGCATGTGCTGGCCACCGCACTGTTCGACCGGCCTGCCTTCAAAACCTGTGTGGCTCACGGGATTGTGCTCGGCTCCGACGGGCAGAAGATGAGCAAGTCGCTGCGCAACTACCCGGACGTCAGCGAGGTGTTCGACCGCGACGGCTCCGACGCGATGCGCTGGTTCCTGATGGCCTCACCGATCCTGCGCGGCGGCAATCTGATCGTCACCGAGCAGGGCATCCGCGAGGGCGTGCGCCAGGTTTTGCTGCCGCTGTGGAACGCCTACAGCTTCTTGGCCCTGTACGCGCCGAAAGTCGGTACCTGGCGTACCGATTCGGCGCACGTGCTGGACCGTTACATCCTGGCCAAGCTCGCCGTGCTGCGTGACGAGCTCACCGATTCGCTGGAAATCTGCGACATCTCCGGGGCCTGCGAGCAACTGCGCCAGTTCACTGAGGCGCTGACGAATTGGTATGTGCGACGGTCACGTTCGCGGTTCTGGGAGGAAGACGGGGACGCGATCGACACGCTGCACACCGTGCTGGAAGTGGTCACCCGGCTGGCCGCGCCGCTGCTGCCGCTGACTACCGAGATCATCTGGCGGGGGCTGACCGGCGCGCGTTCGGTGCACCTCACCGACTGGCCCGAGCCTGGCGTGGTGCCTTCTGGCACGGATCTGGTGGCCGCGATGGATCAGGTGCGCGACGTGTGCTCGGTGGGGTCGTCGTTGCGCAAGGCCAAGAAGTTGCGGGTGCGGCTACCGCTGCCGAAACTGACTGTGGCAGTGGAGGATCCGCAACAGCTGATGCCGTTCACCGACCTGATCGCCGACGAGCTCAACGTCAAGAAGGTGGAACTGACCGACGCGATCGACACCTACGGCCGCTTCGAGCTCACCGTCAACGCCCGGGTGGCCGGGCCGCGGCTGGGCAAGGATGTGCAGGCCGCGATCAAAGCGGTCAAGGCCGGCGAGGGCGTCGTCAACCCCGACGGCACCCTGACCGCCGGCCCCGCGGTGCTGCAGCCCGAGGAGTACAGCTCGCGGCTGGTGGCCGCCGACCCGGAGTTCACCGCGGCGCTGCCCGGGGGAGCGGGTCTGGTGGTGCTGGACGGCGCGGTGACCCCGGAGCTGGAGGCCGAAGGCTGGGCCAAGGACCGGATCCGCGAGCTGCAGGAGTTGCGCAAGTCGACCGGCCTGGACGTCTCCGACCGCATCCGTGTGGTGATGGCGGTGCCCGCCGAGCGGGCCGACTGGGCGCGCGCTCACCGCGACCTGATCGCGGGTGAAATCCTGGCCACCAGCTTCGAATTCGGTGATCCCGTGGAGGCGGCGGAGATCGGCGACGGCGTACGGGTCGAGATCGCCAAGGCGTGAACCGCGAAAGTGCGACTGGGTACGCGTTTCTCGGGAAGGGCCGTCCTCAGTTGCACTCTCGCGGCCTTGTCGGATGGCGGTGGCAGGCTGCGGTCGTGAGTGCGACACCGTTTGTCGGGAGCGAGGCGGTCCGCGCGGGCACCTGGACGAGGCGTGATTTGCGGCGTTCCTGCACCCGGGTCTACCGCGACGTCTACCAGCGACGCGGCGGCCAGCTGACGGCGCGAGACCGGGCGGTCGCCGCGTGGCTCTGGTCGGGAAAGAAGGCCGTAGTTGCGGGACTTTCAGCGTCAGCGCTGCACGGCGCGGAATGGGTCGACCCGCACTCGCCGGCCGAACTGATCACCGATCGCAAGCGGCCACCGCCGCTGATTGTCGTGCACAACGAGACACTGCTTGCTGGCGAGAGCGTGTGCATCGGTGGCGTGCCGGTGACATCGGCTGCCCGCACCGCGTTTGACCTCGGCCGGCGGCCCGGGTTTGATGCCGCGGTCATCCGGATCGATTCACTGGCACGAGCCACGGGCGTCACGGCCGCCGAGGTGTACCCCTTGATCGATACCCACCGCGGTGCGCGGGGGATGAAGCAGTTGCGGCGTGTGCTGCCGCTTATCGACGCGGGCGCGGAATCGCCGCAAGAGACGAGAACCAGACTTGCGTTGATTCGCGGGGGCCTGCCCCGGCCGCAGACCCAGATCGTGGTGCGAAACATGTGGGGTGCAATGTTGGCCCGCATCGATATGGGTTGGGAGGAATGGCTCGTCGGCGTGGAATACGACGGAGCCCAGCATTGGACGGACTCGCGCATCCGCGCCAACGACATCGACCGCACCGCGGAACTGGAGCGAAGGGGATGGCGGCTGGTGCGGGTCAGCGCCGACCTGCTGCGGCACCGCCCGGATGTCGTCGTCGACCGAGCCCGGCGTGCGTTGCTGGCCGTGGGGTGCCCCTTGTGACCGCGAGAGTGCAACTGGGAACACATCTCTCGAGAGCGAGCGACCCTAGTTGCACTCTCGCGGAGAAAGTAAGGCTGCGGCTGCCGAGCCTACTGTCAGCAAGCGATTCGGGTAGCGTCCGGTTACGGAAACCATCACATGGAGGCGTCGTTGCGGATTCTGGGTGTGTTCCGGGTGCACAACGGCGCCGACGTCTTGCCTCGGGTCCTGGACGCGCTGGCCGGCTGGTGCGACGACATCTACGCGATCGACGACCGCAGCACCGACGACAGCGCCGAGATCCTGCGGCGGCACCCCGCGGTGACCAACCTGGTGCGGGCCCGCTCCGACCTGCCACGAACGCCGTGGCTGATCCCCGAACCGCCCGGCCTGGAACTGCTGTACCGGATGGCCGATTTCTGCCGGCCGGATTGGATCGTGATGATCGACTCCGACCAAATCGTCGAGGCCGACGTCGACATCCGCGAGGTGCTGGCGGGCACGCCGGACGACGTCGCGGCGCTGATGTGCCCGATGATCCCGGCCTGGAACGACCCGGATTATCCGGACATGATCCCGGTGATGGGAACGGCGGAATCGGTGCGCGGGCCGTTCTGGCGCTGGCGCCCCGGGCTGCGGGCCGGAACCCGGCTGATTCACAATCCGCACTGGCCCGCCAACATCACCGAGCACGGCCGTATCGGCCTGGTAAACGAGATCCGGCTGCACCACACCGGGTGGGCAACCCTGGCCGAACGGATCGGCAAGGTCGAGCACTACCGCAAGATCGATCCGGACTCGGAGATGAACTACGGCGTGCCCTACGACCGCGCCCTGCTGTTCGGCTACGCCTACGAGGAGATCGACCTGCTCAAGGCCGACTACCAGCGCCGGGTGCGCGGCGACTTCGACCCGGCCGAGCCGGGCACCCGCCTACCCATCGACCGCGACAGCCTGGCGCTCGGTTCCGGCTACGGTCGCCGGGCCGCGACGTTTCATCCCGGCGTCGACTTCGCCGCGGATCCCGGCACCCCGATCCACGCGGTCACATCGGGAACCGTCTCGGCCGTGCACGATCTCGCGGCCAGCGGGCTTCGGTCGGTGACCGTCTCGTGTCGCGACCTCGACACCGTCTACGTGTTCCGCCCGGGCGACGAGAGCCGGCTCGCGGTCGACGACCAGGTGGCCGCGGGCGCACGGATCGGCGCGCTGGGCCCAGAAACCCAATCCCTGGACGGCTTCTTGCATTTCGAGGTTCGCGTCGGCGGCGAGCACACCAGTCCGGTGCGCTATCTGGCCAACCTGGGGCTGCAGCCGTGGCCTCCGGCGGGGCGCCCGCGACCGGTGTCGGGGACCTTCCCGGCGTCCTCGCCGTGCACCATTACCGGCTGAGCTCGTCGACCAATCCGCGGGCGGACCGGATCGCCGAGCGGACCTCCTGCAGCACCTTGGCAGGATGCTGCTCGTCCAACTCGCCGAGCCGGTTGTAGCGCTCGACGCCGAAACTTGCTGATTCCACCCGTATTCCGAACGGCACCGCCAACGATCGCAGTGCTTCGAAGTGCAGATAGTGGCCTACCGGTTGGCCGGTCACCATCAGACATGACGAGCCGCTCATGCCCAGCGTCCGAGCGGCGAAGGTGTAGGTGTCCGACGAGTTCGCCCGGCGACGGTCCGGGTCCGGCGACGGGGTCTCGAGCAGCGTGATCGGCACGCGGAGTTTGTTGCTCTGCGGTGCGAAGCGCCACACCGTCTCGTCGCCTTGCGGCTTACCGACCCGCCCGCGCAGATGCTCCATCAGCTCGCGGGTGTCGAGCCCGAACGCGTCGGCCGCGCCGTAGGTCATCAGCTCGAATTCGGTGCGGGCACCCGGCGCGCACGCGTCGATCGCGTCCTGTTCGGAGTCGAGCACCGGCCGGGACGCGGCGGCCAGCACCACGTGGCCGACGCGCCGGCCGGTGGCGATCTCGCGCGCATACCGGGCGCGCAGCAGGTTGGTGTAGCGCGCCCCGCCGATCACTAGGATGTGATCGAAATCCGTTCCCCCAGGCGCGGTTTCGCCCGTCATGCCCAACGCGGCCGTCGCCGCCTCGATCCTCTCCAGCTGCGCGGCGGGCAGGGTTAATCGGGGGATCAGCCACCGGGCCGCGCCTGCGGCATCCTGGCTACTGAGCCGTTCCGCGGCGGCTGCGCGGGCCCGGCCCCGATAGTCCCACGCCTCGCTGAACTCGTCGAGGAACGCCAGCCGGTCGCTCAGGCTCAGTCCGTCGGGGATGACACCGCCGAACACCCCGACGAGCTCCGCCAGCGCGGGGTGGGCACACCACGACGCGACCTGCTGCTCGAGCTCGCCGGTGTCGATCGCGGCAGACCCGGCATGTGACGAACACATGTGGCTCCCTTCGAAAGCTGGGCGCTCGTTGGGCGATTCACAACGTACCGCCAATCCGCAGCACCCACCGCGCACTTCACGGAATTTGCATTAGCGACAAATCCGGCCCGCGCAGTGGCTAGGATGCGCCACAACACGCATATGACGGGAGAGCGGAAAGTAGTGCGAATTCTGGTAACTGGCGGGGCGGGCTTCCAGGGCAGTCATCTGTCCGAGGCGCTGCTCGCCATGGGACACCACGTGACCGTGCTCAACACGTTTTCCATTGCCGCCAAGGGAAATCTTCGTACCTTCCAGATGAACGAATCGGCGGACGTCGTATTCGGCTCCGTGACCGATTGGGAGTTGGTCCGCAAAACGGCGCGCGACCACGACGTGATTTTCCACCTGGCGGCAAATGTCAACGTGGACAAGTCACTTGATGATCCGAGAAGCTTTCTCGAGACCAATGTGATGGGCACGCATCACATTCTCGAGGCCGCACGCGAATACGGGTCACGAGTCATCTTCGCCTCGACGTGTGAGGTGTACGGAGACGGTCACAGCCTCGCCCCGGATGCCCTACTCGACGAAACGGCCGAGCCGAGACCGAACAGCCCGTACGCCGCGTCGAAAGCCGCCGCCGACCGGCTGTGTTACTCGTACTTCCGCTCCTACGGCATGGACATCGCTATTGTTCGACCGTTCAACATCTTTGGTGAGCGACAGAAAAGCGGAGCCTTCGGCGCGCTGATTCCGATCCTGGTGCGCCGCGCCATCGCCGGCCAGGAGCTCACCGTCTTCGGCGACGGCTGCGCGACCCGGGACTACCTCCACGTCAGCGATGTCGTGGACGCCTACCTACTGGTGCTCGACACCCCAGATCTGCAGGGCCGGGCGATCAACTTCGCCAGTGGCACGAATACCCGGGTGCGCGACATCGCCGAATACATCGCCGCGAAGTTCGACGCCCGGGTGGTCAACGGACCCGCGCGACCGGGCGAGGTGAGCCGGTTCCCCGCCAGCATCGCCCTGGCGCAGCGCATCGGGTTCGCACCGAAGGTCGACATCTGGGCAGGCATAGACCGCTACATCGCGTGGGCGAAAGAGCAGCCCCCGCAACTAACCGGCTAGTTTGACGGCGCGCCAGCGCAGCCTGCCACCGCGGACCTCGACCTCGACGTCGCCGAATCCCGCCGCGCGCAAGCGATCCGGCAACGTGTCGGGCGAGACGGTGTTGCAGATGTCGCGGAAGTGCAGGATCCGGAACCGCAGCGAATTCACGCTGTCGCTGCCGGCGAAGACACCGCCGGGGCGCAGCACCCGGAAAGCCTCGGCGAACAACTTGTCCTGCAGTTCGACGGTAGGGACGTGGTGCAGCATCGTGAACGACACCACGGAGCTGAACTCGTCGGCGGGCAACCCGGTGTTGGTGGCGTCGCCGTTGATGATGCGCGCCCGGTCGCCGTAGAGGCGCTGCAGTCGCTGCGCCATCGGGGTGTCGATCTCCACCGAGGTGAGCTTGCGCGTCCTGTCGACCAGCACCTTCAGGATGGCGCCGTAGCCGGGCCCGATCTCGAGGGTGTTGTCGCCCAGGTCTACGTCGGCCAGCGCCCAGGGCAGCAGGTCGTCTTCGACCGCTTTAGCCCAGCGGTCCGAGCTGCAGATCCGTCGGTGCGCGAGGTTCATGGCCATGTGGAAAACGTTAGCCGAGTAGCGCAATAGCATTTATCGGATGGAGTCGCGTTGGGTCCTGCACCTGGACATGGACGCGTTCTTCGCCTCCGTCGAGCAGCTCACCCGCCCGACGCTGCGCGGTCGGCCGGTGCTGGTCGGCGGTCTGGGCGGCCGCGGCGTGGTGGCCGGGGCGAGTTACGAGGCGCGGGTGTTCGGGGCGCGCTCGGCGATGCCGATGCACCAGGCCCGCCGCATGGTCGGCGTGACCGCGGTGGTGCTGCCGCCGCGCGGGGTGGTGTACGGGGTCGCCAGCCGGCGGGTGTTCGACGTCGTGCGGGCCGTGGTGCCCGTCGTCGAGCAGCTGTCCTTCGACGAGGCGTTCGGGGAGCCGCCGCAGCTCGCCGGGGCGTCCGCGCAGGACGTCGAGGAGTTCTGCGAGGGGTTGCGACGACGCGTACGCGACGAGACCGGGCTGATCGCGTCGGTGGGCGCCGGCTCGGGCAAGCAGATCGCCAAGATCGCCTCCGGGCTGGCCAAACCCGACGGCATCCGGGTGGTCGGGCGCGCCGAGGAACGGTTGCTGCTCGACAGTCTGCCGGTGCGGCGGCTCTGGGGAATCGGCCCGGTCGCCGAGGAGAAGCTGAATCGGCTGGGCATCGAGACGATCGGGCAGCTGGCCGCACTGACCGACGCCGAGGTGGCCAACATCCTGGGCGCGACGGTCGGCCTGGCGCTACACCGGCTGGCCCGCGGCGTCGACGATCGACCCGTTGCCGAGCGTGCCGAAGCCAAGCAGATCAGCGCCGAATCCACCTTCGCCGTCGACCTGACCAGTCTCGAGCAGTTGCACGACGCGATCGCTCCGATCGCCGAGCATGCGCATCAGCGGCTGCTGCGCGACGGTCGCGGCGCCCGGACCGTCACGGTGAAGCTGAAGAAGTCGGACATGAGCACGCTGACCCGGTCGGCGACCTTGCCGTACGCGACGACGGAGGCCGGCGCGCTGGTCGCGCTGGCCCGGCGATTGCTGCTCGATCCGCGCGAGATCGGGCCGATTCGTCTACTCGGCGTTGGTTTTTCGGGGTTGAGCGACGTGCGCCAGGAGTCGCTGTTCCCGGACCTCGAGCTCGCGGCGCCGGAACCGGAGGCGCAGCATTCTGTCGAAACCGCGACCGACGTGATGTTCGCACCCGCCGCCCCCGGGGCCTCGCCGTGGCGGGTGGGCCTCGACGTCGAGCACCGCGAATTCGGGCACGGCTGGGTGCAGGGCGCCGGCCATGGCGTCGTCACCGTGCGGTTCGAAACGCGGGGCAGCGGCCCGGGCCAGGCCCGGACGTTTCCCGCCGATACCGCCGATCTCGTCGGCGCCAACCCGATCGATTCGCTGGACTGGCGTGACTATCTCGGCGAGCTGCGCACCGAGGACACCGCGCAGGCCTCAGCCCCAGCGGGCGATGACGTCGCCGGCCGGTGACTGCGCGGCCAGCGCGGCCATCAGCAGCACCCGGGCCTGCGGCGGCCGCAACCGCGGCACCATCACGGCGCCGGCTTCGACCAGGTCGTGGCCGGGGCCGTAGCCCGCGCTGACCCCGCCGCCGGGGACCCGGGTGGACACCCCGACGACGATCCCGTTCGCGCAGTGCCGCCGCACGCCGTCGACCACCGCGGCCCCGGCATTGCCCGAGCCCAGCGCCTCCAGCACGACGGCCCGCGCTCCGGCCGCCACGAAGGCGTCCAGCGCCACCGAGTCGCTGCCCAGGTAGGCCGCGACAATGTCGACCCGCGGCGCGTCGGTGGCCCCCAGCTCCCCGAGGTGGGGACGGATTTTCGCGCCGTTGAGTGCCACGCCGCCCGGCGTCGTGCCGACCAGCTCGCCGGCGAAGCCGCTCAGGTCCTGGGTGGCCACCTTGTGCATGCCCAGCGGCTGTAGCACCCGCCCGGCGAAGGACACCAGCACTCCGAGGCCGCGCGCGGCCGGGCTGGCCGCCACCGCCACGGCGTCGCGCAGGTTGGCGGGCCCGTCGGAGTCCGGGGCGTCGGCGCTGCGCATCGCGCCGGTCAGGACGACCGGCGGACTGCCCGCATAGGTGAGGTCGAGCCACAACGCGCTCTCCTCCATGGTGTCGGTGCCGTGCGCGACGACCACGCCCTGCGCGCCGCCGTCGACTGCGGCCCGCACCGCATCGCCGATCCGGTCCCAGTCGGCCGTCGTCAGCTCCGAACTGTCCACCGCCATCAAGTCGACGACGTCGACGTCGAGGCCGGCGGTGAGGTCGGAACCGCTGCGGCTGGGACGGCGCACGCCGTCGGCGCCGGTGCTGGTCGAAATCGTGCCGCCGGTGGTGATGACGGTGATGGGCCCCATAGCCGAATCATTCCGCACGCGCCGGGGCGGCGAGGCCGCACCCAACCAGGCCGGGTGCTAGGGGATGATGGGGAGGTGCCCGAAGAACCAACAGGATCGGCCGAGCCGGTGACGTCAGCCGGGGAGGCTGCGACGTCCGGCGAAGTGGCCGAACCCGACGCCCCCGCGCCGCGGTCCGCTCCGAGGCGGCTGCGGCTGCTGCTGTCGGTCGCTGCCGTGGTGCTGGCTCTCGACATCGTGACCAAGGTGCTCGCCGTGCGGCTGCTGCCGCCGGGGCAACCGGTGTCGATCATCGGCGACACGGTGACCTGGACGTTGGTGCGTAACTCGGGGGCGGCGTTCTCGATGGCGACCGGCTACACCTGGGTGTTGACCCTGATCGCCACCGGCGTGGTGATCGGCATTTTCTGGATGGGCCGGCGGCTGGTATCGCCCTGGTGGGCGGTGGGCCTCGGCATGATTCTCGGCGGCGCCACCGGCAACCTGGTCGATCGCTTCTTCCGCGCTCCCGGGCCGCTTCGGGGCCACGTCGTCGACTTTTTGTCGATCGGCTGGTGGCCGGTGTTCAACGTCGCGGACCCGGCCGTGGTCGGCGGCGCGTTCCTGTTGGTCGTGCTCTCGGTGTTCGGATTCGATTTCGACTCGGTAGGTCGTCGCAAGCCCGACCCAGCCAAATGACCAACCGCTCGATGCCGGTTCCGGAGGGATTGGGGGGCATGCGGGTCGATGCCGGGCTATCGCGGCTGTTGGGGTTGTCCCGCAGCGCGGTGGCGGCCATCGCCGAGGACGGCGGGGTCGAACTCGACGGCGTGCAGGCGGGCAAGTCCGATCGCCTGACGCCCGGTGCCTGGCTGGAGGTGCGGCTGCCCGAGGCGCCGGCGCCGCCGGAGAACACGCCCGTCGAGATCGAGGGCATGGCCATCCTGTACTCCGACGACGACATCGTCGTCGTCGACAAGCCGGCGGCGGTGGCCGCGCACGCCTCGGTCGGCTGGAGCGGGCCGACGGTGCTCGGAGGCTTGGCCGCCGCCGGTTACCGGATCACCACGTCGGGTGTGCACGAGCGGCAGGGCATCGTGCACCGCCTCGACGTGGGCACCTCCGGGGTGATGGTGGTCGCGATCTCCGAACGGGCCTACACCCTGCTCAAGCGGGCGTTCAAACAGCGCACCGTCGACAAGCGCTATCACGCTCTGGTGCAAGGACATCCGGACCCGTCCAGCGGGACCATCGACGCGCCCATCGGACGGCATCGCGGCGGGGAGTGGAAGTTCGCGGTCACCCAGAACGGCCGGCACAGCGTCACCCACTACGACACCGTCGAAGCCTTCGTCGCCGCCAGTCTGCTCGACGTGCACCTGGAAACCGGTCGCACCCACCAGATTCGGGTGCATTTCGCCGCGTTGCATCATCCGTGCTGCGGCGACCTGGTCTACGGCGCCGACCCGAAGCTCGCGAAAAGGCTTGGCCTGGAACGTCAATGGCTACACGCCCGGTCGCTGGGGTTCGCCCATCCGGCCGACGGGCGGTGGGTGGAATTCGTCAGCCCGTATCCGGCCGACCTGCAGCACGCGTTAAACGTGCTGCGCGGCGAGGGCTGATCAGCCGGGCTTGCGGGCCTCGACCAGTACCCGCGTCGGGTGCGTGACGAACCGGCCGTCCGCCTCGATGATGTCGTGCAGGGCACGCAGTCGCCCGTAGTAGGGCTCGACGGTGAAGTCCGGCACGGTCCAAATCAGCTTGCGCAAGAAGTACACCACCGCGCCGATGTCGAAGAACTCCGCGCGCAGCTTCTCCATGCGCAGGTCCACGATCTGCAGCCCGGCGGCCTGTGCGTCGGCGCGCTGCACGGCCGGCTGCAGGTGAGCACCCAGCTCGGGGTGCGGCCCCATCACGGACTCGACCAGCTCGCACACCGTCGCCGGGCCGGGGTGCTGCGCGAAGTAGGTGCCACCGGGGCGCAGCATGCGGGCAATCTCGCTCCACCACACGGTAATTGGATGCCGGCTGGTCACCAGGTCGAAGGCCTCGGCGGCGAACGGCAGCGGGGGCTCGTCGCGGGTCCGGATGACCACCACGCCACGCGGACCCAATCTCCGGGTGGCCAGTGCGGCGTTGGGCGGCCACGACTCGGTGGCCGCCATCGTCGGCGGGAACGACGGGACTCCGTCGAGCACCTCGCCGCCCCCGGTGTAGATGTCCAGGGCTGCCGACACCGTGGCGAGCCGGGCGCCCAGCTGCCGCTGGTATCCCCAGGACGGGCGCTGCTCGGTGGCCCTGCCGTCCAGCCAGGAGAAGTCCCAGCCGACGACGGGCGCCGCGAGGGCCTCGGCCATCAGCTCGTCGAACGACCGTCGCATGCCGGGCTCAGCTGCCAGCCGGCTTGCGCGCCTCGACGAGAACCCGCGTCGCGTGCGCGACGAACGGGCCGTCGGATTCGATGCGCTCGTGCAGCTCGCGCAGCCGATCGCGGTAACGCTCGACGGTGAAGTCCGGTACCCACCAGATCACCTTGCGCAGGATGTAGACCACCGCGCCGATGTCGAAGTACTCCTGTCGGAGTCGCTCCGGGCGCATCCTGACGATCTCCAGCCCGGCTGCCCGCGCCGCCGCGCTTTCGTTGTCCGGGTGTCGCGGATCCGTCCCTTCGGCCGGTGGCCCGATGAAGTGCTCGATCAGCTCGGACACCGTCGCGGGTCCGATGTGTTGAGCCAGGTAGGTGCCGCCGGGCCGCAACACGCGGGCGATCTCGGGCCAGAACAGCGTGTGCGGGTGCCGGCTGGTGACCAGGTCGAAGGCCTCGTCGGCGAACGGCAGGACCGACTCGTCGGGCGTGCCCACCACGACCACGCCGCGTGGGTGCAGGAGCTTGGTCGCCAGCGGGATGTTCGGTGGCCAGGACTCGACGGCCGCCATGGTGGGCGGGAATGGCCCGGCGCCGGCCAGGACTTCGCCGCCACCGGTCTGCAGATCCACGGCGGACGACACGTCCGCGAAGTGGCGGCTGATCAGCTGTTGATAGCCCCAGGATGGGCGTTCCTCGGTGGCACGGCCGTCCAGCCACGAGAAATCCCAGCCGTCGACGGATACCGAATCGGCTTCTGCGACGAGATCTTCGAATGTGCGGCCCACGCTAGGCATTGTGGTGCATCAAGGCGTGGTGCAGACGAACTTGGTGCCGTTGAAGTCAATCGTCACCTCGCCCTGATGCTCCCAGTATTCGGAGCCCTGCCGGCCGTACCTCGCCCCGCTGCCGGACGGCAGCAGGAACAGGATCTGTTGGGTGCCTTTCCAGTTGAGCACCGCGGTGTGCGGGTCGAACTGGTTGTAGAACTGGGCGGTCAGCGGGCCGGCGTCGGCGGGGCAGTGGTAGGTGATGACCGGCGGAGCCGCCGTGGCGGGGTCGGCGATCGCCAACTGGACGAGCCGGGTCTGGTAGGCCTCCAGCACGCAGGTGTGGACATCGGCGTTGCGGGCACAGTCGTCGCGGGCCGTCGTCCAGCCGGTTTGGGCCTCCGCCAGCGCGGCGGGATCGGCGCCCGTGCGGGCAAGCGCTTGCTGGTAGGCGGTCTGCAGGCGGTGGTCGAGATCGGTCAGGTGTGGGTCACTACAGACCAGCTGCTGCACGGCGTTCACGGGTTTGCCGCAGTCGACCGCCACCGACGCCGGCGCCTTGCTGGTGACGGTCGGCATCCCCGAACCCGACGGCGGGGCACTCGGGGAGCTGCACGCGCACACCGTCAATGCCGCTGCGATGACTGCGATCGTCCTCATATGTGCTGACTACCGGCTGCGCCGCGATCCCCGGGCGCGACACGCCCGCGCGCCGCCAAATTCATAGGCGCTGCACGGGCTTAGAGCTTGGCGGTACCGGCTTCACTCGATGCGATCTCGGGTGCAAGGGGTGCGATGACGCTCAGGATCTCCGTCACCGTCGTCGGCGAGACTCCGGCCGCGGCCAGCGCGTCGGCCAAATGCCCGGCCACCAGGCTGAAGTGGTGCATCGTGATGCCGCGCCCTTGATGCACTTGCTTCATCGGGGCGCCGGTGTAGACCTCGTGCGCGCCGAGTGCGGCCGCGAAGAACTCCACCTGCTTGCCTTTGAGGCGGTTCATATTCGTTCCGGTGAAGAAGCCGGACAGTTGATTATCGGCGAGCACCCGAACGTAGAAGTCCTCTACGACGACTTCGAGCGCCTCGTGCCCGCCGATCCGGTCGTAGATGGTTGTCGGCTCCGGTTTGTGGAACGTTGCCAAGAGTTTCATGTAACCAGCGGACCACCTCGGCGTTGCCCCTCAGTTAGTCCGCGATCACGCTCGGATTGCCCGACGTAACAAGCCGATTGCCGGCGGGTGGCCGCATCGTCGGCCGCCGGGTGAGACGGTTCGCCTCGTTCAGATGACGGTCATCTGTTCGTCGCCGCCGCGCCATGCCCTAGGTTGGCAGTATGACCCACGTCACACCATCCGCCCTGAGGAGCGACAACCGATGAACCTTGGTGACTTGACGAACTTGGTGGAAAAGCCATTCGCGGTGGTCTCCAACATCATCAACACCCCGAACTCGGCCGGGCGATATCGACCGTTCTATCTGCGGAATCTGCTCGACGCGGTGCAGGGCCACAGCCTCGGCGACGCCGTCGACGGCAAGACCGTCCTGATCACCGGCGGCTCCTCGGGCATCGGGGAGGCCGCCGCGAAGAAAATCGCCGAGGCTGGCGGGGCGGTGGTGCTGGTGGCCCGCACGCCGGAGAAGCTGGAGAAGGTCGCCGCTGAAATTCGAAGCGGCGGCGGCGTCGCCCACGTCTACCCCTGTGATCTCTCGGACATGGACGCCATCGCCACGATGGCCGACAAAGTGCTCAATGAGCTTGGGGGAGTGGACATCCTGATCAACAACGCAGGCCGGTCGATTCGGCGCTCGCTGGCACTGTCCTACGACCGGATTCACGACTATCAGCGGACGATGCAGCTGAACTACCTGGGCGCGGTCCAGCTCATCCTGAAGTTCATCCCCGGGATGCGCGAGCGTGGTTTCGGGCACATCATCAACGTCTCGTCCGTCGGTGTGCAGACCCGCGCACCGCGGTTCGGCGCCTACATCGCCAGTAAGGCCGCGCTGGACAGTCTCTGCGACGCACTGCAGGCCGAAGTCGTCAACGACGGCGTGCACTTCACCACGGTGCACATGGCGCTGGTGCGAACCCCGATGATCAGCCCGACCAAGATGTACGACAAATTCCCCGCGCTGACGCCGGACCAGGCGGCCGGGGTGATCACCGACGCGATCGTGCACCGGCCGCGGCGGGCCAGCTCACCGTTCGGGCAATTCGCCGCCGTCGCGGACGCCGTCAACCCGGCGGTGATGGATCGCGTGCGCAACCGGGCGTTCGGCATGTTCGACGACTCCACCGCGGCTAAGGGAGACGAAACCTCAACCAGTGCAGCGCAATTAAACAGACGCAGCGAAACGTTCTTGCAAGCCACGCGCGGAATCCACTGGTGACGCGATGAGCCTTCCCAAAGCCGGCAACCAGACGACCGTTGTGATCACCGGCGCCTCCTCCGGGATCGGCGCCGAACTGGCTCGTGGCCTGGGCCGCCGCGGCTTCCCACTGTTGCTCGTCGCGCGGCGGCGCGAGCGTCTCGACGAACTCGCCAACGAAGTGGGAGAAGACAATTCGGTCGCGGTCGAGGTGATGCCGTTGGACCTCAGTGAGAGTAAAGGGCGCGCGAAATTGGCCGGCCGGCTGCACAGCGAACCGATCGCGGGGCTGTGCAACAGCGCCGGGTTCGGCACCAGCGGGGTGTTTCACGAGTTGCCGGTCGAACGTGAGAGTGAAGAGGTCACCCTCAATGCGCTGACGTTGATGGAACTCACCCACGCGGCGCTGCCCGGCATGGTCGAGCGTGGCGCCGGAGCGGTGATGAATATCGCGTCGATCGCCGCGTTTCAGCCGCTGCCCTACATGGCGGTGTACTCGGCGACGAAGGCCTTCGTGCAGACCTTCTCGGAAGCCGTCCACGAAGAGCTGCACGGGACGGGGGTGTCGGTCACCGCGCTGTGCCCGGGCCCGGTACCCACCGAGTGGGCCGAGATCGCCAACGCCAAGCGGTTCAGCGTGCCCCTGGCGCAGGTCTCGCCGGCCGAGGTCGCGGAGGCGGCGATCGACGGGATGCTGGCCGGCAAGCGCACCGTCGTGCCCGGCGTCGTGCCCAAGGTCGTCAGCAATGGCGGCCGGTACACGCCGCGCAGCTTGCTGCTGCCGGCGATCCGGATCGGCAACCGATTCCGCGGCGGCCCCAGCCACTGAGCGTGCGTCGAGCTGGGGCACCTCCCGCTTGTGAGCGTCACGCCTGCGTGGCGTTGAGCGCCGAGCGTCACGCCAGCGTGGCGTCCGCGGGCGTTAGGCTCCGGTCAGTGTCAGGGTGAGGTTGCCGCTTGTTGCGGTGGTTGGATCCTGATCGCCTGGTGTTTGGCTCGTAGGCTCGTTGCCGCCTTCGGGTTGGCGTTCATGCGTTTTGTCGGCATCAGGTGTGAAGGACCGGCCGGCGTGACTTGATAGGAGCGTGGCATCGCCCCCACTGAGATGTGTCCGCCGACCGGCCCAACCGTCACCTCACAGTGAAGGAGGCAACCTCCATGGTTGTTGTTGGAGCCGATGTCCACAAGCGCACGCATACGTTTGTCGCCGTGGATCAGGTGGGCCGCAAAATCGGCGAGAAGGTCGTCGAGGCCACTACGGTAGGTCATCACCAGGCGATCCGATGGGCTCGCACTCAGTTCGGTGTCGAGCTGGTGTGGGCGATTGAGGATTGCCGACACTTGTCAGCGCGTTTAGAGCGCGATTTGTTGTCCGCCGATCAGAAGGTGGTACGAGTCCCGTCGAAGTTGATGGCCCAGACCCGGGCCTCGGCTCGTACGCGGGGCAAGTCTGAGCCGATTGACGCGTTGGCCGTCGCGCGGGCCTACCTGCGTGAGCCCGATCTTCCGGTGGCTTCCCACGATGAACTGTCGCGGGAGTTGAAGCTGCTGGTGGATCGGCGTGAAGACCTTGTGGGGCAACGCACTTCGACGATCAACCGGTTGTTGTGGAGAGTGCACGAATTAGATCCTGGCCAGGCGCCGAAACCGGCGTCGCTGGATCTGGCCAAGCACCGCAGGATGCTCGGTGATTGGTTGGCCGCCCAGCCCGGTCTGGTGGCCGAGTTGGCCCGCGAGGAGTTGGCCGACATCACCCGACTCACCGAGGCCATCAATGCTTTGGCGAAACGGATCGGCGAGCGTGTCCGCGCGATCGCTCCGGCGTTGCTCGCCATGCCCGGCTGCGGCGAGCTCACCGCCGCCAAGATCATCGGCGAAACCGCCGGGGTCGCCCGCTTCAAAAGCGAAGCGGCGTTCGCCCGGCACACCGGCGTGGCGCCTATCCCGGTGTGGTCAGGCAACACCGTCGGCCGGGTCCGGATGACCCGCACCGGCAACCGCCAACTCAACGCCGCTCTGCACCGCATCGCGGTCACCCAGATCCGTCTCGACGGCCTGGGACAGGCCTACTACCGCAGCCGTCTGGCCGCTGGCGACTCCAGCACCGAGGCCCTGCGCTGCCTCAAACGCCGCCTCGCCAGAGTGGTCTTCCATCACCTCCACACCGACCACAACATCCGAACAAAGCCTTGCCAACCGGCAGCGGCTTGACATAGGAGAAACTCATGGCCGCTGTGGAGCTGACCGCCGACGTCCCGATGACCCCGCAGGACATGTGGGATCACGTCTCGGACCTGTCGGACCTGGGGGACTGGCTGACGATGCACGAGGGGTGGCGCAGCGAGCTGCCCGACGAGATCGCCGAAGGCACCCAGATCATCGGCGTGGCCCGCGCCAAGGGCATGCGCAACCGTGTGACCTGGACGGTGACCAGGTGGGACCCGCCGCATGAGGTCGCGATGTCGGGTTCGGGTAAGGGCGGCACCAAATACGGCGTCACCCTGACCGTGCGGTCCACCGGCGACGGATCGGCCCTCGGTGTGCGCCTGGAGCTGGGCGGTCGGGCTTTGTTCGGCCCAGTCGGATCGGCGGCGGCGCGAGCCGTCAAGGGCGATGTCGAGAAGTCATTGAAGAACTTCGTCGAGCTGTACGGATAAACCGGACAAGACACACGCCGCGACACGCCGAACCGGTGTCGGTGGTCGGTCATAGACTGACGTGCCTATGGCCGGTCCGATTCCTCCTCACGCGAGCGTTCGTCGCGAGTCGTCGTTCGTGCACCTGCATAATCACACCGAGTATTCGATGCTCGACGGTGCCGCGAAGATCACGCCGATGCTCGCCGAGGTCCAGCGGCTGGAAATGCCCGCAGTCGGCATGACCGACCACGGAAACATGTTCGGCGCCAGCGAGTTCTACAACGCGGCGACCAAGGTAGGGATCAAGCCGATCATCGGCGTCGAGGCCTATATCGCGCCGGCCTCGCGCTTCGACACCAAGCGGATCCTGTGGGGTGATCCCAGCCAGAAGTCGGACGACGTTTCGGGTAGTGGCTCCTACACCCACATGACCATGGTGGCCGAAAACGCCACCGGGTTGCGCAACCTGTTCAAACTGTCGTCGTTGGCCTCCTTCGAGGGACAGCTCGGCAAGTGGTCGCGCATGGACGCCGAGCTGATCGCCGAGCACGCCGAGGGCATCATCGCCACGACCGGGTGCCCGTCGGGCGAGGTGCAGACGCGTCTTCGGCTGGGGCATGAACGCGAGGCCCTGGAGTCGGCCGCCAAGTGGCGCGAGATCTTCGGCGCCGACAACTTCTTCCTGGAGCTGATGGATCACGGGCTGTCGATCGAGACGCGGGTCCGCGACGGCCTGCTCGAGATCGGCCGCAAGCTCAACATCGCGCCGCTGGCCACCAACGACTGCCACTACGTCACCCGAGACGCCTCACACAACCACGAGGCGCTGTTGTGCGTGCAGACCGGCAAGACGCTGTCGGACCCCAACCGCTTCAAGTTCGACGGCGACGGCTACTACCTGAAGTCGGCCGCCGAGATGCGCCAGATCTGGGACGGCGTCGTGCCCGGTGCCTGCGACTCCACCCTGCTGATCGCCGAGCGCGTGCAGTCCTACGCCGACGTGTGGGCGCCGCGCGACCGGATGCCGGTCTTCCCGGTGCCCGAGGGACATGACCAGGCGACCTGGCTGCACCACGAGGTGATGGCGGGCCTGCAGCGGCGCTTTGGATCCGGTGTCGGCCAGGACTACATCGACCGGGCCGAGTACGAGATCAAGGTCATCTGCGACAAGGGTTTTCCGGCCTACTTCCTGATCGTCGCCGACCTGATCAACCACGCGAAGTCGATCGACATACGGGTCGGGCCGGGGCGTGGTTCGGCGGCGGGCTCGCTGGTCGCCTACGCGCTGGGCATCACCAACATTGACCCGATTCCGCACGGTCTGCTGTTCGAGCGCTTCCTCAACCCGGAGCGTCCGTCGGCCCCCGATATCGATATCGACTTCGACGACCGTCGGCGCGGTGAGATGGTGCGCTACGCCGCCGACAAGTGGGGCTCCGACCGCGTCGCCCAGGTCATTACCTTCGGCACGATTAAAACCAAAGCGGCACTGAAGGATTCGGCGCGCATCCATTACGGGCAGCCCGGGTTCGCGATCGCCGACCGGATCACCAAGGCGTTGCCTCCGCCGATCATGGCCAAGGACATCCCGTTGTCCGGCATCACCGATCCGAATCACGAGCGGTTCAAGGAAGCATCCGAGGTTCGCAGCCTGATCGAAACCGATCCGGACGTGCGCACGATTTACCAGACGGCGCGCGGCCTGGAGGGCCTGATCCGCAACGCCGGCGTGCACGCCTGCGCGGTGATCATGAGCAGCGAGCCGCTGACCGAGGCGATCCCGCTGTGGAAGCGTCCGCAGGACGGCGCCGTCATCACCGGCTGGGACTACCCGTCGTGTGAGGCCATCGGCCTGCTGAAGATGGACTTCCTGGGCCTGCGCAACCTGACGATCATCGGCGACGCGCTGGATAACATCAAGGCCAACAGGGGAATTGACCTCGACCTGGAGTCGGTTCCGCTCGACGACAAGGCTACCTACGAACTGCTGGGCCGCGGCGACACCCTGGGTGTGTTCCAGCTCGACGGTGGACCGATGCGCGACCTGCTGCGCCGCATGCAGCCCACCGAGTTCAACGACATCGTTGCCGTACTGGCGCTGTACCGGCCCGGACCGATGGGCATGAACGCCCACAACGACTACGCCGACCGCAAGAACGCGCGTCAGGCGATCAAGCCGATTCACCCGGAGCTCGAGGAGCCGCTGCGCGAAATTCTCTCCGAGACTTACGGTTTGATCGTCTATCAAGAGCAGATCATGTTCATCGCCCAGAAGGTTGCTTCCTACACGATGGGTAAGGCCGACGCGTTACGCAAGGCGATGGGCAAGAAGAAGCTCGAGGTGCTCGAGGCCGAGTACAAAGGCTTCTACGAGGGTATGACCGCCAACGGCTTCTCCGAAAAAGCGGTGAAAGCGTTGTGGGACACCATTCTTCCGTTCGCCGGATATGCGTTCAACAAGTCGCATGCCGCCGGCTACGGCCTGGTCTCGTACTGGACCGCGTATCTGAAGGCCAACTATCCGGCCGAGTACATGGCCGGGCTGTTGACGTCGGTGGGCGACGACAAGGACAAGGCCGCGGTCTACCTGGCCGACTGCCGCAAGCTCGGCATCACCGTGCTGCCGCCGGACGTCAACGAGTCGCTGGTCAACTTCGCGTCGGTCGGCAAGGACATCCGCTTCGGCTTGGGCGCGGTGCGCAATGTCGGTGCCAACGTGGTGGGCTCGCTGATCAAAACCCGCAGCGAGAAAAGCAAATTCACCGATTTCTCGGACTATCTGAACAAAATCGACATCTCCGCGTGCAACAAGAAGGTCACTGAATCGCTGATCAAGGCCGGCGCGTTCGATTCCCTCGGGCATGCCCGCAAGGGGCTGTTCCTGGTGCACACCGACGCCGTCGACTCGGTGCTGGGCACCAAGAAGGCCGAGGCGATGGGCCAGTACGACCTGTTCGGCGGCGGCGATGCCGGCGGAGACGCGGTGTTCACCATCCGGGTGCCCGAGGACGAATGGGAAGACAAGCACAAGCTCGCCCTCGAGCGAGAAATGCTGGGGCTCTACGTGTCCGGGCATCCGCTCAACGGGGTCGCGCACCTGCTGTCCGCGCAGGTGGACACGCAGATTCCCGCGATCCTGGACGGCGACGTCGGCAACGAGACCCAGGTGCGGGTGGGCGGCATCCTGGCCTCGGTGAACCGTCGGGTCAACAAGAATGGAATGCCTTGGGCATCAGCTCAATTGGAGGACCTCACCGGTGGCATCGAGGTGATGTTCTTCCCGCACGCGTACTCGGCCTACGGCGCCGACATTGTCGACGACGCGGTGGTGCTGATCAACGCCAAGGTCGCGATCCGCGACGACCGGATCTCACTGATCGCCAATGAGCTTGTGGTGCCCGATTTTTCCAACGCCCAGCCGAACCGGCCGATCGCGGTCAGCCTGCCCACCCGGCAGTGCACGATCGACAAGGTGAGCGCACTCAAGCAGGTGCTGGCGCGGCATCCGGGCACCTCGCAGGTGCATCTGCGGCTGATCAGCGGAGACCGGATCACCACGCTGGAGCTCGATCAGTCGCTGCGGGTGACGCCGTCGCCGGCGCTGATGGGCGACCTGAAGGAACTGCTCGGCCCGGGCTGCCTGGGCAGCTAGTCGCCGCCGGTCGGGATCGCTCGACGCGCCCCTACAGCTCCACCCGCACGATGACGCTGTCGGACCAGACCCCACGATCGCGGGCCCGGCGCAGCTTCTCCCGAAGACCCAGATCCCGGTGCACGTTGGTCACGCCCGGCACCTTGATCAGCGGGACGATGTTCCATTGCCAGCCGTAGCGCCGGTGCAGGAGCCGATTGGCCCGCTCGGCGTCGGCGCCCGACAGCAGCGTGGCGCGCCCGGCCAGCGTCGGTGCCCCGTCGCGCACCCGGCCGCGGTGGTCGCACGCCCGCAGTTCGATGTCGGGGTGGGCCGTCAGCCGTTTGGTCTTGGGCCCGACCTTGGTCCGGAACACCAGTGCGTCGCCGTCCATCGCGAACCAGATCGCAGTGTCGCGGGGTGTGCCGTCGCGCCGGAAGGATCGGAGCAGGACGTAGCGGGCATCGCCGAGTGCGCTGTGCTGCATGGTCCCAGTCAACGACTTAGAGTTGACTCGAAGTCAAGTGCTGGGATTCCGGGAGGCTCGATGGCTGCCGCTGCCGTGCGGACGACGCTGACGATCGGCGATGTCGCGCGTGAGACCGGGGTGGCCGCGACGACGCTGCGCTACTACGAGCAGATCGGGCTGCTGCCGTCACCCGCGCGGTTGTCAGGCCGGCGCCGCTACGACGACTCGATCCTGGCCCGGCTGGAGGTCATCCGACTGTGCAAATCCGCCGGCTTTGCGCTGGAAGAAATCCAGCTGCTGTTCGCCGACGATGCGCCGGGTCGCCCCGCCAGCCGCGCGTTGGCGCAGGCCAAACTCGCCGAGATCGACGACCAGATGGCGTCGCTGGCACGGGCGCGGGCCGTTATCGAGTGGGGGATGAGCTGCACCTGTCCGTCGATCGACGCCTGCACCTGCGGCATCCATCCGGCCTAGAACTCATAGCGCAAGATCCGCGCTTTGCGCGCGGAGACCTCGAACATCCCGGAAACCTTGGTGGCGAACCGAATCCAGCCCGGAAACAGCTCGACCTCGGGAGCGTGTGCCAGGCTGACCTCTTCGACGAGCTGGAGCGACGGATTCCAGGTCTGCGGCACGTGCGGGTCCTCGAACCCGGGAAAGCCCCATTGGGCGCCGACGGTGCTGAACATCCGCTGCGGGGCCAGTTTCACCGCGAGCCGGGTGAGCCAGCCGATGCGGCCGTAGTCGTTGAAGGCCAGTTCGCCGGACGGGAAATACGTGGTGATGCGCCGAAAGAGGGCGATCAGCACCGGTTCGGATAAGAACGCGAACAGCCCGTCGGCGATCACCATCACCGGCCGGTCGCTGGGAATGGTGTTGGGCCAGCTCTGATCGGCCACCGAGGCGGTTACCACGTGGGCCCGCCTGCTGGGTGGCAACAGCTGGCGGCGCAGCGCGCTGACACCCGGAAGGTCGACGCTGTACCAGTCGACGGTGGCGGGTGGTCGCACCCGAAACGGCCCCGAGTCCAGCCCGGCGCCCAGGTCGACGACGACGGCATCGGGATGCTTGGCGGTGAAGGCCCGCACCCGTTCGTCGAGCATCTTGGCGCGCAGCGCCGTCTGGCACACCACGCTCGCCGGGACGCCGAGCCCCGCGAAGTCGTAGTCGATCGTGTCGACGATGTCGGCGGCCAGCGGATCCGCGAGAATGGGTCGCGGCCATCGGCTGTCCAGGGCCCGGGCGTATTGGGTCAGCAACGCGGTCTCCTCGAGCGGCGTGAGGTTGCTCGCGCCGAGACCGGGTTGGGGCCGCATGCTCCGAAGGTACTCGGCGCCCGTCGATCGGGCAGGTCGGTCCGCCCGCCAAATCGTGAATTGTGTTCCGTGCCACCCAACGGCGGACGTACGCTCACCGAAGGGATGTGGGCAAAGGAGAACGCCAATGACGAGAACGGTGCGAGGCGCGTGACCGGCGGGCGGCTCGCCACAGCGCGTGAATTCGGCCGCGTCGGGGTGCGAAAGATGTTGCAGCGCCCCGGAATTATTGAGGAGTCGGTGACGCCGGTGCCCGGCGACCCGGTTGCGGTGGCCCAATTGCTGGGCGCCTCGTGGTACGACGAGCGGCTGGCCGCGCTGGCCGACGAGCTGGGTCGCGACGCCGGCGACGTGCGCGCCGAGGCGGCCGGCTACCTGCGCGAGATGGCCGCCTCGCTGGACGAACGGGCGGTGCAAGGCTGGCGCGGGTTCAGCCGCTGGCTGATGCGGGCCTACGACGTACTGGTCGACGAGGACCAGATCGCGCAACTGCGCAAACTGGATCGCAAAGCGACGCTGGCCTTTGCCTTTTCGCACCGGTCCTACTTGGACGGCATGCTGCTGCCCGAGGAGATCCAGGACAACCGTCTGTCCGCGGCCTTCACATTCGGCGGCGCCAATCTCAATTTCTTCCCGATGGGCGCCTTCGCCAAGCGCACCGGGACGATCTTCATCCGGCGCCAGACCAAGGACATCCCCGTCTACCGGTTCGTGTTGCGCGCCTACATCGCTCAGCTGGTGCAAAACCACACGAACGTCACCTGGTCGATCGAAGGCGGGCGCACCCGCACCGGCAAGCTGCGGCCACCGGTGTTCGGGATCCTGCGCTACCTCACCGACGCCGTCGACGAAATCGACGGCCCCGAAGTGTATTTGGTGCCGACCTCGATCGTCTACGACCAGCTGCACGAGGTGGAGGCGATGACCACCGAAGCCTACGGGGCGGTGAAACGGCCCGAAGATCTACGCTTCCTGGTCGGCTTGGCGCGCCAGCAGGGCAAGCGGCTCGGTCGCGCGTACCTGGACTTCGGCGAGCCGCTGCCGCTGCGCAAACGCCTCGAGGAAATGCGCGGCGATGAGGCCGGGACCGGGACCGAGATCGAACGCATCGCACTCGACGTCGAACACCGGATCAACCGCGCGACGCCGGTCACTCCCACCGCGGTGGTGAGTCTGTCGTTGCTGGGTGCGGACCGGTCGCTGTCGATCAGCGAGGTGCTGGCCACCGTGCGACCTCTGGCCAGCTACATCACGGCGCGAAACTGGTCGGTGGCCGGGGCGGCGGACTTGACGAATCGCTCCACCATCCGGTGGACGTTGCACCAGCTCGTCGCCTCCGGTGTGGTCAGCGTGTACGACGCCGGCACCGAGGCGGTGTGGGGGATCGGCGAGGACCAGCACTTGGTCGCGGCGTTCTACCGCAATACCGCGATCCACATCTTGGTCGATCGCGCGATCGCCGAGACGGCGTTGCTGGCCGCCGCCGAAAACGCCGAGAATTCCGCCGATGGCATGGTGTCTCCGGTGACGGTGCGCGACGAGGCGCTGAGTCTGCGTGAGTTGCTGAAGTTCGAGTTCCTGTTTTCCGGCCGCGCCCAGTTCGAAAAGGAGCTCGCCGACGAGGTACGCCTGATCGGGGCGGTGGACACCAGTCACGCCGCGGCCGCCGCCGACGTGCGTGGGCTGCTGGCGGCGGCCGATGTGTTGTTGGCGCACTTGGTGTTGCGGCCGTTCCTCGACGCGTATCACATCGTCGCCGACCGGCTGGCCGCCCTGGGGGACGAGTCCCTCGACGAAAACGCCTTCCTCGCCGAATGTCTGGAGTTGGGCAAGCAGTGGGAGCTGCAGCGCAGAATCGCCAGCGCCGAGTCGAGGTCGATGGAGTTGTTCAAGACCGCGCTGCGGCTGGCGCGCCACCGCGAGCTGGTCGACGGGTCGGATTCCGAGCAACTCGCCAAGCGCCGCCAGGAGTTCGCGGACGAGATCGCGACGGCGACCCGGCGCGTCAACGCAATCGCCGAACTCGCCCGCGCGCAGGTCTGACGCCAAACCGCTTGCGCGCCAATTCGCGCCCGCCCGGCGGCACCGAAACGGGCATACAGTGGTGGCCATGCCACTCGAAGGTGAATACGCACCCAGCCCCTGGGATTGGTCCCGCGAACAAGCCGACAAGTACGCCGAATCCGGCGGCGCCGAGGCAGCGGACATGAAGGGCAAGCCCATCATTCTGCTGATGACCATCGGCGCCAAGACCGGCAAGCTGCGCAAGACTCCGCTGATGCGCGTCGAGCACAACGGGGAGTACGCCGTCGTCGCCTCGCTCGGCGGTGCCCCGAAGCACCCGGTCTGGTACTACAACATCGTCAAGAACCCGCGGGTCGAGCTGCAGGACGGGTCGGTCACTCGTGACTACGACGCTCGCGAGGTGTTCGGGGACGAGAAGGCCGTGTGGTGGGAGCGTGCCGTGGCGGCCTGGCCGGACTACGCCGAATATCAGACGAAGACCGATCGCCAGATTCCGGTGTTCGTGCTGACGCCGGTGAGCTGAGCCGATTAGGCAGGTGGCGGGGGGTGCGTGGCACCATTAACCGGTGTCCGCCGAACTGACCCAGAGCCCGAACATGTCGCCGCTGCGCGCGGCCGACATTGACAGCGCTGCTCAGCGGATCGCCGCGGTCGTCACCCCGACCCCGCTGCAGTACAGCGATCGGCTTTCGGCGATCACCGGTGCGCAGGTCTACCTCAAGCGCGAAGACCTGCAGATCGTGCGTTCCTACAAGCTGCGCGGCGCCTACAACCTGCTGGTGCAGCTGTCCGCGGAGGAGATCGGCGCCGGCGTGGTGTGCTCCTCGGCCGGCAACCACGCGCAAGGCTTCGCCTACGCCTGTCGGACCCTCGGCGTGCAGGGCCGCGTCTACGTGCCGGCCAAAACGCCCAAGCAGAAGCGCGACCGCATCCGCTACCACGGGGACGGCTTCATCGAGCTGATCGTGGGCGGATCGACCTACGATCTGGCCGCCGAGGCGGCCCTCGAAGACGTCAAACGCACCGGGGCGACGCTGGTGCCGCCGTATGACGACCCGCGCACGATGGCCGGCCAGGGCACGATCGCCGTGGAGATGCTCGACCAACTCGACAAGCTTGGTTTCGCGGAGCCCGATCTGGTGGTGGTCCCGGTGGGCGGCGGGGGCTGCATCGCGGGCATCACGACCTATCTGTCCGAACGCACGACGAACACCGCGGTGCTCGGTGTCGAACCCGCCGGTGCCGCGGCGATGATGGCGGCGCTGGCCGCCGGCGAGCCGGTGACGCTGGACCATGTCGACCAGTTCGTCGACGGCGCCGCGGTGAAGCGGGCGGGAACGTTGACGCATGCCGCTCTGGCCGCCGCGGGCGACATGGTGTCGATCACGGCGGTCGACGAGGGCGCCGTGTGCACCGCGATGCTGGACCTCTACCAGAACGAGGGCATCATCGCCGAGCCGGCGGGCGCCCTGTCGGTGGCCGGCCTGCTGGAAACCGACGTCGAGCCCGGGTCCACCGTCGTGTGCCTCATCTCGGGCGGCAACAACGATGTGTCGCGCTACGGCGAGGTGCTCGAGCGCTCCCTGGTCCACCTCGGCCTTAAGCACTACTTCCTGGTCGACTTCCCGCAGGAGCCCGGTGCGTTGCGCCGGTTCCTCGACGACGTGCTCGGGCCCAACGACGACATCACCTTGTTCGAGTACGTCAAGCGCAACAACCGCGAGACCGGCGAGGCGCTGGTCGGCATCCAGCTGGGTTCGTCGGCCGACCTGGACGACCTGCTGGACCGGATGCGCGACACCGAGATCCACTTCGAGACGCTGCAGCCGGGTTCGCCGGCCTACCGCTATCTGCTGCTCTAGGCGCGCGAGTAGGGCGTCAAATAGTCCGGCGCCGGGGTAGTGGGGTCGAGGTCGTCGGCCGGTATCGGTGCACCGGCCGTCATACTCAGCGGAACCACGCCGGCCCAGTGCGGTAGCGCGTAATCCTGCGGCTCGTCGACGGGCCCGCCGTCGCGCACCTTGGCCGAGACTTCGACGAGGTCCAGGGCGAGCACCGCGGTCGCCTCAAGCTCCTTGGCGTTCGGCGCCCGGCAGTCGGCGGCCCGTCCGGGCGCGATGTGGTCGAGCAGCCCAGCCAGCGCGCGCGACTTCTCCGCCGGGTCGTCAACCAGGCGGGCGTCGCCGAGCACCATCACCGAGCGGTAGACCAGCGAATGATGCAGCGCCGAGCGGGCCAGCACCAGCCCGTCGACCAGGGTGACGGTGACGCACACGGGCAGGCCCGCCCCGGCGCCGCGCATGGGCCGGCTGCCGGTGGAACCGTGCAGGTAGAGGGTTTCGTCCAGGCGGGCGTGTGTGGTCGGCAAGACCACCGGCCGGCCGGCGTTGAGGTAGCCCAGGTGACAGATCAGGGCTTCATCCAGGATGCGATGGACGGTGTCGCGGTCGTAGCGGGCGCGTTCCCGATAGCGGGTGGGCGTGGTGCGGGACGTGGCGCGATAGTCCATCGGATTGCCTTCACTATTGTAATAGTACATAATCGGAAATGTGCCAGTGCAATACAGCATAGCGGGGACGGGCGCGGAGTCCATAGCCGCCAACATCGAAGAGGGAATCTCCAGCGGCGCCCTGGCGCCCGGTGACTCGCTGCCCCCGGTGCGGGAACTGGCCGCGCGACTCGGTGTGAACCCCAACACGGCCGCGGCCGCCTACCGCCTACTGCGCGATCGCGGGGCCGTCGAAACCTCGGGCCGGCGCGGCACCCGGGTGCGGCACCGCCCTGCCACGACGCCCCGGTCGGTGCTCGGCCTGGACATCCCGGCCGGCGTGCGCGACTTGTCCACCGGCAATCCGGCTCCCGCATTGCTGCCCATTGCTGCTGTGCCGCTTAATGATTCGCTCGGGCGCCCGGTGCTGTACGGCGAACCGGCCATGTCACCCGAGCTGGTCGACTCCGCCCGTGCCGCGCTGAGCGCCGACGGCGTTCCGGCCGACCATCTCGCGGTGACCAGCGGGGCGCTGGACGGCATCGAGCGGGCACTCACCGCGCAGCTGCGCCCCGGCGACCGGATAGCCGTCGAGGATCCGGGCTGGGCCAACCTACTGGATTTGATTGGGGCGCTGGGACTTTCGGTCGAGCCGGTACGGGTGGACGACGACGGCCCCCTGGTTGCCGACGTCGGCCGCGCACTAAACCACGGGGTGCGCGCGCTGGTCGTCACCACGCGCGCGCAGAACCCGACCGGCGCGGCGCTTTCCGCACAGCGTGCCGGCGAGCTGCGCGCGCTACTGAGTGGCCACGACGTTCTGGTGGTCGAGGATGACCATTGCGCCGGTATTTCCGGTGTGCCGCTGCATTCGCTGGCCGGATCGAGCGATCACTGGGCATTCGTGCGGTCGGCGTCGAAGGCGTATGGCCCCGATCTGCGGGTGGCCGTTCTGACCGGAGATCAGCGCACCGTCGAGCGCGTGCACGGACGACTGCGGCTGGGACCGGGATGGGTGAGTCATCTACTGCAGGATCTCGCGGTGCGGTTGTGGTCCGACGACGCTGCCGAGCGTCTCATTTGCCGAGCCGAGCAGCGCTACACCGGCAACCGCACCCGGCTGTGTGCGGCGCTGGCCGACCGTGGGATCGCCGCGCACGGCCGCTCCGGGCTTAACGTGTGGATCCCGGTGCCCGACGAGACCGTCGCGATCACCCGGCTGATCAATTCGGGTTGGGCCGCCGCACCCGGTTCGCGGTTCCGGATCGGCACCCCGGCCGGAATCCGGGTCACCATCGCCGATTTGGCCGACGCCGAGATCAGTCCGCTCGCCGAGTCCATCGCCGGGGCGCTGCGCACCGCCGGGCGATCCAGCGTTTAGACCTGGCGCCTGGTACCGAGGGTTTCGTAGAACAGCGCGTTGCGCAGCGCGAGTTCCCGCGGATCACTCATCAAGTGGAATCCCAGCTTGTTCATCACGTAGCCGTATCCGATGCCGGTGTCGGGATCGGCGAAGCCGAACGAGCCGCCCGCCCCCGGCGTGCCGAACGCGTTTTCGGACGAGCCGAAGATGCACATCGGGATGGGTTTGTTGAACCCCAGCGAGAACGTGGTGTCGATGTGTAACACCTTGTCGCGCAGTCCTTTTGTCGGTGGCAGCGCGGGCTTGTGTAGGGCCTGCAGGGTAGCGGGTGTCAAACCGAGCTGGGGCGAACCGGTGGCGGCGCTGCCGTAGAGCTTGGCGATCGAGCGCGCGGTGCCGGTGCCGTTGACCGCGGGCATCTCGACCACGCGCAGCTCATCGCGATTGAACTGACCGAGGCCTTGGACGCCCTTGGCGACTGTCAGCGACGCCGCCGCGAGGTCGAACGGATTGAACAACGCCAGCACGAAACGCCGCGGCATCGTATTCAGATGCAACAGAAGCCGGGGGAACGACCAGGCATCCAGGAGTGCCACGCGGCCGCGGTCCACCGAATCCGGCAGCCCGATGTAGAGATCCAGCCCCAATGGACCGGCGATCTCGTCGGCGAAGAACCGGCCGAGCGTGCGTCCGGCGGGGTCGGTGCGACGGATCAGCTCGCCCTCGTACCAGCCGAGTGTGATGCCGTGGTAGCCGTGTCGCGTGCCGGGTGTCCATGCCGGTACCTGCGCCGCGAGCTTGGCCGACATCGTCGGTGGGTCGGCCAATTCCTGCAACGTCAGCGGCGGCTTGACGACAGGCAATCCGGCCTGATGTGCCAGCAGCTGGCGAACCGTGACCGCCTCTTTGCCGGCCTGTGCGAACTCCGGCCAGTAGTCGGTCACCTTGGCGTCGTAGCAGAGGTAGCCCCGCGAAGCCGCCACCGCGACGGCGAGGGACGCAATGCCCTTGGTGGTCGAGAAGACGTTGACGAGGGTGTCCTGTTGCCACGGTGCCCGGGTGTTGCCGTCGCGGTAGCCACTCCATAGGTCGACGACCTTGCGGCCGTTCCGATAGACCGCCATGGCGGCGCCGATCTCTTGGCCGCTGCTCAGGTTGCGGCGGAAGGCATCCGCGACCTTGCCGTACCCTTCGTCGACGTCGCCGCCGATCAGGTCGGCCGACATCTGCACCTTTTGCGCCATGTCCGCTCCGTCGCAGTTATTGGTGCGGTGATGGTAGCGCTAGCTGAGCAGGACGCGAAAGGTCGAGTCTTACCCGTGCCGCAGGATCGCGACCGACTGCGGTTCCAGCACGGTGCCGCCCTCGCCGGCGGTCGGCTCACCCCACGCCAGGACGACATCGCCCGCGGCCGGTACCGTGACCGGTTTGTCGCCGAGGTTGCACGCGATGCGTAATTGCCCGCGCGACAACGTGATCCAGCGCAGTTCCTCGTCATAATCGACGGTGAGGTGCTCCAGCCAGGGGTCGGCCAGGTCGGGGTCGCTGTGTCGCAAGGCGATCAGCTCCCGATAGAACGCGAGCAGCCGTGCATGCTCGCCGGCGTCGACCTCACCCCAGTTCAGCTTGGAGCGACCGAAGGTCTGCGGGTCCTGCGGGTCGGGGATGTCGTCGGCGTCCCAGCCGTGCTCGGCGAACTCCGACTTGCGGCCCTCGACGGTCGCCTTGGCCAGTTCCGGTTCGGGATGCGAGCTGAAGAACTGGAACGGCGTCGATGCCCCCCACTCCTCACCCATGAAAAGCATTGCGGTGTAGGGCGATCCGAGGACCAGGGCGGCCTTGATCGCCAACTGGCCACCGGTGAGGTGCGCCGAAGGCCGGTCGCCGAGTGCGCGATTGCCGACCTGGTCGTGGGTGCAGGTATAGGCGAGCAATCGGCTCGCCGGGATGGCTTTGGTGTCCAGCGGCCGGCCGTGCCGGCGCCGGCGGAACGACGAATAGGTGCCGGCGTGAAAGAAGCCGCGGCGCAGCGTGTCGGCCAGCGTGGCCAGCGAACCGAAGTCCGCGTAGTAGCCCTGGCGTTCGCCCGAGACCGCGGTGTGAATGGCGTGGTGGATGTCGTCGTCCCACTGCGCGGTGACCCCGTAGCCGTAGTGATCACGCGGGGTGATCAGCCGCGGATCGTTCATGTCGCTTTCGGCGACCAGCGACAGCGGACGGCCCACTTGCTGTGACAGCCAGTCGGTTTCGCTTGCCATTTCTTCGAGGATGTGGACGGCCGTGGTGTCCACCAACGCGTGCACCGCGTCCAGTCGCAGCCCGTCGGCGTGAAAGTCGCGCATCCACCGGAGTGCGCAGCCGATGATGTAGCGGCGTACCTCGTCGGAGTCGGCATCGGCGATGTTGACGCCCTCGCCCCACGGGTTGCTCCCCGACGACAGGTACGGGCCGAACCGCGGCAGGTAATTTCCCGACGGGCCGAAGTGGTTGAACACCGCGTCGATCAACACGCCCAAACCTCGCGCGTGGCAGGCATCGACGAATCGGACCAAACCGTCCGGGCCGCCGTAGGGTTCGTGCACGCTGTACCACAGCACGCCGTCGTATCCCCAGCCGTGGGTTCCGGCGAAGGAGTTGACCGGCATCACCTCGACGAAGTCGATCCCGAGATCGACCAGGTAGTCCAGCTTTTCGATCGCGGCGTCGAAGGTACCCGCCGCGGTGAAGGTACCGATGTGCAGCTCGTAGATCACCGCACCTTCGACTGACCGGCCCGCCCAGTCGCCGTCCGTCCACGTGTGGCCGGGTTCCCACAATTGTGAGCGCTCGTGCACGCCGTCGGGTTGGCGCGGTGATCGCGGGTCGGGCAGCACCTTGGTGTCGTCGTCGAGCAGGAAGCCGTAGCGAGCATCCGGCGGTGCGTCGACACTCGCGTGCCACCAGCCGTCTTCCGTGCGCGTCATCACGTGCACCGCGCCGTCGACGTCGAGACGTACCTGTGCGGGCTTGGGGGCCCAGACCCGGAAATCAGCCATGGTGGCGCTCCAATAAGACGACGGGCAAATCTGCGAACAGCTGAGTCGCCGACGTCGGACCCTCGGCGACGGCGCCGGTGAGTGTGTCTTTCCAGGTGCCGTCGGGCAACGCCAGAACTGTATTGCCCCAGCCTGTTTCGGTCAGGCGCACCGTCCAGCGAGTCACCGCGACCACGATGTCGTCACCCCGGCTGAAGGCCAGCACGTGCTCGCCGGCATCGCCGTCGGCGAGCACGGGAAGGTAGCCACCCTGCCGAAAGGTCTCCGGATGGGAACGGCGCACCCGCAGCGCCGTGGTGACGACGCGCAGCTTCGGGTGCCGCAACTCCGCGAGAGCGGCCCTGCGCGCGGCATAGTCGACAGGCCTGCGGTTGTCGGGATCGACCAGACTGTCGTCCCAGAGCTCGGTGCCCTGGTAGATGTCGGGGACGCCGGGCACCGTCAGCGCGAGTAGCTTCTGGCCCAGCGCATCGCTGGTGGCGTGCGGATTGAGTTGGGCGACAAGCTCGGTCAGTTGGCCGGCTACCGGCCCGTCCAGCACGGCGTCCAACCACGCGTGCACAGCATCCTCGAAGTCGGAGTCCGGTTCGTTCCATGAGGTGTGCAGCGCCGCTTCCCGGATAGCCTTCTCGGCGTATCCGTGCAACCGGTCGCGCAGCTGCGCGGTGACTTCGCCGCTGAGTGGCCACACGCCGAAGATGTTCTGCCACAGAAACTGTCCGGTCGCGGCATCGGGGGACGGTGTCTCGGTTTCCCAACGGGCGACGAACTGCGCCCACAGCGAGGGAACCTGGGACAGCACCCCGATGCGGGCTCGCACGTCCTCGCCGCGTTTGGTGTCGTGGGTGGTCAGCGTGGTCATCGCCTGCGGCCACAGCCGGGCGCGGGTGGCCGCGCTCTGGTGGAACTCCGCGGCGCCGACGCCGAACCGGTGTGGTTCGCCGCCCACCTCGTTGAGCGAGACCAGCCGGGCGTCGCGGTAGAACAAGCAGTCTTCGACGGCCTTGGCGGTGACCGCACCGCATAGTTGCTGCAGGCGCGCGGCGGGTTCGCCACCGTACGCCAGTGCCGCGGCGAGCACCTGCAGTGCGGGCCCCAGTTCCGGTTGCGCGGCTTGAGTTTCGGCGAGCGCGGTCGGCAGGACGGCGCTCAGGCCCCGGTAGTCGCTGCGGTAGAGCTCGATGTGGGTGAGCAGCGCGGCCACCGCCTCGGGCAGCTGCGGGTGATCCTTCCCGGCGGTCGCCACGATGGCCCGCCGCAGCCTGCCCAGCTCACTACCGAGCGTCTCGGTGGCCACCGCAACCTTGAGGTCGGCCAGCAGCCGCGGGATACCGTCATAGTCCACGCCGGCGGACTCGACGAGCTCGGTCAGCGCGGGGGCTCCGGCCGGGTCGACGAAAACCCCACCGACTTCCCGTAATACGTCGTAGCCGGTGGTGCCCTGGATCGGCAACGTCGGCTCTAGCGCCTCGTCGACGGCCAGGAT
Source organism: Mycobacterium ahvazicum (assembly GCF_900176255.2). Classification (GTDB taxonomy): domain Bacteria; phylum Actinomycetota; class Actinomycetes; order Mycobacteriales; family Mycobacteriaceae; genus Mycobacterium; species Mycobacterium ahvazicum. Next base: position 1,971,642 of record NZ_FXEG02000002.1, read on the forward strand.
CTTCTCGATCACGATCCACGCCGTGGGCCCGAGCAACTCGCGCAGCCACGCCAAATACCCGGTGGGATCGGTCAATCCGTCGGGATGGTCGATGCGCACCCCGTCGACGAGTTCCTCGCGGACCCAGCGGGCGACCTCCGCGTGGTTGGCGTCGAACACCGCACGATCTTCCTGGCGCAGCCCGGCCAGCGAGGTGATCGAGAAGAAACGCCGATAGCCGACGATGCCGTTACGCCAGCCCACCAACCGGTAGTGCTGACGCTGGTGTACCTCGGGGCCGGTGCCCTCGCCGGTGCCCGGGGCGATCGGCAGCGCCAGATCGCCCAACCGCAGCAGGTCGCCGTCGACGGTCAGATCCGCGGCGTCGTCGTCGGAACCCAGCACCGGCAGCACGATGCGGCCGTCCGGGTCGAGATCCCAGTCGACATCGAAAAACGTTGCGTAGTCGGATGATCGGCCGTGCCGCAATACATCCCACCACCACGGATTCTGCTGGGGCTGGTCGACGCCCACATGGTTGGGCACGATGTCGACGATCAGCCCCATGCCGCGCGCCCGCGCCGCGGCCGACAGTCGTGCCAATCCCTCGGCACCGCCCAGCTCCGGCGACACCGTGGTCGGATCCGTGACGTCGTAACCGTGACCCGAGCCGCTCACCGCGGTCAGGATCGGGGACAGATACAGATGCGACACCCCGAGTTCGTCGAGGTAGTCCAGCAGGTTTTCGGCATCGGCGAAAGTGAAGGCGCTGCCACTGGAGGCTCCGCGCAACTGTAACCGGTAGGTAGCGCGCACCGGAAAGGCCATGTGTTAGGCGGTCTTTCGCAGGATCAGTACCGAGCGCCCAGGCACTGTGATCTTTTCTTCGGCCGCAACAACCAGATCGGCCTTGCCGGCGGGATGATTGGTATCCAGCTCCACGGTCCATTCCTGTGCGTAGTCGTCGTGCGGCGTGACGAATTCCACGTCGCGGCTGTGGGCGTTGAAACACAACAGGAATGAGTCGTCCACAACTCGTTCCCCCCGGGCGTTGGGCGCGGTAATCGCCTCACCGTTGAGGAATACCCCGACACACTTGTCCAAACCCTGGTTCCAGTCGTCGTGCGTCATCTCCCGGCCACTGGCCGTCAGCCAGGCGATATCGCGGACTTCGTCCCCGCTGCGAATCGGCTCGCCGTCGAAGAAGCGGCGCCGACGGAACACCGGATGCTTCCTGCGCAGCTTGGTCACCTTACGGGTGAAGGCCAGCAGGTCGGCATTCTTGTCCACCAAAGACCAGTCCATCCAAGCTAATTCGGAGTCCTGGCAGTACACGTTGTTGTTGCCGAGCTGGGTTCGTCCCAGCTCGTCGCCGTGCGCGATCATCGGCGTGCCCTGGCTGACCATCAGGGTGGCCCAGAAGTTGCGCATCTGCCGGCAGCGCAGCTCGGTGATCTCGGGGTCGTCGGTGGGACCCTCGACCCCGCAGTTCCAGGACCGGTTGTGACTTTCCCCGTCGCGGTTGTCCTCGCCGTTGGCCTCGTTGTGTTTCTCGTTGTAGGAGACCAGGTCGTTGAGGGTGAACCCGTCGTGCGCGGTGACGAAGTTGATGCTGGCGCTGGGGCGCCGGCTGCTCGACTCATACAGGTCCGACGACCCGGTCAGCCGGGAAGCGAACTCGCCGAGGGTTGCGGGCTCGCCCCGCCAGTAGTCACGCACAGTATCGCGATACTTCCCGTTCCACTCGGTCCACAAACCCGGGAAGTTGCCGACCTGATAACCCCCCTCGCCGACATCCCAGGGTTCCGCGATCAGTTTGACCTGGCTGACGATCGGATCCTGTTGCACCAGATCGAAGAACGCGCTCAATCGGTCCACGTCGTGCAGTTCGCGGGCCAGCGTGGCGGCCAGGTCGAAGCGGAACCCGTCGACGTGCATCTCGATCACCCAGTAGCGCAGCGAGTCCATGATCAGCTGCAGGACGTGCGGGTGGCGCGGGTTGAGGCTGTTGCCGGTGCCCGTGTAGTCCTTGTACAGCCGCAGGTCCTCATCGACCAGCCGGTAGTAGGCGCGGTTGTCGATGCCGCGGAAGTTGATCGTCGGCCCCAGGTGGTTGCCCTCGGCGGTGTGGTTGTAAACGACGTCGAGGATGACCTCGATGCCGGCTTCGTGCAGGCTGCGCACCATCATCTTGAATTCGGCGACCGCGCCGCCCGCCTGCCGGTTCGACGCGTACTGGTAGTGCGGAGCGAAGAACCCGAATGTGTTGTAGCCCCAGTAGTTTCGCAACCCGAGGTCGAGTAGCCGCTCGTCGTGCATGAACTGGTGTACCGGCATGAGTTCCAGCGCGGTGACGTTGAGCGACTTCAGGTGATCGATGATCACGGGATGGGCCAGCGCGGCATAGGTGCCGCGCAGTCCCTCGGGTATGCCGGGATGGGTTTTGGTCAGGCCCTTGACGTGGGCCTCGTAGATGACCGTCTCGTGGTACGGGGTCAGCGGCGCGCGATCGAAGGCCCAGTCGAAGAACGGGTTGATCACCACGCTGGTCATCGTGTGTCCCAGGGAGTCGATCATCGGGGGAGTGCCCGTGGCGGCGGTGTCGCCGTTCGGGTCGACGGCCTTCAGGTCGTAGGAGAACAGCGCCTGCCCCCAGGTGAAATCCCCGTCGAACGACTTCCCATACGGGTCAAGCAGCAGCTTGCTCGGATCGCACCGTTGGCCGGCCGCCGGATCGAACGGTCCGTGCACCCGGAATCCGTAGCGCTGACCGGGGGTGATGTTCGGCAGATAGGCGTGCCAGACGTATCCGTCTACCTCGTCGAGCGGGATCCGCGATTCGTTGCCGCGGTCGTCGATCAGGCACAAGTCGACCCGTTCGGCGATCTCGGAAAACAGCGAAAAGTTAGTACCCGCCCCGTCATAGGTGGCCCCCAGGGGATAGGCGCCCCCGGGCCAAACGGTGGGCAGTGTGGGTGTGGCCTCGTCCGGTGTGGCAGCACCCGATGCTGCGGCCGGTCGGGAAGCCGGGTTGGTTGACGGCACCACTTGACCTTATCCGCGGCGGACGGTCCTGTCCGGGCTACCACCAGCCTGTAGCGGCCGCGATCTGTAGGCCGAGCGCGTGGGCCAGGGTGCGCATGTAGGTGGGGGTCAGGTGATGAGCGCCGTGGTAGATCAGCACGTTTCCTTCGACGGGGCGGCAAACGTCGGTGCGGCAGATGGCATCTGACATGTCAAGCACCTTGAGCAGCGGGAATTGCTCGACGAAGTCCAGGGTTTGGTTGCGGTCGGACAGCACGTCGGAGCGCTTGATCGCGCACGACGTCGCGTTGCCGCCCTTCTTGGCCAAGCAGTCGGCGGGATCGAACGGCTGGCCGTTCTTGACCAGCCACGGGGTGTCGCGCATGCCGAGAATCGGAATGTTGTTGTCGGACAACGTCTGCCAGATCCCGATGTACGTCGCGGGCATAACGTCACCGCTCTTGATGTTCCACGGCCGGGTCGTGGTGGTGAAGACGTAGTCGGGGCGATCGGAGACCAGCTTGTCCATCGTCGCCTGCACCCACTCCCGGCACTGCGGGTAGGGGGCGTTGTTACCCATGATCAGCGGGACCTGCTCGGTGGACAGCGGGCAGCCCATTTTGAGATATGTCACAACTTTGAAGTGATGGGCGTGTCCGAGCACATCCAGTGCCGGCAGCCAGTGCTCGGCGTGCGACCCGCCGGCCAGTGCGACGGTCCGGGTCGCGGCGAGGTCGCCGTAGACGCAGTTGACTACCGCCGGGTTGACGAAGTCGCTGATGCAGCCGTTCCGGGTGGAGGCCGGCAGGTCTTCCTTGACCTCCAGCACGCTGGGCCGCATCGGCAGCGTCGGGACTCGCACGTGTTCGGTCAGGGCGCGCGCGCCGGGATAGTCCTGCGGGTTGAGTACGGACAGTTCCTTGCCCGCGGCCCGCAAGACCGTGACGTGCTGGCGCCAGGTGAACGACGTCGCGGTCAGGGTGACGCCGAGCAACACCACCGCCGCGCCCAGCGCCATCGTCGGCCTGCGCAACCTCGACCACCACGGCAGTACCGGCGGCGCGACCGAACCCTGGGGCGCGCGGTAGCGCAGCGGGTCCTCGACGAGCTGGGTGGTCAGGTACGCGAGCACGCCGGAGACCAGCAACACGGCCGCGCCTTCGACGAAGTTGGCGTGTTTGTGTCCGGTGTAGGACAGCCAGAAGATGAGCAGCGGCCAGTGCCATAGATACAGCGAGTACGCGATGGCGCCCAGCTCCACCAGGGGCCGGGTGGCCAGCAGCCGATTCGGCAGCGGCATCCGGCCGCTGGTGTCCGCATCGCCCGCCAGGTTGGCCCCGGCCAGGATCACCAGCATCGTGGCCCCGACGGGCACCAGGGCCCACGGGCCCGGAAACTCGTCGACGCCGTCGATCAGGGCCCCGCAGGATACGACGGCGGCCAGGGCGACGGAGGCGGCTGCGGTCCGCAGCCACATCGGCCACCGGACGCGGGCCACGACGGCGCCGACGAGCGCGCCCAGCAGCAACTCCCAGCCGCGGGCAAAGCTGTCGTAATAGGCGACCGACTGGTTGTCGAGGTGGGCGAAGACCGCGTAACTGAACGAGGCGATAGTCAGGGCGCTGAGCAGCACCACGAACAGCGTGCGCAGGTGGGCCTTGAGCAGGCGGCGGAACAGGACCGCGCAGCCGGCGACCAGCAGCAGGAAGGCGACGTAAAACTGCCCCTGCACCGACATGGACCAGATGTGCTGCAACGGGCTGACGGCTTCGCCCGCTCGCAGGTAATCCGACGCGGTGTTCGCCAGCTCCCAGTTCTGGTAATAGCCGAGGCTGGCCAGGCTCTGGTCGGCGAAGGTCTCCCAGCGGGTTTGCGGCTGCACCAGGATGGTGAGCACCGCACACGCGGCCAGCACCACGACCAGGGCGGGCACCAGACGCCGGATCAGCCGGGTGATTTCGGCGACGAGCGACAACGTGGCGGTCGGGTTGAGCGCGGCGCGCAGGATCTTGCCGCCGAAGAAGAACCCGGACAGCGCCAGGAACACGTCCACGCCCCCGGAGACCCGGCCAAACCAGATGTGGAACACGGCGACCAGCGCGATCGCGATGCCGCGCAAGCCGTCGAGGTCATAGCGGTAGAACCCCGCCGACCCCGTTCGGCGCGCCTCTGAGCTGCCCGGATTGGCCGTGGCGGCAGGGGTCTGAGGCGCGGTGGTCTGCATGATCACCAGTAATTTACCCAAAAACGCCACCTGCTCCGCAGCGCTCGCCGGGCGGCGAGGCTGCTCAGTGGAGCAGGTGGCGTTGGTGACGGGTCGCGGCGACTACCGCGCAGGTGCCGGCTGCAGAAGCGTCTGCAGGTTCGGCAGTTGCGGCAGCGCCGGCGGCGCGGGCGCCGGCTGTTGCGCGGGCACCTGCTGAGCAGGCAGTTGCTGGAGAGGCGCCTGCTGTAACGGTGCCTGCTGGGTGGGCAGTTGCTGGAGCGGGGCCTGCTGCAGCGGTGCCTGCTGGGCGGGCAGCTGTTGCAGCGGGGCCTGCTGCGTCGGCGGCTGCTGTAGCGGGGCCTGGCCCGGCACTTGCTGGCCGGGGAGCTGCTGCGCCGGGGCCGGCTGGGCGGGCAGTTGCTGCAGCGGTACGCCGATCACGCGGACCAGGTACGGCGTCATACCCACCGAACGCACCGGCGAGACCTGCACGACATCGCCGACCTCGAGCATCTGGTTGTTGCCGAGATACATCGCGACGCTTTGCGTGCCTTCCGGACCGTAGAAGATCATGTCGCCCTTCTGGGCCTGCTGCGGCAGAACCTTCTGGCCGGCCCGGTAGATCGCGCCCGACGACCGGGGCAACCTGATGCCGGCGCCGGCGTAGGCGTACTGCATCAGACCGGAGGCGTCGTAGCCGACGGTGTTGATGCCGGTGCCGGTGCCGCGGGAGGGGCCGTTGATACCGCCACCGGCCCACGAGAAGGGCACGCCGCGCTGCGACAGACCGCGCATCACGACGACATCGGTGGCCTGCTGGTAATCCATCGACCGGACGCCGGGGTCGGCGGCCGCGATCTCGGGGGCGGCGGCCATCGGGGCCGCCAAGATGGCGAGACCGATGGCAAACGAATAGATGCGCTTCATTGGAGTTCCAGCCTTCCTGAACTCTGTCGGGTTGAGGCCGCGGCGCTGTGGGCGCCGCGACCGCCGTTCGATGACTCGCGACGAGCCCCGAGTGGGGGATCGGCCGCCGCCTCCTTGCGGGGGACGTGAATCAGTCGGTTAGCCCGTTGAGTCACACCAGTCACTACAGAAACTTTTACAACAGAAATCGCGCCCGGAAAATAGCTGGTGAGGTCCACGAAAGATTTGCCGCTGGACCGTGACCGGATGGTGACTGCCGATCCCAAATCTTTATCGGCAGTTGTGATTTCGGTCTCACACCGGTGCTCGGCCGCAACGATTTACGAGCGGACGCGGCAGCGGAGAATCAGTGCCAGTAGCGGGCGCTGAAGACGGTCAGCGCGTCGCCGATCACGGAGCTCACCATGATGATCGCGAGCGACAACACCGGCCAGAAGGACATGTACCAGCCCTTCAGCAGGGAGACGAACGGGCCGATGCCCGCCGCGGCGATTGCGGCGCCGATCCCGCCCCACACCACCGGGTAGATATACACGTCGAGCTGGAAAGGAACCAGGCCGCACGACTCGTCCGAGCACACCTCGCCGAGGAAGCCGTAGAGCCGGGTCGGCCACGTCGTCGCCGTGGCCAGCACCACAAGCAGCGTCACCAGGGTGAGCGTGGCGACCAGGTCCCAGGGGGCTACCCGAAGGCGAATGACGTGCGGCTTAGCGTCAGATTCGTTGTCGCCGTATGTCATTGGCCGGAAGTCGCCCGGCTCTTCGGTCTCGTGAGTCTGCTGCTGGGACTCGGGACGACCGCCGCGATGCGGGTCTTCGAACGGGTACGGCAACGCCATGCCGATAGATGCTTCCCGATGGTCGGCTTTTGTGCGAGCCGGCTGCTTTACGCTCGGTCTCTATGCCTGCGGCGAGATCCGGGTTGACGCCCGAGCAAATCAGCGCGATCGACGCCGCTCATCTCTGGCACCCCTACAGCACCATCGGCAGTGAAGCCATCCCTCCGGTAGTGGCCATCGGCGCCCGTGGCGCCTGGTTGACACTGGTCAGAGACGGTCAGCCGGTCGACGTGCTGGACGCGATGAGCTCCTGGTGGACCGCTATCCACGGCCACGGTCATCCGGTGCTGGACGCGGCGCTGACGGCCCAGCTGAGCTCGATGAACCATGTGATGTTCGGCGGGCTCACCCACGAACCGGCGGCCCGGCTCGGCCAGCTGCTGGTGGAGATCACCCCGGCCGGTCTGGAGACGGTGTTCTTCAGCGACTCCGGATCGGTGGCGGTCGAGGTAGCGGTCAAAATGGCGCTGCAGTACTGGCGCAGCCGCGGTCGATTCCGTAAGCACCGGCTGATGACCTGGCGCGGCGGCTACCACGGCGACACCTTCACCCCGATGAGCGTCTGCGACCCCGACGGCGGAATGCATTCGCTGTGGACCGACATCCTGGCCGACCAGGTGTTCGCCCCGCAGGTGCCCCGCGATTACGACACCGCCTACAGCGTGGCGTTCGAGGAGCAGCTGACCCGCCACGCGACCGAGTTGGCGGCGGTGGTCGTCGAACCCGTGGTCCAGGGCGCCGGCGGCATGCGCTTCCACGACCCTCGCTACCTGCGCGACCTGCGCGAGATCTGCAGCCGCCACGACGTGCTGCTGATCTTCGACGAGATCGCCACCGGGTTCGGCCGGACCGGCGCGCTGTTCGCCGCCGACCACGCCGGCGTCAGCCCGGACATCATGTGTGTCGGCAAGGCGCTGACCGGCGGATACCTCAGCCTGGCCGCCACGTTGTGCACCCAAGACATCGCGCACACGATCAGCTCCGGCGAAGCCGGGGCGTTGATGCACGGCCCGACATTCATGGCCAACCCGCTGGCCTGCGCGGTCTCGGTGGCCAGCGTCGAGGTGCTGCTGGGCCAGGATTGGCGCTCGCGCGTCGCCGACATCGCGGCCGGGCTCGCGGCGGGACTCGAGCCGGCCCGGGACCTGCCCGGCGTGGCCGATGTGCGGGTGTGCGGTGCCATCGGCGTCATCGAATGCGCCGGGCCGGTCGACCTCGCGGTAGCCACCCCGGCAGCGCTGGACCACGGCATCTGGCTACGCCCGTTCCGCAACCTGATCTACGCGATGCCGCCTTACATCTGCGGGCCCGACGAGATCGCCCGGATCACCTCGGCGATGGTCGAGGTCGCAAGGCTCGTAGGCTGAACGCCAAATGAAGGCACCGATCGAGGTTTCCCCGCTGGCCTGGCTGGACGCGGTGGAACAGCAGCGCCGCGAGGCCGGGCTGCGCCGCTCGCTGCGGCCGCGCCCCGCGGTCGCCACCGAGCTCGACCTGGCGTCCAACGACTACCTCGGCCTGTCGCAGCACCCCGACGTGATCGAGGGCGGCGTCGCGGCGTTGCGGGTCTGGGGTGCCGGCGCCACCGGATCCCGCCTGGTCACCGGCGATACCGAACTGCACCAGCAATTCGAGGCCGAGCTCGCCGACTATGTCGGCGCCGCTGCCGGCCTGCTGTTCTCCTCCGGATACACCGCCAACCTCGGTACCGTCGTCGGGCTGTCCGGCCCGGGCTCGCTGCTGGTGTCGGAGGAGCGTTCGCACGCATCGTTGGTGGACGCCTGCCGGCTGTCGCGCGCGCGGGTCGTGGTGACCCCGCACCGTGACGTGGATGCCGTCGACGCGGCCCTGGCCGCCCGCGCCGAGGAACGCGCCGTCGTCATCACCGAATCGGTCTTCAGCGCCGACGGCGTGCTGGCCCCGCTGCGCGAGCTGCACGAGGTCTGCCGGCGCCACGGCGCGCTGCTGATCGTCGACGAGGCACACGGCCTCGGCGTGCGCGGCGGCGGCCGCGGGTTGCTGCACGAGCTGGGACTCGCCGGTGCGCCCGACGTGGTGATGACGACGACGCTGTCCAAGGCGCTCGGCAGCCAGGGCGGCATGGTGCTGGGACCCGCCGAGGTGCGCGCTCACCTGATCGATGCGGCCCGGCCGTTCATCTTCGACACCGGCCTGGCTCCGGCTGCCGTCGGTGCCGCGATGGCCGCATTGCACCTGCTGCGTTCCGAGCCCTGGCGGCCCGAGGCGGTGTTGCGCCACGCCCGCGAGTTGGCCGATATCTGCGGCGTGTCCGAGAACCCGGAATCGGCGGTGGTGTCGGTGATCCTGGGCGACCCGGAGGTGGCGGTGGCCGCCGCGACCGCCTGCCTGGACGCCGGGGTGCGGGTGGGCTGCTTTCGGCCGCCCACCGTGGCCGCCGGGACGTCGCGGCTGCGGCTGACCGCGCGCGCGTCGCTCGACGCCGCCGAACTGCAGGTCGCCCGGCGGGTGCTGACCGATGTCCTTGCCGTGGCGCGCCGTTGACCGTCCTCGCCGTGACGGGTACCGGAACGGGGGTTGGCAAGACGATCGCCGTCGCGGCGCTGGCCTGTCACGCGCGGTTGGCCGGGATCGACGTCGCGGTGTGTAAACCCGCGCAGACCGGCACCGATTCGGGCGACGACGACCTCGCCGAAGTGACGCGGTTGTCCGGCGTGACCGAAACGGCCGGCCTGGCAAGGTATCCGCAGCCCCTGGCGCCCGTGGCCGCCGCCGAGCAGGCCGGGATGCCGCTGCCCACCGGCGATCAGATGCTGCGGCTCATCCGCGACCTGGACCGCCCTGGCCGGCTCACGCTGGTCGAGGGTGCCGGCGGGCTGCTGGTCGAACTCGCCCGACGGGAGGATAACGCCGGCGTCACCCTGCGCGACCTCGCCGTCGAGTTGGGTGCCGCGGTGCTGGTCACCGTCACAGCGGAACTGGGCACGCTGAACCACACCGCGCTTACTCTGGAATCGCTTGCTGGACAAGGGCTTTCATGTGCTGGATTGGTGATCGGCAGCTGGCCGTCGCGAGCGACAGTGCTGGAGACGTCCAACCGATGCGCCCTGGAGCGGATGGCGCCGGTGCGGGCCGCGCTGCCCGCCGGGGCCGGCGCGCTGAGCGCCGACGACTTCGCCACGATGAGCGCCGCGGCATTCGACCGTGACTGGGTGAGCGCTGTGGTTGGTTGAGGGCCGGCTGATGGTCCATTCGATCGAGTTGCTGTTCGACCGTGATACCGAGGCCGCGCTCCGGCGGATCTGGGACGACCTGGCCGCCGCCGACCTGCCTTGCCGAATACCGCCCGGACGTCCGCACGTGACGGTAGCCGTCGCCGAGCGCATCGACCCGGCCGTCGACGAGGCGCTGCGGCCGGTGCTGCGGCGGCTGCCGTTGCGCTGCGCGATCGGAGCGCCGGTCTTGTTCGGCCGGTCCAATGTCGTGTTCGCCCGGCTGATCCTGCCCAGCGCCGAGTTGTTGGATCTGCACGCCGAAGTCCACCGCCTCGCCGCCGCGCATCTGCTGCCCGCGCCGCTGCCGAACAGTGTGCCCGGTCAGTGGACGGCCCACGTCACGCTGGCCCGGCGGATCGACGCCGACCATCTGGGGCCGGCGCTGACCATTGCGGCCAACCCGGCACAGCTCGACGGACACTTCGCCGGGTTACGGCGCTGGGACGGCGACGAACGCGTCGAGCACCCGCTCTAGCCGCCGAAGAGCAAGTACAGGCCGGTGAACGTGTAGCCGACCATGACCAGCATCATGGTGAGCTGCCCGGTGAGCTGATGGCCGGCCGGCAACAGCCGCAGCGCCCGGTCATGCGCCGCGATCACCGCGACGATGTGCCCGGTCACCACGCAGGCCACCTTGATTCCGGCCAGCACCGGCGGGTGCTGGGACAACACATAGGCCACCTGTAAGTGGGCCAGTCCCAACAGGTTCCAGCCGTGCCCGAACGGATCGGCCAGCGCGATCACGGCCAGCTGTCCGCGTTCCACCAGATAGGAGAGGTAGTGGGCGAAGATGTAGCCCACCACGATCGGGATCAGCGAGTGTGCCAGCTGACCGGGCAGGGCGCGTCGCTGCTCGCGGTTCACCCCGCCGGTTGCCCGGGCCGCCAGCGAAAAGGTCAGCGCGACAACCGAAATAAAGACCAGCAGCCCGACGGTCCGCAGCGCGGATGACATCAGCGTCGGCGGCACGTCGTGCGCCAGCCGGGAAAGCCGATCGGCGAAGTCCCGCCAGGTCGGCGACGACGAGTAGCTGTCGAACGCCGTCGACCCGAGCAGCGCCGACAGCATCGCGACCACACCGGGCCGCACCGGCAGCGACGCCAGGTGGTCGAACGGATTGCCGATCACGATCTGCCCGTTGGCTTTTGAGCGCCAGAGCGGAGACAGCCGCGACACCGCCATGCTGTACACACCGAACGGGTCGACCCTGGCCAGCCAGCGTTGCCCGCACAGCCACGACCCGACCAGCAACACAGACCCGTAAATCAGCAGCCAACTCCGCACCCAGGGCAGCGACGCCGAGTCCGGGCTGGCCAACTCCAGCCACACGAAGGCGAACAGTCCGACCGCGGCCGGACGGTAACCCCAGCTCTCCGGGTAGCACAGTCGCGGTCGGCTCAGCCGCTCGGGCATGGCGCGGCGCAGCAACAGGTACCCCGTGCGCCCGGGGGAGACGCCCCGCCACACCGGGCCGAACGCCAGCGACAGCGCGACCAGCCCGACCCACAGCAGCACGTAGAACGCCCCGAGCAGGCCGTTGGCGCGCGTCTGCGGACCCAAGAACCCGGCCAGCACCACCCATATCGCGAAGGCCAGCGCCACGGCCGCAACCGTCCAGCGCGTCGCCCGGGCGTCGACCAGCGTCGTCACCCACGCGGGCAGCGGATGGCCGGGCGCTTCCGGGTCGAATCGAGGTCGCCGCCACGCGAACGCGACCAGCGCGAACGTGAACGTCAGCGCCCACGCGGCGCCGACCATCGCGTACGCGTAGGGGACCGGAAGATCGCTCGATCCGCCCAGGCCGTGGGCCAGCACCCGCGTCACGGCTGGACTTGAATCGTCGCTATCGTCCGGTCCAGGTGGTGGAGTTCCACGTCGACATTGCCGGGGACGTCGACGCTGAACTGAAACGTCTGGTTGGGTTCGGCGGCGACCGCAAACTTGTGATCGGGCACCGAGTGCACGTGCAGTTCATCGGGCGCATCGCTGGTGACGTGCAGGACGATCTGCTGCTTGACCTTCGCCTGCAGTACCGCGTTGGTCGGGGTGACCTGCTGCTGGGCGATCTTCACGTCGATGTCCACGGCGCCGGGCGCAGGCTGGCCCTTGGGGCCGCCGCAGGCGATCAGGCCGCACATCAACACCGTCACCCACGCCGCATTGAGCGTGCCGCGCCACGTCATCGGCTCATGCCGCCCGCGGTAGTGGTTGTTTTTCCTCGACCGGTTCCGGTTCGGACAGCGCGTCGTTGATGCGGCCCGCACCCCACGTCAGAGCGGCGATCACCATCAGCGTCAGGACCAGCACGACCAGCGAACCGGCGTTGTACAGCCAGCTGGGAGCGTTCTGGTCGCGTTCGCGCTGCAGGATGGTGATCTCGTGCACGAACGGCCGGTCGATCGAGGACAGCGCGGGAACCTCGGCCGCGGGAATGGCGTCGTCGGCCGGCTCGTAGATCGGCACGCCCGCCATCGTGTAACCGTCCTGAATCCGCAGCAGCGTCTTCCACGATCCCCAGACCGGGACGGGCTGCGTGGACCGGTAGTGGCCCGGTCCGACCTTCTCGAGCCGGTCGATCACCAGGCCGCGCTGGTTCTCCATGCGGCCCTGCCAGGACAGAATTGTCAGCCAATCCGGTTGCGGGCCAACGGCATCGGGCGGTGTGAGTTGCACATCCGCGGACACCATGCGCTGGCCTGTGGGGCTGGGCAGCTCGGTCAGGGTGATGGTGGCCTTGCCGTGCTCGGGCACCACGATGTGCAGGCCGTTGGCCACCGCGCCACCGATCACCAGGACGGTGGCCACCACCGTCGAGATGCCGATCCAGCGGTGCGGCAGCCGCTGGCCGGTCAGCACCATGCCGAACAGCGCCCCGCACATTCCGGAGAACACCCCCACCGGGACCGCCATCGCCAGGGCCTCGCCCCACATGCTGACCGGCCACGGGTAGTGGTAGACCGCCGCGATCCACAGCGATTCCAGCCACAGCCCGAACGTCGCCACGCCCAACCCGGACACGGCGCCAAAAGCGATGGGGCGCTTGAACACCGGCGTCAGCGCCACCAGTTCGACCACCAGCGCGGGGCCCAGGTAGAGGGGGAACCAGTTGATCGGTGCGCCCAGGATCGGGCCCACCAGCAACGCGACCCCACCGCGCAGCGCGATGGCGAACAGCGCCGCGATGATCGCGGCGCCGCGGCCCATCGTGACGCGGGCGGCGACGGCGGCCAGTGCGGACGCGAAGGCGATCATCATCGGCTGCAACACCAGCCGGAACTGCTCGACACCGAAGTCGTATTCGATCTGGTAGACCGACAGCCCGATGAACATGCCGCCGAAGGACAGGTAGCGCAGGAAGGTGATGAAAGCGCCCTTGGCCGCCTCCATGGCCTGTTGGGCCTCGCCTTCACGTTCCAGCATCAGCACCGCGAACAGCGAAAAGCACGCGCCGCCGATCATCATCAAATGTGTTGGGCCCCAAAGGGTGACGTCTTGACCGAAGATGCGGTGCCAGATGTCGTCGAGCGGGAAGCCGATCATCGCGTAGAGCCCGCAGCCGGCCATCAGGACGCCGCCGACCGGTGCGTACCAGTTACGGGTGATACGCACCGCCGCCGGGCCGGGCTGCTCGTACGGGATGACGATCGCGATCATGCCGGCCAGGAACACCCCGAACAGGCCGATGATGATGAAGTAGTGCGCCGGGTTGGCCAACGGCCCGGGATCGCGGCCGTTACCGATGTGCCAGCTGACGTCCCAGATGAAGCCGAACAGCGCGCAGATGATCGACGTCGTGAAGACCAGGACCGGCAGCGCCACCCAGTTCGGGCGATGGAATTTCTCGCCGAGTTTGTCGGCGACGCGGGTCAACCACGTGATGCGACGAGAGCGGTGCGCGTAGCCCACCCACAACATGACCAGCGTGATGACCACCGCGGCCACCGTCAGGCCGATCACCTGGTTGAGTCCGGCTCCGCGAGCCGACGGCTCGGCGAGAAGCGGCAGCTCAGTTGACACCATCGTCATGTCCTCCTACTGCGCGGACCGTCGACGTTTGCTCCGACAGTCATTTATTACCGTCAGGTCAGGTGCACGATCCTGTGTGTAATGCCCCGATTGCGTGCCGGTCAATCACCAGGTCCGTGCGGATTTTCGGGTAGCTCAGACATCCCCTGCGTATGCCACTGGCCAGACCCTTCTACCGCGCAGGTTACCGGTAAGTAGCCCGTTCCCGCAAGAGTTAGTGAACGGTCGTATACGGCGTTGGTTCTGTCATTGAAGCCTTTTGGACTGGACTAATGCTTCAGCAAATGGCGTATTGGTGAACAGTTGCAACGGAACTGGTGTGGGCCTATCGGTCACCTGGGTCGTCAGTCGCGCCCGGTTGGCCCCCGGCGTCGTCGGTTTGTCCGGTGCGCCGGTCCTTCAACGCGGCGTAGAGGATCACGGCGACGACGATCACGGCCGGCAAGAAGGCCGGCAGCGCCAGCAGAAGCATGTGGTGTGCCAGGTACTCGACATGCTCAGTGGCCATGATTCCCGTATACCCCTGAAGTCGCCATATCCACGGCCGCGGCTCGCCCGCGTCGCGGGCGCGCACCCGCGGGCCGTTACCCTACGTTGAATACCGTTTCGTTCAGGCTGCCACGGCGTGGTGGCGGATGTGACCGCGGACGCGGACGCGACAAAGATGCAGGGGAGTACTGGGTGACGCAAGCGGCAACTCGACCCACCACCGAAGCCGGCGATGAAGCAGACATCCTGGCGGTAGCCCGCCGGCAGGTGCTCGAGGGCGGCGAGGGATTGAGCCGGGATCAGGTCCTGCAGGTGTTGCAATTGCCCGACGAGCGGCTCGAGGAGCTGCTGGCGCTGGCCCACGAGGTGCGCATGCGCTGGTGCGGCCCCGAGGTCGAGGTCGAGGGCATCATCAGCCTCAAGACCGGCGGCTGTCCCGAGGACTGCCACTTCTGCTCCCAATCCGGGCTGTTCGCCTCGCCGGTGCGCAGCGCCTGGCTGGACATCCCGAGCCTGGTCGAGGCCGCCAAGCAAACCGCGAAGTCGGGTGCCACCGAATTCTGCATCGTGGCCGCGGTACGCGGTCCGGATAAGCGGCTGATGTCCCAGGTCGCGGCCGGCATCGAGGCGATCCGCAACGAGGTCGAGATCAACGTCGCCTGCTCGCTGGGCATGCTGACCGCCGAGCAGGTCGACGAGCTCGCCGCGATGGGCGTGCACCGCTACAACCACAACCTGGAGACCGCGAAGTCGTTCTTCACCAATGTCGTCACCACCCACACCTGGGAAGAGCGCTGGCAGACGTTGACGATGGTGCGCGACGCGGGCATGGAGGTGTGCTGCGGCGGCATCCTCGGCATGGGAGAAACCCTGGAGCAGCGCGCGGAATTCGCCGCCGACCTCGCCGAGCTCGGCCCCGACGAGGTGCCGCTGAACTTCCTCAACCCGCGGCCCGGCACGCCGTTCGGCGATCTTGAGGTGATGCCGGCCGGCGAAGCACTGAAGTCGGTGGCCGCGTTCCGGCTGGCGTTGCCGCGCACCATGCTGCGGTTCGCCGGTGGCCGGGAGATCACCCTGGGCGACCTGGGCGCCAAGCAGGGCATCCTGGGCGGG
Organism: Mycobacterium ahvazicum; assembly: GCF_900176255.2. GTDB lineage: Bacteria > Actinomycetota > Actinomycetes > Mycobacteriales > Mycobacteriaceae > Mycobacterium > Mycobacterium ahvazicum. Next base: position 1,987,498 of record NZ_FXEG02000002.1, read on the forward strand.
ATCAACGCCGTGATCGTCGGGAACTATCTGACCACCCTGGGCCGCCCCGCCGAATCCGATCTGGAGCTGCTCGAGGATCTGCAGATGCCGATCAAGGCGCTCAATGCCAGCTTGTAAGCCACGCGGTAGCGGCTAGGTTTGAGTCTTGTGGTTGGAGATCTGGGCGCTCCCGTCAGCGCCGGCGTCTACAACGTCTACACCGGGGAATTGGGGGGTACGACGGTGCCAACCGCGGCCCAGCTGGGTCTTGAGCCGCCGCGCTTCTGCGCCGAATGCGGGCGCCGGATGATCGTCCAGGTTCGCCCCGACGGCTGGCGCGCGCGTTGCTCGCGACACGGCGAGGTGGACTCGGCGGATCTGGAGACTCAGCGGTGACCGAGCCCTGGGCGCCCGCGGCCCCCGAGCCCGCGGTGCCGACGGCTGTGCAACCCGCCCGGCCGTCGCGGGTGCGCGCGATCGTCGTTGCGGTCCTCGGGCTTTCGGCGACCGGGGTGTTGGTGGGCGGTCTGTGGGCGTGGATGGCCCCGCCGATTCACTTGGTGGTGGCGATCACCCGCTCCGGCGAGCGGGTGCATGACTACCTGGGCACCGAATCTCAGCACTTCTTCGACGTGCCGTGCCTGATGCTGGGTCTGTTGACGGTGCTGGCGGTGGTGGCATCGGTGCTGGCGTGGCAGTGGCGCCGGCTGCGGGGCCCGGGCATGGTCGTCGGCCTGACACTCGGCATGGTCGGTGCGGCCGGCGTGGCGTCGGCGGTGGGGGCGGTGCTGGCCCTGCTGCGCTACGGCGCGCTCGACGTCGACAAGGTGCCGGTGGTGGGCAGCCCCGCGGTGTCCTACGTCATCCAAGCGCCGCCGGTGTTCTTCGGCCCCGGCCCGCTCCAGATCGCCACCACGCTGCTGTGGCCCGCCGCCATCGCCGCACTGGTCTATGCCCTGCTGGCGGCCGGAAGCGCCCACGACGACCTGGGCAGCTCAGGGCTCACCGATCAGCCATCCCACGCGCGGCCGATGGAGCCGGAAGCCTCCGTGTCCTAGCGGACGCGTCACAACGGACGGCGATGAATCTTTCGTCCGGTCAGCACCTTGGCCGCGATCACGCCCAGTCGCATCATGCCGGCGTAGGTCATGGGGTTGAACGCCGTCGGCCACACGGTCCTGATCAGGTGTTCGTTGATCGGCCGGCGGGCGAAGCGGTCGGTGAGCCAGCGCAGCGTCATCGGCGCCGACAGCGGGTGCAGGAGCATGTGCTCGTTGAACGCGTCGCGGTGGTAGGTGACGCTGGCGCCGCCGGCCGAATAGGAGTCCGCCAGCGCGTCGATGTCGTGGACGTCGATCAGGTAGTCGTGGACGGCCTGCACGATCAAGACCGGCGGCGCGGGTGTCGCGACGCCGAGCTTGATGTTGTCGAAGACATAGGACACCTCGGGGGTCGACAATATGTCCTCGAGCGGCTCGTCGAGGTAGTCGCCCATGTTCTTGCCGGCCATTCGCAGTACGGCCTCGACCGTCGTCATCGACTCCAGCCGGTCCAGCAGGGCGCGTCCTTCGTCGTTGGTGTGCTCTTCGATGACCCTGTTCAGGTCGGGGTAGATGTGTGCCAGCGCGGCCACCACCATCGCGGGCAGGCCCGCCAGGAAGCCGCCGTTGAGGCGCCGGAAGGTGTGGCCCAGATCGCCGACCGGCGAACCCAGCACCGCCCCGACGACGTCCAGCTCGGGCGCGTAGTCGGCGCACACCTCGGCAGCCCAGGCACTGGCCAGCCCACCGCCGGAGTATCCCCACAGCCCGATCGGCGCCTTTGTGGACGTCGGGATCCGGGACGAGTTCATGGCAGCCCGGATGCCGTCGAGGGTGCGGTAGCCGGGTTCGAAGGGGGCACCCCACATGCCCAGCAGTCCTTCATGGTCGGGCACCGAGACCACCCAACCCTCGGCGACGGCCGCGGCGACCAGGAAGAGCTCCAATTGGGCGATGGAACCCAGCGCCTTCGATCTTCTGCGCAGTGCATAGGACGGAAAGCAACGCGCCGACATGGCGTCGATCGCGCACTGGTAGGACAGCAGCGGGGTGTTCTGACCGGCAACGCGTTCGGCCGGGACGAGGACCGTCGTCACGCACGCCTCGGGCGCGCCGTTCATGTCCGTGGTCCGGTAGAGCAGCTGGATGGCCGAAACCGATTGCGGAATCAGGCCGAGAAAGGCCAGTTCGACATCGCGGGAGCGCAGCACGGTGCCGGGTTCGGCGTGCTGGAAACCGGACGGCGGCTGATAGAACGGGTCGTCTGAGGGCAGCAGTGGGCGCGCCTTAGGCTGCAATGCCTCGTGTGGCGGCCGACCGATCCATTCCGCACCGTCGGTACCTGCCAAATTGCCGAGTTCAACCAATTCAGGATCCCTTCTAGGCCATCGGGCATTTTCGCGCATGAACAGTCGGTAACCAAACTGTAATGGCCAGCTTGTGAGCGATTGCTCGTCAAGTGGGCGCGGGTGACGCAGATCAAGGCTGGCCGGGCGGCCGCAGCGCGGCGAATTCGTCAGTGACTCGCAGCGCGGCGTCGGTGAAGTGGTACAACGCGGCCGGTCGCCCCCCGCTGCGGCCCGACTGCGCGATGGTGCCGGTCTGCGTGATCACGCCGCGACGGGCCAGCACTCGCTGCAGATTCGTCGCGTCCACTTGGTAGCCCAGGGTTGCGCTGTAGATGTCACGCAGCGTGGACAGAGCGAATTCCCTTGGCGCCAACGCAAATCCGATGTTTGTGTAGGACATCTTGGCGACCAGCCGGGCATGCGCGTGCGTCACCATCGGGCCGTGATCGAACGCCATCGGCGGCAGTGCGCTCACCGGGTGCCACCGGGTGTCCGGCGGCAGCTCCGGAGTGGCGGGGGAGGGCACCAGGCCCAGGAATGTCGACGCGATCACCCGCGCGCCCGGCACCCGGCCGGGGTCGGAGAACACGGCGAGCTGCTCCAGGTGAGCCAGCTCGCGCAGATCCACTTTTTCGGCCAGCTGGCGCCGCACCGAGGTGGTCATGTCCTCGTCGTTGCGCAACCGCCCGCCCGGCAGCGACCAAGAACCGCGTTGCGGATCCCGCGCACGCTCCCATAACAGCACGTTAAGCTGCGGTTTTCCCTTTCGGGAGGCGCCCTTAACCTGCTCGGTCGCCTGGCGAACTTGGAACACGACCGCGAGCACTTCATGCGCGGTGCTACCATTGGGCATGTTTTCGATTGTAAGTCGAAAACCTCCTAAGTCGAAAGGAGCCGCCGTGACGGTCATGAATCGCATGGACTCGCTCGCCGAAGACATGGTTGCCAGCATCACCGACTCGCCCACCGGCTACGGCGGCGTAGACGGTGATAAGCAGTGGGCCAGCGAGATTCGCCGCCTGGCGAACCTGCGCGGCGCCACCGTGCTCGCCCACAACTACCAGTTGCCCGCGATTCAGGACGTCGCCGATCACGTCGGCGATTCGCTTGCGCTGTCGCGCATCGCCGCCGAAGCACCGGAGGACACCATCGTGTTCTGTGGCGTGCACTTCATGGCCGAGACGGCCAAGATTCTGAGCCCGCACAAAACCGTGCTGATCCCTGATCAGCGGGCGGGTTGTTCGCTGGCCGATTCCATCACTCCCGACGAGCTGAGCGCCTGGAAGGACGAGCACCCCGGCGCCGTCGTCGTCTCCTACGTCAACACCACCGCGGCCGTGAAGGCGCTCACCGACATCTGCTGCACCTCGTCCAACGCGGTCGACGTGGTCGAGTCGATCAACCCCGACCGCGAGGTGCTGTTCTGCCCGGACCAATTCCTCGGAGCCCACGTGCGCCGGGTGACCGGTCGCAAGAACGTCCACGTGTGGGCCGGTGAATGCCACGTGCACGCCGGAATCAACGGCGACGAGCTCACCGATCAGGCCCGCGCCAATCCCGACGCCGAACTGTATGTACACCCCGAATGTGGTTGTGCGACTTCGGCGTTGTACCTCGCCGGCGAGGGAGCCTTTCCCGCCGAACGGGTCAAGATCCTTTCCACCGGCGGCATGCTGGACGCGGCACACCAGACGCGCGCCCGCAAGGTCCTGGTCGCCACCGAGGTCGGCATGTTGCACCAATTGCGCCGCGCCGCACCGCAAGTCGACTTCCAGGCGGTCAACGACCGCGCGTCCTGCAAGTACATGAAGATGATCACCCCCGCGGCGTTGTTGCGCTGCCTGGTCGACGGCGCCGACGAGGTTCACGTCGACCCGGACATCGCGGCGGCGGGCCGGCGCAGCGTGCAGCGCATGATCGAGATCGGCCAGCCGGGCGGCGGCGAATGATGACCCGTCCCGCTTGGACCGATAGCGCTGACGTCGTCGTAATCGGCACGGGTGTCGGGGGATTGGCCGCCGCGCTGGCGGCTCACCGGGCCGGCCGCAACGTCGTCGTGCTCAACAAGGCCGAAGAAACCCACGGGGTCACCGCTACGCACTACGCGCAGGGCGGGATCGCGGTCGTGCTGCCGGACAACGACGACTCGGTCGAGGCGCACGTCGACGACACGCTGGCCGCGGGTGCCGGGATGTGCGATCCGGGCGCGGTCTACTCGATCGTCGCCGACGGCTACCGCGCGGTCAGCGAATTGGTCTCCAACGGTGCTCGATTCGACGAATCAATGCCCGGCCGGTGGGCGCTGACCCGCGAGGGCGGGCACTCGCGGCGTCGCATCGTTCATGCCGGCGGCGACGCCACCGGCGCCGAGGTGCAGCGGGCACTCGACCATGCCGCCCGGATGCTGGACATCCGCAGCAGCCACGTGGCACTGCGGGTGCTGCATGACGGTGCGGCGGTGACCGGCGTAGCCGTGGGCAATCCGGACGGCATCGGGATCATCAGCGCGCCGTCGGTGATCCTGGCCTCCGGCGGCCTCGGGCATCTCTACAGCGCGACCACCAACCCGGACGGATCCACTGGCGACGGAATCGCTTTGGCGTTGTGGGCCGGCGTCGCGGTCAGCGATCTCGAGTTCATCCAGTTCCACCCCACCATGCTGTTCGGTGGACAGGCCGGCGGTCGCCGGCCGCTGATCACCGAAGCCATCCGCGGTGAGGGTGCGGTATTGATTGACCGGCAAGGCAATTCGGTCACCGCGGGAGTGCACCCGATGGGAGACCTGGCGCCGCGTGATGTCGTCGCGGGGGCCATCGATGCACGGCTGAGGGTCACCGGCGACGAATGCGTCTTCCTCGACGCGCGCGGCATCGACGGTTTCGCGGCGCGGTTCCCCAACGTCACCGCCGCGTGCCGGGCCGCCGGCGTCGACCCGGTCCGCCAACCCATCCCGGTGGTACCGGGCGCGCACTACAGCTGCGGTGGCGTGGTCACCGACGTGCACGGCCGGACAGAATTGCCCGGGCTGTTCGCCGCCGGTGAGGTGGCCCGCACCGGCATGCACGGAGCGAATCGCTTGGCGTCCAACAGCTTGCTGGAAGGTCTGGTGGTCGGCGGCCGTGCCGGAAAGGCCGCTTCGACACACGCGCTGGCGACCGGACGGGCGCTCGCGACCCCGCCCGAGCCGATCGCCCACACCGCGTCGAAACGCCGCGAACTGCAATCCGCGATGACTCGCGACGCGTCGGTGGTGCGCGATGCCTCCGGGCTGCAGCGGCTGTCCGAGACGCTGTCCCGGGCGCGGGTCCGCGCGATCGAGGGCCGTCGCGATTTCGAGGACGTCGCGTTGACGCTCACCGCCCGCGCGGTGGCCGCTGCGGCGTTGGCCCGCAGCGAAAGCCGGGGCTGCCACCACCGCGCCGAATACCCGGAGTCCGCGCCGGACAAGGCCCGCAGCATCATGGTCCGGTCGGCCGACACGGTGTACGCCGAAGACCTGGCGGCGGTGTCCTGATGACGTTGTCCGACGCGGAGCTGGCCGTTGCCCTCGACACCGTCCGGCGCGGCCTGGACGAGGATCTGCGCTACGGCCCCGACGTCACCACCCTCGCGACGGTGCCCGCCGGCGAAGCGACGGCGGCCATGGTGCCCCGCGAGGCCGGCGTCATCGCCGGATTGGATGTCGCCCTGCTGGTGCTCGGCGAGGTGCTCGGTGCCGACGGCTATCAGGTGCTCGACCGCGTCGACGACGGCGCCCGCGTGCAACCCGGCCAGCCGGTCTTGACGGTGCGGGCTGAGAACCGTGGGCTGTTGACCGCCGAGCGGACGATGCTGAACCTGATCTGCCACCTGTCGGGGATCGCCACCGCGACCGCGGCCTGGGTGGACGCCGTCAGCGGCACCAAGGCGCAGGTCCGCGATACCCGCAAGACGCTGCCCGGCCTGCGCGCCCTGCAGAAGTACGCGGTCCGGATCGGCGGCGGGGTCAACCACCGCCTCGGGCTGGGCGACGCCGCACTGATCAAGGACAACCACGTGGCGGCCGCCGGATCGGTCGTCGCGGCGCTGCAGGCGGTGCGCGAGGCCGCACCCGATCTGCCGTGTGAGGTCGAAGTCGACTCGCTCGAGCAGCTCGACGAGGTACTGCCCGAGAAGCCGGAGTTGATCCTGTTGGACAATTTCCCGGTGTGGCAGACCCAGATCGCCGTGCAGCGTCGTGACTCGCGCGCACCCGCGGTGTTGCTGGAGTCGTCGGGTGGGCTGAGCCTGGAGACCGCCGCGGACTACGCCGGCACCGGCGTGGACTACCTGGCCGTCGGCGCGCTGACGCACTCGGTACGCGTGCTCGATATCGGGCTGGATATGTAGGGCTGGCCCGGATGCGGCAGCTGACCTTCGAAGACGCCGGACGTTATATCTGGCGCGATGTGCCGGAGCCGGAGATTAGCGCTCCGGAACAAGCCGTGGTCAGGCCGCTGTTGGTGGCCTGCTGCGATCTCGACATCGCGGTTGCCAACGGCCAGGCGCCGCTGCCGCCCGGCTACGCCGTCGGGCACGAGGGGCTGGCCGAGGTGGTGGCCGTCGGCGATGCCGTGAGCACCGTTCGGCCGGGCGACTGGGTCGTCGTGCCGTTCCAGATCAGTTGCGGCAGCTGTTCGGCCTGCCGCCGCGGCGTGACCGGCTCGTGTGGCTCGGTGCCGCTGATGGCGATGTACGGTCTCGGCCCGCTCGCCGGGCTGAACGGCGGCGGATTCATGTCGGACGAGGTGCTGGTGCCCTACGCCGACGCGATGCTGCTCCCCGTCCCGGATGGCGTGCAGCCCAACGCCATCGCCTCGCTGTCGGACAACATTCCCGACGGCTGGCGGGCGGTGGGGCCGTATGCGGCCGAGTTGGCCGCGCTCGATCCGGCCGACCGCCGGGTGCTGGTGGTGGGCAAGCTCTCGATCGGGCTGTACGCCACCGCGTTCGCGGCCGCGCTGGGAGCCCGGGTCGACTACGTCGACCACGATGTGCGCCGGCTGACGGCCGCCGAGAAGCTCGGCGCGGTGGTCCACGATCGGGTGAAGCCCGATAAGACCTGGGAGCCGTATCCGGTCACGGTGCACACCTCCGCCGATCCGTCGCTGCTGGCCGCCACGCTGCGGGCGACCTGGCCGGACGGCGTGTGCACCGACACGGGGATCTACTACCAGCCGACCGTCGAGATGCCGCTGCTGCCGATGTACACGCGCGGGGTGAGGTTCGTCACCGGGCGGGTCAACGCGCGCTCGGCGATTCCGCAGGTGCTGGAGTTGCTGACCGGCGGGTGCGACCTGTCACCGGCCGTCGACCGGGTGGTGCCCTGGTCCGAAGCGCCGTCGGTATGGCCGACGATGGCCGGCAAGACCGTCTTCACCCGGGCCTAGGTTGCAGGCGTTGAGTGTGCATCCAGGCCGGCCTGGATGCACACTCGCCGGCCTCAGCGCACACTCGACCTGCGTTGTGGTCGCCGACCTCAGGCGATGTCGCTGACCAGCACCGCCATCCGGCGCAACTGCAGACGCACCAGCCGGGGCAGGCCCGTGCCGTCGGACCCCGCGGGCAGGATCCGGGGATTGGTGATGTGCACGACGCTGCGGGCAAAGTGCAGGTCAGCCTGACCGGCGGCCAGCACGTTCTTCACCCAGTCGGTCTTGCCGTGGCCCAGCGCGATCGCCAACACATTGCCGTTTCGATAGGCCGTGACGATGGTCTTGTACGTCTTGCCCGACGTGCGGCCGCGATGCTCGATCGTGCCCGTGCCGGGCAGGAAGCGCGCGATCGGCTTCAACGCCGGGTTGACGTATTTGACCTGGAAGTTCTCAAACCACGTCGGATACACCATCGGGATGCCCGGGGCGTTGTTCGGGTGATCCTTTGTGGACATGCCCACTCCCTTGCGGAACGTCTGTGCGCTGATTATCGGCACTGTACCGGTCGGATATTGATTTGAGTTCCTCTGGGACAATGGACGCTGTGACTGCCACACCCCCTTCTGTGCTGGCCCGCATCGACCTGCGGGGCGCGGAGCTGACGGCTGCCCGGCTGCGGGCGGCGTTGCCGCGCGGCGGGGCTGATGTGGAGTCGGTGTTGTCGAAGGTGCAGCCGATCGTGGCGGCCGTCGCCGAGCGTGGGGCCGAGGCTGCGCTGGACTACGGCGAGTCGTTCGACGGCGTACGCCCCGCGGCGGTACGGGTGCCCGTGGCCGCGTTGCGGGCCGCGCTGGACGGGCTGGACGACAACGTCCGCGACGCGCTGCAGGTGATGATCGAGCGGACCCGCGCCGTACACGCCGACCAGTGCCGGACCGACACCACCACGGTGCTCGGGCCGGGGGCAAGCGTCACCGAGCGATGGGTCCCCGTCGAGCGGGTCGGCCTGTACGTTCCCGGTGGTAACGCGGTGTATCCGTCCAGCGTGGTGATGAACGTGGTACCCGCGCAGGCGGCGGGGGTCGACTCGCTGGTGGTGACCAGTCCGCCGCAGGCCCGATTTGACGGCTTGCCGCACCCCACGATCCTGGCCGCGGCCCGGCTGCTCGGCGTGGACGAGGTGTGGGCGGTCGGCGGGGCGCAGGCGGTGGCGTTGCTGGCCTACGGCGGCGTCGACACCGACGGCACACAACTGGCGCCGGTCGACCTGATCACCGGGCCCGGCAACGTGTACGTCACGGCGGCTAAGCGGCTCTGCCGCTCGCTGGTCGGCATCGACGCCGAAGCCGGGCCAACCGAGATCGCCATCCTCGCCGACCACACCGCCGACCCGGCGCACGTGGCCGCCGACCTGATCAGCCAAGCCGAGCACGACGAGATGGCCGGCAGCGTGCTGGTGACCGCGAGCGAAGAGCTGGCCGCGGCCACCGACACCGAGGTCGCCGCGCAGCTGCAGACCACGGTCCACCGGGAACGGGTGACGACCGCGCTCAGCGGCCCGCAATCGGCGATCATCCTGGTTGACGACCTCGACGCCGGTGTCACGGTGGTCAACGCCTACGCGGCCGAGCATCTCGAGATCCAGACCGCCGACGCCCCGCGGGTTGCCGCCCGAATACGTTCGGCCGGAGCTATTTTCGTCGGTCCGTACTCGCCGGTCAGCCTCGGCGACTACTGCGCCGGCTCCAACCACGTGCTGCCGACCGCGGGCAGCGCCCGGCACTCCAGCGGTCTGTCTGTGCAGACCTTCCTGCGTGGCATCCACGTGGTGGACTACACCGAGGCGGCCCTCAAGGACGTCTCCGGACACGTGGTCACACTCGCGAAAGCCGAAGATCTGCCCGCCCATGGCGAGGCGGTCCGGCGGAGGTTCGAACGATGACCGCATCCGAACGGCAGGTCACCCTCGACGAGCTGCCGCTGCGCGACGACTTGCGCGGCAAATCGCCTTACGGCGCACCGCAACTGGCGGTTCCGGTGCGGCTGAACACCAATGAGAACCCGCACCCGCCCAGCCAGGCTCTGGTCGACGACGTCGTCCGGTCCGTGCAGGAAGTCGCCACCGATTTACACCGATACCCGGACCGCGACGCGGTGGCGTTGCGCACCGATCTGGCGAGCTACCTCACCGCGCAGACCGGCACCCTGCTCAGTTACGAAAATCTTTGGGCCGCCAATGGTTCCAATGAGATCTTGCAGCAGCTGTTGCAGGCGTTCGGCGGGCCGGGACGCAGCGCGATCGGGTTCGTTCCGTCTTATTCGATGCACCCGCTGATCTCCGACAGCACCCGCACCGAATGGATCGAGGCCCCGCGCGGTGACGACTTCAATCTCGACATCGACGCCGCCGTCGCCGCCATCACCGAGCGCAAACCGGACGTGGTGTTCGTCACCAGCCCGAACAACCCGACCGGACAAAGCATTCCGCTGGCAGACCTGCGCCGGCTGCTCGGCGTGACACCTGGCATTCTGATCGTCGACGAGGCGTACGGCGAGTTCTCGTCGCAGCCCAGCGCCGTCGAGCTGATCGAGGAGTACCCGACCCGGCTGGTCGTCAGCCGCACGATGAGCAAGGCGTTCGCGTTCGCCGGTGGCCGGTTGGGGTATCTGGTCGCCACGCCGGCTCTCATCGACGCGATGCTGCTGGTGCGATTGCCCTATCACCTGTCATCGGTCACCCAGGCCGCCGCCCGGGCCGCGCTGCGCCACGCCGACGACACCCTGGCCAGCGTGTCCACCTTGATCTCCGAACGCGAACGAGTCGTGGCAGGGTTGAGCCACTTGGGATTTCGGGTGATCCCCAGCGACGCGAACTTCGTGTTGTTCGGCGAATTCGCCGACGCGCCCGCCGCCTGGCGGCGCTACCTGGAGGTTGGCGTGCTGATCCGCGACGTCGGCATTCCCGGCTACCTGCGCACCACCATCGGACTTGCCGACGAGAACGACGCATTCCTCGAGGCGAGCGCCCAGATCGCCGCCACCGAGCTGGCCCCGGCCGATTCCCGCCCGGTCGCAGCGACCGCCGGCGCGACGACGCCGCGTGCGGCGGACCGCGATCATGTATTAGGAGCCCCGTGACAACCATTGCGACTCGTCGCGCGCGAATCGAGCGCCGCACCAAGGAATCCGACATCGTCGTCGAGCTCGACCTCGATGGCACCGGTCAGGTGCACGTCGACACCGGTGTGCCGTTCTACGACCACATGCTGACCGCGTTGGGCAGTCACGCCAGCTTCGACCTGACCGTGCGCACCAAGGGCGACGTGGAGATCGAAGGGCACCACACGATCGAGGACACCGCGATTGTGCTGGGCCAGGCGCTCGGGGAGGCTCTGGGCGACAAGAAGGGTATCCGCCGGTTCGGGGACGCGTTCATCCCGATGGACGAGACGCTGGCCCACGCCGCGGTCGACGTGTCGGGCCGGCCGTACTGCGTGCACAGCGGCGAGCCGGATCACCTGCAGCACACCACGATCGCCGGAAACTCGGTGCCCTATCACACCGTGATCAACCGGCATGTGTTCGAATCGCTGGCGGCCAACGCCCGCATCGCCCTGCACGTGCGGGTGCTGTACGGGCGCGACCCGCACCACATCACCGAAGCGCAGTTTAAGGCCGTCGCGCGCGCGCTGCGCCAAGCGGTCGAGCCCGACCCCCGGGTGTCGGGTGTGCCGTCCACCAAAGGTGTTTTGTGACAAACCGATCCGTCGTGGTGCTGGACTACGGCTCAGGCAACCTCCGGTCTGCGCAGCGTGCGCTGGAGCGGGTCGGTGCGACTGTGGAGGTCACCGCCGATGCGGGTGCGGCCGCGGCAGCCGACGGGCTGGTGGTGCCCGGGGTCGGCGCGTACGAGGCGTGCATGACCGGCCTGCGCAAGATCGCGGGGGAGCGGATCATCGCCGAACGGGTGGCCGCCGGGCGCCCGGTGCTCGGGGTCTGCGTCGGCATGCAGATCCTGTTCACGCGCGGCGTGGAGTTCGGGGTCGAGACGTCGGGGTGTGGGCAATGGCCCGGATCCGTGACTCGGCTGGATGCCCCGGTGATCCCGCACATGGGCTGGAATGTCGTCCAATCCGGTCCGGGCAGTGGGCTTTTCAAGGGCTTGGACGCGTCCGCGCGGTTCTACTTCGTGCATTCCTACGCCGCGCAGCGGTGGGAAGGCTCGCCGGAGGCGGTGCTGACGTGGGCCACCCATCAGGTGCGGTTTCTGGCGGCGGTCGAGGACGGGCCGCTGGCGGCCACTCAATTCCACCCGGAGAAGAGTGGGGATGCCGGTGCGGCCGTGTTGAGCAACTGGGTCCACGCCCTGTGACGATTTGCGCGAAACTGTATTCCACGACGCACGAGCCGAGAGGACGCGTCGCTAGTTGCAGTCTCGGCGCTCAGGAGGAGCTTTGTTGATTTTGTTACCCGCTGTCGACGTCGTCGAAGGCCGTGCCGTGCGCCTGGTGCAGGGCAAGGCCGGCAGCGAGACCGAGTACGGCTCGGCGCTGGACGCTGCGCTGAACTGGCAGCGCGACGGAGCCGACTGGATTCATCTGGTGGACCTCGACGCCGCGTTCGGCCGCGGGTCCAACCGCGAATTGCTCGCCGAGGTGGTGGGCAAGCTCGATGTGCAGGTGGAGCTGTCCGGCGGGATCCGCGACGACGATTCGCTGGCCGCGGCGCTGGCCACCGGCTGTGCCCGGGTCAACCTGGGCACCGCGGCGCTGGAGAATCCGCAGTGGTGCGCGCGGGCGATCAGCGAGCACGGTGAGAGGGTCGCCGTCGGCCTGGACGTCCAGATCGACCCTAGCCATCCGGGAGGCGAGCACCGGCTGCGCGGGCGGGGCTGGGAAACCGATGGTGGCGATCTGTGGGATGTGCTGGAACGCCTTGACGGCGAAGGATGTTCGCGGTTCGTCGTCACCGACGTCACCAAGGACGGAACGCTGGGCGGCCCCAACCTCGACCTGCTGGCCAGCGTCGCCGAGCGCACCGATGCCCCGGTCATCGCGTCCGGTGGCGTCTCGAGCCTGGACGACCTGCGGGCGATCGCCACTCTCACCGACCGCGGCGTCGAGGGAGCCATCGTGGGCAAGGCGCTCTACGCCGGGCGGTTCACCTTGCCGCAGGCACTGGACGCGGTACGGCAGTAGAACGATGGATCTGCACGCACTGCTGGCCGAGGCGTCGACAATCCTCGATGCAGCAGTGGAGCCGTTCGTGGCCGGCCATCGCGCCGACTCGGCGGTTCGCAAGAAGGGCAACGACTTCGCCACCCAGGTGGATCTGGCGATCGAGCGGCAGGTTGTCGCCGCGCTGGAAGCGGCCACCGGAATCGGAGTGCATGGCGAGGAATTCGGTGGCACGCCGGTCGATTCGCCGTGGGTGTGGGTGTTGGACCCGATCGACGGCACCTTCAACTACGCCGCCGGCTCACCGATGGCGGCGATACTGCTGGGCCTGCTGCACGAGGGCGAGCCGGTGGCCGGCTTGACCTGGATACCGTTCACGGACGACCGCTACCTGGCCGTCGCCGAAGGGCCGCTGATGAAAAACGATGTCGCGCAGACGCCGTTGAATCATACGCGATTGGCCGACACCCTGATCGGCGTCGGCACATTCAACGCCGGTTCGCGGGGACGATTCCCGGGGCGCTACCGACTGGCGGTGCTGGAAAAGCTGAGCCGGGTGTCCTCGCGACTGCGCATGCACGGCTCGACCGGTCTTGACCTGGTCTACGTGGCCGACGGAATCCTCTCGTGCGCAGTTCATTTCGGCGGCCAGGTGTGGGATCACGCCGCCGGGGTCGCGCAGGTTCGCGCCGCCGGTGGCACTGTCACCGATCTACTCGGTCAACCCTGGACCCCCGAGTCCCGGTCGGTGCTGGCCGCCGCCCCCGGAGCGTATGGGGAAATCCTCGAGATTCTGCGCAGCGCCGGCCGACCGGAGGACTACTGAGATGCACTCGGCTACCGACCTTGCCGTGCGGGTGATTCCGTGCCTGGACGTCGACGACGGGCGTGTGGTCAAGGGAGTCAATTTCGAGAACCTGCGCGACGCGGGCGACCCCGTCGAACTCGCCGCGGCCTATGACGCCGAGGGCGCCGACGAGCTGACCTTTCTGGACGTGACGGCGTCCTCGTCGGGCCGGGCGACGATGCTGGACGTGGTGCGCCACACCGCCGAGCAGGTGTTCATCCCGCTGACCGTCGGCGGCGGCGTCCGCGCCGTGGCCGACGTCGACGTCCTGCTCCGGGCGGGCGCGGACAAGGTCTCGGTGAATACCGCCGCGATCGCGCGCCCCGACCTATTGGCCGAGATGTCAAGGCAATTCGGCTCGCAGTGCATCGTGTTGTCCGTCGACGCCCGTACGGTGCCGCCGGGTTCGGCGCCGACGCGGTCGGGCTGGGAGGTCACCACGCACGGCGGCCGTCGCGGCACCGGCATCGACGCCGTCGAGTGGGCGGCCCGCGGCGCCGACCTCGGGGTGGGGGAGATTCTGCTCAATTCGATGGACGCCGATGGCACCAAGGCCGGTTTCGATCTGGCGATGCTGCGCGCGGTCCGCGCGGCGGTCACTGTTCCGGTGATCGCCAGCGGGGGCGCGGGCGCGGTCGACCACTTCGCGCCCGCGGTCGAAGCCGGTGCCGATGCGGTGTTGGCGGCCAGCGTCTTTCACTTCCGGGAGTTGACGATCGGGCAGGTGAAGGCGGCGATGGCCGCAGAAGGGATCACGGTACGATGACACTCGATCCCGAGATCGCTTCGCGCCTCAAACGCAATTCCGACGGCCTGTTCACCGCCGTCGTGCAGGAGCGGGGCAGCGGGGACGTGCTGATGGTCGCCTGGATGGACGACGAAGCGCTGGCCCGCACCCTGAAAACCCGCGAGGCCACCTACTTTTCGCGGTCCCGCGGCGAGCAGTGGATCAAGGGCGCGACGTCGGGGCACACCCAGCATGTGCACTCGGTGCGCCTGGACTGCGACGGTGACGCCGTGCTGCTGACGGTCGACCAGGTCGGCGGCGCGTGCCACACCGGAGACCACAGCTGCTTCGATGCCGACGCGCTGCTCGAACCCGAGAATTAGCGCGGCGCGACGTCCAGGCTGTTGGCTGCTTCGAGGGCCGCGCGTGTCCATTCGTGACGAAAGACCGCCGGTGAGATGCGATCTCGCCGAATGACTTCGAGGTCGATCGCCCTTCCGGCGGTCACGGCGTTGGGCACCCGGAACGAGTACGCGGGCTCCTCGGTGGCGACGGTAAGGATGGCGTCGTTGTCGGTCAAGTTGTTGGCACGCATCGCCTCCTCTGCCCATTTGAACGGCTTTTGGCCGTCGAAGGTCCGGACATACACCACCCACAACCGCGTGCCGCGCATGTTGTACAGCTTGGTGAGCGCCCGATTCACCGTGTCGTATTCGATGGGCCCGAGCACACCCGCCTGGTCGGTGAGTTGGCCGGCCAGCTTGATCCCGGGTTTCGCGGGCGCCGCCGCCTGGCTAGTCGTCGGCGCGACAGATTTCGCGTTGCCGTTGCCGTGCGAGCCGCCGAACACGCGGACGCCGACGAGGACCCCAAGGCCGACCAGGGCCAGACCGACGACGGCGGCGACCGCCACCGCCGTACGCCGGGTGCTGCGCGCGGGCGGCGTTGCGGGCGAAGCGGTTTGGGCCTTGGCGATTACTTCGGTGTCCGCGATCGGGCCCGCTCGGGTCGGACCGACGGCGTCGACCGCGGTGCCGAGCTGGCTGCCGAGCGCGGCCGCGAAATCCGAACAGGTCGCAAAACGCTCGGCGGGGTTTTTGGCCAAGGCTTTGGCGAGTGCGCCGTCGAGATCCGCCAGTTCGGGCCGGCGCTGGCTGACCGGCGGTGGCGGCGCGGACAAGTGCTGTGTGATGACCACCGCGGGATTGGAATTCTGAAACGGAGCGGCACCCGTCAACAGGTTGAACGCGGTACATCCCAGCGCGTACTGGTCGGCGCGTCCGTCGATGTCGAGTCCCTGCAGCTGCTCGGGCGCGCAATAGGCGGTGGTGCCCATCATCATGTTGGTCGCTGTCAGGCCGCTGATCTCACCCAGCTCGCGCGCGATGCCGAAATCGGCCAGCAGGATGCGCCGTCGCGGCGTGGCGTCACTGATCAGGATGTTCGCGGGTTTGACGTCGCGGTGCAGCAGGCCGCGCGAATGCGCGTAATCCAGCGCGTCGGCCATGGCGGCGATGATCTCGACGACGTCGGCTTTCGGCAGCCCCGACGGGTACTGGCGCAGCAGCTGTGCGGCGTCGGTGCCCTCCACGTAATCCATCGAAATCCACAGTTGCCCTTCGTATTCGCCGCGGTCGTGGATACCGACGATGTGCTCGTTGTACAGGCTCGCGGCGAGATCGGCCTCCCGGTTGAAGCGCTGCCGGAACTCGAGGTTGTCGGTGAGCTCACCGGGCAGGATCTTCAGGGCGTCACGGCGCGGCAGCCGTGGATGCTGCGCCAGATACACCTCGCCCATCCCGCCTGCCCCCAGCCGCCGAATGATCCTGAATCCGGCGAACAGCGCGCCTTCGGGTAACCCATCGCTTTGCGGCATGTGAGCATGCTACTGAGACGATGATTGCCGCGGCCGGCAAATCGCGGCCGTGCGGGACAGCCGCACGCGGCGCGCCCCAGGCGGCACCCGCCGACGATTTCGATCAGAATGGCAGGCGATGCGCGAACGGATGTCGTGGAACGTCGTGGTGCCGCTGGTCGCTCTCGTCATGCTGGCACTGGCCTGGGGCACGGAGCCGGGGCCGTTGCTGGCCGCGCTCGAGGCGATCGTCCTGATCGGCGCCGTGTTGGCCGCGGTGCACCACGCCGAAGTGGTCGCACACCGGGTCGGTGAGCCGTTCGGGTCGCTGGTGCTCGCCACCGCGGTGACCGTCATCGAGCTGGCCCTGATCATCGCGCTGATGGCCTCGGGCGGAAACGAAGCGGAGACGCTGGCCCGGGATACCGCGTTCGCCGCCCTGATGATCACCACCAACGGCATCGCCGGGCTGTCACTGCTGTTGGGCTCGCACCGCTACGGCGTGACGTTGTTCAATCCCGAAGGCAGCGGTGCGGCGCTGGCCACGCTCACCACGCTGGCGACGCTGAGCCTGGCGCTGCCCAGCTTCACCACGACTCGTGGTCGTCAGGAGTTCTCGCCCGGGCAGCTCGTATTCGCCGCCGTCGCTTCGCTGCTGGTCTACCTGCTGTTCGTCTTCACCCAGACGGTGCGGCATCGCGACTTCTTTCTGCCGATCGCGCAGCGCGGTCAGCAACGCATCCTCGACGAGGAAAGCCACGCGGAACCGCCGAGCCAAGCCGCGGCACTGCGCAGCCTTGCGCTGCTGGTGGGCGCGCTTGTCGCGGTGGTGGGCCTGGCCGAACAGGAGTCGCCGGCCGTCGAGAAACTGGTGTCGGTCGCGGGATTCCCAAACTCGTTCGTCGGCGTGGTGATCGCGGGCCTGGTGCTGCTGCCCGAGACGCTGGCGGCGGTGCGAGCGGCGCGACAGGGCCGCATTCAGACCAGCCTCAACCTCGCGTACGGCTCGGCGATGGCCAGCATCGGGCTCACCATTCCCGGCATCGCGCTGGCGTCGATCTGGATCAAGGGACCGCTGATTCTCGGGCTGGGCTCGACGCAGCTGGTGCTGTTTGCGTTGACCGTGGTGATCAGCATGCTCACCGTGATCCCCGGCCGGGCGACCCGGCTACAGGGCGAGGTGCATCTGGTGCTGCTGGCCGCGTTCGTGTTCCTGGCGATCGTCCCGTAACCGCAAGCAGCGCAAGCGATTACGCCGACGAACGCGCCCGCAGGGTTTGCAGCGCCTGGTCGGCGTGGGTGTCCATGCTGAACTCGCTGGAAATCACGTTGAGCACCTTGCGATCGGTGTCGATCACGAACGTCGTGCGCTTGACCGGCATCAACTTGCCGAGCAGACCGCGCTTGACGCCGAACTGCGTGGCCACCGTGCCGTCGGTGTCGGACAGCAGCGGGTAGTCGAAGCTTTCCTTGTCGGCGAACTTGGCCTGCTTCTGCACCGCATCGGTGCTGATGCCGACGCGACTGGCGCCGACCGCCGCGAATTCGGCAGCCAGGTCCCGGAAATGGCAGGCTTCCTTGGTGCACCCGGGAGTCATTGCCGCGGGGTAGAAGAACAGCACCACGGGGCCGTCGGCAAGCAGGGCGCTGAGCGTGCGGGGCGTTCCGGTCTGATCGGGAAGTTCGAAATCGGCCACTGTGTCACCAGTTTTCATGGCCGTCAGGCTACGCCCAATTGCCCACGAGGCCGTGCCGGGTGCGAGCCTGACGGCACCGCGACAAATCGGGCGGAAAGTCGCCGTGTCGTTCCCCCGCAAGCGGGAGGTGCCCCCGGCTCGCGGGACCGCCCGGGCCGGGCAACCGCATCTGCGAGGATGGTTCGGTGCACCCACACCTCGCCGACACGACCTCACGGGAGGAATTTCGCCTGCTCGCGGCGGCGCACCGCTTTGTTCCGGTGACCCGGAAGGTCTTGGCTGACAGCGAGACGCCGCTGTCGGCATACCGCAAGCTGGCCGCTAATCGACCCGGCACGTTCTTGCTGGAGTCTGCCGAGAACGGCCGGTCGTGGTCGCGATGGTCGTTCATCGGAGCCGGGGCACCCTCGGCGTTGACCGTGCGCGACGGCCAAGCGGTGTGGTTGGGCGCGGTCCCGCAGGACGCGCCCACCGGTGGCGATCCGCTCGAGGCGCTGCAGGCCACCCTGGAGCTGCTGTCCACCCGACAAACCAGCCAGTCCGAGCCGGGGCTTCCGCCGCTGTCCGGTGGCCTGGTCGGGTTCTTCGCCTACGACATGGTGCGGCGCCTGGAACGCCTGCCGGAAATGGCCGTCGACGATCTGCAGCTGCCGGACATGCTGATGCTGCTGGCCACGGATGTGGCGGCGGTCGACCACCACGAGGGCACCATCACGCTGATCGCCAACGCGGTGAACTGGAACGGTACCGACGAGCGGGTCGACGAGGCCTACGACGACGCCGTCGCGCGCCTGGATGTGATGACCGAAGCGCTGGGCCAGCCGCTGCCGTCGACGGTGGCCACTTTCAGCAAGCCCGAGCCGCAGTTCCGCGCCCAGCGCACGGTCGAGGAGTACGGCAAGATCGTCGACTACCTCGTCGACCAGATCGCGGCCGGCGAAGCCTTCCAGGTGGTGCCCTCGCAGCGCTTCGAGATGGACACCGACGTCGACCCGATCGACGTCTACCGGATTCTGCGAGTGACCAACCCCAGCCCCTACATGTACCTGCTTCATGTGCCGAATAGTGCTGGTGTAACGGACTTTTCGATCGTCGGATCCAGCCCGGAGGCACTCGTCACCGTCGCCGACGGCCGCGCGACGACGCACCCGATCGCCGGCACCCGGTGGCGGGGACAGAACGAGGAAGAAGACCAGCTGCTGGAGAAGGAGCTGCTGTCCGACGACAAGGAACGCGCGGAGCACCTGATGCTGGTCGACCTCGGCCGCAACGATCTAGGCCGGGTCTGCACACCCGGCACGGTGCGGGTCGAGGATTACAGCCACATCGAGCGGTACAGCCACGTCATGCACTTGGTCTCCACGGTGACCGGCCTGCTCGGCGAGGGCCGCACCGCCCTGGACGCCGTCACGGCCTGTTTCCCGGCCGGCACGCTGTCCGGGGCGCCCAAGGTGCGGGCCATGGAGCTGATCGAAGAGGTAGAGAAGACGCGCCGCGGCGTCTACGGCGGCGTGCTCGGTTACTTCGACTTCGCCGGCAACGCGGACTTCGCGATCGCCATTCGCACCGCGCTGATGCGCAATGGCACCGCCTATGTCCAGGCGGGCGGCGGGGTAGTGGCGGACTCCAACGGTCCTTACGAGTACACCGAGGCGAGCAACAAAGCGCGCGCGGTGCTCAATGCCATCGCCGCGGCGCAGACGCTCAGCGCCCCGGGCGCCACCCGCAATGGCTGACCCGCCGCCGGACCGGCGGCCCCGGCTGACGATCGGCATCGCCCAGCTGCTGCTGGTCATCGCCGCGGGTCTGCTGTGGACGGCCTCGCGCCTGCCTTGGGTGGTGATTCGGTCGTTCGACGGGCTGGGGCCGCCCAAGCAAGTGGTCCTGGCCGGTGTGTCCTGGTCGACGGCCCTGCTGCCGTTGGCGCTGCTGATGCTGGCCACCGCCGTCGCGGCGCTCGCGGTGCGTGGCTGGGCGCTGCGGGCGCTGGCCGGCCTGCTCGCCGTGATCAGCCTGGCGATCGGCTATCTGGGCGTCAGCCTGTGGGTGCTGCCGGATGTGGCGGTGCGAGGGTCCGAACTCGCCCACATTTCGCTGCTGACCCTGGTGGGCAGCGAGCGGCGTTACGTCGGCGCCGGGTTCGCGGTGGGTGCGGCGGTGTGCACGTTGATCGCCGCCGTCCTGTTGATGCGGTCGGCGATGACGGCCCGGGCCGGGGCGAGAAAATACGCCGCGCCGGCGACCCGCCGCTCAATCGCGAGACGCGAGAGTGCCGACGGGGCGATGCTGGAGGAGCCGGGGGCAACAGAGATGTCGGAGCGGATGATCTGGGACGCACTCGATGAGGGGCACGACCCGACCGATCGGCCCCGCGAGTCTGACACCGAGGGTCGGTGACGGGTCGCGAGCCGACGGTCGCTACCCTTCATTGACGTCGTCGAAATCGGTTCGGAACCGGTTAGGTGACCGTCTGTATGGCTGTAGAAGGGAAACGACAGGTATGAGTCCGGCGACTGTCCTTGACTCCATCCTTGAGGGAGTCCGGGCCGATGTTGCCGCGCGCGAAGCGCGTATCCCTCTTCCCGAGATCAAAGCGGCGGCCGCCGCGGCGCCCCCACCTCTGGATGTAATGGCCGCCCTGCGCGAGCCGGGGATCGGCGTCATCGCCGAGGTCAAGCGCGCGAGTCCGTCAGCGGGTTCCTTGGCGCCCATTGCCGATCCGGCGAAACTGGCTCAGGCATACGAAGACGGCGGCGCCCGCATCATCAGTGTGTTGACCGAGGAGCGGCGTTTCAACGGCTCGCTTGACGACCTGGATGTGGTTCGGGCCGCGGTGTCGATTCCGGTCTTGCGCAAAGACTTTGTGGTGCAGCCGTATCAGATTCACGAGGCTCGTGCGCACGGCGCGGACATGTTGCTGCTGATCGTCGCCGCTTTGGAGCAGTCGGCGTTGGCGGCGATGCTCGACCGCACCGAATCATTGGGCATGACAGCGCTTGTCGAGGTCCACACCGAAGAAGAGGCGGATCGCGCGCTCAAGGCCGGCGCCAACGTAATCGGGGTCAATGCCCGCGATCTCAAGACGCTAGAGGTGGACCGGGACAGCTTCTCGCGGATCGCGCCCGGCCTGCCCAGCAACGTGATCAGGATCGCCGAATCCGGTGTACGGGGTACCGCGGACCTGTTGGCGTACGCCGGTGCCGGCGCCGATGCCGTCCTCGTCGGTGAGGGCCTGGTCAAAAGTGGCGATCCGCGTGCCGCCGTTGCCGATCTGGTGACCGCGGGTACCCATCCGTCATGTCCGAAACCGGCTCGCTAGTCGGAGCCCTGCGTTGAACCCCATCAGCCGTCCCCGCGTTGAGCATTGGTGATGGTGGATCCCACTCGCGCCGCCCTGCCGCTTTCCAGCGCGGCCATTTCTGAACCCACCCGACACGACCCTGACGCGGGTGGACATTTCGGTGTGTACGGCGGCCGCTACGTCGCCGAGGCGCTGATGGCGGTGATCGAAGAAGTCACCGCGGCTTACGAAAAGGAACGCGTCAACCCGGAATTTCTGGAGCTGCTGGACGACTTGCAGGCGAACTACGCGGGCCGACCGTCACCCCTCTACGAGGCCACCCGCCTAAGCGAACACGCTGGTTCAGCACGCATCTTCCTCAAGCGAGAAGACTTGAACCACACCGGATCTCACAAGATCAACAACGTGCTCGGCCAGGCGTTGCTGGCCAAGAGGATGGGCAAGAACCGGGTGATCGCCGAGACCGGCGCCGGGCAGCACGGCGTGGCGACTGCCACCGCCTGCGCATTGCTCGGCCTGGAGTGCGTGATCTACATGGGCGCGGTCGATACTGCGCGCCAAGCGCTCAACGTGGCGCGGATGCGGCTGTTGGGCGCCGAGGTCGTCTCGGTCGACTCGGGCTCGCAAACGTTGAAGGACGCCATCAACGAGGCGTTCCGGGATTGGGTCACCAACGCCGACAAAACGTACTACTGCTTCGGCACGGCGGCGGGCCCACACCCCTTCCCGACGATGGTCCGCGATTTCCAGCGCATCATCGGGCTCGAGGCGCGCGCACAGATCCAGACGCAGGCGGGCCGGTTGCCCGACGCCGTCGCGGCCTGCGTGGGCGGCGGGTCCAACGCGATCGGCATCTTCCACGCCTTCATCGACGACCCCGGCGTGCGGTTGATCGGCTACGAGGCAGCGGGCGACGGCGTCGAGACCGGCAGGCACGCGGCGACATTCACCGGCGGGTCACCGGGCGCCTTTCAGGGGTCGTTCTCTTATCTGCTGCAGGATGAGGACGGCCAGACGATCGAATCTCATTCGATTTCAGCGGGTTTGGACTACCCGGGAGTAGGCCCGGAGCATGCGTGGCTGCGCGAGACCGGCCGTGCAGAATACCGGCCGATCACCGACGCCGAGGCAATGGACGCGTTTGGGCTGCTGTGCCGGACCGAGGGCATCATCCCGGCCATCGAATCCGCTCATGCCGTCGCCGGTGCTCTGCAGCTCGGCCATGAATTGGGCAGCGGCGCAATCATTGTGGTGAACCTGTCGGGTCGCGGCGATAAGGATGTCGAGACGGCCGCGAAATGGTTCGGCCTGATGGACGACCAGGACACCCGATGACGGTGGAGCAGAGCCAGGCCAGCAGGCTGGCACCGCTTTTCGACGCTTGCCGGGCCGAAAACCGTGCCGCGCTGATCGGTTACCTGCCCACCGGCTATCCCGACGTGCGGACGTCGGTGGACGCGATGACCGCCCTGGTCGAATCGGGTTGTGACCTCGTCGAAGTCGGGGTGCCTTATTCGGATCCCGGGATGGACGGCCCGACGATCGCCCGGGCTACCGAGGCCGCGTTGCGCGGCGGAGTTCGCGTGCGTGACACGTTGGCCGCGGTCGAGGCGATCAGTATGGCCGGCGGGCGTGCGGTGGTCATGACCTACTGGAACCCGGTGCTGCGCTACGGGATTGACGCGTTCGCACGGGATCTCGCGTCGGCAGGCGGACACGGGCTCATCACGCCGGACCTGATCCCCGATGAAGCCGGCGAGTGGATGGCCGCGTCCGAACAGCATCGGCTGGATCGCATTTATCTGGTGGCGCCCTCGTCGACTCCGGAACGGCTGGTGAGCACGGTCGAGGCATCGCGTGGATTCGTCTACGCGGCCTCGACGATGGGCGTGACCGGGGCCCGCGACGCGGTGTCGAACGCCGCCCCCGAATTGGTCAACAGGATCAAAGCGGTGTCCGACATTCCCGTCGGCGTCGGCCTCGGCGTGCGATCGCGTGAGCAGGCCGCGCAAATCGGCAGTTACGCCGACGGCGTCATCGTCGGCTCGGCCTTGGTATCGGCACTCGCCGACGGTCTGCCGAGCTTGCGTGCGTTGACCCAGGAATTGGCCGAAGGTGTGCGAGTGTCGTCATCATGACGATGTTGCCCACGTATTTCCCCAGCCCCCCGCAAGGTGTCTGGCACCTGGGTCCGTTGCCGATTCGCGCGTACGCGCTGTTCATCATCACCGGGATCGTGGTCGCGCTGATCATCGGCGATCGGCGCTGGGCAGCCCGCGGCGGGCAGCGCGGGGTGATTTACGACATCGCGCTGTGGGTGGTGCCGTTCGGTTTGATCGGTGGCCGGCTGTATCACCTGGCGACCGATTGGCGGACATACTGGGGCCCGGGCGGTGCCGGGTTCGGCGCCGCGTTCCGCATCTGGGACGGCGGGCTGGGCATCTGGGGCGCGGTGGCGCTCGGTGTGTTGGGAGCATGGATCGGTTGCCGCCGGCTCGGAATACCGTTGCCGGCCTTCCTCGATTCGGTCGCCCCGGGCATCATCTTGGCGCAGGCGATCGGTCGGCTCGGGAACTACTTCAATCAGGAGCTTTACGGCCGGGAGACCACGCTGCCGTGGGGCCTGGAAATCTTTTATCGCCGCGATCCTTCGGGATACATCGACCCACATTCACTCGACGGTGTGTCGACCGGGCAGCTCGCGGTCGTGGTACAACCGACTTTTCTGTACGAATTGCTCTGGAACGTACTAGTTTTCGCCATCCTGATCTACATCGACCGGCGTTACGCGATCGGTCACGGACGGCTCTTTGCCGCCTACGTCGCGCTCTACTGTGTCGGGCGCTTCTGGGTCGAGCTGTTGCGTGACGACACCGCCACCCACATCGCCGGCATCCGGATCAACTCGTTTACATCGACTTTCGTGTTCATCGGCGCCGTCGTCTACATCGTTTTGGCGCCGAAGGGCCGCGAGGATCCCGAGAGTTTGCGCGGCAAGGTGCAGCCGGAGGACGACGAATCCAAGCCCGCCGTCGAACGGACGGAGGAACTCGCCAGTGTCGCCGCGGCCTCGACGGTGGCGGCGAGTGCGGCCAGCGCGGACGACGACGCCGGCCCGGCGGGTTCGGCCGAGTCGGTGGAAACGGCGACGCTTGACAAGCCGGAAGCAGAGGACGCGGAGTCGGAAGCAGAGGAGCCTGAAGAGGCGAGGGCCGAAGAAGCCGAGACCGCCGAAGCCGAAGAGCCTGGAGAGGCGAGGGCCGAAGAAGCCGAGACCGCCGAAGCCGAAGAGCCCGAAGAGTCGCCGGAACCCGAAGCCGAAGAGCCGCAAGTCGGGGAGGCAGAGGCTGTAGAGGCTGAGGAACCCGAGGCTGGGGTTGAAGAGGCAATCGCCGAGGCCGAGGCTGAGGAGCCGGAGGTCGCTGAGGCTGAGGAGCCGGAGGTCGCGGAAGCGCAAGAGCCGGAAGCTGAAGAGGCGGCAGCAGCCGAGGCTGAAGCCGAAGAGCCCGAAGCCGAAGAGCCGGAAGCCGAAGAGCCGGAAGCCGAAGAGCCCGAAGCCGAAGAGCCCGAAGCCGAAGAGCCCGAAGCCGAAGAGCCCGAAGCCGAAGAGCCGGCACAAGCCGCACCCGAGGCGCAGGCCAGCGAATCTGAAGACGGTGGCGGAGAAGCGGCGGAAACCGCCGAGAGCGAGCCGGAGTCAACCCCGCCCGTCGACGAGAAACCCGGGGAACCCGCAGCTGAGCCGCCCGCGTCGGAGAGCTCGCCCACCGCGGACGACCAGCAAACTCGGCGCCGCTGGGCGCTGCGCCGCCGCACCCGGCGTCCCGGCGGCTAGCGAACGACTCGTCGAGGCTGGGGTACACCCAGTTCATCTGGCATGCTGAACACCGTGACCGAACCGTCGTGGGGCAGTGCCCCGGACCCCGGCGCACCACCTCCGCAGTCGTCGGGATATCCACCGCCGTACCCGCAATACCAGCCGTATCCCGGGGCCGCCGGATACGACCCGTCGGCACCCTACGGCCGTCATCCGGTGACGGGCCTGCCGTACTCGGACAAGTCGAAAACAATCGCCGGTCTGCTGCAGCTGCTCAGCCTGGTCGGCATCGGCGGCATCGGCCGCTTCTATATCGGCGACACCGGCCTGGGTGTGGCACAACTGCTGCTGGGCCTGTGTGGAATCGGTTTGATCTGGAGCATCATCGACGCGGTCCTGATCTTGACCGACAAGGTCAACGATCCGCAGGGCCGGCCACTGCGCGATGGAACCTGACTCGGCCTCCCGCACGGGAGGGCAGCGTCACCGCCACAGCCGTTATATCGCTGCCGGTACCGGCGTCCTGTTCGCCGGGGCACTCGGCTATGTCGGATCCGTCGACCCGCACAACGCGAATTCGGCCTACCCGCTCTGCCCGTTCAAATGGCTCACCGGCTGGAATTGCCCCTTCTGCGGCGGGCTTCGCATGACGCATGACCTGCTGCACGGCCACCTGGCGGCCAGCGTCTACGACAACGCTTTCGTGCTCGTCGGGCTGCCGGTCTTGGCCCTCTGGCTGCTGGTCCGATGGCGGCAGGGCCGGCGCGCGCTGCCGATAACGGCGGTGATCACGATCACGGTCGCGGCGATCGCGTGGACGGTGGTGCGCAATATGCCGGGGTTTCCGCTGGTCCCGACCATGCTCAGCGGGTAGGCGGCCGCTGAATCGCGGGTGAACCCGTCGTGACCATTTTCCGGTGGCTCAACGCGCGGCCACCTTCGGGTCACCCCGACAGCCGACGGCACGACTAAGCTAATCGGCGTGAGTAGACGCGGGAAGATCGTCTGCACCCTCGGCCCTGCAACCCAATCGGACGAGTTGACTCTGGCGCTGGTAGAGGCCGGAATGGACGTCGCCCGAATGAACTTCAGCCATGGCGACTACGCCGACCACAAAGCCGCATACGAGCGGGTACGTGCCGCCTCGGACGCCACCGGGCGCGCCGTCGGTGTGCTCGCCGACCTGCAAGGCCCGAAGATCAGGCTGGGGCGCTTCGCCACCGGCTCGACTTACTGGGCCGACGGCGAAACGATCCGCATCACCGTCGAAAACTGCGAAGGAACCCACGACCGGGTATCGACCACCTACAAGACGTTGTCCAAGGACGCCGCGGTCGGCGACCGGGTCCTGGTCGACGACGGCAAGGTCGGACTGGTCGTCGAGGCCATCGACGGCGACGACGTCGTCTGCACGGTGGTCGAGGGCGGTCCGGTCAGCAATAACAAGGGCATGTCGCTGCCCGGGATGAACGTGTCCGCGCCGGCCTTGTCGGACAAGGACATCGACGATCTCACCTTCGCGCTGGACCTGGGCGTCGACCTGATCGCGCTGTCGTTCGTGCGTTCGCCGTCGGATGTCGAATTAGTGCACGAGGTGATGGATCGGATCGGCCGGCGGGTGCCGGTGATCGCCAAACTGGAGAAGCCGGAAGCCGTCGACAATCTCGAAGCGATCGTGCTGGCCTTCGACGGCATCATGGTGGCGCGCGGCGACCTCGGTGTCGAGCTTCCGCTCGAAGAGGTTCCGCTGGTGCAGAAGCGGGCCATTCAGATGGCCCGCGAGAACGCCAAGCCCGTCATTGTCGCGACCCAGATGCTCGAGTCGATGATCGAGAGCTCCCGGCCCACCCGCGCCGAGGCATCCGACGTCGCCAACGCCGTGCTCGACGGCGCCGACGCGGTGATGCTGTCCGGGGAGACCTCGGTCGGGAAGTACCCGCTGGCCGCGGTCCGCACCATGGCCCGCATCGTGACCGCCGTCGAGGACAACTCCACGGCCGCGCCGCCGCTGACCCACGTGCCGCGCACCAAACGCGGGGTGATCTCGTATGCCGCCCGCGACATCGGCGAGCGGCTCGACGCCAAGGCGCTGGTCGCGTTCACCCAGTCCGGCGACACCGTGAAGCGGCTGGCGCGCCTGCACACGCCGCTGCCGCTGCTCGCGTTCACCGCGTGGCCCGAGGTGCGCAGCCAGCTGGCCATGACGTGGGGCACCGAGACGTTCATCGTTCCCATCATGGATTCCACCGACGAGATGATCCGTCAGGCCGACAAATCGCTGCTCGAGCTGGGCCGATACAAGCGGGGAGACCTGGTGGTGATTGTCGCCGGTGCGCCACCTGGCACAGTAGGGTCCACCAACCTGATCCACGTCCACCGGATCGGGGAGGACGACCTCTAGCGCAAGGAGAGCCCGTGCCGGCCGGCGATCAGCCGAATACCGATTCCTCGTCTGATTTCCAAGAACTGCTGGCGGTCCTGGACCTCAATCGCGCGGGCGACGACCTGTTCGTCGGGTCGCATCCCAGCAAGAACCCGATGCGGACCTTCGGCGGGCAGCTCATGGCGCAATCGTTCGTCGCCGGCAGCCGCAGCCTGGTCCGGCCCGACTTGCCGCCCAGTGCGCTGTCGGTGCATTTCATCAACGGCGGCAACACCGGCAAGGACATCGAATTTTACGTCTCCCGGCTGCGCGACGAGCGGCGCTTCGCCAACCGGCGCGTCGACGCGGTACAGGACGGGGTGTTGTTGTCCTCAGCGATGATCACCTATATGTCGGGGGGTCCCGGTCTAGAGCATGCGGTCCAACCACCCGAAGTCGGGACGGCAGACGCGCAGCCACCACTCGGTGACCTGTTGCGCGGCTACGAAAAGACCGTTCCGCACTTCGTCAACGCGCTGCAGCCGATCGAATGGCGCTACACCAACGATCCCGCGTGGGTGATGCGGGACAAGGGTGAGCGGCTGCCGCACAACCGGGTGTGGCTCAAGGCGTTGGGCATGGTGCCCGACGATCCCGTGCTGCACACGGCGACGATGGTGTACTCCTCGGACACCACGGTGCTGGACTCGGTCATCACCACCCACGGGTTGTCCTGGGGCTTCGACCGCATCTTCGCCGCGTCGGCCAATCATTCGGTGTGGTTTCACCGGCAGGTCGACTTCAACGATTGGGTGCTGTATTCGACGTCGTCGCCGGTGGCCGCGGATTCGCGCGGGCTGGGCACCGGCCATTTCTTCGATCGTTCCGGTCAAATGGTCGCCACCGTCGCGCAAGAAGGTGTGCTGAAGTACTTTCCGCCGTCTAACCGATAACGGTTATCGAATAGTTACCGGACAGCCGTTCGATTTCGGTTCTGCGGGGCGGCAATCGAGCGTAACTTCGAATGAGCCGGGTATTCGATGGGACAAGCGCTACGCCCATCGGGAGGTGAAGTATGAAAGGCTCGTCAGCAGACCTTCTCCCCACCCTGCGCGCGCGCGAACGTGTTGTGGTTCACCTCGATTCGCTCGCCGCGCGCTGTATCGGCGCCTTTGCCCTGTTGTGCGCCGGGTGCTGGCTGGTAGCGATCGTCGCCCATCACCGCTATCAGCCGCAATGGCATTACTCCGATCGGCTGGGCTGGTCGTTGACGGTACTGGCCGCGGTGGCGTTGATCGCCCGCGGAATTTTCCTGGGCCGCCCCGTGACGACCATGCATGCGGCAACGTCCGCGCTGTGCGTGGTGGCCGGCCTGAGCTCACATGTGTTGGGGTTCGACCTGGTTGGCGACGTGCTGATCGCCGTCTCGGGGTTGGTGTTGATGTGGCCCACCTCATCTCATCCGCAACCCGAAAATCTCGCGCGGGCTTGGGCTTTGATCAACGCCACCACCGACGACCCGCTGGCACCGTTTGCGATGCAGACGGGCAAGAGCTACCACTTCACCGCCGACGGCACTGCCGCGCTGGCCTACCGGACCCGGATGGGGTTTGCGGTAGTGGGTGGGGACCCGATCGGTGACGAGACCCAATTCCCGGAACTGATCGCCGATTTCGCCGCGATGTGTCACGCCCACGGCTGGCGCATCGCGGTAGTCGGGTGTAGCGAACGCCGGCTCGCGCTGTGGAGCGACCGAGCGGTGGTCAAGCAATCGCTGCGAGCGGTGCCGATCGGTCGCGATGTCGTCGTCGACGTGGCCGGCTTCGACATGGTGGGCCGCAAGTTTCGCAACCTGCGTCAGGCGGTGAAGCGCACGCACAACGCCGGCATCACCACGGAAATCGTTGCGGAGCAGGAACTCGACGACCGGTTGCGCGCCGAATTGATCGACGTGGTGCGCGCATCGCCCAGCGGGGCGCATGCCGACCGAGGGTTCTACATGAACCTCGATGGCGTGCTGGAGGGCCGGTTCCCCGGAATACAGCTGATCATCGCCAGGGACGCCGACGGGCGCGCGCAGGGATTTCATCGATACGCGACGGCCGGGGGCGGCAGCGACATCACCATGGACGTGCCGTGGCGTCGCCGCGGTGCACCCAACGGGATCGACGAACGCCTCAGCGCAGACATGATCATGGCAGGGAAAGAGGCTGGGGCACAACGTGTTTCGCTGTCATTTGCGGCGTTCCCGGAGATCTTCGACGACAAGAATCGCGGCCGATTGCAGCAGGTGTTCTACCGGTTGATCCATCTGCTCGACCCGTTGATCGCGCTGGAGTCGTTGTACCGATACGTACACAAGTTCCACGCGCTCGATGCCCGGCGTTATGCGCTGATATCACTGACACAGCTGGTGCCGCTGGTATTCGTCTTGCTGACACTGGAATTCACGCCGCGCCGACGACACCTCTGAGAACCGGGCCTTACCCGATGCGCAGCTCGGGACAGTCCACCGCCGTGGGCAGGTGATGGGTGGCCACCACCACCGTCCGCTCCCTGCTCATCAGCCCGGACGACGGGGTCAGCAGGTCCGCCAGAATCCGCTCGGCGTCGACCGCGTCGAGATGTTCGGTGGGCTCGTCGAGCAACAGGATGCGGGCCGGCGACAGCATCGCCCGGGCCAGCAGCAGCCGCCTGCGCTGACCCGCCGAGACCGCGTGTGCGCCGCCGGTCAGCACCGTCGACAGCCCGCCGGGCAGACTCGCGAGCCAGTCGCCAAGGCCAACCGCGTCCAGTGCTGCCCTCAGTTCGTCGTCGCCGCAGTCACCGCGGGCGACCAGGAGGTTGTCTCGAACGGTGGTGGCAAAGATGTGTGCGTCCTCGGCGAAAAAGCAGACAGCGCCTGGCAATTCACGCTCGTCGAACCGGCTCACGTCGGTTCCGTTCAACATCGCGTGGCCGTGCAGTGGCGGCACCAGCCCAGCCAGTGTCATCAGCAGCGTCGTCTTCCCGGCGCCACTGGCACCGGTGACGGCCAACCGTGCGCCCGGCTCGAGCTCGAGGGTCACCCGGTGTGACAAAGCCTGCGTGTGGCCGGATCCCACGTCGGCCGACAACCTCGCGGTGCCGACCGGTGTTGGTGTCGGCGCGGGGGATGTGGGTCCGGCCTCGTGGACCGGCGGCGCCAGGTCGAGCAGACGGCGCGCGGCGATCCGTGACCGCGTCAACTGAATAGCGGCTCCGGGTAGGGGAGTCATCGCCTCGAATGCGGACAGCGGCAACAACATCAAGATGGCCAAGGTGGTCGGGGCGACCACGTGTGCGAGCCCGATGCCGGCGACGACCGCGCCGAGCACGCTGGCTCCGACCGCGGCGGTCGGCATGGCCTCGGCCAGAGCGGCCGGCCTGGCGGCAGCGTCCAGCGCATCACTCCAGCGGAGCTGGCGACGATGCGATTCTGCGATGACGCCGGGCAGGGCACCGGCGACGCGAAGCTCGGGCGCGTGCTCGAGGGCGATCATCGCCGCCGTGTCGCGCTCGGAATGATATTGGCGGGCAACCTCTTCCTGCGTGGCCGCGGCCCTGCCCGCCAGCAGGGGAGCCACCACCCCGGCGATCAGCAGGCAGATCGCCAACACCGTGCCGGCCGCCGGCGAGATCACCGCGACCGCGACCGTTGCCGCCACCGCCAACACCGATGCGACACCGATCGGGATCAGGGCGCGCACCAGGACGTCGGCGAGTTCGTCGACATCGGCGCCGACGCGCGCCACCAGCTCACCGCTGTGCAGCCGGACGGCCACCGCGGCCGGCCCGTGCGCCAGCCGGTGATAGATCTGCGACCGTGCGGAGCCGGCCGCGCGCAGCGCGGTGTCGTGGGTGACCAGTCGCTCGCAGTAGTGCAGCACGCCGCGCGAGATCGCCAGCAGGCGCACCGCGACGACCGCGACGGACAAATCGAGGATGGGCGGCATCTGCCAGGCCCGCGTGATGAGCCACGCCGAGACTCCGGCCAAGGCCAGCGCGCTGCCCAGCGACAGCACTCCCAACGCGATGGCGGCCAGGATGCGAGGCAGCCGCGGCCGCAACAGGCTCGACGCGGTAACGAGCGGATCAGACTCGCGCACAACGCACCTCGCCGTCCGAAACCACCTCGACCACATGGTCACCGATCGCCACGACGGGCTGCCGGTGGCCGACGACCACGACGGTCGACCCTGCGCGTGCCCGCTGCACAATGGCCCGCAGCACCCGCTGCTCGGTGTTGGCGTCCAAGTGGGCGGTGGGCTCATCGAGCAGCAGCACCGGGGCCGGCGACCCGAATGCGCGGGCCAGGCCCAGCCGTTGGCGCTGTCCCAGCGACAGCCCGGCGCCGTCACGCCCCAGCACCGTCTCCAGCCCGTCCGACAGCTCGGCCAGCACCGAATCGAAACAGGCCGCGGCACAAGCATATTCGGGGTCTTTCAACGTGCCGAACAGGGCCAGGTTGTCGCGGATCGTGCCGGGGATCAGCACGGGGCGCTGAGGCAGCCAGGACAGTTGCCGCCACCACGCGCTGCGCTCCAACTCCGCGACGTCGACCCCGTCGACGGTGACCCGACCGGATGACGGCACCGTGAGTCCCGCGATCGCCTGCAGCGTGGTGCTCTTGCCGGCGCCGTTGCGGCCGGTCAGCACCGTGACGCGGCCCGGTTGGATCACCGTCGTCAACTCGCAGGGCGAATTGCCGTCTCGGCCGGCGACACTGAGCTGCTCGAGCCGGATCTCCGTTCCGCTCGCGACGACCGTTCGATCGCGCTCTGCGGCCACGGGGTCGTCGCCGATCAGCGCGAACGCCTCGTCGGCCGCGGTCCGGCCGTCTTGAGCAGCGTGGAATTCCACGCCGATGCGGCGCAGCGGCCAGTACACGTCGGGTGCCAGCAGCAGCACGGTCAGTCCGGTGCTCAGCGTCATCTCGCCGACCACCAGGCGCAGACCGATAGCAACCGCGATCAGCGCGACACCCAGGGTGGCCAGCAATTCGAGCACCAGGGCCGACAGGAATGCGATGCGCAGCGTCGCCATCGCCGAGCGGCGATGAGCCGCAGCGAGTTCGGCGATGCGATGCTCGGGGCCTGAAGCGCGGCCTAACGCCCGCAGCGTGGGAATACCCGCGATCAGGTCCAGCAGCCGGCCCTGCAGCGTGGTCATGGCGGCCAGCGCGGCCGCTGATCGCTCCGCTGTCGCGAGCCCGATCAAAACCATGAAGATCGGTATCAGCGGCAGCGTGATCATCACGATCACCGTCGATTTCAGGTCATAGAGCGCGATCACGGCCACGGTCGCCGGAGTCAGGATCGCGGCAAGCAGCAGGGTGGGCACATAACCGGTGAAATAGGGACGCAAGCCGTCCAGGCCCCGGGTTACCACAACCGCGGCCGCGTCCCGCTGCGCGTCGAGCTCGTTGGGTTGCCGGGCGGTGACCGCCGTCAGCACCTGATCGTTGAGATCGGCGATCACCGCGCTGGCGCCGCGCTGGCCCAGGCGCGCCTGCAACCAATGCGTCACCGTGCGAACGACCCACAGCGCCAACAGAATCGACAGCGGTCCCAGCCAGCCGCGCAGACCACGAGTCGGGGGATCGGTGATGATGGTCGCGACGATGCCGGCCAGCACGATCGCCGAGCCGATCGTGCAGCCGGAGATCACCACTCCGCAGCTCACCGTGGCAGCCAGGTAGCGACGCAGCGCACTCGATGCCCGCCACAGTCGCGGGTCCAAGGGCGCCCGGGAGTTGCGTGTGCTCAGGACGGACGCCTTGCCAGCCCGATCGACGCAGGTATCCGGTCAGTCGAGATCCGTTGCCGGAAAACCCAATACGTCCAGGCCTGGTACGCGACCGTTAGCGGGGCGAAGAACGCGGTCACCCACGTCATGATCTTGAGTGTGTACGGCGTCGACGACGCGTTGTAGATCGTCAGGCTCCACTGCTTGTTCAGCGTGGAGGGCACCAAATTGGGATATAACACACCGAACAACAGGATCACCACGGCCGTAATGACCAATACGGTGCTGGCGAACGCCCAGCCGTCGGACACGCGGCGCCACACCAGCGCCACCGCCGCAAGCTGTGCGACGACCGCCACCGCCAGCACCAGCCAGGTCCAGTCCTTGCCGTAGGCCAGCTGCGTCCAAAGCCCGAAGGCGCCAACGAGTCCCGTGACCGGCAGTGCCAGCTGCTTGGCGAATCGGTGCGCGTCGTCGCGGATCGCGCCCGCCGTCTTCAACGCGACGAACACCGCGCCGTAGAACAAAAACAGCCCGGCGGTGGCCACCCCGCCCAGCAGTGTGTAGGCGTTGAGCACGTCACCGATGGAGAGCTGGACGTGGCCGTTGGCGTCCACCGGCAGGCCGCGGACCAGGACGGCGAACGCCACACCCCACAGCACGGCGGGCAGCCATGAGCCGATCGCAATCCCGAAATCGGCCAAGGTACGCCATTTTGTGTCGTCGATCTTGCCGCGCCACTCGATCGCCACGGCTCGCACGATCATGCCGAACAGGATCGCCAACAGCGGCAGGTAGAGGGTGGAGAACACCGTCGCGTACCAAACGGGAAACGCGGCGAACATTCCGGCGCCAGCGGTGATCAGCCAGACCTCGTTGCCGTCCCACACCGGGCCGATCGTGTTCAGCGCCGTGCGCCGGTGGACTTCCGGATCGCCGCTGCTTACCCGAGCGAACGGCTCCATCAGCATTCCCACGCCGAAGTCGAAGCCCTCCAGGATGAAGAAGCCCAGGAACAGTACGGCGATGATGCCGAACCACAACTCTTGCAGCGCCATTGGTCAACTCTTTCCCGGTCAGTAGGCGAACGACAGCGGGGCCACTTCGTCATCGCCGGGTGCTTTCGGCGGTGCGGGTTCCGCGTCGTGTTCCATCGGCCCCTCGGCGACGTAGCGCTTCAGCAGCCAGAACCAGATGACCGCGAGCACCGCGTAGACAAGGGTGAATATCACCAACGAGGTGACGACCATGCCAGACGCGTGATCCGATACGCCTTGGCTGACCGTCAGACGGACCTGCTGGTCACCGGTCGGATTCGGCACCACAATCCATGGCTGGCGGCCCATTTCCGTGAACACCCATCCGGCGCTGTTGGCCAGGAACGGAGTGGGGATGGTCAGTAGCGCGAACCAGGAGTACCACGGTTGGGTGGGGGTGCGGCCGCCACGGGTCAGCCATAAGGTGGCCAGCGCGAACAGCACCGGAATCGCCATCAACCCGATCATCATGCGGAATGACCAATAGGTGACGAATAGGTTCGGCCGGTAGTCATTTGGCCCGAACTTGCGTTGCGAATCCTGCTGGATGTCGCGTACGCCCTGCAGTGTCACGCCGGTGAATTTGCTCTCGGCGAGGAACGGCAAGACGTAGGGCACCTGGATCACGCGGGTGATGCTGTCGCAGTTGTTGTGCGAGCCGACCGTCAAGATCGAAAAGTCCGGATCGGTTTCGGTGTTGCACAACGATTCCGCCGACGCCATTTTCATCGGTTGCTGCTGGAACATCAACTTGCCCTGCTGGTCTCCGGTGAAGAACAGCCCGACGGTGGCGAACAGCGCAACCCAACACCCGAGGATCGCCGCGGGACGAAACACCGTGCCGAGATCCACGTTGCCCGCCTTTTGCGCGCGAATCAGCCACCAGGCGCTCACCGCGGCGACGAAGGTGCCGGCGGTCAGCAGCGAGCCGTTGACCGCGTGTGAAAAGGCCGCGCGGGCAGTGTTGTTGCTGAGGAACGCCCCAATGCTGTCCAACTCGGCGCGCTTGGTCGCCGGGTTGTAGTGCGCCCCAACCGGATGCTGCATGAACGAATTCGCCGAGATGATGAAGAACGCGGACACGTTGACGGAGATTGCGACGATCCAGATGGAGGCCAGGTGCACCAGTCGCGGCAACCTGCTCCAGCCGAAGATCCACAAGCCCAGGAAGGTGGATTCGAAGAAGAAGGCGGCCAAGCCCTCCATCGCGAGTGGGGCGCCGAAGATGTCGCCCACGAACCGCGAGTATTCGCTCCAGTTCATGCCGAACTGAAACTCCTGCACGATCCCGGTCGCCACGCCGATCGCGAAGTTGATCAAGAGCAGCTTGCCAAAGAACTTGGTCAGGCGGTACCAGGCCGTATTACCAGTGGCCACCCAGACGGTCTGCATGACGGCGACCAGTGGGGCCAGGCCGATTGTGAGCGGCACAAAGATGAAGTGGTAGACGGTAGTGATACCGAACTGCCACCGCGAAATGTCGACGACATTCATCCGTCATCTCCCGTGACTGCAACGTTCTACGACGCAGTGTAGTAGTCAGGCGCTTCCGACGCCATTGCCGAGTTCTTTGGAGGCCTTGCGGATTCCGAACGACGCGATCACTTCGAAGACGCCGATGACGGCCAGCCAAATGCCGACAACGATCGCCAGTGTGATGATCGACGCGAACGGAGAAGCCAGCACGACAACGCCGGCGATCAGTGTGATCGCGCCCACGAAGATCGACCAGCCGCGTCCTGGCAACGTCGGATCGCTGATCGCGGAAACCGTTGTGGCAACCCCACGGAAGACGAATCCGATGCCAATCCAGATGGCCAGCAACAGGACCGCGTATCCCTGGCCGAAGTGACGAAATGCCAGCACGGCCAGGATCAACGATGCGGCGCCACTGACGAACAGCAGGATCCGACTGCCCGCCGAAACATGCAGGCTGAAAGCGAATACGACTTGCGCGACACCGGTAATCAGCAGATAGAAACCGAAGGCGATCGCGGCGGCCAGGACCGAGATTCCCGGCCACGCCAGCACCAGGACACCGAGGATCAGCGTCAGGATTCCCGATACCAGCGTGGATTTCCACAGATGCGGCAACATGGTTGGAACTTCAGTGGGCTGCATAGCCTCACTGTGGCACAACCGCGCAGCCGAAAATAGGGGCTTTAGACCGTGGCGCCGTGCGTCGTTCGCGGTTCCTCGGCGGCCATTTCACCGGGTACGGTAGCCGCCGGCTTGCGGCCGATCAGGTACCAGGTGTGCATCACGCCTTTACCTTTGACCTCGATGCGGCCACGCTCGCGCAACACGAACTCGTCCTTCAGGCGCTCGTACACGTCCTCGGGCACCTGAATCTGTCCCACCGAGTCCGTCGCTTCCATCCGGGCCGCGACATTGACCGCGTCCCCCCACACGTCGTAGAAGAAGCGCCGCGATCCCACGACGCCCGCGACCACGGTGCCCGCAGCAAAGCCCACTCGTAGCGGCACCGAAAGTCCTTGTGCATCTTTGATTTCCGCGGCCGTGGCGACCATGTCGAGGGCAAAGTCGGCCAGTGCTTGCACGTGGTCGGGCCGGGGCCGCGGGACTCCGCTGACGACCATGTAGGAGTCCCCACTGACTTTGATTTTCTCCAGCCCGTGCTTGTCCACCAGTTCGTCGAAAGCGCCGTAGACACGGTCGAGGAACTTGACCAGGTCACATGGCGCGGTCGAGCTCGCGCGCTCGGTGAAGCCGACCATGTCGGCGAACAGCACCGAGGCTTCGTCGTATCGGTCGGCGATCACGTCACGCTCGGGTTCTTTGAGCCGGTTGGCGACGCTGGCCGGCAACATGTTGGCCAACAAGGCTTCCGATCGCTCGTACTCCGACTCCATGACGGCTTCGGCGCGCTTGGTGTCGCGCAGCGCGAACCACACCGTCACCACCGCCATTGTGCAGGCCGAGACCGTCGTGATGACAAAGCTCGTCCGCTCGGCCCAGGGCTGTTCGAGCCCGGTCGAGCGGGGGACCAGGAACTGCAGGGTGATCACCAGCCCCGCACCGATGCCCGCCAGCAGGGCGGCCAAGCCGATTCGTTCGATCCCGAGCTGCAACACCACCAGGCTCGCGTTGGCGATGTAGTAGTACTGGACGCCGGAACCCGTGCCGACCTCCCAGCAGATGGCGAAGATGACCAGATACGCCGAGACGATGTAGGTCAGCGGCGCAACCAATTCCCCGAAACGGTGCAGCCACAGGACGGTGAGGAAGATCATCGCGGCGATCAGGGTGATCACCTGGGTTCGCTGGGCAAAGGTCCCGGCCCAGATGCCCAGGATCCCGAAGAGCAGGCTGACGACTACCGCCATCATCGCGTTGATGTTGAGCACCCGGGCGCGACGGTCGTGGCTATCGGCGTAGTGCTCTTTGCGGGCACGATTCTCGGCCCGCACCGCCGCTTTGCAGTCCGGTCGCGCCGAGCCATCTGAGGAGTTTGGCGGGGCCCCGCACTTCCTAGGCACCACGTTAAGAGCGTAACCGTTTGCCAGGACATTCCCCAACGCTGCGGTGAGCTAACTGTGGCTGGGGGCCCCGGTCGACGGCGCGCCCCGCAGATGGATGTGCTTGTCACGAAGGCGGCCCGATCGGTGCCCACTGGGCGGCTTCGTCGGCAACGCGGGCAGGTGGGCGACGTGCACCGCTCCGGCGTGGGTTTGGACCACGACCGGCATGGTCGCCATGGTGGCCGATACCCGGGCCTCGCGCTTCGCCTGTTCCCGGGCGATGAACAGCACGTCGAGCGGGTACCAAAGGCCGACCCAGGCCACGACGAGGAACACGCCGTTGCCGAGGAGCTCGCTGGCGACTTCGCCCACCATCGGGCGGGTGAAGAGGTACGACAGTCCGATGCCGACCACGAACAGCACCGAGCCGCTGATCAGCGACCGCATTCCCTGGCGCCAGATCAGGTCGTGCTGCCGGTTGGCCCGGCGTACCGACAACTCGCCGTAGCGGCGGACCGACGCCACCAGGTTCTGGGCTTCTTCCTCCGAGCACTCTCCGGCGATGTCGAGCACGATGCGTTGGATGCGGGAATGCTTCTTTTGGGCCAGTAGCAATTCGACGAGTTCGTCGATGCCACTGTCGATTCGGTGCGTGCCGGATAGCAGGGCCCGCGGGTCGACGGCGAACAATTCGGTGGGGTCGTCCAATTCAATGACGATGTCCGCCAACGCTTCCTGGCGATCGCGTCGCAGGTCCACGCCACAACCTCCCACACGAGAAGGCACCGCCTGTCGCGGCACGCCCGAATATTACTGAGGTCGGCGTCGGTAACCCAGGGTTTGACCGAAATATATTGGTGGACAGGCGATCTCAGTTGTCATCTAGCGGCCCGTGAAATGACTATCCACCCCTGCGGACAGGGGTGGATAGCGCCGAGCCTAAATGCTGATGCAGGATCCGCCGGGAATGCAGAAGCTTCCGCATCCCGAAGTGGTGAGCGGGGTCAGCACAATAACGATGGCAACGAACAGTTTGCTAAAACGCGACACGACGAACTCCATTCCGAGTGAACGGGGCAAAGCGTGCTTACTGTACGTCTGTTGAACAAGCTGAAAACGTGTCGCGAACCAACCGTGTTGTTTTCGGGATTGACGCGTTATTGCGGCGTTGCGCAACCGCGATCTTGGCTCCGGTTGGCTCCGGTCTGCGTGGTGCCCTCGGTGAGATTCGAACTCTATCTCGGCACCAGTTCAGCGGGACAAACAGGTCTCTAGCTGCGAAATGACATCACACTAGGTCACTCAAGTTATCTGTAACTGTGGGCAATGTGTGGGCACGGCGTGGGCAAGACAAGTGAGAGACGATGACTCCGAACCGAACCTACTGCGGAAGAAACTTTTGATGACGATGCTCAACACCCGGAGAATATGACCACCTGGCGTGACTTGACGGATCAGCTGACCGCCGATCAGATCCAGGAGTTGGAACACATGGAAAGCGCGGCCGATTACGACGGCACTCTCGGTCCCGACGAGGAAATGCTGTCGCGTGCACGTAGGTACGCCCGCGACAATCTGATAGCAGGGATGGTCGGTGACGTCGCCCTTCCGTCCGGTGCCACCTGGGCGGACGTATGGCAGGAAGACGATCCGCAGCCGCATCGGGTGATCTTCGGCGCCAGCTCGACGATCTCCGACGGTAAGACGTGCGTATTGACTGACGCGATCCAGTTCGCGGACGGCAAGATCGACAGCGCAGGTAACCCGCCAAGTATCGCCATTAGCTACGCGAACACCGACACAGGTATTCGTCTGGACTCGGCTCGGGCGCGGGAGTTCGCGGCAGTGTTGAGCGAGGCAGCCGACCAGATTGACAGGTGGCAATGATGAACGACGACGCCAGCCTCTCCGCGTGGGTCGGGCAGACGACCGTTTCTGTGCCCACTAGATCTGAAACCTAGGACGACCTATGGCTTTGTAGCCAACCTGTCCATAAGGTCTTGTCGTTGCATAAAGCGAGTCAGAGGGGCGACAAACGTGGCAGCCGAAGAGCCGAGCAAGCACGTGTTCGTTTCATACGTGCACGAAGACTCTGAGCAGGTCGACCAGCTATGTGCGGTGCTTGAAGCGGTGAATATCCCATATTGGCGGGACCGCTCAAAGCTCGGTCCGGGTGATGAATGGAAGGTGAAGATCCGCGAGGCTATACGTTCGGGGTCAATGGCGTTCCTCGCGTGCTTCTCGGATCAGTCCCGGGCCAAAGATAAGTCGTACATGAACGAGGAGCTGATGATCGCGACCGAGGAATGGCGCCTGCGCCCTCCTGGTCGGACTTGGCTGATACCAGTCAGATTCGACGCGGGACCGGTACCGGAGTGGGATCTCGGTGCAGGCAAGACGCTTTCCGACCTCAACTACTCCGACCTGTTCGGCAGCGCGTTGATGCCGAACACGGCACAACTTGTAGACAAGATCAAAGAGGTGATGGGCTTAACGTCCATCCTTGATCCGCGGGTGGTTCAAACCTCTGTGGAAGAGTCGGCTACCTCAGATCGGCCGGCGATTCTTCGCCGCCTGACCAAGGAGATGGTGCGGGATACATCGCGGGATATCGAGCTTGACGATCTGGTCAGCGCCGAGCTAGCCCGAGCTCTCGCTGCCATGCGAGACAGTGCCCGGTTCCCGACGTCGTCACCTGGTGGGTCGAACAGCGAGTTGGCAATCCATGGGGCCGGCCGAGCGAACGATTATTGGCAACTCGTACAACCGTTTTGCTGGTCACTGCAAGTGGCAGCTCGGTATGGCGACCCGAGCGCGCTAAGCCCCTGGTCCACGGGGATGAGAGCGTTGACTGCCGAAGCGTACAAGGTCGCTGGCGGCCATACCCACCTTCTTCACCTGCGGTATGTTCCGGCGCTCGTCACGGTATTCGTGGCTGCGATGTCGGCTGCCGGCCAAAGTAAATGGTCAAACTTTAAGACGTTGGTAGTCGATCCGAAAGTGACGGACCGTAGTCGTAGTTTCGATAATTCAACAAAACTGTCGCTGATTGAAGCCGTAAACCCTTACAAGCCTTTAGATTCCGAACTCATCAGCCAGCTTCTCGTTAACGCATTAGTGATGGGCAAGGGCTTAGCCGATGCGCAGGCGGCCCTCGATCGGCGCGAGGGCATGAACTACCACACGCCTGTTGCGGACTGGCTTCACCGAATACTCAGGCCAATTTTCGACGAGCAGTTTCCGGACGACGAGGAGTACGACGAAGCCTTCGACAGGACTGAGGTCATTCTCGGCGTGGTGGATGGGGACCTGGCCAATGAGCGGTTTAAAGATCAGCCGACGCGGCCGCTAAGTGCCGAGACTATGTGGTTCGGACGAGCTGGATGGCGTTCGAGGCGCGACCGAGATGATCCCGTCCAGGCGCTAGCGGACGAACTAGCCGCGGAGGGTGCTGGTTGGCCCCCGCTTAAGGCGGAGTTGTTTGGCGGATCGGTCGAGCGTGCCAACGAAGCTATCAGCCGGTATCACCAGCTCTTCCTTCAGTACCGGAGTAACTCGCGGTTCTGGTGAACGGGCCTGACGGCGCACCTGGCTGTCACGGTCGGGCTCGACTATCCTTGCCTAGTGCCTTGGCGTGTCGAAATTCAGGTTCCCGTCGCGAACCAATTTCAGATTCAAAAGCAGCTTGGCGCGATCCGCGAGATGAACCCGCTCCATGAGGCCGCTGGCGGAGCGATGCGTACTTTCACCTTGACGGTATCTGACGAAGATGCGGAAGCGGCGATCGGCGAGTACGCGCTTCGGAGGCTCACCGAAGCCGTAGACACGGACGGTCCTGGCACTGTCTTCGGCGTGACTGCCGAATAACCGTCAAGCTGCGTCAATGTCCCGCAGCCCCTAAGTTTGGGCCCCGAAGCCTTGCGCCCGACCTTCGGGGAACGGGCATTTCTGGAGTCCTGTTCGCCGAAGCCTTGAGTCCTTAATCGCCCATTCAACGGGCTTCCGCGATTGTGGATTAACCCATGGGCGAAGCAGCCACTTGCGGAGCCCGCCCCGTTCGCGGCCTTCGTCGTCGAGTGCGACCAGCTTGTACCGCGCGAAGCGACGGCGACGGCGAGCGATCTGTTCGGCTATCCCACTGATTGGCCCACGGATCACACTGAGCGCGGGGCATCAGGCGAAAGATTCGTTGTGAGTGGATGAAGGTTGTGAGAATGGCGCAATTCACGAGACGAATGTATCCCCCCTGCCGCCAACTAACCGATGGGCGGAGAGGGCCGTCCACGGGTATCCCGACTGTACCGAAGCCATCAAGCGCGAAACTCGGTGCTGTCGACTATCTGCACGCCGATGCTTTTTCGCGAGGCCGATCGCGTCTTTAGGTGGAAATCCGCATAATCATTGGAGACGACCTCATGACGATCTGCTTGGACCCCAATTCCTAGCACGACCGCATCATGGTTGTTTTTTGGAACGAGTCGTTTGCATCGCAACCAAACCTCTCGCGGTGGTCGATCGTAGAATACAACGCGTCCAGTACTTAAAAGTGTCGCAATCACTAAAGTCGAAAGGCAGGAGCTAGGTAGCGATCGTGTGTACTCGCAGTACAAATGGCTAGCCAACTCCGCGGATGAGTTTTTTCCGGTGCGATCCAGGGCCAGCACCAGTTGTGAGTCGACAAGGTGTGAAATAATCTCCCGCGCGGACTCAAAAAAGTCGTTTGACGGGTTCAGGGCGTGAACAAATACATTAGCATCTATGACAATCTCGTTCACTCTAGACGCTCGATCGCTTTTTGCGTTGCGATTGCGCTAG
The DNA here is from genome assembly GCF_900176255.2 of Mycobacterium ahvazicum. GTDB lineage: Bacteria > Actinomycetota > Actinomycetes > Mycobacteriales > Mycobacteriaceae > Mycobacterium > Mycobacterium ahvazicum. The sequence goes on from NZ_FXEG02000002.1 coordinate 2,030,142, forward strand.
CGCCATTTGAAGCGAGTTCTCTAGCTGTTCGCCAAAAAATCCCCGTGGCCATTGCTCTGCATTCACTTCACCCCACTCTCCAATGTCGATACGTCGCAATGAAGACCTGTCGCCATCGCTCTCGGTAAAATAAAGTGCAACTTTATCATTCGAGAGAGTCTGGGCCTCCGCTATCCTGCGGCGTAATCTCGTAAGAATGTGCTCGCTGTGCGTCTCGATAATTACGCGGCGGCCCGATGCGCAAATCTCTACTAGGAAGTCAGTAATGACGTCTTGTTGCGCGGGATTTAAATGTATCTCCGGCTGTTGAGCAATCAGAGTGTGCCCTGCTTTCATGACGCATCCCTGCACCAGAAGCGGCAGCAGTTGAGACAGCCCCACGCCGCAATCAGCCAAGTTAATTTTCACGGACGAGCCTGATTTCTGGACAAATACCTGAAAATACTCGCCCCAGCCTGCGAAACTGAGTTCGCCGAAACCAAGTTTCGTCAACCAGATATTTGTGCGCGCAAGAACGTCAGACGTCTCTATCAGAGACGATTGATATAAAACTTCGGATGCCCATTGACCGTCCCGACCAACATCTACCGGCGGTTCGGCTGATAGCAAATACGATCGGCGTGGCGACGATCGCAGAGGTCCGATATACGAGATATTATGAAGTGTTCGCTTAATATGATCGTTTACGTAGTAATAGACCTCGAACAAGTCGCTACTGGCTCTATACCATCTTTGAACCTTCTCCCAGCGATCCTCGTCTTCGCGCCAGTCGCTCGGTAGTAGAACACCTCCGAAGCCCGAGAATAGAAACCCCTCAGGCATTTCACTTTGAAGCAGCGATCGGAGTCGGCTTACTTCCCGATAAGGTCGGCCGACGTCACTATTGCGTGGAAGCAAAGGCGAAACCACCTTGTATGTGCCGGATGACTGCAAGGTGCGACTGACTACCACTCGGTCTCGATCGTCTAGAATTGCCGATCTGACGAGGTCAGCGCCATGCTCCTCACTGTGGGCAAACGTTACATCTAGCGAACTTGCGTTGGCTCCCTCGCCGCGGGGCCGGTGCCGTGCACCGGACGGCCCAAAATCCAGGTACATCTCAATTTGCCGACTGCTGTCATGGTCAGTGACGACATCCGTGTAGCTACCGAAGTCGATCAGGTCACCGCGGAACAAGAGCGCGGTTCTCGGGTCACGCGCGCCTAGAGTCTGACGAAGTAGAAGCAACGGTGCGTAAGCGGTCGTTTTTCCGACGTTGTTGCGTCCAATGAGGAGCGTCATGGCAGGCAACTCGATTAGGGGGCTTTTCTCGTAGCCGCGAAAGTTCGACCATCTAACTCGCCATGGATGCAGATCGCTCACAGACTGCACAGTATCGGGTAGCTCTGCATCCCAAGACAGTTCGACAAGAGCAGGTTAGACACCTCGGTCCGTCCGGTTCAGCGGAGGTCCGGCCACGTTGATACGTGGCCACGAGCTAGCGGCCCGTCGTGCGCCCAAAATGTTTGCTCGCCGGTCAGCAGATCGTTCAATCTGGCCAGCCGTTCAGTCTTCCGACCCGCCTCAACGATCAAGACCGTCAACTCAGCCTTGTCGCCCTCCTTGGAGAGGTCCTTAACAAGGATTTCACCAGCGGAAACAGGCGCATCCATGGGTCTGCATCGAAATGTATTGGGGCCGTATGTAAAAATCCGCGACCATGGGCGGTCGCTTTCGGATACCCCCCCATCCGGGTGGTGGGCTGATTGGGTGTTTGCTGGACTGGTTGGTGGGGCAAGGGTCGGTGTTTGCGTGGCCGCGCGTGTTCGGTATTTGCGTGGGCCGGTTGTGGCTGTATGTGGTGCCGGCCGGCCCGTCGCACCGTGTGCCCGCTACTCAGTTCCCCAACGAAAGCAAGCGGGTGTCGCTCTGCGACGGGTCGGCCGGTCCTGCCGCGCGGGAAAGGGGTCGCGCGGGAGGTCTTGTCGGACACGGGCCTAGTGGAACCAGTCGGCGCGTTCGGCGAGCTGGTCGCCTTCCATGACGCCGACGCCGTGTCCGATTTCTTCCATCGGGATGAGGTTGTCGGGCATGCTGGCCAGCACGTCGGCCATTCCCTTGTCTGCTCCGATCAGCTGAACCCAGTGTTTCCGGCGCGAGACCGGGATCTTTCCGGCGTGGATTGCCTTTTCGACCTTCTCTTCGATCTCGTGTTGGGCTGCGGCGGCGGCGATGTCCCGGCCGCGTTGTGCATCGGCGCGTAGCTGTACGAGTGACTCGGGGTCGATGGTGGCCAGGCCGGCCCGCTTTGCGGCGGCTACGGGGTCACCACCTGATGCCTTGGCCATGTCTGCCACGGCGGCTTGGACGAGGTCCAGGTCGGTGGTGTCTTCGGGTAGGCCGATCGCCTGCAGCAGCTGAGCGGATTGTGTGTCGTCGAATGTGAGAGGCATTGTTGTGGTGTCCTTTCGGGGTCAGCTACCGGCGAGTCCGGTCAATTTCTTTAGGGCGTATGGTCGGTCGACGGCGAATGCGGGGACGACGTAGGCCTGTACCCACCATGAGCGGGTGCCCTTGTCTCCCCAGATGTCAACGGTCAACGGGAATTCGAAGCCGATGGTGCCGACCTGGCCGCGCTCGCATACGTAGGCGGTGCCTGCTGTCATGCGCGGGTTGGAGAACAGTTCCACGCCCGCGGATTTCAGCATGTCGTCGAGCCCGTCGCCGTAGGCGACCCGCAGGGCGTGCGCCTGATTTGGGTGGACGATGAGCAGGTTGTGCCGAACGCCGAGTTCTTGAAGATCCGAGGCGAGTTGGGCGGCGGACAGGTCCGCGGTCGGTCGGTCGGCGCTGGCGGTGATGCTGTCGAGCGGGCCGACGAAGACCAGGTTCTCCCAGGTGTTTCCGGTGACGGTGTTGCTGGCGTCGATCGCTGCCTCGACCGCTGCGATGCCGGCCACATCGAGTTTGCGACTGATGGTGTTGGCCAGCTGCGTGGTCTGCTGATCCATGTAGGAGACGTTGTTGCGGGTGAGCTGCTCCTGGAAAACCTGGAATTTGCCGCCCCAGTCGGACACAAGGGCCAACTTGGGATCGGGGTCGACGCCCTCTACGACCTTGTATTCGGCTCCGGGGCTTCGCTTTTCCACGTCGGAGGTGTAAAAGTCGCTGGCCTGAACGACGCTGTAGAGGATGCCGCCGCCTTCGACCTGGCCGCCGTAGCCGCGGAACAGCTTGTCGAGGATGATCTGGTCGTCGGTCAGCTTAGCGATTCGGCTGCGGATGATGCTCGGCTGGTTGAGTGTGACGTCGACGGTGAGTTGACGGCCTGAAAGTGTTGGCAAGAGTGTAGGCATGAGCTCAATTCCTTTCAGTAGAGCGAGATCTCGGCGTCGTCGCCCAAGGCGGCGGCGGTGAGGGCGTATCCGACAGCGATGCCAGTCGCTTTGGTGACGGCTTTGGCGTTGGCGCCGACTTCGACTTCGGCGAATGCAGCGATGGCACCGCCGGCCGTGACTTTGACGACGCGGGAGTTACCGCGAGCGATGGTCACCAGCTGTCCCGAGGGGGCGTCGTTGCGGGCCACGCCGCAGACGCGGCCGGCGGCCGTGGCGGGCGCGACCGCGACATTGCCTCCGGGGGGGCGGCTTCCGGTGGTTGCGAGAAATGTTTTCGCCGTGATGGCGGCCGTGGCTTCGCCGCTGATGTCGCGCCCTGGGGCGTAGATCCCTACGTTTGTGGTGATTGTCGTTGACATTGTTGCCTTTCAGATTGTGGTGAGTCGGTGGGTCCGCTGCCTGTGGGCGGCGGCGACGGCTACCGCGCGGTCGCGGTCCCGGCTGTTGATGGTGGAGCGGATCGTGATGGCTTTGGCCGCGACGCCGTAGAGGGCGCCGACGTCTTGCAGCGATTGCAGGCTGCTTACGGCGGGGGGCCGTGGCGCCGAGTAGCGCGAGGCCAGTCAGGACGAGCGGCCAGGTGGTGCCGTCCGGTGCGGTGAAGTTCTGCAGACCCTCAATGGATCTGTCCGGGTAGGCGTACGGGATCAGGGAAGCCAGCGCCGCGGGCACATTGACGAAGTCGCCGAGCAGGGTGTTTCCGCCGTTGATGATTCGCAGATTGTCGACGTAGCCGAGGGCCGGGTCACCGTCGAACCTGTCACCGTCAAATCGCGGGTCGGTGTGCCCGATCTTCAGGACCGGTTTGCGTAAGACCCCGGCGCGGTGCGCGGCCACCGCAGACTCAAGAGCGGCCGGTGTCACGATGAACGGGCCGGTGCTGGCGTCCCAGGAGCCAACGTTGATCAGCTCCACGCCGCGGATGGTCGACACGTCAGGCATAGTCACCGCTCCGCTGCGCGTCGCATGACGGCCTCGGCCGGGTATGCCCACCGTCCGCCGACGCGGTAACCGGAGAGCACACCACGCCTGCGGAGGTCCCGTACGTTGCCCGGTGTGCAGCCCAGGATGCGGGCTGCGGCGGCGGTGTCGATGAGCGCATAGCCAGTATCATCGCCCGAATTCGGTTGCACCCGTGGATTTCTGACGTTTCCACTGACGTTTGGCCGTGAAACGTCAGTGGAAACAACAGTTTTGGCGATTCGATCGGTCACGGCGGCCAATCTTGGAGTCGGACGCGACCCCTGCTTTCCGAGCAGATCGGTCAACAGTTGCAGCGCGCGCAGCACGTAATCCGCGTCGTCGGGCGTGATTAAGGTTCCGGCTACGCGTTCGATCATGTCAGCGCCTGCAGCTTCCGCCATACCCGGTTGGATTCCTCGCGCAGGACCACAACCGGCCGGTGACCGAACTGATGCAGCAACAGCGCGGTCTCGTCGGCAACGTCGCCGGGACTGAGGCCTTCGATCCGCATCGCCGCGTGCAGACTCCGGACCGCGGCCTGGTCGCCCTTCTCGTGTGCGATCAGAAGCTGCGTCGAACGCCACCGCAAATTCAGCAGATCGGCGACGCCCCTCATGGCTGGATCACCCGGCAGAACGCGCAGAGAGGGCTCCCGGACTCGGGCAAATCACGCACACAATTCGCGCAAAGCGGCCTCGGCTCGGGTTCGTCCTCGCCCAGGTCGCCTGGGTCTTCGCCGATCGTGACTTCCAGATAGGCGAACAGTGAATAGTCGTCCTCAGGCGGCAGGTCGGTCATGCGATTTCCTTTCGAGGCTGGCCCGGATCGGGTAGTCGGCATTCTTGGCAGGCGCCGTATCTGATCGATGCGGCTGCGGTTAGCTCGGCCCCACATGCACAGGACTGTGACGGAGTTGTTGAAGTGGTTGAGTCGCCGTTCTTTGTTACGTCCGTTACGTCCGTTACGAGCTGGCCGTTTCGCCTGGTCACTCCGGGTTCGGGTGTCGTGACAGTCGGCGCGGGAGAAGCTTTATCGGTAGTTACGGCGTGATCGGATTCCGCATAGCCCCTGAACAATTGGGGCGTAACGGTCGTAACGGTCGTAACAGCCGTGTACACACCAGTTGCCACTTTGGCGATGCGGCCGTTGTCGGCCAGTCGGTTGAGGTACACGCGCGCTTGATCGCTGGGGATGCCAAGCTTCTCGGCCACATCGGCGGCCGAGGTGTGATTGGCCGGAGCTCTACCTTCGACCACCGCGATGACATCCATCGCCCGCTGCCCCAATCGCTTGCTATCGCGGCGCTTCTGGGCTTCGCTGGCAGCTTCGGACAGCTCGTTGCCACTGAGCGCCCAAGCTCCCTGTGCGACGGTGAACGCATACTCGCCCTCAGGTGCATCGCGTCCCGTGACCTGCAATGTGGCCTCGTCGCTGTTGCGTTGGCGACGCAAGACCAGGATGTAGTCGGCGCTGCCGGCAAGGCCGAGGGTGCCCGAGAGGTCGTCGACGAAGTCATCCGACGATGCCTTGCGAGTGTGGTGGACGCCGAGGAGTGCGGAGCCTGGGAACGCATCGACGACGTTCTTCAGCTCGACGCCTGCCTGGTAATCAGCCAGGTAAGCGTCGTCGGTGCGGCGGCGCTGTTGTCGTGCCCGACCCAACGTGTCGAGAATGATCAAGCCGCCAGTGTGACCAGCGAGCCATTCGCACATCGTTGGAATGAGAAGGCCCGGTTGGACTTTGGTCAGGATATGCAACCGATTCGGTGGGAGTTCAGCGCCCCAAACCGCCCGAATGCGTCCTTGGAGTCGCCGCGGTGAATCTTCTAGCGCAAGTAGCAGAACGTCGCGGGCTTCGACGGGGATCTTGCCGAATGCCCGGCCGCCGGCTGCGACCGCCAACGCGATGTTGAGTGTCCACCAGGACTTCCCGAGCTTCGGAGGACCGGCGACGATACCGAAGCCCTCGATGATCACACCGTGCACGAATTGGACGAGCTCAGGGAAAACCTCGTGGTGCAATTCCGCGGCGGTAATCACCTCGGCCAGTAGGGAATTGTCCGGCTGCGGATCTTCGCTCAGATGACTTTCGGCGCTCACGCTGCCCCCGGTCGGGTTGAGTAGTCGACCGCCAACGCCCTGTGTCCGCGCCGCCAAAGCCCCCGGCAGGTGTCGATGTCGACTATGCCGGGATATCCGAGCGTGGCCAGGTGATTGAGCGCGGCTGCAGCGCCATCGACCTGCGCGTCGGTGATGTTCCTGCCGCAGCGATGGCGATCGAACTCAGGGTCACGAATACAGCTGCATGCGCCAAGCGGCGTCGCCCGCAGCTTCGCTGCATAACGTCGCCTATACTCAGGACCGTTGGTTGATGTGGTGTGGTGGCCACGAAAACTGTCGATCAGGCCCCTCGGGGCCTTTTCTTCGTTTGGTGGTCCGCTTTCCCGGTCGTTCATCAGGCGACACCAACTCCGCGAGGATCGTCGGTGCGCTGCACGGTGTTTGCTTCGAGGTAGGTCCTGACGTCGGACCACCGATAGACGACCTTCCGGCCGACTTTGACGAATCGTGGGCCAGTGCCTCGGTATCGCATCTGTGCTAACCCCGCCTCGGTCGTACCGAGCACCGGAGCCACCTGACCGGGAAGCGCGGTGTCGATCTCAACTGGAATGGACGTCGGTGATGCCTTCATGCCGCCTGCCGTTTCTCTAGCCTCGGAAATTTACGTGTCGTGAGATACGGAATCACATAGGCGCAAGTACTGTCAAGCCACGGGAATATCAGTTATGGTCTGTGTCATGCCAAGAGAGTCGCGATCCTTCGCCGAGGTTGTCGGCCAGAACTGTGAGCGGTTGCGCGCTCAGATCGGCATCACCCAAGACGAGCTGGCGAGGTACGCGCGAGATCTCGGGCTGCGCTGGAAGGCTTCTGCTGTAGGGGATTTCGAGGCTGGACGCTCGGCGCCGAAGTTTGCAACCGTCGTGACGGTGGCCATCGCTCTGCAGTGGGCATTAGAGGATTTGCCGGAAAGTAGGGGCGAGGCTGGGCGCCCGGCTGGTATCAATCTCGCCGACCTCGTCGTCAGCGATGGCTGGGTGATGCTCACCGACACCTTCAAAGTTTCGGGACGATTCCTAGCGGACGCGTGTCGGGGTCACGTCGCCACTCTTGAGACGCTCGGGGTGCCGATCTCCATGCGGTCGCAAGTGAAGACCCAGGGAGTGGTCATCGACGCTGTTGCCGACCTATCGCGGCGTGCTGGATTGACCGAACGCAGGCAAGCGAAGCGACTTGGTGTTGAGCCTGGGGTTCTGGCGGCTCTGTCATTGAGGTTGTGGCAGAAGACTTTTAGTGATGAGCGCGACCGTCGTGCCGGGCCCGATGCGAATCGGCAAAAGCGTGCACAAGTAACGCGCGCGATGCAGGCCGAGTTGGACGAGTTGTTGCCGCGGTTCACTCGGCGCGGGGGAGAACTCGCCAAACTCGCCGAGGCGGAGATCTGGGCCCATGGCGACGATTAGCAAGTACCAGACGACAAGCGGCACAACGCTTTACCGCGTACGTTACCGCACACCTGGCCGCGGCCAAACGGACAAACGGGGCTTCAAAACCAAGCGCGATGCGGAGGCATTCGCGAACAGCGTCGAGGTAACGAAGGCTCGCGGAGAGTATGTGGCGCCGTCGCTCGGTCGGGTCACGGTGGGAGAGTTGGGTTTAGCGTGGCTAGCGCGCAAAGAAGGGCACATGAAGCCCAGTGGCTACCGCTCCTATGAAAACGCGTGGCGCGTCCACGTCGAACCGCGTTGGCGTGCAGCCAAACTCGCCGACATCCGCCACACGGCGGTCCAAGCGTGGATCGCTGAGCTCGCGAAGAAGTTGAGCGCGTCGCGGGTCATCACGGTCTATTCAGTGCTGGCCGGCATCCTCGACGACGCAGCGCGCGATCGGCTGATTGCCGCGAACCCTGCTCGTGGAGTCAAATTGCCACGCCGAACCAAGCGGCCAAATGTCTATCTGACACCTGACCAACTCCACTGCCTGGCAATCGAATCGGGTCGGTATGGGTCGCTGGTGCTGCTACTGGGGACTGTGGGTCTGCGGTGGGGCGAGGCTGCGGCGTTGCGCGTGCGCGACGTCGATTTCCTGCGTCGGCGCGTCGTGCTGCACGAGAACGCGGTGGCGGTCGCCGGCCGCACTCACGTTGGCACGCTCAAGACCGGGCTCAGCCGTACGGTGGCGCTGCCACAGTTCGTCCTCGATGAGTTGGCCGCCACCTGTGGGGGCAAGGAGCGCGAGGACCTGATCTGGCCGGCGGCCGATGGCGGTTACCTAGCGCCCCCGACGAGCAAGTCGTGGCTTGCCGGCGCGGTCGCGCGTTGTCAGAAGGTGGACAAGACTTTTCCGAGGATCACTGCCCACGCGCTTCGTCACACCGCAGCTTCGCTCGCGGTGTCGGCGGGGGCGAACGTGAAGGGGGTTCAGCGGATGCTCGGACATGCGTCGGCCGCCATGACCCTTGATGTCTACGCGGATTTGTTCGACGACGACTTCACTGCAGTTGCCGACAAGTTATCTGAAACTGTGGGCAAAATGTGGGCACGAGGGGGTGATGCAGGAATCCAGCAAACATGAAAACATAGCCCTACCAGCCACGTTCTGTGTCAAGTTAAGGTGCCCTCGGTGAGATTCGAACTCACACTGGACGGGTTTTGAATCCGTTTCCTCTGCCAGTTGGGATACGAGGGCTCTACTTGGTGTTTACCTTTTGCGGCCTCCCACCATAGAGGATCGGTGCCGTCATCCGCTCTCACCGCCCCCGATGTCGCTGGTTGTCGCGATCCACGAGAGAATGTCTGTCATGACAGGCCCCACGACCGACACCGACGCCGCTGTGCCGCGCCGGGTCCTGATCGCGGAAGACGAAGCGCTGATCCGTATGGACTTGGCCGAGATGCTGCGAGAGGAGGGCTACGACATCGTCGGCGAGGCCGGCGACGGCCAGGAAGCCGTCGAGCTGGCCGAGCTCCATAAGCCCGACCTCGTGATCATGGATGTGAAGATGCCGCGCCGTGACGGCATCGACGCCGCGTCCGAGATAGCCAGCAAACGCATCGCGCCGATCGTGGTGCTGACCGCGTTCAGCCAGCGCGACCTCGTCGAACGGGCACGCGATGCCGGGGCGATGGCGTACCTGGTGAAGCCGTTCACGATCAGCGACCTGATCCCGGCCATCGAGCTGGCCGTCAGTCGCTTCGGCGAGATCACCGAGCTGGAACGCGAAGTCGCGACGCTGTCGGATCGGCTGGAGACACGCAAGGTCGTCGAGCGCGCCAAGGGCCTGCTGCAGTCCAAGCAGGGGATGACCGAGCCCGAGGCGTTCAAGTGGATTCAGCGGGCCGCCATGGATCGGCGGACCACGATGAAGCGGGTGGCCGAGGTCGTGCTGGAAACCCTCGGCGGCGAGTCCGACGAGGCCCTGGGCTAGCCGCTCGAGGCCCCTTCGCCCCATCGAGTGTGCGGTGGCGGTGCCGAGTGTGAACTAGGGGCGGCCTGAGTGCACACTCGACGGGACGAGAAGCAGCTAACGGGCCACGATCACCGATGAACCGTGGCCGAACAGGCCCTGATTCGCGGTGACGCCGACCGTGGCGTTCTCCACCTGCCGGCCGGTGGCCTGGCCACGCAGCTGCCAGGTCAGCTCGCAGACCTGGGCGATCGCCTGAGCCGGGATGGCCTCACCGAAACAGGCCAGCCCGCCGGACGGGTTGACCGGCACCCGACCGCCGATGGCGGTGGCGCCACTGCGCAGCAGCTGCTCGGCCTCACCCTTGGGGCACAGCCCCAGGTGCTCGTACCAGTCGAGTTCCAGCGCGGTGGACAGGTCGTAGACCTCGGCCAGGCTCACGTCCTCGGGCCCGATGCCCGCTTCGGCGTAGGCCGCGTCGAGAATCTGATCCTTGAACACCCGCTCGGGTCCGGGCACCACGGCGGTGGAATCCGTTGCGATGTCCGGCAATTCGGGCAGATGCTGCGGGTACTGCGGTGTCACCGTGCTGACCGCGCGCACCGAGGGAACACCGTCGAGCGAGCCGAGGTGCTTGCGCGCGAAGTCCGCGCTCGCCACGATCAGCGCGGCGGCACCGTCGGAGGTGGCGCAGATGTCGAGCTGACGGAGCGGGTCGGAGACCACCGGACTGGCCAGCACGTCCTCGACCGAAGATTCCTTGCGGTAGCGGGCATTCGGGTTTTGCAGGCCGTGCTGCGAGTTCTTGACCTTCACCTGGGCGAAGTCCTCAGACGTCGCCCCGTACAGGTCCATCCGCCGGCGCGCGAGCAGCGCGAAGTACACCGGGTTCATCGCACCGATCAGGTGGAACCGCTGCCAGTCGGGGTCGTTCTTGCGTTCGCCGCCGACCGGCGCGAACGCCCCCTTCGGCGTGGTGTCGGCGCCGATCACCAGCGCGACGTCGCAGAACCCGGCCAGGATGTGGGCCCGTGCGCTCTGCAGCGCCTGCGAACCGCTGGCGCAGGCGGCATAGCTCGAGCTGACCGGCACGCCGTTCCAGCCGAGCTTCTGCGCGAATGTCGACCCGGCGATGAAGCCCGGGTAACCGTTGCGGATGGTGTCGGCGCCGGCGACCAGCTGGATCTGCCGCCAGTCCAGCCCCGCTTCGGCCAGCGCGGCGCGCGCGGCGACGACGCCGTACTCGGTGAAGTCGCGACCCCATTTGCCCCAGGGGTGCATCCCCGCGCCGAGGATGTACAGCGGTTCGGGCGTACTCATGAGGCCACCTTCCAGGCGTGCACGATGCGCTCGACACCGTCGTCGTCGGTGAACAGCGGCATGGTCGTCAGTTCCATCTGCATGCCGACCTTCAGGTCGGCGGCCAGCGTGCCCTCGACCACCTTGCCCAGCACGATGATTCCCTCGTCGGCCAGCTCCACCGCGGCGATCGCGAACGGCTCGAAGGGGTCCGCGGCGGGGTACGGCGCGGGCGGCGGATACCGGTTTTCGGTGTAGCTCCACAGCGTTCCGCGGGTCGACAACGCGACGGGCTCCAGCGTGTCGCTGGCGCAGGCCGGGTTGGGGCAGTTGTTCTCCCGCGGCGGGAAGACATACGTTCCGCATGCTGGGCACTTGCTGCCGATCAGATGGGGATGGGCGGCCCCGTCGGGAGTCGAGTCGGTGGCGAACCACCCGTCGATCGCGGGTTGTGTACTGGTGACCTCTGGCACTCGGCCAGACTACCCAGCTCAAACACAAAACTGAAACGTGTTGCAGTTCTGCGGGGGCGGGTGACTCGTCACAGCGGATGCCTAGAGTGAGAGCCGTGCCCGTCGCGACCACAATTCCCAGCCAGGAACAGACCAAGCCGACACTGATGTTGCTGGACGGCAATTCGCTGGCTTTCCGGGCCTTCTACGCGCTACCCGCGGAGAATTTCAAGACCCGCGGCGGCCTGACCACCAACGCGGTCTACGGCTTCACCGCCATGCTGATCAACTTGCTGCGCGACGAGGCGCCGACGCACATCGCCGCGGCGTTCGACGTCTCGCGTCAGACGTTCCGGCTGGAGCGCTACCCGGAGTACAAGGCCGGCCGGTCGGAGACGCCCGACGAGTTCCGCGGCCAGATCGACATCACCAAGGAAGTGCTGGGCGCGCTGGGCATCACGGTGCTCGCCGAGCCGGGCTTCGAAGCCGACGACCTGATCGCGACGCTGGCCACCCAGGCGGAGAACGAGGGCTACCGGGTCCTGGTGGTCACCGGCGACCGTGACTCCCTGCAACTGGTCAGCGACGACGTGACGGTGCTCTATCCGCGCAAGGGCGTGAGCGAACTCACCCGCTTCACACCGGACGCGGTCGTCGAGAAGTACGGGCTGACGCCTGCCCAGTACCCCGACTTCGCCGCGCTGCGTGGCGATCCCAGCGACAACCTGCCCGGCATCCCGGGCGTGGGGGAGAAGACCGCGTCCAAGTGGATCGTCGAGTACGGGTCGCTGCAGGGTCTGGTCGACAACGTCGACTCGGTGCGAGGCAAGGTCGGCGACGCGCTGCGGGCGCACTTGGCCAACGTCATCCGCAACCGCGAGCTCACCGACCTCGTTAAAGACGTGCCGCTGGCGCAAACCCCGGACACGCTGCGGATGCTGCCATGGGATCGCGACCAGATCCACCGGCTCTTCGACGACCTCGAGTTCCGGGTGCTGCGCGACCGGCTGTTCGAAACGCTGGCCTCGGTGGACCCCGAAGTCGACGAGGGATTCGACGTGCGCGGCGGCGCGCTCGAACCCGGTCAGCTGGCCGTGTGGCTGGCCGAACACAGCTCCGGCAAGCGGTTCGGCCTGGCCGTCGTCGGCACCCACCTGGCCTACGACGCCGACGCCACCGCGCTGGCGATCGTGTCCGCCGATGGCGAGGGTCGCTACATCGACACCTCGACGCTGGATCCCGACGACGAAGCGGCACTGGCGTCCTGGCTCGCCGATCCCGGCCCGCCCAAGGCCCTGCACGAAGCCAAGCTGGCGATGCACGACCTCGCCGGGCGGGGCTGGACGCTGGCCGGCGTGACCTCCGACACCGCGCTGGCGGCCTACCTGGTGCGGCCCGGGCAGCGCAGCTTCTCCCTCGACGATCTGTCGCTGCGCTATCTGCGCCGCGAACTGCGCGCTGAAACGGCTGAGCAGCAACAGCTTTCGCTTCTCGACGATTCCGACGGCGTGGACGACCAGGCGGTGCAGACGCTGATCCTGCGCGCCGTGGCGGTGCTGGATCTGGCCGATGCGCTGGACGAAGAGCTGGCCCGGATCAACTCCACCGCGCTGCTCGAGGGCATGGAGCTGCCGGTGCAACGCGTGCTGGCCGGGCTCGAGCACGTCGGCATCGCGGTGGATCTACCGAAACTGTCCGAGCTGCAAAGCGATTTCGCGCACCAGATCCGCGACGCGGCCGAAGCGGCCTACGAGGTGATCGGCAAGCAGATCAACCTGGGCTCGCCAAAACAGTTGCAGACGGTGCTCTTCGACGAACTGGGCATGCCGAAGACCAAGCGCACCAAGACCGGCTACACCACCGACGCGGACGCCCTGCAGTCGCTGTTCGACAAGACGGGCCATCCGTTCCTGCAGCATCTGCTGGCCCACCGGGACGCCACCCGGCTCAAGGTCACCGTCGACGGGTTGCTGAATTCGGTGGCCTCCGACGGGCGCATCCACACCACGTTCAACCAGACCATCGCCGCGACGGGCCGGTTGTCGTCGACCGAGCCGAATCTGCAGAACATTCCGATCCGCACCGAGGCGGGCCGGCGCATCCGCGACGCGTTCGTGGTGGGCGATAGCTATGCCGAGCTGATGACCGCCGACTACAGCCAGATCGAGATGCGGATCATGGCGCATCTGTCGCAGGACGCGGGCCTGATCGAGGCGTTCAACACCGGCGAAGACCTGCACTCGTTCGTCGCTTCTCGGGCCTTCGGGGTGCCGATCGAGGAGGTGACGCCCGAGCTGCGCCGCCGGGTCAAGGCGATGTCTTACGGGTTGGCCTACGGATTGAGCGCCTACGGGTTGGCCGCCCAGCTCAAGATCTCGACAGAAGAAGCCAAAGACCAGATGGACCAGTACTTTGCCCGGTTCGGCGGCATCCGCGACTACCTGCGCGACGTCGTCGAACAGGCCCGCAAGGACGGCTACACCTCCACGGTGTTCGGCCGCCGGCGCTACCTGCCCGAACTGGACAGCAGCAACCGCAACGTGCGCGAGGCCGCCGAACGGGCGGCACTCAACGCGCCGATCCAGGGCAGCGCGGCCGACATCATCAAGGTGGCGATGATCGAGGTCGACAAGGCGATCAAAGAGGCCGGGCTGAAATCCCGGATGTTGTTGCAAGTACACGACGAATTGCTGTTCGAAATCGCGCCCGGCGAGCGGGAACAGGTCGAGAAGCTGGCGCGCGACAAGATGGGCTCCGCCTACTCGCTGGACGTCCCGCTCGAGGTTTCCGTCGGCTACGGCCGCTCCTGGGACGCCGCCGCGCACTAGAAGCGCTCACCAGAAGAAGGAGTGGCATGAACGCCGCCTGGATCATCCCGTTCATCATCCTGGGTGGTGCGCTTCAGACCTGCGGTGCCGCCATGAACGGCCAGCTCTACAAGCACATGATCAACCCGTGGCTCGCGTCGGCGATCTCGTTCGCGGTCATTACCGTTTTCTTCGTCGCCGCGTTCCTGTTGATGCCGAAACCGCTGCCCACCGCCCGGGACATCGCGTCGATGCCGTGGTGGGCTGTGATCGGTGGCCTGGTCGGAGCGGTTCAGGTCTATGCCGGCCTGACGCTGGTCAACCGGGTCGGCGCCGGCACCTTCATGGCCTTCACCGTCACGTCAGCGCTCATCATGTCGCTGCTTCTCGACCATTTCGGCTGGTTACGGCTGGATCATCATCCGATCACGCTGCCGCGGGCCATGGGCGGACTGCTGATGGTGGGCGGAGTGGTGCTGATCGCCAAGTTCTGACCAGGCGACTGGCGCAGCCGTCCCGACCGCAGGCCCGGCGAGTTTTCGGGACCTGCACGATGACAACAATCGACGTCAAATTCGGGGTTGCGCGAAGGGTGCCGCGGGCCGAATATTAGGCGTGGCTGACGTGGCGCGCCGGTCGAGTTTGTCCAGCGTGTGCCCTGTCGAGTAGCCTTATCAGTTAAATCCCAGTTTTATCCCTACGACCCAACCTGTCCGGAGCACCCCAACAATATGCCGAGTCCCGCCGTCACCTCGCCGCAAGTAGCCGTCAACGACATTGGCTCGAGCGAGGACTTTCTCGCCGCAATAGACAAAACGATCAAGTACTTCAACGATGGCGACATCGTCGAAGGCACGATCGTCAAAGTGGACCGGGACGAGGTGCTCCTCGATATCGGCTACAAGACCGAAGGGGTCATCCCCGCCCGCGAACTGTCCATCAAGCACGATGTCGACCCCAACGAGGTCGTTACCGTGGGCGATGAGGTAGAGGCCCTTGTTCTCACCAAGGAGGACAAAGAAGGCCGTCTGATCCTGTCCAAGAAGCGCGCGCAGTACGAGCGCGCCTGGGGCACCATCGAAGCGCTCAAGGAAAAGGACGAGGCCGTCAAGGGCACCGTCATCGAGGTCGTCAAGGGCGGCCTGATCCTCGACATCGGCCTGCGCGGCTTCCTGCCCGCCTCGCTGGTCGAGATGCGCCGGGTGCGCGATCTGCAGCCGTACATCGGCAAGGAGATCGAAGCCAAGATCATCGAGCTGGACAAGAACCGCAACAACGTGGTGCTGAGCCGCCGTGCCTGGCTGGAGCAGACCCAGTCCGAGGTGCGCAGCGAGTTCCTCAACCAGCTGCAGAAGGGCACCATCCGCAAGGGTGTGGTCTCGTCGATCGTCAACTTCGGCGCGTTCGTCGATCTCGGCGGTGTCGACGGCCTGGTGCACGTCTCCGAATTGTCTTGGAAGCACATCGATCATCCGTCCGAGGTCGTGCAGGTCGGCGACGAGGTCACCGTCGAGGTGCTCGACGTCGACATGGACCGCGAGCGGGTTTCGTTGTCGCTCAAGGCGACTCAGGAAGACCCGTGGCGCCACTTCGCCCGCACCCATGCCATCGGGCAGATCGTTCCTGGCAAGGTGACCAAGCTGGTGCCGTTCGGCGCGTTCGTGCGTGTCGAGGAGGGCATCGAAGGTCTGGTGCACATCTCGGAGCTGGCCGAGCGTCACGTCGAGGTGCCCGACCAGGTGGTCGCAGTCGGCGACGACGCGATGGTCAAGGTCATCGACATCGACCTGGAGCGCCGCCGAATTTCGTTGTCGCTCAAGCAGGCCAACGAGGACTACACCGACGAGTTCGACCCCGCCAAGTACGGCATGGCCGACAGCTACGACGAGCAGGGCAACTACATCTTCCCCGAGGGCTTCGACTCCGAAACCAACGAGTGGATAGAAGGCTTCGACACTCAGCGCAACGAGTGGGAGGCCCGCTACGCCGAGGCCGAGCGCCGGCACAAGATGCACACCGCGCAGATGGAGAAGTTCGCCGCTGCCGAAGCAGCCGGGCACGCCGACAGCGATCACGCGCCGGGCAACGGTGCGTCCTCGCCGAAGGAGGCGGGCGGCTCGCTCGCCAGCGACGCTCAGCTGGCCGCGCTGCGCGAAAAACTCGCCGGCAACGCCTAACTCTCGATGCTGCGCATCGGGTTGACCGGTGGCATCGGCGCCGGGAAATCGGCGCTGTCCGCCACGTTCGCGGAATGCGGTGGGATCATCGTCGACGGCGACGTCATCTCCCGGGAGGTTGTCCAGCCAGGCACCCCGGGGTTGGCGTCGCTCGTCGAGGCGTTTGGTGAGGACATCCTGCAGCCGGACGGATCGTTGGATCGTCCGGCCTTGGCCGCCAAGGCTTTTGCCGACGACGAGGCTCGCCAGAAGCTGAATTCGATCGTTCATCCGCTGGTGGGCAAGCGGCGCGAGGAGATCATCGCCTCGGTGCCGGAGGACTCGGTCGTCGTCGAGGACATTCCGCTGCTGGTGGAATCCGGTATGGCGCCGCTGTTTCCGTTGGTGATCATCGTGCACGCCGACGTGGAACTACGGGTGCGCCGACTGGTCGAGCAGCGCGGCATGTCCGAGGACGACGCCCGTGCCCGGATCGCAGCTCAGGCCAACGACGAGCAGCGTGAGGCCGTCGCCGACATCTGGCTCGATAACTCCGGCAGTCAAGAGGATTTGGTCAAGCGGGCCCATGAGGTGTGGAACGACCGAATTGTGCCGTTCGCGCACAATCTGGCCGAGCGGCGGTTCGTGCGCGCACCGGCACGCGTGGTGCCGGCCGATCCGACCTGGCCGGACCAGGCGCGCCGCATCGTCAACCGGCTGTCGGTGTCGTGCGGCCAGAAGGCGTTGCGCGTCGACCACATCGGATCGACCGCGGTGCCCGAGTTCGACGCCAAAGACGTGATCGACATCCAGATCACCGTTGAATCACTCGCGGTGGCAGATGAACTCACCGAGGTCTTGCTCGCGGCTGGCTACCCGCGCATCGAGCATATCGAGCAGGACGACGTCAAGGCCGACGCGCGCAGCACGGTCAGCGATTACGACCACAGCGACGATCCGACATTGTGGCGCAAGCGCATTCATGCTTCGGCCGATCCCGGACGCCCCACCAATGTGCACATCAGGGTGGCCGGCTGGCCCAATCAGCAGTTCGCATTGTTATTCGTCGACTGGCTGGCCGCCAACCCCGGGGAACGGGCTACCTACCTGGCCGTCAAACACGCGGCTGAAAAGCCCGCCGACGGCGACACGGCGATCTACGTCGAGGCCAAGGAACCATGGTTTGCCGACGCCTACCGCCGGGCCTGGGAGTGGGCGGATTTCACCGGCTGGCGGCCTTAGCTGCTACGTCGGCAGCGGCGCTCCACATTGCAGCGCACCGTTATTCGGGTCGGAATTGCCGGGTGTCGGCCGGACCATTTGGTCGGCCTGAACGAAAACGTTGTCGTCGACGTCGATCTCGCAGTGCACGTTCGCCGCGTAGGGGAAGTGCAGCACGATCCGCAGACCGGCCTGGGCCGGGTCGGGCAACACGGTGTTGGCCTCGAACGCGTTGCCCGGCATCGACGGAAGGTTCGTGGTGTTGGTCTTGCCGCCGTTGGTGACGAAGGTGGCCTGACTGCCGGTCGTCAGGGCGTCGATCCTGGCGCGGTAGGTGATGTTGTGCAGGTCCGCATGGGCCGTTACGGGAATCAGCTGCGAGCCGATGACGGTGACCGCGACCACCGGCATAGACCAGCGCTTACGAGGGGTCATAGTTGCAGAGATTACGCCCAGAGGCTAACGCTGGCAGTTCGGGCACCACAACGACATCCGGCCGCTCACCCGGCGCCGGCACAGGCGCGTCCCGCAGCGCGGGCAAGCAGGATCCGGTTCGTCACGCACCCTCGTCAGCCATCGAGGCAGTCCCGGCACCCGGCCGTGCCGGACCGCGGTGTGCAGCACCTGGGTCATCGCGGTGTGCAGGCGCTTCACCTCGTCCGCCGCGAGCTCGGCGACCGGGTGGGTGGGTCGTAACCTGGCCCGCCAGCAGATTTCGTCGGTCAGCAGATTGCCCAGGCCGGCAATCACCGACTGGTCCATCAGTGTCGGCTTCAGCTGACCGTGCCGGCCGCCGAGCACGTCGCGGAAGACCGGCAGGCTCATGCCCAGCGCGTCGGGACCCTGCCGGCCGAGTACCTCCGCGAGGTCGTCGTCGTCATCGGCCAGCCACACTCCGCGCAGTTTGCGCAGGTCGGCGTAGCGCAGTTCGCCTTTGTCGAGCGAGACCGCCAGGCGTTCGTACTTCTCACGCTCCGTCTCGGTGCCGGCGAAGTACGGGTGCCCGGTCATACCACTGTGGATAACCAGCGTCGGACCGTCGGTGGGCAGTATCAGCCACTTGCCATGGCGGCGCGGTGTGCGGAAGCGGTGCCCGTCGAGACGCCGGCCGAGTGCGGCGGCGGACGTGTTGCGCAGAATGCCGGGGTCGCGCACCTGCACGCGCTGAATTCGGCGGCGGGGCAGGGTATCTGCCAACTCGCGCCGGAATCCCTCGACGTCGGGTAGTTCAGGCACGCAGCTTCGCCAACCGCTCTCGCGGTCCGGTCAGTGAGCGGGCGTGCCGGTACATGTCTGCCCACGGATCGCCCTGGCCGCTCAGTCGTTTGGGAAGGTCGCCGATGGTGAACCGGTCCGCTCGCAGGCCGCGGGTGTCGAGTTCGTCCCACTCGAGCGGAGTTGCCACCGGGGCGGTAGGGCGAGCTCGGACCGCATACGGCGCGACGGCAGTCTGCGCGTATGCATTTCGCATGATGTCGAGGTACACCCGGTCGCCGCGCTTGTCCTTTCGGGCTTCCACGGTGCGGTGCGCGTCGTCGTCGGCCACGACGACTTCGGCGACGTCCCGGGCGAACTGCCGAGCGGTATCGAAGTCGGCTTCGGGCCGCAGCGGCACCACGACGTGCAGTCCGCGCGATCCGGTGGTCTGCACGTAGCGTGCCAGTCCCAGCTCGTCCAGCACGTCGGCCAGCGCGTGGGCGGTCGCGCGGACCACGGCGAAGTCGGTGTCCGACGGATCGAGGTCGAAGACCAATCGGTCCGGATGATGTAGCCGGTCTTTCCGCGACTGCCAGATGTGCAGGGTGATGCAGCTCTGGTTTGCCAGCCAGCGCAGGGCTTCCGGGCGTTCGACCAGTGGATGCACCAGGGTGCCGCCTTCCTTGGCGACTTCGACGCCGGGCATCCAGTCCGGCAGAGTGTCAGCGAAATCCTGTTGTACGAAACCCTTTTCACCGATCCCACGGGGAAACCTCTGCACGGTCACGGCGCGGCCCTTGAGGTGCGGGAGCATGGTGTCAGCCACTTCGCCGTAGTAGTCGGCCAGCTCCCGCTTGGTGATACCGCTCTGCGGAAACAAGACGCGATCCGGATGGGTGATCTCGACATCAATGCGTGGCATCAGTGTGTCTCCCGTACCACATCGCCGGGGTCCTTGTCGGTCCGTAGTCCCTGGTAGCGCGGATGGCGCAGCTTGCCGTCGCGCGTCCACTCAGTAAACCCGATCTGGGCCACCAACTCCGGACGCACCCACCGGGCACCGTTTTGGCGCACCAATCCCCGGGTGAACGGCGGTGTGTCCTGCTCGATCGGGAAGAGCCGCTCGTGCAGGGCGCGCAGCGTGGCCTCATCGAAGCCGGTACCGACTTTGCCTGCGTAGACAAGGTCGCCGTCGTCGTAGTAGCCGATCAGCAACGCACCCAATGCGATTCGGCTACCACTCGGACTCGTGTAGCCGCCGACAACGAATTCCTGGTCGCGAACGCACTTGAACTTCAGCCAATTTCTCGAGCGGCCACTCTCGTAGGTGGAGTCGGCCCGCTTGGCGATCACTCCTTCGTCGCCGCGCCGGCACGCGGCCTGATAGGCGGCGAGGCCGGCGCCGACGCGGTGGGCGGTGTTGCGCAACGGATCACCGAAGCTGATCGCGTCGCGCAACAAGCGTTTACGCCACTTCAGCGGCAGCTCGGTGGTGCACTTGCCGTCGAGGTGCAGCAGGTCGAAAAGGTAGTAATAGACCCGGATTCGGGACGCGCGGGCCACGTTCGGGTCGGTGATGCCCAGCCGTCCCTGCAACCTGGCGAAGCTGGTACGGCGTCCCTGGAACGCCACGACCTCACCGTCCACCACGAATCGGGTGGTTTGCTGCGCGGCGACTGCGTCGACGAGCTCCGGATAGGTTCCGTTGAGCGGCTGGCGATTCCGTGATAGCAACCGGATGCGATCACCGTCGCGAAACACCAGGCATCGCATGCCGTCGAACTTGCGCTCGAAAATCCAGTTCGGGTCGGAGAATCTCTTGTCGGTCAGGGTGGCCAGCGTGGGAGCTCGCCAGTCCGGCACCGTCTCGTCGCGCAATGCGTCGCGTACCGAGTCGGGCAGGCCGGCGAGATCGGTCATGACGATTTATCCAGGTCGTCCAGGGTGCGGCCGGACAACACCGATTCGGGTTGACTTCTCACCGGTTGGCGCCGAGGGTCCGCACCCTCGTCTTTGCGTTTGATCAGCAGCCAGGTCTCGTCCGCGCCGTCCCGAACCTTGGTAAGGGTGAAGCCGCCGGTCAGCTTCTCGCCCTGCAAATGGAACGAAACATGGCCGCGAGCCAGGCATTCGGCCATCTCGTATGCGGTCTCGTTGGTGTAGCTGCCCCGGTCCCAGACGATCACCGGCCCGGCGCCGTACTCACCCTCGGGGATCACGCCTTCGAATTCCGCGTAGTCCAGCGGGTGATCCTCGGTCCGGCGTGCCAGCCGGCGGTCTCTGGGGTTCGCGGACGGCCCGTTGGCGATCACCCAGGAAACGAGCACGCCCTGGATCTCCAGGCGCAGGTCGTAGTGGTCGCTGCGGGCGGCGTGGTGCTGAATCACGAAGGACGGCTCGGTCGTGCCGGCACGACGTCGACGCCCGAGCCGCCCACGCGGTTCGGGGCTGCGCCGGAAACGCCGCTTACGCCGGTACTCACTCAAAGGCATACCGCAGAGTTACCCGGGCGCCCGCTGCGAAAACTGGTGCCGCTGGCGCCAGGTGAGTTCGATGCCGTCACCGCCCAGCCAGCGCTGCAGGTCGTAGCCGTTCCGGGCCAGCCCCTCGACGGCATGCACCGCGCGACGCACCGCCTGGTCGGCAACCTCGGGAGTCAGCAGCCCGTGCCGGACGGCATCGAGCAGCTCGTCGACATCGGCCAACGCCGCGCCGGAGCCGGTGCGCACCTCGATATCGAGGTAGTGGTCCTCCGAGCTCCACACGTCCGGGCCGGGCACATATTCGCCCACATCCAGGTAGTAGTCGTGGTCGCGCTGGTGGCCCGGGTTGAAGTGGAACACCGTGGCGCGCAATCCCAGCGCCGGCAACAGCCACGATTCCAGGTAGTGGAACTGGGCGCGGCCCGGAGTCGGCCGGGCGATATAGAGCCCCCACGGGTGCACCGCATACTCGTCGACCGCCCGCACAATGCCTTTGGGGTCGGTGTTGGTGCGGGCGCGCAGGTCGAACGTTTCGTGCTTCGGAGGGTGGATGGCGTTACCTTACCGGGATCGCGGCCCTCAGCGTCGCAGCCGGATCTTCCACCGGACGAAACCGAGATAGCACAACGACAGGGCGCCCAGCATGCCCATGTCGAACAGCCAGGTTTTCACGGTGTGCTGCCAGAAGCGATCCTGGGAGAGCAGCGAATCCGGCACCAGGTGCCGCAGGTCGACCGTCGAGGCCGCCGCGGCGTAACCCCAGCGCGCCGGCATCACAAATGACAGCTGATCGAGCCCGAGCCGGCCGGTCACCGGGACCATGCCGCCGCACAGCACCAGCTGCGCCATCACGGCCACCACGAACAGCGGCATGATCTGCTCGCTGGAGCGGACCAGCGACGAAATCGCCAGGCCGAGAATGGCCGATGCGACGCAGGTCGCCGCGACGGTCGCGAACAGCTCGACGGTGGCCGCGACCGTGCCATGCCCCAGCAGCAGGCCGCCTCGCGTCGGGGCGCTCTTGCCGATCACCACGATCGCGGTGATGATCGCCGACTGCACGATCGCGAACCCGCAAAAGACCGCGGTTTTGGCCAGCAGGTAAGCGGTCGTGGACAGCCCGACGGCCTGCTCACGCTGGAAGATGGCGCGTTCACCCACCAGGTCGCGGATCGTCAGCGCGGTGCCCATGAACGCCGCGGCGGGCATCAGCAGAGCCAGTATCTGAGCGGCTTCGTCGGGTGTGCCCGCGTTTGCCCCGGGCAGATGAAACCCGTTCGAGCCCGGAACCGTCAGCGACAGCGACCCCAGGATGAACGGCAACAGCGCCAGGAAGACGAAGTAGGCGCGGTCGGCGACGACCAGGCGGATCTGCCGGCGCGCGATCGTCGAGATCTGGCGCCGCACGCTGGTATGGACCGGTTCGCCCAGTTCTGCGGGCTCATCGTCCTTGGCCGCCATCGGTTTCCGGCGCTGGGCCTCGTTGCGTTCCAGAAAGCGCCGGTTGGCTTCCTCGGGATCGGCGCCCACCTTGGTGAAAATCTTGGCCCAGTTGGTGGTGCCCATCGCGGGACCGATCTGGTCCGGCGGGCCGCAGTAGGCCGTCTTCCCGCCCGGCGCCACCAACAGCAGCTGGTCGCACAGTTCGAGGTAGGACAGCATGTGCGTCACCACGATCACCACGCGACCGGCGTCGGCCAGCTGGCGCAGCATCATCATCACCTGGTGGTCGAGCGCGGGATCCAGGCCCGACGTCGGCTCGTCCAGGATCAGCAGCGACGGACCGGTCAGCAGTTCCAGCGCGACCGAGGCGCGTTTGCGCTGGCCGCCCGACAGCTTGTCGACTCGGGTTTCGGCGTGTTTGGTCAGGTCGAGTTCCTCGAGCACCTGCGTGACGACCTTGGCGCGGTCGGCTTTGCTGGTGTCGGGTGGCAGCCGCAGTTCAGCGGCATAGCCCAGCGCCTGGTTCACGGTCAGCTGGCGGTGCACGACGTCGTCCTGCGGCACCATGCCGATCCTGCTGCGCAAGGACGCATATTCGGCGTGAATGTTGTGGCCCTCGAACGTGGCTGACCCGGAGCTGGGCGTGGTGTAGCCGGCGATCAGCCGGGCCAGCGTGCTCTTCCCGGCGCCGGATCCGCCGATGACGGCGGTCAAAGTCCCGGGACGGGCGGTCAGCGAGATGTTGTCGAGCAGCTGTTTGCCGTTGTCGACGACGTACTTGACGTCGCGCACCTCGAGGCCGCCGGAACGCGTCGCCGCCTCGCTCAGCTTGGTCAGGGTGCCGTCACGCACCACCAGGTCGACGTTGCCGATGGTGACCACGTCGTCGTCGCTCAGGATTGCCGAGCCGACCCGGGTGCCGTTGACGAAGGTCCCGTTGATGCTGTTGTCCCGGATTTCCAGGCCCAGCGACGTCGGCACCAACGTGGCGTGCTGGCGCGAGGCCAGGACGTCGGACACGACGATGTCGTTCTCGGGTGCGCGCCCGATCGTCATCGCGTCGGCGGTACCCGCGGCCGACGACGAACGCGGTGAGAGCAACTTCACAAACCGCGTCGCGAGGTTGGACACGTCGGCGGTCTTGGCGTCGATCACGGTGGACTGGGCGGGCGGTGCCCCGTCCACCGCGGCCGGCGTGCGTAGCGATTCGGCGTTGACGACGGTGAGTTCCTCGGGGGGTGTCGCGCGTGGCGGCGGTGGCATCCGTGGCGGAACCTTGCGCGGATGTGTACCGGGATGCCTTGGCGGGCCGGGCATTTGAGGTTGCGAACGCCGAAGTGGCTGGCGCGGCGGCGGGAGCGGCTGCGACGTGGTGGTCGGTGGGTCGGGCATCGCGGACCAGGCGATGGTGGGTGGGCCAGAATCCGGGGTCGGCCTGGCTCGGGGCGGCCGGCTGGACTGGCCTTGTTGCGGTCCGATGGCGAAGGTCAGCCGGGGTCCCTGGGGGTTTCCGACGTGGATGCTCTGGCCGTCGTGCAGGTCGACGACCGGCATTCGATAGCCGTTGACGTAGGTCCCGTTCAGCGACCCGTTGTCGATTGCCAGCCAGCGGCCTTGGTCGAAGCGCAGGATCAGGTGCGCACGGGATATCCGCGGGTCGGCGATGCGCAGATCGGCGTGCTGATCGCGTCCGACGATCACTTCTTGGCCTGCGGCGAAGGTTCGTTGAGACCCGTCGTGCCGAATCGTCAGGACAGGAGGGGCGGGTCGATTCACTACTCAAGTATCGGTGCACCGAGTCAGTGCCTCCCATTGGACTGGCCTGTGACTTCGCTTTGTCTGCTTCGGCGGCTTCATAGCTGGCTCATAGCGTTTAACGGACTTTCGCCTATCCGCGTCCGGCAGGATGCGAGACGGGGAGTTGTGCCGACGCGCGCACGAATGCTGACAGACGAGGGGGCCATCACACATGGACGAGCTGAAGCGCCCGACCCGGCGCCTCGGCAGCGGCAGGCGGCTGCTGACTAACCCGCGACAGGCCCGTGCGGCGCTGCGCGCCGGATTTCATGCGCGCTCTTCAATGACCGTCGCCCACCTGTTTCGGCGCGTTCCCCCGTCGACTCCGAACCCCGAGCCCGAACTGGCCGCCGAGCAGGTCAGTGCCTCACGCCAGGCGATGGCCAACGGTGCGTCGTTTGCGGGCTACACCATCCTGCGACCGCTGGGCGCCGGGGGGATGGCCGAGGTGTATCTGGCTTTGCATCCGCGGTTGCCGCGTCGCGACGTGATCAAAGTCCTCGCCGAGGCTGTCACCGCGGACAGCGAATTCCGCGAAAGATTCAACCGGGAAGCCGATCTCGCCGCCACGCTGTGGCACCCACACATCGTCGGCGTCCACGATCGCGGCGAATTCGACGGTCAGCTCTGGATCTCGATGGACTACGTCGAGGGCACCGACGCATCCCGGCTGGTGAAAGAGCGCTACTGCGAAGGGATGCCGATCGGGCAGGTGTGCGCGATTCTGCAAGCCGTCGCGGGCGCACTGGATTACGCGCACGATCGCGGCTTGCTGCACCGCGACGTCAAGCCCGCCAACATTCTGCTCACCCATCCCGGTGACGATGACCAGCGAATCTTGTTGGCGGACTTCGGAGTAGCGCGACACTTAGGCAACATCAGCGGGATCACCGAGACCAACGTCGCTGTCGGCACGGTCGCGTATGCGGCGCCCGAGCAATTGACCGGATCTAACATCGACGGGCGTGCCGACCAATATGCGTTGGCCGCCACAGCATTTCATCTACTCACCGGCGCTCCGCCGTTTCAGCATGCCAACCCGATCGCGGTGATCAGTCAACATTTGCACGAGGATCCGCCCCGACTCAGCGATTACCGCCCGGATTTGGCATACCTGGACGACCTGTTCTTCAAAGCCCTTGGCAAGCAACCCGCGGAGCGCTTCGAGCGCTGTCGCGCATTCGCCGCCGCCGTCGGCGAACGGGCCGACGCCGTCGCGGCGACCGTCCGGGACGCTGACGCGACGCTCCTGCCGCACCGCCGGCATGGTGCCCGCGGCCTTGTTTCGGCTGCCTACCATAGGTTTTCGTCGCGGACTCGCTGGTCGGCCGCGCTGGTATGCGCGGTGCTGATCGCCGTCGCGGCAACCTGGTCGACGCTGTACTCCTTTGCGCCGGCAAGTCCGCAGCCTAATCCCACGCTGGCCTCGCGTCCGTCCGCGCCCGCCGCCAGTGTCGCGCCAAGACCCGGGGGACCGGTGCTCGACGGCACCTATCAACTGACCTATGACCGAACCAAGCGGACCACCAACGGTGTCCCGATCCGCCACGACGGCTCCACCACAAACTGGTGGGCGTTCCGTTCGGTGTGCACCACCAACGGATGCGCGGCCAGCGGAACGAAGCTCGACGACACCAACCACCAAGTGGCCAGCACCGCCGACGGCGGCGAGACCGACACCTGGCGTTATCTGGGCGGGTACTGGCAGGGCGCGCCGCAGCAGGAGCGGGTCGGCTGCCGCCTGCCCAATGGGCAAGTCAGGGCGACGCAGCAGGAGACCGTCGCCTGGTCGCTGGCGCCTCAGTCGGACGGCACGCTGCGGGGCACCGAGACCGAAACGGTGCTGAGCAACGAGTGCTCCGCGCAGGGCGCCGTGGTGCGGGTCCCAGTGGTGGCGACCCGGGTCGGTGGCGTGCCGGCGGGCGTCGCGTTGGCCGATCCCACTCAGGTGATCAGCACCTCGACCACACCTGCACACCCGGCGCCGGCCGTGCTCGGCGGGTTATGCACCGACGTCGACAAGCTCGCCTACGACCCAACCAGCAACCAGCAGGTCGTGTGCGAAGGCAACACCTGGGACAAGGCGCCCATCGCGACCGGGGTGCACGCCGCGGGCAGCTCATGCGACCTGCCCGATGTCCCGGTGTTCGCGATGTCCACGTCGAACGACGGGTATCTGCTGCAATGCGATCCGGTCACCCGGATGTGGACCCGGCACTGAGGTTCGCGCGCGCGTCGGAGTCGTGCTTGCCCGCGCGGTGCCGGTGTGACGGGTGTGGTTCAGTGGTCTGACTGACTTTCGCGGCGTGACAGTCGGCCTAAACTTTCGCTCATGGAGCAGTTGCGTGTGGACACCGCGGCTCTACAAGCGATGCCTTCCGGACCGAGATTGGTCGAGCCGCCCCATGCCGGTCATCACCACCCGCCAGTGCTTGGTGATATGGACCCTGACCCATGGGATCACGGGGAATGAACTACGCCTGGGAAGTTGGAGTCCCGGCCCACGCTAGAGTCCGGGCGGATACTGGCGCCCCTGCTGATCAGCGCGGACTTTCTCCCAGTAGAGATTTTCTTCCTCAATGTCCGCGGCGGTGCGGGTGCGCCCCCCGTCGGGAAACAATAACTTTGCGCGCATGCGCCCGCCGATCTTGCGGCGGTGCTGTAGGCCGCGCAACAAGCTCACCGCTTCGCCGTCTGAGAACCCGGTGACGGTCGCGAAGTCCAAGCCCGCGCCGACCAGGCCACTGGCCCAGGTGATTTCGGTTATAAATAGTGCTCGGGCCCAGTCCAGGTCCGTGAGCGACTCGCCATCGGTCACTGCCCGCTTAAGCCGGACAGTGAGGTGGCCGAACTCATCCCACGTCGACAACCCGAGTACCTGAAACGGAAACGGCGCGTCCGCTGCCGACAACGCCCATTGCTCCAGAGCCTGCTGGATGAATTCGCGTTCTCGGTCGGTGAGATCGACTGCCACCAACTCGGAAGAATCCGTCATCGAAGTGATTGTAAAGCCAGCGTCGTGGCATTTCGTCCGTGTCCCACCGGTGGCCAGCACTGTAGGCGGATTCCGCCGGACTAGATCAGATTCAGGTGGCGTGGTGTGGGCGGCTTACAGTCCAGGCGGATACTGCCGTCCCTGCTGCTCGCGGATTATTCGTTCGCTCTCGCGCTTCCACTCCTCGACGGGGCGGAACCGCCCGCGACCGGGGAACAGGATGTCAGCATTGTCGATCCCGCCGATTTTCCGCTGCAGCCCACGAAGCAAAGCCAATCCTTTGGCGTCGGAAAACCGTGTGACGATGGAAAATCGAGTGCCGCCCCGACGAGGCTACTGGCCCAGGACGATTCGGGTAGATATAGCACCCGCGCCCAGTCAAGTGACGTCAGCTACTGCCTTCGGTCACAGCGCGAGCTAGACGCCCTGTTAGTTGGTCGAACTCATCCCAATTCGACAATCCCAGCACCTCGATCGGGAATGGCTTCCACGCCGCCGAGTTCTGCCACTCATGCAGCGCATGCCAAACAAACTCGCGTTCTCCGTCGGTGAGATCGACTGCTACCTACTCCGAAGAATCCGTCATCGAAGCGATCCTAGGACCGGCGTCGACACAGTTGTCGGTGCACGCCTCTACCCTGGGGACATGGCCTTTGCCACCGAGCACCCCGTCGTCGCGCATTCGGAGTACCGCGCGGTCGAGCAGGTCGTGCGCGCGGGCGGCCGGTTCGAGGTGGTCAGCCCGCACGATCCCGCCGGTGACCAGCCCGCCGCCATCGACGAGCTGCAGCGACGGATTCTGGCGGGGGAGCGCGACGTGGTGCTGCTCGGGGCGACCGGCACCGGGAAGTCGGCTACCACTGCCTGGCTGATCGAGCGCCTGCAACGGCCCACCCTGGTGATGGCCCCGAACAAGACGCTGGCCGCCCAGCTGGCCAATGAGCTGCGAGAGATGTTGCCGCACAACGCAGTGGAGTACTTCGTCTCGTACTACGACTACTACCAGCCGGAGGCCTACATCGCGCAGACCGACACCTACATCGAGAAGGACAGCTCGATCAACGACGATGTCGAGCGGCTGCGGCATTCCGCGACGTCGTCGCTGCTGTCCCGTCGCGACGTGGTCGTGGTGGCGTCGGTGTCGTGCATCTACGGCTTGGGTACGCCGCAGTCCTACCTCGACCGCTCGGTCGAGCTGCGGGTCGGCACAGAGGTGCCCCGCGACGGGCTGTTGCGGTTGCTGGTCGACGTGCAGTACACCCGCAACGACCTGTCCTTCACCCGCGGCTCGTTCCGGGTGCGCGGCGACACCGTGGAGATCATTCCGTCCTACGAAGAGCTCGCGGTGCGCATCGAGTTTTTCGGTGACGAGATCGAGGCGCTGTACTACCTGCACCCGTTGACGGGCGACGTAGTCCGTCAGGTCGACTCGCTGCGCATCTTTCCGGCCACCCACTACGTCGCGGGGCCGGAGCGGATGGCGCAGGCGATCTCGACCATCGAGCAGGAACTCGAGGAGCGGCTCGCCGAATTCGAGAGCCAGGGCAAGCTGCTCGAGGCCCAGCGGCTGCGGATGCGCACCAACTACGACATCGAGATGATGCGGCAGGTCGGGTTCTGTTCCGGCATCGAGAACTACTCGCGCCACATCGACGGCCGGGGCGCCGGCTCGCCTCCGGCGACGCTGCTGGACTACTTCCCGGAAGACTTCCTGCTGGTCATCGACGAGTCGCACGTCACCGTCCCGCAGATCGGCGGCATGTACGAGGGCGACATGTCGCGCAAACGCAACCTCGTCGAATACGGATTCCGGTTGCCGTCGGCGGTCGACAACCGCCCGCTGACCTGGGAGGAATTTGCCGACCGGATTGGGCAAACGGTGTACCTGTCAGCTACCCCGGGGCCCTATGAGCTGGGCCAGGCCGCCGGGGAGTTCGTCGAGCAGGTGATTCGCCCGACCGGCCTGGTGGACCCGAAGGTCGTCGTCAAGCCGACCAAGGGGCAGATCGACGACCTGATCGGGGAGATCCGCAAGCGGGCCGAGGCCGACGAGCGGGTGCTGGTGACCACCCTGACCAAGAAGATGGCCGAAGACCTCACCGACTACCTGTTGGAGATGGGCATCCGGGTGCGCTACCTGCACTCCGAGGTGGATACCCTGCGCCGGGTGGAGCTGCTGCGCCAGCTGCGGCTCGGCGATTACGACGTGCTGGTCGGCATCAACCTGCTGCGCGAGGGTCTGGACCTGCCCGAGGTGTCGCTGGTGTCGATCCTCGACGCCGATAAGGAAGGCTTCCTCCGGTCGGCACGCAGCCTGATCCAGACCATCGGCCGCGCCGCCCGCAACGTCTCCGGCGAAGTCCACATGTACGCCGACAAAATGACCGACTCGATGACGGAGGCCATCGACGAGACCGAACGGCGGCGCGCCAAGCAGATCGCCTACAACGAGGCCAACGGCATCGACCCGCAGCCGCTGCGCAAGAAGATCGCCGACATCCTCGACCAGGTTTATCGTGAGGCCGACGACTCCGAGAACGTCCAGATCGGCGGGTCGGGCCGCAACGCGTCGCGCGGCCGGCGCGCGCAAGGAGAGCCCGGTCGCGCCGTGAGCGCGGGCATCATCGAAGGCCGCGATACCGCCAGCATGCCCCGCGCCGAATTGGCCGACCTGATCAAAGACCTCACTGCGCAGATGATGGCCGCCGCCCGCGACTTGCAATTCGAGCTGGCCGCGCGGTTCCGTGACGAGATCGCCGACCTCAAAAAGGAACTGCGCGGAATGGATGCGGCCGGTCTGAAGTGACCCGCGGCGCGCCTAATACGGTGTAGGGGTGGCGAATACGACGAGCGAGACCGGCAGCTGGCGCCAGCTGCTGGGCGGCTACCTCGGAACGTCGACCGTGCTGGCCGGTGGCGTTCTGCTGTACGCCACCACTGAATTTCTGACCGCCAGCCTGCTCCCCAGCACCGTCGCCGAAATCGGCGGCAGCCGGCTGTACGCGTGGGTGATCACTCTCTATCTGGTCGGCTCCGTCGTCGCGGCCGCCACCGTGAACACGCTGCGGCTGCGCATAGGTGCGCGCTCGTCATTCCTGTGGGGCTTGGCCGTCTTCGGCATCGCGAGCATCGTGTGCGCGCTGGCGCCGAATATGGGGGTATTGATCGGCGGACGCGCCCTGCAGGGTGTGGCCGGTGGCCTGCTGGCCGGCCTGGGCTACTCGCTGATCAACACCGCCCTCCCGCGTTCGCTGTGGACTCGCGGCTCGGCGCTGGTGTCGGCGATGTGGGGGGTCGCGACCTTGATCGGGCCGGCGATAGGCGGCCTCTTTGCTCAATTTGGATTGTGGCGGTGGGCATTTGGTGCCATGGTCATTCTCGCCGCGCTGATGGCGGTGTTGGTGCCGAGGGTTCTCACCGACGTCGACGTCGGCACCGGCGAGCCGACCGCGATTACCAGGGTGCCGGTGTTGTCGCTGCTGCTGATGGGTGCGGCCGCGTTGGCAGTCAGCGTTGCGGAGTTGCCGCGCAACGTCTTTGCGATGGCGGGGTTGCTGGTCGCAGGTGTGGTGCTGATCATCGTATTCGTGCTGGCCGATTGGCGGATGCATGCAAAAGCATTGCCGCCGAGCGTGTTCAGCCGTGGACCGCTGAAATGGATCTACCTCACGATGGCGGTGCAGATGGCCGCCGTGATGGTCGACACCTATGTGCCGTTGTTCGGTCAGCGGTTGGCCCATCTGACGCCGGTCGCGGCGGGACTTCTGGGCGCAGTACTGGCCATGGGATGGACCATCGCCGAGCTCTCCAGCGCCTCACTGAGTGACCCTCGCCTCGTCGACCGGGTGATCGCCGTGGCGCCGTTGGTGATGGCGTCGGGTCTGGCCCTGGCCGCCGTAACTCAGCGCGCCGACGCGCCGACGGGGGTCGTCATGGTCTGGTCGGTGGGATTCCTGATCGCCGGTATCGGAATGGGGATGACGTGGCCGCATCTCTCGATGCGTGCGATGGACACCGTCGACGACCCGTCCGAGGGTGGCGCGGCGGCCGCGGCCATCAATACCGTCCAATTGGTCTCCGCGGCCTTCGGGGCCGGGCTGGCGGGCGTGGTCGTCAACAACGCTGCGGGCGGGGACCTGGCGGCGGCCCGGTGGCTGTATGCCGTCATCGCCGGGCTGGCGGCCTCGGCCGTCGTCGCGTCCACCCTGGCCAGTCGGCGCGATCGTCACGCATCGCGCTGATGCTTTGCTGACGAAACTGGGGATTCGCACCATACGGTGTACCAGTGACCGTCACCAAGGATGAGACCGGTAGTTGGCGCGAGCTGTTCGGCGAGCACCTGGGGATGTCCACTGTTCTTGCGGGTGGCGTTCTGCTGTACTCCACCAACGAATTTCTCACCGTCAGCATGCTTCCCAGCATCATCGCCGACATCGGCGGAGCGCGGTTGTTTTCCTGGGCGACGACGCTGTATCTGATCGGTTCCGTCGTCTCCGCCTCGGCGGTCCACCCGATACTGCAGCGCATCGGGGCGCGACGGGCGTACCTGATCGGGCTCAGCGTGTTTGCCCTCGCCAGCGTGGTGAACGCGCTGGCGCCGAGCATGGCGGTTCTTGTCGCCGGGCGCACACTGCGAGGTTTGTCCGGCGGACTGCTGGCCGGTCTGGGCTACGCGCTTATCAATACCGCCCTCCCGCGTTCGCTGTGGACTCGCGGCTCGGCGCTGGTGTCGGCGATGTGGGGAGTATCGACGCTGATCGGCCCGGTGGCGGGCGGGCTCTTCGCCCAACTCGGGCTGTGGCGGTGGGGGCATACCGCAACAGGCATCGGGGCCGTGCTGATGACGGTGGTGGTGCTGACGGTTATGGAACCCGGCCACGTCGTCCACAATCCGCTGACGCCGGTCCGCAAGGTTCCCATTTGGTCGCTGCTGCTGATGAGTTCGGCCGCATTGACCGTCAGCGTTGCGGCGCTTCCGCATCACCTGGTGCAGAACCTGGGGCTGTTGCTCCTCGCCGTCCTGCTGGTGTTCGTCTTCGTCGTCGTCGACGGGCGAACGCCGGTAGCGGTGTTGCCGCGCAGCGTATTTGGCCCGGGACCGGCCAAGTGGATCTTCATCGTGATGGCGGTGGAGATGGCTGCCGCGATGGCCAATATCTATGTGCCGCTGTTTGGCCAGAAATTGGCTGACCTGAGCCCGGTGGAGTCGGGGTTTCTCGCCGCGGCGCTGGCCACCGGATGGACCGGCAGCGAGATCATCAGCGCTTCACTGACCGACCGGCGCGTGATCCGGCGCCTCGTCGTCGCGGGTCCGTTGGTGATGGCAGCGGGCCTGGCGCTGGCGGCGCTGACCCAGCGCGCGTACGCCCCGCTCGGGTTCGTCGCGCTGTGGGCGCTGGCGCTGCTGATCACCGGGGCCGGCATCGGGATCGCCTGGCCGCACCTGGTGGTGCGTGCGATGGATTCCGACGACCCGGAGCAGAGCAGTGCGGCGGCTGCGGCGATCAACACCGTCCAGTTGGTCTCTGCGGCGTTCGGTGGCGGGCTGGCGGGCGTGGTGGTCAACCTGAATGAAGCCGACGATGCCGCGGCGGCCCGCGCGTTGTATCTCGTTTTCGCGGTGCTGGCCGCCAGCGGCGTGCTGGCGTCGCATCGCGCGGCCCGCGACGACCGTTACACCTAGTCCACCTCGTCCTCGGCGCGCAGCACGGCGAGCACGCCGTCGATCTCAGCGAAACTGCTTGGCGCCATTCCCATTTGCGCGCCAGAGAGGGTCATCGTGGCCCGCACTGTCAGCGGGTGGATTTGACGACCTGCGAGTAGTGGAACTGCCAGCGCTCGACGATGTGGAAGCCGAGGTAGCTGGGGAACTTATACGCCGGCGTGCGGCCGAATGCGCCCGGCGGCAACGATTGTCCGGTCTGATGATCGGGGAACGAGTTGTCGTAGTTGGTGATCGTCCACAGGGTGGTGCACTTGTTGATCTTGGCCGTGGTCAGCCACACCGCAACGTGGCCGTCCCACAGTGAACCGACCTTGGGCCCGTATGCCCCGCGCTCGACGTCGATCAGCGATCGAAACGCGGCGGGCCGGGTGGCCAGCAGCGCGCGGATCGGGCCGGGCCGCCACGGCACCGTGTTATCCGCCAGCAGGCAGTCGCCGGGAGCGGCGTGCGAGCTGATCAGGTCGGCAACCTGGCTGTAGTCCCAGCCTTCCTTGGCGTACGGCCAGCGTTGCACGAACAGGTAATCGGGCACCGCGGCGATCGCGAACAGCAGCACGACACCGACGATCGCCCACCGCCGTCGTGCCACCGTGACGATGCAGACCGCCAGCAGCACGGCCATCGCGGGTGTGGTCAGGATCAGGTAGCGGGGAAAGTACATCGGCTCGCCGATCGCTGAATAGACCACGACGGCGGTGGTGGGCAACACGATCCAACCGACGCAGATGGTCAGCAGGCGGCGCACGTCGCCCGCCGGGCCGGGCGCACCGAACCGTCGGGCGACGATCGCGGCCACCATGATCACCCCGCTGAGCACCGCGAACGGAATGCTGTGGTCGAAATACTGCCGTTGGACGATGTCAAAGGCGTAGTGCCAGCTGACCGGGAACAGCCAGTTGACCTGAAATGCCTGACCGTGCGCGAACAGGATGAACGGCGTCATCACACCCAGCGCGATGGCCGTGCTGGCCGCCCACCAGATGACCGGCGACTTGCGGGATCCCTTGGGCGCGAGTAGCGGCAGCATCACCGCGTAGACACCGACCAGCAACACCAGGTTGAGGCTCAGCAGGATCGACACCATCAGCGCCACGGTGTAACCCGCCCACAGCCCGCGCCGGTTGCGCCGCACCGCGGTGACCAGCAGGACGGTCAGCCAGATCGCCGCGGCCACCGACATGGCATACGGGCGCGCCTCGATACCCGCCCAGGTGGTGCGCGGCAGGATGGCGAAGACGACGCCCGCGCACACTGCGGTGCCGCGTCCCGGGGTGAATTGCCTGGTGAACACGACGACGCCGGCGGCAGCGACCCCGATCGCGAGGGCGCTGGGAACCCGCGACCAGAACTCGGTCGGCGGAAAGATGGCGAACCATCCGTGCATCACCAGGTAGTACAGGCCGTGCACGGCATCGATGTGGCCCAGCAGCCGCCACAGTTCGGGCAAAGTCCGGCTGGCCGCGGCCGAGATCGTCGCTCCTTCGTCGAACCACAGCGAAGGCCGGCAGGCCCAGGCGCCGCTGATGACGGCGGCCAGCACGGCGATCGCCCACGGGTCGAGCAACCTGCCCCGCGCGGGCCCGGTCCCGGACTCGGCGGTGACACCCGGGGAGCGTTGCTCGACGGCGGACGTAGCCATGATGCTTGTCACTGTAAGGCGCAGCCGATCAACATGGTCACCAGCAGTCCGCCCAGCCGGCCCGAGATATCCGGGCATCCCCGACGGACCGCCGTTGCCGCATCCGTGGTTCCCGGAAAACGCCGCCACGCAAGGCCTTCCGGCCCGGGCGGGGACATTCCATAGCCTCATTATCGGGAATCAACGCCGTTGCCGCAGCGTGGCGCCGTAAATGGAGGCTTGCGCCACACCGCTGCGGTGTGGGTAATCTGACCCATCCAGATCGGACAACGCGCTACTGTCTTGAGGTTGGCCTGGCAAACGACTGGGAGGGTAAATGTCCGCTTATCGGACCGTGGTGGTCGGCACTGACGGCTCGGACTCATCGTTGCGTGCCGTTGAACGGGCGGCAACCATCGCCGGGGCGGACGCCAAGCTGATCGTCGCGTCGGCGTATCTGCCGCAGCACCAGGACGGCCGGGCCGCCGACGTGCTCAAGGAAGAGAGCTACAAGGTTTCGGGCACCGCCCCGATCTACGCGATCCTGCAGGACGCCAAGGAGCGGGCACACAAGGCCGGTGCCAAGAATGTCGAGGAGCGCCCGATCGTCGGCGCCCCCGTTGACGCCCTGGTCAGCCTGGCCGAAGACGTGAAGGCCGACCTGCTGGTCGTCGGTAACGTGGGCCTGAGCACGATCGCGGGGCGCCTGCTCGGCTCGGTGCCGGCCAACGTGTCACGTCGGGCCAAGGTCGACGTGTTGATCGTGCACACCACGTCCTAACCGGACGGGCTCTTCGCTACTCCGCGGATGCGGGGAGAGCCGAGCGGTTACCAGCCTCGCTCGCGCCATTCGCTCAGATGCGGGCGCTCGGTGCCCAGCACCGTGTCGTCGCCGTGGCCGGGATAGATGACGGTGGAATCGTCGTACACCTCGAACACCCGGCTGGTGACGTCGTCGAGCAGCTGGCTGAAGTCACCCTCCTGCCACGTCTTGCCCACCCCGCCGGGGAACAGGCAGTCGCCGGTGAACAACTGCGTGACGCCGCCCGTCGCCGGACCGTCCAGTGCCAGCGCGACCGACCCCGGGGTGTGCCCGCGCAGGTGTATCACGTGGAACGTCAGCTTGCCGATTTGCACGGTGTCGCCGTTGGCCAGAAACCGGTCCGGTTTGACCGGCAGCGGTTCGGCGTCGATCTCGTGGGAAGCGGTCGGCGCGCCGGTTGCGGCGGCGACGGCCTCCAGCGCCTGCCAGTGATCGAAGTGCTGATGACTGGTTACGATCAGCGACACCTTCGGGGCGTACCGCCGGACCAGGTCGATCAGCACGTCGGCGTCGTTGGCGGCGTCGATCAGAAGCGTTTCCCCAGTCTCGGAACATGTCACCAAGTAGGCGTTGTTGTCCATCGGGCCGACCGACGCCTTGACGATGGTGGCCCCGGGCAGGGTGCGCCGGGCGGCGTTACCAGGGTCGACGTGTCCGGTGTAGTTGTCGTCCACGATCGTCACGCGCGCCACTCCTGGGTCCCGGGGTGCGCCGGCACATCGTCGCCGGCGCGGGTCGTAGTGGCCACGTTACTGCTCCGTCGGCTGGGATGGGCGTCTTGTCGGTGGGGGCACCTAGCATGGAATGCGCCGTGCGCAGTACTGCCGTCAGGCGAGCAAAGATTCTCGATAGTTTCGGAGAGGGGCAGCGTTGGCTGACCGCCTAATCGTCAAGGGTGCCCGTGAGCACAACCTGCGCGGTGTCGATCTCGACCTGCCGCGAGACTCGCTGATCGTCTTCACCGGCTTGTCCGGATCGGGCAAGTCGTCCCTGGCTTTCGACACCATCTTCGCCGAGGGCCAGCGTCGCTACGTGGAGTCGCTGTCGGCCTACGCGCGCCAATTCCTGGGGCAGATGGACAAGCCGGACGTCGACTTCATCGAGGGTCTGTCGCCGGCGGTGTCCATCGACCAGAAGTCGACGAACCGCAACCCCCGATCGACCGTCGGCACCATCACCGAGGTCTACGACTACCTGCGGTTGCTCTACGCGCGCGCCGGCACCCCGCACTGCCCGATCTGCGGCGAGCGGATCGCCCGCCAGACCCCGCAGCAGATCGTCGATCAGGTGCTGGCGATGGAGGAGGGCACCCGATTCCTGGTGCTGGCCCCGGTGGTCCGTACCCGCAAGGGCGAGTTCGCCGACCTCTTCGACAAGCTCAACGCGCAGGGCTACAGCCGGGTGCGGGTCGACGGTGTGGTGCACCCGCTGTCCGATCCGCCGAAGCTGAAAAAGCAGGAGAAGCACGACATCGAGGTGGTGGTGGATCGCCTCACCGTCAAGACCGCCGCCAAGCAGCGCCTCACCGACTCGGTGGAGACCGCGCTGAACCTGGCCGACGGCATCGTCGTCCTGGAGTTTCCCGACGAGCGCGACGAGCACGACCACGCCCGCGAGCAGCGGTTCTCCGAGAAGCTGGCCTGCCCCAACGGGCATCCGCTGGCCGTCGACGATCTGGAACCCCGGTCGTTCTCCTTCAACTCGCCCTACGGCGCCTGCCCCGAATGCGTGGGCCTGGGTATCCGCAAAGAGGTCGATCCCGACCTGGTGGTGCCCGACCCGGAGCGCACCCTGGCCGAGGGTGCGGTGGCGCCGTGGTCGGCCGGCCACACCGCGGAGTACTTCACCCGGATGATGGCCGGGCTCGGCGAGGAGCTCGGTTTCGACGTGGACACCCCCTGGCGCAAGCTTCCGGCCAAGGCCCGCAAGGCGATTCTTGAGGGTTCCGACCATCAGGTACATGTGCGGTACCGCAACCGGTACGGCCGAACCCGTTCCTACTACGCCGATTTCGAAGGTGTGCTGGCGTTCCTGCAGCGCAAGATGGAACAGACCGAGTCCGAGCAGATGAAGGAACGCTACGAGGGCTTCATGCGCGACGTGCCCTGCCCGGTGTGTGAGGGGACGCGGCTTAAACCCGAGATCCTCGCGGTGTCGCTGACGGGAGGCTCTGGGGGCGACCGGGGCGCCAAGTCCATCGCCGAGGTCTGCGAGCTGTCCATCTCCGACTGTGCCGACTTCCTCAACGCGCTCACCCTCGGCGCGCGCGAGCAAGCGATCGCGGGGCAGGTGCTCAAGGAGATCCAGTCGCGGCTGGGCTTTCTGCTCGACGTCGGACTGGAGTACCTGTCATTGTCCCGGGCGGCCGCCACACTGTCCGGCGGTGAGGCCCAACGCATTCGGCTGGCCACCCAGATCGGTTCCGGTCTGGTGGGTGTGCTGTACGTGCTCGACGAGCCGTCGATCGGGCTGCACCAGCGCGACAACCGCCGTCTCATCGAAACCCTTACGCGTCTGCGGGCTTTGGGTAACACGCTGATCGTCGTCGAGCACGACGAGGACACCATCGCGCATGCCGACTGGATCGTCGACATCGGACCCGGAGCTGGCGAGCACGGCGGCAAGATCGTGCACAGCGGGACCTATCAGGAGCTGCTGAACAACAAGGACTCGATCACCGGGGCGTACCTGTCGGGCCGGGAAAGCATTGCCACACCGAAACATCGGCGTGCCGTCGACAAGAAGCGTCAGCTCACCGTCGTCGGGGCTCGCGAGCACAATCTGCGTGACATCGACGTGTCGTTCCCGCTCGGCGTGCTGACCTCGGTGACCGGCGTGTCCGGCTCGGGCAAGTCGACGTTGGTCAACGACATCCTGGCGGCCGTGCTGGCCAACCGGCTCAACGGTGCCCGGCAGGTGCCGGGCCGGCATACCCGCGTCAACGGAATTGATCAGCTGGACAAGCTCGTTCGCGTCGACCAGTCGCCGATCGGGCGTACGCCACGCTCCAACCCGGCCACCTACACCGGGGTGTTCGACAAGATCCGCACGCTGTTCGCCGCGACCACCGAGGCGAAAGTCCGCGGCTACCAACCGGGCCGGTTCTCGTTCAACGTCAAGGGCGGCCGCTGCGAGGCGTGCACCGGCGACGGCACGATCAAGATCGAGATGAACTTCCTGCCCGACGTCTATGTGCCGTGTGAGGTGTGCCAGGGCGCGCGGTACAACCGGGAAACCCTTGAGGTGCATTACAAGGGCAAGACCATTTCCGAAGTGCTGGACATGTCGATCGAGGAGGCCGCGGAATTTTTCGAACCGATCAGCGGCATTCACCGCTATCTGCGCACGCTGGTCGACGTCGGCCTCGGCTACGTCCGGCTCGGTCAGCCCGCGCCGACGTTGTCCGGCGGTGAGGCGCAGCGGGTCAAGCTGGCCTCCGAACTGCAGAAGCGTTCGACCGGGCGCACGAT
Organism: Mycobacterium ahvazicum; assembly: GCF_900176255.2. GTDB lineage: Bacteria > Actinomycetota > Actinomycetes > Mycobacteriales > Mycobacteriaceae > Mycobacterium > Mycobacterium ahvazicum. Next base: position 2,069,431 of record NZ_FXEG02000002.1, read on the forward strand.
CTACATCCTCGACGAGCCGACCACCGGGTTGCATTTCGACGACATCCGCAAGCTGCTCAACGTGATCAACGGCCTTGTGGACAAGGGCAATACGGTCGTCGTGATCGAGCACAACCTGGACGTGATCAAGACCGCGGACTGGATCGTCGACATGGGGCCCGAGGGCGGCGCCGAAGGCGGAACCGTTGTCGCCCAAGGCACTCCGGAGGACGTTGCCGCAGTGCCCGAAAGCTACACCGGTAAGTTTCTCGCCGAGGTGGTCGGGCGCAGTGCCCCATCGGTGGCCAAGCCGCGGTCCAGCAGGCGGCGCAAAGTCAGCGCCTGAATCGCGCCCAAAATCACGGGCGCTAGCTCGACGGGTTGTGCAACCGGACCAAACGAGTGGTGCTGCTCTCATCGAGGTCGACGAGCTCGGATCGAGAACGCAGGAAGTCGCTGAACGATTTAAAGCCCAATGCTTTCTCGCTGAACGACGGGTCCATCCGCTTCATCTGGGCCTTGACCGCGGAATTGTGCAGCCACTCGGTGTCGTCCTTCTCCTGGCTTATCCGCAGTGCGCGTTCGAGCAACCCGGTGGCCGCGGTCTGCGCGTCGGCAAGCGGCGGTTCGTCGTCGGACTCGGCCGTGTTCTGCCGTCGGCCGCGTTTCTTATCATCGACGGATTGCACCGCGGCGGTGGGTATTCCAGGTAGTGCATCGTAGGTAACGAACTCGTCGCAGGCCGCGGCCAGCGATCGGCTACTGGCGCCGGCCACCCCGATTCCGACGACGTATCGGCCGAGGCGCTTGCACCGCTGCGCCAACGCGATGTAATCCGAATCGCCGCCGACGATCACCACGTGCGTCAGATCGGGTAATCGGAACATGTCCTCGACCGCGTCGACCGCTAGCCGGATGTCGGCGCCGTTCTTGCCATATGCGGCGGCGGGGAAGAGTTGAACGAGATCGACAGCACGGCCCACCAGCTGGCCGTGGTAAGCGGCGTTGACGTCCGCGGACCAGTCTGCGTAAGCCCGGGTGAGCACGAGTGTGCCGAACGACGACGCGAAGTCGATGATGGCGCCGACGTCGACGGTCGCCGACTGCAGCCGGTCCGTTTCGAGCCCCTTGGCCTTGTCCTTCTGGAAGGAATTGCGCCCGTGCACCTGGTCGTACCGGGAGATCACGATGTTGTCGAAGTCGAGGTAGACCGCGACGCGGGTGGTGGCAGATTCGGTCATCCTGCGTTCACCCCTGGACTCCCACGGTCAGCGTTTCAATAACAGCCATCCGGTCATGGTGCGCCACCGGATCCAGCCCATCAAGCCCGGGCCGTGTAACGTACTGGTTGTCGAGACTTTGAGCCAAGCCCATGTCGTTTTGGTTCTCGGGGCCCTTCTTTCGTCACGTTGATGAAACCGATGGGCTTCGCGGTCGGCGACGGCCGCCACTCAATCTTCACCGAGGCTAAGAATAGCATTGGTGCCCAAATCAATTGGCGCAGAAGGCCGCCCAGCAAGTCGTCGCGATGAAGCCGTCGCGAAAACGGTCGCGGTTGCCGACGGGCGGCGGCCGACGGCCGCACTCACCGGCTGCGCCGAACAGCTTTGCCCTAACCGAAAGGAAAGCCATGGCGATCAGCGATATCGCCGCTTTCGCTCACCTCACCGACGCCGAGATCGAGGCACTGGCCGCCGAGCTGGACGCGATCCGGGGGGACGTCGAGGAGTCCCTCGGCGAGCGCGATGCGCGTTACATCCGCCGCACCATCGCCGCACAACGTGTTCTCGAGGCGGCCGGCCGACTCCTGCTGGCCGGTAGTTCGAAACGCTCGGCGTGGTGGACGGGAACGGTGACCCTCGCGTTGGCCAAGATCATCGAGAACATGGAGATCGGCCACAACGTCATGCACGGCCAGTGGAACTGGATGAACGACGCCGAGATCCACTCCTCAACGTGGGAGTGGGACATGACCGGCGTGTCGAAACACTGGCGGTCGACCCACAACTATCAGCACCACAAATACACCAACATCGTCGGTATGGACGACGACGTCGGCTACGCACTCCTGCGAGTCACTCGCGACCAGCCCTGGAAGCCGTACAACATCGGCAACCTGTTCTTCAACGCCATTCTGGCGTTCGGATTCGAGTGGGGAATTGGCTTCCAGCCCATTGAATTCGGCAAGTTGCTCAACGACGGCCCGGACCGCGAGGCAACCGTGCTGCAATTACGGGAGTCGGCGGTCAAGGCGGGACGCCAGGCGGTCAAGGACTATCTCGCGTTCCCGGGGCTCACCTCGCTTTCGCCCGCGGCGAGCTACAAATCGACGTTGAAGGCCAATCTCGCGGCCAACGTGATCCGCAACGTCTGGGCCGACGCAGTGATCTTCTGTGGGCATTTCCCCGATGGCGCAGAGAAGTTCGCCAAGACCGACATGACCGGCGAGTCAAGAGGGCACTGGTACCTGCGCCAGATGCTGGGCAGTGCCAATTTTGACGCCGGTCCGGTAATGCGGTTCATGAGTGGCAACCTCTGCTACCAAATCGAGCATCACTTGTACCCCGATTTGCCGAGCAACCGGTTGCGCGAGATTGCGGCGCGAGTGCGCGAACTGTGCGACAAGTACGACTTGCCTTACACCACAGGCTCATTCCTGGTGCAATACGGCGAAACATGGCGCACCATCGCGAAATTGTCATTGCCGGACCGCTACTTGCGCGATACCGCCGACGACGCAGCGGAGACCCGCAGCGAGCGGATGTTCGCTGGACTGCGTTTCGGCGGCACCGATCCAGCGACCGGCCGTCGCCGTGGTCTCAAGACAGCGCTCGCAGCGGTCCGACGATGGCGTCGAGGTGCTGTGCTCGAACCCCGAGGACTGACCGCGACCGTTGCCGGGCCGCCAGACTGGGACGAGATCCATTCCTTCCCAGGGGTTTTGCAGTGAAGCGTTAGACGGCGGTCACTTGCACGGCCTTGGGACCTTTCGGCCCCTGGTTGACCTCGAATTGCACTCGTTGATTCCCCCGCCCTAGCGCCCGGGCGTCCAATCCACAGCTGACTCGACGACAGATGCCGCATTCAACGAATCACCGAAACCGACGGCACGCCGATGGGCCATTTGCCGTAACACACTGGCATTCTTCGGTTGTGTTGACGCCGCGACCTCGCCGAGAAAGAGCTTCGCCTGATGCCCCGAACAGGAAGGCGACAGTACAAAAAGCACGGCGTCGCGAGACCTGGTCCCCTTGAGATAAATAGTGTCGTTGAACACGAGCCGGTAGGGGTCGAGTGAGACCGTTTCATTGCGGTGGATCACTCGCGACGGGGCGGGCAACCATGCGCTCGGGTCGTAGACGACTCGGCGCACCCGGTCCAGCCATAAATTGAACACCGTGACGAGGTCGGGTAGCTCCGCGCCCAGGTCCAGGCTTTTCGGCCACCACACGCCGTCTACGGCGCCCTGGGTGAGGTCGCGTTCGCACAGTGTCAGTCGGGTGGGGCTGGAGGAAACCGGCGAAACGTGCGCCACGGTGACGCTCCCGTCTTCGAATTTTGTCATCGCAGACGGCTGCCCGAGGAGGCAGTGCTCGACAAACCCACGACACCAAGAGCATAACCCCCTCGAGTACACCGACGATGCGCGAATCGCCGGAAGGTCACAGCGTGTGCTCCATGCCGGCTTTCTTCGCGTGTCTTCGCTTCGGGAGACCGGACGGCGCTGACCGCTGGAAGTGATTCTTGCGCAACGTGATTTAGTACCAGGGCCCGAAAATTCCTTCGTCACAGCGTCGTTGTGAATGCTCGCTCGGTGTACTTGCTTCTCACGTATCAGCGGATGGAGACCAGCTGATCGATCGAATCGCCGGGCACTTCACCACGCCCACTTCTCGTCTCATAACGCGATACTGCGCCAGTGGCCCTGGATGCGCCAATCGCGTGACCGGCCTATCACGTTCTGCTGCACGCTGTTAGGTTGCGCCGCAACGGTTTAGCCGGGCACCCTGGTCGCCATGTCATTGGCGATCTGCCGGGGTTGGTTGATGATTCCAGGCGCGCAGCCGTTGACGTCGAGAACCACATTGGAGACCGCGGACAGCACGTGCTGGCACACCACCGGGCTGTTGGCCAACGTGTGCTGCAGGGCGATGTTCGGCGGATTGCCGCTGACCTCCCGGAAGGTCCACTCAGATGTGACCCCCTTGTTGACCTGGGTCACGGTTCTGCCGGCGCAGCTTCGCCAGGGATCCACCTGCGCCGCCACAAACGCCTGGGCCTGGTTGGCTGACGCGAAAATCACGGCGCCCTGCACCACGACGTAACCGGGGTCGCTCTGCGGCTTCTTCAACAGTTGGGCAAGCATCGCGGTATAGCCGCTGCTCTTGTATGTCTTGGTTTGAAAGCCGATAAGTGCGCCCAGGCACTTGTCATCCGACAGTGTGCTGTCGGGGCCGGAGTCGGTCATCTCTGTTGCGCTGTGGTCCACGATGATTCCGGTGGTGCCCAGCAAAACGTTGACCAAGTCGTTCGGCACGAGGATCGAATTCAGTTGTGCGGGAGTCACTGTCGGTGCCGTGCTGGTAGACGCTGTGGTCGGTGCCACGGGGGTGGTGCTGGTGAGTGCGGTGTCGGGCCGGGACGCGCCGGGTTTACGCACGGCCGCCCAGATCGCGGTACCGGCGACGGCCGCGACGACGATCGCGATCGCGCCGATCATCAGCCCCAGCCTGCGCTTGGGTGGCGGGGCCGGCGTCCAGGGTGGCGGGTTGGTGGCCCAGGTCGGGGGCATGGGTGCCGGTTGGGTCCAGGGTTGCGGCGGCGGGGCGAAATGGCGGCTTTGGTCGATCAGGTCGGTCGCCCGGTCCTGGTCGGGGGTGCTGAGCGCGTGCAGGGCGGCCTGCGCCAGATCGCCGGCGGTGACATAGCGGTCGTCGGGGCTCTTGGCCATACCGCGCGCGATGACGTCGTCGAATGCTGCCGGGACTGCCGAGTTTCGCTGACTGGGCCGCGGGATGGGCTCCATCATGTGCGCGGCCATCAGGCTGCTGAGGCTCTCGCTCTGGAAAGGCGTTGCGCCGGTAAGGCATTCGTACAGCAGACAGGCTAGCGCGTAGACGTCGACTCGGTAGGTGGGATCTTGCTTGCCGAATCGCTCCGGCGCCATGTAGTTCCAACTGCCGACGGCGGCACCGGTTTTGGTCACCCGCTGGTCGGTGGCAGCGGCGGCGATGCCGAAGTCGACCAGGTAGGCGAAGTCGCCCTCGGTGAGTAGGATGTTCTCCGGCTTGATGTCGCGATGGATGACGCCGGCGCGGTGGGCGGCATCGAGCGCGGACGCGATTTGCTCGACGATGGCGACCGCGCGCGGCGGGGGCAGCGGTCCGCCGCGACGCAGCACCGAGCCGATGTCCTCGCCCTCGATGAACCGCATGTCGATGAACAGCTGGCCGTCGATCTCGCCGTAGTCGTGGATGGGCACGATGTGCGGCTCGGCCAGCCGCCCCGCCGTCTGGGCTTCCCGTTGCATGCGCCGGCGAAAGACGTCGTCGGCGCTCACTTGCGTGGACACCAGCTTCAGCGCCACCACCCGGTCTTTGACGGAGTCGTAGGCCTCGTAAACCTCGCCCATCCCGCCGCGGCCCAGCAGTCGGCGCAACTGGTAGTGCCCGAACCGGCTACCAACGCGCGTTTCACTCATCGATGTCCCCCCGGCGTCAAGCCAACCCCCTAACCCTCATCCGCGCGCATCGACTCGCGGATCTGCGCCAATCGTTCGGCCGCGGCACGCTGGCGCTCCTCGTATTGCTCGTCGGCCGAGCGGCCCTGTGGGGATTCGGCGTCGAGTTCCGCGTCGCCCAGTGACGCCGCGTAGCGGGTTTCGATTTTCTCACGCACCGAGTCGAAGGTCGGTAGACCCGCGCTGTCGTACCCGGGGTCGGGTGCGGGGTTTGCTGGTTCGTCGGGCATGGTTGCCACGCTACTGCCGCGTGGCTGCGTCCTGCCGCTGACGCTCGAGATAACGCACCATTTGCTCCCAATAGACCAGGGTCAGCGACATTTGCAGCGTGGTGGCGGTCGCCGCGAGCAGCAACAGATGGCGGCGGGCGGCCACCAGCGCGACCAGCGTCGTCGCTGAGGTCAGCCCGCTGATCATGGACGCCACCCGCGGTTACCTCGGCGCGGTGTTGGCGTGCTGGGCCGGGACCACCACCGGCGCCACCGTCGTCGCCTCCGCAGGCGACGTGCCGGGCAGCGGGGCCCGCGGCACGCCGGGCGTGCCCAGCTGGCCGGCCAGCCACGGCAGTGCGGCCGCGAAGACCCGATCGGCGAAGGGCCAGTCGTGCTTACCCGGCTGGGGGAGCACCGCGCAGTCGATGCCATTGGCCCGGCCGAGCGCGCAGAGTGAATAGGCGGCCGCGGTCTGGTTGCTCGGGTTGGCGGCGGCATCGCGCTGCGCCAGCCGCATTGCCGCGGTGTCCGCGATCGCGTGCGTGGCAGGCCGGCCGTCCGACGAGATCGCGAACCAGCCGGACACGTCGTGGTACCGGCCGTGCCGGTTGATCACCGTGCTCGGGTCGAAGGACGCCCACGCATCGGCGTTTCCGCCGAACAGCCGGCTGATGGTTTGCGCCTTGTTGCCGGCGTTGGGGAAGAAGTCGCCGGCGACGTCGACGAACGCGCTGAACATGTCCGGGTGCATGACGGTCAGGTCCACCGCGCAGGTGCCGCCCATGGACCAGCCCGCCACGCCCCAGTTGGCGCGGTCTGCGCTGACGCCAAAGCTGGTAACCATATACGGGACAACATCTTTGGTGAGGTGGTCGGCAGCGTTGCCGCGGACGCCGTTGACGCATTCGGTGTCGTTGTTGAAAGCCCCGCCGGAATCCACGAACACCAGCACCGGGGCTTGGCCGCGGTGGGCCGAGGCGAAGTCGTCGATCGTCTTGATCGCATTGCCCGCCCGCGTCCAGTCGGCCGGGGTATTGAACTGTCCGCCGATCATCATCACCGTCGGCAGCGCCGGCGGCGGGCTGGTCACGAACCATTCGGGCGGCAGGTACACCAGTTCGCCGCGGTGCTTGAAGTGCGAGGCGGACGACGGGATGACCACCGGCACCACACTGCCGTGCGCCGGCCGAGTTCCCTTGGCGGCCATCGCGGTAACGGTGGCCCGATCGGTCTGGTCGGGCAGCGGGCCGGAGGTGAGCTGACCCCACGCGGACTGCACGGTGGGGAAGTAGCCGACCCACAGATTGAGCATCAGCGCGGCGCACAGCAGGCACAGCGGCACCGAGATCAGGGCCGCGCCACGCCGCCAGCCGGGTGCGCCGCGCCAGCCCAGCAGCAGCACCGCTCCGGCCATGCCGGCGACCGCGATCCACAGCCACAGTGCGGCCGGCGCGGGTTCCTCGGACAGACCCCGATCGACGACGTACCAGTGCGTTGCGTACGCCGCGGCACCACCGATCGCGACCGCTACGGGCAGGCATGTCGTCCGCCAGCGCTGGGAACGCCAGCCGACGGCCAGCGTCAGCACGAGCGCGGTGACGACCTGGACCGTGATCGGCACCCAGCCGTGCATCAGGGAGGTATGGCTGCTTGCCAACAACTGTCCGGTGGCAACCGGCGCCGGCGGTGTCACGCGATCCATTGTGAGCGATTGTTAACCATCCCGGAACATATTCGACCGATGTTCCCGGTGCGATCACACCGGCCCCGGCGGCGGGGTTAATGCGGTCTGGCCAGCGGAAATGGCAGCGTCTCGCGGATGCTGCGACCAGTTATGAGCATCACGAGCCGATCGATACCCATCCCGAGCCCGCCGGTGGGCGGCATCGCGTATTCCATGGCCTGCAGGAAGTCCTCGTCGAGCTCCATGGCTTCGGGGTCACCGCCGGCGGCGAGCAGCGACTGCGCGAGCAGCCGGCGCCGCTGTTCCACCGGATCGGTGAGTTCGCTGTAGGCGGTGCCCAGCTCGACCCCCCACGCCACCAGGTCCCATCGCTCGGCGACGCCGGGCTGGCTGCGGTGCGGCCGAGTCAGCGGTGACACCGACGTCGGAAAGTCGATGTAGAACGTCGGCGCCTCGGTCCGGTCCTCGACCAGGTGCTCGTAGAGCTCGAGCACGACTGCGCCGGCGTCCCAGTGGTCCCGGTACGGAATGTGGGCGCGGTCGGACAGCTTGCGTAATGCGCTCAGCGACGTGTTCGGGTTGATGCGTTCGCCGAGTGCGTCGGAGACCGCGTCGTGCACCGTCTTGACCGGCCACTCCCCGGAGATGTCGACCGGTTCGAGGCGGCCGTCGTCCGCCGGGTGGGGCCGCAGCACGGTCTGCGTGCCGTTGGCCGCCTCGGCGGCGTTCTGGATGAGCTCGCGGCAGCCGTCGATCCACACCCGGTAGTCGGCATGGGCCTGGTAGGCCTCCAGCAGCGTGAACTCCGGGTTGTGGCTGAAGTCGACACCTTCGTTACGGAAGGCCCGGCCCAGTTCGAACACCCGCTCCACGCCGCCGACGCACAACCGCTTCAAATACAGCTCGGGCGCGATGCGCAGAAACAGGTCCATGTCGTAGGTGTTGATGTGTGTGACGAACGGTCGGGCCGCGGCCCCGCCGTGAATCGGCTGCAGGATCGGGGTTTCCACCTCGATGAAGTCCTTGGCGAACAACGTTTCCCGCACCGAACGCAGCACGCTGCTGCGGGCCATCACCAGATTGCGTGACTCGGCATTGACCGCCAGGTCGACGTACCGGGTGCGCACCCGCGCTTCCGGGTCGGTCAGCCCTTTCCATTTATTGGGCAACGGCCGCAAGCACTTCCCGACCATTCGCCAGTCGCTGACGATCAACGAGCGGGTTCCGCGCTTGCTGAATCCCATGTGCCCGGTCATCTCGACCAGGTCGCCGAGGTCGATGGCCGCGGTGAAATCGGCGGTCCGGCCGGACTCCAGGCGCGAATTGTCCAGCAGCACTTGCATTTCGCCCGACCAGTCACGCAGTTCGGCAAACAGCACGCCGCCGAAGTCGCGGATCCGCAAGATCCGGCCCGCGACCGAAACCGTGTCCTGGTCGTCGCTGTCGAGGGCGCGCGCGATGGTGTGGCTGGGCGGAGAGCCCACCGGGTAGGCGTCAATTCCGTTGCGCTGCAGCGTTCTCAGCTTGGTCAGGCGAACCCGTACCTGTTCGGGTAGCCGTCGCCGGTACTCCTCGGAGTCGACTTCGTCGCCCCGCTTGAGCCCGCTGACGTCTGGAGCCGATCCGTCTTCGTGTAGCAACCCCGATTCGGCGAGCCTGGCCGGCACGGCCGAGTGGTGCCCGGTGTGTACCTTGTCGCGCCGGCTGAAGGGCAACACCAGGAAGCCTTCGGCCATGGCCGACGCGACACCCACCCGCGGGATCAGCCGGGCGTCTTCGTAGCAGGCGTAGCGGGGAACCCATTCGGGTTGGTACTTCATGTTGGAGCGGTACAGCGTCTCGAGCTGCCACCACCGGGAGAAGAACAGCAGCAGCCCGCGCCACAGCCGTGCGATCGGGCCGGCGCCGAGTTGCGCGCCCTGCTCGAACGCCGACCGGAACATGGCGAAGTTCAGCGAAACGCGATTGATACCAAGCCCTTCCGCGTTCAGGGCAAGTTCGCTGACCATGAATTCGTTGGTGCCGTTGGGCGAGTCGGGGGAGCGGCGCATCACATCCAGGGAGACCCCGGTGCTTCCCCATGGCACCAGCGACAGCATCGCGACCACCTGCTCGTCCCGATCCAGCGCCTCGACCAGCAGGCAGTCGCCGTCGGCGGGATCTCCCAGTCGCCCCAGCGCCATGGAAAATCCGCGCTCGGACTGGGTGTCGCGCCAGGCGTTGGCGCGTGTGATCGTCTCGGCCATCTCTTCGGCGCTGATGTCGCGGTGCCGGCGGATGCGGACCGTCAGCCCGGCCCGGCGTGCCCGCGTCACGGCCTGACGCACCCCGCGCATGTCCGGGCCGGACAGCTTGAAATCGGAGGTTCGCAGAATGGCCTCGTCGCCGAGCTCGAGAGCATTGAGGCCGCGCTCCCGATACGACTGAGCCCCTTGGGAACTGGCGCCCATCACACCGGGTGCCCAGCCGTAGGTCTTGCACAGCCCCAGCCACGCCTCGACGGCTTGCGACCAGGCTCGGGGGTCACCGACCGGATCGCCACTGGCCAGGCAGACGCCCACCTCGACTCGGTAGGTGATCGCGGCGCGGCCGCTGTGGGCGAACACCACCGACTTGTCGCGCCGGGTGGCGAAGTAGCCCAGCGAATCGTTCTTCCCGTACAGCTCGAGCAGCCCGCGGATCGCGGACTCGTCCTCGCCGGTGAGCGCGTTGTCGGCGCGCTGGGATTGGAACAGCACGATCGCGGCCGCGATCAGGGCCAGCGCGCCGAACAACCCGAAGATCGCGTTGAGCAGAACGTGCGGCTTGCCGGTGAACAGGTCGGGGTCGGCCAGCGCGAACCCGACGACGCGGTTGGCCACGTAGCCCAGCCGATCCTGCCGGGCCAGCGATCCGGGGAAGAGCTCGACCAGGCCCCAGGACAACAGGATTCCGATCACATCCCCGACGACCAGGACGGCGGCCGCCTTGAACAGCGCCGCGCGGCGGACCTTGGCCCAGAACTCCCGATAACTCAACAGCAGCAGGACGATCACGACGATGTGCATCGCGAACCCGAGATTTTCGCCGAACGTCTCGGCCGCCGTGTTGTCACCGGCGGCGATATCAGCGGCGTTCCAGAATGCGGCCAGCACCATTTGGCCCAGCAGCACCCACCACGCGATACGTTTGCGGGCGGTCAGCGCCGCCGCCAGCAGCGCCAGCACGAACGACCACGCGATGCTGGTGTCGGGGAAGTTGAACAGGTAGTCGTTGATGAATTCCCGCGGGCCCTTGATCAACCACCGGATCAGGGGCGACACGCTGCCGATCAGGGACAGGGTGGCGATGACGCCGACGGTCCAGCCGGCCGCCGCCGGTACCCACCGGTACCGGGAATTCGACCGGCTGCCCGAACGAGGCCCCGAAGCAGCAGAAGCGAGAGTCACAGACCGCGAGGATAAGCCTTTACACCGTGAAATGCCTGGCGAAGCGCCAATCGCGTCGAGACTAGTTATCGGTCTCGGGCGCGCCGCGATTGCCCGGATCAGCATGCCGCCCGGGGTGGTCCCCGGCAGCTGAAATGCAGGCAGACGCCCGGCGGCTGCTAGACTGACCTCCGCGACCATCCCGGCTTTGGCCTGGGACAGTTAAGTGGAGTCCCACTCCCACCGCTAGCCGCGAAAGATTTCAAGGCGTAGCGGTCCGGTCACCGGCACCGCAAGGTGCCTGTTTCGCGCATGGCGCGAACGGCCTGAATACGTTTCAGGTCGTGATCGGTCGGCATTGGGCCCTGCTTCTGCAGGGCTTTTTTGCTGATGGTGTGGCGTTTCCGCCGCTGAATCCCGACGGGCCCGAGTCACCGGTCGTTGCGAGACGACGAAAAGCCCAACAAGGGAGGCCCCATCAGCACTGAGACCCGCGTCAATGAGCGCATCCGCGTACCTGAAGTCCGACTGATCGGTCCAGGGGGGGAGCAGGTAGGCATCGTGCGTATCGAAGACGCATTGCGCGTCGCCGCGGACGCCGATCTCGACCTCGTCGAAGTCGCCCCGAACGCCAGGCCACCGGTCTGCAAGATCATGGACTACGGCAAGTTCAAGTACGAGGCGGCGCAAAAGGCGCGCGAATCCCGCCGGAACCAGCAGCAGACCGTTGTCAAAGAGCAAAAGCTGCGACCCAAGATCGACGATCACGATTACGAGACCAAGAAGGGCCACGTAATCCGCTTCCTGGAGGCGGGATCGAAGGTAAAGGTCACCATCATGTTCCGCGGGCGCGAGCAGTCGAGGCCCGAATTGGGCTACCGATTGCTGCAGCGCCTGGGCGCGGACGTCGCCGAGTACGGATTCGTCGAAACGTCGGCCAAGCAGGACGGCCGCAACATGACGATGGTGCTGGCGCCGCACCGCGGCGCCAAAACTCGCGCCAGGGCGCAGCACCCGGAACAACCGGGAGCCGCGCCGGCGCAGGCCGCCGATGAGACGGATGCCCCCGGCGACAACGCAGCTGCACCGAACTGACCTGACAGCCAAACCGCGAAAACAGTAAGAACCAGAGGAAACATGCCCAAGGCCAAGTCCCACAGCGGGGCGAGCAAGCGATTCCGGCGTACCGGGACCGGGAAGATCGTCCGCCAGAAAGTCAATCGTCGACACCTGCTCGAGCACAAGCCGAGCAAGCGCACCCGGCGGCTCGACGGCCGCACCGAGGTTGCGGCCAACGACACCAAGCGTGTCAACGCGATGTTGAACGGCTGACCTCAGCCACACCGAGTGCGGCCGGGCATACACCGAACCCGGCGCGACACCTGAGACCATTTACGTCTGAACGAGAGTAGGAACATCCATGGCACGCGTGAAGCGGGCAGTCAACGCCCACAAGAAGAGGCGCAGCGTCCTGACAGCCTCGAAAGGCTATCGCGGCCAGCGGTCTCGGCTCTACCGCAAAGCCAAAGAGCAGCAGCTGCATTCGTTGCAGTACGCCTACCGCGACCGCCGCGCCCGCAAGGGTGAGTTCCGCAAGTTGTGGATCTCGCGGATCAACGCGGCGGCCCGCGCCAACGACATCACCTACAACCGGCTGATCCAGGGCCTCAAGGCCGCCGGTGTGGAAGTCGACCGCAAGAACCTTGCCGACATCGCGATCACCGATCCGGCCGCGTTCACCGCGCTGGTCGATGTCGCCCGGGCGGCATTGCCCAAGGACGTCAACGCGCCCTCCGGAGAAGCTGCTTAACCCCGGTGCTCACCGAGCGCTCGGCCCGGGTGGCCGCGGCGGTCAAGTTGCATCGCCACGTCGTGCGGCGACGGGCGAACCAGTTCCTGGCCGAAGGCCAAAATCTGGTTGAGGCCGCGTCGTCGCGCGGCTTGGTCCGGGAGGTGTTCGTCACCGAACTCGCGGCGCAGCGGCACGCGACCCTGCTGGCCGCCCAGCCGGGCCCGGTCCACGTGGTCACCGACCGTGCCGCAAAAGCCTTGTCCGACACCGTTACTCCGGCGGGGCTGGTCGCGGTCTGCGACATGCCGGCAACCGGACTACAGCAGGCGCTGGCCGGCTCACCACGGCTGGTCGCCGTTGCCGTCGAGATCAGCGAGCCGGGCAACGCGGGCACGCTGATCCGTCTCGCCGATGCCATGGGCGCCGCGGCGGTGATTCTCGCGGGGCACAGCGTCGACCCCTACAACGGCAAGTGCCTGCGCGCGTCGGCCGGCAGCATCTTCTCGCTTCCGGTTGTCGCCGCCCCCGACGTCGACGCGGTGCTGGGCGCGGCGCGTGCCGCCGGGCTGCAGGCGCTGGCCACCACCGTCGACGGCGGGACGCGGCTGGACGAGGCCGACGAGCTGCTGAGCAGGCCGACGGCCTGGCTGTTCGGCCCCGAATCGCACGGCTTGCCCGAAGAGATCACCGACCAGGCGGACCATCGCGTGCGCATCCCGATGTCGGGCGGCGCCGAGAGCCTGAATGTGGCTGCCGCCGCAGCGATCTGCCTGTATCAGAGCGCCCAGGCGCTGGGTGTGCTGCAGGGTTTCTAAGCGGCCCTTTTGCGGCCGCCGGCGGGGCGCAGCCCGGCCAGCGAGAGCGTGGTGTGCACCAGCGACCCGGCCCGCTCGATCAGCGACTTACTGCGCAGGGAACCCGGGGGCCAGTAGTGCATCGGCAGCCCGCGGCGGTCGCGCGGCGGTGCCATGAACTCGGGCGCCTCGACCAGCGGCGCATCGAGCGGAACCCGGCCCTCCGCGCGGCGGTAAGCGGCCAGCGCCCGGGGATGCAGCCGGATCTCGTCGGGCACCGCCAGGAAGGCCAGCGCGATCAACTTGCCGAACACCCGCAGCAGGATTTCGTCGCCCGGCGTCCAGCGCATGCCCGCCTTCTCGCGCACCGCCGGCTCGAACAGCCCGGCCGCGATCCAGCGTTGACCGGCCACCAACGGCTTGAAGATCTGGTCCCAGATCGGCGTGGGCATCAGGACGAACTTCGGCTTCGGGATGCGGATCCGGAAGATGTCCAGCGTCGCCTGGTTGATCTCCAGCTCGTCGCGGCAGACCCGGTCCCAGTACTCCTGGAATTCCTCCCAGGACCCTGGCACCGGCCGCATGCTCATGCCGTACATCCGGTACCACTGCACGTGCTCGTCGAACAGCTGGCGCTTCTCGGCCTCGGTCAGGCCGCCGCAAAAGTATTCGGCGACCTTGACGGTGAGCATGAAGAAGGTGGCGTGCGCCCAGTAGAAGGTCTCGGGGTTCAGCGCGTGGTAGCGACGCCCTTCGGCATCAATCCCCTTGATGGTGTCGTGGTAGTGCTTGATCTGCTCACCCGTCAGAGGCGCGCGATCGCCGTCGTAGACCACGCCCATGATCGGATACACCGACCGGGCCACCCGCTGCAGCGGCTCGCGCAGCAGGATCGAATGCTCCTCGACGCCGGCACCGAGCTGTGGGTACATGTTCTGGATCGCCCCGATCCAGACGCCCATCATTCCGGTTCGCAGGTCGCCAAAGTACTTCCAGGTCAGGGAATCTGGCCCAAGAGGATCAGCAGGTGTGGTCGATGCGGTTGTCATCACGACCTCCTACGTGCCCAGTGAGCTCACGATAACTCTGACAACGCGCGTTGTCCGCGTTTCGGCGCGCGCCACGCGAAGCCGTTACCGAGATTCCACGCGCGTGTGGCAGCGTCGTGATCAGTCGGTTTGATGCGATGTGTGACACAAACCGGACAGGCGTCGTTGCCCGGCTTCCCCGAAACTACTTACCCTTGCCAGGTGGAACTCGCGCCGCGCGATCCGGATCCGGGCGAGTCCTATGAAAAGGACTCGGATTCGGTGACGACGGTGACCCCTCCCGGCTCCACCTCCCTGTCCGGAAGCCGACCTCCGGTGTCCAAACACACCGCGGTCCAGTGGTGGCAGACCGCCAATCGCAGCCCAGGCGTGGTGGCGTTCATTCGGCGGGCGCGGCGGATGCTGCCGGGCGATCCCGAATTCGGCGACCCGCTGTCGATGGCGGGTGATGGCGGCCCGAGGGCGGCGGCCCGGGCCGCCGACCGGCTGCTGGGGGATCGCGACGCGGCGTCGCGTGAAGTCAGTCTTGGCGTGCTGCAGGTCTGGCAGGCGCTGACCGAAGCGGTGTCGCGCCGGCCGGCGAACCCGGAGGTGACGCTCGTCTTCACCGACCTGGTCGGCTTCTCGACGTGGTCGCTGCAGGCCGGGGACGATGCGGCGCTCACGTTGTTGCGCCAGGTGGCCCGCGCGGTGGAGCCGCCGTTGCTCGATGCCGGCGGGCACATCGTCAAGCGGATGGGCGACGGCATCATGGCGGTGTTCCGGCATCCTGATGTCGCGGTGCGCGCCGTGGTGCAGGCCGACGCCGCGATGCGGGAGGTCGAGGTGGGCGGCTATCGACCCCGGATGCGGGTCGGGATCCACACCGGCCGGCCGCAGCGGCTGGCTGCCGATTGGCTGGGTGTCGACGTCAATATCGCCGCTCGCGTGATGGATCGTGCCACCAAGGGCGGGATCATGATCACGGGGGCGGCGCTGGATCTGATCCCACAGAACGAGCTGGACGTACTCGGCGTCGTCGCTAAACGTGCACGTAAATCCATGTTTACGCCCAAGACCCCGGGCATTCCGCCGGACTTGGCGATCTACCGCTTGGAATACTATTAGCCAAGTCACAGCGTCCCATCACAAGGACGAAACAATTTAGCCCGCATAATGGATTCAATGCTTGGGGGATTGCTTTCCCGGCTCGGCCGGATCCGTTTCACCGTGGGGTATGCCGCGGTGCTGCTTGCCGTGAGCTGCGCCATCCTGATGCTCGGCCAGCACGCGCACGACGTCATCGTCGCGCGTGCCAGCACCAACCTGCACAACCTGGCGCACGGACACATCGGCACCCTGCTGGGCAGCGCGCTGGTCGTCGACGCCGGTCCGCTGTGGTTCTGGTTGCCTTTCCTGACCTGCCTGCTGGCGCTTGCGGAGCTGCATCTGCAGACCATCCGGTTGGTGATCGCGTTCGTGGTCGGACACATCGGCGCGACGTTGGTCGTGGCCGCCGCCCTTGCCTCCGCGGTCGAGTTCGGCTGGCTGCCGATATCGATCTCGCGGGCCAGCGACGTCGGGATGAGCTATGGCGCCCTGGCGGTGCTCGGCGCGATGACGGCCGCGATACCGCAGCGGTGGCGCCCGGCGTGGATCGGCTGGTGGATTTCGGCGGGCCTGGCCTCGGCGATCATCGGTGCCGACTTCACCGACGCGGGGCACACCGTCGCCGTGATCCTGGGTGTGCTCGTGTCCGCCCGGTTCCGTCAACCGATCCGCTGGACGCCGGTGCTGATCGCGATGCTGGTGGCGTCGTCCGGCTTCGGCTTCCTCGTCCTGGCTCACCACTGGGCAACGATGGCCGCGGCTCCGGTCTTCGGGTCGCTCGGCGCTTTCGCGGCGTACAAGCTCGCCCAGCTCAGGGCGTCGCGCAACCCGGCGCCGATCGTGGCGGCAGACGACGGGGAAGCGTCCACCGCGCTGCAGCCGGCCCTGGTCGGCTAATCCATCGCGGCCCGCCGAAGCGCGTTCAGTTCCCGGGCCTCGGTCACATATGATCGGCACTCGACCCGTGCCTGTTTTTCAGCACCGCTCGCTGGCAATACGGGCAGCCCCTACCGCCTCGTCAGCAAGGAGAGTTTCGCCGCGTGGGTGATCAACCCGTCGACCTGTCGCCGGAAGCGTTGGCCGAGGCCGTCGATGCTGCCCGCGGGGCTTTGGCCGGGGCCGGCAGCCTGGAGGCGCTGGCACAGATCAAGACCGAGCACCTCGGCGACCGCTCGGCGATCGCACTGGCCAGGCAGTCGCTGGGCGCCCTGCCCAAGGAGGAGCGCTCCGACGCCGGAAAGCGCGTCAACACCGCGCGCGGCGAGGTGCAGAGTGCGTACGACGAAAGGCTGGCGGTGCTGCGTGCCGAGCGCGACGCGGCCGTGCTGGTCGCCGAAAGCATCGATGTCACGCTGCCCTCGACCCGCCAGCCTCCCGGCGCCCGGCACCCGATCACGATCCTGGCCGAACATGTCGCGGACACCTTCATCGCGATGGGGTGGGAACTGGCCGAGGGCCCCGAGGTCGAAACCGAGCAGTTCAACTTCGACGCCCTGAACTTCCCGCCCGATCACCCGGCGCGCAGCGAGCAGGACACCTTCTACGTCGCGCCGGATGACTCCCGCCAGCTGCTGCGCACCCACACCTCGCCCGTTCAGGTGCGCACGCTGCTGGAGCGCGAACTGCCGGTCTACATCGTCTCGATCGGCCGCACCTTCCGCACCGACGAACTCGACGCCACCCACACGCCCGTGTTCCACCAAGTCGAGGGCCTCGCCGTGGACCGCGGCCTGTCAATGGCGCACCTGCGCGGGACCCTGGATGCGTTCGCGCGCGCGGAGTTCGGCCCCGAGGCGCGCACCCGGATCCGCCCGCACTTCTTCCCGTTCACCGAGCCCTCCGCCGAGGTCGACGTGTGGTTCGTCGGCAAAAAGGGCGGTGCCGGCTGGGTGGAATGGGGCGGCTGCGGCATGGTGCATCCAAACGTGTTGCGCGCCGCCGGAATTGATCCCGACGTCTACTCGGGCTTCGCCTTCGGGATGGGCCTGGAACGCACCCTGCAGTTCCGCAACGGCATCCCGGACATGCGCGACATGGTTGAAGGCGATATCCGGTTCTCGTTGCCGTTCGGGGTGGGTCTGTAATGCGCATTCCGTATAGCTGGCTGCGTGAGGTGGTTGCCGCCGGGGCGCCGGGCTGGGATGTCACCGCCGCCGATCTCGAGCAGACGCTGGTACGCATCGGTCACGAGGTCGAGGAAGTCCTCACCCTGGGACCGGTCGAAGGTCCGCTGACCGTGGGCCGGGTGTCCGCGATCGAGGAGCTCACCGAATTCAAGAAGCCGATTCGCGCATGCCTGGTCGACGTCGGCGAGGGTAAAGATCGTGGAATCATATGCGGCGCAACCAACTTCGCGGTAGGTGATCTGGTGGTGGTGGCGCTGCCCGGCACCACGCTGCCCGGTGGGTTCGCGATCACCGCCCGCAAGACCTACGGCCGTAGCTCCGACGGAATGATCTGCTCGGCGTCCGAACTCGGCTTGGGTGCAGACCATTCCGGAATTCTGGTGCTGCCGCCGGGAACCGCCGAGCCGGGCGCCGGCGGCGCCGAGGTGCTCGGGCTGGACGATGTGGTGTTCAACCTGGCCATCACGCCGGACCGCGGCTACTGCATGTCGGTGCGCGGCCTGGCCCGCGAGATCGCCTGCGCCTACGAGCTGAATTTCGTCGACCCGAGCGTCGTCAAGCCGCTGCCGGCCGACGGCGAGGCGTGGCCGCTGACCGTGCAGGCCGAGACCGGTGTGCAGCGGTTCGCGCTGCGCCCGGTCACCGGCATCGATCCGGCCGCGGTCTCACCATGGTGGCTGCAGCGCCGGCTGTTGTTGTGCGGCATCCGCGCGATGTCCCCGGCCGTGGACGTGACCAACTATGTGATGCTCGAACTCGGCCACCCGATGCACGCCCACGACCGCAACCGCATCACCGGGGGCTTCAAGGTGCGCTTCGCGCAGCCCGGCGAGACCGTCGTCACGCTGGATGACATTGAGCGCAAACTCGATCCGGCCGATGTGCTGATCGTCGACGACGTCGCGACGACGGCGATCGGCGGCGTGATGGGCGCAGCGAGCACCGAGGTGCGCACCGACTCCACCGACGTGCTGCTGGAAGCCGCGGTGTGGGACCCGGCCGCCATTTCGCGCACCCAGCGGCGGCTGCACCTGCCCAGCGAGGCCGCGCGTCGTTACGAGCGCGCTGTCGACCCGGCCATTTCGGTGGCCGCGCTGGACCGCTGCGCCGCGCTGCTGGCCGACATCACCGGCGGATTGGTGTCGCCGACCCTGACCGATTGGCGCGGGGATCCGCCGCGTGACGACTGGTCGCAACCGGCGATCCCGATTGCCGCCGACCTGCCGGACCGTTTCGCCGGTGTGGTGTACGCCGCGGGTACGACCACCCGGCGGTTGGCCCAAATCGGTGCCGCGGTAACCGAAGACGGTGACACGCTGATCGTGACCCCGCCGAGCTGGCGGCCCGATCTGTTGCAGCCCGCCGACCTCGTCGAGGAGGTGCTGCGGCTGGAAGGTCTCGAGGTCATTCCGTCGCTGCTGCCGCCGGCGCCGGCCGGGCGGGGCCTGACGCGGGTGCAGAAGCGCCGCCGCGCGATCGGCAAGTCGCTCGCGCAGTCCGGGTATGTGGAGATCCTGCCGACCCCGTTCCTGCCGGCCGGTGTGTTCGACCTCTGGGGCTTACCGGCCGACGATCCGCGGCGCACCGCGACACGGGTGCTCAACCCGCTGGACGCCGATCGCCCGGAGCTGGCTACCACGCTGCTGCCCGGACTACTGGAAGCGTTGGGGCGCAATGTGTCCCGCGGCCTGGTGGACGTAGCGCTGTATGCCATCGCGCAGGTGGTGCGGCCGACCGAGCAGACGCGCGGCGTCGAGCTGATCCCCGTCCACCGCCGGCCGACCGACGCCGAGATCGCGACGCTGGACACATCGCTGCCCCGCCAGCCTCAGCATGTCGCCGCGGTGCTGGCCGGGCTGCGCGAACCGCGGGGCCCGTGGGGCCCCGGCCGTGCCGTCGACGCCGCCGACGCCCTGGAGGCGGTGCGAATCATTGCGCGCGCCAGCGCCATCGACGTCACCTTGCGTGCGGCACAGTACCTGCCGTGGCATCCCGGGCGCTGCGCCGAGGTAGTCGTCGCCGACACCGTCATCGGCCACGCGGGTCAACTGCATCCGGCGGTCATCGAGAAGTCGGGGCTGCCGAAGGGGACCTGCGCCCTGGAGCTCGACCTCGAAGCGTTGCCGATCACCGAGCTGTTGCCGGCGCCCAGGGTGTCCCCGTTCCCAGCCGTCTTCCAGGACGTCAGCCTGGTGGTGGCCGCACACGTGCCGGCCCAGGCGGTGGCCGATGCGGTGCGCGAGGGAGCCGGCGAGTTGCTGGAAGACATGCAGCTGTTCGACGTGTTCACCGGCCCGCAGATCGGCGAGAATCGCAAGTCGCTGACCTTCGCGCTGCGGTTCCGCGCCGCGGACCGCACGCTGACCGAGGACGACGCCAGCGCGGCCCGCGATGCCGCGGTGCGGCGCGCCGCCGAGGCCGTCGGCGCCGAAATGCGCGCCTAGGCTTCAGCTTTGGCTGACGGCCGCGCGCAGTTGCTCGCCGGGTAGTCGCCACAGCACGGTGCCCGGGGCGGCGGTGGCGGTGGCCGCGCGGGTCGCGCCCGGCCGCAACACGGCCACTTCGCCGAAGATCCTGCCCGGGCCCAGGGCGCGAATGCGTTCGCCGGCCCGGTCGAAGTCGACGCGCCCGTCGACGATGAAATACGCGTCGCGGGCGGGGTCGTTCTCGCCGAACACGACGGTGGCGGTGTCATACCCCTCGGTGGTCGCCGAGGCCGCCAGGTCGCGGATGGTTTCTGCGGGCAGCGCGGCCAATAGGGGTGCGCTCGCCAGCGCGGCGTCGCGGCCGTTCGCGGTCGCGGGCATGTTGGCTTGTCGCTCGGTGGACGCCGCGTCGATGGTCTGACCCGTCGGGTCGAAGCCGGTCAGCACCGTCAGGAATGCCCGTCGGGGGAGCACCCACAGCCGGCAGTCGGACGTCGCGCGCACGGTAGCGCTGCGGGTGGTGTCGCGCAGCAGGGCGAGCTCGCCGAAGAAATCGCCCGCGGCCAGCGAGCGGACGTGGCGCCCGTCGACGCACACGTCGAGGGTGCCGGACTCGACGATGTAGAAGGAGTCGCCGTCCTCGCCTTGGTAGGTAACGACCCCGCCGGCGCCGACCTCTTCGCGGTGGATCTGAGTGGCGATGCGTTCCCGCAACACGTTGGTCAGCGGAGCGAACAGCTCGATCTCGTCGAGGGCACCCACCCGCTCACGGGTCGCCGCGACCCTGGCGTCGGTGCGCAGCAACGCACGCGCCACCGCCAGCATGGCCAACACCGTCAGCACTGCCAGCGCCAGCAGGCTGATGCGCAGCGACCACCCCTGGGTCACGCGCGTCGTGGCCCACGCGCCCGCGGCTCGTGGCCCACGCGCCCGCGGCCATCGCGAACTGGCTCAGGCCTTCCACCGCCCCGAGCACCCGCCCGCCCGCGGACAACGGGATCAGACTTTGGATCTGCACCTGGCCGGCCATCATCACCAGGGCACTCCCGGCGCCGAACGCGATGGTGGAGGCGAGCACGACGGCATAGTGCGGAGCGGCCGCCATCAGCGTCAGGGCTGTGGCCATGACGGCCCCGGCGACGACGAACCACGGGCCCAGCCGCCGCTTGCCGATCGCACCGAGCGCCACCCCGCCCAGCAATCCACCGCCGGCAATCAGCGCGGTCAGCACGCCGGGTCCGGCCTTTCCCCAGTGCAGCAGGTCGATGGCCAACGGCACGACGAAGACTTCGCTCGCCGCCAGCATCAGAAAGGCCAGCGCGGTCACGACGACGATCGAACGCACGTGGGGTCCGGCGACGGTGCGGACCCCTTTGGCGGTTTCGCGCAGCGCATGCCGGGGACCATCGCCGGTGGCGCCGTGCAGGCGCGCCGCGACGTCCACCCGCACGGTCATTACCGCGGCCACGGCCCCCAGGGCGAAGACGGCGGAGACGCTGAGCGCCGCGGCGGGTGACGTGGAAGCCAGCATCAGGCCGCCCGCGACCGGCCCGATCAGGATTCCCATCTTGTCCGTGGTGCCCAGCGCCGCGTGCGCGCGAACCAGGTCCTGGGGTCGCTGGGTGATGGACGGCAGCAGCGCCGCGGTCGTCGGCCGCACGAACATGGTGGTGGTGCCTTCCACCCCGATCACCGCGACCAGGATGGACACCGCCGGGAAGAATGCCGCCGAGACCGCCGTGACCACAATCGACACCAAGCGCATCGCGAACACCCCGGTCAGGATGCGTTCGTGCGGATACTTGTCGATGACGTAGCCCAGCGCCGGCGACAGCAACGCGGCCGGCAGCACAGCGGCGACGCTGATGGCCCCGACCGCGCCCACCCCGGAGAGGGTGAACGCGTACACCGTGGTGACGGTGTACCACATCCACTCGGCGACCGTCGCCAGCAAGCGCCCCACCACGAGCCGCCGCAGCTTGGGGTTCCGCGACACGGACTCCGGGGTCTGCAGGCGCACCCATCCCACATACCCCCGCCGAGTAACGCCAACCTTCACGACAAACGAAGACGAGACGCGAGTTGCAGCCGCGGGACGAGACGACGACCGCGTGTCATGGGCAAACCGGTGGTGAGCATGAATTTGCAATGATTCGCATAACCATGCAGAATCGACGAAATGGCCGACGTGATAAGAGTGGCGGTTGCCGGTGCCAGCGGCTATGCCGGCGGGGAGATTCTGCGCCTGCTGCTCGGGCACCCGGCCTACGCCGACGGCCGGCTCACGATCGGCTCGGTGACCGCCGCGGCGAGTGCAGGCAGCTCGCTCGGCGAGCACCACCCGCATCTCACACCGCTGGCTCAGCGCGTGGTCGAGCCCACCGAGCTCGACGTGCTCCGCGGGCATGACGTGGTCTTCCTGGGCCTGCCGCATGGGCATTCGGCGGCGCTGGCCGAACAGCTCGGTCCCGAGACCCTGGTGATCGACTGCGGCGCGGACTTCCGGCTCACCGATCCCGCCGCGTGGGAACGGTTCTACGGATCCCCGCACGCGGGGAGCTGGCCCTACGGCCTGCCGGAGTTGCCCGGCGCCCGGGAGCGGCTGCGTGGCACGCGCCGTATCGCGGTGCCGGGTTGCTATCCGACCGCGGCGCTGCTGGCATTGCTGCCCGCAGTGGCCGAGGACCTGGTCGAACCGGCCGTCACGGTGGTCGCGGTCAGCGGCACCTCCGGAGCGGGACGCGCGGCCAAACCCGACCTGCTCGGCTCCGAGGTCATCGGGTCGGCGCGGGCCTACAACATCGCCGGCGCCCACCGGCACACGCCCGAGATCGCCCAGGGGCTGCGGGCCGTCAGCGATCGTGACGTCACAGTGTCGTTCACCCCGGTGCTGATCCCCACCTCCCGCGGCATCCTGGCTACCTGCACCGCGCGCACCAAGGCGCCACTGTCGCAAGTGCGGGCGGCGTACGAAAAGGCTTACGACGCCGAACCTTTCATCTACCTGATGCCCGACGGCCAGTTGCCCCGCACCGGCTCGGTGATCGGCAGCAACGCCGCGCACGTCGCTGTCGCGGTCGACGAGGACGCCGAGACGCTGGTCGCGATCGCCGCGATCGACAACCTGGTCAAGGGGACCGGCGGCGCCGCCGTGCAGTCGATGAACCTGGCGCTCGGTTGGCCCGAGACCCAAGGACTTTCGGTGGTCGGGGTGGCGCCATGACCGACGTCGTCCCCGAAGAGCCCACCGAGGCGCCCGCTGCGCGGCTGGTGCGCACCCAGGGTGTCACCGCGGCCGCCGGCTTCCGAGCGGCCGGAATCGCCGCCGGGATCAAGGCTTCCGGCGCTCGCGACCTCGCGCTGGTGTTCAACGAAGGGCCCGACTATGCCGCCGCCGGGGTGTTCACCCGCAACCAGGTCAAGGCCGCGCCGGTGCTGTGGACCCAGCAGGTGCTCACCACCGGCCGGCTGCGCGCGGTGATCCTCAACTCCGGCGGTGCCAACGCCTGCACCGGGCCCGGCGGATTCCAGGACACGCACGCCACCGCGGAGGCGGTTGCGAGCGCGTTGTCGGACTGGGGAACCGAGACCGGCGCCGTCGAGATCGCCGTGTGCTCCACCGGGCTGATCGGCGACCGGCTGCCGATGGACAAGGTGCTCGCCGGCGTCACGCACATCGTGCACGAGATGCACGGCGGGCTCAGTGGCGGCGACGAGGCCGCCCAGGCCATCATGACCACCGACACGGTGCCGAAAAAGGTTGCGCTGCATCATCAAAGCAACTGGACGGTGGGCGGGATGGCCAAGGGCGCGGGCATGCTCGCGCCGTCGCTGGCCACCATGCTGTGTGTGCTGACCACCGACGCGGTCGCCGACTCCGCGGCGCTCGACCACGCGCTGCGCGCCGCCACCGCGCGCACCTTCGATCGGCTCGACATCGACGGCTGCTGCTCCACCAACGACACCGTGCTGCTGCTGGCCTCCGGTGCCAGCGGGATCACGCCGTCTCAGGCCGAACTCGACGATGCCGTGCGGCAGGTTTGCGACGACCTGTGTCTTCAGCTGCAATCCGACGCCGAGGGGGTGACCAAACGTGTCAGCGTGACGGTGACCGGCGCATCGTCGGAGGCCGAAGCCGTGATGGCCGCCCGCTCGGTCGCCCGCGACAGCCTGGTCAAGACCGCGATGTTCGGTTCGGACCCGAACTGGGGCCGGGTGGTGGCCGCCGTCGGCCTGGCACCGGGGGTGTTCGTGGATCCCGATCGAATCACCGTGTCGTTCAACGGGTTTATCGTATGCGCCAACGGGACCGGGGCTCCGGGCTCGCGCGACGTGGACCTGTCCGGAACCGACATCGACGTCACCGTCGACCTCGGCCTGGGCGACGGCGAAGCGTCGATCCGTACCACCGACCTGTCGCATGCCTATGTCGAAGAGAACTCGGCCTACAGCACATGACGGCGAACATCAACACCGACGAACTGTCCACTCACGTCAAAGCACAAGTGCTCGCCGAGGCGCTGCCCTGGCTCGTCCAGCTGCACGGCAAGATCGTCGTGGTCAAGTACGGCGGCAACGCGATGACCGACGAAGCACTGCGCCGGGCCTTCGCCGCCGACATGGCATTTCTGCGCAACTGCGGAATTCATCCCGTCGTCGTGCACGGCGGTGGCCCGCAGATCACCGCGATGCTGCGCCGGCTCGGCATCGACAAGGGTGACTTCAAGGGCGGATTCCGGGTCACCACACCGGAAGTGCTCGACGTCGCACGGATGGTGCTGTTCGGACAGGTGGGCCGCGAACTGGTCAACCTGATCAACGCCTACGGTCCCTACGCCGTCGGCATCACCGGCGAGGACGCTCAGCTGTTCACCGCGGTGCGGCGCAGGGTCACCGTCGACGGCGTGGCCACCGACATCGGCCTGGTCGGCGACGTCGACAAGGTCAACACCGCCGCGGTGCTGGATCTGATTGCGGCGCGGCGCATTCCGGTGGTCTCGACACTGGCGCCGGACGCCGAGGGCGTGGTGCACAACATCAACGCCGACACCGCCGCGGCCGCGCTGGCCGAGGCGCTGGGCGCCGAAAAGCTGTTGATGCTCACCGATGTTGAGGGCCTGTACACCAGCTGGCCGGATCGCGATTCGCTGGTCAGCGAAATCGACACCGCCACATTGGCGCAACTGCTACCCACTTTGGAGGCGGGCATGATCCCGAAGGTCGAAGCGTGTCTGCGGGCGGTCACCGCGGGCGTGCCCAGCGCTCACGTCATCGACGGCCGGGTCAAGCACTGCGTGCTGGTCGAGCTGTTCACCCACGCCGGGACCGGCACCAAGGTGGTGGCGACGTGACGACCCTTCGTGTCGCCGAGCGTGACACTCGGGAAGGTGGTGGCGCCGTGAGTCGCGCCGGCGACGATGCAGAACGCAGTGATGAGGAGGAGCGGCGCCATGACTGAAGCCGACACCATGCGGCAGCGGTGGGAAGCCGTGATGATGAACAACTACGGCACCCCGGCGATCGCGCTGGCCAGTGGTGAGGGCGCGGTGGTCACCGACGTGGACGGCAAGAGCTACCTGGACCTGCTCGCCGGCATCGCGGTCAACGTGCTCGGCCACGGCCACCCGGCCGTCATCGAGGCTGTCACGCAACAGCTCTCGACGCTGGGGCACACGTCGAACCTGTACGCCACCGAACCGGGTGTCGCGCTGGCCGAGGAACTGGTAGCCCTGCTGGGGGCCGACGCCACCACCCGGGTGTTCTTCTGCAACTCGGGCACCGAGGCCAACGAGATGGCGTTCAAACTGTCGCGACTCACCGGCCGCACGAAACTGGTTGCCGTGCAAGAGGGTTTCCACGGCCGAACGATGGGCTCGCTGGCGCTGACCGGCCAGCCTGCCAAGCAGGCGCCGTTCGAGCCGTTGCCCGGCGACATCACGCACGTGCCCTACGGCGACGTCGATGCGCTGGCGGCCGCCGTCGACGACCAGACCGCGGCGGTATTCCTGGAGCCGATCATGGGGGAGAGCGGCGTCGTCGTCCCGCCTCCGGGCTACCTGGCCGCGGCCCGCGAGATCACCACACGACACGGCGCCCTGCTGGTGCTCGACGAGGTGCAGACCGGAATCGGGCGCACCGGAGCCTTTTTCGCCCACCAGCACGACGGCATCACCCCCGATGTGGTGACGCTGGCCAAGGGGCTCGGTGGCGGACTGCCGATCGGAGCCGTGCTGGCCGTCGGGCCGGCGGCCGACCTGTTGACACCCGGCCTGCACGGCAGCACGTTCGGCGGCAACCCGGTGTGCACCGCCGCGGCGCGCGCGGTGCTGCGGGTACTCGTCGACGAAGACCTGATCCGGCGTGCCGAGGTGCTGGGCAAGTCGTTGCGCCAGGGCATCGAATCGCTGGGCCACCCGCTGATCGGCCATACCCGCGGCCGCGGGCTGTTGTGCGGCGTGGTGCTGGCCCAGCCACGGGCCAAGGACGTCGAGGCCGCCGCGCGTGCGGCCGGATTCCTGATCAATGCCACCGGAGCCGACGTCATCCGGTTGGCGCCGCCGCTGGTGATCACCGAGGCCCAGATCGACAGCTTCCTGACCGCGCTGCCCGGGATCCTGGACAAGGCCGCGGCGTGAGGCACTTCCTGCGCGACGACGACCTGTCGCCGGCCGAACAGGCCGAAGTCCTCGAACTGGCCGCCGAGCTGAAGAAGAACCCGTTTAGCCGTCGCCCGCTGGACGGGCCGCGCGGGGTCGCGGTGTTGTTCGACAAGAACTCCACCCGGACGCGCTTCTCCTTCGAGGTGGGTATCGCGCAGCTGGGCGGGCACCCCGTCGTCGTCGACAGCAGCAGCACCCAGCTGGGCCGCGACGAGACGCTGCAGGACACCGCACGGGTGCTGTCCCGCTACGTCGACGCGATCGTGTGGCGCACCTTCGGCCAGGACCGGCTGGAGGCGATGGCTTCGACCGCGACGGTGCCGGTGATCAACGCGCTGTCCGACGAGTTCCACCCCTGCCAGGTGCTGGCCGATCTGCAGACCATCGCCGAGCACAAGGGGTCGCTGCGCGGATTGTCGCTGTCCTACTTCGGCGACGGCGCCAACAACATGGCGCATTCCCTGATGCTCGGCGGGGTCACCGCCGGCATGCACGTCACGATCGCGGCCCCGGAGGGCTTCACGCCGGACCCGGCCGTGCTGGCCGCCGCCGAGCAGCGCGCCGCCGACACCGGTGGCTCGGTCAGCGTGACCGCCGATGCCGAGTCGGCGGCCGCGGGCGCCGACGTCCTGGTGACCGACACCTGGACGTCGATGGGGCAGGAAGCAGACGGGCTGGACCGGGTCAAACCGTTTCGGCCGTTCCAGATCAACGCGCGGCTGCTGGAGTTGGCTGACCCGAAAGCCATTGTGCTGCACTGCCTTCCGGCTCACCGCGGCGACGAGATCACCGACGAGGTGATGGACGGACCGGCCAGCGTGGTCTTCGACGAGGCCGAAAACCGGCTGCATGCCCAGAAAGCGCTGCTGGTGTGGCTGCTGGAGTGGTTCCGATGACGCCGCGCCGCCGACGATGCAGTGGGGGCACCCCCAGCCGCGCAGCGGCGAGGGGGACGAAGCGACGAGGAGGAGCGGCGCAATGACGCGCAGCAGGGCCACCGCCGACATCACCCGGGCCGGGCGTCAGGCCCGCATCGTGGCGGTGCTGTCGTCCTCGTCGATCAGCAGCCAGAGCGAGCTGGCTGCCAGGCTGGCCGACGAGGGCATCGAGGTCACCCAGGCCACGCTGTCGCGCGATCTCGAAGAGCTCGGCGCGGTGAAGCTGCGCGGCGCCGACGGCGGCGTCGGGGTCTACGTCGTCCCGGAGGACGGCAGTCCGGTGCGCGGCGTCGCCGGCGGCACCGCGCGCTTGTCGCGACTGCTGAGCGAGCTGCTGGTGTCCACCGATGCCAGCGCGAACCTCGCGGTGCTGCGCACTCCGCCGGGCGCAGCTGACTATTTGGCCAGCGCAATCGATCGCGCGGCGTTACCGTACGTCGTCGGCACCATCGCCGGAGACGACACTCTGTTCGTGGCCGCCCGGGAGCCGATGACCGGCGCCGAGCTGGCCCGAACATTAGAACAGCTCAAGTAAACCTAGGAGATTGATTCATGTCAGAGCGCGTCATCCTGGCGTATTCCGGCGGTCTGGACACCTCGGTGGCCATCAGCTGGATAGGCAAGGAGACCGGCCGTGAGGTCGTGGCGGTTGCGATCGACCTCGGCCAGGGCGGCGAGGACATGGAACTCGTGCGCCAGCGGGCGCTGGACTGCGGTGCGGTGGAAGCGGTCGTCGTCGATGCCCGTGACGAGTTCGCCGAGGGCTACTGCCTGCCGACGGTGCTCAACAATGCGCTGTACATGGACCGCTACCCGTTGGTGTCCGCGATCAGCCGGCCGCTGATCGCCAAGCATCTGGTCGCGGCGGCCCGCAAGTACGGCGGCAGCATCGTCGCGCACGGATGCACCGGCAAGGGCAACGACCAGGTCCGCTTCGAGGTCGGATTCGGTTCGCTGGCACCGGATTTGGAGGTGCTCGCGCCGGTCCGCGACTACGCGTGGACACGGGAGAAGGCGATCGCGTACGCCGAGGAGAACGCGATCCCGATCAACGTCACCAAGCGCTCGCCGTTCTCCATCGACCAGAACGTGTGGGGTCGCGCGGTGGAAACCGGCTTCCTGGAACACCTTTGGAACGCGCCCACCAAGGACGTGTACGACTACACCGAGGACCCGACCCTCAACTGGAGCACACCCGACGAGGTGATCGTCGGCTTCGAGCGGGGCGTCCCGGTGTCGATCGACGGCAAACCGGTGACGGTGCTCGAGGCGATCGTGGAGCTCAACCGACGGGCCGGCGCGCAGGGGGTCGGACGCCTGGACGTCGTCGAGGACCGCCTGGTGGGCATCAAGAGCCGGGAGATCTACGAGGCGCCCGGCGCGATGGTGTTGATCACCGCGCACGCCGAACTCGAACATGTCACCCTCGAGCGCGAATTGGGCCGATTCAAGCGCCACACCGACCAGCGCTGGGCCGAGCTGGTCTACGACGGGCTGTGGTTCTCGCCGCTGAAACTCGCCCTGGACAGTTTCGTCGCCAAGACCCAGGAGCACGTGTCGGGCGAAATACGAATGGTGTTGCACGGCGGGCACATTGCGGTCAACGGCCGGCGCAGCGCGGAATCGCTCTACGACTTCAATCTGGCCACCTACGACGAGGGTGACAGCTTCGACCAGTCGGCGGCCAAGGGCTTCGTCTACGTGCACGGGTTGTCGTCCAAGCTGTCAGCCCGCCGGGACCTGGCCGCCGAGGCGTGAGTGTGAATTTCACGACGAGACACGCCGTCGAACCGTCGCAGGGTTCACACTCGCCTCGGCGTGCGGGCGGAGTGAGGGCCCGGCGTGCGGGCGGAGTGAGGGCCAGGTGACCACCAACGAGGGATCCCTGTGGGGCGGACGGTTCGCCGACGGCCCGTCGGATGCGCTCGTCGCGCTGAGTAAGTCGACGCACTTCGACTGGGTGCTGGCGCCCTACGACATCACCGCGTCGCGCGCGCACACGATCGTGCTGTTCCGGGCCGGGCTGCTCACCGAGGAACAGCGCGACGGGCTGCTGGCCGGCCTGGACAGTCTGGCCGAAGACATCGCCGACGGCAGTTTCGGCCCGCTGGTCACCGACGAGGACGTGCACGGCGCGCTGGAGCGTGGGCTGATCGACCGGGTCGGCCCCGAGCTGGGCGGGCGGCTGCGGGCCGGGCGGTCGCGCAACGACCAGGTGGCCACGCTGTTCCGGATGTGGCTTCGCGACGCGATCCGCCGGGTCGCCGCCGGGGCGCTAGACGTCGTCGCCGCGCTGGCCGTCCAGGCCGACGCCCATCCGACGGCGATCATGCCGGGCAAGACGCACATGCAGTCCGCCCAGCCGATCCTGCTGGCCCATCACCTGCTCGCGCATGCCCACCCGCTGCTGCGCGACGTGGACCGCCTCGCAGACTTCGACAAACGCGCGGCGGTGTCGCCGTACGGTTCGGGAGCGCTGGCCGGCTCGTCGCTGGGCCTGGATCCGGACGCGATTGCGGCAGACCTGGGTTTCGCCACCGCCGCCCCCAATTCGGTCGACGCGACGGCCGCCCGCGACTTTGCCGCCGAGGCGGCGTTCGTGTTCGCGATGATCGGGGTCGACCTGTCCCGGCTCGCCGAGGACATCATCATCTGGAGCTCGACCGAGTTCGGCTACGTCACGCTGCACGACTCCTGGTCGACCGGCAGCTCGATCATGCCGCAGAAGAAAAATCCCGACATCGCCGAGCTGGCCCGCGGGAAGTCGGGGCGCCTGATCGGGAACCTGGCCGGGCTGCTGGCCACGCTGAAGGCACAGCCGCTGGCCTACAACCGTGACCTGCAGGAAGACAAGGAACCGGTGTTCGATTCGGTCGCCCAGCTGGAGTTGCTGTTGCCGGCGATGGCCGGGCTGGTCGGCAGCCTGACGTTCCACGTCGAGCGGATGGCGGCGCTGGCCCCGGCCGGCTACACCCTGGCCACCGATATCGCGGAGTGGCTGGTGCGGCAGGGAGTGCCGTTCCGGTCCGCGCACGAGGCCGCGGGTGCGGCCGTACGCACGGCCGAAGGCCGCGGTGTCGGCCTCGAGGACCTGACCGACGACGAACTGGCGGCCATCAGCCCGACCCTGCGGCCCGACGTCCGTGAGGTGCTGACGGTCGAGGGCTCGGTGTCCTCCCGCGACGCCCGCGGAGGCACCGCGCCCGACCGCGTCGCCGACCAACTGCGCGATGTCCTGGAAAGCTGCGCCGAACTGCGGTCAAGGTTGGCCGCGCAGATCGAAAGATGACTTACGCCGCATAATCGGCGGTTTGCTGTGGCCATTCTCTCAGGTCAGGGCCTTATTGCGGCGGTGCTGGCACAAAAGGAATAAACTTGCGGCTCGTAACCACAGGCTTGAACCCGTCGACCTGCATGTTCGTCACCAAGGGGTGGGACCAATGAGCGTCATCGCAGGAGTATTCGGTGCGTTGCCGCCGTATCGCTATTCCCAACGAGAACTCACCGACTTCTTCCTCAGCATTCCCGGCTTCGAGGACTACGAGGACATCGTTCGGCAGCTGCACACCAGCGCCAAGGTCAACAGCCGCCATCTGGTCATCCCGCTGGAGCGTTATCCCCGGCTGACCGACTTCGGCGTCGCGAATCAGATCTACATCGACAATGCCGTTGAGCTGGGCAGCGAGGCGCTCGCCGGCGCGCTCGACGACGCCGGCCTGCAGCCACGCGACGTCGACGTGCTGTTCACGACCACGGTCACCGGGCTCGCGATCCCATCCATCGACGCCCGGATCGCCGGTCGGCTCGGGCTGCGCGACGATGTGCGGCGGGTGCCGCTGTTCGGCCTGGGCTGCGTGGCCGGGGCGGCCGGTGTGGCCCGGCTGAACGACTATCTGCGCGGCGACCCGGACGGCGTGGCGGCCCTGATCTCGGTCGAACTCTGCTCGTTGACCTACCCGGGGTACAAGCCCTCGCTGGCCGGTCTGGTCGGCAGCGCCCTGTTTGCTGACGGCGCCGCATCCGTGGTTGCCGTCGGTGCGGACCGCGCGGCGGCGATCGGCGCCGGCGGCCCGGACGTCCTGGATTCGCGCAGTCATCTCTACCCCGATTCGCTGCGCACCATGGGCTACGACGTCGGCACCGAAGGGTTCGAGCTGGTGCTGTCCAAGGACGTCGCGGCCGTCGTCGAGCAGTACATCGAAGACGACGTCACCGGTTTCCTGGGGGCGCACGGGCTGACCGCGACCGACGTCGGCGCCTTTGTCAGCCACCCCGGGGGCCCCAAGGTCATCGAGGCGATCACCGCGGCACTCAGCCTGCCGCCGGACGCCCTGGAACTCACCTGGCGATCGCTCGGCGAGATCGGCAACCTCTCGTCGGCGTCGGTGCTGCACGTGCTGCGTGACACCATTGCCAAGAAACCGCCCAGCGGAAGCCCGGGTCTGATGCTCGCGATGGGGCCCGGTTTCTGCTCGGAGCTCGTCTTGCTGCGCTGGCACTGATGCGAGCGTATGGATCCTGGCTCGTCTCGTAGCCCCATGAATAGCACTCCTGATGAGCTGATCAAGGCGCTGCGCGCGTCGCTCAAGGAAAGCGAGCGGCTGAAGCGGGAGAACCGCGAGTACCTGGCGTTGCTCACCAAGGAAGCGACTGAGCCGGTTGCCATCGTCGGGATGGCCTGCCGGTATCCGGGCGGGGTGGACTCACCAGAAGCCCTGTGGGACATAGTGTCCGAAGGCCGCGACGTCGTCACCGACTTCCCGGCCGACCGCGGCTGGGATCTGGCCGAGTTGTTCGACCCCGACCCCGACGCGACCGGCAAGTCGTACAACCGCTGCGGTGGATTCCTTTCCGACGTCGCCGATTTCGACGCCGCGTTCTTCGGGATCGCGCCGAGCGAGGCCCTGGCGATGGATCCTCAGCAACGCTTGCTGCTTGAGGTGTCGTGGGAGGCGTTGGAGCGGGCCGGGATTGACCCGATCACGCTGAAAGGATCGGCCACGGGCGTGTTCGTCGGTATCTTCCACGGTTCGTACGGCGGTCAGGGCCGCGTCCCGGGGGATCTGGAGCGGTACGGCTTGCGCGGTTCGACGCTGAGTGTCGCGTCGGGCCGGGTCGCGTATTCGCTGGGCCTGGAGGGCCCGGCGGTATCGGTGGACACGGCGTGCTCGTCGTCGCTGGTGGCGTTGCATCTGGCGGCGCGTTCGCTGCGCTCGGGTGAGTGCGATGCCGCGCTGGTCGGCGGCGTGACCGTGATGGCCACCCCCGCGATGTTCGTGGAATTCAGCCGCCAGCGGGCGCTGTCGGCCGATGGTCGGTGCAAGGCGTATGCCGGTGCGGCCGACGGAACCGGCTTCTCCGAGGGCGTCGGCGCGCTGGTGCTGGAGCGGCTGGCCGACGCGCGGCGGCTGGGTCACCGGGTGCTGGCCGTGGTGCGGGGTTCCGCGGTGAATCAGGACGGCGCGTCCAACGGGCTGGCGACCCCCAACGGCCCGGCCCAGCAGCGGGTGATCCGGGCGGCGCTGCAGAGTGCCCGATTGGGCACCGCGGACGTGGATTTGGTGGAGGGCCACGGGACCGGCACCACGCTGGGCGATCCCATCGAAGCCCAGGCGATCCTGGCGACCTACGGCCAGGATCGGCCGGCCGATCGGCCGTTGTGGCTGGGCTCGATCAAGTCCAACATGGGCCACACGTCGGCGGCGGCGGGCGTGGCCGGGGTGATCAAGATGGTGCAGGCGATGCGGCACGGCGTGATGCCCCAGACGCTGCACGTGGATGTGCCTACGCCGCATGTGGATTGGTCGGCGGGCGCGGTGTCGTTGCTGACCGAGCAGCGGTCGTGGCCCGCGCTGGATCGGCCGCGCCGCGCGGGGGTGTCGTCGTTCGGGATCAGCGGCACCAATGCGCACGTGATCCTGGAACAGGCTCCGGTGGTGGAAAGCGTTGCGGCTGAAAGCGATATGCCGGTGGCCCCATGGGTGTTGTCTGCCCGGTCGCCCGAGGCGCTGGTAGGTCAGGCGCGCCGACTGCTGGCACACGTGCAGGCCGATCCGCGGCTCGGCATCGCCGACGTGGGGTGGTCGCTGGCGTCGACGCGCTCGGCGTTCGATCATCGGGCCGTGGTAGTCGGTGCCCGCGACGAGCTGATGGCCGGGCTGGCCGGCCTGGCGGCGGGGGAGCCGGGCGTCAACGTCGTGGCGGGGCGTGCGCAGGCCGTGGGCAAGACGGTGTTCGTGTTTCCCGGCCAGGGCTCGCAGTGGGTCGGCATGGGGGCCCAATTACTGGACACCGCACCGGTATTCGTCGAGCAGTTGAACCGGTGCGAGAAGGCGCTCGGCGAGTACGTCGAGTGGTCCCTGATCGATGTGATCCGCGGCGCCGCGGGTGCCCCGGGGCTGGATCGGGTCGACGTGGTGCAGCCGGTGCTGTGGGCGATGATGGTGTCGCTGGCCGAATTATGGCGCTCGATGGGTGTGCGGCCCGACGCGGTCATCGGCCACTCGCAGGGCGAGATCGCGGCGGCCTACGTGGCCGGTGCGCTGTCGCTGGAGGACGCGGCCCGGGTGGTGGCGCTGCGCAGCCGGCTGCTGGTGCAACTGTCGGGCGCCGGGGGCATGGTCTCGCTGGCGTGCGGCCAGGACCAGGCGCACGAGCTGTTGGCGCCCGCCGGAGATCGCCTGAATATCGCTGCGGTCAACGGCGTTTCGGCCATCGTCGTTTCCGGAGAGGTCGACGCCCTCGAGGAGTTGATGCGCCGTTGTGAAGGTGCCGGTGTGCGAGCCCGCCGGATCGACGTCGACTACGCCTCGCATTCGGCGCAGGTCGACGCGATTCGTGAGCCGCTTGCCCAGGCCCTGGTCGGCATTGAGCCCCGATCGTCCTCGATCACCTTCTTCTCCACCGTCACCGGTGAGCCCCTCGACACTTCGGCGCTGAACGCCGATTACTGGTACCGCAGCATCCGCCAGACCGTGCAATTCGCGCCGGCGGTGCGCACCGCCGGCGAGGCCGGCTTTCGGGTGTTCATCGAATCCAGCCCGCATCCGGTGTTGGTTGCCGGCATCGAAGGCACGGTTGCCGACGATGCCTTCGTCATTCCGTCGCTGGGCCGCGACGACGGCGGGCTGGACCGGTTCTGGTTGTCCGCGGGACAGGCGCACGCCGCCGGTGTGACGGTGGATTGGCGCCCCGTGTTCTCCGGTGCCCACCAGGTGCAGTTGCCGACGTACGCCTTCCAGGGCCGACGATTCTGGTTGCCCCCCATGGGCATTGGTGGCGGCGATCTCGGTGGATTGGGATTGGCCGGAACCGAGCACGGCTTGCTGGGTGCCGTGGTGCAGCGGCCCGATTCCGGCGCGGTGGTGCTGACCGGTCGACTGTCGCTGTCCGCCCAGCCGTGGCTGGCCGATCACGCGGTCGCCGGGGTGGTGTTGTTCCCCGGCGCCGGGTTCGTGGAGCTGGCGTTGCGGGCCGGCGATGAGGTCGGCTGCTCGGTGGTCGATGAGCTGACCCTGTCGGCCCCGATGCTGTTGCCGGCGTCCGACGGCGTCGCGGTGCAGGTCGTGGTCGGGCCCGCGGGCAGCTCGGGGCGCCGGACGGTCTCGGTGTATTCCCGTGGCATGCAACCTGATTCGGAATGGACACTACATGCCGACGGTGCGTTGAGCGCTGGCGGGGAGCATACGGGCGCGAACTTGTCGGTATGGCCACCGGTCGGGGCGACGGCCGTGGACGTCGCCGATGCCTACGAGCAACTGACCCGGCGGGGCTACGAATACGGCCCCGCTTTCCAGGGCCTGCAGGCCCTGTGGCGCCTCGGGAATGAGGTCTTCGCCGAAGTCGCCGTGCCCGAGGTCGCCGGGATGAGGGTTGACGGTTTCGGAATCCATCCGGTGCTGGTCGACGCCGCGTTGCACGCGATGGGTGTGGTCGGCGACCAGGCCGAGACCATGCTGCCGTTCTCCTGGCAGGGCGTGTGTTTGCATGCCGCCGGCGCGTCCCGGGCGCGGGTGCGGATCGCCCCGGTCGGGGTGAGCGCGGTGTCGGTGGACCTGGCCGACGGCGCCGGCCTGCCGATCCTGTCGGTGCGCGAGCTGGTGGTCCGGCCGGTCTCGACGGCCCAGCTGACCGCGGGGGCCGCGGCACCCCGCTCCGGCGGCGGATTGCTGGAGGTGACCTGGTCGCCGGTTACCTTGCAGCCCAATGCTGTTGGCGGACAAGATGTGACGGTGTGGGAGCCGGGTTCGGGCACCACGGTTGAGTCGGTGTATGCGGCCACTCGTGAGGCGTTGGGTGTGTTGCAGTCGTGGTTGGCCGGCGGCGATGCGGGACGGTTGGTTGTGCTGACTCGCGGCGCGGTGGGGCTGGCCGGTGAGGGTGTGTCCGATCTGGCGGGTGCGGCGGTGTGGGGGTTGGTGCGGTCGGCGCAGGCCGAGCAGCCGGGCCGGGTGGTGCTGGTCGATTCGGACGGTTCGCTGGATGTTGCCGAGGTGATCGCTTGCGGTGAACCGCAATTGGTGGTGCGTTCCGGCGTCGCGCACGCGGCGCGGCTGATCCCGTCGCGGTCGGTGTCGACATTGCCGGCGGGGCAGTGGCGGATGAGCGTGGGTGGCGGGGGCACCCTGGAGGATCTGGTCGTGCGCCCGCTTGCGCGCGCGGAGTTGGGCGCCGGGCAGGTGCGGGTGGCGGTGGCCGCGGTCGGGGTGAACTTCCGGGATGTGTTGGTGGCGTTGGGGATGTATCCCGGGGGTGGCGAGCTCGGCGTCGAGGGCGCCGGCGTGATCGTCGAGGTCGGTCCGGGGGTTGCCGGGTTGTCCGTGGGCGATGCGGTGCTGGGCTTGCTGGGGGTGGTCGGATCCGAGGCGATTGTGGATGCGCGGTTGGTGGCGGTGGTGCCGGCGGGCTGGTCGCTGCCGCAGGCGGCGAGCGTGCCGGTGGTGTTTTTGACCGCCCTGTACGGGTTGTCGGCGTTGGCCGGGCTCAAGGCCGGGGAGAAGGTGTTGGTGCACGCCGCGACGGGTGGGGTGGGGATGGCGGCGGTGCAGTTGGCCCGGCATTGGGGTGCGGAGGTGTTCGCCACCGCCAGCCGTGGCAAGTGGGACACGTTGCGGGCGATGGGCTTTGACGACGACCATATCGGCGATACCCGGACGGTGGATTTCGAGGAGAAGTTCCTGGCGACCACCGGCGGGGCCGGGGTTGATGTGGTGCTCAACTCGCTGGCCGGGGAGTTTCTCGATGCCTCGCTGCGGTTGCTGGTCGGCGGCGGACGGTTCATCGAGATGGGCAAGACCGACCTTCGCGACCCCGCGTCGATGGCACCGGGCGTGCTGTATCGCGCCTTCGACCTGATCGAGGCCGGCCCGGACCACATCGCGACCATGCTGTCCGGCCTGATCGAACTGTTCGACGTCGGCGTGCTGAAGCCGTTGCCGGTCAAGACCTTTGACGTACGATCCGCGTCGTCGGCGTATCGGTTCGTCAGCCAGGCCCGCCAGATCGGCAAGGTAGTTCTGACCCTGCCGGACGGCCCGGACGATCCGGTGCTGGCGAGTTCGGGCGGCGGCCTGGCGGGCGGCAGCGTGCTGATCACCGGCGGTACCGGGATGGCCGGCTCGGCGGTGGCCGCCCACCTGGTGGCGCGCTACGGGGTGGCCCATGTCGTGTTGGCCAGCCGCGGCGGCGCCCAGGGCGAGGGGGTGGCGGAGTTGGTGGATCGACTCAGGACGGCCGGGGCCGAGGTGTCGGTGGTGGCCTGCGACGTCGCCGATCGGGATGCCTTGGCGGCGTTGATCGCCGGGTTGCCGGCGCGGTACCCGCTCAAGGGTGTGTTCCATGCGGCCGGGGTGCTCGACGACGGGTTGATCGCGTCGTTGACGCCGCACCGCATGGACACGGTGTTGCGGAGCAAGGTCGATGGTGCGTGGAACCTGCACGAGCTCACCCGGGACATGGATCTGTCGGCGTTCGTGATGTTCTCCTCGATGGCCGGCATCGTCGGGTCCCCGGGCCAGGGCAACTACGCCGCGGCCAACAGCTTCCTCGACGAATTGGCGACCTACCGGCGAGCCCACGGCCTGGCGGGATTGTCGATCGCCTGGGGACTGTGGGAACAGGCCAGCGGCATGACCCGACACCTCGACGAGCGCGACAAAGCGCGCATGAGCCGAATCGGGCTCGCCCCCATGGCAACCGAGCAGGCACTGCGCCTGTTCGACACCGCGATGCTGGCCGAACGCCCGGTGCTGGTCGCCGCGCGCATCGATCCCGCCGCGTTGGCCGACAACGGCGCAACACTGCCCCCGCTGCTCAGTCAGCTCGTCGCCCGCCCCATCCGGCGTGTCATCGACGAGACCGACACCACCGCCGCCTCGACGACCAGCCTCGTCGCCCGCTTGCAGGGTCTGTCCGCTGAACAGCGGCACAGCGAACTGGTCGACCTGGTCAGCCGCAACGCCGCCACCGTGCTGGGCCGTCCCAATGCCGGAGACATCAACGCGGGCAGCGTCTTCCAGGACCTCGGGTTCGACTCGCTGACCGCTGTCGAACTGCGTAACCGGCTTAAAACAGCCACCGGACTGACCCTTTCGCCGACCCTGATCTTCGACTACCCGACACCGATCGTCCTGGCCGAACACCTCGACACCCGGCTGGTGGTTCCTCATGCTCCGGACTCCGCCGGGCAGCCCGACCTGATGGCCCGTCTCGCACGTTTCAATGACATCACCCGGGAGCTGCAAACGCTGCTGAACCAACCCGATTGGCAGCCAGAAGACAAGCCGCACTTGACCACCCGCATCCAGACGTTGCTGACCACCCTCAGCGCCCACCTGGATCCACACGACCAGCGGGAAGGCGACGACGAGGACATCCACACTGCCAGCGAGAGCGAACTGTTCGCGATCCTCGACGAAGAACTCGGATCGTAAGACGCCAAGGAGCGCCCGTGTCGGACACCGACAAACATCTTGATTACCTGAAGCGGCTGACCGCCGATCTGCGGCGCACCCGGCGCCGGGTGGCCGAACTGGAGGGCAAGCTGTCCGAGCCGGTTGCGGTGGTCGGGATGGCGTGCCGGTATCCGGGTGGAGTGGATTCGCCGGAAGCATTGTGGGACATGGTGGTTGAGGGCCGTGACGCCGTGTCGGATTTTCCTCCGGACCGGGGCTGGGACGTGGCGGGGTTGTACGATCCCGACCCCGATGCCCCCGGCAAGATGTACGTGCGGCAGGGATCATTTCTCGGCGACGCCGGCGATTTTGATGCCGGGTTCTTCGGTGTCGGCCCCAGCGAGGCGCTGGCAATGGATCCACAGCAGCGCTTGATGCTGGAGCTGTCGTGGGAAGCGCTGGAGCGCGCGGGAGTCGACCCGCTGGGGTTGCGGGGCTCGGCGACGGGCGTGTTCGCCGGCGTGATCCATGCCGGTTACGGCGGGCAGGTGGAAGGCGAGCTGGAGGGCTACGGGCTCACCGGCTCGACGCTGAGCGTGACCTCCGGCCGGGTGTCGTACGTGCTGGGCCTGGAAGGCCCGGCCGTATCGGTGGACACCGCGTGCTCGTCGTCGCTGGTGGCACTGCATCTGGCCGCGCAGTCGTTGCGATCGGGGGAATGCGACTTGGCCCTGGTCGGTGGCGTCACGGTCATGGCCACCCCCGCCGCCTTCGTCGAATTCAGCCGGCAGCGAGCCTTGGCCCCCGATGGCCGCTGCAAGGTGTACGCCGGGGCCGCCGACGGCACCGCCTGGTCGGAAGGCGCCGGTGTCCTGGTGGTGGAGCGGTTGGCGGATGCACGCCGCGCCGGGCACCCGGTGTTGGCGATCGTGCGGGGCACCGCCGTCAACCAGGATGGCGCGTCCAACGGGCTGACCGCCCCTAACGGGCCCTCCCAGCAGCGCGTCATCCGCACCGCGCTGGCCAGCGCGGGCCTGACCGCGGCCGACGTCGACGTGGTCGAGGGCCACGGCACCGGAACCGTGCTGGGCGATCCGATTGAGGCGCAAGCGTTGTTGGCGACCTATGGCCAGGATCGTCCGGCGGACCGTCCGCTGTGGCTGGGGTCGATCAAATCCAACATCGGTCACACCTCGGCCGCCGCCGGCGTCGCCGGGGTCATCAAGATGATCGAGGCGATCCAGCACGGGGTGTTGCCGCAAAGCTTGCACGTGGATGTGCCTTCGCCGCATGTGGATTGGTCGTCGGGCGCCGTGTCGTTGTTGACCGAGTCGCGCGCCTGGCCGAGTGGCGACGGGCCGCGGCGGGCCGGCGTGTCGTCGTTCGGGATCAGCGGGACGAACGCCCACGTGATCATCGAGCAGGCACCGGCTGCCGAAGCCGAAGACGTTGTCGCCGAACCGGATCCGCGCGAGACGGCGTGGGTGCTGTCGGCTCGCTCCGAGCAGGCCCTGGCCAATCAGGCCAAGCGGTTGCTCGCCCACGTGGCCGGGGACGCGAAGCTGAGCCCGGTGGACGTGGGGTGGTCCCTGGTGACGACACGCGCGGTGTTCGACCATCGGGCCGTGGTGGTCGGCGCGGACCGGGACCGCCTGATCGCCGGCCTGAGCGAGCTGGCCGCTGGTGACCCGGGTGCCCGCGTCACGGCAGGGCGGGTCCGCTCGGCGGGCAAGACCGTGTTCGTGTTTCCCGGCCAAGGCTCGCAGTGGCTGGGGATGGGCCAGCAGCTTTACGAGCGCTTTCCGGAGTTCGCCCGGGCGTTCGACGAGGCGGTCGCCGCACTGGATCCGCATCTGCGGTTGCCGCTGCAGCAGGTGATCTGGGGCGAGGACGCCGAGCTGCTGCAGAGTACTGAGTTCGCGCAGTCGGCGCTGTTCGCCGTCGAGGTGGCGGTCGCGGCGTTGCTCGCGCATTGGGGCGTGCAGCCCGACGTGGTGACCGGGCATTCCGTCGGTGAGATCACCGCGGCCTACGTCGCGGGCGTGCTGTCGCTCGCGGATGCGGCGAAAGTGGTTGCGGGACGCGGCCGGTTGATGGCGGCGTTGCCGGCCGGGGGCGCGATGGTCGCGGTTGCCGCCGGCGAAGCCGAAGTCTTGCCGTTGCTGAGCGCGGATGTGAATATCGCGGCGATCAACGGCCCTGACGCCGTGGTGATTTCGGGCCCCGAGGCCGCGGTCACCGCGGTGTCCGACGAACTCGCCGCGCGGGGCCGGCGGGTACATCGACTGGATGTCTCGCACGCTTTCCACTCCGCGCTGATGGAGCCGATGCTCGGGGAGTTCGCGCGGCTGGTTGCCGCAGTGACACCCGCACCGCCGCGAATCGGGTTGGTGTCCAACCTGACCGGCGAATTGGCCGGGCCAGGCTACGGGTCGCCGGAGTACTGGGTCGAGCATGTGCGCCGGCCGGTCCGGTTCGCCGACGGGGTGCGCACTGCCGAGTCGTTGGGCGCCCGGGCTTTCGTGGAGGTCGGTCCGGGTCGCGGTCTTACCGCTGCCGTCGAGCAGTCGTTGACCACCGAGCAGGCGACATCGGTGGTCACAGTGGCCAAGGACCGCCCCGAAGCGGAGTCGGCACTCCAGGCGCTCGGGCAATTGTTCACGATCGGCGTCCCGGTGGACTGGGCCGCGGCGGTGGGACACGGGCACCGCGTCGACCTACCCACGTACGGCTTTGTCCGGCAACGATTCTGGCTGCCCCTCGGGGCGGTGGGTTCGGGCAATGTGAGTAGCGTTGGGCTGGCCCGCGCCGCACATCCATTGCTGGGCGCGGTGGTGGAGCGGCCCGACTCCGGCGGCGTGGTACTGACGGGCTCGTTGTCGGTGAGCGGATCGCCCTGGCTGGCCGATCACGTCGTCGACGGTGTGGTGTTGTTCCCCGGCGCCGGGTTCGTGGAGCTGGCGCTGCGGGCCGGTGACGAGGTCGGCTGCTCGGTGGTCGACGAGCTGACCTTGTTGGCGCCGTTGGTGTTGCCGCCGGGCGGCACCGCGCGCGTTCAGGTCGTCGTGGACGCCGCGGGCGAGTCGGGTTCGCATGCCGTGTGGGTGTATTCGCGTGGTGCGGCGACGGATTCGGTCTGGGTGCTGCACGCCCAAGGTGCGTTGAGTGCGGCGGCGCCCGAACCCGCCGCGGACATGTCGGTGTGGCCGCCGGTCGGGGCGTCCGTCGTCGAGACCGGCGACGTGTACGAGGTGCTCGCGGCTCGGGGCTACGACTACGGGCCCGCGTTCCGGGGTCTGCGAACCCTGTGGCGGCGCGGCCAGGAGGTCTTTGCCGAAGTGAGTGCCGGCGAGGGTGTGACCATGGGCGGCTTCGGGATTCATCCCGTGGTGCTGGATGCTGCGTTGCACGCCTGGGGGATTGCCGAAGGTGGTGATTCCACCATGCTGCCGTTCTCCTGGCAAGGAGTCTGTTTGCATGCCGCCGGGGCCTCCCGGGTCCGGGTGCGCATAGCACCGGCCGGCGCCGGCGCGGTGTCGGTGGACCTGGCCGACGGAACGGGGCTGCCGGTTTTGTCGGTGCGGGAGCTGGTGGTTCGACCGATCTCGATCGGTGCGCTGTCGGCCGCCTTGGCCGCTGCTGCCGGCGGCGGTGGTGGTCTGTACGAACCCGCATGGTCGCCGGTTGCCCTGGAGGCCAAAACCATTGGCGGACAGGACGTGACGGTGTGGGAGCCGGGTTCGGGCACCACGGTTGAGTCGGTGTATGCGGCCACTCGTGAGGCGTTGGGTGTGTTGCAGTCGTGGTTGGCCGGCGGCGATGCGGGGCCGTTGGTTGTGCTGACTCGCGGCGCGGTGGGGCTGGCCGGTGAGGGTGTGTCCGATCTGGCGGGTGCGGCGGTGTGGGGGTTGGTGCGGTCGGCGCAGGCCGAGCAGCCGGGCCGGGTGGTGCTGGTCGATTCGGACGGTTCGCTGGATGTTGCCGAGGTGATCGCTTGCGGTGAACCGCAATTGGTGGTGCGTTCCGGCGTCGTGCACGCGGCGCGGCTGAGCGCCGTCGGGGCCGGGGCCGTGCTGGAGCTGCCGCCCGGCGGCTGGCGACTGGCCGCCGGCGGCGGCGGCACCCTGGAAGACGTGGTGGTCGCTCCGGCCGCACCGGCGGAGTTGGTTGCCGGGCAGGTGCGGGTGGCGGTGGCCGCGGTCGGGGTGAACTTCCGGGATGTGTTGGTGGCGTTGGGGATGTATCCCGGGGGTGGCGAGCTCGGCGCCGAGGGCGCCGGCGTGATCGTCGAGGTCGGCCCCGGGGTCCAGGGGTTGTCCGTGGGCGATGCGGTGCTGGGCTTGCTGGGGGTGGTCGGATCCGAAGCGATTGTGGATGCGCGGTTGGTGGCGGTGGTGCCGGCGGGCTGGTCGCTGCCGCAGGCCGCGAGCGTGCCGGGGGGGGTTTTGACCGCGGTGTATGGGGTGTCGGGGTTGGCCGGGTTGAGGGCCGGCGAGCGGGGGTTGGTGCACGCCGCGACCGGTGGGGTGGGGATGGCGGCGGTGCAGTTGGCCCGGCATTGGGGTGCGGAGGTGTTCGCTACCGCCAGCCGTGGCAAGTGGGACACGTTGCGGGCGATGGGCTTTGACGACGACCATATCGGCGATACCCGGACTCTGGATTTCGAGGAGAAGTTCCTGGCGACCACCGGCGGGGCCGGGGTGGATGTGGTGCTCAACTCGCTGGCCGGGGAGTTTCTCGATGCCTCGCTGCGGTTGCTGGTCGGCGGCGGACGTTTCATCGAGATGGGCAAGACCGACCTTCGCGACCCCGCGTCGATGGCACCGGGCGTGCTGTATCGCGCCTTCGACCTGATGGAGGCCGGCCCGGACCACATCGCCTCGATGCTGTCCGGCCTGATCGAACTGTTCGACGCGGGTGTGCTGAAGCCGTTGCCGGTCAAGACTTTTGACGTACGATCCGCGTCGTCGGCGTATCGGTTCGTCAGCCAGGCCCGCCAGATCGGCAAGGTGGTGCTGACCCTGCCGGACGGCCCGGACGATCCGGTGCTGGCGAGTTCGGGCGGCGGGCTGGCGGGGGGCAGCGTGCTGATCACCGGCGGTACCGGGATGGCCGGCTCGGCGGTGGCCGCCCACCTGGTGGCGCGCTACGGGGTGGCCCATGTCGTGTTGGTCAGCCGCGGCGGCGCCCAGGGCGAGGGGGTGGCGGAGTTGGTGGATCAGCTCAGGACGGGCGGGGCCGAGGTGTCGGTGGTGGCCTGCGATGTGGCCGATCGGGATGCAGTGGCGGCGTTGATCGCCGGGTTGCCGGCGCGGTACCCGCTCAAGGGTGTGTTCCATGCGGCCGGGGTGCTCGACGACGGGTTGATCGCGTCGTTGACGCCGCAACGCATGGACACGGTACTGCGGAGCAAGGTCGATGGTGCGTGG
Source organism: Mycobacterium ahvazicum (assembly GCF_900176255.2). Lineage (GTDB taxonomy): Bacteria > Actinomycetota > Actinomycetes > Mycobacteriales > Mycobacteriaceae > Mycobacterium > Mycobacterium ahvazicum. The sequence continues at coordinate 2,113,647 of NZ_FXEG02000002.1, forward strand.
AACCTGCACGAGCTCACCCGGGACATGGATCTGTCGGCGTTCGTGATGTTCTCCTCGATGGCCGGCATCGTCGGGTCCCCGGGCCAGGGCAACTACGCCGCGGCGAACAGTTTCCTCGACGAATTGGCGACCTACCGGCGAGCCCACGGCCTGGCGGGATTGTCGATCGCCTGGGGACTGTGGGAACAGGCCAGCGGCATGACCCGACACCTCAGCGATCGCGATAAGGCCCGGATGAGCCGGGCCGGGTTGGCGCCGCTGTCCACCCCGCATGCGCTCCAGCTGTTCGACGAGGCCATGCTCGCCGACCGTCCGCTGCTGGTGGCCGCCCGCATCGACGCGGCCGGGCTGGGCTCGGGTGGCGCCGTCCCGCCGGTGCTGCGTGACCTGGTCAGGCGACCGGGTCGGCGACTGATCAGCGACGCCGACGCGGCGGTGTCGACATCGGGTCTGGCCACCCGGTTGCAGGGACTCAGTCCCGAGCAGCGTCACCACCAGTTGGTGGAACTGGTGTGCACCAACGCCGCCACCGTGCTGGGCAGGTCCAACGCCGACATCGAGGCTCAGCTGCCGTTCCAGGACCTCGGGTTCGACTCGCTGACGGCGGTGGAACTGCGCAACCGCATCAAAATGGCTACCGGACTTACCCTTTCACCGAGCCTGATCTTCGACTTTCCCACTCCCGCGGCGCTTGCCGAACACATCGACGGACAACTCGGCTCGGTGACCACGAGCGCGCACGCGGCCGCGCCGGACCAACTCGCTCGCTTCAATGACATCGCCCGCGAGTTGCAAACACTGGTCAACCAACCCAATTGGACGCCGGACGAAAAAAGCCGCTTGGCCGCCCGCATCCAGGCGATCGCCACCGAGCTGGCATCCCCACCACCGCTGACCAGCGAATCACACGTCATCGACGATGACATCACCACCGCCACCGAACGCGAACTCTTCGCGATCCTCGATGACGATCTCAGCCCCTGATGTCAGCCACTGACGTCGCAGTCATCGGCCTCGCCTGCAGGTTGCCCGGTGCCGCCACCCCGCGGGATTTTTGGCGGCTCGTTCGCGAGGGGTTGGAGGAGAATCGGCTACCCGGCGACATCGCCGAGTTCGACGCCGACTTCTTCAATCTGTCGCCCCGCGAGGCCAGTGCGATGGATCCGCGTCAGCGGGTGGCCCTCGAACTGGCCTGGGAACTGTTCGAGGACGCCTTTCTGGTACCCGAAACCCTGCGTGGCGAACAGGTTTCCGTCTACCTCGGGGCGATGACCGACGATTACGCCGTGCTGACGCTTCGCGACGGCGAGGACAACCTCGACCATTACTCCTTCGGCGGGGTCACGCGCGCCATGATCGCCAACCGGATCTCCTATGCGCTCGGCTTGCAGGGGACCAGCATGATCGTCGATTCCGGCCAGTCGTCCTCGCTGGTCGCGGTGCACCTGGCCTGCGAAAGCCTGCGCGCGGGCGAGTCTGCGCTGGCGATAGCCGGCGGGATCCACCTCAACCTGGCCGACGAAACCGCGATGCTGGAAACGGAATTCGGCGCGATGTCGACATCCGGCCACACCTACGCCTTCGACAGCCGCGCGGACGGCTACGTGCGGTCCGAGGGTGCCGGCGTGGTTCTGTTGAAGCCGCTGGCCGCCGCGCTGAGAGACGGAAACAGAATCCGCGCTGTCATCCGCGCCAGTGCGGTCGGCAATGCCGGCCACAGCTCCGCCGGCCAGACCGTGCCGTCGGTTCCCGGGCAAGCCGACGTCATCCGGCGGGCGCTCGCCCGGGCCGGCCTGGGCGCCGACGACATCGACTATGTCGAGGCGCACGGCACCGGAACGGAAGTCGGTGACCCGGTCGAGGCGCGGGCACTGGGTGAGATTTTCGCCGAGCGCCAGCAGAACCCGGTACGGGTGGGCTCGGTGAAGACCAACATCGGCCACACCGGCAGTGCCGCCGGAATCGCGGGCCTGCTCAAAGCGGTTCTGGTCGTCGAAAACGCGGTGATTCCGCCAAGTCTCAACTACGACCCAAGCGCTGTCGGCAATGACCTGAAAAGCTATGGGCTGCAAGTCAATACCGCACTGACGCCGTGGCCGAACGGGAACCGGCCGCGGCGGGTCGGTGTGTCGTCGTTCGGAATGGGCGGGACGAATGCGCATGTGATCGTCGAGCAGGCGCCCGCGCAGCCGGAAAGTGTTGTCGCCGAACCGCAACAAGTGACCCCGCTGCCCTGGGTGCTGTCGGCGCGCTCGGAGCAAGCCTTGATCAACCAGGCCGGGCGGTTGGCCGCCCACCTCGCCTCCGACGACGCCGCGACCGTGACGGACGTGGCGTGGTCGCTGGCGACCACGCGGACGGCCTTCGAACAGCGGGCGGTACTGGTGGGCAGCGATCGTCCAGCGCTCACCGCGGGCTTGACCCGGTTGGCCACCGGAGAGCGGGCCGCGATCACCGGCCGCGCTCGAGCAGCCAAGACCGCGTTCGTGTTTCCCGGCCAAGGTGCGCAATGGTTGGGGATGGGCCGCCAGCTCTACGACCGCTTTCCGGTCTTCGCCCGGGCATTCGACGAGGCCCTCGACGCGTTGAATGTCCACCTGCGTTCGGGGTTGCGCGACGTGATCTGGGGCGTCGACGCAGAGTTGTTGGCGAATACCGAGTATGCGCAGCCCGCGCTGTTCGCCATCGAGGTGGCGGCGGCGGGATTGCTGCAAAGCTGGGGAATCGAGCCGGATCTGGTGATGGGTCACTCGGTGGGGGAGATCACCGCTGCGCACATCGCCGGCGTGCTCACGCTCGACGACGCCGCACACCTCGTCGCGGCCCGGGGCCGCTTGATGGCGGCGCTGCCGGCCGGTGGCGTGATGATCGCGGTGGCCGCCAGCGAGGACGCCGCAACCCCGTTGCTCACCGACGGCGTGGCCATCGCGGCGGTCAATGCCCAGAACTCCGTGGTGCTTTCGGGCGCCGAAGCCCCGGTGGCCGCCGTGGCCGACCGGCTGGCGCAGCAGGGGGCGCGGGTACATCGCCTCGCGGTCTCGCATGCGTTTCATTCGGCGCTGATGGAGCCGATGATTGACGAATTCGCCCGCTTGATAGCTGACGTCAAAGCCGACGAACCGCGGATTGGCTTGGTGTCCAACGTGACTGGTGAGCTCGCCGGCGCCGACTACGGAACGGCAGAATACTGGGTTGAACACGCGCGCCGGCCGGTCCGCTTCGTCGACGGCGTTCGGTTGGCGGAATCGTTGGGGGCCAACACGTTTGTCGAGGTCGGCCCCGCCGCGGGCCTGAGCGCTGCGGTGGAGCAGTCGCTGAACACCGAGCACGCCGCCGCGGTGGCCACGCTGGTCAAGGAGCAGCCCGAAATTGACGCGCTCATGAGCGCGGCCGGGCGACTCTTCGTCAACGGCGCGGCGGTCGACTGGCCGTCGATCGTGGCCGGTCTGGGTGGACGGCGTATCGATCTGCCGACGTACGGCTTTGCCCGGCAACGGTTTTGGCTGGGGTCACGCGCGGACGCACCGGCGCTGCTAATCGACCGCGCGGCGGATCTGGCCGAGCAGTTGCGCGCGATGGCACCCGAGGACCAGCACCGTCAGCTGGTGGAACTGGTGCGCGCGCATGCGGCAACGGTGCTGGGGCACTCGAGCGCTCGCGACATCGACACCGAGCGCGCCTTTTCCGACATAGGCTTTGAATCGCTCACCGGCGTCGAACTCCGCAACCGTCTGAAAGCCGCCACCGGGTTGGCCTTGTCGCGCACGCTGATCTTCGATTTCCCCACCCCGTCGGCGTTGGCCGATCAGCTGCGTCGGCAACTGCTGCACGGCGAACGCGAAGCGTCCGACGACGAGAAGACGTGGGCGGCGCTGAGGAAAATTCCGTTGGGCGACCTTCGGCGAACGGGCTTGCTCGACAAGCTCTTGCTGCTCGCGGGCGACGCGGAAACCCCGCGTGCCGATCCCCAAGTCAACGAGGACGTCATCGACTTGTTGAGCACCGACGCGTTGATCGCTATGGCGTTGGAGTCCAATAAATCCGATGATGGTGAATGACGAAATCCCTGCTGGGGGGCCTGATTCCGCGCGACTCTCCCGGGCTGTATCCGACACATGTTGAATAGCCGTATCTTTGCGGCCCTGAACCAGACCGCATAAACTTCCGTGCAATGGGGAGGGAACCGTTTTAGGTAGAGGTCAGGTATGAGCGTCATCGCAGGTGTGTTCGGTGCAGTGCCGCCGCACCGTTACAGCCAGGGCGAGATCACCGACCAATTCGTCAAGTTCCCGGTCTTGCAGGAGCACGAAGCGATCGTCCGGCGTCTGCATGCCGGCGCGAAGGTCAACAGCCGCCATCTCGTGCTGCCTCTCGAGCAATACCTGTCCCTGACCGATTTCACCGAAACGAACGAAATCTTCATCGAAAATGCCGTCAACCTCGGCTGCGAGGCGCTACTGGGTGCTCTCGACGAGGCGGGACTGCAACCCCAGGATGTCGACATAATCGCCACCACGACCGTCACCGGCGTCGCGGTGCCGTCGTTGGACGCCCGCATCGCCGGGCGGATCGGCCTGCGCCCGGATGTGCGCAGGATTCCGCTCTTCGGCCTGGGCTGCGCGGGCGGCGCGGCAGGGGTGGCGTCCCTGCATAACTACCTGAGGGGCGCGCCGGACGGCGTCGCGGCCCTGGTGTCCGTCGAGCTGTGCTCGCTGACCTTTCCGACGGTCAAGCCGACCGTATCGGGGCTGGTCTCGACCGCGATGTTCGGCGACGGGGCGGCCGCCGTCGTGGCGGTCGGCGGTCGTCGCGCCGACCAAGACGGGCAATTGCGCGCCAGCGGGCCCGACATCGTCGACTCCCGCAGTCGCCTCTACCCGGAATCACTGCACATCATGGCGTGGAACGTCGGCCCCGCCGGGCTGCAGCCGGTGTTCTCCCCGGAGCTCGCCACGATCATCGAGCGCCACCTGGCCGGCGACGTCGACCGGTTCCTCAGCGGGCACAGCCTGACCAGGGCCGACATCGAGGCGTGGGTGGCCCATCCCGGTGGACCCAAGGTGATCGACGCGATCGGCAAGAGCCTTGAGCTGCCTCCCGAGGCACTCGAGCTGACCTGGCGCTCACTGGGTGAGATCGCCAACCTCTCGTCGGCGTCGGTGCTGCACGTCCTGCGTGACACCATCGCCAAGCCGCCGGCCAGCGGCAGCCCGGGCCTGATCGTCGCGATGGGCCCGGGATTCTCCTCCGAGCTCGTGCTACTGCGCTGGCACTGAGTCGGCGATTTCGACGACCAGTCCCGGGGTGGGACTGAGCGCGGCGAGGTTGGCCGCACGGATTCGCTGAGCGGGCAATCGCAGCGTCGTCCGGGCCACCAGCCGGGCCAGCATGACCGTCATCTCGGTCGTCGCCATCACGGCCCCGATGCAGCGGTGCAGCCCGCCACTGAACGGAATGAACTCATGCGGTGCGGGCTTGCGGTACTCCGGCGCATCCGGGTCCCAGCGGGCCGGGCGAAACGCGCGTGGGTCCGGCCACACCTCGGGCAGCCGGTGGGTGACATAGGCGCTGAAGATCAGCAATCGGCCGGCCCGGATGCGGTGTCCGTCGAAGGCGAGGTCGCGCATCACCCGGCGGGCGGAGATCACGCCGGGGGAGTACAGCCGAAGCGTCTCCTGCACGACGCCGTGCAGGTAAGTCAGCGCGTCAAGGTCGGCGGCGGCGGGCGGCTCGTCGCCAAGTATCCGCCGGACCTCGTCGGCGGCGGTGTCCCAGGCGCCCGGCAGGGTCAGCAGCGTGTAGATCGCCCAGGCCAGCGCACCGCTGGTCGTCTCGTAGCCGGCGGTGATCAGCGAAATGATCGAGTCGCGAATCTCGTTGTTGCTCAACGAATATCCCTCGTCGTCGCGACCATTGATCAACATGGTCAGCATGTGGTCGTCGGGTCTGGGCGCGGTGCGGGCGTCGGCGATCAGGCTGTCGATGAAGTCGTCGAGGCGCTCGCGGGCAGCCATCGCGCGCCGCCATCCGCGGGAGTTGAGACGCCGCTGCAGCTCCACGACCTGGGGCAGCTGGTGGGTGAGGTCCAGTAGCGGCTGGAGTTGTTCACCGAGGAAGTCGGAGTGCATTGCCAGGCGTGGGCCGAACAGGCTCTCGGCGGTGCTGCGCCGCACCGCGAAGCGGCACTGCTGGTAGATGTCCAGCCGTTGCCCTGGCCGCCAGCCGTCGATCACCGCGTCGATGTTGGAGACCATGGTCTGCACGTAATCCTGGATCTGCCGGTGACGCAGCCCCGGGGCCACCACGCTGCGGCGACGGCGGTGATCGTCCCCGTCGCTGACGATCAGCGCGGTGGGCCCGTCGACCCAAGCGAGGCTCTGGAAGGTCTGCGCCCAACTGAACGCGTCCGCGTTGGCAAACACGAACTTGTTCGCCTCGGGGCCGAGCAGATAGGTGTAGCCGTGCCGGCCGACGCCGGAATTGATCACCGGGCCCCGCAGCCGGTACAGCGCGAGCAACCCTTCGCCGGGAAGGTAGCGAACCGGTCCGTGCGTCTGCTTCCTCATCGTGACTACTCGAGCACTTCCGAGAGCTCGAGCCACCGGCTCTCCAGCGTGGTGACTTCGTCTTCCAGGCCGCGCAGCTCGCCGGTCAGCCGGTGGATGCCGACGTGGTCGGACTGGTCATGGTCGGCGAGTTCGACGTGTTTGGCCGCGATCCGGTCGGCCAGCCGGGCGAGCTGGCGGTCCACCGACGCGAGCTCCTTTTCGGCGGCGCGACGTTGGGCGCCGGACATCGCCTCGGGTTCGGGTGTCGCGGGCGCCGATGGTGCAGCACCCCTCGACCGGGCGGCCAGGCGCAGGTACTCGTCGACGCCGCCCGGCAGGTGGCGCAGGCGGCCGTCGAGAATCGCGTACTGCTGGTCTGTGACGCGCTCCAGCAAATAGCGGTCGTGCGAGACGACGATCAGGGTGCCCGGCCAGGAGTCGAGCAGATCCTCGGTGGCGGTCAGCATGTCGGTGTCGACGTCGTTGGTGGGCTCGTCGAGCAGCAGGACGTTGGGCTCGGAAAGCAACGTGAGCATCAGCTGCAGTCGCCGCCGCTGTCCGCCGGACAGCTCGCCGACGCGCGCCGAGAGCTGGCCGCGTTCGAACCCGAGCCGCTCCAGCAGCTGGGTGGGGGTTACCTCGCGGCCCTCGACCTCGTAGCCACCGCGCAGGCTGGTCAAGACGTCGGCGATCCGATCGTCGACATACTGGTTCAGCAGGTCGCCCTGTTGGTCGAGCACCGAGAGCGCAACGGTCTTGCCGCGCTTGACCCGCCCGGTGTCGGGCGTGACGGTGCCGGCGATCAACCCCAACAGCGTCGACTTGCCCGCTCCGTTGGCGCCGAGGATGCCGGTCCGTTCACCCGGGCCGATGCGCCATTCGACGTCGCGCAGCACCGGATGCCCTTGAAAAGGCGGGAACGAGACCGACACGTCCAGCAGATCGATCACGTCCTTACCGAGCCGGGCGGTGGCGAGCTTGGCCAGCTCGACGGTGTTTCGCAGCGGCGGCACGTCGGCGATCAGCTCGTTGGCGGCATCGATGCGGAATTTCGGCTTGGAGGTCCGCGCCGGCGGACCCCGGCGCAACCAGGCCAGCTCCTTGCGCATCAGGTTCTGCCGCTTGGCCTCCACCGCGGCAGCCTGCCGGTCCCGTTCGACGCGCTGCAACACGTACGCCGCGTAGCCGCCCTCGAAGGGTTCGACGATTCCGTCGTGCACCTCCCAGGTCGTGGTGGCGACCTCGTCGAGAAACCAGCGGTCGTGCGTCACGAGCAGTAGCCCGCCGGTGTTGCGCGCCCAGCGCTGTTGGAGGTGGCCGGCCAACCAGGTGATGCCTTCGATGTCGAGGTGGTTGGTGGGCTCGTCGAGGGCGATGACGTCCCACTCGCCGATCAGCAGCTCGGCCAGCTGCACCCGCCGCCGCTGCCCACCACTGAGCGTGGAAACCGTTGCATCCCAATCGATATCCGCTACCAGCCCACCGACAACGTCGCGGATGCGCGGATCGCCGGCCCACTGGTGCTCGGGCATCTCGCCCACCAGCGCCCAGCCGACGGTGTGTCCGGGGTCCAGAGTGTCGGCCTGGCTCAGCGCGCCGACCCGCAATCCGCTGCGCTGGGTGACCCGTCCGGAATTGGGCGTCAGCTGACCGCTCAGCAGGCGAAGCAGGCTGGACTTGCCGTCGCCGTTGCGACCGACGATGCCGATGCGCGCGCCGTCATTGACCCCGAGCGAGATCGAATCGAAGACGACTTGAGTCGGGTATTCCAGGTGAACGGCCTCGGCCCCCAGTAGGTGCGCCACCGGCCGACGCTAGCAAGGCGGGCCCGGACGCCGCGGCTAAGGCTGTTGTTGAAGATCCCCGAGCTGCTGCTGGAGAGCGCTGACGACCGCCGCGACGGTGTCTTGGAGCTGCTGCTCTTCGTCTTCGGAGGCCGCGATCGTGGCCGCCTGCGCCTTACGTAGGGCCTCGTTGAGGCGCTGCTGAACCGTTTCGGCGCCCATCCGCAGCAGACCGGGTTCGATCCGCAGGCCAGTGAGCCAGCGATCTCCGTTGACGGTTACCGTTACGGTCTCGGTTTCGTCTGTGGCAGTGAAGGTTCCGGTGCTCATGCGAAATGCGTCATCCTCGAAGGCCGAGACGAACCGCTGCAAATGCTGCAGCGCTTCGGTCACCTGCGGGTCGGTCTGGCCGGTCATCCGAAGTCCTCACTCGCGGCACACTTTCGCCGGAGCATACCGATTGTGTTCTCGGCCGGGCCGATCGTCGGTGTACAACGTTTTAATGCTGGGTGACCGAAGAAAGTTTCGCGCCCGGACCCCAGCGGCGGCGCTGTTAAGCTGACGCCCCACATGGCGTCACGCAATCGGCACCGGGCGTATGCCGACCAGAACGTGCTCGTTGACAGATCCGGCTGGTGTAAAGGGGCTGCGTCGAATGGTGAACTGGGCTAGCTTAACCAGTCTGGTTTTGAAACTTACGGCTAACTCCGCAGGCGCCTGGAAGAGTTACGCCCTGGATGGCGATATCGCCGGTATGAGCATCAGTATCGGCACGACATTTCAATTGGTTCTCCAGGAAGGGTTAAAGGCGCTCCCCGGTGACGGCATCAAAGATATGCTCGAACTGAAGCCGACACTCTACCTCGAGAACGCCGTCGCGCTGGTCAGCCTGTTGGAATGGTTCAACGGGTTCGGCAAACCCGACAAGGGGACAGTGCTGTCGGACGCGGCGAAACCGAATTTCGATGCGGCCCTGGCTAACTTGAAACTCGCGGCGCCTGATGACCTGCACTGGTCCGGCAAGGCGTCGCTCGCCTACGGGCAGTTGATCCACGAGTTGCAAGAGTGCATCAAGGCGGTGCAATCTACCGACAAGGACCTGCAAGGCTATCTGAAATCCGAAGCCGAGCTGGTTTTCAATGTGCGGCAGCAATTCGGATATACAAAAGCCGCACTCGCCGCGTGTATTCCGGTGGCCTGGGCGATCTACTTTTATGCCTTGGCTGCAGCCTCCGCCGAAAATGTCCTTTGGATCCCCCCGCTTACTCCTCAGATAATTGCTCTGCAAACTACCAAGAGATGGCAGATTGCATTCATCGTGGCCGCGCTCGGAGCCCTCGGGGTCGAGACGGGAATTCACATTGACAAAGTCGCGTCGAACGCTGCCGCGATGCAGGCCGCCGTGCCGGCGAAGTATGACGCCGCTCGCGGCGCCCTGACCATGCCGAATCCGTCGAATGCCGCCGGAGCCCACCAGGCGGTGTCGGCGGCAGGCGGGGGATCGATTGCCCCCGGCTTCCGCACGCCGTCCGCTGTCGGGGGCACCGCCTCGGGCGCCCCTTCGGGGCGGCACGCCGTGGCGACCGGCACGAGGGCGCGCGGAGATCTCCCGGCGAGGGAGCACGCGCAACCGGAAGCGCCGGGCGCAGTGCCGAGCGAGGCCGCTGCAACGGCTCCGCCCGCACCGGCGTTCACGTCGCCCGCCGTCTCGCACCCGGTGCCAACCGCGGTGTCGCAGCCCGCGAGACACCGCAAAGAGACTGGGGCGGCGGCCGGGCAGGCCACCGGCGGAGAGTCCGCGCCCGGGGTAGAGGTCGCCGATGTCGGAGCGGCTGCCGGTGCGGCGGGTGCCGAGCGTGCGCCGATCGACGTCGAGTCGGTCACCGCCGAGCAGGCACCGGATGCAAGCGCGACCAGTCGTTAGGGAACCAAACCTGTTGCAAGAGAAGCAGTTTCGTTCAAGGAGACCAGCGCTGTGGAAAATGTAATAGTCGATCCGACCTACATCGACAAGCTGCGCGACGCCCTTGCCGCCGTCCGTACCAGCGTTGACGCGGCCTTTGGGGCACCACGATCTGTGACAGGCGGATACCCCGACAAACTCATAGACAGCCACGGGCTTACCGCCCGCGCGGGCGCCAACGCCATGATGGCAGCGCTGGATGGGAACCGCGCCGCCGTGCAAGCGCGCCTCGCCGCATGCCTGACAGCGTGCGACCAAGCGCTGCAGGCGGCCAAGGCGATGTACGCGGCGACCGACGGGGCGCAGCGTGATGCGCTCGACCATCAGCTGGATGCCGGCAACTGACCGAGGTACACGACTCGAAGAAAGAGAATGCGATGCCCCGAGACGACGACGGCCAGGACGACGTTTCCGCCCTTGTCTTCTTCGATACCAACCAGCCCGGTGCTGACGACGACGGGACCGCGGACAGACAAGCCCTGACCTTCGACGCCGGCGGCGATGTCGATGCGCCCTCGGCTGTCGATGCGTTGCGAGCTCAGGGGACGACGAGTCAAGCCGTGGACGCGGAGCGAGAAGACGACGACGGGTCCGGCTTCCTGGCCAAGGTGACCAATCCCCCCGGAACGGTCTCGATCACCGCGCTGCCGGATGGCAGCGTCGTGCAGATCGACCTTTCTCCGAAGGTGACGAGCATGACGGAAGCAGCGCTCGTTGACGAAATACTTGCCATGGCCGAGCTGGCCCGGCAAAAAGGACTGGCCGGCCAGCAGGCGTTTGTCGTCGATGCGGTGCGGGCTCTGGGATTGGGTCCTGGCGACGGAGTGGACGACGAACTCATCGTCGGGGCCGCGGAATTGCCGACACCGGAACAGGCCGAGGCGGCACAAGCGCATCTGTTCGCCAGCCGCTACGTCAATACCGACTGATCGTTCGACACGGCGTTTCAGCCGCTCCGCGCTGTCAACACTGCAGACGAGGAGAGGACATGACGATGGTCTATCCCGGCGTCGGCCCCCAGGCCGAATCCGTCCCATGGCCCGCCGAACAAGCATTCCGTGCCGGTGCACGCGCGGAGCAGGCATTCCTGCGGGCCAGAGCGGCGCAGCGGTCCGCAGCAATAAGCTTGGACCACTCCGCGGCCAGTCAGGACCGAACGGCCAAGGCCTTCGAAGACGTGGCCGAACGCCAGCGCTGCGACCGTCAGCGTGACCGATATCTGGCCTACGCCGCCCGACACCGCGCGTTCGCGCAAGAGGATCGCGAGATGGCCTGCCGGCTACGCCAGACTGCCACCACCTGACTCACTTTGTGCCGTCGGCGGCTTCCGGCGGAGGCGCAACAGGTTCGACCCGGCGTGGCCGACGGCCAATGACACCTTCGGTCCACGGCCGTTCCTCGGTGTAGATGGCCGAGTCGTCGGGATCCACGCGTTTAGCTTTGCTGGCGTTCTGGTCCTGCGGAGGCATGCCGGGCATCGGGGGCATGCCACCGACCTTCGCGCCATGAGCTCCCGCGGCGGAGTCCGACGCCGAGCCGGGGACACGAGGCGTGAGCTCCGAGGCGGGCGCGGGCCGCGGGCCTCCCTGCGGGAGGCCCGGCCCCTGCACCGGAGCGTGCACCGGGGGTGCCAGCGGATGTTCCACTCGCGGCGGCGGGCCGGCGCCGGCGCCGGCGAGCGGTATGTTGACCCCGCCGCCCATCGTCCCGCCCGCCCCGGCCCCGTGCGTCACGTTGGGTACATGCCCGCCCGCGGGGGTACATGCCCGCCCGCGGGCAGCGGCGGCACCCACGGCACACCCGGCTTGGTACCGCCCGGGGGTACGGGAGGCGTCTTGGCCGCCATCCCTTTTGCCATGTTCGCGAACTGGTTTACCGTGCCCATCAATTTCGACACCGACGGGACCTTCGGCGTGCCGGCGCCGACCGACTTGGCCAGGGCGGCTTGCTGAGCGCCCATGGATTTGGCGAACGCCTGCTGCTGCTCCTTGGCCTTCTCGTGTGCCTCGTCGGCCATGTCTTGTGCCTGTTGTCGTGCCTTGCGCGCCTCTTCCTGCGCATCTTGTCGCGCCTTGCGCCCCTCTTCGAGTGCTTCCCGCCGCGCCCTGCGGGCCTCTTCTTCGGAATCCTGCCGTGCTTTACGCGCCTCTTCTCGAGCCTTCTCCGCCTCTTCCTTCTGCGCTTTCAGCATCGCTTGCATCGGCTGCATCGCCCGTTGCTGTTGCTTCTCCGCTAGCTCCTCCGCCTTCTGCTCGGGCGTCTTGAAGAGGTCCGCGTCGGCGCGGTCCGGTGGCATCGAAAGGTTGATGAGCGACCACGGCAATCCGGCCTGTTTGCGGTATTCGGCCCGCACGTCCTCGGACATTTTCTGCAGCCGCTTATAGGCCTCGTAGTCCCGGCTGGAGATCCTTTTCGCCAGCAGTTTGTTGTGTAGCGGCTCTACCTGTGCCGAAGTGGGGTGTTGAACGACGGCGACACAGTGTGCCGACGCGAGCGCCCGCGCCTGTTGGCCGAGTAACGCGCAGTTTGCTGCCATCTGGTTCAGCCAGACCCGGTGCTGCTCGAACTGCTTCTCGACCTGGGTAACGGCCGTGCCGCGCCATGATTCGAACGGCCGGAACCGAATCGCGGCGTCGCGCAATTTCCCTTCGTACATGCTCCAGCTGTCGGCAAATCGGAACAATGCCGTCGCGCGCGCATCACCCGCGTTGATTTGTTTCGCCGCGTCCCGCACCCGAAGAAATACGTTATCCGACTGTGCCACCAACAATTTCGATCCGTCCCCGATCCATGACGGGGTGGCGGGCGGGGGGACGAACGAGCCGACAGCGTCGGGTTGGAGCTGATATGTGGACGGTTGCCTCAGCGTGGCCGAGAAAGCCGGCATGGCCGATGCCACTTTGTTCGCGGCGTCCGCGTCGACCCCTTCGTATTTTTTGGCGGCTTCGACCAGCAACTGGGCCAGACGCCGCCACCGCTCTTCGCCCGCCTTGAGGGCCATCGCCACGTTGTCGGCGGATCGCTGCAGCACCGTGGCTGCATTCCGGACCATCGCCAGCTCGCACGGAGCCTTGGGCTGTTCATCGGGCCATTGCGGCAGGGCTTCGGCCAGCTGCTTGGCCCTGTCGATCAACTCCTGCGGCTCGACACTGAGCGTCGATTGCGGACGTTCCGGCGGCTTGACAACACTCGGCACGCGCGGTTGCTGGACGCTGATCGCCGGCAATCCGCGTGACGAAGGTGGGAGTTTCACCATCGCAATCCTGTTCTGCGGCTACCCATCCAGTAAGCACAGGGGGTGTCGCTATGAGCCGATCCGCATTACCGCCGGGGTGATTTGTCTTCCCGAGACAAACCCGACCTCTGGGAGCCTAAACGACAATCGACTTTTCGTCGTGAGATCACCGCAGTTTCGGCGATGAGTCAATCCTGTAGTCGCACTGGCGGATTGATTGAACAACCGGTGTAGAGAAAGTTAATCGGGGACCGCCGCCGCGGATTCGTCGTAAAAGTCGGCTGTTCGCCGGCGATAGGCCGGATCGTTAAGCGCGGCTGCGTGCAGTGCGGCGAGGTATTTCCAATACAGCCAATCGGCGATTGCCGAGCGCCGAGTCTCCGCGTCGACCCGACGGTGCGCCGCCTTGAGGGAAAGCTGTTCGGCCTGAGCCGCATAAGCGTGAAACGCCCGCAGGTGCGCATCCTCTCGGCCGGTGTCGGTGCTGAACATCGGCTCCATGACCTCGAACCAGAGCATGCCCTCTTCTTCGGCCGGAGGGCTGACTTCGACGGGGGCGGGCGGCAATCGGTCGCGCAAACTCTCGTCGGGGACTGCGGCCAGCCACTCGGCCGCCTGCGGATCCACCACCTCCAACCTGGACCGACCGATCATTTCCCCGCTGTCCGGAATGTCGTCCGGCTGCAGCAGGAACTTCTCCACCCCGGGTTCGGTATCGGCCAGCTGTTCTTCGGTCGCGATGACCGCCCGAAGCTGGTAGCCGTGGTGATTCGCCCAGCCCTGCACGGCGATCACCGGGTAGGTCGCCCAGCTCGCCCGGTCAGCCGCCGCGATCTCGTCGTCGGCGCTGGCCAGGAACACCGGTTCGGGCAAGTGAACCCCGTCCGGGATGTAGGCGATTCCATAGCTGTTCGCCAACACAATCGCACCGTCGGTCGTCACCGCGGTCACCCAGAAGAAACCGAGATCGCTCGCGCCGTCGTCTGAGTCGTTACCGTCGTCGCCGTCCTGAGCGTTCAACGCGGCGGCGATGCGCCGGGCCAGCAGCAGCGGATCCACGCCGTCGCGTCGCGACGCGTCGGTAGTGGCGGCCTGGGCGACGGCATCGCGTTCGGCCAGCGCCGCCGACACCGGGATCGATGCCATCACCGCATCGCGGCCGCGCGGCGCCGACGGCGCGGCGAGCGACGCGCTCGCCGGCTTGGATCCGGTATCGGTGCTCGGCTCGGCGGCGACGGGGGAGGTGGCCGGCGTCGACGGCTGTGCTGGCAGGCCCGGCGAAGCGGCGGCCGCCGGACCGGATCCGCCGCCGCCCGTCTCCGGCATCGCGGACGGCGCAGGAGCCTGCGGCATGGCCGGAGCTGCGTGTGAGATCGGTGAGGCCGTCGGACTCAGCGGCACGGCGGGCGCCGCCGGAGCCAGTGGCGCCGCGTGCCCGCCGCCGGACCCGACCGGCATCGGGCGAGACTGCTGGCCCGGTGCCGACGGCGGCGGCGCCGTTGGGGGGTGTGCCGGCGCGGCGTGCGCTGCCGCGGGTCGGTGTGGCGCGACCGCCGGCTTCGGCGAGCCCGCAAGGGACTGCGGGATTCCCCGGCCACCCGCGCCGGTACCGGCTTGGGAAGCCGAAAACAACCCGCGACCGCCCGCTCCGGCACCCCGCTGCGGCACCGACGCCGGCCGATCCTTTTGCGCTGCTGGATCGGTCGCGGCTCGCGGATCGCCCGGTTGTTTCGCACCATCCGGTGTTGCCGCACCCGGGCCGTTTTGCGTGCCCGGACCGGGCTCGACCGGCCCATCCGTCGGTCCCGGGCCATCGGCCGTATCCGCATCATTCGTCGTTCCCGGGCCACCGTCCGTCCCGGGAGCATCGTCGGTGCCCGGACCATCCGGGTCCAGCTGATCCCCGGGGTTTCCGGACGGGTCCTGATCCGCCGGTCCGTCGCCCGAATCGGTCGCGCCGTCGTAGGAGGCGGGTTTCACCGCGCCGTCCGCTGCTTCCGGATCGGCGACACCATCCCATGCCGCGGAGTTGAAAGGGTCGTCCGCCCCTTCGGCTGCGGGTGGCCACGCCATGGGGTTGAACGACTCCTCGGCCGCTTCCGGATTCGGCGCGGAAGCCGGCCCGCCGCCGGCGATGCCCGGGTCGGATGTAGTCGGACCCCCAGCGCCCGGCGCCGTCGGGTGCGGCGATTGCTCCTGGGCCGGGGGTGGTGCAGAAGTAAGCTGCGCGCCGCCGACCGCTGCCTGCGGTGCGGGTGCGGACTGCGTGGCGTTGAGCTGTGGTTTAGCACCTTTGCTGTTGTCGCCGGTGAATTGCGCCCGGTCGAGTTGGTTGCCCAGCTTCTTGTCGGTCTCGGCGTACATGCGGGCCGCGGCGGCGATCTTTGATCCCGTCGCCGTGATGGCGGCTTGGGCGGCGGGTAACCCCTCAGTCACCGGGGCCTCGATCATCGGCATGGTCACGTTGAGCGCTTCGGACACCGCATCCGCCCCGGTCGCGGTCAATGGCGGCGGCGGCTCGGGCAGCATCTGACTCTGTAATGTGGCGCCGGCGAGCTCGAGATGGAACGGGTCGACGATCAGGTGTTCAGGCATCGCCCAAACCCATTGCGTAGCAACGCATTCGATACCCCCCGACGCAGTACATCGGTTGCAACACGATCGCGAACCGGCCCGCAACAGCGAGCAAACACAACGCCGGGCCGTCGGGAGCTTAACAGTTACCCGACCCGCGGCTGGAGATGTTTCAACGGCGTTGGCCTGGCGGGCGTACAGGCGTAACCATGCAGCCTCTGACTTCGCCGCGCGAGCAAACAGCCTGACCAGAACCGCCAAGGACGGCGATGTGCCATGATGTCTCAGCTGTCGAGAGTGGGGAGCAGCGGTGGATCTGAACTTGTCGATGATCACGCGGCCGGTGGAACGACTGGTCGCGACGGCCCAGAACGGCCTGGAGGTCTTGCGGCTGGGGGGCCTCGAGACCGGCACCGTTGCGTCGCCGTCGCAGATCGTCGAAAGCGTGCCGATGTACAAGCTCCGGCGCTACTTTCCGCCCGACAATCGCCCCGGCCAGCGTCCGGTGGGCCCGCCGGTGCTGATGGTGCACCCGATGATGATGTCGGCGGACATGTGGGACGTGACCCGCGAAGACGGTGCGGTCGGCATCCTGCATTCGCATGGGCTGGACTGCTGGGTCATCGACTTCGGTTCACCCGACAAGGTCGAGGGCGGCATGCGCCGCAACCTGGCCGACCACATCGTCGCACTGAGCCAGGCGATCGACACGGTCCGCGACGCCACCGGCGCCGATGTGCACCTGGTCGGGTATTCGCAGGGCGGGATGTGGTGCTATCAGGTCGCCGCCTACCGCCGTTCGAAGGCGCTGGCCAGCATCGTGACCTTCGGCTCGCCGGTGGACACCCTGGCCGCGTTGCCGATGGGCATCCCGGCAAACTTCGCCCCACCCGTCGCCAACTTCATGGCCGATCACGTCTTCAGCCGCCTGGCCATCCCGGGTTGGATGGCGCGGGCCGGCTTCCAGATGCTGGATCCGCTCAAGACCGCCAAGGCCCGCGTCGACTTCGTGCGTCAGCTGCACGACCGCGAGGCGCTGCTGCCCCGCGAACAACAGCGCCGGTTCCTCGAGCGCGAGGGTTGGATCGCCTGGTCCGGTCCGGCGATCTCCGAGCTGCTCAAGCAATTCATCGCGCACAACCGGATGATGACCGGCGGGTTCGCTGTCAACGGACAAATGGTCACGCTCACCGACATCACCTGCCCGGTGCTGGCCTTCGTCGGTGAGGTCGACGACATCGGCCAGCCGGCGTCGGTGCGCGGTATCCGGCGCGCCGCACCCGACGCCGAGGTCTACGAAGCCCGTATCCGCACCGGTCATTTCGGCCTGGTCGTCGGATCCAAAGCGGCAGAACAGGGTTGGCCCACCGTCGCCGCGTGGATCGAGTGGCTCACCACCGGTGGCGACAAGCCCGACAACATCGACCTGATGGCCGATCAGCCCGAAGAGCACACCGACAGCGGCGTCGCGCTGAGTTCGCGGCTTACGCATGGCATCGGCGAGGCGTCGGAGGCGGCGATCGAGCTGGTGCGCGGCGCCACCGGCGCGGTGGTCGCGGCCAACAAATCCATGCGGACGCTGGCCGTCGAGACCGCGCGTACGCTACCCCGGCTGGCCCGGCTCGGGCAGATCAACGACCACACCCGAATCTCGTTGGGCCGCATCATCACCGAGCAGGCCCGCAACGCGCCGCGGGGCGAGTTCCTGCTGTTCGACGGTCGTGTGCACACCTACGAGGCGGTCGACCGCCGCATCAACAACGTTGTCCGGGGCCTGATTCAGGTCGGCGTCCGGCAGGGCGACCGGGTCGGCGTGCTGATGGAGACGCGACCCAGTGCGTTGGTCGCGATCGCCGCACTGTCCCGCCTCGGTGCCGTCGCGGTGGTGATGCGCCCCGACGCCGACCTGACCGCATCGGTGCGGCTCGGGCGGGTCGGCGAGATCATGACCGACCCCACCAACCTCGAGGCCTTACGCGACTGGCCGGGCCAGGTGTTGGTGCTCGGTGGTGGTGAGGCGCGCAACCTGCATCTGCCCGAGGACGGCTCGAAGCAAAACCAGGTCATCGACATGGAGCAGATCGACCCGGATGCCGTCGAGCTCCCCGCCTGGTATCGGCCCAACCCGGGATTGGCCCGGGATCTGGCGTTCATCGCATTCAGCGCGGTCGGCGGCGAGTTGGTGGCCAAGCAGATCACCAACTACCGGTGGGCGGTGTCGGCGTTCGGAACCGCTTCGGCGGCCGGCCTGGACCGCCGAGACACCGTCTACTGCCTGACGCCGCTGCACCACGAGTCCGCCCTGCTGGTCGCCCTGGGCGGCGCGGTTGTCGGCGGTACCCGCATCGCGTTGTCGCGCGGGCTGAACTCGGACCGGTTCGTCCACGAGATACGGCAGTACGGCGTCACCGTCGTGTCCTACACCTGGGCGATGCTGCGCGACATTGTCGACGACCCCGCCTTCGTGCTGCACGGTAATCATCCCGTCCGGCTGTTCATCGGCTCGGGTATGCCGACCGGATTGTGGGAGCGCGTCGTCGACGCGTTCGCGCCCGCGCACGTCGTCGAGTTCTTCGCCACCACGGACGGACAGGCGGTGCTGGCCAACGTGTCCGGCGCCAAGATCGGCTGTAAGGGCCGGCCGCTGCCGGGTGCCGGGCGAGCAGAACTTGCCGCCTACGACGCCGAACACGACCTGATCCTGGAAGACGAGCGAGGCTTCGTGCAGGTTGCCGACGTCAACCAGGTCGGGGTGCTGCTGGCGGCTTCCAACGGGCCGATCGATCCGACGGCGTCGGTCAAGCGCGGGGTTTTCGCGCCCGCCGACACCTGGATCTCCACGGAGTATCTGTTCCGCCGCGACGAGGACGGTGACTTCTGGCTGATGGGCCGGCGCGGCTCGGTGGTGCACACTGCCCGCGGGCTCGTCTATCCCGAGCCGGTCACCGACGCGCTCGGCCTGATCAACGGCGTGGACCTCGCGGTGACCTACAACGTGCCGTTCGGCAACCTGGAAGTGGCGGTGTCAGCGGTGACGTTGCTGCCCGGAGCCACCATCACCGCGGCGGATTTGACCGAAGCTTTCGCCGGCATGCCGCTCGGGCTGGGACCCGACATCGTTTGTGTGGTGCCGGAGATGACGTTGAGCGCGACCTACCGTCCCACCGTCAGCGCCCTGCGGGCGGCCGGGATTCCCAAATCCGGGCGGCATGCCTGGTATTTCGACACCGCCAGCTCGCAGTACCGCCGGTTGACTCCGGCGATACGGTCCGAACTGGCCGCCACGTATCGAGGTGACGATGCTTGACCAGACTCTGCTGAGCATTCTGGTGTGCCCGCAGGACCGCGGCCCGCTGCTGCTCGTGTCCCCAGAAGACGGCGACGAGCTGCTCTACAACCCACGGCTGCGCCGTGCTTACCGCATCGAGGACGGTATCCCGGTGCTGCTGATCGACGAGGCGCGCGACGTCGACGAGGACGAGCACGCCCGCCTCACCGAACGGGGCTAGCCGGCGGTGGCTTCCACGATGCTGAACGGCGAGGGTGTCGACACAATCTGAGTCATCTGAAATCCGCTCTGCTGCAACAAATCCCGATATTCATCCCGGGTGCGCTCCCGGCCCGCATTCATGACCAGCATCTCGAGATCCGTCCATTTGGCAAGAGCATCTCGATCGTGCGGGGGTATCACGCATTCGACCAGCAAGACGGTTGTTCCGGTGTGGGTTGCGGCGCGCAGGGTTTTGAGGATCTGCTGGGCTTGGTCGTCGGGCCAGTCGTGGATGATGTTCTTCAGCACGTAGAGGTCGCCGTCATCGGGGACCGCCTCGAAGAACGATCCCTCGATGATTCGCACGCGCTCTGCGACGCAGTGTCTGGACAGCAGTGGTTCGGCGCCGGCGACGACGTGCGGCAGGTCGAAAAGAATGCCGGTCGTCGTTGGGTTTTTGGCGAGGATGCCGGCCAGCAACCGGCCATGCCCGCCGGCAACGTCCACGATGGTGCGATAGCCGGCGAAGTCGTACGCGGCGATCACCGCATCAACGGCCATCTCGGAGACGTTCGTCATCGCCGCATCGAAGACCGCACTGAGTTCGGGGTGGCCCGAGAGCCATTCGAACCCGTCCATGCCACGTAACTTCGGAACGACCGCCTCGCCCGTGCGAACCGCATCGACGCAATGGCTCCAATGTTCCCGCATCTCCGGCGTGCCGACCATCCGGGCCATCCCAGCCACGGAATCGCGTGCGTCCCACCGCAGCGTGCCTGCGAGCGACGTCAGCCCGTACCGGCCGTCGCGGTGCCGGCAGAAGATGCCGCGGCCGATCAGGGCCCGCAGCAACCGGCCCAGCGCGTCCTGTTCGGCGCCGACCCTGGCGGCCAGCTGATCGAGTCCCAGGGGTCCCCCGTCCAGCGCATCGGCGATGCGGAGTTCGGCGGCGACGGCGATCGCCTGGGCCACCCAGGCCCCGGACACGAGTTCCGCCATCACCGCCGGTGCGGGGGCCAGGGACTGGTGAAGCCGCAGAAGCTGCTGACGAAACCGCTGTACTGCGTTGACCATCGGGACCGGCGGGACTCGGGTCGCGATTTTCATGGGGATTCCTCTCGGTGCATCGCTTTGCATTTCGGAACGACTATCCGGCGCCGTGGCGTCGACACCATCGGCCAGAACGCGGAAAAAATGCGGGTGGGGGTCGGAGAACCGCACGACGGCCACCGAAATCTGCGCGGTTTCGCGGATGTTATGGCGCTGGCGAACACTGATGCTGGCTAACATGAGCGAGATTGACCCACGCGCGGGGATACCACCGATGAACGAGAGCGACGTAGGGCTGACAGAGCTACCGACCGGCACGGTGACGCTGCTCCTCGCCGATATCGAGGGGTCGACGCGGCTCTGGGAAACGCAGCCTCACGAAATGGCGCAAGCTGTCGCGCGGCTCGACCGCGCACTCACCGAGCTTATTGCCGCCCATCGCGGTGTGCGCCCGGTTGAGCAGGGCGAAGGCGACAGTTTCGTCGTCGCGTTCGACCGCGCCACCGACGCGGTCGCATGCGCTCTCCAACTGCAGTTGGCGCCCCTGGCGCCGATCCGGCTGCGGATCGGTCTGCACACCGGCGAGGTCCAATTGCGGGACGAAAGCAACTACATCGGACCGACGATCAACAGAACCGCGCGGCTCCGCGACCTGGGGCATGGCGGACAGACCGTCCTGTCCGGCGCAACCGAAGAGATGGTGGCCGACCACTTGCCGCCCGACGCCTGGTTGCTCCCGCTGGGAAGCCACCAGCTGCGTGATCTTCGCCGCGCCGAGCGGGTGATCCAGCTGTGCCACCCCGACCTGCACAACCAGTTCCCACCCCTGCGCCTCCCGGCCGCGGTGTCGGTGGGGCTGCCACCTCAGCTGACCAGCTTCGTGGGCCGCCAGGACCAGATAGCGGAGCTGACGCGCATCATCGCGGAGAATCGACTCGTCACCCTGACCGGCCCCGGCGGCGCGGGCAAGACCCGCCTCGCCGTGCAGGTCGCCGGCCGGATCGCCACCGAATTCGGCGACGGCGCACACTACGTCGACCTGGCACCGATCACCGAATCCGACCTCGTCCCCGCCACGACCGCCCGCACACTCGGGTTGACCGACATTCCCGGGCGCTCCGCGGGTGACGCCATGCTGGGTTTCATCACCGACCGGCAGATGCTGCTGGTGTTGGACAACTGCGAACACCTGCTGGATGCGACCGCCGACCTCGTCGGCCCTATCCTGCGGGCCTGCCCCGGTGTGACAGTGCTGACGACCAGCCGCGAGCCGATCGGCATGACCGGTGAAGTGATCTGGCGGGTGTCGTCCCTGTCGATCATCGATGAAGCGGTCGAGTTGTTTACCGACCGTGCGCGTCTCGTCAGGCCCGAATTCGTCATCACCCAGGACAACGCCGCCGCGGTCGAAGAGATCTGTCAACGCCTTGACGGCATGCCGCTGGCGATCGAACTCGCCGCGGCGCGAGTGCGGGCCCTGTCGGTCACCGACATCCTCACCAGCCTGCACGACCGGTTCCGCCTGCTGACCGGGGGGAACCGCACCGCGGTCCGGCGCCAGCAGACCCTGCGGGCATCGGTGGATTGGTCGCACGCGCTGCTCACCGACGTCGAACGTCTGATCTTCCAGCGGCTGGCGGTGTTTCGCGGCGGATTCCACCTCGATGCCGCCGAAGCCGTTGCCACCGACGATCAGGTGCAGCGCCACCAAGTGCTCGACGAGCTCACCCTGCTGGTGGACAAGTCGCTGGTGATTGCCGAAAACATCAGCGGCCGAACGCGATACCGGCTGCTCGAGACGGTTCGGCAGTACGCCTTGGAGAGGCTTGGCGAATCCGGTGAATCGGATGCGGTTCGCGCCCGGCACCGTGACCACTACACTCAGCTGGCCGTGGTTCTGGATCAGCCGAACTCCGCCGGCCGACGCGAGCATGTCGAACAGGCTGAGAGCGAAATCGACAACCTGCGAGCCGCATTCACCTGGAGTTGCGATACCGACGACGGCAACCGGGCGCTGCAACTCGCGTCCGCCCTGCAGTCCTTGTGGCTCACCCGCGGGCGCGTCCGGGAAGGCCTGTCGTGGATCAAGTCGGTGCTGTCCGACGGGTACTCGCCGCAGGACGGACTGGCGCCCGCCGTTTACGCGCGGGCGCTCGCGGACCACGCGGTGCTCGCCGCAGCGGTAGGTGATCCGATCGGCATGGAGGAACCTCAACGTGCCCTCGCGCTCGCGCGTGAGATCGGGGAGTCCGGCCCGCTGCTCCATGCGCTGGTCGCGTGCGGCTGCACCGCCGCTTTCAACCCAGAGATCTCCGGCCCTTACCTCGATGAGGCGGCAGGTCTGGCCCGCGAATCCGGCGACAAGTGGAGATTGAGTCAAATCCTCTGGTGGCAGAGCTATGCGGCGATATGCGGCGGTGATCCCACCGCCGCGCTCAGGGCAGGGGAGGAAGGTCGCGACCTCGCCAACGAGATCGGCGACGGGTTCCTTTCGCGAATGTGTCGATTCTGGGGTGTCGGAACGGCGTACGTCATGCGTGGGGAACTCGCGCGCGCTAAAGCCGAATTCCTGCAGATCATGGCGGAGGCCGAGGCCGAGCACGACTTGCTCATGCGGGAACTCTGTCACTGCCACCTGGGCCATACCCTGGCGTGGATGGGAGAGGCCGAAGCCGCCGTGGCGGCGGCGGCCGCCGCGGTCGAAGCCGCGTCCGAATTCGGTGATATGGCCGAAGGCATGGCGGGCGGCCCGTTGGCTCTCGCACAACTCGCGGCGGGCGACGTTGCGGCCGCGGTGCAGACCAGCGAGCTGGCGGCACGACGCATAAGCGCGCAGCAGGGACACACCGTGGTCAATGCCAACCCGATCGCCGATGTCCTGCTGGTGCGCGGTGACCTGCCTGCGGCCAGAGGGTGGGCCGACGCGGCGGTTGCGGTAACGGCGGGCTGCCACTTGATGATTGCGCTCAACACTCGCGCCCGCGTCGCGACCGCGCAGGGTCAGCCCGACCAAGCCGAGCGCGATGCCCGCGAAGCATTGGCCATCGCAGCCGCGCTCGGTGCCCACGTGGGCACCCCGGATGCCCTTGAGTGCCTTGCCGGGCTGGCCGGTGGCGCCGGCAGCCACCGTGAGGCGGCGCGCCTTTACGGCGCGGCTGACGCGGTCCGGCAAAACACCGGCGTGATGAGGTTCAAGGTCTACGACGACGCTTACGTCGCGGCGCGCGACGCGGTCCGGGAAGCTCTGGGGCACATCGATTTCGAGAGCGCGTGGGCCGAGGGCGCGGCGCTGTCCGTCCAGGAAGCGATCGCGTATGCCCGTCGAGGGCACGGCGACCGTAGGCGGCCGACAACCGGTTGGGGTGCGCTGACCCCCACCGAGCATGACGTAGTGCGGCTGGTCAGCGAAGGGTTGGCCAACAACGACATCGCCGCACGGCTTTTCGTCTCGCCGCGCACGGTGCAGAGCCATCTCACCCACGTCTACAACAAGCTCGGCATCGGCTCGCGGGTGCAACTCGTGCAAGAGGCGGCCCGGCACCAGTAGGAACGGCCCGACGTCGGCGAAGTTGCCCTGCTGGAAATTTCCGCTTCAGTCCGGCAGATGCGGCAAATCCCCGGTGAGGTAACGCTGCAGGTTGGGCGCGATGGTGCGGGCGATCTGTTCGGCCGGCAGCGACGCGAACGGCTCGAGTTGAAATATGTAGCGTGCCATCACCACTCCCACCAGCTGAGAGGCGACGAACTGGATGCGGATGACGCCGCTGCCCGGCGGATCGTCGACGCGGGAACCCACTTCGACCGCGATGATGTCCTGGATGAACGTGCGGAACAGGTTAACCTCCGCGCCGGCCAGGACCGACCGCAACACCGCAATGAACCCGGTGCCCAGCTCGGAATCCCACAGCGGCAACAACATCGACGGCAGCCGGTAGCCGATCTCCTCGACCGGCACCTCGCGCAACGGACCGATGATGTCCATCGGGTCGATCGGGATGTGCACAGCCGCGGCGAATAGCTTTTCCTTGGTGCCGAAATAGTGATGCACGAGTGCCGAATCGACACCCGCCGCCGCGGCCACCGCGCGAATCGAAGTATTACGAATACCCTTGCTGGCGAACAACTCTCGGGCGCTGGTCAAGATGCGATCGCGGGTGTCGGAATTGCCGGCCGGGCGCCCGGGTCGTCTGCGCCCGGTCTTGGCGGCCGTCACGTTATGGCGTCCGTCGCCGCAGTGTCGCCGCGGCCAGGCACAGCGCCGCGAACGCCGAACCCGCCACCACGGCGATGTCGCGCACCGCGATGCCGGTCAGTTCGGTATGCGAATTGACTTGTTGCAGAGCTTCCAGCGCGTAGCTGGCCGGCATGACGTTGCTGATCCATTGCAGCCAGTCTGGCATCAGCGCTCGCGGGACGATGATGCCGGCCAGCAGCAGCTGCGGCACCATCACCAGCGGGATGAACTGCACGGCCTGAAACTCGGTGCGGGCGAACGCACTACACAGCAAGCCCAGGCCGACACCCAGCACCGCGTTGACGATCGCGATCACGAACACCCACACCCAGCTGCCCTTGGTATCGAAGCCGAGGAACCAGAACGACACGGTGCACGCCACGGTCGCCTGCGCCGCCGCGGCGATCGAGAAGGCGGTTCCGTAGGCGATCAGCAGGTCGAGCCGGCGCAGGGGAGTGGTCAGGATGCGCTCCAGCGTCCCCGAGGCCCGCTCGCGTTGCATGGTGATCGCGGTGATGATGAACATCACGAACAGCGGGAAAAGACCGAGCAGGATCAGGCAGGCATTGTTGAACGGCGCCGGCGTGCCGGGCGGGTGATGGGCATTGCGAAACATGAAGTACATCAACGTGATAACCAGAACCGGAACGGCCAGGATCATCGCGACACTGCGGTGATCGGCGGCCAACTGACGCAGTATCCGCGTCGTGGTGGCGGTGTATCCCTTGAGACCTAGCCGGCTTCGCGCATGATGGTGCGCTTGATGATGGACAGAAACGCGTCCTCCAGTGACGTGCATCCGGTGTCCCCTCGTAGTTGGGTCGGCGTGGTGTGGGCGAGCAGGTTCCCGTCGCGCATCAGCAATAGGTCCATGCAGCGGTCGGCCTCGTCCATCACGTGACTCGAGACCAGCAGGGTGGCGCCCGCACGGGCGAGGTCGTTGAACTGATCCCAGAGGTCGGCGCGCAGCACCGGGTCGAGGCCGACCGTGGGCTCGTCGAGCACCAGCAGCTCGGGCTGGCATACCAGTGCGCAGGCTAGCGACACTCGGGTGCGCTGGCCACCGGAGAGGTTGGCGCAGAACGCGGTCCGGTGATCGGTCAGCCCGACCCGCTCGATCGCAGCGTCGGCGGCGCGGCTGTCGAAGCCGTAGAGCGACGCGAAGTAGCGAACGTTGTCGGCGACGCGCAGGTCGTTGTAGATGGTCGGGTCCTGTGGCAGATAGCCGACCCGGCGGCGCAATCCGGCGGAGCCGGCGGGTTTGCCGAGCACGGTCACGGTTCCCGAAGTCACGATCTGCGTGCCGACGATGCTTCTGATCAGCGTGGTCTTGCCGCAGCCGGACGGGCCGAGCAGGCCGGTGATGCTGCCCTTCCTGATCTGCACCGAAAAGTCGTGCAGAGCTGGGCGTTTGCCGCGGATAACGCGCAGATGGTCGATGTCGATGGCGACTTCGCCGCCGGGGGTGATTAATTCATCACGAGATGAAATCATCATGTGATGAATATTCATCCTCGCGGTGAGGCTTGTCAAGGGATGGTCTGGAGTCAGCCGGGTGAGCCGGGGCGGCGCAACGGCAGATGACCGTGCACGCCCTCGGCGTAGGCGGTCTCGGCGTGCTGGGTGAAGTCGACGCCGGTCGTCTCTTCCTCGGGGCTGAGCCGGAAACCCATCATCCGCTCGATCACCTTCGCGAGGACGAACGTCACCGCGAACGCATAGACCGCGACGACGACGATCGCGAGCGTCTGCTTGCCGAGCTGGCCGAAGCCGCCCCCGTAGAACAGGCCCTGCGGGCCCGACGTCATGACGGCCGTGGCCAGCAGCCCGATCAGGAAGACCCCGACCACCCCGCCGACGAAGTGCACACCGACGACGTCGAGCGAATCGTCATAGTTGAAGCGCAATTTCGCCGTCACCGCGAATGCGCAGACTACGCCCGCGGCGAGGCCGACGGCCGCGGCGCCGAGCGTGTTGACGGTGCCGCACGACGGGGTGATCGCGACGAGGCCGGCCACCACACCGGACGCCGCACCGAACGTCGTGGGCCTGCCGTCGCGGATCTGCTCGACCGTCAGCCAGCCCAGCATGCCGAGGCAGCCGGCGACGAGCGTGTTGAGGAAGATGGCCGCGGCAGTTCCGTTGGCGGCCAACGCAGAACCGGCGTTGAACCCGAACCAGCCGAACCACAGCAGTCCGACACCGACAAAGAGCAGCGGCAGATTGTGCGGCCGCATGGCGTCTTTCTTGAAGCCGATGCGGGGTCCCAGCACCAGCGCCAGCGCCAGCGCCGAGGAACCCGAGACGATCTCGACGACCAGGCCACCCGCGTAATCCAGCACGCCGAGCTTGCCCAGCCAGCCGCCGGGGCCCCATACCCAGTGCGCGACAACCGAATACACGACAATCGCCCAGATCGGGACGAACACCATCCAGGCAGCGAAGCGGGCGCGGTCGGCGATCGCGCCACTGACCAGGGCCGCCGTGATGATCGCGAAGGTCAATTGGAACGTCGCGTAGAGCAGTTCGGGAACCGTGCCGTGCAGGCTGTCGGGCGTGATGCCGAGCATCCCGAGATGACTGAGGTTGCCGATGAACCCGCCGGCGCCGTCTTCGGAGAACGCGAGCGTGTAGCCGAGCAGCAGCCAGGCCACCGTGACAAGCGGGATCGAGACGAAGCTCATCATCATCATGTTGAGCACCCCGGTGGTGCGGACCATCCCGCCGTAGAAGATCGCCAGGCCGGGGGTCATCAACAGGACCAGTGCGGTACTGGCCAGCAGCCACGCGGTGGCAGCGGGGTCGATTGCATGCATTGTTTTGGCTCCTTCGCCACGCGGCAACCGGGAGTTTGCCATGTTCGGGCTCTCGGTAGGTTCGGTGGGTGGGTGCACGCAAGCTGGTAGTCGACCCCGTCGCGGCGGCGCACCGGCTGCTCGGCGCCACCCTCACCGGCCGGGGCGTGCGCGCGATCGTCGTCGAGGTGGAGGCCTATGGCGGAGTTCCCGACGGGCCGTGGCCGGACGCGGCGGCACACTCCTACCGGGGACCCAGCGGCCGCAACGCCGTGATGTTCGGGCCGCCGGGGCGGCTGTACACCTACCTCAGTCACGGGATCCACACCTGCGCCAACGTCTCGTGCGGGCCCGACGGCACGGCCGCCGCGGTGCTGCTGCGCGCCGCCGTGATCGAGGACGGCGTCGACATCGCCCAGGGCCGCCGCGGCGAGGCCATCCGCACCACCGCGCTGGCCCGTGGTCCCGGCAATCTGTGCGCTGCGTTGGGAATTACGATGTCCGACAACGGAATTGATCTGTTCGACCCGGACTCCCCGGTGTCGCTGGCATTGAACCAAACCGACGGCGCGGTGGCGGGCCCGCGGGTGGGTGTCAGCCAGGCCGCCGACCGGCCGTGGCGGCTGTGGCTGGCCGGTCGACCGGAAGTCTCGGCGTACCGGCGAAGTCCGCGGGCACCTGCCCCCGGCGCCAGCGACTAGATTCTTACCCCATGATCCTCGACGAGCTGGGCTGGCGTGGACTGATCGCGCAGTCCACCGACCTCGACGCCCTGGCCGCCGAATCCCAGCGCGGACCGCTGACGGTGTACGCCGGCTTCGACCCGACGGCGCCGAGCCTGCACGCGGGACACCTGGTGCCGTTGCTGGCACTGCGGCGTTTTCAGCGCGCCGGGCACCGGCCGATCGTGCTCGCGGGCGGGGCGACCGGCATGATCGGCGACCCGCGTGAGGTCGGGGAACGCAGTCTCCACGAGGCCGGCACCGTCGCCGAATGGACCGAACGGATTCGCGGACAGCTGGAACGCTTCGTCGACTTCTCGGATTCGGGGGACTCACCGACTGGCGCGATCGTCGCCGACAACCTCGAGTGGACGTCCCGGATGTCGGCGATCGAGTTCCTGCGCGATCTCGGCAAGCACTTCTCGGTCAACGTGATGCTGGATCGCGACACCATCCGGCGGCGCCTTGCCGGCGACGGGATCTCCTACACCGAGTTCAGCTACATGCTCCTGCAGGCCAACGACTACGTCGAACTGCACCAGCGCCATGGTTGTGTGCTGCAGATCGGCGGCTCGGATCAATGGGGCAACATCATCGCCGGGGTTCGGCTGGTGCGCCAGAAGCTGGGCGCGACGGTGCACGCACTGACCGTCCCGCTGGTGACCGCCGCCGACGGCACCAAGTTCGGCAAATCCACCGGCGGCGGCAACTTGTGGCTGGACCCGCAGCTGACCAGTCCGTATGCCTGGTATCAGTACTTCGTCAATACCGCGGACGCCGACGTGATCCGCTACCTGCGGTGGTTCACCTTCCTGTCCGCCGAGGAGTTGGCCGAGCTGGAACAGGTGACTGCCGAACGTCCGCAACAACGCGCCGCCCAGCGGCGGCTGGCCACCGAACTCACCGTCCTGGTGCACGGCGAGGCGGCCACCGCGGCTGTCGAACACGCCAGCAAGGCGCTGTTCGGCCAGGGCGATTTGGACCGTCTCGACGAAGCGACGCTGGCCGCCGCGCTGCGCGAAACGTCGGTCGCCGAGCTCAAGCCCGGCGGCCCCCGCGGCATCGTCGACCTGTTGGTGGCCAGCGGCCTGTCGGCGAGCAAGGGCGCCGCGCGACGCACAATCGGCGAGGGCGGCGTCTCGGTCAACAACATTCGGGTCGACAGCGACGAATGGTCGCCGCAGGACTCGGATTTCCTCCACGGCCGGTGGCTGGTGCTGCGTCGCGGAAAGCGCAACATCGCCGGCATCGAGAAGGTCTAGAAGAAGTATTCAGCGGAGATCCCGTCAATCGGAGGGGAAGCCGATATGAGAGGAGGGGAGCCTCGTTTGGAAGGAGCGACGAGATCCCCGCTGTGAGAACTAGTTTTCCCGGATCGAACGCTCCCGGGTATCCGTCAACCGGTTGAATCGCGGGTGGAAATCCGGTGTCCCCCATTCGGGGGACACCACCGTCTGGCTTGAGCGCGTTTGTGGTTTCAAATCGCTTGGGCGACAACAGATTAGGTGTACCGAGCTGGTCGTCGGTCGGCGGCGGGCCATCAGCGGCGGACCATATTGCACCCGAGATTGTCAAGACGTCAGAGCAAAACGCGGTGGTGTGCAAACCTTTACCTGGCCGTGCCCTAAACGTGACACTCGTTGGCCACTGTAGTCACAATGAATTTGCGCAGCCACCACACAATCGACGAGAGCGAGAGATGACGGCGCAATCAATGGCGTACCAGTGGACCTTGCGGGCCGGTGCCCAGGTCAAGGCCTTCGGGTTTATGGTCTTGACCGCGGCTTTGATCGTCGCGGCGGCATCGATGGCCGCCCCCATTCGCGCTGACATAGCGAGCAACGCCTTCCTGTCCAGGCTGACCAATGCCGGTATTGCCGTCACTGCGCCGGCCGCCACACTGGCGCAGGGGCAGTCGGTCTGCCCGATGCTGGTCCAGCCGGGTCGGTCGTTCGATTCGGTCGTCTCGGAAGTGTCCAGCGGCAACGGCATGACCGAGAAAAATGCGGGCATCTTCACGATCATCGCGATCGCGACCTTCTGTCCTTCGATGATCGCGCCGTTGGTTCCGGACCGGTTCAAGGCGTAGCGAGACCCACACCCGGGTGCCCGTATCCTTTTCGAGGAGACCGGAGCGATCGAGGTGAACGACACGAGTGGGCGACGATAGACAGCGTCACAACGGCGAACGACGCCCGCGCACGGGATCTGGGGGCGCACCGAAGCGGCGCACGGGCCGTGACGTTCCGTGGTCCGGACCGGGCCGCGCCCGCATGGCCCAGCCGCGCAACGCTGCGCAGGACCGCGATCGCCCGGCGGACAGCGGGCCCCCGATACCGCCCGACGTGGACGCCAAACAGCTGGCTCCCGAAATCCGCGGCGAACTGAGCACGTTGGACCGCGCGACCGCCGATGCGGTGGCACGCCACCTGGTCGCCGCCGGTGAGCTGATGGACGAAGACCCGGAAGCCGCCCTGAACCATGCCCGTGCCGCGCGCGCCAGGTCCAGCAGGATCGCCGCCATCCGCGAAGCGGTCGGCATCGCCGCATACCGCACCGGCGACTGGGCCCAGGCGCTGTCCGAACTGCGTGCCGCCCGCCGGATGGGCAGTAAGTCCTCGCTGCTGGCGTTGATCGCGGATTGTGAACGCGGCCTTGGCCGGCCGGAGCGGGCGATCGAACTGGGCCGCGGGGAAGAGGCGGCCCAGCTGTCCGGCGACGACGCCGACGAGCTGCGCATCGTGATCGCGGGTGCCCGCTCCGATCTCGGCCAACTCGAACAGGCGCTGACGCTGTTGTCCACGCCGCAACTGGACCCGAGCCGCTCCGGCGCCACGGCCGCCCGGCTGTTCTACGCCTACGCCGACACCCTGCTGGCGCTCGGCCGCAATGACGAAGCGCTGCAATGGTTTTTGCACTCCGCGGCCGCCGACGTCGACGGCGTGACCGACGCCGAAGACCGGGTCAGCGAGCTGGGCTGACGATGCTGGGTTCGATCAAATGAAAAGCATTGCGCAGGAATATGATTGCCTGCTCATCGATCTGGACGGGACGGTGTTCCGCGGCCACAGTGCCACCGACGGCGCGGTGCAGACGCTCGACGAGGTCAGTAGCCGCAAGCTGTTCGTCACCAACAACGCATCCCGCAGCGCCGACGAAGTAGCGACCCACCTGCGTGACCTCGGCTTCACCGCCACCGGCGACGACGTCGTCACCAGCGCCCAAAGTGCCGCACGACTGCTTTCCGTTGAGCTGCCGCCGGATTCGCCCGTGCTGATCGTCGGTACCGACTCGCTGGCCAACGAGATCTCCGCGGTCGGGCTGCGTCCGGTACGCCGCTTCGACGACGACCCGGTCGCGGTCGTGCAAGGACTGTCGATGACGATAGGCTGGCCCGATCTGGCCGAGGCCGCACTCGCCATTCGGGCCGGCGCGCTGTGGGTGGCGGCCAATATCGACGCCACGCTGCCCACCGAGCGTGGTCTGCTGCCCGGCAACGGATCTCTGGTGGCCGCGCTGCGGGCGGCGACGGGGGCCGAACCCAGGGTGGCCGGAAAGCCCGCCCCGACACTGCTCGACGATGCGGTCGCCCGCGGCGACTACCGTGCGCCGCTGGTGATCGGCGACCGCCTCGACACCGACATCGAGGGCGCCAATGCCGCGAGGTTCCCGAGCCTGATGGTGCTGACCGGGGTGAGCAGCGCGCGCGACGCGGTGTACGCGAGCGCCGAGCAGCGGCCCACCTACATCGGCCGCGACCTGCGCGCCCTGCACCAGGGCAGCAACCTGCTCGCGGTCGGGCCGCAGCCCGGCTGGGCGATCGACGTCGCCGACGGTGCGGTGACGGTCACCGGCAAGGGGCCCGGTGAAGCAGACGACGGGGACGGGTTGTCGATCGTGCGGGCCGTCGCCGGCGCGGTGTGGGGCGGCGACTTTGACGGGCGGCCGGCGCGCATCCGGCCCGGCGACGACCGCGCGCGCGACGCGCTCGAGCGCTGGTCTCTCGTGCACGGGGACTAGCGGATGGCTACCGTAGAACCGCAATGAATATCGATCCCGAACAGATTCGCGCCGACATCGACAACCTGCTGGCGCAACTGCCCGACCTGGCCGACCCGGAAAACCGGGAGACCGGGCCGTCTCTCGCCGAGCTCGAAGACATCGCACGCCGGCTATCGCAGGCCCATGACGTGCTGCTGGCCGCGCTGGAGTCGGCGGAGAAGGGCTGAGGTGCGGGCATGGCACGACGCGCCCGCGTTGACGCCGAGCTGGTGCGCCGCGGACTCGCACGATCCCGTCAGCAGGCCGCCGAGTTGATCGGCGCCGGCAAGGTCAGCATTAACGGCATGCCCGCGGTCAAGCCCGGCACGGCCGTCGCGGCGACCGCGGCCCTGACCGTCGCCGACGACGGCGAGCGCCGGTGGGTGTCGCGCGGCGCACACAAGCTGATCGGCGCGCTCGACGTGTTCGGAATCCCGGTCGCGGGCCGCCGCTGCCTGGACGCCGGCGCGTCGACCGGCGGCTTCACCGAGGTCCTGCTGGACCGTGGCGCCGCCGAGGTGGTGGCCGCCGACGTGGGCTACGGCCAGCTGGCCTGGTCGCTGCGCTCGGACTCGCGGGTGATCGCCGTCGAGCGGACCAACGTGCGTGACCTGTCGCCCGAGGCGATCGGCGGGCGTGTCGACCTCGTGGTGGCTGACCTGTCGTTTATCTCCCTGTCCACCGTGTTGCCCGCGCTGGCTGGTTGCGCCAACCCCGGCGCGGATATCGTTCCCATGGTGAAGCCGCAGTTTGAGGTCGGGAAGGGCCAGGTCGGTGCCGGCGGGGTCGTCCACGACCCCGCGATGCGCGCCGACTCGGTGCTGGCCGTCGCGGGACGTGCCGGCGAGCTGGGCTGGCACACCGTCGACGTCACGGCCAGTCCGCTGCCGGGACCATCGGGCAATGTCGAATACTTCCTGTGGTTGCGCGCCGACACCGAGCGGGCGCTGACCGCCGACGGTCTCGTCGACGCGGTGCGGCGCGCGATAGCGCAGGGCCCGCAATGACCGGCGAACGCACCATCCTGCTGGTCGTGCACACCGGACGCGACGAGGCCACCGAGACCGCGCGGCGTGTTCAGAAAGTGCTGAGCGACAACGGAATTGCGCTTCGCGTCTTGTCGGCCGAGGCCGTCGATCGGGGACCGCTGCCGCTGTCTCCCGACGACGTACGGGCGATGGGCGTCGAGATCGAGGTGGTCGACGCCGAGCCCGACGCCGCGGAAGGCTGCGAATTGGTGCTGGTGCTCGGCGGCGACGGAACCTTCCTGCGCGCC
The DNA here is from genome assembly GCF_900176255.2 of Mycobacterium ahvazicum. Taxonomy (GTDB): domain Bacteria; phylum Actinomycetota; class Actinomycetes; order Mycobacteriales; family Mycobacteriaceae; genus Mycobacterium; species Mycobacterium ahvazicum. The sequence goes on from NZ_FXEG02000002.1 coordinate 2,147,359, forward strand.
GCGGAATTCGCGCGCAATGCCGGCATTCCGGTGCTGGGCGTCAACCTGGGCCGCATCGGATTCCTGGCCGAGGCCGAAGCCGAAGCGATCGACCGGGTGCTCGAACATGTGGTCGCGCAGGACTACCGGGTGGAGGAGCGTCTGACGCTCGACATCGCGGTACGCCATCGCGGCAAGGTGATCGACCAGGGCTGGGCGCTCAACGAGGCCAGCCTGGAGAAGGGCCCGCGGCTGGGTGTGCTCGGCGTGGTCGTCGAAATCGAGGGACGGCCGGTGTCGACTTTCGGCTGCGACGGCGTCCTGGTGTCGACGCCGACCGGGTCGACCGCCTACGCCTTCTCCGCCGGCGGCCCGGTGCTGTGGCCGGACCTCGAGGCGATCCTGGTGGTACCCAACAACGCTCACGCACTGTTCGGGCGGCCGATGGTCACCAGCCCGGATGCCGCGATCGCGATCGAGATCGAGGCGAGCGGCAACGACGCCCTGGTGTTCTGCGACGGCCGTCGCGAAATGGTGCTGCCCGCGGGTGGCCGCCTCGAGGTGAAACGCTGTGGCACCGCGGTGAAGTGGGCACGGCTGGACAGCGCGCCGTTCACCGACCGTCTGGTGCGCAAGTTCCGCCTGCCCGTGACCGGTTGGCGCGGAAAGTAACGGCGCCGCAGCGGTGCTGACACCATGCTGACCGAAATCCGCATCGAGTCGCTGGGTGCGATCAGCTCTGCCGTCGGGGAGTTCGACCGCGGCCTGACCGTTCTGACCGGTGAGACCGGCACCGGCAAGACGATGGTGGTGACCGGGCTTCATCTGCTCGGCGGCGCCCGCGCCGACGCCAACCGGGTGCGTTCGGGTGCCGAACGCGCGGTGGTCGAAGGCAGGTTCACCACAACCGATCTCGATGACGCCGCGATCGCGCAGCTGGATGAGATGCTGGACGCGTCCGGCGGGGAGCGCGACGAGGACGGCAGCGTAATCGCGCTGCGTTCGGTCAGCCGTGACGGGCCGTCGCGCGCTTATCTTGGCGGTCGCAGCGTGCCCGCGAAATCGTTGGGGGGCTTCACTACCGGGCTACTGACCCTGCACGGCCAGAATGACCAGCTGCGGTTGATGCGGCCCGAGGAGCAACGCGGCGCGCTGGACCGGTTCGCGAAGACCGGCACCGCGCTGGAGCGCTACCGCAAAGTGCGCGACGCCTGGCTCACGGCGCGGCGCGACCTGTTCGACCGGCGCAACCGCATGCGCGAACTCGCGCTGGAAGCCGACCGGCTGAGCTTCGCGCTCAACGAGATCGATGCCGTGGACCCGCAGCCCGGCGAGGACGACGCCCTGGTCGCCGATATCGTGCGACTGTCCGAGCTGGACACCCTGCGCGAGGCCGCGGCCACCGCCCGCGAAGCGCTCTCGGCCGAGGATCTGTCGGGTGGTAGCGCGGCCGACGCCCTCGGACGGGCAAGGGCCGCACTGGAATCCACCGACGACGCCAAGCTGCATGCGTTGGCCGAGCAGGTGCGCGAGGCGCAGACCGTGGTCGCCGACGCGGCCCAGGAGCTCGGCGGCTACCTGGAAGAGCTGCCGGTCGATGCCAGCGCGCTGGAGTCCAGGCTGGCCCGCCAGGCCGAGTTGCGGACACTGACCCGCAAGTACGCCGCGGACGTCGACGGCGTGCTGGCCTGGGCGGCCGAATCTCGCGACCGGCTTGCCCAACTCGACGTGTCCGAAGAAGGGCTGGCGGCGCTGGAACGCCGAGCCGAGGAGCTAGCCGGTGAATTGGCAGAAACCGCAATAGATCTCAGTAAGGCCCGGCGTAAGGCCGCGAAGAAACTGGCCAAGGAGGTGACCGCCGAACTGTCCGGGCTGGCGATGGCCGATGCCGAATTCGCCATCGAGGTGAGCACCGATATCGCGACCGAGAAGGACGACCCGGCCGCCCTCACGCTGCCGTCCGGCGAGCTGGCCCGCGCGGGCGGCGACGGCATCGACCAGGTCGAGTTCGGCTTCGCCGCGCACCGTGGCATGACGGTGCTGCCGCTGGCCAAGAGCGCCTCGGGCGGTGAGCTGTCCCGGGTGATGCTGGCCTTGGAAGTGGTGCTGGCCGCTTCGGCGGCGGGCACCACGATGGTGTTCGACGAGGTGGACGCCGGCGTCGGTGGGCGGGCGGCCGTCCAGATCGGGCGGCGGCTGGCGCGGCTGGCACGCACTCACCAGGTCATCGTGGTGACCCATCTGCCGCAGGTCGCGGCGTACGCCGACGTGCACCTGGTGGTGCATCCGGCCGGGCCGCGGGGAACCAGTGTGGTGCGGCGGGTCACCGACGACGAGCGGGTCGCCGAGCTGGCGCGGATGCTGGCCGGTCTCGGCGAATCCGACAGCGGCCGCGCGCACGCCCGGGAGCTGCTCGCCGGCGCCCAAAACGACGAGATCTGACGGCCCCCTAGTGAGGCCGCCGAGTGTGGGCCCTACGTACGAAACCGGCCCAGTGATCGTCCGTAGGCCACACTCTCGGCGACGCAAAGTCAACTACGAGCCTGATACAGATGTGACACGATGTAACTTCTGGGGCTAATGTTACGGCGCGCCTCCACCCCTGAGCCGCCGATCGCGGACAGAATCGCCCCCATGAAGATGTCAGGGCTGCTCACACGTAATGCTTCCCGGCCGGGTCTGACCGGCACCGCACGGGTGGACCGCAACATCGACCGCCTGCTGCGCCGGGTCTGCCCGGGAGACATCGTGGTTCTCGACGTCCTGGACCTGGACCGCATCACCGCCGAGGCGCTGGTCGAGGCCGACATCGCCGCCGTCGTCAACGCATCGCCGTCGGTCTCCGGCCGTTACCCGAACATGGGCCCGGAGGTGTTGGTCAACAACGGCGTCACGCTGATCGATGAGACCGGGCCGGACATCTTCAAGAAGGTCAAGGACGGCGCCAAGATCCGGCTGTACGAGGGCGGGGTGTACGCCGGCGAGCGTCGGCTGATCCGCGGCACCGAGCGCACCGACCACGACATCGCCGACCTGATGCGCGAGGCCAAGAGCGGCCTGGCCGCCCACCTGGAGGCGTTCGCGGGCAACACAATCGAGTTCATCAAGAGCGAGAGCCCGCTGCTGATCGACGGCATCGGCATTCCGGACGTGGACATCGACATGCGCCGCCGCCACGTGGTGATCGTCGCCGACGAGGACAGCGCCGCCGACGACCTACGCTCGCTGAAGCCGTTCATCAAGGAGTACCAGCCGGTCCTGATCGGCGTCGGCCACGGCGCCGACGTGCTGCGCAAGGCGGGCTATCGCCCGCAGCTGATCGTCGGCGACCCGGAGCAGATCAGCACCGAAGCACTCAAGTGTGGCGCCCACGTCGTGCTGCCGGCCGATGCCGACGGCCACGCGCCCGGGCTGGAGCGCATCCAGGACCTCGGGGTCGGGGCGATGACCTTCCCCGCCGCGGGTTCGGCCGTCGACCTGGCCCTGCTGCTGGCCGACCACCACGGCGCGGCGCTGCTGGTGACGGCCGGCCACACCGCCAACATCGAGACGTTCTTCGACCGGACGCGCACTCAGAGCAACCCGTCGACGTTTTTGACCAGGCTTCGAGTCGGGGAGAAGGTGGTCGACGCGAAGGCTGTCGCCACCCTCTACCGCAACCACATCTCGGGCGGTGCGATCGCGCTGCTGGCACTGACGATGCTGATCGCCGTCATCGTCGCGCTGTGGGTGTCGCGCACCGACGGCGTGGTGCTGCACTGGGTCACCGACTACTGGAATCACTTCTCTTTGTGGATTCAGCACCTGATCACGTAGTCCGTTCTAAGGGGGTGCGCTCATGATCTCGTTACGCCAACATGCCTTCTCGCTGGCCGCGGTCTTCCTCGCGCTGGCCGTCGGCGTCGTGCTGGGCTCGGGCTTTCTGTCCGACACCCTGCTGTCCAGCCTGCGCGACGAGAAGCGCGACCTCTACTCGCAGATCAACGGCCTCAACGACCAGAAGAATGTCCTCAACGAAAAGCTCAGCGCGGCAAACAATTTCGACAACCAGTTGATGAGCCGGATCGTGCACGACGGGCTGGCCGGCAAATCCGTCGTCGTCTTCCGCACTCCGGACGCCAAGGACGACGACGTCGCCGCGGTCTCCAAGATCGCCGGCCAGGCCGGTGGGACCGTCACGGGGACAGTGGCACTGACGCAGGAGTTCGTCGACGCCAACTCGGCCGAAAAACTGCGGACCGTGGTGAACTCGTCGGTGCTGCCCGCCGGCCAGCAACTCAGCACCAAACTCGTCGACCAGGGATCCCAAGCCGGTGACCTGTTGGGTATTGCCCTGCTGATCAACGCCAACCCGGCGGTCCCGCCGGTCGATGAGACGCAGCGCGACACCGTGCTGGCAGCCCTGCGCGAGACCGGATTCGTCACCTATCAGCCCGGCGACCACATGGCGGCGGCGAACGCCGCGCTGATCGTCACCGGTGGCGCCCTGCCGCAGGACGCGGGCAATCAGGGAGTCAGCGTGGCCCGCTTCGCCGCGGCGCTGGCGCCGCACGGCTCCGGCACGCTGCTGGCCGGGCGAGACGGATCGTCGACGGGCGGTGCCGCGGTCGCGGTGGCACGCGCCGACGCCGGCATCAACTCCGCGATCAGCACCGTCGACGACGTCGACGTCGCGCCGGGCCGGATCACCGCGATCCTCGGGCTGCATGACCTGCTCAACGGCGGCCATGTCGGGCAGTACGGCACCGGCCACGGCGCCACCTCGATCACCGTCCCGCAGTAGCTGCTGTCCGGTTGCCGGGCGTGTTAGCCGCGCCCTGGGGTCGCTGGTGTTAGGGTGGATTTCCGTGGGTCGGCAGGCCCAGCTTCTTAAAAGCTAGACGAAAACGACGCCCTGCCCGTCTTCACGGAGGTCGCCTGTGCGTAAGCACCCGCAAACCGCCACCAAGCATCTCTTCGTCAGCGGTGGGGTTGCTTCCTCGCTCGGCAAGGGGTTGACCGCGAGTAGCCTTGGCCAGCTGCTGACCGCCCGCGGATTACATGTGACGATGCAAAAGCTCGACCCGTATCTCAACGTGGACCCGGGCACGATGAACCCCTTCCAGCACGGCGAGGTGTTCGTCACCGAGGACGGCGCCGAGACCGACCTCGACGTCGGCCACTACGAGCGGTTCCTCGATCGCAACCTGTCCGGATCGGCGAATGTCACTACCGGGCAAGTGTATTCAACCGTCATAGCCAAGGAGCGGCGCGGCGAGTACCTGGGCGACACCGTCCAGGTGATCCCGCACATCACCGACGAGATCAAACGGCGCATCCTGGCGATGGCCGAGCCCGACGACAACGGGCGCCGCCCGGACGTCGTCATCACCGAGATCGGCGGCACGGTCGGCGACATCGAATCGCAGCCCTTCCTCGAGGCGGCCCGTCAGGTCCGCCATGACGTCGGCCGCGAGAACGTCTTCTTCCTCCACGTGTCGCTGGTGCCCTACCTGGCGCCGTCCGGCGAGCTCAAGACCAAGCCGACCCAGCACTCGGTGGCCGCGTTGCGCAGCATCGGTATCACCCCGGACGCGCTGATCCTGCGCAGCGACCGTCCCGTTCCCGAACCGTTGAAGAACAAGATCGCGCTGATGTGTGACGTCGACATCGACGGCGTCATCTCCACGCCCGACGCGCCATCGATCTACGACATCCCCAAGGTGCTGCACCGCGAGGAGCTCGACGCCTACGTGGTGCGCCGGCTCAACCTGCCCTTCCGCGACGTCGACTGGACCGAATGGGACGACCTGCTCCGCCGGGTGCACGAGCCGCATGAAACCGTCCGGATTGCCTTGGTGGGCAAGTACGTTGACCTCTCCGATGCGTACCTCTCGGTGGCCGAGGCGTTGCGGGCCGGCGGCTTCAAACACCACGCCAAGGTCGAGATGCTGTGGGTGCCCTCCGACGACTGCGAAAGCGCCGCGGGTGCCGCCTCAGCGCTGGCCGACGTGCACGGCGTGCTGATCCCCGGCGGATTCGGCATTCGCGGCATCGAGGGCAAGATCGGCGCGATTCGCTACGCACGGTCGCGCGGGTTGCCGGTATTCGGGTTATGTCTCGGGTTGCAGTGCATCGTGATCGAAGCCGCCCGCTCGGTCGGCCTAACCGAGGCCAACTCGGCCGAATTCGAACCGTCCACACCGGATCCCGTGATCTCGACGATGGCCGATCAGGAGCACATCGTGGCGGGCAAAGCCGACCTCGGCGGCACCATGCGCTTGGGGGCATACCCCGCGGTGCTCGAGCCGGATTCGATTGTGGCGCAGGCATATGGGGCTACCCAGGTGTCCGAGCGGCACCGGCACCGCTACGAGGTGAACAATGCCTACCGCGACAAGATCGCCGAAAGCGGCCTGCGGTTCTCCGGCACCTCACCCGACGGCCACCTGGTGGAATTCGTCGAATACCCGTCGGACATTCACCCGTTCGTCGTCGGCACGCAGGCCCATCCCGAACTGAAGAGCCGGCCCACCCGGCCGCACCCACTGTTCGTCGCATTCGTCGGCGCGGCCATCGACTACAAAGAAGGTGAGCTGCTTCCGGTGGAGATCCCCGAGCACACGTCCAATGGCAACCAGCATCGAGACAGCGCCGAGCGGTCGATACCTGAACCCGCCACCCGTGGCTGACCACGTCTTCGAGACGGCGTCGAGCGAAACGCTCTACACCGGAAAGATTTTCACCCTGCGCCGCGACGAGGTGCGGATGCCCGGCGGCAACACCGCGGCGCGCGAGGTCGTGGAGCACTACGGCGCCGTCGCCGTCGTGCCGATGCGCGACGATCACAGCATCGCGATGGTCTATCAGTACCGGCACACCTTCGGCCGGCGGTTGTGGGAGCTACCGGCGGGCCTGCTCGACGCCGAGGGCGAAGCGCCCCACCTCACCGCGGCTCGCGAACTCGAGGAGGAAGTCGGTCTGCACGCCGACACTTGGCAGGTACTCGTCGACATCGACACCGCGCCCGGATACAGCGACGAATCGGTACGGGTCTTCCTGGCCACCGGCCTCAGCGATATCGGCCGTCCCGAAGCGCACGACGAAGAAGCCGACATGCAGATGCGCTGGGTCCCGATCGAGGAGGCGCTGCGGCTCGTCTTCAGCGGCGAGATCGTCAATTCCATTGCCGTATCCGGGATTCTGGCCGCACACGCCGTGACGACAGGGTTGGCCCAGCCGCGTCCGGTGGACATCCCGTGGCCGGACAAGCCCACGACATTCGCCGCTCGAAAAGCGGCCGCGCAATGACGACCGCGCTGACGCTCGAGTCGCAGATGCAAGGCTATCTCGACCATCTGACGATCGAGCGGGGAGTAGCGGCCAACACGCTCAGTTCTTACCGGCGCGACCTCCGCCGCTATTCAAAGCACCTGGAAGAACGTGGAATTCACGATCTGGCCAAGGTCGGTGAGGACGACGTCAGCGAATTCCTGGTCGCACTGCGCCGCGGTGATCCCGAGTCGGGAGTGGTGGGTTTGTCGGCGGTGTCGGCCGCACGGGCATTGATCGCGGTGCGCGGACTGCATCGCTTCGCCGCCGCCGAGGGGCTGGCCGAACTGGACGTGGCGCGCGCGGTGCGGCCGCCGACCCCGGGCCGCCGGTTGCCCAAAAGCCTGACCATCGACGAAGTGCTGGCGCTGCTGGAAGGCGCGGGCGGGGAGAGCCCGTCCGACGGTCCGCTGACGCTGCGCAACCGGGCGCTGCTGGAGCTGTTGTACTCCACCGGATCACGCATCTCCGAAGCTGTCGGACTCGACGTCGACGACATCGATACCCAGGCCAGATCGGTGCTGCTGCGCGGCAAGGGCGGTAAGCAGCGACTGGTGCCCATCGGGCGTCCCGCCGTCCACGCGCTGGATGCCTACCTGGTGCGTGGACGCTCGGAGCTGGCCCGCCGGGGCCGCGGCACGGCCGCGATATTCCTCAATGCCCGCGGCGGACGGCTGTCGCGGCAAAGCGCATGGCAGGTGTTGCAGGACGCCGCCGAGCGCGCCGGCATCACTTCGGGGGTGTCGCCGCACATGCTGCGGCACTCGTTCGCCACGCATCTGCTGGAGGGCGGGGCCGACGTGCGCGTCGTACAGGAGCTGCTCGGCCATGCCTCGGTGACCACCACGCAGATCTACACGTTGGTCACCGTGCACGCGCTGCGCGAAGTGTGGGCCGGAGCCCACCCGCGCGCGACGTAACCCTCATTTCACCCCAGGTACTCGGACTCCAGCACCAGGTCGGACACCATCGACTGATATTCCAGGTGGGCCTTGTGCTCCACGGTGTTCCACACCTTGCCCTGCTGCTGGCGCATGTACTCGCGGTACTTCGGCGCGCCGGGCACCCGGACGTTGTCGGCCACCGCGATCGAGCCCCTATGCAGCCAGCCCCGGTCCATGATGCTCAGCAGATCAGCGAGGTAGGCGTTCTTGTCGTGGTCGAGGAACAGGAAATCGAGTGCGCCAGAAGCGAATCCGTGCTCGCTGGCAAGCGCGCCGAGCGTGCGCCCGCCGTCACCGATGGTGCCGACGACGCACGTCACCCGATCGGCGACACCGGCGTGCGCCCAGATCCGCCGGGCGTTGGCGGCGTTGGCCTCGGCGAGCTCGACGGAAAACACCTTGGCGTTCGGCGCGGCCCGGGCGATTCGCAGCGCGCCGTAGCCGCAGTAGGTGCCCAACTCCAGGGCGAGCGCGGGATCGGCCCGGCGCACCGCCGCGTCGAGCAGCAGGCCCTTCTCGTCGCCGACATTGATCAGCATCGACTTCTCGTAGGCGAATTTGTCGATGGTGGCCAGCACGTCGTCGATGTCGCCGGCGCGGGCGTTGGCGACGACGTAGTCGACCGCGGCCGCCTCGCGTCCGTCGCCGATCTGGCCCGTCGTGGTGATGTTGCGAGCTCCGGCGGCCATCCGCCATACCGACCACCGCAGCAGGGGTATCCGTCGTTTGAGGTCCATGGGCCCCACCCTAGCCCCGGCAAGCATGGGCCGAATGTGGCTGGTGTGACTGAAGTTAACTCTGAAAGCCCCGGCGGAGGCCAGTCGCGAAATCCGCACATTTTCCCTGGTTATCTCGCCTGCGGGTCGCCCGGTTTACGTGCGCCTACCCGTTAGACTTTCCGACGATGTTCACCTCCGCAACACCCCGGGCATGACGACCGAGCACCCGGACAGCGCCGTCGAGATCGGCTTGACGGGGCGTCCGCAGCGGGCGATCCCGGAGCCGCAGCCGCGCACCTCGCACGGCCCGGCCAAGGTTATTGCGATGTGCAACCAGAAGGGTGGCGTCGGGAAAACCACGTCGACGATCAACCTGGGAGCCGCGCTCGCCGAGTACGGCCGGCGGGTGTTGCTGGTGGACATGGATCCGCAGGGCGCGCTGTCCGCGGGTCTCGGCGTCCCGCACTACGACCTGGAAAAGACCATTCACAACGTGCTGGTCGAGCCGCGGGTGTCGATCGAAGACGTGCTGTTGTCCACCCGGATGAAGTACCTGGACCTGGTGCCCAGCAACATCGACCTGTCGGCCGCCGAGATTCAGCTGGTCAACGAGGTGGGTCGGGAGCAGACGCTGGGCCGGGCGCTGCATCCGGTGCTGGACCGCTACGACTATGTCCTGATCGACTGCCAGCCGTCGCTGGGCCTGCTCACCGTCAACGCGCTGGCCTGCTCCGACGGCGTGGTCATTCCGACCGAGTGCGAGTACTTCTCGCTGCGCGGCCTGGCGCTGCTCACCGATACCGTGGACAAGGTGCGTGACCGGCTCAACCCGAAGCTCGAGATCAGCGGCATTCTGCTGACCCGGTACGACCCGCGCACGGTCAACGCCCGCGAGGTGATGGCCCGTGTCGTCGAACGCTTCGGTGACCTGGTGTTCGACACCGTGATCACCCGGACCGTGCGTTTCCCGGAGACCAGCGTGGCGGGCGAACCCATCACCACCTGGGCGCCGAAGTCGGCGGGCGCCATCGCCTATCGCGCGTTGGCCCGCGAGTTCATTGACCGATTCGGCGCGTGAACGACACAGCGAATGGTGAGGCGGCAGCGCAGAACGGCTCCTCCACCGGTTTCCAAGTCCGCCTCACCAACTTCGAGGGGCCGTTCGACCTGCTGCTGCAGCTGATCTTCGCGCACCGCCTCGACGTGACCGAAGTGGCGCTGCATCAGGTCACCGACGACTTCATCGCCTACACCCGCGAGATCGGCGCCCAGCTGGACCTGGAGGAGACCACCGCGTTCCTCGTGGTCGCCGCGACCCTGCTGGATCTCAAGGCCGCGCGGCTGCTGCCGGCCGGGCAGATCGACGACGAGGAAGACCTCGCCCTGCTCGAGGTGCGTGACCTGCTGTTCGCCCGGTTGCTGCAGTACCGCGCGTTCAAGCACGTCGCGGAGATGTTCGCCGAGCTGGAAGCCACCGCGCTGCGCAGCTACCCGCGCGCGGTGTCGCTGGAGGACCGGTTCACCGAACTGCTGCCGGAAGTGATGATCGGGGTCGACGCCGAGCGTTTCGCCCAGATCGCGGCGGTCGCGTTCAGCCCTCGGCCGGTGCCGACGGTCTCGATCGGCCACCTGCACGAGCTCAAGGTCTCGGTGCCCGAGCAGGCCCAGAAACTGCTGTCGATGCTCGAAGCCCGGGGCAGTGGCCAATGGGCGACGTTTTCCGAGTTGGTCGCCGACTGTGAGGTGCCGATGGAGGTGGTCGGACGCTTCCTGGCGCTGCTCGAGCTGTATCGGTCCCGGGCGGTAGCATTCGACCAGTCGGAGCCGCTTGGCGTGCTCCAGATTTCGTGGACCGGGGAGCGCCCGACCACCGAAATACGGGACGAATAAATGACTGAAGAATTGCCCGACCTCGATCTCGGCGCGGGTATCGAAGGCATCCCCGACATCGCCGAAGCAGCGCCGCTCGACGACGAGGAGCTGCGCGGCGTGCTGGAGGCGCTGTTGCTGGTGGTGGACACCCCGGTCGCCGAGGAGGCGTTGGGCGCCGCCACCGGGCAACCCGTCTATCGGATAGCGGCGAAACTGCAGCTCATGGCCGAGGAGCTCGCGCACCGCGACAGCGGCATCGACCTGCGCAAGACCGGCGAAGGGTGGCGGATGTACACCCGCGCCAAGTACGCGCCCTACGTCGAGAAGCTGCTGCTGGATGGTGCGCGCTCCAAGCTCACCCGGGCCGCGCTGGAGACCCTGGCCGTGGTGGCCTACCGCCAGCCTGTGACGCGTGCGCGGGTCAGCGCGGTGCGCGGTGTCAACGTCGACGCCGTCATCCGAACCCTGTTGGCGCGCGGCCTGATCACCGAGGCCGGCGTTGACGAGGACAGCGGCGCGGCCACCTTCGCCACCACCGAGCTGTTCCTGGAGCGGCTGGGGCTGGAGTCGCTGACCGACCTGCCCGATATCGCACCGCTGCTTCCCGACGTCGACACGATCGAGGACCTGAGCGAATCCCTGGACAGCGAGCCACGTTTCATCAAGTTGTCGGGCGGCCAGACGCCCGAACAGTCGCTGTCGTTTGACGTGGACCAGGATTGATGGCCGAAGATCAGGGAATCCGGCTGCAAAAAGTCTTGTCCCAGGCCGGAATTGCGTCGCGCCGGGCCGCCGAGAAGTTGATCAGCGACGGCCGCGTCGAAGTGGACGGGCAGGTGGTGACCGAGCTGGGCACCCGCGTCGACCCCGATGCCTCGGTGATCCGCGTGGACGGTGCCAGAATCGCCCTGGATGAATCGCAGGTGTATCTGGCGCTGAACAAGCCGCGCGGGATGCACTCGACGATGTCCGACGATCGTGGCCGGCCTTGCATCGGTGACCTGGTCGAGCGGCGAGTGCGGGGCAACAAGAAGCTCTTTCACGTGGGACGGTTGGACGCCGACACCGAGGGGCTGATCCTGCTGACCAACGACGGCGAGCTGGCGCACCGATTGATGCACCCTTCCCATGAAGTCCCGAAGACGTATCTGGCGACGGTCGCCGGCACGGTGCCGCGCGGGCTGGGCAAGCAGTTGCGGGCCGGCATCGAGTTGGAGGACGGCCCGGCGCGTGTCGACGACTTCGCGGTGGTGGACGCCATTCCGGGAAAGACGTTGGTGCGCTTGACATTGCACGAGGGACGGAATCGGATTGTGCGCCGGATGCTGGCGGCGGTGGGTTTCCCGGTGGAGGCGCTGGTACGCACCGAGATCGGTGGGATCGCGCTGGGCAAGCAGCGGCCGGGCAGCATCCGGGCATTGAGCCAGGGCGAGATCGGCCAACTGTACAAAGCGGTGGGCCTGTGAGTGGAACGAGCGGCGTCGTGGTAGCGATCGACGGCCCGGCGGGAACCGGAAAGTCCTCGGTGTCAAAGGGATTGGCGGAGGCGTTGCGGGCGCGTTATCTGGACACCGGCGGGATGTACCGGATGGTGACGCTGGCCGTGTTACGCGCCGGGGTCGACCCGGCCGATGCCGACGCGGTCGCGCGGGTCGCCGATACGGTGCGAATGTCGATCGACTACCACCCCGAAGGTGATCGTTATTTCCTTGACGGAGAAGATGTCTCGGCCGAGATTCGTGGCGACCGGGTGACTGGCGCGGTGTCGGCGGTGTCGTCGGTTGCCGCCGTTCGGGCCCGGCTGGTCGCCCTGCAGCGCGAGATGGCACATGGGCCGGGCAATGTCGTTGTCGAGGGGCGCGACATCGGGACGGTGGTATTGCCGGACGCGCCGGTGAAGATCTATCTGACCGCATCGGCCGAGACCCGCGCCCGTCGGCGCAATGACCAGAACGTCGCCGCGGGTTTGGCCGACGATTACGACGGGGTCCTGGCCGATGTGCGCCGCCGGGATCATCTGGACTCTACCCGCGCGCTGTCGCCGTTGCGACCGGCGGCGGACGCGGTGATCGTCGACACCAGCGACATGACCGAGGCGCAGGTAATCGATCACCTGCTGGAGTTGGTCAAGCAGCGAAGTGAGGCAGTGCGGTGAGCCAGGACGGCACGTGGTCCGACGAAAGTGATTGGGACGTCGTCGATTCCGATTCGGGAGACTTCGACGAGCCCGGTCCCGCGCCGGTGGTGGCTATCGTCGGGCGGCCCAACGTTGGCAAGTCGACGTTGGTCAACCGGATCCTGGGCCGGCGCGAAGCGGTGGTGCAGGACATTCCCGGCGTGACCCGCGACCGGGTTTCCTACGACGCGCTGTGGACCGGTCGCCGGTTCGTCGTGCAGGACACCGGGGGATGGGAGCCCGACGCCAGGGGCCTGCAGCAGCTGGTGGCCGAACAGGCGTCGGTGGCGATGCGTACCGCCGACGCAATCATTCTGGTGGTCGACGCCACGGTCGGGGCCACCAGCGCCGACGAGGCCGCCGCGCGCATCCTGCTGCGTTCCGGCAAGCCGGTCTTTTTGGCCGCCAACAAGGTTGACAGCGAGAAGGTCGAATCCGACGCGGCCGCGCTGTGGTCGCTGGGTCTGGGCGAGCCGCACGCGGTCAGCGCGATCCACGGCCGTGGGGTGGCGGATCTGCTCGACGAGGTGCTGGCCGTGTTGCCCGAGGTGTCCGAGGCGGCACCGGCGGTCGGCGGCCCGCGCCGGGTGGCGTTGGTCGGCAAGCCCAATGTCGGCAAGAGCTCGTTGCTGAACAAGCTGGCCGGTGACGAGCGTTCGGTCGTGCACGACGTCGCGGGCACCACGGTCGATCCGGTCGACTCGCTGATCGAATTGGGCGGCAAGATCTGGCGTTTCGTCGACACCGCGGGGTTGCGCCGCAAGGTCGGGCAGGCCAGCGGGCACGAGTTCTACGCATCGGTGCGCACGCACTCGGCCATCGATTCGGCCGAGGTGGTGCTCGTGCTGATCGACGCGTCGCAGCCGCTGACCGAACAGGACCAGCGCGTGCTGAGCATGGTGATCGAGGCCGGCCGGGCGCTGGTGCTGGCCTTCAACAAATGGGATCTGGTCGACGAGGATCGCCGCGAGCTGCTGGACCGCGAAATCGACCGTGAGCTGGCGCAGCTGCAGTGGGCGGAGCGGGTCAACATCTCCGCCAAGACGGGACGGGCCGTGCAGAAGCTGGTGCCGGCGATGGAGACCGCGCTGGCGTCGTGGGACGCCCGGATCCCGACCGGTCCGCTGAACAGCTGGCTCAAGGAAGTCGTCGCGGCCACGCCGCCTCCGGTGCGCGGCGGCAAGCAGCCCCGCATCTTGTTCGCCACCCAGGCCGCTGCCCGGCCGCCGACGTTCGTCCTGTTCACCACCGGCTTCCTCGAAGCCGGCTACCGACGCTTCCTGGAGCGGCGGCTGCGCGAGACGTTCGGGTTCGCCGGCAGCCCGATCCGTATCAATGTGCGGGTCCGCGAAAAGCGCACTGCCAAGCGCCGCTAAGCCTCGGGGCGCTGTATGCCCCTTCCCATCGCGTCGGGTGCGCGTCCGGGGCGCCCTGAGCGCACACTCGCCACCCTGACCGCACCGTCAACGACGTGTCGGGCACTAGATCCCACAATGCGGTCGATGACGTCTTGTATCACAGGATTCAACGTTGACTTTCGCCATGCCTTCGCATTAACGTGCTCTTGTATAGCGGGATATAATGCCCGTACTGCGGGATTTGATGGAGGCATCGTGAATGCGTCGCGATTCAGCGTGCAGGACAAGTCGATCCTGATCACCGGCGCGACCGGCTCCTTGGGCAGCGCGGCGACCCGGGCCCTGGCCGAGGCCGGGGCGCGACTCACCCTGGCCGGAGGCAACACCGAGCGGCTGGCCGAGCTCGCTGCCGAGACCGGCCGGCACGATCTGGCGGTGGTGGTCCGGCGCCCCGATACCCCGGCCGACGCCCAAGCCATGGTCGATGTGGCGGTGGCCAAGCATGGTCGGCTCGACGGCGTCCTGGTTGCCTCGGGCATGAACCACGTCCAGCCGATCACCGAGATGGCCGTCGACGACTTCGACGACGTGATGAAGGCCAACGCGCGCGGCGCCTGGTTGGTATGCCAGGCGGCCGGGCGGGTGCTGCTAGAGCAGGGCGGGGGAGGCAGCGTCGTGCTGGTTTCCTCGGTGCGCGGCAGCCTGGGTCATCCCGCCGGTTACAGCGCCTACTGCCCGTCGAAAGCGGCGACCGACTTGCTGGCCAAGTCGTTGGCCGCCGAGTGGGGTCCGCAAGGGATACGGGTAAATGCTGTGGCGCCAACGGTTTTCCGCTCGGAACTAACCGAGTGGATGTATGCCGACGACGAGAAGGGGCGCCAGACCCGCGAGGCGATGTTCGCGCGAATCCCGTTGCGCCGCTTCGCCGATCCGGAGGACTTCGTCGGCGCGCTGATCTATCTACTCAGCGACGCGTCGAGTTTCTACACCGGCCAAGTGATGTACCTGGACGGCGGCTACACCGCATGCTGATACGAAAGGACCTGTCGTGACTATGGCCTGGCCGCTTGGCGAAGCCGAATCGAAGCTGGAGTTCTACGATCTGTCCCACCCCTGGGGGCATGGTGTGCCTGCGTGGCCGTACTTCGAGGACGTCAAGATCGAACGACTGCACAACATGGCGCGAAGCCGCGTGCTCACCCAAAAGATCACCACGGTAATGCATTCCGGCACGCACATCGACGCGCCGGGCCACGTGATCGAAGGCACTCCGCTGCTCGACGAGATTCCACTGAGCGCGTTCTTCGGCACCGGGGTTGTCGTGTCGATCCCCAAGAAGAAGTGGGAGGTCGTCACCGCCGCGGACCTGGAGAAGGCCATGCCGCAGATCCGGCCCGGCGACATCGTCATCGTCAACACCGGCTGGCACCACACCTACGCCGACAGCGCCGAGTATTACGCCTACTCGCCGGGCTTCTACAAGGAAGCCGGGGAGTGGTTCGCGGCCAAGGGCGTCAAAGCCGTCGGCACCGACACCCAGGCTCTCGACCATCCGTTGGCCACCTCGATCGGCCCGCACGGCCCCGCCGAACACACGGGTGGCCTATTGCCCTGGGCGGTAAAGGAATACGAGGAGCAGACCGGCCACAAGGTACTCGACGACTTCCCGGAATGGGAGCCCTGCCACCGCGCGATTCTGTCCAAGGGCATCTACGGCTTCGAGAACGTGGGCGGCGACCTGGACAAGGTCACCGGAAAACGGGTCACCTTCGCGGCTTTCCCGTGGCGCTGGGTCGGCGGCGACGGCTGTATCGTGCGCCTGGTGGCGATCACCGACCCCACCGGCAGCTATCGGCTCGAGACCGGAGCCTGACATGAGCGTCGACGCAGAAGAGGCCCGCGGCAGCGGAATTCAGGTCATCGCGCGCGCGGCCGAGATGCTACGGCTGCTGCAGGCGTATCCCGGCGGGTTGAACCAGGCCGAGATCGGCGAGCGGCTGGGCATGGCGCGCTCGACCGTGAGCCGGATCCTCAATGCGCTCGACGACGAGGGCCTGGTGGCCTCGCGAGCGGCGCGGGGGCGCTATCGGCTGGGACCCGAGATCGCCCGCATGGCCACCACCGTGCGCCGCAGCGTCGTGTTCGACGTGCACCCGTTCATCGAGGAGCTGTCCCGCGAACTGGAGGAGACCGTCGACCTGTCGATCCTGGACGGCGACCGCGCGACGTTCGTCGACCAGGTGGTCTCGCCGCACCGGCTGCGGGCGATCAGCGCGGTGGGAGAGTCGTTTCCGCTGCACTGCTGCGCCAACGGCAAGGCGCTGCTGGCCAATCTGTCGGCCGAGCAGCAGGCCCGTGCGCTGCCGAGTCGGCTCGCCAAGCTGACCGTGAACACGATCACGACGCCGGCGGCGTTGCGCAAAGAGCTCGACCGCGTCAAAGCCGACGGCGTGGCGTATGACCGCGAAGAGCAGAGCGAAGGCATCTGCGCGGTGGGTGCGGTGCTCAAGAACGTGGGCGACGAGATGGTCGCGGTGAGCGTGCCGGTTCCGTCGCAGCGGTTCTATCGTCGGGAATCCGAGCTCGCTGGGGCGCTGCTGGTCTGGGTCGAAAAGGTCGAGGCCTGGTTCGCGAAGAAGGGCGATCACGAGACTCGCAGGTCAGCCGGGCAATAGCGGTTAGCCGCCTCGGCTGCGGTAGGCTGTCGACCTGCTGCCGGTGGACTCACCGGCACACGGGCTGTGGCGCAGTTTGGTAGCGCACTTGACTGGGGGTCAAGTGGTCGCAGGTTCAAATCCTGTCAGCCCGACCAGAGTTCATGCAGATGAGAGGCGGTTTTGGAGAAATCCGGAGCCGCTTTTTCATACCCCATGGGGGTGTGGATAGCAACGCGGATAGCAACGGTTGCTCAGTCCGGCAGACCAAGCTGATCGGCCAGACCCGCCACTGCCGCGCGCGCCGTGTCGTCGCTGGTGTGCCCGTAGATGTCCCCGGTGATCGCGATGGAGGAGTGGCCGAGCAGGTCGGCCACCGCCTTGATGTGCACCTTGGACTCCAGCCAGATCACGGCGGCACTATGGCGCAGCGTATGGACGCCGATGTCGGACATGCCTGCCTTCTGAGCCGCGATTTGGACAGTCCGCAGGATATTGCGCGGGTCTACCGGCGTTCCGAACTCGGTGGCGAACACCAGCTCGTTTTCCTGCCACTGGTCGCCCGCCGCTACCCGTTCGGCGTTCTGGTCGGCGCGGTGTGTCCGCAGCATGGTGACCAGGGGAAGGGCGATCGGTACGGTCCGCCGCGAGCGGTCCGTCTTCGGCTCGGTGATGATCAGCTTGCCGCCGACCCGTCCGAGGGTGCCCCGGACAACCATCATCCCAGCGTCGAGGTCGACATCGGACCAGTGCAGGGCCAGCGCCTCGCCACGCCGCAACCCGGTGGTGGCGATGAGGACCAGCACATTCCGGTAGCGCAGGCCATTGGCGCACAGCATGAGCTTGCTCACGTCGACCGCGCTGGCATGCCTGGCCTCCCTGCGGGCGACGCCCGGACGCTTCACGGCGGCAACCGGGTTCTTGGCCAGCAGGCCGTCCCGGACAGCACCGTCTAGTCCGGCCCGCAGAACTGTGTAGGTCTGCCTGATCGTCGCGTCGGACAGTGCCCGGACCGGCTCAGAGGTGAGGTTCTGCTGCGTGCGCTTGCCCGGTTTGGTCTTTGCACGCATCGCCAGTATCAGCGCCTCGATGTCGCTGGGTCTCAGCTTGTCGAGCCGGATCGCCCCGAACGGCTCAGGCTCGAGGTGTCGGCGGCACAGGTTGGCATACAGCTCGCGGGTGGACTCCTTGCGGTCTGAGGCGGCCAGTGTGGTGGCCCGCCAGTGCGCCAGCCAATTGGCCACGGTGCGCTTGGAGTCCTTGACCGCCACGCCATTGTCGAGCCGTTCGCGTGCTTGTCTCATTTTGTCGCGCACGTCGGCACGGGTCTTCCCGTAAACCACGTGCCGCTTGAGCTGCCCTGCGTCGTCGGTGTGGCTGACGGCACCGATGTAGCCGGTGTGCCGCCCGTTGCGCATCCGCTTGTAGATGCTGCCCTCGCCGTTCGCATTAGCCATGTTCTGCCTCTACGCCTTCTTCTGGCCTTGCTTCGTTGGCGGTAGATAGCCCGCTTTGCGCGCCTTGTCGACGTATGTCGAAGCCATCCGATTCGCCACACCAAAGTGTTTGCTCACGGCCTTGGTTGGCCCACTGCGGAAATTCGCTCGGTACACCTCGGCCACCAATCTCAGATGGCTGTCAGTGATCATGCGGCGCTCCCGCGGGAGTCGTTGCCGCTCGGTGAACTTGGCGGCCACGCGCCTAGCCTTCTCGGACTCCCGCTTTGCCTGCTTCAGCAGCGCAACGCTTTCGTCGACGTAATCGGCGTAATCGGCCTCCGATTCCGGGTCCTTCGACTGGCGAATTTGCTCGATCTGCACGCCGACATTGCCGCCCCGGCATGGGTGATCGGTGGTCAGGGTGCTCGACACCAGATCTCTCACCAACTTGGCTAGGTCGATTTGACGCAAGTGCTTCTGACGGATCTCGCTCTGATGAGGTTGCGACGTCCAGGCCAATTCGACGATCTGCGGCGCACCGTCTCGAAGCTCGACTCGAATGCGCATGTCTGGATCGGCACCGCCTGAGGTAGTGAGTTCGATCCATGTCGGCACCTTGTAAGCCTCAATGGTCTCGGACGTCTCTGACACGCGCCTGAGGGTCTCGCGGTCGTCCGCTGACAAGGTGATCAGGCATTCGTGCCCCTCATGACGGAATTGGACATGGATGTCACCGAGCTCGGTTCGGCCAGCCACTCAAAACCTCCCGGAAAGCACGCACTGGGATGTTGCAGACTCTGCATATATCCCTGCAGTCTTGCGATAACCGCCAGCGTACAGGCGGAGACGAACGATCGGAGGCAGGCGGGATATGCAAACCGTCAAGCGGCTCGTGTCAATCCCCGAAGCGCGCCAGATACTGGGTGGCATCGGCCACACCACGCTTTACGAGCTGATCAAGAAGGGTGAGATCAACAAGGTGAATATCGGCCGTCGGGGATTCGTAACGTCGGAATCCCTTGAGGCTTATATGGATCGGCTCAGCGCAGACCCCAGGGGCACTGATGCCGCGTGCAAGACCAGAACGTCTGCTATCGGAGACGCCGCGCCACAATCGAATATAGGCGGCGGTGATGGCGGCGCATGACAAAACCAAAGACAAGCCGCCGTCGGCGAGGGCGCGGGTCCCGAGATCTCCGGCCAACAACAGCATCCGACTGCCGACTCCGGGGCCACCGGCCCCGGCGAGCAGGCGCGCGCAATCGGGACTTCGATGTTCTCTTTGAGCGTCTCGGCCAGGACTACGACGATGTGCTCGTCAACTTCGAGTACAACGACGAGCCCGCGGTCGTCGCAATCGTGGCGTTGCCGGTGTGGGCCCGGTGGTGGGACTCGGCCTTCAAGACCTGGCGCATCCATCCCGGCTATGCCGACCGGCTTGCGGCTTGCCTGCGGAGCCGCGGCTACGTCGTTGTCGAGCATGGTGATCGATGATGATGTCGGGCGGAATCGCAACGACCGAGCCCGGTGAGCCATCGGGCGTATCCGGTGATGCACGAGCGTTTCTCGTCTATTTCCAGTGTATTTTGCTCCCTCTCGTCCGAGAAGAGATGAGCGGGGAAGTCCTGCTCGGCTTCGGTCGCCGCAGACCGGCTGGGGGCAAGATGATTGATGACGAGCAGGCCGAGGTGCTTACCACCCGGGATCTAGAAAAGATGCTCAAGGTCCCGCGCAAGACTCAGATGGACCTGCGGGCCCGCGGCGGTTTCATCCCACACTTCTTTGTGGGACACAAGGTGTTCTACCGCAAAGAGGCTGTCCTGCAGTGGATTCGGGAACAAGAGTCCACTGCGACGAGGGGTCCCGATGGCCGCTCCTAACGTGACAATGCTCCGAGCTGAGCAGTCCGCCGACAGCCACGAGGATGCTGATAGCACAAGCGATATCAGCGGGGGCCTGGTTGGTGACGGTGCCGAGCGGGCCGACGTCCGGCTGTTTCTCGACTCCGTGTTCGGTAGCGATACCGGGATAGTGGTCTTTGCGCTGGGAATCAATCCTCGCCGCAATCCCAATAGTGGCAAGTACGAGCACGGCTCTTGGAGTGAGCGCAATGGGGAGAAGATCGTGTTCGGGTGGCCGGAGGAGGCTGAGCAGATCTGCGACGCGATCGACCAGTACGCCCACCGGGGTGATCTCTACGTCGTTCCGTATCTGAGGCGTAGTCGGGCGCGCCGTAAGGGTGACGCGGTGATCCTGCGGCTGGTGCACACCGACGGGGATAAGGGACTCGATCAGGAGAAGATCGACCGGCTCGCCGATCTCGGCGCATTTGTGATCGGCTCGGGGTCACCAGGCAATGGGCATGTATATGTACCGCTGAATGAGGAAGTGAGCCAGGTTGCGCATATTGCATTGTGCAGGGGGCTCATTGAGTATCTGGACGGCGACAAGGCCAAGCACAGCGACAACGACTTGTTGAGGCCGGTGGGTGGCTACAACTTCAAGTCCACCGTCTTCGAGGGCTTGCCTGCTCGTCAGGTGCAATGGCTGATCAAGCCGAACGGGACGCGGGTGGATCCGCACACTCTTGCCGCTCTGCTCGGGGTGGACCTCGCCGCCGCCGAGGAGAGGGCCAAGACGAACGGCCGAGCCAACAAGGAGAAGGCCAGGATCACCGGGACGGCACGAGTGATTTCTCAGCACCATGCCGAGGATCCCAAACCGATCGATTTGGAGAGATATCCGAAGGTGGGGGAGGCGCTGGCGGAAGTGAGCGAGCCACCTGACCGCTCCCGGGACCTGCACCGTGTGGTGCGTGCGGTCTACGACGCGAATCTGACCGAGGCCCATGCAGTATGGGCGGTGCAGCAGCGCGACGATCTGGCCGATCGCCTCAGCGAACACCCCGATGACGTGGCCCGTAGCTGGTCGAAGATTGACGTTGAGCAGCGATTGGCGCATACCGACAAAGGCAACGCCACCCAGCTGGTCGCCGAGTATTCGCCGGGCATCCGCTACGTGCCCGAGATCGGAAAGTGGATGCACTGGAACGGGGTGCTTTGGCATTTCGACCCTGATACCGGGACGATCGACACCGCGGCCGGTCAAATTGCCACCGAATTGCCGGGGGCCACCAAGAGAGACCGCAGCCACCGCAAGCGGTCGTTGTCGGCCGCGGGCATCGGCGCGATGGTGCGGCTAGCTCGTTCGGATCCGGCGATGCGGTGCAGCCGTGACCGACTCGATGCCAGCGGTTGGCAGCTCAACACCCTCAGCGGGATCGTGAACCTGCGCACCGGGGAGATCTGCGATCATCATCCTGATGCCTGGCACACCAAGATCACCGGTGTGGGCTATGACCCCGAGGGCGATTGCCCGCGGTGGACGGAGTTTTTGAGAACCACTTTTGAGGGCGATGAGGAATTGATCGCCTATGTACAAGGCTTGTGCGGGTATGCCGCCATCGGCAAGGTGCTGGCCAATATCCTTCCGTTCTTCTGGGGAGCCGGGCAAAACGGGAAGACGGTATTGCTTGAGGTAATTTCGAGGGTGCTGGGTGATTACGCCATCGCGGCACCGGCCAACTTCCTGCTGGCGGGCCGCGATAAGCACGAGACCGAAATTGCCCGGCTGGCCGGAGCTCGTTTTGTGGTGTGCTCGGAGATCAATCAAGGTACCCGTTTCGATGAGGCCAAGGTCAAAGTACTGACCGGCGGTGACACACTCACCGGCCGCTTCATGCACGGCAATTTCTTCGATTTTTCTCCATCGCACATGTTGATCCTGGTTGGAAACCATCAACCCGCGGTCGGTGCCGGTGGGTATGCGTTTTGGCGTCGGGTCCGCCTTGTGCCATTCACGCACCAGGTCCCCGAGGACAAGAGAAACAAACACCTCGCCGACGAACTTGTCGCGGCCGAGGGCCCGGCGATCTTGGGCTGGATCGCGAGGGGTGCCGCCACAGTGGCCTCCGATGAGTTGGTCACCCCCGAGCGCGTGATGACGGCCACGGAGGAATACGAAGAGTCGGAGGACCGCACAAAGCAATTCCTCGATGACTGCACGACCCGGGGCACCGGTGAGGATCGAGAGTTGGTCGGTGACGTGTACCAGCGCTACATCGAGTGGTGCCATGCCAACCGGTTCAAGGACCCGCTGGAAAGCCGTGTCTTCGCCCGGGAGATTTATTCCAGGGGATATCAGAAGGCCAAGTCGAACGGCAAGCGCTACATCCACGGCCTTAAGCTCACCCGGCAAACCTGGGACCGGCAGCAGCAATGAGAGCACATAGCAAAGGGTCATATCCGGTCGCCTATATGTCCCTTTGGATTCCCTGCCGAGATTCCGCAAGGGTCGTGCAGTGTCATCGAGGGACAAACTGTAGGGACATCTGATTGTGCTCTTTTACCAGATCAAAGTCCCCAAGGGTCGTGTAGGGTCATCAATTCCCACCTTGCAAAAGGTACAAAAGAAACTCCTTCAGACTATTAACGAAGAGTTACTGCGGAACCAATAGCGAAATGTTGTTTAATGACCCTGCTTGGTAAGCAGCAAACACGGGGCGGATCCTCGTTGTGTGCTCCACCCCGCCCCCCGGCTGGATCGTTCGATATGGCCGTGCGTCTTTAGTGGCGCAACGCATTAAAGCGGAAGTCAAGTACTGGCTTAGTTCGCGGCAAATAAACCACCTGGCGAACGGCACGCTTCGGAGCGCGGTTAGCAGTCGATAGATCAGCCCGTTGTGTTCGCGACCAGGCGTTTTACCCCATAACACCCCAGAGATCGTCAAATTTTTGTCAAAGATATGGATTTAAGTGACGCAAAAGTCGCCCGATTTGACCTGAACTCGACGAGTGTGACGACCCGAGAGAACCGATCCCTACTGCGCATCGCCGATGCCGATGTCCTCCTCAGTGATCCCGGTGTTCGTCGCCGATGTTCATGGAGACCTGAGTCGGCGTCTTGCTCATCCTCATCGTGCTACGGGATCCGCATATCCCACGACCGTCGGCCGATTCAGCTCGCGCATCGTCGTTGGAGCTCAGCATGAACGTCCTTGAGCTTCTCCGCGTTTTGCGTGAAATCGGTGCCGAATTGCCTGTCGGAAGGAGTCGGGCCCACTGAGGTCGGTGATACCGACTGGCTCTCGGCCACCCAGCGCTTCCATTGCTCGAACAGGTCGCGGTTGATCGCCACCATCGCATCCGCCTCGGACCGTAGACCCGGTGAGCTGATCCGGCCCGCGTAGGACTGCAATTCGTTAATCATGTTCCGATAAGCGACTTCCGTCTTGCTGTTGTTGGCGTCGGGTTCCTGCGCCGCTGTCCGGGCCGAGGCGAGCTGGGACTCGTAGTAGCTCCACATGGCCCGCGCCGTCGCGCAATCGGCCGCCTTGCCTCCGGCCGGTCGGACCAGTAGCCAGACCGAGGCGACCATCAACACCGTGAAGATTCCCACCGCGGCGAATCGCAGTGCCCGACGGGAAGAGTGCCTCGTGGCTGCGGTCAATGCGGAGCCGTCATCACGGGAACGGTTGGTGTCGGTAATTTGCCGTTCACGATCGGAATGGAGCCACCGCAGCCGTCCGGTAGGTAGAACGTCTTACCCGGGTACATCGCGGACGTATTCATGATCTCGCCCAGCGAGACCGGCTTCCACGGCATCGCCATCGGGTAGCCGGTGATACCGCCTAAGCTGCCTGTGCCTTGCAGGACCTTCGTGGTCTCCATCTCGTACGTGTTCTCGATCCACCGGGCTGAATACCACTTCCCGTCGGCACCCTGGACCATCTTGGTGATCCCGGTGGCCTGGCCCCCGGTGAGTCGGATCTTGTAACCCTGTTGCACGTCAAACCCGTTGGCGGTGTTGCTAAGTCCCGTCTTGTCCGTGGTGAGCAGGCCGGTGGACGGACCGGTCGCAAGCTTCTCCGGAATGGTCGTTGGCTGCCATGGGACGTACGGCCCCTGAGGGGGCGAAAAGGGATCGTCGTACGAGCGCGATGTGTCGAGCTGCCATTGGCCGGTCGTGCTGTTCTGGCCCGCAGGTGGGGTATCCAGCTGCCCTCCCGGTATCCGCACACCGCCGGGACCGGGTGAAATCGGGATGTCGCCGTCGGCCATATTGATCGCGGTCGCAAGTTCCTGGTCGACTGCGTTGGCTTCGGTGAGAATCGCGTCCAGGCGCGGCTGCAGTTGTTCTTCGGCGATGAACGCTTCCATGGGTAGGGCGGTCGACGTCGGGACGACCTTGTTGGTCACCGGATCGATCATCATGTGCATTTCGGCTGCATCATGACGCAACGTGCGCAGCTCGGACTGGACATGCTCGATGTCTTCAGCGGCTTTCCCGGCCGCCGCGCCGACCGCCAAGGATTCATTCCCGTGAGCATCAAGGTCTTGGCGGATGGACGCGTTGCTATGTCTCCGAGCCTCCGCGGTGGCTCCTTCCCAGCTGTCGAACACCGCCAACGAACTCAGGTGCTGCGAAGCCTCCAAAGTGGCTTGCCCACGGGCATTGGCTGCATGGAAGACGGTGCGCACCGCATCAGCGCTCCATCGATCAATATCGGCCACCGTCAACATCATCGATCACACCCCGGCCGAACCAGCTATCCCGCCGACACCTCGTATGACCGCGCGGACCTTCTCGACGTTCTCCTGCTCCATCGTGGCGAAGGTGATTCCATCGGTGTTCAGGTCGACCGCATGGCCGCCGACCCGGCCCACGAGCCTGCGCGACGTCTCCAACCAGGTCTCCGTCTTCACGGCGAGCGCTGCCGCGGAGCTGCCCACCCAGCCGGTCTGAGCGGACACAATCTGGTTGTCCGATGACAAGTGGGCGGTCGCGAGATCCTCAGCCTGCCCGCCGACATGCGCCGCCGACGATGCCAACGCTTCCAGGTCGACTTCCAATTTCCCGTCTGCCACCACTGCCCCCTTGCCCTAGGCCGGACCCATGGCTCCATAGCACTAGAGCGAGTACCCCTCTGCAAGTCACCGCTAATCCCAGCCCCAGAACAAGAGTTGACATGCAGGAATTGTCGGATTAACTGGGATTCGACAAGGCCCTCAGATAGCGCTGTTCCACGGAGGCAGTTCCATGCAAATCCTCGCCGTCGCAGGTATCGCCGCGGCGTTTGCGCTCATCTGCTTGGCCATCTACCTGTTCGGCCGGTACCTACAACGCCGGGGCCACGACCTCACCTACGTTGACCCGCGCTACCCCGACTCCATGCAGGCAGTGGATCCAAAGATGGACGTCCCACCGCCGGGTCGGCCATACACCAGCCTCACTCACGAGGATGATCAAAACCCGCCCACACAACCCCGCTAGCGAGAACCGTCGCGGGGCAGGGCCAGCCTCGCTGCCGATACCGAACTTGGCAACGAAAAGGACTGGGGCCGAGGGTGCTTGAAGTTGATGTTGGACTGGCTCGGTTCGGGTGAGTTGGCTTTGGCCTGGCGGACTATGGGTTTGCTCCAAAGAGCTGCGCCGCGGGAACCTGCAGCGCCTCGGCGATATCGAATAGCCGCTCGTAAAGCAAGCCTCGTCGGCCAAGCTCGACGTCGATAAGCACGTTGCGGGTGACACCCGATCGGAGCGCCAGAGCCTCTTGCGTGAGACCCCGCTCTGTGCGGAGTGTCCGGATTCGCTCGCCAACTTCGCGGCGGCGGACTTCCCAGGCGGCGACGCGTTCAGGATCGTTCTGACTGGGTCGCGTCGGCACCTGTCCCAGTAGTCGGGCAAAGGACACCCATGTCTGCCCTACTAGTAGTACTCTGTGTGTACGCATGAGGTCCGGGCGGAACTGCCGAAGTCTTTGGAGGGAACGGGAATGAAGACTATTGCGGCACTGATTACGGCCACAGCCGCGGTGTTCCTGCTCGGTACCGGCACGGCCAGGGCTGATTGTCAAACGCAGTGCTATGACAGCGGCAATACCGGCTATCACTGCGTGACTTCATGCAATTAAAGCAATATACGACTGCGGCCCTGACCGTCTCCCTAGCTGTGCTGTCGATGGGTGTTGCTCACGCCGATAGCAACGACGACGACTTCGTCCAGAAGGCGAACAACAATGGGGTCGTTGGGGCTCCGGCTGATCTAATCCGGATCGCGCATCAGGTTTGCGGAGGTCTCAATAACGGAACTGGTCCGGACGCCATTGCCGATGCTCTTGTCTCTCAGCTGGGCCTGCGATCGGATCGGGCGGCGATCTTTGAGGCGCTTTCAGCGACGCACTACTGCCCGAAATACGGCAATCTGCAGTTCAAGAATCCCCATTAGGCTCGGCAAGCAGTGCGGACTACCTCTCCGGGAATGCGACGGTCCAAATGAAAATCACCAGACTATTGGCCGGACCGGTTGGCGCTCTGGCGTCAGTCACAGCCGCTACCGCGACGTTGGCCCCCGTCGCCCATGCCGAGACGCCGTACTCCTACTGCCTCAAGTCAGATGGGGTGCCCTTTGACTCCAAGCCGGACATGTATATCGCGGTGGGCAAGAAGGTGCTCTACTACGAGCAGCACGGCCAATCCTTCATGCAGGTCGTTCAGGAGCTAGAGCGAGAGGGAGCCCCCGCGAACGAAGCAGCCGCCATCGCCGCCTGTGCCCAGAAGGTGAATTGCACCGACCTGCTGCACTGTGGACCCTAATCGCCCCGATCGAACCTTGAGGAAGACAAATGATGAACCGGCATCGTGCAGGGAGTCGTTGGAAAGACCGGTACGGGTGGGTGGTTGCACAAGGAGGTCGCGAAATGAAAGCAGCACTCGCAGCAGCGCTGGCGGTCGGTGCGACGCTATTCGCTTCGATCCCAATCGGATTCAGCGATTCTCCCTGCGTCGTAGATCCGGTGCACCCCTGGTTCGACAACGGGCAATGCCCATGGGACACACCGCCGCCAGGTGGTTATCGGCCTCCGCCAGCGGGCCCAGGGGCGCGGTTCGGCAACCCCGGTCCAAATTGCGGCCCTGGGGCATTCGCCCAGTGCTAAGGCCCGCATTCGCTGAAAATCTCCAACGGCCGCGGCCCCTAATTCGTTGTGGTACTACTTCTTCGGCCCGTGCAGGTAGTTGGGATCGGTCAGCCGTGGTCACATGCGCGCTCATGGAATCTGCTGCGGATACGGACATTTCCTCGTTAGGCTCCGAGCCGTGAAGCGGATAGTGCTTGTGGCGGCTGTTGTCGCGGGATTGAGCATCGCCGGGATGCCGGATGCCCACGCTGAGCAATACGTGAGAACGGAGTCGGGCAGGGTGCACTGTATGGTCACCGCGAATGATCAAGGTCATGGAGGGGGCCCAGCGGCTGTTTGCGATGCATCGGGGCCCGGCAGCACCGGCTTCCTGCAAGCGCCCATTTCGATGCCTGAATCGCAATGCAGATACTCGCCATGTCCCGGAGGTCTGCATTGGGGTTTGGCCGTAGTCACTGCCGCAGGCGCGTTCAGGTGGGCGCAGGGAAACATCGCCGCTGGCTCCGGCGTCCAATACTCCACCCTGAATTACGGGCAAACCTATGACATGGAGGGCTGGACTATCGTGCCAACCCAAGACGGCACGCGCTTTACCAACGACGGCACCGGCCACGGCATGTTCGTCAGCATCGAAAACGTTTCGTCCTTCTGAGTTCGCCAGTGATATTCACCCGGGTAGCAGAGTCGACGAGGAGCAACAGATTGACCGGATACACGATGTTGGTCATTACCGTGCTCGCCGAGATGGCCGGATTAGGCGCTGTTGACGCAACACCGGCTAGCGCTGACCCGGCAAGCGCCTGCCATGCCGCATCCCCGAACTGTGCCGTCGTACCGGGCATGAAAGACGGATATGTGGGCCAGCCTTGCTCAAGTTGGACGCGGTACGTCTATGGGTTTGGGCCCCGCGGTGAAATTCTGGCGTGTCGTTCCTTCGACGGAGGAAAGTCCGGCCAATGGGCGCAAGGTGGAAGCCTGACTGGGGTCCGGGAAATTGGGACGGCATGTTCAAGTTGGCAGGTAGGGCAGGGCCCAGATGGTCGCCCTCTCTGGTGTTCACTCAGGGCCCCTACCAGGCGTCAGGGGATCCTAATCATCCCGACGGCACATGGACGCCGCTCTCAGTTCCCGGCGGAGGTGGATAGGCAATGACAAGAAGCCACGGATCTGCACCTCCATTTCGAGGAGCGGCTTGGGGTGGGGTTCTGCTGTCGATCGTGTTGCTGTCCGCCGGTTGGGATCTGCCAGTCGCGGTGGCCGATGATCCGACGCCGGTCGTGCGCAGCTGTTCTCTCCCGCCGGAAGTCCGGCCAGCATCGATAATGTTGTTGTGCGACAACACTTTAAATGTTGACAAAATAGTATGGAGCAAATGGGGAATTGATGGCGCGACGGGCCGCGGCATTGAGTTTCGAGTGATCTGTGAACCAAACTGTGCGAATGGAAGGGCGATCTATTCCCCGGTGATCGTTACCCTCAGCGGTGCCGTCCCTCCCGACTTCCACTTCACAAGCGCGACTATCAATAACCCTGCCACCGGCGGCTCCCAGGCGGTCCCGCTCGGTTAGCCAACCCGGGCCACGATCTGAGAGTTGGGTAAACGTTTCTAGAAATTGGTACGACAAATGCAAGGAAGAAGTCTTCGAGCTTGGTTGGTCGCCATCGCAATGGCTGTCAGCTTCGCAGCCTGTAGCTCAGGACCGACTCGTGATGCGCGGTCGTACCAGGCCGGCTACCAGCAGGGAGCGGATGGAGCCATGAACATGATGAGGTCGGGCGTACCGCCCGTTATGGCTTGCAAGAACATGGCGGAGGCGGCGAATGGATGGAACCCTAACCTGTACAACCCACTCGACTATGAGGCAGGCTGCGAGCAGCGTCTTCGCGATCTCGGACAGTGGAGCGGCCGCTCTATAGACAGATGATGGCGCAACTCGATTGCGACCTACTCAAACTTCGTGCACGAAGGGCGTGCAGGATCCCGGCTCTTCCGATCGCCTCCTCATGCCGGTGCCTGTAGAACGAGATCTTGGCCGCCCGTATGCGCCTGGCACCGGGGAACAACCGGATCTTGTCACCCAGTGTGTACAACGGCAAGTTGGCAGAAGCGTGCCTAGAAGGCCAAAGAAAACTTTGTTCGAATCTCCTCCGGCTGGCGATATTGGCTCGTTAGCCTCTGGGCCATGAAGCGAATCGTGCTTGTGGCCGTCGTGGTCACCGCGTTGGGAATCGCTTTTGCGTCCGCGGCCGGGGCATCCTCATACGTGAGGACCGAATCTGGCCGGGTTCGGTGCATCGTCCAGCCGGACAGGGTCGCGTGCGAAGCGAGTGGGCCCGATAGCACGGGCTTTCCCCAGGCACCGATATCTCTTCCGGAATCACAATGCCGAAATCCATGTCCAGGTGGCATTCACTTCGATCTGGCCGAAGTGACGGCCTCAGGCGGCTTCAGCTGGAACGACGGCAATATCGGCGGGGGCGGTACACCGCAAAATGATCTCGTCCTCAACTACGGTCAGACTTATCACATCCAGGGTTGGACGGTATTGCCCGGCAGCGACGGCACCCGCTTCACCAACGACGGCACTGGGCACGGCATGTTTGTCAGTGTCGAAAACGTCTCCTCGTTCTGACCCCGAATCCCGGGGCGGAAGCTCGGATTCCTCGTTGCGGCGCGGTATGAAGGACACTGCCGACCGAACACCAGCGACCGTTGCAGACTTCAACTCCGGCAACGGGTTTTGCGAAATCGGTGTGCTGCCGGTCTGCGTGTGCCTACGCTTCTCGGCGTCTTATCTAATCGTGCAAGGGCGTCAGATGTTTCGTGTGTCGATCGGAGCGGCGGCCATCGCTGCGGTCATCGGGTTGCCATTCACCGCGAGCCGCGATGTTGGGGTCGTCGGAAATCTGAGTGAAATACCGAAGCAGCCGATTCCGTTGAGCCAATGTCCACCCGGCTACTACACAAACAGCTACGGGACTTGCGTCGAACGGCCTGACCAAAACCCGGGCAACCCGACGGCGCTCTGTTGCGATGGAAGTGAATCCCACAGTCAGCACAGAAGCGGTACGTGTTCAAGCCACGGTGGCGTCTGCCAGTGGAACAGTCTAGGTACCGGCAATCCCAACGATCGGTCCGCCGACCGACAGCGTTGGATGTGAACGCGACGATGTGGATCCCCTGCAGTCTGGCGGGAGCAGGGTTGTCTGGCATCTGGCAGCGGGCCTGCGGCATCCCTGATACTGCTTATGGATGAGCGGGCGTTCGGGCGTTACCGGCTGATCGAGGTGATCGGCGAAGGTGGCATGGGCAAGGTGTACAAAGCCCACGACACCGTCATTGACCGCCATGTCGCGGTCAAGGTGTTGTCCACCGAACTCGCCACCGAACCCGGATTCCGAGAACGCTTCCGCCGCGAGGCTCATACGGCCGCCCGGCTGACCGAACCGCACATCATCCCCATCCACGACACCGGCGAGGTCGACGGCCGCTTGTATCTGGTCATGCCGATCATCGACGGCGTCGATGTAGGCACCTTGCTCAAACAAGATGGCCCAATGAACCCGCGGCGAGCCGTCATGGTCATCGAACAGCTGGCATCAGCACTAGACGCTGCACATGCCGCTGGACTAGTGCACCGAGATATCAAGCCTTCGAACGCATTAATGGCCAACCGCGACTTCACTTACTTAATCGACTTTGGCATCGCCCACAACGTCGCGGCCACCAGGGTGACCAAAACCGGTGCCATCATTGGGACCTTGGCCTACATGGCCCCCGAACGTTTCACCACCGGTGTCGCAGACGCTCGATCCGATGTTTACTCGTTGGCCTGTGTGCTGCACGAGTGCCTGACCGGGGCACCACCGTATCCGGGTGATAGTGCCGAGCAGCAGATCACCGGCCATCTCACCCTCGACCCTCCGAAACCCTCGATGCTCAACACCACTGTTCCAGCCGCTTTCGACAATGTCGTTGCCCGCGGCATGGCGAAGCAGCCGACGGAGCGTTTCGCTTCAGCGGGCGAACTCGCCATAGCAGCAAGCGCTGCGGCAGCAGTCTCGGAGTCACCAACAATGTCTGCTACCGGTCTTGACCAGCAAGTCAGCACCCGCCAGTTTTTAGATCGCTGGCCTAATCCGGAGGGAACCGGATACACCCCATACCCCGATCACTTCCGCGTCCCCGAATCAACAGAACGCAAATTCGGGACCGGACGACTGGTGCTGGTTGCCGGAGCCGTGACAGCGTTCGTGGCAGCCACGCTGATAGCGGGGTTGCTGATCTTGCGGAACAACCAGGGATCCCCGAATGCCTCCCACTCAGCTGCGTCGACGGCACCAACTACTAGCGTGGTTACTACCGAATCGCCTAGTACCCGAGCGTCTTTGACGACGAAGGCGAAGCCTCAACTCAGCTTGCCAGATACCGATGCGCAGGGGTTCGTGGGTTATCCCGCCGGTCGGTGCGACCCAGGAAGTACGCCAGCACTGCTGGGGCGCACCACCCAATCGCTGATCGTGGTATGTGAGGACGGTCCAGCCAATTACTACTACCGGGGGCTCCGACTTAGCGACGGTGCCAGCATCGAATTGGCCAACGCAGTGCGATCTTCGGGCGGATTCGACGTCACCAATCCCGTCGACGGGACCCGCTATCAGGTGCGATCGAACGGCGTCTCAATCACCACACCCAGCGGTCAAGTGTTCACCGAACCAATGATCGAGTACGCGGCGAGGTGATCGACCCATGCCGCTGACTAACGGTCAGACTTTCGCTGGGTACACCATCGTTCGCTTGTTGGGTTCTGGGGGGATGGGCGAGGTCTACCTCGCGGAGCATCCGCGACTCCCGCGCCGGGACGCCCTGAAATTGCTTCCCCGAGAGTGGTCGCGCGACGAAGAGTTCCGGGCCCGGTTCAACCGGGAAGCCGATCTCGCTTCTACGCTCTGGCATCCGCACATCGTCGGGGTGCACGACCGCGGTGAGGAAGATGGGCAGCTGTGGATCTCGATGGATTTCGTCGATGGGCTCGATGCGGCACGGCTTCTGGCCGATCGCCACCCGGCTGGCATGCCGGTCGAGGAAGTCGTTCGTATTGTCACCGCGGTCGCCAGCGCGCTCGACTATGCCCACAAACAAGATCTGCTGCACCGTGACGTAAAGCCCGCGAACATCATGATGACCCACCTCGACGATGACGGAGAGCAGCGAATTCTCTTGACCGACTTTGGAATAGCCCGCAACGCGAACGATATCAGCGGGCTGACCAAGACCAATTTCACTGTAGGAACGGTGGCATACTCTGCCCCCGAACAACTTATGGGTGAAGACGTCGATGGCCGGGCTGATCAGTACTCATTGGCGGCCACGGCATTTCATCTGCTGACCAGTTCGGAATTGTTCCCGAATTCCAACCCGGCTGTAGTTATCAGTCGCCATCTCAACGTGCCACCACCGGCCGTCGCTGATAAGCGACCAGAGCTCGCCGCGTTGGATCCGGTGCTCGCCGTGGGCCTGGCCAAGCGACCCGATGGCCGGTTCAGAAGCTGCTCTGAATTCGCACGCGCCCTCAGTGACCGGGTTGATTCAACCGGTGCCTCGAGTGCGGCGACTCACGTAGCACTCCAGCCGTCCGAGGCACCCCCTGCATCGGCAGCTAGCCCTCCCGCCAAATCAACAGCCGGGTCTCGGCGTACCTGGGCGCTCGCGGGCGGCGTCGCCGCGACCATCGTTTTGATTGGGGCTGCCATCGTGATGTGGCGGGAGTGGCAACACAATAGCCCGCATGCTGGGATCACAGCTGTCCCCCAACCCGGAGCGTCATCATCGCCGATACCCGGCCCTCCACCACCGGCATCGCCAACCCGGGCCAATGAAACCGATATTCAAACGACGACCGCAGTCGTCAATGGTCAACCCGCTATTGGCTTCCGTGAAGTGCATAACTCGAACGCCGACCTCCCCTTGAATTGTGAGACCACCTCGAAGGCGGCGGTGACCGCAAACGTCTACTACTGCAGTCCCAACTCGGCAAGCGCAGACATTTGCTGGTCGGCACCTCCAAGATCTATGTTGTGCCTTGACAATCCGTGGGACAAAGAGCTGCGCCGGTTTCCACTCAGCACATTTCCCTTGCCTTCGGTCCAACATGGTGTCGATCCTTGGCCGTACGCCCTTGAGCTAGACAACGGTGCCAGATGCCGCCTGCTGGTCGGCATGCGTGACGTGCGACCCGACGGTGACATACCTGAATATGGTTGTGGTTCGGGTCAGAGCGGTTTCGCGGTCCTCATGAGCCGTGACTCCACCAACCCCATCAACCGGTCCTTAGCGATATGGACAGTCAAAGCCGGGCCGCTCGGGTCCATGGCGCAAACTCGCACAGTAACCAAAGCGTGGTTCGTCGGAGCTGAATAGTTTCGGGCGCAGTCGGCGGCGCGGTCAGCATGAAATCGATCAGCATGTCCCGCTTCTCTTGACGACGAGTGTTTCGGTGGGAAGGGCTGGGAGGCTGCGCAGACCACCAAATCGACCAAGCCCAGACCCAACTGAACACTGTCACAAAATAGATGACCTACGAGCGTCTCAAAACTTCGTGTATAAGAATTCGTGAACATCGATGGTCGACGGGTAGTGCGTGTCGGCGCGCCTGTCGGCGTCGGAAGCCAGCTACATGGCTGGACCGCTTGCCTAGCGCCGATCACCTGCGGAGGTATCAGCTAAGCCGCTATCGTGCTTGCAGCTTGCAGCCTAGTGACGGAGGAGGCGGGGTGCAGGGTACGCCGTTCGGTCGGTACTGGTTGGTGGAGTTATTGGGCCGTGGCGGTATGGGTGAGGTCTGGCGAGCCCGTGACACCGTCACCGACCGCGTCGTCGCCATCAAGGTCTTGCCTGCAAGTCTTTCCGAGGACGCGGAATTCCAACATCGATTCCGACGAGAAGCCCACGCAGCCGCTCGATTAGACACCCCACATGCGGTTCCCATCTACGACTACGGTGAAATCGATGGCCGACTGTTCGTGAGTATGCGGCTGATCACGGGTAGCGACCTGGCCGCGGTGCTCGCCGACGGACCGCTAGAACCTGCCCGCGCGGTGCGCATCGTCGACCAGGTTGCTAAGGCCTTGCATGCCGCACACAAGATTGGGCTGATCCACCGCGATATTAAACCCTCCAACATCCTGCTCGATGACGACGATTTCGTCTATCTCATTGACTTCGGAATCGCCCGTGCGGCAGATGAGACGCGGATGACGAAGTCCGGCAATATAATCGGCAGTTTCGCCTATATTGCACCTGAACGTCTTGACCCCCAAACGGAAGAGGATGCCCGCGCAGACATCTACTCGCTGGCCTGTGTGCTGTATGAAGCCCTAACCGGACAGCCACCATTTCCCGGCAGTACTGCCGTGCATTTGATGTATGCACATGCCAACACCCCGCCACCTCGACCGTCGGCCGTTCAACCGAACGTGCCGACGAACCTCGACGAGGTCGTCGTCCGCGGTATGGCTAAGGAGCCCGACAGCCGATATGCGACCACCGTCGAGTTGGCAGATGCTGCCCGCGGCGCGATCACCTTCCCCACCCAGCGGCCGCAGAGTTCGGCATCCGACCCGACGCTCCCAGCCACTCCCATGGGCCCGACACTGGCGGCCACCCAGCTCTCCGATGCCGACCTGGCCCATAACATTGCCCAGCTGCGGGGTGCGGGAGCCGAGCGCAACGTCGAACAGCAGCTTGAGGGCCATGCCCAGCAGGCCCGAATGCACCGGACCCTGATCATCGTTGGCGCGGTCGCCTCGCTTGCCGTCATCGCCGCGGTGGTGATCATCGTGATCAACAACAGAAACGACCAGAACAGCAGTGCGACAGTAATGACGACCCCTGCCAGAGCAACGGCTACGTCTGCCAGCAGTTCCGCGGCGACCGCAACGACTGCACTGCAGACCGGTCAGGTGCCGCCGTTGCCGCCGTTTCGGCCGTCAGCCAGCGTGGGCGCAAATTGCCAATACCAGGCGACACCGCAAGAACCGGCCGCCAAGCCGGTCAAGCCGCCGCGGACCGGCAAGGTCCCGACCGATCCGGCGCAACTGACCGCCAGTATGGTGACCAGCCAGGGCAACCTGGGCTTGATGCTGGCGAACAACGAATCGCCCTGCACCGTCAACAGTTTCGCCAGCCTGATGGGCCAGAGATACTTCATTAACACAAAATGCCACCGTCTGACCACCAGTCCGGACCTGGCCGTGTTGCAGTGTGGCGATCCCCGGGGCGACGGCACCGGAGGGCCGGGCTACCAGTTCGCCAACGAGTATCCGACCGACCAGTACCCACCGAACGACCCGAAGCTGCAACAACCGGTCATGTATCCGCGCGGCACCTTGGCCATGGCGAATGCCGGGCTCGGCACCAATGGCAGCCAATTCTTCATGGTCTATAGGGATTCCGAGCTGCCACCGGCTTACACGGTGTTCGGCACCATCGACGAGACGGGGTTGGCGACGTTGGACAAGATCGCCGCTGCCGGGGTGGCCGGGGGTGGACAGGACGGTCCACCAGCGCTCGACGTCGTGATCAACTCGCTTCTGCTTGATTAAGGCGAGCGAACAGCGACTTGCCCGGGAAAAGGCCGATGACACCGATCCTGGCCGGGATCAAGTGGTCTTCGCACCTGCAAACCCAGCTGAACCCAGCGATGCCCCGTCTCGAAATAGACCACATGTGAGACGCCGGGCGGATGGCCTCAACCGGTTCGATCCGGCCAGGTCGATCTGTCTCAAAACTCCGTCTCGGAAATAAGACTCGCAAAACCGCGATTCTCATACATATGAGTCAAGAGAACGACGTCGACAGGCATCCGGTCGGACAACGGATTGGCTACACCCGAGTCTCTACCGTTGCCCAAACCCTCGATCAGCAAAACCAAGCCCTTGAAGCGGCAGGGACGACAAAAATCTTCTCCGACACCATATCCGGCGCTCGGGATGACCGTCCCGGCCTGGCGGCGCTGATGGATTACGTCCGGGAGGGCGACGTCGTTGTGGTCTGGAAATTGGATCGGCTGGGCCGCAACATGTTGCACATCTTGGAGACCGTCAAAGAGCTGACCGACCGCGGTGCCAAGTTGATCTCCACCAGCGATGGCATCGACTCGTCCACTCCGGCCGGGCGCATGATGATCGGTGTGCTCGGGTCCCTGGCCGAGTACGAGCGCGAATTGATAAAGGAGCGAACGGCGTTGAAGCGGAATGCCTCTCGCGCTAACGGTACTAAGTTCGGGCGACCTCGAAAGGTCGCCGACGCCGAGCACATCTCCACCGCGAAGCGGATGAAATCCGACGGTCACTCAGGAAAGGCGATTGCCAAGTACCTCGGGGTCAGCCGCGCGACGCTGTATCGCTACCTTTTAAAGGAGCCCGCCATATGAGGGCCAAAAGGCCAGGCCACTTGGGGCCCTTGAGTGTCAAGTTGCATGGGCTGACTGTTCAAACGTAGTCGCCTCGGCGCGGCGCGCTAGTAACTGGAAGCGAATCCGGACTGGACAACTGCAGGACGTCGCTTCCAGGCGTGCTCCGCGCTAGTCTC
This sequence comes from Mycobacterium ahvazicum, assembly GCF_900176255.2. Classification (GTDB taxonomy): domain Bacteria; phylum Actinomycetota; class Actinomycetes; order Mycobacteriales; family Mycobacteriaceae; genus Mycobacterium; species Mycobacterium ahvazicum. The sequence goes on from NZ_FXEG02000002.1 coordinate 2,184,380, forward strand.
CGGTACATGCCAAATTGATGCATTCCGGGATTGGCTGGGTCGTTGAAATTCCATTGTTCGACCGAAAAGCTGCATGCCCGGGATACTGACTCGCGCGCAGGGCATGGGTCACATCTTCAGGCCGTTAGCTGCGGTAACCTACGTGAACGATGCTGAGGCGGCTGTCCTTCACCAACTTCAAGTCATGGCCCCGCGTTGATCTGTCGTGCGGGCGTGTCACCGGGCTGTTTGGGCCAAATTCCTCAGGCAAGACGAGCATCTTGCAATTCCTTCTGCTGTTGAAGCAGACCAAAGAGGCCACCGATCGGCTCCTGTCGCTGGAGATGAACGGCGACTACGTCGAACTGGGGGCCATCCGGGATGCCATCCATCGTCACGATGAGAATTTGGCGATCGAAACATCCATTTCATTCGAACGGACCGCGCAGCTGGTTCTGCCTGATCCGTCGGACCCGCGGACCGACCTCGCCGCCGACAACACTTTCACGCTGGCGTCCCGTACCGTTGTTGAGAAGCAGGTGGCTCGCACGGTACAGCTGGCCTACACGCTCGGCGGCCATGAGTTCGGACTTAGACCCGGGCCAAAAGCCAACGAATTCAGACTGACCTACCAGGGCGAGGGCCCGTTCCGGTTCGTTCGCACCCAGGGCAGGGCATGGAGACTTCCCGCGCCTATCAAGAATTATGCGTTTCCCGACCAGGCGCGCACGTACTACCAGAACGCACAATTTCTATCTGATCTTGAGGCGGCATATGAACAGGCGCTCGATGGCATTTTCTACTTGGGGCCACTGCGTGAGTACCCACAACGCGACTATCTATGGGCTCGCTCCCGGCCCGCCGATGTCGGGCGACGCGGCGAGAAAGCGATCGATGCGATCCTCGCCGCAACCGCTAGTGGCGAGACACTGAATCTGCGACCTAGGGCACGCCTCCTGCCTTTCCAAGCCATGGTGGCGTATTGGTTGCAGCATCTCGGGTTAATCCATCGCTTTAAGGTCGAGGAGATCGCGGAAGGCTCTAATCGTTGGCAGGCGAAGGTCGTTACCCGGCCCGGAGCTAGCGAGGTGTTACTGACCGATGTTGGGTTCGGCGTTTCGCAAGTGTTGCCCGTAATCACCCTTTTGATGTACGTGCCCGAAGAGTCCACCGTTCTGCTCGAACAACCCGAAATCCACCTGCACCCGCTCGCACAGGCCAACCTTGCCGACGTTCTGCTTTACGCAGCTACACGTCGACGTGTTCAGGTGCTGCTAGAGAGCCATTCCGAGCACTTGCTCCTCCGATTGCAACGCCGTATCGCTGAAGAGGCCCTGAAGGCCGACGAGGTAAAGCTCTACTTCTGCGACGTCAACCGTGGTAGCTCTGCATTGACGCCACTATGGCTCAATGTTCTTGGCCAAATTGAAAATTGGCCCGTGAACTTCATGGGCGATGCGTTCGGCGAAGCAGCTCTGGCTGAAAAAGCACGGTTGCGACGCCTTCGAGATGCCGCTGACTGATGCAGGTTGTTGTTGACACAAATGTGCCAGTCGTGGCCAACGGCCGACCCGACCCCGCCAACGGAGGCCGCACTCCGTCGCTGAGCTGTCGTGAGGCCGCCATCGACTTCTTGATCGAGGTGACGCGTAGCCACCAAGTTCTCGTGGACTTGGCAAGGGACATACAGGCTGAGTACGCGCACAAACTCAATTCGGACGGGGAGCCAGGCGTTGGCGACCGTTTCTATTTTCAGATCCTGATGAACGGTCCGATGCGGGTCGAGAGGATCGACCTACCTCGGTCCGCAGATGGCAGCTACGCCGACTTTCCGGTCGACCCCGAGCTTGAACGGTTCGATCCGAGCGACCGCAAATTCGCGGCGTTGGCGCGGCGCATGCGCGCACCCGTGGTGAACACGACAGATTCGGATTGGCTTCACCACCGAGATCCATTGGCGAGGAACGGTATCGCGGTACTGTTCCTGTGCGGTTGCGACCGGGGCGAGTGGTTCGAGTCGTGATCTTCGCTTATCAAACTTCGACCCCAACAAGTTGGATTTCACAGGCGGCCCAGTCGGCTTGTGGCAGCGCGGGCCAAGATGTTTTCGACCATGGCGGGACCAAGAATTCTTGTCGGGTATGTCGCATCGAAGTTGTTGTTGTCGAGGCCAGAGTCGCGTCGCCCGATCCGGTGGACCTCATCGAATTTGACGTTGAATTGATGCGGCCCCTCAACAAGCCGCGGCGAACCCGGAACGCCGGGCCCCGTGAGCGAGACCAGCGTGGCCCAATCAAAACCAACAGCGCGCTTGCGGGCAATTTGATCTGATCGATCGCGTGTCAGGTTGTAGTAACTAAATCTGGCTGCTTGATGAGTACATCGATTGCGGCGAGCCGCTTGACATCGGAAAGCGCTGTGACCCTCCACATTCCCAGCTCATCAACCTCGAACGAAAGCGCGCAGTGACATGGGATCCGGTTGAGATCACCTTGCTCGTCAATTGAGAGCGCCAGGCTTAATCTCGTGCGCTTCTGGCCTGACGGGCTGTGAACTTCGAAGGCGATTGTGTATTCCCCAACGTCAACTCCGCCTGCCTCGATCACACAGATCAGCGCAAGCGACATCGGTGTCGGAATTAGGACGACGTCGTAGTACGACCAGGCTCCGTTGATCACGTGCGCGAGCCCGTGGTCGACCGCTACATAATTGGCGGGCATTAACGCGGAAACCAACAGTTTGTCCGATACTTTCCGTTCGCCCGATCCTGCGAGGCCACCCTTGCCGCCCGGTGCTACTAGCCTGATTTCGCCACTTTCGAAGATGGTGTCGCCTCCATCAGCGCCATCAACCCCCGCAATGTGCGCCTTTCCCCGAGTTCCGCGGCCGACATGTGGTATCCACGGGCCTTCGTAGTTGGAAGCACGCGCGGCAACGACCAAGATCTCCGCACGGCGTGTCGTAGGCGGCGTCAGAGGTGTAAAAGAGCCAGCCCCCACCGAGTGATCCGGTTCCGATGACACCGCCGCCACCGCCTCCTCCGCCGAGTTGGCCACCCATTCCGCCGTTGTAGATCGTGTCGGCGATGACCGTGATGGTCGAGCGCTCGGACTTGGCGATGACTTCAGCAGCTTCCGCATCGGTGAGCGGCCAACCTGCTTCAATTCCGGCGGCAGCCGCCTGATCATACTCCGCCAGCTGTGCCGCTTTCCATTGCAGCAGCAGCTCTTTCGGAAAATCTTCCACGCGCCCCTCCGCGTCCACCAGCTCGGAATGAAATAGGCAGAGAAGCAAGAGGTTTTCAGCGCTGCGATTCTCTTCGCTCGCCATATGGGCATCCCATCGGGGCCCGTTCTCAGATCGCGCGCAGATATGCGCGATCCGCGAGTTGAGAGTGCGATTTCCGTCTAGGTCCTTCCGGTAAAGGGGTTCCGTGCAGTCGGAAGCCGCACAGCGTATCGCGTTGGCGTAAAGAGCTTTCGCGGTCGCATCTGTGACCTCAGGATGCTGGTGGGCAGGCACAGGGCGAATCCGGCTAGGCGACGTTCCGTATGGAATCGAGCATTGAGACGAATGCCGCCGCCTCACCGCTCAGCCATGCATCAAACCCCCTGCGGCGTCGAGCGGGCTGGTAGATGCGCTGGCGGCGCACATCGAGTACCGCTGGGCGGCAGCCACTTTCAGGAAATGTGATCTCGATGAGGCGGATAGCTGCCTGGACACCATCACGTGAGAGCTCGGGGTCTTTGAAATACGGCCAGACCAGGTGCTTCTCGTGCCGCTGCTGCCACGTGAACTTCGGGGATACGCGGACTTCGAGTGCCCCGTCACGCCAACGGAGCGGCTGCGAAAAGACTTCCAGGTCCTTTCTCCGCCGCCATCCCGCCCATCCGGTGGCAAGTGACTCGTAGGAGGCCCTGCGTCGTGGGCTGCAATCTTGGACGGCTCGTTGCATCCGGGAGACGTCGTCGCCGTTGGCGATGCCTTCGCGAATCGCGAGACGGATGCCGCGGTAGAAGTCGTGGCCCGGGTTGTAGTCGCCGAACTCGTTATCGATCACGTTATGCACGGCGGTGATGCGCCCGCTCGCCGTAGCGGCGGCGAAGTCTACGAAGCCGCCGAGGCTGATAGTTGCGCTGATTGGGTTGGTCACCTTTTAGCCCTTCGGCGGATACGGGTCATTGGCGGGCGGCACGGTGTTCGAATCGCGGATGCGGCCGTCGCGACCATGCAGCCGACGCTCACCGCCGCCGGAGTTACGGAGAATTTCGTCGGCACGCCGCGCCGCGTCCTGTTGGGTGCCGGTATGGGCGCTTGCACGCTTGGCCCCCGGCTTCTTGACGTCCCAGCCGCCGTTCGGATTTGGCACCACGTGCCGGACATTGGTCCCCTCTGGCTTTGCCATTGGTCTACTCCTTGGAGTTCATCTCGCGTGCGGACCGTCCGCACGTTTGACGAAACCCAAGGTCGGATATCGGCGGGTTACCGCTATCCCCAGCCAGGGCTGGTGTTACCGTCGAGGTGCCTACCAAGCAGCCAAGCGGTTCCAGACCAGGGGCTTCGAGTCCAAACCGCCGTTGGTCTGGGCTGCTTGGATTTTATGCCCGTCGCCCCACGACACCGGGGATCTCAAACCGACATCGGTATCGCAACGTTCGGGATAACCCCGTTGTCGTAATCCACAAGCTGTGGCGAAAACAACGATACTCGCAGGTCAGAGGGCCCGCGGTGTTGGTTACACCAGTGTAATTCTTTGTGGATTAGTTTGCCGAAATTGCCTATTCATCGGCGTGTCGCGCACGCCGGTCGTTTCGCGGTGCGCCCTGCCTCTAAACACTGGCCCCTCGCGGTTCGTCGATGTTTGCTTCCGGCGGACGCAAGAAGCCGCGGCCGTACTAGAAGCTCACGTTGACTACGTCCCCGGCCGAAGATGTCGTTGACCACCTATCGTCGGTGAAGTTGTTGTTGTCCACGTCTCGGACGATGAATTGATGCGGCCGCTGAACGAGCCAGGGCGAATCCGCAAGCGGCGGACACCGTGAGCGCCCAGCCCGGCCGAACCGAGGTTTCCGCGGGATTCGGGCGATAACGATGATGACCACATCGCAAAGAAGGCTGGGCACCATGACCAAGGGATGGACGAAAGGCATGATGCGGTGTGGCCGTTACGACTACCGGGAGGTCGCGGTGCACACGACCAATCCTGATCACCTAGTTCCGCGGCAGCCGTCGCCGACGAGCGTGCCGCCTCTGCGGATCTCCGGGCCGTATGCCGCTGGGAGGCCTAAGACCCCGCGGGCATGAGAGGCTCGACTGGCGGTGACTGCCGAACCACCGGCCATGGTCAAGCTCGGCCTGCCAGTTTCCGGTAGCGACTGATCCAATATCGGCGTAGATACCACAGCAGGATCCTCTGGCGGGGTACAACTTGGTGCCGCGGAGTCGCGGCCGAAGCGGAACTTGACGTTCTACACACGTGGCCGGGGCCGAAGTCGACCGTCTTGGTGTCCTTGCCGAAGTTGATGTTCTACACATCCTCGGCGAGGTTCTTGTCGGGGGTTCTTGTCGGCCTGGCGCGGAGCTGCGGCCCCGCTAGGCTGGCGTGAATTGATCGGCAAGAGGGGACTCTGATGCGCCGCAGAATATTCAGCACTCCCATGGTGTCCTCGGTCAACGCTGCCGTGGCCAAGCTCATGGGTGTGCCGCTGTTGGGCAGTGTCGTGCGCCGAAACACGGTGATGATTTCCTACGTCGGCCGCCGCTCAGGCAAGACGTTCACGACACCAGTTAGTTACCGGCGGAATGGTGATGAGATTGTCATCCGTGTCATGCTTCCCGACGCTAAGAACTGGTGGCGAAACTTCCTGGACGGCGGCAGCCCGATTACGCTGCAGCTCAACGGAACCGACCGAACTGGGCACGCCGTCGCGACCCGCGACGATACGGGCCGGGTGACGGTCACCATCAAGCTGGATGGCCGGTAGCCGCGATTCTCGTCGAGATCCATCGCCGATTACGTTGCCGAGTTTGGCTGGAACCTACCGACACCGGGGCCGTGCCCAAGATGCGCCACCCGCCATGCCAGACCAACGGCGGAAGGGCACGGCTCCGGATAGTCATCCGCCCAGGGGAATTTTTCGATTTCAACGCCCCGAATAGCTGCTCGTCATAAGCTCCCGTCCACACGAAGGGTGTCCGCCTGTGACGATCAGCAGAGAAACGAATCCGACTTCTCGTCGCGGCGACGATCGTAATTCTCACGGTGGTTTTGTTCGTATTCTTCGGCATCATTCCCTCGTTACGTCCGGGGCCAGGATCATCGCCGGAGATCACAACGGAAGTAATGCCGCTGCCCCGCAAAGGGCCGCCGTACGCCAATTGCGAGGAAGCCCACGCAGATGGCCGCTACAACATCCCCCGAGGCGACCCCGCCTACAACCCCGCGCTAGACCGCGACGGCGACGGAACCGCCTGCGACCGTTAGGCAATCCGAGTGGCTGTCCGAGGAGGAGCAGTAATGAAGGCGTTTCTAGCGGTAACCGGAGCAGTAGCTATCGCCGTCATGCTCGGCGCAGCGCCGCGGGCGCGGGCCGACGACCAGAGCTACCTGGACTACCTTGCCCAGCACCACAACGACGTGACCGGAGGTATCTCACCCCCGGTCCTGCTGCTGGGCGGACACCGGATGTGCATGTTCATCCAGGGCGGCATGACGCCCCCACAGGCAGCTGCCACGGCCGGATCGCCGCTAGGCCCGGCCGTAACAGACGCCGCACAGCACGAGTTGTGCCCGGACACGCTGCAGCATTGAGCTATTGCTTGCGCCGCGCGGTTGTCCGTCATCGGTCGAAGGTGTCCGCCTGGCCAGTTAGCTATACCAGCCAACCCACCAGCGCGGCCATGGTGCCCCGGTGTTTGAGGATGGTCATCGGCCCGCCGCGGCCGAAGTTGACGTTCTACACGTCGTCGACGACGTTGACGTTGAGCAGCCGCCGGTCGGCCAACGGGCTGAAAGGTCTCACTGGCCATACCGGGGCCGAAGATCTTGTTGTCCAACGACTCGGCCTCGAAGTCCCTGTTGCGCGGCCCCTCAGCCTGCCGAAACCACCAAGTAGCTGGATAGCAACGTCACTCAATTTGTGAATGTCCGCGAGTATGCGCCGATATACGAAAAGTAGCTCCGAACTGCTCCGATAAGGGCATCTCGGCGAACGACATCGCGAAGATGTTGAGTGTTTCTCGCGCCACTGTCCACCGCTATCTCGCCGACGGTGCGTCGCTGACTGCCTGACTACGCATCTCGCGGAGCGGTCGCCATTCGAAGCAGGTGGACCTGTCCCGCTACCGGGGACATTTGCGGTCGGTGCACAGCGATCACTCGCGCCAGGTCAACTTGGAAGCTGCCGATCGCGTAGTCGGGGTCGGGTTCCGGCGGCCCAGTCAGTGCTTCGCCCGAAGCGTCGAGGAGTTCGACTTCGTAGTAAGCCCTTGCTCCGAGTCCGAATAGCTTCTGCAGATGTTCGAGATGCTGGGGATCGGGCATGCACACCGCCCAGGCGTGCGCGAAGTCGCGGTTGGAAGTGACGTACAACTTGTTGAGGTCGTAGATGCGCCCGCTGGCGAAGTCTGCGACTTTCGATTGCGCACGGGCCTTCTCAATGCTTCCGCGCAAACAGTGGGCGTAGAAATTGTCCTGCTTCGCGATCGGCAGCAGCAGCTCACCCACTTTGCGTCCAGACCATCCAGCATGCCAGTAGCGCACCGGTCTCTTTTCGCGACCCTTACGGCTCACGGATCAGGCAGTACGTTCGGCGGAGCTGGTTGGTCGGCACGCCATCACGGTAAGACCGTCCGCCGCCAAAAGTCCGGCACGACACCTGACCGATATGCGACGAAGACCGACACCTTGTCGGTCCGAGGTGATACGACTGGCCGCGAGCTTGCTTTCAGCGAACCGGAACCGGGGGAGTTGCGATGCGGGTGCCATCAGGTTGGTACCAAGGCCATCGACAATGAGAAGAGGAGAGATGGTGGGGCGGCAACCGATTCGGCAGGTGACAGAAGTGACAGGCACCTTGACCAACCTGTTGGCCCAACTCGACCCCGAAAGCAAGAAGCGCAAGGGCGACCAGTTCGAAGCCATCTGCATGTGGTTCCTGGAGAACGACCCGCGCTTTAGGCACCTGGCCCAGGTGTGGCTGTGGGACGACTGGCCCGACAACTGGGGGCCTGACAACGGCATCGACCTCATTGCAAAAGACAACGAGGGGCGCATCTGGGCGATCCAAGCCAAGGCATACGAGGCTAACTACTGGATCAAGAAGGCCGATGTGGACACCTTCTTGACCGAGTCCGGACGCAAGTTGATCGACTACCGGCTGCTGATCGCCACGACCGACCACCTGGGTGAGAACGCCGAGCGGGTGATTGACAGCCAGGAGAAGCCAGTGACGTTCCTCGGCCTGTCGAAGATGGTTGCCGCACAGGTCAACTGGCCCGCCTTACTATCGGATCTTGTGGCCGCGCCGCTGCCGCCGAAGCGACCAGAAGGCCAGTGGGCGTATCAGGGCGAAGCGATGAATGCGGTGGTGGATGGATTCAACGAGTCCGACCGCGGGCAATTGATCATGGCCTGTGGGACGGGTAAGACCCTGACGGCTCTGTTCGTCAAGGAGAAGCTGGGGGTCGCCCGCACACTCGTGCTTGCCCCGTCGCTGTCACTGCTGAGCCAGACGCTGATCGAGTGGACGGCCAACGCAAAGGTGGCCTTCGAGTACCTGCCGGTGTGCTCGGATGAGACCGTTGCGGACTCGACGATAAACAGCGCCAGCGAGTTGGGCGACCGGGTTACCACCGATCCTGTCAAGATCGCCGACTTCCTGCGCACGGCAGGTCCCCAGGTGGTGTTCGCCACCTACCAGTCATCGCCGGAAGTCGCCGCCGCGTGCGCGCTAGACGGGGTGGCCCCCTTCGATCTCGTCGTTGCCGATGAGGCGCACCGCACCACGGGACTCAGGACCTCGGTGTTCGCCACCGTTCTCGACGACGCGAAGATCCCGGCGACGCGGCGGCTGTTCATGACTGCGACCCCGCGCTACTTCACCGGGCGAGTGATCGGCGAGGCGTCGGCGTTCGACTTCGCGGTCGCCTCGATGGACAACGAGGCCATCTACGGTCCTGTGTTTCACCGCTTGCCGTTCTCCGAAGCCATTGGACGCGGCCTGCTCACCGACTACCAGGTCGTCGTGATCGGCGTCGATGAGGCCGATTGCCACGAGATGGCCGACAAGGCCAGATTCGTTCGCTCCGAAGGCATCAGGAACACCGACGCCCGCACGCTGGCCGCACAGGTCGGCCTCGGCAAGGCGATGAGGCACTACGACCTGCGCCGGGCCATTAGCTTCCATTCAAGGGTCATTGGTGCGCGGAAGTTCTCTGGATCGTTGGCCGAGGTGATCTCCTGGATGCCTGGTGACCAACGCCCCACCGGTGAAGTGTGGGCGAGCTATGTCTCGGGCGAGATGTCCGCCCGCCAACGTGCGATGCGGCTGCGCGAACTCGGCAACATCGACACCGACCACCGCGGGCTGCTGTCCAACGCACGCTGCCTAACCGAGGGTGTCGACGTGCCCACTCTGGACGGCGTGGTCTTCATCGACCCGAAACGGTCCGAGGTCGACATCGTGCAGGCCGTCGGTCGTGCCATCAGGTTGGCCCCCGACAAGACCGTCGGCACAATCGTGATCCCGGTCTTCGTGAGCAGCCGCGAGGACCACGAGACCGTTCTGGACGACTCGTCGTTCAAGACAGTCTGGGAGATCGTCAAGGCTCTGCGACTACATGACGAGGAGTTGGCCGATCAGCTCGATGCATTGAGGCGAGGTATGGGCTTGCGCGGCGGTGGTCAACCGGTTCTGCCGGAGAAGATTCACCTCGACCTGCCCACCCACATCACCGTCGACTTCGCACGGGCCTTCGACACTCGACTTGTAAACAGCGTCACCGCTCCCTGGATGGAGTGGTTTGGGTTGCTGCAGAAGCACTACGAGGACACCGGCACGACTCGTGGTCTGCCACAGGGCAATCTGCTCGATAGATGGAGCCAGAAGCAACGTTTCCTCTACCAGAAGAACAGACTTCTCGCGGATCGCGCCGAGCTACTGAGCAACTTGGGGGACTGGAGTTGGGAGCCGCGTAACGACCGGTGGGAGAGGATGTTCGAGCTGCTGAAGCAGTTCATAGAAGAGAACGGCCACGCACTTGCACCTAACTCCGACGCGCTCGGACGATGGGTTGTAAGGCAGCGCAGCAGGGTTGACGATGGCACTCTTCCCGCCGAGTACCGAGACCGGCTCAACAAGATCCCGGAGTGGACATGGGACCCCAAAGGTGATCAATGGGAGGAATGGTTCAGCCGACTCCTGCGCTACGTCAGTGAGAACGGTCATGCCAGCATCCCGAAGTCGTACACCTTCGACGGCTACCCGCTTGGTACGTGGGCCGCGAAACAGCGCGCTAGACGCGCCCGAGGTGTACTCCGATCCGACCGTGAGCAGCGACTAAAGGAACTGCCAGGATGGTCATGGGCAGTCAAGGCCGACCAGTGGGAAGTGGCCTTTCGCCTACTTCTGGAGTACGTCAGGGCCAATGGCCATGCTCGCGTTCGTGCGTCTGACGAGGTCGACGGCGTCCGACTGGGCAGATGGGCAATTAAACAACGAGCCTGGCGTGCCAAAGGGGACCTTCCTCCCGACCGAGAACAACGGCTAAGCGATCTGCCGGGCTGGTCGTGGAACGTCGGCGAAGACCAATGGGAGGAGGGCTTCGGTCGCCTTCTGGAGTACATCAAGGTCAATGGTCACGCCCGCATCAAGGCTGCCTTTAAGACCGAGGACGACTATCGCCTGGGCCAGTGGGTCACCGTTCAGCGTCAGGAACGCACCCGAGGAACCCTAGAAGCAGACCGTCAGCAACGGCTTCAAGACATACCTGAATGGACCTGGGACCCCCTCGCTGATCTCTGGGAAGAGGGTTTCCGGCACGCGCAGGAATACGCCAAGGTCAACGGTCACGCCGCGGTTCCGCAAAACCACGTAGCGGACGATGAGTACGCCCTCGGAGCTTGGATTGCCACCCAGCGATTTAAGTACAGTAAGAACGCCCTTCTGGCCGAACGCGTGCAGCGTCTGAGTGATCTCACCGGCTGGGTCTGGGACACCCGAGCCACCAAGTGGCCGGAGGGGTTCGGGAAGCTCCAGGAGTATTACGGAGCGAACGGCACCACTCGCGTCTTGCAGACATACAAGGCCCCGGACGACTATCCACTCGGAACATGGGTCAGCACACAGCGCGGCACCTATCGCAAGGGTGCCATGCCCGCCGACAGAATCGCGCTTCTGGAAAACCTGGGCGATTGGACATGGGACACACGCGCATGACCGAGCAGGCCGACATGGGTGAGGCCGCCAAGGCTGCGACCGAGTGGGAGCGAGCGATTGCTGAGGGCTTGCGATATCCGGGGCTGGAGGAGCACCGTGCCATCGAGTTCCTGGCAGCCACCGACGACGGCTCCGCCATAGACGGCTGGCACTGGCTGATCGAGTGGACGACGACGTCGTTCTACATCAAGTCGATGAACCCGGCCATCCAGGGAGCCAAGGTCAGCATCCATGGGCCCGACGCCCAGCACCCAGGCCGAGAGCACTTCCGCTTCGACGTTGAGAGAACGAATCCCGATCGCGCCGCAAGGGCGACCCGTGCTGGTGGGCGCTGGCTCACCGACACCAGCGACTTGCCCTACCTGTTCACTGGTCGGGGGGTGAGCGAGCACGTCGATCACATAGTGCGTTTCAGTGCGGGACACGACGCGTTCGTTGCCGGAGCGCCTCCTGCGCACGGTTCCGACTGGCCGAAGGAGAAGGCGACCATGAGAGGTCTTCTGCCGATACCCGGCGAAGGGCGCGTCATCCACGTGGACGTCTTCGTCAGCTACGACGGCGACCCCTATTGGCCGAATACGGAGGCGATCCGTGCTCAGCGAGCGGGGTTGGGGTTCATGACCAACTCATTGGGCTGGAAGCTCTCGGTGGTCGTCTTCGACCGCCCCACTGGTTCCGAACCCGACCCGTGTGGCGACTTTCGCAGCGAATTCTCTGTAGATCGGTGCTTTCGCGGCATAGCCGCAACGGTCGATGACACGGGCCTACTTTGGCTGTGCGAGAAGCTCTTTCCCTTCGATGAGGTCGAGGAACCGAGGCCAGACTGTTGACACCGAACAGTTCACTGGGAACGCCCTGGTGTTGCAGAGGGCACGGTGACGGCTTCATTGCCCGGCGTTGTCGGAGTCATGGGTAAGGCCGAATTGATGGCATACCAAACGACCACTACGGTTAGTTGGCGAATGGGATGCACGAGTGCCTCGACGCCGCCCGTCGACGTGCTGAGGAGGGCGTCACGCCTGGCCGACGCGACGAGTCGCCTTGCGGCACAGCCCGCCTACTCGTCGTCATGGATAGCAACGCGGATAGCAACGGCACCCGATTCGGGGACATCCACCATCGTCCGTCGGCGTCCTCGAAACGTGTGTGACCTCGCTGAACGGGACACCGGCGAACACATACGGACCCCTTCGACGACACTGGGGGTCAAGTGGTCGCAGGTTCAAATCCTGTCAGCCCGACACAGGTCAACCCCTTCCCGCCGGCTGCGGCGAAGTCACGCACGTAGCGACAAGATTCTGACTAGACTAGCCGCCCCACACCGGCGAAATTTTCGGCCAGATCTGCCGCCTTGGCGGCGCTTTGGGCGGCAGTCGTCATCCGGCTGGCAAGCTCGCGAGCTCGGATTGCGTACTCAGGTGCCAGGATCCGGCGCAGGTCTGTGACGAGCGATTCACGGGTGGTGCCCGCTAGGCGACGGTGTGTGCCCACCTTCAGGCGTCGTTTCACCTGAGCTCCCCAGATCATCTGATTAACGTCGACGGAGAGGATCAACGTCGGTATTCCGGCTCGCAGACTTGCCGCTGTGGTGCCCGACCCGCCGTGGTGCACGGCAGCGCGGCAGGCAGGAAAAATGGACGCGTAATTCACCTCGTCGACCACCTTGACGTGATCGGAATGCGGGATGCGGTCGAAGTTGCTTCGGCCGGTGCAGATCAGAGCGCGTTCACTCAGCTGTGCGCAGGCGCCGCTGATCATTTCGATCGTGTCGACCGGAGAGTCCACTGGCATGCTGCCGAAGCCAAAGAAAATGGGCGGTGTTCCCGCAGCTATCCATGATGCGGCTTCCTCGTCGGCGCTCGTCGCCAATTCCAACGTCAGTGCTCCCACGAAGGGCCGTTGAGGCTGCCATTTTGCCCATTCGGCTGCCAGGCCCGGAAAGACAACCTCGTCGTACGCCTGAATCTCCAAAGATCCCCACTCGGCAATTCGCTGCGGAGAGCCGCACGTTGCCTTGGCTAGGCCGAGTTTGCTGCGCTGAGCATTCTCGACTCTCTTGATCGCGCGCCACCACAACCAGTCGTGCACCGTCAGCGCGAGACGCGAGGCCGGGGCCGGCACGATCGCCACCACCTGGCCGTTGGGCCGCATCGGGACGTGGTGCAGCGTGACCAACGGAAGGCTATGATATTCCGCCACATTGGCGGCGATCTCCTGGTACGTCTGCCCGGCGAGCACCAGGTCGGCTCCGTACGCCAGCGATGTCAGCGTCTCGTTCATCTGCACCCAGGCCTGGGTACTGATCTCCCACAGTTGACGTGCCCACTCCGATTTCTCCCGAACGCTGCCGAACGCGTTGACTCGGGACGTGAAAAAGCTTCGGAACATATCCAGCCACGCCCGCGTCTCCGATCCGTAGGGCATCGCGGTAAGCCCTGCCGATTCCGCGAAGCCAACTAGGTCGGGCGGGACTGCGATGGAGACGCCATGCCCTCGACGCTGCAGTTCGCAGCCAACAACAATCGACGGCTCTATGTCACCCCGAGTTCCATAGCTTGCCAACACAAATCTCATTGCGTGTTCAAACTTTCGGTTGTCGCGCCCTGCGCCGACGCATCGCTGCTGCCCCCGGCCTCCCATTCCCGGTTGTGCCAGAGCCTAGACACTCATGGACGGCGAAGGTCCGTTTCCGTGTTACTCAAGTCGTGCAGGTCTTGCTAGTTGTTGCACAAGCCTGGCGCTCGGGATCCAGGCTGGATGTACAACCGAATGGTTAGTTGGTCGGCGCGACCGATCGACTAGCCCAAAGTTGGATAGTCGGATTCCGCGAGCGAGTGCAACTCTGAAACGACAGCGGGCGTCCGGTTATGCTGCGGTCGCCTGAGCCGCGGGCGCTGCACCGCCGCTTCCAATCCGACGATGTGCCAGGGGAACTGAAGGGTCAAGATCCGCGATGAAATTTGTGCTCGCAAATTGGGGGACGCGCGGCGAGGTCGAGCCCTACCTCACTGTCGGCCGTGAGCTACTGAGGCGCGGACACGACGTGACGATGGCTGTCGCGCCGGAGATGGTCGACTTCGTCGAGTCGATCGGTCCGGCTGGGGTCGCTTACGGGCCCGAATTGAGGGTCATCCTGGACCCGCACCGCGACTACTGGACCTACTGGTTCGCCAACCCTTGGAAGCTTCGGAAGCTGGACAGGATGTGGCGGCAAGTTGTGGAACCGCTTACCCAATGCCGGGCGGAGGTCAGCAGGACGCTGACGTCGTTGGCAGATGGGGCCGACCTGCTGGTGACCGGCATGAACTACGAAGACACGGCCGCGAACGTCGCAGAGCACTGCGGGATTCCGTTGGCTACGCTCCACCACTTCCCCTGGCGGATCAACGGGACGATGGTTCCTTTCGTGCCTACACCCTTGGGTCGCGCCGGGATGACGGTCTACGAGTGGTTATTGTGGCGCGGATCGAAGCAGGCCGACGCCGCGCAGCGCCATGACCTAGGTCTGCCGGCAGCCACAAGCCCGTGGACGCGGCGGATCGCCGAACGGGGATCGCTGGAAATTCAGGCGTACGACGCGGCCTGCTATCCGGGACTGGCAGCCGAGTGGTCGAAGTGGAACAACCAGCGGCCGTTCGTTGGCGCGCTGACCTTGGAGTTGCCCACGGACGCCGACGCCGACGTCATGTCGTGGATCGCCTCGGGACGGCCGCCGATTTGCTTCGCGTTTGGCAGCGCTGCGGTTGAATCCGCTGCCGACACCCTCGCCATGATTGCCACAGCGTGCGCGCATTTGGGTGAGCGGGCGCTGATTTCGGAAGCGGGGACCGACTTCAGAAGCGTCTCGCAGTTCGACCACATCAAGGTGGTCGACGCCATGAACTACGCGACGGTCCTGCCCGCCTGCCGCGCCGTCGTTCACCACGGGGGCGCGGGCACCACGAACGCGGGTCTGCGCGCAGGTCTCCCCACGCTGATTCTGTGGACGTTGCCCGATCAAGCAATTTGGGCGGCTCGGATCAAGCGGCTGAAGTTGGGCAGGGGGCGGCGTCTTTCCACAACTACTCAGGAATCGCTGGTCTCGGACCTGGACACCATTCTTGCGTCGAAATACCGAACACGGGCTCGCGAATTCGCTTCAACGATGACCAAGCCCGCAGACAGCGCTGCGGCCACCGCCGATCTTGTTGAGAATTTCGCCCGCTCCAGGTGGGTTCGCTGATCGGGAATCTCCTTGTAGACAGGCGAACTCAGTCGTGAGGTGTGTAGGTAGGTATCCGGCGGCAGGAAAGTATTGTCAGCATTCAGAATTAAGAAATTCGTCGAGGTAGGCGGGTGGCTTCAGGTTGAGCAATCGGTTCCGGTCCGCGGCAAGATCTGCATATTGAAGTGCTTCGACTTGTGCATCCGAGTAGGGCAGCAGCGTGCTCGGAGCTCCCCTTCGTATGACGCCTACGCCGAAATCGCAAGCAAGCACAGCCATCCGTAGGTCCCCCCGGGTGCTGCGCAGTAGAACGATTGCTTTCCAGACATCGCCGCTCCAAAGGATGGCCAAGGTGCCGGACGTGGTGAGTCCCCGGGAAACATCCCTCCAACGATGCCGAGCGCGAAAATCCGCATACGACTCCGCGGGGCAAGCGATCGAGGCACGCGTGGGATTGCAGTCGTGTACGAGAATGACACCGTCGTCGCGCAAGTAGCGCAGCGTGTTCTCAACGTCGCGTACGACTTGTCGGTAGGTGTGGAGTCCATCGATGAAAGCGACATCGATACCGCGCTGTTCGAGGAACGCCGTTTCGTTTGCGAAGAAAGCGTCGCTACTTGTTTCGAAATAGTGAGTAGCCGATGACTTTGCCGCAGCGCGCTCGCGGGTACGCGCCGAGAGCGCGAAGGCTGGATCGACGGCGATCTTCTCTTCGGCGGCTATGTGTCGAAACGCCGTTCCGGTCGACACGCCGATCTCGAGGTAGACGCGTCGCCGCCTGCCGTCCAGCGCCCTCTGCACGGCCTTGATGCGGTTCATGTGAACACCCTACGAGGATGCCTGGGTCCATCCGAGGATTGGAGCTACCGGCATGCCGGGCCTCGATCCGGCGCAGCGAAACATCCACCCCACCGGCGTCAACGTGGATTCGCCCCGGAGGGTCCGTCGCTCCCGGCTTTGCCGCTCCGGTCGGAGCGAGCATCCTATAAGCCGCAGTGCCGAGGACTTTGACCGGTACCATTGGCCTCGCCTACGCGCGCGTGACAGTTGAAAGGCCCGGATTTGCAATGAAATTCGTGGTGGCGAGCTACGGATCTCGCGGTGATATCGAGCCCTGCGCCGCCGTCGGCCGCGAGTTGCTGCGCAGAGGGCACGAAGTGTTTATGGCCGTCCCACCCGACCTGATTGCGCTGGTCGAATCGGCTGGGCTCGCGGCGGTCGCCTACGGCACGGACACGCGCGAATATATGGACGCACAGCGCAGGTTCTGGACGTGTTTTTTCCGCAGCTTCTGGAGGATCCGGGACCTGATCAGGTTGGGGCGCGAGGTTTCCGCCCTGTCTGTCCAGTGCTGGAACGAGGTGTGTGCGACGTTGACATCGCTAGCCGATGGGGCCGACCTGCTCTTCACCACCATTCCTTTTGAACAAGCCGCATCGAATGTCGCTGAGTACTACCACATTCCGCTGGCAACCCTGCACTACTATCCGATCCGGCCCAACGGGCAGCTGCTCCCAGTCGTGCCTGGGCCGTTGATCCGCTGCGCGATGGCGGTATCCAAGTGGCTCTCGTGGCGAGTGAACAGGGGATTCGAGGACGCGCATCGCCGTGAGCTGGGCCTGCCGAAGTCAACAAGTCCCACATACCGGCGAATCGCCGAACGGCGTTCGCTGGAGTTGCAAGCTTACGACGAGTTTTGTTTCCCTGGATTATCTGCCGAATGGGCGGAATGGGGTGATCGACGGCCTTTTGTGGGTGCACTGACGATGGATTTGGTCACGGATGCCGATGACCACGCGCGGGGCTGGATAGCCGCGGGAGCGCCGCCGATTTGCTTTGCGTTTGGCAGCATACCGGTCGAATCTCCGGCCGCCACAATTGAAATGATCAGCCAGGCCTGCGCATCGCTAGGCGAGCGAGCTTTGATTTGTGCGGGTGTAACCGACTACCCCCAGGTCCGGCATGCTGACCACGTCAAGGTGGTGGGGTCGATCAATTACGCGGAAACGTTTCCCAATTGCCGCGCGGTGGTCCACCACGGGGGCGCGGGCACTACGGCCGCAGGCTTGCGCGCAGGTGTCCCCGAGCTGGTCCTGTGGACCGAACACGATCAACCGATCTGGGGAGCGCAGGTGAGGCGTCTGAGGGTGGGGACCACTCGTCGCCTGTCGACCACTACCCGGGAGTCGTTGGTTTCAGACCTGCGCCGGATTCTCAAACCGCAATGCACCGCCCGTGCTCGTGAAGTCGCCGCACAGATGACCAAACCAGCTGAAAGCGCTTCGGCGGCCGCTGATCTAGTCGAGGGCTTCGCCCGTCTGGGGCGAGTTCGGTGATCGGGCCAGGATGAATCGGCCCGAGTGCCTCTCCGCAAGGTTGGTCGCGAAGTATGGGAATTACTATCCCGGCGCTCCAAAAGCCGGGACCGGTCGCCGTGGGTTGAGTATGGTTTGGACCGGCTACACAGGTAGATCAGGCGCTACAGGGGGAGTCGGTGTTCGTCGATTCGTCGCCAAGCACAGGTGATTGTGTTGTCCTCTTACCCGACGAATCGAAACACAACGTGCGGCCGAGGATCTCCGGCGCCGTAACCGGCGCTAGGCGGCTAATTTGGGTATGATTTACCGCGCCGGATTCTCGGAATGCGTCGGACGGCACCCGACCGGTGTAGAGCGTAAGCGAGCGCGACACGCCGCCGACGGTCAGGCCATTTATCTGCAAAACCGTTCAGGAGTTATGGCTTCGGATGGATCTTGATCGCGAAGCGCTGCCGCTCACGCGTGGGCAGTTGGACATATGGCTGGCACATGAAATGGGCGAGGGTGGCGCAGAGTGGCAGCTCGGTCTGTTGGGGAGAATCGACGGCACGGTAGACCGCGATCATCTCCATCGGGCAATTCGCCAAGCGGTGCACGAGGCCGAACCGGGCAGAGCCGCCTTCTTCGAGATCGATGGGCAGGTTTTCCAACGGGCTGTCGAATATCCGGATACGCCGTTGGATTTTTACAATCTGATCGACTCGGATAATTCCGCACAAAAAGTGCACGAGATATCGTTGGCGATCCAACGAGCACCGATGCCGCTCACCGGACCCCTTTTCAAGTTTGCGCTATTTCAGACTGATCTCAATGAATTTTATCTGTTCGCATGTTGCCACCACATAGCCATGGACGGGCTGGGTATGGCGCTCGTCAGCCGCCGAGTCGCCACTGTCTACTCCGCGATTGCTTCCGGTCAAACGATCCCTCCGAACCCCTTTGGTTCGTTGCAGGACCTAATCGACTGCGAGTCGGAGTACGAAGCGTCCGCCGACTTCATTGCCGACGAGGCCTACTGGACGACCAAGCTTCCAATCGATCCTGGCTCGCACTATCGGGCACTTAAAGCCACTGGCGAATCAGAAAGTATCCGGCCTTCAGCGCGGGTTCGGCTGGACCCGTTGGTCGTCGGCCAACTGAAATACCTCTCCAAGGATTTGCGCGTCCGGCGGTATTCGTTGATCACCGCCGCGTGTGCTCTGTTGGTGCGTGGATGGGGCGCCGACGGTCCGGATGTGGCGCTCGACTTTCCAGTCAGCAGGCGAGTAACCCCGGCGTCGACAATGCTTCCCGGAATGCTCACAGGCGTTTTACCGCTGATTTTGAAAGTTGCGCCCGACGTCACGATCGCCGATTTTTGTCGGGATGTCGACTCACGCATTCGGGAGTTGTTGCAACATCAGCGGTTTCCGCTGAATGCTCGCGGCGGCGAAGGCGCTCTTTCAGGCAGGCGGCAGGCATCGAATCGGTTGGCAGTCAATTTCATTCCGTCCCGACTCATGCTGGACTTCGCCGGCGTCCCGGCGACGGCGACATATACCAGCCACGGCCCGGTAGATCACTTCGGGTTCTTTTTCCAAGGTTTTGGGGACCACCTTGATCTCAGCGCCGCTGGTTCCGGGATGCCGTTTTCAAACTTCAGCGTCTCAGACTTAGCGCGACGACTGCAGCAGGTGTTGGTGGCTATGGTCGATGAGCCGGGGCGGCGGTTGTCGTCGATCGATGTGATTGGTGAGCGGGAACGCAGCGTGCTTGCCGGGTGGGGTAATCGGGCGGTGTTGAGTGCTCCGTCGCCGGCATTGGGGTCGATTCCGGTGGTGTTCGCCGAGCAGGTGGGCCGGTCGCCGGGGGCGGTGGCGGTGACGTGTGGGGGCCGCGGACTCACCCCGCCGCAGCACCGGCGAGGTACGAATCAAACGGGCCATGCGCACCAGCACAGGACCCTAAAACACAACACGAGTGTCAAGGATCAACCGAAACAGAAACGTCACCCATCAACCGACTCTGAACAGCGCTGTGATACCTCGGTTGATGCTCAACATCCCGGTTTCGGGTGATGGCTGACAGTGTTTCGGCTGATGGTTGACAGCTACTTCGGTTGATCCTTGACACTCCCGAGATGAGGGAGTTGCTGCACGTGGCCGGGCTGCGGTCTGCGGCCGTGTTGGCGGTGATCGGTGGTGGGTCGTCGATTTCGCAGGTCGCCGAGAAAGTGGGAGTGTCGCACGTTGCACCGGTCGCATCGGCCGGCGAGTTGTCCGCACCAGATGCCAGCGGTGGCAAACCTGTTAGCCTGCTCGGTGCACTGTCCCGGGAGGACGATTGAGCGCCGACACCACAGTACGTACCGCCGTGGTCTTCGTGCATGGTCTGCGCGAGCGCCGGCCAATGGACACCTTCGACGACTTCGCCAAGACGGTGTTACGCCCGGGCGACGAAGGTTGGGAGTACTACTCCCATCCCATCGAGATCACGGATTCCTACGAGGCGCGCCGCTACGTTGCGCCGTCGATCGGAGTCGAACTCTTCGAGTACGACTGGTCGTTTCTGATGAAGAGCCCCCGGTATGCCGGATTCATGGCAGCGCTCGCGCGGGTGTTCCTCCGCCGACCTCGGCACGTGCCCGACCAGTTGTTTGGTATCTGGCGCCTGATCTGGCTGGCTCTGCTCGTCCCGCTCACCGTGCTGGCGGTGCTGTTTGTGGTGGGCGGCTACTTCCTCCACACCGGGGTGGCCGGATGGATCATCGGCCTCGCCACCAGCGTGGTGGTGGTGACCATCGGGCTGGCCTTGCTCCGCATCGCGCCGCGTGCGTTGACCCGCAGCTTTCTCACGATGGGCTTTGTCAACGTCGCCCGTTACTTCGACCCCTTGCCCGAATCTCACGCGGCCAGGCGGGCGATCCGGGGTGGGCTCGTCGACCTGTTGAACACGCTGCACCAAGGCCGCTACGCACGCATCGTCGTGGTCGGACACGGCATCGGCGGCTACATCGCCTATGACTCCCTAACCACGTTGTGGGACGAAACGCACGAACTCCGCGCGGCACCGGCCGAGGGCCCCGGTGGCCTCAAGTCGTTGGGCGGCCTCGAGAAAGCTGCCGACCGGCTGGCGGCCGACGCCGAATCGCAGGCTGCACTCGACGATTTCCGGGCCATGCAGTTCGGCCTGTGGCAGGACGTGCGAGCGCAGGGAAATCCCTGGCGAATAACAGATTTCGTAACTGTCGGCACCCCGATGGCGCTGGCCGACCTGTTCATAGCGCGACCGCCGATCCTCGGCGGTCTCAGCTCCTCCGACGGGCGGCGGCGCGAGTTGTTCGACGGGCTGACCCGCAGGGGCGTGGTGGTCAGTTGCCCACCTCGGTCGGAGGCGTTGCCTGTCGACACCGTCGGGAACGGACCGGCGAGCTACGGTGCGTCCGGTGTGCTGGGAGCGCAGTCCCCGTTCGCCGTGACCCGGTGGACCAACATCTGGTTTCCGGTGCGCCGAGGCAGCGTCCGCGGTGACTGGTTCGGCGGTGTACTTCGCCCGTTGTTCGGACCGGGCATCCGCGAGATCGTGGTCAGCGGTAACCGGCCCGAACGGCTGCGCCCGGGGACGGCGCACACCCAGTACTTCAAGCACCCCGATAGCGACGCCGAGGGCGACGTGGCGTTCCACCTCCGCGAAGTTCTTCGCCTCGGCGATCATTCGGGCCTCGACGCCTCGATCACCGCACCGGAGCCCGATCCCACGATGGTCGGTCGGATCGTGTATCGGTCGTGGCAGCGCAGTATGTGACCAGTCACGGCGCGCCGGCGAAGGCATGTTCACCGGGCAACGCGGCGCGGTTCAGCGATAAGGTGCGATCCTATGGCGCAAGAGGTTACGAGCGAGCTCGATCGCACCACGCTGCCGCTCCCTGACACACCGACGGGCGGCAGAGCGGCACGAACGATTTCTGATTCGGTGATGCCCACGATCACGCCCATCCGGCCGCCGCAGGGCGCACCGAATGTCGTGATTGTCCTGCTCGACGATGTGGGGTTCGGGGCAACCGCGACATTCGGCGGTCCGGTCCCATCGCCAACCGGTGACGCGTTGGCACGGGAAGGTTTGCGGTACAACCGCTTCCATACCACCGCGCTGTGTTCGCCGACGCGGGCAGCATTGCTCACGGGCCGGAATCATCATGTGGTGAACACCGGCAATATCACCGAGTGGGCCACCGGATACGACGGCTATAACAGCATCATCCCGAGATCGGCCGCCACGGTTGCCGAGACGTTGCGGCTCAACGGCTACAGCACCGCGGCGTTCGGAAAGTGGCATAACACCCCGGTCTGGGAAGTGAGCCCCAGCGGCCCGTTCGATCGGTGGCCGACGAGCATGGGTTTCGAAGAGTTCTACGGGTTCATGGGCGGTGAAGCGCACCAATATTATCCGGGCTTGTACCACGGAACGACGCCGATCGAGCGTCCCGAAGACGTCGAGAACTACCACCTCACAACCGATCTCGCCGATCGGATGATCGAATGGGTGCACCGGCAGCGGTCCATCTCACCGGACCGGCCGTTTTTCGCCTACTGGGCTCCCGGTGCGACCCACGCACCGCACCACGTCGCACCCGAGTGGAGCGAGCCCTTCCGAGGCCAGTTTGTCCAGGGCTGGGACGCGCTACGCGAGGAGATCTTCGCTCGCCAGAAGCAGCTGGGGGTAATCCCCGCGGACGCGGAGTTGACACCTCGTCACGAGTCCATTCCCGCATGGGACTCGATCTCGCCGGATCGGCAGCGCATCGCCTCACGGCTCATGGAGGTCTACGCGGGCTTCTTGGCCCATACCGACTACGAGATCGGGCGCATCGTCGCGGCGCTCAAAGACATGTCCGAATGGGACAACACGCTGTTCTTCTACATCATCGGCGACAACGGAGCCGCGCCGGCCGGCGGAATCGATGGTGTCTTCAACGAAATGGTGGCACTGAACGGACTCCAGGAGGACGTCGCGGTTGTGCTGTCGAAGATGGACGAATTCGGCGGGCCGAAGGCAAGCAACGAGTATCCGGTCGGATTCGCGTGGGCGATGTGCACGCCCTTCCAATTCACCAAGCAGTTCGCCAGCCACTTCGGCGGCACCCGCAACCCGATGATTGTGACCTGGCCCGAGCGACTTACCGACAGGGGCGGGCTGCGTTCCCAGTTTCACCACGTCATCGACATTGCCCCCACCATTCTGGAGGCCGCCGGCATCCCGGCGCCGACGGTTGTCCACGGTGTGGCCCAAAGGCCCTACGACGGCCTCAGTATCGCGTACACCTTCGACAGTGCCGCAGCCGAAGATCGTCGCCGCACACAGTATTTCGAGATCCAAGGCACCCGCGGGATTTATCACGAGAATTGGATCGCGTGCACCTACCACGGCAAGATCCAGTGGAAGAAAAGCCCACTGCCAGAGTTCAGCGATGACCGCTGGGAGCTCTACGACCTGAGCCGCGACTACAGCCAAGCGGTCGACCTATCCGCCGAACATCCGGACAAGCTCGCCGAACTACAGGCATTATTCGACGCCGAAGCCGAGAAGAACGCCGTCTTTCCCCTCGATGACCGCGGACCGATCCGCGCGATGGGTGCCCGTCCCACCATTCTGGGGCAGCGGTCTTCCATCTCGTTCAGTCAGGGCGCTATTCGCATGCCCGAGGACATCATTCGCAGCACGTTCAACCGGTCGTATTCGATCACCGCGACGATCGACACGCCGGGCGGCACAGCCGTGGAAGGCGTTCTGCTCGCAGCCGGCGGCTATTTCGCGGGGCTGTCGCTGTATGTGCAGAACGGGCGGCCCACGTTCACCTACAACTATTTCGGGTCGACGTACACCACCATCACCGCATCGGAAATTCTGCCCGCCGGCGAAGCCACCGTCTCGGTCGAATTCGACTACGACGGTGGCGGTTTAGGCAAAGGCGGGGTGGCGAAGCTGCTGCTCGACGGTCTCGACGTCGGTGACGCGCGCATCGAGCGCACGGTGCCCTTCGGGTTCAGCGCGGACGAGGGAGTCGACATCGGCATCGATGGCGGGACACCGGCCGCCGATACCTACGAGGGCACGTTCCCGTTCAACAGCATCATCAATGTGGTCACCATCCAGCTGCGATAAGCGGCGCAGCCAACCGAACGGGGACGAGGGCAGTGCTGTGCGCCCAACGTGTCGACGCGGTATCTGCTCAACCCCTCGGATGAATGAACACCCCTTGCGCCGAAACGGTCACGCCGTCGCTGTCTTTGAGCTGTCCGGCGGCGAAAGTCTTCACTCCTTCCACGCGGTCGATCCACGCCTCGGCTCGAAGAAGTTTGTGAAGGGGGGTTCCTCGGTGGTAGCGCAGCGTCAGTGTCCCGGTATAAGCGGGCCGACCCGGTTTGTGGGCGGTGGCGCCGAGCACGTGGTCGAGGATCACCGCGCAGACACCGCCGTGCACATGACCCGCCGGTCCTTCGTAGGCTGCGCCGAAAACACATTCCGCCCAGACGGATCCGTCCTTTTCCTGGTGAACCACCAGCGGGGGAGCCGAGGGGTTGCGACGACCGATCACCACATTTCCCGAAGCCGCGCTTTGTCCATCGCTGCTGCTCCGTTGGCCGAACGATCCCGGCATCTGTACGGCGCTCAATCGTGCTGTAATGGCGTCGATCTGGGCTGCGGCAGAGGCAACAGCATCGGGCTCCAATTCGGTTCGGATTGTCGCGTCAATCAGGTTGCGAACCGCGATAGCCAAATGCTCGTATGCCGATGCGGGATCAGTCATCTCGGACTCCAATCCAAGGTGTCTGCGCCGGCGCAACCAAAACGGTGTTTCGTCTGGCCCGGCGCGGAGGGCCGGGTCGTCGCTGTCGCACCCAGCACACGGTAAGCCGGGGTCGCGTTGTCGGCCACACAGTGGATGCCGAGCAGTTGGATTCGCCGACTGTGTGGCGACTGGTTGTCAAGGTGGCCTAACCGGTCGCTGCGGTAGGTGATGGTCATGATTGGGGGTTCCACAGGGGCGGGGCACGCCTCGACGGGCCGCTCTTCAATTTCGGTGGTCATCCCCTAAGAGAATGAAACGGGGAGAAGCCCTTCCAGAAGAGGGTGTCCCGTCCAGCGGTCAGTTCACGGAGCCTTCTGACCCCTGCTGTTAATCTGGCAAAATGGGTGAGCCCGACGGTAAGCAGGCTAAGGCGACACTTGCTGCCACCAGTTGGGCGTTGCTGGGCCTGCTGTCCTACGAAGAGGAAGTGTCTGGCTACGACCTTAAGAAGTGGATCGACTGGAGTGTCGATCTTTACTATTGGAGCCCGTCGAATAGCCAGATCTACACCGAGCTGAAGAAACTCCAAAGTCTGGGTCTGGTGACGTCACGCATCGAGCACGACGAGGGCACCCGTACCCGACGGCTGTACAAGATCACCGCGGCCGGGTTGGACGCCGTCACCGATTGGACCAACAACGCCCCGGTGGATCCCCCGGTGCTCAAGCACAGTGTGCTGATGCGGGTGACGTTTGGCCATCTAACGAGTCCGGCTCGGCTCAAGGAATTGTTGCAGGAGCACGTGGCCTATGCCGAAGCCAGGCACCGCAAAGCCGTTGAGGATGCCGAGGGCGCCGAAGCGGAACCGGCCTGGGCGTATTCGGTGCTCGCCCTGCGCTGGGCGGCCAAGTATTACGCCGCAGAACGCGAGTTTGCACTGGAACTGATCAAAGACATCGACGAAGCCGACGCCCTCATGCAGAAGGCGAAAGGTGATTCGACCAAACTGCGGCCCACGCCGGGCTATTGGCGTGAGATAGAAAAGCAGGTTCAGGCCAAACGCGCAGCCGACTAAACAGCGCCGGCTGCATCGCGGGCCGCGATATAGCCGTACACCAACCCCTGGGCGATCGTTGCGCCCGCGCCCGGATAGGTGGCGCCAAAGGCGTTGGCGGCGGTGTTCCCGATCGCGTACAGGCCGCTGATCACGCCGCCGTCCTCACGCAGCACCCGCGCCCGCTCGTCGGCCTTGAGACCACCGCAGGTACCCAGGTCGCTGAGCACCATCTTCACCGCATAGAACGGACCTTCGACTAGCGGACGCAGGTTGGCATTCGGCGCGATCGTCGGGTCACCGTAATAGCGATCGTAGGCGCTGCGACCCCGACCGAAGTCGGGATCCACACCCACAGCGGCGTTTTCGTTGAAACGCGCCATCGTCTCGTTGAACTCTTGAATGGCAACACCCATGCGTGCGCCGAGTTCGCGCAGGCTCTCGGCGCGCACTGCGATACCGGCGTCATACCAGGTCTGCGGAATCGGCATCCGCGGAAACAGTTCGGCACCAAAGACATAGCTGTTGCGATATTGCTGATCGAAGATGAGCCACATCGATTCGACCGGCTTGCCCGACTGCTCGAGTTCGAGCAGTCGCTGGCCGAACGACATGTAGTCGCTGGACTCGTTGGCAAACCGTTGACCGTTGTGGTCCACGATCAGGCAGCCCGGAAGGGAGCGTTCGGCCAGCAGCACCGCGGGCGCCTTGCCGGGCAGCGGCGCGATCGCGGGAAACCACCATGCCTGATCCATCAAGGCGATGTCCGCGCCCAGCTCTTGGGCCACGCGGATGCCCTCACCGGTGTTGGAATCGGCGCCCAGGCTCACGTTGGCATCCAGCGACTCGGACTGAAATTTCCAGCGCATCTCCATGCTGTGATCAAAACCGCCGGTGGCCAGCACTACCCCTCGCCGGGCGGTGATGGTGACCTCGCGGCCACCATGGTCGACGACTGCCCCGCTGACACGCTCACCACTGCCAACCAGACGCCGCAATGTGGTGTCAGTCCACACTGGGATTTGAGCGCGCAGCACACCGGCGAACAGGGCCGCGGCAAGGGCTTGGCCGCCCGCGGCGTAGTGCCGGCCGAGTAGCCGCCCACCGAGCCCCTGAGCCACTCGCTTCAGCAGCGTCGGAATTCCTTTGCGCGGCACACGCGCAACCAGATTGAGCCAGCGGTAGTCAGCGCCTGTGGTCGGGATAGCGAAACCCGTCTCCATGATCCCCGGCCGCAACCGGCTGCGATATTCACCCAGGATCGCCGTGTCCAGGGGCCGGCACTCGCAGGTACGTCCGGCGGCGCTGCCACCGGGTTCCTCCGGGTGATAGTCGGAGTAATCGCGGGCCCAGAACAGGCGCATCGGTGTGGTTCGCACTAGTAGCTCGACGGTCGCAGACACATTGTTCAAAAAACCCGCGGAGCGTAGCGGCGGTGCTGAACCGGCGACGACGGCGTCTAAGTAGGTGGCGGCACGTTCGGCGGTGTCGTTGGCGCCCGCCTGGTTGAGCACCGGCCCGGCGGGCAGCCAAAGCGCGCCACCGGACCGAGCAGTTGAGCCGCCGACGTATGACGACTTCTCCACAATCAGCACTGACAATCCCAGCTCCCGGGCTGCCAACGCTGCGGCCATGCCGGTTCCCGAGCCGATCACCAGCAGGTCAACAGTGGTGTCGGCTACGGCAAGGCCATCGGGAATCGTTGTGCTCAGGGTGGTCACATCGGCAACGGTAAAGGGCCAAAGCCCCTGGCAGGAAGATGCGTCCTGATGAGTGGAACACGTCCTCTCCAGCCGCACGGTGCTCGGGGTTGAATGAGGCCCATGAATTCCCAGCCTGACGCCGACGGGGTTCGGCTTATCGAAGCGAATACCGCGCCAACGCGATTCGCCCGCGGATGGCACTGCCTCGGCCTGATTAAAGAATTCAGCGACGGCAAGCCGCACGCGATTACTGCCTTCGGTCAGAAGCTGGTGGTGTTCCGTGGCGCCGACGGGCAAGTCAACGTGCTGGACGGCTACTGCCGCCATATGGGCGGGGATCTTTCGCAAGGCTCAGTTAAAGGCAACGAGGTGGCATGCCCGTTCCATGACTGGCGCTGGGGTGGTGACGGTCGGTGCAAGCTGGTGCCCTACAGCAAGCGCACACCGAAACTGGCTCGCACCCAGGCGTGGACCACGCTGGAACAAGACGGCATGTTGTTCGTGTGGAACGATCCGGAGCGCAAACCGCCCGCTCCGGAGGTCATGATCCCGCGTATCAAGGGCGCCACCAGCGATGACTGGACCGACTGGCACTGGTATACCACCGTGGTCAACACCAACTGCCGCGAAATCGTCGACAACGTCGTTGACATGGCCCACTTTTTCTACATTCACGGCTCTTTGCCCACGCATTTCAAGAATATTTTCGAAGGGCACGTGGCCACCCAGTACATGAACAGCGCAGGCCGACCCGACCTCGGCAGCGAGGAAGGCCCACATTTACTCGGCACGACATCAGTGGCGTCCTACTACGGCCCGTCTTTCATGGTCGACGACCTGACCTACCACTATGAACAGGGCGATCATCACACCGTCTTGATCAATTGCCACTACCCGATCGACGCGAATTCCTTTGTGCTGCAATACGGCATCATCGTCAAGAAGTCGGAGACGCTGCCCGATGACATCGCGACGCAAACCGCGATCGCCCTGGGGGACTTCGTCAAGCTCGGATTCGAGCAAGATGTGCAGATCTGGCGGCACAAGGCCCGCATCGACAACCCCCTCCTTGTCGAAGAAGACGGTCCGGTCTACCAACTGCGGCGCTGGTATGAGCAGTTCTACGTCGACGCCGCCGACGTGCAATCAGATATGGTGGACCGCTTCGAATTTGAACTGGACACCACCCGCCCCTACGCGGCGTGGATGAAAGAGGTCGAGTCCAATATCGCTGCGCAGGCGACCGCCAAAGATCCGGTGTGATGACGCTGGCGCCGACTGTAAGGGAAGACAACCGCCTCGCCGATATGCCCATGTTGCCGGTGGCATGTCGGCGCTGCCAAGCGCGAGTGCACGTCCGCAAAAGCAGCTGGAACCAGACGAGCGTGCAGTGGACAGCCCCAGCCCTGGCTCGCTGCGAGGAGCGCGTCGCCGCTACACAACTGGCCCCATACGGCGGGTGCAATCTATTCCTGTCATGTTCGGCTTTGACCGAGTCGATCATCGACGCCGTGCGAGCGGGGGCGCTACCGGTAGTCGATGGCGGGTGAGTGGCACCTGTTTGGTGCCTAGTCGCTATGAGGCTTGGGGTCGGTGGGTCGTCGTCCGCTGTAGGGCGAACCCGGTTGATGTGAGTCCGCCGTTGGCGCAGTGGGTCGGTTGTCGTTGTAGTCACAGGGCTGGTCTTCGATGATCACGCGGGCTTCGAGCAGGGAGTCGAAGCGCCACGAGTTGTTCGTACCCGAGCCACTCTTCCCAGGCGCCCGGCAGCTATTCGCTGGCGCCTAATGGCCGAACTAAGGCCATCCCGCTGAGTGGTCAAGGCGCATTCCGAGGGCGCGCGCCCCATGCCAACATTTCGACTTATCACGCTGCGCGGTGCGCCGTTCACTCCACATTGATCAGCGAGGTTCCATGCCGATTCTGCCAATCCCCGAGTATGACCCAAGCACGCTAGTGCGCTCCATTACGGTGGAGATCGAGGCGCCACCGGCTGTGGTGTGGGACGTCCTTATAGACCTCGACAATTACGGACGGTGGAATCCGTTTTGCGTAGCTGCCAAATCAACACTCACAATGGGCTCTCCGGTCGAGATGGTTCTCGCAGGGAAATACTCGGGCACTAACGGCACGTGGCTCCACACCGAATACGTGTGCGCGATTGTCCCGCAGCGTTTACTCTCCTGGGAGCAGCGAGCGACAGCGGAGTCTCCGTACGCCGCGCGGCGTGACCAGATTATCGAGCCGAGGGGAGACCGCGGGTGCCGCTACTACTCCACGGATGCATTCCTCGGACAACATGCAGCGCAAGTCATGACGGACACCGGCGGCTGGGTGAAGCAAGCTTTCGATGACACGGCGCTTGCGCTCAAGCAGTGCAGTGAGCGCACATACAGGTCGCGCACCAGCGCAGCGATCTGACGACCCTCATTAACCGACCGCTCCAGGAAGCGCATTCCGGAGGCGGCGTAAACCAGGAGTGCATCGGCCCAATCACGCAGCGCCGGAGGGACTTAGGCCAATACCTGTTGAGCAGCCGGAGAATAACGCAAGTGCCGACCAGGTCACGATGACAGGTACATCCGTTCCAGTCATCGGCTGCTAACTCGGGCGGTGACGCGGGCAAGAGCTTGTCAGCCTGGCCGCCAAAGCCTCCCGGAGAGTGGGCGGTCCGCGCGCTAGGAGTACGCCAGTGACCTACGGTCAAAACCGTGTTCTCCCAACCATTATTAGACGCGATAGCCGAAGCTGAACAGTTGATCGCGGCAGCGCCGCATGTAGAGAGCGATGCCGATCTGGCCGAGGGCCTGGTATATCTGGCGGGCGGCATCGTCGCCTGCACTCACCTAGCGTTCCACCTAGACCTCGACCATCCCTTTTTGTTCACGGGCACTGGTCCGTTCAGCAAGATGGGCCTGGACAACCCCGACACCCTGTACTTCGGCGCCAAGATGGTTGCTGGTTGCGAGTATGTGATCGCCGGCGTCCGCGGCACCACCACGGACCTGAGCTTCCAATATCTCGCCGGCGAGTACACCGACGACAGCGTGCCGGAAAGCGAAGTGGCCTTCGACGATCGCCAACTCGATATCGCCCCCGACGGCAGTTTCGAATGGCGGTTCACTCCGAAACGATCCGGGCAGCTGGTGATCCGCGAAGTGTACGGCGACTGGGCCCAACGGCGCGGGGCGATCACCATACACCGCACCGACACCTCCGGCAGCTCCCCAGCTCGGCCGACCGGTGCGGACGTCCACGAGCATTTCGCCAGCGCGGCATCGGCATTGGTTCAGCGGGTGAAGACCTGGCTGCAATTTCCGCAATGGTTCTATCTCAACCTTCCGGTGAACACACTGGTCGCCCCGCGGGTCACCCCGGGTGGGTTGACCACCCAGTACTCCTCGGCCGGACATTATGAACTGGCCCCGGACCAGGCCATGATCATCACAGTCCCGGTCAGTGACGCCCCCTATCAGGGCTTCCAGCTGGGCAGCATGTGGTACATCTCCCTTGACTACATCAACCACCAGACCTCA
The DNA here is from genome assembly GCF_900176255.2 of Mycobacterium ahvazicum. Classification (GTDB taxonomy): domain Bacteria; phylum Actinomycetota; class Actinomycetes; order Mycobacteriales; family Mycobacteriaceae; genus Mycobacterium; species Mycobacterium ahvazicum. The sequence goes on from NZ_FXEG02000002.1 coordinate 2,215,381, forward strand.
CTCAACGGTGCTCAGACGCAAGTTGATCCCGACGGCAAGATGCGCATTGTGGTTGCTGAGCAGAACCCGGGGCTGACGAATTGGGTTGAGACACTGGGTCATCGACGCGGATACCTACAGTTTCGTTGGCAACGGTTGTCCCGCGAGATGGGCCAGGCCGACGCACCTACTGTCGAGGTGGTGGACTTCGACGCGATACCCGACACCCTTCCCTACTTCACTCATAGCAAGATCTCCGAGGCAGATTGGCGTGAGCGGATTGCCCTTCGCCAGAAGCAGGTAGCCCAAAGAATGCTGGGTTGATCGATGTCGGGGCTACTACGGGACAAAGTCATCGTGATCAGCGGCGTCGGACCTGGACTCGGTACCACTCTCGCCCGACGGTGCGCCGGCGAAGGCGCCGATCTCGTCTTGGTGGCACGAACGACCAGCCGACTCAAGGCGGTCGCCGAGGCTGTCATTGAAGTCGGCAGGCGCGCAGTACCTTTCGCCGGCGACCTCACGGTGGAGGACGACGTGAACCGACTTGTGGGCGCCGCGGTATCGGCCTTCGGCAGGGTTGATGGCCTTGTCAACAACGCATTCATGTCCCCATCGATGAAGCCTTTCGCTGAAACCACATTCGCGTACATCCGAGATTCCATGGAACTGACCGTCCTCGGAGCGCTCAGGGCGATTCTGGCTTTCTCACCCGCTCTTGCGGCTTCTGGCGGTGCAATTGTCAACCTCAGCTCGGCGGTCATCAGGCATTCCGATCCGCTATACGGTCCGTACAAGCTTGCGAAGTCAGCGTCGCTGGCGATGTCGCAATCGCTTTCCAGCGAGCTTGGCGGTCTGGGGATTCGGGTGAATTCCGTAGCGCCGGGCTACATCTGGGGGCAGGTGCTTCGCGAATACTTCGAGGCTCAGGCGCGCGAGTCCGGCGTCTCCGTGGATGCGGTCTATGCGGCCGTCGCCGAGAAATCCGACTTGAAGCGACTGGTCACCGAGGACGATGTCGCCTCGGCGATCATCTTTCTGCTCAGCAACATGGCCGGCGGAATCACCGGGCAGACCCTTGACGTCAATTGTGGGGAGTTCAAGGCATGACAAAGGCAACCGTCGTCGGAACTGTGGACGACCTGTGCGCTCAAGCGATCCAAAGAGCTGGGCACAGCGACTTCGGAGCCGATGAGGACAATTTCCGCGAAGCGCTCAGCGTGCTACTTGACTCCTATGAGCGCGAAGCGGGCTTCACGCCACTGGGTGCCACCATGACGCGGCACTACCTGCTGGGCGGCTTGGTGGCAAGGCTGCTGAGCGAGGCGGCATGGAAACGTCACCCCTCGCACGCGAACGTCTCGATTGAGCGCCCCATCTTCGTCACCGGGTTACCGCGGACGGGAACGACTGCCCTGCATCGTCTTCTGGGTGCCGACCCGGCCCACCAGGGATTAGAACTGTGGCTGGCGGAGTACCCCCAGCCGCGGCCACCCCGAGAAGATTGGGATAGCTACCCGGAGTATCGCCAACTGCAGGCCTACTACGCGAAGGCGCACCGGGAGAATCCGGAGTTTCTCGGCTTGCACTACATCGCTGAGGACGTCCTCGAAGAGTGCTGGCAATTACTGCGGCAGTCGGTCCACTCGGTGTCGTATGAATCATTGGCGCACGTGCCCACCTATGCGCAGTGGCTATCGAACCAAGACTGGGCACCGTCGTATCGCCGGCACCGCCGCAACCTCCAGTTGATTGGACTCAACGACGCCTCAAAACGTTGGGTATTGAAGAATCCCAGCCACCTGTTCTCGATCGACGCGATCTTCGAGACCTATCCGGACGCGCTGATCGTCCAGTGCCATCGTCCGCCCGAGACCCTGTTGCCGTCCATGTGCTCGCTAGCGGAGCATTCCACCAAGGGCTGGTCGAACACCTTCTCGCGGGAACAAATCGGCCATGACACTTTGGACACCTGGTCGCGTGCCATCGAGCGGTTCACGAGCAGTCGCGCCAAGTACAACCCGAACCAGTTTTACGACGTCGACTACTTCGACTTCGTTGCCGCTCCGGTAGACACCGTTCGAACCATTTATGAGCACTTCGGGTTTCCGTTGACCGAGGAGGCCGTATCCGCCATTGGTTCGGCTCACGAGGAGAGTCAGCTGGATCATCGTGCACCCAAGCACCGATACTCGCTGGACGACTACGGACTGACACCCGATGCGGTCAAGGCGCGGTTCGAGCACTGGTGACGATTGATCACTGCCCTCCATACTGAACCCAGTCAACGGTTTTCGACCGGAAGAAGCTGCTCGAAGTTCGAACTTCTCAGCTGGACGATACCGGCATGATGGGGATCTTCTTCATCGCGCTGGCGCGCGGATCAGGAGCGTCGGCGGCGGCTTTGTGGTTTTCTTCGCCGCGTGTGTAGGTCCACACGCAAAAGGGCTCTCCTTCGGCGAACTTGAAATCCTTTGGCGGCAAGTTGATGTCGAGTTTGCACCCGGGGAAGAACGGGGCGGAGATGCGTTGTTCGAAAGTGCAGTTCATCCACGCCCGGGCCGGCGGGTAAAGGCCTTCATCGGTGTATTTCTGGAGCACTTCACAGCGGCGCATGTTGAGCACGACGTGATCGGGGTTGTACACGATGTACTCACCCCCGTAGCCGAGTGTGCCATCGATACTGAGACAGGCCAGCTTAAGAAAGTCCACGACGTGCACCGGCTCGATCTTGAACACTTTGGCCAGCTTGGGATATTGGTAGTCGATGATCAGTTGATACATGCCGGGTAGCCCGAGCCAGACTTCTTCCTCGGGGATGATTTTGGTCCACTGATCGATGAAATAGTTGTGTCCTTTGAGGTACTGATCCCAATAGGTCTTGATCAGGCGTATCAAGGCCGGCTTCGTGAGGTCCTCGGTCTGCACGTCGAAAGGAATCGCTTGATACTGAGCGTTTTTCCAGTCCCAACCCGGAGGCGCGATATAACGTCCCATCGGCATCACCTGACGCATCCCGGCGCGCGACAGCTCCGCGGCGACGTCCATGGCGACATTGATGCCGACCTTCTCTGAATAGATCTTGACGTGCGCGTAGGGCACGAAGTTCAAGGTGTCTTCGAAGACGCGTGCTAGCCCCTGGAGGAAGTCGCGAGAAAAGTCCTCAACATTTCCGACCTTGCCCATGAAGTCATGGGTGTAGTCGTCGTAGTTCAGTTCCTCGGCTTGGGCAGTCATCTGGTTCTCCTCTTAATTGGCTGCGTGGCGCGGCGTGGTTGGCGTGTGGGCGTCTCCAAAGATGGGGACTGTGACGCCAGTGGCAACATTTCGCTGCCAGCACACCGCACCCGATCTGGTTGTCAGATTCCGCCATCAATGTCAGAATCTGACAATGATCAAGTTAGATCGTGAAGAGACCTAGGTCACTACCACCCTCCCGCTCAGTGGGAGGGCAACAATGCTGCGAATAGCGCTGTGAACAGCGCAGATAGTTAGGATTGGCGTAGTGATCGGGCGCAGGAAGGAGCCTGGGGTGAGCGTGGTGAGCAGGCCGGCGGCGCTCGCGGAGCGACGCGCCGAGGACCTACGGTTGTATATCGCGCAGAAAACCCGCGAGATCTTCCTGGCCGATCGGTCGACCTCGGCGACGGTGGAGCGAATCTGCGAAGAGGTGGGCATTGCCCCGCGAACGTTTCACCGCCACTTCCCGGTCAAAGAAGATGTCGTCATGCCGTTGTTTCGCCAATTCGGCAATCTGAGCATCCAAGTGCTGGCAGATGCCCCGCCCGAGGGTGACATCCTCGATACTCTCGTCGATGCTTTTGGCACCGAGGTTCCCAAGCGCGGACAGGTCGAGTTCGATCGCACGTTCATGGCACTCGTGGTCAACGACCCGCAGTATCGGCTCCGCTGGCTGGATTGGGGACAAGACCTCGCCGCCCCGATCACCGAGTTCCTCGAGACCCGGATCGACCTCGCAGATGACCCGTTTATCCGAGAATTGCCCGCGCAGTTGATCATTCAGGTGTGTCGTCAGGCTTATCTGCATTGGGTCAACGACGGCGACTTCGACAGGCTGAGGTCCGCGTTACGCGCCGGGATTCAGATGGTACTGGGCTCGCAGACAGTTCCGTTCTCGGGCCACTAACTCAATTTTCGCCTTCAGCCGTGAGCGCTGTTGAACTCGGCGAGACGTGCTTAGCCCTCGAACACCTCGAGTGGTCCGACATAGCCACGATTAGCCTTGACCCGCTTAGTGAGACGCCACATTCCATCTGCGCGCCGCTGCCAGGTGTCGTGATAGTCACCGAGGGTGTAGAAGCGGGTTGACGGGTCAGCCCGAGAGTTCAGGTGCACGTCGTGGATGTAGGTGCGGCTCACCGCGGTATCGCCGGTGATGTCGATGACGAGATTGCCCAGCAGGTGCTGGGTGGGACCGCAATTGTCGAGAAAACCCCGAATCATCTCGATGATTGCTGTGCTTCCTTCCAAATGGCCCGTTCCGAAGTCGCCTTGCGCATTCTCGGCCAAAATGTCGGCCATCGTGTCCCAATTGCGATCGTCCATCGCACGGGCGAACAGAGTGAGTGCGCGCGCGATGTCTCGCTCATCGCGCATCATTTGCAGTTGATCAACCATGGCGGCGTCCTTTCAGGAGTTGTCTCAAACCTGTTGCGACGCCAAGATACTCGCTGCTACCGCCAAGATATGTCGGTGCTCGAGGCAATAGTCCCCGACGTCTGCCGACCCGGCACACATGGGCGTAGAGGGATGCGAAACGACTTACGTTGTTAGTCCTTCGCTCGTCATGCCAACTGGAACGCGCTCAGTGGCGCTTCTTCTGGATAGGTTGACGGTCCGCCAAGGTCGTACGCCGCGTTAAGGGCGGCGATGAATCCAGGGTCGTGCAGGGGATCGCTGGGGGTGTCGAGCTTGATGCCCTTGCCCTTGAGATCGTCGACCATGATGCCGATGGCCCGTTCGATCGTGATGTCGTCGGAGCCGTCCATGTTCTTCTTGAGCTCGTCGAAGTCGGAGAACACTTCGGCGGACCAGTGCACCAGGAAACGCAATTCGTCGGTGTGGTGCCGGGCGATGACGTCGTCGCCATTCTTCAGAAGCCAGTGGCTGGGGTCGGCGGGGTCGCCGGTGAAGACAGTGTCGAAGGCCAACCCCGGCGGAACCTGTTGTTCCAGTGGCCCATTGGCTTCGCCACGGTGGACCATCATTTCGTTTTGCACCACTACACCGCGGTTGTTGATCGGCGGCAAGACCCGGGCGGGGGCCCTGAGTGGGCCATCGGGCCAGTAGGTGAAACCGGACCCCTCGTCCAGGGAGAACCAGGTGATGACCTGAGCCATTTTGATGAGGTAGTCGGTGAACAGGCCCGACTTGCCCATCACGCTGCACAGCCAGGTGGGGGCGTTCTCGTGGCGTACACCGCGGAAGCTCGGCGAGTCCAGATGGCCGGGATCGCGGTTGGCGCAGGGGCCGTTGATGTTGAACAGCATCATCTCAGGCTTGGCGTACTCGGCGTTCCAGTAGCTCTTCGCGTGCTCGAGGAACGTGGCGTTGTAGAAGCAGTCGTGCAGCTCTGGGTAGAGGACGGCCCCGTAGTTGGCCAGGTAGCCGCGGAATGTCGGCGTCAGAAAGAGGTCCAGCGACGGAGTGAATCCCTCGGGGAAGGCGCCGCTCATGGTGGCCATCAATTCGTCGGCCGACGCGAAGTGCTGGGCGATGATCAGCTTCCAAGGACCGTGCGCGTGTACGACATTGAGCAGCCGCTCGCGTTGATCGCCGGTGTAGACGTTGTCGACTTCGCGAGGCGGCGCGGCGGGCCGCAAAACGTTGGAAAGCTCCATCCGCCGCTCATCGGTGAGCATCACGGTCTCCTTCTGCATGGTGTGTGTTGATGTGATTTTGTCCGGCGCCGCCGTGCTGCGGTGTCGCGATGTCCGGTGATCGGGACATCAAAACGGCAGTGGATTGTCGAACTTGGCGCGAAGCAGCGCCCCGATTTCGGCGACGGCGAGCCGCCCGCGTGCCGTCGCTTGGGAGTACATGAGAAAGCCGTGGTACATGCCGGGGTAGCGGGTCAGCGTGGTCTGGACGCCGGCGTCGCAGAGGCGGGCCGCGTAGCGCTCACCCCAGTCTCGGATGGGGTCGCAGCCTGCCGTCGCGATGATCGCGGGCGGCAGCCCAGCAAGGTCGCCGGCATAGGCGGGAACCAGATACGGGTCTTCGGGGGGCCCGGCGTCACCGTCGGCCAGCGCGTGCATGTAGTCGATGTCGTCGCGGGTGAGCAGTGGCGCATCGGCCAGCGCAACGATCGACGGGGCCGTCATATCGCGGTCCAGTCCCGGATAGAGCAGCACTTGCGCGCAGATCGGCGGGCCGCCGCGGTGGCGGGCGGCCAGCGCAACCGCCGCCGCCAACGAACCTCCGGCGCTGTCGCCGACGACGGCGAGCCGGCTCGGGTCCACGCCTAACTCGTCTGCGTGGCTCGAGACCCAGGCGGTGGCGGCGTAGGCGTCGTCGAATTGGGCCGGGGGCGCTGACTCGGGTGCGAGGCGATAATCGACAGCCACGACGGTGGCGCCCGCCGCCGACGCGAGGGCGCGGGCCAGCGGTTCAAACGAGTGGTTGGACCCCATGACCAGGCCGCCGCCATGGAAGTACACCAGCAGCGGTGAGCGGGAATCAGCTGTGGGACGGTGGATTCGGGTTGGTATTGGCCCGGCGGCACCAGGGATGCTGGTATCGGTGATGCTGTCCATGTGTGGCATTGCCTCGGGCAGCGGTGCGGATTCGATTGCGGCGCGTACCGCAGCCAGACCCCGTTGGCGCATCGGCGCGATCGCACCGAAGGACGCGACTCGCGCGGCGGCATCGGGATCTAATGGAGAAGTGAGCACGCTAGTGCAGCGCCGGATCGAATCGGGGTTGAGTGCGCAACACCGGAGCCTGTTGGGAGGCAAGGATATCGGCGCGTTCTTGCATCGCCGATCCCACATAGCCGGGATGGGTCAGCAGATAGAAGCGGCCTTGGGCGGCTTGCTCGAACACCACGGCCGCGGCCGTCAGCGGGTCCATGGCGTCGGCCTTGAGGTCGAGCATGGCCGAGCGATGCCCCTCGGCGGCAGCCACATCCGCGGCGTTGTCGGCGTCGACACCGCCGGCTGACTCGAAAATATTGGTCGACACCGGACCGGGAAGCACGGCTTGGGCGTGAATATGGTGGTCGTGCCCGATGGACTGCAGCTCGAGGTTAAGGCATTCGGTCATCGCGAGTACCGCGTGCTTGCTCAGGATGTAGGGCGTTTGCAAGGGCATCGCGACGACCCCGCCGACCGAGGACACATTCCACACCCACGCCTGCTCGGTCGAGTCCATCATGCGCGGCAGGAACGCCCGGATGCCGTAGAAAACTCCACTGATGTTGATGTCGATGATCCGCTGCCAATTGGCCACCGGGGTGTCCCACAGGTAGCCGAACTGTTCAATTCCGGCGTTGTTCAACAACAACCGCACCGCACCGAAGTCCCGGTAGGTTCTGTCGGCAAGCTTTTGCATGGCGTCGGGGTCGCGTACGTCGCACACCACGTCGATCGCGGTGCTTCCCGCGGCGGTGAGCTCCTCGCGCAGCGCGGCGATACTTGGTGCATCGACGTCGGCAAGCACGACGGTCATGCCTAACTGGCTGGCGTAGCGGGCCATGCCGGCGCCGATACCGGAACCGGCCCCGGTGATGACCGCGACGCCGCCACCGAAGAGTTCGGCTGCACTCGTCATGACGCCGTGATCGTGGCGTCGGCGGGCAGCTCGGCTAGCAGTACGGAGTTGGTGGTGTCCAGCATGACGTCGATGTCGGTGAGCTCGAGGCCGTTAGGGCCGCGGCGCACACCGACATTGACCACTCCGCTGGATACCGCGAACGGCACGAAGTTGGTGATCTGGTTGACGAAGATGTAGAAGCGGGCCCGCGTCAGGCCACCGTCGGTACCGGTGCGGTACAGGTTGGTGGCGTGGTGGCGCAACGGGTAGGGGCTTTGCTTGCGATGCTCGGACAACCACTCCATGACCGCCTCACGACCGTTGAGTTCAGGTGACATCAACTCTTCGAAAGGGCTGGCGCCACTGTCGCTTCGGGTCAGGTAGTGCACATCGTCTGCGTGGCAGGCCCCCAGCTCGGTGTAGTGCGCCTCGTCGTAGTAGTACCAGTAGGCGGCGATGAACTCCTGCAATTCCGGCAGCGTGATGTCGTTGCTCATGTCACCAGTCAACCCTGGGTGTGGCATGGGTAACAGCCCAATGCCCGTTGAGTGGAACAGCGCCGCGTTCAGCCGGTGATCAAATTCCATAGCCCGGTGCCGCCCGCCTGCAGCGCCGCGTCGGTCACCCGAGCGTCCCAGTGTTGCACGGAGCCGAACTCGCCGCGCCAGACTAGGGCAGGCCGGGTGAACTCGTGCAAGCGGTGCTCGCGTGTGGTGCCGATCGCGCCGTGGACTTGGTGAGCGTGTCGCACCACCACCGAGGCGGCGTGGCCCACACACGAGCGGGCCACTGCGACAAGGAATCCCAGGTTGGGTCCCGACCAGCTGCTGGTGACCGCCACCGTCAGCGCGGCGTCGGTGGCCGACCGGGCCAGCGATGCCTGCGCGGCGATATCGGCGATCATGTTCTGCACCGCCTGAAAGCGCGAAAGTGGCCTACCGAACTGGATGCGTGAGCTCGCATGCTCGATACAAAGCTGCAGAATCTCGTCCAGAGCGGCACACACTTGTACAGCGCGCACCAGCGCCGATTTCAGCCGCAGCTGCTCGACTACCGCGGCCTCAAGGGGCACACCGCGCAAGGCGCCAGAATCGGCGATCACGACGTCGCGCGGCTCGCCGATCATGTTGACGCCGGGCGTGATCTGTAACGACTCGACGCCGACATCGGCGACGTGATGCTGCCCGCCGCGCTGCCAAATGACCGCGATCCGATCGGCTCCCGACGCCCACGGCACATCCCTGGCCGCCCCGTGGTCGTCGAGCAGGCACACGGTCCGTACCGCGGAGTCGCACCGCGAACCGCTGGCCTCCAACAGCCAGCACGCCAATAAATCGTGCTCGGCCAACGGGATTCGCGCCCCGTGGCGGACGGTGGCGGTAAGCAGCTCGGCTGCCTCATACCAGCCGGCGTCGCTGCCACCGCAGTGTTCGGGGCCGGTCAGTCGCACTAACCCGAGCTCGTCGAGCTGGCGCCACAACTGGGCGTCACGATCGACGGTGCCGGTGGGCGCGTGCGTGGTGCGATAGGCGCCCAACACCGCATCCATCATGTCGATCAGGGCCGGGTCGACCCGAATTGCCTCGACCGGTGCGGTGGTCATCGGATTCCCAGTCCGCGCGCAATCACGCCGCGCAACACCTCGTTGGTCCCGCCACGCAGGGTAAAGCCCGGACGCTGATCCACTGCGGCAGCGATCAGCTCCGCCGATGCCGAATCGGAGCTGCCGTGCCGGTCAACGAAGTCGGCGATGTCGCCTTCCATGGTCGTGCCGAGCACCTTGACCACCGCAGCAGCCACGTCAGCAGGCTCGCCGCGCTGCAGCGCGCCCGCGACCGCGGTCGACATCTGGTGCAGGCCGGTCACGCCGGCCACCAGACGCCCGAGGCTGTCATCTCGGGACATGCGTTGGTCGGCCATGCCGGTGGTCGCGGCCGCAAGCACGACGAAGGTGGACAGGAAACGTTCGGGTCCGCTGCGCTCAAAGCTCAGCTCGGAGGTCACCTGCGTCCAGCCGGCTCCGATGTCGCCGAACACCCTGGTGTCGGGCACGAATGCCTCCTCGAGGATCACTTCGTTGAAGTGGTGCGCCCCGTTCATCGAAATGATCGGACGGACCTGCACGCCGGGACCGCGCAGCTGCACGATGAACTGGCTAAGCCCGCCATGGCGATGGTCTGGGTCACTGGGCGCGGTGCGGGCCAGCACGATAAACGCGTGGGCGCGGTGTGCACCCGAGGTCCAGACCTTGGTTCCGGTGAGCGACCAGCCGCCCTCGACTCGCACCGCGCGGGTGCGCACACTGGCCAGATCGGACCCAGAATCGGGTTCGCTCATGCCGATGGCGAAGAAGCATTCGCCGCGCACAATCCGCGGCAGAAAATGCGACTTCTGAAATTCGGTGCCGTACTTGAGCAGTGCCGGCACGATCTGGCGGTCGGCGATCCAGTGCGCGGCCACCGGCGCTCCGGCTGCCAGCAGCTCCTCGGTGACGGCGAACCTTTCCAGAAAGGAGCGACCGTGCCCGCCGTACTTGACGGGCACGGTCATGCCGAGCCAGCCGCGTGCGGCCAGGGCGGCGGTGAATTTTTCGTCCCAGCCCGTGAGCCAGGCGTCCAAGGACGGCTCGAAGGCACCCGCGGTGTGTTGCTCGGCGAGAAACTGGCGGACCTCGGCGCGCAGCGCCTGCGTCGAGGGGTCGGCGGCGGCCGGTGGCACCAGCCGGGGCGGCGCCATCAACTTGTCTTCCATTTGGAGATGCGCTGTTCATGTTCGGGGTCGCGGTGGGCCAGCGGCTGCATGGCCGCGGCCATCCCCAGCGTGGTGTCCAAGGACGCGGTCTGGGATTCCCGTAACAGCCGTTTGGCCATGCGCAGCGCGTGTGGCGGGTTTTTCACGATGCGCTCGGCCAGCGCGTGCGCGTGGGCGAGCAGCTCCTCGTGGGGCACTACCTGACTGACCATGCCCCACTGTAGGGCGGTCGGCGCGTCGATGCGGTCACCGGTGAAGGTCATCTCGGCGGCCCGCTCGTAGCCCACCGCTCGCGGCAGAAACCAGGTGCCCCCATCGCCGGGGATCAGGCCGAGTTGCACGAAACTCTCGGCGAAGGACGCCCGTTCGGAGGCCACCCGGATGTCGCACATCATCGCCAGATCGCAGCCGGCACCGATGGCCGCCCCGTTGACTGCCGCGATGAGCGGGACCTCGAGGCGGGCCAGTGCCCGCGGGATCCGTTGGATGCCGTCGATGTAGGCGTGCCGTTGCGCCAGGGCGTCCAGGCCGAAGATGCCCTCTCGGTCGGCCATCTCTTTGACGTTGCCGCCGGCGGAGAAGATCTTGCCGTTACCGGTGAGGATGACGGCACGAATCCCGGTGTCGGCGTTGGCATTATCCACGGCCGCCTCGAACGCGGCAATGAAGTCTTTGCCGGTGATCGCGTTGCCCAGCTGCGGTAGGTCGATCGTCCACACCTGCGTGGGTCCGTTGGTGGCGATATCCAGCGGCCCGCTCATGCGGGCAACTGCAGGGACTTGGTTTGCAAATACTCTTCGAACCCGGCGCGGCCGAGCTCGCGCCCGATGCCGGATTTCTTATAGCCGCCGAACGGCGCCACTGGGTTGTATTTGCCGCCGTTGATGTCGAGCTGACCGGTCTGTACGCCGCGCGCGAATGCGATGGCACGGTCGGTGTCGCCGGCCCACACCGCACCGGATAACCCATAGGGGGTTCCGTTGGCGATGCGCAGGGCGTCGGATTCGTCGGTAAACGGTATGACCGCGAGCACAGGGCCGAAGACCTCTTCTTGGCCGAGTTCGGAGTCCGGGTCGACGTCGACGAATACCGTGGGTGCGAGGTAATAGCCGACGTCGCAGACCCGATCGGCACCCCCAGTGAGCAGCCGCGCACCGTCACGCTGGGCACGCTCGATAAAACCACGCACGGTGTCGAACTGCGCCGCTGAGGCCGAGGGGCCGATTCGGGTGGCCGGGTCGAGCGGGTCGCCCACGGTGTACTTCGACACCGCGGCCTCGACCAAGTCCAGGGCTTCGCTATAGCGGGACTGGGGCACCAGCATTCGTGTCCAGGCCATGCAGGTCTGACCGCCGTTGAGGAAGGCGTTGCCGACTCCTACCTTGACGGCGCTAGCCAAATCGGCATCTTCGAGGATGACGTTGGCGGACTTGCCGCCCAGTTCGAGAGCGACCTTTTTCACCGACCGCCCGGCCAGCTCCCCGACGCGGGCACCTACGCCGGTGGATCCGGTGAACGACACGAAGTCGATATCGGGATGGGCGGCGATGTGCTCGCCGATCAGCGCACCGCGACCGGACACCAGGTTCACCACACCGGGCGGCAGCCCGGCCTCCTCGAGGGCCTCAACGAACTCGAACACCGACAGCGGTGCTTCATTGCTGGGTTTGAGGACAACCGTGCAGCCGGCCGCGATCGCCGGCAGCACCTTGGCGACCACCTGATACAGGGGGTAGTTCCACGGGGCGATCGCGCCGACCACGCCGTAGGGTTCGCGCAGGATCAACGAGTTGCCCACGCGTTCTTCAAAAGTGAAGGTGTCCAGCACCTCGGCGAAGCCACGGCCCACCGCCAGCGGGACCTGGGTTTGCACGGTCTGTGCAATGCGCACGGGCGCTCCCATTTCGCGGGTGATCGTCTCAGCGATGTCTGGCAAGCGCTTTTCCAGCGCGGTGATCACCGCCGCGACGCGCGCGCGGCGCTCGGCGGGGCTGATCAGCGGGTCAAAGGCCCGCCGTGCCGCGGCTACGGCGGCGTCCACGTCGGCTTCGGTGCCCGCCGGGACGGTGCCGATGACCTGCTCTGTCGACGGGTCGATCACGTCGATGAGGTCGCTGCCGGCCGGGGTGACCCACCTGCCGTCGATGAACAGCGTTTTTCGTGCGTAGTCATGCATGAGGCGTGGTCTGCTTTCTGTCGTTAGGGCACGATGCTCGCGCGAACGTCGCGCTTGCTGTCGGCCGCGGCGAAGGCGTCGTTGATCTGGTCGAGTGGGTAACAGGCCGCGGCCAGACGGTCTAACGGAAGCCTGGCCTGGTGTTGTTCAAGAAACGTCAGCGCCCGCGACAACACGATGGGGTCGTACAACGAGACGCCGACCATCGTCTTATTGCCGAAGACAAAACGGGAGGGATCGAAGTCGAACGTCTTGCCGATGTTGATGTTTCCGATCTCCACGTAGCGGCCGAACTGTCCGAGCATCTTGAGGCCTTCATCGATGGCGGAGGGGTGGCCAACCACCTCGACCACGACATCGGCGCCCTGGCCGTCAGTCAGTTGTCGCACGAGCTTGGTCCGGTCTTTGACCGTCGCGACGTCGTTGATGTCGATGACGGTGTCGGCGCCGAAGGAGGTCGCTAACTCCAATCGCTCGGCGACACCGTCGATTGCGATCACGTGGGCAGCGCCGCGCGCTTTTGCCACCGCCACCGCGTAGAGACCCAGCGCGCCCGCGCCTTGCACCACGACACACTCACCGAGTTGTTGGTTGACGCGTTCTAGGCCATACATCACTTGTGACAGCGCACAATTCGCGCCTGCGGCGATGTCATCGGAAACCGAATCGGGCACCGTGTAGACCACCGCGTTGGCGGGCAACAGGAAGTAGTCGGCGTAGCCGCCCACAAAATACGGGGGTTCGTCGGCGCGCCCGAGCATGGCCATCGTCAGCTTCACACAGCTGTGGCGCCTGCCGGCCAAGCAGTTTCGGCATGTGTGGCACGAGAAGAAGTAAGGGAACACCACTCGGGTGCCCGCTTTCAGGGGCGCGCCGTTGGAATCGGTGCTCACGCCCGCGCCTAACGCCTCGACGGCGCCGACCATCTCGTGGCCCAAGACGGTGGGCAGTTGACCTCCCAGACCGCCCGTGGCAAACGTGCCGTGCCAGGCGTGCAGGTCTGAGCCGCAGATGTTGGCACGACTCACCTTGACAAGGATCTGACCAGGACCCACCTCCGGAAGTCTGACTGTCTCGATCTCAAATGGTTTGGTGGGAGCGTCAAACCGGGCGATACGTCCCTGGAACACGGGGGCGGCGTCCTTTCGGTGCAGTGGATCGGGCCGATCCGGCCAAGCCGCTGGCGTAGGTTGCAAGGCTTGTGTCGGAGGGTGCGCGATGGCAGCGTGTGCAAGGGCCCACGCAGCGGTCGCTGCTAGGCAGACTAAGTCGCGTGCGCTGTCGCTAGACTCGGCCTTCCCACCCAGCGGTCACCGAGCTCAGACAGGGCGGCCGCACGTTCGCCCCGCAGGGTGTCACGACGGGTTAGTTCGCCGTTGGCTGGGCGAGGTCGAAGCGGTCTCGTAGCTCGCGTTTGAGCAGTTTTCCGCTGGGGTTCTTCGGCAGTGCATCGACAAAGAAGATGCGTTTGGGTGTCTTGAAGCCGGCCAGGTGCTGGCGGCAATGCGCGAGGACGTCGGCTTCGGTGAGTGCGACGCCATCGCGCGCCACGATTGCTGCGACCACGGCCTCCACCCAGATCGGATGTGCCAGGCCGAACACCGCGGCCTCCTGGATACCGTTGTGCCGGTAAAGGATTTCCTCGACTTCACGGCTGGCGACGTTTTCACCACCGGTTTTGATCATGTCCTTTTTGCGGTCCACGACGTGCAACAGCCCGTGATCGTCGTAGAAACCGAGGTCCCCGGAATGAAACCAGCCACCGCGGAAGGCCTCGGCCGTCTTGTCGGGGTCGTCGAGATAACCCACCATCAGATGTGGGCTGCGATGGGCGATTTCACCCACCACGCCGGATGCGACGGGACAGTCGTTGTCGTCGAGGATCGTCGTCTCGACGTTGACCACCGGGCGTCCGGCCGACCCGGCGTGGGCGTCTTGTTCGTCGGGTCCCAACGCCGAGGCCAGCGGCGCCATTTCGGTCTGACCGTAGAAGTTCCACAGTCTCAAATTCGGGAGTCGTCTGCGAATTTCGTGCAGGATTTCCGTGGGCATCGGCGATGCACCGTAGTAGCCCTTGCGCAAGCTGGACAGATCAACGTCGTCAAAGATCGGGCAGCGCAGTAGCGAAATCCAGACTGTCGGCGGCGCAAAGTAATTCGTCACCCCGTAGCGCTCGATGGTGCGCAGGATCAGTTCGGGGTCGGGCCGGGGCACGATGATGCTGGTAGCCCCCAGATAGAGGTCGGTGGCCAGAAAGTTGTCCAACTGCGCGCAATGGTAGAGCGGCAGTGAGTGGATTTCGACATCGTCGGGTGACATCGACCCGGCCACAATCGTGCTGACGTACTGCCACATCAGGCTGCGACTGGTGTGCATGACCGCCTTGGGCCGCGATTCGGTTCCGCTGGTGTACATCAGCCGCACGAGCCGCTCATCGTCGCTGGGCATGGTCGGGGCGGCACTGGTTGTGGTGAGCCACTGGGCGAAATCGTGCCAGCCCGCAGGCGGGATCGCCCCGTCGGGCATCAGCGCAACCTTCGTCTCGACCGCCCCGCTGTGGCGCATCGCTTCCTCGGCGATCGCCGTGAGTTCGGATTCGACGATGAATCCGCGCACGCGACTATGACTAAGGATGTAGGCGATCTCCTCGGCGGTGAGCATGAAATTGATCGGCACCAAAACAACGCCGGCGCGCGCCGTCGCAAACGCCAAGACCGCGTATTGCCAACAGTTATGCGCCAGCAGCGCGATGCGATCACCGGGGCTTAAGCCGTTGTCGTGCAGCGCGGCTGCGGCCTTGTCCACCAACAGGTCGAACTCGGCGAACGTCAGTACGACATCGCCATCGATGATCGCGGTCTTGCCCGGCTGCCGGCGAGCCGAGCGGCGGGGGATATCGCCGAGCGATTGACTGCGTGCTTGTGCGATCACCGTGTCGAGTTCCAGTGTCACAAGGCTGGGCAGCGCGCCAGCGCTCGAAGCGACACGACCATGATCGGTGTGCTCACCTAACGCGTGGTCGTGGACCGGTTGCATACGACGAACCCTAGGCCCGGATGCGGTGCCGGGGATGCTGGTCTCCCGCTGAGTAGACAACTGCGGTGCCGCACGTGGGTCCAGGCTTCAGACTCGAAGCATGACCGCCGCTACTGAATCGACGTCACCCACCGGACCGGCCGTGCCCGATCCCGATGAACTACGCGCCAACCTGCGCCAGGCTGACGCGGGTGTACTGCTGGCGGTGCTGGCGCAGCTCACCGGCGATCTGTCGGTGATCGACACCTACGCACCCAAGCTCTCCTATGTTGCCGATCCACCCGAACAGGCCGGCGTCACCGACCCTGCGACCGCTGAGTCGTTGGTCGACGCTCTTGTCGAGGTCCTGGGGCGCTCACCGCGCCGCGGCGCCGCCCCAGCGGTGGATCGTGACTTCTTCGCACGGCTGCTGCCCGTGGCGCTGGGTTCCCAAGTCGATGACGAGCAAGTGGACCTGCTACTCGAACAAGGGGGGTTCCAGCGCTCACAGCCGACTTTGCCGCGCAACGTAGCGATCCCCGACACCATCAACATCGCCGTCATCGGTGCCGGTCTTGCCGGGATCAGCGTGGCGCTGGCTGCCGCCGCCGAGGGTGTGGCGTTTGAGATCTTCGACCGCAATGAGGAGGTCGGCGGAACCTGGCTGACCACGACTTACCCGGGCATCGGTGTGGATACACCGTCGGCGTATTACTCGCTGTCATGGGAAGTCAACCCGGACTGGAGTAGCTACTACCCGCAGGGCGGGGAGTATCAGAACTATTTGGTGGAGCTGGCCACTAAACACAAACTGCGCGAACATATTCGGTTCGGCACCGAGGTGGAGGCGCTGTGGTGGGACGATGAGCGCAGCCACTGGGAAATCCATGCGGTCGACAGCCAGGGTGGGCGTACGATCAGCTACGCTGCCGTCGTGGTCGCCGCGACCGGCTACCTCAACCGCCCGCGCTGGCCTGACGTCAAGGGCCGAGATACCTTCGCGGGCACCAGCATTCACTCAGCGTTGTGGGATTCCTCGGTTGACCTCACTGGCAAGAAGGTGGCAGTGGTCGGGGCCGGTTGTACGGCGGTGCAAATCGTCGACGCCTGTGTTGACCAGGTCGAGCACCTGACGGTGTTTCAGCGTCAGCCGCACTGGGTGGCGCCGCGCAAGCGGCTCACCGATGAGGTGCCCGCGTTTCGGCGCTACCTCGGACGGCATCTGCCCTACTACGCGAATTGGCATCGGCTCAAGTCGTATTGGGGCACCGCGGACAACAATTACCCGATTATTCTACAAGACCCCGACTGGAATAGGGAACACCTGTCGATCTCGCCGGCCAACGACGTCCTGCTGCAGATGTGCCTGCGCTACATCGAGGACACCTTCGGCAAAGACACCGAGTTAGCCAAAAAGGTCACCCCGGATTTTGCGCCCTATGGCAAGCGCATCATCCGCGATCCGGGCGGCTATTACGCGGCGCTGACTCGCGAGCACGTCGACGTGGAGGCCAGCGAACCTGCCGAGGTTAATGCGAAAGGCATTGTGACTCAAGAGGGTCGCCAGATTGATCTCGACGTCATCATCTATGCGACGGGCTACTATCTGGATTTCTTGTCGACCGTAGACATCCGTGGTCGCGGCGGCATCAAGCTGGCCCAGGAGTGGGGCGATAGCCCCCGTGCGTATCGTGGCGGCACCGTGCCGGGGTTTCCCAACCTGTTCGTCATGTCGGCGCCCAACTACAGCCCGGGTCACGGCGCGGGCGCCAACTTCTCGATGGAGGTATTGGCCCACTACATCATGGAATGCCTGCAATTGATGGCCTTGCGCGGCGCCGCCACCATCGAGGTCACCCAGCAGGCGTACGAGGACTACGTCGCAGCGATCGATGAGGCGATGCTCGGCACCGTGTGGTGCCACACGCCCAACGCCCACACCTATTATCGGTCGGGTTCGGGCCGGGTGGTGGTGGCCACCCCCTATCGGCTGGTCGATGTCTGGCATCAGCACCGCGCCCCCATCGAAGAGGACTTCATCCTCCGGTGAGCCAATTACTTGCCGGCAAAACAGCGTTGGTGACAGGCAGCAGCCGCGGTATCGGTCGTGCGATCGCCCAGCGGTTGGCTGCCGAAGGCGCCACCGTCGCGGTGACCGCACGCGCGCACGCGCCGTCGCAATCGAATCGGGCGGGCGCTACCGGCACGTTGCCGGGAACGATCGCCGAAACCATTGCGCTCATTGAGGATTCCGGCGGATCGGCGTTCGGGGTCGTCGCCGACCTCGAAGATGCTCAGGCACGTGAAGCCTTGATCGACCAAGTGCTTGACCGTGCCGGGCGCATCGACATCCTGGTGAACAATGCCGGTTTCGCCGACTACTCTGTCATCGAGGAGATGTCGCTGGCGACCTTTGACCGTACCGTCGAGCACTACCTGCGCACGCCCTTCGTCTTGACCAAGATGGCGGTTCCGCATATGCGCAAACAGGGCGGCGGCTGGATCGTCAACATCGGTTCCGTCACCGGGGTGGCACCAGTGCGGCCCTACCGCGAATACAACAAAACCTCCGGTGACGTCATTTACGCTTCCTGCAAGGCCGCGTTGCACCGCTTTACCCAGGGGGTGGCTGCGGAGTTGATCGACGCCAACATCGCGGTGAATTGTGTTGGCCCGTCGACAGCGATACGCACGCCGGGGGCATCCTCGCTTATCCCGGCCGACTTTCCGACCGAGCCCGTCGAGTACTTGGCCGAGACGGTGCTGGCGATGTGTCATGTGCCGGCGGCCGAACGCACCGGCCTCGTGGCTTTCAGCCTGCACTACCCGTGGTCACAGCAGCTGACAGTCCACAGCCTGGATGGCACATCAGAGCTGCCGTCGCTGCAACCACCCTCGACCGCCAACCCCAACATTTCGGCCACCGGGATGTGAGGTGATCGGCGCGGCGGTAAACGCATCGCGTCGGCAAAGACTAGGTTTGGCTAGCGGTTAGAATCGGATGATCGCAGTGACAGAAGCTGTGGCACACCCGGTCTCGGATGATGACCTCGGGGCATTCGGGGTCAAACCAGCGGTCCACGACTGCCCAATGGATCGGATGCATCAGGTACGGACCCATCAGTGCGTCGATGTCGCTGAACTCTTGCTCGAACACGTGCGTCCACTCTGATGACCCGATAGCGTCGTCGACCTTGCTGAGCTGCCACGCCCGGATGGTGGGAATGAATTGCGGCATTCGCGACAGCTCTTTTTCAAAGCGTGCCACGGCGGCGGAATCGGTGTCGGCCGCCACCCGCAACAGCAAGGCACGATAGACGGTGCCGGTATCGCTGCCGGTGCGCGTGGGGAGACCTCGGTAACTGGCTCCATTGATGTGGGTGATCGCGGGATCGCCCAACAGTGCGGCGAAATCATCTGCGGCGGAAAGCCATTGGCTCTTGGAGTCGAACCGTAAGTGGACGAGGAGATCGCCGCCGTTGCGCACGCCCGGCAGTGTCGGTTCGACGAGGCGGTGCTGCGCGCCGGTTGCCCTGGCGCCGGCGCGCACCGCAGCCAGTATTCGGTCGCGATGCTGGTCGGCGACGTCGAGCAGTCGGGTGACGCTATACATCGCAGAGCGCATCGACGTCGTCGGCGGCTGAGGCGACCGATCGCGATCGGTGGGTAACCAGGTGGGAGATCTGAGACCACCATTGCGCCAGTGTCGGGTCGGGGCGGCCCTTCCACGTCATCTCCCACCACGCCTGCGGGCTGGGCAAGGTCCAGGTGACGGTGACGGTGTTGGGTTGATCCTCAAACCAGATCGGCGGGCTGACCAGGACATCGCGCAGCGTCATACCGCGGGAACGGGCTCCCGGCGCGTACTCGTCGAGGTAGGTCTGCACGAACTTTCGTGCGCACCCGGGCCGTGTGATCACCGTGTCGATGACGAAGACTTGCCCGTCTGCCATGACGGCGACGGTACCGAGTGGTGGTGAGATCAAACCAGGTGCGCTCCCGGCCACCGGGAAGGACTCGTTGCGCTTGTCCCAGATCCGTATCACGGTAGGCAGGTGAGTTCTTTATTCGGCCCCGTCCAGCTTGGGCCCGCAACGTTGCGCAACAGGGTCATTAAGGCGGCCACCTCCGAGGGTCGATCGCCGCAGGGCTTGGTCACCGATGATCTGATCGCCTTTCATCGAGCATTCGCCGACGGGGGCGTGGGCATGACCACAGTTGCCTACTGTTGTGTCGCGCCCGAGGGTGCCAGCGCGCCCGGCCAGATCGTCATGAGCTCACAGGCTCTGCCCGGTTTGCGCAGGCTCACCGATGCCGTGCACGCGAGCGGCGCCGCGATCTCGGCCCAGCTGGGCCACGCCGGGGTGGTGGCCCCCAGGGCGCTGACCGGCGTGACGGCCCTGGCTCCGAGCCGGTTCATCAATCCGACATCGTTGGCCTACTGCCGTGCGATCACACGCGAGGAGATCTCGACGGTCATCGGCCAGTTCTGCGCGGCCACTCAGGTGGCCATCGAGGCCGGATTCGACGCGGTCGAACTGCATTTCGGGCACCTCTATCTGCCGAGCTCCTTTTTGAGCCCGCGGATCAACCGGCGCAGCGACGAGTACGGCGGATCCATCGACAACCGCTCCCGATTGGTGCGCGAGATCGCCGAACGGGTCCGAGAGGTGGCGGCCGGTCAGATCGCCGTCATCGCGAAGTTGGATATGGATGACGGTCTGCCTGGCAGCATTTGGATCGATGAGGCGCTGCGCACAGCGCAGCTCCTCGACGTCGACGGCACGCTGGACGCGATCGAACTGACCCAAGGGTCTTCGGTCTTCAAGCCGATGTATCTGTTCCGCGGCGACGTGCCGGTGCGAGAGTTCGCCCGCGTCATGCCGGCCGCGCTGCGGCCCGCTATCAGGTTGGCCGGCAAGCGTGTGATGGGCAGCTACCCGTATCGCGACCTCTACATGCTTGAGGCCGCACGCCAATTCGTGCCGGTGGTGCGCAACACCAAGCTGATCCTGTTGGGTGGCATCACCAATCGTGACCACGTCGAGACCGGTATCGGTGAGGGGTTTGACTTCGTGGCGATGGGGCGGGCGTTACTGCGCGAACCCGACTTGGTCAATAAAATGATCACCGATCCGGCCACGCGCAGCCGGTGCAACCACAACAACAAGTGCATGGTGACCGTGTTCGGCCGAACCCATTGTGTGCTCGATCCCGAACAACGCTACGGGCCGCCCACCAAGGTCGACGAGCAGACCGGCTAGCCCGCGCCGCGCCAAATCACCGTAGTGCTAAATCACGGCACCAGGGCGGCCAGCTCCTCGGATGCTTGACGTCGCGCCTGGTGGGCGATGTCAAGCATCGGCATGGTCATGAAGCCGTGGATGCCGCCGTCAAAATCGCAGCGCCGCGTGCAGACACCCGCGACGTGCAGGGCATCGGCGTAGGCGATGGCCTCGTCACGAAGCGGGTCATGGCCGGCTGTGACCATGACCGCAGGCGGCAGTCCGTGGAGGTCTGCGCGCAGCGGCGAGGCGTAAGGGTGGTCGCGGTCAGCGGCTGCCGGCACATATTGGTCCCAATACCATTGCAGCGCCGGCTTCGGGTTATAGAAGCCCTTGCCAAATAGTCGATAGGATTCGGTGTCGAATTTCGCGGCCAGCATCGGGTAGAGCAGCAACTGCGCGGCAATCGTAGGTCCGCCGCGATCGCGCGCCATCAGCGCCGCCACGGCAGCTAGGTTGCCGCCCGCGCTGTCCCCGCCCACCATGATCGCGGGTGCATCGCCGCCGACGGCGCCAGCGAGGTGTGCGGCCCAACGAGTCACCGCGTAAACGTCCTCGGCCGCAGCGGGCCAGGGGTTTTCCGGAGCCCGCCGGTAGCCTACCGAAATCACCACGGCGGGAACGAGGTTGGACAGATTGCGGCACAGGCCATCATGGCTGTCGAGGTCACAAAACACAAATCCGCCGCCGTGGGCGTACACCAGGATTGGCAGGCTTGCGTCCTCGGCGTGACCGGCGGGTCGATAGATCCGGATCGCGATGTCGGCACCGGGGCCCGGGATGGTCTGGTCGTGGACCGCCGCGACCGGTTCCGGTTGGGCGGGGACCACCAACCGTTCGCGAATGGCCGCGCGTGCCTGCGCACCCGTCATCGTGTGCACCGGCGGAAAGCCCGCATCGAGGTCGTCGATCAGCGAGGCGATCTGGGGATCGAGGCTCATGCGTATTGCAGGTTGGGCTGCGGGGCGGGCAGCGGACGCTGGGGCAGCAGTGGCCGCGGCACTTGCAGGGTGGGGGTCACCCGGTGGGCACCGTCTTCGATATTGCGCCAGATGCTCACCGCGGTCATACGGACCGGGGTGGTCAGCCGCTGATCGAACACCATGCGATTCATCGGCGCGCATACCGACACCGCGGCGATCGCCTCGCCGGGACCACCGATCGGGGCTGCCACGCAGCCAAAGCCCAGCAGCGATTCTTCGCGCTCGACGGCGACGCCGTGAGCGCGCACTTTGGCCAGCTCGGCGGCCAGTTGCGAGCTGGTGGACACCGAATACTTCGTCTTGCGGGCGTCCAAGTCGACCGCAAGCTCCTGGTCGCCATAGGCCAACAGCGCCTTGCCGACCGCGGTACAGTGCGCGGGTTGGCGGCCGCCGACCCGCGTCGGAATCACGTTAAGCAGCCGGTCACCGATTTTGTCGAGGTAGACCACGTCGGGTCCGTCCAGCACCGCCAAATGAACGACAAGCCCTGTGGCGCGGTGCAATTCGCCGAGTAGGGGAGCGGCCGCACGGACTAAGCGGTCCTGGTGCACGGCCAACGACCCCAGTTCGACCAGGCGCATGCCCAGCTCGTAGTCACGGCCCTCGCGGCGTAGCCACCGCAGATGTACCAGGCGCTCGAGCATCCGATGTGCCGAGGAGCGCGGCAGACCCGTGCGCCGCACGATCTGGGCCAGCGTCAAGCGCCCCGGGCCGTCGAAGGCGTCAAGGAGCAACGAGATGCGGTCGATGACGGCAGTGGGAGTGGCTGATTCCAAGGGCGCTGACATTGGTCCTCCAAAGCTCCATTGCGTCGGACAGCGATATCTCTATTAGAGATATCGCTTTTTGTACCATAAGCATGTGGTTGTTGTCACACAGCGTGCGGAGAGTCGACGGTCGGCCACCCCGGTTATCGCTGACGACGAGAGGGATCAGTGCAGGTCAGGGACAGCAGCTCAGCATTCCGCGGGGTGGCCGCCTCGGCGCGGGTCATCCCGCCGCAGCGTGCCCCTATCGATTACGCCGACCGGGTGCCCAGGGACATGTGAGCCGCTCCGCTACGGTAGCCGCCAAATTCTGCGCATGAGTTGATCGACGACCGTCTGTAGGTCGAATCTGGCAGGCCGCGGTTGGTCGAGGATCAGGGTGTTATGGGCGCATCGCCGCTGGCATTTCGCCGACCCATTGGTGGCCCCAGTAGCTGTCGGCGGTGATTTCTTCTGCGGTGTAATGGTTTTCGTCGACCCGCATGCCTTCGGTGCCGAATTCGATGTCCCAGTCGCCGGGCGCCCGGACGTAGAAGGAGATCATTTTGTCGTTGGTGTGCCGCCCCAGCGTCGAGGACAACTGGAAGCCCTCGGCGCTGACCCGGTCCAGCGCCTGGCCCACCGCGTCGAGGGTGTCGACCTCGACCATGATGTGCACCAGGCGCGGGTCACGCATGTGCGCGGCCGGACAGATCGCCAGGCTGTGGTGTCGTTCGTTGATGCCGAGGAAGCGAACCCGCACGGGGCCATACTCTTTCGGCAACGGCACCCGGAACGCGCCGCGCGACCGGAATCCCAGCACCTCGGTGTAGAAGTCGAACACACCGCCCGGATCCATGGCCGGTACCACGACATGGCCCAGGCCCTGATCGCCGGTCACGAACCTCGCGCCGAACGGGGTGACGACCGGGCTGTGATCGAGCACCGCGCCGTGGAACACCTCGAGTGCGGTGCCGGCCGGGTCGTCGAAGGTGATCACCTCTTCGACCCGGCGGGCCTCGGCCTCCTCGACCGACAACTGTTTGAACGGCACCCCGGCGCCATCGAGGGCCGCTTTGACCCGCTGTAGCGCCGGGTGGTCGCGGACCTCCCAGCCGATGGTGAGCACCCGATCGGTCTCACCCGGCACCACGATCAACCGGGCGGCGCGCTCATCCATGCGCAGATACAGCGCCGACGGGTCCGGACCCTTGCCCTCCGCGAAACCCAGCACCCCGAAGGCGAATTGCCGCCAACGGTCGATGTCATTTGTCGAGATCGTAATGTAACCAAGGCTTTTCAGGTCGGTCATGTCACTTGCCTTCTTTAGGATTCTCGATCCGGTTAAATCATCGCCCGCAGCGGACCCTGCGGATCGACGCCCAGTGAGCTAAGCGCCGACGCGTGATACACCGTGCCGGGTACGTGGATGGCATGCATCTGGCCGACGTGGACGTCACGCCAGTACCGCTGCAGCGGCTTGTCCATCCGTGCCGCGTTACCGCCCGAGCGGGCGAAGATCTCGTCGACCGCCGACACCGCGCGCCACACCGCGCGCACCTGCGTGCGACGCCCAGCCGCGCGATCGGCGAACGACACCTCCTTACCGGCGGCGACCATGTCGTAGATGCGGTCGGCGTTGGCCAGCAGTTCCTGGCGCGCGGCGTTGATGTCGGCGGCCGCCTCGCCGATCGCGTGCATGACATACGGGTCGTCCTTGATCGCGGTTCCGGTGGCGCCGACGCGCTCGCGCTGATAGTCCAGGTGCGCGGCCAGTGCCCCCTCGGCGATGCCGATCGTCGCCGCGGAGATGCCCAGCGGGAACATCGTCGACCACGGCATCAGATACAACGGCTCGGTCATCCCGGCCTCGCGCTGGGCGGTGCCGTCCATCACCTTGGTGGCGTCCATGGTCCGGTAGGCCGGCACGAACGCGTCGGAGACAATCACGTCCTTGGAACCGGTGCCCCGCAGCCCCACCACATTCCACGAGTCCTCGACGATCTCGTAGTCCTTGCGCGGCAGGATCATGTGCAGCATCTGCGGCGGCATCAACGGGACGCCATTCTCGTCACCGAGCATGGCGCCCAGGATGATCCAGTCGCAGTGGTCGGTGCCGGAGCTGAACTGCCACCGCCCGTTGAACAGGTAGCCGCCGTCGACCGGCTTGGCCACGCCCTGCGGCGCGTACGGAGACGCCACCCAGGTGTCGACGTCATCAGCCCAGATCTCGGCGGCGACCTTCGGGTCCGCGTAGGCCAACTGGTAGGGATGCACGCCCACGACACCGACGATCCACCCCGCCGCCGGATCCAATGCTGCCGTGGCCATTACCGTCTCGGCGAACTCGCGGGGATGGACCTCCAGGCCGCCGTGGGACTTGGGCTGTAGCAGTCGGATCAATCCGGCTGCCTTCATGATCTTGACGGTGTCGTCGGTGAGACGACCGATCCGCTCGGCTTCGCCGGCCTGCTCGCGCAGCTGGTCGGCCGCCGCGGCTACCTGGTCAATGACCCGCTCGCTCATATCTCTGTCCTTACGTGTGTGGGCCTATTGATGATGTATCGAAGTCCCGGCCTTACTGGACGCTGTTCCCAGTGAGCGGACGCCGGAATTAGAGGGCCTCGCCCAGCGAAGTGTCATCGTCGCTGGCGGTCAGCGAGTGTCCGTTAGCTGGGACCGGTACGGCTGCACGTCATCATCGGGCCTAGCCTCAAACTGTGAACCAGGACCAGCGATCAGCACTTCGATGCGGCACAGACCAACAGGCACCCCACGCGGCGGAGCAACGCCTGCCGTCGGCTGCTCAAGTAGCCGAATTGTCTTGTGCTATCACGCGCCGCGTGACCAGTGACCTCATCGACGGGAACGGGCACATGAACGTGGTGCACTATCTGGATTTCGGTTCCGACGCGGCCGATGCGCTGGTGCGCCGCATCGGGGTCGACGAGACCTACCGCGCGAAGCGCCGTCTCGGTCTCTTCACCGCCGAGCACCACCTGCGCTACTACAGCGAACTGATCAAAGACGACACGGTCGATGTATATGCCCGTGTATTGCAGCGCTCAGCCAAGGTCGTGCACCTGATGTCGTTCACCGTCGACCGACACCGGCAGCGGTTGTCGGGAACACTCGAGATCGTGTTGGTCCACGTCGATCTGGTCCGACGTCGCCCCGAAGCGATACCTGCTGATATCGCAGCGGGTCTCGATGAGCACATCGGGTCCTCCTCGAGGTTGGGCTGGGTGGCGCCGATCTGCGGCGCGATGGGTGTGCGACCCTGACCGCCGATTGTTCGGCGGCGCGATGATTAGTGCGGTCGACGGGACCGCCGGCGGCCGAACATCGCCAGCCGCCACGCATAGCGCAGCAGTTGCGGGGCGGGGACCCGGTCGGGCCAGTCGTCAGTCCGCAAGTAGGCATCAGAGCCGCCATCGACGAAAATCACGCTGCCGCATAGAAAGTCGGCAGCATCTGAGAGCATGAACACCATCCAGTCCGCGAGTTGAGCAGGGTCACCGAACTCATCAAGGGGCACCGGGAACGAACGGACCGCTTTGGCTTGACGCGGCGCGGCCAACTGCGCCTCGAGCAGCGGGGTCATCACCGCGCCCGGGGCGATCGCATTCAGCCGGATGCCCGCCCCCGCCCACGCCGGGCTGACCGCGTTGCGCCGCACCCAGCGCGCGACCGCGATCTTCGAAGCGCCATAGGCCATCGCGGGTGCGGTAGATCCGAACACTCGCAGCGCCTGCTGGGCCGCGGCAGCATCGCGCTTGAGCAGCGCCCGCACGGCACGTTTGGGCACCAACGGCATGGTTGTCGACGAATTGCTGCTAACGACAACTACTTTCGCGTTGCCCGCGGCGGCCAGCGCGGGCCGCCAAGTCTCGGCTAACTCGACCACCCCGAAAAAGTTCACTTCCAAAATTCGGGTCGCACTACCCGCGCCGGGGACGGGACCCACTCCGGCGGCCAGCACGATACCGTCGAGCCGACGGTCGGTGGCAGCAGACACGGCAGCAGCTGCCGCCTGCCGCCCGTCAGGCGTCGACAGGTCGGCGACGACCTCGGCGTCGTGGATATCGACACCAATCACACGATGACCGCCGACCCGCAGTTTCTCTACGACAGCGCGACCCATGCCCGATGCCGACCCGGTAACCGCGTACACACCCATCCGCGTATCCGCTAGGCCTTAGCGAGAAGGCCGGCGTCAACGACGGCGCACCCGGAGTTCACCGCGCGACTTTGCAGTGCCTGGACACCGTTGTCGCCAGCGTCCAGCGCGATGGCATCGGCGCCTTCTTCGGCGAATCGCTCGCAGTGAGGGCGCCCGGTTCCGCGCCCCGCGCCGGTCACCAGCGCCACACGACCTGACAAATTCGCCATCATGGCGCCTTGAGCAACGAGAACCCTTTGTACCCGGCCTCGGCGACCGCGTTGCAAATGTCGAGATAGCTGCCAAAACCTCCGAGGAACAACATAAATACCCGCGGCTTTCCGGGCACGTTGGCGCCCATGTACCAGGAATCGGCCTTGGTGAACAGCGTCGATTCGGCGCGGCGTGCACACTCGGCAACCCAGTTGTCGACCGCATCCGAAGTCGCCTCGATCGCGGTGTAGCCGTGATCGTCAAGATATTTGATGGAGTCCGCGATCCAATCCACATTCGCCTCGGCGTGCAACACCATGTTCGCCAGCACCGCGGGTGCGCCGGGGCCGCACACCACGAACAGGTTGGGAAAACCGTCAACGCCCAAACCCAGATATGTACGCGGCCCGTTGCTCCAGGCATCGCGCAGCTTTTTGCCGCCCCGACCTACGATATCGATCTTGGCCAGTGCGCCGGTCATCGCATCAAAACCCGTCGCCAACACGATCACGTCCACGTCGTAATGGGCGTCGCTGGTGGTGATACCGCTGGCATCGACCGATTCAATGGGCGTGTTGCGCACACTGATCAACGTTACGTTCGGACGGTTGAACGTCTGAAAGTAGTTGGTGTCAGTACAGATTCGCTTCGTGCCGATCGGATGATCGGTGGGGATCAGCAGCTCGGCCACCGCGGGATCGTCAATGACGGCACGGACCTTCTCCTCGTAGAACTTGCGGGCCTCATCGTTGGCGGCCTGGTCAATCATCTGATCAGAGAAGGTCTTCGAGAAGAGTACCCCCCCGAGATCCCACCGCTGTTCGAACGCAGCCCGACGTTCCTCGGGACTGGCCTGCATCGTCAGTTTCGGATGAGCGATGTGCGGTGAGCCGCCGCCGCTGCGCCACGATAACCGTCTGCGCTCAGCGTAATCAGCCTTGACCCGCGCGCGGTCGTCGTCGGTGAGCACCCGGTTGCCCGCGGGCACACTGTAATTCGGGGTGCGCTGAAGAACATAGAGATGCGCAGCCTGTTCGGCAATGATCGGAATCGACTGGATACCTGAGGATCCCGTCCCAATCACCGCAACCCGCTTGCCGGTGAAGTCGACCGTCTCATGTGGCCATGTCGCCGTGTGATAGATCGCGCCGGCGAAACTGTCGAGACCGGCAAAAGGCGGGGTCATCGCCGCCGACAACGGACCCGTAGCCATCACACAAAACCGCGCCGTGATCCGGTGTCCGGCCTCGGTGGTCACCGCCCACCGCTGGCTTTCCTCGTCAAAAACCGCCGCCGTGACGCGGGTGTTGAAAACGATGTCGCGGCGCAAATCGAGCCTGTCGGCGACCCAGTTGATGTAGCGCAAGATCTCGGCTTGGGTGGCGTACTTCTCCGACCAGTCCCACTCCTGTTGCAGCTCATCGGAGAAGGAGTAGCAGTAGTCCACGCTTTCCACGTCGCAGCGGGCGCCGGGATACCGGTTGAAATACCAGGTGCCGCCCACGTCCGGGCCCGCCTCGAACACCTTGACTGTCAACCCGTTAGAACGCAGCTTGTGCAGCGCGTAGAGCCCAGCGAAGCCTGCACCGACCACCACCACGTCGATATCCGGCTCGAACCGGTCATTTCTGCCACTCGTCACGGATGCCACCATAGGTCCTCAGCGGCCCAACTCCGAGGGGATGTCCCGGTGACCGGACGCCGCGATGGTGACCTCCCGTCCATCGGAATCAGACCACGACATCAGACGCTGGCATGCCAACAATCAACCGTATGGCAGAAGTCGGAGAACAAGCCGCTGCGCTGCGCACCGACGTGCAGGCGGCCATCGTCGACGTCGAGCTAGACGGTGAGAGGCACCGCCTGCGCTGGCCGCGCGAGCAGACCCTCGTCGAGGTGATGCTGGACGCCGGGATCAACGTGCCGCACTCGTGTCGTGAAGGACACTGCGGCTCCTGCGTGGCCACCGTGATTTCCGGTGAGGTCGAGATGGCAGGCGGCGATGTGCTGGGACCCGAAGATCGGGCCGAGGGCTTGATATTGGGCTGTCAAGCCCGGCCGATAACCGACACCATCCGCATCGAATTCTAGGGGCATCAATGGCACCCTATGGATTGCACCCTAGCGGTACGTCGAGGACTGGAACATGGCCAGCCGGGCCGACATTCGCGCGGATCCGACTGTTCTATCTCGAGGACAATGCGATCAGCACCTCGCAGCTCGTGCGCGACCGCGTTCGCTGCCGCTGAAGTCGGGCTTCCGGCTTCAACCTTGGGACACCCGGTAATCAGCACGCCGCTGCGCACGATTATCCCGTGGCAAGACTGGTGAGAAGTAGCCCGTTGTCACTTCATGAGTGAGGCCGCGACAGGAAGGCCAGCACAGTGCTTTCGAATGCTTGCTTGGCTTCGATCATCGACCAGTGTCCAGAGTTCGGGAAGATGTGGAGTTCGGCGTTGGGGATGGTGCGCATCGGGATGAGCGCCATGTCAGGTGGGCTCACTCGGTCATCTCGGCCCCACGTCAGCAATGTGGGTGCAGTCAATTTGTGCATCGTCGCCCACGGCAACGGTTGATCGGAGGTGTGCAACGCCGTGTTCATCGCAGCGAACGCTGCTTTGCCATACATGCGGCGCGCGGCGGACAGAGTGTCCGGATCGGTAGCCAAGCGCCAGCGTTCCTCAATCAATTCCTCGGTAACCAGCGACTGGTCGTAGACTATCGATTTCAGCCAGTCGACGAGCCGTTGCCGGGTCGGGTCCTCGACGAACTCCTGCAACAACCGGATACCCTCACTGGGACTGGGGCTGAAGATGTTGGCCCCGATGCCGCCGATCGTCACCACCCGGTCGATGCGGCCCGGATTGCCGATGGCGAAGTTGATGCCCACCCCGCCGCCCATCGAATTGCCGACGATGTGTGTCTTGCCGACGCCGAGGGCATCCAGAAACGGCGCGACGGTGCCGAACGCGGTGACCATCGGGTGGCCGCCGAAGTCGTCGCTGATGCCGAAACCGGGGAATTCCAGGACGATGCAGCGGAAGTGCTCGGCAAAGCTGGGCAACACGCCGCGGAAATTGCGCCATCCGGTGACTCCGGGACCTGAACCGTGCAGGAACAGCACCGGCGAGGCCGTCGCTGACTCCGAACCGGTGTCGTAATAGCGCAAAATCCCTTGGGGTAACTGGATTTCGCGCAGATCGTGTTCGCCGACGCCGATTCGTTCAGAAGTGTGTGTCACGGATGCGACCCTGCCACGACGTGGCGCGCGAGATGCGGCGGTGTTCCGCTGACCGGGTGGCGTTCTCATCCGAGTCGAGCGAGCGCGGCCGACGGCGAGGGGGCAGCAGACGACGCGGCTTGACGAAATCTTGTGCCGCACAGCCACCTTGCGGTCCGCGTGATGGCGGCACCGGTCGCTTTGGCTCGATGGTGATCGGTGTGCCCTGTCCGTGCTCGATAGCAGCGGACTCAGCGCGCCACCGCGGTGCCGTTTTCTTGCTCGCGTTTGATTTCTAGGGCGATGTCGATGAGTTGGTCTTCTTGGCCGCCGATGAGTTTGCGTTGGCCGGCGCGGTGCAGGAGTTCGTGGGCGGGGACGCCGTAGC
>NZ_FXEG02000009.1 GCF_900176255.2 Mycobacterium ahvazicum
GTGTCAGATTCGTCGTATCTGGTTGTCGGCGGCGGCTTAGCATGACGGCGCCGATGTGGATGGCCGCACCGCCGGAGGTGCACTCCGTGTTGCTGAGCAGCGGCCCGGGGCCCGCATCTTTGTTCGCGGCGGTGGCGGCGCGGAGTTCGATGAGCGTCGAATACGCTTCGGCTGCAGCCGAACTCAGCGAGGTTCTGGCCTCGACGCAGGCCGGGGCATGGCAGGGTCCCAGCGCCGAGTCGTATGTGGCCGCGCACGGCCCGTATTTGGCGTGGTTGACCCAGGCCAGCGCGCACAGTGCCGCCGCGGCCACAGCGCATGAGACGGCGGGCACGGCGTACGCCGCGGCGTTGTCGGCGATGCCGACCGTGGGCGAGCTGGCCGCTAACCATGCGGTCCATGGTGCTTTGATGGCGACGAATTTCTTTGGCATCAACACGATTCCGATTGCGGTCAACGAGGCCGACTACGCGCGGATGTGGGTGCAGGCCGCCGTCACGATGACGACCTACCAGGCCGTTTCGACCGCGGCGGTGGCGGCTACGCCGCAGACCGAGCCGGCACCGCAGATCCTGCGCGCGGACGTCGCAGCAGCCCCGGTCGCCCAGGACGACGGCGGTGACGACGAGGAGTTCCCCGACCCCTCCGTCGACAACCCGTTCAATCAGTTCCTTGCCCAGATTCTGCGGTGGTTCGGGATCGATTGGAATCCCGGCCAAGCGACCGTCAACGGCATTCCGTATGACGAATACACCAACCCGGGCCAGCTGATCTTCTGGGTAGTTCGCGCGCTGGAACTGCTGGAGGATTTTGAGCAGTTCGGCGAGTACCTGCAGACAAATCCTGCCTTGGCTTTTCAGTACATCGCCTTCCTCGAGTCGGTCGACTGGCCTACCCACATTGCTGAGATCGCCAGCTGGCTGTCGAGCACGCCCCAATTGCTACTCGTTCCGATCATTGCGGCGGTTGCCCCGCTCGGGGCCGTCGGTGGCCTGGCCGGTCTGGCCGGATTGGCCGGGATCCCTGCGCCGCCCGTCGTGCCGGCGCCGCCCGCGCCGCCGCCGCCCGGGCTGGTGCCGGCGCTCGGGTCGACCCCGATCGTCGCGCCGACTGCGGTCCCTGCCTCGGCTCCCGCGCCCGCGCCGACTGCCACGGCCAGTACTGCGGCCAGTCCGGCGCCGCCCGCGCCGCCGGCTCCGTCGGGGCCGGGTTTTGTGCCGCCTTATTTCGTCGCGCCGCCAGGCATCGGTGCGGGTTCGGGAATGAGCGCGGCCGCTGCGGCGGCCGCGAAAAGGAAGTCGCCGGAGCCTGATTCGGCTGCTGCCACCGCCGCGGGGTTGGCTCGGGACGCGGCCCGGTCGCGGCGGGGCCAGAGGCAACGGCGGCTCGGCTACGGCGACGAGTACATGGACATGAACGTCGACGTCGACCCGGACTGGGCGGAACCGGCGACGACGGCGTCGGATCGGGGCGCGGCAAACCTGGGTTTCGCGGGTACCGTGCGCAAGCAAAGCCCCGGCGCGACGGGGTTGGCGACGCTGGCCGGTGACGAATTCGGCGGTGGCCCAAAGCTGCCGATGGTGCCCGGCACGTGGGATGCGGGAAATGGTGCCGCGGCAGAAAGGGAAGGGCCACAGGACGGTAGGTAATCTCACGGCCACGGTAATGGTGATGACCGTATCGGCGGAGTGATCGCTTCGGCCGAGGCTGCATTGATAACGACAATCATTTTCAGTAGGCTCCTGGGCAACTTTCCAGTCCCCTCAGCCGAGGAGTTGCCGTGATGCCAGCTGGCGTTGTTGTGTCAGATTCGTCGTATCTGGTTGTCGGCGGCGGCTTAGCATGACGGCGCCGATGTGGATGGCCGCACCGCCGGAGGTGCACTCCGTGTTGCTGAGCAGCGGCCCGGGGCCCGCATCTTTGTTCGCGGCGGTGGCGGCGTGGAGTTCGATGAGCGTCGAATACGCTTCGGCTGCAGCCGAACTCAGCG
Organism: Mycobacterium ahvazicum; assembly: GCF_900176255.2. GTDB lineage: Bacteria > Actinomycetota > Actinomycetes > Mycobacteriales > Mycobacteriaceae > Mycobacterium > Mycobacterium ahvazicum. Next base: position 1,991 of record NZ_FXEG02000009.1, read on the forward strand.
AGGTTCTGGCCTCGACGCAGGCCGGGGCATGGCAGGGTCCCAGCGCCGAGTCGTATGTGGCCGCGCACGGCCCGTATTTGGCGTGGTTGACCCAGGCCAGCGCGCACAGTGCCGCCGCGGCCACAGCGCATGAGACGGCGGGCACGGCGTACGCCGCGGCGTTGTCGGCGATGCCGACCGTGGGCGAGCTGGCCGCTAACCATGCGGTCCATGGTGCTTTGATGGCGACGAATTTCTTTGGCATCAACACGATTCCGATTGCGGTCAACGAGGCCGACTACGCGCGGATGTGGGTGCAGGCCGCCGTCACGATGACGACCTACCAGGCCGTTTCGACCGCGGCGGTGGCGGCTACGCCGCAGACCGAGCCGGCACCGCAGATCCTGCGATCCGAGGCCGCCGCCCAGCACGACCACGACCACGAGGAGGGCGACGATCACGAGGGCCACGACCACGGTTTCGACAGTCCGCTCAATCAGTTGCTCGCCCAAATTTTGCGGCTGTTCGGACTCGATTGGGATCCCGTCGAGGGGACGCTGAACGGAGTGCCCTTCGACGACTACACGAACCCGGGCGACATCCTCTGGTGGGTGGTTCGAGCCCTCGAGCTTTTCAGCGATTTCCAGCGGTTCGGCACGCTGTTGCAGGAAAACCCCGCGGCG
>NZ_FXEG02000001.1 GCF_900176255.2 Mycobacterium ahvazicum
ACAGCAACACCCACCGCGAGCCAACGTCGGTGACACCGTTACAGATAACAGTGTCCCCTACGAGAAAACCCCATCTAAAACCCACGTGGGTGACAGTCCTACACACCCCACAACCCGTTACAGATAAGCTGGGTGGCGGTAGTGTGCCAGGCACTGCGATGGGCGTCGAGGACCGTCTCGTCCATCAGGATGCTGGACACCGGCAGCCCGGCCCGGCGCACCGACGCGAGTATCGAGATCCCAGCGCGGTCTATGTCGCCCCAATACACAAGTCGCTCGGCAGTGTGAATCCAGTTTAGCTGGGCCAAGATTGGTGCGGCCTTACCGAGACCGCCGATCACCGCAACCCCGCCGAGATCGAGGTCGAGGGTCTGACCGGGAGCTTCGTTTTCTACAATGGCGATGATCGCCGGCGCCAACACGGTGTCGTTGAGGATGGGGATGGTCGCGTGAAAGCGCCGCAACCCCGCGGCTTGGGCGCGTAGCTTCGGGCAGGCCAACGTCACTTGCAGGCGTGTCTGCTTGGCGTCAAGCCCCAGGCGGGCGATGAGTCGCGTCAGTGGATCAGCCCCCTCGGAGTCGGTATCGGTGCCGAGCATCGCGCACAGCAGGGTCGCGTTCTGCTCGATCCATTTGCTGTGCACGCCGGGTATGCGGATCTGGCGAAGCACGGTCGCATCGCCGGGCCCGACCGCAACGAGGTGGGTGACCACGGTGAGCGCGGTCGCCCACTCGGCGTCATCGAGGCCAGCGATGGTCTTGCCAGACTTAAAAGGGATGTCGCTCAGCATATTCCACGCGATTTCCGGAGTGGCCAGGGCCTGCGCGAATCGGCCGGCCGCCAGCTCATACGAGGCAACGATCTCAGGGTCGGCGATCGCGAGCGCGGAGTCAAGGTCATCGATCACCCATGTGATGGGAAGCTCGTGGGTGCCCAGCCGGCGAGCGCGGCGCGCGGCAGTGATGAGCCGGCCGGGTATGCGATGCTCATCGATGGCTGAGCGCTAGGTGCCGGCCCAGGCAGTGGCGGCGATGACGTGGTCGTCGAACGACGTGCCCTGGGGGGCCTTCAGGGTCAGCTTGAGCGGCCACGGCCCGTCTTGCCCGAGTGCCCAGTGCAGCCATAAGTCGGCGCAACGCCGGCGCAGTTCACGGATCGCGGTCTCCACCGACAACATCATCTCGGCATCACCGCACCGTGGCGGCTGCCGGTGCGCCGGCCAGCTCGTGGCTGATCTCGGCGAATTCCCGCACGGTCACGGTGCGGGTGGAGGCGATCGGTTCGATGCCGGGGGTGTCGCGCTTGGACACCATGACCACGCTGTCGATGTAGGGCTGGATGGTGGTGGTGTTTTCCACGGTCGCCACGATCAACAATTGGAACCCAGACTTACGGAACGCCGAGAGCGCCTGATCGGCGAACACCGGGTCTGATTTCGAGAACGCCTCGTCGAGCATCAGCTGTGAAAACACCGGCCTGTTGTCGCTCGTGGAAGGATCGGCCAGGTTGAAACTCAACGCCCCAGCCAGGCAAAACGCCATCAGCTTTTCCTGCTCACCACCGGAATTGGCGCCGGCATTGCTGTAGGTGCGGATCAGTTCACCTGTCGTGGAGTCAGTTTCAGCGCAGTACAGGGTGAAGCGGTTCCGTACATCGAGGGCGTCGCGCGTCCACTGACGGGCCTCAGCGCTGTCGGAGGCCAGCAGGTTCCGCAGATCCAGAATGTCGCGGTACTGATCGTGGGTGGCCTTCTCATCGCGCATCGACACCGCCAGCGAGCGCCCCGAGATCCGCCGGGCCCGTTCGTGCAGATCTGTAACGGCAGTCAGCTTCTTGGGGTCGGCGTGCAGCGACAGCCGTGTGCCGCGGTTGAATTCCACCGATCCCAAACCACGGTTCACCCGGGCGATCTGCTCCTCGATGTGTTGGGCTTCTTCCTCGGCTTTCTGGTAGAGGTGCAGCGCAGCCATGGGCGCTTGTTCGGTTATCAGCCGCAGCATCCGATCATGGGCCTGGGGCAGTTCGCGGTCATCGATGCGCCGGCACAAAGCCACGTAGTCGTGGATCTTCTCGTTGAGGTCGTCGCTGTTGTTGGGGATTGCATCTTCGAACTGTGCATCGAAGTTGCTAATGATCCGCTTGAGCTCGGCGGTCAATCGGTTGACCGAATCTTGCAGCGTGCCTTGGTCTTTTTCGATGGTCCGGACGAGCTCGGCCTTGTAGGGGGCGGGTGCCAGGATCTCCAGGGGGATCGACAGTTGCGCCCGATAGGTCTCGAGCGCGGCCCGCGCGCTCGCGCCGACGACACCGGGTTTGAGTATCTCCTGCAGATCCAGCAGCTTGGTGCGTCGATCGTCGCTCACTGTTTCCCGCTCGGTGAGGATGCTGATCCGCCCGGTCAGCGCGCTGCTCTGCGTGAGCAGCTCTTCGGCCTGGTCTTCCAGCTTGGCCAGATCGGGGTTCGCGGCCTCGAGGGCCTCGAGCTGCTCTCGAAGCCGGCGAACCTCGGCGTCGGCGCCCCCGGCGTCGATGTCGCTGAACATAGTGAAGCTCACGTGCAGCTTGTTCCACCGGTCTCTGCTGACCGACAGCGACTCAATCGTGTCGTGCAGCTCGGTCATTGCAGCGTCGCTGGCCTCGAAGTCCGCGGTGGCTTCCTCGAGTTCGATTCGGAGTGCGGCGATCTTGGCGGCGATGTCTCCCTGGTAGATGTACTGGGAGGCTGACAGTGTGGCGCGGTCGTCTTTGACCGAGCGGGTCTCGTTCTCCTTATAGAGTCCCTCTTGGGTGACCGCACGGCGATGGTGGGCGAATTCATCAGTCCCGCTCACGCGGACAAAGTCGCCGACCTTGGCAACCAATCGCATTGCTGTACCGGCGCTTTCATGCCCCGGGTCGGTCAGCCCGAGGCATTCAGCCAACGTGCCCGCCTGCGGCGCGACAGAGGCGACGCCGCCAGCGGGGACATGCTCGAGGCGAACTAGGCCCCGCATGTGGTGGTCGTTGACGTAGCGCAGCACCTCACCGGTGGTAGCGGTCGGGCACCAGCAACACCAGCCCTGTGGAACGCAGAACTTTTTCAACCGCCGCGCGCCACGGCGCGTATTCGGTCTTGAGGTCGAGCAGCTCGCACACATACCGCAGCTGCTTGGCCGGGGCGCCGAGCGCCGCCGCGATCTCTCCGCGGATGCGGTCTTCGTTGGCCGGTACCGATGTTCCGAGCCGCTCAACGCGGGCGAGTTCCTCGCGGGCGGCCGTCATCTGGTCGCGCGCCGCCACACGTCGCGGGCCCTCGTCGTTGGCCAACCGTTCCCGCAGTGCCTTGAGCTCCTCGGCGATCCGCACGATTTCGGTCTGTGCCATGGCGCGCATGGTGTCGAAGTCGTCGGCGGACTGCACTTGGGGCGCGGTCCAACCCAGGTCGAAGATCTGGGTGTCGTAATCGTGGCGGCGCCGCGAGGTCGTGTCGGCGCGGTCTTCGGCTACTGCGAGTTCGTGGCGTAGCGTTGACAATCCAGACCCGGCCGCAGCGATGCGGGCAGTGAGTTCGTCACGGGTGCGGATCAGCACACGGTGTTTAGAATTCAACTCATCGCGCTCAGCGCCGATCCGCTCGATGTCGGCGTCGAGCACGCTGACCTCGGGTCCGATCGCGGCCAGGCGCAGTTCGTCGACCCAGTCGTGCACCATCTGCTTGTCGACGATGCCGATGCTGGCCAGCTGCGCGGACTCGGTCACATAGCGGTCGTGGATGAGCTCGATGTCGCCAAGGACCCGACGCTTGGATTGCGCCACCCCCAACGCTTTACGGGCATCGACCAGGGGGGTGATCGCCTCGACCGCATCACGGATGCCGGTGACGCTTTCCGGGGTGTCGAGCATGTAGTCGCGGACGAACTGCTCTAGCCCCCCAACGCTTTTCAGCGATTTCGCCTTACCGAGTAGCTGTAGGGCGGCCGTCGAGCCGTGGATGCCGATCTTGGAGTACAGCTGGTCAAGATACCAGCGTTCGTTATCGCGCTTGCCGCGCCACCCGGCTGATTCGAACACGCTGCGGGCGTAGTTCTTGTCGCGCCAGGTGTTACACAGTTCGAGGATGTCGGCGTCGGCGTTGATCAGGTGATAGGAGCTCGAGGCGTCGGTGTCGGCGCCGGCGGCCAACCATTTCAGGACCAGCCCGGTGATGACGGTGTCGTCGCTGCCCGTGTAGGTGATCGCCACCGCTGACCAGGCCGGACCGCTGCCACGCAGATACATCGGCTTGGCGCGTTCGCCGGCCTCCTGGCGCTCACCCCACAGTCCACGAATGTATTTGTCGACGGTGCGCTTACCGAGGTTGGATCCAGCCGCGGTGCTGTCGCTTGAGGCGTTGAAGTTCCGCCGCGACGCCGACAGGAATGCCAGCGAGACCGCGTCCAGCAGTGAGGATTTCCCGCTTCCCGAGGCGCCGGTGATCAACGTGCCGTTGCGGCTGAGGTGCACGTCGTGATAGCCGTCGAATACACCCCAGTTGATGACCTGCAGCCGAGACAGCCACACCTGCCGCGCCGGCGAGCTAATCGTCATTATCGCGGTCCTCGTCGTCGATCAGCGTGTCCTCATCGTCGGCTGCGGTCTCGGCGCCGTCGGGATCGGCCGCGGGTAAGTAGCTGCTCGAATTCCTTGCTGAGTTCGTCGACCATCTGTCCGGTCATGATCGCCAGGATCACCGGGCTGATGGCGTAGGTGTCGTCGTCGGGGGTGCGCAGCAGGATCTGCGTTTTGACCAGCTTGGTGATGGCCTCGTCGATGCGGTTGCGCAGCATGGCTTCGTCGCGGTCGACCCTATGCCTGACATTACCGAAATGGTCGTGGATGTCAGCCTTGCTGATCAGCACATGCTCGTCGTGTGAGGTGCGCATGATCTTGGCCAGATGCAAGGCCACGATCGAGGCGTAGGTGCCATCGGTTCGCGGCGTAACACCCTGCGGCTGTGCTGATTTGGGCTGTCCAGCATGGCCGGTTCGGCGTAGGCGACTTCGAGGTCGTCGTGGATCCGTAGCCGCAGGTCAAGCTCGCATAACCGCGAGGCCAGCACTTTGCGGTGCTCCATCAGCCACGCCCACCGCTCAGGGGACTCCTGCTTGGTCATGTAGCGGCGGGTCAGCAGGTTTTGCAACGCCCAGCATGCCTGGTTGGACAATTCGCTGACGTCGCCGTCGAAGCGCGGCATCCGCACGGCATCGGCAACCGAGGCATCGACGTCGACGTCGGGCAGGTCGTCGAAGTTGAAATTGTCCAGGTGTGTGCTCACAGCCCTCCTGCGCTGGGTACTCGGTCACGAAACATCAACGCCGGCACCTCAATTTCCCGGTCGACGCCGTCGCGGGAACGGAACCGCACCCGCGACGCTGCCGCCGAGGCCGCGGCATCGGGGTCTTGGCGCACTGCCAACGCCCACAGCACCACCACATCACCGAGGTATGGGGCATCGACCATGCCGATCATCTCCGGCAACGACACCGGTCCCGCCTGCACGGCGGTGTTTACCAGTTCTGTCAGTTGCGGAATGTCGACCTGGCTGGCCAGACCGGTGAACCCGCTCAGGTCAGCCGTGGACTCGGCTTGCAGCGCGGGTCGCGGCGGTGAGGGATCCTGAATGTCGAAAGCGATCGCACCCACACTGGTCAACGCCGACCGCCCAATCGGCAACTCAGCCCGCGTAGGGGAGTCGACCACCGACTGTCGCAGCAACGCATGCCCAACACCGATGGCGTCGTTGATCTGGCGGGCCAGGCCGCGTGCCTGCTCGGCGGTGCCGGCCGCGAAGAACCGTTTGATCCGCCGCGCGCAGCGTTGCTCGATCCGGAGTACCTCACCGATCTGCTCGGCGACCCGTGGGAAGAACTGCACCATGACCTCGCGCAGGCTGCGTCGAGGTCGGGTAGGGATTCAACGACGGTGGTGATGTCTGAGCGAAGTCGGGCCCGCCGGTCTGGGTCTTGCACCATCCGGGTGAAGGCGGTGTAGGAAGCCCGCTCCCGAGAGTCGAGCAGTGCCTCGTAGTCGGTGAACAGTCGCCGCGACCGGTCCCGAAACGCGGTGTCGGAATCCTCGGGACCTTCGATCAGCGCCGTGGTGATCTCGTTTTGCATCCCGCCGTAACGCAGGATATCGGTAATGACCTGCTCCATCTGATAGGCAATCGCCCGTCCTTCATCGGCGAGGTCGACCAGATTTGGCTCGGGTCGGCGCCCCTCGGCGAGATCCTCGAGCTGGCGGTAGAGCGCCTCGATCTGCTCCTCGAGGTCGATGCGGATCCGTTCGGGATCGCCGTCGAGCTGCGAGGCGATCCGCTTGAGACCACTGGCGATACTGACCATCGACCCACCGGTTGCCACGTTGTCCGCGCGCCGCAGCCGCCGTAGAAACGCCAGCACGCTTCGGGCATCCTCAGTCAGGGAGCACACGTTCTGCGAGGCCTGACCAGTGCCATCGGAGAGTCGGTTCAACCACCCCGAACTGGCCCACCCTTTGATCAGCCCCAAGCCAGTCTGATCCGGCAGTCCCACCTCATTTAAATCCTGCTCGATACGCGAGACAAGTTCTGCCTCAGTGATTTTCGCGCTCCCATCCAGGTGCCGTTCCATCAACGTCACGTAGGCAGCCAAATTCTTGGCGGCGAACAGCCGTACCGCCGGCGCATCCTGCAGCGACTCATTCGACGCGAACAGCTCACCGACCTCGAGGCCACTCATTGGGCGCCTCCCCGTCTCGGTCCGTGTGCGTCCTTCATTATCCCGGTCCGGCCGACAGCCAGTATCGAAATGCGGATCGCGCGGCAGGATGAACCCGTAACAGCACACGAGTTCCGTAACGACGACAGCGGCTAGGCGACATCGCTGTCGACCCATCGCGCTGGGTACCTGCTCAACGTTGCAGCCAGCCCACAGTCCGCCGAGGCCAAGGTGCACCACTTCCGCTGCTCGCACATCGCCCCTTGTGACGGTAAGTCCGCGACCGGCCCGTATAGGAAGGTCCGTGCCGTCGAGTTGGCCGAGCTCGAGCGGTGGGCGGCCGAACACGTGCATCCCTTGCCGTCGGCATGCCGGTCCTGCCACCGCGTTCGGCCCGACACACCATGCAGGTTCGGGATCAACCACACTGCCGCTGGGTTACACGCGACGTTGCGCGCGCAGCAACGCTATTCAATGCCGGGTGTTGTCGGCGACCGCCAAATCGGGGACGCGGGTCGCAAACGGCCTGGTTAGAGGCCACGGTTGGCCGGTAGGATGAGCCAAGGCTTAGAGGAGGTGCAGTCGTGGAACGCCGGACACCAAAGAAGGTGGTGGTGTCGAAGGCTGCGGTCAAGAAGTCAGGGGTGCGCGCCACGAAGGCCTCCGCCAAATTGGAGGGCCGTGTGGTTCCCGCTGGCTACAGACGGTCGGCCACCGTAAGGGCCTACATCGCGAAACAGCAGCCGCCTAAGCGCTGATGCCGCTGACGCCGGGCTACGGTGAGACCCCACTTCCACATGACGAACTGACTGCGCTACTCCCTGAGGTGGTCGACCTGCTGGGCACGCCCATCACCCGCGCTGCCGTGTATGACCTCGAACAAGGGCTTCAGGATCGGGTGTTCGATGAACTAATGCCGGGTGCACTCGACGGCTCGTTGCCGCTCGACGAGCTCCTCAGTGACTACTTTGTCCGCGACCTCCACGCGCGGATGTACGGTCCGGTGTGGAACTGGGCCGGACGGTGGCGGCGATTGGAGCTGAACATCGGCGTACCGCCGGAGCAGATTGCCGTTGAACTACGAAGCGCGCTTGACACCATCGCTTACCGATGGGAGTACACCGACGACTGGACGCCTCGGCAACTGGGTATCGTGGTGCACGCCGAGACTGTGCGCATCCATCCATTTACGGATGGAAATGGGCGTACCACAAGGTTTCTCGCTGACTTGGTGTTCGCGACAGCTCAAGATCCCACCGAACTGCAATACGACTGGGAGCTTGACAAGACGCGGTACATCCAGCTGCTTCGGGCTTACGACGGACACCGAGACGTGGCCGATCTTGCGGCTTTCGTTGGTGTGGAGCCGATCGAGCCCTAAACCCCTGCGAGATTCACGGATCAGAGTTTGCCTGCGACCGGCGCGCCCGCGATCCACGTAGCGACCAGGGAATAAATTCAAGACGCCCCGAGAACCCGGCAACGTCGATCGCGTGCCTCGTAGGAAATGAAGCGCTTCGTGAGACAAACCGCACGCAGCCGCAGTGAGACAGAAACGAAAACCTCAGGTCAGACAAGTCGGCAGATGCGGCCGAACGCGAGAACCTACAACCAACGCAGGCCTCTTATCCATCGGATGCCGATAAGAACGAAGGGACTGTCGACGACGCGGACCGCGCCGCCGTACTGGCGATGTTCACTGTCATGCGCGACGTGGTCGAGACGTTTGCGCCGCGGTTGCAGATTATCGTGACCGATCACGCTGACCTCGTTGACAAGGGTGGTTCCAGAACGCGGTAGAACATCGGTGGCCAGCGCCCCTTCATCGACCTGACGGGAGTTAAAGGATGAGCTGGCATTTGCAGCGAAGATTGACACGCACGCACTGATTATCGAACAACAACGTCAGCTCGGCTAAACATCTGATCGCAGTCGTGGGTCAGGCGTGCCTACACGACGACGGGTTGTCGAACTCGCCGGTAAGGATCTCGGAGGGCTGACGCATTCGGGAGTTATCGGTAAAAAAACTGCTGCGACAGATGCTTCGAATTAATTGCCGGGAACTCGCATTCCGGCGTCTCCGAGTGGGTGGGTCGTTGAGTCGAAGAAGAAGAGATCTTGGTCCGGCAAGTTTGCGCGGTAGGTAGCCTTTGTTGCCACCACTGACGCGGGGTCGGCGACGGGGTAGACCGAGACGGCGACCGCGCGTCGACCTCCGTTGCGCACAGCTTGCACGATGTGGCCGTCCTGAGGACCGAAGCTTGCGCCGAATATGATCACGGGATCGTCGTTCTGGGTCAGTTGCTGATATCCGAAGGACAGATAGTCGGATCGGCGTATCGCACGTTGCTTCTGCTCGGACCGTCCTTCGCTGACGATTAATGGAAGCCGATTCGGGCTGGAGGACAAAGCATTTCCAAGTCGTGAGAGGAGTCCACCTTGTCGCTGGTTGGTCCATTTCCCAGTTTCTCCGGTCCGCGTGTCTTGCCACAGGTGGATACCGCCGTGGAGGAACACCAGACCAGTCGCAGAAGTCGACCTGAGCTCCGTGTCTGCGGGGTCGAACGGGTTATTCCAGAAAAAGTCGACAATCTCAGCCGCCGATAGATCGTTCATTAGAGCCCAGTAGGTGAGGAGATCGTAGTTGAGTGTGAAAACCCAGCGATGCTGATCGAGTACCGAGGCAATCCGCCGGATTTGGTCTGTTGGCAGTCTGCGCCACGGAATGTGGACCCGCTGAATGGCATTGACGAGTTCAGCGCGTACGTGAGAGTAGAGCTCATGTATGTGGCCGCTGTCTTGGCTGAGCGCTTCCGAGACGCGCTCAGCGTGCCAGAGGCTCTCCATGACTTCCTCGAAGTTCACCGTTTGGAGGTCTGAAAAGAGCTGTGTAGCAGACGTGTTGAGGCCCGCATGGTTGAGCAGCTCCGAATAGGCGAACCTGCCCCATATATTGATGCTCAGCCCGTTGCCGATGAGGAGAGTGGGCCAAGTGGCTCCCGCGAGCGCAGACCAATCGTGAAGTTGATCGTCATCGGAATTCGGCGTCATGACTGCCGCATGCCTTTCAGCTCGAAGCGGGGCGCTAGCGAGTGTTGGCTAGCGAGTACTCAAGTGATCTGGGCTGTGCCGACGCCGATTCGGCTCGCCGTGCCCTCCGCCTTCCCACTCTCCGGTAACCAACCATATTTCGTAGTAGAACAGCCACTCGCTAGTCCACGGCACTGTGGTGTGCGCGATGTACATGTTGGGCGCCCACTCTCCCGGAAGGTGCAGGCACAACTTTTCGCCTGGGAACGTATGCGGCAGTTCATCAGCGTCGCGGTGGAGCTCGAGCTTCGGTGTGACGACTCGTACGTCGGGTGATGCGCCGAGGCGGTAGTCGATCTTGATGCGGTAGTGACGAGACACTTGCGTTGGCTGGAGGTCAGCAGTGATGGTCAGGCGAGTACCGTGTCCGAGACTGACCGTAGCGTCGGGAAGTGCGCTGTGGATGGCGAATGCCTGTTGGCTGATCGTCAGGCGGCCGTTAGGCGCGGCCACGGCCGTAAAATCCATGTGGGGGAGTGGGTCGACCCGACCCGATGACGAGTGCGCCTGTCCCCGAGGCGATTCCGAGTCTTCTCTGCCCTCTGAGGTCAACGGTGGTTCGCGCCCAGTTGGCCGCGGACTTCGCGAGTACCCCTCGGTCGAACGTACCGCTGAGGCGGTCGACGAGGACGTCCAGACCCGAATCCCGTGCATTGGCAGCGGTTTCGATGTCGTGTTGGATCCTGCGAAGCCAGCTGTTGAAGGCCTGCCGTCGATGCGCGGTGTCGGGTTCGTTCCACTTGTCCACGAAGTTTTCCTTGGGCTGTGCCGGATTGAGGACCAGCCAACGGCCGTTGGACGTCTTGATGAAGTTCGGCATGTCGTCGATAACCTCGAGGAGGGCGTCGCCGAGGTCGTCTTGGCCTTGGTAAGCGTGTGCGGCGAGGGTGGTGATCAGGACCGACGGGGGCCGGTTGTCGACGTCGTTGGCGAAGTCGAGGTAGCAGTGCCATTTCAGTACCTGGACTAGTCGCTGCAGTGTGGAGCGCACCGCCCAGTTGGGGACATCGGCGACGTTCTCCGCGCGGGCGCTGGCGGCGATCTTGCGTCGCATCTCCTCGGACCGGCCGCGGAACCAGATGGCGTAGTCCTTGGGATTGGCGTGCTGCCATGGCCTCAACTTGGTGTCGGTGAGCAGGATGCCGTTCGGCGATGTGCGGAAATCGGTGTCGATGACAGCGGGCAGCACGTCGAGGTGAAACCCCTGACTGGAATAGGAGAGTGTCCAGCACCGGCGCTTCTCGAAGAAGGCATCGGGTGCGTCGTCGGACCCGAACTTGTAGTCGTTGTAGTCATCGAGCATGCCGCCGACGCGCTCCTTCAAGTCGGCTTGAGTCGTGTCGTCCTTGGTGATCCCGTCGCGGAAGACCAGGTCGATGTCGTACTCGGTCCGCTGCGGCGGGAAGATTGCGGTGCCGAGCAGGAAGCCGCCCTGCGGGTAGACGCTGCAACGGGCGCCGCCGTTGTCGGCGAGGAAATTTCCGACGTCCTGGTAGCGGGCCACGACGATCTTCTGGAGATCGGGTGGGATGTCGAGCAGGTCCACTGCTCCGGCGAGCAGGGCGGACAGTGGATTCATCGTCATGGTGCTCATAGCGCCCCTCAGCGGCTTGTCTCGGCTGTCGATGTCGTGAATTGGTAGGTGGTGCTGCCAGTGACGCGGTCGTAGATGTGCAGCGGGGGGTGGGCGGCACGCATGAGGTGGCGTCCCATGCTGACGGCCGCGGCGGCAGGTACGGCGGAGAACGTCGGGATCGCCTGGACACCGGGGTGCTGGGCCTCGACAGCGGCCAGGACCTCGCGCCAGGTTCGGCTGAAGGCGTCGAGGGACCCCGCGCTCCCGATGAGCCCGGGGATGGGCAGGCTGTCCGCCGGCCGCAGTTCGTAGATCGTGTAGCTATCGTCGATCTCGTCCGGGAGCCGGTTCCGGTCGACGGACCCGGACACCGACACCAGCAGTGCCACCTTTGTTCGGTTGCTGCCGACCCGGACCCTGGTGAAGTGGAATCCGACGTCGCGCGCGCTGGCAGTCCATCCCCAACCTTCGTCGCCGTCGCGCCGCTTGGGATAGAGATCGACGGGGACGGTGTCATCGAGAAGCGTCCCCAGCAGGATCAGCACCGGGATGCGGGCGAGCGGAAAGACCGACAGGTGGGTGACCCTGCCCTTGGCGACCAGGGTGCGCAGGCGGTCGAGGCGCTCGTCGAGGTGAGCGTGCGCCGAGGCCCAGTAGACGGAGGTGCCGTCGCGTTCACCGGGCAGCGGGCGCAGATCGACCTCGTACTCGTCGGCGCCGCGAAGGGCCCAGTCGGGGAACCGGTTGCGGGTGAAGAGGGCCTCTCGGATGCGGGCATCGGTCAGATCGACCGCCTGATCGTGGATGTTGCCGATGACTCGGAGCACCGTGGTCGATCTATCGTGGCCCATCGCGGTCAGGCCCCGCACCCGGGACTCGTGCTTGCGCTTCATCGCACGCAGGGTGTCCGCGTCGTACACGGCCCACAGCGACTTGTCGTCGATGACCTTGTGCTGGTCGTAGCACAGCAGTAGAAGGTTGTCGGCTTCGCCGCGCAGTTCCACCGCTAGGCTTTCTGAGCCTCGGGGGGACCCGTCGGCGGTGGACCAGCCGACGATGTGCGCGAGCTGGCCGATCATCACGTCCTGCCCGGTGGTCTCGTCGTCGAGCAGGTAGCGGTTGCAGATGGTGCAGCGCCCACCCGCCGCGACCCAAACCCGCCGGGCAACGCGCTCGGACACCGTTCGAGTCTGCCCGCCGGGGCCGACGACCGTGTTGGAGGCAAGAGCGTCATCGACGCTTAGTGCGGTCCCTGGCGACGCCACCGTCAGGCCTTCTCGCGTGGTCTTGGGATTCCTGGCGGCTTCGGCGGCGCGGACATACTGACCGTCGACGGCGCTGCGGTAGCGCGCGCCGGGTCCGCCGCTAGTGCCGGGTGATTCCCGTACGGAGGTCCTCGGATGGCGGGCTGCGGCCGCCTTGCTGATGTAGCGACCGGTGATCGCGCTGCGATAGGGCATGACGTCTCCTCGATGGAACGAAGGGCCTCGTGACCCTTTCGGGGGGATCTGACGTCACATCTCCCGAATCGTTCGGGGTAGAGCCTTTCGCCAGATCACACGCAGTCCCGGCACAGTTCGCTGCCGGGGTCGAACCGAGACGGGTGCAGGGTCAGAAAGCATTTGGGGCACGTTTTGTCCTTCTTGGCGCGCGCGACGTGGCATCCGCAGTGACCCTGCGTGCACCGCGGTTCGGCACACCGACTGCAGTGGTCAGCGACGGTGAACGAGTCGTCACAGGTCTCGCACGTCCACGATCGCGCGCCGCCGGCGCCGCCGGTGTCGGGCCGGGGTAGTGCCAGTGGTTTCCAACCGGCTTTGTCGGAGGCGAGCACGGCGACGAGGTAGTTCGCGTCGAACCACCGTGCCTGACCATAGACGGTGTCGCTCCTCCCGCCGTTGCGGTAGCTGACGTGCGTCTCGTCGCGGGTGGCTCCGGCTCGGAGGTTTCTCAGTGCCGCTTCGATCAGCGGGGTGTGTGACTGGTCGGAGTTCTTCGCCGGCGGAATGAAACTCTTCGGTGCGGCGAAGCGCACCACGCCCACGCTGTCGAGCAGCACGACGACTCCGGCGCCCTGGAGATGCCGGGCAGCCCACACGCAGCACGCTTCCCTCGATGCCGATGAGTGCAGGCTGTACAAATCGACCACGTCCTGTGCGGTCGGTCCACGTGGGCCTATTCGGGTGCGCAGTTCGTCATCGGGGAGCAGGACACCGGCGGCGAACGCGTCGCAGGCCTCCTCTTCGAACAGGTCCGGATTGCTGTATCCGAACACCGTGTTCCCGAGGGCGATGTCGGTCTGCTGCAGGTGGTGGCCGAGTTCGTGGAGCGCGGTAAACCCGCGGCGGGCGTACGACAGAGAGTTGGTCACGACGAGCGTAGCCGGGTTCGGCTGGTAGCTGCCGGCAACGGAACATCCCGAACCGTCCGACGACTCGTCGATCTCGATGACTGTGACATCGTGCCAAAGCTCCAATTCACCGAGCGGATCCGTGCGCAAGCGGGCGACGGTGCCGGGGCGGATACGCTCGGCGACGGCCTCCATTTGCTTGGCCTGTGCCTGCGCTTCTGTGGTGTACATGCCGCGCATCACGGGGCACCGTAAGGTTCTGCCAGCATGCGGAACTGTGCCAAGCGGGCCCGCCAGTCGGGTTCCTGGGCGCCGGTCTGACGTGCTGCCCGAGCGAACATCTCATAGCTGGCCGCCAGGCGGGCGTCCTCTTCGCGGCCGCCGGCGCGTTGTGTGTGCGCGCGCCAGACCTGGCGCCACCGAGGATGGTCTACTTCCTCGACGAACCGGGCGGGCAGCGGTTGGACGGCCCCGGCGACTACGGCCTCGTCGATACCGGTGACCCTGGCAACAGCCGACGCGATCTGCGGGGACACCGGCCGTTTGCCCCGAAGTAGGCTCATGACTGCCGGCTGGTCCAGACCCAACGGCGACAGCGCAGACACGAGCACCTCGAGATCGACGTTCGTTCCGAGTATCGACGCCAGCGTGGGGACGGGCTGGCTATCGCCGTCGCCCGCAACCGGCAATGCCGGGCTGGACCGCAACGCGATGAGGTCGTCGGAGATCGTGGCTCTGACTTGGATCGACGTCTCGAACGGGTGTGACGGGGCGCGGCCGCGGCGGACACCGTCGGGGAGGCTCGTCGAATCGGGATCCGATGCCCAGGCCGACGTTCCATCCGTTAGCTCGTCAATGATCTCGTCGAGGACCCGCATCGGCAGGGTGGTGCTCAGTCCCGCCCAGAGGGTGGCGTCGGTGCCGAATGCCGTTGACCTGTCATCGAGCACGAAGCAATCAGCGTCTTCGGCCGACGGGTCCACGGTCAGCGGAATGACATCTAACTCTGTTCCTTCGATCTGGCGAATCACGACTAGCCTGCGTATGTCATCCCATGATGCTCGCCAGATCTGTCCGGGGTGTATCGGGTGATCGCGGGTGTCGCCGAAGCGCGCCCGACGTCGCGCAGAAGACAGTTGTGGGGCTGCTGCGCGACGAGCCAGTTCGAGTAAATCTTGCGCCGTCGCACGCTTGCTCACGTGGTTGCTCCGTTTCGCATCTGCTGGGGGTGGGCGGTCCCCTGTGGTCGAGTCTGACGACTCATGTCCGGGGTCATCCGGCATCGGATACGCCGCATAGAGCAATCACCTCCCGGACGATGTCTTCGGCATCGCCACTGGTACCTGCTAGTTCGCGAATCCTGGCCTTCAGTCTGGCGGTGAAGGCGGCGCTTTGCGTACGGCCCTTTCCCAGTTTGAGCCGAACGGCAGCGCTGTCGTGCAGCATCGGCACGATCTCGCGCTCAGTGGCCGTGAGCCGGCCGGCGATCTCGGCTGCGGCGCTCGCGACGTCCAACGCAACCTCATCGGCGATGAGGGTCTCCTCGGGGTCGAGCGTTGTAGCCGCGACATCGATCGGGTGGTCGTCATCGTCGATCGACGCAACGGTGGGGTCCAGCGCCGCGGCGAACCGATTGGCGAACACGGCTACTAACTGCGCGATCTCCAAGCTCCCGCCAGCCGTAGCCAGTACCGCATCGATGATCGCGACCAAGGAGTCGCGGTCCGCGAGAGGCGCGCGCCGCGTGGCGCTGGACCACTTCGGTACCCGGACCTCGCGCACGCTCCACGCCGTGGCGGTGAGGTCGGCGATGCTGCCCACCCACGGTGCAGCGTTGCTGCCCGCGATTCGCCATCGGCCGGCACCGTCTTGGCCGGCGGCAACGCGTTCAAAATCCGACGCTGTGTTTAGCACCTTCTCGAGAGTGCGACGGATATGCCCTATGCCGGTTTCCCTTGCGCGATCGATCAACCAATTCCTTATCGAAGTTCGCAGTAGCTTTGCAAGCGAGTCGTCGTTCGTCGCCTGGCCGAGCAGTGATGCAGTGAGGGGCCTCACGCGATCGACGAGGAAGTCCTGCACGACGTCCTCGAACTCCAAGTGCGCCAACGGGAGGAACCGGCGCAGTTCCTCCCGTAAGAGCTTTTCGACGATGGCCAGGCATTTTTCACCGAGGTGCCCGGCCTCCTGCAACTCTTTAAACGCTGAAATGACGCGTCCGCCCTCCCCGTCGATCGACCCAGATCAGTTGTAGCACCAGGAGGCGGCCAGCTCCGGGGTGCCGATCGGGTGCGTCGGTGGCGAGTCACTAGCTCTGAGCATCACCCACGGCCAGCCCACCGACGTAGGAGGTTGTATTTCCGGCGGTTCTGATTTAGGCAATGGCTAAACTGTTGCCGCACAAATCGATGCGAAGCTAGTGATGCCAAGCGGCCATTCGTCGTGACGACCGACGCTCTCTTTCGCACGCCCAACAATTCCGACCAGACAGCGATCTCAGCGAGCGTGGACTCGGCAACGGGAAGTTCGATGGTCGACACCGTGCAGACTAGGACGGGGTCGATCGCCAGGGGCACCGATCCGATGGCTTCGTGGAGGTTGACGTACCGGACGGCGCGAGCGCCGAGGGCCTGCAGCTGTGCCAGCTCGACGTCATTGAACATGGTGCAGAATTCGTCGGTGACCTTAAAGTGCAAGTCGTCTGGATGGGGGAGCGCGATCTCGACCCGGTGCAGTACCTCGTCTCGGAGAGATCGGCACAGTCCTGGTCTGTCGAGTCTGCGCAGAAGGTTTTCGATCGTGGCCTCGTAGGTGCCCAGGTGCACGGCTAACGACAGTTTGGTCGCGATAATCCTGTCGGGGTCGAGAATGCTAATACGCCCCGCCGTTTGCATCGCCATGGCGGTGACATCGGCGGTGTAGGCCTCCAGATCGGGCCAGTTCTCGTATCTGCCGCTGTGATACCAGACTAACCGACAGACTGAATCGGTCTGCAGTGCAATATCTTCGGTGTGGCGCAGTGTCGAGGATAGGTCGGTGACGTCGACGGCGGTGCCGCAGGCGCACACCGAGAAGCCGGTGCACTGCAGCTCGAATAGGTCGGCCTCGACCTCGACGCGGCCGCCGCAGCCGGCACACGTGAACCAGTAGCTGTAGCCGAATCCGGTCGGCGGAGGTCGACGGCGTCACTACCGGACATCGCGAGGGATCTTCCCCGGCAGCGCACTCAGCCGCCTTAGATGCTGTCCGCCGCCGTTAGTGGCCGCGGCTGCCGCTAGGTGACACCAATCACGCGGTTCGCACAGAACTAGGCTGAACTGGGCTTTTGCAACGAAGATTAACAAGCTCTTGCGACACGCCGAAGTCCTGTCAAAGTAGGCAGGCGTGTCCTGTCAATCTTCGCCGCATCTCGACAGCACGGTAGTTCGGGACCGAATCGCCGACGGGGCTACCCCCGCAGATCGCGGAGTAGGATGTCATTGGTCCGGGAGCCGCGAGCGCTGGGCTGATTTTCCAGGAGCGCCGAGCTTTGAGTGTCAAACCAAGCGTCTTGTTCGTCTGTGTGCACAACACCGGCCGCTCTCAAATGGCCTCCGGATTACTCACCCACCTCGCCGGCGATCGCATCGAGGTTCGCTCCGCCGGAACCGAACGCGCCCACACGATCAACCCCGGCGCCATCGCGGCGATGGCTGAACTAGGCATCGACATCGCCGGCGCAACCCCCCAACTCGTCACTCCCGAACTCGTGCGGACCAGCGACATCGTGATCACGATGGGCTGCGGTGACCTCGGTCCCCACCTTCCCGGAATCGCTTACCGCGACTGGAAACTCGACGACCCAGCGGGTCAGCCTGCCGAAATCGTTCGCGCCATCCGCGACGCTATCGCTCAACACGTCCAAGCACTGATCGACGAACTGTTCCCCAGTGCCGACAATCCATGAAGACCGCCCGTCACGAATGTAACTGCTGGCCAACAGATCTGGAACGGTGACGCGGCTGGCGACGCGGTGGGCACAAACGCCAACGCCGCCCGTGCTGGTGGATTCGCTAGCATCATCCTCATCGCCGACACACGGCAGCGGTGAGGGGGAGGGATCGGCCTTGAAGTTTGCCCTGGCATGTTACGGAACGCGTGGCGACATCGAGCCGTCTGCTGCCGTGGGCCGCGAGTTGCTGCGCAGGGGCCACGACGTTCTCATGGCCGTACCGCCGGAGCTGGTCGGTTTCGTTGAATCGGTGGGGATTACCGCGGTCCCGTACGGTCCCGAGGTGCGGGAATTCTACGATGACGAGTTCCTGCGCAACATGTGGCGAGACGTCTTCCGCACCCCGGTCAAGGCAATCCGCGGTGGCTGGGACCCGATAATCCGATACTGGAACGTCGTCGGCAACACGCTGCTGTCGCTGGCTGACGGTGCGGACCTGCTGTCTACTGGCCTGAACTTCGAGCAGGCCGCCGCTAATGTGGCTGAGCATTACGGCATCCCGCTGGCCGCGCTGCATCACTTCCCCATGCGGGCCAACGGTCAACTCGTCCCGTCCTTGCCCGCGCCGTTGTTCCGCATGGTGATGAAGACCATGGAGTGGCTGTTCTGGTGCTCGACCAAGAAAGTGGAGGGCGAGCAGCGTTCCCGCCTGGGCTTACCGAGGCCAACACGTCGGTATGAGCAGCGAATCGCTGAACGAAAACCATTGGAAATTCAGGCCTACGATGGCCTGTTGTTCACCGGATTGGCCGCCGAATGGGCGACGTGGGGCGACCGGCGCCCATTCGTGGGCGCCCTGACGATGGAGCTGACGACCGAAGCCGACGAAGACGTCGCATCGTGGATCACAACCGGAACGCCACCCGTATGCTTCGCATTTGGTAGCATCCCGGTCGAATCGCCCGCCGCCACTGTCGAATTGATCAGTGCGGCGTGCGCTGAGTTGGGTGAGCGAGCGCTGATCTGTTTTGGGGGAACCGATTTCGCCGGTGTCCTTCACCCCGCTCACGTCAAGTTGATCAGCGTGGCGAACTACGCGGCAATCTTCCCCGTGTGTCGCGCGGTCGTTCACCACGGGGGATCTGGCACGACGGCCGCAAGCGTGCGCGCGGGAGTTCCTACGCTGATCTTGTGGAGCTCGGCGGATCAGCCGTACTGGGGCGCTCAGATCAAACGGCTCAAAGTGGGCACCGCTCGGCGCTTTTCGGCGACCAGAGCCAGCTCCTTGGTCGCGGACCTGCGCCTCATTCTGACCCCGGCTTACGCCGCCCGCGCCCGAGAGCTTGCCGACCGGATGACGACGCCCCCCGAAAGCGCCGCTATGGCCGCCGACCTTTTCGAGGATGCCGTCCGCCGAAAAGCCTCAAACCAGTTGCAACCCTAGATGATCGACCGCCTGTTGCCTGGCTAGCCACCGATCGCGCGGCGCGCTCGGTACTCCGGTAGCGTTAAGTCTCGCCCCCAGGCGGTGGTGATCGGAACGTTTCGGTCCAGATAGCCCGCTTCCGCCGCCCTCCAGGCCTTGACATACAGGTAGAACGGAATCGCCGCATGGATGTGATGGACGAGGTGATAGTTCTGATACAGCAGCAACAGACACATCACCCGCTCCCAACCGATCCGAACGCGGGTGGCGCGGAAGCGGTTTGTCTTTGTCGTGACGAGATCGTGGTGAGGCAGCCAGTCGAACCACCACGCAAGAATGCCCATGCCGATCCGCTGGGGGATGAAATAGACCAGCACCAGCTCCCGCCCATAGCCAAGAATGACCAGGGTGGTGATGAGGGTAAGCGACACAGCGACATTCACGGCGTATCCGAGCGTCTCCTTGCGCGGGCGCTGCCGCAGGCGTGCCAGATAAAACCAGCAATACCAGGCATCGATCGTCAACCAGCGCAACGGCAGCTGCCAACGCGGGCCGGCGATACTCCACGCGTCCGGGTCGTCCTGGGCACTTTCGTTGGTGTTGCGGTGGTGGGCCAGATGGATGTGCTTCAGCACCGGATATGTTCCGAACAACGAAACGAACGGCATCGACAAGCGACCGAAGAGCTGGTTGACCCAGTTTGGCCGCCCGACGACGTGGTGAATCGATTCGTGCAGCACGGTGAACATGGAAAACGTTACGAGACCCTGAACGACGACGGTGACCATCAACCACCACGGACTCACCCCACGGAGAACCGCGGTCGTCGCCACACACCAGGCAACCAAGGACCCAAGCCAGAGCAACACGGTCGGCGTCGCAATGGTGGGCCGCGTGAATCTGGGCGGCGGGAAGCCTCGCGGGATCGTGGCCGATGTGTCCTTGTCGTTCAACGGTTTTGGGGCGGTAGGCATTTCGGCTGTTGTCACGACGACCGCCAGCCGGAAACAGCACGCCGAGGCCCTGAGTCGAAAACCATGTGGCACCACCTTTTTCGACCGTGCTTGCAATAGTCGGTCAGTACCTACTTGTGCGGAAAACAACTCGGGCTCGGGCTGATCGGCTCGAACGGAAAATGGGTCACCCCATCTCCCCGCGTGATAATGCACTCGCTCACGCGGGAGGTGCGTTTTCAATCTTGGGTCGCAGACCTCGCGTCTCCCTCCTGCCCTGGGAGGTGCGATGTCGCCGGATAATTCGCGGTTTAGTCGTCTAAAGGCGCTACTCGAGTCGAAGCTGTCGACATGACCAGGTTCTCGGCAGATCAGGCATGTTCAGCGACCTCCGATGCGGTGAGTTCAGGTTTCCACGTATGTGCGTACGTTTTTCCGCTTTTCAACACGGTTGTGAGTTCACCGTCCAGATCGGCTGATACCGATTTGACGCTGGACAGCCGGACGTGATCCATGACTTGCACCAGCGCGTTCACCCGGTAATGCGGTTCCAGCTGTGGACTTATCTTGGGGCTTAACGCGATTCGTATCATCTCGTGATACCGCATACCCAGCACGAAAGCCCGTTTGGACTCAGCGTTCACCATGAACGGCTCATCGCCCTTGTCGAGGTTTCTGAGCATGAGAAGCGGTATATCGCTAACCCATAGCGGATCGGCGGGTTTGTCGCGATCCGTATGGGTGCCGATCGGATTTTTCGGATGTGTCCACGCGATCGTCCGGCCGGCGGCTATCAGGTCGAGTCGCAATGCTTGCCGCCACACTTCGCCATTGGCGGCGATTGCTTCGAAGAAGTTGTCTCGGTTCTGATACGCCACCCCGACGACCAAATAACGGTCAGAATGTATGGCGTGAAATGCACGTAACTCCGCTATCGCGCGGAAGAATTCCTCTTCGTCTAGAAGCAGATCGCTTGTGGCATAGTAGAACTGCTGCTTTGCCAGCATCGTCTCGGTGAATGGGCAGTGCGCTTTGCGGCCATCGCCCTCGACAAGGAAGTCGAGATATTTTTGTATTACCGGGACCCAGTCATCCGTGTGTTGGCTGAGTTCGGTGAATACATAGTCCGATCGTCGGTTCATTGACGCCCCTCCCAGCGGCACGACCCTACGCCGCGTACTACGGCGCCTGCGCTAACGTTGATCGCCCGAGACCAGCTGCGTCGCATACCGTGAATCCCCCGAATTCAATCCGAGCTTAGTCCGGGGCCGCGCCGTATGTTGGCGAATGAGCCGATACGCGGCGACGCGGTGGCTCCCGGTAAGGTGCCAAGCTCTCGGGCGATGCGGTGTCGTCGCCCACCCGGTCCCAATAAATTCGCTACTTCCGCTTCGACCAGCGGATCTGCAGGTCGGCGATCAGAAACGGGTATCCTGCGCCTAAGTCGGGTTCAAGGAACGGTCATCGGCTTTCGCCCGGGTTTGAACCCGTGTCGGATGGTGTATCTGAATGCCAGTCGCGTGGGTGCCGCGACCACTTACGACAGAATGACCGGACATTCGGCCGAAGCTCTGCGCGACAGGCCGGCGGCGAGGCAGGATTTTGATCATCGGTCACTCGGGGTTTGGGGGCGAGTGGGTTAAGTCTTGGGGGAGTCGATGGGACGTGATGGCCTCGCGCTGCCGCTGACCCGTGGACAACTAGACATCTGGCTCTCGCAGGAGTCGGGTGATGCCGGCACGGACTGGCAACTTGGTCTGTTGGTGAAGATCGACGGTGTGATAGACCGCGATCTGCTTGAGCGAGCGATCCGCCAGACGGTGGCGGAGGCCGAACCGAGCCGTGTCTCATTCTTCGAGATCGACGGCCGGGTGGCCCAAAAGCCGATCGAGGACCCGCATGTCGAGCTCGAATTCCATGATCTCCTCGGCGCCCCCGATCCGGTGGCGGAAGTTCGGCGGAGGGCTTCGGCCATCCAGCGCACGCCGATGGCGCTGAACGGACAACTACTCAAATTCGTCCTGTTCCAGACGCAGAGCGATGAATTCTATTTGTTCGGTTGCTGTCACCACATTGTTCTGGACGGTTTGGGCATGGCGCTGATGTCGCGTCGGGTGGCAACCGTCTACTCGGCGATGGCCACCGGAAAGCCTATTCCCCCAGCCTATTTCGGTTCGGCGCAGGATCTGGTTGATCTCGAGTCGGGATACGAAGCATCCAGCGACTATCTGGAAGACAAGGCTTACTGGGACAGGAACATTCCCCCGGAGGGCGGGCAGGACTACCAGATCGGTCAAATTGACGCCGACCGCGATCCGTGTTCGCCGTCGGCGTCGGTTCAGTTCGATGCGACCGCCGTCGGCCGGATGCAAGAGCTGGCCAAAAAGCTGCGCATCCGCCGCTATTCGGTCATCACGGCGGCGTCCGCGCTCGTGGTGCACGCGTGGTCGGGCAGCGCTTCGGAGGTGGCGCTGGATTTTCCGGTCAGCCGGCGGGTGCGTCCCGAGTCGAAGACGCTGCCCGGGATGCTCGCCGGTGTGGTGCCGTTGGTCTTGCAGACGTCACCACAGACAACGGTCGCCGATTTTTGTCAGCACGTTGACGTCCAGATCCGGGAATTGTTGAAGCATCAGCGTTTTCCGGTGCACCAGCTCGACGGTGAGGGCGGCCTTCACAGCCTCAGACAGCCGGCGAACAGGGTGGGCATCAATTTCATCCCGTCCCGATTGACCCTGGAGCTCGACGGCGCTCCGGCAACCGCGACCTATACCGCCAACGGGCCCGCCGAGCACTTCGGCCTCTTCTTCATTGGGGCAAGCGACTTTCTGTCGCTCAGCACGGCGGGCCTCGGGCAGCCGTATTCGAGTTTCGACGTCGCCTACCTCGCAGCGCGTCTGGAGCAGGTGCTGATCGAGATGGCCGCCGATCCGCAGCGGCCGATCTCCGCGCTGGACATCCTCGACCGGGATGACAAGGACCGGCTCGACGAGTGGGCGCATCGCGCGGCGCTCACCCAGCCGGTGACCGCGACGGGGTCGATCCCGTTGGTGTTCGCCGAGCACGTGGCACGTAGCCCCGAGGCCGTAGCGGTGACCTACGACGGCCGCTCCATGACGTATCGGGAACTCGACGAAGCCGCGAACCGGATGGCGCATCTCCTGGCCGGTCAAGGAATTGGCCCGGGACAGTGTGTGGCCCTGCTGTTTCCCCGGTGTGCCGACGCGATCGTGGCGATGTTGGCGGTGCTCAAGAGCGGCGCGGCGTATCTGCCGGTCGACCCGGGGCATGCGTCGGCGCGGGTTGAGTTCATGCTTTCCGATGCCGCTCCGAGCGCGCTGATCACCACGGCCGAGCTGCGTTCGCGACTGCACGATTCCGACCTACTGGTCATCGACGCGCACGATCCCGCCACCGGGGCCCAGCCCGGCACCCCGCTTCCGACGCCCGCGCCCGAAAACGTCGCGTACGTGATCTACACCTCCGGCACCAGCGGGACACCCAAAGGTGTGGCCATCACGCATCACAACGTCACGTGGCTGATCGAGGCGCTCGACGAGCGCCTGCCGCCGGGTGGGGTGTGGGCGCAGTGCTACTCCTCGGCCTTCGACCTGTCGGTGTGGGATATCTGGGGTGCGCTACTGCGGGGCAGGCGCTTGCTGGTGGTGCCCGAGTCGGTGGCAGGGTCCCCGGACGATCTGCACGCGTTGCTGGTCGCGGAGCGGGTCAGCGTGTTGGCTCAGATTCCGTCGTCAGTGGCGCTGCTGTCACCGGAGGGCCTGGAGTCGACGGCGTTGGTGGTGGGCGGAGAAGCCTGCCCGACCGACGTGGTAGATCGGTGGGCGGCACCCGGGCGGGTGATGATCAATGCCTACGGTCCGACCGAGGCGACGGTGTGTGCGTCCATGAGTACGCCGCTGACGCCGGGTCAGGGTCTGGTGCCGATCGGGTCGCCGATACCGGGGGCGGCGATGTTCGTGCTGGACAAGTGGTTGCAGCCGGTGCCGGCCGGGGTGGTCGGCGATCTTTACCTGGCCGGGCGCGGCGTCGGCCTCGGATATGTGCGGCGCGCCGGGCTGACCGCGTCGCGGTTTGTGGCGTGTCCGTTCGGGCCGCCGGGGACGCGCATGTATCGCACCGGCGACCTGGTGTCCTGGGGCGCCGACGGGCAGCTGCGGCACCTGGGCCGCGCCGACGAGCAGGTCAAGATCCGCGGCTACCGCATCGAACTCGGTGAAATCCAGGTCGCCCTGGCCGCGCTCGACGGTGTGGACCAGGCGGCGGTGATCGCTCGCGAGGACCGCCCCGGCAACAAGCGGCTGGTGGGTTACATCACCGGCACCGCTGACCCGACCGAGATTCGCACCACGCTGGCCGATCGGCTCCCGGCCTACATGGTGCCCGCCGCGGTTGTGGTGTTGCCCGCAATTCCGTTGACGCTCAACGGAAAACTCGACAAGCGCGCCTTGCCCGCACCCGAATTCACCGTCGGTGAGTACCGTGCCCCGGCCGACGCGATCGAGGGAATCTTGGCCGACATCTACGCCCAAGTCCTCGGAGTCGAGCGCGTCGGGGTCGACGACTCGTTCTTCGACCTCGGCGGCGACAGCATCATGTCGATGCAGGTGGTGGCCCGCGCACGCGCGGCCGGCGTGATGTGCCGTCCGCGTGACATTTTCGTCGAACAGACGGTAAGGCGACTTGCCCGGGTCGCGACGCTCGCCGACGGCGAGGCCCGCGTCATCGACGAGGGCGTCGGCCCGGTGATGGCCACCCCGATCATCCGCGCACTACAGAGCATCAACGGCCCGATCGACGAATTCAACCAGACCGTCGTGGTTTCCGCTCCGCCCGGGGTGACGGACGCCGACGTGGTGGTGATGTTGCAAGCGCTGCTCGATCGGCATGCCACCTTGCGGCTGCGCATCGACGATGACGGCGCCGGCAACTGGTCGCTCGAGGCACCCGAAGCCGGGGCGGTCGATGCCAGGGCGTGCCTGCATACCGTCGATGTGCTGTCGGAAGAGGCGGTGGTGCGGGCACGCTCGTGGTTGAACCCGTCGGCGGGATTGATGCTGAGCGCGGTCTGGGCGACTGCCACCGGCCAGCTGGCATTGCTCATTCATCACCTGGCCGTGGACGGGGTTTCGTGGCGAATTCTGTTGGAGGACTTCAATATTGCCTGGGCGCAGCATCATGCTGGCCAGCCCGTAACATTGCCGTCCGGCGGGACCTCGTTTGCGCGGTGGTCGGCGCTGCTGGCCGGGCATGCGCACCGGGCCGAGGTAGCGGCGCAGGCGCAGGCGTGGCGACAGGCGACGGCGATACCGGCCGCGCTGCCGGCGGTGCGGCCTGCGGATACCTATCAGACCGCCGGCCAATTGTCGGACTCGCTGGACGTCGAGACAACCCGCCTGCTGCTGGGCGAGGTGCCGGCGGCGCTTCGCACCGGGATCGGCGACATATTGCTGATCGCCTTCGGGCTGGCGTTCGCGGAGTTTCTCGGCAGCGGCGCGGATGCGCCGATCGGTATCGACGTCGAGGGCCACGGGCGTCACGAGGAGCTGTCGCCCGAGGTGGACCTGTCTCGCACGGTGGGCTGGTTCACCGCCGAATATCCGGTCGCGTTGACGGTCGGCGGCCTGCCGTGGGGGCAGGTGACCGCGGGCACGGCCGCTCTTGGCGCGCTGGTCAAGGACGCCAAGGAGCAGCTGCGGGCCCTGCCCGACCCGCTGACCTACGGGCTGCTGCGCTACCTGAACTCCGAGGTTGATCTCGGCGGGTGCGCGCCGGCTATCGGGTTCAACTACCTGGGCCGCCTCGGTGCCGGTGCCGGTGCCGACCTGCCCGGCGACCTGTGGCGGATCGACGGGGACAGTCTCTCGGTTGCGGCGGTGGCCGCGGCAGTGCCCCTGCCGCTTGCGCACACCGTGGAACTCAATGCCGGCACCGTAGACACCGAGGCTGGGCCGCACGTACAGGCGAACTGGACGTGGGCGCCCTCGGTGCTGGATGACGAGCAGGTCCGTCGGCTGAGCAGGTTGTGGTTCGAGGCCTTGGCCGGTATCTGCGCGTACGTCAAAGCCGGTGGGGGCGGGCTGACTCCGTCCGACGTCACCCCCGCTCGTCTCACCCAGCAGCAGCTCGACGAACTCTGCTCCCGCGGCGACGTCCAGGACGTGCTGCCCCTGACCCCCGTGCAGCAGGGCCTGCTATTCCACACCAGCTTCGCGGCGGATCTGGACGACCTGTACACCGTGCAGCTCGGCGTCACGGTCACCGGCAACCTCGATGCGGGCCGCCTGCGCGAGGCCGTACAGATGGTCGTTCACCGGCATCCGAATCTGTTGGCCCGATTTCGCGAAGACTTCGGTGAGCCGGTGCAGATTATCCCGGCCAACCCGGTTATGGGCTGGCAGGAAATTGAACTGGACCCCATTGACGGCCACGCCGATGAGCAGATTGAGCGACTGTGCGCGGCGGAACGAGCCGCGGTCTGCGACCTGGGGGACAAGCCGACGTTCCGGACGGCGTTGATCCGCACCGCGGCAGACCACTACCGGTTGGTGCTCACCATTCACCACATCGTGGCCGATGGGTGGTCGCTGCCCGTCCTGATGCGAGAGGTGTTCGGCAGCTACTACGGCGCACGGCTGCCCGCGGCTCCGTCGTACCGCAGCTTTGTCACTTGGCTGTATGAACAGGACCGCGCTGTTGCACAACGGGTTTGGCGCGATGCGATGGCCGATTTCGAGATCCCGACACTGGTGGGTGCGCCCGGCCGAGCAGGACTCCGCGAGGTCGCCTCCTTCGAAGTGTCCGCCGAGACCACAGCGGCTCTGACCGAGCTGGCCCGTACGTGCCACACCACTGTGAACACGGTGCTGCAGGGCGCCTGGGCGCAGCTGCTGATGTGGCTGACCGGTCAGCACGATGTGGCGTTCGGCACCGCGGTCTCGGGTCGGCCGAGCGAGCTGAACAGCTCGGAATCCATTGTCGGACTGATGATCAACACGGTGCCGGTGCGCGCGACCAGTACCGCAAGGACCACTGTCGCCGATCTGCTGGACCAGCTGCAACGCCTCCACAACGACACCCTCGAGTACGAGCACCTGGCGCTACCCGACATCCACCGCGCCACCGGACACGATCAGCTGTTCGACACGCTCATCGTGTACGAGAACTATCCGATCGACGCCGCCGCCCTGATGGGCGCCCATGACCTGTCGGTCACCGAGTTCGACAGCCGCGAATTCAATCACTATCCGCTGTCGGTGGTGGCGACGCCGGGCCCGCTACTGAGTCTTCGCGTCGAATTCGACACGGACGTGTTCGACCGTGCGGCCATCGACACGCTGATCGACCGGCTGCAGAAGGTGCTGACGGCGATGACCGCCGATCCCGCACGGCCGCTGTCGTCGATCGATCTGCTCGACCGGGTTGAGCACGACCGCCTCGGCGAGTGGGGCAACCGGGCGATGCTGGCCGAGCCAGAGTTGTCCGCTGTCTCGATTCCTGAACTGTTCGCCGCTCAGACGATCCGTGCCCCGGAGGCGGTGGCGATCAGCTATGGAGAGCGGTCGTGGACTTATCGCGAGGTAGATGAATCTTCTAATCGATTGGCGTACTTGCTAATTCAGCATGGCGCGGGCCCGGGTACCCGGGTGGCCGTGTTGCTTCAGCGGACACCCGACGCGGTGGTGGCGATCCTGGCCGTGCTCAAGGCCGGGGCGGCATATGTGCCCATCGATCCGGCGGTGCCCGCGTCGCGGATCGAGTTCGTGCTGGCTGACTCGGCGCCGGCCGCGGCGATCACCACCACCGACGTGCGGACTCGGTTGGACGGAACGGACCTACCAATCATTGTCATCGACGACCCCGCGGTGCATGCCCAGCCCGATACCGCGCCACCTGCACCGGCGGCCGAGGACATCGCCTATGTCATCTACACCTCGGGTACCACCGGAGCGCCCAAAGGTGTTGCCGTGCAGCACTGCAACGTGACGCGGCTACTGGGATCACTGGACGCCGAGTTGGCGCTGGGCCAGGTGTGGACGCAGTGCCATTCATTGGCGTTCGACTATTCGGTGTGGGAGATCTTCGGTTGCCTGTTGTCTGGCGGGCGGTTGGTGATGGCGGCCGACTCGGTGGTCCGCTCGCCAGAAGAGTTGCACGCCTTGCTGGTTCGTGAACAGGTCAGCGTGTTGAGCCAGACACCATCGGCGTTTTACGCGCTACAGACGGCCGAAGTGCTCTCCCCGGAGTCGGGAGAGCAACTGAAGTTGCAGACGGTCGTGTTCGGTGGCGAGGCGCTTGACCCGAACCGTCTGAAGACCTGGGTGAACCAGCATCGTGGACTGCCGCGCCTGATCAATATGTATGGCATCACCGAAACGACGGTGCATGCCTCGTTGCGCGAGATCTCCGACGATGACGTCGACAGCAACGCCAGCCCCATCGGAGTGCCGTTGGCGCACCTTGCGTTCTTTGTGCTCGACGCATGGTTGCGTCCGGTGCCCGCCGGGGTGGTCGGCGAGCTGTATGTGGCCGGTGCTGGGCTGGCCGCCGGGTATGTGCGCAGGCCTGGGCTGAGCGCGGGGCGGTTTGTGGCATGTCCGTTCGGACAACCCGGAGCGCGCATGTATCGCACCGGGGACCTGGTGTGCTGGGGTGCCGACGGTCAGCTGCGCTATGTCGGGCGTGCCGACGAGCAGGTCAAGATCCGCGGGTATCGCATCGAGCTCGGTGAGATCCAGGCGGCATTGCAAGAGCTGGACGGCGTCGATCAGGTGGCGGTGATCGCACGCGAGGACCGTCCCGGCGACAAGCGGCTGGTGGGCTACATCACCGGAACCGCCGACCCGGCCGAGCTCCGCACCCAATTGGGTGATCGGTTGCCGACCTACCTGGTGCCGGCCGCGATCGTGGTGCTCAAGGCGCTGCCATTGACGGTCAACGGCAAACTCGACATCCGCGCCCTGCCGGCACCCGAATACTCCGATGTCGACCATTACCGGGCTCCATCCGGCGCGGTCGAGGAAGTCTTGGCCGCGATCTACGCCCAGGTGTTGGGGGTGGACCGGATCGGTGTCGATGACTCGTTCTTCGACCTGGGCGGCGACAGCATCCTGTCGATGCAAGTCGTGGCCCGTGCCCGCATGGCGGGCCTAATGTGCCGTCCGCGTGACGTTTTCGTCGAACAGACGGTGGCCCGGCTCGCGCAGGTCGCCACGGTGATCGCCGACGACGAGGGCGACGTGGTCGACGACGGCACCGGTCCGGTGATCGCCACCCCGATCATGCGCTGGTTGCAAAACCTCGAGGGCCCGGTCGAGCAGTTCAACCAGACGATCGTGGTGCAAGCGCCGGCGGATGCCACGCAGGCCGACGCGGTGGTGATCCTGCAGGCGTTGCTGGACCGGCATGCCGCGCTGCGGTTGCGCCTCGACGACAGCACCGGCGGTTGGTCGTTGTGGGTGCCCGAAGCCGGGGCGGTGGATGCCGCCGGCTGCATGGACACCGTCGACGAGCTGTCGGCCGGCGCGCTGGTGGCGGCCCGGTCGCGCCTGGACCCGCACACCGGGGCGGTGGTGCGTACGGTGTGGGCCGAGTCGACCAAGCAGTTGGCGTTGATCGTCCACCACCTCGCCGTCGATGGTGTGTCGTGGCGAATCCTATTGGAAGACTTGAACATTGCGTGGCCCCAGCATCACAGTGGCCAGCCGGTGACGCTGCCGGCACCCGGGACGTCGTTTGCCCGATGGTCGTACCTTTTGGCCGAGCATGCGCAGAGCGCGGACGTCATGGCTGCGGCCGAGGCGTGGGACCAGGTGGCAGGGATCCCGGCCGCGCTGCCGCCGGTACAGCCAGCGGACACCTACGTCAGCGCCGGCCGGTTGTCGGTGTCGCTGGATGTCGAGACGACCCGCCTATTGATGGGTGAGGTCCCGGTGGCGTTTCATGCCGGAGTCCAAGACACTCTGTTGATTGCGTTTGGCCTGGCGTGGCGGCAGTTCTTGGGGACTGGGGCCCCGATCGGCATCGATGTGGAAGGCCACGGGCGACAAGAGGAGCTGGCCCCGCATGTCGACCTGTCGCGCACGGTGGGCTGGTTCACCACGAAATTCCCCGTGGCCCTCACGGTCGGCGACCTGTCCTGGGGCCAGGTGGTCGCCGGGGACGACCCCCTGGGCGCCGTCATCAAGGACGCCAAAGAGCAGCTTCGGGCGCTGCCCGACGGCCTGACCTACGGACTGCTGCGCTACCTGACCGCTGATGTCGATCCGGATTGGTCTGACCACGCGATTGGGTTCAACTACCTGGGTCGTCTGGGTGGTGCCGCCGAGCTCTCCGGTGGGTTGTGGCGGCTCAGCGAGAGCAGTTTCGCCCTGGCCGGCGCCGTGGGTGCAGTGGAGATGCCGCTTGCGCACACCGTGGAGCTCAACGCCGTCACCATGGAGACCGAAGCCGGCCCGTACCTGCAGGCGAACTGGACCTGGGCGCGCTCCGCGCTGGATGACCAGCAGGTCAGCCGGCTCAGCGAGCTTTGGTTCGACGCGCTGACCGGAATTTGCGCGCACGTACGCGGCGGAGGGGGCGGCGCGACGCCGTCCGACTTCCCGCTGGCTCGGCTGGCCCAGCGCGACATCGACGAGCTGGCGAGGCAGTACCGGATCGGCGACGTGCTGCCGTTGACCCCGTTGCAGCAGGGCCTGCTGTTTCTCACCGGCAGCACACAGAGCAGTGACGACCTGTACGCGGTGCAGCTCGATATCACCGTGAGCGGTGCCCTCGACCCGCAGCGCTTGCGCGACGCGGTGCGGGCGGTGGTCACGCGCCACCCGAACGTGGTGGCGCGCTTCGTCGAGGACTTCGGCGAACCGGTGCAGGTGCTCCCCGCCGATCCCGTGCTGGCCTGGCAGTACGTCGAGCTGAACTCCGTCGATGCGGACATCGAGGAACAGGTCCAACAGGTCTGTGCTGCCGAACGCGTCGCGGTGTGCGACCTCGCCGGCCAACCGCCGTTTCGCGCTGCCGTCATCCGCACCGCAGCCGATCGGTATCGGTTCGTGCTCACCAACCACCACATCGTTCTCGACGGGTGGTCGAAGCCGATCCTGCTGCGGGAAATCTTTGCCTCCTATCACGGCGTGCGGTTGCCGGCGGCGCCGTCCTATCGCGGCTTCGTCAGGTGGCTGTCCGAACGGGATCGAGCCGCCGCTGCGGCAGCCTGGCGCGAGGTCTTCGACGGGTTCGACACTCCCAGCCTGGTGGGACCGCCGGGTCGGCCCGCGCTCGGTCCGCGCGGTACGGCGTCATTCCAGGTGTCCGCGGAGACCACCAAGGCGTTGGGTGAGCTGGCGCGCTCGTGCCACACGACCGTCAGCACTGTCCTGCAGGCCGCGTGGGCGCAGCTGCTGATGAAGCTGACCGGCCAAACCGATGTGGCATTCGGCACGGCGGTGTCGGGACGGCCGAGCGATCTGGCCGGCGCCGAGTCCATGGTGGGCCTGCTGATCAACACCGTCGGAGTGCGGGCGACCATCGGCGCGGAGACCACCATCGCCGACCTGCTTGCACAGCTGCAAAGCGCTTACACGAAAACGCTTGAGCATCAACACTTACCGCTGAACGAGATCCACCATGTAGCGGGGCACCAGCAATTATTCGACACCATGTTCGTGTACGAGAACTACCCAATCGACACTGCCGGGTTGATGGCCGTCGATGGGTTGCAGATAAGTGGCTTTACCAACCGCGAATTCAACCACTACCCACTGTCAGTGCAAGCAGTGCCAGGCCACGAAATCGGTCTACGCGTCGAATTCGATACGCACGTGTTCACCGCGACCGCGATCGAAAAGCTGGTCGAGCGATTCCGGCGCGTACTGGTAGCCATGACGGGAGACGTGGAGGAGTAATCCTGACCGCCGGGCGCTGCACCGGTGCGGCGGATGACAAGATCCCCGAGTGAGTTACGACTGGCCCACCCTTGCCGATGTCATCGACACGCTCAACGTTGCCCGCGCTGACGACCACCACTTCGTCGCCACCCAGCTGGACAACCCGGACCATCACATCGTGGGGGGCCACATCGCCGCCCAGGCGCTGATGGCGGCGAGCCTCACTACGCCGGGCCGCGCGGCACACAGCGTGCATGTCTACTACGTGCGAGCCGGTGATGCCCGCAACCCGGTCGACCTGCACGTCGACGTGGCACGGGACGGCGGCACGCTGTCCACTCGCAAGATCACGGCCCGCCAGGACGGCCAGATCCTGCTCGAAGCGCTCGCGTCCTTCAATGTGCCGTTCGAGTCACTCGACTACCAGCAGCCGATGCCCGACGTCGCCGACCCCGAATCGCTGGCGCCGATGCAGCAGCAGTTGGCGGCCCATGCGGACGAACTGGACGGACTTTGGGTCGCACCTCGACCCTTCGAGCTGCGCTACGTCGACCCCCCGCCGCGCCTTGCCATCGACTCGGCCGAGCCGTCGCCACGCCTGCGAATGTGGTGGCGCGCCAACGGATCTGTGCCCGACGACGAGGTGCTGCACAGCTGCCTGCTGACCTACCTTTCCGGAACCACGATGGTCGAGCCGGCACTCGTCATGCGGCGGGCCACGCCGGTCAGCACCTTCAACGCTCTCATCGACCACGCACTGTGGTTTCACCGGCCGGTCGACCTTACTGACTGGGTCCTCTCGGATCAGGTATCGACCAGCGGTGTCGCGGGCCGGGGGCTGACGACGTCGACAATGTACAACCGCCGGGGCCAATTGGTCTGCGTCGCAACCCAAGAGCTGTACTTCGGCCGAGCCGCCTGACCGGTCGCTTACGGCGTGCCCAGCAGATCGATGCGGTGTCGGGGTACGTCGCCCGCGAGTGGCACGACCCTGGCCGCCATGTCCGGGTACTTCTCGAAGAACGCCACCAGACCCTGCTTGGCAGGTGACCAGTCAGGCAGGGGATTGCGGGTTCGCCGCGCCCGTTGCTGCTTGATCTCCCAGTCCGCCTGTCGGAGCTCGTCGATGTCGGCGATCTCGTAGGTCAGGTAGATCTCGTAGTCCTCGCCCGGCCGCGCCGTGCGCAGCATGTCCAGCGTTTCGCGCTCGGGGTTTCCGTGTTGCCCGTTTCCGGAGAACACGTAGCGGTCGGCGGTGATGCTCTTGAAATAGTCTTGCGTGTAGTTGTTTTCGCTACCGTGATGTTGCCCCTTCAAGACATCGACGTGCAAGCTGTCACCCAGTCCGACGAGTTTCATTCCCTCGAGGATCTTGTCGCCGCGGGCATCGCCGGTGAACAGGATCGTCTTCCCGCCGAATTCGGCGAGCACCACGATGCTGGACAGATTGGGCACCGACTTGTCGACGTAGGCCGCCAGTGCGGCCGCCGGCGGCTTCGGGTGTTTTTGCTGCTCCTCCAACCACTTTCGGTGTGCTTCTTGTAGCGCCTCGACTTCGGGCAGCATCGGTCCGATGACGTTCAGCGTCAGGCCGTCGCCCATGTCGATCGCCTTGCCGCCAACTTTGGCGACGATCAACCCGCCTGCTCCATCGTTTACCTCTATCTGCAGCACCTCGGCATTGCCGGCCAGGTCGATGCCCTGCTCGATTCCTGCGAGCACCATCAGCGCGTCGTTGAACGTGTCGGCGTCGACCTTCGCGTCGTCGGGCACCAGGTCGACCGGGATATCCCCGGTTAGCGATGCCGTTCCATACCCGTTCGAGGTGGCCTTCTTCAGCTCGGCGGCGTCATTGCCGATGATCTTGTCAAAGGTGTTGTGTATCAGCCGCCGTGGTTTGACGAACCTGTTGACCGGCAGCGCCCTGAGCTCCTCCGTCAGTCGCACCAGCCCGTTGGCGTGGTCGTCGTCCACATGGCTGAGCATCACCCAGTCCAGTGTCATCGGCTCGCCCGCGGGCACACCTTTTTCGTCGCGCAGCTGCTTCAGACGCGGCTCGAGGTAGTTGGTGTAGACACCGCTAGGGCCTCCGTCGATCAGCGCCAGCTTCTGCTTCTTGTTCGCCTTTGGCCCGTACCGAAGCATTAGGCAGTCGCCTTTCTTGGCGGGGAGGATTTCGAGACTGAAAACGTTGTTGGCCATGTGAATTCACCTCATTGACTCTGTAATGCACGAAGGACGTCGAGTAAGCCGTGACCCTGAAAGGTGCGCTCCCGTCCGAGATCGGTCGCGGTGTCGCAGAGAATCTTCTTGATCTTGTCTGGACGTCCGACGAGTTCTGGATAGCGCGCCATCAGTAGCGCCGCGGCGCCGCTGACGTGCGGTGCGGCCATGCTGGTGCCGTCCAGATAGCCCCAATCATTGTCCAGCACTGGGGAATAGATGCGCTCACCGGGAGCGACGAGGTCGGGTTTCGGTCGTCCGTCACCGGTGGGCCCGCGGCTGGAGAAGTAGCTCACGCCGTAGGTGAACGGTTTGTAGTGGTGGGTGGATCCGACCGTGATGACACGCTCTGCATTGCCGGGGTCGGTGATGCTGAAAGCGAGGTAGTTGTTGAACGGCTGGTCGTTGACCACGATGTTCTGGTAACCGAAGTTACCGGCCGCCGCGACGACGACCACACCGCTGTCGATGAGTCGTTCGGCTTCCAGGCAGACCGGGGTCGCCCCGCATGCGTAATTGCGCACGTCGTGCTCGATCGACAGGCTCATGTTCACACCCTGGATCTGCAGGTCGCCCGCCAATTCATTGGTGTGCCGGACAAACTGCAACGCTGCGATCACCGCCAACTCGGTGTCCTGTTTGTCGGATCCGATGATGCGCAAGTCGTAGAGACCGATCCCCGGGCACATGCCGGTGACGAGATTTCCGCCGGTTTCGTCGACCGCGGCCGCGATGATGCCGGCGACATGAGTGCCGTGTTCGCTGGTCGGCGGTGGTGGCGGTGTGTCGTCATCGCCGAGGTTCAGGAACTGCGCGATGAGGTCATACCGCATCGGCTGACCTTCGCAGGCGGCCTTGGCGATCTGTTTCAGCTTGCGGTCCGCATTCGACGGCAGCGGGCTGTCCTTCCGCGCAGTCTCGATCGCCTCAAGATTGCATTTACGAACGACGTCGTCGACATTGCTGAGATTGACGACCTCGCGATAGTAGGTGAAATCGTATGTCTTGCGGACCGGATGCTCACCGAACGCGTTGTGATGCGTGTCGATCCCGGAATCGACTACCGCCCAGTTGATTGCGCTGCAGTCGAGTTCGAACAGCCGGCGGGCCGCGTCGGCCTTCACTGCCGGCACCGACTTCATGATCGCCGTGGATGCCGGGCGGTTGCGCGAAATCTGCCAGACCTTCGCCTCCTCGGCCGGGGACATCTCCGTGGAGATCAGGCCGACCACGAGCTCGCGCAAGTCATCGTTGCTGGTGTCGACCAACAGGCCCTGCTTTCTCTTCTGGACTTTCGTCAACGCGGCCTGCGCCATCGGCTCACGGTCCGTCTCCTCGGGCGGCCGCTGCACCATCGAGACCAGGGCGCATAACGCGACGAAGCGCTCAAACGCCGTGCGCCGACTGCGAATCCCCACCGCGGGATCCTTGAACAATTCGTCGAGGTTCTGGGGACCCTTGTTCCATGCGTCGACCAACACCCGCACATCGGCGACCGTCTGGGCAATCTTGTCGGATCCGCCTGCGCCGTCGGACTTATCGGAATTCATCCACGCGTTGATCTCGTTGCGGGTCTTCGGATCGAGCCACCACTTCGTCATCGGGATCAGGACCCGGATCACTTCGTCGAAGTACAACCGGGCGGCTACATAGTTCTGCACCGGCGCGACCCTCGGGTCGTCGTCGTGGGCGACACCGCGACGGATCCCTTGCAGGCGTTTGAAGATTTCGGCGGCCAGGGCATTGGACGAGCTGCCCTTGTATGACGTGATCAACAGGTCGACGGGCTTGCTCAGGTCTTGCACGTACGCGGTCCACACGTCACCCAAGATCGGTGAGCCCTGCAGGTGTCGGCGGCTCGAGCCGGCGCCGACCAGGATGTAATCGACCAACTTTCGGGAGATCGAGTTTTCCCCGTTCATGTCAACGCCTCGTTCGGATAGGGCAGTTCGGTCTTCGCGGGATCGGTGAGTTCACTGGACAGGTGAGTTCGCAGCCCGGCATCGCAGATGACATAGCCCCAGTTGATAAGCCGTTCCTGATGGGTGTCGGAGAGCGGCGCCAGCCGAGTTGTCACCTCGGCGAGTTCGCGGGTGCGATCGGGATTGGCCGGCAGCACCGCCCCGCCGTATTTCGCGACCTGACTACGGATGCCGATGTACATGCCTTGTCGCAGACCGGATTTGAACGAGCCGATCACCTGGCGTTTGCGCATCGCAAGGGCTTGGTTGTGGATGAGGTCGAGTACTCGAGCTGTCTGCCGCAGCGGATCCGTCGGAGGATCTTCGTCGGCGGCGACTTCGCCGCCGGCGTCGCTGACGATGATCGACGTGTATCGCTTCCACGCGGTTTCCAGACCGAGGTTGTCGTATACGCCGCCGTCGGTCAGCTTGATCTCGTCCCGGAAGCCGGGCTCGGTCAGTGTGTTGCCTTGTTCGTCGATCCAGGTCTGGCCCTTGAGGTGCAGCGTGCACGGCGACAGCACAGGCGGAAAGGCCGACGACGCGGCGACCGCGACCGCCAGCGGTATGTCAGGATTCATGATCCGGCCGACGCGATAGTCGGCGAGATAGGGCTTGCTGAACCGCAACAGCACCCCGGACTCCAGGTTGGTCGAATTGAAGATGAACCGCGGGTTATCGGGTAGCTGTTGCAGGCTGGTGTCACCGAAGAGGTGCTTGCGATAGGCTGCCGCGACGCGGCCGGCGGCGGAATCACCGAACGGCAGCATTCCTTCGAGGACCGCCTTGACGTCGACCGCGGTTTCACTCATCTTGCGCACGGGCCTGACGAACTGTTCGTCGAAGTTACTGGCGACCTGCTGGGTGTCCCAGGCCAGCTGCTGCCAGTTCTTCGCCAGAACGCCGGCGGTGATCGAGCCGCCCGAGACGCTGGAGATGCGGTCGAGCTTCGGCAGCAGGCCGACCTCGTTGAGCCGCCAGAGCACGCCGACGTGGAAGACCATCGCGCGGTAGCCGCCGCCGGACAGGCAAAGCGCCAGGCCCTTCTCCGGTTGCCGATCTCGGTCGTCCGCCAATTGCCGGACCGGGGTGATCAATTCGTCCAATGTCGTGCTGCTCATTTCGACTTCCCGTTTCCTCGACTGATAACGAGCTGTCGCGGAACACAGAATCGCGCGACACAAGAAGATCCGCGGCGGCTTCACTTCCAGAAGTGAAGTGACGCAATTGGTGTGGTTCGTCGTGGCACTGATGACGCTAGGGCGGATGGCCGCGCTCGCGCACGAGTAGTCGGCTACTCGACTTGTATCACCGCGTACGTCGCGGGCTATCGAGAAGTAGTGAACCCGAACCAGCTTCTACCGATTGTCGGCAATCAGCCCAGCGCGTCACGCCGCTCGGCGAGCGGGCGGATCCCCGCAAGGGCCCCGCCCAGCGCAAACAGCGCCGGCAGTGCGGTAGCGACCCGGAACCATCCGACGTTCTTGCCCTCCCCGCGCGCGGTCCATGCCGACGCCGCATCCAGGGCATCACATACCGCACCCATCCAAAGCGCGGTGCGCCTCGCCGGCCCCGCCACCGTTGCGACCCCGATGACCATGTCGCGCGCGCCGAACAAACGAGTCACGTACCGAGAATCGGCGTTGTCTCCAGCACCGGAGACCTGCCCGTGCCGGGCGAAGGCGCCCGGCCAAAAATAGCCGGTCAATCCGCCGCCGGTACGAGCGATTCCGATGATCAGTGCAAGCGCACGGGTTGACATCCCTACTCCTCGCCGGGGACTTTTGAGTGATCGGGTGACGCAGTCCCCATTGTTGTCAGATCCAGCCGCCGGGCAACGCGTGGGTAGGCGCATGCGCACTGAGCCGACGGCAACCGGCCCCCGGGATTCGCCCTCCACGTCGTGGCACGCTAATTTTCCTGGGTGATCTCCTCAGCTGCTGGCGCTCTTGCGCGGTGGATTGCCCCCGTCCTGACCGTTGCGACCGTCGCCTGGCTAGGCGTTTCGTCGCAGGCCGTTCCGGCGCCGACGATACGCTTGGCATCCGACGGAAACCCGCTGGCCGGTGCGCCGTTCTACGTCAACCCCACGTCGGCGGCCATGCGCGCGGCGCAGGCGGCGAACCCGCCCAGTCCCCAGCTGACCGCCGTGGCCAACACGCCGCAGGCGTACTGGATCGTCCCGGGGGGCTCGGCGGGCACGGTGGGGAAGTACGTCGGCGACGCGAATGCGGCCGGCGCCATCCCCGTTTTGTCGATCTACGGGATTCCGCACCGCGACTGCGGCAGCTTCGCCGCGGGCGGTCTCGGGTCGGGCGCCGACTACCGCGGCTGGATCGACGGCATCGCTTCCGGCATCGGCGCCTCGCGGGTGGCCATCGTCGTCGAACCCGATGCGCTCGCGATGGCCGACTGCCTGTCGGGTGACGCACGCCAGGAACGTTTCGACTTGATCCGCTACGCCGTCGACACGCTCACCCGCGACCCGAATGCGGCCGTCTATGTTGATGCGGGTCACCTGCGTTGGCACAGCGCCGAGGACATGGCCGCCCGACTCAACCAGGCCGGTGTCGGTCACGCGCGAGGCTTCAGCGTCAACACGGCGAACTTCTTCACCACGGATGACGAAATCGGTTACGGCGAGGCGATTTCGGGGCTCACGAATGGTTCGCACTACGTGATCGACACGTCACGCAACGGCGCCGGTCCGGCGCCCGACTCCGAGCTCAACTGGTGCAACCCCAGTGGTCGGGCGCTGGGCACCCAGCCCACCGCCTCGACCGCCGGCGCGCATGCCGACGCTTACTTGTGGATCAAGCGTCCCGGCGAATCCGACGGATCATGCGGCAAGGGCGATCCGCCGGCGGGCACCTTCGTGAACCAGTACGCCATCGATATGGCCAGCAAGGCAGGCCTGTAGCCGAGCGCCCAACGGCGCAGACCGCCTCGGCTTCACCCCCGCCAGCGGACATCGAGAGGCCGCGGTATCCGTCGGACGGGTGGCGGAACGCATAGCCTGGCGTGATGCTCACCGAGTTGATCGACCTTCCCGGCGGGGACTTCCTGATGGGGTCCAACGATTTCTACCCGGAGGAGTCGCCCGCGCACACAGTGACAGTCGGGCCTTTTTCGATCGAGCGTCATCCGGTGACCAATGCACAGTTCGACGAATTCGCTGCGGCAACAGGCTATGTCACTGTCGCCGAGCGTGCCTTGGACCCGGCTGCCTTCCCGGGGGTGCCGCCCGAGGAGTTGGTCGCGGGTGCGCTCGTCTTCACACCAACCTCGGGACCGGTCGATCTGCGTGCCTGGCGGCAATGGTGGACATGGGTGCCCGGCGCCTGCTGGCGGCACCCTTTCGGGCCGGGATCGACGATCGGCGATCGGCTCCAGCACCCCGTGGTGCAGGTGGCTTACCCCGACGCCGCCGCGTATGCGAGCTGGGCGGGACGTCGGCTTCCCAGCGAAGCGCAGTGGGAGTACGCAGCGCGGGCCAGCGCCGTGTCGACCTACGCATGGGGCGACGAGGTCGCTCCCGGCGATCAACTCATGGCGAATACCTGGCAGGGCAGATTCCCCTACCTCAACCACGGCGCCCGAGGCTGGGCGGGTACCTCCCCGGTGGGGACGTTCGCGCCCAACGCTTTTGGGCTGGTCGACATGATCGGCAACGTCTGGGAATGGACCACCACTCGCTACAGCGCGGGCCACGATCCGAAAAACGCCTCACCGAGCTGCTGTCCGACGTCCGCGACCGGTGATCCGTCGGTCATGCAGACGCTCAAGGGTGGTTCTCATCTTTGCGCGCCCGAGTACTGCCACCGCTACCGCCCGGCAGCGCGCTCGTCGCAATCGCAGGACAGCGCGACCACGCACATCGGATTCCGTTGTATCGCCGGCTGACAGCACGGTCCAGTCGGTGGCGAAACAATGTTGCAAACGCCGCCTCATATGACCTGGCCTAGGGCTTAACACGGTGACAACTGGCGTAACATTCCGCTAACCGCCGCCCGAGTGTTTGGTGGCACAGTGAGCTCATGCCACGGCGCCCGCACGTTCCTCCCAAGGACTTTCCCCGTCCTGTCACCCGGGAGTACGCCGGAACGCGCGCCGATGCTGCACGGTGGGTTCGCGACGTGTTGCGCAGTCAGATCCTCGAAGGCGTCTACGGCGGATTGGCTGCTGCGCGACCGCCATTGCCGTCGGAGTCCGAACTCGCCGCCGAACTCGGGGTCAGCCGCAACGCCATCCGTGAAGCTCTGGAACTGCTGCGCGGCGAAGGGCTGATCACCCGGGTGCAGGGCTCGGGCACATTCGTTACCGGCGCAAAACTGCGCCAGCACCTCGACCGCCTGGAGGGCCTGGCCGAATCGCTGGCCGGGCACCGGCTTCCGGTGGACAACGAAGTGCTCTCGGTGCGCGAAGCCACCGCCACCCCGTTTGTGGCAGCCAAACTTCAGTTGCCGGAGAACGCTCCGATTCTGTTCATCGAACGGCTCCGTTCCGTCGGCGGTCTGCCGTTGTCACTGGATACCACCTCACTTCGAGTCGGAGCCATTCCGATGGATGCCAACCTCGACAAGCAAGATGTTTTTGCGCTCATCGAGCAGGAACTGGGGGTGCGTCTGGGTTGGGCCGAGATCACCGTCGAATCCGTTGCGGCCGACCCAAATACCGCCAAGCTCCTGCAGATCCGCACCGGGGCGCCCCTGCTGCTGCTGCATCGCCTGACCCATCTGCGCGACGGCACGCCGTTCGACTTGGAAACCGTGCGCTATCGGGGTGACAGATGCTCGCTGGTCACCACCGCCGCGCGAGAGGATGCACCGCCGCCACCGTAGTCAGCGCCAGTTCCTCACCACGACAACGCTTTACCCGATTGAGAGGTAGCACAGCCATGCCCAAACAACCCAACATCGTATATTTCCACGTCGACAATCTCGGTCTGGGCGAACTCGGCTGCTACGGCGGTGGGATGTTGCGCGGCGCCGATACCGCCCGCATCGACGCCTTCGCCGCCGAAGCACTGAAACTGTCGCACTTCGTCGTCGAACCCCAGTGCACACCCACGCGATCGGCGCTGATGACGGGCCGCTACCCGATCCGTTCGGGCAATCACACCATCGCCCTGGGCGGCAACGACGGCGGGATCGTGGCCTGGGAGCGCACCATGGGTGACATCCTGTCTGAGGCCGGCTATGCCACTGCCTGTTACGGCAAATGGCACATCGGTGCCGAGGACGGCCGCTGGCCCACCGACCACGGATTCGACGAATGGTACGGACCGGCGCGCACCTACGACGAGTGCCTGTGGCCGGATGATCCTTGGTACGACGGCGATCGCGATGGCTACTCTTACATGTACGACGGCACCAAGCAGGACGGTGTGCGCACCACCGATCAGCAGTTGACGGTCAAACTCAAGGGCGAGGTCGACGCCGAATATGACCGCCGGGCAAAGACTTTCATGAAGCGCAGCGTCGAGGCCGGCAAGCCGTTCTACCTGTACCACAACCACTCGCTGATGCACTTCCCGATGGTGGTGCGCGAGGAGTTCAAGGGCAAGAGCAGCAACGGCGAGTGGGGCGACTCGCTGCTGATGCTCGACCACGACTTCGGCAGCATCCTCGATACGCTGACGGAATTGGGCATCGCCGACAACACGATCGTTGTTTTCGCCGGAGACAACGGCCCGGAAGATCATCTGCTGGGCCGGGGTACCGCGGGCTTCTTCGACGGTTCGTACTTCAGCTCCGCCGAAGGCGGCATCCGCACTCCGTGCCTGATCCGCTGGCCGGACAACGTCGCGGTCCGGGAAAGCAACGAGATGGTGCACGTCACCGACATGTTCCCGACGCTGCTGCGCTGGGCTGGATGTGAAATTCCGGACGACCGCATCATCGACGGTATTGATCAACGCGAATTCTTCGGCGGCGCTGAGGAATCCGGCCGAGAAGGTTGCATGGTGTGGCTCAACGAAGAGCTCCACGCGGTCAAATGGTCTCAGTTCAAGATCAGCTTCAAACGCCAACAGCATTTTCACGATCCCGAGATCCCGCTCGGCTTCGCCCGCATTATCAATCTTCTCGAAGACCCGAAGGAACGCGAGGCGGTCAACCAAACCTTCGTCCGGTGGTGGGTCATGCAGCACGCCCGCCGTCTCATCCGTAACTTCGAGGAGAGCGCGCAGACCGAGCAGCTGATCCCTGCGGGCGCACCGATCGACTTCGTACCGGCCCGCAACGACTAGGCGAGTCGACGGATGACCGGCAAGGGCACCCCGAAAGACTATGGTGCGGAATCGATCACGATTCTGGAAGGCCTTGATGTCGTTCGCAAGAGGCCGGGAATGTACATCGGTTCCACCGGCGAACGAGGCCTGCACCACCTGATCTGGGAGGTCGTCGACAACGGCGTCGA
This sequence comes from Mycobacterium ahvazicum, assembly GCF_900176255.2. Classification (GTDB taxonomy): domain Bacteria; phylum Actinomycetota; class Actinomycetes; order Mycobacteriales; family Mycobacteriaceae; genus Mycobacterium; species Mycobacterium ahvazicum. Next base: position 42,548 of record NZ_FXEG02000001.1, read on the forward strand.
CGAAGCCATGGCGGGCCATGCCCGGCGCGTCGAGGTCACGCTGCGACCCGACGGCGGTGTCGAGGTGACCGATGACGGGCGTGGGATTCCGGTCGAGATGCACGCGACCGGAATCCCAACCGTCGACGTGGTGATGACCCAGTTGCACGCGGGCGGCAAGTTCGACTCGGACTCTTACAGCGTTTCCGGTGGACTACACGGTGTCGGGGTCTCCGTCGTCAACGCTCTATCCACTCGGCTCGAGGTCGAGATCTGCCGCGACGGTTACCGATGGTCGCAACATTACGACCATTCCGTTCCCGGCACCTTGACCCGTGGAGTGGTGACAGCGCAGACCGGTACCACAGTGCGGTTCTGGGCCGACCCCGAGATTTTCGAGACCACGCTCTACAGTGCCGAAACGGTGGCCCGACGATTACAAGAAATGGCCTTCCTCAATAAGGGGCTAATGCTGACATTGACGGACCAACGGTCCAGCGCGATCGAGACCGACTCAGCACACACGCGTAGATTTCACTATCCGGGCGGCCTGGTCGACTACATCACCCATATCAACCGCACCAAAGTCCCGATTCAGCAGAGCATCATCGAATTCTCCGGAGGAGAACCGGGGCGTCAAGTCGAGATCGCGATGCAGTGGAACGGCGGCTATTCCGAGTCGGTGCACACCTTTGCCAATACGATCAACACCCACGAGGGCGGCACGCATGAGGAGGGTTTCCGCAGTGCGCTGACGTCGGTGGTCAACAAGTACGCCAAAGACAAGAAGCTGCTGAAGGAAAAAGACGCCAACCTCACCGGGGATGACATCCGCGAGGGCCTGGCCGCGGTGATCTCGGTGAAGGTCAGCGAGCCGCAGTTCGAGGGTCAGACCAAAACCCGCCTGGGGAACGCCGAAGTTCGTTCCTACGTGCAGAAGTTGTGCCACGAGAGGCTGACCTACTGGTTCGAAGCCAACCCCTCTGAGGCGAAAACCGTTGTGAACAAGGCGGTTTCGTCGGCGCAAGCGCGTATTGCGGCGCGTAAGGCGCGCGAGTTGGTGCGCCGCAAGAGTGCTACTGATCTCGGTGGGCTGCCCGGCAAGTTGGCGGACTGCCGCTCGACCGATCCGCGTAGGTCGGAACTGTATGTGGTGGAGGGTGATTCGGCCGGCGGCTCGGCGAAGTCCGGGCGCGACTCGATGTTTCAGGCGATCCTGCCGTTGCGCGGCAAGATCATCAACGTCGAAAAGGCGCGCATCGACCGGGTGTTGAAGAACACCGAAGTCCAGGCGATCATCACCGCGTTGGGCACCGGCATCCACGACGAGTTCGACATCACCAAACTGCGCTACCACAAGATCGTGCTGATGGCCGATGCCGATGTTGATGGACAACACATTTCCACACTGTTGCTCACCTTGCTGTTTCGGTTCATGCGGCCGCTGATCGAGCACGGGCATGTGTTCTTGGCGCAGCCGCCGTTGTACAAGCTGAAGTGGCAGCGCAGCGAGCCGGAGTTCGCTTACTCCGACCGTGAGCGCGACGGCCTGCTCGAGGCCGGGCAGAAGGCCGGCAAGAAGATCAACAAGGACGACGGCATCCAGCGCTATAAGGGTCTGGGCGAGATGGACGCCAAGGAGTTGTGGGAAACCACGATGGATCCGACCGTGCGGGTGCTGCGCCAGATCACCCTCGATGACGCCGCTGCGGCCGACGAGCTGTTCTCCATCCTGATGGGCGAGGACGTCGATGCGCGTCGCAGCTTTATCACCCGTAACGCCAAGGACGTTCGCTTCCTAGACGTCTGAACGGTCGCCGAATCACACCCCGAGTGCCAGATAGGCAACCACGACTACCGTCAACGCCACGACCAAGACGGCGACAATAGGTACCGCGGCGCGAGCGCATAGTTGCGGAGGCAGTGGGCGGACCGTGAGAGTGCGGCGCCGGCGGATACCCACGGCGAACACCGTGAGCGCGAGTAACGCTGCCGCACTGCCGATACCGAGTCGGACGGTGCTCCCGTTCGGGTCGGTCACGGTGCGATCCTTGAGAACAATGAACACCCCGGAGGCGACGACGGACAGTGACGTACGCGTCCAGGACAGTGCCGTGCGTTCGGGCTGCATCCCGCGGTCCGGCGACGTGGCTGCCGAGTGGATCATCGGCTGACGCCGGACGCGGCCAATGCCAGGGCTACTGTCACCAAGCCGACCGTAATCAGGGCCACCGCCAAGTAGATCGGAGTGGACGGCCGGGGCAAGGGTTGATCAAGGCGCATCGCGTGGTCGACTTGGCTCCAACGATGCAGGCCAGCAGCCGAAGTCAGCATCGCCACGGTGCCGAGCACACCGCCGAGGATATGCCGCAGCCCCGGGACGGCCAATTCCGGCAGGAACTGCACGACACCGACCGCCGCGGCAAGCAAGCCCAGCGCGGTGCGCTGCCATGCCAGAAATGTCCGCTCGTTCGCCAGTGTGAATCGATAGTCCGGTTCGGCAGCGGTGGCGGTGGATGCTGCACCGTTGGCGTCCAATGTGGTTGACGAGCTTGTAGATTCCACAATCATCTAGTCTTTCGGTGGCCGTGGTTCGGCGCCAGAGCGGCGGTGGTGGCGTAACTCAAGTGTCATGTGCGCCGTTCTCGGCGCCGAAGACTGCCACGCGATGCCATGGCGAACCGCGCCCGGATGCCGAACCGCGGCACCGTGACCTTCGCGGCTCGAAAACGCCAGATGGCGTAACGGTGGCGCAACGTCCAGTGATCGAGCGGTAATAGATTGCCCCGACGCTGGACTGCGTGGACGACGTAAGACAGACCGACCGTCCCGGCCGACGCACCGGGCGAGCCCCCTGGTCGCGTGCGCGGGCGGTCGCCGCCGCGCTCGTCGTGCCCGCAGTGCAGATGCTCAGCGGATGCGGCCTACTCAGCGAGGGCGCCGAGGTGGTCAACGTGGGCTACCAGTCCAAGACCATCAACACCGTCAATGTCGGAACTTTGATGCGCGATCGCGGTGAGTTCGAAAAGGCGCTGGGCCAACTCGGCAAGTCCACCGGCAAGAAGTACCGCGTTGTATGGCAGGACTTCGCCTCCGGTGCACCTCTCACCGCGCAGATGATCGCGACGCATGTGGACATCGGCTCGATGGGCGACTACCCGCTACTTGCCAACGGATCGAAGACCAAAAGGTACAGCGATTCCGAAACCGAACTGATCGCTACCACCGGCTATAGCCTGCGCGGTTCCCTCAACCAGGTCGTGGTGCCCACCGGTTCCGCCGCCCACACACTCGCCGACCTCGTCGGCAAGCGGGTGTCGACCAGCCTTGGATCGGCGGGGGACGGCATGTTCTCAACCGCGTTGCAACACAACGGTATCGACACGCATGCCATCCACATTGTGAACCAGGATCCGTCGATCGGGGCCTCGGCGATCGACGGCGGGCAAGTCGACGCATTGGCGCAGTTCGTGCCGTGGCCGCAGCTGGTGATTTTCCGCAACCAGGGCCGGCTGCTTTACGACGGCGGCGACAACGAGGTGCCGACCTTCCACGGCGTCGTCGTCCGCAGACAGTTCGCCGACGCCAACCACGACGTGATGGCCGCGTTCATGCAGGCGATGAAGACGACCACCGACTACATCGTCGCGAATCCGCTCTCGGCCGCGTTACGGGTGAGCCAGCTCACCGGCATCGAACCCGAGGTTGTCTATCTCTATAACGGACCCAACGGCCTGGTGTCTTTTGACATGACGCTCAAGCAACAACTCGTGCTGGCTGCCGACAACGTCAAGAAATTCCTGGTCGCCCGGGGGTCGGTGAGCAAGGACTTCGACGTCGCGTCGTTCATCAATGACGAATACTTGCGGGAGCTGTTCGGCCCCGACTACGAGCGCCGGCGCGCCGACGTCGCGAACGCCAGCCGGCTGACCGGATACGACGGCGTGTGCCGTCAGCCCGTCGGCGATCCGGCCGAGGCGTCGGAGCTGTGGCCGCAAGGCGCCGCCACCACTACCGTAGCGGCCACGCCGACGTGCCTGCTGCGCCAGGTTGCGGCCACCGCCGCGGTGCGGGCCGCTTACGTGCCCGACGCTATCAGCCACACCAGATTGCTCGCGAATCACGCTGTCTGGCTTGATGATCCGACCGCGCCGGCGATGCAGCGTTACAAACCATTTGCGACCGACGCCGGCGCCGAGTTCTACCGCGCGCGTCACCCGGCGGCCACGCCGCTCACTTATCCGGCAGCTGTAGCGCAGTCTCGGTCGCTGGGATAGCCGACAACAGACCCCGTAGAGGAAGGAACCCCGTGACAACCACACTGAACCCCCATCAACTGGCCGTCAAACCCACACCAGCCTTGCCGGCCTCAGCACCGCGGCTCAGCTCGCGGCGGCGGATCACCTGGCGCATTCCGGCGGGCATACGGCGCCGCGCTGCGGCATTGTTCCTGCCGCTGATTCCGATCACCGCGTTCGTCGCGCTGTGGCAGATGCTCACTGCTCACAACGTTGTCGCTTGGCTGCGATTTAATCGGATGCCCGCCCCGATGCGGGTCGTCGACGCCCTGGCTGCGCGGATCAGCTCCGGGGGTTATTACGACGACTTGCTGGCAAGCCTGCAGCGGATTCTGCTCGGGTTCGGGCTTGCCGCAGCGGCCGGCATCGCCCTGGGAGTCTTGATCGGTCGCTCACCGACAGCAAGGATGACGCTGCGGCCCTTCATTGAGATCGTGCGGCCCATCCCGGCGATAGCCCTGGTCCCGCTGACCATCCTGCTGTTTCCTTCCAGCGAACAGGGCATCGTCTTCATCACCTTCTTCGCCGCTTTCTTTCCCGTCGTGGTCAGCACCATCCATGCCATGGAATCGCTACCGAAGGTGTGGGAAGAGGCCGCCAAAACAATGGGGGCGGGCCGACTGTCACTCTTATGGCACGTGATCCTCCCTGGTGCACTGCCCGGCATCTTCGCCGGCCTGTCCGTCGCGATGGGCGTGGCGTGGATCTGTGTGGTGAGCGCCGAGATGATTTCCGGACAGTTCGGTATCGGCTACTACACCTGGCAGTCCTACGGCCTGCTGGACTACCCGGGGGTGGTCGTCGGCATGATCTCGATCGGCGCGTTGGGCCTGATGACGGCGTGGGCAGTAGAACGTGTGGGCCGGCGAGTTAACCACTGGTTACCAAGGGCCGGCCAGTGAGCACCGGTGCGGTTCGGCTGGCCGGCTTGAAGCTGGGATTCAACGGAGTCGTCGCCGCCAACGTCACCCTGGACATCGATCCAGGCGAGGTCGTCGTCTTCCTCGGTCCGTCGGGATGCGGAAAGTCGACAATCCTGCGAGCGCTGGCCGGACTCCTGACTCCGCTGAGCGGGCACGCCGCCGTCGACGGCGCACCTGTCGCGGGCGATGCAGCCCAGTGCGCCATGGTCTTTCAGGAAGACGCACTGTTCCCGTGGCGCACCGCGCTGAAGAACGTCATGTACCCGATTCGGCTGCGCGGGCTCCGGGGCAAGGCGGCGAAAGCCGCGGCGCAAGGCCGCCTCGATCAGGTAGGCCTCGGATCCTACGGGGACCATCTGCCGAGCCATCTGTCCGGCGGCATGCGCCAGCGAGTTCAACTCGCCCGCACCCTGGCGTGCGAGCCAAAGGTGATGCTGATGGACGAACCATTCGGTGCTCTGGATGCTCAGACTCGACTGGAAATGCAACGACTACTGATGACGGTGTGGGAGCAACAGAAGATGACCATCCTGTTCGTCACTCACGACGTCGACGAGGCACTGTTGCTCGCTGATCGCATCGTATTGCTGAGCCACCGGCCCGCTAAGGTCGCAGGCATCATCACGATCGACGAACCACGTTCTCCGGCAGCGCAATTCACCGAAGGCTACCAACGGCGGCGTTACGACATCCTGCAATTTCTGGGGCACGACCCGGATGACCGACAAGACGCGCCGCGCCCCGCGTGCCACTCCGCCGTAGGCGGTGAAGGACAGTGACGACAGAAAGCGACCTGAGAACACCGCGAGATCTCAGCGCCAACGCGCACCGCGGCCGCTACCACGTGCCCTACGTATCGGTGCGCGAACATATCCCGTACTCTGCCGCCGAGAGCCTCCGGCCAGCGAGCCACCAATTCCCGACGGCCTCTGGGCATTACGCCGACATCGCACAAGCACGTCTATTCGCCGACCTGTTGCGGGCAGAGCATGCCGAGCTGGGAGCCGCCGCGGGACTCGGCGCACGTGGGCGCGCTGCCCCGTGTCCTCCCGACCAGATGGTGTTGTTGCAAGCAAGGATGCGAGAAGTCCGCCAACTTCTCGAGGCCCTGGAACAGCGGTTTCCGTGGTCATGAGTCTGAAGACCCCGGGCACCCGCGCGGCTGCGACGGGTCCCGACAACTCCGTGCTGGGCGCGCTGCGCAGCCCCGCACGGTTGCGCACCGAAGCACTCGCCGGATTGGTGGTGGCGCTCGCCTTGATTCCTGAGGCGATCGCCTTTTCGGTGATCGCGGGGGTCGACCCGCGGGTCGGCCTGTTCTCTTCGGTCACCATGGCAATCACCATCGCGGTGGCCGGTGGCCGACCGGCTTTGATCTCCGCGGCCACCGCGGCCGTGGCCCTCGTCGTCGCCCCGATCAGCCACGAGCACGGAGTCAGCTATTTGATCGCGACGATCATGCTGGCCGGCGTCATCCAGGTGCTCCTCGGCCTGGCCGGGGTCGCGAGACTCATGCGGTTCATCCCGCGCAGCGTGATGATCGGCTTCGTCAACGCGCTGGCGATCCTGGTGTTCGTGTCGCAGCTGCCGCACTTGCTGGGGGTCCCGTGGCTGGTGTACCCGCTCGCCGCCGCGGGCATCGCGATCATGGTCGTAGTGCCCAGGCTCACCACATCCCTGCCAGCGCCGTTGGTGGTCGTGCTGGTGCTGACGGCGACGGTGGTTGCGTTCGGCTGGCACGTTCCCGACGTGGGATCTCAAGGGGCACTGCCGCGTTCGCTGCCGTTGCCTTCGATTCCGCACGTGCCGTTGACGTGGACGTCCCTGCAGATCATCACTCCCTACGCCATCGGCGTGGCCTTCGTCGGTCTGCTGGAATCTTTGATGACCGCCAAGCTCGTCGACGACATCACCGAAACCGCGTCCAACAAGACCCGCGAATCTTGGGGCCAGGGAGTGGCCAACATCCTCACCGGCATGTTCGGCGGCATGGGCGGCTGCGCCGTCGTCGGCCAAACCATGATGAACGTCAAGGTCGCCGGCGGTCGGACGCGGTTGTCGACCTTCTTCACCGGGGGGTTTCTGCTGCTACTGATCATGTCCCTCGGTGACCTGGTTGGGCGGATACCCATGGCGGCGCTGGCCGCCGTCATGATCGTGGTCTCGGCGGCCACCTTCGACTGGCACAGTGTGGCGCCACGCACGCTGAAAGTGCTGCCGCGCAGCGAGACCGTAGTCATGATCCTCACCGTCGTCGCGACCGTGGCTACCGGAAATCTGGCAGTCGGGGTGACGCTGGGCGTGCTCGCCGCCACGGTGGCATTCGCCCGCCGCGTCGCCCATCTGACCATTGTGGAATCCGATCACCTACCCACGACCGACGACTCCGAGACCCGCGTGTACCGGGTACGAGGCGAGCTTTTCTTCGCCTCCAGCAACGACCTCGTGCATCAATTCGACTATGTGAATGATCCCAAGGACGTCCTCATCGACATGTCCGACACCGACATCTGGGACGCCTCCGCGGTGGCCACTCTCGACGCCATTCGCAACAGATACCAGGTCCGTGGCAAGACCGTACGGATCAGCGGTCTGGACGGCGCCAGTCTCGAGCGCCTCAACCGGTTATCCGGCCGACTCGGCGTCTGACCGCGATCGCCGTCCCGTTTATGGTGCGTCGTAAGACATTCCGGGCATGGCATGTCCAGGCAGGCCTGTAGCCGGGTCCGGCTTACAGGGTCACGACGAGTTTGGCGGCCGACACACCGGCCATGAGGCGTTGGAACGCGTCGGGAATGCGCGCCAGTCCCTCGCCCACGATGGTCGCGGGGGGAGCAGCCCGGTAGCTGCCGTTAGCGAGTGCTGCGGGTAGGAATTCGACGTAGATTCCGGGCCCAACTTCGTTGTCCTTCAACGAGCCACCCCAGATGCCGCTCACCGACACGTCACCGTGCTGGGTGGTCGGGCTCGGCATGACGCTCGCGACGCGCTTGCTACCGCTGGTTCGGCTCGCGATCGCGATCCCTGCCTCGACCGATTGGTGCCCGATGGCCAGCGTGCCGGCCAGCTCGCGGTCACCGATCCATTCGACGATCTCGTCGACGGCGCCCGGACTGTTGTAGTCGAACGCGGCCGATGCGCCGAGGGATCGCACGTAGTCGAAGTTGCGCGGCGAGGCGGTGGCGATCACTTCGTAGCCCCCGGCGCGGGCGAGCTGAATTGCGTTGCTGCCCAAACTTGTTGACCCGCCCCACACGAGCACGGCTTCGCCCTTGTCGAACGGCTCGACACTCGGCATCGTCAGCCCGAGGTGGTCCTGTTGAAATAGACCGGTCGCCGCGGTCGAGAGCCCCATCGGCAGCACGGCGGCCTGCTGGAACGACAGGTCGTCTGGAATGGGCGAGACCATGTGCGGCTTCAGCACGACGTAGTGCTGAAAAGCGCCTTCCGCCGGGCGATTCTGCGATTGTTCGATACCCATCGCGCCTCCGACGACCCGGTCTGCGTGAGCAAACCGGGAAACCCCTTGCCCGACCTCGACGACTTCGCCCGCGACGTCGGATCCGACGACGGCCGGGTAGGTCAGCCACGGCAGGATCTGCTGCAGCAGCGGGCCGGTGATGACGTCGATAGGGTTTACCGCGACGGCGCGCACGCGGACCACGATTTCGCCGGGGCCCGGTGAGGTGTATTCGGCGGGGCCGACCTCGAAGGGACCGTCGGGTGTGCGCAGCCATAACGCCGTATTGTGTTGATTCACAGTCGAATTCCTTTTCCTCAAGGGGCGTGCCCACCGCGCGACCAACCAGAGCCGAAAGTAGTCGTTGACAACTACGTAGTCAATGACTACTTTTGGTGAGGTGGCCGAGCAGAAGCCGTTCCACCACGGCAACTTGCGTGCCGTCCTGCTCGACCAAGCGCAGGCGGTGCTGCGGGAGGGCGGCCTGGACGCGCTGTCCCTGCGGGAGCTGGCGCGTGAGGCCGGCGTCAGCCATGCCGCCCCGCGCAAGCACTTCGCCGATCGTGATGCGTTGCTCGACGCACTTGCCGAACGCGGCTTCGATCAGCTGGCCGAGCGAATCGGTGATGCGGCCGCACGAGAACCCGCCGACTTCCGACGCGCCCTGCATGCCGTGGCATCGGCGTATCTCGAATTCGCGGTAGCCGAGCCCGCGCTCTTGGACTTGATGTTCGCGGCCAAGGTGAACAACCCGTCTGATGCGGTCCGCAACGCATTCGTGAATCACATGGCGGCACTGTTGCGCATCATTTCCCGCGGTGTCGACGCCGGTGTGTATGCAGCGAGCGACGTGGAACGCCTGACGCTGGTGCTGTCGGCGAGTGTGCAGGGCATTGGCGGCCTGGTCACCTCGGGCCGGATCACGGAATCGCAGAGCGAGGCCCTTGTCGGCGATGCGATTGCGCTGTTTCTCGCGGGCGCATCGACCGACGGCTGGAGGACGTTCGCCGACGACCATCCCTGGCAGTTCTGGGCGGACCGGGAAACACGATGACGGACAAGCTGATTCGCGAGGTACCGGCGGTTGAACGCTCGGCAGGTATGCGACTAGTCGATCGCGCGATGAACCGCATGCTCGGCCTGCCCCCGGCGACGACCGACTACTCGGTGCGCAAAAGTGTCCCCGTGCCGATGCGCGACGGCGTCGTCCTTCGCGCCGATCACTACCTGCCGCGCACCGCGACACCGGCCGGCACGCTACTGCTGCGCAGCCCCTATGGCCGCGGCGCGCCGGTGTCGTGGGTATACGCCCAGCTATATGCTCAACGTGGCTATCACGTCGTATTGCAAAGTGTGCGCGGTACATTCGGTTCCGACGGCGAATTCGCACCGGCCACACACGAAGTCGAAGACGGGGCCGACACCGTGGCCTGGCTGCGCGACCAGCCCTGGTTCACCGGCACTTTCGCCACCCTTGGCCAGTCGTATCTCGGCTTCACCCAGTGGGCGCTGCTCGTCGACCCACCTCCCGAACTCGTCACCGCGGTCATCATCGTCGGGCCCCACGAGTCCAAGTCGCTCATCGCACGCAACGGCGGACTCGCCTTGAACAATGTGTTGTGGTGGTGTGCTCAGGTCGCCAATCAAGAGATCGGCGGCCCCGCGCGAAGAACGCTGCGGCAGTTCACTTCCGAGCGTGGCGTGCGGGCGGCGGCGAACCGGTTGCCGCTGGGCCGCAGCGGGCGGGACCTGCTGCGGCAAGGAGCATCGTGGTACGAAGACGCGCTGGAGCACAGCGGTGTCAACGACGAGTACTGGCGGCGCGCGGACGTCGAGGCGGCTCCGGACCGCACGAGAATTCCGGTGCTGCTGATCGGCGGGTGGCAGGACCTCTTCCTCGGTCAGACGCTCGAGCAGTACCGGCGGCTGAAGGCCAACGGATCAAATCCGGCGCTGCACATCGGTGCGTGGACACACCTCGAGATGTTGGGTAGGTCGGCCGGACTGATCACCCGCGAGACATTGCCCTGGCTGGCAAGGCATCTCGCCGGCACGAGTGCGGCGGCTCGGAGTCCGGTGCGTATCTTCGTCACGGGCGGCCCTGGCTGGCGCGACCTACCCGACTGGCCACCGGCCAGCCGAACCCGAACGCTCTATCTCAATTCGGGTGCCGCGCTGTCGGAGGCTGCGGCCACCGACGAGTCGGCGTCGCGATTCACCTACCACCCCGCCGATCCCACTCCCACGATCGGCGGGCCGTTGCTGTCCGCTTCCAACGTCGGGTATCGGGACGACACCGCGTTGAGCCTGCGAGACGATGTGATCACCTTCACGACAGCGCCGTTGACACATGACTGGGAGGTCATCGGAACGCCATCGGTGCAACTGCAGCATTGCACCGACAATCCTCATGCCGATGTCTTCGTCCGGCTCAGCGAGGTCGATTCGCGCGGTCGCTCGCGCAATGTTTCCGAGGGTTTCCTACGGCGCGTCGACCAAGACCCAACCGTGCGAATCCCGTTGGATGCCATCGCCCACCGCTTCCGAGCCGGGACACGGATCAGGCTGATGATTGCCGGCGGCTCGCACCCGCACTACGCCCGCAACCTCGGCACGGGTGAACCGCCACTGACCGCCTTCGCGATGAAGCCGTCACGCCACACCGTCGCGCACGCGTCCTCGTGTCTGGAGCTGCCCGTCGTGGCGTCCAACCGGCGTTAGCGCCTTGAGTCGCTGGCTGCCGACGAGCGGGCAGAGGCGTTGTCCGGTAGAAAGTGCGTAAACGAAAGCCCTGCCAAGCAGCGCGCGGGATTCGGCTCGCTTTGAGGAGAGGCTTGATCGTATGCCTGCATGGAGACGCCGCGGAGTGACAGACGACAGCAGCACGACCGACGTTCGCCGCAGCGTTGGCGCGGAAATGGAAGTCGAGGTGACCGAGCCCACGGTGCTGGACTTCCAGATCACGGTGAGTCGTCAACCAGGCCTCGAGGTGAGCGAATCGCTGACCATCAAGCACAACGGCAAGACCGTTGAGCCGCGCGAGATCATCGGTGCGCATCAAACCCGAATCCATGTCCTGCCCGCCGACAAGGGAACAGTCACCGCGTCGTACGAGGCGACGGTCGTCGGTCACGCGGACCTCGAACCCGTCACCGACATCGACGCCATCACCTATCTGCGCCCGAGCAGATACGCCGAAGCCGACAAGTTCTTCGGTTTCGCCGCAACCGAATTCCAGCAGTACGGCACCTCGGTGACTCTGCTCGAGAAGGTCTCGTCGTGGGTTGGCACCCGGCTGAATTATGTTCCCGGGTCTAGTGATCCGATCGACGGGGCCGCCGACACCTTGCTCGCGGGTGCCGGCGTGTGCCGCGACTATGCCCATCTGGTGATTGCGCTGCTGCGCGCGGTCAATGTCCCGGCCCGACTGGTCGCGGTGTACGCACCGGGCTGCCAGCCGATGGATTTTCATGCCGTGGCCGAGGCGTTGATCGACGGGGTCTGGCAGGTCGTCGACGCCACCTGCCTGGCACCGCGCCAGTCCATGGTCCGTATTGCCACGGGCCGCGATGCCGCCGACACCGCGTTCCTGGACAACCATGGCGGTGCCATCAACCTGCAAAATATGACCGTCACCGCGGTCGTCGACGGTGAATTGCCGAAGGACTCCGTCGAGCAGCTCGTCAGCCTGGGGTAGGAGTAGTGAAGCGATCGCCGGCCCCTTCGCCCGTCGCGGCTGAAGCCGCCCCGGTGGTCATTGCCGGGTCGGGGCATCGCGTCGACTGACACTAGGGTTGATCCATGCCGGATGCCGCCACGCCCGTCCTGGTCAGATCCGATCGAATCCCGTTGATCCTGTCGGTGGCGTTGGTGCTGTGCGCCGGGTTCGCCCACTTCGGCGGCTGGAACTCGGTGTTGACCTTCCTCATCGCCGCCGCGGCGGTGGGTGTGCTCGCGGCGCTCGTCGGCCACAGCGTGGATCAGCTCGGCGACCGCTTTGGAGCCGGCGCCACCGGGGTGCTGCAATCGGCGCTCGGCAATCTTCCGGAGCTGTTCATCTGCCTGTTCAGTCTGCGGCACGGACTGGTCGACGTGGTCCGCGCGGCTTTGGTCGGATCCATCTTGGCCAACCTGCTGCTGGTGTTGGGTCTCGCGTTCGTGGCCGGCGGACTACGTCATGGCACCCAGCAACTCGGGTCCAACCGGGCCCGCACCGTGACGGTGCTGATGTTGCTGTCGGTGACGGCCTTGTCGATCCCGTCGGTGGCTTACTGGATCCACACCCCGGCCTCCCACCACGAAGACGCGCTGTCGATCGTCGTTTCGGTGCTGCTGCTGGGGCTGTTCGTCCTATCCTTGCCGGCCTCGCTACGCCGGCACGACGACGAGGCCCAGCCCGCCGGAATCCACGAGCACCCGCGCTGGCCCGTCTGGCTCGCGATCGGCATGCTCGCCGGCGCCGGGGTCTTGGCGGCTTTCGTGTCGGAGTGGTTCGTCGACGCGCTGCAACCGGCCATGCACGCCCTCAACATCTCCGAGGTGTTCGCAGGCCTGGTCGTGGTGGCGATCGCCGGCAACGCGGTGGAGAATTTCGTCGGCATCCAGCTTGCCGCCAAAGGGCAATCAGCCTACGCGTTCTCGGTCGTTCTCAATTCGCCACTGCAGATTTCGCTGGTGCTGGGGCCGGCGTTGGTGCTCATCTCGCAGGCCACCGGCATGGCCGGGCTGACCTTGGTCTTCAGCCCGATGTTGGTGGTGGCGTTGCTGCTCGCGGTCATCCTCACCGCGTTCATCTCGTTCGACGGCGAATCGACGTGGCTCGAAGGCGCCACCCTGGTCGTCCTTTACGGGATCATCGCCGCAGCTTTCTGGTGGGGTTGACCCGTATCTGCTCGGCCGGCCGCTCATAGCGGCGAATCGCTGGCGCACGTAACGTCTCTGACATGAGCGTCTATGCCTTGAACCTCTTCGACATCGCCGACGCCGACGAGTACCGCGCCTACTCACGACGGTCACCTGCCGAGGTGGCCAAGCACGGCGGTCGGGTCGTTGCGCTCGGAAAATTTCAGGAGGCGGTTCTCGGCGACATCGAACCGCGTCAGGTGCTGATCCTCGTGGAGTGGGAATCGCGGGAAGCCTTCGACAACTACTGCAGCGACCCGGAACTCGCCGATCTGCATCCGCGTCGCGAGGACGGATCATCGAAATACATCTGGCACCTGTTCGACCGTCTCGACGACCTCAGGCCGCTCCTAAATCGATGATCCTTTTCTGCACAGTCACATCCAGCCCATAGCGCCTTGCGACATTGCTCGCGTTGTCCTCCTGCACGAGCGTCACATGCACGGTGCCCGCGCCGGTGGCTTCATATCTGCTGGTATGGACGCCGGGGGCGGTGGGCGCTTTGTTGTCCCACTGATACCGGGACCCGAGATATTTGAGGATCGCGGTATCGTGCGAGCCTTCTTCGTGCCATTGGCAGTGCGACGTCGGGTAGTCGTCGGTCAAGACGATGTCGAAGATATCGCCCTTGTGAATCGTGACATGTCCGCCGTTGTCGGAATCATGCGCCGCCGCGTCCGGGCTGGAGCAGCCGGCAACCAGCACTAGGCAGGCCAACGGCATTGCCAGCTTCCCAAGCATGTTGACCACGCTAACTGCCCGGCGACTCAAATCTTGAGATAGCCCTTGTCGGCGGGGATCTGTGCGGCGGTGACCAACGAGGACGCGTCGCTGGCCAGCCAGACGACGATGTCGGAGATCAGGTCGGGGGCAGCCAGCGACTCGGTAGGCAGTGCGCCCGGCGAGAAGCTGTGGATGTAGTGCGGGTGGTCTTGAAAGACCTGGTACATCGACAGGTCGTTGCCCATCGGGGTGTCGGTGCCATAAGGGTGCACCGAGTTGACGCGGATGCCGAACTCACCGAGTTCGATCGCCAGCGAGTTGGTGAGGCCGACAACACCGAACTTGGTTGCGCAGTAATGCCCGCAGCCCGGCACTGCCTTGATTCCCGCGGCGGAGCTGATGTTGATGATCGATCCACCATTACCGGCGTCGATCATGGCCGGTACCACGGACTTCATCGTGTTCCACAGCCCGGTGAGGTTGGTATCGAGCGTCTCCTGCCACTGTTGAGCCGAAATCTCCCACACCCGGCCCCAATTCAGCACCCCGGCATTGGCTACGACGATGTCGAGCCGTGCGAATTGTTCGATCGCATTCGACACGACGCGCTGCTGGCCGGCCAGGTCGCGGACGTCGACCTCCTCGGCAAGGATCTTGCGGCCCTCACCCTCGACCAGATTGACCGTCTCGGCGAGGTCTTCGGGTGTCGCATGGGGATAGCCGTTGTGCTCGGCGACCGGCGCGCACGCGTCGATCGCGACGATGTCGGCTCCGGCGCGGGCCAACCGGACGCAGTGTGAGCGGCCCTGGCCGCGGGCCGCTCCGGTCACGAAGGCGACCTTCCCGGCTAGCGGCGTGGCGGTTTCGGTCATGCCGATAGCTCCTCTGCTGGCGGTGCCGGCTGCGGCTGGATGGCGGGTTGAGTGCGAAACTCGTAGTCCGTCAACGGCGATCGCCGGCTGAACCGCCGCGACGCGGTGATGGTCTGCGGGCGGTGGTAGACGGTGTCGCGCTGAGAGTTCACAAAATAGGTGGACAGGCCGGGATTGCAGGCCGTCAGGTAGAGGTGAACGGCCTTGCCCTGCCGCTGCATCTGATCGTTCCAGCGGTCGAACGCGGATTGGCTTACCGCGACGGAAGCCGCGCCGCGCCGCCGCACCTCGTCGATCATGCGCACGGCGTGGGCCGCCATCGTCTCGACGAAGTCGGGCCACGCGAATCCGACGAAGCCGAGCGGTCCAACGATCTCCCACCGGTTGGGCAGCCGCGGGTGCGCCGTCCCGGAATAGCTGCGCAACCCCTCGGCGCGGTAAAACTGCGCAAGGTCAAAGCCGTTGTCGCCCAGAACTGTTCCGGGACGGTAGGTCTCAGGGTCGGTCCATAGCTCGTAGCCGGT
Organism: Mycobacterium ahvazicum; assembly: GCF_900176255.2. Taxonomy (GTDB): domain Bacteria; phylum Actinomycetota; class Actinomycetes; order Mycobacteriales; family Mycobacteriaceae; genus Mycobacterium; species Mycobacterium ahvazicum. Next base: position 58,229 of record NZ_FXEG02000001.1, read on the forward strand.
AGCCAGCACGATCAGATCGACGGGGCGATCCGTGCCGTCGGTGGTCCGGATCCCGGTACGGGTGAAGCGCTCGATCGGGGTGGTGACCAGCTGCGTGCCCTCATGGTTGAACACGGGCAGGAAGCTGCTGGAGATAACCGGACGCTTGGCGAGCAGGCCGTAGCGGGGAACCAGCGCGCGGCGCGTCTGCGGATCCTCGACCACTGCGCGCAGCAGCAATCGGTACAGCAGCCGGCACCAGGCGTCGTAGACCGGCATCAGGCGCGTGAGTACCCGGCCGGGCAGCAGCGGCAGCAGATGCATCAGCGGCGCGAGCATGAAAGCGTCCATGCTTGCCCGCCCCAGGGCATTGACGGCACCGACCGCTCCGGGCAGCCGCAACAGCCGGCGCATCCATGGCGCGATGTCGAAGTCGACCTTGGGCAGCACCCACGCGGGAGTGCGCTGATAGACAACAAGGCTGGCGGCCCGGTCCGACAAAGCCCCGGCAATCTGGACTCCGCTGGAACCGGTGCCGATGACGGCGATGTGTTTACCCGCGGTGTCATAGTCGTCGTCCCAGGCATTGGGCCGCAGGATGGTTCCGGCGAAGTCGTCGATGCCGTCGATGGCCGTGACGTCCTTGGCGTTGACGTAGCCGCCCACCGAGTTGATCACGAAGCGCGCCGACACCGGCGGCCGATCCTTGATCGAAAGGTGCCACCGACTGCCTGCGGCGTCCCATTTTTGTTGGACGACTTCGGCATTGGCTTGCAGGTGCTTGTAGAGCTTGAACCGCGCCGCGGTGTCGCGCAGATACTGGTAGATCTCCGGTCCCGGCGCGAAGAACCGCGTCCAGTTGGGGTTGGGCGCGAAGGACAGCTGGTACCAGAGCACGGGGATGTCGACGGCCAGACCGGGGTAGTGGTTGTCCCGCCAGGTGCCGCCGAAGTCGGGCCCGCGCTCCAAGATGACGAAGTCATTGATGCCCTTGTCACGCAACAACTTTGCTGCCGCGATCCCGCCCGGCCCGGCACCGATGATCGCCACTTCATAGTCGGGTTCAGCCACGGCCGGCCCCGGTCAGCCCGGCGACGATGTGATCGCAGACGTACCGGCGCACGGCACGGGGATTGTCGAGGTTGACCGCGATCGGCGGGATCAGCTCGAAACTGAACAGCATTCGCACGATCCATTCGCTGGCGCGCGCCGCGTCGACCGTGGGACCGACTTCTCCGTTGCGCTGAGCGGCTTGGACCAAGGGCTTCCACAATTCGATCGCGCGCCGCATCAACTCGTCGCCGCCGTGATCCAACAGCAGGACCAGGATGCCGCGATCCAGGCCGCGCGGTATCGATTGCGAGCGTTGACGGTACGCACAAATCAGCACCGCGACCGCGGCCGCCTGCTCGGCCAGGGTGGCTTCCTCGGCGATCTCGACGGCCATGGTGTCGATGAACCCGGCGGCCAACTGATTCAGCGCGGTGGCAATCGCGTTGTCGCGGGTGCCCAACAGATTGTGGACGGTGCCACGCGATACGCCGGCGGCTTCGGCCACCGCCGTCAGGCTGAAGCGCCGGGGCCCTAGCTGGCGCAGCGTGTCGGAGGCGGCGGTCAATAACGCGTTCGGCACCGGCCTGGTGTCTCGCGCGGCATCGACGGGCACTTGAACACATTAGCGATATGTGTTCAATTCGGTCAATGGCGCAGTGGATCGGACGAGCGCCGAAAATCGAAGGTTTGACCAGGTATTGAGCGGGTATTTTCACGAAGCCATATTTGAGAAGGGGGCCGAGATGACGACGGTCGAGCATGGTCGCACGCGGTGTCCGCGATGCGCGGCGTTCGCTGAGTACCGGTTCCTCGAACTCGGCGACAACAAACTCGAGTATGAGGTGCGCTGCGGCAGTTGCGGCCATGTGCACTCCGAGGTAACCGGCGTATCGGCTGCTCCCGCCACTGCCGCGTAAAGGCTTGATAATCGGCTTGTATCGAGCCATAGCAACCCGATCTTGGACAAGCTCCGTACTGTCGGACGACGCTGAAGTCAAAGGGCGAGTTAAGCAACCGCCCATTTAGCGTCAGGAGCAAGAGCATGACCACGTCGTCACCCAGAGTTCATTACCAGGCCCGCGGATTCGCGCGGCGGTTGTGGATGTTCGCCATCGCCGGCGTCGTGGCCGCGGCGGTCGTCATGATCGCAACCGGGAATAGGCAGTCGGTGCGGCTGGCTTCGGCCGGCTCGATCGCCATCGTGAATGGCGTCTCGATAACGCCGGCTCCGGGCTGGACGGTCGCGCACCGCGGCCCCAACTGGGTGGCCCTGTCCGACAACGACTCCAGCGCGCAGTTGCAGGTGGCGGTCAAACCGGCCGACGGAACCGATCTCGTCGGCATGCTGCAGGCCGACATCAACCAGTTATCCGGGACGCCGGCGGCCGGCTTGATCAACGTCAAGAACCTGAGCGCACCCATCACGAGGACACTGCAAGACACCAACTTTCAGCAGGAGGCATTCATCAACTACACCGCGGACGTGTCGGGTCCGCAGGGGTCGATTCCTGTGATCGGTACGTTCAACGAGTTGCTGAACACCTCGACTCACCAGTCGGCTTTCGTCGACTTCCGGCAGGACGACAGTGCCACTACGCAGGTGGACAGCGACGGCGAATTGATGATCAATTCGTTACTTGGACAGCCTATTTCGCGCGCCGGTGAGCGATGATGCGGGCGCCGTGAGAGGGGATGTAGACGACATGACGCGCGCGGGCTGTCTCGGGCCGGCTGCGCCCGGGCGAGAGACGGTAGTTGAGCAGGACCTCACGAAGGATCGCGGTGGATTCCATCATCGCGAATCCGCCACCGAGACAACGGCGTACGCCGGCGCCGAACGGCAACCAGTTCCAGGCGGTGGCAGAGCCGTCGAAGAACCGTTCGGGACGGAACGCGTGCGGATCGGCGTGCTGTCCGGGATCGGACTGGACCGGGCCGATACCCGCGAACACGGTGTAGCCGGCGGGCACGCGGTAACCGCCGAGTTCGATATCGTGGGTCAGGCGTCGTGCAACGGCGTAGAACACCGGATGTAGCCGCATCGACTCTTTGATGACCGCCTCGAAGTATTTGTCGTCGCCGGTGTCGACGGCCGCGATGGCCTTGTCCTGCAGCGCTTGATCATGCGCCAGGTCGTGCAGGGTCCACGACAGCGTGATGGCGGTGGTCTCGTGGCCCGCCAGCAGCAGGGTCACCATCTGGTCGCGCAGCTCGGCATCGGAGAGCCGGTCTCCATCTACTTGCGTGGCAATCAATTGGGATAGCACGTCGCCGCGATCGGCGGTGGTGCCAGCGCTGCGGCGCTCGCGGATCTCCGCGTAGAGCGCGTCATCGATCCGCTCCCGCAGTTGACGGAATCGTTTCCAGGGCCCGAACCGCTGCAACTGCGGGACCACCTCGCCGGCGTACACCGCCATGGATGCGGAGACGAGTCGCGAGAACGGGACACGAAGCGCGTCGAGCTGGGGTCCCTCCCGCAGGCCCAAGACCACGCGCAGCATCATCTCCAGCGTCACGGCGTTCATCCGCGGCTGCGCGGCGAACGGGGTGCCGACCGGCCACCGGCCGATTTCCCTGGCGGCCAGCTCCTTCATCATGTCCCGGTAGCCGCGCAGCGCGGCGCCGTTGAACGGTGGCACCAGCAGTTTGCGTAGTCGTTGGTGAGCAGCTTCGTCGGTGGTGACCACCGAGCCCTCACCCATCACGTTCCGAATCCCCTGAATTCGTCCTTCGCCCGCGTGGAAGGTCGTCGGCTCGCCGCTCAGCACGGACCGATTGAGCTCAGGACTGCACACCAGCACAGACGGCCGGCCCAGGACGGAGACCGCGATGACGTCGCCGTAGTGCTTGCGCAGCCAAGGCGTGATGCGATCCCGATGGGAGAACAGTGCGGTCTGCACCACGCCGGGCACCCGCGGGCCGGGTGGAAGCGGCAGCTGCGCGAGTCGATCGGTCGCGGCCGGCGTCGTCTGGCTCATGTCAACTCACCCAAACGGTGCGGAACATCGGCGCCTCCTCGGGGCTTTCGACGCCCACTCAGCCTACCGAGCATCCGCCGGTGCCGAATCTCGAGACGACGGTGCTGCGGCCTCACTGCGGCCTCAGTGCGGTTCGGCCAGCCTGGCCATCTCGGCGAACATCGATTCGCGCAACTCCTCGCGAGACAGATCCTGCAGTCCCGTTGCCGCGCGCACGAACGGCTCGAACAACTGCCAACCCAGCAGCAGAGCGATCGCGTGCGAGGCGCCGAGCCGGGCGCTCTCTTCGCTCTCGTGCTCGGGCCGAATGCCTTCCAGCAGCCGGGCCGCAGCGGGGAAGCTGGACTGCAGTTTGCCCGCTGGAAACCCGTCGAGCAGGGCACGCGCGATGACCCGAAGGTGGATGGAGGTGGCCGCCTCCCTCTCCTCCGCGGACGCATCGCCGTCGGTCAGGGTAGCCAGTTTCGCGGCCAGGTGATCGAGCACGGCAGCGACGAGCTTCTCTTTCGTCCCGAAATGGCGAAACACCAAGCCGTGGTTGACATGGGCCCTGGCTGCGATGTCGCGAATCGACGCCGCCCCGGGCCCGCGCTCGGCGAACATCTCCGCCGCACTGTCCAGGATCGCGGCCGTCACCTCCGCGCGGCCGGTCGGAATGGGAGCTGCATCGGGGCTTGCGCCGCGTGTAGTCATATGTCTACACTATCACCGTAGTCACTTGACTACACCAACGAAACTCCGAGGGGAACGATCTGCCATGACACAGCCGCAGACGCTGAGCGTGGAGTACGAGGAGCTGATGGCCCGAGCCGACGAGCTGGAGGCCCCGATCCCGGGCTTGCCTACCGAAAACCCCCAGGCCCCGTGCGTCCTACCGATGGTGATCACAGCGGCGGCTCAACTCGCGCTGTCCGCCGACAACATGCGGATCTACCTGGAAGCCGGCCAACGAGAGTGGGAAGCTCTGGCCGAGTCCCTGCGCAATGCCGCCAAGGCCTATGAAGAGGTCGACACCGGCGCCGCGGTGGCCGTCGACGGCGGCGATGAGTCCGTGTCGGCGGTGACGACCGGAACCCAGATGAAAAGCATCGCCCCGCCGCCGCTCACCGACACGCAAATCGCTGCAGCAGGCGAAGAGGCGCCGTACCGCGACGTCAAAGAGGCAGCGCAGGAGATCAGCGAACCCGATCAGGGCGCGGGGTTCACCAGCTTCGCCGATGCGTGGACCGCGTATCAGCGGGCGTTGTTGGAGGCCGCGTATCGGTTCCGGCCCTTCGAGTCCTGGGAGGGCGACGCGCGCTACGCGGTAGAGGCGAACTTCGACCAGCAACGGGCGTGGCTGTACCAAATGGCGGATCTGTGCGGCCTGATGGCGACCCAGGCCCGCGGCGTCGTATCGACGCAAAGTTGGGCGCTTCCGGAGCATCCCACGGTGCAACAGGTCGAGGACCTCGACTACCTCTGGTACCAGTGGCAGACCACCTATCCCTGGAAGATGCAGTGGTCCGACCTCAAGCCCGTGCTGGAAGAGGAGTACGCCGCGCTGCAGGAGAGGTCCGAACAGGTGCTGGGCGAATACGAGCAGCGGGCCGCTTTGCCGCTGCCGCCGATCAGTCCGCCGATGGCTCCCGCCGCCGGTGCCGTCGTGCCACCGATCGACCCCGGGGCCTACGACGTCGGTCCCGGCACCGAAACGCCCTATTCCGACTCTCCCTACGGGGAGCTGCCAACGGCAGAGAACCGATCGGAGTTGGGTGCCATGCCCGCTGCCGAGACGGCCGCGACGCCGACCGACGCGACCCCGGGCAGTGCTCCAACCGCGGTGCCGGACCCGTCGAAAGCGGCCGGCATGAAACCCGCGTCGGCCGGTGGCGCCGGGATACCGCCGCTGCGATCGGTCCCCTTGATGCCACTGCAGGCGCCGGCCGAAGGAGGAGGGGGCCTCCGGCCGGCGCCGGCAGCACTTACGCCAGCGGCACTGGGCCGCGTTATGCCGGGGGGCGCAGGCGCGATGGGCGCGGGCGGCATGGGCGTGCCGCCGATGGGTGCGCATGGCGGCCAGGGACAACAGGCCGGCAAGGGCAAACGCCGGCAGGCCGACGCATCGATCTACACCGAGAACCGCGCCTGGACCGAGGCCATCCTCGGCCGGCGCCGACCGAAGGATGCCGCAGACCACTGAGGGAAAGAGGGAGCGGGCCTTCTTCAGAGGTTGTTGGTCGCGGGGTGCCAGCAACCTCCGGCGGAGGCCCGCTCTCGTATGCTCACCCGAGCTCCCAGCAAGCCGACGTAACCTCGCGCAGGAAAACATGGGAGCGGACGGAAGGTGGGCCAATTGTCTGCGGAAGTTGACCACCGATACGTGATCGTCGGCGCCGGCGCGATCGGCGGCACCGTGGGTGGGGTGCTGGCCCGCGCCGGTATCCCAACGGTGTTGGTCGCGCGCGGCCGGCATGCCGAGGTCTTAGCCGCTGAAGGCATCACGCTCAAGACGCCCGACGGCGCCTTCCGTACCGCGGTCAGCACGGCGCGAGGACCCGACGACATTCGGTTGACCGATCGTGACGTCCTGGTGTTCGCCACCAAGACCCAGCAACTCGATGCGGCACTACAGGAATGGGTCGACCGACCCGTCCATGGCCCGGGCGGTGGCACCGCGGGTGAGCGACTGCCGGCGATGACCGCACTCAACGGCGTTGCCGCAGAAGAGAAAGCGCTGCGCTACTTTCGCCGGGTATTCGGGGTGTGCGTGTGGTTGCCCGCCGTGCACCTGGAACCGGGTGAGGTCATCGTGCGAGCGTGGCCGGTGGTCGGGCAGTTCCACATTTCGCGGTGGCCCGCGGCGCTGTGCACGCGGGAGGACGCCGACCTGCTTTCCGCCCTCGCGGAATCCTGGACAGCGGCCGGCGTGCTGGTCCGCACGCCCGACGACGTCGCCCCATGGAAGTACAACAAGCTGCTGAGCAACCTCGGCAACGCCGTGGGCGCCCTCACCGGCGACACGGCCGGCGAGATAGTGGCCGCGCTGCGACGCGAGGGCGAAAACGTATTGCGGCACGCGGGAATCGAATTCGTCTCGTTCGAGGTCTCGACGGCCACCCGGGCCGACGGGCCGACGATACGGCTGGTGCCCGGATCGAACACCGGACCGAGCAATTCCACCTGGCAATCGCTGAGCCGCCAGACCGGTAACGTGGAGACCGACTTCCTCAACGGCGAGATCGTCCGGCTCGCTCATCAACACGGCATCGAAGCCCCCCTGAACACCGCCTTAGCCCGCGCTGCCCGGGCAACGGTCCTCAGTGGCCAGGGTCCCGGACGCTATTCGGCCGAGCAGCTGGCACAACTGGTGGGGGTCGACAGAATCGGCTGACGGCCAACTACTTTGCTAGACAGTCGAGTTCACGACCCGTCCAACGCGCGAGCGCCTCCGCGCCCGCGGTCCGGTCGGTTGAGGCACCCGCCCAGGCGATGTAGCCGTCGGGACGCACCAATACTGCCGGTCCCTCGTCGGCCCGCTCGGCCTGCGCGAGTCCCGCCGCGTCGATCGGGTCCGCGCCCCGCTCGCGGATGAAGACGAACCCGGGCAGGCGCTGCAGCTCGGTGAGCCTGCCGTGCCGCAACGGAATCTGCGTGGCACGGGTGCCTACCAACGAACTTTCGCCCTTGTGGTGGGGATACCGCAGCGTTGTTCCGGCGAAGCCCCCGGCGATCGCGTCACGCACGCGGGGAACGCGAAGAATGTTGGGCGCCAGTAGATTTCGAACGGCGCGAGCGACTGGCTGGTGGAGTTTGATGCCGCGGGCCATCAAGCCGGACTGCAGCAGCACTCGTTTGCCGATCGGATGACGCTCGTCGTGGTAGGTGTCCAGCACGGCGTCGTCCGCGCCGGTGAGCGCCGCGTCGATCTTCCATGCGAGGTTGGCCGCGTCCTGGATGCCGGTGTTCATGCCCTGACCGCCCATCGGGGAGTGGACGTGTGCGGCGTCGCCGGCCAGGAACACTCGCCCGTGCCGATACTGCGCGACTTGGCGTTCGTCGCAATGGAATCGGGACTTCCAGCCCACGTTGAGCAAGCCGGGATCGGGATCTATCGCCCGGGCCAGGATGCCGCCGATCTCGTCGGAGTCGACGGGCACGTTGTCGGGTTGCTGATTCGTGCGATCCCAGACCATCGCGCGGTACCACGCACCGCTGGCATCGCGATCATCGTAGGGGGCCAGAAACGCGAACTCGTTGCGAGTACTGCCCAGCGTCAGGCCGCGCCCGGCGGGTCCGTGCGCGAGCAACACATCGGCCAGGACGATCGACGACAGGATCGTGCGGCCGGGGAAGTCCGCACCCACCAATGCGCGCACCGTGCTGTGCGCACCGTCGGCACCGATCACATACTTTGCCCGCCAACGGGTGTGCGGCCCCGCTTCGTCGCCGTGCGGTCGCACGGTCACCGTCACGCCGTCGTCGTCCTGGTCGAGGCCGATGACTTCGACACCACGTCGGACGCCGGCGCCCTGCGCGGCGGCGTAGTCGGCCAGTGCCCGATCGACATTGGTCTGCGGCGTGATCATCGCGAATTGATACGGCGAGTCGAGGTGGGTGAGGTCGATGCGGGCACCGCCGAAAATCGTGACGCCCGGTGCCTGATGCGAACGCGCTAAGAGGTCTGCGGCGAGCCCCCGGGCGTCGAGGACCTCTAGCGTGCGGGCCATGGTGGCGAAGGCCCGGCTGGACGGGTTGACCGTGGGCCACCTCTCCAGCACGGTGACCGAGCGGCCTGAGCGAGCGAGATCACCGGCGGCGGTCAGTCCAGTCGGTCCGGCGCCGACGACGAGCACATCGACGTGGTGGACAGTCATCGCGCCACCGCTTCCGGGTGCGGGTACCAGCGGCGGATGTCGTCGGGCGTCGCTACGGCTGCGCGATTGAAGACGAAGCGGCAGTCGGGCTGGGTGATGTGTGCGGCGTTGACGATCGACTCGAACAGCAGCGTGTTGTTGGGGATCAGCCGCACGCCGGCACCGATGAGCACCGCGTCGTATCGCTTGGCCTCCAGCCAGGTGCGGGCTTTGTCGGCACCCGCATCGCCGAAGTCGATGAGGCAGTTGTCGACCTCGTAGCCCGCGTCGCGCAGCGCGGCCACGTTGTCGTTGTTCGCGGTGCGCAGCTTTTTCCGCGACAGGCCCGGGAATTGCGCGAAGTCGGGTGAGGAGTAGTCGATGACGTCGGGATCGAGTCCGATCTGGATTGCTGTGACGGCCATGGCCGTACCCCCGTTCAACAGTTGTTGAAATCAAACGGTAGGCCGGAGCGCTGATGATGTCAACAATTGTTGAATACACTTTCCCCATGGCGCCCAGAGCCCGCGACGCAGCGGCCACCCGGTCGACGATCCTGACGACCGCTCGTTCGCAATTCGGGAACCACGGTTTCGAACGGACCACCATCCGATCGGTGGCGTCGGAGGCCGGCGTCGACCCGGCGCTCGTCATGCACTACTTCGGAAGCAAGGCAGAGCTTTTCGCCGCGGCCTCCCGATTCGACGTCAAGTTTCCCGACCTCACTGGCATTGCCCCCGAGCGCATCGCCGATCTGTTGTTGCCGCTGTTCATCGGCGTGTGGGGACCGGAAGGGCCGCTGCTGCCGCTGCTGCGCGCGGCGGCGACCAACCGCACCGCCGCGGACGCGCTGCTCGCGATGTTCGTCGATCAGGTGACCCCGGCACTATCGGCGGTCGTCCCCGATCGCGCCCACGAGCGCGCCGCCCTGGTGGGATCGCAACTTCTCGGCCTCGCGACGGCCCGCTACATACTGTGCATCCCGTCCCTGGCCGACATGGACGACACCAGGCTCATCGAATGGCTGCGACCCGTGTTCGTGCACTACCTGGTGAATCCGGCACCATGATCTGATGCATCCCTTCCGGAAGGCGGTCGAGGACCGCGACGAGGCAGCCATCCAGGCCTTGCTGTCCGACAACGTGGTGTTCACCAGCCCGGTGGCGTTCAAGCCCTATGTCGGCAAGCCGATCACCGCGGCGATTCTGCGCGGCGTACTGCGGATCTTCGAGGGCTTCCACTACGTCCGCGAGATCACCGGCGCCGACGGCCGCGACCATGCGCTGATCTTCGAGACCGGCCTATCCGGGGCGCCCGGCGTCAAGATCACCGGCTGCGACTTTCTGCATTTCGACGAGGACGGCCTGATCGACGACTTCATGGTGATGGTGCGTCCGCTGTCCGGCGCGACGGCGCTGTCCGAGGCGATGGCCGCCCAGTTCGGCCGGATCCAGCAGGAGGCTGTCCAACTGGCCGAGAAGTTCGCCACCGCCTGACAGCGGCGCTACTTCAGGACCGCACCGAGGATCCCGACGCGCCCGGCGTCGGCTTCGCGGCGCAACACCGCGGTGGCCAGGTCGAACCGCACGCCAGGAACCGTTTCGTTGACGAACGGATTTCCGGTCCACCAGGTGATGCGGCAGACCCGGTGAGTGATCCGCCAGCCGAGGGGAGTGCGTACCCACGCATCGTCGTACCAACCGCTGCCCTCCCAAAGGGGGTTGCCGTCGACGGCCTTGCGTACCAGCCGCCAGCCGCCGTTGCAGAAGCTGTGCGCGCGGTCTTGATCGACCTGGACCACATGGGTGGACATGGTGTGCTGGGTGGAATCGAAAGGGTCATGGAATGTGGCGAACTCGGACTTGAACCGCTCACGATCCGTCCAGCGCGATGCCGGACCGTAGTCGGCATCCACATCGTCGGCGAAGATCCGGTCGAACAGTTCCCAGCGCCGGGAATCGACGGCCAGGCCGTAGAGGTTCACCAATTGAGTGATCGCCGTAACGTCGCTGTCGGTCATGCTGCTGGATAGTAAGCGCGAAGGGAGACGCGGGTGAAGATTCGCTTCGGGGTCGGACTTGGTGCGGACAGCACACCGGACCAACTCGCCGGCATCGTCGATCATTTGGAGAGCGCCGGCGTCGACTCGCTGTGGTTCTCCGAACTTGTCTATGCACCAACGGTGGATCCGATGGTCGGGATGGCCTATGCGCTCGCCCGCACCACGCAGTTGAAGGTGGGCACTTCGGTCGCGGTGCTGCCGGGACGCCATCCGGTACTGGTGGCAAAACAACTGGCGTCGTTGGCGGCTATCGCACCCAAGCGGGTTCTTCCGGTCTTCGGTTTACGGTCGGCGATCCCGGCCGAGCGTGAGCTGTTCGCGGTCCCGGACGGAGAGCGCGCGGCGGTGTTCGACGAGTCGCTGCGGGTGCTGCGCTGGGCGCTGTCCGAGGATCCGGCCGGCTATCACGGCCAGTACTTTACCGTCAGCGGTGCGGCGATCACGCCGAAACCTTTTCCACCACTGGATATTTGGCTGGGTGGTTCGGCGCCGGCGGCATATCGCCGCATCGGCGCCCTGGCGGATGGCTGGTTGGGCAGCTTCCTCACCCCCGCCGAGGCGCGGGCGGGGCGCGAAGCGATCGAGCGCGCCGCCGATCAGGCCGGCCGCCAGATTGAGCCAGATCACTTCGGCATCTCATTGGGCGTAGGCGACGGCGAATTGTCACCAGAGTTGGTCGCGGCGGCCCGCCGGCGTCGGCCCGACGTCGATCCCGCCGACCTGATCGCCGCGGACTGGGATCAGCTGCATCGCCAACTCGACGGCTATCTGGACGCGGGGTTGACGAAATTCGTCATTCGCCCGGCCGGCGCGGAGCCGGTGGAAGACTTCGTCGATCGATTCGTCGCCGAGCTGGCGGCCCGGCAGAACTGAACACGGCTGCGCCTATTGCCCTTTGAGACTGCCGATGTGCAATGAGAAGTCTTGCGGCTTCGACGGCGGGGCGTTTTCGACGCCCTCGACATAGGCCTCGGGGTCGCGGTCGACGATTTCGATTCCCTCGGTGGTGGGGTGCCGGGTCATGAATTCGCTGTACTGCTGACCGAGCGCTACGCGCAGTCCGATCGGGGCGTTGCGGCGAAAGTCTGCCAGGCCTTCGCGTTCCTCCTCGGCCATATGGTCGTCGTTGGCAACTCGGGTGCGGCCCACCGCCGCCCACCACGATTCGGTGCCCACCGAGGCGGCGTTGGCGTCGCGCACGCCGCCGCGAATGTCGTTGTGATCACCGATGGCATCCAGCGTCTCGCCTTCGGGGTCGTCGGCTCCGCGTTGGAGCAGTTGCGGGTAGAAGATCTTCTCTTCGATGTAGGCATGTACGTCGAGCTTGTCGGCCAGTGGACGCCAGACTCGCGCGAGTGCGCGGGGGTTGGGCGGCGTCTGGGCCTGCAACTCGTCCAGCTTGGCGAATTGTTGGCGGAACCAGTCGTGGTCGTCGAGGATCAACATGGTGATGTCAGCCATTGCAACTCCCCGCCTTCTGCGCCTCGCGGTCATGGTGTCCGACGTCGACGGCAGCAGTCAAGCCGCTGCCTTCGGTCTTCCACCAGACTGCCAGCGCGACGGCGATCAACGCCGAGGCGCCGGCGGCGGCGGCGATGAACACCCAACCGCGCCGGACCGCGGCCAGATCGATGCCGGGCTGGTAGATCATCGTCAGGATTGCGGTGCCGAACACCGTGCCCAACTGCCGAGCGGTATTCGTCAGTGCCGATCCGGCGCCCCATCGGTGTGACGGCAGGGCCAGACCGCTGACGGCGGAAAGGCTGGGCATGACCAGGCCGACACCTGCCCCGGTAAACAATTGTCCCGGAAGGAAATCAGCGAGGTAGTGCGGCTCGGGACCCACCCGGCAAAGCCAGACGGCGATTCCGACCGCATACAGTGTGGCACCTGCCGCGGCGACCGCGCCGATCCCGAACCTGCCGATCAGCCGGCCGGCGAACGTCAGCGACACAACCACCACGACCGCGGGACCGGGTGACAAACACCAACCGGCGGCGGCGGGTGCCTTGCCCCACACCGTGGTGAGCAGCATGACGCTGCCCAGCAGCATCGCACCGAACGCCGCGGCGAACAGCAACAGCGCCAGGCAACTCGACCACATGGGGACCACGCGTACGGCAGCCAGGTCCAATGCCGGGGAGGGATGACGCAGCGAACGCCAGATCGCCAGTGCCAACGCGCATCCGGCGCCGGCGACCGCGATCACGATCTTGCCGGTGTCAGAACCGGGCACGGGCAGCTCGATCAGGGCCCACACCAAAGCCCCGACGCTGAACACAAGACTCAGCGCGCCGAACAGGTCAGGCATCCCACCACCTGTCGTAGCGGTCTCCGTGAGAACCCGCAGACCGGCCACCAAGGCCAGCACCGCCACCGGCAGGTTGACGAAAAAGATCCAACGCCAAGATAATTCGACCAGCAGCCCGCCGATCGGCGGGCCCAGAGCCGCGGCCATGGCGGCCACCGCCGACCAGGTGCTGACCGCAACAGCCCGCCGCCCCGCGGGCACAGCGGCCATCAGCAGCGCAAGCGAACTCGGCATCAGCATCGCGGCGCCGAACGCTTGCACCACGCGGAATGCCACCAGCAGCGCAAAGGATCCGGCCAGCCCGCAGGCGGCCGACCCCACAGTGAATACAGCCAACCCGCACAGGAAGATTCGGCGATGGCCGTAGCGGTCTCCCAGGCGGCCGGCCGGATTCAGGAACGCCGCGAAGACGAGGGTGTAGGCGTTCAGGATCCAGGACATCGCACCGAGATCGGACGTACCGAAAGCGCCACGAATCTCGGGGAACGCGATGTTGACGATGAACAGGTCCAGGCTGGCCAAAAACGACGCGGCGGAAACCACGACCACCGTCGCGGTTGCTCGGGTGGTCGAGAACTGCGTGGTCAAGGCCGCCTCGCGGATCAGGTGATTGGTCGACGGACGCCGCCGAACGCTGGATATAGCAGACTATACCGTGCAGTACCGGCCGCCGGATGTGAGAAACCTCTCGGCTTAGGCTGCAGTCGTGACCATTCCCTATGACGAGGCGCTGCGCGAACAGGTTCGCCGCAACGTCGCCGCCCACGATCGTCGCATCGTGACAGACCCGAGCAAGCGGCACGCCGCCGTTGCCGTGGTGCTCGTCGATTCGGAGGTCGGCGAGGACCGGGTGGACCCGGTGTCCGTGGAGGACTGGAATGCCGGCCGCCCGATGCCGTCCGCCGATCTGGACGGGCGCATGGTCGACGTGTCCGGTGGTGCGTCATTCCTGCTGTGCCGCAGAACTTCTCGCCTCAGCTCGCATGCGGCGCAGTGGGCGCTTCCCGGTGGCCGCCTGGATCCGGGGGAGACGGTGGTCGACGCGGCGCTGCGTGAGCTGCATGAGGAAGTCGGGATCGAACTGGCAGGCTCGACCGTGCTGGGACTACTCGACGACTACCCGACTCGTTCCGGATATGTCATCACGCCGGTGGTGATTTGGGGCGGTGGCCGGCTCGACCTTCATCCGGCGCCCGACGAGGTGGTGGCGGTTTACCGCGTGGGGCTGCACCAACTGCAACGCGACGACTCGCCGCGGTTCATCACCATTCCGGAAAGTCCGCGACCGGTCGTGCAGATCCCACTGGGCAACGACCTGATACACGCGCCTACCGGTGCGGTGTTGTTGCAGCTGCGCTGGCTGGGCCTGGAAGGCCGGGACGACCGGGTTGACGGGCTGGAGCAGCCGGTCTTCGCGTGGAAGTAGTTACCCGACAACTACATTGGTAGCCGTCTGGGCTGCCAGCGGCCGGCTGGGAATCCGCTCCCGGAGAACCGGAGCGACGTCGGACTGAAACAGCTCGAGGCTACGACGCTGTTGGTCTGGTGTCACGCCGTCAATATCGGCGGACAGGTGCATCACTTCGTGGCCGAGCTGCTCGTGGTATCTGCCGACCTTGTCGATCACCTGCTGGGGGCTGCCCACCAATGCGGAGCTGCGTTCGACGAAATCCTCGATCGAGTCGAACACCACCGGGACTCCCGCGCGGCGCGCGAATGTCAGGCGGGCCTCGAACATCGGCCGGTAGGCCGCCACTGCTTCCTGCGACGTTCGGGTGACATAGAACCCAGCGGTTCCCGCGCCGACCAAGGCATCTTCGGGGCGGTGTCCGTAGAACTCCCACCGCTGCCGGTAATGGCGCACCAGCTCCGCGTATGGCTCGATGGGGTTGACGACATTGGCGGAGAAAATCGGATCACCGTGACGAGCCGCGAGGTCGACGGAGTCCTTGCTGGTGGCGCTGCCGTGCCAGATCCGTATCCGGTTCTGCAGCGGCCGGGGAAGTGTCTTGGCGTTGACGAGCGGCGGCCGGAATCTGCCCGACCACGTCACGTTCTCGCTCTCCCATAGCAGGCGAAACAGCTCATAGCCTTCGCGGTTGCGGTCCCACTGGTTCTCGGCCGTCACGTGAAACAACTGGGCCTGTGCCGTCCCGTTGCCCTTGCCGATGATCAGCTCCAGGCGCCCGCCGGACAGGTTGTCCAGCGTGGAGTAGTCCTCGAATGCGCGCACCGGGTCGAGCAGGCTCAACGTCGTAACCCCGGTGAACAGGCCGATTTTCGAGGTACGCGCCGCGATGTTGCTGAGCACCACCGGCGGCGATGAAGAGATGAACGGGTCTTCGTGGCGCTCGCCGACCGCAAAGCCGTCGAAGCCCAGCTCCTCGGCGAGCACCGCCTTCTCGAGCACATCGCGCAAACGAACAGCCGGGCTCTTCTTCTCACCTGAGACAGGGTCCGGCACATGGGTGATCAGCGTTATCAGCAGAAACTTCACTGGTATGTACGAACCGATCGGTCCTCGACTTCATTCCATCCGGGCGGCGAGATAAAGCGCGCCGATATACACAGTTCGCACACGAGCGGGCCATCGATCTAGCCAGACACCGATCGCCGGGGGCAAACTAACGAACGACATCGCCGCTGATCGATTCAGGAGTGCCCATGACGACGTATGCGTTCGATCCGGAAATTGCTGCGGCGCTGCCATATCTGCCCGACCTGCCGGGTGGCGACCCGTTGGTCATTCGGGCGGCGATGTCGGACCTCATCGCAGCGCTTCCGGTGCCGGACGCCACGGGACTGCGGGTCGAGGAGCGGGAAATCCCGGGTCGCGATGGCGATCCCGCGGTTCGGATCCGCATCTACTCGCCGGATCAGCGCAGCGCCCCGGCCGCGGTGTACAGCGTCCACGGGGGCGGGTTCATCGCCGGTGACCTCGACACCGAACACGGCTCGAACGTCTTCCTTGCCCGCGAACTCGGCGTCGTCGTGGTGTCTGTCGACTACCGGCTCGCACCCGAAACGCCGTTCCCCGGCGGCCTGGAGGACGTGTACGCCGGGCTGGTCTGGATGGCCGAGAACGCGGACGAATTGGGCATCGATGCGCAACGCATCGCCATCCACGGGATGAGCGCCGGAGGCGGACTCTGTGCCGCGCTGGCGTTGCTGGCTCGCGACCGCGGCGGGCCGCACATCGCGTTTCAGTTCCTGTCGGTGCCCGAACTCGACGACCGACTCGCCACGTCGAGCATGACCGACTTCATCGATACACCGCTGTGGAGCCGCCCCCGAGCGATCGTCAGCTGGGACTGTTATTTAGGCGCGGGTCGCGCCGGAACCGACGACGTGCCGATCTATGCCGCGCCGGCTCGTGCCACCGATCTGGCCGGTTTGCCGCCGGCGTATGTCGCGGTTATGCACTTCGACCCACTTCGCGACGAAGGCGTCGCCTACGCGGTGGCCATGCTGGCGGCCGATGTGAGCGTTGAATTGCATTTGTTCCCAGGAACTTTCCATGGCTCGATGTTGATCCAGGACGCGGCGATATCGAAGCGCGAAGAGGCGGAGAAGATCGCCGTGCTGCGCCAAGCGCTGGCACTGTAGCGATCACACTGGCTGAGATTCGTTCTGCCGATGGCCGTTTCGGCGCAGCCGCACCGCCCGCGCTGCGGCGGTCGCCAGCGCCAGCACCGCCATCACCGTGAGGATCGTCGCGGCGGCTTTCGCGGACCCGATGGTGCTCAGCAGCATCGGCAGGCCGAAGCCGATGTAGCTGACCGTGTAGAACGTGCCGGTGAGGGCACCGCGCAAGTGTTGCGGCGCGGCGGCTTCCAAGTCGATCAGGCCCTCACGGAGCAGCAGCCCGGATGCGCAGCCCAGCACCACCAGTAGCGACAACGCCACGGTCAGCGGCATTGTCGACGGCGCCGCTGCGGTCACCGCGTAGCCGAGTGCGGCCAGCACGGCGCCAACGGTGCCGGTTTGCGGACCCCACTGCCGCGCGCGGGCGATCAATTGAGTGGTGCCGCTGACGCCGTTGGTGATCAGCGCTGCGGTTCCCGCGGCCAGCGGGGCGGCGAGTCCGGTGTGCACGTGGGTGGGGACCGTGACGAAGGCAAGAGTCGCCGAGGAGTACACCCATGGCGACAGGGGTAGCGCCCAGCTCAACGCCCGCGTGATGTCGGGGCGTGCCGACGTGGTCTGCTTGTGGACGGACACGGATAGCGGTGCGGCCACGTCCGTGCGCTGGGCTGACACCACCGCGACGACCGTGGCGAGCACGACCAGCGCGGCGGCGATGCCGAACGACTCCCACAGCCCGGATTGCCCCACCGAGGCCATCACGCCAGATGCGAACGGGCCCAAAGCGAAACCGGCCGTCAGGACGGCGCCGGCAATCGCGGCGCCCGCCGGCCCCTTCATGTCCGAGGCCCAGGCGGTGCACGAGCTGACCACGAGCCCGACTCCGGCCCCGACCACCAGGCGGCCCCCGAGCAAGACCGGAGTATGCAGTGACAGCAGCATCGCGACCGTGCCGGCCAGTGTGGTGATCGACCCCGCCCACGCCACGGGCTGGCGTCCCAGTACGTCCGATAGCCGGCCGCCGATGAGCAGGCCGGGCAGCAGTCCCACCGCGTAGATCCCGAAGATCGCGTCCAGCGTGGTCCGATGGAAATGCTGGTGATCGCTGAGCGCCGGGATCAACCCGGCGAAATGGTTGGCCGCCCACCCTGTTGCCAGCAGGACGACCAGCACCGAGGCGAACAACTGTCCGGATCCCCTGGATTCACCGCGTTCGTCTTGTCCATGCGGTTCCACCGTCGCCGGTAGCGCCCGGCGCGGCGCTGCCACATTTGACCTGCACACGAATTTCTCCCAGTCTCTGCACGCGGTTGATGGACGAACTGTGTATCGCGGTGATATCGGCCACAGCGTTCTGCTTTTGGAAGCGCGACGCGAAAATCAGCGCTGCACCCTGTCCACAGACGGCGACGCCCGAGTGGTTATTCCGACTGGCGATACAACGACGGTTGTCAACCCCAAGACTGCCCGGCGGGGCGGGGTTTGAATCATGCCCGAAGCAAACCTGGTGGTCTGTCACAACGATTCCTAGGCTGCGCGGGTGATGTCGACCAATCCGGCGCCGGCCCGGGTGTCCCTTCGCGGTGTCGACCGCACGTTCGGAGCACATACCGTGCTGCACGAGGTCGACATCGAAATCGAGCCGGGCGAGGTGGTCGCGCTACTCGGCTCGTCGGGCAGCGGCAAGTCCACACTGTTGCGGCTCATCGCCGGTCTCGACAGTCCGAGCGGGGGGCGGATCGAGATCGACGGCGAAGCGGTGCGCGGAATCGACCCACGCTGCGCGGTGGTGTTTCAGGAGCCGCGGCTGCTGCCCTGGCGATCCTTGGCCGCAAACGTGGCCTATGGGCTGGCGCCCGGCACGGTACGCGCGAAAGGTATTGGTGCAGTTGAACACTGGCTTGAGGTCGTCGGGTTGCGCGAGTTCGGCAAGCACTATCCGCGGCAAGTCTCCGGTGGTATGGCGCAGCGCGCCGGCCTCGCGCGGGCTCTGGCGCGACGCCCGCGCGTTCTGTTGCTGGACGAGCCGCTGGCCGCCCTTGATGCTCTGACACGACTGCGGATGCAAGACCTGCTCGATGCCGTGCAGCAGGAGGCAGGTACGACAACGGTGTTGGTGACCCATGACGTGGACGAGGCCGCGATCCTCGCCGACCGAGCGCTGATCCTGCGCACGGATGACTCGGGCGGCGGCGCCCGTATTGCCGCGACGCATGACGTCGCGATACCCAAACCACGCGACCGCGGGGATCCGCGAATCGCCGCGTTGCGGGAGCAATTGTTGGACGAGCTCGGTGTACCCCGACGAAACAGTGAGGCAAAAGCATGGTGAAAGGTCGTTACCTGACTTCGATTTCGGTGATCGCCGGCATCGTCGCGGTATCGGGCTGCGGTTCGAATGCGGGCCCTACGGCGTCGAGAGACATCCATCTGGATTACGCCTACTACAACCCGTTGAGTCTGGTGGTGCGTGACCAGCACCTACTGGAAAACCGCGGTTACAACGTCACATGGGTGCTTTCGGCCGGCAGCAACAAGGCCAACGAGGGGCTGCGGTCTAAAGCACTGGACATCGGATCGACCGCTGGGTCCGCCGCATTGGTCGCGCGGGCCAACGGATCGCCGATCAAGGTCGTCGACCTCTATGCGGGCGGTGAGTGGACGGGCCTGGTCGTCACCAAGGACTCGCCGATAAATTCGGTAGCCGATCTCAAGGGCAAGAAGGTAGCTGTTACCAAGGGCACCGACCCGTACTTCTTCCTATTGCAATCGCTTGCCACAGCGGGACTTTCACCGAGCGATATCGAGATCGTCAACCTGCAGCATGCCGACGGCAAGACCGCGTTGGAACGCGGCAACGTCGATGCGTGGTCCGGGTTGGATCCGTTCATCGCACAGACCATCCAGCAGCAGGGTTCGCGATTCATCTACCGCAACCCGAGTTTCAACACCTTCGGCGTCTTGGACGCCCGCGAGGATTTCATCGCCGATCACCCCGAAGCGCTCCAGGCGGTCGTCAACAGCTATGAGGAGGCCCGCAAGTGGGCGAAAGCGCACCCCGATCAACTGGCGGCATTGCTGGCCTCGCAGGCGAACATAGCGCTCAGCGTGGCGCAGGAGGAGCTGAACCGGACGCTGGTGGATATCGACTCGGTGCCGGGGGACCCGGTGCGCACGGTACTGACGCGGGTGGAGCCGCTGGCGGTAGCGGACTCCGATATAAAGTCCGACGACGCGGGCCGCAACGCGTTGAGCACGCTGATCGAACCGAAATTCGCTCAGCAAGCGCACTGACGTCGCGGTCGGGCCGGCTGGCGAAGTTGCCGCTGGCGTTAGTGGGACTGATTGTCCCGGTGCTGCTGCTGGTGAGCTGGCAGCTCGCCACCGCGACCACGGGGTTCTTCTCGGCTAGCCAGCTTCCTCCTCCCGGTGACGTGGTGTCGGCACTGGTCGGACTCATACGGCGTGGCGAACTCTGGAATCACCTGCAGGCCAGCGGTTCTCGGGTGCTGGTCGGCTATATTGCGGGCGCCGTCGCGGGGCTCACGCTGGGTTCCCTGGTCGGGCTGTCGGTAATCGTGCGCCGATTGCTGGCGCCGACTGTCGCGGCGTTTCGCACCGTGCCTTCGCTGGCGTGGGTTCCTTTGCTGCTGTTGTGGTTTGGCATTGACGAGACGCCCAAGATCCTGATGGTCGCCATCGGCGCGTTTTTTCCCGTGTACACGACGACGGCATCTGCGCTCTCACATGTCGACCCGCAGTTGGTGGAGGTGGGACGGGCCTACGGTCGACGGGGCGCGTCACTGCTGGCTACGGTGATGTTACCCGCCGCTGCACCGGAATTGGTGAACGGGCTGCGATTGGGCCTGGCAAACGCGTGGCTGTTCGTGGTCGCCGCCGAACTGATCGCGTCCTCGAAGGGCCTGGGGTTCCTGCTGCTGGACAGCCAAAACACCGGACGCACCGATGTGATGTTGTTGGCCATCGTCCTGCTGGCCGCGCTGGGCAAATTGACCGACAATGCCCTGGCCACCGTGGAGAAGCGGCTGGTGCGGCGGCGCTAGTGGATTATCCGCGGCGGCGCAACACCGGTGTCACCAGCTCGCCGGTGTTCAGGTAGCTCTCGAGGTTGCGGATCGTCAGCAGTGCCATGGCCCGTCGGGTGCGGGCTGTCGCACTACCGATGTGCGGGAACAGCACCACGCTGTCCAGATCGTAAAGCGCCGCAGGAACATTGGGCTCGTCGGCGAACACGTCCAGGCCCGCTCCGCCCAGTGCGCCGGCGGCGAGCAACTCCACTAGCGCGTCCTGGTCCACGACACTTCCCCGAGCAATGTTGATCAGATAGCCGTCGGGACCCAACGCCGTGAGGACGGAGCGGTCGACGAGATGACGAGCCTGCTCGTCGCCGGTCGTGGCCACGACCAGCACGTCGACCGATTCGGCCAACTCTTGCGGCGACTGGGCGTAACGATACGGCGATCCGTCGATTCGGTGCCGGTTGTGATAGACGATGGCACAGTCGAATCCGAGCAACCGGGTAGCGATTGCCGATCCGATGCGGCCCAATCCCAAGATGCCGACCTGAAGGCCACTGACATCTCTGGCGTAGGGGAATTGACCCTCGTTTGCCCAGCGGCCCGCCCGCACGTAGCGGTCGGCCGCACCGAATCGGCGCAGTGTCATCAGGATCAGGCCCAGCGCGGTGTCGGCGACGGTGTCCGACAGCACATCCGGAGTATTGCTCACACCGATGCCCCGTTGTCCGGCCGCGGCCAGGTCGATCAAATCCACTCCGGCGCCGTTGTTGACTATCGCTTCCAGATTGGGCAGCGCTGCGATGGTTTCGGCGTCGACGCTGTAGCGGCCGGAGGTCACCACCACGCGAATCTGGGCCGCATGCTGCGCTAGGAACTCGGCGCGCCGCGGACCGCTTGGGAGTAAGGGAATTTCGTAGCGAGCCGCCAGCTCTTGTTCGAAGGTGGGCTCGAAGCTGTCGCCGATCCGCAACACGTCGCTCTTCTCGACCGTCACCTATGCATCATCTCCCACCGCATCCGGGCCGGCATCGCCGGCATAGGCGGTACGAAACGCCGTGCATGACCTTGCCCGGAATTCCGCTATGCACGGCCGGCCTAGCTGCACAATGACGCGATGCAGATCGTAGATAGCGCCCGTAGACTCCTGTCGGCCATCGCAGTGCTGGTCGTGCTGGTCGGTTGCGGCGCCCATCACCAAGCTGCGCCAGGGTCGGGCGGTGGCGGCGACTTTGCCGGTCCGATCGAGATCGGCAACGGCCGGCATCTGTATCTGGAATGCCACGGAAGGGGCAGTCCGACAATCATTTTGGAATCCGGTTATCACAACTCGTCGGATCCGTGGAATCAATCCGAGGTGGTTGCCCCAGCTGTCGGTCCGGGTGTGCTACCTGCGCTGGCCGACGACCACCGCGTTTGCGCCTACGACCGGCCCGGCACCTTGCGCTATCCCGACCCACCCAGCATCAGCGACCGCAGTTCACCGGTTGCGATGCCACGCACCGCCCAGGACGTTGTCCAAGATCTGCATGCCTTGCTGGCCGCCGCACATCTGCCGGGCCCCTACGTTCTGGTCGGGCACTCGCTCGGTGGGCTGTTCATCCGCCTGTACGCGCAGACCTATCCCGAACAGGTGCGGGCCTGCGCGTTCGTCGACGCCTTCGCCGTCGAGATCCCGGGCCTGATGGGATCGGACTGGCCGATCTACCGCCAACAGCTGGATCACCCGTTGCCGCAGTTCGCGAATGCGGATTCGTTCGAGGTGATCGACATCGACAAGAGCATCGCGCAGGTCGCCGAGGCGCGACCTTTCCCGCCGGTGCCCACCGTCGTATTGACGAGGACCGAGCCGTTCGCGGTTCCCGGCAGCGTCTCGGATGAGCAGAGCGCCACGCTGGAGCGGGCCTGGCGAGACGGCGCGTCGGATCTGATCGCGCTGCGGCCGCAGACACCGCACCTGGTCGCGACCGACAGCGACCACTTCATCCAAATCCGCCAGCCCGACCTGGTGGCGGCCGGTGTACGCCTGGTGATCCAGAGGTCTGCCGAAAACCGCTGACGAAGCGCTGCGGCATACTCGGCCCAATGACGGGGGTGCTGACTGTGGTCGCTGTGGCCGAACTCGGCGGCCTGATCACGCTCGGCGTGCTGCTGATCGTGTCGCGACGCCAGCTCAGCGGCGCGCGCGCCGCACTCGAACGCAGCCGGCGCAGCAGTGGCCGGCGCCGCCGCCGACGCGGAGTCGCCCCTTTTGCCATCAGAACCGCATTCAAGACGGCAGATTCGCTACTCACCAAAGGCGTCGGCGCGACGGTCCGTAACTCGGTCGAAGACCTGGCCGGCTGGGCGCAGGTGGAACGGCCCGACCTGGCCAGGCTCACCGCCGATGGTGATGTCGTGATCGCCTTCTCCGACATCGAGGATTCGACCGCCCACAACGAGGCTTTGGGTGACCGCGAGTGGGTGCGGGTGCTGCAACAACACAACAGGCTTGTCCAGAGACTCGTCGACGACCACGGCGGACACGTGGTGAAGAATCAGGGCGACGGATTCATGATGGCCTTCGCCGATCCCCGTCAGGCCGTGCTGTGCGGCATCGGTGTGCAGCGCGCGCTGCTCGAAGACACCGAAGGCATTCGCGTCCGGATCGGCATGCACCTCGGACCGTCGGTCCGGCGCGGCGGCGACCTTTTCGGCCGCAACGTCGCGATGGCGGCCCGGGTCGCCGGGCAGGCCGATGGCGGCGAGATCCTGGTCAGCGAATCGGTGCGCGACGCGATCGACGGCGCACCGGATATCGAGCTCTGCGCACCGTGCGAGGCCGAGTTGAAAGGCTTCCAGGGCAGCCACAACCTCTACCCGGTCCGGGTATTCAAAGACTGATCAGAAAAACGTTCCCGCATGGGGTGCTTCGGGAACGGCGAACAGCCGGTCGGCCACGGCCAGCATCGCCGGATCCTCGGCCCGCGCCAGCCCCGCCACGGCAAGACTGCGCCAGGTCGTGCCGCCCAGCAGCACCGCACCCAGCCCCTCGATCCCGACGTGCAGATCGGCGGGCCGGGGGGTGGCCTCGACGCCATCGTCGGTAATCGTGTAGCTGGCCGAATTCTTCGGCAGCAGTGGGTCATTGACGGCGACGGTGACGGCGCCGGCGCCGGCGTAGGAGCGCGCCGCCAACGCACGTTCCGCGTCGACGACACGCAGCCATGTTTCGTCATGCACCGCGGTCACCTTGACTGCCCGGCGGTCGACCAATAGCGACGGCAGCGGATCATCGAGCGGCAGCATCCAAAACGTCACTCGGTCAATCAGATCCAGCCCGAGCAGGAAGCGCAGCAGCCCCAGGTAGGCCTCGACGGTGGGCGCGAAGAAATCCTCGACCATAATGGTGCGCTGCTCGCTGACAAACCACCTGTCGGTGTCGACGGGACGGTAGCGGACGAAACCCGACTCGTCGCCCGGCTCGCCGTGCACGGCGACATACCAAGCTCCAGAAGACAATTCGGTCCGCAGCCGCACGCCCTCCCACCACACGCCGGGCCGGTCGATGGTCCCCGCCCGGGATGGGCGATGGGCGTCATAGATGCGAGGCAGTATCTCCCAGGCCTCGGCGGCGCCGACAAGTCGCACCGGGCCACCCGTCGCGACTCCGGGACGAAACGCTGCCCGCGCGGTCTGGACCTGCGCGCTCTGCATAGCGCTGGCCACGCCGTAGCCATACCGCCCGTAGATCGTGGCCTCCGACGCGCGCAACGATGCGACCACCTCCCCTCGCGTGGTGAAGTCGGCTAGCTGGTGGCGCATCAGGTCGGTGGCGATGCCCCGCCGGGTGAACGACGGCAGCACCCCGATATCCGTTACCGCGGCGTGGCTCACGGCAACTCCGCCGGGCAGGGTCAACCTGTTGGTCACGGCATAGGCGGTGCCGACCAGTTGTCCACCGACGAACGCCCCGACCATCCGTCCGGGGTCGATCATCTTGGTGATCTGGCCGGGGGGCAGATCGGATATCGGTGGAAAACCGACCATCGCGACGCGAAAGACGTTAAGCGCAGCGATGAGGTCGTCCTCGCTGTCGAGAACCCGGAGCTCGGTGGTCATGTGGTCATCATGGTGTGAGCCCGCGCCGCCGACCCAACCGGCCTTCGCATTCGTAGCAGCACCGGCAGCATGAGCACCGCCGCGGCCAGCCAGGACACGGTTGGCAACCAGGGCAAGGCGGCCGCGGTGCCCTCATCACTGTCGGAAAGGATTACGGAGCCGGTAACGGAAGTCGTTCGAATCAGGACAATTCGGGGCGAAGAAGGGACGAAAAGCGAACAGTGTCAGCCGATGGACGTGATTCCCGCATTGGAGATCGTGAACCCTTTGCCCCCGGAGACCGTGCAGGTCACCCCGTCCAGTTTCGACGTGCAACTGAAGGGGCCGACACTCGCGGTCTGATCGTAGGCAAGGGTCGGCGTGGTCTCGGCCGGATTGCCGACACACGAAGCGCCCTTACAGCTGGTGACGACCCCACCGGTGGACAGGTGCGCCGACTGCTCCGGCGAAAGGGTCTGGCAATACACCTCGTCGGGCAGACCGGGTTCGCGCTTGTAGTTGACCTCGCAGCTGATGTTGCGCGACGGAGACAAAAACGAGCACAGCGATGCCGTGCAGACGGGGTTGTCCGCGGCCGCCAGGGGCATGCTTACGCGGGAGCCGAGGACGATGGATCCGATTGTCGCGACGACCGCACGTTTCATGCTGTCAAACCTAACGGATCGGCAGCCCGGTCAGCGCCCGCGAAATCACCAGGCGCTGGATTTCGCTCGTCCCCTCGAAGATGGTGAAGATCTTGGCGTCCCGGTGCATCCGCTCCACCGGGTAGTCACGGGTGTAGCCGTTGCCGCCGAGAATCTGGATGGCCTCGTCGGTGACGTAGACCGCGGCCTCGCTCGCGACCAGCTTGGCCATCGAGCCTTCGGCGGAGTCGAAGTTCTGGTTGTTGCGGGCCATCCAGCCGGCACGCCACACCAGCAGGCGGGCGGCGTCGACCCGGCTCTTCATGTCGGCGAGCTTGAATGCCACCGCCTGGAACTCGCCGATCTTGCGGCCGAATTGCTCACGCTGGCAGGCGTATTCGAGTGCGTACTCGTAGGCGGCCCGGGCCACGCCGACGGCCATCGCGCCGACGGTCGGCCGGGTGCGCTCGAAAGTCTTCATTGCCGCCTGGCCACCCGCCGACGCGCCGGATTTGACCCGCGCGATCCGGGCCTCGAATTTCTCGCGGCCGCCGAGAATGCAGTCCTCGGGCAACCGGACATTGTCGAGAACCACCTCGGCGGTGTGCGACGCGCGGATGCCGTGCTTTTTGAATTTCTGGCCCTGCGATAGCCCCTTGGTCTCCGGCGGGATGACGAACGACACCTGGCCGCGGGTGCCCAGCTCCGGATGGACCGACGCCACCACGATGTGCACGTTGGCGATACCGCCGTTGGTTGCCCACGTCTTGGTGCCGTTGAGCACCCACTCGTTCGTCGCCTCGTCGAACCGGGCCCGGGTGCGGATGGCGCCGACGTCAGAACCCGCATCGGGTTCCGACGAGCAGAACGCACCGAGCTTGGGGTCGCCGGGCGTACCGAACATCTCGGGCAAGTACTGGCCGAGCTGCTCGGGAGTTCCGTTGCCCGCCAACGCCGCTGCGGCCAGGCCGGTCCCCATGATGGAAAGCGCGATGCCGGCGTCGCCCCAGAACATCTCCTCGAACGCGGTGAGGAAGCCCAGGCCGGTCGGTTCGGCGGCCTGCTGCGCGAAGAAGTCGGGAGAGTAGAGGCCCACCTTCGCGGCCTCCTGGATCACCGGCCACGGGGTTTCCTCCCGTTCATCCCATTCGGCCGCGGCGGGTCGGATGGTTTCGGCCGCGAACTGGTGCACCCAATCGCGCACGTCGATGACGTCGTCGCTCAGTTGCAGTGAGAAAGTCATAGTTCCACTCCTGGAAGAGGTTGATACGCTTGGATTTTCAAGGTTTTCTGGGGTTGGTGTGTTGTGCGAGGACGCTGACGGTCTGAGTCACCCAGGCTTCGAAATAGCGATCCTCGTCGACGTTGCCAGGCAAGCGTCCGGACAGCGCCTGCAGCGTCGCCGCGTGAGACAGCGAAGCGATCGCCACGGCCGCCGCGGCCTCGGGATCCGGGATGCTGGTACGGCCGGAGCGATTGGACGCGGCCAGCTCGTCGGCGAACCGTTGATAGGCGTTGTCGGTGATGACCTGCCAGGTCTTCTCGTCGAGATCGCCGAGCTCCTCGGGTTCGCGCAGCATGACCTTGAGCAAATCCTCGCTTTGGTTCAGATTGCTCCAGATCAGTTGCCCGGCGGTACGCACCGCTTGCTCGACGCTGCCCGGCTGCCCGGCATCGAACTGCTCTCGGGCGGCGACGATGCTGTCGATCCGTTGGGTCACCGCCGCCTCCAGCAGTTCACGCTTGGAGGCGAAGTGCTTGTACAACGCTCCCGATCCGGGGGCCAGGCCCGACGCCCGCTGGATGTCGGCGACAGACGTCGCCGCATAGCCCTTGGCGGCGAAGAGCTTCAGCGCCTCCGCCAGCAGTCGATCGCGTCCCGAATCGGGCATGGTGAGAGAGTACTCACTCACCATGGCGATGGCAAACCGGGCGCGGCACCTGCACTAGCCCCGGGTGGCGTCCGTGCGCAATGCTGGGACCCGGGGTCGCGGGTTCGGCGCACCCGGGCCCGGCCCGGATCAAGCAACGACGGAGGGATCGCAGTGAACGAAGAGCAACGCAACGCGATGGCGTCGGGGCGTGGCTTTATCGCCGCGCTGGACCAAAGCGGCGGCAGTACGCCAAAAGCCTTGAAACTGTATGGGATTGAGCAAGACACCTACGACAACGACGAGCAGATGTTCAACCTCATCCACGAGATGCGTGAGCGCCTGATGGCCAGCCCCAGCTTTTCCGGCGACAAGGTACTGGCCACGATCCTGTTCGAACAGACCATGGACCGGGCCATCAACGGCGAAGACACCGCGGCTTATCTGTGGAAGCAGAAGCACATCGTGCCGTTCGTGAAGGTCGACCAGGGCCTCGGCGATGCCGAGAACGGTGTCCAGCTGATGAAGCCGATGACCAAACTCGATTCACTGCTGGATCGGGCCGTGGACAAGGGCATATTCGGCACCAAGATGCGCTCGTTCATCCAAGAGCCCAACGAGGCGGGCATCAACGCCATTGTCGACCAGCAATTCGAGTACGCCGCCACGATCGCCGAGCGCGGATTGATGCCGATCGTCGAGCCCGAGGTCAGCATCAAAAGCCCGGACAAGCCCAAGGCGGACGGCCTGCTAGTGGCCGCGCTGCACGCAAAACTCAATGAGCTGCCGGGCGACCGGCAGGTGATGCTCAAACTGACGTTGCCCGACGAAGACAACCTCTACGCTGCGCTGATCGAGCACCCCCGGGTGCTTCGGGTGGTCGCGCTGTCCGGTGGCTACAGCCTCACCGAGAGCTGCGAGATCCTGGCCCGCAATCACGGACTGATCGCCAGCTTCTCGCGGGCGTTGACCGAGGGACTGACCGCCCAGCAGAGCGACGCGGAATTCGACGAGAAGCTCGGATCGAACATCGCGGAGATCTACGCGGCGTCGATCACCTAGGCGGGCACCCCGGGTCAACGCGCCGGGGGCGAGACCTGTGTGACGCTGCCGTCGGTGCCGACCGCGATCGACCCGCTGAGCGGCCCGTCGGAGGCGTGGATGCGCAGGCTCAGTGGTCCTTCGCGATGAGATTCGACCGTCAAATAGATTCGGCTGGCGTCGTAGATGTGCAGCGTCTGCGGTGCCTGCTGCACGACGCCGAGGACGGCCTGCACGTCGAACTTGGCAAGGTCACCGACTGCGGAGTCCGGCAAGGCGGACGGAGTGGGACCAAGGTTCATCCAACTGCCGTCGCGGTATACCCACGTCACCACCTTGCGTGCATTGGCGGTGTCCGGACGCATCACCACCGCTTGGTCTTGGTAGACGTTCAGCTGATAGCCGAGGGTGTCGCCGAACTGGGTGCGCATCTGCGCCAGCAGGGCCGTCATTCCGGCGAAGCTCAGCAATTGCTGCGGCTGCGGTGCCGCACTCGCGGTGTTGCCCGGGGAGCCGATGCTGGGCGACGTCGTGGTCAGGTCCGGCGCAGGCGTGCCCGATGGCGTGTTCCACTGCATCACGGCGAAACCGGCACCCAGCAGTAAGAGCACCGCGGCCGCCGCGCCCGCGATCCAGATGGCCCGGCTACCGACTTTCGGCGTCGGGTGCGCCGGTGCGACCGGGGTGTGATGGATTTGCAGGTCTGAAAGCAGCGATTGCAATTCGCTCAGGGTGGTGGCCTTGGTTGCGGCGCTGATCCGCTGGCGGTGTTCTTCTGTCGACAGCTGGCCGTCGCCGAGTGCCGCGTCGAGTGCTTGGCAGGCGTTGTTGCGATCGGCGTCGGTAGCCCGGGTGCTGTCGCTGATCACAGCAAACATCGTAGGAGGCGCGGTGGAATACCGCGCCGGTTCCCGGCGGGTAGTCGATCGCGCGCACCACTAGGCTTCAAGACATGGCTTCGAAGCTGCCCTCGCCGAAGATCCTTCTCGAATGGCCCGTCATCCGTCAGCTGCGCTCGGCCGACGCATTCGGCCGTGGGCCGGCGGTGACCTCCAGGCACACCCGTGCGCTGGCCCCACGCACCACGACCGCCGACCGCGTCGTGCAAAGCGTGTGCCCGTACTGCGCGGTCGGCTGCGGCCAGAAGGTGTTCGTCAAGGACGAGAAGGTCGTCCAGATCGAGGGCGATCCGGACTCGCCGATCTCGCGTGGCCGCCTGTGCCCCAAGGGGTCGGCCAGTGAGCAGCTGGTCAACTCGCCGAGGCGGCAGACCAAGATGCTCTACCGTGCCCCGCGCGCTACCGAATGGCAGTCGATCGATCTCGACACCGCCATCGACATGGTGGCCGACCGCTTCGTCGAGGCCCGCCGGCATGCCTGGCAGGACATCGACAAGAAGGGCCATCCCCTGCGGCGCACCATGAAGATCGCTGCGCTCGGCGGAGCCACGCTGGACAACGAAGAGAACTACGTCATCAAGAAGCTCTTCACCGCCGCCGGCGCGATCCAGATCGAGAACCAAGCTCGTATTTGACACAGCTCCACGGTTCCCGGTCTGGGGACTTCCTTCGGGCGCGGTGGCGCCACCCAATCACTGCAAGACATGGCCAACGCCGACTGCATCATCATCCAGGGCTCCAACATGGCCGAGTGCCATCCCGTCGGCTTCCAGTGGGTCGAGGAGGCAAAGGCGCGCGGCGCGAAGCTGATTCACATTGATCCGCGCTTCACCCGCACCTCGGCCGTGTCGGACAAACACATCCCGATTCGGGCGGGCTCGGACGTGGTGCTACTCGGGGCGCTGATCAACTACGTCATCGGCAACGACAAGTGGTTCAAGGAGTACGTGGTGGCCTACACCAACGCTGCCACCTTGATCAACGAAAACTACCGCGACGCAGAGGATTTGGGCGGCCTGTTCTCCGGCTACGATCCCGAGACCGGACAGTACGACCTGTCCAGCTGGGCGTACGCGGGCCAGGAAGAGGAAGAGGCCGACATCGAGCACGGGTCCAGTGCCTCGGCCCGGGCGGCCGGTGACGCGCACGGCAGCGGCGGTCCGCCGTTACCGCACGCCCGCGTGCAGCGCGACGAGTCGTTGCAGCATCCGCGCACGGTGTTCCAGATCGTCAAGCGGCACTACGCGCGGTACACGCCGGAAATGGTGCGCGACGTCTGCGGCATCGGCATCGAGGACTTCGACTACCTCGCACGCACGCTCGTCGCTAACTCGGGCCGGGAGCGCACCACCTGCTTCGCTTACGCCGTCGGCTGGACGCAGCACACGCTGGGCGCCCAATTCATCCGCACCGCAACGATTCTGCAGCTACTGCTGGGCAACGTGGGGCGCCCGGGCAGTGGCATCATGGCGCTGCGCGGGCACGCCACCATCCAAGGGTCTACCGACATACCGACGTTGTTCAACTTGCTGCCCGGCTACCTGTCGATGCCAAAGGCCGGTGTGCACGACACCTTTGCTGACTACATCGAAGCGGTCGGGCCGAAGAACCAAAAAGGATTCTGGGCCAACGCCGACACCTACATCGTCAGCCTGCTCAAGGCATGGTGGGGCGATGCGGCCCGCGAGGACAACGACTGGGCCTACGACTACCTGCCGCGACTGTCCGGGCCGCACGGGACGTATCAGACGGTCATGTCGATGCTTGAAGACGAGGTCGACGGGTACTTCCTGCTGGGACAGAACCCCGCCGTCGGATCGGCGCACGGCCGGATGCAACGCATGGGTATGGCGCACCTGAAGTGGCTGGTGGTGCGCGACCTCAACATGATCGAGTCGGCCACCTTCTGGAAGGACGGCCCCGAGATCGCTTCCGGCGAGCTGAAAACCGAGGACATCGAGACCGAGGTGTTCTTCTTCCCGGCGGCGACGCACGTCGAAAAGGCTGGTTCCTTCACCCAGACCCAACGCCTTGTGCAGTGGCGGCACAAGGCCGTCGACCCGCCCGGCGACTGCCAGAGCGAGTTGCAATTCTTTTTCGAGCTGGGCAAACGAATCCGGCAGCGGCTGGCCGGATCCACCGACGAACGCGACCGGCCTCTGTTGGATCTGACCTGGGACTATCCCACCGATGAGCATGGCGAGCCCGATTCGACAGCCGTGCTGGCCGAGATCAGTGGCTGTTATTTGACCGGGCCGAAAGCCGGCCAGCCGGTGCCCGGGTACACCGAACTGGGTGCCGACGGGTCGACGTCCTGCGGATGCTGGATCTACTCCGGCGTGTACGCGGACGGCGTCAACCAGGCCGCCCGGCGGGTGCCACACGGCGGCACCGGACCCAGCCAGTCGGAGTGGGGCTGGGCATGGCCGCTGGACCGGCGGATTCTGTACAACCGCGCCTCGGCCGACCCCGACGGCAAGCCGTGGAGCGAGCGCAAGCGCTACATCTGGTGGGACCCTGAGCAGCAGCGCTGGGTCGGTCACGACGTGCCCGACTTCGTGGCCGACCGGGCACCGGGTAGCCGGCCGGACCCAGATGTCGGCGGCCCGGATGCCATCGCGGGCGACGACCCGTTCATCATGCAGGCCGACGGCAAGGGCTGGCTGTTCGCGCCCAAGGGTGTGGTGGACGGGCCGCTACCCACACACTACGAGCCGCAGGAGTCGCCGGTTGCCAACGCGCTTTACCCGCAACAGCAGAACCCTTCGCGAATCACCTTCCCGCGCAAGGACAATCTGAGCGCTCCCAGCGCCGGCGACCCAGGCGCCGACGTATACCCGTACGTGTTCACCACCTACCGGCTCACCGAGCATCACACCGCCGGCGGCATGAGCCGGTGGCTGCCCTATCTCTCGGAGTTGCAACCGGAGATGTTCTGCGAGGTCTCACCCGAGCTGGCCGCCGAACGCGGGCTCCAGCCCTACGGGTGGGCCACGATCATCTCGCCGCGTGCGGCGATCGAGGCACGGGTGCTGGTCACCGAGCGGATGAGCCCGCTGCGAATCGGCGACCACACGGTGCACCAGATCGGGCTGCCCTATCACTGGGGTGTCGGGAGCGACGCGGTGGTGAGCGGGGACGGGGCCAACGATCTGCTAGGCGTGACGCTGGATCCGAACGTCCAGATCCAGGAGTCCAAGGCCGGGTCCTGCGACATCCAGCCCGGCCGGCGGCCGCAAGGCGCGAAGCTTTTGCGGTTGATCGAGGAATACCAGTCGCGCGCAGGCGCCACCGTGGAGACGGACAATATTCGAGTGAGCGAAGCTGTCTGGGAGAGCATCGATCGCGAGCGAGACGGGAAGGGAACCGATGGCTCAGCCGATCGGACCGAGTGACCCAGCCGCCGATGCAGGGTGGGAAGATGTCAAGCCCCGCAAGGGCTTTTTCACCGACACCTCGATCTGCATCGGTTGCAAGGCGTGCGAAGTGGCGTGTAAGGAGTGGAATCGCAACCCGCGCGACGGCGACCTCGAGCTGCTGGGATCGTCCTACGACAACACCGGCTCGCTGGGCGCGAGCACCTGGCGACACGTGGCGTTCATCGAGCAGGGTCGCGACCGTATCGAGGAGGCACGCGAATCCGGCCGCGCGCTGGTGAGCCTGGGCATGCCCGCGGTCCCGGGTGCTGCGGATGTCCCCGCCGACACGAAACCGCCTGATACCCCGGAGTTTCGCTGGCTGATGTCCTCCGATGTCTGCAAGCACTGCACGCATGCGGGCTGTCTCGACGTCTGCCCCACCGGGGCGTTATTCCGCACCGAGTACGGCACCGTGGTGGTCCAGCACGACGTGTGCAACGGCTGCGGAACATGCGTCGCGGGTTGCCCTTTCGGCGTGGTCGAGCGCCGTAGCGACGGCACGTATGCGACGCCGGTGGACCGGCCGGGCCGCCCCAAGGAGGAGTTCGTCACCGGCGTCGCCCAGAAGTGCACGCTGTGTTACGACCGCCTGATCGAGGACCAGATACCCGCCTGCGCCCAGACCTGTCCGACGACGTCGATCAAGTTCGGCGATCACGACGACCTGGTGGACCGAGCGCGCCAGCGGGTGGCTCAGCTGCACGCCGAAGGACGCACCGAGGCAAGGCTTTACGGCGCCAACGAGCACGACGGCGTCGGCGGTACCGGTTCGGTCTTCTTATTGCTCGACGAGCCCGAGGTCTACGGTCTGCCGCCGGATCCGCGGGTGTGCACCGCCGACCTGCCCACGATGTTCAAGCGGGCGACAATGGCTGCGGTCGGCATGGCCGGAGCGGCCGTGCTGGCGTTCTGGAGTAGCCGGTGAGCACCTCGGAATTCGACAGCTTCCGCCCGCCAGAACCCGAGGGGGGCAAGCGCCGCAGGAAAGTCGGGCGCGGCGCCCGTCGGGGCGGCGGCAGTGGTTCCGACGGCTCACGCGAAATGCCGATGGTCCCCGAGGCCGAGTTCACCTCGTATTACGGCCGTCCGGTGGTCAAGCCCGCGCCCTGGGGACATGAAGTGGCCGCTTACCTTTTCTTGGGCGGCGTCGCGGGCGGGTCCGGCCTGCTCGCGGCCGGCGCTCAGCTCACCGGCCGAAAGAAGTTGCGCCGCAACACAAGACTGTCCGCTCTGATCGCGGTGTCACTGGGCGCGGTCGCGCTGGTGAAGGACTTGGGCCGGCCCGAGCGTTTCGTCAACATGCTGCGGACCGTCAAGCTGACCTCGCCGATGAGCATCGGTTCGTGGATCCTCAGCTCGTTCAGCGCCGGCATCGGGATAGCCGCGGTTGCCGAGATCGATCGAATGACGGGCGAACGAATTCCGTTGGGCCCGTTGCGGTCCGTGCTGCGCGCCGTGGAGGCACCGGCCGGCCTGGGTGCCGCGGTACTGTCGCCACCGCTGGCCGTCTACACCGCGGTGCTGCTCACCGACACGGCCACCCCGACGTGGAATGCCGCGTACCGAGACCTGCCCTTCGTGTTCGTCAGCTCCGCGAGCCTGGCCGCCTCGGGATTGGCGATGATCACCACCCCGGTCTCCGAGGCCGGGCCCGCGCGCAAGCTGGCGGTCATCGGTGCGGTCGGTGATCTGATCTCGGCCAGGTTCACAGAGTCCCGGATGGACCCGGTGACCAGAGAACCGCTGCACCAGGGCAGGCCTGGCTGGCTGCTACAGACGAGCGAAATACTGGCCGCCGCAGGCGGTTTGGGCGCGTTATTCGGCGGGCACCGCCGCGATGTCGCCGCGCTGTCCGGCCTGACGCTGCTGACGGCGTCGGCGATGTTGAGGTTCGGCTTCTTCGAGGCGGGCAAGGAATCGGCCCGTGACCCTCGCTACACGATGGAGCCGCAGCGGCGCCGGCTGGCGGCTCGCCGCGCGGCAGGCATCACCGACGACTCGATCACTTCCGCCCGGTAAAGCGGCCTAGCGGACCTCGATGCCCTCGCCGGCGACGGTGTGACCGATCACCGGGTGACCGGGCAGTTCGCCCACCACGAGCAGGCCACCCGAAGTCTGCGCATCGGCGAGCAGCAGGAGATCATCCTCGGTCACGCCGGGGCCGGGACGCAGATGCGGGCGCACCCAGTCGAGGTTGCGCCGGGACCCGCCGGAGACGAACCCGTCGCGCAGCGCCGCCCGGCCGGCATCGAGTACCGGGACCGCGCAGCGGTCGATGACCGCGCCCACCTTCGAGGCCCGGCACATCTTGTAGAGATGACCGAGCAACCCGAAGCCGGTCACATCCGTGGCCGCGTGCACACCGTTTGCCAGCGCGGCCTCGGCGGCGTCGCGATTGAGCCGGGCCATCGTCGCGATCGCTTCCGCGAACACCTCGCCGGTCTGCTTGTGCCGATTGTTGAGCAGCCCGAGCCCGAGCGGTTTGGTGAGGGTCAGCGGCAGCCCGGGTTCGGCGGCGTCGTTGCGCAGCAACCGATTCGGGTCGGCCACACCGGTCACCGCCATGCCGTACTTGGGCTCCGGATCGTCGATGGAGTGACCGCCGATCACCGGGCAACCGGCCTCCGAGGCCACCGCCAGCCCGCCGCGCAGCACCTCGGTCATCAGCTCCAGTGGCAGCACATCACGCGGCCACCCGACCAGGTTGATCGCGACCACCGGGCGCCCGCCCATCGCGTAGACGTCGGAGAGCGCGTTGGCCGCGGCGATCCGACCCCAGTCGTAGGCATCGTCGACGACCGGCGTGAAGAAGTCCGCCGTGGACAGCACCGCGATGTCGCCGACCAACACCACGGCCGCGTCGTCACCGTCGTCGAGGCCGACCAGAACGTTCCCGTTGGTCTGCCCGGCCAGGCCACGGACCGCCTCTTCCAGCTCGCCGGGCGGGATCTTGCAGGCACAGCCACCGCCGTGCGCATAACCGGTCAGCCGGGTCTGCGTCTGGGTCATGCCATGAGCCTATGAGGAGCGGGCGGGGCACCGTCTGCCCGCCTCCTAGCGACAACTGTCAACGTCGCCACACTCGTCGCTAGCAGGTGTGCCCCGGCTCACGGTCGAGTCACGGC
The DNA here is from genome assembly GCF_900176255.2 of Mycobacterium ahvazicum. Classification (GTDB taxonomy): domain Bacteria; phylum Actinomycetota; class Actinomycetes; order Mycobacteriales; family Mycobacteriaceae; genus Mycobacterium; species Mycobacterium ahvazicum. The sequence goes on from NZ_FXEG02000001.1 coordinate 94,148, forward strand.
GAAATAGGAACCATCGGCCATAGCAATAGGAGGGTCTCGTCAAGCACAGCCTCAACCCTAGATTCTGTGCGTCGCGGACTATCGCGCGCTTAGTGTGAAACGTGGCGTGCGGTGTCCAGAACTGGTCGGCAACAAGCGATTTGATCTGCTCGGCATTAAGGCGTTGACCAACGACGAATTCGGTCGGCGGCCGCACCAATCCTAGGACCCACGGTGGGATTCGACTCACCGACGAAACCGATGTAACGCGGCGCAACGGATGGCTCAGACGGTAGAGCCCGTGGTACGGGGTGAATGCGCTGTAGAGGAAGATCAACGCGCGGCCACCGGGTCGGGTTACTCTCGCCATCTCCTTCAGACCGACCAGATGATCGGCGGTGTGGTGAAGCACGCCTACTGCAATGGTGATGTCGAAGCAGGAGTCTGCAAAGGGTAATCGCAATGCGTCCGCTTGTATTGCGTTGATACGGTTGAATTTTCGAGCGTAAGCTGCAGCCCTGTAAGTGAGGTCGACACAAACAGGCTCCGCACCCCGGTCGCGGAGTGCCAAGGCTACTTCACCGTAACTGGCGCCGATGTCGAGAACTCGAAGACCATCCAGTGCTTCCTCAGGAAAGAACCGAAACGAACGTGAGCGGCAATTTTGGACGCGCTTGTCGCCTCCGCAAAAGAACGGCACCGCCTCGTAATGGGTCCTTGTGGCGCTTCGAAGGTGGGCCTCCCGGTTCACCTTCCAACGCCCTCTCGTCGCGTTGTCCGTCTCGGACTCACGATCATCGTCGAATTGTCCTATACTTCTCGCATCGTTGGTAGCTAGGGCTCTGGGAGGGACCGATGTTCGACGTGATCGAGCTCCATCATGACGCAGAAGGCGCTATCAACTATCTGGATTCGATTCGGGAGAGGGCGCCCAGACTGGACCGCCTCACCGAGACTCTTCCACGGGCGAACGGCGTCGATGATTCCTGGTGAACTGCGGCCAGGGCTTTCCTCTTCGCAGTAGTCTGCACTTCGTCCCAGAAAGCCTGGTCGTAGAAGAATTGTGAGCGACCAACTACAGCTCACCCAGTGGCTCAAACAGGTCTCGGAACAATTTCCGTGGTCACGCATTGCAGCTTCCGCAAGATCGGCGCTGGCGATGCGGATTCCAGCAGTAGAGCCGTATCTCGGCAGCTATGCCGACGCGGTATACGGGTTAAAAAGTGGCTTCTTTTACTTTCCAATCCTTCAAGCACGCGAATGGGGCTTGGCTGAACAGAGCGTTCTTGAGCATATCTGCGTGGCACTCGCCCTTGGCCATTTTCACTATTCGTGGCAGGATAAATTGATTGACGAGGCGATATCCGATCCAATAATGTGCCTTTGCGCGAGCGAAGCCCTTATGGCATCTATCGACTTGGTATGCGATATCGATCCCCACAACACTCGTGACTATCGGCGAATGAATTCTGAATACTATGCCCGCTACACGGCTGCGGTCCTGCGTGATCTAGCGCATCGTGTAACGCCTCATTCGTACACGGCCGACGAACTTCTAACGCTTGGAGAGAAGGCCGCACCTGGCGGTACTGTAATCCGACTTATTGGAAGCTTAACTGGGCACGAGGGTGAGAGTGATGCCGTAGTCGAAGCACTGATTCTATTTTGCGCGGGTCTCCAGTTGGTCGATGATCTAGGTGATGCTGCAATTGATGCGGCGGACGGCAATCTTAGTTGGCCGGTCACATCGGCAATACAGGCCTATCCGGATCTTGATCGGACCAATGCCGAGCAAGTTGACGCAGCGGTAGTCGGGAGTGGCGCGGAAGTTGCGTGTCTGCGGCTCGCAACATCTGTCTTCACCAAGGTTCAGTGCAGGGCGGATGCAATATCGTCGCGGGCTTTATGCGACCTAGCGAACGCATGGCGGGAACGGACTCACGGTCGACTCTTGACTGCTGAGGCTCGCGTACGTGAATTCGTCGAAATTTAGTGGGTGGCCGATTGCGCATATTCCTATAAATGTCCACAAACTATCAGGCCGACAGCAAGCGGGATCCGGATCCATAACTCTACGTCAATTCTATGCCAGAAATCAGATCGAAGGTATTTAACCCGTTCTCGTATCTAGGCCCTTCGCTATCGTTGATGCGATTCCACGTGGCCGCGTATGGTGGCCTCGCCTTCCTGCTTGGCACCATGTTCAGCGGTCAGCACATCGAGTGGCCCACGTTCGCTGGGCTTTGGTGTATTGGAGTTGTCGTCAACGGCTCCATATTTGCTCTAAACGACTTTGTTGACCTGCCGCGCGATCGGCAAAACCCGGCACGACAAAGAAGCGCTCTCGTCGCTGGGAGGGTAAGCCAGCGTTGGGCGCTGAGCCTCGCGACCACACTTCCGCTACTTGCAACGGCAAGCGCTGCTCTGATGAGCTGGAGCGGCCTAAGAGTCGCTGCATTTTCGATGCTGCTCGGTGTTGCGGTACTCGTGAATATTTATCAGAAGGCGAGTCGCTACCCCTTATTAATGGAAATACTGTTTGCGGTTACGATGGTTGTTCCGCTACCGCTGACGAGTTGGGCCGAATTTGGGCAAGTGCCAAGCCAGGTATGGCTTGCAACCCTGTCCTTCTTCTGGTTGTCACTGGAGCTCGACAGCATCTGCGGAAACCTAAAGGACTTGTCTTCTGACCTCGCAACCGGTTTTCGAACGCTCGCGGTTCACTATGGAGTTACGGTCGCAACCGACGGAAACATCAATGCTGGCCGAAAGTATTATCGCTACGCACTCGTGCTGCATCTGCTCAATTCGGTCACACTGGCGGCCCTTTCATGGACTTCGACGCGTGATTTATCAACAGTTGAACGTATTCCTGTGATGCTCATTGTAATAGTATTAATTTTAATTGGATGGCTCGATTTCTACCTGTTGATCGACGGTAAGCGAAGTCCGGCGCCTAATGGTCGCGATTTATTTATCGGCGCGGGATTGACAGTATTCTTGACATCAGCCGTTGTGCAAGCCGATTCCTGGCTGGGAATAGCGGCGATTTCAGTCGCACTGGCTTGGGAACTGATTTATCGGGCTATCGCATATGCACGCCAGCGATCCGCGGCTTTGGAGGCAAAGCTGAATCGCGCTCCGGCCAAAGATACTTGACTCAACTAATTGTGGGCGGCTGCCGCCTCATCAGCAGTGTCAGCTTCGATGAATACTCCGATTCACATGGCACGAATCCGTGGGCGGCGTACGCGTCAACCAATCTGTCTTCCCCGCGTGCATCTGCCCATAGTGTGAGTTGATGTTCATCCGCCAAGCGAATCAGATGCTTGCCCAGGTAGATAGCGGCTCCAGGACGTCTGCCAACCAGCAGAGCCGCCAGATTCACAACTTCCCAATCGTGCGTCCAATTGAGCACGAACGGTCGGCGGCTAGCATTCCATGGAGTGCCATGCGGAACCAGGATCGACCGAAAAAGCCACAGCGCTGAGCCCGCGAAGCGCTGCCAATTGATCCGTGATTGCACACCGATAACTGCTACGCCAGGTATCGCGAGGTGAGGCGATGTCAGCACCTTTATAAAGAAGCGGATCTTTGTGTACTGCCGCCCGTCCCCTAGCCTGCTTGTCAGAATCGACGAAGCAGCCCTGGCATCGTAAATGGCAATCCAGCGTGGCAAAGGCAGCAAGCTTTCATCTGCAGCAGAAATATGTTCGGGCACTGCGGTAGCCAGTCTTCTATTTCGACGCTGGGTTGTTTCGTGACACCAGAATTATAGTCGTCCAACTTACGACGGAGTCGAACCCGCTTAGAATGACGCAAAAGAAGATAGTGGCGGCGAAAGCTTCGCAGACGCCAATGTCGTTCTCCGAGCTGCCTGCAGAGGCGGCGCGACCGCGAGCCAGTGAACGGGTTTGTCGCTCGGGGGCGAGCACTTCGACCCCACCCGCGGCGGGTGGGCACTTCGACCCCGCCCGCCCGGCGGCCACCGGCTCGATGGGGCAACCCGGGCGGGCTCGTCGGTATCGGCGCTGACCACGCTAGTTTGTCCATGGAGGCGTTTGGGTTCCTGGTGGTCCCCCCGGTCTTCAAAACCGGTGAGATCGAGTATCTCGGTCTGGCGGGTTCGATTCCCGTCCGCCTCCGCCAGCCCTGGACGCGAGGAGGCACGTGACACAGGTCGACCCGCGCCGCCTGATTCCGCGCACGGATCAGTTGCTTTCGCTTGCGCCGGTGCAGGAGGCGCGAAGCCGGCTGGGTGAGCACGCGGTCAGGGACGTGGTGCGCGACATCCAGGACCGGGCCCGCCGCGGCGACCTGGCGCCCGACCAGGTGCAGGACGCGGTGCTGGCGTCGCTGGCCGCGCACCGCAACACCAAGCTGCGCCCGGTGCTCAACGCCACCGGCGTCGTCGTGCACACCAACCTGGGCCGGGCGCCATTGGCCGCGAGCGCGATCGAGGCACTGGTGTCCGCGAGCGGCTACGTCGACGTGGAACTCGACCTGGCGACGGGCACCCGCTCGAAGCGCGCGGTCGCCCTCCGTCAGGCGCTGCTGGATGTCTGCCCCGCCGCCGAGGACGCGCTGGTGGTCAACAACGGGGCGGCCGCGCTGGTGCTGGCAACCACCGCGCTGGCAGCCGGCGGCGAGGTCGTGGTGAGCCGCGGCGAGCTGATCGAGATCGGTGCCGGATTCCGGCTGCCCGACCTGATCGCATCCACCGGTGCCCGCCTGCGTGAGGTCGGGACCACCAACCGCACCCATTTGAAGGACTACGCGGACGCGATCGGGCCGCAGACCGGATGTGTGCTCAAGGTGCACCAGAGCAATTTCCGGGTGGAGGGGTTCACCTCCGCCGTCGCGGTCTCCCAGCTGCGGGCGCTGGCCGACGAGACGCATGTCCCCTTGGTCGTCGACCTCGGCAGCGGGCTGCTGGCGCCCGATCCGCTACTGCCCGAGGAGCCCGACGCCGCCACCGCGCTGGCCGCGGGCGCCGACGTGATCACCGCCAGTGGCGACAAACTGCTGGGCGGCCCGCAGGCGGGCATCGTGCTCGGCCGCAGCGAGGTGGTCACCCGGATGGCGCGGCATCCGCTGGCGCGTGCCGTGCGTGCCGACAAGCTCACCCTCGCCGCGCTGGAGGCGACGGTCCGGGCAGGCACCTCGCCGGTGACCCAGGCCCTGCACGCCGATCCCGACCGGCTGCGGGCACGCGCGCAGCGTTTGGCCGAGGCGGTCGGCGCATCCGTCGTCGCGCACGACGGCCGAGTCGGTGGCGGCGGCGCCCCGGGCGTCCCGTTGCCGGGCTGGGCGGTCCGCCTCCCCGAATCGGCGGCGGCTGCCCTGCGCGCCGGAGAGCCCGCGGTGCTGCCGAGGGTGCACGACGGCGCCTGCCTGCTGGATCTGCGCTGCATCCCCGAGTCCGACGACGGTCGTCTGCTGGCAGCGGTGCGCGCCGCGTTAACCGGAACGCCCGAGGCGGACCGCTGAGCACCCACGTCCTGGCCACCGCCGGCCACGTCGATCACGGCAAGAGCACGCTCATCCGTGCCCTGACCGGCATGGAGCCCGACCGGTGGGAGGAAGAGCGCCGCCGCGGCCTGACCATCGACCTCGGCTTCGCCTGGACCACCCTGCCGTCGGGCCGCGAGGTGGCCTTTGTCGACGTGCCCGGACACCAGCGCTTCCTGGCCAACACGCTGGCCGGCCTCGGTCCCGCGCCGGTGGTCTGCTTCGTCGTCGCCGCGGACGAGGGTTGGCGAGCGCAGTCCAGCGACCACCGCGATGCGCTCGCCGCGCTGGGCATCCGGCACGGCCTGATCGTGGTGACCCGCGCCGACCGGGCGCCGGACCGTGCGCCCGAGGTGCTGGCCCAGGCGCGCGACGAACTAGCCGGCACCGGGCTGCGGGATGCGCCCGGGGTGGTCGTGTCCGCGGTCGACGGGACCGGGCTGACCGAATTGCGTGCCACCCTCGATCGCGTCTTGGAGCAGCTGCCCGCACCCGAGACCACCGCCCGGGTGCGGCTGTGGGTCGATCGGTCCTTCACGATCACCGGCGCGGGCACTGTCGTGACCGGCACGCTCGCGGCCGGCACCCTGGCGCGCGGGGATCGGCTGAACCTGCTCGACGCGGACCGGCCGCAGTCGGTCGTCATCCGCGGTTTGCAGAGCCGCGGCGAGCCCTACCCGAGGCTGGGGCCGGTGGCCCGGGTCGCGCTGAACCTGCGTGGCGTCTCGCGCGACGTCATCCAACGGGGGAGCGCGCTGGTCACCCCCGGGGCGTGGGTCAGCACCGGCACGCTCGATATTCGCCGCACCACCGGCGGCCCGATGACCGACGCCGCCGCCCGGCTCGTCGTGCACGTCGGCACCGCGGCGGTGCCCGCGCGGTTGCGGCCGTTCGACGACGACCACGGCCGGCTCACGCTCGACCGGCCTCTGCCGCTGGTGCTCGGCGACCGATTGGTGCTGCGCGACCCGGGCGGCCAGCGGGTCCTCGGCGGCGCCATGGTGCTCGACGCCGACCCCCCGGTGCTGCGGCGGCGCGGCGACGGAACCCGTCGAGCCGCGGCGCTGAGCGCGCTGGATGCGGCCGGTGACGTCGGCGCCGAGGTGGCCCGCCGCGGCGCGGTGCGGGAGAGCCATCTGCGCCGGCTGGGGTTCGTGTCATCGGCGATACCCGAGAGCGTGCGGGTGCTCGACGACTGGTGGGTGCACGCCGCGACGTTCCAGGCCTGGCAGCAGCGGCTGCGCGCCGCGGTCGAGGAACTGCATGCGCGAGACTCGTTGGCAGAGGGTCTATCTCGCGGTGCGGCGCGCGACCTGCTGGCCCTGCCGGACGAGTCGCTGCTCGACGGCGTCACCCGCGACGCGGGACTGGAGCAGCGGGGCGGCCACATTCGGATGCCCGGCGCTCGCGACGACCTCGGGCGGGCCGAGGCCGCCGTGGGCGAATTGGAAGCGCGACTGCGGGCCGAGCCCTTCGATGCGCCGGAGGCCGACGATCTGTCGGCGCTGCAGTTGTCCGCCCGCGAACTGGCGGCCGCCGAGCGGGCCGGGCGGGTGCTGCGGCTGCGCGACGGGGTCGTGTTGCTGCCCAGTGCGCCCGCTCTGGCGATGCGGGAGTTGGCCCGGCTGGCGCAGCCGTTCACCACCAGCCAAGCGCGCCAAGCCCTCAACACCACCCGGCGGGTGGCGATCCCTTTGTTGGAACATCTCGACGCGCGGGGCTGGACCCGCCGGCTAGACGCCGGCCATCGCGAGGTGGTGCGATGAACCCGATTGTGGGGGAGGCATTTACGTGATCATTGTTGTCGGCGCGGGGATATGCGGTCTCGCCGCCGCCTACGAGTTGTCCAGGCGCGGAGAGCCCACGGTCGTGTTCGAACGCGGCGAACCGTTCTCCGAACTGTCCGCGGGTCTGGCGCGCATCTTCCGCATCGCCCATCAGCGCCCCGCACTATGCCGGCTGGCCATCCGGGCACGCGCCGGCTGGCAGCGTTGGGAGAGCGAGCTCGAGGTGGGGCGGCTGCTCGGTTCCGAGGGTTTCGTTGCGGCGGCCCCACCCGAGGAGACCGCAACAGCGATGACGGAGGCCGGCGCCGAGTTCTCGTGGCTCGACCACCACCAGATCCAGGCCCGGATACCGTTCGTCACACCGCCCTGGGAGGCCGCGATTTTCGATCCGCGCGGTGGCAGCCTGCGCACTCGCCGTGCTCTGAGCGCCTTGGCGGCCCGGGTGGAGATCAGGCGCGGTCAGGTCGTCTCGCTCGGCGACGACGGCTCGGTCCGGCTTGCGGATGGCACCGTGATGCGGGGTGACCAAGTCCTGGTATGCGTGGGTGCCCAGACACCGGATTTGCTGGGCCCGTTCGATGTCGAGCTCACCCCGCACACTCGCTACACCTACGAGGGCGCAGACGCCACCGGCGCCGCCTGTCTGGCGGCCCCCGAGGGCTACGGGCTGCCACTGGGCAGCACCGGCCGATGGGCGTTCGGTCAGCCGATACCGGATCCGACCGGGGTGCGTGCGCTCTTCCCGGCGCTGTCGCCGGTGGGCCAGGTGGACTGCTTCACGGTGCATGCTCCGTGGCTCGACGCCGGCGGAGATGGGTGGAAGGCGGTGCGGCGCGGCCGTGTGGTCGGCTTCGTCGGCAACAACCTGATGAAGTTCGGGCCGTTGCTCGGGGAACTGCTCGCCGAGGCCGCTTGCAGTGCGGGGCTACCCAGCGAATTGAACCTTGCCTGAATCGAAAGTCGTTGCACCGAAAGCCATTTCAAAGGCACAGTGGAACACGTCTTTCGGTGTCACGCGGTTGAGCGGTCCGCCGACCGAGTAATGGGCCATGATGGTCGCGAAGCAGTATTAGCTCAGTAAGGGAGCCCACCATTCGCGCGTTGAGAAAAATTCGACTGCCGATGCGTGTCTTGTCGTTGCGCACCATCGTCATCGTTGCGCAGTTGGGCGTGATCGCTCTCGTCGTCACGCTGGGCGTATGGGTCTGGGTCGGCGTCACCAACGATCAGTACAGCCAGCTCGACCGCCGGCTGGACTCCGTGAGCAGCCTCGGCGACATCAACACCTTGCTCAACAGCCCGCACCAGAGCACCCCCGACCGGCCGTCGCCGGACGGCAATCTGGTGCGCACCGCCCGCATCGGTGCGTTGACCGTGTCGGTGCCCAGCGACATCGTCTTGCCCAAACTCGCCAACGGGTACGCGAACACCACGATCAACGGCGTGCAATACCGCGTCCGTACCTTCAACGCGGGTCCGGTCTCGATCGCGCTCGCCGCACCGCTGGCCGAGGCGCAGCATCGGATCAACGAACTGCACCTTCGGGTGTTGCTGATCTGCGCCGGCGTGATCACCGGCACCTTCCTGGTCGGCTGGGTGATCTCGTTGATCATGGTCAACCCGTTCGTCCTGCTGGCCCGGCAAGCCCGCGCCATCAATGCGCAATCCAGTCCCGACGAGGTTGCGGTCCGCGGTGTGCGGGAGGCCGTCGAGATCGCCGACGCGGTCGAGCAGATGCTGGACCGTATCGGCAACGAGCAGCAGCGCACCAAGGCGGCACTCGAGTCGGCCCGTGACTTCGCCGCGGTCGCTTCACACGAGCTGCGCACCCCGCTGACCGCGATGCGCACGAACCTGGAGGTCCTGTCCACTCTCGAGCTGGCCGCCGAGCAGCGCGAGGAGATCATCGGCGACGTCATCCGCACCCAGAGCCGCATCGAGGCAACGCTGACGGCGCTGGAGCGACTCGCGCAGGGGCAGCTGACCACCGTCGACGACTTCGTGCCGTTCGACATCACCGAGCTGTTGGATCGTGCCGCGCACGATGCGCTGCGCATCTACCCCGACGTGGAGGTCTCACTGGTGCCGTCGCCGACGGTCTTGATGGTGGGGCTGCCGACGGGTCTGCGGCTGGTGATCGACAACGCGATTGCCAACGCCGTCAAGCACGGCGGTGCCACCAAGATTCAACTCACCGTGAGCAGTTCCGCCGAAGGCGTCGAAATCGCGATCGACGACGACGGCACCGGCGTCCCCGAATCCGAACGCACCGCGGTATTCGAACGCTTCTCTCGCGGTTCGACGGCATCGCGCTCGGGCTCCGGACTGGGGCTGGCGTTGGTTGCCCAACAAGCAGAATTGCACGGCGGGAACGCATCTCTGCACGCCAGCCCGCTCGGCGGAACGCGACTTCTGCTCAAGCTGGCTGGCGACGGCCGCGGCCCTTGCTGAGTCAACCACACGAAACACGCAGCAGGCCAAACGGTTTAGCGTGAGCAGAAGCTTTGCTGTTACGACGCATCGCGAATTCGTAACAGCGCGAGCAAAACTTGCTGGCCCTGGGAATCACCGATTGCATCCGCGCATCTGCTGGTGAGCTACTCGGATCACGCTGCGCACCAAGCGATTAACGACGGGCAGCAGCAACACCACGCGACGGGTGGAACGGTGTGGATCCATGGCGTGACCGAAGCCGGACGTCTGACATCGACCCGTGAGGCTCCGGAAACGGGCTAGCGCCCGCGCACTTAGTTAGGGTACCCTAACTTGAACGACGAGTTAGGGGACGTGATGTCGACGACCTGGATGGATGCTCTGCTCCACAAACGCCGCCACCAAGGCGCCGCTCCCTATCCGCATCAGGCGGCATTCTTTCTCAACAATCCGATCCGCCGGGCGCTGTCCAATCCGGCACGCAAGGTCGACAGCATCGGCCTCACCGGCACCGAGCACGTGCTGGAAGTCGGGCCTGGCCCGGGCTTCTACAGCGTGCAGATCGCCCGGCGGCTCATCTACGGCCGGCTCGACCTGTTCGACCTCCAACCCGAGATGCTGGACAAGGCTCGGCGGCAGCTCGAGCGGGCCGGGTTCCACGACATCGGCTTTACGGCGGGGGAGGCTAGCGACGGGTTTCCTTACCCAGAAGACACTTTCGACGTGGCATTCCTGGCCGCGGTGATCGGCGAGGTGCCCGACAAACCGGCCTGCATCCGTTCCCTGGGTCGGGTGCTGAAGCCGGGAGGGCAACTCGTTTTCGCCGAAGCGTTTCCCGACCCGGACCGGATGAGCGTGTGGGAATTGCGCGATCTCGTCGAGCCCGAGAACTTCGAATTCGCGCAAGCGACCGGCAATCGATGGCACGACATCGTGCCCTTTCGCAGACCGGCTTGAGCGACGCAACGGGAGCGCCGCGCTGACGCGCTACAGCGGGGCTTGGTCGGTCAGGTTGAGCATCACGTAGGCGAGGCAGAACAGGAAGTTCAGCACCAGCAGAATCATCCCGGCGAACATCAGCGAGCGGGTGCCCTGACGCTGGAGTTGCTTGCGCTTCGCGTTGCGCTCGTCGCGCTTGATCTGGGTGGCGATGAGGGCGAAATTGACGTCGGTCATTTCTCCTTCGGTGACCGGCATGCCCGCCAGCATCTGCTGCAGACGAACCGGACCGGTATCGACGCCCACGTCCGCGAAAGTCCGGCACATCCGCCGCGCCCGCCGCTGACCGACAATCTGATACTGCATATGCAACCGGTGTGGCAGCTGCCCTTGTTCGTCACCACACGGATTCGACGCGGTCGTCACAAGCCGGAAGTCTAGACCGTGGCGGCGCTTTCGGGGGGCGCTCGCCGATTAAATTGTCGACGCGAATTTACCCGGGTTCTCCTATGCCGCCGGTCATCCGATCGGATTCCGGTAGGCCGAGGTAGCGCTCCAGATTGCGGTGCATGTTGATCACCCGACGCTCCTCGCCGGAGAGCACCAGGTGGGTGAATCCGGGTTGGTGCATGCCCCGCTGCAAACCCGGCAGCACCCGGATGTCCTGGGTGAGTACAAGGCCGGGCTCGGCTTCCCCGGCGTCCACCCGAACGTCTGTCGGCTTGCTGCGCGGGGCGCCCGGCGGCATCCGCGTCATCAGGAACATCACCAACTGGCCTTTGTCGGAGGTCGAGCCGGGATCGGGGCCGGGGCGCGAGCACATGATCGTCAGGTGGTCGGCGTTGGCCAGCAAAGTCATGTTCGGGAACACGTTGTATTGGTGTAGCCGGGTAATCCGGTCGGTGTCGGCCCAGTCCAGGTTCACTCCCCGGCTGGCGGCGAAATCCCGGGTTCGGTCCGCGATCAGTTCCTGCACCGTCTGTCCGGGCCGGCGTTCGTCGGCGGGGAACGGGGTGCCTTCGGCCGCGCCCATCAGCGCACCTTGGGTGTATACGTAAGCGTCCCAGACTTCTTCGTCACTCAGCGTGCCGTCGAAGCGGGGGCTCTGCACGCCATAGGGCTGATCGGACTTAGCCGTGTGGCCCCAGATCTGTTGTGGCGCATGGATGTCGTCGATACAGCGCAGCAACTCCGGGTGCAGGGTCTGAATGTGGTAGGTCTCGCTGTACCCGTCGGCGATCGTTTTCCAGTTTGCCTCGACGTCGACCGTGAGGGTCGCGTAGCAACGGAAGTCCGCCAAATGGCACCAGGCGATGTCGTCGGGTATCGCCTCCAGATACTCGATCAGCGGCATCGCGCTCACGTCGAGATTGACGAAGACGAGGCCGGCCCAGCTGTCGACCTTGACCGGAACCAGCGGGAAGTCGGACATGCGCAGGGCGCCGAAGCCCTTGCGGTTCGGCACCCGCTTGAGCGAGCCGGCCAGATCCCAGGTCCACCCGTGATAGCCGCATTTGAGCTCGCGCAGTCCCGACCCTGAGCCGGTGCACAGCGAGTTGCCGCGATGACGACAGGCGTTCTGGAATGCCCGCAGCACGCCGTCGTCACCGCGGACGATCAGCACTCCGTAAGGGCCGCAGCGATATTCGAAGTAGTCACCCGGTTCGGCGACGTGGTCGACCATGCAGGCGACCTGCCACACCTTCGGCCACATTCGCTCGATCTCGAGCTGAGCGAATGCCGGCGAGTAGTAGCGTTCGGCGGGCACCAGCGTCGGGCGCTCGGGCGGGGTGCCGATCGCATCCTCGTCCCGGGTGCGCGCCGGATTGCCGGCAGCCGCGGTCACTGACCGAGTCCTTAGCGTGCTCCGCGTACCAGGCGACCGGGCCGCGCTCCGGTGTCGACGTCCTTGCGACGGGTCACGGTCCCGCTGACGATCGTCGCCGCGTATCCACTGGCTCCCTGCAGGATCCGGTTGCCGCCGGCGGGCAGGTCGAAGGCCATCGCCGCGGGATGCAGCCGCAACGCGTTCATGTCGATGACATTGATGTCGGCCTTCTTGCCGCGCTCGATGGTGCCGCGGTCGGTCAGCCCGAAGAGGTGCGCGGTATCGCGAGACTGCTTGCGGATCACGTATTCCAGCGCCAGCTTGTCGCCGCGGTGCCGGTCTCGCGCCCAGTGCGTCAGCAGGAAGGTGGGATAGGAGGCATCGCAGATCATCCCGCAGTGGGCGCCGCCGTCGGACAGCCCCAGCACGCCGGCGGGGTGCAGCAGCATTTCGCGGATCGCGTCGTGGTTGCCCTCGGCGTAATTGAACAACGGCAGCATCAGCATCGCCGTCGCGTCCCGCTCGAGCATCAGGTCATACAGCGTCGACAGCGGTTCCTCGCCGCGGGCCTTGGCGATGGCCGCGACGGTGCGGTCGGCTGTGGGCTCGTAGTCGGGTGGATCGCCCAGCGCGAAGAGCCGGCCCAGAGAGTGCTGCACCAACGCGAACATGCCGTCGAACAGCAGGCTCGGGTCGGCGGGCAGGTCGTCCTCGGACAGGATCGCGGCCTTCACCGCGGGATCGGCCAGCCGCTGCGCGAGCTCCTCGCGGCCACATTCGGCCTTCAGTCGGCGGTAGGTGGGCCGGTGGCTGAAGCCGTGGTGGCCCTGGAATCCGATCATCATGCCGAACGGGCGCGCCGCGACCTGTGGGTAAAGCCGGGCGCCGTCGGCGTGCGCCTCGGCGGACAGATCCAGCATTTCGCGCCACAGGTTAGGGTCGGCGTCGACCTGGATCAGCGCGAACGACACCGGTCGGTCGATTTCGGCGCTGAGCCGCCGCATCCAGTCGAGTTCTTTCTTGGGCGCGACGATGTCTTCGCCCGCGGACCCCTGCGGTGCAAGCTCGAACACCGCCTGGCCGCCGGCCGCCATCGCCCGGCCGAGACCGAACAGCTCATCCTCGGCCGCGTAGGTGCCTGGGACCGGTTCGCCGTCCATCGCGCGGTGCCCCATCGTGCGCGACGTCGAGAAGCCGAGCGCGCCGGCCTCGATCGCTTCGGTCACCAGCCGTCCCATTGCCTTGATGTCCTCGGGTGTCGCCGGCTCGTTGCGGGCCCCGCGCTCGCCCATCGCGTAGGCGCGAATGGCGCCGTGGGCCACCTGGCTGCCGACGTCGATCGAGAACTTGTGCTTGCCGATCGCGTCGAGGTATTCGGGGTAGGTTTCCCAGCCCCATTCGATGCCCTCGGTCAAGGCGGTGCCGGGGATGTCCTCGACTCCTTCCATCAACTCGATCAGCCACTGCTCGCTGCCGGGCCGCACCGGCGCGAAACCGACGCCGCAGTTGCCGGTCACGATCGTGGTGACACCGTGGCCGCTGGACGGCTCGAGCAGGCCATCCCAACTCACCTGGCCGTCGTAGTGGGTGTGGATGTCCACGAATCCTGGAGCGACGACATGGCCTGTCGCATCGATGGTTTCGGCCGCCGGGGCTGTTGCCAAGCCGCCCGTCTCGGGGTCGTTGGCACCGCGACGGACGACGTCCACGATGTGGCCGTCCTTGATACCGATGTCGGCGGTGTAGCGCTCGGCGCCGGTGCCGTCGACCACAGTTCCACCGGTGATCTTGAGGTCGAACACGAGTGCCCTCCGAGTCTGTTCGGGGTCGCCATGGGGCTGGCTGGCCGGAGATGGTGGACACGAGACCGGGGAACGCCCGGCCTCGGCCGCCCATTACGCTACGCCTCGGAGCGTAAATAGTGAAGGTCTTGGCACGAGTTGAACGAAACCTTGCGCCGTGTCGTGGTCCGGATTGTGCGTCGGCAATCCCTAAGAGTTGCGCACCTCAACAGCCCCTGGATTGAATTGCCTTCAGCGCCTTAGTTCCACGCTGCGGCAGACCGGAAAGGACGGTGGGCCATGGAGCCCGCTGATCGCGATCAGGAGCCGGCGAATCGGCCCGCTGAACCACAACCCAGTCAACGTCGTTTCGGTGCGCTCTCCCGGCGCGGCGCGCTGCTGGGGATGAGCGCGGTGGCCGGCGTGGCCGCCGTGGACGTCGGCGGCTTCGCCTACGCGGGCGGCTGGCTCGGCTTTTCAGGGCCCGCCACGCTGACCCCGCCACGCTTCGCCGATCGGTTCGAACAAGTCTTCGGCCACCATGACGGATTCCGGCGAAACCACGCCAAAGGGCTGAGCGCGACGGGGTCGTTCGCGAGCAACGGCGCGGGGGCGGCGGTCTCCCGTGCGACGGTGTTCCGGGCCGGAAACGTGCCGCTGATCGGCAGGTTTTCGCTGGGCGGTGGCCTCCCGGACCAGAGTGACAAGCCGGACACCGTCCGCGGATTCGGTCTGGTGTTCCAAGTGCCCAACGGCCAGCAGTGGCGCACCGCGATGGTGAACTTCCCCGTCTTCACCGACCGCACCCCGGAGGGCTTCTACGAGCGGTTGCTCGCGTCCAAACCCGTCCCCGCGACGGGCAAGCCCGATCCCCAGAAGATGGCCGCATTCCTCGAGCGCCATCCCGAGACCGTGGCGGCGCTGAAGGTCATCAAACAGACGCCGCCCAGTGTGGGGTTCGCGGACAGCGCGTTTCACGGTCTGAACGCGTTTTACTTCACCAATAGCGCCGGTGCGACTGTCCCGGTGCGCTGGTCGGCGGTTGCGCAGCAGGCGGCTGCGCCGGCTTCGTCCGGCAAGGACTACTTGTTCGACGACCTCATCCGCGCGGTCACGCAGCGGCCGCTGACATGGAAGCTCATTCTCACGATCGGTGAACCGGGCGACCCGACCAGCGACGCCACCAAGCCCTGGCCGCAATCGCGCAAGTCGATCGACGCGGGCACCATCACTATCGACGCGGTGCAGACCGAGCAAGCCGGCAACGCACGCGACATCAACTTCGACCCGACGGTGTTGCCCGACGGCATCGCCATGTCCGACGACCCGCTACTGGCTGCCCGGTCGGCCGTTTACGCGCGCTCGTTCACTCGCCGTGCCGAGGAACCCAAGTCGCCCAGTGAGGTCAATGTCGGCCAGGTGCGCTCATGACCGACGAAGTCGAAACAACCAGCACCGCAGCACGTTTCACAATTCCGTCCCGAATACTGCACTGGACGATGGCGCCAATGGTCATCGTGCAGTTGCTCATCGGCGTGACGATGATCGCTTCGCTGAGCTATTACCCGTTGCTGCTGGCCATCCACCGGCCGTTGGGCGTGGCCATCCTGATCTTCGCGGTGGTGCGGCTGGCGAACCGGCTCACGCACCGCCCGCCGGCGTTTTTGGCCACGATGAGCCGCGCCGAGCGCCGGATCGCGACGTGGTCGGAGTACGCGCTCTATGCGCTGCTTCTGATACAGCCGCTGATCGGATGGGCCACCGTGTCGGCCGCGAGACTCCCGGTGACCATGGTGGGGCCGATCCGCCTGCCGGGCATCGCACCGCAGAACCTCGATTTGTATGCGGTGCTACGTGAATGCCACGGGGTGTTCGCCTTCCTGCTGTTCGCCGCGTTTACCGCCCATATGTGCGCCGTGCTGTTTCACACGCTGGTGTTGCGGGATGGTCTGCTCGATCGAATGGCACTGTGGCCCAGCAGGTTCCGTGCCGCGGACCAAGACAGTAAAACCGGTTCGTGAGTCACGCCGTGACGCAGGAAACCGACCGCACCGGCCTTCTCGTGATCGATCCGTACAACGACTTCATCTCCGAAGGCGGCAAGGTGTGGGATCGGCTCAAGGTCGTCGCAGAAGCCAACGGATGTGTTCGGCACATGCGTGAAATCCTCGACGCCGCAAGGGCGGCGGACATCCGGGTCTTTTACGCGCTGCATCGCCGGTACCGCCCGGGTGACTACGAGACCTGGAAGTACATCGCGCCTATCCAGCGGGCCGCGTGGTCGCGTAAGACCTTCGAGTACGGAACCTGGGGCGGCGAGCTACATCCCGACTTCAAGCCACGACCGGGCGATGTTGTCGCCCAAGAACATTGGTGCTCCAGCGGATTCGCCAACACTGATCTGGATCTCGTGCTCAAACGGCACGGTATCCATAGATTGATCGTCGTCGGCCTGATCGCCCACACCTGTGTCGAGGCGACGGTCCGATTCGCCGCCGAACTCGGATACGACGTCACGGTGGTCAAGGACGCGACGGCGAGCTATTCGGATGTGGAAATGCGCGCGGCCCTCGAGGTCAATATCCCGAACTATGCCAGCGCGATTCTGACCACCGACGAAGTCATCGCCACCATTTCGGGGCGCTAGCTAACGGCCGACCCGGCTGGCGACCGCACTGTCGAAGGTGACCCGCACGGTGTCGGCGCGCAACCACCGCTGCGTGATCGACACCGGCCGCAACGTGAGCTCGTCGACATTGAGACTCTCGATGTACCAACCCAGGCTGGACTGTGGCGCGTCGAGTTGGTCGGCGACTTCGCCTTCGAATATCTCGGTGCTGGCGTGCACCCACGACCGTCGCGGCGAAAGGCCGGCGTTGGTAAGGACTTCGTGTAGCGAGTCGTTGGCGCGCATCGCCAGTGCGAGGTCGGGAACCAGTGTGGCCGGCACCCATTCGATTCCCCACGCTGCGGGCAAATCGTTGACGTACGACAGCCGCACCAGGCGGTGACATGGATCCGAGGACAGCTGTTGCAGTTTGGCGGCGATCTCCGCGGGCGGCAGCTGCTGGACGCAGCTGCGTACCACGCTCCGGGGAGAGGCGCCGGCCGCGCGCACCGTGGCACTCCACGAGGGCGCACGTTCCGCGTCGATCGGGTAGTCGATGCGGTGGGTGGCGAAGCTACCGGCTCCGCGCACCCGGCGGATCACGTTGCGGGCGGTCAGATACTGCAGCGCGGCACGCGCGGTCGCGCGGGCGACGGTGAAACGCTGGGCCACCTCGTTTTCGCTCGGGACCCGCTGCCCGTCGTTGAATTCGCGAATCTCTGCTTCCAGGATTCGGGCGATCGAGCGGTATTTCGGGTCGGCGACCACAGCGCACCCTAACGCCGCGCGGATACTCCCGCTTTGCCAGCGACCGACGATCGTCGAGTTGTTCGGACAACTACGACGAAATCGGCCGTCAACGTTCACCTTTCGTACACCTACGCGAAGCCGTCGCGCCAGGGCTCAGCCAGACGGTTTCAGCAACGCTCGGTGCGGTACTCAGATGCCCGGCGCCGACCTACCTGCCCCACGCCGGCGCCCAGAGGAGATGGACATGATCAGACTGGCCTGCCTGGACATGGCGGGCACCACAGTGCTCGACGACGGCGCCGTAGCCGATGCGTTCGACGCGTCCCTGTCGTCGTCAGGGTTGTCTAGCAGCAGCCCCGACTATCAGGCGGCCGTCCGCTATGTCCACGAGACGATGGGGCAGTCCAAGATCGAGGTGTTCCGGACCATCTTCGGCGGCGACGTGCAGCGCGCGGAAGCCGCCAATGCCGCGTTCGAAGCGGCCTACGTCGAAGCCATCCAGAGCAACCGGGTGGCGCCCATTGCGCAGGCCGCCGAGACCATCGAAAAGCTCCGCGGATCGGGCTGCGCCGTCGTGCTCACAACGGGCTTTGCCCCGACCACTCGCGACCACATCATCGCGGCCCTGGGGTGGGGCGACCTGATCACACATGCGTTGTCACCGGCGGATGCCGGCCGCGGACGGCCCTATCCCGACATGATCCTCACGGCTTTGCTGCGCACCGGAACCGAAGCCGTCGACCAGATCGCCGTCGCCGGTGACACCACCAGCGACCTGTGGGCCGGTTCGCGAGCCGGAGCGGCGATCGTGGCCGGTGTCCGGAGCGGGGCACACGGTGATGCCGACTTCGCGACCGTGCCGCACACTCACGTGCTGGACTCGGTCGCCGACCTGGTCGCCTGTATCGACGCCCATGACCAGGCGGTGTCGCGATGACGACGCCGCACACCACCGGGGTGCGGGCGCGGCTCGACGATGCGCCGGTCAGCCGTTTTCATCTGAAGGCCGCCGTCACCGCGGGCATGGGATTTTTCACCGACTCCTATGACCTCAACGTCATTGGCACGGTGACCCTGTTGGTCAAGCCCGAATTTCATCTGTCCGCCGGACAGGTCGGGGCGCTGACCAGTTCGACCCTGCTGGCGGTCGCGGTGGGCGCATTCCTGTTCGGGCGCCTTGGTGATCTGTTAGGCCGCCGGCGGGTGTACGGGCTGGAGGCGGTGCTGATGATCATCGGTGCGCTCGCCTCGGCCTTCGCCCCGAACTTCATCAGCCTGCTGATCGCCCGTGTCGTCCTCGGGATCGGTATCGGCGGCGACTATCCGGCGTCCGGGGTGATCATGACCGAGTACGCCAACCGGCGAAATCGCGGTCGGCTGGTCGGATTGACCTTTCTATTCTACGTTTTCGGACAGGTCGCGGCCTACGTGGTCGCGCTTGTCATCGTCGCTCTGGGCACGTCGCCGGGGCTGTCCTGGCGGCTGATTCTCGGCCTCGGGGCGATCCCGTCATTGCTGGTGCTGTCGAATCGCCGACACATGCCGGAATCCCCGCGGTGGACCCTGGTCGTGGCCGGCGATGCCGACCGGGCGGCGCAGGATCTGAGCGCGTTCTCCGGAAGCGCGGTAGAGGCAGCTGCTGCCGACCGCGCGCCCGGGTCGGTGACGTTGTGGAAAGCCTTGCGCTCCCGGTCATTTCAGCTGACCCTGCTCGGCACCGCGGGAAGCTGGTTTTTCTTCAATGTTGCCGTGTACGGAAATTCGGTGAGTCAGCCGCTGCTCATCAAAAGCATTGCGCCGCACACCAGCATTGTCACCAACATGGCGATCAACGCCGCGCTGGTGGTGTGTTTCAGCCTGGTCGCCGCGTTGGTCGGCCTCGCGTTGTTAGACCGAATTGGCCGTAAACCACTGCAGGTGCTCGGATTCAGCCTCTCCGCGTTGTCGATGGCGTTGATCGCCGCGATTCCGGGGCTGACGTCGACGGTGACACCGTTCGCGGTGGTCTTCGGGTTGTCGCTGTTCGGTATCGCCGTCGGACCCAACTACACGACCATGCTGTTGGCCGCGGAATCGTATCCGACCGCGATCCGCAGCACCGCACACGGGATTTCGGCCGGGACCGCGAAAGTGGGCGCCTTCCTGGGCGCTCTGATCACTCCGGTCGCCCTCGCCCACCTGGGGCTGCGACCGACGGTGCTGATCGCCGGTGTGTGCTTTGCGCTCGGCATCGTCGCCACCATGCTGCTGGACGAGCCCAAGGACGTCGCGCTGGATACCGTCGACGTCGAGTCAGGGCCACGGAAACGGGGCTCCCGCAAGGTGATTGCGCCGACGGCGTCGCAACCGGTGTCGGCATGACGACAGTCAACGGTGCCGTGGCCGCACGGTATGCACGCTGGGACGGGGTGGGGCAGCCGATCACCGTGGTGACGACCAGCGCGGCGACCGACCCGGGCCCCGGCCGGGTGCTGGTCGCAGTCGATCTGGCCACCATCTGCGGGAGCGACCTGCACACCGTGAATGGACGCAGGGACGCTCCGCATCCGGGCATCCTCGGCCACGAACAGGTTGGCCATGTGGTGGCCATCGGTTCCGGCGGGCGGCCCCGCTATCCCAACGACACCGAGGTGGCCGTCGGAGACCGGGTTGTGTGGTCCATTACGGCGTCCTGCGGACGATGCCGCAATTGCGTGTGGGGCTTGGAACAGAAGTGTCTGCATCTCAAGAAATACGGTCACGAGGCACTCGACAGCGCCTGGCCGCTCAATGGCGGCTTCGCCAGTCACTGTGTGCTGTTGCCGGGCACCACGATTGTCGAGGTACCCGATAGCGTGCCGGATGCCGTGGCCGCACCCGCGTCGTGCGCTACCGCGACGGTCGCGGCGGTGTTCGACGCAGCCGAACTCGATCGCCACCGCGATCCCGCCCGGATCCTGATCACCGGTGCGGGCATGCTGGGAGTCACGGCCGCGGCGATGGCCGATGCAATCGGTGCCTGGGTTGCGGTATGCGATCCGGACCCGGCGCGTCAGGAAACGGCGTACAGCTTCGGTGCCGACCTGGTTGTCGGTGATCCCGAGGACGTGCCGCCGGTGGACGTGGCGCTGGAATTGTCGGGAAGCCCGTCGGCCGTCGAAGCCTGCATCTCCAGCTTGGATGTGGGGGGCCGGGCCGTCCTCGCGGGATCGGTGGCCGCCAGTCAGCCCATATCGATCGACCCGGAGTATCTGGTCCGAAATCTCATGACAATCACCGGAGTGCACAACTATCGCCCCCAACATCTTCGAGCTGCCGTCGATTTCCTCGCCGCTCACCACGACCGCTATCCCTTTGCCGAGCTCGTGTCGGCGGCGGCCGATCTGGATCACCTCGACGACGCGTTGCGCAGTGCGGCAGCGTCGCGATCCCTACGCCAATCGGTTTGCCCCACATAATGATTAGTCTGCGAGCTGCCCGGGTGATGACCGGGACTACGGAACAAGTAGACCGCGACGAAGCCGTCGGGCCCCGTTGGGTGACGATCGAAGACGGCTGCATCAGCTCCGTCGACACCCAGCCACCACCCCATTCGAACCAAGTCGATCTGCGCCCATTGCAGCTTTGGCCCGCGTTCACCGACCTGCACGCGGATTCGTTGCCACGCTTCGAATCACCCCGGCCGGGAACGGTGATACCGCTCGATGCCGCGTTGGAGGACTTCGCGACAGACGCGGTCGCCCACGGCGTCGTGCGTCCCTACTTGTGCATCTCGGTGGGCGAAGGGCCCGATACGGCCGACGGATATCGTCGTGCCCATTGCGTGCTGCAGACCCTGCACCGTGTCGCGGGTGATCTCCCGGTGACGGTGCCGGTCCATCTTCGCGTCGACGTCAGTGATCCCGAATCAGTGGACGGCACAGCCGAACTGCTGCGCCAGCACGGCCGCCGGATCGGGCTGCTGTCGGTGATGGATCACACCCCAGGTCAGGGGCAATATCAAACCGAACGGGCATGGCGCCCGGCGATGGGGACCAGGCTGTTCCTGGACGACGACGAACTCAACCGCTGGCTGGCGACGTTGCATCGGCATGCCACCGGAACCCCGTTGCGCCGCAGACAGATTGCCCGGTTCGCCGCAGCACACAACACGGTCTTCGCGACGCACGACCCGGACAGCGAAGGCGCTGTCATCGAGGCGGCCGCGATGCGGGCCAGCATCTGCGAGTTCCCCCTGACCTTGGATGCTGCTGCGGCAGCGCGCCATAACGGACTTGCCGTCGTCATGGGCGCACCTAACGCGTGGCGGGGCTCCTCGCATTTGAGCAACCTGTCCGCGCGGGATGCCATCGAAGCCGGCGTGGTGGATGTGCTGACCTCGGACTACCACAGCGGGTCACTGGCCCGGGCCGCCGTGGCGATCAGCGAAGCGGGGGTGGCGTCGATCGACTCCGCGGTGGCCATGCTCACCACGCATCCGCGCCACGTCGTCGCATCCTCGAGCTGCGATGCCGGGGGGCTGACACCGGGTCAACCCGCCGACCTGGTCGCGGTCCGCACCGAGCCGATGGCCGCGGTGGTGGCGACCTGGTCATCGGGCCGGCAGGTCAGCGGTCCAGCCCTTTGGTGACGTGCCCCTGCGGATTCGCGACCCGTCAGTACGGTGAGGACTGCTGGGCCAGGTTCAGCAGCGCGTAGGCCGCGCACAGCAGGAAATTCAATGCGAGCAGCGTCATGCCGGCGATCAGTAACGATCGCGCGCCCTCGCGTCTCATCTGGCGGTACTTCGCGGTGCGGGCTTCACGGTCGAGTTCGGCTGCGATCAAAGCGAATCGGAGATTGGCCTCTTCACTCGCCGCACACGGTGCGCCGGCCAGCATCGCGCGCAAGCGGGCCGGCGAAGTTTCGACGCCGACGCGCGCGAAGCGGTGGCAAAGCCGCCGCGCGTGCCGGCGGCCGAGATCCTCACCGCGCATGTCCAACTGATGTGAGAGTTTCGCTCGCTCATTCCCCCACGGACTCGGCCGGTTGGTCATGCTCCGAAGCCTAATTCGCTCGCGCGGGGTTTGGGGTAGCCGCGTGACTACCACCCTCGGTACCGCGCCAATCGGCGATGCAGTTGCTCGGCGTAGCAGTTTGCGAGTTCGGCACCCGCTGAATAGACAGATCCATTGCAGGACTCCTGGATAGTCGTCCGATCGAAGTACTCAACGAATCTTTACATCCGGCCGGATCGAGGTCCAATCCGAATTGGTGATACCGATAATCCGTATAGATGATGCTCTATGCCAGCCACTTTCGCGGCGACCGGCGCGCAGCCACGCAACGTTTGAACGAAGCCGCAAATCTCGCATTGGGCCGCGATATGGCTCGGCGATCTAGCTATTTTTCGGGGCTCGCGGACGGCATTTCAACATGGATCCCGATCACGCCATACCGCGTCTTCAGCATTTGCGCTTCAAGGACTCGACGATGATTTGCGTGGTCAATTCGGCTCGGTGCCGTGAATACTGCCGCGCGTCCGAGAGGATCGGATAAACCACGCCGCCGACAATGGCATCGGCCGCCGACTCGGCGGTGGCGGCATCGATGCCGTCAGCCAACAGCCGGGTGCGAACGCTGTCGTGCAGCGGCAAACTGAATCCGGCGCGCAACTTGACCGCGGTCTCCTCGTGCTCCATGCAGGCGACGGTCAACGTCCGCAGCATCGCCGAACCGCGCTCCGTCGTCAGCGTCGAGGTCAGCTTGCGCACCCACCCCAACAGGTCGGCGGTCAGGTCATCGGTGTGGTCGACCGACGCGAGGATCTTGTCGGCGTCCTCCAGCATGACGTCGGCCACCAACGCCGGACGACTGGGCCACCACCGATAGATCGTCTGCTTGCCCACCCCGGCGCGCGCGGCGACCGCCTCGATCGTCAACCCGTCGAATCCGCGTTCGAGAAGGAGCTCGCGGGTGGCGGTGACGATGGCCGTCCGCGACTTCTCGCTGCGGCGTCGTGGTGAGCCGGCCGGTGGACCCGCCTGGGTGAGATCGGTTGGCATCTGGTGATCCTCGTCTGTCAGGTCCCTCGCCGTCCTCGCCGCGGGCCGCGGGCCGCGGGGCCCGGGGTCGCTTTGCAGATCTCGACCCGCCCCGGTAATCTTCCACAAGACGAGACGGTTCGTCTTGTAAGACGGAAGGATATCAGCCGGTGCGGCCGAAGCCCATGTTCGCCACTGCGCGGACGCGGTCATGACCCTGGGACTGACCCCCGAGCAGCAGGATCTCAGCGAAGCCGTCGGCCAGTTCGCCGCCCGGCACGCACCGATCGCTTCGACACGAGACACCTTCGACGCGCTGGCGGCCGGTCAGCTTCCCGAATGGTGGGACGCATTGGTCGCCAACGGTTTCCACGCCGTGCATCTTCCGGAGAATCTCGGTGGCCAGGACGGGCGGCTGATCGATGCCGCGTGCGTCCTGGAGTCGGCGGCCAAGGCGCTACTGCCCGGACCGCTGGTGCCGACGGTAATCACGGGAGCCGTTGCGCTGCTGGCCGATCCGAAACCGGCGGCGGAATCGCTGCTGCGAGAGCTGGCGTCCGGGGCACCCGCCGCAGTCGTCCTGCCCGACGGCGGAGACTTTCGGGCGCGCCCCGACGGCCAGGGTTGGCTGATCTCCGGGACCTCCGAGGTGACCGCGGGCGCGTGCTCGGCGCGGGTGCTGCTGGTCGCCGCCCGCAGCGACGGTGGTGACGTCGTATGGGCCGTTGTCCGTGGCGGAAAGCCCACGACGACAATAGAATCCGTCCCCGGTACGGACCTGGTCACCGATATCGGAATCGTGCGGCTGGCCGAGTATCCGGTGACCGACTCGGATGTCCTCACCGGTATCGACCCCGATCGCGCCGGATGCCTCGCGGTAGGACTGGTGGCCAGTACCACCGCCGGCATCGTGCAGTGGTGCGTCGAGGCGGTCACCGCGCACCTGCGCACCCGGGAACAGTTCGGCAAGGTGATCGGCACTTTCCAGGCGTTACAGCACAGCGCCGCAATGTTGTTGGTCAACAGCGAGCTGGCCACCGCGGCGGCCTGGGACGCGGTTCGTGCCGCGGACGAGTCACTCGAACAGCACCAGCTTGCGGCGGCCGGCGCGGCGACGATAGCGGTCTCGCCGGTGCCGGACCTGGTGCTGGACGCGTTGACGATGCTCGGCGCGATCGGGTTCACCTGGGAACACGACATGCACCTGTACTGGCGGCGGGCCATCAGCCTGGCCGGATCGATCGGACCCGCGAACCGCTGGGCGCGTCGGCTGGGCGAGGCTACGTGTACCGGGACGCGCGACATGTCGGTGAACCTGGGCGATGCGGAGGCCGAATTCCGGTCGTGGGTCGCCGAGACGCTGGATGCCGCGATGCAGCTGCGCAACGACACGCCGGCCCCGCACGGCGACTACGAGGACCAGGCCTCCGGGCCGCAGCGCACGCTGATCGCCGACGCCGGTCTGATGGCGCCGCACTGGCCGGCACCGTGGGGCGTCGACGCGGATCCGCTCAAGCAGCTCATCATCGACGAAGAGTTCGCCAAGCGACCCGGTCTGGTGCGGCCCTCGCTGAACATTGCCGAATGGATTCTGCCCTCGGTACTGGCTGCCGGTTCAAAAGACCTGCAGGAGCGCTTGATACCGGCGACCCAACGCGGTGAGATCCATTGGTGCCAGCTGTTCAGCGAGCCGGGAGCCGGTTCCGACCTCGCGTCGCTGGCCACCAGGGCGACCAAGGTCGACGGCGGCTGGAAGATCAACGGCCACAAGATCTGGACGTCGCTGGCGCAATACGCCGACTTGGGCGCCCTGTTGGCGCGCACCGACCCGGAAGCCAGCAAGCACCGTGGCATCGGTTACTTCCTGATCGATATGCGCTCGCGCGGCATCGAAATCCAGCCCATCAAGACGGCCACCGGGCAGGCACATTTCAACGAAGTGTTTCTCAACGACGTCTTCGTCCCCGACGAGATGCTGCTGGGCGGTCCGACCGACGGCTGGAGCCTCGCGATTGCCACCATGGCCGAAGAGCGTTCGGCCATCAGTGGATACGTCAAATTCGACCGGGCCATAGCGCTGCGCCGCCTCGCATCGCAACCCGGGCCGGACCGTGACGACGCGCTACGCGAGCTCGGTGAGCTTGACGCCTACACCAACGCCATCCGGGCACTCGGGGTGCGCGAAACGATCCGGCTGCTCGACGGCCAGGCCTCCGGCCCGGCGTCCAGCATCGCCAAGGTCGCGATGAACGTGCTGCTGCGGCGGACCTTCCAGGCGACCCTGCAGCTGACCGGTCAGGTCGCAATGGTCGACGACGACGATGCCGCGGTTGTCGAGCCCTACCTGCATCTGCCGGCCGAGCTGATCGGTGGCGGGACGAGGGAGATCCAGCTGAACATCATCGCGCAGATGATTCTGGGACTGCCCCGCAAGTAAAATCCGAAAATAAGGACACGCCATGGGATTACGCGGAGAGGCCGCGATCGTCGGATACGTCGAGCTGCCTCCCGAGCGGCTGAACAAGGCGTCGCCCGCGCCCTTCGTCCTTGAGCAATGGGCCGAGCTCTCCGCCGCGGCACTCGACGACGCGGGACTACCGGGTGAGGTCGTCAACGGGATCGTCGCGTCCCACCTGGCCGAGTCGGAGATCTTCGTCCCCTCCACGATCGCCGAATACCTCGGCGTGGGTGCACGATTCGCCGAGCATGTCGATCTCGGGGGAGCCAGCGCCGCGGCCATGGTGTGGCGGGCGGCCGCGGCTGTCGAGCTCGGCATCTGCGACGCCGTGCTGTGCGCGTTGCCGGCCCGCTACATCACACCGATGTCGAAGCAGAAGCCCCGGCCGATGGTCGATGCCATGTTCTTCGGCTCGTCGAGCAACCAATACGGCTCTCCGCAAGCCGAATTCGAGATTCCCTACGGAAACCTCGGGCAGAACGGGCCGTATGGCCAGGTGGCCCAGCGTTATGCGGCGATCTACGGCTACGACGAGCGGGCGATGGCCAAGATCGTCGTCGATACCCGCACCAACGCCAACCACACCGACGGCGCGATCTGGAAGGACAAGCCACTCACGGTCGAGGACGTGCTGGCCAGCCCGGTGATCGCCGACCCGCTGCACATGCTGGAGATCGTCATGCCGTGTGTCGGGGGCGCCGCGGTAGTCGTGGCCAACGCCGACGTCGCCCGGCGCTCGCGCCATCGGCCGGTGTGGATCAAGGGATTTGGCGAACACGTGCCGTTCAAGACGCCCACCTACGCCGAAGACCTGCTGTCGACACCGATCGCGGCAGCGGCTGACACCGCATTCGCGATGACCGACCTGACCCGTGGGCAGATGGACATGGTGTCGATCTACGACTGCTACACGATCACGGTGCTGCTGTCGCTGGAGGACGCGGGGTTCTGCGAGAAGGGCACGGGGATGGAGTTCGTCGCCAACCACGACTTGACGTTCCGGGGTGACTTTCCGCTCAACACCGCCGGCGGTCAGCTCGGCTTCGGCCAAGCGGGACTGGCCGGCGGCATGCACCACGTCTGCGACGCCACCCGCCAGATCATGGGCCGCGCGGGCGCGGCGCAGGTCGCCGACTGCAACCGGGCCTTCGTGTCCGGCAACGGCGGAATCCTGTCCGAGCAGACGACGCTCATCCTGCAAGGGGACTGACTGATGAAGTTCGACCGCCCGATGCCCGTCAAAACGCCTACCACCGCGCCGTTTTGGGACGCGCTGGCCCAGCACCGCATCGTGATTCAGTACTCGCCGTCGTCGGACAGCTACGTGTTCTATCCGCGGGTACGCGCCCCGCGCACGCTGGCCAACGACCTGGAATGGCGCGAGATTTCCGGAATGGGGACGTTGTATTCGTTCACCGTGGCGCACCGGCCCGTCAGCCCGCATTTCGCCGACGCCGTTCCGCAGCTGCTCGCGATCGTCGAATGGGACGAAGGCCCAAGGTTTTCCACCGAGATGGTCAACGTCGATCCGGTGGATCTCAACGTCGGCATGCGGGTGCGCCCGGTGTTCTTCGACTATCCCGAGCACGACGTCACGATGCTGCGGTACGAGCCGGCGGAGTAGACCGGCCACGTTGCCGAGTGCCCGGCCAGCCGGGCCCACACGCTCGAGCGCCCGGCTAGCCGGGCGCTCGGCTTGACCAACAGGCGGAAGTTACTTCAGCACCTCGGTCGGCACGTCGTAGCGCTCCTGGTAATCGCGCACCCGCTCCCGCACTTCGTCGGCGTCCAGGCCGGTGTCGGACCAGGTGTA
Organism: Mycobacterium ahvazicum; assembly: GCF_900176255.2. Taxonomy (GTDB): domain Bacteria; phylum Actinomycetota; class Actinomycetes; order Mycobacteriales; family Mycobacteriaceae; genus Mycobacterium; species Mycobacterium ahvazicum. Next base: position 122,037 of record NZ_FXEG02000001.1, read on the forward strand.
GCGCCCGCGCCCGCCGTCACCGGGGTGGGCGGCCAGGAAGTCACGCATCCTCTGTTCGGCCTCGGGCTTGAGCTCGCGGCCCAGCTTCTGATAAATGTCTCCGATCGTGCGCCACGGGTCCTTCACGAAATCCGTGAACTGAACGTCGATCATCCGGCCCTCGGGCACAACACCCTTGTCGCGCATCGCCATCCCGCGCTCGAGGCCGACGACGATTTCCTCATACGACTGCGCGGCGCACTCGGCGATGTTCGTTTCGTCGCTGCCCATCCGCCGCAGGTGATTGGTCAGCGCGGCGATCGACGAGATGACGTTGAGCGGGTCGCGGTGCGTCTGCACTACCAGCGCGTCGGGGTATTCGGCCATCAACTTGTCCAGCTGCCACAGGTGTGCCGGCGACTTCAGCAGCCACTGCCCGGATACTCCAGACTGTAGGTGCTGCAGGAAGATTCGATGGAAGCGGTAGGCTCCGGTGTGGTCCGCGTCGTACATCAGCCAATGGGCGTAGCTCGGCAGGCGGTACTGCACGGGGAAGATCATGCTGGTGAATTCGCTGGCCGTGATGCGCACACACTCCTGGCCGACGAGCGCACCCATCGGGTGAAACGCCAGGAACCCGGGGATGATCTGCTCGGACATCTCGATCGTGGCCTGCGTCTGCGCAATCCGCGGATCGGTTTGATACGTCTCGGGTTGGGGAACCGGACAGGGCGCGTCGACCTCCCACGTCAACGGTGCCCGCAGCTCGGGGTCCTGGGCCAGCAGGTCGTAGAGGATGGTGGTCCCGGTGCGGGGCTGGCCGACGATGAAGATCGGCGAAGTGATTGTCTCCGCGGCGATTTCGGGGTGCTCTTTGCGCCACGCGGTCACGCCCAGCCGGCTGGTCAGAGCGCGGATGATGTCCAGGTAGGCGACCTCCACGCCGATCGCCGACAATCGCGCCTCGTTGACCAGGCCGTCGGTGACACGCTCCAGCCCGGAGCGCCAACCCTGGTCACTAGAGGTGTCACCGAAGTCGTCACAGCCGGCCTGTTCGCAGGCGGCGGCTATCAGGTTGTCCGGGTCGAACCGCTGCTGCCACGTCATGGCTGCTCCGCGGCCTCACGTACCGACACCTTCACGTCGGGCGCGTTGGGGTTGTCCAGCCAGCGCAGGACAACGAAGCCGCGATGCCGGCCTCCGGTGTCGAGCCAATGCCCAAATCCTAAGTCCTGCGCGGAGATCGCGATACGCACCCGCCCGTCGGCATCCGGGCGCACCCCGCGATTCGTCACCGAACTGTGCCGGCGGCGCGGTTCGAAGCACTCGTGCCAAACACTTTCCAGCGTGACGTTCCAGTAGCGGGTATCGGGCGGCTCGATGTCGAGTACCAGCGCCTGGCCGGGGTCGAGCCGGAAGGTGCCCAGCATGTACAGGTTGTCCGGCGTCGTGTCGGCCGCACCCAGGTCGGCGGCCTCGGCGGTCAACAGTGTGTTCGGCTGCCGCAGCAGCTCCGGCTTGATCGTGCGGTGCAGCGTGGTCAGCTTCATCAGCGACCACGCCATCGCGGTGAACTGTTCGGCCAGTTCGTCATCGGACAGCACGCCCACCGGATCGGGGTCGAGCGCCTCGATGCGCATCGTGGCCGGTTCCTCGGCGTTGCGATCGGCGATGTACTCGCGGACCACGACCGACGACGCGTCATCCGGGATCTGTATCCACTGCGCACCCCCGAGGTCGGCCGGCTCGTCGGCGGACAGCACCAGTGCGAACTGGCCGGAGTTGAGCTCCAGGTTGGTGTCGCCGAGGTAGTTCGACATTCGCCTTGGGGTCAGGCCGGTGCCCGCCAGGACCTGGAAGCCGAGGTAGGTTGTCGTGCCGCGGGTACCGGTGATGCGATAGCGGCGATCGCCTCGGATCATCGCCAGGAAATAGTTGCCGTCGGGGTTGGGCCCGCCGATCATCCGGGTGTCCGAACACATATCGAAGAACGCCGGGCGTGCGGTGTCGGCCTCGACGGCCATCTGTGAACACAGCGACGACACCCGGGCGATCACCCGTAACCCCTCGAGAAGCTCGCGCTCGGTCTCGGCGTCCTCGGTCACGATGTTGGTGACGTCGGTGATCATCTGCTGAAAGAACTGCCACGCGGCACGCGCTTGCGGCGCGCTCTCGGTCGGCGACACTGCCGGATTTTGAGACATAGTCTCATGCTAGGGCTATGGTCAGCCTCCTGAACAGGATTCACGCGAATTGCGCGGCATGGCTCACCTGAAGTGCGACTTGTCGATTTGCGCGTGCACGCCGACCGTGCGGTCGACCACCTGAGAGACACAGAAGTCGGCCGCGGCGGACAGGTATGCGTATGCCGTGGCCCGATCCATCCCCCGGTCGGATTCGAGAAAGTCCAGGGCGTTGACGACCGCCCTGCGCATCGCCACGTTGAGATCACTGATCTGTCCGTTGACGCTGGCATCGGGATCGGACAGCCCGATGGGCACCCAGAGATCGGCGGTCTCGGCGAAGGGGTAGCGGTATGCCACCGAGGGTGCATCGCCGGTTTTCGGTTTGCACACCGTGAGCCGAAAGGTTCCTCGCAGCGATCCTTCCATCGCGGTGAGCGCGACCTCGCCACTGCCCATCGCGTGGTGGGGGTCACCGACGTAAAACAGTGCGCCTTCGGCGAACACAGGTAGGTAGAAAGTGGAACCCACGCCCAGCAACCGGATGTCGATGTTGCCGCCACCCAGGGTCGGCGGTATCGAGTTGGCGCTTGCCGCCGTCAGATCCGAGTCCTGAGAAAAGGCGACGCCCATCATGCCCATGAACGGGTTGAGCGGAAATCGCACCGACGCTTTCCCGTAGCGCATCACGCCACGGCCTTCCTCGATGGACGTGAACGTGAAGGAGTCGCCGTATTTCGTCGGGTCGGGGTTGGGTCGGTGATCGTCGCTGACCGGCGGCATCACTTCCGCGAGGGTGATTCCCGCGGGTGCCTTCCCGTCCGTCGTGCTGGCCAACGCGCCCTTGCCGTGCCGACTCGAGACGACGCCGTAAGGCACTCGCGGCGTCGCCTCCAGCGTCTCGATCTTGAGCACGTCTCCTGGCTGCGCTCCTTCGACGAACACCGGACCGGTCACCACGTGGGGACCGTCCTTGTCGAAATTCCTTGGTGTGCGCCGATATTCCGCAGCGATCGCGATGGCGTCGGTGAGAACCTCGGATTGGTGGACGCCCTTCGACCCGAAGTAGGCGACGGGATTACGTCCCTGATCCTCCAGGATGCCCTCGTGTGAGACGGCGTCGACTGTGAGCGTTTCCCCCGACTTCATCTGCAGCACCGGTTTGGCATGCACGTTGGGGACATAACCCCAGAGCACCTGGTCTGGCGTGGACTGCAGGTAGTGGTTGCCCCCGATATTGCCCTGGCCTGGCTGCAGAACCTGAGTGGCACTGAAAGTCGCCGCCACCGAACGGGTTCTGGTGCAACCGGCTGCGATGCCCGCTACGCCGACACCGGCACCGATTGCCGCGAATGCCCTGACGAAATCGCGTCGGCCAACACCGTCGACGATGGTGTCACGTGCACTCTGCATAAAGGTTTGATCCATCGCTTGGTCTCCAGGAATACGAGTTGGTCGACGTGTTCAACGGATCTTCGCAGCCAGAAATAATTGAGGTCCAATACGAATTCGTGATGAGGGCCATCGGCACCGATGATGCTGTTGCACAACAGCTTTGGATACAAAGCATAAATGCCATCGCCGTGTTCCAGACAAATTAATACTCGGTTACGATAATTTGGATCGGGCCGGATGCGGTGTGTGATGTGGGCCCGGACGGGCGAACCCGCAGCGCCGTCGGCGAAACGCCCGCCGCAGCCGACTGGAGCAACGACACGATTCACCCGGATATGGTGGGCGAATGTCTGCGACGTCTTCGTCGATGTCCCTCGCGGAGCAAAAGCGCACGGCGACACGACAGCGTATCGCCACGGCCGCCGCGCAGCTGGTGATCAGCCGCGGCCTGGCGGGGGCGACGGTAGACGACATCGCCGACACGGCCGAGATCGGACGGGCAACGTTCTTTCGCTATTTCAACTCCAAAGAAGACGCCGTCGCGGAGGGCATGAACACCCATTGGCTGGATCGGATCATCGCCGCGTTGGCTGTCCAACCCGCGGGGTTGGGCGCGGCGGAAGCTGTCATCGGCGCCTTCGGTGACCTCGGCAAGGGATTCGCCGAGATCGAGGACCAGGTGCGCGAGTTGGCCACCCTGACCCGCTCGTCGGAAACCCTGGAGGCATGGACGCATGGACGCATCTACGTGCGCTATGAATCGGCGATCGCCGACCTGATCGCGCCCCGGTTACCCCGGCTGGAACCCCACGACCCCAGGCCCCGACTGATCGGTGCGCTGGCGATGGCGGCCGTGCGCATCGCACTGGACGATTGGCTCAGCGACGGGGGATCGCTGCCCGAGCGGGTGCGCGACGGCCTGGCCGCCATCGCGATCGCTTAAAGCGACGAATTATCTTCCGTCGCTGGCCATTTGAGAATTCGGCGGGCTGTCCCACCAAGAATCCAGGTCTTCTCGTCCTGCGACAGCGACGAGGAGTCGCGGATGCTGAACAGGTTCTCGGCCCAGGTGGCGCGGTGCCGCGTCATTGTGTAGTCGCTGGCCCACATCACGCGCTCGGGTCCGAAAGCGTCGATCACGCGGCGCAGTTTCGGTTCGAGGTCGCCGAAGGGGTAGGGCTCGGTCGACAATAAGGACGGCGCGTGCGCCCATTTGTAGGCCACGTTGGCGTAGCCCGACATCGCCACCGCATCGTCGATGCCGGCTTGGCCGGGTGGCGCATCGAAAGCGGCGCCGCAGTGATCGATGACGAATTGCACGTCGGGAAAGCGCTCCACATATTGCGTCAGGTGCGTCACCTTGCCGGGACACGTGACGAACACCGGCAGGCTGTGCGAGCCCGCGGCTCTCAGTAACCGATCGTGGCCGCCCTGCTCGAACACCGCGGCCTCGGCCGGGGTGAAGATCGTGGTGCGCAGGGCCTTGAACCCGGGTGCGGCGGTCAGCGTTTCAATCCAGGATTCGATGCCCGGATCCCTCGGATCTGCTCGCATCAGGAACGCGAAACGCCCGGGATGGCGTATCGACGCAGCTTCGGCATTGGGCCCCACACAGCGAAAGGCGCCGCTGGCCAGTCGATAGCCCGGCTGCAATCCTTCGTCGGTGAACGTGTCGAACTCGTCGAACAGCACGCCCGCAATGCCCAGGGCGTCCATGATCGCGAGGGTGACCTCGGTGCCGAGCATGTTGGCATGGACCTGGGCGTCGACGATGTCCATCGGATCGCTCCTCTCCGGCGGTGCGCTCAGACCGGAGTATGCCAGCGCGGCGCTAGGTCGAGGAACGCACGATCAGGCGGGCGATATCGGTGGGCTCGCCGGCCGGCGGCGGGGGATATCCCAACCGTTCGAGGAGTGCGCCCAGCGCGAAGTCGGCGACGGCGCGCGGGTCGAACTGCACGGTGGTCAGCGGCGGGCTGCTCACCATACCCATCGGACTGGCGTCGACGCCGATGACGGCGAGATCGCTCGGGCAGCGCAGTCCCGCTTCATGAATGCCGTGCAAGACGAGGCAGGCGATTTCGTCGCTCTGCGCGCACACCGCAGTTACGCCGTCGCCCACCCAGCCCCTGACCACATCCGCGGCGTTGTCCACCGTCACCTCGGCGACGGCCACTCGCGGCAAGTCCCGCGACTTGGCCGCACGCAGCACGCCCTCGATCCAGTAGTCGCCGAGGGCCCGCCATCGCTGAATTGCGGTGTAGGCGAACGCGATCCTCCGGTGGCCACGCGACACCAGATGTTCGACGCGCATTTCACCAATGGCGAGGTGCGGATCGCCGAGTGCGGGCAACGTCCCCATCTCGATGTTGGGTATGCCGGCGGCTTTGACCGCGCGGGCCGCGGCAGCGCTGAGCGGGAACAGGCTGGTGACCGCAATCGGGTCGAGGTTCTCGATCGCATCGACGACGTGCTGATCGTCCTCGGTCTCGAAGATCTGCACCTGAAGCAGGCCCAGGCGCGCCAGCTCGGTGGTCATTCGGCTGCCGGCTTGCATCGGCATGTCGCCCACGGCTACATACGGCACGATGTAGAGCACCACGCCGCTCTTGCCCCGGGCCAGGTTGCGCGCGGCCAGGTTGGGCCGGTAGCCAAGGAGCTCGGCGGCGCGTTGTACCGCCTCGCGTGTTTGCGCCGAGATTCTGCGGCCCGCAGCATTGTTGAGGACATAGCTGACCGTCGCGGTCGACACGCTGGCCAACCGCGCCACGTCCGCGTTGGTGGGCCGCGCCACCTTGTTCGCGTTCGCCTCGGGCCCAGCCATGACCCATGGTGGCATGCGGTGACCAGCGGCAACCACGATCAGGCCATCCCAGGCCGCGTCGGGCGCTGTCAACAGATGGACTATTAGTCCGTCTGTGACCATCGGGTGAGCAAACGACTGCTTGTCCACGACCCGGCGGTATGTTACCGCCGTTAAGCCGGTTTACCACCCGGAGGCAGCAATACCGGGCGTTGACGATGTGACTGGGATCATTGTCTACTAGTCGCTGTATCCAAGGAGTGCGACATGAATAAAGACGACCTGATCCTGATCAGCGTGGATGACCATATCGCCGAGCCGGCGGACATGTTCGACGCGCATGTTCCGGCGAAGTACAAAGACCTCGCTCCGCGGGTGGTCATGGAGCCCGACGGCGTCCAGCAGTGGTACTACGGCGAGGTGCGCGGGCGAAACATGGGCCTGAACGCCGTCGCGGGCAAGCCCCGCGACATGTACAACATCGACGCCTCGCGCTACGACGAGATGCGGCCCGGTTGCTTCAACGTCGACGAGCGGGTCCGCGACATGAACGCCGGTGGGCAGCTGGCGGGGCTGAACTTCCCGAACTTCACCGGATTCTCCGGCCAGGTCCTCAACCAGGGCCCCGACCGCGACGTCAACCTGGTGATGATCAAGGCCTACAACGACTGGCACGTCGACGAATGGTGCGCGGCATACCCCGGGCGGTTCATCCCGTGCGGAATTCTCCCCTTGTATGACGTCGCCGAGTCGGCCAAGGAAGTCAAGCGCCTGGCGGACAAGGGATGTCACGCGGTGACGTTCTCGGAGAATCCAGAAGCGTTGCAAATGCCCAGCATTCACACCGAATACTGGTATCCGTTGTTCGAGGCTGTGTGCGAGAACAAAACGGTGCTGTGCACCCACGTCGGCTCCGCGTCCCGGTCCCCACAGGTGTCGACGGACGCGCCGCCCAGTGTCCAGATGACGGCATCCTCAATGATGAGCATGTTCACCTTCACCGAGCTGATCTGGGCCGAGTTCTGGGCTGACTTCCCGCAATTGAAATTCTCGCTCACCGAGGGTGACGTCGGTTGGATCCCATACTTCCTGTGGCGGGCCGAGCATGTCTACAACCGTCACTCGGGCTGGACACTGGCAAAGTTTCCGCCCGGTTACAGCGGGCCGATAGACGTGTTCAAGCGGCACTTCTACACCTGCTTCATCAGCGACAAAGTCGGCGTGCACAACATGGAATGGTTCAACGCGGACATGCTGTGCTGGGAATCCGACTTCCCGCATTCCGACAGCAACTGGCCGTTCGCGCCCGAAGACATCATCGAGACGATGGGTCACCTCGACGACGCGCTGATCAACAAGATCACGCACGAAAACGCCATGGCTGCTTATTCTTTCGATCCGTTCCGGTACATCCCGAAGGAGCACGCCCGGGCCGGCCAGCTGCGCGCACAGGCCACCGACGTCGACGTGGTCACCCATGTCGGGCGGCAGGCCAGCCAGCGTGACCGTGACGCGTGGACGCGGATGACGCAATTCGCGCTGCAGGCCCAGGCCTCGGCGCAGGTACCGGTGACGGCCGAGGCGTCCGGCATCGCGGGCCGCGCGACCACGCTGGGCAATTGAGCGTGGCGGCCCGGGCACCGTTCACCGATTGGCGGGTGCTGGAGCTGTCCAACGGGATCGCGGTCTCCTACTGCGCCAAGATGTTCGCCGACGCCGGCGCCGAGGTGGTGAAGATCGAATCCCCGCAGGGTGATTCGATGCGGAGATGGTCTGCCGGCGGACCACCGGGGGCATTGTTCGGCTACCTGGCCGCGGGCAAGAAATCGGTGGTGCGCCGCGACGACGCCGAGATCACCGGACTCTTGGCCGGGGCCGACGTCGTGCTCACCGACCTGACCGACGGCTGGGCGCTCGACGACATCACCGCGCACACCGGCTCTTCGGCGGTGGTCGTCGCGGTGACGCCGTTCGGAACGACGGGCCCCTACGTCGACGACCAACTAGTCGCCAACGAGTTCATCCTGCAAGCGCTGTGCGGCTCGACCTCCGGTAGAGGCTGGCCGGGCGACGAACCGGTACAGGCGGGCGGACGGCTCGGGGAGTGGCTGGCGGCCTCGTTCGCCGCTCCGGTCGCCGCCGCCGCGGCCCGTCACGCCGCGCGGGGTGGTGGCGGTGAAGTCATCGACGTCTCGACGTACGAGGCGATGGCGATCGCGATGGGCGGGCTGTCGGCCATGTCGGCCAGCGTCTTGGGCGCGGATTCCCTGCTGCACCAACGCAGTCTGGAACTGCCGTCGATCGTTCCCACGGCCGACGGCAATGTCGGGTTCTGCACGATCACCGCCCAGCAGTTCCAGGATTTCTTGATCATGATCGACCGCGCTGATCTGGTCGACGACGCCGAGCTGGCATCGTTCGTCGGTCGAGTCGAGCGCCGCGACGAGTTCCTGGGCATGGTGACCGACTGGACTCAGACTCGGACCACGCAGGAGATCGTCGACCTCGCGGTGGCGTTCCGTATCCCGGTGGCGCCCATCGGTACTCCCGCCACGCTCTCGACCGTCGACCACTTCGTCGAGCGGGGCGTGTTCGTCGAATCCGAGTCCGGGGTGCTGCAGCCGCGGGTGCCGTACCGCAGCGACGTCATCGCGACGCGGGCACCCGGGCGAGCCCCGCTGCTGGGCGCCGACAACGGCCGCGTGCACTGGCCGCCGCGGCCCGGCCGGCCGAAAGCCGATCATCCTGATGCACTTCCGCTGTCCGACATCCGGATTACCGACTTCACCGCATTCTGGGCCGGGCCGGTGGCCACCCAATTCCTCGGCTCCCTGGGCGCCGACGTGATCAAACTCGAGGGCGTTCGCCGCCCCGACGGCATGCGGTTCTCCGCGGGCCGCCCACCCGATTGGAACCAGTGGTGGGAATGGGGTCCGGTCTTCCTGTGCAGCAACAACAATAAGCGCGGTATCAGTGTCGAGCTCAGCACCGACGCCGGTCGCGAGCTGGCGTTGCAGCTGATCGCGGCAAGTGATCTGGTGATCGAGAACTTCTCCCCGAGGGTGATGGAGAACTTCGGGCTGCAATGGGACGCGGTCCGGGCTGCCAATCCGCGCGCCGTGATGGTACGGATGCCGGCATTCGGTCTCGACGGTCCATGGCGCGACCGCGTCGGGTTCGCGCAGACGATGGAACAGGCGACCGGAATGGCGTGGATGACGGGGCATGCCGACGGGCCGCCGGTGATTCCCCGCGGGGTATGCGATCCGATAGCCGGGTTGCATGCGGCCTTTGCGGCCGTCGCGGCCCTGGTGATCCGTGACCGGGACGGGATCGGCATGCATGTCGAGTCCACGATGGCGGAGTCGGCGCTCAACGTCGCGGCCGAGATGCTGCTCGAATACTCGCGCAACGGCATTCAGATGCGCCGGGCGGGAAACCGGGGTCCCGGCGCGACTCCGCAAGGTGTGTACCGCGCTCAGGGCGACGACGAATGGGTAGCGCTCGCCGCGATGACCGATGCCGCGCGCGCCGCGCTGGCCACGCTGATCGACCGGCCCGATCTCGGAACGGATGAGGCCGGTTGGCGGGAGCGGGCCGACGAGATCGACAAGCTGCTCTCGGATTGGACGGCGCGCCACCAGGTGGACAGTGCGGTCGGCACGCTGCGGGCAGCGGGGGTGCCTGCGGCACGGGTAACGGAGGCCGCCGCGCTGCTGAACGACCCGCAACTGGTTGCGCGGGGGTTCTGGGAAACGGTCGATCACCCCGTGGCCGGCTCGTTCCGTTGTGTAGGAATGCCCTTCGTGCTCATCGGAAAACCGAGGCGCTGGATTCGCCGCTGTTCACCGTTGTACGGGCAGCACACCACCGAGGTGCTGACCGGTGTGCTGGGGAACAGCGAAGAAGATGTGGCGCAACTGCGTGCGGCGGGCGCGAGCAGCACCCGGCCGGCGGGTTTGTGACATGGCCGTCACGCTGTGCGTGCCGCCGCGGGCCGGGGAGCTCTGCGCGCCAGTGCGCTTCCTGGTGCGTCAGGATTCCGTTGTGATGGAACTGACTGCGCGGCACCGGATCACCAGCGTGGAGTGGGATGAGCAGGAGGGCGCGGTGGCCATGATCGTCGAGATCACCGATCCGCAAACCGCGCGACCGGTCGACGTGCGAATCGACGTCGTGGAAAAGGGCGGGACCGCCAGCCCCCCGGGGGTCGACGCCCGCACCCGGACGATCGGCACGGTGCTGCGCGGCGGACGGCAATACCAGGTCCTGGGAACCTATCTCGGGGTAGTAGCGGATGAGAACTGAAGGGCCGTAACGGATGGAACAACGGTGAGTGCGACGAAGCGCACCGCGGCGATCGTCGGGGTGCACAACACCCGGCAGGGACGACGGCTGGACGGCGAAACGTCGCGCGGGCTGGCGATCAAGGCGATTCTCGGTGCACTCGAGGATGCCGGCCTGAGCCTCGACGACGTGGACGGCATCAGTGCAAGCCCGCACTCGACCTCGTTGATCTACGACCTGCGGATCGGCCCGGCATGGCAGGGCTTGGCCTTCGGGGTCGGCATGATCACCGAGGCGGTCACCGCGATCGAGCACGGCATGGCCGACGTCGTGGTCCTGGTCGCCGCCCAGGCCGGCGAATACCGCGACCACGAGGCGACGGCGCCATGGACCAGGCCGGAGAACGAGTTCGTCGCGCCGTGGGGCATGTTCACCACTGCCGAGTTCGCGCTGATCGCCCGGCGGCACATGCACGTCTACGGCACCACTCGCGAGCAGTTGTCGATCGTGGCGTCGACAATCCGTAACAACGGGTCGCAGAACCCCGAAGCTGTTTATTACCAACGCGGTCCGTTCACCCCGGACGACATCACGGCATCCCGGCCGATCGCGGACCCGTTTCACCTGCTCGATTGCGCCACCACCTCCGAAGGCGGCTGCGCGCTGGTGGTGGCGAACATCGACAAGTTCGATGTGGCGAGCCGGCCGATCTACGTGCTGGGCAGCGGCGCGGACTTTCACGGGCCGTCGTATCAGCATCCACCGGCCTGGGACCTCGCCGGGCGGCGCGGTGACCACGCCCGGTACGTCAATGGCGTCGTCGGGCGACGGGCGGCCGAATGCGCGTTCCGCCACGCCGGACTTCGGCCCGACGACGTCGACGTGCTGGAACTCTACGATCCTTTCTCGTTCGAAATCATCCGTCAGCTCGAGGCTTTCGGCTTCTGCGGCGACGGCGAAGGCGGACCCTTCGTCGCCGACGGCCACATCGCCATCGACGGCAGTCATCCGATCACCACCGATGGAGGAACCATGTCCTTCAGCCATGCCGGAGCCAATCCGCAAATGATGCAACGCGCCATCCGCGCCGTGCAGCAACTGCGCGGCGAGGCCGGTGCGCTCCAGGTGCCCGCCGCGCATGTCGCGTTTTGCAGCAACGGCGGGGCGGGCGCCTTGTTCACCACCGTGCTGATCGTCGGAGACGAGCCACGATGACCGAGCTGCAACCCCAGTCCGGGCCGCTGCCGCACGCAAGCAGCCACCTGAGCGTGCCGTTCTGGCAGGGCTGTCAATCGCGGGAACTGCGCTATCAGCGCTGTCAGGCGTGCGGCCAGGCCAACTTCCCCCCGACCGAACACTGCCGCCAATGTCTCTCGAGCGAATTGCACTGGGCAACCAGCGCCGGCTGCGGCGAAATCTACAGCTGGACAGTGGTTTCCCGCCCCGTCACGCCCGAGTTCGAACCGCCTTACGCGCCGGCGATCATCACCCTCGACGAGGGCTATCAGATGCTTACCAACCTCGTCGGGGTTTCACCCGACGAGCTGGCGATCGGTATGCGCGTGCGGGTGGACTTCCAGGTCGTTGACCCGGACTTGACGCTGCCCTACTTCACCAGCCAGAAGTAGCCAGTCGTGAGTCCCCGGCGCAGCACCGATGGCCTACCGGTAACGGCCTACCTGGTGCTGGGCGTGCTGGCGGCAAACGACGAACAACTGACCGCCGGTGAGATCAAGATGCGAGCCGAGCTGACGGTGGGCCACTTCTATTGGTCGCCTTCGGTCAGTCACGTGCGACGCGAACTGAATCGGCTGCTGGAGTGGGGGATGGTCAAAGAGATCGCCGCCCAATCCGGCAAGCGTGCGATCACGTTGTACGAGACCACCGATTCCGGGCTCGATGCTCTTCGCCGTTGGGTCCAGCACTTTCCGGGCGAAGATCAGGTGGTTATCAAGCACCCGGTCATCTTGCGGACCTGGCTGGCGCGGGGCGAGGATCCCGAGCGAGTCGTCGACACGCTGGACCGGCACCTGGAAGCCACCCGGGCCCGCCTCGACGAGGCACTGTGGTCGCGACAGCGTTCCCGCGAACTCGGCATCACCGACGACCCGGACCAGCGCTTCTCGTTTGCCGTGCTGGACTACGCCATTCGCGGGTTGTATGCGGAGATCTCCAATATCGCCCAGCTGCGCGACGAGATCGCCAGCGGTACAGGCAGAGATCCGGTTAAGCGGGTGCCACGGGCGAAGGGGCAGATCCGCCGCCGGGCACCAAGGAACTAGCCGCGTCCCGGTAGGCCGTGCCGCGCGGTTCGCGTACCCACAGGGTTTCGTCCGCGCCGATCGACGTTCCCTGGGTGATCAATTGGCGTTTGAGAACCTTGTGCGTGGCGGTGCTGGGCAGGTCGGTGGCGATCCGCACATAGCGTGGCCGCGCCTTGGGGGACAGGTCGGGTTGCTGGTCCAGGAAGGTTTCGAACTCCTTGGGCTTAAGCGTCCGGCCCTCATTCAGCACCACGGCGGCCATCACCTGATCGCCGACACGCCCATCCGGCACGGCGTACACCGCGGCCCGGTTGATCGCGTTGTGGCGCAGCAGAATTCGCTCGATCGGGGCGGCGGCCATGTTCTCGCCGTCGACGCGCATCCAGTCCGCGGTGCGGCCGGCGAGGTAGATCCATCCGTCGGCGTCGCGGTAGGCGAGGTCCCCGGACCAGTACATGCCGTGGCGCATCCGTTCGGCGTTGGCGTCGGGGTCGTTGTAGTAACCGGTGAAGAAACCCGATCCCGCAGTGTTGACCAGCTCGCCCACCGCCTCGTCGGCATTGGCGAGCGCGCCGCTGGCGTCGAAGCGCGCTATCGCACATTCGGTGACGGTGTCACTGTTGTAGATCGCGATCCCGTCGATGCCCTTGCCGATCGAGCCCTTCGGCGTGCCTTCTTCGCGAATCACGATGACCGCGTTCTCGGTCGAGCCGAAGCCGTCCTCGACCTGAACCCCGAAGCGCCGGCCGAATTCTTCGATGTCCTTGTCGTTGGCCTCGTTGCCGAACGCCACCCGCAGCGGGTTGTCCGCGTCGTCGTCACGCTCGGGCGTGGCCAGGATGTAGGCCAGCGGCTTGCCGACGTAGTTCATGTAGGTCGCACCATGGTGGCGAACGTCGTCGAGGAAGCTGGTCGCCGAAAACTTCGCCGGCACGATCGCGGCGCCGGAACAGACCGCGGGCGCCCAGCCGGCGACGACCGCGTTGGAGTGGAACAACGGCATGGACACATAGCAGGTGTCCTGTTCGGTGAGGCCGAACCGCTGGACCAGATTGGTGCCGGCGAACATCGCCATCAGGTGAGACACCTGAACTGCCTTGGGATTTCCGCTCGTGCCCGAGGTGAAGATCATCATGAACGGGTCCGTCGCGGCGACTTCCCGGCACGGAACGAGTTCGCCTGCGGCACCGATGAATTCGGTCCATTGCGGCGTCGAGATGTCGAAGATCCGCGTATTCCCGAGTTCCAAGCCGTCCAGCAGCGGCCGATGTTCGGCGTCGGTCACGACGAACTGGCAGTCGGCCCGCCGGATGTCGGCGGCCAGCGCCGCACCGCGCCGGGTGTTGTTCAGTCCGCACAGCACGTAGCCGCCCAGCCCGGCGGCCGCCATCTGGTTGACCATCTCGGGGGTGTTGCCCAGCAGCGCACCGACGTGCAGTGGCCGCTGGGGGTCGGCGGCACCGATCAGGGCCGCGGCCCGCGCGGTGGCCTGCGCCAGGTGCTCGCTCCAACTCCATTGCAGATCGCGGTGTTTCACGGCGATATTCGGATCCGAGAGGCGGCGGCGCAGGAATGCCTGCATGGTGTCGTCAGCCATCGAGATTCACCTTCACCTTACGAGACGAGACGGTCCGTCTTATATTAGCCGGTCGATCTCGGCGATCACCGCCGCGGCTTATCCGCCCACCATCATCAGGCCGCCGTCGACGGCGAGTAGCTGCCCGGTGATGAAGCCCGACCCCGGGCCGGCCAGGAAAACCAGCATCGGGCCGAGGTCGCGCGCCGGATCTCCCAAGGTCCCACCGAGCGGAATCATCATCTGCATCTGCTGGTCGATCAGCGCGGCGGCGTCTGGACCGAGGAATTCGCGCAGCCGGTCGGCACCCGCCGTCTGCACCGCGGGCGCCAGCGAGTTGACGGTGATGTTGTCGGAGGCCCAGGCCTTGGCCGCTGATCGTGTCCAGGCCTGCACGGCTCCCTTGGTCGCGGCGTAGACGGCCGAAATCGGGCTGCCCATAATGGCTTCGGAGGATCCGAAGTTGATGATTCTGCCGCCCTTGGGACGCTGCTCTTTCATCACGGCATACGCCGCCTGATTGGTGAGGATGGTCGCCTTGACGTTGGTGTCCAACAGGAACGAAATGTCGTCGGCGCCGACGTAGCCGGGTATTCCCGCTTGCCAGAGTCCGGCGGCATTGACGAGGACATCGAGGCCGCCCAGCTGCTCGGCGGATTGTTGGACCATCGCCGAGACGGCGTCGGCGTCGCGCACATCGCACTGCATCCAGTTGGCGGCGAGGCCCTCGGGCGGCGGCGTCTGGTGATAGGTCGCGGCGACGTCACCCCCCGCCGCGGTGAGAACTTCGACGGCGGCCGCACCGATTCCGGTCGCCCCGCCGGTCACCAGGATTCGTCGGCCGTTGAGCACCTGTGTCGACTCTGACATGGGCGAAACGCTATACGGCCAGGGTAACGGCCCCCACACCGCCTTACCTGACAGCGCCGTGGCGGGCGTCAGTCCTTCTTCAGCTCCTCGGCGAGCATCACGATGATGCCGCTGGGGCCGCGCAGGTACGTCAGCTTGTAGGTGTCCTCATATGTCGCGACGCCGCGCAGTGGGTGGCATCCGTGCCGGGCGGCTACCTGAAGGGCGTGGTCGATGTCGTCGACGGAGAAGGCGACGCGGTGCATACCAATCTCGTTGGGAAGCGTGGGCTTCGAGTCGATCGCTGTTGGGTGGACGTACTCGAACAGCTCAAGGCGACCTCGACCGTCTGGTGTCTGGAGCAAAGCAATGTTGGCGTGGTTGCCGTCGAGGCCGACGGCGGTGTCTGCCCACTCACCGCTGACCGTGTCACGGCCCACGACCGTGAGACCGAGATCGGTGAAGAAGGAGATCGTTGCTTCCAGGTCGCGAACGGCGATGCCGACGTTCTCAAGTTTGATAGCCATGCGTTGCACGCTACGAGAACCTGCGTGCGGGCCGCGGGGCCCCTAGGCGCGCACCGCGATCGTCGACAACAGATCGGCGAGCCGGTCCGGTTGGTCCACCATCGAGAACGTCCGGGCGCCATCGATGACCTCGAACCGGGCGTTCGGGATGACGGCAGCCAGCTTTTCGCCGTCTGCGAGTTCGAAGAACGTGTCGTCGCCCGACCATGCGATCAGTGTGGGCTTGTCGAATTCCGGTAACCGGGCCGCGACGCCCGTGGTCACCTCGGTGCGCAGCGAGAGCGAAAACTGGCGCAGGTCTTCGACGATGCCGGGATCGGATAGCCCTGGGCGCACCCAGATCTCGGTGAGATCATCGATGTTGCGATGCGCCAGGCCGTCAAACGCGCGCTTGCGCGCCGCCGGGACCCGCATCGCCTGGGCCACCGCTTTGAAGGTCGTCTTCGACTTGGCCGCCAAGATCACCGGCTTGAGGATCGGCGGCGGAAAGTGTTCGAACGCATCACAACTCGTCAGCACCAGCGCACCGAGTCGCTCCGGGTAGTGCACCGCGACGAGTTGCGTCACAACTCCGCCGGTGTCGTTGCCGACCAGCACCACGTCTTCGAGGTCGAGGGCGGCCAGCACGTCGGCGACCATGCGGGCCACACCATAGATAGTCCGGTCGGCCCCCGGGCGCAGCGGTTCCGAATGCGCGCCGAGCGGCCAGGTCGGGGCGATGCACCGCAGCCCGCGCGCGGCGAGCTTCTCGCTAACCCTGCGCCAGAGTTCTCGGCCCATCATGTAGCCGTGTACAAAGACGACTGGCCTGCCGTTTTCGGGTCCGGTTGCTTCGTAATGGATGGTCCCGGCACTAATGTCGATCGTCGACATGGATAACTCCTACTCAGCGATGGGCATTTACAAACAGGCTGTCTGTTCGTAAGTTACCAACAGGTTGTATGGAAAGCAAGAGACGGACTCAGGAGGAGCGCTCCGCGGCGACCCGCGAGGCGCTGATCTCGGCTGCCCGCCGGCTGTGGGGCGAGCGGGGCTACGCCGACGTGGGCACGCCGGAGATCGCCGCGACCGCCGGTGTCACCCGCGGCGCGATGTATCACCAATTCGCCGACAAGGCAGCACTATTCGCAGAAGTCGTCGAAGTGGTGGAACAGGACGTGATGGCCCGGATGGCCACCATCGTGGCCACGTCCGGTGCGACGACACCGGCCGACGCGATCCGCGCCGCCGTCGATGCCTGGCTGGAGGTGTCCGGCGATCCCGAGGTCCGGCAGCTGATCCTGCTGGACGCGCCCAGCGTGCTGGGCTGGGCGGGATTCCGCGACGTGGCTCAGCGATACAGCCTGGGGATGACCGAACAGATGCTGGCCGAGGCCATCAAGGCGGGCCAGCTGGCGCGCCAGCCGACCCGGCCGTTGGCGCACGTGCTGATCGGCGCGCTCGACGAGGCAGCGATGGCCATCGCCACGTCCGACGACCCCAAGCGCGCCCGGCGCGAAACCCGCCAAGTTCTACACCGATTGATCGACGGGATGCTGCACGACCCGACGCGGTGACGAGTGTTCAGCGGTGGCTCTGGGTGAAGAACTGCCAGATGGTGCCGGTGGCGTCGAGTGCGGTGGACGGTGCCGGAATGCCACCGACCCGCTCGGCGAGTGGACTCGGCTCGCCGCCGGGCCACTGATGTCCCGCGCCGGCCACCGAGATCAACTCCACGGTCCGCCCGTCCGCGCATCCGGCCGTTTGAGTCGTCACGTCCCCGGCCGTCGTCGACGTCGGCGCGCCGCAGCCGTCGATGGCACGCCAGGTGGCATTGACCGCCTCCGCCGAAGGTCCGTCCACTCGTGGAATTCCGCTGGCGCCAAATGCTTTGCCTGGCCCACCGTTGTACGGCACCCGGTCGTCGGCCGTGCCGTGAATCTGCAGCACCGCCGTCGGTCGGGCCGCGCCACAGTCCGTCAGCAGGGTCCCCGCGACGGGAGCGATCGCGGCGAAGGTGTCGGTCTGACAACCCAGCCGCAGCGCCATCATCGCCCCGTTCGACATTCCGGTGACGTAGACGCGGGCGCGATCGATCGGGATCTCTTGCGCGATGGCTGCGACCATCGCGGTGAGGAATGCGACGTCGTCGACGTTGTCGCGCTGTGGCTGGCCACAGCAAGTGCCGGCATTCCAGGCCCGGTTGAGACCGTCGGGGTAGGCGACCAGGAAATGCCCACCGTTGGCCGCGTCGTCCCAGTGGTAGGAGCGCTCGGCCTGCGCGCCGTTGCCGAAGCCGCCGTGCAGCATCACCACCAGCGGAACCGCTTCGGTCAGGCCTTGCGGCCGATAGAGATGGAAGGTCCTGCTCACCCCGCCCGACTCGATACTCTGCGTGGATTGCCCGACCGGGACCGACTGAGAACCCGGTGTTCCCAACGCATGCCCGCCGCCCACACAGCCGCCGAGCACGACGATCAAAGTCGCGAGAACGCACACCCGCAGCGCGCGGAGGTAGCCGGATTGCATGACGCCATCGTGGCACCCGCGGCAGAATTTGACAAGCAACTTGTCAATCCGGCCACGAATGGCACACTCCTTGTCATGCGACGTGTTGTGGAGGGCGAATGGCAACCGACCGTTCCGGCGCTGGTCAATCTGGTTGCGGCATCGGGCGCACCGCAATTGCGAGCGGCTTTCGCCGCGGCCGGGCTGGACGGGATCCGGCCCGCGCAAGCGATCGCCTTGGTACCACTGGCGCTGGGCGGACTCCATGCGTCGGCCTTGGCCGAGCGGCTCAGGGTGAGCCGGCAGGCGGTGGCCCAGGCGGTAGCTGCCCTGGAGCGGCACGGATACGTCACCCGGGTACCGGACCCGGCCGACGCGCGCGCCCGAACAATCGAGCTGACCCCACGCGGTCGACAGGCTCTTCAGGTAATGCGCTCCCACGCAATCGAATTGGAGCGGCGATGGCAACAGGTGCTGGGTAAGCAGCGGCTGGGCGAATTTCGCGAGACGTTGGTGATGCTGTTGACGGCGGAATCCGGCTCGAACTGACGGCCGGTGAACTCCTGCCGTCGGGCCGCGCGGCCGTCATACTGTCGAATCGGGGCCCGTTCAACGAGAGGGCGGCGGTTGTGATAACTCGTGATGTCAACGTGGGCGCCGTCGCCGATTTGGCGCTTTCTCCACCACGCGCCGCATTGGCCGCCGTCGACGACGGTGAGATCCTTTTGCTTCCGGTGCACGTCACTCTCGAGGAGCCGCCCGATCCAGCGTCATCGACGCGCATCGTGCAGCTGCCCGCCGGCAGCGCAGACCTCACCGATCGGCCCGTCGTGGTGGTCGCCGACGACGGGCCCCAATGGTTTCGACTGCGCTCGCTCACGATCAGAGGGACAGCCCGGGCCTTAGGCAATGACACCTATCGGGTCACCCCTGATCGGATCGTCGCGTGGGATTACGGCGCGCTTCGCGAGGTACCGGATCGGCCCGCAACCCCGGATCGGCAACCCGCAGCGGTTTCGGCCGCAGCCGAACAGGAGGACGGCCCCGCTCTGGACTCCCCGAAACTCCAAGCGGCGGTGGATAAATCGCGGGTCATGGTGCTGGCAACCCGATCACGCAAGGGCACGGCGTTCGCGGTACCGCTCTGGTTCGTTCCCCATCAAGGTCGGCTTTATGCGACAACCTCGGCGTCGTCCTGGACCGTGCGCAATCTGGCTGCTACGTCCCGGGTGGCCCTCTTACTCGGTGGCGAAGGCGGTGACAAAGGCAGTCGTCTTCTGGTGCACGGAAGCGCTCGAGCGGTCCTCGCCATGCCACCGCCGGAGGTGCTCGCCCGGATCGCCTGGCGCTACTATCTGCGACCGCGATTCGCGGCGGTCGAGCTCAGTCACATCGGGCTGTGGCTGCTGCGAATGCGGTATTACGGCCAGTCGCGGCCGGCATACATCGTGATCACGCCCCAGACCGCGACCGAACACGGATTGCCGCAGGCCCAGGTTTAGAGATGAAAACCTTTGTCCGGCAGGCTGTTCCACGATGAGGTGGGGGGTTGCTTCGGCTATCGGGCTGGTCGGCTATGACGTGTTGATCCGGCCGACGCAGTTGGACTGGGGCGCTACAGCTTCCGAGCGGCTGATGCGATTGCCCGGCGATGACATCGTCGGGGACGTCATGAGCCATCACACCAAGGCCGTGACGATCAATGCTGCGCCGGCGCAGATCTGGCCGTGGCTGGTGCAGATCGGTGATTACCGAGCGGGCTTCTACAGCTACGACTGGGTAGAGCGTTGGGTGTTCGCCGGCACCGTGCATTACATCGAAGGGCGCCGTTCCGCGACCCGCATCCACCCCGAACTCCAGGACCTGCGTGTCGGCGACCGGATCGACACCGGGTCGATCGGATCGGTACGGATCGGCAGTGTCGTGACGGTTCTCGAGCCCCAGCGTGCTCTGGTCATCGGAACCTGGGCGTTCGTCCTCGTGCCGATGAGTGACAACCGCACCCGCCTGCTGGTTCGCGAGCGGGACACCGGATGGTTGCGATTGCTGGCCCCGCGAGGCTCCGGGCTGCTTCGCGCATTCGGCGCGGTCATCGATTACACGGTGGGGGAGCCGCTGCATTTCGCGATGGTCCGCAAGATGATGTTGGGCATCAAGCGACGCGCCGAGTCCGCCGCGGTGCCCAGTGTCCCTCGGGAAAAGGACAAGTGACCCTAGGCCCCGGGCCCCGGCCGAATCGACAATCGCACCATGTCAACCATGGGCGCCGAACGCATGCTGATCGAATCGGCGGTTCCGGCTTTCGACGCGATGCTCGATGAGCACGTTGTCGTAGCCGCTGACCCGGCGACCACTTACCGGGCCGCGAGAGGCCTGGACCTGCTCACCGTGCGCACGCCGCTGCTGGCGGCATCGATGTGGCTCCGGAACCTACTGGCCCGCCTGTCGGGTCGGGCCGTGCCCACGCCACCACGCCTGGTGCTTGGTGAGAACGAACTGCCCGGCTGGCTGGTGCTGGGCGACCGGCCGAACCGCGAATTCGCGTTCGGCGCGATCGGAAAATTCTGGCAGCCGGTGATCGAATGGCGCGACGTCACGCCGGCAGATTTCACCACCTTCGCCGAACCCGGGTGGGCAAAAATCGGGGCTAACTTCTCGGTGGCAGCCTACGGGGACAGCCACTCCCTACTCAGCTACCAATGCCGCACTGCCACAACCGATCCCGCTGCACGCCGGAACTTCCTGCGGTACTGGTGGCTGATCCGGCCCTTCGCCGCG
Source organism: Mycobacterium ahvazicum (assembly GCF_900176255.2). Taxonomy (GTDB): domain Bacteria; phylum Actinomycetota; class Actinomycetes; order Mycobacteriales; family Mycobacteriaceae; genus Mycobacterium; species Mycobacterium ahvazicum. The sequence continues at coordinate 143,165 of NZ_FXEG02000001.1, forward strand.
CACATCATGCGCGCCACCCTTAAGACGATCAGGGCTAACGCTGAGGCAGCGGCCAGATCGGCTGGCGACCACCCCCCCGCGGTGACCTCAGGAGTCGAAGGGCGCCATCCGCACCGCTAGCGGCAATCCGCAGCGGACCAGGAGCCCAAAGCGTCCGCGCGGCACCGCCGCTGCCTCGGCGCGCATCATGCCCACGAGCTCGCGTTTGAAATCGCCTCGCGGGTAGCGTCGCAACACCTCGGCAACGTTGCCCGGGGCGATCTCCCAGATGCGCAGTCCGGCGCCGTCGACCATCGCGCCCCACTGCAGGTAACAGCCCATCGCGCCGTCGACCTCGACCGTGATGCCCGGTGTCGTATGCACACAGATGCCGTCGGCCAGCAGGTCCGCGCGCTGGTCATCCACTGCTGCCGCCTGGGCGCAGGCGAACATCCGTTCTGCGCTTCCGAGCGTGAAATCGCGCTCCGGCGTCGGCTTTACGATGCCGTAGTCGTGCAGGAGCGCCCCGCAGTAGAAGAGTTCGTCGTCGAGCTCGCAGCCGTCGACCGCCGCGAGGGCATGCCCGAACAGCCAGGTGCGGTAGGAGTGACCCAGCAGCGTCGGCGGCAATTCCGCGCACGCCTGTTCGGCCTCGCGCGCGAACCTGGAGTCCGGTACCCGCAGTGTGTTCAGATCGACGCGCGCGGCCGCCTCCGGAATTCGCCCCAGCGCCAGCTTGACCCGGCCCACCGCGTTGGTCCATTGGCCCGCCGCGGTAGCGAGCAGCAGACGCCGTCGCTGTGCTCCAGACAGCCGCCCGCCGGTGCGACGCGCCCAGCCGAGCCCGCCAAGCCGCTGCGGATCAGGCATGGTCGCGGCCAATTTCGTTGTCGCTAAGGTGTTCTCAAGAACACGTCGTTGAGCGTGACGGTACGCAAGTTTCGATCACGGATCGTGTCGATGAGTTGCGGATACACATGCGTGACCGGCAGGTGGTTGAGGTGACCGATCACAATGGACTGCGGGACGAAGTACTCGTCGATCATCTTGAGGATGTACTCCTCGGTGATCAGTGTGGAGTCCGACAAGGATCCTGACCAAAGGGTCGGCACGGTGTAACCGAGCTCGTTCGCCACGGCGTCGACGGCGGCGTTGTGTTTGCCATACGGCGGCCGGTAATACGGTTTCGCCCCGACGCCGTAGGTCTTCTTTAAGAACTCGTCATTGCGCTTGAGCTCTTCTTCGATCTTGCTCTGCGGCACGGTCGTCAAGTCCGGGTGCGACCAGGTGTGGTTGCCGAGCTGGATCTGCCCGGACTCCACCAGCGGTCGCAGCAGATCCAGGTTGTCGGTCCACGAGTTGTAGATCCCATTGACGAAAAACGTCATTCGCACGCCGGTGTCCTTGGCGAGCTGCGTGTAGGCGCGCACCACGTCGCTGTTCACCCCATCATCGAGGGTCAACGCGAGCAGGTCGCCGTCGCCGGGAAGCTTCATCAGTGCGCCGCCACCCGGTAGCGGGATCCGCGCACTCAGCGGCGGTGGCGGCAACAAGCCCGCCGGTGATGGCGCCGCGGGTCCCGGGGTCGGCATCGAATCCAGGGGCACCTGAGCAAAGGTTCGCGGTTGCGGATCGACGATCAGCCGTGCCGCACCGACGGCCGCGACCGTAGCTGCGGCGAGCGAGCCGAGGAAACGGCGACGCTTCATCTCCGATTCGTTTGCGGTGCTGTGGCGACGAGGCGACCGGGCGTACCGGTCCCCTCTCCTGCCAAACTCCGCATCCACAGCAGCGAACCGTACCACTACCAGCCCAAATATGTCCGTTTCGGGGCGGGAGGGTCAGCTGTGAATTCCCGGGGAAAACGGCGTAGAGCTGCGAAGGTCACGGGTTGGTGACGACGCGCTGTGGGATCAGTTCGGCTGCCCGCTGCCACGCTGCGGTAACGGCACCGGTTCGACATTCGGGGTGCCCAGCGTCGAGGCCAGCCAGGGCAACGATGCCTCGAACGCCTCCGCGGCGAATGGCCAGTCGTGTTTGCCTGGTTGGGTCACCACCGCGCAGTTGATGCCGTTTGCCTCGGCGATCGTGCACAGCGCGTGGGCGGCCGCGTCCTGTCCCTCCGGATTGGCCGCGGCGGTACTCACCAGGGCGGGGTTGGCGCCATGCGCGACGCCGTGCCCACCGGGTGGCGCGGGGATGTCGAACCATCCCGACAGTCCGGTGTAGTGGCCGTGCCGGGTCATCACGGTGAGCGGGTCGTAGTCGGCCCAGGCGGCCGGGTTGCCGCCGAACAACTCGGCGATGGTTTGTTCCTTGCTGCCGATGTTGGGCCGGAAGTCACCGGCGATGTCCACGAAGGCGCTGAACAATTCCGGATGCATGACGGCCAGGGTGACGGCGCAGGTCCCGCCCATCGACCACCCGGCGACGCCCCAGTTCGCCCGGTCGGCGCTGACGCCGAAGTTCGACACCATGAATGGCACCACATCTTTGGTCAGATGATCGGCGGCGTTGCCGCGGCTTCCGTTGACGCATTCGGTGTCGTTGTCGAACGCGCCGGTGGGGTCGGGAAACACGAAGACCGGGGCGAAACCGTGGTGGCGGGCGGCGAAGCCGTCGATGGCGGTGAAGGCACCGCCGGGCCCCAGCCAGTCGCGAGGCAGATTGAACGCCGAGCCGAGCATCATGACCGTCGGTAGCCGGGGCGGCGGGTTGGTGTTGAACCAGGCCGGAGGCAGGTACACGAGTTCCTGGCGGTGCGGGAAGTGCGATGCGTTGGAGTCGATGTTGACCGGCACGACGACACCCTTGTCCGGCTTGGTTCCGGCGACTTGCATCGCGGTGACCTGCAGCCGGTCGATCTGATCAGGAAGCGGCTCGGACGTCAGCTGGTTCCACGCGGCGAGCACGGTGGGGAAATAGCCAACCCAGAGGTTCAAGGACATGCCCGCGCACAACACACACAGCGGGACCGACAGGAACGCGAGTCCGCGTCGCCACCAGCGGGCGCCCTTCCAGCCCAGCACCAACACCGCGGCGGTCAATCCGCTCAGCGCGATCCACAGCCACAGGGACTTGGGTGCCGGGTCACCGGCCACCCCGAGCGATGCGATGTACCAGTAGGCCAGCGCGGCGACCGCGGCCGCGACGACCAGTGCCACGGGCAGCGCGCGGCGAAGCCAGCTCGGCCTGCGCCAGTCGATCACGATCAGCGCCACCAGCAGCGCAAATACTTGCGTCGCGAGGGGCAGCCAGCCGTGCAGCAACGACAGTTGTCCGAGGAATTGGGGCAAACGTGCAGACCTTAAAGCTATGGAACCCGGTAGGCCAGACCAACTATCCCATATCGCCCGGACGGATCGCGCTCGTGAAGGAGCGCAGTCGCAGGCTGTTACCGACGACAAAGACGCTGGAAAAGGCCATCGCGGCGCCCGCGAGCATCGGGTTGAGCAGGCCCAGCGCGGCCAGCGGGATCGCGGCCGCGTTGTAGCCGAAGGCCCAGAACAGGTTCATCTTGATCGTGGCCAGCGTCTTGCGGGAGAGCCGGATCGCGTCGACGGCCGCACACAGGTCGCCGCGGACCAAGGTCAGGTCGGCGGCCTCGATCGCCACGTCGGTGCCGGTGCCCATGGCGATGCCCAGATCGGCGGAGGCCAGGGCCGCGGCGTCGTTGACCCCGTCGCCGACCATCGCGACGACCTTGCCGTCGGACTGCAGACGCTGCACCACGGCGACTTTGTCGGCGGGCAGCACCTCGGCGATGACGTGCGCGATCCGCAGCTCTCCGGCGATCCGGTCGGCCACGATCTGGTTGTCCCCGGTCAGCAGGACCGGTGTCAGTCCGAGTCGCTTGAACTGCCGGATGGCCTCGGCGCTGGTGGGCTTGACGGTGTCGGCGATCACCAGGATGCCGCGGGCGCTGCCGTCCCAGCCCACGGCGACGGCGGTCTTGCCTTCGCTCTCGGCGCGAAGTTTGGCCTCGCAAAGGGTGGGGGTCAGGCCCGCGTCGAGGTACTGCCCCCAATCGGCCAGCAGGCTTTCGCGGCCGACGACGACGGCATGACCGTCGACGGTGCCTTGTACGCCTTTGCCTTGCACGTTCGTGAAACCCTCGGGCGCCGGCAGCGAGCCCAGTTCCGCGGCGGCGGCCTTGGCGATCGCTTGGGCGACCGGGTGTTCGGAGGCGTTCTCGAGCGCTCCCGCCCAGCGCAGCACCGCGGCCCGGTCGGTGCCGGGCGCCGCGATGACGTCGACGAGCGTCATTTTGCCGGTGGTCACGGTGCCGGTCTTGTCGAGAACGATGGTGTCGACCTTGCGGGTGGACTCCAGCACCTCGGGCCCCTTGATCAGCACGCCGAGTTGGGCCGCGCGACCCGTGCCGACCAACAGCGCGGTCGGCGTGGCCAGGCCCAGTGCGCATGGGCAGGCGATGATCAGCACCGCGACCGCGGCCGTGAACGCCGCGGCGACCGGGAATCCGGCGACCAGCCACCCCACCAGGGTGACGACGGCGATCGCGATGACGATCGGCACGAAGACCGCGGACACGCGGTCCGCGAGTCGCTGGACCTTGGCCTTGCCCGATTGCGCGTTCTCAACCAGCCTGGCCATCTGCGCGAGCTGGGTGTCGGCGCCGACCCGGGTGGCGCGCACGACGAGGCGCCCGCCGGCGTTGACGGTGGCGCCGGTGACGACGTCGCCCTCGCCCACCTCGATCGGCACCGACTCGCCGGTCAGCATGGAGGCGTCGACGGCTGACGATCCGGAGACGACGACCCCGTCGGTCGCGATCTTCTCGCCGGGACGCACGACGAACTCGTCGCCGACCTTGAGCTGCTCGACGGGGATGCGGATCTCGATGCCCGCACCGTCGGGGCGCAGAAAATCGGGACGCAGCACCGCGACGTCCTTGGCGCCGAGCTCCACCAGGGCGCGCAGCGCCGCGCCGGCCCGCCGCTTGGACCGGGTCTCGAAGTAGCGGCCGGCCAGAACGAACAGCGTCACACCCGCGGCCACTTCGAGATAGATGTCGCCGGCGCCGACACTCGGCGTCACGGTCAGCGAGAAGCCGTGATGCAGATGGCGGTGGCCGGCCGTCCCGAAGAACAGGGCATACACCGACCACAGGAACGCCGACAGGGTCCCGATCGACACCAGCGTGTCCATCGTCGCCGCGCCGTGCTTGAGGTTCGTCCAAGCGGCGGCATGAAACGGCCAACCCGCCCACAGCACGACCGGCGCGGCCAGGGCCAGCGATGCCCACTGCCAGTTGCGGAACTCCCATGCCGGGATCATCGCCATCGCGATCACCGGGGTGGCCAGCACGATCGCGGCGATCAGGCGGTTACGCAGCGAAGCCAGCTCGTGGTCGTCACCGGCGGCCTCCGCATGCGATTGCGGCATGACGGCGCTATAGCCGGCCTTTTCGACCTCGACAACCAGCGACTGAGGGTCGTATCCGGCCGGCACGGTGACCGAGGCTCGTTCCAGGGCGAAATTCACGGTCGCCGTCACGCCGTCGAGTTTGTTCAGCGCCTTTTCCAGCCGGGCCGCGCAGGAGGCACACGTCATCCCGGCGATGTCCAACTCCAGGTTGCTGACCGCGCTTGTGGTCATGACGCTCCTTCCCTGTACCCCGTGGGGGTATTTAAGCCATACCTCACGTATATACCCCTAAGGGGTATTGGCGTCAAGACGTGTCATCGTGAGATTCTGCCTGTTCGGCGAGGCGAGGGTCGGTGGTGGGGCGTCCGTCCGCTACGGCTGCGACAACAACAGCATGACCCGGCCCTCCGCCGGCGCCTCGGGGAAGGCGCTGAGATCGAAGCCGTAGTACTTGCGCTGGATGTCGGTGATGGCGTCGACCACTTTGCCGCTGGCCGTGAGCTGACCGCCGCGGACGCCGGCCATCATGCCCCTGAAGTCGGGCACCGAGAGCGATTCGGCGAGCAGGAGTGCCTCGCCACCGGATGCCAGAGTGACCAACACCCCGGCGCCGGCGTAGTTATTGCCGCCGCGGCCGGTGCCTCGCGGCGCCCAGTAGACGGGCTGGGACGCCACGGTGCCTTTCACCCGCCGGTACTCGCCCGGGTGGTCGGTGTCGGCGACGGTCACGACGGGCAGCGCGGCGATCGTGCGTTGTTCTTTCAACCACATGGCGCCCAGCGGGATGCAGACGATCGCGTACATCATCACCAGTAGCACCAGCACCGGCTTCCACGCGATCTCCCACCCGAGCCGGCGTTGCGAGATCGGCGAGCCAAGCAGCCGCGCATCGAGTTTGTTGCGCCCGAGGCGAAAGACGTACCACGCCAGAATCCGGGCCAGCGCCATGCAGCCGAGGATGACCAGGCCGACGATGCCGCAGACCCGCCAATAGAACGTGCTGTCACCCTGATTGGTGGTCGCGGCCAGCATCACCGCCGGGATCGGCGCGGTGATCAACAGCAGCAATGCGTACGACGGGTGACTGGTCAGGAACGGGTAGGTCACCGTCCACGCGCGGTTGCCGCCGTAGACGGTCATCCCCCCGATGTCGGCGTGCACCGTCGGAGTCCACGAGCCCTCCACCACCCGGGGCCTAACCAGGCAGCGTACGAAGAAGAATCCGAAGACCACCGAAACCACCAGCGCGCCCCAGAACACCCCGCCGAGCCGTTCGCCCGTTCCGGGCACGCCGAATGCCCCACGGATGTCGATGACTTTGCCGATGAAGAACGTCAACGGCATGACGAAGAAAAACTCGGTGAGCCAAATCTGGATCAGCTGCGGGATGCGCGAGCCGATCCGATCGAACGCCAGCACGCGTTGCCAGATGAAGCGCAGCACGCCCATGGCGGGGACTCTACCTGGGAATTATGTCAGCGATGGTCAGTTGAGCATCATTGCCTTGGGTGCGATCCGCCGCCGATGTACCAACCCCTGCTCGGCGCTCCATCCGGCCTCCTGGTAAGAGCAGAACGTGGTGCGCGCGGCGAGGTCGTCGGGTTTGCCCAGTCGGCTCCCCGGTGAGGACCCCGGTCTGGTGGGCGGACCGGCATCGATCCCTCACCCGCGATCCGGGGTGACCCCAATATCCCGGAGCCACCAGACCGGGCGGGTTTAGGCTTCCGGCTAGGCGAAAGGAGACATCATGACTGTCACCGTTGTCGACGCAGGACCCCGACAAGTGAGCCGATCGGTCGAAGTGGCCGCCCCGGCCTCGGAGCTGTACGCCCTTGCGGCCGATCCCAGGCGCCACCGCGAGCTCGACGGGTCGGGCACGGTTTGCGACAACATCTCCACACCGTCCGAAATGGTTGTCGGGTCCAGGTTTTCGACCAAGATGAAGATGTTCGGGGTGCCCTACCGCATCACCAGCACGATGACCACGCTGAAGCCGAACGAAGTCGTCGAATGGCGACACCCGGTGGGCCACCGCTGGCGTTGGGACTTCGAAGCGCTCTCGCCGACCCTGACCAAGGTCACCGAGACCTTCGACTACCGCGACGCGGGTCCCATCAAAAACAGCCTGAAGTAGTACGAGCGGATGGGGTTCGTGAAGGGCAACGCGTCCGGCATCGAAGCGACTTTGGCCAAGCTGCGCGCCCGGTACGCGGGGAAATCGTGAACGCCATCGCAGCCTGAATCGTGGTCCCTTCGGAAGACCAGCCCGCCCACCGAAGGACGTACATCGATGACCCGCAGCGCCGCCCCCATCGCAGCAACGCGCCACCAGCTCTCGGAATCACTGATTCGCTTGGGCCACCTGATCAGTCGGTACGGGCTGGCCGTCGTCTTGGCCTGGATCGGGTTCGGCAAGTACGTGAAGATGGAATCCCGGGTGCTGATCGAACACAACCCGCTGATGAGTTGGGTCTACGACGTGTTCAGCGTCACGACCGTCGCCCGCGGGCTGGGGACGATGGAAATCGTTGCTGCCCTACTCATTGCGTTGCGTCCGGTGTGGCCGCGGGTGTCTGCGATCGGCAGCGCCCTAGCGGTGGTGCTGTTCTTGGGAACCTTGAGCTTTCTGTTCACCACCCCCGGCGTGGTCTCGACGCACGCCGCCGGTCTGCCCGTGCTGTCGGCACTGCCGGGCCAGTTCCTGCTGAAGGACTTGGTGCTGATCGGGGTGGCGCTATGGACGCTCGGCGACGCGTTGCGTGAACAGCGTTCCCCGGATGAGGCTTTTGGCTGAAGCGAGGGCGGCTCGGTAGGTCTGCGGCGCCAAGCTGTCCGCCTGCTCCGAGAGCCCCCGGGTCAGCGCGCAGATCGCTTCGACGGTCGACCGGGTGTCGGTGTCGCCGGACAGTGTCCCGCGTTGCGCGGCGTCGTCGACGATCTCGAACACGACGTCGTGCAACGCCTTGGATCCCGGCGATCTCGTTGTGCCCGCGGCGCGCAGTGCTCGCAAAAACCCGGTCAGGTAGGGATAGTCGCGGACCAGGTCCGTCGACTCATCGAGCACCGCGTCGAGTCGGTCGGTGACGTTCTCGTGCAGCGCGGCGGCCGCCCGCAGCCGAGGCGCGACGATGGCTTCGATCTCCTCGCCGGTCGCGCTGAGCAGTTCGGACTTGTTCGGAAAGTAGTGATAGAGGCTGCCGCTGGTCATCTCGGCGGCCCGGGCGATCTGGCGAATGGTCGCCTGCGAGTAGCCGACTTCGGCGACGCAGCGCATTGCCGCGGCGATGATCCGGCGGCGCGTCTCCTCGCTGTCCGCGCCCACCGGGCGCCCGAGCTGAGTCACTGGTCGTCGGGGCGGGGCGCTCGTCTGCCGATCCGGATGCGCCACGCCCGCTTCCGCCGTGTTAAGTAGTAGTCGGTGGTCAAACTCTCTGAAAGTCGCCAGCCCCGCCACCGGGCCAGTAGACACAGGCCCGAGCCGACGACGATTCCCGCCAATTCCCCCAGCGGCGCCTGACCGTAACGGGAGAGCAGCACCACGGTGCCACTGGCCGCCACCGCGGGTGTCGCGTAAAGCGTGTTACCCCCGAAGATGGCCGGAGTGCGATTTACCGCCAGGTCTCGCAGCGCCCCACCGCCGACAGCACTGATTGTCCCTAGCAAAATGGCTGGGAGCCAGGACAATCCGGCTGCTAATGTCTTCACCGCGCCCGCCACCGCCCAAGTGCCCAACGCCAGTGCATCGACGACCGGATAGGTCAGCGACCAGACCCGCGCCCGCAGCGGTATCAGAAAAGCGACCGCCGCTCCGGCCAGCGCAACCACGACGTAAAGGGTGTCTGTCAATGCCACCGGCGGCCCGTGCTGCAACAGGGTGTCTCGGATCAAGCCGCCGCCGAGTCCGGACAGAATCGCGAGCGCAACGAATCCCACAGGGTCCATGCGGAATTCGCGCGCCACGACGCCACCGAGTACGGCGTTGACGAATACGCCGGCCAAATCGATAGCGCGCGAGAACTCCCCCAACGCGAGGTTCACGGCCGCTCACCTCCGGATTCATCGGTCGGTCAAATATATTCGACGTTGAACTGCGCCCGGGGTCGAAGGGTGGGCAACCATGCGAGCGAAGACACAGCTGGGTCGCCCTGTCGGCGCCAGCGGCGAAGAGACCCGCCGCCGCATCATCGTCGCGACGATGAGATGTGTGGCGCGGGCCGGCTACGCCAAGGCGACGATCCGTGAGATCGCCCGGATGGCCGACATGACCAGCGCCAGCCTGTACAACTACTTTCCGAACAAGTCCGAACTGATCAAGGCAGCCGTAGCGGCCAGAACCGACACGGCCATGCCCCGGCTGCGCCGGGCCGCGGAAGGACCGGGCAACATCGTCGACCGGATCGAAGCGGTGCTCGACGAATCCGGTCAATTGATGCGTGAGTATCCGGACCTGGCCGCTTTCGAATTTGCGATCCGGGCCGAAACCGGTGCGGCGCCGCTGCGGCCGAAGGCCCGCGGGAAGCCGAAAAACCCGGGGTTCGAAGCATTTCGCGAGATCATCGAGGGCGTCGTCGAGGACGCCTGTCAGGGCGGCGAGCTGGGTGGTCAGCCGGATTCGCGGGCGGTGGTCGCCGCGATCTACGCGTTGGTCTATGGCCTGACGGAGCTGGCAGCCACGCTCGCGCCGCAGGACTACCACGCGGCTTTGAGCTCGGCGAAAGTACTGGTCAGGGGCGCTTTGTTCGAGGAGCAACCGACGAGTCCTTGATACGATCAAGCGATTGATTATAGAGTCGACGCACGAAGAGCGGAGTCGGGTCTTGACCGAAACTGTTGGGTACGCGTTCGACGTCGATGCGCTGCGGCGCAAGTATGCCGAGGAACGCGCGCGCCGGTTGCGGCCCGACGGGATCGACCAGTACGTGGAGATCGCCGGCGACTTCGCTCATTTCGCCGAAGATCCTTGGGTAGACGGGGAATTCACCCGTGAGCCGCGCACCGATGAGGTCGATGTGGCGATCGTGGGAGCCGGCTTCGGCGGCTTGCTGACCGGGGTGCGGCTGCGCGAGCTCGGCGTGAAAAGTGTCCGGCTGATCGACCGGGCGGCCGACGTCGGTGGCACCTGGTACTGGAATCGGTATCCGGGGATCGCCTGCGATGTCGAGTCCTACGTCTACATCCCGCTGCTGGAAGAACTCGGCTACATCCCGGTGGAGAAATACGCCCAGGGGGCCGAGATCTTTGCGCACTGCCAGCGCATCGCAAGAGAATACGACCTCTACCGCGACGCGTGCCTGCGCACCGACGTACAGGAGATACGTTGGGAGTCAGGTGAATCCCGCTGGATCCTTCGTACCAACCGGGGTGACGAGATGCGGGCCAAGTTCGTCTCGATGGCCAACGGTTATCAAGCCAAACCCAAACTGCCCGGCATTCCCGGAATCGGAACGTTTCGCGGCCACACATTCCACACCAGCCGCTGGGATTACGGCTACACCGGCAAGAAGCTGGAGAACCTGGCCGGCCGGCGCGTCGGCATCATCGGCACCGGCGCGACCGCCGTCCAATGCGTGCCGCATCTGGGTGCCGCTGCGCAGCACCTCTACGTCTTCCAGCGCACCCCCTCGTCGGTCGATGTGCGCGCCAATGCGGCTACGGATCCGCAGTGGGTCAACACATTACAGCCGGGCTGGCAGCGTCGGCGCATCCAGAACTTTCAGATCCTGACCGCGGGCGGGCAGGCGCCCGAGGACCTTGTCGCCGACGCCTGGACGAGCATCACCCGCAAGCTGCCGGTGATGCGCCACGACGGAGACGGGTCGGTGGACCCGGAGCAACGTGGCCGCGATATCGAGCTCGCGGACTTTGCCAAAATGGAGGAAATCCGCGCCCGAGTCGAGGGGATCGTCACCGACCGCGCCACCGCCGAGGCGCTCAAACCCTGGTACGGCTATTTCTGCAAGCGCCCCTGCTTCCACGACGACTACCTGCAAACTTTCAACCGGGACAACGTGACACTGGTCGACACTCGCGGTCTCGGGGTGGAGCAAATCACCGAGTCCGGCGTCGTCGTCGACGGTGTGCCCTACGAGTTGGACTGCCTGATCTTCGCCACGGGTTTCGAAGTCGGCACCGATTACAGCCGGCGCACCGGCTTTGAGCTGATCGGGCGCGACGGCGTGAGCCTGACCGAGCGCTGGAGTGACGGCGTGCGAACCTTTCAGGGTCTGTGCGCCAACGGTTTTCCGAACTGCTTCATCGAGAGCATCTCGCAAGCGGGATTGACGGTGAATTTCCCATACCTGCTGGACGTGCAGGCCACCCACGCCGCCTGGATCATCGCGTGGGCTCTTGAGCACGGCGCCACCGAGGTCGAGGCGTCGCCCGCCGCCGAAGCCGCGTGGGTCGACACGGTGGTCGCGCGCTCGACCGCGACCGCCGAGCGCGCCAGGACGTGCACGCCCGGTTACTACAACCGCGAGGGTAAGGCCGACGCGAAGACCCGACAGGGCAGCTTCTTCTTCGGCACGCCAACGGAATACGCCGACATCCTTACGGCCTGGCGGGCACAGGGCGATCTGGCCGGGTTCGACATTCGCCGAGCCGGCCCGTGAAGTACCTGCTCGGTCGGGCCCGCGCGGCGACCCGGCGGCGACGCTCGCCCAGGGTGGCGATCATCGGCGCGGGATTCGGCGGGCTGGGAGCGGCGGTGGCGTGCCGCCGGGCCGGCATCGACGACCTGGTGATCATCGAGGCCGGCGACGGCGTCGGCGGAACCTGGCGGCGCAACACCTATCCCGGCGCCGCCTGCGATATCCAAAGCCACCTCTACTCGTTTTCGTTCGCGCCCAACAGATCCTGGAGCCGGACCTACGCCCGGCAGCCCGAGATTCTCGCCTACCTGGAGTCGGTGGCCGACGATTTCGACCTGCGCCGTCACCTACGGCTCGAGACCAGGGTGCGCTCGGTGGAATGGAATGCGGATACCTGGAGCTGGCAGTGCCGGCTGGAACGCGATGGCCGCGCCAGCACGCTGACCGCCGACGTGGTGGTCTGCGCCGTCGGACTGTTCGGGTCGTTGAAGCTGCCGGATATAATGGGCCTCAAAGATTTTCGTGGCTTCGTCATGCACACCGCACAGTGGGATCACGACTTGGCGGTGGCGGGCAAGAAGGTGGCGGTGATCGGCACCGGCGCCAGCGGGATCCAGGTCGTTCCCGAACTGGCGAAGGTCGCCGGACAAGTGACGGTCTTTCAGCGCACTCCGCCGTGGATGGTTCCCAAGGACGACCGTCCGTACAGCGCATCCGAATTGGCGGAGTTCCGGCGCAACCCATTGGCGGTGCCGCGGACCCGCTGGAAGATCTGGAAGTTCCAGCATGACAACACTGCGACGTTCGCCGACGACCCGGTGGTCGCCGCGCGCACTCAGATCTCCATCTCGTTCCTGGAGCGCACCGTGGCCGACGAACAGCTGCGGCGCGCCCTGACGCCGGATTATCCGTTCCGCTGTAAGCGCGTGCTGCTCGGCGACGACTACTACCGGGCGCTGCAGCAGGACAACGTCGCGCTCGTCACCGACCCGATCGACCGGATCACCGAAACGTCCATCGTCACGACGGCGGGTGGAGTCGTCGATGTCGACGTGATCGTGCTGGCCACCGGATTCGAGACGTCGCGCTACCTGTCGGGGATTGACGTGATCGGCACCGGCGGGCAGCACCTGCACGAACGCTGGGGGGAGGACCCCAGCGCGTACCTGGGCGCGGCAGTCGCCGGCTTCCCGAACTTCTTCATGCTGTACGGACCCAACACCAACCAGGGCGGCAACTCGATCGTCTACATCCTCGAGGCCGGTGCCCGGCTGGTGGCCAGCGCGGTCACCCGGTTGGCGCGGCGCGGCGGCTATCTCGAGGTGCGTCCCGAGGCCGAAAAACGGTACAACGAACTGCTTTCGGCCGACTTGGAGCGCACCATCTGGACTCAGTGTGACAGCTACTTTCGGTCACCTACCGGCCGGATCGTCACGCAATGGCCCTACACCGAACTGGAATACGCGCGCCGGACCTGGCGGCTGCGAACCCGCGACTGGCTGCACCGCACCGGCGTTGCTCCGCGACGGCTATCCGGGGCCGAAATCAATTATGCCGCAGATCAATTCACCGGCGGTTAGGTCGCGGTAGGCTTCGTTGATATCGTCGAGGCCAGGCGCTATCGCGCGGGATCCTCGGCAACCTCGATCTCGCCGGCCGCGGCCGCCGCGCGCAGTTGATGAAAGTCGTCGAGGGACTTATCGGCGTAGGCGTACGACCATTCGGCGACCGCTTCGTGCACCCCATTGCTGGTGCCGACGTAGCCCCGCAGGATCGAGGCATTCGCGCTCTGCGCGTGCGCCCGCGCCAACAGCACCGCGCACGCGGTCACGTAATCGGTAAACGTGGACGGCGACATGCCCTCGGTCTCGATGGTGCCCTTCATGTCGTGGAACTGGCGGACGTAATAATCGCGGCCGTCCTTGCGGGTCGATCCGAGGAAGACGTCCGACATGGCCTGCAGGATCAGTTGCCCATCGGTGACGCGCACCCCTTGGCCATGGGCCTCGATCGCCGCGGTCAGGCTCTCGGGCTGAGGCCACCCGCCGTGTTCGTCGAGCACTGAACGGGTGGCCTCCTTGATCTGCAGGATCAATGGCGTGTCGTTCGGGCCTACCAGTATGACCAGGTAGCAACGGGTCCCGACGCTGCCGACACCAACCACGCGTAGTGCGACGTCGGTGACCCGGAAGTGTGACAGCAGCAGCGCGACGTCGGCAGGCACCGCGGTCAGATACTCCTGAATCGACTCCACCAGCGGGGCCTCGACGTCCTCGTCGACATGTTGCAGCACGGGTGGCGCCTCCCGCAGGCGCGGCGTCCCGTCGGGCCCAATCTCGGTGATTTGCTTGAAGACTCGCGCCGACGTCCGGGTACGCGCCCGCGATATCGTCTTCTGGATCACCGCCTGCAGGCCCTTGGACATCGTCCCGGTGTAGTGCTCGGGCTCCACCCGCAAGTAGTAGCGCTCCAGGACGTCCATCTCCTCGAGCATCGCCTCCAGGCTGCGCTGGTAACCCACCAGCGCCTGCTCGACGCAACGCCGGATGGCCTTGCCGGAGTATTCGGCGTGACGGCCCCCGATGACCGCGCTGGTGATCAGGCGCTTGACATCCCACTCGGCCGGGGCGACGGCGGCCTCGTCGAAGTCGTTCAGGTCGAAGACGATCGAGCGATGCGGGGCGGCATACAGGCCGAAGTTGGAGATATGCGCATCACCGCAGCACATGATCTCGATCCCGGTCGACGGGCTCGCGGCCAGATCGGCCGCCATGACCGCTGCCGAGCCCCGGTAGAAGGCGAACGGGTCGGCGAGCATTCGGGCGAACCGCAGCGGAACGAGTTCGCTTATCCGCCCGGCATTTTGGGCGACGAGAATTTCGGTCGCGGATTGCGAGGCGGGAGTCAGCTGCGCGAGGGAGCGTCGTGGGACGGACTTGCGCAGCGCCCGGCCGCGGGCCACATCTTCGCCCGGAACTTCGAGGTCGATCAAGCGGTCACGCAACACCCGTTGCGGCATGCGCTCAGCATACGTAGGGGGTCGTGGCCGCGATAGATCTGGTGATCGCGAGTCTGCGGCGATCGAACACCAAAGGGCTCCTCGCGTCCCCGAAAGCTCCGTACCGCAACACGTTTCGTCTACTCCGGAGGCCTCTGACGCGGCGAATGGCGCTCCCGCACCCCGTTCGCGCACCGCGGGGTGCGGTTCAGTTCCCCAGCGCGAGATTTATGCGCGTCACCGACGTTGAACCCCATGGTTGATGGCGTGCTCGATTCGTTGCGCCGCCCGCTCCAATTGGGATTTCTGGTTGCTGTCGAAGTCGGAGTGCGCGATGTCGGCCCACAGGCGGTCCCGTTGCGCGCGGATCGGCGCCGTGTCGTCGAGGTGGTAGGCCAATTCCTCAAGCAACCGGAACAGCCGCAACATGACCATGAGGTCGGCCGATCCGTAGTGGCGCGGTTGGGTGATCGAGAGATCGAGCAGCTCCGCCAGGTCGGGCCGGTTCAGCACCACTCTTACTCGGTCTTCGTCGCGCAGTAGGGTGGGGCCAAGGTCGCGGGCGGCGAGCTCACACAGCAGCGCGGAGATGTGCCCGAGTGCGTGGACGGCGGTGGTGGGATCGTTGATGCCCGGAGAGAGCGCCTTGTTCGCAACGTCAGCGAGCTGCCGTAGGCCGTAGCCGACGTCTTGGGCGGCAGTCCGTTCATGACCGGTTTTGATTGCACTGTCAACGGCGTGCTGCAGTTGTTCAATTACCGCGTCGTCCAGCGTGTCGTGGTCCGCCCATGCCATCCCGATCGGTACCCCTTGCACGAGAGAGCTACCCGGGTAACAGTCGATCACCACGTAGGCGTCCGCCTTAATCGCCGCAGAGCGCAGTTCAGCTTGGTCGATGCGGGTCAAGAAACCCGAGGACGGTGCACTCAGGCACACCGCCCGCTCCGGTGTCTTCGGTATCGACGGGCGGCGGTTGGCGTCGTAGTCGCGAGGGGTGGTTGCCAGCCGCAGGGTCGCGCGCGCCTCCTGATGGACGTCACGCAACATGGTCTCCACGCGGATTTTGCGGGCGAGATGAGCCAAAAACAGCACCAAGCACAACATGCTGGCGATCCCGAGAACAAAGGCAACCGTCACCGAGATCCTAGGTACTCCGTCGTTGTTCCGTACCCCACGCAGCACGGTCAGGGCATAGGTGAATGTGGCCAGGAACACGGCGAGCGTTGACTGCACGAAGATGTCGCTGGTGAAGGTGCGCAGCAGGCGCGGGGAGAACTGGCTGCTGGCTAACTGCAATGTCACCACGGTCAGTGAAAATGTCAGCGACGTGACGGTGACCAGCGAGGTGGAGAGCGCGTCGAGCAGCGTGCGGGCCGCCCCGGCATCACCACCGAACAACGCATCGTTCAACCAGGGCGGCAGCGACCGACTCCACTGGGACTCCAGCCGGGGCAGCAGTACTCCCGCTGCCACTGCCGCGACGACTCCCAGGCATGGCAACGGCCACAATTGGGTGCGCAGGGTATCCCGCGCGGACGCGACCGCGTTTCTCATCGGCGGCCGTGCAGTTTCTCGTACGAGGGCATGTCCGGCGAATCGATACCGTCGCGGTCGACGATACCCAGTGCGGACTGCAGGGTCGATGCTCGGCTGGTCTCCGAGCCCAGCCGGCGTGGTCCCGCGGTCGGTGCGCCATCACGGTCGGTTGGCTGTGGGGCCATGGAGCGCAGACTCCCTGAGAAATATGTGTGGATAGTGAGCCCTTGTTTACAGCGTCGGCAGACGGCTATGCAACCAGGGAACTGCACATCCATCACCGCACTAGGAGGTGCTTCGCCATGTTTGTCATCATCGGGTTGATCGCCTTGGCTGCCGCGACAGTCGTCGGCGTCGCCGGGGTGCTGGCCGATGCGGGATCGGCCCATTTGCTTACCGATCACTTCACACTGCTGGGCTACCACGTCACCGGGTCGACCGGCACGCTGTTTCTCTACGGAATTGTCGTCGGTGCGGTGGCCGCGATCGGACTCGCGGTGCTGCTGGCCGGCGCCCGCGGTAGCACCGGTCGTAGCCGCGCCGCCGGCTCTGGTCGGCACCGTTTTTCCTTGCTGGGGCGCCGAGCCGCGGGAAGCCACACTGGCATGTTTCGCCACGCCGCCCGACACTGATCGCGCGCGGTACTGGCGCAGTGCTGGCAGCACGTGACTTTCGGCGAAATGAGCGTCAGCAGCTGCCGGCGGACACCCGGGCCCGCTCGGTCATCGAGGCGATCACCCCGCCGTCGTTGAGGATGTCGGTACCGGTGAGGTAGCCCGCTCTGGCACTGGCACAGAAGGCGAGTAGCTCGGCCATCTCCTCCGGCTTGCCCCACCGCGGGACGGCGGCGTTGGCCACCATCGCCCCGGCCCCAGCCTGTTCCTCGAGCCGGCCCATCTCGGTGTCGATGGACCCCGGAGACACCGAGACGATGCGCAATCCGCGCGCGTTGAAGCGCTCGGCCTGAGACTGGCTGTACCACTTCACGAAACTCTTGCTCAACGCGTACGCGTAGCCGGATCGAGCTTCCTCCGGTATCGGGTCACACGCCGCCATCATCGCGTCCCAGAAGCCGCCGCCGTCCTCGAGCGCCGACGAGAACTGGGTCGTCGGAATCATTTCCGCGGGCAGCATGTGGGCCGCCATCGATGCCACATTGACGATCGCAGCCCCTTCGGCTGCGGTGGCATAGAAAGTCTCGTTGACGTTGACGGTGCCGATTGCATTGGTGCGCATCACGTACTCGGCGGAGCCCATGCTCGGGCTCACGCCCGCGGTGTGGATCACGGAGGAGAGGGTGCCGAGGCCGTTCGCGGTGTCGAGCAGTTCGCTGACGGCATCCCGGTCTGTCACGTCGCAATTGATCGCGGTAACGGTGACCCCGAGGTCTTGGAGGGTGGCGGCCGCATTATCGAGCCGGTCCTGCCTGATGTCGCAGAGGACCAGCGTGTGGTCGGCGCCGACAATTTTTGCGGTGGCCAGACCCATGCCGCCCGCGCCGCCCGTGATCACCGAGACTCGATTCATACCGCGACGTTATACGCAGCCCTTCGAGCCACGATCGCGTCCTACGTCGGGAGCGCCGCTTCCTCTGCCAGGTGGTGCGGATGACCGGAGTGCCGGACGGCCGTTCCGAGGAAAGGCGCCTTCAGCGTGGCCGTCAGGTAGCGGCGGTTGACGACCAGTCCGCCGACGGCGATCGCGGCGTAGACACCGCACAGCACCAGGCGCTCCGGGGTGGAGGTGAGCGGGAACTGGACGATGAACAACCCCAGTAGCGTCCAGGCGGCGGCGCGGCGGAAGCGCAGCGCCAGGATCACCGCGACGCCCATCAATGTCTGGCTGGCGGTCAGCAAGACTTCCTCGACCTGGCGGGAGTCGAGCTCCAGGGAGAAGCCGCCGCCGCCCAGCAGGTGGGCCACCGGCAGCGATCCGATCAGCAGCGTCCACTGGTTGACCTTGGACGAGATCAGCGTGGCGATGGCCGCGGTGCCCTTGCCGCGGCTGGCGAAGATCGTCGCGATGATGAACTCGGGTGCCTCGGAGGCCAACGGAGCGAGCCATTGCACCAGCAGGAATCGGTCGATGCCCAGCTCGGTGCCGGCCGAGACCAGATTGTCGGCAAAGGGCTTGGCGCACAGCAGGATCACGGCGCCGGACACCGCGAACAGGCTGACGACGATGATGCGGCGGGTCCGGTCCGAGAGCTCACCGAGAGCGGCGGCGGTACCGACCAGATCGGGCTCTTCGACGTCGCCGTGGCTGACCTTGTACAGGTAGAAGCCGAACCAGGCGAGCAGTGCCAGCCCCATCGCGAGATGGATCTCGCCGCCGACCGGGATCGCGAACGCGGCCAGTCCGGCGATCAGCAGGAATCCGAGTTCGACGCGATTGCCGGGCTCAAGCGTCAGGCCGGTGCTCTTGCCGGCACCGACCCGGCGCGCCGCGACGACGCTGACCAGCACCACGACCGGCCACCCCAGGCCCATCAACAGCCGATTGGATCCGGTCATATTGGCCGCCGCGTACTGCGTGTATTCCGGGTTGTGACCGGACACAAACGCGTAGTAGAGGTCCACCGCGTATTCGGGCAGCACAGCGACCATAGCGAGCACCGCGATCGCCAGGCCGCCGGAGACGTCGATCTGCGCGGCCTCGGCGGCCCAGGCCAGCAGGAAACTGGCCGAGACCACCGCGGCGCCGAAGATCAGCAGGGCGACAACCGGGTCCGGATGCAGGCCGACGATCCGGACCACGACCGCGGGGGCAACGAAGATGCCGGTGATCAACGTCGAACGGAGGAGCGTCCGCCGCGGCGATCGTGCCGCCGCCGTCGGAGTCGAGCCGGCGGGCCTGTCAGTGGCGAGCATCGTCGTCCTTCGCTCGGGCTTCATCGCAATCTGGCTCGCGGCCATGGCTTGACCTGCGCGCCAAAGTTACCCTGCCTACCCTTATCCAGCAACGTTATGAGAGTGCCAATCGATGCCGATCGCTCGCCTATATTTGCTGGATAGAGGCATCAATCTAAATTGTTAGGCTCGACTAACTTCAGATTGTGGCAAACCGATCTAGTGCTCTTACGGGAACTCTTTGGGCGGTGGGCTAGGTTCGGGGGAGTGTCTGGTGCGTCTGTACGGCAGCCGTGGAACATCAACATCCACTACGACGCATTGCTGGAGTCGGGGGTTCCGCGTGACGCCCGCCGGGTCCTCGATGTCGGATGTGGCGACGGCTTCCTCGCCGCGCGGCTGGCCCGCCGAGTCCCTGAGGTCACCGCGCTGGATGTCGATGCTCCCGTGCTGCGCCGTGCCCAGGCCCGGTTCGCCGCGGCGCCGGTCCAATGGATGCACGGTGACGTGATGACGGCGGACCTGCCCGGCTTCGATGCGGTGGTGTCCAACGCCGCACTACATCATCTGGGCGACACCGGTCCGGCACTGCACCGGTTCGCCGACCTCATGCGCCCCGGCGGCACGCTGGGCTTGGTCGCGTTCGTGCGGCCGTCGCCGCGAAACGGCGTGTGGCACCTGACGTCGTGGGTGGCGTGCGCGGTTGTGAATCGCGTCAGGGGCAAGTGGGAGCACACCGCGCCGATCAACTGGCCGCCGTCGGCAACGCTGCGTCGGCTTCGGGCCGACGCCCGCACGGCGCTGCCCGGGGCGACGGTTCGCCGGCTGCTCTACGGTCGCGTGCTGATCACCTGGGTCAAACCCGTGGGCAGTTAACGATCCGGCCCCATCGCCGCGGCCGCGGCTGCGGTGAACATTTCGACGGCCTGCTTGCGGGTCAAGGACGCCATGAATTGTGCGGCGGCCTTCATGACGTCACCTGCCAGCAAGGTCGGGCCGTTGGCCAGGTTGTCGAAGGCCTCCGTGATGATGTCGTCGACCGAGGCGGCACCCGCGGGCACCTCATCCGGCGAACCGATGTTGCCGCGGCTGTATTCGAGTTCGCGCAAGGCGGGAGTGTTGGTCTTGCCCAGAATGAGTCCCAGGACGTCAACGCCCTTGTCGTGCAACTCGGCCCAGAGCGCTTCGGCGAAAACCATGTCGAACGCCTTCGTCGCACCATAGGCGACCATGTTGGGTCCGCCGGCCAATCCCGCGCCGGACCCGAAGATCACGATACCGCCGCTGCCCCGCTCGACCATCGCCGGAGCGAAATGATGGCACAGCTGCATCGGCACCATGCAGTTTCGGTAGACCATCGCCTCGGCGGCACCGATCGGATTGTCCAGGAACGGCTGGTAATTGGGATCCGCGCCGGCGCAGTACACCAGGAAACCGATCTCCAGGTCTCTGGTGGCTTCGACCACTTTGGCGGCCGCGTCTCGCTCCGCGAGATCGACTGCGAGAGTGCGGGTTTGGGCATCGGTCTCGGATTCGATCTCGCCGGCAACCTGCTCGAGCACCGCTGGGCGGCGCGCAACGAGTACGACGTTGACGCCGCGTTCGGCCAGTCCTGCGGCGAATGCCGCACCCACGCCGTCGGAGGCGCCGGCGACCAGCGCCCACGGGCCATACTTCGTGGCGAATGTCATGATTGCTCCCTACGGGCCGAACGTCGTGATGCGAACCTGCGTGAACCGGCGTCGGGCGATGCGCCAGCCATCGGCGGTCCGGACGATCTCGTCGTCGTAGAAGCCCCACGCGTTGACACCGGATTGGTTGTCGCCGAACATGATTACCGCATCGACGTAGGTGCGGGCGGATGCCTTGTCACCGTCGAGTGTGACTGCCTGATTGGACAGACGATGCAGGGTGTGGCCCGCCAAGGCGTGCGTGGTGTCCATAAATTCGGTCACTTCGTCCACGCCGTGCCAGCTGCCGATCTCGCCGTAGTCGAGCTCGCAGTTTTCGGTGAAGACGGTGCGAAACAGCGGCCAGTCGCGGCGATCGATCCCGGTGGCGTAGCGCACCAATAGATCGCAGATGTCCTGACGGTCTTCTCGTTCGGTCACGCCTGCCTCAATTCGGGTCTCCGTTCGGGTGGACCACGATGCGCGGCGGCCCGTCGGATCGGCGGGCGAGGTCCAGCGCGTCGGGTACGTCGTCGAGGCCGATGACCTTCCCGATGCTGGGGAGCGGATCCAGCGTGCCCGCCGCGACGGCCTCGAGGGTTCCGTACCAGTCCTGGGGATGCGGGCCGCCGCCGAATTGGATTGTGACGCCTTGGCGGGTCGCGGTGGTGATGTCCAGGGTGTCTCCGGTGTACCAGCCGCCCGCACAGTAGATGCGGGTCATCATCTCGGCGGACTCGACGATGTTCTGAATCAGGCCGGCGGCGCCCACACATTCGAATACCACAGCCGGCCCGGGCAATCCGCGCTCGCCGCGAGCCTCTCGGAATGCGTCCACCCATGACTTCTCCGCGGGGTCGACGACCACGTGCGCGCCGAAGCGGGCTCGGGCGAGTTCGCGGCGGTCGGCCTTGAAGTCGGCCACGATGATCGGTTCGACGCCGCGGGACGTCAGGGCGGCAACGGCCGACAGGCCGATCGCCCCAGCACCGACGACGACGGCGACCTCGCCCGGCTGGATGTCTGCCGATCGCACATAGAACTCGCCGACCGCGAAGGCGTCGACCAGCGCGACAGCGTCGCTGGCGACGTCACCGGAGACGGCCTTGGCCGCCGCCTCTGAAACCACCAGCAGCTCACCGAAACTCCCTGGTGCCTCGGGGTGTTGGCCGATGATCCGCACTCCGCCGGCGCCACCGTCGACCAGGCGTATCGGTATCGAGGTCACCCGGGTGCCCACGGCGAACTGATCCGAGCAGCCGGGTCCGTGCCCGATGACCTCGCCGACGAATTCGTGACCGAGCACGATGTCGCGATCGGTGTCGTACAACGAGCGTCCGGTCGGATCGTCGATGGCGAGCTCGGGGTGGTCCATGAAGTGCACATCCGAGGCGCAGATCGCGGTGCTCAACGTGCGCAGCAGCAGTTCACCGGGCCCGGGCTCGGGGTCGGCCGTCTCGCGGACCGTCAGCCGACCGTCTCTCAAAACCACAGCGCGCAAAGCGTCTACCTATTTTCTCGAATAATCGAGTTAATCTGTCGAATGTTCGCTATAACTGTAGGAATTCGGTCGCAAAGGAGTCAAGCCATTCGCGGATCCACCTCGGCGCCGACCGCGCGGGTACTCGATGTCGTCGAGTTGCTGGCACGGTCCGGAAACACGCGGATGCGTTTCTCCGACATCGTGCGTGAACTCGGTCTGACGCAGGGCACGGTGCACGCGATCCTCAAGACACTGTGCGATCGCGGCTGGGCGAGCCGCGACCCCTTCGCCAAGACCTTCTCGCTGGGCCCGGCGCTCGCCGTCGTGGGTGCGCGAATGGATACCGCTCGGCCGCTCGCGCACGCCGCGCGGTCGGCGGCGCTGCGAATTTCCCGCGAGGTCGGCTACGCCGGCTCGGTGGTCGAGCGGTTCGGTGACTCGTTGGTAGTCACGGCTTTTGAGGGCGATCCCGCCACCCAGCCGGCGGGGATACCGGGCGACCGAATCCCCTACGCGCCGCCGTTCGGCGTCGCGTTCGCCGCCTGGGACACCGACGAGGAACAGCGCGCGTGGATTCGCCGCGGCGCGGGCAGCAACGCCGATCGCGTCCAGCGCCTGGAACACGTCTTGGCGCACACCCGCGAGCGTGGGTTCGACGTCGACTGGACAACGCCCGCGCTGGCGCAGGCCGTCCAGGTGGTCGGCACGCTGGACAGCGACGAGATGCCGACCCCGGTGCGCCATATCCTCGACCAGCTGCTCGTCGAGTTCACCACGATCGGCTTCCTGTCCGACGACAACCCCGGTCGCCGCAAACAGCCCGTCGTGACCATCGCCGCACCGGTTTTCGACCACCGCGGCCACGTCGCCATGATGCTCGCCGTGCACCCACTGTCTCCGCTGAGCGCGCGACAGATCCAGGTCATCGGCAACAAGCTCACCGCGGAGACCACGGCGATCAGCGAAGCCCAGCAACATCCGCCGGTCGTGGACCTTGAGGAGCGTCGTACCGCGCGGTAGTTTCAGGCCGTTTCGTCGCGGCCCGGCACTCCGGCGTCGAACGCGTTGAGCGTGACGGCGACCATCGAGAAACAGCCCACCAGAAATACGATCTCGGCCGCCCCGTGCTCACCGAAACATCCGACGGCGACGCGATAAGTGGTCTCGGGCAGGGCGCCGCCGCGGCTGAGGGCGGCGGCCATGTCGTAGGCGACCCGCTCGTCGTGGGTCAGATCGGCGGGGCGTTCGCCGGCGGCGATGGTAGCGACCTTGTCCTCGGGCAGCCCGGCGCGCTCGGCGAAGTACTCATGCCCGTAGATCGCATAACGCGCCTTGAACTTCGCGACGGTGACCAGGATGACGAGTTGATGGACCCGGCCCGGCAGCCGGCCATGCTCCCAGAGTGATCTGTTGAATGCCCAAGCCGGCGAGCCAAATTGGGGATAGTGCAGCCAGCCGTTGAACGGACCGATCAGCGCACCGTCGTTGCGATGGGCGACGAGTTCACCGAAGTCGCTGTCGATCGCGGCTCGCATGTCGGCGTACAGCAGCTGCTGTGCGCCGGTCAAACCGGTCGGCGGCAATGGGGCAAGGCGCACGGCTTTCTCCTCACGCGATCGCACTGACTGAGTCCAGTGAAGTGCCGGCACGCGTCCGCGTCCACGACCGGGTTGCGACCACTGCTAAGTTCCGCTTTCTACCGCAGGTCAAGCCCGCTTAAGCTCATTTCATGGAACTGCGGCAGTTGCGCTACTTCGTGGCGGTTGCCGAAGAGTTGCACTTCGGACGCGCTGCAAAACGTATCCACATCTCGGGACCGGCTCTGTCGCAACAGATCATCACGCTGGAGCGAGAGATTGGAGCCGAACTTTTCGTGCGCGACCGGCGCAGCGTCCGGTTGAGCGAGGCCGGACGCGCCCTACTGCCCGATGCGCGCAGGATGCTGGCCCTGGCCGATGACGCCAGGCGTCGGGTGCAACGGGCGGCCGCCGACAGCGTTCCGGTGCGGCTGGGCTACGTCAGCTGGCTGCCGGACGACCTCACCGCGGTACTGGGGGCAGCCATATCCCTGCGACTCGACGAGTGGGTGCTGCCATCGCACGTGCAGGCCGATCGAGTTGCAGAGGGTGCCTTGGATATCGCGCTGACCTGGGTGACCGCCCAGCAGGCAAGTGAGCGCGGACTCACGACATATCTGGTGCGCGCCGAACCACTGCCCGCGGTACTGCCCGGGGTGAGCTCGGCTGAACCCATTGCAGCGCAACAGCTTACAGTTCTCATCGACGCCGACGAGTCGGCCTGGTCGTCGTGGAACCGCTTCGCCGGGGAGTTCGCGGACGCAACCGGTGCGCGCATCGTGCGCATCGACGACGGCGGTGTCACCGGGGATGCGTACTACGCCCATGTGCGCCGGATTGCCGCGCCAATTCTCGCGTCGCCCAAGCGGCACACCGCGGTGCCGCCGCCAAGTCTGGGGCAGCGCCCGGTCACCGATCCGGTGCCGCTTTGGACATGGTCACTCGTGCGCCGGGAGAACGACGACCGGGCCGGGGTCATGCGGGTGGTCGAGGCACTGCTGACAGTGGCGCAGAGAAGCAGCTGGCGCACCCCTCCTGCGCAACGATGGTGGATTCCCGCCGACGATCCACACCGCGGCGTGCTCGACGGTTCTGAGCGGCGGTAGGAAGCCACGCCGAACACACCTAAGCGACTGGTCCTGGACGGCTGATCCGGGCCGCGCTTGAGTGAGAGGCAGCAGCGGAAGGACGAAAAGCCATGGCACATCGGTATGTTGTGGACGAACTGGCCGAGTTCGTCGTCGGCGCCACGCAGTCGGATCTCAGTACGCATCCGCGGGAATTGCTCAAACGCAACGTGCTGGACAGCATCGCCTGCGCGATCGGTTCGCTCGACGGTGAACTGATCCCGGCGATCCGGGAGCACGCCGGCCAGTTCAGCGGCGGCACCTCGGCGACGCTCGTCGGTGGCGGCCGCGCCTCGGTGGACCAGGCCGCCTTCTTCAACACCGTGCTGGTGCGCTACCCCGACCTGCTCGACACGTATCTGACCATGGGCGGCCTATGCCACCCGGCCGACAACTTCGGTGCGGTCCTGGCGGTAGCCGAGCACGTCGACGCCACCGGGGCCGACTTCCTGCTCGCCCTCGCGGTCGCTTACGAGGTCCAATGTCGTTTCAGCGCACAAGTTCCGGTGATGGCACGTGGCCTCAACCATGCGCTGCAGCTGGCGATGTCGGTCGCGGCCGGATCGGCGAAGTTGCTGGGGCTGGACGCGCAGCGCACCGCGCACGCCATCGCGGCCGCCACGGCCGACAATGTCTCCCTGGCCGTGGTGCACGCCGAACCGGTCTCGAACTGGAAGGGCATCTCCCCGGCCGTCACCGCCATGCGCGCGGTCTACACCACGATATTGGCCAGCCGTGGGATCACCGGGCCCAAGTCGTTGTTCGAAGGCCCGAACGGGCTCGTCCAACTCTTCGATCAGTCAATCGATTTCAACACCGCCGACCGCGGACTGACGGCGGTCGAACAGACCTATCTCAAGCAGTACTGCGCACTGATCCACGGACAGGCCATCATCGATGCGCTCTTGGCGATCCGGGCGGACAACAAGCTGCGCGGCGACGACGTCGCGCGGGTGACGATCGAGGTGTTTCAGACCGCCTACGACATCGCCGGTGGGGGAGCATACGGCGACAAGGATCATCCGCGGACCAAGGAGCAGGCGGACTACAACCTCAAGTACCTCAGTGCCGTAGCACTGCTCGACGGAGGAGTGGGTCCCGAACAGCTTGAGAACGAACGTGTTCTGCGCGGGGACGTGCAGGAGCTGCTGGCGCGAGTGGATGTCGTCGCGGCGGCCGACCTGACCGCGGACTATCCGCGCCGCACCGCGACGCGCGTACATGTCCATACCCGGGACGGACGGGAATTCAGCCGCGAGGAAAGCGATTACGAGGGATCACCGACCCGGCCGATGACGTGGCAGCGCGTGGTGGACAAGTTCGGATGGCTCGCCGAACCGTTCTGCGAACCCGCGCTACAGACCGACATCGTCACCGCCGTCGACCATATCGACGACATCGCCATCGCCGGGCTCACCGAACTGCTCGGCACGGTGAGTCCGGTAGCGCAACATTCGCGCAGCCGGCCGCGGTTCTGACATCTGTGCGCGCCCTCTTGCATCGTCTGCTGCCCGCGTTGAATGATCGGCCATGCGCAAAGATCGCGGCATCAACCGCTGGGAGTTGGTCACCTGCGCGCTCGCAGGCCATGTGACGTACGCGCCCGAGGAGCAGGGGCTTGCCGACCGGCTCAGTGGCATGACCGGACTCGGCGAAGTGTGGCGGTGCCTGCGCTGCGGGGAGTTCGTCGTCGGCGAGCCTCATGGCCGGGGCCACGCCGAGGACGCGCCGATGATCATGCGTGGCAAGGCTTTACGGCAGGCGATCATCATTCGTGCCCTCGCGGTTGAGCGCGTGTTCCGGGCGGTGGTGATCGCGCTCGCGGCGTACGCGGTGTGGACGTTCCGCGGCGCACGGGGATCCATCCAGGCCACCCTCGATCGCGACCTGCCGATTTTTCGGGCCGCCGGATTCAGGGTCGACCAAATGACGCTCGTGCACGAGCTGGAAAAGGCGTTGGCCGCCAAACCTTCCACGTTGGCGCTGCTGACCCTGATGCTGACCGCCTACGCCCTGGTCGAGATGCTCGAGGCCGTCGGCCTGTGGTTACTCAAGCGCTGGGGCGAATACTTCGCGGTGATCGCCACCTCGGTGTTCTTGCCGTTGGAGATCCATGACCTGGCCAAGGGCATCACGATGACGCGGGTGGTCACCTTCAGCATCAACATCCTGGCGGTGATCTACCTGGTGGTCTCCAAACGACTGTTCGGCGTGCGCGGCGGTCGCAGGGCCTACGACGAGGAACGACGCGGCGAGCAGCTCCTCGACGTCGAGCGGGCCGCTATGACGACGTGATGGTCACGCCCTGGGGGTGATGAAAATGCCCTCGGCTTCCACGGTGACACCGTCCGCGTCGGCGATGTGGCCGACGGAGAACGTCTTAACCCCTTCGATGCGGTCGACGTGTGCTTCGGCCCGCAGCAGACGACCGAGCGCGGTGCGGCGCCGGTAACGCAAAGTCAGAGTGCCGGTATAGGCGGGGCGGCCCAACTTGTGCGCCGTCGCCCCCAGCACGTGGTCGAGGATCAGGGCGGACACCCCGCCGTGCACGTGCTCCGGTGGGCCTTCGTAGGCCGCTCCGAGATTGAACTCCGACCACACCAGTCCGTCGGCCTCGTGATGCAGCACCAGCGGTGGGGCGACCGCGTTGCGCAGACCGACCACCGCATTTCCCCATGCGACGGTGTCGCCGTCCGGCGTGGTGTGGACGCCGAAGGTCCCCGGCCGCACCGATGCACTCAATTCGTCTGCGGCCCTGTCAATTTTGGCCTTTGCCGCCGCGACGGTCGCGGGGTCCGCTTCGGTCCGAATGCTGAGATCGACGAGCCGGCGCACCGATTCGGCCAGCGGGCCGTAAATCGATTCGAGCCGGCGGTAGTCAATGCAGAGCATCTCGTCAGACATATAGGAAACCTAACAGTCCGCTGGCGGCATGCCGCCGGCGGATGTGGCAGACTGGACCTGCCCAGCGTTGGGCTTAGGGGATTTCCCTTGTGGCAGCGGCATTTTCGCCGGCGTGAAGCTAACCGTTATCGTCGGGGAACACGATGGGCGTGGGCTCCCGCGTTTCTGCGCCGCAGACCGGATTAGTGCTGGTCACGGGCGTGGTGAGCGGGAATAGATGCCGTGGAATGTGCGCTACCACACAAGCCGGATTATCACCGCGTTTACCCGCTTGCTGCACACTTGTAAAACAGCTGGGGTGAAATTGACGAGTCGGCTGACTAGGCCGGCGAAGGAGGGGTCGAGACTGTGCCTACACTGCAGACCTTGATCAACCAGAGCTCCACCAACCTCGAGGTAGTTGCCCCGATCAAAGCCCGCGCCTGCGACGCACTGAATCTTGTGCTGAGGAACAGGTCGCGCGGGCAGGCAGATGGCTCCCGCGTCATGCGCAGGGGCGCGGAGCGCTGCTGACCCCCTGACCGGGCCGATACAATCGCCGACGGTGCCAGAGCCAATGGCCGGCGATTGGAGTTTCGAGTTGTCCCCCAACCCAGCGCGGTGACGGTCGGCGTCATCTGTGCAATCCCGCAAGAGTGGGCTTATCTGCGCAGTGCGTTGTCCGGGGCGCGGCGCGAACAGGTCGCACAGGTCACCTTCGACACCGGCGAACTCGGTGCACAGCGGGTGGTGTTGGCCGCAGCCGGCATGGGCAAGGTCAACACCGGTCTGGTGGCGACGTTGCTGGCTGATCGATTTCGTTGCCACACAATCGTTTTCACGGGTGTAGCGGGCGGACTGGATCCACGGCTGCACATCGGTGACATCGTTATCGCCGACCGGGTGGTGCAGCACGACTTCGGGGTCATCGAAAACGGGCGACTGGAGCCCTACCAACCGGGGCACGTCCCGTTCATCAACGCGACCGAGCGTTTCGGCTACCCGGTAGAACCCGAACTCTTCGATCGCGTTACCCGTCGTCTCGAGGGATTCACCCTTCCGGTGCTGCCACCGGCGGCGGGCGGCACCGGTACGCCGCCGCAGATCAGCTACGGCACTGTCTTGACCGGCGACCAGTACCTGCATTGTGAGTCCACCCGCGACCGGCTGCACGAGGATTTCGGTGGCCTGGCCATCGACATGGAGGGCGGCGCGCTGGCCCAGGTCTGCGAGGCATTCGGGATCCCCTGGCTGGTGATTCGCGCGTTGTCCGACCTGGCCGGCGCCGACTCCGGCGCCGACTTCAACCAGTTCGTGCAGCAGGTCGCGATCAGCTCGGCTCGGGTCCTGCTGCATCTGTTGCCGGCGCTGGACTGAGCCGGTCGTCCTGCGCGGCGCGCTCGCGTTCGCGCCGCCGCGCCCGCGAGGCCCGCAGGTTGGCGACGTTGCCGCACGTCTTGGCATTGCACCAGACGCCGCTGTTGTTCTTCGAGCGGTCATAGAAGGTCGACGCGCACGGTTGGTGATGGCATTTCTTGAGGCGCCGCCAGGTGCCGTCGCGTTGGCCCAGCAAGATCTCGCCCCACAATGCCGAGGCCAGCCAGCGCCAGCCGCTGCCCGCGGGTTCCAATCGGACATCGCCGGTCTCGGACACCGCGAAGGACGCCGAGGTCGCCGTCATGCCCGCCCCGGCCGCTGCTTCGCCGCGCACCAGCTGCGCGATCACCTCGCGCAATGCGCGAAGCTTCGGCAGGTCCGCGTCCGTGATGGCAGGCGGGTCGGCGGGCACGCCGCGGACCTGTGACCAGGTCCGTACCGCGCCGCCCACCCAGTCCCGCGCGAGCGTGGCGTCGTCGAGTAGATCCGGGCTGTCGCGCTTCACGTCGATGGTGTTGAGGAAGTCCTGGACCAGGCCGAGGCCGCCGGGTGCGGTCGCGAGTTCGTACCGGTGTGACGCAGACCATGAAGACATAACCAAATGCTACTTGACTATGTCGATAGCGGCAATTACTTTGACAGGGACAAAGCTATTTCACCTCAGTCAAGGAGTACGGATCATGGTCAACATCGAAGGCTCGACGGTCGTGGTAACCGGCGGACAGCGCGGACTCGGCAAGGCCATCGTGGACGAGTTCCTGCGTCGCGGTGCGGCCAAGGTCTACGCCACTGCACGCACACCCAAGCCCAGCACCGACCCTCGTGTCGTAAGTGTCGCGCTCGACGTTACCAAGTCGGATTCGGTTGCGGCGCTGGCGATTACCGCCGCCGACGCCGACATCGTGGTCAACAACGCCGGGATCCTCGGTGCGGCGAAGCTGCTGACCAGTGACGTCGACGAAGTCCGCGAAGTGTTCGAGACCAACTACTTCGGTGCGCTGCGGGTGGCCCAGGCGTTCGCCCCGATCCTGGCCGAAAATGGCGGCGGAGCGCTGGCGGATATCAGCTCCGTGTTGGCCTGGGTGGGCGGCTTCGGTGGCTATGGCGACTCCAAGGCCGCGATCTGGTCGCTGACCAACTCGCTGCGGGTCGAGCTCGAGAAGCAGGGCACCCTGGTCACCTCGGTGCACCTGGCCTACACCGACACCGACATGACCACGGGGTTCGACGTGCCGAAGAACGACCCGCAGGACGTCGCCAGGCAAATCGTCGACGGCATCCGGGACGGCGAGGCCGAGGTGCTGGCCGACGAGCAAACCCGTCAGGCCAAGACGGCTCTCTCGGGACCGGCCGAGTTACTGCGCATCGGCTGATCATCAGCCGGTTTGGGGGTCGGCACGATGCCGGCCCCCATTGCCGTACGCAACGTGTTTGGATTGGCGTATGGCTGATACCGATCCCGAAGGCATTGTCAGCGCCACCCGCGTCATCTCGGCCAGCGCCGAGCGCATCTTCGAACTGATCGCCGAGCCAACCAGTCAGCCCAGCTGGGACGGCAACAACAACCTCGCCTCGGCGCCGCCCGGGCAGCGCGTCCGTGCGGTCGGTGACGTGTTCAAGATGACGCTGACCAACGGTG
This sequence comes from Mycobacterium ahvazicum, assembly GCF_900176255.2. Lineage (GTDB taxonomy): Bacteria > Actinomycetota > Actinomycetes > Mycobacteriales > Mycobacteriaceae > Mycobacterium > Mycobacterium ahvazicum. Next base: position 174,261 of record NZ_FXEG02000001.1, read on the forward strand.
CCGTGCGGGAGAACCACGTTGTGGAGTTCATCGAAGGCACCAAGATCGCTTGGCGCCCAGCCGAACCCGGAAAGCAACCGCCCGGTCATCTGTGGCGCTGGGAGCTCAGCGAGATCAACTCCACGCTGACCAACGTCACCCACACCTACGACTTCACCGCGCTGGCCGACCCGAAGCGGCTGGAGAAGGCGCATTCGACGACGTCGGAGATGCTGCGCGATTCGATGGACAAGCTCGCGATGCTCGCGCAGCGCCTCGGGTAGCGTCCGGCTTGCCGGACTGAACCTCAGCCGTTTTTGGCGCGCACCCACTGGAGCGTGCCGACGTTTTTGACGCGCACGCTCACGAAGCCGTTGTCTTCGAGAATGTCGCCGATTTCGTCTTCGCCGAAGATGTGCGCGCCGATGTTGGGCAGCAGCCGCCACGCCCGTGCGGCACGCCCCGCGGTCGGGACCATGATGGCCAGCCGTCCGCCGGGTCGCAGCACTCGCGCCATCTCGGCCAGCGCGGCCGCCGGATCTGGAACCAATTGCAGTACCGCCATCGAGACCACCGCGTCGACGGTGTCGTCGCGCAGCGGAAGCCGTTGTGCGTCAGCCCTTATGAAGCCGACGTGCGGGCCTGCCTCGTTGCGCACGGCCCGGGCCAGCATCGCCTCGGAAATGTCGACGCCCAAGGCCAGTCCGTCCTTGCCGGCCGCGCGCGCCAGCGACGCGGTGACGGTGCCCGGCCCGGAGCCCACATCCAGCGCGGTTCCGCCCGGCGGGATGTCCAGCCAGTCGGCCGGGTGCTGCAGCGCGGCGATCAGCCGTCGGGAGAAAGCCTGCGCGTTGTCGTAAAGCATCGAGCCGATGGGCGATGCCCACGCCGCCTGGATCGGGCCGGTGTTCTTCGGGATGTCTTCGTCGCCGAGCAGATCGAGGTACCCCTTGCTGGCATCCGGAATCGCCGGCGGATCGGCAAGCAAATCCAGCGCACGGCGCAACGCGGGCGGAAGCGAGACGTGCACGTCGGTCATGCGTACTCCTTCGATCAAATGTCAAGCTGTACGCCGAAATCCGGGAGCCGCGACGCTGACAGCTTCCCCAACGCAGCCTACGCGCGGGCGCCCGGAGCCTCGACTCGCCGAGTGGTGGCGTTCGTCAGCGCTTGACGACCGCGTGCTCGCTTACCAAGGCGTACAACCGCCACTGGCCCGGCACGCCTTTGAGCGCGGTCTCGCCGCGGTCGGTGAACCTGTGCCGTGAGCCGGTGACGATGTCGCGCAGCGTCGACGACACCAAGACCTCGCTCGGGCCTGCCTGGGCGGCGACCCGGGCGCAAATGTGCACCGCCATGCCGGCGATGTCGTCCTTGACGGCGCCGCCGCGCACCTCCACCTCACCCGCGTGGATGCCCGCGCGCACCTCGATGCCCAGCACCCGAACCGCGTCGACGATGGCGTCCGCGCACGCGATCGCCGCGCTCGGGCTGCTGAACGTGGCGACGAATCCGTCTCCGGCCGTGTTGACTTCGCGCCCGGAGAAGCGCTGCAGTTCCCGGCGCACGATGGCGTCGTGGTTGTCCAGCAGGTCGCGCCATCGATCGTCACCGAGCAGGGCGGCCCGCTCGGTCGAACTGACGATGTCGGTGAACACGATCGTGGTCAGCAGGCGTTCGGCGTCCGAGCCGCCGCGCAGGCCGGTGATGAACTCCTCGATCTCGTCGAGCATCGGAGCCGTGTTGCCGGTCCAGTACAGGGCATCTTCACCCGGTAACTCCACCAGGCGCGACCCGGCGATGTGCTCGGCCATGTAGTGCGCGTGGCCGATCGGGCTGAACTCCGGATTGTCGCGGTGCAGGATCAACGTCGGCGTGGCGATGCGAGGCAGGATGTCGCGCACGTCGGAGCGCCGGATGGTCTCGATGACCACGCGCGCCATGCTCGGGGATGCGGCGCGGTTTCCGGACTGGTCCCACCACGCGCGGAATGCGTCGTCGCCGGCGACCGAGGGCGCGATGATGCCCAGCATGTCGAAGCCCTGCTCGACGGCGTCCGGTTCGACCCCGACCGTCGTGTACGGCGTTGCCTCGACCTCGTCGGTGCCGATCGGGTAGTCAGGACCACGCATCGTCCTTGCCGCGCCGTTGAAGATCACCAGGTTGCAAACCCGATCGGGGAATTCGGCGGCGAGCACCAGTCCGGCCAACGAGGTGAAGCCCGGGGCGAAAACCGTCGCCCGCTCGCACCCCGCCGCGTCCATCACCGCGATCGCGTCCTGTGCCCAGGACCTGGGCCCGATCATGTCCAACGAGGGAACCCGCGACGACATGCCGATCCCACGCTGGTCGAACCGGATCACCCGGCTGAAGGATGCCAGCCGTCGATGAAAGCGGTACATCGACGGCTCACTGTCGACGCAGTCAATCGGAATGAGGGGGCCCGGCAGCACCAGCAAGTCGATCGGGCCATCGCCGAAGACCTGATAGGCGATGTCGAGTTCGCCGCAACTGGCGTACCGGGTCCGCGGAACCGGCGCCACGCCACCAGGTTAATGCAGGGCTACGACAAATCCGGGGCCGAGCCGCCGATGATGGGCACCAGGTACCGTCCGGCGTACTCCCGAACGGCGGTGTGGTCCGAGATGTCGAGCCGATCGGTGGGGAAGACGATGATCCCCAGCGCCACCCGCAGCAGCACGTCGGCGATGTTGGCCAGGTCGGCATCGGGAATGTCCGCGCCGCATCGGCGCAACGTGCGGGCGATCCCGGCGGCGAACTGGCTGATCGGGAAGACATGCGACCGCGAGAACAACCCGAACAGCTCGGGTTCGCTTTCCACGATGCGTGAGTACAGCGGGGAGTCCTGGACCAGCCGTACGCCCAGCGTGAACGCCTCGACAACTGCTTCGGCCGGAGTGCAGCCCGCGGTGGCCCGGTCCAAGGTCGCGAAGAACATCTCGCCCTCGCGGCGGACCACCTGTTCGACCAGGTCGTCCTTGGTGGGAAAACGCCGATAGAGGGTGCTGCGGCTGACTCCGGCCCGGGTGGCGACGTCCTCCATGTTCGCGCGGCGCACGCCGTAGGTCTCGAAGACCGCGCGCGCGGTGTCCAGGATGGTGTCGTCCGTGTCGCTGATGTCGACGAGGGTGCCGTCAAGGCTGTGTTTCCGCATGGACGACGACCTCCTCGGCAATGTTGGTGCCAGAATGCTACGTTGAAACAAAGATACAGTTTTGTGTCACTGATTCACGGGAGGTTGGGCATGACCGCCCAGAAGGACCAGTTGGCCGGCCCGACGGCCGGCGCCCGTTTCGACATCGGTGTTCGCGAAGCCGTCCCGGTGCTGGTCGAGGGACCGGTCGACGACGAGATCGCCGAGACCGCGCCGCGGCTGGGGCCCGATTCCCTGATCTGGAAGTTCTATGGCGATCACCGCACCCAATTCTTCGGGTTCCAGCGCGTCGCGGGTGTGGAGAACTGCATCGAGCAGCTTGCCCAGGGAGTGCTCGATCACTCGGTGATCTTCAGCGACACCTTGGGCCGCGCCAAGCGAACCGCGCCGCCGTTGATGAAGACCGTCTACTCCGACGATCCTTACGAGTGGGGTCGCAAGGTCCGCGACTTCCACAAATCGATCAAGGGCACCATCAGCGACGGCTCGCGCTACCACGCGCTCAACCCCGAGTTGTTCTATTGGGCGCACGCGACTTTCGTCGACCAGGTCATCTACAACACCGACACGTTCATCCGGCGGCTGTCGGAGGCGGAGAAGCAACGGATCTTCGACGAGGGCAAGGTCTGGTACAGCCTCTACGGCGTCAGCGGGCGCGGCCAGCCGCAGACCTATGCCGACTTCGTCAGCTATTGGGACGACATGCTCGAGCGGTTCGTGCCGCACAAGACCGTCCTGTACGGCACCGGCTACATCCGCAAAGGGATTCCGGGACCGCGTTGGATGCCCAAGGGCATCTGGAAGGTCTTGTCCGCGCCGCTGAACGCCTACACCCGTCTCGTCCTGGTCGGAACCATGCCGCCACAAATGCGCGAGGTGTGCCAGCTCGAATGGGATGCCAAGAAGGAGAAGCGGTTTCAGCGCTTTGCGGCGGTCGTGCGTGCGCTCAATCCGGTGCTCAACCGGTTTCCGCTCTGGTTCCTGTACACGCCGTGGGCGGTGACGGCGTGGCGGCGGGCGGGCGTCGATCCGCGCCGGCTGCACAACCGCGCCGGCTAGGTGATTCGCAGCAGCCGTTCGGCATTGCCGTGTGCGATCTTCTCGCGGTCGGCGCGCGCCAGCGTCGTCTGTTCGAATCCCTGGACGGCGTCGTAAGAGGATTCGTAGGGGTAGTCGATGGAGAACATCAACGCGTCGGCCCCGACCTCCAGCACGGCTCCGAGCATCACCGCCGGTGAAAACACGCCACTGTTGGTGAAGACGACGTTGGTGCCGAGGTACTCCGAGGGCGCGCGCCGCAGCGTGCTGGTCTCCGAGAGCGATGTCGAGGCGAAGCGGGAGTCGATGCGGCTGCGCTGGAACGGCAGAAACTCGCCCAGGTGCCCCAGGATCATCGTCGCCGCGGGATGGCGGTCGAATACGCCGCTGAACAGAATCCGCAGCGCATGCCCGCTGACCTCGGCGGCCCAGCTCCAGGTTGCACCGTACAGCTCGGGTCGCCCCTCGATGACCTGCCAGTGATCAGCCGGCGGTGCGCCGGGGTGCAAATACAGTGGCACGCCAAGAGATTCGACCGCCGCCCACAGCTCGTCGTATTCGGGCGCATCCAGGTAGCGACCGCCGGGTCCGGTGATGCAGTCGTTGACCAGCGCGCCGCAGAATCCGTCCTGGGTGACGGCGTGTTCCAGTTCAGTCACCGCCGCGGCGGGATCCTGCAAGGGCAACGCCGCGAATCCGCGGAAGCGGTCCGGATTTTCACCGATGGCCTTCGCCAGGTAATCGTTGGCGAAGCGCGCGTTGTCACGGGCATGTTCGGCGTCGATGTCGACCTGCAGACCGGGAGACGTCAGCGAGAGCACCTGGATGTCGATGCCGGCATCGTCCATCTCGGCCAGCCGGTGTTCGGCGAAGTCGGGGAGCCGCAGTTCGCAGCGCCGGGCCCATTCCGTCGTCATGCGCTTCTGCAGCTGCTGATGCTCCGTGGTGGGCTGACGCTCGGCCAGCTCGGGGATGAAAAATGCTTCCTCCAAGGCGATGTAGCGCATCGGCGTTCCTCACTGTCGGATTACTCTGTCTCCGTTCGACTCTGCACTCCGGCCAGCTATTTGTGAAATGAATATCCTGCATAGCGAGTATGTCTACGGCGCATACTGGGCGAGTTGGTCTGAAGGGTGGTGACTCCGGCGGAAACTCGTGGTTACCTCGAGGCATATCGAGGCATCCCGCTACGTCAGCCCGAGCGTGAGGAGCACAACCGATGGAAATGACGGGTAATACCGTTCTGGTCACAGGCGGCGGCAGCGGAATCGGCCGCGGTTTGGCGGAGTCGTTCCATCGGCTCGGCAACCAGGTAGTGATCGCGGGCCGCCGTCGCCAGCTGCTGCAGACCGTCGTCGAGGCCAATCCCGGCATCGGCTACCTGTCACTGGATCAATCCGACGCGGCCGACGTGAGGCGCTTTGCCGTCGAGCTGACGGACCGCTATCCCGACTTCAACGTCTTGGTCAACAACGCCGGCACGCAGCGCGTCGAGGACCTAACCGCCAGCAACGTCGGCCTGGCGGAGCAGAGCATCGCGATCAACCTGCTCGGCCCGATCCGGCTCACCTCTGCATTGCTCCCGGCGCTCCTCAGAAAGCCGCGCGCCACGATCCTCAACGTGACGTCCGGGCTGGCCTTCATGCCCAGCGCGCTCACACCGACCTATTGCGCCTCCAAGGCCGCGTTGCACTCCTACACGCAGTCGCTGCGTTTCCAGCTTCGTGACACCGCGATCCAGGTCATCGAGATCATTCCGCCGCATGTGCAGACCGCGCTGCAGGGCGACGAGCGCGGATTCGACCCGAGAGCGATGCCGCTGGACGACTATGTCGCGGAGACGATGTCGCTGCTACGGACGGAACCCCTGGCCGACGAGATCGTCGTGGAGCGTGTCAAGAATTTCCGCTACGCCGAACGCGACGGCACCTACCGCGACATCTATCCGGCCTTCAACGAGGCGATGACGGCCTGGCTGCGCAGTGCGAGCACCACCCAGGGTGCCCGCTGAAAACCTTACGGCCACACGGAATTCGCCGCGCCATGGGCTAACGTTCAGTGTTTGTATGCCCGGTGAGGTCCGAGCCTGCGTGGCGGGCGGAACCGGCATAAGACAGGATCGAGGGCATGGCCGATATCGACTTCTCGTTGTTGGACGTCCCGAGATCGGCACCGATCGACGACCCCGAGGCTTACCTGCGCGCGGCGATCGCGTGGCACTTCGGTGCGGACACCGGCTCCGCGTTTTGGCTGCGGACCGCCGAGACACTGGACTTCGACCCGTTGACGGACGTCAAGACCTTCACCGATTTGCGATTGTTCCCCAACCTGCTCAGCGAATTGCGCAATGTTCCGGTCGAGGATCTGATCCCGCGGGGATACGGCGCCCCGCCGCCGGTGCCGCAGGTTTTCGAATCCGGCGGGACCACCGGGGCTCCGAAACGTACTGCGCAGCTTCCCGATTGGGTCGCACAAGTCATCGAATGGCAAACCGAGGACTTCGCCACCGGCGGCTTCCAGCGGGGCCGGGGCTTCCTGTGCCTGATGCCGAGCGGTCCGCACGGCGTGGGCTTTTTCTCGCGGCTGGTCGCCGAGCGGCTCGGCTCGGCGTTTCACGCGATCGACATCGATCCCCGCTGGGTGAAGAAGATCGCCGCGCGCAATGCCGCCGGAGAAGTCGCGGCCTACGTCGACCACGTCCTCGAGCAGGCGGTTCACGTGCTGCAGACGCAGCACGTCGCGAACCTGCACGCCACTCCGCCGTTACTGGAGGCGATTGCCCGCAACGACGACCTGGTGGACTTGGTGAACGCCAAGATCCGCTATCTGTTGCTCAGCGGCGCGCACGTGGACGCGGACACGCTGGACCTGTTGCGCGACATCTTCCCCGAGACGACGATCACGATGGCGTTCGGCAGCACGATGATTCTGTCGCAGGCCGTCACCCGGACCGACGGCGACGCATTCGTCTTCGATCCGCGGACACCGTACGTCGTGTTCTGGGTGATCGATCCCGACACCGGAGAGCAGGTGCCCTACGGCGAACTGGGACAGGTGGTGATGAACCACATCAGCAAGGGCATGTTCCTGCCGAACAACCTGGAACGTGACATGGCGATCCGGATGCCCGGGCCCGCGGGCCAACTCAGCGATTCGGTCAGCGCGGTACGGCCGGTCGCCACTTTCGAGGGCGAGGCCGTCATCGAGGGCGTGTACTGAGGTGTCCGGTGAAACCCCAAGTTTAACAGCCGATTTAGTGCTACTCGACGCGCTCGGGCCTAGCGGCGAGTACCGGACCCGCAACCGTGAGATAGTGGCCACCACCGCAGGGGTGCCGGTCGCCGAATTGAGTTTGGTGCCAGCACTCTACGTGTCGCGCGCCATCGGCGCGCAGCGCAAGGTCGCGCCGCTGCCGGTCGCGGAGCGGGAAAAGGCATTGGCCGCCGCGGCCGACATCTTCCGGACCGCGCAGATCGGCGGCCTGGGCTTCGACGCCTATGTCGAACTGGCCAGCCGGATTTCGGGCGTACCGATCATGGTCACCCGGACCGGGGCCCGCAACGTCGCGGACGCCGTCGCGCACGCCTTCGATGCGGTGCGCCCGGCCCAGCCGATCGGCGCGGCCCGCGACTGGCGCGAAGAACGCACCCGTGCCGGCAGTGCGGTCTGGACACGGCGTGGCGAGATATTCGCGGTGCACGCCGCGGGAAACGGCCCGGGCGTGCACGGCCTGTGGCCCCAAGCGCTCGCCCTGGGCTACCGGGTCGCGGTGCGCCCGTCGCGGCGCGAACCGTTCACCGGACATCGACTGGTTAGTGCTTTGCGCCAGGCTGGGTTTCGGCCCGAGGATGTCGTCTTTCTGCCCACCGATCACGGCGGAGCCGACGAGATCATCCGCTGCGCCGACCTCGCGATGGTGTACGGCGGCCAGGACGTCGTCGACAAGTACGCCGTCGATCCGACGGTGATGGTGAACGGACCGGGCCGGGCGAAGATCCTGATCACCGCCGATCGCGATTGGCGTGACTACCTCGACCTGATCGTCGACTCGATCGCGAATCTCGGTGGTATGGCGTGTGTCAACACCACCGCCGTGCTCTACGAGGGCGACCCCGCCCCGCTGGCCGCCGCGATTGCTGACCGGTTAGCGGCGATCGAGCCACTGCCCACCGAGGACGAGCGGGCGATCCTGCCCACCCAGCCCGTAGACAAGGCGCAGGCGTTGGCCGGCTATCTGGCCACCAAGGCCGCCGGCACCACCGCGCTGCTCGGCGCCGACCAGGTCGTCGCCGCGTTGGGTGACGGCTATGCCGCGCTGCGCCCGGCCGTACATCTGCTGGCCGAGCCCGATGTCGACAAGCTCAACGTCGAACTGGCGTTCCCCTGCGTGTGGGTGTCGCCGTGGTCGCGCGCCGACGGCCTGACGCCACTGCGACAATCGTTGGTAATCAACGTAATTACCGGTGACGATGACCTGATCGACGACGTGCTGGCTGACCCCACCATCGGCAATGTCTACCGCGGTAACCACCCGACCTTCTACAGCGCGCCCGAGATCCCGCACGACGGATTCCTGGCCGACGTGTTGATGCGCAACAAGGGTTTCATCCGGGACTAGCGCTCGGCGATGTAAGGCAGCAGCGCCATCTCGCGGGCATTACGGATCGCGGTGGCCACCTGACGCTGCTGGCGCACCGTCAGGCCGGTAACGCGACGGGACCGGATTCGGCCCCGTTCGGAGAGGAACATCTTCAGCGTCGAAACATCTTTGTAGTCAACGTATTTGATACCGAGGCCGCTGAGCAGGTTCTTCTTCTTCTCGACCGGCTGGGTACGGCTTGGCCGGATCTTCTTGGCGGTCATCTACCAACTGGCCTTTCGTACGCCGGGAAGTTGCCCCTCGTGTGCCAGCTCGCGCACCCGCACCCGGGACAGGCCGAACTTGCGCAGGTGCCCGCGGGGACGACCGTCGACCGAGTCGCGATTGCGTACCCGCACCGCGCTGGCGTCGCGAGGCTGGCGGGCCAGTGCCCGTTGCGCGGCCAGCCGCTGTTCGGGAGTGCTTGCCGCAGAGCGGATGATCTGCTTGAGCATGGCGCGGCGCTCCGCGTAGCGGGCCACGATCGCGCGGCGCTGGTCATTCTTGGCGATCTTGGATTTCTTGGCCATTCAGCGTTCCTCCCGGAACTCGACGTGGCGGCGGATGACCGGGTCGTACTTGCGTAGCGTGAGCCGGTCGGGATCGTTGCGCCGGTTCTTGCGGGTGATGTAGGTGTAGCCGGTGCCGGCCGTGGAGCGCAGCTTGACGATGGGGCGAATCTCATTGCGCGCCATCAGATTCGCTGACCTTCGCGGCGCAGTCGCGCGACGACGGCCTCGATGCCGTCGCGGTCGACGACCTTGATGCCCTTAGCGCTGACTCGTAGCGTGATACGCCGGCCCTCCGAGGGCAGGTAATAGGTCCTGGTCTGGATGTTGGGCGACCACCGCCGCGAGGTACGGCGATGCGAGTGTGACACCGCGTTGCCGAAACTCACTGTGCGGCCGGTGACCTGACAATGCTTGGACATCACGCCTCCTCTCTGACGGTCGCCTTATTGAAAATCATTTTCGACAACGTCTGCTCGGCACTGTACCGTGGCGCAGGCGTTATTGAAAATCATTTGCAATAAGGAGTTGGGATGCGGACCCCGGTAGTGCTGGTTGCGGGTCAGGGCGACACCGACGCGGTGGCGGGGGCGTTCCTGCGCCGGCCTGCGACGGTGGTCGTCGAGCACCGGTTCGACGGCCACGTGGTGCGGCGCACGACGGCCATGTTGTGCAAGGGCGAGTTGACCACCGCCGAGGAAGCATTGGAGCTGGCGCACGGCTGCGTGTCCTGTACCGTCCGCAACGACCTGCTGATACTGCTGCGCAAGCTGGCCCGTCACGCCGGAGTCGAGCGCATCGTCGTGCATCTGTCGCAGTGGCTGGAACCCGAACCCATCTGCGTCGCGATCAACCACGTCCGGGTGCGTGTCGGCCCCGGCTACGCCGACGGCCCGGCAGCCCTGGACGTGGCGATCGCCGGGGTGGTGACGTGTATCGACGCCCACAGCTGGCTTTCCCGCGCGCTGGGCGAGGCCGTGCTGCGCGACGGTCGCACGATGGCCCAGGTCGTCGTCGGCCAGGCGGAGTTTGCCGACCTTTTGGTGCTGACGCGTCCGGAGCCCGTGACGCTGGCCGTGCTGCGCAGGTTGGCTCCGCGGGCGCGGATCACGGTGGGGCTCGAGCGCGTCGACATGGCGCTGGCGAACCTGGAGGACGACTCGCGACGGGGGCGCAGCGATCATCCGCATGGTTGGCTGCTGGCCGGCCGGCCGCCGCTGGGCGCCGAGGGAATGGTGCGAATCGTCGAGTTCAACGCCCGCCGCCCGTTTCACCCCGAGCGCTTGCACGCCGCCGTGGATCTGCTGTTGACCGGGGTGGTGCGCACCCGCGGCCGGCTCTGGCTGGCCAGCCGCCCCGACCAGGTCATGTGGATGGAGTCCGCCGGCGGCGGATTGCGGGTCGCCGGTGCGGGGAAATGGCTGGCGGCCATGACCGCGCAGGAGGCTGCCAAAGTCGACGCCGAACGGCGACTGTTCGCCGAGTTGCAGTGGGAATACCGCTTCGGTGATCGGCACACGGCGATGACCGTGCTGGTCTGCGGCGCAGAGCCGCCCGATCTTCTCGATGCCTTGCACGGGGCGCTGCTCACCGACGCGGAGATGGCGCAACCGCGCGAGTGGGGCGGCTACCCGGACCCGTTCGGCGACTGGCATGCGGACCCCTGCGACGAGTCCTCCCCGGGCTCCGAAGAAGTCGTGAGCGACGCCGACCGCCGGGAGTCGTGAACTCACACCTTCAGCCGGTACCGGGGTTCGCCCGGTGCGGGCGGTCTGGTAGCTGTAGGTTACGAGTCGCAAAGCGTTGGGAAAGCAGCGCTGCACCAGGACTCGGCACGCCATCTCGGTGAATGCGGTGTGAAGGTGAACTTGTTAAGCCAGGCCATTAAGACGGCGACGGACCGATTGGCCAACCCGGCGCGGGTGGGGGACCCCGACAAGCTGCGCGCCGCGGTTTCGGGCAAGACGGTGCTCGTCACCGGCGCTTCCTATGGGATCGGGGAGGCGACTGCCCGCAAGCTGGCCGCGGCCGGGGCGACGGTGCTGGTCGTCGCCCGCTCGGCGGAACGGCTCGACGACCTCGCCGCGGCGATCAACGCCGGCGGCGGGCATGCCTTCGCCTACCCGACGGACCTGAGCGACGAGGACGCCGTCCACGGACTGACCAAGCAGATCACCGAGAATCACGGCCCGCTCGACATCGTCGTCAGCAATGCGGGTAAATCGCTGCGCCGTTCGCTGCATCAGCAGTACGACCGCCCGCACGATTTCCAGCGCACCATCGACATCAACTACCTGGGGCCGATCTGGCTGCTGCTGGGTCTGCTGCCGGCCATGCGGGAAAACGGTGGCGGCCTCGTGGTGAATGTGTCGAGTGTCGGCGTGCGCGTGGTGCCGGGGCCGCAATGGGGCGCGTATCAGGCGTCCAAGGGCGCCTTCGATCGCTGGCTGCGCAGCGTGGCGCCGGAACTGCACGCCGACGGGGTGGACGTCACATCGGTGTACTTCGCCCTGGTTCGAACCCGGATGATCGCCCCGACGCCGATCCTGGGCCGTCTTCCCGGTCTGTCGCCCGGGCAGGCCGCCGACGCCATCGCCAAGGCGATCATCGAGCGCCCGCGCACCAACGAGCCGCCCTGGGTGTTTCCGGCCGAGCTGGCCTCGGTGCTGCTGGCAGGTCCCGCCGATTGGGCGGCCCGCGTGTGGCATCGTTCGCTGGCCAGCCGGTTTTTCGCCGACTCGCTCGGGCGAAAGGACCAGGGATGACCGACGGTGTGGTCGCCACGACGGCCCGGGCCCTGGTGTCGTCGCGGCTGCTCAGTGTGCCCACCCCGATCGCGGCGCTGCGGTTGATCCGCGAGCTGTATCGCGGCGGCACCAACCTGTCCACGCTGGTGGCCGTCGCGGCGGCGCGCTGGCCGGAGCGCACGGCGATCATCGACGACGACGGGGCGCTGAGCTACCGAGAACTGCAGTCCAAGACCGAGGCACTCGCGCACGAGCTCGTCCGCGACGGTGCCGGGCCGGGCGAGGCCGTGGGGATCATGTGCCGCAACGGCCGTGACTTCGCGGCGTCCGTGTTCGCCGCGTCCCTGGTCGGAGCCGACGTGGTGCTGGTGAACACGGAGTTTCGCAGCACGGCTCTCGCGGGTGCGCTGAGTTCGCATCAGGTCAGAAACATGTTCTGCGACAACGAGTTCACCGAACGAGTCGCCGAGGCCGCACCGTCGGTGGGTGTGATCGACCCGGCGACAGTGCCGACTCGGCCGGGCGCGCGGCGTCCACGCGTCGTCGAGTCCGGGCGGTTGATTCTGCTGACCTCGGGTACCACCGGTGTGCCCAAAGGTGTTCCGCGGATGCCGCGGATGAGTTCGGGCATCGGCGTCGGCATGACGATTCTCGAGCGCACCGGGCTGCGCGTCGGGTCGCGAATCGCGGTGGCGGTGCCGATGTTTCATGGCCTTGGCCTGGGCATGCTGATGCTCGCGGTCAGCCTGGGCGGCACGGTCCTGACGCGTCGGCGCTTCGATGCCGAGGCGACGTTGGCCCAGGCATCCCTGCAGCGCGCCGACGCGCTCAGCGTGGTCCCGATCATGCTGGCGCGCATCCTGGACTTGCCCAACCGGGTCCGGATGCGAAACCCGTTGTCGCTGCGGGTCGTGATATCCAGCGGCGATCGCCTCGACCCGAGCCTCGCGCGGCGGTTCATGGACACCTACGGCGAGATTCTCTACAACGGATACGGTTCCACCGAGGTGGGGATCGGCGCCCTGGCAACACCTTTCGAACTGCGCCACGCCCCGGACACGGTGGGACGGCCCGTCGCGGGCTGCCCGGTTCGCATCTTCGACAAAAACGGCCGAGCGGTCGGGCCGCGGGTGACCGGCCGCATCTTCGTGGGCGGCGAACTGACGACCAAGGGCTACATCGGCGGCGCCGACAAGACCGTCATCGATCAGATGACCAGCACCGGCGATATGGGCTATCTGGACAACGCGGGCCGACTGTACATCGTCGGCCGCGAGGACGACATGATCGTGTCGGGCGGTGAGAACGTGTATCCGCGTGCGCTGGAAAACGCGCTCGCCGCGCACCCCGACGTCGCCGAGAATGCGGTCGTCGGGGTGCCCGACGAACAATTCGGCCGCCGGCTTGCGGCGTTCATCGTCGCCCGCGCCCAGCGTCAGATCGACGTGACGGCGTTACGGGAATACTTGAAGGACAAAGTTTCTCGTTTCGAACAGCCCAGAGACATCCACGTCGTCGACAGCATTCCGCGTAATCCCGCCGGCAAGGTCATCCGAAAGGAACTGGCGACCTAGGCCTGCGGTTCGTCTTCGTCCTGGCCGTCGGGCTGGATGACACCGATGGCCTTGTTCAGCCAGTTGGGCGCCAGCCACGAAATCGCGGTGGCACCGGCCGTGGCTCCCATCACGCCCGACCAGGCGACCGGTCCCAGCGGTGTGCACCCGAAGAATTGGCTGACCACCGGGGTTTGCACGATGCCGACCAGCACCCCGGCGCTGCCCAGTGCGGTCGCCACGACGAGCGGGCTGTGCTGGCGCGTCAGCAGTGTCTGGGCCAGCTGCGTGGTCACCAGTGCGGTCAAACCCATTGTCGCCGTCCGGCGTTCACTTCCAGGGGTCCACCGCCCGATCGTCCAGGCGGCTGTCGCGCCGGCAGCCGTCACGACACCGCGGGTGACGATCTGGCGCATCAGTGGCGCGTCGAGCGACGGCGTGGGCCCGGTCAGCACCGCGAGTCGGTGTGCGGCGCGCGCCTTTTCGGCCTGCTCTTCGGATTCGTACTCGGTCTCGTCGGGCTCGACGTACTGCGATGTGACGGCAACCGCGAGTGCGGGGAACATGTCGGTGAGCAGGTTCACCAACAACAGCTGACGGGTTCCCACCGGCGCGCGGCCCTGGCCGAACGCCGTACCGATGATGGTGAAAAGTACCTCGCCGACGTTGCCGCCGACCAGGATCGTGACAGCGTCGCGAACGCCGGCCCACATGCTGCGGCCCTCCACCAGCGCGTCGAGCAGCACCGACAGATCGCGATCGGTCAGGACGATGTCCGCGGCGCTACGAGCGGCCGACGAACCGCGGCCGCTCACGCCGATGCCCACGTCGGCCATCCGGATGGCGGCGGCATCGTTGGCACCGTCGCCGACCATTGCCGTCACCCGCCCGCAGCGCTGCAGCGCGGCCACGATCTGCACCTTCTGCTCGGGGCTGACGCGGGCGAACACCTGGACGTTGGAAACGACCTTGGCGGCGGCGTCCTCGTCCAGACCGGCCAGCTCGGCACCGGTGATGACCCGCGCGTCCGCCGGCAGTCCCAGCTGCCGGGCGATCGCCCGTGCGGTGATCGGGTGGTCTCCGGTGATCAGCACCACGTCGCGGCCGGCCGCCTCCAGCGCCTCGATCAACGGGCGCGACGATGCGCGCGCGGTGTCGGCCAGACCGACGTAGCCCAACAACTCCAGGTCCTGCGCGGTGGCATCGACGGCTTCGACGTCGGTGTCTTTGTCGTGGGTGGTCCCGTTGGGCCAGGGGCGTCGCGCCACCGCCAACACCCGCAATCCCCGCTCGGCGAGGCTGTGCACCACCGACTCGGCGTGTGCACGGTCGGCCTCCGGGTCGGCGAAACGGCAGCGGGGCAGCACCACTTCGGGCGCGCCCTTGAGCATCAGCACCGGTTTGTCGGCGTCCGCGCTCAGGGTGCCGATCGCGGCGGCATAGCCACGACTGGACTCGAACGGCACCTCGGCCAGCAGCTGCCAGCCCGAATTGTTCTTGGTGAGAAGGAAGCTCGCCGCGGTGACGATCGCCTCGTCGGTGGCGTGCGCGTGGCCCTGACCGTCTTGGGGCTGGGGGGACGCCCAGGCCGCCGCCCGCAGGACCGCGGCCGAGCGCGGATCCTCGGCTTCGGGGAAGGGATCGCCCGGTCGAGCATCGTGCGGCATCGCGCACAGCACACGCAGCCGGTTCTCGGTGAGCGTGCCGGTCTTGTCGAAACACACGGTGTCCACCCGGCCCAGCGCCTCGATTGTGCGCGGCGAGCGGACCAGCACCCCATGCGACGTCAGCCGCTGGGCGGCCGCGAGCTGGGACAACGTGGCCACCAGCGGCAGACCCTCCGGCACGGCGGCCACCGCGATCGCGACGCCGTCGGCGACGGCCTGGCGCAGCGAGGCGCGGCGCAGCAACGCCAGCGCGGTCACCGCGGCACCGCCGGTCAGGGTCAACGGCAGCACCTTGGACGTGAGCTCGCGCAGCCGGGCCTGGACCCCGGCCGCCGTCTCGACGTCGGCAACCGCCGAAATCGCCCGGTGCGCAGCGGTATTGACGCCGGTGGCCACGACGATCGCGCGAGCGCGGCCCGCGACTATCGTGCTGCCCTCGAACAGCATGCTCGCGCGCTCGGGGTCGTTGACGGCAACGGGTTCCACCTGCTTGTCCACCGGCAGCGACTCCCCGGTGAGCAGCGACTCGTCGACCTCGAGGTCCTCGGCCACCAGCAGGCGCGCATCGGCCGGAACCACCTCCGGGGCGGCCAGGTCGATGACGTCGCCGGGCCGCAGCGACTTGGCGGACACCGTGACCGTGCGGGTGGCGTTCTGGGCCGCCTCCAGGCGACGGCGGGTGGTGGCCACCGCGGGGACCGCGACCCGGCGCACCAGCTGGTCCTGCTCGGCGAACAGCTCGGCGGCCGCCGCCTCGGCCCGCAAGCGTTGTGCCCCACCGGTTATCGCGTTGGCCGTCATGACGCCGCCGACCAGCAGGGCGTCGATGTTGCTGCCGACGATGGCCGATGCGGCGGCTCCCACCGCCAGAATCGGGGTCAGCGGATCGGAGAGCTCGACGCGCGTCGCCGCGGCCAACCGCGCCAGGTTGTGCAGCGGGGCGCGCAGGCCGGCGAAGGGTGGGCTGTAGGACAGGTCGTCGAGGCGGCGACGCCACGATGGGGTCAGCGTTTCGACGGCCAACGGTCGCGACCCGCCGGCCAGCCGCGAGTACACGATCTCCGGGTCCAGCGCGTGCCAGGCGGTGAGCGGTTGCGGGGTCGGGTCGGGTAGACGCAAAACCCGGCTGGCCGAGAAGGTTCCGGCCACCAGCGCGGTGACCGCGGCGGCGTTGACCGGGTTGAGCCAGCGGCGGAAGCTGGCCGGGTTTTTGGGCCGCTCCTGCTCGCTGCCGGTGACCAGCAGCAGCCCGGCCAGCGTGGTGCCGCCCTGGGCAAGGTGAATCGCCGACTCGCTGGCCCCGCGGGCCACCGGAATCGCGGACAGGATCCGCACCGCGTCGGCCAGGTCGGTGCCGGTGATGATGTCCGCGGTCCACGGTGTGGCGGCGCGTGGATCATCAAGTGCCACACCAACATCGGCGATCGCCAAGGCGGCCAGCGTGTCGGTCGACGCGAAGTCGCGGTGCACCGCGGTGATCAGCAGCACCGGGCCGCGATCGGCTCGCAGGTCACGTACCACGGTCAGCAGCGGGGTGCCGGGCGGATGCGTCGCAGCCACGCTCGCGGTCAGATCCTCGGTGCCGGCCACGTGCCGCAAGACCACTCGGGCCCCGGTCCGGTTCGCCGTCTGCAGCAACGGGATCGCGTACGGGTCGACTTCCCAACCGACTTCGACCCTGCCGACGCATTCGCCGTCGACCATCAGGTCGGCGCTCTCGAGGCCCTGCGCCGGGGTGGCCGACGGCCCTTGCACCGGAACCCATCTCAGATGTGCACCGGTGGCGGGCAACTCGTCGGGATCGGGTTCGGGCGCCTCTTCACCGTGTAGCAGCGCGTCGGCGACTTCGTAGACCCGGTCGTCGTCCCAGCCGGGTGCCTCTCCGATCGACTTCAATACGGCGCGGTGGTCACCGCGCAGCGCCGCACCGTCGATGACGACCACCTTCACCCGGTCCAACCGGCGCAACGCACCGGGGTCGAGGACCAGCTGTCCGTCGTTGGCGAGCCCGCGACCCAGCGTCGAGGCGAACGCTTGGCGACCCATGTGCGCGGCGCGGGGTACCCCGGCCTCGATCGCGGCGGCCGCGTCTTCGGTGCCACCGCCGGCCACCAGCGCACTGGCCGCGGCGATCAACGAGCCGTTGGCCGCCGATTCGACATAGGCCTCCACCGGCCCGGCCATCGAGCCCTTCTCGGTGTCCATCGCGGCGTCGATGGCCCCGCCGACCACCACGTGCGAGGCTTCGCCCGCCGCCGCGGCGGCCCAGCTGTGCCGGGGCAGGTGCGACTTGGGTCCGGCCGAGGAGATGACCGGAACCACCGGAGCCTGCGGTCGCTCGGGAGAGGCCAGCTGCGGCTCCCGCTCCCGCCACACCCGACGGTGTGCCGCCGCCTCGGTGATCTGCAGGGTCCGCTGGGTCATATCGAGCAGCGGGGTGCCGAACGACTGGGTGAGGCCGTGCGCCGCCGCGGTGGTGGCGGCGAGCACGATGTCGGTGCCCACCCGCCCCAGCCGCGACTCCAGCACCGACACCATGCGCGGTTGATGGTTGATCAGGGCGGCCGCCGCCCGGGTGGTTTGCGGCGCCGCGGGCAGCCGGGTCACCCAGCCGGTGACGGCGGCCGTCATCGCGACCATGTCCATGGCCGCCGAGGTGAGCGGCACCAGAATCGCCAGCGGGTTACCCGGGTCCGCGAACGGCGCGGAAATCGGTACGTCGGACTTCGTGGAAGCCAGGTCGGCGGCAATGGCCGCCACCGTCGAGCGCACCTCGTCGAGGACGGCGTCGTAGTCCTCGGCGTCGTCGGAGAGTTCGAAAACCAGTCGGCCCAGCGATCCCTCGACATGGGCTTCGGCCACGCCCGGAATCCGGCGAACCGGTTCCTCGACGACCGCGGAGTACTCATACCAGCGCGAGAAGGGCAGCAGCGGATCCAGGTCCAGATGTACTCGCCGACCGCTCTGCCAGCGCACCGGCGGCGTGATGGGGGCGGGAGATCCGTTCGACGAGGGGTTGATCCCGAGCGCCCGGGTGGTGGAGTCGGCCATCGACTGCACCACGGGCCCGGCAAGTTCGACGACCGGGCTCGCCAAGAGCTGCACCGCCCCCGCGGCGCCGGCGGCAGTGGACACGCCGGCTTTCACCAGCTGGGCTGCTCCGTCGGTGAGACCAGCGACCACGCTGGTTACACCCGGAATCTTCATTCGGTCATCCTTCAAATGCGTTCGTCGCGCTAATAATCCTGGGGTGCTGGGGACCTGTCCACATCTGCGGGCGACGGCAGGCCGTGCGATGACACCAACGGCTCTGGTGGGTGGGGATTCGCTGGGTTAACAGCGGGTGTAATCGCGTCCCCTGGGAAGTTTACCGGCTGGATGGCAAATCAAACGTCGCGAACAATGCCGGGTCGAGAAAAACGGTGATGGCGGCGATTCGGCCGGACGCCGCCGTGATGACGTGAATCGAATGGGCCCGCATAACGCCGTCGTCGGCGCGGCGGTACTCGGCCACGGCGGGTTGGGCATTCGCGGCAGTCCGGACCATCACAATGTCGCCGGGCGTCGTAAAGGCGCGTGCGGCAAGGAATTCCATCACGGTGTCGCGGCCGGTGAACCACACTGGCATCGGCGGCATTTCGAGTTTCACGTCGGCTTGCAGCAGCTCGGTCAGCGCGGCCATGTCGGCGTTTTCGAATGCCGCACAGTAACGGTCGAGCAATTCGCGGCGTTGGACATCGTCGGGCTCGGCCGCGTCGTCCTCGGACGGGGAGACCTCGGCGAGGCGGGCCCGCGCCCGCTGCAGCGCGCTGTTGACCGAGGCCGGGGTGGTTTCCAGGAGTTCGGCAACCTCGGCGGCGCTGAACTGCACCACGTCGCGCAGTATCAGGACGGCCCGCTGTCGCGCGGGGAGTTCCTGCAGCGCCGTCATCACGGCCAGCCGCACACTGTGCCGCGCCGTCACGGTGTCTTCCGGGGTCGCGAACGCACGAGTGTCCGGGATCGGCTCCAGCCACTGATGGGCGCCGGCCCCGGCGTCGAGATCGGCGTCCGGGTCGACCGAGCTGTCGCCCAGGCCGGCCGGCAGGACGCGCCGGGCGCGATTCTCCAGCGCGCGCAGGCATGCGGTGGTGGCGATCCGGTACAGCCAGGTGCGCAGCGCGGCGCGCTCCTCGAACGCCTGATAACCACGCCAGCCGCGCAGGTAGGTCTCCTGGACGAGGTCTTCGGCGTCGTGCACCGAGCCGAGCATCCGGTAGCAGTGCGCGATCAACTCGCTGCGATACGGGGCCGCGTGCTCGATGAAATCTTCCTGAGCCGGCACGGTCGCACTCCTATATCTCGCCGGGTGGGCCGAAACCCTACTCCTTCTGTAGAGACGTCGAGCCGGCGAAATTCATCGGTGTCGCGGCGATGAATTCGGTCGATGCGCCGTATCTGGACTAGTGGATGTCTAGCCACGCCGGCGTGATCTCCACGAACGTGCGGCCAGCCGCACACTCAAGCCCCAACGTGCGGCCAGCCGCACACTCGAGCGCCGGCAGCGACAGTTAGGAAGCGAGAACGGACATGAATAACCAAACCCACGCCGGCGACCTTGCCGGCAGCACCGCGATCGTCACCGGGGCGAGCCGGGGATTCGGTCGCGCCATCGCGACCGCGCTGACCGGGGCCGGTGTCGAGGTGGTCGGCGTCGCACGCACGGCCGCGCTGCTCGACGAGGTCCGTGGGCAACTCGGCGACTCCTTCGTCCCGGTGGTCGCCGACGCCGCCGATCCGGCCACGGCGAGTGCGCTCATCGACAAGTACACGCCCCGCACGCTGGTGTTGTGCGCCGGGTCTGCCCCGCGGATGAGCCCGTTGCAGGAACACAGCTGGGAAACCTTCAGCGCCAACTGGAATGTGGATGTCGCACAAGCGTTTCACTGGACCCGTTACGCGCTGCAGCGCCCGCTGGCGCCGGGCAGCTCGGTCATCCTGATGTCCAGCGGCGCCGCGGTCAACGGGTCGCCACTGTCGGGCGGATACGCGGGCGCGAAATCGACCGTCAAATTCATCGGCAGCTATGCCGCTGGGGAGTCGGACCGGGCCGGGCTGGGGATCACTTTCGTTTCGGTGCTGCCGCGCCTGACGGCGGCCACCGAGCTGGGCGCCGCGGCCGCGGCGGCTTACGCCGAGCGGCAAGGCGTCGATCTCGACACCTTCGTCGCATCGACCGGACCCGCGCTGACCGCCGAGCTGGTCGGCACGTCGGTATCGGCGATCGCCGGTGCCGGGCCCGGACAGCACGGCGCCTATCTGCTCACCGCGTCGGGATTGTCGTCCCTGTCCTGACACCAAATCGAAAGGCGGACAACGCAATGCACACACCACCAATCGTGTCGGCCCAGGAGTGGGAGGCCGAGCATCAACGACTGCTGGTCAAGGAGAAGGAGGTGCTGCGGGCCCACGATGCACTGGCGGCGATGCGACGGCGCATGCCCTGGCTGGCCGTGCAGGCGCGGTATCAATTTGACGGGCCCGACGGCATGGTGAACTTGCCGGCGCTCTTCGCAGGCCGGCGTCAGCTCGTCGTCTATCGCGCCTTCTTCGGACCCGACGTGCACGGTTGGCCCGACCATGCCTGCCGCGGCTGCTCGATGATCGCCGACCATATCGGGAACCTTGCTCATCTCAACGCCCGCGACACCACCCTGGTGTTCGTGTCGCGGGCACCCCAGCCCGACATCGAGCGCCTCAAGGAGCGGATGGGCTGGCAGATGCCGTGGTACACGATCACCGACAGCTTTGACGTCGACTTCGGTGTCCACGAATGGCACGGCACAAACGCGTTCGTCCATGAACGCGACCGGGTCTTCCGCACCTACTTCATCAACAACCGGGGCGACGAGGTGCTGGGCAATACGTGGAGCTTCCTGGACATGACGGCGCTCGGGCGCCAGGAGGCGTGGGAGGATTCGCCGCCGGGCTACCCGCAGTCGGCACCCTACGAGTGGTGGGACTGGCACGACGCCTACGGGCAGCACCAACCGTCGCGATGGTTCGGCGAACCCGATCCCAACGATCCCACCGATCAGCGGCCGCCGCGCGGCGACTAAACGGGTCCCCGAATTGCCCGGAATTAGTGCGAATAACACGAATGCGCGGTAGCCGTCCAACGGCTACTCGCGCATTATTTTCCGACGCGTGAATTCGTTCTACAAAATTCGGTGGTGCGCCCTGTCGACCTGGTACCCGGCCGGGAACGATTTCTCGATGACCTGCAGCTGGTGGTCCACCCGGGACTCCAGTTCGAGAACGACACAGCTATCGCCGAGGGATTTTGATTCGAGAACGATGTACCGCTGGCCACAATCGGTGATCGGGTCGCCCGAGTGCAATTTCTCGACCGCAACCGACTCCGGAGTTGCATCTGCCTCCATCCATGACACGTTAGGTCAATTCCGCGAATCAGGGAATAGACCGCTACGTGACGTCGGCGTGGCGCTGCTTGAAATAGACGCTGACCCGAGAGATCAGGCCGTCGTTGTCTTGCTCGAACAGGATGCACTCGGGCCACGTCGTCGCGACGTCATCGATCTCGAATGTCTCGGACAACTCGGCGTAGGACACCCGGGAGTCGACGTGGGAGACCCGCGCAACGTGTAACCGATGGCCCGCGAGATTGGTGCATACCTTGCGCAAGTAGGCGACGTAGTGCGCCTTGCCTTCAATGACATCGCAGAACGGGCCCTCCCGGGTCAGTCCTTCGTCGGCGATCGTGTCGGCCAGTCCCTGCCAGTCGTGAGCGGCCAGGCATTCCAGGTAGCGCTCGACCACTTGACCGTGCGTGCTCATGTCGCCTCCGCTCGCTGCTTGGGTCCACGGTAAGCGCGCCGCGGTGGCAGGGCTAGGTTCTTCGGTATGAGTTTGTGGACCGCGCACTCCGAACACGCGCTGTCAGAAGATGTGCCCGCCCCGCCGGATGCGGTGCGCGACTTCTACGTGGATTTGGACAGCGTCAAACTCGTGCACCCGCTGATCGTGTCGGTGGAGTCACTCGAGCGCAGCGAAACGCCGGATGGCTACCGGCAGACCTACCGGGTGGTCGATCGAATTCCGTTGGGGCCCTTCACCAAGGAGATTACTTACCAGGCGTGCCTGCACGTCCGCCATAGCGGCTACGTGCTCACCGAGGCCGATCAATCCCCGGGGGTGCGCCTGCGCGGAATGGTGAGCTTCGAGCCGATCCAGGAGCCGATAGTCGGCACCCGGCTCACCGAGCGGATCCGGATATCGGCGCCCCGGTTACTGGCCCCGATCACCCGGCGCGAGGGCGTCAAGGCGCACCGCAAGATGCTGGCCGGCATCCGGGAGCATTTCGAATCCGCCCGAGCGACGGAGGGTTAGACGCCGGCGAAGTCGATCACGCCGCGAATGTTGCGGCCCTCGCGCAGATCCGTCATCGCCTCGTTGATCTCGTCGAGTTGATAGTGCCGGGTGACCAACTCGTCGAGCTTCACCGCGCCGGCCTGGTACATCGACAACAGCAGCGGCACACTGGTGCGCGGATTCATGCCGCCGTACAGCGCTCCTTTGAGTTGCTTGGCCGAGAGCACCATCTCCTGCAGGACCAGCGGAACCATCGCCTCGGTGTACGGGGTGATGCCGGTGACCACGCAGGTCCCACCCTTGCGAAGCAACCTCATGGCCATGGGGATCAGCTCCACGTGCAGAACGCCGGGGGTCAAGACGACGCGGTCGGCCATCACACCTGCGGTGATGTCGCTCACCAGGGGTGTCGCCTCCTCGGCGGAGGCGGCGGCATGCGTGGCACCGAAGATCTTCGCCGAATCCCGCTTGTATTCAACGGGATCCACTGCGACGACATATTTCGCGCCGGCGGCGCGCGCTCCCTGCAGGGCGTTCATCCCGACGCCACCGGTGCCGATGACCACCACGGTGTCACCGGGTTGGGTGCCGGCCGTCACCGTCGCGGAGCCCCAGCCGGTGCTGACGCCGCACGATACGAGCGAGGCGGCATGGAAGGGGACCGCGTCGTCGATCTTGATGACGGATCTCTCCGTCAGGACCGCGTACTCGGCGAACGTGCCGAGTTGACCGTAGGCCATCAGGTTTTCGTCGCCGAGATGCCGGCGGCAGGTTCCGTCGGTCGGCATCTCTCGGGAGAACAGACTTGCGCCGGCATCGCAGATGTAGCTCTGCCCGTTCACACAGAACCGGCAATCCCCGCACGCGGGAATGAACGACATCGCCACCCGATCGCCCGGCCGCACCGTTGTCACGCCCGGTCCGACTTCTTCGATGACACCGGCGCCCTCGTGACCGCCGATCATCGGGAACCAGTCCGGCTCAGGAATTCCCGTCGCGGCCCGCACCTCGGCGGTCGGCAACACGTCGCCGGTGTACAGATGGTCGTCGGAGTGGCAGATTCCGGCGACGGCCATCCGCACCAGGACTTCACCGGCGCGGGGCGGGTCAAGCTCGATCTCGCTGATCTCCCAGTCCTGGCCGACTCCGCGAATCACAGCGGCACGACACTTCATTGTGTTCTCCTTGATCTTTCGTTGCGGCTTACTGCGCCAGGCTGGCGCGCAGTTCCCGCTTGAGCACCTTGCCGTAGCTGTTTTTCGGTAGCTCGTCGACGAATTCGTAACGCTTGGGCCGCTTGAAGCGGGCGATGCGCCGCAATAGATGTGCGTCCAAGGCCGCCGGGTCGACCGCACCGACGATGAACGCGACCACCACCTCGCCCCACTCGGCGTCGGGTGTGCCGACCACGCACGCCTCAGCGACGCCGGGGTGCTCGAGCAGCATCTCCTCCACCTCGCGGGGGTAGATGTTGCTTCCGCCGCTGATGACAACATCTTTCGACCGATCGCGCAGCGTCAGAAAACCGCGCGCGTCGAATGAACCCATGTCGCCGGTGTAGAGCCAGCCGTCTTTGAGCGTGGCGTCGGTCGCGTCGGGATTGCGCCAGTATCCGGACATGACAGCGTCGCCGCGGCAGACGATTTCGCCGATTTCGCCGAGTGGGGCCGGGTCGCCGTCCGCGCGCAGCACCGCGACCTCCATCCCCGACCGCGCATAGCCGACCGAACCCAGAATCGCGTCATCGTCGCAATCGTGATCGGGACCGCGTAACCCGGTGATCGTCATCGGGGATTCGCCCTGTCCGTAGATCTGCGCGAAGATCGGGCCGAATGCCGTGATCGCCCTGCGCAGGCTTTCGACGTACATGGGCCCGCCGCCGTAGATGATCATCTTGAGATTGGCCGGGCGGCCGCGGCCCGTATCGACCAGTCGTTGCACCATCGTCGGAGCCAGAAACGCACTGACGGCCGGGTGGTGTTCGCAGAGATCGAGGAACTCCGCGGGGTCGTAGGAACCCGATTCGGGCACCACCTGGCGGGCAGCGCGCAGCACGTACGGCAGGACATAGAGGCCGGAGCCGTGCGACATCGGCGCAGCGTGCACGAGGCTGCAGTCCTCGTCGACAGCGTCGATGTCGGCGAGGTGTGCGACGGACATCGCCGTGAGGTTGCGGTGCGACAGCATCGCCCCCTTGGATCGCCCGGTGGTGCCGCTGGTATAGAACAGCCACGCCAATGCGGCCGGGTCGGTGTGCGGCGGCGGCGCCGACGGACTGGCTCTGAACCGTCGTGAATAGTCCTCGGAATCAATGATTTCCGTGCGCGTGGTGGTGATTGGCGCGAGGTCGGCGCCGATCTTGGTGGAGGCGAACACCTGCGCGACGCCCGCATCCTGGAAAATTTGCGCCATCTCGAGCGGATGCAGCTTGAAGTTGACCGGGACGACGACGCATTCGGCGGCCCAGATCGCGAACATCAATTCGATGATCTCGGGGCAGTTGTGGGTCGCGATCGCGATTCGCGCATCCGCGCCGTGCTGCTGCCGGATCGACGCCGCCAGCCGTAACACCCGGTCGCGCAGCTCAATCCAGGTGTGGATCCGGCGGCTTCCGTAGTACACGGCGCCGCGATCGGGGAACCGGCTCGCAGCCTGATCGAGCAGCGCGAACAGGTTCATTAATCGGTCCACCGTGATTCCAGCGCGAAGTCCGACAGATACTTCGTCGAACTCCACCCGCCGTCCACGACGATCGTCTGGCCGTTGATGAAACTTCCGCCCGGCGAGCACAGGAAGGCCACGGTGCTGGCGATGTCGTCGATGCGGCCCAACCGCTGATGCGGGGTCATCTCGGTGTTGATTTTGCGGAATCGCTCGTCCCGCAACCGCTTCTCGACCATCGGTGTCACCGTCACCCCGGGCGCTACGGCGTTGCAGCGGATGCCCGACGCGCCGTACTGGCAGGCGATGTGGGTGGTCAGCGCGGTCAGCCCGCCCTTGGCGGCGGAGTAGGCGCCGCCGCGCAGGCCACCGACGACGGCGAATGTCGATGTCACGTTGATGATCGCCGAGCCCGGTGCCATGTGCGGCAGCACCTCGCGTGCGAGTCGAAACGGTGCCCGCAACATCAAACCCAAGAAGTAGTCCAGGGTTTCGTCGTCGGTCTCGTGCAGCGGTTTGGGGCTGCCCACTCCGGCGTTGTTGATCAGGAAGTCGATGTGACCCCAGCGCCGCACCGCGAGATCCACGATGCGTCGCGGTGCGTCATCGTCGGTCAAGTCGACCGCGAGCGTGGCTACCCGACCCGGATCGTTGATCGTCCTTTCGAGCGCGGCGAGCCGATCCGGGTCGCGGCCTGTGCCCAGGATCGCCATGCCCATCTCGGCGAGTTTCGTCGCGCAGCCCGACCCGATACCGCTGCTGGCTCCCGTGACGATTGCGACCTGCATCTCACTCATCCTCGGTTCCCGCCGCGGTCAAAGACGCTCGGATCTGATGCTTGAGGACCTTGCCCGCGTCGTTTTTCGGCAGGGCATCGGTGATCACGACCTGCTCCGGTGCCTTGAACTTGGCGACACCCTTGCTCACCAGCAGCGCAAGCAGGCTCGCGACGTCCGGGGCGGCGGTGTCGGCGGGAACGATCACCGCGCACGCCCGCTCGCCGGTGCGCTCGTCGGGCAGCCCGACGACCGCGATCTCGGCGATGCCGGGGTGGTCGGCGAGCAGGTCCTCGACCTCCTTGGCCGAGATGTTCTCGCCGCTGCGGATGATGACATCCTTGGCTCGGCCGGTCACGACCAGGTACCGGTCGTCTACCCAGCGCCCGAGGTCCCCGGTGCGGAAAAAGCCTGCGGCATCGAAGGAGTCGTCGCGCCCGTGGCGGTAACCGGTCAGCATCTGCGGTCCGCGCACGCAGATTTCCCCGTCACCGGCAGGTGCGGACTGGTGCGCGACGAGCTTGATCCGCGCGATCCCGGCTCTGCCATCGGTGTCCGCCGCGTAGTCGGCTTCGTCGGCCCCCGGAGCGCCGACCGTCGTGACGGGCACTTCCGTGCACCCGTACACCCGGGTCACCACGGCACGACTGAAATACGTCGCGGCACGGCGGATCAGCGCCGGCGACACCGACGCGCCACCGCAGATGAACACCTTCAAGTCGGGCAGCCGGGTCCCGGCTTGCTCGGCGGCAGACAACAGTTGCTGCAGAAATGGCGTGGCCCCGGCCATGTGGGTACATCGCTCGGCGTCCATCAGGGCGACGGCCTCCGACGATTCCCACCGGTCCATCAGCACCGCGGTCGTCCCCAGCAGGAGCGGGCATTCGAAGGCATAGATAGAGCCACCGATATGAGCGATCGGCGACGGGACCAGGAACGTGTCGCCCGGCGCGATCATCCAGTGGTCACGGATCTGACAGATCAGGGCGTGGATCGAATTATGAGTGTGCAGGACGCCTTTCGGGCGGGTCGTGGTGCCGGAGGTGTAGAGGATCATGCGCACCGAATCGGGATCCAGTTCGGGAAGCACCACATCCCGTGCCGGCTGCTCCGCCAGCAGGTCCGCGTAGGGAGTGTGCGAACGGCCGGCGCCGCGGACCACACCCCCGGCCGGCGCCGGACTCATCGCGGCCGTCCCCCGGTCGAGCATCGCCGCGTAGTCATGCCCGCCATATTGACCCGGGACGAAAATCATTGCGGCATCCGCGTCTTCGAGGATGAAAAGCAGATCGTGGTCGCGCAACGACGGCAGGATCGGGTTCACCACCATCCCGGCCAGCGTCGCGGCCAGATAGATGACAGCGGCCTCATGCCAATTCGGCAGCATGAACGACACGACGCTGCCCGTCGGCATCCGCGACAGCAGAGCGGTTGCCAACGCGCCGGCCTGCGTGTAAAGCGCGACACAATCCATCCGGACGTCCTTGTCCACCAAAACTATTCGCTGCGGCGATATTTCGGCGGCGGTGCGCAGCGAATCGGCCAGCGTGGTGCGCACCCAGAGCCCGCGGCGGTATGCCTCGGTGGTGTCCTGCGGGGCCCGCGCGGTCACCTCAACCGGCCTGACCAGCGACGCGACGCATGGTCATCGCGTACCGAAACCTCGACGACAGGTGAGTGTTGATCGTCACCTGAGCCACCTCGCCGTCTGAGGTCGTGTAGGTGCGGCGCATCTGTAGTGCAGCCGTCCCCGCTTCGACGCCCAGGCCGTCGGCCAGTTCCGGCGATAGCAAGACGGCGGCGATCTCCTGATGCAACGCGGCGACACTGACGCCGAACAGATCCTCGATCAGCGGGAAAATAGGGCCGGCATGGCGCTGCAGCAGCCTGCCGACCGCGGCGAAACCGCGGTTGATGTAGTACTCGGTTCGGCACATCGGCACCGGTGCGCCGTCGGCTTGCCGATAGCCGCGTACCGATAGCCACTGGGTGCCGGTCTCGAGTCCGGTCGCAGCGGCCAGCTCCTCGTCGATCGTCACCATCGCGTTGGATTCGATGGTCAGTTGCGCGCCGGCCGCGAACGCGAGGAGATCGTCGATCGACATCGCGTCCTGGGCATAGGAACTCGATGCCGGCCGGGGCACTACCCGAGTGCCGGCCCGCGGCCGGGATGCGACCAGATTGTCCTCGCGCAGTCGGCGCAGTGCTTCGCGGACGGTGTAGCGGCTGACCGCGAAGCGCTCGCACAGTTGGTGTTCGGTCGGCAGCTGCGAGCCCACCGGGTAGACGCCGTCGACGATCTCCTTGCGCAGCGTGCGTGCAATCTGTAAGTAGCGGTGGTCACCCGCGATGATCTGGGGCATCAGCCGCCGTCCTTGCGCAGTGCCAGCACGCTGCCGTCGCCGTCGGCCGAGAGGTAGATCGTCCCGTCGGCCGCGGCGGTGATCCCGGCGAACGGGCCCTGCGGTCCGGAAAACGGCGGCATGCCTAGCAACGGCTTGGGCGTGACGCCGGGCGGCGGACCGACCGGCAGCCCGGATGCGATCGTGCGCCGTGCGCTACTGGTCAGATCGAACGCGATCAACTCCTTAGCGCCGGCATCGACGACGTAGAGAACTCCGCCATGTATCAGAATGCCTTGCGGGCGTTGTAGATCCGTGACAACGGTATCGATTTTCGACCCGCTCACCCTGACCACTCGGCCCGCACCTGCCTCGGCGACCAGACAAGTCCCGTCGGCATCGATCGTGACGCCGACCGGCTCACGCAGGTCGGTGGCCAGCGCCTCGATACCGCCGGACCGCAGCGACAGCAACCGGCCGGTACCGAGCTCCGCAAACACCACACCGTCGGGGCTCATCGCGACACCGTAGAGCTGATCGAAACCGTCTGCCAGCAACTCGGATTCGTTCGTCTCGGGCCGGTAGACGCTGACCTGACCGCCGGAGGTCGTGACGACGAACTCGCCGGGCCCGCTGGCGACAACGCCGCGCAGGAATCCGGGATAGCCGGGGCTGAACAGCATGCCCGCGGTCTGCAATGACCCGTCGGGCAGCGCGACGTAAAAGTATGTGCCGTCGGCGATGTAGAGCTGTCCGTCGTATCCGACCGCGAGGTCCAGCGGCCAGTTGAGTCCGCCGGCCAACACGGATCTCGTGGTGCCATGCGGCGATATCTCGGTGATCTCGCCGGTGAAGTTGGAGACGAACAGCTGCTCGCCGACGAAGGTGCAGTTGTCCAGGCCGGGATTCAACTGGGCGAGCAGTTGCCGTTCCCCGTTGCGGGGATCGATGCGCAGCACCTGACCGCTGGCGACCTGGGTGGAAACGATATGGCCCTGCGCGTCGAATTTGACCGAATCGGGCACGCCGAGATCGCTCGCGACACATTGTGGTTCGCCGCCGTCGGGGTCGATGCGCCAGATTTCATTGGCGCCCATCACCGGGAAATACAGCAGGCCGTCCGGGCCGACCTCCATCGCGTTGGGGGAGGGCACGTTCTCCAACAGCACCCGGGGCGGTCCGCCCGCCAGGTCGAACTCCAGCAGCCGTCCGCCCGCACGGCATTCACCGATGAACAACCGGCCCCGGTGAAAGGTGATGCCATTGGCCGACGGCACGTCGTCACGCAGCACCCGCGTGCGGCCACTGGTGTCGCGCACGCTGACCCGGCCGTCCATCACCTCGGTCGCATACAGGTTGCCGTTGGCGTCGAATGCGACGTCGTCGGGCGCCACGATGTCGCCGCCCTTGGGGCTGGCGGTCACAAGCTCCCCGGTGCGGTGATCCAGCGCGCTGATCTGACTGCCGGTGACTTGGGCGATGTAGATGCGACCGTCCGGGCCGGTCCGCAACCCGTTGGCGCCGAACAACCGACTGGGCGCGGTGACTCGTTCGAGCTCCCAACCTTCGGCGACGTCCACCGGGTGCGTCGCCGGGTACCGCGAGGTGCGCGTTGAGATCGCCATTGACTCGCCGAGATCCTTCCGTCAGCCGTTGGGGCTGGACGTTATCAACTCGTCTTAGTCCAGACAATAGCCGCGTAAGCGTCCCGGCTCGACCTTGACAGCCAAGTCTGCCGATCGGAATAGTGTTCTCCAACGGGCAGAATCCGATGTTTTGTCCGGACAAATCGAGTGTGAGATCCGGCTGCGGACGATGACGACAGGACACGTCCAAGGCGGGCGAAAGCAGGTCATGGACGATCTTCTGGGGCGCCTCTTGGGATTGGAAGGCCGCGTCGTGGTGGTTTCCGGTGCCGGCGGCGGCGGCATCGGCACGACCGTCACGACCATGGCCGCCCGGGCCGGCGCCACCGTGATCGCGGTCAGCCGGTCGAAGGAAAACCTTGACGAGCACGTCTCGCCGCTGGCGGCCCAGGGGCTGCCCGTGGTGCCCGTCGCGGCCGACGCGGCCAGCGACGAGGGCATCGCCACGGTGATCGATCACGCGCGCCGCGCCGAGGGCAGCCTGTATGGGCTGGTCAACGTCGCCGGCGGCGCGCAGCCGTCGACGTGGATGCCGTCGACGCGGGTGACGCGCAGCGATTGGCGCAAGATCTTCGCCGACAATCTCGAAACGGCGTTCTTCATGAGCCAGGCCGTGGCGCGCGAACTAGTCGCGCAGCGACGGCCGGGGTCGATCGTGTCGATCTCCTCGATCAGCGGCATGAACACCGCTCCGTTTCACATCGCCTACGGGACGGCCAAGGCCGCGATCGTCGCGATGACCCGGACCATGGCCGTCGAGTTGGCGGACTCGGGAATCCGGGTGAACGCGGTGGCACCCGGCGTCACCGAGACCGCCGCGTCGCGCACTTATGTCGATGAGGACCCCGAGCGGGACCGGCAGGCAATCGCGATGGGCCGGCGTGGCCGGCCCGAAGAGCAGGCCGCCGCCGTCCTGTTCCTGCTGTCCGAGATGTCGAGCTATATCACCGGTCAGACGCTGCTGGTCGACGGCGGCCTGGACCTCAAGTGGACCCATCTCGGCGCCGACAACACGTCGCTGTTCCTCAAAGACGAATCCTTCCGCGCCGAGATTAGGAGGATGTGATGACCGACCTGGCCAAAGACACTGTGGCCGAAGAACTTTCGACACCGATGACCATCGGCGTCGAGGCATACATCTCCGAGGACTATGCCCGCGCCGAGCGTGATAAGTTGTGGCGCCGGGTCTGGCAGCAGGCCGGCCGCGTCGAAGAGTTGCCCGAGGTGGGCAGTTACCTCACCTACGACATCCTTGACGACTCGATCATCGTGGTGCGCACCGGGAGCGACGAGTTCCACGCGCACCATAACGTCTGCATGCACCGTGGCCGCCGGCTGATCGACACCCCAGAGGGCGCCAAGAACGCCTGCGCTCGCACCCGAAAGTCGTTCGTCTGCGGCTTCCACGGCTGGACCTATGGCCTGGACGGCGCGTGCACGCATATCCGCGAACAGCAGGACTGGCAGGAAGCGCTCACGCCCGACAACACCCACCTGCGGCCGGTCCGGGTCGACACCTGGGGCGGCTGGTTGTGGATCAACATGGATCCCGACTGCGAGCCGCTGGCTGACTACCTGTTTCCGGCCGCGAAGATCCTCGACCCGTTCGGCCTGGAAAACATGCGCTACAAATGGCGCAAGTGGGTGGAATTCGACTGCAACTGGAAGGTCGCGCTGGAGGCGTTCAACGAGACCTACCACGTCTACACCACGCATCCCGAGTTCAACCAGTTCGGCGAGTTCAAGGGCTGGGCGAAAGCACAAGGCAAGCACAGCAACATCGGCTATGACGCCCCGGACGACCTCGCGGCGACCAAGTCCAAAATCCGCCTCGGCACCGGCGCCGATCCCCGGGTGTCAACGGCGCAGATGCAGATCTACACGATGGAGGAAACCAACACCTCCACCACCGAGACGCTGGTGAACGCCGCCAAACGGCTGGTCGACGAACTGCCCGAGGGCACCCCGGCCGACAAGGTCCTCGAACATTGGCTGGCTTCGGCGCGCCGCGACGACGAGGCCCGAGGCGTGATCTGGCCGACGATTCCGTCCGACATCCTCGGACAGGCCGGCACCGCGTGGCAGATCTTCCCGAACTTCCAGATCGGGCAGGGCCTGACGGTCGCGCTGTGCTACGGCGCACGGCCGCACCCCAGCTACCACCCGGACAAGTGCATCTTTGAGGTGTCGGTCTTCGAGCTCTACCCGAAAGGTCAAGAGCCGCAGACGCAGTGGGAGTACACACCGGTCGGCGACCCAAGATGGCGGTCGGTGCTTCCGCAGGACTTCGCCAATATGGCCGCCGTCCAGCAGGGCATGAAATCGCTGGGCTTCCCGGGCACCAAGCCCAACCCATACCGGGAACGCAGCACGGTCAATCTGCACTATCAATTGTCGAGGTACATGGGTGCCGGTGAGCCCCAGGAGCTTTTAGGTAAGGAGCGCCCACGGGCATGACCCCCGGCACGGAAGAGCACCAAGACGGTTGCGGGCCCACCGAGGTGCCGCAGGACGTCGACATCGACGCGACGCGGGCCAAGTACGCCCAGGAGCGCGAGAAGCGCCTGCGCACCGACGGCGGCGCGCAGTATCTCGAACTCGACGACGACCTGGCGGACCTCTACGAGGTAGACCCGTACACCCCGGTGGCCGACCGCCCCCCGATCGATGCGGACATCGAGGTCGTGGTGCTCGGCGGCGGCTTTGCCGGGTTATTATCCGGCGCTTACCTGAAAAAGGCAGGCGTGCAAGATGTTCGGGTCATCGATATGGCCGGGGACTTCGGCGGTGTGTGGTACTGGAACCGCTTCCCCGGCATTCAGTGCGACAATGACGCCTACTGCTACGTCCCGATGCTTGAGGAACTCGACTTCCTGCCGAGCAAGAAGTTCGCCGACGGCGCCGAGATCTTTGGGCATTGCCAGGCCATGGGCAAACACTTCGACCTCTACGACGGCGCGATCTTCTCCACCCAGGTCGAGACCATGCGCTGGAACGAGGAGACCAAGCGCTGGCGGCTGACCACCAACCGCGGTGACGACATCCGCGCGCGGTTCGTGGTGATGGCGCAGGGCTCGTACAACAAGCCGAAGTTGCCCGGCATCCCCGGCATCAAGGAGTACCTGGCCGCAGGCGGCCACGCATTCCATTCGGCACGCTGGGACTACGACTACACCGGGGGCGATGCCAACGGTGGTCTGCACAAGCTCGCCGACAAGCGTGTGGCACTCATCGGCACCGGTGCCACCGGCGTTCAGCTGGTGCCGCATCTCGGCCGGGATGCCAAGCAACTGTTCGTGTTCCAGCGCACCCCGTCGTCGGTGGACATGCGCGCCAACACGCCCACCGATCCGGCCTGGGCGGCGACCCTGCAGCCCGGTTGGCAGGAGGAGCGTAAGCGCAATTTCCACAACTGGTCACCGTTTGTCGGGGTGGTCTTCGGCGAACCGGATTTAGTGTGTGACTTCTGGACCGAATTGGGCCGCAACATGACCGCGCGGATTGCCGCCAGCCCGGATCCCGCCTCGCTCGGGATCGAGGAGATCATGCGCATCCGGGAGGAAGAGGACTACAAGATCATGGAGCGGCTGCGGAACCGCGTGGCCGCGCTGGTTGACGATCCCGACACCGCCGAGGCGCTCAAGCCGTACTACCGCTTCATGTGCAAGCGGCCGTGTTCGAGCGAGACGTACCTGCCGGCGTTCAACCTGCCCAATGTCACGTTGGTGGACGTGTCGGAATCCAAGGGCGTGGAGCGTCTGACGGAGAAGGGCATTGTCGCGAACGGTGTTGAGTACGAGGTCGATTGCGTCGTGTTCGCCAGTGGGTTCGAGATCTCCACGGAGATTAGTCGCCGCTTCGCGGTCGACATCATCGAGGGCCGCGACGGGCTGTCGCTGTTCGATTACTGGCGCGACAGGTACCAGACGCTGCACGGCATGACCACTCGCGGATTCCCCAACCAGTTCTTCACCGGTTTCATCCAGGGCGGCGTTTCGGCCAACACCACCGCGATGTTCGAGCAACAGGCCGAGCACATTGCTTACATCATCGCCGAGGCGCAGAAACGCGGCGCTACCACCGTCGAACCTAGTCAAGAGGGCCAAGACGGTTGGGTCAATACGGTCGGTGAACTCGCGATCGACAACTCCGCTTTCGAGATGGCCTGCACGCCTGGTTATTACAACAACGAGGGTCAGGGTGGCGCCAAGGACAATGGTGCGTTCCTCGGTGATTTCTACTCGCCGGGTTTCTATGCCTTCGGCGAGCTGATCGCCGAGTGGCGCAACGAGGGTGATCTAGCAGGTCTCGAGCTTTCATGAGCGAGTTGCGATTCGACGACCGCGTGGCCGTGGTGACCGGAGCAGGCCGCGGGTTGGGCCGCGCCTACGCGCAACTGCTGGCCGCGCGCGGAGCGAAGGTGGTGGTCAACGACGCCGGTGGCAGCCTCGACGGCGCGGGGGTCGATGCCGGTCCGGCCGAACGGGTGGTAGAAGAGATCACCGCGGTCGGGGGAACGGCAGTCGCGTGCAGCGCGTCGGTTGCGACCCGAGAAGGCGGCGAGGTGATCATCGCGACCGCGCTCGAAAACTATGGCCGCATCGATGTTTTGGTGCACAACGCCGGCAACGTCCGGCGCGATTCGCTGAAGGAGATGAGCTACGAGGACTTCGACGCCGTCCTCGACGTGCATCTGCGCGGCGCGTTCCACGTGGTGCGGCCGGCGTTTCCGCTCATGTGCGCGGCGGGCTACGGCCGCATCGTGCTGACGTCGTCGATCGGGGGCCTGTACGGAAACCACAAGGTGGCCAACTATGCCGCCGCCAAGGCTGGGGTCATCGGATTGTCCAACGTCGCCGCGCTGGAGGGCGCCGCCGAGGGCGTGCGGTGCAACGTGATCGTGCCGGCCGCGGTGACACGCATGGCCGAGGGTATCGACACCTCGGCCTATCCACCGATGGGTGCGGAACTTGTTGCACCCGTGGTGGGTTGGCTTGCGCACGAGTCGTGCTCGGTGACCGGTGAACTGTTCATCGCGCTGGCGGGGCGGGTGGCCCGCGCGGTCATCGCGGAAAGCCCGGGCGTATGCCGGCCAGCATGGACGATCGAGGACGTCGGGAGCCATCTGGACGCGATCCGTTACGTCGAAGCGCCGCTGATCTTTCCGGTCGCTCCGGACGGCCACAACGAGCACATTCGCTACAGCTTCGACCTGGCTCAGAGGTCAAACGACCAAGGAGCGCTCCATGGCTAACCCGACGGGCCCACCGCCGCGTCGAGCGTGTGGCTTAGGTACACAATGCGGCTGGTTTTCGGGCATACGGCCCACACTCGGCGAGATAAGACACCAGGGAGCGCTTCGTGGCTAGCCCGACGGGCCCGATGACCGGGGTGCGCGTGGTCGATCTCACCGCAATGGTGATGGGACCCTACTGCACGCAGATATTGGCGGACATGGGTGCCGATGTCATCAAAGTCGAACCACCCCAAGGGGATAACACCCGCTACATCTCGGTGGGGCCGGCGCCCGGCATGAGCGGGGTATTCGTCAATGTCAACCGCGGCAAGCGCAGCGTCGTGCTGGACCTGCAGACCGAGGCGGGAGCTGATGCGCTGCGCACTCTCGTCGAGACCGCTGACGTATTCATCCACTCGATGCGCGCCAAGGCAATCGCGAAGCTCGGCTTCGGCTACGACGATGTCGCGGCGATCAATCCCGCGATTATCTACACCAATTGCTATGGGTATGGGCGACGCGGACCCGATCGCGACCGTCCCGCCTACGACGACACGATTCAGGCCGAATGCGGTCTGCCCGCGGTGCAGGAGCAATTGACCGGTGAGGCCGATTACGTCGGCACCATCATGGCCGACAAGATCGCCGGGCTGACGGCGCTGTACGCGACGATGATGGCGTTGTTTCACCGCGAACGCACCGGGGTGGGGCAAGAGGTCGAGGTCGCCATGTTCGAAACCATGGCCTCGTTCATGCTCGTCGAACACGCCAACGGTGCCATGTTTGACCCACCGCTGGGGCCGGCGGTGTATCCGCGCACCGTCGCCCCCAACCGCCGCCCGTATCGCACCAGCGATGGCTATATCGCCGCATTGATCTACAACGACAAACACTGGAACGCATTCATGCAGGCCGTGCAGCCGCCGTGGGCCAGCGAGCGGTATTCGACGCTGGAACAACGTGCTCGCGAGATCGACACCGTCTATGGGCTGGTCGCCGAGACGATGAAAGAGCGTTCCACCGCGGAGTGGCTGACGTTGTTGCGCCGACTCGAGATACCGGCCGCGCCACTGAACACCCCCGGCGCGCTCTTCGACGATCCGCATCTGAGCGCCGTCGGCATGTTCGAGACGGTGGACACCCCGCATGGTCCGGTGCGTTTCCCGGGGGTGCCCACCTGGTTCTCCCAGACGCCGGGTCGCGTCGCGGGGCCCGCGCCGGAGCTCGGCGCCCACACCGAAGAAGTGCTCGCCGAAATCGGCCTGGCCGTCGACGCGAACCAGGGATAGTGCTCAGTCAACGAAATGTGTTGCCAGCAGAGGAGTTTCCAACGATGACCGTCCCCGTTTACCAGCGGATCCTCGACCTGTTCGAGGTCGAGGGCGTCAACACCCTGTTCGGCATCCCGGACCCGAACTTCGTGCACATGTTCGCCGAGGCGGACGCGCGCGGGTGGTCGGTGGTTGCCCCGCATCACGAACTGAGCGCGGGATTCATGGCCGAGGCGGCGTCGCGGATGACGGGTAGCCCCGGACTGTGCATCGGCACCCTCGGCCCGGGCATGGCCAACATCGCCGGAGCGATCCAGTGCGCGCTCGTGGAGAACTCGCCGGTGATCTTCCTCGGCGGCCAGCGGGCTCGCGTCACCGAGCGCCGGGTGCGCCGCGGCCGCATCCAATTCGTGCAACAGGAGCCGCTTTTCGCCGCGTCCGTGAAGTACAGCAGCTCGATCGAATACGCCGACCAGACCGACGAGATCATTCACGAGGCCATCCGCAAGGCGATGTCCGGCACCCCGGGTCCGACCTACGTCGAGTTCCCTTCGCACGTCATCCTCGAGGAGCTCGACGTCGCCGAAGCGCCACCGCCCAGTACCTACCGGCTGGTCAACCAGGGCGCCGGCACCCGCGAGATTACCGAGGCCGTCAAGCTGATCCGTGAGGCCAAGAGCCCGGTCCTGCTGGTCGGCCACGCCGTGCACACCACCCGTACTCAACAACAGGTCAGGGAGCTGGCCGAGCTGATGGCCTGCCCGGTGATCCAGACCTCCGGGGGCACCTCGTTCATCCCGGGACTGCAGGAGCGGACGTTCCCCTACTTGTTCTCCCCGGCGGCCAACGACGCCGTCGAGGAATCCGACCTGTGCGTCGCGCTGGGTACCGAACTCGGTGAGCCGATGCACTACGGCCGCACCCAGCACTGGGCGGGCAACAATGCGAGCCGCAAATGGGTTCTGGTCGAGCAGGATCCGACCGCCATCGGCGTCAACCGCCCGGTCGACGTGGCGCTGGTCGGCGATCTGCGCGGTGTCGTGCCGCAGCTGGTCTCCGCACTCAAGGATGGTGCGCGCCAACCCGCAACGACGCTGGCGGCCCTGATCGAGAAAGATGCGAAAGAGCTTGCGGACGTGGCGGAATCGGCACCGTCCGGACGCTCGCCGATCCACCCGGCGCGCTACGTCGTCGAAGCCACCAAAGCGTTCAACGAACTCGAGGATGGCATCATGGTGCGCGACGGCGGCGCAACTGTGATCTTTCAGTGGACCTACTCGCAGTCCAAGCCGCGCGACGTCATCTGGAACCAGAATTTCGGCCACCTCGGCACCGGATTGCCCTACGCGATCGGAGCGTCCGTCGCCGAGGGCGGTAAGCGACCGGTGATGCTGCTGACCAGCGACTCCGCGTTCCTCTTCCATATAGCCGAGTTGGAAACCGCTGCGCGACAGAACCTTCCGCTGGTATGCGTGGTGGGTGTCGACCACCAGTGGGGCTTGGAAGTGGGCGTGTACAAGCGCACCTTCCCCCAGCCGTCGCCGCAGCCCGGCGTGCACTGGAGCAAGGATGTGCGGATGGACAAGGTTGCCGAGGGCTTCGGCTGCCACGGTGAGTACGTCGAGAAGGAATCCGAGATCGGCCCTGCGATCGCTCGCGCCTACGCCAGTGGCAAAGTCGGTGTTGTGCACGTGTGCATCGACCCCAAGGCCAACTCCGAGGAGATGCCCAAGTACGACCGATTCCGGACCTGGTATGCCGAGGGCACTCAGTAAGCGCACTTCGCCGAGAAAGGGATGATTTCATGCGCGAATACCTGAACTTCTACATCGACGGCAAGTGGGTTGAGCCGTTGGCGCCCAATCCTTTCGACGTGGAAAACCCGGCAACCGAGCAGGTGTCCGGCCAGATCTCGCTGGGTACGGCGGCCGACGTCGACGTGGCGGTCAAGGCCGCGCGGCACGCCTTCGCGAGCTGGTCGCAAAGCAGCCGCGAACAGCGGCTGGACCTGTTGCAGGCCATCCTCGCCGAATACCAGAAGCGCTCGAGCGACCTCGCCGAGGCGGTTACCGAGGAAATCGGCGCACCGGCGACGCTGGCCGCGGGGCCACAGGTCTTCCTCGGGATCGGACACCTGAACACGGCCATCGAGGCGTTGAAGCACTTCGCGTTCGAGGAACAAAAAGGGGCCAGCCTGATCACCAAGGAGCCGATCGGCGTCTGCGGACTGATCACGCCGTGGAACTGGCCGATCAACCAGGTCGCCGTCAAGGTGTACCCGGCGTTGGCGACCGGCTGCACCGTCGTCTTGAAACCGTCTGAGGTAGCACCGTATTCGCCGTATATCTTCGCCGAGATCCTTGATGCCGCGGGCGTGCCACCCGGGGTGTTCAACCTGATCAACGGCGACGGCCCGGGCGTGGGCGCCGCCCTGGCCAGCCATCCCGACATCGACATGGTGTCGTTCACCGGATCCACCCGCGCCGGTATCGAGGTGGCCAAGCTTGCCGCCCCGACCGTCAAACGAGTGACCCAGGAGCTCGGTGGCAAGAGCCCCAACATCGTGCTCGATGACAGCGGCTTCGCCGACGGTGTCCGCGCCGGTGTGGCCAACATGATGCCGAATTCCGGGCAGAGCTGTAACGCGCCGACGCGCATGCTGGTGCCCAACTCGCGCATGGCCGAAGCGATCTCCATCGCGCGGGAGGCCGCTGAGCAGGTCACGGTGGGCCATCCCGATGCGGGGACGACGATCGGGCCGGTGGCGTCGAAGACTCAGTTCGACAAGGTGCAACGGCTGATCCAGCTGGGTGTCGATGAGGGCGCGACTGTGGTGGTGGGAGGCCCGGGCCGGCCGGACGGGCTGGACCAGGGTTATTACGTCAAGCCGACGGTTTTCGCGCACGTCACCAACGACATGACGATCGCGCGCGAGGAGATCTTCGGGCCGGTGCTGTGCATTCTCGGTTACGACGACCTCGACCAGGCCGTCGAGATCGCCAACGACACCGAATACGGGCTGGCGGGATTCGTCTCAGGAGCCGACCTCGACAAGGCACGTGAGGTCGCCCGCAAGATTCGCGCCGGCTGGGTGACGATCAACCACGCCTTCGACATGAACGCGCCCTTCGGCGGCTACAAGCGCAGCGGCAACGGCCGTGAGTGGAGCGAGTTCGGCTTCCACGAGTATCTGGAAGTCAAGAGCACCCTGGGCTATTCCGCCTAGAAGGCCCCTGACAAGGCCTAACACTTTAGGCCGAAAACCGAGCACACCACCGCCGAAAACCGGCGCGTGTCTGCGCCCTATCCGACGCGGTCGCCCCTAAGCTTGCTGAAATCAAGAGGAGGGGCACGACGTATCGGCAGCAACTACCGCGCCGGGCACCGCAGTGGTCAGGGCGCGTTAAAAGCGGGCACTGAGCCGGACGGAACAGACTCCGCGCCGGCGAGTTCTGCTCGGCAGAATCGGTGGGTAGACCCCGTACGTCGTGTCGGCCGGCTGGCGATATGGGATAAACCCGAGCAGCGCAGCGGCATTCCCGCACTCGACGGACTGCGCGCGGTAGCGGTAGCCCTGGTGCTAGCCGACCACGGCGGCATCCCCGGCGTGAGCGGCGGGTTTCTGGGCGTCGACGTCTTCTTCGTGCTCAGCGGATTCCTGATCACCTCGTTGTTGCTCGACGAACTCGGGCGTACCGGCCGCATCGACCTCACCGGGTTCTGGATTCGCCGGGCCCGCCGGCTGCTTCCGGCGCTGGTGTTGATGGTGCTGGCCGTCGGCGCCGCCCGCGAACTGCTTCCCGCTCAAGCTCTTACCGGGTTACGCGACGACGCGATCGCGGCGTTTTTATGGGTGGCGAACTGGCGTTTCGTCGCGCAGAAGACCGACTACTTCACCCAGGGTGCGCCGCCGTCGCCGCTGCAGCACGCCTGGTCGCTCGGCGTCGAGGAGCAGTACTACTTCGTCTGGCCGGTCCTGCTGATCGTGGTCACCCTGCTACTGGCCGCGCGGGCCAAGCGCTACTTCATGCGGGCCACGGTCGGCGATGTGCGCTTCGCCATCTTTGTGATCGCCACGCTGGGTGCGCTGGCTTCCGCGGCGGCAGCGATCGTGTTCGTCTCCGCCACCACGCGTGATCGCATCTACTTCGGCACCGACACGCGCGCGCAGGCGTTGCTGGTCGGTTCCGCGGCGGCGGCTCTGCTGGTGCGGGATTGGCCGTCGTTGAACCGCGGCTGGTGCATGATCCGCAGTCGCTGGGGGCGGCGGGTCGCCCGGTTGCTGCCGATGATCGGAGTGGCGGGCCTGGCGGCGGCGGCGCACTTCGCGACGGGCACTGTCGGTGATTTCCGGCACGGCTTGCTGATCGGTGTCGCGATCGCGGCGGTCTTCGTGGTCGCCCCGGTGGCGTTGGAGCAGCGCGGCCTGGTCGCCCGCATTCTCGCCGCGCCACCACTGGTCTGGCTGGGCACCATCTCCTACGGCATCTATCTTTGGCATTGGCCAATCTTTCTGGCGCTCAACGGCGAGCGCACCGGATGGTCGGGGCTGCCGTTGTTCGCCGCCCGGTGCGGGCTCACGCTGGCGGTGGCCGCCGCGTCGTATTGGCTGATCGAACAACCCGTCCGGCGCTGGCGACCGGCCCGGGTGGCGCTGCTGCCACTGGCAGCTGCCACCGTGGCCAGCGCCGCGGCGATCACGCTGCTGCTGATTCCGGTCGGCACCGGAACCGGTCTGCGCGAGACCGGCCTACCCCCGGGCGTTTCGGCGGTCGCCGCGGTGTCGAACGCCCCGCCGGGTGGCAGCCGTCCGGTCGGGCCGCGAAACCCCAACCGGCCGTTCACCGTTTCGGTCTTCGGTGATTCGATCGGGTGGACCTGGATGCACTTCCTGCCCCCGACACCCGGATTCGCGTTCCTCGACCACACGGTCATCGGGTGCAGCCTGGTTCGCGGCACGCCATACCGGTACATCGGCCAGACCCTGGATCAGCGAGCCGAATGCGATACGTGGCCGAGTAGATGGGCAGCGCAGATCAGTCAGGACCAGCCGGACGTCGCGCTCCTGATCGTCGGTCGCTGGGAGACCGTGGACCGGGTCAACGAGGGGCAGTGGACCCACATCGGTGACCCGACATTCGACGCGTATCTCAACGCCGAGCTGGAGCGAGCACTCAATATCGTGAGCGCCAGCGGGGTTCGGGTAGTGGTTGCCACGGTGCCGTACAGCCGGGGCGGCGAGAAGCCGGACGGCCGCTTGTATCCCGAGGACCAGCCGGACCGAGTCAATCAGTGGAATGCCATGCTGCGCAAAACCGTTGCGCAGCACAGCGGCGTTGAGATCCTTGACCTGAACAAAAAGCTTTGCCCCGACGGCGTTTACACCGCCAAGGTCGACGGCATCAAGGTGCGCAGTGACGGTGTGCACTTGACCCCGGAAGGGGTCAAGTGGCTGACGCCGTGGCTCGAAGAGTCGTTGCGGTAGGCGCTTAATCGTTGGTTCGGCAGCTGACTTCCATGCTGTCGCTTTCCCGGACCAGGAAATTGAAGCTGGTGTAGCCGTTAACGGGGTCGCGCACGCGGTCGAGATACGGCGCCATGTCGGGCGCGCTGGCGTTGTCGGCGATCACCAAAGCGCCTGTGGTGAGCCGGGGTTCGAGCAATTTGAGCACCGGAAGATAGAGATCCTTCCAGCCGTCCAGCAAGACGAATTCGATCGGCCCGTCTTGGTCCACCAGCGTGGTCAACGCATCGCCTTCGAGAATGGTGATCACGTCGTCCAAGCCGGTCTCGGCGAACGTCTTCTTCGCGGCGGCAATCTTGCTGGCGCTGAGCTCCGTGGTCACCACGCGCCCCACGCCGTTGTCGCGGACGGCCGCCGCGAGATGAATGGCCGAGATACCGAACGACATTCCGAACTCGACCACCGTTATCGGACGGGTCGCGCGAACCAGTGCGTACAGCAGCCGGCCGGCGTCCGGCGTCACCGGGATGTAGAACTCGCTCATCGCCTCGGTGCGTTCGGCGGTGGTCATCGGGCGCTCGAGCTGACCTTGCCGCTCACGCAGCAGTGACATCTGGTTCTTCGTCTCTGTGTACATCCGGTCGAGCACGCTCTCGACGCGAGGGTCTTGCAAGGTT
Organism: Mycobacterium ahvazicum; assembly: GCF_900176255.2. GTDB lineage: Bacteria > Actinomycetota > Actinomycetes > Mycobacteriales > Mycobacteriaceae > Mycobacterium > Mycobacterium ahvazicum. The sequence goes on from NZ_FXEG02000001.1 coordinate 217,012, forward strand.
GTCGCCATGCCCTCGAGGGTATGCCTCGGCGACTTTTGCCAGGGCGGTGACCGCATGCTCCGGCGTGTGACCCAGAACACGGATCGTCGCAGTTGCGACAAAAGGGGTTTGACGAGCAGCGGGTGGCAGTGCCAGCATGGTTGGGCAAGCACCTCGGTAGGTGAGGCGTCTGCACGGACACAGGCCACTGACCCCGAACGTCGAGAGACGCCCCGGGTCAGGACAGCTCTTCCCGGACACAAGGGTTGAGCCCAAGTGGCTTCTGGACGAGGAGCGATCGCAAGCGCGGCGAAGCGCAGCGGGTCGCGACCATCGGTCGATCCAGATACGCCGTGCAGTGCCGAAGCTCCGACGAGAGGGGTGCGGCCGGCGGGCTCATGGCCCGGCATTCGTACCTCTCCCGCGTGTGAAACGTGGACACCCGCGCGTGTCATGGCCGTGAGGAGGTGAGGGCGAGATGAGTCCCGGCGATAGTTGCTATCCGAAATCCATCTTGAACCGATCCGGTTCCGGCATTTCTTTCTGCTGACGCAGCTCAAATTGGCTGTTCCGCAACCGTATTGACGGCGGCGAATGCGGGATGTATTTGGCGTGCCGGCGATCCGATCGGGCTTCCGACAGGGGAAGACCATGACTTTTGTTGTTGCGGACCGTATTCGCGGTCTTGGAAGGTTGCGCGGACGGTCGATGCTGCGTGCGGGTCGGCTGCTGACAAACAGGTTGTGCGCCATGCACATCCCGACGCCCGAAGAGCGGGCGGACCTGTATGTGTCGCTGACACCGATCGCCGTGCTCTCGTCCGCGCCCGGCGGACAGTCACCGGGCGGTGGGAAAGACCACCGGTGATGTGTTCCGCCAGCGGTCCCCAGCGGCGGGCGGGGGGTTGGTAGCCCGCCGCTGGGGCGCGTTGAACACCCGACTTTTGTAGCCCGACTTCGAGATAGCGAGAACGACATGACGTTGACTTCCACCCGTCCGCAGGCCGCGCTGGATTCCGCGCACACCGGCGACATCGTCGGAGCGTTCGGCCGCATCAAGCGCGATGACGCCGGTGCGTCGGGCGGCCGGTGGCGGCGGTTACGCACCCTGCTGGTGATCACCGGGCCCGGATTGATTGTCATGGTGGGCGACAACGACGCCGGCGGCGTCGCGACGTACGCGCAGGCGGGCCAGGACTACGGGATGAACCTGTTGTGGACACTGGCCTTGCTGATTCCGGTGCTGTACGTGAACCAGGAGATGGTGCTGCGCCTGGGCGCGGTAGCGCGAGTCGGTCACGCACGCCTGATCTTTGAGCGTTTCGGAAAGTTTTGGGGGGCGTTCAGCGTCGGCGATCTGCTGGTGCTGAACGCCCTGACGATCGTCACCGAATTCATCGGTGTCGCACTGGCGTTGGGATTCCTGGGCTGTCCGAAGATCGTCGCGATTCCCGCCGCCGCGGTGCTGTTGTTCGCCGTGGTCGCCGGCGGCTCGTTCCGGCGCTGGGAAGGCCTGATGTTCCTGCTGATCGCCGTGAACGTCGTGATGCTCCCGATGGTGCTGATGGTGCATCCGAGTCCGAAAGTGGCTGCCGGCGGTCTGGTTCCACAGTTCCCGGGTGGACTGAACGCAGGCGTCCTGCTGTTGATCATCGCGATCGTGGGGACCACGGTGGCGCCGTGGCAGCTGTTCTTCCAACAGTCCAACGTGGTTGACAAGCGCATCACGGCACGCTGGATTCCCTATGCACGAGCGGATTTGATCATCGGTATCATCGTGGTCATTGTCGGCGCGACGGCGTTGATGGCAGTCACCGCCTTCGGTCTGACAACAACCGGCAGCTTCACCGATGCCGGTGCGGTCGCAAAAGCGCTGCGCCACCCCGTTGGCGTGCTGTTCGCGATCATTCTTCTCGATGGTTCGTTGATCGGTGCCAATGCGATCGGGCTGGCCACCACCTATGCCATCGGCGACGCGATGGGCAAGCGGCATTCGCTGCACTGGAAAATCACCGAGGCGCCATTATTTTACGGAGGGTATGCCCTGCTGCTGGGGGCGTCGGCCGCGGTGGCGTTCAGTCCGGATCACATCCTCGGGCTGGTCACCCAGGGTGTGCAGGCGCTGGCCGGTATCCTGTTGCCCTCGGCGACCGTGTTCCTGGTATTGCTCTGCAATGATCGGGCGATCCTGGGACCGTGGGTAAACACGTTGCGGCAGAACGTCGTTGCCTGGGCCATCGTGTGGGCACTGGTGCTGCTGTCGCTGGCGCTGACGGCGGCCACGCTCTTCCCGGATCTGTCCACGGCAGCTCTCGAGGCAGGGCTGGCGGCAGGTGCAGCGGTCGGCGTGGTGTGCGGCGCGGTGGCGATCATCGGTGACCAGTGGTACAGCGACACCCGCGCGGCCAAACTCGCCTCGCCGGTAGGCCGTGCCGAAAGCCGGGCCCTGCGCCGGCAGGAACAGCAGTCTTGGCAGACGCCAGAGCTGAGGTCTCTTGCCCGCCCCGCTCTTTCGCCGATTCGCCGGACCGGGCTGTTGATCCTGCGCGGTTACCTGGTGCTGGCCGTCATATTCGTGATCGTCAAGATCGTGGAGGTCGGCGTCGGCTGACAACTACGGCGAACCATTGGGCAGCAGAACGATTTTGCCGTGCGTGTGCCGGCGCTCGAGTTCCTCGAAGGCGTCAGCCACCCGATCCATCGGGAACGTCGCCGCGATGTCGAAATCTACGGCGCCGCTGGCGACGAGATCGGCGACCTCGGTGAGCACTTCCGCAGTCGACGCGTCGGTGCTGCCTTCGGTCTTAGCGCCCACTTCGCCGGCCTTCTGGAAGGAGATGATCGTGTCGATGCGTTGCGGTGGCACCCCGAGATCGACGGCGAGCTGGACGTAATCCGGGCCGAATAGGTCGATGAACGCGTCGATCCCGTTCGGTGCCGCCTCGCGCAGCCGCTCGGCCAACCCTTGAAAATCACCCCCGTAGCCGATCGGAATGACGCCGTGTGCCCGTAGCCATTCGGCGTTGCCTTGGCCGGCGATGCCGAGCACGCGCGCCTCGCGCCGGACCAACAGCTGGACGACGAGACTGCCGACACCTCCAGCCGCCGCCGACACGGCGACGGTCTCGCCCGGCTGCGCTGCGACCGCGCGCACAGCAGCGTACGCGGTCGCACCGACGACATAGAGCGAACCCGCTGCCTCCCAACTCAATTGCGCAGGCTTGCGGATCAACTGATCCACCCCGACGGCGGTGTGGGTGGCATGGCTCGATCGCCGGAAGCTGAACCCCAGCACCTCGTCGCCCACGGTGAACTCGGTGACCCCCGGACCGGTTGCCGTTACGACACCGGCGAGGTCGCTGCCTTGCCCGGACGGAAACGTGGCGGGGAACATCTCGTGCATCGCGCCCGATCGGATCGCGGCCTCGCCGGGATTGATGCCGGCGGCGCGAACCTCGACAACGACTTCACCCTGTCCGGGTGCCGGCATGTCGATATCTTCCACGTACAGCACGTCACGGCCCCCGTACCGGTCGAACCGTACCGCCCGCGCCACCGTAGCCGTCATCTCGATCTCCTCACCCAGTTGAATCGAAACCTGCGCCCGGCCCCTGGCCAGGATAGGCCCCTGCCGACTGGGCGTATGTTCATATGCGCCCACCCTGTTCTCGACCGAAAGGATGCCCATGCGACGCGCGCGTAGGACTGTCACCGGTTGGGTAGCCATCACCATGGTGGTCGGCATCGCGATCACCGGCTGCGGCAAGACGTCGGCCCCGCCATCCGGGAGCGGCACTACGTCGGCACCCAGCACCCCGGCGGGACCGCCCCCGGATTACAGTGCGTTGCTGATCCAGCCCGGTGACATCGGCGGAGATTTCACCGCGCCGCAACCCCCGGTGCTGAATTCCAACAACACGACCGGCGTTGCCCAGCTGTTCGTCAACGCGGACAACAGCCGGCGTATCGGGGACACCATCCTGGTCGTCGCCGATCCCTCGATCGCGGCCGCCGCCCTGGAGAACACCAAGACGAATTACGCGAAGAAGGTCACCGGCCCGTGGCAGCCCGTCGACGTCGGCACTAACGGCGCGATGATCTCGGGCGCGTCGCCGGATAACTCGCAGGCGATCGCGGTGTTGTTGTTCACCGAGGGCAGGGCGCTGGTCAACCTGGAATTCGACAGCGCTCCCAACGACCCAGTCGACCCGGCGGTTGCCACCGACGTCGGCCGCAAGCAAGCCGCGGCGGTCAAGAACGGTTTGCACGGTTAGCTTTTCGGGCTACACCAGCCCGAGCAGGCGCAGATCCGCGACGTATTTTTCGATCAGCCCCTCCGACAAGTGCGGAATGTCTTTGTCCGCACCGATTTTCGCTGCCCGCACCGCACCGCGGAACACATCCGTTGGCGCCGGCGCCCCACGCAGCGGTGCCTCGGGCTTGCGGTAGACGTCGAGCAACGCAAGCACCGAGTGCTGACGCTGTTTGTCCGGCAGCGCCCGCAGCGCCGTTTCGAAACGCCCGAACCATTCGTCATGGTCGTCGATGCGCCGGATGTCGTTGCCACCGGCGATCAGCCAGTCCACGAAGACGTCCAGCGAGATGCCGTCGTCGTGCGGGTTCATCACGTCGAAGGACCGGTACCCTCCGGCCACCGCCGTCTGCTCGCCCAGCGTGGTCACCGACTCCGCCACGAAGTCGGCCGGCAGACCGTCGTAGTGCGCCACCGCCCGGTTTCCTTGCGGGTCGGTCTGGTAGAACGACGACGGTGCGATACCGGTCACCAGCAAGCTGAAGATCAACCGGGTGAACGCATCCGGGACATTGAGCTGGCCCGCGTACTGGCTGTGCGCGAGGATCATGTCGGACCGGAACACCGTGGCCGGCAACCCGCACAGGTCGTGCGCCTCCCGCAACAGCACCTCACCGCCCCACTTGCTGTTCGCGTACCCGTTCGCGTAGCTGTCGTCGACGGGACGTACCGGGCTGACGGCGCGGATGTCGCCGTCCTCGGCGAACACGCTGGGATCCACCGACATGGCCACCGCAACGGTCGACATGTAGGTGACCGGCTTGATGCGTATCGTGATCGCCAGCCGGATCAATTCGGCGGTGCCCACGACATTCGGGCCGAACAGCTGGTCGTACGGCAGGACGTGGTTGACCAGTGCCGCGGGGTGCACGATCATTTCGACGTCTTCGGCGAGGCGCTGCCAAGTCGCTTGGTCCAAACCAAGATTCGGCTCGGCGATGTCGCCGACGATGACTTCGAGATGATCGGCGGCCAGGGTGCGGTACCGCTGCAGCAGTCCCGGATCACCACCGTCGAAAACAGCCTCCAGGCGTTTGGCGGCGGCTTCGCTGTCGGTGCCGCGGATGATGGTGATGAGCTTTCCGCCTCTATCGGCAAGTCGCTCAAGCCATTCCAGGGTGAGGAAGCGACCCAGATAGCCGTTGGCGCCGGTGAGCAGCACCGTATGCGGCGTGCCGGTGGCGTGCGGCAGCTTCGGGGCGGCGTTCAGGGTGGCGGCGTCGATGAACTTGTCGAGAGTGAGTTCGGACGCGCGAACTTCGCTGGCGCCGCGGCCGTGCACGGTCGAGAAGGTGGGCCGCTTGGCGCCGGATTCACGTTCGGATTCCACATATTCCGCGAGTTGACCCAAGTCGGACGCCGGGCTGATGATCTGGCCCACCGGGACTTGGACATCGAAGATGTCCTGCAGCAGGTTAGAGAAGGTCAGGGCGGACAGCGAGTCACCACCCAGCTCCAGGAACTGGGTATGCGGTTGCGGCGAACCGCCGGGCAGGCCTAGTAACGCCTGGGCGGCGCGCGTCAGCGTGTCGATGACCGGGCGGTCCGCCGCGCCTTCGCGCAGCGCGCGCAGCTCGGCGGTGCGGGTGGCGGCGAGCTCGGCGTAGAGGTCTTCCAGTCGAGCGCCGTAGTGCTCTTTCAGCTTGGGGCGCAGCAACTTTCCCACCCCGGACAGTAGTCCGTTGTCCTCGCTGAACGGCTCGGAGTCGACCAGGAAGTCGGCCGGCACTTCGTAGGATTGCAGCTCGGCGAGTTTGGCGGTGCGGCGCAGGGATTCGCTCAGCGCTGCCTTGAGGCCGTCCGGATCGCCGGCGAATCGTTGCTCGGCTTCCCGGGTCGGGACCACGACCGCCACCAGGTAAGGCCGTTCGCTGTTGCCGTACACGAAGATCTGCCGCACCAGCGCGGCGCTGCTGAAGACGGCTTCCAGGCGTGCCACCGCGACGAATTCGCCTTGCGCCAACTTCAATACGTTGTTCCGCCGGTCGACGTAGACCAGACGATCCGGGCCGATTTCGGCCATCACGTCACCGGTGCGATAGTAGCCGTCGGGGTCGAACGCATTCGCCGTCACATCGGGCCGTTTGAAATACCCGCCGAACGCGGTCTGCGACTTCACCAGCAGCTCGCCGCGCGGGTACGGCTTGTCGGTGTGGAAATAACCCAGCTCGGGCACGTCGATCAGTTTGTAGTCGAGGATCGGCGGCCGGCTCACCACACCGTCCTTGAATACCATCCCCACCTCGGTCAGGCCGTAGCCGTCGAGCACATGGGTGTCCAAACACGATTCGATGAAGGTCTTCATCTCCGCGGCCAGCGGCGCGGTGGTGGAGAAGGCAGTGATCACGCGACCGCCCAGAAGTTGTTCGCGCAGTTCGGCTTTCGCCGCCGCGTCAGCATCCTCGGGTTCGGCACCCTGACCGATCAGGCGCTCCACCGCGCTTTGGTAACGCTGGTAGAGCATCTCGACCACCCGCGGCACCATGCCCATCTCCGTCGGGCGCACCAGGTTCCAGTCGTCGAACAACGTGGACAGGTCACTTTCCGGCACGAAATAGCTGGTGCCACCGGCTTGGAACGACGACGACAGCGGTATCCGTCCGCCCACGTGGTTGAGCGGCATGAAGTTGACGTTGAACACCGGTACGTCTGCGAATTCGGGGTAGAGCTCGTTGGTCCACAGCCTCAAGATCATGCGCTCGGTGTACATCGCTCCCTTGGGCAGGCCGGTGCTGCCCGAGGTGTACATGATCATGGCCAGCCGCTCGTCGGTTTCGCCGGTGTAGAACGGCTCCGGTGGCAATGCGCGGCCACGCTCGACCAATTCGTCGAAGATCTCGACGGTGACCGCCATGCCGGCCTCGGCCAATTTCGCCTGCGCGCGCTCGAGGTTCTCCCGCTGATCGTCGATATCCGTCTGATAGTCGAAGACCACCAGGCGCCGCAACGATGTGCTGCCCAGCGCGGCCTCGACGGCGAGGTCCAGATACTCCGCTCCGGCCGCCAGCACCTGGGGTTCGATTTCGGCGACGATCCGCTGTAGCCGCGACGCCGTTGCGTTGTGCTGCAGCGGCACCGCCACCAGACCCAGGTAGCCGGTCACCAGGTCAAGCGTCAAGTACTCGGGGCTCGCGAAACCGAGAGTCGCGACCACGTCCCCCGGCGCCACCGGGGTGGCCTCGTCGCGCCGCCACGCCGTGGCGACGGCGCGCACGTTGGCCCACAGATCGCGGTAGCTGATCGTGTCGAATCGGGGGAGCAGCCGAGTGGTGGTGCGGCCGGTCGTAGGATCGGTGCTCAGCTCGCGAGCGCGCCATCCCAATGCGGGACGGTCGCCGTAGCCTTCGACGAACGTCTCCAGGATCTGCGGAAGCCGAAGACCGGGCCGGCGGGCCGCGGCCTGCAGCGCGAGATCCGGCCTGGCGTATTGATATTGCTCGTCGGTCGCCACCACACGCCTGATGCGCTCGGCCACTCGTTCTCGTGGGGTGGTCGTCACACTCGCGCTGGTGCCGTTGTCGCGCTTCGCATCAATAGTCATGACCAGCCCCAGGCTCTCGTTCGGACGACTCTCTAGCGCAAACCGTCGGCCCGCTACGAGTCTTCCACCCGGTCACTGTGACCGTGGCCACACCCAGCTCGAGGCCCTCCACCGGGGCCCGAAATGGTTACGCGACGACCTGAATGGGATCGCCGACGTTGACGTTGTTGAAGTACCACGCGGCGTTGTCCGGGCTCAGGTTGATGCATCCGTGGCTGACGTTGGCGTGGCCCTGCGAGTCGACGGACCAGGGTGCCGAGTGCACGTACACACCGCTCCAGGTGACGCGGACCGCGTACTGGGCGGTGATCTTGTATCCCTCGGGCGAACTCAGCGGGATACCGATCGTCCGCGAGTCCATCACGACGCTGCGTTGTTTCTCGAGGGCGGTGAAGTTACCGATCGGCGTCGGGCGGCTGGGCTTACCCATCGAGGCGGGCATCGTGCGCAGAATTTCCCCGTCCCTGCTCACGGTGAAGGTGTGCGCGGAGAGGCTGGCCACCCCCAGGAATGCGTCACCGGTGTCGAAGCCCGTTGTCAGCTCCTGCACGCCCACCGAAACGTGGCTGTGGGCAGGCCAATACTGGTTCGGAACCCATTGCACGACGTTGTTTTCGGGCCACTCGAAGTGTCCGGTGATGTTGCTAGGGGAGGCCACGTGGATGGAGCGTTCCACGGCGGACCGGTCGGTCACCGGCGCGGTGAATTTCACGACGACCGGGTGTGCAATTCCCACCACCGCGCCGTCGGCCGGCAAAATCGAGGCAATTGCGGGGGTTGGTGCCGGTACCGGGACCGAGGCGACCGCGTGGGAACCGGATCCCAACACGCCAAAGCCCGTGATCGCGACCATAACAAATAGATAACGAACCCCACGACGCATGGCGTCAACCCTCCGAGATGGTGCGATCAACACGACGATATTCTACTGGCAGTCTGATCATTACGGTTTTTAGCAAACAATGACACTCCGCCCGGTCTCCACGGTAACGATCGGATCAACGGATGAGTTCGATCGGCGGCGACCGGCTGACCTCAGCGGAATCGGCGCCGCCGAACCGAGGAGGTGCGAGTGCTCTTTCGTCAGCTGGAGTACTTCGTCGCGGTCGCCCAGGAGCGCCACTTCGCTCGGGCCGCCGAGAAGTGTTACGTGTCGCAGCCCGCGCTGTCCGCCGCGATCGCCAAGCTGGAACGTGAATTGAACGTCACGCTGATCAATCGCGGACACAGCTTCGAAGGCCTCACCCCCGAAGGGGAGCGACTGGTCGTGTGGGCCAAACGGATTCTGGCCGAGCACGACGCATTCAAGGCCGAGGTAGATGCGGTGCGATCGGGAATTACCGGAACGCTTCGGCTGGGCGCTGTGCCCACCGCATCGACAACGGCGTCACTGGTGCTGTCTGCCTTCTGCTCGGCTCATCCATTGGTCAAGGTGCACATCAATTCCCGGCTGGCCGCCACTGAACTGTACCGGCGCTTGCGGGAATTCGAGCTCGACGCCGCGATCGTGCACGCATCACACGATGATGCCCACGAGGTGGACCTGGTGCCGCTATATACCGAGCGCTACGTGCTGCTGTCGCCGGCGGATATGTTGCCGTCCGGCGCATCGACGTTGCGGTGGCCGGATGCCGCGCAGTTGCCGCTGGCCTTGCTCACCGCGGACATGCGGGACCGGCAAATCATCGACGAGGCGTTCGCCGGGCACGGCATCACCGTCACTCCGCAAGTCGAAACCGACTCGGTGGCTTCGCTACTCGCACAGGTCGCCTCCGGCAACTGGGCATGCATCGTTCCGCACACCTGGCTGTGGACATCGCCGCTGGGCGGCGAGATTCGTGCGGTCGAAATGGTCGATCCGGCAGTCAAGGCCGAGATCACGTTGGCCACCAATGCCTCCGGGCCCGGGTCGCCGGTCGCCAGGGCGCTCGTCGCCTGCGCGCATGAGCTTTCGCTGGACGAGTTCTTCAACGCCCAACTGATCGGGGTCACCCGTCGGCGCTGACCTTCCGGTTGGCCGCGCTGGTCGGGTTGAGACTTGCCAGGTGTCCGCTCTCCACCCCGGCCGCCGGGTCGAGTTCGCAGTCGATCAGCGACGGCCCGTTCGACGCGAGCGCCTCCGTGAGCGCCGACTGCAGCTCGGCCGGAGTTGTGACGTGATATCCCTTGCCGCCGAAAGCTTCTGCCAGTAGCTCATGACGTGCACCGGCGTTGAGCACAGTGGGGGCGGGGCTGTCGCCGGTAGGCTCTTCATCGCCGCGGTACACGCCGCCGTTGTTGAGGATGACGACTGTTACCGGCAGCCGGTAGCGGCAGATCGTCTCGATCTCCATGCCGCTGAACCCGAATGCGCTGTCGCCCTCGATCGCGACAACGGGCCGGCCCGTCTCGACGGCGGCGGCGATCGCGTAGCCCATGCCGATGCCCATCACACCCCAGGTCCCGGTGTCCAGGCGGTGCCGCGGCAGCTCCATCTCGATCACGTTGCGGGCCAGGTCCAGCGCATTGGCCCCCTCATTGACCACATAGACGTCCGGATTCGCTTGCAGCACTGAACGAATCGCACCGAGTGCGTTGTAAAACCGCATCGGGTGCGGATTCTCGGCGAGCCGCTCGCTCATCTTGGCATCGTTACGGGCTCGGCGATCGGCCAGCTCGTCGGTCCATTCCGTCGGCACCGTGATGGGCCGGGTGGCCAGACCGTCACGCAATGCAAACATCACCGAACCGATGTCGCCGGCCAGCGGTGCCACGATCGGCTGGTTGCTGTCGAACTCCGACGCCGCGATGTCGATCTGCACGAACTTGGCGTCGGCGGCCCACTGTGGCGATTCGCCATGGCCGAGCAGCCAATTCAGCCGCGCGCCGACCAGCAACACCGCGTCGGCGCGGGCGATGGCCAGCGAGCGTGCGGCCGCCGCGGACTGGCGATGCGAATCCGGCAATAGGCCCTTGGCCATCGACATGGGCAGGAACGGAATTCCGGTGGATTCGACGAAGTCCCGGATCACGGCGTCGGCCTGCGCGTACGCGGCGCCCTTACCGAGCACTATCAGCGGCCGGCGCGCCCGCGCCAGCACGTCCAGCGCACGATCGACCGCCTCCGGGGCGGGCAGCTGGCGCGGCGCGGGATCAATGACCCGCCAGACGCTTTCGGCCCCCTCGGCGGCGTCCATGGCCTGCCCCAGCACCGCGCCCGGGATGTCGAGATAGACACCGCCCGGCCGGCCCGAGACCGCGGTGCGGATCGCGCGTGCGATCGCGAGCCCGATGTCCGCGACCCGCTCGACGCGGTAGGCCGCCTTCACGAAAGGCCGCGCGGCGTTGAGCTGATCCAGGTCCTGATAGTCGCCGCGCTGCAAGTCGACCAGCGCTCGATTGCTCGAACCCGAGATCTGGATCATCGGGAAGCAGTTCGTGGTCGCGTTGGCCAAAGCGGGCAGACCGTTGAGAAACCCGGGCCCGGAGGTCGTCAGGCACACGCCCGGGCGGCCGGTGAGAAACCCGGCGGCGGCGGCGGCGTTGCCGGCGGAAGTCTCCTGCCGGAAACCGATGTACCGCATGCCACAGGCCTGCGCGACCCGGGCAAGGTCGGTGATCGGGATGCCGACGATTCCATAGATCGTGTTGATGTCATTGGCCTTAAGGGCATCGACGACGAGGTGGAAGCCGTCGGTCAGGGCGGCGTCCGCCGCCTCGTCCGGCGCAGCGGCCGATGATGCCGAAAGTGTGGTCATTGCCCGACTCCTCGCGTGTCCATGCCTGTCATCCATCACTGTGGTCCGGGTCCCCGCCGCTGTCCAAGACCAAGCCGCTATGCAGCGATTCACGGTGATTATCGACCGCTGCTCAGCCAATCGATAGCCGCGGATTATCGATCGTGAGCTGAACAGTATTGGACGAACAGGGAGGTTTCTCTGCATCGTGCAATCAGGTGCTGATACACATGCGAGAAAGCGGAAGGACTATGGCGATGTCTGACTTGATCACCCCGGCGGCGGGGTTGACCGACGAATCCCCGAGCATCGCCGATCTGGTGGCGGCGGCCGCAATCCGGGAGCCGGAGGCGACGGCGCTCGTCGTCACTCCCGATCGCAGGCCGGTCAGCTACGGCGAGCTGGTGCGACTGGTCGACGACTTGGCCGGACAGCTCAAGGACGGCGGCCTGCGGCCGGGGGACCGGATCGCGCTGCGCTCAGGCAGCAACGCCGAATTCGTCGTGGGTTTGTTGGCGGCGTCCCGCGCTGGGCTGATCGCGGTGCCGCTGGACCCGGCGTTGCCCGTCGGTGACCAGCGTGCCCGCAGTGAGGTCGCCGGCGCGGGTGTGGTGCTTGTCGACGGCGAGGGTCCCGGTGACAAGGAGGAGCCGGGATTGGTGTGGTGGACGTTCGCGGTGACCGTCGGCGCTGACGGCGCCGCGTCGTCGGTCGACCTGGACGCGCCCGCGGCACCGAACCCGGACGCGGCGGTGCCCGAGGGCCTCCGCGACGACGACGCGATGATCATGTTCACCGGCGGCACCACCGGGATGCCGAAGATGGTCCCGTGGACACACACGAACATCGCCAGCTCGGTGCGGGCCATCATCGCCGCCTATCAGCTGGGCCCGGCGGATGCGACGGTCGCGGTGATGCCGCTCTACCACGGCCACGGTCTGATCGCCGCGCTGCTGTCGACGCTGGCATCCGGTGGGACCGTGCTGTTGCCCGCGCGAGGGAAGTTCTCGGCGCACACCTTCTGGGACGACATCAACGCCGTCGGGGCCACCTGGTACACCGCGGTTCCGACCATTCACCAGATCCTGTTGGAGCGCGCCAAGACGCAGCGACCGGAACGCGGAGGGGTCGCGCTGCACTTCATCCGCAGCTGCAGCGCTCCGCTCACCACGGAAACGGCTCAGGCCCTGCAAGACACCTTCGGCGCCAGCGTGGTATGCGCGTTCGGGATGACCGAAGGCACCCATCAGGTCGCCACCACTGACATCGAGCAAGACCAAAACCCCGCCGAGACAACAGGTCTCGTCGGAAAGTCAACCAGCCCGGAGATCCGGATCGCCGGGCCCGGCGGTGAATCGCTGCCGCCCGAGGCCGTCGGCGAGGTCTGGCTTCGTGGCCCGACCGTGGTGCGCGGCTACCTCGGCGACCCGGCGATCACCGCCGCCAACTTCACCGACGGCTGGCTGCGCACCGGCGACCTCGGGTCGCTGTCCCCCGCGGGTGACCTGAGCATTCGCGGGCGGATCAAGGAACTGATCAACCGGGGCGGCGAGAAGATTTCGCCGGAACGCGTCGAGGGCGTGCTGGCCAGCCACCCCGGCATCCTGGAGGTGGCCGTGCTCGGGCTGCCGGACACGATGTACGGCGAGACGGTGGCCGCGGTGATCGTCGCGCGGGGCACGACTGCGCCCAGCCCCGAGGAGCTGACGGAATTCTGCCGTGACCGGCTGGCGCCCTACGAGGTGCCGGCCACCTTCCTGCACACCGGCGAACTGCCGCATACCGCCAAGGGTTCGCTGGATCGGCGGGCCGTGGCCCGGCAGTTTGGCGGAGTCTGAGAAAGGCTGTGCGCCAACCTCACTGGCCCGACGTCACGTTCCCCCACGCGGCGCGCGCACCCGAATCACCGACCCGGTAGGTCTGCACCAGGGTGGCCACCGCCGCGATGACCACCAGCGCCCCGACCGCGGCGTGCAGGGTGAGTTTCATGTCCACACCGTGCGCCTCACGCACGTGCAGCACGGCCAGCGCCGTGACCGTCGCCGCCAGTGCCGCGACGATGTAGATCAGGGTGGAGCCGAGTTGCTCGTGGTTGGTGAGCACCGGCGTCTGAGCACCGACGCGAGCCGACAGCCAGACGCCCGCGGTGGTCGTCAACGGGGTCAGGACGAGCGTGCCCACCGCCAGCAACAGAACCAGCCAGATCAGCCGGCGCCGCGCGGCGGGCCACACCACGCACAGGATCGCCAGAACCGCCGCCAGCGGAGCCAGGACAACGACGAAATGATTGAGCAGGATATGGGCAGGAAGCCCATTGAACGTTGACATACGCGAATCCGGGGCTCCCAATCTGGCTGTTTATCAAGTGCTTTCAAACAGTAGCCTTCGCTCGGGTCGCAGCGGACTCCGGCATCGGTTCGTAGCGGGCAAACGTGCGGGTGAACGACGCTGCGCCGTGCGCCAGCGAACGCAGATCGATCGCGTATCGGGTCAGTTCGACCGCGGGGACCTCGGCGCGCACCAGCGTGCGGTCCTGGCCCGCGGTGTCGGTTCCCAGCACGCGACCGCGCCGGCCGGACAAGTCTCCCATCACCGCGCCGACGAAATCGTCGGGCACCAGCACCGCGATCTCGTCGATCGGCTCGAGCAGTGCGATTTTCGTCGCGGCGGCGGCCTCCCGCAGCGCCAGGGAACCCGCCATCTGGAACGCGAAGTCCGACGAGTCCACGCTGTGGGCCTTGCCGTCGAGCAGGGTGACTCGGATGTCGACCACCGGATATCCCGCGTGCACGCCCTTTTCCATCTGCGCGCGGACTCCCTTCTCCACGCTCGGGATGAATTGTCGCGGGACCGCCCCGCCGACCACCTTGTCGACGAACTCGAATCCGGAGCCTTCCGGCAGCGGCTCCACCTCGATGTCACACACCGCGTATTGGCCGTGACCGCCGGACTGCTTGACGTGGCGACCGTGGCCTTTTGCCTTGCCGCCGAACGTCTCCCGCAGCGGGACGCGCAGTTCCACCGCGTCCACGGTGACGCCGTAGCGGCTGGCCAGTGCCTCGAGCACGACGCCGGCGTGGGCCTCACCCATGCACCACAGCACGATCTGGTGTGTTTCCTGATTCTGCTCGATCCGCAGGGTCGGGTCCTCGGCGGCCAACCGGCCCAGCCCGACCGACAGCTTGTCCTCGTCGGTCTTGGCATGGGCCGCAATGGCGATCGGCAGCAGCGGTTCGGGCATCGCCCACGGTTTGAGCACCAGGGGCGCGGCCTTGTCGGACAGGGTGTCGCCGGTCTCGGCACGGCTGAGCTTGCCGATCGCGCAGATGTCGCCGGCCACCACCTCGGGTGCGGGTCGCTGCTGCTTGCCCAGCGGGAAGGACAGCACCCCGATGCGTTCGTCTTCGTCGTGGTCGGGGTGGGTGCGGCCGCGGGAGCCGTTGCCGTTGGTCTGCCCGAAGAAGGCCGAAAAATGGCCCGACACATGCACCGTCGTGTCGGGCCGGATGGTCCCGGAAAACACCCGGACCAGACTCACCCTGCCGACGTAGGGGTCAGACGTCGTCTTCACCACCTCTGCCAACAACGGCGCTGCCGCGTCGCACGCCAGCTCGGCGTGCGGAGCGCCATGCGGCGTAAACACCTCCGGCATCCGATGTTCCATCGGGGACGGGAACCCACGGGTAGCGACCTCGAGCAGTTCCAGGGTGCCGACGCCGGTGCCGCTGCAGACCGGGATCACCGGGAAGAACGACCCGCGGGCGACCGCGCGCTCCAGGTCGTCGATCAGCACGGCCTCGTCGATCGCCGCACCGCCGAGGTAGCGCTCCATCAGGGACTCGTCCTCGGATTCCTCGATGATGCCCTCGATCAGCGTGCCGCGCGCGTCCTCGATCCGGTCGGCGTCGCCGGGATCGGGCGCCTCGATGGTCCGGGTGCGACCGGAGTATCGGTAGCGCTGCTGCGACAGCAGGCCGATCAAGCCTTCGCAGGCCGGCGAGCCGATCGGCAGGTAGAGCGGTAAAACCTTGTCGCCGAACGCGTTTTGGGCGGCCTGCAGCGCTTCCAGGTAGTTGGCGCGGGCATGGTCGAGCTTGGTGATCACCACGGCGCGGGGCATGCCGACCTGGCTGCACTCCTGCCACAGCGACTTGGTCGGTTCGTCAATGCCGTCGCAGCCCTCGTTGGCCGCGATCACGAACAATGCGCAATCCGCGGCACGCAATCCGGCGCGCAGCTCGCCGACGAAGTCGGCGTAGCCGGGCGTGTCGACCAGGTTGATCTTGATGCCGCCGTGCGCCAGCGAGGCCACCGCGACGCCCACCGACCGCTGTTGGCGGATCTCGGCGTCGTCGTAGTCGCAGACGGTGCTGCCGTCGGTCACCGATCCCGCCCTGGTCAGCACGCCGCCCGCGACGAGCAGGGCCTCGACCAGCGTCGTCTTGCCGCCGCCCGAGGGGCCCACCAGAACGACGTTGCGGACATCGCCGGGACAGTTGGCGGTGGGAGCTGCTCCCGTGCCCACCGAAGCGTTCGCCTTGTCCGCCATGACCTTCCTCCAGTCCGCTCGGTCCGGCACGGTGTGTCCTAGCTCACACAACGTATTCAGGCAACCTTTCTCCCAACTGCCGCCCAATACAAGGCCACGGGCCGGCCACAATTGCCCGCTGCGACGCGCTGGGTCAGGCGTGCCAGCTCGACCAGCGGTGCACCGTGATCTCGATGACCGGGCCGTTGAGCGAAACCGATTGGTACTGAGGGTATTTGGCGCGCAACAGCCGGTAGCCGGTGTGCAGTGCCGCGCCGTCGGTATGGATGCGAGCCTCGCCGTCGGCCCGGACCCACCACAACTGCGTCCACTCGTCGGCGTAATGGTCAACGAGCAGGCTGACCTGCGCGTTGCTCGCGATGTTGGCCAGCCGGCGCAGCCGCTGCGTGCTCTTGGGTTTCGCGTCGATCGCGGTGTAGACCATGTCGCTGACGCCTTCATGGACCGCGAAGACAACCGGCACCAGGTGCGGTTTTCCGTCGGCCGAACTGGTCGCCAGCCGCGCCACCGGGGACCGCGTGAACCGAGCTTTGGGGTCGGATTCGCCCACTGAACCAGCTTAGAGCCAGCTAACGGGCGTAAAAGCCGATCAGCGTTCCGTGCGCCCTGAACTAGCTACCTGCATTACGGTGAGGTACACAAAATGTGCGGTCCAGACGTGGAGGCTGGGCCGCTTCTGGTTCGCACCCCAATCAGGGAGGTACGGGATGAGCAAAGGGCACCCCCGCTCGGTCTGGTGGTCATGGCTGGTCAGTGTGCTGGCTGTGGTGGGACTGGGTCTGGGCCTGAACACGGTGCCGGCAGCTGCATCGCCGTCAACCCTGGCGTCCGACCGCGTCCCCGACGCACCGATGTTCCCGCTGGACATCGCCGGCCAGGTCGGACCCGCGGTCGTCAACATCAGCACCCGGTTCGGCTACAACAACGCGATCGGGGCCGGAACCGGAATCGTCATCGATCCCGGTGGTGTAGTGCTCACCAACAACCACGTGATCTCGGCTGCCACTGACATCTCCGCGTTCGATGTCGGCAATGGCCAGACCTACGGTGTCGACGTGATCGGCTACTCCCGCACCGCCGATATCGCGGTGCTGCAGCTGCGGGGGGCCGGCGGCCTGCCTGCCGCCGCAATCGGTGGCGGCGTCGGGGTCGGCGAGCCGGTGACGGCGCTCGGCAACACCCACGGACAGGGCGGAGCGCCGAGCGTGGTGCCCGGACGCGTCGTCGCGCTCAACCAGACCGTCTCGGCCACCGACACCCTGACCGGCGCCGACGAGACGCTGGGTGGACTGATCCAGGCCGACACCGCGATCAAGCCCGGCGACTCGGGTGGGCCGCTGGTCAACAACGCCGGGCAGGTGGTCGGCGTGGACACCGCCGCCACCGACAGCTACAAGATGTCCGGCGGACAAGGCTTCGCGATCCCGATCGGTCACGCGATGGGCGTCGCCAACCAGATCCGCTCCGGCGCCGGGTCCAACACCGTGCACATCGGGCCCACGGCCTTCATCGGCATGGGCGTTGCGGAAAACGGCGGCAACGGTGCCCGGGTCCAACGCCTGGTCGACGGCGGTCCCGCCGCGGGGAGTGGCATTGCGCCCGGTGACATCATCACCGCGGTGGACAATGTGCCGATCAACGGTCCCACCGCGATGACCGACGTCCTGGTCCCGCATCACCCCGGGGACGTGATCACGCTGCACTGGAACTCCGGCGGCGCTCCCCGCAGCGGGCCTGTGACGCTGGGCGACGGGCCTCCGGCCTGATCGGGAAGCGTCCAAATGCCTGACCGGAGGCCAATTCGGTTGCTGGGACGGCAGATTAGCGAGGTGGTTCCGATCTGCTCGCCTCGGGTACACGTGGCATCGTGGAATTGATGAACGACGCAAACGACGCCTCGAAGAAGGATTCGGAGCACGATCCCGCGGGAGGCAGCCACGTCGAGGGGGGTGTCGTCGAACACCCCAACGCGGAGGACTTCGAGATCGCGGCCTCGCTGCCAGCCGATCCGACCTGGTTCAAGCACGCGGTCTTCTACGAGGTGCTGGTTCGGGCGTTCCTGGACGGCAACGCCGACGGGTCCGGCGATCTGCGCGGGCTGCTGCAGCGCCTGGACTATTTGCAGTGGCTGGGGATCGACTGCATCTGGCTGCCGCCGTTCTACGACTCGCCGCTGCGCGACGGTGGTTATGACATTCGTGACTTCTACAAGGTGCTGCCCGAGTTCGGCGACGTCGATGACTTCGTGGCGTTGCTCAACGCGGCGCACGAGCGGGGGATCCGGGTCATCACCGATTTGGTGATGAACCACACTTCGGATTCGCACCCGTGGTTTCAGGAGTCCCGCCACGACCCGGACGGCCCGTATGGCGACTTCTACGTGTGGAGCGATACCAGCGAGAAATACACCGACGCGCGCATCATCTTCATCGATACCGAGGAGTCGAACTGGACGTTCGACCCGGTCCGCAAGCAGTTCTACTGGCACCGGTTCTTCTCGCATCAGCCGGACCTGAACTACGACAACCCGGCCGTGCAAGAGGCGATGATCGACGTGCTGCGGTTCTGGCTGGATCTGGGTATCGACGGGTTCCGGCTGGATGCGGTGCCGTACCTCTTCGAGCGTGAGGGCACCAACTGCGAGAATCTGCCGGAGACCCACGCCTTCCTGCGGCGAGTCCGCAAGGTCATCGACGACGAGTTCCCGGGCCGGGTGTTGCTGGCCGAGGCCAATCAGTGGCCCGCCGACGTCGTGGAGTACTTCGGTGACCCCAGCACCGGGGGCGACGAATGCCACATGGCGTTCCACTTCCCGCTGATGCCGCGCATCTTCATGGCGGTGCGGCGCGAGTCGCGGTTCCCGATCTCGGAGATCCTGGCCCAGACGCCCGAGATCCCGGACATGGCGCAGTGGGGGATCTTCCTGCGTAACCACGACGAGCTGACGCTGGAGATGGTCAGCGACGAAGAGCGCGACTACATGTACTCCGAGTACGCCAAGGACCCGCGGATGAAGGCCAACGTGGGAATCCGCCGCCGGCTGGCGCCGCTGCTGGACAACGACCGCAACCAGATCGAGCTGTTCACCGGGCTGCTGCTGTCGCTGCCCGGCTCACCGGTGCTGTACTACGGCGACGAGATCGGCATGGGCGACGTCATCTGGCTCGGTGACCGCGACGGCGTGCGCACCCCGATGCAGTGGACCCCGGACCGCAACGCCGGCTTCTCCAAGGCCAATCCCGGCCGGCTTTATTTGCCGCCGAGTCAGGACTCGGTCTACGGCTATCAGGCCGTCAACGTCGAGGCGCAGCGCGACACCTCGACGTCACTGCTCAACTTCACCCGCATGATGCTGTCGGTGCGGCGCCGCCACGACGCGTTCGCGATCGGATCGTTCGAGGAACTCGGCGGCTCAAATCCGTCGGTGCTGGCGTTTCTGCGTCAAGCACCCGACGACGGAGACATCGTGCTATGCGTCAACAACCTCTCGCGGTTTCCGCAGCCGATCGAGTTGAACCTGCAACATTGGAGCGGCCACACGCCGATCGAACTCACCGGCCAAGTGGAGTTTCCGCGGATCGGACATCTGCCCTATTTGCTGACACTGCCGGGACATGGGTTCTACTGGTTCCAGCTGTGCGCATCGGAGGAGAACTCATGAGTCAGTCAGCCAAGCTGCCCTGGACCGAATGGCTGCCGCAGCAACGTTGGTACGCCGGGCGCAATCGTCAGCTGATCCGCGCCGAGGCCGGGCTGGTCGTTGCGTTGCGCGACAATCTCGAGCTGGTGCTGGTCGACGCCACCTACGCCAGCGGCCCCGCGGAGCGCTATCAGGTGCTGGTCGGGTGGGACGCCGAGCCGGTCACCGAGTACAACACGGTGGCCACCATCGGCTCGGCCGGCGACCGGACCGGTTACGACGCGCTGTATGGAACCGACGGTCCGCGGTTCCTGCTGTCGCTGATCGACCAGTCCGCGGCGCGCGATGCGGATGGCACCGAAGTGGTGTTTCGCAAAGAGCCCGATGCCACGCTTCCGCTGGAGGCGTGGCCGCGGGTCGCCGACGCCGAGCAGTCGAACACCAGCGTGATCTTCGATCGGGACGCGATCTTCAAGGTCTTTCGTCGGGTCAGCAGCGGCATCAACCCCGACATCGAGCTGAACCGGGTGCTGGGCCGCGCCGGCAACCCGAACGTGGCCCGGCTGTTAGGCACCTACGAGATTGCCGGGGACGACGGCGCCGAGGACACGGCATGGCCGCTGGGCATGGTCACCGAGTTCGAGGCCAACGCCGCCGAGGGCTGGGCCATGGCCACGGCCAGCGTCCGCGACCTGTTCGCCGAGGGTGACCTGTATGCCCACGAGGTCGGCGGCGACTTCGCCGGTGAGTCCTACCGGCTCGGGGAGGCCGTCGCGTCCGTGCACGCCACCCTCGCCGAAACCCTGGGCACCGCGCAGACCACCTTCCCGGTGGACAACGTGCTGGCCCGGTTGGCGTCGACGGCGGCGCTGGTGCCCGAGCTGGAAGAGTACGCGGCGACGGTCGAGGAGCGCTTCGGCAAGCTGGCCGGCGAGACGATCACCGTCCAGCGCGTGCACGGTGACCTGCACCTGGGGCAGGTGCTGCGCACCCCGGAGAGCTGGGTGCTGATCGACTTCGAGGGTGAGCCCGGCCAGCCACTGGACGAGCGACGGGCCCCGGATTCGCCGCTGCGCGACGTGGCCGGTGTACTGCGGTCGTACGAGTACGCCGCCTACGGGCCGCTGGTGGACCACGAGGGCGACAAGCAGCTGGCGGCGCGCGCCCGCGAATGGGTCGAGCGCAACCGCGCCGCCTTCTGCGACGGCTATGCGGCCGCGTCGGGAACCGACCCGCGTGATTCGGCGCGGCTGCTGGCCGCATATGAACTCGACAAGGCCGTGTACGAGGCCGGCTATGAGGCGCGGCACCGGCCGGGATGGCTGCCCATCCCGCTGCGGTCCATCGCCCGGCTGACAGCGGCCGATTGATTTTCGGCGTCGCATGTGTCGGGCAGGCCCGATACATGCGTTTCCTATGCGTTTCCAATGCGATCCGTGCGCGCGTCGACGAGCTCTGCTTGCATGGTTTCCGTGGCGAATGAAATCTTCAACAGCGAGACACGGCTGTCCTGGGTCTTAGGGGCGCTGGCGGGTGTGCTGGGTGCGACCTCCTTTCTTCATTCCGCCGGATACTTGGTGACCTTCATGACGGGCAACGCCCAACGTGCTCCGCTCGGGTTCTTCCGCGGCGAGGTGTGGCCTTCGGTGGCCGCGATGCTGCTGATCCTGTGCTTCGTTGCCGGGGTGGTGATCGCATCGGCCTGCCGCCGGCATTTCTGGGTGGCGCACCCACACGGACCGACCGTGCTGACCACCTTCAGTCTGATCGCCGCCACCTTGGTCGACGTAATCGATGAGGGCTGGAGTGAAAGCGATGTGGACTTCCCGCCAATCGCGCTGATGGCGTTCGGCATCGGCGCTTTGAACACTTCTTTTGTCAAGAACGGCGAGGTGTCGGTGCCCTTGAGCTACGTGACCGGCACGCTGGTCAAGATGGGCCAGGGCATCGAGCGACACATCGCCGGTGGTCGGGCTGCCGACTGGCTGGGTTACTTTCTGCTGTTCGCCAGCATCGTCCTAGGCGCCACGCTGGGCGGCTTCATCGGTTCGGTCGTCAACGGCACCGCGATGCTGGTGGCCGCCACCGCCGTGTGCGCTTTGACCACCGTCTACACCTATTTCCATCAGGACCGCCAGGAAGAGCTGAGAAAAAAGGACGCCAAGGAATAAGTGGCCTCGGCAGCAGCACTGATTGGTGCGGCTGCTGCCGAGGCCGACTTTGCCATGCTCAGCCGGCGGGAGCGGCGGCCGGGGCAGGTGGTGCAGCAGCGGGCGAGTTGAGCACCTGCAGCATGTCGGGCTTCATCGCCATCAGCTGCTGGTTCCAGTAGGGCCACGAGTGAGTTCCGTTGGCAGGGAAGTTGAACACACCGTTGCGTCCACCCGCTGCCACGTAGTTGTTCTGGAACTGCTCGTTGGTGCGCAGCGTCAGGCCCTCGAGGAACTTCGCCGGCATGTTGTCGCCGCCGAGGTCGCTCGGTGTGCCGTTACCGCAGTACACCCAGACCCGGGTGTTGTTGGCGACCAGCCGCGGGATCTGCAGCATCGGGTCGTTGCGCTTCCACGCCGGGTCGGTCGACGGACCCCACATGCTGTTGGCGCTGTAGCCGCCCGAGTCGCTCATCGCCAAGCCGATCAGCGTCGGCCACCAGCCGTCGGAGGGGTTGAGGAAGCCGGAAAGCGAAGCGGCGTAGGGGAACTGCTGCGGGTAGTAGGCGGCCAGGATCATCGCGGAGCCACCCGACATCGACAATCCCACCGCGGCGTTGCCGAACGGCGACACCTGCTTGTTGGCCTGCAACCACAGCGGCATCTCCTGGGTCAGGAAGGTCTCCCACTTGTAGGTGTAGTTCTGGCCGTTGCTTGCCGACGGCTGGTACCAGTTGCTGTAGAAGCTGGACTGGCCGCCGACAGGCATGATCACCGAAATGCCGGACTGGTAGAACTCCTCGAACGCCGGGGTGTTGATGTCCCAGCCGTTGAAGTCATCCTGCGCCCGCAGCCCGTCGAGCAGGTAGACCGCGTGCGGTCCGCCGCCCTGGAACTGGACCTTGATGTTGCGCCCCATCGACGGTGATGGAATCTGCAGGGTCTCCACTGGAAGACCCGGCTTCGAGAACGCCCCCGCAGTCGCCGAGCCGCCGACCACAGCGACCAGACCGGACAACAGGGCAGCGCTTACAACCGCGATCGCCAGTCGGCGCGGCAGAAATGTCGCAGCGCCACGCAACTTCCCAACGAATGTCATAGCGATAACCCATCCCAACTCTCATCTGCCGCGTCGCGCGGTGGAATCTGTTCTCGGGGAGTGAAACACAGACGTGGGATTCGAATCGCCTGTCACGGCCGGGCCCGCAGATCGCGGTTGGCTAACGATTCAGAGTCGCCGAGTTATCATCTCGTTAGGGTCACGATCGATCCTCGAACCGTGCCACCCTCTTGCGACGCGACCGCGTATGCGCTACCGCCTAGGCGACCAAGCGGCGCAAAAGTGTTGAGGCCGTGGCAATTCCAAGCAGCGCCGCCACGACCAGCACGACGAAGTCCAACAAGTTCAGCGGGGTGCCGATCAACAGCCCGCGCAACGCGTCGACCTCGTAACTCAGCGGGTTGACGGTGCTCAGCACACGCAGCCACGACGGCATCACATCGACCGGGTACAGCGCGTTGGACGCGAAGAACAACGGCATCGTGATGGCCTGTCCGATACCCATCAGGCGATCGCGATTGCGGACCAGTCCGGCCAGCGTCATCGACAGGCAGGCGAAGAACGCCGCGCCGAGCATCACGGTGACCATGGCCGCCAGGATGCGCAGCGGGTTGACGGTCAGACCGACGCGCATCAGGTAAGCCAACGCCAGCACCCCGACGACTTGGGCGACCGAGCGCACACCGGCCGCGAACGCTTTGCCGGTGATCAACGACGCCGCCGGCGCCGGCGTCACCATCAGTTTGGACAGCACGCCGGCGTCGCGGTCCCAAATGATCTGGATGCCATAGAAGATCGAGATGAACAGCGCCGACTGCGCGATGATGCCCGGGGCCAGGAAGGCCTGGTAGGACACCGATCCGGTGTTGATGACGCGCAACTTGCTGAAGGTGGTCCCGAAGATCAGCAACCACAGCGCCGGTTGCACCATCCGGGTGACGAGCTCGGTGCGGTCGTGCCGCAGCTTCTGCAGTTCGACGATCGCGAACGCGCCGACGCGCCCGAAGGTCGCGCTGACCCGCTGCCATCCGCGCGGTGCGCGCACCAGCGTGGTGGCCGGGAGTTCGCAGGTGTGATCAACTGGCACGGCTGGCAACCTTTCTGCTGGAACGGATTTCGCGGAAGTCCGACTTGGATACTGCCGAGGACGCGGAGTCGCCGCGCAGGTCCGTGGACGCAAAGTGGCGGAAGACGTCCTCGAGCGTCGCGCCGGGCGACACCTTCGACTTCAGCTCAGTGGGTGTGCCCACGGCGCGCAGGACGCCGCGATGCATCAGCGCGACGCGATCGCACAAGGCGTCGGCTTCCTCCATGTAGTGCGTGGTCAGCAGCACGGTCATGCCGAACTGGGCCTGCATGCTCTGCACCTGGTTCCACACGCCGTCGCGCGCGATCGGGTCCAACCCCACGGTCGGCTCGTCGAGCACCAGCAGCGACGGGCGATTGACCAAGGCCTGTGCCACTTCCAGGCGGCGCACCATGCCGCCGGAATAGGTGCCGGCCAGCCGGTCGGCCACATCGAGTAGTTCCATCGCGTCCAGCGCCTGACCGACCCGGTCGGCCCGCTCGCCGCGCGGTACCCCGTAGAGCCGGGCGAACCATTCCACGTTCTGTCGGCCGGTCAATGCGGGTTCGATCGAAAGTTGTTGCGGGACATAACCGATATTGCTGCGGATGTCGACGGTATCGCGCCGGGAGTCCATCCCGAAGATGCGCAACTCGCCGTGCTGCACGGGGGTTAGCGTGGTGAGCATCCGCACCAGCGTCGTCTTACCCGCGCCGTTGGGTCCCAGCAGGCCCATCGTCTCGCCGGGCCGCACCTTGAGTGTCAGGTCGTCGACGGCGGTGAAGTGGCCGTAGTGGAAGGTCAGGTGCCGGCAGTCGATCGCCATCGGTAATTTCGTCATCATTTCTCCTGTAATCTGCGGGCCACCATGTCGAGAACCTCCAACCCCTTTGTCAGAGAATCGATTTGGTCTTCATTGAGCCCACCCAGCACTTCGGACAGCAGCGCGCGCCGGACGGCACGCGATGCGTCGACTATCTGCTGGGTGGGCTCGGCGAGTCGTAGTTGACAGACGCGGCGGTCGGTCTCGTCGACGGTCCGGATCAGCGAACCGTTGGACACCAGCTTGGAAACCATCGTCGAGGCGGTGTTGGGGACCAACCCGAGTTCGGTCGCCGCCGCGCGGACCGAGATACCCGGGCGGCGTCCGACCAGCCAGAGCAGCTCCGACTGAGCCTCGGTGAACCGGGCGGAGTCCAGCCCCCGCCCGGCGGATCTGCGCAGCTGGCGGCGGAATCGGCCGACAACGCCGAATACTTCGCCGACCAGGTCGGGGTGCGATCTCAGTGCTTGCATATATACCTCTGTTTACGAGCTATATATGTGTGCGGGCTGTGCAGGGCCTTTATCTGGGCTACTTCTCGAGGTGGTGCAGCATGACCTCGGTCACTGCTCCGTGGTCGATGCTGGTCGTCATGTAGCTGCAGAACGGCTGGCGGCGTCGATCCGTCGGCGAGCCCGGGTTGAGCAGGCGCAGGCCGGACGGGGCCGTCGTATCCCAGGGAATGTGGCTGTGCCCGAATACCAGTACGTCGGTGTCCGGATAGAGCCGCGACATCCGGGCCTCGCGGCCGGACGCCGCACCGGTTTCGTGCACGACCGTGAATCGCACGCCTGCCAGCGTCACGTCCGCTCGCTCGGGCAGCCGCGCCCGCAACCGCGGCCCGTCGTTGTTGCCCCAGCAGCCGACCAGGCGCGCGGCCCTGGATTCCAGCTCGTCGAGCAATTCGAGCGCGATCCAGTCACCGGCGTGGATGACGACATCGGCCTGCTCGACCTCCTGCCACACCCGGGCCGGCAGATCGCGGGCGCGTTTCGGCACATGGGTATCGGCAATCAGCAGCAGCCTCACGAGTTCTATGCTTACCCGCGAGCAGAGGAGAAAGCATGCGTACCTTCGAGTCAGTCGCCGACCTCGCCGCCGCCGCGGGAGAGACCATCGGGCAAAGCGAATGGGTCACCATCACTCAGGAAGACGTCAACCTCTTCGCCGACGCGACCGGTGATCACCAGTGGATCCACGTCGACCCGGAACGCGCGGCCGCCGGTCCCTTCGGCAAGACCATCGCCCACGGCTACCTGACGCTGTCGCTGCTACCGCGGATGCAACACGACATGTACACCGTCAAGGGCATCAAGCTCGCAATCAACTACGGCCTGAACAAGGTTCGCTTTCCCGCCCCGGTGCCGGTGGGGTCGAAGGTACGGGCGACCAGTTCGCTGGTCTCGGTCGAGGACGTCGGCGGCGGCGCCGTGCAGGCGATCGTGTCCACCACCGTCGAGATCGACGGGTCGCCGAAGCCGGCCTGTGTGGCCGAAAGCATCGTTCGCTACATTTCCTGACGTCTGCTCGGCCGGAAAGTATGCGTCAGAACTCGGCGATCGCGTGCTCCAGTCGTTCGGCTAGCCGGGCCTCGGCTTCGGCGCGCCGGGTCGGTATGTGAGCCGACGGGAAAGGCGTTGTCACAGGCTGGTATTCACGCAGCGTGCGGCGGGCCACGGTCATCTTGTGCAGCTCGGTAGCGCCGTCGGCGATGCCCAGCGACTCGGCGGCCACCAGCATCTTGACGAACGGCATCTCGTCGGAGACCCCGAGAGCGCCATGCAGGTGCAGCGCGCGCTGCGCGACGTCGTGCAGCACCTGGGGCATCGCCACCTTCACCGCGGCGATGTCGCGGCGCACCTTCTGGTAGTCGTGATGCTTGTCGATCAGCCAGGCGGTGCGCAGCACCAGCAGCCTGAACTGCTCGATCTGGATCCAGCTGTCGGCGATCTTCTCCTGGGTCATCTGAAAGTCGCTGAGATGGCCATGCCGGGTCTTGCGTGACACGGCGCGCTCGCACATCATGTCGAAAGCCTTGCGCGCCAACGCGATTGTGCGCATCGCATGGTGGACCCGGCCGCCACCGAGGCGGGTCTGCGCGATCATGAACGCCGATCCTTCACCGCCGAGCACGTGATCGGCCGGCACCCGGACATCGTTGTAGCGGACGTAGCCGTGCGAACCGTGTTTCGATTCGCCGCCCACCCCGACGTTGCGGATGATCTCGATCCCCGGCGTCTCGCCCGGAACGATGAACAGTGACATCTTGTCGTAGGTCCGGGCGTCGGGCTTGGTGACGGCCATGACGATGAAGAACGACGCATGCTTGGCGTTGGAGGAGAACCACTTCTCGCCGTTGATCACCCAGTCGTCACCGTCGCGGGTGGCGCTCGTGACGAACATCCCGGGATCGGAGCCGCCCTGCGGTTCGGTCATCGAATAACACGAGGAGATCTCGCCGTCGAGCAGTGGCTGCAGATAACGCGCCTTCTGCTCGTCGGTGCCGAACAGCGCCAGGATTTCGGCGTTGCCGGAATCCGGCGCCTGGCAGCCGAACACGGATGGCGCCCAGCGGGAGCGTCCGAGGATTTCGTTGAGCAGCGCGAGCTTGACCTGGCCGAAGCCCTGGCCGCCGAGTTCGGGGCCCAGATGCGCCGCCCACAGGCCTTGATCCTTCACCTGTTGCTGCAACGGCCGCAGGATGGCCATCATCTCGGCGTTCTTCTTGTCGTACGGATCAAGGGCGACCAGATCGAGCGGTTCCAGCTCGTCGACCATGAATTTCTCGACCCAGTCCAGCTTCGCCTGGTATTCCGGGTCCGTTTCGAAGTCCCACACCGTGGCCACCCATCCCCCGGCGCACCGTCGCACCGGCATCTCAGCTAAAACCCGCAACGAGCTACCTCATCGTAGATGCGGTCCGTCGTACGGGCGTCAAGGGAGGCCGGTGGTCGCGCCGGCCGAACTCAGTCGCCGACGCCGCGGGTTTCTATGACCCGATCCGCGATGTCGACGAGTTTTGTTTGTTGCTCCTGAGATAGCAGCCGCAGCATGTCGAAGGCGCGTACGTCATCCACGTCGTAGCGTTCCATGATGATGCCCTTCGCCTGGCCAATGCGATCTCTGGACGACAGTGCTGATTGCATGTGTTCGCCGTGCCGCTCGGCCAAGATCGCCGCCGCGGCATGCGCGGCCAGCACCGATCCAATGGTTTCCGCTTCGGTGTCCCATACCCCCGCCTCGAAACCGAACAAGTTCAGCGCGCCGGCCGTGCGGTCCGCCGTGTACAGCTTGAATGACAGGCCGCTGAGGACACCGAGCTGCACGGCGGCCGGTGCGTATCGAGGCCACCGTGTCTCGCTACGGAGATCGTCGGCGCGAACAATCGTTTCTTGAAGAGCCGCCTCGGCGCAGGGTCCTTCGCCGAAATCTTGCTGGAGTTTGTCGAGCTGTCCAGCCAGGCCATCGGTGTCGGCAAGGGACTCGAACTCCCCGGCCTTCTTCACCAGCAACACTCCGGCGACGTCGGCTCCCGGAATCAACTCCACCGCTGCCTCGGTGACATCCCGGAGCACCTGGTCGAGTGCGCGCGGTGTGGCAATTGCGCGGGCCAGCTCGGCCATGCGGACGGCCAGCTCATGCCTTTCGTTCTGCTGCGAAGGATCCATGAGATCGCATTCTGCACGATCTGGCGCGCGGCCTGTACCCAGCGTTGGCCGCACGAACCGGCGGAAAGCGCAATGCGTTGCGCCACAGCGTAACGAAGCGATGCGATGAAAGCAGCTAGTGCAGCTTGGGCAGGACGTAGTCGCGATAGAAGTTGATCGCGGCGATGGGGTCGCCCTGTGGGAAGTGCAGAAACGGGATGGCCCCACCGTCGAGAACCCACTGCACGGCGGTGACGTGCGTGGCGGGGTCGGTGCCGACCGTCCAGTTGGCCAGCACTTTCTCGATCGGGTTCGCCTCGGCGGCACGCTGAATCTCGACCGGATTGGGTTGGTCGGCGGCCCCGGCGGTAAATCGCCACAAGGCAGCCGTGCGGGCGGCTTCTTCGGCATCGCCGACGACGGCGAATAACTCGGCTCGCTTGCCCAACGTCGCGGGATCGCGCCCGGCGGCGTGGGCACCGTCGTTCAGCGCGGCCAGCAGCTTCGGATTGATCAGATCGCGGGATTGAGTGATCCAGCCGTCGCCATATTGCCCTGCCAACCGTGCGCTTTTGGGTCCGCTGGCGGCGACGAAGATAGGCGGCGGGTTCGGTGGTATGTCGTAGAGCTTCAGCGAGTTGGTGTGAAAGTAGCGGCCCGCGAACGAGATTCGCTCGCCAGACCAAAGCTGGCGGATCAGTTGGATCGCCTCGACCAGCCGGTCGTGACGCTCGGGGTATTTGCCCCACATGTTGGTGGCGGCCTGCTCGTTGAGCCGCTCGCCGGTCCCGACGCCCAAGAACACCCGGCCCGGACTCAGGATCGCCAGCGACGCGAACGCCTGCGCCACCGTTGCCGGGTGGTAGCGGTAGGTCGGACACGTGACGCCGGTGCCGAAGGAGATATGGCTGGTGCTGTTGCCCACCAGCGCCAGCGTCAGCCACGGGAACATCGAGTGGCCCTCGTTGTCTTGCCACGGCTGGATATGGTCGCTGGCCCAGACGTATTGGAAGCCCGCCTTTTCGGCGGCCTGGGCCTGCAGCACCAGCTGGTCGGTGCGAAATTGCTCGTGCGACAGCGTGATTCCCACGCCCTTGGTCACCGGCGGCGGATTACTGGGAGAACCACGATGTTCGCTCGAGCATCCACCGGCCAATGCGCCGGCGCCGAGCACCCCCACGCCGGTGGCGATCTGCCCGAATGTCCGACGTGAGAGTCCGGTCATCGCACTAAAGTACCCCTCGTCTGCACCGTCACACCCGTGCTGTTGGGGCGGTGCTGCTGTGCCGGCTCGCGTCCGCGATCGGCGTGCTGTGGCTTTCGATCCTCGTGGTGCCGTCGCGGCGGTCACGGGCTTCACCATGATGTTCCAGGGGCCGTCGTCCTGGGCAGGTTTTGCCATTAGCCTGGCGTGATGGCCCCCCAGGCACGTCCGGCGCGCAAAGCCGATCTCCGCGAGTTGTCCGCCACGTTGAGCCGTGCCTTCTTCGACGATCCGGTGATGGCCTGGATATTTCCCAACAGCATGACCCGGACCACGCATCTGATGCGGATGTTCACCGCCATGACCCGCCACCATCATCTGCCCCAGGGTGGCGTCGAGGTGGCCGACGACGGATCCGGCATCGGCGCGGCTGCCCTGTGGGATCCGCCGGGTCACTGGCAGGAATCCCGCCGGGCCCAGTTCGCGATGACGCCGGCCTTCTTGAGAGTGTTCGGGTTGCGGACCGGGATGGCACGCGACATCCAGGAAATGATGAAGCGCGAGCATCCCGAAGAGCCGCACTGGTATCTGGCCGCGATCGGCAGCGATCCGACGGTCCGCGGCCAGGGCTACGGCCAGGCGTTGATGCGGTCGCGGCTGGACCGCTGTGATGCCGAGCACTGCCCGGCCTATCTCGAGTCGAGTAAGCCCGAAAACGTGCCGTACTACCTGCGTTTCGGCTTTGAGGTCACCCAGGAAATGCCCTTGCCGGGCGGCGGCCCACCGCTGTGGGCGATGTGGCGTGAACCCCGCTAGAGGTCAAGGGTTGCTTCGCCAGCCGGCGATGCCGATGGCGATCATGCGCAACTGTTTGACCGCGATCCGCCGGATGTCTTCGAGCGCCTCGGCGGTCTGGGCGTCTTCGATCGCCTCGGCGATCACGATCATCGAGTTGACGAACAGGGTCGCCAGCACGTTGAGGTCTTCTGTGCTCCACGCGTTGAGGCCCGGGAAGCGGGCCAGGTCGGTGGCCAACTCCGAGGTGATCAGCCGGATCTCGGTGCGGATCGCGTAGCGCAGCACGCTGAGCCCGCTGTTGCGCTCGCGGCCGATCAGACGCCAGTGCTCGCGGCGGTCGGCGACGCTGGCGATCAGGATCTCGACGGACGACTCGATCACCCGGTTCGGGTCGAGCTTGCCGGCGCGCGCGTCGCGCAGGGTGTCGCGCAAACTCCGGAACGACTCGTCGATCAGCACCAGCCCGAGCGCTTCCATCGACTCGAAGTGCCGATAGAAGGCCGCGGGCACGATACCGACCTCGCGGGTGACCTCACGCAGGCTCAGGGCCGAAAAGCTGCGGTCTTGCAGCAGCTTGAGTGCTGCGGCGATGATGGCGCGCCGAGTGGCCTCCTTGCGCTCTTCGCGTGAGGGGCTTTCTCGGGAACGCTCGCGGCCCGAACGGTGCGGCCGTGAGCTAGGAGTACGACCGTTCACTGTGTGAAGCCTACCACAGAGCTGCGGAAACCCTTGACTAGCTGCACCCATACGTCGCACGGTGTACATATGTTCACTCAAAGAAGTCAGACCTCGCGTCGGAACTTCGCCAAGACTTTCCGGAACCGCATCCTCGGTTCCGACCTGGTTGAACTGCTTACCGGCCCGCACGGTGTCGACCGCTACACCGAGCTGGTAGACCCAACCTGGACCCAGGGCGAAGCCCGCGCCAAGATCATCGACGTGCGGCGTACCACGCCGCGCAGCGTCACGCTCACCCTCGCCCCGAACGAGAGCTTCACCGCCAACCACACCGTCAAGGCCGGTCAGTACGTCAACGTCGCCGTCGAAATCGACGGCCGCCGGCACACCCGCTGCTATTCCCCGGCCAATGTCGAAGGCAGCGAAACCCTCGAGTTGACCGTCGGCCGTCATGACGGCGGGTTGGTCTCGAACTTCCTGTACGAACAGGCCCGCCGCGGCATGGTGGTCGGGCTCAGTGGTGTCGGCGGGGACTTCGTCCTGCCGGCGCTGGGCTCCTCCGAAAGGCCGCGGCGGATCCTCCTGATCTCCGGCGGCAGTGGCATCACGCCCGTCATGGCGATGCTGCGCACCCTGGTGGCCGAGGGGCACTTGCAAAACCAGGGGGCGGAAATCGCGTTCGTCCACTACGCGCGCACGCCTGCGGAGGCCTGCTACCGCGAGGAGTTGGCCGCGATGCCCGGGGTCCGGGTGTTGCACGGGTTCACCCGTTCGGGTTCGGGCGAGCTCGACGGACGCTTCGGGCCGCAGCATCTGGCCGCCGCGATGCCCGACCCGGATGCGGTATTCGTCTGCGGCCCAACGGCTTTGGTCGAAGCTGTCTGCGAGCATTGCGACACCGTGTACACCGAGAGCTTCGTGCCGCCGGCGATCACGGCTCCGTCGAACCCGTCGGGCGGACGAATCACGTTCGCGGACAGCGGAGTTGACGTCGTCGACGACGGTCGCTCGCTGCTCGAGCAGGCCGAATCGGCCGGCCTGACGCCGGAGAACGGATGCCGGATGGGCATCTGCCACACCTGCACCCGCCGGAAGGTCTCCGGCACCGTGCGCAGCCTGACCACCGG
Organism: Mycobacterium ahvazicum; assembly: GCF_900176255.2. Lineage (GTDB taxonomy): Bacteria > Actinomycetota > Actinomycetes > Mycobacteriales > Mycobacteriaceae > Mycobacterium > Mycobacterium ahvazicum. The sequence continues at coordinate 249,301 of NZ_FXEG02000001.1, forward strand.
CGCGGTCTCGACCGCTCCGGACGAAAACATCCAGATCTGCGTGTCCGTCCCCGTCGGGGACGTCGACCTCGCGCTTTAAGGCGATCGCAAGCCCGGCGAAGCCGAGCGCAGCGGGTCGCCGCCAATTACACACAGAACGTAAACGATTGGAGGAGGAGCTATGTCACACGACAAGATCACCCTTACCCCTGAGCAGGCCAACGAACTCGGCCGTGAACTCGACGCCATCCGGGATCGCGTGATGGCGGACCTCGGCGCGGCGGACGCCGACTACATCCGTCGCGTCATCAAGACTCAGCGGGCGCTGGAAGTCGGCGGGCGCGCTCTGCTGTTCCTGCCGCCGGCCTGGCTGCTGGGCACCGCGATGCTGGGCGTTGCGAAAATCCTGGACAACATGGAGATCGGCCACAACATCATGCACGGCCAGTACGACTGGATGCGCGACCCGAATATCTCCGGGCGCTCGTTCGAGTGGGACACCGCGTGCCCGGCCGATCAGTGGCGGCATTCGCACAATTACATGCACCACACCCACACCAACATCGTCGGGATGGACCGCGACATCGGTTACGGCATCATCCGGATGAGCGAAGACCAGAAATGGACGCCCTACTTCATCGGTAACCCGCTGTATGCGTTCCTGCTGATGGTGCTGTTCCAGTACGGCGTCGCGCTGCACGAGCTGGAGACCGAAAAGATCCGCTCCGGCGAGATCCGGGTCTGGGACAAAAAGGACACCCTCAAGGAGATCTGGAAGAAGACCAAGCGCCAGACCCTCAAGGACTACGTCGCGTTCCCGCTGCTGGCCGGCCCGTTCGCGCCGTTCGTCTTCACCGGCAACATGACGGCCAACCTGATGCGCAACGTGTGGTCGTACATGATCATCTTCTGCGGCCACTTCCCAGACGGTACTCAGGAATTCACCGTCGAAGAGACCACGGACGAGTCGCGCGGCCAGTGGTACTTCCGCCAGGTGCTGGGTTCGGCAAACCTGACCGGTGGCAAGATCTTTCACCTGCTGTCCGGCAACCTGTCGCACCAGATCGAGCACCACTTGTTTCCCGACATGCCGGCGCGCCGGTATGCCGACATCGCGCCCGAGGTGCAAGAGATCTGTGAGCGCTACGGGATCCCCTACAACAAGGGGCCGTTGCTGCAGCAGTTCGGCACCGTGGTGCGCAAGATCGTCCGGCTGACCTTCCCGGACCCGGGCAAGCTGACGTCGTTGCTGCCGAAGATCAAGGCCGACAAGCCGGCCGACCGCGAGCCCGTCGCGGCCTGAGTCCCGCCCCGGGTGGGGGACAATGGGCGGCGTGGAGTGGACCGGAGCACGTTACGCCGACAAGCCGACCGTGGAAGTTTCGACGTGGATTGACGCCGATCCGGCCCGGGTCTGGAATCTGGTCTCGGATATCAAGCTGATGCCGACCCTGAGCAACGAGCTGCAGTCCGTGGAGTGGGCCGGCGGCGCCGACCGGCCGAAGGTGGGTGCCCGCTTCGTCGGCCACAACCAGCACGACGCGTTCGGCGAATGGAGCACCACCTCGCACATCGTCGTCTGCGAACAGCACCGGGAATTCGCGTGGGCCGTCGGCGATGCCGGGCATCCGTCAGCGATCTGGCGGTTCCGGCTGGAGCCCCGGGACGGCGGCACCAGCCTGAACTACTGGATGCAGATGGGACCAGGACGCTCGGGGCTTTCGGTGGCGATCGACTCCATGCCGGACAAAGAGGAAAAGATCGTGTTCGTCCGGATGCGCGAATTCGAGACCGCGATCGGCAAGACCCTGGCAGCAATCAAGAGGCTGGCCGAACACGGGGTGCGCTGATGCGCACCGCGACCACGGTCGAGTTGTCCGGCGGCAGCGACCAAGCCGGCCAGGTGGTGACGCTGGCCGTCGAAGCCGAAAAGCTGGGGCTCGACGTGTGCTGGGTGGCCGAGGCGTGGGGTGCCGATGCTGCGTCGGCGCTGGGCTACCTCGCGGCGCGCACCGACACGATGCTGCTCGGCTCCGGCATCATGCAGGTCGGCACCCGGTCGCCGGTGCTGGTCGCGCAGACCGCGATCACGCTGTCCAACCTGTCCAACGGGCGTTTCCTGCTGGGGCTGGGCGCTTCCGGGCCCCAGGTGATCGAGGGCCTGCACGGCGTCTCGTTCCGCCGGCCGCTGGCCCGCCTCGCCGAGACCGTCGACATCGTCCGGCAGGTGTTCGCCGGGGGCAAAATCTCTTACTCCGGCAACGAGTTTCAGATCCCTCGCCCCGGTGAGGCGGTCCCGATGCGGGTGTCGAACGCGCCACAGCACGCCATCCCGATCTACCTGGCCACGCTGTCGCCGGCGATGCTGCGGCTGACCGGACAGATCGCCGACGGCTGGCTGGGCACCAGTTTCGTGCCCGAGGGCGCCGCCGAGGCGTACTTCGCCCACCTCGACGAGGGCCTCACGGGTGCCGGTCGCACCCGCGCGGACATCGACGTCTGTCAGGGTGCCGAGGTCGCGTTCGCGGCCGACGAGGGCGAGCTGAGCGGCATGGTCGCCAGCCGCAAGAAGGAACTCGCGTTCAGCCTCGGCGGCATGGGGTCGTCCAGCACGAACTTCTACAACCAGGCCTACAGCCGGCAGGGCTGGGCCGGGGTCGCCGCTGCCGTGCGTGAGCGCTGGCAGGCCGGCGACCGCGACGGCGCCGCGGCGCTGGTGAGCGACGACATGGTGCTGGGCACCACGCTGATCGGCACCGAGCAGATGGTCCGCGCGCGCCTGGCGGTATGGCGCGATGCCGGCGTCGACACCGTGCGACTCTATCCGGCCGGCGACACGCTGGATGCCAAGCTGACGACGCTGGGCCGCGCGATCGAACTGGTCCGCGAGGTGGGTTGATTCAGTCCGAGCGTGGGGCCTATGGACGAATTCCGGCGGTTTGGGGTACTCAGGGCCCACACTCGGCGGGGTTAGGTGGTGGCGGTCGGTGCGTCGATGGCCTTGACGAGTTGCACCTCGGGCCGCTGCGGCACCCCGTCGGACAGGAACCACCGGAACGCCAGGTTGCCGAGTGGATAGCCCAGCGTCGTCAGTGAATTCGGGTGAGCCAGGATCTCTTTGGACAATACGATCGTCACGGAGCCGTCGCTGTTGAGCGCGGCGCTGTGGTTGTTGAGCGACGAGCGGGCGCCCTCGTCGCCGTAGGTGGCCATGAACTGGTTCCACACCACCAGGTTCCAGAACCGGCATGACGGCGGTCGATGCGTGATGACCAACGCCTCGTCGTCGTCGAGCACGAAACTGCCGTACGCATAGCAGGCGTCGCGGGCCGACCAGCCGAAGTTGGCATCGGGAACCTGATAGGGATCGGCGAATTGGTTTGCGGCGTGCGCGGTTTCGTGGCCCAGCCCGTGTTGGTCGTCCACCCGTGTCCCGACGGCCAACGGCACGATGGCGAACATGGTGCGCATCCAGGCCGCGGCCGCGCGCAGACTGGCTGCCGTCTCGGCGTCGCCATGCCGGATCGGCTCCGGCTCGTCGAGTGCCTCGATCTGCCATGTCACCGGGCGGCCGGTGGACGGGTCGGCCTGGTAATCGCGGGTCATCAGCACCACCGCGTCGGGTGTCGCCGGGAAATCGAAGGCGAAGTTGCCGTCGGCGTCGATGTCGAGATCGGTGTCGCGGACGATCGCGACGATGCGGTCCGACCACGCGCCCGGTGCGGGTTCGTTGTAGGCGGTCACCGAAAAGTACACGCTGTCACCCTTATTACCGCTGATGCGATACCGCCGCTTCTCATCGACCGGGCAGATGAAGTAATACGCGTCGGTGTTGTCGCCGCCCCAACGGCGATCGCGACGGAACGGGGTGTTGACGGCGACGAACTGCGGACGACCGGGCTCGGGGAACAGGTAGGTGTCGAAGGCGACGCCCAACGTGGTGGCCAGCATGCGATAACCGTCGGCAATGTGACGGTCGTCGGTCACCGCGCGGTCGCCCTCCAGAAAGGAGCGGTCGAGGTCACCGATGGTGGCCAGCAGCTCTTTCCACGCGGCTGTCGATTCGTGCGTCATGCGCTGATTCCTTTCAGGAGCAACGTGGTGGTGCGGTCCACCCAGGCGTCCGCACGTTCGGGGTCGAATTCGTCAGGGCGGGTGAGCAGGCCCATCAGGGTGATGCCGGCGATGGCATCTGTTATCTGGGAGGCGAGTTCGGAAGCCGTTGCGTCGCTGCGCACTTCGCCGCGAGCCGCGGCGCGTTCGAGCAACTCGCCGAGACCGCCGCCGGTGATGCCGGCGAAGCGTTTCAGCAGCGCCGAATGCAGGGTCGGATCGGCAGCCATCTCGCCGACCAGGCCGGGCAAGGCAGCCCGGGCGGCCGGTGTGGTCAGGAAAACCATTGCGCGACGGACCATTTCGCGCAAATCATCGGGCAGCGAACCGGTTTCGGGGATCTCGGTGGCGGCGCCGATCGGGAACACCGCCTCGTGCACCAGATGCGCCTTGCTGGGCCAGCGGCGATAGATCGCGGGCTTGCTGGTGCCGGCGCGTTCCGCGATGGCCGAGACCAAGAGTCCCGGATAACCGGTCTCGGCCAGCAGCTCGACGGTGGCGCGCAGCACCGCACCGTCGATGCGCGCGTCACGCGGCCGGCCAAAATCCACTACCATTACGAAACTCAGAGTAACATAAGTCGCCGTGACCGACGCCGTTCGCCTAGACGACCTGACCTTGCCCCGTTTCAGTGCCGAGGGTCAGCAGATCCTCGACATGATGGCCACGATGGCCCCGCAGTGCCCGCTGGAGTCCGACGCGTTGCACGCGCAGGCCAGCGCCGACACCGGCCTGCACGACTTCGGGTCCGACGACTACCGGGAACGCCTCGAGGTCTACCTCGCCGCGGTGCGTGAGATCGACGGGCTGCACGGCGCCGGCATCGTCAACTTCTACGGCCAACTGCTGCAGCTGCTCAAGAACCGTCTGCTGCTGACCGACCTGTTGAAGCGGCATCCCGAGATCAACGACATCGAACTGCGCTCGCCGGTGGTGATCGCCGGGCTGCCCCGCACCGGCACCACGCACCTGCACAACCTGCTGGCCGCGCCGCCCACCTTCCGCACCATGCCGTACTGGGAAAGCAATGAGCCGTTCCCGTTGCCGAATGAGGTTGGCGCCGAGCCGGATCCACGCCGCGCGAGGATGGACGTCGCGGTCGGGGTGGTCAACATGGTGATGCCGCATTTCGCGCTGATGCATGAGATGACCACCGATCACGTGCACGAAGAAATCCAGTTGCTGGCCAACGACATCTCCACGATGCTGTTCGAGACGCTCGGCGAGGTGCCGCGCTGGCGCGATTACTACCGCACCCATGACCAGACACCCCATTACGAATACCTCGCCACTCAACTCAAGGCGATGCAGTTCCTGCGCGGGGGCCGACGCTGGCTGCTCAAGTCGCCGCAGCATCTCGAGCAGGTGCGGGTGCTGGATCGGGTGTTTCCCGACAGCATCGTCGTGTTCACCCATCGGGATCCGGTGCCGGTGGCGCTCTCGATGATCGCGATGATCACCTACTCCGCACGCATGCACCGCTCACCGGTGCCGGTGGCACAGATCGCCAACTCGTGGATCGACCGCCTCGATGCGATGCTCACCGCACTCGTGCGCGATCGCGACGCCATCGGTCCGGATCGCTCAATCGACATTCGGTTCAACGATTTCATGGCCGACGAACTCGGTGTCGCCGAGCGGGTCTACGCCCTGGCCGGCGAACCGTTCACCGACGAGGCACGCAAGCCCATCGCCGACTACCTCGCGAACCACCAGCGCGGCCGCTTGGGCAACGTGCAGACGTCGTTCGACATGTTTGGTCTGCAGGAGAGCGCGCTGCGCGAACGGTTCGCTCCGTATGTCCAGCGGTTCCTGGATTAGGCTCAGTGCGATAGCTTTTCAGGCATGGTCACCATGCCCGCGTTGGACGGAGTCGAACACCGGTACGTAGAACTCGGCGACGGAGTGACAATCCACGTCGCAGACGCTGGGCCGCCCGGCGGGCCGGCCGTGATGTTGGTGCACGGCTTCCCGGAGAACTGGTGGGAGTGGCATGAGCTGATCGGTCCGTTGGCCGCCGATGGGTATCGGGTGTTGTGTCCGGATCTGCGCGGCGCGGGCTGGAGTTCGGCGCCCCGCTCGCGCTACACCAAGGTCGAGAAGGCCGAGGATCTCGCCGGCGTGCTGGACCATTTGGGTATCGACAAGGTGAAGCTCGTCGCCCACGACTGGGGCGGACCGACCGCGTTCATCATGATGCTGCGCCATCCGGAGAAGGTGACCGGATTCTTCGGCATCAATACCGTTGCGCCCTTTGTGAAGTTGAGTCCGTCGGGGGTGCTCAACCTGTGGCGGCTGTGGTACCAGATTCCGATATCGCTGCCCGTCATCGGCCCCCGGTTGCTCAGGGATCCCAACTCGCGGTTCATGCGAATGTTGGGGCCCTGGGTCGGTGGCGGGTACTCGATTCCCGAGGAGAGCGCCAGCTTGTACCTCGAGTGCATGCGCGAGCCGGGCCACGCGGAGGCGGGCTCGCGGTGGTACCGCAGTTATCAGACCGGAGAAATGATGCGCTGGGTGCGCGGCCAGTACGCGGACGCTCGCGTCGACGTGCCGGTCCGCTGGCTGACCGGTACGCAGGATCCGGTGATCACGCCCGACCTGACCGACGGATATGAGGACCGCATAGGCGATTTCGAGGTGGAGCTGGTCGACGATGCCGGCCACTGGATCATCGCGCAACGACCCGACTTGGTGCTGGACCGGGTGCGCGCGTTCTTGAAACTGTGAGTTACTCGACGCCGATCGTGACTTCGGTCGACTTGATGAAAACCGTCGCGGGCTGACCGGCCTTGAGACCGAGGTCGAGCGCGGCGTCCTTGGTGACCGAGGAGGTGACGATCTGATCGCCACCGTCGAGTTTGACCTTCACGACCGCCATCACTGTCCCGAGTTCAACCTCGGTGATGGTCCCTTTGAGCTGGTTTCGAGTGGATAGCCGCATGCGACGAGGCTAGCTGCTACTGGCGAGGGCCCAGCAGCGCGATGCACGCGTCGACGGCCGGTTCGACGATCTCGCGGACGGCCTGGCCGTCTTCGACGGCGAGCGCGGTCAATTCGCGCAGCCCGCCGAGCAAGATCACGGCCAGCGGCGCGGTCAGTGCCGGCAGTTCGGCGCGCTGGAACCCGGGGCTGGCGCTGAGGTCGATCAACAAGTCGGACAACAGCTGTAGGCCGCGGCGCTGAACCGGTCGACCGACGGGTCCCAGCGACGGGAGCTCACGAATCCAGCTCAACGTAATCGCCGGCCGCGCTTCGATATAGGCGACGTAGGCCTCGACGGCTTGGCGGATCTGGTCATGCCAGTCGGTCTCCGGATCGACAGAGGCGGCGATGCGCTCACCGAGGTTTTCGATGTCGGCGGCCAGCAGCTCGAGGAAACATTCTTCTTTGCTGGCGAATTGGTCGTAAAACGTGCGTTTGGACGTGCGCGCGTGGCGCACCACGTCGGCGACGGTGCTGGCACGATAGCCGCGTTCGCCGATCGAGGTGGCAAGACCGTCGAGCAGCCGGAGCCGGAAAGGATCGTCTACAACCGCGACCTCAACCGCGTCTGTCACCGTCGTGGCGGATGGCATGTCTGGTGGCCCTTTCGGCGTTCACTCCCTTGTCAGGTTCGGTACCACAGAGTACCGTACACGGATAGATCTGTGGTACACCGCGGTACCAACCCCGGACCGGGGCAGATATTGGGGAGACGTAGCGCCATGAGTGAAGTAGTCACCGCCGCACCGCCGGGCTCCGCAGTCAGACTGCCACCCGCAGTGCGGGCGCCGAAGCTGTTGCAGGGCTTGGGCTTTGCGATTTCGCGACGACTGATGATGCAGCGATTGTCACGCCGCTACGGCAGCGTGGTCGCGCTGAAGCTGCCGATGTGGGGGCGCGTGATCGCGGTCAGCGACCCGCAGCTGGCCAAACAGATCTTCACCACCAGCCCAGACGAACTCGGCAACATCCAGCCCAATCTGAGCAGATTCTTCGGCTCCGGCTCGGTATTCGGACTCGAGGGCGACGACCACCGCCGCCGTCGGCGGTTGCTCGCGCCGCCGTTCCACGGCAAGAGCATGAAGAACTACGAGAACATCATCGAAGAAGAGACACTGCGCGAGTCCGCCGAGTGGCCGGAGGGCCAGCCGTTCGCGACGCTGTCGCCGATGATGCGAATCACGCTCAACGCCATCCTGCGTGCGGTTTTCGGTGCCGATGGCGCCGAGCTCGACGAGCTACGACGGCTCATCCCGCCGTGGGTCACGCTGGGCTCGCGCCTGGCCGCGTTGCCGAAGCCCAAGCGCGACTATGGCCGGTTCAGCCCATGGCACCGGCTGGATGAATGGCGGCGGCAGTACGACAACGTCATCGAGAAGCTGATCGCGGCGGAGCGGGCTGACCCGGACTTCGCCGATCGGGCCGATGTGCTCGCGCTGCTGCTGCGCAGCAGCTACGAGGACGGTTCGACCATGTCGCACAAGGAGATTGGCGACGAGCTCCTGGCCCTGTTGGCGGCGGGGCACGAGACCACCGCGTCGACGCTGGCGTGGGCATTCGAGCGAATCAGCCGGCATCCGCAGCTGCTGACGCAGCTCGTCGACGAGGCTGACGGCGACGGCAACGAGCTGCGGCAGGCGACGATCCTGGAGGTTCAGCGGTCAAGGACCGTGATCGATTTCGCCGGCCGTCACGTCTACCCGCAGACGTATCAACTGGGCGAGTGGGCGATTCCCCGCGGCTATTCGATCATCGTCGGCATCGCGCAGATACACGACAATCCGGACGTATTCCCCGATCCCGGGCGCTTCGACCCGCAGCGGTTCATCGGAAACAAACCGTCGGCGCTGTCCTGGATTCCGTTCGGCGGCGGCACCCGCCGCTGTGTCGGGGCGGCCTTCGCCAACATGGAGATGGACGTCGTGCTTCGAACGGTGTTGCGCCACTTCACCATTGAGACCACCGACGCCCCGGACGAGCGCTGGCACTCCCGCGGAGTCGCGTTCATCCCGAAGCACGGCGGCCGGGTTGTGCTGCGGCGACGCTAGGCGGACGCGCGACGAGGCAGCTTCCAGCCCGGGCGGATGTAATGGCAAGTGTATCCGCTGGGGTAGCGCTCCAGGTAGTCCTGGTGTTCGGGCTCGGCCTCCCAGAAGTCGCCGGCGGGACTGACCTCCGTTACGACCTTGCCGGGCCACAACCCCGAGGCCTCGACGTCGGCGATGGTGTCCAGCGCGATCCGCTTCTGCTCGTCGTCGACATAGAAGATCGCCGAGCGGTAGCTGGTGCCGCGGTCGTTGCCCTGCCGGTTTTTCGTTGTCGGATCGTGGATTTGGAAGAAGAACTCCAGCAGCGTGCGGTAGTCGGTGGCGGTGGGGTCGTAGACGATCTCGATGGCCTCGGCATGCGAGCCGTGGTTGCGGTACGTGGCGTTGGGTACGTTCGGGTCGCCGGTGTAGCCGACGCGGGTCGAGACCACGCCGGGCTGTTTGCGGATCAGGTCCTGCATGCCCCAGAAGCAGCCGCCGGCGAGAATCGCCTTTTGCGTGTCGGTCATGTCATTGCCTCATTTCGTTCGGGCCGAATGGCCGCAATCTCCCTCCGATTATCCTGATGTTCTCGACCACGTACACCCGCGAGGCGATGCCCTCGACAAACCACGGTAGAACGTGTTCTAGTTTTCGCGTGAACAGCCCGCAATTCTCCCGGAGCGAACTCGTCGACGCCTTCGCCGCATTCGAAGCGACTGTGGATGCGGCCGCGCAATCGCATGATTGGGACGCCTGGGTCCAGCACTACACACCCGACGTCCTGTACATCGAACACGCGGCGGGCACGATGCGCGGGCGCGACGAGGTTCGGGAGTGGATCAGCCGGACCATGGGCAGCTTTCCGGGCAGTCACATGGTGGCGTTCCCCTCGCTGTGGCACGTCATCGACGAGCCCACGGGCCGCGTCATCATGGAGCTCGACAACCCGATGCGCGATCCCGGCGACGGCACCGTCATCGGGGAGACCAACATTTCGATCATCACCTACGCCGGCGACGGCCTGTGGCGGCAACAGGAAGACATCTACAACCCGCTGCGCTTCGTGCAGGCCACGCTGAAGTGGTGCCGCAAGGCGGCCGAACTCGGCACCCTCGACGACGCGGGTGCGCAATTCGTGGCGCAGTACGGAGGCGCGCAGTGAGCGCCAAACCGAAACTTGTCATCGGCGCCAACGGTTTTCTCGGCTCGCATGTGACCCGCCAGCTCGTCGGCGATGGTGCGTCCGAAAACTTCGACGTGCGGGTGATGGTGCGCGAAGGCGCGAACACCCGCTCCATCGACGACCTCGACGTCACCCGCTTTCACGGCGACGTCTTCGACACCGCCACGCTGCGCGAGGCGATGGACGGTGTCGACGATGTGTACTACTGCGTCGTCGACACTCGCGCGTGGCTGCGTGACCCGGCGCCGCTGTTCCGCACCAATGTCGAGGGGTTGCGCAACGTTCTCGATGTCGCGACGGACGCCAACCTGCGCCGGTTCATCTTCACCAGCACCTACGCGACCGTGGGCCGACGGCACGGGCATGTGGCCACCGAAGCGGACGTGATTGCCTCGCGCGGGCTGACTCCCTACGTGCAGTCCCGGGTCCAAGCCGAAAACCTGGTGATGCGCTACGTCGCCGACGCCGGGTTGCCCGCCGTCGCGATGTGCGTGTCCACCACCTACGGCGACGGCGACTGGGGTGGGACCCCGCATGGCGCCTTCATCGCGGGCGCGGTCTTCGGCAAACTGCCCTTCCTGATGAACGGCATTCAGCTCGAGGTCGTCGGCGTCGACGACGCCGCCCGCGCCATGATCCTGGCCGCCGCGCACGGCCGCATCGGGGAGCGCTACCTGGTTTCCGAGAAGATGATGGCGCTCAACGATTCGATCCGGATCGCGGCCGAGGAGGCCGGTGTCCCGCCGCCGCAGCGGGCGATCTCGGTCCCGATGCTCTACGCATTGGCGGCGGCCGGCACCGTGAAGGCCAAGCTGACCGGCACCGACGCCCAGCTCAGCCTCACCTCGGTGCGGATGATGCGCGCCGAAGCGCCGGTCGACAGCAGCAAGGCGCGCCGCGAGCTGGGCTGGCAGCCGCGCCCGGTCGAGGAATCGATTCGCGAGGCCGCCCGGTTCTGGGCCGCGATGCGCACCCCCCGAACGGCCGCCCAACCCGAATAGGCTCGGTCGAATGGACCGGATTCGCGTCGATCTCAGCGGGCCGCCGCAGACGATGCTGGCGACGCTGTACGCCAAAGCGCTGGACGCCGACGCGCCCAACTCGATCCTGAGCGATCACTACGCCAAGACCGCCGTGGACCGCATCGAATACGACTGGGCCGCAACGACTATCGACGCGCGCCGCGCCCCGTCGGTCGCGGTTCGCACCGCGCACTTCGACAACTGGGCCCGCCAGTTCCTGGCCGTGCACGACGAAGCAGTCGTGCTGCACGTGGGCTGCGGCCTGGACTCCCGGGTGTACCGGCTCGATCCGGGCCCGGGCGTGCGCTGGTACGACATCGACTACCCCGACGTGATCAGCCTGCGCGAACGTGTCTACCCGCAGCGGGCCAACTGCCGGATGTTGGCGGCCTCGGTCACCGAACCGGCGTGGCTGCAGGAGATAGTCCCCGACCGTCCGGTGCTGTTCCTCGGCGAAGGCCTGACCATGTATCTGACCGAAGATGACGGGCTGGCGTTGCTGCGCCGCGTCGTCGATCGGTTCGCATCGGGTGAGTTGCAGTTCGACGCGTTCAACACGTTCGCCATTCGCACCCAGCGGATCAACGCGGTGGTCCGGCGCTCCGGCTCGACGCTGCACTGGGGCATTGACGGGCCCAGCGACATCGTCGACGCCGTTCCCGGGGTGCGCGTGCTGGCTTGGGAATCGGTCTTCGACAGCGATACGTTCGAGCTGGTTTCACCGTATGTGCGCTGGATCGCCAGGGCGATGGCGGCGGTTCCGGCGTTGCGTTACATGTCGCAATACCATCGCTACGCATTCGGGCCGGTTGATGCGGGGAAGTCTTGACCGCCTGACGGTGTTGCACCGATACGTCTGAGGAGGAAGAGCATGGCCCACAAAGAAATCTTGGAACCCAACGCGGGGCACCCGATCACCATCAGCCCGACCAAGGGACGTGTCCAGGTTCGCGTCAACGGCGAGCTCGTCGCCGACACCACCGCGGCCCTCGAGTTGCGGGAAGCGACAATCCCTGGGGTGCAATACATTCCGCTGGCCGACGTGGCCCAGGACCGGTTGACCCGCACCGAAACGGTCAGCTACTGCCCGTTCAAGGGCGACGCCAGCTACTACGCCGTCACGACGTCGGCGGGTGACACCGTCGAGGATGTGATCTGGACCTACGAGCAGCCGTACCCCGCGGTCGCCGAGATCGCCGGGCACGTCGCGTTTTACCCCAACAAGGCCGACATCAGCGTCACCGCCGAATAGGTCACCCGCCCAGCAGCTTGGCGTAGGCCCGGGTGTCGCTGTACTCGCGCATCGAGACGATCAGCCCGTCACTGGTCTCGAAGATGCACACAAACGGGGTGTCGTATTGCTCGCCGTTTGCATTGGTGCCGGTGGCATACGCCTCCACGACGACCGTTTCTCCTTCGTTGATGCAGCGAAGCAAATCGATGGTGAGCTCGACGGACTGCTTGCGCCGGTCGGTCACGCGGCGCAGGGCTTCCTTGTTGTAGGTCTCCCGGGTGAACAGGCTCCAATAGCTGAAGTCGTCGCTGAGCAACGCGAAACCCTCGTCGAGGTCGCCGCCTTCGCTCAGACTCTGGAGGAACATCCAGGCCAGCTCGGCGTTGGGAGCATCGAACGGCGTCATCACATCGCAATAGTGTCTTGGCAGGTAGTGGGCGGTCAATCAGAGTGGAAATCCGGAGTCTTCGGTGACGAGCACGCGAACGGTGACGTTTCCCGGGGCGGTCAGCTTCGGGCCCACCCTGGCGCCGCTTCGCCGCGGTCCCCGCGACCCCTGCTTTCGCCTCCCGGGTGATGCCACCATCTGGCGCACCAGCCTGCTACCCAGTGGGCCGGTCACCGCGCGCATCAGCCGCGCGGCCGCCGACGCGGCGCACTGCGAGGCCTGGGGCGACGGCGCCGAGCAGTTTCTCGAGCGGCTACCCGCACTGCTGGGTGCCGACGACGACGCCTCGGACTTCACCCCGGCACACCCAACGGTTGCCGCGGCGCAGAAACGCGTGCCGCACCTGCGCCTGGGCCGTACCGGGCAGGTGCTGGAAGCGCTGATCCCGGCGATCATCGAGCAGCGGGTGCCGGGCGCCGACGCGTTCTCCTCCTGGCGGAAGCTAGTGTCCAAGTACGGCACGGTGGCACCCGGGCCGGCGCCGGCCGGCATGCGCGTGCCGCCGTCGGCCGAGGTCTGGCGAAGCATCCCGTCATGGGAATTCCATCGCGCCAACGTCGATCCGCGCCGGGCCCGGACCGTCGTGACGTGTGCGCGCCGGGCGGCCTCACTGGAACGGCTGGCGTCACGGCCGGCGGCACAGGTGCGCGAAGCGCTGACGTCGCTGCCGGGCGTCGGGGAGTGGACGGCCGCCGAGACCGCGCAACGGGCGTTCGGCGATGCCGATGCCGTCTCGGTCGGGGATTACCACATCCCGAAGATGATCGGCTGGACGTTGCTGGGCCACCCGGTCGACGACGAGGGCATGCTCGAGCTGCTGGAGCCGATGCGGCCACACCGCCACCGGGTGGTCTGCGTGCTCTATGCCAGCGGACTGGCCTACGAGCCGAGACGCGGCGCGCGACTGCCGGTCCAGCAAATCCACGCGCTCTGACCAGCCGGTGTTTTCGAACCGGGTCATCGGGTACTCGTCGTGAAATTGCCGGTACGACACGCAGGGAGCGATCGATGACGCAGTTCACCATTCCGGGATTGACCGAAAAGCAGGGCGCCCGGTTGGCCGAGTTGTTGCAGAAGCAGCTGAGTACTTACAACGATCTGCACTTGACGCTGAAGCATGTTCACTGGAATGTCGTGGGCCCCAACTTCATTGGTGTGCACGAGATGATCGATCCCCAAGTCGATGCGGTGCGGGCTTTTGCCGATGATGTCGCCGAACGTATTGCGGCCCTTGGTGCTTCGCCCGAAGGAACTCCGGGCGCCATCATCCGGGACCGGTCATGGGACGACTATTCGGTTGGTCGCGACACCGTCCAGGCACACCTGGCGGCGCTGGATCTCGTCTACAACGGCGTGATCGAAGACATCCGCGAAGCCATCGACGAGACAGACGAACTCGACCAGGTCACCCAGGACATGTTGATCGGTCAGGCCGGACAATTGGAGAAATTCCAGTGGTTTGTCCGCGCGCATCTCGAAAGCGCGGGCGGCACGCTGACTCACGAGGGCAAGAAGACCGAAAAGGGTGCGGCCGACACGGCGCGACGTAAGAAGTCGTAGGGCTACTCGGGCGCGGCCTTGTGCGCGCGCTCGGCTTCGGCAGCCTCTCGGTTGAGGCGCTGTGCCTCGTAGATCGTGACGTTGGTGCGCGACATCAGCAACGACGCGATTCCCACCGCGATGATGGCTCCGGGCACCACCGAGAACGAGCCGGTCATCTCCGCGACCATGATCATGATGGCCAGCGGTGCCCGGGCGACGCTGCCGAAGCAGCTCATCATGCCGACCACGACGAAGATGCCCGGCCCGTTGGGTATTCCGGGCAGAGCGGCCAGATCGCCAAGACGCCAGACGGCGGCGCCGACGAAGGCGCCGATCACGATGCCGGGCCCGAACAGCCCGCCGGAGCCCCCGCTGCCGATCGACAGCGAGGTCGCGACGATCTTCGCCAGCGGCAGGACGAGGACGATCCAGAGCGGGATCTGCAGCAGGGCGGTGCGGTCGGCCGCCAGCTGCGCCCAGCCGTAGCCGCTGCCCAGGATCTCGGGGATCAACAGACCCAGCAGCCCGACCAGCAGGCCGCCCGCCGCGGGCTTGAGGACCGGCCCGCCCGGCAGTCGGCGGGTGAGCCGGACCGAGGCGTGAAAGATCCAGGCGTACAGGTAGCCGACCGCTGCCGCGACCAGACCGAGCACCACGAACCACAGCAGCGGCCATGACTTTTCGAAGCGGTACTCGGCGTCGATGTAGCCGAACAGCGGGTCGAAGCCCAGGAACGCACCGAGCACCGCGTACGCCGTCCCCGAGGTGATGAATCCGGGCAACAGGCAGCGATAGTCGAAGTCGTCGCGGTAGGTGATCGAGGCGGCCAGCACCGCGCCGCCCAGCGGCGCGGCAAAGATCGCGCCGATACCCGCGCCGATGCCCAGCGCGACCGCGATCCGGCCGTCCTCGTCGGACAGGCCGAGGCGCCGGGTCAGCAGCGAGCAGAAGCCGGCCGAGATCTGTGCCGTCGGGCCCTCGCGGCCACCCGAACCGCCCGAACCGATCGTCAGCGCGCTGGCGACCATCTTCACCAGCACCGCCCGGAAGCGGATCGCGCGGGGATCGGTGTGCACCGCCTCGATGGCTTCGTCGGTGCCGTGCCCGGTGGCCTCCGGTGCGAGCTTGGCCACCAGCAAGGCCGACAGCAGCGCCCCGGCCGTTGTCACCAGCGGAATAGCCCATGGCCGCGTGAAGCCGGCCGACCCACGGCTGCCGCCCTCGCCCACCGGCGTCGGGATGCGGTAGTCGGCCAGATAGCCCAGCAGGAAATCGCCGGCGTATTTCAGGACCAGATAGAACACCACCGCGCCCAGGCCCGAGATCACGCCGATCGTGATGCCCAGCGCGAACCACTTGGGCAGGTAGCTCGCCTGTCTGATCGATGCCCCGAATCGCCCGCCGGCGGCCGCGGCAGGAGCGACAGCGGGCTGGGGCTCGTCCTCCGTCGGCTCCACCGCGCCATCCTATGACAGAGCGGAATAACCGGACTCCGGTCCGGTTATATGGGTAGTTCTCAAATGAAGGAGGTTGATATGCCTGCCATCACCGCAGACACGTTGACATTGCCCAGGGTTGGCGCGGCCGCCCCGCAAGACACCGAACGCCCGGTCCGCTCGATCACCACGGGACCGCGCGGATACGAGGGCGAAGGGTTCCCCGTCGTCCGGGCATTCGCCGGAGTCAGCGCCGCCGCCCTGGACCCGTTCGTGCACATGGATCAGATGGGCGAGGTGGACTACGAGCCGGGCGAGCCGCGGGGTACCGACTGGCACCCGCACCGTGGCTTCGAAACCGTCACCTACCTGATCGACGGCAAGTTCGCGCATCAGGATTCCCACGGCGGTGGTGGGCTGATCACCGACGGCGCGACGCAGTGGATGACGGCAGGGTCCGGGATTCTGCACATCGAGACCCCGCCCGCCGAATTGGTCGAAAGCGGCGGCCTGTTCCACGGCATCCAGCTCTGGGTGAACTTGCCGAAGAAGGACAAGTTCGCGGCGCCCAGGTATCAGGCCATCGAAGCCGTCGACGCCAGGCTGCTCGCCTCCGACGACGGCGGGGCATTGGTCCGCATCATCGCCGGTGAGATCGGCGGTCAGGGCGGCCCGGGCGTCACATACACGCCAATCACACTGGCGCACGCCACAATTCAAAACGGAGCACGGCTCAACATTCCGTGGCGGCGCGATTTCAACGCGCTGGTTTACGTGTTGTCCGGCAGTGGGTCGGTCGGCCCGGTCGGTCATCCGATTCACCAGGGCCAATTGGCCGTGCTCGGACCCGGCGACCGGATCACGGTAGCGGCCGACTCGACTCAGGAATCGTCGTCGACCTCAGCAATTGATGTGTTACTGCTGGGCGGACAACCGATTCGCGAGCCGGTATTCCACTACGGGCCATTTGTGATGAACTCCCGCGCGGAATTGCTCCAGGCACTCGAGGACTACCAAGCGGGAAAGTTCGGCAACATTCCGCCAAATGCTTTAATGCCTACCCGAAGGGGTGGCACACTCTAACGGTGCCGTCCACGGCGAGGCGCCGGCCGGGCCGTCCACCCGCCGCGAAGGCAGACGAGACGCGCAAGAGAATCTTGCGCGCCGGTCGCTTGGTGTTCAGCGAACGTGGCTACGAGGGAGCCACATTTCAAGCCATCGCGGTGCGCGCCGATCTCACCCGGCCGGCCATTAACCACTACTTTTCCAACAAACGGGTGCTGTATCGAGAGGTGCTGAGCGAAACCAGCGAACTCCTCTTCGGGGCCGGCATCGCACAGGCGGACCGCGAGACGACCCTGATGGCCCGATTGACCGGGTTCATCTCAGCGGCGGTGGCGACGAATTCCGAGCATCCCGCGGCGTCGGCGTTTCTGATCGGTTCGATTCTGGAATCCCAGCGCCACCCCGAATTGAGCCAAGCAGAAAACGATGCGGTACGGATTTGTCGAGATTTCTTGACGCGTGTCATCAATGACGCAATCGAGCAGGGTGAGTTCGCTATCCCAATCGATGCCAATGCGTTGATCGAGACGCTTTTGGTGGTGCTGTGCGGCGCCGGGTTCTACGCCGGTTATGTCCAGAGCTACCAGGAGATGCAGGCCGTCACCGGCATGCTGGGCCAGTTACTGGAGGGCGCGCTGTTCAAGGGGCGGGACTGAGCCCGTTTTCGGGGGGAGTGAGATCGGGCACAAAGCGTATAGGCTAACTAACTTATTCGGGTAACATGGCCCGGAAATGACTGATCTCGACGACTCCTCCTCGTTGCAGCCGCCGCTTCCACCCTCGCTCCGGACCGCGGGCGATTCGTGGGCCATCACCGAGCTCGTCGGCGCCACCGCATTGGGTGTCGCGGCCGCACGCGCCGCGGAGACCGCCGGATCCGATCCGCTGATTCGGGACGATTTCGCCCGGAAACTGGTCTCGCCGGCCGGACCGGCATGGGACCGGTTGACCGACCCCGAGCTGGCCTGGCTGGACGGCGACGAGCAGGGCCAGCGGGGACATCGTCTCGGCATCGACTACCAGGCCGTGCGCACGCACTTCTTCGACGAGTACTTCGCCGACGCCACCCGCGACGGAATCCGGCAGGTGGTGATTCTGGCCGCCGGCCTGGACTCGCGGGCCTACCGGTTGCACTGGCCTGCCGAGACCGCGGTTTACGAGATCGACCAGCCGCAGGTGCTGGAGTACAAAGGCAAAATTCTGGAATCGCACGTGCCCACCGCCAGCCGGCGCACGGTCGCCGTGGATCTGCGCGACGACTGGCCGGCGGCGCTGACAGCGGCCGGATTCGACCGCACACAGCCCACGGCTTGGCTGGCCGAGGGCCTGTTGCCCTATCTGCCCAGCGATGCCCAGGACCGGCTTTTCGAGATGTTCACCGAGCTCAGCGTGCCCGGTAGCCAGGTCGCCATCGAGGTGTTCGGCATCAACGCGAGCAGCAACACCAACCGCTGGCAGCGGATGCGCGACCGGCTCGGCCTGGACGTCAACGTCCAGGCGCTGACCTTCCACGAGCCGGACCGATCCGACGCCGCCGAGTGGCTGACCCACCACGGCTGGCAGGTGAACGTCGTGAACAACCGCGACGAGATGGCCCGCCTGGGCCGCGCCGTCCCCGAAGACCTGGCCGACGATGCCGTCCGCAGCGCCCTGCTGCGTGCGCGCTTCGCCGGACCATCACACTGACCCGACCGCACAAGACCTGGAGCACCGCCGATGAGTTCACTTCGCACACATGACGACACCTGGGACATCAAAACCAGCGTCGGGAGCACCGCGGTCATGGTGGCCGCCGCCCGGGCCATCGAAACCGAGCAGCCCGACGCGCTGATCCACGACCCCTACGCCAGGCTGCTGGTGAACAACGCCGGGGCCGAGATCATCTGGGAGGCCATGCTCGACCCCGAGGTCGTCGCCAAGATCGAGGCGATCGACGAAGAATCCGCTGCTCGCATCCACCACATGCGTGGCTACCAGGCGGTGCGCACGCACTTCTTCGACGCGTACTTCGCCGACGCCATCGCCGCTGGGATCCGCCAGGTCGTGATCCTGGCGTCGGGACTGGACTCGCGGGCCTACCGGCTGGACTGGCCGGCCGGCACCACGGTCTACGAGATCGACCAGCCTCAGGTGCTGGACTACAAGTCGGCCACCCTTGCCGAGAGCGGCGCCACCCCGTCCGCCGACCGTCGTGAAGTGGCGATCGACCTGCGCGAGGACTGGCCGGCCGCGCTGCGTGCCGCCGGCTTCGACCCGGCTCAGCGCACCGCCTGGCTGGCCGAGGGATTGCTGATGTACCTGCCCGCCGAGGCGCAGGACAAGTTGTTCACCCAGATCGGTGAGCTGAGCCCGGCCGGCAGCCGCGTCTCGGCCGAAACCGCGCCTACGCACTCCGATGAGCGGCGTGAACAGATGCGGGAACGATTCAAGAAGGTCGCCGACGAGATCGGCATCGAGCAGAGCGTCGACGTCGGCGAGCTGATGTATCGCGACGAGAATCGGGCGGACGTCGCGGAGTGGCTCAACGGCCACGGCTGGCGCGCCACGTCGCAGAACTCGGTCGACGAGATGGAGCGCTTGGGCCGCAGGGTTGCCGGCGTCGAGCTGGACGACGACAAGGATTCGTTCTCCGATTTCGTGATCGGGGAGCGGTTGTAACCGGCGGCACGTTAAGTCCCAGTCATGCCTCGCAGCGCGGACGACACGTGGGACATCGCCACCAGCGTCGGCTCGACGGCGGTGACGATCGCCGCGGCGCGAGCCGTCGAAACCGAACAGCCTGATGCGCTGATCCGCGACCCGTACGCCAAACTGCTGGCCACCAACGCCGGTATCGGGGTTCTCTGGGGGGCCATGCTCGACCCGGCCGTCGCCGCCAAGGTGGAAGCGCTCGACCCGGAATTCGTGGCCGATCTCGCCCACATTCGCGGTTACGTGGCGGTCCGGACGCACTTCTTCGACCGCTATCTCGCCGATGCCGCGGCCGCCGGAATCCGGCAGGTGGTAATCCTGGCGTCCGGGCTGGACTCCCGTGCCTACCGCATGAATTGGCCCGACGGTACCGCGATCTATGAGGTCGACCAGCCCGAGGTGCTGGCCTACAAGGCCGCAACGCTGGCCGAAAACGGCGTGCGCTCGTCGACGGATCGCCGCGAGGTGGCCATCGACCTGCGGCAGGATTGGCCGTCGGCGCTGCGTGTCGCCGGCTTCGACCGATCGGCACGTACGGCGTGGTTGGCCGAGGGACTGTTGATGTACTTGCCCGCCGAGGCGCAGGACCGGTTGTTCACCCAGATCGGCGAGGTGAGCGCGGCCGGAAGCCGGGTCGCGGCCGAGACCGCCCCCGCTCGTGCCCAGCAGCGGCGGACGCATGTACACGAGCGCGTGAGCAAGTTGGCCGACGAGATCGGCCTGGTGCAAAACCCCGACGCCGGGGATTTGATGTATTTCGACGAGCACCGGGCGGATGTCGCGCAGTGGCTGAATGGGCACGGCTGGCGCGCGCAGCTGTGGCTGTCGGCAGAGGAGCGGCGCAGGCTGGGTCGTTGGAACGACAATCACCCGCGTGCCGACGAGCAGGACATTTTTTCCAACTTCGTGATCGGAGAGCGGTTGTAATGGCACGCACGGCAGACGACTCCTGGGACATCGCCACCAGCGTCGGGGCCACCGCGGTGATGGTCGCGTTGGCCCGTGCCGCCGAGACCGCCAGCGCGGATCCGCTGATCCGCGACCAATTCGCCGAGCCGCTGGTCTCCACGCCGGCGCTCGACGGCGTGCGCGAACAGGTGACGGCATGGTGGGCAGGTGCAGAGGACGACGATCCCGACGGCGCGGTTCGGGCCCAGGAGATGATCAACTACCAGGCGGTGCGCACGCATTTCTTCGATGCGTACTTCGCCGCCGCGGCCGCCGCCGGTATTCGCCAGGCGGTGATCGTGGCCGCCGGGTTGGATTCGCGCGCGTACCGGCTGGACTGGCCCGCCGGGACAACGGTTTACGAGATCGACCTGCCCAAGGTCCTCGAGTACAAGGCCGAGACGCTGGCGGGCTCGACGCCCATCGCCGTGCGGCGCCCCGTCCCCGTCGACCTGCGCCACGACTGGCCGAAGGCGTTGCGCGAGGCGGGCTATGACGCGAGCCAGCCGACGGCGTGGCTGGCCGAGGGGCTATTGCCCTTCCTTCCGGCGGCCGCGCAAGAAGCGCTGTTCGTCTCGATCGACGCGCTGAGCGCATCGGGTAGTCGGGTGGCCGTCGAGAATTTCGGAGTCGACGTGGACAAGCGCCGCGAAGCCGAAGAGCGGTGGGCCGAGCTGAAGGCCAAGCGCGAGGCGCGCGGCCAGGACACCTCGTTCAACCCGTTCGACCTCTGGTTCGAAGACGAGGGCCGGCCCGACTGCGGCGAGTGGTTCGCCACCCACGGCTGGACGGTGCAGACGGTCAACGCGCGCGAGGAGGCCACCCGGTTGGGCCGCGAGCCGCAAAACGACGACCGGCCCTTCGCGAACACCTTCATCACCGCAACCAGGGGCTGACCAGGCGGTTCGCCGGAGGGGCACCGGCCAAGGATCGGCTGCCGGCGCGATATTCGACCGCACCTGTTGGAGCTTCCCTTACCTCCCAACCGACCGGATGGTTAGGATCGCGGTTATCGCCCGTATGTGTCCGCGCGCACAGTTGTGGGCATTTCCGGGAAGGTGCGAGAGGGGAAGACAGCGATGACTACCGAATCGGTTGCACGCAAGACGTCCGAGTCCACCAACGGGGCTTCGTCGGGGCCGGGGGCCCGGCCCGCCGATATCCCCGCGACGGTGGCCCGGCTGCGCCAGACCTTCGCCACCGGGCGCACCCGAGACGTCGAGTGGCGCAAGCGCCAGCTGCTGGCGCTGGCGCGATTGATGGAGGAGAACGAGACCGCGATCAACGCCGCGCTCGCCGAAGACTTGGACCGCCACCCGTTCGAGGCGTTCATCGGTGACTTCGCCGGCACCGTCGGCGAGGCGAAGTACGCCGCCAAGAAGGTCCGCAAGTGGATGAGGCGCAAGTACGCGCTCCTCGAAGCGGCCCAACTGCCCGGCCGCGGCTGGATCCAGTACGAGCCTTACGGCACGGTGCTGGTCATCGGCGCCTGGAACTATCCGTTCTACCTGACCCTGGGTCCGGCGGTCGGCGCGATCGCAGCCGGAAACGCCGTGATACTCAAGCCCTCGGAAATCGCGGCCGCGTCGTCGCATCTGATGGCCGAGCTGGTCCCGCGCTACCTCGACAACGACGCCATCGCGGTGTTCGAAGGCGACGGCTCGGTGAGCCAGGAGCTGATCGCGCAGGGCTTGGACCGGGTGATGTTCACCGGCGGCACCGAGATCGGCCGCAAGGTCTACGAAGGCGCGGCGCCGCACCTGACCCCGTGCACGCTCGAGCTCGGCGGCAAGAGCCCGGTGATCGTGGCGGCCGACGCCGACCTGGACGTCGCGGCCAAGCGCATCGCCTGGATCAAACTGCTCAACGGTGGTCAGACCTGCGTGGCCCCCGACTACGTGCTGGCCGACGCGACGATCCGCGACGAGCTGGTGACCAAGATCGGTGCGGCCATCACGAAGTACCGCTCGCAAGGGCCGACCGGAATGCGGGTGGCCAATCAGCGTCAGTTCGACCGGCTCACCAGCTACCTCAACGGCTCGGGCGGCAAAACCACCGTCGGCGGCGGCTCCGACGCGTCGACCCTGCGCATCGAGCCGACGGTCGTCGTCGATCCCGACACGGACGGCCCGCTGATGGTCAACGAGATCTTCGGACCGCTGCTGCCGGTGATCACCGTCCAATCTCTGGACGACGCAATACGTTTCGTCAACTCGCGACCGAAGCCGTTGTCGGCGTACCTGTTCACCAGGTCGCGCGAGGTGCGCGAGAAGGTGATCCAGGAAGTCCCGGCCGGTGGCCTGGTGGTCAACCACCTCGCCTTCCAGGTCTCCACGGCCAAGTTGCCGTTCGGCGGGGTCGGCGCGTCGGGAATGGGTGCCTACCACGGCAAGTGGGGCTTCGAGGAGTTCAGTCACCGCAAGTCGGTGATGACCAAACCGACCCGCCCGGATCTGTCCAGCTTCACCTACCCGCCTTACACCGACCGGGCCCTGAAGATGGCGCGCAAGCTCTTTTGACACACTAGCTCGGGGGTCGTTCACGACCGTTGGTTAATTGCAGAGAGGAACCTGATGCCCGGAGTGCAGGATCGCGTCATCGTCGTCACCGGAGCCGGCGGAGGACTGGGGCGCGAATATGCGCTCACCCTCGCCAAGGAGGGCGCCAGCGTCATCGTCAATGACCTCGGTGGAGCTCGCGACGGCACCGGAGCCGGCCACAACATGGCCGACGAGGTCGTCAAGCAGATCAAAGACGCCGGCGGCCGGGCGGCGGCCAATTACGACAGCGTCGCCGAGCCCGAGGGCGCCGAGAACATCATCAAGACCGCGCTCGACGAGTTCGGCGCGATCCACGGCGTGGTGAGCAACGCGGGCATCCTGCGCGACGGCACCTTCCACAAGATGTCCTTCGAGAACTGGGACGCCGTACTCAAGGTCCACCTCTACGGCGGTTACAACGTCATTCGCGCCGCCTGGCCGCACTTCCGCGAGCAGAGCTACGGCCGCGTCGTCGTCGCCACCTCGACCAGTGGACTGTTCGGCAACTTCGGCCAGACCAACTACGGCGCGGCCAAGCTCGGGCTCGTCGGTCTGATCAACAGCCTGGCGCTCGAGGGCGCCAAGTACAACATCCACGCCAACGCCGTCGCCCCGATCGCGGCCACCCGCATGACGCAGGACATCCTGCCGCCCGAGGTACTCGAGAAGCTCACCCCGGAGTATGTCGCGCCGGTGGTGTCCTACCTGTGCACCGAGGAAAACCCCAACAGCGCTTCGGTTTTCGTGGTCGGTGGTGGCAAGGTACAGCGCGTCGCGCTGTTCCAGAACGACGGCGTCAACTTCGACAAGCCGCCGACGGTTGACGATGTCGCCGCGCAGTGGGACCAGATCACCGATCTGTCCGCGGCGAAGCAGGCCGACTTCAAACTCGGCTGAATGAGCCTGTCGTCGTGGGTGGGCGACCTCCCTTCGGCGAAGCGCTCCAACCGGATTCGCCTTACAGTGGACGAAGACCCAACCAACCCCAAGTCGCATAGCGACTGGACCTGACGGCTACTTGGCGGGGTCCAGGGAAAGGCAGCACAGTCATGTCTGAGGAGCTGACGCCGCATTTCGAGGACGTGCAAGCGCACTACGACCTCTCCGACGACTTCTTTCGTCTGTTCCTCGACCGCACCCAGATGTACACCTGCGCCTACTGGCTGGGTGGCGACGACATGACACTGGAACAGGCGCAGATCGCCAAGATCGACCTCTCGCTCGGCAAGCTGGACTTGCGCCCGGGCATGACACTGCTGGACCTCGGCTGCGGCTGGGGCGCCGCCATGGTGCGGGCCATCGAGAAATACGACGTCAACGTCGTCGGCTTGACGCTGTCGAAGAACCAAGCCAGCCACGCCCAAAAGGTGCTCGACGAAATGGACAGCCCGCGTTCCAAGCGGGTGCTACTGGAGGGCTGGGAGCGCTTTCACGAGCCGGTGGACCGAATCGTCGCGATCGGGCCGCTCGAGCATGTCGGCCTGGACCGCTACACGGCGTTCTTCGAGCGCGCGTACGAGCTGTTGCCGGCCGGCGGCACGTTCCTGCTGCACACGATCACCGTGCTGTCGGAGAAGGAAATCATCGCGTCCGGCTTGCCGCTGACTCCGGCGATCGTCGAGTTCAGCGACTTCATGAAGACCGAAATCTTCCCGGGCGGCTATCTGCCGACCATCGACATGGTCAAGGAGTTCTCGGCGAAGGCCGGCTTCAAGCTGAAGCGTCGCCAGTCGCTGCAGCGGCATTACGCCAAGACCCTGGACGTATGGGCCGCGGGCCTGCAGGCGCACAAAGCCGAGGCCATCGAGATCCAGTCCGAAGAGGTGTACGAGATGTACATGAAGTACCTGACCGGGTGCGCGAACCTGTTCCGCAAGGGCTACACGGACCTCAATCAGTTCACCCTGCGCAAGTAGTCAGGGTAGCAGTTCGCTGCGCAGGCGGTCTACATCGGTCCGCGTGACGCCCGCATCCCGCAGGTAGGCCTCCAGCGAGCCGAACTCGCTGTTGATGGTGAGGCGTGCGGCTTCCAGGTATTCGGGGCGCACGCCGAGGACACCGTCGGCCAGCCGGGCTTTGGTGAAAGTGACGACCTCCGGAGTCAATTCGACGTCGGAGCGCTGCTGGATCATCTCGTAGATGTGCTCGCGCAGTTGGGGTACCGCGGCGTTGCTGCGCAGGTAATCGGCGACGATGGTGTCCTCGTCGATGCCGATCGTCTCCAGTACCGTGGCGATCACGAAGCCGGTGCGGTCCTTGCCCGCGAAGCAGTGCGTGAGCACCGGGCGCCCCGCGGCCAGCAACGAAAAGACATGCTGCACAGCTCGTTGCGCGCCATTGCGGGTGGGGAATTGCCGGTATTCGTCGGTCATGTGGCGGATGGCGGCCTCGTTGACCTCTTCGTCGGTCTGGTGGGCCTCGCCCTCGAACAGTCGCCGAAACGCGGTCTCGTGCGGCGCTGCGTCTTCTGGGTCGTCGGTCGGCTCCTCGTCGCCGAGATCGGGAAACGGCAGCAGGTGAATGTCGATGCCATCGGGGACCAGCCCCGGACCGCGCCGGGCCACCTCACGCGCGGCGCGCAGATCGGCGACATCGGTAATCCCCAACTCGCGCAGCGTTTCCCGGCCCTCGTCGTCGAGACGGCTCAGCTCGCCGGACCGGAAGAGCCGTCCGGGCCGCAGCGCGGACACGCCGTCGGCGACATCGCGAAAGTTCCACGCGCCGGACAGTTCTCGCAACGCCTCAGTCATGCGGGGTCACCGCAGCTGCGAAGGCGGACTGCTCTCTGCCGATTTCGGTTCGGGCGATGGTTCGCATGTGCACCTCGTCGGGTCCGTCGAAAATCCGCATGGCGCGGTGCCAGCCGTAGAGCCGGGCAAGCACGGTGTCGTCGCTGACGCCGGCGGCTCCATGCACCTGAATCGCGCGATCGATGACGTCGCAGGCCACTTGCGGCGCAACGGCTTTGATCTGTGAGACCAGCAGGTGGGCGGCCTTGTTGCCGTGCTGGTCGATGGTCCACGCGGCCTTCTCGCACAGCAACCGAGCTTGGTCGATTTCGTTGCGGGACTGGGCAATTGCCTGCTGTACCAGACCCTGGTCGGCCAGCGGACGGCCGAACGCGATCCGGTTGTTCGCGCGGTGCACCATCAGGGCCAGGGCACGTTCTGCTCCGCCCAGCGCGCGCATGCAGTGGTGGATGCGGCCCGGTCCGAGCCGGGCCTGGGCGATCGCGAAACCGCCGCCCTCTTCGCCGAGCAGGTTGGTGGCCGGAACCCGGACGTTGTCGTAGATGATTTCGCAGTGCCCGTGCTGGTCCTGCCAGCCGAACACCGGGGTCGAGCGGACCACCGTCACGCCGGGGGTGTCCATCGGCACCAGCACCATCGACTGCTGCTGATGGCTGGCCGCGTCGGGATTGGTGCGGCCCATCACGATCAGGATCTTGCAGCGCGGGTCCGACGCACCCGAGGTCCACCACTTGCGGCCGTTGATGACGTAGTCGGCGCCGTCGCGCACGATGGCCGTTTGGATGTTGCGGGCATCGCTGCTGGCGACCGCGGGCTCGGTCATCGAGAAGGCGCTGCGAATCTCGCCGGCCAGCAAGGGCTCCAGCCATTGCTTGCGCTGCTCCTCGGTGGCGAACAGGTGCAGGGTCTCCATGTTCCCGGTGTCCGGTGCCGCGCAGTTGACCGCCTCGGGCGCGAGCTCCAGGCTCCAGCCGGTCAGCTCGGCCAGTGGGGCGTACTCGAGGTTGGTCAACCCGGACTCGGCCGGCAGGAACAGGTTCCATAGGCCGCGTTCTTTGGCCTTGACTTTGAGTTCCTCGATGACGGGCGGAACGGTGTGGTCATCTGCGCCGGCCTCGTGGCGGTAGCTGTCGTAGGCGGCCTCAGCCGGAAAGACAAACTCAGTCATGAAGTCGGACAACCGCTTGTGGTAGTCGGTGGCCTTAGCCGACATCGCGAAGTCCATGACCGTCACGATAGGACACGTGGGTAAGGGCGGCGCTCGCGGGACAATCGCTTCGATTCCCGGCCACCGCGGCGACACTGAAACCACGCAGATGACACGCCGCGGCTGGTGTGCAAGGTTTCAGTTTCGACGAACGCGACAACTCATATCGTTCGCGGTCGCGATCCAGCACGATGGACGTATGAGCGCCGCCGCCGAATCCCGTCCTCCGTTCCCGCCATTCACCCGCGAAACAGCGCTGCAGAAGGTTCAGGCCGCCGAGGACGCCTGGAACACGTGCGACCCCGAGAAGGTCAGCCTGGCGTACACGCCCGATTCGCAATGGCGCAACCGCGACGAACACGTCGTGGGCCGGGCCGACATCGTCGCGTTCCTCACCCGCAAGTGGCAGCGCGAACTGGACTACTCCCTGCGCAAGGTGCTGTGGGATTTCCACGACAACCGCATCGCCGTGCGGTTTCAGTACGAGTGCCACGACGCGAGCGGCCAGTGGTATCGCAGCTACGGCAACGAACTCTGGGAATTCTCGCCAGCCGGTTTGATGGCGCGCCGCGAGGCCAGCATCAACGACATCCGGATCGACGAATCGCAACGGCGCCACTTCGGGCCGCGGCCGGTGTCGGAACACGGCCAAGACATACCGCTTTGGTAACGGCCGCTAGGGTGTTCAACTCAACGAGGTTCGCATTAATGCAGCTGAGCTAAGGAAAGTAGATGTACGCGCCATGACAGATGCGCAGCTAGAGCCGGTCAAGGTCGGCGTTGTCGCCGAATCCGGGACGGATGAGCGCCGCGTTGCACTGGTACCCAAGGCGGTCGCATCCCTGGTGAGCAGTGGTGTGGCGGTGGTGGTCGAGTCCGGAGCGGGTGCGCGGGCGCTGCTTCCCGACGAGCTGTACACCGAGGCCGGCGCCACCATCGGGGACGCGTGGTCCGCCGACGTCGTCGTCAAGGTCGCGCCCCCGACTTCCGACGAGGTGGGCAAGCTGCGCAGCGGCCAGACGCTGATCGGCTTCCTGGCGCCGCGCAGTGCGGAGAACTCGATCGGCGCGCTCAAGGCGGCCGGGGTGCAGGCGTTCGCGCTGGAGGCGATTCCGCGCATCTCACGTGCTCAGGCCATGGATGCCTTGTCGTCCCAGGGGAACGTCTCCGGTTATAAGGCCGTGCTGCTGGCGGCTTCGGAGTCGACGCGGTTCTTCCCGATGCTGACCACGGCGGCGGGCACGGTGAAGCCGGCCACGGTGCTGGTGCTCGGGGTGGGCGTGGCCGGGCTGCAGGCGCTGGCGACGGCCAAGCGGTTGGGTGCGCGCACCACCGGCTACGACGTCCGCCCCGAGGTGGCCGACCAGGTGCGTTCGGTCGGCGCGCAGTGGTTGACGTTGGGCGAAAAAGACTTGGCCGCGGCCGGCGAGGGCGGCTACGCCCGCGAGCTGACCGACGAGGAACGCGCCCAGCAGCAACAGGCCCTGGAAAAGGCCATCAGTGGATTCGACGTGGTGATCACCACGGCGCTGGTTCCGGGCCGGCCCGCGCCGCGACTGGTGACCGCCGCGGCCGTGGAAGCGATGAAGCCCGGCAGCGTGGTGGTCGACCTGGCCGGGGAAACCGGCGGCAACTGCGAGCTCACCGAGCCCGGGCAGACGGTGGTCAAGCACGACGTCACCATCGCTTCGCCGCTGAACCTGCCGGCGACGATGCCCGAGCACGCCAGTGAGCTCTTCAGCAAGAACATCACGGCGCTGCTGGACCTGTTGATCACCGACGGGAAGCTGGCGCCGGACTTCGGCGACGAAGTCATCGCGGACTCGTGCGTCACTCGCAAGGAGGACTCCTAGATGTACGACGAGCTGTTAGAGAACCTCGCGATTCTGGTGCTGTCCGGGTTCGTCGGGTTTGCGGTGATCTCCAAGGTGCCCAACACCCTGCACACGCCGCTGATGTCGGGTACCAACGCGATCCACGGCATCGTGGTGCTGGGCGCGCTGGTGGTGTTCGGGGAGGTCGAGCATCCGTCGCTGGCGGTGCAGATCATCCTGTTCGTCGCGGTGGTGTTCGGAACCCTGAACGTCATCGGCGGCTTCATCGTCACCGACCGGATGCTGGGCATGTTCAAGGGCAAGAAAGCTCCGGCCGTGAAGGCCGAGAATGTGGAAGGGCCGGCCGCCAAATGAACTACCTGGTGACGGTTCTCTACATCATTTCGTTCGCGCTGTTCATCTACGGCTTGATGGGCCTGACCGGTCCCAAGACCGCGGTGCGCGGAAACCTGATCGCCGCGGTGGGCATGGCCCTGGCCGTGGCGGCGACCCTGGTCAAGATCCGGCACACCGAATCGTGGGTGCTGATCATCGCCGGCCTGGTCGTGGGGGTCGCGCTGGGTGTGCCGCCGGCGCGGATGACCAAGATGACCGCCATGCCGCAGCTGGTGGCGTTCTTCAACGGCGTCGGTGGGGGCACGGTCGCCCTGATCGCGCTCGCGGAGTTCATTGAGACGAGTGGCTTTTCGGCGTTCCAGCACGGCGAGTCGCCGACCGTGCACATCGTGGTGGCCTCGCTGTTCGCCGCGATCATCGGCTCGATCTCGTTCTGGGGATCGATCATCGCGTTCGGCAAGTTGCAGGAGATCATCTCTGGTTCGCCGATCGGCTTCGGCAAGGCCCAGCAGCCGATCAACCTGCTGCTGCTGGCCGCGGCGGTCGGATCGGCGGTCGTCGTCGGCCTGCACGCCCATCCGGGCACCGGTGGAGCGTCGCTGTGGTGGATGATCGGCCTGCTGGCCGCGGCCGGGGTGCTGGGTCTGATGGTGGTGCTGCCGATCGGTGGCGCCGACATGCCGGTGGTCATCTCGCTACTCAACGCGATGACCGGGCTCTCGGCCGCCGCGGCGGGTCTGGCGCTGAACAACACCGCGATGATCGTGGCGGGGATGATCGTCGGCGCCTCGGGTTCGATCCTGACCAACCTGATGGCCAAGGCGATGAACCGCTCCATCCCCGCGATCGTCGCGGGCGGCTTCGGCGGTGGCGGTGTGGCTGTGGGCGGTGGCGATACCGGCGACAAGACCGTGAAGGCGACCTCGGCCGCCGACGCCGCGATCCAGATGGCCTACGCCAACCAGGTGATCGTGGTGCCCGGTTACGGTCTAGCCGTCGCGCAGGCCCAGCACGCGGTCAAGGACATGGCGGCTCTGTTGGAGAACAAGGGTGTGACGGTCAAGTACGCGATCCACCCGGTGGCCGGCCGGATGCCCGGGCACATGAACGTCTTGCTGGCCGAGGCCGAGGTCGACTACGACGCCATGAAGGACATGGACGACATCAACGACGAGTTCTCCCGCACCGACGTCGCGATCGTCATCGGCGCCAACGACGTCACCAACCCGGCCGCCCGCAACGACGCCTCCAGCCCGATCTACGGCATGCCGATCCTCAACGTCGACAAGGCCAAGTCGGTGATCGTGCTCAAGCGGTCGATGAACTCCGGGTTCGCCGGCATCGACAACCCGCTGTTCTACGGCGAGGGCACCAGCATGCTGTTCGGCGACGCGAAGAAGTCGGTGACCGAGGTCGCCGAGGAACTCAAGGCTCTGTAGGGGCCCTCTGGGCGCGCGGTAGCGCGGCGACGACGGGACCGACCCACACGCCGAGCAGCCGGCGCAGTTCGGCCCCATCGCCGGTTGGCGGCGACAGGATGAACGACTGCAGCGTGCGCAGCACGATCTGCAGGATGTCTTCGATCGCGGCGGGAGCATAGCCCGACCATTCGACGTCGAGGCGGTCCAGAATCGAGCGGCCCAGCACGCGGGCGGTCTCGTTGGTGACCGTGACCTGTTCGGCGAACGCCCCGGTGCGCGACACCCGCAGCAGCAGGCCGATGTAGGGGTCTTTCGGCAGGCGCTCCAGCGTCAGGCAGATGCCCTCGATCAAAGCCGCCGCGGGGTCGGTCAT
This sequence comes from Mycobacterium ahvazicum, assembly GCF_900176255.2. Classification (GTDB taxonomy): domain Bacteria; phylum Actinomycetota; class Actinomycetes; order Mycobacteriales; family Mycobacteriaceae; genus Mycobacterium; species Mycobacterium ahvazicum. The sequence goes on from NZ_FXEG02000001.1 coordinate 280,439, forward strand.
CCCGTGTAGGGCCGTCGCCAGGTGGTCCATGAAGTCGTCGGTCGCGCCCAGCGCGGTCGCCTGGAGCAGTTCGTCGGTCGAGGCGAAGTAGTGGTAGATCGTCTGCCGCGTCACGTTAAGCGTGCGCGCGACATCGGCCAGCGTGGTCTGGTCGCCGCGCTCGTCGATGGTCCGGCGGGTGGCCGCCAGGATGCGGGCCACCGCCTCCTCGTCGGTGGCCGGCACGCTGCCACCCCATCCACGGGTCCGCACACCGCGACGATATCCGACGCGCGTCGCCCGGCAGGTCATACGTCATGCAATCATCTGTATGATCGGCGGGATGAGCACAACGACGTGTCCGTTCGGAGAGAACTTCGATTTCACCGATCCCGACGTATTGCTGGCCGGCCTTCCGGTCACCCAGTTCGCCGAGCTGCGCCGCACCGCCCCGGTCTGGTGGAACCCGCAGCCCGAGTCGATCTTCGACGACGGCGGCTATTGGGTGATCAGCCGCCACGAGGACGTCAAGGCCGTCTCCCGGGACGGCCACCTGTGGTCGACCAATCGCAAGGGCGCCGTCATGCGCCTTCCCGAAGGCGTCACCGCCGATCAGCTCGAGCTGACAAAGGCGTTGTTGATCAACCACGATGCGCCCGAACACACCCGCCTGCGCAAGCTGGTGTCGAGGCTGTTCACGCCGCGCGCGATCGCCCAACTCGAGGAGAAGCTGGCCGGGGCGGCGAAGGAGATCGTGCGTACCGCCGCGCTCAAGCAGGACGGCGATTTCGTCAACGACATCGCGATGAACCTGCCCCTGCTGGCGATCGCCGACCTGATCGGCGTGCCGGAGGCGGATCGTGCGAAGTTGTTCGACTGGACCAACGCGATCATGAACACCGACGATCCCGACTTCGACAGCGATCCCACCACCGCCAACGCCGAGCTGATGGCCTACGCCTACAACATGGCCGACGAGCGGCGCCGCTGCCCGGCCGACGACATCGTCACGCGCCTGATCCAGGCCGACATCGACGGGGACGCGCTGGGCGACGTCGAATTCGCGTTTTTCGTCATCCTGCTGGCCGTGGCCGGCAACGAAACCACCCGCAACGCCATGACGCACGGGATGAACGCGTTCTTCGACCACCCCGAGCAATGGGAACTGTTCAAGCGCGAGCGGCCGGCCACCGCGGTCGACGAGATCATCCGCTGGGCCAGTCCCGTGCACTGCTTCCAGCGCACCGCGCTCGCCGACGTCGAACTGGGTGGTGTCATCGTCCGCGAAGGCCAGCGGGTCGGGCTGTTCTACAGTTCGGCCAATTTCGACGAGGAAGTCTTCGACGATCCCTTCCAGTTCGACATTTCGCGCAACCCGAACCCGCATTTGAGTTTCGGTGGGAACGGCGCGCATTTCTGCATCGGCGCCAACCTGGCCCGGATGGAAATCAAGCTGATCTTCGACGAGCTCGCCGAGCAGATACCCGACATCACCAAGCTCGCCGAGCCGCAGCGACTGCGGTCGGGCTGGATCAACGGCGTCAAACGCCTCGACGTCGCCTACGGCGGCTGACCTGCGTGCGACTTCTCCGAGGGCGAGGGCGAGGGCGAGTCCGTGGGCGAGGGCGAGGGCGAGGGCGAGTGCGAGGGCGAGGGCGGGGTCAGCTTTTTGCCCGCCTCTGAGCGACAACCATGGCGCGCGACGCAGCCCGCTGGATTTTGTCGCTCGAAGGCGGGCATTTTAGGTGCCGCCCGTAGTAGTGATTGGTGTGACTGAGCCCGCCCGATTCGCTTGCAACACAAAACAAATACGGAATGCGACGCTGGCGGTGCCGCGATTTGTTCGGGACGCGAAAAAGTCTGGCTAGACGGGCGGGTAGGCGGGCGGCGGGTAGCCGTTTCCGTCCTGAACCCCGCGCAGGCCCCAGGTGAAATACTTCATGAAGAATTCGATTTCGTCGCTGCCGTCATAATCCGGACTCGGATCCATCGCCCCACCTCTGCACTCGCGACCAGTTCAAATATCCGAGTCTAGTCGCATCCGTGCCGGTGCGACAGGCGCCGATACCTCTAAACTGTCCAACCAGTTGATTGGTACTTTGCCTAGACCGGACCGAAGCCATGCCCATTCGGCCGCGTTGGCGCGACGATAGTGAGTAAAGATGTCATCGGACAGCATCACCCGCAACGGGTTGACGCGCCGCGAGGAGTTGCTGGCGGTCGCCACCAAGCTGTTCGCCGCCCGCGGTTACCACGGCACCCGGATGGACGACGTCGCCGACGTCATCGGCCTGAACAAGGCGACGGTCTACCACTACTACGCCAGCAAATCGCTGATCCTGTTCGACATCTACCGCCAGGCCGCCGAGAGCACCCTGGAAGCCGTCCACGACGACCCGTCCTGGACGGCCCGGGAGGCGCTTTACCAATACACCGTCCGGCTGCTGACGAACATCGCCGAGAACCCGGAAGGAGCGGCGGTGTACTTCCAGGAGGCGCCGTACATCACCGAGTGGTTCACCGAGGAACAGGTCGCCGAGGTCCGGGAGAAGGAAACCCAGGTCTACGAGCACGTGCACGGCCTGATCGACCGCGGCATCGCCAGCGGTGAGTTTTTCGAATGCGATACCCACGTTGTGGCGCTGGGCTACATCGGTATGACGCTGGGGGCCTACCGCTGGTTGCGCCCCGACGGCCGCCGGACTGCCAAGGAAATCGCCGCCGAGTTCAGCACCGCGCTGCTGCGGGGGCTGATCCGGGACGAGACGATCCGCACGGAGTCTCCGCTCGGGCCGTAACGGGCCTGATCGGTTTGAGTAGAACTACTCAGGCTTAACGCGTAGAACTGCGCGGGCCCTGGGGGTTGCTGCCCGGCAATGCTTTTCGAGTGCAAACACTTCCTAGCCCCGCCGAGCTGGCGGCCTCTACGCCGGCCGATCGCGACCGAGCCCTCGACGTCATCCGTATCGTGTCGCTGATCGGCGTCGTGGCCGGTCACACTGTGATGGCCATCAGTGTCATCCGCAACCACGTGCTGATCTGGGACAACCTGCTGACCACCTCGGTGGTGTTTCAGGCCCTCACCTGGATCTTCCAGATCATGCCGCTGTTCTTCTTCGCCGGTGCCGCCGCGAGCCTGTCGTCCTGGCGGCCCGGCGCCAACTGGGGCGGCTGGCTGATGAAACGCTGCACCAGGCTGTTCCGGCCGGTGTTCTACTACCTCGGATTCTGGGCGGTCGCGCTCACTGTGCTGTATCCCGTTCTGCCTCAACATATTTACGAACCCGTCGCCGGTGTCAGCATCCAGCTGCTGTGGTTCCTCGGCGCCTACGTGCTGGTGCTGGCCGCGATGCCGGCGATGGCCCGGATCACCACCCGCACCCGTTTCGTTGCGGGGGTGGCCGCGGTCTACGGGGCCATCGCCGCCATCGACGTCGTCCGGCTGCACTGGCCGGCCGCGTCGGCGCTGGGCTACCTCAACATGGCGGTCTGGCTCATCCCTGCCATGTTCGGTGTCGCGTACCGCCGCGGTCTGCTGACCGGGCGTGCCGCGCTGGTGACGGCCGCGGTCGCGTTCGCGGTCGACGTCGCTCTGGTGTGCTGGGGGCCGTACCAAATCAGCCTGGTCGGCACCGGGCATCACGGACTGTCCAACACCAGCCCGCCGTCGTTGCTGCAAGCCGGCCACGCCATTGTCCTGAGCGCGCTGGCAATCGCAGCCATGCCCGCGATCACCCGATGGGCGCAACGACCACGCGTGTGGTGGTGGACCGCGCTCGGCAACTCCGGGGCGATGACGCTGTACCTGTGGCACATGCCCGCGCTGCTCGGCATGCACCTGCTCTTCGATCTGACCGGCCACCCTCGCTACCCCGGCCGACCGGACTACCCGGCCATCAGTGTGATGCAACTGATCCTGATGGTTGCCGTGGTGGCGGTGCTGTTCCTGGTGCTGCGGCCGCTGGAGAACAACCCGCTCGCGGGCTGGGACGGCGCCGGGGCGATCACCTCGGTCGCCCGGGGTGTGGCGGCGGGCCTGCTGCTGTGCGTCGCCGGGGTCGCGACTCTGGCCTCGATCAAGTGGGGGCTGAAGGACAATGGACTGATGTGCGTCGCGACGATGGTGACCGCGCTGCTGGGCGCTCGGGCGCTGGCCGCGACCGCTCGGGATCGGGCGTGACATCCCCGCAGCAGTCGGTCGCCACTGTGGCGGCCGGACTGCTCGCCCTCACCGGCGCGGCCGTCCATGGACTGGGCTTTGTCGCCTGCGACCTTGCGTTGGCCAAGCTGGTTCGCGGCCTGGGGTTCCTGTCTCCGCTGCTGCTGGCGGCACCTACCGGGATGGGCCTGCTGATGGTGGCATTGCTGGAGGCCGTATCGGCGGCCGGGCTGTTCATCGGCGCGGTCATCCTGTGGTGCCGCCGCCGCGGGGGCATCTGGGTCACCCTGGTGGCATCGGTGCCGGGCCTGCTGGCGGGCCTGTTGCTGGTGACGCACGTCGTCCCGGCGCCGCTGGTGTTCGGCAAGCAGATGGCCGGACTGCCCACCGGGGCGGTGGCGTGGGCAATCTTCTTATACAGCCTTGTCGCCACGATAGTTGTTGTAGCACTGTCTATTTCGCTGCCGAAGCAGCAGCCGTACCGGGCCTAGGGTTCGCTGTCCAGCCCGTGCTCGATCGCGTAGCGGGTCAACTCCACCCGATTGGCGACTTGCAGCTTCCGGAAGGTCGCTTGGATGTGGTTTTCGACGGTGCGGTGGCTCAGCGACAACCGCTCGGCGATCTGCTTGGCCGACAGTCCCTTTGCCACATGGCGCAACACTTCGGTCTCGCGTTCGGTCAGTCTGGGGCCGGCCGGCCCCGGGTCCTTGCTCTGGGCGATGCGCCGGTACTCGCCGAGCACCAGTCCGGCCAGGCTGGGGGTGAACACCGCCCGCCCCGCCGCGGTGGCTTCGACGGCTTGCGCCAGTTCGGCTTTCGAGGCGCTCTTGACGAGATAGCCGGTAGCGCCGGCCTTGACGGCCTCCAGGACGTCGTCGCGTTCATCCGAGGCCGAAAGCACCAACACGCGCGACGACGGTGAAACCGCCAGCAGCTCGGCCGTTGCCTGCGCGCCGTCGCCGTCGGAAAGGCGCATGTCCATCACCACGACGTCCGGCCTGACCACCGCCGCCCGGCGCCGGGCGGCGGCCACACTGTCGGCAGTGGCGACCACGTTGAATCCGTCCTCGGCGAGGTCGCGGGCAACCGCGTCGCGCCAGATCGGATGGTCGTCCACCACCATCACCGTCGCCGCGGTGTCGTCGGTCATTTGATCCCCCCGTCGCGCGGCACGCACAGTTCCCACTCTGTGCCTTCACCCGGGCGGCTGTGCAGTTGGGCACTGCCTCCCAGCGCATTCAGCCGTCCCACAATCGATTTCGAAACCCCGAGGCGTCCCTGTCGGGCGGCCTCCTCCAGCCGGCCGTCGGCGATGCCTACGCCGTCGTCGCGCACGCTGACCGTCACCGACTCGCCCAGATCTTCCAGCAGCACGAACGCGCGGGCCGCAGCGCCCGCGTGCGCCGCAACGTTGTTCAGGGCGTTGCCCACCGCGGCATCGAGCTCGGCGGCCACCCCGCGCGGCAACGCCACCGCCGTGCCCGGCACACTCAGCGATACGCGGTCGGATTCTCGGTGGCGCAGCAGCGTGCGCAGATCGATCGTGGACTGGTCCCCGTACTCGTCGATGGCGGTGGCGGTGACCCACCGTCGCAGCGCGCGTTCCTGCTCGCTGGCCAAGTCGGCTAATTCCGCTGTGGGGCCGCCGATTTCGTGTCCGCGCTTGGCGACCAGCGCCAGCACCTGGATGGCGCCGTCATGCACCTCGCGGGACAGCCGCTCACGCTCTTGCACCGCGGCGGACAGCGCCGCCGCGCGTTGCAGATCCGCGTGGGCGCGTCGCGCGGTTTGGGCGGCCAAACCTATGGCCATGCCGATCGCCAGCTCGATGATGATCGTGGCGTTGTGGCTCATGTTGAGGTCGAAGTAATTCTTGACCGCGAAATTGGTGGCCATCACCACCAGTCCGGTCAGCATGCCGCGGACGGGACCGAGCTGGATCGCGGCCGAGATCGTGGGATTGCTGGCCCACAATGTCGTCGGCCAGGTCTGGTTCTCCGAGGCCCAGTGATCAAACGTGACCACCCGGTTGGACCACATGAGCAGTACGACCACCACGATCTCGGCGACCACCCACGCCGGCCTTCGGCCGAAGCCGCGTATGTAGGCGATCGCGCAGACCGCGCTCCATCCGATCAGCACCGCGAACAGCACCCAACCCAGCGCCGGGCGGCGCAGGTCCGGGTTGATGGCGATCTGAAAGCCCAGCGCGTAAAGGCAACTCAGCAGCCGGAACACCTGCGCCGCGCGCCACAGCGGCGCCGTCGGATCGGGATTGGGGCGCGTCATCGCGCTCAGCATAAGTCGGCGGCGCCCCGGCGCGGGCTCGCCCGACGATCAGGTCGCGGTGGTGAACGGATTGTGTTCGGCGAACAGCTTCTCCATCCGCGCCTCATCCAGACGCACCCGCACGGTTGCGGCCTCCTGCTGATCGCGGATCACCTTTGCCAGGGTGAACGCGCTGGAGACGAGGAACAACACGGTGATGCCGAGGAACAGTCGCTGCCATGCGTCGAGCGGGAGATAGAAGATCCCGCCGAGCGCGCTGGCGAAACTGACTCCGAACGCGATCGCGGCCTGGATGAAAAACGCGGGGGTGTTCTTCGACGTGCCATTGGGAATTTCCATGTATCCCAGGATGCGAAAGCGTGGCCGCGCCGGACAGGGTAGGACTACTCAGATTCGGGTGTCTCGGCGCAGATGCTTGTCGAGGAACGCGATCTGATCGGCGACCACCCGTTCGAAAGCGTCGTCGACGTAGATCGCGAAATGACCCTCGGGGTAGGTGTGCACCTCGCCGCGCGGCGCCTTGGCCGCGTGGCGCAGGGTGGCGTCCGCCGGCGCCAGCGAGTCGTATTCGCACACGCAGAACAGGATGGGGCAGCCGATCTTCGGGGTGAGCAACCCGGGGCGGTAGGTGAAGATCTTCAGCGTGATGCGTGCCGCGATCTCGTTGCGCAGCTGGACACCCTCGGGGACCAGCCGCAGGTAGCCCGCGTAGGAGTCGGGCGTATTCATCAGGGCGACGTCGCCGGGCTGGCCCGCCGTGGCGATCATCACCGGAGGCCGGCCCAGCCGGGCGCCGACGATGTCGCGGATCGCGCGTGCGGCGATGCGCGCGGCGGCCAGCGGATGAGAGATCGTGCGCGCCGACGCCAGGCCGTCGGTGAACGGACATTGGGCGATGACCGCCGCGATGCCGGGCAGCCGGGCGGCCGTGGCGATCACATGACCACCCGCAAAAGAGGTGCCCCACAACGCGATCCGATGGTGGTCGATGCCGTCGAGGGTGCGGGCGTAGGCCACTGCGGCGGCCCAGTCGGCGAGCTGCATGTCGATGTCGAGGACCTGGCGCGGCTGGCCCTCGCTGTCGCCGAAGTTGCGGTAGTCGAAGACGAGGCAGGCGTAGCCGGCGGCGCTGAATCGCTCGGCGTAGGCATCCAGGCGCATGGTGCGCACCCCGCCCAGGCCGTGCGCAATCACCAGCAGCGGCGCATCGCCCGCGCCGGCGGGCCGATACAGCCACGCGCTGATCCGGTCGCCACCGGCGCTGAATTGCACATCTTCGCGCTGCGTCATCGGCACTCCATTCTGCTCTGCTCGCGAGCGTAAGCACACGGCGAGATTGCGCTCGATTTTTCGCGCTGCGCTTACGCTCGCGAGCGATCGCGCTCCCAGCCCGCACGACCCCGGTAGGCGGCTCAAAAATAGTGGACTAGTGTCTGGAAAAGTTTTCCAGGCTGCAAGGGACGGAGACTGAAGATGGTGATCCGCGTCGCGCACGTCGGTACCGGAAATGTCGGAGGCCTGGCCCTGGCCGAACTGATCACCAACCCGCAGTTCGAACTGACCGGCGTCAACGTGTCCACCCCGGAGAAGGTGGGCAAAGACGCCGGGGAACTGTGCGGCGTCGGCTTGGATGCCCCCACGGTCACCGGCATCAAGGCCGTCAACGACCTGGACGCCATCATCGCCGCCAAACCCGACTGCGTCGTCTACTGCGCGATGGGCGACACCCGGCTGCCCGACGCGATGGCCGACGTGATGCGCATATTGGCCGCCGGCATCAACGTCGTCGGGTCCTCGCCCGGGCTGCTGCAGTTCCCCTGGGGCGTGATGCCCGATAAATACATCGGCCGCGTGGAAGATGCTGCCCAGCAAGGCAATTCGAGCATCTTCATCAGCGGTGTCGATCCGGGCTTCGCCAACGACCTGATCCCGTTCGCTCTCGCGGGGACCTGCCAGCGCATCGAGCAGGTGCGCTGCATGGAGATCCACGACTACGCCTCGTACAACGGGACCGAGGTCATGGACTACATGGGGTTCGCCAAGCCGATGGACGAAATTCCGATGCTGCTGCAACCGGGCATCCTCGGCATCGCGTGGGGCACCGCGATCCGTCAGCTGGCCGCCGGCCTCGGCATCGAGGTCGACGAGATCAAAGAGTCCTACCAGCGCGAACCGGCGCCGGAGGATTTCGACATCGCGGTCGGCCGGGTGGCCAAGGGCACCGTGGCGGTGCTGCAGTTCGAGATTTCCGGCATGGTCAAGGGCCACCCCGTGATCGTGATCGAGCACGTCACCCGGCTGCGGCCCGACCTGCGCCCCGACCTGCCCCAGCCCGCCTCCGGCGACGGCTCTTACCGCGTCGAGATCACCGGCGAACCGTCCTACGCCGTCGACATCATTCCGAGCAGCCGCAAGGGCGACCACAACCACGCCGCGATCGCCGGCGCCGCGGGCCGCGTCGTCAACGCGATCCCGGCCGTGATCGCGGCACCGCCGGGCATCCGGACCACCCTCGATCTGCCGCTCATCACCGGCAAAGGCCTTTACGCACCAAGCACTTTGGTGACCACCTAACGAAAGGGGACCCTCCGTGGGTCGGGTAGACGGAAAAGTTGCACTCATCAGTGGCGCCGCGGGCGGTATGGGCGCCGAAGACGCTCGGCTGCTCGTCGAGGAGGGCGCCAAGGTGGTGATCGGCGACATCCTCGACGACCAGGGCAAGGCGCTGGCCGACGAGATCGGCGACTCCGCCCGCTATGTCCACCTCGACGTGACCCAGCCCGACCAGTGGGACGCCGCTGTCGCCACCGCGATCAGCGAATTCGGGAAGCTCAACGTGCTGGTCAACAATGCCGGCACCGTCGCGCTCGGCCCGCTCAAGAGCTTCGACCTGGCCAAGTGGCAGAAGGTCATCGACGTCAACCTGACCGGGACCTTCCTGGGCATGCGGGTGGCCGTCGAGCCGATGATCGCGGCCGGCGGCGGCTCGATCATCAACGTGTCGTCGATCGAGGGCCTGCGCGGCGCACCCATGGTGCACCCGTACGTCGCGTCCAAGTGGGGAGTTCGCGGCCTGGCCAAGTCGGCCGCCCTGGAGCTGGCGCCCCACAACATCCGGGTCAACTCGGTGCACCCCGGCTTCATCAAGACCCCGATGACCAAGCATCTGCCCGAGGACATGGTGACCATTCCGCTGGGCCGGCCCGGGCAGGTTCGAGAGGTCGCGACGTTCATCCTGTTCCTGGCCAGCGACGAGTCGTCGTACTCGACCGGCAGTGAGTTCATCATGGACGGCGGGCTGATCACCGACGTGAACCACAAGGACCTGTTCTGACGCCCGGGGTGCTATAACCGCGAACATGCCAGGCAGTCTCGGGGACCTCAGCGGGATCGTCGGGTCCAATCACGTCGTCACCGACCCCGACGTGCTGTCCGGGCGCAGCGTCGACCACACCGGCCGCTACCGCGGCAAGGCCAGCGTGCTGGTGCGTCCGGGTTCGGCCGAGGAGGTGGCCGAGGTGTTGCGGTTGTGCCGCGACGCCGGGGCCCACGTCACCGTGCAGGGCGGTCGGACCTCGCTCGTCGCAGGTACCGTGCCAGAGCACGACGACGTGCTGCTATCCACCGAAAGGCTTTGTGCGCTAGGCGATGTCGATACCGCCGAGCGCCGAATCGCGGTCGGTGCCGGAGCCACGCTGGCCGCCGTGCAGCGCGCCGCGACCGCGGCGGGCCTGGTGTTCGGCGTCGACCTCGCCGCCCGCGACACCGCGACGGTCGGCGGCATGGCCTCGACGAATGCCGGCGGGCTGCGCACGGTCCGGTACGGCAACATGGGCGAGCAGGTCGTCGGCCTGGACGTGGTGCTGCCCGACGGGTCGTTGATGCGCCGGCACAGCCCGGTGCGCAGCGACAACACCGGATACGACCTGCCCGCGCTGTTCGTCGGTGCGGAGGGCACCCTCGGGGTGATCACCGCGCTGGATCTACGGCTACATCCGACGCCGTCGCATCGGGTGACCGCGGTGTGCGGCTTCGACGACCTCGACGCGCTGGTCGCCACCGGCCGCGCGTTCCGGGACGTGGACGGGATCGCCGCACTCGAGTTGATCGACGGCCGGGCCGGCGCGCTGACCGCCGAGCATCTCGGCATCGCCGCACCGGTCGAGGCGAACTGGCTGCTGCTGATCGAGCTGGCCGCCGACCACGATCAGACCGAACGGCTGGCTGACCTGCTCGCCGATGCACCGCTTTCCGCCGAGCCCGCGGTGGGCGTGGATATTGCTGCCCAGCAACGACTCTGGCGAGTTCGCGAATCGCTGGCCGAGGTGCTGGGCGTGTACGGGCCGCCGCTGAAGTTCGACGTGTCGCTGCCGCTGGCTGCTATCGCCGGATTCGCGGACGAGGCCGTCGCGTTGATCCGCGAGCAGGTCAGCGACGCCGTACCCGTGTTGTTCGGACATATCGGTGAGGGCAACCTGCACCTCAACGTGCTGCGGGTGCCGCTGGAGCGGGAGAAGGCGCTCTACGGGCCGATGATGGACCTGATCGCGCGGTGCGGGGGCAACGTCAGCTCCGAACACGGCGTCGGCAGCCGCAAACGCGCCTATCTCGAAATGTCAAGGCAGGCAACCGATATCGCGGCGATGCGGTCGGTCAAGGCAGCGCTGGACCCGACCGGCTACCTCAACGCGGCGGTGCTGTTCGACTAGCCAGGGCTAGTCGGCCGCGGGTTTGATGCCGACGGCGTGGCGCAGCTGGGCCAGGAACTGCTCGGCGTCGTCGCTGCGAACGATGTAGTGCGAGATGGCGATCCGGATCACCGTCGCGGCCTTGACCGCGGCGTTGGGCCCGGGCAGATGTCGTTGCAGGCCGTCGCGCATCTGCGGGATGACGTGGGCGAACTCGGCGATCGTGTGCTCGGGTTCGACGTCGACCATGCGCACGCCGGAGTACGAATGCTGGTACTCGACGATGAATCGCAGCACGGCGTCCAGTTTGTCGTACCCCTTGAGCCCCGCGGTGGCCCGCACCAGTCCGCTTTCGAACAGCTGGCGCTCATACTGCGAGAACGCGGTCAGCAGCTCCTCTTTGGACGCGAACCAGCGATACAGCGTGGGGCGCGAGACTCCGGCCTGGGCGGCGACCTCGGACAGGCTGAGTTTGGTCTTGCCGTTGCGGCCCAGCACCTCGGCCGTCGCCAACAGGATCCGCTGACGCGTCGAGGTGTCGGTCTCGGTCTCGGTTGTCGCCCCGGCCGGCTGGCTCATATCTGAGACTTTACGAAGTATTGCCGAACTAGCCACGCCGAATCCCCTCAGGTCTTAGGCGGACGCCGGCGCACCAGCACGGACTGCTGGATGGCGCCGACCGCGCCCTGCTCGTCGTACAACGTGCCGATCGTCGTCCCGATGCCGTCCGGTCCGTAGCTGGTTTCCGCCCGAATGCCGACCCAGTCCCCGTCGGGCACCCGAAACACGTGCACCGCCAGATCGGTGTTCAAGAACGTCCACTTGGTGATGTCGAGCTTGCTGCCGATGCCGTTGGCACAGTCGGCCACCGCGAACAACCGCTCCAGCTGCGTCATCGTCTCGCCCTGGACCAGGTCGACCTCCGGCTTGATCCACGATTCGCCCGGGCCCGGCGTCAGCGGCTCGGTCAGCCAGAGCCACTCCAGGCTGTGCACGTAGTTGCGGTCCCATTCGCGGGCCTTGAGATTACGGTTGCGCGCGTCGGTGCGCGGCGCGGGCAGTTCGGCCGCCGCGTGCGCGACGGCCTGAGTGTCCTGCTGCTGCAGCCGCCACCCGCTGGCCCGAGCGACGGGACGGGGCCGGCCGTCGGGGCCGGGAGCCAGCATCTCGGCGCTGACCAACTCGATCTGCTTGCCGCCGCGCTGCAGTTCGGCACGCACCCAGATGTCACCTTCCGAGGGCACGCCGCCCAGCAGGTCGATCACGACCCGGGACAGCCGGGTGTCGTCGCGCTGCTCGCAGCGTTCCAGCGCCCGCACCAGCAGCGCCGACACCGGACCGCCGTGCTGGATGGTCGCCGACCAGGTGCCGCGGGCCAGGTCGGTCGCCCGGAACTTCTCGCCCAACGCGTCGGCGGGGTCGATCAGCTCGTAGTACGAGTCGGTCACGTGTCTCCCTCTCGGGTGTCTCAGGGCAGCCCGGCGCCGGGCGTGGCGACCTGCACGGCGTCGAGCCGCGAGAGTTTGGTGCCCACCAGCCGCTGAGGATAGGCGTCGGTGCTCGACAGCAGAAACAGGATGCGCCGCTCGGGCCCGCCGAGCGCGCAGGCGATAGCGACCCGTTCGCCCATGTCGATGCGGTCGGTCACCGCGCCGCCCGCGACGATCCGCTCGAATTGGTGCGCCAGCGTCATCGACGTCCACACCCCGCCCTCGGCGTCCAGCGCGATGCCGTCGGGCGGCCCGTCCAGGCCGTCCGCGAAGACCTGCCGATCGTGCAGCGCGCCGGCGTCGTCGATGGTGAACGCGGTGAGCCGCCGGCCTGTCGATTCGGCGACGATCAGCGTCTTGCGGTCCGGCGTGATCACCATGCCGTTGGGGAAGTCGAGGTCTGTGGCGACGACGGTCGCGCTTTCGTCGGGATCGAGGCGCACGATCACGCCACCGCATCGGGCCTGGGATCCGATGTAGGCGCGGCCGCTGTCGTCGATGACCATGTCACCGAGGTTGGCCGGCACCAGGTCGGTGAGATCGGCGATCTCCACCACGGCTTCCCCGTCGTAGCACAGCACCCGCCGGTCCTCGGACGACGCGATCAATAGCGACCCGTCGGGACGAAAACCCAGGCCCGACGGCGAGTGCCCCGGCAGCGGCAGCGTGGTGAGCGCGCCGCCCAGGGTCGAGGTGTGTACCGCTTCGCCGAGCATGTCGGAGAACCACAACAGGCCCTCGAACCAGCGGGGGCCTTCGCCGAAGCAGAACCCGTTGGCCAGCACCTCGGGGATCATCGGCTCCAGCCTTTACAAAACACCGCAGAAGTGTCATGCACCCGCGGCGCCGGTGTCAATCCGCGGCCCGGGCGAGCTCCCGCGCGACGGCCGCGTGATACTCGTCGATCCGCGCCGGATTGGCCTGCTCGAACAGCTTGTCGGGCAGCGGGGCGTGCTTGGGCGCCTCAATGGTCATGGTTCGGGAAAACAGCGTGATGTCCTGGCCGGGCCGGGAGAACCGGTAGGACACCGTGATGCGACCCTCCAGCCCGCCCTTACCGTCGCGGTCGTGACCAAGCCGGCCGATCGAGGTGAACACGAACTGGATAGGCCGCACGGCGACGGCCAGCTGCCAGCTGAAGACGCGGTCACCGTCGGGACCGGCTTCCTCCCAGGTGTCGCCGACCTTGAGCGGCAGCGGCGGCAGTTTGCCGATGTGGGCACTGCCGGGATAGGTCTTCGTCCAGTTTTCCGGGTTGGTGACGAAGTCGTACACGGTCTCGGCGGACTGGGTGAACGCGGTCTCTGATGTGCTCGTCACGATGCCCAATTACGTTGCCTCTCTGCGCTTTCCAGCGGCATGCAGGGGTGCTGCCCGCGGTGCTCGCCGGAGTCTTGTTAGCCAACCTTTACAAATCCTACTCAAAGTGTCACGCTGTGCCGGAAGCTGCCAACGTGAGAGGTGGATCGGATTTGACCACGGAATCTGAGCAGACTGAATGGACGGTTGCGGGCCTGCTGGATCTGTTTGATGTGCGGTCCGACGGGGACGACGACCGGTTCACCGGTGAGACCGGCATCGCCGTCGGCGACGAACGCCAGGTGGTGGAGGGCACTCAGGTGCTGGCCCAGGCGATTGTCGCGGTGGCCAAACGCTTCCCGGACAAGTCGGTGCGCTCGGCGCACGCGGTGTTCTCGCGTGCCGTGACGGTCGGCCCGCCGATCGAGCTCGTCATCGACGTGGTGTCCGAGGGCCGATCGACCGCGACCGCCGTGGTCGCCGTGCATCAGAACGGGCGGCGTTGCCTGAGCATCACCGTGCTCGCCGACGTCCCCACCGACGACGTGATTCGCCACCACCTGACCAAGCCCGACGTGGCCGCCCCGGCCGACGCCCACCACTCGCCGATGCCGATGGTCGGCCGGGAGCTGCGGCTGGTCGACGTCGTCGACGTCAACAGCCCCGACGAGGTCGGCCCGCCGGAGCTGTATGCCTGGCTGCACTACGACCCGATTCCCACCCGAGACGATCTGGCCAAGGCGCTGCTGGCGTACTTCACCGGCCATCTCGGGATCTCCACCACGATGCGCGCGCATGAGGGCATCGGCACCGCCCAGGCACACCTGACCGTGTCCACCGCACCGATGAGCATCTCGGTGGCGTTTCACGAACCGGTGGACTGGACCGGCTGGCTGCTCTACACACATGAGAGCACCCAGGTCGGCGCGGGGATGTCGTACGTGCGCGGCACCGTGCATTCCGAAGAAGGCGAGCTGCTGGCCTCCTTCGCGCAGGAGGCGCTGATCCGGCCGCTGCGCACCAGCGACACCGCGATCGACTCGCGCGCCCGCTTCTGACGGCTGGGGATCCCGATGCGCTTCACGATCACTCACCCGATGCACAGCCACCCCTACAACCCGGAGCTGGCCGGCGGGGATGGCATCGGGAAGGTGGCCGCGGCCACCGAGGCGGCCGGCATCCACGGATTCGGTTTCACCGATCATCCGGCGCCGTCGCAGCGCTGGCTGGAGGCCGGTGGTCACGATGCGCTAGATCCTTTCGTCGCACTGGGTTTCGCGGCGGCCACCACGTCGACGCTGCGGCTGATCCCTAACATCGTGGTGCTGCCCTATCGAAACCCGTTCGTGGTGGCCAAATCCGGCGCCACCCTTGATCTGCTCTCCGGGGGCCGCTTCACGCTCGCGGTCGGCGTCGGCTACCTCAAGCGTGAGTTCGCGGCGCTCGGAGTCGGCTACGACGAGCGCGCCGAGCTGTTCGAAGAATCCCTGCAAGTGATCCGGGCTATCTGGAGCGGCGACGACATCACCTTTGAGGGAAAGCATTTCAGCGCCCGTGGCATCACCGCGCACCCGCGGCCACCGAGCAGCCCGCCGATCTGGATCGGCGGCAACACCACGGCGTCTCGTCAGCGGGTAGCGCAGTACGGCGACGGCTGGTGCCCGTTCCCCGCCCCGCCGCAGCTGGCGCAGACCGCCGGCACCGCGGTGATCGACTCGCTGGACAAGCTCACCGCCGGCATCGACGATCTGCGTCGCCGCTGCGATGCCGAGGGCAGGGACTGGTCGGCGATCGACATCACCTTCACCAACTTCGACGGCGGCAGCATCACCGACGACGACTTCAACGCCGACGCCTACCTCGAAGGCTTGGACAAGCTGGCGAAGCTGGGGGTCACCTGGGTCAGCGTCCACCTGCCCGGCGACGGCATTGGGCACGCGCTCGAGACCCTCGATCGTTTTCGCACCCTCGTGATCGACGCGGCGTAATGGACTTCTCCTACGTCGACCTCTCACCCGAGGACCGGGAATTCTTCGAGCACACCCGGACGTTCATCGCCGAACACGTCACCGACGAGGTGCTGCGCCGGGATCGTGAGACCGGTGAAAACTTCAGTGAGCCAGTGCATTTGGCGTTGGGTGCCGAGGGTTATCTGGCGTCGGATTTCAAGCAGGAGTCCGAGGGGGGATTCGATCCGGTGCGCCGGCGAATCTTCCATCTCGAGATCGGCCGTGCCCACACGCCGTGGTTCCACTGGGGCACCACCGCGGTCGTCGCGCGTTTGGTCAAGCAGTTCGGGAAGCCCGAACTCGTCGACGCGGTACTGCCGGGTGTGCTGTCCGGTGAGATTCGGCTATGCCTGGGCTATACCGAACCGGAGGGGGGTTCGGACGTCGCGACCTGCAGGACCCGAGCCGTACGGGAAGCGGATGGATCGAGCTGGGTTATCAATGGGTCCAAGATGTTCACCTCGAACGCGCAGAACGCCAAGTACGTCTTCCTGCTTACCAACACCGACCCGCAAGCGCAGAAACACAAGAGCCTGACCATGTTTCTGGTGCCGCTGGATTCCGACGGCGTCGAGATCCAGGGCATCCGCACGCTGGACGGCGACCGCACCAACATCGTTTATTACAGCGACGTACGGGTCGACGATCTCTACCGCATCGGCGAGGTCAATGCCGGCTGGAAGGTGATGCGGTTTGCCCTAGACGCCGAACACGGCATTACCGAAACCGAAGACCATGGCCTGCAGAATGTTTCGATGATGTCGGAGCACGGCCATCTGATGGCCGAGGCGGCCGACGGAGTCGCGGCGATTCTTTCCAAGCCGGATTCCAACGGGCGGCGCCCGATTGACGACGAGTCGACGAAATACCGGCTCGGGCGCGCCATGGCCCGCATCGAGGCGGCGCTGTCGACGCCCGGGATCTACGGACGCGTCGCGCTCATTCAGACCATGCGCGACGTCTCGCCGGAATTGATGGACATGCTGGGGACGGCATCGGCATTGCCCACCGACACAACGGGTTCCGCGGACAACGGGGCCGTCGAGTTCATCTTCCGCCACGGTGTGCCCGCCGGGATCTACGGCGGCACGATGGAGGTCTTCCGCAACATGATCGCCCAGCACGAGCTGAAGCTCGGGCGCCCCAGCTACGGCGGCTAGCAACTCTCTTTCAGCCGGGTCGCGTCATACGCTTGAGGCCGTGCTGCTCCGAGTGGACGGACGGCGGAAAGGTGGGCCGCGCGGTGGTCGTTCTGGTGGCCTTCTGTTCGTTCCTCACGACGTTGTCCGGCGGATACGCGGCGTTACGTATCGGTTCCTACCGATATCTCGTGCTCGGCCTGGCGGCCGGGCTGATGCTCGGTGCGGTGAGCTTCGACCTGCTGCCCGAAGCGCTGAGCCACGGCGACGTGTGGTCCCTGTACGGCATTCCTGCTCCGCTCGTGGCGTTCGTTCTCGGCTTTCTCGTGCTGCACATCGTCGAACACACCGTCGGCATTCATCGCGGTCAAACGATGAACGACGCGGTGATCGCCGACGCACCCAGCATCGGGTTGTTGGCCGCGGCGGGGCTGGTGGGCCACAGCGTGATGGACGGATTCGCCATCGGTGCAGCTTTCCAGGCGGGAGCCGGAGCGGGCACAGTGGTTGCGGTGGCGGTGATCGGCCACGACTTCGCGGACGGCTTCAACACGTACACGGTGACGTCGATCTATGGCAATGACCGCCGAAGGGCGCTGACCCTGCTGGTCGCTGATGCCGTCGCGCCGGTCCTCGGTGCGGCCCTCACGCTGCTGGTGACGATTCCCCATCGGGTGCTCGCGGTTTACCTCGGCTTCTTCGCGGGATTCCTGATGTACCTGGCGAGCGCCGACATCCTGCCGAAAGCACACACCGGGCATCGCACCGCGGCCACCTTGGCATGCACCGTCGGCGGGGTGCTGTTCATGTTTGCGATCGTGGCGCTGGCCAGCTGAGCGGCAATTCGGCGAACACGTCGGCACACGCGCCGTCGAAACTCAGAAAACCCTTGATGGGCAGGCTTTCCGGCGGTGGATCCGGATAGCTCCACGCGATGTCCTCGACATCGCCGATCGACCAGTACGTCGCGAATCCCTTGTAGTTGCAGTAACTCGTCGTGTCCGAAGGTCGCAGCAGACCAGTCTGCACATGCGCGGGATCGACGTAAAGCCTTGGTTCGAGCGCGGTCTCGAAAACGATCATGGTTTCGTCGGTATCGACCAGCACGGTGTCCGCGACGCTGACGCGCAGGCGACGCGTGGTGGGCCGGCAGTCGACCCGGTGATACGGGTTCGGCGGGTAGTGAACGAGTTCGCGGCCTTCCTCCAGCCAGGTGTCGACGGCATCCCACGGCACGTGCACGAAACCCGGTGCCGCCGATTCGGGTTCGGCGGGCAGGTCGCCGATTTCGTCGGCGCGGAACAGATAGCTCAGCGGGTGGCCCTGCCGGTGCACCATCAGCACCCGCTCGGTGTCGATCACCGGACGTCCGTCCTTGAACGCCTGCACGCGGCGCGGGTGTGGCTCGATGTAGATCACGCCAGCGGGCAGCGGGGGAGCGAACCGCCCGGCCGGATCGCGGCTGAGCGGACCATGCCCGGCGACCAGACTCATGGTGCCCAGGTTAACGCCGGCGACCGCTTCTTCGGGGCGATGGTGTCAGCTCAGGGTGAGCTGACCGGGGGCAAGTGCGCGGTCCGGTTGAGCCACGGAGTAGGAACGTAGCCATGGCGGGACCGGTGGAAGGCCTCAAAGTCGTCGAGCTCGGAGTGTGGGTGGCCGGACCGGCCGCCAGTGCCATCCTGGCGGACTGGGGTGCCGACGTCATCAAGATCGAACCGCCGGCCGGCGATCCGGGCCGCATGTTCGGCCGGATGCTGGGCTGCGACCTCGGGGTCAACCCGCCGTTCGAGCTGGACAACCGTTCCAAGCGCAGCATCGTCTTAGACCTGACCACCGACGACGGCCGCGACATCGCCTTCGAATTGCTGGCCGAGGCCGACGTTTTCGTGACCAACGTCCGTCCGGGCGCGTTGCAACGCCTCGGCTTCGACTTCGAGTCGCTGTCCGCCCGCTACCCGAGGCTGGTCTACGGCCTGATCACCGGCTACGGCCAGACCGGGCCCGACGCCGACCGGGCCGCCTACGACGTGGCCGCGTTCTGGTCGCGCGCCGGCGTGGCGCACCTGCTGACCCGGCCCGGCCAGACACCGCCGTTCCAGCGGGGCGGCATGGGTGACCACTCGGCGGGCATGACCCTGGCCGCGGCGATCTGCGCGGCGCTGCTGGCCCGCGAGCGCACCGGTAGCGGTCAGCTGGTGAGCACCTCGCTGTACCGGCAGGGCGCCTACACCGTGAGCTTCGACCTCAACACCTACTTGCTGACCGGTCAGCCGATCGCGATCGGCCAACGCGAGACGATGGGCAACCCCTGCATGAACAATTACGCCGCCGGTGACGGGCGGCGCTTCTGGATCGTCGGCCTCGAAGGAGACCGGCACTGGCCGCCGCTGTGCCGCGTCGTCGGCCACCCCGAATGGGTCGACGACTCGCGCTACAGCGACGCGGCCGCCCGCTTCGTCAACGGTCCGGAGCTGATCGCCGAGCTGGACGAAATCTTCGCCACTCGCTCGCTCGACGAATGGGCGCAGGCCTTCGCGGAAGAACCGGACTTCTTCTGGTCGCCGATCAACTCCCTCGAAGACGTTGTGGCCGACGAGCAGTTCCACGCCGCGGGCGGCATCGTCGACGTCCCCGACGGCGACGCCAGCGTCGCGATGGTGGCCACCCCGGCGGACTTCCACGGGACGCCGTGGGCACCGCGCTCACCGGCGCCGCAACTGGGGCAGCACACCGACGAAATCATCGCCGAACTCAAAGCCCGACGCCGCGGCTGACCACCTCGGGGGAGCTTTACAAATTTAGACAGAAGTGTCACGCTGGGGCATGAGTCGCGTCACCCCGGTGTGAGGCGGCGTCAGCCCTTGGGAAGCCCATGACAAGCGCTGCAGCTGCCTTGGAGCGAACGCACTCCGCGGTGTGGCGGTGAGGAACGGATTTGATGGTCACTCCGACGTTCGACATCGGCCAGAGCACACGCGTCAGTGCTGGACGAGCAACCCGCGGCAACGGTGAGTGTCTGCGGTATCGACTGGATGTGGTGGCTGCGAGCGCGGTCGACGTCGTGCACTCGGCCGGCGGTTGGCTCTATGACCGGGTGATGGCCGGCTGGGAGGTGACCGTCCTGCTGCCGGGCGGCTGCGACACCCGACCGCTGCGCATTCTGGGCGTCACGGTGGTGGACACGGACAACGTCGCGACCGCGATGGGATCGACCAGTCACACCCTGGCCGTCAGCGCCGAGGCGTTCACCGCTGACGCCCGCGTGCGCGATAAGGTGCTCAAGTCCCTCGACGACCGGCTGACCGAAGTCGCGCTGTGGGGCGAGGGGTGGCCGTTGGGCGTGAACCGCGGCATGACCCGAGCCCAGCACGTGCTGTCGGCCGCGGCGCGCAAATTCAAGGGCTATGCCCTTGCGGCAGCGGGGATCCCGTCTGCCCTGGTCGAACCGACCGAGACGCTGCTGTGTGAGGCGAATTATTCGCGCGTCGACTCAGAGCCGGTGCGGCTCGACTGATGAAGAAGTATTACGGCCACACCCTGCTCTACCTGCACGAGACGATCTCGCTGGGATCGGGGTTAAGCGGCCGCTTCACCGAGGTTTTCACCGACACCTACCAGCCGATGATGGAAGCGCTGGGCGCCCGGCTGTTCGCGATGTGGGAAACCACGCCCTACAACGGGCACTGGCCGCAGGTCACCGTCATCTGGGAGATCGACGGATTTTCCGACTATGCGAGGATAGGCGCCGCCCAGGCCCGGGGAGGAGACCACGAGGCCGCGGCCGGCAAGTGGGCGGCGTTCCTGTCCGACATCGGGGCCTGCGGCGAGGGCCGGATCATGTACCCCGGGCCGAGTAACAAAACGCTGGCCCAGCTACGCGAAGCCAATTTCGCTGCGCCACTGGTGATTCAGGAGATCATGCAAACCAAGCCAGGGCGCCAGGACGACTACATCCGGGAGTTGGAACGGCTTTACGTCCCGTGGTCGGAGCGCACCGGCAAACGCTGGCTGGGATCGTTTACCACCACGTTCCGTTTCAACGAGGTCATCCACTACTGGGCGCTGGACGGCGGCTGGGAATGCTTCGCCAATCACTACCCCTCCTGGAAGGACAGCCCGCCCGCCGAGATCGTCACCTGGATGAGCGTGGCACCGGCATTGCGCGACGGCTGGGAAGACTCGATTCTGCAGGCTCTACCGCCCTCTCCGCTGCAGTGACCGCCCCCACCTCCGACTTCGCGTACGACCCCTTCGACGCGGACGTCATGGCAAACCCGTTGCCGTACTACCGAACCCTGCGCGATCACCATCCGGTCTATTACATGCCGCAATGGGATACCTACGCGCTGTCCCGCTTCGAGGACATCTGGCAGGTTCTCGAAGTCAACGACGGAACCTTCGTCGCGTCGGAAGGAACCCTGCCCCCGGCGACCGTGTTGGCCAAGCACAACAGCGGGCCGGTCGAGGATCCGCCATTGCACCCCTTGCCATTTCACGCCGTGTTCGACACCGACCTGTACGGCGAGATCCGTCGTTCCCACTCGGCGCCACTGCGGCCGCGGTCGGTCGCCGGCCTGGAGGCCAGGATCCGCGAACTCGCCAACGAGCGCCTCGACCTGCTGCTGCCACGGGGGTCCTTCGACCTGACCCAGGACTACGGTGGCATCGTGGCCGCCTCGATGGTGTGCGACTTGCTGGGAATATCAACCGAACTCGCGCCGCAGGTGTTGGCCGCGGTCAACGCCGGAAGCCTCGCGGCACCCGGTGAGGGTGTCGACACCGCGCAGGCTCGGCCCAACTACCTCGAATACCTGATCCCCGTGGTGCAACGGCGCCGGGCCGACCAATCCGGCGCGCCGCTTCCGGTGGTCGACGGGCTGCTGGGTTACCGGCTGCCCGACGGCAGCGCCCTGTCCGACGTCGAAACCGCCACGCAGATGCTGTGCATCTTCATCGGCGGCACCGAAACCGTGCCCAAGATCGCTGCGCACGGCCTATGGGAGCTGAGCCAGCGGCCCGACCAGCTCGCCGCCGTGCGTGCCGATCCGGTCAACACCGTGCCGGTGGCCCGTGAGGAGATGCTGCGGTACTGCGCGCCCGCGCAATGGTTTGCCCGAACGGCGCGGCGGCCCTTCACGATTCACGACCAGACCATCGAGCCGGGCCAGCGGGTGATCACGCTGCTCGCCTCGGCCAATCGCGACGAACGGGAGTATGAAAACCCCGACGAGTTCGTCTGGGATCGGCCCATCGCCCGCTCGCTGGTCTTCGGCCGCGGCCAGCACTTCTGCATCGGATATCACCTGGCCCGGCTGGAAGTCGCGGTGCTCGTTCAGGAATGGCTGCGCCGGGTGCCGGACTTCGCGATCAAGGGCCACGACGCGACCCGCCTGCCGTCCAGCTTCCAGTGGGGATGGAACCAGATCCCGGTGGAGGTCTGACGTGTGGTCCTACCGGATCATCGCCCCGTATGAGTTCGAGCGCACGTCGATCGTCGAGAAGAAGCCGGACGACCTGGCCGACGGGCAGGTGCTACTGCGGTTCCTGGCGGCCGGGGTGTGCGGCAGCGACCTGCCGGGTTTTCGCGGCGCCCAGGGCAGGCTTGCCGGTGACGACGGCCGCAGCGCGGCCGAAAAGGACGGCTTCCCGATCCACGAAGTCGCCGGTGAGGTGATTGCCAGCCGGCATCCCGAACACCGGGTCGGCGATCGCGTGGTGGGCTGGGCTTCCGGGTTCGACGGGTTGATGGAGCGGGTCATCAGTGACGGCAACGGCCTGGCGCCCTACGACCCCGCGCTCACCGCGGCGCAGGCGGTCGGGCTGCAGCCGCTGGCGTGTGTCCTGTATGCCTGCGAGCAACTGCCGGACCTGGCGGGCAAGCACGTCGCGATCATCGGCCAGGGCTCGATCGGGTTGCTGTTCTCCTACGTCGCCAAGGCGGCCGGGGCCCGACGCGTCACCGGTGTGGACCCGGTCGACCGGCAAAGCCTCGCAAGGACATTCGGTGTCGATGAGGCGGTGCGTGCGACCAGCGACCGCTGGGTCAGTCGACTGGCGCCGACCGATCGCGCGGAGGTCGTCATCGAGGCCGTCGGTCATCAGGTCGCCACGCTGGGCCATGCCATCGAGGCCACCGCCCCCGGCGGCACGGTCTTCTACTTCGGCGTCGCCGACGACGAGGCCTACCCGATTAGCATGCGTCTCATGCTGCGCAACAACTTGACCCTGAAATCCGGTGTGACACTTGACCGGCGGCGGGTACTCGAGCTCGCCGGCAAGTTCGCCGCCGAACATCCCGAGCTACTCGGCTGCTATCTCACGCACACCTTCGGGATCGACGACGTGCAGGGCGCATTCGACCTGGCGTGCCGGCCGGTTCCCGAGCGCGTCAAGATCGCGATCGCACAGTGAGCGCCTTCCGCGACGCGCTGGCCAAGGCCGCCCCGATCTGGGGCGGCTGGGTCACTGGCCCGACGCTGATCGGGCCGGAGGAATTCGCCCGGGCCGGATATGACTACGTCGGATTCGACGCCCAGCACGGCTATCTCGACGACGCCGACATCGCCGGCATCCTCCGGCGCCTCGAGCAGGTACCCATCGCGACCGCGGTGCGGTTGCCCAATGCCGACCCCGCACCGATCGGGCGGGTGGCCGACGCCGGTGCCGACGCCGTCGTCGTCGCGATGGTCGAGTCGGCCGGCCAGGCCGCCGCGGCCGTGGCCGCGACCCGTTACCCACCGGCGGGCGTCCGCAGCTTCGGGCCGCTGCGCGCCGGCCTGGGGCTCGACCCCGCCGCCCACGAGGCGCGGGTGAGCGTGTTCGCAATGATCGAAACCGCGGCGGCGCTGGCGAACCTTGCTGACATCTGTGCGGTCGATGGGCTGGCCGGAATCTATGTCGGGCCAGCCGATTTGGCGATCTCGATGGGGCACCGGCCCGTCGGATCGACCCGGCAGCCCGAAGTGCTGGACGCGATCGTGCGGATCCACCGCGTCGCGACCGAAGCCGGACTGGTCACCGGGATTCACGCCAGTGAGGGCAAGACCGGTCACGCGATGGCGCAGCTCGGCTTTCGGATGATCACCCTGGCCGCCGAATCGGCGGCCCTGCGACGCGGGGCGATCGAGCATTTACGCGAAGCGACCGGACAGTGACCGACGAGCGCACCGCGATCCGCGAACTGATCGCCGCCTACGCACTCGCTCTCGACGGCGTCGACGTCGACGCGTGCGTGCAGCTGTTCACCGATGACGCGGAATTCCTGGTCTATGGACGGGCTTTCGCCGGACCCGAAGGGATCGCCACGATGTTCACCGATGCTCCCCGCGGGCTGCACCTGACCGGGGTGTCGCGCATCGACGTCGGCCCCGAAGAAGACACCGCGACCGCCCGCACGCAGGTCCTGTTCGTCAGGGCCGGTGATCTGCACCTGCGCCCCGCGCTCTACGACGACCAGTTGGTCCGCCGCGACGGTCAATGGCGTTTCCGGCAGCGCAGATGCCAGTTCGTCACCAGCCGCGGCCTGTCCGAAAGCCCGGAGGTCGCGTCATCATGAGCGTCGCACTCGTCACCGGAGCGGCCGGCGGCCAGGGCTGGGCGATCGCGAAAAGGCTTCGCGGCAACGGGTATTCGGTGGCGGCCTGCGACCGGCGCGCCGAGGACGTCGCGGCCGCTGTCGCGGAATTGGGTGACGACGAGGTGATCGCGATCGAACTGGACGTGACCAGCGAGCAGCAATGGGAGGCCGCCGTCGCATCGACGGTGGACCGCTTCGGGGGGTTGACCACGCTGGTCAACAACGCCGGGGTGCTGCATCGTGCCGCGCTGGGCGACGAGACAGTCGCGGATTTCGAAAATGCTTGGCGGGTCAACTGTCTGGGCGCCTTCCTGGGCATGCGAGCCGCACTCGCTCAGCTGCGGGAAGCCGAACACGCGGCGATCGTGAATATCTGCAGCACCGGAGCCATCCGCCCGTTCCCGGCGCACTGCGCCTACGGTTCGTCGAAGTGGGCGCTTCGGGGGCTGACCCAAACGGCGGCGGCCGAACTCGCGCCGTGGGGCATTCGGGTCAATGCGGTGTTCCCCGGGCCGATCGCGACCTCGATGCTCGACGATGCCACGCAGGCGCGGCTGACGGCGACGGCGCAGTTCGGGCGGCTGGGGCAGCCTACCGAAATCGCCGATGCGGTAGCCTTTCTGGTGTCGGAGGCCGCGTCGTTCATCACCGGTTCGGAACTGGTCGTCGATGGTGGGCAATGCCTACAAATCCGATGAGGACGACATTGTCGGTCGGCATCATCGGTGCCGGGCCGGGCGGACTGGCATTGGGAATCCTGTTGGATCGAGCCGGATTTCACGACTTCACCATCTTCGACCGCGAAGACGACGTCGGCGGCACGTGGCGGATCAACACCTACCCGGGACTGGCCTGCGACGTCAAGTCGCATCTGTATTCGTTCTCCTTCGACCTGAACCCGCATTGGTCGCGGTTATGGTCCGGCCAGCCCGAGATCCTCGCCTACTTCGAGCGCTGCGCCGACAAATACGGGTTGCGGCCGCATCTGCGGCTGCGCACCGAAATTCGTTCGGCGACTTGGGAAGAAGACGCACAGCAATGGTGTCTTACTACCAGTAACGGCGAAGAACACCGCTTCGACGTCGTGGTCTCCGCCGTGGGCCTGTTCACCCGGCCTCTTCTCCCGGAGCTCGTCGAGCAGGAGCCGTTCACCGGGACCGTGATGCACTCGTCGCAATGGGACCATTCGATAGATCTCGAGGGCGCGCGGGTGGCTGTGTTGGGTACCGGCTCGACGGCGTCACAGCTGCTGCCCGAACTCGCAAAGGTCGCTGCCCGGGTCTATTCGGTACAGCGCTCGCCGACCTGGATTCTGCCCAAGCCGGATCGGCACTACACCCGACGGGAGCGCTGGGCCTTCACTCATCTGCCGTTCGCCAAAAGGCTGTACCGGACCCGGCTGTGGCTGCGCAGCGAATCCAACATCTCGGTGATCGAGCACGGCAGCGAAAAGACGCAGGATTTCACCGCGATCGCCCTTGACTTGCTTGAAAAGACGGTCGCCGACCAGGAATTGCGGCAACGGTTGACTCCGGATCACCCGATGGGCTGCAAGCGGCTGGTGTTCTCCTCGGACTACCTGCCGACGCTGACCCGGCCCAATGTCGAGGTGGTGTCCAGTCCGGCCCGCTACCTCAAGGCCCGATCCTTCGTCACCGAAGACGGCACCGAGCGTGACGTCGACGTCGTGGTGTGTGCCACCGGCTACGCCGCCGCCGACTATCTCGGGCAGCTGGATGTCCTCGGCGAGGGTGGCACCACGCTGCGCGAGGTGTGGAGCGAGGGGGCGCATGCGTATCTCGGCATGGCCGTCCCCGGGTTCCCGAACTTCTTCATGCTGTACGGGCCCAACACGAATGTCGGCTCCAACAGCGTGATCTTCATGTTGGAAGCTCAGGCGCGTTACATCGTGCGGGTGTTGAAGTACCTGCGGCGCCGGGGCAAGACGTACGTGGCGGTGCGGCCGTCGGCGCTGGCGCGGTTCATCGTCAAGATCGACCGATGGATGGTCGGCACTGTGTGGACGACCCAGTGCAGCAACTACTTTCGGGCCGCTAACGGGCGCGTGGTCACCCAGTGGCCGCGCAGCGCGCGTAGCTTCTGGGAGATGACGCGCAGGTTCACGCCCGGCGACTTCGTGTTCTCCAGTCATCCGCGCCGGCCCGTGTCCGCCGGTCATGGGGCCGTCAGCGCACCGGAGGCACGATGACGGACCTGGACGGAGCGCAACGCCTGCATCCGGTGCTGCGCGCGGTCGCGACGACTCGAACAGTCTTCTCCCCGGAGGCAATTCAGTCGATGCGCGGACCGTTCGACCAGCGCCGCCGTGACGCCGCGGCCATCACCGAGTTGCCGGGCGTGCAGATCACCAGCGACACCGCCGGCAACGTGCCGGTGCGCATCTATCGCGGCGGGCCGTCACCGGCACCGGTCGTCGTCTATTGCCACGCGGGCGGATTCGCGCTGGGCAACCTCGACACCGACCACCGGCAGTGCGGCGAACTCGCCCGCCGCGGCCGCTGCACGGTGGTGTCGGTCGACTACCGGCTGGCCCCGGAACACCCCTACCCGGCGGCACTCGACGACGCGATCGCGGTGCTCGAGTGGGTCACCGGCAAGGCGGCGGAACTGGATGTGGACATCACGCGGCTGGCGGTCGCGGGCAGCAGTGCCGGGGCCACTTTGGCCGCATCCCTGGTGCAGCGTTGCGCCGACGGGTCGCTGCCGCCCGTCGTGTTCCAGCTGTTGCACCAGCCGGTGCTCGACGATCGCCCTACCGCGTCGAAAGCGGAGTTTCGCACCAGCCCGGCATTCGACAGTGAGGCGGCCGAACTGATGTGGCGCTACTACCTGGGTGACCGGCCCGCATCGCCGGACACCGTGCCGGCGCGGCGTCCCGAATTAAAGCATTTACCAACAACTTTGATCACCTGCGCGGAGATCGACCCGTTTCGCGACGAAGCGATCGACTACGCGCTGCGGCTGCTGCGCGCCGGCGTGTCCACCGAATTGCACGTATTCGCGCGCACCTGCCACGGTTTCGATTCGCTGCTGCCCGACTGGTCGGAGTCCGAGCGGCTGTTCACGCTGCAGGGTCAGGCGCTGCACCGCGTCTGGTACGCGATCTGAGCCGACCCGGCTCGAGATACCGGCGTAGGACCTTTGCCCCTACCCGTCAACGTGGCGGGTCGCGAACAATGACCCGTTATGAGGATCACCGGCTTACAGGTCGTGCCATTCGAGACCTTTGTCGACCGAATCTCGTTCGGCCAGTTGACTACCGATTACCGTGTGGTGCAGACCGTGACGAAGGTACTCACCGACGAGGGCGTCGAGGGTTACTACTTCGGGGGTCATTTCCATGGCGACCAGGACGGGCTGTTGCCCGGTGACCGGGCGCTGATAACTCAATTCTTGAGTCCCCTGCTCACCGGCCAGGATCCCTTCGACCGGGCGGAGATCTGGCGTCAACTCTGGGCCGCGAAACTACCGGAGAATGTCTGCAGCGTCATCGATCTGGCCCTTTGGGATTTGGCGGGCCGAGCCACCGGGCTACCCACGCGCAAGTTGCTGGGCGGCGCTCGTGACCGCGTCAAGGCCTACGCGAGCAGCTTCAACAATCTGGGCAGTCCTGACGAGTACGCGGCTCATGCCGCCGACTGCCGGCGTCAGGGTTATCGGGCCTACAAGATCCATCCGTACCACTATTGGAACCCCGCGACCCGCCAACCCGCTCTGCCGCGACCATCGTATGTGGACTGGGATCTACAGGTGTGCCGCGAGGTTCGGGCGGCGGTCGGAGACGACATGGTGCTCATGTTCGACCCGTGGGGCACCTACCAGACGTTCGAAGACGCCCTGCTGGTCGGCCGCGAGCTGGAACGGCTGGGTTTCTATTGGTATGAGCACCCGATGCCCGAGTACCGGGTCGAGTCATATGTGAAACTGGTTGACGCACTTGATATCCCGATCTGCTCACCGGAGATCGCCGAGGGCGGTGTCTATACTCGAGCGGACTGGATCTTGCGTCGTGCCTCCGATATCACCCGCATCGACGTCTTACGCGGAGGCATTACCGGAGTGATGAAGCTGGCCGGAATGGCCGAGGCCGTCGGCATGCGCTGTGAGCTACACATGAGCGGCTTCGGCAACTTGCAGGTCCTGGGTGCTACGAGCGACGACGTGTGCGAATACTACGAGCGCGGCCTGCTCGGGCCCGGGGTCCGCTACGACACCGTGCCGGCCTATCTTGACGCGTCGTGCGACCCGCTGGGCGCGGACGGATTCGTCGACCTACCGCAGGCACCCGGGCTCGGTTACCAGATCCGTTGGGATTACATCGAAAATCACCGCCTTGCCGACATAGCGGCCGAACCCGTCGCACCCCTGCACCCGAGGTAGCCGCCGTGAATCGTGGGCCGGCCGAACCAATCCGGTGCGGCACCGCCCACCGGGGGTCACACATGTTGGAATACCAGCATGGCTCTCATTCCGCCGGCCCCAGAGCGGCTCACCAGCAGCGACTTCCCGGTGCTGTGGCCGGTGGGCACCCGGTGGGCCGACAACGACATGTTCGGTCACCTCAACAACGCGGTCTATTACCAGTTGTTCGACACCGCGATCAATGCCTGGATCACGATCGGCACCGGGCTTGACCCGACCACGATGCCGGCCTTGGGCGTCGTCGCCGAGTCGGGCTGCCGCTACTTCTCCGAACTGCAATTCCCGCAGCGTCTCGAGGTGGGTCTCGCCGTGACACGGCTGGGCCGCAGCAGCGTCACCTACCGGCTCGGCGTGTTCGATTCACGAGAGGGTCAACAGCCGCGGCCGGTCACCGCGCTCGGGCATTGGGTGCACGTTTACGTGGACCGTACTGGCCGCAAGCCCACCCCGATTCCCGACCCCATCCGGACCCTGCTGTCGACGGCCTGCGTGGCGGTTTAACCGAGAAAGCGCCAGGCGCTGGGGCTTTCGCGCGCCCGGCTATGCTTCGGCAATGCCCGTATTGAGCAAAACCGTCGAGGTCGAGACCAACGCCGCGGCCATCATGGCCATCGTCGCGGATTTCGAGCGGTATCCGGAGTGGAGCGACGGGGCCAAGGGCTGCTGGGTGCTGGCGCGCTACGACGACGGCCGGCCCAGCCAGATTCGGTTGGACGCCGCCTACCAGGGTTTCGAGGGTGTGTTCATTCAGGCCATCTACTACCCGGGACCGAACCAGATTCAGACCGTGCTGCAGCAGGGCGAGCTGTTCAAGAAGCAGGAGCAGCTGTTCAGCGTGGTGGAAACCGGCGCCTCGAGCCTGTTGACCGTTGACATCGACGTCGAACCGTCGATGCCGGTGCCCGCGCCGATGGTGAAGATGATGCTGAACAACGTGCTCGACCACCTGGCGGAGAACCTGAAGAAGCGCGCCGAACAGCTGGCCTCCGGCTGACGCCGCGAGGCTCGCCGACCGTGGGGCATATGTACGAATGGTAGTGAAAAAGTGTGCATATCCCCCACGCTCGACGCCCGCCGGCTAACCGAAAATCCCGGCCCCGTCCAGCATTTGGGTCAGTCGGTGCGCCGCATCGGTGAATTGCCAGACCGTGTGCTCGATCACCGCGGACGTATCCCGACGGCGCAGCGCGGCGATCAGCTGCCGGTGATTGTCGACCGCGGCGACACCCCACTGCGGATCGCCGGCGTACACCAGCACCGGCATATACCGCGCGGCGTTGAGCAGGAACCAGGCCAGCTTGATCCGACCGCTGGCCTGGTTGAAGACGCGGTGAAACGAGAACTCGATGCCCGCGATGGTCTCGGGGTCGCTGGAGCCCACGGCCGCGGCGAGCGAATTGTTGATCCGCTCCAGCTCGTCGATCTCGGCCTCGGTGATGTGTGAGGTGGCCGCCGCGGCCAATTCCCTGGCGATGGTGGCCTGCAGCCAGAAGATGTCGTCGATGTCCTGACGGGTCAGTGGCAGCACGACGTGGCCGCGGTGCGGCTCCAGCTGCACCATGCCCTCACCGCGCAGCTTCAGCAGAGCTTCGCGCACCGGCGTCACGCTGACCCCGAGTTCGGCCGCCGTCTCGTCGAGGCGTATGAAGGTGCCCGGGCGCAATGTCCCCGACATGATCGCTGCCCGCAGGTGACCCGCGACCTCGTCCGACAGCTGCGCTCGGCGCAGTTGCCGCCGCCTGCCGTGGGTTCGCGTAGATAGAGGTACGTTCACGTCGGTGGCCAGGCTTTCGAGGAGCGTTTTCAGGGAGTTTTCAGGGCGTATCGGGGCTTGTCATCAGGGCGGTAAGGCCATAGTGTGACCCACACAACACTATGTTTTATCAAATATCAACCTGTCGCAAGCGGTGCGCGAGTGAAGGGAAGGTATTAGTTGACCGCGCAACTTGCTAGCCACGAGGCACAAGCGTCGCAGCCGTCACACCCGACCGCGCAGCCGTATCAGGCCCGCCGGCAGAACTGGGTCAACCAGCTGGAGCGCCACGCCCTCATGCAGCCGCAGGCCGTCGCGCTGCGCTTCAGCGGGCGCACGCTAACCTGGGCTGACCTGCAGCGACGCGTCACCGCGCTGGCCGCAGCGCTGCGCCGCCGCGGGGTCGGCGCCGGGGACCGGGTGATGATCCTGATGCTCAACCGCCCGGAGTTCGTCGAGGCGATGCTGGCCACCAGCATGCTCGGCGGCATCGCGGTTCCGCTGAACTTCCGGCTCACCCCCTCCGAGATCGCGTTCCTGGTCGAGGACTGCGAGGCGCGGGTGATGGTCACCGAAGCGGTGCTGGCTCCGGTGGCCACCGGCGTGCGCGACATTGCGCCGCTGCTCGCCCCCGTGATCGCGGCCGGTGGCTCGACGGACGACAATGTGCTCGGCTACGAAGACCTGATCGACGAGCCCGGCGGCGCGCCCGAGCCGGTGGACGTCCCGAACGACTCGCCGGCCCTGATCATGTACACCTCGGGCACCACCGGCCGCCCCAAGGGCGCCGTGCTCACCCACACCAACCTGACCGGGCAAACGATGACCGGGCTCTACACCAACGGCGCCGACATCAACAACGATGTCGGTTTCATCGGGGTCCCGCTGTTCCACATCGCCGGCGTCGGCAACCTGCTCGGCGGGCTGCTACTCGGTCTGCCCACGGTCATCTATCCCCTCGGGGCGTTCGACCCGGGCCAGCTGCTCGACGTGCTCGCCGCCGAGAAGGTCACCGGCATCTTCCTTGTTCCCGCGCAATGGCAGGCCGTCTGCGCCGAGCAGCAGGCCCGCCCCCGCGACCTGAAGCTGCGGATCATGTCGTGGGGAGCCGCCCCCGCACCGGACGCGCTGCTGCGGGAGATGTCGGCCACGTTCCCCGGCACCCAGATCCTCGCCGCGTTCGGCCAGACGGAGATGTCTCCGGTCACCTGCATGCTGCTCGGCGAGGACGCGATCCGTAAGCGCGGGTCGGTCGGCAAGGTGATCCCGACGGTCGCCGCTCGCGTCGTCGACGAGAACATGAACGATGTGCCGGTCGGTGCGGTCGGCGAAATCGTCTACCGCGCACCGACATTGATGAGCGGCTACTGGAACAACCCGGAGGCCACCGCGGAGGCGTTCGCGGGCGGTTGGTTCCACTCCGGCGACCTCGTCCGGATGGACGAGGAGGGCTACGTTTGGGTGGTCGATCGCAAGAAGGACATGATCATCTCCGGCGGCGAGAACGTCTACTGCGCTGAAGTGGAGAACGTGCTGGCCGGCCACCCCGGCATCGTCGAGGTCGCGGTCATCGGCCGGGCCCACGAGAAATGGGGCGAGGTACCGATCGCGGTCGCGGCGATCACCGTCGAGCGCCTCACCCTCGGGGATCTGGACGAATTTCTCACCGAGCGCCTCGCCCGTTACAAGCACCCCAAGGCACTCGAGATCGTCGACGCGTTGCCCCGCAATCCGGCCGGCAAGGTCCTCAAGACTGAGCTACGGGTTCGCTACGGCACCGTCGGCACAACTCAAAATGAGGCTACTTCAAGGGATTTCACGTCATGAGAGGAAAGCTGACAGAAACTGTAACGTTTGCCCGTTGTTGACGAAGGGTTAATTGTGCGGATGCGGTTCACACCTGCTTGGCCATCGGGTACATTCCTGTGGTCTCCGTTACTACTTGCCAGTAGGGAGTCGGTGATCACACATGTGGGTCCGGGGCAAGGTGGGGGCGGTCTGCGGGCGGGCGGGGCCCCTACCTCGTCGGCTATCTGCGCGATCAGCTGGAGACGCCGCTGACACTGATCGGCGGGTTCTTCCGGATGTGCGTGCTGACCGGCCGGGCGTTGTTCCGCCGGCCCTTCCAGTGGCGCGAGTTCGTCCTGCAGTGCTGGTTCATCATGCGGGTCGCGTTCCTGCCGACCGTCTTCGTCTCCATCCCGCTGACCGTGCTGCTGATCTTCACGCTCAACGTGCTGCTGGCCCAGTTCGGTGCCGCCGACCTGTCCGGCGCCGGCGCGGCGATCGGCGCGGTGACCCAGCTTGGTCCGCTGACCACGGTGCTGGTGGTTGCGGGGGCCGGATCGACCGCGATCTGCGCGGATCTGGGCGCGCGCACCATCCGCGAGGAAATCGACGCGATGGAGGTGCTCGGCATCGACCCGATCCACCGGCTGGTGGTGCCCCGGGTGATCGCCGCGACCCTGGTCGCCACGCTGCTCAACGGCCTGGTCATCACCGTCGGCCTGGTGGGCGGCTACCTGTTCGGGGTGTATCTGCAGAACGTCTCCGGTGGTGCCTACCTGGCCACCCTGACCACGATCACCGGGCTGCCCGAGGTCGTCATCGCGACCCTCAAGGCGGCGATCTTCGGCCTGATCGCCGGCCTGGTCGGCTGCTATCGCGGCCTGACTGTGCGCGGCGGTTCGAAGGGCCTGGGGACTGCCGTCAACGAAACCGTGGTGCTCTGCGTTGTCGCGCTATACGCGGTGAACGTGGTGCTGACCACGATCGGCGTGCGATTCGGAACGGGACATTGAGAGGGGGCCAGATATGACGAACGTCGCCGTACTGCGTGCCCGGTTCCCGCGGGCAGCTGAAAACCTGAACCGCTACGGCGGTGCCGCCGGCCGCGGGCTCGACGACGTCGGCCGGATGGCCTGGTTCGGGATGATCTGCATCGCGCACGTGCCGCATGCGCTGCGCAACTACCGCAAGGAAACGCTGCGGCTGATCGCTCAGATCGGCATGGGTACCGGGGCCATGGCCGTCGTCGGTGGCACGGTCGCCATCGTCGGCTTCGTCACGCTGTCCGGTAGTTCGCTGGTCGCCATCCAGGGTTTCGCGTCGCTGGGCAACATCGGCGTCGAGGCGTTCACCGGCTTCTTCGCCGCACTGATCAACGTGCGCATCGCCGCCCCGGTCGTCACCGGCATCGCGATGGCCGCGACCGTCGGCGCGGGCGCCACCGCCGAACTCGGCGCCATGCGGATCAGCGAGGAGATCGACGCCCTGGAAGTCATGGGCATCAAGTCGATCTCGTTCCTGGCCACCACCCGGTTCATGGCCGGGCTGGTGGTGATCATCCCGATCTACGCGCTGGCGATGATCATGTGCTTCCTGTCGCCGCAGATCACCACGACGGTGCTGTATGGGCAGTCCAACGGAACCTACGACCACTACTTCCGGACGTTCCTGCGCCCCGACGACGTGTTCTGGTCGTTCCTGGAGGCCATCATCATCACCGCGGTCGTGATGATCACGCACTGCTTCTACGGCTACAACGCCGGCGGCGGGCCCGTCGGCGTCGGTGAGGCGGTTGGCCGCTCGATGCGGTTCTCTCTGGTCTCGGTGCAGGTTGTGGTGTTGTCCGCCGCGTTGGCGCTGTACGGCGTCAACCCGAACTTCGCCTTAACGGTGTAGCCGCCATGACCCGACCCGGAAAGACGAACGCTTCGCGGACTCCGCCCTACAAATTGGCGGGGATCGGCCTGTTGGTCATCGGCGCGCTGATCTTCGTGTTGATCTACGGGCAGTTCCGCGGCGACTTCACCCCCAAGACCAAGCTGACGATGCTGGCATCGCGGGCGGGTCTGGTGATGGATCCGGGTTCGAAGGTGACCTACAACGGCGTCGAGATCGGTCGGGTGGCCACCATCTCCGAGATCGTCCGCGACGGCAAGCCGGCGGCCAAGTTCACCCTGGACGTCTATCCGCGGTACCTGAAGCTGATCCCGGCCAACGTGAACGCCGACATCAAGGCCACCACGGTGTTCGGCGGCAAGTACGTGTCGCTGACGACGCCGCAGAACCCGTCGCCGCAACGACTCGGCCCGTCGTCGACGATCGACGCGCGGTCGGTGACGACGGAGATCAACACGTTGTTCCAGACCGTCACCTCGATCGCGGAGAAGGTGGATCCGGTCAAGCTGAACCTGACGCTGAGCGCGGCCGCGCAGTCGCTGGCCGGCCTCGGCGACAAGTTCGGACAGTCGGTCGTCAACGGCAACGCGGTCCTCGACGACGTCAACCCGCAGATGCCGCAGATCCGCCACGACATCCAGCAGCTGGCCGGTCTGGGCGACACCTACGCCAACGCCTCGCCGGACCTGTTCGACTTCCTCAACAACGCGGTCGTCACGTCGCGCACGATCAATGCGCAGCAGAAGGATCTGGACCGGGCGTTGTTGTCGGCCGCCGGGTTCGGCAACACCGGCGCCGAGATCTTCGAGAAGGGCGGCCCATACCTGGCGCGCGGCGCCGCCGACCTGGTGCCCACCGCCCAGCTGCTGGACACCTACAGTCCGGCGATCTTCTGCACCCTGCGCAACTACCACGACATCGAGCCCAAGGCCGCCTCGTTCCTGGCCGGCAACGGGTACTCGCTGAACGCCCACACCGAGGCGCTGTCCGGGCTCGGTCTGCTCGCCAACCCCGTCTCCGCGGTGGCCACGATCGCCAGCCTGGTCGGCGGCCTGGCCGGGGTGGTCGGTGGGGCGCCGAACCCCTACATCTATCCCGAGAACCTGCCGCGGGTGAACGCCCGCGGTGGCCCGGGCGGTGCGCCGGGTTGCTGGCAGCACATCACGCATGACCTGTGGCCCGCTCCCGAGTTGGTGATGGACTCCGGCAACAGCATCGCGCCCTACAACCATCTCGACACCGGTTCGCCCTACGCCATCGAATACGTGTGGGGCCGTCAGGTAGGGGATAACACGATCAACCCATGAAAATCACCGGTACGCTCGTCCGACTCAGCATCTTCTCGCTGGTGCTGCTGCTCTTCACTGTGATGATCGTTGTGGTGTTCGGCCAGATGCGGTTCGACCGCACCAATGCCTACACCGCGGAGTTCAGCAACATCAGCGGGCTGCGGCAAGGCCAGTTCGTCCGCGCCTCCGGGGTGGAGATCGGCAAGGTCGACTCGGTGCAGCTGATCGACAGCGGCAAGCGCGTGCGGGTGAAGTTCAACGTGGACCGTTCGGTTCCGCTGTATCAGTCGACGACGGCGCAGATCCGCTACCTGGACCTGATCGGTAACCGGTACCTGGAGCTCAAGCGCGGCGACGGTGAAGGCGCGGACAAGGTGCTGCCGCCGGGTGGCTTCATCCCGCTGTCGCGCACCGCGCCGGCCCTGGACCTCGACGCGCTGATCGGTGGCTTCAAGCCGCTGTTCCGGGCGCTGGATCCGGAGAAGGTCAACACGATCGCGAGCGCGCTCGTCACGGTGTTCCAGGGTCAGGGCGGCACGATCAACGACATCCTGGACAACACCGCTCAGCTGACGAACGCGATCGGCGAGCGTGACCAGGCCATCGGCGAGGTGATCAAGAACCTGAACGTGGTGCTGGACACGACGGTCCGGCACCGCCAGCAATTCGACCAGACCATCAACAACCTCGAGGTGCTGATCACCGGGCTCAAGGACCACGGCGATCAGCTGGCCGGCGGGACCGCGCACATCAGTAACGCGGCCGGCACCGTGGCCGATCTGCTGGGCGAGGATCGCGCGTTGCTGCACAAGTCGATCAACTACCTGGACGGGCTTCAGCAGCCGCTGATCGACCAGCAAGACCAACTGCAGGACTACCTCAAGAAGGTGCCGAGCGCGCTGAACATGATCGGGCGCGCCATCGGGTCCTACGGAGACTTCGTGAACTTCTACGCCTGCGACATCACGCTGAAGATCAACGGTCTGCAGGGCGGTGGTCCGGTCCGCACGGTCCGGCTCTTCCAGCAGCCGACGGGTAGGTGCACGCCGCAATGAGAACGCTGGAACCGCCGAACCGGCTTCGGATCGGTCTGATGGGCATCGTGGTCACGCTGCTCGTGATCGGCGTCGGGCAAAGCTTCACCAGCGTGCCGATCCTGATGGCCAGGCCCGCGTACTACGGGCAGTTCACCGATTCCGGCGGGATCAACGTCGGTGACAAGGTGCGCATCGCCGGCATGGACGTCGGCAAGGTCGAGGCCCTCAAGATCGACGGCGACCACATCGTGATGAAGTTCTCGATCGGCACCAACACCATCGGCACCGAGAGCCGGCTGGCGATCCGCACCGACACCATCCTCGGTAAGAAGGTCATGGAGATCGAGGCGCGCGGCAACCAGCAGCTGAAGCCCGGCGCCTCGCTGCCGCTGGGCCAGAGCACCACGCCGTATCAGATTTACGACGCGTTCTTCGACGTCACCAAGGCCGCCTCCGGCTGGAACATCGACACGGTCAAAGAATCGCTGCACGTGCTGTCGCAGACCATCGACCAGACTTATCCGCACCTGAGCGCCGCGCTCGAGGGCGTCTCGAAGTTCTCCGACACGGTCGGCAAGCGCGACGCCGAGGTCAAGCACCTGCTCGCCCAGGCCAACCAGGTGGCCAGCGTGCTGGGCGACCGCAGTGAGCAGGTCGACCGCCTGCTGGTCAACGCCAAGACGCTGCTGGCCGCGTTCAACGAGCGCGGTCAGGCCATCAACGCCCTGCTGGGCAACATCGCCGCATTCTCCGAACAGGTCAAGGGCCTGATCAATGACAACCCGAACCTCAACCACGTGCTCGAGCAGTTGCGCACGATCAGCAAGATCCTGGTCGAGCGCAAAGACGACGTGGCTGCGGGTCTGACCGAGGTCGGCCACTTCCTGCCGTCCCTGAACGAGGCCATCGCGTCGGGCCCCTTCTTCAAGGTGGTCCTGCACAACCTGGCGCTCTACCAGATCATCCAGCCGTGGGTGGACGCCGCCTTCAAGAAGCGCGGCATCGACCCGGAGAACTTCTGGCGCAGTGCCGGTCTGCCGGAATACCGCTGGCCCGATCCCAACGGCACCCGATTCCCCAACGGCGCGCCGCCGCCGGCACCGCCGGTGCTGGAGGGCACACCCGAGCACCCCGGACCGGCTATCCCGCCCGGATCGCCGTGCTCCTACACGCCGGCCAACCCCGGCGGCAACATCACCGTCGGCGACGAGGGTCTGCCGCGGCCGTGGAATCCGCTGCCGTGTGCGGGTGCGGCCACCGGTCCCTTCGGCGGGCCGGGCTTCCCCGCGCCGGTCGACGTTGCGACGTCGCCGCCGAACCCGGACGGTCTGCCGCCGACCCCCGGCATCAATATCGCCGGGCGCCCGGGTGATCCGCCCCCGAACGTTCCGGGCACGCCGGTGCCATTGCCGACCCAGGCTCCGCCGGGCGCGCGCACTGAGAATCTGGGACCGGCCGGCCCGACGCCGCCGCCGTCGACCTTCGCTCCGGGTCTGCCGCCGGGTCCCCCGGCCCCGCCCGGACCGGGGAACCAGTTGCCGGCGCCATTCATCAACCCCGGCGGTTCGGGCGGTAGTGGTGTCACGGGAGGTAGCCAGAATTGAGCACCATCTTTGACGTCCGTAACGTCCGGCTACCGAAGTTCTCCCGGACGACGGCGATCATCGGAGCGCTGGTCATCGTCGTCGCCCTGGTCGTCGGCTATGTCGGCTACCGGCTGTTCGAGAAGCTGACGAACAACACCGTCGTCGCCTACTTCCCGGCGGCGAACGCCCTCTACAAGGGGGACAAGGTCCAGATCATGGGCCTGCGGGTCGGCTCGATCGACAGCATCGAACCGGTCGGCGACAAGATGAAGGTGACGTTCCACTACGAGAACAAGTACAAGGTCCCGGCCAACGCCTCGGCGGTGATCCTTAACCCCACCCTGGTGGCGTCGCGTGCGATCCAGCTGGAGCCGCCGTACAAGGGCGGACCGGTGCTGGGCGACAACGCCGTGATTCCCGAAGAGCGCACCCAGGTGCCGGTGGAGTGGGACGAACTGCGCAACAGCATCACCAACATCATCTCGAAGCTGGGTCCGACGAAGGAGCAGCCCACGGGTCCGTTCGGTGAGGTCATTTCGTCGTTCGCCGACGGCTTGGAAGGCAAGAGCAAGCAGATCAACACCGCGCTCAACAGCTTGTCGTCGGCGCTGAACGCGTTGAACGAGGGCCGCGGCGACTTCTTCGCGGTGGTGCGCAGCCTGGCGCTGTTCGTCAACGCGCTGCACGCCGACGACGCGCAGTTCGTCGCGCTGAACCAGAACCTGGCCGACGTCACCGGCCGGCTGGCCAGCGATGACGGCGCCTTGAACAATGCGCTGCAGCAGTTCGACAGCCTGCTGAGCACCGTGCGCCCGTGGCTGGACAAGAACCGCGAGGTGCTGACCACCGACGTCAACAACCTGGAAACCGCGACGAACACGCTGCTGCAGCCCGAGCCGCTGAACGGGCTGGAGACCGCGCTGCATGTGCTGCCGACGGCTGCGGCCAACATCAACCAGATCTATCACCCGTCGCACGGGTCGGTGGTCGCCATTCCGGCGATCACGAACTTCGCGAACCCGATGCAGTTCATCTGCAGCTCGATTCAGGCCGGCAGCCGGCTCGGTTACCAGGAATCCGCCGAACTGTGCGCGCAGTATCTGGCGCCGATCCTCGACGCGATCAAGTTCAACTACCTGCCGTTCGGGTTGAACCTGTTCAGCACCGCCGAGACGTTGCCCAAGCAGGTCGCCTATTCCGAAGATCGGCTGCATCCGCCGAACGGTTATAAGGACACCACCGTCCCGGGTATCTGGGTGCCGGATACGCCGACCTCGCACCGCAACACCCAGCAAGGCTGGATCGTGGCGCCGGGCATGCAAGGCCAGCAGGTCGGGCCGATCACCGCGGGCCTGATGACGCCGGAATCGCTTGAGGAGCTGATGGGCGGTCCCAATATCGAGCCCGTTCAATCCCAGTATCAGACGCCGCCGGGCCCGCCGAACGCCTACGACGAGAACCCGATCCTGCCGCCCATCGGGCTGCGGGCGCCGACGCCGATCCAGCCGCCGGCGCCGGGACCGGGCGTGATTCCGGGTCCCGTCGCCCCGACGCCCGCGCCGGTGGTCGCGGTGGCACCCAACGCCGGTGGGCCGCCGTCCGGCCCTGACTTCGGGGGTGGCCAGTGAGGATAGGGTCGAGCCTGATCCGGCGCCGGGCCTGGCAGGGCATGGTGCTGCTGGTGATCGCCATGGTGCTGAGCTCGTGTGGCTGGCGAGGCATCTCAAACGTGGCGATTCCCGGCGGTCCCGGCGACGGCCCCGGCTCCTACACCATCTATGTGCAGGTGCCGGACACCTTGGCGATCAACGGCAACAGCAAGGTGATGGTCGCCGACGTCTTCGTCGGGTCGATCAAGAAGATCGAGTTGAAGAACTGGGTGGCGACGCTGACGCTGGGCGTGAAGAGCAGCGTCAAGCTACCGAAGAACGCGATCGCGCGGATCGGCCAGACCTCGCTGCTGGGTTCTCAGCACGTCGAGCTGGCCGCGCCGCCGAACCCGTCGTCGGAGCTGCTGCGCAACGGCGACACCATTCCGCTGAAGAATTCGTCGTCGTATCCGACCACCGAGCAGACGCTGGCCAGCCTGTCGTTGATCTTGCGCGGTGGCGGCATCCCGAACCTCGAAGTGCTGCAGAACGAGGTCTACGACATCTTCCACGGGCGCGGCGAGCAGATCCGCTCCTTCATCGGCAAGCTGGACACCTTCACCGCCCAGCTCAATCAGCAGCGTGATGACATCACCCACGCGATCGACTCCACCAACCGGCTGCTGGTCTATGTCGGCGGCCGCTCGGACGTTCTCGACCGAGTGCTGACCGACATCCCGCCGCTGATCAAGCATTTCGCCGACACCAGGAATCTGCTGATCAACGCCGTCGACTCGGTGGGCCGGCTCAGCGGGGCCGCGGATCAGTACCTGTCGGCGGCGCGCGGCCCGCTGCACACCGATCTGCAGGCGCTGCAATGCCCGCTGAAGGAACTCGGCCGCTCCTCGCCCTACCTGATCGGTGCGCTGAAGCTGATCCTGACCCAGCCGTTCGACATCGACACCGTCCCGAAGATGTTCCGCGGTGACTACGTGAACATCTCGCTGACGCTGGACGTGACCTACAGCTCGGTCGACAACGCGTTCCTCACCGGAACCGGGTTGTCGGGCGCGCTGCGGGCACTCGAGCAGTCGTTCGGCCGCGACCCGGAGACGATGATCCCCGACGTCCGCTACACGCCGAACCCGAATGACGCGCCCGGCGGTCCGCTGGTGGAAAGGGGGGACCGGAATTGCTGACCCCGTTCATTCGACGCCAGCTGTGGGCGTTCCTGGTCCTGACGGTCGTCTCGTTGCTGGTGCTCGGCATCTACTACCTGCAGGTGCCCAGTTTGATGGGGATCGGCCGGTACTCGCTGAAGGCGGAGCTGCCGGCGTCGGGCGGGTTGTACCCCACGGCCAACGTGACCTATCGCGGCATCACGATCGGCAAGGTCACCGACGTCGAGCCGACCGACCATGGCGCCGAAGCGACGATGAGCATCGACAGCCGGTACAAGATCCCGGTCGACGCGGTCGCGAACGTGCACTCGGTGTCGGCGGTCGGTGAGCAGTATCTGGACATCGTCTCGTCGGGCAGCCCCGGCAAGTACCTTGCCGAAGGGCAAACCATCTCCAAGGGCACCGTGCCGGCCGAGATCGGTCCGGCACTCGACACCGCCAACCGCGGGCTCGAGGCGTTGCCCAAGGACAAGATCGGCAAGCTGCTCGACGAGACGGCGGA
Source organism: Mycobacterium ahvazicum (assembly GCF_900176255.2). Classification (GTDB taxonomy): domain Bacteria; phylum Actinomycetota; class Actinomycetes; order Mycobacteriales; family Mycobacteriaceae; genus Mycobacterium; species Mycobacterium ahvazicum. The sequence goes on from NZ_FXEG02000001.1 coordinate 322,134, forward strand.
GTCGGTCGGCGGCCTGGGCCCGGCGTTGCAGCGCCTGGTGGACTCGACGCAGGCGATCGTCGGCGACTTCAAGACCAACATCACCAACGTGAACGACATCATCGTGAACTCGGGACCGGTGCTGGACAGCCAGGTGAAGTCCAATGACGCGATCGAGCGCTGGGCGCGCAACCTGAATACGCTGGCCGCGCAGTCCGCGCAGCGCGACGCGAACGTGAAAAGCATTCTGTCGCAAGCGGCGCCGACCGCCGATCAGGTCAACGACGTGTTCAGCGACGTCCGGGAGTCGCTGCCGCAGACGCTGGCGAATCTCGAGGTCGTCTTCGACCTGCTCAAGCGCTACCACACCGGGGTGGAGCAGGTGCTGGTGTTCCTGCCGCAGGGTGCCTCGATCGCGCAGACGGTGGCCGCGCCGTTCCCGAACCAGGCCGCACTCGACCTGGCACTGTCGATCAACCAGCCGCCGCCGTGTCTGACCGGCTTCATTCCCGCGCCGGAGTGGCGGGCGCCGGCCGACACCAGCATGCAGCCGCTGCCGTCGGGCACCTACTGCAAGATTCCGATGGATACCCCGGCCAACAGCGTGCGTGGCTCGCGCAACATCCCGTGTACCGATATCCCCGGCAAGCGGGCGGCCACGCCCCGTGAGTGCCGCGACCCCAAGCCCTACGTTCCCGCCGGGACGAACCCCTGGTTCGGTGACCCGAACCAGATTCTGACCTGCCCGGCGCCGGGAGCGCGCTGCGATCAGTCGGTGCGACCGGGCATGGTGATCCCCGCGCCGTCGATCAACAACGGCATGAACCCGGCACCTTCGGACCGGGTCGCGGGGACGCCACCGCCGACCAGTGACCCGTTGACCCGACCCGGGCAAGGTACCGTGCAGTGCAACGGACAGCAGCCCAACCCGTGTGTCTACACACCCTTTGGACCTCCCTCGGCGGTATACAGTCCCCAGAGCGGTGAACTGGTAGGGCCCGACGGCGTCAAATACTCCGTCGAAAACTCGACCAAAACAGGAGACGACGGATGGAAGGAGATGCTGGCACCCGCCGGCTGAACCCACCACCGATGTCGATGCTTAGTCGTCTACGTCGGAGACGGCCGAAGGAATCGGACGACGTCACCGACGGGACAAACCCCGAGGAGACGGCCGAGGATTCGCCAGAATCCGAGGTCGGAGCCGAGCAGACAAACACCGAGGAGACGGCCGAGGATTCGCCAGAATCCGAGGTCGGAGCCGAGCAGACAAACACCGAGGAGACGGCCGAGGATTCGCCAGAATCCGAGGTCGGAGCCGAGCAGCCTGAGGTGACGGCGCCGGATTCGGCTGCAGTCGAGCCCGAAGCCGCGCCGGAAGCCCCGGAAGCGATCGCCTCGGAGCAGCCCGAGTCCTCCAGCGACGCCGCGCCCGATGATGGCGAACAGCCGGAAACCGACGGCGAGGACGCGACCGAGGCGGAGGCGCACCGGCGCCCCCCGTCGGCCCTGGGGCGCGGATGGCTGGCCGGCATCGCCGCGGCCCTGGTGCTGCTGGCCGGTGCCGTCGGCACCGGCGGTTACCTGGCGTTGCGGTACCACCACGAGAGCCAGGCCATCGCGCGCAACAACGCCGCGGCGCTCAAGGCGGCGATCGAGTGCGTGTCGGCCACGCAGGCGCCCGACACCAGCGCGATGATCGCCAGCGAGCAGAAGATCATCGAATGCGGGACCGACGCCTTCCGTGAACAGGCCATGGTCTACACCGGCATGCTCGTGCAGGCTTATCAGTCCGCGAACGTCCACGTCCAGGTCTCGGATGTGCGCGGAGCGGTCGAGCGCAACAACAAAGACGGTTCGATCGACGTGCTCGTGGCGATGCGCGTCCAGGTGGTCGCCGATCAGTCACAGAACGAGACCGGCTATCGGCTTCGGGTGAGAATGGCGCTGGACGAAGGCCAGTACCGGATCGCCAGGCTCGACCAGGTGACGAAGTGACGCTGGTGGTCGAGGAAACTCAGACCACGGCTCCCCAAGTGTCATCAGAGAATGCCTTGGCGCCGTGGCATATTCGCGTGTGCGCGTTTGCCGTCGACGTCCTGCCCGCCGCCGCGGTCGCGACCACCATGGCGTTGGTGTCGTTCACCGTGCCGCCGCAGGGCGTGTGGTGGTGGCTGAGCGTCTGTGTCCTCGGCATCGCCATCCTGGCGATGTTGGTCAACCGGCTGCTGCTGCCGACCGTCTACGGCTGGAGCCTGGGACGCGCTCTGTGTGGAATCGCGGTGCGGCACCGTGACGGTTCCGTCGTCGGCGCCTGGGGCCTGCTGCTGCGCGATCTCGCGCACCTGCTCGACACCGTGTCGGTGGTGGGATGGCTTTGGCCGCTGTGGGATTCGCAGCGCCGTACGTTCGCCGACATGCTGCTGCGCACGGATGTGCGAGGCTCGCAGCCGCCGCGGCCCGACATCATCCGGCGGTGGACGATCATCGCGGTGCTCACCGCGACCGGACTGTGCGTGGCGGGCGGGGCCGTGAGCTACGAGGTGGTCTACTCTCGCGATCAGCAGACCGACCAGACGCGGGCCGAGATCTCGATACAGGGGCCGAAGATCGTCGCGCAGATGCTGACCTACGACCCGAAGACACTATCCGACGATTTCAAGCGGGCCCAGTCGCTGGCGACCGATAACTACCGCGGCCCGCTCAAGGCGCAGCAGGACATCGTCCAAAAGGGAAACCCCGTCATCAACGAGTACTGGGTGACCGATGGCTCGATCGAATCGGCGTCGCCGGATCGGGCGACGATGTTGTTGTTCATGCAGGGCCGGCGTGGCGCGGCGCCCCAGGAGCGCTACATCACCGCGACCGTCCGGGTGAATTTCGTCAAGGACGCCGGCGGCCATTGGCTGGTCGACAACCTCGCCGTGCTGACCAAGCCGAAACCGCCGGGGAACGGAAAATGAGCCCCCGCCGCAGATTTGAGCCCGGCGAGGGCGCGCTGCTGGTCGCGGCGGATCCGCAGACGCAGCGCCGGCGATGGGAGCTACCCGTGGCGAGCACGGTCGCCGCGGTGTTGACGACCGTGGCGATCACGCTGTGCACCCTGATGCTGATCTCCCACGAATCCCGCGAGCACGATGCCTCCAAGACCCGCGAGGTGCTCAACTACGTGACGGGGTTCATGACGCAGTTCACCTCGCTTGACCCCTATCACGCCAACGACTACGTCATGCGGATAATGGCCCAGGCGACAGGCGATTTCGCCAAGCAGTATCACGACAAGGCCAACGAGATCCTGTTGCAGGTTGCCCGTGCGGAGCCCGCGACCGGCACCATCCTCGGCGCCGCCGTGGAACGGTGGAACGACGACGGCAGCGCCACCGTCATGGTGGCGACCGAGGTCACGTCCAAGTCGCCGGATCAAAAACAGGTATTCGAGAACACCAATCGTTGGACGGCAACTGCTACGCGGGAAGGGAATCAGTGGAAGATAAGCAGCCTGCTGCAGGTGATCTGACCGCCGAGGCGATCTCCGACGACGCCGCTGAACACGACGAAAACACCGCCACCGCAACGGAACCCGCCGAAAAGACCGACACGGTGGAGTCCGAAGAGTCCGATGCCGACGCCGACGCGGAGACCGACGATTCCGCCGCGGCGACCGAAGAGGGCGCCCGCAAGCGTCGCAAACTGCTGGCCGGCAAATGGATGGGCATCGTCGTTGTGGTGGCCGCACTCGTGTTCGTCGGTTCCGCGGCCTTCGCGGGCGCGGCAGTGCAGCCCTATCTGACTGACCGCGCTACGGCGGCAACCAAGCTCAACGTGGCCCGCACCGCGGCCAACGCGATCACGACGCTGTGGACCTACACCCCGGAGAACATGGACAGCCTCGCCGATCGTGCGTCGGCTTACCTCAGCGGTGACTTCGAGGCCCAGTACCGCAAATTCGTCGACGCTATCGTGGCTCCGAACAAGCAGGCCAAGATCACCAACCGGACTCAGGTCACCGGTGCGGCGGTCGAATCGCTCGATGGCCCCAACGCGGTCGTCATCGTCTACACCAACACCACCTCGACGAGCCCGCTGACCAAAGACATCCCGGCGTTGAAGTACCTGTCCTATCGGCTGTTCATGAAACGCGCGAACGGGCGCTGGCTGGTGACCAGGATGACGACCGTGACCTCCCTGGACCTCACGCCGCATCCGTAGTCCGGCCGAACCGATACCGCCGAAATATACTGCACCCGTGGCCACCACGTCGCCGGTAACCGAGCGATTCACCGTTGCGGCGTTGTTGCTGCTGACCTTCGCGACCGGGCTGGCCGACTCGATCAGTATCTTGGTCCTCGGCCATGTGTTCGTCGCCAACATGACCGGAAACGTGGTCTTCCTCGGCTTTTGGCTTGCCCCGCGTACCAGCATCGACCTGACGGCGGTGTCGGTGGCGCTGCCCACCTTCGTCACCACCACGATCCTCAGCGGGCGCTTGCAACGGTATTTCGGTGAGCGGGCCAGGAAGTGGATCACGACCGTGTTGGCCACGGAAATCCTGCTGCTGCTTACCTTGTCGATCCTGGCCGGTACGGGCGTGCTGCACTATCACGACAACACCAAGCTGATCATGATCGCGTTCCTCACGGTGACGTTCGGTCTGCAGCATTCGAGTGCCCGCCAGTTCGGCATCCAGGAACTGTCGACGACCGTCTTGACGTCGACGATCGTCAGCCTCGGCCTGGACAGCCGACTCTCCGGTGGCACCGGCGAGCGTCAAAAGCTGCGCTTCAGCGTGATTTTCACGATGTGCGCCGGTGCATTTCTCGGCGCCACGCTGTCGCGGTTCGTCATCGCGCCGGTGTTCGCGTTGACGGCAGCCGTGGTGGCGGCGAGCCTGCTGATTTTCCGGTACGGCGCCGCTGAGGCGAAAACCATTGCGGCTGAAGATCTTTAGTTGAAGGCCAGCCAGCTGGGCAGGGCGCGCTCGTGGGAATCGCACAGCACCTGACGGGTATCGCACGACCCGCGCGGCGAACCCGCGCCGGCCCACATACCGCCGGTGTCGCGCCGCAGCACGATCGCCGAGGACCCGCCGCCGTCCAGCAGGATCGCGGTATCACTGCCCAGTCCGCGGAACAGGTCCTGCATATTGTCCGGCGTGTAGCTGCCGCCCTCGAAGATGTACATTTCGTCGCGCTGCTTGACGTAGGCCAGGGCGGTGCGCGCCGCGCTGGGGCCGCCGTCGTGCAGCTGTTGGGTCTGGCCCGGGGCCAGCAGCCCGATCCCGGACACCGCGACAAACTTCTCGTTCTTGTTCAGCAGGTCGGCGACCACCGGGGTGGCGGCGTCGTAGTCGTTCTTGCTGCGCGGCCACACCACGTACGGCGCCCCACCGGTCGGCAGGATCATCGTGGTCAGCGAGGACCAGCTCTCGCCGCCGCCGGACAGCCCCTGCTTGCCGGGGTAGGCCGCGGTACCGGTCACAGCCTGGTTGGCGCGGCCTTGCCCGTTCGTGTTGTCCACGAACGCACCCAGCGGTGAGCTGCAGCCGGTCTGACGCCACGAACCCGCCTTCTGCCCGCGCACGTCGAAAAAGTTGGCGTTGATCGCGATGGTCGGCTGCCCCATCCGCTGCCACGCCTGCAGTGGCGCGTAGAGCTCGGAGGCCTGCCATAGGCCTTCGCCGGTGCGGGCCCCGGGGTTGTTCTCGCAGCGCGCCTGGTCACCCCGGTGGGTGTCGACCAGCAGGTGCGGCGCCAGGCGTTCCGCCGCGTTCTTGATGATCATCAGGTGGCCGCCGTTGTTCATCTCGTACCAGCGGCCGCTGGCGTCCATCAGCGGCGTGGGGTGGCCGGGACCGAAGTTGTACACCAGATACGAGCCCTTGGTGGCGCCGATCGCGCTGGCGAGCAACTCACGGGCATCCGCGGCGTGCGCGACGGGCGGTGTGACGGCGGCGGTCAACAGCGTGCAGGCGAACGTCGTGAGGCTTGCCGCCAGTCGGCGCAACCTGGTGCGTCGTGTCAGCACGGCAGCCCTTTCGGCCCTTATGTGGATGCAACACTCACAGCATCAGTCACATTGGCCACACTGTCAACATAAATAACAAACGTGTGACACTTAGGCGGCGCCCGAATTACGTTTGCTCGCTTACGCTTTCGGCGTTGGGCTCGCTGGGGTCCGGGTGGCGGGCTTCGGCGTCGGCGGCCTGGCCCGAACTCTCGTGCTTACCGGCCTTGCTCGCCTGGTGCTGGGATTGGTGCACCTCGGCGATTGCCGCGCCGATCGCGCCGGGAATCCGGTGGAAGCCGCTGCGGTCGTACATGCGGGTGATGATGCCGCCGACTAGCAGGCCGATCACCAGCCCGATCGACGTCATCAACAACGCCTGCGTGAGGCCGGCCTCCCCGTCGCCGTTCAGATACAACAGGGACCGCACGCCCAGGAACACCTGGTGCATCGGCTCAAACTCGGCCAGCCAGCGGAAGAACGGCGGCACCGCCTCCAGCGGGACGGTGGCGCCCGCCGACGGCAAACCGAGGATCACGAAAACCAGCATGCTGAACAGCAGGCCCATCGAACCGAGCACCGCGATCAGCGAACTGGACGTCACGCCGACCGCGACGATCGCGAATACGCCGTAGGCCCACAACTGCCAGCCGAGCGTGATGGGCATGCCGAGTCCGTGGGCGATGGCCAGGTAGACACCCGACGTCAGCAACGCCAGCACCAGCATGATGCCCCACTTCACTAACAAGGTGCGGAAGCGAGAGATGTTGGCCTGCTCTGCAAATCGATACACCGGCCCCCATTCGGCGGGCACGTACCCGAGCAATGAGTCGACCAAGGTGGACACCACGATGCTGCCGGTGAACCCGGCCAGCAACAACAGCAATGCGTAGTAGAACGCCGACAGGCCGTTACCCGTGCCGTTGGGTAGCGGGTTGTACACGGTCGACTTGATGTCGATCGGGCTGGCCAGTCCCGCTTGCGACGCTCCGGTCAACGGCGCACCGCCGGTCTGCTCTGCGACTTGCGACGAAAGGTATTGTCCTACTTTGGTATTGGCAACGGCCATGGCCTGGTTCAGGGTCTGGCCGGCGATGCCGGCGCCCAGCGTGCCGGCGCGCGGGTTGGTGAAGATCGTGACCGAAGGCCGCTCGGCCTTGCCCGGCATCACCGCGCTCTCGCCGTACTCGCGCAAACTCGACGAGAACGTCGGCGGAATGACCAATTCGCCATACGCCTGTGCCCGGTCCAGCAGTCGTTTGGCCTCGTCGTGGGAGACCACGCGGATGTCGAATTTGTTCTTGTCCAGCGCGGACACCAGTCCGTCGACGATCTTCGGGCCGGCGGTTCCGGCGTCCTCGTTCACCACCGCGATCGGGAAGTGGCGCAGGTTGGTGGTGGGATTCAAGATGCCGCCCAGATACAGCGCGCACAGCGCCGACATGAGGGCCAGTGTGGCGCCGATCGGCAACGCCCAGAACTGCACGGTTCTCAGCGCTTTTGCGTTCCGCTTCGGATTCGGCACCGCGTGCCGCGGTTGGCCTTTCGACATCCCAGCTCCCGTCTGTCACGCCCACTCTATTGGTCTAGCCGCCCAGCTTTGCGTGCATCTCCCAGATCAGCAGCTCGGTCGGCTCGATCGCCGTCAGCCGCGAGCCGCCGCCGTCTGTGATGCGGGCGGCGTCGCCTTCGGCGAGTTGATCGGACCCGTCCAGGGTCAGCCGGCCGCGTGGCACGAAGATGTGCAGGTTGGGGGCGGCGGGGGTGGTGACGGTGTCGCCGGGTTGCAGCCGGGCGACGTGCAGGGCCGCAGCGCGGTTGTGCAGCGAGATCGCCGCGTCGCGCCCGGGGATGCCCGAGGCGATGGTCACGAGTTCGGCGCCGATGTGGCCGATCTCATGCTGCTGATAGCTCGGCGGTACTCCCGATTCGTCGGCGATGACCCACATCTGGATGAAATGCACTGGCTGCGTTGGCGAATCATTCTTCTCCGAATGCAGGATCCCGCTGCCGGCAGACATGCGCTGCGCCAGGCCAGGATAGATCACGCCGTGGTTGCCGGCCGAATCCTGGTGTGTCAATTCGCCTTCCAGCACCCATGTCACGATCTCCATGTCGCGATGCGGGTGGGTGTCGAATCCGCTGCGCGGAGCCACGACGTCGTCGTTGTTCACCACCAGCAGTCCGTGGTGGGTGTTATCCGGCTCGTAGTGGTCGCCGAACGAAAACGAATGTCTGGATTTCAGCCACGGCGTCGTGGTGACCGCCCGGTCAGCCGCGCGCCGAATCTCGGAGTTGGCAGGCACGACTTCAGCGTAATCACACCTGCGCGCCGAGCAGTCGCTGTGCGTGCTGCAGCGCGGTGTCGAGTGCGGGCAGCGTCAAATCGGCCGGGCCACCCAGGTGGATCTCGATCTGGTACTCCGGCTGCCCGTTCTGGCCGAAGATCGGCAGCACGACGAATTCTGTTGACGCCAAATTTGTTTCAAGCGTGTCGGTGACAGACTGCAGCGTCACCATGGTCATCAGCGTGGTGAGTTGCCGGGTGAGGTGTGCGGTCGGCTCCAGCGACGCGAGCAGCCCAGCCAGCCGATGGTGCAGCGATTGGTGCGTGTCGTCGAACCGCCAGGCGCCGTAGCCGCGGGATCGGATGTCGGCGAGTACTCGTTGATGCTGCGCGACTTCGTCGCGGGTCAGCCGCGGTGTCACCCGGTGCAGCCAGGCAGCCACGAAATCGTCGTCGCGCCAGGCCATCGCGACCAGGCCGAACGGGGGATCGATCGGGAAGTGCTGCCCGACGGCATGCGCGCCGTCGGTGCCATGGCCCACCGCGTCGACCGTGGTCAGGTGCCGGCCGCCGATCTTCGACATCGAGCAGCCCGCGCCGAGGGTGTGGTGCAGGAAGGTCAGTGCGTCACGGCCACGGTCCAACAGCGGAAACTGTATGCGCAGACCGTGCACCAGGCCGAACAACCCGCTGCCCAGGCAGAAGCGCCGGTCCCCGCGCCGGGTGACCCAGGACCGGCGTTCCAGCTCGGATAGCACCAGCGCGCAGGTCGAGGTGCTGATCCCGCAAGTCTTCGCCAGCTCGGCCGAGGTTCGCCCGTCCGGCGAATCCGCGAGCGTGGCAAGCACGTCCATTACCCGCGCGGTGGGCGGCGACTTGGCGGTTGACGTACCCATGCCCAGCTCCCTACCATCCGTCCAAAATGTAAGAACAGCATTCCTAATATTAGGAGAATAGATGTGCTGAAGGTGGGAGTCTGGGGGCCGGGCTCGATGGGCGTCATCGCTCTGCGGGGCGTGATCGACCACCCCGAGCTGGAATTGACCGATCTCGTGGTGCACAGCGACGCCAAGGTGGGCCGCGACGCGGGGGAGCTGTGCGGAATCGCGCCCGTCGGCGTGGTGGCCACCCAGGATCCGGCACCACTGCTCGCGGGCGACGCCGACGCAGTGGTCTATGCCGCCGGCGCGAACCTGCGTCCGCTGGAGGCTGTCGAGGACATGGTGTCGATCCTGGGGTCCGGTAAGAACGTGGTGTCGTGTTCGGTGGTGCCGCTGGTCTTTCCCGACGCCGTCGACGGGGTCTTCACCGATCCGCTGCGCCGGGCCGCGCTAGCGGGTGGGGTGTCGTTCTTCACCACTGGCATCGACTCCGGATTTGCCAATGATGTTCTGCCGCTGCTGCTTACCGGAGTGTCGCGGGTGATCGAATCGGTGCGAGTTACGGAGATGTTCAACTACGCCACCTACCCGGACCGGGCGGCGGTGTACGAGATCCTCGGTTTCGGTAAGCCGCCGGAGTATCAGGCGTTCGCCGCGCAGCCGGGGGTATTCACCTTCGGCTGGGGCCCGGTGCTGCACCAGCTCGCCGCCGCGCTGGGCGTCAAAATCGACAACATCGAGGAGAGCAACGAACGCGTCCTCGCCGCCGAGTCGTTCGACACCCCGACCGGGCACATCGAGGCCGGAACGATCGCCGCGATGCGTTCGACGCTGACCGGATACGTCGGGGAAAAGCCGACTTTCGTCGTCGACCACGTGACGCGCATGCGCGACGACATCGCCGGAGACTGGCCGCAACCGCACATCAGTCTTGCGCCGAAAGACCTCGGCTTCGGACTGGCATCTGGCCGCGGTGTCTATCGCGTCGAGATCGAGGGCTCGCCGACCATGCGTTGCGAATTCGAAATGGCCGAGGACCACGACCACGATCTGGGTGCGCGCATCGCGGGCTCCTCGCGCATGGTCAACGCCATTCCCGCGGTGTGTGCGGCCGCACCCGGACTGCTGTCCGCACTCGACCTGCCGCTGATCACCGGGGCCGGTTTGGTCCGTTCGGTCGAAGGTCCGTCACCGGATAGTCGCCTGCTGGCCGGCTAGCGGCTCGCGTATCAGCGAATTCATCCATGCCGCACCCTGTTTGGGCTGCGGTACCGTGCCGACGGAGCCCGGCTTCGGTGACCACCTAGTTGTTGGTTGGTGGTGGTTGGGGTTGGAAGGGTTGGTACCACCACCAGTGGGCGCGTTCGCGTTGGGTGGGCGGGCGTGCCAGGGATCCTGCGCTCAGTGGTCGGCCGTCCTCGTCGGTGGCGGTGAGCGCGTCGGCGGGTCCGGTGAGGGTGATCAGGCCGCGGTGATGGGAGCGGTGGTGATACGGGCAGAGCAGCACCAGGTTGGCTAGTTCGGTGGGGCCGCCGTCTTCCCAGTGCCGGAGGTGGTGGGCGTGCAGGCCGCGGGTGGCCCCGCACCCGGGCACCGCGCAGCTGCGGTCTCGATGCTCCAGGGCGCGGCGCAGCCGCCGGTTGATCACCCGCGTCGCACGCCCGGCACCGATAACCTCGCCGTCACGTTCGAACCAGACCTCACAGGTGGCATCACAGGTCAGGTAGCGCCGTTCGGCGTCGGTCAGCAGCGGACCCAGATGCAGCGCGGCGGCACGCTGCTGCACGTCGAGGTGCACCACCACGGTGGTGTGCTGCCCGTGCGGGCGGCGGGCCGCCTCACTATCCCAGCCGGCCTCCACCAGCCGCATCAACGCGTCGATGGTGTTCGGCAGCGGGGGCCTGTGCTCGGGGTCGCTTTCGGCGTGGTCGCGTTTCCATTCGGCGAAAAGCGCGTCACGGTGTGAGGCCAGCGCGGCGTCGAACTTCGCGGCGTCTAGGTGGGGGAGTTTGATCCGCCAACACGTGAACTCCTCGTCCGAGGTCTGGGTGATCGAGGGCGCCGGTTCGGGCCGCGGGTCGGGCTGGGGTCGTGGTTCGAGTTTGACCGCGGTACGCAGCTGGCTGACCGTGGCGACCTCGGCCAACCCCGCATAGTGCTCATCAGATCCCTGACCCGCGCCGGCGGCGATGACGCCGACCTGATCCAGCGACAGCCGACCCTCAGCCATGCCCGCCGCACACCGCGGGAACTCCTCGAGCCGGCCCGCGATCGTGGTGATCGTGTGGGCATTCGCCGAGGACAGGGCCAGCTTCCAGCCCAGCAACGCCGCCACTGAGCGCGCACCGGTGGCCCCGCACAGCTCGTCGCGCTCGATCTCGGCGGCGATCTCCACAATGCGCCCATCAATGGCATTGCGCTGACCGGCCAACTCCGCCAACTCCTCGAACAACACCCCCAGACGGTCGGGCGGGCGCGATTCAACGACGCTCGACAAAGCGGTCAACGACATAACGACATCATCGCAGCGGGGTACGACAAGTTTCGCCGTCGAACCGGGCGCGTGAGGTGCCGTCATTGTCTGTTGAGCGGCACAGCCTGATCCGCCGCCAACGGCGATCGCCGTCACTACTCGGCCGCTGTGCAACTCACCATGTTGCGTGCCGCGGGCGCGAATTCCGGCTCGGGGCTCGGTGTCTGGGCGCGGTGCCGGCCGGCGGCCCGGCTGTTCAGCCAGCACGCCAAGCCACCGGCGAGCAGCCCGATCGCGACTCCGACGTCCGGGCGCTGACCCAGCATCAGCCAGCTCAGCACCGCGGCAGCCGCGGGGATGATCGCGAACAGCATCGCCACCGCCGCCGCGCCGTGAATGCTGATGGCGCGCAGGTAAATGCTGACCGCGAGCGTCGCATTGAACAGCACCATGGCCGCGATCGCGGCCGCGGCTTTGCCCGCATCGTGCACGGCGAACGGTGTCAGCATCGCCAGCGCCGCCGCGGGAATGAACGCCACGCAGTTTTGCACCGCACTCATCGTGCGGAAGTCGACGCCCTTGCAGAACCGCTGCTGATACACCCCACCGGCCGAAAGGCCAAGCAGCCCAACCAAAAGCAGCAACATGACCGGGTCGACGCCGTGCATGCCCATCAGTCGCCGCGCACAGGCGGCCAGTACGGCGGCGACGCCGAGAACCAGGGCGACGATCCGCAGCCGGCCAAGCGGCTCGCACAGGAACAGCGTCGCCAGGATGGCCGTCATTACCGGATTCATCGCGATCACCACCGCGCAGAGCACCGCGGACGCCCCGAGCAGCAAGGCCTCGTACAGGCAGCAGAACTGCACGGCCTGGATCAGCAGGCCCGCGACGATGACGTGACCGAACTGCGCGCCGCGTGGCCACGACGCGCGGGCCAGCAGGGCCCACGCCGCGAGGATGACGGCGGCGAAGCCGAAGCGCAGCACCAGCACGGCCATCGGGGTCATTTCGGCCACTGCGAGCGCACCGATGGGATACCCGATCGCATAGGTCAGCGTCACCGCCGAAGCGGTACTCAAAGGCATGCGTGGCAGGTGCATTCCCCCATGCTCGCGAACGGCCACCTATTAAGTCCAACGATTATTGGCGATCAGGACCGATTTCGATTACTTATCGGTCATCCGCACGTGAACGGGTATTTACCGTTCCAACCCTGGATTATTGATCATTTATGCTGATCGAACTAGGGTGACGGCATGGCACAGGTACTCGATATCGCGCCGCTGCGCAGCCTCGTGGCGGTGGCCGACTGTGGCGGATTTCACCGCGCGGCCGCCGCGTTGCGCCTGAGTCAGTCCGCGGTCAGTCAGCACTTGCGAAAAGTCGAGAGTGTGGTCGGCGAGCCGGTGGTGGAGCGCTCCGGGCGAGGCGTCTTGTTCACCGAGATGGGGCAGCGGGTGCTGCGGCATGCACGCACGATTCTGGCGGCGCACGACGCAGCGCTCGACGATCTCGGCGCGACCGAACAGAAGGTGCTCACGGTCGGCGCCACCGAGCACGGTGCGGACGTGATGCTGCCCGCCCTGACCCGCGTGCTGCGCGAACGCCTGCCCGACCGGCGGCCGCGATTCCGGCTGGACCGCAACGTTTCCCTGGCGGACGCGATCGACCGCGGGCTGGTGGACTTGGCGATCATGCTCGACGGATCCGGGCTGGATCGTGCCAATGCTTCGGGAATCGTTCAACTGCAATGGGTTTCAGCACGGACATTCAACTTCCAGCAGCCAGGGCCACTGCCGCTGGTGATCTATGCCGAACCGTGCACCCTGCGCGAGCCGGCCTTCGCGCTGCTCGAGAAGCATCGTGTCGACTACGAGGTCGTCGCCGAATGTGGTGATCTGGCCGGTCTTTACGCAGCGGTGCGCTCGGGTCTCGGGTTGGCTCTGTTGCCAAAGATCGACAAGCTTCCCGACGGCGTGTGCCCTGCCGAGGGCCTGCCGGCACCCAATGTCGCCTCGATCCTGGTGCGTGGCCGCTCGGGTATCGACCCCGAGGTGCTGAGCACCGTCGACGCCGCGGTGCGCGACGTGCTGGCCGTCGAAAGATGAACGCGGACTTCAGGAATCGTTGCCGGGGTAGATGGCGCTGGCCAGCTCGAGGATCTCGGCACGGTCTGCGGGGAGGATGAAGCCGGACTGGATAGCCGAATCCAGCGCCGCCATGAAACTGCCCAGGTACTGCGCGGCCCCGCCCGGGTAGAGCCGTCGCACGGTGGCCTCGTCGAAGGGCTCGCCGGAACCGAAGATCGCCGACATCACGTTCTCCGGCGCGTTGTCCGAGGCGCCGTCTCCCGACGTCCGGGCCAGCGGCACGTCTACCCACGGCGTCCGCAGGCCGCCCCTTGCGAGGCCGTTGCCATCCAGAATCGGTTGGGGCAGTTCGGCTTCGGTCATCTCGATGGGAGGGGCAGCGGGCGCTGTCTGACCGGTCTGGACCCAAGTGGTCAGCGCCGCGATCGCGGCCTGCACGACATAGTGATGCTGCGGCGCGAAATTGATGTAATGGTCGAGTTGCTGGCCCATCAGCATGTTGGTGGGTGCATAGGCGGCCACGATGTCCTGCAGTGGCGCCGAGCCGGTGTCGATCGGTGCCACCTGGATCGTGTAGTTGTCGGCGTGTGCGGCACCGGCGATCTCCCAGACCCGCAGCCGCTCGTTGTCGGGTTGCCGGGCGAAGTAGTAGCCATGCCGCACGGCACCGAACAGGTCGGTTTCGGTGATGATCGTCAGCAGTGGCACGCGCAGGTCGGCGCGGAAGTTGACGGCTTCGGGCACGTTCACCTGAAATTCGTCGAGCACCGAGCCGCCGTCCAGCGGTGCGGCGGAAGCGAATCGTGAATGCACCAAGAAGCCGTCGTACGCTCCGGCCAGCGGATCGACCGCGTTGACGTAGCTGGTCAGGAACATCGCCGATTGCGATTCACCCAGGGCGACAAGGTGTTCGGGCCGCAGGCCGCGCAGGATGTCAGCACTGCGTGCCAGCTCACCGGTCTGCGAGAAGATGTCGAAGCTGAACGCATCGCCCGGGTGACTCAGTGCCGCATACCGCGTCGGGTCCTGGCTCTTGAGCGACATGTCGAAACCGAGCAAGCTGGCACCGCCGTCCACCCCGACCTTCTGCGCCGAGACCGCGACGTAGGCGTAACCCGACCGGATGATTTCGCGGTGCGCCATCATCCACACCGCCGGCGCGTCGATGCCGCCACTGACGTTGAGCCACTCGACCAGCACGGTCCCGTTGAACCGCGCCGGATCAGACGGCGTGAGCGCGACGACCCGCGTCGTGTAATCGGCGGTGCCGGAAGGTGTTACGGTCCACCGGCCGTCGGGTTGCAACTCCGAGGCCGGCGCGTACGACGTGGCCGTGCCCGAGACGAAGAACTCTTCGGCGACATAGCCGAGGTCGCCGATATCGAAGCCGCCCAACAACAAGAGCGGCTTGCCGGACACCGGCGTGATGCTGGGGGATTCCGTCATGGGCGCAACCCTTCTCGATCGGGGTCCGCCCCGTCACAGGGAGCGGGGCAGCCCGAACTTCGTGAACAAAGTGTCGTCCAGAAATGCAACCACATGCGACACCCCGTCGGTGCGGACATCGAGCACGTGCAGCTGGAACGGCACGTGCTGCGTGCCGGCCCGCATGTACATCGCCGCGGCGGGCTGCCCGTTGGCGATCAGCGGGATCATCCGCATGTCGCCGGGGAGTTCGGCGGGGCACTGTTGATGAATCAGGGTGATGATGGCCCGCGGACCTTGGTACCAACCGGTGTACGGCGGCATCTCCCAGACCGCTTCGGCGGTGAACAGCGCGACCAGCCGGTCGATGTCGTAGGACTCGAACGCCGCGATGTAGCGGGCCAGCAGGTCCTGCGCTTCGGACGAATCCGGCGGCGCCAGGCGGTCATTCGAGCTGGGCCCGACGGTTTCCAGCTGGGTCCGGGCCCGCTGCAGCAGGCTGTTGACTGCGGTCGTGGTGGTACCGATCGCGTCGGCCACCTCGGCGGCCTTCCACTGCAGCACGTCGCGCAGCAGCAGCACCGCCCGCTGCCGCGGTGAGAGGTGCTGCAGCGCAGCGACAAACGCCAACCGCACCGATTCGCGCGAACCCACGATCACCGACGGGTCGGCCGGATCCTCCGTCGTGTCGGGCAATGGTTCCAGCCACGGCACCTCACGGCGTTCCACCAGCTCGGCCGTCGGATCCGAGCTGGGCCCGCCGAGCCCGGTGGGCAGCGGCCGGCGCGTGCGGCCCTCCAGCGCGGTCAGGCAGGTGTTGGTGGCGATGCGGTGCAGCCAGGTGCGAATCGAGGACTTGCCTTCGAACCGGTCGTAGGCCTTCCACGCCCGCAACAGCGTCTCCTGCACCAGGTCTTCCGCGTCGTGCAGGGAGCCGGTCATCCGGTAGCAGTGCGCCAGCAGCTCGCGGCGATACGGCTCCGCATGAGCCGAGAAATCGCCGTGGCCCCCGCCCGTTGCGGGGATTTCTGCGTCGCCGGAATTCTCCGCGAGCACGCTCACCCGACTGAGCCTACGCAGCGCCTCGGACAACAGAGCCGCAGGAGCCATTACGCTGCCCCTAATGACTAGGACGACCCGTGACCCGCACTGAACGGAACTTCGACGGCCTCGGCGGCGTCCGCATTGTGTACGACGTCTGGACGCCGGATACCCCGCCGCGGGCCGTGGTGGTGCTGTCGCACGGTCTCGGCGAATATGCGCGCCGCTACGACCATGTCGCCCAGCGCTTCGAGCAGGCCGGCCTGGTCACCTACGCGCTGGACCACCGCGGGCACGGCCGCTCCGGCGGCAAACGCATGCTGGTGCGCGACGTGTCGGAGTACACCGCCGATTTCGACACCCTGGTCGGTATCGCCACCCGCGAACACCCCGGCCTCAAAATTATCGTGCTCGGGCACAGCATGGGCGGCGGCATCGTCTTCGCCTACGGTGTCGAGCGCCCGGACAACTACGACCTGATGGTGCTGTCCGGGCCGGTGGTGGCCGCGCAGGACGCGGTGCCCGGGCTGGTGGCGTTCGCCGCCAAAGTCCTGGGCTCGGTGCTGCCCGGCGTGCCGGTGCAGGACCTCGACGTCGACGCCATCTCCCGTGACCCCGCCGTGGTGGCCGCCTACAAGGCCGACCCGCTCGTCTACCACGGAAAGATCCCGTTCGGTGTCGGCCGGGCGATGCTGGAAGTCAGCGAGACCATGCCGCAGCGCGCGCCGGCCCTGACCGCTCCGCTGCTGGTGGTGCACGGCGAATGCGACCGGCTGGTGCCCGTCGCCGGAAGTCGTCGACTGGTCGAATGCGTGGGATCCACCGACGTCACGCTGAAGGTCTACCCGGGGCTCTACCACGAGGTCTTCAACGAACCGGAGCAGGATCAGGTGCTTGACGACGTCGTCGCCTGGATCACCGAGCGCCTGTGAGCGTTGAGCGAATTGTCGGGATGCTCCCGTAGTTTGGCGCTATGACCCGCGCCGGCGACGATGCAGAGCGGAGCGATGAAGAGGAGCGGCGCTATGACTGACGACAAAATGTTGGCGCGCATCGCCGCGCTGCTGCGTCAGGCCGAGGGCACCGACAACGCGCACGAGGCCGATGCCTTCATGACGGCCGCGCAACGGTTGGCGACGGCGGCGTCCATCGACTTGGCGGTCGCCCGTTCGCATTCGTCCAACCGCTCGGCGGCCCAGGCGCCGACGCAGCGGACCATCACGATCGGGGCGGCCGGCACCAAGGGGCTGCGGACCTACGTGCAGCTATTCGTGCTGATCGCATCGGCCAACGACGTGCGCTGCGATGTGGCGTCGAATTCGACGTTCGTCTACGCCTACGGGTTTGCCGAGGACATCGACGCCAGCCACGCCCTCTACGCCAGCCTGGTCGTCCAGATGGTGCGCGCCTCGGACGCCTACCTTGCCTCGGGCGCGCACCGGCCCACCCCGACGATCACCGCCCGGCTGAACTTCCAGCTGGCCTTCGGGGCACGCATCGGCCACCGGCTGAGCGAGGCGCGCGAAGAGGCCCGGCGCGAGGCCACCAAGGACAGCAGCCGCCGGCCAGGAACCGCTATCGCATTGCGGGACAAAGATATCGAGCTGCACGATCACTACCGCAAGGCGTCCAAGGCGCGCGGCACCTACCAGGTCAGCCGGGCGACAGCGGGATACTCGTCGGCGGCGCGGCGCGCGGGTGATCGGGCCGGCAAGCGGGCGCGGCTCGGCAACAGCACCGAACTGCCCGGAGCGCGGAGCGCGCTGGGCACGTGACCGCCGGGGAGGCGCCGAAGCGGGATACCCAGCGCGCCAAGGTGTATGCCGCCGAGGAATTCGTCCGCACGTTGTTCGACCGTGCCGCCGAGCACCGATCGTCGGCCGTGGAATTCTTCGGCACCCAGTTGACGCTGCCGCCGGAAGCGCGATTCGGCTCGGTGGCGTCCGTACAGCGCTATGTTGACCAGGTGCTTGCGCTGCCGGCGGTACGCGAACGGTGGCCCGAGGTGGCGCCGCTGAGAGTGCGCCCGCGCCGGGCCGCGACCGCGGCTCATTACGAAAACTACGAGGACACAGGCATTATCGCGGTTCCCGACCGTCACACCGCCGACTGGGCGCTGCGCGAGCTGGTGGTGCTGCACGAAGTCGCACATCACCTGTGCCAGGTGCAGCCGGCACACGGTCCGGAGTTCGTCGACACGCTCTGCACGCTGGCGCAGTCGGTGATGGGACCGGAGCTCGGGCATGTGTTGCGGGTGGTGTACGCCAAAGAAGGGGTGAAATGGGCGAATTAGCCGATCCGGACGCCCGGGCCCGCGACGTCGAGAGCCGGATGACCGACGACGAACGCTTCACGTTGCTGGTCGCGGTGATGGGAACGTCGGAACTGTGGCCACTGCCGGACGACCGCATCCCGCCCGGCACCCCGATGAGTGCGGGCTACGTGCCGGGGATTCCCCGGCTTGGTATCCCGGCGCTGCGGATGAGTGATGCCGGGCTCGGCGTCACCAATCCCGGCTACCGCCCGGGTGACACCGCGACCGCGCTGCCGGCCGGCCTGGCGCTGGCCGCCGGTTTCGATCCGGCGCTCGCGCACGCCGCCGGCGCCGTGATCGGACGCGAGGCGCGCAGCCGCGGATTCAACGTGCAACTGGCGGGCGCGATGAACCTGGCGCGCGACCCTCGCAACGGCCGCAACTTCGAATACGTCTCGGAAGACCCACTTTTGACGGCCACGATCGCCGCCGCATCCGTCAACGGAATCCAGCAGCAGGGCGTCATCTCGACCGTCAAGCACTACTCGCTGAACTGCAACGAGACCAACCGGCATTGGCTGGACGCGGTTATCGACCCCGACGCGCATCGCGAGTCCGACCTGCTGGCATTCGAGATCGCGATCGAGCGGTCTGCGCCCGGTGCCGTGATGACCGCCTACAACAAGGTCAACGGTGACTATGCCTCGGCGAACGGGCTGCTGCTCAACGACATCCTGAAAGACGCTTGGGGATATCGGGGTTGGGTCATGTCCGACTGGGGCGCCACACCCGGCTGGGAGTGCGCGCTGTCCGGCCTGGACCAGGAATGCGGTGCCCAGATCGACACCGTGTTCTGGGGTGCGGAGGCATTCACCGAACCGCTGCGGTCCGCCTACGCCGACGGAAAACTGCCCAAAGACCGCCTGTCCGACATGGTTCGGCGGATTCTGCGTTCGATGTTCGCGGTCGGAATCGACCGGGACGCTCCCGAGCCGGATATGGCCGCCCACAACGAGATTGCGCTGCAGATCGCCCGCCGGGGCACCGTGCTGCTGCAGAACCGCGGAGTGCTGCCGCTGGCACCCGATGCCCACATCGCCGTGATCGGCGGCCACGCGCAGCTGGGAGTTCCGACGGGCTGCGGCTCGAGTACCGTCGTTCCTCCCGGCGGCTACGCGCAGGTGGTCCCGATCGGGGGAGCGGGTCTGACCGGAGGCACCCGAAATCTCTACCTGTTGCCGTCCAGCCCGGTCGAGGAACTCAGGAAGCAATTGCCCCACGCGCGGCTCGAGTTCGATCCCGGCCTCAGTCCGGCCGAAGCGGTGCTGGCCGCGCGGCGGGCCGACGTAGCGATCGTGTTCGGGATCCGGGTCGAGGGCGAGGGTTTCGACGGTGCCGACTTGTCGCTGCCGTGGGGTCAGGATGAGGTCATCGCCGCGGTCGCGGCCGCCAACCCGAACACGGTGGTGGTGCTGGAGACCGGTAACCCGGTGGCGATGCCGTGGCGAGATTCGGCGAGCGCGATCCTGCAGGCGTGGTATCCGGGCCAGGCCGGCGGCCAGGCGATCGCGGAGATCGTTGCCGGACAAGTGAATCCATCGGGGCGCCTGCCGATCACGTTTCCGGACGGACTGGACCAGACGCCGCGCCCGGAGCTGCCCGACCTCGGCGCCGCGTTCGGCACGCCGACCGCGATCGACTACTTCGAAGGAGCCGAGGTCGGTTACCGGTGGTTCGCCGGTCAGGGTCACACGCCGTTATTCGCGTTCGGTCATGGCTTGTCCTACACCAGTTTTGAATACCACGACTTAGTGGTCACCGGTGGTGACACGGTCACGGCGAGCTTCAGCGTCGTCAACACCGGCCAGCGGAGCGGGGCCGATATTCCACAGTTGTATCTGACTCACCAACGCCTGCGGTTGCTGGGATTCGAGCGGGTCGAGTTGGACCCGGGTGCGACGTGCCGGGTGACGATCTCCGCGGATCCGCGCTTGCTCGCC
Organism: Mycobacterium ahvazicum; assembly: GCF_900176255.2. Lineage (GTDB taxonomy): Bacteria > Actinomycetota > Actinomycetes > Mycobacteriales > Mycobacteriaceae > Mycobacterium > Mycobacterium ahvazicum. Next base: position 342,570 of record NZ_FXEG02000001.1, read on the forward strand.
CGCTACGAACGCGGCAGCTGGCGGATCGAGCCGGGCCAGTACCAGGTGGCGGTCGGCGCCTCGGCGGCCGCGGTTCGGCTGACGGCCGAGGTCGAGCTGGCCGGTCGTGCGTTCGGGCGCTGATTGGCACGTCGAACGCGACGACCGGCCGGCTGGATTTACTTGACGGGCACCAATGCTTCGCCGCAGGAGCAGCGGTAGTCCTCGTCCGCGCCCGAGCAGTGGCATGCGACCTCGATGCGGACGCGACATCCGCATCCCTCGTGACCGCACGTCAGCTGGGTCCCCTCGTCGTAGTGCGCCATGTGAATCACCCTTGTCTGTTACGGGATCCCGGTTGGTTCACCGCAATCCAGTGGATACCTTCCGTGGTTGCCCGACGATCGGGCCGCCACGCTCAATGTATACCCCATACGGGTATCTGGTAAAGCCTCGGCGTTGGGTCCGTTATCGATTGGATGCGCGACCAGGTGCGAGACGGCGGCCGGCGCCGCGTGCGGCTAGCGTGGATCGCATGACCGACGAACCCACCCCGCAAGACGTCGACGCCTTCTTGGACAGCACCGTGATCGGTGACGATCCGGCCTTGTCCGCGGCGCTGGAGGCCAGCAACGCCGCCGGTCTGCCGCAGATCGCGGTGTCGTGGCAGCAGGGCAAGTTCCTGTCGCTGCTGGCCGGTGCCATCCAGGCGCGGCGCATTCTCGAAATCGGCACCCTCGGTGGCTTCAGCACCACTTGGCTGGCGCGTGCGGTGGGCCCGGACGGACAGGTGGTGACGCTGGAATTCGAGTCCAAGCACGCCGACGTCGCATGCGCCAATCTGAAGCGGGCCAACGTCGTCGATCGGGTCCAGGTGGTTGTCGGCCCGGCGCTGGAAACCCTGCGGACACTGAACGGCGACCCCTTCGACTTCGTGTTCATCGATGCGGACAAGGAGAACTATCCCAAGTATCTGGAGTGGGCGATCAAGCTGACCCGCGTCGGTGCACTCATCGTGGTGGACAACGTAATTCGGGAAGGCGAAATCCTGTCACCGGATTCCGATGATGAGAAAGTGGCCGCCACCCGGGAGACGCTGCAGCTGATGGGTGAGCACGCGCAACTGGACACCGCGGTGATTCAGACGGTCGGAGCCAAGCACTGGGACGGCTTCGCCATCGCGTTGGTCAAAGAACTCTGAACCCCGCTCGCGGCGGTTAGCCGCAGACCGCGCCGATCGCGGCCGAGCTGACCAGCTTGACGTACTTGGCCAGCACGCCGGTCTTGTAACGCGGCGCAGGAGGGGTGAAACCACTTTGGCGAGAAGCGAATTCGGTCGCGTCGCCCAGCACGTCTAGGGTGCCGCCGGCCACGTCGAGCCGGATCCGGTCGCCGTCGCGCAGGAATGCGATCGGTCCGGCGTCCACTGCCTCCGGTGCGATGTGTCCCACGCACAGGCCGGTGGTTCCGCCGGAGAACCGGCCGTCGGTGAGCAGCAGCACGTCTTTACCCAGCCCGGCACCCTTGATCGCCCCGGTGATGGCCAGCATTTCGCGCATCCCGGGCCCGCCCTTGGGGCCCTCGTAGCGGATCACCACCGCGTCACCCTTGGTGATGGTGCCGTCTTCGAGCGCGTCCAGGGCGGCCCGCTCGCCATCGAAAACCCTTGCGGTGCCTTCGAACACGTCGGAGTCGAAACCGGCGGACTTGACCACCGCCCCCTCCGGGGCCAGGCTCCCACGCAGGATCGTGATCCCACCCGTCGGGTGGATCGGATCGCTCAGCGCGCGCAGCACCTTGCCGTCCGGATCGGGCGGCTCGATGGCGGCCAGGTTCTCGGCCAGGGTGTGGCCGGTCACCGTGAGGCAGTCGCCGTGCAGCAGCCCCGCGTCCAGCAGTGCCTTCATCATCACCGGGACGCCGCCGATGTGGTCGACGTGCGACATCACGTGCCGGCCGAACGGCTTGACGTCGGCCAGGTGCGGCACCTTGGACCCGATCCGGCTGAAGTCATCGAGCGTCAGCGCGACCTCGGCCTCGTGGGCGATCGCCAGCAGGTGCAGCACCGCGTTGGTCGAACCACCGAACGCCATCACCACCGCGATCGCGTTCTCGAAGGCTTCCTTGGTGAGGATGTCGCGGGCGGTGATGCCGCGGCGCAGCAGTTCGATGACGGCCTGTCCGCTGCGCCGGGCGAACCCGTCGCGGCGGCGGTCGGTGGCCGGGGGAGCGGCACTGCCGGGCAGTGACATGCCCAGTGCCTCGGCGGCGCTGGCCATCGTGTTCGCGGTGTACATCCCGCCGCACGCGCCCTCGCCGGGACAGATCGCGCGCTCGATGGCGTCGACGTCCTCGCGCGACATCAACCCACGCGAGCAGGCGCCGACGGCCTCGAACGCATCGATGATCGTCACCTCGCGCTCGCTGCCGTCGGAGAGTTTGGCCACGCCCGGCAGGATCGAGCCCGCGTAGAGGAACACCGACGCCAGGTCCAGGCGCGCGGCGGCCATCAGCATGCCGGGCAGCGACTTGTCGCAGCCGGCCAGCAGCACCGAGCCGTCGAGTCGTTCGGCCTGCATCACGGTCTCGACGCTGTCGGCGATCACCTCGCGGGACACCAGGGAGAAGTGCATGCCTTCGTGGCCCATCGAGATGCCGTCGGAGACCGAGATGGTGCCGAATTCCAGCGGGTAGCCGCCGGCGGCGAACACCCCCTCCTTGACCGCCTTGGCCAGCCGGTCCAGCGAGAGGTTGCACGGCGTGATCTCGTTCCAGGACGAGGCGACACCGATCTGCGGCTTGGCGAAGTCTTCGTCGCCCATGCCTACGGCACGCAGCATGCCCCGGGCGGCGGTCTTCTCCAGACCGTCGGTGACGTCACGACTACGGGGCTTGATGTCGGCTGTTGCCGCCTCGGTGTGCAGGGCCATTGATCAAGTATGCGCGGCCAGGACAAGCCAATTTCACGGGCAATACCCCGCTGGGGTATAGGGTATCGTGGAGGTTTGACACGCCGCAGAGAGGCTGAGATGACGACTCCACACGGATACTCGCAGCAGAAGGACAATTACGCCAAGCGGCTGCGGCGCATCGAGGGCCAGGTGCGCGGCATCGCCAAGATGATCGAGGACGACAAGTACTGCATCGACGTGCTGACCCAGATCAGCGCCGTGAACAGCGCGATGCGGTCGGTGGCGCTGAACCTGCTGGACGAGCACCTCGGACACTGTGTGACCCGCGCCGTCGCCGAGGGCGGCAGCGACGCCGACGAGAAGCTCGCCGAGGCATCCGCGGCCATTGCGCGTCTCGTTCGTTCCTGATCGGTGACGTAGTTGAGACCGGTGTTGCGGTCCTAAGTTGGCCGAACCCGTTGTTGAGGTGCGTACGGTAAGGCAGTGTGATCGCATTAGGCACGACAACCCAGGAACTGGGGAGCCCGGCCGATACCGTATCCCACGCCATGACTGCCGAAACCGGAACAGCCGCCGCCACCGCGCGAACGTGGACGCCACGGATCGCCGTGCAGCTGGCGGTGCTGGCAGCGGCGGCCTTCATCTATGTCACGGCCGAGATCCTGCCGGTGGGCGCGCTGTCGGCGATCTCCCGCGACCTGCATGTCAGCGTCGTCTACGTCGGCACCCTGCTGACCTGGTATGCGCTGGTCGCGGCGCTGACGACGGTTCCGCTGGTGCGCTGGACCGCGCACTGGCCGCGCCGGCGCGCGCTGCTGCTCAGTCTGACCTGCCTGACCGCCTCGCAGGCCATCTCGGCGCTGGCACCCACCTTCGGGGTGCTGGCGGCCGGACGCGTGCTGTGCGCGTTCACGCACGGCCTGCTGTGGGCGGTGATCGCCCCGATCGCCACCCGGCTGGTGCCGGCCAGCCATGCCGGCCGCGCGACGACCTCCATCTATGTCGGGACCAGCCTGGCTCTGGTGGTCGGTAGCCCGCTCACGGCGGCGTTGAGCCTGATGTGGGGCTGGCGGCTGGCGGTGGTGTGTGTGCTGGTAGCGGCCGTCGTCGTGACGATCGCCGCCCGGGCGATGCTGCCGCAGATGGTGCTCACCGAGGACCAGCTGGCCTGCGTCGGCCCGCGGTCGCGTCACCACCGCAACCCGTGGTTGATCACGGTCAGCCTGCTCGCGATGGTCGCGGTGACCGGCCATTTCGTGTCCTACACCTACATCTCGGTGGTCATCCGCGACGTCGTCGGCGTGCGCGGACCGAACCAGGCCTGGCTGCTGGCCGCGTATGGCTTGGCGGGCCTGCTGTCGGTGCCCCTGGTGGCACGGCCGCTGGACCGGCGGCCCCGGGGCGCCATCATCCTGTGCATGGCCGGGTTGACCGTCGCGTTCGTGGTGCTGACCGCGCTGGCGTTCGGCGATCGCACCACCACCGTGGCGAGCGCGCTGATCGGGACCGCCGCGATCGTGCTGTGGGGCGCGATGGCCACCGCGGTGTCCCCGATGATGCAATCCGCCGCGATGCGCAACGGCGCCGACGACCCCGACGGCGCGTCCGGGCTGTACGTGACGGCGTTCCAGGTGGGCATCATGGCCGGCTCACTATCCGGTGGCCTGTTGTACGAGCACAGCGTGGCCACGATGCTCACCGCATCGGCGGGTTTGATGGGAATCGCGCTGGTCGGAATTGCCGTCAATCGACGGATGCTCGACGTTGCTCCGGCAAGCTCACGCGATTCCTAGCTAGGCAGTTCACCGGGCCTAAATGCGGCCGAAACGGTGCCGTGGACGGCCCGGATTAGGTAGCTGGTGGCGGCGCTATGCCACACTGGGGACCAGTAACTGACTGGAGGTACGCATATGTCGGGCTGGACGAGGGCAAGCCTCTTCGCGGCTCTGAACGCAGTCGGCGTCGCCGCCGTGCTGGTGCTCGGCGCCGGCCCCGCACTCGCCGACCCGGACCCGGTTCCCGCCGACCCGAACGTGGTCGCCGCGCCCCCCGCGCCGCCGCCGCCGTTCGAACTGCCGCCGTTGCCAGGATTGCCACCTCCGCCGCCCGGAGACGCGCCGCCACCGCCGCTGTGGGCGCCGCCCGGCGTCGTGGCGGCCGCGGCCGGTGCCGCCGACGGTCAGGACCCGACGCCGTTCACCGGCACCGCGCCGTTCGGGACGCCCACGTTCGTCCCGAAGACCGGATCGATGGTGGGTGTCGCGCAGCCGATCATCATCAACTTCCCGGGACGGGTCGACGACGCCGGCGCCGCCCAGGCCGCCGTGCACGTCTCGTCGATCCCCCCGGTCCCGGGCAAGTTCTACTGGATGACTCCGACCCAGCTGCGCTGGCGCCCGATCAACTTCTGGCCCGCCAACACCGCGGTCAACATCGACGCCGGCGGCACCAAGTCCAGCTTCCGGACCGGCGACCAGCTGATCGCCACGGCCGACGACGCGACGCACCAACTCACGGTGACCCGCAACGGCACGCTGGAGAAGACGATCCCGATGTCGATGGGCATGACGGCCGGTAACCACCAAACCCCCAACGGCACCTACTACGTGCAAGAGAAGATGCCCTCGGTGGTGATGGATTCCTCGACCTACGGGGTTCCCGTCAACTCGACCTACGGCTACAAGGTGACCGTCGAGCTGGCCGTCCGGTTCGACAACGTCGGCGACTTCGTGCACAGCGCGCCGTGGTCGGTGGACGATCAGGGCAAGCGCGACGTCAGCCACGGCTGCATCAACATCAGTCCCAGCAACGCCAGGTGGTTCTTCGACAACTTCGGTCCCGGGGATCCGATCATCGTGAAGAACTCCAGCGGTGGGTCGTACAAGAAGAACGACGGCTCCAGCGACTGGATCACCAACTAGCCGGCCGGGGCCGCGCCGAGATTGTTCGTGACGACGACGCGGGCCTCGGTGGCCGAGTCAGTCTGATTCGGTTGGCTTGCCTGGTGATTCGGGCGCAGGATCGCCGGGCGCGTCATGTCGACCGACAGGCTGAAGATGTCCGCACGGTTGTAGGTGCCGACGATGTCATGGGCTTGCTTGGCGACGACCTCCTTGCGCAGGTCGACCTCGGCGTGCAGGATTCCCTCCGCCTGGGTCATCGGACCGGCCACGATCCGGCCGTCGGGGCCGATCGCCATCGCGGCGGGAGGTGTTGCCGTCAAAGCCTTTTCGATGCGGGTGTCGCCGCCGGCGACCGCCCTCACGGCGGTGTCGTCCAGTGTCGTCGCCGCGACGACGACGAATACCTTGCCCTCGAACGCGTGGGCGGCGCTGCGCAGCCGGATGAACTCGCAGAGGTCGTAGTCGAAGTCCTCGGACCGGCCGTCGAACGGCCAGGCCGGCGGGTAGGTCGCGATATGCAGCCGTTCCCCCTGGGCGAGCAGGGTGAATCTCGCTAGCGTGTTGGTGTTTTCGCCACAAATGAGAGCGCCCAGGTACCACCCGTCGAGCTCGACCGGGCGCAGGTCGTGAGCGTCTCCGTGTGACCAGGTGAGGCGTTCGTACCAGGTGGCCACGAGCTTGCGACGGTGATTCACCAGCCGCCCGTTCGGGTCGAACACCAGGTTCGAATTCCAGAGTTGGCCCAGGCTGTCGGGATTGCGTTCGTTTACTCCGACCGACAATGTCACCTTGTTCGCGCGGGCGATGCGGCCGAGGCGCTCCGTCTCGGGACTGGGCACGACGATCGACTCGGCGACGAGGCGTTCGTGCCATCCGTGTTGATCGATCGGCGGCAGAACGGCATTCCAGATCGGGAATCCGGCGAGAAACGCCTCGCCGAACACGACCAACTGCGCTCCGTCGCGGGCGGCGGTTGCCACCAGGTCCTCGACTTTGTCGATGCTGGCTCGCAGGTCGAGGAAGACGGGCGCCGCGTTCACGGCGGCAACAGCCACTGTCGGGAGTCGAAGTGATGACATGTCGTGACCCTTCTCGAGATTGTTGTGATCGATCGACAATGTTTCCAGTCCGGCCCGGTGCGTGATGACCACTCTATCGATTAACTGTCAATCGCATTGCCTTGAGCAAGAATTCAACCTGATTGTCGACATTTCTCGACAACGATGGTCACTGGGAGCTTCTGTCGACCAGGTGATAGGCAAAGGCTTTCACCGATGAGTTGCCGACGGTGGTTAGCCACTTATAGTGATGCACAACACTATTCGATCCGCTCGATTTCCTAAGTCGACCCTTTTCGACAGACCACTTGTGCTGAATTCGGAGGTTCACGTGTCACAGCCAACAGCGAGCAGCCAACAGCAACGTGGGCCCACCCCGCCTATCGCGCCGCTGCAGCAGTCCAATAACGGTCATTCAGAGGGTGATTCGACAGCAGGCCGCGGCGCGGCGCGAGCGGCCTTGGGGCTCGAGGACTTCGTGCGCATGCAAGCCACCGCGGAGTTTCAGGATCTGCGGCACCGGCTGCGCCGATTCGTCTTTCCGATGACGGGGTTCTTCCTCGCGTGGTACCTGGCCTACATGCTGCTCGCCACGTATGCGCATTCATTGATGGCGACCAGGGTGCTCGGCAACGTCAATCTCGGTGTGCTGCTTGGCTTCGGCCAGTTCGTCACGACTTTCGGAATCACCGTGGTCTACCTGCGCTTCGCCGGCCGGATCCTCGATCCGCGGGCCGCGAAGATCCGCCACGAACTCGAAGGAGCGAGCGCGTGACCTCGACCCTTGCGGCTGTTGGCAACGTCGGCAACCCACTGGTCAACATCGCGGTCTTCGGGGTGTTCGTCGCGGGTTCGATGGCCCTGGTGGTCTGGGCCGGTCGAACCACCAAGCGGCCCAGTGATTTCTACACCGGCGGCGGTGAGTTCTCCGGGGCGCAAAACGGATTCGCGATCGCCGGTGACTACCTGTCGGCCGCGTCGTTCCTCGGCGTGTCCGGCGCCATCGCGATCTACGGTTACGACGGATTCCTGTACTCGATCGGCTTTTTGGTGGCATGGCTGGTGGCGCTGCTCCTGGTCGCCGAGATGCTGCGAAACACCGGCCGCTTCACGATGGCCGACGTGTTGAGCTTCCGGCTGCGGCAGCGTCCGGTCCGGATGGCCGCCGCCGTGTCGACGCTTACGGTCTCGCTGTTCTACCTGCTCGCCCAGATGGCCGGCGCCGGTGGGCTCGTCGCGTTACTGCTCGAAGTGCGCAGCCGGGCCGGTCAGTCGACGGTGGTTGCGGTCGTCGGTGGGTTGATGATCGCCTATGTGCTGATCGGCGGCATGAAGGGCACCACGTACGTGCAGATGGTGAAGGCCATTCTGCTGGTGACCGGAGCCGCGATCATGTTCGCACTGATCGTGATCGCGGTACGCGGCGACTTCTCCCGGCTGCTCGCCAATGCCCAAGCGGTGGTTGCCCATTCGGCCAACGAGGCCGTCGCCGGTCGCGATATCCTCGGTCCGGGCGCCAAGTACGGCGCCACGCACATCACCCGGCTGGACTTCCTGTCGTTGGGCATTGCCCTGGTGCTGGGAACGGCCGGCCTGCCCCACGTGCTGATGCGCTTTTACACGGTTCCCACCAGCATCCAGGCCCGTCGCTCGGTCACCTGGGCGATCGGTTTGATCGGAGTCTTCTACCTGTTCTCGTTGGCCATCGGTTACGGCGCCGCCTGGCTGGTCGGACCTGACGTGATCCTCGCGACCGCCGGGAAAGAGAACTCCGCCGCGCCGTTGCTGGCATTCAAGCTGGGCGGAACGGTATTCCTCGGCGTGATCGCCGCCGTCGCATTCGCCACGATCCTGGCGGTGGTGGCCGGCCTGGCGATCACCGCAGCCACCTCGTTCGCCCACGACATCTACGCCGGCGTGATCAAACGGGGTGCGGCCTCCGAGGAACAGCAGGTTCGGGTGTCGCGGGCGATGGTCGTCGTAATAGGCATCCTGGCCATCGTTCTCGGAATCCTGGCGATGGGCCAGAATGTGGCGTTCCTCGTGGCGCTGGCGTTCGCCGTCGCCGCGTCGGCGAACCTGCCCACGCTGCTGTACTCGTTGTTCTGGAAGAACTTCAACACCCTGGGCGCCTTGTTCAGTATCTACGGCGGGCTGCTCAGTTGCCTGGTGCTGATCATCTTCTCGCCGGCGGTATCCGGAAATCGCTCGGCGATGTTCCCGCGCCACGACTTTGCATGGTTTCCGCTGGCGAACCCCGGCATCGTCAGCATTCCGCTGGCGTTCGCGCTGGGGATCATCGGCACTTACCTCGGGCGACGCCGGCCCGAGGATCCGGCCAAGCAGGCGGAAATGGAGGTTCGATCCCTGACCGGCGTCGGCGTGGAAAAGGCCCTTGTGCATTGACGGTCCATTGACGGAGAGACGCCATGTGGGCAGAGCTGGTTGAGGCGGGGCTGGAGCCGAAGGAGGCCCGCTTCTACCTGGCCGCCCTCAACACAGACTCGGCGACCGTTGCCCAGCTCGCCGAGGCGTCGAAGATCAGCCGCACCAACGCATACGACATCGCCAAACGCCTGGCCCGGCGCGGCCTGGTGTCGCTGATCGAGGGGGGCAGCCATCGCGAGGATCCGCACGCCAGCGGACGCCCCAGAACCATTGTGCGAGCGGCAGATCCGCAGCGCCTGCTGGACGAATGGGGGCAGCGGCGCCGGGTACTGGAATCGGTGGTGCCCCAACTGCGCGCCTTTCATGCCAAAGCCGGCACGACGCCGCGGGTGCGGTACCTGGACGGCGCCAGTGGAATCCGGACGGCGTTGTTCGAGACCCTGGACTGGCCTTCGCCGCTGCGCGCCGTGCTGTCGATGCGCGACCTGTTGAGCGTGCCCGGGGTCGAGGCGATGGAGGAGTACATCTCCGGCCGGCGGGAGCGGCAGTTGTGGCTGCATGTGCTGCGGTCACCCGAGAAGGACCTACCGGGCGGCTGGCCCACCAGTTACGACGACTACCGCCGCACCCGGTATGTGCCCACCGAGTACGTCTTCACGATGTCGATGATCCTCGGCGATGTGTCGGCGGCGATGATTTCGTCCAGGCGGGAGAACTTCGCCTTGGTGGTCGAGAGCCTCGAGTACGTCGAGATGCACCGCAACCTGTTCGAGGTGCTGTGGGCCGCTGGTAGTGAAGGGGCCGCAGATCCGCGCCCGCGCGATGCCCCGAGCAGTCGCAGCGGCTGATGCCGACCGATTTCACGCCGAGAGCTTTCGCCGGCCGGGGGCTTATGTATAGCATCATACATAAGCCGAAAGGGGTGGCGATGCGCAGTCCACGCGAGCGGATGGTGATCTCCGCCGCGCTGTTGATCCGGGAACGCGGCGCTCACGCCACCGCGATCTCGGACGTGCTCGAGCACAGTGGGGCGCCGCGCGGTTCGGCCTATCACTACTTCCCGGGTGGCCGCACCCAATTGCTCTGCGAGGCGGTCGACTACGCCGGCGAACACGTCGGCGCCGTCATTGATAAGGCCTACAGCAGCCTCGATTTGCTGGACACGCTGATCGACAAGTACCGCCGCCAGTTGCTCGACAGCGACTACCGCGCGGGCTGTCCGATCGTGGCGGTCTCCGTCGAATCCGGCGACCAGCAGGACCGCGAGCGGATGGCACCCGTCATCGAACGGGCGGCCGCGGTGTTCGACCGCTGGAACGGCCAGGTCGCGCAACGCCTGATCGCCGACGGCATACCGGCGGTGCAAGCCAGCGAACTTGCGGTGCTGACCATCTCGGCGCTCGAGGGCGCCATCGTGTTGGCCCGGGTGCGGCGCGACGTGGCGCCGCTGGATCTCATTCACCGTCAGCTGCGCAACTCGCTGCTGGCCGCCCTGCAGAAGTAGCTCGAAAGGAAGTCCCGCGATGGCCGCTGAGTGGCAGTCGACCGCATGCATCCTCTGCGAATGCAACTGCGGCATTGTCGTACAAGTCGAAGATCGCACGCTGTCGCGCATCCGCGGCGACAAGGCCCCCCCCGCCTCGCAGGGCTACACCTGCAACAAGGCGTTGCGGCTGGACCCCTCCCAGAACACCCGCGCCCGCCTCACCTCCCCGATGCGCCGCCGCCCCGACGGCAGCTACGAGGAAATCGATTGGGACACTGCGATTGTCGAGATCGCCGAAGGTTTCAAACACATCCGTGACACCTACGGTGGCGACAAGATCTTCTACTACGGCGGCGGTGGGCAGGGCAACCACCTGGGCGGCGCATACAGCGGCGCCTTCCTCAAGGCTCTGGGGTCGAAGTACCGGTCAAACGCTTTGGCGCAAGAGAAGACCGGCGAAGCCTGGGTGGACGGGCACCTGTACGGCGGCCACACCCGCGGCGAGTTCGAGCACGCCGAAGTATCGGTGTTCGTCGGCAAGAACCCCTGGATGTCGCAGAGCTTCCCGCGCGCCCGGGTGGTGCTCAACGAGATCGCCAAGGATCCCAGACGTTCGCTGATCGTGATCGACCCCGTGGTGACCGACACCGCGAAGATGTCCGACTTCCACCTGCGGGTGCGACCGGGCACCGACGCCTGGTGTCTGGCCGCCCTGGCCGCCGTGCTGGTTCAGGAAAACCTGTGCAACGAAGCGTTTCTCGCCGAGCACGTGCACGGCGTTGAGGCCGTGCGGGCCGCGCTGCGCGACGTCCCGATCGCCGACTACGCCCAGCGCTGCGGCGTGGACGAAGAACTGCTGCGTGCCGCGGCGCGGCGCATCGGCAGCGCCGAGAGCGTCTCGGTGTTCGAAGACCTCGGGATTCAGCAGGCACCGAACAGCACCCTGAGCTCCTACCTGAACAAGCTGCTCTGGATCTTCACCGGCAACTTCGCGAAAAAGGGTGGCCAGCACTTACATTCGTCGCTGGCCGCATTGTTCAGCACGGTGTCGGGCCGGACGCCCGTCACCGGGGCGCCGGTCATCGCCGGTCTGATTCCCGCCAATGTGGTGCCCGAGGAGATCCGCACCGATCACCCGGACCGGTTCCGGGCGATGATCGTGGAGAGCGGTAATCCCGCGCACTCGTTGGCCGATTCGACCGCGTGCCGGGAGGCTTTTCAATCCCTGGAACTGATGGTAGTCGTCGACGTCGCGATGACCGAGACCGCCCGACTGGCGCACTACGTGTTGCCGGCGGCGTCCCAGTACGAGAAGACCGAGGCGACGTTCTTCAATTTCGAGTTCCCGCACAACGGCTTTCACCTGCGCCGGCCACTGCTCAAACCGCTGGAGGGAACACTGCCCGAGCCGGAGATCTGGGCTCGGCTGGTGCGGGCGCTCGGTGTCCTCGACGAGGCGGAGCTACGGCCGCTGCGTGCGGCCGCCGAGCAGGGCCTGCAGGCGTATGCCGAAGCATTCCTGACCGCCGTCGCGGGCAATCCGACGATGGCGCGGCTGGTGCCCTATGTGCTATACGAAACGCTCGGGCCGACGCTGCCCGAGGGCATGGCCGGGGCCGCCGCGGTGTGGGGACTGGCGCAGAAAACGGCGATGACTTATCCCGAGGCCGTGCGACGGGCCGGCCACGCCGACGGCAACGCGCTGTTCGAGGCCATCCTGAACAACCCCTCGGGGGTCGTCTTCACCGCGCACAACTACGAGGACGACTTCGCGTTGATCAGCCACTCCGATCACAAGATCGCGCTCGAAATCCCGGAAATGCTGGACGATTTGCGGGCCCTGGCCGCGGCGCCGCCGCAACTGACCACCGCGGAGCTGCCGATCGTGCTGTCGGTGGGGGAGCGGCGCGCGTACACCGCCAACGACATTATCCGCGACCCGTCCTGGCGTAAACGCGACGCCGACGGAGCGCTGCGGGTCAGCGTGGAGGATGCCCAGGACCTCGGCCTCGTCGACGGATGCCGGGCGCGTATCACCACCGCGGCCGGCAGCGCCGAGGCGACTGTCGAGATCACCGAGACGATGCTGCCCGGACATGCGGCCCTGCCCAACGGATTTGGGCTGGACTACATCGCCGATGACGGGCGAACAGTCGTCCCAGGTGTAGCCCCGAACGCGCTGACGTCGACCGGGTGGCGTGACTCCTACGCCGGAACGCCCTGGCACAAGCATGTGCCGGCCCGCATCGAGGCGTTGGTGGCGGCCGGGGGCTAGTTCCAGATCCGGACCCGGCGCTGCGGCGCCAGGAATAGCGCGTCGTCCTCGGCCACGTCGAAGGCCTGGTAGAAGGCGTCGAGATTGCGGACGACGCCGTTGCACCTGAACTCCGGCGGTGAGTGCGGATCCACGGCCAACCGCCGGATGGCTTCAGCCGCACGGGATTTGGTGCGCCACACCTGAGCCCAGCCGTAGAACACCCGCTGCACGCCGGTCAGCCCGTCGATCACCGGAGCCTGTCCGCCGTTGAGTGAGAGCTGGTAGGCCAGCAGCGCGATCGACAGCCCGCCCAGGTCGCCGATGTTCTCGCCGACGGTGAAGGCGCCTTGGACATGAGGCGGCCCTGGCTGGCCCTTCAAGTCGCGGGGGATGTATGCCTCGTACTGCTCGATCAGCGCCTTGGTGCGGGCGCCGAATTCGCTGCGGTCGTCGTCGGTCCACCAGTCGACGAGATTGCCGTCACCATCGTACTTGGCCCCCTGGTCATCGAAGCCGTGCCCGATCTCGTGTCCGATCACCGCGCCGATACCACCGTAGTTGGCGGCGTCGTCGGCTTGGGCGTCGAAGAACGGTGGCTGCAAAATGGCTGCGGGAAAGACGATTTCGTTCATTCCCGGGTTGTAATACGCGTTGACGGTCTGCGGCGTCATGAACCATTCGTCACGGTCCACCGGTCCACCCAGCTTGGCCAGCTCACGGTCGTGGTTGACCGCATACCCGCGCAGGCAGTTGCCGTAGAGGTCATCGCGGTCGATGACCAGCGCGGAGTAGTCGCGCCACTTCGCCGGGTAGCCGACCTTAGCGGTGAACTTGCGCAGCTTGGTCAGGGCACGCTCCCGGGTCTGCGGCGTCATCCAGTCCAGGTCGCTGATGCTGACCCGGTAGGCCTCCTGCAGATTGTCCACCAGCGCATCGATGCGCGCCTTGGCGTCGGGCGGGAAATGCCTTTGTACGTATAGCTTTCCGACCGAGTCGCCCATCAGGCTCTCGACCAGCGAAACCCCGCGTTTCCAGCGGTCCCGGATCTGCTCGGTCCCGGTCAGCAAGCGGCCGTAGAAGTCGAAGTCCGCGGCTACCACGGCGTCGGTCAGCCACGACGCACGCGCGCGGATCAATCGCCAACGCGCCCAGCGCTTCCAGTCTTCGAGGTCTTCGCTGTCCCACAGCGCAGCGAACGCGGTGAGGTAATCGGGTTGGCGGACAACGACTTCCGCGACAGCCTGCGGGGTGCTGCCCAGCGCGGTGACCCAGCCGGCCCAGTCGAAGCCCGCGCCTTCGGTCTGCAGCTGCGCGAAGGTCCGCAGGTTGTAGGTCAGATCGGCGTCGCGGCGTTTGACCACATCCCAGTGCGCGGCGGCAAGTTTGGTCTCCAGCGCCACGATGCGCGCGGCGGTGTCGGCGTGATCTGTCGCCTCCCCGCCGTACACCAGGGCGAACATCCGCGCGATGTGTCCGGGGTAGGCCGCCAGCACCTGCGCGTGCTGCTGGTCGCGGTAGTAGGACTCGTCGGGCAACCCGATGCCGGACTGGTTGACGTGTATCAGGTAGCGGGTGGAGTTCTTGGCATCGGTGTCGATGTAGACGCCGACGCCGCCACCGACCCCGGTGCGCTGCAGCGCACCGACGACCGCGGCCAGCGCCGCCGAATCGGCCGCGCCGTCGACGGCGGCCAGCTCGTCGTGCAGCGGTTGGGTGCCCCGGCGCTCGACGGCATCCTCGTCGAGGAAGCTGGCGTACAGGTCGCCGATGCGCTGCTCGTCGCTACCCGGTGCCGCACCGCGCTCGCTGGCCTCGATGATCAGGTCGCGGACCTGCTCCTCGGCCTGGTCGAACAGGGTACGGAAGGCGCCGTCGGTGGCACGGTCCGGGGGAATCTCGTAGTCGGCCAGCCAGCGACCGTTCACGTAACCGAACAGGTCGTCCTGGGGACGGGCGTTTTCGTCGATGTGGCTCAGGTCCAGGCCCGAGCGGGTGGCCGCATACGTCACCCTGCCATCCTTACCATCTTCCGCGTGCCGGACGCCTGCTGCGCCGACCGCGACGGACGGCGGGGTAACCTCGCGCCCATGCCTGGGGCCGAACAGACCGAGCCGGCGACCGAAGCTGACGAGCAGGACGCCGAGGCCAGCGCGCCCGAGTCCGAAGACGACGAAGACGACGCCGAAGGTGCCGATGGCGCGATCTTCTCGCCGTACGGCATCGCCTCGGCGGTCCTGGGCGTGCTGTCGGTCGCCGCGGTCGTACTCGTCGGGATCATCTGGTCCGACCACCGCGCCGAGTCGGCCGAACGCACCTATCTGAGTCGCGTGATGCAGACCGCCGCCGACTGGACCGGCGTGCTGATCAACATGAACAGCACCAACGTCGACGCCAGTCTGCAGCGGCTGCACGACGGGACCGTCGGCGAGCTCAACACCGAGTTCGACGCGACCGTGCAGCCGTACCGGCAGGTGGTCGAGAAGCTGCAGTCGCAGAGCAGCGGGCGCATCGAGTCGGTGGCGATCGAGACGGTGCATCACGACCTGGACAGCCAACCGGAGGGCGCAAGGCATCCAAGGGAAGTGGTGACCACCAAGCTGCCGGCGCTCGCGAGCCGGACGGATTCGGTGATGCTGGTCGCGACGTCGGTCAGCGAGAACGTCGGTGCCAAGCCGCAGACCGTGCACTGGAGCCTGCGCCTCGACGTCTCCAACGTGGACGGCAAGCTGATGATCTCTCACCTGGAGTCGATCCGATGAGAAACCTGTGGCGGCTGCTGGCCTTCGACATCCTGGCGCCGCTGGCCACGATCGGTGCCCTGCTGATGATCGGCGTCATCCTCGACTGGCCGCTGTGGTGGGTGTCGGTGTGTTCGGTGCTGCTGGTGCTGATCACCGAGGGCGTCGGAGTCAACTTCTGGCTGCTGCGCCGGGATTCGGTCAGCGTCGGCACCGACGACGACGCGCCGGGGCTGCGGCTGGCGGTCGTCTTCCTGTGCACCGCAGCCCTGGCGGCCGCGGTGCTGACCGGTTACACGCACTGGACCAGCACCGACCGCGACTTCAAGAAGGACTCCCGCGACGTGGCCCAGGTCGCCAGCGGGATGGCAGAAGCGATGGCGTCGTTCAGCCCGGGCGCGCCGACCAGCTCCATCGACCGCGCCGCGGCGATGATGGTGCCCGAACGCGCGGACGCGTTCAAACAGCAGTATCAGAAGTCCAGTGCCGAACTCGCTCAGCGCAATGTGACGGCGCAGGCCTCGACACTGGCGGCCGGGGTGGAGGCGCTCGGACCCACCGCTGCCAGTGTGGCGGTCATCCTGCGGGTCACCCAGAACACACCGGGTCAGCCGCCCAGCCGGGCGGCGCCGGCGTTGCGGGTGGCACTGGTCAAGCGGGGCAGCGACTGGCTGGTGAACGACGTGCTGCCGATCAACGCCCGCTAGGTCAGTCGGCTCAGTTATCTTGGGGCGGGGGCGTGTTCACCTTCACGAACCGGTCGGAGAGCCGGCGCATCCGGATCATCAGCGAGGCCGACGGGCTGACGCTGCCGTCGAGGTAGGAGGCCAGATCCTCGGCCGCCACCCCGATACGAGCGGCGAATTCCTGCTGGGCCAGGCCGGACCGCTCGATCAGCAGCCCGACGTGGCGAGCCACCTCGGCGCGTTCGTTGGCCTCCAGGTGGATGCGGGCGCGCTCCAGCACCTCCCACAGCGCTTTGGAAATGCCGTACGGGCGGGTGCCCTCGAGGACTTCTTCGACCTGGCGGGCGGTGCGGCCGAATGGGTCGCGCTTCAGCGCGGCGGCAATCCGCTTCCAGATGTCGATATCACCGCCCTGCAGCGCCGAGCGAATGGCCGCGGTCGGCCAGAATTCCACCGGCCGATCGAAATCGTGCTGCGGACGAGTCTCTGCGGCGGGCTGCTGGGGCGGCGGCACGCGTCGACGGTCGGCTGCCAACGTCACCTCGCCTCCTCCAGCATCGCGACGGCCACCGACAGACAGCGCTGCCTTACGTCCTCCCATTCTGCCTTGGCGTCCGGTTCCGAGACGGCGTCCGGCAGATCGGAAGGATTCGGATCCGCGAGTCGACGGACCAACTGGGACGTGATCCATTGCTGCCTGGGCGGTTGAGAACAGTAATACCTGTCCATTCCGGCGAGCACCACCGCGGCCGTTTCCGGTTCTAATGCGTCGACCATGTCAGCAAATTCGGCATAATCGCGGCTGCTGTTACGGGACATGATCAGGTAGCTCTTGAGACGTAGCGTCTCGGCACCCGTCGGAACCTGCAGCCGATCGCCGGTGGGCAATTGCACGTTGGTGGTTTCCACCGGGCTGCGACGCGCGTATTGCGGCCGGCTGCGGTCGCGGGCGCCGGCCTCGAGCGCGTCGATGGCGACCGACAACCGACTCCGCCACAGCGTGACCGGGTGCACCGGCCGATCGCTCCACGGCATGGCCCGGGCGATGCCGTTGCGCGCGGCCAGGCCGTCGACCAGTTTCTTGGCCCCGGACGCGGCCCGGGTCTGGCCGTTGCTGCCGTTCTTCTCGGCACCGAGCGTGACCGCGACAGTGTCCCCATCGCCGATGTTGACCTGGTGCGGAATCTGGCCCGGGCCCTGGCCGCGGGTTTCGTCGGCGTCCTTGCAGTTGCGCCCACAGCCGGTGAAAGCCAGCGGATCGGCCACCGTGATCGCGTCGGGCGCCAGATGTTTGAGCTTGGCGGCCGACTTGAGCACCATGCGCACGTCCGCGCTGGGAGCGGTGAGCGCCGAGATGTCGTCGGGAATGACGACGACGTCGCCGAGGTCGACCGCGGGCAGCGGCCGGTCGAAATCGACCGACGGCAAGACGCGGCGCAGCCAGCTCGGCAGCCACCAGTTCCACTGCGCGAACATCGCCATCAGGGCCGGGACCAGCACCAGCCGCACCACGGTGGCGTCCACCGCGATCGCGACCGCGCACGCCACTCCGATCTCGGCGACCAGCGGCATGCCGGCGAACGCGAAGCCGATGAATACCGCGATCATGATCAGGGCGGCGCTGGTGATGGTGCGGGCACTGGTACTCACGCCGTAGGCGACGGCGTCGCGGGTGTTTCCGGTGTGCAGGAAGCGTTCTCGGATCCGAGTCAGCAGGAAGATCTCGTAATCCATCGACAACCCGAACGTCATCGCCAGCACCAGCGGGGGAACGGTGCTGTCGATCGAGGTGATGTGGGCGAACCCGAGATCCCGCAACCAGCCCCACTGGAACACCATGACCAGGCTTCCGTAGGCGGCGGCGACCGACAGCAGCGTCATCAGCACGCCCTTGAGGGCCAGGAACACCGAGTGAATCGACAGCAACAGCATCACGAACGCGATGGTCGCGACGAACAGCAGCACAAACGGTTCGGTCGCCGAGACCCGGTCGTCGAAGTCCTTGATCAGCGCCGTCGGCCCGCCCACGTCGACGCGTGCGGTCCCCTCATTCGGCACCGTCGGTAGCTGGGCGCGCATCCAGTCGACGGACTGCCGCGCGCCCATGTCCTCGGGATCGACCGACAACACCGCGGACAGCAAGGCACTGCTGTTGTCGTCGGCGAACTGCGGCGGGGTCACCGAGACGATGTGCGGGGCCTGCGTCATCCGCTGCCGGATCGCGGCCAACGTCTGGCTGTGTTCGGGTGCGGACGCCGAGCCGTCGGGGAAGCTCACCATCACCTGGATCGGACCGAGCGCGCCGGGCCCGAGAGCCTGGGAGGCCCCGGCGACGCCGGCGCGGATCTCGTGCGCGGAGTCGAACTGGCGCAGCAAGCTGTTGCCCAGCACCATCGACGCCGCCGGTGCGGCCATGGCGAGCAGAACCGTCGCCGCCGCGATGGACGATATCCAGGGCCGGCGCATCACGGCTGAAACCCAGCGGTTCCAGAATCGGGACTGCGTGCTTTCCGGTCGCCGCGACCAATGCAGCAGCACCGAGCGCTTGGCCGCCGCCCGGCCGAACGTCGCCAGCGCTGCCGGCGTCAACGTCGTCGAGGTCAGCATCGCCACCGCGACGGCCATGATCGCGCCGGTGGCCATCGATTTCAGCGCCGGGGTGTTGATCAGGTAGATCCCCGTCAGGGACGCGACGACGGTCAACCCGGACAGCACCACCGCCAGCCCGGAGGTGGCCATCGCGGCGTCGACGGCCTCGCGGTGCTGTCGCCCGGCCCGCAATTCCTCGCGGAACCGCATCAAGATGAACAGCGAATAGTCCACCGCCAGCGCGATACCGAACATCGACACCGTCGAGGTCACGAACACCGACATCGTCGTGTACGCCGACAGGAAATAGACCAGTCCCATCGTCACCACGACCGTGCAGACGCCGAGCGCCAGCGGTATCGCCGCGGCGGCCAGCGAGCCGAACACCACGAGCAAGACGATCAGGATGATCGGCAGATTCCATTGTTCGGCTTTGGCGATGTCGTGTTTGGTGTTCTCCGCGGCGGCCGCACTGAGCGCGCCCTGCCCGATCACGTAGAGCCGAACCCGGCCGTCCGCGGTCTGCCCGGACTGGTCGCCCTTCACGCCCACCTTCTGCCGGAGCCGTTTGGCGATGTCGCTGGTACCGGCATTGCGGGAGTCGAGCCGCAGCGTCAGCACGTACGGCCGGTCGGGCTGCGGCGGGCGCTGCGTGGGGTTGGTTTTCTCGGTGACGCCGGGGAATTCGCCGATGATCTGCCGCAGCTGCGTCACGGCGTTGTTCATGTCGTCATAGCTGGCGTCGGGCCGGGGGGCGGCCACCAGGGCCAACGATGACGCGCCCAGGTCGTGATACTGCTCCTCGAGCTGATCGTGGACCTTCAACGACTGCGAACCGGCCACTTCGAAACCACCGCCGGTGAGATTCCCGGACTGCGTCAAGGCCAAGTAGATCGCCGGGACCAATGCCAACAACCAGCCTGTGAAGACCAACCAGCGGTACCTGCGCAGGCTGCGGCTGAGGCGCATCATAAACTGCTGGATTTCAGGCTCCCCAAGTATCTCGCTTACGCGTGAGGGCGACGATACCGCAGCAGTCTGTGCATTAGTTCGGCTTAACGAATTCGTGAGCTGCACAGACGGCTCCGTGTCCGAGTCGCGACCGAGTCGTTGCCGACCGGTGATCAAGCGGGATGTGCGTCACACCAGATGGCAGCGTCGGGACCCCGATGGCAGGATGGCGCAGGGTCGCGCGGGAATGGGGAGTTCAAGCATGAAGACAGGCATTCTGACCGGACGGCGCACGCTGGTTGCCGGGATGTTCGCCGCCGCGGCCGTCGCACTGATGGCCGGGCCGCCGGCCACGGGCGCCAACGACCCGTGCGCGGCCAGCGAGATCGCCCGGACGATCGGGTCGGTCTCCAAATCGATGGGCGACTATCTGGACTCGCACCCGGAGACCAACCACGCGATGACCGCGATGCTGCAGCAGCAGGCCGGCCCGCAGTCGGCCACCGGGCTGAAGTCCTACTTCGAGGCCAACCCCAAGGTGGCCGCCGACGTGGCCGGCATCGCGCAGCCGCTGACCAACCTGTCGACGCAGTGCAAGTTGCCGATCAGCATTCCCCAGGCCATGGGCATGATGCAGCAGGCCCCAAGCGCCGGCGGTGCGCCCGCGTTGCCCGTGTCGCCGGCCGCCGGGCTGGGCACTGCGCCCACGGCGACCGCCCCGGCCCCGGCCGGGAGCGGCGCCCTGCCCGGGCCCTCGCGGCAGAACAACGTCGGCTAGCCGGCGCCTTGCTCGGGCGGCGGTAGCGGACCCTGCAGCGCATCGGCGGTGGGATCGTCGTTCCAGTGCCGCAACTCTGGCTCGATCAGCGGCAGTGGCCCGGTCGGCGGGTCGTCGTCGGAGCCGCCGGGGTTTTCGGTGCGGAACACGAAGAAGAACACCACCCAGCCGACCGCCGAGATCAACAGCCAGCTGATCAGCCGGTAGAGCAGCATCGCGGAGATCGCGTTGGGCAGCGACATGCCGCTGGACACCAGGCCGGGCACCAGCACCGCCTCGACGACCAACAGCCCGCCCGGCATCAGCGGAATCGTGCCGACGGCGCGGGCGGCCGCATATGCCACTGTCAATCCCGCGATCGACGCGTGGTCGCCGGCGGCGTAGGCGGCGAACGCGAGGCAGGCGACGTCGGCGATCCAGTTGAACATCGACCAGCTGAACGCCACCCCGAGGTCGCGCCGGCCCAGGCTGACCGACTCGAGCTGCATCAGGATCTCGCGCCACTTGGCCAGGCCGGTGTCGACCGGCTTGCCGCGCGCGGAGTTGAACAACGACAAGACGCGGGCGCCGATGCCTTCGATCAGCTCCGGGCGCGACGCCACCGCCTGGAAAAGCAGCAGCAGCGCGATGAAGCCGCCGAGGGTGAACAACAACGAGAACGGGTTGTTCTTCGCGCCCAGGAAGAAGGCGCCGCCCAGCCCGAGCAGCGCCAGACCCACCGCCTGCAGCACACCCGACATCACCAACTGCCAGGACGCCACCACGGTCGAGGCACCCCAAATGCGTTGCTGCCGAAGCAAAAACGTCGCCGACAACACCGGGCCACCGGGCAGCGTGGTGCTCAGCGAATTGGCGGCATAGAACGCGGCCTCGGAGCGTAACTGCTTGACGTGCACCCCCGCGGACTTCAGCAGGGTGCGCTGGATCTGGGCGAAGCTGTGCATCGATGCGGCCGCCGCCGCCACCGCCGCGAGCAGCCACCACCAGTTGGCCTGGAACAGGCTGGTCCACGCCTTGGCCAGCTGATCCCAGCCCAGCGCGACCTCGACGCCGAGCACGATCGCGACCAGGCCGAGCACCGCCGGGCGCACCCACCAGTATTTGCCGCGCGGCGTCTCGCTCTCGCGTGCGGGAGCGGGCGGCGCATCCTCATGCGCGAATGCCCCGCCGCCCGGGAAGCGGAGGTTGCGGACGGGCGCGTCGTGCGGCACGTGATTTAGGGTAACCGCGCAGGTGGCACGCCGATCGAGACGCAACTCCGCGCGTGTCGCCGTTGTAACCGGATCGTGCTGACGTCACTACCCAACTTCGCAGCCCGATAGGCTGGCCGAATGCCGGCAAACTCCGACGACGACGCGGTCGAGCCCCTTGTCCGCAAGACCGCAGCCTGGGCCTGGCGTTTGCTGGCCATCTTCGCCGCGGCACTCGCGTTCTTCTGGGTGGTGGCCAAGCTCGAGGTCATCGTCGTCCCGGTGCTGCTGGCCCTGATGATCAGCGCGCTGCTGGTACCGGTCGTGGACTGGCTGGATCGGCACGGTCTGCCGCGCGGCGGTGCCGTCGCTCTGGTGCTGCTGGGCGGGTTCGCGGTGTTGGGCGGCATCCTGACGTTCGTCATCACCCAGTTCATCGTCGGTTTGCCCGACCTGACCGAGCAGGTGACCCGCAGCATCGACACCACCCGGCGGTGGCTGATCGAAGGACCGGTGCATCTGCGCAGCGAGCAGATCACCAACGCGGGCAATGCCGCGATTCAGGCGCTGCACAACAACCAGTCGAAGTTGACCAGCGGCGCGCTGAACACCGCGGCCACCCTCACCGAACTGCTCACCGCCGCGGTGCTGGTGTTGTTCACCCTGATTTTCTTCCTGTACGGCGGCCGCAACATCTTCGCCTACACCGCCAAGATCTTCCCGATCGGCGTGCGCGACCGGATCATGGAGGCGGGCCGGGCCGGATACGGCTCGCTGATCGCCTATGTCCGGGCCACCTTCCTGGTGGCCTTCACCGATGCGGCCGGGGTGGGCGCCGGGCTGGCCATCATGGGCGTTCCGCTGGCACTGCCCCTGGCGTCGCTGGTGTTTCTCGGCGCCTTCATCCCGCTGATCGGTGCCCTGATCTCGGGACTGGTGGCCGTGGTGGTCGCGCTGCTGACCAAGGGCATCGTCTATGCGCTGATCACGCTCGGCTTGCTGGTCGTGATCAACCAGATCGAGTCGCATCTGCTGCAGCCGCTGGTGATGGGCCGCGCGGTCTCGATCCACCCGCTCGGGGTGGTGCTGGCGATCTCCACCGGCGGTGTACTCGGCGGGATCGTCGGCGCCCTACTGGCCGTCCCGACGGTGGCGTTCCTCAACAACGCAATCCAGGTGCTGCTCGCCCGGGACCCGGCCGCCGAAGCCGAGAAATTGGACGAGGATTCCGATGGCATCGTTCTCCACGCCCAGGCGGACGAGCCGGTGAAGCGGTCCGACTAAATAACCCGAGCGGGTCTAGAGCCGTCCCTCGCGGCGCAGCAGATCCTGGGCCGACAGCCCACCGCCCGCGCGGCGGCGCGGACGCGCATTGTCTCCGTTGTCGGCCTGGCCGCCCGGCCCGCGCGCATTCATCTTCTCGGTGGCGGGATCGGAGTCGTCGCCCTCCGAACGCATCACCGGAAGCGCCGTGGTCGGGTCGGACGTGCCCTCGTGGTGGCCGGGAACAGGCATGGCCCTGGTTTGACCGGCCGACGGCGGCGGTGCGGGTGGCGCGGGCCGCGGGTCGGCGCTGCCCTGAGCCGAGAAGCGGGTCGTCTTGGCTTCCGTCGGCTGGCTGGGCCGGGACGGGGCGCGGCTGGGGCCCGGAGGCAGCTCCGCTGCCGGCCGCGGCTCGGACGGTCGCGACGGCTCCGGGGGCGCGCCGGGGTGCGTGGGGTCGTGCGGGGCCCGCGGTTTCGCGGCGACCAGGCTGGCCGCAACCGGCGGCCGGAGGGCCCGGCCGTTGACGACGTTGCGCTTGCGCTCGTCGGGCAGGTCGATCTCGCCCAGGCCGATCTTGTTCTGCAGCCGCCGGGCCCAGCGCGGGGCCCACCAGCAGTCGTCACCGAGCAGCTTCATGACCGAGGGCACCAGGAACATCCGGACCACGGTCGCGTCCAGCAACAGCGCCGCCGCCAGGCCGAACGCCAGGTACTTCATCATCACCAGATCGGAGAACATGAACGAGCCGGCGACCACGGCGAGCACCAGCGCGGCGGCCGTGATCAAACGTCCGGTGGTCGCGGTGCCGATCCGGATCGCCTCGGCGGTCGACATGCCGCGTTCGCGGGCCTCGACCATTCGGGACACCAGGAACACCTCGTAGTCGGTGGCCAGACCGAAGCCCACCGCGACGACCAGCGCGATCAGCACCACCATCAGCGGCGTCGGTGTGAAGTTCAGCCACGTCGAGAAGTGCCCGTCGACGAAGATCCAGGTCAGGATGCCCAGCGTGGAGCCAAGCGTCAGCGCGCTCATCAGCGCGGCCTTGATCGGCAACACCACCGACCCGAATGCCAGGAACATCAGCAACAGACTGGCGCTCAGCAGCAACACCAGCATCAGCGGAGCCTTGTCGAACAGACTGTGGATGCTGTCCTGCTCAAGCGCCGGCGTGCCGCCGATCAGCAGGGTCAGGCCCTTCGGCGGATTGATCGCCCGCAGCTCGTTGATTTTCTTCTCGGCATCGTTCTTGTTGACCAGGCCGTTCTGGATCACCCGCACCGAATCGTCCTTGGGCTGGGTGGTGCCGTTCGGACCGGCGACGCAGGGGTTGTCGGCGATCACCGGGCAGGGGCGCTCCTCCCACGTCTTGTCGGTGAAGCCGGTGATCCCGGAGATCCGGTTGCGGATATCGGCCACCTGCTGGTCGGTGACCTTGCTGTGGTTGTTGCTCTTGATCACCACGGTCAGCTGCTCGGTCCGGTAGCCCGGGAAGAGCTTGTCGAAGTGCTCCTGCGCCTGGCGCACGGCGTTGTCGGGGGGCAGGTATTTCTCGCTCATGCCGCCTAGCGACAGGTTGCCCAGCGGGATGACCAGCAGGATCATGCCGACGGCGATCGGGATGGCGAACGCCAGCGGGCGCTTCATCACCGTCGTGACGAGCTTGCCCCAGAAGCCGGCCTCGACCTCTTCACGGGTCTTGGTCTTCTGCAGGCGCTCCGCCAGCCACTCCAGGTAGACCCGGGAAACCTTCCAGTTGCGCAAGAACGGCACCCGGAAGGCGGTCCGCACGCCCAGGGCGTCGACGTTGCGGCCGAGGATGCCCAGGGCGGCCGGCAGCAGGGTGATCGACAGCAGTGCGGCAAGCCCGACCGCGGCGAAGATCGCATAGGTCAGCGAGTGCACGAAGCCCTGCGGCAGCACCAGCAGGCTGGCGCTGCAGGCGATGATCAGCGCCGCGGAGAACACAACCGTACGACCGGCCGTCATCACCGTACGGCGCACCGCGGCCTCGGTGTCGTAGCCCTCGGCAATCTCCTCCCGGAATCGGCTGACGATGAAGAGGCCATAGTCGATGGCGATACCGAATCCGATCAGCGAGACCACCGGCTGGGCGAAGAAGTGCACCGGGCCGAAGATCGCGGCGAAGCGCAGGATGCCCAGCGCCCCGGCGATACTCAGGCCGCCCACGATGACCGGCAGGCCGGCGGCGACCGCGCCGCCGAACACCAAGAACAGCACCACCGTCACCAGCGGGAGGCCCAGATATTCCAGGAGCTTCTGGTCGCTGGCAATGGTGCCGGTCAAAGCGTTGGCGACGGGCTCGAGGCCGGCGAGTTCGATCTTGCCGCCCCCCAGCTTCTGCAGGTCGGGGGCGATGGTCTTGTAGTTGTTGAGGATGGTGTCGTCGTCGTCGCCCTTGAGCGGGATGGTGACGAAGGTGTGTTTCTTGTCCTCGGTCGCCATGCCCTTGATCTGGGCGTTGGGGGGTTCGGAGCCGGGAGCCAAGGCGAGATAGCCGGCCCAGCCGAGCACCTGGCTCGAATGATCCTTGACAAACTTGTTCAGCTCGTCGACGGTGTGCTGCCGCCAGGCCGGGTCGTCGACGGTCTTGCCGTCAGGCGCGGTGAAGGTCGCCACGATCTGCGCGGTGCGATCACGGCCGTAGGTCTTGTCGCCCAGGATCGAGGCCGCGACGGACTGGCTGCCGTCGTCGTAGAAACCACTCTGCGTGACGTGCTTACCCAGGCTCATCCCGAAGACGCCACCGCCAAGGCACAGAGCCACCATGACCCCGATCACGATGTACCGGTAGCGGTACACGGTTCGACCCCACCAGGCGAACACGTAAGCTCCTTACTGGATCACTAACAGCGACCCGCGCAGCGTCTTTCGGTTTTTCAAGCCAGTGTCACACACGCGTGGTCAAGAGCGCGGACAGCGGCCGGAACGGCTGCAGCCATGCTCCCTGGTCGGGCAGCGAATCTAGGCCGATCCGCGGCAGCGGTTCCCGGAAAACACCCTCGATGTCCTCCAGGTCAACGAAGTCCAAGGTATCCGACGCTAGTGCCCAACTCGCATGTTCGCGAAATCCGATCACTTGGACGGGGGTCGTCCCGCCAACCCCGGCGCGTGCGATTTCTTCTAGCGGCTGACGGAACGCTTGACCGTCGGCCGAGGCTACGACCAGCGCCGCGAGCCCTTCTTGGCGCCGCAGTTCGATGTGGGCGAGCATGTCCCGGTCGACGTCGCTGTCTTCGTCTATTTTCGGCTTGGCGAAGACCGCGAACCCCACGTTACGCAGAGCGTCCACCCAGGGCCGAACGACTTCGGCGCTGCCCGGGGCGATGTTGGTGAACACGGTGGCCTCGGGTTCGACTCGGATGTTTGCGACGCCAGCGTCGCTGGCGCTCACCTCGGCCGTCCGCGCCAGCAGCCAGCGCCCCAGCGCGTCGAACCGGGGGCGCTCCAGCGCGGTCGGGCGCCGGCCCAGGATCGAGCCCAGCCCCATGTCGAGGTTGGGGGCGTCCCACACCAGCAGCACGCGCCGCGGTGCCGCGTCGAGGCTGCCCAGATCGTTACCGGACGGCGCCGCCGGCGCTGCGGCGGTTTCCGCGGTCGTTTCTTCTGCGAGGCTCATACTCATCGTCTTTTCCAGATGAACTCGGATACGGAGCTGCCCGCTTCTTGGGCTTTCAGTTCGTATTTGGTCGTCGGGCGCACGGTCGAGATCGGCAGCTCGCTGCCGGGTTCGACGCGACAGAGCCGGGGTTCGGCGTCCCCTACCTCGGCCATCTGCTCGGCGTAGCCGGGGTGATCCGTCGCGGCGTGCAGGACACCACCGGGGAGTAGCCGGTCGGCGATCAGGGCAACGGTGCCCGGTTGCAGGAAGCGTCGTTTGTGGTGGCGCGCTTTCGGCCATGGGTCGGGAAAGAAGAGGCGGAACCCGGTCAACGAGGACGGTGCGATCAGATGCTGCAGCACGTCGATCCCGTTGCCGCGGATCAACCGGATGTTGGTGACCTGCTCGCGGTCGATCGCGCACAGCAGCTGGGCCAGGCCCCGCTTGTAGACCTCCACTGCGATCACGTCGATTGCAGGTTCATCGCGGGCCATCGCCAACGTCGACGTGCCGCTGCCGCAGCCGATCTCGAGCACCAGCGGCGCTTGCCGGCCGAACCACGCCCGGGTGTCCAGCGGTTCGGAGCCGCGCGGGATGTCGGAGCGGCCGATCGCCGGCCACAGCCGGTCCCAGGTCTCTCGTTGTCCGCCGGACAGGGTGGAACGCCTGGAGCGAAAGCTCGTGGCCGGTAGATAGCCCCGTTGAGGGGCGTCCGAACCGTCCGCACCCGACGCTGGCGTCACACCTTCTTCGGTATCCAGGCCGGTTCCCACCTCCACCGGTGCATCGGGACAGGTCCCGACCCCGGGTTGCGCATGCATTTGTCCATGGTGGCCCATGAATCCCCGATGTAGCCGCCCCTGGTCCAGATTGATACCCAACAGTTGCCTTCAACTGGTAACAGATAAGCGGTGGCTCGCAACTCGAAGACGCAAGTGCCACTATGCGGAGGTGCCCGATCGTTTGCCCGGCAAACAGGCCCGGTGCCGGCGACAGCCCCGCATGCGGCGCGAAGCAACGCCGCAGTGGGGCGCGGGCCGATCGGATCGAGCAGGCAGGAAATGAAGGTACGGGGAGGCCTAGTTTTCACCGACGAGCTGGCACGGTTTGCTGCCGAGTGTGACGACGCGCGCGTGAGCGCGATCGCCGAGAAAGTCGCGGCGCCGCTGCGGGTGGCGGTACACGGGCGCGCCGGAGTCGGGCGCGGCACCGTGGCACGCGCGTTGGGTCATGCAGCGGCGGCGCCGGGAATCATGGTGACCCCGGCCGAAGGCGCGGCCGACGTGGTTGTCCAGGTCATCGCTGAAGTGGTCAAACCCGAAGACGCCGAGGCGATCGCCGCCGCCGGCCGCCCGGTGCTGACCGTGCTCAACAAGGCCGACCTGCTCGGCTCGCTGTCGGGCCGCGGCGGTCCAGGTCCGCTGGTGCGGGCACAACACCAAAGCGCGCGTCTCGCCGAGGTCGTCGGCGGCCCGGTCGAACCGATGATCGCTTTGCTGGCGGTCTCCGCGTTCGACGGATTGGACGCCACCTCGTGGACTGCGTTGCGGACGCTGGGCGCCCACCCCGCCGGACTGGACGGCTCGTTCGAGGAATTCGCCGCGGCAGATAACCCCGTTCCGGCCGACGCGCGGCTGCGGCTGCTGGACAGCCTGGACCTGTTCGGCACCGCGCTGGGCGTCGCCGCGGTGCGTCGCGGCGGCACGCCGGCACAGGTCCGGGCCCTGCTGCGGCGGGTCAGCGGCGTCGACGCGGGGATCGCCCGGGTGTCGGCCCTCGGCGCCGGGGGGCGCTACCGGCGGGTGCTGGATGCCGCCGCGGAGCTGGAGGCCCTGGCTGTCGGCCACGTGAACGGGGACCGGATCAGCGAATTCCTGTCCGGTGACGACACCGTGCTGGCGCGGATGGCCGCCGCCGTCGACGTGGCCGAAGCGGCCGGGCTGGATGTCGACGGCGACGACGACGCGGCCGGACACCTGCCCCGCGCGCAGCGCTGGCAGCGTTACAGCCGCGGATCGGCGAGTGAATTGCACCGCAGCTGCGGTGCGGATATCGCCCGCGGATCGCTGCGGCTGTGGTCGCGGAGCCGGGGGGCGGCATGAGCGGCGCTGTGTCCGGCGATCCGGCTGCCCAGGTCGACGAACTCGTGGCGGCGATCGGGCCGCGGCTGGAGTCGCCCGTGGTCAGCCGCCGCGACGTCGTCCTGGTGACCGGCCCGTGGATGGCCGGCGTGACGGGGGTGGCCACCGCGCTGAGCGAGCGGCTGCCCGCGCACAAGTTCGTCGAGTCGACGGATCTGCAGCCCGGCGAGGCGCCGACGGCGGTGGTGTTCGTCGTCTCCGCGGCCGCCGAACTCACCGCGTCGGACTGCGCGCTGCTCGACGCCGCTTGCGAGCACACCGACGTCGTCGTCGCGGTGGTCTCGAAGATCGACGTGCACCGCGCCTGGCGCGAGGTACTGAGCGCCAACCGCGACAAGCTCGCCGCACATGCGCCGCGCTACGCCCAGGTGCCGTGGGTCGGTGCGGCCGCCGCGCCCGAGCTGGGCGAGCCGCAGCTGGACGAATTGGTCGACACCGTCGCGGAGCAACTCGACGCAACTGATGTCGGGCGCCGAAATCGATTGCGAGCCTGGGAATCCCGACTTCAAACGGTCGCGCGGCGGTTCGATCGCGACGCCGACGGCGCCGGACGGCGGGCCCGGGTCGACGCGCTGCGCGAGGAGCGCAGCACCGCGTTGCGGGAGCGTCGGCAAGCGAAATCCGAGCGCACCATCCGGATGCGCGGCCAGACCCAGCAGGCGCGCGTCCAGCTGTCGCACTTCGCGCTGAACCGATGCTCGTCGGTGCGCAGCGAGCTGCAATCCGACGCCGCGCATCTGCCCCGGCGCGACATGGCCGGATTCGAGGCGCACGCGCGGGGCCGGGCCGCAGAGGTGGTCAGCGAGGTGAACGAGGGCACCACCACCCAGCTCGACGACGTCGCGCGCGAGCTGGATCTGCCGATGGAGTTACCGCCGATCGAGCAGCTGCCCACCGTCGACGTCGCCCCGCCCCCGCTGAAATCCCGGCGGCAGGAGACCTGGCTGATGCTGCTGCTCGGCGTCGGGTTCGGGGTGGGCGTCGCGTTGACGCTGTCGCGGCTGGTCGCTGGTGTCGCCCGTCGACTGAATCCGGCGCTGGAAGTCGCCGGCGCGGTGGTGTGCGTGGTGGTCGGCGTGGCGGTCACCGCGCTCGTGGTCAAACTGCGCGCCCTGCTGCGCGACCGCGCGCTGCTGGACCGCTGGACGGCAGATCTGACGTCGGCGCTGAAATCCGTCGTTGAGGAGCTGGTCGCCACCCGCGTGCTGGCCGCCGAGTCGCTGCTGAGCACCGGGCTGGTCGCGCACGACGAGGCCGAGAACACCCAGGTGTCCGAACAGGTCAGCGTGATCGACACCGAGCTGCGCGAGCACGCCATCGCCACGGCGCGGGCCACCGCCGCCCGGGACCGGGAGATGCCGACGGTTCAGGCCGCGCTGGACGCCGTGCGTGCAGAACTCGGAGAACCGGGTATTCCCCGCGACGATGATTCCGCCGGAGACGCCGGCGGGGCAGAGAACGTCAAAACGGCTTGGAGGAGCGCGGATGAAGAAGAATAGACGCTTCTGAATCGTTGTTGTGAGAAGGCTTATACCCGCCCGGGCCTTCCCCAGCAAGGGGATCGCGATAACCTGTAGCTAACGCCACCATGTCAATATCTGTGTGGGCGACTGCATACGCAATCACAATATGCCCGCGCGTACGGAGATGAATTCAGGAGAGTTCGATGACCTCAGCGACCATTCCCGGTCTAGACAACGCACCCACGAATCATCGGGGGCTGCTGGCGTGGGTAGAGGAGGTCGCCGAGCTCACCCAGCCCGACCGGGTTGTGTTCGCTGACGGCTCCGACGAGGAGTTCAACCGGCTGGCCACGCAACTCGTCGAGGCGGGCACCCTGAAGAAGCTGAACGAGGAGAAGCGGCCCAACTCCTACCTGGCGCTGTCGGACCCGTCCGACGTGGCGCGGGTGGAGTCGCGGACCTTCATCTGCTCCGAGCGCGAGATCGACGCGGGCCCGACCAACAACTGGATGGACCCCGCCGAGATGCGGTCCACGATGAACGACCTGTACCGCGGCTGCATGCGCGGTCGCACCATGTGGGTGGTGCCGTTCTGCATGGGCCCGCTGGGTGCCGACGACCCCAAGCTGGGCGTGGAGATCACCGACTCCGAGTACGTCGTCATCTCGATGAAGGTGATGACCCGGATGGGCAAGGCGGCGCTGGAGAAGATCGGCGACGACGGCTTCTTCGTCAAGGCGATGCACTCGGTGGGCGCCCCGCTGGAGCCGGGCCAAAAAGACGTGCCGTGGCCGTGCAACGACACCAAGTACATCACCCACTTCCCCGAGACCCGCGAAATCATGAGCTACGGCTCGGGCTACGGCGGTAACGCGCTGCTGGGTAAGAAGTGCTACTCGCTGCGGATCGCTTCGGCGATGGCGCACGACGAGGGCTGGCTGGCCGAGCACATGCTGATCCTCAAGCTGATCTCCCCGGAGAACAAGGCGTACTACTTCGCCGCCGCTTTCCCGTCGGCGTGCGGCAAGACCAACCTCGCGATGCTGCAGCCGACCATTCCGGGCTGGCGCGCCGAGACCCTCGGTGACGACATCGCCTGGATGCGGTTCGGCAAGGACGGCCGCCTGTACGCCGTGAACCCGGAGTTCGGCTTCTTCGGTGTCGCGCCGGGCACTAACTGGAAGTCCAACCCGAACGCGATGCGCACCATGGAGGCCGGCAACACCGTCTTCACCAACGTCGCGCTGACCGACGACCACGACGTGTGGTGGGAAGGCCTGGAAGGCGAGCCGGACCACCTGATCGACTGGAAGGGCAACGACTGGATCTTGCGCGAGACGGACACCAAAGCGGCGCACCCCAATTCGCGGTACTGCACCCCGATGTCGCAGTGCCCGATCCTGGCGCCGGAGTGGGACGACCCGCAGGGTGTGCCGATTTCCGGCATCCTGTTCGGTGCGCGCCGCAAGACGACGGTGCCGCTGGTGACGCAGGCCCGCGACTGGCAGCACGGCGTTTTCATGGGCGCCACGATGGGCAGCGAGCAGACCGCCGCCGCCGAGGGCAAGGTCGGCACCGTGCGCCGCGACCCGATGGCCATGCTCCCGTTCTTGGGTTACCACGTCGGTGACTACTTCCAGCACTGGATCGACCTGGGCAAGAACTCCGACGAGTCCAAGCTGCCAAAGGTGTTCTTCGTCAACTGGTTCCGTCGCGACTCCGACGGCGGCTTCCTATGGCCCGGTTTCGGCGAGAACAGCCGGGTGCTCAAGTGGATCGTCGACCGCATCGAGCACCAGGCCGGCGGCCAGGACACCGCGATCGGCATCGTGCCGAGCGCGGACGACCTGGACCTGGACGGGCTCGAGATCGAGGGCGGCGACGTGGCCAAGGCGCTGGCGGTCAACGCGGCCGAGTGGCGCGAGGAACTGCCCCTGATCGAGGAGTGGTTCGAGTTCGTCGGCGACAAGCTGCCCACCGGCGTCCGCGACGAGTTCGAGGCGCTCAAGCAGCGGCTCGCCGAGGCCGAGTAACACCGCGGGCAACGTTGAATCGGGCTGGCGCGCAAGACGCGTCAGCCCGAATTCATTCCCCGGGTTCTCGGCAAACGGGTGTTTGGAACCGCACGCTGCGGTGTATAGATAGCTAACACCCGAACCCGGAAGGCCGACGATGAAGTCTGTGAAGTCCAAGACAACCCCCGCGCTCACGATTGTGATTGCAGCGGCGGGAATCCTGTTCAGCGGATGCTCGGCGTCGCAAGTGATCAACACCGGCGGCGACACCAAGTGCAAGGACTTCACCACACAGGACGAGAAGAAGCAGAACGACGAGGTCAGCAAAATGCTGAAGGACAAGAGCGGCCAGGATCCGGCCAATCTGGAGATTTCCGCGACGCGACTGTCCGCACAGACCTGGTGCCAAACGTTGGGCAAGCCGGACTCCAAGATCTCCGAGGCGCCGCACGGCTGACGCGCTAGTCCTACCAGCGCAACTTGCACGGCGGCGGCGCCGGTGAAGATCATCGAAGCGTGATCGTCGACCGCCGCCATGCACTCGTCGCGGCGGGGCTGCTGGTTTCCGCCTGTCGCGGCACGCCCGCAGGGCCACGTGACGCCGAGCCGCCGATACCGTGGCCCTCGGGTGACGCC
The DNA here is from genome assembly GCF_900176255.2 of Mycobacterium ahvazicum. Lineage (GTDB taxonomy): Bacteria > Actinomycetota > Actinomycetes > Mycobacteriales > Mycobacteriaceae > Mycobacterium > Mycobacterium ahvazicum. The sequence continues at coordinate 375,628 of NZ_FXEG02000001.1, forward strand.
CTCGGTATCGGCTTGGAGGGCTATCCCTATCCCCCTCCGGTGCACTATCTCGACGTCACGCACGTCGCCCAGGCGGCATGGATCGATCGCCAGGCTCCGGAGTGGGAACGGCGGGCGCGGCTGGCGTACATGGACATTGCGCCCGAGCGCGCGCAGCCCCGGGGCACGGTCCTGCTGGTCCACGGGAAGAACTTCTTCGGCGCCTACTGGAAGGACGTCATCGCGGCGCTGCGTCGCGAGGGCTACCGGATCATCGTTCCCGACCTGGTCGGCTGGGGTAAGTCCACCAAGCCCTCGACGTTGACCGCGGAATCGCTGGTGACACACCTGCGTTCGCTGCTCGACGCCCTCACCGTGAATTCCGTTGCCGTCGTGGGTCATTCGACGGGCGGGCTGGTGGCCATGCAGATGGCCCGGGCACTGCCCGAGCGGGTGGCCGCGCTGGTGCTGGAGAACCCGATGGGACTCGAAGACTACCGGCACAACCTGATCCGCCAGGTGGGCCACGACGACTGGGCAGCCGACGAACGGTCCTCGACCGCCGATCAGATCCGGCAGTACATCGCGCACTATTTCGTGAACAAAGATCCTCGACTCATCGATCCGTTCGTCGCGGTGCGGACGGCGAGCGGGCGCTCACCGGAGTTCGAGCGCTGGGTGCAGAGTTCGGCGGCGGCCACCGACATGCTGCTCAATGAGCCCGCAGTGGATTTCGTCGCGTCGTTGTCCGCCCGCACGCTGTTCGTCTGCGGCCGGTCCGACCGCACCTATGTCGGCGCGAAGTACACCGCGCCCAACGAGCAATCCGCCAAAGGGAATATCGCCGCACTGGCCCAGGCCGTCGCGGCCAGGATGCCCGCCGCCCGTTTCGTCGGGGTCCCCGACACCGGCCATGTGCCGCATCTGGAAACACCGGCCGCGTTCATGTCGGCCGTGCTGGACTTTCTGCACTGAGACCGGCCACTTGACACCCGTCAAATTTGGCGGCGGTACAGTCTTCGCATGCAGATCCGCCCCTATCTCGGCGCCGACAAGCCGGCGATCATCCTGTACCCATCGGGAACGGTCGTCACCTTCGATGAACTGGAAGCACGGGCCAACCGGCTGGCGCACCGGTTCCGTCAGGCGGGTCTGCGCGAGGGCGACAGCGTCGCGATTCTGATGGAGAACAATCAGCACATCCACGCGGCCATGTGGGCGGCCCGGCGCAGCGGTCTGTACTACGTGCCGATCAACACCCACCTGACCGCGGCCGAGGCGGCCTACATCATCGACAACAGCAACGCCAAGGCGATCGTCGGTTCGGCGGCGTTGCGCGACACCCTCGCCGGCCTGGCCGAACATTTGCCGAACGGTCTACCCGAACTGCTGCTGATCGCCGACGGTGAATTGCCGGGCTGGGAACGCTACCCGGAATGCGTTGCGAATCAACCGGATACCCCGATCGACGACGAGATCGAGGGCGATCTGTTGCAGTACTCCTCGGGCACCACCGGCCGGCCCAAGGGGATCAAACGCGAATTGCCGCATGTGCCACCGGAAGACGCGCCGGGCATGATGTCGGCTCTGGTCGACTTCTGGATGGACAGCGACACGGTGTATCTGAGTCCTGCCCCGCTGTATCACACCGCGCCGTCGGTGTGGTCGATGACGGTGCAGGGCGCCGGTCTGACTACGGTGGTGATGGAGAAATTCGACGCCGAGGGGACGCTGGACGCAATCCAGCGGCACCGGATCACCCACGGCCAGTTCGTGCCGGCCATGTTCGTCCGGATGCTGAAATTGCCTCAGGCCGTTCGTGATTCATACGACCTGTCCAGCCTGAAACGGGTGATGCACGCCGCGGCGCCGTGCCCGGTACAGATCAAGAAGCAGATGATCGAGTGGTGGGGACCGATCGTCGACGAGTATTACGCGTCGTCGGAAGCGCACGGGTCGACGCTGATCTTCGCCGAGGACTGGCTGACACATCCGGGTTCGGTCGGCAAACCCATGGGCGGTGCCGTGCACATTCTCGATGAGAACGGCAACGAGCTACCGCCCGGCGAGGCCGGCGAGATCTACTTCGAAGGCGGGGTTTCGTTTGAATACCTCAACGACCCAACGAAAACCGCCTCATCCCGAGACAAGCACGGGTGGACCACCGTCGGCGACATCGGCTACCTCGACGAAGAGGGCTATCTGTACCTGACCGACCGGCGCCACCACATGATCATCTCCGGCGGTGTCAACATCTATCCGCAGGAAGCCGAGAATCTTCTGGTCACCCACCCGAAGGTGCTGGACGCCGCGGTGTTCGGGGTGCCCGACGACGAGATGGGTCAGCGGGTGGTGGCGGCGGTGCAGACCGTCGAGCAGGCCGATGCCACCGAGGAGTTCGGCGACGAACTGATGACGTGGCTGCGAGACCAGCTGTCGCACTTCAAATGCCCGCGCTCGATCGCGTTCGAGACTCAGCTGCCCCGCACCGACACCGGCAAGCTCTACAAGAATGCGTTGATCGAGAAGTATTCGGTGTGACCGATGTTCCGGGTAGTCGACGCGTCGAGTGCGCCGGAGGCGGCCTTGCCCTCGCCGCCCGGGGTGGTCGTCGGCGTCGCATCGGCCGCTGAGATCGCACGAAACGAATCCTGGCTGGACACAGCAACTTTCACGCTCACCGAGGACACCTGCGCCGACCGGCGGGTGATCACCGTCGATTCTGTGCCCGAGACGCTCGCCGAGCTGCGCAAGCGGTGTGAGCACTGGCCGCAGGCCAGCAGTGTCTGCGACGACGTGTTGCGGGCGATGACGCCCGATGTCCCGACGCTGGCCGCGGTGGTGACCGAATCGCTGGCCTACTCGACCCTGCAGGCCGGCCCGGAGTTCGCGCGCTGGCTCGCCGAACGCGGCCCGGCCCGGATGCCCGAGATTCCCGACCCGGTGCAGGCCGAGCGCGACGGCGACACGCTGCTGGTCAGGTTCAATCGCCCACATCGCCACAACGCGTTTTCCACCGACGCACGCGCGGCACTGCTGGAGGCACTGACCGTCGCGCAGCTCGACCCGTCGGTCACCGGGATCGTGTTGAGCGGCAACGGTCCCTCGTTTTGCAGCGGCGGGGATCTCGCCGAATTCGGCACCTTCGCCGATCCCGCGAGCGCGCACCTGGCCCGCACCCGTCACAGCCCGGCGCTGGCGCTCGACGCGCTGACCGCCAAGCTCGGCAGGTCCTGCCGAGCGCAGCTGCACGGCCGGGTGCTGGGCAGCGGCTTGGAGATGGCCGCATTCTGTGGATGGGTTGAGGCGCAGCAGGATTCGCTCTTCGCGCTGCCGGAATTAAGCCTCGGATTGATCCCTGGTGCCGGCGGAACCGTCAGCATCACCCGCCGCATCGGCCGCTGGCGAACGGCTTATCTGGTGCTGTCCGGCCGGACCGTCGGTGTCGACACGGCGCTGCGCTGGGGGCTGATCGATGCGACTTACGTTGGCGCGCAACCGATTGGTCAGTAGCCCCCGAAGGTGGTGCTGGTCGTCGACGGGATGCTCGACACGGCGACCACGGCGATGACGATGTAGAGGATTGCGATGATCGCATAGGTCACGCCACCGGCGATGGCGCCGATGATCGCCCACTTCTTGGCGTTGCTCGACGCTTCCTGCGCCTCGGCGACCCGGCCCTGCGCCCAGAGTCCGGAGACCTTGTTGGAGTAGACAAGCGAGATGATCCCGAACGGCAGGCAGCACAACACCGTGCACAGAATCGCCCAGACGAGGTAGTTATCCGGTTCCTGCTGGCCCGGCCAGGCGCCCGGCTGTTGGGCCGGCCAACCCGGTTGTGGTGGCTGCTGCCAGCCCGGTTGCTGCGGTTGACCCTGCCACTCCGGTTGCCCCTGCCACTCGGGTTGCTGGGGTTGGCCCTGCCACTCGGGGGAGCCTTCGTACGGCCCTGGGGGATAACTCATGGCAACCGACTTTCTTTCGGTCCAACAGGTTTACTCCCGCGCCGGTTTGCTGGTGCGCAAGTCAGGCAAATATAGCGCACAAGCGGAGGTCAAGCGCCGATTCGGCCCCGCTCAGATACCGCCCCGGGCCACCAGCTGGCCGGCAATCACATTGCGCTGGATCTCGTTCGTGCCCTCCCCGACGATCATCAAGGGCGCGTCGCGAAAGTAGCGTTCGACGTCGTACTCGGTGGAGTAGCCGTAGCCGCCGTGGATGCGTACCGCGTTGAGCGCGATCTCCATCGCGATCTCCGAGGCGAACAGTTTTGCCATCCCGGCTTCCATGTCGCAACGTTCGCCGCTGTCGTAACGCTGCGCGGCGTAGCGGGTGAGCTGGCGGGCGGCGGTGAGTTTGGTGGCCATGTCGGCCAGGTAGTTGCCGACGGCCTGGTGCTTCCAGATCGGCTGGCCGAAGCTCTCCCGCTGCTGGGCATAGGCCAACGCATCCTCGAGTGCCGCGGTCGCCACGCCCAGCGCGCGGGACGCCACCTGGATGCGCCCCGTCTCGAGGCCCTTCATCATTTGCGAAAAGCCTTCGCCCATAACATCTCCCAGGACGGCAGAAGTGGGAGCCGGGTAGTTGTCGAAGGACAGCTCGCACGACTCGACGCCCTTGTAGCCGAGCTTGGGTAGATCCCTGGAAATCGTCAGACCCCGACCCTGCTCCACAAGCACGATCGAGATGCCCTTGTGCCGTGGTGTGGCGTGCGGGTCGGTCTTGCACAGCAGCGCGATCAGCCCGGAATGACGCGCGTTGCTGATCCAGGTTTTGGCGCCGTTGATCAGCAGGCCGCCCGAGCCGTCGGGCAGCGCGGTGGTTGACATGTTCTGCAGGTCGGAGCCGCCGCCGGGCTCGGTCAGTGCCATCGTGGCCCGCACCTCGCCGGTGGCCATCCGCGGCAGGTAGGTCCGCTTCTGCTCCTCGGTGCCGAACAACACCAGCAGTTTGGCGACCACGGTGTGCCCGCCCATCGCGCCGGCCAGGCTCATCCAGCCGCGGGCCAGCTCCTGGGTGACCCGCACATACCCCGGCATCGATACCGGCGAACCGCCGTATTCCTCGGGGATGGCCAGGCCGTAGATGCCGATGCGCTTCATCTGCTCGATCCACGCCTCGGGGTAGGCGTTGGCGTGTTCGACCTCGCGGACAGTCGGTTTGACCTCCCGGTCGATGAAGGCCCGCACCGTGGCGACCAGCATGTCTTCTTCGTCGTCCAACTCCGACCCTTCCCCGTGCCACCTCCGGCATTGCGCTTCGATTCGACAGCCTGCCAGCATGAGGCGTTGTGACGGGTAACGGGTATGCGGGAATCCGGCAAGGCGGGCCGTACTTCGACGATCTGTCCAGAGGCCAGGTCTTCGACTGGGCACCGGTGGCGACACTTTCGGCGGGGATGGCCGCCGCGCATCAGGCGATCCTCGGGGACCGGCTGCGGCTGGCCCTGGACGCCGACCTTTGTGCCGCGGTGACGGGCGCGCCCGGACCGCTGGCGCACCCCGGACTGGTCTGCGATGTCGCGATCGGGCAGAGCACGCTGGTCACCCAGCGGGTCAAAGCCAACCTGTTCTACCGCGGGCTGACCTTCCACCGATTCCCGGTCATCGGCGATTCCCTCTATACCCGCACCGAAGTCGTTGGGCTGCGGGCGAACTCGGCCAAGCCCGGCCGGGCTCCGACTGGTCTTGCCGCGCTGCGAATGACGACGATCGACCAGGCCGATCAGCTGGTGCTCGATTTCTACCGCTGCGCGATGTTGCCCGCGAGCCCGGACTTCGATCCCGATAACGCGCCCGCCGACGATCTGTCCACGATCGGTGCCGATGCGGCACCGCCCGCTGTTGCGCCGACGGCGCACTGGAACGGCGAGGCTTTCCGAAAGCGGGTGCCCGGACCGCATTTCGACACCGCACTGGCGGGTGCGGTGCGCCGCAGCACCGGCGACGTCGTCAGCAGTGCGCCCGAGCTGGCCCGGCTCACCCTGAACATCGCTGCAGCACACCATGATTGGAGATCCGGTGGGCGCCGGCTGGTGTATGGCGGACACACCATCGGGCTGGCGTTCGCGCAGGCCAACAGGCTGCTGCCCAACCTGGGCACGGTGCTGGGCTGGGAGTCGTGCGATCACACCGGGCCGGTCTACGAGGGCGACACCCTGTACAGCGAACTGCGTGTCGAGTCGGCCGACGCCGGCGTGCTGCGACTGCGATCGCTGGTCTACGCGGTCGGTGACGGGGCCGAACAGCCCGACCGGCCGGTGCTGGACTGGCGACTGCGGGCGCTGCAATTCTAACCCGGAGCACAATGGTCCAGGTGAGCAACGCGGCGTCCCGGTGGGGGAGCAGCGGGCTGGCCTGCCTGACCGGCCTGCCCGGCGGACCGCCGGACTTCTCCCGCGCCGAGGTGCTGGCCCGCGCCGAGCAGGTCGCGACGGCGGTCGGCACCCATCTGGGCATCACCGTCGGTGCGGCCACCCTGCTGGCCGGCCGGGCCGGATTGCTCGGATTGCGGCGCGGCGGCCGGATTTCGGCCGGCGGTGCCACCCGGCTGCTCGCAGCGCATGACGGTTGGTGCGCGCTGACGCTGTCGCGTCCCGACGACATCGCCGCTGTCCCCGCACTGTTGGAAGCCGACGAGGTGCCCGCCGATCCCTGGCCGATGCTGCAGCGCTGGGCCGCAACGCGTCTCGCCTCGGCGATCACCGAACGGGCCGGCCTGCTCGACTTGCCGGCGGCCATCCTGGGCGAGGCCGCCGCCATGTCGGCGCGAGTAGCGCGAATGGGCAGCGTGGGCGCCGCGCGAGACGTCGAGGGCCTGCTGGTGGCCGACCTGTCCTCGATGTGGGCCGGTCCGCTGTGCGGGCAGCTGCTGGCCCGCGCGGGAGCCATCGTCGTCAAAGTCGAAAGCCCACGACGACCGGACGGCACCCGGGCAGGCAATCGCGCATTCTTCGACTGGATGAACGGCGAAAAGCTGGCCTATTGCCTAGACTTCGACAGCCAGGCCGACGAGCTGCGCGAGCTGCTCGCGGTCGCCGACATCGTGATCGAGGGCTCGCGACCCGCGGCACTGGACCGGCGCCGTTTGGGCCCCGACCATATTGCGCCGCGAGCCGGCCGAATCTGGTTGCGTATCAGCGGGTATGACCAGCACCCCGGCCGGCCGGCGTTCGGCGACGATGCCGCGGTGGCCGGTGGCCTGGTCGGCGCCGCCGCGGACGGCCCGGTGTTCTGCGGGGACGCCATCGCCGATCCGCTCACCGGGCTGGAAGCCGCCCGGGCCGTGGCCGAATCGCTGGTCCGCGGTGGCGGCGAATTGATTCAGCTGTCGATGGCCGGGATCGCCGCGGGCTATGCCGCCCTGCCCCGCGCGGTGTCGGTGGCCGACTGCCCGGCGCCCCCGCCGCAGCCGCCGCAGTCGCACCGCCGCGCCGCCGAACTGGGCGCGGACAACGAGGGCGTCCGCCAGCTGGTCAGCGAAAGACGTTTGCTGTCATGCTGATTCAGCGAGCTACCCTGCTGGACGGCACGGTGACCGACATCCGGGTCGGAGCGCAGATCGAGGAGATGGGCGACGGCCTCACATCCAGAAGTGGCGAGACCGTGCTCGACGCGCACGGCGCGACCGTGCTGCCCGGCCTGCACGACCACCACGTGCATCTGCGCTCGGCCGCCGCGGCGATGAATTCGGTGATACTCGGACCGCCTCGAGTCCACACCAAAGATCAACTGGCACATGAACTTTCGGCGGCCACGCCGAATGCCGACGGATGGATCCGGGCGATCGGCTACCACGAATCCGTCGCCGGTGAGCTGGATCGGTCCGCGCTCGACGCCATCGTGGCAGACAGTCCGGTCCGCGTCCAGCACCGCAGCGGCGCCTTGTGGATCCTCAATTCCGGGGCACTGCGACTGCTCGGAATGGCCGACCACCCCGACGGGCGGTTGCGCGCCAGCGACCGTTGGTCCGAGGTGCTGCAGCGTCAAACCAGCGACCTCACCGAACTGAGTAGGCGCCTCACCGCCGTCGGAGTCACCGGAGTCACCGACGCCACACCGGATCTGGGCGCGGACGACATGGTGTCGCTGTTGGTGGCGCACCGGCACGGAGAGTTCGCACCGCGGCTGTCTTTCTTGGCTCCGGGTAAGAAGATCCTGCACGACGACCGTCTCGACCTGGACTCGCTGACCGAATGGATCGCCGACCGCCACGCCGGCGGACAGCCGGTTGCCGTGCACTGCGTGACCGCGGCTCAGTTAGTGGTCACCATCGCGGCATTGCGTGCCGCCGGCAGCCATCCGCGGGATCGCATCGAGCACGCCGCGGTCGTCGACGACGACAACCTCGCCGACCTCGCGGACCTTTCCCGGTCCGAGGGGCTCACCGTGGTGACCCAGCCCAACTTCGTCGCCGAACGCGGTGACCAGTACCTCGCCGAGATTCCCGCCGCCGAGCACGCCGCACTGTGGCGGGTCGCATCGCTGCGGAAAGCGAAGGTGCGCTTGGCATTATCGACCGACATGCCGTTCGGTCGCGGCGACCCGTGGGCGGCGATGCGGGCTGCGGTACACCGCACCACACCCGGCGGCGCGGTGCTGGGCGTCGACGAATGTGTCTCGGCGACAGCCGCTTTGACGATGTTTCTGGGTGCTGCCGATCAACCGGGCCGACCCAGGGTCGTCGACGTCGGAGCGCCGGCCGACCTGTGCGTGCTGGCCGCGCCGCCCGCCACGGTGCTGGCCGAGCTGGACGCCGGTCTGGTGGCCGCGACGATCATCGGCGGCGTTACCGCCCATCCCGCGCACTAGGGCGCCGCGGCCAGCGCCTCGCGCAGCACGTCGCACTGGCTGTCGAAGAAGCGCTGCGACACTTGCACTTTCGGTGCCACCAAGTCGAATCCGTGGAAGGCGCCGGGGATGGTCTCCACCACGCACGGCACTCCGGCGGCCCGCAGGCGCTCGGCGTAGACGAGGTCTTCGTCGTGGAACAGGTCGTGCGTCCCGACGCCGATCCAGGCCGGTGCCAACCCGGCGAGGTCGTCGCGGCGGGCGGGCACGGCGACCCGCGGATCGGTGTCGCCCAGATACGCCGACCAGCCGAACTGATTGCTGCGGGTGTTCCACAGGCGGTAGGCCGGGTTCTCGGCCGTCAGCGAGCTGCGGTCGTCGAGCATCGGGTAGGCCAGCAGCTGAAAGAAGGGTGCGACCTCGCCGCGGTCGCGGGCCAGCAACGCCAGCGCCGCCGCCAGACCGCCACCGGCGCTGGCGCCGCCGATCGCCACTCGCGTCCTGTCCACCGCGGGCAGCCCGGCCAGCCAGGTCAGTGCCGCATAGCAGTCCTCGAGCGGCGTGGGATACGGATGTTCGGGGGCCAGTCGGTACTTCACCGCCGCGACGGTGATGCCCAGCCTGGTGCTGAACCCGTGGCACACCCGGTCGTCTTGTTGCGGGCTGCCCATCACATATCCGCCGCCGTGTATCCACAGCAGCGCCGGTGCCGGATCGGTGACGCCGGGCGGCCGAAACAGGCGGATGCCGACTCCGGAACCGAGGGTGATCACTTCGGCATGGCGGGACGCAGCGGGATTGCGGCGCTCGCGCAGCTTGGTCAACACCCGGATGGTGGACAGGCTGCGGGGACTGACGATTTGTCGCGGCGCGATGCGCGCGATCCGGCGTAGATCAGGGTGAACGTCGCTGTTCGGCACCGGTCCAGTATGCGTACCCGGCCGAAATCAGATAGCGCGCGGCATCGCGGTTCGGCTGGAACGGCGCGCGCGACGCCATGTAAGTCAACGCTTGATTCCGGACCCGTCCACGCTCGCCTCGGCGCCGAATCACTTCGGTGGACCGTTTCGACCGGACGGTAGACCGACCCCTCTTCGGCCTGGTTAGCTGACGAGGGATTGCTATCGATCCGGATGATCCAAACGCTGGCGTAGCCCGTGTAAGTGGGGTGCGGGTTCGGTTGCAACACCCTCCAGTGGCCCGGAATTCCGGGTCGCCCTGGTCGGACGCGATGCGAAAGGCGGACATGCTGGGGCAACTCTACGATCGGGCGCTCGGCGGTGAGCGGTGCTGGATTCGTCATGACGACGGCGAGGTTCGGGTGCTGCCGGCGCATCGCTGGCTGGGCGCACGGTGCTCCCCGAACGGAGGTTTGGTCGATGCCCTCGACGAGGACTTCGACGAAGCCGTCACCCAGATGTGCAGCGGGCCGACAATCGAGCTCGGCTGCGGGCCGGGAAGGTTGGTGGCGCGGCTGTTCGAGCGAGGGATACCCGCACTCGGCATCGACCGGTCCGCGACCGCGATCCGGCTGGCCGGGCGCGGCGGCGCGCCGGCCCTCCTGGGCGACGTGTTCGAGCCGCTGCCCGGCATGGGCCGCTGGCAGACGGTGTTGCTGGTCGACGGCAATGTCGGCCTGGGCGGGGACCCGCGGCGGATCCTGGCGCGCGCGGCCGAGCTGCTGCGCCGAGGTGGTCGCTGCGTGGCCGAGTTCGAGGCCGACGCGATCGGCATCCGGGAGCGCTGGGTGCGGCTGGAGTCGGCCTGCGACGTGGGTCCCTGGTTCCGCTGGGCATCCGTCGGGGTGGATAGCGCCGCTGCCCTGGCGAGCCAGGTCGGACTGACGCTGACCGGCGTTCGGCTGATCAGCGGTCGGGTGGTTGCGAGCCTGGCCGCGCCGTGAACGGCTTGGGTGCCAGGCTGCTGATCCGTTTTCGCAGCCCGCTGCGCGGCCCGTGGCTGACGTCGGTGTTCGGGCTGGTGCTGTTGGTGGCACTGCCGATCATCACGCTCACCGGGCTGCTGTCCTACATCGCCTACGCACCGCAATTCGGCCAGGCCATCCCGGCCGATGTCGGCTGGCTGCGACTGCCGTTGTTCGTCTGGCCCACCCGCCCGTCGTGGTTGTACCGGCTGACGCAGGGCCTGCACGTGGGTCTCGGCCTGGTGATCATCCCGGTGGTGCTGGCCAAGCTGTGGTCGGTGATCCCGCGGCTGTTCGTCTGGCCGCCCGCCCGCTCGGTCGCTGCGTTCCTGGAGCGGGTGTCGCTGCTGATGCTGGTCGGCGGGATCCTGTTCGAAATCGTCACCGGCGTGCTGAACATCCAGTACGACTACATCTTCGGCTTCAGCTTCTACGACGCGCACTACTTCGGCGCGTGGGTCTTCATCACCGGGTTCCTGATGCATATCGCGATCAAGCTGCCGCGCATGGTCACCGGATTGCGGTCGATGCCGCTGCGCGACGTGTTGCGCACCGGCCGCGCCGACACCCGTCCGGAGCCGCCCGATGCCGACGGCTTGGTGGCCACCGACCCGGCCGAACCGACGGTGAGCAGGCGTGGCGCCCTTGCGTTGGTCGGCGGCGGCGTCGTGCTGATCGCGGCCCTCACCGTTGGCCAGACTCTCGGCGGGGCCTCTCGCGGCGCCGCCCTGCTGCTGCCACGTGGGCGGGGCCGGGGTGATTTCCCGGTGAACAAGACCGCGGTCGCCGCCGGCATCAGCCGCGAAAGTGTCGGCGAGAGCTGGTCATTGGTGCTGCGCGGCGGGCCCACGCCGATCGCGTTGAACCGCGCCGCACTGGCCGGCATGCCGCAGACCACCGCGCGTCTGCCGATCGCGTGCGTCGAAGGTTGGTCGACCGTACAGACCTGGAGCGGCGTCCGGCTGGCCGAGCTGGCCCGCATCGCGGGCGTACCCGCGCCACGCTCGGCGCGGGTGATATCCCTGCAGCGAGGCGGTGCGTTCGGGCAGGCGACGTTGCAAGCCAACCAGATTGGCGACCCCGAGGCGCTGCTGGCGCTGCGGGTCAACGGCGCCGACTTGTCGCTGGACCACGGCTATCCGGCCCGGATCATCGTGCCCGCGCTGCCGGGTGTGCACAACACCAAGTGGGTGGCCGCGATCGAATTCCAGGGCGGTTGAGATGCCAAGAATCGCACCACGTTTCGCCACGATCTACGGATCGCATCCGCTGCACCTGCTGACGATGCTGTCCGGCTTCGCGCTGCTGGGCTACATCCTGGTCGTCTTCAAACCGGCGACACTGTGGAACTCCGGCACCTGGTGGCAGTCGATCGCGGTCTGGTTCGCCGCCGCCGTGGTCGTTCACGATCTGCTGTTCTTCCCGCTCTACGCGTTGGCCGACCGGGCGCTGTGGGCACCCCGGCAGCCGGCCCACACCCACCCGAAAGTGCTCGCCCGCAACTACATTCGAGTGCCGGCGATGGGAGCGGGGCTGACGCTGTTGATCTTCTTGCCCGGGATCATCGAGCAGGGCGGACCCACCTATGAGGCGGCGACCGGACAAACTCAACAGCCCTTCCTGGGCCGGTGGCTGCTGCTCACCGCGGCGATGTTCGGGATGAGCGCTATCTGCTACCTGATCCGGATCGTCGCGGCGCGCGGGCGCCCCGCGCCCAGCGAAGGCAAAACCTCAGTCTAGGGCGGTAGATCCGGCGATTTAGCAAACATTTAACACGGCGATTTCGCAGCAACTGCAGGACTTCTACGCAAACGTCAGTTTGCTCCGACGGGGTGGGGGTACAGTCCCCTACATGACGGCGAGGGTCCCGAGCATGACACCGTGTCTCAAATGGTTGCTGCGGGCCCGTCCCGCCGACTATGCGCTGGCACTAAGCGTTGCCGGTGCTTCGCTGCCGGTGGTGGGTAAGCACCTGGAACCACTGGGCGGTGTGACCGCGATGGGCGTGTGGGGAGCGCGGCATGCGCCAGAGGCTTTCTCTGCACTGAAGAAGGACTGGCTGACGCCGGGGATCAACGACGTGCGCCGCCGGGACCGCGAGAGCACACACGAGGTGTCCGTCGCGGCGCTGCGTGGCATCGTGTCGGCCGCGGACCTCGAACTCGACTGGCCGGTGGTCGCCAAGAAGCCGCCGATCTGGGAAGCGTTGGGGCAGCGCCGTTACCTGTACCGCCGGGCGGTCCACTACGGCGACCACCCCGCACAGGTGCTGGACGTGTGGCGGCGCAAGGATCTGCCGCCCCAGCCCGCCCCCGTGCTGATCTTCGTCCCGGGCGGCGCCTGGGTGCACGGCCGGGCGATGATGCAGGGCACCGCCCTGATGTCGCGACTGGCCGAGCAGGGCTGGGTGTGCCTGGCGATCGACTACCGTGTCGCGCCCTATAACCGCTGGCCGCGACACATCACCGACGTCAAGACCGCGATCGCGTGGGCGCGCGCCAACGTCGACAAGTTCGGCGGTGACCGCGATTTCGTTGCGGTGGCGGGTTGTTCGGCCGGCGGGCACCTGTCCGCGCTGGCCGGACTCACGCCCGACGACCCGGGCTTCGCGCACCGACTGCCGGAGGGCGCGGACAGCTCGGTCGACGCGGTCGTCGGCATCTACGGCCGCTACGACTGGGAGGACCGCTCCACCCCCGAGCGAGACCGGTTTGTCGAGTTCCTGGAGCGGGTGGTCGTCAAGAAGTCCATCGCCCGTCATCCCGAGCTGTACCGCGACGCGTCGCCGATCGCGCGGGTGCACCGGAATGCTCCGCCGTTCTTGGTGATTCACGGCAGCAAGGACAGCGTCATTCCCGTCGAGCAGGCGCGCAGCTTCGTCGAGCGGCTACGGGCGGCCTCGCATTCGATGGTCGGCTACCTGGAGTTGCCCGGGGCCGGACATGGCTTCGACATGATCGACGGCGAGCGCGCCGGCGTGGCGGCCCATGCCACTTCGCTGTTCCTCAACCAGATCTACCGCACCAAGGTGCAGATCAGGTCAAAAGAGGTCATCTAGCTCAGTCGCTGAGTAAGGTCCCAGCTTGAGGGGAAGGGGCACTGATGAAACGGCTCAGCGGCTGGGACTCGGTACTGCTGTACAGCGAGACCCCGAACGTGCACATGCACACGATCAAGGTCGCCGTCGTCGAAATCGACCCCGATCGCCGCGACTTCGACGTCAACTCGTTTCGCCAGGTCATCGGGGCCAGGCTGAACAAGCTCGAGCCTTTCACCTATCAGCTCGTCGACATCCCGTGGAAGTTCCATCATCCGATGTGGCGCGAGCATTGCGAGGTCGACCTCGACTATCACATCCGCCCGATGCAATTGCCCGAGCCGGGCGGTCGCCGCGAGCTGGACGAAGCGATCGGGCGCATCGCCAGCACCCCGCTGAACCGTGACCGTCCGCTGTGGGAGATGTACTTCATCGAGGGCCTGGCCGACAACCGGGTCGCGGTGGTCGGCAAGATCCACCACGCGCTCGCCGACGGTGTCGCGTCGGCCAATCTGCTGGCCCGCGGCATGGACCTACTGCCCACCCCGGAAAGCGGCCCGCAGCTCACCGACCCCGCGCCGTCGAAGTCGCAATTGGTGCGCTCGGCGTTCTTCGATCACCTCCGTCAGGCCCGCAAGCTGCCGGCGACCTTCCGCTATACCGCGCAGGGGATCAATCGGGTCCGGCGCAGCTCGCGCAAACTCTCGCCGGAGCTGACCATGCCGTTCACGCCACCGCCCACCTTCCTCAACCACCGGATCACTCCGGAACGCCGTTTCGCGACGGCCACCCTGGCGCTCGCCGACATCAAGGAGACGGGCAAGAAGTGCGGCGGGACCATCAACGATGTGGTGCTGGCCATCTCCACCGGGGCGCTGCGCACCTTGCTGTTGCGGTACGACGGCACGGCCGAACCGCTGCTGGCTTCCGTCCCGGCGAGTTTCGACTTCTCACCCGAACGGATATCGGGCAACTATTTCACCGGGCTGATGATCGCGCTGCCGGCCGACCTCGATGATCCGCTGGAGCGGCTGCAGGCCTGCCACGACAACGCCGTCTCCGCCAAGGAGGCGTTCCACCTGGTCGGCCCCGAGTTGATCAGCCGGTGGTCGAACTACATGCCGCCGCTGGCCACCGAGTCGTTCTTCCGCTGGGCGTCCAGCCGTGACGGCCAGAACAAGGTGCTGAACCTGCCGATCTCGAACGTGCCCGGCCCACGCGAGCACGGGCGGGTCGGCGGCGCACAGGTCACCGAGATCTACTCGGTCGGGCCGTTGACCGCGGGCAGCGGACTCAACATCACCGTGTGGAGTTACGTCGACCAGCTCAACATCTCCGTGCTGTCCGACGGCGCCACCGTCAAGGACCCGCACGAGGTGACCGAGGCGATGGTCGCCGACTTCATCGAATTGCGCAGGGCTGCAGGACTTTCCGAAGAGCTGACGCCGGTCGAGGCCGCGATGGCGCCGGCCTGACCGGTCCGGCCGTCACCACGACCCCGAAATTCGGTAACGAGACTCTCTCCTGGTGCCAATGGCATTTCCGTCGGCGGCTACCATCAGTCGGTAACAGCCACCGATCGAAGGAGATGGGCAGCTACCGTGAGCACCGACGAATCCCACGAGCCCGAGGTCCTGACCGAACAACGCGGCCGAATCCTGATCATCACGATCAACCGGCCCAAGGCCAAGAACGCGGTGAACTCCGCGGTGGCCAATGGCCTGGCGACGGCAGTCGATCGGCTCGACGCGGAGCCCGGCCTGTCGGTGGGCATCCTCACCGGGGCGGGCGGCTCGTTCTGCGCGGGCATGGATCTCAAGGCGTTTGCCCGGGGCGAGCTGCCGATCGTCGAGGGCCGCGGCATGGGATTCACCGAGCGACCGCCGGTCAAGCCGCTGATCGCGGCCGTGGAGGGCTACGCGCTGGCCGGCGGCACCGAGCTGGCATTGGCCACCGACCTGATCGTGGCGTCCAAGGATGCGGCCTTCGGTATCCCGGAGGTCAAGCGCGGCCTGGTCGCCGGGGGCGGCGGGTTGCTGCGGCTGCCGCAGCGCATCCCGTCGGCCATCGCGATGGAGCTGGCGTTGACCGGCGAGAACCTCTCCGCGGAGCGCGCCGCCGCGCTGGGCATGGTGAACGTGCTGGCCGAGCCCGGGAAGGCGCTGGACGCCGCGATCGATCTGGCCGAACGGATCGCCGCCAATGGGCCGCTCGCGGTGGCCGCGACCAAGCGGATCATGGTCGAGTCGCGCGGCTGGAGTCCGGACACCATGTTCGCCGAGCAGAACAAGCTGTTGGCTCCGGTCTTTTCGTCCAACGACGCGAAAGAGGGCGCGATCGCATTCGCCGAGAAGCGAGCTCCCCAGTGGACCGGCACCTGAGAATCGATACACTATGTTTATAGAGTCGTCTGCTGGGCCGCTGTCCGGGCGCAAAAGGGTTGGGATTCAGAGGGATCGAGTATGAGCATTTCGCTGCTTCTCGAGATGGCTGCGTCGAGCAACCCCGATCGCACCGCCGTCGTCTCGGGGGAAACCCGGCTGACGACGCAGGAACTCAGCGATCTGGCCGACGGCGGCTCCGCGGTGATCGCGGAATCGGGTGCTCAGCACGTGGCCTATGTGGGCGTCGGCGGTGCGATGCTGCCGGTGCTGGCCTTCGCCGCGGCCCGCGCCGGGCTGCCCTTCACCCCGCTCAACTACCGGCTGTCCGCCGAGGGCATCCAGGCGCTGATCGAGCGGCTGCCCGAACCCCTGGTCATCGTCGACGGCCGCTATAAGGACATGCTCGGCGATTCGTCCAAGCGGGTGATGGATTCCGATGACTTCCTCACCGCCGCGCGCCGCGCCGAGGCCGCCGCCGAAGGTCTGGCGTTTCCCGACCCGGAATCGGTCGCGATCGTGCTGTTCACCTCCGGCACCACGTCGCAGCCCAAGGCGGTCGAGCTCTCGCACAACAACCTGACCAGTTATGTCACCGGAACCGTCGAATTCGACTCGGCCGCAGCACAAGACGCGGCACTGATCTGCGTGCCGCCGTATCACATCGCCGGCGTCGGGGCCGCGCTGTCGAATCTCTATGCCGGTCGCAAAATGGTCTACCTGCCCAACTTCGACGCAGGAGAATGGGTGCGGCTGATCGGCGCCGAACACGTGACCACCGCGACGCTGGTGCCCACCATGCTGGACCGCGTCGTCACCGTGCTCGAGACGGGCGACGAGACTTCCCGCGACCTGACATCGCTGCGCAACCTGGCCTACGGCGGCTCGAAGGTCGGTCTGCCCCTGGTGCGCCGGGCGCTCGAACTGCTGCCGGAGGTGGGCTTCGTCAATGCCTACGGCCTGACCGAGACGAGCTCGACGATCGCGGTGCTGACGCCCGCCGACCACCGCGCGGCGCAGTCCGCCTCGGAAGCGGCCGCGATCAGGCGGCTGGGTTCGGTGGGACGGCCGGTGCCCGGCATCGAGATCGAGATCCGCGACGACGAGGGCAACGTACTGCCGGCCGGTGAGACCGGCGAGCTCTTCGTGCGCGGCGAGCAGGTGTCCGGGCGCTACACCGGGATTGGCTCGGTGCTCGACGAAAACGGTTGGTTCCCAACCAAAGACATCGCGATGCTGGATGAAGAAGGCTACCTGTTCATCGGCGGACGCAGTGACGACACCATCATCCGCGGCGGCGAGAACATCGCGCCCGCCGAGCTGGAAGAGGTGCTCGTCGAGCATCCGCACGTGCGCGACGTCGCCGTCGTCGGCGTCGAAGACCCGCAGTGGGGACAGGCGATCGTCGCCGTGGTGGTCCCGCGGCCCGGCGTCGACCCCGATCCCGAGGAGTTGCGGGACCATGTCCGAAAGGCTTTGCGCGGATCGCGAACTCCCGACCGCGTCGTGTTTCGCGACGAGCTGCCGACCACACCCACGGGCAAGGTCCTGAGGCGGGAAATCATCGGAGACCTAGAAGGGTTGCAGGCCGCACCGGCCGAGCAGTAAGTAGAGGACGAAAAATCATGATCAAGAACGGAACCCGCCTCACCAGTCAGGTGTGCGACACCCAGGTGATCGTCGTGAGGAGCTCCGACAGTCTCGACGATCTGCGCTGCGGCGGGGTGCCGATGGTGCCGATCGGTGGCGAGCGCTCGGGCGAACTCGACCCGGCTTTCTCCGAGGGCACCGTTATGGGCAAGCGCTACGTCGACGAGGCCGGCGCCGAGGTGCTGGTCACCAAGCCGGGCGCGGGTAGCCTGAGCATCGGTCAGACCGCGCTGGCGCTCAAAGAGGTCAAGCCGCTACCGGCGAGCGACTAGCCGTCCTGCTTGCCGGGCATCCCGTTGCGGGTAACGAATTCCCTTGCCTTGATCAGGAATTCGAGTTGCTCGCCGACCTGGCTGAGCGGGAGAACCGAGCGGGTCGAGCGGGCCAGCACGATCGCGCCTTCGAGCGCTGAGATCGAGGTCACCGCCAGCGAGGCGGCGTCGTCGTCGTTGAAGCCGTCTTTGGCGAACGCCCGGGTCAATGCCGTGCACCACCGGCCCAGGATCATGCCGGCTTCGCCGGTCAGGTCCTGATCGTTTTCGTCCGAGCTGATCGCGGCCGCGACCACCGGACAGCCGGCGAGGAAGTCGCCGTCGGTCAGCAGCCGCTCCCAGAGTTCGATGAACTCCCGCAGCAGTGTGCGGGCGCCGTGGTCGGCGGCCGCGTCGATGGTGGCGGTGATGGCATCCCCCGAATACCGCAGGGCCTCGCTGAGGATCTGATTTCGGCCCTCGGGGAAGTGGTAGTACACCGAGCCGCGTGGGGCGCCGCTGCGGGCCAGCACGGCGTCGATCGTGACGCCGGCCGCCCCGCGTTCCCGCATCACCTCGGCGGCGCTGACGAGCATCTTGGTGCGGGTGCCGCCGCGCTTCGTCGACGAAGGTTCGACGACGTCACTCGTGGTCGGCACTCTCGTACCTCCTGGGGCTGACGTCATGCAGCGTGCGAATGCCGCGATACCGGCCAGTGCATGTTACGCGGGCTGAAGCGGAAAGACGGGCGTTTCAGGTCGGGCACCTCGCGGGTGAAGTGATAGCCGGCGACGTTGAGTTCGATGATCCACATGGTTTTCTCCCGGCCTGAGGGTGCTGTCATGCGCCGGGGCCGGCGGCTCATGATTATGCTGAGAATCATATAAGACATTGGTCTACTAAGCAAGTTGTTAGTGGTACTAAACTCGCAGACCACCGGAAATGTGTGACGTAGGTCATTTACTCGCGGTGAGCATAAGCTGAGTAAACCGTAAGGATTATGCTTTATGGCATAATTTTGGGTCCTGGCGTCCACTGTGGCATGGCACACATGCACAACAAGAGGGCCAGTCAGATCCTTCCCGATCGCGGCATGTGACCCCGAATCGCGAGGGACTGTTTTGCTGATCGGGTCGGCGCTGCGCGTGAAACTAAACGTGACGCTCGCGGTACCCCCACGCGAGCGTTACGCCAGCGTGGCTATGGAGGCCGAACGTCACGCCAGCGTGATGCTCGGCGACAAGGCGTTAGCCCTCGACGGTGTAGCCCATCGGCATCAGCACACTCTTCTGCTGCGTGAAGTGTTCGACACCTTCCGGCCCGTTCTCGCGGCCGATACCGGAGTTCTTGTAGCCGCCGAACGGGCAGCACGGATCGAAGGCGTACCAGTTGATGGCGTACGTCCCGGTGCGGATTTTCTCCGAGATCGCGATGCCCTTGGGGATGTCGGACGTCCACACGCTGCCGGCCAGGCCGTAGGCCGAGTCGTTGGCGATCTTGATCGCATCCTCTTCGGTGTCGAACGGGATGATGCTCAGCACCGGACCGAAGATCTCTTCCTGGGCGATCGTCATCTTGTTGTCGACGTCGGCGAACACCGTGGGCTGGACGAAGAAGCCGTTGTCCAGGCCCTCGGGACGGCCACCGCCACACACCAGCCGGGCGCCCTCTTCGATGCCCTTGGCGATGTAGCCCTCAACGCGAGCGCGCTGCTTCTCCGAGATCAGCGACCCGATCTGGGCGGCCGGGTCCGACGGCGGGCCAACCGGCAGCGCCTGCACGAATTGGCTTACCGCTTCCACGATTTCGTCGTAACGCGAGCGGGGCGCCAGGATGCGGGTCTGGCCGACGCAGGCCTGCCCGGTGTTCATGATCCCGGAGAACACCAGCATCGGGATCGCCGAGGCCAGATCGACGTCCTCGAGCAGGATCGCCGCGGACTTACCGCCGAGCTCGAGCGTGCACGGCTTGAGCATCTCGGCGGCGCGCCGGCCGATCTCCTTGCCGACGCCCGAGCTGCCGGTGAAGGTGAACAGGTCGACGCCCGGGTTCGACGTCAGCGCCTGGCCGGTCTCGATACCGCCGGGCACCACCGACAGCACGCCCTCGGGCAGTCCGGCCTCGGCGAAGATCTCCGCCAAAGCATTTGTGGTGAGCGGGGTTTCGGCGGCCGGCTTGAGCACCACGGTGCAGCCGGCGAGCAGTGCCGGGCCCAGCTTGTTGACGGCCAGGAACAGCGGCACGTTCCAGGCCACGATCGCGCCCACCACGCCGATCGGCTCGCGGTGCACGATGGTCTGCCCGTAGGAGCCGTTGCGGATCTCCCGCCACTTCACCTGATCGACCGCTGGGCCGGCGAAGAAGTTCATCGCGCCCATCGAGCCCATCCAGTGCATGGTTTCGATGGTGGTCGGTGGCTGTCCGGTCTCACCGGCGAGCAGCGCGCTCAGCAGCTCTTTACGCTCTTCCATCAGCTTGACCACGTTGGCGATGACGGCCGCGCGTTCCTTCGGCGGCGTGGTGGGCCAGGGGCCGTTGTCGAACGCGGCGCGGGCCGCGGCGACCGCGGCGTCGACGTCTGCCGCCGCTGCCAGTGGCGTCTTGCCGAAGTATTCGCCGGTGGCCGGACAGTGCACCTCGATCACCTCAGAGGTCGACGGCTCCGTCCACTTGCCGCCGATGAAAAGCTTGTCGTATTCGGTCTTGATGTCGGTCATATTCCGCCGCTCCTCCTCATTGCGCCGCGCTGCATCGTCGCCGACGGGCATGGCGCCACCCTACATAAGCGAGAGCAAAACGAGAACATGTTTCATTCTCGGGGTGAAAGCACCAGCACGAGATTGCTGACCAGGAACTCGCGCAGTACCGGCACCGACGTCAACCACCAGGCCCATCGCGGGTGGTAGCGCGGAAATGTGGCCAGCAGCGCCCCGGTGTTCGCGGCCCAGCTCAGCCCCGCGGCGGCGGACACCGCGAACAACGACGACCCGTAGTCGTTCTTCGCGCGATGGCCGTGTTTATGTGCGTACCGGGCCGCTGCGCGCTCACCGCCCAGGTAGTGCGTCAGACCCATCTCGTGCCCGCCGAAGGGGCCGAGCCAGACGGTGTAGGACAGCACGGCCAGCCCGCCCGGCTTGGTCACCCGCAGCATCTCGGCGCCGAGCTGCCACGGGCGCGGGACGTGTTCGGCGACGTTGGACGACAGGCAGATGTCCACCGAGTCGTCGGCGAACGGCAGCGCCATCCCCGACGCGCGGACGAACGAGTCCTGGAACGGCTTGGCCTGCCGCGCCGCGGGCCCGGCGGCGTGCATCTCGCTCGGATCGGGCTCGACACCCACGTAGTGCACGCCGGCTCTGGTGAACGCTTCGGCGAAGTAACCCGGCCCGCCGCCGACGTCGAGGAGCGTGCGGCCGGCCGGCGGTTCTCCGCGCGCGGCCAGCCACAGGTCGCCGACCATCGCCGCGGTATCGGTGGCCAGGGCGCCGTAGAACCGGCCCGGGTCCGGCTGCTCGTAGCGGAATTCGGAGAGCAACCGCACCGAGCGCGACAGCGTGGCCCGTCGCGCAAAGAGGTCAGTCACCGCCACCGGGCAACCGTACGCAGCGGCGGACGGCACCGTGGTCGGGTGGCACCCGAAGTGCCCGCCTCGCAGCGACAACGTGCCACCGCCACTCTCACGCGATCGATTTGTCGCTCGGAGGCGGGCACCTCGCACTATCCGCGGGGCCGATGCCGTGCGATGGATGTGACCGAAACCGTCGCCGTGGCCAAAGTGCAGGTTGTCGCCGCGTTAGGCTGGCCGGTGATGTCTGAACTGCGATCCGTCCTGCTGCTGTGCTGGCGCGACACCGGCCACCCGCAGGGCGGCGGCAGCGAAGCCTACTTGCAGCGCATCGGCGCGCAGCTGGCCGCATCGGGTGTCTCGGTCACGCTGCGCACCGCCCGCTACCCGGGCGCGCCGCGCCGCGAGCTCGTCGACGGCGTGCGGATCACCCGTGCGGGTGGGCGCTACTCGGTCTATGTGTGGGCCCTGCTGGCGATGGCAGCGGCCCGGGTAGGCCTGGGGCCGCTGCGGCGAGTGCGACCCGATGTGGTCGTCGACTCGCAGAACGGTTTGCCGTTTTGCGCCCGGCTGCTCTACGGCCGCCGCGTGGTGGTGTTGGTCCACCACTGCCATCGCGAGCAGTGGCCGGTGGCCGGACCGGTGCTCGGCCGGCTCGGCTGGTTTGTCGAGTCGTGGGTGTCGCCGCGGTTGCACCGGCGCAATCAGTACCTGACGGTGTCGCTGCCGTCGGCGCGTGACCTGGTCGCGCTGGGCGCGGACAACGAGCGGATCGCGGTGGTGCGCAACGGCCTTGACCAGGCGCCTGCGCGATCGTTGGAAGGCCCGCGTTCGCCGGTGCCGCGGGTCGTGGTGCTCTCGCGGCTGGTGCCGCACAAGCAGATCGAGGACGCCCTGGAAACGGTGGCCGAGCTACGCCCGCGATTTCCCGACGTGCATCTGGACATCGTCGGCGACGGCTGGTGGCGCCAGCGGCTCGTCGACCACGTCCGCAGCCTCGGCATCAGCGACGCGGTGACCTTCCACGGCCATGTCGATGACGTGACCAAACACCATGTGCTGCAAGGAGCTTGGGTGCATGTGCTGCCTTCCCGCAAGGAGGGCTGGGGCCTGGCGGTCGTCGAGGCCGCACAGCATCGGGTGCCGACGATCGGCTACCGCTGCGCGGGCGGACTGTCGGACTCGATCGTCGACGGGGTGACCGGGATCTTGGTGGACAACCGCGCCGAGCTGGTGGACCGCCTCGAAGAGCTGCTGTGCGATCCGGTGCTGCGCGATCAGCTCGGGGTCAAGGCGCAAACCCGCAGCGGTGAGTTCTCCTGGACGCAAAGCGCCGGGGCGATGCGCGCCGTGCTGGAAGCCGTCCAAGCCGGGCAGTTCGTCAGCGGCCTGGTGTAAAACCGGGTCTAACCCGCCAGATCGCGCCGCCTGTTGCAACCGATAGCGACGCCTACGCTTATTATCAGTTAACCACCTAAGTGATGATAAGATCAATTTATGTCATCAGTTAGGTCGGGCACCGCAGTAGGGTACGAAACCCTCACCTGGGGCAAACCGACCGAGGCAGGCTATCAGCGCAGCGACTTGCGTGCTGCCCAGCGCCAGTCAGGCGAGTACCAAGCTGTCATCCCCGCAGAGATAGCCGCTATAGAGGTCAGCCTGCCGTCTCATGTTCTAGCCGACGCCGAAGAAGCCAGCCAGGAGATCGCGCGTTTCGATACAGAGCTCGGGGGCGAGATCGCGCCATTCGGCTCTGTGCTCTTACGGACAGAATCAGCGGCAAGCTCCAGAATTGAGAACCTAACCGCCAGTGCGCGCGCGATCGCTGAAGCCGAGACACTGGGAAACGCCAAGCGTCGCAATGCTTCAATGATCGTCGCGAACACCAAAGCGATGCAGGCGGCCATCGATCTAGCCGACCAGATCAGCGACGATGCCATTCTGGCCATGCATGACGCGCTGATGCGCGCGAGCGAACCGAGTATCGCGGGCAAATGGCGCATGGAGCAGGTGTGGATAGGCGGCGGCAACTTCGGCCCACGAGACGCTGACTTCATCGCACCGCACCAGGATCGGGTCCCGGGTGCCATCCATGACCTCGTCAGGTTCGCCAAGCGCAGTGATATAGCTGTCCTTCCTCAAATCGCAATTGTGCATGCACAATTCGAAACAATTCACCCCTTTCCAGATGGCAACGGGCGCACCGGGAGGGCTCTAATCCAGTCGATGTTGCGCAATAAGCGGCTAACCCGTCAGGTCACAGTCCCCGTGTCAGCGGGACTGCTAACCGACACCGGTTCGTACTTCCAGGCACTAACCGCCTACCGCGAGGGCGACCCCGCTCCGATCGTCGAGCGGCTCTCAGAGGCCTCGATGCTGGCCGTCTTCAACGGCCGACAACTAGTGGCTGATCTGAAGACAATCAGGGGACAGTGGGAATCAAAGATCACCGCCCGCCGCAACTCAACGATCCACCGGGTAGCGGACTTGCTAATCAAACGCCCGGTGATCAATGCCCAACTAGTCAGCGATCAACTGAACATCGCGATTAACAATGCCTACCGATACTTGGATCCACTTGTCGAGTCCAAGATCATCGTCGAGTTCACCGACCAGGCCCGTAATCGTGCCTGGCGTGCCCCGGAAGTTCTGAGTGCGCTAGACGCTTTTGCCGAGCGCGCCGGCCGCCGAGCGCTGCTCGATTGACGAAAACCATCGCGAAACCCCTGATGGTGAATGCGCATCACAGAAGAGATTCAGATCAATGGCTGGTGCAGGCCGGCGACTACTTCAGCGGCCTGGTGTAAAACCGGGTCTAACCCGCCAGATCGCGCCGGCCAGCGCGCCGACACCGCCCACGAGCAGCATCCCCAGCCAGGCCAGGTGCGCGATCAGCGTGGCATTGCGCCGGGCCGGCGCAACCCCAGCGGCGCCACTGCCGACCCGGTACAGCGTCAACTCTGCGTCACGGAACACCGGTGTCAGCGCGCCCACGGTGCGCGCGGCCGAGCCCATGTTTCCGGCGCTGTCCGATTCGACGACCAGCCACCCGACGCCGGCCGGGGCCAAGGCCGACGGCGCAGGCCCGGACAGCAGCAACTCCTGGACGGCCCGGGCGCGGTTGCCCTCCCCGGGCACCACCCGCCCGGAGATCGCCAAGTCGCCCGTGCTGAACACGTCGGCGCGCAGCCAGCGCGGCAGCGGATCCAGCACCGGCGCCGGACCCGACCAGGCGAAGCGGCGCATCGAGCCCGCGGGCAGCACCGCGACCGGCGCGGGCGCCCGGTTGATCGCCGCCGCCACCGCGGCCCAGCCCGGCGGGTAGCGCACCGGCGCGACCTTGCCGCCCACCCCCCACGCCAAATCGGGCAGCACAGCGATCAGCGCGAGACAGCCCACCAGCGCCGTGGCCGCCGGATGCGCCCACCGCCGCAGCGTCACCACCGTGCCGGCTCCCGCAAGGGTGTAGCCCGGCACCGCCAGCGCGACCCATTTCTGCCCGTCGCGCAGCACGCCCAGACCGGGCGCCGCGTCAACCACCGTGGCAAGCAGGTGCAGGCCGGGCCCGGAGGCCAGCGCGGCCGGCACCACGACCGACACCAACGCGAGCACCAACAGTGGCAGCGCCGGCGGGCGGCGCAGCACCGTCGGGACGCCGGCCGCCACCACACCCAGCAGCACCAGCGCCGAGATCAGCGCGAACAGCGTTGCTCGCGAACTGGGTACCGCCTCGCCGTTCCAGATACCGCCGAGACTGGCCAGGCTGACCAGCGTGCCCAGACCGGGCTCGGCGCGTGGCGCGAAGGCGATCACGCCGAGCGCGCTCGCCGCCTTGGGAGTGGACAGCGACGAGCCCGTCGCCGCGGCCACCAGCCACGGCAGCGCCGCCACCAGCGCGGCACCCAGCGCCGTCGCGGCGCACTGCCAGCGGGCCCGGCCCCCACCCGGCGCGGCGACGCAGACCAGCGCCACCGTCGCGGCCAGCATCAGCCCCGTCGGCGTCAGCCCGGCCAGCGCGATCCAGAACGCCAACGAAAAAAAGCCGGGCCCACCGGATCGCAGGCTCAGGACCGTCGTCGCCACCCACGGCAGGCAGCCGTAACCGACCAGCAGGCTCCAGTGCCCCTGCAGAAGTCGTTCGGCGACATAGGGATTCCAGATCGCGAGCGTGACCGCGACGAACTGGCCCGGCGCGCCGGCGCAGGGCAGCGCGGTGGCCACGAGTCGTGCCGAACCCCAGCCCGCCAGCCACAACCCCGCGACCAGCAACACCTTGACCACGACGCCGCCGTCGACCAGGTGCGAGGCCAGCGCCACGGCGAAATCCTGCGGAGTCGCCCGCGGCGGTGCGGTCAACCCCAGGGCGGTATCGGACAGGTAGGAACGCGGCGTCGAGACCGCGTCGCGCAGCAGCAGGTACCCCGGCCGCAGCAACGGCGCCACCACCAGAAACGCCAGGGTTAACGCATACCCGGGGAGAGACCACTGCAGCGCCCGGCGCCATGGCGCGGTCACGGTCGGCGCAACCGCGGGTTAGTCCCGGTCGGGCGGGACGGGCGGATTCGGCTCCGGCGCCGGTGGATCGGAGCCGGGCGGATCGTCATCCGTCTCGGAATGCTGCGCGGGCAGCTTCTCGGTCTCGGCTTCGGCGCCGGGCACCCGTTCCTCGAGCCCACTGCGGCCGAAGAACTCCTCGTCGCCGCGGTCCAGGCCCGGGTCTGTCAGCGCGCTCTCGGTCCGCAGGCTGAACGACGCGAACAAGCCGCCGCCGATCAGCGCGATCAGGCCGACCGCGGTGAAGGTGATCGGCAGCACCCGCGACCACAGCGCGAGCCGGTCACGCTCGTCGCGGGCCGCGTTCACCTGAGATTCCACGGTGTCCTCGTTGGAGGTGACCTTGTAGTCGGCCAACGTCAGCTCGGGCTTGAGCGGGTCCCGGGCGAAGAAATGGTTGGCGTGCTCGGTCTCCTTGACGATGGTGCCCGAGACCGGATCCACCCAGAAGGTCCGCTGCGCCGCGTAGTAGCGGGTCATCGTGATCTGCTCGGCCGGGTCGCCGCCCTGGATGCCCCACATCGCCGCGGACGTGGTCACCTTGCCGTCCTCGTCGCCGGCGTACAGCGACGGGTACTTCACCGGCGCCACCAGCTTTCCGTCGGCGCTGTAACCGATGTTCTGGGTGAACTTGTAGGCGCTCAGCCCGTTGACGTCCTCTTGGGTGTCGTAGTTGACGTCGTAGGTCTTCTGCGCGACCGGATCGAAGTAGGGGTAGGTCTTCTTCTCGGTGTGGAACGGGAAGCGGTAGGACAACCCGTCGTGGCGCACCGGGATCGAGGTGGGCGGGTTCTCGTCGTTGAAGGTGCGCGGCTTCTGGACGGCGCCGCCAGTGTGGGTGTCGTCGGAGACGGCCATCGCGGTCTTGCGGTTGAGCGTGACGGTGTCGACGATCGCCAGCAGCAGCCCGGTGTCCTTCTGCTTATCGGTGCGCCGCAGGGAGGTGCCGACCTGCAGCGTGACGACGTCGGCGTTGGCCGGCGACTCGACGCTGATCTGCTGCTGGGAGACCAGGGGCACGTTCTGGTTGACCACGACGTGGTCACTGGACAGCGACGCCGAGTCGAGCGCGGTTCCGGTGCCGTCGCTGACCAGCGTGGTGTCGATGTTGAGCGGGATCTTGGTGATCCGGCTGGTGGTGTAGGTCGACAGCAGCAGCGCGGCGATCAGCAGGGCAGCCCCGAGCCCGATGATCCCGCATGCGGCGAACCGCAACATAACCGCTCGGTTCACGTTGCTGTGCCCTCCCTAAATGCTCTAGGCAAATCCGTTCGACCCTAACAGCAGTACCCGATTAGCCAGGTAACAGAGCGCAGGCAGACTGTGATCGTGACCGATGGCGACCAGGCGGGCGGAACTCGCAGCTTCCTGCCCGCTGTCGAGGGTATGCGCGCCTGCGCGGCCATGGGCGTGGTCGTCACGCATGTGGCCTTCCAGACCGGCCACTCCAGCGGTGTCGACGGGAGGCTGTTCGGCCGCTTCGACCTTGCCGTGGCCGTGTTCTTCGCGCTGTCGGGGTTCCTGCTGTGGCGTGGCCACGCGGCCGCGGCGAGGGGTCTGGGACCCGATGGTTTCAGGAGTCCGCCTACCGGCCACTACCTGCGATCGCGGCTGGTCCGCATCATGCCGGCCTATCTGGTGGCCGTCGTCGTGATCCTCACCCTGCTGCCCGACGCGGACCACGCCAGCCTGACCGTCTGGCTGGCAAACCTGACCCTGACCCAGATCTATGTGCCGCTCACCCTGACCGGAGGGCTGACCCAGATGTGGAGCCTCTCGGTCGAGGTCAGCTTCTATCTGGCGCTGCCGATTCTCGCGCTGTTGGCCCGCCGCATTCCGGTCCGCGCCCGGGTGCCGGCGATCGCCGCGCTGGGGGCGCTCAGCTGGGGGTGGGGCTGGCTTCCTTTCTTCTCCGGGCACGCGGGGTCCGGCAATCCGCTGAATTGGCCGCCGGCCTTCTTCTCCTGGTTCGCCGCGGGCATGCTGCTGGCCGAGTGGGTGCACAGCCCGATCGGGCTGGCAGTGCGCGTGGCGCAGAACAAGGCGGGCCGGGTACTGATGGCCGCCATCGCATTGGCCGCGTTCCTGGTGGCCGCCTCCCCGCTGGCGGGCCCGGAGGGGCTGACGCCGGGGACCGCGGCGCAGTTCGCGTTGAAGACCGCGATGGGGTCGATCGTCGCGTTCGCGTTGGTCGCGCCGTTGGTGCTGGACCGCGTCGATACCCCGCACCGGCTGCTGGGCACCGCCGGGATGGTCACCCTGGGTCGCTGGTCCTACGGCCTGTTCATCTGGCACCTGGCCGCGCTGGCGATGGTGTTCCCGGTGGTCGGCACGTTCCCGTTCACCGGCAACATGCCGATGGTGTTGGTGCTGACGCTGCTCTTCGGCTTCGCGATCGCGGCGGTGAGTTACGCCCTGGTCGAATCGCCGTGCCGGGAAGCGTTGCGCCGCTGGGAGAAACGCGAGAAACCGACCGCTGCGGCAATAGATGCCGAGGCGGACGCCATCGCGCCCTAGCCGGTGCGGTCCATCCACTCTTCCAGTGCGCCCGCGGACGGCAGACTGACGGCCTGCTCGATCTTCTCGATCAGGTCGGTGCCGTACTCGACGGTGGACCTGACGAAGTGGCCCAGCCCCGCCAGGTGAATGCCGTCGGTCAGCAGGTAAGCGCTTTCGCCGACCACGCTGAAATGGCTCGGCTGCGCGCTCTCGCGGACAAACGCCTTGGGCCAGTGGTTGTCGCGGTTCCAGTCGTTGACCAGTTCCATCAGGCGGGGGCGCTCGCTGGCTTGGTAGTACCCCGCGGGGCTGATCGAGATCTCCAGGATGTCGGGCCGCAATCCGTTGATCCGCAGGTTCACGTGCAGCTTGCCCCGCTGATAGTGGGACAGCACCATCATGAATTCCGTGCCGTCGTCGCTGCGGAAGAATCGCAACTGGTGCGATCGTAGATAGCGTTCGATCAGCTCCGGGCTCAACGGCTCGATTTGCATGGCGCTGATCGTGCGGGCGGAGCCTTGAAGAATTCTTGGTGCCTTCGGAGTCAGCTCGCTTCGGCGGCCTGCAACCGCGCCATGATCTCGGCCCGGACCGCCGAGCGCCGGGCCTTGCCGGCGTCGTCGCGCAGCGGGGTGTCGACGAATTCGATGAAGTCGGGGGTGTGCGGCACCTTGTACCCCGCGATGTTGGCGCGCAGAAACTCCTGCACCCCCGCGGCATCCAGGGTGGAGCCGTCGATCGTCTGCACCAGCGCGTAGGGCACCTGGCCGAGATCACCGGCGTTCGGATCGGGGACGCCAACAACCAAGCAGGACAACACATCCGGGTGTGCCGATAGCGCGCTCTCGATCTCCGCGGGATAGACGTTGCGCCCGCCCACGGTGAACATGTCGACCCGCCGGTCCGACAGGTACAGGAAACCGTCGGCGTCGAAGTAGCCCAGATCGCCCAGCGAGTCCCAGCCGTTCCGGCTTTTCGCCGTCGAGCCGACATACCGGTAGGTCGGCGCGCTGCCCGGCGCCGGCCGCATGTAGATCTCGCCCTCGACGCCCGGCGGGCAGGGGTTGCCGTCGTCGTCGAGCACCGTCATCTCGCCGCTGACGACGATGCCGACCGAACCCGGGTGGGTCAGCCACTGGTCGCCGGAGATGAACGTCAGCGCCTGTAACTCGGTGCCGCCGTACAACTCCCACACTTTCTCGGGGCCCAGCAGGTCGATCCACGCCTGCTTGATGGCCGGCGGGCACGGTGCCGCCAGGTGCCAGAACCGCCGGATCGATGACAGGTCGTAGGCCTGCGGGTTGGCCTGGTAAACCGGTAGCACCCGCTGCATGATCGTCGGCACCGTCACCATGAAGGTGACGCGATGATCGGCGATCACGCGCAGGAATTCGTGCGGATCGAACCGGTCGGTCAACACCAGGTGGTGGCCCATGATCAACGCCAGGGCCGCCATGGTGATCCCGGTGTTGTGGGATAGCGGCACCGGAACATAGGTGGTGTCGCAATCTTGTGCGCCCATCGCGTAGGCCGCCAGCGGTGAAAGGCGGCTGTCGACACCGGCTTCGATCAGCTTGGGCCGCCCGGTGCTGCCGCCGGACCCCATCGCCTTCCACGTCGGCGACACCGCCTCCGGCAGCGGCGCATCGGACAATGCCGCATCGGGGATGAAACCCTTGACCACGCTTGGTATTTCAGGGTGCTCGGCGCCCACCAGCAGGGCGCGCGGCCGCAAGTCCAGCAGGCCTTGCAACTCCGCGGTCGGCAGTCGCGGCGACAACGGCTGCGGCACCGCGCCCAGCTTCCAGCACGCCACGGCGGCCTGCACGAACTCGACGGAGTTGGGCAGCAGGATCGTCACGTAGTCGCCGACGCCGACACCAAGTTCGGCATAGGCACGGGCCAGCCGGTTCGTTGACTTGTCGAGTTCGGCGCGGGTCAGCGTCAGGCCTTCACAGGTGACCGCCGGCTCGTCGGGCGCGCATTCGGCCAGCGCCGAAACCTGGGTGCCGATCGGCGGAGTCGGCTCACTCTGGGTCATTTAATAGGCGCCCTGCTGCTCGAAGATGCGCCGCGGGTTGTCGACGAGCATGGTGTGCAGTTGCTCCTCGGTGACGCCGCGCTCTTTGAGGGCGGGGATCACGTCGTTGTGGATGTGCAGGTAGTGCCAGTTGGGTGCCATCTGCGGAACGAGTTCTTCGGGGAGTGCGTCGAAGTAGCAGTTGGCGTCGTGCGACAGCACCATCTTGTCGGCGTGCCCGCGCTCGCACATCTGCGCCACGATGCCGACTCGTTCTTCGAACGGTGAGATCACATCGAGGCCGAACCGGTCCATTCCGAGATAGGACCCCGCCGCGATAAGTTCCTCCAGGTATCCGATGTCGGTGCTGTCGCCCGAATGTCCGATGATCACCCGGCTCAGGTCGACACCCTCTTCTTCGAAGATGCGCTGCTGTTCGAGCCCGCGGCGCAGACCCGCGTGGGTGTGTGTAGAGATCGGCACCCCGGTGCGCTTGTGTGCCTGGGCGACCGCGCGCAGCACCCGCTCGACGCCGGGGGTTACGCCCGGCTCGTCGGTGGCGCACTTGAGGATCCCGGCCTTGACGCCGGTGTCGGCGATGCCTTCCTCGATGTCCTTCACGAACATGTCGGTCATGATCTCCGGACCGCCCAGCATGCCGCCCGGACCCTCGTAGTGGAACCGCAGCGGCAGGTCGTTGTAGGTGTAAAACCCGGTCGCCACAACGATATTCAGCTCGGTCGCAGCGGCCACGCGGGCAATGCGCGGGATGTAGCGGCCCAGCCCGATCACGGTGAGGTCGACGATGGTGTCCACGCCGCGCGACTTCAGCTCGTTGAGCCGGTCGATGGCATCGGCCACCCGCTTTTCCTCGTCGCCCCAGGCGTCGGGATAGTTCAGCGCGATCTCGGTGGTCATGATGAAGACGTGCTCGTGCATGAGCGTCACGCCGAGATCAGCGGTATCGATGGAACCGCGCGCGGTATTTAGTTCGGACACGTGGCTGATGCTAGGCCGGGCCGGAATCATCCAACAGAGGCAATTGCGATGACAATGCGGATTTCGCGGCGCACCTTGGGCTGATACCGCGACCCCGCACATCGGCGTACCGTCTGCCGCATGCTGCTCAACCCCAACCAGTTGACCCGTAAATACCCCGACGCTCGGTCGGGCGAGATCATGGCCGCCACCGTCGACTTCTTCGAGTCCCGCGGCAAGGCCCGGCTCAAGGCCGACGACCACGCGCGGGTCTGGTACTCGGACTTTCTCGATCACATCGGGCGGGAACGCATCTTCGCCTCGCTGCTGACCCCGTCCGAGTACGGCGCCTCAGCTGACTGCCGTTGGGACACCTATCGGATCAGCGAGTTCGCCGAGATCGTCGGGTTCTACGGGCTGAACTACTGGTATCCGTTCCAGGTCACCGCCCTTGGCCTGGGTCCGATCTGGATGAGCGACAACGAGGACGCCAAGCGCAAGGCCGCAGCCCAGCTCGAGCAGGGCGAGGTGTTCGCCTTTGGCCTGTCCGAGCAGGCGCACGGCGCCGACGTCTACCAGACCGACATGATCCTGACGCCGTCCGAGCATGGCTGGACCGCCAGCGGCGAGAAGTACTACATCGGCAACGCCAACGTCGCCCGGATGGTCTCGACGTTCGGCAAGATCGGCGAGACGGACGAGTACGTATTCTTCGTCGCCGATTCGCAGCACGACCGCTACGAGCTGAAGAAAAACGTCGTCAACTCCCAGAACTACGTCGCCAACTACGGGTTGCGCGAGTATCCGGTCACCCAGGCCGACATCCTGCACCGCGGCCCCGGGGCTTTCCACGCCGCGCTCAACACCGTCAACGTGTGCAAGTACAACCTCGGCTGGGGTGCGGTCGGCATGTGTACCCACGCCATGTACGAGGCGGTCACCCACGCCGCCAACCGCCACTTGTACGGGACCGTCGTCACCGACTTCAGCCATGTGCGGCGGCTGCTCACCGACGCCTATGCGCGACTGATCGCGATGAAGCTCGTCGCCACCCGCGGCAGCGACTACATGCGCAGCGCCTCGGCCGACGATCGTCGCTACCTGCTCTACAGCCCGCTGACCAAGGCGAAGATCACCAGCGAGGGCGAGCGAGTGATCACCGCGCTGTGGGACGTGATCGCCGCCAAGGGCGTGGAGAAGGACACCATCTTCGAGGCGATGGCCCGCGAGATCGGGCTGCTGCCCAGGCTGGAAGGCACCGTCCACATCAACATCGGGCTGCTGGCGAAGTTCATGCCCAACTACTTGTTCGCGCCCGACGGCGAACTGCCGCTGATCGGGCGCCGCGACGAGGCGGTCGACGACTCGTTCCTGTTCAACCAGGGCCCGACCGGGGGATTGGGCAAGGTCCGCTTCCACGATTGGCGCGCGCCGTTCGACGGCTTCGCGCAGCTGCCCAACGTTGCGCTGCTGCGTGAGCAGATCGACGTGCTGGCCGAAATGCTGACGTCTGCTACTCCAGATGCCTTGCAGCAGAAGGACATTGACTTCGCGTTCGGCGTCGGCCAGCTGTTCGCGACAGTGCCCTATGCGCAGCTGATTCTGGAGGAGGCGCCATTGTCGGGTGTGGACGATGCGCTGATCGACGAGATCTTCGCCGTGCTGGTGCGCGACTTCAACAGCTACGCAGTCGAATTGGCGGACAAGCGCGCCACCACCGACGCACAGGCCGGGTTTGCGATGCGGATGATCCGTCGCCCGGTGTTCGACCAGTCGCGCTACGACCAGGTTTGGAAGGAACACGTGCTGCCGATCAACGGCGCCTATCAGATGCGGCCGTAGCTTTCTTGCTCGAGCGCCCGGCTGGCTGGGCGTACGAGACCCAGCGCCCGGCCAGCCGGGCTAGTCGCCATCGAGCAGCACACCCCAGAGTTCGTCCCAACGCCGGTCCCGCAATGCGTCCAGGTTGACCTGCGGTTGGATTCCCGACGTTCCCGCCAGGCCCGGCGAGGCCAAGCTGCTGGCGAGCCCCGGATCCGCGGCAGGGGTGGGGGGCACCGGTACTGCCGGCGCAATGTAGGCAGTTCCGACCAGCCCCTGCGGCCCGGCCGAACCGCCGGGGCCGAGCGTGATGGCCTGGCCGGGGCCGATGGTCAGGGTGCCGCCCGGCGTGATGGGAACGATGGTGCCCGCGTTGGCGGTCAGGTATCCGCCGTCGTTGACGGTCA
Organism: Mycobacterium ahvazicum; assembly: GCF_900176255.2. GTDB lineage: Bacteria > Actinomycetota > Actinomycetes > Mycobacteriales > Mycobacteriaceae > Mycobacterium > Mycobacterium ahvazicum. The sequence continues at coordinate 409,483 of NZ_FXEG02000001.1, forward strand.
GGGCGCCGCCTTGGATGGACATGATGCTGGTGCCGTTGAGAGTGACGGTGCCGGCGTCGTTGACGGTCAAAGTGCCGTTCACGGCCCAGGCCGCGTCGCCGTTGAGGGTGAGCGCACCGTCGGTGTTGACGGTGACCGCGCCGAGGTCGTTGACCGCCCCGCCGTCGGCGACGGTCATCGTGCCGGAATCGACCAGGCTGCCGTCGGGGGCGATGGCCACGGTCCCCGCGTCGGTCAGCGTCGCACCGGGCTGCACGGTCACCGTCCCGGCGTCGACGAGGGTCCCGCCATTGGTCACCGTCGCCATGCCACCGCTGTTGACCGTGACCGTCCCGCTGTCAGTCAGGCTGCCGCTGACGGTGAGGCTGCCGGTGTCGGCGCCACCCGTGCTCACGGTCAGGCCGCCACCCTGGCTGACCGTGACACTCCCGCCGCTGTCGACCGTGAGCGCGCCGCCGTTGGTGACGGCGACGGTGTTGCCGGACGGCACGGTGAGGGACCCGCCGTTGGTGATCTCGACGGTGCCGCTGTCGGTCAGGGTGCTGTTGGCCAGGTTGAGGTCGGCACCGTCGATGAGCGTGCCACCGCCATGGACCGTGACGGCGTTGCCGAAAAAGGTCTGGTTGAAGGTCATTCCGTGGCTGAACGTGATGGTGCCGGAGTCGTTGACCGTTGTATTGAAGAAGATGGCATTGCCGCCGCTGTCGACGGTCAGGGCGCCGCCGCTGTTGACCGTCACGTTGGCGTTGGTGACGACGATCTTGCCGAATTGGGAGACGGTGACGGTGCCGCCGTCGATCAGGCTGCCGCCGGGCTGGAGAACAAGACTGTCGCCGAAGGCGGTACCGTCGCCGACGGTGACCGTGCCGCCGGAGTTGACGGTGAGCGTGCCACCGTCGGTCAAAGTCCCGCCACTGCTGATGGTGAGGGCGCCGTTGTCGGTGAGGGTGCCGCCGGTGCTCACGGTGAGGTTCCCACCGGAGACGTCGAGGGTGGCGCTGTTGGTGAGGGTGCCGCCGTTGGTGACCGTGAGGGTGCCGTCGATCTGGGCCGACGTGCCGGAGGCCAGGTTCATCGTCCCGGAGTCGGTGAGCATGCCGTTGTACTGGATGTCCATGCCGCTGTGGTCAATAAGGTTCAACGTCGCGCCGTGGTTGACGGTCAGGGTGCCTGAGTCGGAGAAGGATGTGTCGATGGTCATGGTGCCGCTGTCGTAAGCGGCTCCGCCGGAGTCGATGGTGAATAGACTCGTCGTGAACTGGCCGCCGGAGTTGACGTTGAGCACCCCGCCGCTGGTGACTTCCACCTCAACGTTGGAGAAGGAACCGCCGGAATCAATGGTCAGCGTGCCGCCATCCATGAAGGTGCCCCCGCCCGTGATGTTGCCACCGTTGGCGACGGTGAAACTGCCGGCGGATTGGATGTTGACGGTGCCGAAGTTCAGAACGCGGGCGCTCTCGGCGACAGTGAGACTGCCGCCGGATTGGATGTTGACGGTGCCGGAGTTCCAAAGGCCGATGCCGCCACCGAAGTTGCCGCCGTTGATCATGACGGAGCCGGCGTTGGTCAGCGTGCCGCCGCTGTTCACGGTGAGCATGCCGGTGGATGCTTCTATGTCGAGGGTCCCGCCGGAACTTACGGCGAGGGTGCCGCCGCTTTGGACGGTGACATCGCCGAACTGGACGGTCATGGTGCCGCCGCTGTCGATGGTCAGCGTGCCGCCGGAGAGCACTTTGACCTGGCCGTCGACGACTAGCTCGCCGCCTGAGGCGACTTCCACCGAGGTGTACGTCCCGCCTGGCCCGATCGTCAGCTGCTGAGTGAAGCCGACGGTGTAGGTGTCGTTGATGACGAGGGGGTTGTCGGCGTCGAGCGTCGTGACCAGCTGCTGGGTCGTAGGTGAGTTGAGCTGCGTCAAGCTCTGCATGCGGGCGCTCGCGTTGACGACAGGCTGCGATAGTGCCTGGGTCTGACTGGTCGGCGTGTTGCCGTTGGTGGTCTGCGGCGGCTCGTCGAACGACTCCAGCGTGCTGGCCGCGGCGGCGTCTCCGGCGTAGGTGTACATGGCCGCGGCGTCTTGGACCCACATCGCGGTGTATTGGGCTTCGGTGGCCGCGATCGCCGCGGTGTTCTGGCCGAAGAAGTTGGTCGCGATCAGCGCCATTAGCTGCGCGCGATTGGCCGCGATCACCGGCGGGGGCACGGTCATCGCGAACGCGGCCTCGTAGGCGGCGGCGGCCGCGTAGGCCTGGGTGGCCGTGACTCCCGCTTGGGCCGCGGCGGCCTGCAACCACGCCGCATAGGGTGCCGCCGCGCCGGACATCGCCATCGACGACGGCCCGAACCAGGACAGGCCGGTCAGGTCGGCGATTTGTGAGGAGTAGCCCGCGGCAGCCGATTCCAGTTCGGCGGCCACCTCGTCCCAGGCGGCCGCGGAGGCCAGCAGCGGTCCCGACCCGGGCCCGGCGTACATCCGGGCCGAGTTGATCTCCGGTGGCAGCAGCCCGAAATCCATGGCGTCTTGCTCTCGTCGCAAATGGCCAGCGCGTTCGCCGACCAGCGTGCCCCGAAACGACGGCAGCGCTATCCGGGAGTGACTACTGCAATTTTTGGCCGCCTCAGCAAACGACTACTGCATTGGTGTTATCCGGCCGAGAGCGCGTCCATGAGTGCGTCGACGTTGAACTGGGGTTGGATTCCGGCGGCTCCCGCCAGGCCCGGTGCGCTGACCACGGGGGCGGCCGCGGGTGCCGCAGCCAACGCGCTCGACGAGCTCGAGACGACCGGGGCGACCGGGGCGACGGGGAAGGCGTAGGGGGTGGCGGTGACGGGGCCGGTGATGACGGTGCCGGCGTTGATGGCGGTGACGAGGCCGGTACTGGCGTCGATGGTGGCCTCGACGCCCGTGCTGCCGGCGGTGACGGAGCCGCTGGAGACGGTGAACGCGCCTGTCCCCCCGAAATAGGGGCTGTTGACGGTGAATGAGCCGCTCGTGATCAGGTAATGGGCGACGAAGACCAACGTACTGCCGGCTTGGGAGCTGCTCGTTACTCCGGCGTCAAGGTTCACCCAGTCGATGCCGTTTGGACCCACGGTGAGCGTGGCACCAGAGGTGTTCGTGACGGGCGAGCCGCTGGTGACGCTGACGGTCGTGCCGGGCTGCAGGGTGGCGCCGCCGGGTGCGATGTTGGCGGTGCTGCCGGCGGGCAGGGGCGGGTCGACGAGGTTGGTCTGCTGCGTGGCGAGGCTTTGCAACAGGGATTGGGTGCGGCCTGCGGTGGTGTTGGCGGTGGTTTGGGCCAGCGAGCGGGCTTGGGTGTCTTGGCCGGATTGGTTGGTGGTCTGCGGCGGCTCGTCGAACGACTGCAACGTGCTGGCCGTCTCGGCCTCTGCCGCGTAGCCATACATGGCGGTGGCGTCTTGGACCCACATCTGCAGGTATTGGGCTTCGGTGGCCGCGATCGCGGCGGTGTTCTGCCCGAAGAAGGGGCGTGTCAAGATAACTGTGTAAGTTGTTGTAGCCGTTTATCTTTGGGGTCATAGGGGGAGTCGGTCGGGGAATTGGATGGCGAAGGTGTTCAGGGCTTCGGTCCAGCGGTAGGTTCCTGGTCCGTGGGATCCTCGTTTCTGGTTGATGTTGCGGATGGCCAGGTAGAGCAGTTTTAGGGCGGCGGCGTCCGAGGGGAACGAGCCGCGGGCCTTGGTGACCTTGCGGAGTTGATAGTTGAGCGACTCGACGGCGTTGGTGGTGTAGATAATCTTGCGGATCTCGACGGGGAACGCTAGAAACGGCACGAATTCGGCCCAGGCGCGATCCCATACGGCTACCGCACCGGGCGATTTGGTTTTCCATTGGGCGCGAAAGTCCTCGAGGGCGAGTTTGGCGGCCTCTTCGGTGGGCGCGGTGTAGATCGGACGCATCGCGGCGGCCATCTTGCGGCGCTCGGTGTAGGAGGCATAGCGCATCGAGGAGCGCAGCAGGTGCACCACGCAGGTCTGGATCACCGCGGCTGGCCACACCGCCGCGATCGATTCGGGTAGCCCGCTCAACCCGTCGCAGCACCCGAACAGCGCGTCGCGACACCCGCGGTTGCGCAGCTCGGTGAGCACCCCGTGCCAGACCTTCGCGCCTTCGCTCTGCTGGATCCAGATCCCCCGGACCTGCTTGATGCCGTCGTTATCGACGCCGATGACCACGTGGGCGGCCTTGTTGGCCACCACCCCGGAGTCGCGGATTTTGAGGCGGATGGCGTCGATATACAGGATCGGATAGACCGGATCGACCGGTCGGGACTGCCAGGCGGCGATCTCCTCGGTCACGACGTCGGTGACTCGCGAGATGGTGGCTGCTGACACGGTGGCGCCGTAGACCTCGGCCAGATGCTCGGTGATATCGCGCGTGGACATTCCCCGCGCGTACAGCGACAAGATCATGTCCTCGACCTGGCCCAAGCGGCGTTTACGCTTGGGCACGATCACCGGGCTAAAGGTGCCGTTGCGGTCCCGGGGCACTTCGAGCTCGACCGGCCCGGCCGTGGTCAACACGGTCTTGCGGCCACGCCCGTTGCGGGAGTTACCCGAGCCATAACCGGCCGGATCGCCGTGCTCATAGCCCAGGTGATCGGCGATCTCGACATCCAAAGCGCGTTCGAGCACCGCCTTGGTCATCTGCGCCAACAGTCCGTCAGGACCATCGATCGGCGTGCCCGAGGCCTCGGCATCGGCCAACAAAGCATCCACCGCCGCCGCCGGCAACAGCTCGGCCAGCTTGGCAGCCGCAACGTCCCTGGGCGAGTCAGATTGAGACAACTGAGAACTCCTGTCTGGTGGTCACCCACCATTCAGGCCCAACCACTTACACAGTCAATGAGACACGCCCCGAAGAAGTTCGTCGCGATCAACGTCATCAGCAGCGCGCGGTTGGCCGCGATCACCGGCGGGGGCACCGTCATCGCGAACGCCGCCTCATAGGCCGCGACCGCCGCATACGCCTGCGCGGCCGTGACCCCGGCTTGTGCGGCCGCGGCCTGCAACCACCCCCCGTAGGTCGCGGCCGCACCCGACATGGCCAGCGACGACGCCCCGAACCAGGACAGTCCGGTCAGGTCGGCGATCTGCGAGGAGTAGCTTGCCCCAGCCGCTTCCAGCTCGGCGGCCACCGCATCCCAGGACGCCGCGGCGGCCAACAGCGGCCCCGACCCCGGACCGGTGTACATCCGGGCCGAGTTCACCTCCGGGGGCAGTAAGGCGAAATCCACAAGACATGCTGTGCCGAAACGACGACAGTGCGATCCGGGAGCGACTACTGCATTTTTCGCCCGAAACAGCGAACGACTACTGCAATCATCGTCCGTTGCTGCGCGACAACGATGCTCCGCCGATGACGCCGGCCAAGCCGGCGCGGCCGGTCACCCCGGCCTTGCTGCACGCCCGATAGATGTGGCTCTCGACGGTCCGCACGGACAGCGACACCGCCTCGGCGATCTCGCGGTTGGACAGGCCCTGGGCCACCAACACCGCGATCTCGCGCTCTCGGTTGGTGAACGGCGGCGCGTAGGAAGCCGACTGGATGGCGGGGCTGGTCGCGCCGTGACACCGCGCCGCCAGCCGGTGTGCCCGTGCCGCCGCCGTCATCGCACTGCCTGCGCGCCCGGCGCGACGGTAGGCGGTAGCGGCTTGCCCCGCGGCGTCGGCGCCGGCGAGCAGGTCGCCCATCGCCTCGAAATCCGTTGATACTCGGTCGAGTCCGCTCGCGTCGTCGGCCGCCAGCGCCGTCGCGTAGCGCGTCGCGACCGCAACGCGCGGGCCTTCGACGAGCGTCGCAAGCTCCTCGAGCCGACCGGCCGCGTCGGTGTCGTCGAATTGCACCGCGGTCTGTAAACACCACACCTCGCGCGCGAGTTGATCGTGGCTGCGCGCGAACTCGGCCGCCTTGCGCGCCAGTCCGCGCGCTTCGGTCATTCGCTGGTGGGATGCGGCCAACCAAGCCTCGGTCAGGAGTTCGGTCGACGTGACGTAAACGTAGGCGGGATGTCGATGCGCCCGGGCGGTGTGCAGCGCGCCCTGCGCCCCGGCGCTGTCGCCGGATCGCGCCAGTGCCTGCGCGCGCAGCAGATGGAAGCGATAGAAGCTGTTCACCACATGGAAGCTGTTCGCCATTTCGGCCTCGACCTTGTCCGGCAGATGCCGCAGCGCCGCGGCTAGGTCGCCGGCGGCCAACATCACCATGCCGTCGATCTCGGCTACCACCGCTCGTACATCCGCCGGCTCGTCGCGGTGCGCGCGGCGGTGACGTTTGGCCACGTCCGCGGCCTCGGCGATGCGTCCCGCCGCCACCAAGGCGAAGGTGTGAAACTCGGTCAACGTCTGACGAAGGAAATTGCCCTGCTCACTCATCGCTAGTGCCTCGTCGCCCGCGATGGCCTTTGCCACGGCCTGATCGGGTTGACCGAGCTCGCCATAGGCCATGCTTTCGGCGCCAAAGGCCATCGTCGCGCCGTACCGATCGAGGTCCTCATAGTCGACCTGGGCCATGGTCGCGAGGACCTCGAGCGGCTTCGCCGCTAGCGCGAGCTGATTGGCGCGGAATACCAGGACTTGGTAGCGGCGCGCGCCGTGCGAGGCCTTGAGTGCGTCGTCGATGAGCCGCCAGGACCGCTCGGGAGATCGCATGCCCCACAACAGATTTGACGCACGCATTATCACGTCGTTGATGAAGGCGGATTCCGTTGCTTCGTCGACCTCCACGCCTTCGAGAACTTCCAGCGCAAGCTCTCCCTTATCCCGCATGAAAAGGGAGTAGGCGAGCGGTATTCGCGCTTGCGCGCCGATACCGGTTGCGGCGGCGGCCGTGAAAAGCCGCTCCGCGGTCTCGAAGTCCAACAGCGAACTCGCCGCCGTGGCCGCCGAGAGCAGCACGTCCGGCTCGGGCGGAAGGTCCGACTCCAACCAGAGCAGGCCGCGCTTCATCACCTTCGCCGCGCCCCCGCCGTCCTTCATCGCGGTTGCCACCTGACCGCGCAGGCGTCGCAGCCGCGAGGAGCCGCAGCGATTCAGGCGCACCTCGGCGAACATGGGGTGGCCGATGTACACGTCGTCGCCGGACAACCGGATCAATTCGCGCTGCTCGGCCTCCTCGATCGCGTCCTGCTCGGCGAGCATTTTCAAGCATTGCCAGTCGACGGGTTCGGAAATAGCCACCAGATCGACGACGTCGCGTACTTCATCGGGAATGGCGCCGATCTGTGCGTCCACCAGCTCGGCCAACGACGACGACAGGCGCAGGTTGCCCTGCCAGCGCAGCACGCCAGCGTCGGTCACCAGCCGTCCCGCATAAAACTCCTGTTCGACCAATTGCCGCAGGAACAACACATTTCCGCGCGTCAGTCGCCACAATTCGTCCCCGCACTGCCGATCGGGTGCGTACCCCGATACCGCCCACAGCAGTTCGTCGGTCTGATCGCGGGTCAACGGGTCGATTTCCCGGCGGGCCACCAACCCGTCTTTCCAGAGCGCCGTCACCGCGGCCGGAGCCGGCTCGCCGGTCCGAATCGTGACGAGCACCGTGGCGGCCTGCAACTGCACGAGTTGATGCAGGACCAGGGCCGAGAGATCGTCGAGCAGATGGGCGTCGTCGACGAAGACGAGCAGGCGGTCCGGCTGCGTGCCCGCGGTCAGTGCATCGACGACTCGGCGGGCCAGCGCATGGGGTGCGCCCTGCGCATCATCGGTCCATAACGCGAAGGCGGCCAATGGAATTGGCCGGTGGGTAACGGTCGCGGCCGTGCTGCGCACCGTCCACCCGGCGTCGGCGGCCGCCCGGACCGCCTCGCGGGCCAGCCGTGATTTGCCCACGCCGGCCTTGCCGGCCAATGCGACACCGCGCAACCCCCTTGTGGTTGCGAAGAGTTGGCTGAACTCGTCGATCTCCCTACTTCTGCCGACGATGGGCCAGTGGTCCAACATCACGAGAATATTAGCCAGCAAATTGAATCCTCGCTGGAGATCGGATCGACTTGGCGCTCGAACGGGGTCGAACCGGGCGCCGATTTTCACAGCGCCGCAACATTTCTCGACCCTTGGCTCAGCGGCTGGCAAATCCGCGCAGAGTGCACCGTCAGGGCAGCAGGCGCAAGCCCCATTTGGTGAGCAACGGCGCCACGATGATGAAGTAGGTCGTGTGGTCGTCATCCAGGGCTGAGGTCAGAATGCCGATCGCGCTCGCGGTGCCATCGGGGTTCTTGACGAACCCGGGGCTGCCGCTGTCGCCGCCCAGACAGCGCAGGTCGGCTTCCACCACCGAGGTGCCCTCGATGTTCGTGATGGGCCCGCACGTTTCGCCGGTGACCGCACCGACCTTGCACATCTGGGTGCCGACCTTGATCTGGGAAACGCTCAACGCGTCACGCACCGGATACTTCCCGGCGATGTCACCCGACGGCGCACCCACGCTGGGCTCGAGTTTGATCAGCGCCGCGTCCTTGGTCTGAGATCCCTCCGGGGTTTCTTCGTATTCGCCTTTGACGAGTCTGCCCAGCGGGGTGTCGTCCGCGCCGTAGGTCCAGACCGAACCGTCATGGGCGTCGCAGTGCCCGCTGGTCATCAGGTAGTAGCTGCCGTCGTCGCCCTCGGCGGTGAAAGCCGAAGTGCAGAAGCTGGTTTCGTCGTTGATCTTGATGCCGGGAGTGGGCGGTGACTGCGCGTGGGCCGGCGCGGCGGTCAGCAACATCAGCACGGTGGCGATTACCGTCCGACAGGCCATTGTCACCAACTCGCCCCCTTTGCGCTCGTGTCCGAGCGGAAGCGTAATCGCCGCGCGCGAGTCATACTGGGGCTTGACTGTGATGCAGCTCACGTTAATATGACCAGTGGTCATCCAGACAAGGAGGTCCGATGCCAACGGTGACATGGGCGCGGGTTGACCCCGCTCGTCGCGCGGCGATCATCGAGGCCGCGGAGGACGAATTCGGGGCACACGGATTTTCCGGCGGCAGCCTGAACGTCATCGCGCGCCGGGCCGGCGTCGCCAAGGGCAGTCTCTTCCAGTACTTCGCGGACAAGCGCGACTTGTTCGCGTTCATCGCCGACATCGGCAGCCAACGGGTGCGCGTCTGCATGGAAGACCTGATCCACGAGCTCGACCCCGACCGGCCGTTCTTCGAATTCCTCACCGAGCTGCTCGACGGCTGGGTCGCCTACTTCGCCGAACATCCGCACGAGCGTTCGCTGCATGCCGCGGCGACCCTGGAGGTCGACACCGACGCCCGCGTCAGCGTGCGCAGCGTCATCCACCGCCACTATCTGGAGGTGCTGCGACCGTTGGTGCAAGGCGCCCAGAAGCGCGGCGATTTGCGCACCGATGCCGACACCGACGTGTTGCTGTCGTTGCTGCTGCTGATCTTCCCGCACCTGGCGCTGGCGCCCTACATGCGCGGCCTGGACCCGATCCTCGGCCTCGACGAGCCCAGCCCCGAGCAGCCCGCGCTGGCGGTGCGCAGGCTCGTCGCGGTGCTCGCCGCCGCCTTCGCGGCAGCGCCGAATGCCTCCGTTCACCCAGCCCCATTGCGATCCGAGGAGGTCACATCATGAATCGAACCCGAGTTGCCTCAATGTCCCAGGGCGGTCTCAACTGGGATAGCTTGCCGCTCAAGCTCTTTGCGGGCGGCAATGCGAAATTCTGGGATCCGGCGGCCATCGACTTCTCGCGCGATCGCGAAGACTGGGAACGTCTGACCGACGACGAACGCAGCTACGCGACCCTGCTGTGTGCCGAGTTCATCGCCGGCGAGGAATCGGTGACCCAGGACATCCAGCCGTTCATGGCCGCGATGCGAGCCGAGGGACGGCTCGGCGACGAAATGTATCTGACGCAGTTCGCCTTCGAGGAGGCCAAGCACGTTCAGGTGTTCCGGATGTGGCTCGACGCCGTCGGCGTCACCGAGGACCTGAACAACCTCATCGACGACGTGCCGACCTACCGCACCATCTTCTACGAAGAACTGCCCGCGTGTCTCGATGCGCTGTCGGTCGATTCGTCACCGGCCGCCCAGGTGCGGGCGTCGGTCACCTACAACCACATGGTTGAGGGCATGCTGGCGCTGACCGGTTACTACATCTGGCACAAGATCTGCGTGGAACGCGACATCCTGCCTGGCATGCAGGAATTGGTTCGGCGCATCGGCGACGACGAGCGACGCCACATGGCCTGGGGCACCTTCACCTGCCGGCGCCACGTCGCCGCCGACGACGCCAACTGGGGTGTCTTCGAAACGCGGATGAACGAGCTGATGCCGCTCGGACTGCGGCTGATCGAAGAGGGTTTTGCCCTCTACGACACGATGCCGTTCGGTCTGTCGACAGACGACTCCATGCAGTACGCCTCGGACAAGGGGATGCGCCGGTTCGGCACCATCTCCAGCGCCCGCGGACGCCCGCTCGAGGAGATCGACCTCGACTACTCACCGCTGCAGCTCGAGGACACCTTCGCAGAGGAGGACGAGCGGGCGCTGGCCGCCGTCTAGCGCTCGCTCACTCGACTTTGGCGCCAGCGGCTGAGCCCTCGTCGGATTCCCCAACCCACACCGTCTTGGTGTTGCAGAACTCGCGGATGCCGTAGCCCGCGAGCTCGCGGCCGTAACCGGAGCGCTTGACGCCGCCGAAGCCGAGTTCGGGATAGGACACCGTCATCCCGTTGATGAATACCTGCCCGGCCTCGATGTCGTCGATGAACCGCTGCTGCTCCGCCTCGTCGTTGGTCCAGGCGTTGGAACCCAGCCCGAAGGTGGTGGCGTTGGCGATTTCGATGGCCTCGTCGATGTCGGCGGCCCGGTACATCGACGCGACCGGACCGAACACCTCCTCGGTGTAGAGCGCCATGTCCTTGGTGATGTCGGTGACCACCGTCGGCGGGTAGAACCACCCGGGCCCCTCGGGCGTCTTGCCGCCCAGGGGAATCTTCGCGCCGGCCGCGGCGGCGGCGTCGACCTGCTTCGCGATCTCGTCACGTCCCGATTCGGTCGCCAGCGGGCCGACGTCGGTGTCCGGGTCGGTCGGGTCGCCGACCTTGAGCGCGGCCATGCGCTCGACGAACTTGTCGACGAAAGCGTCGTAGATGTCGGTGTGCACGATGAACCGCTTGGCGGCGATGCAGGACTGCCCGTTGTTCTGCACCCGGGCGGTGACCGCGGTCTTGACGGCCTCGTCGAGGTTGGCCGACGGCATCACGATGAACGGGTCGCTGCCGCCGAGCTCGAGAACGGTGGGCTTGATCTCGTCGCCGGCGATGGCGCCGACGGACTGGCCGGCCGGCTCGCTGCCGGTCAGCGTGGCCGCCGCCACCCGCGGGTCCCGCAGGATGCGCTCGACGGCGCTGGACGAGACGAGCAGCGTCTGGAAACAGCCCTCGGGGAAGCCGCCGCGCGCGATGACGTCGGATAGATACAGCGCCGACTGCGGGACGTTGGAGGCGTGCTTGAGGATGCCGACGTTTCCCGCCATCAGAGCGGGCGCGGCGAACCGCACGGCCTGCCACAGCGGGAAGTTCCACGGCATGATGGCCAGCACCACGCCGAGCGGCTGATAACGGGTGTAGGCGCGCTTGGCGCCCACCGCCTTGGCGTCGGCCGGTTCGTCGGCGAGCAGCTGCTCGGCATTATCCGCGTAGTAGCGAAAGCCCTTGGCGCACTTGATGACTTCGGCCTTGGCCGATTTCAGGGTCTTGCCCATTTCCAGAGTCATCATGGCGCCGACCTCGTCGGCCTCGGCTTCCAGCAGATCTGCGGTGGCGTTCGCCCACTGGGCGCGCTGGGCGAAAGTGGTGTTGTGGCGATAGTCGCGGAATCGCTCGTAGGCGCGGGCGATCGCCGCCTCGACTTCCTCGTCCGTGGCCGGCGTGAAGGTTTTGACTGTCTCGCCGGTAGCCGGGTTGATCGTGGCAATAGGCACGCTGACATCCTTCGCGTTTAAGGGTTGGCAATACGTCCAACATCTAGCCTGCCACTATCGTTCCCTCCAGGGAGGTGCCGGATGAGCAAAGCGGCCGAGCTGATGGTCAAGTGCCTGGAAAACGAGGGTGTGGAGGTGGTCTTCGGACTGCCCGGGGAGGAGAACATCCGGTTCGTGCAGGCCCTGGCGTCCTCGCAGATCCGCTACGTGCTGACCCGCCACGAGCAGGCCGCGGCGTTCATGGCCGAGATGTACGGGCGTGTGACGGGCCGGGCGGCCGTGGTCTCGGCCACGTTGGGCCCGGGTGCGATCAACATGCAGCTCGGGGTGGCCGACGCCACCACGAACAGCACCCCGATGGTGGCGATCTCCGCGCAGGTCGGCCAGGACCGCCAGTTCAAGGAGTCCCACCAGTACGTCGACCTGGTATCGATGTTCGCCCCGATTACCCGCTGGGCCGACGGCGTGCCCACCGCACGCGCGATCCCGGAGATGTTCCGCAAGGCGTTCAAGGTGGCCGAGGCCGAACGCCCGGCCGCGGTCTACCTCGCGGTGCCCGAGCACATCGACGCCGACGAGACCGACTACGAGCTGAGCCCGCTGCCGCGCAACGTGGTGCGCGCCGAGGCGCCGGCTCCCGGACAGATCGAACGCGCGGTCGAAATCCTGCGCGGCGCCAAGCGGCCGGTGGTGCTGGCCGGGCACGGCGCCGCGCGCGCCGACGCCACCGCGGCATTGGTCCGGTTCTCCGAGGACTTCGGGATTCAGGTCGCCAACACCTTCCACGGCAAGGGTGTCATGCCCGACGATCACCCCAACGCCATCGGGACCATCGGGTTCATGCGGCACGACTACGTCAACTTCGGATTCGATAACGCCGACGTCGTGATCGCGGTCGGCTACGAACTGCAGGAGTTCGACCCGGTCCGAATCAACCCGCAAGCCGACAAGAAGATCATCCATATTCATCGTTTCCCGGCCGAGGTCGACATGCACTACCCGGTCGACGTCGGGATCATCGGCGACATCACTGCTTCGCTCAACGCCCTGACCGAGGCCCTGGCCGGTCACGGCATCGAGCACGCCGAAGAGGTACCCGGGTCCGGCCTGCTCGCCGAGGAATTCGCTCGGGGACAACAGGATTCGCGATACCCGCTGGCGCCCCAGCGAGTTGTCGCCGACATCCGGGCCGCGCTGGGCCGCAGCGACGTCGTGCTGGTCGACACCGGTGCGACCAAGATGTGGATGGCCCGGCTCTACCCGACCTATGAGCGCAACACCTGCTTGGTATCGAATGGCTTGTCCACCATGGCTTTTGCGCTGCCGGGAGCGTTGGGAGTCAAGCTGGCCCGGCCGGAGTCCAAGGTGCTCGCCGTGGTGGGTGACGGCGCCTTCTTGATGAACTCGCAGGAAATTGAGACCGCGGTGCGCGAGAAGATCCCGCTGGTGGTGTTGATCTGGGAGGACGGCGGCTACGGCCTGATCGAGTGGAAGATGGACCTCGAGCTCGGCAACCACTACTACGTGAAGTTCGACAACCCCGATATCGTCAAGTACGCCGAAAGCTTTGGCGCCAATGGATATCGGATCACCAGCGCCGACGAGTTGTTGCCGACGCTGCAGGCCGCGCTCGCCGATGATGGGGTTTCGCTGATCGCCTGCCCGGTGGACTACTCCGAGAATCTGCGGCTGACCGACCGGCTCGGCGAACTGGACGAAACGCTGTAGGCCTTCCGCCCTCCGGAAACCGGCCCGACCGTCGAGGTTAGGTGTTTTTCGCCGTTTTGTGCAACGTCATCGGCGAAACATATTGGCCCACCAGCGCGCGGTGCCACCAGACCCGATCGCGCCGCAATTCCACCGGTGTGCTGAAGCGGTACTGGTAGAGCTGCGCGCGCACATACCGCGGCGGCGAGTCCGGAAAAGGATTGTGCCGCAACAGCCGCAGCGTAGCCCGGTCGTTGCGCAGCAGTCGTTGCATAAACGGCTTCAGCCACGGCTGGGCGTAAGCCGGGGAGATGGCGGCGAACCACATCAGCCAGTCCAGCCGCAAATGGTAGGGCGCCCACTGGCGTGGCAACCGCCCGGGAGCGCCGGGTTTGCCCTTGAATTCGTATTCCTTCCACACTGTCTGCGCGGTGAGTCGCGGTTCGTCGGTGCCTTCGATCACCACCTCGCGGCGGACACGGCCGATGTTGCCGAAGGCGCCGTAGGTGTTCACCAAGTGAAATGGGTTGAACGACATGTTCATTCGCTGACGCGGTGACAGCATGTTGCGCACCGGCCAGTAGGTCAGGAACAGCACCGCGCCGGCGAAGCCCACCACCAGGGTGGCAAACCACAGCGGCGCCGCCGACACCGCGAGATGTCCGGGTATCGACACCAGCGGGGCGGCCGTCGAATCGTCGATGGCGCTGAACGCCAGCACGATCGTCAGCCAGTTTAGCCAGGCGAAGTTGCCCGAAAGCACCAGCCACAGCTGGGTCAGCACAATGATCGCCGCGGCCACGCTGGCCACCGGTTGGGGCGCGAACAACCCGAACGGGACCACCAGCTGCGCGAAGTGGTTGCCCGCCACTTCGATTCGATGCAGCGGCTTGGGCAGGTGATGGAAGAACCAACTCAGCGGACCCGGCATCGGCTGGGTTTCGTGGTGGTAGTACAGGCAGGTCAGGTCGCGCCAGCAGGCGTCACCGCGCATCTTGATCAGCCCGGCGCCGAACTCGACCCGAAACAGCAGCAGTCGCGCCATCCACAACGTCAGCACCGGCGGAGCGACGTGATCGTTGCCGAGGAAGATCATCAGGAATCCGCTTTCCAGCAACAGGGATTCCCAGCCGAACGAATACCACGCTTGTCCGACGTTGACGATCGAAAGGTAGAGCACCCACAGAGTCAGCCAGACCGACATCGCGGCCCAGAGCGGCAGCACGTCGGCCGCACCGGCGACGACGGCCGCCGACAGCGCGGTGCCGAGCCAGGACACCGAGGCGAACAGCCGATCGGAGTAGTGCAGCGCAAAGATGCTGGGCGATCTCCACGCTGACTGCCCCGCCAAAAATCGCGGCACCGGCAGGATTCCGTGCTCGCCGATCAGGGCGCGGAACTGCAGCGCGGCGGCGACGAACGCGATCAGGTAGATGGCCGCCGCGCCGCGCTCGAGCACGAACCTGCCCAACCAGTAGTCGGGGGCTGAAAACCAGTCCATGGCCACAACTCCTCGGACAGCGGCGGTCATACGATTCCGCGTATCCAGTCAACCAGCCGATAAACGGCTAGCCAACGCCCGAAACGTCATTCGCCGTGCGCGGGTGCCCGCGATCCGGCATGGCGACCACCGAGGTGGCGAGCACAGCCAGCGAAATCATCGCCAGCAGTTGAACATTCGCCCAATGGCCGGAGTACCCGTCGACCGACCGCCAGGGATGGCGCGACAGCGCCGCGCCGGCCAGAATCAGTCCGCCCGCACTGGCGGCGATGGTGGTCCGGTCGCGCAACCGCTCGCGATGGCGCAGCGCGTACCGCAGGCCGAGCGCGGCGCCGACCACGGCGACCCCGGCCACGCCGGCGATCAGCGCCCCGGCCGCCAACAGCGGCACCACCGCCCAGGGCCCCGGCGACCATGGTGACGCGGGTGGGTCGTCGGAACGGGCGCGCCGGCGCCACAACGCGAGCATGGCCAACAGCGGCAGCAACGCCAGGCCCGCGGCCAGCCCGACCCGGTACAGCGCGTTGGATGCGAAGCTCAGCGTGATGGTGCCGGGATCTCCGGGGGGCACCACCCAGCCCTGCTGCCACCCGTTGACGGCCACCGGCGTCAAGCGGGTCCCGGTGCTGGTGCGTGCGACCCAGCCCGGGTTGATGCTTTCTGGAATGACCAGCACCCGCGAGGCGGAGGATGCGGGGACCCGGATTTCGCGGCGGTCGGGCCCCCACGCACCCGTCGCGGCCGGCATCGTCGAAACCCCGGTGGGGCTGGGCGATTCGACGGTCGACAGTTGTGCCCCGTCCACGACGAACTGGGCGCCGGGACTGATCAGCAATTCCTGTTGCCCGGTCGGCAACGCGATCGGATTGGGATCGCAGGTGCTCACCGGTGTCGGCTCGCCGTTGAGCAGCGCTTGTGCCGTGGTCCGGATCGAGGTGTGCACGAACCGGCCCGCGACCGCGATGACCGGGCCATGGTCGCAGTCGACGACGATCTCGCGTGACCGGTTGCGCGCCGCGTCGGCGGGGGCGATCGGATTGCCGTCGGCGCCCAGCGCCGCGATCTCGGCCAGGCCCGGCGGCTTGAGCTGGTCGAAGCCCAGCGCGTTGCGGTCGATGACGTCTTGCCAGTCCATCAGGCTGACGGTGACGGTGTCGGTGACCCGCGGGCGCAGCGACAGCGTTTGCGGCCGGGCGGCGCCTTCGTCGCTCGGCGTGAGTTTGCGGACCTGCGGGCCGTCGCCGAGGTTGACGGCCACTACCGTCGGCTGCGCGGGCAACGTCGACCGGCTGGGCAACAGCCGCAGACCCGCGACCTCGGTCGGCCTGGGCAGGACTAGCGTCAGCGTCGGCGCGCTGCGGTGTTGCACCACGCGCTGCGGCGCCGTCCAGGCGGTGGCCGGATCGCCGTCGGTGGCCGCATAGGCCGAACCCAGGATGTCCACCGTGTCCGAATCACCTTGGGCCCGAGTGGTATTCGGCTCGGCGATCAGGTCGGCCAAGCGGGGGCCCTGGCGCGGCCGCACCCACAACCGCGGGGTCACCGACACCGGCGCCGAAACCGTCAGGGTGCGGCTGAAATTGACCGGCTCCTCCGGAGCCAGCGCCATCGACGGCGCGCAGCGCACGCTGTCACCGGCCGCGGCACAGCCCGGCCGGCCGAGCAGCTCGGAACCCAGATCCCAGCCGGTGACCGCCGAACCCGGCGGCGGGCCGGGCACCCGCACGGTATGCCGCAGGTCGACCGGGTGCGCGAAACCCGAGGCGTCGTACTGGGTGATCGACAGGTCGGTGATGCCGAACTGCACGCCGCTGGATCCGTCGTCGGTGCCGGCGGCGGTGATCCGCACCCACGGGGTTTCGCCGTAGGGCAGCGCCACGGTGAGCGGTTTGCCGGGCTGATCGAAGCGCAGCGTGGTGCTGCCGGTGGCGGTGTCGATCGCGATGCGACGGACCTGGGAACCCACCGCGGTCGCGCTGGGTGTGAGGGTGAGCGCCGCGTTGGTCACCGGGTGATCGAAGTTCACCTGCATCCACTGCCCGACCGCGGCTTGCAGGGCGTTGGTCACCCACGCGGTTGCCGGATCGCCGTCGATCGCGGCGGCGGGGGAGGTCGCCGGAGCCACATCGGGCATGGCGGTCGAATCCGACGACGAACTCGAGACCGTGATCCGGCCGCCGTTCCACCCGCCGAATATCGGGTCGGTGCCCGGGACCGGATAGTCGGGCACCCGGTTGAAGGTGTGCCGGGTGTCGCCGTCGGCCCGGATCGCCGACGAGTGTTGGTCGACGCGGCCGTAGTCGGTCTCCCGTGCCGTCGGGGTGTCCGTCACGGTCACCCCAGCGTTGGGGGGCATCGGCAGCCTCGCCCCCCGGGCGTCGGCGGTCAGCAGCACCGGACCCAGTGGCGGTTGGCCCAGCAGCCGGCGCCGTTCGTCGAGCCGCAGCAGCACTTCGGGTCCGCCGTCGATGCGGGACAACTGATCGACGTCGGCCAGGTAGGGCGCGCCGGGATTGCCGGCAGCGGCCACCCGATAGATCTCGACCGCCGGGTAGCTCGGCCGCAGCCCGCTGTCGGCGACGAACCCCGGCAAGGTGCCGGGCCCCACCGGCTCGCCGAACTGCGCCACCTTCTCCAGTCGCGGCGAGCCTTCGACCGCGCGGTGCACCAGGATCGGGCGCGCCGAACGCGACGTGTCGGGATCCAGGTCGTTGCGCACCACCACATACGAAATGCCTTGGCGGGCAAGCGTATCGGCGAGTCCCGCCGACGGGATACCGGCGGCGAACAGGCGCTGCACGGAATCCAGCGCCCGGATGGTCTGCGGCGGGGTCAACGGGATGGAGTCGCGCACACCCCACGGGCTGGTGCCGAGCACCTGCAGCGGCTCGTCGTGGGTGGTGCCCCACGTCTGCGTCGCGAACGGTGCCCCCGGGACCACCAAAACCCTTCCGGGCGTGGGGGTTCCGGTGTTGTGCGCACTGAGCCAGTCGGCGGCGTCGTGCCAGTAGCGGGGGATCGCGCTGAATGTGCCCGGCGGGGTGAGCCGGGCGGTCCATGCCAGCGAGGTGCTGACCATCAGCGCGGTCAGCACCACCACCGTCACGGCGACCCGCTTGTCGCGTTCGGGGTGGGCGAAGGCAGCCACCCACTGCGCTCGCGGCACGCTACCCGGCCCCCAGCCAGGAAGAGGTACCCGGCCCAGCAACGCCGCGACGCCCAGCACGATCGGAATCCGGATGACCGACTCCAGCTTGTGCACGTTGCGCAGCGGTGCGCCCGCGGCGTCCAGGAACAGCTGCACTTGGTGTGCCAGCGGCGAGCCCAACCCGCCGCTATAGCCGACGGCCATCAGCACCACCCCGACCAGCAGCATCGCCACCAGCCGTCCGCGGGCCGGCGTCGCGGGGTGGGCGAGCCCGGCCAACCCGGCCGCCGCGACCAGACAGGTCGCCAGGATGGCCGCCGATCCGGTCACCAGCGGCGCGCCCGCGGTCGCGGTCGGGGCCACGAACGGCGTCCAGCTGTCGGTCCCTCGCAACATCTCGACCAGTGACGACCATTGCGTCGTCACCCCCGAGGATTCGATGAAGTCCAGGAACGGCGGGCTGACGTTACGCAGCAGCACCAGCGCGACGACCCACCACAGCATCGCCAGCACAAGGCTCAACAGCCACCATCCCGTGTAGCGCCACCACAAGCGATTCGGCCGATGACAGGCCCACCAGATCACCGCCGGCAGGCAACCCGCCAGCGTGGCGATGGCGTTGACCGCGCCCATCAGAGCGACCGCCAGCCCCGCTTGGCCGGCCAGTGCCCGCACCGATCTGCCGCCCCGCAAAGCCAGGATCGTCGGCAGCAAAACCCACGGCGCCAGCATGATCGGCAAGGTCTCCGACGAGATCGAGCCGAGAGTGGTCAGTACCCGCGGGCTCAGCGCGAACGCGGCGGCCGCGATCAGACGCGATGTCGGGCTGCCGATCCCCAGCGCCTCGGCGACCCGCAGCAAGCCCCAGAAGCCGACCGTCAGCAGCAATGCCCACCACAGTCGCTGGGTCATCCAGCCCGGCACACCGAGCAGGTGGCCGATTGCGAAGAATGCGCCGTGCGGAAACAGATAGCCGTAAGCCTGGTTCTGCGTCTGGCCGAATGGCAGCTCGCTGTTCCACAGGTTTGTCGCGCGGGCCAGGAAGCGCAGCGGGTTGGCCGTCAGGTCCAGCTTGGTGTCCGGGGACACCTGTCCGGGCGATTGCGCCAACGTCAGCGCCAGGCACACCGCGCCCACCAGCAACAGCCAGCGTCGCGACAGCGGTGTGACGGACAAGCCCGCGTCCGATTCCGCGGGCGCCGCCGACGGAGTCGTTGCCGCGGAGCTAGCTACGGTTGCCGTACTCGACCCGGTTGAGCACTGACGACTGCGGATCGCCCCCGGGGAGTGGCGGCTTCGTGTCCTGTTGCACCATCAGCGTGACACCGAAGATCGCGGCCGCGCCCAGCAACAAACCAACCACCACGCTCGCGGCGGCGGGCGCAATGATCCGGTTCATCGGTCTCCTAGGGTTTCGCGGGCGTCACGGGGGACTACCCAGAAGTCAACCTAGCAGAACGGCCGTCCCGGTCCGCGGACCGCGAGTCATGGCCATGGCACGCAATGCCCATGCCAACAGCGGGAGCCATAGTTCACCAGATACGGTCCCGCGGGACTGGGGATGGCCGGCGCGCTTGGTACGGGCTCCAGCCGATGGTCCTCGACGGTGAGCGTGACGCCGACGGTCGCGGCGGCGCCGATCGTCAGCCCCGCCGCGATGCCGATGGCCGCGGCCAGCGCGAACCCGGGCATCGCTGGCTCCTCCCCTTGCCAGTCACAGGTCTGTGGCCAACCTAACCGGGGCGGGATCGGAAATGCGTGACGACGGCCGCGAGTCGCGTCAGGGCTGCAGTTCCGGCGGCAGTCCCGGAATCGGCGGGGTCTGGGTCAGGCAGTTATCCGGGCTGTCGCCCGGGAAGCAGGACCCGCCGCTGCACCGGTCGCCGTACTGCACGAGGTAGTGCGAGGACGGATGGGACGGGGCTCGGGCCGGCACCATCGTGTGGTCCTCGGCGGCGAGCGTGACGCCGACGGTTGCGACGGCACCGATCGCCAAACCCGCGGCGATACCTGCCGCGGCCGCCAGCGTGAAGGCAGTCATCGCTGCCTCCTCCCTCCCCGAGCTGATGAGCCGTAGCTAACTTATCCCGGGTCGACACTCGGTGACCACGGAATTCGCCCGGTCGGGCGCGCATCAATGCGCACAGCCGTCGTGACACCATGTCCCGATGCCTTTTCCGCGCACCCTGGCCGTGCTGGCCGCCGCCACCGCTGTGGTGGCGGCGTGTGGACACGACACCGGCCGGCCCCCCGCATCCAGCACGAGCAGCAAGGTGGTCGCCGCACCTCCGGCGCCACCGGTTTGCGGTGATCCCACGGCCAAGCTGTCCACCCGCGACAAGCTGGCCCAGTTGCTGATGGTCGGGGTGAAGAACGCCGACGACGCCCGCGCGGTGGTCAACGGCTACCACGTCGGCGGCATCTTCATCGGCAGCTGGACGGACCTGGACATCTTCAAGGGCCCATTGGCCGAGATCGCGGGCAACGCGGGGCCCCTGCCGCTGGCGGTCAGCGTCGACGAAGAAGGCGGCCGGGTATCGCGGCTGAAATCGCTGATCGGTACCGCGCCCTCACCGCGGCAGCTGGCCCAGAGCCAAACCGTCGAACAGGTCCACGACCAGGCGGCCCAGCGCGGCAAGAAGATGCATGACCTGGGTATCACCGTCGACTTCGCGCCGGTGGTCGATGTGTCCGACGAGCCGGACGACGACGTGATCGGGAACCGCTCGTTCAGCAACGACCCGGCCGTCGTCACCGCGTACGCCGGGGCCTACGCGCAGGGCCTGCGCGACGCCGGAGTGCTGCCGGTGCTCAAACACTTCCCCGGCCACGGGCACGGGTCCGGGGATTCGCACAAGGGCGGTGTCGTCACGCCGCCGCTGAGCGATCTGCAAACCAGCGACCTGGTGCCCTACCGGACGCTGATCACCGCGACACCGGTCGCTGTCATGGTGGGCCACCTGCAGGTTCCCGGGCTGACCGGCGACGACCCGGCCAGTTTGAGCCGGCCCGCGGTGCAATTGCTGCGCGACGGCATCGGTTACGGGGCCCCGCCCTTCAACGGGCCGGTGTTCAGCGACGATCTGTCCAGCATGGCCGCGATCTCCGATCGTTTCGGCGTTGCCGAAGCGGCGCTGCGGAGTCTGCAGGCGGGTATCGATGTCGCGCTGTGGGTCACCACCGACGAAGTCCCCGCGGTCCTGGACCGTCTCGAAAAGGCAGTATCCGCAGGCGAATTGGCGTTGCCGGGGGTGGACCAATCGCTGGTCCGGGTGGCGGCGATGAAGGGACCCGCCCGGACGTGTGGACACTGAACGGCCGCTCGATCGTTACCCTGGAGTCAGATTGACAGAGCCCGACGGGCTTGAAAGGGCGCAGCGATGGCAGGTGGTACCAAGCGGCTACCGCGTGCTGTCCGGGAACAGCAAATGCTCGACGCCGCCGTGCAGATGTTCTCGGTCAACGGCTATCACGAGACGTCGATGGACACCATCGCCGCCGCGGCCGAGATTTCCAAGCCGATGCTCTACCTGTATTACGGCTCCAAAGAGGACCTGTTCGGCGCCTGCCTGAATCGCGAGATGACCCGGTTCATCGACGCGGTGCGCGCCGACATCGACTTCACCCAAAGCCCGAGGGACTTGCTGCGCAACACCATCGGCTCGTTCCTGCGCTACATCGACGCCAACCGGGCGTCCTGGATCGTGATGTACACCCAGGCCATCAGCTCGCAGGCGTTCGCCCACACCGTGCGCGAGGGACGCGAGCAGATCATCGAGCTGGTGGCCGGGTTGGTGCGGGAAAACAGCCGCACGCCGCGCACCGACGCCGAGCACCAGATGATGGCCGTCGCGCTGGTGGGCGCCGGCGAGGCGATGGCCAACCGGCTGTCCACCGGCGATATCGACGTCGACGAGGCGGCCGAGCTGATGATCGACCTGTTCTGGCACGGCCTTCGCGGCGTGCCGGTGGATCAGGACGCCAGCGCCTCGACACGCAACGCGGGCTAGATTCGTGCAGTGCCCCGCGTGCGCGCCTGGACCTCGGGTCGCAATGTCGACTTCTTCTGTGCCGTCGTCATTGTGGGATTGTTGGCCGGGGTCGCCGGCCTCTCGACGACGTTCGTGCTGCGCTTTGTTCAGCACCTGACCTACAACTACAGTTTCGGCACTTTGCTGGTCGGGGTCGCCGGCAGCAGCCCGGTGCGCCGCGCGCTGGGACCGATGGTCGGCGCGTCGCTGGCCGGGCTGGGCTGGTGGATTTTGCGGCGCCGGGCCGAAGTGCCGCCGCTGGCCGGAACCATCGCCCGCCACGAGCGGATACCCCGGCTGTCGTGGAGCATCGACGCGATGCTGCAGGTGTTGTTGGTCGGTTCTGGGGCGTCCCTGGGCCGGGAAGGTGCGCCACGCCAATTCGCTGCGGCACTAAGTGATTTCGCGACGGGCTGGCTGCGTCGACTGTCCGGCCGCGACCGCGAGATCCTGCTGGCCTGCGCGGCCGGGGCCGGGCTGGGGGCGGTGTACGCCGTGCCGCTGGCCGGTGCGCTGTTCTCGGTGCGGATCATGCTCAACACCTGGCACCCGCGGGCGCTGGGCGCGGCATGCCTGACCTCCAGCCTGGCCGTCGCGATCGGCTCGGCCATCACCCGCGATCAGCCCAACCTTGCGTGGCCGATCGGGGAGTCCACCTACCTGCTGACCGCACACGGATTGATACTGGCGCCGTTCGCCCTTGCGGTGGGACTGGCGTTCAACCGGCTGATGTCGGTGGCGCGCCCCGCCCGCCAGATCCGCAGCTGGGTGCTGATTCCCGCGCTCGCCGGCGCCGGGCTGGTGATGGGCATCTGCTCGCATTGGTGGCCCGAACTGCCCGGCAATGGGCGCAGCATCCTGACCGTCAGCCTGGCCAGCGGCCTGACACTGACCGCGGCGACCGCGATCCTGGTGCTGAAGCCGTTACTGACCGCCCTGTTCCTGCGGGCCGGGGGTGCCGGCGGAATGCTCACGCCGTCGCTGGCCACCGGCGCCGCTACCGGTACGGCGTTGGTGCTGGCCATCAATTGGCTGACCGGAGCGCATTTGCATGTGCCGGCCGTTTCGCTGGCCGGCGCCGCCGGGGTGCTCGCGGTCACCCAGGGCTCACCGATCTGGGCCGCGATCTTCGTCTGGGAGCTGGCCCGGCCGCCGCTATGGCTGTTCGGAGTTTTCCTGCTGACCGCGACCGGCGCCCACGGCCTCAAAAAACTGCTCAGCGTGCGCGGACAGAAGCAGGACGAACGCGCCGGCTGAGCTCTACAGCGGCCGGACTGTTCCGGTCAGATGCGGATAGCCCTTGGCGATGTTGCGCAGGGCGAGCTCCCAGCTGCCCCGGTCGTTTTCCTCGATGTAGAGGCCCATGGTCGCGGGCAGGATCACCGGCTTGCCGAACCGCACCGAGTACTTCACCGCATCGGGTAGCCGGGCTTCGATATTAGCCAATACTGCTGCGGCACTGAACATTCCGTGCGCAATAACAGTCGGGAATCCGAATAGCCTGGCAGCGATCGGGTTGGTGTGGATCGGGTTGTGATCACCGCCGATGACCGCGTAGCGGCGGATCTGACCGGGCGTAATCCGCAGCAGCGCGGGCGGTGGCGGCAGCTTCGGCTGCTTCTGCGGCGGGGGTTTGGGTTCGTCGGACAAGCTGGTGCGCTGCTGATGCAGGAAGGTCGTCACCTGATGCCATGCGGTTTCGTTGCCGACGCTCACGTCGGTCACCAGGTCGACGAGTAGGCCCTTGCGGTGCTCGCGCAGATTCTCGGCGTGCACCCGCACCCCGACGGTGTCGGTGACCGCGATCGGCCGGTACTGCGTGATGTGGTTCTCGGTATGCACCGAACCCATTGCGGCGAAAGGGAAGTCAAAACCCGTCACCAACGACATCAGTGCCGGAAAGGTCAGCGCGAACGGATAGGTGAGCGGCACGTTGTTGCCGTAGCGCAAACCCGTGATCGCGGCGTACTCGGCCACGTTCGTGCGGTCGATCGGCAGTTCCTCGACGGTCGCCGTGCGACTGGGCAGCTGATCCGTCCGGGACACCAGGGGCAGCGCCCCGGCGGCCGCTCGCAGCATGTTCCGCAGGCCGCTTGGCTGATTCATTCGTTCTCCTTGAACTCCGGCTGGATTTGTCCGCCTCCTCAGCGGGCCGTTGCGGCCCGCATCGTCACCGGACTCAAGCGCCCAGCATGGCCTGGCCGCAGACGCGAATGACGTTGCCGGTCACCGCGTTTGACGCCGGGCTGGCGAAGTAGGCGATCGCCTCGGCGACGTCGACCGGTTGCCCGCCCTGCAGCAGTGAGTTCATCCGGCGGCCCACCTCGCGGGTGGCGAGCGGAATCGCTTCTGTCATCTTGGTTTCGATGAATCCCGGTGCCACCGCGTTGATCGTGATGCCCTTCTCGTGCAGCTCCGGCGCCAGCGCCTGGGTGAGGCCGATCATCCCGGCCTTCGTGGTGGCGTAGTTCGTCTGTCCGCGGTTGCCGGCGATACCGGCCATCGACGATAAGCCGATCACCCGGCCCCCTTCGCCGATGCTGCCGTTGCCGATCAGCCCTTCGGTAAGTCGTTGCGGGGCAAGCAGATTCACGGCCAGGACGGAGTCCCAGCGGGCGTCGTCCATGTTGGCCAGCAGCTTGTCGCGCGTGATGCCGGCGTTGTTGACCAGCACATCGGCGTGCCCGGCGTAGTGGTCGCGCAGGTGCTCGGTGATCTTGTCGACGGCATCGTCGGCGGTGACGTCGAGCCAAAGCGCGGTGCCGCCAACCCGGCTCGCCGTTTCGGCCAGTGCCTCGGCACTGGACTCCACGTCGATCGCGACGACGCGCGCACCGTCGCGGGCGAACACCTCGGCGATCGTCGCGCCGATGCCGCGGGCGGCACCGGTCACAATCGCCACCTTGCCGTCCAGCGGCCGGTCCCAGTCGGCCGGCGGGGTGGAGTCATCGGCACCCAGATAGAAGACCTGGCCGTCAACATAGGCCGACTTAGCCGAAAGGATAAACCGCAGAGTCGATTCCAGGCCCGTCGCGGCCGGTTTGGCGTCCGGTGACAGGTAGACCAGCGCCACGGTCGAGCCGTGGCGCAGCTCCTTGCCCAGCGAGCGGGTGAAGCCCTCCAGCGCGCGCTGCGCGATCCGCTCGTCGGTGCTGCCGGCGGCGTCGGGTGTGGTGCCGACCACAACCACGCGCGCGCAGTGGGCGAGATTGCGCAGCAGCGGTGTGAAGAAATCGTGCAGCGCCTTGAGGCCCTTGGGCGCCGCAATGCCGGTGGCGTCGAAGACCAGCCCGCCGAATCGGTCGGCCCAGCGGCCACCCAGATTGTTGCTGACCACGTCGTAGTCGCCGTCCAGCGCCGCCCGCAGCGGCTCGACCACCCTGCCTTGCTGGTCGGGTGGGCCGCCGATCAGCAAGGATCCGGGCAGTGGCGCGTCACCGGCGGAGTAGCGGCGCAGGTGCTCGGGTTGCGGAACACCAAGTTGCTTCGCCAAAAAGGAGCCGGGAGCGGAGTTGACCACCTGTGAGAACAGATCGGACGAACGATTGGGAGCCACTGAGCTGCCTTCCGTTTCTTGAGTGCCGTACGAGCCAACCGTATCGGGCACGAACTTACTGCAGAGTAAGAACCGTGGGTAGTATGGGTCCCAACGTCCAATCCCCCAAACTGAAAATTGGAGATGAACGTGGCCCCTGCAAGTTCGCAGCCAGGCAATCAGGCAGCTCAGGCGAGTATGAAGTCCCGGCGGCGCGTCGCCGTGCTGGGCGGCAATCGCATTCCCTTCGCACGATCCGACGGTGCCTACGCCGAGGCTTCCAATCAAGACATGTTCACTGCGGCGCTGGGCGGCCTGGTGGACCGGTTCGGGTTGGGTGGGCAGCGGTTGGGCGTGGTCGTCGGCGGTGCGGTGCTCAAGCACAGCCGCGACTTCAACCTGATGCGTGAGTGTGTGCTCGGGTCCGAATTATGCTCGTACACACCGGCATTCGACATTCAACAGGCGTGCGGTACCGGCCTGCAGGCGGCGATCGCGGCCGCGGACGGCATCGCGTCAGGCCGCTACGAGGTTGCCGCCGCCGGCGGAGTGGACACCACGTCGGACCCGCCGATCGGCCTGGGCGACAACCTGCGCCGCACCCTGCTGAAGTTGCGCCGGTCCAAGTCCAACCTGGAACGGCTGAAGTTGGTGGGGACGTTGCCCGCCACCCTCGGCGTCGAAATCCCGGCCAACAGCGAGCCGCGCACCGGCCTGTCGATGGGCGAGCATGCCGCCATCACCGCCAAGCAGATGGGGATCAAGCGGGTCGACCAGGACGAGTTGGCCGTCGCCAGCCACCGCAACATGGCCGCGGCCTACGACCGGGGCTTTTTCGACGACCTCGTCACACCCTTCCTGGGGCTGTACCGCGACGACAACCTGCGGGCCAACTCCAGCACCGAGAAGCTCGCCACGCTGCGCCCGGTATTCGGCGTCAAGGCCGGCGACGCGACGATGACAGCCGGCAATTCGACACCGTTGACCGACGGCGCCTCGGTCGCCCTGCTGGCCAGCGAGGAGTGGGCCGCCGAGCATTCGTTGCCCACGCTGGCCTACCTGGTGGACGCGGAGACCGCCGCGGTCGACTACGTCAATGGACGGGACGGGCTGCTGATGGCACCGACGTATGCGGTGCCCCGGCTGCTGGCCCGCAACGGCCTGAGCCTGCAGGATTTCGACTTCTACGAGATCCACGAGGCCTTCGCGTCGGTGGTGCTGGCGCATCTGCAGGCGTGGGAGTCCGAGGAGTACTGCAAGGAACGGCTGGGGCTCGACGCCGCGCTCGGATCGATCGACCGGTCCAAACTCAACGTCAACGGCTCGTCGCTGGCCGCTGGCCACCCGTTCGCGGCCACCGGCGGGCGGATCCTGGCGCAGGCCGCCAAACAGCTGGCCGGGAAGAAAGCCGAGCGCAACGGACCGGCGCGGGCGCTGATCTCGATCTGTGCGGCCGGTGGCCAGGGTGTTGCGGCCATCCTGGAGGCGTGACCCGTCGTTGGCCGGTATCCGCTGATCCGCACCGCTCGTGCATGAAGTCCGTCACACCGGGTTAGCGAGATCGGGGGACGGGTAACCGATGTGCGGATTGTCCCGTGTTGTGGTCTGACCCCCCGACCCCGACGGCAACACGGGGCATCCCCTATTCGACCGCCGGTTCACAAGACGGGCGTACGAAAAGGGCCGCCGCTGGTTTGAGGGGATCCAGCGGCGGTCTTTTTGGTACCGCCCGCCCGAGATGCAAAATCCCCCGCTTCAGCGTGGAAGCGGGGGATTTTGCGTGTACAGCTTTCTAGAAGGCGGCCTCGTCCAGCTCCATGATGTCGTTGTCCAGCGTCTCGATCACCTCGCGGGTGCCCGCCAACAGCGGCAGGAAGTTCTTCGCGAAGAACGACGCGACCGCGATCTTGCCCTCGTAGAAGGACCGGTCGGCACCGCTGGCGCCGGCGTCGAGCGCCTGCACGGCCACCGCCGCCTGACGCTGCAGCAACCAGCCGATCACCAGGTCTCCGACGCTCATCAGGAAGCGCACCGAACCCAGCCCCACCTTGTACAGGCTGGAGATGTCCTCCTGAGCGGCCATCAGATAGCCGGTCAGGGTGGCGGCCATCGCCT
The DNA here is from genome assembly GCF_900176255.2 of Mycobacterium ahvazicum. Taxonomy (GTDB): domain Bacteria; phylum Actinomycetota; class Actinomycetes; order Mycobacteriales; family Mycobacteriaceae; genus Mycobacterium; species Mycobacterium ahvazicum. The sequence goes on from NZ_FXEG02000001.1 coordinate 437,463, forward strand.
GGACGTCTTCCAGGGCCTTGGCCAGGTGCTCGCGCTCGGTCTTGAGCCGGCCGTTGCCGGTCTCGGCGTCGACGAACTTCTGGATCTGCTCCGACACGTGCGCCAGCGCCACACCCTTGTCGCGGATGATCTTGCGGAAGAAGAAGTCCTGCGCCTGGATGGCCGTGGTGCCCTCGTAGAGGGAGTCGATCTTGGCGTCCCGGATGTACTGCTCGATCGGGTAGTCCTGCAGGAAGCCGGACCCACCGAACGTCTGCAGGCTCTCGGTCAGCTTCGCGTAGGCCTGCTCGGAGCCCACTCCCTTGACCACCGGCAGCATCAGGTCGTTGACCTTGACCGCCAGGTCCGCGTCGACGCCGTACAGCGCCTCGGCGACGGCCGCGTCCTGGTAGGTCGCGGTGAACAGGTACAGCGCGCGCAAACCCTCGGCGTAGGCCTTCTGGGTCATCAGCGACCGGCGCACATCCGGATGGTGCGTGATGGTCACCCGCGGAGCGGTCTTGTCGGTCATCTGAGTCATGTCAGCGCCCTGCAGGCGCGATTTCGCGTACTCCAGCGCGTTCAGGTAGCCGGTGGACAGCGTGGCAATCGCCTTGGTGCCGACCATCATCCGGGCCATCTCGATGACCTCGAACATCTGCGCGATACCGTTGTGCACGTCGCCGACCAGCCAGCCCTTGGCGGGCACGTCGTGCTGACCGAACGACAACTCGCACGTGGCGGAGACCTTCAGGCCCATCTTGTGCTCGACGTTGGTGACGAACACCCCGTTGCGCTCGCCGAGCTCGCCGGTCTCGTGGTCGAACAGGAACTTCGGCACGATGAACAGGGACAGTCCCTTGGTACCGGGGCCGGCGCCCTCGGGGCGAGCCAGCACCAGGTGCACGATGTTCTCGAACAGGTCGTCAGAGTCGGCGGACGTGATGAACCGCTTGACGCCGTCGATGTGCCAGGAGCCGTCCTCCTGCTGGACTGCCTTGGTGCGGCCGGCGCCGACATCCGAGCCGGCGTCCGGCTCGGTCAGCACCATGGTCGCGCCCCAGCCACGCTCGGCGCACATCACGGCCCACTTCTTCTGCTCCTCGGTACCGAGGTGGTAGATGATGTTGGCGAAACCGGCGCCGCCGGCATACATCCACACCGCCGGGTTAGCGCCGAGGATGTGCTCGTGCAGGGCCCACACCAGCGCCTTGGGCATCGGCATGCCGCCCAGCACCTCGTCGATGCCGGCCTTGTCCCAGCCGGCTTCGACCACCGCGCGGACGGACTTCTTGAACGACTCGGGCAGGGTCACCGCGTGAGTCTTGGGGTCGAACACCGGCGGATTGCGGTCGCCGTCGACGAACGACTCGGCGACCGGCCCCTCGGCCAGCCGGCTCATTTCGGTAAGCATTTCGTGGGCGGTGTCGGCATCGAGGTCGCTGAATGCGCCTTGGCCGAGCGCCTGGTCAACGCCCAACACCTCAAACAGGTTGAATACCTGGTCGCGGACGTTGCTCTTGTAGTGGCTCACTATTCTCCTCCTCGTTGAGAATGCCACGCTGTGGTTGAGTACTCGGGCTAAGTTACCCACCAGTAACACCGCTAAATATAGCCGCTGGATCGGTTGGCGCAAGTGAATGTGAGCTAGATTTCATTGTCTAATTAACCAACCGGTTGGGAAGGCCCAGTTCACGCCTTCGACAGCTTCTCTACCTGCGGCGATAATGGAACGGTGACAGGTGTGAAGAGCGTCACCGCCTTGCCGGTGGTGGACCTGACGGCCGATAACGAGGTGTTGCGCGAGCGCCTGCGCGACGCCGCCCACGAGGTGGGTTTCTTCTATCTGACCGGCCACGGCGTGGCGCAGACGCTGGTCGCCCGGGTGCTGGAAGCAGCCCGCGCGTTGTTCGCGCTGCCGCAGGCCGACAAGGACGCCGTCGCGATGGTGCGCAGCCCGCATTTCCGCGGTTACACCCGGCTGGGCGGCGAGCTGACCCTGGGCGAGGTGGATTGGCGCGAGCAGATTGATATTGGGCCGGAGCGCCCCGCCGTCGGCGGGCCCGGCCAGCCGGACTACCTGTGGTTGCAGGGCCCCAACCAGTGGCCGGCGGCGCTACCCGAGTTACCGGCCATCATCGCCGAGTGGGACACCGCGCTGTCGCGAGTGGCCCGCATCCTGCTGAGACATTGGGCGGCCTCGCTGGGCAGCCCGCCCGACGTGTTCGACGCGGCCTTCGCCGAGACGCCCGCCACGCTGATCAAGGTCATTCGCTATCCGGCCCGCGCGGCCAGGCCGCAGGGCGTGGGTGCGCACCGGGACTCCGGGGTGCTGACGCTGCTGTTGGCCGAGCCGGGCAGTCGGGGACTGCAGGTGCGCCGGGGCGACTCGCGAGGCTGGGTCGATGTGGCGCCGGTGCACGGGGCGTTCATCGTCAACATCGGCGAGCTGCTCGAGGTCGCGACGAGCGGCTACCTGCGTGCCACCGAACACCGGGTGAATCTGAGCGGCGGGACCGCCGAGCGAATTTCGATCCCGTTCTTCTTCAACCCCCGGCTGGATGCGCAGATACCGGTGTTGTCGCTGCCGCCGGAGCTGTCGGCACTTGCCGCCCGCTCCGATAAAACCTGGTCACCGACCGAAAACCCGTCCGACCCGATCTTCTCGGTCTACGGTCGCAATGCCTGGAAGAGCAGGCTGCGGGCGCACCCGGACGTGGCTAATGCGCACGGGCACTCGACGGGTAGGGTCAGAAACGCGAATCCGTCGTTGGCTCAAGGGGCGAATGAAGTCCAGTGAATGCATCGAACAAGCTGACACCATCCACACTTCGTGAGGCCTTCGGTCATTTCCCGTCCGGCGTGGTGGCGATCGCCGCCGAGGTGTCGGGAGTCCGGGTGGGTCTGGCCGCCAGCACCTTTGTCCCCGTCTCGTTGGACCCGCCGCTGGTCTCGTTCTGCGTGCAGAACACCTCGACCACCTGGCCCAAGCTCAAGGACCTGCCGATGCTGGGCATCAGCGTGCTCGGTGAGGCGCACGACGAGGCTGCTCGCACCCTGGCCGCCAAGACCGGAGACAGGTTCGCCAACATGGAGACGGTGTCCTATGAATCCGGCGCGGTCTTCATCAAGGGCACCGCACTCTGGCTGGAGAGCGCGATCGAGCAAGTGATCCCGGCCGGGGACCACGTCATCGTCGTCCTACGGGTCAACGAAGTGACGGTTGACGCCGAGGTGGCACCGATTGTCTTCCACCGCAGCGTATTTCGTCGCCTCGGCGCCTGACGGCCGCCCAACTGTAATTGGCAACGCATCGCCCGAGAGGCGACGTCGGAAGTTACAGTCTCGCGGATATCAGCGGCGGAACAGCTTGTTGCCCAGCCAGACGACGGGGTCGTACTTGCGGTCGGCGACCCGCTCTTTCATCGGGATCAGCGCGTTGTCGGTGATCTTGATGTGCTCGGGGCAGACCTCGGTGCAGCACTTGGTGATGTTGCAGTAGCCCAGGCCGAATTCCTCCTGGGCCATGTCGCGCCGGTCCAGCGTGTCCAGCGGATGCATCTCGAGCTCGGCGGCCCGCATCAGGAAGCGAGGGCCGGCGAAGGCCTTCTTATTCTCCTCGTGGTCGCGGATCACGTGGCAGACGTTGTTACACAGGAAGCACTCGATGCACTTGCGGAACTCCTGCGAGCGCTGCACGTCGGCTTGGGCCATCCGGTACTCGCCGGGTTGCAAGTCCTTGGGCGGTGCGAAAGACGGGATCTCCCGGGCCTTTTCGTAGTTGAATGAGACGTCGGTGACCAGGTCGCGGATCACCGGGAAGGTGCGCAGCGGGGTCACCGTCACGACCTCGTCCTCGGCGAACGACGACATCCGGGTCATGCACATCAGCTTCGGCATGCCGTTGATCTCTGCCGAGCAGGATCCGCACTTGCCCGCCTTGCAGTTCCACCGCACCGCGAGGTCGGGGGTCTGCGTCTGCTGCAGGCGATGGATGATGTCGAGCACCACCTCGCCCTCGTTGACCTCGACCGTGAAGTCCTGTAGCGCGCCGCCGACATCGTCGCCGCGCCACACCCGCATCGTCGCGTTGTAGCCCATTAGCCTCTCCGTCCTGGGTGGTCGGCCAGCTCTTCATCGGTGAAGTACTTCTCCAGCTCGGAGATCTCGAAGAGCTCCAAGAGGTCGGACCGCATCGGCAGCTGGTCTTCGCGTGTGACGGTGACGTCGGGAATAGCGTCGCCGTCACCGCCGTCCGCGCGGCACACCAGCAACACCTTGCGCCACGACGGGTCCATGCCGGGGTGGTCGTCGCGGGTGTGTCCGCCACGGCTCTCGGTGCGCAGCAGCGCGGCCTTGGCGACGCATTCGCTGACCAGCAGCATGTTGCGCAGGTCGATGGCCAGGTTCCAGCCGGGGTTGTACTGGCGGTGCCCCTCGACGTGGATGTGCTTGAACCGCTCACGCAGCGCGTTGAGCCGTTCCAGCGCCTCGGAGATCTCCTCCGACTTGCGGATGATGCCGACCAGGTCGTTCATCGACTGCTGCAGTTCCAGCTGCAGCGTGTACGGGTTCTCGGCGGCCGATCCGTTGGTCGGTGCCTCGAAGGGAGCCAGCGCCCGCTTGGCGGCCGCCTCGATCGCGTCCTCGCTGACGGTCGGGCGACTGGACAGAGCGCGCGCGTAATCGGCGGCGCCCAGCCCCGCGCGACGGCCGAAGACCAGCAGGTCCGACAGCGAGTTGCCACCCAGCCGGTTGGAGCCGTGCATGCCGCCGGAGCATTCACCGGCGGCGAACAGGCCGGCGACGGTGGCCGCGCCGGTGTCGGGGTCGACCTCGACACCGCCCATCACGTAGTGGCAGGTGGGCCCGACTTCCATGGGCTCCTTGGTGATGTCGACGCCGGCCAGCTCCATGAACTGGTGGTGCATCGACGGCAGCCGCCGCTTGATCTCGTCGGGCGTCAACCGGGAAGCGATGTCCAGGTAGACGCCGCCGTGTGGGGTGCCGCGACCGGACTTGACCTCCGAGTTGATCGCCCGGGCGACCTCATCGCGGGGCAGCAGGTCCGGGGTGCGCCGCGCCGAGTCGTTGTCCTTGAGCCATTGGTCGGCTTCCTGCTCGGTCTCGGCGTACTGGCCCTTGAACACCGGCGGGATGTAGTCGAACATGAAGCGCTTGTTGTCGGAGTTCTTCAGCACTCCGCCGTCGCCGCGCACACCCTCGGTGACCAGAATTCCCTTCACACTCGGCGGCCAGACCATGCCCGTCGGGTGGAACTGGATGAACTCCATGTTGATCAGCGTCGCGCCGGCCCGCAGCGCCAGTGCGTGGCCGTCGCCGGTGTACTCCCAGGAGTTCGACGTGACCTTGAAGGACTTGCCGATTCCACCGGTGGCCAGCACCACAGCGGGTGCGTCGAAGACGACGAACTTGCCGCTTTGGCGCCAGTAGCCGAATGCTCCGGCGATCGCGTCACCGTCTTTGAGCAGCTCGGTGATTGCGCACTCGGCGAAGACCCTGATCCGCGCCTCGTAGTCGCCGAGTTCGGCGAAGTCTTCCTGCTGCAGCGAGACGATCTTCTGCTGCATGGTGCGGATCAGCTCCAGGCCGGTGCGGTCACCGACGTGCGCCAGCCGAGGATAGGTGTGGCCACCGAAGTTGCGCTGGCTGATCTTGCCGTCCTTGAGACGGTCGAACAGCGCGCCGTAGGTCTCCAGCTCCCAGACCCGGTCCGGTGCCTCCTTGGCGTGCAGTTCGGCCATCCGCCAGTTGTTGAGGAACTTGCCACCGCGCATCGTGTCGCCGAAGTGGGTCTTCCAGTTGTCCTTGGGGTTGGTGTTGCCCATGGACGCCGCGCAGCCACCCTCGGCCATGACCGTGTGGGCCTTGCCGAACAGGGATTTGGTCACCACCGCGACCTTGAGGCCGCGTTCGCGCGCTTCGATGACCGCGCGCAAACCCGCGCCGCCGGCACCGATCACGACCACGTCGTAGGAGTGCCGTTCGACCTCAGTCATGGAACCTCACTTAACATTCCGATTTCTGGCAAAGGGCTTGTCAGCCAACAAATCTCGGGTCTGAGATGGTGCCGCTGGCCACCAGTGCGATGTAGAAGTCGGTAAGCATCAGCGTGCCCAGGGTGATCCACGCGTACAGCTTGTGCCGGGTGTTGATGACGCTGACCTTGGTCCAGATCCAGTACCGCACAGGGTGTTTGGAGAAGTGCTTGAGCCGTCCGCCGGTCACGTGCCGGCACGAGTGGCAGGACAGGGTGTAGACCCACAGCATGATGACGTTGCCCAGCAGGATCAGATTGCCCAGACCGAAACCGAATCCGCCTGGTCCCTCGTCCGAATGAAACGCGACGATCGCGTCGTAGGTGTTGATGACCGAGATGATGCCGGCGATGTAGAAGAAGTACCGATGCGTGTTCTGGACGATCAGCGGGAACTTGGTTTCGCCGGTGTAGTGGACGCGGGGCTCGGCCACCGCACACGAGGTGGGCGACTGCCACACCGTGCGGTAGTAGGCACCGCGGTAGTAGTAGCAGGTCAGCCGGAACAGCAGCAGGAATGGCAGGGTCAGCGCCGCGTACGGCAACCACCACACGTCCGGAAGGACCTGCGGCCAGAATTCGCTGGACGCACCGCAGGCCTTGCTGACGCACGGCGAGTAGAACGGCGTCAGGTAGTGGTACTTCGGGACGTAGAAGTAGTTCTGTTGGAACGCCCGGAACGTCGCGTAGATGACGAATGCGGCGAAGCCGAGGTCGATGCGCAACGGCGACATCCACCACCGGTCGGTACGTAGTGTCCGCTGCTGAATTTGGGCGCGCGTCGGTGAAAAGATGCCGGACGCAGGACGGTTCGCCGTTGGTGCGCTCATGCAAATGTTCCTCTTCGAACAGGGCTGTTGCTCGAAGGGTACAAGACCAGTGCCTCCGATTTAACGGGGGCTTGGAATATCAGGAACGATTGTGACCCCCGACACCCTCGTCGTCGACATCGCGCCAGAAATCGGTGTCGTACTGAGTGTCGGGAATGATGATCTTCTCGCCAGAATGCTGAACAGTGGCTCGCGCCAAGTCCAATTCCGAAACATCGGTGTCGAGTAATTCGACATCGCCGATGATCCGGTCGGCGTCGATCACGATGCGACGCATCGCCGGGCTGTCGCCGTAGCGCGATCTCAAGGAGCTCACGCACCGCCGTAAACCGCCGATGAGATCGTGCAGTTCGGCGAGTTCAGTCGTGGTGGACAAGAGATCTCCTAGGGCCGAGGGTGTCAAGGATCACAATATGACTTTCGATACTATCCACCGCGCCGGACGCACGTCGGACAACTGACTCGCCCAGATTGCGGAGCAAACACCCATGACTGGTCAGACCACCGCCGCCCAGCGCGCGGCCACGCTGCTGGAATTGCACCAACCGGGCAACCCGGTGGTGCTGCCGACCGTTTGGGATGCCTGGTCGGCCCGCCTTGCCACGGGTGCTGGATTCGCCGCCCTGACCGTGGGCAGCCATCCGCTGGCCGACTCCATCGGCAAACCCGATGGCGAGGGCATGTCGTTCGACGATGTGCTCACCCGGGTCGCCCAGATCACCGCGGCGGTCGACGTGCCGGTGTCGGTGGACATCGAGTCCGGCTACGGCCAGCCGGCTCAGCGCTTGATCGACGGCTTGCTGAGCGTCGGCGCCGTCGGGCTCAACATCGAGGACACCGTGCATTCGGAGAACAAGCGACTGCGGTCCGCGCGTGAGCACGCCGAATTGGTGGGCGCGCTGCGCTCGGCGGCCGATGCGGCCGGGGTGCGCGTTGTGATCAACGCCCGTACCGATCTCTTTCTGCGCAACGACGGCGACGATTCGGACCGCGTCGAGCGGGCCGTGGCGCGACTGATCGAGGCGGCCGACGCCGGCGCCGACGTGCTCTACCCGGTGGGTCGCCACGACCCGGAGACGTTGCGGCGCTTGGCAACTGAGCTGCCGCTGCCGATCAACGCGATCGCGCTGCCAGACCAGGGTGACCCGGCGTCGTTCGGTGCGCTGGGTGTGGCCCGGATCAGCTTCGGCCCGTTCCTGCAAGCCGCGCTGGCCGAGCGCGCCAAGGAACTGCTGGCCCGCTGGGCCTGAAGCTCGACTGTGCCTTGCGGGCTTCGAGTGTGTCCTGTGGGCGCAATTCGATCCCACATTCCGCCGTGGGTGCACGCTCAAAACCGTGATGGCACACTCAATCGCGCACCGCTGGTCCCGAACGGCTAGATCGGTTCCAGCATCCGGCGGGGCCGGCGCAGCGCCTCGCTGACCGGATCGTCGCGACTCGAATCATGTGGGCGCCGAGCCGGATGCCCGATCAGGTCACCGACGTCAGGGACCTGATCGCAGCGTTCGCAGCGTCGATCAGGTCCGATGCTGCCGCCGCACTCCGCGTGCCGATAGGTCCGGGTCGGTTTGTCCAGCAGGTTTTCGCTTCCCCACGCGATCATCGACCAAAGCACCGGCCATAGCCGTTTGCCCTTGGTGGTCAGCGCGTACTCGCCGGCCGTCTTGGTTAGCACGCCCTCGGCGACCAGGAAGGTAAGCCGTTCGGACAGCACGGCTTTGGGGATTCCCAGGTGACTGTGAAAGTCGCTGAATCGCCGCACGCCGTAGAACGCGTCACGCATGATCAGCAACGTCCAGCGCTCACCGACGATCTCCAGAGACCGGGCGATCGGGCAATTCGTGTCCGGATATTCACGGGGAAGGGCCACGTTGTCAATGCTACCTCTTGCCGGTTCATTCACTGAACCGTATAGTCGAACGTGTGAAGTTCATTCACCGAACCATTGACGAATCTTGAGGAATGTCATGACAAGTAGCGTTAAGGCGGCCGAATTCAATCGCGTGTCCCACACCATGAACCGCATCGACATCAGCACGGGTATGGATTTCGACGATTTCGTCGCGGCTTTCGAGAAGGCCGCTCCGGTGGTCGACCGGGCGGCGGTCCAGGAGATCGTCGACCGCGGTGGGAGCTGGGACGACGTCCTCGCCGCCGCGGCGCGCAACGCGCCTAACGATCTGATGGTGTACGCAAAGATCGACGCACTGCCGTTCTTCAGTGTGGCCGGCCACACCACCAAGGCGGTGGAGTATCTGCTCGGCAACCACACGATCGCCGAAACGATGTACCGCCATGATCCGAAAGCCTTGCTGTACGCGCCATTACGACTGCTGATCTACGCAGACTCCGACGGCAATGCGGTGTTTTCGATGGACCAGCCTGGTCCCGCGTTCGGCAGCCTCAGTATCCCCGAGGTGACGAAGGTGGGTGAAAGCCTGGATCGCAAGGTGGTAAACCTGTTGCGAGTCATCGGTATTGACGCCGGCCAGGCGTTCACCCGTTAGTACGCGAACGCCGGGTCGTTGGGCGCCTTGACGGCCATATTGCCCAACAACCCGGCGATCGACGGTTACTTGGCGATCTCGATGCGCTGCGGCTGGGCTCCGGCGTACGCGCCGCTGACGCGCACGGTCAACACACCTGCGTCGTAGGAAGCCTTGATGGCCTCGCCGGTGACGTGCGCGGGCAGCTGGAACGAGCGACGGAACGATCCATAGCGGATCTCCCGCAAGGTACGGCCGTCCTTGTCTTCTGCGTGCTCGTCGCGGTGTTCGCCGTGGATTACCAGCCGGCCCCTATCGACCTCGACGTTGACGTCCTTCTCGACATCGACACCGGGCAGTTCCAGGCGGACCACCGCGTCGTCGCCGTCCTTGACGACCTCCGCTGCGGGGTTGAAACCGCTGCTCACCGGCTTGTTCCAGTCCGCTGTCGCGGCCGGGCCGAAGAAGTCGCGCAACCATCGGTCGGTGTCCCAGGCCGGGCGCGACCACACTGCGAGATTACTCATTTCGTCACCTCATTGCTTCCTTGAGCTTCATTGTGAGTTTGCTGTGACCGGCGCCTTGCCGGCCGGCTACTTAGACGAACTTGAGTTGACCACGCTAAAGTTCCACCTGCCCGTTCGCCGGGAGCGAACACACATCACACAGGAAGTTGTGAGGTGTGAGACCCACGTCATACGAGCGATACATTCGGCGGTTTTTCCTTAATTTCTGGCCCCTAACCTCATGGCATGACCTCAGCCCCAAACTCGCGCGTGCAGTGTGCCGCCCGTCACTTGGTTGTGGTGGGTCACGGCATGGTGGGCCACCGATTGGTCGAGGCGCTCCGCGCCCGTGACACCGACGGGGCTTGGCGCATCACCGTTTTGGCCGAAGAAGCCGACGCCGCCTACGACCGCGTTGGATTGACGTCGTACACCGAAAGCTGGGACCGTGCCCTGCTGGCGCTGCCCGGCAACGACTACCCCGGTGACGAGCGGGTACGACTGCTGCTGAACGCGCGGGTCACCGAAATCGACCGTGCGGCAAAGACCGTAGTGACCGCGGACGGCGAACGGCACGACTACGACGCCCTGGTACTGGCCACCGGTTCCTACGCCTTCGTCCCTCCCGTGCCCGGACACGACCTGCCCGCCTGCCACGTCTACCGCACCCTGGACGACCTCGATGCGATCCGGGCCGCAGCCGAGCGTGCCCGTGATGAGGGTCACGGTGCTGCCGGCGTGGTGATCGGCGGTGGTCTGCTCGGACTTGAGGCCGCCAATGCGCTGCGCCAGTTCGGGTTGGAAACACACGTCATCGAGATGATGCCGCGACTGATGGCCCAGCAGATCGACGAGGCCGGTGGTGGGCTGCTGGCCCGGATGATCACCGAGCTCGGGATCTCGGTGCACGTCGGCACGGGCACCGAATCGATTGAATCCGTTGAACGCGCAGACGGTTCGGTGGCGACGCGGGTGCGGTTGACCGACGGCGACGTGATCGAGGCGGGCCCGGTGATTTTCGCGGCCGGCGTGCGGCCTCGTGACGAACTGGCTGCGGCAGCGGGGCTGACGCTCGCCGAGCGCGGCGGTGTGCTCACTGACTTGTCCTGCCGGACAAGCGATCCCGACATCTATGCGATCGGCGAGGTCGCGGCGATCGACGGGCGGTGCTACGGCCTGGTCGGACCGGGCTACACCTCGGCGGAGGTCGTGGTGGACCGGCTGTTGGGCGGCGGCGCGGAGTTCCCGGAAGCCGACCTATCCACCAAGCTCAAACTGCTGGGCGTCGACGTCGCCAGCTTCGGTGACGCGATGGGTACGACCGAGAACTGCCTCGAGGTCGCCATCAACGACGCGGTGAACCGGACCTACGCCAAGCTGGTGCTCTCCGACGACGCCAAGACCTTGCTCGGCGGGGTACTCGTCGGCGACGCCTCCAGCTACGGCGTGCTGCGGCCGATGGTCGGCAGCGAACTGCCCGGCGACCCGCTCGCGCTGATCGCGCCGGAGGGTTCCGGCGGCGGGGCCTCGGCGTTGGGTGTTGGCGCGCTGCCGGATTCGGCGCAGATCTGCTCCTGCAACAACGTCACCAAGGGCGACCTGAAGTGCGCGATCGCCGATGGCTGCGGCGACGTTGTGTCGCTGAAGTCGTGCACCGCGGCCGGCACGTCGTGTGGATCGTGCGTGCCGCTGCTCAAGCAGTTGCTGGAAGCCGAGGGCGTGGCACAGTCCAAGGCGCTGTGTGAGCACTTCAGCCAGTCGCGGGCCGAGCTCTTCGAGATCATCTCGGCCACCGAGATCCGGACCTTCTCGGGCCTGCTGGAGCGATTCGGCCGCGGAAAGGGTTGCGACATCTGCAAACCCGTGGTCGCGTCGATCCTCGCCTCGACCGGTTCCGAGCACATCCTGGACGGGGAGCAGGCCTCGCTGCAGGATTCCAATGACCACTTCCTGGCCAACATCCAGAAGAACGGCAGCTACTCGGTGGTGCCGCGGGTGGCCGGCGGGGACATCAAGCCCGAACATCTGATCCTGATCGGCCAGATCGCGCAGGACTTCGGGCTTTACACCAAGATCACCGGTGGCCAGCGCATCGACATGTTCGGGGCCCGGGTGGACCAATTGCCGCAGATCTGGAAGCGGCTCGTCGACGGTGGCATGGAATCCGGCCACGCGTACGGCAAGTCGCTGCGCACCGTCAAGAGCTGCGTCGGCACCGACTGGTGCCGCTACGGTCAGCAGGACTCGGTGCAGCTGGCCATCGACTTGGAGCTGCGCTATCGCGGTCTGCGGGCACCGCACAAGATCAAAATGGGTGTGTCGGGCTGCGCGCGGGAATGCGCGGAGGCCCGCGGCAAGGACGTGGGCGTGATCGCCACCGAAAAGGGTTGGAACCTCTACGTCGGCGGCAACGGCGGTATGACGCCCAAGCACGCCCAATTGCTGGCCGGTGACCTGGACACCGAGACGCTGGTTCGCTACGTCGACCGGTTCCTCATGTACTACATCCGCACTGCCGACCGGCTGCAGCGCACCGCGCCGTGGGTCGAGTCCATCGACGGCGGGCTGGACCACGTGCGCGAGGTCGTGTGCGAGGACTCGCTGGGCCTGGCCGCGGAATTCGAGGCCGCAATGGAGCGGCACGTGGAGAACTATCAGTGTGAGTGGAAGGGCGTGCTCGACGATCCGGACAAGCTCTCGCGGTTTGTCTCCTTCGTCAACGCGCCGGATGAAATCGATTCGACTGTCACATTCACCGAGCATGCCGGGCGCAAAATCCCTGTGTCCATTGGCATGCCAAAGGTCCGTTCATAGAGTCTGAAGGAGCAAGCATGACAATTCTCAACGACATCGAGGTATGGACCACCGCGTGCAACTACGACCACCTGATCCCGGGCCGGGGCGTCGGTGTGCTGCTCGACGACGGATCGCAGGCGGCGCTGTTCCGGCTCGACGACGGCTCGCTGCACGCGATCGGCAACATCGACCCGTTTTCCGGTGCGGCGGTGATCTCCCGCGGGATCGTCGGTGACCGTGGCGGTCGTGCCACTGTGCAATCGCCAATCCTCAAGCAGGCCTTCGCACTTGAGGACGGCCTATGCCTGGACGACCCGCGGGTGTCCGTGCCTGTGTACCAGGTGCGCGTCACCGACGAGGGAGAAATCCAGATCGCGCGATTGGCTGCCTAGCAGATATCGCCGACCAGGTAGCGCTGCATCGTCGGCCCGATCGCGTCGACGAGCGCATCGACCGACATCGAGTGCAGCGGCTCGCTACGCACCCCGTAGCGCATGATGCCGAGGCCGACCAGCTGCGAGGCACACAGCGACGCCCGAACGGCGACCTTGTCGGCGCCCAGCATTTTCAGCACCGGGCCGAAAACCGGCCCGATGAACATGCTTTGCACGATTTCGGCCGTCTTGGCCATACCCGTGGATGCGACCGCGCTAGCCGCGAAGGGGCCACCGCCGGCGGCGTCCCAGGTGGTGATCAGCATATGAAGCGTTCGGCGGCCGACCTGGTTGACCCCTCCGGTGATAATCCGGTCGATGAATTCCGGTGTGCCGAACGGCAACCGCAGCATCTTGGCGACCGGGTCGAGAAACCCACGCGATGGCTCGTCGCGACTGGGCATGGTGTCAGGATCACCCGCGGGTGATCAAAGATCAAGCATCGCGTGCGTCGGCGCGCCCGGCCGGTAACGACGTACTGGATGCCGGGTGGCCACCGGCACCGCCCGGCGGAACCGGTTCGCGATCAAGCGGGCCAGCCGCGGATGTGTCCCCAGCGGCCGGCTGACCAGATCGGCGCCGCAGTTGCGCAGCCTTTCCTGGAACAGCCCGTCGGCGAGCAGATAGGAGGCGACGGCGACACGGCGCGCACCGTCGGCCCGCGCCCTCTCGACAGCCTCGACGATCTGCGCATCGCCGGAGGCGGCAAATCCCAGAGTGACTCGTGATCCGGTCAGCGCGGACAACAGCGTCGCGGTGGTGTGCAGGTCCGCACAGGCAGTGGGGTCCGAAGTTCCCGCAGCCCCGAGGATCACCGAATCACCCGGGCGCCAGCCAGATTTCATCAACTGGTCGGCGACGATCCGGGCGATCTCCCCGCCCGGCCCCAGTGCCGGGGTGACGATGACATTGGGATGTCCGCTGGCTGCAACATGGGCGGGCACATCGGCGCGGACGTGGTAGCCGCGGGACAAGAATGCGGGCACCACGACGGCCCGGTGGCCACCGACCGCGGAAAGTACCTCGCTGGGTGTGGGTCCCAATACGTCGACGAAGGCGACTCGTACCGTGCGGCCGAGCTGTCGGCTGACCTGTGCCGCCAGGTCGCCGATCATCGCGACACCGCCCGGTCGGCGCGTGCCGTGCGCGGCAAGTACCAGGCTCATGGCGTTCCTACCGGTTCATCGATCGCCAGCCGGTAACCCCGCTTCACGACGGTTGCGACAATGTTCTTGTCGCCCAATGCCGTTCGCAGGCGCAGCACGGCTGTGTCGACGGCGTGCGGGTCGTTGCTGTTGCCGGGCAGTACCCGCAACAAATCATTGCGGGCCACGACGTCGCCGGGACGATGCGCCAGCGCGCGCAGCACCGCCATTCCGGATCCGGACAGCGATTGGACCGAACCGTCGACCAGAACGCAGTTTCCGCGGATCTCGATCGCGTGACCCGCGGCCTTCACATTGCACGACCCGAGCTGTGGCAGCTTTTGGGCGATGTGGCGGGCCAGCGCCCCCAGCCGCATCCGTTCGGGCGCCGTCGTCGGAATACCCTTGCGGTGCAACGGCTGTGCCGTCACCGGGCCGACGCACATGGCGTGCACATCGGTGCGCATCGCCTCGATCACCTGATCCTCGATATTCAGGTCGCGGCTGCGCTCCAGAACCGCCGCCGCAGCTGGCGCGGACGTGAAGCTGACCGCGTCGAATTGGCGCCGCGCGATTCCGGTGACCAGTTGGTCGAAGTTGCCGCCCATCGCGGTGGACTTCCAGCGATACACCCGGATCGGCACCACCTCGGCACCGGCGGCGCGCAATCCTCCGACGAACTCCGGGAACGGGTCCCAGGCGTCGGCGGCGCCGTGGAGTTGCACCGCGATCCGCGCGCCGGACACCCCCGACTCCAGCAAGTACTTGAGGAGTTCTTGGGAGGACTCGGATTTCGGCGACCACTCCTCGTGCAGGCCGGCCGCGCGCAGCGCCCCCGTCGCCTTCGGCCCGCGCGCGAGCACTCGCGCCTTGGACAACGACGCGATGAGTTGATTGGACAGCCCCCAACCCTCGGCGGCGGCCACCCAGCCGCGAAATCCGATGCCGGTGTGGGCTACCAGAATGTCGGGAGGATTGGCGATCACGGCTTCGGTAATGCTCTGCAGTTCTTCATCTTCGGGTAACGCGATCATGTTGATCGCGGCAGCGCTGGATACCTCGGCGCCCTGACGACCCAACAGCGCGCACAGCTCCTCGGAGCGGCGCGCGGACGTGACCGCTATCCGGTAACCGGTCAGCGGCGGGGACTCGGGCTGGTCCATACGACCTGTGTATGCCTGTGACATTTCCGCGGCGTTACCTGACGATTGCTGAAGCATTGCCCATGTTGCGGTGATCGTCACACCCGGGCGGGCTCTGTTGTGAGCACCGAATTAGGCGCTTCCTGCGCAGATACCGGGCGCCGCACGTACATCATCCAGGTCACTATGGCCGCCGCGATGTAAGAAGTCAGAAACACCCAATACGCCGCCGTCTCGGTGCCGCTGCGCAGGTAAGACTCGCGCAGCGCCAAGTTGATTCCGACGCCGCCCAGCGCGCCGACCGCCGAGCAGATGCCGATCAGCGCTCCGGATTTGGCGCGCGACCACTGCCGGCGCTCCGCCTCGCCGACATTCAGCGAGCGACTGCGGGCCTCGAAGACCGACGGGATCAGTTTGAACACCGAACCGTTGCCCATCCCCGACAGCACGAACAGAATCATGAACCCGGTGACGTAGCCGACCACCGCGGTGAACGACGTCCTGCCGCTGTGGTCCTCGATCGTGCTGATGGCCACCAGCATGCCGGCGCCCGCGATCATGCCCAAAAGGACGCCCAGGGTGACGCGGCTACCGCCGCGGCGGTCTGCCAGCCGGCCGCCGTAAATTCGCGCCAGCGAGCCCAATAGCGGCCCGACAAAGGCGATCTGAGCCGCGTGCAGGGAAGCGTGGGCGGGGCTTTCGCCGTTGGCCCCGAAGTTGACCTGCAGAACCTGGCCGAAGGCGAAGGAAAACCCGATCCAGGAGCCGAAGGTGCAGATGTACAGCAGCGAGATCACCCAGGTGTCACGGTCGAACAGGATCGACCGCATGTCGTTCACCTCGACGCCGTGGTCGAGGTTGTCCATGGACAGCGCCGCCGCGATGCCGACCACGGTGAGCAGCACCAGATAGACCGCGCACACCCAGTACGGCGCCTGGTGCCCGGCGGTGGCCAGCGCCAGCAGGCCGACCAATTGGATCACCGCGACTCCGAGATTGCCGACGCCGGCGTTGATCGCCAGCGCCGTGCCCTTCAGTCGCTGCGGATAGAAGGCGTTGACGTTGGCCAGCGATGCCGCATAGTTGCCGCCGCCCAGGCCGGTCAGCGCCGCGCACAGCACATACGGCCACAGCGGCAGCCCGGGATTGGCCAGCAGGACAATCGTGCCGACGGTCGGGATCAGCAACACGAACGCCGAGAACACGGTCCAGTTACGGCCCCCGAACTTGGCGATACCCAAGGTGTAGGGGATCCGCGCGCAGCCGCCGACCAGCGTGGCCACCGCACCCAGGAGCAACTTGTCGCTCGCGTGGAAGCCGTAGACCGACATCGGCATGAACAGCACCATCACCGACCACAGAGTCCAGATCGAAAATGCCACATGGTCACCCGCCATCGTGCACAGCAGATTGCGGCGAGCGATCCTGTCGTTGCCGGCCTCCCAGGCCGCGGCGTTTTCCGGATTCCAGTCCGTGATGCGGTGGTTGCGGCCCATGCGATCTGCACCTTTCGTGGACGGGTGGTCGAAATCGTCTGGGCGTCAACCAGTTCAACCCATAACCGGGAAGAGCTGCGGTGATTCTGGCCTTCAATGCCCTTGTGGGCGCCTCGAATTGAGAGGCATGCCCTGCCTTGTTCTGATGCTCACATTCGGAACCGAACTGCGTCAACTCATTCCGACCAATATCGCCTGTAAGTTGAATCCTAGTTATCTGATAGATCGCTGAAGGGACCTGAAGGTCGACCGTCGTCGCAGTTCAGGGCTCGATGTTTACTCCTTTAGTCGCGCGTAGGTATTTCAGTACCGAGCGCCTGGGGAATTCGGTGTGAGGTCGAATACATTTCGTGCTAAACGTTCTCTACCGAATTGGTATGACGCGTATACCGCGCCTATACGGTGGCCAGCCGGGCCCCCGATGCGGCCTCGGTCGTCATCACCTCGAGCGGACGGCGTACATACACCGCCCAGGTCAGTACCGAGGCGGCCGCGTAGCACAACGTGAACGCCCAGAACGCCGACGTCGCGGTACCGCTGTGCAGATACGACTGCCGCAGTGCCAGGTTGACGCCGACGCCGCCGAGCGCACCGATCGCGCCGGCGAGACCGATCAGGGCCCCGGACATCGAACGTGACCACTGCCGGCGCTCGTTCTCGCCCATCTGCATCGAGTGACTACGCGCCTCGAAGATCGACGGAATCATCTTGTACACCGACCCATTGCCGATGCCGGACAGGATGAACAGGGCGACGAACCCGATCACGAAACCGACCATCGTCGAGGCGGATGTGCGGCCCGCGCCATGGCTACCGAAAGTGCTTGCGCTGACCAATATCCCACCGGCAACGATCATCGAACAGAAGACGGCGAGCGTGACTCTGCCGCCGCCGATGCGGTCGGCCAGCTTGCCGCCGTACACCCTCGAGACTGATCCCAAAAGTGGTCCCAGGAAAGCGATTTGGGCGGCATGCAGGGAGGCCTGTGCGGTGTTCTCGCCGCTGGCGACGAAGTTCATCTGCAATACCTGACCGAACGCGAATGAGAAACCGATGAACGAGCCGAAGGTGCCGATGTACAACAGCGCGATCACCCAACTGTGCGGCTCGGACAACACCGCCCGCATGGTGGACGTATCGATGCGGTAATGCTGCAGGTTGTCCATGTACAGCGCGGCGCCGATACCGGCGATCGCCAGCAGCACAAGGTAAATGGCGCACACCCAATAGGGCTGCCGGTTTCCGGCGGCCGCGATCACGAGCAGGCCGACCAGCTGAACCACCGGCACCCCGAGATTGCCGCCACCGGCGTTGACCGCCAACGCCCAGCCCTTCAGGCGCTGGGGGTAGAACGCGTTGATGTTGGTCATCGACGACGCGAAGTTGCCGCCGCCGAGGCCGGCCAGCGCCGCGCACACCAGATACGGCCACAGCGGCAGGCCGGGGTGAGCCAGCAGCACCATCGTGCCGACCGTCGGAATCAACAGCACCAGCGCGGAGAACACCGTCCAGTTGCGCCCGCCGAACTTCGCGGTGGCGAACGTGTACGGGAAGCGCAGGCAGGCCCCGACCAGGGTGGCGGTGGCGCCGAGCAGGAATTTGTCCCCGGCGGAAAAGCCGTACACCGACGCCGGCATGAACAGCACCATCACCGACCAGATCGACCAGACCGAGAAGCCGATGTGCTCGGCGGCCACCGACCAGATCAAGTTGCGCCGGGCGATCTTGTCGTTGCCGGCCTCCCAGGCCACGGTGTCTTCGGGGTCCCAGTTCGAAAGGACATGCGAACGGCCCAGCGAAAGTTTCATGGCGACAACGCTAGAAATCCATTGTTGCCCGAGCGCTGCCCGCAATGACCCGGGCGTGAATTTCCGCTCACCCTACGACGCCGGCCGGTGTGAGGGCGGTCAGTCGATACGGCGTGCACCACGACGTGAGGCGCGACGACAGCTCACAGTGTAGCTAACCGCGATGTGATGAATCGCGCTGGGGTGAGCGGAGTTTCGCGTGGACCGTCGGTCCGCGCTACCAAACGTCGCCGCCGCGCCAATCGCACATCAGCTCCGCGGAGCTGTCCACGGTGACCGTGACCGGGAAGACGAATACCGTTCCGTCGTCGTCGGGTGTGCGCGTCGGACCACCCGGCGCCAGCACCGACGTCGGTCCGTTCCACGGCGACCAGCCGCGGGCCGCGTACAGGCCGCGGGCCCGGACCGACGAACTCAGTGCTCCCAGCTCGTAGGCGCCGCGCAGCACTTGTTCGACTCCGTCCAGCAGCGCGTGCACCAGCCCCTGGCCGCGGTGGTCCTCCCGTACCGCGACTCCTTCGACGTAACCGCAACGCAGCGCGGTGCCCCGGTAGATCAACCGCCGTTGGATCACCGCGGCGTGCGCGACGATCGCGCCGTGCTGCCAGATCAGGGCGTGCATGCCGCCCAGGGTGTGCTCCCAGTCGTCGTCGGTGAAATCACCGGCGAAGGCTTCGGCGACCATGTGATGAACGCGCTGCCGTGTGTCGCAGTCGAGATCGGCAGTATGAACCAGGCGCGCGGTATGGACCTGGGTGAGCACACTCCCTGTCTACAACGTTGTCGCCGGGCCCGCACCTGGACAACGCGCGATGTCTAATACGACGGGGCGCCCGCCGGCACTCGGGGCCGAGCCCAGTGCAGTCGTACGTGCTGGCCCGCCCGCACCTGGGCGACCTTGTCGATGTCCTCGTCGATCACCACGCCGACCACCGGGTAGCCGCCGGTGATCGGATGGTCGGGGCCCAGGATCACGGGTAATCCGTTGGGCGGCACCTGGATCGCGCCGCGGGTGGCACCCTCGCTGGGTAGCTGCCGGTCCGGAAAGCGGTACTGCAGCGGGCGGCCGACCAGCCGCATCCCGACCCGGTCGCTGCGATCGGACGACACCCAGTCGCTGTGGACGAGCACGTCGGGATCGACGAACCAGTCGTCGCGTGGTCCGGGTACCACAAGCAGCTCCACGGTGTCGCCACTGATGGCGGCGACGGGAGCCTGGTCGAGTTCGGGATAGTCGTCGGTGTGCGCGCCGACGGGCAGCCGGTCCCCGGGCGACAGTGGCGAGGGGCCGATCGCCGACATCACGTCGTAGCTGCGCGAGCCCAGCACCGGCTGCACCGAAATACCGCCGCGCACTGCCAGATACGTCCGCAGGCCGGCCCGCGGGGTGCCCAGCGAAATTACTTGGCCGTCGCGGACGTGGTGAATGCTGTTGGTGCCGAACTTGATTCCGTTGACCGACGGGTCGGTGTCGGCGCCGGTCACCGCGATGTCGACGTCGCCGCCGTGTACCCGGGCGGCGAATCCGCCGAAGGTGACTTCGACGGTGGCGCGATCGTCGGGGTTGGCGACCAGCCGATTGGCGAGTTTGTGCGAGCGGCGGTCGGCGGCGCCGGACCGGCCGACCCCGAGGTGGGCCTGCCCGATCCGGCCGAGATCTTGGAGGACGGCCAGTGGTCCGGTGCGCAGGATTTCGAGCTTGATGTCGGGCTTGATATCGGGCTTGATATCAGGCTTTGTCATGGCATGCTCCTTGATCACACGGCCCGGAATTGAATCCACATGCCCTGCGTCAGCAACGCCGGATCGGCCCGCATCAGGTCCCACAGGACCGCGTCGGTGCGACCGATGAGTTGCCAGCCGCCGGGGGATTGGCGCGGATAGATGGCGCTGAACTCACCCGCGAGTGCGACGGAGCCGGCCGGTACCGAGGTGCGCGGCTCGGCGCGGCGCGGCACCCGCAGCCGCGGGTCACCGTCGACGAGGTACGCGAAACCCGGTGCGAATCCACTGAATCCGACGCGCCACAGCGTGGCGGTGTGAGCGTCGATGACCTGTTCGGCCGTCAGCCCGGTGTGGCTGGCGGCCTCGGCGAGGTCCGGACCGTCGTAGACGACGTCGATCACCACGTCGGCGGTGCGCTCGGCCGGGGCGGCCGTGTCCGCGGTGATCCGCAGCTTCCGTAGTCGCTGGCGGATGACGCCCTGGTATCGCGGGCCGTCGAGTTTGACCAGTACCGTGCGGGCGGCCGGAACGATGTCGAGCACGCCCGGCAGCGCCGCCGCACGCAACGTGTCCGCCCATGCCAGTACCTCTGCGGTGCTGCCACATTGCACCAGCAGCGCCTGGTCGCCGTAGTCCAGGACGACGTTGCCGACCAGTTCGGCCGACACGTCCGCGGGGAGATCCGTCACGCTCATTACTGAACGGTAACTTCGGAATCCGCGCAGGCAAAGAGGCCGAGACGGGATTTTCGAGCACTGCCAGAGCTGCCTTAGCGAATGCTCAAAGAGCCGTGCCTAGCCGAGCACTTTGCCGATCATCGGGGGCAGCTGATCGGCGACCATCGGGTAGCTCAGCGGCGAGGCGAAGGCGATCGCGCCGGCCTGGTCCTTGGTGGTGAAGACATGGCGGTTCTGGGCGGTCGCCTGCGATCCGGCGACCTCGGGGTCGGCCAGCAGCGCCTTCTGCTCGTCGGCACTCTCGGTCGTCCAGATCACCACGTCGGCGGAATCGAGCACCGTCTTGATCTGGTCGCGCGGGATGACGGCGCGGTGATCGCTGACGAAGGGCTTGATGCTGTCGGCGATGACCAAACCCATCTGGTTGAGGAAGTCGGTTCGCCAGCCCGCCGCGGTGGCGACCACGCTGCCCCGGAACAGGGTGCCCTGCATCAGCAAGGCGCGCTTGGTCTTCCACTGCGGATGATTCTGGGCTACGGCGACGAACTGCTTGTCGACGCCATCGATCAGCGCCTTCATCTGGCCGGCCTGAAACACGGCCTGGCCGACCGCGGTGGCCTGGTCCTTCCACGGCTCGAAGAACGCGTCGCCGTCGGACTGCGCAACGGTCGGGGCGATCGCGGCCAGCTTCTTGTAGGTGTCGGCGTCCAAGCCGGCGTTGACGGCGACGATCAAATCGGGCTTCAGGCCAGAGATCTGTTCGACGGCTATCCCGTTGTCCAGGTTCAGCACCACGGGTTGTGCGCCGCCGAGCTTGGGCTGGGCCCACGGCCACACCGCGAACGGCTGGTCACCGAACCAGTTGGTCACCGCGATCGGTACGACGCCGAGGGCGAGCAGGTCGTCTTGCTCGGTGTAGCCCGCGCTGACCACCCGCTTGGGCGGCGTCTTGATGACGGTCTGACCGAAAAGATGGGTGATCGTCACGCCTTCGCTGCCGGGAGCGCTCGCCGGCGGTTTCGGGTCCGAACACCCCGCCGCCGTCCCGGCCGCCGCGGCGGCCGCGGCGGCACCGGCGAGCTGCAAGAACCCCCGCCGATTCCATCCCTGTCGCATCGCGTGAGAGTATCGCGTCGCCGACGCTGACCTGCATCGCCGCACGGTTTCGCCGCTCACCTCAGTGGCATGCCGGCGTCGACGAAGTCCAGGGCCCGATAGATCGTCGCGGCCGTCGGTGGCGCGTTGTCGGCGGCGGCCATCATCGCGCCAGTCAGCGCTCCCGCGAACACCCGGACTTCGAAATCGTCTGTGGGGCGGCCGATTCGGTGCCCGATCATCTCCGCAACGACGTTGACGGTGCGGTAGTACTCGTCGTACATGGCGGCCTTGAGCTCGGGTATCGAGAACATCAGTCGCTGCCGGGTGTTCTCGAAATCCAGCTGCTCAGCGGGCAGAGCGGCCATGACTTCGGTGTAGGCCCGGCGGATCGCCTCGGTGGGCGACAGCTCGGGCGGCTGCGACTCGAAGGCCGCGAAGATCAGCGGGTCCAGGTCGTCGGCGAGCAGCAACGACTCCTTGGATCCGAAGTAGCGAAAGAAGGTGCTGGGTGACACTTCGGCGGCCTCGGCGATCTGTTCGACGGTGGTGGCCGCATAGCCATTCGCATCGATCAGGCGGAACGCCTCGCGCCTGATGGCCTGGCGGGTCTTGAGCTTCTTGCGCTCCCGCAGGCCCAGGGGCTGATCAGTCGCGGGCATGGGGCAATTCTCCCGCACCCGCGGCGCCCCGCCGCGAACCCGGCGGCGTGTATTCGTGCCCCTCCTTTGTCCAAGGGCTGTAGTCGGCGATCAGCTCTTCCTGCGGCGGGCGCTGGTCGACCGGAACATGCTGCAGGTTGATCCGGATCCGGTACCAAATCGAACTCGGCCCGCGCATGCCGTCGACCAGCACATCGGCCGGCGCCAACCGCCCGGCGACGGCGGGATAACGGCCGCGCCAGGTGTCCAGCGCGGCCATCGCCTCGTCCTTGGTCTTGGTCCGGGCGACCTCGATCAGAGGCATCGAAGACCGGCGGCGGCCGTCGGCACTCTTCCCCGCCCCGCGCGGCGCCCGCTCCGGGGGGCCCATTTCCTCGGCCAGCATCAGCAGCCGGTCCAGGTCGCCCACCGCGTCATCCATCCCCGCCCACGGGTCGCCGATCTGGGCGAACCGGTCGGGAACGGTGGCGATCGTGAACGTCTCCGGCCGGCAGCCGGCGACCTCGTCCCAATGCAGCGGCGTCGACACCCGGGCGTCCGGCGTAGCCCGCACCGAATAGGCGGACGCGACCGTGCGGTCCTTCGCGTTCTGGTTGAAGTCGACGAAGACGCCCTCGCGCTCTTCCTTCCACCAGCGGCTGGTCGCCGCGTCGGGCACTCGCCGCTCCACCTCACGGGCAACGGTCTGGGCGGCCAGCCGGACCTGACGAAACTCCCAGCGCGGCGCGATCCGGGCGTAGATGTGAAAGCCACGCGAGCCGGACGTCTTGGGCCAACCGACCAGGCCGTAGTCCTCCAGCACCTCGCGGGCCACCAGGGCCACGTCGACGATGCCTTGCCAGTCGACCCCGGGCATCGGATCCAGGTCGACGCGCAACTCGTCCGGATGGTCGAGGTCGGTGGCGAGCACCGGATGCGGGTTGAGGTCCACACAACCCAGGTTGACTGCCCACGCCAGCCCGGCAGCGTCGTGGATGACGGCCTCGGCGGCCGACGTACCCCGCGCGTAGTGGAGCTCGGCGACGTCGACCCAATCCGGCCGCTTCGTCGGCGCACGCTTCTGGAACACCGCCTCGTGCGCGATGCCCTTGACGAAGCGCTTGAGGATCATCGGCCGCCCGGCCACACCCCGCAACGCCGCGTCGGCCACCGATAGGTAATACCGGACCAGGTCGAGTTTGGTGTAGGGCCCGGTCTGTCCATGAGCTTCGAACACGACTTTGTCCGGGTGGGTGATCTTGACGTGGTGCCCGGCAACCTCCATTGACACCGGACCGGTCATGGCGTTCATCGTAATTACGGGAGAATTTTCTGGCCGCGTTGCGACCCGCGTCACATATGGTGAGGTTATGCCTAACCTTCCTGGCCTGCCCGGGCAAGCCGTTTCCAAGGTCCAGCAGTACGTCGAACGCGGTTCGGCGGAGCTGCACTACGTGCGGAAGATCTTCGAGGCGGGCGCATTCAAGCTCGAGTCGCCGCTGAAGACCGCCGCTATGGCAACCGACATCGCCAAGTGGGGCGAGTTCGGCATGCTGCCCTCGCTCAACGCCAGACGGACCCCCGACCGCGCGGCGCTGATCGACGAGGACGGCGAGTTCAGCTACCGCGAACTCGACGAGGCCGCGCACGCCGTGGCCAACGGCCTGATCGAAAAGGGCGTCAAGGGCGGCGACGGCGTCGCCATCCTGGCCCGCAACCACCGCTGGTTCGTCATCGCCAACTACGGCGCCGCCCGGGTCGGTGCCCGCATCATCCTGCTCAACAGCGAATTCTCCGGACCGCAGATCAAAGAGGTGTCCGAGCGCGAAGGCGCCAAGGTCATCATCTACGACGACGAATACACCAACGCCGTCAGCAAGGCCGAGCCGGAGCTGGGCAAGCTGCGCGCTTTAGGTGTCAACCCGGACAGCGACGAGTCCTCCGGCAGCACCGACGAAACCCTGGCAGAGCTGATCGCGCGCAGCAGCAAGGAGCCCGCCCCCAAGGCCAGCAAGCACGCGTCGATCATCATCCTGACCAGCGGCACGACCGGGACACCGAAGGGCGCGAACCGCAGCACCCCGCCCACCCTGGCTCCCGTCGGGACCCTGGCTCCCGTCGGGGGCATCCTGTCGCACGTTCCGTTCAAGGCCAACGAGGTCACCTCGCTGCCGGCGCCGATGTTCCACGCGCTCGGTTACCTCCACGCCACCATCGCGATGTTCCTGGGCTCGACGCTGGTGCTGCGGCGCAAATTCAAACCGCCGCTGGTGCTGGAAGACATCGAGAAATACAAGGTGACGGCCATGGTCGTGGTGCCGGTGATGTTGTCGCGCATCCTGGACACGCTGGAAAAGATGGACTCCAAGCCCGACCTGTCCAGCCTGAAGATCATCTTCGTGTCCGGATCCCAGCTGGGCGCCGAGTTGGCCAACCGCGCCCTGAAAGACATCGGTCCGGTCGTCTACAACATGTACGGCTCGACCGAGATCGCGTTCGCGACCATCGCCCGGCCCGAGGACCTGGAACGCAACGCGTCGACGGTCGGCCCGGTCGTCAAGGGCGTGAAGGTCAAGATCCTCGACGACAACGGCAACGAGGTGCCTCAGGGCGACGTGGGACGCATCTTCGTCGGCAACGCCTTCCCGTTCGAGGGCTACACGGGCGGCGGGCACAAGCAGATCATCGACGGCCTGATGTCCTCCGGCGACGTCGGCTACTTCGACGAATACGGCCTGCTGTATGTCAGCGGCCGTGACGACGAGATGATCGTCTCCGGCGGCGAGAACGTGTTCCCCGCCGAGGTCGAGGACCTGATCAGCGGACACGAAGCCGTGGTGGAGGCCACCGCGATCGGTGTCGAGGACAAGGAGTGGGGCCACCGGCTGCGCGCGTTCGTCGTGAAGAAGGACGGCGCTGAGGTCGACGAGGACACCATCAAGGGATACGTGCGCGACCACCTGGCCCGCTACAAGGTGCCGCGCGAGGTGATCTTCCTCGAGGAATTGCCGCGCAACCCGACCGGCAAGATTCTCAAGCGCGAACTGCGCGAAATGCAGGTCGACTAGCCGCGCCCGCGCGTCCGGCTAGCGCCGGTCCTGAATGGCCCGGATGATCTGGGCCGCGAGCTTGGGATCGGCCAGCAACTGGTCGATGAGCGCCGTGAGCACCTCTTGGCCGGTGACCCGGGCGACGCCCAACTGGTCGGCGGCTTCCCGTTGCCAGATGTCGAGTGCTCGATGGGTGGCGGCCGGGAGGTCGACGGTGCGCCGCGTCCGTTGGATGCGGGGGGTTTCGCCCGTGGAGCGTGATCGGGATTCCGCGGGATCGCCGACCATTCGTTGGGGGCGCGGCTGACGGAACCCGGTGAGGCGTTCAGTTGGTGCGCTGTCTCCGGCGGGTGACGCGGCGGACATCTGCGCTCGGAACGCTGCGGCGCCGGGCCCGATCCGGCCGGGGTTGAAGCTCACTGGGGCGACCATCCCTCCGGTGGGTGCCAATCAGTAAATCAGTGCTTCCGTGCACGTTGCCTACTGATTGTCTCACTGACACCAGCGTAAGTCCCGTCGCGCGGAGCCGGGTGTTACGGCGGAAGTTCCAGCGACCGCGGCACGCCCGGACGCGTGCGGCGGTCCTCACCAGTGGAAATTAAAAAGCGTAGCTGTGGAAAATAGAGGACGCGACCTGTATGGCTACGGTGCGCAAATCGTGTACCGATGGATCTGCGGCATATGAGATTTCCGTATCGGGCGCAAGAGGCGCATTATCGTCCCGTATTAGCTGATCTACTGAGTAGAGGATATTCTTAGATCAGTGAATCAGTAGATACCACTTGAACTGGGTGTATATCGGCCTCAGTAGGCACTGATCTCAGTATCTTCGGTTTTCCTGAATGGCGCAGTTGCGTATTATTTGAAATACGGATTTGAGTTACGAAGATACGTAATTGTGCGACTGAGGTTGCGACTGAATTGTTATTCATTTCACAGCACAATTCGGTGCTATTGCTATTGTTTGCCCAGAAATTTATGCGTAGCGTTTCGAGATGTCGGGGGACAGGGGTTCTCGGAAGGAGCTCATCATGAGGTATTCACTGCGATCGATCCGCGGCGCGGCCGCGGGTGCTGTCGGCGCCGGTGCGGTGGCCGGCGCGATGCTGTTCGGCGGGATGCCCGCGGCGCAGGCCGCGCCGGCGCCCGCCCCTGCCACGACTTTCGACATCGGCGGCCCGCACGGCGGCGCCCCGCTCAGTCCCGGGATCCTTCCCGAGCGGCCCGGCGGCGGCCACGGCGGCCACGGTTGGGGTCCCGGCGGCGGGCACGGTGGCTGGGGCCGCGGCGGCGGCTGGGGCCACGGCGGGGGGTGTTGCT